>CAWIAX010000001.1:0-513419 GCA_963834305.1 uncultured Acidobacteriota bacterium
TCCCCTGCCCGCAACCGGCGATACGCGCCTTGGCGCCGACTCGTCGGTGCCGGGCGCGGCGTCGCGTCCCGATGCCCACACCCGGCCGGCCTCCGATCCCGACGGCGAAACCCGCGGAGCCTTCGGCCCCCCTGTGGGCGCCGCCGGGCCAACGGTGGGGGCGACGGGCGGCGGGGGCGCGGGCACGGTCGCGGGCCTGACGCCCGGGCAGACGTTCGGCCAGCGTTACCACATCATCAGTCTGCTCGGCGTTGGCGGGATGGGCGCGGTCTACCACGTCTGGGACGTGGAGCTCGGGATGGCGGTCGCGCTCAAGGTCATCCGTCCCGACACCGACCCCGTGACCAACCGTGAGCTCGAGCGGCGCTTCAAGCGCGAGCTGGTGCTGGCGCGCCAGGTCACCCACGCGCACGTCATTCGAATCCACGACCTCGGCGAGATCGACGGCGTCAAGTTCATCACCATGCCGTTCGTGCAGGGCACGGACCTGGCCCGGCTGTTGGCGGCCGAAGGCCGGCTGCCGGTGCCGCGGGCGCTCGCCATCGCGCGGCAGATCGCCTCTGGGCTGCGCGCCGCCCACGAGGGCGGTGTGGTCCACCGCGACCTCAAGCCGGCCAACATCCTCATCGACCAGAACGAACACGCGCAGATCACCGACTTCGGCATTGCTCGCTCCACCGACACCTCGACGCTGGCGACGGCCGCCGGCTCGGTGATCGGCACGCTGGCCTACATGGCGCCGGAACAGGCGATGGGCAAGCCTGTCGATCAGCGCGCCGACGTCTATGCTTTCGGGCTGATCGTCTACGAGATGCTGATGGGGCGCGCGGCCTCGGCCGGCGGCGGCGAAAGCGCGCTGGCCATGCTGATGGCGCGGGCCACCCAGGCGCCTGCCCGCCTGCGCACGCTCGACCCCGCCATCCCCGAGCCGCTCGACCGCATCGTCGCGCGCTGCCTGGAGCCGGATCCGGCCGCCCGCTACCAGAACGTCGCGGAGATCGAGGCGGAGTTCGACCGGCTCGATGGCCACGGCCACGAGAAGATTGCCGTCGTGCCGGCGCGGCGGCCGTGGCCGCTGGTGGCGGCGGGCGGGCTCGCGCTGGCCCTGCTGGTGGGCGTGTGGCTCTGGTCGCGCGGCGGCGGCGCCCCCGCAGCCCCGGCGGCGGCCCGCGATCCGGTGTCCGTCCTCGTCGCCAACTTCGAGAACCGGGCCAGCGATCCGGTGTTCGAGGGCTCGCTCGAGCAGGCCCTGAGCATCGCGATTGAAGGGGCGTCGTTCATCACGACGTTCCCGCGCACGACGGCGCAGACCGTGGGGGCGCGCATTCTGCCCGGCTCGACGCTGAACGAGCAGATGGCGCGGCTGGTCGCCCGGAGCGAAGGGATCAAGGTCGTGCTGACCGGCTCGATCGCGGCGCGCGACAGCGGCTACACGCTCGAGGTCAAGGCGGTCGATCCTTCCGACGGCCGCGAGCTGGCGGTGGCGCGAGCGAACGCGTCCGACAAGGCCAGCGTGCTCAAGGGCGTCGAGCGGGTCGCGTCGGAGCTGCGCAGCGCGCTCGGCGACACCACGCCCGAGAGCGCCCGGCTTGCCGCGGCCGAAACGGTGACGGCGGCCTCGCTGGAGGCCCTCCAGAGCTACTCCAAGGCGCAGGACCTGTCGTCCACCGGGCGCGAAGAGGAAGCGATCAAATACTACGAAGCGGCGCTCGCGCACGACAAGAACTTCGGCCGGGCGTATTCGGGCTGGGCCACCGCGCTGTTCAATGTTGGCCGGCGTGATGACTCGCTGGCGTTGTGGAAGCAGGCGCTGTCGCAGATGGACCGCATGACCGAGCGCGAGGCGCTGCGCACCCGCGGCGCGTATTTTCTCGGTCCGGCCGCCAGTTACAAGCAGGCCATCGACCAGTTCGAGAAGCTGGTCGAGAAGTACCCCGCCGACCGCGCCGGGCACAACAACCTCGCGATCGCCTACTTCCAGACGTTCCAGTTCGCCAAGGCGATGGAAGAGGGGCGCAAGGCGGCGGAGATCTATCCGCAGAACACCCGCGCCCGCAGCAATTACGCCCTGTTCGCCATGTATGCCTCCGATTTCGAGACCGGGCGGGCCGAGGCGGCCAAGGTGGTGGAGCAGAACCCGCAGCAGTACAAGGCCTACCTGCCGCTGGCGGCGGCCGCCTTTGCCGTCGGCGATCTCGAGGCCATGCGCCGCGCCTACGAGCAGATGCGCGAGAAGGGCGGGGCGGCCGGCGCCTCGCTCGGCGCGCACGGGCTGGCCGATCTCGACGTCTACCAGGGCCGGATTGACGCGGCCGGGACAACCCTCGCGGCGGGCCTGCGGGCGGACGAGGCGGCGGGCAACCGCGGGGCCCAGGCATCCAAGCTGATGGTGCGTGCGGATGCGGAGATGCTGGCCGGCCAGGCGCCGCGAGCGGCAGACGCCGTGCGTCAGGCGCTGTTTCTCGCCGGCGACGGCCGCGAGGAGGCGCTGCTGGTGCCGGCGGCGCTGCTCCTGCTCCAGGCCGGGCGGACCAACGAGGCCCGCGGGATTGCCGAGACCCTCGCGCAGCAGCTGCAGCCGCGTCCGCGCGCCTATGCGGCGCTCGTCGAAGGGGAGATTGCCAGGGCGGCGAAGCGCTACGCCGACGCGCGCGATCACTTCACGCGGGCGACCAGCCTCGCCGATGTGTGGCTGGCGCGTTTCTATCTGGGCGTCACCTACATCGAGGCCGGCCTGTACCCCGAAGCGCAGGGAGAGCTGGAGACCTGCCTCAAGCGGCGCGGCGAGGCGATGGCGCTGTTCTTCGACGACGTGCCGACGTTCCGCTACCTGGCGGCGCTCGAGGTACTGGCGCGGGCGCGCGCAGGAGGGGCTCGGAGTCGCAGCCTCCGCCGGGCAGCACTACCGCACGTTTCTCACGCTGCGCCCCGAGACGCCGCGCGCCCCGCTCGCGGCCGACGCCCGCCGGCGCCTCGGCAACTAGTTCCCCGTTCGCGCCTGTCACCTACGCGTCGCGACTCGCGCCTTGCACCTTGAACCCCGTACCTGCACCTTGAACCTTGAACCTTGAACCTCGAACCTTGCACCTTGCACTCTGAACCTTGAACCCTCCCCCCCCGCGCCTCAGGGATTGACCACCACCGTCCGCACCGCACTGGACGTCTGGCCGATGCCCGGAGGCGGCGTCGCCGTCACGGTGGTCGTGCCCGCGGCCAGGGGATCGAATGCCAGCCCGTAGCTAGTGCTGCCGGTGACTGCCCCGGTGTAGTAGCGCCCCGCCACGATCGGCTTGGTCACTGTCTGTCCGACCGCGGCGGGCTCGTCGCTGCGCAGCTGCGCCACCGCGGCATTGCCGTTGCTCAGCGTGATGACGATGCCGGGTGAGCCGGCCCTGACGTTCTGCACGTGGGTCAGGTAGGTGCCTGTCGAGTCCGGGATGCCGATCTGCACGTACCAGCCTGCCGCATCCGCTGCCGCTGCAGTCGTGGAGGCTGGCAGCCCCTGGATCTCCACGGCCGGCGCCACGACCGTGACGGTGGTCGTGGCGCTGGTGAAGCCGGGCGCCGAGATGGTGATCACCGCGGTGCCGGTTGCCCCTTCCACGCCCTGGATGTAGTAGCCGAACCCCGTCGTGCCATTGGCGACCGGGATGGCAAGAGATCCGGACCCGGCGGCCGTGGCGCTGGCGGCCACCTGCACGACCGAGGGGGCGCTGCTCGAGATGGTCACCGTGACGCCGCCATGCTGCGGCGCTCCGAGGGAAGCACCGGTGTTGGTCTGCAGGCCGGCACCAACCGTGGCCGTAGCGGTAGTGCTGATGCCGGGCGTGGCGACCGTGACCGTGCGCCTGCCTGTGCTCGTCATCGTGAGGACGCCGCCCGGACCAGACGCCGTCACGGTGGTCGAGCCGTTGCCGAGCGGTTCGAATGCGAGCCCGTAGGAAGTGCCTGTCGCGGACGCCTGGCTGTAGTAGATGCCCGGCTGGATCGGCTTCGTGACTACCTGGCCGCTCGCCGCCGGCTCGTCGGAGCGCAGCCGCGCGACCGCTCCGTTGCTGTTGGTCAGCGTAACCACCATGGCCGGTGCGCCGGGCCGCAGGCTCTGTATGCTGCAGAGGGTGGCGTTGCCGCTGCACGGGAGGCCGACCTGCACGTACCACTGCGTGCTGTCCGCGGACAGGTTCGTGGTGCTCGCAGACAGGTTCTGGATCTCGACGCCGGCCGGCGCGACCGTGACCGTGCCGGACGCCGGTGTGAAGCCAGGGGCTGAAATCGTAACAGTGGCCGTCCCGGTGACGTTTTCCAGCCCGTGCACGTAGTAGGGCACCGACGTGGAGCCGTTGGCGACCGACCGGGTGAACGAGGCCGTGCCCACCGTCGCGGCGTCGGGCGACACCAGGACGCGGCTGGGGTCGCTGCTCTGGATGGTGACGGTGACGCCGCCGTGCTGGGAGGCGCCAAGCGAGGTGCCCGACGCGGCGATCAATCCCGCGCCGACGATGTTGGTCCCAGGCGCGTTGACCGCGGGGCCGGTGATCGAGACCTGGCGCGTTCCCGAAGTGCTCATCCTCTGCACCCCGGCGGGACCGGTGACGGTGACGGTGGCCGTGCCGCTGCCCAGCGGTTCGAACACCAGACCGTACGCCGAGCCCGGCGGCACGGCCTGCGTGTAATAGGACCCGGCCTGGATCGGCTTCGTGACCGTCGATCCGCTGGCGGCCGGCTCGTCCGAATGGAGCCGCGCCACCGGAGCGCCCGTCACGGTGTTGCCGGTGACGGTCAGCGAGAAGACGAGCGCCGGCGCGCCCGCCCGGCGGTTTTGCGTCGAGCACAGGGTCGTGTTCCCGCTACAGGGGAGACCCACCTGGACATACCAACTCGTGGCGCTGGGCGAAAGGGTGGTCAGGTTGGCCGGCAGGCTCTGGATTTCCACCCCGATCGGCGCCGTGACGACAGTGTGCGTACCGCTGGTGAAACCGGGCGCGGACACCGTTACTGTGGCATTCCCCGTGGCGCCCTCGAGGCCATGGAGCATATAGGGCACCGACACCTGGCCGTTGGCGACCGTGCGCGTGAAGGAGGCCACGCCGGGGTCGGAGGCTGTAGGCGAGACGAGAACCCGCGACGGATCGCTGCTCGCCACCGTCACCACCACGCCGCCGTGCTGTGAGGCGCCGAGCGACGCACCTGACGCCAGCATCAAGCCGGCGCCAACGGTCGGGGTCCCCGACATGTTGAGCCCGGGTTGGGAAATGGTGACCTGCCGGTGCCCGCTCGAGCTCATCGTCTGCACGCCGGCCGGACCGGCAACCGAGACCGTCGTGGTGCCGTTACCCACGGGCTCGAATGCCAGCCCGTAGGAAGTTCCGGACACCACCGCCAGCGTGTAGTAGATAGCCCGGCTGGATTGGCTTCGTCACCACCTGGCCGGTTGCTGCCGGCTGATCCGAGCGCAGGCGTCCGACATCGGCGTTGCTGTTGGTCAGGGTGACGATGAAGGCCGGCCCGCCAGGCCTCAGGTTCTGCACCTGGCACAGCGAGCCGGCGCCTGAACACGGAACCCCGATCTGCGCGTATACGCTCGTCGCGGGCGCACTGAATAGCGTGATTGTTGCGGGAACGCCGTGGAGCTCTATCCCCGGGGCCACGAGCGCGAGCGAATGCGTACCAGACTGGAAGCCCTCGGCCTCGATCACGATTCCCGTCGAGCCGGTGACCCCTTCGAGCGCCTGGACGTAATACGGCACATTAACCGAGCCATTGGCGACGGTGCGGGTGAACGACGCGGTGCCCGCGGTCGCCGCATCCGGCGACACCAGCACGCGCGAGGGATCGCTGCTCCGGATGGTCACCACCCGCCCGCCGTGCTGGCTCGTGCCCAGCGAGGCCGCTGCGGCGATCATCAGCCCGGCCCCGACCGTTGCAGTCGACGAAACATTGATCGCGGGCGGCGGGTTCACGGTCACGTTGTACGAGTCGGGCGTCAGGCTGGGTGCCGAGGCCGTGACGGTCGTTGTACAGGGGAGGTCGCTGACGCCGCCGTACCCAGGAGTGAACGTTGCGCTGACCAGCCCGGCAGGAATGGTGACCGACGACGGCACACTCACGCAGCCCGGATTGGCCGCGGTCAGGGTGACGGTCACGGCCGGCTGTGCCGCGACGGGCGTGCCATTGCTTTCGAGCTGCACGGTGGCCATGGGCGCCGTCAGCCCCGAGTTCCAGCTGGCCGACGACTGCACGATGTTCAGTGCCGCGCTGCTCGTGACCACCGTGCTCGACGGCGAATACGACGGATGACTGACGTGGACCGACGCCGTGCCGACCGCCGGTCCGCGCACCGTCGCATTGGCGGAGAACGCTCCGGCCGCGATGCTGATCTGCGGCGTGACCACTTCGATGATCGCCGGGTTGTCGCTGACTACGTCGAGCGTCAGGCCACCCGCCGGCGCCGGGTCGGGCCCGATGCTGACCGGCAGCGTTCCGGTCTGGCCGTAGGGAATCGACAGCGTCGCCGGCGTGCTCACGAGGTTCGGCGTGACGGTGACGCTCAGCGCGCCGTTGGCATAGCCCGGCGCAGTGGCGCGCAGGGTCGTCGTCCCGCTCTCGACGCCGCGCACGGTCGCCGTCCCGCTCACCTGCCCCGCGGCGATGGACACGGCGCCCTCGTTGTTGATGGCGGCAATCGCCGGATTGTCGCTGGTCACGGTGACCTGGGTGCCGCCGGGCGGCGCCGGCTGCGGCAGCGTGACGGTCAACGGCACGTTGCGCGATCTGCCGATCGGCAGCGTGTTCGGCAGCGACAAGACGATCGCCTCCGGCACGCGGACGCAGGCGGAGAACTCCGAAGTATTTCCGGCCTCGTCGGTGGCGGTGGCGGTGACCCAGGTGCCGGCCGGGGCGGCGGTGAAGGGGATGATCCCTTCGCCAAAGCCGTCGGTCGAGATGGCGATGTCCCGCGCGAGCAGCGCACTCCCTTCACCGTTGCCCGAAGTGTCGCAGGCCGTCACGGTGTAGAGATCGACAAGGAACCCCGCATTCGGCGTGGTCTGGAGGCGCCCGCCGACGCCGCCGCTCGTCCCCTCGAGGATTGGGAAATTGACCAGGCCGTTGGCGCCGGTGTCGGTGTCGTCGAGGTCGTTCGCCGTGACCTCCTCGTCGCCGAGGTCGATCCCGAGCAGCCCGTTGTCGGCGATGCTGTTCCATTTGATGGCATTCCCGGTGCCGCTCTCGATGCGGACACCGGCCAGCGCGTTGAAGCGGATGACGTTGCCGGTGCCGCCGCCGCCGAGGACCGGTATGCCGCCGATCTGCGAGCCGCTGGCGCCATCGGTGACGAGCACGCCGTGCCCACCGTTGCCGAGGGCCGCGGTTCCCGCCAGATCGGTCCCGATCAGGTTGCGGCTGATGCTGTTCGACTGGGCCAGCGAGCCTTCGATGCCGATGCCGGTGCCAGTGTTGCCTGACACGACGTTCGGATCCAGACCGCTCCCGCCGCCGACAGTGTTGAATGAACCGTTGAGGATCTCGATGCCGACGGCATTGCCCAGCGGCGCGTTGCCGGCGCGCGTGACGCCGACCAGGTTGCCGGCAATCGTGGCACCGGTCGCGCCGGCGCCGAGCAGGCGGATGCCTGTGGCGCCGTTGCCCGAGACGACGTTGCCGAACGGCGACGTGCCGCCGATCAACGCGCCGGACGCGCCCGACACGTAGATGCCGTGCGTCCGGTTGCCCAGGGCGAGCGTGCCGGCCGGGTTCGTGCCGATCGCGTTCATCTGAATCCGCGCGCCCGAGCCCTGGACCAGGATGCCCGTGCCTCCCTGGCCGCTGGCGCCCGCGCCGGAGCCGAACCGGTTGATCGCCAGGCCGCGCACGCTGATCCCGCTGCCGGCGAGCACCAGGCCGTTGGCGTTGAAACCGGCGTTCGTGCCGTCCAGCTCGACGAGCGGCAGGCCGCCCCAGCCGGGCTGCGACAGGCCGTCCACGGTGGCCGCTTCGGTGATCGGCGGCAGCGGCGAGGCTGGCGCGATCGTCCGGACGCCGCTTCCCGGAATGTTGAACGTGATCACGTCGTCGCCGGCGATGGCGTTGGCGTTGAGGATGGCCTGCCGCAGCGATCCGGGGCCGCTGTCGCTGGTGGTGGACACCTCGAACGGCGGCAGCGGCGCGCTGTTCACCGTGGTCGATGCGGTCGCCGAGTTGTTGGACTCGACCGGGTCGTCTTCGGTGGCGTTCGCGACGGCGGTGTTCACGAGGGTGCCGGCCGCGGACGGCGTGACCACGATCGTGACCCCGGCGGTGGCGTCGGACGCGAGGTCGCCGAGCGAGCAGGAGATCGTGGTGGTGCCGCTGCACGTGCCCTGCGTGGACGTGGCCGAGACGAACTGGACGCCGCCCGGCAGGTTGTCCACCACGCTGACGTTCGTCGCACCGTCCGGTCCGGCGTTGTGGACCGAGATCGTATAGGTCAGCTGGTTGCCGACGACGACCGGGTCGGGCGAGTCGATTTTCGTGACCTCGATGTCGGCGGCGCGCGTGGCCGCCTGGACGAGGACGCACGTCGAGAACTCCGACGTGTTGTTCCCCGCATCCGTCGTGGTGGCGGTGATCGCGGTGCCCGGCGGCAGGTCGCCGACGATGGTGCTGAAGGGGGTGTCGCCGGTGTTGCTGGTGAAGGCGCTGGTGACCGCGAGGAGCGTCTGGCCTTCGCCGGCGCCCGAGCCGTCGCACGAGGGACTGGCGAAGAAGTGCACGAAGTAGGGGGCGGCCGGCGAGGGGCTGAGCGTGCCGCTGATCGTGACGATGCCGCCGCTCAGCGTGGCCGAGGCGAGGGACGGCGCGTTGAGCAGGTTGTTCGGACCGCTGTCGGCATCCCCGGTGTCGTTCGGTGTGATGCCGGCCGGCGCCAGGTCGATGCCAAGGCTGCCGTTGCCGTGGATGGCGTTGGCCGCGATCGCGTTGCCCACGCCCGATTCGACGTAGACACCGGCACCGCTGTTGAAGGCAATGGTGTTGCCCGCCGTGACGTCGAGGTTGCCGACGCGGGTGCCGCCACCCTGGAGCAGCACGCCGTGCCCACCGTTGCCTAGCGATGAGGTTCCGTCCGCCGCGGTGCCGATGACGTTGGCGGCAAGGTGGTTGGCGGTGCCCGTGCCGGCTATGCGGACGCCGTCGCCGGTATTGCCGGAGATGACGTTCCGGGCGCCGGTGGCCAGGCCGCCGAGTGTCGTGCTGCCGGCGCCGAGGTCGATCTGGACGCCGACGGCGTTGGGCAGGGCCGCGGTGCCGGCGGGATTCGTGCCGATGTAGTTGCCGAGGACGAGATTGCCGGTGGCCTCGGCGCTCGTCACGAGTAATCCGGCGCCGGTATTGCCCGACATGACGTTCCGGGCGGCGGCGGTGGTGCCGCCAATCCGGTGGCCGCCGGTTTCGAGGCGCATGCCGTCGGCGTTCGGGTTCGGCTGACCGGACGGGGAGAGGCCAAGCCAGTTGCCCTCGAACACGTTGCCGGTACCGGACCGCACCAGATGTCCCGCGGCGTAAAAGCCGCCGATCGCGAGGCCGCGAACTGTGACACCGGAGGAATAGAAATCGTCAGGCCGTCCGGTGATGTCGCGATCTGCGCCGTTGATCTCGATGAGCGGCGTGCCGGCATAGCCGGGCTGCGTGGTCGCGTCAATCGTCACGGGATTGAACGCCCGCCGGGAGTCGAAGCAGCTTGCTCGTGCGGACGGAGTGTGACCCCGCCACCAGGGATGTTGAACGTAATCGTGTCGGTCGGGCCGGCATCGGCGTTGGCGTGGAGCAGCGCCTGTCGGAAGGACCCCGGACCGGTGTCGTTGGTGTTGGTCACGACGAACGTGCTGGCGCCGGCGGTGATCGTGGTGGTCAGCCGGCGATAGTTGTTGCCCGGGTCAGGATCGCCGGTTGCGGCGGTCACTCCCGACCAGGGCGGTGAGCGCGCCAGCGGCCGCGGCCTGCGCCGTGCTCGACACGGTTGCCGTGGCGCCGGGCGCAAGCGTGCCGAGCGAGCAGGCGACGATGCCGCGGGACTCGGTGCAGGTGCCCTGCGAGGGATCCACGGCCGTGACGATCCCGCGCTGGGTATCCACCAGCGCCGTCAGCACCACGCCGGTGGCCGCCTGTGGGCCGTTGTTGGTGACCGTGGCGGCATAGTCGATCGAACTGCCTTCCGCCACCGGTCCCGCAGGCGCATCGGCGGTCAGTTCGAGCTCGGCCGGCGGCAGGTGGCAGGTGTTCAGCAGCACGTGCAGGCCGCCGGGGGAGCCGCCGCCCTGGACGATGTCCGGATGCAGATCGCCGTTGAAGTCGCCGACGAGATGGATGGCCCCCCCGACCGCGAAGAGGATGGGCGCCCCGAAGGCGCCGGTGCCGTCGTTCAGGTGAATGGTCACGCCGGACTGGCTGGAGATCAGGTCGAGATCGCCATCCCCATCGATGTCGGCGGAGGAGACGACGTTCGGCCGGCCGTTGACGGCCAGGCTGGCGACGCTCGGGAACGCTCCCGTTCCGTCGCCGAACAGCACGCGCAGCCGCCCGACGCCCTCCGAAGAATCGGCCACAACCAGGTCGGCGGCCTCGTCACTATTCAAATCGCCGGCGCTGTAGACCGCCGGTGACGCGGCGGTCCCGATGGTCGCTCCGGGCGTGAAGTTACCGGCGCCATTCCCCAGCAGAACCACCAGACTGTTCCCGGTGCGGCGCGCAGCCACGAGGTCGAGGTGGCCGTCGCCGTCGACGTCCGCGGCCGCGAGGTTGTTGACCCCGACGCTGGCGAGCGTGCTCGGCGCCCGGAACGTGCCGTTACCCTGGCCCAGCAGCAGGTAGATGGCGGTGTTCGTGTCGGCAAGCGCCACGTCGGCATGACCGTCGCCGTTGAAGTCGCCGCCGGCCAGCTGGCTGGTGAAGGCGCCAGTCTGGGTCACGAGCGGCGCCGCAAAGGTGCCGTCGCCGTTTCCGGCAAAGACGACGGCCTGTTCCGTGTCTGCCATGCCGGCGAACACGTCGGCGTGGCCATCGTTGTTGTAGTCGCCAACGAGCAGGCGGAGCGGAATCGCCGGCGTCGAGAGGACGGTCGGCGGCCCGAAGCCGCCGGCGCCGTCGCCGAACAGCACGGCGATGGCACTGTCGTTGTACGCGGCGAAGGCCACGTCGAGCCGGCCATCCTCGTTGAAGTCCCCTTTTTCGAGGCCGAGCGCCGCGTCCACGGTCCCGACCGGGTAGCGGATCGGGCCCGAGAAGCAGGCCGTGCTGCACGCGCTGAACGATGTGGCGGCGGTCGTGGTCTCCACCGCATTGTTCGTCACCATCGGATCGGCCCCGGTTGATGTGACGGTCGCGCGGTTCACATGGGCGCCGCCGCCGTTCGGACGAAGCGTCAGGGCAACCGAGACCGTGCCCCCCGCCGCCAGCTGTCCGAGGCTGCAGATCACCCGGCCGTTGGCGTGCGTGCAGGCGCCCTGCGAGGACACGGCGCTGACGAACGCCGCGCCTGCCGGCAGTGTGTCGGTCAGGACCACGTTGGCGGCCGTGGCCGGGCCGAAGTTCCGCACGGCAAGGGCCAGCGTCAGCGGCGAGCCGACCGGCGCGGGCGCGGTGGGCGCGGCGGCCGTGACGGCGACGTCGGCGGCCGCGGCCGGCGTGTCGCCGACCACGATGGTGATCGTGCGGTAGTCCGTCAGCCCGGTCGTGCTCTGGAAGCGCAGCGTGACAACGAAGGTGCCCGATTCGGTCGGGGTGCCGCTGATCACGCCGGTGGCGCTGTTGAGCGCCGTGCCCGCGGGCAGCTGGCCGCCGACGATGGTCCAGGTGCCGGTGCCGATGGCCTGCAGCGTGGTCGAATACGCGCCGCCGGCCGTGGCGCCCGGCAGGGGCGCGTTGCTCGTGAGCACGCCCGCCGCGGCCGGCTGCGTGATTCCCTGCTGTGCCTCGACGGTGTTGACCGACTGCGCGACCACGGCGGGCGCAACCGCCTGTGCGGCGGTGAACGTCACGGCGTCGAAGCGGTTCGGGTCGAGCACACGAAGGGTGATGCGGGCCGTCTCGCCCGGGCCGAGCCCGATGGTCAGGTTCTCGATGTCGGGATTCTCGATGTCCGGGTTGGCGAGTTCACCGGCCGACACGAAGCGCGGGTTCGGGATGTTGGCGATCAGCACGGTCTGCGGCTGCTTGAGCAGCGAGCAGCCGACGACGGTCGGAGTCTGGTACTGCTTGTGGGCAATCAGCTGCGACCGGAAGCCGGCCGGCAGCCCCTGCGCCAGCGACAGCCGGACGGTGAACGCGGCGGCGGCGTTGCCCTTGTTCGACACGACCCAGGTCGTGTCGCTGAGCGCCCCGTTGGTGAGGTCGGCGTTCTCGATGTCCGGGTTCTCGATATCGGGGTTCTCAATGTCCGGATTCTCGATGTCGGGATTCTCGATGTCCGGGTTCAGGATCGTCGGATTCGCCACGGTGGCGTTCTCGATGTCGGGGTTCTCGATGTCCGGGTTCTCGATATCGGGGTTCTCGATGTCCGGGTTCCGGACAGCGGCGTTCTCGATATCCGGGTTGTAGACCTCCTGGTTCTCGATGTCGGGATTCTCGATATCGGGGTTTTCGATGTCGGGATTCTCGATGTCCGGATTTTCAATATCCGGATTTTCAATGTCCGGGTTGGTCGGATCGGGGTTGAGGACGATGGTGCCCTGCTGCCCGTTGGTGACCGGCGCGCCGCCGGGCGCGGCGATTTCGACCACGCTGACGTTGATCTGGGCGTGCGGGTCGCTCGAGGTGGCGAACACCGTGCGCGCCACGGTCGACCGCGGCGGCACCTGCACGTCGAGGGTCGGCAGCGCCGAGAACTGCCGGAACGAGGCCTGCCCGCCGGGCGGCTGGTTGAGGATAGTCAGGCGATAGCTGCGGATGATCCCGCTGTTGTTCTGGGCGAAGACGGGGAAGCTGCGCTGGATGCTGCCGAGCGTCTTGGCCGTCGCCAGCGCACCCACGGCGAGCCCCTCGGTGATGCGCGCGGTGTAGATGTTCTGGTTGCGCATCCCGGCCTGGCCCGGCACGCAGGCGGGCAGCGGCACGGTCGGGTCGACGCCGCTCATGGCCGGCCGCGCGAACGGCGGGTTGGGGGCGGTGTAGTTGGTCCAGTTGCCGTCGGCCGGCGGACGCACGTCGCGGTTGTCGGTCCAGATGGCGTGGAACACCGGGCTGCCCGACGCCGCGGTGTTGAAGCTCCAGGTGTTGCCGGTCCGGACGAACGGCACGGCCGGCGCGGTGTCGATGTAGTCCCCCATGAACGGCGTGGTGCCGGCCCGGAACAACGGCAGGTTCGGCGGGTTGAACTGCAGCTGCTGAACGGTCTGCGACCCGGGTGCGCTGCCGAACTGGTACTGCGTCAGGCGGAACGAGGTGAACACCGGGGCGTCGCCCGGGCTGGCCTGCGCGCCGCGCAGCTCCATCGTGTGCCTGATACGGGGCGCCGGGCCGGTGAGGATCGGCAGCTCGTCCACGAAGGGGCCGAAGAGCCCCGACAGATCCTCGCGGAGGTCGTAGTAAATCAGTTGCAGCCTGCCCTGGCCGAACGTCAAGGCCGGCATCAGCTGATGGCCGACCGGCGGCGCGTTGTCGATCGGGCGCGGCTGCGACCAGGTCGTGCCCGCGGTCGACGTCGAGATCACCACGCGCGCGTCGCCGCTGGTGGCGTCGGGCTGCGCCGTCCCGAGGCCCCGCGTCGACCACGCCAGGTACGATCGTCCGGTGCCGTCCATCGCCAGCGTCGGGAAGCCGTTGGTGCGGAACGACGTATCGGTCGAGCCCTGGTCGAAACGGTTCACCAGCGACACCACCACCGGCGACGTGAAGGTCGTGCCGGCATCGTTCGACCGCACGGCGACGATGGCGTCGGGGCTCACGCCGTCGCGGAACTGCCGCCAGGCGAACTGCAGCGCCCCGGTCTGCGGATGAATCGCCAGCGTCGCTCCCTGCGACAGGCGCGGCTGCGGAGGCACCGGCCGGTTCACGTTCTGGTTCACATACCCCAGGTCGAGCGAGTTCACCTTGCAGTCGTTGTTGACGTCGGCGTTGGCGTTGAACCGGTCCTGCCCGCAGGACCGGTTGAGGCTCGCATACACGAGCGACACGTCCGCATTGTTCGCCACGCCATCGTCGTTGACGTCGGCCGACTTCACGCGGCTGATCAGGCGCGGCGCGCTCCATGTCCGGCCGCAGTCGAGCGAGCGCGAGACCATCACGCGGCCGCGCTGGGTCGCCCCGCTGCCGTCGAAGATGGTGTAGACGAGATAGACCCGGCCGCCCGGGAAGCTCTGGGCGGGGATGCCGGTGGCGCCGCCGCCGATCGAGCACGTCTGGGCGCCGGTCCGCGGCACGTCCACCGCCATCCACGGCTTGTCGATCAGCACGTCGTTGGTCGGCTGCTGCGCCGCGCCGGCCATGAGGGAGGCGCTGCCGCCGCGCCCGCGCCCGCCGCCCGCCAGCGCCCGCTCGGGAGCGGCCGGGCGAGGACCGCGCCCGTCGCCAGGGCGGGTCCGCACCATCGCGGTCACGCCGTTGCTGTCCACGATGGTGGTGCCGATGTAGGCGATCGGCTCGCCGGCGTTCCCTTCCTGGTTGTTGTTGTCGATGAAGCGGGACACGAAGACGGCGCTGGCGCCCGCCTCTTCGCGGTTGAACACGATGCCCGAGTAATAGAAGAGGCCGTTGGTGCCGGGCCGGACGACGGGATCCGCGCCGGCGGCATAGCCGCGCAGCGGCGACGACTGTCCTGCGGCCGAGGTGTCCTGCGGAAAGCCGGGGAGCAGCCGGGTGCGCCACGTCAGGCCGCCGTCGCGCGTGGTGTACCAGCCGAGCCAGGCGTCGCCGGTGACGCGGTTGGCGTCGGGCGGGAAGGGAATGTCAACCGACCGGTAGTCGTTCGCGCCGGCCAGGCAGTGCTGCGGGTTGCGGCTGGAGCACGACATGCTCGGCTCGTTCTGCCGCTGCATCGTCCAGTCGCCGTCGGGTCCGTTGCCGGAGATGACGTTGACGTTGGCACCGGGGACCGGCCCCTGCGCCGTGACGACGCCGAGCGCCCCGAGCAGGGCCACGCTGACGATGAATGCGCTGACGCGCACGAACAGACCCCCGCCGCCGAGCCTCCCTGCCGGGTGCGGCTGCATGCTGACCTCACTGCGAACTGGGTGAAACCTGGCGCTGATGCGGTCGGCGCCACATGATCGGCGCGCACCTGCCCCGCCGTGCCGGGCAGGCACACGCCTGTTGTGGACGGCCGCCGATTCATGAATCCTGCCGGTTGCGGACGGTCGCGGCGAATATCGTCAGTGCCGCACGGCCCGAGGGTCTCCGGACCGACCGTTCCAGGCAGCCGGGCGGCGGCGATGTTGCCTGATATTTGAGGGATCGGCCCACCGAGGGGCAGCGGACCGAGGAAGGCCGAAGAAAAATGTTCCGTGCGGTCTGCCGCCCGTCTGGCGAGGCCGGCCGGCAGTTTTGCTGGGCTGTGAAGTCCCGTTCGACGGAGACAAAAGGATCCCGCGCCAGAGACCGGCGAATGCCGGCTTCGCCGCCTGCCTGATGAAACCGCTGAATGCCGGGCCGGCGTCCGTCTTGCTAACCGTTGCCAGTCAATGCAGCGCCGCCGGGACCAGTCTGTCCGGCGGCACAGCGCCCCGGGTCCCGAGGCGCAAGAGGGAGGAAGCATGAAGCGGCGTTCGATGGTTCCGGCAGCGATGCTCGTGGCGCTGCTCTTCTCGGCAGTGCCGGCGCGCGGCGCCGTGATCACGATCCCGTCGCTGACCGTGCAGCCTGGCGCCCCCTTCTCCCTCAGTATCGGCATCTCCGGTGTCGACGACCTGTTTGCCTTCTCCTTCGACGTGCTCTTCGATCCGGCGGTGCTTGCCCTGGACAGTGTCGAGGAGGGGAACTTCCTGGTGCGAGGGGGCACGACCGCGCCCTGCACGGTGCCGTCTGCAGACTTCGAGTGCCTGGGCGAGCCGGGACGGGTGTCGATCGGGAACTCCCTCACCGATGCGCTGACAGGTGTGAGCGACAACGGAACGGACGACGTGCTTGCCTTTCTCACTTTCAGCTTCATCGGGTTGCCGATGAATACGTCGATCAGCCTCGCGGAGATTTCACTCGCGAGCTCGCTGTTCGAGGAGATTCCCTACGATCCGGCGGCGCCCGGCCAGATCACCGTTGATTCGGGAACGGCGGCGGTCCCGGAACCGTCGACGATGATGCTGATGGGGATCGGCCTGGCCGGGATCGCGCGGCGTGCGGTCAAGGGGCGGAAGGGCCGGCCCGGCGCCGCCGCCTGATCGCCTGCGCGCACTGCTCCTTTGGCGCCGGGGGAAGGCGCGAAGCCAGCCTACGCCGCGGTGACCCGCGGCTCGAAGATCCGGACCCGCCGCAGCACGAGATCCACGAACCACAGCACCAGCGCGAGGGCGATGAGCGCCGGCCAGAGCGGCCGCCGCTCGGTCCGGCTGTCGCCGGCGGCGTTGGCCAGCCGGTCGGCGGTGGGCTGCCACACCCCGCCGGTGGCCGACGCCATCGACTGCAGCAGCGCCTCGTCCGGCGGGCCGAAACGATATTCGGCGGCGGGATCCGGCAGGATGGTGCGGCTGGTCTGGCCACCAGGCTCCGCTCCCGGAACGCTGACGGTGACCGCGCGGTCGGCCGGCGCCACCACGGTCGCTTCGTAGCGTCCCGGCGAGACCTGCCGCGTGGCGACGTCGTGCGTGGTTCCGGCCGCGGTGATCCGCACCGGCGGGTTCGCGAGGTTGCGATACGCGCCCGACGGCTCGCGCGCCTCGACGCCGATCGCCAGCACGCGTGAGCCGCTGCGGATGGGGCCGGCCACGACGTCGAGCGCGATGGGCGGGGGGCGCTGCCGCTCGAGCGCGCGGACGACCGACGAGAAGAACGGCCCGTAGCCGCGCCACCCGACCCAGTCGGCGGCCCAGCGGTCCTTGACGTCCGAGGCGAACACCGCCGTGCGTCCGAGGCCGATCGGCCAGAACGCGAGCAGCGGGTCCCCTTCGTCGGTGGCGACGATTTCGAGCGCCGTGTCCTTCAGAACCGTCGCGGTCCGCCCCCGCAGCGCCGGCATCCGCGCCAGGTCGAGGCCGGCAAAGAAGCCCGGCGTCTTGACGACCGGCACGATCGCCTTCTCGTCGAACGACGGCGTCGCGGCGTTCTTCGCCTCCTTGACGAAGATTTCCGGCACCTGCGTCGCGTCGGCGACGACGTACGACCGCCCCTTGCCCCAGCGGGCGAGGTTGCGCAGCAGCTCGGGGTCGGCGGAAGGGCCGACCGCGACGGTGGAGACGGTGATGCGGGCCTCGACCATCTGCTGGACGAGCGGTTCGTACTCCGCGGGGTAGGAACGGCCGTCCGACAGCAGGATCACGTGCTTGGCGCGTGCCTTGGCGGGCCGCAGCGCGAGATACGCCTGTTCGACGGCGGGGAAGATCAGGGTGTGCCCGCTCGGGCCGATGTCGGCGATCTTCTTGCGGATCTCCTCGCGATGCTCGCCGACGTTGCGCAGCGGCACGTCCCAGCCGAACTTGTCGTTGAAGGTCAGGATGCCGATGGACTGCTCGTCCGTCAGGACGTCCACCGCCGCCTGGGCCGCGGTCTTGGTCAGCTCCATCGAGGCTCCGGCCATGCTCCACGACCGGTCGAGGACAATCACGAGCGCGACCTCCGGCTCGTCGCGGCGCTCGAACGTGACCGGCGTCAGCCGCTCGAGCGGGCTCTTCCGGTAGCCTCCGGGCCCTCCCTCGCCGAACACCGCCTCGCCTCCCGCCACGAGCAGCCCGCCGCCCTGCTGTTCGACCCAGTCCGACAGCACGGTCATCGTCGGACCGGAGATGGCGGCGCGGCTCACGTCGCTCAGGATCACCACGTCGTAGGGATCGAGCGCGTCGGCGGTAGCCGGCAGGGCCGAGGGGGCGCGCAGCGTCACGTCGAACCCGGCGCTCGTCAACGCCCCGGTCAGGTAGCGCGCGCTTGCCGGTGTCCCCTCGACGTAGAGGACTTTGGTCCGCCCGCCGACCCAGAGCTCCTTCTCGAGCGTGTTGTTCGCGCCAAGCGGATCGCCGTCGATGGCCACGGTTGCCCGGAGCACGTAGTCGCCCGGCGCTTCGATCGTGACGTCGAGCGCCACGCTGGTGACGCCACGCTGGAGGGCTACCGGGCGCCGCGCCAGCACCCGCTCCTCGTGCCGGAGCTCGACTGCCGCGATGCCCTCCCGCTGGCTGCCGACGGCGACCGCGACCGCGAAGGCCCCTCCCGCCGCGGCCCGGGCCGGCATGTCAACCGAGTCAATCCAGGTATCGCCAATCGACCGCGAGGGGAGCGGTTCGGTGGCGACGGGGATGCGCTCGCCGGCGAGCCGGACGATGGCGGCATCCGTGTCGCCGGCGGTGGCCCGTCCATCGCTGAACAGGACAATGCGGGGGACGTGTTCCGGTGCGAGCTCGCCCCGCGCCGCCAGCAGCGCCGCCTCGAGGTCGGTGCCGGAGCGATCGAGCCGGGAGCCGGCGGCCGGCTCCGCTTCGACCTTCGCGAGCTGGCGCAGCGCGCTGGTGTCGGCGACCGATTCGACGGTCTTCCCGAAGGCCACGATCCGCGAGTGCGAGGGACGCAGGGCGGCGTTGAGGTCGTCGATCTTGCGCGCGGCCGTCTCGACGGCGTGACCGGCCACGCTGTGGGAAACGTCCACGGCATAGACGATCGACTGGCGGGACGAACTGCTCGAAATCACCGGCCGGGCCACGCCGAGCGCCAGCGCGGCGAGCAGCAGGGAGCGCACGGCGGCCTGCACCACCCGCTGGCGCGGGTTGAAGTTCGTCCGCGCCACCAGGTGCGCGACCCAGACGAGCGGCACGGCGGCCAGCAGCCACAGCGCGGCCGGGGCGGTCCAGGTCAGCGACATGCGGCAGCCCCGGCGGCTTCGCCTCCGCTCCCGGCGGACAGCGCCGCGCGGGACCTGCCAGGCAGGCCACGTCGCGGAGCGCCGGGAACGGATCGGGAGGACGTCACCTTGAGAAAGTATGGCAGGTCAGGCACTCAGACGGTGATGCGCCGCTGCCACGTCCACCATTCGGCGAGGACCAGGACGAACGCGGCCACCGCGAAGTAGAGCCACCACGGCCCGCCCGACCGCCCGGCCGCGACTGTCCGCACCCCGCTCCCGCCGGCTGGCGTCGTCCGCGACAGGTTCGACAGCAGCGGATCGCCGGCATTGACGGCGATCGGTACTGCGCGAGCCGCCGCCCTCGGCGACGTAGAGGCCCGGTGCCCGCAGCACGCCGACCGGCCGATCGCCGACGCGCGACAGCGGCACCGCGCTGCCGTCCGGGCCGGTGACCGACATGATCCCCGGCTCGAACGTGGCAAGGCCGGGGCTGCGCGCGCTGGATGCGGCCGGCCGCGCCGCCCACTCGAGCGCGTTGGCCATCAGCACGGGGAAGCCGGGCGCCGAGGCGAGATTGGACTCGCCGGCGCCGAACGTCACGACGACGAGCCGGCGGTCGCGGGATTCGCTGACATAGACGAGCGGGGTGCCGCGGGAGGAGCGGGCGACGGGCACCAGCGCGGGCGACCCGTAGGTCCGCGCGCGGGCGATGGTCAGCGTGAAGGGGTCCACGCCCTGGACGACGCGGTGGCTACCCGGCACGTCCCACCGCGGCCGGAGTTCGTCCGGGACGCCGGTTGGCACCCCCGGCACGCCGTCTTCCGGCTCGCCGGCGAGCCACGGGGTGGTGGCCGGCGGCGCGAACAGGATGGCCGGCCGGCGCGGCGGATCCTGCGGCGCCCAGCCGTCGAAGATCAGCACGTCGGCGCGCGCCGGCGCCGCGGCCTCAGCGTATGCGTCCGGCGTGACAAACGTGGCCGCGACGTCGGGGTTCCGTTCGAGCGCCGTTCGCAGCCACGCGGTCTCCGGGCCGGCGACGGTCACCTGGAGCGGCACGGCCCGGTCCACCCAGATCACGGCCTCGTCGTCCACGCCGAGGGCATTCAGGGCGGACGTGCGCGTTTCGACCCGCGCGCGCAGCAGCGGATCGCCGCCGCGCGCGATCGGCACCACCTGGCGCAGCGCTTCCGAGGCGGCGACGTCGAACTCGCTGTTGAAGATGGTGGCCTGGCCGCGGACGATCGTCAGCCGGACCTGCTGCGGCACCGGCGCGAAGTTCGCGATCTCGAGATACGCGTCCCCGGCGCTGGCGGCGGCCAGCGACGGCCGCACCTCGAATGCCGTGATGCCAACGTTGGCGGCCGGCTCGAAGACCGAGTGCACGATGACCGACGAGTCGAGCGGGCGGGGGGTGGCGCCGTCGGTCACGAAGTGCACGGACGGGGCGCCCGCCAGCCGCGGCCACGCCGCCCCTTCGTCCGCTCCAGGCCGCGCGCGGTCGAGCGCGGTTTCGATCAACGTGCTGTCGGTGGTGGGCCCCTCAATCAGGCCGTCGGCCGTGCTCGCGAGGGCGATCTCCCCGCCGGAGCCGGCGGCGAGCAGGCGGCGTGCCTCGGCGATACCGCGCTCCCACCGGGTTTCCCCGCTCGAGGTCCGCGCCTGCATCGACCAGGACGAGTCCAGCACGATCAAGAGGCGCCCGGTCGCGACATCCGCCGCCCCTTCGACGCGCCCCGGGCGGGTCGCGGCGAGCGCCAGCGCCAGCGCAATCAGGACGGTGAGCGCGAGCGAGACCGCCCGCCGGATTCGCTCCCACAGCGTCAGCTCGCGCGACTGGTCGAGCACGCGCCGCCACAGCAGCAGCGACGGCACGAGCAGGCGCGGCGGGCGCAGCTTGATCAGGAAGAGGCCGGCGGCGAGCGCCATCGCCCCCGCCAGGAGCAGCCAGGCCTGCCATGCCGCCATGGCGCCGAACGTCACGCGAGGAACCGTCCCTGGCGGAACGCCTTGAGGATGATCTCGTCGAACGGGCGCTCGGCATCGGCGCGCACGTAGCCGATGCCGTAGCGGCCGCAGAAGTGCTCGAGCTCGGCGGCGTGCGCCTCCCACGCCTGCACGTACGCGGACGCCAGCCGGGGGGTGACCTCGATCTCGCGCTGCTCGCCCGTTTCCTCGTCGACGAAGCGGACGTCCCCGTAGGTGCCCGGATCGCGATCGCGGCGGGAGGTCACGTGCACGGCGAACACGTCGTGGCCCAGCGTGCGGAGGATCTTGACGCCGGCCTCGAAGCCGCCAGGGTCGAGGAAGTCGGACAGGATCACGGTGAGCCCGCGCTGCCGCGGACGCGACGCGAATTCCTTGAAGGACTCGCGCAGGTCGGTCTGCCCGCCGGCCTCCAGGCGTTCGAGCTGCTGGAACACCCGGAAGATGCGCCCCTTGCCGCGACCGACGGCGGACTCCTGGCCAAGGCCGCGGCCGAAGGGGAGGATGGTGAGCTTGTCGAGATGGACCAGGCCGATGTAGCAGAGCGCCGCCGCAATCCGCCGCGCCATGTCGAACTTCGCCGGCTCCGCCATCGACCGGCTGGCATCGATCATCAGGTAGATCGGGAGGTCGCGCTCCTCGTCGAACAGCCGCAGCAGGAGCCGGTTGAGGCGCTTGTAGGCCTTCCAGTCGATGTGCCGGAAGTCGTCGCCGGCCGTGTACGGCCGGTGATCCGCGAACTCGAGGCCGCGGCCGCGCGTTGGCGTCAGCCGCTCGGCGCGGTTGTGCCCGGTGAACGCCCGCTTCGAGACGACGTGGAGGTACTCGAGCTTCTTGAGGAACTGGTCGTCGAACCGGAGAGCCACGCCGCCCCTACTCGACCGCGACCTGGTCGAGGAGCTCGCTGACGATCGTGTCGGTGCTCACTTCGTCCGCCTCACCCTCGAAGTTGAGCAGGATCCGGTGGCGGAGCGCCGGCAGCGCCGCGTTCCGGATGTCGTCCACCGAAACGTAGGCCTGGCCGCGATTGAGCGCCTGGATCTTCCCGGCGAGGACGAGCGCCTGGGCCGCGCGCGGACTGGCGCCGTAGCGGACGTAGCGCTTGACCAGCGCCGTGGCATACGGCGAGTCGGGATGCGACGCCAAGGTGAGCCGGATCGCGTAGGCCTGCACCGGCCGGGCAATCGGGACGGACCGGGCCACGTGCCGCATCTCCAGGATCTCCGCGCCGTCCACGACGCGC
The DNA here is from genome assembly GCA_963834305.1 of uncultured Acidobacteriota bacterium. Lineage (GTDB taxonomy): Bacteria > Acidobacteriota > Vicinamibacteria > Vicinamibacterales > 2-12-FULL-66-21 > JACCXG01. Next base: position 22,173 of record CAWIAX010000001.1, read on the forward strand.
GTTACCTGGAGGTCGGCATCGCGGGTCGTCCGCTCGAGAATGCCGTGCATCGCCTCTTCCGTCGGATAGCCCACCTTCAGCTTGAAGAAGAAGCGATCGAGCTGCGCTTCAGGGAGCGGATAGGTGCCTTCCATCTCCAGCGGGTTCTGCGTCGCGAGCACGAGAAACGGCTGCTCCAGCTGGTAGGTCGTCTTGCCGACCGAGACGCTCACGTCCTGCATGGCTTCGAGCAGCGCCGACTGCGTTTTCGGTGTCGCCCGGTTGATCTCGTCGGCCAGCACCACGTTGGCGAAGATCGGGCCCGGCTGGAACTCGAAGAACGTGCCGCCGTGCGAGTGCTCCTGGACGATGTTCGTGCCGACGATGTCGGCCGGCATCAGGTCGGGGGTGAACTGGATGCGCGAGAAGCGGAGGTGGAGGACGTCGGCCAGCGTGTGGACGAGGCTGGTCTTGCCGACCCCTGGAATACCCTCCAGCAGCACGTGGCCGCCAGCCAGCAGCGCGGTCACGGTGCCGGACACGATCTGCTCGTGGCCGACAATGCGGCGCCCGACTTCGGTGGTGATCCGCGTGAAGCGCTCGCGGAACTGATCGATGGACGCTGCGACCGCCGTGGTTGTCATGAGGCTGAAAACCTTCCCTGTGCGCGCCGTGCCGGGCCGGCAGTCACGGCGTGCGGACGAAATACGTCTGGACCCCCGAGCGCCGGGCTTCCGGCACCGGCGGAGGAGCTGCCACCCGCGCGCGGTCGAAAGCGCCCGGGGCGCTCCGCGTGTATGCGACCGCCGCATTGCCGTGCTCGGTCTTCCGGCGGATCTCGGTCTCGACGTTGGCGCCCGGGTTGTCGTTGGCAGCCTCGACCAGTTCTTCCTTCAGCGCGGCCTCGATTCCCGCCATGGTCCCGGCCGCGTTGTTCTCCCCGGAACCGGAGCCGCCGACGCCGGCGCCGGGTGGCCCCGCCTGGTCGCCGTCCTGGCTCGACATCATGATCACGCCGGAGCCGCCCGCCGGGTCGGCATCCTTCGCGAACTGGATCGAGAGATCCTGCATGCCGCCGTCGGCGCTGTTCCCGCCGCTTTCCCCGGGCTTCGGCCCCCCCGCGGAGGCATTGCCGTCTTCGCTTTGCCGTGCCGATGCCTCGTCGGTGGCGGTGTCGAGCTCGTCGGCCAGCTTCTCGAGCGCGTCCTGCATGTCGCGCGGCAGCGCGGCGGAGTCGGCCGCCTGCCGGGCGCGATCGGCGAGCGTCTTCATGGCGTCAGCCGGCGAACCCTGCCTGGCCAGGGCGTTGGCCGCCAGCGCGCGGGCCAGCGCCTCGAGCAGCTGCGGATCGCGCGATTGATTGAGCTGGTTGAGCATGTCGCGGAGCTCGGCGTTCCGCGCCAGCGCCTCGGCGGTGGCGGGGTTGCCGCTCTCGGCCGCTGCGAGCAGCGCGGCGAGCTGCCGCTCGAGCTCGGGGCTGAGCGTCAGAAGCTCGCCGGCCGCCTCGCCGCGGGCGGTCCGGTCGCCGCTCGAGGCGTCCGGTGCCCGCCGGGTCGCGACAGGCGCCGGCATGGTGACGGTCAGCGCCAGGGCGCCCAGCAGCATCGCCGCCGTGGACAGGCGCGACGCCCGAGCCTGGACGGGGGGGTAGAGCTGTCGCCAGTCGACCCCGCGCAGCCGCGCGGCCGCCCGCTCGATGTGGAAGTCGGCCCAGTCGTCGCGGCGGCCCCGCGCGGCAAACCAGGCGGCGCTGCGCAGTTCGCCCGCCATGCCGGCATCGGTATCGACGGCCGCGGCCGCGCCGTCGGAGACCGGCTGCCCCCGCCGGCTGGCCACCGCGTAGACGGCCAGCGCCACGGCGGCCGCGCCAAGGACGACGCCAGGGACCATCGCGGACCATCCGGCCAGCCGCGCCAGGCCCGCCAGGCCGAGGCACCCAGCCCCCACCGCCGGCGCTACGCGCCAGAGCCGCTCGCCCGCCGCGCGAACACGCCGCCGCCGGGCGCCAGCCGCCAGTCCGTCCTGGACCTCACGCGACGCCGCGGAGGGATGGGAAGGGGAGTCGGACACGAGTCAACAATAACTTAAAAACAACTCCCAATTCCCAAGCGCCAACTCCCAAAGAGCTTCGCGGCAACTCCCAACTCCCAAGCGCCAACTCCCAAGGGGCTTCGGCGCAACTCCCAATTCCCAAGCTCCAACTCCCAACCAGCTCGGCGGGCGTTGGGGGCAGTTCGGGAATTGGGAGTTGTTGGGAATTGGGAGTTGGGAATTGGGAGTTGCAGCAGAGCGTCAGCGCAACAGCTGGACGATGGCGTCGGCGGCGAGCTGATCGCGGCGGAGCCGTGGCGCGGTGACGGTGAAGGTGGTGCCGGCGTTGTGCAGGACGAGCCGGTCGCCGGCGAGCCGGGCCGCGGTCTGGAGATCCCCCGCGCGCCGCAGCCCCGGGATGAACAGGCGATCGACAAAGGCGGCGTCGTTCGAGGTATCGAACCCCCCCACGTCGAGCACCGCGAGACGCGGTGCCGCGATGGCCGCGGCCAGCACCGCGGCGAGCGCGGCATCGCCGCCGGCCACCAGCGCGGCGCCGGGGTGCGCCCGCACGGCCGCCGCGATGTCGGCCACGCGCTGCGCGGCCGGGGTCCGGTTGTAGGTCTCGAAATGGCGGATTTTTCCCGCCGCCGCGGCGTCGAACGGCGTGAACGCAATCGGCTGCACGGTCAGGCCGGCGTCGCGCAGCCGGCGCTCGAGGGCGCTGTCGGCCCCGGCCACCAGCACGGTCTTTTCGTGCCGGCGCCCCGCCTCTTTGGCCGTCTCCGTCCGGCCGTCATCGCCGAGCACGTGCCGGAGCGCGCGGCCGAGCGTCGCGGGATCGGCGGTGCCGAGGTCGCGCGTTGCCGCGTCGATCCAGCCGCGGATCAGCCCCTCCGGGGCGACCGCACCCGGGGGCAGCGCCCGCTGGTGGAAGACGAGCAGGTCCGCCGGGGCGTCGGCGGTGAACGAGCGCTCCGGCACGCGCACGTCGGCGGGCGCCCCCTTGAGCCAGCGCGCCATCCAGGCATACATCGCCTCGCGCGAGTCGCGGTTGTAGTTGTGCTCGGCGTCGAACCGCACGCTGTGGACCTTGTCCGCTGCCCCCAGCAGGTCGTAGATCGCGCGGACGGCGGGGAACTCCCGTTCGGGCGTGTTCTTCGTCCAGTCGCCGGTGGCCGCGACCATGAGCAGCGGCCGCGGGGCAATCGTCGCGGCGATTTCGACGTTGGTGGTGTCGAGGCGCAGGAGGGGCGGGTTCTCGCACAGGCAGCCCCCCTGCATGTGCAGCGAGATCATGTTGACCGGCGCGGCCACTTTCACCCGGTCATCCACGGCAGCCAGGAGGAAGGTCTGGGTGCCGCCGCCCGACTCGCCGGTGACGCCGATGGCGTCGCGCTGGACGCCGGGCAGCGCCTCGAGGAAATCCAGGGCGCGGATCGCGTTCCATACCTGCAGGCCGGCCAGGCTCAGGCCCCAGAGCGCTTCACGCCGCCCGCCAAAGGTGTGCGGCAGCTGCCGGCTGTCGCCGTAGCCCACCATGTCGTAGGTGAAGACGACGAATCCCTGCCGGGCCAGGCCGATGGCGCGGCCGGGGACGGAATTGAGCGCCGTGTTCTCGAGCCGGCCGTAGGCCCAGTGGCCGTGCGGCGTCAGGATGGCCGGAAACGGCCCGGTGCCGGTGGGGCGATAGAGGTTCCCGGCGACGTAGAACCCGGGCAGGCTCTCGAAGTAGACCTTCGAGACCGAGTAGTCGTCATGCTTGATTTCGCCGAAGATCTCCGGGCGGAGCGGGCTGCGCTCGGGCATCGGCACAAGGCCGGCGGACACGAGGATGTGCTCGCGCAGCCAGGCGGCGCGGACTCGCCACGCGGCGGCGTCCGTGATGCGCGGGGCCTCGAATGTGTCGTTGAGGGTGCGATACGGGGCCTGGCGTGCCGCCAGTGAGCCGGTCGAGCCAGTCAGAGCCACAGCCGTCGCGAACAGCGCAAGCAGAAGGAGTCGCATGACGCCGGTGAGTGTAGCGAGTCCCGCGCCTGAGGTCCACCGCCGTCCGGGCGCCGGCGCAGCCCGGATGTTATGCTGGATGGATGAAAGTGCTCACGTATCTGATGGTCGCGGCATTCGCCGCGGCGCCGGTCTCCGCGGCTGCGCAGGGCGCGAAGCCGGCACCGGCCGAGAAGCCGGCGGCGGCAGGCAAGTCCACGACGGCCCGGCAGGCGAAGCAGGCCATCACCGTCTACAAGACCGCCACCTGCGGGTGCTGCGGGAAGTGGGTGGAGCATCTCGAGGCCGCTGGATTCACCCCGACGGTCCACGTGGTGCCCAGCATGGACCAGGCGCCGCCCACCAAGGGGGTGCCGACCGCCCTGCGCTCGTGCCACACCGCCACGCTCGAGGGCTACACGATCGAGGGGCACGTCCCGGCCGACGTGGTCCGCAAGCTGCTGAAGGAACGGCCGAAGATTGCCGGCATCGCGGTGCCGGGCATGCCGGCGGGCTCGCCGGGCATGGAATCGCCGAACCCGGTGGCCTACGACGTGATCGCGTTCGACGCCAACGGGAAGACGAGCGTCTTCGCCAGCATCAAGTAAGGGTCGGGGGATCGGGCTGCGGCGTCAGCCCGATCCCCCGGTCAGTCTCAGCTCGCGCGCAGCTTCTTGTAATTGTCGAGGCAGCGCTGAGCCATCGCGAGCTCCCCGCCCGGGGCGCTGCGCTCCTGCTCGATGAGGTAATACTCGACCCCGCCCGTGGCTTCCGCCGCCGCCAGCAGCGGCTTCCATGGCACATCCCCCTCACCGAACGCCACCGCGTAGCCGTCCGCCTTGCCCCAGTCCTTCAGGTGCACGCTCTTGATGCGTCCGGGGTTCGCCTTGATCCAGGCCACGGGGTCGGCGCCCGCCTCGACGGAGGTACCGGCGTCGAGCTGGAGCACGACGTCTTTCGGCGTGTTCGCCGCCAGGACGTCCATCGGCCGCTTGCCGTCCTCGAAGGGCTTCCACTCGACCTGGTGATTGTGGAACCCGGTGGCCATCCCCTGACCGCGCAGCTTCTCGGCCGCCGCGGTCAGCTGATCGGCGAACCCTTTCCAGCCGTCGGCGCCGCTCACTTTGGGACCGCTGGCGATGATGATGTACTTGCTGCCGATGATCTGGTTCAGGTCGATCGCCTTCGAGAGATTCTCGGCGGCGAGCGTCTGGGCGCCGTTGTGCGTCGAGGGGCACTTGATGCCGAGGTCGTCGAGCAGCTTCCGGACGTCCTTGGCCTGCTCGGGCGTCCAGCTCAGGTACGGCGAGTAGAACTCCACCACCTGATAGCCCATCTTGGCGACCGCCCGGACGGTGCCCGGCAGGTCCTTCATCAACTCGCCGCGAACCGAGTAGAGCTCGAGGCCGACCGGAACCGCCTTGGACTGCGCGAACGCCGTGGCCGCGAGGGGCGCGGCGCCGGCCATGGCCAGGAACGCGCGCCGGGAGAGCGAAGTGGTCGTTTTCATGAGCGGGACAGTAGCACAAAGTCGCCGCGTCAGGGCACCATCGGCGGCTGCGCCCGCGCCACCCGGCGCGACTGCCAGCGCGAGAACCCGTTGCTCAGCACCGCGCCAAACCCGCTCGACCAGGCCAGGAACTCGATCGTGAAGCCCACGGCCAGCAGCATGATGACGAGCGGCGATCCCCACCCGCCGAACGCGAACAGCCGCGCCACGAGCACCGGCAGCAGGATCACCAGCACGCCGATCAGGACGTCGAGGAACGGCGCCGCGCCGCCGATGCCCATCCGCCGGCGCGTGCCCTGGCCCACGGCGTAGACCGTGCCGCTGAACCCCGCCAGCGCCAGCAGCACCAGCGCCAGAATCACGAAGGGCATGAAGAGCAGGAGGGGAATGCCGATGATGGAGATCGCCAGGACGATGGCCGTCAGGACCAGCATTGGAATCAGCAGCACCTGGGCGGCCACGCCGACCAGCGTGGTCTGCACCGGGCTGTCGCTCACCCGCTGGGCCGAGGCCTCGACGGTGGGCCGGGCAATCACCAGCACGATGAACACCAGCAGCACGAGCAGCACCAGCCGCATCAGCGAGCCGATCAGCCGCGGGAACGCCGAGAAGGGATCGAACAGGCGGCCGCCGCCCCAGCCGAACAGCGGCTCGAAGTTGACGTGGACGTTCGGGTCCGCCACCGAGACTTCGGTCACGCCGCCGCGGATGCTGGCCCCGTCGGCCCGCCGCACGCGCCCGCCAACCGACACGACGTCGCCGCGGACCACCGCCTTCGGCCCGAGATCGACCGAGCCGAGCACCGCCACGACCTGATCGCCCACTTCACCATCGATGCGGACAGATCCCAGCACCGCCACGACCTGCCCGGATATCGCTTCGTCCTCGCGCACGTGCACGTTGCCGAAGATCCGCACGCGGTCGCCGGAACTGCGCCGGGCACGGCTGGGGCCGGCGTCCGGTTCCGGTGTCCGCTCGCGTTCGATGGGCGGCAGGCGGTCGGGCGCGGCCGGTTCGACTGGTTCGACTGGTTCGACCGGTTCGACGGGCGGCACGCGGTCCGGCCCGGCGCCGGCGCCCGCGCGCGGCGCGACCAGGGCCCGGCGCGCGGCATCGGTCAGATAGGACACGCGCAGGACCGCGTCGGCATCAGCGCCGAGCCGCTGCCGCAGCTCCTGGCCGCTGACCGGCGCCCCGTTCACGAGGATGCTCCCGCCGGTCACCTCGACCAGCCGGACGTCGCCGCTGGCCTTCTTCGGACGGAGGCCGACGCCGTCGGTCAGGGGCACGATATCGAAGCTGGCCTCGAGCGTCGTCCGCAGCGACGAATCTTCGCCCGGTCCGGCCTGCTGCCCGGCTGCCGCCGCACCGTGCGGTGCGTTCAGCAGCAATGCGATGAGGAGTGCTGTCAGTCGTTTCATTTGAATGACCCCCTGTCCGGGTCGAGCAGGCGCCGCAGCGCGACGAGCGCGGCCATGGCCAGCCCCTGCATGGCGAAGATCGCCACGGTGATTGACGGATCGGCGACGAAGGCCGCGACCGCGCGGCCGAGATTGGCGAGCACGGTCCAGACGTCGGTGCCCGCCTGCAGCGCGACCGCGGTCCGCACGGTCATGCCGACGAGGACTTCCAGGATGGTGACGAGCAGGGTCGACGCGGCCGACAGCGCCCAGCCGCCGCCGGCGTAGAGCCCGGCCGCGCCGGCCGCGGCGCTCACGCCGAGGACCGTCCGCCGCGTCCGCCGCGCCTGCCGGGCATCGCGGGCCGTGGCCGCCGCGACCGCTGCCACGGTACGCGCGGTGAACGCCGCCGAGACCGGCGGATCCGGCACGACAGTCCGGAACACCGCTTCGCAGGCGGCGTCCGCCTCAGCGTCGCGGCCGTCCCCGTCGGCGTCCTGCCACTGCCGGTAGCGATGGAAAAGTTCGTCGTCCACGTTTCAGGTCCCGTCACCAACTCTTATCAAGGCTTACGGGGACCGCCGCCCTCGCGTTGCACGGCCCCCGCCGGCGCCCATCCGGCGTCGGCCAGCCGCCGCGACAGATCCCGGCGCGCGCGGTGGACGTGCGACCGCGCGGTCACCTCCGGGATGGCCAAGACCTGCCCGATTTCCTCGAATGTCAGGCCCTGCTCGTAGCGCAGGCTCAGCGCCGCCCGCTGATCGGGCCGCAGTCCGTCCATCGCCGCCGCCAGCGCCTCGGCCAGATCGCGCTGTTCGACCGGGTCCGGGGCCGGCGCCGCGGCGAGCTCGCCGCTGTTCCCGGCCGCGTCGAGCGGCACGGTCGCCGGGCGCGACCGCCGTAAGGCATCGATGGCGGTGTTGTGCGCGATTCTGAAGAGCCAGCTCGAAAGCCGCCGCGACGGATCGAACGCGGCGAGATTGCGGAAGGCCTTGACGAAGGTGTCCTGCGCCAGGTCCTCCGCCAGGGGCCGGTCGCCCACCATCCGGGCGATCAGCCGGATCACCGGCCGCTGGTAGCGGCGCACGATCTGCTCGACGGCCTCCTGCGAGCCCGCCAGCGCCTGGGCGACCAGGCGGGCTTCCGTGACGGTCTCGAGATCGATGGCGATGGCGGCAGTCCTCTTGAAGCCTTACGGGACCGGACCGGCCGGCGTTGCACGGCACGAGCCGACGCCGGTATCGTTCGACACCCGCTGGCATTCTTCAAGGTGATTCCGCGGAGCGTGCGCTCGCCTTGGGCGTTGGGAGTTGGGCGTTCCTTGGCCCTTCGCCCTTCGCCCTTCGCGTAGCGGCGCTTCGTGGCGGCCGAGCCACATCGGCCTGCCGCGCCTCGGCGTACGCGCGGAAAAACGCGCCTCCGGCGGTGACCTGACGATGCCCGCTTCGGCTGGGGTGATGCGGGAGCCGGTGCGCAATCAGTTGGGCACCCGGGTGATCCGGGCGGCAGTGGCGAAACAGCGCCTGCGCGGCCGGAGCGCCTGCAGCGCATTTCAGACTGCCGCCGTCGCGCTAGCCGCACTGCGCCGGCAGGCCGACATGGCTCGTCCGCCGCGCGCCGCGGGCTCGGCCTTGGCCCTTAGCCCTTTGCCCTTCGCCCTTGCCCTGTGCCCTTCGCCCTTCGCGTAGCGGCGCTTCGTGGCGGCCGAGCCACATCGGCCCTGCCGCGCCTCGGCCCGTCAGCCCGTGACGGGGCGCCCGCTGCATTCGACGCGCGCTGCATCTCGCCATCCGGCGTTGCGGCTCGCTCGCATACAGACGGTATGCTCGCTCGCCGCGCCTTGGCTGCCGAGCGCAGCGCCCGTCTCGGTGCGACGCGGGCGCCCCATCACGGGCTGTCGGCGCGGAAAAATGCGCCTCCGGCGAGGGCGCTGACGATATCCGCTCCGGCTGGGGCGATGAGGAAGCCGGAGCGCAATCAGTTGGGCACCCGGGTGATCCGGATGGCAGTGCCGAATCGGCGCCTGCGCGGCCGGAGCGCCTGCGGCGCATTTTCAGACTGCCGCCGTCGCGCTCGCCGAATCGCGCCGGCAGGCCGACATGGCTCGTCCGCCGCGCGCCGCACGTTCGCCCTTCGCCCTTTGCCCTTTGCCCTGCCCTTCGCCCTTCGCGTAGCGGCGCTCTTTGGCGGCCCAGCCACATCGCCCTGCCGCGCCTCGGCGTACGCGCGGAAAAATGCGCCTCCGGCGAGAGCGCTGACGGTGCCCGCTCCGGCTGGGGTGATGCGGGGGCCGGTGCGCAATCAGTTGGGCGGCAGGGTGACCCAAGCGTCAGTGCCGAATCGGCGCCTGCGCGGCCGGAGCGCCTGCAGCGCATTTTTCAGACTGCCGCTGTCGCGCTAGCCGAATCGCGCCGGCAGGCCGACATGGCTCGTCCGCCGCGCGCCGCCGGTGGCCTCGTGCTTTTGCCCTTGGCCCTTGGCCCTTCGCCCTTGGCCCTTCGCCCTTCGCCCTTTGCGCTGCTGCCCTGCCGGCGGGCCTTGGAGCGAGGCGCTGCGGCGCGCAGCCGTTCCCGCCTCGCGGAAGCGGGCCCAGGACCGGGCCGTGCCGGCACGGCTCATTCAAGCGACCCAGGCGACCCAGGCGACCGAAGCGACGCGGGCGAGGGGGCCACCGGGGCAACCGGGGCGACTGCCGCGACCGGGACGACTGCGGCGGTCGTTTCGCCGCTTCGATCGGCCCACGCGCTGTAGCTGACTCCTTGGGAATTGGGAATTGGGAATTGGGAATTGAATAGGACATCCGTCGCCGGGCCCGCGGCAACGTAGGGAGGTGCCGTGAGATTAGTAGCGCCGCTTCAGCTGGCGCATCAGGTCGAACTTGGCGGTGTCGGCCACGGCCATGACCGCCATCACGCCGGCCTGCACCGGATCGCTGACCACGAGGTCGGCGGCGTCCGGCACGCTGCCCGCCATGTTCAGCGAGATGACGTGCAGCCCGTTGCGGCGCACCTCCTCGACCGCCTCGGTGATCTGTCCGCCCATCAGCGCCCCGGCCAGCACCAGCATCTTCACCCGCGGCAGCCGCGCGGTGGCGCGGACGGCCGCCGCCAGTTCCACCTCGCCGACGAGCGGAATGGTGTCGACCGAGATCCGCTCGCCGCGGATGTTGTGGCGGTCCGCCTCGGCGATCGCCCCCATCGCGACCATGCCGACCTGCGCGCCGCCGCCCATCACGATGATGCGCTTGCCGTAGATCTTGCCGAGCGTCGGCGTTTCTTCCGCGGCGGTGACTCCCGGGACCAGCCGCAGATCGTGCAGCAGGGCCGCCGCGGAGTCGCCGTCCATCATGAACTCGAAATAGATCTCGTACTGCGGGTCGGCCGGGTGGATGTCCACGTACTTGATGTCGGCCGAGTGGTCCGCCAGGACCTTCGAGACGGCGTACAGCATGCCGGGCCGGTCGGAGACCGTGGTCAGGATGGCATAAGCGCGCATGGCGCCTTGAATCTAACACGCGAGCCCGACCGGCCGTTCAGCGCCGTTCCGTGACCTCCGCCACCCAGGCGTTGACCAGCGCCAGCGACGGGCCGCCCCGCGTGCGGTAGGCGTCGGCGAGGCGCACCATGCGCGCGCGGTCCTGCTCGGGCGTCTCGACGGGCCGCGCCTGCGCCTGCGCCTGGTAGAGCACGAAGAGCGCGACGGCCAGCGACGGCTCGTCCTCCGTGCGTGCGGCGACCAGCTCGTCGAGCGTCTGCAGCCCGTCCGCCAGCTCGCCGGCGAGCAGCGCCGCCATCACGAACCGCCGCTTGAGGTCGTCGTCTGCCGGCCAGCGCGCGCGCGCCCCGTCGAGCGTTTCGAGCGCCAGCTCGCGGCTGTCCTGGCGCAGCAGCGCGTCGGCGAGCAGGAGGTGCAGGGGCAGGGCATCGCCTTCCTTGATCAGCGCCGTGCGCCAGGCGCCCGCCGCCTCCTTGTCGTTGCCGCCGGCGGCGTAGCAAGCGCCCAGATAGACCATCGCCGGGTAGAAGTCCGCCGACATCCGCATCGCGCTCCTGAAGGCGCTGGCGGCGTGTTCGAGCTTGTTCTCCCGGAACAGCGTCAGGCCTCGCAGGAAAGCGGCCACCGGCGACTGCGCCGCGAGCGCGTCCGAGACCGCCAGTCCGTCGAGCCCCCGCGATCGCGCCGCGTCCATCAGCTCACGCACGCGCGGGGCTGACGCGTCCGGCCGTGCCGCGACGCGGTCGAGGAAGGGGCCGAGCACCGTCGCCGCCAGCACGTGGTCCACGGCGAAGGCAGGCGCGACGGCGATGGACCGGTTCACCGCGGTGGGCGCGACCGCGCTGCCGGCCGCGCCGGAGGTGCGGCCGGCCGCGCCGGCGGCGAGCGCCGGTGCCTCGGTGACCGCGAAGGCGCGCCGGACCTCGCCGAGCGCTTCACCGCCCGTGGTGACCTTGGCGCGCGCGACGTAGTGGCCCGGTGGCAGCGCGCGCAGGTCCGCGACGGCTTGCGCGAGCACCCAGCCGCCGCGCGCGCCGGCGGCGAGCTCGGCCGGGGCCTCGAGCAGTGATGGGCCGTCCGGCGTGGCGGCAATCTCGAACACGACGCCCGCGCCGGTGAGGCGGCTTCGCTCCCCCTCCAGATCGAGCTGCAGGGCCAGGCGCTCGTCCTGGCGGACGGCGTCGATCGCCACCCGTGGCTTGGCGCTGCCGTCCGCCGGCACGCGGATGAGCAGCGGACCGGTGGCCGAGAGTCCGCCGAGCGCTACCGGCTGGACGTCGATGCGGTGATCGACCGATCCGACGCGGCCGGCGCCGTCGATGACGGCCACCCGCAGGATGTAGGAGCCCGGGGCGATGGGCACGTTGGCGGCGAACGCCAGGCCGTCGCCTGACGGTTCGCCGAGCGGCTGCTCGCCGGCGAGGAGTTTCTTGCCGGCCAGGTCGCGCACCACGACCTGCACCGTCGCCTCCCCCGGGTCGACCCGCGTGGCTTCGCCCGACAGCACCATCTTCAGCTTCGCCCCATCGTCTGCGTCCGCGGCGAGGTAGCTCGTCACACGGAGTCCGATCCCCGTGGCTGCAATCGGCGCGTCGAGGGCAGCGGCCAGCCGGCCGGCCCAGTCGCGATCCTCGTAGGTGCGGATGTCGAACAGCTCGCGTGCCCGGACGGTCACTGAGGGGCGGGTGACCTGAACCTTCATCCGCCGTGCCCTGTCGCCGGTATCAGCCGGTGTCTTCTCCACACCGATACGGTAGAAGCCCGACAGCTCACGCCGCAGCCGGTCGAACGCCCCTTCGGCGCCGACATCGATGCGGTGGAACGATCCGCCGGTCATGCTGGCCAGGGTCTCGAGCGGCCACGCGTGGAGCCACATGTCGTTGGTCGGCGTCGTGCTCACGACCCGCCGGGTTGCCGACGCCGTTGTGGCCGGCACGAAGAGCGTGTAGAGGGTGACGCGCGCCGCGGCCGCCTCGGCGGCGATTGAGCTGATCAGCGAGTTCTGCTCGCGCTCCTCGAGTGGCCAGCCGCCGGAGATCAGGACGACGGTCTTGTCGCCCGGAATGGCGGCGAGCGCGGCAAGCGACTGGCGGAAGGCCGAGAGGCTCGCGAGCGAGGTCATCTGCGAACCCCGCCAGGCCCATTCCGCGCGCATCTGAAGATCGCGCGTGCAGCTGTCCGCGCCGAACCCGCTGTTCCCCGAGCCGCGCGTTCCGGAGTTGCCGCCCGCCGGCTGGGTGCCGCCCGCCGGCGTCTGTCCCGAGCCGCCCCCCTGACCACCGCCCTGCGCGTCTCCGCCCGAGGGCCCGGACGGCGTGGGCGGCGCCGCCGGGCTCGCCACCGTGCCTGTGCCGCCCGAGCCGAAGCCGCCGCCCGACGCCTGTGCGCCCGTGCCGCACTCCCGCTGCCCGACCATGCGCAGCGCCATCGGGTTACGGCTGGCGATATCGCGCGCCTCGGTCAGGCTGCCGAACTCCCAGGCCGCCATCGGGCTCGCCTGGCCCGAGACGCGTCCGAGGGCGTCGCGGACCCGATCGTGCGCCCAGGTGAAGTCGACGTTCGGGCCGGCCGGCATCAGCAGGAGGGCGGAACGGTCCGCGAAGCTGAGACCGTCGAAGAACCGCGCCGAGGCCTTCGCGACGTGCCGGACGTTGCCGGGCTCGAGCGTGCCCTGATCGACCATGAACGCGAAGAGCCGGCCGAGCCCGGCGCCTTCGTTCGTGCTGATCGGGGCCGCGTCGGCGCGCAGGGGCGCGTCGCGCCGGACGGCCGCGGCATCCACGAATTCCGCCGAGACGACGCGGCGGGGCTGGCCGGCGACCGTCACGACGAAGTCCGCCGGGCCGAGGCCGCGCAGCGGCTGCCCCTGCCGGTCCACCACCCCGACGTCCACGGTCACCAGCTCGACGCCGGTGCGGAACGCCGGCGCCTGGCCCGGGCCTGTCTGGGCCCGGAGCGCGACCCACGCGCAGGAGACCAGCACCGCTGCCGCCGCCGCGCCCGCGAGGGCACGAGTGCTCGATGGCTTCATGACTTATCTCCCTGCCTGTTGCTTTCCATGCGCCCGGTAACCCTGCCTGGCGCGGATGTTGTACTTGCCCTTCCGCACCTGCACCTTGATCTTCCGCCAGGTGCCGTCCTGCACCGCGTTGGTCGACGAATACGACAGCACGTATTGATTGGCGAGCTCCGCCACCACGTCTTCGAACACGCTGTCGAGCTCGCGGACGTCGCGGGGAAAGAAGGGACGGCCGCCGGTCGAGCGGGCGTAGCTCTCGAGGCTGGCGCGGAGCTGCGGCACGGTGGCGCCGCTGCCGAACCCGACGGTGTAGAGCATCGCGTCGCTGGCCTGGACGCGGGCCATCGCGGTCTCGCGGCGGGTCAGGCTGTTGCGATCGTCGCCGTCGGAGAAGATGACCACGCCCTTGCGGCCCCACTCGCGGCTGACGAGGTCGAGCGTGCGGACCGTGGCGTCGTAGAGGGACGTGCCGCCCCAGGACGTCAGCAGCTCGAGCGCCGCCTCGCGCGCCGCCTGATCCTTCTCGCGTTCGGCCGCCACGAAGACGTTGTCGTTGAAGCCGAGCAGCGTGGCCGAATCGTTCGGGCGCAGCTTCGACAGCAGCTGTCTGACCGCCGCCTTCACCTCCGGCAGCGCCTTCTCCATGCTGCCGCTGATGTCGATGGCGAGCACCAGGTCGAGCGGGGCGTCCTCGCTGACGAGGCTGGCGAGCGGCTGCGCCACGCCGTCTTCGAACACCTCGAAGTCCTGTTTCTTCAGGCCGCGCACGAATTTGCCGCCGTCGGTGACGATGGCCGGCACCAGCACCGCTTCGGCGCGGACCTTCTCCGTGTAGCCCAGATCGCGGGTGCGCACGTTGTCGACGAGGCGGCGGCCGTCGTTGAGCGTGGCCACGACGCGGACATGATGGCCGCGCACGATCGATCCGGGATCCCATGGACACATGAACGGCGCCTGCTCGCGTGTGCACACGAGCCGCCCGTTGACGAACATGCTGACCGTCTTGACGCCGGCCTCCGGCGTGACGGACACGGCAAGGCGGGTGACCCCGCTGATGGCGGCGTCGGGTGCCGGGGAGGTGATGCGGAGCACGGGCGCCTGGCCGGCGCCGGCGAGGGCCACCCCGGCAAGCACGGCAAGCAGCGGACAGAGGTTGTTCATCTTTCTTCCCCCGGGGCGGAGCGAGCGGCGTCGTGGGCGGCATGGTATGCCGCCCCGGACGATGTGGCGACGGGGACGAGCGGGCCGTCGGTGGTCAGCAGCGCCAGGTACTGCTCGACGCGGTCGAGCCCGAGCTGCTGGACGTACTCCACGAGCGCGCGGCGATCGTCCGGGTCGCGAGCGCTGACATTGGTCACGAGATCGAGTGTCGCGGACGCGAGGACCGGACCCAGGAGTGCCGCCGGCATGTCGAGCTCCGCGAGCAGCTCGGTGAGACGCAGGTTGAGATCCGGGAAGCCGGACGCCAGCGTCCCCGAGTCCCAGCGCCCGTCGAAGGCTTCCCGCGGCTGCCGGTCCGGCAGCCGCAGGCAGAGGCAGCCACTCCGCGGGCCGGCGGCGGTGCCAAAGGCATGCAGCCCGACAGGCAGTGGCCCCTCGTCCGTGCCGAGCCAGAGGAGCTCGAGCGGCGACAGGAACGCGTCCAGTCGATCCGGATCGTGGCGGACGGTCCAGGCGAAAGTCGTCCGCCGCGCCGGGCTGAGCCCGGTCTGCGCAGCAACCGCCGCGGCGTCGGCCGGCGTGGCGATCGTGCGCAGGCGCGCGCGCCCGCGCTGCAGGGCGGCCAGCACCGCATCGCGATCGGCATTGGTGGGGGCCGCTGGCGTGGTGAGCGCGACCGATTCGACCAGGACCCGCCGGTCGGACTCGTTGAGGGTGGGACGCGAGCGCGGCGGTCTCGCGCTCAGGCGCAGGAGCAGGAACTCGGACAACGCGACGTCGAGTCCGAGCAGCGACCCCGTGGTCTTCCAGTCCTGCATACGCTCGGTCCCCATCTGCGACGGGTCCCAGGGTGTGCGGCGGCTGGCCCCGGTCCGGCGCAGCCCGAAATCGTGGCGGGCCCCGGCGTCGCCGGCGGTGATGAGCGCGGGGTCGGCGTGGCCGAGCGCGACGGCGTAAGTGAGCGTCGTCAGTCCGCGTGCCAGCAGGTCGTCGGCCAGCACCCGCAGGGTTCGCGCGGCCGGTGCCAGGGCCGCGGCGCCCTTGCCGAGGCGTTCGCGGACCGCGCGCACCGCACGTGCCAATGCGACCGAGACGTCCCGCTCCCATGCCGCCGCCTGCGCCACCGCCTCGACGTCGTGGAGATGCTGGCGGAGCGCGTCGGCGCCAGGGCCTTCGCGCGTCAGCCCGTCGGCGGCATCAGCCAGCGATCGTGCAGCGGCCAGGTAGGGGCGGGGCGAGTCTCCCAGCAGCCGTGCCAGCCGCGCGGCCTCCGCCGCCGCGACGTCGAGGCGATAGGTGGTGCCCTCCCAGACAACTGGGGAACGGGGGAGCTGGGGAGCTGGGGAACTCGATGGAGCAACTGGGGAACGGGGAAACTGGGGAGCTGGGGAACTCGCCAGCAGCGCGAGCAGCTGCTCGTCGCGCGTTGCGCCGAACTCTTGCGCGAGCCAGCGGACGAGCTGTCCTTCGTAGTCGCCGCCCGCTGCGGGCTCCACGGCCGCCAGCGACGAGACGAGCGCCGGCAGCGACTCGCGCGGCAGGCTGCCCCTCGACGCGGCGCGCGTGATCAGGGCCAGCACGCCCTGGTACTGCGCCAGGCTGCGGGCTGTTCGCGCGTGGTCGCCGAGGGCGGCGATGGCGGCGGCCCGGCGGCTGGCGGCGGCGAACGTCTCGACGTCGCGCAGGCCGGCGCGCTCGAGCGCGGTGACCAGCGACGGATACTCCGCCGCGGCGCGGACCGCCTCGACGCTGCGGCGGGCGTTGTCGGGCGTGATCGGGCCGAGGATGCGCGAGGCGAACAGCACCTGGCCGTACTTCAGCCGCGAGGCCAGCGGCCCTCCCTTGAACACCTGATCGCAGAGCCACGCCACACCGGCCGGTTCGCCGCCGGCGAGCTCGCGGGCCTGGCTGTCGTCGTCACGGGCGGGCGGGGCGAGGTCGGATTCAGCAAGCACGGCAGTCCAGAACCGTCGCCCTCCCGGCAGGATCGGCTGACCGGCGGCATCGGTGCTGAGGTTCGCGACGAGCAGCGTCGGATCGAGAGAGGGCCGCCAGAACGGGCGCTCGTCGATCATCCAGCCCAGCGCCATTCTCGTGAAGACGGCGTACAACTGACGGGCATCCGGCGTGCGGCCCGCGTTCGGCGAGTCGAGCTGCAGGGCAAAGCGAATCTGCGCCTCGGTCAGGAGCGAGAGGGCGCTGAAGAAGGACGCGAGCCGGCCTTCGTCCGTCGCCAGCAGCGACCGTAAGAAGGCTGCCGGCTCGTCCAGTCGCTGCCCGACGAGCGCCTGCCAGACCGCCGCCGCCCCTCGTCCGCCAGGCGTCTCCACCGCCCCGCCAGCCACGCGGAAGGCGGGAGCGGCAATCAGGAACGCGGCCGAATGCCGGGCGGCGATGGCGGCGATGAGATCGGGCTGTCCAGACAGCCACGCCCGCGTCTCGTCGTCCAGCGAGAGCAGGCCGTGGTAGAGACGTGCGGCGCCGGGCGACTGGATGATCGCGGCGGCGAGGCCTGTGGGCGCCACCGCACCGCCGAAGACCACGCGGGTCCAGAGGTCTGGCGCGAGTGGCAGCGGCAGGGTGGTGGTTGAGTCGCCCGGCGCCTGCCCGGCTGCTGCAAGGTAATCGAGAAGCGCCCGCTCGCCGGCAATCGGCCGGACGGTGCCCGGGGCGTGCAGGCGCCGCGTCAGCTCGAGGAGGAACTGGCTGCGGTCGGGCGCCGTCCCGTCTTCCAGTGCCGCGAGCGCGCCGGGAAGACCGCCCGGCAGGGGCAGACTGTAGATCGCTCCGGGCGCGGCCGGATCACCCTGGGCAGACGACGGCGCGGCGACGGCGAAGACGCCGAGGCAGAGGCCGGAAACCGCCGGCAAGAGTCGCTCGCGCAGCACGTGCCACTCTCTTGAACGAGGGAATCCGGCAGGGGTGCCTTTCCCTCAACGGCGCTATTCTGCACCCCGCCGCGGAAAAACGGAAAGCCTATCTGCGATTGAATCCGCGCGGCCGGAGCCAGAAACTTTCCTCCCAGGTGCCGCCCGCCGGCACGCTCTGCAGTTCCTTGTACAGCCCCTTGTGCGCCAGGTTCATCGAGTTGCTGATCCCGGCCATCGGCTCGAATGCCACCGTGCCGCGGCTGGGCGGCGGGGGAGCAGTGGGAGCCGGGGCGTTGGGGTTCGGCGGCGCGCCGCGACCCCGTCCCGGCCCGGCCACGCGGGAGAGGACGAGGATGGCCTTGAAGTTCGGCCCCACCAGCACGTCGAGCTGCTGCTCGACCCCCTTCAGCGTCATGACCGCGCGTCCGCGTCCGTCCCGCTCGAGATCCGTGAACACGTCGTCCAGGCTGACGTCCTTCACGCGAACGTTCTTCGGATCCGGCAGCAGCGTCGTGATTGGCTGTGTCTCGCCCGTCGGAATCGTGTTAGGTCCGAGGATCCAGTGCGTCTTCGCGCCGACCGAGAGCGTCCAGTCCTCGCGAGTCGAATCGGTCAGCTGGAAGTAGGGATGGAACCCAATGGCCACCGGCATCGGCTCGGTGCTCAGGTTGTCGAGCCGCGTCCGTACCTCGAGCTCGCCGTCCTGCAGGCGGTAGGTCATCGTGATGGTGTGGGCGAAGGGAAACTGCGCCATGTACTGCGGGATGCGGTAGAAGTCGAGGCGGTTGGTCACCCATGCCGCGCCACCGTCGGCCTTCGACTCGACCAGTTTCCAGTCCGTGGCGCCCGTGACGTAGCCATGAATCGGGATCGGCCCGCGCACGTTCCCCAGCTCCATGTCGAAGTTGTACTTCTTCCCGTTGGCGTAAAACGCCGTTTCGTCGAGGCGGTTGGCGAACGGCGCCAGCAGCGGGATGCCGTTCAGTCCGGGCCGGGCGCGGAAGTCGTCCACCGTCGCGAACGTCTTGCGGATGACGTCGTGGCCGTGGACGACCATCTCGTAGGCGTTGCTGACCGGGATCAGCACCGACACCGTGATGCCGGCGCGGTTGTCGCGGAGCTGGACGATGTCGCCGGTCTGCGTGGCGGTGTAGCGGGGCTGCGCGGCGGCTGCGCCCGGCAGCGCGAGCGCGCCGGCCATCGCCAGGCACGCGGCCAGGGCCGCGCGGATCGTCGTCATGGCTGCGCGTTTCACAGTGTGGCCAGGAACGCCTGGGTCCATTTGATGCTGGCCTCGACGTTGGCGAGGTTGCGCGCCACCGGCGTTTCCGCCGGGTCCGCCGGCGGCTCGAGCACCGGGGTGCCCTTGTCGCACAGCGCCAGGAAGCGCGCGAACTCCCAGGCCGGCATGTTGCGGTAGAGGTCCCAGAACGCCGGGTCGGCGTAGCGGAAGATGCGCGGCTGCTGCGAGACGATGATCTCGAGCGAGACCGCCTTGCCCGGGCATTTCGCGATGTACTTGCGGAGGTAATCCTCCATGCCCATGTTGCCCTCGCCCATGCGCGTCCAGCGGACGGCCAGGCCGTCGGGCGTGCGCCACAGCGCGCTGTCGCGCATGTGGCTGGTGAGCACGTAGGGGGCGAGCGTGTCGAGCGTGAGGTGCGGGTCTTCAATCGTCCACACCGGGTTGCCCGAGTCGAGGCACACGCCGACGATCTCCGGTCCCGCGGCTTCGACCAGCATCTTGAGCTCGCGCGCCTGCATGTCGCCGGCGTGGTTTTCGATCGCCACTTTCAGGTTGGCGTCCTGCAGCCGCGCGCGCGAGTTCTTCAGCACCTGGACCAGCGACTCGATGTGCCGTTCGATCCCGCCCTTGCGGTCCGCCGAGCTGCCCAGGAACGCGCGCACGATTGGGGACCCGACGATGCGGGCGGCGTCGATCATGCGGGCGAGCTGTTCTTCCGCCGTGCCTGCCGCCTTGTCGAACGCAGCGGAGGTCGGGCAGATGGAGCGCATGCCGATCTCGAGGTCGATGCCGAGCTCGCCGGCGCGGGCGCGGACTTTCTTCAGGTGGTCCGGCTCGAGGCTGCCGAGGAAGCGGATCTCGCTGAAGTGGACGACCTGCACGTTCCACTTCCTGGCGAAGTCGAGGTGCTGGAACGGCGTCCAGTTCTGGGCGCCGAGGCTGAACGTGTCGATGCCGAACCGGACGGGCGCGCCGGATTTCTGGGCCAGAACCGGCGCGGCGGCTGCGGCAATCGTGGCCGCGGCCACGGTCTTGATGAAGTCTCGACGTCCGGGCGCGATGGCGCCCGAGGGCTGTGTCTGCAAGGCAGTACCTCGAAGGAGAAGGGACGCGCGTTACCGGTGCGCGGCGGCTGTGCCACCCCGACCGGATAGACACAATACGACGGGTGGGGTGCGGCTGTTGCTGGAAATCTGCACGAGGGCCGGGGGCGTCGATGGGCGCCGGCGGGGGGCGTCGCGGCCGGGGGTGGCGCGGCGTACAATCGCAGGGTCCGCGGCAGGCGGCCGATGCCGTCCCGCCGCGCGGCGTCGTGTGCGCCCGTAGCTCAGTTGGATAGAGCACCGGCCTTCTAAGCCGGGGGTCGCAGGTTCGAGTCCTGCCGGGCGCGCCATTCGCCTCCGCTCGCCTACGGTGTCAGGCGAGCTCTTGGCGGATGGCACACGGAGGCAGGGCGCCGAAGCGATGGTTGGCCGCTGCATCGCGAAGGAGGCCTGCCGGGCGCAAACCTGCGCTCACGGCGTGCGGACGCTAGTCCTTCCACACCTGATAGCGCTCGAACCGACCGGAGCGATCCAGCCAAATCAGGAGCCATTCCGAGTCCACTCCGAACATCGAGTCGCGCTCGGCTCCCATCAGGTAAATCAGGTCGCGGCCCGATCTCGCGAAGTACGGCGTCTCGAGCGAAGGACCAAGCATCTCCTCCAATTCCCGGCGGTCGCGACCCGGCAGCACGTTGTCGACGACGTCGCCGAGCATCTGTTGGCGAACGCTGATCTCGCCGCTCGCGGCGTCGGACGATAGCTCGTCCTTCCATTGCGCAGAATCAAAGCTCCGGAGGTTCGAACCCGAGGGCAGTCCACCTCTAATGGCGGCTGATAATCCGTAGGCGGAACCGAAGAGGAGCAGCCCGAGCAGCGAAATGCCGAGCATCGCGCGATGCTTCGCCTGGCGCGGCGACTGTCGCGTTCGCGACATGACAATTCCGATTGCTCCCCAGGACCCGAATACGAGCAGCGTCAGCAGGGCGAACGGGAGTGTGAGGGCGTACACGAAGTACGCGCCGGTCGCACGGAACGCGGGCCACCACTCCGGGATGAGCAGCAGCCCGAAGTAGACGACCAGAACGACGGTGACGGATAACATACGACCGGTGGGGCCCATAGCTCTGCGTCTGTGCTCGCGCGATCAACGATAGGTCCGGCCGATGCCTTCTGGCAATCCGAGGCGACAGAGGCCCTGCCTCGGTTCACCCGCGAGCACCGTACCGCGGTCTCAGCGCCGCGGCTCGTCGGGCGTCGGCCAGCGCAGGTGCTTGTGCAGGAACGCCAGCGTGCCCTGGCCGTTGATGCTGTGGCCACCCTGGAAGAACTCAATCTCGGTGCGGTCGGCCAGCCCGAGCTGGGCGTAGAGGAACCGCACCTTGCCGTACTCGTGCGCCACCCACTGGTCGCGGCCCACCAGGTCGAGGTGGCCGCGCTCGACCATGAACGGCCGCGGGAAGATCAGATAGGCCATCTCGGCGTAGTCGAACGTGTGGCCCCAGTTCCAGTAGGGCATCTCCCACTCGATCGTGCGCATGAAGCCCCACGGCTGATCCGTGGCCGCCACCTTGCGCGTCCACTGGTTGAAGTCGCCGGAGCACACCGACAGCGCGTACTTGCTCGAGCAATGCCGGAATGCGGACGGCGGTCTCACCGCCGTAGCTCAAGCCGTAGAACGCGATCCGTCCGGGGTCCACGAAGGGCAGCGTCCCGAGCCACTCCAGGATGCGCTCGTGCTGCCCGAGGATGAACGAGAACAGCGTGGCGCGCACGGTGTTGGCCTTGCGATCGAGCCACCGGTAGCGGTCCTCGCCGCGATAGAGGTTGTGCGGCGCGAACACGACGAATCCGCGGTCGGCCAGGACGCCGCCGAAATCGT
This sequence comes from uncultured Acidobacteriota bacterium, assembly GCA_963834305.1. Classification (GTDB taxonomy): domain Bacteria; phylum Acidobacteriota; class Vicinamibacteria; order Vicinamibacterales; family 2-12-FULL-66-21; genus JACCXG01. The sequence continues at coordinate 43,792 of CAWIAX010000001.1, forward strand.
TGTAGGCCGAGTCGTGCCGATCGATCGTGTCGCGCGGGACGCCGTTGCGGCCGTGCTGCAGGACGACCACCGGCCGCCGGTCGCCGGGCGGCGACATCCTTGGGCACCACGAGCACGCCCCAGGCGAACACGTCGGTCCAGACGTCGAGGACGACGTCCCACGCGGTCCAGTGCGGAGTCTCCGCCACCTTGCGCGTCCGCGGGTTGAGCGACAGGTACGGCGCGTCGAAGACGCCGATACCGTCCAGCCGGAACCGCTCGCGATACGGCCGCGCGCCTTCGATGAACGGGGCAGCCGGCAGGGTGGGGCGGGTCTTGTCGGTGTTCCAGCGCAGGGCCGCCAGCTCGGGCAGAACGGTCAGGAGAAAACGCTGGTCGCGGATCTGCTCGGCCGCGCGCACGAGCCCCTGGACGTGGCGTTCGATCTCGCGCACGGCACGGTCGTGCCGTGCGGCTGGATCGAAGCGGCGCCGGGCATCGGCCGGGGCCGGGCCGGCGGCGTCCCTCGCCAGGCGGAAGCCCAGGCGCGTCGCGAAATCGGCGAGCGCTTCGGTGGACACGGGCCCCAGCGGCCGGTCGCCGGCGCCCATCACCAGCGACGGTCTCGGGAACGTCGCGACGGCCGGGATGCGGGCGAACTCGGCGCGGACCGACCACCCGGCGGGCGTCTCCCTGGCGCCCTTGCTGCTCGTGAACGGCGAAACCTCGGCATGCTCGATCACCAGGTGGCGCGGCAGCACGAGCGAGGCGATCTCGGCATCGCCGAACCGCTCGAGCAGGCTCCACACGTTGCGGTCGATCGGCTCCTGCCACACGCGCCCGCGCCGGTCGAAATAGCCGCTCACCAGCGCACCGTCGATCCGCGGATCGATCGCCGCCGCATAGAACGCCACCAGCCCGCCCTCGGCATAGCCGACGACGCCGACCTTCGCGGTCTCGCCGCGCCGCGCGCGGAAGTGGTCCACCGCCGCGAGCACTTTCTGCACCTCGTAGCCGATCGGGTGCCGGCCCATGTGGAACGCCTGCCTGTAGAGCCATTCGCGCCAGGTCTGATCGCTCTTCTTCAGTTGTGCGTCGGCCGTCTCGATCGGGTCTCGCCGGACCAGCACGGGGATGAGCAGTTCGCAGCCGCTGTCGGCGAGGCGCCGGGCGAACTGCTGGCCGGTCGGCAGCCCGGGCGCCAGGCCGAGAGCCTGCTCGGGAGTCTGGCCGGCATCCGGCAGCACCACGACATGGGCGGCAGGCGTGCCGTTTACCGGCTGGACCAGCAGCCCTTCCGCCGACACTCCGTCGAGCACGGCCCATCGCACCTGATAGACACGGTAACGGCTCGTCGCGGCGACGAGCGCCGGGCGCTCATCGTCGCCAAACCGCTCCAGACCGGCGGGCAGACGGGCATCGACGACGCCGATGATCTCGCGGAGCCGGCTGCGGTTGTCCTCGAGCGCTGCGGTCCAGGCGTCAGCCGACGAGGAGTCGTATTTCCAGAAGCGCTTCGACCGCGCCTGGGCGTCGACGATCTGGCGCTCGACGAACCGGTGCGCGCCGTCCATCATCCGGCCCGACAGATCCTCTTCGGGCCACTCGAGGGGGGCTGTCTGTGGCAGCGGTCCGGCCGGCGCCGGAACCTGCGCGGAGGGTGAGCGGCCGGCGCCCCAGGCCGCGCACAATGCTGCGGCGAGTGTCAGGCAGGCTAGTCGCATGGGGCTGGATTGTAGCCGGATCGCCCAGCCGAACGCTGCGGCGCGGGCGCCCGTGCGGGGTATCGTCGGGCATCGGTGCGACGCGCCGGTTCGGTCCATGTGCTCGGGGGCTGTAGTCGGCCCTGATCCGGCCCGAACCCATGGCACCGTATAGAATCGGTTGCGCACCCGAGGAATGTCGGCCAGGGAAGCCTGCGTGAAGGCTGCAGGATCAGACCGCGCAGAACAGGGGACGAGAAATGCGAATCGGTGCTCTCTGCGTCCTGCTCGTGGCGGCCACGGGCCTGGCCACGCACGCCCAGCGGAGTGAGCCTCCGCAAGTCCCGTTTCGCGCGGGCGTGTCCATCGTCGAGGTGGCCGCGGTCGTCACCGACGGCGACGGCCGGGCGGTCGGCGACCTCACCGCCGGCGACTTCGAAGTATTCGAAGACGGCCAGCCGCGGCCGGTCGTCAGCGTGCGGCGGCTCGTCGCCGGGCCGCGTCAGCCGCAGCGCTCTCCGGAGGCCGCGGGCGAGGCGCCGGTCGAGAGGCTGGCCACCAACGCCGACGTGGCAGACGCACCCGCCTTCGTGCTCGTGCTGGACGACCTGAACACCAGCCCCTACGACGCGCATCGCGTCATCCGCGCCGGCCTCGGCGTGCTCGGCGCCATCCCGCCCGACGCCCTCGCCGCGGTCGTCACCACCAGCGGCACCGGCGGGTCGCTGCTCACCCTGGCCCCGCCCGGGCCGGAACACGCGGCGCGCGTGCGCGAGTTCCGCGGGCGCCTGCTCCTCTCGGGGCCGACGGGCCGCAGCCCGATCCAGACGAAACGGAGCACGGTGAACGCGCCGTGCGGCGTCGGCTCCGACGTGCTGCAGTCGCAGGATTGCGCCGATCCCACGCGCGCCGCGCGCCGCGCCGAGGTCATCGACGCCGTCGCGCAGATCCTCGGGCGCGCCGGGTCCCGCCGGAAAGTGGTGTTCTGGGTCACCGAGGACATGGGCGTGTCGCCGCTCGACCCGCAGGGCAACCAGGCCGCCCAGCGCGCCGCGCTGCAGCGCGTGCTCAATGCCGACGTCGCGGTCTATCCGGTCAACCCGCGGGAGGGGGAGGCCGACATGCGGCCGTTCGCCGGCGTGCAGGAAGGAGAGCGCGGCGAGAACCGTCCCGATCGGCGGACGGGTGGCCGCGTGCGCATCGGCCCCGGAGAACGGATCTTCCAGGCCGGCGCGGGCGGCACGCTCGATCTCGATACTGACGACATGGTGGCGGTGCCGCTCGGACAACTCGCCCGCGAGAGCGGCGGGCTGTGGATCACCAACGCCAACGATCTCGATCGCCTGCTCGCCGACGTGGTCGAGCAGAACACCACCTCGTACCTCCTCGCGTTCGAGGCCGCCGCGGCGCAGACGCCCGGGCGCCACGCCATCGCGGTCCGGGTCCGGCGCGACGGCGCGCGCGTCTTCGCCCGCCGGGCCTATGTCGTGCCCGACACGCCGGTTGCCGATGGCGCCGGCCGTTCGCAGCCGGCACAGACGGCCGCCCGTCTGCTCCGCGACACGGCGTTCGGCAGCGTCCCGCAAGGGCAGCTCGCGCTCACGGCACAGGTCGTTCCGGACTTCGCCGACGGCCGGACCGGCCGCGCGCTCGTCAACGTGCAGCTCGACGCCGCCACCGCGGGCAACGCTCCAGTCTCTCTCATGGTTCTCAGCGTGGACAGCAAGGGCGAGGTCGGCGAGCAGCGGGAGTTCCGCACGACGCGCCCGGAAGACGGATCCGAGTGGCGGGTGACGACGGTGCTGCCGCTGGCCAGGGGAGCGCACCAGGTGCGCGTCGCGGCAGTGCGGGAAGACGGCACGCGCACCGGACTCGTGATCGTGCCGGTGGAGATCATCGAGCCGGGAACCGAGCTGATCATGACGCCCCCCGTCCTGCTCGGCGGCCTGCCGGAACCGTCGCCCACGCTGGCCCGGGAGTTCGACGTCGGTATGCCGGTCGGGCTGCAGGCGGAGGTGGCGGGACGCCCGGTGCGTGGCAAGGTGACGGTCATCGCGACGCTGCAGGACGAGCAGCGGCGGCCCGTTCGCGAAGTGGACGCCGTGCTCGAGAAGGGGGCGCGGGACGACCGGATGCGTGCGACGGCGGTCCTGCCGACGGCCGGCCTCGAGCCGGGCACCTACACGTTGCTCGTGGAGGCGCGGGACCCTGCCGGGGCGGGCGCGGTGAGCCGCGCGGTGGCGCTGAAGCTTCGAGCCGCTTCGGCTTCAACCGCTGCCCTGACCCCGGCCGTGTCCGCAACTCCCGTCTTGAAGCCTGTGGCGCACGGCCCCACCACGTCGCATCCAGCCGGCATGCCGCTGATCATCCGCGACGGGCAGGCATGGACGGCCTTCTGGTCGCGGCTGCCGACTCGCCAGCCGCCGCTGGCGATCGACTTTCCCCGCGTGACGCTCCTGGCGTTCGTCGTCGATGCCGGCGCGGCGGCTCCAGCGCGTCCGGTGGTCGAGCGGACGGAGTCCGAGGGTGACACCCTCGTGGTCTTCTGGCGGACAGCCCCCACCACATCCGCGGTGGCGATGCCGGCAGGCGCCCCCCATCGTCCCTTCTCCGTTGTCGCCATCATCGGCCACGACGGGCCGATCCGCTTCGAAGAGGTGAAATAGCGGTCCGCGACCTTCGCTGCCCGTTCAGGGACCGTCGGGATGCACCGCGCTCAAGCCGAGCAGGCGCTCGAACGGATCGAAGTCGCGGTCGCGGTGCAGCAGTGAGTGGCCGCCGCGGAGACAGAAGGTCGCAATCAGGCAGTCAATGGTCTTGCGGACGGTGTGACCCTTCGCGCGGAGCAGACGGTAATTCGCGGCAGCGGCCGTCGCGAGGTCGAGGCCACCAGTCGCGAAGATTTCGAATCGTCGCAGGTCACGAAGGACACGGGCGGCCTCGTCATCGGTCGAGAGGCCCTGGAGAATCTCGCACACCATCAAGTCGAGGAGCCCGAGAGGCTGATCGCCTATCTGCCCGTCCAGCCAATCGGTCTCAGGCGTGGCGATGCCGTTGAGGTAGTCCACCCAGACCGTCGTGTCAACGATGACCACGGGGTTAGCCGCTGGTGGCGCCGCGTCCCCGGCGGCTCTCGTTCAAATCGCCGCGCCACGCGACCTTTCCGCGCAGGCGTCGGATGCGGGCCTGACCGCGGGTCTGCACCAGCAGCCGGAGCGCTTCCTCCACGACAGCCCGCTTGGTGCTGCCGCCGCTGGCCCGCATCGCCTCACGCATGAGGTCATCATCGATATCGATATTCGTCCGCATCATCACCTCAGTGTGTAAGAATCGTCGATTCGTGTGTATCAGTCAAGGTACGGCCAGATCGCATAGACTCCTCACTCATGTCGAGACCCATGGCCCTCGCGCTTGCCGGTCTGTTCCTTGCCGCCTCGGTGGGATGCGCGCGGTTCGGCTACACGGATCGCGTCCGGCAGCGCGTGCCGTCCCCGGATGGGAACCTCGTCGCGGTGTGCCAGGAAGTCCCGGTGTTCGACGGCCCGGAGTTCGACGTCCGGCTCGAACGCCCGGACGGCAGTGCCCTCCGCGCGCTGTATCGCATGGGCGACGCCGGCGGCTGTAACGAAATGATCTGGTCCGCAGACGGCCGCACCCTCGCGGTCCTGACCAGCCACACTGCCGGGATCAGCATCATCGACGTGGACTGGGCCCTGGCCCACCCGCGGGAGCCGAACAGCCACTGGTTTCACCGGGGCTTCAGTTTTTCGTCGGAGCGCGTGCACAGGCGCGCGACGGCCCTGAAGTTCGAATCACCGCGCGAGCTGAGCTTCGAGCTGTGCGAATATTCCCTGGGCCAGGCACCGCATATCGGCGGGGAGTCGCGGTGCAGCCAGCCCGCGCAGCAGGAACGCCTGCGCCTCCCGTTGCCGCTGGTTGCCGACCGGCCGGCCTGACACAAGACGACGCCCCGGAGGATGCGATGAACCACCTGACGCAGGACCTGCGCTTCGGCCTCCGCTCTTTCATGCGGGCGCCGCGCTTCACCATCCCGGCGCTGCTGGCGCTGGCACTCGGCATCGGCGCCTCGTCGGCGACCTTCAGCGTGGTCCGCGGGGTGATGCTCGCGCCACTCCCCTACGAGCAGCCCGATCGCGTTGTCGTGGTGTGGGAATCGAACCTGAAACGGAACCGGCCGCGGAACGTGATCAGCCCGGCCAATTTCCTGGAGTGGCGCGCGCGCAACGGGTCGTTCGACGAGCTGGCCATGGTCGGGCCCGCACGCCTGACCCTGCTGCTGGGCGGGCAGCCCGAAGAGGTGGCAGGGCTCGCCGCGTCCTCCAACGTGTTCGCGGCGCTTGGTGTACAGCCGGCACACGGCCGGGCGTATACCAGTGCCGAGGACGAAAACGGCCACGACATGGTGATGGTCGTCAGCCACGAGTTCTGGCAGACGCGCCTCGGTGGCAGTCCGTCGGTGCTCAACACGACGATCTCGACCAATGGACAGCCGCGGACGATCGTCGGCGTGATGCCGCCGGGGTTCACGGTGATGGGGCAGCGGGCGGCGTTTCTCGTCCCGTATGGCTGGCGGCTGGCGCAGATGCGCAGCTCGCCAGGACGCGGCTCGTCGTATGGCATTGCGCGCCTGCGCGACGGTGTCACGCTGGAGCAGGCCACGAGCGATATGGTGACGATCATGTCGGCGCTGGCGCAGGAGTTCCCGGCCCGCAACGCGGGCTGGTCCGCCACCCTCGTGCCGATTCACGAGCAGATGGTCGGGGAGATCCGTCCGGCGCTGCTCGTGCTCGTCGGCGCGGTCGCGCTGCTGCTGCTCATTGCCTGCGTCAACGTCGCCAATTTGGTGTTGGCGCGGAGCACGGTGCGGGCGCAGGAGATGGGGCTGCGGGCCGCGCTCGGCGCCGGGCGCGGCCGGCTGGTCCGGCAGATGCTGAGCGAGAGCCTGCTGCTCGGCGTGCTCGGCGGCGCTGGTGGACTGGTGCTCGCGACCGTCTTTCATCGCGGGTTGCTCGGCCTGGTGGCCGGGCGCATCCCGGTCCCGCGGCTCGAACAGGTCACGCTCGATCCAGCCGTAGTCCTGGCCGCCCTCGGCCTGTCGCTGGCCAGCGGCCTGTTCTTCGGGGTCGTGCCGGCGCTGCTCGCCTCGCAGAACCTCGATCGGCCGATTCGTGAAGGGGGCCGTCACGGCGGGTCTGAGCGGTCGCGGCGGGTGCTGGGCGCGCTGGTGGTCGCGGAAGTGGCGATATCGCTCGTGCTCGTGGCCGGCGCCGGGCTGATGATTCGGAGCTTTGCGCGGTTGCAGGCCATCGAGCCGGGGTTCCGGGCGGAGGGGCTGCTCACGGCGCGGGTGCAGGTGCCGTCCTCGCGCTATCCCGACGCCGCGGCATCCTCCCGCTTCTACACGCAGGTGCTCGAGCGCGTCGCCGCCATTCCCGGCGTGCGTGACCAGGCAGCAGTCAGCTTCCTGCCCCTGGCCGGGCCGGGAATCGGCACCAGCTACTACCGGGCGGACAGGCCGGTGCCCGCCGCGGGCGAGGCCGCCTCCACCCAGGTGCGGCCGGTCACGCCGAACTGGTTCCGCACGATGGGCATTCCGCTGCTGGCGGGGCGGGACTTCACGGCGACGGATGTCGAGGCATCGACGCCCGTGGCGGTCATCAGCGAAACGATCGCGCGGCGCGACCTGGCCGGTGAGGACCCCTTGGGCAAGCGGCTCCACGTGAGCATCGGACGGCCGGGCGGTGTGGACTACGAGATCGTCGGAGTGGTCCCGGACATCAAGATCGCATCACTCGAAGGGGCGGCGGGACCGGCCGTCTACGTGCCGCACACCCAGCTGGCGATCGGCATGATGACGCTCGTCGTGCGGACCAGCCTCGATCCGATGTCACTGGTCACGAGTGTCGGCGGCGCGGTCAGAGCCATCGATCCGGAGCTCCCCCTGGCCGATGTGGCGACCATGGACGAGGTCGTCGCGCGGACGATGGCGCGGCCCAGGGTCATCGCCGTGCTGCTCTCCGCGTTTGCGCTGATGGCGCTGGCGCTGGCCGCGGTCGGCGTCTATGGCGTGATGGCGTATATGGTGGCGCAGCGGACGCGCGAGATCGGCGTCCGCATGGCGCTCGGCGCCTCGCCGGGATCGGTGCTCCGGATGGTGATGTCGCAGGCCGTCCGGCTCGTGTCCGCCGGCGTGGCAGCCGGGTTCATCGCGGCGGCCGCGCTGTCGCCCCTGCTCGCGACGCTGCTGTACGAAACCAATCCGCTCGACCCGGCGGCCTTCGCCGGCACGGGGGTCGTCCTGCTACTCGTGGCCACGCTGGCGTCCTACATTCCGGCCCGACGGAGTACCCGGATCGCGCCGGTGGAGGCGCTGCGAGGCGACTGACTCGCACCTGCTATCGGGTCGCGGCCGGCAGCGCGAACGCCATGATGCTGTCGTCGGTTAGCGGCGCGTTGAAGAAACCGCCGCCGGTGGACGTGATGACGACGTACTGGCGGCCGTCCTTGCCCAGGTAGGTGCTGGGTGTCGCGTTCGCGGCGCCACCGAGCTTCGTCGTCCACAGTTCCTTGCCCGTCTTCGCGTCGAACGCCCGGAACCGCGCATCGTCTGTGGCGCCGATGAACACCAGGCCGCTGGCGGTGGCAATCGGGCCGCCGTTGCCGGGGCGGCCGGTGCGCTGCTTCTCGGGCGGCAGGCTGTCGGTCACGCCGAGCGGCACGCGCCAGGCGAACTCGCCGGTGTGCACGTCCACCGCCGTCAGCTGGCCCCAGGGCGGCTGCTGACAGTACATGTTGCTCGCCTCGTCCTTGAAGCGCCCGCCACCGGGGACCCCTTCATACGGGCCGTCCGGGTGCACGCGGTTGCCGACGCCGTCGGCGACGGCGCCGCCCGTGGCCTTGGGGTCGCGATCCTGCAGCCCCGCGAGCTGCCCCATCTCGTTGGTGTTGACGAACAGGTAGCCGAGCTGCGGGTTGTACGCCGTGCCGCCCCAGTTGACGCCGCCGTGGTTGCCGGGGAACTGCAGGCGCAGGCGCTTGTAGCCCTGCGGCAGATAGGGCCCGCCGGTCTGCACCCCTTCGAGCAGCTGCCGGCAGGCAGCTTCGAGCTCCGGAGTGACCGTCGCGATATCCGCCGTGGTGAACGTCATGCGCGAGAGCGGCGCCGGCTTCACAGGGAACGGCTGCGTTTTTGCCGCGCGCTCGAGCGGCACCTCACTCGGCGGGACCGGGCGCTCTTCCACGCCGTAGATCGGCTTGCCGGTGACGCGATCGAAGAAGAACAACAGACCGGCCTTGTTGATCACCGCCACCGCCGGAATCGTCTTGCCACCCTGTTTCACGTCGAGCAGGGTCGGCGCCGAGGCCAGGTCCGCGTCCCAGATGTCGTGATGGACGACCTGGAAATGCCACAGGTACTTGCCGGTGTTCGCGTTCACCGCGACGAGGCTCGAGCTGAACAGGTTGTCGCCCGGGCGGTCGCCGCCGTACTGATCGACCGATGGCGCCCCGAACGGCAGGTAGGCGATGCCGCGCTGCGCGTCAACGGTGATGAAGCCCCAGACGTTGACGCCGGTCCGCTGCTTCCAGCTGTCGCCGGCCCAGGTGTCGTTGTACTTCTCCCCCGGACGCGGGATCGATCGGAACGTCCACACCAGCTTGCCGCTGTGGACGTCCCAGGCGCGCACATCGCCGGCGGGCCCGAGCGGCGGGTTCTCCTGCGTGCGGCCCCCCGTAATAATCAGGTGGCGGTACATCGTCGGCGGCGAGGCCATGCCGTTGTTGCCGGGCAGCCCCTGAAGGATCTCCGGCGTGTTGAGATCGATGCTGCCCTTGTCGCCGAATGCCTCGTTCGGCTCGCCCGTGGCGGCGTGCAGGGAGTAGAGCCGGCCGCTGCCGGTCCCGAAGACGATCTGCGCCGGGGTCTTCGCGTCGCCGGGCCAGTACTCGACACCTTTGGCGGAGGGGTAACCGGCCGGCGGCTGGAAGGACCACTGCTCCTTGCCGGTCGTCGGGTCGAGCGCGACGACCTTGCCATACGGGGTCGTGAGGAACATCACCCCATTCACGATGAGCGGCGTCGTCTGGCCCACGGCAAAGCCGGAGCCGCCCCGTCCGCGTCCGCGGCCCCGCCCCTGCGGGCTGGGATTCGCGCCTGCTCCTGCCGCGGCGGCGCCGCGCCCGGGGGCATTCGAGGCGCCCGCACCGCCCGCCGGTGCTGCCGTGCCCGGCGCCGGCGCCGGCGCCGGCCGCATGTGGTAGACCCACGCCACCTGCAGTTGATCGACGTTGGCGGGAGTGATCTGCGTGAGCGGCGAGAACCGCTGTCCGCCGGGATCGTGGCCGTAGGTCGGCCATTCGGTTGATGCCGCGGCAGGGCGCTGGGCACTCGATTGCGCGCCGACATCCGAATCCGCCGGGACGACGAACGCGGCACAGGCGATGAACGCGGCCAGGAGTCGTTTCATGTCGCCGCCTATTCTAGCCGCATCGGTCTGCGGCCCGGCGACGCCGTCACCGGCGAATCTCCCAACTCCCAACTCCCAACTCCCAACTCCCAACGCTTCCAAACACGCAATCACCAGCTAGTGCGCGCAGTTCCCCAGCTCCCCAGCTCTCCAGCTCTCCAGTTGGAGAGTTACGATGTCCCATGCGCCTCATCGTCGCCCTGTTCTTTGGCGCCGTGGCCCTCTCGCACATTGCTCCGTTTCCGTTCTTCCTCGAGGCGTTCCGTCCCGCGCGTTCCCTCTGGCGCGTGCCGCCACAGCCGGGCGTTCCGCCCACGATCTACCTGACCTTCGACGACGGGCCGAGCCTGCAGTGGACGCCGCCGCTGCTCGATGCCCTGCGCGACGCCGGCGCGGTTGCCACCTTCTTCCTGATCGACGATCACATCACCCCCGACACTGCTTCTATCGTCCGGCGCATGGCGGAGGAGGGGCATGCGATCGGGTTGCACAGCGGGACCCGCAAGCTGATGGTCACCAGCCCCGAGGACGTCGCGGCGACGCTGGTGGCGGCGGCACGGCGGATTCGGGAGATCGCGCAGCGGGAGCCCTGCCGGCTCTTTCGTCCGCACGCGGGCTGGCGCAGCGCGACGATGTACGACGGCTTGCAGCGCGCGGGGTACAGGCTTGCGGGGTGGAGCTGGGGGATGTGGGACTGGCATTGGTGGCAGCGGCCGCGGGCCGATCGCGTAGCCAGGCGGCTGGCAAAGAAGGCATCCGGCGGCGACATCATCGTGATCCACGACGCCCACCACCGCGACCCCGATGCCGATCGCCGGCATGCCGGGGAGACGGTGCGGCTGCTCGTGCCGGCCCTGCAGTCCCGCGGCTTCGTGTTCGGCGCCCTGTGCGACAGTCTCGGGGCCCCTCCGTGACCTCCCCTGTCACACCCCCCTGGTAAGGTGTCCGCACCCGCCCAGTCCAGCGGTGGCGGTTCGGGAGGTCGCATGGCGGACCAGGCAATCACGTGTGCGGGGTGTGGCGCGAAGATTCCGCTGACGCGGGCGCTGCGTGCGGACATCGAGGCATCGCTCAAGCAGGAGTTCACGCAGGAGATGGCCCGGCGCGAGCGCGAGCTGCGCGCGGCGTTCGCGGCGGACGTCTGCCGGGTGCAGGCGGAAGCCGCGGCGGCGGCGCGGCAGCAGCAGGCGCAGGACCTGGCCGCGCTGCGTGAGCAGCTTGCGGAGCAGGCCCGTGCGCTCGAAGAGGCGCGGCTGCAGGAGCTGGCGCTGCGGAAGCGGGAGCGCGAGCTGGAGCGCCGGCAGCAGGACATCGAGCTCACGGTGGCGCGGCAGCTGGAGGGGGAGCGGCAGGCCATCCGCGACGAGGCGCAGGCGCGCCTGGCGGAGGCGCACCGGTTGAAGGACGTCGAGAAGGAGCGGCAGCTGGCGGACATGCGGCGGCAGATCGAGGACCTGAAGCGGAAGGCCGAGCAGGGCTCGCAGCAGCTGCAGGGGGAGGCCGGGGAGGGGGAGCTCGAGACGATCCTGCGCGAGACCTGCCGGACCGACGACATCAGCCCGGTCTCCCAGGGCACGCGCGGCGCCGACCTGCATCATCTGGTGCTGGACGGCCGCGGCCTCGCCGCCGGCGCCATCCTGTGGGAGTGCAAGAACACACGCCACTGGAGCGACACCTGGTTGCCGAAGCTCAAGGCGGATCAGCGGGCGATTCGTGCCGATGTCGCGGTGATCGTCACCTCGTGCCTGCCGAAAGGGGTCACGCGGTTCGCCTGCGTCGAGGGGGTGATCGTGACGGACTTCGCCTGCGCGGCCGGCGTGGCCGCCATCCTGCGCGGCCAGCTGATCGCGCTGGCGCAGGTGCGCAACGCGGCGGTGCACAAGGAAGAAAAGCTCGAGCTGCTGCACCGCTACCTGACCGGGACCGACTTCCGGCATCGCGTCGAGGCGGTGGTGGAGGCCTTCGACGCGATGCGGCAGGACCTCGATCAGGAGCGCCGGGCGGCCGAGCGGCAGTGGGCGCGCCGCACGCGGCAGCTCGAGGCGGTCAGCCGGAACGTGGCGGGTATGTACGGCGACCTGCAGGGCCTCGTCCCGGCGTTGCCGCCCATCGGCCTGCTCGAGCTGCCGGAAGCGGACCAGGAGGTTGCGTGATCGGGGGGCCGGCCCGGCGCGTCACCTGATCGCGCCGGCACTGGCGGGCGTGAGCGTCACGGTCTTCACTTCGCCGCGGCGGCCCATCGCCACGGGTTGCCTGCCGTTGACCGACCAGCGGACGGCTCCGGCATTGCCGACCCGAATGGTCAGCTCACGCGAGGCGCGCAGCGTTTCCGTCGTCCCCGAGGGGAGGATGCGGTAGACCGCCCGCTGGCCGTCGGTCGTGGCGCTGATCCACGAGGGGCCATCGGTCTCGAGCGTCACGACGAGCGCCGCCGGAGCGGGCGCTGGCGCCGCGGGGCTGCTCGAGGCGCCGGTGCGCGCGGCGGTGGTGCCGTTGGTCGCGACCGGCAGCGCAGACGCAGCCGGCGCGGGTGTGCCGGACGTGCCGACCGCTCCGGGCTCGCGCCCGGTGGCGCGACCCGACATCCAGAGCACGAAGGCGGTCGCGGCCACGAACAGCACGACCGCTGCCGGCAGCCAGCTCCTCGAGCGGTCGGTCGTGGACTGGAAGGTGGAGGACCCCGAACCAACGCGGGCCGCGGCATGATTCGCGGCCGGCGAGGGGGCGAACTGTGCGAAGAAGCTGCGGACGGTGTCGTGCGGCTCGAGCCCGACCTCCCGCGCGTAGGTGGACACGAACCCGCGCGCGTATGGTGGTGGCGGGATCGCCGACAGGTCGTTGCGTTCGATTGCGTCGAGCACGCGGGCGTTGATGCGGGTGGTGGCAGCGAGCGCAGCCACACTGAGGCCGCGAGCCTCACGTGCCTCTCGAAGCTGTGCACCGACGTCCATGGCAAGACTCCGGACTTCCCCGGGGCGCGCCCCCCGGAACTGGCCCCGCGTTACCGCTGCGGGAGTCCCCGCGATTCACGCCCCTAATGATGCGCCTGTTGGGCACCCAGCGCACCTTGAACCTTACCGCCCCCCCGAACGCCACAGTCGAGCTTGTTCCCATGAACCCTGCACCTTGCATCCTGAACCCTGAACCCTGCACCCTGAACCCTGCACCTTGAACCCTGCACCTTGAACCCTGAACCCGATCTGCATATACAATCCCCCCCCATGAGCACCCCCCTTTCCCGACGCGCATTTCTCGGCACCACCGCGGCGGCTGCCGCCTGGACCACGACGGCCCGCGCGGCCGGCCTGCAGTCGCCCTCCTCCGCGCCGTCCGGCGGACCGCTGAAGCTGGGCGTTGCCTCCTACTCGATGCGCCAGTTCCCGCTGGACCAGGCGCTCGAGATGGCCAAGGTCCTGGGCGTCAAGTACATGACGTTCAAGGACGTGCACATCCCGCGTACCAGCACGCCGGAGGAGCTCAAGGCGATCCGCGCCAAGATCGAGGCGGCCGGGATCACGATCATGGGCGGCGGCACGATCACGCTGCCGAACGACCCGGCGCAGATCAAGAAGGACTTCGAGTACGCGAAGAACGCCGGCTTCCCGATGATCTACACGGCGCCGGACCCCGCCGCGCTCGACACCATCGAGGAGATGGCCAAGACCTACGACATCAAGGTCGCCATCCACAACCATGGCCCCGAGGACAAGCACTGGCCGCGGCCGGCCGATGCCTACGCGGCGATCAAGTCGCGCGACAAGCGGATGGGGCTGTGCATCGACGTCGGCCACACGCTGCGCACCGGCACCGACCCGGTGCAGTCGTGCCGCGAGTTCCAGGACCGCCTCTACGACATGCACGTGAAGGATCTCGCGGTGAAGACCGATCGCGACAGCCAGGTCGAGGTCGGCCGCGGGCTCATCGACTTCCCGGGCCTGTTCCGCACGCTGATCGAGATTGGGTACCAGGGGCAGGTCGGCCTGGAATACGAGATCAAGGCCAAGGACCCGCTGCCGGGCATGATCGAGTCGATCGCCTACATGCGCGGCGTGATGGCCGGGATCGGGAAGCGGACGTAGGGAAGCTGGGGAACTGGGGAACGGGGGAACGGGGAACGGGGGAGCTGGCAGCCTACTGCCAGCGGAAGTACTTCAGCGCCAGTAGGAAGCTGACTGCGCCCCAGGCCGCGAGAATCCCGAGCTCGGGCAGCAGCGGCACCAGGCCGGTGCCCTCGAGCATGACGCCGCGCAGCGCGTCGTTCAGCGCGGTCAGCGGCAGCGCCTGGACGAATGGCTGCATCGCGGCGGGGAAGCGCTCGGTCGAGAAGAAGATCCCCGAGAAGACCCACATCGGCACCATGACCAGGTTCATGATGCCCGACACCCCCTCGATGGTGCGCGGCCGGGCGGCGGTCAGCAGCCCGAGCCCGCTGAAGGCCAGCGCGCCGAGCAGCGAGGTGCCGACGAGCAGCAGCACGGAGCCGCGCATCGGGACGCCGAGCGCGAAATACGCGAACAGCAGCAGCGCGCCCGCTTCGGGGACCAGGAAGATCAGGCGCGACGTGATCTGCGCCCCGAGCAGGTGGCTGCGGCGGACGGGCGCCGCGACCAGCCGCTTGAGCAGGTTGCCGTTCCGGGCGACGACCAGCGAAAAGGCAATGCCCCACATCCCGGTGCCCATCAGGTTCATGCCGAGCAGGCCCGGCACCAGGAAGTCCACGTAGCGGGCGCCCGCCTCGGTGACCTCCGCGGTCCCGGGCGCGAACGCGTCGGTGCGGCCGGCGGCCCGCTGCAGCGCGGCGTCCACCGCGAGACGGGCGGTACGGCTCTCGGGCTGCGTCGGGTCGTAGGCGTAGGTCGGCGTGTCGCCGGCCGAGACCAGCAGCACGACGCGCCCGCGGGCCAGCGCCCGCTGCGCCTCGGCTTCCGCTAGCACTGACGGCCTCAGATCCCCTCCTGCCGCGAGCGCCGCGGCGCGCGCCGCCGCGTGCGGCCCGGCCACGACGGCCACCGGCAAGGCCTCGGGCGGCTTGCTCCGGAATGCCAGGCCGAGAATGCCGGCGAGCAGGATGGGGAACACGAAGACCCAGAACACCGCCTCCGGTTCGCGCACCAGCTCCTTGATGCGGGCCCGCGTCAACTCGGCCAGCGGCCCCCGGACCGGCTGCCGGCCCGCGCGATCAGCCGTCACGCAGCCTCCGTCCCGTCAGCGACATGAAGACGTCCTCGAGGGTGGCGTGGTGGGTGGTCAGCGCCGTGGCCTCGGCGCCGCGCTCCGACAGGACGGCGAGCAGGGGCGGCACCGCGCGATGCACCTCGCGGACGGTCAGCCGCCAGCTCTCCCCGTCGCGCGCGACCGCTTCAACGCTCGGCAGCCCCCGCAGCACGCCGTCGTCCAGCGGGGCGGCCGACTCGCCGACCGCGAACTCGACGACGTGTTCGGCGCCGAGCGAGGCGATCAGCTCGCGCGGCGTCCCGAGCGCGATGACCTTGCCGTGATCCACCACCGCGACCCGGTCGCACAGCCGCGCCGCTTCCTCCATGTAATGTGTGGTCAGCAGCACCGTCCGCCCGCGCGCCTTCAGCCCTTCGACGATGTCCCAGGTCTGGCGCCGCGACTGGGGATCGAGGCCGGTCGTCGGCTCGTCGAGGAACAGCAGCTCCGGATCGCCGACCAGCGCGCAGCCGAGCGAGAGCCGCTGCTTCTGTCCGCCGGACAGCGTGCGGACGTAGGCGCCGGCCTTCTCCTCGAGCGCCACCATGGCGAGCACGTCCTCGACGGCCATCCCCCGGGGGTAGAAGCTGCGGAAGAGCGTGAGGACCTCGCCGACGCGGAGCTTCTCCGGAAACTTCGTCTCCTGGAGCTGGATGCCGAGGCGCGCGCGCAGCGGCAGGTTGTCGCCGTGCCAGCGATCCCCGAGCACTTCGACCTCGCCAGCATCCTGCGGCCGCAGCCCCTCGAAGATCTCGACCGTCGTGGTCTTGCCGGCACCGTTCGGCCCGAGCATGCCGAAGCACTCGCCCGCGCGCACCTCGACATCGAGGCCGGCAACGGCCGTCACGTCGCCGTAGCGCTTCACGAGCCCAGTACAACGCAGGGAGATGGCGGAGGCGGGCACATGGGAAGTGTAAAAGGGCGAAGGGCAAAGGGCAAAGGGCAAAGGGCGAAGGGCGAAGCTGGTTGTTAGCCCTTAGCCCTTTGCCCTTCGCCCTTCCTCTTCCCACACCACCCTTCCGTCTATCCCGGCGATGCTCGAGATGCCCGTGAGCATCATGGCGACTTCGAGCTCGTGACGGAGGATTTCCACCACGCGGGCAACGCCGGCGGCTCCCGCCACGCTCAGGCCATAGCAGTACGGCCGCCCGATCAGGACGGCCGCCGCGCCGAGCGCCAGCGCCTTGAGCACGTCGGTGCCGCGGCGGATGCCGCCGTCCACCAGCAGGGGTACCCGGCCGCCCACCCGGGAGACGATGTGCGGGAGAACGTCGATCGTGGCGGGCGCCGTATCGAGGTTGCGGCCGCCATGGTTCGAGACGATGACGGCCTCGGCGCCCGCCTGCACGGCCAGATCCGCATCGTCGGCGTCCATGATGCCCTTGAGCAGCAGCGGCAGCATCGTGACGGATCGGAGCCACTCCACATCGGCCCAGGTGGCCACCACGCGGCGTGGGTTCATGATCGGCTGCTGCATCTTGCCGATGTCATAGAGGTACGGCGTCGTCGCGCCCGGCGGCAGCTGGAACTGCGCGCGGGCCTGCCGGTTGCGCGGGCCGATGACGGGGGAGTCCACGGTCAGCACGAGCGCCGCGCAGCCGGCGGCCTCCACCGCCCGGACGACGTCGAGCGTGAAGCCGCGATCGGACTGGATGTAGAGCTGGAACCAGAGCGGCGCGGTGGCGTGGCGGGCGATGTCGTCGATCGGGGTGGTGGTGCTCATGCTCACCACCCAGGTCGCGTTGGCGGCGCCCGCGCCGCGCGCCGTCTCGAGCTCGCCGTCCGGGTGCAGCACGCGGTGATAAGCGGTCGGGGCCAGGAGGATCGGGAACGGCAGGTCCCGTCCCAGCAGCGAGGTCCGCGTGTCCACATGTGACACGTCGCGGAGGACCCGGGCGCGCAGGCGAATCCGATCGTAGGCGTCGCGGTTCCACCGGACGGTGTGCTCCTCGGCGGCGCCCGAGGCGAGAAACTCATAGGCCATGGCCGACAGGCAGAGCCGGGCGCGCTCCTCGAACTCCGGCAGGCTGAGGATCCCGGCGCAGTCAGTCATGCCGCCGTCGAGACCTGTGCATGCGCCATTCTAGCCTCCTGCCTTGCTGCCGTCGGCGGGGCAAGAGAGAATGGGCGCGCGGCCGGCGATGGGCCGGCCCGCGCCCGAGGCCTTCATGAAGTACACCCCCGCGGTTGCCGCGTGCCTGCCCCTGCTTGCCGCGTCCATCCTGTTGACCGCGGCCCCGCAGCGGCCGGATTCGCCGCAGCCCGCCTCTGCAGTCGCCGGCCTGACGGTGCCCGACGGCTTCGAGGTCGAGCGGGTCGCGGGGCCGCCGCTGGTCGAGCGGCCGATCGTGGCCGATTTCGACGAGGAAGGCCGCCTCTACGTCGCCGATTCTTCCGGCTCGAACGACAAGGTCGACAAGCAGCTCGCCGACAAGCCGCACCGCATCGTCCGTCTCGAAGACACGGACGGGGACGGCCGGTTCGACACGAGCGTCGTGTTTGCCGACGCCATGATGTTCCCGGAAGGGACGATGTGGCTCGACGGGTCGCTCTACGTGGCCGCGCCGCCGAGCATCTGGAAGCTGACCGACACCAACGGCGACGGCGTGGCCGACAGGCGTGAGGAGTGGTTCACGGGACACACCTTGACCGGGTGCGCCAACGATCTGCACGGGCCCTACCTGGGCCTCGATGGCTGGATCTACTGGACGAAAGGGGCGTTCGCGCAGCAGACCTACGAGCGGCCCGGCAAGTCGCCGCTGGTGACGCGCGCCTCGCACATCTTCCGCCGGCGCCCGGGTGACAGCCTGATCGAGCCGGTGATGACCGGCGGCATGGACAACCCGGTGGATGTCGCCTTCACGCCGGCGGGGGAGCGCATCTTCACCGCGACCTTCCTCGAGCACCCGCGGGCCGGGCGTCGCGACGCGATCGTGCACGCGATCTACGGCGGGGTCTACGGCAAGCCGCACGCCGTCATCGACGGCCATCCCCGCACCGGCGACCTGATGCCGGTGATGACCGAGCTCGGACCGGCGGTCCCGTCGGGCCTCACCCGCTACGCCTCCTCGACCTTCGGCGCGGAGTATCGCGACAACTTCTTTGCCGCGATGTTCAACCTGCGCAAGGTGACGCGGCATGTCCTGGAACCGGCCGGCGCCACCTTTACCGCGCGGACTTCGGATTTTCTCGTCTCGGCCAGCCGGGACTTCCATCCGACTGACGTGATCGAGGATGCCGACGGCAGCCTGCTCGTGGTCGATACCGGTCCCTGGTACAAGCTGTGCTGCCCGACGTCGCAGCTCGCCAAGCCGGACGTCCCGGGCGCCATCTACCGCGTGCGCCGGCGAGGCGCCCCGGCGTCTCACGACGCTCGCGGCCGCGACATCCCCTGGCGGACCCTGCCGGCTGCCGGCGTGGCCGCGCTGCTGGACGACCAGCGGCCCGCCGTCCAGGCGCGCGCGCTGCAGCAGGCGGGTGCGCTCGGCGGCGCTGCCGTGCCGGCGCTCGAGTCGGTCCTGACCGGGTCGCAGTCGACCGCCGCGAGGCGCAACGCCGTCTGGGCGCTGACACGGATTGCCGACCCGGCGGCCCGCGCCGCCGTGCGGCGAGGTCTGGCCGACCGCGAGCCGACGGTCCGGCAGGCGGCAATCCACTCGGCGGGGATCTGGCGCGACGCCGCGGCCGCCCCTCAGCTGGTGCAGGCGCTGCAATCGGGCGAGCCCGCGATCCAGCGCGCCGCGGCCGAGGCGCTGGGACGCGCGGGCGGCCCCGTCGCGGTTCGCGAGCTGCTCGCCGTCGCGGCCGCGCCGCACGACCGGGTGCTCGAACATTCGCTGACCTACGCGCTGATCGAGATCGGAGATCCCGCGTCCACGGTCGCCGAAGGACTGCAGGCGGCGTCGCCGCGCGCGCGGCGCGCGGCGCTCATCGCGCTCGACCAGATGGAGAACGGGGGACTCGAACCTGCGGGCATCGTCCCGCTGCTCGACTCGCCCGATCCGATCCTCCGCGACACCGCCTGGTGGATTGCCGCGAGGCATCCGGAATGGGGCGGGGCACTGGCGCCGGTGCTCGCGAGGCGCCTCGAGGACTCCACGTTGAGCCCGGCGGCTCGCGACCAGCTGCAGCAGAAGCTGGTGCAGTTCGGCGAGCAGCCGCAGATCCAGGCGCTGCTCGGTGCGACGGTAGGGGGGGCGGCGACGCCGGACGGCGGGCTGTCGGCGCTCCGCACCATGGCGCTGGTGATGAAGGGGCGCGTGAAGGCGTTGCCCGCGGCGTGGACGTCGCCGCTCGTGCGCGCGCTCGAGGACCGTGACGCCGAAGTCGCGCGCCACGCCGCTGCCGTGGTGCGCGCCGTCCCGGTGGGCGGGAAGATGCCGCCGCCGATCGGCGCCGCCCTGATCGCGGTGTCGCGCGATCGGGCGCGACCGCTCGGCCTGCGGCTCGAGGCGCTCGCCGCGGCCGGCGACAGCCTGGCGGGTGTGGACGCGGACCTGTTCGAGCTGCTCCGCACCGGGCTCCGCGCCACCCAGCCCGTGGCCGTGCGCGCTGCCGCGGCGAGCGTGATCGAGAAAGCGGCCCTCGATCGGGAGCAGCTCCTGAGCCTTGCCGCCTCCCTCGAAACAGCAGGGCCGCTCGAGCTGCCGCGTCTGCTCCGCGCCTTCGATCGCGGCGGCGACGAGGCGCTCGGGGAGGCGCTGCTGGCCGCGCTCGGGAAGGCGTCCGCGCGCGCCAGCGTCCGCGCGGAGACGCTGCGGCCACACCTTGCGAAGTTTCCGGAACCGGTCCGCC
The DNA here is from genome assembly GCA_963834305.1 of uncultured Acidobacteriota bacterium. Taxonomy (GTDB): domain Bacteria; phylum Acidobacteriota; class Vicinamibacteria; order Vicinamibacterales; family 2-12-FULL-66-21; genus JACCXG01. The sequence goes on from CAWIAX010000001.1 coordinate 63,968, forward strand.
AGAAGGCGGAGGCGCTCCTCGCGTCAATCAATGTAAACTCGGCGCAGCAGTCGCGCCGCCTCGAGGCGCTGCTGGCCTCGGTGCAGGGGGGCGGCGACGTGCGCCGCGGACAGGACGTGTTCAACAGCACCAAGGGGGCCTGCGCCTCCTGCCACGCGATCGGGTATATGGGCGGGACGATGGGCCCGGACCTGACGCGGATCGGGCAGGTGCGGACCGACAAGGACCTGCTCGAGGCGATCGTGTTTCCCAGTGTGAGCTTTGCCCGCGGCTACGAGCCGGTCGTCGTGCGGACGGCGTCGGGGGAAACGCATGCGGGGATGCTCCGGGCCGACTTGCCGGACGAAGTCGTGCTTGCCACGCTGACGCGGGAAGAGACGCGGATTGCGCGGCGTGAGATCGTGGACCTGCAGCCGGCGGAGGTGTCCCTGATGCCGGCGGGGCTCGGCGACCAGTTGACCACCCAGGAGCTCGCGGACCTCGTGGCGTTCCTCCGGGCCGCGCGGTAACGGGCGGACGGTCCGCACAGGCACCAGAACAGCCGGCACACCAGGAGAGCGCACGCCATGTTGATCAATCGACGGAATTTTGTCCGGCAGGGCACGCTGGCGTCGGCAGCCGTCCCGGCTCTCGGGCTGGCGCAGCCGCTCGAGCAGGCGCCGCCGGCTGGGGCGGCACAGGCCGACAGCCTGCCGATCCGGGTCGGGATGACCGACTGGAACCTCGGCAAGCGCGGCGACATCACGAAAGTGGCGCTTGCCCGCCAGATCGGGCTCGATGGCATCCAGGTCAGCCTGACGTTTCCCACCGACGGCAGCCCGCACCTGCGCCAGCCGGAGACGCAGGCGGCGTTCAAGCGCGCCGCGCTCGAGCACGGCGTCCAGATCTGCTCGCTGGCGATCGGCTCGCCGGGCAAGGCCCGGCTGCCGCTGCACACCAACCCGGCCGCGGCCATCCTGCTGGTGGAAGCCGTCGAGGTGGCGCGCAACCTCGGCACCAACAACATCCTCCTGCCGATCCTGGGGGACAGCCACATCAACATGAAGAACGACGCCGAGGTCAACACCTTCGTGGCGATGATGCGGGAAGTGGCGCGCTACGCGGAGAAGGCCGGCGTGGTGGTGGCGCTCGAGGACTGGATCTCGGCGGAGGACAACATCCGCCTGCTGGATGCGATCGGATCGGAGTTCGTCGCCGTCTACTACGATGCGCGCAACATCAAGTCGCGGCTCAAGGTGGATCCCTACCACGAGCCCAAACTGCTCGGCAGCCGGATCCACCAGATCCACGTCAAGAACGGCGAGCGGCTGATGCGCGATCCGGAGGTGCTCGACTGGCCGCGTCTCGCGCAGGAATATCACGACATCGGCTACCGCGGGTGGTATGTCCTCGAGACCGGGTCCCCGTCGAACGACCTGGTCGCCGACACGCGCGCCAACCTGGCATACGTGCGGCAGCACTTCAAGATGCCAGGGGGGGAGGGCTCTCGCAAGGGCTAAGGGCGAAGGGCTAAAGGCGAAGGGCTAAGGGCGAAGGGCGAAGGGTATGATCGGCGATTATCCATGCATTCCTCCGCCGCGCTCCGCACGCTCGTTTCCGCTGTCGCCATCGCGCTCCTTCCGGGGGTGGCCCGTCTGGCCGCCGGTCAGCAAACAGCAACCCTGCCCGTAGACGGCACCGCGCGGCCGACGATTACGGCGACGCGCACGGCGGCGGCGCCTGTGCTCGACGGTGATGTCCTTGGCGATCCGGGGTGGCAGCAGGCCGCGGCGACCGAAACCTTCTGGCAGGAGCAGCCCGACGAGGGGCAGCCCTCCTCCGAGCGCACCGAAGTGCGGGTGGTCTACACCGCCGACACGCTCTACGTCGGCGTGGTGTGCTACGACCGCGATCCGGGCGGCATCATCGTGTCGGATGCGCGGCGGGACTCGGCGCTCGACAACACCGACAGCGTCCAGATCATCTTCGACACCTACCGCGACGGCCTGAACGGGTTCGTTTTCGGCACCAACCCCGCAGGCATCGAGTACGACGGGCAGGTCACCAACGAAGGGCAGGGGGGTGGCGGCCTGGCCGGCGGCATGCGCCAGCAGGGGGGCGCGGGCAGCGGCTTCAACCTGAATTGGGACGGGGCGTGGGAGGTGCGATCGCGGATCACCGACATCGGGTGGACCGCGGAGTTCGCCATCCCGTTCCGCACGCTGCGGTTCCCGTCCGGCTCCAGCCAGACCTGGGGCGTCAACTTCCAGCGCAACATCCGCCGGCGGAACGAACAATCGTACTGGGCGCCGATTCCCCGGCAATACAGCCTGTATCGGCTGTCGCTCGCCGGCGCCCTGACCGGGCTGGAGACGCCGAGCTTCCGCAACCTCAAAGTCACCCCCTACGCGCTGGCCAACGCGCGCCAGTCCGGCGTCCGTCCGGTGAACGGGAAAGTCCTCGGCGACATCGGCGCCGACGCGAAATACAGCCTCACCCCGAGCCTGGTCGTGGACGCCACGGTCAACACCGACTTCGCGCAGGTCGAGATCGACGACCAGCAGGTCAACCTCGATCGCTTCGACCTGTTCTTCCCGGAAAAGCGCCCCTTCTTTCTCGAGAACGCCGGCTTCTTCACGGTGGGCAACCCCGGCGAGATCGACCTGTTCTTCAGCCGGCGCATCGGCATCGGCAGCGACGGCGAGCAGATTGCCATCATGGGCGGCGGCCGCCTGTCGGGGAAGGCGGGCAAGTACAACATCGGGCTGCTCAACATGCAGACCGACGACTACCAGGACCGCCGGCCGGGCAACAACTTCGCGGTTGCCCGCATCAGCCGGGACCTGCCGAACCGGTCGTCCATCGGCGGCATCCTGGTCAACCGGGACGCCACGGGCGACCTCTCGGTGGACCGCGACCGCAACCGGACCTACGCCGTGGACGGCAAGCTCGGGATCCGGCAGCACACGGTGCTCTCCAGTTTCGTGGCGAAGACCGACACCCCGGGCGTCACCGCGAACGATTACGCCTACAACGTGCGCACGCGCACCAGCGTGCCGCGCTTCGATGTCGATTTCGGCTACCAGGAGGTGGCGCCGCGCTTCAACCCCGAGGTCGGCTTCCTCAGCCGCCGCGGCTACCGGAAGCCGGACGCCCGGCTGATGACCCGCTGGCGGCCGCACGTGCTCAACCTGCAGGAGATCCGGCCGCACGCGTCGTACCGCGGGTTCTACGGCTTCGACGACGACCTGCTCGAGAGCATGAACGTGCACATCGACAACCACTGGCAGTTCAAGAACAGCTACGAGGTGCACACCGGCATGAATCTGACGGAGGAGGGGGTGCGGCGGTCCTTCGAGATCTACCCGGGCATCTTCGTGCCGGCGGGATCCTATCCGCACAGTGAAGGGCAGTTCGTCTTCCGGACCAACGAGGGGGCGCCGGTCAGCCTGAACCTGGAGACGAGGATCGGCGGCTTCTTCGGCGGCGATCGCGTGTCGATCACCCCGACGCTGCAGATGCGGGCCGGCGAGACGCTGACGACGGAGGTGGCCTACCAGCGGAACGACGTGGATCTGCCCGGCGGGTCGTTCAGCACCAATCTGGTGCGGACGCGGCTGTCGTATTCGTTCAACACCCGCACCTTTCTCCAGGGGCTGGTCCAGTACAACGACCGCGCCGATCTCTGGTCGGTGAACCTCCGCTTCGGCTGGCTCCAGGCCGCCAACACCGGCCTCTTCATTGTCTATACCGACACGCGCGGCCTCTACGACCTGTTCGACCGCCCCGAGCGGACGGATCGCTCCTTCGTCGTCAAGTTCTCGCGGATGTTCGACGTCCTGCGGTAGGGGCGATCGCCGCCCGCGACGTCCTTGAACTGCATGCAGGAGTGAACTAGACTCCGCCTCGTTCTCGCAACACGCGTTACCGCTCGAGAGGAGACACATGGCGCAGGTCACGGCGAGCCAGGCGGTCCACGATGTCGTCATCATCGGCTCGGGGGCTGGTGGTGGCACGGCCACGAAGGTGCTGGCCGACCTGGGCATCTCGGTGCTGCTGCTCGAGGCCGGCCCGATGCTGGCGATGACGGATCTCAAGGAGCACCTGTGGCCCCACCAGGTGCCGCACCGCGGCGCCGGAGCCAGGGGGCAGGCCTACACCGGCGGGCCGACCGGCTTCACCTACAGCGCCACGTTCGGCGGCGCCCAGCTCGAGGGGGAGCCGTACACCGTGGCCCCCGGCAGCGACTTCTCCTGGTTCCGATCGCGCGTCCTGGGCGGCCGCACCAATCACTACGGCCGCGTCACGCTCCGCTTCGCCGACTACGACCTCAAGCCGCGCTCGACCGATGGCCTCGGCTTCGACTGGCCGATCACCTACGAGGAGCTCTCGCCCTATTACGACAAGGCCGAGCGGTTCATCGGCGTCACCGGCACGGTCGAAGGGATCCGCAGCGCGCCCGACGGCATCTTCAACCCGCCCGGCGCGATGAAGGCGCACGAGATCCTGCTCCAGCGCGCCTGCGCGAAGCAGGGCATCCGCGCGGTGTCCTCACGCCAGGCGGTCACGACGGTGGCCCGGAACGGGCGCCCGCCCTGCCATTACTGCGGCCAGTGCGGCCGCGGCTGCATGACCGCGTCGAACTACGCGTCGAGCTACGTGCAGATCTTCCCGGCGATGAAAACCGGCAAGGTCCAGGTGGTGGCCAACGCCATGGCGCGCGAGCTGTTGACGGACGCGAGCGGCAAGGTCACGGCGGTCTCCTACATCGACAAGACGACGGGGGCCGAGCGCCAGGTCCGCTGCCGGACGGTGGTCCTGGCCGCGAGCGCCTGCGAGTCCGCCCGCCTGCTCCTCAACTCGAAGTCCGCACGCCATCCCGACGGCCTCGCCAACTCCTCGGGCATCGTCGGCCGCTACCTGATGGACACGGTCGGCTCCAGCATGTCGGCGATGGTGCCCGCCCTCTCGGGCATGCCGCACTACAACTCCGACGGCTACGGCTCGCACATCTACGTGCCCTGGTGGGGCTGGGAGAAGCAGAAGGAGCTCGGATTCCCGCGCGGCTATCACATCGAGGTCGGCGGCGGCTACGGCATGCCCGGCATCGGGTCGTTCACGGGTGTGGTCAACCGGACGGAAGGCTACGGCGTGAAGATGAAGGGGGCCATCCGCGACGAATACGGCACGTCGATCGGCCTCTCCGGCCGCGGCGAGATGATTCCGAACGACGACTCGTACTGCGAGATCGACCCGGACGTGAAGGATCGCTGGGGCATCCCGGTGCTGCGCTTCCACTGGAAGTGGAGCGACCACGAGCTGAACCAGGTCCGCCACATGCAGCAGACCTTCCGCGCGATCCTCGAGTCGATGGGCGGCCGGGTCGCGGCGGGCGGCCGCGGCGGGCGCGGCACCCAGCCGCCGGCGCTGCCGGCGACAGGTCAGCGTGGCGGCGGACAGGCGCCGCAGACCGGCCAGGCGGGGCCGCAGACCGGCCAGCCGAACGCCCCCGCGGGGCAGCCCACGACGATGGGGCAGGCGGCGCAGGCGGGGACGCCGATTTCACGCGGCGGGGCGATCATCCACGAGGTCGGGACGGTGCGGATGGGCAACGATCCGCGCACCAGCCCGCTCAACAAGTACTGCCAGGCCCATGAGGTGGCGAACCTGTTCGTGGCCGATGGCGCCGTCTTCGTCAGCAACCCCGACAAGAACCCCACCCACTCCATCGTGGCGCTGGCGTGGCGCACCGCCGAGTACCTCGCGGAAGAACTGAGGAAGGGCAATGTCTGAGATCACGCGCCGCGACATCCTGCGCCGGCTGGCGCTCACGCTGACCGCGGCGGGGACCCTCGACCGCGTCGCCGCCCAGGAAGTGCACCACATGACGGCGATGGCGCAATCCGCCGCCGGTGCGTACACCCCGCGCAGCTTCAGTCCGGCGCAGTTCCGCACCCTGGAACGGCTGACGGATCTCATCGTCCCCGTCGAGAACGGCGCGCCGGGCGCGGTCGCCGCCGGCGCGGCGGCGTGGATCGACATGATCTCCAGCGAGAACCCGACGCTGCAGGAGATCTACACCAGCGGCTTCGCCTGGCTGGACGCCGCCATGGCCAGGCGCGGCGCCGCGGACTTCGTGTCCGCCGCGCCTGCCGCACAGACCGAGCTCCTCGACCTGATCGCGTACCGGCGTAACGAGACCCCCGAGCTCGCGCCCGGCATCGAGTTCTTCGCCTGGGTCCGCCGCATGACGGTCGATGCGTTCTACACGAGCGAGATCGGCATCAAGGACATCGACTATCGCGGCAACTCCCCGATGGCCTCCTTCCCGGCGCCAACCGAAGCCATCGCCTACGTGCTCGGGCGCAGAACCTGTAACTGCTCTCGACGGCACGACTGCAGCCATGTCTCCACACCTCACTCGCCGATCCTTCCTGCAGAACCTCTCGTGCGCCGGCGCGGTCCTGGCGTGTGCGCGCCCCGCGGCCGCGGCCGACGGGATGTACGTGTCGCTGAACGGATCGCTGGTCAACAAGCCGGGGCAGCCGCTCCCGTGGCCGGATTTCGTCCGCCTGGCGGGACGGCTGGGCTACGGCGGCGTTGACGTCAACCTCGGGGCAGCCCGCAAGGACGGCGTCGAGGCGACCCGGGCGCTGCTCGCCGAGGCGAAGGTCAAGCCCGGCATCGGCAGCCTGCCGGTGCAGATGGCGGTGCCGGACGAGGCGGCATTCCAGGAATCACTGAAGGGGCTCGCCGAGCAGGCGAGCTTCGCGGCGGCGATCGGCCTGACCCGGATGATGGCGGTCCTCTCGCCGGGCAGCCCCGTGCCGAAGGCGGAACGCCACGCGTTCATCACGGCGCGCCTGACGGCGATTGCCGCCGTCCTGCAGCGGTCGAACGTCAGGCTCGGCCTCGAGTTCCTCGGCCCGCTGCACTTCCGCACCCCCTCGGAGCGGTCGCCGCATCAGTACATCTGGACGCTCAACGACACCGTGGCCCTGGCCAAAGAGGTCGGGCCGAACGTTGGCGTCGTGCTCGACATCTGGCACTGGCACCATTCGAAGGGGACGGTGGACGACATCCTGGCCGCGGGGAAGTCGCGGATCGTGCACATCCACGTGTCGGATGCCAGGGATCAGCCGCCCGAGGAGGTCCGCGACAACCAGCGCCTCATGCCGGGGGAGGGGATCATCGACGCGACCGCCTTCTTCCAGGCGCTGAAGAAGATCGGTTACGAGGACGCCATCAGCCCCGAGCCGATCGGCCGGATCCCGGCGGAGATGTCGCCCGAGGACGGCGCGAAGCTGGGGCTGGACACGACACGGGCCGTGCTGAAGCGGGCCGGCATCGAGGTCTGACCCGGTCTGACCCGCGGCCGCGACGGGATTGTCCCGCCTGCCGCCAGACCGACAATTCTGTCTCCTCGATGCCGGGGTCCCTGGCGACGCCGTCAGGAGGGCGACCGCACGACCGTCCCGGCCGACCAGCGCAGGAACGACGCGGCGACCAGGCGCTCGAGCACCTCGGCGCAGGTGCGCGGTTCCAGCCCCCAGAGCCGTGCGGCCTGTGTCGGCGTGAGCCGCAGACCGGGCATCTCGTTGAACTCCCCACGCACGCGTTCGACGACGGCTTGTAGATCCATCTGTCCTGCCTTTCGACGGTGCGCCAGCGATCCTGGTTTGGTGTCCACACCGGGTGCCCACGCGAAGCGTTGATTGTGTGCGCGGCCCGCTGGCTACTGGTGATGACCCGCAGAAAAGCAAGAACCAGGCCCGGTGCCGGGAGCGAAACCCGCGTGAAGGGCCCGCCAGATCGCGGTCCCGGATCCGCGCCGGCTCGCGCTGCCCATCAATTCTGTCGGATGCCCCACGCCGCCCCGACAGTCGTGTGGTCGCTCGAGCGGCGAGCCGCGGCCGGGTGTATATCCTAGGCGCGCGTTTCGAGCTGTTCGATCCTCCACGTCGTGGTTCCAGACACCGATTCTCCCGACTCCTCCCGCCCCCTTCGCGCCGCTCGCCGGTACGAGGCGCTGTCTTCCGATCCCCGGACCTTTCTCTGGGTCATGGACCCCACCCTGCGTCCCGCTGCCTCGAATGCCGAATGGGAGGCCCTCACCGGCCAGTCCTGGGAGGAGTACCGAGGACCTCGGATGGCTCGAGGCGATAGCGGCAGAGGATCGCGACCGCTGCCTGCGGGAGATCGAGCGCCACCTGCCCGCCGGGGAGCCGTTCGGGCTGGAGGTCGCCATTCGCCGCCTCGACGGCGTCTACCGGCGGTACGTCGTCAGGGCTATTCCCGTGCGCGATGAGGCGGGCGGCACTTGTCGAGTGGATCGGGACGGCAACGGACGTCGAGGCGGAGCGCGCGGCGGCGGACGAACTGCGGTGGCGGACGCCCGGCACCGCGACCTGCGCGATCGCCTGGTTGCGCTCACCGATGGCGCCGAAGCCCTGCTGCGGCCCGGCACGCTGGCGGCCGTCCGCGAGGCGATCATCGTGCTCGCCGCACGGGTCCTGCCTGCCGATGCCTACGCGCTCTGGGCCCTCGATACCGACGCGGGGATCTGGCGGATCGTCTACGCCAGGGACCTCGGCGCCGACTTCGTGGGCGTGGCCGAGGCGGGCACCGAGGCGCAGTTCATGGAGCCGCTGGTCGCCGACGAACTGGACGTCGACTCGCTCGCCCACCGGACCGCGGCCTACCGGCAGGAGGGCATCCAGTCCTTCATCTCCGTGCCCCTGCCTATCGACGGGCTGCGGCGCGGCGCGCTGGTCGCGTATTACCGGACGCCGCACGCCACCACGCGGCCGGAAGTGCAGGTGGCAGCGGCGCTCGGCCACCTCTCGGCCGCCGCCGTGGGAAACGCCGAGGCGCGCGAGCGCCAGGAAGCGATGCGGGCGGACGCCGAGCTCCACGGCCGGCGCATGAAGTTCCTGGCGGATGCGTCGACGCTGCTCGCCGCGCTCGATGTGGACGCCTCGTTCCAGCAGCTGGCCGCACTGGCCGTGCCGACGCTCGGCGACTGGTGCACGATCGACGTCGAGCGGGAGGGCATCCTGTCGCGCGTCGCGGTCGCGCATCCGGAGGCCAGAATGCTCGCCCTGGCTCGAGAGCTGTACGAGCGCTATCCCACGCATCTCGACTCGTCGTCCGGTGCCGCTCGCGTGCTGCGGACCGGCCGGGCGGAGCTGTACGGCCACATCACGGATGAGATGCTCGTACAGGCCGCGCGCGATCCCGCGCATCTCGAGCTGCTGCGGTCGCTGGCGTTCGAGTCGGCCATCCTGGCGCCGCTCAGCGCCAGGGGGCGCACGCTCGGCGTGCTCACGGTGGTCAGCTCCTCTGCGGGGCGCCACTATGACGGGGCGGACCTGCAGTTTGTCGAGGAAGTCGCCCGGCGGGCCGCGATCGCCATCGACAATGCGCGGCTCTACGAGGAGGCGCAGCGCGCCAACCGCGCCAAGGACGAGTTCCTCGCCCTCCTCTCCCACGAGCTCCGGACCCCGCTGAACGCGATCATGGGCTGGACCCAGGTCCTCCTGAATCTGCCGGACATCGCGGCCGGCAATCCGCTCCTCCAGCGGGGGCTGGAGACCGTCAAGCGCAACGCCAGGCTCCAGGCGGAGCTGGTCGACGGCCTCCTCGACGTGGCCCGCGCGTCCACCGGCGGGCTGCCCCTGTCGCGCGAACTGGTGGACGCCGGCGAGGCGGCGGCGGCGGCGATCGAGGCGATCGGCCCGGTCGCCGCGGAACGCGGAATCCTCATCGCGCTCCATCAACCCGCGGGTTGCCGGCTGGTGGCCGACGCCAACCGGCTGCAGCAGATCCTGAACAACCTGCTGGTCAACGCGATCAAATTCACCAATCGCGGCGGTCGTGTCGACGTACGGGTGCGCCGCACCAGCGGCGGGTGTGAGATCGAAGTGTCGGACACCGGCTCCGGGATCACCGCCGACTTCCTGCCACACGTGTTCGAGCGGTTCCGGCAGGCGGACAGTTCCACCACGCGCAGCCATGGCGGGCTCGGCCTTGGCCTCTGGCTGGTGCACGAGCTCGTGCGTGCCCACGGCGGGTCGGTCACCGCGTCGAGCGACGGCCCCGGCCTCGGCTCGTCGTTCCGGGTGGTCCTGCCGGTGGGGGAAGTGGGCTCCGAATCGGGTGCGGGGGCGTCCCCGGGAGAGGCGGCAGGATCCATGGCCGCCGAAATCGGCTAGACTCCCACGTTGATCATGGCCTGACCCGCCCTCTCGATCCGGGTTCCGGATCTCCTCTCTGGCCCCCCTGACCGGCGGTTTCTCCCTTGCTGAACAGCAAAGGTGGGACGGGCGCGCGTGTCCATGCCGCCGCGCTGGTGGGATACGTCTCGGTCGCGCTGCTGTTTTCCTGGCCGCTGCCTCTCCATCTTGGAACCGCCCTGCTCGGCAGTCCCGGGGGCGATACCGGGGTCTACGTCTGGAACCTCTGGGTCTTCCGCCATGAGATTGTCTCGAACGGGACCTTTCCCTTTTTCACCACCGAAATCATCTCCGGCACGGCCCGCGCCGTCCCGCTGACGCTGCACAACTACACCACCGCGGCCAACATCGTGGCCTTCCCGCTGCTGCCGCTGCTCGGCGTTGTCGCCACGTTCAACGTGCTGCTTCTCGCGAGCACCGCGCTGAGCGCCTACGTGATGTTCCTCTTCCTCAGGGAGCGGGTCCACGACGATGCGGCGGCGTGGATTGGCGGGATGCTGTTCGGCTTTTCGCCGTTCATGACCGCCAGGCAGATGGCGCACTTCAGCCTGGTCCAGGCGGCGGCGCTGCCGGCGTTTGCGCTCGTGCTCTACCGGCTGCGCTCGGGCACGCCGACGGTCAGGCAGTCGATTGCGGGCGGGGCGGTCGTGGCCTGGGCGTTCCTGTCCGATCCTTACTACGCCGTCTACTGCGTGATCCTGGCGGTGTTCTTCATCCTGTCCGAGACCTTCGTCGTCGACGGCCGGACCGCGCGCGCCCCTTTCCGCTTCCGCGCCGCGCTCGACGTGGCCATCATGGCGTTTGCCGGCCTGGTCGTGGCGATCCTGGTGCGCGGTGGCGGCCGCATCGACTTCCTGGGCGTCCGCGTCAGCATGACCCGGCTCTACACGCCGGTCCTCGTCCTGACAGTGCTGGCCGGGGTGCGGATGTGGCTGACGGTCAGGCCGCGAATCGAGTGGCGGAACCGGCCGCTGAAAGGCCTGGCCGGGGCGGCGGTGGTGGGGGGAACGACCTGCGTCGTCCTGCTGGCGCCCGTTCTGTCCGCTATGGGCACCCATCTCGGGGAGGGCCAGTGGATCTCGCCGCGGATCTGGTGGCGGAGCAGCGCACCGGGGGTGGACCTGCTGGCCTACCTGGTCCCGAACCCCGTGGGGACGCTGTTTGGCTGGGTGGCGTCGGGCTGGCTGGCCAGGATGCCCGACGGGCTGTACGAAAACGTGGCGGCGATCCCGTGGACGGCCACGTTTGCCGTGGCCGCGGCGCTGCTGTACGCCGGGCTGCGACTGCCGTACTATTGGGCGGCCTTCACGGCGTCCATGGCCGTGCTGGCGCTTGGCCCGTTCATCAATGTGGCAGGCTGGAACACGCATGTGCCCACGCCCTGGGCCCTGCTGCGCTACGTGCCGGTGCTCGGCGCAGCCCGGATGCCGACCCGGTTCACCATCCTCCTGATGCTCGGGGTTGCCGGGTTGCTGGCGTTTGCGGTCAAGGCGCTTCGGCAGCGGTCGGCCCGGCCCTGGGTGCCAGCGGTGATCGTCGGCGGTCTGCTGGTGGTCGAGCTGGCGCCCATGCCGCGGGAGCTGCACACGGTCCGGGTACCGGCCTTCTACCGGACCATCGCCGAAGACCCCCGGGACGTGAAGGTCCTCCATCTGCCGTTTGGCCTGCGAGACGGCCTGAGCTCGGCCGGCAATTTTTCCGCGGGAACGCAGTTCCTGCAGGCTTTTCACGAGAAGCCCATCCTGGGCGGGTATCTGTCCCGGCTCCCGCGCGGGGGGGTGGGCCGGTACCGCCGGGTCGGGCTCCTCCGGGTGCTGCTGGATCTCAGCGAAGGGCTCCCGGTCGAAACCGGGCAGCTGGAGGCGGCAGTTGCCGGAGGGCGGGCGGACACCAGCCGGCTGAAGGTGGGCTACGTGGTGATCGATCCCGGCCGTGCCTCCCCGAAGCTCGTGAATTTCGCGAAATCCGCCATGGATCTCGAATGGGTAGCGACAGAAGGCGGTCAAGAGTTGTATATTGTTCGGTGAAGTTTGGGCCTACCTCTACCCCCGCGGGGATCGCGGGACCACGCCCCTCTGCAAGCAGTCGCCCGAAGCATCGGGTGTTCCGGGAACGTCGAGCCGACGGGGCCGTTTGGTGCGAGTGAGCGTCTAATTATTGGGTAAGCAACCTAGAGCCTGCCTGGTGGCGGGCCATTGAGCGAGACACAAGGAGAGGGCTCATGCGCGCACGTGTAGCCACGCGAAACAGACCGGAGCCGCTGGAAGACGAGGAACTGCAGCAGCTCATCACGGAACGCATCGAAGAGGATCCCGTCTTCTGGACCGGTTCGGGGCGCCGCCGTACCTACGTGACAGTCGAAGTGGAAGACGGGCATGTGATGCTGACCGGCGTGGTGCGCTCGCCGCTCGACCGGCGCCGGGCCGACATCCTGGCGCGTGCTCTCGGTGCGGCCTCGGTCGACAACCGCCTGGGTGTCGCCGACGAGAACGCCGGCAAGGACAAAGCCAAACGCAGCGTGGCGTAAGAGCGCCACACCGTCCGTCAGCGCGGGGGCTCAGTCCCCGCGCTCATCTCTCCCCCCCGCACGTTTCCGACACCCTTCGCAGCCAGTCCAGCGCCGGTTGACCGATCGGGGCCCCGGGAGGGGCCTCCGGCAGGGCCATCCGCTCGGCGGGCAGCGCCGGCCGCTCGAGAAACCGCCCGATCTCTCCCGCCAGGTACGCCGCGTGTGCCGCTTCGGCCCCGCCATCCACACCCGGCGGCTTCCCGCTTCCTTCGAGCGCCCCCTGCCACCCTAGCAGCTTGAAGCTGGCGATGGCCCTCACCTGGGGCATCGGCGCGCCGCCGGCCAGCGCGATCAGGTTGTCGGCCAGGACGTATTCCATTGCCCGCGCGATCTCGCGCTCGTAGGGGGTGCGCGCGTGCGTGCGCGCGGTGGCATCCCGCAGCCGGTCGATCACGGTATCGAGGCCAGGCAACGCGGGATCGAGGGCCCGCTGCGCGACCAGGCGGGCGGCGCGGGCCGGCTCGAGCAGCTGCGCGATCACGAGATCCGACGCCACCACAGCGGGGGCAATCGGGTCGAACGCCGACCCGGTCGTCCGGGGGAAGAGCTCGCGATGCATGCCATATCCGGGAGGGCGCGGCGGGAGGATCTCGATCACGCCCGATGGCAGCGCCAGCACGGCGGGGCTGATTGCGGCCATGAGCGCGTCGAGGGCGGCGCGCTGCTCGCGCCCGGGTGCCGGCGTGACCGGGTCGCGGCCGTCGCCGCGGAAGGCATAGACGTAATGCAGGCCCCCGACCGCTGATGCCGCCGCCTCGACCTGATACCGGTGGTGCAGGTAGAGGGGCACGAGGACCTCCTCGATGAGGGCCATGGGCTGCCCGCGCCGGATCGCCGCCGCCCCGAAGCGCTCGAGGGACGCGCGGCGCACACCCAGCATCCGCCGCAGCTCCGCGGCCGCGTCGGTGCCGTTCGACCACTGGTCGACCCGCGGGTGTGCGCTCGTATCCTGGTTCGTCATGTAGCGCAGGTCGTTGCTCCAGGCCTCGTCGAGGATCTGCCGGAGGGCGGCGGGCTCGTCGGTCCCGGCAGCAAAGTCGGCATAGCCATAGCGCACGGCCACCTTGTCCCAGTCCCCGATTCCCGCGGCGTAGACCTGTGCATGGTCGAGCGAGCCGTCGGCGGCGAGGGTGACCAGGGGGTGCGGGTAGTCCATCACCGAGATCCGTCCCTTGTCGCTGTCGTAGTAGTTGTGGCCGAGCCCGATGGTGTGGCCGACTTCGTGCGCCGCCAGCTGCCGGATCCGCGCGATCGCCCAGTCGCGCAGCGCCGCCGGGGTCTCGTCGCCGTTGGCATACGGGACGAGCAGCCCTTCAGCGATGAGGTAGTCCTGGCGATCGCGAAGCGATCCCAGCGTCACGACGCCTTTGATGATCTCGCCGGTGCGGGGATCGGACACGCTGCCGCCGGTGCTCCAGCCGCGCGTCGATCGATGCACCCAGTTGATCACGTTGTAGCGGATGTCGAGCGGACTGACCCCCTCGGGGAGCAGCCGCACCTCGAAGGCATTGCGGTAGCCGGCAGCCTCGAACGCCTGGTTCCACCAGCGCGCTCCGTCGAACAGGGCGGAGCGAATGGGCTCGGGTGCGCCTGGATCCACGTAATAGACAATCGGGGCGACCGGGTCGCTGACGGCGGCCTGCGGGTCCTTCTTCTGCAGCCGGTGCCGCAGGATGAATCGCTTCCGCATCGGCTCCCCCAGCGGGGTGGCGAAATCGTCGAAGGCGAGTTCCAGATAGCCCGCCCGCGGGTCGCTGACGCGTGGCGTGTAGCCCGCGTCTGGAAGCGCCACGATCGAATGATGGACGCGGATGCTGGCCGCTTCGGCGGTGGCGGCGACGCGGCCGACGCCCTCGAAGAATGCGCCGGCTCCGCCCGCACCCCTGCCGCCCCCCGGCCCTTGCGCGGCAGTGCGGACGAAGGTCAGCTCCGCTTCCATTTCGGAGTTTCTCGGAAAGCCGGCCGTCATGGGCAGGTAGACCGTGCTGCGGCCGGCCTCGAACCGGTAGGTCCCGGGCCGCAGCCTGGCGGCCACGTCGCCGGCATCGCGCAGGAGGAAGTCCGTGAAGTCCACGAGGACGCGTCCGTCCTGCTGGGCCGCCACCGCAAAGGCCCACAGCACCGAGCGCGCGAACGCCTCCTGGACGTCGCGCACCTCCGCCGCGTTGCGGCTCGTGCCCCGATACTGGTAGTTCGGCTCCACCATCAGGAGCCGGGGGCCCACCCGCTCGAACCGGACAATCCGCGAGCCGGTGAGCGCGCCGCGGTCGATCCCGATGTCGTTCGAGCCGAGGCCGGTCGCAAAGCCGGTCACGTGCAGGACCTCGGTGTCGAGCGCCGGCACCTCGACGAACAGCCGGCCGCCCGCCTCGTCCCAGTACATCGGGAAGAACCCGTCGATCTTCTCGCATCTCCCGGGTGCGCTCGCTGATGGACGGCAGGGCGTCCGGACGCCGGGCGCCGGAGTCGGGCGCCTGCGCGCGAGCTGGAACCGGCAACAGGGTTACGATGGCCCAGAGAAGACAGGCGGCCCGCCGCGTCAGGATCGTGGATGGGTGCATGGCCACTGTTTCTACTTGGTTCCGCTGCCCGTGGCAAGCGCAGGAGCGTTGTACTGGTGCTTGTCGGGCGGCGTATGGATAGGTTTCGCGGAACGGCGGAGTTCACGCAACTCGACGGGAATTCCGCCTGTTTTGCGTGGCATGCCTGTTGCGCTCGCGGTGGTATGGCCAAGCAACGTATGAAGAACGTCAGTGACGAGGTTCAGGCATTCGAGAGTCAGCCTCAGGAGAAGCCGGGATCGGCGGCGGCGGGAAACGGGAGGCCGAGGAGCGAACGGGACCGGATTGCGCAGCGCGCCTACGAGCTGTACCTGGCGCGGGGCGGCAGCGACGGGCTCGCGGAAGAGGACTGGTTCAACGCGGAACGGGAGCTGTCCGGAGGGACGATTCCTACTGCCTGAGGGCGGAAGCCCTGCGGCGAAACCTTCCCGCTCGAGGCGGAAGGGCCGTCCGAGCAAAAGGTTGTGCCGCCGAGCAACGCCTCGATTCGTGTTGGCTGCTCGGGCTGGCAGTACAGGCATTGGCGCGGTAGCTTCTATCCCGCCAATCTGCCAGCCCGCCGCTGGTTCGATCATTACGCCGCCGCGTTCAACACTGTCGAGATCAACAACAGCTTCTACCGGCTGCCCGATGCGGCGACGTTCCGGAACTGGTCGTCCCGTGCGCCCGACGGCTTCACGTTTGCCGTGAAGGCGAGCCGCTTCCTCACCCACATGAAGAAACTGAAGGACCCTGACGCTCCAGTCGAGCGGTTCTTCGACCGCGCCCGGGAGCTGGGGAAACATCTCGGGCCAGTCCTTTATCAGTTGCCGCCCGGATGGAAGCTGAACCTTTCACGGCTGGAGCATTTTCTGCAGGTGCTTCCACGGGGCGTCCGCCACGTCCTCGAGTTCAGGGACCCAACCTGGTATGCCGACGACGTCTACCGATTGATGGAGCAGCACGGCGTCGCCCTCTGTCTCCACGACATGCGCGGATCCGCGACGGGCCGCCTCCGCATCGGGCCGTTCGTCTACGCCCGGTTCCACGGCTCCGGGGCGCGCTATGGCGGAGCCTACACCGCGGCACAGCTCGAACCCTGGGCGGCGTGGCTTCGTGAGCAGGCCGCCTCCGGCATTCCAGGGTATGCGTACTTCAACAACGACCTCGGGGGGCACGCGCCTCGGGACGCGCAGACGCTCCGGCGGCTTCTCGAACCGTAGCAGTCAGCGCCCAGCCGAGCACCCAGTCACCAGCCGGGCCCGCACTCAGCCCGCGAGCACTCAGCACGGAGCATTCCAGCACTCACCATGACCTTGCACCCCGCACCCGCTCCTCGCACTCCGGCACGCCGCCCGTCCGCGCGCACCTGGCTCTCCCTCTCCCTCGCTCTCGGCGCCGGCGCCGCGGTGCTCGCCACCCGGCTGGCGCGCGCCCGCCACGCCATCGACTTCGGCGGGCGGGTCGTCGTCATCACCGGCGGCTCCCGCGGCCTCGGCCTTGTGCTGGCCCGCAAGTTTGCCGCCCGGGGGGCGCGACTGGTGCTCATGGCCCGGGACGAGCGCGAACTGGATCGCGCCAGGCGGCTGCTCGAGGAGGAGGAGAGGGCGGAAGTGCTCGCGGTCCCCTGTGATGTCCGCCGCAAGGCGCACGTGCGGGCGGCGGTGGCGGAGATCCTGGGCGCCTGCGGGACGATCGATGTGCTGATCAACTGCGCGGGGGTGATCCAGGTGGGGCCGCTCGAGCACATGCAGCACGAGGACTTCGAGAACGCCATGGCCACCCACTTCTGGGGGCCGCTCAACCTGATGTTCGAGGTGGTGCCGGAAATGCGCCGGCGCGGTTTCGGCCGGATCGTCAACATCAGCTCGGTTGGAGGACGGGTCGCCGTGCCGCACCTTGCGCCGTACTCCGCGAGCAAATTCGCGCTCACCGGGCTGTCCGATGCCGTCAGGGCCGAGCTGGCACCCCATGGCATCCGCGTGACGACGGTCACCCCCGCCCTGATGCGTACCGGGTCGCCGATGAACGCGCAGTTCAAGGGGCGGCACGAGGCCGAACACGCCTGGTTCGCGATCTCGGCGGCGCTGCCGGGGGCCTCGATCTCCGCCGGGCGGGCCGCCGATCGGATCATCGCCGCCTGTGCCCACGGCGATCCCGCGCTGACGATCACGCCGCAGGCCGCCGCCGCCGCGGCGCTGAACGGCCTGGCGCCGGCGGCGGTGGCCCGGATCATGGCGATCGCCGCGCGGCTGCTGCCGGGCCCGGCCGGGCCCGGCGGCAATCAGATTCGCCTCGGGCGGGAATCGGAGTCGCGGTGGGCGCCCTCGCTCGTCACGACCCTCAACGACCGCGCGGCGGTCCTGAACAACGAAGTGTAGCCGCTAGGGCTTCATCACCACCTTGATGCACTCGTCACGCTTGTCACGAAACATCTTGTAGGCCCGCGGCGCGTCCTCGAGGCGCAGCCGGTGGGTGATGACGAACGAGGGATCGATCTCTCCCTTGCTGATGCGGTCCATCAGCGGCTTCATGTAGCGCATCATGTGGGTCTGGCCCATCTTGAGGGTCAGCCCCTTGCTGAAGGCCGCCCCGAACGGCACCTTGTCGAGGAAGCCGCCGTACACCCCCGGGATGGAGACGGTTCCCCCCTTGCGGCAGGCGAGCAACGCCTGCCGCAGCGCCGAGATGCGGTCGGTCGCCATGAACGCCGCGGTCTTGGCCTTGTCGTAGTAGTAGTCGATCTTCGTGCCGTGGGCTTCCAGGCCGACGGCGTCGATGCACGCGTCCGGGCCGTGGCCTCCCGTCATGTCCATCAACGCGTCGTAGATGTCCACGTGCTCGTAATTGAGCACGTCGGCCTTGCCCTGAGCGGCGGCCAGACGCAGGCGCTCGGGCACGCGATCGATGGCGATCACCCGGCCCGCCCCCAGCATCCATGCGCTCTTGATCGCGAACTGCCCGACCGGCCCGCAGCCCCAGACCGCGACAATGTCCCCCGGCTGGATGTTGCAGTTCTCTGCCGCCATGTAGCCGGTCGGAAAGATGTCCGACAGGAACAGGGCCTGTTCGTCCGTGAGCCCGGGCGATACCTTCACCGGTCCGACGTCGGCGAACGGGACGCGCACGTATTCAGCCTGCCCGCCGGCGTAGCCACCCAGCATGTGCGAGTAGCCGAACAGGCCCGACGGCGAGGCGCCATAGAGCTTCTCGGCCATCCAGGCATTCGGGTTGGAGTTGTCGCACGCCGACCACAGTTCCCGATGGCAGAAGAAGCAATGCCCGCAGGCGATAGTAAAGGGCACGACAACCCGGTCGCCGACTTTCAGCTTGGTGTTCTCGCGCCCGACCTCCACGACTTCGCCCATGAACTCGTGGCCCAGGATGTCGCCGCGCTGCATCGTCGGGATGAAGCCGTCGAGGAGGTGCAGATCCGACCCGCAGATGGCGGTCAGCGTGATCTTGACGATCGCGTCACGGGGATTGAGGATTTTCGGATCGGGGACCCGTGCCACCCGGACATCGTTGGTGCCGTACCAGCAGAGCGCTTTCATCCCCGGGGCTGTCCTTTCGTGGTCGGCACTTCGCCGGCTTCGATGAGCTGCTTGAAGCGGCGGAGATCCTCGCGAATCTCGGTGCCCGCGTCGCGGCCGAGCAGGCGGGCGAGCGCGGCGCCGACCTTGCCGCCGGGCGGGCTGTACTGGAGGTGCACCCGCACGCGGGTGCCGCGGCCCGGCCCGGCGTCCTCGAAGTTCACCGATCCGGCGCTGACGACGTCGGATCCCTCGATCGAGCGCCACCCGATCACTTTGTTCGGGACCTCGTTGATGATCTCGGCGTTCCATTCAATCGTTGAGCCCCCGGGCCCCGCCGCCCGCCAGCGCGACAAGGTGTCGGTGACCCGTTCGACCGACTCGAGGTGGTGCATGAACTGCGGCAGGTTCTCGAGGTTCCGCCAGAAGCGATAGAGCTCTTCCACCGGCCGGTTGATGGTGACGCTCTCCTCGACGTGGGTGCCGGCCCGGCCGCCCAGCGCGCGACGCGTGTCGTCGCCGTCCGCCGTGTTCAGGCCGAGCATCTCGTAGGTGTGACAATGTCCGGTCGCGCCCCTCTGGATGAGCATGCCGCCCAGCGCCGTGAGCACCCAGCCAGCGGTCTTGCGGCGGCTCAGGCCGTACAGGGCCAGCCCGGTGCCCGCGGCGATCGAGAGCCACTTCTCGACGTCGCTGATGTTGCGCCCGCCGGGCGCGCCCGCGTATTCCGTTTCCATGTAAGCCATCGGACGACTCCGTGATGAGACCGCGGATCCTAATTGCGTGCGCCGGCCGTCGACGTCCACGACGGCGAGTCGCTCGCCGGAAACGACTCGTCAGACGATTCATTGACGATGTCGGTGTGGCGCCAGCCGTTCTCCTGCAGTGAGCGGTCTACCCAGTCGCGCGCTCTGCTGAAGTCGCGGCGGCCCATCGCGGCGCGAGCGGTCAACGTCAGCCCGGCCACGGCCAGCAGGCCCCCGGCCATGCCGCCCCGACGCGAGCCGAACATCGCCAGGGCGGCGCCCCAGAGCCCCGTCATCCAGCGCTCCTGGTCGCAACCCGCCAGGATCCCCGCCAGCCCCGGGCTGTCCCATACACTCTTCTCACTTCGAGCCACGGTCAGATTCTTCGTTCCATTCGACATGACGCTCCTTCTATCCCTGCCGCCTGCCTCCGGCCCAGCCGGTCGAGGCACACGCTGCCCTTCGGGCGGCCAGCGCACGGGACGCAATGAGTGCACAAGCCGTACCTGCCGACGGGTAGAATGCGCGGCATGATGAGGTCGGCTGTCGTGGCGATATGCATCAGTTGTGCGGCGGCCCTCGCTCCATCATCCGAAGCTCAACAGCGCTTCGACCTCCTGATTCGCCATGGCCGCCTGCTCGACGGAACGGGCAATCCCTGGCGCCGCGCCGACATCGGCATCAACGGCGACCGCGTCGTGGCTGTCGGCGCGCTGTCGCCGGCCGCTGCCGCGCGCGTGATCGATGCCGCCGACCGGATTGTCGCCCCGGGGTTCATCGACGTGCACTCGCACGCCGCCGAGGGGCTCCTCCGTCAGCCGCTGCGGCAGGGACGTCCCCTGCTGGCGCAGGGAATCACGACAGTGGTCGTCAATCCCGACGGCGGCGGACCAGTGGACCTGCTCGCGCAGCGCCGGCAGCTCGAGCACGGCGGTCTCGGCGTGAACGTGGCGCTCCTCATCGGGCATGGCAGCGTGCGGCGCGAGGTCATGGGGACCGCCGACCGCCCACCGACAGACGGCGAGCTCGAACGGATGCGGGGCCTCGTGCGCCGCGCGATGGGGGAGGGCGCCTACGGCTTGTCGAGCGGATTGTTCTACACGCCCGGGAGCTTTGCCACGACGGAGGAAGTGATCGCGCTGGCGGCGGCGGCAGGGGAGAGCGGCGGCTTGTATACGAGCCACATCCGCGACGAAAGCAATTACGGCGCCGGCCTGCTGGCCGCGATCGACGAAGTCATCCGCATTGCCGCGCAGGCAAAAGTCATCGGCGTCGTCAGCCACATGAAGGTGCTGGGACGGGAGAACTGGGGCCTCGCGGGCAGCGCGACCGCCCGCCTCGACGCGGCGAGGTCCCGCGGCGTGCAGGTGTATGCCGACCAATACCCGTATGACGCGTCGTCCACGAGCCTTCGGGCGGCGCTGTTGCCGGGGGGCGTCGATCCGGTGGAGTCCGTCGTGCGCGACAACCTGCGGCGGCGCGGTGGACCGGATGCCATCCAGATTGCCCGCTACGGCGCGGATCCCGGGATCGAGGGACTGACGCTCGCGCAGGTCGCCGCCGCCAGGCGGGCGTCGCCGGAAGAGACGGCCATGGACCTGATCAGCCGCGGCGATCCGTCAATCGTGTCCTTCAACATGTCAGAGGACGACATCCGGCAGATCATGACGAGGCCATACACGATGGCGTCGAGCGACGGCGGCCTCGTGCTCCCGACGGAGGGCAAGCCGCATCCGCGCAACTACGGGGCGTTCGCCCGGCGGCTCGGCGTCTACGTGCGCGACACGGAGGTGATCGAGCTGGAGTTCGCGGTCCGATCGATGACCAGCCTGCCGGCATCCGTCTTTGGCATTGCCGACCGCGGCCTGATCCGGGAAGGGGCACTCGCCGACATCGTCGTCTTCGACCCGGCGCGCGTCAGGGATGTGGCCTCCTACACCGATCCTCACCACCTCGCCGAGGGGATGTCGCATGTCATCGTCAACGGCGTGGTGGTGGTGGAGGACGGCGGGTTCACGCCGGCCATGCCGGGCAGGGTGATGCGCAAGGCGCGATGACGCGCCGCGGCTACGCCGGCTGGGGCGGAGCGGGCTTGTCGCCGTAGGCCGCGAGGAACTGCTTCATCTTCAGCTTCCGCCGCGCGCTTTCGGACGACATGTAGCGGACGGTGCCGAACACCGGCCGTCGCGGCCAGGGACGATCGTAGCGCCCCATCACCCAGGTGAAGCTGGCGTACGAGATGGGATCCCGGCCATCGAGCGAGTAGCGGTTCATCAGCGACTCCATCCAGTCCAGGGCGGTCTGCGGGTCGGGTGCCCACTCGAGCATCTTCTTGCCCCAGAGCATCCGCAGGTAGCCGTGGAACCACCCCTCGGCCATGAGCTGGCGCTGGGTCGCATTCCACACGCCGTCGTGGGTCGCGGCGGCCTCCAGCGTGGCGAGGTCGTAGCGCCGGCGCTTGTCCGACCGATGCGCGCGCAGCGTCGTGCGAGCCCACTCGGGGACCGACGAGAAGCGGGTGAAGTCGGCGACGTATTCGCAGCCGTTGAAGGCGAGCTCGCGCCAGACGACGAGCTGGTCGAGGAAGGCGTTCGCCCCGTCGCCCACTCCCCACCATCCGTCCCGTGCACCGCCGCCGCGGGCGGCGAGCCGGCGGGTCGTCCACTTCTCCTGCGCCATCAGCGCGGAGAACACCTCGAACACCGACGTATGGCCGAAATGCAGGTACGGAGAGAGCCGACTCGTGCACTCCGCGTCGGGATCGTTGCGGTCCTCCGCGTAGCGGGGCAGCGCATCTGCCAGAAAGCGCTTCAGGACTTTCGTTCCTGCCGCAGAGCCTCCCCTGGGTGCCACCGGCCGGATGCTGTGGTCGAGGGGCAGACGCGCCAGCGCCTGAGCCGGCCGATCCAGGGTAGCGCCGTCGGCGGCCGGCCAGCGCGCGGCAATGCGAGCCGGCAGTCCCTCGAGCCGGAGCGAACGAGGCAGGCGCTTCAGCGGCCGTTCCTCGGGGAATTCCCCCAGGTGCTGACGCAGCTCGCGCTGCACGAAGGCCCGGTAGGAGCGGGCCGACGTGAAGATCCGCCCATGCGCCGCCAACGGGATGAGCGTGTGTGAATCGACCGATTCGAGGCGGCACGCGCTCTGTTCCGCCGCGCGGCGGGTGATGGCCGGGAGGAAGAATGCGGGATAGTGATCGGTGACAATCCCGCAGGCGCGGGCCGAGAGGGCCTTGATCAGCCCGCGGCCGCGGCCGCGCGCCGGCTCGATGTAGGGATAGTAGGTGGCGGCAGAACGGCCGGCCTCACGCGCATTCGCGGCCATGCCCTCGATGACGAACCCGTGCAGGCGGTCGCTCGCCCACGGGTAGTCGCAGTTGAGCGCCTCGAGGATTACCAGCGGACGGCGGAGGGCAGCGGCCTGCTCCACAGCATGCTGCAGCGCGAAGTTCCACCGCAGCCGCCGCGAGGCAATCATCCAATAGACGACGAATTCGCCCGAGGGATTCCACGGGTGCGTGTTCAGCGGCCGGAGCCGCGAGGCGGGAACGTTTGAACCGGACGCGATGACCTCCGGGGCCGGTTACTGCGCGAGAATCGTCGTGTCGTTCGTCAGGGCACCTGGCGACGTCTCGAGGAACATGGAGCCGGAGAGGACGATCTGGTCGATCGACAGGCCGTCCTCGCGGGTCTGGACCCGCAGGACCTGCGGTCCACTGGTCTCGAAGTAGACGAGCGGGCCCATCACGCCAACGCCCCACCCGTTATCCTGCCAGCCCCAGTTGGAGAGGCCGCAGCCGCTGCAGTCTTCGAGGTTCACTTCCGCGGCCGAGGCGCTGCCGATCCGCCAGATCGGTGCGCCGGATTCCGTGACGGCTCCGTCGAACTGCGCGAAGACCGAGTCGTTCGACCAGGAATTGGCGTCGGCCTTGCCGCGGATCCACAGCCGGTATGGCTTCGCCGCCTCGACGGTGAAGGGCACTTCGAAGTAGTGAGTCGGGCTTGCCTGCGCGGCGGTCATCTTCGCCGCGCCGGCGTTCGGATGCCTGACCAGCTGCCCGCCCGCCGCCGTCGCGTCCGCCTCAACGCGCCACCCGCCGAAGAGAGTTGCCGTTTCGGCCGCATAGACGACCAGGTCGTCCGGATTGCCCGATGGACTGGGTGGCGGAGGCGGTGGCGGAGGCGGTGGCGGCGGCGGTGACCCGCCAGACCCGTCGTTGGCGGCCAGATACGTGGTGTCGTTCTTGGTCGGCCCGGGCGCCACGTTCATGTAGGTCGTCGGCGACAGAACGATCTGATCGATCGACAGGCCATCTTCCCGGATCTGGACCCGCACCGTGTGCGTGCCGGTGGCCGCGAAGTACACCGGGGCGCCAAGGACGTTCAGGCCGTAGCCGTTGTCCTGCCAGCCCCAGTTGGCCAGCCCGCAGCCGTTGCAGTCTTCGAGGTTCACTTCGGCGGACGACGTCGTGCCGATCTGCCAGGTCGCCGCGCCAGACGCGTTCACCGAGTCCGAGAACTGGACGTGGACCGAGTCGTTGTTCCAGGCGTTGCTTTCGGCCTTGCCACGGATCCAGAGCCGGTAGGCCCGGCCGGCCTCGGCGGTGAACGTCATCTCGAAGTAGCTGGCGGGGGCCGCGGCCGCCGTCGTGACCTTGGCCGCGCCCGCGTTGGGGCTCCTCAGTCGGGCGCCGCTGGCCGCCGCGGAGTCCGGCGTGACAACCCATCCTCCGCCGGTGACCTGGGCGTTCGCGGCGTGCAGCACGATGTCGCCGCTGCCGGCCGGTGTAGGCGGTGGCGGCGGGGGCGTGCCCGCGGTCGTGAAGCTCCAGATGTTGCTGTCCCGCGTCTGCAGCGCCATCGTCTTGCCGACGACCTTCCAGTAGTACGTGGTACCAGGCAGCAGCGATGTCGGCAGGGTGTAGCTGAACCGGCTCGTCTCGGTCTTCGACGAGGGCTCGGCCAGGTCCGCCGCCACCAGCGTCGTCGGAGTCGGGTTCGTGTCGAGGTAGAGGTCGTAGAGATGCGCCCACGGTCCGCCGAACCAGCTCAGCGTCACCGACGTGCCGGCACCAGTCGACGGGGACGCCGGCAGGGGAGCTGTGGGCTTGTCAGGTGGCAGCGGAACGAAGTCAGTATTTTCGACGATGCCCCCGGTGTTGTTCCACTTGCGCTCGAACTGATCCACGAACCAGGACACGTGGTCCGGCTTGGTGCTGAAGATGTTGTGCTCGACCTGTCCGCTGGCTGACGGGCTCGTCCAGTTCGACGAGCCGAAGATGACCATGCTCTGATCGCCCGGCGTCGAGCTGCTCTGGTCGTACAGGATGACGGACTTCTGATGATTGAGTCCGGCATGAGCGCGGTGCTTGATCTGCACCCCACCCATGTAGAGCCGGTCGACGTTCCACGAGTGCCACATCCGGCTGGCCAGACGGTACTGCACCGGCTCCGAGATCAGCCTGACCGGGATCCCCCGCGCCACCGCCGCCAGCATCGCATCGGTGTGCGCCTTGTCGGTGATGCGGTACATGATGACGTCGAGCTTCCGCCGCTCGGCGTTGTAGGCCTTGACCGAGCGCGTGCGGTAGTTCTGCTCGGGGGGGAAGTTCAGCGACGGATCGACCGTGAGGTTGTCGGCGTAGCGCCTGGTCAGCGGCCCGGTGATGTTGGCGTGGTTCGCCCAGCCCGTCGTGTCCACCCAGAAGTCGTCGTACTTCTTGCGGAAGCTGTCGACAATCGCGCTGTCGCCGGTGAACAGGATAGCTTCGTCGGTGTAGTTCTCGAAGGGGACGCTGGTGGCCGGGCGCCAGGCGTCGGCGCTGTAGTTGGCGCCGCTGAACTCCACGACGTTCTGGCCGTGGAACAGCATCATCTTCCAGTGGAGGATGTAGCTGGTCAGCCGCTTCCGCATCGGGATGCCCGCGTTCTGGAGCTCCTGGAGGCGCGTGGCGTTCAGGGGATAGGTTGCGTCGGCCCGGGGGTCGATCAGGACCCGGACCGGGACGCCGGCCTGGTGTTTCCTGATGAGTTCCGTGGTGTAGCGCGCGTCCTCCATGAACCAGAAGGCGACGTCGATGGCGACGGTCTCGTTCCGGATGTAGTTGAGGAGGATGCTGCGGCAATCTTCGTTGCCAGGATCGCAGAGCCGGTCGGCGGTCTGCGCCTGGGCCGGCGCCGGTGCGCCAACCCCCAGGGCCAGCAGGACAACGAGGCCTCCCAGGACGGAGTTCAATCGAGTTCGCATGGTTGTAACGGCAACCTCAGCCGTTGTATCGAGTTTCATTACGCTGCCACGCCATTGCGAGCCGGGTGCCATCTACCCCGGCGCGGCGATTTCCGGGGGGCGCGTATTCCCGAAGATTTCCTGATTAGTGCTACGAGTCCGCACTGCGTTTCGACTCAACGGTCTGCATCAGGTGGTAACGGAGCCGGAAACGTAGGCAAGCGACGTCCGAGAATGGGTAATGGAGATTATGGTCTGCCCGGGCGGCAATTTCCAGCTGAGCGCCGCTTGACACGGGCAGTTTCTTCGCTCTAACATTAAATCCGGATATACGGATGGAAGCGGCAATCTTCGACGAGCTGAGCGTCCTGGGAGACCTGACGAGAGGGCGCATGCTCCTGCTCCTCGAGCGCCACGAGCTGACCGTGTCGGAGCTGTGCACGGTCCTCCAGTTGCCGCAGTCAACGGTCAGCCGTCACCTGAAGATGCTGGCGGACGCCGAGTGGGTCAGCTCGCGTCGTGAAGGCACCAGCCGGTATTACAGCGCGGCCGACACCGGGCAGCCGGCGCTGCGGCGCGTCTGGGTGATCCTGCGCGAGCAGGTCGCGACGTCGCCGGCCGCGAAGGAAGACGCGCGGCGCGTGAAGCTGGCCGTCGCGCGCCGGCAGACGGCCTCGCAGCAGTTTTTCGAATCCGCCGCCGCCCGCTGGGACAAGCTGCGGGCGGATCTGTTCGGCCGCGCCTCGACGCTGCAGGCGCTCGGCGGCCTGCTCGACCCGGCGTGGACCGTGGGGGACCTTGGCTGCGGCACCGGACAGCTGGCCGCCGCGCTGGCGCCGTTCGTGACCCGCGTGATTGCCGTGGACCGTTCGGGCGACATGCTCCAGGCGGCGCGCCGCCGGCTGCGCGACTGGCCGAACGTGGATATCCGCCATGGCGATCTCGAGGCCGTCCCGATCGAGGACGGGGCGCTCGACGCCGCCACGCTGCTGCTCGTGCTGCACCACGTGCCGGATCCCGCCGCCGTGCTGGCCGACGCCGCCCGGGTGCTCCGTCCTGGCGGCCGCCTGCTGGTGACGGACATGCTGCCGCACACCCGCGAGGAATACCGGCAGCAGATGGGCCATGTCTGGCTCGGCTTTTCTGAGGACCACCTGCGCCGCCTGCTCGGCGCAGCCGGGTTCGACCAGGTCCGGCTCGTGACGCTCCCGCCGGATCCGGAGTCGAAGGGGCCCGCCCTCTTCGTCGCGAGCGCCGTAAGATCGTAGGACCCGAGGGCTCGATGGTTCGCGCCGCCGCCCGACGCGGCGGCGCGGGCTTCGTGAGCCATCGGATGGATCAACGCATAAAGGGGTAGAGAACGATGAGCAGCACTGCAGTGAGCGAGCACGTATTCGAGGCAGCGGCCCGCGCCGGGCGCGAGCCGTACAAGGTGAAGGACCTGTCGCAGGCTGAATTCGGGCGCAAGGAGATCCGGCTGGCCGAACAGGAAATGCCCGGCCTCATGGCACTGCGCGAGCGCTACAAGGGCAAGAGCCCGCTGGCCGGCGCCAAGGTCATGGGCAGCCTGCACATGACCATTCAGACGGCGGTCCTCATCGAAACCCTCGCGGACCTCGGCGCCGACGTGCGCTGGGTCTCGTGCAACATCTTCTCGACCCAGGACCACGCCGCCGCGGCCGTGGTGGTCGGCCGTCCCGAGGACGGCGGCACCCCGGAGCAGCCGAAGGGCATCCCGGTGTTCGCGTGGAAGGGTGAAACGCTCGAGGAGTACTGGTGGTGCACGAGCGAGGCGCTGATGTGGCCCGACGGCAGCGGCCCGACCCAGATCGTGGACGACGGCGGGGATGCCACGCTGCTCGTGCACAAGGGCGTCGAGTTCGAGAAGGCGGGCCAGGTGCCCGCGTTCAAGCCGGAGTCCGAGCCCGAAGAGTGGGGCGTGATTCTGGATCTGCTCCGGACGGAGCTGAAGGAGAATCCGACGCGCTGGACGAAGGTGGCGGCCGACCTGCGCGGCGTCAGCGAGGAGACCACGACCGGCGTGCACCGGCTCTACCAGATGATGGAAGCCGGCTCGCTGCTGTTCCCAGCCATCAACGTCAACGACTCGGTGACCAAGAGCAAGTTCGACAACATCTATGGCTGCCGGCACTCGGTGATCGACGGCCTCAACCGCGCCACCGACGTGATGCTCGGCGGCAAGGTGGCGGTGGTGTTCGGCTTCGGCGAAGTCGGCAAGGGCTGCGCCCAGGCGCTGCGCGGCCAGGGCGCCCGCGTCATCGTGACCGAGATCGACCCGATCTGCGCGCTGCAGGCGGCGATGGAGGGCTACGAGGTCAAGCCGATCGAAGACGTCGTCGCCCGGGCGGACATCTTCATCACCGCGACCGGCAACCTGAACATCATCACGGCCGAGCACATGGCCAGGATGAAGGACAAGGCGATCGTCGGCAACATCGGCCACTTCGACAACGAGATCGACATGGCCGGGCTGAAGAAGGTCAAGGGCATCCAGCGGATCAACATCAAGCCGCAGTACGACGAGTACCGGTTCCCGGACGGGCACAGCGTGATGGTGCTCGCCGAGGGCCGGCTGATGAACCTGGGCTGCGCCACCGGCCATCCGAGCTTCGTGATGTCGGCGTCGTTCTCGAACCAGGTCATCGCCCAGCTCGAGCTGCACCAGCACAACGACAAGTACGAGAAGAAGGTCTACATCCTGCCGAAGCACCTCGACGAGGAGGTCGCCCGGCTGCACCTCGATCACCTCGGGGTGAAGCTGACGACGCTGTCGAAGGAGCAGGCCGACTACCTCGGCGTGCCGGTGCAGGGCCCCTACAAGCCGGAGCACTACCGCTACTGATCGGCGGCTGAAGCCTCGGGATCGTCACGGGAAAGGGCGCCGCTCTCGCGGCGCTCTTTCGCTGTACACCGATTCCCAATTCCCAATTCCCAATTCCCAATTCCCAATTCCCAATTCCCAATTCCCAATTCCCAAATTCCAGCCTCTCAGCCCGCGCGGGGGGCGGGGCGGGCGAGCCGGCGTCTGGCCGGCGTGGCGCCGGCCGTGGCGTACTGGAAGCCCGCCCGGGCGGCATGGTCGGCGAGTGGCTCGTTGAGGAACCGCACGAGCGGCATGATCGCCTTGTAGGTCGCGACCAGCGTCGGGTAGAGGCGGTCGCTCGTGGCGAAATCCGCGGGGAACTCTCGGCCGGCCAGGAAGTTGCGCAGCTTCAGGTAGTCCGCCGCGGGGTCGTCCTTCTGAAAGCCGCGGGGCACTCGCGCCAGCCGCTCGCCGTCGAGCTCGCCGACGGCCTTGCGGAAGGCGGCAGCGCGGGTGAGACGGTGGAGCTCGGGATGCGTGTCCGCGATGTGCTGCCGGATGCGCACCAGGTCGGCAGGTTCTGGCGCATAGAACCCGCCGCCCATCCACACCCAGCCCGGGTTCACTTCCAGGTAGAGGCCGGCGCCGCCGCCGCGCGGCAGATCACGCCACCGGAACGATGCCGCCACCTGCGTCTTGAGCGGTGTCTTGTCGCTGCTGAAGCGGGTATCGCGGTAGATGCGGTAGATGGACGTCGCCGGCGAGGCGTCGAGCTCGGGGGCAAACTGCTTCAGATCACCCGCAAGCCGCTCGATGAGCGCCGCCATCGGGCCGCGGACGTGCTCCTCGTACTGATCCTTGCGCGCGCGGAACCACTCGCGATCGTTGTTCCTCCTCAACGAGCGCAGGAAGGACAGGGTCCTCGGAGTGAAGGGGGATCGCATGTGCACGCTGGCCTCACTGCGGCAGGATCGTCCCGTCCTGCTTCGCGGATCCGGGGCGTGTGCTGAGGAACGTGCCGGGCGAAAGCACGACCTGGTCGATCGCCAGCCCGTCTTCCCGCGTCTGGATGCGGATCCGCTGCGTGCCTGTCGTCCCGAAGTACACGAGTGGGCCGAGCACGTTCTGGCCGTAGCCGGTGTCCTGCCAACCCCATCCTGCGACACCACACCCGCCGCATTCCTCGAGGTTCACCTCGGCGGCCGACGAAGTGCCGATCCGCCATGTCGGCGACCGCCCGGCGGTCACCGAGCCGGAGAACTGGACGAAGACCGAGTCGTTCGCCCAGCTGTTGCCGTCCGCCTTGCCGCGAATCCAGAGGCGGTAGGGCCTGCCGGCCTCTGCGGTGAACGTCAGCTCGAAGTAGTGCGCCGGGCTGGCCGCCGGCGAGAGGACCTTGGCGGCCCCGGCGTCCGGGTGACGCATGGACGCACCGCCGGCTGCGGTACCGTCGGACTGCACGATCCAGCGTCCCGCGCGCGCCGCGGCACGGGAGGCGCGCAAGACGATGTCTCCCGCGCCAGCCGCAGGCGGCGGGCCGGGAGCAACGCCGCGGGTCGTAAACCTCCAGATCGCGCTCGACCGGGTTCGGTTCGCCATGGTCTTGGCCACGACCTGCCAGTAGTAGGTGGTGCCTGGCGTCAGGGCCGAAACCGTGAAGCTCTGCGTCTGCCCGGAGCTCTCGCTGGGCCCGAGCGGGAGATCCGTGCCGACAGGCAGCATCAGCTCGGGCGCCGTGCCGATGTGCACGTCGTAGAGGTGGGCCCACGGACCGCCATACCACCGCAGCGTGGTGGTGGTGCCGATGCCGGCCGAGAGGTGCGCCGGGGATGGCGTGGTGGGCGCGTCGGGGGGCTGCGGCACGAACGGCGCATTTTCGACGACTCCAGCCGTGTTGTCCCACTTGCGCGCGAACTGGTCCACGAACCAGGCGACGAGGTCCGGCTTCCTGGCGAAGATGTTGTGCTCGAGCTGGCCGCTGGCGGAGGGGCTCGTCCAGTTCGAGGAGCCGAAGATGACCATCGGCTGATCGCCTGCCTGGCTGCTCTGGTCGTACAGGATGACGGATTTCTGGTGGTTCAGCCCCTGGTGCGCGCGGTGCTTGATCTGGACGCCTCCCGCGTAGAGCCTGTCGACGTTCCACGAGTGCCAGAGCCGCGACACGTCCCGGTACTGTTTCGGTTCGGTAATGAGCCGGACCGGGATGCCCCGCGCGACCGCCGCGAGCAGGGCGTCGGCGTGGGCCCTGTCGGTGATGCGATACATGATCGCATCGATGCCGCGCCGCTCCGCGTTGTAGGCGCTCACCGAGCGCGTTCGGAAGTTGTCGCCCGGCGGGAAGTTGAGCGTCGGGTCCTTCGCGGCGACGGGATAGCGGCGGGTGAGCGGGGCGGTGATGTTGGCGTAGTTGCCGACGTCGGTCGTGTTGACCCACTGGTCGTCGAATTTGGTGCGGAAGCTGTCGGTGATCGACGGATCGCCGGTGAAGTAGATCGCCTCGTCGATGTAGTTCGAATAGTTCGGCGTGGTGATCGGCTTCCAGGCGTTCGCGCTGTAGTTCGCTCCGCTGAACTCCACGACGTCCTGCCCGTGGAAGAGCATCATCTTCCAATGCAGGATGTAGTTGGTCTTGCGCTTCCGCATCGGGATGCCGGCATCCTGCAGCTCCTGCAGGCGGCTGGCATTCAGGGGATAGGTGCTGTTGGCGCGCGGGTCGATCAGCACGCGGACCGGCACGCCGGCCTGGTGCTTCCTGATGAGCTCGGTCGTGTAGCGCGCATCCTCCATGAACCAGAACGCCACGTCGATAGCGACCTGCTCGTTGCGGATGTAGTTCAGGAGAATGCTGCGGCAGTCCTGGTTGGCGGGATCGCAGAGGCGATCGACCTGGGCCTGCGCCGGCAGACCGGCGGCCACGAGCATCACGAGAGCGAGGAGCGTACGGCGAATCGTGCAGTGCTCCATGGGTCGCGGCAAGCTCGACAGCGCGGGCGGCGTGGGCATGTTTGTGCCCACCCGAGCTGCGAACCGGGTGCCATCACCCGCGCCAGCTGGGCCGCATGTGCGAAAGCCAAATTTTCAAGGCAAATTCGTGTGTGCGTGGCGGGTGGCCCTCGCCCGGCGCCGTCCAGCGGCCGGCGCGAGACCTCACCTTTGGGTGGATGTTCGAGAAAATTGAGGCGCCGACTTCTTCTTCGGGCCGATCTTCTTCCGCCCTCCAGCCGCCGCAGGAGCGCCGCCGGGCTCGGGCGTGACCCGATCGATCTCCGCGTTGAGCTCGCCGCCAATCAGGATCGACAGCCCGGTCGCATACAGCCAGAGCATCAGCACCACGACGCTCCCGATGGCGCCGTAGACCGCCGCGAAGTTCCCGAACATCTCCACGTACAGGCGGAAGGCCAGCGACGACAGCAGCCACAGCGTTGTCGCCACCAGCGACCCCGGCGTGATCCACACCCATTCCGTATCGGCATTGGGGGCGAAGTAGTAGATGAGATCGACCGCAAAGACGACCAGCCCGAAGGCCAGCGGCCATTGGAGGAGGGTCCAGACCGGGCGGAGCGGCTCCCCCAGGCCGACCTGCCTGACGAGCCAGTCGCCGATTCTCGGCCCGCCGACGACGACCAGCAGCGCCAGCACCACGAAGACGGCGAGGGCGATGGTGAGGAGGATGGCGATGCCGCGCGTCTTCCACCACGGCCGCCACTCCTCGATGTCGTAGGCCCAGTTGAGCGTGGAGATGATGGCGGTGACCGCCGAGGAGCTGCTCCAGAGCGCGCCGGCGAGCGCCAGCGTGACCAGGCCGCGGTTGTGGCCGGCGCGCACCCGCTCGATCTGTCCTCTCACCACGTCGAGGATCTGGGTGGGCACGACGAGGCCAAAGCGCTCGAGGACCTGCCCGAGCAGGTCGTCCAGCGGCAGGTAGGCGAGCAGCGACACCACGACGAGGAGCGCGGGAAAAAGGCCCAGCAGGAAGTAGAACGCGAGCTGGGCCGCGAGTCCGAAGCAGCTGTCCCGATAGGTCTCGCGGGCGGTGCGCCGCGCCAGATCCGTCCAGCTCACGGGCGCGTGGAAATAGGCGAACATGCAGGCCAGCCTACTGCACCTGTGCGCGTTTCAGCGTGACGCCAACTCCACCTGGTACAGCCCCTTGCCTTCCAGATTGTGCAGCCCCGCGGTGAGCGCCTTCGTCCGCGCGTCGATGCGAAGGGTACCGAAGAACTGAAACCCGTCGCTCGGCGGACGGTTGGGCTTCATGCCGGCCGGAATCCCGACAAACTTCACTTCGGGCCCGAACGTCGGATCGAGGGTCCCCGGCCCGAAGGTGCCGGCATGCAGCGGGCCCGCCACGAACTCCCAGAACGGGTCGAACTCGGTGAACGCCGCGCGGGTGGGATGGTAGTGGTGCGCCGCGCAGTAGTGCACGTCGGCGGTGATCCAGACGACGTTGTGAATACGGCGGTCGCGGATGAACCTGAGGAGGTCGGCGACCTCGAGCTCGCGTCCGAGCGCCGCGCCACCCTCGCCGTTGGCGATGGCTTCGTAGTGCGCCTGGCCGTCGCGCACGACCAGCCCGATCGGCATGTCACTCGCGATCACTTTCCATGTCGCCCGGCTTGCCGCCAGCGCCGACTTGAGCCACGCCAGCTGCGACGTGCCGAAGATCATCGCGTCGGGCGTCAGCGACGGCTGGCGGTTGGCGCTGTTGGCGCCGCGGTAGCTGCGGAGGTCCAGCGTGAACACGTCGAGCAGCGGCCCGTGGGGGATCGTGCGGTGGATGCGCTCGGGATCGTCGGCGCCGCGGCCCACCGGGTTGAACTCGAGGAACGCCTGCCGCGCCCGCGCCGCCAGCAGGGCCACACTCTTGACCGCGTAGCGCTTGTCGGCGCTCAGGTCCCGCGTCTCGTACCAGTTGTCGCGCACCTCGTGGTCGTCCCACAGCACGACCTGCGGCACGTCCGCGTTGAAGCGGCGCATGTGCTCGTCCAGCAGGTTGTACTTGTAGTTGCCGCGGTACTCGTCGAGCGTTTCGGCCACCTTCGACTTGGCCTCGGTCACCACGTTCCGCCACACCGTCCCGTCGTCCAGCGTGACTTCCGCCGGCACCGGGCCGTCGGCATAGATCGTGTCGCCACAGTGGATGAAGATATCCGGCTCGGCGCGCCTCATCGACTCGTAGAGCCGGAGCCCGCCCCACGCCGGGTTGATCCCCCAGCCCTGGCCCACGGTGTCGGCCGACCAGGCCAGCGTGACGTCCCGGCTGGCTTTTACGGACGGCGCGGAACGGAAGCTGCCAGCCTGCGGCACACTCCAGGTCTTGAGGTCGGACAGATCCTGGAACAGGACGCGGTAGAAGATGCGCTGGTCCGCCGGCAGATCCGTGAGGACGATGCGGGAGGTGAAGTCGGAGGATTCGAGGGCTGCGGGCCCCACCCGGCGCCGCACGTCGGTAAAGGACTCGCTCGTGGAGTACTCGACGACCATCCGCGCGGCGCGGTCGGTCCGGCTCCAGATCACGGCCCGGCCGGGCGTAACGTCCCCCGACGCCACCCCTTGCGGGATGGCGGGGCGCATCGCCTCCGACTGGACGATGGCCGGGAACCCGCGCGCCGGGACGGCCGGCGCGAAGGGAAGGATCAAGCCCGCCTGGAGCAGGCGGCGGCGTGACAGCGGGCGGGAGGCCACCTACGGACACCCGCCCGAGAAGCAAGCCATCGGGGTCATCACTATCGTTTCACCCGCGCCGGGACGGTCCCCAGCTCTCGAGCCGACGGGATGCCGGCAGCGGTGTCCGCCATCGACACGGCGCGGACGATGGCCTCAGCCATCGCCTCGGCCGCCAGCGCGCCGATGACGGTCACGCTGGCCTCTCCGGTCCAGCGGCCGGTCGCGAGCGAAAACACCGTGTCGCCGTCCCCGACGGTGTGCGACGGCGTGATCGCGCGCGCCAGCCCGTCGTCTGCCATCAGCGCGACGCGGTTGATTTCTGCCTTCGTGAGCCTGGCGTTGGTCGCGACGAGCCCGATGGTCGTGTTCTCCCCGGCGCGGGGCTGAGGCCGGCGCCCCACCTCTCCGCTGCGCAGGAGCTTCCGGACGTCCGCGAGCGACTTGCCGTCGTCGGTGCGCACGCCCGCGACGACCCGGCCCGTTGCCGGATCGACGATGTCGCCGGCCGCGTTGACCGCGACGATGGCCGCCACGACGAGGCCGTTCGGCAGGGTGATCGCGGCGGAGCCCAGGCCACCCTTCATCGAGCGGCCGCCGCCCAGCTTGCCGACGGTGGCGCCGGCGCCCGCGCCCGTGTTGCCCTCGCCCACAGCACCGGATGAGGCCGCTTCCGCCGCTTTGTAGCCGCACTCGGCTGTCGGACGGACTTTCGGCTGGCCGCCGAAGCCGAGGTCCATCAGGATGGCGGCCGGGACGATGGGGACGACGCCTGAGCCCACCGGCCAGCCTATGTTCCGCTCCTCGAGCCAGCGGACCACTCCTTGCGCGGCATCGAGCCCATACGCGCTGCCGCCGGCCAGGACCACGGCGTTCACGCGGTCCACCATGTTGGCCGGGTCCAGGAGGTCGGTTTCGCGGGTGCCGGGGGCGCCGCCGCGCTGCGACACGCCGCCGGGCACCCCCTCGCCGTCCACCAGAATGACGGTGCACCCGGTCGGCCGCTCGGTCAGGGTATGGGAGCCGACCTTGATCCCCTGCACCTCGGTGAGCCCCCGCCCGCCGGTGGGCGCCAGTGCGCCGGGCGCCGGGGCCGGCCCGGGCGCCTGGGCGGCCGTCAGGGCCAGGAGCAGCGCGCTCGCCCACGCAGTGGTCGTGATGAGTGTCATGGTCCCGGCTCCACTTCGCCGCCCGCTCGGGCCGCGGGCGCTCAAAAGTTGTACTTCACAGCCAATTGCATCACACGCCCGTCTTCCGCGCTCGTGATTCGTCCGACGTTGATGTTGCCAATCGTCGTGTTCGGGTTGTTGAACCGCACCTGGTTGAACAGGTTGAAGGCTTCCACCCGCAGCTGCAGCCGCTGCGTCCCGACGAGCGGAATGTTCTTGAAGAGCGACAG
Source organism: uncultured Acidobacteriota bacterium (assembly GCA_963834305.1). Taxonomy (GTDB): domain Bacteria; phylum Acidobacteriota; class Vicinamibacteria; order Vicinamibacterales; family 2-12-FULL-66-21; genus JACCXG01. The sequence goes on from CAWIAX010000001.1 coordinate 99,679, forward strand.
ATCGGTACGCGCGAGGCCCGGTCCGCGGACGCTGTTGCGCGGCGTGGTTCCCGGTTCGGCGGTGTCGGCGAGCGCCCGGCGGGCGAAGCATGCCGTGTGGAACCACTGCTCGACGGCGTGCGGCGCGTTCTCGTTCGGGTCGCACATCTGGTTCGGGCGGTTCGTCAGGTAGCGGATGCTTTCGATCGAGTCGCTGACGGTCATCGGGAACCCGGTCTGCCACTGGACGATGCCGTTCAGCTGCCAGCCGCCGGCCAGCTGCCGGAGCCGCGCGCCCAGGGCGCGCGGTGCCGGCAGCTCCGCCGCGAAGCTGACGACGAAGCGGTGGCGGACGTCGAACTGGGCGGGCCCCTCCAGGTCGTCCAGCGCGCGCGTGATCGAGGAGTCGTCGCCGATGGTGACGGGCAGCGGGGGGCGCTGCTCCCCGCCGATGTTCAGCCCCGAGACGTGGTCGCGCGCATCGCCAAGCGTGTAGGACGCCAGGAAGCTGATGCCGCGGTGGGCGCGCATGCGCAGGCTGGCCTGCAGCGAGTCGTACCACGACTCGGCGGCGGAAAACGTCGGGCGAACGAGCGAGAACGCGGGGAACAGCCGCGCCCCGCGCGTGGTCTGCCCGGGAGCGTGGACGCCGGGGTTGACCTCCATGAAGATCGGCAGGTGCCGGCCGCGCGACCCGACGTACCCGGCCTCGGCGCCGAGATGGTCGCCAATCTGCTGCTGCCAGGTCAGGTTGAAGTGGTGGGCATAGGGCGTCGTGAAGTCCTCTCCCCAGCCGATGAAGATCAGGCCGGGGGGGAAGCCCGGCGCGCCACCGGCCACGGCACTCATCGGGTCACGCAGCGACAGCGCCGCGGGCGGCGCGTTGACCTCGAGCAGGGGGGTGAACGGCGGCGCGAGCACGCCGTTCTGGAAGAAGTCCCCCTGCCCGGCGAGCGCGTCGTAGAAGAGGCCCCAGGCGCCGCGCAGGCTGGACCGCCCCGTGCCCGTCGGATCCCACACAACCCCGAGCCGGGGCGCGACGTTGTTCTTGTCGGTGGCATACGTCCCGCGCGGAATGCCCGGATCGCCGGGGTAGACGAGCCCGGTGGGCGCCTGCGGAAAGCGCTGCGACTGCACGCCGGGACGGAAGGCGTTGAGCGCATCGTTCCTGTCCACGAACGGCTGCGGCAGCTCGTAGCGGAGGCCGTAGCTCACTGTCAGGCCGCGGCCGGCCCGGACTTCATCCTGCGCGTACGCCGCGTAGAGCCAGCCGCTGCCGTCCTGAATCGTGTTCGACGTCGTCCGGCGGAACTGCGCGGGGCGGCCGAGCAGGAAGTCGGCCGCCGCGTGGCCGGTGTGGACCCCGGTGAAGGAGAAGTCCCCGTTCGGCCGGTTCACGAAGGCGATCACCATGTGTTCCCGGCGCACGTCGAAGCCGAACTTGGTGGAGTGACGGCCGCGCACCCAGGTGAAGTCGTCGGTGAACTGGAAGACCTCGTTGACGCGCTCGACGAACGGCTGCTGCGGGTCGCCAAGCGCCGGGAAGCCGCTGACTGCGATGTTGGCGAGACCGGTGGCCGCTGGTACGTTGTGCGGCAGGTTGATGCCGTAGTCGGCGTTCAGCAGTCCGCTGGTCACCGCCGGGTTGGCAACGATGCGGTTGTAGGAGAACCGCGCCACGTTGATGGCCCTGGCGCTGAACAGGTGCGTGTCCGACAGGAGCAGATCCTGCAGTGTTGCCTTGGCCTGGCTGCCGACCGGCCGCGTGCTGGCCGGCGTCACCCGATCGGTGACCGTGCGCAGGTAGCGGCCAAGGACGGCATGCGAGCGGCCCACCTGGTAGTCGAAGCGCATGCCGAACTGGTCGCGGTTGTCGGTCGTGTCGGGGGACGCGACGTAGCGGTTGGTCCCGCTGTTCACCCTTGGATAGAACTCCTGGATCAGCCGCACGGCGATCGGGTCGAGCCGGCTTGCCGGGATCGTGTTGCCGGGAAAGGGCAGCCCCGTGTCCGGGTCCCGTACTGGCGTGGCGCCGAAGTTTCCTTCGCGCTGGGCGTCGGTCAGCACCGCCAGGTTCAGCGTCTCGCCGCTGGTGTTGCGGTGTCCCTCGTAGTAGCCGAAGCCGAAGACGCGGTTGCGGAGGATCGGGCCGCCAACGCTGGCCCCGAACTGGTTCTGTTTCAGCTTCGGCTTGGGCTGGGTGGCCGGCGCGAAGAAGTTCCGTGCCTGCAGCGCGTCGTCGCGGTTGAACTCCCAGGCGGCGCCGCGCAGGTCGTTGCTGCCCGCCCGCGTGACGACGTTCACGACGGAGCCGGCATTCCGCCCGTATTCGGCATTGAACGAGTGGGTCAGGATCTTGAACTCCTGGATGGCGTCGGGCGGCGGCCGCATGACGAACCCGGTGTTGAACGTGTCGTTGTTGCTCGCGCCGTCGAGCAGGAAGTTGTTCGACTGGTTGCGCATGCCGTTGACGTTGAACCCGGACGTGGTGGCGCCGAAGCCTCCCGGGGTGGCGTCGCCGCTGCTGCCGCCGAGGCTGCCCGGCGGCGCCACCACACCGGGGAGAAGCGTGCCGAGCTGGGTGAAGTTGCGGCCGTTCAGCGGCAGCTCCTCGATCTTCTTCTGATCGATCACCGTGCCGAGCTGGGCGCTGGAGGTTTCGACGAGCGGCGGCTGCCCCGAGACCGTCACGCTCTCCTCGAGGCGTCCCACCACGAGCGGCATGTCGACGCGGGCGGTGCTTTCGACCGTCACCGTCACGCCCGGACGCAGGAAGGTCCGGAAGCCGCTGAGCGTGGCTTTGACGTCGTAGGTGCCGGGCTGGAGGAGCGGCACGGTATAGAAGCCGTCCCGGCCTGTCGTGGCGGTCCGGCGCTGGGTGGTCCCGGTGTTGACGACTTCGACCGTGGCCCCCGGCAGCACGGCCCCCGTTTCGTCCGTCACGATGCCGGCGATGGTGCCGGCCGCCTGCGCGGCAGCGTCTGGGGGCGCGCACAAGAGCCACACGGCCATGAAGACGAGAGGCAGCGATGGCGACGATACGCGTGTGCGCATGTGGACGCTCCGGGTGCGGCGTCAGCCGCTGCAGGTCAGGTCCAGGATGGTGAGGGCCAGCACCTTGGTGGCGTGGCGCAGGTCCTCGATGCCGCACCATTCATCGGGCTGGTGAGCCACGTCGAGCACGCCTGGCCCATAGGCGACGCAGTCTCGGATGCCGGCAATGCGATCGAAGTGCTTGTGGTCGTAGGTGCCCGGGCTCGCGACCTGCGTCCCTGGACGCCCCAGCACGGTTCTGATCCGCGCGTCCAGGGCGGACACCACGGGCGACCGCTCCGGTGTGCGCACCGGGTGCACCACCATCAGGTCGCGCACGGTGTAATCGAGTGCCGGCGTTGCGTCGGCTACGCGCGCCAGGAGCCACTCGATTTCCTCCTTGGCCGCGTCCAAGCCTTCCTCCAGAAGAAAGCGCCGGTCGAACACCGCGCGGCAGATATCGGCAACACACGGGGTCTGCAGGCCGTCTACCGGCTGGCCGCCTTCGATGCCGTTGATGTTGAGCGTCGCGTGGCGGGCGCCCGCCGGCACCACGGGCAACGCGGTCCGCCGCCGTGCCAGCGCCGGCAGCAGCTCCCGCTGCATCGCATCCAGGATCAGGCCCATGTGCGCGATCGCGTTCACACCCAGGAACGGCATGCTGCCGTGGCCGATGCGTCCCCGCGTCGTGACCTCGAACCAGTAGACGCCGCGGTGGCCGACACAGATGCGGTCGACGTTCAGGGGTTCGGGAATGATGACGTGATCGATACGGTCGGCGGAAATCCGTCCCTGGCCCGCCAGCCAGGCCACGCCGGCGAACCCGCCGCTCTCTTCATCGACCGTCCCGCTGATCTCGATCGAGCCGGCCAGCTCCACGCCTGCCCGGCGGACCGCTTCGGCCGCGAACAGGGCCGAGGCGAGCCCCGCCTTCATGTCGCACGCGCCGCGTCCGTAGATCCGCCCGTCGCGCACGGTCCCGCCGAACGGATCGACGGTCCAGCCGGCGCCGGCCGGGACGACGTCGAAGTGGCCGTTGAGATGGAGGCAGGGCCGCAGCGTCCTGCCGCGGCGAAGGCCGACGACGTTCACGCGCGGGTGCCGGACTGTGTGCTCGGGGCGCCCCTCGGCGGGGAAGTACTCCACCTCGAACCCACCCTGCGCCAGCCGCCCGCCGATCAGGCGGGCGCAGTCCTCGTAGCCCTCGCCCGGCGGGTTGACCGTCGGCAGCCGGATGAGATCGGCAGTAAAGCCGACCATCTCCTCCAGCGCATCGTCCACGGCGGTCAGGACACGGTCGATATTCCGGGTGCCGGGCATCGACGTGATTATTCAACTTCCAAGCGTCAACGCCCAACTTCCAACAAGAGCTCCACTCAACTCCCAAGCGCCAACTCCCAACCTCCAAACCGGCCCGTGCGGGCGGCGAGCGGTTGGGAGTTGGGCGTTGACCCAGTTGGGAGTTGGGCGTTGGGCCTTGGGAGTTGGCTTTGGCCCACCCCCTCAGGTAGTATCCGGCCTTCGAGCCCACCCAAACGCTGACCGCACACGCCTCCGTGAACATCCATCTCGTCCTGCTCATCGTGTATTCGGTCGGGGTGGTCGCGCTCGGTGTTTGGACGTCGCGGCTCGTGCGGCAGAGCAGCGACTTCTTCGTGGGCGGCCGCTCGCTCGGCCCCGGCCTGATCTTCGCGACGATGCTGGCGGCGAACATCGGCGCGGGCTCGACCGTGGGGGCGGCGGGGCAGGCGTACAAGGACGGCATCAGCGCCTGGTGGTGGGTGGGATCGGCGGGCATCGGCTCGGTCGTCTTTGCCCTGACCGTGGCGCCGGCGTTGTGGCGGCTGGCCAAGGCCCACAACTTCTACACGACCGGCGACTATCTCGAGTTCCGCTACGACGGCCGGGTGCGCGCGGTGGCCGCCATCCTGGTGGTGCTGGGCGCCCTGACCGTGCTCGCCGCGCAGCTGATTGCCGGCGCCGCCATCCTGAACGTGATCCTCGGCATTCCCCGCTGGGCCGGCGCGCTCATCGGCGCCGCGATCATGACCATCTACTTCGTGGCGGGCGGCCTGGTCGGCTCGGCGTGGGTCAACACGGTGCAGCTGGGCGTGCTGATTGCCGGCTTCCTCGTGGCGTTTCCGTTCGTCCTGTCCGGGGCCGGGGGATTCGGCGGGGTGATCGACGCCCCCGCGGCCCCGGAGTCGTTCGGGCACTTCTTCCACTCGACCGGCCCGGGCTCCGGCTGGATGTTCCTGCTCCTCACCGGTCCGTCGTTCATCATCTCGCCGGGGCTGATCCAGAAGGCCTACGGCGCGAAGTCGGAACGGGCGCTCCGCCTGGGCATCGGCTGCAACGCCGTGGCGCTGATGCTGTTCGCGTTCATGCCCGTCCTCTTCGGCATGGCCGCGCGGGTGGCGATTCCGGGCATCGACAACCCCAACAACGTGCTGCCGACGTTCCTGCTCACGCAACTGCCGGTCTGGCTCGGCGCGCTGGCGCTGGCCGCGGTCTTCTCGACCGAAGTGGACACCTGCGACGCCATCCTGTTCATGCTGTCCACGTCGATCTCGAAGGACATCTACAAGCGCCACATCAACCCCGAGGCCAGCGACGCGAAGCTGCTGCTCGTGGCGCGGCTGGCGGCGGTGGCCGGCGGCACCGCCGGGGTGGTGCTCTCCGTCGTGCTCGAGACGGTCATCGGCGCGCTCACGATCTTCTACTCCGTGATCATCGTCTGCCTGTTCGTGCCGATCGTTGGCGGGCTCTACGTCCGGCGGGCTACGCCGGACGCCGCGCTCGCGTCGATGGCCGCCGGGATCGTGACGCTGTTCGTGGCCCGGTTCACGGTGGCGCCGCTGCACTGGTGGAGCGACCCGCTGCTGCTCGGGCTGGGGGCCGCGCTGGCCGCGTTCGCGGTCACGCTGGCGCTGCACCGTTCCCCCGCTCGTCCTCAGGAGGATTGATGGCCGCTCGCAACATCTTCGATCTGACAGGGAAGATCGCCGCCGTGGTTGGCGCGGCGTCCGGCATCGGCGAAGCGGTGGCGATTGGCGCCGCCAACGCCGGCGCCCGTGTCGTGTGCCTCGACATCAAAGGGGAGGCGGCGGAGGCGACTGCCAGGCAGGCGTCAGCCGGCGGCGGCGCCGCGGAGGCCGGCATCCTCGACATCCGCGACGCGGCCGCGGTCGAGCGGTCGTTCGGGGCCATCCGCGAGGCGCACGGCAGCCTCGACGTGGTCGTCTGCACGCCGGGCGTCAACGTGCGGAAGAAGATCCTCGACTACCAGGACGATGAGCTCGACCGGGTGCTGGAGGTGAACCTCAAGGGGAACTTCTATGTGCTGCGCGCCGCCGGCCGCATCATGACCGTCCAGAAGCGGGGCAGCATCATCCTGTTCTCGTCGATCCGCTCGCTCGTCGTCGAGCCGGGCCAGTCGGTCTATTCCGCCACGAAGGCCGGCATCCTCCAGCTGGCGCGCGGCGGCGCCTGCGAGTTCGGGCCATACGGCGTCCGCGTGAACGCCGTCGGCCCCGGAGTGATCGACACACCGCTGACCTCACCGATCCGCAACAACCCGGACTGGTACAACGCCTACGCCGCCAAGAGCGTGTTCAATCGATGGGGGACGGCGGAGGAGATGGTGGGCCCGACGCTGTTCCTGGCCTCGGACGCCGCGAGCTTCGTGACCGGGACGATCCTTTACGCCGACGGCGGCTGGCTCGCCACCGACGGCCGGTTCACGCCGCCGGGGGGTTAGAGGTTCAGGGTTCAGGGTGCAAGGTGCAAGGTTCGGGTGCAAGGTGCGGGGAACCCTGAACCCTGCACCTTGCACCCCTGAACCTTCTTAGAACACCAGCCTGAAGCCAACCTGGCCGACCCGCTGTTCGGGCTGCCCGTTGTCGCCGGCGTAGGCGGTGGGCTTCATGAAGACCGGGTTGGGCGAGGGGTTGGCGGCGGTGCCGGTGAACAGGCGGCCGGGCGCGACGGTGCCGGCGCCGAACGACGGGTTCAGCGAGTTGAACACGTTGAAGACCTCGCCGAACAACTCGATGCGCCTGGTGCCGCCGAACGGGATCGACTTGGCCAGCCGCAGGTTCATCTGTGACAGCGCCGAGCCGCGGCCGCAGTTGATGGTCGTGCAGGCGCCGATCTCTTCATAGGTCGGGGTGCCGGCGGCGTCCACGCTCTTGAAGCGGTAGGCGGTCGTGTAGATGTCGTTGGTCACGCCGTCCCGGTTCACGTCGTAGCCGTACCAAATCTGCATCGGCAGGGCCGAGCGGTACTGGAAGACCGGCGACACGGTGATGCCCCAGGGCATGCCGAGCACCGCGCTCAGCACCAGCTTGTGCCGGGCATCGGTGCGCTGCGACGGGCCGTACTGCACGTCGGCGAACGGGTTGGTGGCATCCTGCACCAGGTTCGTCGTCAGCTCGTCCACGCCGAAGCCGCCAAGCCCCTCGGCCTTCGACAGCGTGTACCACGCGTTCCAGGCCACCCCCGAGGTCATCCGGCGGCGCACGCCGAAGTTGACGCCGTCGTAGCGGCTCTTGCCGATGCTCATGTTGAGCGTGGGGTTGGCGGGGTTGAGGTTGAGGTCCTGGTAGCGCCGGTTGCCGCCGTCGATGCGGGTGTTGAGCGGCCAGCGGACGCCGAGGTCGCGCCCTTCGACGTGTACGTAATCCACGTCGAACACCATCGACGTGCTGAGCTGGTGCGACCAGCCCACCGACGTCTGGCTGGTGAACGGCTGCCGGATCTGCGGCGCGGCGACGTTCGAGCTGTAGAACGGCCCGTTCGGGTTCACCTCGTTCAGCCGCTCGATGTTCGTGATCGGCTGCCCGACGGTGAAGAAGCTCCCGTCCGGGTTCCGCAGCCCGGCCGTGTTGGTGGCCGAGAAGATGATGCCCGACCCGCCCTGCGCGCTCAGCCCCGGGAAGAGGATGTTGGCGTTGGTGAAGCCGAAGTCGTAGTAGATGCCCCAGCCGGTGCGGAGGATGTCGCGGCCGTTGCCGCGCAGGTCGTAGACCAGGCCGACGCGTGGCTGCCAGTTGTTGGTGTCCTCCTCCGCTTTCTTGCCGAACTCGTCGAAGCCGGGCACGCCGTCGAAGCGGCCGGCGGCGGCCGCCCCGGTGAGCGCGATGTAGTTGGGAATCCCCGACTGGTCGATCTTGAACCCGGTCACCAGGTCGTAGCGCAGCCCGAGGTTCACGGTCAGGCGGTCAGTCGGGCGCCAGTCGTCCTGCACGTAGAACCCGTACTGATCCATCGGCAGGTTCGCCGAGGCCCCCGGCTTGTTGCGGGTGACGGTGCTGATCGGACCATTCAGGTCGTTGGTCAGGTGCGTGTAGGCGTAGTCGGCGCTGCCCGAGCTGAAGGTGACGAAGAGCCGCGGCTCGTGGATGAAGTTCACCCCGGCCTTGAAGTCATGGCCGAGCCCGCCCATGCCGGTGACGTGCCACGAGAAGTCGTCCCGGAACTGGTACTTCTTCTGCGCCGTCGTCTGCGGCGTGTTGGTGTTGTAGCCGATGCTGACGCCGTTCGGGAACGTCTCCTGCGGATCGTTGGTGCGCGAGGCGACGTGGTTCTCGAAGTCGGCGTACTGGAAGACGAACTCGTTCAGCTTCGACCCGCCCAGGACCCAGTTGTGGTTGACGTTGATCGAGTTGAAGCGGTTGGTGCTGTCGCCCCAGTTCTCGGGCACGGCGCGCGACGAGGCGTTGTAGACCTGCGAGTTGGTGTTGCGGCCGTAGCGGACGGCGACGTACTGCGACGGTGTGACGTTGGCCGACACCTTGCCGGTGAACAGGTTCTCCCGGTTCGGCGTGGCGAAGACGCCGTCCTTGGCGGGGAACAGCCCGAGCGTGTTGACCGTCTGCTGCGTGTCCTGCTGCGTGCGCTCGTAGGCCGCGAAGAAGTGCGCCCGGTCGACCGCGACCGGCCCGCCGAAGGAGCCGCCGTACTGGTAGCGGCGGTACGGCTGCTTGCCGATGTTGTTGATCTTCTCGGTCTTGGTCTGCGTGTTCAGGCTCTTGTCGCGGACATTCGTGAACCAGCTGCCGCGCCACTGGTTCGTGCCGCTCTTGGTGACGATGTTCATCACGCCGCCGTTGCTGCGGCCGTATTCGGCCTTGTAGCGCTGGGTGATGAAGTTGAACTCCTGGATCGCCTCGAGCGGGAAGAGCTGCAGCAGGCCGCCGACGGTGTCGTCGTTGTTGTCGCCGCCGTCGATCTGGTAGTTGACGTTGCGGCCGTTGCCGCCGGCAATCTGCGGCGAGTACTGCGTGCTCTTGGTCGGGTCCGAGTGGAAGCCGAGGCCGACGCCGGGAATGGCGATGGCGGCATTGGCGAACTGGCGGCCGTTCAGCGGCAGGCTCTCGATGCGATCGACGTCCACCAGGCCGCCGACGGCCGAGGACGCGCGCTGGATGAGCGGGGTTTCCGCCCGGACTTCGACGGCTTCCGTCAGGCCGGCCACCCGCAAGGCGACGCTGATATCAACGGTCTGCCCGACGTTGACGATGACGCCCTTGCTCTCGACCTTGTTGAAGCCCTGCAGCTCCGCCTCGAGATCGTAGGTGCCCACCGGGAGCGCGCTCAGCCGGTAGATGCCTTCACCGTCGGTCACGCTCGTGCGGACGAACCCGGTTTCGCCGTTCCGACCCGTAACCGTGACGCCGGGCACCGCTGCGCCCTGGTCGTCCAGAATCCTGCCCGTGATGGCCCCGGTCGTCTGCTGCGCCTGCGCCGGCACTGCGGTCGCGAGCGTACAGAGGGCAATCATCACGTAGATGATCCTTCTCATGCCTGTCGGCCTCCCTGAAGAGTGAACGAAAGCTGCTGTCTGGAAGTAGCGGAGCGCTGCAAGGGATGGACCAGACGAGCTGGGGACAGAATGTAGCAGAAACCAGCCGAAACGGGCGATCTATTAGATGAGTGGGCGTTCTGGCGGGACGAACGGACCCAATATCCGGCGAGGAGGATCCGGCTTTTTGAACGGCGGGTCCGCCGGCGTCAGCGGACGGCGGCCGCCAGACGCTCGACTTCCTGCCGCTGAGGCGCGTCCGGGGGGAGGCGGCGCAGCAGTTCCCCTGCCTCCCGGGCGGCGTCGGCGCGCTTCCCGAGACGGGCCAGCGCCACGGCGAGATTGAACCGGGCCTGGTGGAAATCCGGATCGATGTCCAGCGCGCGCCTGAGCGGGTCGAGCCCCTCGGCAGGCTGGCCCCCATCCGACAGCACGATCCCCAGGTTGGCGAGCACGACCGGGTTGGCGGGCTCGGCGCGGTCAGCATCCCGGAGCGCGGCGGCCGCGGCCTCATAGCGCCGCGCCGAGGCGTGGCAGGCGGCCAGCCCGAGGTAGGGGTCGGCGCCCGGCAGCTGTCCCTGGATCGCCGCCGCGAAGTGCGCAGCCGCGGCCTGGCAGCGCCCCGACTCCTGCAGCACGAATCCCAGCCGGAGGTTGGCCTGCGGGTTGTCGGGGTCCGTGGCGAGGATGCCGCGGAGCGCCGGCTCGAGCGCCGGTCCGCGCACCTCGCCCGACGCCACCCGCGCCAGGCTGGCGGCAAGCTCGCGCCGGTCCTTGGGATCGGGGCGGACGGCCGCATCGCGGCGGCCACCGCCGACGTAGCCGAGCGACTGCAGCCGCGCCGCCGTGTCGCGCGCCTCGCTCGCGTCGCGGCTGCCGGCGGGGCCGGCCGGCTTCAGCGAGGCGGACGAGTAGCGGTTCACCCGCTCGGCCAGGGCCGCCACCTTCTGGCGCTCCTCCGCGGCGCGATCGCGGCTCTCTTGGGGATCGGTGGCCACCTGGAACAGCTCCGGACGCGGCGCCTCGATGAGCTTCCACCCATCCTCCCGCACGCTGCGCAGCGGACTCCAGCCAAAATCGAGCAGCGGCGCGAAGGACTCGGCGTACAGCGCCCGCGGCGCGATGGCGCCGCCGCGAAGCGCGGGCCCGAGGTCCAGCCCGTCCGAGTCGAACGCCCCCACACCAAGCAGGCGGGCCGCGGTTGGCGCGAGGTCGACGAGCGAGACGGCGGTGTCGATGCTGCCGGCGCGGACGCCCGGCCCCGCGGCGATCAGCGGCACGTGCAGCGTCGTGTCGTAGACGAAGAGGCTGTGGGTGATTTCGCCGTGCTCGCCGAATGCCTCGCCGTGGTCCGCGGTCACGAAGACGAGCGTGGCGTCGCGCTCGCTCCCCAGCGCCTCGATCACCCGCCCGATCTGCCGATCGGCTTCGGCCACCTCGTCGTCGTAGCGCGCGGCCGCGGCCCGGCCATCTCCCGGCTGCCCGTAGGGCGCATGCGGCTCGAACAGGTGCACCCACAGGAAGAACCGCCGGCCGCGCTGCTGGTCGAGCCAGGCCAGCGCGCTGGTCACCACGTCGTGCCCGCTGCGCTCGTTGGCCAGCCGTCCCTCGAGGCGCGGCATCCGGTCGTCGTACACCTCGAAGCCGCGCGACAGGCCGAACCGGCGATCCAGCGGGAAGGCGCCCACGAACGCCCCGGTCGCCAGGCCGGCGCCGGCCAGCGACTCGGCCAGGACCGGCAGCTGGTCGTCCACGCGCATGCCGTTGTGGCGGGCGCCGTGCCCCGGCGGATACCTGCCGGTCATGATGGAGGCATGCGACGGCAGGGTGATCGGGGTCGGCGCGAAGGCGCGGGCGAAGCGCGTGCCGCGCGCCGCCAGCCCGTCCATCGCCGGGGTCCGCGCCGGCGCGTAGCCCGAGGCGCCCAGGCGATCGGCGCGCAGCGTGTCCACCGTGATGATCACCAGGTTGCGCGCCGCGGAGGCCGCAGGCTCCGGCTCTGGCGTACGCCGGCACGCGGCCCCTGCCATCCCGAGCAGCACGAGCATCGCGAGAACCGCGATACGCCAGGCGGCCGGACGATCGTGCAAAAAGTTTACGGCGCGACGGATTCTGGACATCACTTTGAGCAGGCGCCGTGCGCCGCCAACATATAATCTCGGCTCTTGACCACTACTCGCTCGATTTGCCGCGTCACCCGCCGATCGCTGCTGCGCACCGCTGGCCTGCTCCCGCTCCTGCCGCTGGCCGGATGCGGCCGCCGCGCGCCGGCGGTTGCCGCCTCCCGGCCCACTGACATCAGGATCGTCGAGGTCAGTCACCGGTTCGAGGATTTTCTTTACCGGACGCCGTATCAGTTCGGCGGACGGACAGTCGATCGCGTCACCCTGCTGAACGTGGACTGCCGCGTGCGCACCGGCAGCGGGCGCGAGGCCTGGGGCTTCGGGTCGATGACGCTCGGCAACGCCTGGGCGTTCCCGGCCGCGCCGCAGGACGCCGGCCTGGGCGCGATGAAGACGCTCGCCGACCGGTTCCGCACCCTCACAGCCGACTGCGACGAGGCGGGGCACCCCGTCGACCTGGCGCGGGTGCTCGACCCGGCCTACCTCGCGGCGGCCGACGCGGCATCGGCCAGTCTGGCGCTGCCGGCGCCCATTCCCCGCCTGGCGACGCTCGTGGTGGCGAGCGCCTTCGATGCCGCGCTGCACGACGCGTATGGGAAAGCCTTCGGCGTCACCTGCTACGACACCTACGGCCCCTCGCACATGAGCCGCGACCTCTCGGCCGATCTGGGCCAGGCGTTCACGGGCGAATATCTCGACCGCTACGTGCCGGCCGCACCGCAGCCGGCAATGCCGGTCTTCCATTCGGTGGGCGCCAGCGACCCGCTCGAGGCCTCCGACGTCACGCGGCGGATAGACGACGGGCTGCCGAACACGCTCGAGGAGTGGATCGAGCGCGACGGGCTCATCAGGTTCAAGATCAAGTTGAACGGCGGCAACCTGCCGGTGGACTACGAACGTGTCATCCGGATCGACCGAATCGTCAGCCGCGCCCTGCCGCGACGCGGCGTCGCCGACTGGAAATACATCCTCGACTTCAACGAGGGCTGCCCGAATGTCGGCTACCTGCTCGAGTGCCTCGCGAAGATTCGCGAGACCACGCCGTCCGGCTTCGAGCGCATCCTCTACATCGAGCAGCCGACCCGGCGGGACCTGCAGCAGGACCGTGGCAACGTCATGCACGAGGCGGCGAAGCTCCGGCCCATCGTGGCGGACGAGGCGCTGACGGACCTCGAGTCCCTCATGCTGGCGCGCGAGATGGGCTACACCGGCGTGGCGCTCAAGGCCTGCAAGGGGCAGAGCCATGCCATGCTGCTCGCCGCCGCCGCGCAGAAGTTCGGCATGTTCCTCTGCGTGCAGGACCTGACGTGCCCCGGCGCGTCGCTCATTCATTCCGCCGGCATCGCCGCGCGCGTGCCCGGCAACGCCGGCATCGAAGCCAACGCCCGCCAGTTCGTGCCCGCCGCCAATGCCGCGTGGGAGTCGACGTTTCCCGGCCTCTTCACCATCAGGAACGGGATGATGCAGACCGGCCAGCTGACCGGTCCTGGCCTCGGCGCGGTGCCTCCGCGACGGGTCGCCTGATCGCGCAGCCTGCCGGCGTTCGCGCCTCGCGTCTCGCGATGGCGAGTCAGCTGTTGTCTCACCTGCTCCATCCTCGTCGTCTTTTTTTTTCATGCTCGTCGTCGCCGGAGGTCATGGACGACTGACGACGGCCGCTGAAGGGCACGATTGTTGCGACAACATCACGCAACACAAGGAGGCAGCAGACTATGGCACGTGGAAACAACGACACCGACGACCTGATGCTCGACGACATGGATCAGGGCGGTGAGATGGATCTCGGTGGTGACGTGACGGCGGGCAGCGGCGCGGGCGCGTCCCGTGGCCGCAGCACCGTGCGCGGCAGCCGGGCGTCGAAGGGCACCGGTTCGCGCAAGTCGGCCTCTGCTGGCTCACGCGGATCGAAGAGCGGCAGTGCACGGTCGGCCGGATCGCGCAAGTCGGCGGGCGGGTCGGCCAAGTCGGCCGGCGGCGCGCGCAAGTCCGGTGCGCGCAAGGCGACGGGTGGTGCACGCAAGGCTGGCGGTGCGCGCAAGGCGACGGGTGGCGCACGCAAGGCTGGCGGCGCACGTAAGGCGACGGGTGGTGCGAGCAAGGGCGGCGCGCGCAAGTCGTCCGGCGCGGCGCGCAAATCCGCGGGCGGCGGCGCGCGCAAGGGAGCAGGGCGCGGCGGGGCAAAGAAGGCGTCGTCGAGCCGCAGCGGCGGCAAGAAGCGGTAGGCCGCTGGTCGAGGAAGATCGAGGAAGACGGAGCCGCCGCAGCGCGGCTCCGTCTTCAATACATACTTGCGCGAACGAAGCCCGTACGGATTGTGAACGCTAGAACCAGCGCTGCGCCCACACGAGCGACCACACCGCGGCCTGGTTCCAGTCCGAGACGCCGTAGCCACGGGCCGCCTGGTACCCCGCCTTCACCGTGAACTGCGGCGTGAGCCGGTAGCCGCCGGTGACTTCAACCGCCGTTCGCGCTCGCCGGACCGCCCCCCCGGCGGTGCGCACCGGCGTCGTGGCGCGCGTGACCCGCCCGGCCGCGAAGATCCGCGGCGTCAGCGTCTGCATCACCTGCGTGTAGAAGCCTCGTGCGACGGCCGGGGCCCCGTTCGTTTCGAACCGGTCGCGCACCCACTCGCCGCTGAGCCGTGTATACCGGAAGGCGTATTCCGCCTCGAGGTTGAACAGCGTCGCCCCGGCGTTGGTGACCGGTCCGGACGCCGCGGACCCGCCGAAGAAGTCCGCGTCCTCCGCCTGCCGGTACTTGCCGATGGCGAGCCCGGTGCCGATGCGCAGCCCCGTCTTCGGGGTGAAGCCGCCCCCCACGATGAACTGCGGCGTGGCCGAGGGGTCCGGCCGCAGGGCGTCGCGCGCGCGCGCCGGAGTGGCGTCGGTGATCGCTCCACGCGCGTCGAACCGGTCGCCAGACCAGCTGACCACCGCCCCCACCGGGTAGCCGCCCGACAGCAGCTGCACCTGGTTCCTGAATTCATCGAAGGCCGGCAGCTGCCCGAAGTAATAGAACGGATAGGTGACGACGGGGTTGAGATCGGGGCGGAGCTCGAGGGTGCCGAGGCCGAAGGGGGACGTGATGATGCCCGCGTCCACGCGCACGCGCGCCGCCGGTTGATAGCGGACCTGCGCCTGATAGAGGAGCGCGGTCCAGGAGCCCCCCGGCAGCCGGCGGGCGTAGGGCCGGACGACGAGGTCGAGTTCGTCCGTCACCCGGACCGTTGCGGCGAGGTCGAGCCAGACGAAGGGATCGTCGGGCGCGTCCGAGGTGCTGGCGGCCGCCGCCACCGCCTCGATCGCCATGCGCCCGCCCGGCAGCGTCTGCGCGTCCGTCCTTGCGCCCAGAGCGAACAGGCAGACGAGCACGGTTCCGACAGATCGCACGGTCAGCTCCGGGTCACGATGGTGAGATGGCGGGTGGCGCCAAAGGCCGCCACGTCGATAGCCGGCTCGGCCGACGGGCTTGCGGTGTCGATGGCCGGCAGCGCCCGCACCAGCGCCTGGACGACCTCGGCGTCGAACTGGGTGCCGGCGTACCGCCACACTTCGCGGACCGCCTCGGCGAAGGGGCGGGCTGGACGGTAGGCGCGGGCGCTGGTGATGGCGTCGAACGCGTCCGCCACGTGGACGATGCGCGCGAGCAGCGGCGTTTCGTCCGAGGTGAGTCCGTGCGGATAGCCCCGGCCGTCGGGGCGTTCGTGGTGCAGCTCGACGATGGGGAGGTGCGGCGCCAGGAAGGGGACGCTGCGCAGGATGCGGGCGCCAAGCGTCGGGTGCTCCTTGATGGCTTCGAACTCTTCCGCCGTCAGCCCTTCGGGCTTGCGCAGGACGTTGTCGCTGATGCCGATCTTGCCGATGTCGTGGAGCAGGGCGCCAAGCCGGAGAATGTCGAGATCGGCCGGCGGCAGGTCCATCTCGCGTCCGACCGCCACCGAGATGGCGCTGACCCGCTCCGAGTGACCGGCCGTGTAGGGATCCCGGGCGTCGAGGGCCGCCGCCAGCGCGCGGATGGCGCCGACGTAGGCGCTCCGGGTTTCGGCCTGCGCCGAGGAGACGCTGCGCATCATCGAGTTGAACGTCCGGGTGAGCGCGTCCACTTCGAGGCTGGAGCCTGTGGCCGGGAGGTCGCCGGCAAAGGTGCGGGACGCCGACATCTCGGCCAGCGACTGCGACAGCGTGTTGATCGGCCGCGACAGCGTCCGGGCCATCCACAGACTGGCGAGGCCGGCGAGGCCGAACGTCGCCATCGCCAGCCAGCGCATCGCGCCGAGCGCATCGGCGAGGATGGGGGCCGTCGAGGCGTCGATTGAGTCGAGTGCGAACACCGCTGCCGAGCCCGGACGGTAGAGCAGCCGCACCGCGTATTCGGTGCCGCCGAGCGACACCGTGGGCGAGCCGTCGAGCGATTCGA
Source organism: uncultured Acidobacteriota bacterium (assembly GCA_963834305.1). GTDB lineage: Bacteria > Acidobacteriota > Vicinamibacteria > Vicinamibacterales > 2-12-FULL-66-21 > JACCXG01. Next base: position 116,035 of record CAWIAX010000001.1, read on the forward strand.
GCACCTCCGGCGTGATCCAGCGTGCCGCGCCGGACGGGAGCGTGGTCGCCACGACGCGATCGCCGGCCACGACCAGCGTGTTCGCGCCGGACAGCACCGAGCGCGAGCGCGCGTACTCCTGATCGAGGGCCGTCGCCAGCTCGAGCGTCCCGAGCTCCACGTCGCCGATCGTGATCGGTGCGGACACCCGCTGGTAGACGCCCGACGGCAGCGTAACGACCTGTGTGGCGCGGCTCCGTCCGGACGGCGGCAGCGAGGCCGGCCACGCCGCCTGGTGCTGTCCGGCCGCCGCGATCACCGTGCCGTCGGGATCCGAGACCGCCAGCACGTCGGGCTGGAGGCGTCCGGCCAGCTTCTCGAGCTCCCGCCGGACCGTGTCGACGAGCTCGATGCCATGGGTGCCGCCGGGAGCGCTCCGTTCCGCGCGGTAGGTATCGATGGCCGCCTTCAGCGTCGGGTTCTCCGCCAGCATCGCCAGCTGCGCCTGGAGCTCGCGCGCCTGCCGCCCCTCGAGGGCCGACAGCATGCGCTGGCCGGCGGCCAGCTTGTCGGCGACCGTGCCACGGACGTAGCGGCTGCCCTGGATCCCGATCAGGATCAGCACCGACGAGAGCACCAGCGCCACCACCGCGAACATCGCCACCGTCGTCCTGACGACCAGCCGCGGGGGACGGGGACGACGTGCCAGCAGCTGTCTCATTGATGGTCCACCGGCAGCGTGAACTCGACCCGCGTGGCGCGTCCCGCGTCGACGCGGATGGCGCTCACGCTCTCGCCGATCCGCTCGTGCCACGCCGCCACCTCGTGGGCGCCCGCCGGCACATCGTCCAGGACGAAGGTGCCGTCGGCGGCCGGAATGCGGAAGTACGGATGATCAAAGACGATGATGCTCGCCGTCATGTGCGAGTGGATGTGGCAGAACACCTTCACCAGGCCAGGGGCCGTGAAGCGGTGCGAGCGGGTGGCGCCCCGGGGAAAGCGTCCGAGATCGAAGGTGGCGCCCCGCGAGAGCGAAAAGACGTTGTGGAAGAACGGGTCGGCATTCGGGAAGTGGACGGTCGAGCCCCGGGTGATGGCGACGACGTGCGGAACGAATGCCTCGTCCTTCTGGGTGATCGTGGCGGGGGTGAGCGGGAGGTCCGCCTGGCGCGGGATGTTCTTGAGCGACACCACGACGTTGGCGATCTCCGCCGCCTTTGGCGCCGGCCGGCTGACGCGGCGCGAGGGATACACGCCTGACGGCACGGCCTGCGCCTGCGGCATCACGAGTCGAACCTGGCCTTCGATGCGGCCGGTGTTCGGGGCGTGCTGTGCGGAGAGCAGTGGCGCCAGATGTCCCGCCGCGGCTGCCGCGCAGGCGAGTAACAGGCCGCCCGCAGTCCGGAACAGGACACGGGCCGGCAAAGCTGTAATCGTCCCGGGACACTTCACCCTGACAGCCCTCGATTGGAAATAGCCGCAACCTGTTGAGCCGGACACGATTGTCCGGTGTTCCGTCTGGTTCCCGGGGCTGGACGGCGGCCCGGGTGACGCAGCAATGATGCCAGCACGGGTGTCATCCGGTGCGGCCTCCTTCCTTGCGCGGCAGGTGTTGCGGCACGCGCGCCTCGAGCAGCTCGACCAGTTCCGGTTGCAGAAACGTGAAGTCGTCGGGGATGTCGAGGCACACCAGCCGCTCGAGGGCGGGGTGGCCGGGGAAGCGGCGGTGGAGCGACCGGCGCTGTTGTTCGTCCATGATGAAGATGACGTCGGCCCAATCGAGCATCCGGGCATTCACGCGCGCGAGCGCGTCCGTGCTCGTGCCCGCCGACCGGACATCGAGCTCCGGCCGTTTACAGAAGAGACGTTCGGCTGTCGGGCTGCGCATGCGGTTGTAGCGGCACAGGAACAGCACGCGGCTGGGGTGGCGTTCCGCCATGAATCGGATGGGCTAATCTTAGCTGATTGAGGGCGCACTCCTTGTTCTCGTATCTTCGTTCGCGGCCGGCCAGGCGCCCGCCCCGGCCCAGCGTGTGGCATCGGGCAGGCGACGGCCGGCGGAGCCATGTGTGACGGCCCGCCCTGCGACCAAGGCTGACGCGGCCGCCATTGCCCGCATCTACAACGAGGGGATCGAGGATCGGCTGGCGACGTTCGAGACCCGGCCGCGGACACCGGCCGACATCGAGGGCTGGTTCGGGGGACGTCATCCGGTGGTGGTCGTCGAGGACAGCGGGGAGGTGGTGGCGTTCGCCGCGGCATCTTCCTACCGGCCCCGCGACTGTTACGCCGGCGTGGCCGAGTTTTCCGTCTATACCGCCCGCGCGGCGCGGGGGCGCGGCGCCGGGCGCGCCGCCATGCACGCCCTGCTGGCGGCCGCGGCTGCCGCCGGCTTCTGGAAGCTGGTGTCGCGGGTGTTCGTGGAGAATGCCGCCAGCCGGGCGCTGCTTGCCGCTGTGGGCTTCCGCGAAGTGGGCGTCTACGAGCGCCACGCCCGCCTGGACGGGCGCTGGCGGGATGTCGTCATCGTCGAGCGGCTGCTCGGGGGGTATACTGAAGGGGTCGGGGCGTAGCGCAGCCTGGTAGCGCATCTGGTTTGGGACCAGAGGGTCGGGGGTTCGAATCCCTCCGCCCCGACCACATCATTTCAGGGAACCTTGCACCCTGCACCCTGAACCTTGCACCCAGAACCTTGCACCCAGAACCTTGCACCTTGCACCCTGAACCTTGAACCCTTTTGCACGTATATTGGCCCCTGGCCTGTCCGGACTGCGACGGTTCGAACCGGGGGCTCAAAAGGGGGATCGATGAGGAAGCGGGCAACGGTGGTATCGATGTTCATTGCGGGGCTGGGACTCGCGGCTGCGGCGCAGGCGCAAGGCGAGCCGCAGGCGAAGCCGCGCGAGCTGCGCGTGATGAGCTACAACATCAAGCACGGCCAGAGCAACGCGGTCTGCACGCAGCCGGCGCCGGCGCCCGTTCCGCCCGGGGAACCGCGCATCCCGTATCCGGACTGCGGCCACGACCTCGAAGGCGTGGCCGCGGTGGTCCGGGCGCACGGCCCCGACATCATCGGCTTCCAGGAAGTCGACCGGTTCTGGGCGCGGAGCGCCTACAAGGACGAACCGGCGGAACTAGCCGCGGCGCTCGGGATGAACCACCACTGCTACGCGCCCAACCTGAATCACGATCCCGACAATCACTCGACCGTGCCACATCAGTACGGCACGGTCATCGTCAGCCGGTTCCCGATCCTCGAGTGCAGCAACACGCTGCTGCCGCGGACGGGCACGGCCGAACAGCGCGGGTTCACCAGGGCGCTGATCAACGTCCGTGGCGTGCCGCTGCAGTTCTACAACACGCACCTGCACACGACGCAGACGGATCGCCTGAAGCAGACGGCGGTGATCGCCGAGATGCTCGACGCGGCGCCCGAAGGGCCCAAAGTGCTCATGGGGGACTTCAACGCGCGGCCGAACACGCCGGAGATGGCGCCGGTGCTCACGCGCCTGCTCGACGCGTGGGTCGAAGCGCCGCAGCCTTCGCCCGAGAACCCGAACGGCTTCACCTCGCCGGCGCGGCTCAGCGGCAACCCGACGAGCCGCATCGACTACGTTCTCGTGTCGTCGGACGTGGCGGTCGCGGCTGCGCGCGTCCCGATCGACGGTCAGACCCGGCTCGCCGCCGACCACTATCCGGTCGTGGCCGACGTCGCGCTGCCCGGCTCCGCGGTCGGGATCGGCAAGGGCAGGAAGGCGCCCTAGCTTCCACCTGAGCAGCGGCCGGCCGCCGCCGCCCACGCGCCCTCGCTCACGTCCGCCTCGCGGAGAATTTCGCCGCCCCTGCGGAATTCTTCATGTGCCATCGAACTGACGTTGCAGGCGATCGGGCGCCCGAGGCCCGATGCCTCGTACGAACGGCAACGAACAGGGAGGCGCACCTCTTGCAGCCGGAGTCGGACGACCCGGATGACACGAATGATTCTGACCCCAGGTGCGGTTCGGCCGCTGGTGATTAGCGGGATGGCGATTGCGGCGGTGGCCATCGTCGGCGTGCGGGCGGCGCGCGCGCGATGGGACCGCGCGACAACGGCGCTCGTGGATCGAATCGTGGCGGCTCCGGCCGCTTCCCCGGGCGGGCCGACAGGCCGTGTCACACGCGCTGGGCTGGCGTCCCTTCCGTCGCCGGTGCGTCGCTACCTCGCGTCAGCGGTGCCGGACGAGACCTCACCGATTCGGGTGGCACGGCTGGAGTCCGCCGGCACCTTCCGCCGAATCGCCCCGGGGGATGGCGGCGGGCCGGAAGAAGGATGGATTCCCTTCTCGGCCACCCAGACGTTCACGGCCAATCCGCCAGGCTTCGTATGGGCGGCCCGCATGACGATGATGCCGCTGCTCCCGGTCGAGGTGCGCGACGGCTACGTCGCCGGACGCGGCTCGATGCAGGCGGCCGTGCTCGGCATGTGGACGGTGGCGGACTCAGGCGACGCGCCGGAGCTGAACTCCGGCGCGCTGATGCGCTATCTCGCGGAATCTCCGTGGCTGCCAACCGCGTTGCTGCCTGGCGCGCGGCTGCATTGGAGCGGCGTGGACGACGCGCACGCCCGCGCGACGCTGCGCGATGGATCCACGGAAGTCTCGGCGACTTTTGCCTTCAGCCCCGATGGCGACATCGTCAGCGTCGCAGCCGATCGGCAGATGGCCGTGAACAACGGCTACGCGCTCACCCCCTGGAGAGGCCGATTCTGGCAGCACGAGGTCCGCAACGGCATGCGCATCCCCTTGCGGGGCGAGGTCAGCTGGATGCTCGACGGTACCTGGCGCCCGTATTGGCGCGGGCAAATCGTCCGGGCGGAGTACGAGCTGGCCGCACCCAATGGAGAAGGCCGATGACCTGTGAATGGAGCACGCGGTCCGCGTTCCGTGCAACCTGCGGCGGGCTGGCGGCGGGAGCCGCGCTGGCGGCCGCCGCCTACGGGGCGTACGTGACGGCGGAATGGCTTCGCTACGGCCGCGCCACCCGTTCGGCCACCGGCAACGGCAGCGATGCCCTGCTCGATCGATTCATGCCGGCGTACGACGTCGCCGAGCGTCATCATGTCAGCGTGGCCGCGCCGGCGGCAGTCACGCTGGCGGTGGCTGAGCAGATGGACCTGTTCCGGATGCCGCTCGTGCGCGCGCTCTTCAGGGCGCGCGCGCTGCTCCTCGGAGCGACCGGGGCCGATGCGCGCCGCCCGCGCGGGCTGCTGGCGGAGGCCCGGGCCCTCGGCTGGGTGGTCCTCGCCGAGCGTCCGGGGCGGGAGATCGCAGTCGGCGCGGTGACGAAGCCCTGGGAGCCGAACGTCACCTTCCGATCGATCCCGCCACACGCCTTCGAGGCATTCCAGGAGCCCGACTACGTGAAGATCGCCTGGACGCTCTGCGCGGACCCGTACGGTGCGGCAGCGTCGGTCTTTCGCACGGAAACCCGCGCGGTGGCCACCGATGCCTCCGCGCGCGCGAAGTTCAGACGGGTACTGGTCCCTGCTGTCGCCCGGGATCCGGCTCATTCGCACGATCACCCTTCGCCCGCTGAAGACAGAGGCAGAGCGACGGGCGCGCACGCTGGCGCTCGTCCGAACTGCGTGAGCTCAGCTCTCGATCAGGCCGGTGTCCCTGTTCCAGCGGACCTTCCGGCCCGCCTTGAGCGCGGCGTTGGCGATGTGCGACGTCCGCGCCGCCTCGTGTGCGACCCGGATGCCGGCGTTGGGCGTCTTCCGGCTGCGCACGCAGTCGAGCCAGTTCTGCAGGTGGGTCAACGTCCCATCCCCGCTCGACCGCACCAGGATGTCCGGCTCCGGCGTCAGCGTGCCCGGCACGTAGGTGGCATCGTCCCGGTAGAACGCCAGCCGCGCCCGATTGACCTTGAGCGTCCCCAGCTCCCCCCGGAACTCCAGCCCGCCATCGTCCACGCGGCTGACGTAGGTGCCGAGGTAGGCGGCCATGAAGTTGTTGGGGAACTCGAGCGTCGTGTTGACGGTGTCCGGCGCTTCCCACAGCTTGATGTTGTAGTTGTCGCCGGTCGTGACGGCGGACAGCGGCGCCTCGACGTTCATGTACCAATGGACGACGTCGATCCAGTGGGTCATGAGGTCGGTGAGGCAGCCGCCGCCGAAGTCCCAGAAGTGCCGCCACTGGTAGAAGCGCTCCGGGCGGAAGGGCTGATCTGGAGCCGGCCCCAGCCATGCCTTCCAATCGAGCTTGTCCATGGCGACGGGGGCGTAGTTGCCGGCCCTGGCGTGCTGGTACCAGTAGGTCTGAACGAAGGTGATCTGGCCGAGCTTGCCGGCGTCGATCAGCTGCTTGCCGAGCGCGAAGTGCTCCCAGCTTCGCTGCTGGGTGCCGGTCTGCACGACCTGCTTCGACCCTTCGATTGCCTTCACCAGCTCGACGCCTTCGGCGATGGTGTGCGAGACCGGCTTCTCGACGTAGACGTCCTTGCCCGCCGCCACCGCGTCGAGGGTCATCGCCTTGTGCCAGTGATCCGGCGAGCCAATCACGACGGCATCGATCTCGCGGTTGTCGAGGAGGCGGCGATAGTCCGCCACCTTCAGCACATCCGGACCGGCGATCTCGGCGGCCTGCAGCAGGCGCGGCTCGTAGACGTCGCAGACGGCGGTGATGGTGTTGCCGGGCAGCTTCTTGAGCCCGTTCATCAGGCCGCGGGCGCGCCCGCCGGTGCCGATGACGCCGATGCGGATGCGATCGTTCGCCCCCTGGGCGGCGGCCGAGGGCAGGCGAGTTGAGAGCGCCAGCCCTGAGGCGGCGGTCAGAAAGGTGCGGCGGTCGCAGATCATGAGGTCTCCTGGATGGCGCGGATCATAGCACCGCGGCGGCGGGGGACCGGCGTGCCTCATCCGTGGCGGCCTATTTCGGATGGCTCGCGTACGCCGGCGCGCCGGCACCCTCGGTCACCGTCATGAACGCGTTGGCGCGCAGGTCCGCGAACGTCTGCACGGCGCCGTTCGGCCACCGCACCTCGATCGAATCGACCCTCGCGCGCTTTTCCAGCCCGAAGTGGAGGCGGGGGTCGTTCTGCGACAGGTAGCTGCCGCCGCTGCGGCGCTCGGCGGTCTGGACCAGATCGCCGGCGCGTACCGTGACGCGGGCGCCGATGGCGCTGCGGTTGCCCGCCCGCCCCTCGAGAGCCACGACGACGAAGCTGTGCGCACTGCCGCCGTCGTTGCGCAGCACGGTGGGCGCGCCGTCGAGGTTGTTGATGACGAGGTCGATGTCGCCGTCGTTGTCGAGGTCGCCGGCGGCCGAGCCGCGGCTGACTGCCGGCTCGTTCAATGCCGGGCCCGTGGCGGTGGCCTCCGTGAAGGTGCCGTTGCGGTTGTTGCGGTAGAGCAGCGGTCGCTGGCGGTAGGACGTGGAGAGCTTCGCGCGCTCGACCTGCGGATACACATGGCCGTTGACGGCCAGCAGGTCCAGCCAGCCGTCGTTGTCGTAGTCGAAGAAGTGCGCGCCCCAGCCGACGAGCGGCAGGCTGGCCTTCGCGGTCTGCGACGCGAACGACGCGTCGGTGAACAGGAAATCCTTCTCGTGGCGGTAGAGCGCGTTGTACTCGTCGGAGAAGTTCGTGACGAAGATGCTGGCGCCGCCGTGGTGGTCGTAGTCGCCCACCGCGACGCCCATCGACGCCTGCTCCTTGCCGTCTTCGCTGAGCGCCACGCCCGCCTGCAGGCCGACGTCGGTGAACGTGCCGTCGCCGTTGTTGCGGTAGAGGAAGTTGGGGCCGACGTCGTTGGCGACGAACAGATCCGCGCGCCCGTCGCGGTTGAAGTCGCTCCAGGCCACGCCCATGCCGAAGCGGCCGGCGGTGTCCGCCACCCCGGCCTGTGCCGAGACGTCGCTGAACGTGCCGTCGCCGTTGTTGCGGTAGAGCGAGTCGCCGGCGCCGGGCAGGCCGCGCGGGCCGCACTGCACCGGCAGCCCCTGGAATTGGCAATATTTGCCGGCGCCGAACGCCGGCAGCGCGTCGAGCCGCAGGTCCACGTAGTTGGCGACAAAGAGGTCGAGCCGCCCGTCGCTGTCGTAGTCGGCGAACGCCGCGCCGGCGGACCAGCGCGGATCGCCGACCGCCGCCTTCTCGGTGACGTCCGTGAACGTGCCGTTGCCGTTGTTCCGGTAGAGACGGTTGGGGCCGAAGCAGGTGACGTAAAGATCGTCCCAGCCGTCGTTGTCGAAGTCGCCGGTCACCGCACCCATGCCCCAGCCGGGATAGCCCACGCCGGCGGCCTCGGTGACGTCGGTGAACGTGCCGTCCCCCTGGTTCCGCCACAAGCCGCTCCGCGCGCTCCGCGCGTCCCCGGCGGTTGCCACCGTCAGCGAGTTGACGAAATAGACATCGAGAAAGCCGTCGCGATCGAAGTCGAGCAGGGCCACGCCGCCGCTCATCGATTCGACGATGTATTGCTTGTCGGGCGACGAAACGTGGCTGAAGGTGATGCCGGTCTCGCGCGTGATGTCGGTGAACGTGACGCGGCTCTCCGCCGCCCCTCCGGCTGGCCACGACAGGCTGATCGCCAGGCTGACCACGCCGGCGAAGAGGAGGAAGGTTCGGGTGCGGGTGGCCGTCATCGCGCTAGCGCGGCGGCTTGTCGAGCGTCTGCCTGGTGACGTCCCGCCCGCCCTCGGGCACCGCCGCCGGCCGCTTCTCGGCGGCCTCGCGCAGGTGCGTGAACCGGGCGAGCGCTTTCTCCTGCTCGGCCGTGCGGCCCAGCGCCCGGTAGGCCTGCGCGAGCTGGTAGACGGCGACCTCGTTGTCGGGGCTGGCTTTGGTGGCGGCCTCGAGTCGCGGAACGGCCAGTTCCGGCTTGCCCAGTGCGATCAGCGTCCGGCCGAGGCCCACGAGCGCGTGCCCGAAGTCGGGGTAGCTCGCCAGCGCCCGCTCGAACAGCTCGCGCGCCGGGTCGAGCTCGCCGGCCTTGCGGTGCATCTCGGCCAGCTCGTATGCGGCGTTGGCGTTCGTGGGATCGATCCGCAGCTCCTCCTCGAACGCCTTGCGCGCCTCCGCCGCGCCATCCCCGCCGGACTCGACGTCTTTGGCCCGGGCCAGCAGCGCCCGGCCGATGCGGAGGTTGATGCCGGGCCGCCGCGGCGCGACCGCAAGCACCTGGCGGTATTCGCGGATGGCCGCGTCGTAAAGTCCCTGGCTTTCGTTGGCCTCTCCCGCCGCCTGGTGCAGCCACACCGACTCGGGCGCCACCTTCGCCAGCTTCATCGTCTGGAGGTAGGCAAAGTTCGCGAAGAGCCGGCCGGAGTGGTAGAGCACCTCCGGATCGTCCGGGTGGAGGCGCGAGAGCGTCAACGCGACCTCCACCGCCTCGCGGTCGCGCGCCTGCGCCGTGTAGGCGCGCAGCAGGTGCAGCCCGGCCATGCGCCGCACCACGGGATCGGCCGTCTGCTCGAAGCCTTTGACCAGCGCCGGCAGCGCTTCCTTGTGCCGCCCGAGCTCCGAGAGCGACATCGCCAGCAGGGTGTCCGCCTTCGGCAGGCCGGGCTTCAGCTTGATCGCTTCCCGCAGCGGCGGAACCGCCTCGGCGAATTTCCCCTGCTGGAAATAGATCAGGCCGAGCCGGGCGTGGACTTCCGCCGTGCCCGGGCTCAGCTTCCGCAGCGTCTCGTAGGCCTTTTCCGCCTCCGCGTAGCGGCCCGCCGCCAGCGCCGCTTCCCCCTCGCGGGCCTGCTGCTGCAAGACTGCCGGATCAGGAGCCTGCGAGGCCGCCGCCGCATGCGCGCCGATGACAAGCAAGGACGCGCACACGACAGCTACGCTTCGCCAATTCCCAACTCCCAATTCCCAACTCCCAAGTAGCAGGTTCACTTCCCCGGTTCCCCAGTTCCCTGACTTCAGAAGATGAACTTGACCCCGAGCTGGTTGATCCGCGCCGGCCTCGCTGACGTCACGACGCCGAAGTTGGACGAGGCAACGTTGGTCGAGACGCCCGAGAACTGCGTGTGGTTGAGCGCGTTGAACGACTCCAGGCGGAACTGGAGGCGCGTGTTGCCCACCAGGGCAAAGTTCTTGAACAGCGCGAAGTCCAGGTTGTTGACGCCCGGGCCGCGCTCGGTGTTGCGGTCGAGGTTGCCGAGGGCCCCGGGTGCGGGCTGCGCGAAGGCGGCGGTGTTGAACCAGCGGGTCACCGAACGCGTGCCCGGATCCGGATCGCCCACCAGGTCGGCGCGGTTGGCGCCGAAGGTGTCATTCAGCCCGCCGAGATCGGCCGCCTGGATGGTGAGCGGAAAGCCCCGCTGCCAGGTGTAGATGCCGTTCACCTGCCAGCCGCCGACGATGGCGTTGGTCACGCTGCCGACGTTGCTGGCGAACTTCTCGCCCGTGCCGAACGGCAGGTTGTAGACGAAGCTGCCGACCAGCCGGTGATCCACGTCGTAGTCCGAGAGCCCGTAGTCGCGCTCGGGGTCGGCGTTGTCGAGGAAGCCCTGCCAGCCGTTGAAGCCGCTCGCGCCGATGCCGGCCGCGGCCGATTTCGAGTCCGTGCTCCTGGCCCAGGTGTAGGCAAAGGTCAGGATGGAACCGGGGCCGCGGTGCTCGAGCTTGGTGTTGAGCGCGCGGTAGTTCGACCGGCCGCTCCAGTCGCTGTCGATGTAGACGATGAAATTGGGGAAGGGCTTGCGGGCCTCCACCGGCAGCGGGTTGGCCGGATCGTAGAGCCGCGCCTGCGCGATGTTCCGCCGCATCAGCAGGTTCGATCCGTGCGTCCCGATGTAGTTCACCTCCATCGTCGTGTTGGGGAACAGCTGCCGCTGGACGCCGAGCGACCACTGCTGCACGTAGGGATTTCTCGGCTGGGGCGACTGGCTGACCGCCAGGAACGTGTTGGCGGACGGCGTGGCGACACCCGGCGCCGCGAAGCTCGGGAACAGCGCATCTGTTGTCTGGAGCGGCGTGGACTGGCCAACCGACTGGATGTAGTTGCCGCGGCTGACGTAGGGGTACACGTCGGCGGCGCCGTCGATCTCGCGCCCCTCTGACGAATCGAAGAACATCCCGTAGCCGCCCCGGACGACCGTCTCGTCGCCGCCGAAGGGCCGCCAGGCGAACCCGGTCCGCGGCGCGAAGACCTTGAAGCGATCCGGATTCTCCGGGCTCCGCCGCCCCGCAGACTGGTAGTACCGCCCGTCGACGATGCCGCCGTCCACGAGCGACTGGTCCGCCACGAGCAGCCCGCCCGGTGCGTAGTCCAGGTTCCGCCACGCCATGCGGTCGCGCGTCTCGTAGGGCACGTTGCGGTAGTCCCACCGGAGCCCCATGTTCAGCGTCAGGCTCGAGTTGACCCGCCAGTCGTCCTGGAAGTACGGCGCGAAGTATTTGAAGTTGAACTCGCGGGGGTTGCCGGCGGCGCCGGGCACGCTGAATGCGGCCGGCTGGAAGATGCCGACCCCGGAGTAGTACCCGAGCAGCATGTCGGCGACCCGATCGCCGGTGAAGCCGACGTCGAAGGAGTAGTTGCCGAGGAAGCCGGTGGCCAGGTCGCGCTGCAGCCACCAGCGCCGGTAGTTGAAGCCGAAGTTCAGCGTGTGGCGGCCGCTCACCCAGGTGGTCGTGTTGCTCAGGTCCCACATCGGCTGATTGCTGGCGGTGTAGGCGTTGACCGCGCCGCCCGTCCCCGAATAGCCGGTCATGCCGATGCTCGGGCACTCGCGCTGGACGTCCGGGATGCCGGTGAACGTGCCGGTGACGTTGAGGAAGTCCACGTCGGCCTGCGCGCACGGGATGCCGTGCTGGTCGGCCCGCGCCTCGACGTGCCCGACCCGGAACTGGTTGACCAGGTTGCTGCGAATCGGCCAGCTGTGCGACACCTGCCAGTTCGTCGTGTCCTGCTCGAACACGCGGTTGCCGGCGGCAATGATGCTGCCCGACGTCGTGTTCTCATACGTGGTCTTGGTGTAACGGACGAAGACGCGTCCAAGCTTCGCCAGGTCCTGGTCGCCGCGCAGCGTGAACTGGTCCTGGTTCTGCGGAAACGTCAGCACGGCTTCATAGTTCCCCTGCGCCGCGGAGGTGTTCGGCGCCGGGAACCAGTTGTTGCGCAGCGCGACCTGCGCCAGCCGCGAGAAGCGCGCCTGCGGAATCGTGTTGTTGGGAAACGGCTGGCCCGTCCGTGGATCGGTGATGGTCGTGGTGAAGCGGCCGGCCAGCTGGTCGGGCGTGGGCACGGTATAGAAGTTGGTCGCCCCGCGCTCGATCCGCGTGCCTTCATAGTTGACCAGGAAGAACGTTTTGTTCCGCCCGTCGTACATCGGCAGCATCACCGGACCGCCCACCACGAAGCCGAACTGTTTCTGATCGAGCTTGGGCTTTGGCGAATTGCGGCTGTCGAAGAAGTTCCGCGCGTCCCAGCCCTCGTTCCGGAAGAAGCCGAAGCCGGTGCCCTGGAACCGGTTCGTGCCGGTCTTGCTGACGATGTTGATCTGGTTGGAGCTGAACCCGTATTCGGCCGAGTAGGTCGTCGTCTGCTCCTTGAACTCCTGAATCGCGTCCACCGAGAGCACCGCCGCCGGCGTGCCGAGCGACGTGTCGATGTTGGCCGTGCCGTCGATCATGAAGTTGTTCGAGGTCGGCCGTGCGCCCATGATGCTGATGGCGTTGCCGACGCCCTGGCGCATGGCGCCCTGCTCACCGCCGGTCTCGACCGCACCGGCGCCAAGGAAGAGCAGCTGGAGGAAGTTGCGGCCGTTGAGCGGCAGCTCCGTGACCTGCCGCTCGGTGACGGTCTGGCCGACCGACGCGCTGCCGGTGTCGAGCGTCACGGCGCTCGACTTCACTTCCACGGTTTCCGACAGGTTGCCAGTGTCGAGCTGCATGTCAACCCGCTGGATCTGGTCGACGGTCAGTGAGATGTCCGTGTGGATGGCGGTCTTGAACCCGGCCTGCTCGCCCGTCACGACGTACTGGCCGACCGGCAGCAGGGGGACGACGTAGTCGCCGCGCGCGCCGGATTTCGTTTCGCGGGTCAGCCCCGTCTGGATGTGCGTGGCGACGACTTTCACTCCCGGCACCACGGCGCCGCTGGCGTCGCGCACGGTGCCGGTGATCTGGCCGGTGGCCGTCTGGGCAAAGGTAGGCGCGGACCAGGCGAGGAGGACCGCGAGGATGGTGCCAAAGCGAAACAGGCGCGACGTGCGTGTCATGGACCGATCTCCTTGTGAGAGTCGTGCGGAGTCGACGTCCTGCCAGAGTCTTCCCGGTAATGGCGCGAACAGAGCAGGGCGCTCCCCGACTCCCGAACTGCCGGCGTCACCATGTAATGTGGGGAGTATGCTGCAACGGAAAGGCACGCTCAACTGCCAAATGCCAGCGCCCAACGCGGCCTTGGCAGTCTGCTCCCGTTCGAACGGTGTGTCCCTGCGTTACGTCCTATCCGAACGGCTACGATTCTGCGGATCCGCGCATCCGGTTCGTTGGACCCGCCGGACGCGACGGTCCCGTGAGAGGAGCATGTTCATGACCGAACGATTCCCGGCCTTTCTCGCCGGCCTCGCGTTGTGCGTCCTGCCCACGGCGGCGGCGGGGCAGGCGCCCCGCAGCGAGCACGAGATGCACCGGCTGCACGGCGACGCGAAGGCCTACATGGCGGCGCTGGACGATCCGAAGCGGGATGCCTATCAGAAGCCGCACGAGGTGATCGAGGCGCTCGGCGTCACGGAAGGGGAGATCATCGCGGACATCGGCGCCGGCTCTGGTTATTTCGCGTTCCGCCTGGCGCAGCACGTGGGCAAGTCGGGCCATGTCTATGCCGTCGACATCAGCCCTGACATGATCCGCCGCCTGCACGAACGGGCGCGGGACACGGCGGCCCTGAACGTCTCACCGATCCTGGCGCGCCCCGATGACCCGCTGCTGCCGCAGGCGGTCAATCGCTTCGTGATCGTCGACGTCTGGCACCACGTCGCGGATCAGAGCGGCTATCTGGCGGTGATGAAGAAGTTGCTGAAGCCTGGTGGCCAGGTGGTGATGATCGACTTCCACAAGCGGGAGCTGCCGGTCGGCCCACCCCCCGGCATGAAGATCGCGCGCGAGGATCTGATCCAGCAGATGCAGAAGCACGGCTTCCGCGTGGCGGAGGAGCACACGTTCCTGCCGTATCAGTACTTCATCGTGTTCGAGATCGAAGCCTGAACCCTGCTGCCACGCGTGGAGGGTTCGCCTGGTTCAAAGGTGCAGGGTGCAGGGTGCAGGGTTCGCTTGGTTCACGGTTCAAGGTGCGTGAGAGATCACGAGCGTCGCAAGGACCTGCTGGATGGCGCGCAGCACGTTCCGATGCCGAGGACGAGGAGATCCTCGAGAATGCCGGCGGGGGCGCTCGAGAGCGGCAGCCGCTTGCGCGCGTGGAATGCGGCAAACGCGGCGGCGACGGCCACGGCGGCGCCGATGGACGCGCCGGCGATCATGCTCTCGCGGGCGTCCCGGGCGATGACGCCGCCGACCAGCGCGCCCATCATGGCCCGGCCGGCGAGCGGCAGCGCGTCGGTCCGATCGCCGATGGCCGCGGTCTTGTCGGCGAACATCTCGCCGGCGGCCATCGCGGGCAGCACGCGGTTCAGCATGCCGCCGCGGGCGAGAGCCAGCGCCGCCGGGCCGGACATGCTGCGCATGCCGGTGATCGCGCCAAGGGCGAGGATGGACTTCAGCACTGCGGTCTTCATGCGTACCACTTCCGTTTCGTGTGATAGGTGAACTCGACGTCAACGCCCTGGTGCGCCAGCCCGGACGCGTCCGGCGGCGGCGGCCGGACCGAGCCGAACCGTGCCAGCCGGGACATCAGGCGATGCGCCTGCCGGTGCCACTTCCGCTGGTAATACCCCGAGAGCACGGCAAAGCCGACGCGGCTCCACCAGTTGGGCATCTCGCCGGTACGCCACCGGGCCTCGATCCGGAAGCGGATCCGCCCCTCGTCGTCCCTGGTCAGCACGAACCATTCGACGCCCTGCTCGATGTGGCCCTCCAGCGTGTCGTAGCGGAAGCCGAACACCCCGGGCTCGTCGCGGACCTGGTTGACGATGGCGGGACACAGGTAGCGCAGGCCGAGGACCTTGATCTCCAGCAGGAAGCGGCGGAACAGGAGCGGAGAGTCGGGGTCGAAGTGCGCCACGACGATGGCGGGATCGGAGAAGGAGTAGTTCGCCAGGGCCGTGCGGGCGCGGTCGAAGCATGCGTCCTCCGCCTCGGCGGGCGCGATGACGGCTTCCGAGTGGAAATGACGCCAGCCGTCGTTCCCCGTCATCTCGGCTTCGCTCTCCTCGAAGCTCCGCCGGGCAGCAGGCAGCCTGGCGACGCGGGCCTTGAGCTCCTCGCTCGACCAGCCGTGGAACAGCCGCCATTCCGTCATCAATCGCCTGTCGCCCGGTAGGTCGGGGATTCGGCCTCGGCGTCACCAGCCGGCGAGTCCTCGATCTCCTCCGTGTCCGCGTGGACCGCGTCGTCTATCCGCGCCCCGACGAGCGCCGCGGTGTTGTTGATGAAGTCGGTCCAGGTGTTGGTCTGCATCGCCTCGCCCACGGCGAGGAACCCCGCAAGGTGCATCGTGCTGGAGGAGCGGGCCTGGCTGCGGATATGGAAGATGACCTCGCCGGCCCTGTTGCGATAGGCGCCAAAGGTGATGCGGCCGGCCTCCGGGTGTCCGGCCAGGGTGCCGAGCGTCAGGCTCTGCGCATCGTCGTGGACCACGCGCACGGCGCACGGCTGCCCCGGCTTGATCAGGATGGAGAGCTCCGCCCCGGTGGCGACGCCATCGGGCGCTTCGAATTCGACCAGCGCCGACGGGGGCAGGCAGCAGAAGCTGGACTTGACCCTTGCCATCAGCTCGGAGGGCCGCAGCGGGCAGTCCTTCAGCACTGCCCAATAGTCGCGCTGGAGGAGGGGGCCGGCGCCGTCCTGCGCCGTCTGGAGATCATCCTGTTCGCCTGTGACGTTTGCCATGGGAAGCGCTGTCGCAATGTTGGTGCCGTTCTTGCTGTCGCCGGGCGCATGAGCACACTCGACGAGAATCCGGCCGCCGAAGCCTCAATGGCGAAGGCGCCGGCGCCAGTCATCCGGGCCGAGCACGCCGAAGGGGAAATCGCCCGGCTGATTGAGCAGCAGTCTGCCAAGTTGCCGTCGCACTTCTTCCTCTTTGGCGCGCTCGGGGCGATGGGCCTGTCCCTCGGACTCGAACTGGCCGGCCGGACGCGCGCCAGCAACTTCGTGGGGAAGTGGCCGACGCCGCTGCTCCTGCTGGGCGTCTACAACAAGCTGGTGAAGACGCTCGGCACGCGCTGACACGTTCGGACCGGGTCCGGTAGAGCTGGGCGCTACTTGCCGTCCAGCACCGAGCGGGCAAGGTCGATGAGCTGGTCGGACGAGGACTGGTTCCCCTCGATGTTCGCCGCGAGCGTGCCGTCGCGGTCGATGAACACCGTGTGCAGCGAGTGGTCCATCAACCCCTCGTTCGGGAAGGCGGCCACGCCGAACAGGCCGAGCACGCGCTGGACGTCCGCCACCGGTCCGGTGAGGAAGCGCCAGTGCGCGGGATCGGGCTTCCATTGCCGCGCGTAGCGGGCGAGGACGTCGGGCTGATCGCGGGCGGGGTCGAACGTCACGGTCAGCAGCTCGAGGTCACGGCCGAGCCGGCCCCGGAATCGCTGCTGGATCACGCTGAAGTGATTGACGACCCGCACGCAGAAATCCGGGAGCTGGCAGGCGGTGTACATGAAGTTGATGCCCACCACCCTGCCGCGCAGGTTCGACAGCGTCACCGGGCGGCGCTGCGAGTCGATCAGCGTGAAATCGGGCACCCGTGAGCCGATGGCGACGACGGCGGCCACCGGCTTTTTCGTTAGCCGTGTGAAGAGCGCGAGCCGGCGCGCGGCGAGGGGATCCGCCTCGAGGCCCTGATATGGACGCACCCGGATCCCCTCGGCATACGACGCGTCCTTCTCGACGACCAGCGTGAACTCGATCACGGCGCCCGGCTCGACGCCCGCCAGCTCCTTCGCGTCGCGGACACTGAACGGCATGCTCATCGCCTCCATGAACCCCGGGATGCGCTCGATGGAGGCCACGAACGTCCCGCCCGCCGGATCGACCCTCAGCACCATTCCGGTGACGGCATAGCGCTCGGCGCCCCAGGCGGCGGAAGAGAGCGCGGCCACGACCAACACCGCCACCGCCAGGCGTCGTGTCATGCCTTCCGCTCCTCGTCTTGGCAGCTCACTCGCGGCTTCACGGCCGCCCCGGGCTCCCGCCCAGCGTGACCCGCGTTCGTTCGAGCGCCGTATAGCGCTCCGCCAGCTCTTCGATCCGCAGCAGTTGATTTTTCCGCACGCCGGCGAACCGCTGGCGCGTGCCGCTCGACGGCCACCAGATCTCGACGGATTCGATGGTGGCGGATCGGCCGAGGCCGATGTGCTGCTGCAGCGGAGACGCGCCGAAAGAACCGCCGGTGCTCACGGTCCGGTGAATCGACCGGCGCTCCCCCCGGCTGTCCTTGATGGTCACGGCGATGCGGGCGCCGACCGCGGTCCGGTTGCTCTTCACGCCCACGAGCGTGAGCGCCAGCCAGTCGTTGCCATGCCCCGGGTTCTCGAACAGCCGGATGGCGTGCCGGTCGCCCGGTGTGACTCCGCCGATCTGGAACACGATGTCCTGGTCGCCGTCGTGATCGAGGTCGGCGAACGCCACGCCGTGCCCGCGATGCAGCTCACGGGTGCCCGACGACTCGGTGACGTCCACGAACCCGCGCCCCTCCCGGTTGCGCAGCATCACGCTGCCGGACAGCGCCGCGTACGACGGGTTGCCGGTGCCGAGGTACATGTCGAGGAAGCCGTCGTTGTCGAGGTCGCCGAAATTCGCCCCCATCGGCATCAGGACCCTGTTCAAGCCGGCGGCCGCCGACACATCGCGGAACGTCCCGTCCCCCAGGTTGCGATACAGCTTCATCGTCGTGGCGTTGTGCGCCAGGCCGAGGTAGTCGCGCACCATCTCGTCGAGCGAGGCCACGTAGCTCGTGACGAACAGATCCTCCCAGCCGTCGTTGTCGTAGTCGAAGAACCAGGTGGCAAAGCCCTGCGGCGTGCCCAGCACCCGCGCGCCAGCGGAGAACTCGGTGAACGTGCCGTCGCCGTTGTTGTGGTACAGGAAATTGGGCCCGCCGTAGTTCGAGACGTAGAGATCCGGATAGCGGTCGTTGTCGTAATCGCCCGCGGCCACGCCCTTGGTATACGCAATCCTGTCGACCCCCGCGGCGGCGGCGACGTTCTCGAAGGTGCCGTTCCGCCGGTTCCGGAACAGCTGGGCAGGCCCGTTCTCGACACCCACGAACAGGTCGAGGAACCCGTCGTTGTCGAAGTCGGTCCAGACGGCGGCCTGGGTGCTGGCCGGGGACGCGGCCAGGCCGCTGGCCACGGTGACGTCTGTGAACGCGCCGCGGCAGTCGTTGCGCAGCAGCGACAGCCGCTGCGGCAGCTCCTCCCAGCCGCCACGCAGGACGAGGACGTCCGGGCACCCGTTGTTGTCGTAGTCCCCCTGCACGGTGTTCAGCCCGCCCAGCTGCGAGGTGAGGCCGGCCGCGGCCGTCCGGTCGGTGAACCGGCCGGTCCCGTCGCTCGCGTGCATGGTCACGGCTCCGCACTTGTCCGAGGTGGAGGTGACGACGTCGAAGCGGCCCGTACCGCGGAAATCTTCAACGATGACGCCGCCGGCGGAGGCGACGCTGGAGAGCCCGGCCCGCGGCGCCACGTCGTGGAATCGGCCGATGTCCTCGGCGGACGTGAAAGCCGACGGCGGGATCAGCTGTGCCCCGGGCACCCGGTCCGGATACCCGCCGAGCGCCATGTAGGCGAGGTTGAGGAGCCAGCGCACTTCGAGGTCATCGGGCTTCTGATCGAGGTAGCGCTGAAAATACGCGACGGCCTTCTCGACATCGGCGGTAGCGGCGTACCGGGCCGGGCGGGACGCGTCGAGCAGGCAGCGCTCGCCGGGCGCGGTAAAGACGTCGTTGTCCATGCCGGCCTTGTGCAGGTGCGCGATGCCGAGCGCTTCCTCCGTCGGCAGCCGGGCGCCCGGCACCGCGGCGGCCACCCGGTAGGCCTCTTCGAACCGCGCAATCGCCCGCTCCATCCGTCCCTCGAACGCGTCGAGCTGCCCGAGGCCGAAGTGCAGCTGCATGACGTCGAGCGGCGGCTGGGCGGACAGGACCGCACGGTTCGACGGCGCAAGGTACGCCTCGACGGAGGCGCGGGTAGCGGCCAGCGACTGCGTCCGTGCCTCGCAGATCGACCGGGGATCCATGTTCCACCCGGCCGGCTTGTCGAGCGTGTCGAGGCTGGCGCGGGCATCCGTAAAGCCGCCGACATCGTAGACATATTTCACCGCGCCCGAGGCGGCGAGCGCGGCGCTGACCGCGGCAGCCTCTTCGGCCGGGTCGTCCTCCTCGACTTTGAAGAGGGCAAAGCCGGTTGGAATCCGGACGGCGGGGGTGATGCTTCCGGGGCGGGCGTCCGCCAGCGCGCTGCGGACCTCCGGACGGAGCAGCGGGAGGGGGACCTTGCCGAGCCAGCCGCCGGCCTCCGCGCTCGGCGCGGTGGAGTCGGTCCGGGCGAGGGCGGCAAAACTCTCGCCGGCGCGCAGCCGTTCGGTAATCCGCTCGGCCGCCTCGGCAGAGGTGACAACGATCGTCCGCAGCGTGACCGCCCGGTCGGGTGCGACCGCTCCCTGCGGCGGCCCCTGCGCACGGCTGACGATGCCGCCCGCGCCGGTGAGCAGCCACGCGGCGGTCGCCAGCGCGGTCGTGGCGAGCAGCGGTCGGGTCGAGCCCATGGGTTCCGGCCAGTCTAGCGCCTGGCGCCGGCACTGTCCACGGAGCCGCTGGTTGTCATGAGCGGCCGTTCGGCGGCATCATTGGAGGCCTGACGCCTGCTATGACCTACACCTGGGCAGCCATCTGCGGCCTCATGTTCGCCGTGTCGCCGTTCCTCATCGCGAACGCGCCCGCCGAAGCGACGATGGGGCTCGTGCAGAAAGTCTTCTACATCCACCTGCCAGCCGCCTGGATGTTTCTCGTCGGCGCCATCGTCTGTGGCGTGGCGAGCGGCCGGCGCCTGTTCGGCGGCGACGCCCGGCACGATCGGACGGCGTTCGCGGCGGCGGAGCTGGTGGTGCTGTTCGGCCTCATCACGCTCGTCACCGGACCGCTGTGGGCGCGGCGCTCGTGGGGCACCTGGTGGGTCTGGGACGCCCGCGTCACGTCGAGCCTGATCGGCTGGATGATTGCGCTGGCCTACCTGATTCTCCGGAAGTACGGCGGCCCCGGCTCGGACAAGCTGGCGGCGGGCGTGGCGCTGTTCGGCATGGCGAACGTGCCCTTCATCTACGTCTCGGTGAAGTACTGGCGCACGATCCACCCGACGACGGATGTCGTGCCGACGCTGCCGTCTTCGTTCGGGGTGCCGCTGTGGTTCAGCACGGCGGCGTTCCTGGTGCTGTTCCTGCTGCTGCTGCGAATGCGGACCGAGCTCGAGACGCAGCGCGCGCGGCTCGACGCGCTCTATCTTTCCAGAGACGAGTAGGGTGATGGTGCTTGTGAAGCGTGCTCTCGCGTTCGTGATGGTCGTGTGCCTGCTGGTGGGGGCTCCGCTCGCGGCCCAGCCGCCCGCCCCGGTGCCGGCGCCGCAGCAGCAGGACGAGTTCGTGCCGCTCGACGAGCTGCCGCCCGAAGAACAGATGCCGGCGGCGCCGCTGCTGGTCGCGGCGTATGCCTTCCTGATGCTGGCGCTGTTCGGCTACGTCGCGTCGGTGGCCCGCCGCATCTCGGCGGTGCGGCGCGACATCGAGCGTCTCGAAGCCGACATGAAGCGTCAGCCTCCCGCCTGACCGGCCGGGCCGTCTCGGCGCGGTTCCAGCATCACACGGCGCCGGACGCGCGCCAGGCGGGATTTGCTCCCGGGTCGTGCCATAATCCGCCCGCCCCCTGCACGTCTCTTGTGGAGCCGCCCGGATGCCGCACTCGAAGACCACCGTCGCCCTCGCGCTCTTGCCTGTCGCCGCCCTCCTCGTGGCCGTCGGGTGCACGCCGATGCGCCAGCAGGCATCGCCGCCAGCGCCGCCGCCTGCGGCCGCAACCGGCCTGACGATCCAGTACGACGAGCAAGCCGGCACGATCGCGGTCTTCCGCGCCGGCGGCGCCGAAGCGCTCGTCACGCAGCACGCGCCGCGCGACGCCCGGCCGTACCTGCATCCCATCGCGGCGCCCGACGGCAAGGGGGTGCTCACGGAGGTCAGCCCGAGCCACCACCGGCACCAGACGGGACTCTACTGGGGCTTCACCCGGCTGAACGGCCGCGACTATTTCCACAATCCGGAGGGGGGTACTGGCGCCGCGTGTCGGCGTCGGTGACCGAGGCCCGCGGCGAGGCCGTGCGCTGGGAAACCGTCTACGACCTGCTGGACGAGGCGGGCGTGCCGGTCCTGACCGAGACCCAGCGCTGGTCGATGCGCGAGCGGCCGGGCGCGTTCGCCATCGACCTGGAGTGGCGCGGCCAGGCCCGGACCGACGTGATCATCGGCAAATACGACTACGGCGGCCTCTTCCTGCGGATGCCCTGGCGCGCGGGGATTGCCGGAGAGGTCGTCAATGCCGCACGCCAGCGCGGCGAGCGCGCCGAGGGGCAGCGCGCGATGTGGATCGACGTCGGCATGCAGGTCGAGGGGCGCGACGACCTGGCGCACATCGCGATCTTCGACCATCCGGACAACGCCGGCTACCCGCAGCGCTGGCGCGTGGACGGCCAGCTCGGGGTCGGCTCGGCGCGGTCGCGCGAGGCGGACTGGTCGATCAAGGCCGGGGAGACCGAGGTCATCCGCCACGAGCTGTTCGTCTACACCGGCACGCTCAACGACGTCAGGCTGACCGAGGCCTGGTCGGAGTACAGCGGCAACCGCTCGACCTACTCCACCGCGGCGCTGTGGGGGATCGCGCAGAAGGAAGGGCGCGAGGCGGCGTTCCTGACGCCGGAGCAGGCGGTCGCGCGGATGACGCTGATGGACGGTTACACCGTCAGCGCCTGGGCGGCCGAGCCCGCCATCGCGCAGCCGATGGCGTTCTGCTGGGACGATCGCGGCCGCCTGTGGGTGGCCGAGAACCGCGACTACGAGTCGCGGGTGGACGGCTTCTCCAACGCCGGCACCAGCCGCATCCTGATCCTCGAGGACACCGACCGCGACGGCGTGGCCGACAGCCGCAAGGTGTTCATGGAAGGCATCGTGTTCCCGGCGGCGCTGGCGGTCGGCCTCGACGGCGTCTTCATCGGCGCCCCGCCGAACCTGCTGTTCGTGCCGGACCGCGACGGCGACGACCGGGCGGACCTGTCGGCGATCGAAGTGCGGCTCACCGGCTGGGGGATCCGCGACCGCCACGAGACCATCAACAGCCTGCACTGGGGGCCGGACGGCTGGCTCTACGGGCTGCAGGGGTATGCCACCTCGTCGAAGATCCGGAAGCCGCAGGGCAAGGGGCGCATCTACGGCCACAAGGAGCCGTTTCCGGAGGACTTGCTCGAGGGCGAGGGTGTGGACCTCAATGGCGGCGTCTGGCGCTACCATCCGACGAAGGACGTCTTCGAGGTCGTGGCGCACGGCTTCAGCAATCCCTGGGGCATCGACTACGACGCCAAGGGGCAGCTGCTGATCAGCGCCTGCGTGATCCCGCACCTCTGGCACGTGATCCCGGGCGGCATCTATCACCGGCAGGGCGGGCAGCACTTCAACCCGTACGTCTACGCCGACATCCAGACGATCGCCGATCATCGCCACCGGTCCGCGCACGGCGGCGCCCGCATCTACCAGTCCGATGCCTTCCCCCCATCGCAGCAGGGCCGGGTCTTCATGGCCAACATCCACGAGCATGCCGTGCTGTCGGATGTGCTCGTCCGGAAGGGATCGGGGTTCACCGCGCACCACGGCGATGACTTCCTGCTGGCCAACAACGCCCAGTGGATCGGCTTCAGCGTGGAGATCGGTCCGGACGGCGCGTTGTACGTCCTCGACTGGCACGATGCGGACATCTGCGGCCAGGACGTGCTGCATCAGGAGACCGGGCGGATCTTCCGGATCGCGCCCAAGGCGTCGCTGGCCAGGCAATGGGACGGCCGCTACGGCGACATCTCCCGGCTGAGCGACGCACAGCTCGTCGAGCTGCAGACGAGCAGCAGCGACTGGCATGCCCGGCGCGCCCGCCTGGTGCTGCAGAACCGCGCAGTCAAGCGCACGCTTGCCGCGGAGACACACGAGCGGCTGCGCCAGCTCTTTACATCCGCGTCCAACCCGGACTGGCGCCTGCGGGCGATGTGGGCGCTCCACGTCACGGGCGGCTGGACGCCCGACGCGCTGATGGCGCTGCTCGAGGATCGGGATGAGCATGTCCGCGCCTGGGCCATCCAGCTGCTGCTCGAGGACCGGACGCCGCCGGCGCGCGCGCTGGACACGTTCGCGCGGATGGCGCGCGACGGACCAGTCGCCGGTCGTCCGGCTCTACCTCGCCTCGGCCCTCCAGCGGATGGCCCCGGAATCCCGCTGGGAAATTGCCGGCGGCCTGATGGCGCACGGCGAGGATGCCGGCGACCACAACCTGCCGACGCTGCTGTGGCTGGGCATCGAGCCGCTGGTTGGCGCCAGCCCGGCGCGTGCGCTGGAGGCCGCCTCGGCCAGCCGCATTCCCGCAATCGCGCGCTTCAGCGCCCGCCGCGCCGTGGATGCCGGCGCGCTCGACGCGCTGGTCGCCGCGCTGGCCGCCGCGGCAGCGAAGGAGCCGGCGGCGCAGGTCAGCCTCCTCGAAGGCATGCGCGACGGCCTCGACGGGCGGTTCGACGTCACGCCGCCCCGTGGCTGGGCGCCGCTCTACGGCCGCCTGAAGCGGGCGGACGCCCCGGTCGGCCGGCTGGCGCAGGAGATCGCCCAGCGCTTCGGGGATGCCGAGGCCGCGGCGCGGAACTTCGCCACCCTCCGCAGCCGGTCGGCTCCCGTCGAGGAGCGCCGGCAGGCACTGCAGGTACTCGCCGCGCAGCGCCGCGCGCCGCTGGTGGCCGCGCTCCCGGCCGCCCTCGACGACCCCGCGACCCGCGTCGAAGCCATCCGCGCCATCGCCGCTTTCGACGACGACGGCCTGGGCAAGGGGCTGATCGGGCGGTATGCCGGGCTGAGCGGCGGCGAGAAGTCGGAAGCCATCCAGACGCTCGCGTCGCGCCGGCGCTACGGCCTCATGCTCACCGCGGCGATCGCCGGCAACGTGGTGCCGCGTCGCGATGTCCCGGCACACATCGCGCGCCAGTTGCGCCGGGTGGTGGGCACCGGGTTCACCGAAGTGTGGGGGCCGGTCGAACAGATTGCCAGCGAGGAGCGCGCCTTCGCCCGATATCGCGGGCTGCTGACGGAGCGGGCGCTCGGCGGCGCCGACGCGGCCAAAGGGCAGGAGGTGTTCGCCCGGACGTGCGCCTCCTGCCACAAGATGTACGGCGACGGCGGCACCATCGGTCCCGACATCACGGGCTCGAACCGCGGCAACCTCGAGTACCTGCTCTCGAACGTCGTCACGCCGAACGCCGATGTGCCCGATGCCTACCGGATGGTACACGTCACGACCCGGGACGGCCGCTCGTTCGCGGGCAACGTCGCCGCCGAAACCGAGCGCCAGCTCACGCTCCGCGTCGTCGGACAGGAGAAGACGGTCCTCAGCAAGGCGGACATCCAGTCGCGCGAGCAGACCGCCGTCTCGCTGATGCCGCCCGGCCTGCTCGACGGCCTGACGGATCGGGAGGTGCTCGATCTGGTCGCCTTCCTGCGGACCGCCGGGCCGGTCAAGCCGCAGGCGGGCAGGACGCCGTAGTGGAGGCGAGCATGAATCGACGAGCGTTTCTCCGGGCCGTCGCGGCCGCGCCGGCGCTGGGGCTGCTGCGCCCGGGCACCGCGGCTGCCGACCTGCCGAAGGCGAAGATCACGCGGGTGCGGATCTACCGGCCGCCGAACTACAACCCGCTGTTCAACCAGAGCAACATGGTCGTGACCGTGGAGACCGACATCGGGATCACCGGCATCGGCGAAGGGGGCGCGAAGGACACGCTCGAGCAGTGCGCCGGCACCCTGATCGGCAAGAACCCGTTCAAGATCGAGGCGATCTGGCAGGAGGCCTACATCGCCTGGTTCTACCCGCCGGGGCGCGAGAAGACGCATGCGCTGGGGGCGCTCGACCTGGCGTTGTGGGACATCAAGGGCAAGGCGCTGAACCTGCCGATTCACGAGCTGCTCGGCGGCACGGCGCGGAACTACTGCGAGTGCTACGCCACTGGCGGGGCGCGCCCGGCCGGCGTCGCGGCCGACGCGACGCTCAGTCTCAAGGAGCGCGCCCGGGCGACGATGGAAGCGGGCTACCGGGCGTTCCGGATGGGCGCGGGAGACGTGCCGATCGGCCAGGTGTTCGACACCCGCAGCGCCGTGCGGCGGATCGCGCAGGACTGCAGGGACGTGCGGGAGGCTGTCGGGCCGGACGGCAACTGGTGCATCGACCTCCACCAGCGGTTCGACCTGAACGACGCGGTGCGCGTCTGCCGCGCGATGGAAGAGTACGAGCCGTTCTTCGTCGAGGATCCCGTCCGCGACGAGCACGCGCTCATGGACATCCCGAAGCTGCGGCAGATGACCACCGTGCCGCTCACCCACGGCGAGGAGTGGGGGCTGAAGTGGGACTTCAACCGGCTGGTGGAGAGCCACGACGTCGACTTCATCCGCTCGACGCTGCCGAATATCGGCGGCATCACCGAGCTGATGAAGGCGGCGGCGATCTGCGAGACCCACGCCGTCGGGATCGTCCCGCACTTCACCGGCCCGATCGCCACGGCCGGCCTGGTCAACTGCCTGTCGACATTCGCCGGCCCGGTGCTGCTCGAATACAACTACGGCGGCCGGCCGATCGACTACCTGCCGGAATGCCTCGACTTCAAGAACGGCAAGGCCTACACCAACCAGCGGCCCGGCCTGGGGGTGACCGCTGAGATGGCGCGGCTGACGCTCATCGGCGAGGTGACCGAGCCGGGACGCCGCAACGTGTATACGCGGCCGGATGGCTCACTGACGCACTGGTGAGGCTGCCGCGCGCAGCCTCGTGCGTGCCGCGCCTTCGGGAGACTGCCGGTTTTCCAGATGGAGACAGCTTATGAATCGCCGTGACGTATTGGGAACGATCGCCCTGGGTGGAGGCGCCTCGCTGCTCGCGGCCGGCGAAGCGGTGGCGGGCGCGCTCGCGCCGGCGGGGGGCGCGGGCTTTGCGCAGGCGGTCAAGGGGACGGGGCCGGTCAGGATCCGCGACATCAAGACGATCCTCACCGCGCCGAACCGGATCCGCCTCGTGGTCGTGAAGGTCGAGACCACCGAGCCCGGCCTCGTCGGCTGGGGGTGCGCCACCTTCACGCAGCGGGCCCTGGTCGTGGAAACGGCCATCGAGCAGTACCTGAAGCCGTTCCTGATCGGCCGCAACGTCGACGAGATCGAGGACATCTGGCAGGCGAGCTACATGAGCTCGTACTGGCGCAACGGCCCGGTGCTGTTCAACGCCATGAGCGGCGTGGACATCGCGCTCTGGGACATCAAGGGCAAGCGCGCCGGCATGCCGCTCTACCAGCTGCTCGGCGGCAAGGTGCGGCACGGCGCCGACTGCTACTACCACGCCAGCGGCGCCAGCTTCACCGAAGTCGAGGAGGCGGCCCGCAGCGGGATGGAGCGCGGCTTCCGCCACGTCCGCGTCCAGGTGAGCACTCCGGGCTACGCCAGCTACGGTGCCCGCAGCACGGCCCAGCCGGCGGCCGGCGCCAGCCAGGACGACATCGTCGGGCCGACCAACCCGCGCGCGATCTGGGAGCCGGCGCCCTACGTGCGGATGCTGCCGAAGTTCTTCGAGCACATGCGCACCAAGCTCGGCGACGAAGTCGAGCTGCTGCACGACGTGCACGAACGGATCACGCTCAACCAGGCGATCAACCTGTGCAAGGCGCTCGAGCCGTACCGGCTGTTCTTCCTCGAGGATCCCGTTCCCGCCCGAGGACAACGATCACTTCCGGCTGCTGCGCCAGCAGACGAGCATCCCGCTCGCGATGGGGGAGCTGTTCAACACCCAGCACGAGTACCTGCCGCTCATCAAGGAGCGGCTGATCGACTTCATCCGCATCCACATCTCGCAGATCGGCGGCCTGAGCCCGGCGCGGAAGGTCGCGGCGCTCAGCGAGTTCTTCGGCGTGCGCACGGCCTGGCACGGCCCGGGCGACGCGTCGCCGCTGGCGCATGCCGCGCAGCTCGCGCTCGAACTGGCGAGCTACAACTTCGGCGTCCACGAGGGCGGCAGCTTTCCCAAGGAAACCCAGGAGGTGTTCGTCGGCTGTCCCGAGGTCAAGAACGGCTACATGCTGGCGCAGGAGAAGCCCGGCCTGGGCATCGAGGTGGACGAGAAGCTGGCCGCGAAGTTCCCGATTCCCGCCGGTCCGCCCAACTTCGACTACTCGTGGGGCACGACGCGCCGGAAGGACGGGACCGTCATCCGGCCGTAGGAGGCAAAGGGAAAGGGCAAAGGGCAAAGGGCAAAGGGCAAAGGGCAAAGGGCAAAGGGCAGGCAAGGGCGAAGGGCGAAGGGCGAAGGGCCAAGGGCTGACCCGCCTGCCGCACCGATGGCCGTGGCCCTTCGCCTTAGCCCTCCGCCTTAGCCCTCCGCCTTAGCCCTTAGCCCTTAGCCCTTCGTAGGACTCTGTCCTACAGACGCGCGGCGGCCGGGCCGGTAAGATGGGCGCGGTCCCCTCCACACCCCGAGGCCCCGATGACCGGCACCGTTGACTGCCCGTTCTGCCACTCCCGCAATATCCGCGCGTCCCTGCCCGGGACCGCCCAGTTCCTCGAATACAGCTGCCGCGACTGCCGGCGGAACTGGATCGTCGGCACCGTGGACAGCCGCGAGCACGCCGAGCCTGGCTCCAACATCATCAACCGGGACGACGGCCCGGACCGCGACGACAATCCGGCCTGAGCAGGTTGGAAGTTGGGAAGTTGGGAATTATGGGAGTTGGGCTTGGGAGTTGCCGCCGCTAACTCCCGACCGTCTGTCCCTCGCCGGTCGTGGCGATCGCTCCCCTGAGCACCTGCACCCATCGCCACGCCGCGTTGGCGAGGATGATGACGACCGACACCATCATGATGACGGTCAGCACCGTGTTCAGGTAGCCCTGGAAGTGGCGGGTGGCATCGAGGCCGACCGCCATCGGCCAGAAGTTGTCCCGCACGCTCAGCGCGCCGGCGGTCAGCGTGGTCACCGACGACGAAGGAGAGCGGGGCGAGCGTGACCCAGGCGTAGCGCGCCTTGCCCATGTTGATGATGATCGTCGTGCCGACGGCCAGCGCGACGGACGGCCAGCAGCTGGTTGGCGATGCCGAACATCGGCCAGATGGTGCTGATGCTGCCGGTCCAGATGAAGTAGCCCCACGCGCAGACGACCAGCAGCGTCGAGACCACCGAGCCGGGCAGCCAGTCCTGCCGGGCCAGCGGCGTGTAGAACTGGCCGAAGAACTCCTGCACCAGGAAGCGCGCGACGCGGGTGCCGGTGTCGATCGTGGTGAGGATGAAGAGCGCCTCGAACATGATCGCGAAGTGGTACCAGTAGTCCATCAGGCCGCGCATGCCGGGCAGGCCGCTGAAGATCTGCGCGATGCCGACGGCGAGCGACACGGCGCCGCCGGTGCGCCCGGCGACGGTCTCGCCGACGGCGGCCTCGAGCTGCGGCAGGTTCACCGCCGGGATGCCGAGGTTGGCGAACGTCGCGGCCGGGGTGTTGATGGCGAAGTAGTCCCCCGGGTACATCGCGGTGGCGGCGATCAGCGCGACCACGCCGACCAGCCCCTCGATCAGCATCGCGCCGTAGCCGATCGGCCGGATGTCGCTTTCGCGGTCGATCATCTTCGGCGTGGTGCCCGACGCGATCAGCGCGTGGAATCCGGAGATCGCGCCGCACGCGATGGTGATGAACGCGAAGGGGAAGAGCGGGCCCGGGATGATCGGGCCGCCGCCGGCGGCGAACTGCGCTGACGGCGGGCATCTGCAGCACCGGATTGACGATGATGACGGCGACCACGAGGAAGGCGATCGTCCCGATCTTCATGAACGAGCTGAGGTAGTCGCGCGGGCAGAGCAGCAGCCAGACCGGCAGCACGGACGCGATGAAGCCGTAGGCGGCCATCGCCACGATCAGCTGCTCGCGCGAGAGGTGGAACCAGGCGCCGGCGGCCGACGCGGCGATCGGCTTGCCGAGGATGACCGCGAGCAGCAGGCCGATGCACGCCGATCGACGGTCGCCTCGGCAATCCGCCCCTTGCGGATGCGATACATGTAGACGCCCATGAAGAGCGCGAGCGGGATCGAGGCGCCGATGGTGAACGTGCCCCAGGCGCTCTCCTGGAGCGCGTTGACGACCGCCAGCCCGAGGCCGGCGAGCGCGATGACGATGATGAAGAGGATGGCGACGGCGGCGGTGCCGCCGGCGACCGGGCCGATCTCCTCGCGCGCGATCTGGGCAAGCGACCGTCCGCCACGGCGCGTCGATGCCCACAGGATGATGAAGTCGTGGACCGCGCCGGCCAGGCAGACCCCGGTCGACGAGCCAGATCAGGCCGGGCGCGTAGCCGAACTGCGCCGCCAGGACCGGGCCGATCAGCGGGCCGGCGCCGGTGATGGCGGCGAAATGATGGCCGAACAGCACGAACCGATGAGTCGGGTGATAGTTCTGCCCGTCGTTCCGCACGTGCGCCGGGGTGATCCGCGTGTCGTCGAGCGCCATGATCCGCGCGGCGATGAACGCGCTGTAGTAGCGGTACGCGATGACGAGGATGCAGAGGATCGGAAGGATGAGGTAGAGCGCCCGCATGCGGGGCGAAGTGTATCAAAGGACGACGGCGGATGCGCGCCGCCGGGCACATCCATTGCAAAGCGAACGCTCATGGCGTAGCTTCCGAGTACTTTGCGCGTGGTGCGTGCTCCTCCTCCTGCCGGCGACGGCCCTGGCCCAGGGCGGCTATTTCGGCCGGAACAAAGTGCAGTACCGGCAGTTCGATTTCCAGGTGCTGAAGACCGAGCATTTCGACGTCTATTTCTATCCCGAGGAGGAAGCCGCGGCCCGGCTGACGGCCCGGATGGCCGAGCGCTGGTACGCGCGCCTGTCGAAGCTGCTGAACCACGAGCTGCGCGGCCGGCAGCCGCTGGTCCTGTATGCCAGCCCGTCCCACTTCTGGCAGACGACGGTCATCGACGGCGCGATCGGCGAGGGGACCGGCGGCGTGACGGAGGCCTTCAAGCGGCGCATTGTCCTGCCGCTGGCCGGGCCGATCGAGGCGACCAATCACGTGATGGGCCACGAGCTCGTCCATGCCTTCCAGTACGACATCACCAACACGAATGTCAGCTCGGGCACCGGCGGGGCGCTGAACCTGCCGCTGTGGTTCATCGAAGGGATGGCGGAATACCTGTCGATCGGCCCGGTCGATCCGCAGACGTCGATGTGGATGCGCGAAGCCACCCGGCGCGAGAAGCTGCCGACGATCGACGAGCTCGACAATCCCAAATATTTCCCCTACCGCTACGGCCATGCGCTGTGGTCCTACATCGGCGGCCGTTTCGGCGACGAGGTGATCGGGGACATGCTGCGCGCCGGCGGCGTCTCACGAGGGGGGTACCAGGTCGCGTTCGAGGGGATCCTCCAGGCCGACACGAAGGAGCTGTCGAAAGAGTGGCACTCCGCCTTGTTCGAGGCCTACCGGCCGATTGCCGAAGCCACGAAGATGCCGGCGGCTGTCGCCCGATCGGTGATCAAGAAGCGGCGCGACGGCGAGATGAACGTCAGCCCGGAGATCAGCCCGGATGGCAGCAAGATCATGTTCTTCTCGGAGCGGGACCTGTTCTCGATCGACCTCTACGTGGCCGATGCCCGGACCGGCGAGGTCCTGCGCAAGATCACGGACACGGCGACCGACGCCCACACCGAGAGCCTGCAGTTCCTCTCCTCGGCGGGATCGTGGGACGCGCACGAGCAAGCGGTTCATCTATCCTGGCATCAACAGTGGACAGGCGGTGCTCACAATCGTGGACGTTGACCGCGGCAGCACCGAGCGCGTCGTCAAGGTCCCCGAGGTGAACGAGATCCTCAACCCGTCGTGGTCGCCGGACGGCAGGCTGGTCGCCTTCTCCGGGATGGTTGGCGGGTTCAACGACCTGTTCGTCTACGACCTCGAGGCCAACACGCTCCGCCGCCTCACGACCGACCCGTTCACGGAGCTCGATCCCGACTGGTCGCCGGACGGCAACCTGATCGCGTTCAGCACCGACCGCTTCACCACCGCGCTGGACACCATCGAGCCGGGCATGCTGCGGCTGGCCGTGCTGGACGTGGCGTCGGGCGAGGTGCGCGCCGCGGGCGGCTTCGAGAACGCCAAGAACATCAGCCCGCAGTGGACGGCGGACGGCCGGAGCCTCTATTTCATCTCCGACCGCGACGGCATCTCGAACATCTACCTGACCACGTTCGGCGGAGAGACGACCCAGGTGACGAACCTGCTGACCGGGGCGGCCGGCATCACCGAGCTGAGCCCGGCGCTGTCGGCTGGCGCCGGCCGGGTCGTGTTCAGCGCCTACGAGGACGACGGCTACACCATCTACGCGCTGGAAACACCGGAGCAGCTGGCCGGCATGCCGCTCGTGGAGCTGCCGCGCAATGCCGCGGTGCTGCCGCCGCGCCGCGCCGGCGAGGGGCCGGTCTACACGGCGCTCGCCAACGAAAGCCTCGGGCTGCCGCCGTCCACCGAAGAGGCGCCGGTCGAAGAGTACAAGCCGAAGCTCGGGCTCGACTTCGCCGGACAGCCGTCGATCGGCGTCGGCACCGATCCGTTCGGCACCTACGCCGCGGGCGGCATGTCGTTCGTGTTCAGCGACATGCTGGGCAACCACACGCTGATGGCCGGCGCGCAGGTCACGAGCCGCTTCGACGAGTTCGGCGGCGGCCTGTTCTACCTCAATCGCAAGCACCGCTGGAACTGGGGTGTGGGGATCGACCAGACGCCGTATGTGGCGCGGGCCTTCACGCAGGGGGTGGACATCATCCAGGGGCAGCCGGTCTACATCGAGAACGAGTATGCGGATCCTGCAGATCGACCGGTCGTTCAGCGGCCTGCTGTCGTATCCGTTCAGCCGCTCGCAGCGCATCGACTTCAGCGGCGGCTTCCGCCAGATCGGCTACAAGCGAGGATCTGACGCAGCGGATCTACGACTTCAACACCGGCCAGCAGCTCGCCGAGGACGAGACCTCGCTCGGCTCCGAGCCCCTGCTCAACCTCGGCGAGGCCTCGACGGCGCTCGTGTTCGATACCGCGATCCAGGGCATCACCAGCCCGATTCGCGGCAGCCGCTACCGCATGGAGCTGTCGCAGAGCGCCGGGTCGCTGACCTACACCGGCGTGCTCGCCGACCTGCGGACGTATCAGATGCCGTTCCGGCCGTACACCTTCGCGTTCCGGGCGATGTACTACGGCCGCTACGGCAGCGACGCCGAGGACCTGCGCCTGCCGACGCTGTATCTCGGCTACCCGGGGCTGATCCGCGGCTACGACTCCGGCTCCTTCGAGGCGTTCGAGTGCCTGAGCCGCAACGGCGTGGCCCCGGCCGACGGCAGCTGCCAGGCCTTCGATCGCCTGCTCGGCAGCCGGCTCGCCGTGTTCAACGCCGAGCTGCGCTTTCCGCTCTGGGGCGTGTTCAGCCGCGACAACTTCTACGGGCCGCTCCCGATCGAGATGGCGGTGTTCGCCGACAGCGGCGTGGCCTGGGGCCAGAGCACCAGCACCCTCTTCGGCGGCTCGAACAAGGACCCGGTGTCGAGCGCCGGCGTGGCGATGCGCGTCAACCTGTTCGGCTTCGCCGTGGGGGAAATCGACTACGTCCGCCCGCTCGACCGCCCGGGCCGCGGCTGGCTCTGGCAGTTCAATCTGAGGCCCGGCTTCTGAGGAAGCCCTTCGGGCTTCCTTTAGCAGCCGGGGGTTCAGGGTGCAGGGTTCCGGGGTTCAAGGTGCACGGTGCAAGGTTCTGGGGGGTCGTCAGCTAGGCTATCCTGCACCTGGTGAACCCTGCACCTGTGAACCCTGCGCCTGTGAACCCTGCACCTGGTGAACCCTGCACCTGGTGAACCCTGCACCTTGCACCTTGCACCTTGAACCCCTTGGAGATTCACTTCCTCGACAGTAAGCCCCTCGCCGCCCGCCGCCGCATCACGGTCCTGCGCCCGCGCTTTCGCGGCAGGGGGGGCGCCTCGCCCACCCCGGTCCTGTACCTGAACGACGGCCAGAACCTGTTCGAACCGGACCGGGCATTTGGCGGACGCACCTGGCGGGTGCCGGACGCGCTGAACGCGCTGGTCGGCGCCGGCCGGATCCCGCCGCTGCTGGTGGTCGGCATCGACCACGGCGAGCGCCGCCGCGCCCGCGAGTACCTGCCCGTGGAGGACGAGCGCAACCCGGACGCGCGGGATCCGCTCGGCCGCCAGTACGTGGACTTCGTCACGCGCGAAGTCGTGCCCTTCATCGAGCGCACCTACCCGGTCGTCCGCCGGACGTCCGGGCGCGCCTTCGGCGGCTCGTCCTACGGCGGCGTGGCCGCGCTGCTGGCGGTGCTCGACCGGCCCGGCGTGTTCGGCCGCCTGCTCATCGAAAGTCCGTCGCTCTATGTCGGCGGCGGGCACCTGCTCCGGCGGGCGCGGCGGGCGGCGCGCTGGCCCTCGCGCGTCTATCTGGGCGTGGGAACGGCCGAAACCGGCCGGCCGGAGGTGGACGTCGAGACGGTGGAGAACGTTCGCGCGCTGGCCACGACGCTCCGCAGGGCGGGGCTCGGACCAAAGCGCCTCAAGCTGACTATCGAGGAAGGGGCCAGGCACTCGGAAGACGCCTGGGCCGCGCGCCTGCCCGAGGCGCTGGCCTTCCTGTTCGGCCCCTGACACCTGCCCGGGGCCGGAATCAGGACCGCGGCCTGGCCTGCGGCAGCGTGCGCAGGTAGTCGCCAACGCGGCGGAACGCCGCGCCGCGATGGCTGACGGCGGCTTTCGCCGCGCCGTCCACCTCCGCCAGCGTGCGCCCGAGCGGAGGGAAGAAGAAAATCGGGTCGTAGCCGAACCCGTGGCTGCCGCGCGGCTCCGGGGCAATCTCGCCGTGCACCACCCCCTCGCTCTCGAACTCGATGCGGCCATCCCGCGCGAAGGCCACCGCGGCCACGAACCGCGCCGCGGCTGCCGGCGGCGCCGCGCTCGCGCAGCCGCTCGTAGATCTTCCGGAACTTCACGGCGTAGTCCGTGCCCTCCCAGCGCGCCGAGTGCACGCCCGGCAGGTTGTCGAGCGCGTCGATCTCGAGCCCGGAATCGTCGGCCAGGCCGGGCAGCCCGGTGGCGGCCGAATAGTAGAGCGCCTTCAGCCGCGCGTTCTCGGCGAAGGTCGTCCCGGTTTCTTCGGGCTCCGGCACGCCGGGAAACGCCTGCAGCGTGACGAGCTCGACGGGCGCGTCCTGCAGGATGCCGGCGATCTCGCGGATCTTGCCGGGATTGGTCGTGGCCAGCAGGATCTTCACTTCAGCGGGCCGGTGATGGCGCGCTGCTGCTCGACCAGATCGCGGATGCCGGCATCGGCCAGCTCCAGCAGGCTGTCGAGCGCCGTCCGCTCGAACGGCGGCCCTTCGGCGGTGCCCTGCACCTCGATGAACCGGCCGTCCCCGGTCTTGACGACGTTCATGTCGACGTCGGCGCGCGAGTCTTCTTCGTAGGCGAGGTCGAGCATCGGCGTGCCGCCGACGACGCCCACGCTGGTGGCGGCGACGTGATCCTGCACCGGGAGCGAGCGGAGGACGCCGCTGTCGCGCAGCTTGCGCAGCGCCAGCACGAGCGCCACGAACCCGCCGGTGATCGCCGCGGTGCGGGTGCCGCCGTCGGCCTGGATCACGTCGCAGTCCACCCAGACCGTGCGTTCGCCGAGCTCGGGCAGGCGCATGACCGACCGCAGCGAGCGGCCGATGAGCCGCTGGATCTCCTGGGTCCGGCCGCCGACCTTGCCGGCGCTGGCCTCGCGCTGCGTCCGGGTCGTCGTGGCGCGCGGCAGCATGCCGTACTCCGCGGTGACCCATCCCTTGCCGCTGTTCCGGAGGAACGGCGGCACCCGGTCCTCCACGCTGGCGCTGCAGATGACGCGGGTGCGGCCGACTTCGATCAGCACCGATCCTTCGGCGTGCAGCAGGAAGCCCGGCGTCATGCGCGTTTCGCGCAGCTGGTTCGCCGCTCGCCCATCGGTTCTCGTCGTCATGGCTCGTCCTTTTCCATCCTGACCCATCTGAGGTTCTTCTCGAGCGGATGGCGCAGGTCGACGTGGCCGGCGAGCGTATCCACTTCCTTGCCGTCCACGAGGATCTGCACGCGGGAGATCGCGGGCAGGTTCGCGGTCACGGCGTTGACAATCGCGTAGATCGAGAACAGCTCGTCGAGCGCGCCGCCGGTGTGCCTGGTGCGCGCCTCGGGGCTGAGGTCGACGAACGCATCGCGCTTGCACGACGCGCCGCCCGAGTCGCAGTCGCGCTCCGCCACATAGATCCCGCGCAGCGTCGTCCCGGCCGGCACGGCCGAGGCCAGCGGCGCCGGGCGCCGGCTCGAGCTGCGCTTCGACGATCCGGCGGGCCTGTTCGACGACCGGGTCGCCGAACGGCACTTCGCGCTGGACGCCGACGAGCGACATGCCGTCCTCCGAGATGAAGTAGAGCGTCGCGGTGATCTTGCGCACGGGTTCGGCGGGCGCCGCGGCGGGCGCGGGCGCGGCCGGGTCGGGGCGCGCATACCAGCGCGGCAGGCCGACAAAGAGCAGCCAGGCGCCGACGACGGCAACGACCGCGATGGCCGCCGCGGGAAGCGCTCGACGGAACATCAGTCCCGGGCCTCGGGCACGCCGGGGGCGGGAGCGGGCGCGGGCGGCGGGACGGGAGCCGGGGCGCGCCCGCGGCTGTCGCGGAAGCGGACGATGCTCTCGACGAGCCCCTGCACGAAGGCGGACTGGAACGCGTCGGACGCCAGCTGCTTTTCCTGATCCGGGTTCGAGATGAACCCCATCTCGACGAGGATGGCCGGCATGTTGGCGCCGACGAGCACGCGGAATGGCGCCTGCTGGAGGGCGCGCGGGCTCATCGGGATCCGCTCGCGCAGCGACGCCTCGACGAGCTGCGCGAACTGGGCCGAGGCATCGATGTGGCGGACCTGCGCCATCTCCCACAGGATGACGTCGATGCTCGCGGGCGCCGCCGCCGAACACCGGGAGCGCGTCCCCTTCGGCCTGGGCCACGCGCTGCGCCTGGTCGCCGTAGTCGGCCAGGCTCAGGTAGAAGACCTCGGCGCCCGCCGCGGACGGCCGGACGGAGGCGTTGGCGTGGAGGCTGATGAACAGGTCGGCCTTGTTGTTGTTGGCGACCGCCGCACGCTCGTCGAGCCCGACGGTCTGGTTGCCGTCCCGGGTGAGGATGACGAGCGACCCCAGCCGGGCCTCGATGGCGGCCTTCAGGCGGCGGGCCGCGATGAGCGTGATGTCTTTTTCCTCCACGCCCTGGGGGCCGCGCGCGCCGTGCTCGTCGCCGCCGTGCCCGGCATCGATCACGATCGTCCGGATTCCGCCCGGCGGCGTCAGGCCGAGCAGCGGCGGCGGGTCTGCCGCCGCTGCGGGCGGTGGCGCCGGGGTTCCCTCGGGCCGGGCCGCCGCGGCGAGGACGTCCAGCGTAATCCGGCCCGCGCCGCGCTCGCCGGGCGCATCGGCGGATCGGAACGAGACGAAGCGCGGACCGAGATCCACCACGATGACCGGGCCGGTCTCGGCCGGGCGGATGCCCTGGATCAGGTCCGGCGCGGGGGACGCGGGCAGGGTGGCGTCGAGTGCTTCCG
Organism: uncultured Acidobacteriota bacterium; assembly: GCA_963834305.1. Lineage (GTDB taxonomy): Bacteria > Acidobacteriota > Vicinamibacteria > Vicinamibacterales > 2-12-FULL-66-21 > JACCXG01. The sequence continues at coordinate 153,063 of CAWIAX010000001.1, forward strand.
CCTCGAAGCGGATCAGCACCCGTCCGGCTTCCTGGGTCACGGCGTGCGGCGTGGCCGGCCTGACGTCGAAGGTGATCCGGGCGTTGCCGTCCAGCGGCTTCCGCGCGGGCGGTGATTCGCGGGATGCGAATGTCGCCGACCACGATCAGGCGCGAGGGACGGCGCAGCTCGACGCGGGTCCCGAGCGCCGGGCCGAGCGCGCGCGGCAGGAAGTCGAGCGGCACGTACCAGGCGCGGCCGTCGCGCGCCGGCGGCGCCGGGAGCGAGACGACGCGTCCGCCAACCGAGGCCAGCGCCTGGCCGGGCGTCAGGGCAATCGTCTGGGTCTTGGTTGAAATCGTCAGGCCGCCGGCCAGCGCGTCTTCGCGGGCGGTCACGTCGAAGAGCTTCGTCAGGTCGTCCAGCGCCACCATCTCCTGTCCGCTGATGGTGCGGATGGGCAGGGGACGCCGGCCTTCGCGCGAGAGCACGGTGTAGGGGAGCGGCGCCTGCGTCTGGACCGCCGGCGCAAGCGCCATTACGGCCGTCAGCACCGCGGCTGCCGCAGCGCCCGGGATGCAGAAACGTCGCGCACTCAAGGTGTTCCCATGATACTTCGCGGGGACCGGCGGGGCGGGGCAGCTGAACCGTGTGACGGGCCGGTCATCAGGCGCAGCAGGGCAGCCATCGACTGCCGCGGGCGTGTGAAGCCGGGGCACGCGGGATCAGTCGTCCGCGCGGACGTACCAGTCCTCGTGGCGAGACCAGCCGCCGCACTTGAGGCAGGCGGTCTCGTCCCAGGTCTTGCCGCAGCCCGGGCAGATGCCGGCGGTGTCGAACGTGTTCCAGCGATGCTGGCAGCCCGGCGCGCACCGCCAGCGGTCGGACTTCTGCGGCTGCCAGCCGCAGAGCGGGCAGCGGATCTTCGTGAAGTCGGGGTCGAGCCGCCGGGTGTCGAGGCCGGGAGCGCGCGGGTCGCGGAGGAAGGCGAAGAGCAGCATGGCAGGGTCAGGACCGGTCCGGCCAGGGCGGCTGGGTGAACAGGCCGCCGTCCACCCAGACCGTCTGGCCGGTGATGAACGCGGCGTCGGGGCTGGCGAGGAAGCGCACGGCGTTGGCGATGTCGTCCGGCTGGCCAACGCGGCGCAGCGGGGTGATGGCGCCCCAGGTGCCGGCGTAGTCGTCCACTTCGAGGCGCGTGCGCTCGACTTCGACCGCGCCCGGCGCCACGCAGTTCACGCGGATGCCAAGCGGCGCCAGCTCCACCGCCGACACCTTGGTCAGCATCTCGATGCCGCCCTTGCTCGCGGTGTAGGCCACCAGGCCGGGAAACGGCACCTTGTTGCAGCCGGACCCGATGTTGACGATCGTGCCGCCGCCGCTGCTCTTCATCCGGCGCGCCGCGGCCTGGGTGCACAGAAAGCAGCCGGTGAGATTGGTGCGGATGACGCGCTCCCATTCCGCCAGGGTCACGTCGAGAAACGGCGTCCAGGTCTGTGTGCCGGCGTTGTTGACGAGCACATCGAGCCGCCCGAACCGCGCCGACCACCGCATCGATCATGCGGGTGACGTCTTCGGCCGCCCCCACATCACCGGGCACCGCGCAAGCGTCCACCCCGAGCGCCCGCAACTCGCCGACCGTCCCCTGCGCGAGCTCCGGCTCAACGTAGTAGTTGATCGCCACCCGGCACCCCGCCCGCCCCAGCGCCAGCGCGATAGCCTTGCCGATCCCCCGCCCCCCGCCCGTGACCAGCGCCACTTTCCCGCTCAACCCCTCGACCGCCACGCCTCACCTCACGCCCTGTTCCTGCACCTTGAACCTGCACCCTGAACCTTGCACCTTGAACCCTGCACCTTGCACCTTGAACCCTGAACCCTATTTCCCCATACTCCACCCCCCATCGATGATGAAGGCGGTTCCGGTGATGAACGCGGCCTCGTCGCTCGCCAGGTAGAGCACGGCGGCGGCAATCTCTTCCGGGGTGCCCATCCGTCCGAGCGCCTGTGTCGAGGACATCTCGCGGAAGGCCGCGTCCGGGTCGGGATACTCCTTGAGGCGGGCGTTGACGAACGGTGTCTCGCACCCGCCCGGGGCAGACGCAGTTGACGCGGACGCCGTCGCCCGCGTGATCCATGGCCATCGACTTGGTCAGTCCGACGACGGCGAACTTCGTGGTGACAGTAGGCCAGCCGGTCGCGGATGCCGAGGAGACCGCCGATGGAGGCCATGTTGATGATCACACCGGACTTGCGCGCCAGCATCCGGCCGATGAAGGCCTTCGAGACGTTGAAGACGCCGCGGACGTTCACGGCGTAGAGGCGGTCCATGTCGTCGGCGGCCGTGGTGACCGCCGTCCCGACGTGGCCGATGCCGGCGTTGTTGACGAGGACGTCGAGCGCGCCGTGCCGTCCTTCGACATCCGCCGCCACCTGCGCGCACGCCGTGTCGCTGGCCACGTCGAGCGCGCGGAAGTCCGCGGTGCCGCCGGCGGCGCGGATGGCCTCGGCCACCCGGGTTCCATTCGGTTCGTCGCGATCCGTGACGTACACGGCGGCGCCGGCGCCCGCCAGCGTACGGGCGATGGCTTCGCCAATCCCTGATCCCGCGCCGGTCACCAGCGCGGTCTTGCCGTCGAGTCTGAACATGGGCGGCATTGTACCGAGGAACTGGGGCCCGCCTTCGCGCTCCGCGCTTCGGCGGGGCAGCCTTCGCCTGGATCGGGAGCGAAGGCTGGAGGGCAGCCCGCCTTCGCGCTTCGCGCTTCGGCGGGGCAAGCGAGGTGGGGAAACTAAAGGGCCCACCGAGCGAAGTCAGAGTAATGGAGGCGGCGGGATTCGCACCCGCGTCCGAAAATACATCCCCGCAGGAATCTACGATGCGTATCCGCTTCTGAATTGTCGCCCCTGACGTGGAGAAGCGGCGAAGAACCGCCAGGAGCCAGCCCCGGAAAATCTCATCCCCGACGTCCGGGAGCGGCCGTCAGGAACCAGCCTGCTAAAATGACATCTACTCCCGGCCCACAGGCTGACCAGGGTAGACGCTCACAGGTTCTTAGGCTGCGAGTGCGAGCTGCGAATCCGCAGTTATGGTTGTTTCCATCGGATTAACGAGGGTGATGGTCCTCGGCACGCATCCTGCGAAACAGTACCTCCGTCGAATCTAGGTCGCCCCCGTACGCCGGTTGACCGACCTTCATTGTACGGCGGCCGGCCAATCCCGTCAACTTATTGTTGTGGCAGGAGTTGTGCCGCCATCGGCGGCTTGACTTGCCCGATCGCGGACCCGATAATGCCAAAAATGGCCGAGGACTCGCTTCGTTCGGCGATCGACGCAATTGGCAGGCGGCTCCAGGAAGAGTTAGAGGAGCAGCTCACCAGTTTCACCACCCGGCACCAGGACGAGGTCGAGGCGGCGCGCCGCGCCGCCGAGGCGGAAGCCGAGGGGCGCTGGTCGGCGCGTGTGGACGCGGTCCGCGCGGAATGGACGGCGCGGCTCGAGTCGGAGGTCGCCGCGGTCCGGGCCGAGGCCGAACGGCGGATGGTGGCGGAAACCCTGCGCCTGCGGACCGAGGCGGAGCAGGCCGCTGAAGACACCGTCACGCGGGTGCGGGAAGAGGCCGCCGACGCGGCCGCGCGTCAACGCGAGGGGGCGCTCCAGGCCGCCGCACGACAGCGGGAGGAAGCGGCCGGGGCGGTGGCCCGGGCCCGCGACGACGCCGCCGCGGAACTCGCCAGCCTGCGCGAGGCGCACGAGCGGGCCCTGGCGGACGAGCGCGATCGCTTCGCCAGCCGGCTCGCGAGCGAACGTCAGCAGCTGGCTGGCGCGCGCGAGGAGTTGCAGCAGGAGCTGCAGTCCGCCGCCCGTCAGGTGGAGCATTTCCGGCAGCAGGTGGACGGCCTGCTCTCCTCACGCCAGTCCGTCGAGGCGGCGCTCGAGGACGAGCGCCGCGGCCGCGCGGAAGACGCCGCGCGCTTGTCGCAGCAGGCAACCGACGGAGCAGCGGCTGCCCGCGCCGCCGAGCGGCAGGCCCAGCTGGCCATCGTCGAGCGGCTGCTCGGCGGCATCCGGACCATGGACGCCGCGCGATCGCTCTCCGATGTGCTCGCCGCGCTGCTGGCGCACGCCGCCGCTGAATCGTCACGGGTGGCGCTCTTCGTGGTCAACGGGGGACAGCTTCGCGGCTGGAAGGCGGCCGGTTTCGACGGGGAGGCGGCGACGCTGCAGGCCGGCCATGAAGACGACCACCTGCTGGCCGACGCCCTCCGGCGCGGCGAGCCGGTGGTCACCAGCGGTTCCGGGCCCTTCGCGCCGCCGTTTGCCGAGCTGCCCCCCGATCGCGCGGCGCTCGCCGTGCCGCTGCTCGTCGGCGGGCAGCCGGTCGCGGTGCTCTATGCCGATGACGGCGCGGACAGCCCGCGGGAGACGCCGGCGGCATGGCCCGAGGCCATCCAGATGCTGGCGCGGCATGCGTCGGTGAACCTGGCGCACCTGACGGCGGCGCGCGCGGCCGAGGCGATGCGCCGCTCGCTGGCGCCGGCGGCCTCCGCCCGCGCGGCCAGCGATCCCTCGCGCCTGGGCGGATCCGCGTGATGGTGCGTGTGCTCCAGATGGTCGCGATCGGCCTCGCGACGCTCGCCTCCGGTTCCCCGCCGACCTTCCAGTCCCCGCCAACCCCGACGCGGCACCAGGCGCTTCCGAGCACTGCCAGCGAGCTCTGGCTCGTGCCCTCGGCGGCCGAGCGCGCGGCGCCGGCCAAGGCGTCGGCCAACCACGGGCTCGCGGCGGCGGTGCAGCTGTATCAGTCGGGAGACTACGGTCCGGCGCTCGCCGCCCTGAAGCGGGTGCAGCCAAGCAACGCGGTATCCGAGTACGTGGACTATTACCGCGGCCTCGCGCACCTCCGGCTCGAGCAGCTGCCGGAGGCGCGCCGAACCCTCGGGTCCCTGGTGGAGCGCAAACCGGCCGGCGCCATCGCGTTGGCGGCCGCGCTCGCCCAGGCGGAAGCCGCCGAAGCGGCCGGCGACGCCCGCGCCGCCGTCGGCATTTACCAGCGCCTGGCCGCTGACCAGCACCTCGTCAGCGAAGAGGTGCTGTCGCGCCTGGGCCGCGCCGCACTGGCGGCCGGGGATCGCAAGACCGCCGCGGAAGCCTACCTGCGCGTCTATTACGAGTTCGCCCTGAGCAGCGCCGCGACGGCGGCCGCCTCGCACCTCACGGCCCTGCAGGATCAGATCGTCAAGACCGGCTACCAGCTGGACCTCGGGCGCGCCGCCATGCTCTTCGGCGCGCGGCGCTATGCCGACGCGCGCGCCGCGTTCCAGGACGTCCGCCAGAAGGCGGGCGGCGACGACCGCGAGCTGGCCGACCTGCGCGTGGCGGAATGCGACTTCTATCTGAAACGCTACGCCGCCGCGCGCGACGCGCTCAAGCCGTATCTCGACCGGGCCTCGCGCAAGGCGGAGGCGCGGTTCTTCCACCTCTCGGCGCTGCGCGAGCTTGGCCAGCACGACGAATACGTGGCGCGGACACGGGCGCTGGTCAACGAGTTCCCCGACAGCTCGTGGTCGGAAGAGGCGCTCAACAACCTCGGCACCCACTACATCCTGCGGAACGAAGATGCGAGCGCGGCGGCGGCATTCACCGAGCTCTACGAGAAGTTCCCCGCCGGCAGCCGCGCGGAGCGGGCAGCCTGGAAGGCCGGCTGGTGGAGCTACAGGACCGGCGACTACGCGAAAACCATCAGGATGTTCGAAGGGGCGGCGACGACGTTTCCGCGCTCCGACTACCGGCCGTCGTTCCTCTACTGGGCGGCCCGGTCACACGGGCGGCTGGGCGCCGGGAGCGAGGCCGAGGCGCGGTTCCGGGTGGTCCACGACGACTACGGCAACTCGTATTACGGCCGCCTCGCGGAAAAGCGGCTCGCACGCCGGGGCACGGCACCTGACCAGCCGGTCCCGGCCTCGCTCCAGCCTGCGACGGCGGCCGTGGCGCCCCCTCCCACCGCGGACCGCATCCGGATCCTGCTGGCCAACGGGATGTACGACGATGCTCTGGGGGAGCTGCGGTTCGCGCAGCGCCAGTGGGGGACGAGCCCGGCCGTCGAGGCGACGATCGCCTGGGCGTACCACCAGAAGGGGGAGCTGCGACGCGCGATCACGCTGATGCGCCGCGCCTATCCGCAGTCCTTGACGTCGGGCGGACACGAGCTGCCGGTCGAGATTCGCCAGGTGCTCTTCCCGCTCGTCTATTGGGACCTGATCCGCAAGCACGCCAAGGCCAGGAATCTCGATCCCTACATGATCGCGGCGCTCATCGGCCAGGAGTCCACCTTCGATCCCTCGGCCAGATCGGTGGCCAATGCCGTCGGGCTGATGCAGGTTCTGCCGGCCACCGGACGCCGCCTGGCCCGGACGCTGGGGGTGCGGAGGTTTTCACCGGCGTCGCTCACCGTGCCGGAGACCAACATCCGGCTCGGCACGCTCTACTTCTCACGCCTGGTGGAACAGTTCGACGGGGCGCACTTCGCGCTCGCCAGCTATAACGCCGGCGAGAACCGGGTGGTCCGCTGGAAGGCCGAGCGTCCGGGCGTGGCCGAAGACGAGTTCATCGACGACATCCCCTTCCCGGAAACGCAGAACTACGTGAAGCGCATCCTCGGGACGGCGGAAGACTACCGGATGCTCTACGGCCGCGACGCGGGCCGTCCGCTGACCACCCCCCGCGCGTCGCGCTGACGCCCTCCGGCGCCCACCCGGCGGCTTACGGGAACGACACGATCTCGTAGAGCGTCATCCGCTCATCCGCAGAGAGCTCGCGCAGGTGCTGCTGGAAGGGCGCCAGGCGCTCGCGGATCTCCGCCTGCCGCGGCCCGTACATGTCCCAGTGCAGCCCGATGTAGCGGACGCGGTAGCGGCGCAGGGTGACGAAGGTGTCGGTCGACGGGAACGAGTCGAGGATGGCCGCGGTCTGCCGGAAATCGGCCGGGATGTGATCGCTGTAGCCGTTCAGGAGCGGCTGCCAGTGCGCGGTCGAGAACAGCATGTATTGCGTGTGGAGGTGGAAGGCGACCCGTTCGCCGTAGAACGGGAACTCGGCGGTCGGCCCCTGCGGCAGCCCGGCCAGCATCCGGTAGGGCCGTGGCAGGGGCGGGGCCTGCGTCCACGGGAAGGGCAGCACGCTGACCTCGGCTGCCGCCAGCGCCGCCACGGCGCAGCTCACCAGCAGGCGCGGGCGCGCGGCGAGCCGCGCGAGGGCGAGCGACGCCAGCACGCCGAGCACCAGCGGAACGGCGACGGCGAAACGCGAGGGAGCGCGCAGGAACGAAAAGAGCGGCACCGCCTTGAAGAGCACGGTGTACAGGCCGGCAGCCGGCCCGAACGAGGCCCACACCACCAGCAGGCCAAGCGAGCCGTAGAGGAGGACGGTCTCGCGATCGCGTGCGCCGCGGCGCTCGCCCGGCGTTCGGCGCCAGCCTGCGGCGAGGCCGGCGATGCCGAGCGCCACCGCGACGAACCCGGGAAACATGACCTCGCGCCAGCGGCCGAACGCCGCGCCGAGCTCGAGCAGCCAGCGATGCGCGTGCGCGGGGGAGGCCAGATAGCTCGCGAGGTTGGCCGAGTAGCGGCGGCTCTCGTCGAGCGTCCGGTAGAAGCCCCCCTCCTGGATCTTCAGGAACGGGATGAAGAACGGCGTGACGCAGGCCGCGGCCACGGCCGCGCCGATGCCGATGGCGTACCAGTAGCGGGGCTGCCGCCAGAGGCCGCGGCTGACGCCAAGGAACAGCGTCGCGTAGCCGACCATCAGCCCGGCGAAGATGCCGTAGTAGGCGCAGGCGAGCGCCTGCGCCGCCAGCGCGAGGCCGAGCGCCGCCCCGCGGCGGGGCGACGGTGCGTCCACGAGCCGGTGCAGCATCAGGAGCGCGAGCGGAATGCCACCGCCCATCAGCAGCTGGATGTGGGGGGAGTGCGCGAAAAAGTACGGGCAGAAGCCGTAGATGACGCCGGCGGCAAGGGCTGCCGCGGCGCTGCCCGACAGCCGCCGGGCCAGCAGCCAGGCGCCCAGGACGGACGAGGCGAACGCGAACAGCAGCGCCGAGTTGTGCGCGACCAGGGGATTGCGCGTCGCCAGCCAGCCGGGGATGCCGACAATGCCCGCGACGAGATTGAGCTCGGAGAAGGCAAGCGTCAGGCGGTGCGGATAGAAGATGTTCGCGTCGAACAGGTGCCGCGGATCGTCGGTCAGCGTGCGCGCCACCCAGGCGACGTTCCAGACGGCATACATGCCGTCGGCATCATCGCTGCGGACCTTGCCGAGGCTGCCGAAGCCAGACGCCAGCGGCCACGTCATCACGATCGCCAGGGTCAGCGCGAGGGTGCAGGCGAGCGCGGCGCGCGCCAGGCGCCGGATGATGGTGTCGCGCCGTTCGTCCATGTAGAATGCCGTCAATTCTAAGCCGGACTCCGCGGCAGTCCCCAGCGCCGATACCCCGCATGCTCCGATTCGCTCCCCACGGCGCCGCACTGCTCGCCGCGCTCGCTGCCTGGTTGTGCCAGGGAACCGTGGGCTTCGCCTCCGAAGGGGGGGCGCGGCTGGCGGTGCTGCCGGTGTCGGCGGCCGCAGTGCTGCTGTCGGTCGCCGCGGGGGCGGCCATCTACGGGTGGCAGTGGTCGGGCGGATCCATCAGGCCGGTCGCGCTGCTCGGCTTTGCCCTCCTGCCGTGGCTGCCGCTGCCGGTGCCTCCCGCCTTCCTGCTCTGGCTCGGTCCGCTCGCCCTCGTGCTGTGGCTGGCCGTGCTGCTCCTGATGCTCGTGCCGGCGCTCGTCTCGGCGCTCGGGCCGGCAGCCGTGGGCATGCGCCGGCCCCGGCTTGCCGCCGCGCTGCTGGCGTGCGTGCTGTTCGGCGCATCGGCATGGCGTGTCTCGCCGGTGCTGCCCGGCGGCGACGAACCGCACTACCTCGTGATTGCCCAGAGCCTGCTGCTCGACGGCGATCTCACCATCGAGGACGTGCACCGGCGGGGAGACTACCGCGCGTATTACGCGGGCGACCTGCCGCCGCACGTGCAGAAGCGCGGCCGCGACGGACGCATCTATTCGGTGCACGCTCCCGGTCTGCCGGTGCTGGTCGCGCCGGCGTTCGCCCTTGGCGGCTACCCCGCGGTCGTGGTCTTTCTCGTGCTGCTGGCGGCTGCCGGCTCCGCGCTCGTCTGGCACGTGGCCTGGCTGGCGACGCACCGCACCGGCGCCGCCTGGTTCGGCTGGGCAGCGGTCACCCTGCCCGTGACCGCGATCTTCCAGAGCTTCACGGTCTATCCCGATGGCGCCGGCGGCGTCCTGGCGCTGACGGGCGTCTGGGCGCTCCTCCGCGCGGATGGCGAATCGCAGTCCGGGGACGCGGGCACGCGGCCGTGGCTGCTCCACGGCGCCGCGCTGGCGGCGCTCCCGTGGCTGCATTCCCGCTTTGCCGTGCTGGCGGCCGGCCTCGGCGCGCTCGTCCTCCTGCGGCTCGCGCGGACGAAGAATCCGGCAGGGAAGGCGGTCGCCTTCCTCGCCGTTCCTGCCGTGAGCGCCGTCTCGTGGGTCGGGTTCTTCATCGCCATCTACGGCACCCCGAATCCATCCGCGCCGTACGGCGCCGGGGAAATCGGCTCGTTCCGGTTCGTGCCGGGAGGGCTGCTCGGCCTGCTGTTCGATCAGCGATTCGGCCTCCTGGCCTACGCGCCGGTGGTGGCCGTCGCCTGTGCCGGCCTGGGGGGGATGCTCACCCGGCGGGCTTCCAGGCGGGTCGCCCTCGAACTGCTGTTCGTGGTGATCCCGTACCTCCTGACGGTCACCCACTTCGCCATGTGGTGGGGCGGATGGAGCGCGCCCGCGCGTTTCTGTGCGCCCGTGCTGCCGCTGTTCGCGGTGCCGGCCGCCGCCGCCTGGACGATGATGCACGGCCGCGCCAGCCGCGTGCTGGCCTGTTCCGCGCTCGTTGCCACGGCCCTCGCCTCCGGCATCGTGGTCGGGGCGGAACGAGGCCGGCTGGCGTACAACACGCGGGGCTTCCCGGCGCTCTGGCTCGAATGGATGGGGCGCGCGGCCGACCTGACCGCCGCGGCGCCGTCGTGGGCGCGCGAGACCGATCTCCCGCTGCTCCGGGCAGCCGCCGTGTGGGTGGCGGCGGCAGTCCTCGTCTGGCTCGTCCTTCGTGCCGCCGAGCGGACGGGCCGGCTGCGCGAGCGCGGCTGGCTGCCGACGCTGGCCGCGGCGCTGCTCGCGGCAGCGGCCATGGCGGCGTCCACGACGGTCTGGGCGCTCGAGGGGACGACCGGCCGGGCCTCGGTCCGGTCGCAGATGCAGCTGCTCGATGCGCTGGCCCGGCATCCGCGCCGGCTGGCGCTGGAAGTGGATCGCTGGTCACGCGTGCCCTCCCGGCAACTGGCCGGACGCATCCGGATCGAGATGACCCGCTCGCCGACGGTGCGGTCCGGCGGCCGTGACATCCCGCCCATGTTCGCGGTGCCCCCCCTGCCGGCGGGCCGCTACCAGCTGGCGGTCCCCGCGGAGGCGCGCGGCTGGGTCATGGCCGGTATTGCGCGGGACCAGTTCGCGCTGAAGACCGTGGCGCTGCCCGCACCCCCCATCGAGCTGACATTTCCGCTGCCGGTGAACGCGCTCTTCCTCGGCGGCGACGAGGAGGCGCGGCGGACGGTGCAGGCGCTCACGATCGTGCCGCTCCGCATCTTCACGCCCGGGGAGCGCCTCACGGCAGACGCGGCGCGGCGGGCGGTCCAGTACGCCGGCACCAGGGTCTTCTTCCTGGACGACCGGAGCTATCCGGAGCCGGAGGCCTTCTGGGTCGGCGGCGCCCGCCACTCGACGGTCGTCATCCAGCCCGACGCGCCGGCGGATGCAGCCCGGCTGCGGCTGCGGAACGGGCCGGTGGAAAACCGCGTGACGCTCGAGGCGGGCTCGTGGAAAGAGGACGTGCGGATGGCGCCGGGCGAAGAGCGCGATGTCGAGGTGCCGCTCGACCGCGCGCGCGGCGGGCTGGCGCTCCGCCTCGGGGCGAGCGCCGGGTTCCGCCCGTCGGAGGCGGATCCCGGCAGCCGCGATCAGCGGTTCCTGGGGGTCTGGGTCAAGCCCCTGTGAGGCCTGGCAGCGGGCTCAGAAGCGGACGACGCCGCCGAAATACAACCCCTTCAGCTTCAGGTCGCCTTCGTCCTCGTCCACCAGGTAGAAGACGGTCAGCGACCGGTAGCCGGCCTGCGCGCCGACGTGATCGGTGAAGTTGACCGTCCCGTAGAAGTCGAAGTCGTAGTACTTGCCCTTGTAATTCTCGTCGATGCGCTCGGGCAGCTTGAAGCCGGTGAACTCGCCGGTCAGCGAGACGTTGGGCGCGGGGTAGACGCGGCCGATGACGCCGATGGTCGGGATGGGGGCCTTGGCGCTGACGAACTCCCGCCCGACGAAGACGTTCTCGATCGACGCCTGGACGTCGGTGTACTTCAGGTCCAGCAGCAGCCCGAAGAAGCCGCGATCGCGGTAGACGAAGTCCCATTCGTAGCCGAACCGCATCGCGTTCCACTTCAGCTCCGTCGCCACCGGCAGCGAAATGTCGAAGCGCTGGCCGTTGAAGATGATGCTGCGGTCGAGCCGGGCGTTGTCGTTGCTGTAGCGGATCGGGGTGTACTCGAAGCGCAGCTTGTGCTTGCGGCCGGGCCGCAGCACCACCTTCAGCTGCTTGAAGGTGGCCTTCTCGATGTCGAAGTCCTCGACGAAATCGATCCGGCTGCCGATGATGCCGAGGGCCTCGCTGGAGATGGTGATGGTCGGCGTCGGGTTCCAGAGGTAGCCGCCGATCTCGACGTGATAGGTCTCGCCGGTGGCGGGATCGGCGAGTCCGGCCGCGCCGTACTGGGCGGCGGCCGGCAGGGCAGTCAACAGGAACGCCAGGCAGAGGACTGGTGTCGCACGTAAACGAAGTCGCATGGGATCTCTCGCCCCGGAATGAAGCCACCGTCGCGCCCCGTCAGCGCGCCGCCCGCTGGGACAGGCTGGACATAACGTATACCACGCTACTCAGCCTTTCCGTCCCGCCCACCTGCGGTCCGCCGGGGCGGTGCTTGCCCCTTATACTCAGAAGAGATGCGTCCCGCCGTCCGCCGGCTGCTGCCTTTCCTCGATCGCTACCGCCGCCAGTTCGCCATCGGCCTCGCCTGCGTCGTGGCCTCGACGGCGATCCAGCTGCTGTCCCCCTGGATCCTCAAGTACGCCATCGACGACCTGACGGCGGGGGTGACCCGCGCCAAGCTGGGCTTCTACGGCGGCCTGCTGCTCGGCGTCGCCTGCGTTGGCGCCATCTTCCGCTACCTCATGCGGCTCATCCTGATCGGCGCCTCGCGGGACATCGAGTTCGACGTCCGGAACGCCTTCGTTGCCCGCCTCCAGGAGATGCCGCTCGGGTACTACCACGGGCGCCGGACCGGCGACCTGATGTCGCGCGCGACCAACGACCTCAATGCGGTGCGGATGATGATCGGCCCGGCCGTCATGTATTCGTCCAACACCCTCCTCGTCTTCGTCGTCGCCATCATCCTGATGCTGTCGATCGACGCCCGGCTGACGATGATGGCGCTGCTGCCGCTGCCGCTCGTCACGGTGAGCGTGAAATATTTCGGCAGCGCCATCCACAAACGGTTCGAAGCCATCCAGGCGCAGCTGTCCGAGCTGAGCGCCGTCGTCCAGGAGGCGCTGGCCGGCGTGCGGGTCGTCCGCGCCTACAGCCAGGAAGCGCACGAGGTGGCCCGGTTCGAGGGGGCGAACCAGGAGTACATCCGCCGCAACCGGGTGCTGATTCGCCTCCAGGGGCTGTTCTACCCGAGCATGACCCTCTTCCTCGGCTTCGGGTCGCTGCTGGTGCTCTGGCTCGGGAGCCGGGAAGTCATCCGCGGCCGCATCACGCTCGGCGAGTTCGTCGCCTTCAACGCCTACCTGGTCATGCTCAGCTGGCCGATGATTGCCTTCGGCTGGGTGACGAACATCCTGCAGCGCGGCATGGCGTCGTGGAAGCGGATGCTCGAGGTGCTGGACGCCGTGCCGGAGATCAGCGACCGCCATGTCACCCAGGCCGGCCGCGACGTCGTCCTCACCGGCGGCATCGAGATTCGCGACCTCGTGTTCACCTATCCCGGCAGCACGCGGCCGGTGCTCGACGGCATCTCGCTGCGGATCGAGCCCGGCGGGACGATGGCGCTCGTGGGCGCCACCGGGGCCGGCAAGTCCACCCTGATCAACCTGCTGCCGCGGCTGCACGAGCCGCCGCCGGGCACGGTGTTCCTCGACGGTGTGGACGTGCGGGAGATTCCGCTCGCCAGGCTGCGCGGCGCCATCGGCTTCGTGCCCCAGGAGCCGTTCCTCTTCTCGGACACGATCGCCGACAACGTCGCGCTCGGCAGCCACGGACCGGCTGCGGCCAAGGCCGGTGACGACTACGTCCGGCGGCTCGGCGACGCGTCGAGCGTGGCGCGCCTCGACAAGGACGTCGAGCGCTTCCCGAAGGGCTACGAAACGGTCGTCGGCGAGCGCGGCATCACCCTGTCGGGCGGACAGAAGCAGCGCACGGCCATCGCGCGCGCGGTGATGATGAACCCGGGAATCCTCGTCCTGGACGATGCGCTGTCGGCGGTGGACACCTATACGGAAGAGGAGATCCTGACCCGCCTGCGCCTGTTCATGCGGCACCGCACCTCGATCATCGTGTCGCACCGGGTGTCGACCGTCAGGCACGCCGACTTCATTGTCGTCATCGACCAGGGGCGGATTGCCGAGCAGGGGCACCACGACGACCTGGTGCGCCGGGGCGGCCTCTACGCCGACCTCTATCGCAAGCAGCTCCTGCAGGAAGAGCTGGCGGCGAGCTGACGCGTGTCCCTCCACGACGAAGAAGTCCTCGGCAAGGCCTACGACGGCGCCCTGATGCGGCGCCTGCTGCAGTACCTGCGTCCGTATGCCCCGGCGGTCGCGATGGCGCTGGCGGCCATCGTGACCGCCTCGGTGCTCCAGCTGGCGCAGCCGTACCTGATGAAGGTCGCCATCGACGAGCACATCGCGACGGGCAACATGGCCGGCCTCGACCGCATCGCCTGGGCGTTCCTCTTCATCCTGCTGGGGTCGTTCGCGCTGGAATTCCTGCAGACGTGGACGCTGCAGCTCACCGGGCAGCGCATCATGTACGACCTGCGGCTGCAGATTTACCGCCACCTGCAGCAGCTCGACGTGCAGTTCTACGATCGCAACCCGGTCGGCCGGCTGATGACCCGCGTCACGACCGACGTGGACGTGCTCAACGAGCTGTTCACCGCCGGTGTGGTCTCGATCTTCGGCGACGTCTTCATGCTGCTCGGCATCATGGTCGTCCTGGTCGTCATGGACTGGCGCCTGGCGATCGTCGCCTTCTCCGTGCTGCCGCTGATCGTGATCGTCACACAGTGGTTCAGGCGGAACGCCCGTGAGTCGTACCGCACGGTGCGGATCTGGATCGCCCGGATCAACGCCTTCCTCCAGGAGCACATCACCGGCATGTCCACGGTGCAGCTGTTCCGGCAGGAAGCGCGCACGTCGGCCCGCTTCGACGAGGTCAACCGCGCGCATCGCGACGCCAACGTGCAGTCAATCTTCTATTACGCCGTCTTCTACCCGGCGATCGAGGTGATCGGCGCGCTCGCGGCGGCGCTCATCATCTGGTTCGGCGGCGGCTGGACGATGCAGGGAACGCTGACGCTGGGGTCGCTGGTGGCGTTCCTCCAGTACTCGCAGCGGTTCTTCCGGCCGATCAGCGACATGTCCGAGAAGTTCAACGTCCTGCAGGCATCGATGGCCTCCTCGGAGCGCATCTTCAAGCTGCTGGACACCCAGCCGACCATCGCGTCGGCCGTGCCGGTGGCGGCTGCCGTTCCCGCCGCCACGGCCCCCGGCTCGGTCGTCTTCGACAACGTGTCCTTCGCCTACAGCGGCGAGGACTATGTGCTGCGGAACGTCACCTTCGAGGTCAAGGCCGGGGAGCGGGTCGCCATTGTCGGCGCCACCGGCGCCGGGAAGTCCACCATCATCAACCTGCTGCTGCGCTTCTACGACGTCACCAGCGGACGGATCCTGGTGGACGGCGTCGACGTCCGCGCCATGGACCTCCGGGAGCTGCGGTCGAAGTTCGGCCTGGTGCTGCAGGACGTCCACCTGTTCTCCGGCACGGTGGCCGGCAACATCCGGCTGGGGAACACGGCGATTACAGACGACGAGGTGCGGCGCGCCGCCGAGGCGGTGCACGCGGACCGTTTCATCGAGCAGCTCCCGCAGCGCTACCAGGAGCCGGTGGCCGAGCGGGGGGCCACCCTGTCCGTCGGTCAGAAGCAGCTGCTGTCGTTTGCCCGGGCGCTGGCGTTCAACCCGGCGGTCCTGGTGCTGGACGAGGCGACCTCGAGCGTGGACACCGACACCGAGCGGATCATCCGGGACGCGCTGAAAGTGCTGATGGCCGGGCGGACGACCCTGGCGATTGCCCACCGCCTGTCGACCATCCAGGACATGGACACCATCCTGGTCCTGCACCGGGGCGAGCTGCGGGAGGCCGGCAGCCACCAGGCGCTGCTGGCGCAGCGCGGCCTGTATCACACGCTGTATCAGCTGCAGTTCAAGGATCAGGAGCGCCAGCCGGCCTGAGGGACCGGCCAGCCCGGGCTGGGGGAGTCTGGCCTAGCGGGCGGCGTCGCCGAGGGGGGGCTGGGCGTTTTCAGTCGAGGCCGGCCAGACCGGCCGCGGCGGCAGCACCGCCTCGCGCTGGCGGAACAGCCGGTCGATCAGCTTCGGAGTGCTGGCGGTGGGATTCCAGCCCATCCGGAGGACGGTGATCATCATGTGCCGGCGACCGAGCTGGACCGCCTCGTCGCAGTTCCAGAGGTAGATGTCCAGCTGGCGGCCATGGACCTTGGGGCCGGTATCCATCACCGTGTAGATGCCGTTGTACTTCTCCGGGAGCTTGTCGACCTGGACGACCGACCCGACGGGCAGCAGGTCGGGGTCGGCGGCGACAATGCCGGCCCGGACGTTGACGCCGGAGGCGGTGGTCGTCCCGCGGCAATAGCCGGTGGCGATGAAGCGCAGCTTCCGGCCGGGGGCCGGCGTGGCTGTCAGCTCCTCATGCTCGACCCGCCGGGCAAAGTACCGCGAATCGAGGATCGTCGTCTCGTAGAGGGCCGCGAACGACACGGCGGCCAGCGATGTGACGATGAACTTGCGCCCGGAAGAGCGATTCAAAAACATAAGTTTTCTGGTCCCCCGGGGCGCTGGGGGACCCTTCCACTCTAGCCGCCAGGAGGCTCCGGGTCAACCCGGCCGGGCTCGATACCCGGAGGGGGTATATCAGGATTTGCCTGGATTTCCTGCGCCTGCCGGACGGTCGTCCGCCGGCGGTGCCGGCAGATCATCACGAACGCGACGCGGTAGGCCGCGAGCGCGAGCAGGGCGGCGCCGAGCGTCGAGCCGAGCGTGAACGCCCGCAGGAACGGCCGGAGACTCAGGGCGGCAGTCTGGAACTCGCGCCAGGACCGGTTCTCGAGCGACGTGACGATTCCCTCGAGCGCGCCGGGCGGGATGTCGACCCGGAGCAGGGCGGCGCCCAGCCACGTGGCGAGGCTGTAGTACGGCACGAGGATCCAGGGCAGGTTCGAGTAGACCCCGAGCAGGATCGCCACCCGGTTGAGGCCGAAGGCGAACGCCACGACCAGCGCCAGCACGGTGTGCAGGCCAAGGAAGGGAGAGAAGCCCAGGAAAACGCCGAGGGCGTAGGCGGCGGCGGTCCGGGACGGCGTGTCGTGGGTGTGCAGCAGCTGCTCGAGCCAGCCCCGGACTCGAGGAAACCTCGTCATGCTACCCTAGAAGTGCGTGAACCCGCCCGGCAGCGGCTCGGCTGTGCCGCCGCGGACCAGGGTGACGGCCGTGCCGGCCGTCAGCTCGCCGATCCGTGTGATCGGGACGCCGCGGGCCTGCTGCAGGACCGTGCGGAAACGGCCCCGGCGCCGGGGCGGGACGGCAAAGAGCAGCTCGTAGTCGTCGCCGCCGATCACCGAGGCTGCCACGGGGTCCTGGCCCTGCGCGGCGAACCAGCGGGCGGCAGCGTCCGGGATGGGCAGCAGGTCCGCGTCGATGGCAGCGCCCGTTCCGCTGGCGTGGGCAATCTGGGCCACGGCGTCGGCCAGGCCGTCGCTGAGGTCCATGCAGGCGCTGGCCGCGCGCGTCCCGCCAAGGACGGCCCCCAGACGGAACCGCGGCTCCGGCCGGCGGTAGCGGTCCACGCAGGCGGCGACCCCGGGGTCATCTGCCGGCGCCTCGTCAGCCCCCCTGGCGCGCAGCCAGCCGAGGCCGGCAGCCGCCGCGCCGACCGCGCCGGTGACGTAGAGGACGTCGCCCGGCCGTCCGCCCGCGCGCGTCAGGACCCGCCGCGGCCGCACCGCGCCCACCAGCGAGACGTCCACGACCAGCGGGCCGGGGGAGCGGGTGATGTTGCCCCCCGCCAGCGTGACGTTGGCGTCGCGCGCCATCCGGCCGAACCCGTCGAGCAGCGCCTCGACATCGGCCACGGTCAGGTCGGAGGGGAGGACCAGGGAGAGCAGGGCGAGGCGGGAGGTGCCGCCCATGGCGGCGACATCGCTGACGTTGACGGCGAGCGCCTTGTAGCCGACGTCGAACAGGGAGCAGAAGTCGCGCTCGAAGTGGACCCCCTCGACGAGCGCGTCGGTCGTCAGGACCTCGAGCGCCCCCCGGGCCGGCACCGCCACGGCGGCATCGTCGCCGATGCCGACAGCCAGGAGCCCGGCTGGCGCGGGAAACCGCTCGCGGATGAGCGCGACCAGCCCGCGTTCGCCGAGCGAGGCGAGGCGGGGGGAGTCGCTAGCGGGCGTATTCAACGGATCGCGTCTCCCGGATGACCGTCACCTTGATCTGGCCGGGATATTCGAGCTCGCTCTCGATGCGGCGCGCGATGTCCTTCGAGAGCCAGACCATCTCCTCGTCGGAGACGCGCTCGCTCTCGACGAGGATGCGGATCTCGCGCCCGGCCTGGAGCGCGAACGCCCGCGACACGCCCGTTGAACGAGTCGGCGATCTCCTCCAGCTTCTCGAGCCGCTTGACGTAGGACTCGAGGATGTCGCGCCGGGCGCCGGGCCGCGCCGCGGAGATGGCGTCGGCCGCCTGCACGATCATCGCTTCGACCGACGGCCAGTCGATGTCCATGTGGTGCGCCGCCACCGCCTGGAGGACCGGCTCGGACTCGCCGTGTTTCCGCAGGAAGTCGAGGCCGAGCTCAGGTGGGTGCCCTGGAGGTCGCGGTCGATGGCCTTGCCGATGTCGTGGAGGAAGGCCGCGCGCGTGGCCACCTGCGCGTCGAGTCCCAGCTCTTTCGCCATGATGCCGGCGAGGAACGCGACCTCCTTCGAGTGGTTCAGCACGTTCTGGCCGTAGCTCGTGCGGAACTTGAGCCGTCCCATCAGGCGCAGCACCTCGGGGTGCAGGTCGTAGAGGCCGAGCTCGAAGGCCGCGGCCTCACCCTCCTGGCGGACGGTCTGCTCCATCTCCGACCTTGACCTTCTCGACCACCTCCTCGATCCGCGCCGGGTGGATCCGGCCGTCGGCGATGAGCCGCTCGATCGTCTGGCGGGCGACCTCGCGGCGGAAGGGATCGAAGCTGGAGAGAATGATGGCGCCGGGGGTGTCGTCGACGATGAGCTCGACGCCGGTTGCGGTCTCGAGCGCGCGGATGTTGCGCCCCTCGCGGCCGATGATCCGGCCTTTCATGTCGTCGCTCGGCAGGTCGACGACCGAGACGGTGGTCTCGATGGTGTGCTCGGCGGCGCTGCGCTGGATCGCGTCGCCGATGATCTGCCGGGCGCGCACCGCCGCCGTCTCGCGGGCCTCCGCTTCGAGGCGCTTGACCAGGTTGGCCGACTCGCGCCGCGCGTCCGACTCGAGCCCCTTGAGCAGCAGCTCCCGGGCCTCGTCGGCGGTCAGCCCGGCCACGCGCTGGAGCTCGCGCTGGCGCTCGGCCGCCGCCTCGCCGGCGCGGGTCAGCGCCAGGGCCGCGGCCCCCTCGCGTTCGGCCACCGCCGTCTCGCGGCCGCGCAGCGTCTGTTCGAGATGACTGGTGGAGGTGAGGCGATCGGCGAGAGCGCGTGTCCGGTCGGCGAGCGCCTGTTCGAGCGCGAGGATCTCCTCGCGCCGTTCCCGCGCCAGCCGCTCGCTCTCGGCGGTCAGAGCGTGGGCCTTCTCGCGCGCCTCGAGCGCCGCTTCCTTGCGGATGCTTTCGGCGTCGCGCCCGGCCTGCCGGATGCTCTGCTCGGCTTCCGCCGCGGCGGCGGCGATCATGGCGCCCGCCCGGCGACGGACCACCGCCAGCCACCACACGATCAGCGACCCGCCGATGACTGCCGTGACGATGGCGTTGGCGAGGTAGACAGCCGGCAGACCCATACGTGTCCCCGCGGCAAATGAACCCGGGGGACGGGCGCCGAAGCCCTGGCCGCCCGGAGGGTCAGGTCGTGCTTGAATGAAGACGAGGAAAGGGCCCCGCTTTGCCGTGTGGGGAGGTCGGATGAACCTGCTCAAAGCAGGTGGAACCGCTGCACAAGCCGCGTTTCAGGCTTCCTCTTGCAGAGGCATGCACACCACGCGACGTCGCGATTCTCTTAGTGTGAAACGTTGGCTCAAACGAGCCTCCGAAACCATCACAAACAAAGCAGGGATCTCAGACTCCCGTCGATCTTACAGGTGAACGGCCACGCGGGCAAGGAATCTGGGCGGCGGGTGCTAGCGGACGGCGGCCTGCGGCTGATCGAGCTCGAGCGCGAGGTCGAGCATGCGCTCGAGCGCGGCGGTGCGGCGGCTCAGCGAGGCGTGTTCGTTTTCGACTTCGTGGGAGGCGCGGAAGAGCTCGTCGGCGATGTTGAGGGCGGCGAGCACGGCGACCTTGAGGGTGTCGCCGGCGGGGGATTCGCGGGCGGCCAGCCGCATCTTCTCGTCGACGTAGGTGGCGAGCTCCGCGACGTACGCCGGGTCGAGGCCGCTGCGGATGGCGTAGCGCTGGCCGTGGATCTCGACGTTGACAACACGGGATTCGGACATCGGCTCTCGGGGCCTCGCGTCACGGGCGGCGGCATGGCCGCGTCCGCGCATCCGACCGGCTCATCAATGCAGATTGAGGCTTTCGATCTGCTGCAGCATCTCGTCGACGCGCGACCGGATCAGCGTGCGCTCCTCGCGCAGCGTCAGGACCTCGCCGCTGGCGGTCTCCGCGTCGGACAGCCGCACGCGCGCCGATTCGAGCTCGCGCGTCAGGCGGGCGTTCTCTTCCGTGACCTTCGCATTGTCCGTGCGCAGCCGATCGATCAGGCCGACGAGCAGCTTGACCTTCTCTTCGAGCCGATCGATCGGCTCGAGATCCACGGAGCGCGTTGCCACTGCCGATTTCACCACAACAACCTCGACTCGGTGAGCCGACTCACCGCAGCTTCTGATCTCTTGTCATCCGGGCGTGTTCGCGTCCCGCCCTAGCGCTGTTCCGCGTCGTGCGCGGCGCGCAGCGCCGGGACGATCACCGCCATGGCCGCCTGCACGTCTTCGTCGGTCAGGGTGCGATCCGGCGCCCGGAACGTCAGCCGGAGGGAGAGGCTGACACGGCCGTCCGGCACCCCTTTGCCCGTGTAGCGATCGAACTCGACGATCGAGACGAGCGCCGCCGGGGCCGACGAACGGATAGTGCCACGAACCGCGCTCGCAGGCAAGGCTTCGGGCACCAGGATCGAGAGGTCGCGAACGACCGACGGAAAGCGCGGCAGCGACTCGGCGCGCATGTCGTCGCCGGCGGCCAGCGAGAAGAGCGCGCGCAGATCGATCTCGGCCGCGTAGAGCTCTTCCGCGGCGGGCAGGCCGCGGGCGGCGGCGACGGCCGGCGCGATCTGGCCGAGCACGCCGAGGGCGCCGCGGTCGGCGTCGCCGCGGCCGTAGACGACAGCGGCGCGTCCCGGCACCAGGTAGGGGCGCTCGATCGCGGCGAAGTCGATGGCCACGCCGTAGGTGGCGCAGATGCGCTCGACGACTCCCTTGACGTCGAAGAAATCGACGGCGCGCACCGGCGCCGACCAGTGCGGGCCGTCCGCCGCGCCGCACCAGGCCATCGCGGCCGCCCGGCTCTCGCCGTCCCCGGCGGTGAAGCGGCTGCCGGTTTCGAACAGCTGGATGTCCTTGCGCGCCCGGCGCCGGTTGTGCGAGCAGGCGTCGATGCAGGCCGGGCAGCAGCGACGGCCGCAGCACGGCGTACTTCTCCGACAGCGGATTGGCGATCGCCGCCGGCTCGGTCCCCGGGGCGCAGAAGGGCAGCGCCGCGTCGCGTTCGATGAAGGCGAACGTCATCGCTTCCGAGAAGCCGCTCGCCGTCAGCAC
This sequence comes from uncultured Acidobacteriota bacterium, assembly GCA_963834305.1. GTDB lineage: Bacteria > Acidobacteriota > Vicinamibacteria > Vicinamibacterales > 2-12-FULL-66-21 > JACCXG01. Next base: position 174,514 of record CAWIAX010000001.1, read on the forward strand.
CTGCCGCACCGTACGCTCGCGCGTGATGTCCGCCGCGGGCGCGGACTGCGGTATCTCCAGCGCCGGGAAGGTGGCCGGGATCCGATCGAATCCGAAATGGCGGCCGACTTCCTCGATGAGGTCCGCCTCGCGCGCCACGTCCACGCGGAAGCTGGGCACGACAACCGTCCAGCCGCCGCCGGCAGGCGCCACCTCGAAGCCGAGCGGCGCCAGGATCCGCGTCACCTCGTCCGCCGGCACCTGCTGGCCCAGCAGCCGGGCAATGCGCTCCGGGCGGAGCTGGATCACGGGGCGCGGCCGCGGCGCGGGATAGCGGTCGACCACCGGCCCGGCGGCCCGGCCGGCGCCAATCTGCTCGAACAGCGCCGCCGCGCGCGCGATGCCGGCCGGCGGCGCCTCGATGTCGCCGCCGCGCTCGAACCGGATCGACGCTTCGGTCTTGAGGCCGAGACGCTTGCTCGTGCGCCGGACGGAGGGTGGATGGAAGCAGGCGCTCTCCAGCACCATCCGCGTCGTCGTCCCGTCGATCTCCGAGTTGCCGCCCCCCATCACGCCGGCCACCGCGGTCGCGCGCCGGCCGTCGGCAATCACGAGCATGTCGGGATCGAGCGTGCGGTCGATGCCGTCGAGCGTGCGCAGGACTTCGCCGGCCGCGGCGCGCCTGATCACGAGGCGGCCGCCGTCGAGCCGCCGCACGTCGAACGCGTGCATCGGCTGGCCGATCTCCAGCATCACGTAGTTCGTCACGTCGACGATGTTGTTGATGGCGCGGACGCCGGCGGCCTCGAGGCGGGCGGCCAGCCAGGCGGGGGAGGGGCCGATCTGCACATCGAACAGCTGCGCGCAGTAGCGCGGGCAGAGATCCGCGTCGCGGAGATCCACCTCCACCGTGTCGCCGCTGCCGGGGGCGGCGGCCGCGGGCTGCGGCTTCAGCGGCGTGCCCCAGATGACGGAGGCCTCGCGCGCGAGGCCGGCGTGGCTCAGCGCGTCGGGCCGGTTCGCGGTGATCTCGAAGTCGATGACGCGGTGCGGCGAGGTCTCGACGCCGGCCACCTCGAACCCGCGCAGCCCGATCTCGGCGGCCACCACCTCGACGTCGGCGGGCACCTCGACGAGGTCCGCCAGCCATTCATGCACGATCTTCACGGGCGGAACTGCTCCAGGAAGCGCAGGTCGTTCTCGTAGAACAGGCGGATGTCTTCGACGCCCCACTTGAGGAGGGCGATCCGCTCGATGCCCATGCCGAAGGCGAAGCCGGTGTAGCGTTCGGGGTCGTAGCCGACCGCCTCGAACACCGCCGGATGGACCATGCCGCTGCCCAGCACTTCGATCCAGCCCGTGCGCTTGCACATGCCACATCCAGAGCCAAGGCCTTCGCCCGGGCCGGTCACGCCCGTGCCGCCGCAGGCCACGCAGCTGATGTCGAGCTCGGCGCTCGGCTCGGTGTAGGGAAAGAAGCTCGGGCGCAGCCTGACCTTGCGGTCCGGGCCGAAGAGCTCGCGCGCGAATGCCGCCAGCGTGCCCTTCAGATCCGCGAGCGAGACGTCTTCGCCGACCACCAGCCCCTCGACCTGCGTGAACATCGGCGTGTGCGTGAGGTCGAACTGGTCCCGGCGGTAGACGCGGCCCGGCGCGATCAGCCGGACCGGCGGCGGATGCTGCTCCATGTAGCGGATCTGCATCCCCGACGTGTGGGTGCGGAGGAGCGTGGCGGCGGTGCCGGCGAGCGACCGGACGGGGCCGTCGAGGTAGAGCGTGTCCTGCATGTCGCGCGCGGGATGTTCCGGCGGCATGTTGAGGGCTTCGAAGTTGTGGTAGTCGTCCTCGAGCTCGGGGCCCTCGAGCACGAGGAAGCCCAGGCGCGTGAAGATGGCTTCGATCCGCTCGCGCAGCAGGCTCAGGGGATGGCGGTGCCCGATGGCGGGCGCGCGGCCGGGCAGGCTGACGTCCACCGCGCCGCGGGGGAGCCGGGCCTGGGTGGCGGCATCGAGCCGCTCACCGAGTGCGGTTTCGATCCGGACTTTGAGGGCGTTGGCGAGCCCGCCGAGGCGGGGCCGCTCGTCGGCCGGCGCGGTACCGAGGGTCTTGAGCAGCGCCGACACGAGCCCCCCCTTCCGCGACAGGTACCTGTCGCGGACGGTGCGGAGCTCGGTCTCGGTCGCGGCGCGGGCGAGGTCCTCCTCGAACTGCTGGCGCAGCGCCTCGAGGGATCGGCTCGGATCCGACATCCCCCTCAGGCTTGCGCAGGTGCGGCGGGTGCGGGCGCCGCGTCGGCGGCCACCTTCGCCAGGTGGGCGAAGGCGGCGGGGCTGGACACGGCCAGTTCAGCGAGCTGCTTCCGATCGATCGGGTTGCCAGCCGCCTTGAGGCCGGCGATCAGCTGGCGGTAGGTGACGCCGTTCTCGCGCGCCGCGGCGTTGATGCGGACGATCCAGAGGCGGCGGAAGTCGCGCTTCTTGCGGCGCCGGCCGACGAACGCATACTTGAGCGCGGTGTCGACCGACTCCTTGGCGGAGCGATAGAGCTTGCTCTTGGTCTGATAGAAGCCTTTCGCACGGGCAAGCAGCTTCTTCCGCTTCGCACGGCGCACATTTCCACGTTTCACTCTTGGCATTGGTCTCTTCCTGACTGCTGTCCGCGTCCCGCCGGCGCCGGCGGGCAAGCCATCCTAGTTGGGCATCATCCGCCGCAGCTTCGCCTGATCGGCGTCGGCCACGACGACGCTGCCGCGCAGCTTGCGCTTCCGCGACCGGGTCTTGCTGGTCAGGATGTGCTGCTTGAACGCGCTGCTGCGCACGAACTTGCCCGTTCCGGTCTTCTTGAACCGCTTGGCGGCGCCGCGGTGTGTCTTCAGTTTCGGCATCGAAAACGTCCTATGTGCTGTGTCCTACGTGCTGCGTGCTGTGTGCCTGCGTCCTACGTGCCTTCGGCGGCGGCCGGCGCCGGCGGGGTGCCCGATTCCCGCGCGGGCCGGGGCGCGGTCCGCTTGCCCCCGACTTTCGCCGACAGGATCGTGTGCATCTGGTTGCCTTCCTGGCGGGGCATCGATTCGGCGATCGCCACCTCGGTCAGGTCCTCGATGAGCCGCTCGAGAATGCGCCGGCCGATCTCCGGGTGCGCCATTTCCCGGCCGCGGAAGAAGATCGTCGCCTTCACCTTGTCGCCGTCGGCGAGGAAGCGCTCGATGTGCTTCTTCTTGAACTGATAGTCGTGCTCGTCGACCTTCGGCCGGAACTTGATCTCCTTGACCTCGATGATCTTCTGATGCTTCTTGGCCTGGCGGGCGCGCTTCTGCTCCTGGTACTGGTAGCGCCCGTAGTCCATGATCCGGCACACCGGCGGACTGGCCGTGGCCGCAATTTCCACCAGGTCGAGCCCCTTTTGCCGCGCGATCGTCAGCGCCTGCTGCGGCGGCATGATGCCGAGCTGCTCCCCGGTGTCGTCGATGACCCGCACCTCGCGGACCCTGATCCGTTCATTCACCCGCGTGCGGTCTTCCCGCCGGGGGCTTCGATCGAAAGCGATAAGCACCTCCGCTGACACTCGTTAACCGCCGATGCCGGGCCGGCCGCCGCGGCATCCCGCCCTCAGAGTCTACGCCGCCGGATCTTTCTGCCGCGGCTCCGGGGCCGCCCCGCGCAGCCGCACACCCTCGAGCGCGGCGGCGACGAAGTCGCCGGTGCGCTGGGCGCCCAGGTCGCCGGCCACGCGATGGCGCACGCCGACGGTGCCATCCTCCGCTTCGCGATCCCCGACGATCAGCATGTACGGGATCTTCTGGATCTGAGCTTCGCGAATTTTATAACCAATCTTCTCCTGGCGCTCGTCCAACTCGACCCGAAGCCCGGCCGCAGCCGCCTCGTCCCGCACCCCCCTCGCATAGTCGAGGTGCCGGTCGGCAATCGGCAGCACCATCGCCTGCACCGGGGCCAGCCAGAGCGGGAAGGCGCCGGCGTAGTGCTCGATGAGCAGCGCAATGAACCGCTCGAAGCTGCCGAAGATCGCCCGGTGGATGACGACCGGCCGGTGCTCCGTGTTGTCGGCGCCGATGTACTTCAGCTCGAACCGCTCGGGCATCTGGTAGTCGAGCTGGATGGTCGCGCACTGCCACTTCCGCCCGATGGCATCGGTGATGTCCACGTCGATCTTCGGCCCGTAGAACGCGCCGTCCCCGTCGTTCACCGTGAAGGCCTGCCCGGCCGCCTCGAGCGCCTGCCGCAGCGCGGCCTCGGCCCGGTCCCAGGTCGCCACCTCGCCGAGGAACTGCTCCGGCCGGGTCGAGAGCTTGGCGGTGTACGCCAGCCCGAAATCGCCGTACACGCGCTGCACGAGGCGCAGCAGCGCCTCGACCTCCCCCGCAATCTGCTCCTCGGTCACGAAGCAATGCGCATCGTCCTGCGAGAACTGCCGCACCCGCGTCAGCCCGCTGAGCACCCCCGATGCTTCGTTGCGGTGCAGCGGCGTCTGCTCGTGGAACCGCAGCGGCAGGTCGCGGTAGCTCCGCACCTGGCTGGCGAACACGAGCATGTGGCCGGGGCAGTTCATCGCCTTCATGCCCATCTGTTCCCCTTCGCTCTCGACGAGGAACATGTTCTCGCGATAGTGCTGCCAGTGCCCCGAGGTCTCCCACAGCGCCTTGTTGAAGACCAGCGGCGTCTTCAGCTCGACGTAGCCGGCCGGGAACAGCACCTGGCGCATGTAGTCGGCGAGGATCGTGTAGAGCGTGGTGCCGTTGGCCAGCCAGAACGCCGCCCCGGGCGCCCACGGATGGAACGTGAACAGCCCGAGCTCCTTGCCCAGCTTGCGATGGTCGCGGCGCTTGGCCTCCTCGATGCGCTGCAGGTAGGCCTTCAGCTCGGTGTCGTTGAAGAAGGCCGTGCCGTAGACCCGCTGCATCGGCTGGTTGCGCGCGTCCCCCTTCCAGTAGGCATTCGACGTGCTGAGCAGCTTGAACGCCTTGAGGCGTCCGGTCGAGGGCACGTGCGGGCCGAGGCAGAAATCCACGAAGGTGTCGCGGTCCTTGATGGTGTAGCACGACACCTCGGCCTGGCCGTCGGTCTTCTCCTCGATGAGCTGCACCTTCAGCGGCTCCCCCTTCGCCGCGAAGAACGCCTGGGCGTCGGCGCGCGGGACGAGCTCGCGCCCGAAGGGCAGGTCCTGCGAGGCCAGCTCCTTCATCCGCTTCTCGATCGCGGCGAGGTCGTCGGGCACGAACGGACGCGCCACCACGAAGTCGTAATAGAACCCGTCGTCGATCGCCGGGCCAATCCCGCACTGGGTGCCGGGAAAGAGGCTGGTGACCGCGGCGGCCATCAGGTGCGCGGTGCTGTGGCGATAGAGCGCGAGCGCTTCCGGGCTCGTCGGCGTGACGATACGGACGCGGGCGTCCGCCTCAATCGGGACCGACAGGTCGACCATGCGGTCGTCGACGAACGCCGCCAGCGCCGCGCGCGCCAGCCCGGGAGAGATCTGTGCCGCAATGTCCGCAGGCGTAGTGCCAGCGGGCACGCGACGGCTGTTGCCGTCCGGGAGCGTGACGGTGATCTCGTTCATCGATGGTGGTGGACGGGTTTCCCTAGCGTGGCCGCCCGCGCTCGTGCTGCGAGCGCCGGCGCGCAACCCCCGGGTGGCTTGCCAACCGCGGCCCAGGCCCCGGTGTGCAAGCGTGAGCGAAGGTTGGTAGGCACGGGCAGACTCGAACTGCCGACCTCCTGCGTGTCAAGCAGGCGCTCTAACCAACTGAGCTACGCGCCTATGTCTTGGAAACTCTAGCCTTACCAAAGGGACAGTTTAGCAGAGACGGGTGAGCCCGGACAAGACTCTACGGGGAGGGAAGCGGGAAAAGGCGAAGAAAAACCGCCTTTTCCCTGGGATGCCGCGGCTAATTGACGGCCGCTTTGAGCGCCTTGCCCGCGGTGAACCGGACCACGCGCCGCTTGGGAATCTTGATGGCCGCGCCGGTCTGGGGATTGCGCGCCGTGCGCGCCTTGCGCTGGGACGTCTTGAACGTGCCGAAGCCAACGAACGTGATCGGCTTGCCCTTCTTGAGCGACTTCGTGATCCCCTCGAAGAACGAGGCGACCGCAGCCGCCGCGCTCGCCTTCGTGATCCCCGTATCAGTCGAGATTTTGGAGATCAATTCCTGTTTGTTCATGCAGCCTCCGGAGCGGATGAATCGCGCGGCGCGGTCCGTCCGCCAGCCGCACGCAAGGTCGTGGTGTGCGCCAGCGGTTATACGCTTGCGACCGTGGAGTGTCAACGAAGAAACGCGGCGGTAGGGTGATCCCGGGGTGGCGCGCGATTGTGGATCGCCTGCCCTATGCGGTCTTCTTCGAGCGGATGTGATCGAGGGCGGCGTCGAGCATCGTGTCCGTTTCCGGTGCCGGCCCGCCGAACTCGAGATCCGGCTCCTCGACGCGCACGTCCGGTTCAATCCCGCGTCCGTGAATCGGATCGCCGCCCGGCGTCAGGTAACGGGCGTAGGTGAGCCACAGCCCGCGATTCTCCGGCAGCTGCACCAGCTTCTGCAGGCCGGCGCGCCCCAGCGTGCGCTCGCCGACGATCTCGGCGCGCCCGTTGCCATCGAGCGCCGCGGTGAAGAGCTCGGCGGCGCCGGTGGTCCCGGTCGTCACGAGGAGCGTGATCGGGATGTCGAGGCTGGCGTCGTCCGGCTTGGCCGCGATGGTGACGCGGTCGGCCTTCTCGCGCCCTGCCTTGACGGCGAGCGTGCCGCTCTTCACGAAGGCGCGCGCCGCGGCGATGCCGTTGTCGAGCGGACCCTCGGCGGTGCGCCGCAGGTCGATCAGCAGCCGGGCCGCCCCCCCCTTGACGAGCGCCGCGCTCTGCGTCCGGAGCTCCTCGGCGGCGCCGTTGCGGAACGTGGCGACGCGCACGTAGCCGATGTCCGTGCCGACCATCCGCGACGTCACGGCCGGACCGGCCGGCTTTTCCCGGACGAGCACCACGTCGTGCGGGTCCGCTGCGTTGCCGCGGATCACGGTGAGCGTCACGTTGGTGCCCGGCTTGCCCCGCAGCAGGCGCGTGCCCTGGAACACCGACATGTCGCGCGTCGGCTTGCCGTCGATCGCCCGGACGAAATCGCCGGTCTGCAACCCGGCCCGGGCCGCCGGCGATCCGTCGCGCGCGGCAATGGCGCGCAGGTAGTACTGCCGGGTGAGCTCGAGCCCGACGTCCCCCTCGCCCAGCTTCTCGCCCGCCGAGACGGCGCGCACCTGGCCCGGGTCGAGATACGCGGAGTCGGGGTCGAGCCCGTCGGCGAGCCCGCGCATTGCCCCTTCCATGGCGTTGTCGATCTTCACTTCCTCGACGTAGTTCGACATCACCAGATCGACGACGTCCTCGAAGACCCGCAGGTGGCGGAAGACCTGATCGCCCGACGTCCGCTCCTGTCCCATCAGGCCGCCGACGATGACGAAGGCGAGCACCGGGGTCGAGACGAGGAGGATCGACAGCCGAGTCTTCGTATGCATCTTGAGTCCCTGCGTCCCTGGAAACAGCCGTGCGCTCCGTCCCGAACCCGTGAGATTACCTGGATTTACTCAACCATTGTACGGGATCGACGGCCGCGCCGTCGACCCGTAACTCGAAGTACAGCGACGGGTTGCCTGCCGGATCCTGCCCGGCGCCGCCGACCACGGTCCCGGCCGCCACCGTCTCCCCGCGGGCGACCTCGAGCGTTTCCAGGTAGCCGTAGAGCGAATGCGATTTCCCGCCGTGATCGACGATGACGAGGTTGCCGTAGCCGGAGAACCGGTCGGCAAAGACCACCGTGCCCTCGTGCACGGCGCGCACCGGCTGCCCCTCGGCCACCCGCAGGTCGATACCGTTTCTGACGACCGGCGCGCCCTTTTGGCTCCCGGGCTGGCGGCCGAACCGGCGGGCAAGCGGGCCGGGCGCGGGCCAGGGCAGCTCCCCCTGGAACGGCAGGAGCGGCAGGGCGGCAACGTTGCCGCCGCCGGCCCCCATCTCCGCCACCGCGGCCTGCAGGCGCTCCTGCGCCACCTGCAGCTCGCCCATCAGCTGCGCGTTCAGGTCCCGGTGCGCGTCGATCGACTGGACGAGCGCATTCCGGCTGGCGACCGCCTGGTCGAGCGCCACCCGGGCCTGAGTCGCGGCGGCCTGCAGGCCGGCGAGCTCTTCGGCGCGGGCCTGCAGCGCCTTGCGCTCGCGGGCGAGCGCGTCGAGGGTGGCGTAGTACTCGTCCACGCGGGCGCGGTCCATGGCCGTCAGCGTGGCGGCGGTGCGGTAGGCGCGGCCGAGCGCCTGGAGGTCGTCGGCGTTCAGCAGCAGCCGCCAGTAGCCGGCGCGCCCGAGCTTGTAGAGCTGCACCAGCCGGGACTGGACGTCGGGCAGCTGCGCTTCGGCGCTCCGCGCGAGCTCGGCCGCGCGTGCTTCCGCGGCGTGCAGCCGCGCCCCGGTGGCGGCCCGGTCGCGGTCGAGGCGCGCCAGCTCCGCGACGCGAATCTGGCGGTCCACCTCCAGCTTCCGGAGCTCCACGAGCAGCGTCCGTTCCTGGGCGGCCAGCGCGTCGGCCTCCTTGCGCAACGCCGCCAGTCGATCCGCGGTGCGCCGGCCGGCCGCATCGGCGCGCTGGCGATCCGGGGATGGCGTCTGCGCCGCGGCCGGGAGCCACAACGCGCACAGCAGCGCGGCGGCCCACGCCGTGCGGCGGCGGTGACCGGGCGTGCGCGGATCTGGTCTACTCAAACAACGCCCTCCCATCGAGACCCGAGGGGACCTGCAGTCCGAAGTATTTGAGCACGGTCGGTGCGATGTCCACGATCGACGGCGCCGTCGCGGCGATCCGCCGGTTCGTGATGAGCACCCCCGCCGTGGTGGCGAAGTCGTAGCCGCCGTGGTCCGCGCTCCACTTCTTCATGTTCGGATAGACCAGGCCCTCGGGCGCGCCGCCAAGCGTGGTCTGCCACGAGACGCGGTAGCCCTCGTGCATCCCGACCTGGAGCTCGGCCGCGTTGTCCAGGTATGGCCCATCATAGACATCGTCCCGCCGGTAGACCGCGCGGACGATCGGCGAGCGGTCGTCGGGGTCCGCCATGGTCAGCAGGCGGGCCGAGATGTCGTCGGCCAGGCGCGCCGCCTCGGCGCCGGGGCTCACGATCCCGAGGGACTCGCGGCCGCGCAGGTTGAAGTAGATCTGGCCGAGCCCCATGGCATAGGCGCGCGTCCGGCTCCAGTCGACGTCTTCCCAGAAGGTGCCCCCCCCGAACAGGTCGTCGAGCGTCTTTTCGGCCGGCCGCTGCCCGCGCAGCGTCATGTAGCCGTGCTCGACCAGCCAGGTGTTGAGGTTGACGGCCTTGCGCCAGGAATGGAAGCCATGGTCCGAGACGATGAGGAGCGGCGTGCCCGGATCGAGGCGCCCCAGCACCTCGCCGACGAAGCCGTCGGCGCGCCGGTAGACGCGTTCGATCTGATCGCCGAAGCGTGCCGCCAGCGCGCGGTCGTACATCGGATGCGCCGGGTCGATGAGCCGCCACATCATGTGCTGCATCCGGTCGGTCGATTCGATCACGCCGACGAGGAGATCCCACTGCCGCGCCGCCAGGCGATCGAGAATCACCGACGCGCGGTCGTCGAAGGCGCGGTTCAGGTCGTCGATGAACGTCTGTTCGTCGATCCGCGACTCGTTCAGCGGCCAGGTGGCCTCCGCCCAGCCCAGCGTCCGGAAGGCACCGAGCCGATCGGCCAGCCGCGCCGCGAAGCCGGCGGGGGAGGACATCGGCACCGGCGGCCGGTCCGGCTTCCAGTTGACCGGCGACATGTAGAGCTGCAGCTCATTGTCGGCCCGCAACAGGATCAGCTGCGCCATGCCGTGGAGCCGCACCAGGAAGTTGATCCTGAACTCCAGGTCGATCCAGCGGCTCCATTTTCCCGGCTCGAGCAGCACGGACTGCCCGCCGACTTCGACCGTCGCCATGCCCCGCTCCCGGTGCCAGCGGATCGTCATCGGCAGGCGCACGTCTTCCCGGCGCTGCAACTCCGCCAGCGTGGCGCGGCTGGCCTCGGAGAGGGCGGGACCGGTGCGGCGCAGCGCCTCGACCTGCTGGCGCACGATCGGGTTCGGCGGGCCGACGACCTCCGTCCTGGCGATGTCGGCCTCGACCACCAGCCGCTTCAGGATGCCGCCCATCTCGGTATTGCCCTCCTCGTAGCGGCTGAGATCGGTGGCGAAGTAGTAGAACGTCCCCATCGTGCCGCGGATGTCGGGCAGCGGCAGGCCCGACAGCAGCTCGCCGTTCGGCACCTCCTCGGGCGGGAAGGTGACCGGCACGGTCAGCACGCTCGAGCGGACGCCCGCCCGCCCGGCGGTGACCCAGAACGACGTGCCGCCGCGGGTCGAACGCACCTGCGGCCGGGCGATGGGAAAATAGTCGAACAGGAACTTCGCGGGCTGGCGCGTCACCATGCCGAGATCCGGCAGGTAGGTCGTCGTGTCGCGCACCAGGAAATCGAAGATGTTGTGCTTGCCCGGGTTGACCCCGGTCGCGAACGACGCCCAGGCCGTCGGCGATTCCGGGGAATGGGTCGTCGTCAGCGGATGGAGGCCGCCTTCCGCCATGACGCGGGCGATGTTGGGCAGCTTGCCCTCCTGCACATAGCGCTGGACGAGATCCGGATCCATGCCGTCGAAGCCGAGAATGACCAGCTTCTGCCATGGCCTGCCGGGTGTCGCGCCGGGCGAGCAGGCCGGGCTCAGCACGCCCAGCGCCGCGATCAGCGGCGCCGCAGCGAGCCACCGTGAGCCGATGTGCATGGAGGGTCCGATTATAGCAACGGCACGGGGGCCGGGGCGCGCCCGACCGGCCGGCCATGGTACGCTCGATGGGTGCGGGTGCTCGGCATCGACTACGGCCGGCGGCGGATCGGCCTGGCGCTTTCGGATGTGACCGGGCTGCTGGCGCGTCCCTGGAAGACGATCAGCGCGCGCGACGGCGCGCGCGGCGCGGCGGGGGACCTCGCGCGCGAGATCGACCTCCTGCGCCAGGAGGCCGACGGCCTCGGCGCGGTCGTCATCGGCCTGCCGCGGCGGCTGTCCGGGGAGCCCAACGCCGAGACGCCGCTGGTCGAGGCGATTGTGGCGCGGCTCGGCACGCTGATTGACCTGCCAATCGTCCTCCAGGACGAGCGGCTCACGAGCCGCGAGGCCGAGAGCCTGCTGGCGCGCCGCGAGAAGGACTGGCGGAAGCGCAAGCCGCTGCTCGACGCCGCCGCGGCCGCCCTCATCCTGCAGGACTACCTGGACTCGCAGCCTTCCCCCTCGATTCCCGACTTCCCGGCATGAAGCGTCTCGTCCTGGCCGTCGCCGTGCTGGTGATCGTCGCCGCTGCCGGAGCCGGCGGCTGGATCCTGTGGAGCGCCGCCCAGCCCTTCAAAGGCTACGACGGCGCGGAGCAGTTCGTCGACATCCCGGCTGGCGCCGGACCGGCCGCGATCGGCCGGCGGCTGCGCGAAGCCGGCGTCGTCCGCGACACCGTGAGTTTCCGCGCCGCGCTCTGGCGCAGCGGCAAGGCGCGCCGCCTGCAGGCCGGTGAGTACCGCTTCGACCGGCCGATGAGTGCGCGCGAGGTCGTCGACAAGCTGGCGCGTGGCGACGTCTACCTGCGGTCGATTACCTTCGCCGAGGGGCTCACCATCCGGCAGATGGCCCAGGTCTACGAGCGCGAAGGCTTCGGCCCGGCCGGCGACTTCATCAATGCCACGCGCAACCCCGCGCCCATCCGCGACATCGATCCGCAGGCCGCGGACCTCGAAGGCTACCTGTTCCCGAGCACCTACGCCCTGCCGCGCCGGGCCACGGCGGAACAGCTGGTGCAGCGGATGGTCACGGCGTTTCGCGATGCCCTGGCCGCCGAGACCGTCGACGCGGCGGCGCGGCGGGGCCTCACCATCCGCGAGCTGGTGACCCTCGCTTCGCTCGTCGAGAAGGAAACCGCGAAGGCCGCGGAGCGGCCGGTCGTGGCCGCCGTCTACAGCAACCGGCTGAAGATCGGCATGGGCATGCAGTGCGACCCGACGGTCATCTACGCGCTCGAGCGCGCGGGACGCTACACGGGCAACCTGACGCGCGAGGACCTGCGGTTCGACTCGCCGTACAACACCTACCGGTATGCGGGGCTGCCGCCCGGTCCGATCGCCTCCCCCGGGCGAGCGTCGCTCGAAGCGGCCGCGGCGCCGGCCGACGTCCCCTACATCTACTTCGTGAGCAGGAACGACGGCTCCCACGTGTTCTCCACGACGCTCGACGAGCACAATCGGAATGTCTTCGAATATCAGGTCAAGCCGTTCCGGCGCGGCGCCCGGTAGGCTGCCAGCGCCGCCGCCGCGCTGGCGCGTGCTCCTCGGCACCTGCGTGCTCGCCCTGGCGCTCGGCATGGCGGGCGCCGCGCAGTCGACTATCGTCATCACGGGGTCGGTGCGCGACGTGGCCGGCGCCGCGATCGACGAGGCGGAGGTGCTGCTGACCACTCCGGCGTTGACCGTGGTGGCGACGACCCGCTCGAACCCGTCGGGCCGCTTCACCCTGCAAGCACCAGCCGCCGGTTCGTACCTGCTCATCGTGCGCGCGCCGGCCTTCGGCGAAGCTCGCCAGGCGCTTGCCGTCCAGCCAACAGGCACCCCGCCGATCGACGTGACCCTGCAGGTGGGCGCGGTGCGGGAGGAGGTCACGGTGGCGGCCTCCCGCGAGGGCGTCGAGTCGCTTCGCCTGGCCATCCAGCCCGTCAGCGTCGTCACCGCCGAGGAGATTGGCGAGCGCGTCACGACGGTGGTGGCGCAGGCCGTGGAGGGGGAGGCTGGCGTGCACCTGCAGCAGACGAGCCCGACCATGGCCGGCATCGTCGTCCGCGGATTGACCGGGAACAAGGTGAACGTCTTCGTCGACGGTGTGCGCTACTCGAATGGCGCGCAGCGCGGCGGCGTCAACACGTTCCTCGATCTCATCGAGCCGGGCGGGCTGGAGACGATCGAGATTCTCAGGGGGCCGTCGAGCGCCCAGTACGGGAGCGATGCCCTGGGCGGGAGCGTCCAGTTCTTCTCGAAGCCGCCCGCGCTGGGCAGCGCCGGCAGCCCGCGATTCGGCGGCAGCCTCAGCGTCGGCGCCGGCAGCAGCCATCAGTTCGGCTCCGCGACAGGGATCGTGGGCTACCGCGGCCAGGGCCTGGGCATCACGGGATCGCTCGGCGGGCGCCGCGTCGGATCGATCAGGCCGGGCGGCGGGATCGACTCCCACGCCGCGGCTACGCGGTTCCTCGGCGTGCCTTCGACGGTGCTGATGGGCGACCGGTTGCCGGACACCGGGTTCGGGCAGGCTGGCGGCGCGGCGCGCGTCAACTGGGTCGTCAACCCGGCAACGAGCCTCGTGGCGAGCTACATGCGGACGCACCAGGACGGAGGCAATCGCTACGACCAGCTGCTCGGCGGAGACGGCAACCTGGTGGCAGAGCTGAACGGGCTCTCGCTCGACCTGTTTTCCATCCGGCTGGAGCGCCTTGGTCTCGGTCCGTTCGCGCACGCGTCCGCGACGTATTCGCTCAACAGCCAGCGCGAGGAGCGCGTCAACCAGGGAGGCAACGGCAACCCGGCGGGCACGATCGGCCACGAGCCCGAGCGGACGACGGTGCACGGCTTCCAGGCCGCGGCGACCCGTCCGCTCGGCACGCGGGCCACCCTGACCTTCGGGGGCGACCTCTACCTGGAAGGGCTGCGATCGGATGCCTTCAACGTCAATCCGCTGACTGGCGCGGTCTCTCCCCGGCGTCCGCGGGTGCCCGACGGCGCCACGTTCCGTCAAGGCGGCGCCTACACCCAGGCGGCCTTCGACGTGCGGCCCGATCGTCTCCGCCTGGTCGCGTCGCTGCGCTACGGCGGCGCCGCGTACGAGGCGGAGGCGGCCGACAGTCCCCTCGTGAACGGTGCGCGGCTCTGGCCGGACGACTCGGCCGGCGTGTCGGATGCGACATTCCGGGCGGCCGCGGTTGTGACCCCTGACGAACGCTGGGCGGTTCTTGGATCGGTCAGCCGGGGCTTTCGTGCTCCCCACATGACCGACCTGGGTACGCTCGGCCTTACCGGGTCCGGCTTCGAGGTTGCCGCCCCCGACGTGCGGGGGTTCGGCGGGTTCGTCGGCACCACGGCCGATGCGTCGGCCGTCTCCACCGGGAGCGCGGTGACGCAGGTCGGTCCGGAGACCAGCCTGCAATACGAAACGTCGGTGCGCTACCGGCGCGGCGGATGGCGGACCGAGCTGTCGCTGTTCGTCAACAGCATCACCGGCAACATTCAGAAGCAGGCCTTGATCCTGCCGCAAGGGGCGGTGGGGACCAGCCTCGGCGGACAGCCGATCGTGTCGCAGACCGCCAGCGGCGTCGTGTTCGTGGCCGCCACGACCGTTCCCGTGCTGGTGCGCGCCAACTTCGACAACGCCAGGATCTGGGGCGTCGAGCACACCGCGGACGCGCGGCTCGGACGCGACCTGTCGTTCCGCACGGCGTTCACCTACCTGCGGGCCCGCGACACCGTGACGGACCTGCCGCCGAACATCGAGGGGGGCACGCCGGCGCCGCAGGGCTGGGTGTCGTTCCGCTACACCCGGCCCGGCCGCCGCTGGTGGACCGAGCCCTACCTGCACATCGGCTGGGCCCAGCCGCATCTCTCGTCCCTGGATCTCGGCGATCGCCGGACCGGGGCGGAGCGCAGCCGACCGTCCATTCAGCAGTTCTTCCGCAACGGCGCCCGGGCGCGAGGCTGGACCGGGCCGGGACCCGACGCGGCGTTCAACACGCCGGACGACGTGCTGCTGGCGACCGGCGAGACCCTGGCGCAGATCCAGGACCGGGTGCTGGGCGCTTCGGGGAACGCCGCGCCGCTCTTCACCGCAGTGCCGGGATACGTCGTGATCGGCATCCGCAGCGGTGCCCGGATCGGCCGGCACGAGCTGCTCGTCGATGTGGAGAACCTGACCGACGAGAACTACCGCGGCGTCAGCTGGGGCGTGGACGCGCCGGGGCGCGGCGTGTCCGTCCGCTACGTCGCGCGCTTCTGAGGCAGCCTACCGCTCGCCCCATTTCAGCTTCTGTCGCAGCACGTCGAAATAGGTGCGGCTGGACGAGCGCACCAGCCGGAGCGGCCGGGGGGCGCGGGCGATCGTCACGGCGTCGCCCGGCTGCAGGGCGTGGCCGGACTGCCCGTCGAACGTCACGAACACTTCGTCGCTGCCGTGCATGTCCGGCTCGACGAGCACGTCCGAGGACCCCGTGACCACGAGCGGCCGGTTGGTCAGCATGTGCGGCGCAATCGGCGTCAGCAGCACCGCGTCCACGACCGGGTGCACGATCGGCCCCCCGGCGGCCAGATTGTAGGCGGTGGAGCCGGTGGGCGTCGCCACGATCAGCCCGTCGGCCCGGACGCGCATCACCGGCATCCCGGCGACCGACACCGACAGCTCGATGATCCGCGAGAGCGCCGCCTTGGTGATGACGACGTCGTTCAACACCAGTTCATCCGTGTGCACCCGGCCGTCCCGCAGCGTCCGCGCGTGGAGCATCATGCGCTCCTCGATTTCCGCAGTCCCGGCGAGCGCCGCCTCGAGCGAGGGATAGAGCTCGTCGAGGGTGATCTCGGTCAGGAAGCCCAGGCTGCCGAAGTTGACGCCGGCAATCGGCACGTCCACGGCCGCGCGGGCGATGCGCCGCGCCATGCCGATGAGGGTGCCGTCGCCGCCGAGCAGCACGATCAGGTCGCAGGCCTTCGGCAGGTCGTCGCGGCTGGTGGTCGGCAGGTCCGGGCGCACGCCGGCCAGGTGCGCGGTCTCGGTCTCGAAGACGACCCCGACGCCGCGTGCCTCGAGCCAGGCGGCGAGCTCGGCCAGGACGCTGGCCGCGGCTTCGACCCGGTGCTTGGCGACGAGTCCGACCTTCGATATGGGCTGCATCAGCGGGGCCGCGCCAGCCGCAGGTGCAGCAGGAACTCGCGGTTGCCTTCCATGCCGGTGATGGGAGATTCGACCACGCCGGCCCGGTGAAAGCCAAGCCCCTCCGCGGCGCCGGCCACGTCGGCGACCACCCGCGCCTGCACCTCAGGATCCCGCACGATGCCTCCCTTGCCGACTTCGCCGCGGCCCGCCTCGAACTGCGGCTTCACGAGCGCCACGACATCGCCGCCGGCGGCGAGCAGCGGCGGCAGCACCGGCAGGATGTGCCGGAGCGAGATGAACGAGACGTCGATGGTCACGAGGTCGCAGGGCAGGACCTCGGCGGGGAGCTGGGCGGGGGTCAGCGCTCTCGCGTTGACGCGCTCCAGGACGACCACCCGCGGGTCGCTGCGGATTTTCCAGTCCAGCTGTCCATGGCCGACGTCGAGCGCCACCACCCGCCGCGCGCCGCGCTGCAGCAGCACGTCGGTGAAGCCGCCGGTGGAGGCGCCGATGTCCAGCGCGGTGCGCCCGTCGGCGGCGATGTCGAAGACGTCCAGGGCGTGGGCGAGCTTGACGCCGCCGCGGCCGACGTAGGGGTGGTCAGGCGTATCGACCGTGACGATGGCCGTGTCCGGCACCGCCGCGCCGGCCTTGGTCAGCGGCTGGCCGTTCACCCGGACCTGCCCCGCGAGGATCAGCGCCCTGGCGCGCTCGCGCGAGGGGACGAGGCCGCGGTCGACGAGGAGGGTGTCCAGTCGTGGCCCCTTCTTCAATGGCTGCGCGCCAGGATCCATCGCGCGATGGCGGGGAGCTGGCCGTCGAGACCGCCCTGGTCGAGGGCCGCCAGCGCCTGCGCGACGCTGGCGTGGGCCCGCCGCCGCGACTCGTCCAGCCCGTACATCGCGGGATAGGTCGGCTTGCCGGCCGCCGCGTCCTTGCCGGCGGTCTTGCCGAGCACGGCCGAGGCGCCCTCGACGTCGAGGATGTCGTCGACGATCTGAAAGGCGAGTCCAACGTGGGTGCCGTAGGCGCCGACGCTCTCGAGCACGTCGGGCGCCGCGCCGGCCATGGTGGCGCCGGCCACGGCGCTGGCGCGCAGCAGCGCACCGGTCTTCCGTGCGTGCATCTCGTGCAGCTGCCCCTCGTCGAGGGACGGCGCGCCCGGCCCGGCCGCCGCCAGATCGAGCGCCTGCCCGCCGACCATCCCGGCCGCACCGGCGGCGTCGGCAATCGCCGCGATCGCGGCGAGCTTCCGCGCCGCCAGCTCGCCGGCCGGCAGCTCCGGCGGCGCGTCGGCCGCGCGCGGCTCACGGGCGAGCAGCGCGAACGCTTCGGTCAGGAGCGCGTCACCCGACAGGATGGCCGTCCCCTCACCATAGACCACGTGGGCGGTCGGCCGGCCGCGGCGCAGCGTGTCGTTGTCCATGGCGGGCAGGTCGTCGTGCACCAGCGAGTAGGTGTGAATCAGCTCGAGGGCGCAGGCGGCGGGCAGCGCCAGGCGCATCACCAGCGCGCCGCTCAGGCCGGCGCGGAGCCCGACGGCCTCGGCCGCGGCCAGGACCAGCAGCGGACGGAGACGCTTGCCCCCCGCCAGCACGCTGTAACGCATGGCGTCGGCGATGACGGCCGGGGCGCAATCGCCCGCCGGCAGGATCCGCTCGAGGGCCGCGTCAACGGCGCGGCGCTGCGCGGCCAGCCACGTCTCGAGCTCCGGGTGCGCGGTCACCGGCTCTTGCCGCCCTCGTCGGACGGCGTCAGGCCCATGGCGGTATGCGCGGGGCGCAGTTCGCCGCGCTCGTTCAGGATGTCGAGCCGCCGCTCGGCGTCCTCGAGCCGGGCGTGGCAGAAGCGCGACAGCTGCACACCGCGTTCGTAGAGCTCGAGCGCCTTCTCGAGAGTCAGATCGCCCTCTTCCATCTTCTTGACGATGGCCTCGAGCTCCGCGCTCGCGGACTCGAAGTCCTTAATGGTCGGATCCATGGCCCTCCCGTACCTCGCAATCGAGTTCACCCTCGTGCAGCGTCACGCGCACCCGATCGCCGGTTCGCACCTCCGCCGCCCGGCTGACGATGGCCGTGCGGTCGGCATTCCAGCACACGGCGTAGCCGCGCGCCAGCACGGCCAGCGGGCTGAGCGATTCGAGCCGGCCCGCCACCGCGGTCAGGCGGCCGCGGGCCTGGTCGCGCTGGCGCTGCGCGGCGGCGGTCAGCCGTCCGTCGGCGGCGGCGAGACGGCTGCGCATCGCCGCGTGCTGGCGCCGGACATCCCGGGCGTCGAGCCGCGCCCGCCACGCCTGGAGCTCGCGCGATCGGCGTGCGACCAGCGCCGAGGCGGTTCGCCGCAGCGCGTGCGTCAACTCCGAGACGTGACGGCCCTGCATGGCCACGCGCGTCTGCCATCCGGCCAGGCCGCGGCGGCTCGTCAGCACGTGGACCTGGTTGCGCCGCCGCTGGATGCCGGCACGCATCGCCGACTGGAGCCGCCCGCCGAGCCGCTCGATGTGGGCGGAGAATTGCTCGTGCGCCGCCACCACCATCTCGGCGGCGGCCGACGGGGTCGGCGCGCGCAGGTCGGCCACGAAATCCGCAATCGTCACGTCGACCTCGTGCCCGACCGCCGAGATCACCGGCACCGGGGCCGCGGCGATGGCGCGCGCCAGCACCTCTTCGTTGAACGCCCACAGGTCCTCGATCGAGCCGCCGCCGCGGCCGACGATGACCACGTCCACTCCCTCGACGCGGGCAATCGCCTTCAGCGCCCGGGCAATGTCCTCGGCGGCGTTCTCGCCCTGCACCCGCACCGGCCGCACGACCAGGTGGGCCGTCGGATGCCGCCGGTTGAGGACCTTGATGATGTCCTTCAGTGCGGCCCCGTCGAGCGAAGTGACGATGCCTATCTTGCGCGGCAGCGCGGGGATCCGGCGCTTCCTCGCCGCGTCGAACAGCCCCTCCGCCTGGAGCCGGCGCTTGAGCTGCTCGAAGGCGAGCTGCAGGGCGCCGCGCCCGTGCGGGTCCAGGTGCTCGCAGACGAGCTGATATTCCCCCTTCGGTTCGTACACGCTCAGCTGACCGCGCGCGACCACGTGCAGGCCGTCCTCCAGCTTGAACTTCAGGTAGCGGTACGCCGAGCGGAACATCACCGCTTTCAGCTGCGCGCCGGCGTCCTTGAGCGTGAAGTAGACGTGTCCGGTGTTCCACACCCGGCAGTTCGAGACTTCGCCTTCGACCCAGATTTCGCCGAAGCCGGTCTCGAGCGCGGTGCGGATGCCGCTGGTGAGCTCGGTGACGGTGAGGACGCGGCGCCGGGCGCGCGGCGGCGGGCGCACCGGCGCCGCCCCGGTGTCGGGGTCCTCCTCGAACGGCACGTCGAACAGATCGGGCATGGCTGTCGCGCGTTCCGCCGCGCGCTACGGCTCGGTCGCCGCGAGCGGGCGATTCGTCAGCGCGTCCACGTCGGCCGCCGACAGGTTCAGGCGCTCGATGTGCGTCGCGCGGCCCGTGGCCGGGTCGGCCGTGATGATGACCGCGTTGAGGCGCGCGACGCCCGCCGCGGCCTCGAAGCGCGATGGCATGCCGGTCAGGAACCGGCCCAGCGCCGCCTCCGTCGTCACGCCGATGATCGAATCGTGCGGCCCGGTCATGCCGACATCGGTGAGGCAGGCGGTGCCCTTGGGCAGGATCCGTTCGTCGGCGGTCTGGACGTGCGTGTGGGTGCCGAGCACGGCGGTCGCCTTGCCGTCGAGGTGCCACCCCATCGCGATCTTCTCCGACGTGGCTTCGGCGTGCACATCCACGAGGATGACGCGGGCCTTGGCCCGGAGCGCCTCGACTTCCTTTGCCGCCACGGCGAACGGGTCGTCGATCGCGGTCATGAACACCCGGCCCATGACGTTGACGACGCCGACGGGTTCGCCGGTGCGGGTGCGCCCGAGGTAGGCGCCGCGTCCCGGGACGCCGGCCGGGTAGTTCGCCGGCCGCAGCAGCTTCGGCTGGCGCGGGATGTACTCCAGCACTTCCTTCTTGTCCCAGATGTGGTTGCCCGACGTCATTACGTCGATGCCATAGCCGAGGAGGGTCTCGGCGATGTCGCCGGTCACGCCGAAGCCGGCGGCGGAGTTCTCGACGTTCGCGACCACGAAATCGAGGTCGCGCTGTTCGATCAGGGCCGGAAGCGCGCGCCGCACGATCTCGCGCCCGGGCTTGCCGAAGATGTCGCCGATGAACAGGATGCGCATGATCAGCCGCGCCGGGTGATCGGAATGGTGATGTCCCGGCCGCGCCGCTCCTCGATACGGGGGATGACGATGTGGAGCTCGCCGGCGGCGAGGGTGGCGGTGGCGCGGCCGGCGTCGAAGGCGCCGCCGAGCCGCACGGCGCGGGCGAACCGGCCGAAGCTCCGCTCGGCGAGGTGGAACGCCGCTTCCCGGTGCGCGCACCCGGCGGGCACCTTGCGGCCCGCGACCACCAGGGTGCCGTGCGAGAAGAGCACGCGCAGCGCGTCGAGCGGGACGCCGGGGACGTCGAGGATCACCTCGATACCGTCGCCGGTCTCGAGCACGTCGAGCGGGGGCGTACACTCTCCCGCCGCCACGTCGTCTGGATCGGGCGAGAGGAGGTAGCGGAAGCGGCGCTCGGTGTCGCGCTGGCGCCGCTCGTGGTCGGGATCGCTCTGCTCACGATAGATGTGGGCCACGGTAGCCCGTATTGTAGCCCGGCCCCGCGGACGCGGCTGTGCCAACGGGGAGGGAGGGTCTGGACCCTACAATGCACGAGCTTCACTGCCTGTTGGTGATATGAGTGTTTCATAATCATGTTATATGCTTGACATGCGCTAATCTACTTCGTATCATTTCTCTCAGACAAACATCCTGGCGCTCCGGCGTCCAGGCTGATCGCATTCGAGGAGGAGCAACCATGGCAATCGTTCGCTGGAATCCGACACACGAACTGGCGGGGATGGAGATCGACCGGCTCAACCGGATGTTCTCGGAGTTCTACGGCGACGCGTTCGGGCGTGGCTGGGTGCCGCCGGTGGACATCTACGAGACCGACGAGCACGAAGTCGTGCTCAAGGCTGAGCTGCCCGACATGAAGCGGGAAGACATCAATCTCACGTTCGAGAACGGTGTGCTGACGCTGAAAGGGGAGCGGAAGTTCGAGGCGGGCGTGAAGCGGGAGAACTTCCAGCGCCTGGAGCGGCAGCACGGCGCGTTCTCGCGCTCCTTCACGCTTCCGAACACGGTGGATGCCTCGCGGATCCACGCCTCCTATCGGGACGGCGTACTCACGATCCGGCTCCCGCAGCGGGAAGAGGCGAAGCCGAAGCAGATCTCGGTCAACGTCGAGTGACGCGGGATCGGCGCCGAGACGGGCGGGAAGGACGAGGGCCGGTGGCCAACCGGCCCTCGTTTTCTGCCCGCTCCGGCCGCGGTCGGCAGTTCCCGATGGCGCTTTGCGGCCAAACCGGTTAGTCTGTCCTACTGACCATGGCACAACATACTGAAACTAAGGACGCTGCGGCCGACCCGGAGTCGACCGAGCGCGCCGAGCCGATCACCAGCCGCTTCCTCTTCGTGGACGTCGCGGCACAACGCGCCAAGCAGTTGCGCCGGGGGGCGCTGCCCCGGCTGGATCGGACGCCGTCCTCGCCGCACAAGCTCGAGCGGGTGGCCATGGAAGAAGTCCGGCACGGCGTGATCGACTACACGCTGCCCACGGTCGAAGACGTCGCCCGCGGCCGCGACCGCAGCACCGACTGACCCGCCGGCGTCCGTCCCGCGGAACTTCCGCCATTCCCCCCCGTAATTCGCTTTCAAGGGCGGTGCGCACGTGTGCACCGGCGCGGAGGCGACCATGATCGAACTGGGACTGCTGCTGCTGGCTGGCGCGGCGATCCTCACCGGAGTAATCGTCCTGGGGGTGATCCTGAAGGCCGTGCTCTGGGTGGTCCTGCTGCCGTTCCGCCTGCTGTTCTGGGGCCTGGGCTCGCTGCTCGTCCTGCCCATCCTGCTATTCAAGTTCCTGGGCTTCCTCTTCGGGGGGCTCCTGCTGCTGCTCGCGCTCCCGATCATCGTGGTGTCGCTGGTGGCCGCGGCCGCCGCGGCCGCCGCGGCGCTGCTCGTGCCGCTGCTTCCCCTCCTCCTCGTCGCCGCGGTGATCTGGCTGCTCGTCAGGCCCGAGCCCGCGGCCGGGGCGGCCTAGTCAGGCGTTCCCGGCCGTCCCGTTGACGGGCGGCAGCCGCGCGTGCCAGTCGGTGGCGCGTTCGTAGGCCGCCGCTGCGCGCAGCAGCACCCCCTCGTTCATCTTCGCGGCCGTCAGCTGCAGGCCCACCGGCAGGCCGGTCGCGGTCAGGCCGCACGGTACCGAGATGGCGGGCACGCCCGCCAGGTTGGCGCCCGACGGTGAAGACGTCGGCCAGATACATCAGCACCGGATCGGCTGTCCGCTCACCGAGCGGAAACGCCGCCGGTCGGGCTGGTCGGCAGCGCAATGACGTCGACCTGGGCGAAGGCGGCGTCGTAGTCGCGGCTGATGAGCGTGCGGACCTGCTGCGCCTTGCGGTAGTAGGCGTCGTAGTAGCCGGCGCTCAGCACGTAGGTGCCGAGCATGATCCGCCGCTTCACCTCGGCCCCGAAGCCCGCGCCCCGCGTCTGTTCGTAGAGCTCACCCAGCGTCTGGAATTCGCCGCGACTCGCGCGACGCCGTAGCGGACGCCGTCGTAGCGCGCCAGGTTGGCGCTCGCCTCGGCGGTGGCAATCAGATAGTAGGCGGCGATGCCGTGGCCGCTGTGCGGCAGGCGATGTCGATCAGCCGTCGCGCCGGCGGCCTCGAGCGTCGTCGACCGCCTGCTCGACCGCCTCGCGCACCGCCGGCTCCACCCCCTCCGCCATCAGCCCGCGCGGCACGCCGATCCGCAGGCCGCGCACCGACGGCGTCGGCGAGATCCGCGAAATCGCCGGCACCGCCGCCGCGGCCGACGTCGCGTCCCGTGGATCGTGCCCGGCAAGCACGCTGAACGCCAGCGCCGCATCCTCGACGGTCGTGGTGATCGGGCCGATCTGATCCAGCGACGACGCGAACGCCAGCAGGCCATAGCGCGAGATGCGGCCGTAGGTCGGCTTCAGGCCGACCACGCCGCACAAGCGCGGCCGGCTGCCGGATCGATCCGCCGGTGTCCGACCCGAGGGCGAGCGGCACCAGGCGCGCGGCAACGGCCGCCGCCGACCCGCCGCTCGACCCGCCCGGCGTGCGCGCCGGTGTCCCACGGGTTGCGGGTCACGCCGTAGGCGGAGTTCTCGGTGGACGAGCCCATCGCGAACTCGTCGCAGTTGGTCTTGCCGACGATGACCGCGCCGGCGGCCTCCAGCCGCTCGATCACGGTGGCGTCGTAGGGCGCGCGATAGCCCTCGAGGATCCGCGACGCGGCGGTCGTCGGCAACGCCGTCGTGCAGATGTTGTCCTTCACCGCCACGGGCACGCCGAGGAGCGGGCGATCCCGCAGCTCGTCGCGCGACCGATCGATCGCGGCGGCGCGCGCCAGCGCCCGCTCGTCGTCCCGCGCGAGGAAGGCGTGGATGGCGACATCGGTCCGGTCGATCCGGTCCAGGGCCGCGCGGCAGATCTCCACGGCTGAGACAGTCGCCGGCGGCGACGGCCCGGCGGATCGCCGCGGCAGTCGATGGCAGCGTCATGCCCCCAGTACCCGTGGTACCTTGAAGAGTCCGGCACGGGCGTCGCCGTCGGGGGCTTCCCGCAACGCCTCGGCGGTCGTCAGGGACGGCCGCACCTCGTCCTCCCGGCTGGGCGCGATGAGCGCGAGCGGGTGCGACGTCGGCGGCACGCCGGTCGTCTCGACGCCGCGCAGCTGCTCGGCGTAGTCGAGGATGCCGGCCAGCTGGCGGGCAAACAGCGGCAGTTCGTCCCCGGTGAGCGCGAGCCGCGCCAGCCGCGCGATGCGCGCCACTTCCTGCGGTGTCAGCGATGCGGACATGGAGGTCCGATGCTAACACGGGGGTTCAGGGTTCAAGGTGCAGGGTTCAGGGTTCAGGTTCAGGGTTCAAGGTTCAAGGTTCAAGGTTCAGGTTCAAGGTGCAGGGGTCGCTTGAGATGACAGCCATCAGGCCAGCGGCCGTGGCCGGGACCTGGTATCCCGGGAGCGCGGGGGCGCTCGCCCGGGACGTGGACGGGTATCTTTCGGCGGCGGCGGACTGGACGGCGGGGGAGATCGGTGCGGTGATTGCCCCGCATGCCGGGTTGATGTTCTCCGGCGGGGTCGGGGCCTGGGCCTACAAGGCGGCGGCCGCGGGCAGCTACGATGTGGCGGTTCTCGTCGGGCCGTCGCACTTCGTCGAGCTTCGACGGGGTCGCGCTCTATCCCGACGGCGCGTTCGCCACGCCGCTCGGGGCGGTGGCCATCGACGACCGCGGCGCCCGGGCGGTGGCGCGCTCGGCGCTCGTGCAGACCCTGCCGCAGGCGCACCAGCGCGAGCACTCGCTCGAGATGCAGCTGCCCTTCCTCCGCCGGCTGATGCCGGCGCTGCCGATCGTGCCGCTGCTCATCGGCCACCAGACCCGCGACACGATCCTCGAGCTCGGCGCCGCTGCTCGCGTCCGCGTTTCGCGACCGCCGCGCGCTGCTCGTGGCCAGCACCGATCTCTCGCACTATTTCGACGCGGCGACGGCGCAGTCCCTGGACGCGCGGGTGCTGGACTGCATCGCGACGTTCGACCCCGACGAACTGCTCGACCTCTTCGACGCGCTATCCGGCTGCCGACCGCGGCCGCTCGGTCGCGTGCGGCGGGGGGCCGGCCATCGCCGTCATGATGGCGGCCCGCACGCTCGGCGCCACCGCCGGGCGCGTGCTCAAGTACGCGCACTCCGGTGAGGTCTCCGGAGACTACGCGGGCGTCGTGGGCTACGTGGCCGCGGCGTTCGGCACCTTCGAGGCCGCGCCGTCGCCGCCGGCCGGCGGATCACGGCGCGGCTGACGGCGATGCTGACCGACCACGAGCGGCGGGCGCTGCTCGCGATCGCGCGCGACGCCATCGCGGCGGCGATCAACGGTGGCGGGCGAGCCGGCCTCCCGCCGCTCCCGCTGCCGGACGCCTCCGGCGTCTTCGTGACGCTCAAGAAGCACGGGCAGCTCCGCGGCTGCCTCGGGACGCTCGAGCTGCAGCGCGGCCTGGCCGAAGAGGTCGCCCGCTGCGCCGCGGACTCGGCCACCGAGGATCCTCGCTTCTCGCCGGTGGCGGCCGTCGAACTGGCCGACCTGGTCGTGGAAATCTCCGTGCTCGGCGCCGCTCGAGGTCATTCCGGCCGCGCCCCGAGGCCTTCACCATCGGCGAACACGGGCTGGTCGTCGAGCACGACGGACGCCGCGGCCTGCTGCTGCCGCAGGTCGCCGCGGAACGGCAGTGGACCGCCGAGGAGTTCCTCTCGCACACCTGCGTGAAGGCCGGGCTGCCGCCCGACGCCTGGCGCCGCGGCGCCCGGCTGTTCCGCTTTGCGCGCCGAGGTCTTCGGCGAGTGATGCCGCGGCTCGGGGCCCATCTGTCGATTGGCGGCGGGCTGCCGCGCGCGGTCGACCGCGCGGTGGCAACGCGGTGCGAGGCGCTGCAGATCTTCACCAAGTCGGCCGGGCAATGGCGGGCCCGGCCGCTGCCGCCCGACGAGGTCGTGCTCTTCCGGCGGCGGGTGGCGGAAACCGGCATCCAGCCGGTGGTCGCGCACAACAGCTACCTGATCAACATCGCCGCCGCGGCGCCCGCGCTGCGCGAGCAGTCGCAGGCGGCGCTCGAGGAAGAATACGACCGGGCGGCGTCGCTCGATCTGATGGGGCTGGTGATGCATCCCGGGCTCGTACACCACCGGCACGGAGACCGAAGGGCTCCGCCTCGATCGCCGACGGGCTGCGCCAGCTGCTGCAGCGCCGCCCCGGGCGGGCGCCGCTCATCCTGCTCGAACACACCGCCGGACAGGGCACCAACCTGGGGCACCGCTTCGAGCACCTGGCGGCGATCATCGATCTGCTCGACGGCTCACCCCGCGTCGGTGTCTGCCTCGATACCTGCCACCTGCTCGCGGCCGGCTACGACCTGTGCTCCGACGACGGGCTATGCCCGGACGTTCGAGGAGTTCGACCGCCTCGTCGGCGTGGACCGCATCCGGGTCTTCCACCTGAACGACTCGAAGAAGCCGTGCGGCAGCCGGGTCGATCGCCACGAGCACATCGGGCAGGGCTGCCTGGGGATCGAGCCGTTCCGCCGCCTGCTCAACGATCCGCGGTTCGCCGGCCTCCCCATGCTGCTGGAGACCCCGAAGCAGGAAACGCCCGAGAGCCGGCGGACCACTGCCGCCGATCCGTGGGACCTGCGCAACCTCCGCACGCTCCGGCGCCTGGTGGCCCGGCCCTCGGCTCTGCCCGGTGCGCCGGCCGCGCCTACCCGGACGCCCGGGGCGAAGACGGCGGGGACGAAGGCGGCGAGCCAGCCGCAGGCGGGTCGGATCGCGAGGGATCGTCGGAACCAAAGCGGCGTTCAATCACCCGTTCCACCGGGGCGAGGAGGAGCAGGGCGCCAACGGTGATGGCGGTCGCGATGAACGCCAGGTGGTATTCGCCGCCGCCCGCCGCCACGCCGACCGCCGCGTTGACCCAGACGGTCGCCGCCGTGGTCAGTCCCTGCACCCCGCTGCCCGTCCGCATGATCGCGCCGGCGCCGAGAAAGCCGATCCCCGTGACGATCTGCGCCGCCACGCGGCCCGGGTCGCCGTCCGGGCCCGCCAGTTGCTGCGACATCAGCGTGAACAGGGCGGCACCCAGCGCGATCAGGATGTTGGTGCGCAGGCCGGCGCTCTTGTGCCGCATCTCGCGCTCGAAGCCCAGGATGGCTCCCAGCAGCGCCGCTGTGAGTAGCCGGCTGGCCAGTTCAGTAACGGAAAGCGGGGGCATGACGCGGAAACGCGTGGCACATCGGTTGCACTGGCTCAAGGCGGCCGCCTGAGCGGCAGGAGGAACCTGACATGCTGTGGACCATTGTCGTGCTGTTGCTCGTGTTCTGGGCGCTCGGTCTCGCGTTCAAGATCGCCGGCGGTCTCATCCACGTGCTGCTCGTGATTGCGCTCATCGTCGTGGTCTATCGGCTGCTGACAGGCAGAAAGGTCGTCTGAGGCCGCCCCTCGCGGGATATTACCCGGAAATCCGTCTGGACGCCGGCGTGCGGCCCAGGGATCAGGCGGTCTCGGCGCCAGGGAACGCCCCCGAACCTGCTATCGTAGACGAGGCCATGGACGTGTATCTGGTGCCAGTCGGCGCGGACAGGTACGAGCTGTACTGCGAGATTCCGGACGACTCGACCGATGCGTCCGAGCCGTCGCCCCCCGGGTTCATCCGGCGCATGCTCCACCGGTTCCGCGAAATGGTCGCCGACGCCGAGCGCGAGCGGCGCCAGGGGACCACCGACACGAGCGCCATGAGCTGGTCGGCACGGCTGCGGGCGAAGACCATGCGCCGGGTCGCGGAGAGCATCGCGGAGCAGCGGCTCCTGTGGCACCTCCGCGGTCAGGCCGCGGCCTGCCTGCATTTCCCCGACGATCTCGAAGAGGCGGCAGCCGCCGCGGAGCTCCGCCAGCAACTGATCCGGGATTTCGACAAGCACCGGTTCTGGCTCGCCATCGACGCCGTCGTCTTCGTCTGCTCGGGGGTGCTCATCCTCGTCCCCGGTCCGAACCTGCTGGCGTATTTTTTCGCGTTCCGCCTGGTCGGCCACTTCCTCTCGCTGCGCGGGGCGAAGAAGGGGCTGAGCGGCGTGCTGTGGCAGTACCAGCCGAGCGCGCCGCTCACCGAACTGCGGCGGGTGCTGGCGCTCGAGCCGGCGGTCCGCGTCGGGCGGGTGGACGCGGTGGCCCGGCTGCTGCGCCTGGAGCACCTGGTCAGCTTCTTCGAGCGGAGCGCGGTGTCGACGTGAAGCTGCGGGACATTGCCGAGCGGCTCGACTGCCGGCTGGACGGGGATGGCGCGATCGAGATTACCGGCGTCGCGGCGATCGAGGAGGCCGGTCCCGGCCATCTCACCTTTTTCACCAATCCACGTTATGCGCCGGAGCTGCGCCGCACGCGCGCCTCGGCCGTGATCGCCGGCGAACAGGCGGACGGCGCCCCGTGCGCCGTGCTTCGCGCCGCGGAACCCTACGTGACGTTTGCCCGGGCGGTCGAGCTCTTCGCCGATCCCTGGCGGCCGGCTGCAGGCGTCCATCGGCTGGCGCTCGTCGAGCCGGGCGCGGTCGTTGCGGCCGACGCCAGCATCGGCCCCTTCACCGTCGTGGGCGCCGGCGCGCGGATTGGCGCACGGACCATCGTCCATTCGCACGTCGCGATTGGCCGGCAGGCGGAGCTCGGCGACGACTGCGTCATTCACGCCCAGGTGTCCATCCGCGAGCGTGTCCGCCTCGGGCACCGGGTCATCGTGCAGGACGGCGCGGTCATCGGCGGCGACGGCTATGGCTTTGCCCGGCGGCGCGATGGCAGCCATCACAAGATTCCGCAGCACGGCGCGGTGGTCATCGAAGACGATGTCGAGATCGGCGCCAATACGGCCATCGACCGGCCGGCGGTCGGAGAAACCCGCGTCGGCGCCGGGACCAAGATCGACAACCTCGTGCAGGTGGCACACGGCGTCCACATCGGCCGGCATGCCCTCCTCGCGGCTCAGGCCGGCATCGCCGGCAGCAGCGTGCTCGAGGACCACGTCACCCTTGCCGGGCAGGTCGGGGTGGCGGGCCACATCACCATCGGCAAGGGGACGATCGCGACGGCGCAGACCGGGATCCCGAACTCCGTGGACGCCGGCGCCTTCATCTCCGGCTATCCGGCGATCCCGAACCGCGAGTGGCTGAAGGCGTCGGCGGTGTTCCGCAAGCTGCCGGAGCTGCGCAAGCTGGTCTCGGATCTCGAGCGCCGGCTGGCCGCGCTCGAGGCGGAGGCCGGGTCCGATCGCGACCGCCGCGACTGAATCGCGCCCCCTTCTGCCATAATCAAAGTTCCATGACTGTCCACTTCCGGAAGCGGCTCGCGGCCGGCGTGTTGGCGCTGACCGCGCTGGTTGGCGTCGATCCCGCCGTGACGGCGGCCGTCAGGCCGCCGAAACTCAACTACACGATGACGACCCTGCCGAACGGGCTGCAGGTGGTCTATCTGGAAGATCATTCGACGCCGATCGTGCATGCCGAGCTCTGGTATCACGTCGGCTCGAAGAACGAGCGTCCCGGACGCACCGGCTTCGCGCACCTGTTCGAGCACATGATGTTCAAGGGCTCGAAGAACGTCGAGCCGGAAGGGCACGGGTCCTGGATTGCCAGCGTCGGCGGGCAGAGCAACGCCACCACGAATGAAGACGCCACTGTCTTCTGGCAGACGTTCCCGGCGCAGTACCTGCCGCTGGTGCTCTGGCTCGAGGCCGATCGGATGGCGTCGCTGCGCATCGACGAGAAGGCGTTCCAGACCGAGCGCGAGGTCGTCAAGGAAGAGCGGCGGATGCGGGTGGAGAACCAGCCGTACGGCCGCCTGAACGAGATCGTGTACGACCAGGCGTTCACGGTGCACCCCTACCGGCACCCGACGATCGGCAGCATGCAGGATCTCGAGGCCGCCTCGATCGAGGACGTGCGCGAGTTCTTCCGCACCTATTACGTGCCGAACAACGCGACGCTGGTGCTGGTGGGGGACTTCGACACGAAGGACGCGATGGCGCTGGTGCAACAGTACCTCGGCCGGGTGCCGAAGTCGGCCCGGCCGGTGCCGCGCGACATCCCCAAGGAGCCGCCGCAGACGGAGGAGCGGCGGGTCCAGCTCGAAGAGAACTGGCCGCTGCCCGCGGTCGTCGTGGCGCACCACATCACCTACGACGGGCATCCCGACGCCTACCCGCTCCACCTCGCCTCGAAGGTGCTGTCGGACGGCGAGAGCTCGCGGATTTATCGCAGCCTGGTCTACGAGAAGCAGCTGGCGCTCGCGGCGTTCGGCGGCGGCAACATCATCGAGGATCCGAACCTGTTCTTCGCGGTCGCCATCGTGCAGCCGGGGCAGAAGCCGGAGGCGGCGGCCGCCGCCCTCATCGCCGAGCTCGAACGGCTGCAGAAGGAGCCGGTGTCGGAGACGGAGCTGCAGCAGGCGAAGAATCAGTTCGCGCGCGACTACATCCTCGATCGCGAGACGAACCGCGGGAAGGCGGGGCAGCTCGCCCACGCCGTCGTCATCCACGATGACATCAAGACGGCCGATGGCGAGATCGACATCTTCATGAACGCCACCGCGGCCGACATCCAGCGCGTCGCCCAGACCTACTTCAAGCCGGAGAACCGCCTGGTGCTGACGATCATGCCGCGCGGCGCCGGCAACGGCGGGGGCGCGCGATGAGCGCCGCGACCCGGCGGCGGGCGGCAGCGGCCTGGTGCGCGGCAGCGGCGCTGGCGCTGGCGGCGGGCACCGCCTCGGCGCAGGTGCCGGACTGGCCGTCCGAACGCCCGCCGCGGCCGCTTCCGGCACGGGAGGTCAATTTCCCCCCCTACGCCATGCGCACGCTGGCCAACGGCCTGCAGGTCATCGCGGTGTCGCACCACGAGCAGCCGGCGGTCAGCCTGCGCCTGCTCGTCCGCGCCGGCGGGGCGCAGGACCCGCAGGCCAAGCCCGGCGTCGCGTCGCTGGCGGCATCGCTGCTCGACCAGGGGACGCCCACGCGCAGCGCCGAGCAGATCGCCCAGAAGATCGATTCGATCGGCGGCGCCATCGGCTCGGGCTCTGGCACCGACCTGACTTTCATCAACGCCGTGGTCATGAAGGACAGCTTCGACGTGGCGCTCGATCTCGTGTCGGATGCGGCGCGCAATGCCTCGTTCGCGCCGCAGGAAATCGAGCTGCAGCGCCGGCAGATGCTGTCGGGCCTGCAGGTCAGCTACGAAGACCCCGGTTACCTCGCCGGCGTGGTGTTCGACCGGCTGGTCTATGGCTTTCACCCCTACGGCCGCCCGGATGCCGGCACCCCTGAATCGATCGCGTCGATCACGCGCGACGACCTGGTCGCGTTCCACAAGGCGTGGTTCGGCGCCAACAACGCCATCCTCGCCATCGTCGGCGACGTCTCGGCGGAGGAGGCATTTGCCGGCGCGGAGCGGGCCTTCGGCAGCTGGGCGAAATCGACGAGCACGGCCGAGCGGCCGGTGGATCCGCCGGCGCCGACGCGGCGCCTGGTGATCATCGACCGGCCGGGCGCGGTGCAGACGGAGATCCGCGCCGGGCATACCGCGCTGCCGCGGCAGCATCCCGATTACCTGGCGCTCGATCTCGCGATGAAGATCCTGGGCGGCGAAGGGGGCAACCGGCTGTTCCGCGTGCTGCGCAGCGAGCGCGGGCTGACCTACGGCGCGTCCGCCGACCTCAACGCGCGCAAGAACACCGGCAGCATCGTCGCCGAGACGAACACGCGCTCCGACTCCACCGGCGAAGCGCTGCGGCTGCTGGTCGACGAGATGTGGCGGATCCAGAAGCAGCGGGTCAGCGAACGTGAGCTCGCCGACGCGCAGGCCTACCTGACGGGCAGCTTCCCGCTCACCATCGAGACGCCGAGCGCCATCGCGCTCCAGGTGCTCAACGCGGTCTTCTACGGCCTCGACCTGCGGGAGCTCCAGACCTACCGCGAGCGCGTCAACGCGGTCACCGTGGACGACATCCAGCGCGTCGCCCGCACCTATCTTCACCCCGACCGGCTGTCGATCGTGCTGGTCGGCGACGCCAGCAGGTTCCAGCAGCAGCTGGCCGGCGCCGGGTTCCCGCAGGCCGAGCGCATTCCCGTCGGCGAGCTCGACCTGACGGCGGTGGATCTGCGCAGGAAGGCGCCAGCCGGAGGACGGCTCCAGCCGGTCGCATACCGGCCGCCGCCGGCGCCGCTGCGCCGCCAGCAGGGGACGTCGCGCGCGCTGCCGCCAGGGGCGGATACGCGCCTCCTGATCGAGCGCGCGGTGCGCGCGAAAGGGGGACTCGACAAGCTGAAGTCGATCCAGACCGTGCACGCCGTCTCCGATCTGATCGCGGAGACGCCGCGCGGGAAGGTGTCGGTGCCCACGACGATCCGCGTCCGCTATCCGCGGCAGTTCCGGGTCGACAGCGACATGCCCACCGGGCCGCTGGTGCAGGTCTTCGACAGCGGCACCTACTGGGTGCGGGACGGCCGGGGCGTGCACGAGCTGACGGACGATGCCGCCGAGTCGATGCGCCAGAACGTCGTCCGCGATCACATTTCACTGCTGCTGGCGCTCGGCGACGGGCGCCTGTCGGCACGGCGGGGCGACGACCTGGCGGTGGACGGGAAGCCGATGCCGGCGCTGGTGGTGGACCTGGCCGCGTCCGGTCCGTTGACGCTCGTTCTCGATCCCGACACGGCCCTCATCGTGCGGCAGCGCTACCCGGCCAGGGGGGGCGCGGGCGACATCGAGGAATCCCTGACCGACTACCGCGACGTGAACGGTCTGCAGGTCGCCTTCTCGGTGACGGTCCGCCACCCCGGCGAGCTGCCGCTCACGCGCGTCCTGCGCAGCTTCGCCTACAACGTGCCGATCGCGGCCGCGGTCTTCTCGCGGCCGAGCTGATCCCGGAGCTGCCGGTGCACGTCATGATCTCCTGCGGTGAGCCGTCTGGCGATCTGTACGCCGCGGAGCTCTCGCGCGAGATCCGCAGCCTCGCGCCGTCGGCGCGAATCACCGGCTTCGGCGGCGAGCGCCTCCGCGCCGCGGGCGCCGATCTCACCGCGGACTTCCGCGGCCTCTCGGTGACCGGGCTGCTCGAGGTCGTCGGGCTGCTGCCGCGCGCCTACGCGATGTACCGCCGGCTCGTGGCGCGCGCCCGGGCCGATCGTCCCGACGTCTTCGTGGCGATCGACTTTCCCGACTTCAACTTCATCCTGGCGCGGGCGCTGCGGAAACTCGGCATCCCGGTCGTCTACTACATAAGCCCGCAGCTCTGGGCCTGGCGATCCGGCCGGATGAAGACCATGCGCGCCATTGCGGACCGGGTGCTGGTGATTTTCGAATTCGAGGAACAGGTGTATCGCGACGCGGGGGTACCGGTGCAGTGGGTCGGGCACCCGCTGCTCGATGTGATCCCGCCCGGCCGTCCAGCGGCCGACATGCGGCGCGAGCTCGGCCTCCGGACGGGCGATCCCGTGGTCGCGCTGCTGCCGGGCAGCCGCCGCAACGAGGTGCAGGCGATCCTGCCGGACCTCGTCACCGCCGCCGCGCTCATCCGGGCGCGCCTCCCGGCCGCGCAGTTCGTGCTGGCGCGCGCGCCGCACGTCGGCAGCGAACTGCTCGAGCCGCTTGCCCGGCTCACCGGCCAGCCGCCGCTCATCGCCGACGGGAAGACCGACGACGTGCTGGCGGCGGCAGATGTGGCGCTGGTCGCCTCGGGAACTGCGACGGTCCAGGCGGCGCTGCACGAGTGTCCGATGGTCGTGGTCTACCGGCTCGCGCCGCTGACCTATCGCCTGGGACGACCGTTCGTGCGCGTGGACACCTTCGCGATGGCCAACCTGGTCGCCGGCCGGACAGTCGTTCCCGAGCTCATCCAGGACGGCTTCACCCCCGAGCGGGTCGCGGCCGCGGCGCTCGAGGTGTTGACCGATGCCGCTGCCGCGGCGCGGATGCGGGCCGATCTGTCGGAGGTCCGTGCCCGTCTCGGCCAGCCCGGCGCCTCGCGCCGCGCCGCCGCCGCGGTGCTCGAGGCTGCCGGCGGCAGACCTGCCACAGCCGTGGGGTAGACTGCTGGAATGCTGAACCGCGCTCTCGTGTTGCTGGTCGTGTGCCTGACGCCCGCGGCGCTGCGCGCCACGGTCATCGTTCCCGCCGAGTTCCGGGAGATCGTGAATGGCGCCGGGATCATCGCCTACGGGCTCGTCACCGGCACGACCGTCGAATCGAGTGCCGATCGCAAGCAGGTGGACACCGTGGTCACCATGCAGGTCGGGAGCTACCTCAAAGGAGGGCCGGGCGAGACGCTGGTGTTCAAGGTGCCGGGGGGACAGGTCGGGCGCTTCCGCAACGTCACCGTGGGTGCGCCGGTGTTCGCGGCCGGTGAAGAGGCGGTAGTGTTCCTCACGGTCCGCGACGCCGATCTGCCGGTCGTGTTCGGCCTGAACCAGGGTGTGTTCCGCGTCCGCGTCGACGGCCGGACCCTGCGCCGCATGGTTACCCCGCCCGCACTGATGGCCCGCACGGAGGCCCCGGAGCTCGTCGTTCGCGGCGGCGTCGATCGCCGCGTGGTGCCGCTCGAGACCTTTGGCGTGCAGGTCCAGACGGTGCTCGCCGACGCGGCGGCCCGGAGCGGCCGATGACGCGGGGCACGCGTCCGGCGCTGGCCGCGGTGCTGGTGGCGCTTGCCGTGACGCCGGCCTTCGCCTACCTGAAGCTCGGGACCCGGATCCAGACGGGAACCGCGTCGCTCAGGTGGAACGACTTTCCCGTCCGCTATTTCGTGACCAACCGCCCGGCACCGGGCGTGAGCGCGGAACAGTTCCAGGGCGCCATCAACCGGGCATTCGGCACGTGGAATGCCGTCGAGACCGCGCAGACCTCGACCGAGTTCGCCGGCTTCACCCAGGCCAGTCCCGGTAGCGGCGACGGCGCGACGGTGCTCGGCTTCGCGAGCCGTCCCGATCTCGACCGCGTCCTCGGCGCGACCAGCCTGATCATCGACGTCACCAACGGCGAGATCGTCGAGGCGGACATCTTCTTCAACACCGCGTTCCCCTGGTCGGTGTCCGCCGCCGGCGAGACCGGCCGGCACGACCTGGAGTCGATTGCCGCCCACGAGATTGGCCACATGTTCGGCCTCGGGCACTCGGCGATCGGCGAGACCGAGCTCGTCGCCGGCGGCCGGCGGGTGCTCGGCGCCGAAGCGGTGATGTTCCCGATCGCCTTTGCCCCCGGCTCGATCAAGGACCGCTCGCTCAAGTCCGACGACATCGCCGGGCTCACCGACCTCTATGGCACCACCGAGTCGCGGCGGTCGAAGGGCAGCATCAGCGGCAGGATCACGAAGAACGGCGCAGGCGTGCTCGGCGCCCACGTCGTGGCCTTCAATCCCGCCACCGGCAGCCTCGTCGGCGGCTTCACGCTCAATGCCGAGGGCGCCTTCACGATCGCCGGGCTCGAGCCGGGGCCGCACGTGCTTCGCGTCGAGCCGCTCGACGACGGCGACATCGACAGCTTCTTCGACGCCAGCCTCGACGTGGACGTGAACTTCCGGGCGCGCTTCCTGAACCGCCTCGTGGTGGTGCCGCGCGGCGGGGGCGCGAACAACGTGGAGATCAAGGTGACGCCCAAGTGACGCGGCTGCGCGCCGGCTGTCTCGCCATCCTCCTCAGCGCGGCCGCCGTGCCGGGCGCGTCGGCGCAGGGCTTCCCAATCGGGGACGCGCCGCGCCGCGGGTCCATTGAGGTCGCCGGCGGCGGAGCCTGGCTGCCCGGGTTCGACGTGGAATCGATCAACGCCGTGCTGACGCGCTCCACCGGAACTGCCGGCTTCGACCTGTTCTCGGCGGCGGGGGACGTCAACGGGTTCCCCGGTGCCTACGGGCGCCTCGGCTTCTATCTCTCGAGGGCCATCTCGATCGAGGCAGGAGTCCGCTACGCCACGCCGGAGCTGGCCTACCGGCTATCGGGCGACGCCGAGTCCGCGGACGACGAGACGGCGGCGGAGAAGCTGAGCCACTACGTGTTCAGCGGCTCGGTCCTCCTTCATGTCAACCGCGCGTCGTTTGCGGGGGGGCGGGCGGTGCCGTTCGTGTCCGCCGGCGGCGGCCATATCCGGGAGCTGCACGAGGGCAAAGAGCTCGTCGAGACCGGCAACGAGTTCCACGCCACCGGCGGCGTCAAATATTGGCTGGGGTCGGGCAGGCGCCGGCTCGGTCTGCGGGCCGAGGCCGGGTTCTCGTCGCGCCGGAAGGGATTCGATCGCGAAGAGGCGCGGCGCCTGCTGCCGCTGGTGCAGGGCGGTGTATCGGTGCTGTTCTGAACAGCTGGGGAACTGGGAACGGGGGAGCTGGGGAACGGGGCTGCCGCAGGGCCGGGCACCCCGCGGCAGCGTTCGCGCTTCTCACATCTGGGTATTGAGCGTGGCGCCGCCCGCGGGCAGCACCGGGTCCTCATCATCCGTGACGGGCCGCTCGTAACGGCGCGGGGTCGCGTCCGCGGTGTGGCGATTGACGATGTCGTCGTCCGGCCCGCGGCTCGGGTCCACGTCGCCTCGATCCTCCCGGTCTTCCCGGTGTCGAGCCGCTGGATCCGCCGGGCGCGTCCCCGGTGGCTGGTCGCGCCGGAGCTGCACGGCGGGATCGGCGGTGGCTTCCCCGGTCGGGTCGTTCGAGCTCGACCGTCCGTCGCGGTTCATCGCTCGCTC
The DNA here is from genome assembly GCA_963834305.1 of uncultured Acidobacteriota bacterium. Lineage (GTDB taxonomy): Bacteria > Acidobacteriota > Vicinamibacteria > Vicinamibacterales > 2-12-FULL-66-21 > JACCXG01. The sequence continues at coordinate 210,901 of CAWIAX010000001.1, forward strand.
CTGCGCTGCCCCTGACCGCGTTCGCCGGTCTCCTGTTCCTCCTCGAGCCCGCGATTACTGATGCCCGCGCCGTGGCGATCGGTTTCGCTGCGGTTGCCCCCGGCGTCCGCCGCCTCGTTTTCGGATGTCCAGCGGTCGCCCTCGGCCTTGCTCTTCCGGGAAGCGTCGTTCGGTGCGTTCTGGTCAGCCATAAATCCTCCAGGCGCCCTGGTCGCAAATGGCGTACCGGCCCGGCCAGCGCCCTCCTCAGTTCACCCCGCCGCGGTTATCTACTATGATCGCGCGATGGCCTCCTTGAACTCGTTCAACACCCGGACGCGGCTTGCCGTGGGCGCCGAAACCTTCGAAATCCACAGTCTTCCCGCGCTCGAGCGGGCCGGCTTCCCGGGCGTCGGCCGCCTGCCGTACTCGCTGAAAATCCTTCTCGAGAACCTCATCAGGCGCGAGGATCGGCGGTTCGTGGACCCCGAGGATGTCCAGGCGCTGGCGCGGTGGGATGTTGCGTCGAAGGCCCAGAAGGAAATCGCCTTCACACCCGCCCGCGTGCTGCTGCAGGACTTCACGGGCGTGCCGGCGGTGGTCGACCTTGCCGCGATGCGCGACGGCATCGTCCGGCTCGGCGGCGATCCCTCGAAGGTCAACCCGCTGCAGCCGGTCGAGCTCGTCATCGATCACTCGGTCCAGGTCGATCACTACGCCGAGCGGAACGCCGCGGACCTCAACGCCGCGCTCGAGTTCGGACGCAACAAGGAGCGCTATACCTTCCTGCGCTGGGGGCAGGAAGCCTTCCGCAACTTCCGCGTCGTCCCGCCCGACACCGGCATCGTGCACCAGGTCAACCTCGAGTACCTCGCACGTGTCGTGTTCCGGGAACAGGCCGACGGCCGCGTGCTGGCGTATCCGGACACGCTCGTCGGCACCGACTCGCATACGACGATGGTCAACGGCCTGGGGGTGGTCGGGTGGGGCGTCGGCGGCATCGAGGCGGAGGCCGCGATGCTGGGGCAGCCGATCTCGATGCTCATTCCCGAGGTCGTCGGCTTCCGCCTGGTCGATCGGCTGCCGGAGGGCGCGACCGCGACCGACCTGGTCCTGACGATCACCGAGCGGCTGCGCAAGGTCGGGGTGGTCGGCAAGTTCGTCGAGTTCTACGGCCCCGGCCTCGAGTTCCTGACGATCGCCGATCGGGCCACGCTGGGCAACATGTCGCCGGAGTACGGCGCGACGATCGCCATCTGCCCGATCGACGAGATGACGCTCGACTACCTGCGGCTGACAGGGCGCGACGAAGCGCACGTGAAGTTGGTCGAGGCCTACGCGAAGGAACAGGGCCTGTTCTGGAACGCGTCGGCGCCGGAGCCGGCGTATTCGAAGACCGTGGAGCTCGACCTGTCCACTGTCGAGCCCAGCCTGGCGGGGCCGAAGCGCCCGCAGGACCGGGTGTCGCTGCGGGAGGCGAAATATCGCTTTCAGGAAGCGCTCGAGCTGATGGTGTCGGAGCGGAAGCCGAAGCCGGCGGCCGCGGCGAAGGCCGCGGACGGCAGCGCCGCGGCCGCCTCCGCCACGCCGGCGGCGGTGGCTGTGGCGCCGGCGGCGGTCCCTGGCATGGAGGACCTCGGTCACGGCGCCGTGGTCGTGGCCGCCATCACCAGCTGCACCAACACGTCGAACCCGAGCGTGATGATTGGCGCCGGGCTGGTGGCGCGGAACGCGGTGAAGCGCGGGCTGAAAGTGAAGCCCTGGGTCAAGACGAGTCTCGCGCCCGGTTCTCTCGTTGTCACCGAATACCTGCGGGCGGCCGGCCTGCTCGAGTACCTGGCGGAGCTCGGCTTCAACCTGGTGGGCTACGGCTGCACCACCTGCATCGGCAACAGTGGTCCGCTGCCCGAACCGGTGTCCAGCGTGGTCCGGGAGCGGAACCTGGTCGTCGCGTCGGTCCTGAGCGGCAACCGCAACTTCGAGGGGCGGATTCAGAGCCAGGTTCGCGCCAATTACCTGGCGTCGCCGCCGCTGGTGGTGGCCTACGCGCTCGCGGGCCGGATGCAGGTCGACCTCACCACCGAGCCGCTCGGCGTCGACCGCGCGGGCGAGCCGGTGTTCCTCAAGGACCTCTGGCCGGCCGAGCGGGAGATTCAGGAAGCGATGCTCTCGTCGGTGAAGTCCGAGATGTTCCGCGAGCAGTACGCGCACGTCTTCGACGGCGACGACCGGTGGCGGTCGCTGCCGATCCCGACGGGCGAACGGTTCGAGTGGACCGACGATTCGACCTACATCCGGCACCCGCCCTTCGTGGAGGGGATTACGCCGGAGCCGACGCCGCCGTCCGACATCGCCGGCGCCCGCGCCCTGGCCGTCCTGGGCGACAGCGTCACCACCGATCACATCTCGCCGGCGGGTTCGATCCCGGCGGACAGCCCGGCCGGGAAGTACCTGATCTCGAAGGGCGTGCCGGCGGGGGACTTCAACTCGTACGGCGCACGGCGCGGCAACCACGAGGTGATGGTGCGCGGCACCTTCGCCAACATCCGGCTGCGCAACCAGCTCGCCCCCGGCACCGAAGGCGGCTGGACGACGCTGCTGCCGGACGGCGCGGTCACGACCATCTACGACGCGTCGGTGCGCTACCGCGAGACCGGTGTGCCGCTGATCGTGATTGCCGGCAAGGAGTACGGATCGGGGTCCTCGCGCGACTGGGCGGCGAAGGGCACCCTGCTGCTCGGCGTGAAGGCGGTGGTGGCCGAGAGCTATGAGCGAATTCACCGCAGCAACCTCGTCAACATGGGGGTGCTGCCGCTGCAGTTCAAGGAAGGGGAGAGCGCCGCGTCGCTGAAGCTCACTGGCCGCGAGACCTTCGACGTCGTCGGCGTCGGGTCGCTGAGCCCGCGCGGGCACGTCATGGTGCGCGCGACCGACAGCGAGGGCAGCGTGACCGAGTTCACCGCGGTCGTCCGGATCGACACGCCGGAAGAGCTCGTGGCGTTCCGCCACGGCGGCATTCTTCCCTACATGGTGCGGCAGCTGCTGCACCAGTAGCGAATCCGGGGGGCCTCAACGTGTGTCCCGACATCGGGGGCGGGGGCGGCCAGGCCGCGACGGCGCCGATTCTGTCGGCGGACGTCAAGCGGGAAGCGGCGGCCGTGGGCTTCGATCTCTGCGGCGTGGCTCCGGTGGCGAGTCACCCGGAACTGGCGTTCCTGCGCGAGTGGCTCGACCGCGGGTACGCGGCGGAGATGGCGTATCTCCACCGCTCGGCCGGGCGCCGGGCGGACGTGCGGGCGGTGGTGCCCGCGGCCCGCAGCGTCGTCTCTCTCGGCACGATCTACAACGTCGACCGTCCGTATTCGGCGGACCACCCCGACCCGGCCCGCGCGGCGGTGGCGCGCTACGCGTGGGGCGACGACTACCACGAGGTCATCCAGCGCCGGCTCGATGCGCTGCTGGCCTGGCTGCGCCGCGCCGCCGGGCCGGCGTTCGAGGGGCGCGCCTACGTCGACACCGGTCCGGTCCAGGAGCGGGTCTACGCGCAGTACGCCGGGCTCGGCTGGATCGGGAAGAACACCTGCCTCATCAACCCGCAGCGGGGATCCTGGATCTTCCTGTCCGAGATCATCTGCAACGTGGAGCTCGCGCCGGACGAGCCGACGTTCGATCAGTGCGGCACCTGCACGTTGTGCCTGGCGTCGTGCCCCACCGGCGCGCTCGTCGAGCCTGGCGTCCTCGATTCGTCGCGCTGCCTGTCGTACCTGACGATCGAGAACAAGGGGGAGATTCCGGCGGCGCATCGCGACGACATCGCGGCGCACGCCTACGGCTGCGACATCTGCCAGGACGTCTGTCCGTGGAACGGCGCGCCGGCGGCGGCGCTGTCGGCCGATCCCGCCTGGCAGCCCCGCCCGGGGCTCGACGGTCCGCCGCTCCTCGACCTCTGGCGCCGGACAGACGACGAGCTGCGGGCGCTGCTGAAGGGCAGCGCGATGAAGCGGGCCGGGGTGCGGCGGCTGCGCCGGAACCTGGCCGTCGCCCTCGGCAACTCTGGAGATCCGTCCGCGGCCGATGCGCTCGCCGCGCACCGGGAGCCGACCTGCCTGGACCCGCTCGTGCAGGAACACGTGGCGTGGGCCATTGCCAAGCTGCGAAGGGGACCGACCCGATCATGAATGCGTTCACACCATCGCTGTTGCTGTCGATGCCGCAGATGCAGGATCCGAACTTCTCGCGCACCGTCGTGCTGCTGTGTGAGTTCCGCCCGGAGGGGGCGTTTGGCCTCGTGCTGAACCGCCCGACCGAGATGGCGGCCGGCGACATGGTCCGGCTGGTGCCGCCCGTCGAGCGCGGCAACGACCTGCGGCTGTACGTCGGCGGGCCGGTGCAGCCCGAGCGGGGATGGATCCTGCTGCCGCAGCCGCCCGACGATCCCGACTGCCGGGCGGTGCTGGACGGCCTCTACCTGTCGGCGTCGCCGCTGGTGCTGCGGCAGATTCTCACGGCCTCGCCCGCGCCACGGGCCCGCGTCCTGGCCGGCTACGCCGGCTGGGGGCCCGGGCAGCTCGACGACGAGCTCGCCGAGTCGGCCTGGCTGATCGGCGACATACACCTCGATCTGATCTTCGATCTCGACCCGTCGGTCATGTGGGAAACCGCGATCCGCCGCCTCGGCGCCGATCCGTCGGCCCTCCAGACGAGCCACGGCGTTCACTGAGGCCGGGCGTACGAATTCCTTCCAGCCTTGGCCGCCGGGCCATACAGCCGGTGTCAGTCCTGTGACAGCCGGATCGCGGGGGCTGGAGCGTCGTCGGTGTCCTGCAGGGTAGGGACGCCGGCAGGCTTCAGCCGGGACAGAATTCCGCGCATCCGGACTATCTCCAGGTGCAGCGCGGCGATACACGCCTCCTGCGTCTCGTGGCTCGCCACGGAGATGACACCGCAGGATGGGCATGGGCGCACAGCAGGTTCCTCGTGCACAGCGCGGACCTTTGAGCTTCCGTGGTGCACCGTCGCAGGGATGTCCAAGTTGTAGCAATAACCCGTCCACACCGGGGTACGCCGCGGCGGCAGCGCCAAAGGCGCGGAAACCGCGGGAAAACGCCCCAGCCGGTGACGCGCCGGCATGGGGTGCGGGCGGCGAAGCGGGCGGCGGATGAGCATTCTTACGCACCCGCGGGTGAACTTCCCGCACCGGCCAGGCCATTCCGCGCTGATATAAGCTTCTTGCACATGTTCAAGCGTCAGACCTCCGGCTCGGTGGTGTGCGCGTCCTGCGGGTCGCTCGTCGGCGTCAACGACGACACCTGCTATTCGTGCGGCCGCCGGAACCCCGGCTTGTGGGGCTTCGGCCCGATGCTCCGGCAACTCGGCACCGACATGGGGTTCCTCACGATCGTCCTGTGGGGATGCGGGGCGCTCTACGTCGCCACGGTGGCCGTCACCGTCATGTTCGGCGGCGACGTCACGGGCGGCGGGAACTTCCTGGCGATGCTCGGGCCCCACCCGGTGGTGTCGCTGGTGTTCGGATCGACGGGCGTCGTGCCGGTGGTCGGCTACGGCCGCTGGTGGACGCTGCTCAGCGCGTCGTGGCTGCACGGCGGCCTGCTGCACATCGTGTTCAACATGATGGCGGTCCGGCAGCTGGCGCCGCCCACCGCCGACATCTACGGCCCCGGCCGCACCGTCATCATCTACACCATCGCCGGGTTCACCGGCTTCCTGGCGAGCACGCTGGCCGGCTACTACCTCTCATGGCTGCCGATCTCCTTCCTGCGCGGCGCGCCGTCAACGCTCGGCGCGTCGGCATCGATCTTCGGGCTGCTCGGGGCGATGTGGTACTACGGCAAGCGCGGCGGCAGCTCGATGATCCACAACCAGATCAAGGGGCTCATCTTCAGCCTCTTCATCATGGGGATCCTGCTGCCGGGGATCGACAACTACGCCCACGCCGGCGGTTTCGCGGGGGGCTACTTCGTCTCGCAGTGGCTGGATCCGCTGCGCCGGGAGCGCATGGATCACCTCGTCGGCGCGGTCATCTGCCTCGGCCTGAGCGCGCTGTCGATCGTCGTCTCGATCGTCACCGGCTGGGCGTTCCTCCGCTAGCTCCTACCGCGCGTAGAGGTCGACGATCCCGCCGATGGCGCGGCGGCACACCGCGCAGAACCCGACGCGGTCGCGCGTGAACATGATGCAGTCGGCCTGCGGCCGGTAGAGGCCGGTCGCCTCGTACGCAGCCCCCTCGAACGCACCGACCGCGCCGGCGTAGGGCATGCCCGCCAGGAGCCGTTCCTCGTGCTCGCGCTGCTCGCGGAAGAGCGCATCCATCTCCGCTTCCGGCGCGTTGCGCTTGCGGATATCGCGGCGGCGCGCCTGGATCGCCCGCGACCGGGCCTCGAACGCCGCCTTGCCCCACGGTGTGGGAATCGGCGTGCCCGGCGTGACGAGGTCGCGCCACTTGAGCGCCGCGGGGTCGTGCAGCGCAGTCACGTTCGGCTCCCAGGGCTCCGGCCGCCTGCCGGCCGCGCCGGTCTCGTAGGCCACCTCGGAGGTGTAGTACTCGTCGGCCAGCGCCGCGAAATGGTGGCCGAACTCGTGGACGAAGACGTAGTCGGCGAAGGCGCTGTCGACCGCGGCGGTGGCCTGGTCGTTGAAGATGCCGCCGCCGCCGTAGGTCCGCTCGTTGACGAGAATCTCGAGGAACTCGTAGGGGGCCGACGCCGCCGCGTCGCGCAGGGCGCGATTGTCGAGCGTCAGCACGTAGCGTTCCGAGTCGAAGATGTTGAACTCCGTGGCGAGCGGCGTGCGGCGGAACACCCCGGCGTTGGGCCGGTTGACGCCGCTCTGCGGCGACGGCAGGTCGAGCCCGCGGACATTGAAGTCGGCGCGCCGGCTCTTGAACGGCTCCTCCGCGAACAGCGCTGCGATCAGCCGCTTGGCGTCGGCGTGAAACTTCGGCAGCTCCGCCCGCGTGTAGCCCTCGCTGACGACCAGCAGATCGACCTTGCGCTCGGCCGGCCCGCTCTCGATCAGGTTCCAGACCTGTCCGGCCGCCGGCGGCGCGGCGGCATTGACGAAGCGCGACGCCGGGTCGATCTCGGTGGACCAGAGGACCGGGCCGAAGGTGTTGTCCGGCAGCCGCTTCCGCAGCGCCACCCGCACCGGCCGCAGCGGCCAGGGGAAGCGCACCGATTCGTGGAAGGTGCGGTGCACGCGCCCGGCCTCGGCGGTCGTTTCCCATTCGCCGTAGACCGAGGCGAATCCCCGCGACCACAGCGGCGTGCCGCGTTCGAGGTCGGTGACCTCGACAAGGTACTTACCCAGGTTCGTCCGGTCGAGCAGCTGCGTGCGGCTGCCGGGCCAGCGGCCGTCATTGACCACGCGATCGAGCGCGAGCGTCTCGCCACTGGCCGGTCCGCCGGTGTGGAAGTAGTCGACGCGCATCGTCCGGGCGAAGTCGAGCGGCGGACCCGCCGGCGGCTGGACGGTGGTGGCGGCCCACGCCAGGCCGAGGAGCGCGGCGAGCCTGAGGGGCAACATGCGTCCAGTATAATTCGCGCGTGCGCAAGCCTGTCGTCCTCATCACCGGCGCCGGCGGCGAGATTGGCCACGGCCTGATCGAACAACTGAGCGGCCAGTCGCGCCGCGCCATCGTCACGCTCGACCTCGCCCGGCTCGACGCCGCCATCGCGCCGCTCGTCGAACGGGAGATCACCGGGTCGATCCTCGACCGCCCGCTGCTCGAACGGGTGCTCGCCGAATACCGGGTCGAGCTGGTCTTCCACCTGGCCGCGCTGCTGTCGACGCGCTCGGAGTTCACGCCGCTCTCGGCCCACCAGGTGAATGTCGAAGGCACGCTCAACCTGCTCGAGTTCGCCCAGCACGAGGCGGAGTCGCACGGGCGCCCGGTGACGTTCATGTACCCATCGTCAATCGCCGTGTACGGGATGCCCGATCTGCCGACCAAGGCGGCGGAAGGGCGGGTGCGTGAGGATGAGTGGACGCACCCGACGACGATGTACGGCTGCAACAAGCTCTACTGCGAGCAGCTCGGCAACTACTACTCGCGGCACTACAAACAGCTGGCGGCCGAGTCGGCCAGCGGGCGGGTGGACTTCCGGGGCGTGCGCTTTCCCGGGCTGATCTCCGCCGTCACCGTGCCCTCGGGCGGCACCTCCGACTTCGCGCCCGAGATGATCCACGCCGCCGCGCAGGGGCAGGCGTACGAGTCGTTCGTCCGTCCCGACACGCGCATCCCCTTCATGGCCATGCCCGACGCCGTGGACGCGCTGCTCCAGCTGGCCGCGGCGCCGCGCGACCGGCTGACGCGCAGTGCCTACAACGTCGCCGCGTTCAGCCCGACCGCGAGCGAGGTGCGCGAGGTGGTCCTCGGCGCCTTCCCCGACGCGGCGATCACCTGGAACGTGGACGCCAAGCGCCAGGGCATCATCGATACCTGGCCGGCCGACGTCGACGACAGCGCCGCGCGGCGCGACTGGGGGTTCGCGCCGCGCTTCGACTTCGCCCACGCCTTCACCGAGTACCTGATTCCCCGCATCCGTGAGCGCTACGCGCCGGCGTAGGCGGGATCGGCGCCCCGGCCCGCAACGGGCAGGGCAGGTCGGGGTCCGCTTCGCGCCTCAGGCGCCCGCCATCACGCCGTGCGCTGCGTCCACTCGGGCGGCGGGGTGATTTCCGAGGCGGGCGCCGGCCCCGGGTCCGGCCGGCCGCTCCCGGAGAGCCGGCTCGTGGCGCGGACGGTCATGTCGTGGTCACACAGGATCTGGCAGGACAGGCGCACGCCGCTGGCCCCTTTGGCGGCCAGCACGTTCCGCTCGGCGACGGTCATCGTCTCCGGCTCGCCCTCGACGAACTCGACCCGGCAGGTCGTGCAGCGGGCGTTGCCGCCGCAGGCGTGGAGGATGTCCACGTGCGCGTCCTGTTCGATGGCGCGCACCAGGCGCTTTCCGGCTTCGACCTCAACGGGTGCAAATCCTTCTACAGTCAGTTTCGGCATCCGCTGATCATAGTGCGGTTCGGCCGCGACCGCCGGGAACCCGCCGGACGCCGGCGCGGCGCAACGTACAATGAGTCCGGAGGTGCCATGACTGCGGCAACGATGAGAGAAGTGCTGGTGCACGGCGGAGCGGGCGAGGCGTTCGATCGGTCCATCGCATTTGCCAGGCGGCTGGCGGAGTCCTTTGGTGCCCGGCTGCACATCATCTACACGCTCGAGGACCCGCTGTCGGCGGGCTGGACCTCGGAGATGAGCGCCGAGCGGCTCACCGACGTCCACCAGGCGATCGAGCTCGAGGCACGCGAGCGGCTCCAGCGGGCCATTCCGCTCGACGACCAGGAGCGCCTCGGTGTCCAGCTGGTCATCCGCACCGGGCCGGACGAGCAGGAAGTGGTCAGCTACACCGAAGAGCACCCGATCGACCTCGCCATTGTCCAGGCGCCCGACGGCGGCCGGGCGACGCTGGCGCACGCGCTCATCGATCGGGGCCGCTGCGCCGTGCTCGTTCTGCGGTGATCCCGAGCGATCTCCTGCTCGCCGCCTACGCCAGCGGCTGGTTCCCGATGGCCGACGACGACGGGGTGCTGTCGTGGTACTCGCCGGACCCTCGCGGCGTCCTGCCGCTCGACACGTTCCATGCGTCCGCGCGGCTCCAGCGCGTGGTCCGGCGTGGGGAGTTCCAGGTGGCAGTGGACACCGCGTTCGAGCAGGTCGTGCGGGCGTGTGCCGTGGCGGAGCGCGACACGGTCGACAGCGGCACGTGGATCAGCGAGGAGATCGTCGACAGCTATGCCGCCCTGCACGAGCTCGGCTTCGCCCACTCGGTCGAGACCTGGCGGGGCGGGCAGCTGGTGGGGGGCCTCTACGGCGTCGCGCTGGGCGGCGCCTTTTTCGGGGAGTCGATGTTCCACCACGTGACCGACGCGTCGAAGGTCGCGCTGGTCGCGCTCGTCGACCGGCTGCGCAGCCGCGGCTACACGCTCCTCGACACCCAGTGGGTCACGCCCCACCTGGAGCAGTTCGGCGCCGTGGAGATCCCCCGGGCCGAGTACCTGCGGATGCTCGACGCCAGCCTGCGGCTCGGCACCGCCTTCGCCTGACGCCCGGGACGGGCCGGAGGCCGCTCAGTGCACGGTGTACGGTTCGCTCAGCGTGAAGGGCGCCACCTTCGCGTCGAACTGCTCGCCGCTGGCCGCGACCATCTGGTAGGTGCCTTCCATCACCCCGAACGGCGTGGTCAGCGGGCACCCCGAGGTGTAGGTGAAGGACTCGCCGGGCTGCAGCGTCGGCTGCTGGCCGACGACGCCCGGGCCGCGGACCTCTTCGACGTGTCCGGTGCCGTCCGTGATGACCCAGTGCCGGGTGACGAGCTGCACCGGCTCCGCGCCTTCATTCGTGATGGTGACGGTGTACAGAAAGAACCACTCGTTCTGCACCGGCCTGGATCTGTCCGCCGCGTATTCCGACTGCACCAGCACGCGAATGCCGCGTGTCACCGCTTCCGAGGAGAACATATACCAGCATGATGAACGATCGCCAACCGGACGGGCAAGTGCGGGCAGGCTCAGCCGGCTTGTGCGAACGGTGCCAGCACATGCGGCCGGTCGTCACCGACCGGGGGGCGCGCTTCGTCCTGTGCGGCAAGTCGGCGACCGATCCGCGCTTCCCGCGCTATCCGGTGATTCCCGTGCTGGCCTGCCGCGGCTTCGCGCCGGCCCCCGCCCCGGCCGAGGGGCGCTGAACCTGCGTTAGCATGGTGGCCCGATGCACACGATCGCGCCTGCCCGGCTGAAGCCCGGTGTCGATCCCGGCGCCCTGGCGGCCGGGGAGGCGATCTCGGCCGCCGGGGACGCGCGGCGCCTGATCCGCGGCGAGGCACTGATCTTCTGGGATCCGCTGCGCCTGCCGGGGACGAAGTTCGCCCGGAAACTCGACGCCATCGACACCGACCAGATCACCCCGGCCGCCGACTGCGTGTCCGAGAGCCTCGACACCCTCGACGAGCAAATGGAAGGCCGGCTCGTTCCGCTACCTCATGCCCGACTTCCGGGCGCGGGTGCACCGCGGCCAGACCTTCGTGATCGCCGGCGACCGGTTCGCCATCGGCTCGTCCCGCGAGATGAGCCCGGCCGGCCTCAAGGGAGTTGCCGACGAAGCCGGCCTGGAGCTCGTCGTGGTCTGCGGCGCCAACATGGGCGACATCTTCCGCCGCAACAGCTTCAATCTCGGCCTGCACGTCGTCCAGAGCCCCGAGGCGGTGGCCGACGCCCGCGACGGTGACGTCTTCAGCTTCGATCCCGCCACGCGCACCCTGTGGAACGACACCCGCGGGACGGAATACACTCCCGTCCCGCTGTCGCCAAAAGAAGAGGAGATCCGCCGGAGCGGCGGGATCTTCGCCGTGGGGCGGCGGGAGCTCGAGGGGTCCGTCGCGACCCCGCCGGCGGTGGACTGGCCGCCCGCGGACGCCGCGCGCGGCATGACCACGACCGAGCAGATCGTCTGGGCCCACCGGGTGGACAAGCACCTGCGTCCGGCGGACGTCCGCCCCGGGGCCACCGCTGCGCGTCTACGCGGACCTGCTGCCGGCCTCCGACGGCACCGCCCCGTTCGCCATCCACACCTTCAACCAGATCACCGGCGGGCACGCCATCTACCCGCGCCAGGCCGCGATCGCCAACGACCACTTCGTGTTCACCGGCGTCGAGGCCGACGACAAGCAGACCGCCATCGGGCGCGAGTTCGCCCGCCTGCACGGCATCGACAAGCCCTATTACGCCACCCCGGGCGACGGGATCTTCCATTTCTATTTTCCCGAACAGGGGCTCGTCATGCCCGGGCAGTTCATCCCGGGCGCCGACTCGCACAGCCGCGCGTACGGCGCCTACGGCGCCGTCGGGATCGGCGTCGGCTCGACGACCCTCGGGTTCGGCTGGGCGACCGGCTACATCTACTTCACGCTGGCCCGGCAGCGGCGGGTCGTCTTTCGCGGCCGCCTCCAGCCGTGGGTCGGCGGCAAGGACATCGTGCTCGAGCTGCTGCGCCGCTGGGGCGCGCAGCCAGGCGCAGGGCATGTCGGTGGAGCTGGTGGACGCCGACGGGCAGCTGCCGATGGCCTACCGCAACACCATCGCCAACATGATGGCGGAAGCCGAGGCGCTCAACGGGATCTTCGCCCCCGACGCCATCACGCTCGACTGGTATCGCCGCAAGGGCATCCGCGACCTGCCCTATCCGCCGCTCGCGCCCGGCGTGGACGCCGCCTACGCCATCGACGAAGCGCTCGACCTGTCGGAGGTCCGGCCGATGATCGCCAAGCCGTTCAGCCCCGGCAATGCCTTTCCGGCCGACGAGGTCGCCCGCGAGCACCTCACGTTCGACAAGGCGATGATCGGCTCGTGCACCAACGGCAGCTACGACGACCTGCTCCAGGCCGCCCTCGTCATGCACGCCGCCCGCGCCGGCGGCGTGCGTGCGGTCGCGCGTCCGCTCACCGTGTTCCCCGGATCCGGCGGCGTGGGCCGGCAGATCGAGCAGCCCGAGCCGCGGCTCGGCGGCGAGTCGATTGCGGACGTGTTCCGCTCGAGTCGGCGGGGAGATCCGCCAGTCGTGGTGCGGGCCGTGCTTCGGCCAGGGACCCGACGCCCTTACGCCCGGGCAGCGCGCCATCACGACCTTCAACCGGAACTGGCAGAACCGGATGGGCTACGGCGGGGAAGGCTACCTGGCGAGCCCGGCGGTCGTGGCGGCGTCGGCGCTCGCCGGCTACATGGCGCCCCCCGACGCGCTCGGCCTGTCGTGGGATCCGGAACGGTACGGTGTATGAAGGCGGCCGCCGGCGGTCGGACGGCTGTTTACTGACGAGGTATCGATGGACGCGTTGACGGACCCGCAGATTTGGATTGCCCTGGCTACCCTGACGTTTCTCGAGATCGTGCTCGGCGTCGACAACATCATCTTCATCTCCATCCTGTCGGGGAAGCTGCCGCCGGCGCAGCAGCCGCGGGCGCGGCGCCTCGGCCTGCTCGGCGCCATGGGCACCCGCGTGCTCCTGCTGCTCTCGCTCGCCTGGGTCATCGGCCTGACCAGACCCTGGTTCACCATCATCGGCGAGGAGATCTCCGGCCGCGATCTCATCCTGATCGTGGGCGGCCTGTTCCTGCTCGGCAAGAGCACCTACGAGATCCACGACAAGCTGGAAGGGGAGCAGGGGCACGCCTCCGCGAAGGTCCCCGCGTCGTTCGCCAGCGTCATCGTCCAGATCATGATTCTCGACATCGTCTTCTCGCTGGACTCGGTGATCACCGCGGTCGGGATGGTCGACGAGCTGTGGGTCATGATTGCGGCGGTGATGATCGCGGTCGGCATCATGATGGTGTCAGCCGAGGCGATCAGCGAGTTCGTCCACGCCCACCCGACGGTGAAGATGCTGGCGCTCAGCTTCCTGCTCCTCATCGGCATGTCGCTCATCCTCGAGGGCTTCGACCATCACATTCCGAAGGGCTACATCTACTTCGCGATGGGCTTCTCGGTCTTCGTCGAGATGATCAACCTGCGGCTCCGGAAGGTGTCGGCACCGATCGAGCTGAAGCAGCGCTACGCGGAGGAAAGCGCCGGCGGGCCGCCGCCGGCTCTGCCGCCGGTCCCGCGCCGCCAGGAGCCCTGATCCATGTCGCTGCTGTGGCTGCTGACGGCGCTCGCCGTCCAGGCTGCGCCATCCACGGCGGCCTACGTCCCTGAGCGGGTCTACGATGTGCGCCAGGCGGTCTTTGCCGACTTCGAGGTGATGGTCGCGGATCTCGCCGGCGCCGACGTCGTGTTCGTCGGCGAGCAGCACGACGATCCCAACACCCACCGGCTCGAGCTGGCGCTGCTCGAGGGGCTGCGCCGGCGAGGGGCCAGACCCGTCGTGTCGTTCGAGATGTTCGAGCGCGACGTGCAGCCGGTGCTGGCGAAGTATCTCGCCGGCGCGGTCACCGAAGAGCAGATGGTGCGCGACGCCAGGCCATGGCCGCGCTACGCCACCGATTACCGGCCCCTGCTCGAGCTGGCGAGGAGCGAAGGCTGGACGGTCGTGGCGGCGAACGTGCCGCGCCGGCTCGCCTCCGAAGTCGCCAAGAGCGGGTGGGAGGCGCTGGAACGGCTGTCGCCCGAGGACCGCGCCCTGGCGGCGCGCGACCTGCAGTGTCCCCGGGATGCGTATTTCACGCGGTTCACCGCGGCGATGAGCGATCACGATGCGCCGACGCAGCAGCCACCCGACGGGGCAGCCGCGTCCGCCACGGAGACGGCCGCGCCGGCTGCGCCGGACGACCCCGCTGCCCGTGCGGCGGACAGCCGGGCCGAACGCTACTACTGGTCACAGTGCGTGAAGGACGAAACGATGGCCGAGTCGATCGCGTCGGCCGCTCTGGCGCGCCCAACGGGGGCCGGCCCCCTGGTGCACTTCAACGGGGCCTTCCACAGCGATTTCGGCCAGGGCACCGCCGAACGCACGCGCCGCCGCCTCCCCGGCCTCCGCGTCGCCCTCGTGACCATTCTCCCGGCCGCCGACCTCGACGCCGTCGCCCCCGCGGCGGACGACCTGACGCGCGCCGATTACCTCGTCTACACCGTCCGCTAGTCCTACTTCAGCCGCTCTTCCCGGTCCGCCACCACGTAGGCCATCACCGCCACCGCGGCCGAGGCGCGGGCGATGCCCTGCGGATCGATCTTGTCCACCGTGTCGGCGGCGGTGTGATGGATCAGGAAATAGTCCCCCGCCGTCTCGAGCGACATCGACGGGATGCTGGCGGCCTGCACGCTCGGGCCGATGTCGGCGCCGCCGCCGCTGTCGCCGATCCGGGCCACGCCGATCGGCTCGAGCAGGCTCGCGATCTCCCGGACGGTGCGGCGCGCCGCTTCGCTGCCGGAGAACCCGAAACCGGTCGGGTCGAAGACGCCGCTGTCGGACTCGAGCATCAGCACGTGATCGGGCAGCGCGTCGCGGTAGCGCTGCCGGTAGTCGAGGCCGCCCCGCAGGCCATTCTCTTCGTTGGTGAAGAGGACGACGCGGACCGTGCGGCGGGGGCGGAGCCCGAGCTTCTTCAGCAGCCGCAGCGCCTCCCACGTCGCCACGCAGCCGCCGCCATCGTCGCTGGCGCCGGTGCCGACGTCCCAGGAGTCGAGGTGGCCGCCGACGACGACGACCTCGTCGGGACGCTCGCGTCCGCGGATCTCGCCGATGACGTTGAAGGACAGGGCGTCAGGCAGGAACTTCGCGTCCATCTTCAGCCGGATGCGGACGGTAGCGCCGCGGTCCTGCATCCGCTGCAGCCGGTCGGCGTCTTCCGCCGCGACGGCGGCGGCAGGGATCTGCCGTGCGCCGTCGGCGTAGCGCAGCGCGCCGGTGTGCGGCGTGCGGAGCCCGGCGGGCCCCACCGCCCGGACGAGCATGGCCACGGCGCCGCGCGCCGCCGCGCGGGAGGGCCCGTCGCCGCGGTAGCGGACGGTCTCGCCGTAGGAGGTGAACGGGACGTTGAAGAGCACGATCCGGCCGCGGGCCTTGTCGCCTGCGGCGTCGAGCTCCTGAAAGCTGCGGACGACCAGGAGATCCGCGGTGATGCCGTCCGGCGGCGTGCCGACGCTGTTGCCCAGGCCCAGCATGGCGAGCGTGTGGCGGCCGGGCGCGACAATCTCCGCGCTCTCCGCGCCGCGCACCCAGTGCGGCACCTTGACGGGATCGAGGCGAACGTGCTCGAGGCCGTCCCCCTTCATCCGCTCCGCGGCCCACTTCGCCGCGGCGTCGAGCGACGCGGAGCCGCTCAGGCGATGGCCGAACGTGTCGGTCAGCTCGGCGAGCCGCTCCCAGGCGAAGCGGCTGCCGGTGGCCTCCTCGATGATCCGGCGGGCGGGCTCGCGGTAGGGCTCGAGCCAGTTCTCGGCCGCCGCCAGCGGGGCGGACAGGGCAGCGACGACGAGGACCAGGCCGCGGCACCCTGACAATCGCGTGGACATGAGAACATTCTGCCATGCAGACGTCGCTTCAGCTGTCGGTCGGCGGTACCGATCGGCTGTATCCACTGCCGGAGGGCGCCCGGCTCACCGTCGGCCGGATCAAGGAGTGCGAGGTGCAGGTCGACGACCAGGCGGTGTCGCGGCGCCACTGCACCCTCGAGACGCGCGGCGCCGAGGTGGTGGTCACGGATCTCGAATCGGTCAACGGCACGTTCGTCAACGACCGCCTGGTGCGGAGCGCCACGGCGCGGCCCGGGGATCGGATCCGGATCGGTTCAACCGATCTCGAGATCATCGGCCCGGCGACCGCCGACCGCGGCCTGCACTCGGTGCTGACCGGGGATGATGACGACAGCACGATGGCGTCGGTCATCCGCAAGCGCTTCGAGCCGGCCCGCTTCGACTGGCTGTCGGCATCGGCCGCCACGACGACCGATGCGGGCAGCGAGGATCGGCACCTGCTGCAGCGCGCCCAGCGCCATCTCGCCATGCTGCACCGCGCATCGGAGGTGCTGGCGTCGGCCCGCGACATGGACGGGCTGGCGACCGCGACGCTCGGCTCGATTCTCGAGGTGACCGGCGGCGACCGCGCCGCGCTGGTGCTGCGCCGGCACGACCCGGCGACCGGCGGGATGGAAGTCGCGGCGGCAAAGGGGCGTGCCGGCAGCCTCGACCGCTTTGCTGTCAGCCGTACGCTCGTGGCGGACGTCATGGACCGGGGAGTGTCCACCTTCGCCTACGACGCCGTCAACGACGACCGCTTCAACGACGGCGCCAGCGTGGTGCGGCAGCGCGTCCGCTCGGTCATGTGCGTGCCGCTGCGGACGACCGACGACATCCTCGGCGCCCTCTACGTGGACAGCCTCAGCGCGCCGGGGCGGTTCAGCGAAGCGGACCTGGAGCTGCTCGCCGCACTCGGCAACCAGGCCGGCGTTGCGCTGCACCGCGTGCGGCTCGCCGGCGAGCTCGAGCGGCTGCTGCTCGACACCATCCGGGCGATTGCCGCCACGATCGACGCCAAGGACGGCTACACGCACCGCCATTCCGAGCGCGTCGCGGCGCTCGCCCGGCGGATCGCCGTCGAGATCGGCCTGACACCCGACGAGCAGCACACCGCGCAGCTGGCGGCGCTGCTCCACGACGTCGGCAAGATCGCCGTGCCCGATTCGATCCTCAACAAGGCCGGCCGCCTGACGCCGGAGGAGTTCGAGGAGATGAAGAAGCACCCGGCGCACGGCGCGCGCATCCTGGCCAACATCAAGAGCCCGTCGGTGACGGCCGTGCTGCCCGGCGTGCAGTTCCACCACGAACGATGGGACGGCGGCGGCTACCCCGAGGGGCTGCGGGGTGAGCAGATCCCGCTGCTCGGCCGGCTGCTGGGCGTGGCGGACTTCTTCGATGCGCTGACGTCCGCGCGGGCCTACCGGGCGGCCATGCCGACGGAGGAGGCGCTGGAGCTGGTCCGGCAGGGCAGCGGCACGCATTTCGATCCGCGGATCGCCGACGCAGTGCTGCGCCTGCATGCCGCCGGCGAGCTGCTGCCGCCCGACTGGGACGAGCTCCGCGCGGCCGGGCGCGGCCTGGCGCCGGCGTCGGACGCGCGGATCGACAGGTGAGTGCGGGCCCGTCCGCCCGGCCGCCCTACAGCGCCACCCGGTGCCGGCCGCTGTGGAGGTAGTTCATCGTCTGCACGGTGAGCAGGATGATGAAGTCGATCTTGGTCTGATCTTCCGGCTCGCGCAGCCGCAGGTGCAGCTCGTGCGCGCGCGTCATCATGTCCTCGATCACCTGGTCGATCGTGTACTGATATTCGCCCGTCCACTCGGCCACCAGCCGGCGGACGTCGCGGCGCACCCGTGCGATGAAGCGGGCCGCCTTCATGTTGCGGGCGTGCTCCGGCGCGATCGGAGAACAGCTTGCGGAGATCGCGATCGTAGAAGTGGGGATGGAGCAGCCCGTAGTGGCGGCGCTTGCGCTCGTAGTGCGCGCGCAGCGTCTTGCGCAGGCTCTGCAGCGGCTCCAGCTTCCGGCGGCTCCGCACCAGCATCGGCTTGCCCGCGAGCTCGGTCATCAGCGTCTCCATGTAGACGAGCTTCTTCAGCGCCGGCCAGTCGGCGTAGCGGGTGCGCCAGTCGGCATCCGGGGTCAGCCACACGGCGAACGTCTCGGCGAAGTCCTCGTCGGGATGGCTCTGGGCGTACCAGCTGTCCAGGTGCAGCACGAAGCTCTTGCTGTAGGGCTTCGGCGTGTAGTAGTCCGGGTACTGCATGTAGGACGGGCCGAACACCCGCTGCCGGCGCAGCCGCATGCCGCAGCCGGTAGGCGTTGTCGATGGCATGGCCGGCCTCGTGGCGGAGGATCTTCATGCACCAGTCCGGCGTGCCCCCCTCGACCTCGAGCATCTGCGCGCGCTCGAGCTTCTCGAGCCGCGGGTGGGCCAGGTAGAACGGGATCGCCACGCCCGGCACGCCGTCGGGCGAGAACCACTCCGCCGACAGCCAGAAGTGCGGCTCGAAGGCCGCCAGGCCGCGGGACGTCGAGTTCCTCGCGCAGCTGGCCGAGGCGCGGCTCGAGCGCGCTCCCTTCGATCGTGACGCCCAGCTCGCAGATTCGCAGATCGAGCAGTCTGCTCGTCCGGCCAGGACGCCCATTCGGGCTCGGACACGGGTGCCCTCCAGGCCACTCAGTCTATCCAGCCTGCCCCCCGCGCCGGAAACGGCCGGCATTGAACAGCTTGGGTGTGATGTGATATATCCTTCAGGTTGAGTAAGTTACGGCATTTTGTTCATCGCTGTCCCACAGGAGACTCCATGAACCTCCTCCGTCGTGTCGCGCTGGCCCTGGTCGTGCTGGCTGCCGGGGTCCCGGCCGCCGCGGCTGCCGAACGCCAGCAGGCGCCTGCCGCGCAGGCCCCGGACAAGCCCGATCAGCCGCCGCAGCAGAAGCCGGCGGACGACCTGAGCTACGAGGAAACCGTCGTCGTGAGCGCCTCCCGCACCGATGAGAAGCTCGTCAATGCGCCGGCCACGATGAGCGTCATCCTGGCGCAGACGATCGAGAACGCGCCGACGCGCAACTTCGCCGAGCTGCTGCGCGTCGGTGCCCGGCCTCAACATCACCCAGGTGTCGGCCCGCGACATCAACGTCACGAGCCGCGGCGCCACCGGCACGCTGGCGACCGGCCAGCTCGCGCTGCTCGACGGCCGCAGTCTCTACCAGGACTTCTTCGGGTTCGTCATGTGGGACTTCCTGCCGGTCAACCTCAACGAGATCAAGCAGGTCGAGGTGATCCGCGGCCCGGCCTCGGCCGTCTGGGGCGCCAACGCCGTCAACGGCGTGGTCAACGTGATCACCAAGTCGCCGCGCGAGATGCCGGGCACCAGCGTCACGTTCGGCTTCGGCACGTTCGACCGGTCGGTGGCCGGCCGCGACGCCGACGCCGGCGCGATGTGTGTACTTCAGCGGCACCCATGCCCAGGCCATCAACGACCGGTGGGCCTTCAAGCTGTCGGGCGGGGGCTATTCGCAGGATGCGCTGGCGCGGCCGACCGGCATCATTCCCGGTTCTCCGGGCACGCAGCTATCCGGCCTTCACCAACACCGGGACGACCCAGCCCAAGTTCGACGGCCGGCTCGACTACGACTTCGAGGACGGCCGGCGGCTGTCGTTCGCGGGCGGCGTTCGCCGGCACCGACGGCATCATGCACACCGGCATCGGGCCGTTCGACATCAACACCGGCTCGACGATGGGCTACGGGAAGGTGAATTTCGTCCGCAAGGGGCTGCGCGCGAGCGCGTTCACCAACGTGCTCGACGGCAACGCCTCCAACCTGCTGACGCGCGACATCAACTTCCGGCCGATCGGCTTCGACTTCCAGACCAACACCTACGACCTCGAGCTCTCGAACGTCAACGCGGTCGCCCGCCGGCACGTCCTCAGCTACGGCGGCAATTTCCGCTACAACAAGTTCGACCTGTCGCTCGCGCCGGACGGCGACGACCGCAAGGAGTTCGGCGTCTACGTCCAGGACGAGATCTTCCTCTCGCCCCATGTTCCGGTGGGTGATCGGCGGCCGCGTCGACCGCTTCGACTTCCTCGACGACTTCGTGTTCTCGCCGCGCACCACCTTCATGATCAAGCCGCGCGAGGACCAGACGTTCCGCGTCTCCTACAACCGCGCCTACCGCTCGCCGTCGGTCATCAACAACTTCCTCGACGTCACCGTGGTGGAGCCGGTCAACCTCGGCCTGTTCAGCCCGGCGCTGGCCGGCCGCGTCTATCCGCTGCCCATCCAGTCGGTCGGCAACCCCGACCTGAAGGAGCAGTCGCTCGACGCCTACGAGATCGGCTACACCGGCATCGTGAAGAACCGCGCCACCGTGTCGGCGGCGTTCTACGTGAACCGGACCAAGAACGACATCTTCTTCACCGAGCTGACCGGGCAGCGTTACACCGCGCAGCAACCCGCCGCCCGGCTGGCCGCTCCCGCCCGGCGTCATCGCGCTGATTCCGGGCGCGAGCTTTCCCGCGCGGTTCACCTACCTGAACTTCGGCAAGGTGACGCAGCGCGGCGTCGAGCTCGGCGTCGACAGTGCCGCTCAACCGCCACGTCAATGTCTACGCCAATTACTCCTGGCAGGGGGAGCCGGAGCCCGACGGCTTCGACATCAGCGAGCTCAACCTCCCGGCCGAGAACCGGTTCAACGCCGGCGTCGGCGTCAGCTACCAGCGCATCCTGGCCAACCTCTCGGTCAGCTACTCCGGCGAGCGCGTTCTGGCAGGACGTGCTCGACGCCCGCTATCACGGCACCACCAAGGCCTACACGCTGGTCAACGGCGGCGTCGGCCTGCGCTGGTTCAACCAGCAGCTGACGACGTCGGTGAAGGTCATCAATCTGGCCAACGAGGACGTCCAGCAGCACGTGTTCGGCGACGTCCTGAAGCGGCAGGTCATCGGCGAGCTCCGCGTCGTTTTCTAGTCCGAGGAAAGGCAGCAGGCATCACGCACGCCATCCGGCTGATCGCACTCGACATCGACGGCACCCTGCTCGACAGCCGGGGCACCCTCCCGGCCGCGAACATCGACGCGCTGGCGCGCGCGGCCGGCGCGGGCATCGAGATCGTCCTGGCCACCGGGCGGCGGTTCGACTTCGCACGTCCGGTGTTCGAACAGCTGCCCCGGCCGCTGACGCTCATCACCAGCAACGGCGCCCTCATCAAGAACTGCGACGGGGAGATGCTGCTCCGTCACCTGCTGCCGCGCGACACCGCCCGGGCCGTCCTCGACGCCGCGCCCGGGCACCGCGACACCGCGATGCTGCTGTTCGACCGGGCCGCCGCGGCGCAGGTCGTCTACGGGCGCCCCGCGCTCGCGCACGGCCGCCTGCGGCGCTTCGTCGAGGCCAATCGCGACCACGTGTCCGAGGTCACCCCGATCGAGGCGGCGCTGACCGACGACCCGCTGCAGCTGATGTTCACGGGCAGCTGCGGCCCGATGCGCGCCCTGTTCGACCTTCTCCGGGACGAGGCGGATGCGGCGGCACGTTACGCCGTGGCGCTGACCGAATATGCCCGCCGCGACTTCTCGCTGGTCGACATCATTCACCCGGGGTGCTCGAAGGGAGCGGCGCTGCGCGAATGGGCGACCCGCCGTGGCATCGCGCCCGCGGAGGTGATGGCGGTCGGCGACAACCTCAACGACCTGCAGATGCTCGAGTTCGCCGGCCATCCCGTCGTCATGGGCAATGCCCTGGAGGAGCTGCGCGGCCGCGGCTGGCACACGACGGCGACCAACGACGAGGCGGGGGTGGCCCGGGCCATTGCCGAGATCCTTCCCGGCGCGGCCGGCGTCCAACCACGAGGAGCACGTGTGCCACAGCAGGAACCATGGCCATTGGACTGAGGGGCGGGTTGGGCATGCCGCGGTCGGAGCGCGCCCGGGGGCGGCGTTCGGACGCGCAGGCGGCCGAGACCGCGCCGCAGAAACAGAAGAAGAAGCTCGAAGCGGCCGCGGTCTGGCGCGAGGCCCGGGAGCTGATCTGGGCGCGCCGGGGGCGCATCTCCCTCGGCCTCGGGCTGATGCTCGTCAACCGGCTGGCCGGCCTCGTGCTGCCCGCCTCCTCCAAGTACCTGATCGACGACGTGATCGGGGCAGGGGCGGGCGGATCTGCTGATGCCGCTGGCGCTCGCGGCCGGCGCGGCGACGCTCGTCCAGGCCGTCACGTCGTTCTCGCTGTCCCAGGTGCTCGGTGTCGCGGCGCAGCGGGCGATCACCGACATGCGGCGGCGGGTCGAGGAGCACGTCGCCCGGCTGCCGGTGCGCTACTTCGACTCGACCCAGGCCGGCGCAGCTGATCTCCCGGATCATGAACGACGCCGACGGCATCCGGAACCTGGTCGGGACCGGGCTGGTCCAGCTGGCCGGCAGCATCGTGACCGCGCTCGCTGGCGCTCGCCTATCTGTTCTACCTCAACTGGCGGCTGACGCTGGCGACGCTGGTGGCGCTCGGCCTCTTCGGCGGCGGCATGGCGATCGCCTTCAAGCGCCTGCGCCCGCTGTTCCGCGAGCGCGGCAAGATCAACGCCGAGGTGACCGGCCGCCTCAACGAGACGCTCGGCGGCATCCGCATCGTCAAGACCTACACGGCGGAGAAGCGCGAGGAGCTGGTGTTCACGAAGGGCGTGCACCGGATTTTCCGCAACGTCGCGCAGTCGATCACCGGGGTCTCGGCGATCACCGCGTTCTCGACCGTGGTCGTCGGCATCATCGGCATGATGATGATCATCGTCGGCGGCCGCGCCATCCTGTCGCAGCAGATGACGGTCGGCGACTTCATCACCTACATCCTCTTCACCGGGCTGATGGCGGCGCCGGTGGTGCAGATTGCGTCGATCGGCACGCAGATCAGCGAGGCCTTCGCCGGCCTCGACCGCATCCGCGAGCTGCTGCAGATGCCGACCGAGGATCAGGACGACCAGCAGCGCGCCGCGCTCGGCGAGCTCGAGGGGGAGGTCGAGTTCGAGGACGTGTCCTTCGAGTACGACGCCGGCGTGCCGGTGCTGAAGGAGGTGAACTTCCGGGCGCCGGCCGGGACGACCACCGCGCTGGTCGGCTCCAGCGGGTCGGGCAAGAGCACGCTGATCAGCCTGGTCATGGCGTTCAACCGGCCGCTGTCGGGGCGGGTGCTGATCGACGGGCGGGACCTCACGACGATCCGGCTGCGCGACTACCGGTCGCAGCTCGGGGTGGTGCTGCAGGACAACTTCCTGTTCGACGGCACCATCGGCGACAACATCCGCTACGGCAGCCCGGACGCGACCGCTCGACGAGATTCGCGAGGTCAGCCGGATCGCGCACGCCGACGAGTTCATCGAGGGCTTCGAGAAGAAGTACGACACCGTGGTCGGCGAACGCGGCGTCAAGCTGTCGGGCGGGCAGCGGCAGCGCGTGGCGATCGCCCGGGCGATCCTCGCCAACCCGAAGATTCTGGTGCTGGACGAGGCGACGTCGTCGCTCGACAGCGAGAGCGAAGCGCTCATCCAGGACGGGCTGCGGTCGCTGCGCCAGGGCCGGACCACCTTCGTGATCGCGCACCGGCTGTCGACCATCCGCAGCGCCGACCAGATCCTCGTGCTCGAGCACGGCGAGATCGTCGAGCGCGGCACGCACCAGGAGCTGCTGGCGCTCGGCGGCCGCTACCGCACGCTCTACGACAAGCAGTACCAATTCGAGACCGACCGGTTCATCAACCCGGGCGAGGATTTCACCCCCGAGCCGGCCCCGGCCCCGGTGGGCGCGCCCGGCCGGTCGCCGCGCGACCTGTAGACGCCCCCCGCCCGCAGCGCCGCTACGAGTACAATCAGCGACTCCAATGGCTCAGTTCATCTACACCATGAAGGGTCTGGGCAAGGTCCACCAGCCCGACCACGTCGTTCTCAAGGACATCTGGCTGTCGTTCCTGCCCGGCGCGAAGATTGGCGTCCTCGGCCTCAACGGCGCGGGCAAGAGCACGCTGCTGAGGATCATGGCCGGCGAGGACACGAACTTCCTCGGCGAGGCGTTCCCGGCGGCCGGCATCACGATCGGGCTACCTGCCGCAGGAGCCGCGGCTCGACCCGGCCAAGACCGTGCTCGGGAACGTGGAGGAGGGGGTGTCGGAGATCCGCGCCCTGCTCGACCGCTACGACGAGATCAACGCGAAGTTCGGCGAGGAGATGTCGCCCGAGGAGATGGAGAAGGTCCTCGAGGAGCAGGGCAAGGTCCAGGACCGCATCGAGGCGGCCAACGGGTGGGATCTCGACTCGCGGCTCGAGCTGGCGATGGACGCGCTCCGCCTGCCGCCGCCCGACGCCGACGTCACCACGCTGTCGGGCGGGGAGCGCCGCCGGGTCGCGCTCTGCCGCCTGCTGCTGCGGTCGCCGGACCTGCTGCTGCTCGACGAGCCGACCAACCACCTCGACGCCGAGTCGGTGGCCTGGCTCGAGCGGTTCCTCAAGGACTATCCGGGCACGGTCGTCGCCGTGACCCACGATCGCTATTTCCTCGACAACGTCGCCGGCTGGATTCTCGAGCTCGATCGCGGCTCGGGCATTCCCTGGGAGGGCAACTACTCCTCGTGGCTGGAGCAGAAGCAGAAGCGGCTGGTCCAGGAGGAGAAGGCGGAGAGCAAGCGGCAGCGCACGCTGGAGCGCGAGCTCGACTGGATCCGGATGTCGCCGCGCGCGCGTCAGGCCAAGGGCAAGGCGCGCCTCAACGCGTACGAAGACCTGCTGAAGGAAGACACCGCCCAGAAGATCGACCAGGTCGAGATCTACATTCCGCC
This sequence comes from uncultured Acidobacteriota bacterium, assembly GCA_963834305.1. Lineage (GTDB taxonomy): Bacteria > Acidobacteriota > Vicinamibacteria > Vicinamibacterales > 2-12-FULL-66-21 > JACCXG01. The sequence goes on from CAWIAX010000001.1 coordinate 235,719, forward strand.
CGGCCCCCGGCTCGGCGACATCGTCGTCGAGGCGCGCGGCGCTGCGCAAGGCCTACGGCGATCTGCTGCTGATGGACGACGTCGAGCTTCACGCTGCCGCGCGGCGGCATCGTCGGCGTCATCGGCCCGAACGGCGCCGGCAAGACGACGCTGTTCCGGATGATCACCGGGCAGGAGCAGCCGGACGCGCGGCACGCTGCGGATCGGCGAGACGGTGAAGATCGGCTATGTCGAGCAGTCGCGCGAGCTGTCGCCCGAGAAGAGCGTGTGGGAGGAGATCACCGGACGGCGCCGACGAAGTGGAGCTCGGCAAGCGCGCGGTCGCGTCGCGCGCCTACGTGTCGTGGTTCAACTTCAAGGGGCGCGATCAGCAGCGCAAGGTCGGCGCGCTGTCGGGCGGCGAGCGCAACCGCGTGCACCTGGCCAAGCTGCTCAAGGGGGGCTCGAACCTGCTGCTGCTCGACGAGCCGACCAACGATCTCGACGTCGACACGCTGCGCGCGCTCGAAGAGGCGCTGCTGTCGTTCGCCGGCTGCGCGGTCGTCATCAGCCACGACCGCTGGTTCCTCGATCGCATCGCCACGCACATCCTGGCGTTCGAGGGGGACAGCAAGGTCGTGTGGTTCGAGGGCAACTACCAGGACTACGAGGCCGATCGCAAGCGCCGGCTCGGCGCCGACGCCGACCAGCCGCACCGGATCAAGTACCGGAAGCTGACGCGGTAGATGCCCCAGCGCCTCCTGCCCGCGACCGTCTGGCTCGCCCTGGGCGTGCTCGCGTGCGGCGGCGGCGGGGCGGCGGGACGCGCGCTTCCTCTCGATCGCGACGGGCGGGACCGGCGGCGTCTACTACCCGTACGGCGGCGGCCTCGCGAAGGTCCTGAACGAAGCGCTGCCGGGGGTGCGCGCCACGGCGGAGGTCACCGCGGCGTCGGTGGACAACCTGAAGCTCGATGCGCGACGGCAAGGCCGACCTGGCGTTCACGCTTGCCGACACCCTGGCAGATGCCGTCGCCGGCCGGGGCGCCTTCGCGGGGCAGCCGGTCCCGGCCGCAAGCCTCGCCGTGCTGTATTCCAACTACACGCACGTGGTGACGCTGGCGTCAGCCGGGATCGCCAGCCTGTCGCCGATCTGCGCGGCCGCGTCGTGTCGACCGGTTCCCCGGGCAGCGGCACCGAGGTGATCGCGCTCCGCCTGCTGCGCGCCGCCGGCCTGGACCCGGATCGCGACTGTCCGGCGGCAGGCGCTCGGGGTCGTCGGAGTCCGCCGGGGCGCTCAAGGACGGCAAGGTCGCGGCGTTCTTCTGGAGCGGCGGCCTGCCGACTGCCGCGATCCAGGACCTGGCGCACACGCCGGGCATCGACGATGCGGCTGATTCCCGACGTCGAGCTGGCTGCCGGCGCTGCAGCGCGAGCACGGCGCCCTGTACTTCCCGCTCGAGGTGCCGGCCGGCGCCTACCCCGGCGTCGACGCACCCGTCCCCGTGGTCGGCGTCAGCCAACGTGCTCGTCGTTCATCGCGCGATGGCCGAGCCGCTCGCCTACGACATCACCCGGGTGCTGTTCGAGAAGCAGCCCGAGCTCGCGTCGATCCATCCGGAGGCGAGGAACCTGTCGCTCGACCGCGCCGCACGGGAGTCACCGGCGGAGTTCCATCCCGGGGCGATCCGGCTGTACCGCGAACGAGGCGCGTGGCCGCACTAGACGCACGAGCCAGGGCCCGCCGCGTTCCGGCCCCTCGCCGGGGCGCAGGGCCGCCTTGCCTCCCTGCTGGCGGCGGCACTCGCCGCGTATTCCCTCTACTGGGTCCTCTTCATCGTCCAGCCGCAGATCTACCGGGTCAGCTTCCTGCTGATCGCGATCGTGCTGGTGTTCCTGCTGGTGCCCGCGGCCGGTCGCGACCGCCGCGCCACGCGTGCCGCCGGCTGACTGGGTGCTGATCGCGGCGCGCCGTCGTGGCGTTCGGCTGGCCGCTCGCTCGATTTCGCGCGCTTCGTCTACCGGGCGGCCGAGCCGCTGACCGTCGATCTGATGCTGCGGGACGCTGGCCATCGGGCTGGTGCTCGAGGCGACCCGGCGAGCGGTGGGACTCCATCCTGCCGGTGACCGCCCTCGGGTTCCTGGCGCTACGGATAGTTCGGCCCGGCGCTCGACCGCATCGGCCTGTCGCTCGTGGCGCACCGCGGTTACGGCATCGGATCGCCTCGTCGGCACGCTCTACATCACCCTCGAAGGGATGTTCGGGGTCCCGCTCGACGTGGCCGCGACCTACATCATCCTGTTCACCATCTACGGGGCGGTGCTCGAGCGGAGCGGGGCGGGCCGCTTCTTCATCGACTGGGCGATGGCGGCAAGCGGCCGGTCCGCGGCGGCGCCGGGCCGGTCGGTGACGATCGCCGGCTTTCTGCTCGGGACCGTGTCGGGCAGCGGCGTGGCGACCACCGTGATGCTCGGGTCGGTGGCCTGGCCGCTGCTGCGCCGCGCCGGCTACGCGGCCGAGACCGCCGGGGCCATGCTGTCGGCGGCCGGCATCGGCGCGCTGCTGTCGCCGCCGACCCTCGGCGCCGCGGCGTTCCTCATCGCCGAGTTCCTGCAGATCTCCTACCTGCAGGTGCTGGTGATGGCGACCGTCCCGACGCTCCTGTATTACCTCGCGATCTTCCTGATGATCGAGGCCGACGCCCGCCGGCGCGCCTTCCTGGCGCCTCCGGGCGGCGGTGCGGCGGCCGGCCTGGCCGTCCGGAGGAGCACGCGGAGGAGCCGCGGTCAGCCGGCGCCCTGACGCGCCGCTACTGGTACCACTTCACCTCGCTGGTGGCCATCGCGGCGTTCATGGTCGCGGGCATGTCGGCGTTCCGCGCGGTGTTCTGGGCCTCGCTGCTGGCGGTGGCGCTCAGCTACCTCCGGCCGGAAACCGCGCTGACGCCCGCGCGGCTGTTCGGCGTGCTCAGGACCGGCGGCCGCGACGTGCTCGGCGTGGCCGTCACCACCGCGACCGCCGGCATCATCGTCGGCGTCGTGACGCTGACGGGCCTGGGCCTGAAGATCGCCGGGCTCATTGTCGCCGCGGCCGGCGGAACGCTCGCGCTGACCGTGATCTACTCGGCCGTGGCGGTCTGGCTGCTCGGGCTGGCGGTGCCGGTGACGGCGTCCTACATCATTGCCGCGGTCATGGTGGCGCCCGGCGCTCGTGACCTCGGGCGTGCCCGACTTCGCCGCGCACATGTTCATCTTCTATTACGCCGTGCTCTCGGAGGTCAGCCCGCCCACGGCCCTGTCGCCGTTCGCCGCCGCGGCGCTCACCGGGGGCAATCCCTTCAGGACGATGATCCTGACCTGGAAGTACACGATGCCGGCCTTTGTCGTGCCGCTGGTGTTCACGCTGAGCGCCGCGGGGACGGGGCTCCTGCTGCGGGGTTCGCCGGGCGGCGTGGCGCTGGCGATCTTGACGGCAACCGCCGGCATCGCCGCCTTCGCGGCGGCGTTCGGCGGGTGGGCCTGGGGGCCTCTCGGCCTCGCCACGCGGTCCCTCGCGGGGGCTGCCGGCGTCTCGTTCCTGCTGGGCACGGCGGAAGGGGCGGCCGCGGGAACGGCCATGGCCGGGCTGGTGCTCATCTTGCAGTTCATGGCGGCATCGCGCCGGAACCACTTCGGACCGCGCCGCTAAGTCGTCCACTGGACACAGCTTACGCGGCGGCAGGTATCCCCAGACTGCGAGCGCGACCTGGCCGGCGCCACTTTTCGTCAGGCGAAAAAATGGCAGGGTGCCAGATTTTGTCCATCACGGCGGGCCCGGGTCCGCTCAGGTGAGGAGCCATGACTGGAACGACCGCGGTATGCGCAGCAGCTCACGGCAAGGGCGAAAAGGGCTTCACGCTCATCGACCTGCTCTTTGTCGTCGCGTTGATCGGGCTGCTTTCCACCCTCGCCATCCCGGGCCTCATGCGGGCGCGCGGTGCGGCGCAGTCCGCTTCCGCGCTCGGCACCCTCCGACTCGTGAACAGCTCGCAATTGAGCTATGCGATCGCCTGCGGCCTCGGGTTCTATTCGCCCGATTTCGTGACACTGACCGTGAGGCCGCCGCTGGCCGGCGATCCCTTCCTGGCGCCCGAGATCGCCACCGGCGTGACGTTCGTCAAGTCCGGCTATAACTTCAGCATGGCGGGCACCCCCAACCCGGGTGCGCCCGCCACGTGCAACGGCCTGGCGGCGGGCGCCGCCTCTCCGGGCTACGCCGTCGTGGCGGACCAGCTCGACGCGCCGCCGCTCGTCGGACGCTTCTTCGGCACCAACGCCGACGGTGTCATCTACGAGCACAACGCCAGCCTGGTCGCCCTCATGCCGGAGTCGGGCGGTCCGGCGCAGGGGCAACCGCTCAAGTAACGTCGCGCCCGGACCCGCCTTCGCCGCCATCGCGCTCTGAGCGCCGGCGGAGGCCCGGGCGTGACAGCCGGGCGGAGGGAAAACCGGCGGCCGGTGCCTGCGCGGCTGATAGGATTGGCCGCACCATGCGGCACATCCAGCGCCTCCCCGCCTACACGTTCCTGACCACCGTCGCCCTCGCCGGCCTGCTGCACGCGCGCGGATCGGCCATCCAGGTGAACACCGTCAAGGAGCTCGCCCCCGGCGTCTTCTTCCACCAGGGTGACATCGACGGCAAGGGGCACTGCAACAACGGCTGGGTCATCTTCGACGACTTCGTGCTCGTCATCGACGCCAACTTCCCGTCCGGCGCCCGGGAGATCATCCCGAAGATCAAGGCGCAGACGAGCAAGCCGATCCGCTTCGCGTTCGACACCCACCACCACGGCGACCATGCCTACGGCAACCAGGTCTGGGCCGACCAGGGCGCGGTCCCGGTCGCCCACGAGAATGTCATCTCCGAGATGAAGAAGTACGAGACCGGGCTGTTCGGCGGCAAGCCCGGCCGATGGGAGGGGGAGGCCAAGTCCCGGGCGGACGTGAAGGCGACCCGTCTGAAGCTGCCCACGCTCCTCTACCGCGACGTCATGATCTTCGACGACGGGACCCGTCGCGTGGAACTGCGGTACTTCGGCGTCGGGCATACGCACGGGGATGGCTTTGCCTGGCTGCCGAAGGAGAAGATCCTGTTCACCGGCGATGCCGCGGTCAACGGTCCCTACAACTACATGGGCGACGGCAACAGTGCCGCGTGGATCGACACGCTGGCGGTGCGCAGGCGCTGCGCCGGCGCTGGTGGCGCCCGGCCACGGTCCGACCGGTGACGGCCGGGTGTTGACGGCGCAGCGCGAGTTCTTCCTGTCGCTGCGCGCGGAAGTCGAGAAGCGCAAGGCACTGGGCGCCGACCGGCTGCGCGCCGAGATTCCCGCCATCCGCAAGAGCATGCTCGAGCGGCACGCCACCTACATTGCCTCGGATCCTTCTTCCTCCGGCTTCGCGGCGCAGGTCGCGCAGGTCTTCAAGGAGTTGACGGGGCAGGAGCTCGCCACGCAGGCGTCGCTCGACGACCAGCGGCGCCGGCACGAGCGCCACCACGCGCTGGGCGCGTTCGAGTAAGGCACCCCGGCGTCCCCTCGCGCGCCCGCGGCTAGCTGCCTTCGAATCGGATGGTGCGGTCGAACGGCGTATAGCCCGTCAGGTAGACGCTCTGGCCGGGCAGCCTCGGCTCCGCTCCCCGGACCTGCACGTAGTGGTGGAGCGCGGCACCGGGACCGAAGCGAATCTCGTTGGCGCCGGCCCGGTACGTGCCGGTCCCGTTCTCGAGGACGTGAGTGCCGGGAGGGCCGTCCAGGGCACGGCAGCCGTGCAGGGTGCCGCCTTCACGGAACGCGATCTCGACGGCCAGCGGCACGCCGTCGGTGCCCGACGCCCGGAGGCGGACCTCGAAACCGCCCTTCGTTTCCACGATGTCCGCCGCCTGCTCGAGACGGCTCACCTCGCTGCGGCGACGCTCCGCCCGGGTCGGGCCCCACGTGTCCGGCGTGACGGTCCGGCCGAGCGGCTGATAGTACGGCGCCTCGAGCGCCTGGCGGAAGGCGTAGGCGTCCCCTTCCTTCCGGGCCGTGTCGGGGACGAACTGCCCCTTGCCGAAGAAGGCGGTCGCGAAGCGGACGCCTTCGAGCACCGCGTCGCCGTAGCGGAGCGCGAAGATCCGGCTGGAGCCGCCAAGGACCAGGGTGGCGCTCAGCGGCCCCCGGCGGATGCGCGCCAGCCCGACGTCGGAGAACACCTTCTCGAAGTCGGTCGGCAGGGGCGCGCTCGCGGGCAGCGGCCGTGACAGCTCGGGGTATTCGAGGATGGCGGACAGGCGCGCCCCCTCCGCCGCGCGCCGCGCCAGGGCCGCGAACTGCCCGTCCTGATCGTGAACGGCCAGGTAGGTCAACGGGAACCAGTAGCCCGCCACGCCGCCGCGCGTGTACTGGTCCTGGCGGCGGGAAATCTCCGTGACCACCTCACCATCGGCGTGGAGCAGGTAGAGCAGCGCACGCAGGTTCCGGCGCGGCGGATCCAGCAGCGCCGGCCGCCGCAGCTTGAGGGCCATGACCAGCAGCGCGCGGTCGGTGACCACGTTATAGGTGAGGGTGCTGCGTTCGGTGAACTGGCCGTCGTTGTCGATGTCGATGCCTTCGGCCAGCCACTCGTCGATCCGCCGCAGGAAGCGGGGATCGGGGAACAGCTCGTGGATCTGCGCCAGCGCCGCGCCGATGACCCAGCGGTGGTTGGGCGTGTGGACCCCGCCTTCGGCCATGCCGCCGCCGGCGCGCACGAGGAACGGCCGGAGGATGCCGGTGATTTCTTCGGCTCCGTGGAGCCGGCCGATGGCCGCGGCGGTCGCCGCGTTGTGCACCACGAAGCCGGTGTCGGGCGGCGAGTTGAAGTTCGTCGTCAGCAGGTCGATGTTGCCCTGCGGGCTCTGGGCGCGCTCCAGGAAGCCGGCGGCCAGGCGGATCCGATCGAGCAGGACGGGGTCCCGGTGGAACGCCGACTGCGGATGCACGAACGACGCGGCGAGCGTCTCGGCGGCGCCGCTGGCAGACCCGGCGTGCTGCAACCCGAACTGATCGGGAACGCTGCCGCGGCTGGCGCTCGACGGATCGGTGATCTGCGCGGCGAGCAGCCGCCGCACCGCGGCGTCGTTGCGGGCAACCGCGCCGCGCAGGACGTGCTCGGGAGCGTCACCGCCGGTGGGCTGCAGCGTCACGCGCGCGGGCGCTGCCCGCTCCGCGCGCGCCGGTCCGCCGGCCAGCGCCAGCGCGCCGGTCGATCCCATCAGCGTGAGCAGGTCTCGGCGTGTCCAGGGCATGCGAGCCGCGATGCTGTCACATCCCGACGCGCGTTTCCAGGGGCGGCCAGCCGGTCACTTCGGCGACAATGAGCCCCATGCCGACCCTGCTGTCGCCGTTCGCCGCTCGCGCTGCTTGCTTCTGCTCGCCGTTGCGGCGGCGCCGCCGCCCAGCCGCGCTACCAGATCCTGCTCAAGGGGGGACACGTCATCGACCCCCGCAACGGCATCGATGCCGTGATGGACGTGGCCGTGGCCGACGGCCGGATCGCGGCGGTGCGCCCGGGCATCGACCCGGCGGAGGCGCGGACGGTGGCCGACGTCACCGGCCTCTACGTCACCCCCGGCCTGATCGACCTGCACGTCCACCTGTTTGCCACCACCGGGATGCGCGGCGCCTGGGCCGGCGACAGCAGCGTGCTGCCGGACGGGTTCAGCTTCCGCTCCGGCGTCACGACCATGGTGGACGCCGGCAGCTCGGGCTGGCGCAACTTCGAGGATTTCCGCTACCGCGTGATCGACCGGGCCACGACCCGCGTGCTCGCCCTGCTGAACATCGCCGGCCTGGGCATGATGACGGACGTGCCGGAACAGAACGTCCACGACATGGATGCGAAAGCCACCGCCGCGATGGCGCTGAAGCATCGCGACGTCGTCGTCGGCATCAAGTCGGCGCACTACCAGGGGCCGGAGTGGGTGTCGGTGGACCGCGCGGTCGAGGCCGGCACGGCAGCGAAGATTCCGGTGATGGTGGACTTCGGCTACTTCCGCGAAGAGCGGCCGTACCACGAGCTGGTGACCGAGCGGCTGCGCCCGGGGGACATCAGCACGCACATGTTCCGCGGGCCGGTGCCCTACGTGGGGGAGGACGGCAAGCTGCTCGACTACCTGAAACAGGCCCGGGCCCGCGGCGTGCTGTTCGACGTCGGGCACGGCGGCGGCAGCTTCGTCTTCCGCAACGCGGTGCCGGCGATCCGGGAGGGGTTCTATCCGGACACGATCTCGACGGACCTCCATACCGGGAGCATGAACGGCGCGATGATGGACATGGTGACGACCATGTCGAAGATCCTGGTCATGGGCGTGCCGCTGCAGGAAGTGGTGCGCCAGTCCACCGCCAGCGCCGCCAGGGCGATTGGACGTCCGGAGCTGGGCCACCTCGGGGTGGGCGCCGAGGCCGACGTCGCGGTGCTGCGCGTGCTGCAGGGCTCCTTCACCTACGCCGACGGCTCGCGCGGGACTCTCGCCGGAACCTCGCGGCTCGCCTGCGAGCTGACGCTGAAGGGGGGCAGCGTCGTGTGGGACTGGAACGCGAGGATTGGCACCGACTATCGCCAGATGCCGAATGACTACGGCGTCCGTCCGGTGGACAAGATCATCCGCCCGGGGGCCCGGTGATGCCGTCACTCCGGGTTCGAGGAGGGGGAACGGCGCTGTGCCTGCTGCTGGCGGCCTCGGCCGCCGCGCAGACGGTCACGACGCCGAAGCAGCACTTCGGCTTCAACATCGGCGACGACTATCAGCTCGCCAACTACACGCAGTTCGCGACGTACTGGCAGAAGCTCGACAAGGAGTCGGACCGGATGAAGGTGGTCGAGATCGGCAAGACCGCCGAAGGGCCGCCCGCAGCTGATGGCGATCATCACGTCGCCGGAGAACCACACGAAGCTCGACCGCTACAAGGAGATCTCGCAGCGGCTGGCGCTGGCCGAAGGGCTGACCGACGAGCAGGCGCGCGCGCTCGCGCGGGAAGGCAAGGCGGTCGTCTGGATCGACGGCGGCCTGCACGCGACCGAAGTGCTCGGCGCGCAGCAGCTGATCGAGACGGTCTACCAGCTCGTGAGCCGGACCGACGCCGAGACGATGCGCTTCCTCAACGACCTGGTCATCCTCGCCGTGCACGCCAATCCGGACGGCATGGAGCTGGTCTCGAACTGGTACATGCGCGAGCCAGGATCCGAAGCAGCGCGGTCACCGGGCGGGCTGCCGCGGCTCTACCAGAAGTACATCGGCCACGACAACAACCGCGACTTCTACATGTCGAACCAGCCCGAGAGCACGAACATGAACCGGGTGATGTACACTGGAGTGGTTCCCGCAGATCATGTACAACCATCACCAGACCGGCCCGGCCGGCACGGTGATGTTCGCGCCGCCGTTCCGCGATCCGTTCAACTACAACTTCGATCCGCTCGTCCCGGCGCAGCTCGACCTCGTCGGCGCGGCGATGCACAGCCGCTTCGCCGCCGAAGGCAAGCCGGGCGTGACGAGCCGCCGGGCGCGAGCTACTCGACCTGGTGGAACGGCGGCCTGCGCACGACGGCCTACTTCCACAACATGATCGGCCTGCTGACGGAGACGATCGGCAACCCGACGCCGATGACGATCCCGTTCATGCCGTCGAACGCCAGCTGCCGGACTCGAGCCTGCACTGCCCGATCGCGCCGCAGGCGTGGCACTTCCGCCAGTCGATCGACTACTCGGTGACGGCGAACTGCGCGGTGCTCGACATCGCGTCGCGCAACAGGGAGAACTTCCTCTACAACATCTACCAGATGGGGAAGAACTCGATCGAGCGCGGCAGCCGCGACAGCTGGACGCCGACGCCGCGCCGGCGTGATCGCCGCGCAGGCGGCGCTCGCCGGCGGCCGCGCGGCGGCCGTGGCGGCGCGGCCGGGCGGCGACGCGGCGGCCGGCGGGCGGCGGCGGGTGCGGCCGCGGCGGCTCGCCCGAGCTGTCACAGAAGCTGCTGCGCGATCCGGCGCTGCGCGATCCGCGCGGCTTCATCCTGCCGGCCGACCAGCCGGACTTCCCGACGGCGACGAAGTTCGTCAACGCGCTGCTCAAGACCGGCATCACCGTGCACCGCGCGACCGCGCCGTTCACGGTGGCCGGCAAGCAGCTATCCGGCCGGCTCGTACGTCGTGAAGACGGCGCAGGCGTTCCGGCCGCACGTGCTCGACATGTTCGAGCCGCAGGATCATCCCGACGACATCCCGTATCCCGGCGGCCCGCCGACCCGGCCGTACGACAACGCCGGCTGGACGCTGGCCTACCAGATGGGCGTGCAAGTTCGACCGCATCCTCGAAGGCTTCGACGGGCCGTTCGAGAAGCTCAGCGGGCTGCAGAAGCCGCCGCCGGGCACGGTCGCCGGCGGCGACAGCCGCCGGCTACCTGCTCGAGCCACGCGGTCGAACGACGCCGTTCATCGCCGTCAACCGCCTGCTGGCGGCCGGCGACGAGGTGCCAGTGGCTCACCACCGGGCCGGCGCCGGGCTACGTTCTACATCGCCGCAAAGGCGCCACCGTCGGCCGAGTCGTGCAGAAGATCGCCGCCGGACCTCGGGCTGTCACTTCGAGGCGCCGGCGGCGCGCCCGGCCGGGGACGCGATCACGCTGCGCAAGCTCGCGCATCGCGCTGGCCGATCAGTACGGCGGCTCGATGCCGTCGGGCTGGACCCGGCTCGATCCTCGAGCAGTTCGAGTTCCCGTTCGAGGTCGTGTATCCGCAGGCGCTCGACGCCGGCAACCTGTCGCGCGAAGTACGACGTGATCATCTTCCCGTCCGGGCGTCGGCCCGGCCGCCGGCGGGCGGCGGGCCGCGGCGGGCGGCGGCGGCGGCGGTGCCGGCGGCGCCGGCGCGCGGCGGCCGCCGAACATCCCGCGCGGAGTATCAGGCCGATGCTCGGGCGCCGTACACCGGCGGCGCAGACCGGCCCGCGCCTGCGCAAGTTCGTCGAGGACGGGCGGCACGGTCCTCGGCGGTCGGGCCGCTCGTCGACGAACCTCGGCGCAGCTGTTCGACCTGCCGGTGGCGAACCACCTGGCCGAGCGCTCGCCGGACGGCACGACGCGGCCGCTGCCCGCGGAGAAGTTCTACGTGCCCGGGCTCGGTGCTGCGCGTCGCCGTCGACACCACGCGCCCCGATCGCGCACGGGCATCACCAACCCGGTCGACGTGTTCTTCGACAACAGCCCGGTGTTCGAGCTGGCGCCCGACGCCGCGCTGAAGGGCGTGCGGCCGGTCGCGTGGTTCGACAGCGCCACGCCGCTCCGCAGCGGCTGGGCCTGGGGGCAGGGCTACCTGAAGGGCGGCGTCGCAGATCGCTCGAGGCGACGGTCGGCGCGGGCAAGCTCTACCTGTTCGGGCCGGAGATCACGTTCCGCGCGCAGCCGCACGGCACGTTCAAGTTCCTGTTCAACGGGATCTATCTGCGCCGCGGCCAGGGACGGCCACGAAGGCGAAGACGGCAGGCCGTCCGGCAGGCGCCGGGCGGCCGCCGTGAGTCACGCCGGTCGCTAGCGCTCTTGGCGGACGCGCGCTTCGGCGCGCTTTGCCTTCGTGCGGCCCGCGGCCGTCGCCTTGCGCGGCGCCGCTGCCTTCGGCCGGCTGGACGCGGCGGCTTGCCTTCGGCCGGCCGGCGACTTGCGGCGCGCTTGCCTTCGGCCGGCGTGACGCGGCCGGCTGCCTTCGGCCGGCGTGGCTGCGGCCGCTGCCTTCGCCGGCGGGCCGCGGCGGCTGCCTTGGCCGGCGGGCGCTGCGGCCGCGCCTTCGGCCGGGCGGTGCCGCGGCGCGCCGCGGACGGCTTGGCCACCCGCTTCGCGGCACGGCCGCCGGCCGCCGTCACGCGCCGGGCGGTCGCCCCCGCCTGCTTCACGACGCGTCGACCGTCCGGCGGACCGCCCGCCGGGGCGGCGCCGTCGCCGCCATCGCGCTCGAGGCCATCCCGGTTGCCGCCGTTCCGACGAGCTTCGCGGCTCGGCCGCCGCTCCCGCCGCGCGAGCGGCGGCTGCCGAAGCGCTCTGTGCCGCATCGGCCACCGCTTTGCGGCGCCGCGAGGATGTTGCCGACGACCTCCGCCGACCGCGTCAGCGGATTGCCGCCGGCTTCCGTGGAATCCTGTTCATCAGCCATCGAAGCTCCCGCGAAATCGACTGGATGCGGTGTAAGCGTGCCCTAGCGTAACTAGCAGAGGCATCGGTCGGTGCCAGCTCCCCGGTCCACTCCGTTCTGCGATAGCGTCAACCCGTGCCGCACCTACACCTATCACCAGCACGTGCTCGACGAGCTCGCCCGTCACGGGCTGCGCGCCGCGGCCGCAGACGACGCCGCCGGCGCTCCGCGACGCCGTCCGCGATCTCTACCGCTACGAGATCAGGCGCTGCGCGACCGCCTGCTCGCGGGCCGGATCGAAGGCGCGACTACGCCGCCCACGTGGTCGAGCTGCGCACGCCGTTACCGGCTGCTGTCGCTGCCGACCGCGCTCTGGACGAGCGCGACGGAAGATGCTGGCGACTGATCCGGCGCCGGGAAGGCGGCCGTCCCACGTTACGATAACGGATGGCAGATCTGCCGCATCAGCCGGCCATGCAGGACTTCGAGAAGCTCGGTCTGTTCTATCTCGGTCGCGAGCACGATCTCGCGACCGGGACCAGCCGCTCGACGAGCCGGTCCTCTACGACTCGCGCGACCTGGTCACGCACGCGGTCTGCGTCGGCATGACCGGCAGCGGCAAGACCGGGCTCTGCCTCGTCGCTGATCGAGGAGGCGGCGATCGACGGCGTGCCCGGCGATCGCGATCGATCCGAAGGGCGACCTCGGCAACCTGCTGCTGACGTTCCCCGGACTGGCGGCCGAGGACTTCCGTCCGTGGATCGACGAGGACGAGGCGCGCCGCGCCGGGCTGACCGCCGGACGCGTTCGCCGCGCAGCAGGCGGAGACGCTGGCGCGACGGGCCTCGCCGACTGGGGGCAGGACGGCGCGCGCATCGCGCGGCTGCGCGCAGCCGCCGACTTCACCATCTACACGCCCGGGCAGCCGCGCCGGGCTGCCGGTCTCGATCCTGAGCTCGTTCGCCGCGCCGCCGGCGGCCGCGCGCGACGACGCCGAGGCGCTGGCGGAGCGGGCCGCGAGCACGGCGACCAGCGCTGCTGTCGCTGGCCGGCGTCGAGGCCGATCCGCTGCGCAGCCGCGAGCACACCCTGCTGTCGACGCTCCTCGCCGCGGCCTGGCGAGCACGGGCGCGACCTCGACCTCGCCGCCGCTGATCCAGCAGGTGCAGACGCCGCCGTTCGACGAAGGTCGGCGTCGTCGATCTCGAGTCGTTCTTCCCGCGAAGGAGCGCTTCGAGCTCGCGATGCAGCTGAACGGCCTGCTCGCCTCGCCCGGCTTCGCGCAGCTGGCTCGAGGGCGAGCCGCTCGATCCCGCGGACGCTGCTCTACACGCCGACGGGCAAGCCGCGCGTCGTCGATCTTCTCGATCGCGCACCTCGGCGACGCCGAGCGGATGTTCTTCGTCTCGCTGCTGCTCGAACCAGATCGTGGCGTGGATGCGCGCGCCAGAGCGGGCACCTCGCAGCCTGCGCGCGATCGTCTACATGGACGAGATCCTCGGCTACTTCCCGCCGGTCGCGAACCCGCCGTCGAAGGCGCCGCTGCTGACGCTGCTCAAGCAGGCGCGCGCGTTCGGCCTCGGCGTCGTGCTCGCGACGCAGAACCCGGTCGACCTCGACTACAAGGGGCTCGGCGAACACCGGCACGTGGTTCCTCGGCCGGCTGCAGACCGAGCGCGACAAGGCGCGCGTGCTCGACGGCCTCGAAGGCGCCGGCGGGGGGCTCGATCGCGGCGACGCCGATCGCCTGCTCTCGGCGCTGAGAAGCGCGTGTTCCTGCTGCACAACGTGCACGACACGGCGCCGACGGTGTTCGAGACGCGCTGGACGCTGTCGTACCTGCGCGGGCCGCTGTCGCGCGACCAGATCAGGACGCTGACCGGCGACCGGGTCAGCCGCGGCGGCACCGGGCGCCGATGCCGCCGCTCCAGCACCGGTCGCCGCGGCGCCGGCTGCCGGCGCCGCCGCTCCGGCCCCAGGGACCGCGGCGCAGCCGCGCCCCGGGCGGCACGCCGGAACGCCCGGTCGTGCCCCCGGGCATCAGCGAGTTCTTCGTGCCGCCGCCGGCGCAGGGCCGATCGCAGGGCTACGCGCCGGGCATGCTCGGCGCCGCGCGCGTGCGCTTCTCCGATCGCGCGCTCGGCGTCGACTCGACCGACGAAGCGCTGTATCTCGCCGCGTGACCGACGCGGCCATTCAGGTGGATTGGGCGGACGCGGAGCCGCTCGCGATCGGAGCCGGCGACCTGATGCGACAGCCCGAGGACGCCTCGGCCGGCGATGCGCCGCTGCCGGCGGCGGCCTCGCAGCCTCGCAGAGTACGCCGCGTGGGAGAAGGCGTTCGCGCGCTGGCTGGCGCAGAACGCGCGCGTCGAGCTGCTCCGTCACCCGACTCTGGGCATCACGTCGCGGCCCGGGGAATCGGAGCGCGACTTCCGCATCCGGCTCCAGCTCGACGCGCGGGCCGCGCGCGACGCGGCGGTGGACGCGGTCCGCCGGAAGTACGCGTCGAAGGCCGCCAGCCTCGCCGAGCGGCTGCGCCGTGCCGAACAGGCGGTCGAGCGCGAACAGCAGCAGGCGTCCGATCAGAAGGTGCAGACCGCCGTCTCGATGGGCGCGACGGTGCTCGGCGCGCTGTTCGGACGGAAGGCGATCGGGTCGGCACGCTCGGCCGGGCCACGACGGCGGCGCGCGGCGTCGGCCGCAGCATGAAGGAGGCGGCCGACGTGAAGCGGGCCGCCGAGAGCGTCGAGGCCGTCACGCGCCGCCATCGCGGAGCTCGAGGCGCAGATCGCCGAGACGTCGCGCGCCGTCGCCGCCCGGTTCGAGCCGACCGCGCCGCTCGAGCGGGTGTCGATCGCCCGAAGCGCGGCCAGGTCGAGGTGCAGTTCGTGGCGCTCGCGTGGGTTCCCGCCGGCTGCATGACCGCCGGACGGCTGATCGCCGGGTCGCTGGCGGCCATCGTGTGCGGCTGCTGTTCGCGCTCGGCCTGCCCGCCGGCTGCCGCTGGAACGAGCTCGCGCCCGCGATCCGGCGCGCCACCGTCACCACCGTACGGAGCTGCCGCCCGCACCGGGCGCCCTCGCCCTGCCGCTCAGGAACGGGTCCGTCCGCTTCGCGGTCATCGGCGACTCGGGCCGCGGCGATCGGTCGCAGCAGGAGGTCGCCGATCAGATGGTCGCCTGGCGGGCCAGGTTTCCGTTCGAGTTCGTGGTGATGCTCGGCGACAACATCTACGGCACCCAGCACGCCGCAGGACTACCGCGACAAGTTCGAGCAGCCGTATCGCGCGCTGCTCGAGGCCGGCGTGACCTTCCACGCCGCGATCGGCAATCACGACGATCCGGCGCAGATTCACTACGCGCCGTTCAACATGGACGGGCAGCGCTACTACACCTTCCGCGAGTCCGAGCACCGCCTCGCGGCGGTGACCGGCGCCGGCGTCCGGTTCTTCGTCCTCGACAGCCGCTCCTTCGACCCCGAACAGCTCGCCTGGCTCCGCCGCGAGCTGGCGGCGTCCGGGACCGCCTGGAAGATCTGTTACTTCCACCATCCGCTCTACACCTCCGGCCGCTACCGCGCCGGCGCGCGGGCGCTCCGCCTCGTGCTCGAGCCGATTCTGGTCGAGGGGGACGTCGACGTGGTGCTCGCCGGCCACGAGCACTTCTACGAGCGGCTGCAGCCGCAGCGCGGCATCAGCTACTTCACCTCGGGCGGGGCCGGCTCGCTGCGGCACGGCGACATCCAGCCGTCGACCGTCCACGCCCGCGGGCTTCGACACCGACTATCACTTCATGCTGATGGAGGTGGCGGGCAACGAGCTCTACTTCCAGGCGATCAGCCGCACCGGCGAGACGGTGGACGCCGGCGTCATCCGGAGAAACTAGCCCCTACTCTGCGCACGGCCCCGCTTCCGCGATCTGCCGGACCTTGTCGGCGAAAGCGGCGGCCCACGCCCCCGGCTGGCGGCCTTCGCCGGTGATCCCCTCGGAGTCCTGCACGCGGGCGCCGTCGAACAGCTCCTTCACCTGGGCTGACGACAGCTGGGTCAGGAGTTTGAGCAGGAACTGCCGGCCGGCCTCGCTGATCTGCTGCTCCGGGAACGTCCCGCCGCCCCACGGCAGCTGCTCCATGCTGACCCGGCAGGTGCGCGGGTCGGCCCAGACGGGCGGGGCGCGCCAGTTGTGCAGATCGAGCTTGGTCGGCCCGAACGAGGCGCCGACGTCCTGGAGGATGGCGAACGGCCGCGCGCAGCCGCCGTCCGGCATGTCGCCGCCGGGCAGGCAGACCAGCCGCTGGTTCTCGGCCTTGTTGTCCCAGTGCGCAATGAGCACGGCGAGCAGCTTCAGCGCGTCGACGTGTGCCCGGGGCGAGCCGCCCGCGGCGGGATCGATCCGGTCGAGCTCGAAAAAGGCCCAGCCCTCGTCGTCCGCCGACTCGATGCGCCGTCCCTCCAGCCGCCGCTCGATGACGGCATGCTCGAACCGGGTCACCCGCGAAAAATCGATGCCCTCGGGAAAGCAGAGCTTCTCGAGCGAGGTCTCCTCGAGGCAGCGCAGCGGCTGGAAAGGGGACATGGGACAGCCGGCGCAGTCGCACGCGGCGCACCACGTACATGCGGTCGGCACCGAAGCCCAGCGCCGACAGCAGCCGCGTGGCGGCCACCTCGGCGTGCAGCTCCGGGTTGCCCCGGCCGTACTTCACGCGGATGACGTCGCCATCCGGGAGCGCGCAATCGAACTTCGGCGTCGTGCCCCCCATCCCCTTGGCCAGCATCCGGCATTCGACCACCGCGGAATCCTTGAACGCGCCGGGCCCCCCGGGGTTCGCCTCGAGGTCGGCGCGCGACACCGGGGTCGCGGGCGGGAACCACACCTGCGCTTTGCGTAGCGCGTCGGCCCGCTGCGATGCCGGCACGAGGTCGGTCTTGCCGGCCGTCGGCGAGGCCTCCTGGTGGGGAGGCGGCGCCGCTGCCACGTCCGCCTGATCCGCTCCGCCGCCTGGCCGGCAGCCGGCGGTGCACGCGAGCAGCAGCACGACGACAGTCGTTGGTACGACGACCGGCGGGGGTGGCGGCCCCTGCCGCACCAGCGCCGTTGCCGACGCCGTCGGGAGCAGCAGCAGGCCGATGATGTAGAGCGCCAGCGCGAGGAAGGCGACGTAACCGGTGATTGGGGCATTCGAGTCGTAGGCCAGGCCGCCGAGCGACACCCCCGACATGAGCGTCCGGAGCAGGCGCTGCAGCAGCCCGCCGTCTGGCGCGTACAGCGCCTCCACCACGATGAAGCGGAGGACGAACAGCGAGCCCAACAGCACGAGCACACTGCGCAGCACTCCCAGCCGGGTGGCGCCCGCGGCGTTCATGGTCATCAGCTGGACGAACAGGAAGATGGCGAACGCGGCGTGCAGCAGTCCGCGTTCGGGCAGCAGCAGGTTGACCGCCTGGGCCGAGGCCGCGAACATCGCCGCCAGGACGATGGCGCCGGAGACGTTTTCGAGGCCGCTGCGGCCGCCGTGCAGGAGCAGCTGCGGCATCAGCACCCGGCCGCGCACCAGCGTGCCGAGCAGGAGCACCGCCAGGACGAGGGCGGTCAGCGACGGCGGCAGCAGCACCACCGTGGCGCCGATGCGCAGGCCGCCAAGGAGCGCCACCGTCAGGAAGAGTGCGGGGAGACCCACCGCTTCGCGAAGCGGCGTCATTTGCGGCGGTCGAACACGCGAAGGGGGTTGAAGTCCGACGCTTCCCGGCGCAGCCCCCGCTCGAGCTCCGCCTTGAGCTCGTCGGCCGATTTCAGTCCGAGCGTCTCGTCCTCGACGACAAGCCGGTTCCCTGGCGCCAGCGCGATGGCGCGGTTCACGGCGTCAAGCCCCTGCCGGAACAGCTGGTCGTCGCTGTACAGACGGCCCCAGCCTTCCCGGTAGTAGGAATAGCCGATGTAGAACTGGGTGCGCGCGTCGCGGTGGGCGGTGTCGGCCCGCTCGAAGGCCATCCTGGCTTCAGGGAACTTGTCAGCCCGGAAGAACTGCAGGCCGTCCTGGAAGGCCTGTTCGTTGACCCGGTAAGCGCCGACACTGGCCGCGAGGCCCCCGAGCGCTTCGGCGCGCGTCTGGGGCTGCGAGGCATAGATCCAGACGATGACGACAGCATAGGCAATCGAGAAGATCAGGCCTGCGATGCGGACCATGGGGTTCCATTGTAGGGGACGGTCGTCCCCGGAGCCCCGGCTGGGTGTGACTATGCCGGCCGTCCGGGTGGTTCATCCGCGGGCTTCGCGCCTTCGTGCTGATCCTGATCGGGCGCGACGGCCTCCGACGATTGCCCCAGGGCGGCGACCTGTTTCGGGTCGATGCGCGGGTTCCCGGCTCCCCCCATCCGCGTGGCTGCCTGCTGAGAGCCCTCGCCGTAGCTGCCGCCCTCGTCGCCGAGCTCGGCGGTGAGAGGCAGCTCGTCAGCCGCGCGGCCGTCTTTGTCTTCCTGCCTGGCCATCACCCTCCTCCACGCTCGAAAGCGGCCATCCCCGTCATCGTGTGGCGGAGCTTCCGGCGGATGCCAGGACCTGCCGCCCAGCCACGCTCACCGGGTGGCTGTTGATGGACTCGTATTCGTAAGACACGTCCATCTTCGAGTGCCCCACGAACTTGATCTTGGCGATCGTCTCGGTGAAGACCGGGACCCGGACCCCGTCGACCTTGGCGAAGTGCCTGATGATGTTGACCAGGTTCGTCCAGAACGACGGGTTCCGGGCGAGCCGTCCCTCGATCCGCACGATCTCGGATCCATCGGCGTTCAGCACCATCCGCCCGTCCACGAGGACGACGTCGCGGCGCTTCGGCTTCATCAGGATGTAGCGGACATCGCCGCGTGGCTCGGTCTCGGTGAACTCGTAGTTGGCGTCGGTCAGCGCCGCCTTCTCGCCGCCGTCGGCGACGAGCTCCTGCTCGCGCTTGAGCACGGCCCTGAGGACCTTGTTCCGGACGTATTCGGAGCCTCGCTCGCTGACGACCTGGTACGTGAAGCCGTCTTCGTTCAGCTCGGTCCACGCCTCGAGCCAGCCTTCGTGGTTGAACTTCTCGCTCTTCGCGTGCATCCGCCGGAAGGCGCGGTATTGGGTGAGCGGGACTTCGTAGGACTGGGCGGCGGTCGCGCCGGCTGAGCTGCGCGAGGCGGGCCGCCGCCTGGGGCCGCGACGGATCACGCGGCGGCCATCAATAGTGTGCAACCCAAGACCCACACGGACGTCGGGCGTCTCATGTTGCGCCGCTGCGCTGTCGCTTCGACACGAAGGTCGGTCATGACACGCTCCGGCGGCGTCTAGACGCAAGAAGCGGCTCGCGGCGCGAGCTCCGGATTTCCTGCGTTTCGCAGCAGCTCGGCCTGGCGCAGCTGGGCTGGGGGGATCGCCGGCTCGGAGTGTAGCAGCTTCCGGCGCGCGCCGCTCAGTCAGTCAGGCGAGGGGTCTGGCTCGAGCCGCCCGAGGTTCCCGGCTGCCTGGCTCTCGCGCGGGCCACAGCGAGGGCGACGATCACCGCCACCACCAGCCCGTACTCCACGATCATCAGCGCATTCGGCACGATCCAGCGCGCGCCGAACGCGCGCCCGCTCCCAGACGATGTAGACGGGAATGACGGTGAACGTCCAGACGGCCAGCGGCAGGGTCGCCCGCGTGAAGAGGAAGGGCGTCAAGTAGAGCAGGTACCACGGATAGATGACCGGGGCGCACGCCAGCGCCAGCGCCATCGGCCAGGCCCACGCCGCCGGATCGTCCGCCGGGAGCCGGAGCCTCGCCCACAGCGCCGCGGCCAGCCCGACGCGCGACCGCGAAGGCGGCCGCCAGCTGCGGCGTGATGATCCACGCCAGCGGCCGGAACAGCGGGCCGTTGAAGCGGATGTGGTCGACGACGTTCGGCACCGCGCCCACCGGCAGCGAGGCGCCGGACAGGAACGGCAGGTAGAGCAGGCGCGAACAGCGCCGCGCCGACCGCGGCGTCACGCACGCGCACCCGTCCCACGAACAGCGGCGCGAGGACGATCGGCAGCAGCTTGGTCGCCACCGCGAGGGTGAAGCAGATCGGCGGCGAGCGCCGTCCGGCGCCGCAGCATCGCGTACGCGCACGCCGCGATCCACAACGCGCCGAGTCCGTCGAGGTGGCCGCTGTGCGCGACCTCGAGGATCACCAGCGGGTTCCAGGCATAGGCCAGCATCAGCCACTCGTTGCGGCCGGTGACGGCCAGCCAGCGCCACACCAGCAGCACGGTCAGCAGGTCGCACACGATCAGCGCCAGCTTCATCGCGCGCGGCGATTCCGTGCACCGTCACGACCGCGCGGAAGAACAGCTGCGCGGCGGGCGGATACGGCGTGCGGTCGTGCCGGCTCGGCATGCGCGCGGTCACGGCGGTGTGGGTCGCCGGCGATCGCCGGGTCCGACGGGACGATGGCGTAGGGGTTGTAGCCGAGCCGCTGCACCCGGCCGTCGTAGATGTAGCGGACCATGTCGCTGTCGTACTCGACCGGCCCGAGCGCGAGCGGCAGCCGGCAGAGCACCGCGAAGGCGAAGGCGACCATCACGAGGCGCCGTCCGGGCGGCGCATGCCGGATCGCCGCCAGCATCACCACCTGGCAGGCGGCGGCCACGCCCGCGAGCAGGAAGAACCGCGGCGTCCCCAGCAGCGGCTGCGTCAGGGCGAGGACCAGGGTCGTGGCGGAGAGGATCGAGCCCGAGAGGACGAGGCGAAGGGTGAACGTCGGCAACCGGCCCAATTATCTCTGCTTGCGCCGATTCCATAAAGTGGGATATCAACTCCCTCTCGGTTTTGGCTCAACGAAAGGTGGACTGTGAAGAGGTCGGATTCCGCCATTCGCGTCTGGCTGACGCTGTTCCTGCTCGCTGTGCTCCCGCCGCTCGTCTCCGCGCAGACCGCCGACACGCGGGCCGCTGAAATCGCGGAGGCGCAGGCCGAGAAGGCCAGGGACCTTACGCCCCAGACGCGCAACTTCTTCGAGAAGCGGCTGCTCGAGATCGAGCAGGCCGGGGGCTTCGCGGTGCAGCGCGGGTTCTTCGTCACCTTTGGCGACATCAAGCAGGGGTCGAGCGTGGCCCTCGGGCCCGGCCTACGCCAAGCTGTTCGCCAACGGCACGACCGTCGTCGGCAAGGCCGCCTATTCGATTCGCAGCTTCAAGCTGGTGCAGCTCGCCGCCGCGTCGCCGCGCGCTGGCCGGCGGCCGGCTGCGGCTCAGCGGCCGGGCGCGGTGGCAGGACGCCCCCGAGCTCGCCGTCTATGCGCTCGGGCCGGGCTCGCCGCGGACGCGCGCGGACTTCGCCGAGCGCCGCACGGAGCTGAGCGGGCAGGGGGAGCTGCGGCCGGTCCGCTTCCTCAGGCTCGGCGGCGGCCTCGGCTACGAGCGCTACGAGACCGGCGGCGCCAGCACGAATCGCCCGTCGGTGGAGGCGCTGTTCACGCCGGACGAGATGCCCGGGATCGGCGCCGACCCGGAGTACCTCCATTCCTTCGTCTCGGCGGGCCTCGACACGCGCACCGGCGCCGGCTACAGCCGCTCCGGCTCCCTGCTCCACGCCGCCCTGCACGATTACGCGCAGCAGAACGCCGGCCCGTATTCGTTCCGCCGCGTGGACGCCATCGCGCGGCAGCTCATTCCCCTCCTGCACGGCAACTGGGTCATCGACCTGTCCGTCCGGACGTCGACGACCACCACGGACGGCGGCGATCAGGTCCCGTTCTTCCTGCTGCCGGATCTCGGCGGATCGGGGGAGCTGCGCGGCTACTCGGCCTATCGCTTCCGCGATCGCAACTCGATCATCTTCACCGGCGAATACCGGTGGTACGTCCAGGAGTTCGTGGACATGGCCCTGTTCTACGATGCCGGCAAGGTCGCGGCGCGCCGGGCCGATCTCGACTTCGACAACCTGAAGAGCAACGTCGGCCTCGGCATCCGGTTTCACGGGCCGCAGACCACGGTGCTGCGCCTCGAGCTGGCGCGGGGCACCGAGGGGCTGCGCGTCATCTTCGGCTTCAGTGCGCCCATCAGGTAACGGCGGCGCCAGGGAGACAGCGGTGAGAGTGGAGAAGGGCAGACCCGGATTGGCATGGGCGCCGCGGCGGCGGGCGGCCCTCGTGACGCTGGCGGTGGTCGTGGCGGCGGCCGCGGCGGCCACCGCACAGGCACCGTCGAGGCGCGCCCCGAAGTTCTACAGCGACGACCCGATCGCGCGCGTGCCCGACACGCAGGATGCGTCGAAAGTGGCGGCGCGGGAGATCTCGCTGTACTACGACGCCATCATCAACCTGTTCGGACGGCCCGGCCGGAGCGAGGTCGTCCGCGCCGCGAGCGTCAACACCATCGACGAGGTGCCGGACTCCGCCTGGTTCACGAACCGCGCCGGGGCCCGCGCGCTCACGGCGGACGAGGTGCGGCGCGGTCCGGACGACGACCGGGGCCCGGCGCCGGGAACATGGGCGGTGAGCCGGAAGGCCAACGGCGTCTCGCCAGGCTTCACCATCACCGACCCGGCGGGCAAGCGCTACTTCCTCAAGTTCGATCCGCCCGGGGAGCCCGAGCTCGGCACCGCGACCGAGGTGATCGTCACGCGCCTGTTCCACGCCCTCGGCTATCACGTGCCGCAGGCGAACATCGCGTCGCTCAGGCCCGAGAACCTGACGATTGCGGCCGACGCCGAAGTGCGCACGCGGTCGGGCGGGCGCCGGCCGATGGACCAGGGGGACATCGACGAACAGCTGTCCCGCGCGCATCGCAACCCCGACGGGAGCTACCGCGTGGTCGCGGGATCCGCGCTCGCCGGCCGGCCGGTGGACGGGTTCCTGTACACGGGCACCCGCGCCGACGACCCGAACGATCTCATCCCCCACGAGGATCGCCGCGAGCTGCGCGGCCTGCGCGTCTTCAGCGCCTGGGTGAACCACACCGACGCCAAGGCCATCAACTCGCTCGACACCGTCGTCACCGGCAACGGGCGCAGCCATGTCCGCCATCACCTGATCGACTTCAATGCCGCGCTCGGCAGCTCCGGCATCGGCGAGCGCGAGCGGCGCGACGGCTACGAATACCTCGCCGAAACCGGGCCGGCCAAGCGCGCGCTGCTGGCGTTCGGCTTCTACATCCGTCCCTGGATGCTCGTGGACTATCCCGAACACCGCGGCATCGGGCGATTCGAAGCGGCCAGCTTCGTGCCCGCCACCTGGCGTCCGCGCGTGCCCAACCCGGCCTACGTCCGCTCGCGCCCGGACGATACGTTCTGGGCGGCCCGCACGCTGATGGCGATGACCGACGACCTGATCGCGGCCGCGGTGCGTGCCGGGCAGCTCACCGATCCGAAGGCGGAGGCCTTCCTCGTCTCGGCGCTGATCGAACGCCGCAACCGGATCGCGAAGGCGTTCCTGACCGGCGTCAACCCGGTCGTCGATCCGGCGCTGTCAGCCGACGGGACGCTGACGTTCGGGAATGCGGCCGTGCAGCACGCGTCGGCGGCGGCGCCGGCGGCGTACACCACGGCCTGGCACCAGTTCGACAACGCCTCGGGAGACGCCACGCGCCTCGGCGAGGCCGAGGGGCCCGCCACGGGCGTGCGGGCGCCGGCCGGGCTTCCGGCCGGGCGTGGTGCCTACGTTCGCGTGGACATCAGCGCGGCGGCCGGGGCACACCCGTCGTGGGCGGCTCCCGTCCATGCCTACTTCCGCAGGGGCGACGGCGGCTGGTCCCTCGTCGGCTTCGACCGCATGCCGGGCGCGCCCGCCATGAAGCCGGGTCTGGTCGGCGCCGAGCCGGTCCGCCGGTAGTCCGCTCCGCGCCGTCTTACCCGACCGCGCGAATCGCCCAGGCATGCCCCCCGGTCCTCGCCGTGAGCAGGTCGAGCGCCGCGTCGAGATGCCCCTTCGCGCACGCGGCGGTGAGGAGCCCCTGCTGCCGGCCGCCGGCGCCGTCTTCCAGGCTCGACGTCCGGCGCAGGCGGATGCCGAGTCCGGCCAGCCGCTCCGGACCGTCCTGGGAATCGCGCAACCCACTCGACGTCAGGCGCACGAACCACCCCGTGTCGACGGCGCCGCAGCGGCTGGCCTCCGCCAGCGGCGCGGGCTGAACGGCGCCCGGCAGGCACGCCTCGGCCACGTCGTCCAGCACCGTGGCCGCGGTGGCGACGGGGCCCGCGCCCGGCCCGCTGAAGAACAGGTCGCCGGACCAGCGCGTGCGCACCGCGATCGCATTCTGCACGCCATCGACCCCCGCGAGGCATGATCCGCCGGAACGAACGCGGGGCCGGCATAGGCCCGGAGCGTGCCGTCTTCCCAGTCCGCCAGGACCACCGGGCGGATCGTGCCGCCGAATGCGGCGGCGCGCGCGAGATCGTGCCCCTCGACGGCGGTGATGCCGCTGGTCTCGATGGCCTCCGGCCGGACGCTCCGGTTGGCGAAATGGCGGACGAGCACGCAGAGCTTCTCGGCGGCGTCGGCCCCGTCGATGTCCTTCGACGGGTCGGGTTCGGCATAGCCGGCGCGCTGCGCCCCGGCCAGCGCCTCGCTGAACGGCATCCGTTCGGCCGCCATGCGCGACAGGATGAAATTGCTGGTGCCGTTGACGATGCCGGACAGGGCGGTGACCGTGCGGGCACGCGGCCGCCGCGCGAACATCCCGAGGAACGGCACGCCGGCGATCACGCTGGCTTCGTAGTGCAGGGCCGTGCCGGTCCGTTCGCCGCCGCGAACAGCTCGTCGCCATGGACCGCCAGCAGCGACTTGTTGGCGGTGACCACCGGAATGCCGTTCGACAGCGCGGCGAGGACCAGCGTCCGCGCCGGCTCGAGGCCGCCGAGGACCTCGATCACGACATCGGGCCGCGCCGCCAGCACGCGCGACGGATCGGTGGTCAGGTCGATGGCGCCCGGCGCGACCGCGCGCGGGCGGGACACGTCGCGCACGAGCGCCGACACGATCGCGAGCGGCGCCTGCGCGCCCGGCTGGCATGCGAGGTCCGCGACCGCGCAGCCGACCTGGCCGAGGCCGAGGAGCCCGATGCGGACGGGGGAACGCTGAAGATTGGCCGGCGCGGAGTCCTGCACGCGCACGGCATGGGCAGCCGTTGTCATCTGCTATCTCGCGGACGCCTCCCCGTACGGGGCGCGTCGGACAGTGGGAGCTGAGAGTGACTTCAGAGACCGGAACGGTCTGCCAAGGCTCTTATCTCTCCCGGTTTATCGGGCAGGAAGTAGCACCTGGGCACTCGGAGGAATGCGCCTGGTTGCTGTGGCTTCGTCGGGCCTGTTCCCTCAGCCACTCTGGATAAGCGCTCGCCGCTGGCGAGCCCTTCGACGATAGTGCACGGGCCGGGGTGTGTCAAGAAGGCCGGCGACAGAATGTCAAAGCGAAATAGAAATGTCCCCGTTCTTAACGAAATAGAAATGTCCCCTGTGGTGATGCCTTGTGGGCGCTGTGGAAAACCGTTCTGTGGGTTTTCCAAGGAGCGGTGGGCGCGTTCTTGGCGTCCACGGCTCCGGCAGCGTCCACAGGCGCTTCACGGCTGCGATCGCTCCCACGCTCGTCGGTCTTCGCGCGTCGCGGTACGCCTGGTCGATCGGGTACCGCCTGATGCCACGGATGATCGGCCGACTGGCCGCCCCGCCGCGCCGGCGCGACGCGCGGCGCCGGGACGGCGCGGCGCGCGCGGCCGGCGGGGGCGGCGCTTCGGCGGCGGCGCCGGAATCTCGGTCCACTGCATCAGCCGGCCGCGATAGCGCAGCTCAATCGCGCCGGCGCGCGTTCTCGCGCACCAGCACCGTACTGCGGGCGGGCGCCTGGCCGACTCTGCCGCGCCACTTGCAAGGACCGCGTGTCGTAGCGAATCACCCAGTCGTTGGACAGCACGCGCGTCTCCTCGAGCTGGAACACGCGATCGAGCGTGGCGCGACTCGGCGTCCGCCGATGAAAGTCCTCGGCCGACGCGGGCGCCTGCGCGAAGCGGGCGTTGTGCTCGGGCAGATACGTCGTCTCCAGGAACGCATTCGCCGCCGGCGTCGTCGGCGATCCCGAGCCGCCGCAGCTTCTTCACCAGGCGGTCCTGATGCGTGCCGTGATTCCGCTCGACCCGGCCCTTCGCCTGCGGCGAGCTCGCGGCGATGATCTGAATCCCCAACGCCGCGCACATGCGGCCAAACTGCGTCAGCGGCACGGCCCCCGTGGCCTGCTCCTCCGCATTCGGCTCGCGCACATAGACATTCTTCCAGTCCGTGTAGAGCGCCAGCGGCACGCCGTACGCCTCGATCCACCGGCGCAACACATCGACCGCCGCCCAGATCGTTTCTTGCGCCGCCCAGCCGCGCGAGCGTCCGGCCGGTCGCGTCGTCCACCAGGTTCATCAAGCAGCCGCGCGGCGCGCGGGCCTCGTACCACAGGTGGAAACTGCCATCGAGCTGCACCAGCTCGCCGAAATGCGCCTTGCGCTCCCGCCGCGCGCGATGCGGGTGACCGTTTGCGCGCGCGACTCCACAACCCCGCGGCCAGCATCCACCGCCGCAACGTGTCGTGATGCACGGTCACGCCGTCTTCACTCGCCAAATGCTCGGCGGCCAGCGTCGGCCCAAACCGCACGTCCATGCGGCCCGCTGTACTTCTCCCGCACGAGCGCCAACGACCCGCTCGCGCTCCGCCGTGGGCCGCGCATGATTCGACGCGCCGCCCGCGCTCCGGTGCTTCAGGCCCTTCGCCCCTTCCGCCCGATACCGCCGCACCAGACGCTTCGCCTGGCGATAGCTCACGCGCCAGCAACGTCGCCGCCGACCTCACGACTCAACGTCCCCGCCTTCACGCGGCTCAACACCTCGACCCGCGTCAATTCCGTCGCACTCATCGCTGTCCTTCCCAGTCGGCGACCTCCTTGGAGGTCACCAGCTTAGGGGGACATTTCTATTTCGCTCGCGAGGGGACATTATCAATTCGCGTCAACAGAAGGCCGGCGACAGAAGGCCGGCGACAGCAGAAGGCGACAGCCGCGCGAGCCGGTATCATCACGCGTGCTCCCGATCTGGAGTTTCCTTGCCGTCACCGTCCCGCTCGTGCTGACGCCGGGCGCCTCGACGGCCGTGGTGCTCCGCAACAGTCTCACCGGCGGCACGCGCGCCGGCACCGAGACGGCCGTGGGGGTCAATGCGGGGTCGGTGGCCTACGGCCTGCTCTCGGCGTTCGGCGTGGCGATCGCTCTCCGGCGCTGGCCGGCGATCTGGACGGTGCTGCGGTGGGGCGGCGCCTTCTACCTGGCCTGGCTCGGGCTGCGGTCACTGGCTGACGCGATCCGGCCGCCGGCCCGCCGCGACCCGCGCGCCGGCGCGCACGCCCCCCGGCCCGCCCTGCAGAACCTGTACGAGGGGTTCCTCACCAACCTGCTCAATCCGGCCATCGCGTCGTTCTACCTGATCGTCGTGCCGGACTTCATCCCGCCCGGTGCCCCGGCGGCGAGCAGCGCCCTGACGCTCACGGGCATCCACGTCACGGTGGCGTTCACCTGGCACCTCGTCTGGGCGTTTGCCGGAGGCACCCTGGCCAGATGGCTCGTGGCGGGGAGGGCGAGGCGCGTGCTGGATGGCTGTTCCGGGGCGGCACTGGTCTGGCTGGCGCTGCGGCTGCTCGGCTGAGCCTGCCCGCGCCGGGCTCAGCCGGTCGCGCGTACAAACCCTTGGCCGGGGCGTCGGATTCTGTGGTATTCCTCCCCTTCGAGCCCAGGCCGGGCCGGCGACGTTGCGGAACGGGGACTATGTCATTCGGTGAGTCACGCGGGAGCGCCACGATTCTGCTGGTGGACGATGAAGGCAGTCTCCGCTCGCTGGCCCAGCGCGTCCTGGAGCGTGCCGGCCATCATGTCGTGGCCCACGCCAGCGCCGCCGCGGCGCTCGAGTGGTGGGCCGAGGGGGACCATCGCGGGACCGTCGCGCTCGTCGTCACCGATGTCGTGATGCCCGGGATGACGGGGCCGGAGATGGTGCGGCAGATGCGAACCGACCGCCCGTCGCTGCCGGTTCTCCTCATGTCGGGCAACATGGTCGAGCGCGCGACCAGCACGGAGCATGCGTTTCCCTTCCTCGGCAAGCCCTTCAGGCCGGCGGAACTGACGGCGAAGGTGCACGAACTGCTCGAGGCACGCGCTGTCGCATCCGCGCCCCTGGCCGTCGACCGCGGATCCCGACCGGGCTCCTGACGCGCGCGCCCGCTGCGGTCGGCGCTCTCGCGCGCCGTCGCGGGCGCGCGGCCCGGATCCGCACACCCCGGCGCACACCGCACAGGTGAGCGCCGCCGCACAGCCGGCAGTCCGGCTCCGCACGGATTTGCTGAGGTTTCCGCACGCCACCGTGGCCCCGCCCTTGCTCCGAGGGCGGCACCGCCCCGTATCAGCCGGTTCCAGTGTGGCGTCGTAGGAGTGAGCGTGCGTCCCGTATCCATCCCGCAGTGCCCGTGCCCGTGTCCGACAGGGCCAGAGATGGCGCTCGCGTCGATCCGCACCGGCGGGGGACGATGACACGCAGCGATTCGCCGCGTCTGGCGCTGACCGGCGCCGCGCTGACGCTCTGCCTCGTGACCGTCGCGGCCGGCTGGCCCGCCGGGCAGACGGCGAGTGCGCCATCGCTGAAGGCGGCGCTCCTCTACAACTTCGCCAAGTTCACGGAGTGGCCCGCCGACGTGCTGCCCGAGCGCGCGGCGCTCGTCCTCTGCGTGGCCGGGGACGACCGGGTGGTGAGCGCGCTGGAGGAGGCCACGGCGGCGCGCGACATCGACGGCCACCCGCTCGTCGTCCGCCCCGTCCACGTCGAAGGCGCGCTGCGGGCCTGCCACCTCCTGCACGTCGAAGGGCTCGACGAGCCGCGCTCGATCCGCCTCATCGCCGCGCTGGACCGCGCCCCGATCCTGGTGGTGAGCGACCTGCGCTCGTTCTCGCACATGGGCGGCATGGTCAGCCTCTTCGTCGAAGAAGGACGGATGCGGTTCGGCGTCAACCTCGAGACCATCCGGCGCAATCGGCTCCGCGTCAGCTCCCGGCTGCTGTCGCTCGCCAAGTTCGTAAAGGATCATTCCAATGTCTCTGAACGTTAGACGCTGGTTCGCGCGCCTGTCGATCGCCCGCAAGCTGACCGCCATCAGCGTGGCGACGTCGGCGGCGTCGCTCATCCTGGCCTGCGCCGTCTTCATGGCCTACGACCGGTCGAGTTCGCGCGAGCGGCTGCTGCGCGACATGGGCCTGCTCGCCGACGTGATCGGCCGCAACAGCACGGCGGCCCTCGCCTTCGGCGACGCCGACGCGGCGCGCGACACGCTGCGCGGGATCGCGCTCAACGAGCACATCGTCGCCGCCGACATCCTGACCGAACAGGGCACCACCCTGGCCAGCTACCGGGCGAGCGCCGGGGCCCGCCAGCCGGCGCAGCCGGTGCCGCCGGCGGTCATCCGCGCCGGCCAGCCCTGGCACACGTTCACCGACGACGGGCTGCTCGTCGTCCGCCCCGTCGTGCTGGAGCACGAGCGCATCGGCGCGGTCTACATCCAGTCGGATCAACGTGAGATCTGGGCGCGCGCCGCCAGCCTCGGCAAGATCGTCGCGGCGGTGCTCGCGGCGGCATTCGTCCTGGCCTTCACCCTGGCGTCGCGGCTGCAGCGCGTCATCTCGGCCCCGCTCATCCGCCTGACCGAGACCACCCGCGTCGTCGAGCAGGACGGCCGCTACGACGTGCGCGTGGAGCCGGCCGGGCAGGACGAGATCGGGGAGCTGGTCGCGGGGTTCAACAAGATGCTCGAGGAGATTCAGCAGCGCGACGGGGCGCTGCTGCGCAACCAGGAGCAGCTCGAGGCCACGGTCGCGGCGCGGACCGCCGAGCTCCAGCTGCTCAACAGCGATCTCATCGGCGCCCGCGACCGGGCGATGGAGGCGAGCCGCGCCAAGAGCGAGTTCCTCGCCAACATGAGCCACGAGATCCGCACGCCGATGAACGGCATCATCGGCATGACCGAGCTGGCGCTCGACACCGAGCTCGACGCCGAGCAGCGCGACTACCTCGACACCGTGCAAGGCGTCCGCCGAGACGCTGCTGACCATCCTCAACGACATCCTCGATTTCTCGAAGATCGAAGCGCGGCAAGCTCGAGCTGGAGTCCGTGCCGTTCGCGCTGGGCGACCTGGTGAACGATCTGCTGCGTCCGTTCGCGCTCGGTGCCGACCAGAAGGACCTCGAGCTCGTTCTGCAACATCGCGCCGGAAGTCCCGGCCGCCGTCGTCGGGGATCCGGTCGCGCCTGCAGCAGGTGATCGGCAACCTGGTGGGCAATGCGCTGAAGTTCACCAGCACCGGCCACGTCCTGGTCGAGCTCTCCGAGGAGAGCCGCAGCGACGGCGTCTCGACGCTGCATTTCAGCGTGACCGATACCGGCATCGGCGTTGCGCCGCGGCAAACACGCCACCATCTTCCAGGCCTTCAGCCAGGCCGACGGTTCCACGACCCGCCGCTTCGGCGGCACCGGCCTCGGGCTGACCATCTCCGCCAACCTGGTGCAGATGATGGGCGGCAGCATCTGGCTCGAGAGCGAGCCGGGCGTGGGCACGACGTTTCACTTCACCGTGCCGTTGCCGGTCGCCGACGCTGTCGGAGGCGCCGCGGGCGGAACCGCTGCTCGCCAACCTGCCGGTCCTGATCGTCGACGACAACGCGGTGAACCGCCGCATCCTGCACGAGCAGGCTGACCCGCTGGCAGATGAAGCCGACGGCGGTCGACGGCGGCGCGGCGGCGATCGACGCGCTGCTGGCGGCGTCTCAGCAGGGCAATCCCTTCGTGCTGGTCCTGCTCGACGCCAACATGCCGGACATCGACGGCTTCGGCGTGGCCGAACGGATCGCGGCCCGGCCGGAGCTCGCCGGCGCCACCATCATGATGCTGACCTCGTCGGGGCAATACGGCGATGCCGCCCGCTGCCGCGACCTCGGGATCTCCGCGTACCTCACCAAGCCGGTCAAGCAGCTCGACCTGCTGGACCAGATCTGCCGCCTGCTGGAACGCGGCGCCACGGCGCCGCCGGCGCCTCCGGCGGCCGTCGAGGTCGCGACGCCGCCCGCCGCGGCCGCCGGAGTTGGCCGCCGGCGGCGCCAACATCCTGCTGGCGGAAGACAACCCGGTCAACCAGCGGGTGGCGGTCGGGCTGCTGCGCCGCCGCGGCCACCGCGTGACCGTTGCCAACAACGGGCGGGAGGCCGTGGATCTGGTCGAGCGCGAGCGCTTTGACCTCGTCCTCATGGACGTGCAGATGCCCGAGATGGGCGGCTTCGAGGCGACCGCCCTCATTCGCGACCGCGAAGCCAGGACCGGCGGCTACACCCGAATCGTCGCGATAACCGCTCACGCGATGACCGGGGACCGCGACCGCTGCATTGCTGCCGGCATGGACGGCTACCTCTCCAAGCCGATCAACCAGGCCCTGCTGTTCGAGGTCGTCGAACAGGGAACCACCGGCACGGTGGCCCGCCCGGTGGCGTTCAGCCGGTCGGAGCTCCTCGACCGCCTTGGTGGCGACGCCGACCTGCTCGGCGAGGTCCTCACCCTCTTCCTCGACGACTGTCCGAGGCGCCTCGCCGCCATCGACGCCGCCGTGGCGGAGCGCAACGCCGAGCAGATCCGCGCCGCCGCGCATGCGCTGAAGGGCGCGGCCGGGACGATCGCCGCCGCGGCGGTGTTCGAGGCCGCGCAGGCGCTCGAACGGATCGGCGCGGAACGGCGCCTCGATGCCGCGGAACCGGCGCGGGCGACCCTCGCCCGGGAGGCCGCGGTCCTGATGGAGACGTTGCGGAAGTTTCAGCCGCTGGTGAAAGCAGGTGTGACGTGCGCGCTCTGATTGCAGACGACGATCCGGTGACGGCGGCGGTGCTTCGCGGCGCGCTGCGCCGCTGGAACCTCGAGGTCGCGGTCGCCAGCGACGGTGCGGCGGCCTGGGAGATGATCCAGGGTCCGCAGCCGCCGGCGCTGGCGATCGTCGACTGGATGATGCCGGGGGTTGACGGCATCGAGCTGTGCCGCCGGATCCGGGAAGGGGGCACGCACGCGCACATGTACCTGATCCTCCTCACCTCGCGCGACAGCCGGGCCGATATCGTGACCGGCCTGCAGGCCGGCGCCGACGACTACCTGGTGAAGCCGTTCGACGCCGAAGAGCTGCGCGCCCGCGTGCACACCGGCATCCGGATCCTGTCGCTCCAGGAGCGGCTGACCGAGCAGATCGAACAGCTCCAGCAGACCCTCGCCAACGTCCGGCAGCTGAAGGGGCTGCTGCCGATCTGCTGCTACTGCAAGTCGATCAGGAAGGACGAGGACTACTGGCAGCAGCTGGAGGGCTACATCTCCGAGCACTCGGACGCCGAGTTCAGCCACGGGATCTGCCCGGGCTGCCTCGAGCACGCCCACCGCGAGTTCGACGTCCCCGCCTAGGGCCGTCCTGCCCTCGCGCATCAGGCTCCGGCCGCGCCCGGCAGCCTTGGCCCGGCTGGTGCATCCGTACTGGCCGGAGGTGCTGATTTGGAAGAGCTGGGAATCACCGGGTCCTCACAGGCGCGCGTCGCGGCGGCGCACGACGCCGCCACCGAGAAAGACCTTACCGACCAGGAGAAGCGCGACAACGTCGTGCGGCTCGCCTTCA
Source organism: uncultured Acidobacteriota bacterium (assembly GCA_963834305.1). Taxonomy (GTDB): domain Bacteria; phylum Acidobacteriota; class Vicinamibacteria; order Vicinamibacterales; family 2-12-FULL-66-21; genus JACCXG01. The sequence goes on from CAWIAX010000001.1 coordinate 268,558, forward strand.
ACGGCGACCCCGCCAGGCTCGACGAGTTCGTCCGCCTCATCCAGGACGCCATCCCCGCCGAGACGGGCGTCGTGCTGCGGGGCAGCGCGGTCACCGGCCGGCGCTGGAAGGACGGCGCCGCGTTCGACGCGGACGGCCCGGGCACCAGCGATCTCGACCTGACGCTGGTCGGCGACGATGTCATCGGGCTGTTCAAGGTCACGGGATTTTTTGTCCCAGGCGTGCATTCACGGCCCCTCAGCGAAGACGACCCGGAGATCGCGCCCGACCTCATCCCGCTCCGCCAGCAGCTGATGGCCAGGGTCGGCCGTCCGGTGAACATCCAGGCCACCCGCGACTTCGTGATGTACCTGCGTGGGGAAGTCATCGGCCAGCCCTACCTGGTGCTGGTGGACAAGGCCGGCACGGCAGGCCCTGGGTGAGCTTCAGGCTCCTCTCCTACAACATCCGGCACGGCGGGAGCGGCCGGGAGGAACAGATCGCGGCAGTCGTCAACTCCTGCGATCCGGACGTGGTCGTGTTCCAGGAAGCGACCCGGCCCGACGTCATCGCGCGGCTGGCGGGCCTGTGCGGGATGGCGGAGTCCGGCACGCAGCGGGGGACGTCGCTCGGCTACATGAGCCGGCACCCGACGCGCCACCGCGCGTGGCACCGGCCGCGCTTCTCCCGCCACGCGTTTCTCGAGATCCATCCCGCCGGAATCGACTGCCGGGTCTTCGGCGTCCACCTGAGTGCCGTGCACGCGGCCTGGACGGAGCGCCGCCGCGTCATCGAGCTCGGCAACCTGCTTCGCACCATCGAGCGGCACGACCGGGGCTTCCACGTGCTCGCCGGCGACTTCAACACGCTCGCGCCAGGGGAGCTGCTCGACATCCGCAAGCTGCCGCGGCGGCTCCGCGCGCTCGTGTGGTTCAGCGGCGGACGCATCCGCTGGCGCACCATCGCCGTCATCCTGACTGCCGGCTACGTGGATGGCTATCGCCGGCTCCATCCGGAGGATGCCGGGTTGACGTTCCCGGTGTGGGACCCGCACGTGCGGCTCGACTACGTGTTCGTGCCGGCGGATGAGGCGGCGCGGCTGGTGTCGTGCCGCGTGGTCCGGCACGACCCTGCCCCTGCGGCGTCCGACCACTTTCCGCTCCTGGCGGAGCTGCAGGCCGACGGACTCCGCGCCGCGTCCTGAGCCTTCTCGTCGCTGCCGCCCGGGCCCGGCGTGAGGGGGAGGCCCGGACTATAATCAGGGTTTCAGGCTCGCAGATTTCCTGGATTTGAACAGCCGAGGCGCCACGATGTCCACCACCGCTTCCCCCGTTCCCGCCAAAAAAGACGACACCTCCGGCGCCGGCAGCCGCGCCGCCCAGACGCCGGTCCTCGATGCGGCGTTCGGCGGCGTGCGCCGCGTGCCCGAGCCCGTCAACGACCAGACGCGGTCCTACGCGCCGGGCACGCCGGAGCGGGCCGAGCTCAAGGCGCGGCTCGCGTCGATGGCGGCCGAGCGGATCGATATCCCGATCGTGATCGGCGGCAAGGAGATCCGGACCGGCAAGACCGCGCAGGCGGTCATGCCGCACCAGCACGGCCACGTGCTGGCCGACTACCACCTCGCGGACGACAGCCACGTAGCGCAGGCAATTGCCGCGTCCGCCGCGGCCCGCCGCGAATGGGCGGGCTGGCCGTGGGAGGATCGCGCGGCCGTCATCCTCCGCGCCGCCGAACTGCTGGCGACGAGCTGGCGGCCGACCATTGTCGCCGCCACCATGCTGGGGCAGTCGAAGACCGCCTACCAGGCCGAGATCGACGCCGCCTCGGAAATGATCGACTTCTGGCGCTTCAACACCTACTTCGCCCAGGAGCTCTATCACGAGCAGCCGGCCAGCAGTCCCGGCATGTGGAACCAGATGGAGTACCGGCCGCTCGAAGGCTTCATCTACGCGGTGTCGCCGTTCAACTTCACCGCGATCGGCGGCAACCTCACCACCGCCCCGGCCCTGATGGGCAATACCGTCGTCTGGAAGCCGGCGGCGACCGCGATGCTGAGCGGCTACTACACGCTGCGCCTGCTCGAGGAGGCCGGTCTGCCGCCCGGTGTGATCAACATGGTGCCCGGGGATTCGGTGGCGATTACCCGGCAGCTGCTTGCGTCGCCGGAGCTCGGTGGCATCCACTTCACCGGCAGCACGGCCGTCTTCAACAGCATGTGGAAGACGGTGGGGGAGAACATCGGCACGTATCGCGGCTATCCGCGGCTCGTCGGCGAGACCGGGGGCAAGGACTTCATCGTGGCCCACCCGTCGGCCGATCCGGCCGCCGTGGCCGTCGCGATTGCGCGCGGCGGGTTCGAATACCAGGGCCAGAAGTGCTCGGCGGCGAGCCGCGTCTACGTGCCCGAGTCGATGTGGAGCGAAGTTCGGGACCGCACCGTCGCCATCATGCAGCAGCTCCGCCAGGGAGACGTCCGCGATTTCCGGAACTTCGTCAGCGCGGTGATCGACAAGAAGGCGTTCACCAAGATCAGCGGCTATCTCGATCACGCCCGGGCGCACGCCACCATCGTCCAGGGCGGCGCCGCCCGCGGTGACGAGGGCTACTTCATCGAGCCGACGCTGATTCAGACCACGGATCCGGGTTACCGGACCCTGTGCGAGGAGATCTTCGGTCCGGTGGTGACCGCCTACGTGTATCCGGACGCCAAGTGGCACGACACGCTCGGGGTGATCGACCGGACGTCGCCGTATGCGCTGACCGGTGCGGTGTTCAGCCGCGAGCGCCGGGCGGTGCGCGAGGCGGCCAGCGCGCTGCGCAACGCGGCCGGCAACTTCTACATCAACGACAAGCCGACCGGGGCCGTCGTCGGCCAGCAGCCGTTCGGCGGCGCGCGCGGATCCGGGACCAACGACAAGGCGGGCTCGAAGCTGAATCTCGTGCGCTGGGTGAACGCGCGGACGGTGAAGGAAACTTTCGCGCCGCCGCGGGATTACACCTATCCGTTCATGGCCGAGGAGTAGCGCTACCCACCGTCCGGCCGGGATGGACAATCTCTGTCATACGCTCACCGGCGCGGTGCTGGCGCAGGCCGGACTGGCTCGCCAGAGCCGGTTCGGCACGGCCGCGCTCCTCGTCGCGGCAAACCTGCCCGACGTCGACATCGTCGCGGTCTTCAGCAGCACGCCGTCGGTCGCGCTGCGCCGGGGCTGGACCCACGGAACCCTGGCGCAGATTCTCCTGCCCGTCCTGCTGGCCGGGATCTTCATCGCGATTGACCGGTGGCGTCCGCCACGCGCCGCCGCGGCCGCGCGCCTCCGGCCGCTGCCCCTGCTCGTATTGTGTTATGCCGGCGTGCTGTCGCACGTGGGGATGGACTGGCTGAACACCTACGGTGTCCGGCTGCTCATGCCGCTCTCGCATCGCTGGTTCTACGGCGACGCGATCTTCATTATCGATCCGTGGCTCTGGCTGATGCTGGGGGCCGGCGTCATCGCGGCCCGCCGGCGGAGCAGCGCCGGGCCCGCCCGCGCCGCCGCGCTGGCCGCGGCGGTCTACATTGGAGTGATGGTCGCGTCCGCGTCGGCGGCACGAGCGTACGTGTCCACCGAGTGGACGGCCGGCAATGGCCGTCCGCCAGCGGGGCTGATGGTCGGCCCGGTGCCGGTCAATCCCTTCGCGAAGGCGGTCATCGTCGACGGCGGAACCCACTACCAGCGGGGCACGTTCCAGTGGTTCCCGGCGCGGCTCGCTCTCGATCCGGCGACCGTGCCGAAGGGGACCGGGCTGCCCGGCGTGGCAGCGGCGCGGGACGATCCGAAGGTACGCGGGCTGCTGGTGTGGGCCAGGTTTCCCTACTATCGCGCCGTGCCCGACGCCGGCGGCCTGCGCGTGACGGTAGCCGACATGCGATTCGGCGACCGGGTGTTCACCGTGACGACGCTGGTGGCGCCAGGACAGGGCGATCAGGGCTCGACGCCGTGACACCGGGCGGTGCGCCGGCCGGACGGCTCAGACGTCGGACGGCAGTTCACCGCGCAGCGTCGACAGTACGCGGCGCGTCAGCTCGTCGGGCAGGCAGGGCTTGGGGATGAAGCCGTCGGCGCCGGCCGCGAGGGCGCGGGCTTTCGCATCCCCGAGCACGTGTCCGGTGATCATCAGGACCGGGATGTGCCGGGTGGCGCGGTCCGCCTTCAGGCGCTCGATGGCGTCCCAGCCGCTGAGGCCGGGGAGCGCGGCGTCCATCAGGATGACGTCTGGCTGGAGCTTTCTGGCCATCTCCAGCCCCTTGACGGCGTCGGCGGCGACGGCGACGCGAAGGCCGCTGAACTCGAGGTACTCCGCATACATTTCGCGCGCGTCCTCGAAGTCTTCGACGAGCAGCACGAACGGCCGTGCTTCGGTCATAAGCCTCACTCAGATGTCGTTTGCGATTCGACGCCTCTGATATGCAAATTCGGATCCCCCGCCGTTCCCGGGCCGCGCCACAGCGTTCCACCACGCGGAGTAAAAAAAGGCCGGTTCCGCAGGGCCGGTAGCGGGAGCGCGGCGTGTGAAAACGATACGCGCTCGCAACGCTTCGGTCGTAGACTGCAGGTAGCGACGCCTGCCGCACGCCAGCCGCCGCCGCGTGCCGGTCGCGGCCCCTGGGGCGTTGCAGCTCGAGGACCGGATGACGACAGACGCCAGACCGAGCGGAATCCGGACCATCGGCGACATGCCGTGGGGCACGCACTTCTGTCATTTCTTCCAGACGACCAGCGACCTGCTCGATGTGCTCGTGCCCTTCTTCCGGGAGGGCCTGGCGGCGCGCGAGTTCTGCGTCTGGATGATTTCCGGCACCCTGACCGAGCCGGAGGCGGCCGAGGCGCTGCGGCGCGGCGTGCCGGGGGCGGACCGGCATCTGGCGGCGGGCGACTTGATCTTTGCCACCCCCGACGACTTCATGCTGACCGATGGCGTCCTCGACGTCGACGGCGCGCTGGAGCGCTGGGCGGCGGCCCTGGGCGGCGCGCTCGAACGCGGCTACACCGGCATGCGGATCACCGGCACGCCGGCCTGGACGACGGGGGTGGACCTCAGCCCGGATGGTCCGTTCGGCACCTACGAGCGGCGGCTGAACGAACTGCTCAAGGGGCGGCGCATGCTCGTCGCCTGCACGTTTCCGCTGGAATCGACCCACGCCAACGACGTGTTCGACGTCGCCCAGGCCCACCGCTTCGTCGTGGCGCGCCGGCACGGCGCCTGGCTGATCCTCCAGACACCGGAGCTGCTGCGCGCGCTCGAGGAGCTGCGCGCGCTGCACGACGAGCTCGAGGCCCGCGTCTCGGCGCGGACGTCCGATCTCGCCAGCCAGAAGGAGATCCTGCAGCGCATCTTCGACCACATCCCGGTGATGGTCGGCCTGCTCGACACAAGTGGCCGCATCACGCTGGCCAACCGCGAGTGGGAACGGCAGCGGGGCGGCCTCCTGAAGGCGCTCGATGAGCCGCCCGGCGACACGGCCGAGGCCGGCCGGCGTGACGATCCGGATCTTGACCCGGTCCGCGCCCACATCACCCGCGGCAGCGGCGAGTGGCGCGACTTCAGGCTGCGCTCGGATTCCGGGCGCGAGCGCGATACCAGCTGGGCGGCGGTCGGGCTCTCGGACCGCACGCTGGTCACGGTCGGGCAGGACATCACCGAGCGGAAGCAGGTTGAGGAGCAGCTCCGCGCGCTGGCGGCGAGCGCGAGCTCGGCGCGGGAGCAGGAGAGCGTACGAATCGCGCGCGAGCTGCACGACGAGCTGGGATCGATGCTAACCAGCGTCAAGTGGGATCTCGAGAGCATTCGCGACGGGCTGGCGGCCACGCCCGGCCGGATCGACCGGGCCGCGCTGGCGCGCAAGGTCGACAGCCTGCTCAAGATCACCGAGGCCACCATCGGGTCGGTCCGGCGCATCGTCTCCGAGCTCCGCCCGCGCATCCTCGACGAGCTCGGCCTGGTCGCGGCCCTCGAATGGCAGGCGCAGCAGTTCGAGCGCCGCAGCGGCATCGCCATCGATCTGGATATCCAGGCCGGGGACCTGCCGCTGCCGTCGGACCGGGCGACGGCGGTGTTCCGTATCTTCCAGGAGGCGCTGACCAACGTGCTGCGCCATGCCCGCGCCACCCAGGTGCGCGTGGCGGTCACCGCGGACAGCGGGGAGTTCGTCCTCTCGGTGGTCGACGATGGCGTGGGCATCAGCGCCGCCGCTGGCGAGGGGCAATCGTCGCTCGGTCTGGCCGGCATGCGCGAGCGCGCGCGCCTCGTCGGCGCGACGCTGACGGTGCGCCCGGCAGCCGGGCGGGGGACCGAGGTTCGGGTGCAGCTGCCCCTCTGAACGGGCAGTCGCCGGACGCCCGGGAATGGCGTTCGAGCACGGGAGTACGGCCAGCATGACGCGAGTGCTGATCATCGACGATCACGAGGTCGTCCGCGAAGGGCTGAAGCGCATCCTCGCCGAGGAGCACCGCGGCATGATCTTCGGGGAAGCCGGCAGCCCGCCGGAAGCCCTGGCTGCCGCCCGGCAGCAGGAGTGGGACGTCGCCGTGCTCGACCTGTCGCTCGGCGAACACAACGGGCTCGAGCTCCTCAAAGAGCTGCGCAGCCTGCAGCCCCGGATGCCCGTGCTCATCCTGAGCATGCACGCCGAGGAACAGTACGCGAGGCGCGCCTATAAGGCCGGGGCGGCCGGATACGTCACGAAGGATGCCCCGCGCAGCCAGCTCGTCGTCGCGTTCAACAAGGTGTCGCGCGGCGGACGCTACGTGAGCCCCGAGCTCGCCGAGCGGCTGGTGCAGGACTACCAACCAGGAAGCGACAGCGCCGGCCACGAATCCTTATCCGACCGGGAGTTCGAGGTGATGCGGCTCATCGCCTCGGGCAAGACGGTGACCCAGATTGCCGACCTGCTCGCGCTGAGCGACAGCACCATCTCTACCTACCGGGCGCGGATCCTGGAGAAGCTCGGCATGCACACGAACGCGGAGATCACCCGCTACGCCATCCAGAACAAGCTGGTCGACTAGGTTCCCGGCCTTCCTGCCCGGCGGCGGCGCGCGCTCCTGCGCCGCCCGATCAGGGCCGCCGGTCGCTGTCGAGCACTTCCCTGATCTTCGCGAGCAGCGCCGCCGGGGTGAACGGCTTCTGGACGAAGGGAAATCCGGCATCCGCCACGTCGCGGAGCACCGTCCGGTCGTCGGTGTAGCCCGAGGTGTAGACGATCCTGAGGCCGGGGCGCGCGGCGCGCAGCTGCGCCGCCAGCGACCGGCCACTCATGTCGGGCAGCACGAGGTCGGTCAGCAGCAGGTCGATCGCGCTGTTCGAGGCGCCGATCGCCATTGCCTGGCTCGGCCGCGCCGCTTCGAGGACGACGTAGCCGTGGCGTCGCAGGATGTCGCGCGCGACGGCCCGCACCTCCGCCTGGTCCTCCACCAGGAGAATCGTCTCCGTGCCGCGCAGCACCTCCTCATGCGCCGGGCCCGGCGCCGGCGCCGCCGCGCTCCGCTCCGGCGCCACCGGCAGATAGATGCGGAAGGTCGTGCCTCGCCCGACTTCGGTCTCGAGATCGATGGATCCGCCGCTCTGCCGGACGATGCCGTAGACCGTGGCGAGGCCGAGGCCGGTGCCCTTACCCCGCTCCTTCGTCGTGAAGAAGGGCTCGAAGATGCGGGCGCGGACCTCGGGGCTCATGCCGGCCCCGGTGTCCGCGATCGTCAGCAGCACGTGCGGGCCCGCCGCGGAACCCTCGTGCCGGCGGGTCTGGTCGTGGCCGAGCTCGACGTTCCCCGTCTCGATGGTGAGCCGGCCGCCGCCCGGCATGGCATCCCGGGCGTTGATCGCCAGGTTCACGACGATCTGCTCGATCTGGCTCGGGTCGGCGTAGACCGGCCGCACCTGCGCGCCCAGCCGCGTGTCGAGCACGACGTCCTCGCCGATGACCCGCCGCAGCAGGGAGTCCATGCGCGTCACCACGTCGTTCAGGACCAGCACCTGCGGCTGCAGCATCTGGCTGCGGCTGAACGCCAGCAGCTGCCGGGTCAGCCCGGCGGCGCTCTGCCCGGCCTTGTACATCTCTTCGACGTCGGCGCGGACCTCGCTGCCGGCGGGCAGCGCGCCGATCGCCAGCTCGCCGTAGCCGATGATCGCGGTCAGCAGGTTGTTGAAGTCGTGGGCGACGCCGCCGGCCAGCCGCCCGATCGCTTCCATCTTGAGCGCCTGCCGGAACTGCTCCTCGAGCCGGAGCCGGTCGGTGATCTCGACCGAGACGCCGATCGTTCCCGCCACCGTACCGTCGTCGGCGCGCAGCGGGGTGTACCAGGTCTCGAAGATGCCCTCGTGCACCGTCGTGGTGGTATGCAGCTGTTCGCCCGCGAGCGCCCGGCGGGTCGCGTCGAGCACCTCGGGGTTGTCGCGATAGAGGTCGAACTGTGACTGGCCGACCGACTGGCCAGGCTTGAGCCCGAACCGGGCCAGCAGCCGTCCCTCCGAGAACGTGATGATGCCCTGGCTGTCGAGCGCCCAGACCGTCATCGGCAGGCTGGAGACGACCGCCTGGAGCTGCCGCAGGGCGCGGTGCAGCTCTTCTTCCGCGGACTTGCGCGCCGAGATGTCTTCGAACGCGGCGATGAAATAGCGGGGGGCGCCCGCCGCGTCGCGGTGCAGCTGGACGTGGGCGCGGGCCCAGAGGTGTCCGCCCCCCGCCGGGCGTACTGGCGTTCCGTCTCGAGGCGCTCGCGCGTGCCGTTGACCAGTGCCGCTCGCGCGTCGGGCGAGGCCAGCGCATCGAGGTGGGCGAGCGGCGGCAGGGCGCAGCCATCCTGGCCGTCGTCGGGGTAGCCGAGCATCTCGCACAGCCGCCGGTTGACGCGGATCCAGCGCCCGTCGAGATCCGCGTGGGCGAGGCCCACCGGGCTCGCGTCGAACAGCGAGCGGTATTCACTCTCGCTGTCCGCCAGCGCGGCCTGGGCGGTCCGCTGCTCGGCCACCAGCGCCCGCAGCTGGTCCTCGCGCTCGCGCAGCCGGTGCACGGTGTGCTTGTGGCGGAGGGCATAGCGGATGGTGCGATCGAGGAGCTCGGGGGTCAGGTCCGCCTTGCTCAGGTAGTCGGCGGCACCCGAGTCCATGGCCTCGAGGTCGAGCCCGCGATCGCCAAAGCCAGTGAGCATGATGAGCGGAATGTCTTCGCGGACCGCGCCGGCCGCGGCGCGAATCAGCTCGAGCCCGCTGCTCGCGCCGAGGCGGTTGTCGACCAGCGCGACGTCGATCCCGCCGTCCCCGAGCCGCCGGAGCCCGTCGGCGTACGTCGAGCTCCACAGCACCTCGTAGTCGTCCGCCGCGACGTGCGCCAGCATGTCGCGGACGAACGCGTATTGGGACTCGTCGTCATCGATGAGCAGGAGGCGGATGGCTGCCATGCGATTGTGGTCGCGCACGCCGTGTCGGGGTCAGCCGGCACGCAGGAGGGCGGGTGAGCCGGCCACGGTCACCCCGGCGGGCGGGTGAGCAGGCCGCGCGCGCGCAGCCAGGTGGTGAGAAGCGGCGGCCAGGCCCCGAGCGCCGGGTCGCCGAGGGCCAGGCCGACCCCGTGCGGCCCGTTCTCGAAGATGTGCAACTCGGCCGGGACCTTGGCCTGCCGGAGGGCGAGGTAGAAGCGCACGCTGTTCTCCGGCGGCACCGCCGTGTCGGCGCTGGTGTGGAACAGGAAGGTCGGCGGCGTTTCCGGCGTGACCTGCAGGTCGTTCGAGAGCCGCGAGATCAGCGCCGGGTCGGGCTTCTCGCCGAGCAGGTTGCGGACGGAGCCGGCGTGCGTGATGGCGGGATCGAACGAGATGACCGGGTAGCCGAGCACGAGGAAGTCGGGCCGGCTGCTCGCGCGCTCGACGGCGTCGGCCGCCTCCGGCTTGCCGCCGTCGAACTGGGTGCCGGCCGTCGCCGTCAGGTGGCCGCCCGCGGAGAAGCCCATCATGCCGATGCGGTCGGGCAGCACGCCGAACTCCTTGGCGCGGGCGCGCACGAGGCGGATGGCGCGCTGCGCGTCGCCGAGCTCGACGGGGTGGCGATAACGGGGGCCGAGGCGGTACTTGAGGATGAAGGCGCTGACGCCCATCGCGTTCAGGTAGGCGGCGACCTGGCGGCCTTCGTGGTCCATGGCCAGCGCACCGTAGCCTCCGCCAGGCGCGATGATGATCCCGGTGCCGGAGGGGCCGCGCGCGGCGCGCACGATCGTCAGCGTCGGCCGGTCGCTCTCGGCGTCCCCGAGCGCGCCGGGGGCGGCGCCGTCCCAGAGCGGAATCTCGGGTGGCGCGGCGGGCCGGGCCACGGCCCGCGGGCGGTGGCGGCCCGGCCGCGGGGACCGCAGGCGCCTGAGCCGAGCCGGCGGGCGTCTGCGCGGCGGCAGGCAGGATGGCGAGGGCCACGACCAGCGAGGGGACGACCAGCAATTTCACGGCGCGCTCCTTGTGACGGCGCGCTCATTGTACGGCGGTTGTCGGCTGGACCGTGTAGGACGAAGCCTGACAGGCGGTTTTATGGAACCGGTTCAATGGCGGGAGATTCTGCCGGGCGGTTGCGTGCGCCTTACCGTCGTGCTAGAGTCCGCCACCGGTTGCGGCGCGCCAGCGTCTGCACGCCCGCGCGTACGCACCGATCACACCACCCGGCAAAAGGCATCGCCCCGAAGGTCGATCACCGACCTGGCGGCCGGCGTGTGGGTTCGTTTGCTCGCAGTTTTTGGAGGAGGCCTGTGAGTCAGTCCATTCAGTCCCGAGCACGTCTCTGCTGCTGGCGTCCGCGGCGTGTGTCGCCGCCGTCCTGTCAGCCGCCCCCGTCCACGCACAGATCCTATACGGCAGCATCGTAGGAACTGTTACAGATGCCCAGGGCGCCACGGTGCCCGGGGCCACGGTCACCGTCGTCAACAAGGACACCAACCTGACCCGGGACGCCGTTACCAGCGGTGATGGCACCTACAGCTTCACGAACGTCCTGGCCGGTCCCTACGACGTCAAGGTCGCCCTCGCCGGATTCCGCGAAGCGGTGCGCACCAGCGTCCCGGTCACCATCGGCCAGATCGCCCGCGTCGACGTGACCCTGCAGGTCGGCACCCTGACCGAGACGGTCACCGTCGCCTCCGCCGCGGAGCTGCTCCAGACCGACAAGGCGGACGTCTCGCACCGAGCTCAACGCGGCCGCCATCACCCAGATGCCGCTCAACCGTTTCCGCAACTACCAGGCGCTGATCAACCTGGTGCCTGGCACCACGCCGATGGCCTTCGGCAACGCGGAAACGGACACCCCGGCGCGCTCGCTCGCCACCAACGTCAACGGCCAGGCCAACACCAACAACTCGACCCGGACCGACGGCGCCACCAACATGAACATCTGGCTGCCGAACCACAACATGTACATCTCGCCGGCCGAGACGATCGAGACCGTCAACGTCTCGACCAGCAGCTTCGACGCCGAGCAGGGCATGGCGGGCGGGGCGGCGATCACCGTCATCACCAAGTCCGGCACCAACCAGTTCAAGGGCTCGGCGTTCGAGTTCTTCATGAACGACAAGATGAACGCGACGCCGTACTACTTCGGCACCGCCGCCACCAAGCCGGGCAAGCTGCCGCTCGAGCAGAACAACTTCGGCGGCGCCCTCGGCGGGCCGATCCGCCGCGACAAGATGTTCTTCTTCGGGTCGTTCGAGGGCTACAAGCGCACCAACAGCCTGTTCACCTTCTTCGACGTGCCGACCGCCGCGATGCGCAGCGGCGACTTCAGCGCCGCGACCAACAACGCCGGCGCGCCGCAGGTCATCTACAACCCGTTCACCGGCGGCCCGAACGGCGTCAACCGCGAGCCGTTCGCCGGCAACCGGATCCCGGCGTCGCTGCTCAACCCGATCTCGCTCAAGGTCGTCGACCTGCTCTATCCGCTGCCCGAACACCAACGGCATCGGGCTCGGCGGCCTGCAGCGCAACTACCAGCGCGAGGAGACCCGCACGGTCGATCGCAAGAACTACGACCTCAAGGTGAACTTCAACCGCACCACCGCGCACCAGCTGTGGGCCAAGTACAGCTTCATGGACGCCGTGGTCGACGACCTGACCAACTACCTCGGGCCCGACCCGAACGCCAGCGGCGACGGCGGCTTCACCAAGGTCTATTCGGTCACCGCCGGCCAGACGTGGACGCTCCGGCCCACGCTCCTGCTCGACACGACGTTCGGCTTCGCCCGCCAGAAGCAGGACGTCCTCGGTCCCGACTTCGACGCCGGGAACTTCGGCCTGGACGTGCTCGGCATCCCCGGCACCAACGATCAGGGTTTCGCCGGGCAGACCTTCCGCGAACGCTACGCCGGCTATCCCGAGTTCCAGACCGGCCTGAGCACCGTCGGCAACCGCGACGGCTGGAACCCGATCTTCCGCGACGAACGGACCTACTCGCTGGCCACCAACATGACCAAGGTCGCCGGCCGGCACGACATCCGCGGCGGCTACAGCGTGAACTTCCTCTATCTGGATCACTGGCAGCCGGAGAGCAACAACCCGCGCGGCCGCTTCCAGTTCGCGGGGAACGCGACCCGGCTGAACGGGGCGGGCGGACAGTCGGCCAACCTCTACAACACGTTCGCGGCGTTCATGCTGGGCCTGACCTCGAACGTGTCCAAGAGCGTGCAGAACGAGCTGATGACCGGCCGCGAATGGCAGCACGCACTCTACGTCCGCGATCGCTGGAACGTGAGCTCGCGCCTGACGCTCGACCTCGGCCTGCGCTGGGAGTACTACCCGATCATGACCCGCGCCGACGGCCGCGGTCTGGAACGCCTCGACCTCGACACGCTCGAGGTCATCCTCGGCGGCCGCGGCGGCAACCCGAAGAACGTCGGGCTCGAGCCCGGGCTCGACAACTTCGCGCCGCGGCTCGGCGGCATCTACCGGCTCAACGAGAAGACCGTGCTGCGCAGCGGCTACGGCATCACCTACAACGCGATGGGCTGGGCGCGCCCGCTGCGCGGCGACCAGGAGTACCCGGTCACCATCTTCTCGAACTTCAACCAGCCCGACCAGTTCGGCTTCTACAACCGCCTCGATCAGGGCATCCCGCTGATCGTCGGGCCCGACCAGAGCAGCGGCCGCGTCGCGCTGCCGAACTCCGCCGGCATGGTCACGCCCGAAATCGGCAATGTCGACCGCGGCCGGGTGCAGACCTGGAACGTCGCGTTCGAGCGCCGGCTGATCTGGGACACCTCGGTCGACGTGGCCTACGTCGGCGCGCGCGGCGACGGCGGCTACGCGTGGGTCGACATCAACCTGCCGACGACCTACGGCGGCGGCGCGGCCAGCCGGCCGTACTTCAGCCGCTTCGGGCGCCAGAACGCGATCCTGTCGTGGGGCCAGCGGCTGAAAACGGAGTACAACTCACTCCAGATCGCGCTGAACAAGCCGTTCACCCGCGGCCTGATGTTCAAGGGGGCCTACACGCTCAGCAAGTCGATGAACGAGTCCGACAACGACGGCCGCACCGGCCTGAGCTGGGAGCACCCGCTGGAACGGGGCCGGAACTTCGCGCTTGCCGGGTTCGACCGCACCCACAACTTCCAGATGGGCTTCGCCTACGCCCTGCCCTGGCAGAACACGGGCAGCGGCTACACCAACGTGGCGAAGGCGATCCTGGGCGACTGGCAGTTGAACGGCGTGGTCGCGGCGTTCAGCGGCACCCCCTTCACCGTCACCGCTGATGGGACGACGCTGAACACACCCGGCACGACGCAGACGGCTGACCTCGTCGGGGACTTCAACGTGCTCGGCAACATCGGATCGGCCGGCAAGTGGTTCGACACGACGGTGTTCGCCCAGCCGACCGGCATCCGGTTCGGCGAGACCGGACGCAACCAGTTCCGGGGGCCGGGCGCGTGGAGCCTCGACCTGTCGCTCTTCCGCATCTTCCCGATCGGTGGACAGCGGCGCCTCGAGTTCCGCTTCCAGGGCAACAACATCCTCAACCACCCGGTGTTCGCCAACCCGAGCAGCGGCATCACGTCGGGCACCTTCGGGCAGATCACCGGCATCGGCGGCGGCGGCTCGTATCCGGAGCGCCAGCTGCAGCTGGGCGTGCGCTTCACGTTCTAGTCCGCCAGCACTCAGGGAGCAGGAGGGGGCCGGCCGCCGGCCGCCCTCCTGCCCGTCTCGGCCTCCCGGCTCGTTCTTCTTGCCAGCTGCCGGTGCGTGCCGGCCCGCCGATGGGCTCCATACATAATGGAGCCATGAGGCATCGCTTCCGCTGCCCCCCGGGCGCCGTCACGGCTGCCGCCCTCACAGCCGCCCTGTCCGTCGTGCCCGATCCCGGCGCCGCTCTGCTGGAGGATCCGCTCTTCGTCGAAGCGGCGGCCGCATCAGGCCTGTCGTTCACGCACGAGACCGGCGCGTCGGGGCAGTACTACGTGGCCGAGCAGATGGGTGCCGGCGCGGCGCTGTTCGACTACGACACCGACGGCGACCTCGACGTCTTCCTGGTGCAGAGCGGCACCTTACCCGGGGCCGGGCCGTCGGCCGGCGCGGCGGCCGGCGCTGGCGGGGGGAAGCAGGTGAGCCGCCTGTTCCGCAACGACCTGAAGGCTGGTGCGGGCGGCCGGCCGTTGCTGCAGTTCACCGACGTGACCGCGGAGGCCGGGATCACCTGGGCGGCCTACGGCATGGGCGTCGCGGTGGCCGACTACGACAACGATGGCGACCTCGATCTGCTCCTGACGTCGTTCGGCCCCGAGGCCCTGCTCCGCAACAACGGCAACGGCACGTTCACCGATGTGACCGCCGAGGCCGGCGTGGGCGATCCGCTGTGGAGCACCAGCGCGGCGTTCCTCGACTACGACCGTGACGGCGATCTCGATCTCTTCGTCGCCAACTACCTCGACTTCACCCCGGCCAACAACAAGACCTGCAGCGACGCGCTCGGCGCCCGCGACTATTGCAGTCCGCGCGCCTATCGCCCGCTCCCGGACCGTCTCTACCGCAACGAGGGAAACGGACGGTTCACCGAGGTGTCCGAGGCCGCCGGCCTGACCCGCGCGTTCGGCGCCGGCCTCGGCGTCACCACCGGGGACTACAATGGGGATGGCTGGCCCGATCTCTACGTCGCGAACGATGCGATGGCCAACCAGCTCTGGATCAACCAGCGGAACGGCACGTTTGCCGACGATGGGCTGCTGTCGGGCGCGGCGCTGAACGCCGCCGGCAATCCCGAGGGCAGCATGGGCATCGCGTCCGGCGACCCTGACGCCGACGGGGACGAGGACCTCTTCATCACGAACATCATCGGCGAGACGTTCGCGTTCTACCAGAACGACGGCCAGGGCACGTTCGAGGATGTGCGCCGCGGGTGGAACCTGGCGCAGCCGACCGCCGCCTTCACCGGGTTCGGGACCGACTGGATCGACTACGACAACGACGGCTGGCTCGATCTCTTCATCGCCAACGGCGCCGTCAACATCGTCGAAGCCCAGCGGGGACAGCCGCGGCCGTTCCTGATGAGGAACCAGCTGTTCCGCAACAGCGGGGCCGGACGGTTCGTCGAGACCAGCGCCGCCGCGGGGCCCGCCTTCGCACGGGCCGACATCGCCCGCGGCGCGGCCTTCGGCGACCTCGACAACGACGGCGACACGGACATTCTCGTCACGAACAACGGCGGGGCGGTCCGGCTGCTCCTGAATCAGGCGGCGGGCCCGCACTGGGTCCAGATTCGGCTGGCGCAGCCGTCCGGCAACCGCTTCGGGATGGGCGCGAGGGTTGGTGTCGAGCGGGCGGGGCGCCCGACCTTGTGGCGGCGCGTCAAGACCGATGGCAGCTACCTGTCCGCCAGCGACATCCGGGTGCACGCGGGGCTGGGCCAGCACCCCGCGGTCGATGCCGTGACGGTCCGGTGGCCGGATGGGGAGATTGAACGGTGGACGGACGTGCAGGGTGATCGGGTGGTCACGTTGCGGCGGGGCACGGGACGCGCCCCATCACCGAAGTGAGGCCTGCGTGGGTCGAGCCCGGACCGCAGGCGGATGCCCCGCGACAGGGTCGCGCCGGCCCGGCTGGGACGTGCACCCGTCCGGGAGCGTCCATTCCAAGAGCCGGTTGAAAGCCTCGACAAACTCATGCTGAGCTACCACACTCCACTATCGCGCTATCTCCTGCTCCCGCTGCTGTGTCTGGCGCTGCTGGCCGGCCGGCCCTTCCACGAGTCCCCGGCCGCCGGCGCGCAGGCGGCTGCCGGCCCGCCGGCGATCACGCCGGCGCGCGAGCGCGCCTACCGCGCCAACAACGTCGGGGTGGCGGCCCTCGAGCAGTTCAACTACCAGGACGCCGAGCGGTCGTTCCGCGACGCCTTGACGATCGCGCCGGATCTGTCGCTCGCACGGCTCAACCTCGCCATCGCGCTGCTCTATGCCGGGCGCCCGGGCGATGCGGTCGTCGAGGCACGCGAGGCGTCGGGCAGCCTCGCCGAGCTGCCGCAGGCCCACTACGTGCTCGGCCTGGCGGCCCGGGCCGACGACAAGCCGGCCGACGCCGTGGCCGCCTTCGAGCGCGTGTTGCGGCTGGATCCGGGCGACGCGGCCACCAAGGTGCAGCTCGGCCAGATTCATCTCCAGGGGCGCCGCTACGACGAGGCGGTGCGGCTGTTCGGCGAAGCGCTGGCTGCCGAGCCGTACAACGTGACCGCCGCGTACAACGTGGCGCTCGCGTCCACGCGGGCGGGCAAGGCGGACGAGGGGCGTGCCGCGATGCAACGCTTCGAGACGCTGCGCGACAGCCCTTACGGCGTGACGTATGCGCAGACCTACCTGTCGCAGGGGCGTTACGCGGAAGCGGTCGCTTCGAGCGGCGCCGAGCCGGACCTGGTCGATCCGGCGGTCCCGGACGTGACGTTCTCGACCGCGCCCCTGGCAGCGCCGTCGCCGGCGCCGGCCGCATCCGCCGCGGGCACGGACGGCGCCCTGACGCTGTTCGACGCGGACGGCGACGGCGATCTCGACCTGCTCGACGTCGGGCCCGGACGCCTGCGGTTCCTGCGCAACGACCGCGGGGCGTTCAGCGACGAGACGACGGCGGCCGGGCTCGCACCGCCTTCGAGCGGAACGCTGACGGGGGCCGTGGCGGGGGATGCCGACAACGACGGCAGGCCGGACGTCTTTCTTTTCGGGCCCTCGGGCAGTCGCCTGTTCCACCAGAAGGCGGACGGGACGTTCGAGGATCGCACGGCGCAGGCGGGGCTGCCGGCGCCGCCCGCCGCGGCGGCGACGGCGGCATTCGCGGACCTCGATCACGACGGCGACCTCGATCTCGTGGTGGCGGGGAGCACCGTCCAGCTGCTGCAGAACAACGGGAGCGGCGTGTTCACCGACATCACGGCCGCGGCGGGCGCCGGCGGGGAGGTGGCGGCGCGCGCGGTGGCCCCGGCGGACTACGACAACCGCCGCGACATCGATCTCCTCGTCCTCGGGCGCGAACGCCTGTTCGTGTATCGCAACATGCGCAACGGGACCTTTCGCGAATCGGCTGCCGACGCCGGCCTGGCGGCGGCGATCCAGGGAAGCGATCTGCGGGCGCTCGCCGTGGGCGACGTCAACAAGGACGGCTACCCCGACATCTTTGTCGGCGGTGGCGACGGTGCGGGCGTGCTGGCGCTGAGCGACGGGCAGACACGCTTCAAGGCGACCGCCGCGCCGCCGGCCACCGCCGGCGCCCGCGCCGCGCAGTTCCTCGACTACGACAACGACGGGGTGCTGGACCTGCTGGCGTTGACGCCGCGCGGCCCGCGCCTCCTCCGGAACGGCGGCGCCGCGGGCTGGACCGACGTCACCGAGCGGGCGCAGCTCACGGCTGCCGCGCCGGACGGCCCGGACGGCGCCGCGCACGCGATGGCGCTCGGGGATCTCGATGGCGACGGCGACACCGACGCCGTGCTGCGCCACCCCGCAGGCGCCCTGCGTCTCCTCAAGAACGGCGGCGCGAAAGGGCATGCGTCGCTCCGCGCCCGGCTCGCGGCGCGCGTCAGCAACCGCGGCGGCATCGGCGCCAAGGTCGAGATGCGGGCTGGCAGCCTGCGCCAGACCCTCGAAGTCTCGTCGGCGACGCCAGCGGTGGCCCCTGCCGATCTCGTGTTCGGCCTCGGGGCCCGGGAAGCCGCCGACGTGGTCCGCGTCCTCTGGCCGTCCGGCATCCTGCAGGCGGAAACGACCCTGCCCGCCGGCGCCGGCGGAGGGGCGGCACCCGTCATGCCCGTCGTGATCGAGGAACTCGACCGGAAGCCGTCGTCGTGCCCGTATCTCTTCACCTGGAACGGGAGCAGCTTCGAGTTCGTGAGCGATTTCATGGGCGGCGGTGAGATGGGGGCGTGGCTGGCGCCCGCGGTGTGGAACGATCCCGACCCGGACGAATACGTGCGCATCCGGGCCGATCAGCTGCAGCCTCGCGCCGGCCGCTACGAGCTGCGCATGACCAACGAGCTCGAGGAGGCGCTGTTCTTCGATCGCGTCCAGCTCGTGGCGGTCGATCACCGGAGCGACGTCGAGGTGTATCCCAACGAAGGCCTGCGCTCCCTGCCGCGGCCGCCGTTCGCGCTGACCGCCGTGCGCGGCGCCCGGCCGCCGAAGCAGGCGCACGACGGCCACGGCCACGATGTGCTCGCGTCGCTGGCGGCGCTCGACCGCCGCTACCCGGACGACTTCGCCCTGTCGCCCATCCGCGGCTACGCGGAGCCCCACGAGCTCGTCCTCGACATCGGCAGCGGCGTCGAGCGGCCGGTGCTGCTGCTGACGGGGTGGACCGATTACGCCTTCTCGAACGACAACGTCGCGGCGTCGCAGGCTGGCGCGGCGATGAGCCCGCCGTCCCTCCAGGTCAGGAACCGCGCCGGCGAGTGGCAGACGGTCGCCGCCGAAATCGGTTTCCCGGTCGGGCGGCCGCAGACAGTCGTGGTCGATCTCGCCGGGAAGTTCCTGTCGGCGTCGCGCGAGGTCCGCATCCTCACCAGCATGCGGATCTACTGGGACCAGATCCAGGTGGCGAGCGCGGCGGCGGCCGCGTCCCCCGCTGTCACGCGGCTCGACCCGGTGTCGGCCACGCTTCGCTGGCGCGGCCTGTCGGCCGAGACGACGCCTGACGGGCGAGAGCCGTTCGGCTACGACTACGCGCGTGTTTCGACCACGATGCCCTGGAAGACGATGATCGGCCGCTATACGCGCGAGGGGGACGTCCGGCCGCTGCTGGCCGCGGCCGACGACATGTTCGTGATCGCCAAGCCGGGCGACGAGGTGGCGCTGTCGTTCGCCGCCCTGGCGGCGCCGGCCGCCGGCTGGCAGCGGACCTTCCTGCTGTACGCCTACGGCTACAGCAAGGAGATGAACCCGCGCTCGGCCATCCCCGACACCGTCGGGCCGCTGCCGTTCCGCGGCATGTCCGGCTACCCCTATGGGCCGGACGAACACTACCCGCGCTCGCCGCGCCATCGGGAGTATCAGGAGATGTACAACACCAGGCCGGTGATCCGCGCCGTGCCGTCAATCGACGCGGCGGTGTCCGGCGGCCCGTCACCGGCGTCCGCGTCCGCGCGCGATGGCGGGGGACGATGACCGCCGGGGCCAGCGCGCCCATCCGCTACGCGGCGGCGGCCTGCCAGACCGACCTGCCGAACCCCAGGCACCGCGGCGAGATGCGCGCCAACACGGATCGGATCCTGTCGCTCATCGATGCCGCCGTCGCCGGCAGCGCGCCGTTCCTGCCGGTGCGCCTCGTGGTCTTTCCCGAGTTCGCGCACGCGGCGCCCGCTTACGCGACGGTCGGTGAGCTGCTCGACAAGCTGGCGCTGCCGATTCCCAACGAGCACACCGACCGGCTGGAGGCGAAGGCGCGCGAGCACGACGTCTACATCCAGAGCGGCTCGATGCTGGAAGTGGATCCGCGCTGGCCGGCCGTCGTCTTCAACACCACCTGCCTGATCGGCCCCGCGGGCATGCTCTACAAATACCGCAAGGTCAACCCGTGGATCCCGTACGAGGTCCACGCCAGCCCGCACGACATCGCGGACTATCCGGACCCGCTGTTCCCGGTGGCCGACACGCCGATCGGCCGGATCGGCTGCGCCATCTGCTACGACTGGATCTTCCCCGAAGCGACCCGCCAGCTGGCGGCCAACGGCGCCGAAGTGCTCGTGCGGGTCTCGGCGTACATGGACCCGTGGGGCGCGACCGAGCCGATGAACTGGTGGACGGTGGTGAACCGGTGCCGCGCGCTCGAGAACACCGCCTTCGTCGTGGCGGCCAACCAGGGGGCGAGCCTGCGGCATTACCCGCCGTATTCCTGGCCCGGCGGCAGCCAGGTGGTGGACTTCGACGGCCGCGTGCTGGCCGAGGCCTCGCCGGGGCCCGGTGAGCGGATCGTGGTGGCCGCCATCGACATCACCGCGCTGCGCCACGAGCGCGACACGCGCCGCGGGCATCACATGCTGGCGCATCTGCGGACCGAGGCCTACCCGGTCTATGGCCAGGCGCAATACCCGCCAGCGGCGCGGACCGCCGCGCACGCGGCGTCCCTCTCGTTCGCCCGCAACAACGAGCTGATCGAAGGCGCGAAGGCGCGCGCCCGCCAGCGAGGAGGAGACCGCTCATGACTGCCGCCGTGCTGCTTGCCATCGGCCTGCTCGCGCTGCCCGGCGCCGCTCCGCAGCCGGTTCCCGATGCGACGCGCGAAGAGGCCGCGGTTCGTGATGCCGTACGCGCCTACGTGGCGGCGCGGGAGGCTCGCGACGCTGCCGCCATCGGCCGCCTGTTCACCGAAGACGCCGACCAGCTGACATCCTCCGGTGAATGGCGCAAAGGGCGGGACAATCTCGTGCGCGGCACGCTGGCGTCTTCGCAAGCCAGCAGCGGCACGCGCACGATCGCCATCGAGGCCGTCCGCTTCCCGGCGCCAGGCGTGGCGATCGCCGACGGCCGCTACACGATTGCCGGCGGCGAGCCAGGCGGCGAGCGCCGCATGTGGACGTCGTTCGTCTTCGTGAAGGTCGAGGCCGCCTGGCGGATCGCGGCGATCCGGAACATGCTGCCGGCGCCGGCCGGGCAGTAGCCGGCCTCGTCGTCCCCCGCCATTGCCCGCGTGCGCTAGCCGGCGACGATCGACGCGAGGTCGTCGAGCAGGACGGGGAACTGCGTGAACCCCGCCGCCTCGTCGAGGTGGCCGCCTTCCGGAATGATGGTGAGCGACGCCCCGAGCAGGTCGGCGATCTGGACGCCGCGATCCACCGGGACGTAGGGATCGTTGTCGCCGTGATAGACGCGCGCCACGCCGGCATGTGCCCTGATCCGTGCCCAGTCGAACGGCCTGTCCACGAACGTCGACACGATCGGATCGAACTGGTGGTTGCCGAGCAGCCCGATGAAGCCGCTGGCGAGCAGCGAGGCCATGACGGGAGACGTCGCGGTTTCGAGCAGGTGCAGGATGAAGCCGACCGACACGCTGTGGCCGACGAGAATGGTGCTGCGGTCGAGTGCCCCGACCTGCTCGGTGAAGGCGCGTTGCCAGTTGTCGAGCGCCTGTCCCTCGGGCGTGGGCAGGCGGGGCACCACGGCGCGGTGCCCGCGCGCCGCCACCTCGCCGGCGAGCCAGGGGAACCAGTTGGCATCCGGCGTGCCGTAGGATCCGTGCAACACGACAACGCGAACCGGCTCCGTCATGGCCTTGGTGTCCTTTCTGCGCTGCCGGGAGCGCCTCCAGGCAGGCGAGGCCGCCGGACCTGGCGGCGCGCGGTTCTGGCCGCGGCCATGCCCGATCCCCAGGCGCAGGCAGAGGAGCGGCATCAGCCAGAGTGCGGCCGTGTTCACAGGCATCATAACTCCCGGGCGGGAGTCGGATGTGGGTCGGGCCTGGCGCCGGGTGACGCGAAGCCGATCCGGGCGTTGCGGTCAGAGCGCCGCGACGTCCTTGTCCGAGACGGAACGGGCACCGGGAATGGCCGGGGCGTCCAGGGCCGTCCGCGGGTCGCTGGACACGAGGTCGGCGTCCGGCCCGCTATGGCCGGGCAGCCCCGGCCCGGCCATAGCCCGTGGCGGCTGGCGCGTGCGCAGCCGCTCGGCCAGGTAGCCGGCGAAGTACACGAGCATCAGCTCCCGCTCGATCCGCTGCGTCGTGTCGCGCCGGACGAGCGCGGACAGCCATCGTCTCGCGTCGGAGACCGCCGATCCCCACATGAAGCGCGGCGTCCGCAGGAACTGCGGCGCCGCACGCTGATCGATCCCCAGCTCCGAGATCGGATGGAGCAGGTGCAGCCGCGCCCGCGCCACGCCTTTCCAGTACCACCAGCGCCGGTGATAGCCGCGGTGCATCCGGCTCGCCGGGACATGGTGCTCCACCACCATCGCCGGGACGTAGAGGCCGCGGATGCCGGCCATCCGGGTCCGGAAGAAGAACTCGGCCTGGCCCTGGCCGAGCAGCGAGGCGCCCTGCCGGTCGAGGTCCGGGTTGAAGCCGCCGACGCGCTGAAAGACCGTTCGGCGGACGGCCATGTTGACGCCCATCGCAATCCGCCGCTTGTCTTCGAGGATGAAGGCCTCGGGCCCGTAGTCGAGCGTGGCGATGGGGCCGCGTATCACGCCGCTGGCGCCCTGGAGCCATCTCGGCGGCGGCACCTCCCACATCGGCAGCGCCGGCCCACCGGTGTAATCGATGTCCGTCCGCTCGAGCAGCGGCCGCACCCCAGCCTCCAGCCACTGCGCATCGACGCGGACATCGTCGTCCGTGAACACGATGATCGTGGCTGAAGATGCCGCGATGCCGCTGTTGAGCGCGTGCGACTTGCCCTGCCGTGGCTCGAACAGGTAGCGGAGGCGGACCGGAAAATTCCGGCCGCGGGCCTCGACGACCGCCCGCGTCCCGTCCGTCGAGTTGTTGTCGACAATGATGACCTCCCAGGTCAGACCGGCGCGTACCTGCATCGCCGCCAGGCCGTCGAGCGTCGACGCCAGCAGGCGGGAGCGGTTGTACGTGCCGACCAGGACTGAGACGTCCACGTCTTACCCCGTCCGGCGGGCGCCCGCGGTCTCCGCCGCAGCTGCCAGCGGCAGTGGCGTGCCGTCGAAGTGCGCCGGAATGCGTGCGCCGAGAAGCGCCAGGATCGTCGGCGGGATGTCCAGGGCATGCGCCTCGGGCAGCCTGGCGCCCGCGGGGATCCCCGGCCCGGTGGCCATCAGGAACCCGCGGTGGACGTGGCTGCCGGAGCGCTTGAAGGGCACCGGTCCGATGCGGCCGGCCCGCGGGTGATCGACGACGTCGATGGGCACCCCTTCCCAGATCACGATGAGATCCGCGTCCGACGGCCGTTCGCCGTCGATCGCGGGGCCACCCGGCTGCGTGCGGGTGCGGACCACGCGTTTGACCGCCGGCTGGCCGGTGCGGGCGTCGGTCAGCTGCAGGATGTCGGCCGTGACCTCATGGCACACGCGGTCGTAGTCGGCCGGATCGACGATGCCGCCGGACTCACGGCCGCGCACGTTGAGGCGGACATAGCCCTCGGAGAAGCTGGGCAGCGCGAAGGCCTTCATGCCGGACCACGCCGGGTGGTACCACATCGGCGGCTGGGCGCCGAGCGGGCAGTCGTCGGGGCAGAGCGGCACCGTGTTCATGCCGAGCCGTTTCTCGATGCCGTAATGGAAGCGCTCGGTGGACATGTGCTGCCGCAGCCAGCGCGTGATCGGGTTGGCATCGTGCTTCAGGCCGTACAGCGCCGATCGCCACGAGCGATGGGCGTCCGGCTTGATGACCGGCGGTGGTGCCGTCCCGGGCCGGCCCTTCGCCAGGCCGAACCTTCCAGGGTAGGCGAGCCGGTAGAGCAGTTCGGGCAGGAAGACCGTGCTCGGGACGTCGGTGGTGTTCGACTCCATGCCGTGGTCCGAGAACACGACCAGCCGCGCCCCGGCGGGCAGGGCCGCGACGATCCGGCCAATCGCCGTGTCGACCGCCTGCACGAGCGCGAGCAGCGGATCCTTGCCTGGCGTGCCGAAGTACTGGAACAGCGGATGGTCCTGGTGGCTCAGGTGCCAGAAGTAGTGCTGCCCGGAATGAATCTCGCTGAAATAGGTCAGGAAGAGGTCCCACTTCTCGCGGTTGAGGAGGTCGATGCAGGCCGCCGCGCGCCGCGCGACACCGGTCTCGAGGCCCTGCTGCAGCCGCGCCATCGCCGCCTCGTCGCCCATCGAGTGCACGTCGTCTTTGCGCAGGGTCGGGTGCTCGCCGTGGCGCGCGACGATGTCGGCAAAGAGCTCGGGCGGGCTGGAGTGGCTCGGGCAGCGCGGCGAATGGGCGCCCCAGCCGAGCACCTGGAGGCCGTTGACCGTTTCCGAGAGCCGCGACTGCGGCATGTCGAAGACGGCCACGCGGTAGTCGCTGCCGAGGCCGTAGAAAGGCTGGTAGTCGGCGAACTCGTAGGGCGTCGTCTCGACCGTGTAGTCGGTCTTGAAGCGGAATGGCGACCAGTAGCCGTGCTTGGCCGGGCTGCAGCCGGTCAGGAACGTGGTGTTCGAGGCTTCGGCGCGGCAGTACTCGAACGTGGTGAGCCGGGCGTACGCCCCCTGCTGGCGCAGGCGGCTCAGCACAGGCAGGTGCCCGGCCGCCATGTAGCGTTCGAGCAGGACCGGATCGGCCGCATCGAGGCCGAGAGCAACAACGGGTGTCTTCATAAGCATTCCAGGGGGCGAGCGCGAGGCCGGGTGCGGCGCAGCCGTTCGCGGATGTAGCTGTACAAGTAGCGCGAGCGGTTCTCCCAGTAGAAGGCCGTCACGCTGTCGAAGCGGGCCAGGCTGACGAGCCAGCCCCGCAGGCTGAGGAGCAGGTCGCGGTAGAGGAAGCGCGGCACGCCGAACAGCTGCTTGCCGGCCGGGTAGGTGAGCCGCCCGTCGCGATCGATCGAGTCGAGGAGCCCCATGCGCGAGTGATAGAGGCCGTAGGTCGTGTACCAGTAGCGGAAATATTTCTTCGTCAGCCGCTCGGCCGGGACATCCACGGAGATGGCCATTTCCGGCACGTACATGCCGACGCCGCCCGCGCGCCAGAGCCGCAGCTGCAGCTCGCGATCCTGCGATTTGGTGTAGGCCGGATCGAACAGGCCGATCCGGTCGAACACGTCACGCCGGAAGGCGAAGTTGGCGCCGACCAGGCACAGGGCGGCGTTCTCCGCGCCCACGCGGATGCGGGCGTCGCCGCGCTCGCCGAGCGCGAACGGCCCGAGCTGGCGGCGCGTGACCCACGACGGCAGCTCGCCGGGCCACACCGGCACCACGCGTCCGCCCACCACGTCGAGCTCGGGATGCTCGTCGAAGACCCGCTTGATGGTGGCGATCCAGGCCGGTCCGACATGGACGTCATCATCGGTGAAAGCAACGATCGCCCCGCGCGCGGCACGGACACCGGCGTTCCTGGCGAAGGGCAATCCCTGTCGAGGTTCGAACACGTAGCGCAGGTGCGGGGCGCGGTCCGCCCGTTCCTGCACGATGGCGGCGGTGCCGTCGGTGGAGTTGTTATCCACCAGGACGACTTCGAAGGGGAAGTCGAGGCGCTGGGCGAGCACGGCGTCGAGCGCCTTGGGCAGCACCGGCGCGCGGTTGTAGGTGCTGATGACGACCGACACGCTGGGAGGCGGCATGTTGATACGCTCCAGCTGACTGCAAATCAAGGGCCACGCCAGAGGGGGACGGAGTGCGTGGCGCGGTCGCACCCCTGCCGGCTTCGGGCAAACCAATCCGCTTTAAGGGCAAATGGCTGCCACTTCGCACCCGCAGCGACGGACGGCTGGTCGATCGAATGCAGTCAGCGCCAGTGTAAGGGAACCGTTCTGCGCCCTCGCGCGATTCATACAGGAATCTTTCGTCTTGACGGGCCGCAGGGGTGGTGATAGAAGGGTCGTCTTTCCCATCCGCAGGCTTCGGCTGTGGCTTCGCTTCAACACGGGAGTCCATGATGCCTCCACAGGACGACTTCGCTGATCCCCGCATCGCGCAGCTGCTGCAGTTCCGCCCCTGGCCCATCTGGGACCCGGTTCCCTGGTGGATCCTCCGGGCCCTCGACGATCGGGTCATCAAGGAGCTCGCCGTCGTGCAGCTCGAGACGCAGCGCGCCGTGCTCAAGGCGCAGATGGACTCGATCGAACGCACGGTGAAGATTCTCGGCTCCGCCGGCCCGCGCGGCTGATCGCGCGGCGGCGCCGGGTGCCCGCACAACGGTCACGCGCAGGAGGTTGCACATGCGCATCACCATCCCGCTTCGGGATCTGGAGACGGCGGACGCCCGCCCCCGCGACACCACGCGGCCGATCATCCTGGTCGGGTTCCAGGATCAGGCCAACCTCGGCATCGGCTACGTCGCCGCGGTGCTGCGGCGCTCCGGCTACACGGTGCACGTCTGCGACTTCAAGCTGGATCGCCGGCAGATCCTGGAGACGGCGCGGCGGCAGCCGCCGCTCCTGGTCGGGTTCTCGCTGATCTTCCAGTTCTACGTGCACCGGTTCCACGAGCTGGCCGCCTACCTGCGCGAGAACGGCGTCAACTGCCACTTCACCATGGGCGGGCATTTCCCCAGCCTGAGCTACCGCGCCGCCCTGGACGCTCGTGCCCGAAGTGGATTCGATCGTGCGCTTCGAAGGCGAACAGACCGCCCTCGAGCTCGCGGATCGCCTGAGCGCGGGCCTGGAGTGGCGCGACGTGCAGGGGATTGCCTACCGGAACGGACTGGACGCCGTCACCACGCCGCTGCGCCCGCTGCTGCACGATCTCGACGAGCTGCCCTACCCGGATCGGAGCGCGGCGCCGCCCACCACGATGCTCGGCCGCGTCGCGGTCCCGATCCTGGCCAGCCGCGGCTGCGCCCGCACCTGTTCCTTCTGTTCGATTCACACCTTCTACCGGACCGCACCGGGCAAGATGGTCCGCACGCGGCGGCCCGCGGAAGTGGTCAAGGAGATGCGCGCCCTCCACGACCGGGACGGCGCCACGATCTTCCTCTTCCAGGACGATGACTTCCCGTTGTTCGGGCCGGTGTGGCAGCGGTGGGCCCGCGAGTTCATCGCCGAGCTCTATCGCCACGACCTGCCGGGCCGGGTCATCTGGAAAATGAACTGCCGCGCCGACGTCGTCGAGCCCGAGCTGTTTGCCGCCATGCGGGACGCGGGACTCTACCTGGTCTACATGGGCCTCGAGTCGGGGAGCGACGCAGGGGCTCGAGGTCCTGCACAAGCAGATCACCGTCGCGCAGAACCTCCGGGCGGTGCGCGTGCTGAAGGAGCTCGGGCTGATGTTCGAGTTCGGTTTCATGATGTTCGATCCCTCGAGCACGTTCGAGTCGATCGCCATGAACCTCGACTTCCTGCGCGCCATCGTTGGCGACGGCAGCGCCGCGGCGGTGTTCTGCCGCATGATCCCCTACGACGGGACGCCCATCAAGGAGACGCTCGAACGCGAGGGGCGCCTGCGTGGCGACGTCTGCAACCCCGACTACGATTTCCTCGATCCGCGCGTCGGCGACTTCTACGTCGCGCTCAAGCGCATCGTCGACGTGACCGGGTGGATCCACGGGCACCGCGCCCTGTCGCCGGCCATCAACTTCGCGTGGAACGAGCTGTCGATCATCGACGGCCTGTTCCCACGGCTGTCGGGAATGGATCCCTATCGCGACTCGCTCCGCCGCATCACCCGGGAGAGCAACGCGCTGCTCTTCGAGGTGGTGGACGATCTGCGCCAGGCGTTTGCCGCCGGCGGCGCGCATCGCTGGCACGCCGGGCGGCTGCAGGCGAGCGCGGAGGACTTCCTGCGCCAGCTGGTGGCCGAGCGCAACGAGTTCATCGTCAGGCACCAGGGGGCGCTGCTGATGTCGCTGCAGCGTGAGGCCGAGGTTCTGGCGCGCTGACCCCGGCCGGCGCAGTCCGGAGAGGACATGGCCCGCAAGTCAGGCAAGTCGCAGGGGCGGAGCGCCCGGCAGCCGCCGGCGCCAGGTCCGCGTCATTACCGGTCGCGCGGCGTGGCGGTCGAGATCCATGAGTCCGGCCTCGGACTTCGCGGGTCGAGAGCCGCGGACCGGCGCGTCGAGCTGACGCTCGACGGCGTGCCGATCGACGTCGAAATGGTCGACGGACAGTATCACTGCCAGCTGGCGAACCAGTTCACGGCGTTCGACTCCATCGACGAGGTGGTGGACACGCTGCTGTCCAACGAGGGGCGCACGTGGACGCTGCACGGGCACTTCTGCGATGAGCGGTGCGGCCCCGGCGGGCATCACCACGCCGGTGGCGGGCACGTCCATGGGCCGGACGACGACCACGGCGGTGGCGACGACCACGGCGGCGGCACGACCACGACCCCGAAGCCGATCCGGTGCAGGGACGCGCCCGGCCGCGCCGCAAGCCGGCCACGCGGACCCCGGGGGAGCGGACGATGAACATCCGCAAGAGCATCTACACGCTCACTCCGGCGCAGCTCCAGGCCTTCAAGGATGCGCTCAACGCGATCAAGGCGGATGGCGCATACGACGACTTCATCGAGCGCCATCACCACTCGATGATGACGGCGACGCTGAGTCCCGGCGAGGTCGGCGGGGCCTCGTTCCGGAACGTGGCGCATCGCGGCCCGGCGTTCCTGCCGTGGCATCGCTACTTCTGCCGCGAGCTCGAGCTGGTCCTGCAGGCGAAGAATCCGCTCGTCACCCTGCCGTACTGGAACTGGGCCGCCGACGCCGCGAGCCCAGCCGGCGCGGCGCTCTGGAACACGAACCCGGCGCAGCCAATCTACATGGGTGGCGACGGCACCGGCCCTGGCGGGGTGGTCACCACCGGTCCCTTTGCCGGGTGGACGGCGCTGGTCGAAGGTGCGGGCGGCGCGCTGGTGCCGCGTCCGGGCGGAATCCTCCGGGCGCTGGGCAGCGGCACCGCGACGGGTGAACCCGATTTCCCGACCGCCGCGCAGGTGACGGATGCGGTGCAGAACCTGACGGTCTACGACACGCCGCCGTGGCGCACCATCAGCGCCGGCAGCTTCCGCAACCGCATCGAGGGATGGCTGGCGAACACCGGGGAGACCGGCTCGCAGCTGCACAATCGGGTGCACATCTGGGTCGGCGGCGACATGGGGCCTGGCACCTCGCCGAACGATCCGGTCTTCTTCCTGCATCACGCCAACGTCGACCGCTTGTGGGCGCAGTGGCAGTACGCCCATCCCGCGTCCGCCTACTTGCCGGCGGCGGGTGGGCCCCCGGGGCACAACCTCAACGACGTCCTGCAGCACCTGACGACGGCGGCGGCTACGCCGGCCGCGTGCCTCGACTACCGGCGCACGATGGGCTTCATCTACGACACCGATCCGCCGCTGATCGATCTGATGACGCCCACGGTCAGCTTCCAGGACGTGCCCGAGCTCGAGACCACGTGGCGCGCCGCGGTCTTTCACGTCCGCGCCGGGTCGCCGGTGCACCTCGAGATTGTCGCCGGCAGCGGCCCTGCCGCACCGTACGGCGTGACCGCGCTCGGCACGTCGGTCACGCACGTGCCGCCGATGGACGATGCGCCCTACGACGTGGTGCGGCTGTGGCTGGCCTTCACCGGCGCGGCCGCACCTGGCCCGGCCCCGGGCGGCAGCGTGCAGATCCGCTGCGTCGAGACCAACGAGATCTTCCCGGTGGCGTTGTCGGCCAACACCATCGCCCGTCCCACCACCGGCGTCGTCCTGGCGCTCGACAAGTCGGGCAGCATGGGCCTGCCGGCGGGCACCGGCGGCACCCGCATGCAGCTGCTGCACGAGGCGGCCTCACGCTGCATCGAGCTCGATCCGCGACGGCAGCGGCGCCGGCGTGGTGAGCTTCGACCACGATGCGCATCCGGGGCAGGCGCTCGCTCCGTTCCAGCCCGCGAGCGCGCATCGCGCGAACGTGCTGGCCGCGATCACCGGCCTGAGCCCCGGCGGTGCGACGTCAATCGGCGATGGCGTCGAGCTGGCGCGCACGACGCTCACGGCTGGCGCGGCCCCGTTCTCGGGGCATGCCCTCGTCGTGCTGACCGACGGCCTCGAGAACCAGCCCAAGCTGCTCTCCGAGGTGACCGGCTCCATCGACACGCGTACCTTCGCCGTGGGCCTGGGCACCGCGCAGCAGGTGAGCACCGAGGCGCTGTCGGCCATCGCCAACGGGACCGGCGGCTTCATCCTCCTGACCGGGCCGCTGACACCGGACACCGACTCGTACTTCCTGCTCTCGAAGTATTTCCAGCAGATTCTCATCGCCGCCACCAACGAGAACGTGGTGACCGATCCGTCCGGCTTCCTGGCGCCCGGCCAGCGGTCGCGGATTCCCTTCACGCTGGCCGACAGCGACATCGACGCCACGGCCGTCGTGCTCGTGGACGTGCCCGCCGTCCGGCTGGCGCTGGAGACACCGGCCGGGGCGACGCTGCGCGAGGCGCAGCTGTCGGCGCTCGGCGCGCAGGTCGTGCATGGCACCAACATGACGTTCTGCCGTATCGCCCTGCCGCTGCCGGGCGGGCCAGGCGCCCACGGCGGAAGCTGGCACGTCGTCCTGGAAGTCGATGACGTCCGGCTGAAGCGGGAGATTGCGCGCATGGCCCGCGACGTCGAGCAGGGACGCGTGCCGCGGGTTGACCTGGAGCGTGTTCGCGCGCACGGCCCGCGCTACGCGGTCACGGTCAGCTCGTGGAGCAACCTGCGCATGAGCGCGCGGCTGACACAGACGGGCTTCACCGCGGGCGCCACGCTGCGCCTCTCCGCGGTGCTGACCGAATACGGCGTGCCGCTCGAGCGGCGCGCCCGCGCCACTGCCGAGATCCTGCGGCCGGACGGGATCCTGTTGACGCGCCCGCTGGTCGAAGAGACCGCCGGCGCCTTTGCCGGCGAGGTGACGGCGGCGCTCGACGGCGTCTGGCGCGTGCGGGTCCGTGCGGCCGGCCGCGCCCACGGCGGCCGCCCGTTCACGCGCGAGCAGCTCCTGAGCGCGGCTATCCTGGTTGGCGGGGTCCGGCCGCCGCCGGCGCCCTCCCGCGGGCGGCGATGCGCTCGATTGCCTGATTAAGTGCCTGGCGCGTGAGCCCGGCGGCAAGCGATGGCTCGACGAGCATGGCATCGACGCTGACCGGGTTCGCGAGTGCGTGGAACGATGCCGGAAGCCCGATGGCCGGGAGCTCGACAAGCTGGGCTGAAACAGATTGGAGTGGCCGAGTGTCGCATGATGACTTGCCGGTGTTCTGCAGCCTGTCGGCGGAGACGCTCGCCACGCGCCGGGCCGACCTGCTGTCCGGCCTGGCGCGTCGCGCCCTCGTCCGCGAAGATGTCGACGACGGGTTGCGGCTCGTGTTTGCGCCCGACGCCATCCCGGCGATTGCCGCAGCGATCGACGCGGAGCGGCGGTGCTGCCGGTTCCTGCGCTTCAACATGACCGTCGAGCCCGGCGGCGGTCCGGTGCGGCTGACGCTGAGCGGGCCGCCGGGCACGCGGGAGTTTCTCGCGGCGATCGTCGAGTCGTAGGCTGGTGCTTTCCTTGCAGCGGTTGCGCGCGCGGCAGCCGCGCGGCCGGGCAGCGCCAGGAACGACACCTTGATCCTGCGGGCCACGCAGGGCGGCGGGCAGTAGCGGGTAGCGCCGCCATCCCGTCCTCAGTCCGCGCGCAGGGCCGGCAGCGGATCGACGCGGGTGGCGCGCAGGGCAGGGAGCAGGCACGCGGTGAGCGCCACGGCGGCGAGCAGGATGGCATTGCCGGCGAACGCCAGCGGGTCGTGCGCGGTCACACCGAAGAGCAGCGAGTTGAGGAGCCGGGTCAGGAGCAGGGCTCCCGCCAGCCCCAAAGCGATCCCGAGGCCGACGGGCTTGAGGCCGCCGAGGACGACAAGGGCAACGACGTCACGCCGCTGGGCACCGATGGCCATGCGGATGCCGAGCTCCTGCGTGCGCTGCGTCACCGAATAGGCGACGACGCCGTACAGCCCGAGCGCCGCCAGCGCGAGGGCGAGCGCTGAGAGCGGTCCGAGCACCTGCGTGGTGAGGCGGCGGGGCGCGACGGCGCTGTCGATCAAACGATCGAGCTCGTAGAGCTCGCCGGTCGGCAGGCTGGGATCGTAGGCGGCGAGCGCGGCGCGCACCTCAGGTGCCAGCGAGGCCGGAGGGCGCGGGCTGCGGACGACCATCTCCATGCCCTGCCAGTCGCTGGTCTGGCGATAGGGCATGTACATCTCGCTCCCGCCGGCCTCCTCGAGTGAGCCGTGCCGGACGTTGCCCACCACGCCAACGACCGTGCGGCCGCCGTCCTGCGTGATCGTCTGGCCGACGGCGTCGCGGTCCGGTCACAGCCGCCGTGCCCGCACCGTCGGGCAGCGCCCGTGCGCGGGGAAAGCAGAAGGAAGAACCGGGCTCAGAGCGCGACGACGCCGGTTGCCGGCAAGTGCGCGAGCAGTAGCTCGTCGCCGGTGGCGAGCTTCCAGCCGCGCATCCGCGCGTGCGCCGCGAGCAGGCGATCGAAGGGGTCGCGCGTCCACGCCAGCTCGCACGCGGCCGAGAACCACTTCACCGCCGGCGGCTCATCGAGCTGCCAGCGCTCGTCGCCGGCCAGGACCGTGGCCGACGAGCCGGTCCGGGGCGTCAGGCGCCCGGCCTCGATCAGGAACTGCACCTCGAGCACGCTGGCGGGGGAGAGGTAGAGACGGGCGAACTTGCCGAGCGGCCGGGCCCGGCGATGCCCCTGGGCGAGCCAGATGGCGGCATGCGTGTCGAGCAGGATCACCGGCGCTTCCGCCGGGCCGCGAACGCCAGGCCCGACGGGCCAGCTGTCCACGTCCACTGCCCCGCGAGCACGCCGGCATCGACGAAGTCGAAGAGCGCGGCCCTGGGGCCGGCGGTCTTCGGCGCCGGCTCGGCGATCACCCGGAACCGCACGCCCCGCCGCTCGATGACGACCGGCTCACCCTTCTCGGCTTCATCCAGGAGCTCGCCGAACCGGGCCCGCGCCTCGGCCACCTTGAGCTCATTCATAAAGTACATTGGTACATCAAACACGGCTCCCCCAGTCCACGCCTCGGCCAGGAGCCCTGACGCCGACGTTGGCGGAAGGGCGGCGCCGTCAGCGGCGTCCCGTGGCGGGAGCAGCGCCCGACAGCACGGCCAGGATCTCCTCCCTGTACTTCTGCCGACGCCACGGCCCGATGTCCGTGATGTCGACCAGCTCGCCGGGGGTGCGCGGCTGTCGCCGGGCCAGTTCCCAGAGCGCCGTGCGCGGCAGGATCACGTCGGACTCGACGCCCCGCGCCTTTGCCTTGTCCTTGCGCCACATGCGCAGCCGGTCGTAGCGATCGAGCACGTCTTCCGGTTCGCGGTCGTCGGCGGGTGGCGTTTCGGCCGGCGCCTGGCGTCCCTGTTCGATTGCCTGCAGGAGGCCCGCGGCGTGGCGGCGGACCTGATCCGGCGTCAGGCCGGCGATGCCGTGCAGCTCGTCGGCCCGGCGCGGTGCGCGGCGCGCCAGCTCGAGCAGCGCGGCTTCTGCCATGATCTTGAAGGGCGGCCGATCGATGCGCTCGGCCTGCTGCTCGCGATAGGCGTGCAGGGTGCGGAGGACCGCCGCCTGTGCCGGCGTCAGATCGCGCGCCCCCTTGACCCGCCAGAACGCGGCAGAGCCGTTGGTCACGCCGCCCGCGTCGCCGCGCAGGCGCGCCAGGCGCTCGAACTCCTCCTGTGCCTCGGACCAGTGGCCGGACGCCGTCAGCTCGCGGAACTGCCGGTCGCGCAGCGCCCCGAGATAGTGCGTGTCCAGCCGCGCGTAGTCCAGCTGTTCCGGCGTGAGCGGCCGGCGCTTCCAGTCCGCCCGCTGATACTTCTTGTTCATCGTCACGCCGAACTCTTTATCCAGGATGGCGGCGAGGCCGACCTGGGGCCAGCCGAGCGCCCGCGCGGCGTTCATGGTGTCGAAGATGTTGGCGAACTCGAAGCGGTAATCGCGTCTCAGGCAGAGGATGTCGTATTCGGCCGCATGGAAGACCTTCTGCTGCTCCGGATTGGCGAAGAGGGGCGCGAGTGCATCCAGCACGGGCAGCCGCAGGGGATCGACAATATAGTCAGCCGCGGGGGTGGAGAACTGGATCAGGCACACACGTTCGCGGTAGGCGTGCAGGCTGTTCGATTCGGTGTCGACCGCCACGACCGGATGGCGGGCGAGGTCCTCCGCGAGCCGGCCGAGGCCAGCGTCGTCGGCGACGAGAATGGGAGCGGGCAAGGACGGCGCAGACATGGGTTCTATTATCGTGCTTCGCTCCGCCCGCGTGCTTGCCGCAGCTGCGATGCTGGAACGACGCCCGGGTCGGGCGGCCTACGCGGCCCGGCGTGTCCGGGCGGCCAGGTAGATGACCGACGCGGCGGCAACACAGGCGCCGAAGGCGATCCACTCGTCGCGCGTGAGCCCGGTCAGCAGCCAGGCGATCACGAGGCACGCGAGCCACGGCGCCGCGGCGCCCAACGGGCCGCGCACGCCGCCGCCGGCCGTGGCCGACACGTTGAGCACCCTGAGACGCCACGAGGCCAGCGCACAGCCCAGATACAACACGAGCGCGGAGACGTTGGCCAGGATGGCGAGCTTTTCGAACGAGCCGGATACGGCGAGCCCGAGCGTGAGCGCCGACTGGAAGAGAATGGCGGCCTGCGGCGCGTGCGAACGCGGGTGGACGCGACCCAGTGCGCGCGGCAGGAAACCGTCGCGCGCCAGGGCGTAGACGATGCGGGGCATCGCCAGCGTGACGCCGCCGAGGTGGCCGAACATCGAGATCGTGGCCCCGGCCAGCAGCAGCGAGCCCGCCCAGCCGCCGAGCGACGCCCCCGCGGCCTCGGCCAGCGGCGATACGGTGGAGCGGGCGAGCGCATCCCCGAGAACGCCCTGCGACACGACTTGCAGCAGGATGTAGAGCACGGTGACGCCGACCAGCGCGATGGCGATGGCCCGGGGCACCGTCCGCGCGGCGTCGCGAACCTCGCCGCTGGGGACCACCGCCACTTCGACGCCCGCGAAGGCGAAGATGAGCAGCAGCGACGTCCGGGCGACATCAGCCGTGGCCGGGGTGCCGTTCCACGCCAGGTTGGCCGGCTCGATGAAGAACAGTCCGGCGCCGGCGAGGAGGATGAGCGGCAGCAGCTTGGCGACGGTGGCGATGGCGTTCAGTCGGTTGCCGACGGCGACGCCGCGCGCGTTGCTGGCGGCCCAGAACGCCAGGGTGGCGGCAAGCGTCAGCGTTTCGCGCTCGCGGCCGCGCAGCGCCGGCACCAGCAGGCCGGCGCTCGACGCGAACACGGTGGACACGGCGGCCGCCGCGAAGGTGCCGAGCATCCAGAGCAGCACGCCCGACAGGAAGCCGGCATAGGGGC
This sequence comes from uncultured Acidobacteriota bacterium, assembly GCA_963834305.1. Classification (GTDB taxonomy): domain Bacteria; phylum Acidobacteriota; class Vicinamibacteria; order Vicinamibacterales; family 2-12-FULL-66-21; genus JACCXG01. Next base: position 303,968 of record CAWIAX010000001.1, read on the forward strand.
CGAACGCCGTGCCGACATAGGCGTAGGGTCCGCCAGTCAGCGGCACCCGGCTGCCGGCGTCGGCGATGCAGAGCACGATCAGTCCCATCGCCACCGCGCAGACGACGTAGGCGAGCGGGGCGGCGGCGCCGAGCGATCCCGCGACGCTCGCCGGCAGGCGGAAGATGCCGCCGCCGATCGTGATGTTGACGATCGCGGCCGCGAGGCCGAAGGTGCCGATGACGCGGACCAATGACTCGTCGCGTGCGCCGCCGCGCTCTGCTGGTTGCCCGGCCGTCAACAGGTCGATGCCGCGGATACCATGAGCGTGGGGGTCAGGGAGTGCAGGGAGCCGGGCGCCGCGGCCCGGATGGCGTCCGTGCACCGGCCTGCGACGCCGAGAGTGCCGCCTCGTGGGAACCGCCGGCGGTCATCGGCCGGTCTTCGAGGTGCAGGCCGCAGCTTGCGGTCGTAAGCATGGGCGCATTGTGACACATCCGTAACCGGGGGCCCTCCGCGGCCGGCGAACGCCCCGCCGCGGTGACGATCGCGCTGCGAAGCCGGCCCGGCTGCGCGATGAAGGAGGGAGACATGAAGAAGTCGGACGCGAGCCAGGACCAGCCGGCATCAGCACTCATCTCGCAGAGGATCGCCGAACTCGGAGACTGGCGGGGGGACGCCCTCGCCAGGATGCGCGGGCTCATCAAGCAGGCCGACCCGGACGTCGTCGAGGAGTGGAAGTGGGTCAAGCCCACCAGGCCAGGCACCCCCGTGTGGTCGCACGACGGCATCATCTGCACCGGCGAATCGTACAAGGAGGTCAACGCGAGCCTCGACGGCAACGTTCGCCGCGCGATCGACATCCACGAAGGGGAAAAGGTGAATGCGGCGGCCTTCAAGGCGCTCGTCCGCCAGGCGGTTGCGCTGAACAGCGCGCGCAAGTCAAAGCGTTCGAAGTAGGATGCTGGAGCCGACGGTCAGACTCGAACTGACGACCTGCTGATTACGAATCAGCTGCTCTACCAACTGAGCTACGTCGGCTGACGGGAGGCCGGCTTACAGCCGGAACGCAGGATTTTACCACGACTGGACCGCAGCCGGCCGGCCGGGCCGCACGTCGCAGCCGCCCGCCTCAGGACTGGGCGGCCTCGGGGGTGCCCCCGTTCTGCCGGTACTTCGCCACGCGCGTGGCCGCCTCGGCCCGTGCGCCGCCGTCCACTTTGCCGTTGAACAAGGCACCTTCCTCGATCGCCAGCTTCGGCGACGCGACATCCCCGCGGACCGTCGCCCCCTCCAGCACGCGCACGATGTCGCGCGCAATGAGCCGCCCGACGGTGCCTCCCTGCACGGTGATCACCCGGGCGGTCACGGCGCCATCCACGCGCCCCCCCGTCTCGACGGTCACCGCATGGTTGGCCGCGAGCAGCTCCCCATTGAGCGTGCCGACAATGGATACGGGCTCGTCGGCGGTCAGTGAGCCGGTGATGTTGACGCCTCTGCCTATCGTGGTAGCCATAAATTGAGTCTTCCCGGAGCCGATATCCCGTCCGCCGCCATTCGCGGCCTGTCCGCCAGGCGCCCGGCCGCTACGCGGTATCCCCCCGCCCCAGCACTTTCAGGTGCTGGAGGTACATGGTGCGCGCATTGATGAAGTCCGCATGCTCGAGCTTGAGCTCACTCGCGATCCGGCGTACTTCGTTGTCCTCGAGCGTCACGATGGACCGGTCCGACGATGATAGCGCGAAGAGGCAGTCGAGCAGCGCGAGCCGCTGCTCACGATCCGCAATCCGCGCGAACTCCCGCGTTACCAGGAAGTCCTCGGTCCCGCCGTGACGGACGCCGTGCGTGGTCGCGATCTGGACGGCCAGCGCCGCCTGGGGCGGCGGCAGCCCCATCCGTTCCACGATGAGGCGCTCCATCTCCGAGGACTCCAGCGCCGTGATGCGGTGATCCGCCCGCGCGACGCGCCCGAGGATGTAGGCGAAGCAGGCGACGTAGCGGGCCCGCTCGGCGTCGAGCCCCTCGAGCGCCCGCTCGACCACTTCGATGCCGCCGAGCGGCGGTTCCTCCGCCTCGTTCGACAGCCCGAGCCAGCGTCGCAGAGACATAAGGGTGGCGGCTACTCCTGGAGCGTCTTCAACAGCGCGTCGGCGTACATGTAGTCAAGCGTATCGTGTCCCTCGGTCAGGCGCGCGACAACCGGCTGCAGCGTCCGGTACGCCTCGACCGTGCGGCCGCTTTCCGGCCAGCAGGTTGGCATAGCCGCGCGCCGCCCGCAGCTCCAGCCATAACGCCCCCTGCATGCGGGCGGTGGTCAGCGAATCGATGTAGCGCGCTTCGGCATCTTCGCGGCGCCCCGTGGCGGCGAGCAGCTCGGCCTCGAGCCGCGAATGTTCCGACGCATAGGCGTGCTGCCCGGTGGCGACGGCCACCGCGTGGGCGTCTTCGAGCGCCCGCTGCCGCCCGCACGAACTCCTTGACGCGCAGCAGCGCGCCCGCGAGCAGGACGAAGTAGTAGGGACGGAGCAGGGCGGAACGGGTGATGGTGTGTGCGGCCAGGCCCTCTTCGAGCACCCGCAGGCCCCGCTGGGTATCCCCGAGCTCGAGCATGGCCCGCCCGCACAGCGGGGCGGCCCACTGCGATCTCCTGGGCAATGCCATGCGCCTGGCAGACCGCGGCGAGCTCTTCGTAAACGCGCTTGACGTCGAGCGGGCTGCGCCGCCCGAGGTGGACGAATATCTCGAAGAGCAGGGCGAACGCGAGCGGCTGGGGGTGGTCGAGCGCCCGCGCCTCGGTGACGGCCTGCCGCACCGACGCCAGGGCCTGGTCGGGGAACCCGAGCAGCATCATCGCCCGCGCGTGCTCGGACCGGCAGAAGACGCCCGGCTCGATGCCGGTCTGCCACACCCGCTGGCGGTGGAACGCCGGATCGTACAGCGCCAGGCCGCGTTCGAGGTGCACGTGCGCGCTCTGCAGATCGCCCAGGTGGAACAGCGCCGCGCCGAGCGACCAGTTGCCCATCATCTTGAGGTTCGGGTCGCCCAGCCGCTCGAACAGGTGGAGCATCTCGACGGCGACATCCCGCGACGTGGTGATCTCGCCCGCGACGATGTGATGCGCGGCCAGGCCGACGAGGACGGGGACCACGCGGGCCGGGTCCTGCACCTGGCGGCAGAGCGCGCGGGCGCGGGCGTAGGCGGCGCCGACTTCCGGCACCGCATAGCCCCTGCCGGTCTTGAGCGCCATGGCGTAGGTGACCTGGAGGTCGAGTTCGGTGCCGGCCCGGTCCGGCGTGTCGGGCTCGCCGCGCAGCAGGGCGAGGCCGCGGCGGGCCAGCCGCGTCGCTGTCGTCGTGCGCGTAGAGGCGCCCGGCCGCCTGGGCCGCCAGGTTCCAGTAGCGCGCCGCCTTGAGGTTGTCGCGGGCCGCCTCGAGCAGCACCGCGAGCTGCGCCGCCGAGCTCAGTGGCCTCTTCGCCGGCGCGCTGGATGGTCCGCTCGGCGATCGCCCGGCTCAGCGCCGCGCGCCGCGTGCCGCGCAGCGCGTCGTAGAACGCCGCGTGATACAGCTGGTGCGCGAACCGGTAGCGGAGGGTGAGGCTGCGATCGGGCGCCTCGAACTCCTCCACGAACCGGACCAGCGCGTGCTCCCGCTCCAGGCGCTCCAGCCGATCCTCGACGTCCGCCTCGGGCAGCTGCAGGGCGTTGGCCACCATGCCCGAGTCGAAGTCCACGCCCTGGACCGCGGCGGCGCCGAGCAGCCGGCGGTCGGCGTCCTCGAGCGCCTCGATCTTGCGCTGCACCGCGTTGCGGACCGTTTCCGGCAGCTCCCGCTCCACGGCGTCGAGACGCTCGGCCAGCGTCCACCGTCCATCCTGCAACCGCACGCGCTGGCGCCGCCGCAGGTCGCGCAGCAGCTCCGTCATGAACAGCGGGTTGCCTTCGCTGCGCCCATGCACCACCCGCGCGAAGTCCGAGGGGAACGTGTGCTCGGGAAACTGCAGGGCGATGTACCTGGCCACGGCGCCGAGGTCGAGCGAGCCCGGCGCCAGCTCGCGGCACATGCCGCGCGCCAGGAGATCGAGCTTCATCGCCAGGAACGGATGCCGCGCCTGGGCCAGGTCCGACGGCCGGCAGGTGGCGATGATCAGCAGCCGGGCGTTGTCAATCCGCCGGGCAAGATATCCCAGCAGATCGGTGGTGGACGGGTCCGCCCAGTGCATGTCGTCGAAGCACAGGACGACCGGCTGCATGCGGGCGAGCTCCTCGAACAGCGCGGCCAGCTCCCGCTTCAGCCGTTCCGGTGAGCCTCCCGACGTGTCGGCGGCGAGGCGGGCCGCCGACGAGTCGTTGTCGGACGGGGCGATCACCCGCGCGTACCAGCTCGGCGCCAGCGCCCGCATCAGCCGGGTGACGCTGCCCAGCTGCTCGCTGCTTCTGCAGCCCGTCGAGCGCCTCGAGCATCGGCAGGTAGGCCTCGCTGCCAGCCAGCCGTTCCGAGCACCGGCCGCGGCCGACCCGCACCGGCTCCTGCGGCTCGTCGAGCAGCTTCACGAACGCGTCCAGCAGGGACGTCTTGCCCATGCCGGCTTCCGCCGCAATCACGACCAGCCGCCCCTTGCCGCGCTGGGCCCGCTCGAACTCGTCCTGCAGGGCGTCGAGCTCCTGGTCGCGGCCGACCGAGAGTCGCGCGTGGCGTTGCGGTCGGGCCGGGTGACGGTGACGGCCGAGAGCGCGACGGCAATCGTCGAATCGTGCGCCAGGGTGAGCCGGTACATCACTTCGCTGGCCCCGGGCCGCAGCCGCGCGTCCTTCTGCAGGCATCTCCACGATCAGCTGATCGATCGCCCGCGGCAGCTCCGGGTTGACCCGCCCGGGCGGCTCGGGGGATTCCCAGAGCAGGGCGTGCAGCGTCGCCATCTGGGAGGGCGCCACGAACGGATGCCGCCCGGTGACGAGCTCGTAGAGCATCACGCCCAGCGCAAAGACATCCGCTTCCTGCGTGACAATCTCACCGCGCGCCTGCTCGGGGGCCATGTACCCGATCGTGCCGAGCAGCAGCCCCGCCTCCGTGCCGACTGCGGTCGTCCCGGCAGTCACCACGTCGGGCTGCAGCCTTGGCGAGGCCGAAGTCGAGCAGCTTGGCGTAGCCGTCCGGCCGCACCATCACGTTGTCGGGCTTGATGTCGCGGTGCACGATCTGCGCGGCGTGCGCCACCGCCAGCGCTTCGCACACCTGCCGCCGATCGCCGATGACGCGGCCCACCGGCAGGCCGCCTGCGCGGCCAGCATCGCGGAGCGTCGTCCCTTCAATCAGCTCCATCGCGATGTAGCGATCGTCCTCGACGGTGCCGGTCTCGTAGATGGTGACGATGTTGGGGTGGTTGAGCGCCGAGGCGAGGATGGCCTCCCGCAGCAGCCGGTCGAGGGCGTCGTCCTGCGCGTCGGGCCCCACGGACAGGGCGCGGCGGATTACCTTGAGCGCGACCTCGCGGGACAGGCGCGGATCCTGGGCCCGGTACACCTCGCCCATGCCGCCGGCACCGAGCTGCGAGATCACTCGATAGGGCCCGACGGACGTGCCTGCAGAGATGCCCATGGAGGGAGGTAGATTATACCCCTCGCCTGGGGCGCCACCGGCCAGACGGGGCGGCGCTAGGAGGCCGGGCTGGCGAAGCTGATTTCGCCGACCAGCGGGTAATGGTCCGAGCCGAAGTTGTCGTCGGTGCGCTGGAACGTCGCGCGCCAGCCGTCGTCCAGCCGGAAAAAGAGGTGGTCGAGCCGCAGGATGCCGTGGAACGTGGCCCGGCGGTCCGAAACGCGGGTGTCCGGAAACGCCCGCGCGGTGACGGTGTAGGCGGCGTCGCGGAAGCCGAACAGCGTGTTCATGTCGGCGCCCAGCACGAGCGGCGCCTGCTCGCCCAGCGCGGTGACGAGCCCGCGAGCCTGGCGCGTGCGGCCGAACTCGCCGCCCGCAATCCACAGCCGACGTGCGCCGCTCATATTGTCGAGGTGAGCCGACACCACGCGCAGCCGCCACGGCTCGCCGGTCGACGTCACGCCGCTGACCGTGGCGGCGACCGCGACCCGGCGCTGCCGCTCGAAGGGCAGCTCGATGGCCGACAGGTCGGTCAGCGGCACGGTCGAGAGGATCGCATTGCCGCGGTCTTCGTCGGACGCCAGCGGGCCGCCGTTCCGCATCGAGGGCACGTAATAGGCGTGCAGCCCCAGGGCCGACGCCACTGCCTCCACTTCATCCCGCCGGCCGTCGCGGCGCAGGCTCCTGATCACCGAGGCGAAGGTGGCGGTCGGGGTGAGTGACGCTGGCACTTCCGGGCCCGACCGATAGGCTTCCTGCAGCAGGAAGACAATCGGGACCCGCGAGCCGACGCGGTCCCGGACGTGCTGATACAGCCGTGGAATGTCGCCTCCGCCGACGTGGGTATTCCAGTTCACCACGATCAGGCGATCGGCTGAGGCCGCGGGCGCGCTGGCCGTCATCACGACGGGCGGGCCAACACTCTGACGCCAGCGGCCGAGGTCGATCAGGTCCCCGGGGAGGCTCGGCCCGAACCAGGCGACGGGCGCCGGCCCCGGCTGGGCGAGCGGCGCCATCGTCTGCTTGACGACACGGTGTTCGACAGCACAGCCGCTGGCCATCGACGCGACGGCCAGCCCGGCCGCGAGGCGCAGCCGCGCCCGCTGGGTAAATGACGTGAGCTTCACTGTTTCTCCCGGCTGACATGAGGCCTGGACGGCCTGTCGTGGGCCAGCCGACGCCTTCACGTGAGCGTTACGCATTCAGTGTACCAGCCGGAAATTGACGCCGCGAACTGAGCCGGGCGCCGGCGCGGTCCACGGTGGAGCGCTCGTCGCGCGCAAGGTAAGATGGCGGCCATCGTGCATGGAACGCACGAGGTCGAATGCTCTTCCGGAGCGGCGGGAAACGACGGTATGACAATGCGATCACTGGCAGCGGCTCTGCTCGGCGTGTTACTTGCCGGGCTCGTCCCCACGGAGGCCCGTGCGCAGAGCACGGTTACCGAGATCATTTCGTTCCTGGTGACCAATCAGGCAGTGCCGACCGGGGACTTCGAGCGCGACCGCGCGGCGGCGGAAACCGCGCGGGATACCATCACGCGCGCCCTCATCGTCAATCTCACGACGGTGCCGATCGCGACCTCCTCCAGTGGCTTTCTTTACCGGCTGAATCCACAGCTCGGCACGGTCGAGCGTGCCACCGACAGTTTTGGCGGCTTCTTCATCGAGCGGGCCCTGACGCCGGGGAACGGCCGCGCCTCGTTCGGCATCTCCGGCACCTCCTCGAGCTTCGACCAGCTCGACGGGCAGGAGCTCCGCACCGGCGCGTTCCTGACGACCGCCAACCGTTTCACCGACGAGCCGGCGCCGTTCGACACCGACTCGCTGACGCTGCGGATCAGGACGAGCACGCTGACGGCCTTTGCCAGCGTCGGGATCAGCGACCGTCTCGAGATTGGCGCGGCCCTGCCGCTCGTGCGCCTGTCGCTCGAGGGGGAGCGCATCAACGTCTATCGCGGGCAGACCTTCACCCAGGCGAGCGCATCGGCAACGGCCAGCGGCGTGGCCGACGTGGCCCTGCGCGGCAAGTACACGCTGGTGTCGGCGCGGAGCGGCGGGGTCGCCATCGCGGGCGAAGTGCGGCTGCCGACGGGAAATGCCGACAACCTGCTCGGGGCCGGCACCGCCGGTTTCCGCCTGGTGGGCATCGCCGCGATCGAGCGGGGACCGCTGATGCTGTCGGGCAACACCGGCATCATCCGCGGCGGCGTGTCGGATGAACTGATGTTCGGTGCGGCCGCTGCCGTGGCCGTCCATCCGCGGCTGTCGCTGACGGCCGAGCTGCTCGGGCGCCGCGTTGAAGAGCTGCGGCCGCTCCAGCTGTCGACGTTCCCCCACCCGACGATCGCCGGCGTGCAGACGATTCGCTTGACTGGAGGGGAACCGGGGCAGCTGGTGGCGGGCGGTATCACCGGCTTCAAATGGAACCCGGCGGGCACCGTGGTGCTCGGCGCGAACATCCGCTGGAACTTCACGGCGTCCGGTTTGACCGCGCCGATCACGCCGTCGGTCGCCTTCGAATACGGGTTCTAGTGCGCTTCGGACGCCGGCCGCGCCGGCTCGGGGCACGCGCTCAGCGGACGCTGGCGCGGACGATCACCCAGTCGCCGTTGTTCTGCTTCAACTCGAACTGCCACCGGCGCGAGGCCGTCTGCGCGCCGCCGCCGACTTTGGGTGTCCACTGCGCACTGCCCGAACAGTCCGCCTGTGCCGACCCGCCGTTCAACCGGACGTTGCATCGCTCCAGCGAGAAACGCTGGGACTCCAGGCCATCGAAGGCGCGCGCCAGCGCGCGGTGATCCACGGACGGCCACACCGCGCGCGCGGCGGCCGCGTCGAGGCCGCTGTAGGCCGCTTCGTATCTCGTCAGGGTCGCACGCACCAGACGCTCGTTGGCAGCCGCGGCTGCTGCCGGTGACGGGGAGGCGTCCGCTGGTGGCGCTGGGGAGGGTGACGCTGGCGAGGGTGAAGGAGCGGCGGGCAGCGCCGGCGCTGCCGTGACCGGCATGGACGGAAGCGGTACTGGCGCAGCCCTGGCCGCGAGGCTGTCGGCGCCGGCCGCCACGCGAACCGGTGGTGGGACGGCAGCCGGCGCAGGCCCGGGTGGCGCCGCCGGGCTCTCGGTCGTACGCGCGGCGAGTGCGGGCGCCGGGCGCCCGGTCACTGCCTCGCGGGCCGGTGTGGTCACAAGGGGCGGTATCCGCTCCGCGGGTGGGGCGGCGGCTGCTGGTGGCGCCGTTGATCCGGCGGTTCCCGCCGTGGTGGTGGCTCGTGACGGCTCCGGGTTGACCTCGTCCCCGGCAGCGGGGTCAGCCGCGGGCGGCGGAGGATCGATCGGAGCGCTGGCGGCGGTTTCGGTTGCCATTGGTGGTGCCGCTGCCGTGCGCGGGGCTTCCTCGAACGGCAGGGCCACCGTCGGCGCGGGCGCGGACACCGAGGTCGACAGCGCTGTGCGCTGGGCGGCCAGCCAGTTCGCCGCTGCCGCCAGGGCAGGCTGCACTCGCGACGGGAGGTCTGTCGCGAAGATGGCCCAGCCGGCGACTGAAGCCGCCAGCGCGAACGCTGCCGCCGCGGCCAGCCTGCGGCGACCGGGTCCGGCCTGGGCCGGCGCTGGCACCGCTACGGGCGCCGGCACTGCTGGCGCGGCAACGGCAACCGGGACGCCGGGTGTGACAACAGGTTCGACCGGCGCGGGAGCGGGATCCGGGACCGTCTCGGCCGCGTGGGCGGGTGTGTCGGAAATGGCGCCGGGATGCAGCGCGGCCCCCTCGAGGGCCTCCAGGACCTGGAGCCGGGCTTTGAGCTCCGCGACATCCGGGTCCTCGAAGCTCAGGCGCTCCGCTTCTTCAATCGCCTCTTTCGCGGCTTCCAGGAACTCGGCGTCGAGCGCGGCGGCCGCGCGAAGGACACAGCGGTCGAACCGGCGCCTCCGCATGCGCAGCTCGAAGCTTTGCCATTGTTCCGTCGCGGTGTGCGACTGCGACACGTTCTAGCCTATGCAAGGATCACGCTGCGGACGGCAGCCGAGGTGCAGAGACCTCAAACCGTCGGCGTGAGCCCGGTCCGAGTGAAGAGTCGTTCCGTGTCCTTGTTGAGCAATACCCACAGCCCGTAGATGCCGAGCACCGTTCCGATGGGGAAGTTCAGGAGATTCAGCACGGACAACACGATGCCGAGGACCCGCGACCACGGCTTGTAGGAGGCCCCAGCCCGCGGCGAGGCCGGGGAGTGCGAGCACGAGCAGCACCAGGGCCAGCGCCAATCCCGCGATCCCGATGATCGGAATGGCGATAGCGGCGTCGCCGGGGTCCGCCGCCGTCCCGACGATGCCGGCCGCCCCGCCAACGGCGAGGAGGATGAACAGCGCGGCCAGCAGCGACAGGGCGCTGAAGGCCCGGTAGAGCGCGCCAAGTATCTTGACGTGTGTGTCCATCTCGCGAGTGCGCAGCTCAGAAGATGCGCGCCGGTTCTAGTCCTTGTCGTTGTCGGCCGTGTCTTCCTCCGCTCCGGCCGCTGCAGAGTCGTTCCCGTCGTCGTCTTTTGCGCTCGTGGCGATGTCGTCGATCTCGACGCTCGGCTCCTCGTCTTTCGCGCGCCAGTCCTCGTCGTCGTCGTAGAGACGGCTGACCGGACGCTCCTTGATCGGCCCTTCGGGCCGCGGTCGCCGTCCTTGCGCGGCGGCTTGCGCTTGTTCTTGGGCGGCGCGTCCGGGCCGAAGTTTCGGCTCTCGGGCCACCGCCGCCGCCCGGTCGGGGCGCGCCGAGAACCCCCCCGGCGCGGCGGGCCGCCGAAGCCGCCGGGCGCGGGGCGCCGCCCGGAGGCGGGCCACCGGGCCGCGGGCTGCTGAAGCCGCCGGGCGCGGCGCGAAGCCGCCCGGACCGGTCCTCGCGGGGCCGGGCCTCGCTGACGGCGAGCGGCCGTCCCTTGAACGGCTGCTGGTCGAACCGCCGGATCGCCTCCTCGGCGACCGCGCGATCCGCGTAGTCCACGAAGGCGAACCCTCGAGGGCGGCCGGTTTCGCGGTCGACGGGCAGGACGACTGGCGCGGCACGCCGACGCTCGACAGGTGCTCTCGCAGGTCGGCCTCGGTCGCCGTATACGGCAGATTGCCGATGAACAGACGGACTGACACAGCTCCCTCTTGAAATCCGGTCGCGTCGCCAGACCCGGACACCCCGGCACGTGCCGACAAAATAACACATTAGCGGGGAGGCGCATCCGGCAAGCGGCCCGGACTCGATCGGCACGCGGAGGGCGCGTCCGCCCGCCTGGCCGAGGTTGAGGGCCCATGACCGCTGCGCTACGATGGACAGTTCACGAATTCGACGAGCACCGGCTGTACATGTCCAGCACCTCGCGGACCCGCGGCCAGATCGTCGTTCGCGGCGCCCGCACCCACAACCTCAAGAACGTCGACCTGACGCTCCCGCCACGGTCGCTCATCGTCATGACCGGCGTCAGCGGATCGGGCAAGTCGTCGCTCGCCTTCGACACCATCTACGCCGAAGGGCAGCGCCGCTACGTCGAGTCGCTGTCGGCCTACGCCCGGCAGTTCCTCGAGCGGATGGAGAAGCCGGACGTCGACTCGATCGAGGGGATCTGCCCGGCCATCGCCATCCGGCAGAAGAACAGCATCCGCAACCCGCGGTCGACGGTCGGCACGACCACCGAGATCCACGACTACCTGCGGCTGCTCTACGCGCGGGTCGGGCGGACCTATCTGCCGGAACTGCGGCAAGGAAGTGGTCCGGGAAACGGCCGAGGTCGTGGCCGGCGCGCTCGGGGACGCTGCCCGCCGGGACGCGGCTCCTGATCGGCTTCGACATGCCGGTCGTCCGCGTCCCCCGCTCGCGCGCGGCCGGTCGAGCAGGACGACGAGGACCGGCCACGCCCGAGGGATCCGCCGACGAGGACGGCGCGCCGCAGCCCGGACTCCCGGGTCTGGTCGACTCCATCGCCGAGACACGCTCGCCGCGCTTCGGCGCAAGGGCTTCGGCCGGCTCTACGTCGACGGCCAGACGGTGACGCTCGACGACGTCGACCCGACGACCCTGCGCGACCGCCCGACTCTGCAGGTCATCGTCGATCGCCTCAAGGTCGACGGGGACCTGCGCGCCCGCCTCACCGACTCGATCGAGACCGCCTACATCGAAGGGGGCGGCGCCGCGTTCGCGATCGAGCTCCGGCAGAAGGTGGCGGCACCGCCCGGTGCACCGCTTCAGCGAGCGGTTCGAGTGCCGCACGTGCAACATCCAGTACGAGGTGCCGCAGCCGCGGCTGTTCTCGTTCAACAACCCGTTCGGCGCCTGCCCGCTCTGCCACGGCTTCGGCAACATCATCGAGCTCGACATGGACCTGGTGGTGCCGGACCCGACCAAGTCGATCCAGCAGAACGCCATCGAGCCGTGGAGCAAGCCGCACTACCGCGCCCAGCTGGCCGAGCTGAAGCGCGCCGCCCGGGGCCGGGTGCGCCTCGACGTGCCGTGGTCCGAGCTGACCGACGACGAGAAGCGCTTCGTCATCGAAGGGGACGGCGCCAGCTTCGAAGGCGTGAAGGGCTTCTTCCGCTGGCTCGAGCGCAAGAAGTACAAGGTCCACGTCCGCGTGTTCCTGAGCCGCTACCGCGGCTACCTGACGTGCCCGGAGTGCGGCGGCGCGCGGCTGCGCCGCGAGGCGCGCGACGTCCGGGTCGGCGAGCGCACGATCGACGTCGTCTGCGGGCAGACCGTGCGCGACGCGGACGCGTTCTTCGCCGCGCTGGCGCTGTCGGAGAAGGACGCGGCGATCGCCGACAAGGTGCTGCGCGAGATCCGCAAGCGGCTCGGCTTCCTGCGCGACGTCGGGCTCGACTACCTGACGCTCGATCGGCTGTCGTCGACGCTGTCGGGCGGCGAATCGCAGCGGATCAACCTGGCGACCTCGCTCGGCTCGGCGCTGGTCGACACGCTCTACGTGCTCGACGAGCCGTCGATCGGCCTGCACTCGCGCGACAACGAGCGGCTGATCACGATCCTGCGCAAGCTGCGCGACCAGGGCAACACCGTGCTGGTCGTCGAGCACGACGCCGACATGATCCGGGTCGCCGACATCGTCGTGGACATGGGGCTCGGCGCCGGCGAGCAGGGCGGGCGGGTGGTGTTCTCCGGCACGCTCGAGGCGCTGCTGCAGGAGCCGCGCTCGCTGACCGCCAAGTACCTGCGCGACGAGCTGGCGATTCCGGTGCCCGCCGTCCGCCGCCGGCCGACCAACCAGCGGATCCGCATCACCGGCGCGGCCGAGCACAACCTCAAGGACGTCGACGTCGAGATCCCGCTCGGCATGCTGACCTGCGTCACCGGCGTCAGCGGCTCCGGCAAGAGCACGCTGGTCCACGACGTCATCTACGCGGCGCTGAAGCGGGCCAAGGGGGACTGGGATCGCCGCGTCGGCACGCACCGCAAGCTCGAAGGGGCGGAGTTCGTCACCGACGTCGTGCTGGTCGACCAGGCGCCGATCGGCCGCACGCCGCGGTCGAATCCGGTGACCTATCTCAAGGCGTTCGACCCGATCCGCGAGCTGTTCGCGTCGACCAAGGACGCCCGCGCGCGCGGCCTGACCGCCAGCCACTTCTCGTTCAACGTGCCGGGCGGCCGCTGCGAGGCGTGCGAAGGCGAAGGGGTCGTCAAGGTCGAGATGCAGTTTCTCGCCGACGTGTTCGTGCCGTGCGATCAGTGCGAGGGCAAGCGCTTCAAGCCGCAGGTGCTCGAGGTCAAGTACCGCGGCCGCGACGTCGACCAGGTGCTCGACATGACGGTGCGCGAGGCGCTGACCTTCTTCAGCAGCTCGCCGAAAGTGCTGCGGCGGCTGCAGGTGCTCGACGAGATCGGGCTCGGCTACCTGCGGCTCGGGCAGCCGGCGACCACGCTGTCGGGCGGCGAGGCGCAGCGGATCAAGATCGCCGCGCACCTGTCGTCGCAGAGCGGCGACCGGGTGCTCTACATCCTCGACGAGCCGACGACCGGCCTGCACTTCGACGACATCGCGAAGCTGCTGGCCGCGTTCCGGAAGCTGCTCCAGGCCGGGCACAGCCTGCTCGTCATCGAGCACAACCTCGACGTGATCAAGACCGCCGACTGGATCATCGATCTCGGGCCGGAGGGCGGCGACGAGGGCGGGCGATCGTGATCGCCACCGGCACGCCCGAGCAGGTGGTCGCAGGTCGAGGCGTCGCACACCGGCCGCTACCTCCGCGACGTGCTCGCGGTCGGCCGCGCCAACGCCTACGGCGAGCGCGAGGACCTAGCAGCGGACACGCGCCAGCGCCCTGCGGCGGGACGACCCCGCCGCGGCCCCGGCCCACCGGAAGTGACAGTGATGAAGCGAGCGATTCTCACCGCGGGTCTGGTCGCGTCGGCGGCGGCCACCCTCGTCTTCGCCCAGCCGGCGCGGTTCGACGACGTCGTCCGCAATCTGCGGAATCCGGAGCCGAAGGTCCGCCTCGAGCGCGGTGCGGCTGCTGCGCGAGGCGAAATATCCCGAAGGCGATCGTCCCGATCGCCGCGCTCGTCACCGATCCGCTCGACGCGATGCAGCTCGAGGCGATTGGCGCCGAGCTGTCGTTCTTCCTGGTCGAAGACGTGCCGGCGCGGCGGCGGCTCGGTTTCCTGGTCGAAGTGCGCAACCGCGGCGGCGCGCCGACGGCGTTCGATCTCGGGCCGCTCGCGGCGTGGCCCCGCCCGGCCCCGCCCGAGGTGGTCGACCGCGCTGCTCCAGGCGGTGGACGACGAGAACGCCCGGGTCCGGCTCGAAGCGATCTACGCCGCTGGCGTCGATCGCGAACGGCGCCGCTGGCGCCCGGCGCCGAGCGAGCGGCTGATCAAGGCGCTCGATCACTACGATCCGGCCGTCCGGACCGCCGCGGCGCGGGTCGCCGGCCGGCTCGGCGTGAAGGCCGCCGGCGACGCGCTGATCAAGGCGGTCAACGACTCGAACGCCGAGGTCCGCTACGCCTCGATGCGGGCGCTCGGCGCCATCCGCGACGACGCGCGCGGTCTCCGCGCTGACCGAACAGCTCGATCGTTCTACGGCAAGGGCGAGGGCGCCTGGTCGGCGCTCGACGCCTGGCGCGGATCGCGCACTCGTCGAGCGTGCCGGTCTTCACGGAGCGCCTGGCCGATCAAGGATCCGTTCATCCGCCGCGCCGCCGCCGAAGGGCTGGGCCGGCCCGGCGACTCCAGCGCCGCCACGCGCGCTCGAAACCGGCGCCGGCAACGATCCGTCCAACATGGTCCGGGCCGCCATGGCCTACGCGCTGCAGAAGCTCGGGCGCAACTACGTGCCCCGCCTGATCGAGTTCCTGGACGACGGCAAGACGACCCTGCAGGTGCAGGAATACCTCATCGAGTTCGGGCCGGCCGATCGAGAACGACCTGCTGCCCAGCCTGCAGGAGACCGACGCCGGCATCCGCGCGGGCGTCGCCGACGTGCTCGGCGCAGATCGGCGGCGACGCGTCGCTGGCCGCGCTTCGCGCCGTGAAGGATGGCAACAAGGACGTGACGACGGCGGCCAGCCGCGCCGTCGAGCGCATCAAGATCCGACGCGGGCAGTGATCCTGCCGCGGGAGTTCTACGCGCGCCCGACGCTCGACGTCGCGCGCGATCTGATTGGCAAGGTTCTGGTCCACGACACGCCGGCGGGCACGGCCGCGGGGGTGATCGTCGAAACCGAGGCCTACATCGGCGAGGCCGATCCCGCCTGCCATGCCGCCCGCGGCCCGACCGCCCGCAATGCCCCGCTCTACGGCCCTCCCGGCATCGCCTACGTCTACTTGAATTACGGCCTGCACTACCTGGTCAACGCCGTGACGGAGCCCGAAGGATCGCCGGCGGCGGTCCTGATCCGGGCGCTCGAGCCGCTCGACGGGGAAGCGCTGATGCGGCGGCGCCGGGCCGCCGGCACCGGCGCCCGTCTCGATGGCGCGCGCCTGTGCCGCGGCCCGGGCAATCTCTCGCGGGCGCTCGGCATCTCGCTCGCGCAGAACCGCCTCGACCTGACCGCGGGGCCGCTCCGCATCGAGGATCACGGCCTGCCGGCGCGCCACGTGGTGTGGGGCGCGCGCGTCGGGATCAGCGTCGGGATGGAGCATCCGTGGCGGTGCGCCGCGGCGGAGAGCCCGGCGGTGTCGGCGTTCAAGGCCGGGGCGCGGCGGCGTCGACGCGCCTGATGGGCGCACTAAGCAAAGGGCCAAGGGCCAAGGGCCAAGGGCAAGGGCAAAGGGCAAGGGCAAGGGCAAGGGCAAAGGGCGAAGGGCGAAGGGCGAAGGCCGAAGCCCACCGGCGGCGCGTGGCGGACAAGCCATGTCGGCCTGCCGGCGCGATTCGGCGAGCGCGACAGCGGCAGTCTGAAAAATGCGCCGCAGGCGCTCCGGCCGCGCAGGCGCCGATTCGGCACTGCCAGTCGGATCACCTGGATGCCCACCTGATTGCGCACCGGCTCTCGCATGACCCGAGCCGGAGCGGGCATCGTCGGGTCATCGCCGGCGGCGCATTTTTCCGCGCCGACAGCCCGTGAGGGTGCGCCCGCGTCGCACCGAGACGGGCGCTGCGCTCGGCAGCCAAGGCGCGGCGAGCGAGCATACCGTCTGTATGCGAGCGAGCCGCAACGCCGGATGGCGAGATGCAGCGCGCGTCGAATGCAGCGGGCGCACCGTCACGGGCTGACGGGCCGAGGCGCGGCAGGGCGATGTGGCTTGGCCGGCAGAAAGCGCCGCTGCGCGAAGGGCGAAGGGCGAAGGGCGAAGGGCGAAGGGCAGAGGGCGAAGGGCGAAGGGCGGGGCCGGCTCAGACGCGGGTGCGGCGGGTGGTGCCGGCGGCCTCGATGGTCACCCGCACCTTGCGCGCTTCGCCCCGCCGGATGACGTCGAGGGTCACCGTGCTGCCGATCTCCGCGTCGGCGAGCAGCCGGATGAATTGCGAGGCGTCTTCGAGCACGGTGCCGTTGAAGCCGAAGATGATGTCGTACTGGCGCAGCCCCGCGCCATAGGCGGCGGAGCTCGGATGGAGGCTGATCACGAGCACGCCCCGCGCGTCCCGGGCGCCGAGCTCGGCGGCGATCTGCGGCGACATCGGCTGCAGCTGCAGCGTGCGCAGCGTGCCGCGCCGCACGCTGCCGTACTTCACCACGTCGTCCAGCACGTGCCGCGCCAGGTTGCTCGGCACGGCGAAGCCGATGCCCTGGTAGCCGCCCGACTCGCTGTAGATCGCGGTGTTGATCCCCACCAGCTCGCCGCGCGCGTTGATCAGCGCGCCGCCCGAGTTGCCGGGGTTGATCGCCGCGTCGGTCTGGATGAAGTCCTCGTATTGCGCGCCCGCCCGCCCTTCGAGCCGGCGATTCGTGGCGCTGACGATCCCGAGCGTGACGGTCTGATTGAGCTGGAAGGGATTGCCGATGGCGAGCACCCACTCGGCGACGCGCAGCTTGGAGGAGTCGCCCCAGGGGAGCACCGGCAGCCCGGCGGCGTCCAGCTTCAGCACCGCGATGTCGGTGAGCGGGTCGGTACCGACGACCGTGGCCCGCAGCTCGCGCTTGTCCGTGAGACCGACGCGGACGTCCGGGGTGTTGCACGGACCGTCCGTCGATCCGCAGATGACGTGGTGGTTGGTCAGGACGTAGCCGTCCGCCGACACCAGCACGCCGGAGCCGAGGCTCTGCTGCCGGCGGTCGCGGTACAGGTCGTCGCCGAAGAAGAACCGGAAGAACGGGTCGTTGGCCATCGGCGACCGCACGACCTGGGTCGACGAGATGTTGGTGACGCTGTCGATGGCACGCTGGGCGATGCCGGTCAGGTCGGGGAGCCCCGCGGTCGGCGGCACCGCCCGTGCCGCCTGCGGTGCTGCCTCGGGCTCAGGGACGGCCGCAAGGCTGACGTCGGCGGTCCGCAGCCGCGCCGTCAGCACCAGGCCGGCCACGAGGCCCATCGTGGCGAACACCACCGGAACCAGCAGTCGTCGGGTCATCACGGGGCTGCCTACTGGACCTCGATCCGGCGGGCCGGGGGCGGCGGCGCCTTCAGGACGGTAACGGTGAGCACGCCTTCGGTGAGGTCGGCGGTCACCCCATCGGCGTTGATCTTGTGCGCGAACTCGAACGTGCGCGTGAACGTGCCGTAGCCCCGCTCGACCTGGTGGAAGTGCACCGCGCCGCCGGACGCCGGCCGGGCCGCCCGGCGGCCCTGGATGGTCAGCCGCCGGTCTTCCACGGCCAGCTCGACGTCCTCGCGCGCGAGTCCCGGCAGCTCCGCGGTGACGACGTAGGAGCTGTCGGTTTCGTAGACGTCGATGGGCGGGGCCCACGATTCAGGCTGGTGGCGGGAGAGCCGTTCCAGGCGCTCCTGCCAGGCGCGCAGGTCGCCGAGGGGGTCGCAGGGCATCGGGCGCGATCGTACCACGGGCGGCGTGCCGCGGGCTATGTGCGGGGCGCACGGGCGCGGGGCCGCGTGCTAAAATCGATGGGTTTGGGACGTCTCCCGGGCCGGATAGAGAGACCATGAGTTCAATTCAAGCCACACGCATGAAGAAAGGCATGCTGATCAAGGTCGGCGAGGACCTGTTCCGCGTGCTCGAGCTGCAGCATGTCACCCCGGGCAACCTCCGCGGGTTCGTGCGGGTGAAGTTCCGCAACATCCGCAGCGGCTCGCTGTCGGACCAGAAGCTGCGTTCGGAAGACACGGTCGAGCGCGCGACGCTCGACGAGCGGGCGATGCAGTATCTCTATCGCGACGGCGACTCGTTCCACTTCATGGACACCGAGTCCTACGAACAGCTGCACATCTCCCACGAGGCCCTCGGCGACGCGGTGAACTACATCGTTCCCGACGCGGTGATCAGCGTCGAGTTCTACGGCGCCGAGCCGGTGGGCATCGAGCTGCCGGTCACCGTGGACCTGACCGTCGAGGACACCGCGCCCGGGATCAAGGGCGCAACGGCCAGCGCCCAGGTCAAGCCGGCCAAGCTCGAGACCGGGCTCGTGGTGCAGGTCCCCCCCTTCGTCAATCCCGGCGACAAGGTGCGCGTCAGCACCGAAACCGGGGAATACCTGTCGCGCGCCTAGGCGCGCCTCCCGCCCGCGCGCGGGTCCAGCATGGACATCCAGCAGATTCGCCCCGGCCTCGGATGGATCGAAGTGATTGCCGGCAGCATGTTCAGCGGCAAGAGCGAAGAGCTCATCCGCCGGCTGCGCCGCGAGCAGATTGCCCGGCGGGCGGTCCAGATCTTCAAGCCGAAGATCGACAACCGCTTCAGCGACGATCACATCATCTCGCACAGCGACATGCGGATTGCCTCCGAGAACGTCGCCTCGTCGCGCGAGCTGCTCGAGCGGGTCCGCCCCGAAACTGAGGTCGTCGGCATCGACGAAGGGCAGTTCTTCGATCCCGAGCTGCCCGCGGTGTGCTCCACGCTGGCCGACCAGGGCCGGCGCGTCCTGGTGGCCGGGCTCGACCAGGACTACCTCGGCAAGCCGTTCGAGCCGATGCCGCAGCTGCTCGCCATCGCGGAATACATCACCAAGACGCTGGCGATCTGCATGGTGTGCGGCGCCCCGGCCAACCATACCCAGCGGCTGATCGTCAGCCGCGAGCGGGTGCTGGTCGGCGCGCAGGGCACCTACGAAGCGCGCTGCCGCCGCTGCTTCGATCCCCGCCTGGGCAGCTGACCCGCCGCCCGCCGCCGCACTCTCCGCGGAACCTGAAGTTGGTACAATGGGGTCTGAATCCCCATGGAGCGGCTTCCGCATCTCCTGCTCGGCATCGGGGTGTTCTTCCTGGTCGTCAACCTGCGGCTGTTCTACCAGCTCGTCCGCTTCATGCGGATCCGCTCGTCCGCGGTCCTGACCTGGCCGGGCGGGCCGCCGCCGCTCTACCGGCTGTTCCTCGTGGTGGCCGCCGTCCTGGCGGTGGTGATCGTCTGCAAGCTCGCCGTGCTGAAGATGCACCCGCGCGACGTGTTCGGCGAGAGCATGATGCTCGTCTATTACAGCTACGCCCAGCCGCTGAGCCTGAAGATCGGCCGTGGCTTCTACCAGGACGGGATCTGGGCCGATGGCGGGTTCGTGCCGTACTCGCAGATCGGCGGCTTGACCTGGCGGGAAGGGGAGCAGCTCACGCTGGTGCTGATGTACCGCATGCGCAACTTCGCCCGCCGGCTGGTCGTGCCGCACTCGTATTACGGCGCCGCGCGCCGGGTCCTGCGCGACAAGATTGCCGCGCACGACATTCATTTCACGGGGAAGACGCTGGATCTGGGCGTCCACGACGAGCGCGACGACGTGTAGGACGTGGGCGGCGGCAAGGGGCAGGCTGCCGGGCCCGGACCCCGGCGGGCGATCAGAAGCCGAGCGTGCGCAGCAGCCAGCCCACCGGCCCAGACCCCGACGCCATCGGATCGTTGAGCCAGTCGGGCGGCGTGAGCCACACGAAGGCAAGGATGGCCACGACCATCAGGTCGTATTGCCAGGTGGCGCGCTCGTAGGTCCAGAAGAACGCATTCCACAAGACGCGGGCGGGGAGCAGGGCGGTGCGCTTCATGCCACCGCCTCCTGCGCCCGGCGCAGTTCGCGGTAGGTCAGGATGATGCGGTCGGCGACGGTGAAGACCGACAGCACCAGGATGACCCAGAGGACCGCCGCCATCCGGTTCGTGAACGCCCCGATCATGAAGAGGACGATCCGCTCGGGACGCTCCATGAAGCCGACCTTGCACTTGGCGATCAGCGACTCGGCGCGGGCGCGCGTGTAGCTCGTCATGATGGCGAACATCATCGCGAGCGCCGCGACCATCACGTAATCGGTCCGGTGCAGCCGCGAGTAGAGGAAGATGAGGCCGATGAAGAGCGAGAGGTCGGAGAAGCGGTCGATGACCGAGTCCCAGAACCCGCCGAACTCGCTGACTTCCTCGAGCTCGATCGCGACCTTGCCGTCGATGAAGTCGAAGATGTTGGCCACCACCATGATCACGCCGGCGGTGACGAACTTGCCGAGGCCGAGCGCCCACGCGGCGGCGATATTGATGAGCACCCCGACGAAGGTGAGCGTGTTGGGGTGGATGCGCATCGCGACGCACGCGTCGATGATCAGCCGCAGCGGAAACATGAAGACGCGGCCGACGAGCCCGGTGAAGGTCATGGAGATGCTGTCCGCGCCGTGACGCGCGGTATACTCAAGGGTTCAGGTACCTGCGTGAAGCGCGCAGTGTAGCGCATGCCAATCCGCGAACTCAAGGCCCAGATCGCCCGCCTGCCGGAGCAGCCCGGCGTCTACCTCTATCACAACGAGGCGGGGGAAACCTTGTACGTCGGCAAGGCGCGCGTGCTGCGCGACCGCGTGCGCAGCTACCTCGGCGCCTACGGGGTCAGCCCCCGCCTCGACGCGCTGCTCGACGAGGCGGCGCGGCTCGAGGTCATCGTCACCGACTCGGTCGTCGAGGCGCTGGCGCTCGAGAACAACCTGATCAAGCAGCGCGCCCCGAAATACAACATCCTGCTGCGGGACGACAAGACCTATCCCTACCTCCAGCTCACGACCGGCGAAGCGTTTCCCCGGGTGCTGGTGGCACGGCGGGTCGAGCGCGACGAGCACTTCTACGCCGGTCCGTTCATGCCGGCTTCGCTCGCGCGCAAGGCGATGTCGCTCAGCCACAAGCTGTTCGGCATCCGCTCCTGCAACGAGACGATCACCGGCGAGCGCCCGCGCCCCTGCCTCGAGTTCGACATCAAGCGCTGCGCCGCCCCGTGCGTGCGCGAGCTCTGTTCCGAGGAGGAGTACCGCGTATCGGTGGGCCACACGCAGCTCTTCCTCGAAGGGCGCAACGACGAGCTCGTGACGACGCTGCGCGAGCGGATGAGCGACGCGGCGGCCGCCGAACGGTTCGAGCAGGCGGCGCAGCTGCGCGACGCGCTCAAGACGGTCGAGACGCTCCGCACCCGCCAGCAGAAAATGGCCAGCCCGGAGTTCGGCGATCGCGACGCGGTCGGCCTGAAGCTCGGACCGGCCGGTGCGGTCGTCCAGATCTTCCAGATGCGCCGCGGACGGGTGGTCGAGCGCACCGAGCTCGTGACCGATGCCGGCGTGCTCGGTACGCCGGCGTCGGCGCCCGCCGTGCCGTCGCTGCCAGCGCTGCCGGCAGAGGCGGGCGGCGAGGCAGCGCCGCAGCCGGCGGCGGCCGCCGCCGTGGTACCCGGCCTGACCGAAGGCGACGTCCTCCAGGCCGCGCTGCAGCAGTTCTATGCCGATCGGCTGCCGCCGCCCGAGATCCACGTGCCGGTGCCGTTCGCCCAGGCCGATGGCGAGCTGCTCGAAGGCTGGCTGTCGGAGCGCGCCGGGCGCCGCATCCGCATCATCGTGCCGCGGCGCGGCGAGAAGCGCGGCCTGCTCGAGCTGGCCTCCCGCAACGCGGAGGTCGCCTACCAGGCGCGATTCAATGAAAACGTCGCCGCCAACTACGACGCGCTCGAGACGCTGCGCGGCGTGCTGGCGCTGCCCGGCGTGCCGCGCCGCATCGAGTGTTTCGACATCTCCACGATTCAGGGGAGCGAAACCGTCGCCTCCATGGTGGTGTGCGAAGACGGGCGGATGAAAAAGGGGGACTACCGGAAGTTCCGGGTCCGGGGCACCGGGCTCGGGCTGCCAGGGGCCGGCCCGCGGCCGCCGGTGGCGCCAGCCCACGGCTCCGGTCCGGCCGCGGCGCGCGTGCTGGACGACTTCGCGTCGATGCGCGAGGTCGTGCTGCGCCGCTACCGGACGCTCCTCGAGGCCGGCGGGCCGTTCCCGGACCTGATTCTCATCGACGGCGGCAAGGGGCAGCTGTCGGCGGCCTATGCGGCGCTCGAAAGCCTCGGCCTCGGCAGCCTGGTCGCGGCCGGGATCGCCAAGAAGGAAGAGCTGCTGTTCACGCGCGACCGGGAGGACGCCATCGCGCTGCGGCGCGACAGCCCGGCGCTCCTGCTCATCCAGCGCATCCGCGACGAAGCGCACCGGTTTGCTGTGACCTTCCACCGCGCCTCCCGCACCAGGCGGGACCTCCGGTCCGAGCTGGATGGCATTGCGGGCATTGGCCCGAGAAAGCGGAAGGCGCTGCTGATCGCGTTCGGGAGCGTGGCGGGCGTGCGCCGTGCCACCCGCGAGGACCTCATGCGCGTCGTCGGGTCGCGGATGGCCGACGCCGTCCTTGCCCATTTCGCCACCCCGTCCTGACGCTGCGAAACCTTGATCGCTCAGCAGTTTTACCGTACCCTAATGCGTTCCCGGCGGTGCCGCTCCGGGCGGACCCGCGGCGAACCAGCCGCCTGCAGGGCGCACCAATCCACCCACCGGTCTTGAGGGAGATCCAGCTTCCGTGAAACCACGCGTCGTGTCGGGCATGCGGCCGACAGGAAAGCTTCACCTCGGCCACCTCGTGGGCGCGCTCGACAACTGGACGTCCCTCCAGGATACGTACGACTGCTTCTATTTCGTGGCCGACTGGCACGCGCTGACCAGCGATTACGCGGATACCTCGCGCGTGGTGCCCAACGCCTACGACATGGCGGCCGACTGGATTGCCGCCGGCCTCGACCCGGAGCGCAGCACGCTCTTCGTGCAGTCGCTGGTCCCCGAGCACGCCGAGCTCTCCCTGCTGCTGTCGATGACGGTGCCGACCCCGTGGCTCGAGCGGGTCCCGACCTACAAGGAGCAGATCGAGCAGCTCGCCGAGAAGGATCTGTCCACGCTCGGGTTCCTCGGCTATCCGCTGCTCCAGACCGCCGACATCATCATCTACAACGCGCAGTTCGTGCCGGTGGGTGAAGACCAGGTGCCGCACCTCGAGCTCAGCCGGGAGATTGTCCGCCGCTTTCACAACTTCTATGGCGACCTGTTCGTCGAGCCGCAGCCGCTGCTGACCACGTTTCCCCGGCTGCCCGGCCTCGACAACCGCAAGATGTCGAAGAGCTACGGCAACACGATCGACCTCTCGGACGACAGCAAGACCGTCGAGAAGAAAGTGCGCCAGATGTACACCGATCCCAAGCGCGTGCGGGCCGACATTCCCGGCACCGTCGAGGGCAACCCGGTGTTCATGTATCACGACGCGTTCAATCCCGACACCGGGGAAGTCGACGACCTCAAGGCGCGCTACCGGGCGGGCACGGTCGGCGACGTCGAGGTCAAGACCAAACTGGCCCGGGCGCTCAACGCCCACATGGAGCCGATGCGCGCCCGCCGCGCGGATCTGCTGGCCCGTCCCGAGCGCCTCCGCGAGATCCTGTTCGAGGGCTCGAAGAAGGCGCGGGCGGTCGCCGTCGAGACGATGGAACGGGTCAGGGGCGCGGTGAAGCTGAAGTACTGACGTGCGTGAACTTCGGGTGTGTCCGGCAACTCAATGAACGACGACTTCGAGTCGATACTGGAAGGCTATCCGGTCAGGCTGGCGAATTTCGTAGGGCCGCTCGACCTCCTGCTCCATCTCATCAGGAAGCACGAGGTCAACATCTACGACATCCCCATCGCGCTGATCACGCAGCAGTATCTCGACTACATCGACATGATGCAGGAGATGGACCTCGACGTGGCCGGGGAGTTCCTGGTCATGGCCGCTACGCTCATCCACATCAAGTCGCGCCTGCTGCTGCCGCGCCCCGATCCCACCCAGGACGATCCGGAGGAAGACCCGCGCGAGGCCCTGGTGCGCCGGCTGCTCGAGCACCAGAAGTTCAAGGCCGCGGCCGAGCTGCTGCACGAGCGGGAGACGATCCGCAGCGCGCAGTGGCCCCGCGCCGACGGGCCGATCGCCGAGATTGCCGGCGAGGCCCCGGAACCGGAAATCGAGGTCGACCTCTTCAGCCTCATCAGCGCGTTCCGGGCGGTGGTCGAGCGCTCGAAGCAGCGGCCGAAGGTCTACCTGCCGAGCGAGCAGATTCCCATCGAGGATCGCATCGCCCAGCTCCTGTCGCGGCTCTCGGAGACGGATGCCTGCGGCTTCGACGACCTCTTCGCCGACATGCAGTCGCGCGCCGGGATGATCGTGACGTTCCTGGCCATTCTCGAGATGATCCGCCTGAAGCTGATTCGCGTGTTCCAGTCGGGGGCGATGGGGGGCATCCGGGTCTACAAGCGGGAGCGGCCCGCCGACGCCCCCAAGCCGCTCGGCGACCCCGGCACGCCGCGATGACGCGACAGGCCAGCGCAAAGGTGCAAGAATTCAGGATGCCCCGCAGTGAAGGACGCCGCCGTGTTTGAACACCTGAAGCCGATCGTCGAAGCGCTGATCTTCGCCTCGCCGGAACCGGTGACACCGAAGACGCTCTACAAGCTGCTCGACGCCGAGACGAAAGAGGACATCGACGAGGCGCTCGCCGCCGTGCGCGCCGATTACGAGTCGCAGCGCGGCCTGCAGCTCGTCGAAGTGGCGGGCGGCTACCAGATCACCACCCGGCCCGAGCTGCACGAATGGGTCCGCAAGCTGTTCCACGACCGCACCACCCAGAAGCTCTCGGTGCAGTCGCTCGAGACGCTGGCGGTGATCGCCTACAAGCAGCCGGTGACCTCCGCGGAGATTGCCGAGATTCGCGGCGTGACCAGCAGCGGCGGCGTGCTCGGCACCCTGGTCGAACGGCGGCTCATCAAGACCGTCGGCCGCAAGCAGGTCGTCGGCCGTCCTTTCATGTATGCCACGACGCGCGAGTTCCTCGACCGCTTCGGGCTGAGCGACCTGGGCGACCTGCCCAAGGTCGAGGAGCTTTCGGACGCCCTGGGCTTCGAGCTCCCGAGTGCGCTCGCGGAGCCGACGGTCACCACAACGCCGCTGCCGTTCGACGCGGAGGGGACCGCGGACGGCGAATCCGTGGCTGCGCCGACCGTATCCGGAACGGACGCGGGGGAGCGCGCCCCGGCCGACGAGGCATCCGCCGATCCCGCCGCGGCCGCGGCCGGCCCTGACGTGCCCGGCAACGGCGCCGCGGACACCGGCGACGACCAGGACGGGGATGGTGATTCGGACGAGGACGAGGACGGTGATTCGGACGAGGACGAAGACGACTCGGACGAAGACGACTTCGACGACGAAGACGACGACCCGGACGACGAAGACGACGACCCCGGGCAGGAGACTGCCGCGCGCGAAGACGACGGGGACGCCCGGGCCGGCACCGCCGATGAGGCCGAGGCTGTCGTGACCGATCAAGAGGACGAGTCCCGGACCGACGACAAAGAAAAGGTGCATTGAAAGTCCGCCTGCAGAAACTCCTGTCGGCCGCCGGGGTGGCGTCGCGCCGCACCGCTGAAACCCTGATCGTGCAGGGGCGCGTCAAAGTGAACGGCGAGACCGTCACCGAGCTCGGCACCAAGGCGGATCTCGACACCGACGACATCCGCGTCGATGACCGCCGCGTGAAAGGCGCCGGCCGCCGCCGCTACCTCCTCCTCTACAAGCCGCGCGGCTACATCACGACCCGTTCCGATCCGGAGAACCGCCCGACCGTCATCGACCTGCTGACCAGGGGGGGCGTGCGGGAGTACGTCTATCCGGTCGGACGCCTCGACTACGACTCCGAGGGGCTGCTGCTGCTCACGAGCGACGGCGATCTGGCGGCCCGGCTGACGCATCCGCGCCACGGCGTGGAGCGGGAGTACGAGGTGCGCGTCCGCGGGGTGCCTGACGAGCACGATCTCACCCGGCTGTCCCGGGGCATCTCGCTCGCCGGCCGGCGCACGGCGCCGGCGGTGGTCGAGCTCGCCAGGACCATCGAGGCCGAGAACGGCCAGCAGGCGGTGCTCGCGTTCGTGCTGCGCGAAGGGCGCAACCGGCAGGTGCGCGAGATGTGCGACGCGATCGGCCACCCCGTGGTGCGCCTCCGCCGCGTGCGCATCGGTCCGATCACCGACCCGCAGATCCGTCCTGGCGAGTTCCGTGACCTGACGCCGAAGGAGATCGCCGCGCTCGGCCGGGCGGCCGAGAAGGTGCCCGGCGCTA
Source organism: uncultured Acidobacteriota bacterium (assembly GCA_963834305.1). Taxonomy (GTDB): domain Bacteria; phylum Acidobacteriota; class Vicinamibacteria; order Vicinamibacterales; family 2-12-FULL-66-21; genus JACCXG01. The sequence continues at coordinate 330,524 of CAWIAX010000001.1, forward strand.
CAGTGGCCGGGCCCAGAAGCGCACCAGCCGCCAGAGCTCGCCCACGCCGGGCGGCCGATCGACCTCGGCGTGCGTGATGAGCGGCGTTGTCAGCAGCACCACCCGGGCGCCCTGCGCGCGGAGGTAGCCGGCCAGCCGGGCGGACTCGGCGGCGGGGATCACGTTGTCGTCGGTGCCGTGCAGGAGGTAGACCGGCACCGCCGGCGCGGGGTTGCGCTCGGGCGACAGCGCGGTGGCGCCGCCCGCCGCCGCCACGTGCGGCAGCAGCGCCGGCCCGAGCCGGCCGACGTCCCGGGTGTTCACCCAGTTCATGAAGGTGCGGGCCGGCTCCGGCAGGGTGTCAGCAATGTCCTGCGCGCGCGCGAACACGACAGCCGCGCGCGGCTTGTCCACCATGTCCAGGTGGGAGGCCTCGAGGAACGTCAGGATGCCGTGCTGGAGCGGTTCGACCTGCTCGGCGGGCACGAGCCGGTCGGCCACCGCCAGCAGGATGATGACCACGCCGTAGTCGTGCGGCGGCCGGCGGGTGCCGTCTGGCTGTTCGCCGGTGCACAGGTAGCGCAGGGTGCGCGGGAGATCGCCGTGGCCGCCCACCGACAGGACCCAGGCGGCCTGCGCGCCCGGCCGTGCCGCCGCCACGACCGCCAGCCCGCCGCCGAAGCTGATCCCCATCAGGCCGACCGCGCGCTCGCTCGCGGACAGCCGCGGCGCCCATGCCTGCGCCGTCCACGCGGCGGCGTCCTCAATCATGTCGGTCGTGCGCGGCGTGATCTCGTAGCGGCGGAGGTCCGGCAGGTCGGCGGTGACGACCGGGTGGCCGGTTGACGCGATCTCGCGCGCGAACGCCACGAGGCGGGGCTCGTCGAAGCCACCCGCGTGGACCCCCGGCACGAGCAGGATCGGGCGCTTGGTGGCATGCGCCGGCGTGTAGGCCCGTCCGCTCAGCGTGCCACCGCGCCAGCGGAGGGTCGCGGCGGTCTCGGTGACCGCGTCCGCCTCGAGCGCCGCCAGCCGGCCCGCGATCCCGCCGATCCCCGCGACGCGCACCACCAGCGCCGCCGCCTCGAAGAAGTCGTGGGCGAGGACGTAGAGCATCGCCGGGATCGCCAGCGGCGCCAGAAGCAGAGCCACAGTCCGGCGGCGGGACATCGCGCCGCATCATAGCGTCTTTGTCCAGTTCCCCGTTCCCCAGTTCCCCCGTTCCCCCGTTCTTGGTACCATCGCCAGATGTCCGCTCCCCGTCCCCTGATCATTGCCATCGACGGTCCCTCCGGTGCCGGCAAGGGCACCGTGTCGCGCGCGGTGGCGGCGCGGCTGCACTACACCCACATCGACACCGGCGCGATGTACCGCGCGGTCGCCTGGAAAGCCATGCACGACGGCGTGGACCCGCTCGACGAGGCTGGCGTGGCGGCCGTCGGCGAGCGGGCCGCCTTCGATCTCAGCGACGGGCGCGTCGTCATCGACGGCCACGACGTGGCGCAGGCGATTCGTACCGCGGAGATGGACGCCGCCGCGGCGGCGGTGGCCCGTCATCCGGCCGTGCGCCGCGTGCTCGTCGACCGCCAGCGCGCGATGGGGGCGTCCGGGGGCGTCGTGATGGAGGGGCGCGACATCGGCACCGTGGTTTTTCCCGGCGCCGACGTGAAGATCTATCTCGACGCGTCGCCCGAGGAACGCGCCCGCCGCCGCTCGACGGACGCCGCGCACCGCGCCTCGGCCGGCGCCCTGAGCGAGATTGCTACCGCGCTCGCCGAGCGCGACCGGAGCGATTCGACCCGACCGGTCTCGCCGCTGGCGATGGCTGCCGATGCGCTGCACCTGGAAACGACCGGGCTCGGCATCGACGCGGTGGTGGACCGCGTGCTGGCCGCCGTCGAGGCCGTGCGCCGGCGCTGAACCGGCACGCCGGCCGCGCGCCGCGGCTGCCGCGAAACGGCGGCGACGCCGCGGGCGTATGACCCGCGGGGAGGGAAGCCGTGTTTCACACCTGCCGGACGTGCGCCGTGGCCATTGCTGCCGCGGCGTTGTGTGTCGCGTATCTGCCACTCGGTGCCGCGGGCGGCGCGACACCTCACACTGCGGCCACCGCACAGTCAGCCGCGGCCGCCCGGACGGGGCAGGGCGGCTTCTGGCCGCAGTGGCGCGGGCCCGACGGCAGCGGCGTGTCGCCCACGGCGAACCCGCCAACCGAATGGAGCGAGACGCGCAACGTCCGGTGGAAGATCGATCTGCCCGGACGCGGCTCCTCCACGCCGGTCATCTGGGGCGACCGCGTCTACGTCTCCACCGCGGTGCCGGTCGGCGGCACCGGCGCGCGGGCGCAGCACCGGTTCCTGGTGATGGCGGTGAACCGCCGCGACGGCAAGATTGCCTGGGAGCGGACGACGCGCGAGGAGGCGCCGCACGAAGGGACGCATCAGGACTTCGGCACGATGGCGTCGGCCTCGGCGGTGACCGATGGCCAGCACGTCATCGCCTCGTTCGAGTCGCGCGGCATCTACGCCTTCGACATGAACGGCACGCCGGTCTGGGAGAAGGACCTCGGCGACAAGGAGATGCGCAACGAGTTCGGCGAGGGCTCGTCGCCGGCGCTCTACAAGGACAAGCTCTTCGTCGTCTGGGATCACCAGGGCGAGTCGTTCATCGTGGCGCTGGAGAAGGCGACGGGCAAGGAGCTGTGGCGGCAGAAGCGCGACGAGATCGACAGCTGGGCCACGCCGCTCGTGGTCGAGGTCGGCGGCAAGGCGCAGGTCGTGACCGGGGCGATGAAGCGTATCCGCGCCTACGATGCCGGCACTGGCGCGGTCGTGTGGGAGACCGCCGGCCTGACCATGAACCCGATTCCGTCGCCGGTGACGGCCGACGGCATCATCTACCTGATGAGTGGCTTTCGCGGTAACAGCCTGAAGGCCATCCGTCTGGCGGGGTCACAGGGGGACATCACCGGGACGCCGCAGGTGCTGTGGACGCTCGAGCGCGACACGCCCTACGTGCCGTCGCCGCTGCTCTACGACGGCATCCTGTATTTCCTGAAGAGCAACAACGGACTGTTGACGGCCGTCGATGCGAAAACCGGGACGCCGCATTACACGACACACCGGCTCGAGGCCGTTCCGAGCGTGTTCGCATCACCGGTCGGCGCCTCCGGCCGCGTCTACATCGTCGGCCAGCAGGGCACGTCGGTCGTCCTGAAGGGGGGCACGGCGCTCGAGATAATCGCCACCAACGCGCTCGACGACAAGTTCGATGCGTCGCCGGCGCTGGCGGAGCGGGAGCTGTACTTGCGGGGCTATCGACACCTCTACTGCGTGGCGCACTGACGGCCGGTTCCCCAGTTCCCCCGTTCTCCCGCTCCCCAGTTGGGTGACGAGTCGTGCGCGAGCCTCAGTCCTTGTCGCGGTCGGTGTAGTCTTCGGACGACGCCGGGTCGAGCTCCCAGCGGTGACGATCGCGCTGGGCGATCTTGTCCGAGGCTTTCAGCTCTTCGTTGTCCTGGTACTCGACGCCGAGCGCCTTGCCGATGTCGTCCACCCGGTCCTGATCCGGCGTGGGGTTGTCGCCCCCCGGCGCCTCGTCGCCCACCGCGTAGGCGTCTTCCCAGTCGGCATCCACGTCGCCGCCGGTCAGCACCGGGCTCGTCTCGGTGTGATCCTCGCGGGCCTGCTGGAGATGTTCGCTGCCGGTCCGCGCCGCCGACGGGCCGCGGCGGCTGACGTCGAGGCTGGAGGGCGCCCCCGGCATGCCTTCTTCGACCTCGCGGAGGGTCCGACGCTCGCGGTCGAGCTTGGGCGAGCGGCTCGTGCCGGCGCCCGCGGGGGTCCCGGTCGACCGTTTCGTCGGCATCGGGTTGGTCGGGCCCTTCCGGCTGCGGCCGGTGGCCGGCGTTTGTGCGAGGGTGGCCTCGCGTCCCTGTCCGCCGCCCCCCTTCTTCTTGGCCGGGCTCTTCTTGGCCGGGGCCTTGCGGGCCGGCGCCTTGCGGGCCGGCGCCTTGCGGGCGGCCGCCCCCTTCTTCTTCCCGGCGCCGCGGCTGGTCTTTTTCTTCGCGCGCTGCGCGTTCTTCGCGCCGGACCCGGCCTTTTTCCGTCCGCTGGCCCGGCCCGCCGCCGCCTTCCGGGTGCCCCCACGCCTGGCGGCCGACGTCCGTTTCTGTCCTCTGCTCGATGCGCTCTTTTTAGCCATAGCGTTTGTCTTTTTCTCCGCGTGGCCTGGGGCCGGGGCCGCAGGCGCGCCGTGATTGGCCAAACCGCTGAATCGGACTTGCCGGGCCGGGAGCCCCCCGGACGCCGATACCCTGCCGTGGTTGACGAAATACCTCTAAGTGATGTATCTTCTACTGCTTATCGCAACACAAAGCGATGAAATCTACAGCCAGCCGGAGCTGAGATCCGGCAGCACGACAGATCGAGGAGGCTTCGCTAACGCATGGCAATTGACGAACCGCAGAACAGCAAACCCCAAGGAGGTGGCGCGACCGGGACCGCTGTGAAGACAACGGCTTTCGCATCGCAGGACGACCAGGTCGATCCTCAGGAATATGCCCGCCTTCTGGACCTTTACGATAACAGCTTCCGCAACATCGCGGAAGGCGAGGTCGTGAAGGGCACCGTCCTGAAAGTCACCCCCTCAGAGGTGATCGTCGACGTCGGCTACAAGTCCGAAGGCATCATCGCCATCGACGAGTTCATCGACGAGACCGGCCAGGTGGCCGTGCAGCCCGGCGACATCGTCGACGTGCTGCTCGAGCGCACCGAAGATCGGGAAGGCTACGTCGTCCTCTCGCGCGAAAAAGCCGAGAAGATGAAGATCTGGGACGACGTCGAGAAGGCCTACGCCGAGAAGAAGGTCGTGATCGGCCGCGTCATCGAGCGCATCAAGGGCGGCCTCGCGGTGGACATCGGCGTCCGCGCGTTCCTGCCGGGCTCGCAGATCGACGTGCGCCCCGTCCGCAACCTCGACGCGCTGCGCGGCCAGGAGCTGCGGATGCGCGTCATCAAGGTCAACAAGAAGCGCGGCAACATCGTGCTGTCCCGCAAGGTCCTCCTCGAAGAGGAGAACGCGGAGAAGAAGAAGCACACGCTCGACACGCTCGCCGAGGGCAAGGTCCTCCGCGGCGTCGTCAAGAACATCACCGACTACGGCGCGTTCATCGATCTGGGCGGCATCGACGGCCTGCTCCACATCACCGACATGTCGTGGGGCCGCGTGTCGCACCCCTCCGAGCTCTTCAAGGTCAACGAGGAGATCGACGTCATCGTGCTGAAGTACGACCCGGCGACCGAACGCGTGTCGCTCGGCCACAAGCAGCTGATGAACGACCCGTGGTCGAACGTCATCGAGCGCTACCCGGTGGGCGCGCGGATGAGCGGCAAGGTCGTCAGCCTGACCGACTACGGCGCGTTCGTCGAGCTCGAGGCGGGCGTCGAGGGGCTGATCCACGTCAGCGAGATGTCGTGGAGCAAGCGCGTCAAGCACCCGTCGAAGGTGCTCAACGTCGGCGACAGCGTCGAGGCGATGGTGCTCGGCGTCGATCCCGGCGCGCGCCGGATCTCGCTCGGCCTCAAGCAGGTCGAGAGCAACCCGTGGCACGAGCTGACCGAGAAGTACCCGATCGACACGACGATCACCGGCAAGGTGCGCAACCTGACCGAGTTCGGCGCGTTCGTCGAGGTGGAAGAGGGCATCGACGGCCTGATCCACATCTCGGACATGTCGTGGAGCAAGCGGCTGAAGCACCCGTCGGAGGTGCTGAAGAAGGGGGACACCGTCGAGGCGATGGTGCTCAACATCGACGCCGAGAACCAGCGGCTGTCGCTCGGGCTCAAGCAGCTGCAGACCGACGTGTGGGACGAGTTCTTCACCCAGCACCACGTCGGCGACGTGGTCGAGGGCAAGGTCGTCCGCCTGACCAACTTCGGCGCGTTCGTCGAGCTGGCCGAGGGCATCGAGGGGCTGATCCACGTCTCGGAGTTCGACGACTCGCAGCACGCGGGCAAGGACGAGAAGCTCGAGCTGAAGGTCGGCGAGAGCTACCAGATGAAGGTGATCAAGCTGATCCCGACCGAGCGGAAGATCGGTCTCAGCATCCGCGCGCTGAAGAACGACGAGTTCCGGGCGGACTGGGAGGCGTACACCGAAACGACTGGCCGGCCGGAAGTGACGCTCGGCGATCACTTCAAGCACCAGCAGTAAGCGGCCGCGGCGGCGCGGCCGTGTGTCAGGGCTGGCAGGCCTCGTGCCTCCAGCGCCTGGCCCGCCGCCCGTTGCCCGGCGCCGCCGTAGAGCGCACGTCGCCCGGAGGGACGTGCCGGAGTTGTCCCATGAACACCACCGGCAGCATGACGAAAGCGGAGCTCGTCGAGGAAGTCTCGCGCGTCTCCGACCTCACGAAGAAGCACTCCGAGGTCATCGTCGACACGGTGTTCAAGAGCATCATCGATGCGCTGCACCGCGGCGAGAAGATCGAGCTGCGCGGGTTCGGCAGCTTCCGGCTGCGGCGGCGCGAGCCGCGCAAGGGCCGCAACCCGAAGACCGGCGACAAGGTCGACGTGCCGCCGAAGAAGGTGCCGTACTTCAAGCCCGGCAAGGAGCTCAAGGAGCTGATCAACCGCGAGCCCGATGGCTCCGCCCCCGCCCCGTCCGGCTCGGGCCTGGCCGTCGACGTGGACGCCGCAGGCGTGTGACGCTCGAGCGGCTCTACACCCCCTGGCGCCTGGCCTACGTCACCGGCAGCGCCAAGTCGGCCGACTGCGTCTTCTGCGCAGCGCTGGCCTCCGCCGACGCCGACCCGCTCATCGTGTTTCGCGGGTCCGCCTGCTTCGTCATCCTCAACCTCTTCCCCTACAACAACGGCCACCTGATGGTGGTCCCGAACCGGCACATCGCCTCGCTCGTCGACGCCACGCCCGACGAGCTGTCCGAGCTCATGGCGCTGACCCGCCGATCGGAAATCGCGCTGCGCGAGGCGTTCGCCCCGCACGGCATGAACATGGGGCTCAACCTGGGCAAGGCGGCGGGAGCCGGCGTGCTCGACCACATTCACCTCCACGTCGTGCCGCGATGGAACGGCGACACCAACTTCATGACCGTCGTCGGCGAGACCCGCGTGCTGCCGCAGGAACTGCCGGTCACCGCCGACCGGCTGCGTCCCATCTTCGAGCGTCTGGCCGGCGGGCTCTGAGCGCCCGGCGCGCCGGGCCCCGGCGCGAGTGCACTAAGATCGGCTGAGGAGTCCACGCCCATGGAGCTCGAGCTCACCGACAGCCAGAAGGCCTTCCAGCACGACGTTGAGCAGTTTGCCGCGGACCACGTCGCGCCGCAGGCGCGCGACATCGACGAATCGGGCGCGTTTCCCCGCGACCTGGTGGCGGCAGCGGCCCGGCTCGGGCTGCTGGGCGTGACCGTGCCGCGGGAGTGGGGCGGCGCGGGACGCGACTACGTCACCTACGCGGTGGCTGTCGAGGCGCTCGCCCGCGCCAGCGCGTCCGTCGCGGTGATCGCGGCGGTCAACAACTCCCTCGTCGCGGAGCCGCTCGAGCGCTTTGGATCCGACACCCAGAAGGACACCTGGCTGCGGCGGATCGCCTCGGGGCAGTCGCTCGGCGCGTTCGCGCTGTCGGAGGAGCATGCCGGGTCGGACGCCGCCAACCAGCAGACGATTGCCCGGCTCGACGACCGACGGCTACGCCATCACCGGGCGCAAGGTCTGGGTGGCCAACGCCGAGGCCGCCGACCTCGTCGTGCTGTTTGCCGCCACCCAGCCGGGGCTGCGCGGCCGGGGCATGAGCGCCTTCCTGGTGCCGATGGACACGCCGGGAATCGAGCGGCGGTCGAGCGGCGAGTCGCTGGGCGTGCGCGGCCTCGGCTGCCAGGACCTCGACCTCAAGGACGTGCGGGTGGAAGCCGATGCCCTGCTCGGCGCGCCGGGGGACGGCTTCAGGATCGCCATGTGGGCGCTCGACGGCGGCCGCGTCGCGATCGCGGCGCAGGCGCTGGGCGTGGGGCAGGCGGCGCTCGAGGAGGCGCTCGCCTCCGCGCGCTCACGCGAGGCATTCGGCCAGCCGATCGGCAACTACCAGGCGATCCAGTGGATGCTCGCCGACATCGCCACCGACCTCGATGCCGCGCGCATGCTGACGCTGAAGGCGGCCGACACCCGCAGCCGCGCCAGCACGGCAGCCGGCAACGGCGGCGGCGCCGTCGCGCTCGACGCCGCCATGGCGAAGCTGTTCGCCTCGGAGGCCGCGCACCGTGCCGCCGACAAGGCGATGCAGATCCTGGCGTCGCGCGGCTACCGCCGCGGCTCCGTCGTCGAGCGCCTGTTCCGCGACGTGCGCGCCACCGAGATCTACCAGGGCACGTCGGAGGTGCAGCGCATGGTCATCGCCGAGCACATCCTGTCGAGCTGAGCGCCGCTTTCCGCTTACCTCATCCCTTCCACCTCGCCTTCCACCTCGCCTTCCTCATCGCGGTCCAGCTGCGCGCCGCCGGCCCGCTCCTTGCTATCGCTCCGTCCCAACTGGACTGAGGGGGGATCAAGGCGATGGGGAATACCAACTACGGGTCGCGCCTGCGCTACCTGCATGCTCGCGACGTGGACGATTCGGTGGCCGACTTCGACGGGCTGCACGTGGACGGTTCCGATGGCCAGCGCATCGGCGACGTGGACGGCTTCATCGTGGACGCCGAGGCGTGGCGCGTGAATTACATCGTCGTGGACTCGGGCGGCTGGTTCACCTCGCGACGGCTGCTGCTGCCCATCGGCCACGCCGCGACGATTGCGCCGGACCGCAAGTCGCTCCGCGCCGACCTGACCCGCGACGCGCTCCGGCTGCTGCCGGAGTTCGACGAGGACCGCTTCCGCGGCTTCACGGACGACGAGCTGCGGGCGTTCGAGCGCAATACCGTGGTGGCCTGCTGCCCGGACGAGCCGCTCGAGGACGTCAGCGTCGAGGGGTGGGGCTACGAGTCGCGCCGTCACTACGTGCAGCCGGAGTGGTGGCGGATCGGCGCGAGCGCGACCGGGCGGCTGCAGCCGGTCAGGCGCGAGTACCGTCCTGCCGGCAGCGCGGCGCCCGACCCGGTGCCAGGCGGGCCGGACGACCCGATCAGCCGCGCTGCCGTCACATGATCTGCTTGGCGATCGTCTGCAGCTGCAGGTTGGACGTGCCTTCGTAGATCTGGCCGATCTTTGCGTCGCGGTAGAGTTTTTCGACCGGGTAGTCCTTCACGAAGCCGTTGCCGCCGAACAGGTTGACGGCGAGCGAGGCGACCCGCTCGGCGACTTCCGACGAGAAGATCTTGCAGATGGCGGCTTCGGTGAGGAACGGCCGCCCGGCGTCGCGCAGGCGCGCGGCGTTGTAGACCGTGAGCGCCGCCGCCTCGACGTCCACCGCCGCCCGGGCGATCTGGTGCTGCACGGCCTGGAACTCGCCGATGGTCCGGCCGAACTGCTTGCGCGTCTTCACGTAGTCGATCGTGGCGCCGAGCGCGCCGCGCGCCAGCCCGAGCATCTGCGCGCCGATGCCGATCCGCCCCTCGTTCAGCGTCTCGATGGCGACCTTGTAGCCCTTGCCGCTCTCGCCGAGCAGGTTCGCCCGCGGCACGCGGCAGTCGTCGAAGACCAGCTCGCAGGTGCTGCTCGCGCGGATGCCGAGCTTGTCCTCCTTCCTGCCCACCGTGAACCCCGCGACGCCGCGCTCGACGATGAATGCGGTGATGCCGCGGTAGCCGGCCGACGGGTCCAGCGTGGCAAAGACGATGAAGAGGTCGGCTTCGTTGCCGTTGGTGATCCACAGCTTGCGCCCGGACAGCACGTAGTCGCCGCCGTCCTCCCGCGCCCGCGTGGCGAGGGCGAAGGCGTCGCTGCCCGAGCCGGCCTCCGAGAGGGCATAGGCGCCGACCGTGCCGCCGGACAGGCGCGGCAGGAAGCGCCCCTTGAGCTCGTCGCTGCCCCACCGGAGCAGGGCGTTGACCACGAGCGTGTTCTGGACGTCCACCATCACGCCGACCGACGGATCCACGCGGGACAGCTCCTCGACGACGAGCACCGAGTGGAAGAACGTGCCGCCGGCGCCGCCGGCGCTCTCCGGCACCTCGATGCTCATCACGCCGAGATCGAAGAGCCGATCGATCAGGGTGCGCGGGATGCTGGCCTGCTCGTCCATCTCGCGCACCAGCGGGCGGATGTGCTCCTCGGCAAAGGCGCGGACGCTGTCGCGCAGCAGGCGCTCGTCTTCGGTGAAGGCGGTGAGGGGCTGGACGGTGTCGGCGGCGGCCTGCGGCATGATTCCGCTATTCTACGCGCGGCCCCGATCCAGCGCCTGCGGTCCGACCCCGGTGCTATCATGGGACAAACTCGGAAGCCGCGGCCTGCGAGGGGACGTCCTATCGATATGCGCGCACACTATCGGACCGCTCGGACCGCCCGAACCGCCACGCTGATCTTCGTGCTTGCCGCGGTCCTCGCCGCCGGCCGTTCCGGCTGGTCGCAGGCGGGGCCGCCACCGGCTCAACCGCAATCGCAGGCTGCCCAGGAGCCCGGCGCTCAGCCGCCCGCCAGCCAGCCACCGGCTGCGGGCCAGGAACCGGACCGATCCCCCCAGCCTCCCATCCGGGGCGGCATCAACTTCGTCCGCGTCGACGTCATCGTCACCGACGGCAAGGGAGAGCCGGTGCTCGACCTCAAGCCCGAGGACTTCACCGTCACCGAAGACGGCAAGCCGCAGAAGGTCGAGACCTTCACGATGGTGAAGATCGACGCGATCGAGCAGAACGCCTCGCGGCCGACCACCGCGATCCGCAGCGACTTCGATGAGGAGCGGGAGGCCGCGCGGGCCGACGTCCGGCTGTTCGTGCTGCTGCTCGACGACTACCACGTGCGCCGCGGCAACGACATGGCGGTGCGCAAGCCGCTCATCGAGTTCATCCAGAACCAGCTCGACCCCGCCGACATGGTCGCGGTGATGTACCCGCTCACGCCGGTGGCCGACATCCGGTTCTCGCGCGACCGGTCGGCGCTGATCAGCGCGATCTCGCAGTTCGAGGGGCGCAAGTTCGACTATCAGCCGCGCAACTCGATGGAGGAGCAATACGCCTACTATCCGGCGCAGACCGTCGAGCGGATCCGCAACCAGGTGACGATGGGCGCGCTCAAGGGGGCGTCGGTGCGGCTGGGCGGCCTGCGCGAAGGGCGCAAGTCGATCATCTTCGTGAGCGAAGGGTTCACCACCTCGCTGCCGCCGCAGCTGAACGATCCCGTCGCGGCGATGCCCGGCCTCGGCAATCCCGTCTCCCGCCGCCCGACCACCACGAACCCCGCCATGGAGCGGGCGCAGGACCGCGCCGACTTCATGAACACGGCCGACATGATGACCGACCTGCGCGACGTGTTCGACACCGCCAACCGGCAGAACACCTCGATCTACCCGGTGGACCCGCGCGGCCTGGCGGCCATGGAGTACGGCATCAACGAGGGGGTCGGCCAGACCGTCGATCGGAACCACCTCAACGCGTCGATGGATACCCTCCGGACGCTCGCGGCCAACACCGACGGGCGGGCGATCGTCAACCGCAACGACCTCGCCTCCGGCATGCGCCAGATCATCCGCGACTCGAGCGGCTACTACCTGCTCGGCTACAACTCGACGCAGGCGCCCACCGACGGCAAGTTCCACGAAATCAAGGTGCGCGTGAACCGGCGCGGCGTCGACGTCCGCGCCCGCAAGGGCTACTGGGCGTTCACCGCGGACGAGGCGGCGCGCGCCGCCGCGCCGCCGAAGCCCGGCGCCCCGCCGGCCGTCGCCGCCGCGCTCAGCTCGATCGCCGAGCCCGAGCGCGGGCGTCCGGCGCGCTTCTGGATCGGCACGGCAAAGGGCGAGGGCGGGCAGACCCGCGTCACGTTCTCGTGGGAAGCCATTCCGCCGGTGCCCGGCGCGCGGACCGAACCGGGCTCGCAGGCGTCGCGCATCCTCCTGACCGCCAGCTCGCCTGATGGTCGGGAGCTCTACCGCGGGCGGGTGCCGGGCCCCGCCGCGGCGGCCTCGACGGTGGCCTCGACGTCCCCCTCGGCTCCCTCGACCCCCTCGACGTCTCCCGTCTCTTCGCCGGCCTCAGCCGCATCGGAGGGGGGCAGCGGCGTCGTCAGCTTCGAGGCGCCGCCCGGCCAGGTGCAGCTGAGGATGGTGGTTGAAGGGGACGGGGGACGAGTCATCGACTCGCTGACCCGCGAGCTGACGCTGCCCGACTTCACGCGCGTCGAAGTGTCGCTCGCCACCCCGCGCGTGTTTCGCGGACGGACCGTCCGCGACATCAACCTGATCAAGGCCAACGCCGGGTCCACGCCGACCGCCGACCGGGAGTTCTCGCGCACCGACCGCATCCTGGTCAGGACCGACGCCTACACGCCGGGCAGCGCCGTGCCGACCATGACCGCCAGGCTGCTGAACCGGACGGGGCAGAAGATGGCCGACCTGCCGGTGACGGCCGTGCCGGGCGCCGGCGGCGACGTCGAGTTCGCGCTCGCCGCGCTGCCGGTCGGCGACTACCTGATCGAGCTGAACGCGAAGACCGACTCCGGCACCGCCCAGGAGCTCGTCGCCTTCAAGGTCGGGCGCTAGCGGCTCAGGCGTACATCCCGCGCATGCGGGTGACCGTGGCGACGCGATTGATGGCCACGATGTAAGCGGCCGTGCGCATGTCGGTCTTGTAGCGCACCGACGTCTCGAGCACGTCGGTGAACGCCTCGCGCATCTTGGCCTCGAGGCGGCGGTTCACTTCGTCTTCCTCCCAGAAGTAGCCGTGGCGGTCCTGCACCCACTCGAAGTACGAGGTGGTTACGCCGCCGGCATTGGCGAGGATGTCGGGGATGACGAAGACCCCGCGCTCGTGCAGGTGGCGGTGCGCGTCGGGCGTGGTCGGGCCGTTGGCGCCCTCGGCCACGACCTTGGCGCGGATGTCCGGCGCGTTCTCCATGGTGATCTGGTTCTCGAGCGCGGCGGGCACGAGCACGTCGACGTCGAGCGCGAAGAGCTGCTCGTTGGCGAGCGGCTCGCCGCCCGGGAAGCCGTCAATCGTCTTGCGCTGCCTGGCAAAGTCGATCATCTTGGCGATGTCGAGCCCGGCGGCGTTGTAGACGCCCCCCTTCCAGTCGGTGACCGCGACGATCTTCGCGCCGATCCCCGCCAGCAGCTCGGCCGACACCGAGCCGACGTTGCCGAAGCCCTGGACCGCGACTGTCGCGCCCTTGATGTCGAACCCGAGGTGCGCGGCCGCCTCGCGCGTCACGATCATCACGCCGCGGCCGGTCGCCTCGCGGCGCCCGAGCGACCCGCCCATCTCGATCGGCTTGCCGGTGACGACCGCCGTGGCGGTGTAGCCGACGTGCATGCTGTAGGTGTCCATGACCCACGCCATGATCTGGTCGTTGGTGTTGACGTCGGGGGCCGGGACGTCCTTGTCGGGACCGATGGCGTCGATGATCTCGGCGACGTAGCGGCGGGTCAGTGCTTCGAGCTCGCGGCGCGACATCCGGGTCGGGTCGCAGATCACGCCCCCTTTGCCGCCGCCGAACGGCACGTGGGCGACCGCGCACTTCCAGGTCATCCAGGCCGCCAGCGCCGTGACCTCGTCGAGGCTGACGTCGGGATGGTAGCGGATGCCCCCCTTGGCGGGGCCGAGCGTGATGTTGTACTGGACGCGGTAGCCGGTGAAGACTTCGATCTCGCCGTTGTCCATCTGGACTGGCAGGGAGACGGTGATCTGCCGCTTGGGGTGCGTCAGGATCTGCCAGATGCCCGGGTCGAGCCCGAGCAGGCGGGCCGCCCCGTCGAACTCCTGAAGCATCGCGTTGAAAATGCTGCCGCCTGCTGCCATGTCACTCCCTCAGCCAGCGCCGCCGGCCATGTGGCTCGCACCGAAACGCAAACGGATCACCGTACTGTGCGGGAAGACGGCAAGTCAAGGGGAGGGAAAGGGCCAAGGGCCAAGGGCCAAGGGCCAAGGGCGAAGGGCAAAGGGCGAAGGGCAAAGGGCCAATGCCCAATGCCCAACGCCCAAGCCCCAAGGCCCACAGGCAGCCAACCTCAACACGCGGCGTGGCGGGCGAGTCATGTCGGCCTGCCGGCTGTCGGGCCGGTGCCGGCACTGCCCGTCCGGGGCCCGCTTCCGCGAGGCGGGAACACGACCTGCGCTCGGACGCTCGCGGCGCTCGAGGGCGCGGCGAGTAGGGGTGGTCAGGACGCCATCTGCCAAGCGCACCAATGAGCCGGTGGTGTGGCGGGCGACGCGGATCGCAGGGAGGGAACTCGCCGCGAGGATCGCTCCGCACGCGTTCCGGCTGCGCGCCGCTACGCGAAGGGCAAAGGGCCAAGGGCGAAGGGCCAAGGGCAAAGGGCCAAGGGCGAAAGGCGCGGCGCGCGGCGGACGAGCCATGTCGGCCTGCCGGCGCGATTCGGCGAGTGCGACGGCGGCAGAGTCTGAAAAATGCGCCGCAGGCGCTCCGGCCGCGCAGGCGCCGATTCGGCACTGCCAGTCGGATCACCTGGATGCCCAACTGATTGCGCACCGGCTCTCGCATGACCCGAGCCGGAGCGGGCATCGTCAGGTCATCGCCGGCGGCGCATTTTTCCGCGCCGACAGCCCGTGATGGTGGCGCACCGTCACGGGCTGCGTGGGCCGAGGCGCGGCAGGGCGATGTGGCTTGGCCGGCAGAAAGCGCCGCTGCGCGAAGGGCGAAGGGCGAAGGGCGAAGTCGCCCTTGCCTCTTCGCTCTTTTGGCTTGGTCTACTGCATCAGCGCGCAGACTGCGTAGGCTTTGAATTGCACCTTCGTGAGGTTGGCGGCCGTGTTGTTCCGGACGGCGACGCGCCAGGTCGCCGGATCCGTCTCCAGTGGCGCCGAGATCGTCACCGTGAGATTCACGGCCTGGCTGAGCAGCTCGTAGCCGCCCGCAACGGCCCGCTTGCCGGCCGGACAGGTCGCGGACACCCACCATGAGGCACCGCTGTCCATCAGGATCGGACCGCTGTCGCCGACCGCGCGCTCGACGCCGCTGACGCCGTTGCTGCCCGCGGGACCGGCTGGCCCCATGAACCCCTGCGGCCCCTGCGGACCGGTCGCGCCGGTGGCACCCGCGGGCCCGGCCGGGCCCTGTGCGCCTTCCGGCCCCTGCGGCCCCGGCAACCCGTCGGCGCCGGCGGGTCCTGCGGGTCCCTGGGGTCCCGCGGGCCCTTCACGGCCGTCGCCGGCCCGGGCGGCGCTCGTCGTCACGTAGAACGCGGCGCGGCTGTGCGCCGCCGAGTTCCGAATCACCGTGAACAGATACGTCCCGTCGGCAACGGCGGACGCCGGGAACGCCACGACGATCTCCTCGTCGGTGGCGCTCAGCACGGTCATCAGCTGCGTCTCGCAGTAGACGTACGGCTTGCGGGCCCCGAAATTGAAGCCTCGCAGGGTGACGGTTTCGCTCTCGCGATCGACCGCGGCGCTCGTGACGATGAGCTCTTTCGTCAGCCGCTTGGCGGCCGCAACGCCCTGCGTCCGCGAGTGTGAGTCCGATGCGTGGACGGCCACGCCTCCAAGCAATATGACGGCGGCAACCGCGGTTGCTGTACGTGTCCAGATAACCATGTGACCTCCTGTGGTCGCCGTGCTCTTGAGCAAGCGGGAGGCCAGCCCGGCCGCAACTGGGCGGAATGTGTGTCAGGCCAAGCACTTACGTGTGCGGCAGTGGTTGCCAGGACGTCCGCCGCAACGCGCGTGCCTGCGACGGAATGAGACACTCGACGCGGATTGTTGTTAGCGGCCGCGGTCCGAGTGGGTGTGCCGGAATGGAACGCCGCCACGTCAGAACTGTGCGAATGCTCGAGGGATCGCGGGAGGCCGCACACTCCTTGTCCCTGATTGTCTCGAGGCACCGGCGCCCGAGCGCCCGGACCCCGGGGACTATAATGACCGCACGTATGAAGAGCGCCGCCGCGGCAACGGACAAGCAGCGCTGGGAGCGCGAGGTGCTCGCGCCGGCACTCGACAAGGCGCCCGAACGGGACGTGCCGTTCACCACGATCTCCGGCCGTCCGATTGACCGTCTCTATACCCCCGAGGATGTCGCCGGCCTCGACTACGCCCGCGACCTCGGCGACCCCGGCGTGTACCCCTACACGCGCGGGATTCATCCCACCGGCTACCGCGGCAAGCTGTGGACGATGAGGCAGTTCGCGGGCTTCGGGACGCCCGAGGAGACCAACGGCCGCTACAAGACGCTGCTGGCCGCCGGCGGCACCGGCCTCAGCGTGGCCTTCGACCTGCCGACGCTGATGGGGCGCGACCCCGACCATCCGCTGTCGCTCGGCGAGGTCGGCAAGTGCGGCGTCAGCATCGTGTCGCTGGCCGACATGGAACGGCTGTTCGACGGCATCGCGCTGGGCGACATCACGACGTCGATGACGATCAACTCACCGGCGTCGATGATCTTCGCGATGTATCTCGTGGTCGCGGAGCGGCAGGGGGCGGACTGGCGGACGCTGTCGGGCACCATCCAGAACGACATCCTCAAGGAATTCATCGCGCAGAAGGAATACATCTACCCGCCGCGCGAGTCGATGCGCCTCATCACCGATGTCTTCCGGTTCTGCGCGGAACAGGTGCCGCGCTGGAATACGGTGTCGGTCAGCGGCTACCACATCCGCGAGGCGGGTTCGACGGCGCTGCAGGAGCTGGCGTTCACCCTGCGCGACGGCATCGAGTACGTGCAATACGGCGTCGAGGCGGGGCTGGACGTGGATGTGTTCGCGCCCCGCCTCTCGTTCTTCTTCAACTCGCACAGCGACTTCTTCGAGGAGATCGCCAAGTTCCGCGCGGCCCGCCAGCTCTGGGCCACGGTGATGCGCGAGCGCTTCAAGGCCCGCGACGAACGGTCCTGGAAGCTGCGCTTCCACACCCAGACGGCCGGCGTGTCGCTGACCGCCCAGCAGCCCTACAACAACGTCGTCCGCACGGCGCTGCAGGCGGTGGCCGCGGTGCTCGGGCGGGACGAACTCGCTGCACACGAACTCTTTCGACGAGGCGCTCGCGCTGCCGACGGCCGAGGCCGCCACCCTGGCGCTGCGGACGCAGCAGATCATCGCGCACGAGAGCGGCCTGGCGTCGATTGCCGATCCGCTCGGCGGATCGTACTTCGTCGAGCGCCTGACGCTGGACATGGCGCAGGGCGCCCGCGAGTACTTCGACGTGATCGACCGGATGGGGGGGATGGTCCCGGCGATCGAACAGGGCTATCCTCAGAGGGAGGTCGCCGAGGCGTCGTACCGCTTCCAGCAATCGGTCGAGCGCCGCGACCAGATCATCGTCGGGGTCAACGACTTCGTGCAGGCCGACGCGCCCGCGGTGCCGATCCTGTATATCGACGACAGCGCCGCCGGGACGCAGCTGGCGCGGCTCGAGGCCCTGCGCCAGTCGCGCAATGACGATGCCGTGCGCCGGACCCTCGACGGGCTGCGCGACACGGCGCGAGGCCGCGGCAACACCATGCCGGCAATCCTCGACTGCGTCCGCGCCTACGCGACGGTCGGGGAGATGTGCGATGCGCTGCGGGACGTGTGGGGGGAGTATGAAGAGGTGGCGCTGATCTGATCGGGTTGGTTCACGGTTCAGGGTGCAAGGTTCAAGGTTCAGGGTTCACGGTTCAGGGTTCAGGGCGCCGGGAGGGTCATGCGCAAGATTCGAGTGGTGATTGCCAAGCCGGGGCTCGACGGGCACGATCGCGGCGCCAAGGTGATTGCGCGCGCGCTGCGCGATGCGGGCATGGAGGTCATCTATACCGGCCTTCGCCAGACGCCCGAGCAGATTGTCGCCGCGGCGCTGCAGGAGGATGCCGATGCCATCGGCCTGTCGATCCTGTCGGGCGCCCACATGCACATCTGCCCGGCGCTGATGCAGCTGCTCCGCGAGCGCGGGCTGGAGGACGTCCTGGTGGTGATCGGCGGCATCATTCCCGACGTCGACATCCCGAAGCTGCGCGAAATGGGAATCCAGGGGATCTTCCTGCCCGGCACGCCGATGCAGGAGATCATCGACTTCATCGGGGCCGAGGTGCGTCCCCGCGTTGAGCAGGCATAGCGGTCCTATGTCCCACAAGCTTCTGCTGGCCGACGACAGCGTCACGATCCAGCGTGTCATCGAGCTCACCTTTGCCGACGAGGACGTCCAGGTCGTCGTGGTCGGCGACGGCCGCCAGGCCATCGAGCGGGTCCGCGCCGAGCGCCCCGACATCGTCCTGGCCGACATCGGCATGCCGGAGCGCGACGGCTACGAGGTCGCCGCCTTCATCAAGAACGATCCCGAGCTGGCGCAGATCCCGGTGCTGCTGCTGACCGGCGCCTTCGAACCGCTCGACGAGGGCCGCGCCCGCGCCGCCGGCTGCGACGGCGTGCTGGTGAAGCCGTTCGAGCCGCAGATGGTCATCAACCGCGTCAACGAGCTGCTCGCCGGCCGCCGCCCGCTGGCGCGCCCGCAGCCCGCGGCCGCAGCCGCCGCCGCGCAGGAACCGGCGGTCCAGCCGCTGGCAGCCGGGCACTCGGCCGGCTCGCCGGGGGCGTCGTACGAACACGCGGCGCCCGCGGAGGGTCGAGAGCCGGCAGCCCCGGCAGCGCCGGGCCGGCCCGCCGGTCGCCGACGCGCTCGAGGACTACTTCGACCGGCTCGATCAGGCGTTCGCCAATATTGGCGGTCCGCCGCCGCGTCCGCCGGTGCTGGAGCGGCCGCCGCACGACGCCGCTGTCGCGCGCGATCGGCACCGAGCGCCCCGGTGCAGCCCGCGACGCTGCCGCTGCGCGCGACACCACGGCGCCGCGCGAACAGGCCGCCGCCGGCCCCGCCGAACGCGCCCGGCCCGAGCAGCCGGCTGCGCCGGCTCCGGAGTCGGCCGGCCGGCGGGAAGCGGCTCCGGACGCCATGCTCGCGGCTCCGCGTCAGGCCCCGGCCGATCTCGCGACGGCCTTTGCCGCCCTGCTGGCCGCCGAGGAGGGGCACGTCCCGCTCCCGTCTCCCGCGCCGGCCCCGCCGCTCGATCCGGCGGCCATCCCCGACGAGGTCATCGAGAACATCGTCCATCGCGTGATTGCCCGGATGGGCGACGAGTCCATGCGCCGGGCGGTCATGGACACGGCCGAGCGGCTGGTGCGCGAGGAGATCGATCGCATCAAGCGCGTCGGCGCGGGCGGCGCCGGCTTCTGACGCCGCGCCGGCCTGCCGGGTCTGGCGCCCTGTCCGGTCGCGCAATCCTGCTAGGATCGGACGATATGCCCGACGGTCAGGCGCCCGCACACCCGATCTCTGTACCCGACAAGCCGGCCCTCGAGGGGCTCGAAGCCAAGTGGACGCGCCGCTGGGAGGCTGACGGCGTCTACCGGTTCGACCGCTCGCGGCCACGGGAAGAGGTCTTCTCGATCGACACGCCGCCGCCCACGGTCAGCGGGTCCCTCCACGTCGGCCATGTCTTCTCCTACACCCACACCGACGTCGTCGCCCGCTTCCAGCGGATGCGCGGCCGCGCCGTGTTCTACCCGATGGGCTGGGACGACAACGGCCTGCCGACCGAGCGCCGCGTCCAGAACTTCTACGGCGTCCGCTGCGACCCGTCGCTGCCGTACGATCCGTCCTTCACCCCGCCGGAGAAGCCCGGCAAGACGGCCATCCCGGTCTCGCGCCCGAACTTCATCGAGCTGTGCACGACGCTGACCGCCGAGGACGAGAAGGTCTTCGAGCACCTGTGGCGGACGCTCGGGCTCTCGGTGGACTGGTCGATGACCTACGCGACGATCGACCGGCGGGCGCAGCGCATCTCGCAGCTGTCGTTCCTGCGCCTGCTCAAGCGCGACCTCGCCTACCAGCTCGAGGCGCCGACGCTGTGGGACATCGACTTCCGCACCGCGGTGGCCCAGGCGGAGCTCGAGGATCGCGAGCAGCCGGGCGCCTACCACCGGATCCGCTTCGCGCGCACCGACGGCGGCGGCGTCGTCGAGATCGAGACGACCCGCCCCGAGCTGATCCCGGCGTGTGTCGCCCTCGTGGCCCATCCCGACGACGAGCGCTACCAGCCGCTGTTCGGCCGCGAGGTCGTCACCCCGCTGTTCGGCGTGCGGGTGCCGGTCAAGCCGCACCCGCTCGCCGATCCCGAGAAGGGCTCCGGCGTGGCCATGATCTGCACCTTCGGCGACGTCACCGACGTGGTCTGGTGGCGCGAGCTCTCGCTGCCCGTCCGGGCCATCATCCAGCCGAACGGCACGCTGCGCCCGGTGACATGGGGTGAGGCGGGGTGGGAGTCCGGTGATGCGGCGGTGGCGCAGGCCCGCTACGACCAGCTGGCCGGGCTGTCGGCGGCCAAGGCCCGCGTGCGGATCGTCGAGCTGCTCAAGGAGAGCGGCGACCTCACGGCCGAGCCGCGGCCGATCACGCACGCGGTGAAGTTCTACGAGAAGGGCGATCGGCCGCTCGAGATCGTCACGAGCCGCCAGTGGTTCATCCGGACGATGGACTCCCGCGAGCAGCTGCTGGAGCGCGGGCGCGAGCTGCAGTGGCATCCGCCGTACATGCAGGCGCGGCTGGAGAACTGGATCAACGGGCTGAACGGCGACTGGTGCGTCAGCCGCCAGCGGTTCTTCGGCGTGCCGTTCCCGCTGTGGTACCGCCTGCGCGAGGACGGCTCGGTGGACCACGACGCGCGCGTGCTGCCGCGCGAGGACCGCCTGCCGATCGACCCGTCCACCGACGTGCCCGACGGCTTCACGCCGGACCAGCGCGATCGGCCGGGCGGGTTCACCGGCGATCCGGACGTGCTCGACACCTGGGCCACCTCGTCGCTGACGCCGCAGATCGCCGGCCGCTGGGAAGAGGACGGCGACCTGTTCGCCCGCGTCTTCCCGATGGACGTGCGGCCGCAGGCGCACGACATCATCCGCACGTGGCTGTTCGCGACGGTGCTCCGCGCCGAGCTCGAGCACGGGTCGCTGCCGTGGCGGAACGCCGCCATCTCCGGCTGGGTGCTCGATCCCGACCGCAAGAAGATGTCGAAGTCCAAGGGCAATGTCGTCACCCCGATGGGGCTGCTCGAGGAGCACGGCTCCGATGGCGTGCGCTACTGGGCGGCGAGCGGCCGGCCCGGGACCGACACGGCGTTCGACCCCGCGCAGATGAAAGTCGGGCGCCGCCTCGCCATCAAGTTCCTCAACGCGTCGAAGTTCGTCCTGTCGCGGCCCGCGGACGCCGGGCCGGTGACCCACCCGATCGACAAGGGGCTGCTGACCGCGCTCCGCGCGCTCGTGGAAGATGCCACGCGGGCACTCGAGGGCTACGACTACGCGCGCGCGCTGCAGCTGACGGAAGCGTTCTTCTGGTCGCTCTGCGACAACTACCTGGAGATGGTGAAGTCGCGGCGCTACGGCGACCATGGCCCCGAGGCCGCGGGATCCGCCAACGCGACGCTGCTGTGCGCGCTGTCGGTGTTGAACCGCCTGTTTGCGCCATACCTGCCGTTTGCCGCCGAGGAAGTCTGGTCGTGGTGGCAGCCCGGCTCGGTGCACCGGGCCGCGTGGCCGCGGGCCGCGGAGATCGACCAGGTGTCGCCAGCCGACGCCGAAAGCCAGCGCGCGCTCGACGCGGCGATCGAAGTGCTCGGCGAGGTCCGCCGCGTGAAGTCGGTCGAGAAGCGCCCGCTGAAAGCGAAGATCGACGTGGCCCGGATTTCGTGGACGGCCGACGCGGTGCGCCTGCTCCGGGAGGCGGAAGTCGATTTGCGCACCGCCGCCGGCATCGATCGCTTCGAGTACGCGGAGGGCGCCGAGCGCCTGGCCCTCGCCCTGAGCTTTGCGCCAGAGGACGCTCCCCAGGGAGCGTCGCACGCATGAAGCAGGTGCCATTCGAGCCGCTCGAGCCCGCGCTGTATCTCGAGATCGTCCGGCGCGCGCTCGCCGAGGATCTCGGATGGGGAGACGTCACGACGGAGGCGACGGTGCGCGGCGAACAGCGTGCCCGCGGCGTGATCCTCGCCAAGGCGCCCTGCGTGGTGGCGGGGCTCGACGTCGCCGCCGAGGCGTTCCGCCAGCTCGACCCGGCCGTGGCCATCACCGTGCACTGCCCGGACGGCACCCGCTGCGAGCCCGGTTCCACGATCGCGGAGCTGCGCGGGGCGGCGGGAGCCCTGCTCACCGCTGAGCGGACGGCCTTGAACCTCATGCAGCGGATGTCGGCGATTGCCACCCTGACCCGGCGCTTCGTGGATGCCGCCGCCGGCCGCATCACCATCCTCGACACCCGCAAGACCACCCCGACGCTGCGCGCGCTCGAGAAGTACGCCGTGCGGGCGGGCGGCGGCACCAACCACCGGGCCGGGCTGGACGATGGGGTGCTGATCAAGGACAACCACATCCGGCTCGCCGGCGGCGTGGCTGAGGCGATGAGCCGCATGAAAGCCGCGCAGGCGGAGATGCCGATCGAGATCGAGGCCCAGGATCTGGCCCAGGTCGAGGCGGCGATAGCCGCCGGCGCCGACATCATCCTGCTCGACAACCTGACCACGGCGCAGATTGTCGAGGCCGTCACGCACATTGCCGGCCGGGCGAAGGTGGAGATCTCGGGCGGCGTGACGCTCGACCGCATCCCGGAGCTGGCGCAGACCGGCGCGGATTATGTGTCGGTCGGGGCGCTGACGCATTCGGCGCCCGCCATCGACCTGAGCTTCGAGCTCGAACCGGATGCCTGACGCGCTGCCCGATGATCTCCGCGACGGCCTGGCCGCGAGCGCGGGCCGGCGGGGGCAGTGGGGTGATCCGGCGGTGTTCGTGGCGGAGACGGGCTCGACCAACGACGTGGCGGTGTCCATGGCCGCGCGCGGCGCTGCCGAGGGCACCATGGTCGTGGCGCTGGCGCAGCATGCCGGCCGCGGCCGTTTCGGACGCGAGTGGTTCTCGCCCGCCGGGGCAGGGCTCTACGTCTCGATTGTGTGCCGCAGCCCCCAGGCGGCGCCGATGCTGACGCTGGCCGGCGGCGTGTCGGTGGCCGACGGCATCCGCCAGGCAACGGGGCTTCCCGTCGTCCTGAAATGGCCCAACGACGTCGTCGTGCCCGACCGGCTGGCGCCGGGGCGCCGCCGCAAGCTCGCCGGCATCCTCGCGGAAGGGGCCACCGGGCAGGACGGCATCCAGTACGTGGTGCTCGGCTTCGGGATCAACGTGTGCCCCGTGGCCTGGCCGCCGGCGCTGGCTGCGACGGCCACGTCCATCGAGGCGGAGCTCGGGCGTCCGGTTGACCGTGGCGCGGTGCTGGGGGCCATTCTGGAGCATCTCAACCGGCACGTGACCGCGCTGTCCGCGTCGAACCGGCAGGAGCTGCTCGATCGCTGGCGGGAGCTGTCGCCCTCGGCCACCGGCGCGCGGATCGCGTGGACGGCGCAGGGCGTCGCGTGCCGCGGCGTGACCGGCGGCATCGACGAACACGGCGCGCTGCTGGTCAAGACGTCCGGCGGCGTCGAACGGATCATCGCCGGCGAGGTGACGTGGCTGTGAAGGAAGGGGAGTCGTTGCCCATGCTGCTCGCCATCGACGTCGGCAACACCAACGTGACCATCGGCGTGTTCGACGGCGAGGCGCTGGTGCACAACTGGCGGCTGGCCGCGCTGCGCGAGCGGACCGCCGACGAGCTCGGGATCTTCGTCACGCGCCTGTTCGAGCAGACGAAGGTCGATATCGCGTCGGTGCACGGCATCGTCGTGGCCTCGGTCGTGCCGCCGCTGACCCGGCCGATGGAAGAGATGTGCGAGCGCTACTTCGGCCGCCAGGCCCTGCTCGTGGACGCCAGCAACGCCGGCATCCCGATCGCGTATTTTCCGGTGGCCGACGTCGGCGCGGACCGGATCGTCAACGCGGTGGCGGCGCGCGAGCGCTTCGGCCGCAGCGGCCCGATCATCGTCGTGGACTTCGGCACCGGCACGACCTTCGACGTGATCTCGCGCGACGGGGAGTATGTCGGCGGCATCATCTGCCCGGGCATCGGCATCTCGGCGGAGGCGCTGTTCCAGCGCGCGGCACGGCTGCCGCGCGTCGAGGTGCGGCGGCCCGACGCGGCGATCGGCCAGACGACGGTCAACGCGATGCAGTCCGGGCTGTTTTTCGGCTACGTCGAGATGGTGGACGGGCTGGTGCGGCGCATCAAGAGCGAGCTGCCGGACGGCGAGGCCGCGACGGTGATCGCCACGGGCGGCCTGGCGGGCGTGCTGTCGGCGGAGACGAAGACCATCGACCACGTGGAGCCGAACCTGACGCTCGACGGCCTGCGGCTCATCTGGCAGAGGAATCAGCAGACGTGATCGACCCGTCGGACTACGCGCGCCAGATCGAAACGTATCTCTGTCAGAAGAACCGGGGCCATCTGGTCCGCGTCGTCGGGACCGTCGTTCGACATGGTGCTCGGATGGGCGGCGAGCGGGGTGCCGCTCAAGGTGGCATTCAGCGGGATCGACCGCTGCTGCGAGCGCCACGACGCGCGCGGGCCGAGGCGCCGGCCGATCCGGATCGAGTTCTGCGAGGCGGACGTGCTGGATGCCTTCGACGCGTGGCGTCGGGCGGTGGGCGTCGGCCCGGCGCTGGATGCGCCGGACCGGAGCGGGTGCGGCGGCGGAGGCGGGCGCGGAACCAGACGCGACGGCGGAAGCGGCCGCGGAGCGCGCGGCCGCAAGCCAGCGCTGGCGGCCCACATCGAACGGGCGATCGCCAGGCTGGCGCATACCCGTGGGGTCGGCCCGGCTGAAGGCGTGTGGCACCGGCGCCTCGAACAGACGATCCGGGATCTCGAGGCGCTCCTGGCCACCGCGGGGCGTGCCCGGGGCGAGGCGCGGGCGGCCATCGTTTCCAGGCTGGCCGAGGTGGACGCGGAGCTGATGGCCGCGGCCGAGGGGCACGTCGAGGCCGGCCTCGCCGGCCGGCTGCTCGTCGAAGCGGCCGAGGAGCTGGCGCCTTTTGGCGCCCGGATGCCTGCCGAAGCGCGCGAGCGCGCCATGCGATCGGCGTTTCTGCGGCTGGTGCGCGAGGCGCTCGGCCTGCCGACGCTCGCCTACGACTGATCGTGAGCCTTCTTCCCGGACAGCAGCTCGAATTGTCGATTGAGAAGCCGGCGGCCGGCGGCCGGATGCTGGCGCGGCACGATCGCCAGGTCGTCCTGGTGCAGGGCGCCATCCCCGGCGAGCGGGTGGTGGCCAGGATCGAGCGGGTCGAGCGCCAGCTCGCGTTTGCCGGCGCTGTCGAAGTCGTCGAGGCTTCGCCGGATCGCGTTGACCATGCCGGTGACGGCCTCTGCGGCGGCTCGCTCTACGCGCACATCGCGTACCCCCGCCAGCTGTCGCTCAAGAGCCAGATCGTCGAGGACGCGTTCGCGCGCCTTGGCCGGATCGTGCTCGAGACGGCAGTGGACGTCGCCGCATCGCCCGGCGGGCCTTACCGCATGCGGGCGCGGCTGCACGTGCGGGCGGGGCGGGTCGGGTTCTACCGGGAAGGCACGCACGACCTCTGCGACGCCGCGGCCACCGGTCAGCTGAGCGCTGCCGCCGTTGCCGCAGTGCAGCGGGCGGTCGAGGTGCTCGATCGCGCGGGATGCGGCATCAGCGAGATCGAGCTCGCCGAGAACATGGCTGGCGACGAACGCGTGCTGCACCTGCACGCGCCGGGCCGCGCCACACCCACGGACGCAATGTTGGACGAGGCGCGCCTGGCCGGCGGCTTGACGGGCTTCGCGGCGAGGACCGGCGCCGGCACCGTGCGGACCGCGGGCGTTCCCGTCGTGACCGATCTGCTCGCCGCGGTCACCAGCGGCCGGGCCGCCGGCGGGTCGCTGGAGCGCCATGCCGAGTCGTTCTTCCAGGCCAACCGCTTCCTGTTGCCGTCGCTCGTCACGAGGGTGCTCGACAGCGTGGCGGCCGACAGCCCGGTGCTCGATCTCTACGCCGGCGTCGGCCTGTTTGCCGTGTCGCTGGCCGCGTGCGGCCACCGGGACGTCACCGCCGTCGAAGGCGATCGCATCAGCGGAGGGGATCTGCAGCGGAACGCCGCATTGAACGGCTCGCGCTTCCGCGTGGCCGTCGGCAGCGTGGAGGAGTTCCTGCGCTCGCGCGCGGCCGGCCGGGCAGGAACGATCGTCGTGGACCCGCCACGAACCGGCATGTCGAAGGACGCGATGCAGGCGGTTGCGGGCCGCCGCGCCTCGAGGATCGTCTACGTCTCGTGCGATCCGCCGACCATGGCGCGCGACGCGCGACGGCTCCTGGACGGGGGCTACCGGCTGGCGTCGCTGGCCGGCCTCGATCTCTTCCCGAACACGCCGCACGTCGAGGCGGTGGGCGTCTTCGACCTGGGACGCTAGTCGCGCTGCCTCGGCAGGCGTGCGGCGGCCACCGCCACGAATGCGTCGAACAGCGGCCGGAATTCACCCGTTCGCCAGAAGTTCTCCGGGTGCCACTGCACGCCGATGCAGAAGCGGTGATCCGGCTTCTCCACGGCTTCGACGACGCCGTCGGCCGCCGTGGCGCTGACCACCAGCCCGTTCCCCAATCGCCCGACCGATTGATGGTGGCGGCTGTTGACGCGGCAGCTGCAGGCGGCGCCGGCCCGCGGCCCCAGGGCCTCGGCCAGCTTCGAGCCGCGCGCGATCCGGATGTCGTGGCACTCGAGATCCTTCGGCTCGTTCACCGCGTGCGCCAGGTCCGAGGTCACCGCCGTCGGGATGTCCTGGACCAGCGTGCCGCCGGTGGCGACGTTCAGCACCTGGGCGCCGCGGCAGATCGCCAGCAGCGGGACGTCCTCGCGCAACGCGCCGCGAACCAGCGCGATCTCGAACTCGTCGCGTCCGGGTTCCGCATCCTGGGTGGCCGGGTGGCGCGCCTCGCCGTAGTGGGCCGGATCGACGTCGCGGCCGCCGGTCAGCAGCAGGCCGTCGACCGCGGCCAGCACGGCCTCCGGCTGTTCGGTGACTTCGAGCACCCGGGCGATGGCGCCCGTCCGCCTCGATCGACGACACGTAGTCGTCCAGCTTGCTGCACCGGGTGATGCCGATGGTGGGTCTCTGCTCCGTCATGCTGCCCTCTCCTGCTGCTGCGCGTGCCTCACATGCGTGCCGGCACGCGCATCCCATCAGCTCCAGCGCCCGCGTCAGCTGGTCCCGGAAGTAGGCGACCGCCGCCGCGCGCCAGAGCCGGGCGTCCGGCCGCTCTTCGTTGAGGATCGAGTACTCGTGGTAGAAGCCGTTGAACTGCTGCGCCAGCCCGAACGCGTATTTCGCCACGACCGACAGTTCCAGCGTGCGCACCGCCTGGTCGACCACCTCGTCGAGGCGCGCCGCCTCGAGCACCAGGCCCCACAGCTCGTGCGACTCGTCGCTGCCCGAGGTCAGCACGTCCGGCGCGAGCGACGGCAGCGCGGCGAGCACCGCGCGCTCGTCGAGGCCGTCGCGCTCCTTCAGCTTGGGGAAGATGTTGTTGGCGCGGACCACGGCGTACTGCAGGTAGGGGCCGCTCTCGCCTTCGAAGCTGAGCGCCTCGTCGATGTCGAAGACGATGACCTTGCCGCGCGAGAACTTGACCATGAAGTAGCGCACCGCCGCGATCGCGATCGTCTCGGCGATGCGGCGGGTCTCGTCGGCCGGCAGATCGGCGTTGCGCTTCGCGACTTCGCCGCGCGCCTTGTCGGTGAGCCGGTCGATCAGGTCGTCGGCCTTGACGCCGAGGCCCTTGCGTCCCGACACTTCGACGAACGGCCGATCCGCGTCGATGTTCGCGTCGTAGCCGAGCTCGCGCGCGGTCGAGTGCGACAGCGCCACCATCTCGTAGGAGTAGTGGACCGAGTGCCTCGCCTGCTCGTGGTAGCCGAGCGCCGCGAGCGCCTGCTTCAGGAGCTTCTGCAGGTACGCCTGCCGCGTGTCGATCACGTTGCAGACCGCCGCGGCGCCGCCGAACGCCGGCGGATCCGGCGCGGCGGCGTCCGGGTCGGCAGTGGTCGACCACAACGCCCCGCCGTTGGCCTGCGGCGCAAAAACGCGGTAGTGGAAGTCGCGCCCGAGCAGCCCGAACTTCCACAGCTGGTAGGCCATGTCCTTGCCGACGTAGGTCACGGTTCCGTCGGACCGGACGATGACCTTCTCGCGGGCATCGATGTCGGCCGGCGCATCTTCCCGGGCTGGCGCCGGCTCGTCGTCTTCGATCCGCATGACCCAGCAGCCTTGCAGCTTGCCCTCGGTCTGCAGGAACACCGCGCCGGTCGCCTTGAGGAACTCGAAGGCGTGGCTCCAGAAGTGCATCCGCAGGATGTCGCCTTCCCACGTCAGCAGGTCGTAGCCGATGTTGAGCCGCGCCATCGTCTCCAGGTGGCGGCGGACAATGCGGTCGGCGATGAAGTGGGCGAGATCGGCCGTGGGATTGCCGCCGCGCTCGATGTCGTGCAGGGCGGCGGAGCGGATCTTGAGGCGCTCCTTGTCCCCCTCGTACCACTCGGTGATGCGGGCGTAGAGGTCCCAGCAGTAGTAGTCGAAGCGGGTCGCATCGGCGATCTGGCGGACCGCGGCGAGGTCCTTGCCCTCGAGCTCGCGGAAGCCCACGGCGACGTCGGCCACCTGGACGCCGGTGTCGTCGATGTAGTTCTGGATCTCGACCGGGCGGCCGAGATAGCGGAGCAGCCGGCCGAAGGCGTCGCCGAGCGCGGCGTTGCGCAGGTGGCCGATGTGCGCCGCCTTGTTCGGATTGATGGCCGTGTGCTCGACGATGGTCTTGCCGCCGGCGCCGGTGTCAGCCTGTGGCGGCGGGGCGATCCAGGCCGCGACGTGGTGCGGCCGGTCCAGGAAGAAGTTGACGTAGCCGTTCGGGGCCGCCTCGATGCGCGCTACCCCCTCGACCTGGCCGAGCGCGGCGGCGATCTCCTGCGCGATGGCGCGGGGGGGCTTGCGCAGCCGCCGGGCGAGCTCGAAGGCCAGCGGGCACGGCGAGGTCGCCCAGCGCGCGGCGCGGCGGCGTGTCCACCGCGGCGGACACGAGCGCCGGGTCGTCGGCGGGGATGCCATAGAGGGTCGCGACGGCCTCGGCCATTCGCGCGCGAACGAGTCGTTGAACGGGCAGGATCATGCGGGGTCCGGTTCGGCTCCAGAAACATCCATGATACGATCCCGCCGAAGTCGTTGTCGTCCTCGCGGGCGGCCTGCTCGCGGGCTTCTGCGTATCGATGCGGCGCCGGCGCGGGTGCGCGGGTTCATGTCGCCGGCTTCAGACGGCTGAGCTCACGGGCCCGCTCGTACTCATGCGGCGTGTTGACGTTGACGAAGAGCAGGCCGTGCGGATCGCAGGATGCCAGGACGTCCGGTCCGATTTCCTCGACGCGCACCTCCTCCGTCACCAGCGCGGCCTTCAAGAGTCCCCGATCGATCCGCCGGCGTATCGCCGGGGCGCACGCCGCGCTCCACGTCGCGCACAGCGGCTCGAGGCCGCGCGCCGAGCGCGGGATCACGAGATCCGCGTCGCTCGGGGCAGCCAGCCGCGCGAGCAGCGGCAGCGTCAGGAAGGGCATGTCACAGGCCACGATCACTGTGCGTGGATGCGGGGACGCGAGGATGGCCGAATAGATGCCGCCGAGCGCCCCGGCGCCGGGCACCAGGTCACCGGCGATCGTCACGCCGAGATCCTCGAACCCGTCGGCCCGTCCGGACACGACGAACACGGGGTCGGCCACCTGTCGGAGCAGCGCCAGCTGACGATCGATGATCCGGCCGTCGCCGAGGCGCAGGGCCGCCTTGTTCACCCCGGCCATCCGGCTGGCGCGCCCGCCGGCAAGAATGGCCGCGGCGATCGGCGGGGCGCGGCGGGGCAGCGGTGGCGACATGAAGGGCAGCAGTGCCGACGTGAAAGAATGAGCGCGCGATCGACCGCACGTCTGTCTATGCTGCCACACCGTACACCGCGAATCGCGGGAATCCACCCGAGTGCCGGCCTTCGGGGCGCCTCATGAGCGAGCCGCGCATCGGCCGCTTCCTGGTGGCGAGCCTGCACCAGGGCATCGCCGAGACTCTTCCCGATCGCCTCGAGTTCTACGAGAACTGGCTCAGCGTGACCGGGCTGCGCGAGGGCACGATTGGCCTCGCGCCGCTGCTCGCCGTGCTCAGCTTCCTGCGTGGCGAGGAGTCGGACATCTATCCCCGGGTCGTCGCCCGCGCCGGCGAGCACGCCGCCGACTGGACGGTCACGGGGATGCCTGCCATCGAACGCCGCCTGCTGCGGGTGCTGCCGCTGCGGCTGCGGGCGCGTGGTGCGCTGCGCGCCGTCCGGGCGCTGGTGCGGACCACCTATCCCGGCACGCGCGCCATCGTGAAGCTGCGGAAGGAAGGAGCGTCCGTGGAGATCCGAGGCTCGTTGTACTGCGAAGTCCGGGGCGCGTCGCCGCGGCCGCTGTGCGGCTTCTATGCGTCGGCCGTCGCCAAGATGCTCGAGCTCTTCCAGGTGCCGGCCGACGTGCGGCTCGAGACGTGCCGGGCCGCCGGCGGCGGCCAGGGCTGCCTCATGTCCGTCACGCTCCGTCACGCGCGGGCGGCCGAACCGGCGGCCGCCTCGTGACGGTGCCGCGCCCGTTCGCCTGCACCGGGGTCGCCGTTGTCGCGGCCGTCTGCTGCGCCGCCCTGGTCCTGCCGGCGGTTGCGGCCGGCGCCGGGGACGCCTGGCGTGGGGAGCCGGCCGCCTCCTCCGCACCCGCGCGGCGCCAGCCAGCCGCCGGCGTCCGGATCCTGGTGCTGCCCTTCGAGAACACCCGGCGCGAGGCGCGCTTCACCTGGCTCGGCGAGGCCTCGGCGGTGCTCCTGGCCGACGAGCTCAACGCGCGCGGCGTGTCGGCCATCACCCGGGCCGAACGCGTGCGCGCGTTCGAACAGCTGCACCTTCCGGTCTCCGCCTCGCTCAGCCGCGCCACGGTCATCAAGGTCGGCCAGATGCTGGGAGCGTCCGAGGTGATCGGCGGATCCTACCGCGTGGAGAACGAAGAGCTGACCGTCGAGGCGCACAGCATCCGCGTCGACGTCGGGCGCCTGCAGCCGCAGGTCCGGGAGCACGGGCCGCTGACCACGCTCTTTGCCCTCTTCGACGGGCTCGCCCGCCGGCTCTCGCTCGGCGCGACCCGCCCGGCATCGGCCGCGCCGCAGCCGCCGCTCGGCGCCTTCGAGAACTACATCAAGGGACTGGTGGCGGGCAGCGTTGCCTCTCAGGGCGCGTTTCTCGAGGCCGCCCTGAAGGACTACCCGGCGTTCGACCGCGCCCGGGTGGCGCTCTGGGACGTCCGCCACGAGCAGGACGACCACCAGGCGGCGCTGGCGGCGGTGCTGCCGGTCACCGGGACCACGTTCG
This sequence comes from uncultured Acidobacteriota bacterium, assembly GCA_963834305.1. Classification (GTDB taxonomy): domain Bacteria; phylum Acidobacteriota; class Vicinamibacteria; order Vicinamibacterales; family 2-12-FULL-66-21; genus JACCXG01. The sequence goes on from CAWIAX010000001.1 coordinate 361,929, forward strand.
TCGCCCGCCGCGCCCGGCTCCGCGCCGGCGTGTCGCTGCTCGAGCTGAAGCAGTACGCCGAGGCCGCGAAAACGTTCGCCGGCCTGCTCGACCCGGCCATCCTCGACACGACCGCAGCGGCCCCGGTCGAGGCCGCGCCGGTGCTCAACAATCTAGGCGTCACGCAGCTCCGGCGCGGGCCGGCGGCAGACGGCGGCTCGGCGGTCTACTACCTGACCCGCGCCGCCGACGCCGATCCCGGCGACGCCGACTACCAGTTCAATCTCGGCTACGCTTACGCGCTCGATCGCAACTTCAAGGGGGCGATCTACTGGCTGCGCGAGTCCGTCCGCCGGAACGTCACGGACGCCGACGCGCACTACGTGCTGGCCGCGGCGCTCCAGGCCACCGGCACCGCGGTGGAAGCCGCGCGCGAGCGGGACCTCGCGCGGCAGCTGGCGTCGCGCTACGAGGAGCTCGAGCCGCCGGCTGGCGGCGACCGCCCCGGCGTACCGGCCGGCCTCGAACGCCTGCGCACCGACCTCGTCGGGCTCCGCGCCGACCGGCCCGAGCAGGCCATCGTCAATTCCGCGCAGCGCGAGCACCGCGACCTCGCCGCCTTTCATCTCGACCGTGGCCGCCGCCTGTTCGAGCGCGAGCAGGACCGCGAGGCGATGACCGAGCTCCGGCGCGCCGTCTACCTCTCGCCTTACGAGGCGCCGGCCCACCTCCTCATCGGCCGGATCCACCTCCGCGCCGGCCGGCCGGACGACGCCATCGAGGCGCTGAAGATCTCGATCTGGAGCGAAGACGCGGCGCCCGCCCGTGTCGCGCTCGCCGAGGCCTATCTCGTCGGCAAGAACACCGCTGCCGCGCGCACCGAGCTCGAGCGTGCGCTGGCCATGGATCCCGACGCGCCCGGGGCCCGCCAGCTGCTCGACTCCATCAAGTGAGGCCCGTCCCGGCCCGGCAAGTGAGGCCCGTTCCGGCCCGGCAAGTGAGGCCCGTTCCGGCCCGGCAAGTGAGGCCCGTCCCGGCCCGGGCGTAAAGCCCGGCCGAGGTCCCGCCGATACGCAACGTGCGGAGGCGGGAGCGGCCGGAAACCGCGGCGGGGCGTGCTAAGATCGTCCTCGCCGAATCGCCTCCGGGCACACTGACCAACATCTTTTTATCGCGGTATTTCCTGCCCGAGGCGCGCCTGTGGCTGATGTGACTCACGAATTTGGAGACGACGGATTCCACGAGATCCATCTGAGCGGGAAGCAGCTGGTCTTCCTGTTCATGGCGACGACCGTCGTGTCCATCGTCATCTTCCTGTGCGGCGTCCAGGTGGGCCGCGGCGTGCCCGCCGAGCGCGTGCAGGAGGGGCTCGCCGATCCGCTCGCCGCCGCCAGCGTCGCGCCAGCCGCCACGCCGCCGGCGGCCGCGCTGGCGCCGCCCGACGAAGCGCCGGCTCCGCCGTCCGAGGCTGAAGGCCTGAGCTACAAGGACCGGCTCGCGGGAGACGCCGCGCCGAGGGAATCGCTGCGGCCTGCGGCCGAACCGCCGGCTCCGCCGCCCGCCCAGCGGCGCGCACGAGGGAAACGCCTGCGCGGGAAGCCCGCGCCCGGGAGGCGGCCGCCGTCACGCCGCCGCCCGCCTCGCAGAAGGCCGCCGCCGGCACCGCCCAGCCCGGCACGTGGGTGCTCCAGGTGCACGCCCTCCGCGACGCCAAGGTCGCCAACGGCATCGTCCAGCGGCTGGTGAAGAAGGGGTATCCCGCCTTCCTCGTCGCCTCCGGCGGGCCGAGCAGCATGTATCGCGTCTTCGTCGGCCGCTACAAGGATCGCGACGAGGCGGAACGGGTCGCGCAGCGGCTCAAGAAAGACGAACAGTTCAACCCCTGGATTACGCGCTAGCTTTCCTGTCGGGCGCCCTGCTGGCGCTCAGCTTTCCCAAGTTCGGCCATCCGGCCTGCGCCTGGATCGCGCTGACGCCGCTCCTCGTCGCCGTGGTACGGCGGCGCCTGGGGGCCGAGCGCCCGCTGCCGGCGCGGCGCGCCTTCGCGCTCGGGCTGACGTCCGGCGCGGTCTACTTCGCCGGCACGCTCTACTGGCTCGTCGGCACCCTGACGATGTTCGGCGGGCTGCCGACGGCGCTGTCGGTGGTGGCGGCGATGCTGCTCGTCGCCTACCTGTCGCTGTTCCCGGCGGCCTTTGCCCTCATCGTGGCGCGATTCGCGCGCCGCTCGATCCCGCTGTCGCTGGTGATGGCCGTGCCCGCGTGGGTGACCACCGAGCTCGGCCGGCAATACGTCTGGGACGGGTTTCCCTGGGCGCTGCTCGGCTACTCCCAGGTCACCTGGCTGCCTGTCGCCCAGCTGGCCAGCATTACCGGCGTGTACGGCCTGTCGGGGCTGCTGGCGCTGACCGCCGCTGCCGCTGCCTGGGTCGTGGTCGAGCCGGGGACCCGCCGCTGGACGGTGACCGTTGCGACAGTCGCGCTGGTGGCGGGCTGCGCGCTGTGGGGGCAGGCGCGGATGAGCCGCTCGGCGCTCACGAGCGCCGGCGAGCCGGTGCGCGTTGCCGTCCTTCAGGGCAACATCGCCCAGGATGACAAGTGGGACCCGGCGCTGGCCGACATGATCACCGATCGCTACCTGTCGATGACGCGGCGGGCGCTCGGCGAGGGCGCCACGTTCATCATGTGGCCGGAATCGGCGACCCCGTTCTTCTTCGAGCACGACCTGGTGCGCGGCGGCGCGATCCGGCGGCTGGCCAGGGAAGGGAAGGCCACGCTGCTCATCGGCAGCGACCAGATCGAGCCGGTCCGCGCCGTGGCGGGCACGCCGCGGGAGGCGCCGCGGCAGTACAACGCCGCGTTCGTCGTCCAGCCGGACGGGCAGGTGGGCGCCGTCTATCGCAAGATGCAGCTGGTGCCGTTCGGCGAATACGTGCCGGCCAAGCGCCTCCTCTTCTTCGTCGGCACCATCGTCGAAGCGGCGTCCGACTTCGCCGCCGGCGAGGCGCCCGTGCTGCTGCCGATCGGCTCGCACAAGGCGAGCACGGCGATCTGCTACGAGGTGATCTTCGCGAGCCTGATGCGGCGGTTCGTGGCGGACGGCAGCGAGCTGCTGACGACGATCACCAACGACGCCTGGTACGGGTCGTCGTCTGCGCCGTATCAGCACTGGGAGCAGGCGTCGATGCGGGCGATCGAGGGGGGACGGTACCTGGCGCGGGCGGCCAACACGGGGATCAGCGGGTTCGTCGATCCATACGGGCGCGTGCTCGAACGATCCGGCCTGTTCGAGCAGGCGCTGCTCGTGGCGGACCTGCGCTTCATCCGCGAGCGCACGGTCTACAGCCGCATCGGCGACCTGGTCGCGTGGCTTTCGCTGGCCGCCACCGCGGCGGCGCTCCTCGCCACGCTTCAGGTGCGGCTAAGATAGGACCACACTCAGCCGGCGATTCGCGCCCGGGGCGATGCCCCGACGGCGGCGCCGGCGCCAAGCAGGAGACTCGCACGTGTCTTTGACGTTGGACGAACAGCTTCGCAGGTACCAGGACTTGAACCGGCGCTCGACCGATCTCCGGAGTTATCTTTGACGCCGCACGCCCGGGCGACGAGCTCACGCGGATAGAGGAGAAGGTCGCCGATCCTGATTTCTGGAAGGATCAGGCGGCCGCGCAGAAGCTGCTCCAGCGGCGGCGCCGGCTGGAAGAGGATCGCGACCTCAGCGACTCGCTGCGCAAGCGCGGCGAGGATCTCGCCGTCCTGGCCGAGTGGGCGGAGGCGGGGGAGCCCGTCCTCGACGATCTCGGGAAGGCCCTCGACGACCTCGCGGCGCAGGTGGACGCGGGGGAAACCAAGAAGATGCTCGGCGGCGAGCACGATCGCAAGAACGCGATCGTCACGATTCATCCCGGCGCCGGCGGCACCGAGTCGCAGGACTGGGCCGAGATGGTGCTGCGGATGTACGTGCGCTGGACGGAGCGCAAGGGCTTCAAGCGCGAGGTCATCGACTTCCAGCCGGGCGACGAGGCCGGCATCAAGAGCGCGACGCTGACCATCACCGGCGACTACGCCTACGGCATGCTGCTGGCCGAGGCCGGCGTGCACCGGCTCGTCCGCATCTCGCCGTACGACCAGGCATCGCGCCGGCACACGTCGTTTGCCTCGCTCTTCGTCTGGCCGGAGCTGCCGGAGGACGTGGACATCGAGATCGAGGACAAGGACCTGCGGGTGGACACCTACCGGTCGAGCGGGGCGGGGGGGCAGCACGTCAACGTCACCGACTCCGCCGTCCGGCTCACGCACCTGCCCACCGGCATCGTCGTGTCGTGCCAGAACGAGCGGTCGCAGCACAAGAACCGGGCGCAGGCGATGAAGGTGCTGAAGTCGCGGCTGTTCGATTTGAAGACGAAGGAGCAGCAGGCGAAGCTGGAGCAGCTCGGCGGAGAGAAGAAGGACATCGCGTTCGGGAGCCAGATCCGGAGCTACGTGCTGCACCCCTACCAGATGGCGAAGGACCACCGCACCAAGCTCGAGGTCGGCGACGTGAACCGGGTGCTCGACGGCGACCTCGACGGGTTCATCAAGACCTATTTGATGAAGAAGGCGGCGGGCACGCTGGGGCAGCCGTCGGCCGCCGACGAAGACTGAGGCGCCAAGGTCCGGGGCGAACGCCAGACATCCAGAATGCCAGCGGACGCCTGGGTCGCCTGGGTCGCCTGCGTGGCCTGAATGAGCCGTGCCGGCCCTGCCGGTCCGGGGCCCGCTTCCGCGAGGCGGGAACGCGGCCTGCGCGCGGGCTCTCGCCGCCTCAACGCCCAACTACCAACGCCCAACCTCCAACGGCACCGGCCGCGGCAAGTCGGGTGCAGTGACGGTCATCGACGAGAACACCGGCGGCGCGCGGCGGACGAGCCATGTCGGCCTGCCGACGCAGTGCGGCAAGCGCGACAGCGTTAGCTCAAAAATGCGCTGTAGGTACTCCGGCGGAGACAGATCGATGGGTCACCTATGCGCTGGCCTTCCACGGTGCCCCCCGCTTCACCGGCGATCTCGCAGCATTGCTCTCTGCGCAACAAGCGGGCGGCATGGTCGGCCCAAGGACGTCGCCGACGTCGACTGCCCGTACGAACCGGGTCGCGGAATGGGTGAGGGCTCACGCTGGTGCTCACGGTTCGACGCCGAACCGCCACGGCCGGCCGTCAGCCAGCTTGCGACAGCATGATGGGAACGCAGGAGGGGTCACGTTCCAGAATAGGTACGAATCCTACAGGCGACGGCAACCCGAACCGACCGATGTTGCCGGCAGGCTACCGGAAGCCGCCCGGCTGCGTGCCGGCGATGAACGCTTCCGAGATCACCCCGGGCGCCCCCTCGGCGGCCGAGGTGCCGCCGCGGTCAACCGACACAAAGACGATGTTGCCCGGCGCTTCGAACGTGGGCGGTTCCTTGCGGTCGCCAATCCACGCCGTCATCACGTCGATCCAGACCGGCAGCGCTGCCTCCGCGCCGGTCATGTTGTGGCCGATCGGCTTCTTCTGATCCAGCCCGATCCAGACGCCTAGCGTGATGTCGGGGTCGAAGCCGACGAACCAGGCATCGGTGTAGTCGTCGGTCGTCCCGGTCTTGCCGCCCAGCGGCCAGTTGAGCGACGCCGCCTTCGTCGCGGTGCCGCGCTGGACCACCCCGCGCAGCAGGCTGGTCATCATGAAGGCGGTGTCGGCGCGGATGGCGTCTTTGGGCTCCGGCCGGTTCTCCTCGAGCACGTTGCCCTCGCGGTCGGTCACCTTCAGCACCGCATACGGCCGCATGTGCACTCCCTGGTTGGGATACACCGCATAGGCGCTGGTGATCTCCTCGAGCGTGGCCTCCGCCGCGCCGAGCGCCACCGCGAGGTACGGCGGCAGCGGGGACTCGAGGCCGAGCCGGCGAGCGTAGGCGTTCACCTGCCGCGGCCCGAGCTGCTCCATCAGCTTCACCGCCGGGATGTTGCGCGAGTCCTCGAGGGCGTGCCGCAGGGTGACGGCCCCCTCGAAACGGTGGTCGTAGTTCTGCGGCGAATACGCCGGCTGCCCCGGCCCGGTGGAGAAGCTGACGGGCTCGTCCACGATGGTCGACACCGGCGTGTAGCCGCGGTCGATCGCCGCGGTGTAGACGAACGGCTTGAACGACGACCCGACCTGGCGGTAGGCCTGCGTCGCGCGGTTGAACTTGCTGCGCTCGAAGCTGTGGCCGCCGACCATCGCCCGGATCTGCCCGGTCTTGTTGTCGATCGCCAGCACCGCTCCTTCGACGAGCGGCGGCTGTTCGAGCGTCCCGCCCGCGGTGCCGGCCGCGTGATCGACAGCCGCCAGCCGAACCTCGATCAGATCGCCCGGCTTCACGAGCTGATCGGCCGCCGCCTTCGATGTCCAGGCGAAGCCCTTCTTGTCGATCGTCACGGCCAGCGCGCCGGCGCGGGCCACGATCGATGCGGCACTCGCGCTGCGGACCACCGCGGGGACGACATCGCCGTCCGCCATGGCGCGATCCCAGCGGCCCTGCCGGAACGCGTCGATGGTGTGCCCCTCCTTGACCACGTTCCGGCGCGGCGCGCGGAATCCCCGCCGCCGGTCGATTCGCCGCAGCCCGTCGTCCAGGGCGCGGTTCGCCGCTTCCTGCAGGCTGATGTCGAGCGCGGTCTGGACCGACAGGCCGTTTTCGTACAGCGCCTTGGCGCCGTAGCGCGCCTCGAGCTCCTTGCGGACCTCCTCGAGAAAATAGGGGGCGACCGACGGCTGCGCGGTCGGCTCGCCGCGCAGCACGATCGGCTTCTTCTTCGCGGCATCCGCCTCCGCCTGCGAGAGGTAGCCCACCTCCGCCATCCGGCCGAGGGCGTAGTTGCGGCGCCGGACGGCGGCGTCCATGTTGACGTACGGGCTCTGCCGGACGTTGCCCTGAAGGATGCCGGCAATCAGCGCGGCTTCCTCGACGGACACGTCCTTGGCGTCCTTGCCGAAGTAGAGGCGCGACGCCGCCTGCACGCCGTAGACGCCGTGCCCGAAGTACATCTGGTTGCAGTAGAGCGTGAAGATCTCGTTCTTCGTGTAGCGCTTCTCGATCTGGATCGCGAGGATCGCCTCCTTGATCTTGCGCTCCCAGGTCTTCTCGTCGGTGAGAAAGAGCTTCCGGGTCAGCTGTTGGGTGAGCGTGCTCGCGCCGCCCGCCTTCCGCCGTTCGACGATGTCCTTGGCGAGCGTGACGATGATGCGGGGGATGCTCAGGCCGAAGTGCTGCTCGAACGAGTCGTCTTCCGCGGCGAGGATGGCCTGCTTGAGCAGCGGGGAGATCGCCTCGTAGGGGATGACCTCGCGGCGCTCGATCGCGAACTCGCCGACGACCTCGCCGCGGGCGCCGTAGACGCGTGAAATGGTGTTGGGCGCGTAGTCGTCGAGCGCCGAGATCGCCGGGAGGTCCCCCGCGTAGGCAAAGAACACCCCGCTCGCCAGCCCGAGCAGGGCGGTCACGACGAACAGGACGATGATGCCGGCGCTGCGGGCGACCTTGATGATGTAGCGGGCCATGCGTCCAGTTTATTGCCCGCGGCGCCGTCCCTGACCGGAAGATTCACCGCCGGAGCGCTGGCGCCCGCCGCCGTCGGTGCGTGCCGGGCTCGGGGCGGAACTGCGGGGCTGGGGCGCGGCGGCGGGCGGCGGCCCGGAGGGACCCCGCGATTCGGGCGCCTGGCGATACGAGGGCGCCTGGCGCGAAGAGCCGCCCGATGGCCGCGGTGCGTCGTACACCGGGGCCGGCGGTTCGCTCCGCTGGGACGGCTCCGCCCGCCGGTACGACGGTGCTTCCCGCCGCGGTGCCGTGTCGTTGCGGTAGCCCGGCACCTGCGGGCGCTCCTGCCGCGGCATCGCCTGTCCCCGCGGGTCGGACGACGAGTCGGGCGGCGGCGCGGTGCGCGAGCGGGGCACGGCGCGATACACGTCCACGTCGCCGGACGACCGCGTGGACGGCACGGACCGGTATGACGGCGCGGCCGCCGGCGCGGACGACGAGGGGGCGGTGCGCGATCCGTATCGCGGGGACGACCCGGCGGGCGGGGCGTCCGCTCCGCGTGTGCGTGGGACCGCGCGCACGGCGCCGGCTGGCGCCGGCGTGGTGGCGCGGGCATCATCCGGCTGCGGCTGGCGCACGCCGGGGGTGGCCCGGCGCTGATACTCGCGCGGCGCGCCAGCGCCCGCCGGCACGCCGCCCGATTCCGCGGCACGAGGCCCGGCCGTGGCCGTTCGCTCGCGCGCGAGCCCGCGCTCGACACCCGTCCCTTCCGGCTGGCTGGCGCCGGAGGCGACACCCGACGGCGTCCGCGAGGGGCGGGCGGGCGCCGGGAAGCGTCGCTCGGTGCCGGTGCCGGCCACCGCTCGTCCGTCGCGCGATGTGGCGGCGCCCGGCGATCCGGTGCGCGGCACCGCGTAGCGGCCGGCGGTGCCGATGGGCGCGGCGGAGCGCCCGACGGCGAACCGCGCTTCCGGCGCCTGATTGCGGACCACGAACGAGCTGTGCACGCGCCGGTCGATGCGGACGGACGCGGCCGACGCCACACTGACGTGGGTGCCGCGGAAGTGGCCGCGCGGCACCACCGTCCAGGCGTCCCACGGACTGTAGCGGCGCCCGCCGTAGATGTTCACGTTGACGATCTGCAGCACCGGGCGGTTGTTCCAGCCGAGCGGGCACCAGCTCACGTAGTCGGTCGCGTAGGCCCACGACACCCAGGCCGGCCCCCACTGCCGCCCGGGAATCCAGAACCACGACCCGGCCGAGATGCCCCATCTGCCGTAGTGGTGGGTGGGCCAGCCCCACGGATCGCCCGCCGAGATCCAGGTCCAGCCGTAGGGCCGCAGGCTGACCCAGCGGCCGCGGTGATACGGGCGCCAGCCGGCGTCCACGCGGGGATACCAGACCTGGCCATACTGCGGCTCGTGACGCCAGCTGCCGTAGGTATCGAAGGCGGCGGCATACGGACGGACATCGTTCGGCAGGTACTGTGCCGAGACGCCGAGCCGCTGGTCGCGGCGTCCCTCCGACCAGCGGTCGAAGGCATCCCACGCCGCCGAGTTGTAGACGTACGGCTGCGATGGCGCGGAGCCTTCGCGGGCAAACGTGCGCTCGCCGGCGCGGATGAACGTGCGCCCCTGCTCGTTCACGAGCTCGGCGCTGCCGCGCAGCACGGCGAGCTCGACGTCGCCGTCCCGCAGGATCGACAGCCGGTATTCGCCGCGCTCGACGATCTGGACCCAGGCCGACGGCGCGTCGATGCGATACGACACGTCACGGGCCGGCCCCAGGAACGCCAGCCGGATGCGCCCCTCGAGCAGCCGCAGGACGTCGTCGGACTGGAAGTCGGCGACGGTGTGGACGTCGAGATGCAGGGTGCTGCCGTCGCCGAACAGCACCTCGACGCGCCCGGCCTGGGTGCGGAGGCGGTCGCCCGCGAGCAGCGGCATGGATCCCGGCGACGGCTCGGTGCGCCCGTCGCGCTCGAGCACCGCCTGGCCGTCGACGACAGAAATGTGGGCCGGCGGATCGGCAGCCGGGAGGTCCTGCGCTACAGCGGCTGAACCGCAGAGACAGGCCAGCGCCACGACGAACGTGGAAGCCAGGCGGCGGGTCATGGGGAGCCTCGGTTCAGGGCACACGGCCCCGAAGATACAGCGGAGTGCCGCTGCGGCAGGGTGGCACCTGCGAGTATATGCAAGGAAGGGGGGGCTATGCAAAGGGCGAAGGGCGAAGGGCGAAGGGCGAAGGGCGAAGGGCGGGGCAAGGGCAGGCAAGCCATCCTGCATTCGGTCAAACGACAAAAGTTACAGGCGAGCTTGACATGAGCGCGCTGAGATTTTATGGTAGATACATTATAAAGTTTCGCCGCCCCAGGGAGGGGCGGCAGGACGCGAGGACTGCACAATGAGCAAGATTATCGGGATCGACCTGGGAACCACCAACTCGGTGGTGGCGGTGATGGAAGGCGGCGAACCGGTGGTCATCACCAACCCGGAAGGCAGCCGCATCACGCCGTCGGTCGTGGGCTTCACCAAGTCCGGCGAGCGGCTGGTGGGCCAGGTCGCCAAGCGCCAGGCGGTGACGAACCCCGAGAACACCGTCTTCTCGATCAAGCGCTTCATGGGCCGCAAGCACGATGAAGTGAATGAAGAGATGCGGATGGTGCCCTACCAGGTGATCCGCGCCAGCAACGGCGACGTCCGCGTCAAGGCCGGCGACAAGGAGTATCCGCCGCCCGAGGTCTCCGCGATGATCCTGCAGAAGCTGAAGCAGGCGGCCGAGGAGTATCTCGGCCAGACGGTCACCAAGGCGGTCATCACCGTGCCGGCCTACTTCAACGACGCCCAGCGCCAGGCCACCAAGGATGCCGGCCAGGTCGCCGGCCTCGAAGTCATGCGCATCGTCAACGAGCCGACCGCGGCGGCGCTCGCCTACGGGCTCGACAAGAAGAAGGACGAGACGATTGCCGTGTACGACTTCGGCGGCGGCACCTTCGACATCTCGATTCTCGAGGTCGGCGAGGGCGTGGTGGAAGTCAAGGCGACCAACGGCGACACGCACCTCGGCGGCGACAACCTCGACCAGCGGGTGATCGACTGGATCATCGCCGAGTTCAAGAAGCAGGAAGGCATCGATCTCGGCAAGGACCGCATGGCGCTCCAGCGGCTGAAGGAGGCGGCGGAGAAGGCCAAGATGGAGCTGTCCACGGTGATGGAAACGGACATCAACCTGCCGTTCATCACCGCCGACAACACCGGGCCCAAGCACCTCCAGCTGAAGCTGACGCGGGCGAAGTTCGAGCAGCTGGTCGAGGACCTGCTGCAGAAGACCGTCGGGCCGACCAAGCAGGCGCTGTCGGACGCCGGCGTGGATCCGTCGAAGATCGACGAGGTCGTGCTCGTCGGCGGCTCGACCCGCATCCCGAAGGTGCAGGCGATCGTCAAGGAGCTGTTCGGCAAGGATCCGCACAAGGGGGTGAACCCCGACGAAGTGGTGGCGATTGGCGCGGCCATCCAGGCTGGCGTGCTGGCCGGCGAGGTCAAGGACCTGCTGCTGCTCGACGTCACGCCGCTCTCGCTCGGCATCGAGACGCTCGGCGGGGTGATGACGACGCTGATTCCGCGGAACACGACGATCCCGACGCGGAAGAGCGAGACGTTCTCGACCGCGGCCGACAGCCAGACCAGCGTCGAGGTGCACGTGCTCCAGGGCGAGCGCCCGATGGCGCGCGACAACCGCCCGCTCGGCCGCTTCCACCTGACCGGCCTGCCGCCGGCGCCGCGCGGCGTGCCGCAGATCGAGGTCACCTTCGACATCGACGCCAACGGCATCGTCAACGTGTCGGCCAAGGACATGGCGACGCAGAAGGAGCAGAAGATCACCATCACCGCGTCGAGCGGCCTCAGCAAGGACGAAGTCGACAAGATGATGAAGGAGGCGGAGTCGCACGCCGACGAGGATCGGAAGCGCAAGGAGGAGATCGAGACGCGCAACCATGCCGACCAGGCGGCGTACGGCGCCGAGCGGATGCTCAAGGACTCCGGCGACAAGCTGGCGGCGCCGGACCGGCAGGCGATCGAGTCGGCGATGGAGGACCTGAAGAAGGCCATCGAGAAGAACGACGCCGCCGAGATGAAGGGGAAGATGGAGGCGCTGAACGCCGCGCAGCACAAGGCGGCCGAGGCGATGTATCGCGCCGGAGCGGCAGCGGGGCAGCCCGGGCCGGATCAGGGCGAGGGCCCGGCCGGCGGCGACGCGGCCGGGAGCGGCGGCGGGGCCGGCGGCGGCGACGTGATCGATGCGGAAGTCGTCGAGGAAGAGAAGAAATAGCCGCGGCGTGGGCAGACGATGGACCACTACACCGTGCTCGGATTGAGCCAGGGGGCGAGCGTCGCGGACATCAAGCGCGCGTATCGCCGGCTGGCGCGGCGGTATCACCCGGGGGTCAACCCGGGTGACCGCGCGGCCGAGGCGCTGTTCCGCCGGATCACCGACGCCTATGAAACGCTGGTGGATCCGTCCCGGCGGCAGCGCTACGACGCGGGTGCCGGCGGCGGGAGTGCCGCGCCGGCGGCGGCGCGCGCATCGTTCGAGTTCGCCGGGTTCGATTTTTCGGTGGCCGCGCACGGGGCGCAGGCCGCCACGTTCAGTGAATTGTTCGCGGAGATCCTGCACCCGGTGGCGCCGGCGGGCGGCGGCCGGCCGGAGCCGGGCGCCGACCTGCACGCCACGCTGGCCGTGACGTTCCTCGAGGCGATGCGCGGCGCCGAGCGGCAGGTGGTGGTGACGCGGCAGGATGTCTGCCGCGTGTGCCGCGGCAGCGGCCACGTCGTGACGGCCGAAGGGCGCTGCGCCGCGTGCCATGCCACCGGGTCGGTGCGGTGGGCCCGCGGGCACATGGTGTTCTCGAAGCCGTGCGCGGCGTGCCACGGCACCGGCCGGCAGCGGCAGCAGCGGTGCGGCGTCTGCGCGTCGCACGGGCGCGTGGTGCGGAGCGACGCCATCCCGGTGTCGGTGCCGCCCGGCACGCCCGACGGCGCCCGGATCCGCATCGCCGAGCAGGGGCATGCCGGCCAGCACGGCGGCCGCACCGGCGACCTCTACGTGACCGTGCAGGTCGCGCCGCACCCGGTGCTGCAGCGCCGCGGCGACGATCTGTGGATGCAGCTGCCGGTCGCCGTGCACGAAGCCGTGCTGGGCGCCCGCGTCGAGGCGCCGTCGCTGGACGGTCCGATCCGCCTCCGCATTCCCCCCGGCACCCAGGCCGGCCAGCAGTTCCGCATCGACGGCCGCGGCGTCCCGACGCCGTCCGGCGGCCGCGGCGATCTGATCGTCGAGGTGCGCCTGGTCCTTCCCTCGCGCGTCGACGAACGCTCCCGCGAGCTGATGCGGGAGTTCGGCGCGCGCAACCACGAAGACGTGCGAGCCGGAGTCGCCCTGTGAGTCCGATGTCCAAACGCGGCGGCGGCAAGGGCTACTACATGATCAGCGCGGTGGCGCAGAAGTACAACATCCACCCGCAGACGCTCAGGCTCTACGAGCGCGAGGGGCTGCTGCAGCCGTCCCGCACCGAGGGCAACACCCGCCTCTACTCCGAGGAGGATCTCGAGCAGCTCGAGACCATCCTGTCGCTGACGCGCGATCTGGGCGTCAACCTCGCCGGCGTCGAGATCATCCTCAACATGCGGCGGAAGATCGAGGCGATGCAGCTCGAGGTCAACGAGTTCATGGACTACGTCAAGCGTGAGCTGTCGCGCGGCATCGGCGACTGGGAGCAGCGCCTGAGCACAGCGATGGTCAAGTCGTCGCCCACCGACCTCGTGCGCAGCGCCGCCCCGCCGGCGGCGGTCCCCGGCCCGGAAGAGACGAAATAGACCGTCCGGCACGGATACAATGGCGGCATGCGCCGCGGTCCCGACGCCGGATCGGAATCGGATGCGCTGCAGGCCTACCTGCGGGCGATCGCCCGGCTGCCGCGGCTGACCGTCGACGAGGAGCGCGAGCTGGGGCGCCGCGTCCAGGCCGGCGATGAAGAGGCGCTGCGGCGGCTCGTCGAAGGCAACCTGCGGTTCGTCGTCAGCTACGCCAAGCGCTACCGCGGCCTCGGCGTCTCCTTCCTCGACCTCGTCCACGAAGGCAATCTCGGGCTGATCGAGGCCGCCCGGCGGTTCGACCCCGGGCGCAACGTCAAGTTCATCACCTACGCCGTCTGGTGGATCCGCCAGGCGCTCACCCACGCACTGTCCATGCAGGTCCGGGCGTTTTCGCTGCCGCAGAAGCTCTCCGGCGCGGCCGCCCGGCTCAATCGCGAGGTCGCGGAGCTGACCGGGCAGCTGGAGCGCCCGCCGACGCCGGGCGAGATTGCCGCCGACATGGATCTGTCGGAAGCGGACGTCGCGGCGCTGCTCCAGATTGGCGCCCGCGACGTCTCGCTCAGCGAACGCCCGGGCGGTGAGAGCGACGACGGTGGTCCCGAGCTCGGCGACCTGATCGAAGCCGACAGCGCGCCGTTCGAAGATGATCTCGTCCGCCAGTCGCTCGTCGACCGCGTGCGGGCCGCGCTCTCGGAGCTCGACGACAAGGAGCGCGAGGTCGTCGAGCTGCGCTTCGGGCTCGATCGCGACGGCGAGATGCGCACGCTGCAGGAGATTGGCGACACGCTGAAGCTCTCGCGCGAGCGCATCCGCCAGATCGAGTCGCGCGCCAAGGAAAAACTGCGGCGCTCGAAGCGGGCGAAGGAGCTGCGCAGCTATCTGAACTGAGGTACAATCCTCGTCTCGCCGATGTCCTGTTCCCTTTGCGACGATACCGGGTGGAAGCCCGTCGACCGCGCTGACGCCGGCGGCGCGCGGCGCGTGGAGCGCTGCGACTGCTGGCGCGACGGCCTCACCGCGCGGCTGCTCGAGCAGGCGCGCGTACCGCCGCGGTATCGCAAGTGCGATCTCGACGCCTTTGTCATCTACCCGAACGAGAAGCTCACCGCCGTGGTCCGCCAGGCGCGCAAGTTCGCCGAGGACTTTCCCGCCAACCCGCGCGGCCTCTGCCTGATCGGGCCGCCCGGCATCGGCAAGACGCACCTGGCGGTCGCCGTGCTGCGCCAGGTCATCCTGACCAAGGGCGCCCGCGGCCTGTTCTACGACACACGCGATCTCCTCCGCGTCATCCGCAGCACCTACAACCCGCTCGTGCGCACGGCGGAGATGGACATCCTGCGGCCGGTGATGGAGGCGGACCTCCTCGTGCTCGACGACCTCGGCTCGGAAAAGACCTCCGAATGGGTCGAAGAGACGATGAACCTGATCGTCAATACCCGCTACAACGAGCGGCGCCACACCATCTTCACGTCCAACTACGAGGACACCCCAGACGATGCCGACCCCGAGTGCCTGAAGGCGCGGATCGGCTTCCGCATCCACTCGCGGCTGCACGAGATGTGCGACTTCCTGGAGTACGACGGCGCCGACTACCGGCACCTGCCGCCGAACGGCGGCGTCGACGACCTCGTGGCGATGTGGAAGGTCAAACCGAGCCGGCGCACGCTGCCCGCGCGCTCGAAGGGCCCCATCCGCGCGCAGATCCGTCAACCCGATCCGCGCGGACGCGAACTCGGCTGGACCGGCGGCAAGGCGGGGAGCTGACGCCCGGAACGCCTGCGATGTCCCTCGGGCTCTACCTCCACATTCCCTTCTGCAGCGCCATCTGCAACTACTGCAACTTCAACCGCGGGCTCTTCGACGCGGCGGTCAAGACGCGCTACGTCGCCGCGCTCGAGGCGGAGATCCGGCGCGCGGGGGCCGCGGACGGCGGCGTCACGCCGGCCGACACCATCTTCTTTGGCGGCGGCACGCCGTCGCTGCTCGAGCCCGAGGAGATCGGCCGCCTGATCCAGGCGTGCCGCGAGTCGTTCGTCCTGGCCGGGGATGCCGAGGTCACGCTCGAAACCAACCCGGAGACCTCGTCGCGCGAGCGGATGGAACGATTTCGCGCGGCCGGTGTCAATCGCATCAGCTTCGGGGTGCAGTCGTTCCGGGAGCCGGAACTGCGCCGGCTGGGGCGGCTGCACACGGCCGGGCGCGCGATCCGGGCGGTGGACGAGGCGCGGGCCGGCGGCGTCGACAACATCAGCCTCGATCTGATGATGTGGCTGCCGCAGCAGTCGCGGACCGACTGGCAGGAGAGCGTGGAGACCCTGATCGAGGTTGGCCCGGAGCATGCTTCGCTGTACCTGCTGGAGCTCTACCCGAACGCGCCGCTGAAGGAGGAGATGGCGCGGGCGGGATGGTCGCTGGCGCCGGATGAAGACGCCGCGGACATGTACTTATGGAGTCTCGAGCGGCTGGACCAGGCGGGGTACGGCCAGTACGAGATTTCAAACGTGTCGCGGCCGGGGTCCGAGTCCCGGCACAACCTCAAGTACTGGACCGACGGCGAATGGCTGGGGTTCGGGTGTGGCGCGCACTCGACCCGCGCCGGCGTGAGGTGGAAGAACGTGTCCGCGACTGAGGCGTATATTGCCCGCGTCGCGGCAGGCGAGGCCGTCGTCGCCGAAACCAACCGGCTGACCCCGGACGGGCGGCTGGAGGATGCGCTCTTCACCGGCTTGCGCCTCACGGCCGGTCTCGACACCGAGGCCGTCGGGGCGCGCTACGGCGTGGACGTCTGGGGCCGGTTCGGCCCGGCCCTCGAACCGTTCGTCGCGGAGGGGCTGCTGCTCCGGGACGGAGGCCGCCTCCGGCTCACCCGCCCGGGGATGCTCGTGGCCAATGAAATCATGGCTGTTTTCGTCTGATTGGGATGTCGGTATGGTACACTCGGCCACTCTCAGAGGCCTTGGACTAGGAGGAGATTGAATGCGTCGCCCCTTCGTGATTTCGACCGGCGCTCTCGCGCTGGCGCTCGTTCCCGCCGGCCTGTTCGCCCAGACGCCCCCGGCGCAGCAGACCCCGGCGCAGCCTGCCGCCACGGCGCCGGCCGCCGGGCAGGAGACCGCCAAGCCGGCCGAGCCCGCGCTCTCGTTCACCAGTAACGCCGGCCTCCTGCTCATCCAGGTGAAGCCGGATCAGACCGCCGCGTTCGAGGAGATGATCGCGAAGCTGCGGTCGGCGCTGGCGGGGTCGACGGACGCCGCGCTGAAGGCGCAGGGCAGCGGCATCAAGGTGTACAAGTCCTCGGAGGGCATGCAGGGCAACGCGCTCTACGTCCTCGTCGCCGATCCGGCCACGCCCAACACCGAGTACTACCCGCTGCAGCTGCTCGCGAAGGTGATGACCGACGAGCAGAAGCGCGCCCCCGAAACGCAGGAAATGTTCAAGCGCTACGCGGACGTGTTCGCGGGCGTGAACAAGCTCAATCTCGCGCCCCTCGCCGGCGGGATGTAGCAGGATCGGCCGCGGCCGTCAGCGCAGGGAGGGGGACATGGCGCCCTCTCCCTGCAGCTCTGTAGCTCTGTCGGGCCGCGCCGCCGGCGTTAGAACTTCAGGTTCAGCCCCGCATAGAACCGCTGCGGCCGCGCGTGCCGCGGCGACCCGCGCAGCGTGAAGACCCGGTAGTCCAGCCGCAGCCGCAGCGGGCCGAGCAGCGACAGTTTCACCCCGCCGCCGATATTCCCTCCCACGTTCGTTTCCGAGTCGCCGGCCAGCGTTTCGCGGTACACGCCGCCGCCCGCCGTGCCGTAGAACTGCATCCCGGCAATCGGCACCGGCGTCTGGACCAGCCCGTTCCCCATGAACGTGCGCAGGCTCGGCGACAGCTCAGCCAGGTCCTCGCTGGCGTTGGCATACTCGAACTCGAAGCCGACAATCAGCAGCCCCGCGCCGGCGCTGAAGCCGCGCACCGGCCGGTTCGACGGGGTCGAATTGACGCCGAGAAACGCGGTGATGTCGGCGGCGGCGCGCGAGGGCACGGCGAGCGCCGCGAGGCAGACGAACGGGATGACCAGCTTGCGCATGCCGCCAGCATAGCAGCTCCAATCTGATACATTTCCAGCGATGGATTTCCGACTGACCGAGGACCAGGAGATCCTCCGCCGCAGCGTGCGCGAGTTCGCCGAGGCGGAGATCCGCCCGCACGTCATGGCGTGGGACGAGGCGCAGGGGTTCTCGATGGACCTGCTGCCCAAGCTGGCGGCGCTCGGGCTCACCGGCATCCAGTTCCCCGAGGAATACGGCGGCTCCGGCATGTCGGCCGTGGACTACTGCCTCTGCATCGAGGAGCTCGCCCGGGTCTGCCCGGCGGTGGCGCTGTCGGTGGCGGCGCACAACGGCCTGTGCACGGCGCACATCTTCGCCTTCGGCAGCGACGCCCAGAAGCGCACCTGGCTGCCGCGCCTCGTCCGCGGCGAGGTCCTCGGCGCCTGGGGGCTGACCGAGGCCAGCGCCGGCAGCGACGCCGCCGGCATGCGGACGACGGCGGTGCGGCAGGGGGACGGGTGGGTGGTGAACGGCGCCAAGAGCTTCATCACGCACGGCAGGATCGGCGGGGTGATGGTCGTCATCGCGGTCACCGACCGCGCCAAGGGCAATCGCGGCATCTCCGCGTTCATCGTCGAGCACGGCACGCCCGGCATGGCGCCCGGCAAGAAGGAAGACAAGCTCGGCATGCGCGCCAGCGACACCAGCGAGGTCGTGTTCACCGACTGCCGGGTCCCGGCGTCGCAGCTGCTCGGGGAGGAAGGGCAGGGCTTCCTCAATACGCTGCAGATCCTCGACGCCGGGCGCATCGGCATCGCCGCGCTGTCGGTCGGGCTGGCGCAGGGCGCCTACGAGGCGGCGCGCGGCTACGCGCAGGAGCGCCGCCAGTTCGGCCAGCCGATCGCCGCGTTCCAGGCGATCCAGTGGAAGCTGGCGGACGCCGCCACGCGCATCGAAGCGGCGCGCCTGCTCACCTATCGCGCCGCCTACCTCAAGGACACCGGCGTGCGGATGACGCGGGAGTCGTCGATGGCCAAGCTGTTCGCCAGCGAGATGGCGGTGCAGGTCGCCGACGACTGCGTGCAGATCCACGGCGGCTACGGCTTCGTGAAGGACTACCCGGCCGAGAAGTACTTCCGCGACGTCAAGCTGCTGACCATCGGCGAAGGCACGAGCGAGATCCAGCGCCTCGTGATCGCGCGTCAGCTGCTCGGCCAGTGAGCGGCGCGGCGCTGGCGGATCGCGTGCTGGCGGGCGATCCGCGGGCGGTGGCGCGCGCCATCTCGCTCATCGAGGACGAGTCGCCCGCCGGCGCGGACCTCGTCCGGCGGATCTTCCCGCAGCACCGGGCGCGCCTACCTGATCGGCGTCACCGGGCCGCCCGGCGCGGGCAAGAGCACGCTCGTCGATCGCCTCACCACCGCGCTCCGCCGCACCGGGCAGACCATCGGCGTGGTCGCGGTCGACCCGACCAGCCCGTTCAGCGGCGGCGCCATCCTCGGCGACCGCGTCCGCATGCAGGCGCACGCCGGCGACGCCGGCGTCTTCATCCGGAGCATGGCGACGCGCGGGCATCTCGGCGGGCTTGCCCGGGCGACGAGCGAGGCGGCGCTGGTGCTCGACGCCGCGGGCAAGGACGTGGTCCTGATCGAGACCGTGGGCGTCGGCCAGGACGAGATCGAGATCGTGCGGACCGCCGACGTGTCGATCGTCACCCTCGTGCCCGGCGCCGGCGACGAGGTGCAGGCGCTCAAGGCCGGCATCATGGAGATCGCCGACATCTTCGTCGTCAACAAGGCCGACCGGGAGGGAGCCGACCGGACGGTGGCGTCGATCGAGTCGGTCCTGGCGCTGCAGTCGTACGGCGAGGACGAGTGGCGCCCGCCGATCGTGAAGACCGAAGCGACCGCCGGGACCGGCGTGGACGAGCTGATCGCGGCGATCGAGCGGTTCCGTGTCCACACCGCCCCCGTGCAGGGGGCGCGGCGCCGCGCGCGCGCCGAATACCGGCTGCGCGAGCTCCTGTCGCAGCGGTTCGTGCGGCATGTCGAGGACCGCGTGCTGGCGCCGGGCGAGCTGGCGCGGCTGCTCGAGCGGATTGCCGCGCGCGAGACCGATCCGTACACGGTGGTCGATGGGCTCGTGGCCCGCAGCCTGCGGTAGGGGCGCCGGGCGGGGCGCGGCGCGAGCCGCGGATGGAACGACAGGTGCGCGGACGTGGGTGACGCGCGTTTTGGGGAATCGTGGGGGGCCATGAAAGCGAGTCTGGATCACGTCGGCATCGCCGTGGCGGCGCTCGACGACGCGCTGGCGTTCTATCGCGATGCGCTCGGCCTCGAGATCGAGCCGCCCGAGGAGGTCGCGTCGCAGCGGGTCCGGGTGCGCTTCGTTCGCGGCGCCGGCGACGCCCCCCTCGAGCTGCTCGAGCCCACCGCGGCCGATTCGCCGATCGCGAAGTTCCTGGCGAAGTGGGGGCCAGGCCTGCATCACGTGGCGCTGCGCGTGGAAGACGTGGCCGCCGCGCTGGCCGAGCTCAAGGCCCGCGGCGTGCGCCTGATTGACGAGGCGCCGCGGCCGGGGGCACATGGCTCGCGCGTGGCGTTCGTCCACCCCTCCAGCGCCGACGGCGTGCTGGTCGAGCTGATCGAGCGGGGGCCCGCGTGAAGTTCGGGGACCTCGAGCTCGTCCCGCTCTCCGACGGCGTGCTCGGCCTCGACGGCGGCGCGATGTTCGGCGTGGTCCCGAAGCCGCTGTGGGAGAAGCGGGCGCCGGCCGACGACCGCAACCGGATCCGGCTGGGGATGCGCCCGCTGCTCGTGTGCGGCGCGGCCACCGTGCTCGTGGATGCTGGGATCGGCGGCAAGATGGACGACAAGAACGCGCAGATCTACGCGATCGACCGGACCATCAGCCTGGACGGCTCGCTGCGCGCGGCGGGGCTGTCCGGCGGCGACATCGATCTGGTTCTCGCGACCCATCTGCACTTCGATCATGCCGGCGGCTTCACCCGCCGCGATGACGAGGGCGCCATCGTCCCGGCGTTTCCCCGCGCGCGCTACCTGATCCGCGCGGGGGAGTGGGCGGACGCGACCCATCCCCACGAACGCAACCGGGCCAGCTACCTGGCGGAGAACTTCGGGCCGCTGGCAGAGGCCGGCGTGGTGGACTTCATCGACGCGGACGGGCCCGTCGCGCCGGGCGTGCGCGTGGTCCGGACCGGCGGGCACACCATGCATCATCAGATCGTGTTCATCGAGTCGGCCGGGCGGACGGCGGTGTTTGCCGCCGACCTGCTGCCCACGACCGCGCACCTCGACGATGCCTGGATCATGGGCTACGACCTGTACCCGATGGACACCCTGGCGTTCAAGCGCGCCTTCGTGCGGGAGGCCATCGAGCGCGAGTATTTGATATTCTTCGAGCACGACCCGGCCGTCGCCGCGGGGTTCATCCGTGAGCGGGACGGCCGGCGCGTCGTCGAGCCGGTCACGGTATAGCGCGTCCATCACTCATTTATGTCCATTTCAATCGGGATCATCGGCGGGAGCGGCTTGTACGACATGGCGGAGCTGACCGGACGCGAGGAGCGCCGGGTGGAGACGCCCTTCGGCGAGCCGTCCGCCCCCTACGTCGTCGGCACGCTGCGCGGCCGGCAGGTGGCGTTCCTGGCCCGCCACGGCGCCGGCCATCGCCTCATGCCGTCGGAGCTGAACTTCCGCGCCAACATCTTCGGCTTCAAGACCCTGGGCGTGGAGTACATCCTGTCGGCCAGCGCGGTCGGCAGCCTGAAGGAGGAGTACAAGCCGCTCGACCTCGTCATTCCCGACCAGTTCATGGACCGCACGAAAGGACGCGTGTCCACGTTCTTCGGCAACGGCCTGGTCGCGCACGTCGGCTTCGCGCACCCGTTCTGCTCGCGGCTGAGCGGCATCGCCTACAGCGCCGCCCGCGCGTCTTCCGCCACCGTGCACCGCGGCGGCACCTACGTCTGCATGGAAGGACCGCAGTTCTCGACACTGGCCGAGTCGAACCTCTACCGGTCGTGGGGCATGGACATCATCGGCATGACCAACCTGCAGGAGGCCAAGCTCGCGCGGGAAGCGGAGATCTGCTACTCGACCATCGCGCTCGTCACCGACTACGACTGCTGGCACCCCGAGCACGACCAGGTGACCGTCGAGATGATCGTGGCGAACCTGACCCAGAACGCCCGGACCGCCCAGCAGGTGATTGCCGACGCCGTCGCCGAGCTGCCCTACGACCGCACGTGCGAGTGCGCGACCGCGCTCAAATACGCCATCATCACGCGCCCGGACGCCGTCCCCGCCGAAACCCGCCGCGCGCTGGCGCCACTCGTGGACAAATACCTGGGCCAGACCGACCTGAACCTTGAACCTTGCACCCTGAACCCTGAACCCTTTAGATGATCATCGTCACCGGCTCCATCGCCTTCGATTACCTGATGTCGTTCCCCGGCAAGTTCACCGAGCACTTCCTGCCCGAGCACATGTCGCGGGTCAGCCTGAGCTTCCTGGTGGACACCATGGACAAGCGGCGGGGCGGCTGCGCGCCGAACATTGCCTACACTCTGGCCCTCCTCGGCGAGACGCCGCGGCTGATGGCCACCGCCGGGCAGGACTTCGACGAGTATCGCCGATGGCTCGAGGCCGCCGGCGTGGACACGTCGCTCGTCAGGGACGTGCCCGGCAAGTTCACCGCCTCGTTCTTCTGCAGCTCGGATCTGGAAGGCAACCAGATCGCGTCGTTCTACACCGGCGCCATGGCCAATGCCGCCGAGCTGTCGTTCCGGCCGGTGAACGGCTGCCGGCTCGCCATCGTGTCGCCGAACGATCCAAACGCGATGATTCAGTATGCGGAGGAATGCCGGACGCTCGGGATTCCCTACATCTGGGACCCGGGTCAGCAGTGCGCTCGCATGTCCGGCGAGGAGCTGCGGGCAGGGGTATCGGGGGCCACGCTGGTGATCTGTAACGATTACGAGTTCGAGCTGATTCGTCAGAAGACCGGGTTGGACGAGGCCAGCGTGCTCGAGCACGCCGACGCGCTCGTCATCACCCGCGGCGAGCACGGATCGTCCATCTTCGAGGACGGCCGCCGCACGGATGTGCCGGCGGTGCCGCCGGTCCGCATCATCGATCCCACCGGCGTCGGCGACGCGTTCCGCGGCGGGCTGATGAAAGGGATGGTCATTGGCGCGGGCTACGCCGTGGCCGCGAAGCTCGGCTCGGTGGCCGCCGCCTACGCGCTCGAGCATCTCGGAGGGCAGAGCCACGCGTATACGTGGGCCGAATTCCGCGATCGGTTCGAGGCGAACTTTGGCCGCCACCCGGGTCTCGATTGAGTAGAATGGCCTGGAGTCCGGTCGCCTCGCCGGCGACGAGTTAGCGCTCCCCAGGGGACGGCAGCTGGCAGGTTTCGGCGGGGTCGAGGAGGCGCTCGTGAAACGTGTCGCTGTCGCTCCCGCCTTGCTGCTGGTGCTCGGACTGGTGCTGGTCATGGTGCCGTCCCTCGCCGCCCGGCACACTCCGTCCACCGACATTCGACCGCGCCAGCTCTCCGCGTCTCAGGATGCCGAGACCGGAGTCTTCCGGACCAGCACGAATCTGGTGCCGCTGAACGTCACCGTCATCGACGGCAACAAGCAGTTCGTCAAGGGATTGACCGTGAACGATTTCACGGTGCTGGAGGACGGCGTACCGCAGCAGGTGAAGTTCTTCGAAGCGACCGACGTGCCGCTCGATCTGATCATCCTGCTCGACACCAGCTCCAGCATGTCGGACAAGATGGACGTCGTCCACGAGGCGGCCGTCGGCTTTCTCAAGACCCTGCGGCCCGGCGACCGCGGCGCCGTCGTGGCCTTTTCGGATACCGTGCAGATCGTCCAGGCGCTGACGTCGGACCGCGAGGCGCTCGAAGCGGGCGTGCGCAGCACGGCGGCGCGGGGCGCCACCGCGCTGCACAATGCCATCTACGTGTCCTTGCGGCAGTTCGGCCGCGGCGCCCGGCAGGAGGGGGCGCTCCGGCGCCAGGCGATCGCGGTCCTGTCGGACGGTGAAGACACGTCGAGCCTGGTGACATTCGAGGACGTGCTGGCGGTGGCGCGGAAGAGCGGCGTCGGCATCTATCCCATCGCGCTGCAGTCGAAGTACGCGGCGTCGCGGCTGGCGTCCTCCGGCGGGCGCCGCTACTACTCGGAATCGGAGTACTCCATGCGGATGCTGGCGCAGGAGACCGGCGCGCAGGCCTTCTTCCCGCTGCAGATCGTCGAGCTCAAGGGCATCTACGCCGTCATTGCCCAGGAGCTGTCCAGCCAGTATTCGCTGGCCTACGCCCCGAACAACACCCGCCTCGATGGCCGCTACCGCCGCATTGTCGTGCGGGTCGACGCGAGGCCGGAGCTGAGGCTGCGGACGCGCACGGGCTACCTCGCCGACGCATCGCGCCTGCCGCCGGCGTCGCCGGCGCCGTTGCTGCGCTAGTCGCGCGTCCTTCCTGCCATGCCGCGGCTCCTTGCCGTTCTGCTGACCGGTGCCGCGCTCCTGTGGTGGGCCGTGCTGATCAGCCTGCCGCTGTGGAGCGCAAAGTTCCCGGTGGCGGGCGCCATCGTGTATGGCGGTGGCGCGCTCGTCTGTCACCAGCGGACGGAGCGGACCTTCCATGCCGGGGACCAGCCGCTGCCGGTGTGCGCCAGATGTACCGGCCTGTACGTCGCGGGGCTGCTTGGCGCCCTGGGCGGCTGGATTGGGACGGCGCGAGAGCCGCGCCGCGCACGGGTCTGGCTGGCCGCGGCGGCGCTGCCGACCGTCGTGACGCTGCTCGTCGAGTGGAGCGGCGCGGGCAACCCGGGCAATGCCGGGCGGGCGCTCGCCGCGCTGCCGCTCGGCGGCTGTGCCGGCTGGCTCTTCGTGCGGATGCTGCGCCAGGAGTCCGGGGCAAGCACATGCGCTACAATCGGTTAGCTCATGGCCTCGAAAACCACCGCCGCCGAGAGGGTGCGGCCTGCGTCTGAACCCGGCACCCTGGTCTGGCTCTGTGTCGCGGCGTGGGCGGTTCCGGGCGCCGGGCACTTCTGGCTCGGCCGCGTGCAGAAAGCGGCCGTCTTCTTCGTCGCCCTGACCACGATGTTCGTGTCGGGGCTGCTGCTCAAGGGTCGGCTGTTTCCCTTCGAGCTGAGCGAGCCGCTCGTGGCGCTGGCCGCCGTGGCCAACGCCGGGCTCGGGCTGCCCTGGATCCTCGGACGCAGCTTCGAGATGGGGAACGGTTTGGTCACGGCGGTGACCTACGAATACGGGAACAGTTTCCTGATTGTGGCCGGCCTGCTGAACTTCCTCGTCATGCTCGACGCCTTCGACATCGCCCAGGGGCGCAAGTGAGCAGCCACCTGCTGCTGCTGCTGCTGTTTGCCGTGCTCGTGTCGGCGGTGTTTGCCGCCCTGTCGCGCGACGAGCCCCGGGCGCAGCTGCGGACCGGCGCCCTGATGTGCGGCGGATTCGTTGGCGCCGCCATCCTCCTCGGCTGGCTGCTGTATCCACTGCCGCTGTGAGGCCGCTGGTGCTCTGGGGGCCGGTCATCATCGTGATGGCCCTCATCTTCTCTGCCTCCGCAATCTCGGACCCCGGCGCGCCGCCGGGCGGGATGTCCGACAAGGCCGCGCACTTCATCGCCTATGCCGCCCTCGGCGCGTCGCTCCTGCGGGCGCTGGCGGGTGGCCGGACCGCGGGCATGACCGTCCGCCGCATCGGCCTGGCCACTCTGCTGGCCACGCTCTACGGCGCATCCGACGAACTGCACCAGATGTTCGTCCCGGGCCGGACGCCGGACGTGATGGATCTGGTGGCGGATGCCTGGGGAGCCGCCGCCGGGGCCGTGCTGGTGGCGATGGGGGCGCGGCTCCTGCGACGCGCCACCGTAATGCGGCGGCCCTCGTGAGCGGGTGCCTTTGCTGCCGGTGTTGCCGGCCGGGAACGCTATACTCGATGCGCTGGCATGACTGAGCGAGGGCAGTTCGACAACCTGGTCGTCGAGCGCGACGGCGCCGTGGTCGTGGTGACGATCAACCGGCCGAAGGTCCTGAATGCGCTGAACGGGCAGACGCTCGACGAGCTGCGCCGGGTGGTGGCGTCGCTGCGCGAGCACGACGAGCTGCGTGTGATGATCCTCACGGGGGCCGGCGAGAAGGCCTTCGTCGCGGGGGCGGACATCAACGAGCTCGCGGTGCTGACGCCGGTCGAGGGGCGCGCGCACGCGCTGCTCGGGCAGGCGGTGCTCAACGGCATCGCGGAGGTCGGCAAGCCGGTCATCGCGGCCATCAACGGCTACGCGCTGGGCGGCGGCTGCGAGCTGGCCATGGCCTGTACGCTGCGGCTGGCGGCCGACACCGCGCGTCTCGGCCAGCCCGAGATCAACCTCGGCATCATCCCCGGGTATGCCGGCACGCAGCGGCTGGCGCGGCTCGTCGGGCCCGGCCGTGCGCTGGAACTGCTGCTGACCGGGGACCCGATCCCGGCCGCCGAGGCGCTGCGGCTGGGGCTGGTGAACCGGGTGGTGCCGGCCGGCGACCTGATGGCCGAGGCGAGGAAACTGGCGGCGGTACTGGCGGCGAAACCGGCCGTGGCCGTGCGCTACATCCTGGAGGCCGTGCGGCGGGGCGCGGAGCTGCCGCTCGCCGACGCCCAGGTGTTCGAGGCCACGTTGTTCGGCCTGTCGGCGAGCACCGACGACATGCGCGAGGGCACGAGCGCCTTCCTGCAGAAACGCCAACCGCAGTTCAAGGGGAAGTGACCCGTGCGCCACGCTGACGCCCCGGTGCCGCTCAGCGCCGCCGGCGGCGCCCGATTTGCCATCATCGTCTCGCGGTTCAACGAGGCGATCACCGGCCGGCTGGCCGCCGGCGCGCACGCCGCGCTGCGCGAGGCCGGGGCGCCGGACGAGGACGTGACGACCATCAGCGTGCCGGGGGCCTTCGAGCTGCCGCAGGCCGCGCGCGGCGCCAGCGAGAGCGGCCGCTTCGATGCCGTGGTCTGCCTGGGCTGCGTGATCCGCGGCGAGACGCCGCACTTCGAGTACATCTCGGCGGCCGTCGCTCACGGCCTGATGGCCGCGTCGGGAGAGACCGGCGTGCCGATGGCGTTCGGCGTGCTGACCGTGGACTCGTGGGACCAGGCGGAGGCGCGGGCCGGCGAAGGGCGCGACAACAAGGGGTTCGAGGCCGCCGCCGCCGCGCTCGAGATGGCCGCGCTGTTCCGCACCTTCCGGTCGCAGGCACGATGAAGCCGGTCGAGGCCCAGGCGAGGCACCGCGCGCGCGAGGCCGCCCTGCAGATGCTGTATCAGTCGGAGGTCGGGCGCCTCAGCCCGGGCGACACGGTGATCGCGTATTGGCCGTCGCAGGACCCCCAGTCCGACCTGGCGCCCGAGCACCAGGCGTTCGCCAACGAGCTGCTGTGCGGCACCGTGCAGCGCCAGGAGGAAATCGATCGCCTGCTCGGCACCCGCGCCCAGAACTGGCGCGTCGAGCGCATGGCCATCCTCGACCGCGCCGTCCTGCGTCTGGCCACCTACGAGCTGCTCGCCAGCCCGGAGACCCCGGCCAAGGTGGTCATCAACGAGGCCCTGGAGCTCGCCCGCGCGTATAGCGGAGAAGAGGCCGTCGCCTTCGTCAACGGCGTCCTCGACGGCGTCCGCAAAGATCTGGCAAGGGAACCCTGAACCCTGAACCCTGAACCAGCGAACCTTGAACCCTGAACCTAGAACCCTGAACCTTGCACCTTGAACCCTGAACCCGAATCCGATCTCACCCGCCAACGCCGCGAGAACTTCGAGGCGCTGATCGCGCTCGGCGTCGATCCCTACCCGCGCCGCTACGAGCGCACCCACACCATCGACGAGCTGGTGAGCGGCTATGGCGGCCGGAGCGGCGAGGAGCTGGAGGCCGAGGCGCCGCGCACCCGGACGGCCGGCCGGATCCTGGCCATCCGCAGCTTCGGCAAGGCGAACTTCCTGGCGATCTCCGACGGACGGTCGCGCATCCAGATCTACGTGCGCAAGGATGCGCTGCCGGAGCGCGATTTCGCGCTGTTCAAGCTGCTCGATTTCGGCGACTTCGTCGGCGTCGAGGGGCGCCTGTTCCGCACCAAGACCAACGAGCTGACGATCTGGGCCTCGTCGCTCGACTTCCTGGCCAAGTGTTTCCAGCCGCTGCCCGAGAAGTGGCACGGGCTGACCGACATCGAGACCCGCTACCGCCAGCGCTACCTCGACCTCATCGTCAATCCCGACGCGCGGCGGGTGTTCGAGGTCCGGAGCCGGGTGCTCGCCGCGGTCCGCACGTTCCTCAACGCGCGCGGCTATCTCGAGGTCGAGACGCCGATGATGCAGCCGATCGCCGGCGGCGCCCTGGCGCGGCCGTTCCTCACCCATCACCACGCGCTCGACATCCCGCTGTTCCTGCGCATTGCGCCCGAGCTCTACTTGAAGCGGCTCACGGTCGGCGGCATCGAGCGGGTCTACGAGATCAACCGCAACTTCCGCAACGAGGGGATCTCGACGCAGCACAACCCCGAGTTCACGATGCTCGAGTTCTACCAGGCCTACAGCGAATACACCGAGCTGATGGCGCTGACCGAGGAGATGCTCTCGGCCGTGGCGATCGAGGCGATCGGCACCGATGCCATCACCTTCGGCGAGCACCAGATCTCGCTGGCGCCGCCGTACCGCCGCGTCTCGCTGCGGGAGGGGGCCCGGACGGCCGCGTCGGCGCGGCTCGGCGGCGAGATCACCGACGCCGACCTGCGGCGGCGGGAGCCCGCCCTGGGCATCGCGCAGCGGCTCGGGCTCGAGGTCGCGGCGGGCTGGGGGGCGGGCAAGATCACGACCGAGATCTTCGAGCGGCTGAACGAGCACACCCTGATCCAGCCGACGTTCGTCTACGACTTTCCCACCGAGGTGTCGCCGCTGTCGAAGCAGAAGCCGGACGACCCCGACACCGTCGAGCGCTTCGAGCTCTACATTGGCGGGTTCGAGGTCGCCAACGCCTTCAGCGAGCTCAACGACCCGGCGGAGCAGCGGCGCCGCTTCGACGCCCAGCTCGCCGATCGCGCCGCCGGCGACCACGAGGCGCACGTGATGGACGAGGACTACATCCGCGCGCTCGAATACGGGCTGCCGCCGGCCGGCGGCGAAGGGGTCGGCATCGACCGTCTGGTCATGCTGCTGACCAACAGCGCCTCGATCCGCGACGTCATTCTGTTCCCGCTGATGCGTCCCCGCGCCGATGCCGTTTGAGCTCTACATCGCGATGCGCTACCTGCTGGCCCGGCGCCGGCAGGCGTTCATCTCGATGATCTCGCTCATCTCGGTGGTGGGCGTCGCCGTCGGCGTGATGGCGCTGCTCATCGCGCTCGCGCTGATGACCGGGCTGCAGGGGGAGCTGCGCGACCGCATCATCGGCTCGACCGCCCACGTCTACGTGTGGAAGGTCGGCGGCATGGCCGACCCGGCCGCCGAGATGGCCCGCCTCGCCGAGGTGCCTCGCGTGCAGGCGGCCGCCCCGGCCGCGCTCGGCAAGGCGATGATCACCAGCGCCGAGGCGGAGAACTTCATCGACGTGAAGGGGATCGACCCCGAGCGCGAGCAGCACGTGACGCAGCTGCACGCCTCCATCCGCCAGGGCTCGGCGGAAGCCCTCAACCGGCCGGCCGGCGCCGTGCCCGGCATCCTGATCGGGACCGACCTGGCGGAGATGCTCGGGGCAGGCATCGGCGACACCGTCCAGCTGCTCAGCCCGCAGGGAACCATCACCCCGATGGGGCCGATGTTCCGGCCGCGGACGTTCGAGGTCGTCGGCATCTTCAGCCTCGGGCTCTACCAGTTCGACTCCGCCTACGGCTTCGTCACGGTGGACGTGGCGCGGCGGATCTTCGGCGAGGACCTGCCGGTGTTCGTCGAGCTGCGCGTCGACGACATGTTCAAGGCCGGCGAGGTCGTCGACACCATCACCGAACGCTACGGCGCGCAATACGTCGCGCAGGAGTGGAGCGACACCAACAAGAGCCTGTTCTCGGCCCTGTGGCTCGAGAAGATGGCCATCTCGATCACCATCGGCCTCATCGTCATGGTCGCGGCGCTCAACATCGTGGCCTCGCTCATCCTGCTCGTCATGGAGAAGAGCCGCGACATCGCGATCCTGAAGACCATGGGCAGCTCGCCGGCCAGCATCCGCTCGATCTTCATGCTCCAGGGGCTGATCATCGGGCTGGTGGGGACGACCGCCGGGGCGGTGGCGGGCTACGGCCTGATCTACGTGCTCGACCGGTTCAAGCTGATCTCGGTGCCGGTGGACGTCTACCAGATCGCCTACGTCCCCTTCCTGCTCGAGCCCTTCGACTTCCTCGTCGTCATTGCCGCGGCGATCGTGATCTGCTTCGTCGCCACCATCTATCCCTCGCGCCAGGCCGCGAAGCTCGATCCCGCGCAGGCGCTGCGGTATCAGTAGTGCCCTTCATCGACGTCTCCGGCCTGACCAAGAGCTACCAGATGGGCGGCACGCGCGTCAGCGTGCTACGGGCGCTCGAGGTGTCGGTCGAGCGCGGCGAGATGGTCGCGATCGTCGGCGCGTCGGGGGTGGGGAAGAGCACGCTGCTGCACGTGCTCGGCGGGCTCGACAGCCTCGACGCCGGCGTGGTGTCGCACGGCGGCGTCGAGCTCGGCCGGCTGTCGGACGCCGAGCTGGTCGCCTTCCGCAACCGCCACGTCGGCTTCGTCTTCCAGTTCCATCACCTGCTGCCGGAGTTCACCGCGCTCGAGAACGCCGAGATGCCGATGCGCATCGCGCGGATGCCGACGGCGGAGCGCAACAGCCGCGCCCGCGACCTGCTCGAGCGGGTCGGCCTCCGCGAGCGCCTCGCGCACAAACCGGGCATGCTCTCGGGCGGCGAGCAGCAACGCGTCGCGATTGCCCGCGCGCTCATCATGCAGCCCGACCTCCTGCTCGCCGACGAGCCGACCGGCGACCTCGACGAGCACACCGCCGATGCGCTGCACGCGCTGCTGCGCGAGATGCACCGCGAGCGCGGCCTGACGTCCATCATCGCGACCCACAACCCCCGCCTGGCCGCCGCCTGCGACCGTGTGCTGCGGCTGGAGGAAGGAAGGCTGACCCATGTCTAAGCGGCAGAACATCTCGAGCGGGACGAAGTGGGAGCCGCTCGTCGGCTATTCGCGCGCCGTGCGCGTCGGCAACGTCGTCCACGTCTCGGGGACGACGGCGACCGACGAGGCGGGGGGGATTGTCGGCCCCGGGGACGCGCGGGTGCAGGCGACGCAGGCGCTGCAGAACATCAGGCAGGCCCTCGAGCGCGCCGGCGCCGGGCTCGAGCACGTGGTCCGGACCCGGATCTACGTCACCAACATCGTCCGGGACTGGGAAGCCATCGGCGAGGTGCACGGCGAGGTCTTCGGGAGCATCCGCCCGGCGACGTCCATGGTCGAGGTGGCCAAGCTGATCGACCCGGACATGCTGGTCGAGATCGAGGCTGAGGCGATCGTCGGCGAGTGACCTCCGTGCCTCGCCGGCACAGCTGGCAGGCAACCTTCGGTCGCCCGCCCTATCCAACCCGGCGGATCCCGCCTACGGAAATCTGCCGCCGGGCTGAATCCAGAATCCCCTCGCGTCGTCTAAACCTTGTAGAACGGCGTACTTAGCCGCAGAAACCGATTGGCCCGGTGCTGGCTATGCCTTATAATGCAACGCAGGCGAAGCCCACCCTTACGAACGATAGGTACACCGGATGTTCGAACGTTACACGGAACGAGCGCGGCGCGTCCTGTTCTTCGCGCGCTACGAGGCGAGCCAGCTGGGCAGCATCTCGATTGAAACCGAGCACCTGCTCCTGGGCCTCATCCGCGAAGGCAAGGGGCTGACCAGCCGCATTTTTGCCCGATCCCACCTCTCCCTCGAGAGCATCCGCAAGGAGATCGAGGGGCGGACGGTGTTCCGCGAGAAGGTCTCGACCTCGGTGGAGATCCCGTTCAGCGCGGAAACCAAGCGGGTGCTGCAGTTCGCCGCCGAAGAGGCGGACCGGCTGCTGCACAACTACATCGGCACGGAGCACCTCCTCCTCGGGATCCTGCGGGAAGAGCGGTCGGTGGCGGCGACCATCCTCATGGAAAAGGGGATGCGCCTCAACACCGTCCGCGAGGACATCGTCGCGCTGCTGAACGAGAAGACCACGCTGACGCGGGTGAAGGAAACGCCGCTGCTGGCGGAGTTCTCGCGCGACCTGACCGAGGCGGCGATGAAGAACCAGCTCGACCCGCTGGTCGGGCGGCACCTCGAGGTCGAGCGGGTGCAGCAGGTGCTGTGCCGCCGCACCAAGAACAACGCCGTGCTGATCGGGGAGCCGGGCGTCGGCAAGACGGCGATCGTCGAGGGGCTGGCGCAGAAGGTGGTGTACGGCGACGTGCCGCACTTCCTCGCCGACAAGCGCATCCTGGCGCTCGACATCTCGCTCATCGTCGCGGGCACGAAGTATCGCGGCCAGTTCGAAGAGCGCCTCAAGGCGATCATGAAGGAGCTGACCGAGAACCCGAACATCATCGTGTTCATCGACGAGCTGCACACGCTGGTCGGCGCCGGCTCGGCCGAGGGCTCGCTCGACGCCGCCAACATCCTCAAGCCGGCGCTGTCGCGCGGCGAGATCCGCTGCATCGGCGCGACCACGCCGTCGGAGTACCGCAAGTACATCGAGAAGGACCGTTCGCTCGAGCGCCGGTTCCAGGCGGTCAAGGTCGATCCGCCGTCGGAGAAGGAGACCATCGAGGTCCTGACCGGCGTCAAGGACCGCTACGAGACCTTCCATCACGTCGAGTACACGCTCGAGGCGATCGAAGCGGCGGTCTACCAGTCCAACCGCTACATCACCGACCGCTTCCTGCCCGACAAGGCGATCGACCTGATCGACGAGGCGGGCGCCCGCGCCAAGCTGCGCGAGGCGGGCTACAGCGAGGAGTTCGGCGAGATCAACCGCAGCATCCGCGTCGCCGTCGAGCAGATGGAGAACGCGGTCTCGGAGAAGAACTTCGAGAAGGCGCAGTTCTACCGCGAGCAGGAGGTGCAGGCGCGCGAGAACCTGCAGTTCGTGCGCGAGCGCTTCGACGTCAAGTCGAGCACCCGCCGGGTCGTGGTCGGCAAGGCCGAGATCGACGAGGTGGTCTCGAAGTGGACCGGCGTGCCGCTCACCTCGATCAACCAGGACGAGAGCAACAAGCTGCTGCGGATGGAGGCGGAGCTGCACCGGCGGGTGGTCTCGCAGGAAGCGGCGATCTCGGCGCTGTCGCGCGCCATCCGGCGGTCGCGCGCCGGCCTCAAGAACCCGAGCCGTCCGGTCGGCAGCTTCGTGTTCCTCGGACCGACCGGCGTCGGCAAGACCGAGCTGGCGCGGGCGCTGGCCAACTTCCTGTTCGGCAGCGACCACGCGCTGATCCGCTTCGACATGTCGGAGTACATGGAGAAGCACTCGGTGTCGAAGCTGATCGGATCGCCGCCCGGCTACGTCGGCCACGAGGAAGGGGGGCAGCTCACCGAGAAGGTGAAGCGCAACCCGTACTCCGTCGTGCTGCTCGACGAGATCGAGAAGGCGCACCCGGACCTGTTCAACATCCTGCTGCAGGTCTTCGAGGACGGCCACCTCACCGACGGCCTCGGCAACCGGGTGAACTTCAAGAACACCATCATCATCATGACGTCGAACATCGGCGCCCGCTTCATCCAGAAGAAGGCGTCGCTGGGGTTCCAGACGAGCGATGCCGGGTCGATCAGCCGCAGCGTCAACGACATGGTGCTCGGCGAGGTCCGCAAGACCTTCAACCCGGAGTTCATCAACCGCATCGACGAGATCATCGTCTTCGAGGCGCTCTCGGACGACGACCTGCGGACGATTACGCGCCTGCTGGTGCAGCAGGTGAACGACAACCTGGTGGATCGCAAGATCCGCCTGGCGCTCGGCGAGGACGTGGTCGACTGGATCATCGAGCAGACGTGCAAGGACCGCTCGTACGGCGCCCGGCCGCTGCGCCGCGCGATCCAGCGCTACATCGAGGACCCGCTCTCCGAAGAGCTCATCCGCGGGCACCTGAAGGGGGGCGACATCGAGGTCTACCTCGATGCCGGCGTCCTGGCCTATCGGACCGCGGGCCAGGCCGAGGCCACCGGCCGCCGGCTGGCCTGACCCGCCTACGCCGGGCCGCCTTTGGCGGCCCGGGCTCCGGCGGGGCACCATCAAGGCCGTTCGGTGGCCCCGAGCGTCCTAAATCCAGTAGAATCATGGCTTGGCCTCCACGCGGACAGACCGTCCGTATGGCGGCCGGCCCCACACGCTGATGCTGGGGCGGAAGAACCCGGTGTTGCTCCCTAGACCTATGCGATTGTTCGTAGCCG
This sequence comes from uncultured Acidobacteriota bacterium, assembly GCA_963834305.1. Taxonomy (GTDB): domain Bacteria; phylum Acidobacteriota; class Vicinamibacteria; order Vicinamibacterales; family 2-12-FULL-66-21; genus JACCXG01. Next base: position 395,807 of record CAWIAX010000001.1, read on the forward strand.
TTCTCGCGGCCGTGCTGGCCGCGGCCGAGGCGCGTGCCCAGACCCCGCCCGGCCCGGGCGCCGCGGCCCAGCCCCTGTCGCTGCCGGCCACCGTCTGCGACCTGCAGGTCCCGGCCCCGTCCAAGCTGCCGCCCGCCGGGTCCGGCCCCGTACACCTACGCCATCCTCCCGTGCTTCGCGAAGCAGGGCGGGGCCTCGGTCATCGAGCCGCAGACCTACCTCTTCTACATGGAGATGGCCAACCGGGTGAGCCGGCCGAGCGAGAACCGGTGGGTGCCGTACACCGAGGAGAGCGAAGCGCTGCTCGTCGGCGACTTCAAGCGGCTGTGGGCCACCAACTTCCTCGACGACCTCAGCGTCGAGGTGCTCGACGTCCGCTTCGAGAACGGCGTCCTCGGCAAGGTCGTCGTCTACAACATGGAGGAGCGGCAGCGGGTCAAGATCGTCGACTACATCGGCTCCGACAAGGTCGACCAGTCGAAGATCGAAGAGGAGCTGCGCGACAAGGGCATCACCCTGCGCGTCGACTCGTTCCTCGACCCCGGCATCATCCGCCGCGTCACCGGCATCGTCCGCGAGCTCTACGCCGGCCAGGGCTACCAGTACGCCGAGGTCAAGCCGGAGGTGAAGGAAGTGGCCGGCGGTCCCAAGACCGTCCACCTCACCTTCAACATCAATGAAGGGCCGAAGGTCCGGATCCGCGACGTCGAGTTCCTCGGCAACGACCAGGTCAGCGACCGGGCGCTCGCGCGCAAGATGAAGGAGAACAAGGCCAAGGGCCTCCTCGGCTTCATCACCGGCGGCGGCACCTACAAGGAAGACAAGTTCGGCGAGGATGCCGACAAGGTCATCGAGTACTACCGCGAGAAGGGCTACATCGCCGCCCGCGTCGGCCAGCCGGACCTCAAGATCCTGGAGGACGAGAAGGACGGCAGGACCCGCTGGGTGCAGCTGCGCGTGCCGGTCACCGAAGGCCGGCAGTACAAGATCGGCGACTTCAGCTTCGAAGGCAACGAGATCGTCAAGGACGAGCAGCTGCTGACCCTGTTCAATCTCGAGAAGGGGGAAACCTACAGCGAGAAGAAGATCAAGAAGGGGCTCGACAAGGCGCGCGAGGTCTACGGCACCGGCGGCTACTACGAGTTCGTCGCCTATCCCGACCTGACGCCGCGCGATCTGCCGCCGCTCGACGAGAACGGCAATCCGCCCGGGCCGGCCAGCGGCCCCTCGGCCCCGGCCCCCGACGGCCCGCCGATCGTCGACGTCGTCATGCGGGTCACGGAAGGCAAGCAGTACTTCGTCAACCGCATCACCTTCACCGGCAACACGACGACGCGCGACAACGTCATCCGGCGCGAGCTGCGGCTGCTCGAGGCCGCCCCGTTCAACACCGAGGCGCTCAAGTACAGCATCAAGCGGCTCAACCAGCTCGGCTACTTCAAGGCGCTCGAAGGGGACGCCATCTCGGTCGAGAAGACGCCGAATGCGGACAACAAGGTCGACATCGCGCTGAAGTTCGAGGAGCAGAACCGCAACCAGCTCACCTTCGGCGCCGGCGTCTCGCAGTTCGACGGCTTCTTCGGCCAGCTGTCGTTCCAGACCTCGAACTTCCTCGGCCGCGGCGAAACCTTCACCGTCTCGGCGCAGCAGGGTAACCGCGCCAAGAACTACCAGCTCGCCTTCACCGAGCCGTTCCTGTTCGACCGGCCGATGACCGCCGGCATCGACCTGTTCATCCGCGAGATCCGCTACATCGGCCAGTTCACCCAGGCCTCGCAGGGCGGCAACCTGGTCTACGGCTTCCAGACCGGCGACTTCTCGCGGATGTTCGTGAACTACAGCCTCGAGCAGGTCAAGGTGAAGGACCTGAATCCGCTCTACAACGATCCGCTGGTGATCGGCCGCAACCCGTTCCTGCAGGACTCGCTGCTCATCGGCCAGGGCGGCCGCCGCACCATCAGCAAGATCGCGCCGAGCTGGGTGTTCAACACCGTGGACCAGCCGATCTTCCCGTCGAGCGGCACGCGCTATACGCTGTCGTTCGATTTTGCCGGCATCGGCGGCAACACCAACTTCGTCAACCCGCGGGCGGAGGGGATCTGGTACTTCCCGCTCAACCGCCGGACCTCGCTCGGCTTCCGTGCCGCGGCCGAGTACATCCGGCCCTACGGCAGCACCGAGTACCTGCCGATCTACGAGCGGCTCTATCTCGGCGGCGAATACAGCATCCGCGGCTTCGACATCCGCACCGTCGGCCCGCGTGACGAGGAAACAGCGATCGTGCTCGGCGGCAACAAGAGCCTGCTCTTCAACGCCGAGTACCTGATCAACATCGCCGGCCCGGTCCGCCTCGTGCTGTTTGCCGACACCGGCCAGGTCCGCGACGCCGGCGAGAAGTTCGCCTGGAACGAGGACGTCATCCAGCGCACCGTCGCCGGGCGCCTCCTCGCCAACGACATCCTCGATCCGTTCTTCATCTTCAATCCGCTGAGCGAGCCGCAGGTGATCACCTCGCAGAAGATTGGCGAAGCCAGCGCGTTCAAGACGTCGCTTGGCGCCGAGATCCGCTTCTTCATGCCGGTGCTGAACGTGCCGTTCCGGCTGATCTTCGCCATGAATCCGAACCGCTACGGCGTGCTCGACAACAACCTGCAGGCGGAGAAGAAGTACAAGTTCCGCTTCGCCGTCGGGACCACGTTCTAACGCGCCAGCCCGCCCCGCGACAGGGCCGCGGCGAGGCGCCCGGGCAAGTGACAGTGACAACCAGCGAAAGGGACTGATACACATGAGAGCGTCGAAGACGATGACAGTGATTGCCGGCCTCAGCCTGGCGCTGGCCGCGGGTCCGGCGATGGCGCAGACACCGCCCGCCACCGCCAAGCCCGACACACCGGCGCCCGCGGCCGCCGCACCGGCAGCCCAGGCGCCGCAGCCCTTCCCCGAGGGCGCGAAGATCGCCTACGTCGACCTCCAGTTCATCGCCTCGAGCTCGACGGAAGGCAAGGCGGCCACGGCCAAGATCCAGGAATATGCCAAGAAGAAGACCGCCGAACTGGCCGAGAAGAACAAGGCGCTCGAGGCACTCCGCAACAAACTCCTCCAGGGCGGCACGGTCCTGAGCGACCAGGCGCGCAGCCAGATGGAGAAGGACATCGACAAGATGAACCGCGAGCTGCAGTACGCGCAGACCGACGCGCAGTCCGAGCAGCAGCAGCTCACCGCCGACCTGCAGAACGACTTCCAGACCAGCCTGAATCCGATCATCGACCAGGTGGCCAAGGAGAAAGGGCTGCACATGGTGCTGAGCATCTCGGACTCCGGGGCGATCTGGGCGAACACCGGCCTCAACATCTCGGCCGAAGTGGTGCAGCGCCTCGACGCCGCCAGCAAGGCGCCGGCCGCCCCCGCCAAGAAGTAGCGCGTTTCGAGCTGCGCCGCGACGCCGAATCGTGACCGTGAACATCGCCAAAGTCATCGACCGCCTCTGCTATCACTACCCGTCGCCGCTGGTCGATGCGGTGACCGAGCTCGATCCGGGGCGGCGGATCGTGGCGGTGAAGAACGTCACGGTCAACGAGGACTTCTTCCAGGGGCATTTCCCGGGCGCCCCGACGCTGCCCGGCGTGCTCATGATCGAAGCGCTGGCCCAGGTGGCGACGGTGCTGCTCATGGAAGGCGCCGCGACGACCGGCCGCGCGTTCCTGCGCGGCGTCGACAACGCGAAGTTCCGCCTCCCGGTGGTGCCCGGGGACCGGCTCAGGCTCGAGGTGGTGCTGGGCGCCCGGCGCAGCAACCTGGCGCGGGCGCATGGCACTGCCTACCTCGGCGACCGCGTCGTGGCCGAGGCCGAGCTGGTGCTCGGGCTCTCGGGCGTCACGGCGGCGCGCCAGGCCGGCGCCGCCATCCATCCGACGGCGATCGTCCACCCCGGCGCCCACATCGGCGCCGGCACCACGGTCGGCCCCTACGTCTCGATTGGCGAGCAGGTCCGGATCGGCCGCGACTGCCGCATCGGCGCGTCGGCGGTGATCGACGGCTGGACCGAGATCGGCGACGGCAACGAGATCTTCCCGATGGCGTCGGTGGGGCTGATTCCGCAGGACCTCAAGTTCGGCGGCGAGCACACGAGGCTCGTCATCGGCCATCGCAACGTCATCCGGGAGTTCGCGACGATTCACCGCGGCACCGCCGGCGGCGGCGGGGTGACGCGGATCGGCGATCACAACCTGTTCATGGCCTACGCCCACGTCGCGCACGACTGCCAGATCGGGCACCACACGATCTTCGGCAATGCCGCCACGCTGGCCGGGCACGTCGTGGTCGAGGACTATGCCAACGTCGGCGCGTTCTCCGGCGTCCACCAGTTCTGCCGGGTCGGGCGCTATGCTTTCATCGGCGGCTATTCGGTCGTGACCAAGGACGCGCTGCCGTTCGCCAAAACGGTGGGCAACCGCGCCCGGATCTACGGCCTCAACACGATCGGCCTGGTGCGGCGGAAGTTTTCGCAGGACGTCATCGCCAAGCTGCGCCGGGCCTATCGCCACCTGCTGCACTCGAATACCAGCCGGGCGCTCGCCCAAATCGAGCGCGATCCGACGCTGCAGTGCGACGAAGTGACATATGTAGTGGACTTCATCCGGTCGTCCAAGCGGGGTGTCGGCCTGCGCCGCCCCAGCCGGCGGCTCGAAGAAGTCATGGACGAATAGGACCGCGAGAAGAGCATGTTTCGACCCTTTGCCAAACGACTGCTGGGAATCCTGTTGCTCGCCTGCCTCGTGGCCGCGTGCGACGACGAGACGCCGACGGCGCCGACGCCGGTTGTCCCGGTCACCGACACCTTCACCGGATCGATCGGCCAGAACGGCGCCCGCATCCACGACTTCGCCGTCTCCACCGGCGGCGCCGTCACCGCCACGCTGCGCTCCATCGGCGCCGACAACACGCTCGTCGTCGGCTTCAGCCTCGGCACCTGGAACGCCACGGCCTCCTCGTGCAGCGTTGTCCTGGCCAACGAGACGGCGACCGGCGGGGCGGTCCTGACCGGGACGATGTCGGCGCTGGGGACGCTGTGCGTGCGCATTGCCGATGTCGGCAACATCGGGCCGGGGACGACGGCGGCCTACAGCATCGAGGTCGTCCATCCGTAGCGTGCTCGGCTAGCCACGTGGCGCGCATCGGCATCATCGCCGGGAACGGCCGGTTTCCTTTCCTCGCGCTGCAGGGCGCCCGCGACCTCGGCCACGACGTCACCGTCGTGGCGGTGAAGGAAGAGGCGTTTCCCGAGCTCGAGGCGTCGGCCCGGGCGGCCGGCGCAGACCTCCACTGGGTCTCGCTCGGGCAGCTCGGGAAGTGCATCAAGCTCCTCAAGCGGGCGGGCGTCTCCCAGGCGGTCATGGCCGGGCAGGTCCGGCACGTCAAGATCTTCTCCGGCATTCTCCCCGACCTCACGCTGCTGTCCGTGCTGACCCGGCTGAAGTCGCGGAACACCGACGCGCTGATCTCGGCGGTGGCCGACGTCATGCGCGACAACGGCGTCGAGCTGCTCGACTCGACCGCCTTCCTGTCGCCGCTGCTGGCCCGCGCCGGTGTGCTGACCGCGCGGCCGCCCACCGACGAGGAGCGCGACGACTTTGCGTTCGGCTACCGCATGGCCGACACGATTGCGGGGCTCGATATCGGCCAGACCATCGCGGTGAAGGATCGGGCGGTCGTGGCCGTCGAGGCGATGGAAGGCACCGACGCCGTGATCGCGCGGGCCGGCCAGCTCGCCGGCCGCGGCGTGCGCATCGTCAAAGTGGCGAAGCCGAATCAGGACATGCGGTTCGACGTGCCGGTGGTTGGCCTGGCGACGGTCGAGGCGATGCGGGCGGCGGGGGCGTCGGCGCTGTCGATTGACGCCGATCGGACCCTGGTGCTCGACGGGCCGCAGCTGTTTGCGCTGGCCAACGACGCATCGATTGCCGTGGTCGGACGCCCGCGCGAGGCGACACATGCCGGCTGAGCCGCTGCGGATCGCGGTGATCGGCGTCGGGCATCTGGGACGCCACCACGCCCGGCTGCTGTCGTCGCTGGACGGGGCCACGCTGGCCGCGGTCGTGGACGCGCGGCCGGAACGGGTGGCGGAGATCGCGGCGCTTCACGCGACGCGGGCGCTGACCGATTATCGCGAACTGTTCGGGCAGGTCGACGGCGTGGTCGTGGCGGCGCCGACCGAGCAGCACGCGGAGATTGCGGTGCCGTTCCTCGAGCAGGGCACGCCGGTGCTGGTCGAGAAGCCGATGTCGCGGTCGATCGAGGATGCCGACCGGATGATCGCCGCCGCCGGCCGCGGCGGCGCGCTGCTGGCGGTGGGGCACACCGAGCGGCACAACCCGGCGGTGTCGGCCGCGATGCGCCTGGTGACCGAGCCGCGCTTCATCGAGGTGCACCGGCTGAGCGCCTTTCCGGATCGCAGCCTCGACATCGACGTCGTGTTCGACCTGATGATCCACGACCTCGACGTCATCCTGTCGATCGTTGCGGGCGAAGTGTCGTCGATCGAGGCCGTCGGCGTGCCGGTGCTGACGCCGAAGTACGACATCGCCAACGTGCGCCTGCGGTTCACCACGGGCTGCATCGCCAACATCACGGCGAGCCGGATCAGCCGCGACCGCGTGCGCAAGATCCGGTTCTTCCAGCCGGACTCGTACGTGTCCGTGGACTACGCGTCCCAGGAAGTGGAAGGGTTCCGGCTGGTGCGGCAGCTGCCCAAGCCGGGCATCGAGGGTGGGCCGGTGCCCGTGGAGCGCGACGAACCCCTGCGCCGCGAGCTGGCGGATTTCGTGCGGGCGATCCGGGAACACTCGGCACCGTTGGTAGACGGCGCCGCCGGCCGCCGCGCCCTCGTTCTGGCGGCGCAGATTGCTGACAAAATGGAGAGTCTTCTCTAACAACTCCCAATTTCCAACCTCCAATTCCCAAGGGAAGCGGAGAGTCGGGCGATTTTGGGAGTTGGGCATTGGTACTTGGGAGTTGCTTTGGCATTCTCTGACCTGAACGCATTCATCAGCGCACTGGACCGCGAGGGTGAGCTGGCGCGCATTGCCGAGCCGGTGAGCCCGGACCTCGAGATCAGCGCCGTCGTGGACCGCGTGTCCAAGTCGCCCGGCGGCGGGCCGGGCCTGCTGTTCGAGCGGCCGGCCGGCTTCGACATGCCGGTTGCCGTGAATCTGTTCGGCTCGACCCGGCGGATGTGCATGGCGCTCGGCGTCAACACGCTCGACGACCTGGCCCGGGAGATCGAGGAGCTGGCGACGCCGAAGATTCCGACCGGCATGCTCGACGCGCTGAAGCTGCTGCCGACGGTCAGCCGGCTGCGCGACCTGATGCCGAAGACGGTCAAGGATGCCCCCTGCCAGGAAGTGGTGCGCCGCGACGGCCGGCTCGACGAGATCCCGATCCTCAAGTGCTGGCCGGAAGACGGCGGCCGCTACATCACGCTGCCGCTCGTCTTCACCAAGGACCCCGAGACCGGCATGCGGAACATCGGCACCTACCGGATGCAGGTGTTCGACGGCCGGACGACCGGCATGCACTGGCAGCGGCACAAGGGGGGCGCGCAGCATCACCGCGTTGCCGAACGCCTCGGCCAGCGGATGCCGGTTGCGGTGGCGCTCGGCCCGGATCCGGCGCTGGCCTATTCCGCGACCGCCCCGATGCCCGAGGGGCTCGACGAACTGATGCTGGCCGGATTCCTCCGCCGCGAGCGCGTCGAGCTGGTCAAGTGCGTGACCGTCGATCTCGAGGTGCCGGCCAACGCGCAGATCGTGATCGAGGGCTACGTCAACCCGGGCGAGCGCCGCCGCGAGGGGCCGTTCGGGGATCACACCGGCGTGTATTCGCATGCCGACGACTACCCGGTGTTCCATGTCACCTGCATCACCCACCGCAAACGGCCGGTCTACCTGACGACGGTCGTCGGCATTCCGCCGATGGAGGACTACTACCTCGGCAAGGCCAGCGAGCGCATCTTCCTGCCGCTGATCCGGAAGACCGTGCCCGAGATCGTCGACATGCACTTTCCCGCCGAGGGCATCTTCCACAACCTGGTGATCATCTCGATCGACAAGCGCTACCCCGGGCACGCGCGCAAGATCATGAACGCCTGCTGGGGCCTCGGCCAGCTGATGTTCTCGAAGACGATCATCGTGGTGGACAAGGACGTCGACGTGCAGAACGGGTCCGAGGTCGCCTGGATCGTCGGCACGCACTACGACCCGGAACGCGACATCCAGTTCACGCGCGGCCCGGTGGACGACCTCGAGGACGCCAGCGACCTGCCGGCCTACGGCAGCAAGATGGGGATCGACGCCACGCGCAAGTGGCCGAGCGAGGGATTCTCGCGCCCGTGGCCGAAGAGGATCGCCACGACGCCCGAGGCAGCGGCGATCGCCGAGGCGCGGTGGCGGGAGATCCGGAAAGGCTGGAAGGCGTGACGTTGCTGGAGGGGCTGGCGGAGCGGGTCTCGCAGGGCGCAGCCCTGCAGGTGGGTGATGCCGCGGCGATCCTGGGCAGCCACGATCTCATTGCCATCGGGATGATGGCCGACGAGGTCAGGCGCCGAATGCACGGGACGGCCACCACGTTCGTGCGGGTTTTTGAGATGCACGTCGATGCGGTGCCCGCGGAGCTGCCGGCGGCCGTGTCCGCCGGCGAGTTCCGCCTGGCGGGGCGGCCGGCATCGCCCGAGGCGGCGGTGGCGGCCGTGGCGGCGGCGCGGCGCCTGGCGGGAAGCACCGTGCTCACGGGCTTCACTCTTGCCGACCTCGCGGTGCTGGAGCGGGCGGCGCCCGATGTGTTGAAGGCGCTCGCCGGTGCCGGCCTCGACGGCGTTGCCGAAGTGCCAGTCGATCGCCTCGAGCAGCCCGCGGCCGTCGTCGCGCGGGCGCGCGAGGCCGGGCTGCGCGTGGAGCGGCTCACCGTCCACATGGCCGCCGCGGACGCGCGGGCGCCGATCGTGGCGGCCATCGCGCTGCAGGAGCAGGCCGGCGGCTTCCGGGCGTTCGCGCCGCTGCCGCGCTCGATTGCCGTTGCGTCGCCGACCACCGGCTTCGATGACGTCAAGCTGGTGGCGCTGGCCAGGCTGCTGCTCGCCGGGATCCCGTCGATTCAGGTGGACTGGCCGCTCTACGGGCCCAAGCTCGCGCAGGTGGCGCTCACCGTGGGCGCCGACGACGTGGACGGGGTGGCCGCCGTGGAGCCGGGCGTGCTCGGGGCTCGGCGGAGCGCGGTCGAAGAGATTCTCGGGAACATCCGTGCGGCGGGCCTGGAGCCGGTGGAGCGAAATGGGCGGTATGAGCCGGCGGCATAGGGGCACGGCGCGTCGTGGTGCGGCGGGCGGGCTGGCGACGCGGGGCGCGGGGCTGCCGGCAGGGCGGTCATGAGGCCGGTCCGCCTTGGCGCGGTGGACTACCTGAATGCGCGCCCGCTCGTCTTCGGGCTCGAGCTGCACCCCGAGTTCATCGTCCAGTTCGATTCCCCGTCGAAGTGCGCGGCGCTGCTGCACGAGGGATCGATCGATGTCGGCATGATTCCCAGCATCGAGTACCTGCGCGGGGCGTCGTACTGCGCGGTGCCCGAGGTGGCCATCGTGTCGGAGGGGGCGGTCGCCTCGGTGGCGCTGTTCACCACGAAGCCGCTCGATCAGGTCCGTTCCATTGCCGCCGACATCAGCTCGCGGACGTCGAACGGCCTGCTGCGCGTCCTCTGCTACGAGTCGTTCGGCGTGGACGCGGAGTTCGTGCCCATGCCGCCGCGGCCGATCGAGATGCTCACGCGCCACGACGCGGCGCTCGTCATCGGCGACGCGGCGCTGTTCTTCGAAGCCGAGGCGGCCGGGGCGGCCAAGATCGACCTCGGGGAAGCCTGGACCGCCCTCACCGCGCTGCCGTTCGTCTGGGCGTTCTGGGCCGGGCGTCCCGGGGCGCTGCACGGCGAGCAGGTCCGCAGCCTGATCGGCGCGGCGGGCGCCGGCGTGGCGCAGTCCGACGCGATTGCCGAGGCGTATTGCGGCCCTGACCGGGCGGAGCGCGGCCGGCGCTACCTGCGCGAGAACATCCGCTACGGATGGGGCGAAAGGGAAACCGCCGGTCTCCGGAAGGTACTATGAACTGGCCCGCAAGCATGGCGTGGTCGAGGACATCCAGCCGATGGTGTTCTATGCGCGGTAAGGGCCTGGCGCGCAGGCGCGAACGGGCCGGGGAGGTGACGCGGTGATGGCGCCGGACAGGGCATGGCAGGCAGTCGGGCAGAAAGTCGCGGCGGGCGGGCGCATCGACGCCGCCGAAGCGCTCGAGCTCTACGCCCATGCGCCGACGGCGGTGCTCGGCCGGCTCGCCGACGACATTCGTGCCCGCAAGCACCCCGATCGCACGGTCACTTACATCATCGACCGCAACGTCAACTACACGAACGTCTGCGTGGCCCGCTGCAACTTCTGCGCGTTCTACCGGCCGGTCGGGTCGCCGGACGGCTACGTGCTCGGGTTCGAGGAAATCTACCGGAAGATCGACGAGACCATCGCGCTCGGCGGCGGGCAGCTGCTGCTCCAGGGGGGGCACAACCCCGACCTGCCGCTCGAGTGGTACGAGGACCTGTTTCGCGGCGTCAAGGCGCGCTACCCGGCGTTCCGGCTCCATGCGCTGTCGCCGCCGGAAGTGGTGCACCTCTCGCGCATGTCGCGCCTCCCGGTCCCGCAGGTGGTCGACCGGTTGATCAACGTCGGCCTCGACAGCATCCCGGGCGGCGGCGCGGAGATCCTGGTCGACCGCGTCCGCAAGCTGCTGAACTGCTACAGCAAGGCGTCCGCCGACGAATGGCTGGGCGTGATGCGTGCCGCCCATCAGGCCGGGCTGCGCACCACCGCGACGATGATGTACGGCACCGTCGAAACACTGGCGGAGCGGATCGACCATCTGCTGCGCCTGCGCGACCTGCAGGACGAGACCGGCGGCTTCACCGCGTTCATCACCTGGAGCTATCAGCCGGAGCACACCGAGCTTGGCGGCGGGGAAGCTACCGGCATCGACTACCTGCGCACCCTGGCGCTTGCGCGCATCGTGCTCGACAACTTCGACAACCTCCAGGCCTCGTGGGTCACCCAGGGGGGCAAGGTGGGTCAGCTCAGCCTCGCCTACGGCGCCAACGACATGGGCAGCGTCATGATCGAGGAGAACGTCGTCCGCGCGGCGGGGGCGAGCTACTGCATGGACGAGATCGAGATCGTCCGCAACGTCGAGAACGCCGGGTTCACGCCGAAGCGCCGGAACATGCACTACGAGATCCTCGGCGACCCGATCGTCCGGGAGCGTGAGGTCCCGCGCATGCTGCAGCTGGCCGTCGCGCGCGCCGACGGCGATGCCAGCCGGCCGCCGGAGATTGGCCGGTATGCGGCGCGCAGCGCGGCCGAGAAGCGGGCGCGCGAACAGTCGATCGGCGAGTGACCGCCGCGCCGCCGGGTGGTGAGCGGGTGATCGTCCATCGTGCCGCCTGGGTCCTGCCCATTGCCGCGCCTCCCATTCGCGACGGGTGGGTGGCCGTCGCCGGCGGCCGGATTGCCGCCGTGGGCGGCAGCGCCGACCAGCCTCCCGCTCAGGCTCCCGTGAACGTGCTCGGCGCGGTAGCTATGCTGCCGGCGCTCGTCAATGCCCATACCCATCTCGAGCTGTCGTGGATGGCGGACCGGGTGCCGCCGGCCGCGTCCATGCCTGAGTGGGCGTTCGATCTCGATCCGGACCCGGCGTGCTGAAGAGCGCGATCCTGTGGCGCCGGTGAAGGCGGCGATTGCGAGCCTGCACGGCTCCGGCACCGGCCTCGTCGGGGATATCGGCAACACCGCGGCGGCGTGGGAGCCGCTCCGCACGAGCGGGATCCGCGCCCGGGTGTTCCGTGAGGTGCTGGGCTTCCGGCCGGAGGGTGCGGACGCGCTGGTGCGCGAGGCGTGGGCCGGACTCGACGCGCTGACATCCTCGAGCCGCCTCCGGCCGGCCGTCGTCCCGCACGCGCCGTATTCGGTGTCTCCCGCGCTGTTCCGCGCCGTGGCAGCGGCGTCGCGTGAACAGCCCGTCAGCGTGCACCTTGGGGAGTCGGCTGCCGAGGTGCAATTCCTGCGGACCGGCGGCGGTCCGTGGAGGGATGTGCTCGAGCGGCTCGGCGCGTGGGATGCCGCGTGGGATTCGGGGTGGCGCCCCCCGGGCTGCGGGCCGGTCGACTATCTCGAGCAGTTCGGCCTGATCACGCCGCGGCTGATCGCCGTGCACGGCGTGCACCTGAGCGGTCCCGACCTGGCGCGCCTGGCCGCCGCCGGCGCCACGCTCGTGACCTGCCCAAGGAGCAACCGCTGGACCGGCGCCGGCACACCTCCCGTGGATCGCTTCTATGCGTCTGGCGTCCGCGTCGCGATCGGCACGGACAGCCTGGCCGGCGTGGAGGATCTGAACCTGTTCTCCGAGATGCGAGAGGTGCGCCTGCTGGCCCCGCAGATCCCGGCGTCAAAGATCCTGGAGAGCGCCACGCGCCAAGGCGCCGAAGCGCTGGGCTGGGGCACCGAGCTCGGCACGATCGAGCCCGGCAAACAGGCAGCCCTGATCACGGTGGACGTCCCGGCGGGCACGGTGGATGTGGAAGAATATCTGGTGGGCGGCATCGAGCCCCCAGCCATCCGCTGGCTCAGCGAACCCTGAACCTTGAACCCTGAACCTTGAACCCTCTCAGAACGTACACCACCTTCGTCCGCCTCAGCCATTCGGTGTTTGCGCTCCCGTTCGCGCTGACCGGGGCGCTGCTGGCGCTGCACCGCGCCAACGAGTGGCGGCCGGCGGTGGTCGGCTGGCGCGTGCTGTGGATCGTCGTGGCGATGGTGGCGGCCCGGAGCGCGGCCATGGGCTTCAACCGCCTGGCCGACGCGCGGCACGACGCGCTGAACCCGCGCACGGCGATGCGCGAGATCCCGCGCGGCGTGCTGACGGTGCGCCAAGCCGCGGTGTTCGTGGCGGTGTCGAGCGTGGTGTTCGTGTTCGCGGCCTGGAAGCTGGGGTCGCTCACCTTTGCGCTGTCGCCGCTCGCGCTGGTCATTGTCTTCTGGTACTCCCTCGCGAAGCGTTACACGAGCTATACGCAGCTCTTTCTCGGCCTGGCCATGGCCGTGGCCCCGGTGGGCGGCTGGCTGGCTGCCGGCGGGCGGGGCGGCTGGGAGCCCTGGCTCCTCGGGCTGGCGATCGGGGCCTGGGTTGGCGGCTTCGACGTACTCTACGCCTGCCAGGACCTGGAGTTCGACCGCCAGCACGGCCTGCGCTCCATTCCCGTCCGGTTTGGCGTCGCCCGCTCGCTCGTCATCTCCCGGGCGATGCACGTGGTCACCGTGCTGTGCCTGCTGGCGCTCGCGCCGGTCGCCGGCCTGAACTGGGTCTACACCGCCGGGGTCGCCGGGGTGGCGCTGCTGCTCGTCTACGAGCAGACGCTCGTGTCGGCCGACGATCTCTCGCAGGTGAAGCGCGCCTTCGACTTGAACGGCTACGTCGGCCTCCTGTATTTCGCCTCCACTGCCGCCGCCATCTATGTCCACTGAGCCACGCCGCCGGTCCGTCATCATCGCCATCACCGGGGCCAGCGGCGCCCTCTATGCGACGCGGACGATGGCCGCGCTGCTCGAGCGGAGCTGCCACGTCGAGCTGATCGTGTCGGAGTACGGCAGGCGGCTGCTGCGCGACGAGCTGGGCGACGAGGCGGCCATCGACCGGCTGACCGAGTTCCTGCGCTCCCGCTACGGCGACGGCATCCGGAACGGCTCGTACGTCGTGCACAGCAACCGGGACCTCGGCGCCAAGATTGCCAGCGGCAGCCAGGACTGCGAGGCCATGGTCGTCGTGCCCTGTTCGATGAAGACCCTGGCCGGGATCGCCCACGGCCTGTCGCGGAGCCTGGTCGAGCGCGCCGCCGACGTGATGTTGAAGGAGCGCCGCACGCTGATCATCGTGCCGCGTGAAACGCCGATGAGCCTGCCGCAGCTGCGCAACATGGTGCTGTGCGCGGAGTCGGGGGCGATGATCCTGCCGGCGATGCCGGCCTTTTACCAGATGCCGAAGACGCTCGACGACCTCGCCGATTTCATGGCGGGGAAAATCCTGAGCGCGATGGGCTTCTCCCACGAGCTGTACCCGCAATGGGGGAGTTGAACCTCGACAAGACCCCCTCGCGCATCGCCGGGATGTTCGATGCGATTGCGCCGCGCTACGACCTGCTGAACCACGTGCTCAGCGCCGGCCTGGACCGGCGCTGGCGCGCGCGCGCCATTGCGGAGCTCGGGCTGCCGCCGCGCGCCAGGGTGCTCGACCTCTGCACCGGCACTGGCGATCTGGCGGTCGCCGCGATCAGCCAGACCCCGGGCGCCTCGGTCGTCGGGATCGATTTCGCCGGCCAGATGCTGCGGCTGGCCAGGGCCAAGGTCAGCGCGCTCGACCCGCCGCCGCCCATCGCGCTGGTGCAGGGGGACGGCACACGGATTCCGCTCGCCGACGCCAGCTGCGATGCCGCGACGATCGGCTTCGGCATCCGCAACGTCGTGGATCCGGCGCGGGCGCTGGCCGAGATCGCGCGGGTGCTGCGGCCCGGGTCGCGCCTCGCGATCCTCGAGTTCGGCCAGCCGCGGATCCCGGGCATCCGGACGCTGTACTCCTGGTATTTCCGCTACCTGCTGCCGCTCGTGGGCCGGATGATTTCGAAGCACCGGAGCGCCTATTCCTACCTGCCGGCGTCCGTCGGCAGCTTTCCGCCGCCGGCGGAGTTTGCCGCGATCATCGCCGCCACAGGATTTTCACAGGTCCGCGCCGTCCCCCTGACCTTCGGCATCGTCTACCTCTACATCGCCGAGCGCGCCTGACAGCGAGACGGAACAACGCCCAACTCCCAACGCCCAACCCCCAAACCTGGAACTTGGGAATTGGGAATTGGGCGTTGGGAATTGGCGCGTGCGCCCCTGTTATAATCGGTAACTTACTGATGTACTTCGATTTCGAGGACCACCGGCCGGACACGCCGTCGATCGCGCGGCCGATGTCCATCCGCGAGGTCGTCCTCATCACGGTCAACCTGCACCTCGTGTTCCTGGTTGTCCTGCTGCTCGGTCCCAAGCTGCCCTTCGTGCAACAGATCCTCGAGCGTCAGCGCGCCGAGCAGGTCGAGGCGCAGCGGGAGGAGCTCGAGCGCCGCAAGGACCGGGATCAGGCGCGGTTCGTCTTCATGTCGCCGCGCCTCGACACGCCGGCGCCCACGCCGCCGCCGCGCGCCGAGTTGTCGGACATCGACCGCCGCGCGCGCACCGTCGAGCGGGCGCCGAACCCGCGGAACGACATGCCGTTCGCGCGCGGCAACACCACCGAGCGGCTCGACAGCGCGCCGCCGTCGCGCGGCACGCCGGCCGCGACGGCCGAGGCCGAGCCCACGCCGGAGCGCTCGAACGACGTGACGCCGCCGCTGCCGCAGGCGCAGACCGGCTTCCAGCGGCCGGAGGAGCGCCCGCGGAGCCAGGGGCCGCCCGCCGGGGTGCTCACCGACGCGATTCGCAACGTGCAGAAGTACGCGCAGAAGGAGGGCTTCGGCAACCTCCAGGGGGGGCAGAGCCAGGAGTTCGGGCCGCACATCAACTTCGATTCGAAGGGGGTCGAGTTCGGTCCCTGGCTGGCGCGCTTCGTGGCCCAGGTCCGCCGCAACTGGTTCATCCCGATGGCGGCGATGACCATGCACGGCAACGTCGTGGTGACGTTCAACATCCACAAGGATGGCCGCATCACCGACGTGTCCGTGGCCCGGCCGTCTTCGGTCGATGCGTTCACGCTGTCGGCGCGCAACGCCATCCTGGCGTCGAACCCGACAATCCCGCTGCCGCCCGAATATCCCGACGAGCGAGCCTTCTTCACCGTCACCTTCTTCTTCAACGAGACCCCCGACCGGCCCTAGCCATGCCCTTTCCGCCGAGCCGGACGCAGCTCGCCGGCCTCCTGCTGCTGCTCGCGGCGCTCGTCGCGCTGGCGCTGGGGCGCGCGTGGGCCGGCATCGACCTGCCGTGACCGGGGCGACCGGCGGGGAGGGACCGCCGCGCGGAACGGAGCCTGAGGACGCGGGTTCGCCGGCCTCGCGGCCGGAGGGGCGGCCGGGTCCGCTGCTCGTGGCGATCGTCGGGCCGACGGCGACCGGGAAGAGCGCGCTCGGCATTGCGCTCGCCGGGCGCTTCGGCGGCGAGATCGTCAGCTGCGATTCGACCGCGGTGTACCGCGGCTTCGACATCGGCACCGACAAGGTGCCGGCCGCCGAGCAGCGCGGCATTCCGCATCATCTGGTGGACGTGGCCGACCCGACGGAGGAGTATTCCGCCGCCCGCTACGCGAGGGAGGCGGCCGCGGCCATCCGGGACATCACGCGGCGCGGCAGGCTGCCGATCCTGGTCGGGGGGACGGGTCTCTACTACCGCGCGCTGACGCGCGGCTTCTTCCCGGGCCCCAGCCGCGACGCGGCGCTGCGCGCCCGGCTCGAGCGCGTCGCGGCGCTCCGCGGCGTCGAGCGGCTGCATCGCTGGCTCGCCCGGGTGGACGAGCCCTCCGCCGTCCGCATCCAGCGCCGCGACCTGAAGCGCATCGTCCGCGCCCTCGAGGTCTACCTGCTCACCGGCCGCCGGCTCACCGACCATTTCGCCGACACCGCGTCGCCGCTGCCCGAGTACACGATTGCCGCGTTCGCGCTGTCGATCTCGCCGCAGGAGACCGCCGCGCGGGTGGCGCGCCGGGTCGATGCCCAGTTCGCGGGAGGGCTGCTCGACGAGATCCGCGGGCTGCTGGCCGCCGGCCTGCCGGAGACCGCGCATCCCTTCTCCGGGCTGGTCTACCGGCAGGCCCTGGAGCACCTGCGCGGGCTGCGGAACGAGGCGGACACCCGCGAGCTCATCGTCCGCGAGAACCGCCGCTACGCGAAGCGGCAGTTGATCTGGTTCAGGAAAGAGCCTAATCTACGGTGGATTCGAGCCGCAGGCGAACGCGACGTGACTCTGGAGGAGGTCGCTCGTGCCGTCCAGGCAATGGAGAGTCTCCCCCATGGCACAGCAGATCCGTGAGCCTCGACCCGCGCCGGCGCCGCCCAACATCCAGGATGTGTTCCTCAACTACGCGCGGCGCGAGAAGCTGCCCGTGCACATCCGGCTGATGGACGGGACGGACTTCGAAGGACGCGTCAAGAACTTCGACCGCTTCGCCGTCATCGTGGAGCACAACGGCGCCGATCACATGGTGTTCAAGCATGCGATCGCGACCATCCGTTCCCCGCGGTCGATGGGCAACTACTACTCCACACACGAGGCCTGAAGACGTCGCCGCCGCCAGATCGTCCCCGCAGGGTCATCCTCGTCGTGCTCGACAGCGTTGGTGTAGGCGAGCTGCCCGACGCCGGCGTTTACGGCGACCAGGGCAGCGACACGCTCGGCAACATTGCCCGCGCCGTCCCCCTCCAGATTCCCACGCTCCGCGCGCTCGGCTTGTCGCGCGTGGCGCGTCTGCCGTCCCAGGGCGGTGAGGCGGCTCCGCTCGGCGCCTTCGGCCGCATGGCGGAGGCTTCGCCGGGGAAGGATTCGGTGACCGGCCACTGGGAGCTGATGGGCCTCGTGCTCGAGCGGCCCTTCCCGGTGTTTCACGACGGATTTCCCGCGGATCTAATCGCCGAGTTCGAGCGGCGCATCGGGCGCGCCACGCTCGGCAACAAGGCCGCCTCGGGCACCGTCATCATCGACGAGCTCGGCCCGGACCACATGCGCAGCGGCCGGCCGATCGTCTACACCTCGGCCGACAGCGTGTTCCAGATCGCGGCGCACGAAGAGGTGATCGCGGTGCCCGAGCTGTACCGCATCTGCGAGATCGCGTACGAGCTCGTGGCGATCGGGCGCGGCGTGGGACGTGTCATCGCGCGGCCGTTCGTCGGCACCCCCGGCAGTTTCTCGCGCACCGCCAACCGGCGCGACTTCGCGCTCACGCCGTTCGCGCCCACGCTGCTCGATCGGTTGAAGGCGGCCGGGCATCCCGTCGTCGCCATCGGTAAGATCGAGGATCTGTTCGCCGGGCGGGGCATGACGTCGGCCGTGCACACCACCAGCGACGACCACGGGATGGACGAGATCGGCAAGGCGATGGCGGCGACGGAAGGCGGCCTCATCTTCGCCAACCTGGTGGACTTCGACACGCAGTTCGGCCACCGCAACGAGCCGGCCGGCTACGCCGCGAATCTCGAGCGCTTCGATACGCGCCTGGCGGCGCTGCTGCCCGCCTTGCAGCCGCAGGACCTGCTCGTCGTCACGGCGGATCACGGCAACGACCCGACCACGCCCAGCACCGATCACTCGCGCGAATACGTGCCGGTGCTGCTCTACGGCGCGGGGGTGCAGCCGGGGACCGACCTTGGCGTCCGGCCGACGTTTGCCGACCTCGCGCAGACGCTCGCCGAGGTGTTCGGCGTCGGGCCGCTGGACCACGGGACGAGCTTCCTGGCGCAGGCCGGCGGCGGGGCGCAGGCGTGACGGGCGGCCTCCCGCTGGCGCGCGGCACGGGCGTGGCAAGGGCAACGGACGGCGGTGACATGACGATACGAGAACAGCTGGAGGCGCGCGAGCGCGAGATCCTGGCGCCACAGGCGGCCAAGAGCGCCGATTCGCGCGGGCGGTTGCGTCCGGAACCGGAAGATCCCATCCGGCCCGCATTCCAGCGGGATCGCGACCGCGTGATTCACTGCAAGGCGTTCCGCCGGCTCAAGCACAAGACGCAGGTGTTCTTCGCGCCGACCGGCGACCACTACCGCACGCGCCTCACGCATACGCTCGAGGTCTCGCAGATTGCCCGCAGCATCGCCAAGGTGCTGCGGCTCAACGAGGAGTTGACCGAGGCCATCGCGCTCGGCCACGACCTCGGCCACACGCCCTTCGGCCATGCCGGCGAGCGGGTGCTGAACGACCTGATCCCGGGTGGCTTCAACCACTACGAGCAGAGCCTGCGCATCGTCGACGTGCTCGAGCACGAGGGTCAGGGCCTCAACCTCTCGTGGGAGGTGCGCGACGGAATCGCGCGCCACTCGAAGGGCAAGAGCGGGATGCCCGTCGGGGCCGACCCGGAGCACCGCGCCAGCACCATCGAAGGGCAGATCGCCCGCGTCGCGGACATCATCGCCTACGTCAACCACGATATCGACGACGCGGTGCGGGCCGGACTGCTGCTGGAAGCGGATCTGCCCGCCGGCGCGGGTCGAGGTGCTCGGCTCGTCCTCGTCCGAGCGCATCGGCCGGATGGTCACCGACGTCGTGATGCAGACGATCGCGGGCGGCATGACGGACATCCGCATGAGCGACGAGATCCTGGAGGCCACCGTCGGGCTGCGCAGCTTCCTGTTCGAGGCGGTCTACGAGAACGAGGTGGCCACCGCGGAGTTCTCCAAGGCCGCGGGCATCCTGGGCGGCCTGTGGGACCGCATCCGCCGGCAGCCCGCCGGCTACCTGGATGCGCATACGGTCGAGTCGGAGGGGATCGATGCCGCCGCCAGGGACTTTCTCGCCGGGATGACCGACCGCTACGCCGTCAGCCTCTACGAGCAGCTGTTCATCCCGAAACCCTGGGTGTCCGTGCGCCCGTAGCCCTGACACCCCTCGCCCCCGTGCGTTTCAAGGTATAATGACGGGTTCCCGCCATCAGAGCGGGGCGCACTGGACCACATGCTTCTCGACCTCAACAAGCTGCACGGCTCCGGCGAGCACGTCGAACGGTCGTTTCCCCCGGCCGCTTTCGACCCGCAGGACGACGACTACCGGGTGGTCGCGCCGGTCGAGGTGGCGCTGGACGTCACCAAGGCGGGTCCCGACGTCTTTGGCGTCGCCGGGCGGCTGACGACGACCCTGGAAATGACCTGCAGCCGCTGTGTCGAGCCCTTCGCGGTGCCGGTGGCGGCCACGTTCGATCTCCGCTACGTGCCGCACGTCGAGAACACGGGCGAAGGGGAGCGCGAGGTGGGGGAGGACGACCTGGCCACGGCGTTCCACCGGGACGGCGTGCTCGACCTCATCGACCTGCTGCGCGAGCAGTTCGTGCTGGCGCTGCCGATGAAGCCGCTGTGCACCGACACGTGCCGCGGCCTGTGCCCGCACTGCGGCACGAACCTGAACACGACGCAGTGCGACTGCGCGCCGGCCTGGGAGGATCCCCGGCTGGCACCGCTCAAGTCCCTGCTGACGCGAGACAAGGAGAACTAAGATGCCTAATCCGAAACGCCGGCACTCGAAGACGCGCACCGCCAAGCGGCGGACGCACGACACGCTGAAGCCGGTGCCCGTCGGCACCTGCCCGCAGTGTCAGGAAGCCAAGGCGCCCCACCAGGTCTGCTCGCACTGCGGCTACTACAACGGCCGTCAGGTGCGCCAGGTCGACGAGGCATAGCCGCACCGCTGCGTTGCGCATCGCCATTGACGCGATGGGCGGCGACGATGCGCCGGCGGGGATCATCGACGGCGCCCTCGTCGCCGCGCGTCGTCTGCAGATCGGCCTCCTGCTCGTCGGCTCGCGCGCCGCGATCGACCGCGAACTGTCGCGGCATCCCGGCGCGTCCTGGCTCGACCTCGACATCATCGACACTCCCGACCGCATCGAGATGGCTGAACCGGCCGCGGCCGCGCTGCGGCGCAAGCCGCGCGCCTCCATCCGCGTCGCGGCCGAGGCGGTGCGCGATGGCCGCGCGTCGGCGCTGTTCAGCGCCGGGCACACCGGCGCCTCGGTGATGGCCGCCCACGCGGCGTTCGGGCGGCTGGCCGCCGTCGATCGCCCGGCGCTCGCCACGATCATCCCGACGCGCGGCCGTCCCGCTGTCCTGCTCGACTCGGGCGCGACTGTCGAATGCCGGCCGCAGCATCTGGTGCAGTTCGCGCTCATGGGCTCGGCGTACGCGCGCATCGCGCTTGGCTGTGCCGAGCCGCGGGTCGGCCTGTTGTCGGTTGGCGAGGAAGAGGGCAAGGGCAACGATCTCACCCGGGAGGCGCACCAGCTGCTCAAGAGCGCGCCGGTCCGCTTCGTCGGCAACATCGAGGGGCGCGACGTCTACAGCGGCCACGCCGACGTGATCGTGTGCGACGGCTTCACCGGCAACATCACGCTGAAGACCAGCGAGGGGCTGGTCGACACCGTCGAGGCGCTGCTGCACGACGAGCTGTCCTCGACGTTCGGCACACGGGTCGGCTATCTTCTCTCGCGGCAGGCGTACCGGCGCTTCCGCAAGCGGGTGGACTATTCGGAGTATGGCGGCGCGCCGCTGCTCGGGCTGAACGGCGTGTGCGTGGTGGGGCACGGGCGATCGTCGGCCAAGGCGGTGCGGAACGCCGTGGCGCTGGCGGCGCGCGCGGTCTCTGACGGGCTCCTCGAGAAGCTCACCCGGGACGTCGGGCCGCCCGCCGCCCGTTGATGCGGCGGTGGAGCACAGCCGCACAGGAATGTCGATGATTGCATTCGTGTTTCCCGGACAGGGCGCCCAGAAGGTCGGCATGGGCCGCGAGCTGGCCGATCAGTTTCCCGAGTGCCGGGAGACGTTTGCCGAGGCGGACGACGCGCTGGGCGAATCGCTGAGCAGCCTGTGCTTCGACGGGCCACAGGATCGGCTGCAGCTGACCGAAAATACCCAGCCCGCCATCCTCGCGGTGAGCGTGGCGGCCTGGCGGCTGGCCGCGTCCCGGGGCATCGCCGGCGGCTGTGCCGCAGGCCACAGCCTGGGGGAGTACTCCGCGCATGTCGCGGCGGGTACGCTATCCTTCGCGGACGCCCTGCGCACGGTGAAGCGCAGAGGGCGGTATATGCAGGAGGCCGTGCCGGTCGGCGAGGGGGCGATGGCCGCCGTGCTCGGCCTCGACGCCGCGGGTGTCGCGGCCGCCTGCGCCGACGCCAGCGCCGAGGGGGGCATCGTGACGCCGGCCAACCTCAACGCGCCAGGCCAGGTGGTGATTGCGGGGAACGCGGCGGCAGTGGCGCGGGCGGGAGAGCTGGCCAAGGGCCGGGGCGCCCGGCGGGTGATGCCGCTGGCGGTCAGCGCACCGTTCCATTGCCCGCTGATGAAGCCGGCGGAAGAGCGGCTGGCGCCGGAACTGCGGGCGCTGGCGGCGCAGGCGCCGCGCATCCCGGTGGTGGCCAACGTCGATGCCGAGCCGAAGACCGACGCGGCCTCGTCGATCGAGGCGTTGATCAGGCAGGTCTCGTCGCCGGTCCGGTGGGAAGAGGTGGTCAGGCGCCTGGTCAGCGACGGGGCGCGCACGTTTGTCGAGCTCGGTCCCGGCACGGTGCTGGCGGGGCTGATCAAGAAGATCGACAGCTCGGTCACCGTGATGAGCGTCGAGAACGGCGCCTCGCTCGAGAAGGCGCTGGAGATGCTGGAGAGAGAGCGCTGAGGAACTGGCGGCTTTGCATATGATGGATCTGTCGGGCCGCGTGGCGCTGGTCACCGGGGCGTCGCGCGGCATCGGCCGGGCCATCGCCCTGCGGCTCGCGGCGCAGGGGGCGCGCGTCGTTGCGGCAGCCCGCGGCGAGAACGCCCGCCCCGTGGCCGACGAGATCGGCGCGGCCGGCGGCGCGGCCGAGGCGGTGGCGCTCGACGTCACGGCGGCCGGCGCGGCCGACGAGGCGGTGAAAGGGACGATTGAGCGGCACGGCCGCATCGACATCCTGGTCAACAACGCGGGCATTGCCCGCGACCAGCTGATGCTGCGGCTGAAGCGCGAGGACTGGGACGCGGTGCTGGCGACCAACCTCACCGCGGCCTACGCCCTGACGCAGGCGGCGCTGAAGCCGATGATCCGCCAGCGCAGCGGCCGCATCGTGTCGATCAGCTCGGTGGTGGGCCAGAGCGGCAACGCGGGGCAGGCGAACTACGCCGCCTCGAAAGCCGGACTGATCGGGTTCTCGAAGGCGGTGGCGCTCGAGGTCGCCTCGCGCGGCATCACCGTGAACGTGGTGGCGCCCGGGCTGATCGAGACCGACATGACCCAGGCGATTGCCGAAGGGGCGCGGGCGAGCTGGGAATCGCGCATTCCGCTCGGCCGGCTGGGCACGCCGGACGACGTGGCGGCCGCGGTCTGTTTTCTGGCCTCGGACGAGGCGTCGTATATTACGGGGCAAGTCGTCGCCGTCAACGGCGGGATGTACATGTAGCACGCCAGCGAATGGCGCACAGGACCGCGCCCGGCAGGGCGCGGCGCAGGTCGCGCCACCCGGTGGGGGCGCGGGGTAACGGAGCGCGCCATCCCGGTGGCGCACGAAATGGTAGTGCGGCTTCGAGGAGCCGCCGTGGAGGGGTGAATGGCCGTCGCTGACAAAGTGAAAAGCATCATCGTGGAACAGCTCGGGGTGGACGAGGAAGAAGTGACGCCGGATGCGTCGTTCGTCGACGACCTCGGCGCGGATTCCCTCGATACCGTGGAGCTGGTCATGGCGTTCGAGGAGGAGTTCGGGATCGAGATTCCGGACGAGGATGCCGAAAAGATCACGCGCGTCCGCGAGGCCATCGAGTACATCGAGTCCCATTCCAAGAAGAAGTAGCTCCCCGGAGGCTGTTTGAGCAGGCGAGTCGTCGTGACGGGCGTCGGCCTGGTGTCGCCGCTCGGCATCGGCACCGACGCGAACTGGGAGGCGCTGTGCGCCGGCCGCAGCGGCATCGGACCGATCACCAGGTTCGATGCGGCGCAGTTTTCCGCGCGCATCGCGGGCGAGGTCAAGGACTTCGACCCGCTGCGCTTCATCGACAAGAAGGACGTCAAGAAGGTCGACATCTTCATCCAGCTGGCGATCGCGGCGTCGCAGTTCGCCGTGGACGACGCCAAGCTGGCGGTGACGCCGGAGATCGCCACGCGCGTCGGCGTCTTCATCGCCTCGGGCATCGGCGGCTTCAGCACCATCGAGCGTGAGCACAAGGCGCTGCTCGAAGGGGGGCCGCGCCGCATCTCCCCCTTCTTCATTCCCGCCGCCATCATCAACCTGGCCGCCGGCCAGGTGTCGATCCGCTTCGGGGCGAAGGGGCCCAACTCCGCCACCTGCACCGCGTGCTCCGCCTCGGCGCACGCCATCGGCGACGCGCTCGAAATCATCCGGCGCGGCCGCGCCGACGTGATGATTGCCGGCGGGTCCGAGTCGGCGATCACGCCGATGGGCGTCGGCGGCTTCGCCGCCATGCGCGCGCTGTCCACGCGCAACGACGATCCCGCCGCCGCCAGCCGGCCGTTCGACCTCGGCCGCGACGGCTTCGTCATGGGCGAGGGCTCCGGCGTCGTCATCCTCGAGGAGCTCGAGTTCGCCCGGCGGCGCGGCGCGCCGATCTACGCCGAGCTGGTCGGCTACGGCATGTCGGCCGACGCCTTCCACATCACCGCGCCGTCGGAAGACGGCGACGGCGGCATGCGCGTCATGGCCTCGGCGCTGGACGACGCCGGCGTCAGGCCGGAGCAGGTCGACTACATCAACGCCCACGGCACCTCGACGCCGTACAACGACAAGCTCGAGACGCTGGCGATCAAGCGCCTGTTCGGCGACCATGCGCGGCGCCTGGCCATTTCGTCCACCAAGTCGATGACCGGCCACCTGCTCGGCGCCGCCGGCGGCGTCGAGGCGGGCATCGCCGTGCTCGCCATCAAGCACCAGGTCGCGCCCCCCACCATCAATTACGAGACGCCCGACCCCGAGTGCGATCTCGACTACGTGCCGAACACCAGGCGGCCGATGAAGATCGACTACGCGCTGTCGAACTCCTTCGGCTTCGGTGGCACCAACGGCGCGCTGCTGTTCAAGAAGTTCGATGAGTAGCCGGCGGCGGCTGGCCGCGCGGCGAGAGCGAGCGTCATGAAGATTGCCGTGTGCATCAAGCAGGTCGTCACGCGCGAATGGCAGCTGCGGGTGAACGACGACAAGACGTGGATCCGCGACGCCGACGCCAGCTTCGAGCTGAACGAGCCCGACGCGTATGCCCTCGAGGAGGCGCTCCGCCTCAAGGAGAAGCACGGCGGCGACGTGGTGGTGTGCTGCGCCGGCCCGGCCCGCGCCGCCCAGCAGATCCGCGAGGCGCTGGCGCGCGGCGCCGATCGCGCCATCCACGTCGAGGGGGATGCGCTCGCCTCGGCGGACGCCGCGACCGTGGCCGCGGCGCTCGCGGCAGCCATCCGCGACGAGGGCTTCGACCTCATCCTGACCGGCCTCCAGTCCGACGACCAGGGCTTCGGCCAGGTCGGCGTCGTCCTCGCCGAGATGCTCGGCGTTCCGCACGCGACGATCATCATGGACGTGGAGGCGGGCAGCGGCGGCGCGACACTGCGCGTCAAGCGCGAGCTCGAGGGCGGCTGGTTCCAGTGGATCACCCTGCCGCAGCCCGCGCTCCTGACGATTCAGAGCGGCATCAATCAGCTGCGCTATGCCACGCTGAAGGGCATCATGGCGGCGAAGAAGAAGGAAATCCGCAAGGTCGAACCGCCGGCGGCCGGGCAGGAGCCTGCGGCGGGGCAGGAGATCGTCGCGCTCTACGCCCCGGAAAAGGCCAAGCGGACGCAGCTCATCACCGGGGCCGCTCCCGAGGCGGCGCGGGAGCTGGTCGGGAAACTGCGTGACGAGGCGAGGGTGATCGCATGAGCGCGCTGGTCGTTGCGGAGCAGCGGGACGGCAGGCTCAATCGCGCCACCTGGGAGGCGGTCGCAGCGGCGCAGCAGGCTGGCGGCCCGGTCCGGATCGCCGTGCTCGGCGCCGGCGTGCAGGATGTGGCGACCGAGCTGGCGGCGGCCGAGTGCGACGGCGTCACGGTCGTGGACGATCCGGCGCTCGCGCAGTACACCGCGGACGGCTACGTGCTGGCGCTGGCGGCGCTGATCGAGACGGCCCAGCCGGCGCTGGTGTTCCTGCCGCACACGTATCAGACGCGGGATTTCGCGCCGGCCCTGGCTGCCCGGCTCAAGCGGGCGCTCGTCACCGACGTCACCGCCATCAAGGCGGAGGGGGATCGCCTGCTGTTCGTGCGGCCGATGTTCCAGGGCAAGCTGCACGCCGACGTGGCGGCGGCCGGCCCGGCGCCGCACCTGGTGACCTGCCAGATCGGGGCGTTCCGCGCCGACGCCGCGAAGAAGGGGGCCCAAGCGGCCCCGGTGGAGACGGCGGCGGTGACCATCGATGCGTCGAAGATCCGGCAGCAGCCCGAGGCGCCGTTCCAGGAAGCGAAGCAGGCGGTGGACCTGTCGCAGGCGGAACGGATCGTCGCGGTTGGCCGCGGCATCAAGGGGCAGGAGCACCTCAAGCTGGTCGAGCAGCTGGCCGAGGCCCTCGGCGCGGAGCTGGCCGCCTCGCGGCCCATCTGCGATGCCGGCTGGCTGCCGATGGACCGGCAGATCGGGAGCTCGGGCCAGACCGTGGCGCCGAAGCTCTACGTCGCCCTCGGCATCTCCGGCGCCATCCAGCACCTGGTCGGGATGAAGGGCGCCCGGACCATCGTGGCGATCAACAAGGACGCCGACGCGCCGATCTTCGAGGTCGCCGACTACGGCATCGCCGGCGACCTGTTCGAGGTCGTGCCGGCGCTGATCGCCGAGCTCAAGAAATCGTAGCGCCCGTTCTCCGACTGGAGCCGCCGTGGAGCGCGAAACCCTCGAAGTCGACATCCTCGTCGTTGGCGGCGGCCCGGCCGGCATGTCGGCGGCGCTGCGCCTGGCCCAGCTGAACAAGGCGCGCGGCGGCGAACCGCTGACCGTGGCGGTGCTCGAAAAGGCGCGCGAGGCAGGCGCGCACATGCTCTCGGGCGCCGTCCTCGACCCGCGGGCGCTGGCGGAGCTGGTGCCGGACTTCCAGGCCAAAGGAGCGCCCCTCGCCACGGAAGTGCACAAGGATCAGGTCTACTTCCTGACGCGCAGCAACCGGTTCCCGTTTCCCATCGTCCCGCCGCCGCTCCAGAACCACGGTCACTACATCATCTCGCTGAACCGCTTCGTCAAGTGGCTGGGCGGGCTGGTCGAAGCCGAGGGGGTGGACGTCTTTACCGGCTTCCCGGCGTCGGAGCTGCTCTACGAGGACAACCGGGTCGTCGGGGTGCGGACGGGCGACCGCGGCATCGACAAGCACGGCGAGGCCAAGTCCACGTTCGAGCCGGGCGTCGATGTCCGGGCGCGCGCCACGATCCTGTGCGACGGCGTCCGCGGCAACCTCACGAAGGCGCTGGTGCGGCGGCTGGCGCTCGACGAAGGGCGGGCGCCGCAGCAATACGCGCTCGGCATCAAGGAACTGTGGGAGGTGCCCGCGGACCGCGTGGCCGCCGGGACGGTCATGCACACGATGGGCTACCCGCTGCGCATGGAGGAGTTCGGCGGCGGGTTCATCTACGCGATGCCCGACGGCCTGCTGTCGGTGGGGTTCGTGGCCGGCCTCGACTACCGCGATCCGATGTTCGACCCGCACGTGACGTTCCAGCACTTCAAGCGGCATCCGCTCGTGGCCCCGCTGCTCCAGGGCGGCCAGATGGTGCGCTACGGCGCCAAGGCGCTGCCGGAGGGCGGCTGGCACGCGGTGCCCCGGGTCTACGCGGACGGCGTGCTCATTGCCGGTGATGCCGGCGGCTTCCTCAACTCGCTGCGGCTCAAGGGTATCCACCTGGCGATGCGGACCGGCATGCTCGCCGCCGAGTCGGCGTTCGAGGCCGTCGTGGCCGGCGATACGTCGGCGCCGCGGCTGCAGTCCTATGCGCGGCGGATCGAGGAGAGCGACGTGCGGACGGAGCTCTACCCGGTGCGCAACGTGCACCAGAGCTTCGGCCATGGCCTGCTGGCCGGCCTCGCCTACTCCGGCCTGTCGCTGGTATCTGGCGGCTGGTGGGTGCGCGACCCGATGCCGTCGCACGCTGGCTTCGAGCGGATGCAGCAGATCGCCGACCGCTACCGCGACGGGCGCCCCGATACCAACGCGACGGTGAACCCGGCGCGGATCGACCGGCAGCTGACGTTCGACCGGCTGACCAACGTCCATTTCTCCGGCACCCGCCACGCCGAAGATCAGCCCTCCCACCTCCTCGTGCATGACACCGATATCTGCCGGACGCGGTGCACGGAAGAGTATGGCAATCCCTGCATCCGCTTCTGTCCGGCCAACGTCTACGAGATGGTCGATGCGGGCGATGGTACGCAGAAGCTGCAGATCAACGCCTCCAACTGCGTGCACTGCAAGACCTGCGACATCATGGATCCCTACCAGATCATCGACTGGGTGCCGCCGGAAGGGGGCGGCGGGCCCCACTACGAGGGGATGTAACTGACCTGCCGGCCCCGCCGCGCGCCACGGGTGCGATGCCGCTGACCGCCGCCCAGCGCGCCAAGGCCGCGCTGATCGCCGCCGTCGCCTATCCCGTCGCCCGCGTTCTCGGCAGTACGCTCGCGTGGAAGGTCGAGGGTGCGCACCACTACGACTCGCTCGTGCGCGGGAACCGGCCCCCCATTCTCGCGCTCTGGCACGGCCGCATCCTGCCGGCCACGCTCTACTGGCAGGGGCGCGGCATCGTCGCGATGACGAGCGAGAACTTCGACGGCGAGTGGGTGGCGCGCCTGATGGCGCGGTTCGGGTTCCGGGCCGCGCGTGGCTCGACGTCGCGCGGCGGTTCGCGTGCGCTCGTCCAGCTGCGGCGCGAGCTTGCGGCCGGGCGGACCGCAGCCTTCACTGTCGATGGTCCTCGCGGCCCGGCCCGCGTGGCACAGCCGGGAGCGGTCTGGCTGGCGGGGGCCACCGGGCACCCGGTCCTGCCGTTCCACATCGAGGCCGACCGATACTGGACCCTGGGTAGCTGGGACGCCGCGATCATCCCCCGGCCGTTCGCCACGGTCGCGGTGGCCATCGGCGAGCCGATGGCGGTGACGGGCACCGACGCCGCAACCATCGAACGGAACCGCTGCGAGCTCGAAGCCCGGCTGGCAACACTCGAAGCAGCATGCCGGGCGCTGCTCAACCCGTGATTCACTCCGCCGCAACCCACAGCTGATGCCATGCGCCTGATCTCATCGCCGCGATTCGAAGAGCACGTGACGCCGCCCGGCCATCCCGAGCGGATGGAGCGTGCGGGTGTATTCAATGCGGTCGCCGGCCGCTGGTCGAAGGGCGGCGGGACGATCGTCGAGCCCCGGCCGGCCACGCGGGAGGAGCTGGAGCGGGTACACCACGGCGAATACCTCGACCGCCTGGCGGCCACCGCTGGCCGGGCGGTGATGATCGATGCCGATACGTTCACCTCTCCCGAGTCGCTGGAAATTGCCGCTCTTGCGGCCGGCGCGGCGGTGCAGGCCGCCGAATACGCGCTCGATGCGCGAGAGGCCGCCTTCGCGCTCGTCAGGCCGCCCGGCCACCATGCCGAGGCGGACAAGGCGATGGGCTTCTGCTTCTACAACAACGTCGCGGTGGCGGCAGCCGCGGCACGGGCGCGGGGCGTCGAGCGCGTTGCCATCGTGGACATCGACGTGCACCACGGCAACGGCACGCAGTGGATGTTCTACGACGATCCCGCCGTGCTCTACGTGTCCAGCCACCAGTTCCCGTTCTACCCGGGCACCGGCGCGGCGAGCGAGACGGGCAGCGCGGCGGGACGCGGCTACACGGTCAACATCCCGCTCGAAGCCGGGGCAACGGACGCGGACTACGCGCGGGTCTACCAGGAGGCGGTGGTGCCGATCGTCGGCCAGTTCGCCCCGCAGCTGACGCTCGTCTCGGCCGGCTTCGATGCGCACGAGAGCGATCCGCTCGCGTCGATGCGGATGACCACGGCCGGCTACGCCGCGATCGTGTCGGCGCTGGCGTCCGTCGCGCGGACTTCCGGAGCCCTCGCGCTCGTCACGGAGGGGGGCTACGACCTCACCGCGCTGGAAGGATGTCTGGAGGCCTCGTTGGCCAGCCTGCGCTCCTCGACACCCCGGCCGCTTTCCCCAGAGCCGGCCGCACCGGCGCCGCGCGGAGAGCGCGCGCTGCGCGCCGTGCGCCAGGCCCAGGCTGGAATCTGGCGGTTCTAGCGGCCGGCTCCGGCTCCGCGGCGTCCGGACGCCGGCCGGGGCGAGGATCCCCCGGTATAATTGGAGGATCGTGCCCGACTACAAGCCCCAGACGGTAGAAGCGAAGTGGCAGGAACACTGGCGCAGCACCCGCGCCTTCGAGGTCTCGGAGGATCCGGACAAGCCCAAGTATTACTGCCTCGAGATGTTCGCGTATCCGTCGGGCCACGCGCACGTCGGCCACGTGCGCAACTACATGATCGGCGACGTCGTCGCGCGGATGAAGCGGATGCGCGGCTTCAACGTCCTGCACCCCTTCGGCTGGGACGCCTTCGGCCTGCCCGCCGAGAACGCGGCCATCAAGCACGGCACACACCCCGAGAAGTGGACGCTCGAGAACATCGAGCACATGAAAGGCCAGCTCCAGCGCCTCGGCATCAGCTACGCCTGGGAGCGCGAGATCGCCACCTGCCTGCCGTCGTATTACCACTGGAACCAGTGGCTGTTCCTCAAGATGCTCGAGCGCGACCTCGCCTACAAGCGCCGCTCGAGCGTCAACTGGTGCCCGAGCTGCAACACCGTGCTCGCCAACGAGCAGGTGGTGAACGGCGGCTGCTGGCGGTGCGGCACGCCGGTGAGCGTGCGTGAGCTGGAGCAGTGGTTCTTCCGGATCACGCACTACGCCGACGAGCTGCTCGAGGCCACCACCCGCCTGACCGGCTGGCCCGAAAAAGTCCTGACGATGCAGCGGAACTGGATTGGCCGGTCCGAAGGAGCCCGGGTGCGGTTTGCCCTCGGCGACGTGGGCATCGATGTCTTCACCACCCGCATCGACACGATCTTCGGCGCGACGTTCCTCCTGCTGGCTCCCGAGCACCCGCTCGTCCAGCAATGGAAAGGGGAGCCAGGCGGCGAGAAGTTCACCGAGGCCCTGCAGCGCTTCCAGGCCCAGGACCGGACGGCGCGGATGACGGGCGAAGTCGAGAAGGAGGGCTTCGACACCGGCCGGACCGCGGTCAATCCGTTCACCGGCGAAGCGGTGCCGATCTGGGTCGCCAACTTCGTGCTCGTCGAATACGGCACCGGGGCGGTGATGGCGGTCCCGGCGCACGACCAGCGCGACTTCGAGTTCGCCCGCAAGTATCAGCTCCCGATCCGCGTGGTCGTCGGGCCGGCCGGCGCACCGGCGCCCGATCCGGATGCGCTGACGGAAGCGGTCGCGAGCGACGGCGTGCTGGTCGGGTCGGGGCGGCACGACGGCCTGCCATCGGACAAGGCCCGCAGCGTGCTCACGGCCGACGCGGCGGCGCGCGGCCTGGGCGAAGGGA
Organism: uncultured Acidobacteriota bacterium; assembly: GCA_963834305.1. Classification (GTDB taxonomy): domain Bacteria; phylum Acidobacteriota; class Vicinamibacteria; order Vicinamibacterales; family 2-12-FULL-66-21; genus JACCXG01. The sequence continues at coordinate 427,199 of CAWIAX010000001.1, forward strand.
CAGTGCAGTACCGGCTGAAGGACTGGGGCATCTCGCGGCAGCGCTACTGGGGCACGCCGATTCCCGTGCTCTACTGCCCGGCATGCGGGATGGTTCCCGTGCCCTACGACAGCCTGCCGGTGGAGCTGCCGCGCATCACCGAGTTCACCGGACGCGGCGACTCGCCGCTCGCCCAGGTGCCCGACTTCGTCAACGCCCCCTGCCCGCAGTGCGGCGGGCCGGCCCGGCGCGAGACGGACACCATGGACACCTTCGTGGACTCGTCCTGGTACTTCTTCCGCTTCTGCGATCCGCACAACGGCGGCCTGCCGTTCGCTCCGGAAACGGTGGCGTATTGGGGCCCGGTGGATTTCTACAGCGGCGGCGTCGAGCACGCCATCCTCCACCTGATCTACTCGCGGTTCTTCTGCCGGGTGTTCCGCGACATCGGCCTGACCCAGCTCGATGAGCCCTTCGCCCGGCTGCTGACCCAGGGGATGGTCCTCAAGGACGGGCAGGTCATGTCGAAGTCGAAGGGCAACGTGGTCGACCCCGACGACATGATCCAGAACTACGGCGCCGACGCGCTGCGCCTCTACGTGATGTTCGTGGCGCCGCCCGAGAAGGAAATCGAGTGGACCGACACCGGCCTGGAGGGCAGCTTCCGGTTCCTGGCCCGGGTGTGGCGGCTGGTGGACCAGCTCGCCGACACGATTGGCGGCGAGGGGATTCCCGCCGCGGACGGCATGCCGCTCGATGAGGCAGAGCGCGGCCTGCGGCGGAAGACCCACGACACCATCCGCCGCGTCACGAACGACCTGGATCCGCGTGTCCACCTGAACACCGCGGTGTCGGGCCTCATGGAGCTGGTCAACGAGCTCTACGCCTTCTGCGGCCGGCCGGGCAGCGCGCTGATCGGCCGGGACACGGCCGATCCCGCGGCCGCGGCGCCGGTCCGTCCCGAAACGGTTGCCGTGCTCAAGGAATCGGTGGAGGCGCTCGTGCTGATGATTTCGCCGTTCACGCCGCACATGGCCGAGGAGCTCTGGGAACGCCTCGGGCATGCCGGGGGCGTGGAGAAGGCAGGATGGCCGGCCTTCGACGAGGGAGTGGCGCGCGCCGAGCAGGTCGTCGTGCCGGTGCAGGTCAACGGCAAGCTGCGGGCGCGGCTCACGGTGGCCGCCGACATGGCGGAAGACCAGTTGCGCGCGCTGGCGCTGGCCGACCCGCAGGTCCTCAAGCATGTCGAAGGCAAGACCATCAGGAAGGTCGTCGTCGTCCCCGGCAAGCTGGTCAGCGTGGTGGCGGCATGATGCGCGCTCTTCAGCTGTTCCGGCTCGTCGTCCTGCTGGCGGTGGCGTCCGCGACCGCCGGGTGCGGCTACTCGCTGGCCGGCCGCGGCTCGTTCCTGCCCGACTACATCCGCACAATCGGCGTGCCGCAGTTCACCAACAGCACCTCGCTCTACGACGTGGATCGGAAGGTGTCCGAACAGGTCCGCGGGGAGCTCGCCGGGCGCGGCAAGTACAAGATCGAGCCGAGGGACACCGGCGTGGACGCCGTCCTGACCGGCGACGTGAACTCCATCACGATCACGCCGGTCTCGTTCAACCAGCAGCAGCAGGCGACGCGCTACGTGCTGACGCTGTCGGCCAGCGTGCAGTTCAAGGACGTCAAGACCGGGAAGGTGCTGTGGGCGAACCCGGCGATGGCTTTCCGCGAGGAGTTCGAGCCGACGACCGGGGCGAACGTCACCGACGTCACCGCCTTCTTCGGACAGGACGTCAATGCGCTCGAGCGGATCGCCAGCGAGTTCGCCCGCGCCGTCGTCAGCGCGCTGCTCGAGGCGTTCTAGGATGGCATTCGCCACCCCCGCGGCGGTCCGCAAGCAGCTCACCCAGGGGAAGCCCGATCCAGTTTATCTGATTGTCGGCGACGACCCGGCCGAGATGTCGCACCTGGCGGCGGACTTTGCCGGGCTGGTGGAAGACGAGCTGCGCGCCTTCAACTCCGAGCGCCTGTACGCCGGCGAGAAGGGGGTAACGCCGTCCGCCGTGGTGGAAGCCGCCCGCATGCTGCCGATGATGGCCGACCGCCGTGTCGTAGTCGTGCTGCGGGCCGAGAAGATGTTGAAGCCGAAGCGCCGCGGCAAGGCCGCGGACGTCGAAGCGGACGCCGAAGACGGCGGCGAGCCGCCGACGGATCTGGACGTGCTCGAGGCCTACGTCCGCGACCCGGTGCCGCAGACGACGCTGGTGCTGGTGGCGGCCGACGTGGATCGGACGCGAAAGCTTTACAAGACGCTGCAGAAGCAGGCGACGATCGTCGAGTGCTACGGCCTGAAGGGATCGCGCGAGGGCCGGGTCGATCTGCGGGAGGTGGCGCGAACCGCCGAGGGGCTCGTGCGGCAGGCCGTGAAGGGCGCCGGGCAGGACATCGACGCGCCCGCCGCCCGGCTCATCGCGGAACGCGCGGGCACGGACATCTCGCGGCTGCGGGGCGACGTGGAGCGCCTGCTGCTGTTCGCCTCCGGCCAGGCTCGCATCACGATTGAAGATGCACGGCTGGTGGTGAGCGCGGAAACAGCGCAGGACGACTGGGCGGTGACGAATGCCATCCAGCGGCGGGACGCGCCCGAGGCGCTGCGCCAGCTGGCGATGGGGCTCGACGCCGGCGGGGTGTCGTACCAGATCCTGGGACAGCTCGGCTGGTTCGTGCGGGAGAAGATGTCGGCCTCGGATCCGCGCCGGGTGCCGGCCGCGGTCGAGGCCCTCTTCCGGACCGACCTGGAGCTGAAGAGCTCGAGAGGCGATCCGCGGGTGCTGCTGGAGCGGCTGGTCGTGGACCTATGCCGCGGCTGACTTCTTGGCGACCCGGCTCGCGAGGCGCGACTTGTAGCGGGCCGCGGTGTTGCGGTGGATGAGGCCCTTGCCGGCCATCTTGTCGACGAGCGAGATGGTGCTCTTGAGCGCATCCTGCGACGCGCCTTCGGCGCCGTCGACCGCGGTGCGGATGTCGCGCAGGGCGCGGCGCAGGCGGGTGCGCATCTGGCGGTTGTGCTCGCGGTTCTGAACGCTCTGACGGTGCGCTTTCAGCGCGGAATCGTGACTGGCCATGAGAATCCTTGAAACGTGCTGGGTGCGATGGGCGCCGTGCGGCGGCGCGTGCCACCTGGCGGCATGCCCCGTGCTGAGCCCTACAAACCAGTAATTCTAGCATGGAAACCCTGCGGCTGGACGTCTGGCTCGACGTGGCCTGCCTCTTCCGGACCCGGTCCGAGGCGCAAAAAGCCTGCAAAACCGGGCGGGTCGAGGTGAACGGGCAGACGGCGAAAGCCCACCGGGAGCTGCGGCCCGGGGACGAGCTCGTCATTTCACGTCCAATGGGGCGGAAACAGACGGTCGTGGTCCTGGGGCTGGCGGACCGGCACATTGCCAAGGCCGAGGCGAAGGCCCTGTACGAGGACCGCACGCCCCCTCCGACGGCCGAAGAGGTGGAGATCCGCAAGATGATCCGGCTGACCAGGGCGCTGAACCAGGCGCCCCCGTCCACGCCCGACAAGCGCGAGCGGCGCCGGATCCGCCGGATGAAGAGAGGGGATTGAGGGCCTGACCGGTCAGCGCCGGTCGGCGGCGGCGACCCGCTCCGACCCTTCGCGCGGCGTGCCGGTGTATCGCACGATCTCGCGGCCGTCGACGAGTTCGACCGTCCGGAAGACCCGCGTCTGGCGCGGAGCACCGGAGCCCGCTGTGCCTGCCGAGGCGGCAATCCTGCCGCTGATCTGCGCGACGTAGTTCTGGGTTTCGCGGTAGGGCGGCACGGTCCCGCCGTACTTCTTCACCGCGCCAGGACCCGCGTTGTAGGCGGCCAGCGCCAGCTCGACGCGGCCATCGTAGCTGTCGAGCAGCTGCTTCAGGTACTTCACGCCGGCGCGCACGTTTTCCACGGGATTGTAGGCGTCGGCCACGCCGAATTCCGCCGCGGTCGCCGGCATGAGCTGCATCAGCCCCATCGCCCCCTTCGGCGAGCGGGCGCGCGGGTTGAACGCGGACTCGGCCTGGATCACCGCCTGCACGAGGTCCACGCTCACGGCGTTGTGGGCGGCATGCTCCTCGATGAGCGACCGGTATTCGTCGGCGCGGCGGCTGAGCGGGCGGGTGGTGTGGATCGTCGCACCGGCGCCCGGCAGGGTACCGGCGCTGACCGGCGGTACGGCGTAGGTCTTGGCCGACGGGTCTTTCGCCTTGTCGGACAGCACCAGGTTGCCCGCGGCATCGCGCCACGCATAGATCTGCGCGGACGCGGCGCCCGGGAACGCCAGCGCGCAGGCCGCCGCCACGAAGGAAATACGGAGAAAAGAGAGCACGCGTCCGACTGTGCTGAGGCAAGGGTGATGCCCTCGCCGAATCAAGCACTTACAGTCGAATCACGCGTAGCGTGTGCGAAAACTGCACTCCCGATCTCAGTTCTGTAGCTGACGTTCGACAACAGCCGGGGCCTCGGCAAGGAGCCGGGCGATCCCCGCGGCGTCCTTGCCGCCCGCCTCGGCCAGGTCGGGGCGTCCACCGCCGCCGCCGCCGACGATCGGCGCCAGCTCCTTCACGAGCCGGCCCGCCTGGACGCGCGGCGTCAGGTCCTTGGTCACCGCGACGACCAGGGCGACCTTCCCGTCGTTGTCCGAGGCAATGACGACGACCCCGCTGCCGAGGCGGTCGCGGAGGGAGTCCGACAGCGTGCGGAGCTGCTGCTTTTCCAGCCCCTCCACGCGGCGCGCGATCAGCTTCACCCCCGCCACCATGCGCACGTCGTCTTCGCCGGCACCGGCGGCGCCGGCGCTGCCGCCGAGCGCGACCTTCATCCGCATCTGCTCGACGTCGCGGGAGAGGCGCCTGGCGTCGGCCTGGAGCTTCCCGACCGCGTCCACCGCCTGGTCGGGGGTGGCGTTCAGCGCCGCGAGCACGTCTTCCAGCGCCTGGCGCTCCTTCTGGATCGTCCGCAGCGCCCCCTCGCCGGTGAGCGCCTCGATGCGCCGGACGCCCGCGGCGACGCCCCCTTCCTGGGTGATCACGAAGACGCCGATGTCGCCGGTGGCGCTGACGTGCGTGCCGCCGCACAGCTCGAGACTGAAGTCCGCGACCGACACCACCCGGACGCGGTCGCCATACTTCTCTCCGAACAGCGCCATCGCGCCGGCGGCGATGGCTTCTTCGGTCGATCGCACTTCGGTCTGGACCGGGATGTTGCGCCGGATCTGCTCGTTGACGATCTGCTCGATCTCGCGGCGCTGCTCCGGCGTGATCGCGGCGTAGTGCGCGAAGTCGAAGCGCAGCCGGTCCGGCGCGACCAGCGAGCCGGCCTGCTTGACGTGCCCGCCGAGAATCCGGCGCAGCGCGGCGTGCAGCAGGTGGGTGGCCGTGTGGTTGCGGCGGGTCGCATCGCGGACGGCGTCCTGCACCTCCGCGGTCACGATCTGATCCGCGCGGAACGATCCGCGCGTGACCTCGACGGCGTGCAGCCGCGGCCGTCCAGGCGCATACCGGATCATCCGCTGGACGGTGGCTTCCGCCCCATCGGCCCCGAAAATGCGCCCCTGGTCCGAGACCTGGCCGCCGGCTTCGAGATAGAACGGCGTGCGCGGCAGCGCCAGGTACCCGGCCTGCCCCTCGCCCAGCTCGGCAACCCACGTTCCCTGGTCGTCGAGCACGCCAAGCACCGGCACGCCGACGAGGGAGGTCTGGTCGTAGCCGGCGAACTCATCGGCGGCATGGGCGAACCGGTCCTCGAACTCGGCCGGGATGGTCACCGCCAGCCCCTTCTCGCCAGATTTGAACGAACTGCCGGCGCGGGCGCGCTGGCGCTGCCCCTCCATCGCCCGCTCGTAGCCTTCGTGGTCGATCGTCAGGTTCCGCTGGCTGGCCAGGTCTTCCATGAAGTCGAGCGGCACGCCGAGCGAGTCGTAGAGCCGGAACGCTTCTTCACCCGGCACCACGCGCGATCCCGCCTCGGCGCGATCGAGCGCCTCCTCGATCCGCGGCAGCCCGGCGGTCAGCACCGCGTCGAACCGCTCCTCCTCGCTCCGCACCATGCGGATGATGTTGTCCTGGCTGGCGAGGAGGTCGGGATACGCGTCGCCCATCTCGCGGATGAGGACCGGCACGAGCGTGTGCAGCACCGGCTCGGTGAAGCCGAGCTTCTTGCCGTGCCGCATGGCGCGGCGCATGATCTTCCGCAGCACGTAGCCGCGCCACTCGTTGGACGGCACGACGCCGTCGCCGATGAGGAAGGTCATCGCTCGCAGGTGGTCGGCGATGACCCGCATCGAGACATCCGCCGGGTCCGCCAGCGTGGCGCCGTAGGGGCGGCCGGTCCGCTCGCCGATGGCGTCGAGCAGCGGCGTGAACAGATCGGTGTCGTAGTTCGACAGCTTGCCCTGGATCACCGCGGTGATGCGCTCGAGGCCCATGCCGGTGTCGATGGAGGGGGCCGGCAGCGGGTTCAGCGTCCCGTCGCTCTGCCGGTCGAACTCCATGAACACGTTGTTCCACACCTCGACGTAGCGATCGCAGCTGCAGTCGAGCGCGCGGCAGCCGCCGCCCGTCCGCTCTTCCTCGCAGGGGATGTGGGCGCCGCGGTAGAAGTGAATCTCCGAGCAGCGGCCGCACGGGCCGGTCTCGCCCATCTGCCAGAAGTTCTCGGCCAGCCCGAGCTCGGTGATGCGGTCGGCCGGCACCAGCGCCGTCCAGATCTCGTGCGCCTCGTCGTCGCGCGGGATGCCGGCTTCCCCCTTGAAGATGGTCGGGTAGAGCCGGTCGGCGGGCAGGCTCCACACCTTCGTCAGCAGCTCCCAGGCGAACGGGATGGCCTCGCGCTTGAAGTAGTCGCCGAACGAGAAGTTCCCGAGCATCTCGAAGAAGGTGTGGTGCCGCAGCGACGGCCCGACGTTGTCGAGGTCGTTGTGCTTGCCGCTCACCCGCATGCACTTCTGCGACGTCGTCGCGCGGGTGTAGGCGCGGCGTTCCCGGCCGAGGAACGCGTCCTTGAACTGGTTCATCCCCGCGTTGGTGAAGAGCAGCGTCGGATCGTCGCCGGGCACGAGCGGCGCGCTCGGCACGATGGTGTGGCCGTGGCCCGCGAAATAGTCGAGGAAGGTGCGGCGGATGTCCTGTGAGCGCATGTCGATTGTCAGTCCTCAGTCTCGTCGAGGAGGCGGCTGCCGCCCCTCAGCTTCCGCAGCGCCGCGACGACGCCGGCGGGGGAGAAGCCCTGCCGCATGAGGTATTGATACAGGCGGCTGTACTCCCCGGGATCGGTCGAGATCGGGCGGCCCCGCGTCTTCTTCTGCAGCGCCCGGGCAATCAGCGCGCGCTCGTCGAGCTCGCCGAACACTTCGCCGAGCGCCGCCGACGCGACGTCGCCGGTGATGCCCATCTGGTGCAGCTCGCGCAGAACCCGGAGCCGTCCGCGCCCCTTCACCGTCACCGCGGTCCGGGCGAACGCCCGCGCCACCCGGCCGTCGTCCAGCGCCCGGCTCTCGAGCAGGCGGGCCACGGCGGTGTCGATTTCGTCGGGGGAGAAGCCGCGGTCCTGGAGGCGGGCCCGGACGCCCGCGACCGAGAGCTCGCGGCGGGCCAGCATCTTCAGGGCCTCGATATGGGCGGGATCCTTATCCACCGAACCTGGTGATCTCCGGCGGCCCCCCCGGGGCCGGCCCCGGCTTCTTCTGCATCTGATCGCGGGCCATGTCCGCCGTGCTGGAGATCCCCTGCACCCGCAGCTTGAACTCGTCGACGTTCGAGGCCCAGCGCAGCGCCTCTTCGAGCGTCACCAGGCCCTGCTGGTAGAGGCTGAAGATCGACTGGTCGAAGGTCTGCATCCCGTACTGGGACGTGCCGGCCGCGATCGCGCCGTGGATGAGCGAGGTCTTGTCCTTGTCGACGATGGCGTCGCGGATGAAGGCGGTCGAGACCATGACCTCCACCGCGGCGGTGCGGCCGCCACCATCCGCCCGCGGCAGCAGCCGCTGGGAGATCGCCGCCTTGAGCACCGAGGCGAGCTGGATGCGGACCTGGCGCTGCTGGTGCGGCGGGAAGACCGTGATGATCCGGTTGATCGTCTCGGTGGCATCGAGCGTGTGGAGCGTGGAGAGCACCAGGTGCCCGGTCTCGGCGGCGAGCAGCGCCGTCTCGACCGTCTCGAAGTCGCGCATCTCGCCGACCAGGATGACGTCGGGGTCCTGCCGCAGCGCGCTGCGCAGCGCGTGCGAGAACGACCGGGTGTCGACCGCGACTTCGCGCTGGTTGACGATCGAGTGGTGGTCCCGGTGCAGGTATTCGATCGGGTCCTCGACCGTCATGATGTGCGCCGACCGCGTCGTGTTGATGTAGTCGATCATCGCCGCCAGCGTCGTGCTCTTGCCGCTGCCGGTGGTGCCGGTCACCAGCACCAGCCCGCGCTCCTCGCTGGCGATCTGCTTGAGCACCGGCGGCAGGCCGAGCTCGTCGATCGTCCGGGTGCGCGTCGGGATGACGCGCAGCACCAGCCCCACCGTGCCGCGCTGCTGGAACACGTTGACGCGGAAGCGGCCGAGGCCGGGGACGCTGTAGGCCAGGTCCACTTCCTGCGACTTGCGGAACTTCTCCAGGTGGTCTTCGGTGAAGACCGCCTGGGCCATCTCCTCCGTGTCGGGGCGGTCGAGCCGCTTCTCCTCGGAGGCCACGACCAGGCTGCCGTTCACCCGCATCATCGGGTAGCTGCCGACCTTCAGGTGCAGGTCGGACGCGCCGCCGATGACAGCGATCTTGAGGAGATCGTTGATATGCATGGAGCGATTCGTCTGGGCTGGGCCCGAGGTTCCTGGCCCGCCGCCGGCGTCAGCCGGCGGTCGAGACCGCCGCGTCCTTGCCCGCCGTCTGGCGCGGCTCGCCAGGGTAGACGTAGGTCAGCCAGCCGTGGCGGTCCGGCGCGGCGCCATTGATCACGTCGAAGAACGCGCGCTGCAGCGCCTCGGTGACCGGCCCGCGCTTGCCCTCGCCGATGCTGATCTTGTCCACCGACTTGATCGGCGTGATCTCGACCGCGGTGCCGACGAAAAACGCCTCGTCGGCGATGTAGAGCAGCTCGCGCGGCAGGTTCTCTTCGCGCACCTCGAACCCCAGGTCGCGCGCCAGCGTGATGACCGAGTTGCGGGTGATGCCCGGCAGGATGGCGGCGGAGAAGGGCGGCGTGTAGATCACCCCTTCGCGGACCAGGAACAGGTTCTGGCCGCTGCCTTCGCTCAGGTTGCCCTGGGTGTCGAGCGCGATGCCTTCGGTGTAGCCCTCGGTGATCGCTTCCATCTTGATCAGCTGCGAGTTGGCGTAGTTGGCCGACGACTTGGCGAGCGTCGGGAAGGTGTTGGCCGCCGCGCGGGTCCAGGAACTGATGCGCACGTCCACGCCCTTGGCCAGCGCGTCCTGTCCGAGGTAGGCGCCCCACTCCCACGTCAGGATCGCGGTATCGACCGGGCAGGGGAACGGGTTCACGCCGAGCTCGCTGTAGCCGCGATAGACGATCGGGCGGACGTAGCAGGCCTTGTGCTCGTTGGCGCGGATGGTTTCGAGGACCGCGTCGGTCAGGGCGTCGAGCCCGAGCTGGGGCTCCATCCGGTAGATCTTGGCGGAGTCGTAGAGCCGGCGCATGTGGGCGTCGAGCCGGAAGCAGGCCGAGCCGCGCGGCGTCGCGTAGCAGCGCGCTCCCTCGAACACTCCGCTGCCGTAGTGGATGACGTGGGAGGCGACATGAATCGTGGCATCAGCCCAGTTGACGAGCTTGCCGTTCATCCAGATCTTCCCGGCACCGGAAAACGCCATTACCTACTCCTTCTGCACTGACGGGCACGCGCGACCGGGAAGCGGGCGGGAAGGCAACGAAAGGCCGGACGTGCCAAAACGTCATTTTAGCACAGCGATCGGAGCGGCCAGGCCGCGTAAGGTGCGCTGGTTACTGGGTTTCGCCGCAGAACGGGCAGCGATCGGTCCGCGCGTGCAGGGGCTTGCGGCACTGCCAGCAGAAGCGCGCCGCCGGCCCTTCGCGGGCGCGCAGGCGCGACTGGATGTTCCCCGGCTCGTCGCGGGCGCCCCTCGCCTGGTCGCGCCCCGCGGGTGCCGGGGTGCGCCGGCCCGGCGCCGGGGTCCGCGCCGCCAGCAGGTCCTCGAGCAGGTCCGACGCGCGCTGATAGCGCGTCGTCACGTCCGGCGCCATGGCGCGCATCACGATGTCGTTGATGGCCTTGGGAATGGCCGGGTTCTTGAGCCGCGGCGGCGACACCAGCTCGCCCGACATCAGCCGGTCGAGATCCGCCGGTGCCGGGGTGTCGTAGGGCAGGACGCCGGTCAACATCTGATACATGGTGACGCCGAGCGAGTAGAGATCGGAGGCGAACACCGCCTTGCCGTGGAACTGCTCCGGGGCCATGTAGGGCGGGCTGCCGATCACCGTCGTGCCGTGCGCGGCGATCTCGAGGAAGCGGGAGGTGCCGAAGTCCGCGACCTTCAGCATGTCGTTGTCGGTGACGAGCACGTTCGCCGGCCGCAGGTCGCGATGGATCACCCCCTGCCGGTGGGCGTGATCGACGGCGTTGCAGATCTGGCAGGTGAAGTCGAGGGTGCGGGTCACGTCGAGCGCGCCGCTCGAGGCGATCAGGTTCTCGAGCGTCTCCCCCTGCACGTACTCCATGACGATGAAGAAGACGTTCTCCTGCTTCTCGGCGGTCGTGATCGAGACGATGTTGGGATGGCTGACGCTGGCGAGGAGGCGCGGCTCGCGCAGCAGCTCGCCGAAGTCGAGGTTCTGCCGGTGCGGAACCTTGATCGCGACCTTCTTGTCGATCCAGGTGTCCTGGGCGAGGTAGACGGTGCCGAAGCCACCGCTGCCGAGGGGCGCGATGATCTTGTATTTCCCGAGTGTCTGGCCTCTGAACAGCAAGGATGATGGTGGCAGTGCAGGCGTTCACGCGAGTATACGCTACGTTCGGCGGCTTCGCTCCGCTCAACTCAAATCCCAAATCCCAATGCCCAACTCCCAAGCGCTTCGCTGCAACGCCCAACGCCCAATATCCAACTCCCACCGCGCGTCCGCGCGCCGCGGGGAGACCAGCCATTTGGGAATCGGGGATTGGGAGTTGGGCATTGGGAATTGGGTTGGACATTGGACATTGGACATTGGGAATTGGATTGGGCCTTGGGCATTGGGAGTTGGTGGTTGGAGCGAAGCGACTGTCATAATCGTGCGCGATGCGCCCGCGGTTCCTCGTGCCCGGCCTCGATCCAGCCAGCCCCACGGTCACGCTGCCGCCGGGCGAGGCGCACCACCTGCGCCGCGTCCTGCGTCTCGACACCGGCGACGAGGTCGCAGTCTTCGACGGGCGGGGCACGGAGTTCACCGCCCGCGTGGCGTCGATCGAGCGCGACACCGTGACGGTGGCCCTCGGTGAGCGCGCGATGGCGGCCTCGATGCCCGGCGTGGCGCTGACGCTGGTGCAGTCCGTGCTGAAGGGTGACGCCATGGACGACGTCGTGCGCGACTGCACAATGGTGGGCGTTCGCGCCATCCAGCCGGTGGTGAGCGAGCGGACCACTGTCAAGGCGTCAACGCTGCCGAAGGCACTCGAGCGCTGGCGCCGGATTGCGCTGGCCTCGGCCAAGCAGTGCGGACGCGCGACCCTGCCCGAGATCCACGAGCCTCAGGCGTTCGCGGCGTGGCTGCAGCAGCCGCGCGAGGGGGAGACGTTCGTGCTGGTCGAGCCGTCGGTGGCTGCCGGGGCAGTGAAGGCGCGCGCCCTGGCCGCCAGGCCGGTGCCCGGCCACGCGACACTGGTCGTCGGGCCCGAAGGCGGCTGGACGCCGGACGAGCGCGCGCGGGCCGTTCAGGCCAGCTGCATTCCGCTGTCGCTCGGGGCGCTGACGCTGCGCGCCGATGCCGTCCCGCTCGCCGCCGCGGCACTGCTGCTCGCGCTCTGGGATGTTTCGGGGTGAGCTCTGGCAATTCCCAATTCCCAATTCCCAACTCCCAAAGCTCCCCGGACGGTGACTTCTGAAGTTGTCGATGTCCGGCGCGCCCAAGAGTTGCCCCTAGCGGTAAGTGAGTCCAGCGGCGCGCGGCGGGTGAGCCCTGTCAGCCTGCCGACGCGATGCGGCTAGCGTGACCGCGTCAGTCTGAAAAATGCGCCGCAGGCGCTCCGGCAGCGCAGGCGCCCATTCGGCTCTGACGCCCGGATCACCTGGGTGCCCAACTGATTGCGCACCGGCTCCCGCATCATCCCAGCCGGAGCGGTCACCGTCAGTGCACTCGCCGGAGGCGCATTTTTCCACGCGTAGGCCGAGGCGCGGCAGGCTGATAGGGCTCGCCCGCCAGAAGCGCCGCAAACCAGTGGCCGAACCTGCGTTGAAAATTGAAAATTGGGAATTGGGCGTTGGGCGTTGGAGCGAAGCGACCCTCAGCCCTGGCGCGTCAGGACGAACGCACACCAGCCGTCTTCTTCCGCCGACTCGCTCGGCGTGAACGCCCCGGCGAACGCCTCGAGCACCATCGGCTCCTCGTCGAGCGTGAACCCCGCCACGATCAGGCTGCCTGACGGACGGACCAGCGTCCCGAGCTTCCGGGCATGGCGCGCCAGCAGTGTCCCGGTCAGGTTCGCGGTCACCACGTCGGCAGGCGCCAGCGTGGACGCCTCGACGTCGCTGACGTGCGCCTCGACGCTTCCCTGGACGCCGTTGCGGACGATGTTCTCGCGCGCGTTCTCCACGGCATCCGGGTCGTCGTCTATCGCCGACACGAAGCCCGCGCCCAGCCTGGCCGCGACGATGGCGAGCACACCGGAGCCGGTGCCGACGTCGGTGACCGTGCGGCCGGCAAGGTCGCGCGCCTGCAGCAGCACGAGGCACAGGCGGGTCGACTGATGGTGCCCGGTCCCGAATCCCCGCGATGGCTCGATCTCCACGAGCACGCTGGGTCCCGGTCCGGCGGCGCGCTGGGCATCCGTCGGGATATCCCAGGGGGGAGCCACGATGACGCGGCCGACCCGAACGGCCGGCAGGTCCGCCTGCGTCCGCCGCGCCCAGTCGCCGTCTTCGATCTCCGCGTCTTCGACCTGCGGCGCACCCTCGCCGGTCACCGTGCGCAGGGCGGCGGCCGCCGCGTCACGCGCGGGCGCGCTGCCGAAGTGTGCGGTCCAGGCCCGCGGCGCGGTCAGGTCGTCTTCCTGGATGGCCAGCAGGTCGTGCTCGGCGAGGAGCGCCACGAGGCGATCCCGCGACGCCGCGGTGGCGCCGGGCGGGAAGCGGAGGATGAGCGCGGGAGACGTGCCCTGGTTCACCCCAGGAAGTCCTTCACGCGCTCGAAGAATGGCTTCTCGTCGTCGGTGTCGCCCGCCTCACCTTCGAGCTTGTCCGGCGGCATTGTCCGCTTCAGTTCCTCGATGAGGTGGCGCTGCTCCTTGGTGAGCTTCTTCGGCACCGAGACGCGCGTGATGACATGCAGGTCGCCATGCCCGCGGCCCGACACGCTGGGCATGCCCTTGCCGCGCAGCTTGAAGCGGGTGCCGGGCTGTGTACCGGCCGGCACGTTCAGCTCCTCGCGGCCGTCGAGCGTCGGCACGTGGACCTCGCCGCCGAGCGCCAGCACGTGGAACGCCATCGGCAGCTCGCAGTAGAGATCGTCCCCTTCGCGATGGAAGAAGGCGTGCTCCTGGACGTGCACGACGACGTAGAGGTCGCCCGCGGGCCCGCCGGCGGACCCGTGTTCCCCCTCGCCGTAGAGGCGGAGCCGCTGGCCGGTGGCGATGCCGGCCGGGATCTTCACCGTCAGCGACCGCTCGCGGCCGACCCGTCCGGCGCCCCGGCACGACGTGCACGGCTTGGCGATCGTCTTGCCGGTGCCGCGGCAGTTCGGGCACGGCCGCGCGACGGTGAGGAAGCCCTGCTGGTAGCGCAGCTGGCCGGCGCCGCGGCACTGCGCGCAGGTTTCGGCGCTGCTGCCTTTCGCCGCGCCGCTGCCGCTGCAGGTCTCGCAGGTTTCCTCGCGCGGAATCTGGATGGTGGTCTCGACCCCTGTGGCGGATTCCTCGAAGGTGATCTCGAGGTCGTAGCGCAGGTCGGAGCCGCGCTGCGGGCCGCCGCGGCGGCGGCGCGAGCCGAAGATGTCGCCGAAGCCGAAGGCGTCGCCCAGCCCCGAGAAGATGTCGGAGAAGTCCGCGAAGATCGTCGGGTCGAAGCCGCCGCCGCCGGCGGCGCCGCTGACCCCGGCGTGTCCGAAGCGGTCGTAGAGCCCGCGCTTCTGCGCATCGGCGAGCACGCTGTAGGCTTCGGCCGCCTCCTTGAACAGTTCCTCGGCCTGCTTGTCGCCCGGGTTGCGGTCCGGATGGTGCTTCAGCGCGAGCTTGCGGTAGGCGCTCTTGATCTGCTGATCGCTGGCCTCGCGCTCGACGCCGAGCACCTCGTAGTAGTCACGCTTGCTCACGCTCGCCCTCACGATTCGCCCTTGGCGACCTTGACCATGGACGCCCGGAGCAGCCGGTCGCCGAGCATGTAGCCGCGTCTGAATTCCTCGATGATCTCGCCGTCGCGATGGGCCGCCGACGGCTCGTGCGCGACCGCCTGGTGGTAATGCGGATCGAAGTCGGCGCCGGCGGTCTCGATCGGGCGCACGCCGCGCTTGCGGATGGTCTCGGTCAGCTGGCGGTGGATGAGCTCGACGCCGCGGCGATACGCTTCGGCCCCCTCCGCACCCGGCTCCGCCTTGAGCGCGCGCTCCAGATCGTCCACGAGCGGCAGCAGCTCGGTGAGGAGATCGGCGGCGGCCGCCTCGGAGACTGCGAGCCGCTCGCGCTCGGTGCGCTTGCGGAAGTTGTCGAACTCCGCGGTCTTGCGCAGGAGCCGGTCGCGCAGCTCGTCGCGCTCGCGCTGGAGATCGCCGCCGGCGGCGCCGCCGGCAGTGTCCTCGGCCACCGCTTCGGCGGTGGGGGAGGCGTCGATGGCGTCGATATCGATGTCGGAATGATTGCGATTGTCTTCCATGGTCCGTGACTGTGATTCGTGGTTCCGTGCGTGCCGGGACAGCTGCACGCGGATGCGGCGGGCCCCGGAGGGTCCTACGACCGGGAGCCGACCATCCGCCCGATGGCGTTCGCCAGGCCCTCGACGGCATTGATGGCGCGCGAGTAGCGCATCCGCGTCGGGCCGATGACGCCGACCGCGCCGGTGCCATGCCCGTCCGAATAGGTGGACGCGATCAGGCTGAAGCGCTGCAGGTCCGGCGAGTGGTGCTCCGAGCCGATGACCACGGTGAGGCCGTCGCCGCTGATGTAGTCGTCGAGCAGCTGAATCAGCCGCGCCTTCTCCTCGATCATCCGCAGCAGCGTCCGCAGTGTCTCGAGCGTGACTTCCGGGCTCTCGCCGCCGACATCCTCGAGCAGCATCGAGGTGCCCTGGATGAAGACCATCGGCTGCACCGTGACGTCGGAGAAGGTCGTGCTGGCCAGCCGCAGCGCCCGCGCCATCAGCTGGTCGTAGAGGTTGCGTTCTTCGGTCAGGCGCTGGAGGACGGCCTGCCGCACCGCCAGCAGCGGCTGGCCGCGGAACTCGCTGTTGAGGAAGTTGGCCGCCTGCTGCAGCTCGGTCAGCCCGTACGGCTCGGCCGGCTCGATCACCTTGTGCGACACATGGCCGCCGGCCGACACCAGGACGACCAGCACCTTGCCGCCGTCGAGGGGCACGAAATCGAGCCGCTCGAGGGTGGCGGTGTCGGCCGCGGGAGCGATCGCGAAGCTCATCTGCTGCGAGGCGCGCGCCACTTCCTGCGACGCGTGGTTGAGCAGGTCGTCCACCGTGCCGGCGCGCCGCAGCCGGGCTTCCACCTGAGCGGTGGGCCTGCGACGACCGCCGCTCCGTCAGGAGCCGATCCACATAACACCGGTAGCCGAGGTCGGTCGGCACCCGTCCAGCCGACGTGTGCGGCTGGCGCACGTAGCCCTGCTCCTCGAGGCGCGCGAGGATGTGCCGGAGGGTCGCCGACGACACGCCAAACCCGCGGCTCGCCAGCCACAGCGACGAGATCGGTTCGCCGTCGTCGATATAGCCCTGCACGAGGACGCCGAGGATGCGTCTGTCCCGTTCAAGCAGGTCAGGATGCGTCGACATGGTCGGTGCTTAGCACTCGCAGTGGGCGAGTGCTAAATGATTATACCTGATGCTGAGGCTGCCGGACGCGGGCGTTCCTGGCTGCGGGCCTAGAAGCCGGCTCGGCCGGCCAGCTCAGCCGCGGCAAGACGGGCGGCGGCGGTGACCTCCAGGGCGTCCAGCCGGGTCAGCGCGAACTCGCTGACCAGCATCTCGCCGTCCACCATGACCATCCGGACGTCGGTGCCCCGGGCGCTGTACACGAGCGTCGACCACGGGTCGCCGCCCGGCGCCAGGTGCGGACGGTCGCGGTCCACCAGGATGAGATCGGCGCGCTTGCCCACCTCGATCGAGCCGATCTCCCGATCGAGGCCGAGGGCATGCGCTCCCTCGCGGGTCGCCATCCGCACGACTTCGCGCGCGGGAAGCGCCCCGGGCGCCAGCCGCACCGCCTGGAGCGTCGCCGCCAGCCGCATCTCGTCGAACATGTCGAGCCGGTTGTTGCACGCGGCGCCGTCGGCGCCGAGCGACACCGAGATGCCGCGCTGCCGCATCTCGACCACCGGGGCGATACCGGACCCCAGCTTCAGGTTCGAGCCGGGACAGTGCAGCACCTTGACGTCCCGCTCCGCGAGCAGCGCCTGCTCGGCCTCCGACACCCAGACGCAGTGCGCGGTGCAGAGGCGGGGCGTCGCGAGGCCGGTGGCGGCGAGATATTCGAGATTCGACAGCCCGCCCGACAGCCGGCGGACGAACTCCACCTCGTCGCGATTCTCCGAGGCGTGGGTGTGGACGAGCGCCTGCTCGCCGGCCGAGAGCGACGCGACCGCCTCGAGCAGCTCGCGCGAGCACGAGACCGCGAACCGCGGGGCGAACGCGGCCCGCAGCCGGCCGTCCGCCGCGCCGTGCCACCGCTTCTTGAGCGCCACGCTCTCGTCGATCGACGCGCGCGTCTCCTCCTGCAGCCGCCGCGGCACGCCGTCCATGCCGTGGCGCGCGTCCATCATGCACTTGCCGACGGTGGCGCGCAGGCCGAGACCGGCCAGCGTGTCGAACACCACGTCGGTGTCGTGCACGGTCTCCATCGTCAGCACGGTGGTGGTGCCGCTGCGGAGCAGCTCGGCGGCGGCCAGCCGGACCGACGCGGCGAGGGTGGCAGGGGAGTGCGCGGCCTCCATCGGCCAGATGCGCCGGCGCAGCCACTCGAGCAGCGGCATGTCGTCCGCGAAGCCGCGGAAGAGCGTCTGGCACAGGTGGACGTGGGTCTGGACGAAGCCCGGGAGCAGGATGCCGCCGCCGGCGTCAACGATGGTGTCGAAGCGCGCGGGCCGCGTGGCGGCGGCTTCGGTGCCGGCGCCCACCGCGGTGATCACGCCGTCGCGGACAGCGACATCACCCTCGACGACCGTCAGGCGATCGTCCATCGTGAGGATGGTCGCGTTCCGGATCAGCGCGGAGGGCACGGGGACTCAGGCCGGGCCGGCGGTCTTCAGTCGCTTCATCGCGAGCGCGGCGGTCGGCGCGCCCCGCCGGACGGCGACGAGCTCGGCGAGGATGCTGATGGCGATTTCGGCGGGGGTCACGGCCCCGATGTCGAAGCCGATGGGGGCGTGCACGCGCTCGAGGCATTCGGCCGGCAGCCCTTCGGCCAGCAGCAGGTCGAAGATCCGCCGCACCTTCGCGCGGCTGCCGATCAGGCCGAGGTAGCGGAGGTCGCGCGCGGCCAGCGCGCGCATCGCCTCCAGGTCGTGCGTGTGGCCGCGGGTGACGACGACCACGAACGCGGAGGCCGGGAGGTCGGCCCGGTGCAGCCACTCGGGAATGGCTTCGGCGACGACGTCTTCCGCGGCGGGGAAGCGCTCGCGGTTGGCGAACTTCTCGCGATCGTCGACGACGTGGACGCGGAAGCCGGCGTCGGGCGCCATTCGCCCGAGGTGCAGGCCGACGTGGCCGGCGCCCACGATGTAGAGGTGGGGCGTCGGTTCGAGCGGGTCGATGTGGACGTCCATCTGCCCTCCGCAGACGAGCCCGTTCTCCTGGGCGAAGTCGTCGTTGAGCTCGTAGTGCAGCAGCAGGGTCTTTCCGGTGTTGAGCGCCTCGCGCGCCTTCCAGAACGCGTCGTTCTCGTAGCACCCGCCGCCGATGGTCCCGAGGGTGCGGCCGTCGGCGAACACGAGCATCTTGGCGCCCGCCCGCTGCGGCGTGGAGCCGCGCACGCGCACCACCGTCACGAGCGCGACCGCTTCGCCGCGCGCGAGCGCTCCGGCGGCGGCCGAGAGGACCTCTTCGCTCAGACGAGTACCTCGATCTTCGCCTTCTTCCTGGCTTCCTCGATGAACGCCTGGCCGCGGTTCTGCTTCTTCTGATTGCTCAGGAATTCGAGAATCTGCGGCTTGACCTCGTCGTAGGCCACCACCGACGCCGGCTTGCGCTCGACCACCTTGATGATGTGGTAGCCGAACTCGGTCGTGACGACGTCGCTGACGTCTCCGGGCTTGAGGCTGAAGGCCACCTTGTCGAATGCCGGCACCATCCGTCCCTGCTGGAAGAAGCCGAGATCGCCCCCCTGCTCCTTGCTGCCGTCGTCGGAGTGTTCCTTGGCGAGCTTGGCGAAGTCTTCACCCGCCTTCACCCGCTTCAGGAGGCCGTCGATCTTGGTCCTGGCCGCCTTCTTCTTGGCCTCGTCGGCCTTCTCCTCGGCCATCACGAGAATGTGGCTGGCGCGGACGGCTTCCCCCTGCTCGAACTTGTCGGGGTTCTTGTCGTAGAACTCCTTCGCCTCGGCCTCGGTGGCGGCGGGAATCTTCTCGATCTCGGCTTCCATCATCTTGTTGATGGACATGTCCACCTGGGCGTCGGCCTTGAGCTGCTCGAGCGTGGTGTTGCGCGACGTCAGCGCCTTCTTGAACTCGGCCTCGTTGGGGAACTGCTTCTGCATCTGCTGCATCTGCTCGTCCACTTCGGCCGGCGTGACCGCGATGCCCCGGGTGGCGGCCTCCTGCTTCATCACGTTGTAGGCGATGAGCTGGTCGAGGGCGCCGCGCAGGACCTCGTCGCGGCGCTCGGCCGGAATGGGGCCGCGGCCGGCCTCGATGTTCTTGACGAGCCGCTCGAAATCGAACTTCGTGACCGGCTGGCCGTTGACGCGCGCGAGCACCTCCGGCAGCTCGGCCGGCATCGGCTTGGGCGGGGCCGGGGGCTCGGGGGCGGCGTTCGGTGCGGGAGTCTGGGCGCTCTGTTCTGCGGCCGGCGTCTTCCGGCATCCTTCGACAGCAACGACGGCGACAACGGCAATGACCAGTGCGGCAAGTCTTTTCACGAGTTCATCCTGGGCTGGAACGGGGTAATCGGCAGGCCGCATCTTCCCTCGGCCATCATGAGATCTTAACGCAGGTCCCGGCAACCCGGTGGGGCAGGCACGGGGCCGCGGACGGCGGGGCTCAGAACCCGTGCAGCGCGCACGTCTCGGCCGGCTCGGTCCCCGGCAGGAAGGCCTCGCGGAACACCCGGGGGCAGCCCGGCGCGGCGAGCCTGCCGGTGTCGCGGTCGATGTCCGCGAACGTCACCCCCTCGGGCGGCAGGAAGCTGGCGTCGGCGCGTCCCGCGAGCGCCCGCGACATGAATGCCGTCCAGATCGGGACCGCCGCCTGCGTGCCGCTCAGCCCGAGCGGCGTGTTGTCGTCGAGGCCCACCCAGACGACCGTCAGGAGCTCGGGGGTGAAGCCGACGAACCACGCATCGCGGAGGTCGTTGGTCGTGCCGGACTTGCCGGCGGCATCCATCGAGAAGCCGGCGGCGCGCGCACCGGCGGCGGTGCCCTCGTTGATCACGCTGCGCATCATGTTGGTGACGAGGAAGGTCGTGTCGGGCCCGGCGACGGTGCGTGGCGGGGCGGTGTCGAGCGGCAGGTCCCGACCCTTCGAGACCAGCCGCGCGATCGCCCGCAGCGGACGGATCGTGCCGCCGTTGGGGAACAGCGTGTAGGCGGTCGCGATCTCGAACGGCGTGGCTTCGAACACCCCGAGCGCGATGGCCGGGTAGGGCCGCGGCGGGGCGCCGGCGCCGACCTTCCGCCACAACGCCGCGACCCGGTCGTAGCCGGCGCTCTCCGCGACCTTCACCGCCGCGGTGTTCCGCGACAGCGCCAGCGCGCGGCGCAGGGTGATCGGGCCGTCGTATTCCCCGTCGTAGTTGCTCGGGCTCCAGGTCTGCTCGTTGAAGGTGATGGTGAGCGGCTCGTCCCACACCACGGTGGCCGGCGTCAGATCGGTGCGCCCTTCCGCCTGCGCCCGCTCGAAGGCGGCGAGGTAGACGAACGGCTTGAAGACCGACCCGGGCTGGCGCCGCGCGCTCGTCACGCGGTTGAACTGGGACTGGTTGTAGGACCGCCCGCCGACCAGCGCGAGCACCTCACCGGTGCGCGGATCGACGGCGAGGATGCGCTGCCTGCGGCCGGCGCTTGCGCCGCGCCAGGATCTCGTCGAGGCGGGTCAGGCCGTCGCGCAGCGCGTCCTGCGCCAGCCGCTGCAGGTGGACGTCGAGCGTGGTGTAGACGTCCACCACGCCGGCCGCCGGATATTTCGCCTGCAGCTCCTGGCTGATGTAGTCCACGAAGTACGGCGCCTCGGCTTCGAGGGCGCGGGCCGACACCGTCAGGGGCAGCCGGGTCTCCCGCTCCGCCGCGTCCGCGCTGACGAACCCCGATTCCGCCATCGCCCGCAGCACCACGTTGCGCCGGTCCCTGGCCCGCTCGGGATTGTTGAACGGCGACAGCCGCGACGGCGACTGGATCACCCCGGCGATGGTCGCCGCCTCGGCGAGCGACAGGTTGCTGACGTCCTTGGCGAAGAACAGCCGCGCCGCCTCCGCGACGCCGTGGATGGCGAAGGAGCCGCGCTGCCCGAGCGCCACGTCGTTCAGGTAGAGCTGCAGGATCTCGTCCTTCGACAGCCGCGTTTCGAGGACGACGGACATCAGCCATTCCGTCATCTTGCGCTTCAGCGTCTTCTCGGGGGTCAGGAAGGTGTTCTTCACCAGCTGCTGGGTGATCGTGCTGCCGCTCGCCAGGTAGGCCTTGCTGCCGAAGATGTTGCGGAACGCCGCTCCCGCGATGCCGATCGGATCGATGCCGGGATGGTCGTAGAAGCGCCGGTCCTCGATCGCCAGCACCGCGTGAACCATGGTCTTCGGGATGACCTGCAGCGGCACGTCGCGCCGCTTCTCGCGTCCGGTGCTGATGAGCGCGGTGATGAGGGGGGCATCGAGCCGCACGCGTTCGAGGGTGCCGCGCCGTCCCACCGATTCGAGGCTGGCGACCCGGACCGGTTCGCTGCCCTTGGCCGCGCGTCCGCCGAACGTCACCCGGATGATCTCCCCTTTCCGATCGCCGTCCCGGGGAATCAGGACCATGGTGCCCTGGCCGATCGTGAACTCTCCCTCCTGCTCGGACCGCGGCCGGTGCGCATACCCGAGGTCGTTCAGCCGATCGACGAGCTGGCGCGGGCGTCAGCGACTGCCCGCGGTGCAGCTCGAACGCCCGCGCGAACACCCGCGGGTCGGTGCGCTGCAACCCGCCGCTCATCCGTGCGTCGATCATCCGCGTGAAGACGACCGAGTAGTAGCCGACGAGGCCGATGGCGAGGAGAGCGGAGACGGCCAGGCCGATCAGGACGCGCCGCTTCCAGCGTCCAGGCGGACGACGGCGCAGGGGTGCCGGCCGCCTGGAGGAGGGCGCCGTTTCAGATTTGGTGCTCGTAGCCAAGAATCGCAATCGCAGGCTCAGGCGTCAGGAACGGAACGGCGCACGGACCCCGGCGGTGCTGATGCGCATTGTATACTCGGGCTAAGCGGTTCATTACAGGGATGTTCTGCCGTGCCCGTAGTTTCGGCGCGAGCGCTGAGGTCCGGTAGCCGGGAGGGCCGTCGTCCCCGCCGTTCTCGCAAGCGCGGTGCCGCGGGTGCTTTCCGGGGCCGGGGCAGCCGGCTGCAGGTGACACGGTGAGATTTGCCGCTGAGTACGTGTCGTGTGTCCTCAACGACAACTTCGAGGACGCCAAGGCGCAGTTCCTGTCGCCGCTGATGGCGATCCACTACGCCCACCTCGTGATGCTCAAGGACCAGGGCATCGTGGCGGCCGCCGATGCGCGCGCCATCCGCGACGCGCTCGACACGATCGACCCCGCCGCCGTCCGCCGCGTCCAGTACGACGGCACGTATGAAGATCTCTTCTTCTACGTCGAGCGCCTGATCGTCGCCGCCTGCGGCGAGGACGCCGCCGGCCGCCTCCACACCGCCCGGTCGCGCAACGACATCGACATGACGATGTACCGGATGCAGCAGCGCGGGATGGTGCTGGCGCTGCTCGATGGCAACGACCAGCTGCGGCGCGTGCTGCTCGACCTCGCGGCCCGCCACCGCGAGGACGTGTTTCCCGCCCACACCCACACGCAGCCGGCGCAGCCCTCGACCATCGCCCACTACCTGCTGGCGGTGATCGAGCAGCTCGAGCGCGACGCCGTGCGGCTCCACGCCGCCTTCGCGTCCACCAACCTGAATCCGCTCGGCGCCTGCGCCATCACCGGCACCGGTTTTCCGATCGACCGGCAGAGGACCACGCGGCTGCTCGGCTTCGACGGGGCAACCGGGAACACTTACGGCAGCATCGCCACGGTGGACTACCTGCTCGAGAGCGTCTCGGCCGCCACCGTCGCGATCGTCGGCCTCGGGCGCGTGGTCCAGGATCTGCTGCTGTGGTGCACGAGCGAGTTCGGCTACCTGCGGCTGTCCGACGGGTTCGTCCAGTGCAGCAGCATCATGCCGCAGAAGCGCAACCCGGTGGCGCTCGAGCACGCGCGCGCCATCGGCAGCAAGGCGGCAGGGCAGGCGGCGGCCATCGTGCTCACGGTGCACAACACGCCGTTCGGCGACATCGTCGACACCGAGGACGATCTGCAGCCGCTCGTCTTCACGATGTTCCGCGACGCGGCGCGCGCCGTCCGGCTGGTGGCCGCGGCGATGGGCGGGGCCGAGTTCGACACCGCCCGCATGGCCCGCCGGGCGTCCGAGGGCTGGATCACCGTGACCGAGCTGGCCGACACGCTGGCCCGCGACCACGGCGTGCCGTTTCGCGCCGGACACAGGATCGCCGCGCAGCTGGTGGCGGCCGGGGCGGCCGGCAGCGGTTCGCTGTCGCAGGCCTTGCGCGAGACATCACTGGCCGTGCTCGGCCGCGCCGTGGACCTCGACGAGGCCGCGCTGGAACGGGTCCTGAGCCCGCGCCATTTCGTCGAGGTGCGCAAGACCCCCGGCGGCCCGGCGCCGGAGGAGACGGCGCGCGCCATTGTCCGGTCGGAAGCGGTGCTCGCGGCCGATCAGCAGTGGTTTGCCGCGACGATGACGCGGCTGGAGGAGGCGGAGAAGGCGCTGAACGACGCGGTCGGGGCGCTGTAAGCCGCCGGCATCCGGCTCCGAACCGGACGCCGGGCTAGATCGTGAGCACCCAGTGCTTCCCGAGATCGACGGGCAGCTCCTCGAGCAGCCGATCGATGAGCGCCGGTCCGTAGAGGTTGAGGAAGTACACCACGGACAGGCTGCGCTCCTGCGGGTGCCCGTGCGGAAAGGTCTGCTGCTGGGCGCGCACGAACTGGCGCCGCAGCGTGTCGTCGCGCTTCTTCGCGGCATGAATGAGCTTGCCGCGCAGGGTGCGCAGCTCGTGTTCGATCTTGCCGAGCGTGGTCCTGGCCGCCCCGGCCAGCGTCGGGATCCACCGCGGGCATCGTCCCGACGACGCGCTCCATCGACGCCCGGATCGCCGCTTCCGCCTCGCTCATCGCCGCTTCGACCGTTGGCGGCAGCTGCGTGTGCAGCAGGCGGTTCAGCGCCGACTCGTCCTGCGGCTGGAGGTCTTCGAGCGGCACGCTGTATCTGGTCAGGAAGCGGGCGGTGGCGGAATCGGCCAGCGTGGCGGTGGCGCGCGGATGAATGAGCGGCATCGGCACGCCGAAATGTTCGTAGACTTCGCGAAGCTGACCGAGATAGGCCAGCTCGCTGGGCCCCGCCACGTAACAGATCGTCGGGAAGAGCGTGTCCTGCACGATCGGCCGCAGCAGGACGTTGGGGCTGAACCGCTCGGGGCTCGCGGCCGCTTCGGTCGCCAGCGCGCCCGGGGCGATCGACGGCGTCGCCCACCAGGAAATGATCGCCCTGGCGCTTGATGGGCGTCCGTGCCCCGTCGAGCCGGAAGAGCGCGAGGCTGTCCGGCTGCGGCACGACCTGGGGCGAATGCCCGCGGGACGCCAGCGCGTCCCCGGCCTTTGCGGCGAGCGACGCCGTCCGCCCCGGCGACGCAATCTCCCGGCTGAAGACGTTCGCGAGCAGCGGCTTGGCGGCCGGATCCGATGAGTCGAAGACGACCAGGCCGTAGGGCCCGAGGACGGACTCGAGCCATCGCGCGAAGGCATCCGCGACGCCGGCCCCCGGCGCATACGCGGCGCGCAAGGCGGCGACGACCGACTCCGTGAACTCCGTCGGCGCGAGCGCCGACGCGAGCTCGTCGAGGCTGGCCGTGATGCGCGCGTCCAGCTGGAGCGCGGCGACCGGCAGTTCGCCGGCGCCGGCCGGCGCCGGGGCCGTCACGGTGCGCGGATGGAACTGGGCGTCGAGCACCGTGGCGCTGGCGATCTCTTTCCAGTCGTGATCCTCGGCGTCCACCCAGAACACCGGGACGACCGGGGCGCCGAGCATGGTCTCGGCACGGCGCGCGAGTTGCAGCGCCGTGATGGCCTTCAGGATGGTGAACAGCGGGCCGCCGAACACCCCGGCCTGCTGGCCGGTGACGACCGCCACGGTCTGCGGATCGGCCAGCCGCCGCGCGGCGTCGGCCGCGGCGGCGGGCGCGCCCCGGCGGGCCTGTTGAGCGGCGAGGCACCCGGCAATCGCCGTCCGGTCGTGCTGCTGTGCCTGGACCCGTGACGCGGCCGTCCGCCAGGCGTCGGGCGCCTGGGGATCGCCGGCATACATCGGGGCGACGTTGGAGAAATTGAAGGCGTAGTCGCCGGCGAGTGGACGCACCCAGGGGAACCGGCGCACGTCGACCGCCAGGCGCGTGGCCGGCCCGGCCGTTGTCGATGGGTCTGATGACACCGTGTCGTACTCTCTCAGAGCATTCCAAAGCATGTCAAGGCAACTGACGCGCCTTTCGACGCCGCGTCCACGCCAGAACGGTTCAGGACGAGCCGACACCGCATCAGCTGGACCGTTGGGACCGGATCGTCCCGGCAATCTGTGATAAATTTTTTCGATCCCCCGAGGCATCCCCTGACTAGAGACGACCCGTCGGCCTTCGCTGCACCCGCCCAATTCGGCCCGTTCCGGGTCCTCCACCAGATCGGCGTGGGGGCGCTCGGCCCGGTGTTCCGCACCTACGAGCCGGAGCGCGATCGCCTGGTGGCGGTGAAGGTGTTCCGCCTCGACGTCACGCCCGAACAGGCGCAGACGCTGGCCGGCGAACTGTCGCGCGCCGCCGATGCCGGGCTGTTCCACCCGTCGATCGTCGAGCCGATCGCCGCGGGTGTCGAGGGCAGCGTCGCCTATGGCGCCGAAGAGTACGTGGCGGCCGAGTCGCTCGATGTCGCCATGCGCCACTACGCGCCGGCGGCGATCGAAACGGTTCTGCCGTTCATCACGCAGCTGGCCGGCGCCATCGATTTCGCCCGGGCGGCAGGGGTCGGCCACGGCGCCCTGCATCCGCGCGACATCTTCATGACCCCTGACGAGGCGCGGGCCACCGGCTTCGGCGTCGTCGAAGCGCTCGAGCGCGTCGGGTTGCGCGCGCCCGTGCGGCGTCCCTACAGCCCGCCGGAGCGGATCGCGGGGGAGCCCTGGGGCACCCCCGCCGACGTGTTCTCGCTTGCCGCCATCACCTACGAGCTGATCACGGCCAGACGCCCCGCCGGCCTCGGGTCGGAGCTCGGCCCGCTGACCGCCGGCACCCCCAACGGCTGGATGGACGCCATTCACGCCGTGCTCGCCAGCGGCATGGACGCGGATCCGGATGCCCGCTATCCCACGGCGCTGGCGTTCGCGTCGGCGCTGGAGGCCGCGGCGCGTGGCCAGACTGCCGGCGCCACGGCTCCCCGCACGCCCGCGCGGGCGGCGGCGCCCCCCATCGTGCCGGTGGTTCCCGCCGAGGGCCCGGCGCGCAGTGAGGCGCTCCCGGAGATCGATCGCCCATTCGCGGCCGCCGCGCCCGGGACGAGCCAGGAGAACGAGGCCGTCGAAACCGGCGACATCGACGACATTTCGGCGGAGCGGGATGAAGACGAAGCGCATCATCAGCTCAGCCTTCGCGACGCGCGCGAGGATCGCCAGGATGGCGGCGCGGACCCGGAGGCTCCCGCGTTCCTGCTCGACGAAGATGCCGAGGCGGAAGCATCGGCGGACCGCTTCATGCTCGACGTCGCGGACAGTGCGGCCCACGAACCGGACGGGCGCCTGAGCAGGCACTCGGATCTGCCCGGCGCGGCGCCGGCCGCGCTGTCGGCGCTGGACGACGACGACGATGTCGCGGCCGTACCGATGCGCACGGCCACGCCGCCCTCGGCGCGCCCGCCCGCTGTCGCCGACCGGGTGCCGCGTCCCCTGATGCCTGCCGGTATGGGCGCGGCACCGGCGCCACCATCGCGGTCCCGCGGCGTCCTCGCCGCGGTGCTGGTCGGCGGCCTGCTGCTCGGACTGGTCGGCGGTTACGCGATCTGGGGGGGCTCGGCGACAGAGGCCCCGGCCGGCACGCCGGCATCGGCTGGCGGCCCGGCCCCGGAGGCCACCAGCGAAACGGAAGGCGAGGTGGTGGACTTGCCCGTGGCACCGCGAGCGGAATCGGTTCCAGCGGAGGAAGCGCCGCCGGCCGCCGCGTCTCCGATTCGCGCGACCTCCGGGACGATTGTCGTCCGCTCCACGCCGAGCGGGGCGGGTGTGCGGATCAACGGGACCTGGCGCGGGCGGACGCCGCTGACGCTCGACAAGCTGGCCCTTGGCCGCTACGAGGTCCGCGTCGTCGAAACCGGCTACGCGCCGGTGAACGAAGCGATCGCGCTGACCGCCGGCTCTCCCTCGCGCTCGCTCTCGTTCCGCCTGAAGGAGCAAGCCAGGGCGGACGCCGCGCCGCGCCGGCCCGCGCCTGCCGCGCCGCGCCGGGCCGCGCCCGCGGCGCCGCGCCAGTCGGCGCCGGCGGCAGCACGCGCGCAGCCGGCGGGACCGACGAGGTACACCGGCTCCATCTACGTGGACTCACGGCCGCGCGGCGCCCGCGTCAGCATCGACGGCGAGGCGGTCGGCGTGACGCCGCTGCGCGTTCCCGAGGTCCGCATCGGCACGCGGATCGTGCGTCTCGAACTGCCCGATCACCGGATCTGGTCGTCCACCGCGCGGGTCGCGGCCGACCAGGAATCGCGGGTGACCGGTTCTCTCGAACGGATTCAATGAAAGCCACGCTCGCTCTAGAAAACGGTATCTGGTACGAAGGGGAGGCCGCGGGTGCGCCGGGCGAAGCCGGCGGCGAGGTCGTGTTCAACACCAGCCTGACCGGCTACCAGGAGATCCTGACCGACCCGTCCTACTCCGGCCAGATCGTCACGATGACGGCCCCCGAGATCGGCAACTACGGGGTGGCCCCGGAGGACGGTGAGTCGCGCGCGCCGCAGGTGGCGGGCTTCATCGTGCGCGACGAATCGCCGATCGCCAGCAACTGGCGCGCGAGCAGCACGCTGCGCGACTATCTCGTGCGGCACAACGTGGTGGCGATCTCCGACGTCGACACCCGGGCGCTGACGCGGGTGCTGCGCTCGGCCGGCGTCATGCGCGGCATCATCGCGACCGGCGAGCAGGACCCGCGCGAGCTGGTCGAGCGCACGCGCGCCATTCCCAGCATGGAAGGGTCGGACCTGGTGGTCGGCGTGACCTGCGACCAGCCGTTCGACTGGGCGCCGACGTCCGTCCGACGAGTTCGCGCCCATCCCGGAGCGCCGCGCCGGGCGGCGGCTGAAGATCGCCGCCTACGACTACGGCATGAAGTGGAACATCCTGCGGCGGTTCGCCGCTCACGGCTGCGACGTCCGCGTGTTCCCGGCGACGACGCCCGCGGCCGACCTGCTGGCGGAGAGTCCGGACGGCGTGTTCCTGAGCAACGGCCCGGGCGATCCGGCGGTGCTGGACTACGCGGTCGACAACGCCCGCGAGCTGATCAAGTCCGAGGTGCCGGTGTTCGGCATCTGTCTCGGGCACCAGGTCCTGTCGCTCGCGCTCGGCGGCCAGCACCTACAAGCTGAAGTTCGGCCACCGCGGCGCCAACCATCCGGTCAAGGATCTCGAGACCGGCCGGATCGAGATCACGTCGCAGAACCACGGTTTCGCCGTCGATCCCGCGTCGCTCCCGAGCGACGTCAAGGTGACGCACGTGAACCTCTACGATCACACGATCGAAGGGTTGCGTCACGAGACGAAGCCGGTCTTCTGCGTGCAGTATCACCCGGAGGCGGCGCCCGGCCCGCACGACGCGGACTACCTGTTCCGGCAGTTCCTCGACGCGATGGAGAAGCGCGCCTAGCCGCGGACAGCTACCGACATGCCCAAACGCACTGACATCAAACGCGTGCTCGTCATCGGCTCCGGTCCGATCGTGATCGGCCAGGCGTGCGAGTTCGACTACTCCGGCACGCAGGCGTGCAAGGCCCTGCGCAGCGAGGGGCTCGAGGTCATCCTCGTCAACAGCAACCCGGCGACGATCATGACCGACCCGGAGATTGCCGACCGCACCTACGTCGAGCCGCTGACGCCGGAAGTCCTCGCCCAGATCATCGAGAAGGAGCGCCCCGACGCGGTGCTGCCGACCGTCGGCGGCCAGACGGCGCTCAACCTCGCGGTGGCGCTCGGCGAGAACGGCACGCTCGAGAAGTACGGCGTCGAGCTGATCGGCGCGCAGATCGAGTCGATCAAGGTGGCCGAGGATCGCCTCCGCTTCCGCGACGCGATGAAGGAGATCGGCGCCGACGTGCCCGACAGCTGGTACGTCAGGTCGATGGACGAGGCGATGGCGGCGGTCGACAAGGTCGGCTTTCCGGTCATCATCCGGCCGTCGTTCACGATGGGCGGCGTCGGCGGCGGCATCGCCTACAACATCGAGGAGTTCAAGGAGATCGCCGGCCGCGGCATCGACATGAGCCCGGTCCACGAGGTCCTGCTCGAGGAGTCGGTGATCGGCTGGAAGGAATACGAGCTCGAGGTGATGCGCGACGCGGCGGACAACTTCGTCGTGATCTGCTCGATCGAGAACGTCGATCCGATGGGCGTCCACACCGGCGACAGCATCACGGTGGCGCCGGCGCTGACCCTGACCGACCGCGAGTACCAGCGCATGCGCGACCTGGCGCGCCGCATCATCCGGCGCGTCGGCGTCGAGACCGGCGGCTCGAACATCCAGTTCGCCATCAACCCCAAGGACGGCCGGATCATCGTCATCGAGATGAACCCGCGCGTGTCGCGCTCGTCGGCGCTGGCCTCGAAGGCGACCGGCTTCCCGATCGCCAAGATCGCCGCCAAGCTCGCGCTCGGCTACCACCTCGACGAGATTCCCAACGACATCACCCGCCTCACCCCCGCCTCCTTCGAGCCGACGATCGACTACGTCGTCGTCAAGGTGCCGCGCTGGGCGTTCGAGAAGTTCCCCCGCGCCGACCGCACCCTGACCACGCAGATGAAGTCGGTCGGGCGAAGTGATGGCGATCGGCCGGACCTTCAAGGAAGCGTTCATGAAGGCGTTCCGCTCGCTCGAGCTCGGGTCGAGCGGCCTGCTCTTCACCCAGCCGCGGCGGAAGAACGACGACGGGCTGACGGAAGAGGAGGAGGAGGGGGCGCTGCAGCGCGAGCTGAGCGTGCCGACCGACCGGCGCATGTGGGCGGTGTTCCGCGCCCTGGAGCGCGGCTGGACGGTCGAACACCTGCACGAGCTGACCCGGATCGACCCCTGGTTCCTGACGCAGTTCTCGCAGCTCGTCGAGCTGGTGCGCTCGGCCGGGCTTGGCGGGCTGCGCGGCATCTCCGCCGAGATGCTGCGCACGCTGAAGCGGGCCGGCGTCAGCGACCGCGAGCTCGGCGCGATCCTCGGCGTCGACGAGGACGCCGTGCGCTCGACGCGCCTCGACTTCAACCTCACGCCGGCCTACAAGCGCATCGACACCTGCGCGGCCGAGTTCGAGTCGTTCACCCCCTACCTCTACGGCACCTACGAGCGCGAGTGCGAGGCCGATCCCACGCCGCGCAACAAGGTCGTGATCCTCGGCAGCGGGCCGAACCGCATCGGCCAGGGCATCGAGTTCGACTACTGCTGCTGCCATGCCGCCTTCGCCCTCCGCGAGGAAGGCTTCGAGACGGTGATGGTCAACTGCAACCCCGAAACGGTCTCCACCGACTACGACACGGTGGACCGGCTCTACTTCGAGCCGCTGACCTTCGAGGACGTGTTCGCGATCATCAGCCGGGAGCGCGACGCCGGCGGCGACGTCGCGGTGGTCGTCCAGTACGGCGGGCAGACGCCGCTCAAGCTGTCGCTGCCGCTGCAGGAGGCCGGCGTCAAGATCCTCGGCACCTCGCCCGACTCGATCGACCTCGCCGAAGACCGCGAGCGCTTCGCCAAGCTGCTCTGGGACCTCGGCATTCCCCAGGCGGCAAGCGGCATCGCCACCTCGCCCGAAGAGGCGCGGGCGGTGGCCGGCACGATCGGCTTTCCCGCTGGTCGTCCGCCCGTCCTACGTGCTCGGCGGCCGCGCCATGGCGATCGTCTACGACATGGGCGCGCTCGATCGCTACATGACGCACGCGGTGGCGGCCTCGCCGGACCATCCCGTCCTGATCGACAAGTTCCTCGAGGACGCGGTCGAGCTCGACGTCGACGCGGTCGTCGATGCGACCGGCGCCGTCGTCATCGGCGGCATCATGGAGCACATCGAGGAGGCCGGCATCCACTCCGGCGACAGCTCCTGCGTGATCCCGCCGCACCAGGTCATCGATCGCCACGTCGCCCTCATCCGCGACTACACCCGGCGGATCGCCAGGGCGCTGAAGGTGGTCGGCCTGATGAACGCGCAGTTCGCGATCAAGGACGACACCGTCTACGTGCTCGAGGTGAACCCGCGCGCCTCGCGCACGGTGCCGTACCTGTCGAAGGCCACCGGGGTGCCGCTGGCGAAGGTCGCCGCGCGGGTCATGCTCGGCAAGACGCTCGCCCAGCTCGGCCTGACGGCGGATCTCGAGGTCGCCGGCTTCTTCGTCAAGACGCCGGTGTTCCCGTTCGTCCGCTTCCCCGGCGTCGACACCATCCTCGGCCCGGAGATGAAGTCCACCGGCGAGGTCATGGGCGGGGCGGCGACGTTCGGCAACGCCTTCGCCAAGGCGCAGCTCGCCGCCGGCCAGCGGCTGCCCGCGGGCGGCGCCGCGTTCATCAGCGTCAACAACCACGACAAGCCGGCGGTCGTCCAGATCGCCCGCGACCTGCGCGACATCGGCTTCACGCTGGTGGCCACCCGGGGCACGGCCAACTACCTGCGCGCCCACGGCATCGAGGCGGAGATCGTCTTCAAGGTCAACGAAGGCCGGCCGCACGTCGGCGACGAGATCCTCAACAACAACATCCAGCTGGTCATCAACACGCCGCTCGGCCGGGAGTCGTTCTTCGACGACCGCACGGTCCGCCGGATCGCGATGATGCACGGCGTGCCCTGCATCACCACGCTCACCGGCGCGGGCGCCACGGTCAACGCCATCAAGGCGATCCATTCCGAAGGGCTCTCGGTGCGCGCGCTCCAGGAATACCACGCAGAAATTGCCACGCCGAAGGGCTGACGCCATCAGCCTTTCTGCCTCTCTCGCCTGACCGGACCGCGGCCCGGCCCGCGGCACCGCCGCGGCGATCCGCGGCCCGCCCCTTGCTACAGCCAGCGGTGTGCTTGCCCCCGCCGCGCTCGTGGCCGTCCCGCTCCTTGCCGGCGCGGTCGCGGCCATCGCGCTGTTCGACCATCTCGGTCCGCAGGCAGCGGGGCCCGCGGCGGGCGGCGCGCTGCTGGCCCTGACATCGGGGATCGGCGCGGCGGCACTGGACGACCGCTGGGAAGCGGCGGCGGCGATCGGCGCCGGCGCCCTGTGCGCCGGCCTGTCCCTCGGTGTGGACGCGGCGGCCCGCGCCTACGATCCGCCACTCCTGCGCTGGTTCACGGCCCGGACGCCGCGTGAGCCTGTGACGATCGAGGGCATCCTGCGGGACGACGCCGCCATCACGCCCTTCGGCGCGTCGCTGGTCGTCGATGTCCTGCAGGTGCGGGAGGCCGGCCGCCCGGAAGCGAAGTCGCCAGGGTGCCGGGACACAATCGGCGGCGTCCGCCTGTCCGTTGGCGGCGCGCTGCTGTCGGCCCACGCCAGCGGCTGGCGGGCCGGCCGCCGCATCCGTGCTCCGGCATCCCTCCGCCTTCCGGCCACCTATCTGAATCCTGGTGTGCCGGACGAACGCCGCGCGTTGGCCCGCCGCGGCATCGTCTTGATCGGGAGCGTGAAGAGCGCGGCACTGGTGGAAGTGGCCGGGCGGGGATCGGGTATCGCCGAACGCGCGGCGTCGATCCGCGCCTGGACGCGGGCGTCGATTGCCCGCCACGTCGGCGCGCTCGACGCGAAGTCGGGCGGGCTGGCCACGGCGGTGCTGATTGGCGATCGCACCGGCCTCTCCGAAGAGGACGAGCGGCGGCTGCAGGAGGCGGGGACCTATCACGTCGTGGCGATTTCCGGCGGGAACATCGCCATCCTCGCCGCGCTGATCGTTGGCGCCGGCCGCGTGCTGATGGTCGGCGGGCGGCCGGCAGCGGTCGTGACGTGTGCCGTGCTGCTGTTCTACGGCGTGGTGGCGGCCGGGGCGGCCTCGGTGGCCCGGGCGGTGACCGTTGCCGTCTTGATCCTGGGCGCCCGTGCCGCGGACCATCGCGGCTCGTCGCTGAACGCGCTGGCCATGGCCGCGGTCATCGCCGTGGCGGCTGTCCCGGTGGTGGCGCTCGATGCGGGCTTCGTCCTGTCTTTCGGCGCCACGCTCGGCATCCTGCTGGGAATGCCGCGGATCGCGCCGTTCCGCCGGGTCCGGCCTTCTGGCGGCGGGGGAATCCGCGCCGCGCTGCGCCCCGGCGCGGCGCTGACGGCTGTGGTCGCGCTGTGCGCGGCATCGGTGTGCGCCGAGGTCGCGCTGCTGCCCGTCGGCGCCACGCTCTTCGCGCGGGTGCCCATGGCCGGGCTGGTGCTCAATCTTGCGGCCATCCCGCTGATGACTGTCGTGCAGATCGGCGGGCTGCTGGTTGCCGCCACCGGCTGGTGGTGGGACGCCGGCGCGCGCGTGGCCGCGATGGGCACGCACCTGGCAGCGCGCGGCCTGTTGCGTTCGGCAGAGGTGATGGACGTCGCGCCCTGGCTGGCGCTCGAGGCCAGGCCTCCCAGCCTGTGGCTGGTGGGCGACGTATTACGCGTCGGCGCTGGCCCTCCTTGCCCTGCCCATCCGAAGGACGGCGGCCGTCGCCCTCGCCGCAGGCGCCGGGCTCATACTCGCCGGCTTTCCCCTGACGACCAGGGATGCCGTGGCGCCGCGCGCCGGTCCCGCTCCGGGTGGTGGTGCTCGACGTTGGCCAGGGGGACGCCACCCTGGTGGCGCTGCCTGGCGGCGGCGCGCTGCTCGTCGACGGCGGCGGGCTGGCGCCGCTTGCCCCAGCGGCGCCGGCAGCCGACCCTCCTCGCGGCTTCGACATCGGCGAGCGCATTGTCACGCGCGCGCTCCGGGCCCTCGGCGTCCGCCGCCTGCACGGCATCGTGGTCACGCACGGCGATCCCGATCACATCCTCGGCGCTGACCGGCGTGCTCCGCCGCATCGCGGCAGCCGACGCATCTGGGAGGGGGTGCCGGTGCCGCCGCACGCCGGCATGCAGCGCTTGGTGT
Source organism: uncultured Acidobacteriota bacterium (assembly GCA_963834305.1). Taxonomy (GTDB): domain Bacteria; phylum Acidobacteriota; class Vicinamibacteria; order Vicinamibacterales; family 2-12-FULL-66-21; genus JACCXG01. Next base: position 461,339 of record CAWIAX010000001.1, read on the forward strand.
CCGCTGCCCGGATGGGCGGGATGTCGTGGCGGACCGTCCAGGCCGGCGACGTGGAGCGCGTTGGCGATGTCGAGATCCGCGTGCTCCATCCGCCTCCCCCGGAGTGGGAGCGGCAGCGCGTGCGGAACGAGGACTCGGTGGTGCTCGAGATCCGGTTGGGCGACGTCTCCATCATCCTGCCGGGAGACATCGGCGCCGAGGGGGAGCGCGCGATCCTGCGGCGCCTGGAAGCCGGGCGCCTGGTGGTGCTCAAGGCGCCGCACCACGGCAGCGCGACGTCGAGCAGCCGCGAACTCCTCGACGTCCTGCGCCCGGCCGCCGTCATCTTCAGCTGCGGGCGCGACAACCGGTTCGGACACCCGCACCCGGCCGTGGTGGCGCGCTACAAGGGAGTCGGCGCGGCGATGTTCTCGACGGCGGAGGACGGCGCGGTGTTCGTCGAGACCGACGGGAGGACCGTGGCGCTGCGCGGCTGGACGGGCCGGCGCGCGACCCTGACGCGGCGCCCTATTCGCGGCGCTTGACCTCGGCCCATTCGCCTTCCATCTCCTCCAGCGTGGCGTCGTGCACCGACCGCCCCTGCGCCTCGAACCGCGCCTCGAGCGCACCGAACCGGGCGCTGAACTTCTCGTTCGCTTTCCTGCAGCGCCGATTCCGGCTCGACGCCCAGCTTCCGCGCCAGGTTGGCGATCGCGAAGAGGAGATCGCCCATTTCTTCTTCGACCCGCTGCGCGCTCTCGTGCGCCACCGCGTTGCGCAGTTCGTGCACTTCCTCTTCGATCTTGTCCAGCACGTCGCCGCTCCGCGCCCAGTCGAAGCCGACCGCGGCCACGCGCGTGCCGATCTCGTGGGCGCGCAGCAGCGCCGGCATCGCCTTGGGCACGCCGGCGAGGAGCGCGCGCGCCTTGCCGGCATCCTGCTGTTCGCGCGACTTGATCTGCTCCCACTGCTCGACGACCTTGCCGGGGGTGTCGACGCCGCCAGTCGTGCCGAACACGTGCGGATGGCGGCGGATCAGCTTCTCGGCGATGGCCTGCAGCGAATCCGTCACCGTGAAGTGCTGCTCGTCGGCCTCGATCTGCGCCAGGAAGACCCCCTCGAACAGCAGGTCGCCGATCTCCTGCCGGAGCCCCTCGTGGTCGTGCCGGTCGATGGCGTCCAGCACCTCGTACGTCTCCTCGAGCACGAACCCGCGCAGCGACTGGATCGTCTGCTCGCGGTCCCACGGGCACCCGCCCGGGCCCCGCAGCCGCTGCATGATGTCCACCAGCTTCTGGAATGCGTCTCCTGCCTCGGCCATCTCAGCGCTTCGCCTTTCACAATCGGGGCGCGGGGTGCGCCGCACGGCCCGGCTCCCGGCCCGCCGTATGCTAGCATTCCGGGGTGACTACAGAGGAAGAGCCGGTCGTCTCGTTCGCGGGTTTCATCATCTCGCTGGCCACCACTGCGGCCGTGCATTTCGGCGACTACGCGGACCCGACCACTGGCGAGCGGGAAGAGCCGAACCTTCCCGCGGCCCATCAGATGATCGAGCTCATCGCGATGCTGCAGGAGAAGACCAAGGGGAACCTCACGGCCGACGAGGCCAAGCTGGTCGACGACCTTCTCTACGAGCTGCGCATGCGATTCGTCCAGGCCCAGCAGGGCGAGCGCCGCATCGTCGAACCGTAAAGTCGATTGCAGATCACGTTTCTCGGAACCGGCACCTCTCAGGGCGTGCCCATGATTGGCTGCGAGTGCAGCACCTGCCGTTCCGACGACCCGCGTGACCGCCGGCTGCGCCCGTCGCTCTACCTCCGCACCGACGACGGCGGCGGGCTGCTCGTGGATGCCGGCCCGGACCTCCGCGCCCAGGCGCTGACCCACCGCCTGAACCGGGTCGACGCCATCCTCTTCACTCACGGGCACGCCGACCACATCCTCGGGCTCGACGACGTGCGGCGGTTCAATACGCTGATGAAAGGACCGATGCCGCTGTTCGGGGACGAGCCGACCCTCGACGACATCCGGCGGACGTTCGGCTACGTCTTCAACCCGGACACGCCGAAAGGCGGCGGCCTGCCGCGTCTCGAGCTGTTCCGCATCGCCGGGCCGTTCTGCCTGGGCGCGGCCACCGTCGTCCCGGTGCCGATCTGGCACGGGACGCGGCCGATTCTCGGGCTGCGCATCGGCGCGTTCGCCTACCTCACCGACTGCAGCGGCATTCCCGACAGCTCGTGGCCGCTGCTCGACGGCCTCGACGCCGTGGTGATCGGCGCGCTCCGGGAGAAGCCGCATCCGACGCACTTCTCGCTCGATCAGGCGATGGCGGCGGCGCGCCGCATCGGTGCGCGGCAGACCTTCTTCACGCACATGTGCCACGACCTGCCGCACGCGGCAACCTGTGCCCGGCTGCCGCCGGGCATGACGCTGGCCTACGACGGCCTCACCGTCGACGCGGCGGGCTGAAGTCGATGGACGTCATCCATTTTCCCGAGGACCCGCAGCCGTGGTGGAACCAGCCGGTGCTAGCGCTCGGGAACTTCGACGGCCTGCACCGCGGTCACATGAAGATCATCGACCGCGTCCGGCGGCGCGCCGGTGAGCGCGGCGGCACGCCGGCCGCGATGACCTTCGATCCACACCCGCCGCGCGTCGTCCGGCCCGACAAGGCGCCGCCGCTGCTGATGACCAAGGCGCAGAAGATCGAGGCGCTGTCGCGCTCCGGCATGCAGGGCGTGGCCGTCGTGCGGTTCACCACCGAGCTGTCGCACTGGGACCCGGAGATGTTCGTGCGGACGGTGCTGGTCGGACTGGCTGCACGTGGCGGAGGTCTGGGTCGGCGCCAACTTCCTCTTCGGCCACAAGCGCGAGGGCAACTTCTCGGTGCTCCGCAGCCTGGGCGCCCGCTACGGCTTCCGCGCCGAAAAGATTGATCCCGTCCGCTACAAGGACTTCGTCGTCAGCAGCACGCGGGTGCGGCGGCTGGTGGCGGAAGGGCGGGTCGACGAGGCCGGGGCGCTGCTCGGCCACCACTATTTCATCGACGGCGCCGTGGTGCGCGGTGCCGGACGGGGCCGGGAGCTGGGGTTCGCGACGGCCAACCTGCAGACCGACAACGAGCTGCCCCCGCCGCCCGGCGTTTATGCCACGACGGTGACCATCGACGACGTCGTGCACGCGTCGGTGACCAACATCGGCATGCGCCCGACCTTCGGCGACGTCGACCGCCCGGTGATCGAGGTGCACATCTTCGACTACACCCAGGACCTCTACGACAGGCAGGTCCGGCTGTCGTTCCTCCAGCGGCTGCGCGACGAGCGCGCCTTCCCCGACGTCGATGCGCTCAAGGCGCAGATCGACGCCGACTGCCGCGGCGCGCGGCGGCTGTTCGGCCGCATTTCGCTGTAGAATCGTGGCTATGCCGGAAGCATCGGACAACACTCCGGACGGCCCGTCCCTGGAGATGCGGCTCTCCGTTCCCGCGCACGGCGACCTCAGGGGCGTCGCCAGCGAGCTGGCGGCGAGGATTGCCGAGCACCTCGGCACCGCGGCCCCGGATGCGCAGGCCCTGGGCCGGCAGATCGAGGGGCTGGCCGCGCAACCTGGGCACCAGCGAGGCGAGCGTCGAGCAGGCGATCACCTTCGAGTTCCGCCGGGTCGCGAACGAGCTGGTCATCGAGGCCCGGCGCAACAGCGAGGCCTCGGAGGTCCGTCACCCCTTGCCGGCCTGACGCTCTGCCAGCGCCCGCCCACGACACCCGCCAAGCTGCCGATGCGTCTGTACAACACGCTCACCCGACGAGAAGAGGAGTTCGCCCCCTCTCGCGACAACACCGTCCGGATGTACACCTGCGGGCTCACCGTCTACGCCCGCGGCCATATCGGCAACTTCCGCACGTTCGTCGTCTGCGACGTCCTCCGCCGCGCGCTCAAGTACGAAGCGGGCTTCGGCATGCGCCACGTCATGAACTTCACCGACGTCGACGATCGCACGATCGCCGAGTCGCAGAAGGCCGGGGTGCCGCTGCGCGACTACACCGAACGCTTCGTCACCGCGTTCCGCGAGGACGCGGACGCGCTCGGCCTCGAGCAGCCGGAGGAAACGCCGCGCGCGACCGACGACGAGAACATCGCGGCGATGGGGCGGACGATCGCCGCGCTCGAGGCGAACGGGCACACCTACCGGAGCGAGGGCTCGATCTACTTCAAGATCTCGACGCTGCCCGGCTACGGCAGGCTCGCCCGCCTCGACCACAGCGGCATCAAGGCGGGGGCGCGGGTCGACAGCGACAAGTACGAAAAGGAAGACGCGCGCGACTTCGTGCTCTGGAAGGCGACCAGGGCGGACGAGCCGACCTGGGATCCCGGGATCGGCCCCGGACGCCCCGGCTGGCACATCGAGTGCTCGGCGATGGCACTGCGCCTGCTCGACGCGCCGCCGATCGACCTGCACGCCGGCGGTGTCGACCTGATCTTCCCGCATCACGAGAACGAGATTGCGCAGGCGGAAGGGGCGACCGGCCAGCCGTTCTCGCGCTTCTGGTTCCACGTCGAGCACCTGATGATCGAAGACGACGAGGCGGTCAGCGAGAAGATGTCGAAGTCGCTCGGCAATGCCTACAACCTCGAGGACATCCGGGCGCACGGCCTGCGCCCGTCGGCGCTGCGCTACCTGTATCTCGGGGTGCACTACCGCAAGCAGCTGAAGTTCTCCTGGAGCGCGATGGTGCAGGCGGAGGAGTCGCTCAAGCGGCTGGCCGATTTCCTGGCGCGGCTCGACCACGCCGCGGCGGGGCGGCCGCACGCCGACGTCCAGGCCCGCCTGGACGAGGCGAAGAAGGCGTTCAGCGCGCACATTCATGCCGACCTGAACACCGCCGCCGCCCTCGGCGTGGTGTTCGACCTCGTGCGCGCGCTCAACACCGCGCTCGACGCCGGGGAGCTCGGCGCCGAAGACGCGCGCGCCGTCCGGGAAACCTTCGAGGGGTTCGACCGCGTGCTGGGGGTGCTCTCGCTGCGCCGCGCCGAAGACGCGCGGCCGCCGGTACCGGTCGAAGAGATCGAGCGGCTGATCGAGGCGCGCAAGGCCGCGCGGCGGGCGCGCAACTTCGCCGAGGCCGACCGCATCCGCGCCGAGCTCGATGGCCGCGGCATTGTCCTCGAGGACACGGGCGCCGTCACGCGGTGGAAGACCAAGTAGCCCGGAATCCAGCCTGGCGATGAGCGCTCCCCACATCAGGACCCCGCTTCCCGGACCCGCCGCCAGGGCGATCATCGACCGCGACGCGCGGTTCGTGTCGCCGTCCTATACCCGAGACTATCCACTGGTGATCGCCCGCGGCGAAGGGGCGGTGGTCGAGGACGTCGACGGCAATCTCTTCCTCGACTGCGCCGCCGGCATCGCCGTCAACTCGACCGGCATCTCGCATCCGGCCGTGGTCCAGGCGATTGCCGAGCAGGCGCAGAAGTTCATCCACATGTCGGGGACGGACTTCTACTACGAGCCGCAGGTGCGGCTGGCCGAGGAGCTCGCCGCGATTGCGCCGATCGACGGGGAGGTGCGGACGTTCTTCGCCAATTCCGGCACCGAGACCACGGAAGCGGCGATCAAGCTGGCGCGCTACTACACGAAGCGGACCGGCATCATCGCCTTTTTCGGGGCGTTCCACGGGCGCTCGCTCGGGGCGCTGTCGTTGACCGCGAGCAAGGCGATTCAGCGCCGCGGCTTCGGGCCGTTCATGCCCGGGGTCTACCATGCGCCGTATCCGGACGTCTACCGCTACGACGGCAGCGCCGATGCCTGCGCCGCCGCCTCGCTGTCCTTCATCCGCGACCAGCTGCTCGTCCACCTGGCGGCGCCCGACGAAATTGCCGCGATCGTCGTCGAGCCGATCCAGGGGGAGGGGGGCTACCTGGTGCCGCCGCCGGCGTTTCTCCAGGGGCTGCGGGAGCTCACCGCCGAGCACGGCATGCTGCTCGTCGTCGACGAGGTCCAGTCGGGTATGGGGCGGACGGGGAAGATGTTCGCGTCGGATCACCTGGGGTTGAAGGCCGACGTCGTCAACATCGCGAAGGGGATTGCCTCGGGGCTGCCGCTCGGTGTCACCTGCGCGCGGGCCGAGGTGATGAGCTGGCCGCCGGGCGCGCATGCCAGCACGTTTGGCGGCAACCCGGTGTCGTGCGCCGCGGCCAACGCCACCATCCGGCTGTTGCAAGAGGGGCTGGTCGAGAATGCCGCCGCCGTCGGCGCGCATCTCATCGAGGGGCTGCGCGCGCTGCAGGACACGCACGCGATCATCGGCGACGTGCGCGGCAAGGGGCTGATGATCGGTATCGAGCTCGTGCGCGACCGCCAGACCAAGGCGCGGGCGGTGGAGGAGCGCAACGCGCTCGTGCAGGCGATGTTCCGCCGCGGCGTGCTGGTGCTCGGGGCCGGCCGCAACGCGCTGCGCCTGGCGCCGCCGCTCGTCCTCACGATCGCGCAGGCCGACGCCGTGCTGCGGGTGTTCGAGGAGAGCCTGGCGGAAGTCGAGGCCGCGCACGGCTGAGCCGCGCCGATCCCTGCCAACCGCTCGGCCGAGCGTTCGTCCGCTGCGCGCAGCGGTCCCGCCGCCCAGCACCATCTTTGCTCTGTCTCGGTGACGTCATGACCCTGGCTCGCCAGGCGCTTGGATTCCGCGGGGAAGATCTGGCGGCGCGGGCGCTGGAGCGCCGGGGGTACGCAATTCTTGCCCGGCGCTACCGCACCCGCCATGGCGAAATCGACATCATTGCCGAGGACCGCGGCACCCTGGTGTTCGTCGAGGTCAAGGCTCGAACAGACGACGAGTTCGGGACCGCGGCGGAGGCCGTGACCGCTTCAAAGCAGCGGCGGCTGCTGCGGATGGCGCGGCTCTACCTGGCCACCGCAACCGTCAACCGGCCCTGCCGGTTCGACGTCGTCGCCATCATGCTGGACCAGGGGGAGCCGGTGGTCGAGGTGTACACGAATGCGTTTTAGAGCAACTGGGGAGCTGGGGAACTGGGGAGGTGGGGAACTAAGCGCCGAACGGAACGGGCGAGGTGCGGAGAGCGAGCGGAGTGCAGTGAGCCAATCGGGGTGCAGGGCCCCTGCGGCGACAGCAGAGCGAACGGAACGGAGCGAGCAGCGAAGAGCGAGCGGAGTGGAGTGAGCTAGTCGGGGTGCAGGGGACCCCGACGATCTAAAGAATGGAGCGGGAAACGGGATTCGAACCCGCGACTTCGACCTTGGCAAGGTCGCACTCTACCACTGAGTTATTCCCGCGCCTGAGCGCAGGCGCTGCCGCCGGCAGCGCCCAACCGCCGTTCTTGAAGTCCCAATCGTACCACACGCGTTGCCGGGCGAGCAAATCGAGGCGGCTGAACGAGCTGGCGGCGCGCCTGGGCTGGTTGCGCCCGCGCCGGGCTCCGCCGTCATGGTAAGATTTCCCTTTGTCCCCGGTCGCAAGCCCGCCGCACACGCAGTTCTGACCGGCGCCGTCGCCAAGTGGTAAGGCAGAGGTCTGCAAAACCTCCATCCCCGGTTCAAATCCGGGCGGCGCCTCCAAACTTTCCTAGGAAATTTAGAGACTGACTCTCAGGCGGGGACCGCGATCGGGCTCCACTGTGCCCGAATTGTGCCCATCACGGTCTGACGCTGGCGGGACTGGCTGAAGCGTGTTGAGCTTCTTCGCGGCCTCAACGAGGTCGCACTCGCTGACGATGTTGTAGCGCTCGAACACCGAGCGCGTCTTGTGTCCGGTCATCTGCATAGCGACGCGCTCGGGAATGCCGGCGCGCACCAGGTTGCGCACGGCGGTCCGTCGCAGGTCGTGCGGAATGCGACCCGGACAGCCCGCCTTCGTACATGCTGCTCGGAACGCTTTGATGAACGTCGTGATCCGCTTGCCCTTCACCTTGCGGTTCGAGCGATTGAACACCCAGGGACAGATCACGTCCTCGGCCTTCAGGCGCTCGTGCTCGGTCTTCTGCTCCTCCAGAAGCTGCTCGCAGTGCGTCAGTGAAGGGAAAGGTGCGCCCCTCGTCGTTCTTCGTTGTGTGCGGGTCCAGGCGAACGACGCGAGCTTCGAAGTCGACGTGTCGCCACTGGAGCCGCAGCACCTCGCTCGGGATCCGCCAGCCAGTGATGTACGCGAACTGTACCGCCGGGACGAATCGCCGCCGGCAGGTGAGCGAGGATGCGGTCGAACTGCTCGCCGCTCGAAGAAGCCCGTACGCACGTTCCGTTCCTTCAGCATCGGGATGTGCGGCACGTGCATCAACTTGCCGTTCTGCCGCGCCAGGTTGAGGATTCGCTTCAGCGTCGTCAGCTCGCGGTTGATCTCGCCGTTGGAGACCTTCCGTTCCTGACGTTCGTCCAACTCGCCAACGACCATCACGTCCTTCTGGCGCTTCAGGATGAACGCGTTTACGTCGGCAGTGCTGATCGTTGATAGGCGTCGACCACCGAAGTAGGGCAGCAGGTGCAGCCGAATCCGCCGCTCAAGCTCGTCGGCCGACCGCCGTCCGTTGACGGCGTATTCCGTCTTGAGATCGTCTGCAGCTTCATCGAACCGAATCCGATTCAGCTTCGGGTTGATCGGCAAGCCATGCGCGATGTCGCCCTCGCGGAGCTTCAGCAGATTGATCGCGTCGGATTCCCTGCGTACTGTGGCTCGACTCCCTGATCGGCCGGCCGTTCCGGTAGTACTTGACCCACCAGACGGCGCCGCGCTTGTACGTCATGCCCATTCGTTGTTCCTCCTTTGGTTACTACGGGTGCAGTTGCGAAGTGTCGACCTCCTTCCAGCGTTCGATGAGTCGTTCAAGATCGCGCGAGTCGATCAGGATGCGTCGCATGACACGACCGTCGCGTGCGCGAGGGCTCGGGATGCGGACGGCGGGGATGTGTCCGTTGAGCACGAGGTCGCGCAACGTCCAATAGCTGCAGCCAAGATACGCCGCTGCTGTCCGAAGGTCCATCAGCCGGCCACCTGGCGAAGTCGTTCGCTTCCGCATCGCACCTCTGTTGACGAACGGAATTCTCGTCGGCCATCACGTAAGTGCCAGGACCGCGCTCGACCGAGCGATTCGTCAAGGCCGAAGCCCGCGTTCCGCGGGTCGAGCGAAGCGAGAGCCTTGACGAACGCGAGGCGAGCGCCAGAATCAACGACGTGATGGCCGTCCGGAACTTCGCGGTGAGCTGAGGACCGCTGCAGTGAAGATTCAGAGGATGGTTCGCGCTACGACTCGAGGCCGATTGCGCGTCCATTGCGGCGCAGTGTGTGAAGCAGTCCTCGCTTCCGTCGCGTGCGTCAACGAACGCTCGCAGACGGCCACGAAGATCTTCTCGGAAGATAGGCCTCGGTTATGTCGCTTGTCAATCACGAAGATCGCGCAATTTGCGCTCAGCAATGATCGTTGCATCGTGCATCCGGCGGAATTTCCCGACAGGGAACGTCGTATCGTACGTCGCTGCGTCTCTCAACGCGAAGACGATTTCTGCCGGACGAAGTTGCTCACGCCGTTTTCGCGGCGTGTCCAACGCAAGTCTTGCGATAAGTCCGATTGTGCTCGACGCAGGCGCCGAGATTGAACGTTCCGCGCAGTACCCCTTGATTCCGCACGACGGGACCAAGCGACGAACACGAGTAGCGCTCGTTCTTCCGGGAAGACCGAGACTTCCCGGCGTCACGCCGCGCGGTCACCTTCGTCCGGACAAGTGGGGGCGTGAGCGACCCCCGTCTGAATGGGTCCGGGGCCGCCTCCCGGGGGTGGCAGAGGGGGTCGCTCACGCCCCCAGCTCGCGATCCACCATCATCCGCGCGGCGTCCGCGGCGGCACAGAACGCCGCCGCATTCTCGATGACTGCGACAGCGCATCGCCTTGTCCGCCAGTAGTTTGCGGTTGCACTGATCGTCCGCGAGGCGCGGCCTCAGCGTCGTCGATCCGGTGTCCAGTTCAGCGGCTAGAGGGGGGACAACTCATACCGGAGGCGTTGTCCCCCCTTTCGTCCCCCGTGTCCCTCCGCGACGGCTGCGATAAACTGACTCTGACGCTGACCGTAACCAGGGGGCGAGCGAGATGAAGGAGACCGACCCGGTCATTCACAGCGACCCGGAGATCATGGGCGGCACGCCCGTGTTCGTCGGCACCCGTGTGCCGCTTGCGACGCTCCTGGATTACCTCGAGGCAGGTCAGCCTTTATCCGAGTTCCTGGAGGACTTTCCGACGGTCACCAGGGAGCAGGCAGTAGCCGCTTTGGAGCAGGCCAAGGAGGCGCTCCTCGCCCGTGCGCGTCCTGCTTGACGAGTGCGTCCCGAAGCGGCTGAAAAGCGAGCTCGTCGGCCACGATGCGAGAACCGTCCAGGAGATGGGATGGGCCGGCAAGCGCAACGGCGAGCTCCTCGCAGCGGCGGCCGCTGAATTCGACGCGTTTCTGACCGTCGACCGCAACTTGGCGTTCCAGCAGGACCTCTCAGGTTTCGACGTGGCTGTCATTGTCTTGATTGCGGAGACGAACCGTTTCGAAGAGCTGCGAGCGCTCACCCCACGGCTTCTCGCCGTCATCGGCTCCGCGAAGCGGAGAACGATCACCTTCGTCGGTCGATGATCGAAAAACTCCCACTGTCAAATGAACAGACACCTGGCCGAGAGGCGTCTCGCACCGCCTTGCTGTCGGCATGCTTACTCGGTGGGCTGGCACTCGTGGCGTACTTGCGTCGTACTCCGAAGAAGAAAAATGGGGCCGCAGTTGAATCACGGGACCTCGGGGCGGTAAATACGGTTCAGCTCGAGGAGCGCCAAGCGATCGAACACCATCTACACCACCCTGCGCGGCCGACCGATCCGTCAGCGTTGACGACGTACTTCGGGTACTCTCGCGGAAATCTTCGCCGGGCTGATTGCCCTGCTGGCCGGTGGTGCGGTCGCGTACGTTGTCTTTCTGAACGATCGGAGGACTCAGTTCGAGGACAGCATCCAACAACATCGATTTGAGATTCGAAAGCAGCTGCTGGAGCTCCGAGAGGGATGGACGAACCTTCATGGGCTCACGCTTCTTCCGGATGAATTCGACTTGGCGTTGCGCAGAAACTATCCAGGGCTCAGCGGCGCTCCTCTTCTCAACAAAGTCAGTCAGGATGTGGCGTTCCTGAATGAACCGCTCGCCCGAACCCTGGCGGAGATGCCGAAGGGGAAAACGCTGGGTCCCGGAAGAGGTCGCGTCTACGTTTGGGTCTCTCATGAAGCTGTAGCGATTCTCACTCGCGGCCTTATATCTGCAGCACCCTCATCGAATGAGGTCTTCCCATCCAAACCGACACCAGGATTTGCTGAGTGGCGTCGGGATTTCGAAGCGTTGCGTGGAACCCTGACGGTTGGCGAATGGTTCCGATCAGAATTGCTGGACGAGTTTGTTCAGTCTTTGAGCGCCCTGCCCGAGTGGCAGTCGACGCAAATTCGAACCCGTGTGACCGCAGCGGTTGAACTTCTTGGTCGACAAAGAAGATTGATCGACGTGCGACTGAATGAAATCGACGAACTTGAGTTGACCTCCTCCCGCTATCGCGTAAGCGACGCACTGACCGGCCAGTTCATTGGTTGGCTATCAGCTGCATTCGTCCTGGGCGTGCTCGTTCCGCTCTCGACAATCCTGTTGCGACGTTGGCAGACACGGACGATGGCGGGCTTTGTGGGGGTCGCCGCCCTGGTGCCATTGGGGGTGGCGGTGTGGATCTTTGTGCGCTCAGTGCCGGATGTGCCCACTACCATCGAAGCCGATTATCTCGAGTCGCGATGGTACGAGCCCCTGCATCGCCGGCTGAGTGAAGATGGGCAAAGACTCGCCGCAGCGGGTCCTCTTGATCGTCGAGCGTTCTTGGAGGCTGAGAGTGCTGCCGCTGCCGACCACTTTTCTCAGGATGTGCAGGCAGCTCTCGCGGAGTACATCAAAGCTACCGACGGGTACAACAGAATTGCTCTGGAACTCGCGACGAGGATCTTGGATCGAGTGAGGGCAGATCGCACGTACAGCAGCTTGCCGTCGCCGCCTGCGTCAGAGCCCGGACAGGTTAGCTCAGGCCACAGCTTGCCAATCGTCAAGATCCTCGACGCGACGTATGTTCGTCAGACGTTCACCAATGTTGCGCAGCGGCCACCAGACTCGTTCTCACTGATGACCCACGGAACGACCGCCACAACAAGGGAGCATGCGCCCGTTTCAGGACGTGCCGTGGTGGCACGTCGACTGGAAATTGAGCGGTTATTCGGCGCGATCCGCGCAGATGTATGTGCCTCGCCGTCAGTACTTGCCTTCGACAGCGCCCGTCGAGCCGCCGACGATGCGCGGTTGAAGCTCGCCGCAACTCTTCGGGCCAATGAACCCGTAAAGCGTGAAGACTTCGGAGCGGCGTGCGTGCTTCAGTGAACCTCCGCCGAATTGATGCGCGATTGTTCAGCTGTGCCCGAACTGTGCCCACGGCGATCCGACCCTGCCCAGTTTCCACCAACGCCACACACGCTGAGCGCCGAGCATCGATTCGCGTATCGCAGTGAGCCCGTGAGATTTGAAGCCAGATCGCCCATCTTGGGGATCGTGAGAAGACGACCGGGGATGGCCCTGCAAAACCTCCATCCCCGGTTCAAATCCGGGCGGCGCCTCCAATCCTAAATCTCAGTTAACACTGTCACTTGCGGGCTGTAGCGCTTGCGAGCCCGTTCTCCGATTCGAGACCATTCGGGACCAATTGCGCGAACAATCGCTCTTCGACCGCCTCGATCGCCTCGCGGTGCGACGCGTCGACGACGTGCGTGTAGATGTTCAGCGTCGTCGAAATGCTCGCGTGCCCGAGCTGCTCCTGCGCGATCTTCGACCGGCACGTTGAGGTCGTTGAGCAGCGACGAATGGATGTGGCGGAACTGATGCCACGTCACCCGTCCGAGCCCCGCCGTCGTCCGCTGCCGGTTGCAGCACGTTCGTCAGCAGCTTCGACTCCCGCAACGGATCGCCCTTGCGGTTGCCGAACACCAGGTCGTCTGGCCCTTGCCGCGTCACGCGGTCACGATGCGCGACTGAGCGCCTTGACGGCGTGCGGACCCAGCGGAATCGTCCGCAGCGCCCGCTGCGTCTTCGGCGACTGAAACTTGCCCTCGAACACCGACTCGCGCACCGCCAGCGTGCCGATCTCCAGATCGAGCGCCGACCACCGCAGCGCCAGCAGCTCGCCGATGCGCAAGCCCGTCGCCGCGATCAGGCTCACCATCGTGCGATGCGGTTCGTCGAGCTGCTCGAGCAGCTTCGCGAAGTCGTCCCCGGCGATCATCGCGGGCTTCTCCTTCAGCGCCTTCTGCGGGAACTTCACGCCCCGCGCCGGGTTCGCCTGGAGATACCCGTATTCGACCGCCGATTCGAGGATGCTCGAGAGCAGCACCCACGAATTCCGAACCGTCTGCCAGCCGGCGCCGCTGCCGGAACTTCTCGGCGACCCATTGCTGAATCGCGAGCCGGTCGATGTCGCGCAGCGGCGCCAGTCCCGCCACGCGGGCAGCACGTGGACTCGCAGCACCGTCTTGTAGCCGTGCTGCGTTGACGCGCTTGAAGGTCGGCAACACCAGCACCTTCCATTGCTGTTCGACGAACGCGCCGAACGTCATGGACGACTTCCGGCCTGCTGGTGCCTTGGTTCACCGGCCGCAGCCGTTCGTCCAGCTTCGACCTGCGCGTCCCGCCGCGTCGGCAAGATCCGCAACGGAGCCGAGCAGTCTCCGCCCGCTGGATCCGTCCGACCGTGCCGTCCGTCGAGCAACACGTCCTCGCGCCAGCGCGCGACCCACACCTTGCGGCGCTTGCCGATCTTCGATACAGCTGTCCTGTCTGAAATCTTCGACGAGCCACGTCCGACCTCCTTGCAGAAGCTGGCTCGCCCTGCGTCTCTGGTGCGGTCAAAGCTACCGTCGCAGGGCCGCGGCGGTCAACGGCGGGCGCGGATCGCGTGTCGATTCGGCCCGTTTTGCATCGACGTAGGCGCGTAGATCGCGCGCGTCGAAGCGGAGATACTTCCCGAGCTTCACAACAGGCAGACGGTCCTGGGCCTCCGGCCGCACGTGCTCGTAGACCCACGACACCGAGACCTTGAGGAATCGAGCGGCGTCTTGCGGAGTGAGGAGCGAGTCGTCTCCTGGATCTACGCTGAAGGTCGAGACCGTCCCGATTTCGTGGGCGCCGGACATAAAAGCCTCCGAAGATCCGAATGCAATCGTCAAGAGGGGTAGCGGATGCCCCGAAGGGCATCCACTACTCGCTACGGCTATCGTTCAACTGTCGCGACAATGTCCTCGTACTCTGGCGTACGTCTGCAGCACGAGATCGCGCACACGTTGCTATGAATCCGCCTATGACGCAGCCCTGACGGGCACCCCCGACTGCTCGTCGTACGCGCGGAGCAGGAGATCGCGAACGTGGTTCTGCGCCGTCGGATCGTCTGATCGCCGCGGAGCAACGCGAAGTTGCGTCTTGTCGCCGTGCACGATGAACTGGCGCGCCGGGAACGTGACGTTGCGGCCGGGGCCGTCGCGCCGTCCCCAGACGGCGAAGCCCACCAGCTTGAGGCCGGCGAGCTCGCCGCCGATGAAGTGAATCTCTGCGTCCGCGAGCTTGTCGGCGGGCTTCCGGTGTTCGTTGCGGAGAATCTTGACTTCGATGTTCATGACGTCCCTCCGAGAAGTGGCCCGACCGCGATCGGCCGGGCCTGGTCGTTCGTTGCGTTGCTATGCGTTTGCGAGTGCGAGGTCCGTCGCCGGCGAACCGATCCGGTTCCACAGCCAGTGCTGCAGCGTGTTCACGCCAACGAGCACGGGATCGGCCGGCGCGAAGAGATAGCCCCGTTCGCGATATCGCGCGCGCTGCCACGCCAGCTCGGTGCCGTCCACGAGCACGAGCCGCGCCGGATGCACTTCGCGCGGCGCGTCGAGCGAGATCGGGTCCGCAGCCATGCCCGACACGTCCGAGAGCGGCGCCGGTGTGGAGCGTGACCGTCGCCGGCGCGTCGAGCCGTGCGGGTGCGGTGGTGATGAACGCGTGATACAGGCGCGTCTCTCGTCCGATCGTTACCTCGATGCTGGGTGTGATCGTCGGGGCGTACATGGTTCTCTCCTTTCCGTTGCTGTCGAGTGCGTTGCTGTCGTCGGGTGCATGCCGGCCATCACGTAATTGCCGATCCGAGGCGGCCCGGAGGGGCCGTCAAGCCCGCCAGCCCCGAACGGGGTCGGAGCGAAGCGAAGAGGCTTGACGGCCCTGAGGGACGCCCGACAATCCGGCGGCGTGATGGCCCGGCGTGGTGTCATGCGCGGACTCCGTCCGCGATCTGCGCGGTGAGCGTTCCGGCTTCGCGGAAGCTGAAGTAGCGGCCGTCGTCGCCGACGATCAGGTGATCGAGCAGCGGCATGTCGAGGATGTCGGCCGCCTGCGCCAGCCGAAGCGTGAGTCGCGCATCGTCCGGGCTCGGTGTCGGATCGCCGCTCGGGTGGTTGTGCACGACGAGCAGCGCGGTGGTGCCCGGTGTGAGGCACGCGGGCACGAACACGTCCGGAAGCGAGATGGGCGTGCTCGAGCGCGTGCCGCGGGAGAGCACGTGCCAGGCGAGGAGACGGTGGCGAGTGGAGAGGCACGCGACGGCGAAGACCTCGACCGTCTCGCTGGCCAGCAGCGGCGCCAGCGTGGCGGCGGCGATTCGCGGATCGCTGAGGGCCAGCGTGGGCAGTCGAACGGCCTGGCCCTGGTCATCGCGCAGCGTGCGGTAGGCGCAGACGAACTCGCGGACGCGATGTCCGCGGGCGAGACTGTCGTGTGAGTCGGTGACATGTCGGATCTCCTTCCTGGCGGGAGGTCCGCGGCCCTGTGGGCACACGTCTCCCAGGCCGCAACGGCGGTGTCCGCGGTTGCGGGATTCAACGGGTGAATGGGTTGATGCGTGAGGCCGTCAGAGACGGCGAGTCGTGCGTGAAGACAGATCGGATCGCGCATCGCACACACCTCCGTTGAGCGCCTGGGCTCTGTGAGCGGAGGCAGCCGCGAGCGCGACACGAGTCGCGTGCGGGAGCACGCGTCGGGTCTAGGACCGGGCGCGTGCGATCTGAAGAAGAGGCCGTGCGGGCTGAGCCCGCACGGCAACGAATCGCCAGGGTCAGTGGACCGTGGCGAGCAGGCGACTGGCGGCTCGGTCGAGGGTGAACCGCGCGTCCTGCCAGGGCGTGCGCTGGCTGAGTCGTGTCAGCCCCTGCACGTAGCCCCAGACGGACCGCGGATTCGTCTCGTGCTGTTCCGCCAGCGTGTAGGCGTCGGCGGCGTGCTTCCGCGACAGATCGAGTCGCTGCACGACCGCATCGATCACCTCCTCGCGCGTCGCACCGAGCTCCTGGGAGGTGGCTCGCAGGAGTATGGTGCGATCGTCGGCGAGGTCTGCGTCGAGCGCCGCGCGGACCTCTCGCAGCGAGTCGGTCCACGCCTCGTGAATCGACGCACCCACGTGCCGGCGCCGGAAGCCGGCGACGTGGTGAAAGCCCCAGATGATGTGATTCGCGCACACGGCGCGAAACAGGAACACATCCAGGGTCAGGGCGGCGGCACCGACGTCGCTGTTCCGGAGGATGAACCCGCGGAACAACCCGGCCTGCGAACCGTCGGTGGGGTCGTCGAGATCGCGGTTGCCGTCCACGAGGAACAGGAACATGTCTCGATCTCCCAGGTAGGCGCCGGACGGAACCCGTTCGGCACCGAAGACGCCGTCCTTGTAACCGAGCGGCAGGTGCCAGGCCGGGTGCTGGGCCATGAGGTCGAGCACGCGGTCGGCCAGCTCGTCGTGGTGGACCCGCGCGTACCTCGGTGAGGTGATCGCGTGGACGGTCCACGGTTCGTCCCGATCCGCGAAGAGCTGATGCTCGTGCGCGGTCGGCACGTTGCAGCCCGTAGTTGATCGCGTCGGCCGCGATCGACGCGGGCAGCGTTCGGAGATATGCGGGCGGCGCGCCGGCGAGGCCGGCGAGCTGCTCGAAGCTCCAATGGGTCAGGGCTCGCTGACGGTCCGGAGCGGTCGCTTATGGCGAGCGCGTCGGCGGTCGCGGCCTGCACCTGCAAGTCCACGGTCTCGGTGATGCGCGCGTCGGTGCGGTTGCGTCTGGCGCGAGCCGCCTCGGCGAGCGCGTGAACACTGGCGTACCGTTCGTCGGGTGGCCTGCCTGGCCCATTCCCGATGCGCGGTGTACGCGGTGACAGTCGATACACTTCGTCCGTGCATGGTGTGCTCCTTTCTGATGCCCTGTGGGCGAACGAGGGAAGGAAGCGCTCCACGGCCGCTGATGCGGGCGTGGAGGCGTGGCCAGGATGGCCACAACGAGAGAGGTCAGACGTGGCGCTTGGTGGCTACGCCTTCATCAATTCGTCCTCCTGCGTTCGCGCCGGAACATCCGGAGCACTATCGGGAACGTGGAATTCTCGTCGGAGCAGCACAGGACCGACCCTGGTGGTCACGAGTGCCGACACCAGTCGAAGTCTCGGCGCGTGAGCGTCGCGCGTCCATGCCAGCGATCGCTCGCGGAGCTGCACCTGTGCGCCAGGGATGATGCTGCGGATCTCGTTCACCAGCGACCACTGGATCGCCGTGGCCGTCGGGAGCAGGCGCGTGACGACCGACACGTCATTCGGCGTCACGACGACGTTGGCGTGACCGGGAAGCTGCCGAAGCTGCTCCTGCATTCTGGCCGCGCCGTCCGTCTGGTACGGCGCGAGGTGTGACAGAGGCCGGAACGTGACTTCGGTGAGGGCGTCAACGAACTCCTCGAACGGCAACACGCCGGCCGACAGTCGTTCGCGCTGGTCGTGGGATCCGTGAACGGCGATCCACTCGTGCATCATCTGCTGCCGCTGTGCGTGCCTGGCAAGATTGCGGGATCGCTGGTCGGCGCCTCGCCCGTGGCTGATGCGAACGTCATTGTCAAAACGCCGAAAGGCTTCGAGCGGTACCTGCCGGGCAACGCCCATGTCACGCTTGGCGTCGTGGCAGACCTTCGCCAAGTTCCTCGACTCACCGCACCGGGTGATCATCGAGACCGAGGCCCGTCTGGTCGTGGCGTTCGACGCAGCCAAGTTCCAGACGTTCACGCTGGAGGCGATCGCCGCCGGCCACGGCGCAGGCGTATAGGACGTCTGCCTCGTCGTGACCACCACCCGTCCACTCACAATGTCGGCATGACCGATCAGCCCGGCAACATCCAACCGTCCGACGACGAGCTCGCTGCGCTCGTCGGGCACTCCTTTCCGGGAGGCTCCTACACGGTCGCGGACTGGGAGAACTTCTTGTTGACCGACTGCACGGGTCGGGAGCAACTGCCGGACGGGTTGGTCCACCCGATCGTCCTGTTCCATGCCCCGATCCTCGGCGCCGGTACCTCGATCGCCGAGCTGTTCCGCCTGGGGAGCGCGGATGGTCAGGCGGGCTCGGTCGGTCTGCTGGGTTACGACTGGGAGTACATGCAGCCGCTGCGCGAGGACATCGCCTACGACGTCGGTGGTGGGATCGCGAGCGTGGAGCGGGTCGTCTCCGCGGCCGGTGTCGCCGATCATGTGGCGTTCCGGATCGAGCTGTCTCAGCAGGGCGAGCTCGTGGCCCGGGTGACCAACCGGTGGTCGTTCCGACGATCGGGTCAGCCAGCTCGACCAGCGATCGAGCCTCGGGTCGGGGCCGGCGCCGAGGGGTTTGCCGACGACGGGCTGATCCCGGAGTGGGAGATGCCCCACGTCGACCCCGCCCGAATGAGGACGATGGCGGCCATCCTGCGCGACCCGTACCCGGTGCACTGGGACAGAGCGGCCAACGAGCGGCTTGGGCTCGGCGACCATGTGATCAACCAGGGGCCACTGAACGTCAGCTACGTGGCCAACATGTTGATGGCCTGGGCCGGGCCGGACGCCGTGCGGCGCCTGACAGTCAGCTTCGGTCGGCCGGTGCTCGACGGCGACCGGGTCGTGGCCGGGGGTCGGGTGCGCGACGTGGAGGACGGGATCGCCCACTGTGACGTGTGGCTGGCCCGTGGCGACGAGCACGTGCTCACCGGCACCGCCGAGGTCCGCCCACCAACCAGCTGAACAGCCCGTGATGCGGAGATCGCGCATCGAGGCGTGTGTGTGGGAGGTCGAACGGTGACGGTGACGGGTCGGGTGAGTGTCGTCCGTCAACGACTTCGGGCGAACGGAACCGTGATCTCGAACGCTGCGACGAGGTCGTACGCCTGCTCCGGCGTCTCGTCGCTCCCCGCCTCCCATCCGTGCCACGGGTACTCGACCGCCCCGTTGTCGCGAAGACGCGGGGTGCCCGATGCTTCGTCGATCGCGAAGAACGGACCGTGCTCGTCTCCACGCTGCATCGGGTAGCGCTCCCGCTCCGGCGCCCCGGGCGCCGGCGTCTCGTACATCCCGCCGCCACTCGTACCGTTGAACAGCACGAGGTGGACCTCGGCGAAGGCCGGTGCGTCCGCTCCGGGAGGTCGGCCGTGGTTGTGCGTGGAGAGGTCGACACCCTTGCCGGCTGCCCACAGGAACACGTGGGCGATCTCGTCGCCGTCGTCGTCCAGCAGACGCCAGCCGGGCGCGAGGTACGCGTCCAGTCCGTCGAAGAACGGCGTGACCGAGGCGTACTTCGCCTCGAAGGTGCGCCAGGCGAACCGTTGCGCGTCCGGCCCCTCGATCCGCAGATCGTCCATCGACGACACTCGCTCCGGAACGTTGCGCGCCATGAAGACTGCGCACAGCGCACCCTCTGCGCCGGCGCGCACGTGATCGCCGTCGACGAGGGTGGCGCGTACCACCCGTGGCGCTGCGTAGGTGCTTCGGTCCGGCTGAGCAAGCCGACCCGTGATCACCTTGACGTACACCGGTCCGGCGGCAGCGCTGTCCCACGTGAACTGCTCGTCGGGGCCGAGCCGTACGAACTGGACGTCCCAGCCCGCGAATGACCAGACCGGTGAGACCCGGGATCCGCCACTGCCCATCACGACGTCGACGCACTCACGCACGTGCGAAAGGTTCTCACATCCCGACGGCTCTGGGACGACCGTGAGGGCGAGCTCCAGCCGAGGCTCCGTATGAGTCCCGCTGTGACTGCCGATTCGAGTTCGGTCAGCGCCGCGTCCCATCGGAAGCGTTCGTTCACGGCAGCTTCGCGGTACGGAGCCTGGATCGACTCCACCCGCCGGCTCAGGATGGACCCTGACCTGCGACGATTGTGGTGCGCCCCCTGGGTTTCGAACCCAGAACCTGCGGATTAAGAGTCCGTTGCTCTGCCGTTGAGCTAGAGGCGCGCTTGCTCGCGCAGTGTAGGGGAGCGCGCGTGCCACCGCCGAACTGCGTTGGCGGAGATGGGGTGACCGACGGGGCTCGAACCCGCGACCCTCAGGATCACAACCTGATGCTCTACCAGCTGAGCTACGACCACCATGAGGGCGCGACAGTGTGCCACGCCTGCCGGCAATTCCACACGCTGGGGCTGTGCCACGGATTCGGAGGCGGCGGCCATGTCATCGGGAGGCGGCGGCCATGCGACTCGGAGGCGTGGCCATGGATCGGCGACGACGAAATCCGTCGTCTGCTAGGGTGCTGAGAACGAAATCCGTCAGGAGCATCGCATGAGCGCAACGGAATCCCTCCACACGCGTCCACTTTCCCAACGAGCCACGGCGATCACCCAGCGGGAGCTGGCCGTCTACATGGATCGCACGGTCGGGCTCGCAGCGAGCCACCGAGCGGGCCCGCCAGGTGCTGCCGCTCGGCGTGCCGTCCAGCTTCCAGGCGTACGACCCGCATCCGATCGTCGTCGCCGGGCCCAGGCGGCGTGGATGGAGGACGTCGACGGCAACCGCTACATCGACTTCGACATGGGCTTCGGCGCGCTGTTCGCCGGCCACTGCCACCCGCTCGTGCGCCGCGCGGTCGAGACGCAGCTCGACAACGGCACGCTGTTCGTCACGCCGTGCGAGGCGAACGCCGAGGTCGCCGAACTGCTCCGCGATCGCTACGGGCTGCCGATGTGGCGCTTCACCAACTCCGGCACCGAGGCGACGATGGACGCCATCCGCGTCGCTCGCGGCGTCACCGGTCGCGAGAAGATCGTCAAGGTCGAGGGCGGCTACCACGGCCACCACGACGAGGTGATGATCTCGATGAAGCCGCCGCTCGACGAGGCCGGCCCGGCCGACGCGCCGCACGCCGGTGCCCGGCACCGCCGGCATCACCGCACGCCGTGCTCGGCCGACACGATCGTCATCCCGTTCAACGACGCCGACTGCGCTCGAGCGGGTGCTCGCCGGCGGCGACGTCGCCTGCTTCATCGTCGAGCCGGTGATGGAGAACATCGGCATCTGCATGCCGCAGCCCGGCTACCTCGAAGCGGTCCGCGAGATCACCCGCCGGTACGGCACGATGCTGATCTTCGACGAGGTGAAGACCGGCATCACGGCCGGCTGGGGCGGCGCCACCGGCGCGCTCGGCGTGCAGCCCGACCTCGTCACGCTGGCCAAGAGCATCGGCGGCGGCCTGCCGGTCGGCGCCTTCGGCGGCAGCGCCGAGTGCATGGACCAGATCACGGCCGGCGAGGTGCTGCACCTCGGCACCTACAACGGCAACCCGCTGTGCATGGCGGCGACGAAGGCCGTGCTCGCCGAGGTGTGCACGCCCGAGGCCACCGACGCCACGATCGCCCGCAACACCGCGCTTGCTCGACGCCGTGCGACGCAGATCATCGACACGCGCCGGCGCTGCCCGCGCACACGGTGCAGTTCGGCGCGAAGGGTGCGTCACGTGGGCGCCGACGCCGATCCGCAACTACCGCGACTACAAGGCCACCGACTTCGACCTTGCGTTCGCGCAGTGGATCCACGGCATCAACCGCGGCGTGCTGCTGCCGCCCGGGCTCGACGAGCAGTGGCTGATCTCGGTGATGCACACCGACGCCGACGCGATGCACTACGCCGACGTGTTCGGCGAGTTCGTCGCCGAGCTCATCGGCCTGAGCCGCGCCGGCTGGCGTCAGCTCCAGCGACGCTCCTCGTTGTAGCGGTAGGTGCTCACCGGGGTGCTCCACCGGCGCCGGCGGCGCATGATCCCGGAGACCGCCAGGAGCGCAGCCGCCGCCACCGATCAGGATGACGTCGACGGCCGATCACGAGCGGCAGCGAGTCGTCGGCGAGGCGCGCCGGTATTCGCGCCCACACACTCGTCGCTCATCGCCGGCACGACGAACTTGGGCACGACGTAGCCGAGCAGCGCGATCAGCACGGCGAGCAGCAGCAGCCCGAAGCCGAGGCTGCGCAGCACGGCGGATCGATCGGGGTGTGCGGTGAGCCCGATGAGCGCCGAACACGAGCGCGGCGATGGCGGCGATCGGCACCATCCAGCGTGAGGACCTGGCGGGCGACGGACAGCGCGGCGATCTCCGGCACCGGCAGGGTGATCGGCGGCAGTCCGATCGACGGCTTCGTTGCGCACGATGTTGCGCATCTGCTGGTCGGTGATCTGCACCGGTTCGTCGCTGCTCGCCGATCAGGTGCGCGTGGGCGTCGTGGATGATCTCGGCCATCTCGGTCGCCATCAGACCTGCGGTCGCCGGATCGTCGAGCAGCGTGTTCAAGCCGACGTCGGGGTCGTTCTTGATCTGCTCGGCGGTGAGCGGGCCAGCTGCGGCGCCGCCGCCTCGGCGATGAGATCGACCAGCTGGTCGCGGATCGACGTTGTCGCCCGAGCACGATCTCGGCCGAGCTCGGCCGTGCGGTCCGGGTCGAACGCGGTGCGCTGCAGCATCCAGCCGCCGATCGCCAGGCTCGCGCAGGTGTAGGCGATACCGAACAGGAGACCGGCGAGGGTTCGACGCACGTGTGCAGTCTGGCCGATCGTCCGTCGCGAGCCGGGGTTGCTCGTGCTGGCCGTCGGGCCGCGGGTGGGATCGACCGGGAGCGCACGACCTGCGGATCTGTGGGATCCGAGTGCGCGCGGGCGGATGGACCGTGCCCAGCGCCGTCACTCCGACAAGATCCGGTTCGGCACCGCGATGTGGCGCGCCGTGCGGATGCGCTGCCCGTGGTGCGGCAGCCGGCGCACGTTCATCCGCCGGTGGCTGGGCAAGTACCCGCGGTGCCGCACGTGCGGGATCCGATGGCGGCGCGAGGAGGGCTTCGAGCTCGGTCCGGTGGCGCTCAACACCGTGATCACGTTCTTCGCGCTGGTCGTCGGCGATGGGCGTCGGCTTCGTCGATCACCTATCCGGACGTCCCCGTGCTGCCGCTGATCCTGTGGTGCGGGGCGATCGCGGTGCTGCTGCCCGCTGGTCGCTGTACCCGTTCACGTTCACTGGTCTGGCTGGCCTTCGACCTGGCGGTGCACCCGCCGGAGGACGAAGGAGCTGGCCGACGCAGCGCGGCGGTCGCGGCGGCCGGCTCGGCCGAGCGGCAGTGCGGCCGACATTCCGGAGCGATCGTCCGGTCGCGTCGGACCTCCGTCACGGCCGGGGATGCTTGATCGAACGGTTGTTCGTAGTTACACTGCTGTCGTTCGCACACACGTGGTGCCCAGCCGATCCGGAGCGATGCGGGCAACCCTGTCACACCCCCTTCGTATGGTGCCCATCACGAGATCAACACCAATCGGGGCCGTGCGACTCGGCTCTCTCAGACACCACGCACCATCATCAGGCAGGAAACGGAGCACCACAGTGAGCACGAGCAAAGCAACGATCGCGACAAGGCACTCGACATGGCCCTGGCGGCCATCGACAAGCAGTTCGGCAAGGGGTCCATCATGCGGATGGGCGAGAAGGGCTCGATGGCCATCGAGACCATCCCGACCGGCGCGCTGGCGCTCGACCTCGCCCTCGGCGTCGGCGGTCTGCCGCGTGGCCGCGTCGTCGAGATCTACGGTCCGGAGTCCTCCGGCAAGTCCACGCTCGCCATGCACGTCGTGGCCGAGGCGCAGCGCAACGGCGGCATCTGCGCCTACGTCGACGCCGAGCACGCGATGGATCCCATCGTACGCCCGGGCCATCGGCGTCGACATCGACCAGCTGCTGATCAGCCAGCCCGACACGGGCGAGCAGGCGCTCGAGATCGCCGACATGCTGGTGCGCTCCGGTGCGCTCGACGTCGTGGTCATCGACTCGGTGGCCGCCCTCACCCCTCGTGCCGAGATCGAGGGCGAGATGGGCGACACGCACGTCGGCCTGCAGGCCCGGCTGATGAGCCAGGCGCTGCGCAAGCTCACCGCCAACCTCAACCGCACCAACACCATCATGATCTTCATCAACCAGCTGCGCGAGAAGATCGGCGTCATGTTCGGCTCGCCCGAGACCACCCCTGGTGGTCGTGCGCTGAAGTTCTACTCGTCGGTCCGTCTCGACATCCGCCGCATCGAGAGCATCAAGGACGGCGCCGAGGTCGTCGGCAACCGCACCCGGGTGAAGGTCGTCAAGAACAAGGTCGCGCCGCCGTTCCGGCAGGCCGAGTTCGACATCATGTACGGCAAGGGCATCAGCCGCGAGGGTTCGGTGCTCGACCTCGCCGTCGACATGGGCATCATCAAGAAGTCCGGTGCGTGGTTCACCTACGAGGGCGAGCAGCTCGGCCAGGGTCGCGAGAACGCCAAGAACTTCCTGCTCGACAACCCCGAGATCATGGTCGAGGTCTCCGAGAAGCTGCGCGTGCAGGCCGGCCTCGGGCGACGGCGAGCCGGAGTTCACCGCGGCCGACGACGAGCCGATCAGCATCGAGTGAGCGCTCGGTCCTGACCGGCCAGGCGGTGAGGCCGACGGTGCTCGCGAGCGGCGTCGGTCTGCTCACCGTCGCCCTCCGGTCGCCCAGCACAGCGACCGGTAGCCTGTGGCCTCGATGAGCCGGAGCTACGTCGTGCACACCTACGGGTGCCAGATGAACGAGCACGACTCCGAGCGCATCGCCGGGCTGCTCGAGGCCGACGGCCTGCTCGCCGGTCGACGCGACCAGGCCGATGCCGACGTGGTGGTGCTCAACACCTGCTGCATCCGCGAGAACGCCGACAACAAGCTGTACGGCAACCTCGGCTGGCTGAAGAGCTGGAAGGCCGAGCGCGACGGTCGCCAGATCGTCGTCGCCGGCTGCCTGGCCCAGAAGGATCGCGACGTGGTCGCCACCAAGGCGCCCTGGGTCGACGTCGTGATGGGCACGCACAACGTGCACCGCGCCGCCGAACTGCTGCAGCACGCTCGTGCGCCAGGGCCCGGTCACCGAGATCTTCGACGAGGCGGTGCATCGACGATCACGCGCTGTTCCCGAGCGCGCTGCCGGCGCGTCGCGAGACGTCGTACAACGCGTGGGTCACCATCCAGATCGGCTGCGACAACTCGTGCGCGTTCTGCATCGTGCCGTCGGTGCGCGGCGTCGAGATCAGCCGCCCGTTCGCCGAGGTCGTCGCCGAGGTCGAGCAGCTCGCCGCCGCAGGGCGTCACCGAGGTCACGCTGCTCGGCCAGAACGTCAACAGCTACGGGCGCGATCTGCAGCTCGCGGCGCGCCAGGCCGGCGACGACCGGCGTGCGGGTGCGCCCGCTGTTCGCCGAGCTGCTCGCGCGCCGTC
This sequence comes from uncultured Acidobacteriota bacterium, assembly GCA_963834305.1. Lineage (GTDB taxonomy): Bacteria > Acidobacteriota > Vicinamibacteria > Vicinamibacterales > 2-12-FULL-66-21 > JACCXG01. Next base: position 486,961 of record CAWIAX010000001.1, read on the forward strand.
GGCGCGGTGGCCGGCATCCGGCGGGTGCGGTTCACCAGCCCGCACCCCAAGGACATGCGCGCCGGACACGTTCGCCGCGATGGCCGCCACGCCGGCGGTGTGCGAGCACCTGCACTACCCGCTGCAGTCGGGCAGCGACCGGGTGCTGGCGGCGATGCACCGCGGCTACACCGCCGAGCGCTACCTCGCAGCGGCTCGCCGAGGCGCGCGCACGCGTCGCCGACCTGGCCGTGTCCACCGACATCATCGTCGGCTTCCCCGGCGAGACCGACGACGACTTCCGGCGCACGCTCGAGGTCGCCGCCGCCGCCGAGTACGACTACGCGTACACCTTCGTCTTCTCGCCGCGGCCGGGCACCGAGGCCGCGACGATGGTCGAGCACTTCGTCGATCCCGCGGTCACCGCCGAGCGCTTCGAGCGGCTGCGGGTCGTGGTCGAGCGCAGCGCGCTGGCCAAGCACCGGGCCCGCATCGGTCGCATCGAGGAGGTGCTGGTCGAGGGCCCGAGCAAGCAGGACCCGCGGTGCTCTCGGGTCGCACCCGCCAGAACAAGCTGGTCCACTTCGCCGCCACCGCAGCCGCTGCGCACCGGGTGCCTACGCGACGGTCGAGATCACCGCGGCGGCACCGCACCACCTGATCGGTCGGTTCGTCGAGCTGATCGCCGAGCCGACTCCACAAGCGGCGCATCCCCGTCCTGGCCGGGTGACCGCGCCGCCGCTCGTCGATCGCTCGGGCCGACGGCGTCGGGCAAGAGCGACGTGGCGATGGCGCTCGCCGCGGCCGAGCTCACGACGGCCGAGATCGTCGCCGTCGACGCGATGCAGGTCTACCGCGGCATGGACATCGGCACCGCCAAGCCCACCGCCGACGACCGGCGCTGCGTGCCGCACCACTGCATCGACCTCGTCGAGCCCGCCGACGACTTCACCGTCGCCGAGTTCGCCCGTCGCCGCGCACGCGGCGCTGGCGGCATCGCCGACCGCGGCGCACCGGCCGTGCTCGTCGCCGGCACCGGCCTGTACCTGCGCAGCGTCACCGACCCGATGGAGATCCCCGGCCACTGGCCCGAGGTGCGGCCGAGCTCGAGGTGCGCCGTGCGGCGGAGGAGGGGATCGCCGGCGCTGCACGCCGAGCTCGCCGGCGCTCGATCCGGTCGCGGCCGTCGCGGATGGAGCCGACCAACGCCCGTCGGGTGGTGCGCGCCCTCGAGGTGACGCTCGGGAGCGGCCGGCCGTTCAGCTCGTTCGGCCCCGGCATCGAGCACGTACCCGCCGGTCGCCGTTCGCGCAGGTCGGCCTGCGCTGGCCGCGGCCGCGCTGACCGAGCGGATCGCGCAGCGCGTGCACCGGATGATCGAGCGCGGGCTGCTCGCACGAGGTCGCGCCGCTGCTCGCCGACGCCCGGCGGGCTGTCGCGCACCGCCCGCCAGGCGCTCGGCTACAAGGAGCTGATCGACCACCTCGACGGCGACGTCGGCGCTCGACGAGGCGGTGCGACGACGATCGTCCTGCGCACCCGGCAGTTCGCCGTCCGCCAGGAGCGATGGTTCCGCCGCGACCCCCGCATACGCTGGGTCGACGATCGAGCGACGACCCGGTCGGCCGAGGCGCTGCCCGTCCTCGCAGCAGCGCCATGACCGCACAGCTCACCCTCACCAAGCACCACGGCACTCGGCAACGACTTCCTCGTCGTCTTCCACCCCGACGTCGCACGACCTCCCGGCGCTGGCGCGTCGGCTGTGCGACCGGCGCCGCGGCATCGGCGCCGACGGTCTGCTGGTCGGCGAGAGCGACGCCGGCTACGCGGCGCGGATGGTGCTGTACAACGCCGACGGCTCGCGGGCCGAGATGAGCGGCAACGGCATCCGCTGCTTCGCGCAGGCGCTGGCGACGCGGCGCGGCGACCTCGATGCCGCAGCTGATCCTCACCGACGCCGGCGACCGGCTGGTGACGCTGTCGGCCGACCGACGACCCGACGTCGATCGAGGCAGCGGTCGACATGGGCGAGGTCACCGCGATCGACGAGCCGCGCCGGCTGGGCAGCGCGATCGGCGCCGACCCGCTGCGCCCGGTGCAGCCATCTCAGCGTCGGCAATCCGCACAGCGTGGTCGGCGTCGACGACGTCGCCGTCGTCGACCTGCTCGCGCATCGGCGCGATCGTGCCGCGACGTCAACCTCGAGATCATCGAGCCCGGGCCCGAGCCGAACGCGATCACGATGCGCGTCCACGAGCGCGGTGCCGGCATCACCGAGGCCTGCGGCACCGGTGCCTGCGCCAGCGCGTGGGCGGCGGCGGCGTGGGGACTCGTGCCGGCCGGCTCGCCGAAGAAATCGTGGTGCACATGGACGGCGGAGATGCCAAGGTACGTCTGCACCAACCGTCGACCGGCCGGGTCACGCTCGTCGGTCCGGCGCGAGTTCGTCGCGCACCATCACCGTCGACGATCGCCCGAGGACGAGCACCGGTGCGCGAAGGAGCAGCGACGTCACATGAGCACCCCGTACAACGAAGCACTCGGCGCAACGCTGATCGAGCGCACCAAGCGGGAGCGGATCGTGCTCGTCGGCGTCACCCTGCCCGGTCACACCGACGAGGACACCGAGGCCAGCCTCGACGAGCTCGCGCTGCTGATCGACACGGCCGGCGCCGACGAGGCCGGCCGGCTGGTCGCAGCGCCGCGACGCGCCCGACCACACCTGGTTCATCGGCAAGGGCAAGGCCGAGGAGCTGCGCGACATCTGCCTGGCCGTCGACGCCGACACGGTGGTGTTCGACAACGAGCTCAGCCCGGCGCAGCAGTACAACCTGGAGAAGCTGCTCGGCCGCACCGCGCTCGATCGCACCGCGGTGATCCTCGACATCTTCGCCCAGAACGCGCACACGCTGGAGGGCAAGGCGCAGGTCGAGCTGGCACTGCTGCGCTACCGCCTGCCGCGGCTGCGCCGCGGCGCCGACGCCAAGCTGTCGCAGCAGCGCGGCGGCGTCGGCAGCCGGTTCGGTAGCGGCGAGACCAAGCTCGAGGTCGATCGGCGGCGGATCATGCGCCGCATCACCAAGCTCGAAGGCGACCTGAAGGAGCTGCAGCAGCACCCGCGCACCTGCAGCGCAAGGGCCGCGGCCGCAGCGGGCTGGCCACCGTCACCATCGTCGGCTACACCAACGCCGGCAAGTCGACGCTGCTCAACCGGCTCACCCAGGCCGGCGTGCTGGTCGAGGACCGCCTGTTCGCCACGCTCGACCCGACCACCCGCCGGCTGTCGCTGCCCGGCGGCGAGCCGGTGCTGCTCACCGACACCGTCGGCTTCGTCCGCCGGCTGCCGCACGGTCTGGTCGAGGCGTTCAAGAGCACGCTCGAGGTGGCCAGCACGGCCGACTTCCTGGTGCACGTCGTCGACAGCGCCGCGCCCGATCCCGAGGGCCAGATCGCCGCCGTGCGCGAGGTGCTCGGCGAGATCGACGCGCTCGCCGTGCCCGAGCTGCTGGTGTTCAACAAGGCCGACGCCGCGCCGCGACGTCGCCAGGCGATCTCGTCGCCGACCACGAGGGTTCGGTCGCGGTCAGCGCGCGCGACCGGCGACGGCATCGACGAGCTTCCTGCAGGCGCTCGGCGATCGGCTTGCGTGCGCATCACCGCGGTCGTCGAGCTGCTGATCCCGTACGACCGCGGCGACGTGCTCGCGGCGGTGCACCGCGAGGGCGAGGTGGTGTCGACGATGCACGACGACGATGGCGTGCGCGTCCGCGCCCGCCTCGCCGACGCCTCGGCCGGTCGGCTCGGCCGAGTTCGTCGTCGCACCTGCGGACTGATGCCGGACCCGACGGCCGTCGGGCAGGATGGTGGGGCATGACCGAGCCCGCCGGCTTCGTGCCCCCGCCGTATCCCGTACGACCGCCTCGACCGGCTCGGCGCCGCTGGCGTCGAGGCTTCGACGGGGGCATCGTCGACCTGTCGATCGGCACGCCGTGCGATCCGCCGACCGCCGCGGTCGTCGCCGCGCTGGGCGCCGTCGAACAGCGAACGCGGGTACCCGCCGAGCATCGGCACCGAGGCGCTGCGCAGCGCGATCCGCGCGCTGGATCGCAGCGACGCTTCGACGTCGACGTGCCGATCACGCAGATCGCCGCGTGCGTCGGCACCAAGGAGTTGGTCGCCACGACGCCGCAGTACCTGCGGCTGCGCACTCCCGATCGCGCGACACCGTGCTGTATCCCGGCCGTCGCCTACCCGACGTACGAGATGGGCGCGATGCTCGCCGGTTGCCGGGCGGTGCCGGTGCCGGCCGACGCCGACGGCGGCATCGATCTCACGCTCGATCGACCCGGCCGACGCGGCGCGGGCGCTGATGCTGTGGGTCAACAGCCCGTCCAACCCGACCGGTGCGCTCGAGCGATCTCGGCGCTGCCGCGGCATGGGGCCGCGCGCACGACGTGCCGGTGTTCAGCGACGAGTGCTACGTCGAGTTCACCTGGGACGGCGCCGCCGAGCACGCATCCTGCAGTCCGGGCTCGACGGCGTCGTCGCGGTGCACTCGCTGTCGAAGCGCTCGAACCTCGCCGGGGTGCGCGTCGGCTTCTACGCCGGCGACGCCGAGCTCGTCGGCTACCTGCAGGAGGTGCGCAAGCACGTCGGCATGCTGGTGCCCGGGCCCGGCGCAGGCGGCCGGGGTCGCGGCGCTCGGCGACGACGCCCACGTCGTCGTGCAACGCGATCGCTACCGGCGTCGGCTCGAGCGGCTGGCGAGCGTGCTGTCGGCGTGGTCGGGGATCGACATCCCGCTGCCCGCCGGCGGGTTCTACCTGTGGTTCGACGCCGACGACGGCTGGGCGTTCGCCGAGCGGCTCGCCCGGGAGGCGGGGCGCTCGTCAGCCCCGGCGACTTCTACGGCGCGGGCGGTGCGCACAACGTGCGTGCCGCCGTGGTACAACCTGACGACCGGATCGAGCTCGTCGCCCAACGACTGGGAGTGTCAGTGATGTCGTACCAACCGCAACCGCCGATCGCGGCAGCAGCCGCGCCGGTGCCGACGGCTGCCGGAGCGCGCGAACGTCCCGGCGCACTCAGGTCATGCATCGGCGTGCTGGCTGCTGCTCGCCGGCTGGTCGCTGCAGCGGTGCGTGCTCGGATTGAAGCAGTCAGTCGTCGAGCGTCGACGGACAACGTCGAGAAGCTCGCCCGCGCACCGGCGGGCTGCACGACCACGCTGGAGTTCGACAGGACCGGCACGTTCACTCGTGTTCTACGAGACGCACGGGCGCGGTCGGCGACATCGAGGGCGACTGCGCGGCCAACGTCGAGCATCGTTCGATCGCGCGACGACGACGCCGCCGAGCGCAGACGCTGACGCTGGTCGACGCCGCCGACAACGACGGTCGACCTCGACCGACGCCACGGGCACGTCGTACGACGCCGGTGGCTTCACGGGCACGGCGATCGACAAGGTCGACATCGATGACGGCCGGCCTCTACCGGCTGACGGTTCGCCGAGGTCCGACGACACCGACTTCGCCGATCGCGATCGGGCAGGACCCGACGAGCGACGAGGGCACGATGCAGGCAGCGCTGGCCTCGCGTGCGCTGTCGGGGTGTCGTGCTCGGCGTGCTGCTGCTCGTGCTCGGCCTGCGCCGTCGTGGCGCGCCGGCGCCGACGGTCGTCACGGCATCGCCGCGGCGCGAGCGTGGCACCCGGCGTCGCACTGCCCACCGAGTTGGCGCCGCCGCAGCCGCCGACCACCGCCACTACCGGTCCGACCGCCGGACGGCATCGGTGACCCGGCGCAGCCGCACGCCGCCTGCGCCGATGCCACCGCATGGCCCGTGCGACCGACCGACGGGCGACCGTGCCGAGCGCCGCCGCACCGCACCGAGCGGATCCACTGCGCCGCCACCGCCGGATCAGCCGTCGACGCCAGCCGACACCGCCGCCGCCAGCAGCCGCCGCCGCCGCGCACCGCGACCGAGCGATGGCGGACGGAGCGGCGACCGCCAGCACGTAGCGGCGGGCTCAGAGCCGGCGCATCACGGTGACGACGCGACCGAAGATCTGCACCTCGTCGGCGTCGAACGTCATCGGCTGCAGCCGCGGGTTGGCGGGCATGCAGCGTGACGGTGTCGCCCTTGCGCTGGTACGTCTTGACCGTCGCCTCCTCGCCGGGGATGCCGGCGATGACGATGTCGCCGTTGTTGGCCGTCGTCTGCGCTGCGGGCGACCACGAAGTCGCCGTCGAGGATGCCGATCTCGATCATCGAGTCGCCGCGGACCCGCAGCATGAACAGGTCGCCGTCGCCGGTGAAGTCTTCGGGGAGCGGGAACAGCTCCTCGACGTTCTCCTGGGCCAGCACGTCGGTGCCGGCCGCGACGTCGCCGACGAGCGGCACGTGGCGCGACCGGGCGACGCTCGATGGCCGCGCCCGGACGACGGGTCGAAGCGCACCTCGATGGCCCGCGGCTTGGTTGGGTCGCGCGGAGGTAACCCGATGCGCTGCAGCGAGGCGAGGTGGCTGTGGACGGTGGACGGTGAGGTGAGCCCGACGGCCTCGCCGATCTCGCGCACGCTGGGCGGATAGCCACGGCTCGCGCATGCTGGTTTCGATGACGTCGAGGATGCCGCGCTGGCGGGTGGTGAGTTGTTCAGCCATGTGCGCCAGCGTACACGCGTTCGCTGACCAGGTCAAACACCCGTTCGTGCAACAAATGTTCGACTACGGGGTTGACATCGAACAGTCGTTCGGGCACACTGCGAACAGTCGTTCGTGCAACACCTGTTCGTCACGCCAGATCGTTCGCCAGCTCGACCGTAGCCATCTCATGAGCCGCCACGACTCGCCAGCAGTCAGCCCTGATCTCGCCGCGACGTCATCGCCCGGCGTGCGCCGGTCGACGTCCGCGCGGTGCGCAACCACCGGCTCGTGTACGTGCGCCGCCGGCTGCTGCGTCGCTGCCGATCGCGGTTCTCGGCCGTCGTCCTGCGCTCGTGCTGGGTCGGCGCCGGCAACGTCCTGGCGAACCGCGGGGGTGCCCCTGCCTCCACCCCCGCGGTTCGCCCGGCAACCGCCACCGCCAGTCGCCGGCGGCACGTACGTCGTCCAGCCCGGCGACACCCTGTGGTCGCATCGCCGCCGCAGTCCACGGCGGCCAGGCACGCGGTCGACGTACGTCGACCACCTGGTCGCGCGTCAACGGCGGCACCTCGCTGCAGGTCGGCCAGCTGATCACGCTCCCGTGAGTGTCGGGCACCGGTAGCCTCGCCGCGATGCGCTGCCCGAGGTGCCACGTCGACGACACCAAGGTGATCGATTCGCGCGAGGCCGAAGAGGGCTCGTCCATCCGTCGCCGTCGCGTCGTGCTGGGCTGCGCGCACCGGTTCACGACCTACGAGCGGCTGGAAGAGGTGCCGCTGGTGGTGGTGAAGAGCCACGGCGCCCGCGAGCCGTTCGACCGGGCGAAGCTCGTCGCCGGCGTCAGTCGGCCGCGCAAGGGCCGGCCGGTCACCGCCGAGCAGATCGAGGCAGCTCGCCGAGCGAGTCGAGGACGACGCTCGGCTGAGCGGCACCGAGGTCACCATCGGCCGACCTCGGCGTCGAGGTGCTCGAGCGGCTGCGCGTCGCTCGACGAGGTCGCGTACCTCCGCTTCGCCAGCGTGTACAAGGACTTCGACGCCGCCGCCGACTTCCAGCGAGAACTGGTGCTGCTGAAGAAGCTGCAGCGGTCGTGAGCCGCCATGCGACGCACCGGGCTGATCGTCGCCGGCCCTGATGCTGCTCGCCGGCGTGCGCGTCCACATCCTCGGTGACGTCCGCTTCCAGCGGACGATCGTCGCGACCAGGCGGCGTCGACCGCCTCGCGCCGGTTCCAGTCACGACGAGCGGCCGGAACACCGTGAGCCCTGCCATCAGCTCCGGACCGAGTCGGCCGCCACGGCGGCCGAGGTTCCACGACACCACGCACCACCACCACTGCGCCACCTGCGCCCGCCCCGACCACCCCGACCTCCACCACCACGCCCACGACGTGCTCGACGACCACGTCGCCGACCGACGATCCGGCACGACCCGGGCACGACCTCGGCGCCCTGCCGGCAGGGTCGCCGGCGGCGCTCGAGGAGCGGATGATCGGCACCTCGGTCGAGGGTCGACCGATCGTCGCCCGACGACTGCGGCACGCCGGGCGGCACGGTCGTGGTCGTGATCGGGGTCATCCACGGCGACGAGAACGCCGGGCTGGCCGTGATCGACCGGCTGCGTCGAGGCAGAAGTGCCCGGCGGGTTCGACCTGTGGCTGATCGACGCGATCAACCCCGACGGCCTCGCCAACGGACACCGCGGCAACGCCAACGGCGTCGACCTCAACCGCAACTTCCCGCACGACTGGAACGCGATGGGCGCCCGGGCGACTCGGCAGTACGGCGGCACCGGCGCCAGCGAGCGAGCCGGAGACGCAGGCGTTCATGGCGTTCTGGGAGAGATCGAGCCGGCGCTGACGCTGTGGTACCACCAGGACCTGTTCCGCGTGAACCCGGCTACGGGCAAGGACGGCGCAGATCCGTGCAGCGCTACGCCGAGCTCACCGGTCTGCCGATCTCGGCGATCACCGGCGGCACCTACACCGGCGTCGCGGCGACGTGGGTCAAGCGCACCGTTCGCCGGGCGCGATGTCGTTCATCGTCGAGCTCGGCCCGACGCTCGGCCCGGACGAGGCGGACGTGCACGCGGCAGCGGTGCTCGACATCGCGACGCTCGCCTGACGTCGGACCCGGCGGAGCGGCTCAGTCGTCGCGCACGTAGCGGGTGAACAGGAAGCCGTCGTCCTCGAGCACGTGTGCGAGGCGCATCCGGCGGGTCGATCGCTGGCGCAGTGGTCGGTGACGCGTGGCCCGTCGCCGCCGGCGAGCTGCGGCGAGATCGTCAGGTTCAGCTCGTCGATCGAGGTCGGCGTCGAGCCAGCGCACCGTTCAGCGCCGGCCCACCCTCGGCCTGGACGAAGTCGGCATCGAGCTGGGCGAGCGCCGCGGCCAGGTCGAGCGTCGCCGCGTCCGGCGCGAACGCGTCGTCGACGTCGACCTGGGGCGCATCCTCGGGCACGATCAGGAAGCCGGCACCGGAGGTGAACAGCGGGATCGACGAGGTCGATCTCGCCCGGTGCGAGACGACCCCGATCCGCTGGCCGGGCTTGCGCGGCGGGCCGTAGCGCTCCGCCCGCACGGTGCCGGCGCCGACGATGATCACGTCGGCGAGCGACCGCAGCGTCGCCAGCACCTCGCGGTCGGTGTCGCTGGACAGGCCCGCCCGACCGGTGGTCGACCACCGTCGAGCCGTCGAGGCTGGCCACCATGCACAGCCCGATCCACGGGCGGTCGCGCCGGTCGCGGCCGGAGCACGTCGTACGCCTCGCGTAGCGACTCGGCTCGCGCGGTCGCACCGTGGTGACCGGTGCCTGGCGATCCGCAGCTGCGACGCATGCATCCGATGACGCCACTCTCCGACGCGCGGTCGCCGATCGGCTCCACGGGAGATCAGTCGCATCCGAGTGATGTTGTCAGCGCAGGGCCGCCGCTTCGCTCGTTCACCGCACAGGCCGCTGCGCGACGCGGACTGCATCAGTAGCGTCGTCGTCCTGGCGGTCCGCCCTGTGGATATGTGGACAACCGCTGCGTTGTTCACCGCTGTTCATCCTCTGTCCACAGACGTTAGGCCGGAAATTCACATCGGTTATGCCTCTTCCTGCCCACAAGCCGCACCGTGCGTAGGGTGGCCTCTCGTGACTGGCGCGGTGCAGGGCGCGGATGGGCAGTGGGTCGCACGGCGAGGCGCTCGGCTCTCGGTGCGCCCGCTGCGGGCAGGTGTCCGAACCTGCGACCTCTGCATCGTCGACCGGCCACCGACTCGTCACCGCTGAGGCGACCTGGTGATTCGACATGCCGTGTCCTGGTCATCGAGATGCTACAATCGTGCTGAGTCTCGCACGGTTCACACGGTCGTGATCTCACGGTCACATCTTGTAGTAGACGCCACGTACGCCCAAGGATCACCAGTCACTGGCGCCGGATCGCCTCGCCATCGGGATCACCCGTCACTTCACCGCGCCGGGGGTGCACCCCTACGACGAGGTCGTGTGGGAGCGCCGCGACGCGCGGATCAGCAACTGGAAGGACGGCACCGTCGCCTTCGAGCAGCTGCGGCGTCGAGTTCCCCGTCGCTGGTCGCTGAACGCCACCAACATCGTCGCCCAGAAGTACTTCCGCGGCACGCTGGGCACGCCCGAGCGCGAGTCGTCGCTGCGCCAGGTCATCGATCGCGTCGCCGACACGATCACCGACGTGGGGTGTCGAGGGCGGCTACTTCGCCGACGAGGCCGAGGCCGAGGCGTTCCGCAACGAGCTGAAGTACATCCTGGTCACCCAGCGGGCCGCGTTCAACAGCCCGGTGTGGTTCAACATCGGCGTCAAGGGCGTGCCGCAGCAGGCCAGCGCGTGCTTCATCCTCGCCGTCGACGACACGATGGACGGCATCCTCAACTGGTACCGCGAGGAAGGCGATCATCTTCAAGGGTGGCTCCGGCTCCGGCATCAACCTGTCCAACATCCGCTCCAGCTACGAGCTGCTCAACGGTGGCGGCACCGCCAGCGGCCCGGTCAGCTTCATGCGCGGCGCCGACGCGTCGGCCGGCACGATCAAGAGCGGCGGCAAGACCCGCCGTGCGGCGAAGATGGTCATCCTCAACGTCGATCACCCCGACGTCGAGGAGTTCATCTGGTGCAAGGTGAAGGAGGAGCGCAAGGCGCGGGTGCTGCGCGACGCCGGCTTCGACATGGACCTCGATGGCACGCGACAGCTTCAGCATCCAGTACCAGAACGCGAACAACTCGGTGCGCGTCAGCGACGAGTTCATGCAGGCCGTCGTCGACGACGCCGAGTGGACGCTACCGCGCCGTCACCGACGGCTCGCCGGTGCGCACCGTGCGCGCCCGCGACCTGTGGCGCGAGATCGCCCAGGCGTCGTGGGAGTGCGCCGACCCCGGCCTGCAGTTCGACACCACGATCAACAAGTGGCACACCGCGCACGCCACCGGCCGCATCAACGGCAGCAACCCGTGCAGCGAGTACATGCACATCGACAACTCGGCGTGCAACCTCGCCAGCATCAACCTGCTGCACTACCTCGACGAGGACGGCGAGTTCGACGTCGACGGCGTACATGCACACGATCGAGGTCATGTTCACCGCGCAGGAGATCCTGGTCGGCCGCGCCGACTACCCGACCGAGAAGATCGGCGAGAACAGCCGCAAGTTCCGCCAGCTCGGCCTCGGCTACGCCAACCTCGGTGCGACGCTGATGGCGCTCGGCCTCGCCGTACGACAGCGAAGAGGGTCGGGCGTGGGCCGCAGCGCTGACGTCGCTGATGACCGGCCACGCGTACGCCACCAGCGCTCGCACCGCCAGCCGGATGGGCCCGTTCGCCGGCTTCGCCGAGAACGAGCAGTACATGCTCGACGTGCTGCGCATGCACCGCGACGCGCACGCACGAGATCGGCGCAGCCACGCCAATGTGCCCGCCGAGCTGCGTCGCTGCCGGCATGCACGCGTGGGAGTCGGCTGTCCGCGACGGCGAGGAGTACGGCGTGCGCAACAGCCAGGCCACGGTGCTCGCACCGACCGGCACCATCGGCCTGATGATGGACTGCGACACCACCGGCATCGAGCCCGACCTCGGCCTGGTCAAGATGAAGAAGCTGGTCGGCGGCGGCACGATGACCATCGTCAACCAGACCATCCCGCGTGCGCTGCGCAAGCTCGGCTACACGCCCGCCGCAGATCGACGACATCGTCGCCTACATCGACCGCGAGAAGAGCATCCTCGGTGCGCCGCACCTCGCCGCCGAGCACGTCGCCGGTGTTCGCCTGCAGCATGGGCGACAACACGATCCACTACGAGGGCCACGTGCGGATGATGGGTGCGGTGCAGCCGTTCATCTCCGGCGCCATCTCCAAGACGGTCAACATGCCCGAGGAGGCCTCGGTGGAAGACGTCGAGGCGCTGCACATGCTGTCGTGGCAGCTCGGCCTGAAGGCCGTTGCGATCTACCGCGACAACTGCAAGGTCGGTCAGCCGCTGTCAGACTGCGCAAGGAGGACGACAGCGTGCCATCGCAGCGAGGACGCTGCGCTGATCAGGCGCCGCAGATCGTCGAGCGCATCGTCGAGCAGGTCGTGCACCAGCCGATCCGCCAGAAGCTGCCGCGCAGCCGCCGCGGGCGCACGTTCGAGTTCCGCGTCGCCGACTGCAAGGGCTTCGCCACCATCGGCGAGTACGACAACGGTCAGCCCGGCGAGATCTTCCTCACCGTGTCCAAGCAGGGCAGCACGCTGAGCGGCATCATGGATGCGTTCGCCAAGAGCATCAGCTACGGCCTGCAGTACGGCGTGCCGTTGCGGGCGTTCGTCGAGGCGTTCACCAACATGCGCTTCGAGCCGGCCGGTATGACCGACGACCCCGACATCCGCTTCGCCTCGTCGATCATGGACTACCTGTTCCGCCGCCTCGCGCTCGAGTACCTGACCTACGACGAGCGCGCCGAGCTGGGCATCTTCTCCGTCGACGAGCGGCTGCAGCCGACGCTGCCCGGTGTCGACGAGAGCGTGTGAGACACTCGCACCGGCACCGAGATCGTCGCCGATCCCAAGAGCATCCCGTCGGCCGACGACCTGCTCGCGCAGATGGAGCTGGGCATCGCCCCGAGGCGCCGAACAACGACATCACCAACCCGTCCGGCATCGCCCGGCCCGAGCTCGCCGGCAACCCTGCCTCGGCACCCCGACCGGATGCCCCGGCGCTCGCCGATGCGCCGACACGAGGCGCAGCACCGGTCCACAGCGGCGCAGCAGCGGTCCACAGCGGCGACGCGCCGGTCCACAGCGGCGACGCGCCGATGTGCATGCAGTGCGGCGTGCAGATGATCCGCGCTGGTTCGTGCCACGTGTGTCCGAGCTGCGGCAGCACCAGCGGGTGCAGCTGAGCCGCCGGCGGTAGCCGCCGGCGGCTCGCAACGGGGGAGCAGGAACGTCCCGGCTCGGGCCAGGCCCGGCCCGCGGTGGCGGTCCCCCACGACAGGCGTTTCACCTTCGTGGCCCGCCGACGCGTCGATACGATCGCAGGGTGCTCCTGGCCGACCTCGTCGATGCGTCCCGGCGGGTGGCAGCCACCAGCAAGCGTCTCGAGAAGGTGGCTGTGCTCGCCGAACTGTTCCGGCGGTTGGCGCCTGAGGAGGTCGTGCCCACGGTGGGGCTGCTCGTCGGCGAGCCGCGTCAGGGGCGCCTCGGCGTCGGTTGGGCGACGTTGGCCGATCATCGTGTCGCCGGCGCCGTCCAGCCGGCGCTGACGATCCTCGACGTCGATGCGTTGTTCACCCGTCTGGCGACGACCCAGGGAACGGGTTCGCAGCGCGAACGTGCGACGTTGCTGCGCGACCTCTTCGCCGCCGCCACGGACGCCGAGCAGGATCACATCTACCGCGTGATCATCGGGGAGCTGCGCCAGGGCGCGAACGAGGGCGTCCTCGCCGACGCGGTCGCCAAGGCGGGCGGGCGTCCCTTGGCGGACGTTCGCCGCGCCGCGATGCTGCTCGGCAGCCTCGCTGCGGCAGCCGAGCTGGCGCTCGCCGGTGCGGATCTCGACGTCGGCCTGACGACGCTCGTGGCGGTGCAGCCGATGCTGGCCTCGACAGCGGTGTCGGTGTCCGAAGCGTTGGCTGCCACCGGACCGGCGAGCGTCGAGTGGAAGTTGGACGGCGCACGCATCCAGGTCCACCGCCGTGGCGACGAGGTGCGCGTGTTCACCCGCAGCCTTCGCGAGATCGGCGAGCGAGTCCCTGCGATCGTGCAGGCGGCGCGCTCGCTGGAGGACGACGATCTCGTGCTCGACGGCGAGGCGCTCGGGCTCGACATCGACGGCAATCCGCTGAAGTTCCAGGACACGATGAACGCCGAGACGTCGCTGCGGCCGTTCTTCTTCGACGTGCTCCATGCCGGCGGTCGATCCTTGATCGACGTGCCGCTGAGCGAGCGCAAGGCGCTCCTGGCGCAGGTGGCCCCTCCGGCACTGCTCCTGCCGACCCTCGACGTCGTCGATCCCGCGCGGCCGGACGATGCCGACCGGTTCGCCGAGCAGGCCCTGGCTGCCGGTCACGAAGGAGTGATGGTGAAGGCACTGGGCTCGCCGTACCAGGCGGGCCGGCGTGGCGCCACCTGGCGCAAGGTCAAACCTGTGCACACCCTCGATCTGCTGGTGCTCGCTGCCGAGTGGGGTCACGGCCGCCGGCACGGCTGGCTCAGCAACCTGCACCTTGCGGCCCGCGGCGGCGCCGGCGAGTTCGTGATGGTCGGCAAGACGTTCAAGGGGATGACCGACGATCTGCTGCGGTGGCAGACCGACGAGCTGCAACGGATCGCCGTCGGTGAGGAGGTCGGCGCCGACGCGCACACGGTTCACGTCCGCCCCGAGCTCGTGGTCGAGATCGCGCTCGACGGCGTCCAACGCTCCACCCGCTACCCGGGTGGGGTGGCGCTGCGCTTCGCCCGGGTCCGGCGGTACCGACCGGACAAGTCGCCCGCCGACGTGGACAGCATCGACGCAGTCCGCGCCATGATGTGACACGCGTGCGAGCGTCGCGTCGGTGCGGCGACCATCGGTTCGGGTGGCGAGCTCTGGCGACGCGATCTGGAACACTGAGCCCGTGCCCCACCCTTTCCGCGACGATCCGCGTGCGACGGTGCCGGCACCGGGAACGTCCGGTCGCCCATGAGGGTGATGACGTGGAACCTGTGGTGGCGGTTCGGGCCGTGGGAGCAGCGGCAGGCGGCGATCAGCGCCACCGTCGTCGAGCAAGCACCCGACGTGCTGCTGCTGCAGGAGGTGTGGCGTCAACCTGCCGACGGCACGTCGGCCGCGCACGTGATCGCCGATGCGCTCGGCGGGTGGCACGTCGCGCTCACCGACGACCCGTTCGAAGGGCGCGACGTCGGCTTCCACAATGCGATCGTCAGCCGCTGGCCGATCGTGCGCGACCGCAGCCACCCGCTGCCCAACGGCGCCGGCGAGGAAGGTCATCGCCGGATCCTCGTCGCCCACCTCGCCACGCCCTGGGGGGAGTGGCCGGTCGTGACCACTCACCTGGCCTACCGCTTCGACGAGTCTGCGTTGCGGCAGGTCCAAGCGCGGCGCCTGCTCGAGGTGGTCGCGGAGGTGCGCGGCGACCCAGAGACCGATCTCCCGCCGATCGTCGGCGGCGACCTCAATGCGATCCCCGACAGCGACGAGATCCGCATGCTCACCGGGCGGAGTGCCGCCCCGGTACCGGGCCTGGTGCTCAGCGACACCTGGGAGCACGTCGGCGACGGCCTCGGCCCGACGTGGCGCAGCGACAACCCGTACCAGGTCCACACGGCATGGCCGAGCCGGCGCCTCGACTACGTGTTCGTCGCCTGGCCGCGTCCCGAAGCCGGTGGGCAACCCGGTCCGGGCATGGCTCGCCGGCATCGAGGCAGTCGCGACACCCACCGGCACGGTCGTGCCCAGCGATCACGCTGCCGTCGTCGTCGATCTCCGCGAGCCGGACCTCGCCGTCCGCTGATGAAGCCGCTGCTGGAACGGGTGGGGCCCGGCGTCGCACCGCCGGCCGGAAGGTCGGCCCGAGCGCCGCCCTGACCGACCGGAGCAGGGCCGTCCTGCTGCTCGCCGACCAGGCCGCCAACCGGTTGCCGCCGGTGTGCATGCGCACCGGCCGGCGCACCGACGAGGTCGTGAGCATGCGGATCACGCCCCTGCGCCACTTCGAACGATGGACGTTCCTGATCGGTACGCCGCTGACGATGGTGCTCGCCCGCCTGATCGGTCGCCGCTCGATCCGCATCGTGCTGCCGGTGGTCGCCGGAGCGTGGCTCGCCTGGCGCAAGCGCTTCATGCGCTGCGTGCTGCTCGGCGCCGCCGGCGCCGGCATCGCACTGGTCGGTGCCGTCCGCCAGATACCGCTCCTCCTCGTCATCGGTGCGGTCCTGCTCGCCTGGAACTGGGTCGCTCGGATCCGCCTGCGGCGCGAGCACTGGGTGGGTGTCGAGCTGATCCCGCAGCAGGGGCACATCCTCGTCAGCCGGGTGCATCCCGAGTTCGACCGGGAGGCGGCTCGGCTGTTCACTGCGGCCGTCAACGCCCGCCGGTAGGGTCGCGCCCGCATGGCGACTCTGCGGTTCAGCTTCGGCACGATGGGCTCCGGCAAGAGCACGATGGCGCTGCAGATCCACCACAACCTGCGCCAGCCGCGAGCTGTACGGCCTGCTGCTGACGATGCTCGACCGCGAGGGTGCGCAGGTGACCAGCCGGCTCGGCGTCGCCGCGCGAGGCGATCGACGTCAGCCGGCGATCTCGACCTCTACAAGCTCGCCGTCGACCACTGGCCGATGCACTACCTGGTCTGCGACGAGGCGCAGTTCTACACCGTGACGCAGTGCGACCAGCTGGCCCGGGCGGTCGACGACCTCGGGGTCGACGTGTTCGCGTTCGGGTTGATCACCGACTTCCGGGGCGAGCTGTTCGAGGGCACGAAGCGGATGCTCGAGATCGCCGACGAGCGGGTGCCGATGCAGGTCGAGGCGCGCTGCTGGTGCGGTGCGCGGGCCACGCACAACGCCCGCGTGGTCAACGGCGAGATCACCTACGAGGGCGAGACGGTCGTGGTCGGCGACACCGACGAGCTCGGTCGAGCAGCCGCTGTTCGGCGACACGGTGCGCTACGAGCTGCTGTGCCGCCGCCACTACCGCAACGGCGAGCTCGGCGCCTAGCCAGCGAGCCGCGGCGCAGCTCAGCCGGTGGCGGCAGCGGCGGCGATCACGATGACGAGGACGAGCACGCCGACGATGAGCAGGCAGCTCGAGACGATGCCGCAGATCCGGCCGGCGTTGACGCTGCCGCGGTTCGAGTACGTCGTGCGTCGGATCGGCGTCGATCTCGCGGATCGCCTTCTGGCCCATCGCCCACGCCACCGGCCCGAGCAGGCCGCAGATCACGAGGCTGAGGATGCCCGAGCACGAGGATGGTGGTGCCGTTGCGGGTGATCGCGGCACCCGCCGCCGTACGGGTTGTACGGCACGTACCCGGGGGATGCTGGCCGGCCGGAGCGGCCGTACCCCACGGCGGCTGGCCGGGTTGCTGCGTCCATCCGAGCGGGAGTGCGGGAGCCGCTGCTCGGGACCGGGGAACGAACCCGGCCGGTCCTGGCCGGGCCGTTCCCAGCCCGGCGGCGGTGCATCGGACATGCGCCGAGCTTAGGGGGCTGCGCCGCCGTCGTGGTCGGCTGCGACCGCCCGGTTACGGCTCCAGCCGACTGCGCTGCGTGAGCCTGCGAAAGTCTGGCGCGATCCCTGCACGGCTGCGTAACATGTCGTTCACCGTTCGGGCCAGCGTCGTCCCGTGCGCCACCCAGCCGATCCTGAGTCCTCGACGGATCCCGACTTCGTGGAAGCAGAACTCGATGCACTCCTCCTTCACCGCGGATCTTCCCGCGCCCTCCGGCCTGTACGACCCGCGGTTCGAGCACGACGCCTGCGGCGTCTCGTTCGTCGCCAACATCACGGGCGTGCGCAGCCGCGACATCGTGTCGATGGGCATCGGCGCGCTGTGCAACATGGAGCACCGCGGCGCCACCGGCGCCGAGGCCGACACCGGCGACGGTGCCGGCATCCTCATCCAGGTGCCGGACCGCTTCCTCGTCGAGCGTCGCCGGCGTTCGCAGCTGCCCGCGCGAGGGCCGCTACGCCGTCGGGCTGGCGTTCCTGCCGCCGACCCCGAGCGACGCCGAGAAGGCGCAGGCGTCGATCGAGCGCGATCGTCGCCGACGAGAGCCTGACCGTCCTCGGCTGGCGCGACGTGCCGGTCAACCCGGACTGCCTCGGCACCAGCGCACGGGCCGTGATGCCGAGCTTCCAGCAGCTGTTCATCGGCGACCCGGCACGGTGCCGACGGGCATCGACCTCGACCGCAAGGTGTTCATCGCGCGCAAGCGCATCGAGCACGAGCTGCCCGCCGAGCAGCAGACGTACTTCCCGTCGCTCAGCAGCCGCACGCTGATCTACAAGGGGATGCTGACCACGCCGCAGCTGGCCGAGTTCTTCCCCGACCTCGGCCGACGAGCGGGTCGAGTCGGCGCTCGCGCTGGTGCACAGCCGGTTCAGCACCAACACGTTCCCGTCGTGGCCGCTGGCCCACCCGTACCGCTACATCGCCCACAACGGCGAGATCAACACCGTGCAGGGCAACCGCAACTGGATGCGCACCCGCGAGGCGCTGCTGGCCAGCGATCTGCTGCCCGGGCTCGACCGGGCGTTCCCGATCTGCACGCCCGGCGGCAGCGACTCGGCGACGTTCGACGAGGTGCTCGAGCTGCTGCACCTCGGCGGTCGCCGCTTGCCGCACGCGATGTTGATGATGATCCCCGAGGCGTGGGAGAACCACGACACGATGGACGCCGAGAAGCGCGCGTTCTACCGCTTCCACGCCGTCGCTGATGGAGCCGTGGGACGGCCCGGCGAGCGTCGCGTTCACCGACGGCACGCTGATCGGCGCGGTGCTCGACCGCAACGGTCTGCGGCCCGAGCCGCTACTGGGTCACCGACGACGACATCGTCGTGCATGGCCAGCGAGGTCGGCGTCATCGACATCGACCAGCGCGAAGGTCGTCCGCAAGGGTCGCCTGCAGCCGGGCCGGATGTTCCTGATCGACACCGCGCGGGCCGCATCGTCGACGACGACGAGATCAAGCGGAACTCGCCACGGAGCAGCCGTACGAGCAGTGGCTCGACGAGGGCATGGTCGAGCTCGACGAGCTGCCCGAGCGCGAGCACGTCGTGTTCAGCCACTCGAGCGTGCTGCGCCGCCAGCAGGTGTTCGGCTACACGCACGAGGAGATGAAGCTCATCATCGCCCCGATGGCGAAGGCCGGCGCCGAGCCGATCGGCTCGATGGGCACCGACACGCCGATCGCCGTGCTCAGCGAGCGCCCGCGGCTGCTGTTCGACTACTTCCAGCAACTGTTCGCGCAGGTCACCAACCCGCCGCTCGACGCGATCCGCGAGGAGGTCGTCACGTCGGTCGGCTCGACCGTCGGTCCCGAGGCGAACCTGCTCGCACCCGGGCCCGAGAGCTGCCGCCAGCTGGTGCTGCCGTTCCCGGTGATCGACAACGACGAGCTGGCCAAGATCATCCACATCAACGACTCGACGGCGACGTGTCGACGCGGCGCCGAGCGCCGTACCCCGACCTCGCCGCGGTCGTCGTCAGCGGGCTGTACCGGGTGGCCGGCGGCGGCCTGGCGCTGCAGCGCGCGCTCGACGCCGTGCGCTCCGAGGTCAGCAAGGCGATCGACGACGGCGCGCGGATCATCGTGCTCAGCGATCGCAACAGCGACGAGGTCTACGCGCCGATCCCCAGCCTGCTGCTGACCGCCGCCGTGCACCACCACCTGATCCGCGAGAAGCAGCGCACCAAGGTCGGGCTGATCGTCGAGTGCGGCGACGCCCGCGAGGTGCACCACATGGCGCTGCTCGATCGGCTACGGCGCCGGTGCGATCAACCCGTACCTCGCCTTCGAGAGCATCGAGGACATGATCGCCGAGGACCTGCACGGCCTCGGCGGGATCGACGCCGCACAAGGCCGTGAAGCACTACATCAAGGCCGCCGGCAAGGGCGTGCTGAAGGTGATGAGCAAGATGGGCGTCAGCACCGTCGCCAGCTACACCGGCGCGCAGATCTTCGAGGCGATCGGTCTCGGCCAGGATCTCGTCGACGAGTACTTCACCGGCACGGTCAGCCGTCTCGGCGGCATCGGGCTCGACGAGATCGCCGCCGAGGTCGCCGCCCGCCACGGCGCCGGCCCACCCGCGCCGACCCGAGGAGCGTGCCCACCGCAAGCTCGAGCTCGGCGGCGAGTACCAGTGGCGTCGCGAGGGCGAGGTCCACCTGTTCAACCCGGAGACCGTGTTCAAGCTGCAGCACGCGCACCCGTGCCAAGCGCTACGACATCTTCAAGCAGTACACCGCGCTGGTCGACGACCAGGCCCAGGCAGCTGGCGACGCTCCGCGGCCTGTTCGAGTTCAAGCGTCGGCGTACGCCCAGCGGTGCCGATCGACGAGGTCGAGCCGGTCAGCGAGATCGTCAAGCGGTTCTCGCACCGGCGCGATGAGCTACGGCTCGATCAGCACGGAGGCGCACGAGACGCTGGCGATCGCGATGAACTCGATCGGCGGCAAGAGCAACACCGGCGAAGGCGGCGAGGACGCCGACCGGCTGCACGACCCGCAGCGGCGCAGCGCGATCAAGCAGGTCGCCAGCGGCCGCTTCGGCGTCACCAGCGAGTACCTCGTCAACGCCGACGACCTGCAGATCAAGATGGCGCAGGGCGCCAAGCCCGGCGAGGGCGGCCAGCTGCCCGGCCACAAGGTGTACCCGTGGATCGCCAAGACCCGCCACAGCACGCCCGGCGTCGGCCTGATCAGCCCGCCGCCGCACCACGACATCTACTCGATCGAGGATCTCAAGCAGCTGATCCACGACCTGAAGAACGCCAACCCGCCGGCGCGGGTGCACGTCAAGCTGGTCAGCGAGGTCGGCGTCGGCACCGTCGCCGCCGGCGTGAGCAAGGCCAAGGCCGACGTCGTGCTGATCAGCGGCCACGACGGCGGCACCGGTGCCTCGCCGCTGACCTCGCTGAAGCACGCCGGCGCGCCGTGGGAGCTCGGCCTCGCCGAGACGCAGCAGACGCTGCTGCTCAACGGCCTGCGCGACCGCATCGTGGTGCAGGCCGACGGTCAGTTGAAGACCGGTCGCGACGTCGTCATCGCGGCGCTGCTCGGTGCCGAGGAGTTCGGCTTCGCCACCGCGCCGCTGGTCGTCAGCGGCTGCGTGATGATGCGCGTCTGCCACCTCGACACCTGCCCGGTCGGCGTCGCCACGCAGAACCCGGAGCTGCGCGCGAAGTTCACCGGCAAGCCCGAGTTCGTCGTCAACTTCATGGAGTTCATCGCCGAGGAGGTGCGCGAGCAGATGGCGCAGCTCGGCTTCCGCACGATCGCCGAGATGGTCGGCCACGTCGAGCTGCTCGACACCGCGCACGGCGGTCGACCACTGGAAGGCGAAGGGTCTCGACATCAGCCCGATCCTCGCCGAGCCGCAGAACCCGTACGGCCAGACGCTGCTCAACTCGGTCGGCCAGGACCACGGCCTCGACGAGGCGCTCGACCAGCAGCTGATCGAGCTGTGCGAGCCGGCGATCGAGCGCGGCGAGCCGGTGTCGCTCGAGCTGCCCGATCCGCAACGTCAACCGCACCGTCGGCACGATGCTCGGGCAACGCGGTCACCACGCGCGCACGGCGGCGCCGGGCTGCCGGACGACACGATCGACCTCCACTTCCGCGGCTCGGCCGGCCAGAGCTTCGGTGCGTTCGTGCCGACGGGGATCACGCTGACGCTCGAGGGCGACGCCAACGACTACGTCGGCAAGGGCCTGTCGGGCGGGCGCATCGTCGTGCGGCCCGACCGACGACGCCACGTTCGCCGGCCGAGGACAACGTCATCGCCGGCAACGTCATCGGCTACGGCGCGACCGGCGGCGAGATCTTCCTCCGCGGCATCGTCGGCGAGCGCTTCTGCGTGCGCAACTCCGGTGCCACCGCGGTCGTCGAGGGCGTCGGCGACCACGGCTGCGAGTACATGACCGGCGGCCGCGTGGTGGTGCTCGGGCCCGACCGGCCGCAACTTCGGCGCCGGGATGAGCGGCGGCATCGCCTACGTCTACGACCCCGCACGACGTGTTCGCCGCGCAAGCTCAACGCGGAGATGGTGCAGCTGCAACCGCTCGACGACGACGACGTCGACTTCGTGCGGCGCACCGTCGCGACGCCACGCCGAGCTGACCGGTTCGCCGGTCGGCGCAGCGGATCGTCGACGACTGGGACGGCGAGGTCGGCGCACTTCAAGCGGGTGATGCCGATCGACTACCAGCGGGTGCTCGACGTGCATCGAACTGGCGCAGGCCGAGGGCCTCGACGACGCGGCGACTCTCGACCGCGTGATGGAGGCGAGCCGGATGGGTGAGGCCACCGGGTTCATGCAAGTGGATCGCGCAGACGCCCGAAGCGTCGACCGATCGAGGTGCGCGTCCTCGACTGGAACGAGGTCTACGACGGAGTTCCCCAAGGACGTGCTCAAGCTGCAGGCCGGGCGCTGCATGGACTGCGGCATCCCGTTCTGCAACAACGGCTGCCCGCTCGGCAACCTGATCCCGGACTGGAACGACCTCGTCTACCGCGACCACTGGCGCGACGCGATCGACCGGCTGCACGCGACGAACAACTTCCCCGAGTTCACCGGCCGGCTGTGCCCGGCGCCGTGCGAGTCGGCGTGCGTGCTCGGCATCAACGACGACCCGGTGGCGATCAAGCAGGTCGAGGTGGAGATCATCGACCGCGCGTGGGCCGAGGGCTGGGTCACCCCGCAGGTGCCGAGCGTGAAGACCGGCAAGCGCGTCGTCGTCATCGGCTCCGGCCCGGCCGGCCTCGCCGCCGCCCAGCAGCTGACCCGCGCCGGTCACGACGTGGTCGTGCTCGAGCGCGCCGACCGCATCGGCGGGCTGCTGCGCTACGGCATCCCCGAGTTCAAGATGGAGAAGCGCCACCTCGATCGGCGCATCGCGCAGATGGAGGCGGAGGGCACCGAGTTCCGCACCAACGCCGATCGTCGGCGACGGCGTCGACATCGAGGTGCTGCTCGCGTCGTACGACGCGATCGTGCTCGCCGTGCGGCGCGACGGCGTGGCGCGATCTGCCGATCCCGGGCCGCGAGCTCGGCCGGCATCCACCAGGCGATGGAGTACCTGCCGCCGGCCAACCGGGTGCAGCACGGCGACATCGAGCGGCTCACCGATCGACGTGCGACGGCAAGCACGTCGTCATCATCGGCGGCGGCGACACCGGCGCCGACTGCCTCGGCACGGCGCATCGTCAGGGCGCCGCCTCGGTCACCCAGCTGGAGATCATGCCGCAGCCGCCCGAACACCCGCGCCGACAACAACCCGTGGCCGCAGTTCAGCATGGTCTACAAGGTCACCTCCGCGCACGAGGAGGGCGGCGAGCGGCTGTACAGCGTCAACACCGAGCGCTTCCTCGACGACGGCAGCGGCACGGGTTCGGGCGCTGCTGATGCACGACGTGCAGATGGTCGACGGACGCTTCGAGAAGGTCGAGGGCACCGAGCGCGAGCTGCTCGCCGACTTCGTGTTCCTGGCGATGGGCTTCGTCGGGCCGGAGAAGCGCGCGTGGCTCGATCAGCTCGGCGTCGCGTTCGACGAGCGCGGCAACGTCGCCCGCGACGATCGGTACATGACCAACGTGCCCGGCGTGTTCGTCGCCGGCGACATGGGTCGCGGGCAGAGCCTGATCGTGTGGGCGATCGCCGAGGGTCGCTCGTGCTGCGGCCGGCGTCGACGCGTGGCTGATGGGCGAGACCCAGCTCCCGGCCCCGATCGCGCCCGACCGCGCGCCCACTTGTCTAGGTGGCTCCCGTAGTCTTGTCGGCCATGCGATCGAATGTGGCGAGGAGCCGGAGAACGGGTGCCATCGCCCTCGGACTGATGGCAGCCGTGACGGTCAGCGCCTGCGGCAGCTCGTCCAACGGTTCGTCGACGTCGACGATCGCCACGCTCACGTCCGACCAACTTCGTCCAGCTGCCGACCGTCCCGAGCACGACCACCACCACGGTGCCGCTCGCCGCCGGTCAGGCGATCACGGGCGAGAGCACGTACACCATCCAGTCCGGCGACTATCCGTCGACGATCGCCCGCCGGTTCAAGGTCCAGCTCACCGATCTGCTCGCGCTCAACGGCTGGACGCTCGTCGGTCAGCAGGTCACCAACTTCCCGGCCGTCGGCACCCAGATCAAGATCCCCGCCGGCGCCACCATGCCCGGGACGAGCACGGAGACGACGGCCGCGCCGGCCGTCGGGACGGAGACCGGCACCACCACGACGGTCGCCGGCGCTCAGCCCGACACCAGCACCACCGTCGCCGCCGCTGCCGGGGCGACACCACCACGGTCGCCGGCGGCGGCGACAACTGCACGGCGGGGAGCTACACGATCACCGCCGACGACACCACCCGCATCAAGGTTGCCGACAAGTTCAACGTCACCGTCGATCAGCTCGACGCGGCGAACTCCGGCACCAACGGGTACAGCGCGTTCTATCCCGGTCTGAAGATCGTGATCCCGGCCAAGGCCGGCTGCTGAACGCCTGCCGGCCGAGTACCCGCTGATGGAACCGCTCCACCTGTCGATCGTCGAGGGGCGGGTGCTCGGTTGTCTGCTGGAGAAGGAGCGCACGGTTCCCGACCAGTACCCGCTCACCGGGAACACGTTGCTCTCGGCCTGCAACCAGAGCACGTCGCGCGAGCCGGTGATGCACCTCGCGCGAGCACGAGATCAACGGTGCGGTCGACATCGCTGAAGGCGGCCGGTCTGCTGCGCTTCGTTCACCCGTCGCACGGCCGCAGCGTCACCCGCTATCGCCAGGTGCTCGACGAGCGGCTCGAGCTCGATCGGCCGCGTTCAGCGCCTTGATCGCCGTGCTCCTGCTCCGTGGCCCGCAGACGGCGGCCGAGCTGCACAGCCGCACCGAACGGCTGCACACGTTCGGTTCGTTCACCGACGTCGAGTACCACCTCGGTGAGCTCGCCGGTCGCGAGCTCGTCGAGCGACTCGAGCGCCAGCCCGGCCAGAAGGAGCAGCGCTGGCGCCAGCTGATCGCCGAGGAAGCCGTCGTCGAGCTCAGCAATCGGTCCACCTCCGGCACCGGCCACGCGAGCTCGACGTTCTCGACCGCCTCCACGGGCTCCACGGGCTCCACGGGCTCGGTGATGGCCGACCGCATCGCCGATCTGGAAGACCGAGTCGCCCGCCTCGAGGCCGCCCTCGCCGACCTCCTCTGACCCGCGCCAGCAGGGAGCTCCCGCGGCGATCAGTCCGGCCGGTCCACCTCCGATCGCGTCTCGATGTCACGTCCCGACCGGCGATTGCTCGGTGTTCTGTCGCGGAACATAGGTGACACGTATGTCGCGGGACATGGGTGACAGTTCAGGAGGGTAGCTCGGGTGGGCGGCCGGGTGGGCGGCCGCTGGGTTGGTAGCGGCGGGTGTGGTCGAGCTTGAGGTGGCGGATGAGGTTGCCGTCGACGAAGACGGTGGCGTGGTGGTCGTCGATGATCACTGCGGCGTTGCTGCCGGCCCATTGCGTTGCCGAGTCCGATGATGCGCCCGCGGACTCGCACGATGCCGGCGTGGTTGACGGTGATCTGTCGCGGTCCTTGGTTCGCGGTGGGCCAGGTCGGATGCTCGAGCGGTGTCGGGGCGGGTTGCGCCTTCGGGGTTGCCTGCCATCGGCTGATTGGGGTGACCCGCCCGATGCCTTGGTGGGGTCGTTCATGGTTGTAGACCCGACAGAACTCGTCGAGCTGGGCTTGCAGCTCGGCGAGGTCGGTGGCCAGCCGGCGTTTCTGACGCAGCCACTTCTTCAGGGTCTGCTGGAACCGTTCGACTTTGCCGGTGGTCTGCGGGTGGAATGGTCGACCGGTGATCGGTCGCACCCCGACATCACGTAGATGGGCTTCGAACATCACTTCGATGTGGCGGAGCTTGCCGGAGAAGCACAACCCGTTGTCCGACAGCATCCCGGCTGGCAGACCCCACGTTTCGGCGCCTTCGCAGAAGGTTCGCCATGCCTGCTCGCCCGACGCCGCAGTCGACCGCCCGCGACCGGATCGCGACCCGGGAGTGATCATCGATGATGTTGAAGATCTTCACCCCACCCGTCGCGATCACCCAGTCGGTCGCGTCGATCTGCCACCACTCGTTCGGTGCTGGCGCTTCGAACCGCCGCCACGAACCCTTCGGGCGCTTGTGCGGCTGAGCGACCACCAGACCCCGACGAACCAGGATCCGATGGATCGACGCCACCGACGGCACCACCGTGCTGCCTCGCCGGCCCAGATGCCACTGGATCGTCGTCGCCCCATGATCCAACCCGGCATCGGCGAGCTCCTTGCGGAGCCGCACCACCACGTCCTCGACCTCCGCCGGGGTCTGCAACGGTGAATGATGCGGCCGACGCGAACGCGACTCGATCCCCACCACCCCCTCAGCCCGATACCGGGCCAGGTACTTGTAGAACGTCTTACGCGACACCCCCGCGTCACGGCACACCTGCGACACGTTCACCGACGCGCCCTCAGCCACTGCGATCACCGAAGAGATCAACTTCATCGATACCACCGTTCCTGGCCATGACCCACAACGATCACAGCCCTCAGGTGTCACCCATGTCCCGCGACATCCACTGTCACCCATGTCCCGAGAAGAGACACC
>CAWIAX010000002.1:0-2305000 GCA_963834305.1 uncultured Acidobacteriota bacterium
TCTTGAGCTGGGCCTCGAGTTCGTCCTTCCGATTCCCGATTGCGATCAGCTCGTCCTTCACGTCGCGGCCCCGAACACCCTCGATGATCGACTCGACGATCTTCTTGCGCCGCGCCTCGAGTTGAACAAGCTCGCGCTTCGCGGACGTCTCAGGCTGGCCCGCTGCTCCATCCGGAGCCGGTTCATCTCCTTCGCGAACTCGCGGCAGAACTCCTCGAAGAAGTCCTTGCGCATCAACTTGTCCTGCAGCGCGCGTCAGCACGCGCGCCTCGACTTCCTGACGCGAGATCGTCAGCTTGTTGGTGCACGTGCCGCGGTCGCGGGTGCCGAAGCATCCGAGGTGGTCGCGCGAGTAGACGACGAAGCCGGCGCCGCACTCGCCGCACTTCGTCAGACCGGAGAACAGGTACTTCGGGCGACGGAACTGGTTGAAGCGCCTGCCCTTCGGCCGCCTTCGTCCACTTGCTGCTGAACGGTCGCGTATCGCGCCTGCACCGCCTGCCACAGTTCGTCGTCGACGATGCGCAGCTGCGGGCACGTCGCTGATCACCCACTCGGATTCCGGGTTCAGCCGTGACGACGCGCTTGCCCGTGTCTGGATCCTTCAGGAACCGCTGCCGGTTCCAGACCATGCGGCCGATGTACAGCTCGTTGTGAAGGATGCCGATGCCCGCGCTTCGGGTTGCCGTGGATCGTGCTCGGACTCCAGAGCGCTCCACGCGGGCCGCGCAGACCCTCCGCGATTCAGAGTCCTTCGCGATCTGCTTCGGTGAGGCGCCGGCCGAGGTAGTCGCTTGAAGATGCGCCGGATGATGTCGGCTTCCTCGGGCACGATCTCGCGCTCGCCGGTCGAGACGACGCCGTTCTCGAACCGTACGCACGATGCGATAGCCGAAGCTGACGCCGCCGCCGGCCTTGCCGAGCTCGACGCGCCCACGCAGTCCGCGCCGCGTCTTGTCGGCCAGCTCCTTCAGGAACATCGCGTTCATCGTCCCCTTGAGGCCGATGTGGAGGAACGTGATGTCGCCCTCGGCGAGCGTGACGATGCTGACGCCGGCGAACGTGAGACGCTTGAAGAGGCCGGCGGTGTCTTCCTGGTCGCGGCTGAAGCGATCGAGCGCTTCGGCCAGGACGACGTCGACCTTCTTCTGCGCAGCGCTTCGCGCCATCATCGCCTGGAAGCCAGGGCGCATCAGCGTGGCGCCTGAGACGGCATGGTCCGAGTACTCGCCCGCGATGTGCCAGCCCTGTCGCTGCGCGAACTCGCGGCAGATGCGGAACTGGTCACCGATCGAGGCGTCGCGCTGGTTCTCGGACGAGTAGCGGGCGTAGATGGCGACTTTCATTCGCGGTCCTCTTCGACAGAACGATCCGACTCCGCGACGGCCTGGTCGAAGGCTTCACGCGCGGCCTGTCGTGCCAGCAGGCGGACGAGCGCGAGCATTGACTCGTCGGCCTGCCCACCGACATGCGGCCGGCGTCGCGTGTGACGAGCGACACCGCTCGTTCGCGCTCGCCTTCGAGCTGGCGGCCAGTACCGTGATCCTCTTCGTCCACGCATGATAACCCCGCGTTGACCAGCAACGATGACCTGTTGTTGATGAATCAACTCGAGGCTGGCCGCTCCGTCCTGAGAACGGAACGGCCATCTGCGCGCGGACGATGCGGACTATGTGGACGCGCATCGTGCCGCCGAGCCTGACGCCGTGCGGGCGATCAACGACCGCCCGCACGGTTCGTCGCCGCGCCTGTGGCGCAGCCGAGTGCGGGACGTGACGCGAGGTGGTGACCACGACGCGCCAAGCAGCCCCGCGGCACGGTGGGGCGGGCTCTCCTGAGGAGGAACCCGCGCGTGGTGCCTCTGTCGTTGGGAGTTCCGGTAGGTGTCGGTCGGCGCCGACCCGTCGCGACTGCCCTGAGGGCGAGCTCGCGTCTGGTGAGCGCTCTCTCGTGCTCCGTCGCGCTGGTCAGATGACCCTGGGTCCGATGCTGACGAGCGGGACCGTTCGAGCCGAGTGATCCGACGCCGGAACGAGTTGGTGTGCCCGACTCTCGTGCCCTGAGAGCGACGAGAGGTGAGCGCCTCCAAGGGTCTGTGACCGCATGGAGGGGTGGCGGACGACTCCGCCACGAACGAACGATGAGAAAAAGCTACGCTCGTCAAAGTCCGGTGTCAACGATTGTATATTGCTGAGGTTCAGTGCGACTCGTTGATGTCACCTGCAACACATCGCTGGAAGCGGCGAGCTAATTTCCATGAACGATTCACGGAATGACCCGGCCCGATTCTCCCCGCGAGATTTTCTGCGGGCGCGTCGACCCGAACGGTTTTCAGACTCCGCGGTTGATGAACGGCCCGTCCTCGATCGTGGCTTCCTCGAGTATCACCTCTCCACTTTGACGAACCGAAATCAGGAGAACGACTTCGAGGAGTTTGCACGAGAGCTTGCTCAGCGAGAGATCGCGCCAAATCTCTTGCCTCACACGGGACCAACAGGCGGCGGCGACAGCAAGGTCGATTCGGAGACGTATCCAGTAGCGGATGCGATCGCTGCAGGCTGGTACGTTGGCGTAGGTAGCGCCGCGTCCAGCGAACGCTGGGCCTTTGCCTTCAGCGCGAAGAAGGACTGGGTTCAGAAGCTGCGCGACGACGTAGCCAAAATCGCCCAAACACAACGTGGCTACACCAAGGCGTTCTTCATTCAGCAGTCAGTACGTTCCCGATCGACAGCGAGCGTCGGAGGAAGATTCGCTTCGCAAGAAGCATGGCCTTGACTGTACGCATCCTCGATCGAACCTGGATTCTCGACAGAGTGTTCGCCGGCCGCCATGAGAACTTGGCCATTGAGAAGCTCGCGATTGCCGTATCCACGATACGCGAGATTCGCAAAGGGCCCCTCGACCTGCAACGCGAGCGGGACCTGCAGGAACTGGAACAGCGGATTCGAGAGGCCTCCTCGCACGGTCCACGCCTCGCGTTTGTCGATGACTGTCTTGAAGCGGCGCTGCTGGCTCGGAACCTCGAGCTGCCACGGATGGACGTCGAAGGTCGCTTCGCGCGAGCAGAAAACGCAGCCAAGGACCACGGCACACAGCATCAAACTGTCCTCGCCTTCTATGAACATGCGTGGACGATGTTCTGTGGTTCGAGGACTTCAAGGTGTTCCTTCAGCTGTACGAACAGGTCGAGACGCTCGCGCTCGACAGCGCGAATGCGGCGGATCTCGAGCTGCTAGCCAACTTGTGGACCCTCCTCATCGCAGCCGAACGGCATAAGCACCTCTCGCCTGAGGAAACGCGCTGTGCCGAGCGCGCCTCGAGGCTCGATCACTCTCTTGCAGAGCTCGCTAAAGATCAGCAGCGACCAAGCAGTGCCCTTCAAGCGCGGGCCTCTCGAGCGCACATGAGCCTTGTCGCAAGCGCCCCAACGCCGCCCGATACAGTTCTTTCCGAACTCAAGGCGATCGTTGACGCCTCCGAAGGTCTCGTCGGCTTCAGGCTGTCTGGGATCTCCGACCTCATCCTCGAACTGAGCGAATACTTTTTGGGCCATCGGGCCTACGAGACGCTGTTCGAGACGATCGTCACGACCACGGCCAAGAGGAAGGGAGAGGTAGCGGCAGCACGGTTGCTGCTGAAGCGGGGTGCCGAGCAGCTCGATGTAGACAGGCCATACGAGGCAATTCGAACGCTCGGCCGGGCGTTACGTGACCTGTACAAGCACGAGAGCCGTCATGACGTCGTCCGGGCGTTGTACCTCTGTGCCTCTGCTTACGAACGTGTCGGGTTGCTGTGGGCGGCACGAGGAACGCTACTTCATGCGGCCTCTATTTCGGCCAACGAGTGGTGGACGCACTCGGACGTGAACATGGCCTTGGCCACGTGCTGCAACAGACTCAAATGGGTTGAATTGCAACTCGGTCGAGTTCCGCATCTCCTGGCATGGCATCAGATTGACCGCGCGACACGTGCGCAGTTGGCCGCCCAAGGGTATCGCGCCGACCAGTTGGCCGTTGGAGAGATGGACTTCGATGCCATTCTCGGAATACTGCTGCTGCGGTCAGATGTATGGCAGCTCAGGGCGCTGGAGATGCTGCCAGATCCGCTGGACGCGATGGGCCTTCACGCGGCCTCTCTTGCTCTAACCTTCGCACTTGGCGACGTCGATGGTATTCGCGCCGATGTTCGTGCAAAAGATGAGCACGAAGTGGAGCAGCTCTTCGAAGCCCTGTCGACGCAGCCTGCCGGTCGGGACCTGCCTGAAGAACCGTCTCTCGTTACCGCTCAAACGTTGCATCTCGCATCAATCGTGTTGGGCTGCCGGATTGAAGTCACCACGAGCAATGCCCCACCGTGTGTCGAAGTGGCCGAATCACTCCTTGCGGCGCTGGAGAGCCTACTATCGACGTCCGTATTGGAGGGCGTCGCGCCGAGAGTGCCAAGTATTGACATCGTCGTGCGCCGATCAGATTTCGGAGAATTCCCTTTTAGATTCGAAGCCAAGGACGTTGGTGGACTCCCTTCTGTCGAAATCAGCTGCGCGTCGTTCGCTCCTCACACGTTGCCCGTGTCCCAGCAGCGACAACTCAAGGAAGCCATGTTCGAGCTCGTCGCGCACCTGCTCGGCCGCACATTCTTTTTCACCGAAAGAGAGGAGCTGGGAAGAATCTTCCGCGATGAGCAGGGAATGCATCGGGCGCTCGACTTTACCGCGAGTTTCGGGCCTATCGCGAACGTTCTCGGGAATACTCCGAGGACTCGCCTCGAAGACTGGACGGAAGCGAAGAATCGGCG
Organism: uncultured Acidobacteriota bacterium; assembly: GCA_963834305.1. Taxonomy (GTDB): domain Bacteria; phylum Acidobacteriota; class Vicinamibacteria; order Vicinamibacterales; family 2-12-FULL-66-21; genus JACCXG01. Next base: position 4,795 of record CAWIAX010000002.1, read on the forward strand.
CTTCCCTCTAAGGCGGACTGAAGAATGGGACGCGGAGGAGCGCCGGGCGCGGCGCCTGAAGGCCGCCGCCCCGCAGCCGGCGTTGACCGAGCCGGAGATAGGTGAAGGCGAGATCCCGCCCGAACTCTTAGAGCCAGGAACAGTCAAGCACTCGGAAATCGCTTTCGAGTCGCCGATTCGGGAAGCACTGTGGAATCGAGCTCATTGGCGCGGCGTCGGGTACGCCGTCATGTCGGGGGCCCCGCCGTGGATGATTCTGCTCTTCGAGAACCGAGAGCCAGCGGCTGAGATCTTCACTTACCTAGTGCGCGACCTTGGCAACGAGGACTCGAGGAATCGGCTGCGAGTGACGATCGTCAAGGGAATAAGCAAACGGAATCCCTATCATTACCGTGTCGTGATCGGCCCTAACCCTGACATCAGCAAAGCAAAGTTCGCGATGATGATGTCGAGAATTCAGCACATGGAACCGCAGTCCAATAGGAACCTGCAGATGTTCTTGGCCGCGTACGCTGTCGCCGGCCGATACTATTTGGGCGTCGCGTCCGGTACGCCAGAGAGCGTCGCGACGAGCTTTCCACAGCCCATGAGCCACGCTTGGCTATCCAAGAAGCAGCTGATCGTGCGCGACGCATGGGAAATCGGTCTCAATGATCTGGATGTATCTGGAGTCTCGCCAACCGACGACGTGATAATCCCACCAGATCGATTGAACGACGCTCCGGTTCTTGAGCTGATCCGCTGGAAGAAGAGCCGAACCGCGGTGAAACGCAGCAAGAAGCGCAAGAAACGACAACGGTAGAGAGTCGCACCGTAGATACACGGCGTCATTTCAATCGCCAGGACATTGCGATGTGCCGCTACGAGCGCGATTGAACTCGCGTCGTTCTCCAGAATGCCTCGACCCGTTCGTGCGCTACCGTCAGTGTCTGCTCCAGTCCACATTCAGCCGCGAGAGCCGCGTACGGCTTCGCCCAGCCTGTCGGCGGCTCCGGCACGACAGCGGGCACCGAATGCGTTCCGCGTCGGCGGAACGTTGCATCGATTGCTGCACTCACGCGCTCGGTCGCTGGCGCCTCATGTTCCAGAATGAGAACGAGATCCACCAGATCGTGTACGCGGCTGTTCGGTGTCTCGCGCGGACGCGTGTACGCGTGAAACTTCTCCGCCCAATGTTGCTCGACGGAGAGCGCCGGCACCACAACGGCAGGAATGCCGGCGAAACCGAGCCAGTCTTCGCCTTCAACCCTCGCGAGCGGCTCCAGGACTTCGTCTCCGACGCCGAGGTCGACGTGAAACTTCACGAAAGTGCGACCATCGAGACGCGCATCGACTGGAAAGCGCGCGCCGCCTTCCGGCGCCTGATTCAGTTCGGCCATCGCCTCGCCCACGATGAATGTGAAGAAGTCGGGCAGATTGATCGACGCCGCGAGCTGAAGCCGTTCTCGGACTGACATCGCATCTCCGACGCGTCCTGGAGCGCTCCTGACGGTCAGGTCGAGGTCCTTCGTCGACCGCGCCATGTGGAATCGCATCTCGAGGGCATAGCCGCCCTTGAGGACCCAACCATCTGGTACCGGCTGGGACGGATCGAACATGCGTGCAAGGAGCCGATCGAAGGACACCTGCCGACGCAGACGATGCAGATCAACTCCGTCACGTCGGGCCCGTTCGTTGAGCCGCGCCTCGAGTGCGGTTCGAAACGCGCCCGCGGTTGCGTACTGACGTTGAGCTGCCATCAGGTACCTGCTTCAGAATTCTGTCGATCTTTTGTCGTGCTCGAGTGCTGACGCGTGCTGTCTCGAGTGGCCGTCGCATGACCAAACCGCGCCGGAGCGCCTGGTCGACTGCCTGGACCTGGAGCTCCGCAGCGATCACACCGTCGGCGATGACGTCAATCAGCGTTCGCAGCGGCGTGGTCACGCGCACGCCGTCGATCGTCTGGACGTCTCGCGCGCTGAGCCTGGCGTGGTGCAGCCGGAGTACGTCAGGAATGGCGGCCATCCTCCGGAACCCGGGAGGCACCGTCATGTCCAGCTTCGCCGGCATCACGTCAGACAGATCGTGCAGTGTCAGCGCGGTCGCGTGACTGAAGACCCCTTGGAGCTCGTCCTGCCGATTCCGCGACCAGAGCTGCCAGACCATCAGGTCCGGCCTCGTCGGTGTCGGAAACTGCGCCAGCCGGTACACACCGCGTGCTTCGCGGACCCAGTTGCCGGACCGCACCTGGTAGGGGTGGACGCTGTCCACGTATCCGGCCTCGAGCGCCTGGCGGGCCGTAAAAAAGCCGCCTTGAGCCTCGGCCGACTCGTAAAGTTTCCGGAACGCGGTTGTATTGCGTGGCACGCTATAAAACCTCAAATGATTTGAGGAATTATAGCACACAATGCTCGTATTGCTCAGATGGCCAGCGGGTGACGATGTCGGTCAGGGACCGTCGCCTTCTCGACTGGCAGGCAGTTCACGCTGGAGATCTGATCGCCAGGTCGACCAAGACAAGGCGTCGTTGGACGAACTCATGCCCCGAGTTTCTGTGGCGTCCTTCAGAATCTCTTTGAACCGAGCCTCGGATGTCACACGAGCAGATGGCTTCGCGTAGACCTTGACGTTGGCGCCCGAAAAGATCAGCTCCGCGGCCGGAGGCGCGTGCAGGCTGAACCAGGACGTCCAGCTTTCGCGATAGTTGCCAGGCATGATCCACAGCTCGAGAGTCTCTTTGCCAAGTTTCTCGTGCTGCCAGGCACCGTTTCGGTCGCGCCAAGTGAACTCCACGTCTCGCGGCCCCATAAAGACCACGTGCCGCCCGCGTGGCCCTTGATAGTCGCGTCCTCGATCTCCCCAGTAGTGGCCCTCAGGTACTTGATCCGGCGCGTCCTGCGCAATCACCCAACCCGTAGGCGCCAATTTCAGAACGACCGCAGGCACTCGATCAGGCGTCGGGCCACTGGACGTTGTTGAACACGCCGCGGCGAACAGCAGCGGCATCGATAGACACGATTTGGCGACGCGCATCCATCAGGCTCCGGGAACCAGGGTCTGCTCTCTGTGAAACCAGACGCGGCCGTTTCGGGAGTCCAGATGGACGCCACCAACCCAATCGTCGATTCCGTTCCACTCCACGGCGTTTCCCTTCCCGGCCAGGATCGCCTCGCCGTGTTGCGTCAATCGCACCTCTGTTCCGCGCAGCTGTTTCGTGTCACCCGAGAGCGTCAACAGCGGCCTTAGAAGAGCGCTATCACCGAGGCGATGGAGACGCTGAAAGAGGTAGCTGTCGGCCATCCATTCCGGGAAGTCCATGTCGTGCGCCATCGTGTAGCCTACCGCACGGGTTGCTTTCGGGCCTGCGTCACGCACGTACCGAAGCAGTTGATACTCCCACGCGTTCAGGCCGGTGCTGAGATCCGGATAGTGATGCAGAAGCGATGACAAGGCTCGTTGCAGGAACGGAAGGGAACGCTGTCGGTCGGCCAGAAACGCTAATAAAGCGTCCGGTTCAGGCGCTGTGACTGCTTCCCACGCCGTCGTGACTTCTTGTACGGCGCTCTCTTCGAGTCTCGTCGGTTGAGGGTGCTCCTTAAATCGCGACGGGTCCAGGACGCCGACCGCGACGACTTCGTGCTCGCGATCGACGTTGAATTGAACGACGCGACATCTGCCGGCGTCCACCTTGATCCGGCGCAGAAGAGCGACGACCCAAACCAGCATCAGCTGCTCGGCGAGACCGGTGCCGAGCCACAGCGTGATCGTCTCTGCTGATCGCAGGCGTTCTCGGTTACAGAGAAGGTCACGATTCTGCTCAGCAAACGAGAACGACGGCCACTCGATGTCTAGCGATCGCAGGTACGACTCACGTACATCTCGCCAATCATCGAGCGAATCAAGCGACGGCAAAGGGCCGCAGGAAAGGAGATCGTGGTGGACGAGTACGTGATCCGGCGACAAGGCCAGGCCATCCTGGAGACACGCTGCCGCCGAAGGTCCGGCAACGATATGAACTTCGCTATCAAGCATGGAACCGTCGCAAGTCCATTCTAGCGGTCGTGAGATAACGCGTCGCTCCGGTAATTGCCAACCACGCGGGAGCGCGCCGGGCGGGTCAAGGGCGCGACAGCGGCGAGCCGAGCGAGCGAACCCTTGACGCACCCAAGCGCTCCCGGAAAATCGAGACCGGAGCGACGGCCAGAGACACACGAGCATGCGTCATCATGGCGCCCGTAAAACTGTAGTGATGAACGAGCACTTCTATCCCGGAAAACCGACGCGACGGGGGAGCACAATTGGTGTTCGTTCTCGGGCCGATCCCTCACGCGATTTCGGTCGCCCGACACGCGGCGCCCCAGCACATCTCCGACACTGACACGTGGGGCGTGAGCGACCCCGCTGGCGGCCTCGGGGCCGCCTTTGCGAGGCGCAGGCGGGGTCGCTCACGCCCTATCTCTGTCCCGACTTCTGTGCTGGGGCGCCCAGCGGGCGGCACAGAACGCCGCCCGATGCGGACGACGGGGAGCCTGCGAATGTCCCGCTCTACATGCACTTGGAGCGCGCGCTTCAGAGGGAGGTCGTCTTGCACAACGCTGAAGCCATGCCGATGCGCCGATACGCGAGGGGGCCAAACGCGCCCTGAGCCAGCGTCCCCCTCCTCGGCCCCCTCGGCGGATCGCGCCTCACGCGCAGTGGTCGAGCTACTCCTGATGTTCGGGCGGGTCAGGAAGGCGCACTTGCCCGTCCCACTGCCGGCGTCGAAGCGAGCAAGCGAGTAACCCATCGAGTGCCTTTTCGAACTCGAATACCTGGCTGTAAGTCCGTTCGGATTCTGTCTCGAACCAGCCCTCATAGCCGTCGCCCTGGTCATCGTGTTCCGCCCCCGCCGGTTTCCCGTTCGTGTCCCCCCACCGCTTCCCTGCAAGGAAGGACTCCGCATCTTGATAGTACAAGCCAGGGTGTTCGGAACTGAGATCTTTACCGATGAATACGAGCGGAACGAGCTCCGGAATCATCATGTCCTGATCGAGATAGCTCACCCGGAAGTAGACGCGCCCGACAACGAGATCAGACGCCTTCACGAACTCGCCGTGCGGTTTCAGCTCACGCCCTTCGAAGTACATCGTGGTTCCATCCTGGACGCTGGATCCGAAGCAACTGGAGCAGTCTAATGCGCCCGTCACGACTCACATAGTAGACGGCAGATCCTGTTGCAGGGGGCGACGTCGAACGTGCAGACGGGTGTGCTATGCGACGGCAACCAAGGGGGAGAGATGGCCGTACCGGTGGCCGAGCTCCAAGGTCTCGACACGGCCTGCGCCCGCCTCCACAGCATCGCTGAGCGCGTGGGAACCAGCGCCGACGAGAGCGGGCTCGCCATCCTGCTTCCAGACTCGGTACAGCGCCTTGAATCGAGGCGCGGAGAAGGCGTCGCGCGCCTTGTAGAACCGCTCGTCGAGGTCGTCGCAGCGAGACGGCGCGGGATGCGTTCGAGCCTGCTCGAAATACCACCGCAACTCGTCTAGCGTCTCGGTCCTGAGCGGCGTCAGCAGCTGGTTCCAGACGACTTGTTTCGAGCGCTGGGCGATGTCCGGGAACTGCGGCGGCACGACGATCCGGAGCGTCCACGCGGGCAGGGCCCGAAGCAGCGCGGCGTGACGTTCGAGGAACACGCGGAACTCGTCCAGCCATGGGTCGGTGACGACGTAGACGACCACGCCACGGCCGGCGAGGTGAATGCCGATCGGCAGGCGGTCCGGGAAGTACCGGACGGTGCGAGCGCTCTCCGTCGCCGACGCTGACGTGAGGCAGATCCGCTGGCGCGATCCGCGTCAGCGCCAGCAGGTGCGCCGCCTTCTCCTCGGCGGTGCCCGAGCCACACCAGGTCGGGGTCCTCGACGATGGCGTCGAGCACCATCAACCGCTGAATCGCGTGGTTCAGCGTGACGGGTTTGCGGAGGCGGCTGTCGGCCTCACCGATGGCCGCGTACAGCGCCCGCTGGTTGACGTGGTAGATGCGCGCGCGGTTGTGGCGGCAGTCGTACATCGACGCGTACTGGAGCCGCACGAGCTTGGCGAAGAACTTCCTCGTCTTCGCGCCGTAGACGATGCCGCAGAACCGCGCGTACTGGCGCGGGACGCAGACGCCGGTGTGGAGCATGACCGTCGTCAGAAACCGCGCCTGACGCTCGGTGAAGCCCTTCTTGGCAACAGCCTGGACGCGTTCATCGAAGGTCATCAGAGCAGCTCCTCGATGACGCTCGGTGTCCGGCCACCACTGCGCCCACGACCAGCGTGGGCGGTGAAGTAGAGGCGGAATCCGGAACCGGATTTTGCTGCGCCGTGGGCACCTCGATAGTGCGGCGTCATGACCTCGACGTCGAGCGTGTGCTCGCGTCCATCGATGTCGTACTCGATGCGGACGTCCGGGAACTGGACGTGGCCCCGGTCGTCGCAGGGAAGGTCGTGCTCCCTCGCCCAGTCCTGGATCTCCAGAGGATCGCGATCGGGTCGGCCATCGCTGTCGTCACGATCGCGATTGCGCTCCTGCAGGAACTCCTGATACTCGCGTTTCAGGTCGTTCTCGAGGACGATGCGGTGGATGTTCGCGCCTTCGTCACGGAGGCGTTCGGCTTCCTCCGTGTAGGCGCGATAGAGTTCCGCGTCGTGCTTCAGTTCGCGCGGCTTCGGGACGCCGGCATAGAAAGCTTGGCGGTCCCGCGAGTCGTCGTCCAGGCGCCGAGATTCCAGCAGATCGCGGCCCTCTTTTGTCAGCGTGACGACGGTGTGGTCGCGGTCGAGGCGGATCGTCTGAACCAGCCCTGAGTCGCGCAGATGCCAGAGTTCACCGTGACGAGGGTCGAGCGGCTGATCGAAGGTATCGCGGAGATCGCTCGCAGGCACGGCGCGGAAGGCGCCGACGGTGGTCAGCGTGCGCGTTTCAGAGCCGCGGAGGGTGTAGTCGTGGCCGTGGTAGTGGACGTGCTCTCGTTCGAGGCCACGAGGCAGGTTAACGTGCTCCATGAACACGTCGCGAGGGTCCACGCGCTCCCGGTCGCGTGGGTCTGAACCGCCGCGGCTGCCGCGGCTGAGATCGCGCGAGTTGTCGTCACGATCGCGGGGATCGTCACCCCAGCGAGAGTCGTCGAGCATCGGGCACCTCCGTCAGAAACGCCAGCGTGTTCACGTTCACGCTGCCGCCCAACAGAGCTGCCGGTACAATTTGTTGCGGGCCCCCGCAACCAATCTTGATCCGGGGACTTCGTCCCCGGACCCCTTACACCGTCTCTCGCTCGCGGCTTCGCCCGCCCGCTCCGTTCCGGTGGCTCGCTCGCGCCGCCGAGTCCGGCGCCGGGGCGCTTCCCGGACACCATCTTCTCGCTCGCAGCTGCCCGCTCGCTCCGTCTCCCCTTGACGGTGTCGAGAATTCGCCGCTTGGGCCGACTCATACCCCGTCGCAGGGATTTTGATCGGTTGAAGTGGCGGCAATATGTCGGGCGGAACCAGCAGCGTAATGCTGCGTGATTGCCTAGGAGTGCGCTGGATGAGTCCTCGCTCGTGGAGCGTGACGATCATGCGATGGACGGTGGGCGGTGTGACGCAGAAAAACGCTTGGAAGTCGGTCTCCGCCGGTGAGCGCCGGTGCAAGGTGGTGTAGGCGTGAATGAACGCCAGGTACTGCCCTTGAGTCGTCGTGAATAGGATCGACATGCTGCGCTGTGTGTGATCCGCTATGTCGCGGGAGGACCCGCGATGCACCTACGATACCGCGTCGACTTGGACGAGAGCGAGCGTCAGCACTTGGAGGGGATGGTTGCGGGGGGCACTCGGGCCGTCCGGCGCGTGAAACGCGCGCAGATTCTGTTGGCGGCGGCACGGGGCCAGACGGATGAGGCGATTGCCACGACCGTCCGGGTGGGTACCTCGACCGTCTACCGCACCAAACGGCGGTTCGTGGAGGAGAGCCTCGAAGCCGCGTTATCCGAGGCCCCGCGGCCGGGCGGGGCGCGGAAGCTCACGGGCCCTGAAGAAGCGCTGCTGATCGCGACGGCGTGCGCAACGCCGCCGCCCGGGCGCGCCCGGTGGACGTTGGCGCTGTTGGCCGACGCGGTCGTGGCGCTGACTCCCCACGCGCGTGTCTCACGACACACGATCGGACGGCGATTGGCAGAAAACGACCTCAAACCGTGGCAGCAGAAGAAGTGGTGTGTGCCGAAGATCGACGCGGCGTACGTGGCCCGGATGGAGGACGTGCTGGAATTGTATACGTCCCCGCCTGCCGCGGGCACGGCGGTGGTGTGCATCGACGAGTCGCCGCGCCAGTTGATCGGGGAAGTGCGCGCGGCCACGCCGGTCGCGCCGAGCCGTCCGGCGCGGCAGGACTATGAGTACCGCCGCAACGGCACCGCGAATATCTTCCTCGCCGTCGACGCGCATCGGCCATGGCGGGGGGCGAAGGTCACCGAACGGCGCGCGGCGATTGACTTCGCTGAATGGGTGCGCGACCTCGTTGACGGTCCGTACGCGGGGTACGACCGGCTGCACGTCGTCCTCGACAATCTGTCCACGCAGACGGCCGCCGCGTTCTACGAGGCGTTCACGCCGGCTGAGGCCCGACGCGTGCTCCGCACGCTCGAGTTCCACTACGTGCCCGCACGCGAGCTGGCTGAACATGGTGGAGATCGGGATCGGCGTGCTGGCGAGTCAGTGTTTGGCCCGTCGCATTCCGGACCTGACGACCCTGAGGGCAGAAGTCGACGCGTGGATCGCCGCTCGTAACCAGGCGAACGTCGCCGTGAAGTGGATGTTCGGGATTGAGCAGGCGCGCGTCAAGCTAGGGCACGCATACCCCTCTTACTCGGATGCCGCTCGGAATGTGGCCGCCTGAACCGGTCACATCCCCTGCGACGGGGTACTAGTCATCGGCGCGCACCTGCACGGTTGCCCGGTCCACCTGAGTGGTGTTCCGGGGTGTCGGCGCGGTGGCTGCCATAACCTAGGCAGCCTCGTGCCGGGCGTCCGCAGGAGACCCGACCGATGCGCGGGAGGCAGGCACCACAGGCCGTCAACCTCTCGAAAAGGCCCGCGAGGACGGCAGGCAGGAACGGCGGCGGGCGTTCGGAGCTACGATGGATGGTCGGCAGCGCGTTGCCGGCGGGAGGGTCTGCATCACCATGAACAGGTTACGTGGCGCAGCATCGTGTCGAGGGCTGGCGAGTGCCGCCTTCGTGGCAGCGGCGGTGGCACTGGCCGGCCATGGCGCGTATGCTCAGCCCGTGACGGCTCCCAGGACCCTGATAACGTTCTCCAGTGCGGCCGACGAGCCGGCCTGGATCGCGGTCAACGACGGCGTCATGGGCGGCGTGTCGCGCGGCACGCCCCGGATCGTCGGCGGCCAGCTGCACTTTGCCGGCACGCTGTCGCTCGAAAACAACGGCGGATTCTCGTCGGTGCGGACGACCGGCCGCGTCTACGACCTCAGCGGCACGCAGGCGTTCCTCCTGCGGGTGGAGGGGGATGGCCGGACCTACCAGCTGCGCCTGGCCACCGGTGCCCGGGTGGGCCGCTCGGCGGTCTCATACAGCGCGGACGTTCCCACAGCGGCTGGGAAGTGGACCGAAGTGCGCATTCCGGTCGCGACGCTGGTGCCCACGTTCCGCGGTGAACGGCTCGACGGGCCGCCGCTCGATCTGGCCCGGGTCGAGGAGATCGGGCTGCTGATCGGCGACGGGCGCGCGGGTCCGTTCGCGCTCGTGGTCGAGTGGATCAAGGTCGAGTAGAGCGCTCGACCTGGTTATCCAGGCCGTCGGGGTTCACGACCGCGCCACACTCGAACGCCAATGCAGGTGGGCCGGTTCGTCGGCGAACGCCTCGATGGCCCTCCTTGAAGTGGCTACGCCACGACCGGCTGGATGTTGTCATTCAGCCGGAAAAGATTCGAAGGGTCATACTTCGCCTTCAGCATGGCCAGGCGCTCGAAATTGCGGCCGTACGCCGCGTGCAGGCGATCGCCCTCGTCGGCGGTCATGAAGTTGAGGTAGACCCCGCCGGTCGCATACTTCGCGGTATCCGCGGTGAGCGAACGCGACCACGCGATGCACTTCTGATCGTCGCCCGCACTCTGCCAGCGTCCGTGCACGTTCATCACGAACTCGACCTCGCGCTGCGCGTAGGCCATCGCATCGACCGGGACGCGCCGCGCGGCGCCACCGAGCTGGCCCATGAAGACTTCACAATGCGGCGATGGCAGCCGGCCGGCGTAGTCGACAAGGGTCGCGACCAGGCCGTCGTCGATGCTGAGGAAGTTGTGCGACTTCCCGTAGTTCCGGACACCCGGGGTGAGCAGCGGGTCGAATGCCTTCTGCCATCCGACGTAGGGGTGCGGACCGACGACGTCGGCAATCGGAGAGCCGAACTGCCGGAGTGGAGCGAGCGCGCGCTCGCCGGCGCTCATGTCGCCGGCGTAGAACACGGCCAGCACGACCACTTCCGTGCCGTGGACCTCCGGCGGCAGGAAGGGCAGCGGCGTCGCCTTCGCATGATCGCCCAGGGCACGAGCTCGTCCGGGGTCCTTGCCGCGAAGTCCCGGTAGAGGCGCAGCACGCGCTCCGCATCGGCGAAGGGATGGACGATGAGCCCGGAAAGGATGGTGGGACCGACCGGGTGCAGCTGGAACTCGAACGAGGTGACGATCCCGAAGTTGCCGCCCCCGTCGCGAACCGCCCAGAACAGATCGGAATGATGTGACTCATCGGCCGTCACGAGCTGGCCGTCGGCGGTGACGACGTCGGCGGAGAGCAGGTTGTCCACCGTCAGCCCGTATTTGCGTGTGAGCCAGCCGAACCCGCCGCCCAGCGTGAGCCCTGCCACGCCGGTCGTGGAGTTGATGCCGAGGGGGGGGCGAGCCCGAACACCTGCCTATCGTGATCGACATCGCCCAGCGTGCAGCCGGCTTCGACGCGGGCAATCCGGCGCTCCGGATCGACACGCACGGATTTCATCAGCGACAGGTCGAGCACGACTCCGCCGTCGCAGACGGCGTTTCCCGCGATGTTGTGCCCGCCGCCGCGCACGGCGAGGAGCAGCTGGTGTTCCTTGACGAAGTGCAGGGACGGGACGACGTCGGCGGCGCTGGCACAGCGGATGATCAACCCCGGCCGGCGGTCGATCATCGCGTTCCAGATTTCCCGTGCCGCATCGTAACCGGATGACGCGGGGTGCAGCACCTGTCCGCGCAGGCCTGCCTGGAGGGTCGGTCAACCATGGAACGCGAAACGCACGGGCTCCCGGGCGGGAGGCACGACGGTCATCCGGGTGATCGGCCGCGGTTGTGAACGGCAAATCCGGGCCGGTTGCGTTCAGTCGTATGCTGTGGCGTTGCTCGGCAACACGACAGCCACCATCGTGCCCAGAACCCATCTCGCCTTATTCGCCGTGCTCTATGCCGCCGAGGGGGCGCCCATCGGCTTCATCTGGTGGGCGCTGCCGACGCTGCTGCGGACGGCCGGCGTGTCGATCGAGCAGATTACCGGGTTGACGGCCGTGGTGCTCCTGCCCTGGATCTGCAAATTTCTGTGGGCGCCGCTGGTCGACGCGCTGCGCACGCGGTGGTGGGGCTTCCGCGCCTGGATCGCGTCGGCGCAGCTGCTCATGGGTCTCACCCTCCTGCCCCTGCTGTGGCTCGATCCGCTGGAGCACTTCGCCACCTGGCGCGCACTCCTCCTGATCCACGCGGCAGCGGCGGCGACGCAGGACGTCGCGGTCGACGCCCTCGCCATCAACACCGCGCCGCTGGCACAGCGTGGGCTGTTGAACGGCTGCATGCAGGCGGGCATGCTCACTGGCCGCAGCGTCTTTGGCGGGGGCGCCCTCCTGGTGTTTGCGTGGCTCGGCTACCGGGGCGTGCTGATCCTGCTCGTGGCCTGGATCTGGATCGCGCTGGCCGCCCTGATCGTGGTGCGTGTCGCCGAGCCGGTGACCCGCTCCGGCGTTCCCCGGCCGTTCACTCGCGTGCTGCTCCAGGCGGCGCGGCAGCGCCACACGTGGATCGGGCTGGCATTCGCCCTGACCTCGGCAGCGGCGTTCGAAGCGACCGGCCAGCTTGCCGGGCCCTTTCTCGTGGACCGCGGCGTCGCGGCCGCCACCATCGGCGCCTTCTTTGGCATCGCGGTGGTCATCTCGATGCTGACCGGCGGCGTCGCGGGGGGCGTGCTGGCGGACCGCTGGGGCCGCCCCCGCGCGGTGGCGGTGTTTCTCGCCGCCATCGTGACGATGGTGCTGGCGCTGGCGGCGGCGGACGCGGCTGGCAGCCGGCCGGTCGTGCTCCTGGCGCTGCTGACCGGACTCTATTTCTGCGTCGGCCTGTTCACGGCGGCATCCTACGCGCTGTTCATGGACCTGACCGACCCCCGGATCGGCGGCACGCAGTTCAGCACCTACATGGCGGCCACCAACGGCTGCGAGTCGTGGGCCGTATGGACGGGTGGCAGAATCGCCGGCACCGCCGGCTACCCGACGGCGTTCGCCGTCATGGCCGGCGCCTCGCTGCTGGCCCTGCCACTGTTGCGGCTGCTGCGGCGGGCGCGCTAGGACGAACGTCGCGCCGGCTCAGAAGATCGCCTGCGGATATTCGTCGATCGACGTCAACGCCTCGGCATAGGCGGCGCCGCACGTGGCGCCGCGGTAGCGCAGCAGCGTCTCGCGCAGACGCTGTGCCCCGTCGGGCTGGCCCGGCACGTAGGGCTCGTTCCGCACCAGGGCCATGAGCCGTCCCAGCCACTCCATGGATCGCGGGAACTCCGCCGTGACGTCGACGAACGTGTTGGGAACGAAGCCGATGGTGTGCCGCGGACCGTTGTCGTACTGATAGATCCGGCGGGGCAGGGCATAGGGCGCGAACGGGTCTTCCCGCACCCGGTCGCCCAGGCGCAGGGCTGCCTTGCAGATCGCCGACGCCGCCTCGTGGTCGGGATGCTGGTCACGCGGCCAGAGCACGAACGCGACGTCCGGCTTGACGTCGGCGACGACCTCGGCGACGGCGCGCGTGCCGGCCTCGCTGACGTCGAGCCGTCCCGAGGCATACGGCAGGAACAGGCTCTCCACGCCGTAGTCCGCGGCAACCCGCCGCGTGCCGTCGACGAGCGCCGGGCCGCGCCCCCGCACGGGCTTCCAGTTCGTGTAGTCGCCGATGAGCGAGAGCACGACGACGCGATGACCTTTCGCCGCGGCCTGGAGCAGGAGCCCGGAGATGCCGAACGGGCAGTCATCGTAATGGGCGCCGATGGCCAAAACGGATCGGGGAGCAGCCGCCTGTGGACCGGGCCCTCCAGATGCCGTCTCGTACGCCAGCCCACGGGACCCAAGCGCGGCGCCCGCGGCCGCGGCGGCGCCCGAGACGAACCGCCGTCGTGACGGACCAGAGCTTCGCCGGTCTACTTCCGAAAAGAGCCTCACCATCAATGTCCTCCTCCGCACCAGCCGGGTACGGACTGCCGCCTGTCGCGCCTGCACGGCGGACATCCGGACGGCGCGCCAAGTCGCCCGGATCTCGCATGGTAGTCGACGGCGCGCCGCGACGCCGTGTGCGGCTGGCGATCGCAGTCCTGTCATCTCTCGATCGAACTTGTAAGCAGGTGTTTCAGAACCGCACTTGCGTGAACCGGTGTGTGCGATTTCGGCATTCCCCGTCCCTGCCCGCAACTGTCACTCCCGCAACGGCTTCCCGGATCCTCACGGCGGCGGCAGCGAACTTGCTCTAAGACCTGAACAGAGACCGCACACATCGATGGCGCGCGGCAACCGACCGGCGGCCATCAGCGCATATACAACGAAGTTTCGAGAGAGAGGATACGGCTGTGAGCACGATGCATCTACTGAAGATGGGACTGGTCGCGATGAGCCTGCTGTCGCTGTCGACCCCCGCCGCGGCGCAGGACACGTCCACCGGGACGCTGACGGTCACCGCGACCGTCGAGAGTTCGATCGCCCTGACGTTCGAGAACGATGCCGCCGGGGTCACGATGGCCGGCGCCGGAACGAACGCCGCCACCATGGCCTTGGGCACGGTGTCCGCCTACAACACCATCTCCACGACGGGCGTCACCCGGACTGTCGCAGCCACGGATTTCACGGTCAGCTCACCGTTCGGGGTCAAGGTGGTCAAGGCCAATTCCGCCAGTGCGAGCTACACGCTGGCCGCTGCGCTGGGTTCCGCCGACAGCACCAATACCTGGAAGGTCAATTCGGCGACGCTGTCGACGACGAGCCAGAGCCTCGGGTCGTCCTACAGCTACGGATCGCCCGTGGCCCATACGCTCTACCTGACGGTTCCGTTCTCCGCATCGACCGGCGCGGTCAGCAAGGTGCTGAACTTTACCGCCACCGCGAACTGACCCTGGCACCTGAAGGGCAGCGCGCTTGATCATGGGGCACGAGGAGAGCGGGTTTGGACGTCGCTACCGATGGAGCCTGGTGCTGGGACTCGTCCTGTTCCCGGCGCCAGTCTTCGCTCTCCTGATTTCGATGTCGTTCGCTTCGATACCCGGGTTCGTGCCGCTGACCGGGGCGGGCAGCAACACGGCGACGTTGAACTTCGGTAACGTGTCGGCCTTCGAGCCGGTGAACACGGGCGTGAGCCGGACGCTGGCGCCAGCGAGCTACACCATCTCGACGCGCTTCGGCGTTCGCGCCACGCACGTTCTCGGCGGCGTCACGAGTCCGAACTATACGCTGCGGGCGCGTCTCCAGAGTGGCAGCCCGCTCGCGTGGCAGATTGATGGCATGACGATGTCCACGAGTCCGGCGACATTCGCGACATCGCAGCCGTACGGCCCGGTCGTGCCGCACATGCTCGCTTTCGTGGTGCCGTTCAGCTATGCAGCAGGACCGGTCACGACGGTGTTCGAGGTAACCGCCATTGCGAACTGACTATCGGAAGATCCTGCGCCTCGGCCTCTGGCTGCTGCCTGTGGCGCTGGCGCAAATCGGCGGCAGTCTCTCCGGCCAGCAGCCCGAAAGCGCCGGCCCGCGCGGCGGGATCTCGCTCTCTCCCTCCGTCGTCATGCTGGCGGGGCAGCCGGGACAGGCGCACCGCCAGACGCTGCGCCTGATGAACCACACCACGCGCGAGCTCGCGTTCCGGCTCGAGGCGGAGGACGTGGTGACCGAGGAGGGCCGCCGGGTCTTCGTCGCCGCGGGCGAACGCCCCGGCAGCATCGCCGCGACGGCGGTGTTCTCCCCGAAAGAGATCGTGATCGCGCCGGGAGCCGTCGGCACGGCCGATGTGACGCTCTCCCTGCCGCCCGGCTCCGCCATCCGCGGCGTCGCCGCCGTGTTCCGCGGGCAGACGGTGGTGGGCAGTCAGCGCGGCGTCGCGATGACGGCATCGCTCGGATCGCTGATCACCTTCACCTCGTCCGGGGATGCCCGGCTGGAAGCCGATGCCCCGGCGGTGTCGGACCAGACGGACACGAGCAACCTGGCCCTGACCGAGTGGGTCACCAATGTCGGCGCCGAGCCGGTCGTCGCCAGCGGCGCGGCGGCCTGGGTCAACGAGGCCGGCACGCTCCTCGGCAAGGTGCCGGTGGAGGCGCAGCGCCTGCTGCCGGGTGAACGGCTGGCATTCAAGGCCGAATACCCGGCGATGCTGGCTCCCGGGCGCTACCGCGCCATTCTCTCGCTCGAATACGATGATCATGCGCGCACAGTCCTCACGCGCGCTGCGGACTTCGCCGTGCCGGCGGCTCGCGACGCTCGTCGCGATGCTGATCGCCGCGCTGGCGATCGCCCGTAGCGACGCCGCGGCGCAATCGCTGACGCTGGAATACGAGCAGGTCGTGGCGCGCCCGATGCCGGGCGCGACGGCGGCCTTTTCGCTCGATCCGTCCCGTGTGGGCGCCTCCGTGCAGGACGGCGTCGTGACGCTGATCGGCCGCGGCCCCGGCTCGACCAACGTCGTGGTCATCGCCGGCGACCAGACCGTCACCCTTCGCGTGCTCGTCGGTGAGCCTCCGGTCATCGTTCTGGCCGGGATGCGTCCGGGTTCGGCGAAAGGCGGGACGGGCTACTACGAAGCGCGCTACGGATCCGATCCCGGCATTGTCCAGGGCAGCCTGTTCGTCGCGCGCCAGGATGGCGACCGGTCGGCTGAACTGGCGCTCGGCGGCGCCGCGCCGCTCGGCGGCGACATCGGTTCCCCCTTCAGCATGCCGCAGGCGTCGTTCACGCTGCGCACGCCCAATCGCGAGCTGACGCTGCTCGATCGGGTGATCTCGAACTCGCCGCTGACGGTCGCCCGCTCGAACGTGCGCGGGCTGCACCTGCGCGAGGGGCCCTGGCAGGTGCACGCGGGCTACAGCTTCTTCAGCACGTTCGAGCACCTCCTGCTGCCGACGGAGAAGGAAGCGGTCGCCGGCGTCGGCTACCGGCGCCGGCTCAGTCCCCGGAGCAGCCTGACGCCGAATCTCTATTACTTTGGTGGCCGGACCGGAAGCGGCCGGGGCGGACCGCTCGGGACGCTGCTCTACGAGACCCGGACGGCGTCCGACGTAAAGCTCACCGCGGAGCTCGGGGTCAGCCGATCGGTGGGGGGCGCCGTCGAGATCGAAATGGACCGGCCCAACCGGCGGGCGTGGGCCAAGGTGCGCATTGCGCCGTCGGACCTGCCGTCCCTGACAACGGACCAGCCGAGCGGACGCCAGGCCGAGGCTGGATGGATCTGGCAAGGCGAACGGTCGAGTCTCAACGCCAACCTGGCCTCACGCGGTTACCGGGAGGGGGCTTCGGGGCATACGAGCAGTGTGGCCAGTCTCGACCTGCGACGGGAGCTGACGCAGCAGTGGGCCGTCCACGGCGGTTCGGGCGTGTCGATCTTCGAATCCGCCGCGCAGCCGGCGTCCCGGATCAATAGCCTCACGCTGCCCCTGGGCACCTCGTTCACCGCGCGAAATATCGGCCTTGGCCTCGACTACCAGTTCTCGCGAGAGACAACGCGGAATCTCGGCGGCCATCTGGTCCGCGCGAGCGTGAACGGATCGGCGCGCGGTGTCCGGCTCTCGATGTTTGGCGAGCGACAGACCCAGGCGCCGACGGCCCGGCAGATTTTCACCGACATCCCGTGGCTCCAGCCAGTGCTCGACCGGCTCGGCCTGGCGGCGGGCACGCCCCAGCAGATCGCCGAGCTCCTGCGCACGAACGCCGAGCTGTCGGCTTACGGATACGCGAACACGGTGCAGATCGACCTCACACCGATGCGCACCCGCGTGGGCGCGAGCGGCAGCTGGGCGGGGTCTGGCCCGCGGCGGCCGCAGTTGTCCGTGAACACGTTCGTCAACCGCGATGAATCGGTCGGCCGCACCTCGCTTGGCGCCGTGCACTCGGCAACCTTCTCTCAGAGGCTCGATCGCGCCACCGAGGTGTTCTTCACCTGGTCGGCGGTCTGTCAGGATCGCGTCGCGTCCTCTTCGTCGTGCCGGCCGGTGATGTTCGCCTCGCTGCGCCGCACCTTGAACGGCGGGCCGGGCCTGCTCCTGGAGCGCCGCGGCCACATCGACGGCATCGTCTTCAAGGACGATCGGGCCGAGGGCATGTACACACCAGGCCTGCCACCGATGGCCGGCATCGAAGTCGTAATGGACGGTGTTCGCCACACCCGCACGGACGACTCCGGGCGCTTCCGGTTCGATGGTGTGCCGTACGGCCGGCATCGCGTGGAGGCGCGCTACGCGCCGGACCAGCCAGCGTACTTCACGACGCCGTCGCCGGCGGACGTCGACACCGGATCGTCCGTCGCGTTCGGGATCGCCCTTTCCCGGTCGAGCCTCCGCGGCGTCGTGCTGACCGACGCCGGTGCGGGCCTGCCTGGCGTGCTCGTGCACATCGCCAGCGGCGAGCGCCGGACGACGGCTCGCACGGCGGACGACGGGACGTTCGTTGCCGAGGGGCTGCCGGCGGGTGAGTACGAGGTCACGGTGGACGCCGGCTCGGTTCCCGCCGGATATCCGGTCGACAGTCTCGCGGCCCAGCGCGTTCGCGTCGAGCAGTCCGCCCCGGGACGCGTGGCATTCGTGCTGCGGCCGTACCGCACGGTGGCCGGCCGGGCCCGGCTGTTCAATCGGGCGACCGGGCAGTACGTGGCGCTGGCCGGAGGGACCGTCGAGCTGCAGCCCCTGCAGCGGCAGTCCGTGACCGACGTCAACGGCCAGTACGCCTTCCGCGACCTCCCGCCAGGCGAATACCGGGTCGTCGCGAAGCACGACGGCGGGGAGTACAGCGCGACGGTGGTTGTTCCGCCTGGCCCCGCTTTCGTCAAGGACATCGACGTGGCGGTGGTGCCAGCGGCGACCCTGCTGGCGAGCGGCAGCTCGATGCGGAGCAGCGGCGCACCGCCGCGCACCGTAGCGTCACCAGGGGAGCCCGCTGGTCTGAACAAGGAAGCGGTAGGCGCGAACGTGGCCGCCGCGCCGGTTCCCCCGGCGGGCAGGGTGTTCACGATTCAGGTCGCGGAATCACCCAGCGCACGCCACGCGAAGGCAATGGTCGATGAGCTGAAGGGCTCGGGACACGCCGCGTATCTCGTCGGGCCTGGCGCGTCCGGGGCGAGCGGCGTCTATCTCGTGCGCGTCGGCGAGTTTTCGACGCGCACGGCGGCCAGCCAGTCGGCGCGTGACCTCGAGAAGGCCCTCGGCTGGCAGATGTCGGTGGCGGCGGTGCTGCCGCAGCTGGTTGTGCGGGGAGGGGCGGCCGGCTATGCCAGGTGATCGCTGCAACGGCCCGCGCGACCGGCGGTCCGGGCCGACGCCGGCGACGGTCTATTCCCGCTCGACGATTCGCGCGTCGGTGTAGCCGCCGGGCAGCTCGCGGATGCGCTGCAGGTCGCGCTGGACTTCAATCGCCGAGCCATAGCCCCCGACGTTGACCTGCAGCAGCCGGCCCCGCTGCGGGCCACCATCCCGTTCGACCGCGCCCGCCCGGTACCCGGCACTCGTCAACTCCTCGACAAGACGGTCCGCGCGCGTCCGGCTCTCGAACGACGCGACCACGATCGCATACTCGCCGGCAGGTGCGGGTGTCGGACCGGCGGCAGGGACCGTGACGGCAGTGGCCACGGCGTTGTCAGCCGGCACGGTGACGGGGACGGCTGGCGCCAGGCGGGGCAGGACGAGGTCGCGCTGCGGCAGTACGGATGTCGGAGGCGGAGGCAGCAGCGCGGCCGAGGCGCCGGGCCCGGCCGACTGGGCGCGCGCATGCCATGACGGTGCACCGAGCGCGGCCGAGATCACGACGCACGATGCGAGGGCTCCCGCCAGCCACGCCGCCCGCCGGGGAGCGGACGTCGTCACAGCAGACGCCGCCGCCTGGTCGGCTTCGGCGATGAAGTCGTCCAGGCCCGGCGACGGGAGAGCGCGGTCGGTGCTCATCACCATCGGCGGGACGGGTACTGTTGCGGGCGCAAGCGCCAGCTCCGGCCCCGGCACAGGCGCGGATACAGGCACAGGCGCTGGCAGGGGCACCGGCGGCGGCACCGAGGCGGCCGGCGGCGCGGGTACGGGCGCTGGCACGGGCACGGGCACGGGCACGGCGACCGGGCCCTTGGCCACGGCGGGCCGGGGCGCGGCGGTTTCCTGAACCGCGCGGCCCGGCGTGCCAGGCTCGGCGCCCAGGCCGAGATCCGCGATGGCATCCCACACGAAAGGCGCGTCGATTCGCAGGCTTCGCGCGGCATGCGCACGCTGGAGCGCGCGGTCGCAAATGCGGTTGATCAAGCGCGGCACGCCTGACGCGCCCTGATGGATGGCGTCGAGCGCCGCACGCGAGAACTCGACGCGGCTCTCGCCAGCGGCGGCGATGCCCAGGCGATGGTTGACGTATCCGGCGACACCGTCCGCCTCGAGGGCCGTCAGCTCGCAGCGGACCGAGACCCGCTGGTCCACCTGCCGCATCTGCGGCAGCTTGAGGTTTGCACGCAGTTCGGGCTGGCCGACCAGGACGACCTGCAGCAGCTTTTCCCGGCGTTCCAGCTCCGAGAGGATGCGGATCTCCTCGAGCAGCGGCAGCGACAGATTCTGCGCTTCGTCGATGACGACCACCGCGAACGCCTGCAGGGGGACCAGCGAATCGAGGAACTCGTAGAGCGGATAGCTCAGGTCGGACCGCGAGGCGCCGCTGAACTTGCCCCGGGTCAGGTCGCCGATGGAAATCACGCCGAAGTCCACCAGCAGTGTCTTCAGGAGATCTTCGCGCGACACGAACGGGTCGGCCACGAAAGAGGCAAACGTCCGTCGATCGAGCCCCTCGAGCACGGATCGGCACAACGTCGTCTTGCCGGTGCCGATTTCGCCCGTCAGCACGATGAGCCCTTCGCGCCGGCGGATCCCGGCCTGGAGCTCGTCGAAAGCCGGCCCGTGCGCCGGACTCCTGAAGAGGAATCGCGGGTCGGCCGACAGGCTGAACGGCTTTTCTCGCAGTCCGTAGAACGGCTCGTAGGTCAGGGTGGCAGACGACCGGGCCATCGACGCTGACGCGTCGGGAAGCAGCCTCGGGGACTTGTCGTTCAGGACATACATATAGGACTCGATCGGTAGAGATCCCGGACACCACGGATCCGGCGGTCGATGGTCCCGCTGAAGCAACTTTCGAGCCCATCGATGAGACTCGTGCCAACGGGCCTGGGGGCGGCTGTTGCACTTCATGCCTGCCAGGAATGAGCGGCTCGAGTGAAGCCCTGCGCGGGCGGGGGCGTTCGGGATGTGCGGTTGATTACGGAACCGGTCGGCCGCCTTCGAAACTGTGATTGCCGCAGCCGCACGGTCGCCCGCGGCGGTGCACGCTTCGGCGGGGACGCACGGCTGGCATAGAATTGCCCGTCTCCAGTCGCGGTGGGGACGTCACCAGCGCCGCTGGATCCAGCCGGATCGCGAGAGGGCAGAGATGATGAAACGAATTCTGATGGTGCTGGCGCTGGCAATCGGGCCGACGGGCGCCTTCGCGCAGACTCCCGACGCGAACGAGATCCTGGCGGGCATGCGGGCCGCCCTCGGTGGGGCCGACAAAGTGGCCGGGGTCAAAGCCCTGGCGGCGTCGGGGACGATGCAGCGGGTGACACCACGGGGGTCGACCGAGAGCGACCTGGAGCTGGCGATCGTGCTGCCCGACAAATACATGACCCGCATGGTCGTGGCGGGGCAGGGCAGCATGAGCGTGTACCGGAGCGCCGGCTTCAACGGCGATGCGCTGATCAGCGAGATCGATGCGCCGCCGAACCTGGCTCAGAACATGCGGGAGCGCCTGGCGGGCGCCACGGACCGGCCGGCGGGTGCGGCCCGGGAGCCCACCGCTGAAGAGAAGGCCGAGCGGCTGCGCCGCCAGGTGCTCGCGGCAAAGAAGGACTTCGCCCGTCTGGCGCTGGGGCTGCTTGGGTCGTCCTACGAGGCTTTTCCACTGCAGTTCAGCTATGCCGGGCAGGCCGAGTCCGGCGACGGCACGGCGCACGTGATCGAGGCGCGCGGGGCCGAAGGCTTCGAGGCCCGGTTGTTCATCGACACGAAGACGAAACGGGCCCTGATGTTGACCTGGTCGGAGCCTGGCGGCGGGGCGAATGCGGGCACGATGATCGAGCGGCGGATTTACTACTCCAACTTCAAGCCGGTTGGCGGCCTGACCCTGCCCCACACCTTCCAGCGTTCCGTGAGCGGTAAGCCGGTCGAGGAAACGACCTACGCCGAGATCACGGTCAACTCCAAGATCGACGGCAAGAAGTTCACCCCGGCGAAGTAGCGCCAGAGCGTGGTGTGCAGGAGACCCGCGTGCGTGTGATCGGGCTGGTCCGTCTCGGGATGGTCTGTCTCGTGATGGTCTGTCTCGTAATGTGGGCCACCCCCGCCGCCGCGCAGCCCGCGAAGCCCTCCGGCACGCTGATCGTGACGGTGGTGGACCAGAGCGGCGGCGTGCTGCCGGCCGCCGAAGTGACGCTCGCCGGCATGGACGACACGACGCCCGTGGCAGTGCCGACGGTCCTGGCGTCCGAGGCGGGCGTGGCCACGCTGGCGCCGCTGCAACCCGGCCGCTACGTCCTCCGGGTGACGTTCCCCGGCTTTGCCGCCGAAACCGTCCCCGAGGTCCGCGTCCGCGCCGGCGAGAACCGCCGGACGATCACGCTGCGCCTGCAGAGTCTGGACGAGGAAGTGACCGTCCCCGAAGATCCGCAGTCGGCCTCGCTCGACATCATGGGGCCGACATTCTCGACGGTGCTGACGCGGGAGATGATCGACGCGCTGCCCGACGATCCCGACGAGATGGCGGCAGCGCTGGAGGCAATGGCGCCACCCGGCGCGACGTTTCGGGTCGACGGATTCTCCGGCGGCCGGATGCCGCACAAGTCGCAGATCAAGTCCGTGCGGCTGCCCCGCACGGACGCCATGGCGGCGCAGAACCACGGCGGGGTGAACGGGTTCCTGGTCATCGAGATCCGCACGCAGCCAGGCGCCGGCCCGTTTCGCGGCAGCGTGGAGGGGACGTTCTTTGACGAGGCGTTCACCGCGAGCAATCCGTTCGCGCCGGTCAAGGGGGACGAACAGACCCGGCAGGTCAGCACCTACGTCTCCAGCACCATCCTCCCGAACAGGACATCGTTCTCCGCTAGTTATCGCGGTCTTTCGCAATACACGTCGCCCACCCTGCTGGCCGTGCGCGGCGACGGGACGACGCTCGCGGCGCCGCTCCGGCGGCCGCAGGACGTGACGAATGTCGGCATCCGGGTCGATCACGCGCTCAATCGCGATCACGCGCTGCGGGTCAGCTTCGACCGGAACACGCGCGATACGCGCAACCAGGGCACCGGCGGCTTCAACCTGCCGGATCGGGGGTTTCGAACGGTCTCGAGCACCGATGTGATCCGGCTGGCCGAGGGGGGAGCGCTGGGCAAGCGGTTCTACACCGAGTCCCGCCTGCAAGTGTCGTGGGAGTCTTCGCGCAGCGAGGCTGCCGTCGAGGTCCCCGCGGTCCGGGTGATCGACGCGTTCACGAGCGGCGGTGCCCAGGTGCGCGGCGGCCAGGACCAGTTCGAGATCGAGGCGGCCAGCGACCTGGACTATGTCCGGGGGGCGCACAGCTGGCGGGTGGGTGGCCTGATCGAAGGCGGGCGGTATCGCTCCGACGACATGTCGAACTACCTCGGCACCTACACGTTTGCCAGCCTGGCCGCGTTCAACGCGGGGCAGCCGTCGACCTACACGCGGCGCGTCGGCGATCCGAACATCACCTACTCGGCCTGGCAGACCGGCGTGTACCTGCAGGACGACTGGCGCGTGGCGCGGAGCGTGCTGCTGTCGGCCGGCGTGCGTGCCGGCGTCCAGACGCTGGTCAGTGATCCGTTCAACCTCTCTCCCCGCGTCACCGCCGGATGGTCGCCCTTCCGCGGCGGCAAGCTGACGCTGCGGGCGTCCTATGGCTACCTCTACGACTGGATCAGCGGCAGTCTCTACAAGCAGACAGAGCTGGTCGATGGCTTCCGCCTGCGGGAGCTGAACGTCAGCAATCCCTCCTTCCCCGATCCGCCGCCTGCCGGCGCCACTTCCGCCACCAACAGGTATCTGTGGTCCGACGACCTGGCGCTGCCGACCAGCCACCGCCTGACGATCGGCGCCGACCGCCAGCTCACCGCCGGCATGCGGACGAACGTGTCGTATACGTGGGGCGCGGGCATGGGACAGCTGCGCGGGCGCAACCGCAACGCTCCCGTGCACGGCGTCAGGCCCGATGCGGCGTTCGCCAACGTCATCGCGCTGGTGTCGGACGCAGAAGAGCGGCTGCACGCCGCCAACGTCGGCTGGAACCTGACGAAGCCGGCCTGGAAGCGGTCCTTCTTCGCGGCCAACTACACGTGGACCCGCGACGAGTCGAACACCACCGGCGCATTCGCGCCTCCCGCCAGCGGCGACCGGCTCGAGCACGAGTGGGGGCCGACCCGGCCGGCGCACGTGGCGACGGCCTCGATGAACATCACGCCGGCGAGGCAGCTGAACGTGAACCTGACCGCCAGGGGCAGCTCCGGCGCGCCCTACAACGTGACCATCGGGCGGGACGTCAACCTCGACGGGCTGTTCAACGACCGTCCGGCCGGCACGTCCAGGAACTCGGCGCGGACCGCCGCTCACTGGGATGTGAACGGCAAGGTCTCGTACGCGTGGCGCTTCGGTCCGCCCGCGCCGGGGGCGAACAGTGCCGCGACGCCGAATGCGCGGCTTCGGATCGACGTCTCGCTCCAGTTCCAGAATCTGCTGAATCGCGCCAACTACGTTGGCTACAGCGGGGTGATGACGTCTCCGTTCTTCGGGCGGCCGACAGGCGTCGCGAATCCCCGCCGCGTGCAGCTGGGCCTGCGCTTCGGCTTCTGAGCGCGTGTGTCGTTCGGCCGCGCGCGCCGCGGCAATCCGGCGGCTGCGGCTCGCTTCTGCGCTACTATCGTCTCTCTCTCCTGGTGAAGTGCGCTTTGGTTCGCCACGACCATGCTTGATCTCGACCGCCGTCGCTCCCGGACGCGCGCCGCTGCCACGGCGATCGTCGCCGTGCTCGTCTCCGTCCTTGTACTGGGCCTCGCGGGGCCGCTCGCGGCGCAGCAGCATGCGGGCTCGTACACCCAGGCCGATGTCGAGAACGGTTCCCGGCTCTACGGGGCGCAGTGCGCGGCGTGCCACGGACCCGACGGCACGCTGGTCGCCAGCGTGGACCTGCGGCGCGGCCAGTTCACGCTCGGGTCCACGGACGAGGACCTGGTACGCACGATCACGCGCGGCGTGCCGGGCACCGCGATGCCCGCCAATACCTTCACCGCCGCGGAGCTGCATGCCCTGGTGGCCTACTTGCGATCGATGCGCGAGTTCGGCGCGCGGGCCATCGCGCTGGGCGATCCCCGGACCGGCGGGCAGCTGTTCGAGGCCCGCGGCTGCCGGTCGTGTCACCGGATCGACGGGCAGGGCTCGCGGTTTGCCGCGGATCTCAGCGACATCGGCGCGATTCGATCGGGGGAGGCGCTGCAGCAGGCGCTGCTCGACGGCAGCAATACCGTCGCCGCCGGCCGCCGCTTCGTCCGCGCCGTCACAGGCGACGGCCGGGTCGTGACCGGGCGCCGCCTCAACGAGGATACCTACACGGTGCAGGTGCTCGACGCGGACGATCGCCTGGTGTCGCTGCCGAAGGACGGGCTGCAGGAGTATGCAGTCACGAAACAATCGACGACGCCCGCCGGCAAGGACCGGTTGAGCCCTGAGGAGCGCTCGCACCTCGTCGCGTATCTCCTCGGGTTGAAGGGGCTGGACCGGCCCGCGGCAGGAGCGCGCCCTCGATGATGCGCCGGGTCGCGCCGGCAATCCTCCTGGTGTCCGCCGGCCTGGCCGCGCAGGTCCCGCCCGCACGCCTGCAGAACGCCGCGGCAGATCCCGCGAACTGGCTGACGTATTCGGGGGATTACGCCAGCCGGCGCTACAGCCTGCTGGCCGCGATTACGCCGGGCAACGTCACGGACCTGGAGCAGCGGTGGGTCTTCCAGGCACAGTCGCTCGAGAAGTTCGCCGCCACGCCATTGATTGTCGACGGCGTGCTCTACGTCACGCAGGCGCCGAATACCGTGGTCGCGCTCGACGCGGCCACCGGGCGGATGTTCTGGCAATATCAGCACACCCCGGCCGCCGACGCGAAGCTCTGTTGCGGCGCGGTGAACCGCGGCGTCGCCATCCTTGGCGACACGCTGTTCATGGGCACCATCGATGCGCAGCTGGTGGCGATCGACGCGCGCAACGGCCGTCCGCTGTGGAAGAAGGTGGTGGCGGACTACAAGGCGGGCTATTCGATCACGCTGGCGCCATTGATCCTCAAAGACAAGGTCATCCTGGGGGTGGCCGGCGGCGAATATGGCATCCGCGGTTTCGTCGCGGCGTACGACCCGGCCGCCGGCTCCGAGATCTGGCGCTTCAACACGATTCCCTCGCCCGGGGAACCAGGCCATGAGAGCTGGGAAACGGACGCCTGGAAGACCGGCGGGGGCTCGAGCTGGCTGACGGGCTCGTACGATCCCGCCCTCAACCTGATCTACTGGGGCATCGGCAATCCGGGTCCCGACTGGAACCCGTCGCAGCGCCCCGGCGACAACCTCTACACCAACGCCGTCGTGGCGCTCGACGCCGACACCGGGCGGCTGCGCTGGTACTTCCAGTTCACGCCGCACGACGGCGCCGACTGGGACGCCGTGCAGATCCCGGTCCTCGTGGACGCCGACTGGGAAGGACGTCCGCGCCGGCTGCTCTACTGGGCGAACCGCAACGGCTTCTTCTACGTGCTCGACCGCGCCACCGGCCAGTTCCTGCGCGGCGCCCCGTTCGTGAAGCAGAACTGGGCCACCGGACTCGACGCCCGGGGCCGGCCGGTGCTGGCGCCGCTGGCGGAGGATGCCACCGTCTATCCCGGCGTGCAGGGCGGCACGAACTGGTATTCCCCGTCGTACAGCCCCCGCACCGGGCTCTTCTACATCTCCGCCTGGGACGACTACTCGAGTGTGTTCCTGCGGCAGAAGATGGACCACGTGCCGGGCCAGCGGTTCATGGGCGGACGTGCCCGGTCCGGAACGCCGCCGCTCCGGCGCGGCCCGGTCAACACCTGGACGGAAGAGGCCGGCCACGGCGTGGTGGTGGCCATCGATCCGCGGACGGGCGAGCGCAAGTGGGGCTACCGCATGCACGACGTCACCGACGCGGGCATCCTGACCACCGCGAGCGACCTGCTGTTCACCGGCGGCCGCGAGGGCTACTTCTTTGCGCTCGACGCGCGCTCGGGCGCCCTGCTGTGGAAGGCCACGGTGGGTGGACAGGTGGCCGCGGCGCCGGTTACCTACGAGGCCGGCGGGAAGCAATACGTCGCCATCGCCGCCGGTCACTCGCTCTTTGCCTATGCGCTGCGCGAGTAGCGCGCGTGCCCTGGCCCGTATCTCGAAAGGATTGCCGATGCACCTGTCCGCGCGTAAACGCCGCTCGTCATCGATGGCCGCCGCCGTCGCCGCCGGTTGCCTGGTGGGGTGGATGCTTCACGACGGCGCGCCATCCGGCTCCGGCATCGCCGCGGCGCAGGGGCAGCAGGGCGCCGGGGGCCGCGGCCGGGGGGGCGGGGGCGGCGAGGGCCCGGCCGTCGCGGTCCCGGTCGAGCCCAGGGCGCCGGCCTCGGTGAAGGAGGGGGACACCTGGATTCCGCCGCTGCCTTCGATGGAAGCGGTGAAGCCGCCAGCCGGCTGGCTGCCGGGCGGGCCCGAGGTGCCGCCGATGCCGATCACGCTGCTGCGCCTGCCGCGGACGCACATCACCAGGGCGAAGTACCCGGCGATTGATTTCCACGTCCACGCGGGCGGCCTCACCACGCCGGAGGCGTACACCCAGCTGATCGCGCTGATGGACACCGTCGGCATGGGCGCCATCGTCAACCTGAACGGCGGGACCGGCGCCACTCTCGACAAGGTGCTGGCGGCTGGCGAGCCTCATCGGGACCGCGTCGCCAACTTCATCACCTTCAGCGCCGACGGCATCAACGAGCCGGGCTGGTCGCAGAAGTTCGCCGCGGAGATGGAGCGCGCGTTCAAGGCGGGAGCGCGCGGCATGAAGGTGTCGAAGCAGCTCGGGCAGGGCGCCCGCAATCCCGACGGCACGTTCATCCAGGCCGACGATCCGCGCCTGGACGCCGTCTGGGCGATGGCGGCGAAATACGACCGTCCGATCATGATCCACACGAGCGACTCGATCGGCCGCTTCTATCCCATCAGTCCCGGTAACGAGCGCTACGAGGCCGGGTTGTGGCATGCCCCCGGCGACACGTCGGGGAACCTGTATGTCGAGGGGCCTTCCTATGAGGTGATCGAGAAGGCGCGCGAGAACATGCACCGGAAGCATCCCAAGACGCGGTTCGTGAACGCGCACATGGCGATGCTCTATTACGATCCGCAGAAGCTCGCGGCGTTCCTCGACACCTATCCCAACGCCGACGTGGAGATCTCCGCGACCGTTCAGGATCTCGGACGGGCGCCGCGGCTGTGGCGCGAGTTCATCATCAAGCACCAGGACCGGGTGCTGATGGGCTCCGACGGCAACCCCGGCCGGCAGCCCGATGAGTTCTGGACGCCGCACTGGCGCTACCTCGAGACCTACGACGAATACTTCTACCACCCCGCGCAGATCCGCACGCCGGGCGGCTCACCCGGGCACGGGCGCTGGAATATTTCGGGGATCGGACTGCCGGATGAGGTGCTGCGTAAGGTGTACTACGCGAACGCGCTGCGTCACCTGCCGTCGCTGCGCGCCTCGATCGACCGTCAGCTCGCCGCACGCCGGTAAGCTCCCGCGGCGCCGGCCTTTCGCGTAGGATGGGGCGAGCGCACCGGCGCACGCTGCGCCGCCGCACGCCACAGCCGGCACCCGGGGGTTCGCGATGTTCAAGAGCATGCTCGGCCGATGGCCGCTGATCCAGCAGCTTCGCAACGGATCGGACGGCACCGGGGCCGACGTCATGACCGAGGCGACCCGCCGGCTGCGGCCGCGCCACGAGGGCGCTGATGTCGCGCGATCGATCTGCCCGTACTGCGGTGTTGGCTGCGGTCAGCTCGCCTTCCACCGCGACGGCAAGCTCCTCGCCATCGAGGGGGATCCCGAGTCACCGATCTCAGAGGGCGACCTCTGTCCCAAGGGTGCAGCCAGCCATCAGCTCATCACCAGCCCGACACGGCTGACGAAGGTCAAGTACCGCGCCCCCTACGCCACCGCGTGGACGGAGCTCGATCTCGAAACCGCCATGGACATGGTGGCCGACCGCGTGTGGGAGACCCACAGCCGGACCTTCCGCGAGACTCAGGACGGCGCCCGCATCAGCCAGTGCACGGGCATGGCCCATCTGGGCGGAGCCACGCTGGACAACGAAGAGAACTACCTGATCAAGAAACTCTTCACCGGCGGCCTCGGCATGGTCCGGGTCAGCAACCAGGCCCGCATATGACATAGCTCCACCGTGCCCGGTCTGGGCACGTCGTTCGGGAGAGGCGGCGCCACCACCGCGCAGCAGGATCTGCAGCACGCCGACGCGATCCTCATCATGGGATCGT
Organism: uncultured Acidobacteriota bacterium; assembly: GCA_963834305.1. Classification (GTDB taxonomy): domain Bacteria; phylum Acidobacteriota; class Vicinamibacteria; order Vicinamibacterales; family 2-12-FULL-66-21; genus JACCXG01. Next base: position 33,899 of record CAWIAX010000002.1, read on the forward strand.
CGATGGCCGAGAACCATCCGGTCGGCTTCCGCTGGGTGATGAAGGCGCGGGAGCGCGGCGCCACCGTCATGCACGTCGATCCGCGCTTCAGCCGGACGTCGGCGATGGCGGATCTCTGGGTGCCGCTGCGCGCCGGCTCGGACATCGCCTTCCTCGGCGGGCTCGTGCACTACGTCCTCGAGCACGGCCGGGAGTTCCGCGAGTACGTCGCCCACTACACGAACGCCGGCATGATCCTGCGCGAGGATCTGCGCGATACCGAGGATCTCGGCGGCCTCTTCTCCGGCTGGGATCCCGACCGGAAGGAGTACAGCGGAGACTCGTGGCGCTACGCCGCAGCGGCGGCTCCGCACGGCGGCGGAGTGCCGGACGAGGCATCCGGGGGGCACGAGAAGGAGGGCGGCGGACAGAGCGCGGGGCTCGACGCTCACGAGCGCGACTGGACCCTGGAGCACCCGCGCTGCGTCTTCCAGGTACTCAAACGCCATTTTTCACGCTACACCCCGGCGCTCGTCGAGCAGGTCTGCGGCGTGCCACAGGAGGCGTTCCTCCGGGTGGCCGACGCGTTCACGGCCGCGTCCGGCCCGGACAAGACAGGCGCCATCTGCTACGCGGTGGGATGGACGCACCACTCCAAGGGGGTGCAGATTGTCCGGACCGCCGCCATCCTCCAGCTGCTCCTCGGCAACATCGGCCGTCCGGGGGGCGGGATCCTGGCGCTGCGCGGCCACGCGTCGATCCAGGGCTCGACCGACATTCCCACGCTCTACGACATCCTTCCCGGCTACCTGCCGATGCCGTTCCTCGACGTGGACGGCGGCGATCTGCGGCGCTACATCGCACGCCACCGCAAGAAGGCCGGACTGTGGAGCGGCCTGGACACCTACATCGTCAGCCTGCTGAAAGCGTGGTACGGCGACCACGCGACACCAGAGCACGACTTCGGCTTTCCGCTGCTGCCGCTCGTCACCGGGGACCACTCCCATCTCGGCTATTGGCTCGAGATGGCCGACGGCAAGCTGGACGGCCTCTTCGTCTTCGGCCAGAACCCGGCGGTCGGTGCACCGAACAGCCGCCTCGAGCGGAAGGCGCTCGCGCGGCTGCGCTGGCTGGTCATCCGGGAGATGGCCGAAACCGAGACGGCGACGTTCTGGTACGACTCGCCGGAAATCGAACGGGGAGAGCTGGCGCCCGGGGCGATCGGCACCGAGATCTTCCTGCTGCCCGCGGCCGGGCACGTCGAGAAGGCAGGCTGCTTCACCAACACCCAGCGCCTTCTGCAGTGGCGCGAGAAGGCCATCGATCCGCCGGGCGACGCGCGCAGCGAAGCCTGGTTCGTCTATCACCTCGGCAGGCGGCTGAAGGCGCGGGCCGCGCGCGACCGCCGGCCGGCCACCGAGGCGCTGAACGCGCTGACCTGGGACTACACGACCGAAGGTGCGCTCGGCGACCCTGATGTCGAAGAGGTGCTGCAGGAGATCAATGGCTACACCGCTGCCGACCGGCGGCTCGTGGCCGGCTCCCAGTCGCTGACCGCGGACGGCAGGACGGCCTGCGGCTGCTGGATCTACTCCGGCGTCTTCCCGGAGCCCGGCGTCAACAGGGCGCGCGGGCGGCAGGCGCAGGGCCCCTACGGCCACGGCTGGGGGTTCGCGTGGCCCGCCGATCGCCGGATCCTCTACAACCGCGCCTCCGCACGCCCGGATGGCCGCCCCTGGAGCGATCGCAAGAAGCTGGTCTGGTGGGACGAAAGCGTGGGCTGCTGGACCGGGCTCGACCGGCCTGACTTTCCCCTCGACAAACATCCCGCCGACCTCCCGCCACCCGGGGCAGAAGGGATGGCGGCAATCCGCGGCGACGCGCCGTTCATCCTGCACGAGGACGGCACCGCCTGGCTGTGGGTGGCGGACGGGCTGAAGGACGGTCCGCTGCCGGCCCACTACGAACCGCTCGAGACGCCCGTCGGCAATCTCGTGTATCCCGATCACGTGAGCAATCCGGCGGCCGACCGCATGGAACGGCCCGACAATCGCTACGCCGCATCTCCTGGCGATCCGCGGTTCCCGCACGTGTTGACCACCTACCGCTTGACCGAACATCACACCGCCGGCGCCATGTCGCGAACGCTTCCGCACCTGGCGGAGCTGCAGCCGGCGCTCTTCTGCGAGCTGTCGCCACAGCTGGCGAGCGAGATCGGTGCGACGCCGGGTGGCTGGGTGACGGTGACCACGCCCCGGGGGCTGATCGAGGCCCGCGCGCTCGTCACCCCCCGCATCGCGCCGCTGGTGGTCCAGGGACGCACGATTCACCAGGTAGCCCTGCCGTTCCAGTTCGGGTCGCGCGGCATCGTCACCGGCGACGTCGTCAACGACCTGCTGGCGATTTCCGAAGAGCCGAACGTGCGGATCATGGAGTCGAAGGCGCTTGTGTGCCACGTGGCGCCGGGGCGCCGGCCGCGGGGGAAAGCCGCCCTCGCGTGGATGGCGGAACGGATGTCGGAGGGCTGATGGCGATTACGGCGTTTCTCACGGACTCGACGCTCTGCATCGGCTGCAAGGCGTGCGAGGTCGCCTGCAAGGAGTGGAACGAGGTGCCGAGCGACGGCTATGCCTGGAGCGGCCTGTCCTACGACAACACGCTCGCTCTCGGGCACTCCACGTGGCGGCACGTCAAGTTCGTCGAGCATCAGCCGTCGATCGGGTTCGGGGGGAATGCGGGAGGGCAGCTGTCCTGGCAGTTCTCGTCCGACGTGTGCAAGCACTGCGAGCACGCCGGCTGCCTGGAGGCGTGCCCGACGGGGTCGATCGTCCGCACCGAGTTCGGATCCGTCTACGTCCAGCCGGACATCTGCAACGGCTGCGGCTATTGCGTCGTGGCCTGCCCGTTCGGCGTGATCGATCAGACGGCCGGAAGATGGACGTGCGTTCAAGTGCACGTTCTGCTACGACCGCCAGAAGGCCGGGCTGACGCCGGCGTGCGCCAGCGTCTGTCCGACGGACTCGATTCAATTCGGCGATCTGGACGAGCTGCGCGCCCGCGCGGGCGGGAGACTGGACGACCTGCACGCCCGCGGCGTGGCCGACGCGAACCTGTACGATCCGGTGGACAGCAGCGTCGGCGGTACGCACGCCCTGTTCATCGTCCGCGGCGACCCGCGCAGCTACAACCTGCCGCCCGACCCGCAGGTGCCGGCCGTGTATCTCGCGTCGAGCTGGCGCTCGGCCGCGCTCGGCGCCGGTGCCCTGCTGGCGAGCGCGCTGGTGGCGTTCTTCGCGACGGGCCGCGGTGGGGGAGAAGCGTGATGGCGGAAGCGGGAGGCGGCCCCGGCGGCAGGCGGCCGGACGACGAAAGCGAGAGGCGGCTGCGCGCCCTGCGGGAGGAAGCCGGGCGGATGGGCGTAGTGTCGGCTCCAGGCGTGCGGCCCACCGGCTCGCCGCTCCCACGCGCATCTGCGGAGACCGGGTACTACGCTCTGCCGCTGCTGAAGAAGCCGACGTGGACCTGGGAGGTCCCGGTCTACTTCTTTGTCGGTGGCGTTGCCGGTGCCGCGGCGGTCATCGGCGCGGTGTCCAGGGTGGCCGGACGCGACGATGGTCTTGCGCGGGACGCCCGGTGGATCGCGGCGGTCGGCGGCGCGTTGTCGGGCGCGCTGCTGACCTCGGATCTGGGCCGTCCGTCGCGCTTCATCTACATGCTGCGGGTGTTCAAGCGGCAGAGCCCGATGTCGGTTGGCGCGTGGATTCTGACGTTCTTCTCCCTCGGGTCGGGAGCGGCGGTGCTGGCGCAGACCGCCGCCCAGGTATCGAAGGGGAGGCTCCGGCTGCAGCCGCTGGCCAATGCCGGCGACGCCGTCGCTGCCCTCGGGGGGCTCGGGATGTGCACATATACGGGTGTGCTGATCGGCGCCACGGTCGTTCCGGCCTGGAACCGCCACGCCCGGCTGCTGCCCGTGCACTTCGGCGCGTCGGCGCTGGCGTCCGGCGTGGCGCTGCTCGAGCTGCGCGGGCATCGGGATCCGGCCCTTCGTCCGCTCGCGCTCCTGGCGGCCGCGACCGAGACCGCGATTGGCGGCTATATCGAAGCGGGATCCGGCGAGGGCTCGGCGCCGCTGCGGGAAGGGGCCAGCGGATGGCTGACCCGGCTCGGCGCTGCGCTCGCCGGGCCTGTCCCGCTGCTGCTGCGCGCCCTTCCCGGCGGTGCCACACGAGTGCGTACGACTGCGGCTCTGCTGACGCTCGCCGGATCGCTGGTGACGCGGATCGCCTGGATGCGGGCGGGCGCCGCGTCCACCTCAGATCCTGCGGTGCCGCTGCAGCTGGACAACCCGGGCCTGGGGAGAGAACAAACGGATGCGACTCACTGAGCCGGCTCCGTCAGCCGGGGCCCGATCCCGACAGCGTGCCGCGGTCAGCGCGCCGGTCGTCGAGTGGCAGAACGGCGAGAGCCGGGCCGTTGAGGATCACCTGGCTGCCGAAGAGCCGCTCGAGATTCGCGTGGGCGGCGTTCCCGTGAGCGTGACCATGAGGACGCCGGGGGACGACAGGGAGCTGGCGGCCGGCTTCTTGTACACGGAAGGCATCATTCAAGGGGCGGGGGAGCTGGCGCACATCGGCCCGGCCAGCGAGTCCCCCCGTTGCAACGTCGTCGAGGCACGGCTCGCGGCCGGCGCCCGGTTCGATCCCTCCAGCCTGCAGCGCCACTTCTTTGCCAGCTCGAGCTGCGGCATCTGCGGGAAGGCAACGATCGCCGCCATCCGTCAGCGCCACCTGCAACCCGCCGCCGACACGATCCGGCTCACCGTGGATGTGCTGAGCCGCATGCCGGACGTCCTGCGCGCCTCCCAGGAGGTATTTGCCCGGACCGGCGGGCTGCACGCGGCGGCCCTGTTCGACGAGGGGGGCGCCATGCTTGCGGTACGCGAGGATATCGGCCGCCACAACGCGGTGGACAAGCTGGCCGGCTGGGCGCTGTTCGAGGGGCGCCTGCCGCTGACCCGCAGCGCGCTGCTCGTGAGCGGCCGCGGCGGGTTCGAGATCGTGCAGAAGGCCGTGGCGGCCGGCATTCCTATCGTGGCCTGCATCTCTGCCCCCTCGAGCCTGGCGGTGCAGCTTGCCCGGGAGATGAACGTCACGCTCGTGGGCTTCTTGCGGGGCACGCGGTTCCTCGTCTACAGCGGCGAGGAGCGGATTGTGGGGTCTATCCTTTCCCCTCCGTCACCTGGCGGACCACCCGCAGCAGATTCCCGCCGAGAAACTTCCTGATCCGGGCCTCCGACCAGCCGCGCTGCAGCATCGCGCGTGTCAGCAGCGGCAGGTCGCGGACGTCGCGCATGCCGCGCGGCAGCGTCGGGCCGCCGTCGAAATCCGATCCGAGCATGACGTGGTCGTCGCCGACGAGCGCGATCGCGCGCTCGACGACGGCGAGCCAGTCGGAGGGCGTCAGCCGGATGTCGTCGGGGGCGTCCACGCCGACCATCGGGAACTGCGGCGCCACCAGCCCGTCGATCTCCTCGATGGTCATCTCGGCTTCCTTGCGGCGGCCGATCTCGCTGGTGTCCCAGAACGGCCGGCCGGCCCGCTGCGTCCGCCAGTTGAAGACCTTCACGTTGTGAAACTCGTTGCCGATCTGAAAGCCGATCACGCCCCCCTTGGCCGCGAGCTTCTTCAGCAGTTCGTCCGGCATCGTCCGGGGGATGTCGTTGACGCTGCGCAGGCCGTGATGGGTGGCGACGACAGGATCGGAACTGATCTCGATCGCCTGGGCAATCGTCTCGTCCGAGCCATGGGAGACGTTGATCACCATGCCGAGACGGTTGGCCTCGCGAATGACCGCCCGGCCGTGCTCGTTGAGCCCCTGCCATCTCGGCGGCGCGCAGCAGGAGTCGGCGAAGCCGTTCGCCCAGTTGTGGGCAGGCAGCTGGAACGCGCGGAGGCCGAGGCGGTAGAGCGTGCGGAGAACCGCAAGGTCACCGTCCAGGTTGAAGCCGCCTTCGAGGTCCATGAAAGCGGCGATCCTGCCGGACTTCCCGATGCGCTCGATGTCCGACGCGGTCAGGGCGAGCTCCACGGTGTCCTTGTTGGCTTCCAGCTGGCGGTAGGCGGCGTCGACGAGCCGGAGCACCTGCCTGGTCTCGAGGCGGGCGGGGTAGTACTGCTCGGTCACGAACAGGCTGAAGAACATCGCGTCGAGACCGCCGTCGCGGGCCCGCGACAGGTCGAACTGCCCGTCTTCGACCCGCTGTCCCATGTTGCCGCCATGGTAGAACTGCCGGTTCACCACATGGACATGGGCGTCGAAGACCAGCGCGTCCTGGTGCAGCGCCTTCGCCCGATCGGAAGCCTGCGCCGCCATCAGGACCGGAAGCGCGCAGGCGCCGAGCCACACGAAACACCGGGTCGCGGGCGGAAACAGCGATGTCACGAGCGGAGTCTTGCACGTCCCCCGGGCGCCCGCAAGCTGACTCCGCCCGCTGGCCGTACGGCGCGCGGGCACGCGACGTGCTTCAGCGGGAGGCTACGGGCGGAGAGGTGGCCGCACCGGCATCGAAGGGGAGGCATGAAGGTCGTCAGACGGGACGCGCGCTTGTTCCTCGCCGCCAGCGCGCAGCTGCTCGCGGACGGCTTTCGTGTGCGCTTTCGCGCCGGCGGCGCGAGCATGCGGCCCGCCATCAACGACGGCGACGCGCTCGTCCTGGAGCCTGTCGGCCCGGCCGCCGTTCAGCCCGGCGATGTCCTCCTGTACCGGAAACACCACCGCGGGATTGCGCATCGCGTGGTCCACGTCCGCAGGAAGGACGAGGCTGTCGTCGCCTTCCTTCTGCGAGGCGATGCCGAACCGGCCTGCGACGAACCGGTCGCGCCTTCCGAGGTGCTCGCCAGGATCGTCGCCGTCGAGCGGGGCAGCGCGGTGGAGTTCCCGGCTCCCGGCGCCCCTTCGCCGGACCGGACGATGGCTGCTTGCACGGTGGTCGTCCTGACGGCAGATCCGCGCCGTCCAGGTCTGTAATCGCAAAGACGAAACCGTTATCGCCGACTCCATTCTGGAACACTCCCGCCCGCGCACATGTTCGACGCGGCCTGGAAAGACGGCGGTAACCGTCCACCGGCAAATCGCTTAGGCAATCGCGGAATGTCGGCACCCTGCTTGCTGAATGCAGGTTGCTATGCTCAGCTTCCGGCTACGGGTGCGTCCGAACGCACGCCCGGCCCGCGTCCTGCCGTTGGTGTGCCTGCTCCTCTGGAGCCTGACGGGCGGGGCTCCTGCAGCGGAGGCCGCGTCCGTCCAGAATACCCAGGCGGGCGCGCTGACCAGCGTCGCCAACGGCACCCAGTCCGTCACGATTACCTCGGTCGATACGACGAAGTCGGTGCTCTTCTTCTCGACCCGCCACGACAGCAACCGGCCTGTCGGGTCGGTCATCCGCGGCCGTCTGGCCAACGCCACCACCATCGAGTTCGTGCGGGTGACCGACGGCGTGGCGCCGGAGCCGGCGCCGATCGAGATCCGCTGGTACGTGGTGACCTGGGCGTCCGGCGTCAGGGTGCAGCGCGGGGAAGTGACGCAGTCGGCCACGACCGTCGACGTGCCGCTCAGCGCGCTCGCGGCGGTCAACCAGGCGTTCGTGCTGTGGTCGAAGACGGCCGCCGCGGGGGACGCGACGTGGGGGTCGGACGACCCGACCCTCGGCGAGATCACGAGCACCACCAACCTGCAGTTCCGCGCCGACGCCTCGTCGGGGCACGTCATTGCCTGGCAGGTGGTCGAGTTCACCAACGCGGCCGACATCAACGTGCAGAAGGGGTCGCATCACCTCGATGACGGGGTCGACGACCTCGGTCACGGCAACCCTGAGCCCCGCGGTCGATGTCAACAAGACGTTCGTCCTGGCCGGCTGGCGCTCGCCGGGCGGCAGTCCGACCGTGGGCGCACGGCTCCTCCGCGCGCGGCTCACCAGCCCGAACACGGTCACGATCGACCGAAGCGTCAGCGGCTCGGGCGACGACATCACGGAGATCGTCTGGCAGGCGGTCGAACTGAAGGACGCCACGATCGTCCAGGCCGGTTCGAGCAGCTTTCGCCGCCGGTGTGTCCGACCGCCACCGTCCAGCTGCCGTCGTCCGTGAACACCGCCCGGATGGTGCCGTTCGGCTCCGGCCAGTCGGGCGGCGGCCAGAACACGGGAGCCAGTCCCTACATTGGGGACGACGTCACCGGCGTCGCCTCCGTCACGCTCGACGCCAGCATCGCGCTCCGGACATCCTCGACGGCGACCGCCGGCTCGGGCACGCTCACGCTCACGATCCCGAAACCGGCCGGCACCTTCGAAGACGACGTGATGATCGCCTCGATCGGCTTCCGGCCTCACACGGCGGTGGTCACACCGCCGGCCGGCTGGACGCTGCTGCGCCGGTCCGACAACTCCGGCGGCTCGGCCAACTCGCTGGCCGTCTACTGGAAGACGGCGGACAACGCCGAGCCGGCCAGCTATGCGTGGACGTTCAACACGTCCACCGGCACCGTCGGCGGCATCCTCTCGTTCGCCAACGTCGACACCGTCAACCCCATCGACGTCGAAGCCGGCGGCATCACCGGCAACGGCCTGACGCACACCGCGCCCAGCGATCAACACCACCGTGCAGGGACCAGATGATCCTGTCGGTGCACTCGTTCTCGAGCAGCGCCACGTGGACGCCGCCGACGGGCATGACGGAGGTCGTGGACATCGCCAGCGAAACGGTGCCGAACTGCTGCGGCATGGCGCTCGAGGTCAACTACGCGTTACAGGCAGCGATTGGCGCGACCGGCCCGCTGGCGGCGATCGCCTCGGGCGACGGCGACGTCGGCGCCGCCCAGACGATCGCGCTCCGGCCGTCGCCCTGGGCCCGGTATCTGACGCTGACGCGCACCAGCACGGCCGACACCGCCGACGTCGCCTGGTTCGTCGTCCAGTTCGATCAGGGTCCCGGGTTCAAGAAGGGCAGCTTCACCAAGAGCACCGGCGGCGCGCCGGCGTCGCAGGTCATCGCCCACGGCCTCGGCTCGGTGCCGAAGGCCATCATTCTGTGGACCGAGGGCAAGACCAACGAAACGTTCGCGCAACACGTCGTACCTGTTCGGCTTCGGCATGACCGACGGCACGACGAGCCGCTCGGTCGCGGCGGCAAGTCAAACGGCGCAGGCCGTGATCTCGAATGCCAGCACGCGGATGGCCAACAAGGCCCTGACGATCGTCCAGTGGGGCGAGGTGCTGGTGGCGGAGGCCGATCTCCAGTCGTGGGATGCCACCAACTTCACGCTGAACTGGACGACCAACGACGCCAACGCCTACGTCATCCACTACATCGTGATTGGCGGCACCGACGTGTCCGCGAAGGTCCTGCAGTGGAACATGAGGACCTCGACCGGCAACCAGTCGGTCACCGGGGTCGGATTCCAGCCGAACGCCGTCATCCATGCGCACGGCACGCACGCGTTTACCGGGGCGGTGCCGTCGAACCTGGCCGGCGCCGGCTTTGGCCTGGGCGCGATGGACGCCGATGGCGACCAGTGGGCCACGACGTTCTTGACCGTGGACAACGCCGCGACCTCCGACACCCAGCGCGGGCAGCAGACCGACGCCGCGACTCTATTCGTTCAGCAACGGACTGAGCCGTCCAGAAGCGAGCGTCCTTCGTCTCGATGGACGCCGACGGCTTCACGGTCAACTTCAGCAACGCCGCCAGCGCCGCCGCTGCCCGCGTGCTGTCGCTGGCGCTGAAGGGCGTCAACGTCAAGCCGGGCGCGTTCAACAAGACGAACGCCACGCCGGCGCCGGTCAACCAGGCGATCACCGGCGTCGGCTTCCAGCCGAGCATGGTGCTGCTCACCAGCTTCCAGGACGTGACCCGCGCCGTCGCCCGTCGCGCACGCCCGCTGGGGGATTGGCGCCTCCGACGGCACGACGCACGGCAGCTCGGCGATGACCGACCAGAACGCGGTCACCACGACGAGCGTGCGGGCGGTGGACAAGACCAGCCGGGCCTTCGTCGTCGCGGACAACGAACAACAACACCGCCGAACGCCGAAGCGACGCTGAGCAGTCTCGACAGCGACGGGTTCACGCTCAACTGGCTGACCAACAACAACGTCCAGACGCAGATCCTGTATCTCGCGATGGCGCCGATGTCGGTCACCGAGGTCACGCTGCTCTCCTTCACGGGCGCCCGCTACGACCGCGGCGTGCTGCTGCAGTGGAAAACGGGCTACGAGATCGACAATCTCGGGTTCCATGTCTACCGCGAGATCAACGGCGTGCGGACCCGGGCGACCTCGACGCTGGTCGGCGGCTCCGGTCTGACGCTCGGGCGCGGCACCGCCGAAAATGGCCAGCGCAACTACGCCTTCTGGGATCTCGCGGGGGAGGCCCTCGATCCGCAGGCGGTCTACTGGCTCGAGGACGTCGACCTCGATGGCCGGAGCACCTGGCATGGGCCGGTCACGCCGGCGGCGGGCGGCGCGCAGGTGCCCCCCGTGGTCACGTCGAATGCGCTGGGCGAGGGCACCTGCCGCGAACAGGCGCCGGGCACCACGGTCGCGCAGCCCTGTGCGTCCGGGGAAACGCGGCCGATCGTCACGGGGCGCGCCGACGGCGCCACGCTCGAGTTCGTCCGGCCGCGGCCGGAAGACCCGTTGCACACGCAGTGGACGCTCGCGATGCAGGGGGCGGTGAAGATTGGCATCACCCGTCCCGGCTGGTACCGCGTCGATCAGCCGGCGCTCGTGGACGCCGGCCTCAGCGCGGCGGTCGACCCGCGCACGCTGCGGCTCTTCGTGGACGGCGTCGAGCAGGCAGTCCGCGTGACGGGGCAGGAAGACGGCCGCTTCGATGCCGGGGACGCGGTCGAGTTCTTTGCCACCGGCCTGGACACCGCCTACACCGACACCCGCGTCTATTGGCTGGCGGCGGGGACCGGACCCGGACGCCGGATGGCCGTGACGCCGCGCCGCAATGCCGCCCCGTCTGCCGACCGGGCCTTCTGGCAGGGCGTGCAGTACAAGGAACGCTCGGTCTACTTTGCCGCGCTGCGCAACGGCGACGTCGAGAACTGGTTCGGCGCCCTCGTCTCCGACTACGAGCCGACCACGGCCACGTCCGGCTGCCGAACACCGACCTGCAGGCGGGCGCCGGCCCGGCCACGATGGAACTGGCGCTGCAGGGCGTCAATGCCGATGCCGGCGCCGACAGCCCGCACCGGGTCGCCGTGTCCGTGAACGGCACCGAGATCGACGAAGTGTCGTTCGTCGGGCAGGACAGGGCGGTGTTCCGCCTGACGCTGCCGGCCACCGTGCTGCGGGACGGCGACAACGTCGTCAGCCTGATTGCCCGCGGCGGCGAATCCGACTTCAGCCTCGTGGACCACATCAACATCGGCTACTGGCAGACCCACCGGGCGGATGCCGATCAGCTGGTGTTCACGACGGCGGACGGCCAGGGAGCGGTCACCATCCGGGGCTTCTCGACCCCGTCGATCCGCGTCGTGGACGTCACGAACCCGGTCGCGATTGTCGAGCTGTCGGCCACGGTCCAGCCGGACGAGGGTCTCTATTCGGTGGAGATCGACGCGCCAGCGCCCGGCGCCAGGCGGCTGTTCGCCTTCACCGACCTCACGGTCGCCAGTCCGGTGTTCGTCCGGGCCAACCAGCCCTCGAGCCTGCACGCCTCCGGCAACGCCCTCGACTATCTCGTCCTCGCGCCGCGCCAGTTCGCGGCAGCGCTCGCGCCGCTGCTCGCCCTGCGGACCAATCAGGGCTACCGCAGCGCCGTGATCGATATCGAGGATGTCTACGACGAGTTCAACTACGGCGAGAAGAGTCCGCTGGCGCTGCGGCGGTTTCTCCGGTGGGCGCACGCCACCTGGCAGGGCAAGCCGCGCTTCGTGGTCCTGGCCGGGGACGCCACGATGGACCCGCGCAACTACAGCGGCCTCGGCGATTTCGACCTCGTGCCGACGCGGCTGCTGTCGATGGCCGCGGTCGCGCTCGAAACGGCGTCGGACGACTGGTTCGCGGACTTCGACGACGATGGGCTGCCGGACGTGGCGGTGGGACGCCTGCCCGCGCGGAGCGTCGAGCAGGCCGACGCCCTGGCCCGCAAGATTGCCGGCTACGAGACGCAGGCCGCCGGCGCCTGGACGTCTGACGTGACGCTGGTGTCCGACGACAATGACGTGACCAACGACTTCGAATCGGCGAGCCGGAGCCTCGCCGCCCTGCTGCCTGCCGGGTTCCGTTCGCACGAGGTGCTCAGGAAGACGCTCGGAACCGGGGCCGGGGACGCGCTGGCCGCGCAGGTGACGGAAGGCCGGCTGGTCGTCAGCTACCAGGGGCACGGATCCACGCAGCTGTGGGGCCGGCAGGGGGACCTGCTGAGCAGCGATCGGGCGCGCAGCGGCTGGCTGGGCGATTCGCGGCTGCCGTTCGTCGTCGCGATGAACTGTCTCAACGGGTTCTTCCACGGCATCTACGACGAGGAGAGCCTGGCCGAGGCGCTCCTGCGGATGCCGAGTGGCGGCGCCGTGGCGGCCTGGGCGTCGTCCGGCCTCACGTCGGCGGCGACGCAGCAGGTCGTCAGTCGCGAGCTGTTCCGGATGCTGTTCCAGGATCGGACGCTGACGCTCGGCGAGGCGGCGGCGCGCGCCAAGCGGGTGGTGCGGCAGCGGGACATCCGCCGCTCCTGGGTGTTCTTCGGCGATCCGGCCACGCGGCTGCTTGGCGTCTACACCGCGCCGGGAACCGGCGGAGGCAGCGGCGGGGACGGGACGGGCGGCTCCACGGGGAGCGGCAGTGGGGCCGTGGGAGCGGCGCAGGTGCGACGCGAGCGGCTCGCCGACTTCGACGGCGACGGGCGCGCCGACACGCTCGCCTATCGTCCGCAGACCGGAGAATGGCAGATCTGGACCGCCACCGACACGCTGCTGGCCGGCGGCTACTGGCCCGTGGGCCGTGACGTGCAGGCTGCCAGCTTCGACGGCGACGGCCTGGCGGATCTCTTCCAGTACGATCCGGCCTCCGGCGAGTGGGCGCGGCTGGTGAACACCGGCACCGGGTTCGCCGAAGATGCGGGAACCACGCTGCCGGAAGCACAGGTCCATCTGGGCGACCTCAACGGCGATGGCCGCGACGACCTCGTGATCTACCAGCCCGAGAGCGGCGCCTTCTCGATCGGCGTCGCGGACGCGCAGGGGCAGTTTGCTTTCGGCACCGGCCGCTGGAAGATTCGGCTGACCGTCAGGACCGGTGATTTCGACGGCAACGGCCTGGCAGACATCCTGACCTACGACCGGGTATCCGGCCGCTTGCGCGTGATGTACAGCGAATCGCACGCCCCTGCGTCGATCGTGCAGAGCACGACGACGCATCGGAACCTCGAATGGGCGGTGGCGAAACTGAACGGCGACAGCCGCCGTGATCTGATCCTCTACGAGCCGGTCAGCGGGCGTTGGGAAGGCTGGCTCAGTACGGCTCCGCGACGGTTCGTGATCGGAGGATCGGGTACCTGGCCGGCAGGCCGCGCCCTTCAGACGGCCGATGTCACGGGAGATGGCCGCGACGAGGCGGTCCTCTATGCCCCGGACACGGGTGCCTGGGCCGTGATGCCCACCGCTGCCGGCGCCTCGGCCGCGCTGGCCTCTGGCGTGGGCCCCGCGTGGGCGAGCACCGCGATCGGCGATCTCGACGGTGATGCGAGTGCCGAGGTGTACCTGCACCAGCCCTGGACGGGCGCCGTCGTGCTGCTGGATCCAGCGCCGGGCAGCACGCTCCAGCAGCTGCACGGCATCTGGCCCGACGGCTGGACGCTCCACGGCGCTGCCGCCGGCGAGCCGCTCGATGTTGCGTGGTTCATGGAAGCGTGGGACCCGACGGGGCCGACGCCGCCCGGATCCGGCGATGTCGATCTCGAAGATGTGCGGGCGGCGCTCCTGGAGTTCGGCATCGTGATCGTCGAAGACTCCAACCGGCCTCCGGCACCACACGCACCGGTCGATGATGCTGGCCTCGCGGGGAGCGGCGTTCCAGGAGGGCCTCCGGGTTCGCCGAGTGTCCCGGTGGTCACGACTGCCGGTCCCAGGACTACCGGGGCCAGCTGGCCCGCTGCGGCACCTGCCGGCCCCACAGCCCCGAGTGTGCGCGTAGCGCCCGAGGATGTTGCCAGTCCGGCGTCCGAACGCCCGGAACAGGCGGCGGCTCCTGTGCCGGCAGCCAGCGCGGCGCAGAGCCGCACCGCCCGCCCGGCGTCCGCACTGCCTGCGCCGCGGCAGGAGAATCCGCAGCAGCCGCAGGCGCCGCTGCAGATGCTGCCGGCGGTCGTGTGGACCGGGCAGTTGCCGCAGCCGTGGCCGGGGGTCGTGACCACAGACGATGCCACGCAGATCACGGCGACGTCGGCCACGCTCAATGGCGGCGTGAAACGCCTGGGCGCCGGCGCCCGCGTCGGGTTCCTGTGGGGGCCGGACGAGACGACCGCCTCGTCCACCACGCTGCACGAGGCTGAGGCCGCGCGCGTGTCGCATGAAGCGGCGTTGACCGGCCTGGTGCCTGGCACCATCTACTACTTCCGCATCTTGGCGGAAGAAGCCGGGGGCGGCCGGAAGGTGGGCGCCATGAAGAGCTTCCGGACGTCACCCGCGGCGGAGCCGGAGGCTGTGCCTGAAGCGGAAGCGGCGATGGGTGCGCCCTCGGCCAAGTCCGCGGCGAAACCCGTGAAGACACCCGTGAAGGGACAGGCCGGCGCGAACGTCGAGAACGGTGCGCCGCGCCAGGCGCCGCCGGCGAAGCCGCCGCCGTCAGGCGAACGGATCCGTCCCGCGGGCGGGTCGTAGCCACTTCCAGACGCCGGTCAGCAGGCGGTGCGCGTAGAGGCCGGGGAGGGCAAGCGGGCTCGCGACCCCGTAGCGGCGGCGGATGTAGGCCGCGGGCGGGAAGACGTGCTCGCGCAGCAGGCGCAGGCGTCGAGGCCACGACGGCAGCGCCTTCAGGTCCGCGGCAAGGATATCGATCGGGCGGACGTCGTGGTGAAAGACCCGCCCGGCCGCGCCTGATCCCGGCCGCTCCAAGGCCGCACCCATCGTCTCCATCCATCCAGTGGACGTTCCGCCCCGCAGCGTGGTGCGGAAGCGCTCCCGCGCCAGCGTGAGACTGCGGCGGCACATTTCCCCCAGCCCCTTCTCGTTGCTCAGGTGCAGGAATGCCCGCATCGCGTCTTCATCGAGCCCCGACGCCAGCAGGTGGATGTCGTAGAGCCAGATCAGCCGGGGGTTGTCGTAGTGGTGCGCCATGCGATGGAGGCAGGCCAGCAGCAGCGCATGCGCGTCGCCAGGCGCGCGCGCGTGCCCGCCGAGCGCCTCGACATGCACCGCGGTTCCCGCGAGCTCGTCCCACTGCAGCGCGTCCGCCACCATGCGGCGGCCCGGCCACCTTCCAGTGAAGGTCGAACACGTGACGGACGCCGAGGCCGTCGATGCGGGTGTAGGAGCGTTGGTGCAGCACGAGATTCGCCCTCTGTCATGTTGAGCGGCTCGTAGCCCTGGTCTTCGAGATGCGCGAATACCGCCGCGCGGTCTTCCGGCCGAATCAGGAGGTCGGTATCGGTGCGCGGCCGCAGGCAGGGATGGGGATAGTGCGTGTAGGCGAGCGCCGTGCCCTTGAGGATCAATGCCGGGACGCCGGCGGCCGCGAGTCGATCGACCACGCGGCGGACCTCGGCGCCCAGCCGTCCTTCGATCGCGGCGTGCTGGACGGCGGCGCGCGCCAGCGGCTGCGACAATCGCCGCCGGCGCATTCACGAGCAGGCGGCGGCGAACCTGCCGGGCCACCAGCGGCTGCAGGCCGTGGCGGGCCACGGCGGCGAGGAACGCGTCCGGCGTGACGTCGCCCGGGAGGGGCCACCGCGCCTCCTCGCCGCGCAACAGCGCGCTCAGCACGGCCTCTTCCGTCGTCACGCCACGGTTCCGGCCCGCACGAAGTCCACGATCGTCGCGTCGGGGACGAAGCTCAGCTCGGAGCAGGGCACGCGGTCGATGATCGCCGGCCAGCGCCTCGAGCGTGAAGTCCATGCCGGCCCTGTCGTAGAACGGCGGGAAACAGCAGCCGAACAACCGCGCCAGCGTGTCCGCGCCCCGGGTCGGGCGCATCCGGTTCTCCGGTGCCTGATGGAGGAAGAAGATCCGCGAGAGCGGCGCCGACGCCGGCGAGGCGAAGGCTTCTTCGCCGTGCCAGGGGGTGCCGTACATCCAGACGCGGCCATCCCTGATGCGCAGCACGAGCCGATCGTCGCTCAGTATCGTGGCGCCAGCCTTGTGCCAGAGGCGGGCGATCGTGCTCTTGCCGGCGCCGGACTGCCCGGCAAAGAGGCAGGCGGAACCGTCGCGATCGATGATGCCGCAGCCATGGATCTCGACGCCGCGCCCGCGGGCGAGCTGGGCAATCATGGCCAGCTCCGGAAGAGGAAACTCCAGCGGATCGATCGTGCGGGCGCCGGGCAGGTAGCTGTCGTTGAAGACGAGCACGCCGCTGGTGAAGGTGGAGTCGAAGCGGGCGAGCTTGTAGGGTGCCGCGCCGAAGGCCGCCGAGGAAAAGCTGAAAACGAAGTCGGTGTCGTGGCGGTAGAGGCGCCAGACGAGGCCGGCGTCGAACAGCTGCGTGCCGCGCGGCTCCTCGAGACTGGCCGCGCGCGTGACGTCGATCGTGGCCTCCGGCCGGTCCCCCGGCGCCAGGAACGGCCGGACCGCCTCGGACACGGCCAGCGTGAGGGTCGCGTCCTCGCAGGTCACGCGCGTCGTGATGTCGGCAACGCGCACCGTGAACGTCATGTCCGAGAGGACGAGCCCGCGGGCGCTACGATCCGATCGAGCTGCAGGGCGAGGGTGCGCGGCAGGTGCCCTGGCCGGGACCGGACGACGACCTGGTCTTGCACGACCCGAGCACCGCCTCCTCAGGGCGCAGCGAGACCTGCGTGACTTCTGGCTTCTGATACGGCCGCCGGTCGTCCTGCGGTGAATCTGGCTTCATGGTCATCTCTCGTCCTCTCTCAGGCCTTCGGCCTTTGCCCTTAGCCCTTCGCCCTTAGCCCTTCGCCCTTAGCCCTTGCCGTGTTCCCCCCTAGTGCCCCCCGCACGAGTGACAGCCGCCGCCGCTGCCGCAGCCGGCCGCGGCCGGTTGTTGGAGCACCGGGAGGACGCGGCGGGCGCCGGGCAGCTTGACCCCGGGCGTCAGCGCCTTGACGCGCGCCGCCGACCGCATCATCTCCGCATGGCCGCTTCCGCCTTCGCAGTACTCGCATTCGCCATGCGCGCCGAAGGGCAGCCCGAAGGTGTAGGCCCTGAGGTGCGCCACGCGGCACAGGAAGTCCACCGGCGCCTCGGCGTCGCCATTTTCGAGCTCGCCGTTCGCCGGACACATGCCGCACAGCGTCTTGAGCTCGCACTCGATGCACTTGGTCGGCCGGGTGATCTTCTTCTGGCGCACGGTGTTCAGGAACCCGTGCCAGCCGTCGGTGAAGGAGCCGGTCCTGAGGTCGAACTTGTCGCGCTGCGAGAGCACGCAGATGCTCATCCCGCCGTAGGGATCGATCGAGAACGAGTCGACCCCGCCGCCGCAGTGGTACAGCTCGTCGTGCCGTTCGGGCGGGTTGGCGGGCTTGAAGTAGTTCCGGGCGAAGAGGGCCCACTCGTCCATCCGCTGCTCGTCCTGCATGTCCAGCGCGACGATCTCCTCGGGCGTCAGCCGGACCGCGAGCGGGCTCTGCGAGCAGTCGATGCGCGGGTTCATCGCCGAGTCGAACTTGAACTGGACGCCGAGGCTGGCGGCAAAGCGCTGCATCTCCCAGATCTCGTGCACGTTCATCGACACGGCCACGGTCTTCAGCGCGAGGGGCAGGCCCCGCTCGAGCAGCAGGTCGATGCCGCGGAGGCACTTGTCGTACGAGCCCGGAATGCCGGTCAGGCCTTCGTAGGTCTCGCGGGTGCGGCCGTAGAGCGTGATCTCGATGGCGAAGGGACGCCAGGCAGCGAAATGGTCGGCCACGCGCGGTGTGATCATCGTGCCGTTGGTGAACAGCGTGATCAGGAAGCCCTTGCGCCTGGCGTGGGTGTAGATGTCGAGGAAGTCGCGGCGGGCGAGGATCTCACCGCCGGTGTAGAGGAGCCAGAGGCCGCCGGCATCGGCGAGCTCGTCGACGATGCGGAAGTGCTCCGCGGTGGTCAGCTCCCCCTGCCGGGCGGTCGCGTCCGACATCGGCAGGTTGTTGTAACAGTGCGCGCAGGTCAGCGGGCAGCGGTGGGTCACCTCGATGGTGCCGGTCAACGGCAGCTGGCGGGAGACCGCCGCCCCGTGCAGCTGCTCGCTGAAGGCTCCGTAGGTCGCCGTTTTCATCCGTCCCTCCGCGACCCGTCCGGCGGGCGCACCAGCCCTCTTGCCTCGAGCGTGGTCAGGAGCTCGTCGACGTCGCGCGCCGCCTGTTCGGGCTCGACCGCGTATTCGGCGCAAACCGCCGCGGCCAGGGCCTGGGCGGTCCGGTGGCCGTCGATCAGCTGCCAGACGAACGAGCCGACCTCGTTGAGCGTGTAGACCGACTCGAGGTCGCCGACGTTGCCGCTGATCGGGACGATGATCGTTTCCCCCGCGATCCGCCGCGTGACGAACGACTCGCCATCGTCCGCCCGCTGCACGCGGCGGCCGGTGTCCACCATATGTGCCATTCTGGAACTCAACCGCTGCCTGCCGGTCGCGAAATGATACTGCAATAACGAGTTTCGTCGTGGGGCCGGCAAGGGGCGCACTTCTGCGGCCGATAAGGAGAAGGATGCAAAAAATCGGCCTGATTGCGCAGAAAGCCCGCGTCTGCATCGAGCGGGACGCCGCGTCCGACTTCGGGTCCCCCTGGTCCTTCGTCCTGCAGGTGGGTCACCTGGCGCTGGCGGTCGTGGCCTACTACTTTCTCGCGACGCAGCTCACCCGCGAGCGGGTCGAAGGCTATTCGCCGTTCGGGTTCCTGCTGATCGGCATCATGGTGCAGGGCTACATGACCACGGTGCTGGTCATGTTCACGCAGGTGATCCAGGACAACCGGCGCGCCGGCACGCTGAAGTCCACGTTGACGACGCGGACGTCGCCGCTGGCGTTCGTGGCGCTGTCGTCGATCTATCCGTTCTGCCGGGCCAGCTTCGACGTGGCGGGCTACGTGATCGTGGGCGTGGTGCTCGGCCGGTCGGTCCTGACCGGCAACCTGGCGGGGGCGGCGCTGGTGTTCCTGCTCTCGCTCATCACCTTCAGCAGCCTCGGACTGGCGCTGGCCACGCTGTCGCTGGTGTCGCGCGGGACGCAGGCGGCGGTGACCGCGCTCGTCAGCGCGTCGTGGCTGCTGAGCGGCGGGCTCTACCCCTCGGCCGTGCTGCCCGCCTGGCTGCGCGAAGTTGCCCCCTGGCTGCCGGCCACGCACGCCATCAACGGCCTGCGCGCCACGCTCCTCGACAACGCGCCGGTCGCTGCCATCGGGCCGGAGCTGGCGGCGCTCGCGCTGTTTGCCGCCGTGACCCCGCCGGCCAGCGCGGCGATGTTCAGCGCCGGGTTGCGCTACGCGCGAGTGCACGGGACGCTCGGCCGTGCCTGACGCGAACCGGCCGATGGCGGTGGCGCTGGCAATTGCAGGCCTCTCGAAAGTCTTCCCTGCGCCGGGGTTCGCCGCGGCGTCCGCGCGTCCACCCGTGCTGTCCGACGTCTCGCTGTCGGTGCGCTACGGGGAGATCGTCGGGCTGATGGGGCCCAACGGCGCCGGCAAGACCACGCTCCTCGAGATTGCCGCCGGGCTGGTGGAGCCGACCGTGGGGACCATCGAGGTGCGCAGCCCGGACAGCGGGGGAGAGGCGGGGGCGCGCGGGACGCTCGGCTACAGCGGCGCCGCCGGGCACGGGTTCTACGCCCGGATGTCCGCCCGCTGGAACCTCGAGTTCTTTGCCGTGCTCGACGATGTGCCGCGCCGCGAGGCGCGGCGGCGCGCGGCGGAATGGCTCGACGTGGTCGGGCTGGGGCAGGCGATGTCGGTCAACGTCGAGACCTACTCCGACGGCATGCGCCAGCGGCTGGGCCTGGCGCGCGCACTGATCGGCGATCCGTCGGTGCTGCTGCTCGACGAGCCCACGCGCAGCGTGGATCCCGCGTTCCGGCAGACGCTGCACGCCGTTCTGCGGCGTTGGTGCGACGGCCGTCGCGCGATCCTGATGGTCACGCACAGCATGGACGAGGCCGAGGCGCTGTGCGACCGGGTGTGCGCCCTCGAGCATGGACGGGTCGTGTGGGAAGGGCCCGCGGGCGGCGCCCGCGACCGGACCGCCGCCGGCCATCCATCCCGTTGAACGGGGCGACGGCCAGGCGCGCTCCCCGCCGTCCTCAGTGCTATTCTGGCGGCCGGCCACTGTTCAGGTCACAACGGAGCTGCGCGCATGAAGCTGCTCGTCACGTATCCCTTGCTCATCACGCTGGCCGCACTGTTGCCGGTGCCCGCGACGGCCCAGCACGTCGCGCCGGGAACTCTGGCCGCACGGATGACGGGCGCCTGGAAGCTCAATACGGCGCTCAGCCCCAACCTCGCGGCTCCGCCTGGCGGGGCGCGCGGCGGACGGCGGGGCGGCGGCGCGTTGTTCGCGGTGGCGGGTGCCGGCGTGCAGCGCGGTGGCCGGGGCGGCGGTGGCGGCGGTGGCGGAGGCTCCGACGCCTCGCCGCTGATGGCCGAGGAGGTCGCGGCCCAGGCGGCCCTGGATGTGCTGCACCAGGTGCCGCTCGAGATCGCCATCGCGGCAACCGAGGGGGAGATCCGGTTCACCGAACCGCGCGGCGAGTGGCTCTTCAAGACCGACGGGAAGACGTCGCGCATGCAGGTGCCCGGCGGCCTCATCACGGTGAAGTCGAAGTGGGAGCGCCAGACGCTGCGGCAGGAGTTCTCGAGCAGCCAGCGCAAGCTCGTCAAGATCTGGACCGTAGACGCGAGCGCCCGCCTGTCCGTGACCGAGCGGATCGAAAGCCTCACGTTCAACAGCAAGGATTCGACAGCCGTCTTCGACCGGCAGTAGAGGGCGTCGGCGAACCGGTCGCAGCCACACCCATGACTGACAGGAACGTCCGGACGGTGTACTCCACGGGCGCTGGCAAGCTGTGCACCCGCTGCGGCTGGCCGGCGCGCGAGTGCAAGTGCAGCCAGCATGCCGGCCGCGACGAACCGGTGCCGGTCCGGATTGTCGCGAAGCTGCGCATGGAGAAGGCCGGCCGCGGCGGCAAGACCGTCACCGTCGTCTTTGGCCTGCCGCGCAATGCGCCGTTTCTCAAGGCCTTGACGCAGGAGCTCAAGCGCGCCTGCGGCACCGGCGGCACGGCGATCGAGGACGGTGTCGAGCTGCAGGGCGACCTGCGCGAACGCGTCCGCGAGGTCCTGCAGCAGAAGGGCTACGCGGTGAAGGGGTAAGGCCCGGTCCGGGCCGTCAGAAGAACGGATTCGGCGGCCCCGTGAACTTCCCCGTGAGGAGATAGCTCAGGCACGGCACGCCCAGCATGAGGCCCGCGCCCGCGGTGATGAAGACGAACGGGATGCGGAGGATGTCGTCCATGGTGAAGTGGAACCAGACGGCGGCGCCAACCATGCCAATGGAGAGGACAAGCCCGATCCAGCACAGGGCGAGCAAGATCCGCCGGCCGGTCGATGCCGGGGCCGCGGCAGCAGGGCGCTTGCCGTCGAGATCGCGCTGCAGCGTCGTCCGGAGCTCCTGATCGTCGGGCGCGGAAGGTCTGGGGTCCATGGGGTTCAGGGTGCAGGGTGCAAGGTGCAGGGTTCGGGGTTCAAGGTGCAGGGTGCAGGTGCAAGGTCGCAAGGTGCAGGGTGCGCCGGGTTCAAGGTCAGCGAACCTTGAACCGGAACCTTGAACCCTGCACCCTGCACCGTGAACCCCGTGCACCCTGCACCCTGAACCCCCCGTGTCTTCCCCCCCTGCGCTATCATCGGGCCATGGCCATCGACGAACGCGCCTTCTTTACCGAGAAACCGGAAACCCGACAGGGCCGGTATCAGTGCCCCAAGTGCCGGCGAACCAACGAGTATAGCGTCCGGTGGGTCCGGCGCGCGAAGAAGGAACGGCCGCCGGCCGGGGCGGACGAGGGGGACCGCGCCAAGTTCGCGAAGCTGCGCGACTACCTGCTCCGGCTGGACGACCAGGTCACCTGCAAGACGTGCGGCAAGAAGTTCGAGATCCCCTCGCAGCACTCCCTGATGTTCGTGGACCAGCTCGCGGGGCTCCCCAACGACGAAGACCTGGAACGTGAGATTGCGGCGGCGTCGGGCGAGGACACCGCCCCGCCTCCCGAAACCAAACCGGCCCTGCCCGCGCGGTTCACGCGCAAGTCGAGCGGCTGGAAGTAGCGGTATCTGCCCGCCAGCCGGTCGGCGATCCGGCGATTGTGGGGTGGCGTAAGACGCCCCGCGTCCCCGCCGGACGGCCTGCTCGAGAGTCGCGGACTCGTCAGTCACCGCTCCGGCGAACCCTGCACCCTGCACCTTGAACCAGGTGAACCCCTGCACTTTGCACCTTGCACCCTGAACCTAGCCCTCGATCACGACCCTCATCCCCCCGCCGCCCCGATCTCCCCACCCTGACCCCCCGCAGGTCCGGGATGAGGGCCGCGCAGCCGGCGACCTCCGGAAAGGTGGTCTGCATGCCGACGACGGTGGCGCCGGCGCGGAGGCCGGCCTCGGCGCCCGCGGGCGTGTCCTCGAAAACGACGGTCCGGGTGGCGGCGATGCCGAGCTCCCGGGCGGCGCGCAGGTAGCCTTCCGGCTCCGGCTTCCCGGCACGCACGTCTTCGGCGCCGACGAGCACGCGCGGCGCGGGGAGACCGACCCGGACCAGCCGGTCGCGGGCGAGCTGTCGGCCGGCCGAGGTCACGACGGCCCATCGGTCGGCGGGGCAGGGCCTCGAGAAGGGCCGCGGCGCCCGGGATCGCCGTCTCTCCCCCGTCTTCCTCCGCTTCGCGCGCGTCGAGTGCCGCGGCGGCTTCCGGCGTCGCGATCGACGGCGCGACGAGCTGCATGGTTTCGTAGGTTCGGCGGCCGTGCGCCACGGCCAACACTGCGTCGGCCGGGATGCCGTGCTCGGCGGCCCACAGCAGCCACATCCGTTCAACGAGCGCGCGCGAGTCCACCAGCGTGCCGTCCATGTCGAAGAGGATGGCGTCGCAGTCGATGGTGAGCTCGCTCATGCCGCCCCGCGGCGCCACACCCGGGCCGCCGTCCGTTCCTGCAAGCCGGCGCCGGCGTGCTGCACGGCGGTCACGTGGTGGCGAACGCCGTCATGGCACCCGCAGAGTCGGCCACGCTCCGCCCTCCCTCGTAAATCGGCGCGAGCGCCCCCCCCTTCCATCGGCGGAGCCGGTAGAGCGTGCAGAACGAGAAGTCCGGCGCGGCTCCCCCCTGGCCGCCAACCAGCTCGCTGCCGCGGCGCACGTTGTCCTGCATCCAGGCGGGGAGGAGCAGGTGATACGGATTGCGCTGCACCTCGCCGACGTGAAACGACAGCGCCGCCATCATGTCGCCGAGGTCCGCGGTGGACGACTCGACCATCAGGTTCGGCGAGGCCATGGCCCCCCAGAACTCGGTTTCGACGACGTGGCAGGCGAAGGACGCGGGCTGGCGGGCGAGCGCGTCCATGAGCAGGTGGTGCGTGCCGACGTGCGTGCTGTTCCAGTCGGCGTCGTGGGGGAAGAACACGACCGCGGGCTGATGTCCGTCGAGGATGCCGGCGATCGCCTCGACCGAGGCGTTCCAGGCAGCCGGATCGGCAGTCCGGGTCCGGGTGTTGATGCCTTCCAGCCCGCCCGGCGCGGTGCCGACGAGATCGAAGCCGAGGTATTCGCAGGCCGCGCTCAGTTCGGCCCAGCGCTCGTGCTGCCGCGCCTTGTTGCTGCCCTGGGTGACGGCGACGTTGACAATCCGCAGCCCTTCTTCCCGCTGCAGCCGCAGCGCCAGGCCGCCGATGATGCACTCGTCGTCCGGATGCGGCGAGAAGATGAGCGCCCGCGGCGCGTCGGCCGGTACCGCCTGCCGGGGCGGCGGCTCGAGGCCGCCGAGCGGAAACTGCTTACCCTCGCGGAGCAGCCGGGCGAGCTCGGAGACGAAGTGGTGATACGGATTCATGATGTCACCGGGCGATGACGGGCAGGCTGGCGGCGGCCACTGCCTGGCCGTGCCGCTTGTCGTGCTCGTCGGGAACGTGAAAGGTGATCTGGCGGGCGAGGTCGGGGAACTCCACGGCGAGGACGTCCCGCGCCCCGGCGATGATGGCGTCGCCGCCGGCGCCGGAGGTGACGCGGCCGAGCACCAGGACGTGGCGCAGGTCGTAGAACGCCGCGAAGTGCGCCACGCCGTAGCCGAGATAGATGCCGATGGTCTGGTAGATCCGCGCCGCGCGCGGGTCCTGCGCCGCCATCAGCTCCTGGACCAGCTTGAGTTTGTCGGGCAACCCCATGTCCGCCGGCGCGTCGATGCCGGCCGCCGGCATCAGCCGGCCGACCGCCTGCTGCGAGAAGTACTGGGAGCCGACGCCGTAGTCGCCGGACCACTCGTCCACCGCGGCCCCGGGGTTGTAGTCGATGGGGACGAACGCGAGCTCGTCGAGCCACGAGGTGATGTTGCCGTCCGGCGTGACGTAGCCGGCGGCGGTGCTGGTGCCGAGCGCGATCCCGAGGATGGCGTTCTCGCCGAGCGACATCGAGCCGGCCAGCGCCGTGACCTCGCCGTCGTTGGCGACTTCGAACGGCACGCCGTGCCAGGCGGCCTGCACCTCGAAGAAAAGATCCTTCACGCGCGCGTCGAACAGATCGCGCGGGACGCCGCGGAACAGCGAGCCGGTCTTGACGCGGTTGTTCACGTAGACACCCGCCGCGCTGCCGCCGATGGCGTCCACGCGGGGCAGGTGCGCAGCCGCCTTCCTGAGCGAGTCCATGATCCCGTCGAAGTGGTACTGCGGGTCCGGCTTGTGGTACGGATCCCAGACCGTCTCGTCGCTGAACACCACGCGGCCGTCGATGACCGCCGCGACCTTGCGATCGCTGCCCCCCAGGTCGAAGCCGATGCGGCAGCCGTCGAGGTGCCGGCCGAGCGGCCGCGTCTCGGCATGTTCGGCCGGCAGGTCGCCGGCGGCGACGATCGTCAGGGGATGGTCGAACATGCGTTCGCCGACGAGCTCGGCGTCGAAGCGGCCGGTGGCCGTGTCGCGGTAGTGCGCGGCGAGGGCCGACACCAGCGCCGGCGGCGCGTCCACGTGCAGGCGCCAGCCGCCACGCGACCACAGGATGAACTTGACGAACCGTTCGAGGAAGACCGCATTGGCCGCGGCCCGCGGGTGCGCCTCCGGCAGCACGCTGGTGTCGAAGCGGAAGATCGACCCGTCCGCCTGCTCCAGCGCCAGCCGCACCGGGACGCCGCTGCCCGTCTCGGCAACCAGGTCCCGGAAGGCGCGCACCGCGAGCACCGCCGGACGGAAGCCCGGATCGAGCGCCGGCGCCACGCGCGGCTCGACGAGCGGCAGTCCGCTGGGCCCGCTCGTCCCTGTTGTCACCCCGCTCACGCTGCCTCCTTCGGCCGGCCGGACGAAAATGCCGCCGCCGGATCGCGTATAGTCTCGCACGGCGCGTGCGCCCACGCGCGGGAGGAGGATTCGTGCCGAGCCGGACAACGTGTCGAGCCGTTCTGTGTGGCCTGCTGGTGATGTGCGCGGTGGCGTGGCCCGCGGCGCAGGCGCCGGAGGGGCCGAGGCCCCCGGCAAAAGCCACGGTGGACGGGCTCGCCTGGGTGGCCGGGGCCTGGACGGGGACGCTCGGCGAGCGCACGATCGAGCAGCACTGGAGCACGCCGCTGGGCGGTTCGATCATCGCGATGTACCGCAGCCTGCTGAAGGGGCGCGCGACCCTCTACGAGTTGCTGGCCATGGAGCAGGACGGAGAGGGCGTCGTGCTGCGGATCAAACATTTCGCGCCCGGGCCAGGGCTCGTGGGACAGGAACCGCGGGACGAGTCGATCAACCATGCGCTCGTCAGCCTCGACGGGCGCACGGCGGTGTTCGAAGGGGGAGCGGCGGCGAGCCCGGTGAGGATCACCTTCACCAGTCCCGATCCCGCCACCCTGACGATCGTCGTGGGCCGCCAGCGCGATGGCAAGCCAGTTTCAACGGAGTTCAAGTACCGCCGCATCACGCCGTAACCCCGGCAGGGGGCGGCGCGCCGGTGATTGCGGCCTGCGAAACAGGGGCGGACGACGCGCGGTGCCGCAGCCGCCGCCTGAGAGGCGGAACTGTTGGAATGTCCAGGCTTTCTGCTCCGAACACCGCCTCGAGACCTACGGCTCAGTTTCAATGTGCGAACGCCTGCCACGCCCACATTAACCGTTTGACTGTGCGAGAAGCTGGCAGTAACGTCCCCGCCACAGGCGCCCGTTCTTCAGAGGTTGGTCGAGGAGGCTCCATGTCAACGCGCAGAAAGCAGTTGTGGCACGTGTTCCTGGTCTGCCTCGTGGCAGCGACCTTCCCGGCCGGGCGGCTGGGCGCGCAGGCCGTGACCGGCACGATGTCGGGCACGGTGACGGACCAGCAGGGGTCGGTCATCCCCGGCGCCACCGTCACCATCATCAGCGAGGCCACGAAAGACGAACGTCCCACCGTCACCGACGGGCGGGGCGAGTTCCAGGTGACCAACCTGCAGCCCGGCTCGTACACGGTCACGGTCGAACTGGCCAGCTTCCGCACGCTCGAGCGCCGCAACGTCCGGCTCAGCGCGGCCGAGCGGCTGTCGGTCGGCACGCTCGCGCTCGAGGTCGGCAGCCTCGGTGAGACGGTGACCGTCGAGGCGCGCGGCGCCCACGTCAACACCGCGGAGACGCAGCACAGCGGCGTCATCACCGCCACCCAGATCGAGCAGACCCAGGTGCTCGGCCGCGACGTGACGTCGATCATGCGGCTGCTCCCCGGCGTGCGCTACGAGAACACCGTGGACTCGCTCGGCATGAGCTTCGGCACGTCGGTGCCCGAATGTCGGCGGCGCCCGCCGCGACTGGAGCAACGTCATCGTCGACGGCGTGATCGGCAACGAGGTCGGCAACAGCGGCCTGATGGCCCAGCAGATCAACCTCGACGCCATCGCCGAGGTGCGGGTGCTGCTCAACTCGTACCGCGCGGAATACGGGCGCGCCGGCGGCGGCCAGGTCCAGATCGTCAGCAAGAGCGGCGGCTCGTCGCTACCGCGGCAATCTCTACTACTACGGCCGCCACGAGGCGCTGAACGCCACCAACTTCTTCCTCAACCGGGACGGCGTCGAAGAAGCCGCGCTACCGCTTCAACACCTATGGCGCCAACCTGGGCGGTCCGGTGCCCAAGCTCGAGCAAGAAGCTGTTCTTCTTCTACTCGCTCGAGGCGCCGCTGGTCAGCCGCCCCGGCCCGCTGCGCAACTGGACGATGCCGACCGAGGCCGAGATGCGGGGAGATTTCTCGCAGACGCTCGACAGCCAGGGCCGGCTGATCAACATCCGGGACCCGCAGCGGGAGGGCGCGTGCAACGCGGTGACCGGCGGTCCGGGCTGCTTCCCCGGCAACATCATCCCGGCCAACCGCATCAACTCGAACGGCCGGGCGCTCCTGAACATGCTGCCGCGCGCCAACAACTTCGACCGCGCGTTCACGCAGGGGCAGTTCAACTACTCGACGCAGGAGAACGCCGAGAACCCGAAGATGAACAACGTGGTGCGCGTCGACTGGCGGCCGTCGAACAACGACAGCTTCTACTTCACGTTCAAGGACTGGTACTCCGACCAGCGCGGCAGCGAAATCACCGCGGGCCCGGCCAAGTGGGGCTTCTTCAACACGCACTACCTGAACACCGATCGCGGCGTCAGCGCCAACTACACCAAGATCATCCGCTCGAACCTGGTGATCGACACCGACTTCGGCATCCGGCAGCAGACCGAGCAGTTCTACCCGCTGACCGACGCCGACTGGAACCGCATCAACCGCGACACCGTCGGCTTCACCGTCGGGCAGTTCCATCCGGAGCTGAACCCGCGCAACGTCATTCCCAAGGTCAACTTCAACGTGCCGAACTCGCCGAACTTCACCTTCGACAACCGGCTGGTGGACGAGGGGCAGGCGTGGCTGACGTCGCTGCGGACCAACCTGACGTGGATCAAGGGGGCGCACTCGCTCAAGGGCGGCTTCTACCTCGAGCAGTCGCGCAACTCCGAAGGGAGCGGCGGCGTCGGCGCCGGGCCGTGGGCCGGGCAGTTCACGTTCAACACCGACACCAACAACCCTTTCGACACCAACTACAGCTACGCCAACGCGCTCATCGGATCGTTCCAGAACTACACCGAGATCGACGCCTTCTCCGAGGTGAAGGGGCGGCGGCTACATCTCGGAGTTCTACCTGCAGGACACCTGGAAGGCGACGCGCCGCCTGACCCTCGACTACGGCATGCGCTTCCTGTGGTATCAGCCGTGGCACTCCAACCAGCCGGCGGCGGTCTTCGTGCCGGAGCGCTACGACCCGGCGAACGCGCCGCGGCTCTTCCAGCCGGCGCGGATCAACGGCGTCAACCTGGCGCTCGATCCGGTCACCGGGCAGACGCTGCCCAACGTGTTCGTCGGCACCTTCGTGCCCGGCACCGGCGATCGCTACAACGGCATGGTCACCAACGTCGAGCCCAGCTACCCGCTCGGGCTTCCGCGACAACCAGGGGATCGAGCCGGAGCCGCGCGTCGGGCTGGCGTGGGACATCACCGGCGACGCGAAGACCGCGCTGCACTCGAGCCTCGGCGTGTACCACAACCCGCACGTCAACGCCAACGGCATGGACGCGATGGCGCGCAACCCTCCCGCGCAGAACACGCCGAGCATCATCTACGGCACGATGGACACGCTGCTGGCGGCTGGCGCCCAGGGGGCCTTCGCCAATCGCCCGAGCAGCGTCTTCGGCCTCGAGCGTGATGCCAAGACGCCGGTCAGCTACAACTATTCCGTCGGCGTGCAGCGCGAAGTGGGCTGGGGCACGGTCATCGACGTGACCTACGCCGGCTTCCAGATGCGCCACGGCGAGATGGAAACCAACATCAACCCGGTGCCCGACGGCGCCCGGTTCGTGGACGTCAATCCCCAGAACGCCGACCCGCGCAACCCGGCGTCGGCCAAGCCGGCCGAGTTCCTGCGGCCGTTTGCCGGCTACCAGAACATCAACATCCGCTCGCATTTCGGCACCGCGCTACTACAACTCGCTGCAGGTGCAGCTCAACCGGCGCTACATCCGCGGCCTGCAGTTCGCCGTGGCCTATACGCTGGCCAAGACCGTCAGCAACGGGACGACCTTCAATCCGCTGCGGCCGGGGGCGGCGTGGAACGAGGGGCCCGACGGCTCGACGCAGTTCCACAACCTGATCATCAACTACACGTGGGACGTGCCGAATGGCAGCCGCATGTGGAACAGCATCGTGACGCGCGGCCTGCTGGACGGCTGGCAGCTGTCCGGCGACTCGGCGTTCGTCAGCGGCGACTGGGCGGGCGCGAGCACCTCCACCACCGACAACGTCGACTTCACCGGCGGCGACGGCGGCACCCGGCCGCGCATCGTCGGCGACGTGCTGTGCAGCGGCAACTGCGATCCCACGCCGGGCGGGCAGGGTCGCTACCTCAACCCGGCGGCGTTCGCCCGCCTGACCGGCCGCGGCGACTATCGGCAACGCAGCCCCGACGTTCTTCCGGCTGCCGCCGATCGTGAACACCAACCTGTCGCTGTTCAAGAACTTCCAGCTCGGCGGCAGCCGCAAGATGCAGTTCCGGTGGGAGATGTACAACCTCTTCAACCAGGTGAACTGGTCCAACATCAACACCAACGCGCAGTTCAACGCCCAGGGGGAGATGGTGAACGCCAACTTCGGCCAGGCCACGGCGGCGCGCGACGCCCGCATCATGCAGGGCGCCATCCGGTTCAGCTTCTGACGGCCACCGCCCGGGGTCCTGCTGCCAGGGCCCCGGGGGCCGTTCTCGGCGACAATGTGCGAATGACGAAATCGTTTCTGGGAGTCCTGCTGTGCGCGCTGTGCCTCGGCACGGCGGCCCCGGCGCGCGCGCAGAATCCGCATCTCGTGACCTACCAGGGGGAGGCGGGGCCCGGCGTGGGCAAGCACATCGTGTTCCTCGCGGGCGATCACGAGTACCGCTCGGAGGAAACGCTCCCCGCGCTGGCCCGGATCCTGGCGAAGCATTACGGCTTCACCTGCAGCGTGTTCTTCACCACGAATCCAGCCACCGGCTTCATCGAGCCGGGCAGCTCGCACATCTCGGGGCTGGAGGCGCTCGAGACGGCAGACCTGATGGTGGTCTTCCTCCGCTTCCAGGATTTCCCTGATGCCGAGATGCAGCACGTCGCGGACTACCTCGCGCGCGGCCGGCCTGTCGTGGGCTTCCGCACGGCCACGCATGCGTTCCAGATCAAGCGTCCGGATGCGAAGTTCCTGAAGTACACCTGGCGAGGCGGCGACGAGGCCTACCCCGGCGGCTTCGGCCGGCAGATCCTGGGTGAGACGTGGGTGTCGCACTACGGCAAGAATCACGCGCAGAGCTCGCGGCTGCTGCTCCAGGCGGCTGAGGCGGATCATCCCATCCTGCGCGGCGTAAAGGACGTGTGGGTGCAGTCCGGCGGCTACACCGCGGCGCCGATCGAGGGCAGCCGGGTGCTCGCCCTCGGACAGATCCTCGACGGCATGCGGCCCGACGCGCCGGCCGCGCCGGACAAGAAGGAAATGCCGGTCGCCTGGTACCGGCGCGTACCGGAGCCCGTCGGGGGTCGAGGGGCGGGTTTTCACGACGACGCACGGCGCCTCCGAGGATCTCCTGAACGAGGGGTTCCGGCGGATGTCGGTCAACGCCATCCTGTGGGCCGCCGGGCTCGAGTCGCAGCATCCGTCCCGGCAACGACATCAGCTTCGTCGGTCCCTTCAGGCCGTCGACGTTCAGTTTCGGCGGGCACGTGAAGGGTGTGAAGCCCGTCGACCTCGCGGGCTGGACGTCGCCCATCATGCCGGCGGCCGGCCGCTGATCGGCGGCGGGGGTACAGTAGGCAGTGGCCGAATCATCGGCATCGTGGAGAATTGCAGCATGACCAAGACGCGCTGGTGCGCCGCCCTCGGTGTGGCCCTCGCCATTGTCTGGACGACGCCGGCACGTTCGCGCGCGCGCCGCGACCTTCGAGCTGCGCGAGCAGGAGCACATCGCCATCATCGGCAACACGCTGGCCGAGCGCATGCAGTACGACGGCTGGCTCGAGACGCTGCTGCACGCGCGCTTCCCGAAGCACGGGCTGGTCGTCGCGCAACCTCGGGTTCAGCGGCGATGAGGTCGCGACGCGGCTGCGCTCGAAGAACTTCGGGACGCCCGACGAGTGGCTGAGCGGGCAAGGCCGAGCCGATCGGCGGCTACCAGGAGAACCGCTTCGCGGGGACCAACACGCGGGCCGACGTCATCTTCGCGTTCTTCGGCTACAACGAGTCCTATGCCGGGCAGGCCGGCCTCGACGACGTTCACCAAGCAGCTCGGCGACTGGATCACGCACACGCTGGCGCAGCGCTACAACGGCAAGACGGCGCCCCGCCTCGTGCTGTTCTCGCCGATCGCGCACGAGGACCTCGGCAACCCCGACCTGCCGGACGGCCGCGAGAACAACGAGCGGCTCGCGCTCTACACGCGCGCGATGGAAGGGGTGGCGAAGGCGCACGGCGTCACGTTCGTCGATCTGTTCACGCCGACGCGGCAGCTCTACGACGCGACGGCGGCGCCGCTGACCCTCCAGGGCGATTCACCTCAATACCGAAGGGAACCGTCAGGTCGCCCAGATCATCGATCGCGCGCTGTTCGGCGACCCGCAGAAGCACGCGGCGCCCTACCTGGCGCGGCTGCGGCAGGCGGTCGTGGACAAGAACGACTACTGGTTCCGCCGCTACCGCGTCACCGACGGCTATTCCACCTACGGCGACCGGGCGTTCCTGACGTTCGTCCGCGGCAATCCGCGCAACGTCAACGAGAAGGACCTGGCCAAGGTCAACAAGGAGGACGTCCTCCCGACCAACTACGAGGTCCTGCAGCGCGAGCTCCCGATCCTCGACGTGATGACCGCCAACCGCGACCGGCGGATCTGGGCGGTGGCGCGCGGCGCCGAGGCCAAGGCCGATCCCCAGATCGACGACTCCGACACCCCGCCGTTCGTCGACGCCAGGACCAACCTGGCGAAGGCGCAGCCCTTCCTGAGCGGGGAGGAATCGATCGGGAAGATGACCATCGGCCAGGGGCTGAAGGTCGAGCTGTTCGCCTCGGAGAAGGAGTTCCCCGAGCTGATCAACCCGGTCCAGATGGCGTTCGACACCCGCGGCCGGCTGTGGGTGGCGTCGTGGAAGAACTACCCGCACTGGCAGCCGAAGACGCCGATGGACGACAAGCTGCTCATCCTCGAGGACACCAACGGCGACGGCAAGGCCGACAAGCGGACGGTGTTCGCCGGCGATCTGATGAACCCGACCGGCTTCGAGTTCTGGAACGGCGGCGTCATCGTCGGCGCAGCAGCCGAACGTGGTGTTCCTGAAGGACACGGACGGCGACGACAAGTACGACGTGCGGGAGCGGATCCTGCACGGCTTCGACTCCGCCGACACGCACCACGCCATCAACAGCTTCACGTTCGATCCGGGCGGCGCGCTCTACATGCAGGAAGGGGTGTTCCACCGCACCCAGGTCGAGTCCCCGTGGGGCCCGGTCACGCGGCAGGCGGACGGCGGCGTCTACCGTTTCGAGCCGCGCACCTGGAAGTTCGAGACCTACATTCCGATGAACTTCCCGAACCCGCACGGCCACGTGTTCGACGGGTGGGGCCGGGACATCGTGTTCGACGCCACCGGCGGCCAGCCCTACTACGGCCCGTCGTTCTCGACCAAGAAGTACTACCCGGCGATGGAAACGCGCAAGGCGCCGAAGCCGGGCGACGTGCGGGTGCGGCCGGTGGGCGGCACCGACATCCTGTCCAGCCGTCACTTCCCCGAGGCGATGCAGGGCAACCTGATCGTGCTGAACACGATCGGCTTCCGCGGGCTCCTCAACTACCGGCTGACGGAGGAGGGCGCCGGGCTCAAGATCGACCGAGGTCGAGCCCATCCTGCAGTCCGCCGACGAGAACTTCCGCCCGGTCGACGCCGAGGTCGGCCCCGATGGCGCGCTCTACTTCGTCGACTGGCACAACCCGATCGTCGGCCACATGCAGCACAACCTGCGCGACACCTCGCGCGACCACGGCGCACGGCCGCGTCTTCCGCGTGACCTTCCCGGGGCGGCCGCTGCTGAAGCCGGCGCAGATCGCCGGCGCGCCGCTGCCGCGGCTGCTCGACCTGCTGAAGGAGCCGGAGGACCGGGTGCGCTACCGGACCAGGATCGAGCTGAGCGCGCGCGACAGCCGCGAGGTGCTGGCGGCGCTGCAGGCGTGGATGGATCGGCTCGACCCGAAGGACCCGCAGTACGAGCACCACATGATGGAGGCGCTGTGGGTGCACCAGTGGCACAACCGGGTGAACGAGAAGCTGCTCGGCCGGATGCTGCGGTCGAGCGAGCCGCGGGCACGCGCGGCGGCCACCCGCGTGCTGTGCTACTGGCGCGACCGCGTCGCCAGCCCCCTGGCGCTGCTGAAGGTGCAGGCCAACGACGAACATCCGGCGGTGCGGCTCGAGGCCGTGCGGGCCGCGAGCTTCTTCAAGAGCCCCGATGCGGCCGCGGTGGCGCTCGAGTCGCTGAACCATCCGCAGGACCGGTTCCTCGAGTACACGCTCGACCAGGCGATGAACACCCTCAAGGCCTTCGTGAAATGACGATCGAGGGTCGCACATCGCGCATGGGGCGCACGGGCCTGGCCGCGGGGCTGGCGGCAGCCTGCCTGGCAGGACTGACGGCCGTCGCGGGCGCGCAGACGCCGGCGCCCGCGACGCCGGCACAGGAGCCGCCGCCCCGGATCCTGCTCGATGCGGCGCCGCGGGCCGTGGAGTACCAGCTCGGGCGCCTGAGCAACGCCGAGCTGGTCCGCGTGGAGCGGAAGGCCGGCGATCCCAGATATCGGCCGGTCTACTACGCCCTCCTGACCAGGAAGGGGCTCGGACGGGAGTACTTCGACGAGGCGCTGGCGGCTCTCATGGAGCTCGACAAGGCCAGCACGACCAGCGTGCTCTTCGAGGGCCTCACCCGGGTCGCAAAAGACGACGAGGAGTCCGCGGAGAAGCTGCTGCGCGTGCTGCTCGGCCAGCCGGCCGCCACGCTGCGAGCCGACAAGGCGGTCTTCGCCAAGGCGGTCGAGGCGGCGGCGTCTCCCGTCGTGCTGCGTGCGGGCTATGGCGCCTGGATGGCGGCCGACGAAAACCCGCAGGCAGCCTGGCAGGCCGCCGAAGGGCGCGACGGTCATCTCGTCGAGCTGTTGCGCAGCGTGCCGCTGCTGGGCGCCAGCCACGCGGCGCTGCGCGGCAGCCTGGCGGAGCCGGTGGCGGGGCTGCTCGCCAAGACCGGGGACGCCGCGACGCGCGCGGCGGCGCTGATCGCGCTCGCGTCCGTCCGGCCCGACACCGCGACGTTCCGCGTGCTGGCGCGCGAGGTCATGGAGGGCACGGAGGCCGACGCGCGGGAGGCGGCCGTCCGGGCGCTGCACCTCGTTCCGCGCGAGGCGTGGCCCGCGGCCGAAGTGGCGCCGCTCGCCCGGGCCATCGTGACGGCGGTGGGGAAGGTGGCCGTGGCGGCCAGGACCGAGCCGTCGGCAATCGAGATGATTCAGCTCGGCGAGAAGCTGGCCGACGCGCTCGACGGCGAGCCGCGGCGCGACATCCGCCGCGAGCTCCGCAACCTCGGCGTCCAGGTCGTGCGCGTGACGGCCATCCCCGAACAGATGGCGTTCGACGTCAAGTGGTTCGCGGTCGAAGCGGGCAAGCCGGTGCAGATCGTGCTCTACAACCCCGACGCGATGTCGCACAACCTCGTCGTGGGGGTGCCCGGGTCGCTGCGCGAGATCGGCACGGCCGGCAGCGCGATGTCGCTCTCGAGCGATCCGGCCGTCAAGGCCTACGTGCCCGACAGCCCGCTCGTGCTGCAGGCGACGCGGCTGCTGAACTGGGGGGAGACCGAGCGCCTCAATTTTCAGGCGCCGGAGAAACCCGGGGAGTACATCTTCGTCTGCACCTTCCCCGGGCACTGGGTCCGGATGTACGGCGTGATGCTGGTCGTCGACAGCCTCGAGGCGTGGGAGGCCAAGCGGACCGTGCCGACCGACCCGATGACCGACAAGCCGTTTCCCGCCGAGCGCGACTGACGGCGCGGCGCCGCGACCGGCTATTTGAGCTCGACTTCGATCACACGGACCGGCGAGGTGCCCGGATTGGTCGGCTCGTGGCTGACGTTGGCTTCCCGGAAGCCGGCGCCCCCCGCTTCGAGCTTCATGGTTTCGGACTTGCCGTCGGGCGAGCGGAAGACGAGCGTGCCGCCCTGGATCACGACGCCGACGTGCGGCAGGTCGTGCGTGTGCATCGGCGTGACGCCCGGCCCGAAGGAGACGTCGCGCACGCGCACGCGCTCGTTCTCCAGGACAATCTTCACGGTACCGGCGCTCTTGCGCGGCAGCCTGGTCGGCGGTGGCGGCCGGACTGGCCGAGACCGCGCCGCTCACGAAGGCGGCGGTGGCGAGCGCGGCTCCCAGCGTCAGGCCGGCTGCGAATCCTGAGATCTGTGTTTTCATGGACGCATTCTACTGCGCTCCCACTTCTGAGAGAATCCCGGAACACACGAGGGCGGCATGCTGACACGACGGGACTGGATGCGGACGGCGGGGCAGGCGGCGCTGGCCGCCGCCATGGTGAAGCCGGCGGCGGCAACGGCGGGGCTCCCGCAGCAGCCTCGAGGCGGCGGCGCCCCGGGCACGCCGGCCTTCTGCTTCTTCTCGAAACACCTGGCGGATCTGAACTGGTCGGAGCTGGGCACCGCCGTGAAGGCCGCCGGGTTCGACGGGGTGGACCTGACCGTGCGCGCCAAGGGGCACGTCCTGCCGGAGAATGCGGCCCGCGATCTGCCGCGGGCGCTCGACGCCATCAGGGCCTCGGGTGCCACCGTGCCCATGATCACGACCGAGCTGGTGTCGGCGGGCGACCCGACCGCGCGGCCGCTGCTCACCGCTGCGGCGAAGGGGGGCGTCCGCTACTTCAAGACCGGCTACTGGCGTTACACCGCCGGCGACGTCCGGGCGCAGCTGGCGGCAACGGGGGAGGCGCTCGCGGGGCTGGCCGCGCTGGCGCGGGAGTGCGGGATCGAGCTGGGTTTCCACAACCACAACGCCTACATCGGCGCCGCGCTCTGGGACATCGCACCCTTCATGGATCGGCTCGATCCGAAGGTGGCGGGGTATTACTTCGATCCGCGGCACGCGGTGGCCGAAGGTGGGGGTGGAGCCTGGAAAGCGGCGGCGGCGCTCGTCGCCCCGCGGCTGAAGATGGTCGCCCTCAAGGACTTCTTCTGGCACAAGGCGGCGGCCGGCTGGCGGATCGAGAACTGCCCGCTCGGGGAGGGCATGGTGCCCTGGAAGGCGATGACCGAGGCGCTGCGCGGTGCCGACTTCTCGGGGCCGGTGTCGCTCCACTTCGAGTACGAGCTTCCGGGCGCGACCGCGAAAGAGCGGACCGACCGGACCATCGCCGCAGCCGTCAAGGACCTCGCCTTTGCCAGAAAGGTCTGGCGTCAGCCCGACGCCCCGGCCGGCGAGACGCGGCCGCCGCGCGAGGGGGCCGATGACTGACGCGCAGCGGGCCGCGCTCGACGCCCACGGCTTCGCCGTGCTCGAAGGGGCCATGGGCCCGGAACTGCTGGACGCCCTGCGCCGCCGCATCCACGAGCTGTTCGAGGAGGAGGGCGAACGGGCCGGGCACGAGTTCCGCACCGAGGAGCATGCCCACCGGCTCGCGAACCTCGTGGACAAAGGGGACGTCTTCCGCCGGGCGATTGCGCTGCCGGCGGTGCTCGACCTCGTGCGGCACGTGCTCGGGCCGGAGTTCAAGCTGAGCAGCCTGAACGCGCGGTCGGCGGACCCCGAGGCGGAGGCCGGCCAGCCCCTGCACGTGGACATGTCCGCGGTCCCGGACGAGAAAGGCTACTGGGTCTGCAACACGGTCTGGATGCTCGACGACTTCACGACCGAGAACGGCCCCACCCGGATGGTGCCCGGCACCCACCGCTCCGGCAAGCGGCCGCAGGAGGTACTGGAGGACGTGCTCGCTCCGCATCCCGACGAGGTGCTCCTGACGGGCAAGGCCGGCAGCATTGCCGTGATGAACGCCCACCTGTGGCACGCGGGCACGGCCAACCGCACACCGCGCCCGCGCCTGGCGATGCACGCGTTCTACTGCCGCCGCGACAAGCCGCAGCAGCAGTACCAGAAGCAGCTGCTGCGCCCGGAGGTGCAGGCGGGACTCAGCGGCGACCTGCGCTGGCTGCTCGCCCTCGACGATCCGCAGAACGACGCACTCAGCGCGGCGGCAACGGTGAAGAGCGGATTCATGAAGTGAGCGGACGATAGACCGGTGTGACGTGAAAGCAGGTAGGATCTCATTATGCAGAGCTCAGCCCGTCTCCTCCGCCGCCTCGCCTGGGTCGCCGTTCTCGGCGCCGCGCTCGCGGTCTCGTCGTCTGTCGGCCGCGGCGCCGACAAGCGGATCGTCCTGGTCGCCGGCAGGCCGAGCCATCCACCCGGCATGCACGAGTTCCGCGCCGGATGCCTGCTGCTGCAGAAGGCGCTCACCGGCACGCCCGGGGTCACGGTGCAGGTCTACGACGGCGGCTGGCCGTCGAAAGAGGTCGACGGCGCCCGCGTCGACGACAACTCGGCGTTCGACAATGCCGACGCCGTCTTCATCTATGCCGACGGCGGCAGGAATCACCCGGCCATCCAGGGGGATCGCATCAAGGTCCTCGACGCCCTTGCCGCGCGCGGCGTCGGGCTCGGCTTCGGGCACTTCGGGGTCGAGGTGCCGGTGGGGCCGCCCGCCGAGGCGCTGCACCGCTGGATTGGCGGCTACTACGAGAACCTCTACTCGGTGAACCCGATGTGGAAGCCGGCATTCGACAAGCTGCCCACGCATCCGGTCACCCGTGGCGTCGGCCCGTTCGCGACGCACGACGAGTGGTACTTCAACATGCGGTGGACGAATGATGCGGCGGCGAAAGGGCGCATCACCAACCTGCTGGTGGACACCCCGAGCGACGATGTGCAGGGACGGCCCGTACGTGAGCCCGAAGGGGCCCTACGAGCACATCGTCGCCGGCAGCGGCAAGGCCGAAACCATGATGTGGGTGCTCGAGCGGCCCGACGGCGGCCGCGGCATGGGGTTCACCGGCGGACACACCCACGCGAACTGGGGCGATCCGAACCAGCGCAAGGTCATGCTGAACGCGCTGTTGTGGCTGGCCAAGGTGGACGTGCCGGCGCGCGGGGTCGAGGACAAGATCACGGAAGCCGACCTGACGCAGAACCTCGACGACAAGAAGCGCAAGCCGTAAGCGTCGCGCCCGGCGGCGCGCCTGGCCGCTCGCCGCGGCGCGTTATTCGAGCACCTGCCGGTAATGCGCCTCGTACAGCGGCACGACCCGATCCACGCAGTAGGTCTCAGCCACGTGGGCCCGGCTGGCGTCGGCGACCTGGCGGTGGAACGCCTCGTCGCCGAGCAGCGCCACCGCGCTCGCCGCCATGCCGTCCAGATCGTCGGGCGCATGCAGGAATCCCGTTCGTCCCTGCTCGATCACTTCCGGCAGCCCGCCGACATTCGACGCGACGACCGGCACGCCGCACGCCATCGCTTCCAGCGCGGCCAGCCCGAAGCTTTCCTGCGCTGACGGCAGCAGGAAGACGTCCGCCGCCGAGAGGAGCGGGATGACCGCCTCCTGCGATCCGACCGCATCGACGAGATCGCTCACCCCGAGCTCTCGGCTGAGGCGGTGGACCGCGCCCGACTCCGGCCCATCCCCGACCAGCAGCAGCCGCGCCGGCACCTGCCGCGCAATCCGCGCGAAAACCTGCATCACCGCGTCGATGCGCTTCACCGGGCGGAAGTTGGAGACGTGGACCACGACCTTGGCGGTCCCTTCCGCAGAAAAACGCCGGCGCAGCTTGGGCACCTCGACGCGCCGGAACACGCCGCAGTCGAGGAAGTTGGGAATCACGGCGATGTCCCGCCGCACCCCCAGCTCGCGCGTCGTCGCGTCGCGCAGGCTGCGGCTGACCGCCGTCACACCATCGGACCTCTCGATCGAGTAGGCCACGATCTCGGAGAACGACGGGTCGTTGCCCACCAGGGTGATGTCGGTGCCGTGCAGGGTGGTGACCACCCGCGTCGGCTGCCCGGCCGATTCGAGCACCTGCTTCGCGAGCAGCGCGGCCGTGGCATGGGGAATCGCGTAGTGGGCGTGCAGGATATCCAGCTTGAATTCGCGGCCGACCTGCACCAGCTTGTTCGCCAGCGACAGGACGTACTGCGGTTCGCGGAAGAGCGGGTAGGCCGGAGTCTGCACCTGATGGAAGGTCAGGTCGGCATGGAACTCGTTCAGGCGGAACGGGGTGTCGCTGCTCACCAGGTGCACGCGGTGCCCGCGCGCGGCCAGCGCCTTGGCGAGCTCCGTCGCCACGACGCCGCTGCCGCCAACCGACGCATAACAGACGATGCCGATGTTCACCGGGGAGTCTCCAGCCGCCTCAGCGGGCGCCGTCCTTGAACAGGTGCGGCCGGACGACCGGTTCCCGCACGACCACCCCTTCGGCAAAGGCCACGCCCGCGAGGGCGCCGAACTGCGCGTCGCGGCTCTCGACCAGCTGGCGGAAGAGCGGCGAGGTCAGGCGGGTGGACACCGCGGTGGGCACGGCGGGGGTGAACTGTGTCCGGTGGCAGTCGAGCGCCTCCCGCTTGCGGCTGTAGTGCGCGGCCACATCCACCACGAACGACGGGGGAGCCGAATCGTTGATGAAGTAATAGCAGGTCCATTCCGGCTTCCAGGGCGGCGCGCCGGCGTCGTAGCGGCGCAGCCCGGCGTTGAAGACCGCTTCGGTCAGCACGCCGCTCGCGGCGACGTGGTCGGGATGGCGGTCGGCCCAGTAGGGGACCGCCACCGTTCGCGGCCGTGCCTGGCGGATGACCGCCGCCGCCTCGCGCACGTGGTCGGGACTGCTGCCGATGGCCCGGTCGGGCCAGCGGAGGTTGGTGCGCCAGGCCGCCCCGAGGACGAGCCGCGCCGCCTCGGACTCCGCCAGGCGCTCCTCGACGGTGCCGTTGCTGCCCATCTCACCAGCAGTCAGGTCGCACAGCCCGACGCGGTGGCCGAGCGCCGCGTGGCTGGCGATGGTGCCGCCGAGGCCAATTTCGAGATCGTCGGGATGGGGGCCGAAGACGAGCAGATCAACAGGCGACGTCATGCGCAAGGTCTTGG
The DNA here is from genome assembly GCA_963834305.1 of uncultured Acidobacteriota bacterium. Classification (GTDB taxonomy): domain Bacteria; phylum Acidobacteriota; class Vicinamibacteria; order Vicinamibacterales; family 2-12-FULL-66-21; genus JACCXG01. The sequence goes on from CAWIAX010000002.1 coordinate 74,479, forward strand.
GTCAGTGTACCTCCAACGGACGGCACGGAAGGGTTCGGCATCATGGAGTCCGACCGGCGATGAACGACAAGGCTGAGAGGCCGGGAATGAAGTAGTAGCCGCCGCCCCGCGTGCGTCACGAATCGCGGCAGGTCGAAGATGTTGCGGGGCCGGCCCGTACGGTCCGGGATCCGGAACCGCGAGCCGTCGCGCGGCTCCCCCCCGAACGGATCCACGTCGTGCTTCGACAGGCCGGCGAACTCGCCGCTGTTCACCCATTCGGTCTGGAGGAACTCGAACTGGTAGCGGATGCTGGCGTTGATCGCCATGAAGGCGACGCCGCGCTCCTGGCCATCGTCTTCGCCGGCCTCGAGCCAGGTGCCGTAGGGCAGGCCGCGCCGGACGATGCGATGGGTGCGGACGAGGGCGTCGCCGGCGCGGCCGTCGCGCGGGTTCATGCGGCGGATGTGCGAGCCGTAGGGGCAGATGGCGCCATCTTCGTCGGCGGCGTAGCCGAAATCGTTGTTGCGCATCCAGTCCGCCGCCAGCGCCGGGTCGTCGGCGTCGGGGGCGCGCTCGAGCGGGCAGCCGCTGCGCCAGCGGCCCACGAGCTTCGCGGCAAGAAGCTCGATGTTGGCCGGCGAGGCCTCGCCGTAGAGGCGCTCCGCCTCGGCTTGGAGGAAGGCCCGGAAGACGGCTACGTGCTGCTCGAGCTTGCGATACACCAGGTAACTGCCGTTGCGCGCGAGCACGTCGGGGATCGGCATCTGCACCGGGAACCCGGTTTCGCCTGGCCACCCGAGCACGAACTCTCCGGCGGCGAGCGGCGCCCAGGTGCCGTCGGCCTGGAGCGTGCCCTCGCCGGGGAACACCGGCGTGCCGCTGCCCTGAATCGACGGCTGGCCGATGCCGTCGGCGAAGCCGAAATGTTCCCGGCGATTGGGCAGGTGGGCCGCGTCGATGCGATGAACGACGTCGACGGCGGGTCCCGCCGCCTCGAGCTCGGCGCGCAGCGCGGCGAGCATGCGGTCGCGATGCTCGAGCGTGCGGCCATAGACGGCAAAGAACACATGGTTGTAATCGGGATCGCGGCCGAACTCCCAGGTGTCGGGGCCGTTCGGGCCGGTGTCCCCGAGCAGGGCGGCGCGCGCGGCCATGCCCTCCTGGAACTCCTCGGGAAACGAGTCCAGGGAGGCGCGCGGGACGCCCATCGCGGCCAGCCCGGTCCAGGAGAAGAAGACGTTGAGCGTCGCGCCGGGCTTCGAGTCCGGGTCCCAGGTGGCCGCCGTCGTGACGAGCTGCAGGTCCAGGATGCGGGCCAGCAAGCGGCGTGCGCCGTCGCGGTTGACGACACGGATCACCTGGTAGCGCGCGAACGGAAAGCCGTAGGCGCGAAGGATGTTGCCCTGGATGTCGCCCAGCTGGTGCTCGATCGAGGCCATGGCGGCCGACTTCCGCTCAGCCGAGCTGCCGCAGGAAGTCGTCGGTCAGCTTCTTGACGCGCAGGGCTTCCGTAACGGCCTTCACCGAGTGGTCGGGATACGCCGCGTAGAACAGGTCGGTCGGGACCTGGTGCTTCGCGACGTAAGCCTTGAACGCTTCGAAGTCGCGGCAGCCGCCGGCGGGGTAGCCGTCGCAATGGCCGAAGATGCGGTCCATGCCGTCCGGCGTCTTCTGCGAGAAGTCGCGCAGGTAGCTTTCCCACGAGCCGTCGAAGTTGCTGGTGAAGAGGAGCCGCTGATCGTTGTCGAAGATCACCCAGCGGGCGAAATGGATCGTGCTGATCTGCTTGATCGGGCTGTCGGGGTTGGTCTGCAGCGCGCCGAGGACCTGGCGCAGCGTGGCGGCGGCGCCCGGCTTGAGCGGCGCGATGACCGTGAGCTCGGTGACCTGGCCGACCGTCTTGCTGATGGTAGTGGCTGGCATGGCGGCTCTCCGGAGATGCACGAACGTTTTGATTTGCGGGAAGGCTGGCATCTTATGCCCGGGCCGGTCCGCTGTAAAGCGCGTTCGTGCGCGGCGGGTCGGCGTCTTGACGCCGCTTGCGCACGCGTGAAACCATCGCGCTCTGGCCGCCTGAGGCAGCACTCCACACGTCGGAGGGAAAGCGAGCGGGCATGATACGGGCGGGCGTCTTCATCGGCGTGGACAAGACCGGCAACCTCCAGCGGCTCAACGATGCCGCCGCTGGCGCCGCACGCATGCACGCGTGGGCGCTCGACCAGGGGCTGGACCCGGCCAACGCCACGCTGATCACCGATGCCGGCGGCAAGCGGGTGACGCCCGACGCGATCTACGATGCCGTGAAGGCCCTGCTCGACGGGCCCGGCGTGGATCAGCTGATCCTCTACTTCGCCGGCCACGGCGTGAATATCAACCGGCAGGAGCAGTGGCTCCTGACCGATGCGCCGGTCCGGGCGAACGCCGCCGTGAACGTCGCCGGCAGCGTCTACCTGGCCCAGCGCTGCGGCATCGGCCACGTCGTCGTCATCTCCGACGCCTGCCGCGTCGCGGCGGAGGGCATCCAGGCGCAGAACGTCCAGGGCGGGGACGTCTTTCCAAACGAGGACACCGGGTTCAAGGCCAAGCCCGTCGATCAGTTCTTTGCCTGCGTGCTGGGCCGGACGGCAGCCGAGATCAGGGATCCGGAGGTTGCCGCGACGTCGTTCTCGGCGCTCTTCACGAACGCCCTGCTCGACGCGCTGAAAGGCCTCCGGCCCGACGTGCTCGAGCCGGCGGCCAGTCCCGGCGACCCCGCCAGCTACGTCATGCCGGCGGCGCTGGCGCGCTACCTCGAGGCGGAAATCCCCGTACGGGTCAAGGCGCGCAACCTGCAACACACCGTCAACCAGGACCCCGAGGCCATCCTGGCGCTGGGAGGGAGCTGGATCTCGCGGATCGAAGTGCCGCGGACGCGCGGCCTGGCGCCTACGCGCGGGCCGCGGCGCGGGCCGCCGAAACAGCCCCAGGACGACATTCGCGGCGCCGCCCGATCGCTCGTCGCCTCGGCCGCGCGTGGTGCACCCGGCGCGTTTCATACACGCGTGGCGGACCTGAAGACCGTGCCCGTTGCCGCTACCCGCGAACTCGCCGCGAGCGTGGAGCGGCTGGCCGCTCCCTTCCTCCCCGATCATTTCGAGACGGGGTGCGGCATCAAGATTCGCGGCAACCGCATCATCGACCAGGTCCTCGTCCGCGGGCGGGCGGACACGTGGCAGCCGCCGGCCGACGCGATCCGGGTGGCCGGCCTCGACGGCCCCGCCGCGAGCGTGCTGCTCCGGTTCGAGGGAGGTGTCGGGACCGTGGTTCCGGTCATCGCGGGCTTCCTGACGGCGCTGACGTTCGAGGACGAGGCGCTGGTCGACGTGACCTTCGAGCCGTCGGCGCCGACGCCGCGGGGCGTGGAATACCTGCAGCGCGCGTCCGAGGTGAGGGCCCTGCACGCCGTGGCTGCCGCCGCGCTGCAGCGCGGCCGTTTCAGGCTGGAAGACGCCGAGGCGGCCGGCCTGGCGGAGCAGGTGCGCTCGGCCCAGGCCATCGACCCGGCTCTCGCGGTCTATGCCGCCTACGCGCTGCACGATCTCCAGCTGGTGGAGCCGATCGCGCAGATGGCCGGCGACGGGCGGGCCGACCTCGGAGTGACGCTGTTCGACGTGGCGCTGCTCGGCCGGCTGCTGGTCGGACAGACCATCGGCGCCGATGCCGGCGTGGTGCCTTTCGTGCCGCTCCTGACCCAGGCGTGGCCGCTCCTCCGGGCGGGCCGCGTCAAGCTCCACCCGGCGCTCGACGGCCTCGAGCGCAACACCCGGGATTCCCTCTGGTCCCTCTATGACAGCGCCGGGCTCGACAAGCTCGAGGCGGCGCTGCGGTCAAAGGACGTCCGATGAGCAGACAGCTGGTCCTGATTCATGGCAGAGCGCAGGAGCACAAGGACTCGATTGCGCTGAAGGCGGAGTGGATTGATGCACTCGAGGAAGGGCTCGAGAAGAGCGGCCTGACCCTGCCCATCGCCGAGCCGGACGTGCGTTTTCCGTTCTACGGCGACACGCTCTACCAGATGGTCGCCGGCCAGAGCGCCGAGCAGGCCGCGGACGTCGTGGTCCGCGGCACCGGCGCCAGCGACGACGAACGCCGCTTCACGCTGGCACTGATGCGGCAGATGCAGGAGAAGGCGGGCATCACGGAGGCGCAGATTGCCGACGTCGCCGGGCAGGACGTGGTGCAGCGGGGACCCCAGAACTGGGAATGGGTGCAGGGCTTCCTCAAGGCGGTCGATCGCTTCGTGCCGCACGGCAGCAGCGCCAGCATCGCCCTCTTCACCAAGGACGTCTACCAGTACCTGAAGAACGCGGCCATTCGCCAGGAGATCGAGGACGGCATCCTCGCGGCGATCACGCCGGGTGTCGAGACGGTCGTGGTGAGCCACTCGCTCGGGACAGTCGTCGCCTACAACCTGCTGCGCCGCGAAGGGCACCTGCGTGGATGGCAGGTGCCGCTGTTCGTCACGCTCGGCTCGCCGCTCGGGATCAGCGAGATTCGCAAGACGCTGAGGGGGTTCGCGCCCACCCGGTGCCCCGAGTGCGCCGGCGCGTGGTTCAACGCGCTCGACGAGCGCGACGTCGTCGCGCTCTATCCGCTCGAGGTGAAATGGTTTCCGCTCGATCCCGCGACCCCGGCGATCGAGAACAAGACCGATGTGCGCAACCGCACCAAGAACCGCCACGGGATTGGCGGCTACCTCGACGACCGGGAGGTCGCCAGACGGATTCACGACGCGCTCGCCGGCTAGCGGCGCCGTTCTAGTCGAACGGCCCGTCGTTCATCGACGGATCCTGCTCCGCCAGCGCATTCACCAGCGCGGCTTCGAGCTCCCCCAGGGTGAAGGGCTTTTCGAGCAGCGGCAGCGGCCGCCACCAGCAGGGCAGCTGCTGGCCGGTGAAGAGCTGCGCGGTGGGATGGCCGGTCATCAGCACGACCGGGATCGCAGCCTGGCCGGATCGCATCGCGCTGGCGAACTCCGCCCCGCCCGCGTGCGGCATGACCACATCGCAGAGCGCGACGTCGATGGCCTTGTTCCGGGCCACTTCCAGCCCCTCGTCCACGTTGTCCACTTGCACCACGGACCAGCCGCGGCGGACCATCGCCTTCGACACGAAGCTCAGTACCGAGCGCTCATCGTCCACGACAAGGAGAGTGGGCATGCGTGTAGTGCTTCAAGACCAATGCCGGCGCGGGTGAAGCAATTGTTCACGGAATCGGAGCCGCCGGACGGCCGGTGTGCGGGTGCGGCGCGCGCCGCTGTGCGGATCCTGGCGCACGTGTGCTCTCACAGCCCGCCGCAGGTCTGAGGCCCGGCGCCCCTCCACTCAGAGGGTTCGATCTCCGGTGAACGCCGCGATATCCCGCTCGACGTCCGGTGACCAGGCCGTGTGGCGGTCCTGCCCGCGGAAGGACCACGCCAGCGCGAGCGGATAGCCGCGAGCCTCCGCGAGCCGCAGCCGGCTCAGCATGCCTTGATCCGTCCGGCGCAGTTCGGGCCAGACATCAGACGTCCTGGTGGCAAACTCGCCGATGATGCCCGGGTAGCGCGCGTCGAACGGGTGCGGCTCGAGCCGCCGGCGGCCGCCAGGGTAGTGGTGGAACTGGTTGACGTCGGCCGACAGCCCGGACGCCCGCATCCCGGCGCGCGAGGCGAAGCCCACGGTGGACCGGAAGCCTGCCCGGCCGATCCGCGCCAGCCCGTCGTCCAGGAACGATCGCATGGACGCGGCGTCGATGCCGGTGAAGGCGAGGCCTGGCGGCCGCCAGCCTCGCGTGATCAGGTCCGGCTCGTTCATGACCTCCCAGGCGTAGACGACGTCGCGATGTCGTTCGGAGACCCGCAGGAGGCTGTCGAAAACCTCGTCGAAGAAGCGGCGCCGCTTGCGCGGGTCGGAGACGACGTCGGCACGGCCCCCCTTCACCCAGCCCGGGTCGGCGGCAGAGGCGGTGCCATCACCGTCTCGCAACAGGACCGGGAGGTGTCCAGGCTGGCACCACAGGAAGTCGGTCAGGACGGGCAGCAGCTGGATGGGTGGGCGCGCCGGCTCACGCGTCAGAGAGAAGCGCCGGAGCAGCTCGTCGAAGTGATCGCTGACGAGGTAGTCGAGCGGCGGCGGCTCGAAGTGCCACGTGCGCCCGTTCGACGCGTCACGCCAGGGGGCGTCAGCTCCCGTGCCGTAGCAGAGTCCGTCGCCGAGCACGAACCAGCGGACCACGGTGATGCCCAGCGACCGGAAGCGCTCGAGATCGCGGTCGATTTCGTCATACCACCTGGGGTTGGCCGGGTTCCCCCGCCACGCGGCAGGGGCGGGCCCGAAGTCCCACCCGTAGTCACACCAGGGATAGTTCACGCCGACCTGCACGACCTCGCGATTCTACCGCTGCTGTAACGATCCCTGCCCGGCCGTCACCAGGGAGAAGAAGGCGGATCGACTTGACACGGCCGCACTCGAGGCACATGGTTCAGTTCGAACCCCGGCTCGGCGCAGCGCGTAAATCCACAGTGAGTATCCAGGTCATCGTGAAACTCGGCCCAGAAACCGCGGCTGCGGGTGTGCTGGCGCGTCGTGCGCTCGATGCCTGTGCCGCAGAGCTTGGCGTCTGGCTGACCCCGCTGCATCCGTCCACCTCAGACCGTGACCTTGCCACCTACTTCGTCGCCGACGTGGAGGCGTCCGTGCTCGATCGGACGCTCGACCGTCTGCGCGGCTGCGCGGGGGTCGAGGGGGCGTATGCCAAGCCGCGAGGGGAACCTCCGGAAAGGATGTGAGACATGACGATCCAGGGAGATGGCGGCCGTCCCGAACTGGTGGTCATCGCGAAGTCCGATGCCGCCCTGCGCGCGCGCACGGCCGGCGTCGCGTCGGCCGCGGGGGCCGATACGACCGCGCTCGAGGCGCGTCTCGCCATCCACGGCGCCACCATGCGGCCGCTCTTCGGCTTGACCGAGGAGCGCCTGCGCACCCAGCTCGACGCAGTCGCCGCCGCCTCTCCGGACGCCGCCGGCGCTGCCGCGGCGCTGCCGGACCTCACGGCGTTCTATCGCGTCGAGGCTCCCGCCGACCAGCTCGAGGAGCTGGCGGAACGGCTCCGCACCGATCCCCTCATCGAGGCGGCCTATGTGAAGCCGGCCGGCGAGCCGCCGGAGATGACCATCGTCCCGCGCGGCGCGATCAACGACATGCAGCCCGATGCCGCCGACGCGCCGCCGGCCACGCCGTCCTACATGGTCCGACAGGGCTACCTCGGCCCGGCCCCGGGCGGTGTCGATGCCTCGTTCGCCTGGACGCTGCCCGGCGGCAGCGGGGCAGGAATCCGGGTCATCGACTGCGAGTGGGCGTGGCGGTTCACCCACGAGGACCTGCTGCAGAACCAGAGCGGCGTCGTGGCCGGCACGAGCAGCGGGAACACCGACCATGGGACGGCGGTGGTTGGCGTCATCAGCGGCGACCGGAATGCGATCGGCGTCACCGGCCTCGCGCCCGACGCCAACATCGGCGCCTCGTCGTTCGTGGATCAGTCATCCTCGCAGGCCATCAAGGCGGCGGCTGACAAGCTCGGGCGGGGCGACATCATCCTGCTCGAGATCCACCGGCCCGGGCCGAACACCCCGAACCCGCCGAGCGGACAGTTCGGCTTCATCGCCATCGAATGGTGGCCGGACGACTTCGCCGCCATCCGCTACGCCGTGGCCAGGGGGCTGATCGTGGTCGAGGCGGCCGGCAACGGCTTCCAGAACCTCGACGACCCGATCTACGAGACGCGGCCGGCCGGCTTCCCCGCGAGCTGGCGGAACCCGTTCAATCCCGCGAATCCTTCCTCCGGCGCGGTCGTCGTCGGGGCGGGCGCGCCACCGCCGAACACCCACGGCGCCGATCACGGCCCGGATCGCTCGCGGCTCGACTACTCCAACTACGGCGCCCGCGTCGACGCGCAGGGCTGGGGCCGCGAGGTGACGACGGCGGGCTACGGCGACCTCCAGGGGGGCATGAACCAGGACCTCTGGTATACCGATCGCTTCTCGGGCACGTCGAGCGCTTCGCCGATCGTGGTCGGCGCGTTGACGTGCACGCAGGGCGTGCTGCGGGCGCGGGGCCATCGCCGGCTGGACTCCGAAGGCGCCAGACGGCTCGTGCGCGCGTGCGGCTCACCGCAGCAGGACGCGCCAGGCCGCCCCGCCAGCCAGCGGATTGCCAAGCGCCCCAATCTCCGCGAGCTCATTCCCGCCGCGGTCACCATGCAGTGCCGCAGCGCCGATTACGACGGCGACGGCCGTGCCGAGGTGCACGTCACGAGCCCGTGGGGCATGGGACTGCTCAAGCAGTCTGGCGCCACGATGACCGCCCCGATGATGGCGCCGAATGGCACCCGCTTCGGCGGCTGGCTGCTCAACACCGCCGACAACCACTTCGGGCCTCCGGGGGATTTCGACGGCGATGGCCGTGCCGGGCTGCTGGTCGTCAGCCCGTGGGGTGTGGGCATCCTGAAGCAGGCCGGCGCCACGATGGCCGCCCCGATGATGGCGCCGAACGGCACGCGCTTCGGCGGCTGGCTCCTCAACACCGGCGACAACTCGTTCGGGCCGGGCGCCGACTACGACGGCGACGGGCGGGCCGAGGTGCTCGTGGCCAGCCCGTGGGGACTCGGCATCCTCGAGGGGACGGGCAGCTCGATGAACGCCCCGATGATGGCGCCGAACGGCACCCGCTTTGGCGGCTGGCTCCTCAACACCGGCGACAACTCGTTCGGGCCGGCCGCCGACTTCGACGGCGACGGGCGCGCGGAGCTGCTCGTGACCAGCCCGTGGGGACTTGGCATCCTCGAGCAGGCGGGCAGCTCGATGCACGCCCCGATGATGGCGCCCAACGGGACGCGGTTCGGCGGCTGGCTGCTCAACACCGGCGACAACGTCTTTGGCCCGGTCGGCGACTTCGACGGCGACGGGCAGGCGGAGGTCCTCGTCACGAGCCCGTGGGGCATCGGCGTCCTGAAGCTGACCGGCGGCACGCTGAGCGTCCCGATGATGGCGCCCAACGGGACGCGGTTCGGCGGCTGGCTGCTCAACACTGGCGACAACGTGTTCGGTCCGGCGCGCGACTTCGACGGCGACGGCCACGCCGAGATCCTCGTCACCAGCCCGTGGGGCGTGGGGATGCTCAAGCTCTCGGGCGGCACGTTCACCGCACCGATGATGCAGCGCAACGGGACACGCCTTGGCGGCTGGCTGCTCGCCACCGCCGACAACCGGCTCGCCACCGGCGCGCACTTCGGCGGCGGCGGTGCCGCCGAAGTGCTGGTCACGAGCCCGTGGGGCATCGGTCTGCTGGCCAAATCGGGCGATACGATGGATGCGCCGATGATGGCGCCGAACGGTTCGCGGTTCGGCGGCTGGCTGCTGAACACGCTGGACAACGACGTCGGCCACGGCGCCTGAACGCCGGGGGCGTTACGGCCGCGGCTGCGGCACGATCCGGATGTACGGCCGGGGGGCTTTCCAGCCCTCCGGATACTTCGCCCTGGCCTCGTCGTCCGACACCGAGCCGGCAATGATCACGTCGTCGCCCGGCTGCCAGTTGGCGGGGGTGGCGACTTTGTGCTTCGACGTCAGCTGGAGCGAGTCGATGACGCGCAGCACCTCGTCGAAGTTGCGGCCGGTGGTCATGGGATACGCGATGATCAGCTTGACCTTCTTGTCGGGGCCGACAACGAAGACGTTGCGGACCGTCTGATTGTCCGCGGCGGTGCGGCCGTCGCAGCTCCCTTCAGCGGTGGCCGGCAGCATGCCGTAGAGCTTCGCCACCTTGAGCTCGGTGTCGCCGATCATCGGGTAGTTCGGGGCGTGCCCCTGCGTCTCCTTGATGTCGGCGGCCCAGCGGGCATGATTCTCGACCGGGTCGACGCTGAGGCCGATGATCTTCGTGTGCCGCTTGTCGAACTCCGGCTTGAGTCTGGCCATGTAGCCCAGCTCGGTGGTGCAGACCGGGGTGAAGTCCTTGGGGTGGGAGAAGAGCACCGCCCACGAGTCGCCGATCCAGTCGTGGAAGCGAATCGGCCCCTCCGTCGTGTCGACCTCGAAGTCGGGCGCGACGTCGCCTATCTGCAGACCCATTTTTCACCTCCTGGTTCCTGTCGTTTTTGAACTTCCAACCATACTACAGGCGGCTGGTGGCGCCGCCTGGAAGCGCGAACGCGAGGCCGGCCGTCAGCCGTACGACTCGACCTTGATGCGGCTGGAGGGGACCTCGAGTGTTTCGAGGTGCGCGATCATGGTCTCGAGGAACTGCGGCGTGGGCGCCACCCCGCGGGCCGCGGCGGCGCGGCGGTCCCACACCGAGATCGCCGGCCCGCAGGAATACACGATGGAGGAGGGTTCGCGGTCGAAGATTTCGCGCAGCAGAGGGACGTCGATGCGGCCGCTGCGGACGTCGCCGCGCCGGAGCAGCGGGGCCGCCTGCCTGGTCAGGGTGTGGATGACGCGCAGGCGATCGGGATGGGCCTCTGCGAGCCGCCCGAGCTCGTCGCGGAAGATGATGTCGTCCCAGGTCTTGTTCGAGTAGACGAAGGTGTGGCGCAGCCGGGCGTGCCGCCGGATCGAGTCCTTCACCATCGACAGGTTCGGCACGCTGCCGGATCCCGCGCAGAGATGCAGGATGTGCCCGGTCATCGTGTCGATGGCCTCGGGGAGGACGTAGGCGCCGGCAAAGCCCCGCACGTTCACCCGGTCGCCGGGCCTGATCTGGTGGACCAGGAAGCCGGAGATGAGCGGCGGATAGGCGGTCTTGCCGGCCTCGAAGAGCTCCTCTTTGACGGTCACGGCGAGGTAGGGCTCGTGCGGCGCGGAGCTCATCGAGTAGGCGCGCGGCACCTCGCGACGCCCTTTGACATGCTCGAGATAGCCGATGACGCTCTGCAGCGCCGGGAACTGGTGGGGATCGATGCTGACGTACTGGCCGGCCCGCCACGGGCGCACGTCCGGCCCGGCATCGAGCAGCAGCGTCCGGGTGTCCGCTGTCTCCACGATGGATTCCAGGACGACGGTGTCGAACGCCGCCATCCTGGCTGCCGCCGGTTTCGCCGCGATGTCGGCCATGGGTGCGCAGCCTCCGCGTGCCTGTCCCAGCAGCTTAACAGGTCGGTCGCGGAAGCGCACACCCGGCCGGGTTCAGGCGCCGCCGCGGCCCGGGCCCTGGGCTGGCGCCGCCGTGCCGCGGCCGCGGCCACGGCCGCCGCCACGCTGCGGGCGCACGGTGCTCAAGGCGTCCACGGGGTGCTGGCCCGCCCACGCGATGCCGCGCAGCAGCATCGCCTGCACGTTGGGCAGCGCGAAGTTCGCGTAGTTGTGCCCCTGCATCCAGACGAAGGCGCGATAGGGCTTGCCGCTCGGCGCCGGGGCCAGCGACCGCTCGTAGGCCCAGATCTGCGGCACGACTTCACCCTCGTGCCCCTTGGCGCTCGGCGTGGCCGCCATCGTGGCCGTGGCGAGGACCGTGACCTCCGGCGCCTTCGACCACGTCATGTTGAAGAACGCCTCGTCCTTGATGGTGAAGGCGGACATGCCCTGCATGATCGGGTGCGACGGGTCGGCAATCGTGTAGGGAACGTCGGCTTCGAGCGTGTAGTTGACCTCGCCGTGCTTCTTGGCGCCGCCGACAATGTTCGCGAACTGCTCCGGCTCGGGGCCGCACAGCGCGTCGTGCAGGCTGACGACGCCGCCGCCCCGGCGCATGAAGCTGTCGAGCGTGGCCCGGTCTTCGATGCCGAGATATCCCGCATCCCCTTTATAGATGACCAGGACGTCGGCGTTGGCGAGCTCGCGCGCGGACGGGAACTGCAGCGCGCCGCCGACCACCGCGCCGCGCTCGGTGAGGATCTTGCTCCAGTCGGCGAGGAACTGCGGGTAGTCGTGCTGCCCCTCGGCGTGGGTCTTGAGGCCGGCATAGATGAACACGCGCAGCGGCGGCCCGGCCGGTGGCTGGGCTGCGGGGGCCTGGGCGGCCTGGGCCGGGGCCGGGACTGCCGCCGGCTGCGGCTGCTGTGCCATCACGGACGGGCCGAGCGCGGCCGCCGCGATCGCCAGCAACAGTCCACGAGTCTTCATGACCTCTTCTCCTTTGCGGGGCGGCTGCCCCGGCAACACGTTCTGCATGCAGGAATACGAGCCATACTCTACAACTCCCAGGGTCCGACCGCCAGAGCGAATCGCGTCCAAGCCGGGTAGTTGGTGTAACACGTTCTGTTGCAGTTAGTTGCGTCTCGACATGGGCAGGCAGCGGCAGCGGCCGGATGCTTACAGCGACGGACGATGGCCAGGCGGACGGAACGCCTGCGTACAATCGGCGCCAACGAACGGTGATGTGGTGGGGACGGCGGCCCCGGCTAGCGGATGGCGGTGGGCGCCGGCTTGGCGTCCTTGATGATGAACAGCAGCTCGCCAGGCTTGATCAATCCCAGCTCCTGGCGGGCCAGGGCCTCGATCGTTGCCGGATCCGACAGCAGGCGGCGCACTTCGTCGCGCAGCCGGGCGTTCTCGCCGCGCAGCCGATCGATCGACGTGCGGAGCGCCTGGTGCTGCTCCCGGGCGCGCAGCGTTTCGGTCAATCCGCGGTCGCCCACCAGCGCATTGATCACGAGGACCAGCGTGACGAAGGCCAGCAGCAGCTGGAACGTCCGCCGCCGTGCCGGCTGGGGCGCCGTCGAAGCGGGAGGCTGAGGCTTGCGCCGTCCGGTCTGGAGGTCGGCAGCGTCGCGGTTGACAGGGGGCATGTGAAACGCAGTCCTTTGTACAATACTTTCGTCCGGGCGGCTCCCGGAAAGTAGCGCCCACGGCAAAAAAATCGCGAGGTCCCCATGCAGCCGGACTACGTCATCGTCCTGACGACCCTGCCCGCCGACGCTGACGCCGGCGGGTTCGGCCGGACCCTCGTCGAGGAGCGCCTCGCGGCGTGCGTCAATATCCTCCCGGCGATGGAATCCGTCTTCCGGTGGGAAGGGCGCGTCGAGCAGGAAGCCGAACGGCAGGTGATCATCAAGACCGCGCGCGAGCGCGTGGCCGCCCTGTGGGACCGCATCCGGGAGCTGCACCCCTACGAAGTGCCGGAGTTCGTCGTGCTGTCCATCAGCGACGGCAGCGACGCCTACCTGCGCTGGCTGGGGGACTCCACGTCGTAGTCGCGGCGGGCGCCCTAGTCGAGCGCCTGCGCCAGGTCGGCGATCAGGTCGCTGGCGTCCTCGATCCCGACGGAGATCCGGACCAGGCTGTCGGTCAGGCCGATGGCGGCGCGGCGCTCGGGCGGCACCGAGGCGTGCGTCATGGAGGCCGGGTGCGAGATCAGCGTCTCGACGCCGCCGAGGCTCTCGGCGAGCGCCATCAGCCGCACGCGGTTGAGCATGCGGCGCGCCTCCTCGAAGCTGCCGACGTCGAACGACAGCATGCCCCCGAACCCGTTCATCTGCCGCCGGGCCAGCTCGTGCTGCGGGTGGGAGGGCAGCCCCGGATAGAGCACCTGGCGCACCTTGGGGTGCGACGCCAGGTACTCCGCCACCGCCATGCCGTTCAGGTTGTGCTGCGCCATCCGGACCGCCAGCGTCTTCGTCCCGCGCAGCACCAGCCACGAGTCGAGCGGGCTCAGGATCGCCCCCTCGGCGTTCTGGATGAAGCGCAGCCACTCCACGTCCTCGTCGCGCACCGCCACGGCGATGCCGCCGACGCTGTCGCTGTGGCCGTTGAGGTACTTCGTCGTCGAGTGCACCACGATGTCCGCGCCGAACTCGATCGGCCGCTGCACGTAGGGGCTGGCGAAGGTGTTGTCCACCACGAGCCGCACGTTGGCGCCCCGGGCGATCTCCGCCGCGCCGGCCAGGTCGGTCAGGCGGAGCACCGGGTTGGTCGGCGTCTCGACGAACAGCATGCGCGTGCGCCCGGTCAGCGCCTGCCGGATCTGGTCGGGCTCGGAGGTGTCGACGTAGCTGAAGTCGATGCCGTAGCGGGTGAGCACCTTGTCGAACAGCCGGAAGGTGCCGCCGTAGGTGTTGTCGGTCACGACGACGTGATCGCCGGACTTGAGCATCGTGGCGATCGCGCCGATGGCGGCCATGCCGGAGGCGAAGGCAAAGCCCGCGGCCCCGCGCTCGATCGCCGCCACGTTCTGCTCGAGCGCCAGCCGCGTCGGGTTCTGGGTCCGCGCGTACTCGAACCCCTTGTGCCGGCCCAGCTCTTCCTGGACGTAGGTCGAGGTCTGATAGATGGGCGTGATGATCGCCCCGGTGGTCGGATCCGGCTCCTGGCCGGCGTGGATGCAGACGGTGGAGAAGTGCTCGCTGGCCTCGTAGCTTCACGCCGTCGATGTTATCATTCGCGCATAGCCGACATGCCGCGCTTCCGACTCCCGGCTGCGCTCCGACCGGGTCGCCGCGAGCCCGCAGAGAGTCTTCCCCCGCTTCCCCAGCCGGGCGGCCCGGCTCCGTCGCCACGCGACCTCCTGCTGCACTCGTGGGCCGGCCGCCTGTTCCTGGCGGCCGCCGCGCTGAAGCTCGTCGTCGCGGCCGTGACGCCGGGTCGCCGGAGCGTCGGGCATCGTCAGCGCAGCCAGCGGCGCCGCGACGATCGGCCTTGCGGTCTCGGTCGGCTATTTCGTCTCGCGGCTGTTCCTGCTGATGAAGCGGCGGCTGCTGTGGCGCGTCCGGCGCAAGCTGATCCTCTCCTACATCTTCATCGGCGTCGTCCCGGCGCTCCTGATCATCGCCTTCTTCATGCTGGGCGCCTGGGTGGTCTCCACCAACGTCAGCGCCTACCTGTTCCGCGACGGCTACGACGATGTGGTCGCGTCGGCGCGCCAGGCAGCCAGCACGGCGGCGGAGGAGATGGGGCGGACGCCCGCGACCGCAGCCGGCACCGTCGCGCGGATCCATCGCGGCGCCAGTCAGCTGCACCGGTCGCTGTCGATGGTGTTCGTCCCGGGTGACGCCGGGGCACCGGGCGCCGTCCGGGCGGGCGAGTGGAGTCACCTGCCGCAGCCGCTCGCGGCCATTCCCGCGTGGGTGGGGGCTCGGGGCGAGGGCTTCACGGGCACGGTGGCGCACCCCTCCGAGACCGGCGACGTCGAGCTCATCGTGCGATCGGCAGTCCCCGTGGTCACCGCCGAACGCCGGCTCGGCTACGTGGTCGTGGATGTTCCCGTTGACGGCGCCGCCCTCGATGCGCTCTACGAAGCGACGGGGGTCAAGGGGGGCGCCGTCCGGCTCGGGGTGGACGCCGGGGCCGGGGCTGCCGGGGCGCCGGCGCGTCCGGAGGATGGCGACAACTCGGCGTTGTTCGGCCGCGGCGTGACCATCCTGGATGCCTACGACTGGGAGACCGGCACAGGTCCGCCGCGCGACGATCTCGAACTCCTACGCGCTCGCGCGAGCTCTACGAGAAGCTGGCGAGCGCGCAGTCGGCGCAGATGGGCGCCGTGCCGCTCGGCACGGCCATCCTGGCGATCCTGGCGCTGGTGGCGGTCCTGTTCCTGATCATCCAGTGCGTCGCGCTGGTCATGGGGCTGGCGCTGGCCCGCTCGATCACGCGGTCGGTCCACGAGCTGTTCACCGGCACCGAGCGCGTCCGCCATGGCGACTTCACGCACCGCATCACCGTGATGTCGAGCGACCAGCTCGGGGAGCTGGCGGGATCGTTCAACCAGATGATTGGCAGCATCGAGGACCTGCTCCAGACGGCGGCGGAGAAGAAGCGGCTGGATGAGGAGCTGCGCATCGCGCGGCAGATCCAGATGTCGCTGCTGCCGCGCGGGCCGCTCGAGATGCCCGGCCTGGCGGTGACCGCGCTCTGCGTGCCGGCGCGCGAGGTCGGCGGCGACTATTACGACTTCTTTCCGATGCGCGACGAGCGGCTGGGCGTGCTGATTGCCGACGTGTCCGGCAAGGGCACCTCGGCGGCGCTCTACATGGCGGAGCTGAAGGGGCTGGTCCTGTCGCTCAGCCAGATCTACCAGTCGCCCCGCCAGCTGCTGCTCGAGGTCAACCGGATCATCTCCGAGAACCTCGACAGCCGCAGCTTCATCACCATGACCTACGCGGTGCTCGACCTGGCTGCCGGCACGATGACCTATGCGCGGGCCGGCCACACGCCGCTCATGCACATGCGGAACGCCTCCCCCGAGGGGGCGCGCGTGCAGGTGCTGGTGCCGAACGGGATGGTCCTCGGCCTGCGCATTCCCGGCGCCGAGCACAAGTTCGCCGAGCTGCTCGAGGAGGACACCCTCGAGCTCGACCTCGGCGACGTCGTCGTCCTCTTCACCGACGGGATCACCGAAGCCATGAACGTCGAGCAGGACCTGTTCGGCGACGCCCGGCTCGGCCAGCTGATCGAGGAGCACGGCCACCTCGAGTCGGGCGAGCTGCGGGAGCGCATCCTGCGCGAGATCGAGGCCTTCGTCGGCAGCGCCGACCAGCACGACGACATGACGATGGTGCTCATCAAAATCCAGCGGGCGTTCCCGCTCCGCGTGCTCGACGCCCGCGCGGCCGCCGAGCGGGCCGCCGCGGCCCTGGCCGGGTCGGCCGCCGTCTCGCCGGCGGGCGGCTGACGCATGGCGGCGCTGCCCGACCTGGTCACCGTGTTCTCGACCACCTCGACGATCGAGGCGGAGGTCGTCAAGGGGCTGCTCGAGTCGCACGGCATGCACGTGCTGCTCGCAGTCCGACTTTCCCCGCACGCCGTTCCCGATGTCGCTGCACGACCTGCGGCTGGCGGTGGCGGCGGAAGATGCCGATCGCGCGCGGCGGCTGATCGAGAGCCACCGCGAGGATCGCACCAGCGCGCGCGTGATCCCCTTCGGCGCCGAGTTCGAGCCGCTCGAGCGGACGATCGGCTATCGCTTTCGCGACCGCGGCCTGCTCGAGCATGCCCTGACCCACCGCTCGCGCGTCCACGAAGACGCCAGCGGCGGCGTCTTCGACAACGAGTCGCTCGAGTTCCTCGGCGATTCGATCCTCGGCTTCCTGATCGCCGACATGTTGTTCCGGGAGTTCCCGCAGCACAACGAGGGGCAGAAGTCGAAGCTGAAGGCGTCGATCGTCTCGGCCGCCTCGCTGGCGCGGCTCGGCGATCGGCTCCAGCTCGGGTCGCACCTGATTCTCGGGCGCGGCGAGGAGAAGACCGGCGGCCGCCGCAAGCAGGCGCTGATCGCGGACAGCTTCGAGGCGCTGATCGCCGCGATCTATCTCGACGGCGGCCTGGACGCGGCGCGCGGCTTCGTCGAGCGGGAGTTCGCGGCGCTGATCGCCGAGGCGCGGCGGACCGGCGCCGAGACGGCCTTCACGGAGGACTACAAGTCAGCGCTGCAGGAGTGGCTGCAGTCGCGCGATCGCGGGCTGCCGGCCTACCGGCTCGCGGCGGAAGGCGGGCCGCCGCACAAGAAGCGGTTCGAGGTCGAGGTGCTGGTGGAAGGGCATCCGGTGGCGCGGGCCGACGGGTCGAGCAAGAAGGAGGCGGCGCAGGCGGCGGCGAAGGCGGCGCTCGCGCTGCTCAATCAATCTCGATGATGCCCCAGTTCTTCTCCGGCCCTGGCGCGCGCGGCGCCCCGGCGAGCGCCAGCGCCGGCTCGGCGTGCGGCAGGCGGCTCGATCACGTAGCCGTGGACCTCGGTGGCGATGTCCTCCTCGGCCGGGGGCACCGCGCGGCAGTGCAGCCGGACCCAGACACGCAGCAGCGGGTCGACGAAGCGATAGCGCTTCTGGCGCGCGCCGATCAGGTCGACGTCCTCCAGCCAGGAGAGGTAGTCCTTGGTCGAGCCGGGCGTGCGCCGCAGCCGGAGCGCGATCTCCGTCAAGGTGAGCGGTTCCTCTTCCGCGAGCACGTCGAGGATGGCCTTGAGCGCGCCGTAGCCGCGGGCGCGGTGCAGCCGGAGCTCGTAGCGAATAGCGGCAGGCGGCGGTCAGGCTGCCGCCGGGCGCGAGCAGCGCGCAGAGCGCGCTCACCGGGTCGGCGCCGCCGCGCGAGGCCATGGCCGCGGCCGCTTCCGCGATGAGGCGGGCATAGAGCGGACGCCCGTCCGACAGCACCTGCACCAGCCGGGCGAGCTCGTCGCGCGCGTGCTCTTCCTCGTCGTCTTTGTAGCTGGCGGGCCGCCGCTCGTCGCCGGTCGGCAGCGTGGCCCGGACTTCGGCGACGCCGAGCGGGGAGACGTGCAGGATCTCGAAGCGGGCCGGCGCGTCGCGGAGCAGGCGCTGCGCCCGCGCGGTGTAGCGCGAGGTCAGCACGAAGCGGTTGCCGCTGGCGTCGAGCGCGGCGATCAGCTCGCGCAGCACGGCGCGCAGGCCGGGGAAGCTCTCGAACGTGCGCAGCTCGAGGAACTCGTCGAGCAGGAAGGTCACGGGGCCGCCGGTCGTGCCGCGCGCCTCCGAGAGGAACGCCAGCGCGGCGCCGAACGATTCGCGCGGCGGGTGGTCGTGCCGGGCACCCCCTGGGTGGGGAACGGCGACGACTGGCGCAGCGCGCGCAGGAAGCGCTCCGGCGTCGTGGCAATCCGCTCGACGTCGACGTACTGCGTCGAGTTGCGGCCGAGGAGATCGCGGAGCCGGAGCAGGAGCGAGGTGCGGCCGGTGCCGCAGCCGCCCAGGACGACGGGAATGCGCCGGCGCGACACCGCCGCGCCGTCCGCCGCCGGAGCCGTGCCCGCCAGGGGCGCATTCGCATTGAGGTCCAGCGCCTCGAGGACACGCCGCTCGAGTGCGGGCCGCTCCGGAATCATCATCGTCGCACTCCCCCTGTCCTGCGCGAGACGCGGTGCGTCACGCCCTCCCGCGCACTCACTTCTATCACGAGCGCGGCGCCGCTGCGCGGTGATGTTTGCCGATCGCCGGCGGTGCCCGCGCGTTGCATGGTCCGCGCCATCGCGGCCGCGCCGCGGCGCGTGCCGCGTCGTGCCGGCCGGCGACCGCCTGGTGCCGGAAGCACGCGAGCCGCCTGAGGCGCGGATGGGCCTGCGCTGGATGTTCATGACGAAGGACGCGCGTTGAAGGATAGCAATCTAGAAACGTACGCGCGCGTTGTCAAACCGAAAGTGAAAATTTCTTGCTTGACTTCTCCGGCACCGGCTGCCGCCGCGCCGCCGCGGCGATCGCGCCGCGCTGCTCGCAGGGCCGGGCTGAGAATGTACAATGCCTCCCGTATGAACATCGCCGTGCTCGGAGCGCAGTGGGGAGATGAAGGGAAGGGCAAGATCGTCGATCTCCTGACGCGACACTTTTCGATCGTCGCCCGCTACCAGGGAGGGCACAATGCCGGGCACACCGTCTACGCCGGCGGCCGCAAGTTCGTGCTGCGGCTGCTGCCCTCGGGCATCCTGCACGACGGCATCAAGTGCGTCATCGGCAACGGCCTGGTCGTCGATCCGCAGGCGCTGTTCGCGGAGATCGACGAGCTGGCGCGCGCCGGGATCGACGTCGGCGATCGCCTGGTGATCAGCGACAAGGCCCATCTGATCCTGCCGTATCATCGCGAGCTCGACCTGCTCAGCGAAGCGCGGCGCGGCGAACGGAAGATCGGCACCACCTCGCGCGGCATCGGCCCGGCCTACGAGGACAAGATCGCGCGGCGCGGCGTCCGCGTCGGCGACCTCGCCAACCCCGAGTCGCTCGCCGAGGCGGTCGAGCACAACGTCGCCGCCCGCAATCGCGTGATTGCCGAGTCGAAGATGGACGCGCGCCAGGTGCTCGTCGAGCTCCAGGCGGCCTGGGCCCGGATGGAGCGCTGGGTCACCGACGTCTCGGTGTTCCTCGCCGAGGCGCGCGCGGCGGGGCAGTCGATCATGTTCGAAGGGGCGCAGGGGACCCTCCTCGACATCGATCACGGCACCTATCCCGTACGTCACCTCGTCCAACTCGACGATCGGCGGCGTGTTCACCGGCCTCGGCGTCGGGCCCCGGGCCATCGACGGCGTGCTCGGGGTGGCCAAGGCCTACACCACGCGGGTGGGCGAGGGACCGCTGCCGACCGAGCTGACGGGCGAGATCGGCAACCGGCTGCGGGAAACCGGCCAGGAGTTCGGCGCGGTCACCGGCCGGCCGCGGCGCTGCGGCTGGTACGACGCCGTCGCCGTCCGCTACGCCGTCCGGATCAACGGGCTCGACGCGCTGGCGCTGACGAAGATGGACGTGCTCGACGGCCTGCCCGAGCTGCAGGTCTGCGTCGGCTACCGCTCGCGCGGCGCGGTGCTGCGCGAGATGCCGGGCGACATCGGCCAGCTCGCGGGCTGCGAGCCGGTCTACGAGACGCTGCCGGGCTGGACCACGCCGACGGGCGGCGCCCGGCGCTTCGCCGACCTGCCGCGCGAGGCGCAGGCCTATATCGCCCGCATCGAGGAGATCACGGGCGTGCCGGCCGCCATCGTGTCCACCGGCTCCGCCCGCGAGGACACCATCATCCGCGACGACTCGATCGCGTCCGGATGGTTCGCGGCCCGCTGAGCGGTCCTATTCCTTGTTCTTCTGGCAGTAGGCTTCGACCGCGTCGGCATCGGCGTCGGTGAACTCGACGCCGGCCCGGTAGCGGGGCGGCTCGCTCGGATCCGGCAGCTCGAACTTCGCCCATGCGACGGACCCGCGGAAGCGCATCACGAAGTCGTCGTTCGGGATGCTGACGCGGACCTTCTGGTTCGGCCGCAGGATCGTGCTCGACATGACCTGCGCGCCGACCTGCGACAGGTCGACGACCCGCGCCGGGTTGCCGTCCAGCTGAATCTCCACGCCGTCGCGGATGCGATGGCGCGGCGCCCGCCGGGTGCCATGCCAGTCGAGCGGCCGCGCCGGCGGCGCCAGTGGCGGGCGGCGCCTCTTCGGTGGCCACGCGCCCTCCGCCGCCGGCCGCGGCGGCATCGCGGTCGGGCGGCGGCGCGCCGCTGCCCTTCGACACGACCTTCGAGTAGTCGCCCGAGTGGGACATCACCCGCACCTCGGCGTGGCCGAGCTGCGGATCGTTCTTGATGCGGTTGATCAGCGCGGCGCCGCGCGGCGTGGCGGCAAACAGCCGTTCGAGCACGATCAGCGACGGCCGATGCTCGATGATCGCCTGCAGAGCCTGGATCGGCTCGGTATCAGGAAAATTGAGAAGCTCACCGTCGTCCGCGAGACGTTCCTGCAGCGACGGCATCAGGTTGGAGGCAGCTATGACCACCGCTGGCGCCGGCATCCCGCCAGTTTACCAGCAATCCGCGCCGTTCGACAGGCGGCGCGCGGCCACGCCAGGGCGGCGGTCGCCGTCCGGCGCCAGGGACGGCCGGCCGCCGCGCGCGACTGCGTTAGGATGACGGGCATGCGCAGGGCCGTGCTCTTCGACCTCGACGACACCCTTTTCGATCACCGGCAGTGCTCGCGGCTGGCGCTGTCGGAGTTGTACGGCGCGCACGAGGGCTTCCAGGTGCGGCCGTTCGACGAGTTCGCCGGCGTGCATGCCCGGCTGCTCGAGGAGCTGCACGGCCGGGTGCTGACCGGCGAGGTCCGGCTGGAGGAGGCGCGCGAGGAGCGGTTCCGGCGGCTGTTCGCAGCCGTCGGGATGCCGGCGGATGACGCCGACCGTCTCGCGGGCGGCCGCCGCCTACCGCGACGGGTATCGCCGGGTCCGCCAGCCCGTGGCCGGCGCGGCGCAGCTCCTGGCCCTCGTGCAGGGGCACGCCCGCGTCGGCATCGTCTCGAACAACCTGCTCGAGGAGCAGCAGGACAAGCTGCGGCACTGCGGGCTCGAGCCGTACGTCGATGTGCTGGTCGTGTCCGAAGAGGCCGGCCGGTCGAAGCCCGACCCCGGGATCTTCGCGATCGCGCTCGAGCGGCTCGGCTGCGCCGCGGCGGACGCGGTGATGGTGGGCGATTCCTGGGCCGCCGACGTCCTCGGGGCGCAGGCCGCCGGGATCCGCGCGGTGTGGTTCAATCCGCGCGCCACGCCGCCTCCCGATCCGGCCGCCACTGTGATTGAATTGCGAGCGCTCGAGCCGGCGGAGGCCGCCCTGGCGGTCATTCTCGGCGGTCGGCGGCGCGCCGCTGCCGGCGGTCGGCGCGACGGCTCGTGCACCACGTGGCGAGGGGGAGCCATGACGTTGGAATCCGGGCAGTCCGGCACGGCGCGCGGCGGCGCGGCGCGGGCGGCCGCTCGCGGCGCGGCGGAGAGAGCGGACGCGGCGAGCGATCGGATGCGCATCGGCATCGACATGGGCGGCACCAAGATCGAGGTCATCTCCCTCGACCGTGGACGGCCAGGAGCGCTTCCGGAAGCGCGTGCCGTCGCCCCGCGGCGACTACGACGGGACGCTCGAGGCGATTGCCGGGCTCATCGCCGACGCCGAGCGCGCCGCGGGGCCCGGAACCGTCGGGATCGGGATGCCGGGCGCGATCTCCCCGGCCACCGGTCTCGTCAAGAACGCCAACTCGACGTGGCTGAACGGTCGCCGTCTCGCCGAGGACCTGACCACGAGGCTGCGGCGGCCGCTGCGGCTCGCGAACGACGCCAACTGCCTGGCGCTGTCGGAAGCCGCCGACGGCGCCGCGGCGGGCAGCGCCGTGGTGTTCGCGGTGATCATCGGCACCGGCACCGGCGGGGGCGTGGTCGTGAACGGCCGCGCGGTGGTCGGCGCCAACGCGATTGCGGGTGAGTGGGGACACAATCCGCTGCCCTGGCCGGAGGCGGGCGAGTGGCCGGGACCGCCGTGCTACTGCGGGCGCACGGGGTGTATCGAGACCTTTCTATCCGGCCCCGGGATGGCGCGCGATCACCAGCGGGAGACCGGCGAGGCGATCGAGGCCCACGCGATTGCCGCCCGGGCGGGCGAAGGGGACGCGGGGGCGGCCGCGACGCTGGAGCGCTACCAGCACCGCCTGGCGCGGGCGCTCGCGTCGATCATCAACGTGCTCGACCCCGATGTGATCGTGGTCGGCGGCGGCCTGTCGAACATCGATCAGTTGCTACACGCGCGTCCCCGAGATCTGGCCGGAGTACGTCTTCTCGGACCACGTGGCCACGCGGCTGCTGAAGGCGATGTACGGCGATTCGAGCGGCGTGCGGGGCGCCGCCTGGCTCTGGTAACGGACCAGCCGGGCCGCGAGTCAGCTAGTTTTCGGGAGGGGCGAGGGCCCGGGCGAGCTCGACGGCGGTGATCCGGAAGTGCGACGCGTTCCACACCGGACGGCCGTCGCGCAGCAGGATGGCCTGCGGCGTCTCGTGCCTGATCCCGAGCCGCGAAGCGACCCCGTCGGAGACGCCGCGGTGGCTCTGCACCGTGATCATCTTGTAAGCAGCCGTCCCCGCTCCCTGCGCCTCGAGATGCGCGTGGAGCTCGTCGAGCGCCTCGCAGCTGATGCCGCACGTACGGCTGTGCTTGAAGAGGAGCACCGGGCGTTCCGCTGACTCGGCAATAGCGGCCTCGAGCATGTCGAGGTCGGACAGGGGCATCAGGTTTTTCATGGGATAGCCCATTATACCGGGCGTTTTGCCGGTATTCGAGCGCGGCCATACCGTGGCCGGCCGGGCCGTGCCCCACCTCAGGCAGTGGGCGGGGCCTGATGAGATCGGGTGTGGAACCCCGCCGCTTCCAGGTGCCGGCGGGCCTCTTCGAGCAGCCCCGGGGCCCCCTCGGGCACCGACGCGTCCTTCCGGGCAATCAGCCGGTCCACGTTGAAGATCCGGAACCGGATGCCTTCCATGTGGAAGGCATGAATCGCCCGGGCCAGCGCTTCGCATTCCTCGGCAATCTTCGGCGTCGCCGGCCCCGGATGGGACTTCAGGACCCGGATCAGTTCCGCAACAGTCGCCGCAGCCGCTTCCCGCGCATCTCCAGCTCATCTGCCGCCAACACCCATCTTTCTTTGGCTTAGCCCTTCGCCTTCGCCCTTAGCCCTTCGCCCTTCGCCCTTAACCCCTTCCCCCTCCCCCTGCCACACCGCCCGGCCGACGAAAAACGGGCCGAGCCGGTCCAGGTACAGCGCCGTCTGCTGCGTCTTCCGCATCGTCTGGACGATGGCCGACAAGGGGAAGAGCTCCTTGCCGATGAGGCCGATCACGAAGTCGTTGTCGTCGCGATCGAGGCCGTGGCAGGCCAGGCGGATATCGTGCACGTAGTCGGCCGCGCCGTAGCGCATGCCGATCTCGCCGTGTTCGGCGAGGACCGTCCGCTGTTCGTCGGCAGGCAGCTGGGCGAAGCGCCCGTTGCGCCGCAGGGGATACCACACCGCCCAGCGCCAGGCCGGGTTGAGCACGGTGGCGCGCGGCCGATCGAAGAGCGTGCTCTGCAGGTCCGGCTCGTAGCCGAGCGAGTAGGTGCGGCCGAACATCGTGTACTCCGGACGCAGCGCCAGCGTGGACAGCGGGCCGGCGTTCAGCAGCGGGCGGACCCGATCGATGAAGAGGTTGGGGTCCCGGCCGAACGTGAGGACGGCGATGCCGCGCGGGTCGTTCAGATCCTCGTAGACCACGCCGTCCACGCCCGCCGAGGCGACGTGCGCGATGACCGCCGCGACGTCCGTGCACCCGCCGAAGGCCAGCAGCTGGAAGAACAGCCGCTCGTCCGAGCGCTGCGGTTCTCCCCCCTTCAGCCCGCCCCTCTCGCTGATATCCGGTGCTTCCAGCCTGGCTCGCTTGTCGCTCATCGGTCTTGCTGTCCGGGTCCACTGTCGCATCTGCCGATCTCGACTGTCTCGACTGTCTCCACGTCTCGACCGCCCGCGGCCGGCTGCCGTGCTCGTGGCCGCGCCGTCCAGTATCCCACGGCCGTGCAACCCCGATCGAGAAGGGGAGCGCCCGACGGCGCCACTGTAAGATCGTAGCGCTGGACGCCGCACCGCGCGGGGGCTGTCCCTGGTGGTTCTTGGCCCGGGCATTGCTGTCCATATGCCCGGCCGCGGTGTCGAGCGGCGCTCATGAGGTGTCTGTGCCAAACCTGAAGGGCCGGCGGCCGCGGCGGCTCACGGCGGAAGAGCGGAAGATCACTGACGCATGGCGACTTCTGGATTCCGGAAGACGAGCGCGAGATCTACAAACGGGCGCTCGAGGCCCTGAATGCGGCCGGCGTGGGCTACGTCGTGGCCGGCGCCTACGCCATCTACGAGCACACCGGCATCTATCGCAAGACCAAGGATCTCGACCTCTTCTTCGAGCCCTCGGCGATCGTGCCCGCCGCCCGCGCGCTGCACGGCGCCGGTTTCGTGACACGGCTCGAGGACCGGCACTGGCTGGCCAAGGCCACCACCGGCGAATTCTTCGTCGACCTCATCTTCGGGATGGGCAACGGCGTGGCGCTCATCGACGAAGGCTGGCTGACCCACAGCCGGCCGAGCATTCTCGCGGCCGTGCCCGTGCGCATCGCGCCCCCCGAGGAGCTGATGTGGCACCGGCTGTTCATCGGCGAGCGCCATCGGCACGACGTGTCGGACATCCTGCACCTCATCCTGTGCCTGGGCGATACCTTCGACTGGCACCGCCTCGTCGATCGGGTCGGCCCGCACTGGCCGCTGCTGCTCGCGCAGATCACCACCTACGCCTACGTCTACCCGGGCTATCGCAGCAACGTGCCGGCGTGGGTCTACGAGCAGCTCACCGAGCGGGCGCGGGCGGAGCTGAGCCGGGATTCCGAGGATGTAGATTTCACCCGCGGCCCGCTCATCTCCCAGTTCAGTTTCACCATCGACGTCCGGGAGTGGGGCTTCGGCGACCCGCGGTCCGAGCTCGTGCGTGAGGCCCGCAACAGCCCCGCGGTGCGGGCGATCGTCGAGGCCGATGTCTGGGACGAGCGGGGGAAGAAGACCGCGGCGTCAACGAAGACCGCACCGAAGGCCGGGAGGATGCCGCGTCGCTGGTGTGACCGCCGGGGTCACCGCTGGCCGATGGCGTTCCCGGCCGCGAACCCGGACGACCAGGCCCACTGGAAGTTGAAGCCGCCCAGCCGTCCATCGACGTCGAGCACCTCGCCAACGATGTAGAGCCCCGGGCACACCCGCGACTCCATCGGTCCCGGGGTTCACCTCGCGCACGTCGATGCCCCCGGCCGTCGCCTCCGCATAGGTGTAGCCGCGCGAATCGATCACCGGCAGCGGCCACTCGGTAAGCGCCCGCGTCAGCCGCCGCCGCTCTTCGCGCCCGAGGTGCGCGAGCGGCGCCGCGGGATCGACCGCCACCTGTGCCAGCATGGCCTCCGCCATGGAGGCCGGGACCAGCCGCGCCAGCGCGGATACGGTGGACGTGCGTGGCCGTGCCCGCGCCTCGCCGATCCAGTAGTCGTCAACCGCCGTGAAACTCCCGCCCGGGACGAACCCGGCCGTCAGCTCGGCCCGGCGTCCTTCGAGCCGCGCCCGCAGCAGGTGCCGCGAGACGTCGAGCGCGACCGGTCCGCTGATGCCGAAATGCGTCCACAGCAGCGAGCCCCGCAGGCGCCGCGCCACCGCCCCGTCCACCCAGAGCGTCAGCTCCGTCTCGAGGGGGACACCGGAGATCGTCGTGTGCGTACCGGTCGCGAGCCGGGTCGAGCACCAGGGGAGCGAGGGCCGGGGTGGTGGGCACGACCGTATGGCCAAGCGCCCGGGCGAACGTGTAGCCGGCGCCGTCGCTGCCGCTCTTCGGCAGCGCCTGGCCGCCGGTGGCGAGCACCACTGTTCGCGACCGGAAGACGCCTTCCGGCGTCGCGACGAGAAAGCCCCCCTCCTCCACGGTGATGGCCGTGACCCGATGCGCGGCGCGCAGGTCCACCCCGGTTGCCGCCGCCCGGGAGAGCAGGGCATCGAGCACGTCGCGCGCGCGGTTGGAATCGGGGAAGAGCTTGCCGTGCGCTTCCTCGTGGAGCGGGACGCCGGCCGCTTCGAAGAACGCCACCGTGTCGCGGACCGGCAGGGCGCGGAGGACGCGGCGGATGAAGCCCGGCGACCCGCCCCAGTAGTCCTGTTCGGAGACCACGCGGTTGGTGACGTTGCAGCGGGCGCCGCCGCTGACGAGAATCTTGGCGCCCGGCCGGCGGGCGCTGTCGAGCAGCAGCACGCGGCGATGCGGATGGCGCTCCCGGGTGAAGATGGCCGTGGCGAGGCCCGCGGCCCCGGCGCCCACGATCACGGTGTCCCAGGGAGTGTCAGCAGGCGTCACGCGCGAGCGGTGTCATCGCAGGCCATCCGGGATCGGATCGCGGCGGGATTCAAACTTGCAACGCTGCCGGCAGCGGCGGCGGAGAATGAACGGCGGGCGTTGGCCGGCCGTATAGAAGGAGAGGTGACATGGCGGACACACGCAATCCTGGCACGGCGGCCGTTCTGAGCGCCGTTATCCCCGGCATCGGCCAGTTCTACAACGGCGACTTTCTGCGCGGTCTGTTCTGGCTGATCATCACGCCCGGGCTGTGGATTGGTTCAGGTGGCCTGCTCGGCTGGATCTGCCACGTCATTGCGGCGATGACCGCTTACAGCCGGGCACGGAAGAAGAACGCCCTCGTGTCGCGCCCCTTCTAGAGTTAGAGCCGGGCCATTCGCGCCCGCACCGGTCGCGGGATTCTACCACTCGCGTCGTCGTCCCGGCGGTGCGTCCCCGGCCCATCCTCCTCCGAATCCGCCGCGTTCCCGGAAATCTTTCTCCGTCCGGAAACGAACGGCCGCGCTCGAGCGTAAACGCGCCTGTGGAACAGGTACGCTTCAAGGAGATTGACGTGATTGCAGCATCAGGCAGGATAGTCGTCGCGCTGTTTGCTCTTGGCTGGCCGTGCCTCGCCACCCAGGCCATGGCACAAGCCGCCGCGCCGCAGGCGCCGCCGCCGGCGGCCGCACCCGCGCAGACCGGACGGGGCGCCGGCCCGGGGCCGCGCCTCCCGCGTTTGCCTCGCCGGAGGTGGCCGCCGACCGGCGGATCACGTTCAGGATCTTCGCGCCGGCGGCGCAGGCCGTCAGGCTCGCGGCGGGCGACATCCCGGGCGTCGGCCAGACGACACAGCTGACGAAGGGGGAGAACGGCGTCTGGGAGGTCACCATCGGGCCGGTGGATCCCGGCGCCGTACCGCTACAACCTCAACGTGGACGGCGTGGCCACGATCGATCCGCGCAGCCCGTTCATCAGCGAGTCCAACAACAACGTCTGGAGCCTGGTGCACGTGCCCGGATCCGACGTGTCGGACACGAAGAACGTGCCGCATGGCGCCGTCGCCGCGGTCACCTACTACTCGACCGCGCTCGGGACGCTTCCGGCGCATGCACGTCTACACGCCGCCGGGCTACGACGGGAACACGACGAAGTATCCGGTCTTCTACCTGCTGCACGGCGCCGGCGACAGCGACGAGGCGTGGAGCTCGGTCGGGCGCGCCAACTTCATCCTCGACAACCTGATTGCCGCGAAGAAGGCCAAGCCGATGATTGTCGTCATGCCGGCGGGGCACACGCGGCGCGGCGTGACGCGGGGTGGGCGGGCGCGACGGGCACGGAGGAGTTCGTGAAGGACTTCACCACCGACGTCGATGCCCTACGTGGAGAAGCACTACCGCGTCCTGACCGGCCGCGCGAACACCGCCATCGCGGGTCTGTCGATGGGCGGGAACCACGACGCTGCAGGTGGCGATCCCGCACCTCGACAAGTTCGCCTACATCGGCGTCTACAGCTCGGGCCTGATCGGCGCGTTCCCCGGGCTGGGCGGAGGCCGCGGTGCCGCACCGGCGCCGGCAGCCGCCGCGCCGGCCGCGCCCGTCGGCCGCGCAGCCCATCGGCGGCCGCTCCTGCCGCGCGCCGCGGCACCGCCGGCGGGACCGCCCGGAGGCGGGCCATGACCGCCGCCGAGTGGGAGCGCGCCAACGCCCGGACGCTCGATGATGCCGCGCTCAAGAAGGGAGTCCGGCTGCTCTGGTTTGCGACCGGCAAGGACGACTTCCTGCTCCGGACCACCGAAGCCACGGTGGACCTGCTCAAGAAGCACGGCTTCAACCCGGTCTACAAGGAGACGGGCGGCGGCCACACCTGGATCAACTGGCGCGACTACCTGAACGAGTTCGCGCCGCAGCTGTTCCAGTAGGACCGCAAAGCTCCATCCCGTCCGCTCGTCGCCAGGACTGTAATCGCCGGCGCGACCGGCTCGCGAAAACCGCCGGTTATCCGCACCTTCCCGGCTGGAACATCGCTTGCGGTCCGCCAGGGGGATGTCGCGAACCCTCGCCGCCGCCGCCGTCGTCGGATGTCTGTTGGCGATGTCCTGGCCGGTCCGTGTGGTGCAGGCGCAGCAGGGGGAGCTGCCGGCGCCGGAGGCCTGGACCGCGCTCGAAAAAGGGGATGCCGCCCGCGCCGCGGCGCTGTTCCGCGAGGCGCTGGATCGCAGTCCGCGCAATGCCGTGCTGCATCTGGGCGCCGGGTGGGCTGCCCATGTGCTCGGGCGTCAGGATGCCGCGATTGCCGCGCTGAAGCGGTCCCTGGAATTCGATCCGTCGCTCGCCCAGGCCGCCGCCATCCTGGCGCAGGCGGCGTATGCGAGAGGCGACCTCGACCTTGCGCTCGCCTCGCTGGAGCGGGCGGCGCAGCTCCGTCCTCGTGACGCCGCCATCCGGCAGCAGCTCGCCCAGTGGCGCAACGAGGCCGTCGTCCATGCCAGCCTCGACGAAAGTGCGACCACGCGCTTCCGCGTGATGTTCGAGGGGTCGACCGACCCGGCCGTGCGGCGGCGTGTCGAAGGGACCCTCGAATCCGCCTATTGGCGTCTCGGGAAGACCCTGAGCAGCTACCCTGGCGAGGCGCCCACCGTGGTGCTCTATTCCGATCGCCAGTTCCAGGACGTCACGCAGCTGCCGTCGTGGGCCGGGGGGGCCTACGACGGCCGCATCCGCCTCGCCGTGGGCGGCGCGCTGCGGACGCCGGAAGCGCTCGACCGCCTCGTGATCCACGAGCTCGCGCACGCCCTCATCGCGCACCTCGCGCCGCGGAACGTGCCTGTCTGGCTGCACGAAGGGCTGGCCAGCGTCCTGGAGTCGCCGGACCACGGCTGGATCAGGCTGGCGCTGCGCCGGGCGAAGCCGGCGCACAGCCTCGATGATCTCGCTGGCGGATTCGCCCATCTCGACGGCGCCGCCGCGCTCGTCGCCTACGCCGAAAGCGCAGTCGCCGCGCAGGTGCTCCAGGAGCGCCTCGGCCCCAACCTCGGCGTCTTCCTGCAGATGGTCGGCGCCGGCCACACCGTGGACCAGGCCCTCGCCACGACCAACGTGGCCCCCGAGACCTTCCACGCCGAGTGGCGCAGACGAGTCAGCGCTCGCTGACTCGCCAACTCCCAACTCCCAATTCCCAACTCCCAATTCCCAGTTCTCCAGCCGTCCACAATCGCCCATGGCGCTCGAGGCGGCCCGGCCGCCGCGGCGGTCCCCCGGACGTCTGCCGGCGTGCGACGTGCCGGCGGCCTGGCTCGGTGCGATTGTCGCGGCCGCGGCGGTGCTGCGGCTGGTCCCGATCTGGTTCGGGCTGCCGTATCTGCACGCCCGCCCGGACGAGGAAACCGCAATCGGCCATGCGGTCGCGATGCTCGGCGGCGACCTCAACCCGCACTTCTTCCACTGGCCCTCCCTGACCTTCTACCTCTTCGCGGCGATGTTCGCGGCCTGGACGGCAGCGGTCACCGCCGTGTCCGGGCATGCGGCGGTGACCGACGTCGAATATGTCCTGCTGGCCAGGGGGATGGTTGCGATGGCGGGCACACTGACGACCGTGGTGCTGTTTCATCTCGTTCGCCGCGCGACCGACGTCGCCACCGGGCTGCTGGCGGCCGCATTTCTCGCCGTCGCGATCCTGCACGTGCGCGAATCCCACTTCGCGATGACCGACGTCCTGATGACCCTGCTGCTGACCGCTTCGCTGGCGCTGCTGCTCGGGGCGCTGGACCAGGCGGTGGCGGCGCCGGATCGCCGGCGTGTCCGCCTCGCGCCCTTCGCCGTTGCCGGCTTCGCCGGCGGTCTCGCCGCGTCCACGAAGTACAGCGCGGGAGCCGTCGTGGTCGCGATGGCCGCCGCGCAGATAGTGCTGGCCCGGCGGTTCAGGCAGCGATGGTGGGAGCCGAGGACCTGGCCGCCCTCGCTGGCGTTCCTCGCGGCCTGCGCCGCCGGCTTTTTCCTGGCGACTCCCTACGCGCTGCTCGACGCCGGCACCTTCGCGGCGGATCTCCGTTTCGACTTCACGCACCTGGCCGGCGGCCACAGCATCGACCTTGGGCGCGGCTGGTGGTACCACGCCACGCACTCGCTGCCATACGGCGTGGGCTTCTTCACCCTCCTCGCGGCAGGCGCGGGCATCGTCCCGTTTGCACGGGACCGTCCACGAGAGGCGTTCGTGCTGGGGACGTTCGCGGCCGCTTTCTACCTCGCCATTGGCAGCGGCCACACCGTGTTCTTCCGCTACATCCTGCCGCTCGTGCCCATCGTCTGCCTGCTGGCGGCCGTCGGCGTGCGGTACGGTCGGACCGTGGCTTGCCGGGAAAGCCGGCGTGTCGAGCGCGACGGGGACCGCCCTGCTGGCGGCAGCCGTCCTGACGCCTCCGCTCGTCAGCAGCATCTGGTTCGACGCGGTGCTGGCCCGTACCGATACCCGGGTGCTCGCCGCCCGGTGGCTGGCGCCGCGGATCCGGCCGGGAGAGTCGCTGCACGACGCGGGGGGAGACTACGCGACGCTCGACCTCGGCCCGACGGCATACCACGTGTGGCATTTCGACCCGGCAACCGGATCCTTTGGCGATCCGGAAGGGCGCACACCCGACTGGCTCGTGCTCCACCAGTCGCCGCTACGCCTGTACGCCAGGATCCCTCCCGGCCTGCGTCGCCTCGCCAACGAACGCTACGACAGGGTCCAGGAGTTCCAGGCCACCCGAGGCCGCGCCGCATCCGCGATGTACGACCAGCAGGACGCGTTCTTCATGCCCCTGTCCCGGTTCCACACCGTGGCGAGACCAGGCCCGACTATCCTGATCTACCGAAGACGCACCCCGCAGCCAGTCCCCCGTCCCCAGCTCTCCAGTTCTCCCGCTGCCCGTGATATCTTCACCCCGCCCATCGGAACCCTGAACCTTGAACCCGAACCCTGCACCTTGAACCCTGCACCTTGAACCGACCGACCCTGCACCTTGAACCATGAGAATCACTCTTCTTCTTCTTCTCCTCCTCCTCCCCCTCCCTCTCTCCGCCCAGCAGCCCCCGATCGCGCAATATCCGCTGCCCGCTGACGTGACGTTTCCCGAGGGAGTCGCCTACGACGCCAAGTCGAACACGCTGTTCACCGGGAGCGCGGCGACCGGTGCCGTGGTGCGGATGGACCTGGCCAGCCGGAAGGCGGAGGTGGTGGCGGCCGCGGGCGCGGCGCTGCCCGGCGAGCCGTTCCCGGCGCTGCTCGGGATGAAGGTCGATGCCGCGGGGCGGCTGTGGCTGGCGGGCGGCCGCACGGGCGCGATGGCGGTGATCGATGCGAAGACGGGCGCCGTCCGCAAGAAGTTCGCCGTCCCGGAGGCGAAGACCCCGAGCCTCGTCAACGACGTGACCATCGCCGGGTCGAGCGCGTACTTCACCGATTCGCTGACGCCGATGCTGTGGCGGGTCACGATGAAAGGGGACCAGATCGGCGACCTCGAGCCCTGGCTGACGCTGGCGGCGCCGCTGGAGTACACGACGCCAGGCGCCAACCTCAACGGCATCACCGCCACGCCGGACGGCCGCCACCTGATCGTCGTGCAGATGAACAAGGGGCTGCTGTTCCGCATCGGCATCGACGACAAGCGCATCACCCCGATCGACGTGGGCGGCGAGTCGCTGACCGCGGCCGACGGCCTGGTGCTCGACGGTCAGACGCTGTATATCGTGCGCCAGGGTGAACAGGAAATCGTTACCGTCACCCTCGATGCCGATCTGTCGAAGGGGCGCGTCGTCTCACGCTTCAAGGACCCGGCGCTGATGTGGCCGGCAACGGCGGTCAAGGTCGGCGATCAGCTGCTCGTGGTCAACACGCAGTTCAACAAGCGGTCGACCAAGGACCCGCAAACGCCGTTCTCCATCATCGGCGTGCCGCTCTCGCGGCTGCAGGGGAAGTAGGCGCGCCGGATCGGGGGAGTGCGATGCGGATCGGCATTCTGACCAACGAGTACCCGCCGAACGTCTACGGCGGCGCGGGCGTCCACGTCGAGTACCTGACCCGCGAGCTCGCCGGGCTCGAGGAGGGGCGCCACTTCGTCCGCGTCCTGAGTTTTGGCGAGCAGGCCGAGCGCTCGCCGACGCTCCTCGTGGACGGCGTGCAGGCGCCGTGTGCCATCGCCACCGGGGACCCGCGCCACGCCAAGCTGTACGACACCATGGTCCGCAACCTGGTGATGAGCGGCCGCGCCGCCGATCTCGACATCGTCCATTGCCACACCTGGTATGCCCACCTGGCGGGATGCCTCGTCAAGTACCTCCAGGACGTGCCCCTGGTCCTGACGACGCACTCGCTGGAGCCGCATCGGCCGTGGAAGGTGGAGCAGCTGGGGACCGCGTACCATGCGTCGAGCTGGATCGAGCGGACCGCCTACCAGAATGCCGACGGGGTGATCGCGGTGTCCGGGGCGATGAAGGGGGACGTGCAGTCGCTCTACGGCGTGGCGCCCGAGAAGGTCAGGGTGATCCACAACGGCATCGACCTGCGGCAGTACCGGCCGACGCCGGACCCGGCGGTGCTGGCCGCGCACGGCATCAGGCCGGACGTGCCCTACGTGCTGTTCGTGGGACGGATCACCAGGCAGAAGGGCATCATCCATCTCGTCAACGCCATCCGCCATCTCCATGCCGGCGTCCAGGTCGTGTTGTGCGCCGGCGCCCCGGATACGCCCGAGATCGCCCGCGAGATGCAGGACGCCGTCGAGCGTGCCCGCGCCCAGAGCGCGCACCATATCGTCTGGATCCAGGAGATGCTGCCGAAGGAGCGGGTGATCGCGCTCTACACGCACGCGGCGATCTTCGTCTGCCCGTCGGTCTACGAGCCGTTCGGGATCATCAATCTCGAAGCGATGGCGTGCGAGACGCCGGTCGTGGCCTCGGCCGTGGGCGGCATTCCGGAGGTGGTCGAGCATGGCGAGACCGGGTTGCTCGTGCCGCCGGAAGCGATCGGGCCGACCGAAGTCGAGCCGCAGCATCCGGAGCAGTTCTCGCGCGACCTGGCGGCGGCGGTGAACGTGCTGCTCGACGACCCCGACCTGCGCGAGACGATGGGCGTGACCGCGCGGGAGCGGGTCGAGCAGAAGTTCTCGTGGACGAGCATCGCGCGGCAGACGCTGGAGTTCTACCAGGAGCTGGTGTCGTCGCACGCCTCGCAGCGGAAGCACGGGTAAGCCGCGCCTACACCTGGTTCTTCAGCTTCACGTAGCCGCCGACCCCGAGCACCAGCATCAAGATGCCGCCGAGCAGCGGCGTCACCGCGACCGCTCCCCGCTGCACGAACACCGCCGCGGCCACCGCCAGGCTCAGCAGGCCGGCCACGAACGCGAAACCGACGATCATCTTCTGCGACGAGGTGGGGGGCGCCATTGGCGGGGCTCACTGTAGCATGAGCCGGCCGCCCGGCGGCCCAACGCCGCTTCCCGGATTGGGGCGCGCGGACTAGAATGGCCGCGTCATGATCACGACACCAACCTTCCGCTACTTCGCCGCGGCCACCGCCTCGGCGTGCGGCCTTGTCCTGTCCTCCGCCGGGGCCGCGCAGACGCCCGCTCCTGCCGCGCCGTCCGCATCGCCCGGGCAGACGCTGACGTTCCGAAGCGAGCAGATCGCCTCGGACTTCGGCGTGGGGTATGCCGTGACCACCGGCGACGTCAATGGCGACAAGCGGACCGACATCGTGGCGATCAGCGGCACCGACGTAGTGTGGTTCGAGGCGCCGTCCTGGCAGAAGCGGGTGATGCTGAGCGGGGCGACGCCGAAAGACAACGTGGCGCTCGCGGTGCACGACATCGACCGCGACGGCCGCCTCGACGTCGCGGTGGGCGCGACCTGGCAGCCGAGCAACACGACCGGCGGCGGCACCCTCCACTGGGTCCGGCAGGGGGCCCCTGGCGCCGACCCGGCGTGGGAGCTGCGGTCGATTGGCGAAGAGCCGACGCTGCACCGCATCCGCTGGGCCGACGTGGACGGCACGGGCGACCCGGAGCTCATCGTGGCGCCGCTGCACGGCCGCGGCACGAAGGGGCCGCAGTGGGATGGGCAGGGGGCGCGGCTGCAGGTGTTCCGTCCGCCCGCGAAGCCCGCCGCCGAGCCGTGGACGGCCGAGACGGTGGACGACAGCCTGCACATCCTCCACAACTTCGTGACGGCGAACATGGACGCCGACCCGCAGGACGAGATCCTCACCGCGAGCCGCGAAGGGGTCAGCCTGCTCGATCGCGGCGCGGGCGGCACATGGACGCGGACGCTGATCGGCGAGGGATCGCCCGGCGAGATCAAGATGGGGCGGGTGGGCGGCCGCCGCATGCTGGCGACGGTGGAGCCGTGGCACGGCACCTCGGTCGTGATCTACGGGGAGCAGCCCGGCCTGTGGGCCCGCACCGTCATCGAAACCGCCATCACCGGCGGGCATGCGCTGGGCTGGGCCGATTTCGACGGCGACGGCAGCGACGAGCTGGCGGTGGGCTGGCGCGACGCGAAGCCGGGGCTCGCCGTCTATGCGGTGAACCGCGACGGCACGCTGCGGTCCCGGGTGATGGTGGACGAGGGGGGCATGGCCACCGAGGACCTGACGATCGCCGATCTGAACGGCGACGGGCGTCCCGACATCATCGCGTCCGGGCGCGCGACGCGGAACGTCAAGATCTACTTCAACGAGACGGCGAAGGCGGGGAAGTAGCGGGGGGCGGGCGAGTGCGCGTGCAGGCCTGACCCGGCGGCCAGGCCTGCAGCACCGTCGTTACGTGGAGAGCTTCGGCAGCTCGAAGCCCTTGCGGTACTCGCGCGTGAGCAGCGCGTCCGCCTTCTTGTCGTCTTCGAACCGCTCGCTCTTCGGATCGAAGCGGAGGCCGCGGCCCACCCGGTAGGAGATGTTCGCGAGGTGCGGCAGCGTCGAGCTGAGGTGCCCCTCGAGGACGTCGCAGGCCAGGATCTTCGGATCGTTGGCCCGGATGGCGTCCATGAAGTTCTGGTAGTGGCTGCCTTCGCTCGTCGTCAGGCCCACCGCCTCACCGTCGCCCACCTTGGTGTCGCTGCCGGGGCCCTTCTCGTTCTTCTCGCCGACCGCTCCCATGTACGAGCTCCCAGTTGCGTCCGGTCTCGTCGATCCAGAGCCAGCCCTTGGTGCCGTAGAACAGGTCGCCGATGCGCAGCTCCCCCTCGTCGTTGGTGTGCTCGCCGCGGGTGGCGAACTCGAGGATGGTGCCGTCGGCGTACTCGAACAGCGCCGTCTGCATGTCGGGCGTT
Source organism: uncultured Acidobacteriota bacterium (assembly GCA_963834305.1). Lineage (GTDB taxonomy): Bacteria > Acidobacteriota > Vicinamibacteria > Vicinamibacterales > 2-12-FULL-66-21 > JACCXG01. The sequence continues at coordinate 110,885 of CAWIAX010000002.1, forward strand.
TCCTGCGACGACTCGGCGCCGAAGTAGCCGCCCATCGAGCTGACCTTCACCGGGTGCTCCTGCTTGCCGAGGCCCCAGCGCGCGATGTCGAACTGGTGCGGCCCCTGGTTGCCGGTGTCGCCGTTGCCGTAGTCCCAGTGCCAGTGCCAGTTGTAGTGGAAGCGGTTGCGGTTGAACGGGCGCTTCGGCGCCGGACCGAGCCACAGGTCGTAGTCGACCTTCGACAGGTACTGCGCGTCGTAGGTCGGCTCGAAGTTCTTCGAGGCGGTCGTCAGGGCGAACTTCTCGCCGGGGTTCATCGGCCCGTCGGGGTACTTGCCGATGGAGAGCCGCGGCTTGAAGCAGAGGCCGCGGGCCATGTAGACCTTGCCGATGCCGCCGTCCTGGATGAACTTGATGGCCTTCTGCACCGCCGGGCGGCTGCGGTTCATGGTGCCGACCTGGACTATCTTGCCGTAGCGGCTCTGCGCCTCGACCATCTTCCGCCCTTCCCACACGGTGTGCGACGACGGGCTTCTCGACGTAGACGTGCTTGCCGGCCTGGAGCGCCCAGATGGTGGCGAGCGCGTGCCAGTGATTCGGCGTGGCGATGACCACGGCGTCGATGTCCTTGTCGTCCAGCACGCGCCGCATGTCCTGGACGAAGTTCGGCTTGAAGCCCGGGAGCTCCTTCAGCGTGTCGTCGTTGACGCGCGACGCTTCGAGGTTCGCGTCGATGTCGCAGAGCGTCTTGATCTCGACGTTCTTCAGCCGCGCGAAGTTGCGCTTGAGGGAGTTGCCCTGTCCGCGCACGCCGATGTGGGCGATGACGATCTTGTCGTTGGCGCCGATGACGCGGCCGTTCGTCTGAGCCGAGGTCCTGAAGAACTCTCCGCCGAGTGCGAGGCCCGCCGTGGCCGCGCCAACGCGCGCCGTGAAATCGCGACGGGTGATGCCGTCCTGCTCGTTCCGCTTACTGGCCACGGTGACCTCCTCTGATAGTCGGGCCGCTCGCTCGTGTTCGAGGCGTGAGCTGTGAGAATCGGGGCGCATCGGGGATCCGGCAGCGGTTGAGCCAAGGGGAGGGCTGCCGGGATTGCGCCGAAGCATCGTACCACCGTTTCGCCGCCCGGGGCGCCCCTTTGCCTGCCGGCCGGGATAAAGTGTCGGGCATGCAGACGGGACGAATCGCCCTCGTGACGGGCGCCGGATCGGGAATCGGCCGCGCCGTGGCGCTGGCGCTGGGCAGGGACGGGTTCACGGTCGTGCTGGCCGGCCGCCGGGCCGGGCGGCTCGACGAGACCGCCGCGGGGCTGCCCGACGGGCGTGCGCTCGCCGTGCCGACGGATGTCGCCAGCGCCGAGTCGATCGGGGCGCTGTTCGCGCGGATCGAGGAGGCCTTCGGACGGCTCGATCTGCTGTTCAACAATGCCGGCGTGGGCGCTCCAGGGGTGCCGATCGACGAGCTGACGCTGGAGCAGTGGCGGGCGGTGGTCGACACCAACCTGACCGGCGTGTTCCTCTGCACCCAGCACGCGTTCCGGATCATGAAGGCGCAGTCGCCGAGGGGCGGGCGGATCATCAACAACGGGTCGATCTCGGCGCACGTGCCGCGGCCGAACTCGGCGCCCTACACGGCGACCAAGCACGCCGTGACCGGCCTGACGAAGGCGGCCTCGCTCGACGGCCGGCGCTGGGACATTGCCTGCGGGCAGATCGACATCGGCAACGCCGATACCGAGCTCGCCGCCCGGATGGCCAAGGGGGTGCCGCAGGCGAGCGGCGAGGTGGCGGTCGAGCCGGTGATGGATGTGAACCATGTCGCGCAGGCGGTCTCCTACATGGCTGGCCTGCCGCTCGACGCCAACGTCCAGTTCATGACCGTCATGGCGACCAAGATGCCGTACATCGGCCGCGGGTAGCCGGCCGCGGCGGCCGGGGTGCGATAATGCGGACCGCGTCCGGGCAGGCCGGGCGCGACGGTCCGACCAGGAGGATGGCGTGGAGCGACGAGCATTTATTACGTCGGTGATAGGCGGCGCCGCGGCAGCCGCGGCTGGTGTGTCGGCGGCGGGCGGGCGCCCCGCGCCCCCGCAGGCGGCCGCGCCGGCGGCCGGGCCCGATTTCTACCTGTGGCGGCAGTACACGCTGCGCGGGGGGACACAGCCGCGCCGTCTCGCGGAGTACCTGCAGAAGGCGGCGGTGCCGGCGCTGAACCGGCTCGGCCACACGCCGATCGGCGTCTTCGAAGCGGTGGCCGGCGTGCCGACGCCAACCGTGTTCCTGATGGTGCCGAACGCGTCGCTGGCCGCCCTGGCCGCCCTCGACGCCAGCCTCGAGGGGGATGCGCAGTACACCCGCGATGCCGCCGCCTACCTCGACGCGCCGGCGACCGACCCGGCCTACATCCGCCAGGAGACGTCCATCCTCGGGGCGTTTCCGAAAGTCCCGCACCTCGAGGTGCCGGCGGCCACCGCGTCGAAGGGGCCGCGGCTGTTCGAGCTGCGGACCTACGAGAGCGCCAGCGAGCGGGCGCATCGCGCCAAGGTCAAGATGTTCGAGGAGCTGGGGGAGATCGAGATCTTCCGCAAGGTCGGGCTGACGCCGGTGTTCTTCGCGCGCACGATTGCCGGGCCGCGGATGCCGAGCCTGGTCTACATGCTGGTGCACCAGAACCTCGCCGACCGCGACAAGAACTGGGACGCCTTCCGGACGTCGCCGGACTGGAAGAAGGTGTCGGCGACGCCGGGCTATGCCGACGCCGACATCGTGTCGAACATCACGACCGTCTACCTGCGCCCGGCGGCGTCTTCGCAGATCTGAGCGCTATTTCGAGGGGGCGGGGACGCGCGGCACGGACACCGCGCGCCCGCACTCCTCGCACTGATAGACCGTGACGGCCGGCAGCTGCTCGGCGAAGGTGAGCTTCGGGCTGGCGCAGTGCGGGCAGGCTTTCGGCCGGCTCGGGATCATGACGGCGGCCGCTCCCGGCGGGTGCGGGGCAGGCGGATCAGCCGTGCGCTAGTCGCGGCCGTGCGGGCCCCACCAGCCGTCGCCCTTGTACTGATCCTGGATCTCGAGCCAGCGCGCGTGCGCCTGGTCGGAGGAGTCGAGCGTCTCCGTCCGTTCCTGCCCACCCGGCTCGGTGATCGTGATCCGGTAGCCCAGCTTGTCGTTTCCGTCGATCTCGCACCGGACGAAGTCTCTTCCCCGCTGGAAGAAGTAGAACATTCCTGCAGCTCCCTCATACGCCACGCGCCTCGGCTTTCTTCGTCCGCATGCGCGCGCCCAGCTCGTCGAGCTCCTCGCGGCTCATCACCGCGCGGGCCGTCTTGAACATCTCGCCTTCTTCTTCCTCGATGTGATGTTCGATGTTCTCCTTCAGCACCGCGAACTTCGCGCCCCAGCTTTCGTCGGAGGGGGGCAGCCCGTGCAGTTCCTCCACCAATAGATCCGCGACGTGGTGCTCCTCGTAGCCCTCGAGCACGATGTCTTTCGCCCGGGGGTGGGCCTCGAGCGCCGGGTAGAGGATCGTTTCCTCGATGAGCTCGTGCGCCTTCAGTTCCTTCGTGATCGTGTCGAGCAGCTCGTTCCGCCCCTGCACCGCCCGCTCGGTCGTTTCGTCCCCCTGCTTCAGCAGCGCTTCGAGCCGGCGATGATCCGTCTCGAGCAGGCCGATCGCATCATCGCTGCTGCCGGCCCAGGGCATCCGGACGGCCACCGCGGCCACCGTGTTCGAGACGACGCGGGTGACCGCGCGGGCGGCGGAGGTCAGCTGGGACGCCGTCTTCCTCCTGGTGCCCGCCTGTTTCGCGGCCGTCCTCGCAGGTGCCGTTCGCCCTGCCGTGTTCCTGCTGGCCGTGGCCTTCCTGGCGGCCGTCTTCCGGTCCGGGGATTTCCTGGCGGCCGGCTTCTTTGTCGCCCGCGTGCTGCTCGAGGCCCGCTTCTTTCCCGTCTTCCGGCTGGAGGCGGCCTTTGCTGGCGCCCCGCCCGCGGGTGGTTGCTGGTCGAGCCGTTCGTGTCGAGGCTTTGGAGCGTGTACGTTTGGGAGCGGTCTTTCGTTTACCGGCGGGTGCCTTGGCCATTTGACCTCCAACCGTTGAGCCAGCAAAAGCGTTGCCAGTATCGCACGGCCGAAGCCCGAGGCGGCACCGAGCGTCCGCGCTGCCTTTCGTCAGCTGATTGCGCGAGCCTTGTGCCCGGCAGCTCTTCGGCGCCTGATTTCTCGACCGTGGATTCCGGGGCCGAAGGCATCAGCTCAGAGCGCCCCGACCGTGCGCGCTCTAGAGCCAGCGGCGCACGCGTGCGCAGTAGGCGGCGTAGTCGGCGCCGAAGGCGGCGCGCAGGTAGCGCTCTTCGCGGCGGATGACCAGCGCCTGGAGCAGGGCGACGACCGCGGGGAGGAAGACGAGCGGCCAGTACGAGTTGAGGACGCCGGTCAGGCCCAGGTAGAGCGCCGTCAGCCCGACGTACATCGGATTGCGGCTGAGCCGGTAGACGCCCGTCTGCACCAGGGTCGTGGCCGGCTTGTGCGGGATGAGCGGCGTGCGGCTCCGCCAGAACCGCGTCATCGCGCTGAGCAGGAACGCCGCCGCGATCACGATCACCAGCAGCGACGCCCCTTCGCGCCAGGCCGCCTGCGGCGGCGTGGTCAGCGGCAACGGATAGCGGCGCTCGAGCAGCAGGGCCGCCACGAAGCCGGCGGCGTGGATCAGCGGCGGAGGGAAGCGTACGCCCGGATGGGGCGGGTTGGCGCCGGTCACGCGGGGGAGTATACCGTTGCCCAGCCCGGCATTTCGCAGGGAGTGCCGCTGCCTTCGGGTCCCAAGTGCCCGTGTTATCATCTTGTGTTCCGGCCCGGTGGCCGGCCCACACATCGCACGCCTCGTGTCCCCATCGTCCAGAGGCCCAGGACGTGGCCCTTTCAAGGCCAAAACACGGGTTCGAATCCCGTTGGGGACGCCAGCCTTCGCTCGCCTTCGGCGAGCTTCGGCTGGGCAGGCCAGCCACTCTTTCGCCATCGCTCGGCTCGGCAGGCCAGCAATCCAAGCGAGCGATTGCATCAACAGGCGAAGGCTGATCCCGCCGAAGCCCGCAGGGCGAAGGCGGACCACCTGTGCAGAATCTGCGCACAGGACCGTGCGTCTGCTCGGCAACTTCTGCCGAAGTGTCTGCAAAATTCACGAAAAGTCGCGCCGCATCATTCCCTGCTGCTGGCTGGACCTTTGCGTATGCGGCAATGTGCCTGCCGACTGCCGCTTTGTCTATGTGCTGGTCAGCGCGACGGACCCGCAGCGCCACTACGTCGGCCTGGCCTCCGACGTTCAGCGACGCCTCGCGGTTCACAACTCCGGCGGCTCACAACATACCGCGCAGCATCGCCCGTGGCGGCTGCTCGTCGCGCTGGAGTTCTCCAGCCCCGCGAGCGCGATCGCCTTTGAGAAGTACCTGAAGAGCGGTTCCGGCCGGGCATTCGCGAAGCGCCACTTCGTATGAACGGTCGGTCCCAAGCGAGTGACATCGGGATCAACCCCTTGCGTGAGGAGCAACGAAGGCCGTTGCGAGAGGCCTCCCCCGAACGGCGCCGACGGTGACAGCCGAGAACGTGCGAAACACGCGAGACGTGCGGTCGTGAACGAGTCCGTCGCTAGGATATCGGCAATCACGCCCTTGTGTGGAGATGCGATCAGCTACAGTCAACGACACAATTCCCCGCATCAAACAGGCCGTTGAAGGGACTCTGAGTCTCGCCAGCAACGCTCGACTCCGCGCATCGGACAGCGACGGTTCGCGCGGTGACTACTCGTGTCGGAACGGGACACTCGCTGCGAACTGGAGTGCACAAGTTGGCAGAGCACGGGCCGCCTCTTGACATGACCTCGCGAGCGTTGCACGGCGCGCAGCTCGAGCGCCTCATCCTGCGCGAGAACGCCACCATCATCGCCCTGGGGACCGCGGGAGGCATTCTGGCGGCGGTTCCTATCGGGTTCGTCGTCAGATCGGTGCTCCCGGGCGTGTCCATTCTCGATCCGGTTGCGCTCGGCCTCGCGTCGACCGTGTTTCTGGCTGCCGTTCTCACCGCGACCGCCCTACCTCTGAGGAGAATGATGGCCGGCAATCCCAGTACTCACCTTCGAGGGTTGTAGGGCTTCAAAGCACGGCGTTGATGCTCGCGGCATACTAACCGGCTGCGTGTGCCGGCAGCGGCTACGGATGACGGCCACGGCCGGAGGCCGGGCAACCCCTTCTCCCGCTTGCATCCGACAGGGGTAGACTAGGCGAGAGGTCCACTGACATGGAAATCGCGATCCCCAAGAGCCTCCAAGCGCTCGTCCGCCGCAAGGTCGAGGAAGGCCACTACACTACCGAGGCCGAGGTCGTCGCCGACGCCCTACGCCTCATGCAGGTTCGCGACGAGGTCGCCGCGCTGAAGCGTGAGCGCCTGAGGGACGCTCTGGACCGCGGCTACGAAGACGTCGCAGCAGGACGGGTGATTCAGCTGGAGACGGACGACGAGATCGACGCGCTGTTCGCCAGCCTGTGAAGCGAGTCGATCTGACGGAGATCGCCCGGGCGGATCTCGCATCCATTCGTCGCTACTCCACTCGGACATGGGGGTGAGACAGGACGACCGAGTACCTGGCCGCCCTTCGCGACACGATGAAGGGCCTGGTCCGAGGCACAGTCGTCACACGTGCGCGACGACCTCAGGCCGGGCGTCCTGATGGCCACAAGCGGCCGCCACAGTATCTTCTTCGAGGCCGACGACTCTCGCATACTGGTCGTCCGCGTTCTCCACGACAGCATGGACTACCGTCGCCACCTGAAGAACCCGCCTGCCGCTCCAGACGACGGCGCCTGAATCCAATCACGCGGCGCGACGGAGGCCGTTCAGAAGCCCCAGCCAGCTCTTGGGTTGTTTCCAACTCGCGCAAGTTGGGCTACACCAGCCCCACGATACGCGCCATCACGTCGCCCGCCTCGCTCCGCGACGGACGCTCCGCTCCTCGTTCAGCGCCCTCTGTAGATCGTAGTCAGCCTGCAGGTGCAGCCAGAAGCGTGCGGGCATCCTGAACCGACGTTCGAGACGGATGGCAGTGTCGGCCGTGACCGACCGCTTGCCCAGGATCAACTCGTTCAACCGATTCCGGCTGATGCCCAACTCGTCGGCAACGACGCTCTGCTGAAGGCCGAGCGGCCGCAGAAACTCTTCGAGCAACATCTCGCCAGGGTGCATCATCGGGCCGAGCATTGACTCCGGGCAGGGAATGACTTGTGATTGGCGGGGCGAGATGAACGACAACCGTCGACAACTGTTGGCGCCTTCCACTGAACGTCGCACCTGTACACCTGCACTTGTCGCTGTCTGCGCCCTCTGGATAGCGGGAATGGCGTCCTCCGCAACACAGGAGACGCAGGACCAGGTCGTTGCCGTCATTACGGATTATGAGCTACCGCCGGCGACGCTCGACGCCGCATGGAAGATCGCTCCAATCATCGTGCGTGGTCAGGTCCAGTCGTCCATTGTGAGGGAACGCGCGGCACCCCGACGACCTGTGCCGCGAGCGAGAACGGAACACCGCGTGAAGCTTCTCGAGATTCTTAAAGGTGCGTCGGTAATCGGAACCAGGACTGAGCTGGTGGTCGCTCAGGATACGGTTGAAGCGGGCGCCTCTTCAACGAACATCCCACATAAAGGCGGGGGAGATCTCTTCAAGCCGTCGGAGGAGTACGTGTTCTTCCTGGAGCCCCTTCCGGGCGGGTCCGCTTTTGGCGTCACGTGGGGCGGGGGCGGTGCCTATCGGCTCCTGGGTGACCACGCCATAGTGCCTGGCGCCGCCGGAAGGATGTGGCAGTTCCGCGAGCACCTCACACGTGACGAGTTCCTGTACGCGCTGCGGTCGAGGAGAGGGGACAGACCTGTCAAGTAGCGGAACCCAGAGCTGCTGCTGGAGCAGGGATGGGTATACATTCCCGCGGGCAAGCCCTCGGGCGTTCCAGCACGCGAAGCTGGCTTTCAGTTCACTTGATTGGTCACCTGGCTGTCACCGCACCCGGTATGACCGCACGCGCATCGAGGGACGACGAGCTGGTCTGGTTGGAGCGGCAAGCCTGTGGTGACTTTCACCTGGTTGACGACCTGCGCACCGAGCATGGCGCAGACCTCGCCGCAGAACATCTCGCCGCCGGTGACGAGGCACTTACAGGGTTTGTAGGCACAAAGGTCGGACACGTCGTCCCCCTCTTCCAGTTCTGTCGCGGCACACTGAGACAGGCGCTCAGTATCGCTGAAACAGGGCGCGGGATTGCGTATATCCGCTTTGATAGCGACCGGCGCCGGCACGGATGTCGTCCCGTGTCAGGCAGCGTCGCATCCGACCCATCCTGATCAGGCAGCGCCCCCGCTAACCCGATCACCCACGCCAACGCTCGACCCCGGGCGGATGTTCTGGTTGTGATGGAAGACATTGTCGGGGTCGTACGTGGTCTTCACGTCCACCAGGCGCTCGTATGCGTTGCCGTACGCCTCGCGGACCCGCCCGGGCTCCTCGTCGCCGCCGAGAAAATTGACGTAAACGCCGTCGCGGAAGCGGCCGAGGTCAGCAAAGAACCTTCTCGTCCACGCGGTGTCCCGATCGCCGAAGTTCTCGCCGGGCCGCCACACGGCGTCGAGGGTGATCGCGTGCGACGCCTGCCGGTTTCCGAATGCCGTCGCCCCTTCGGTCACACGGCTCACCGCCCCCTTTAGATGGAACATCGCCGCGTACGATCGCGGCGACGAGCAGGCAAACGCGTGCCCGGCGATCGCATCGACGAGGTCGTCGCGAAGCTCGGGAAGGTGGGTGGACTTCCAGTAGTAGTTCCAGCCATGGACGACGGTCGAGTCGAGCGCGCTCTGGAACGTCACGTACGGCGTCGGGCCGACCAGGTCGAGCAGGGGAGTGCGACATGTGCGGAGCGGGCGGATCGTCTCCTCGCCGTCCTCGAGAGGCCCGGCGTAACACAGTCCGACCATCATCACCGGGCGCCAGTGCAAGTGTGCGGGGATGACCGGCAGCGGCGGCGCGCCGCCGAATCTGACGACGGTGCCGAGTTCGTCGGGAGCGTCCCGGACGAAGTCGCGGTAGCAGCGGAGGACCTCCACGGTGTCGGCCGCGTCCCAGAGGATGGGCCCGGCCAGGACGAGAGGCCCGACGGAGTGGAGGCGGAACTCGAACGACGTGACGACGCCGAAGTTGCCGCCGCCGCCGCGCAATGCCCAGAACAGGTCGGGATGCTCGTGCTCCGACGCCCGCAGCCGCTCGCCGTCTGCCGTCACGACGTCGGCGGCGACGAGGTTGTCGATGGTGAGGCCGTGTTTGCGCATCAGCCAGCCAAGGCCGCCGCCGAGGGTGAGGCCGGCCACGCCGGTGTGGCTGACGATCCCGCCGGTGTGGCCAGGCCGTGTGCCTGCGTCTCGCGGTCAACGTCGCCCCACAACGCGCCCCCCTGAACCCAGGCCCTGCGGCCGGCGCGATCGACACACACCCCCCGCATCGCCGAGAGGTCGATGACGATGCCGTTATCGCAGAGGGCGGTGCCGGCCACGTTGTGGCCGCCCCCACGGATGGCGATCTCGAGATGGTGGTCCCGCGCGAAGCGCACGGCCGCCACCACGTCGGCGGTGCCGATGCATCTGGCGATCAGGCGCGGGCGCCGGTCGATGGCGCCGTTCCAGATCGCACGGGCGATGTCGTAGTCGGGGTGGCCGTCGCTGATGAGCCGGCCTCTGAACCCGTTGATCTCGCACGCGGTCGGGGCCGTGCCGCCGCGGCCGGCCTCGATGGTTGTCGGTGTCATGGTGGCCTCCTCTCTCGAGACCATCGGACCACCGCGGGCCGCCGCCGTAAAGTCAGGAATCTGGACTTCACAACCGACGGCGGGTGCGCCACACTGGCGCCGTGAGGACGTACGGCCAGTACTGCCCCATCGCGCGTGGCGCCGAGATCTTTGCCGAGCGCTGGACGCCGCTGATCGTCCGCAACCTCTACCTGGGCTGCGGGAACTTCAGCGAGATCCTGGAGGGCGCGCCCGGACTCTCGCGCACGCTGCTCTCCCTGCGGCTCAAGCAGCTCGAAGCGCTCGGCGTCGTCCATTCGGCGCTCAAGCCCGATGGGCGGGGGCACCACTACGAGCTGACGCCCGCGGGCCACGATCTGTTCAAGGTGTGCCAGTCGCTTGGCGAGTGGGGGGCGCGCTGGCTGGAGATCGCCCCGGAGAACCTCGACCCCTTCGTGGCCCTGTGGTCGATGTGCAACGCGCTCCGCCGCGACCGGCTCCCCGATCGGCGTGTCGTCATCCGCTTCGACTTTTCGGTGCATCAACGCGCGTCGCGGGAAGGTGGGACCGGCCGGGCGCGCCACGAGCGCTACTGGCTGCTGATCGAGCTCGGAGACACCGAGATTTGCAAGACGCATCCCGGCTTCGACGAAGATCTCTTCATCGAAGCGGACGCCGAAGCGTTCGTGAAATGGCATGCCGGCCAGCTCACGTGGGCGCAGGCCACACGCGAAGACCGCATACAGGTCGAGGGGCTCCCGGCGCTGGTCCGGGCGTTTCCCACCTGGAACGCCCGGAGCATGTTCGCCCACATCAAGCCGGTCTCTCCTGGAGCAGCGAGCGCGGCGCGGTGACAGCGTCGATGCGAGTTGGCATCACTTTGTCCTATTCAGCAGAATGCGCTTGGCCTCGCCAGACGACCGATCGCAGCCAGTCGCGTATCTCCATAGGGGCGCGGTCTTCGCCGGCTGATTCGTCTCGGCGGCCCCATCCCTCCGGCTGGCTGGCCGCAGTGTAAAGCAATAATTGACACTATGTTGCGACTGCTTTACGCTTGACGGTGTGATCGTCGGCCTTCGACACGCTGGGTTGCGGGAACTATTCGAGACCGGCAGGAGTCGGAAGGTGCAGCCAGACCTGCACAAGCGCTGCCGTTAGTGGCCCGTGGCGCATGACGTTCCGGTGGGATGGTAAGGACGCTCACGACCTGGACCTCGAGCAGCATCACTGACGCGAAGGCGATAATGATGGCGACGACGAAGACGGCGAAGGTGCTCCATGTCCGGCGGCCATTGAAGCGGGAACCGACGCATCCCGGTGAGATCCTGCGTGAAGACGTGCTGCCGGCGTTGCGGATGACCGTGTCGCAGGCAGCCCGCGAGCTCGGCGTGTCCCGACAGCTCCTGCACCGAATCCTGGCTGGTCAGGCGCCAGTCACGTCGGAGATGGCGGTTCGCCTCGGGAAGTGGGCCGGTAACGGTCCGGCGCTGTGGCTCGGGATGCAGCAGGCTTTTGATGTGTGGCATGCGGAACAGGCGCTCGAGGCGGAGCTCGCACGCATTCCCGGACACGCCACGACACTGAGCCACAGATAGAGCAGGTTCCAGCTCGCGAAAATCGGGGCGGCCCGCCGCCGCTCGCCTATCGTTCGGCCATGCCGCCCCGTGTCACTGCTGCTTCAGGTAGGTCTCGAAGAAGGCGTCAGTCGGTCAGGTACAGTGAGATTGCCCGCCTCGGCGCTGAGATGCCCTCGATCCATGACGCGCGCCCGAGGCACGACCCGGTCCGATCGCATTTCACGCACGTAGTCGCCAGCCCGCGCGCGCCAGCGCCACGATAATCCAGAACAGCGCGATCCCGATCACCAGAATCTGCGGCTCATGCTGCACCCACGGCAACTTGTCGACTCTGCCGCCGACGTGAAGACTGCCCACGCGGATCATTTGCAGGATCGACGTCCAGAACTCGCCGGCCATGACGAACAGGCCGCTCACGACAATCGACGCGAGAATGAGACTGATCGCGGCGGGGACGGGCTCGTCGCCGAACCGCCGTTGGATTCGCCGGATCACGCGCCAAACGCTGAAGACGAACAACGCGGCAACAGGAACGGTCACAGGCAGGTCGAGCCCGCGCTCGGAAATTCGCCGCCGGGCTCGCTCGAGATCCGCGACCCCGACCGAGTGGTGGTGGGCAACCGTGGCAATGAGGTGCGCTTCACACCGCCGCTGCTCGTCGGGCGGGTGAAAGCGGTAGCGGTCCACGAGCTCCTCGATGAGCTCGGCATCCACCACCAGGTGCCGCTGGTCCGCGGCAGCAGCCAGGTCGACGGCCCGGGACGCCTCAGGGGGCCACACGCAGTCCGCGTTCATCCCCGGCCGCAGAATGCAGGCGGAGGCTGTGAACGCAGCGGCCAGCACGACAACTGGCAGGGGCCGCATTCGCTCCCGATCCGCGGGCGCCCGCCCGGTGTCTAATAGCGATATGGCCTGGCTCATCTCCCTGTGCCTCTGGCTCGCGCTGCTCGCGCTGATTGCGGGGGTCGCGGTGGCGTCGGTCAGGAACGCCCGCGCGCTGCGGCGGGACATCAACGAGCGCTTCGACGCGGTGCAGGCCAGGCTCGAGCAGCAGGCCAACGCGCTGGCGGACGAGCTGCTCGCGCGCACGAAAGACCCGACGGAGTAGCCGGGCCTTCAGCCGAGCCTCCGGCCGGCCTCACCCCCACGCGCCCAGCAGGCGCCGCACCACGACGAGCTGGCCGACATGATAGGCGCTGTGATCGATCACCAGCACCAGCTCGCGCAGGTAGGTCTGGCCGCTGCCGTGCGGGATCCGGGCCTCGAGGTCCAGCGTCGTGTCGGCCGCGAGTTGCTGGAGCGCTTCCCGATCGGCCACGAACTGCCGGACAGCATCCTCCCACGCCGCCCCGGATGGCGGAGCCGGCGCCGCCGGCCAGTACTCATCCGGCCACTTCCGTTCCCGGTAGTCGCGGTCGACGCAGAAATCCAGGATGTCGCGCTGGGTGATACGAAGATGCTCGACCAGCTCCCACGCCGAGAACGGCAAGTTGCCCGGCCGGACGCCGCGCAGCTCGGCGGGCAGCCCCTCGACGGCCTGTTCGAAGCTCGCGTGCGCATCGTGCCACGCCAGCGCCTTCGCCAGCAGTTCGCGAATCGCCCTGTCGCTCATGACGGGATTATCGTCCGGATCGGCACGTGTCATCCTCAATCCCGGCACGTGTCATCCCCAATCCCGGCACGTGCCCTGCTCAATACCCGTGCGTGCCTTGCTCAATACCCGCTGCCTGGCGCCTCCTCGCCGACGAACGCGCCGTTCCGGTACGTGTTGAGGCAGAGCGGATGCGCGAACACGCTCGGACCGTCGGGCACGGTGTAGACGATGTCGTCGGCCAGCATGCCGCCTGGCGGGTTGAGCCCGGCGAGGTCCCGGACCCGTTTGGAGACTTCATGGTCGGCGCACGAGGTATCGCCGCTCACCCCCAGGCCGCCGATGATCCGGCCAGCCTCGTTGTAGAGCGGCACGCCGCCGCCAAAGAAGATCAGGCCGCCGGTGATGCGCCCGAGATCGATCTTCGGCCCGCCAGGCGGCAGGAGCAGCGACGCGTCGAACAGGTTCGACTGCCCGAGGCTCCAGAGCGAGTGCCCCGGTTGCGTGAAGGTGTAGAGCCGCGCGGTGGACAGCACGAAGTCGTCGAGGCTGAACGCGTTGGCGGTGTAGGCCTTGTCCTTGGCGATCCCCTGGCTCCCGGGCCAGACGCCGCGCGGGTCGGCGGTGGAGGTCGTGTAGGCACACAGCTCGCCGTCGCGATTGACCACGGCGCCCCACATCCGCGCGCCGTTGAACAGCCCGCCGATGGTGCCGCCCGCACCCGGTGCGGCCATGAGCAGCTTCTTCAGGGCCGCCGTGCCGGGCAACCCGCGGCAGTCGGCCCTGCGCGACCGGTCGTCGTCGGCGCTCACGGGTGTGGTCACGCGCAGGATGCCGAGGCCGACGAGCACGACGGCCGCGCCCAGAGCGAATGCGAAGAGGTGGCGACGCATGGAGTGTCTCCTCGAGCGCCGCCACAGGCTGGAAGCGGCGCGCCAGTGGCGCATGCCGCACGCGCGAGGAATCCGCGCGTACCGCACGCACGTCTGCCAGGGAAACGGAAGAGGGGCATCGCGGCAGCCTGTCGCCGCGGCGCCGGGCGGCGATTATACGCCCGTCACCGTCCGCTGACGCTGACCCGCGCGGCGCGCCCGCTCACCCCGCGGGCGAACGGGCCCGTCACGCTCCCGAATGGGGTCTCGACGCTGGACCCTGCCGCCGCTAGGCGCGGAACGGCGCCTTGGCCGCGACGGAGACGCCGGAGATGACGCCGGTGACGGCGCGCTGCACCTGTTCGCCCGCCGCCGCGCTGATGTCGCCAGCCGCCTTGATGGCGCCGGTCGCCGTCGCGGACGCGGCCTCGGCGGCATCGACGCCCGCTTCCCGCGCCCCCTCGATGGTCCCCTCGACGGCCGCCCGCGCGACGGCGGCCAGGTCGCCGCCGACGTCGGCGGTGGCCCGGATCACGGTGCCGGCGGTGGCGCCGATGGTCTCGGCGGTCCGTCCGGTCACGTCCTTCGCCCCGCGCAGTGCGCCAAGCATGGTCCCGCGCGCCGCCGCGCCGAGGTCGCCGCCGACGTGCGAGGCCCCGACGATCAGCCCCTGCGCCACGTCGGTCACCGTGTCGGTCGCCGCCCGGCCGATCTTGCCGACGCCCTGGACGGCGCCGGCCGCCGCGGCCGCAACCGCGTCCATGCTCGCCATGCCAACGCTGCGGGCGCCTTCAATCGTGCCCTCCATCGCCTCGCGCGCCGCGCCGCCGACGTCGCCGCCGACCTTGGCGGTGGTCTTCACCAGGTTCTGCGCCGTGCCGCCGACCACGTCCACCGTTTCGCCGCCGACTTCTCTGGTGCCCTTGAGCACGCCGATCATGGCGCCCTTGGTGGCCTTGCCGAGATCGCCGCCGACCTGGGAAGTGCCCTCGATCACGCCACTCGCGACGTCGGCCACGGCGCCGGTGACGGCCCTGCTCACGGCGCCGGTGCCCTTGAGCGCGGTGGCCAGCGTCCCGCTGACCGTGTCCGTGACCGCGTTGACGATCTCGCCCGTTCCGCGGATGGTGCCGACGATCGACTCTTTCACGGTGTTGCCAAGCGCTTTCATCTGTGCCTCCTTGCAAATGACGTACGGATTGCCGGCCGCCGGCAATCCCCAGTGCCCGGTTGAATTAGTTTGAACTCCAACTATCGATGCAGGACGCGTGCCGGCCGCTGCGTCGCTGTAACTCATGCAAATCGCTGAGGATCGCGATATTTCGCCACTTTGTGGCGCCATTTGTCGGGGATCGCTACGGGGGGTGTCGAGATGGACGGTGTCTCCGGGATACACTCGGCCCCCGATGACGTCCGATTCCCACCGGCCGACCGTGCTCGAGACGGCGCTCCGGCACGACCGCGTGGTGCTCGCCACGGTCCTCATCCTCATCCCGCTCGTCAGCTGGGCGTGGATCGTGGTGATGGCGCGCGATATGTACGGCAGCATGCGCGGACCGGCGGCCTGGATGATGACGGTCGAGTGGGACTGGCCGCACGTGATCCTGCTCTGGGCCATGTGGGCGGTGATGATGGCGGCGATGATGCTGCCCTCGGCGACGCCGATCCTGCTCCTCTACGCCGGCACCGCCCGGCGCCGCCCCGACGGCGGCGGCGCGGCGATCCGGCTGTACCTGCTGGCTGCCGGCTACCTTCTCGTGTGGGCGGGGTTCAGCGTGGGCGCCACCGCGCTGCAGCGCCTGCTGGCCAGGCTGCTGCTGCTCAACCCGATGATGGAGCCGGCAACACCGGCGGCGGGGGCGGCCGTCCTCGCGATCGCCGGCCTCTACCAGCTCACGCCGCTCAAGCGCGCCTGCCTGCGTGCGTGCCGCTCGCCGCTCGCCTTCCTGACGCAGCACTGGCGGACCGGGCGCGCCGGCGCCTTCCGCATGGGCGTCGAGCACGGGCTCTATTGCCTGGGCTGCTGCTGGGCGATGATGCTGCTGCTGTTTGCCGGCGGCGTGATGAACCTGGCGGTCATCCTCGCGCTGACGGTATGGGTGATCGTGGAGAAGCTGGCGCCCTTCGGGGAGCGCAGCGCGCCGGTCAGCGGCGCGCTGCTCCTGGCCGTGGCAGCCTGGATGGTGTGGCCGTGACGCGCCTTAGGCCGCCGCCGCGGCGGCCGCGTTGCTCCAGTCGAACTCGTAGCGGATCCAGTTGGTCTTGTCGAACGCCAGCTTCAGGTCGCCCCCCTCGGCGCGGAAGCTGCCCTGGCCGCATTCGCCCTTCTTCCAGATGAACCCGTCGGGCAGATCCACGTTGGCGAGATGCTCGTCGCCGGTGACCGGGTTCTTGAACGTGTCGCCGCGCCCCTCGGCAAACTTCCCGGCGCGAAAGACCGACTTGCGCCCCTCGCCTTCGATGGTGATCGGTGCCTTCTCCAAACCGACGACCTCGAACGTCGGGCCGAGAATCTCCCAGGGCATGCCGCCGAGCTTGCCGGTGAAGATCTGCGCCAGCGCCTCGACCTGAGCATCCGTGGTGGCCGGATCGACGATGAAGAACGCCTTGCCGTTGCCTTCGTGGATCGCCTTGGGCCAGTTCAGGATCGCGCCGCACTTCACGCCCGACAGGTCGACACCGCCGCACGTGCCTTCGATGATGTGCGTGCCGACGAATGCACGGCAGCTGCCGTCCTTCGAGTTCGGAAACCCGCCGAAATTGCAGCCGCAGCCGAAATCGCAATTGCAGAACTCGTAGCCGACGCCGCGCATGCTCCACTGCGTAGTCGCTGGGGAAGCCATGGATTGTCACCTCCTCGGAAGATCCGAGCCTAACGGAACACTCCCGCCGTTGCAAACCGGCGTCCCGGCCCGGCGGGAATTCGATGTACGTTTCCCGGTGGCGGGGGAGGCGCCGCCGGGCTAAGTTGAGGGGCATGAACGAGGGTGCACGCATGAACGATCCAGTGGCCAAGGCCGGCGCCGTCGCGCAGCCGGATTTCCTGGCGCCAGCGCTGCCGCCGTCCGGGGAAATGGAACGCGCGTTCCTGTCGCGGGACGCGGCGTACGACGGCATCTTCCTGACCGGCGTTCGCACGACCGGCATCTTCTGCCGCCCGTCCTGCCCGGCGCGGAAGCCCCTGCCTTCGAACATCGAGTACTTCGCGACCGTGCGCGAGGCGCTGTTCGCCGGCTACCGCCCGTGCCGCCGGTGCGAGCCCACCAGCCCGCCAGGCGGCGCGCCCGGCTGGGTCAAGCAGCTGCTCGACGGCGTCGAGGCGACCCCCAACCGCCGCCTCCGCGACGACGACCTGCGCCGGCTCGGCGTCGATCCGGCGCGCGCCCGGCGCTACTTCCTGCAGCACTACGGCGTCACGTTTCACGCCTACTGCCGCGGCCGCCGGCTGACCGGCGCGCTGCGCGAGCTGCGCGCCGGCGAGCCCCTGGACGACGTGGCGCTCGGGACCGGGTGGGAGTCGCATAGCGGGTTCCGCGAGGCGTTCTCCCGTACCTTCGGGACGCCGCCCGGCCGCGCGCGCGACTCCTCCTGCGTCGTGACGACCGCGATCGAGACGCCGCTCGGCCCGCTCGTGGCGGGCGCCACCGACGAGGGGCTGTGCCTGTTGGAGTTCACCGACCGGCGGATGCTGGAGGCGCAGATCGAGCGGCTGCGCAAGCTGCTGGACGCCCCCCTGGTGCCCGGGAACCACCCGCACCTGCAGCAGGCGCGGCAGGAGCTGGACGCGTATTTCGCCGGCACGCTCCAGGCGTTTGCCGTGCCGATGGTGTTCCGCGGTACGCCGTTCGAGGAGCGCGTCTGGCAGGAGCTGGGACGGATCCCGTTCGGTGAGACGCAGTCCTACGCCCAGCTGGCGGCGCGCGTCGGCTCCCCCGGCGCGCAGCGTGCCGTGGGCCGCGCCAACGGCATGAACCGGATGGCAATCGTCATCCCGTGCCACCGGGTGGTGAACAGCGACGGCAAGCTGGGGGGATATGGCGGCGGGTTGTGGCGAAAGAGCTGGCTGCTCGCCCACGAGCGGCGCGTGCGCACGCCGCCGGTTCCACCGGGAGGCGATCCGCGCTAGAGTGTGCGCATGGCTGACTTCGAGGATGTCCCCCTCCAGCGATCGGCAGCCGACGAGCCTCCACCCCCGCCACGTTCCAAGGTGTGGCTGGCGATCGCCGCCCTGCTCGTGATCGGCCTGGGTGTCTGGTACTTCGTCTTCCGCGAGCCCGGCGACGTGAAGATCGCGACCGAGACCGCGCCGGTGGCGGACACGACCCCGCCGGCCGCGCGGCTGCCCGCCGAGCCGGGCGACGCGATCGACCTGCCGCCGCTCGACGCGAGCGACCCGGCCGTCCGGGAGCTGATCGCGAAGCTGTCCTCCCATCCGCGCGTGGCGGCATGGCTCACGACCGACGGGCTGATCCGCAACTTCGCGGTGGTCACGGTCAACATCGCGGACGGCCGCGGCCCGGCCGATCACCTCAGGACTGTCTCGCCGACCGGTCCCTTCCAGGCGCGCACCGAGGGGAGCACGGTCACCCTCGACCCGCGCAGCTACAGCCGCTACGACGGCCATGCCGAGGCGGTGGGCGGGCTCGACGCCCGCGGTGTCGCGCGCCTCTACGCCACGCTCAAGCCGCGCATCGACGACGCGAGCAAGGAGCTGGGCATCGCCAACTTCGACGCCACGCTCGAGCGCGCCATCGTGGCGCTCCTCCGCACGCCCATTGTCGAGGGGGACGTCCGGCTGAATGCCGACAGCGTGTCCTTCAAGTTCTCCGATCCGGCGCTCGAATCGCTGACGCCGGCGCAGCGCCAGTTGCTGCGCATGGGGCCGCGCAACGTGCGCATCGTCCAGGGCAAGCTGCGGGAGATCGCCGGGCACCTCGGCATCCCCCCGGCGAGCCTGCCAGCAGAGCGCGTGTACAGAGCCAAGGGCTAAGGGCGAAGGGCTAAGGGCTAAGGGCGAAGGGCGAAGCGCATGCGCCTCACGCTGCTCGACTGGGCGATCGTTGTCGCCTCGCTGCTCATCTGCTTTGGTCCGGCGCTGTTCTTTGGGCGCCGGGCGGGGAAGAGCACCTCCGAATTCTTTGGATCGGGCCGGGCGGTGCCGTGGTGGCTGGCGGGGCTGTCGATGGTGGCCACCACGTTCAGCGCCGACACGCCGAACCTGGTCACGGACATCGTGCGGCGCAACGGCGTGGCGGGCAACTGGGTGTGGTGGGCGTTCGTGCTCACCGGCGTCGCCACGGTGTTCTTCTACGCCCGCCTGTGGCGCCGCTCGGGCGTCCTCACGGACCTCGAGTTCTACGAGCTGCGCTATTCCGGCACCGCCGCCTCGGCGCTGCGCGGCTTCCGCGCGGTCTACCTCGGCCTGTTCTTCAACTGCCTGATCATGGCGTCGGTGAACCTGGCGACCTGCAAGATCGCCGGCATCCTGTTCGGCATGCCGCGCTGGGAAACGCTGGTCCTCGTCGGCCTCCTCAACGTGACGTTCGCCGCGTTCGCCGGCCTCTGGGGCGTGCTGGTCATCGACATGATCCAGTTCTTCATGAAGATGGCGGCGGTGATCGCGGCAGCCTACTTCGCGGTCACGGCGCCGCAGATCGGCGGGCTGGACGGGCTGGTCGCGAAAGTCTCGGCGCTCGAGGGCCCCGGCGGCATCGACTACCTGAGCTTCCTGCCGGACTTCGGCAGCAACTGGGACCTGGCGGTCGCGGTCTTCATCATGCCGATCGCCGTGCAGTGGTGGGCGGTCTGGTATCCCGGCGCCGAGCCGGGCGGCGGCAGCTACATCGCGCAGCGCATGCTGGCCTCCAGGTCCGAAAAGGACGCCCTCAGCGCCGTGCTGTTCTTCAACATCGCCCACTACGTTTTCCGCCCGTGGCCCTGGATCCTGGTCGCGCTGTGCTCACTCATCATCTACCCCGAGCTCTCGGACATCCAGCGCGCGTTCCCCTCGCTCGACCCCGACCTGCTCGGGCACGACATCGCCTACCCGGCCATGCTGACGTTCCTGCCGGCGGGCTTCCTCGGCCTGATGGTCGGCGGGCTGATCGCCGCCAGCTCCTCGACGATCCTCACGCACCTCAACTGGGGTGCCTCCTACCTGGTGCACGACTTCTACCGCCGGTTCGTGAAGCGCGACGCCGCCGAGCGGCATTACGTGGCGGCCGGCCGGATCGCCACGGCCGGCCTGTTCGTGTGCGCCGCGGGCGCCGTCTACCTGCTCGACACCGCGAAAGACATCTTCGACGTCATCCTGCAGGTCGGCGCCGGCACCGGCTTGATCTACCTCGTGCGGTGGTTCTGGTGGCGCGTCAACGCGTGGTGCGAGATCGTGGCGATGGCCAGCTCGTTTGCCGTGTCCATCGGCCTGCTGGTGCTCAAGACCCAGGGGGTCGCCTTCAGCACCCACGCCGCGCTGATCGCCACGGTCGCCATCACCACGATCTGCTGGGTGGCAACGGCGTATCTCGGACCGCAAACCGACCGCGAGGTGCTCATCCACTTCTGGCGCACGGTGCGGCCGGCAGGGCCCGGCTGGGCGCGCATCAGGGAGGCCGCGGGCGTTCGCGAGGGGGACGCGGTGCCGGCCGGCGACAACATGCCGCTTGCCCTGCTCGGTTGGGTGGCCGGCTGCACGGCGATCTGGTCGGCCCTCTTCGCGGAGGGCTCCTACCTCTACGGCCGGATGCCGCAGGCGATCTTCCTCACCGCCGTCTTCATTGCCTCGAGCACCGTGCTGGTCCTGGTGGTCAGGCGCACCTGGCGGCCGGCGTAGACGGCGCGCGGCGCGCCGTCCGGGCCTGTCGACCGCGCTGCTACAATGCCGCCATCGGACGAGGCCGGTCGGCCGGTCGAAGGCGACGCTCGTCCGGGGAGGCCAGATGACCAGACATCCAGTATTCGCACTCCTCACGTCGGCCGCGCTGTGCGCGTGCGCCGCAATCGGCGGCCATGCCCGGGTGACGGCGCAGGGGCAGGGGGCGCCGCAGCGCACGCTGGCGCCGTCGGCGGACGGCAAGCTGAACATCATCGCGTTCGGCGCCCACCCCGACGACTGCGACCAGCGTGCCGGCGGCACCGCGGCCAAGTTCGCGGCGCTCGGCCATCGCGTGCGTTTCGTGTCGGTGACCAACGGGGATGCGGGCCACCAGACCGAAGGCGGCGGGGCGCTCGCCGCACGCCGCCGCGCCGAGGCGCGCGAAGCGGGGAAGCGGATCGGCGTGGATTACGTCACGCTCGACAACCACGACGGCGAGCTGCTGCCCGGGTTGAAGCCGCGCGAGGACATCATCCGGCAGATCCGCCTGTGGAACGCCGACCTCGTGCTCGCGCCGCGGCCGAACGACTATCACCCCGACCACCGCTATACCGGCGTGCTGGTCCAGGACGCCGCCTACATGGTCGTGGTGCCCAACATCGCGCCCGACACCCCGGCGCTGCAGAAGAACCCCGTGTTCATGTACTTCCAGGACGGGTTCCAGCGCCCGAACCCCTTCCGCCCCGACGTCGCCGTCGCGATAGACGATGTGATTGAGAAGAAGGTCGACATGCTGGACGCGCACGTCTCGCAGTTCTACGAGTGGCTGCCGTTCGTGGCCGGCACGCTCGACCGCGTCCCCAAGGGGGCGGCGGAGCGGCGGCAGTGGCTGCGCGCGTCGCGGACGGGGCAGCCGACGCCTGCCGTGCGCGAGACCCTGGTGAAGTGGTATGGCGCGGAGAAAGCGAAGGCGGTCCAGCACGCCGAGGCCTTCGAGATCTGCGAATACGGCACGCGGCCGGACGAGGCGCTGATCAGGAAGCTGTTCCCGTTCCTGCCCGAGGCGGCGGCCCGGCCGTAGCCGGACCGTCGCGGCGGCGCACCAGCGTCAACGGCCGGCGAACACGAGCTCGCCGAACTTCTCGTACTCGTGGAAGCTCTGGCCGACGGGGGCCCAGTCCCACTGCGTACGTTTGCCCTCGTCGTAATCCATCCGGTAGAAGTTGGCGCGCCACCGCGTGCCCGCCTTGGGCGGCACGTTCTGCAGCGGGTTGAGCAGGGTGTAGGGGATGAAGAACTCGGCGCGCCAGCCCTGGATGGCCGCCCCGGACGCCTTCTTGCCTCCGGTCACGCTGGTTTCCTTGCGCGTCTTGCGTTCGCCGTCGTAGTGCCAGGGACGCCAGCCGAGGAACTTGCCGCCGAAGTTCGGGATCAGGATCGGCAGCTCGCGGTTGAGCGGGGAGATCTCGTACTCGAAGTAGACGGGATGCTTCTCGTCGGTCCAGAGGAACACCTCGTAGACGTCCTCGTTCCACAGGTCCATGAAGTCCTCCGCCATGGTGGCGGTGACCTTCTTGTCGGTGCCGTCCATCAGGAAGTAGATGCCGGTGTTCGAGTAGAGCACCTTGAAGCGGGTGTCGTAGGGGAGGCCGTCGGCCTGCCGGCGGCGCATCGGCACCCACTCGGCCGCCTTCCAGGCGGCGTCGTCGCCGCTGCCGGTGACCTGGAAGTCGTCCACCGCCTTGACCGTCAGCGTCGGGCGGGTTCCGGTCTGCGCGTGCACGGCGACAGGGTAGGCGCCGGCCAGCGCCAGCAGCGCCGCCGCCGCGGCCCCTCGCGTCACACTGCTCATCGACATCGACATGGTTCCGACTCCTTGCGGCAGGCTCAGCGAGCTGCCGCGGGCAAGGCCACGCGCTTCCCGGTGCGGGCGGATTCCCGCGCCGCTTCGAGGATCTCGGTGGCGATCAGGTTGTTCTCGAGAGACGACAGGGCGTTGGGCGCGCGCGTGCCGCGCACCACCGCCATCAGGTGCGAGATGGAATCACGCTCATCCGGCGGCAGCGGTTCCGGGGTCACGGCATGGTCCGGCCGCTTGGGTAGCGTGACGCGCAGGCCATTGGCGCCGGTCGCGATGGCCTGCCCCCGCTCGCCGTAGACTTCGAAGTCCTTGCGGTTGAACGGCCAGTTCCACGACGCCTGGATGATCCCCTGCGCCGCCGGATACTCCACGAGGATGGTCGCCTCGTCGTCCACCCGCGGGTAGACCGCTGGCTGCAGCCGCTGCGTGACGGCGGTGACGGCGACCGGCCGCTGGTTGTCCATCATCCACGTCATCAGGTTGGCGCCGTAGCAGCCGAAATCGAACAGCGCGCCGGCGCCGTTCTTCTCCGGATCGGTCAGCCAGGCAAAGAACTCCGGCTGGACGTTGATCGCCTTCGGACCGCTGTGCCCGTCCATCGCGACCATCTTGCGGATGGCGCCGGCCGCCTGCTGCTCCTTGAACAGCGTCCGGATCGCGCCGTGGCTCGGATACCACGTCGTCTCGTAGTTGACGAGCACCTGGATGCCCCCGGCGCGGGCGGCCTGGCGGATCCGCTCGGCGTGCGCGCGGCTGACGGCGAGCGGCTTCTCCATCATCACGTGGATGCGGCGGGCCGCGGCGGCCTCGACAATCGCCGGATGATCGAACGTGCTGGTGAAGGAGGCGACCGCTTCGGGTGTGGCGCGGTCGAGCAGCGAGGCGAGATCGCTGAAGAGGACCGAGGCCGGCAGCTTGTAGCGCTCGCCGTACGACCGCAGCAGCGCGGCATCCGGGTCGAAGACGCCGACGATCTCGACGTCCGTGCGCGCCTGGGCGGCGCGGAGGAAGCCGCTGACGTGGCCGTGGACGAGGCCGGCGATGGCCAGCCGCAGCGGGGTCTGCGGCGGCTGCGCGTGGACGGCGGGGGAGAGCGCCGCCAGCCAGATCACGGCTGCGGCCAGAACAAGCGATCGAAGCATGGCGCGGGCAGTCTACACCGCGAGACCGGTTTCCGGCGTATTCGGCCGCCCGCGCGCGTGTCCGGGTAGGGGCCCGGCTGAACCAGGCGAGGCGATTGGGCGGAACAGCTCAGCACAGCTGATGTGCGGAAATGGCGCTCTCTTGCTCATCGAGGGCAAGGGGGTGCACATGATAGCGGTGTTCGGCACACCCGAGTAGCCGCCCGGTCCGGACGGCCATCTGCTGAGCCTGTCCTTACTGCTTGCTGAACGCCTCGAACTCCTTCTGCATAGCTTCGAGCTCAGCCGTGTGCTCGGCGATGAATTTGACGTTGTCAGGATTCACTCCCGCCGGCAGATCCTTCAGCATCCCGGCCTTCTGAAAGCCGTGCGCGAAGGCCGCCTGAATGAAGGCGAGCCAGAACTTCGCGTAGTCGCGCGGCGCCATGCCGGCCTTCTGCAGCGCCTGCATGAGGGGCGGGTACTTGCGGATCCTCGCCTCCATCTCGGACAGGTTCTGCGCGTCCCCTGAGAGCGGGTTCTCGACCGACTCCTCGAGCTTGTCCTGCTGTTCGATGAGCGCGTCCAGCCTGGCCTGTTCCGCGTCGGTCAGCTCCGGCTTGCCTTCGAGCGCCTTGATCTCGGCCGCCAGCTTCGACAGCTCTTTGAATTTGGGATCCTGCACCATCTGCTGGGCGACATTCCGCGTCAGGTCCCGCACCTTGGTCAGATTCTCGAGCGTCAGCCGGTAGGTCGCGAGTTCCTTCGCGTCCGCGTCCGCCATTTTCTGGGCCGCGTATGCGGATGATTCGAGCAGTGTGCACGTCAGCGTAAAGACGACACACCAGGCAGCACGGGGCATGAGCATCTCCAGGGGATATGGGACCGGCAACGGCGGTGGACCGGGGGACGGCGCGTGGAATGGATCAGGTCAGCGTGGGCCGGCGGAGGCCATTGAGCACCCGCAGCGGGACACGATGGTGCGAGCGCAGGCAGAGCACGGGCGTCTGCGCCGTGACCGGGCAGGTCGTGAGCAGCCGGGCGGTTTCCGCCACTTCGGCATCGCCGAGCGACTCGTCGAGCACGATCAGATCGGGCATCTGGCACGACGCCTTGACGATCGCCTCGAAGCCGGTCCGGGCGGTCAGCACGTGGGCGCCGGCGTTGCGGAGCCGCTGCTCGCGCGCCTGGCGCGACGCCGGGTCGGCGTCGGCGATCAGGACGTGGGGCGTGTAGGCCCCCGTCGCGGAGCGGGACGAGGACAGGCCGGCGGAGTCGCGCAGGTTCGTTGGCAGGTGGGACATGGATGCTCGCCTTCTCACGGACGCCGCAAGCGCAGCAAGATTGTTGCCGTGGCGCGGATGACGCGCGGGGATTGCTGAGGCTACCAGCCGCGAAGCAGGCGATCGATGCCCATGCCGACGAAGGCGCCGACCGCGACCGCGGCCCCATCGATGTGCGTGAGCTGCCCGCGGGGATCGACCAGGGCCACGACAATGAGCGCCAGGAGACCGCCGGCGATCGCGGCGGCGGCCATCTCAGCCACCGTTTTCCCCCGTCGGCGGGGGCAGCGGTGGGTGTCGGTAAGGTGCCCTCTGCAGCGTGGACAGGTCGCCATTCGAGCGAAGTTCGCCGAGCGACAATAGCACACGGCCGGGCCGGCGCGAAGGCGCTTTTCGCCCTGCCGGCCTGCCGGCTGAAACGTCCCGTGCCGCGCCGGCGTCTCTGGGAGCACACACATGACCGAGTTCATCCACCGTTTCGTGCCCGGCGCGATGGCTTCGGCGCCCACCATCCTGGCGCTGCACGGCACCGGGGGGGACGAACACGACCTGGTGCCGCTGGCGCGCATGGTGGACGGCGATTCCGCGATCCTGAGCCTGCGCGGCCGGGTGCTCGAGCATGGCCGGTTCCGCTTCTTCCGCCGCCTGTCCGAGCGGGTGTTCGATCAGGACGACCTCCGCGACCAGACGCGGGCGCTCGCGGCATTCGTCAACGACGCGGCCGCCCGCTACCACTTCGACCGCTCGCGCGTCGTCGCGCTGGGCTATTCGAACGGCGCGAACATCGCGGCCAGCCTGCTGCTGACGGAGCGCGACGTGCTGGCCGGCGCGATCCTGCTGCGGCCGATGGTCCCGCTCGATCCCGTGCGCACGCCGGTAGTACCGGAACTGCCCATCCTCATCTCCGCCGGACGCGCCGACCCCATCGTCCCCGCGGCAGAGCCGGAGCGGCTGGCGGCGCTGTTCCGCGAGGGGGGCGCCGCCGTGTCCCTGCTGTGGCAGGACACCGGCCATGCCCTTTCGCCGATCGAGCTCGAGCAGGTCGCGGAGTGGTGGCTGCGGACATTCCCCCCGGAGGGGCCGGCGCGCACGGCCGCCTGGCCGCGCTGATACACTCCTGAGGTTTCTTGGGGGGAGACGCGTGATCGCAGTGATCTGGCAGTTCGAGACCGTGCCCGGCCGGGAGGACGACTTCGAGCGCTTCTACGGCGCCGACGGCGAGTGGACGCGGCTGTCGCGCAAGAGCCGGTCGTTCCTCGGCAGCTCGTTCCTGAAGGACGTGGCGGTGCCCGCCCGCTACGTGCTGGTGGAGTACTGGAGCGAGATGCTGGTGTACGAGAAGCACCTCACCGACGTCGATGCCCAGATGAAGACGCTCGAGACGCGGCGCGGGGAGTTCCTCGTCCGCGTCGAGCCGGCCGGCGTCTACACCGCGCTCGACGTCCCGGACCGCGTCGGCCCGACGTGGTCGCGGCGCAAGGGGACCTGAGCCTCCCGCGGCGGCGCGCGCGGATCTTGCGATAGGATCGAGGCGTCGCGGGCCGCTAGCTCAGTGGTAGAGCACCTGACTTTTAATCAGGGTGTCCCGGGTTCGATCCCCGGGCGGCCCACCAACCTCCGCTCACGCGCGCTCTCGCGCGCGTGAGGCTCCGGCTGGCGGGCCAAATGTGGTGCTCACGCGTGCGAACGAGCGGGTGAGGCTCCGGGTGGCGGGGCAATCTCACTCACGCCTGCGAACGCGCGCGTCAGGCTCCGGCTCGGCGGGCCAGTCTGCCGCTCACGCCTGAGGACACGCGCGTGAGCTTCGGCGCAGCTGCTCCAGGCTGCAGGCTGCGAGACGCTTCGACCAGCGCTTCGACGATCACATCCTCCGCGTCCTCGCGGTTCCCGCACGCCTTGATCAGCTGTCTATACACCACGCCTAAAGCGGGTGGCCGCGAACGGGGCCGCCCCGCTCGCCCGACCGCGCCACCCTCGTGACCAGTGCTTTTGCCGCCGAGGGCGAGTGGGGCTGTTCGCGGACAG
This sequence comes from uncultured Acidobacteriota bacterium, assembly GCA_963834305.1. Lineage (GTDB taxonomy): Bacteria > Acidobacteriota > Vicinamibacteria > Vicinamibacterales > 2-12-FULL-66-21 > JACCXG01. The sequence goes on from CAWIAX010000002.1 coordinate 137,827, forward strand.
GACCCGCCACCGGGTGTGCCGATGGACGCGTCGCGGACAGGACCCGCCACCGGGTGTGCCGCTGGACGCGTCGCGGACAGGACCCGCCGCCAGGTGTGCCGATTGACGCGCCGCCCGGACCGGACTCGCCGGGCGTGCCGATCGGCCCACCGCACGCGGGTGGCCGCGAACGGGGCCGCCCCGCTCGCCCGACCGCGCCACCCTCGTGACCAGTGCTTTTGGCGCCGAGGGCGGGTGGGGCTGTTCGCGGACAGGACCCGCCACCGGGTGTGCCGATGGACGCGTCGCGGACAGGACTCGCCACCGGGCGTGCCGATGGACGCGTCGCCGGACAGCGACTCGCCACCGGTGCACAAGTGCGATTGACGCCGAGGGCGAGTGGGGCGTCGCGGACCGGACCCGCCACCGTGTGATGGTCGGCGCACCGCACGCGGGTGGCCGCGAACGGGGCCGCCCCGCTCGCCCGACCGCGCCACCCTCGTGACCAGTGCGTTTGGCGCCGAGGGCGGGTGGGGCTGTTCGCGGACAGGACCCGCCACCGGGTGTGCCGATGGACGCGCCGCCCCGGACCAGACACCGCCACCGTGCGATCGATCGGCGCACCGCACGCGGGTGGCCGCGAACGGGGCCGCCCCGCTCGCCCGACCGCGCCACCCTCGTGACCAGTGCGTTTGGCGCCGAGGGCGGGTGGGGCTGTTCGCGGACAGGACCCGCCACCGGGTGTGCCGATGGACGCGTCGCGGACAGGACCGCCACCGGGCGTATCGGCGCACCGCACGCGGGTGGCCGCGAACGGGGCCGCCCCGCTCGCCCGACCGCGCCACCCTCGTGACCAGTGCTTTGGCGCCGAGGGCGGGTGGGGCTGTTCGCGGACAGGACCCGCCACCGGGCGTGCAGATTGACGCGCCGCCCCGGACCGGACACGCCACCGTGTGATGGTCGGCGCACCGCACGCGGGTGGCCGCGAACGGGGCCGCCCCGCGCGCCCGACCGCGCCACCCTCGTGACAAGTGCTTCTGGCGCCGAGGGCGGGTGGGGCTGTTCGCGGACAGGACCCGCCATCGGGTGTGCCGCTGGACGCGTCGCGGACAGGACCCGCCACAGGTGTGCCGATTGACGCGCCGCCGCGGACAGGACCCGCCACCGCGTGTGATGATCGGCACGGCGGACGACCTGATAGGCTGTCGCCCGGCGATCGCACGAGATCGCCCGGACCGGGGGATTGCTCATGCGGAGAAGACCACGAGGCAGGTTCGTCATGGTGGCCGCGCTCGTCTGCGGGAGCGCGGTGGCGGCGTGGCACACACTCGGCGCGAACAGCGGCAGCAGCGCCGACTGGCCGGTCTACCGCGGCGACCCGAACGGCACGCAGTACGCGCCGCTGGCCGAGATCCATGCCGCCAACGTGCACACGCTGCAGCGCGCGTGGGAGTACCGCACCGGCGACGCGACCGACCGCTCCACCATGCACGTCAACCCGATCGTGGTGGACGGGGTGATGTACATCACCACGCCGAGCCTCAAGGCCGTCGCGCTCGACGCCGCCACCGGGCGGGAGATCTGGGTGTTCGATCCCGCCCGGCACAACAACGGCACCGTCGTCCGCCTGCGCAACCGGGGCGTCACCTACTGGAAGGGCGCGGAGGGGGAACGCATCTTCCACTTCGTGCGCGACCGGGCGTACGCGGTAGACGCGGAAAGCGGCGCGCTGATCCCATCGTTCGGCCAGGGCGGTTACATCGACCTGCGTCAGGACCTGGGTGTGGAGCCGTCGCAGGCGGTGGTCGAGATGACCTCGCCCGGCGCCGTCTACAAGAACTTCCTCATCATCGCGTCCCGCGTCAACGAAAGCTACGACGCCTCGCCCGGCCACATCCGCGCCTACAACACCGTGACCGGCAGGCTGGAATGGATCTTCCACACCATCCCCAGGGCAGGGCAGTTCGGCCACGATACGTGGGAGTGGGTGAAAGGGGAGAACTACGGTGGCGCCAACTCCTGGGGCGGCGTCACCATCGACGAGGGCCGCGGCTGGGTGTTCGCGGCGACCGGATCGGCCACCGAGGATTTCTACGGCGGTTTCCGCAAGGGCGACAATCTGTTCGCCAACAGCGTCCTGGCGCTCGATGCGGCGACCGGCGAGCGGAAGTGGCACTACCAGACGGTGCACCACGATATCTGGGACTACGACAACCCGCCGGCGCCGGTCCTCGTGACGCTCAGACACGGCGGCACGTCGCGCGACGCGGTGGTGCAGCTCACCAAGATGGGCTTCACCTTCGTCCTCGATCGCGACACCGGAAAGCCGCTGTTCCCCGTGCAGGAAGTGCCGGTCCCGCGCTCGACGGTGCGCGGCGAGCACACGTCGCCGACGCAGCCCGTGCCCCTCAAGCCGCAGCCGCTGGTGCGGCAGTCAATCACCGAAGCCGACCTCACCGACATCACGCCGGAGTCGCGCGCCTTCGCGCGGCAGGAGTTCCGCAAGTATCGATCCGGCCCGATCTTCACGCCGCCCACGCTGCAGGGCACGCTGACCATTCCCGGTCATCTCGGCGGGGTCGAATGGCACGGCGCATCATTCGATCCGGCGTTGAACGTCCTCTACGTCAATGCCAACGACGCGCCCACAATCAACAAGCTGCGCCCCATCTCGGATCGGCCGGGGCAGACGCCCGCCCAGACGGGGCGGCGCATCTACGAACGGGCCTGCATGGGCTGCCACGGCGCCGAGCGCAAAGGCATGCCGCCGCAGATTCCCACCCTGGTCGATCTGACCAGGACCCCGAAGGAACTGGCAGCGATCATCGCGCAGGGCCGCAACAGCATGCCGGCGTTCGGCCATCTGCGGCCCGGCGAGATGAGCGCCGTGCTCGCCTATCTGGCGACCCGCCCCGGGGACGTCACCCTCGAGATGGACGAGGACCGGGCGCACCGCTACACCACCGACGGCTACCGGCTGTTCCTGGACCAGCACGGCGTCCCCGCCATCTCGCCGCCGTGGGGCACGCTGAGCGCGATCGATCTCGTCAACGGCGAGATCCTGTGGAAGGTGCCGCTTGGCGAGTACCCGCAGCTCGTGGCGAAGGGCATCCGCAACACCGGCTCCCTCAACTTCGGCGGCGTTGTCGCCACCGCCGGCGGCCTGGTCTTCGTGGCGGCCACCGCCGACGAGAAGATCCGCGCGTTCGAGAAGCATTCGGGACGCGTGCTGTGGGAGCACCAGCTGCCGGCGGGCGGCTACGCCACACCCAGCGTCTACATGATCAACGGCAGGCAGTACGTGGCGATTGCGGCAGGCGGCAGCGGCAAGAACGCGACCAAGGCAGGCGATTCCATCATTGCCTTCGCGCTGCCCGAACCGCGCCCGGCGGCGACGGACCACGCAGGCCGCGGCGGACGGCGGCTGGATCCCGCTCTTCGACGGAACGTCACTCGACGGCTGGGTCCACATGAACGGGGCGCACACCTTCACCGTGGAGGACGGCGCCATCGTCGGCCGCACGGTCGAGAGCAGCGCCAGCATGAACTCGTTCCTGTGCTCGCTGCGGCAGTTCGACGACTTCGAGCTCGAGCTCGAGACGATGGTCGATCGCATCACCAACCAGGGGATCCAGATCAGGACCCAGGTGCGGCCGGTGCAGGGGACCGGCAAGGGCTTCGAATCCGCACCCGGACGGATCAACGGTCCGCAGGTCGAGGTGCGCCGCTACTACAAGGGGCAGCCCACGACCGGCACGCTGTACGGCGAGGCGCTGGGAACCGGCTGGCTGTCCTCGCCGCAGAAGATCGAGCAGGGCCACCGGCACTTCGTGGACGAGGGCTGGAACCGCCTCCGCATCGTCGCCGACGGACCACGGATTCAGACCTTCGTCAACGGCCACCTGATCGAGGACGTGGTCAGCGAGGCCGTTTACGCGCACGCACAAGCGCGGCTTCATCGCGCTGCAGATCCACGGCGTGAGCGAGCGCGAGCTCAGCATGCCGATTCACGCCGGCTCCGGCGTGACGACGAGCGAGCCGCTGGTCAACCGCTGGCGGAACATCCGCATTCGTCCGCTGCCGCCGGGCCGATGAGCAGCCGCGGTCGGCCAGCGGTCTGACAGGCTATCGGCTGGCGACCGGCGCGGCCGGGGCGTCGCCGCCCCCTTCGAAGCGGTGGACGACGGTCGCGGTGACCATGTCGCCGGCGACGTTGACCGCCGTGCGGCACATGTCGAGCAGCCGGTCGGTGCCGAGGACGATGGCGATGCCTTCCATCGGCACGCCAACCATGCCGAGCACCATCATCAGCAGCGGAATCGAGCCGCCGGGAATGCCCGCGACGCCGATCGCGGTGACCACCGACATCAGCAGGACCACCAGCTGCTGGCCGAGCGTCAGCGACACGCCGAAGACCTGCGCCAGGAACAGCACGGTGACGCCTTCGAACAGCGCCGTGCCGTTCATGTTCATCGTCGCCCCGAGCGGCACCACGAAGCCGGCAATCGTCGGCGGCACGCCGAGCTCCTCCTCGGTGACGCGCAGCGTGGTCGGCAGCGTGGCGTTGCTGGACGAGGTGGAGAACGCGGTGACGATCACCACCATGCCCTTGCGGAAGAACTCCGCCGGGCTGCGGCGGGCGACCAGGCGCAGCACGATCGGATAGACGACCGCCGTGAACACAGCCAGCGCGCCGACGACCGTGACGACGTATTTGACCAGGTTGAGCAGGACGTCGAGGCCGAAGCGGGCGGTGACGCTGAAGATCAGGGCAAACACCGCGAACGGCGCCAGCTTCATGACCAGCGAGATGATCGCCACCATGACGTGGGCGATGCCGTCCAGGACGCCGAGCAGCGGCGCCGCACGCTCGCGATCGACCATCGTCAGGCCGATGCCGAGCAGCACCGCAAAGACGATGACGGCCAGCATCTCGCCGCCCGCGGCGGCGGCGATGGGGTTGCGCGGCACCATGCGGACAAACGTTTCGACACCGAGGGCTCCGTCCGCCAGGCCCATCGCGCCCTCGGCCTGGCCGCGGTAGGTGTCCATCAGGCGTGCGGTCACGGCCGGATCGAGCCCGGCGCCGGGCCGGATCACGTTCACCGCCAGCAGCCCCAGCATCGTCGCCATCGCGGTCAGCCCGAGGAACGTCAGCAGCGTCAGCCCGCCGATGCGGCCGACGTGGGTCAGGCTGCCGAGGCCGGCCACGCCGAGCGCCACGGTGGACACGATCAACGGGATGACGACCATGATCAGGCCGTTCAGCCAGACCCGGCCGAACGGCTCGGCGACCTGCGCGATCACCCACTGCAGGGCGGGGCTGTTGCCGGCGGTGACGTTCATGACAACGCCAGCGGTGGCCCCGAGTACGAGGCCGATGAGAATCCGGGTGTGAAGCGGCATGCGGCGGACGCTACCTCTCGAAAACGTCGATAGTAGCGGTTTGCGCGGGTTGACGGAACCGCCATTATCCGGCTGACCCCGCCTCCCGGGTTGTCCAGTCCGCCGCCCGCGGGGGCAGGCGAGGAGGTCACTTTTCCGCTATCATCCCCCCGATGACTCGACCGCTTGTTCTTGTCGCCGAAGACGATCCCGGGGTGCGGGCGCCGCTCGAGAAGTTCCTGGCGCTCCATGGCTTCGACGTGGTGTCGGCCGAAACCGCCGACGCCGCCCTCGACCGCCTGGCCGAACAGCCGGTGCAGGCGGCGGTCGTGGACCTGCGGCTGGGCAAGGGCTCGGGCCGCGAGGTGGTGGTGTCGATTCCGCCGCCGACGCCGGTCATCATCTTCTCCGCCGTGCCGGAGGAATCAGGACAGCTGGAGCAGATGCGCCCCAATACGCGGCTGATCCAGAAGCCGTTCTCGCTGCTGATGCTGGTGGAAACGCTCGAGCACATGATGAAGGCCGCGGCCCGCAAGGAGCCGGCGACGCGGCGCATCCCGGCCGATCGGCCCTAGCGCGCGCTCAGAGAATCTTCTGTCCGAGCGCCGAGGCCACGAGCTCGACGCCAAGGACCGCGGTGGTGTTGCGATCGTCGAGGATCGGGTTGACCTCGACGAGATCCAGCCCCCGCAGCAGCCCCGAGTCCGCCACGATCTCCATCACCATGTGCGCTTCGCGGTAGTCGAGGCCCCCCTTGACCGGCGTCCCGACGCCGGGGGCGATCGACGGATCGCACACGTCGAGATCGAACGACACGTGCACGCCGGCGGTGCCGTTGCCGGCACACGCCAGCGCCTGCTCGACGATGGTGGCGATGCCGGCGCGGTCGATGTCCTTCATCGTGAAGACCTTCACGCCCGATCCGCGCACGATCTCCTTCTCGCGCTCGTCGAGGTTGCGGATGCCGATGAGCACGGTGTGTTCGGGCCGGACTTTCGGCGAGAAGCCGCCGATCCGCGAGAGCTCCGGCGGCTCGGGGCCGAGCAGCGAGGCGAGCGGCATGCCGTGGACGTTGCCGCTGCCGCTGCTGGCCGGCGTGTTCATGTCGCCATGGGCATCGACCCAGATCAGCCCGAGCGATCCGCCGCTGCGCCGGAGATGCGCCGCCGTCGCGGCCACCGAACCGGCCGCGAGGCTGTGGTCGCCCCCCAGCACCAGCGGCAGCCCGCCGCCATCGAGCGCGGCGAGCGACACGTCGTAGAGCCGCTCGCACACCGCGGCAATCTCCCCGATGTACTTTTTCGAGGGGTCGCCGGCGGCCTTCACTTCCGGGATGGGGGCGACGAGGTCCCCCTCGTCGACCACGGTCATGCCGAGGGCGGTGAGCCGCTCGCCGAGCCCGGCAATTCGGAAGGCCGAGGGCCCCATGTCGACGCCGCGGCGGTTGCCGCCGAGATCGAGGGAGACGCCGATGATGTGGACGGGGCGCAAGGGGAAAACGTACCACAACTGGGGAGCTGGCGAACGGGGGAGCTCGGGGAGCTGAAGCTTGCTTGACGTGCCGGTTAAACGTAGGCTAATCTTACAGTTGCGGCGGCAGGTGCGGCTGGCGGGAGGAGTAGCGAATGAAGCGGTTCGAGGTCGGTGCGCGTGTAGTTGAGCCGACCTACGGTCTGGGCTCGGTCGTGGCAGTGGAAGATGCGTATACGCGCGTACAGTTTGACGACCATGGTGTGAAAAAATTTCTCACCAGCATGTCCAAGCTCGAGCCGAGCGACGAGCCGGTCCCGGCCGGCGCCCGCGGCAAACCCCGCAAGAAGCGGATCACCAAGAAGGCGGCCGCCGCGGCGGCGGAAGCGGCGCCGGCCGCTCAGGCCGCCGACGAGGACTGATCGCCCGGTCGCGCCCGCTACTTCAGCTTCAGCGACACCGACATCCCCTCGCCCGACGGGGACACGATCGTCGTCCACAGCCCCGGGTGCTTGTGGATGACGTCGAGAAAATCTCCCATCTCGCTGCGCTTGTTCACGACGTTGTGCGCGACGAAGAGCCCGCGCGCGTCGAGCCGCGGATACACGGTGTCGAAGAACCGCTTGTAGTCCTTCTTCCAGGCATCGAGAAAGACGAAGTCGAACGTGCCGGCCAGCTTCGGGATCTGCTGGAACGCGTCCCCGGCCACCACCTGCACGACGTCGGCGAGCCCGGCCCGCTTGATGTTCTCCGCCAGCTCCTTGGCGCGCACCGGATCGTATTCGATCGTGACGAGCGTGCCGCCGGTGGCGCGCATCGCCTGGCCCATCCAGATCGCGCTGTAGCCGCTCGCGCCGCCAATCTCGAGCGCGCGCTTGGCGCCGCTGCTGGCAATCATCAGCCGCAGGAAGCGGCCGTCTTCCTCGGACACGGCCAGCTGTCCGGTGTCGCGCTTCTTGATCTCCGCCAGCAGCTTCGCGACGGCCGCCTCGCTGCGCCGGCCGCGCCGCCGGTGCGCTGCCGCGGCGTGACTGGCGGGCAGCACAACGGCGCCGCGGGCACGCTCAGGGCGGCCAGGGCAGTTGCGACAACAGACGAGCGAGCTCTCATGCACTTCATCTCCCCATCCTAACGTAATCGGCGGCCGACGTTGCAGCGCTGCGGCCATCGGCGACGCAGTCGGGAATCCCGATCGACGCGAAGCCGCTGCCCGCGACGAAGAGTCCGGGCAGGGCGCGCAGCCGCCCGGCCAGCGCCGCCATCCGCGCGCGGTGTCCGACGTGGTGCTGGGCGCCCGCGTGCCGCCAGCGATAGGCTCGCGCCAGGACGGGCGCGCCGCCGAGGCCGAGCACCGGCGCGAGATCGCGCAGCGCCATCCCGATCAGCGCGTCGTCCGGTTCATCGACGACGTCCGGGTCGTGCGCGCCGCCGAGGAACGCCCGGATCAGCACGTGGCCCGCGGGCGCGCGGTCCTCCCACTTCGACGACACCCAGGTGCACGCGGTGATCCGCAGCACGTTCGCGCGCCGGGCGACCACGAAGCCGCTGCCCGCCAGCGGATGCGCCACGTCGGCGCGCCGGAAGCCCAGCGCCACGCTGGCGGTGGACACGTACGGCACGCTCGCGCACAACGCCGCGGCGCTCGCTGTCCACCTCTTCGAGCAGCCCGGCGGCGACCCGCGCGGGCGCGGCCACGATCACCGCGCCGCGCCTCGAAACGCTCGGAGCCCGCGGTCACGCGCCAGCCGCCGGGGGCTGCGCGGTGCTCGAGCCGGCTGGCCGGGGCGTCGAGGCGCACGGCGTCCGCGCGGCAGGCCGGACGAGCGCGCCGACCAGTTCGCCCATGCCGCCGCGCAGCGATCGGAACAGGCCATCGGGACCCGGCCGCGGGCCGCGCGCGAGCGTCCGGATCACCTTGCCGGGATGGCGCTCCGCGTCGACGCAGCCGCGGAAAGAGCGAGTGCATCGAGAGCTGCTCGATGTCTCCGGCGTGGATGCCGCCGAGCAGCGGCTCGGCGATCAGGCCCACCGTGGCCGCGCCGAATCGCCGGCGGAAGAACGATGCGACGGATTCGTCGGCCACGTGGCGGCGCGGGAACCAGCGGTTCGAGCGCCACGCGCGCGCGCGCGCGCCAGGCGAGCAGATCGTAGCGGGCCAGCCCCGCCACGGTCGTCGGGAGGCCGAGCACCGACGGCGATGGCAGCGGATGGAGCCGTCCCCGCTGCAGGACAACGCGACGCGCGGGGGAGTGGTCGGGATGAGCCGCGGCGCGAGCCCCGCCTCGCGACAGAGGTCGAGCGCCGCCGGCTTCTGCGCGAGCACCGAATCCGGCCCGGCGTCAATGGTGAAGCCGTCCGCGTGCTCCGTCAGGATCAACCCGCCGGCGCGCGGCGAGGCCTCGAGCAGCATGAACGGCACCTCGCGGCGCGCCAGCTCGAACGCGGCCGCGAGGCCGGTGATGCCGCCGCCGATGATGATCACTCCAGGATGGCGCTCCGTCGCAGGAGCCGGCCCAGCCGGCCCGGGTCGTCCGGTGCACGTAGCGCGCGAGCTCCTGCACGTGCTCGAGCGGCGTCTGGGAAGGACGCCGTGTCCCAGGTTGAAGATGTGGCCGGGGCGTCCCGCCGGCGCGCCGCAGGACGTCGTCGGCCGCGGCCAACATGCGATCGGGCGGGCCGAGCAGGAGCGTGGGATCGAGGTTGCCCTGGATGCCGCGGTCGTGGCCGATCACGGCCCACGCCTCGTCGAGCGGCAGCGCGCCAGTCGACGCCGATCACGTCGCCGCCGGCTTCGCGCCAGGTCGGGCAGGATCGCGGCGGTGCCGACGCCGAAGTGGATCATCGGCACGCCGGCGCCCGACAGCGACTCGAAGATGCGCTGCGTGTGCGGGAGCGCGAACTCGCGGTAGTCGGCGCGGCTGAGCGCGCCGGCCCAGGAGTCGAAGATCTGCACGGCCTGCACGCCGGCCTCGATCTGCGCCTGCATGTAGTCGGCGATCAGCGCGCGAACCGCTCGCACAGCCGGTGCCAGGCGTGCGGCTGCGCAGTACATGAAGGCCTTGGTGTGCGCGTAGGTGGTCGACGGCCCGCCTTCGATCGCGTAGGCCGCCAGCGTGAACGGCGCGCCGCCGAAGCCGATCAGCGGGACGCGGTCCGCCAGCTCGCGGCGCAGCAGGCGGATCGTCTCGAGCACGTGCCCCAGCGCCTCGCGCGGCTCGAACGTCGCGCAGCCGCTCGACGTCGGCCGCGTGCGGATCGGCCGCTCGATGCGACGGCCCTTCGCCCTTGACGAAGTCGAAGTCGAGGCCCATCGGCGTGAAGGGGAGCAGCAGATCGGAGAAGAGGATCGCGGCGTCCACCTCGATCGCGTCGACCGGCTGCAGCGTGACGGCCACCGCGAGTTCCGGCTGCCGGCAGATCTCGAGGAGGGAGTAGCGCGCGCGCAGCGCGCGGTACTCGGCCATGTAGCGGCCGGCCTGGCGCATGAACCACACGGGGGTGACGTCGACCGGCTGGCGTCGGCAGGCGCGCAGGAAGCGATCGTTCACGCGGCCGAACGGCGATGAGGGTCTTGGCCAGCGCGATCAAATCCTCGAGCCACAGCGGCTTGAACCGGATCGACGCGCCGAGCGACTGGAGCTCGTGCTGGATTGGCTCGGACAGGAAGTAGTCGCCGGTGACGATGGCGACCGGGACGTGGCGAGGCGCGACTTGGCGCGAACCAGCCGGAGGAACTGCAGACCGTTGGTGATGGGCATGCGCATGTCGAGGATGATGGCGTCGGGCCGGACGCTGTCGGCCAGCTCCAGCCCGGCCTCGGCCGACAGGGCCGTGGCCACCTCGAAACCCTCGAGCTTGAGCATCCGGGCGAAGGTGTCGGCGACCGACCGGTCGTCGTCCACGATCAGGATTGTGCTGGTCGCAGATTCCGTGACGCTGGGCTCGGCCGGCGCGATCACTGCATCATTCTCAGCCTTAACGATTTGTACGTCAAGCGCCGGTTTCTCGGGTAGCTGCCCGAAATTATACAATTCTGCAGCGTCCGGGGCGAAAATTGCGGTTCCCGGACGGCCGATTGGGGTCTGTCTCGGCGGGAGGTCTTGAGTCCGATCCTGGTTCGGCCGGTCCGCGAGCAGCTCGAGCACGACCGTGTCATCCGGCTTTTGCAGGTGAAGCTGAAGCGCAAGCACGACGTCGTGTCAACATCGGCGACGATCAGACCGTGCCGGTCCGGATCGGCCAGGTTCAGATTTTCCCGGATCTGGTGCTGTCCTCCCTGGACGGAGAACAAGAAGCTGATGGGGACATCGAGGTCGAAACCGCCGAGTCGGTGAACCATCTCGAGGCCATGGCGCAGTGGGCGCACTTCGGCCGCGCCCGCGTCGCCTTTCATCTCTACGTGCCGGCCGGCTGCGTCGACATCGCGCGCCGGCTCGCCAGCGAGAACGACGTCAACGTCGCCGAAATCTGGAGCTATCACACGATCGGCGACCAGACGCGCTTCACGCTCGTCCACCGGACGCCCGTGCCCGAGCCACGCCGGACCCCCGAGCCGCGAAAGACGGCCGACGCCGCGAAAGCCACGGTGAAAGCCGCGACAAAGGCAGGAGAGGCAAAACCGCGGGCAAAGGCAAAGAAGCCGGCCGCTGCTGCCGCGGCCCCGCGGAAAGCCGCGGCCAAGACCACCCGGGCGTCAGGCGCGAAGCGCGCCGCCCCGGCGGCGAAATCCGCCCGCACCCAGAAGAGGAAATAAGCTGCCGCTACTTCGGTTCACTCGCGACAAGCGGGGCTACGAGAGCACGTTCGTCGTGCACACGCCCCGGCGCCGGGCGCGTTCCCGGACGCGGATCCTCTATTGGTTCCGGACGCCTCCCGGTGTCCGTGTCGGCCGGGCTCCCCTCGACGAGGAAACGGTTCGCCTGCTCGAGGATCATCACCCGGACATCCAGTTCGACTGGCCGCAGATCCTCAGGGGCGACGATGAGAAGGAGCCGCCGTATCCGGGGCCGCCTCCCACCCGGCCGGCAGCCGCCGCGCTCCGGCGCTCCCGCCGGCCGAGCCGTTCGACCCGATCAATCCCGCGCACGCCCAGCTCGGCTCGGAGGGGCTCTCGCGCCTGCGCGCCCGCTATGGCGAGCTGATGGCGGCGATCACGCGGCGCGTGGCCGATCCCGAACGGCAGGAGCGGCTCGGGACGAGGCGACGCACCTCAACCCCGACACCTGGGTGACGGCTGACGAGGTGCGGCAGGCGCTCGAGCGATACGAGGCCCTGTTCGAGGCGTTGCGCGGCCAGATCTCGGGCAGCGGGCGAGCGCCGCCGCCGGCGCCGGCGTCCGGGCGGTGCCGGACCCGAGCCGGGCCGGACCGGCTCTGCCGGGCCCGGCCGGGCGGCCCGGACGCCCGGATCCCTCCGGCGCTGGACCTTCGGGCGACGGCCACGACTCCCAGGCTCCCTCGGGGAAGGTCACGGCGGCTCAGACCTCGAAAGAGGCCGCTCGCAGAACTGAGCCCGCCGCCTATAATCGGCGGTATGCACGCACGACATCGGTGGGCAACGTACGTCCCCGCGCTCTTGCTGGCGGTTTCCGGCGCGGCTGCGCACGCGCAGGACCAGAATCCGCAACAGCCGGCGCCGCGCCAGCCTTTCACCACACGCGTCGACCTCGTCACGACCGACGTGGTCGTCCGCGACAAGAAGGGACAGTTCGTCCCCGACCTCAAGAAGGACGATTTCGAGGTCCTCGAGGACGGCGTCAAGCAGACCGTGATCACGTTCGCGCTGACGCACGGCGGCCGCACCCAACCACGTGGCGCGCCGCCGCCGCCGGTGCAGGAAGGGATCCTGCTGCCGCCGTCGCGCCCGACCAACGACGCCTCCGGCCGCATCTTCCTGATCTTCGTCGACGACCTGCACCTGGACTTCCGGAACACCGGGCGCATCCGCGACCTGTTCAAGAAGATCGCGAAGGAGCTGATCCACGACGGCGACATGTTCGGCATCGTGTCGACCGGACCGTCGTCGATGTCGATCGACCTGACCTACGATCGCAAGCGGCTCGACGAAGCGATCAAGAAGATTTCCGGCGCCGGCCTCAAGCCCGAAGGACATCTCGACGCCGGAAGGCTCGCAGGGCCCGCCCGAAGTCCGCTATCGCGCGCACGTGGCGTTTTCGACCGCCTACGACATCATGCGGAACCTCGAGCAGGTCCACAACCGGCGCAAGGCGTTCATCTACGTCAGCAACGGCTACGACTTCGATCCGTTCGCGAAGACGCGCGCCAAGAACGAGCACGAGCGCTACGGCAGTGCGGCGTCCAGCGTCGGACAGCAACGACGGCAGCTCGCAGCCCAGACCCGAACGACCCGTGCTCGCAGCCGGCAACCAGTTCGCGGTCGCGGATCTCGTCGGAGCTGGCCGAACTGACGCGCGCCGCCGTCCGCGCCAACACGACGATCTACACGATCGATCCGCGCGGCCTGGTCGGCGGCCCGGACCTCGACGAGAAGATCGACATGATGGACTACCAGGATTACGTCCGCGAGCTCGCAGGACAGCCTGCGCGTGCTCGCCGAGCTCACCGGCGGCATCGCCGTGGTCAATCAGAACGACTTCACCAAGGGGCTGAAGCGCATCGACCAGGAGACCAGCGACTACTACGTGGTCGGCTACTACTCGACCAATCCGGATCCGACCAAGAAACGCCGGCAGATCGAGGTCAAAGTCACCGCGACGGCGCCAACGTCTGGCACCGGACGTCGTATACGCTCAAGCAGCGCCCGTCCGGACTCGATAACTAGCGTGGACGCGGGACAGGCGAGCTGGGTGCATCCCCGTTCTCCAGCTCCCCCGGTCCCGCCGTTTCCCCTGCTATACTCTCGCAGTCCGTTTACCGAGCGGAGCGCGCCGGCATGGCTCCCGCAGCACAGGAGTGATTCAGTGGAAGTCATGCACGTGGCAGGAGTACGTCCCGGAGTCGGGGAAATCATCAAGCGCCTGGCGAGGCTGACGACGGTCGTCGTCGCGCTCGGCGCGGTGCTCGGGCCTGCCGGCCCGGTGTTCGCGCAGGGCGTGACCACCGGCCGCTGGGCGGCGTCGTCACCGACGCGAAGCAGCAGCCCGTCGCCGGCGCGAGCGTCATCGCGATCCACGAGCCGTCGGGGACCACCTACGAAGGCACGACGCGCGCGGACGGCCGGTTCTCGATTCTCGGCATGCGCGTTGGCGGTCCCTACTCGGTCACCGTTCCGCCGGCAGCGGCGGGCGCCGGCTTCGAGCCGCAGACGCAGGAGGAGGTCGAGGTCAACCTGGGCGTCGCGACGGACGTCGACTTCCGCGTGCAGTCCGATCGCCGACGAGGTGACGGTCACCGGCGGAATCCGATCCGGTCTTCAGCTCGAGCCGCACCGGCGCGGCCACCGCGGTCAGCCGCGAGACGCTCTCGACCCTGCCGACGATCTCCGGCCGGCTCGAGACGTGACGCGGCTCACGCCGCAGGCGGGCGGCGGCAGCTCGTTTGCCGGGCCAGGACAACCGCCTGAACAACATCACGGTCGACGGCTCGTCCTTCAACAACTCGTTCGGCCTCGGCGGCACGCCGGGCGATCGCACGGGCGTGGCGCCGATTTCGCTCGAGGCGATCGAGCAGGTGCAGGTCAGCATCGCGCCCTACGACGTGCGCCAGGGCAACTTCGTCGGCGCGCGGCGTCAACACCGTCACGCGCAGCGGCACCAACGAGTTCAGCGGCTCCGTCTACCACCAGTTCCGCAACGAGGACTTGGTCGGCACCGAGGCCAGGGGCCGCCGTTCAATCCGGGCACGTTCAACTACCGCAACACCGGCGGCTGGGCGTCCGGCCCGATCGTCAAGAACAAGCTGTTCTTCTTCGGGAACTACGAGAACGAGTCGCTGACGCAGCCGGGCACGACCTTCACGGCCGAACGCGGGCGGCCAGACGGTCGGCGGCAACATGACGCGCGTGCTGGCGTCGGATCTCGATCACGCTCAGCCACGTTCCTGCAGACGAACTTCGAACTACGAGACCGGCCCCTACCAGGGCTACGACACGAGACGCCGGCACGCGCTTCCTCGCGCAAGATCGACTACAACCTGAACGACAACAACAAGGTCAGCTTGCGCTACAACCACCTCGAACTCGATCACCGACGTGCTGCTGTCCAACTCGTCGTCGCTCGGCTTCGGCACCGCCGCACGAGCACGACCGGTTCTGAACTTCCAGAACTCGAATTACCAGATCCTCGAGAACATCCGCTCGGTCGTCGGCGAGTGGAACTCGGTCTTCGGCAGCACGATGTCGAACAACCTGATCCGTCGGCTACACCAACCAGGACGAGAGCCGCGACACGCGCGGCGACGTTCTTCCCGTTCGTGGACATTCTCGAGGGCGGCCGTCGTACACGTCCTTCGGCTTCGAGCCGTTCACGCCGAACAACGAGCTGCGCTACAACACGCTTCCAGCTGCAGGACAACTTCACCAGGTTCGGGACCAAGCACTCGCTGACCTTTGGTGCGAGCGTCGAGCGGTACCAGTCCGAGAACGTGTTCTTCCTGCGGCTCGCAGAGCGCCTACGTCTACAATTCGCTCGCGGACTTCTACACGGACGCCAACGGCTACCTGGCGAACCCGAACCGCACGACCTCGCCGGTCACGCTGAAGCGCTTCCAGGTGCGCTGGGCGAACATTCCCGGGCAGCGACAAAGCCGGTGCAGCCGCTCGAGGTGTCTGTATGCCGGCGTGTACGCGCAGGACGAGTGGCGGGTGCAACGACGAACGTGAAGCTGACCTCGGGCTGCGGTCGATGTACCGTCCTTCGAGGACACGGGCTTGCCAATGCCCGCGGCCGACGCGCTGACGCTTCCGCGATGAGACCGGCGCAGCCGTGCAGTACAGGACGGGCAAGCTGCCGGACGCCGAACGTGCTGTTGTCGCCGCGCGTCGGCTTCAACTGGGACGTGCACGGCGACCGCAGCACGCAGGTCCGCGGCGGGACCGGCATCTTCACCGGCCGCCGGCGTATGTGTGGATCTCGAACCAGATCGGTGAACACCGGCGTTCTGACCGGCTTCGAGGACGCTGCGGCGCGGCCGCAACCGTCCGTTCAATCCGGATCCGAACCGGTACAAGCCGACCACGTGACCGGCACGCCGGCCGCAACCTACGACCTGACCGTCACCGACCCGGACTTCAAGTTCCCGCAGGTGTGGCGCACCAACATCGCCGTCGACCAGCGGCTGCCCGGCGGCTCGATCGGCACCGCGGAGTTCCTCTACAGCGAAGATGTCAACGGCCTCTACTACATCAACGCCAACCTGCCGGCCGCGCAGACGGTGTTCACCGGCGCCGACGCCCGGCCGCGCTAGACCGCCAGTCAACCGGATCACAACGCCGGAAACGTCGTCACGAACGCCATCGTGCTGAAGAACCAGCGACGACGGCACGTCCTGGAACTTCGCGCGTCGCTCGAGACGCCGTTCGGCAACGGTCTCTTCGTGCAAGGCCGCCTACAGCTACGGTGAGTCCAAGAACACGGTCGATCCGGGTTCGATCGCGCTTCGGGCTCGTGGCAGAACCCGCACAGTCGGCGACCCGAACAACTCCGGGCCTCGGCTTCGGTGGCACCTCACCGGGCCATCGCGTCTTCGCGGCCGTCACCTATCAGCCGCGAGTATCTTCAGCTTCGGCGCGACGACGATCTCGGCGTTCTGGGAGGGCCGCGACCATCGGCAACGCCAGCTACCTGTTCGCGGGCGACATGAACGGCGATGGCGGCACGCGAACGACCTGATCTACATTCCGCGCGACATGTCCGAGATGAACTTCGCTGCAGTTCACCACCGGCCGGCGCACCCGTGACGTTCACCGCGGCGCAGCAGGCGGCGGCGTGGGATGCCTACATCGCAGCAGGATCATTACCTGAGCAAGCATCGTGGCCGTATGCCGAGCGCAACGCGCGTGTTCCTGCCGATGCGTGCGCGGATGGATCTGTCAGCATCGCGCAGGACATTTCACGGCGTGGGCGGCCGCCGCAATGCCGTCCAGGTCCGGGCCGACATCCTGAACTTCGGCAACCTGCTGAACAACAACTGGGGCAGCCGGCTCGCGGACGCTGGCGGCGGTGAATTCCAACAACCAGACTCGCTCCTGACGCGGAAGCCCCGTCGACGCCCAGGGACGTCGCCTTCTACCGGCTGCGGTGGTCAACAACCAGCTGATTACCCAGACGTTCGAGTCGTCGAACGTTACTTCGACGGACGTGTACCGAGTTCAGTTCAGCCTCCGCTACACGTTCAACTAAAGAGCGGACGTCGGCCGGCCGCGCCCGGCGCGGCCACTCGAAACAGCCCGGATCCGCTGAGGTCCGGGCTTTTCTTTGGTCAGGCCTCCGGGCCGGCTCGGTTTCGTCCGGCGCCGCCCGGCCGGCGAGTCGAACAGGCCGCGCTCGTTCAGCTCGTCGTTGACCCGCTGGATGCCGGCGGCCAGGTAGTGCTCGTCGATCTCGACGCCGACGAAATCCACGCCGAGTCCGAGCGGCCGCGACCGCGCTGCTGCCGAGGCCGAGGAACGGATCCATCGCCAGCGTGATCCGCTCGAGCCCGTGCAGGCGGAGGCAGTACTCGGCGAGCCGCGGCGGGAAGGTGGCCGGGTGCGGGCGGTCCTTGTCGCGGCTCTGGATGGTGTCGTAGGGAATGAACCAGGTGTTGCCGCGGCACCGCCGGTTGCGCCGCCGGTGCGCCACCGGGCGATGTTGGACGGCGTCCTGGTACTTCACGCCGATCGCGCGACGGTCGAGCGGGGTGCGGCCGGCCGGGCGTGAAATGGAAGACGAACTCGTGGCAGTCGTTGACGAACCGCGGGCTGTTGATCGGCTTGTAGTGGCCGACGGCCAGGTCGCGCGTGAGCCCGGCGCCGGCGCCGGCCGCGTCCTGGTCGATGGCGATCGACTTGATCCAGTGAATGGTGTTCTGGAGCTGCAGGTGGGCGCGCGCCGCCTGCGCGATGTCCATCGCCGTCCACGGGTCGGTCGGCTTGGCGCCCAGGTTCAGGAAGAGCGAGCCCGTCGGGCTCCAGGCAGCTCGCGCGGCGGCGGCAATCCAGGCGCCGGTCCACTCCAGGTATCGCCGGCGGGGGAGCGTGTCGTCGTAGGACCGGTAGCGCAACGCCGAGGTTGTAGGGAGGGGAGGTGACGATGCACGGAGATGTGGCCGGCAGGAAGGCGGCGGAGGACGTCCAGGCAGTCGCCGAGATAGAACGTGAGCGTCGAGCGGCCGGTGTCGATGACGGTGTACGGGTGGGGCGCGTCACTGCCCGCGCCGGGAGAGGGCATCGCGTCAGTCTACACGGGTGTTCCTCCCTGGAACACTTACGACGCTCTTGCCGCCGCGCCCGACAGGCCGAACCCGGTCGTCGTCAAGGTGTGATTGCGGCGATGCGCCGTGATGCTGGCAGCCGGGCCCTTCTCTTCGACGTAGGTAATCTCGCGGTTGGTCGCCACTTCGCGATACTGCCCGGTCACACAGCCGCAACCCAGGGTCGTGAAGCCAAGCAGTCGAACTAGACTCATCATGTGGGTCTCCCAATCGACGCCGAGCAAGTACCGTACCGAAGAGCTCGCGCTCTGTTCGTGCGCGGCGCCGCGTCGTGCGCCGGCGTATATCCGGGCATTTCGCCGCAAGGCGTGGCGGCGGATCCGCTTGGCGCCGGATGTCCGGCCACAAGAAGATGTGCCGGGTTGAATCACGACAACAAGGGCTTGGATCGTTTCGCGCGCCTCAGTCGTTTTGACTCTCGGCGCGGGCGGCAGGTTCCGGATCGGCGGGTGAGCGGGCCGGCGTGTTGCGCAGCGACTCGAACCGGGCGAGATCGTCCGCGCGCTGCCTCGCCGCAAAGCCCTGCGCCTTCCTGATCCGGAAGAGCAGTGCGAAGTGACAGGCACCAACGACAGCGATTTCCCAGGGCCCGCCGCCGAGTGCCGCGGGAAGGAAGTTCACCGACACGGCGAGCGTGAACAGCCGGCCGAAGAGCGCGTCAGGCGCGCCGGCCGCGGGTTGCCGCGCGAACGCCATCGCGACGTGTTCCCACCCAGCGCCCGCGGGTTCGTGGAAGGCCTGGACGTAGCGGCCGATTCGCTCGATGTTCACGTGCAGGGCGAAAAGGGTTTCGAACGCCGGCCGCCAGCACCAGGAGGGGCACGAGCGTGCTCAGGGCCACGGTGATGATGGCCGCCGTCGCGACCGCCACCCCGGCCCACCCGATGAACACCAGCGGCACGATCGCCATCC
This sequence comes from uncultured Acidobacteriota bacterium, assembly GCA_963834305.1. Taxonomy (GTDB): domain Bacteria; phylum Acidobacteriota; class Vicinamibacteria; order Vicinamibacterales; family 2-12-FULL-66-21; genus JACCXG01. The sequence goes on from CAWIAX010000002.1 coordinate 156,963, forward strand.
GGATCGTCCCGCGCTCGCGAATGGTGGCGCGCATCGCGGCGAACTCGATGTCCCGTCCCGGCGTGTCCACAAGTCTCCCCCCTGGTTGAGTAAAGGTTGAGTAAAGGCTGAGTGAATGTTGCCACCGCAGCGGCCGATAGTTTCCAGTATCGGGCTGGCAGGGCAGGAACTTCGCGCCAACCGGATACGGTTGGGGTGGTATCGGTCTTGTATACGGCCCAGCCAGGTCGGCAGGGATCGACAGAAAGACGTGGGCAGGAACGGGAATCCGAATTGTCGAGTTACAATTCTGATTGCGTGGAGCGCCCGTTGTTGTTACACTGCTTGCGTTCCAACACTTTACTGCAACGGTTGTATCCCAGCCAGCCGCTGTCGTTCGGAGGACTCGTGCGCGTGAACCGCCCTCTGTACGTCGCCAGGCTGCTGACGCTGCTGCTGGCTCTTGGTATCACTGCTCCAAGCGCTCTCGCTGAAGCAGCGCCGCAGACCCAGAAGAAGACGACCGCCCGCAAGACGGTCCGGAAGCCAGCCTACAACGCCTCCGCCGCGAAAGCCCGCCGGGCCAGGCTCTCGCGCGCCCGCGCGCTGGCCAAGGCCCGCGAGCAGGCCCGCCTCCGGGCGCTGCAGGAGGCGATGACGCCGCGGTTCAAGACCGACGCCTCGGGCGCCCTGGTCCCGGATGTCCGCGCCGCCGCCGCCATCATCTTCGACCCCGAGACCGGCCAGGTGCTCTGGGAGGAGAACGCGCAGGACAAGCGCTCGATCGCCAGCATCACCAAGGTGATGACCGCGCTCGTGTTCCTCGAGGACAACCCGGACCTGGCGCGCGAGATCACCATCGAGCGCAGCGACGTCTATCGCCGCGTCCACGACTTACCTGCGCGCCAACGACCGGATCTCCGCTCGACCACGTCCTGCACCTCACGCTGATCGCGTCCGACAACGCGGCGGCACGCGCCCTGGCCCGCAACTCGCACGGCGGCACCGCCTCGTTCGTCGAGCGGATGAACGAGAAGGCCGTCGAGCTCGGCCTCGAGAGCACGACCTTCGCCGACCCCTCGGGCCTCAACCCGGCCAACATCTCGTCGGCCTACGACCTCTCGCGCCTGATTACCTTCGCGTCCGGCAACGAAACGCTCGCGCCGATCATGCGGACCGCCTACTACACGGCGCGGACCAACCGCCGCATGATCGCGATCCGCAACACGAATCACCTGGTGCGCGGCGGGGAAGTGGACGTGCTCGGCGGGCAAGACCGGCTTCATCTCCAAGGCCGGCTACTGCCTGGCCACGCTGCTGCGCCTGCCGCAGAGCAACCACCAGGTCGCCGTGGTCGTGCTCGGCGCCGGTTCGAACAACGGCCGCTTCTGGGAAACGCGCCACCTGTTCAACTGGCTCTCCGACAAGGCGGGCGACGTGCTGGGCAAGGAAGAGAACCAGGACTGATCACCCGGGCCGCGGGCCCAGGCGTCACGACCGCAGAGGCCGTCAGCACCCGCTGACGGCCTTTTGCCGGTACGGCGCGCACCCGGGCCGGCGGCGGCGGGCTGGTCCTGGAAGCGGTCTAGCGGTAGCCGCGCTGCATGGCGGCCGCGTCGAGCGGCAGCGTGGCGACCGAATCGACGGCCGGCATCACCGGCCGCGCCGCACGCCGTGGCGTCGTAGGCCTTGAGGTAGCGCTCGCAGACGTCGCAGGCAGACAGGCGATAGCGCCCGTCGCGGCTCGCGAACGAGGTGATCTTCGAGCGGTCGGGATTGAGGCAGAACGGGCACGTCAGCTGGTCGAACCGCCAACGGGCGAGGCAGCGGCCGCAGATCAGCAAGCGATCGGCGGCCGGGGTGATGACGGCGAGGTCGGGCTCGCCGCCGCAGAGCGGGCAGGAGCCGCGCGGCCAGCCGATGCAGGTCGAGCCGCGCCAGGACGGCATCGGCGGCCCGCGTCAGGAACGGCCGCATCGCCTGCAGCAGGACGGTCTGCAGGCCCGTGACCACCTCGGTGCTGCGCTCGCCGCCGCGGCCCTCGATACCAGGATCGGACGACGGCCGGGAGCTGCTCGGCGTCGCGGGTCACCGATTCGACCTGGCGGAGGTCGCCCTGGTCCAGCGCCTCGTGGGTCCGCATGGCGGCGCCGACGGCGCGGATCAGGAAGCGCAGGTCGCTCCACTCGATCTTCAGGTGATCGAACTGCAGGATGGGTCCAGCCTGGAGCAGGCTCGACAGGTACGCGGGGTCGAGCCGGATGGCCGGCAGCGGCACGCGCGCCTGGACGCGCCGCTGCAGCTGGAGGAGCTCGATCTGGAGGTCAACGGCGGAGGCCAGGTCCGGCTGCTCTTCCTTGAGCTGGCGCAGCTCGAGGATCTCGCGCGGTTCTGAGCGGGACGGCTGAGCTTCGACCACGAGTGATTGTCTCCGCGGCACGCGCCGGCGGATCGCCATATGGTTCGGGTCGGGTGGGATGGTACACTCAGGGTTTTGCGCGTGACCCCTCAACGCGCCCTGGATCAATGGCCAAGAAAAGCTCGAAACCCCAAGACCCCCGCGACAAGCCCGCTTCCTCCCGCAAGAGCGCTCCCGCACCGCCGGGTCCCCGGCTCGTGAAATCCCCCGCGGCCGCATCCCGCAAACCGGCCACGCCCGGGCGAGCGGCGGCAGGTCCCGACCCGGCGGCCCGAAAGACCACGCCGCGCCAGGAGACGCCGTCCGCCACCGCCGGAACCCGGCCATCCAGCCCGGTGCAGGCGCGTCCCAAGGCGAGGCCGCCCGCCGCGGCGGGCACGCGAGCCGGGACGAGCAAGCGAGCCGAGACGAGCGCGCGGGTCGAGACGGAAAAGACAGCTCCCGCCGCGCGGAAGGTCCCGGCCGGGAAGAACCCGAAGGCCGAGAAGCCAAAGGTCGTCACGAAGGCCAGGGCCGCCGGCCCAACGCTGCACATCGTCATGGTCGCCTCGGAAGCGCACCCCTTCGCGACCTCCGGCGGGCTGTCCGAGGTGGTGACCTCGCTGTCGGATGCCCTGGGCCGCCTGGGACACCGGATCACCCTCATCCTTCCGAAATATGGCCGCAACACCCGGCGTGCCCCGCATGCCGGTCCGCAGTCCGCGGCGTCCGGCGCGGCAGTCCTCGACCATCAGGCCGCCATCGACCTCAACGGCCGGACGCAGCACGTGGGATTCCTCCGGCAGCCGCTGAGCGATCGGATCACCGCCGTGTTCGTCGATGCGCCGGAGCTGTTCGATCGCGACGGCCTCTATGGCACCGCCGACGGGGACTACCCGGACAACGCCTACCGGTTCGCCGTGCTGAGCCGCGCCGCGCTCGAATACGCTGCGGCTGCGCGGCGAGCGCCCGTCGGTCATTCACGCCCACGACTGGCAGGCCGGCCTGGTGCCCGCCTATCAGAAGATGCTGTTCTCGGACGACCCGGTCGTTGGCGGCGTCCCCGCGGTGTTCACCATCCACAACCTGGCGTTCCAGGGCATCTTTCCCGCCGCCGTGCTGCCCGACATCGGGCTGCCCCGGGAGGTGTTGCACGTGCACGCGATGGAGTACTGGGGCCGCATCTCCTACCTCAAGGCGGGCATCAACTTCAGCGAGCGGATCATCACGGTCAGCCCGACCTACGCGCGGGAAGTGGTCGCGCCGGAGACCGGCTTCGGCTTCGACGGTGTGCTGCGGCGGCGGCAGGCGGACTTCAGCGGGATCCTGAACGGCATCGATACCGCCCGCTGGAACCCGGCTGCCGACACGTTCCTGCCGGCGACCTACAGCGCCGCCGACCCGGCGGCCAAGGTGGAGTCGAAGCGGGCGGTGCTCGAGGCGATGCGGCTGCCGGCGGACGGCGAGGCGCTGCGCCGTCCGCTCGTCGGCCTGGTGTCGCGGCTGACGGACCAGAAGGGCTTCGATCTGCTGGCCGCGGCAGCCGACGAGCTCATGCGGCTCGATGCGGCCTGGGTCATGCTAGGAAATGGAGAGCGGCGGCACGAGGAGTTCTGGACGAGCCTGGCGGCCCACCATCCGGACCGCGTGGGGGTGACGATCGGCTACGACGAGCGGCTCGAGCATCTCATCGAGGCGGGGGCGGACCTGTTCCTGATGCCGTCGCGGTTCGAGCCCTGCGGGCTCAACCAGCTGAACAGCCTCCGCTACGGCACCGTCCCGGTCGTCCGTGCGACCGGCGGCCTGAACGATACGGTCGAGGATGCGGGGGCGGACGGGGGGCGGGGCACCGGGTTCACCTTCGCGGACTACACCCCCGGCGCGCTCGTCGCGGCGGTGCAGCGGGCGCTGGCGGCCTACCGGACGCCGGCGCTGTGGCGGACGATCCAGCGGAACGGAATGGCCCGGGATTTCTCCTGGGACGTTCCTGCCCGCGAGTATGTCAAAGTGTATAGCGCAGTTTCTTGAGGGGCATCCAACTATGGCTTCCGAGCACGTCCAGACACTCACCGACGCGAATTTCGAGACCACCGTCAACCAGACACCCCAGCCCGTCCTCGTGGATTTCTGGGCGGAATGGTGCGGCCCGTGCCGGCGCCTCGCGCCGACGGTGGATGAACTGGCCAACGACTACGACGGCAAGGTGCTCGTCGGCAAGATGAACGTGGACGAGAACCCGGCCACGCCGATGCGGTTCAGCATCCGCGGCATCCCGACGCTGCTGCTGTTCAAGGGCGGGCAGCTGGTCGAGCAGGTCGTCGGGCTGGCCGACAAGGACTCGCTCAAGAAGCTCCTCGACAAGCACGTCGGCTGATTGGGCTCATGGCTGCACGGAACGTCATCATCATCGGTTCCGGCCCGGCCGGCCTGACCGCCGCCCTGTATTCCGCCCGCGCCAACCTCTCGCCGCTGGTCATCGAGGGGCTCGAAGCCGGCGGTCAGCTCATGCTGACCACGCTGGTCGAGAACTGGCCGGGCAACAAGGACGGCATCATGGGGCCCGAGCTGATGGCGGAGATCCGCGCGCAGTCAGAGCGGTTCGGCGCCGAGATCATCCGCGGGCACGTGACGCGGGTCGACCTGTCGCAGCGGCCGTTCCGCGTGATCACCGCCGACGAGGAGTACACCTGCCGCACCCTGATCATCGCGACCGGCGCCTCGGCGCGGCTGCTCGGGCTGCCGTCGGAGCGCACCCTCATGGGCCACGGCGTGTCGACGTGCGCCACCTGCGACGGTTATTTCTTCCGCGGCAAGCCGATCGCCGTCGTCGGCGGGGGAGACACGGCGATGGAGGAGGCGATCTTCCTGACGCGCTTCGCGTCGCACGTCACGGTCATCCACCGGCGGGAATCGCTGCGCGCGTCGAAGATCATGCAGGACAAGGCGTTCGCCAACCCGAAGATCTCCTTCGAGTGGAACACCGAGATCGAGGAGATCAAGGACGTCGGGAAGGGGGCCGTCACCGCCGCGGCCCTGCTCAACACGCAGACCGGCGAGCGCAAGGACCTGCCGGTGGAGGGCGTGTTCATCGCGATCGGCCACATCCCCGAACACCGACCCTGTTCACCGGGCAGCTCGAGATGGACGCCAACGGCTACATCTGCACCCACGACGGCACCCGCACCAAGGTGCCCGGCGTGTTCGCGTGCGGCGACGTCCAGGACCACATCTACCGGCAGGCGATCACGGCCGCAGGCTCCGGCTGCATGGCCGCGATCGACGCGGAGAAATACCTGGAAGGCGTCCCGCAGCACCTCGGCGAAGCGGAAGTCCACGCCTGACGGGCTACTCGATCCAGCCGCCGCCGAGCACGACCTCGCCGTCGTAGAACACGACCGCCTGCCCGGGCGCCACTGCGTGCTGGGGCTCGTCGAACGTGGCCTCGACCCGGGAGTCGGCCAGGGCTGTCACCGTGACCGCGGCCTCGCGGTGGCGGTGTCGGATCTGCGCCGTCGCGCGGGTGCCCGGAGGGGGAGGGGCGCCGGCAATCCAGTTGACCCCTGACGCCGACAGCTGCATGCGCTCGAGCGCCTCGCGCGGGCCGACCGTGACCGAGCTCGTTCCGGCGTCGATGCCCACCACATACAGCCGGACCGGCGACGACAGGCGCAGGCCCTTGCGCTGGCCGACGGTGAAGTGGTGGACGCCGTCGTGGGTGCCGACCACCCGGCCGCTGGTGTCGCGGATCGCGCCGGCGGAGGGGCTGGCGCCGTGGCGCTCGAGGAACGTCGCGTGGTCGCCATCCGCCACGAAGCAGATCTCGTGGCTGTCGGGCTTCTCGGCGACCGCCAGCCCGAGCTCGCGGGCGAGGTCCCGGACGGCCGGCTTGTCGAGTGCACCCACCGGGAACATCGCATGGGCCAGCTGCGCCTGGGTGAGCGTGAACAGGAAGTAGGACTGATCCTTGGACGGATCCACGCCGCGCTTGAGCACGAAGCCGTCCGCCGTGCGCTCGACCCGCGCGTAATGGCCGGTCGCGACGAACTCGGCGCCGAGGCCCTCGGCGCGTCCCGCCAGCGTCGCGAACTTCAGGTCGCCGTTGCAGTGCACGCAGGGAATCGGCGTCCGGCCGGCGCTGTACTCGCGGATGAAGTTCGACACCACGGTCTCGTCGAACTGCCGCTCGAAGTTCACGATGTAATGGGGAATGCCGAGGCTGGCGGCCACGCGGCGGGCGTCGTGGAGGTCGTCGATCGTGCAGCAGCTGCCGAAGCGGACCGGCCCGTCGCCGGGCGACGCCGAATGCCCGTCGCCGCGCGACGCCGAGTGCCCGTCGCTGCGTGACGCCGAGTGCCCGTCGCTGCGCGACGCCGAATGATCGTACAGCTGCATGGACAGGCCGATCACCTCGTGCCCGTCCCGCGCCAGCAGCGCCGCGGCCACTGACGAGTCCACGCCGCCGGACATTGCCACCACTACACGCATGTCGTCATTGCCTTACTGTGGCCTCACTGTGCCACGGCCGGCCGCGGCCTGGCCGATCCGGGCCGCAGGAATCACCGCATCGCGGCCGTCAGGTTCCGCAGCTTCTGGACCGAGGCCGGCAGCTTCTCGAGCAGGTAGTCCACCTCCGCGTCGGTGTTCTCGCCACCCAGGCTGAAGCGGATGGAGTTCTGCGCGCGGTGCGTCGGCAGCCCCATCGCCCGCAGCACGTGCGACGGCTCGAGCGTCCCCGACGAGCAGGCCGCGCCGGTCGAGACCGCGATGCCCTCGAGGTCGAGGGCGATGAGGAGCGACTCGGCTTCGACCCGCTCGAAGCTGATGTTCGTCGTGTTGTAGACCCGCGGATCCCGGTCGCCGTTGACCATCGTCCCCGGCACGCGGGCGAGGATCTCCGACTCGAGCCGGTCCCGCAGCGCCGCCACGTGCGCCGCCTTCGCCGGCGCCTCGGTCCGGGCCAGCTGCGCGGCCGCGCCGAGGCCGGCAATGGCCGGCACGTTCTCGGTCCCGGCCCGCCGCGCCCGCTCGTGCTTGCCGCCGGTCAGGATCGGGACCATGCGGGTGCCGCGCCGGATCCACAGCGCGCCGGCCCCCTTGGGCCCGTTGAACTTGTGCGCCGAGAGCGCCAGCAGGTCCACGCCGAGCGCCCGGACGTCGACGGGAATCTTCCCGACGGTCTGCACCGCATCGGTATGGAAGAGCGCGCCATGGGCGCGGGCGATCCGGGCCAGCTCGGCGACCGGCTGGATGGTGCCGAGCTCGTTGTTGGCGTGCATCACCGACACCACGGCGGTCTGGCTCGTGATGGCCGCCTCGAGGGCCTCGGGCCGGACGATGCCCGTGGCGTCGACGGGGAGGAGGGTGGTCGTCCAGCCGCGCCGGGCGAGGGCCTTCAGGGTGACCAGGACCGCCTCGTGCTCGATGGCGCTGGCAATGAGGTGGCGGCGGCCGGTCGGCTCCAGCGCCTCGGCCGCCCCGCGCAGGGCGAAGTTGTCGGCCTCGGTCCCGCCGCTGGTGAACACAAGTTCTGACGGCTCCGCGCCGATAAGAGTGGCGACCGCGGTCCGGGCCTCGTCCAGCAGGGCTTTGGCCTGCTGGCCGAACCGGTGCACACTGGAGGCGTTCCCGAAGTCGTCGCGCAGCGCGCGCACCATGGCCTCGGCAACCGACGGGGCGACCGGGGTCGTGGCGTTGTGGTCGAAGTAGACGCGCATGGCTGATCTTCGATCATAGCACTGACGCTAACTCTTGGCAGCAAAAGGACTAGACAGGGTCCGAGGGGAATTCGTATACTCCGGACAGCTGCGCCGGTGGAAGCGTCAGACACCCTGCGAAAGGTATTTCGGACACGTGGAGAGTGCACATGTGGAAACGGGATGAAGCGGTAAAGCCGGGCGGCGGGCCCACGCAGCCTGCGCCGGCCCCGGCGACGCCAACCCCCTCGCCGGCCGCTGAAGCGGCCCGGCCCCAACCGACCTCAGGCGTTGACACCCATCGCGGACTGGAGAAGAGCGTGAATATCGGCAAATCCGTGATCATCAAGGGCGAGCTGAACGGCAGCGAGGACCTGACGATTGAAGGCGCGGTCGAGGGCAAGATCGAGCTGCGCCAGAACGTCCTGACCATCGGGCCGAACGGCAAGATCAAGGCGCAGGTATTCGCGAAGTCCGTGGTGATCCTGGGCGAAGTGACCGGCAACGTGACCGCCTCGGAAAAGGTGGACATCCGGGACAACGGCTCGGTCGACGGCGACATCGCGGCGCCCCGGGTGGCGATTGCGGAAGGGGCGCATTTCCGCGGCAGCATCGACATGCAGCGGCCGGGCGGCGCCGGTGGCGCCGGCGGCGGCACCAAGGCCGAGAGCAAGCCGGAAGCGAAGGCGGCTCCTGCGCCGGCGGCTCCCGCCACGCCGACCCCGGTTCCCGCATCCCGGTAACACCGGCCGCGGGGACGCGAGTCCATCGGCATTCACAGGCGTGAGGTCCGGGTCATCGTCTTTCTGGAAGGCGCGCGCAGCGCCTTGCAGTGGACGGGATCCGGCCTGTCCGCCTGCGTCGCCGCTCGCATCCCGCCACCGGAACCACGCCGATGCTGTCAGACCTGCTGAAATGGGGGCCCAAGCGCACCGAGCCGTCCGGGCGCGCCGGTGATGCCCCTGCGCCGCGCGACGAGCCCGTCGTGCCGTCGAAGGCGTTCCCCAAGCTCGTGGCCTCGCTGTCCCAGAAGGACGCGCCGGTGCTGCTCGATTTCGGCCCGGTCATCGGCGCCAACGTCGCCTTCTGCGGCGAGCGCCTCGGCTGCAAGCTGTTCATCGAGGACCTGCTCGCCGACGTCGACCGCAACCTCCGCGCCGGCACGTCGGAGTCGCTGGCGGCGTCGCTCGACGCGCGGTTCGCGCATCCCGACGAGAGCATCGACGGGATCATCTGCTGGGACCTGTTCGATTTCCTCGACAAGGGGGCGGCCCACGCCCTGGCGCGGCGGATCGTCCGGCTGCTCAAGCCGGGGGGGGCCGTGATGGGCTTCTTCTGCACGACCGGCGTCGAGCGTGCCCCGTTCACCAAGTACGAGATCGTGGACGAGCACACCTTGCGGCACCGCTACCATCCCGGCATCGGCGGGAAGAAGCACAGCCTGCCGAACCGCGACATCATCAAGATGTTCGACGGCCTGATCGTGGCGGATTCCTTCCTGCTCAAGAACAACACCCGGGAGATGCTGCTGCGCAAGAAAGCCTGACGCCGTGACGCCGGCGGGGTCAGGCGCTGCGCCGGACCTCGACCTGCGCTCCGCGATCGAGCTGGAGCCGCTCGGCTGCGCTCTCGGAGTTGGCGGCGAGCTCGAGGTGGTCGGTGCTGCCGAACAGCGCGCAGATTTCCCCGGGCTGGATGTCGGCATAGGTCGCCACCAGGCGGCCGACGGCATGCCCCCCGGCGCTCACCTGCACCGCCCCCGACCGCGACGAGCCCTCGAACGTCCGGCGATCGATGTTCGTCACCAGATTGCCGAAGCGGTCGATCCGCAGCACCACGCCGCTGATCGCGGCGTCGTCGGTCTGCGGCAGCGGGATGTCGAGGCGGTGGTAGTCCGGTGCGGGACGGCCGAGCGCGGTCAGCTGGATGCCCTTGGCCAGCCAGCCGGCCGCCGGCGCGAAGCGATCCCGCCCCTCGAACGTCCGGCTCACCGTTGGCCGCGCGTAGCGCCGCTCCGTCAGCTCCACGATCTTCTTGGGCGTCCAGTCCCGCAGCACCGCCGTCAGCACGCCGTTGTCCGGCGCCACGAAGCGGTAGTCGCCGGCCTCGGCGGCGATGCCGCGGCGGCTGCTGCCGACGCCCGGATCCACCACTGCGAGAAAAATGGTGCCGGCGGGGAAGTAGCGCGCGGCGGCCGCGAGCTGCAGCGCGCCGTCCAGGACGTCGTGGGGCGGGACATCGTGCGAGATGTCCACGAGTGTCGCGTCGGGGCAGATCGTCAGCATCACGCCCTTCATCGTGCCGGCGTAGTGATCCCGGGTGCCGAAGTCGCTCAGGAGCGCAATGACGGGCCGCATGTCCCAAGAATACAGGAGAAGCGCGGCGGCCGCTCGCAGCGAATACAATTGCCCTTTCGCATCATTGCGGACGATCCGGGGGCGCCTTCATGATCGATTTCGACCTGACCGACGAGCAGCAGCTGCTCGAACAATCCGTGCGGGAGTGGGGGGCGAAGGAGGTGGCGCCCACGATCCGCGAGCTCGACCGGCAGCACAAGTTCGATCCGGCGGTGCTGCCGCGCATGGCCGCGCTCGGCCTGCTGGGCTGTTCGGTGCCGGCGGAGTACGGCGGCGCCGGCATGGACTACATCAGCCTCGGCATCATCAGCGAGGAGCTCGAGTACATCGATACCTCGCTGCGCGTGATCATGTCGGTGCACGCCGGGCTGAACTGCCTGACGCTGCTCACCTGGGGCACCGAGGATCAGAAGCAGCGTTACCTGGTGCCGCAGGCGCAGGGGGCGAAGATTGCGACCTACGGGCTGACCGAGCCGGCGGCGGGCAGCGACGTGCGCGGCATCCAGACCGTCGCGGTCAAGCGGGGCGACCGCTACTGTCCTCACCGGCGAGAAGATGTGGATCTCGCTGGCCGACGTCGCGGACAACTTCCTCGTGTTCGCCTGGACGGACATGGAGAAGAAGAAGGCGCGCGACACCTCGGGCATCAGCGCGTTCATCGTCGAACGGGGGTTCAAGGGGTTCGCCAGCGGCACGCTGAAGGAGAAGTGGGGCATCCTCGCCGGCAACACCGGCTTCTTCAAGATGGAGGAGGTCGAGGTGCCCGAGGCCAACCTGGTCGGCCGGCCGGGCGAGGGCTTCAAGATCGCGATGTTCGCCCTCGACCAGGGGCGGTACACCGTGGCGGCCGGCGCGACCGGCCTGATCCGCGCCTGCCGCGACGCCAGCGCCGGCTACGCGAAGGAGCGCAAGACCTTCGGGGTGGCGATTGCCGAGCACCAGCTGGTGAAGGAGATGATCGCCCAGATGGAGTCGGACTACCAGACGTCGCGGCTGCTCTGGCTGCGCGCCGGCTTCCTCAAGAACCAGGGGCGCCGCAACACGCGCGAGACCGGGCTGGCGAAATGGTTCGCCACCGTGGCCTCCGAGCGGGCCGCCGGCGACGCGGTGCAGGTGCACGGCGCCAACGGCTACTCCGACGAATATCCGGTCGGCCGCTTCTACCGCAACTGCAAGGGGGCGGTAATCTACGAGGGCACGCGCGAGATTCACAAGCTGATGCAGGCCGACTACGTGCTGGGATATCGAGCGGACCGCCCGACGCGGTGCGAGCTGCCGCCGCACGAGTAGCGGCGGGAGGGGCCGGCCCGGGAGCTGCCATGAACTCCGATCTGTCTCTTGAATTCCTGAGCGTGGTGGAGCAGGCGGCGATCGCCTGCGCCCACACCATGGGCCAGGGCGACGGGCACGCCTCCGACCAGGCGGCGGTCGAAGCGATGCGCGCCTGCCTCGAAAGCGTGCCGATCGACGGCACCATCGTCATCGGCGAAGGGGAGCGCGACCGGGCGCCGATGCTCTACATCGGCGAGCGGGTCGGCGCCGGCGCGCGAGGGGGGGACGGCGGGGCGGGGCTGCCGAAGGTGGACATCGCCGTGGATCCGCTCGAGGGCACCAACCTGTGCGCGACCGGCGCGCCCAACGCGCTGGCGGTGCTGGCCGCGGCCGACCAGGGGCACCTGCTGCACGCTCCCGATCTCTACATGGAGAAGCTGATCGTCGGGCCGAGCGCGAAGGCCGCGGTCAGCCTCGACGCGCCCGTGGCCGACAATCTGCGGGGGATCGCCCGGAGCCTCGACCGCCGCGTCGAGGATCTCGTCGTTGTCGTCCTCGACCGGCCGCGCCACCAGCAGCTGATGGCGGAGATCCGCGCCACCGGCGCACGCATCCGCCTCATCGGCGACGGCGACGTCGCCGCGGGGATCGCGGCCGCCGTCATCGGCTCCGGCGTGCACGCGGTGATGGGGACGGGCGGGGCGCCGGAAGGCGTCCTGACCGCCGCGGCCATGCGCTGCCTCAACGGCGAGATCTTCGCGCGGCTGGTGGTCACCACGCCCGAGCACGAAGAGCGCTGCCGGGCGATGGGCATCCGCGACGTGAAGCGGGTCTACTCGGCGGCCGACCTGGCGTCCGGCGAGTCGATCATCTTTGCCGCCACCGGCGTCACCGACGGCGCGTTGATGAAGGGGGTGCGGTTCTTCGGCGACGGCGTGCGCACCAGCTCGGTGGTCATGCAGAGCAGCCCGGCGCGGATCCGCTTCATCGACACCATCCACATCCAGCAGCCCGGCACCGTGCGCGTCCGCTTCTGACCGGTGGCTAGCTGGCAGCGCAACGTCTTCGCCGTCGCCACCGCGAGCTTCGTCGGCTTCACCGGGTTCACGCTGGTGATGCCGTTCCTGCCGCTGTACTTCCAGCAGCTCGGCGTCAGCGACGTCGGCGAGGTGGCGCTCTGGTCGGGCCTCAGTCTCGGCGTCACCCCGGCGATGACCGCGGTGCTGGCGCCGTTCTGGGGGCGGCTGTCGGATCGCTTCGGCCGCAAGATCATGGTCCAGCGCTCGCTCGTCAGCTTCATCTTCCTGATGGGCGGGATGGCCGCCGTGACCGAGGCCTGGCACGTCTTCGCGCTGCGCGCCGTCCAGGGATTCTTTGCCGGCTACGGAGCGCTCGCGCATCACGATGGCGGCCGAATCGGCGCCGCGCGAGCGGACGGCCTACGCCATCGGGGTCGTGCAGACCGCGCAGCGGCTCGGTCCGGCGCTCGGGCCGATCATCGGCGGGGTGGTGGCGCAGCTCGTCGGCCTGCGGAACACGTTCCTGGTCACGTCGGGGTTCTTCGTCGCGGCGGCGGTGCTGGTGTTCTTCACCTACGATGAGCGCCTCGTGCACCCCGCGGGCAGCGCCCGATCGCCGGAGCGGGTGACGTTCCGCAGCGTCCTCGCGTTCGAGAATTTCGTGCTGCTGATGGCGGTGGTCTTCGGGCTCCAGTTCGTCGATCGCAGCTTCGGCCCGGTGCTGCCGCTCTACGTGGCGGAGCTGGGCACGCCGACGGACCGCGTGCCGTTGACCGCTGGGATCATGTTCTCGATCTCGGCGGCGGCCGGCGCCGTGGGCAACCAGGTCTGCGGCCGGCTGCTGCACCGCGCCTCGCCGCGGACGGTGATTGCCGGCAGCGCGGCTGCTGGCGCCGGCGGCGCCCTGCTCTACGTCCTCGCGCCGTACACCGCCTGGCTGTTCGTCGCGACGCCGGTGTTCGGTCTGGCGCTCGGCATCGCGACCACCGCCACCTACACCGCGGCCAGCGGCGTGATGCCCGCCACCGCCCGCGGCGCCGGCTTCGGCATGCTGTCCACGGCGTCGCTGACCGGCCTGGCGCTGAGCCCGATCATCGCCGGGATCCTCGGCGCGACCAGCATCCGCGCCGTGTTCGTGCTCGACCTCGCTGCCCTGATGGTGATTGCCGCGGTCGTCTCCCGGCTGATGGTGATAGAACTGAGGCAGCGGCCGACCACGCCCGCCCCCGAGGAGATCTGAGCCATGAAGCGACTGCTGCTGGACCCGCTCGAGCCCGACGCCGCCATCGTGCGCGAGGCCGCGGCGATTCTGTCGCGCGCGGCGGCATCGTCGCCTACCCGACCGATACGCTCTACGGCCTGGCGGTCGATCCACGGAACGATGCGGCCGTCGACGCGCTGTTCGCGGCGAAGGGACGGGAGCCGGGCGCCGCGGTGGCGTTGATTGCCGCGGACGAGGCGCAGGCGCGGCAGGCCGGGTCGTTCGGGCCCGCCGAATCCGCGCTGGCCGCCGCACTCTGGCCGGGGCCGCTGACGATTGTCGTGCCGGCAGCGCCGTCGATGTCGCGCCTCCTGTCGGGCGGCCGGCCAACGCTCGGCGTGCGCGTGCCGGCGCACCGCGTGGCGCGCGACCTCGCCGCCGCGTTCGGCGGCTGTATCACCGCGACGAGCGCGAACCGATCGGGGAAGCCGCCGGCAGCCACCGCGCGACGAAGTTGCGGCCGCGTTCCACGACGGGGTGGACGTGCTGCTCGACGCTGGTCCCGTGGCGGGCGGGCCGCCGTCAACCCTCGTGGAGATCGTCGGCGGCCGCCCGGTCCTCCTGCGCGGCGGCGCGCTGCCGTGGGACCGCGTGTTAGAATTGCTCGAGTGACGCGCTCACTGTCTTCCCGATCGGGCCCGCCCGAGAGCCGGGAGCGTGCAGCGCTCGTCGGCCTCTTCAGCGGTGCCTCCCGGCACTTCGATCCCGAACATTCGCTCGATGAGCTCGCCGGCCTGGCGGAAGCGGCGGCCGCCGACGTGGTGCTGCGCGTGCTCCAGGAGCGGCCCCGGCCCGACCCCGCCACGTTCCTCGGCAGCGGCAAGCTGACCTCGCTCGCCGCCGCCTGCGACGAGCTGGCGGTGGACACCGTGGTCTTCGACAACGAGCTGACGCCCGCCCAGATGCGCAACCTGGAGGCCGCGCTCGACCGTAAGGTCGTCGACCGCACGCAGCTCATCCTCGACATCTTCGCGCGCCGGGCGCGCACCCGGGAAGGGAAGCTGCAGGTCGAGCTGGCGCAGCTGAAGTACCTGCTGCCGAGGCTCGTTGGCGCCAACGCCGCGCTGTCCCGCCTCGGCGGCGGCATCGGCACGCGCGGTCCCGGCGAGACCAAGCTCGAAACCGATCGCCGGCGGATCCGCCACCGTCTCAGCGTGCTGTCGGCCGAGATCGACACCGTCCGGCGCCGCCGCGCGCAGCTGCGCGACCGCCGGCAGAAGACGGCGGTCCCCACGGTCGCGCTGGTCGGCTACACCAACGCCGGCAAGACCACCCTCTTCAACCTGCTCACCGGCGACGATGCGGTGGCGTCGGATGCGCTGTTCGTGACGCTGGATCCGCTGGTGCGGAAGGTCAAGCTGCCGGATCGGCGAGAGCTGCTCGCCTCCGATACCGTCGGCTTCATCGAGCGGCTGCCCCACTCGCTGGTGGCCGCCTTCCGGGCCACCCTCGAGGAGGTGGCCGGCGCGGACCTGCTGCTCCACGTCATCGACGCCTCGTCGGCCGATCGCGAGCGGCACATGGAGGCCGTGCGCGCGGTGCTGGCCGAAGTCGGCGCGGACCGCGTGCCGGTCATCGAGGTGTTCAACAAGTGCGACCAACTCAACACGGCGGAGCGCGGGCGGCTGCGGGCGCTCTATCCGGCGGCCCTCTGCGTGTCGGCGCTCACCGGGCAGGGCCGGGACGAAGTGATTGCGGCGATGGAAACCCGCCTGGCGCTCGACACGGCGCGTGTCAACCTGGCGTTCTCCTCGAGCGAGCCCGACTCGCGGGCGCGCATCGCCGAGCTCTATCGCACCGGCCGCATCCTGCGGCACGTCACGACGGACGGGTCGATCGCCATCGAGGCGGAGATTCCCCGCCGGCTGCTGCCGCGGTTTCACGATGCCAGGGAGGGCGCGTGATCAGGGCGGCCGCCCGGATCCTGCTCGTGGCTGCCCTCGCCGTGGCGGCGGGGTGCGCGGCGCGGACGGCACCGCTGCCGCCGGCCGTGACGGCGCCGAAGTTCCCTGACTACGTGTTCCCCGCGCCCCCCGGCGGCCTTGGCACGCCGGCCGCGCTCGAGCGGCACGACATCGCCTGGCGATGGCTGCAGGCCGGCGACCTGCGGGCGGCCGAGCGCAACTTCATGTCGGCGCTGAAGCAGGCGCCGGCATTCTATCCGGCGGAGGTCGGGCTCGGCTACGTGTCCTTCGCGAAGAAGGACATGAAGGCCGCGCTGCTGCATTTCGACCGGGCCGTGGTGGCGAACCCGCGCTACGCACCCGCCCTTGCGGGGCGGGCCGAGGCCCTGCTCGTGACCGGCCAGCAGCAGGAAGCGCTGCAGAGCCTCGAGGCCGCGCTCCAGGCCAATCCCGGCTTGACGACGCTGCGGACACGCCTCGAGGTCCTGCGCTTCCGCAACCAGCAGCAGGACATCACGCCGGGCGCGGTCGCTCGCCGCCGCCGGGCGGGTGGACGAGGCCCGTGCCGCCTACCGGTCGGCCATCGACGACTCGCCGCAGAGCCCGTTCCTGCACCGCGAGCTGGCCGAGGTCGAGCGCCGCGCCGGCAACCTCGAGGCGGCCATGCCGGCCGCCCGGCGCGCCTCGGAGCTGGATCCGGACGACCCGCGTGCCCACGTCGTCCTCGGCGAGATCTACGAAGCGCAGGGGGAGTACGCGCGCGCGGCCGAGGCGTTCACCGCCGCGGTGTCCATCCAGCCGGACGAGGCGCTGGACGAGCGGATCGAGGCGCTGCGGTCGCGGCTGGCCTTCGCCGCGATGCCCCCCGAATACCGCGCGATCGAGGAGTCGCCGGCGATCACGCGGGCGCAGCTGGCGGCGCTGCTCGCCGTCCGGCTCGACGCGCTCCTCGGACCGGCGCGGCGGGTCAACGCGGTCGTCGTCACCGATACGCGCGGCCACTGGGCCTCGCCGTACATCCTGACCGTGGCCCGTGCCGGAGTGATGGACGTCTTCCCGAACCACACCTTCCAGCCCGACGCGGCCGTGCGCCGCAGCGATCTCGCCCTCGCCGCCAGCCGCGTTCTCCAGCTGATGGCGGCGCGGGATCCGGCGCTGGCCGCGAAGCTGCGCGGCGCCCCGGCCCGCCGGTTCCCCGATGTCGGCCCGCGGCACCTCGACCATCCCGCCGCGTCCCTGGCGGTCGAGGCTGGCGTCCTGGACCTGATGCCCGACGGCACCGTGCAGCTCGCGCGGCGCGTCAGCGGCGCCGAGGCGGCCGCCGCGGTGAGCCGGCTGCAGGACATGGGAGGGCCGCCGGCGCGATGAACCTGACGGCGGCGAACCAGCTCACCATCCTCCGGATGCTGCTGATCCCGGCGTTCGTCATCCTGCTGCTGTACGAATACCGCGGCTGGGCGCTGACGACGTTCATGGTGGCCGCGCTGACCGACCTGCTCGACGGCTTGATCGCGCGCGCGACCGGCCAGAAGACCACTCTCGGCGCCTGGCTCGACCCGATGGCCGACAAGCTCCTGCTCGTCACCATGTTCATCGTCCTGACCCTGCCCGGGATCGGCTCGGCCAACCAGCTGCCGGTCTGGTTCACCGTCCTCGTCATCAGCCGCGACGTGGCCATCGTCATGACCGTGGCCGTGGTCAACCTGGCGGTGGGACGGCGGACGTTCCGGCCGTCCATCTTCGGGAAGATCGCCACCGGCGACCTACGTGCTGACCGGCGTGGCGGCGCTGTACTACAACTACCTGGGGGTGACCAGCCGGGTGGTGAGCGCGTTCGTCTACGCGTCGCTGGTGATCACGCTCGTCTCGGCCTTCCACTACGCCGTGCAGGTGCTCCGCCTCGGCCAGGGCGGCCAGGCCGGGGCCCGCTAGGCGCCTGGCACCTGCGTCCGGAAGTAGGCCAGCGTCTTCGTCAGCCCTTCCTCCAGGCCGACCTTCGGCTCCCAGCCGAGCAGCGTGCGTGCCCGCGTGATGTCGGGCTGGCGGACCTTGGGGTCGTCTTCGGGCAGCGGCCGGTAGACGATCTGGCTCTTCGAGCCGGTGAGCCGGATGATCGCGTGCGCGATCTCCTCGATCGTCATCTCGTGCGGGTTGCCGATGTTGACCGGGTCGTTGACGTCCGACTCCATCAGCTTGAGGATGCCGTCGACCAGGTCGGTGACGTAGCAGAAGCTGCGCGTCTGCTGCCCGCTGCCGAAGATGGTGACGTCCTCGCCGCGGAGCGCCTGGCTCATGAAGGCCGGCACCGCGCGACCGTCGTTGAGGCGCATGCGCGGACCGTAGGTGTTGAAGATCCGGACGATCTTGGCGTCGAGCCCGTGGAACCGGTGGTAGGCCGTGGTCATCGCCTCGGCAAAACGCTTGGCCTCGTCGTAGACGCCGCGCGGCCCGATCGGGTTGACGTTGCCCCAGTACGGTTTCCTTCTGCGGGTGCTCGAGCGGGTCGCCGTAGACCTCGGAGGTCGAGGCGAGGACGAAGCGCGCCTTCTTCTCCTTGGCGAGGCCGAGCGCCTTGTGCGTGCCGAGCGCGCCGACCTTGAGCGTCGGGATCGGCAGCTCGAGGTAGTCGATTGGGCTGGCCGGGCTGGCCCAGTGCAGCACCGCGTCGACGTGTCCCTCGACGAAGATGTAGTTCGTGACGTCGTGCTTGATGAACGTGAAGTCGCGGTTGGCGAGGTGCGCGATGTTCGCCGTCGATCCGGTCAGCAGGTTGTCGATGCCGACGACCGAGTAGCCGCGGTCGAGCAGCGTTTCCGACAGGTGTGATCCGATGAAGCCGGCGGCGCCGGTGATGACGATTCTAGGCATGGTGCAATGTTCGGACGCAGACGGCGTTAATAGGCGTGCTTCTGCAGGCCCCGGATGAGGGTCAGCCACATGATCTTGAGATCGAGCGCCGACCGACCAGTTCTCGATGTAGTAGAGGTCGTATTCGATGCGCTTCTCGAGCGAGGTGTTGCCGCGCCAGCCGTTCACCTGCGCCCAGCCGGTGATCCCGGCCTTCACCTTGTGGCGCAGCATGTACTGCGGGATGCGGTGCTTGAACTGCTCGACGAAGTACGGCCGCTCGGGCCGCGGGCCGACGATCGACATGTCGCCGCGCAGCGACGTTCCACAGCTGCGGCAGCTCGTCGAGGTCGAAGCGGCGCAGCCAGCCGGCCGACCGGCGTGCACCGCGGGTCGTTGTCGCGCGCCCACACCGGGCCGGTCTCGTCCTCCGCGCCCATCGTACATCGAGCGGAACTTGTAGCACGTGGAACGCCTTGCCGTCGAGCCCCATGCGCTCCTGGGTGTAGAACACCGGCCCGCGCGAGGTGCGCTTGATGAGGAAGGCGATCAGCAGGAAGGGGATGCCGATCGCCAGCAGCACGGTGCCGGAGATGGCCACGTCGATGGTCCGCTTGAGGATGCTGTTGAAGCCGCGCAGCGGCACGTCGTTGAGGCTGATGATCGGGACGCCGTCGAGGTTCTCGAGCCGCGCCCGCAGCGCGATGAACTGCAGCAGGTCGGGGACGACGTGCACGTCCACCCCCTCGCGGTTGGTGATCTCGACCAGGCCGAGCATCTTGACGTGTTCCTCGAGCGGCAGCGCCACGTAGAGGTGGTCGATGTGCTCGCGCCGGATGATCTCGTCGGCCTCGCCGAGCGTGCCGAGCAGCGGCAGGCCGCGGTAGCCGATGTGGTCGCCCGAGGCCCGGTCGTCGATGAAGCCGAGGACCTTGAAGCCGAGCTCGCGGTGCTCGAGCACCTTGTCGGCGACCATCCGTCCGAGGTCGCCGGCGCCGGCGATGAGCACGCGCTTCAGGCCGATGCCGGCCTTCCAGCGCCGCTCCAGGGCCTCGCGGACGAGCTCGCGCGACGTGTAGGTGAAGACGACGTTGGCGGCCAGGAACAGCGCCCAGCCCACCTGCGAGACTTCGTAGACGCCTTTGTCCTTCAGCTCCTCGGTCAGGTAGTAGGTGCCGAAGTACAGGGTGCCGAAGACGCCCAGCGACGACGGCGAGGATGCTGCCGACGAAGACGGCGAAGAAGTCGTCGAGGCGGGTCCGGCCGCGGCGCAGCCGGTAGAGGCCCTGGACGTGAAAGGCGGCCGGGACGAGCACGGCCACGAACGGGAGCATGCCAGACGTAGTACTCGAACGGCGGCACCCCCTTGACCGGCGGAATCAGGTCGGCGATCGGCCCTTCGAAGCGGAGCAGGTAGGCGAGCGCGAACGCCGCCATGCCGAGCAGCGCGTCCGAGAACGAAGTAAAACGCGACGAGCAGGCGATTGTATCGCCGCATCATTGCTTGTTCTCGCGATCGGCCTCTTGCGGCGGCGGGGGCCATCTTGCGGCGTCACGCCCGTGCGTGGCGGCCGCCTCAGCCAGGGCGTCGGTCACCGCCTCGCGGAAGGTCTCCATGAAGCGCGCCCGCGAGAACCGCAGGGCATTCGCGCGGATGGCGGCCGGGTCGAACGCGGCGGCGGGTGACCCGGGCGAGGCCGTCGGCAAAGGCGTCGACCGAGCCGTCCGCCACCAGCACGCCGGTCTGGCCGTGCACCACGGTTTCCCGGGCGCCGCCGGCGTCCAGCGCCACGACGGGGCAGCCGCACGCCTGCGCCTCGACCGGGACGATCCCGAAATCTTCCGTCCCGGGCAGCAGGGTGGCCGCCGAGCTGCGGTAGAGCGCCCGGATCTGGTCGTCGGACTGCCAGCCCAGGAACTCGACGCCGGGGCCGGCCATGGCCTCGAGGCGGGCGCGTTCGGGTCCCGTTCCCACGATCTTCAGGGGCACACCAGCCCGGCGGCAGCTCTGGATCGCCACGTCGACCCGCTTGTAGGGGACCAGCGCAGACACGATCAGGAACGCGGGGGACGCGGTGCGGCCGGCTGGGGTATAGAAGTCAGTGTCTACTGGAGGATACACAATGGTCGACCCACGATTATAGTATCGGCGGATCCTCCCCGCAACATATTGAGAGTTCGCGAGAAAGCGGTCGACGCGCCCGGCGGTCGCCGCGTCCCATCGGGCCAGCCGCCGCAGCACCGGCCGGAGGAGCCGGCTCGCCAGCGGGCCCACCTGGTCCGGGCCGAAATAGGCCCCGAACTGGTCCCAGGCATACCGCATCGGGGAGTGGCAGTAGCAGACGTGGACCGTCCGGCCGGTCGTGACGACCGACTTGGCGGCGCAGTGGCTGCTGCTGATGACCAGGTCGTAGTCGTCCAGGTCGAACAGCTCGACGGCGGCCGGGAAGAGCGGCAGGTAGTGCCGGTAGAACCGTCCCGGCGCCGGCAGCGCCTGGGCAATCGACGTCACGATGCGCCGCCGCTCGATCCGCGGCGACACCGAGCCCCGGACCCACACCAGGGTGTAGAGCGGGGCGTCGGGGAACAGCTCGCAGATGGCGTCGAGCACCTTCTCGCCGCCGCGCATGCCGGTCAGCCAGTCGTGGACGAGCGCTACCCGCATGGCGCCGTTCCTGTGCCCGACACCGGCCGCCGTCACCCCGCCAGCACCTCGTCGTAGATCTCGCGGACGCGCCGGATCGACCGGGCCCAGGAGAACTCCCGGGCGCGCGCCAGCCCGCGCTCGCGCATGTCGTCGCGCAGGCGGTCGTCGAGCATCACCCGGCGCATCGCGCCGGCAATGGCGTCGGGCTCGTAGGGGTCGATCAGCATGGCCGCGTCGCCGACGACTTCCGGCAGCGACGAGACGTTCGAGGTGATGACCGGCGTGCCGCTGGCCATCGCCTCGAGCGGCGGCAGGCCGAAGCCCTCGTAGAGCGACGGGAACACGAACACGCGCGCGAGCCGGTAGAGGATGGCCAGCGTGGCGTCCGGCACGAAGCCGAAGAAGCGGACGTGCTTGTGCAGCTTGTAGCGGTGCACGGTCCGGCGGAGCGCGGCGTACTTCGAGATCTCGTCGCCGATGATCAGCAGCTTGACGTGCTCGAGCTCCCCCTGCCGGATGATGTGGAACGCCTCGATCAGCCGCTCCAGGTTCTTGTGCGGCTTGATGTTGCCGGCATAGAGGATGAACGGATCGTTGAGCTGGTAGCGCTCGCGCACCCGCATCACCTCGTCGGCTGGCGGCTCCTCGCTGAACCGCTCGTCGATGGCGTTGTGGATCACGGTGACCTTCGACTCCGGCACCTGGAAGTAGTGCAGGATGTCGCGCTTCGACGCCTCCGACACCGTCAGCACGCGCGCCGCGCGGTGCGTCGCCACCCACAGCGAGCCGCGCGCGTAGGCGTAGCCGAGCCGGCTGGGCAGGTATTGCGGGAAGCGCAGGTGGATGCAGTCGTGGATGGTGACCACCGACCGGCACGGCGTCAGCGGCGGCAGCACGTAGTGCGGCGCGTGGAACAGGTCCGCCCGCTCGCGCCGCAGGTCGAGCGGGACGCGAGATCTGCTCGCGCAGCGAGTACGCCCCGGACCGCTCCGGCACCGCGCGGAAGTTCTCGCCGAGCTCGGAGGCGAACGTGCAGTCCTCTGGCCGGCACAGGGCGACGAACTCCGTGGTGCTGTCCAGCCGGGCCAGGTGGCGCAGCAGGTTGCGGATGTAGGTGCCGATCCCGTAGTCGCGCAGCTTGCGGGCATCGATGGCGATTCGCACGTGCCCGAGATCTTACCGGATTGTTCAGCCGGGCGGCCGCGTCACCCCGGCAGCTGCCCCTTGGCCCGCAGGTAGGCGCGCAGGAGGGCGGCCCATCGCGGATGGTGCTTTTCGTAGAACGCGATGTGGCTGCGGCGGTAGGCGGCGTTCATCGCCGCGGGCGCCGTGGCCCGCGACCGCCCCCGCAGGTGGGTGATCGAGGCCGCGGGGGTGAAGAGCACCCGCCGGCCCCGCCGCCGGATCGACGCGCAGAAATCGACGTCCTCCGTGTAGAGGAAGTAGCGCTCGTCGAGCAGCCCGACCGCCTCGGCGTCCCCCCGGTGCACGAGCAGCGCCGCGCCGCTCACCCAGTCCACGTAGCGCTCCTTGCGCGTCGCGCGCTCCACCCACCACGACACGGCGGCCACGCCGCGCCCGTGCAGCGCCATCACCAGCTTCTGCCGCAGCTCCGCCAGCGGCGCAATCATCGGACCGAACGACAGCTCCGCCCGCCCGTCGCCGTCCACCAGGCGGGGGCCGGCCACCGCCGCCTCCGGGTGGGCCGCCAGCCGCGCCAGCAGCGCATCCACGGCGCCGGCAGGGACCACGGTGTCGCTGTTGAGCAGCAGGAGCAGATCCCCCACGGCGGCGCGGATGCCGACGTTGTTGCCGGCGGCGAACCCGAGGTTCGTGGCCTGGACGATCACCCGCACCGCGGGCCATCGCCCGCGCACCGCTTCCGCCGTGCCGTCGCGCGACGCGTTGTCCACCACGATGATCTCGTGACGGACCGGCGGGCGGCGCCGCGTCGAGCGACGCCAGGCAGCGCAGCAGATCCTCCCTGGTGTTGAACGACACGATGACGATGGAGAGCAGGGGGGGAGTCATGGCCGGCGCCCTGCCACCCGCTCGATATCGTGCAGGGTCTCGTCCGCGGCGCGGCTCCAGGAGTAGCGGCCCAGGACTTCCCCGGCGTGCGCCAGCGTCGCGGCCCCCGCCGCGGGGTCGGTCAGCAGGGCACGCAGTGCCGCCGCGGTCCCCGCCGCATCGTCGCGACGGACGTAGGTTGCGGCCGGTCCGTAGACTTCGCGCGCCACCGGCGTGTCGAGCACCACCGCCGGGACGCCGGCGGCGATCGCTTCGAGCGGGGTGAGCCCGAAACCCTCGTATTCGGACAGGAACGCAAAGACGGCGGCCCGCGCATACAGGTCTGCCAGCGTGGCTTCGTCCACGTAGCGCAGGAACTCGACGCGGTGCCCGACACCGTGCCTGGCCGCGGCGTCGGGCAGGTCCTGTGGCGGCCACGTCCGGTCGTCGCCGACGATGGCGAGGCGGGCGGCGGGCAGGTCGCGGGTCGCGGCCGCGAACGCCTCGATGAGCTGCGGGAGCCGCCGCCGGTTGAACAGGGAGCCGACAAACAGCACCAGCGGCTCGCGCGTGGCGCGGGGCCGCCCTTCGTCGTGCCGCGGCGCCACGCCGGGCGGAATGACGCGGATGCGCGAGGGGGGCACCCGGAGGTGCTGCTCGATCTCCGCGCGCGAGAACGCCGAGTCGGTGAAGACCACCGCCGCCGTCGCCGCGGCGCGGGCGGTCAGCCAGCGCCGCCGCACCCCTTCCCGCGGCCGGAACCACTCGGGATGGGCGAGGAACGACACGTCGTGAATGGTGACCGCCAGCGGCACGCGCAGCCCGAGCGGCGCCGAATAGGCCGGAGCGAAGAAGACGTCGAGGGGGTCGTGCCGGACCGCGCGGCGCAGGGCGGTCTGTTCCCACCACGTGCCGCGGCCGCCGCCGATGATCCGCTGCTCGACTGCCTCCGGCGGCATCGGCAGCGCGATGGGCTCGGGCGCGTAGAGCACCAGGCGCCGAAGGGCCGCGTCGGGCCGCACGCTCCAACGGCGCAGCAGCTCGCCGAGATACCGCCCGACGCCGGTCGCGTCGCCGAGCACCTCGCGGGCGTCCACGCCAATCCGCAGGGGCGTCATCGCGCCGCTTCCGCCTGCCGGCGCGCGAGCGCCTCGCTGTAGGCCGCGAGCAGCCGTGCGGCACTCGCGGCCCAGGAGAACTCCCGTGCGCGTGCCACGCCATTCTCCGACTGGCGGAGGCGCCGCGACGGGTCGGCCAGGAGGCTGTCGATGGCGTAGGCCAGCGCCACCTCGTCCGTCGGATCGACGAGGGTGCCTGCGTCGCCCACCACTTCCGGCAGCGCGCCGCGCCGCGCGGCGACCACCGGCACGCCGGCCTGCATCGCCTCGACGGCGGTCATGCCGAAGCCTTCCTCGAGCGACGGCAGCACCAGCATCGACGCGGCCGCATACAGCTGCTGGCGCTCGGCGTCGGTGACGTAGCCGAGGTGCCGGACCCGCCCGGCGAGGGCCGGCCAGGTGGCCAGCGTGGCGAGGATGGCGGCGGACTGCTCGACGCGGCGCCCGGCCAGCACGAGCGGAGGCGCGTCCGGGCGGCCGGCGACCACGCGGTCGTAGGCGGCAAAGAGTGCGGGCAGGTTCTTGCGCGGCTCGATCGTGCCGACAAAGAGAATAGGACCGGGCTCCGCCGGCACCGCGCGCGGCGGCGTGTCGGGCGCGCCCGGCCGGCAGATCACCACCCGCGCGTCGTCCACGCCGAGGCGCGACGTGACCGCCCGCGCGGTGTGCTCCGAGATCACGACGACCAGATCGGCCCGCCGCGCGTGGCGGGCGGTCAGCCCCGGGTAGTCGCGCCGGATCTCGGCGCGGGTGCGCTCGGGATGATCGAGGAAGTCGAGGTCGTAGATGGTGATGACCTGCAGCGCCCGGCGCGCCGGCATGAGCAGCGGGTGCGCGGACTGGGCCACGTCCACCGGCCCGGCCAGCAGTTCGACCGGCGGCCATTCGCAGCCGGTGCCATGCCAGGTTGAGCGCGCTGACGGGGATTCGCCAGTCGACGTGCCGCGCCGCCGGGGATGGCGCCGGACGGCAGGCGATCCTTCCACGAGCTGGAGAACAGGCTGAGGGTAGCGCCCGGGGGGAGCTGCGACTGGAGGGCGGCGCCGAGCTCGTGCACGTACTGGCCGACGCCCGTGCGCTCGCGCAGCGCGGGGCGATAATCGAGCAGGATGCGCACGCGCGCGGCATCGTACCACGAGTTGACGGCGCGGCCGCCGGCGGCGGCAACTCCTTGTGCCTCAATGGATTGACACTGTTTTTTCGGCTGTGCTAGCCTTAAGGGTTTGTATCCGGACGGGGGACAGGTCTGATGAAAATCGCGGTCGTCGGGAGCGGGTATGTCGGGCTGGTCGCAGGCGCGTGCCTGGCCGAAAACGGCAACGACGTGATCTGCGTGGACAAGGATCCCGCGAAGGTCAAGCAGCTGCAGCGCGGCAAAATCCCAATCTACGAGCCCGGCCTCGAGGAGCTCGTCCGGCGCAACCGCGAGGAGAAGCGCCTCGTCTTCACCACCAACCTCGACCGCGGCGTCCGGCAGTCGCAGATCATCTTCATCGCCGTCGGCACGCCGACCGGCGAGGACGGCTCGGCCGACCTGCAGCACGTGATGGACGTGGCCCGGCAGCTCGGCCCGGGCGATGAACGGCTACAAGGTGATCGTGAACAAGAGCACCGTGCCGGTCGGCACGGCGGCGAAGGTCCGCGACGTGGTCCGCCGCGAGACCACCCATCCCTTCAGCGTCGTCAGCAACCCGGAGTTCCTGAAGCAGGGGGCGGCGATCGACGACTTCCTGAAGCCCGATCGCGTGGTGATCGGCGCGGAGGACCCGCGGGCCGCCGAGCTGATGAAGGAGCTCTACGCGCCGTTCACCCGGACCGGCGCGCCGATCATGCTGATGGACTGCGCCAGCGCCGAGCTGTGCAAATATGCGGCGAACGCCATGCTCGCGACCCGCATCTCCTTCATGAACGAGGTGGCCAACGTCTGCGAGGCGGTCGGCGCCGACGTGGACGAGGTGCGCCGGGCGGTGGCGTCGGACCGCCGCATCGGCGCGTCCTTCCTCTTCCCGGGCGTCGGCTACGGCGGCAGCTGCTTTCCCAAGGACGTCAAGGCGATGCTGCAGTTCGCCGGCGGCGAAGAAATACGACTTCAAGATCCTGCACGCGGTCGAGGCGGTCAACGATCGCCAGAAGCTGCGGCTGCTCGACAAGCTCAAGGCGCAGTTCGGCTCGCTGAAGGGCAAGCGGATTGCCGTGTGGGGCCTGGCGTTCAAGCCGCGGACCGACGACATGCGCGAGGCGCCGGCGGTGCCGCTGATCAAGGGGCTGCTCGCCGCCGGGGCGGAGGTGCAGGCCTACGATCCGGAGGCCATGAAGGTGGCGCGCGGGATCTTCGGCGGCGACATCACTTATGCCGACAACAGCTACGGCGCGCTGACCGGCGCGGATGCGCTGGTGATCGTCACCGAGTGGAACGAGTTCCGCGAGCCTGACTACGCGCGCATGAAGAAGCTGATGCGGAATCCCGCCATCTTCGACGGCCGGAACATCTACAACCCGGAGCACATCCGGGCGCAGGGCTTCACCTACGCGTCGATGGGCCGGCCATGAACGCCGTGCTGGTCACCGGTGGCGCCGGCTACATCGGCAGCCACACCGTGAAGGCCCTCGTCCACGCCGGCCACCCGGTCGTCATCTACGACAACCTGTCGGCCGGCCACGCGGCGGTGGCGCCGCTCATCGGCGCCGGCGCCACGCTGGTCGAGGGGGACATCCTCGACACGCCGCGGCTGCAGGCGACGCTGGCCGGCCACCGCGTCGAGCGCGGTGATGCACTTTGCCGCCTGGCTGTCGGTGGGCGATTCGGTGCGCGAGCCGGCCCGCTACTACCGCAACAACGTGCTGGGGGCGCTGTCGGTGCTGGACGCGATGCTGGCCGCCGGCGTCAAGCAGTTCGTCTTCTCGTCCACGGCGGCGGTGTTCGGCAATCCCCTGGAAACCCCGATCACCGAGGACCATCCCAAGCGCCCGATCAATGCCTACGGCGAGACGAAGCTCGCCATCGAACAGGCGCTGCCGCATTACGACCGCGCCTACGGGCTGCGCTCCGTGACGCTGCGCTACTTCAACGCCGCCGGCGCCGATCCCGACGGCGTGCTCGGCGAGCACCACGAGCCCGAGACCCACGTGATCCCCAAGGCGATCGACGCGGCGCTCGGCCGCGGCGGCTTCGAAGTGTTCGGCGAGGACTACGACACGCCGGACGGCACCTGCCTGCGCGACTACGTGCACGTCGCCGATCTGGCGTCGGCCCACCTGCTCGCCCTGCAGTCGCTGGCGTCGGGCGCCGGCTCCAGCGTCTACAACCTGGGCAACGGCCATCCGACGTCGGTCCGTGCCATCATCGACGCCGTGGAGAAGGTGACCGGCGGGCGCGTGCCGTACACCGCGGCGCCGCGCCGCGCCGGCGATCCCGCCGTGCTCTTCGCGTCGAGCGCAGCGCATCCGCCGCGAGCTGGGCTGGGCGCCCCGCTTCGAGGACGTCGAGACGATCGTCGCCACGGCGTGGCGCTGGCGCGTCCGCCACCCGGCCGGCTACGCGAGCGAGGGCCGCGGCGAGTGAGCGAGCTGCGCGGCGCGCTGTCCGACCCGCTGCTCTCGGTCGTGATGCCGTGCTACAACGAGCACTCCACGATCGAGGAGATCGTGCGGCGGGTCCTGGCGGTGCCGCTGCGCATCGAGCTCATCGTGGTGGACGACTGCTCCCGCGACGGGACGCGCGACATCCTGACGGCGCTGGCGGCCGAGCTCGAGTTCAAGCTGGTGTTCCAGGCGCAGAACGGCGGCAAGGGAGCGGCGCTCCGGCGCGGCTTCCGGGAGGTGACCGGCGACATCGTGGTCATCCAGGATGCCGACCTCGAGTACTCGCCCGAGGAGTTCCCGCAGCTCATCCAGTTCATCTGCGAGGGGCGCGCCGACGTCGTCTATGGCTCGCGGTTCCTCGGCCGCCACCGCGTGTTCCTGTTCACCCACTACGCCGGCAACCGGTTCCTGACGCTCGTCACCAATGTCCTGTACAACACCTGGCTGTCGGACATGGAGACCTGCTACAAGGTGATGCGGACCGAAGTGCTGCGCTCGATGACCCTCGAGTCGAACGGCTTCGGTATCGAGCCGGAGCTGACCGCCAAGATCCTCAAGCAGCCGCACTACCGCGTCTACGAGGTGCCCATCACCTACGACGGACGGGGGTTCGACGAGGGCAAGAAGATCAGCTGGTGGCGCGACGGCCTGGTCGCGCTCTGGACGCTGGTGAAGTTCCGGTTCACCGAGTGAATCCGTTCCCGCGCCTGCTCGGCTATTCCCGCCGCTATTCGGCGCGGTTCGCCGTGGCGCTCGCGGCCATGCTGCTGTACGCCGGTGCCTCGGCCGGCGTCGCCTTCCTCATCAAGCCGATCATCGACGAAGGGCTGCAGCCGGGCCGCGGCGATGCGGCGCTGCCGGTGCAGAACCTGGTCTTCTGGTCGAGCGCCATCCTCGTGGCCTACCTGGCCAAGGGGCTGGGCGCCTACTTCTCGGCCTACCTGATGACGGACATCGGGCAGCGCGTCGTTCGCGACCTGCGCGACCAGCTGTTCCGCCACATCCTGAACCAGTCGGCCGCCTTCTTCAGCCGCCGTTCGACCGGCCAGCTGATGTCGCGCATCACCCACGACGTCTCGCAGGTGCAGCAGGCGGTGTCGGAGACCATCGGCGACCTGCTGCGCGAGGGGCTGGCGCTCATCGGCTACGCCGTCCTGCTGTTCTGGTGGGACGCCAAGCTCGCGCTCGTCTGCATCACGGGAGCCCCGGTCGTGGTCTACCCGCTCGTCCGGCTCGGGCAGCGGGTGCGCCGCAGCACGCGGCGGAGCCAGGAGGAAATCGAGCACCTGTCGCACATCGCCGCCGAAGCCTTCGCCGGCCACCGGATCGTGAAGGCGTTCGGCGCCGAGGCGCACGAGGCCCGCCGGTTCGGCCGGGCGTCCACGACGCTCTACCGCACCAACCTGAAGATCACCAGCACCGTCGCCCTCCTGCCGCCGCTCATGGAGTTCCTCGGCGGGCTGGCGGTCGTCGCGCTCATCTGGTACGGCAGCGCGCGCATCGCCGCCGGCGAGACCACGCAGGGCAGCTTCCTCGGCTTCATCTTCGCCGCGTTCATGATGTACACGCCGATCAAGAAGCTGAGCCGCGTCAACACCAACCTCCAGCAGGCGATGGCGGCGGCCGAGCGGATCTTCCACATGCTCGACCGCCACACCGAGGTGCACGAGCGGCCGGGCGCCACGCCGATGCAGCCGCTGCGCCGCAGCGTCGAGTTCCGCAACGTGGCGTTCGCCTACGACGACGCCGACACGCCGATCCTGCGCGACGTCTCGTTCACCGTGGCCGCCGGGCAGATGGTCGCGATTGTCGGCTTGAGCGGCGCCGGCAAGACCACCCTGGTCAACCTCATCCCGCGCTTCTACGACGTCACCGGCGGTGCCGTGCTGATCGACGGCATCGACGTGCGCGACGTCACGCTGCAGTCGCTGCGCGCCCAGGTCGGCATCGTGACGCAGGAGACCGTGCTGTTCGACGAGACCATCGCCGTGAACATCGCGTATGCCTCGCCGCACGCCACCCGGGCGCAGATCGAAGCGGCCGCCCGCGCCGCCCATGCCCACGACTTCATCCTCGAACAGCCGCAGGGCTACGAGACGCGCATCGGCGAGCGCGGACAGAAGCTGTCGGGCGGCCAGCGCCAGCGGATTGCCATCGCCCGGGCGCTGCTCAAGGACTCGCCGGTCCTGATCCTCGACGAGGCGACGTCGGCGCTCGACGCCGAGTCGGAACAGCTGGTGCAGGATGCGCTCGCCAACCTGATGCGCAACCGCACGGCGTTCGTCATCGCCCATCGCCTGTCCACGGTGCGGCGGGCCGACATCATCGTGGCGCTCGAGCGCGGACGGGTGGCCGAGCTGGGGCGCCACGACGAGCTCCTGGCGAATCCCGAGAGCGTGTACGCCAAGCTCTACGCACTCCAGGCGTTCGGCCGCGAGCCGGATGCCGCGCCGGCACCAGCGCCCGAGGTGCCGCGAGCCGGGCGCAGGGGAGTGGAGACACGATGATCAAGAGCATGACGGGCTTCGCCTCGCTCACCCGGGACGACGACGAGGCGACCATCGCGGTGACGATCCGGTCCGTGAATCACCGCCACCTCGACCTCCAGCTGCGCCTGCCGCCGGCGCTCGCCGCCGTCGAGCCGCGGCTGCGCGCGCTCGTGCCGCGGCACGTCGCCCGGGGGCGGATCGAGGTGACGGTCGGCGTGCAGCAGCGGCGCGTCGCGGCGGTGGACGTCGAGCTGAACGAGCCCTTCCTGCAGGCTCTCGAAGCGGCACTGGAACGGGCCCGCGCCCGGGGCTACATTCAGGGCGTGATGACGCCGGGCGATCTGCTGCGCTTCCCCCAGGCGCTGGCCATCCGCGAGCGCACCGACGAGGCTGCTGCCGACGAGCAGCTGGCGCGGCTCGGGTCGCGCGTGGAACGAGGCCGTGGCGGCCGCGCTCGACGAGCTCGACGTCATGCGCACCAGGGAAGGCGGGTTCCTGCGCAGCGAGCTCGACGCCCGGCGGGAGCAGCTGGGCGAGCTGTTCGCGCGGGTGGCCGCCTGCGCGGATGCCGCCCTCGACGCCCTGCGGACCCGGCTTGCCGAGCGGGTGCGCGAACTGCGGGCGGAGGCCCTGGCCGACGAGGCCCAGGTCGCCCAGGAGATTGCCCGGTTCGTGGGACGCTCGGACATCACCGAGGAGGTCGTGCGGTTCCGCGGGCACCTCGAGCACTGGCAGGCCCTGAGCGACGGACCCGAGCCGTGCGGCCGGAAGCTCGACTTCCTGCTGCAGGAGATGAACCGCGAGGTCAACACGGCCGGGTCCAAGGCCGAAGGGCCGGCCGTTTCCGAGTTGATCGTCACCCTCAAGGCGGAGCTCGAGAAGATGCGGGAACAGGTTCAGAATGTCGAGTAGCGGGGCACGCCGCGGGCTGCTGTTCGTCGTCTCGGCCCCGTCCGGGACCGGCAAGACCACGGTGGTCGAGCGGCTGGTCCAGCTCCTGCCGGACCTCGCCCTGTCGCGCTCCTACACCTCCCGCACCGCCAGGCCGGGGGAATCCGACGGGGTGGATTATAATTTCGTATCCCGCCAGCGCTTCGAAGCGATGATCGCGGACAACGCCTTCCTCGAGTGGGCGGACGTCTTCGGCAACCTCTACGGCACCGGCGCCGAGGACGCGGCCCGGCACCTCGGCACCGGCCGGGACCTGATTCTGGTGATCGACGTCCAGGGCGCGCGGCAGGTGCGGACGCGCTGCGCCGACACGGTGAATGTTTTCGTGATGCCCCCCTCGTTCCGGGTGCTCGAGCAGCGGCTGCGGGGGCGCAGCAAGGACGCCGAAGCGGCGATGCAGCGGCGGCTGCAGACGGCGCGCGACGAGGTCGCCGCCTTCGTGGAATACGACTACGTGATCGTGAACGACGAGCTCGAGGCCTGCGTTGACCGGCTGCGGGCCATCATCCTGGCGGAGCGGACCCGCCTGCGCTCGGCCTGGCCCGAGGCCGAGCAGATTGTCCGCACGTTCGACGAGGAGCAGAAGGACTGACATGGCAGAACGATCGGAACTGAGGAACGCGTTCGAATTCGTCACGCTCGCGGGCGCCCGCGCGCGGCAGCTGCTGCGCGGCTGCACGCCGCGCACGGACGGCTCCGAGAAGCCGGCGCGGCTGGCCGCGCTCGAGATCAAGCAGGGCTTCGTCCGCAAGGAACAGGCTCCGGTCGAGGAGTAAGCCGGATCCGTGGCGTTGATTGCTCTCGGCGTGGCCGGCGGTATCGGCGCCTACAAGGCGATCGAGGTCGTGCGCGGCCTGCAGAAGCGCGGGCACGAGGTGTCGGTGATCATGACGCGCTCGGCCCGCCGCTTCGTCGGCGAGCTGACGTTCGAGGCGATCACCCGCCGGCGCGTCATCACCAGCCAGTGGGCGCACGGCGCCAACGCCGACATCGAGCACATCGCCCTCGCCACCGACATCAGCCTGCTGCTGGTGGCGCCGGCTACGGCCAACATCATCGGCAAGTTCGCCGCCGGCATCGCCGATGATTTCCTCACCAATCTCTACCTCGCGACCCGCGCTCCCGTCCTGATGGCCCCGGCCATGAACACCAACATGCTGGAGCACGACGCCGTCCGCGCCAACCTCGCGACGCTCGGCGCCCGCGGCGTGCGGTTCGTGGATCCCGGCGCCGGCTATCTCGCCTGCGGCTGGGTCGGCAAGGGGCGCCTCGCGGAACCCGACGAGATCGTCGAGGCCGCCGGGCTCGCGCTCCAGCCGTCGGGCTCGCTGCTTGGCCGGCTCGTAGTCGTCACCGCCGGTCCCACCTACGAAGACATCGACGACGTGCGTTATATCGGGAACCGATCGAGCGGGAAGATGGGCTACGCGGTGGCCGCCGAGGCCGTCCGGCGCGGCGGCCGCGTGATCCTCGTCTCCGGTCCCTCCGCGCTGGCGCCGCCGGCGGGCGCGGAGCTCGTGCGCGTGCGCAGCGCCGAGCAGATGCACACCGTCGTCCAGCGGCACGCCGCCGTGGCCGACGTGGTCGTCATGGCCGCCGCCGTGGCGGATTACACGCCCGCCCGCCGCGCCGCCGGCAAGATTGAAAAGGCCGACGCCCCCCTCGAGCTGGCGCTGGTGCGGACCCCGGACATCCTCGCCGAGCTCGGACGCCTCCGCGCCGGCGGGCTCCGCCCGGTGCTGATCGGGTTCGCGGCGGAGAGCGGCGATCCCGTGGAGCGGGGCCGCCAGAAGCTGCTCCGCAAGGGCGCCGACCTGATTGTCGCCAACGACATCTCGAGCGAAGGCCTCGGCTTCGACTCCGACATGAACGCCGCGACGATCATCAGCCGCGACGCGACCGAGCCGTTTCCGGTTGCCCCCAAGACCGCGCTGGCCGCCACCATATTGGACCGCGCCGAGTCGCTTCTCGCACCGCTCACGACGTGATTTACGCGTATACACACGGCGACCAGGAGACGCGATGACCCGCCACGAGGTCGCGGATCATCTGCGCTTTTTCCAGGAGCTCGGCGTTGCCGGGATCAGCCGTGATCCGGCGTGGCGGAAGCGCGCGCCGGCGACCGCCCCCGGCATTCCCGCGGAGGTGACAGCGGGCGCAGCGGCCGCCGTCGAGCCGGCCGCCATGCCGGTCGCCGTGGCTCGCTCGGCCGGCGAAGCGCTGGCCGCCATCCGCGACGATCTCGGCGACTGCACGCGCTGCAAGCTGGCCACCCAGGGGCGCACGCAGATCGTGTTCGGGGTGGGCAACCCGGCGGCGGATCTGATGTTCGTGGGCGAGGCGCCCGGCGCTGATGAAGATGTCCAGGGGGTGCCGTTCGTCGGGCGGGCCGGCCAGCTGCTCACCAAGATGATCGAGGCGATGGGCTTCCGCCGCGAGGATGTCTATATCGCCAACGTGTTGAAGTGCCGGCCGCCGGGCAACCGCAATCCGGAACCGGACGAGATCGTCCAGTGCGAGCCGTTCCTGTTCCGGCAGATTGCCTCGGTGCAGCCGAAGGTCGTCATCGCCCTCGGCGCCTTCGCGGCGAAGACGCTGCTGCGCACCCAGGATCCGATCTCGCGGCTGCGCGGCCGGGAGTTCGAGTTCCGCGGCGCCACGCTGATCCCGACCTTCCATCCCTCGTTCCTGCTCCGCAGCCCCGGCTACAAGCGGGAAGCCTGGGAGGACCTGAAGAAGGCGCTCGTCCTGCTCGGCCGCGTGCCGCCCGCGGCGGATCCGCCAGGCGCCGCGCGCCAGTAGCCCGCCGCCGCCATGCGCCGCATCCGCGTCGCCGTGCCGGTGCCGGCGCTCGACGCCCTCACCTACAGCCTGCCCGGTGACTTTCCCGACCCCGCCGCCGGCGCGCGGGTTCTCGTCCCCCTCGGCAAGCGGATCGTGACCGGTGTCGTTGTCGGCCAGGACGACGAACCGGCGCCGCCGTCTGGCGATGGTGGGGACGAGGGGGTGAAAGACGTCATCGATGTCCTGGACGAGGAGCCGTTCCTCCCGGCGGACGTGGTTGCCCTCACGACCTGGATTGCCGAATATTACGCCTGCGGCGCGGGAGACGCGATCGGCGCGGCGATGCCGCCGCGCGCCTTCCTCGAAAGCGAGCGGCACGCCCAGATCACCGGCCTCGGCCGCGAGCGCCGGCCGCTCGAGCGCGGCCTGCGCCGCGAGCTGCTCGACCTGCTGCCGGGCGACAAGCCCGCGCCGGTGCATGCGCTGGCCGGTGACCGCCGCGGCGCCCACGCCGGGCTGCTGGCGCTCGAGCGCGCCGGCCTGATCCAGATCACCGCGCCGGTGGTGGGCCGCGCGGCGGCCTTCAGGACGGTGCGGGTCGCGACGCTCACGGCGCAGGGGCACGACGTGCACCAGTCCGCGCCGCCCGGCGGCGCGGAGCAGGCCGAAGCCCTCAGCGTCAAGCTGGGCCCGAGACAGCGCGAGGCCTTGACGCTGCTGGCCGGCGCCCCGGAGGGACTGGACGCCTCGGCGCTCGCGCAGGGCGGCGTGCCGGCGGCCACCCTGAAGCGCCTGGGCACGCTCGGGCTCGTGTCCTTCAGCCGCCGCCGCGTCGAGCGCGACCCGTTCGGCCACGCCGTGGCCCCGGCCGGCGCCGCGCCGGGCGCGCGGCCGCCGGTGACGTTGACCGCCGAACAGACCGCCGCGCTCGCCCGGCTGCGGGCGCTGGCCGGATCCGGAACGTTCGCGGTGGCCCTGCTGCACGGCGTCACCGGCAGTGGCAAGACCGAGCTCTACCTGCGCCTTGCCGGCGACGCCGCGCAGGCGGGGAAGGGCATGTTGCTCCTCGTGCCCGAGATCGCGCTGACCCCGGCGGTCGCGGGGACGTTCCGCGCCACCTTCGGCGAACGCGTCGCCATCCAGCACAGCGGCCTCTCCGACGGCGAGCGCCACGACCAGTGGCACCGCATCCGCCGCGGCGACGTGGACATCGTCGTCGGCACGCGGTCGGCCGTGTTCGCGCCGCTGCGGAACCTCGGCCTCATCATCGTGGACGAGGAGCACGACGGCTCCTACAAGCAGGAGGAGAGCCCCCGCTACCACGGCCGCGACGTCGCGGTGATGCGCGCCCGCGCGCGGAACGCGCTGGTCGTGCTGGGCTCGGCCACGCCGTCGCTCGAGAGCTTCCACAACGCGCGCAACGGGCGCTACACGCTCGTCACCCTGGCGAACCGGGTGCTCGACCGGCCGATGGCCAGCGTCCGCCTGGTGGACATGCGCGAGGAGTACGCCGCGTCTGGTCCGGATGTCGTGATCAGCGCCGCGCTCGTCGAGGCGATCCGCGACCGGCTGGCGCGCGGCGAGCAGGCGATGGTGCTGCTCAACCGCCGCGGGTTTGCCACCAGCGTGTTCTGCCGGCAGTGCGGCACCACGCTCGAGTGCCCGAACTGCAGCGTGACGCTGACCGTGCACCGCGCGGCGCGCCGCGCGCGCTGCCACTACTGCAACTACGCGACCGGCGTGCCGACCCGGTGCGCGCAGTGCGCCGGCACCTTCCTGGAGCAGAGCGGCTTCGGCACCGAGCGCGTCGAAGCGGAGATCGCCGGCCTGTTCCCCGCGGCGCGCATCGCGCGGGTGGATCGCGACACCATCCGCCGGCGGGGCGCCATCGCGGCGCTGCTGGCCCGCTTCTCCGCCGGCGAGATCGACGTGCTGGTCGGCACCCAGATGATTGCCAAGGGGCACGATTTCCCGCAGGTGACGCTCGTCGGGGTCGTCTCGGCCGACGTCGGCCTCGGGCTGGCCGATTTCCGGGCCGGCGAGCGCACGTTCCAGCTGCTCACGCAGGTGGCGGGGCGGGCCGGGCGCGGCACGATTGCGGGGGAGGCGGTGGTCCAGACGATTCATCCGACCCACTACAGCATCCGCCACGCCTGCCGGCAGGACTACCTGGCCTTCTACGACGAGGAGATCACGTTCCGCCGGGCGATGCGCTATCCTCCGGCGGTTGCGCTGATCAACGGGATCGTCAAGGCCGCCACGCTCGACGCCGCGCTGAGCGATGCCGCGGCGCTGGTGGCGACGCTGCGGGCGGGCGGGGAGACCTACCGCGTGCTCGGCCCGGCGCCGGCGCCGCTCAGCAAGATCAAGGGGGAGCACCGGGCGCAGTTCTTCATCAAGGGCATTCACCGGGCCAGGATGCGGCAGGCGCTGCTGGCGGCGCTCGCGGCGCGTCCGGACCTGCGGCGGCGGACGATCGTGGACATCGATCCGGTCAGCGTGCTCTAGACGGGGGCGCGACGCCGGCGCGGCGGACTGCGCTACTCGGCGAAGGCGATCGGGACGGGGGTGAAGCAGAGCGCGAGGATGATGAAGGCGATGACGGCGACGGTGCGGCGGCCGCGGCCGAGCGGCTCGTGTTCGTAGATGACGCGGGGATGGCGCGGCCCGAGCAGGAACAGCATCACGAGCATCATCACCGTCATGATGAGCCAGCTCGGCGAGATGAACGTCATCACCAGCGCGGTGCCCACGGTCACGACGGAGATGGGCGTCGACCAGCGGCCGAGGGTGGCGTAGGTCAGGTGGCCGCCGTCCAGCTGACCGAAGGGCAGCAGGTTCAGCGCGGTGGCCAGCATGCCGAACCAGCTGGCGAAGACCATCGGGTGCATGTTGAACGCGCGCCCGTCGGGGATGGTGCCGAAGATCAGCCAGGCGGCTCCCTTGAACAGCAGCGGCTCCCCGAAATATATGAGGTTGCCGGTCTCGGTCGGGGCGGCGATGACGTTCGACAGGTTGAGCCCGGCGAACAGCACGCCCACCAGCACGACGAACCCGGCGATCGGTCCCGCGACGCCGATGTCGAACAGCACGGTCCGGGTCGGGAACGCTTCCCGGATCCGGATCACCGCGCCAAGCGTGCCGGTCAGGGCCGGCGCGGCCGGGATGAACAGGGGCAGGAAATAGGGCAGGGTGGCGTCCACCTTGTAATAGCGGCACGCCAGGTAATGGCCCATCTCGTGCGCGCCCAGGATCGCCAGGATGGACGCGCTGTACCAGAATCCCTTCAGGATCAGCGCCCATTCGAAGGGCGGCAGCGCCACACGGCCGAACTCGGAGACGAACGCGAGATAATGGCCTACGCCAGCGTAGGTCGTGGTCGCAACTGTCAGAAGAAAAAGGAGAACGTGCTTCCACACGACATCCTGGAACCGCCGGGGGGGTTCCGGCACACGCCAGACCGCTCCAGCCGGTTCGGCGGAGAGGTCGGCAGGGAGGAGCGGCGGGGACGCGGGCCTCAACCTCCGATGTTCTGCAGGTCTTTGCCGGGTTTGAAGCGGATCGTGCGGCCTGGCGGGATGCGCACTTCCTTGCCCGTCCGCGGGTTGCGGCCGATGCCGCGCTTCCGGGGCTTCACCTGGAATACCCCGAAGCCTCTCAGTTCGATCCGCTCGCCGCGCTGCATCGAGAGACGCATGGCGTCGAACACGGCGTCCACCGCCACCTCGGCCTTCACCTTGGTGATATCGGCGACCTTGGACACCTCGTTGACGATGTCAACTTTGATCATGCTTAGGCGCTCCTGGGGATTTGTAACCAGAATAAATAGAAACACTTACGCTGTCAAGGCTGGGCCTAACTAACTTTCACGCATGCCTGCGAAACGCGCCTCTTCCGCCCCTACGGTCGTGCTGGTCGGCCGCCCCAACGTCGGGAAATCCACCCTCTTCAACCGGATTACCGACAGCCGCCGGGCGATCGTGACCGCCATCGCCGGCACCACCCGGGACGTGAACTCCCTGCCCGCCGAATGGCAGGGCTCCACTTTCCGGCTGGTCGACACCGGCGGCATGTTCGGCGCCAGCGAGGACCCCCTCCATGAGCTCGTCGTGGTCCAGGGCCGCAAGGCCCTGCTCACGGCCGACATCATCATCTTTGTCGTCGACGGCCGGGAGGGCCTGGTGCGCGGCGACGAGGAGATCGCCGGGGCGCTCCGCGGGGCGAATGCGCCGGTCATCATGGCGGTCAACAAGACCGACGACAAGCGCGCGCGCGGGCGGGCGCTCGAGTTCTACGAGCTCGGGTTCGAGCCGGTCGTCGAGATTGCCGCCGAACATGGCGAAGGGGTGGGCGACCTGCTGGACGAGGTGATCGCGCAGGCTCCCGACCCGCAAGGACGCCTCCCAGCAGGAGGCGGACGACGAGGTGGCGATCGCCATCGTGGGACGGCCGAACGTCGGGAAGTCGTCCCTGCTCAATCGACTGCTGAAGGAAGAACGGTCGATCGTCAGCGAGATGCCGGGCACGACGCGCGACACGGTCGATGCCGTGCTCAAGTGGCACAAGCGCACCTTCCGCATCGTCGATACCGCCGGGATCCGGCGACCGGGGCGGGTGGCGCGGTCAGGGCAGCTCGAGGCTGTCTCGGTGATCGTGGCCCGGCGGGCCATCGACAAGGCCGACGTCGCGGTCCTGGTGGTGGACTCGACCGAAGGGGCCACCGATCAGGACGCCGCGATCGCCGGGGAGGCCGAGAAGGCCGGTTGCGGCATCATCATCGCCGCCAACAAGTGGGACCTGATGAAGGGGCGCGGGACCGCCTACTCCAAGGAGTTCGACGAGAAGCTCCGGCGGCAGGTCAAGTTCCTCGAACATGCCCCGGTGCTGCACATCTCGGCCCTGACGGGCGAGCGTGCCGTCAAGGTGCTCGAGACCATCGACAAGGTGGCGGAAGCGCGGGCGCGGCGCATTCCGACCTCAGAGCTGAACCGCTTCGTGGCCGCGGTCACGGCGGTGCATCCGCCGACCAGCCCGGGCCGGCGCGAGGTGCGCATCCTCTACGCGGCGCAGACCGGCGTCCAGCCGCCGAGCTTCGTCTTCTTCACCAACGTCGCCACCGAGTTCCACTTCTCGTACGAGCGCTTCCTCGTCAACCGGCTGCGCGAATCGTTCGGCCTGATGGGCACGCCGATCCGGATTCACGTGCGGCGGCGCGAGAAGAAGTAGGGGAGGTCACGCCAGAGCTTCGCCAGACGCCGGGTTTTGGGGTAGTCTGTCTTGCGTGTTTTCCGCCGAAAAGCTCCTGGCACTGGTGGACGGACTCGGCGGAATCGTTTGGGAAGCAGAGCCGGACACGTTTCGGTTTCTCTTCGTCAACGCCCAGGCCGAACGAATCCTCGGCTACCCCACCGCCGCCTGGCTGGAGCCGGGTTTCTGGCGCGACCATACCCACCCGGACGACGTCGAGCGGTGTGCGCGGCTGTGCTTCGAGGCAACCTGTGCCGGTCTCGACCATGCCTTCGACTACCGGATGCTTGCCCGCGACGGCCGCGTCGTCTGGCTGCGGGACACGGTCAGCGTCCGCACCCTGCCTGACGGGTCCACCACCCTCTTCGGCGTAGCCATCGACATCACCGCCGAGAAGGAGCAGGAGGCCGACCGGCAGCGGCTGGCGCGGCTCTACGAGGCCCTGATCGAGAACTCCTCCGACAACATCGGGCTGCTGCGGGCCGACGGCGTCACCGTGTACCAGAGTGCCGCTGTCGCGCGGCAGCTCGGGTACACGCGCGAAGAGATGGTCGGCCGGCAGAACTTCCATCTCATTCATCCCGACGATATGGAGCTGGCGGCCAGGCGGTTCACCGAGACTCGGGAGTCGGACGAGGCGGTGGGGCCGTTCCGTTTCCGGTTCCGGCGCAAGGATGGATCGTGGGCCGCGCTCGAGTCGATCGGCAAGCGTTTCACCGGCGAAGACGGCACCCTGTTCATGGTCTTCAATACGCGGGACGTGACCGACGTCGTGGAGGCGCAGGAGCAGCTCGAGATCACCCAGGCGCAGCTGGCGCACGCGATGAAGATGGAGGCAGTGGGCCGGCTGGCGGGCGGCGTGGCCCACGACTTCAACAACCTGCTGACCGTCATTGCCGGCTACGCGGAGCTGCTCGGAGCGTCGCTCGAGCCGGCCGACGCGCGGTCGGCCGATGTCGACGAAATCAAGCGGGCGGCGCACCGCGCCAGCCTGCTCACGCGGCAGCTGCTCGCGTTCAGCCGCAAGCAGGTGCTGCGGCCGGTGATCCTCGATTTGAGCTCCGTCGTCCGGGAGGTGGGTGTTCTGATCCAGCGGCTGGTGGGCGAGGACATCACCCTCGAGATCGCGGCGCCGGCGGACCCCGTCCGCGTGCTGGCGGATCATGCGCAGCTCGAGCAGGTGCTGATGAACCTCGCGGTGAACGCGCGCGACGCGATGCCGCTCGGGGGCACGCTGTCGATCGCCACGTTCGCTGAAGGGGGCGTGGCGACGTTGCGGGTCGCCGACAACGGCAGCGGCGTGCCGCCTCATGCGCTCAAGCGGATCTTCGAGCCGTTCTACACCACCAAGGAAGTGGGGAAGGGCACGGGCCTCGGCTTGTCCACGACGTACGGGATCGTCAAGCAGTCGCGCGGCGACATCCAGGTCAGCTCGGAGCTCGGCAGGGGCACCGTGTTCACAATCACGCTGCCGCTGGCGCCGGGCGGGGAAGAGAGGCCGGCGCCTGCCGAACCGGTCGTGGCGGGCGGCAACGAGACCGTCCTGCTGGTCGAGGACGAGAAGCAGGTGCGGGAGCTGGTGGAGCAGGCGCTGACGCGGCTTGGTTACGCCGTGCTGGTGGCGGCGGATGCGGAGGCGGCGGTGGATCTGTGCCGGCTGCACCGGCACCGGATCAGGCTGCTGCTGACCGATATCGTCATGCCGCACGTGTCGGGGCCGGAGGTCTACCGGCGGGTGGCGGTGCACGTCCCTGCCATCGCGGTGCTCTACATGTCCGGCTACACCGGCGACAAGGTGTTCGCGCGGGGCGTGCGGGAGGAAGGGGTGGCGTTCCTGCAGAAGCCCTTCACGCCGGCAACGCTCGCGGCCAAGGTGCGGGAAGTGCTGGACGCCGCGCGGCGCACCCGGCGGACCGGCTGAGTCTGCGGCCAGGCCCGGTGCGCCGTGCCTGCGACGCGCCGGCAGGCGGGTGTGCCGCGCGGTCGCTCTGCTATACTTGTTCGAGCGCTCATTGATGCCCACGGTCGATCCGGTCGACATCCCGAACCGCTCGCTGTTCCGCCAGCCGGAAGTGTGCGAGATTGCGAAGGTGCAGCCGTACGTGCTGCGGTCCTGGGAAGCGGAGTTCCCGGATCTGGGCGTGGCGAAGGTCGAAGGCGGGCCGCGGGTCTACCGGCGCGCGGATGTCGAGCGGGTGCTGCACCTGAAGCACCTGCTGTATGTCGAAGGGCTGACGCTGGCCGGCGCGCGGCGCAAGCTCAGCGAGGAGCAGGCGGAGGCGGGCGCCGGCGAGTCGCTGTCGGAGATGGCGGATCTGCTGGGGGCCGATGCCCGGGAGCGGATCCTCCAGGTGAAGCGCGGCTTGCGGGAGTTGTCGGCGATGCTGGCCAAGGCGCCGGGCGGGCGTGAGGCCGAGCCGGCGGCGTTCGAACTGGAGATGAAGACCGCGCCCGTCCCCAAGGCGCGGCGGCGGAAGTCGTAGTGCGGCGGGCCGCCCGGCCCGGATCCGCAGGAACGGCTTGAACGGCTTGAACGGTTGAACGGGATGTGGCGCAGCCTGGTAGCGCACCTGACTGGGGGTCAGGGGGTCGCTGGTTCGAATCCAGTCATCCCGACCAAATTTAAAGCCCGCGTAAGCGGGCTTTTTTGCGTCTCGGCTACTGTGACCTACCCTGTCCTTCACCCGTGCCACACTGTGCGGCACGATGAGTCTTGCGTGACGCCTTCGGCTGCGGTACGGTGAGCCCGCCCCGAGACTCCTGGATGAAGCCAGATGCAATACCCGCGTTCCTGCGCGCCAACTACGAAATCCGCGAGTGGAGACACGCCGTCGCAA
Organism: uncultured Acidobacteriota bacterium; assembly: GCA_963834305.1. Lineage (GTDB taxonomy): Bacteria > Acidobacteriota > Vicinamibacteria > Vicinamibacterales > 2-12-FULL-66-21 > JACCXG01. The sequence goes on from CAWIAX010000002.1 coordinate 199,358, forward strand.
TCCTCGAGGCGGATTTCCCCACGGAATGGCACGACATCCTCGCCGTTCTGGAGCACTTCCGTCTGCTTCGCAGCGAAATCGTCAGGCCAGGGGGGCGCAAGTCGAACGTGTCGACCCGGATCGACAGCGCGCTGACGGCGCGGGGATGGGTCGAGAAGTGCTTCGCGACGAAGATCGTGATCGACACGGTCGAACTGGAATCGCCGACACACAAGGTGGACTGCTTCAAAGGTGGGATTGGCCTCGAGATCGAGTGGAACAACAAGGACCCGTTCTACGACAGGGATCTGAACAACTTCCGTCTCTTGTTCGACCTTCGAGCGCTCCACGTCGGGGTCATCGTCACTCGCGCCGACGAACTGCAATCCATCTTCGACCAACTCGGACGCGGCGACTCGTACGGCGCGTCGACCACGCACATGAGCAAGCTGATCCCGCGGCTCGAGGGCGGCAGCGGCGGCGGGTGTCCAGTGCTGGTCTTTGGAATCACGAAGAACCTGTATGTTGAAGACTAGCGTCTCATCCGGGTCCACGCCGCAGCGGGCGGCGGAGGAACTGCTGGCTCTTGGCACAGGCCGATTTCGATCGGTGCTGGCCGATCCCCCCTGGCGTTTCCAGAACCGCACGGGAAAGATGGCGCCAGAGCACCGGCGGCTCAGCCGATACTCCACCATGACCTTGGATGAGATCATGGAGTTGCCCGTCGCCCAGATTGTGCAGGACCGGGCCCATTTGTACCTCTGGGTTCCCAACGCATTGATTCTCGAAGGCCTCGACGTGATGCGTCGCTGGGGATTCACCTACAAGACCAATCTGATCTGGTACAAGACGCGGAAGGACGGCGGACCGGATGGACGCGGCGTGGGGTTCTACTTCCGGAATGTGACGGAGATGATTCTTTTCGGGGTGCGGGGCACTGGCAACCGCACCCTGGCGCCGGGTCGCACGCAGACCAACATCATCACGACGCGCAAACGCGAGCACTCGCGCAAGCCGGACGAGCAATACGCCTTGATCGAGCGCTGTTCGCCGGGACCATACCTCGAGATGTTTGCGCGCCATCCGCGGGACGGCTGGCAGCAGTGGGGCAACGAGTCGCCAGCGGCGAAAGCCCGGCCCGCTTTGACCCTCCTGCCGTAGGCCGTGGACGACGTTGACGTTCATCAAGGAGCAGGTGCGCAATGATCACGAGTCTGATGCTGGCCGCCCTCCTCGCCGGTGCGAGTCAGCAGACCGATTCGATCTCCGGTGTCATCACCGACACCGCCAGCCGTGCCGTCCCTGGCGCGACACTCATCACGACATCTGCAGACGGAGCGGCGCGACGGACGACGACTGACTTGAACGGCCGGTATCAGTTCGCCGGGCTGCCGCCGGGCCGCTATCGCATCGAGGTCCGCATGTCCGGCTTCGAGGCCAGGGCCAGTGACCTGACGGTCGTGCCCGCGCGCGCGGCGATCTGGAGCGGCGCGCTCCTGGTGGGCCCGCCGCTTGGCGCCGGTTCGATCGAACGTTACCTGTCGGGTATCACCGGGTCGAGTGCGCGCGACTGCGGCCGCCATGCCGGCGCCGCCTCTGATGCGGCGCTGCAACGCTCGCTCGAGTGCGCCCGGGCATCAGCGCAAGCCGGAGCACCATTCGCGGTCGTCGTGCAGTCGGCAAGCGAAGCCAGTCACGCGGGATCCGGCGTGCTCGGCGAAGCCGGCGGTGTCGTTCAGGTGTTTCGTTACGACAAGGGTGGACTGGTGTTCCACTCGCAGCCCTGTCCCCCCGCGCAGCTCACGCTTCGTCAGCGGGCGTCGGGCCTGCCGTACGCATTCGCGTGCAATCCATACTGACCGCGGGCGTGCCCCGTGCCCTGATCGCAGGCGTGCCTTGATCGCGGGCGCGCCGGCAGCGCTCCGGCGGCGGCTGCCTGCTCCCAAAAATTCGGCCCGGACCGAGTCGAGAACGCGTACTCGGCACTTGCCTCGAGTCCGGGCGTGCGGCGACCGCGCGCGGCGGACAGGGCGCGGACGAGCCGAAGCGCTACTTCAGGAGCACGCGCTTGACGTACTCCGCGCTGTCGGTGACGCTCCGGATCGGATCGTGGGTGAAGTTGCCGCCCTGCTCGACGAAGAAGTGCTGCAGCCCCGCCAGCGCGGCATCGGGCCAGATCTTCGTGAAGTCGATCGTGCCGTTCCCCACCTCGGTGTAGTCGCCGCTGGTCCGGTGCACGTCCTTGACGTGCCACATGACGAACCGGCCCGGCTGCTTCGCGAACCAGTCGTGCGGCGGCACCCTCGACCCGCGCGCGATCCAGTACAGATCCATCTGCAGCTTGACCAGCGCCGGATCGGTCTCCTTCAGGATGATGTCGTATCCGAGCTGGCCGTTCTGTTCGACGAACTCGAAGTCGTGGTTGTGGTAGGCGAGCTGCAGCTTCGCCTTCTTGACCCGTTCACCCGCGAGGTTCAGGCGCTCCGCGGCCACCTTGAATCTCTCGATGGTCCGGTCGCCCGCGTCGAGCAGGGGCCAGGTGATATACGACTGCCCGAGCGCATGGGCGCCCTCGATGCAGCGGTCGAGATACCGGGCCAGGTCGTCAACGCCGGACGACATGTAGCGATTCAGGTCGTAGTGGCCGCTGGGAGCGGTGAGCCCGTTGTCGCGCAGGCGCTGCGCGAACGCCTGGGCCGGCAGGCCGTAGTAGCGGAGCCCTGCCGGATCGAAGCCGTAAGTCTCGACCTCTTCGTACCCGATCGCGGCGACGCGCTTCAGGGTGTCGTCCAGATCACGCGCCATCGCGGCGCGGACGGTGTAGAGCTGCAGGCCCAGCTTGTAGCGGCCCGGCTGCATCCCGGGCCACGCGAGGGCGGCCGACGCGAATGCGCCGGCCCGGTGGAGGAACGTTCTGCGATTCATCATGGCGCTGTGGCGCGGAGTCTACTCCCGACGCCTCACGGATTCCAGCGCAAACGGCGCGAACGACTGCCCGCGTCCCGCCGCCGGGCAAGCCTGGCAGAATCCGTCCGGCATGCAGCCCGGGAGCGCCGGCGGTGAGGCTCGGCCGGCCCTATGCTGCGCTTCAGACAAGGCCGGCATACTCGACACCGCAGGCGCGCGCCATCAGATCGATGACGACTTCGTCGGCGACTCTCACCACGGCATAGCGCGCGACATCCGTATCCGCGACCTCGTCCACCGCCCGATCCGCGAGGATGCGCAGTGCCTGCTTCACACGCGCCACGTTGTCCGGAGCGGCATCGACGAGAAAATCGATATCCTTTGTCGAGCGAACGCCGCCATGTGCGATGACCGCGAAACCGCCGATGAGGATGTAGCGGGCCGCAGCCTCGTTCAGCGCGCGGCAGATCCTGGCGAGGTCTTCGATCTGCGGCTCGCGTGCGTACGGGCCATCGTGCGGGTCATCCACGCATCAGCCTCCTCGAAGCTCTCGAAGCGGTACACGCCTCGGGGCACGAGCGCCCCGGTCCCACGTACCGCCGCCAGCGTGCGCTGCAGGGCGCCAGCGCGGCTCCCGCCGTCGAGGCGGCGACGTCCCACCGTCTTGATCATTGGTGAATTGTACAGTTGAAGCCGGAGCTCTTGACGAAGCGCGGTTCAGACGAAGCCCCGGCGAATCCCCTGGCAAGACGTCGAGCGGCCGGACTGTTGCCGGACGGGCCAAACCCCGGGCGTGGATTCCCGCCGGACTTGCGGTCAAGATAGGGGCCGACCGGAGGGTTTGCCAGCATGGACCAGGACAGGACCACCAGCCCCACAGGAGTGTCGCGCCGCCGGCTGCTCCAGACCCTTTCTGCCGGCAGTGTGGGTGCCGCGCTGCCCGGCCAGGCTGCGATGTCGGCGACGCCCGCGGCGCAGCCGCCACCCGCGACCGGGACCTCCGCGCTCGTCGCGCTCAACCGCTTCCCGCGCATGGTGCAGGAGTTCTTCGTGGCGCGCGAGAACAACGTGCACCAGCAGCGGCTGCAGCGGCTTGCCGGGCTGGCCACCAAGGCCGACGCGGAAGCCTACGTCCAGAGCGTCAGGCAGAAGATCCGCGAGTCCTTCGGACCCTTTCCGCAGAAGACGCCGCTCAATCCGCGCGTGACGAAGGTCGTCGAACGCGACGCCTACCGGATTGAGAACGTCATTTTCGAGAGCCGTCCCGGCTTCCTCGTCTCGGCGAATCTCTACATTCCCAAGGGGCGGAGCCTGCCCCGGCCCGGGGTGGTCGCCTCCTGCGGCCATTCTGCCAACGGCAAGGCGATCGAGACGTATCAGGCCTTCTGCCAGGGGCTGGCGCGGCTGGGTTATGTGGTGCTGATCTTCGATCCCATCGGCCAGGGAGAACGGCTGCAGTACGTGGACGCGAGCGGGAAACCGCTGCGCGGCGCCGGCACCGGTGAGCACAACTACGCCGGCGTGCAGCAGCTGCTGGTTGACGAGCACTTCTGCACGTGGCGCGCCTGGGACGGCATCCGCGCGCTGGACTACCTGGTATCCCGGGAAGAAGTGGACCCGCGCCACCTCGGCATCACGGGCAACTCCGGCGGCGGCACGATGACGACCTGGCTGTGCGGCCTCGATCAGCGCTGGACGATGGCCGCCCCGAGCTGTTTCGTCACCGAGTTCCGCCGCAACATGGAGAACGAGCTGGGCGCCGACATGGAGCAGTGCCCGCCACGGGCGATCGCGCTCGGCCTGGACCACGAGGACTTCCTGGCCGCGCTCGCGCCCAGGCCGGTGATCATTCTGGCGAAGGAGAAGGACTACTTCGACGTCCGCGGCAACGAAGCCGCGTATCAGCGGCTGAAGCGGCTCTATCGCCTGCTCGGCGCGGAAAACCAGATCGCCTATTTCGCCGGGCCCACCTACCACGGATATTCGCAGGAGAACCGGGAAGCGATGTACGGCTGGTTCAACCGCTGCACGGGCAATCCCAGCGACAATCGGGAACCGGCGCTCGTGATGGAGAAGGAGGAGACGTTGTGGTGCGCACCGCTCGGCCGGGTGGCGGAGCTCCAGTCCAGGCCCATCTACGGCTTCACGCGGGACACGTCGCGGTCACTGGCGGCAACGCGTCCCCGGCTCGACGGCGCGGCGCTGCGACGGGCGGTCACTGACGCCCTGAAGCTCCCACAGCGGGGCACGGCGCCGGAGTTCCGCATCCTGCGGCCGCTCCCGAACCGCCAGTACCCGCTGCGGCACGGGCTGCCGTACATGGTGGAAACCGATGCCGGGGTGCACGCGATCGTCTACCGGCTCACCAGCGAGCCGCTGCTGTCCCGTCCGCCGCGGAACAGCTCCAGGGCCATCCTCTACATCTCGCACCAGTCCGCCGACGAAGAGCTTCGCGGCGAGCCGCTGGTGCGCGAGCTGCTGGCGGCTGACCCCGACGCCGCCTTCTACGCCTGCGACGTGCGCGGCGTCGGCGACTCCGAGCCGCAGACGACCAGCGTGGGCGAGCGCGGCGAATACAGCACGGACTACTTCTATGCGTCGCACGCGGTGATGCTGGATTATCCCTGCGTCGGCCAGCGGACGTTCGACGTCCTGCGGGTGCTCGACTGGCTGAGCGCGTCGGGCTGCGAGCAGGTCCACCTGGCCGCAAAGGGATACGGCGCGCTGCCCGCGACGTTCGCCGCGCTGCTCTCCGCGCCGGTGACCAAGGTCACGCTCAAGCACGCGCTGACCTCGTATTCGGAGGTCGCCGAGGCCAGGGACTACAGCTGGCCGCTCTCGGCGCTGCCGGCCGGCGTGCTGCACCACTTCGACCTGCCGGACTGTTACCGCGAACTGAGGACGAAGAACCTGAGATTGCTCGAGCCCTGGGGCGCGAACCCGGGCCCGGCACCGCGGACCCTGCAGTAAGATCCTCGCATGAGAACAGCCTGCCCCCTGCCTGTTTCCTCCCGGCTGGCGCGGCGTGTCGTGCTCGCCATCGCGGTGCTGCCCGGCATCCTGACCATCGCCCCCGTGGCGCAGGCCCCGCCGGACTGGGTGGCCCGCAGCAACGAGCACACCCGCGTGGTGCTGCAGGCGCAGGCCACGGTGGCGCCGGAGGGGATGGCGCAGGTCGGGCTGCAGGGGCTGGACGAGCAGATCACCGACCTGTCGGACGGCTACGCGGACCGCGTCCGCGCCGTTGCCGCGCGGGTGGCGAAGGTGCTCGAGCAGCGGCTTGCGGGCGAGCGCGACCCGCTGGTGCGGCAGGATCTCGAGATTCTCATCCAGGCGAACGACGAGAACATCCGTTCGCAGCAGATCGGCGAGCGCCTGCTGCTGCCCTACGTCAATGCGCCGCAGGTCGTCTTCGGCGGCCTGCGGGCGCTGCTCGACGATCAGGTGCCGGCCGAGCGGCGCAAGGCCGCCGTGGTGCGGCTGCGCAAGTACACGGGCCGCGTCGAGGGCATCCGGCCGTTCACCGAGCTGGCGATGGCGCGGGTCCGCGAGCGGCTCCCGCGCAAGGAGCTGCTCGGGCCTTTCCGCGCCCAGGTGGAGCGGGATCTCGCCAACATTCCTTTCTTCCTCACCGGCCTCGAGGAGCTGTTCAAGAAGTACGGGCTCGCTGAAGCGGACCCGCTGCTCCCGGCGCTGAAGACGCAGTTCGCCGCCTACGAGAAGGCCGTCCGCGCGGAGCTGCTGCCGCGTGCGCGCACCGACTTCAAGCTCCCGCCGGAGCTCTACGCCGACAACCTGACGCAATACGGCGTGGACATTCCGCCCGCCGACCTGGCGGTGATGGCCCATCGGGCCTTCGACGAGATCCAGAAGGAGATGCAGGCGATAGCGGCGGAGATCGCCCGCGAGCAGGGTGGTGCCCCTGCCGACTACCGCGCCGTGATCCGCGGCCTGAAGGGGCGGCAACTGGTCGGCGACGCGATCCTGCCGCACTACCTGCAGCGGCTGAAGGAGCTGGAGGCCATCATCGCGAAGCAGCAGCTCGTGACGCTGCCGTCCCGCCCGGCGCGCATCCGCATCGCCAGCGCGGCGGAGAGCGCCCAGCAGCCGGCGCCCAACATGCGCCCGCCGCGCCTGGTGGACAATCGCGGCGAGCAGGGAGAATTCGTGCTGCCGCTGAACATCCCGACGGCGGACCCGGCCAAGGCCCTGCAATACGACGACTTCACTTTCGAGGCTGCCTCGTGGACGCTCACCGCGCACGAAGCACGGCCCGGGCACGAGATGCAGTTCGCGGCGATGGTCGAGCACGGCGTGTCGCAGGCGCGCGCCATCTACGCCTTCAACAGCACCAATGTCGAAGGCTGGGGCCTCTACGCCGAGCACATCGTCAAGCCCTTCATGCCCAAAGAGGGGCAGCTGATCTCGCTGCAGCACCGGCTGTTGCGCGCCGCCAGGGCGTTCTGCGATCCCGAGCTGCAGCTCGGCCGCACGACGCCCGAGCAGGTGAAGCGGCTGCTGATGGAGGACGTCGTGCTGTCGGAAGCGATGGCGACCCAGGAAGTCGAGCGCTACACGTTCCGGGCGCCAGGTCAGGCGACGAGCTACTTCTACGGCTACAGCCGGCTGCTGCAGCTGCGCAACGACGTCGAGAAGACACAGGGGGCGGCGTTCAACCCGCAGCGGTTCCACGACTTCGTGCTGGCGCAGGGCCTGCTGCCGCCGGCGCTGCTGCGCAAGGCGGTGATGGCCGACTTCGTGAAGCCGGCGGCGCGCTGAGCAGCGCGCAGCCCGCGGGTGCTCGCGCTCAGGAACAACGCCGGGTTCAGCGTCCGGGTCCGGCCGGGGCGCGGCAGTCGAAGCTTGCGGCCTCGTTCGTGTTGCCGGCGCCTGTGTAGACCGCGACCTGCGGGTAGGGGCAGAGCGGCCGCACCCTGTCGGCCACGCCGTTGATCTCGCGGGTGGCAATGATGCGGTCGGGCGCCACCCCGCGCTCGACCCACTGTTCGAGCGCACCCTGCGCATCGAAGGTGTTCGGCCCCGTGCCGCCGCTGCAGTGCGCCATCCCCGGCGCCATGAAGAGCCGATAGAAGCTCTGGACGTCCTTCAAGGTTCCGGCTCGATCCTCACGGCCCTGTCCGGCGAACGACAGGACGCTCTCGTAGTAGTCGATGCTGCTCTGCGCGCTGATCAACTGATCGTTCCAGCCGTGGTACTGCAGCAGCTTGCCGCCGCGCGTGCGGAACTCGCCGAGATCCGGGTTCGTGGCGTTGAGCACGGGTGCGAGCGCCGCCTCCGCCGCCGCATGCTTGTCGTAGTCGGCGGGATCCGTGAACTCGAACGTTCGCCAGTCCCACGCCGGATCGCGGAACACCAGCCACTTGTAGTGGGCGAGCGGGATCGTGAACGGGTTCTCGCGGTCGCGGTGGACCCAGAAGGGCTCGCTGCCGCGCGCGAGGCCGGGAAACACCTGCCGGCCGGTGCGGGGATCCTTCAGGCCGTCATAGACGCGCCGCGCCGCCTGCGCCTGCGCCGCCGTGAGGCAGGTGACGGGCTCCTGGCCGGCCGTGCAGGTCAGCACCGCGGGATCGAAGCCGCACTGGCGGGGGTCCTCAATGACGCCGTCAACCACACCATCGCCGCCGTCGCACGCGGCCATCGCGGCGCGGTGCAGGAGGCCGAGCGCGGCTGGCGGGAGGAAGCTGTCGGGCCCCTGCAGCACGGCCAGGATGCCGTCCAGGTCGCCCGCCATCAGCCGCGTCCAGTTGTTGGCCGGCATCGCCGAGACGATGCCGTCGTAGTCGGCGGGGAAGCGCTGCGCCTCCATCAGGCCCTGGTAGCCGCCCGACGAACAGCCGATGAAATACGAGCGGGCCGGCGCCTTGCCGTAGAACGACTGCAGGAGCGCCTTCGCCGCCACCGCGGTCTCGTGCTGGGAGCGGTAGGCGAAGTCCACGAGCTGCTCCGGCTTCTCGAAGGCGAAGCGGGCGGCGTTCTGGCCCGGCGCCGCGTCGTGGCCGGTGTTGGTCGAGGCGGTCGCATAGCCGCGGCGCAGCTGGGCGGCCAGGGCGCCGTACGAGATCGTTCCGGCCCAGCCGCCGTTGCCAACGCCGGCGAACTTGCCGTTCCACGCCTGCAGGGGCAGCCACACCTCGAAGCGGATCGCGGATTCCGGCGTGGGCGCGATGACGCCCGCCACCCGGCAGAACGGCGGCAGGTCGCTCTGGGGGTTCGTCGACCCGGGCGGCGTGAACGATCCGGCGGTGACCGTCTCGGCAGAGTTGATCGTGGTGGAGGGGAGCTTCTGTGCGACGAGGCCTGCGCACGACGCTGCCAGGTCCGTCCCGGCCGGCGCGCCCTTCCCCGGGCCGGCCTGCGCCGGGGTGGCCTGTGCGGCGAGATGCGGGGCGAAGGCCAGCGTCAGGAGGATCGCGACGATGGTCGGGACGGCGCGTGATGCATTCATGTCGTCAGTCCGGAATCTGAGCGCCAGCCATCGTCCGCTTGAGCGGGACAGCTGCGGCCGCAGGCGGAGGCGCGATGTGGCGGCATTATGCCACCAGCAGCCATGGTGTTTCGTGACGGACTGGCACAGAGCCCGGTTGCGCCTCGGCCTACGCGCGGAACAATACGCCTCCGGCGAGCGCGCTGGCGATGCCCGCTCCGGCTCGGGTCATGCGAGAGCCGGTGCGCAATCAGTTGGCATCTAGGTGTCCGACGCAGTGGCGCACGCCTCCGCCGGAGCGCCTGCGACGCACTCAGACTGCCGCGTCGCGCTCGCCGAATCGCGTCGGCAGAGCGACATGGCCCGTCCGCCACGCGTCGCGCGTTTGCCCTTCGCCCGCCCTGGTTGCCCCGCCCGCCGCGGCGGTGTGGAGAGACGACTCAGATATGATCTCGCTGGCGGGCGATCGGGCAGGCTCGCGGCGAGGAACAGGAGCCGATGGCAAAGCAGGAAGGCTGGATGCGGCGGACGGAGCTGATCGTGGTCGCGGCCGCCGCGCTGCTGCTCGCGCTCGCATCGTCTCCCGGTTCACGGGACCTAGCCTACAGTCTGCGTCCTGACGTGAGCAGGCACTGGTCCACATCGCGGATGACGCCGATGCGGTCGCTGGCGTTGCCGCTGACCTTCGCCACGGGGTGATCGTCGACCGACATCCTGCTGACCTCCGCCGCCGGTGGGGCGTCACATCCCCAGTCGAAACGCCAGCACGCGGGGCTACGGCGTCACACGAAGGTTCGCGAAGTCACCGTCGCTGTTGTTGCCGGTCCACAGGCCGATGGCGGCGCGGTCGAGCGTGCCGAGCTTGCGCACCTCGAGCGTGGGCGACTGCACCGCTCCGGCATAAACCTGCACCGTCGCGACCTTCACCACGATGCGGAGCGGCACCCAGTCCGTTGGCGCCACGGACGCGTCCACCGGGTTCTCGAACTCGCTCGGGAACTCCTTCCGGAGACGCGGCCAGTCGTAGTCGGGGACGGAGATGTACTGCACGGCATTCTGGCGCCGCGCGGGATCCCCGGCGCGGAAGTTGAACGGACGCAGATACACCGCTTCGTAGGTCGCGTCGTCCTTGCGATGAAAGGCGATGCCCACGAAGCTGCGCTGCTGCACGTCGCGGCCGCGCACGTTCACTTCGATCGTGCCTTCCCCGAAATCACTCCCGTCAATCCAGACGACGCCCAGTCCCTCCTTTTCGGAGACGTGGACGCAGCCAGGCATGCCGTCGAGCCTGGTGACATCGCGATTCACCGACCGGAGCGTGCCGCCGGCCAGGCGCGCCGCCAGGTCGATCGACGGCGCCGACGGGGCTGGCGCTCTGCACGGCTGGCGGCAGTTCGGCGCGCGTCGGTGCGGCGGGCAAGGGTGCGATGGCCCCGAGGGCAAGCACGAGGGACGCAATCGTGCTGACGGTGAGTCGGCGCATGTCGATCCTCCTGAACGCGAAAGCGGTGTGGCGGCATTTTGCCACCGGCGCCCAGCCGCGCGACCGCCATCACGCTTCGTTGCGCATGGGCATCGCCCAGCGACGTTCCGTCTGTGTGGCGGCGCTTCGTGGCGGCCAAGCCATATCGTCCTGCCGCGCCTCGGCGTACGCGCGGCAGTTCGCGCCAGCCGCACTGCGCCGGCAGGCCGACAGCGCTCGTCCGCCGCGCGCCGCACGTTGGGCTTTGGGAGTTGGGAGTCGGGAGTCGATTCAGGCGTACCCGCAGGTCGTTCGTAAGCCTCCGGGAGCCGGCCTGCTGGACGGGGCCGGTGCTGGTCGGCCGGGGACCTTGGAGCGAGGCGCTTCGCCGCGCAGCCGGAACGCGGGCGGAGCGATTCTCGCGGCGAGTCCGGTCCCTGCGATCCGTGTCGTCCGCCCAACCACCGGCGCATCGGTGCGCCTGGCGGATGGAGTCCTGACCATCCCTACTCGCCGCGGCGACGAGCGCAGCGAGCGTCCGAGCGCAGGCCGCGTTCCCGCCTCGCGGAAGCGGGCCCCGGACGGGCAGTGCCGGCACCGGCCCAACTCGCCGGCGGGCCGACGTGGCTCACCCGCAAGACCGCGCTACGGCGCTCGTGTCTGGACGCGATACAGCCTGGTCTGCGTCCGGAGGTAGAGCGCCTCGGCATCCGCGGCGGGGGAGGCCAGGCTCATCTCCTCGAGGTGGTTGCGCGCGATCTCGCTGTAGCTGTCGCCGGCCCCGAGCACGATCGTTTCGCCGTCTTCGCTGAGGCAGTAGATCCGTCCATCGCTCGCGAGCGGAGAGCTCGAAAACGTCCGGCCGCCACCGCCGACCCGGGCCTTGTAGAGCTCCGCACCGGTCCTGGCATCGGCGACCTGCAGCACGCCGTTGTCGTTCACGGCGTAGACCCGGTCGCGGTAGACGAGCGGCGACGAGGTGTAGGCGGAGAACCGCGGCAGCGTCCACGCGACGAACGGCGACTCGCGTCCCTCGACGGGCGTGATGTCGCCGCTGGCGCCGGGACGGACGGCAAACAGCGGCCGGCTGGCGTCTCCCTGCGATCCCGAGCCGACGTAGAGCAGGCCGCCCGCGGCGACCGGGCTGGGCGTGGCCTGGGTCATGCCCTTCAGCCGCCACAGCTCGCGGCCGGCGGTGTCGTAGCTGATGACGAAGCCGCGGCCGATCGTGACGATCTCGGTCCGCCCGGCGGTCTGCCACACGAAGGGCGTGGCCCAGCCTGACGCCATCCGGCTCGCCAGGTCGGTGCGCTTGACGCTCCACAGCTCCCGGCCCGTTTTCGCGTCCAGCGCGGCGAGGAAGCTCGCGCCGTCGTTGTCGTGCAGCTGATAGAGGCGGCCGTCGTGCACCACTGGCGACGAGGCGGTGCCGAAGTCGAGATAGATCGGCTGCGGCGGCCAGGTGTGCTGCCAGAGCAGCGTGCCGTCCATCGTGTAGCAGAACACCCCGACGTTCCCGCCAAACGAGGCGTAGATCCGTTCGCCGTCGGTGGCGGGCGTCTCGGACGCGTAGGTATTCTTCCGGTGACGTCCCCCGGGCGGGGGACCGCGGTGCGCCTCGCGCTGCCACAAGACCTTGCCGTCGCTCTTGCGCAGCGCCAGGACCACGTAGCGGATGTCGCCGCTCTCGCCAGTCAGCTCGATGTCGCGATTGACGACGCGCTTGAGGATCTCGGCTTCGGACAGCCCCTGCTTCTCGAGCTCCGCCGCGTAGTCGTTGCCGAAGATGCCGGTGGAGGGCGCCTTGAAGGCGCCGGGGCTGATGGCGGTGGTCAGGAACACACGGTCGCCCCACAGGATCGGCGACGACCACCCGCGGCCGGGAATGTCCGCGGCCCACGCGATGTTCTCGGTGGCCGACCAGCGCACCGGCAGCGTGGCGCCGTCGGCCACGCCGGCCCCGTCGGGCCCGCGGAACTGCGGCCACTCGAGCGGCGCGGCGTGCAGGTCCGGTGATCAGCAGGAGGCAGGCGACGGGGGCAGCACAGATGGTCTTGACGGTCATGGGTGGCTCCATTGTGCAACAGGCGCGGGCGCGATGGCTGCCGCCGGCCACGCCGTTCGTCACTTTCCCGCCGGATCTCCAGGTGCAGACGACGGTGCCCGCGCCGCGGGGGTGTGACGGCGCCGCGCCGAGGGGCGGAGGGCACTGCGGCGACGGCCTTGACAGGCGCCTACTGTCCTACTGTCATAGGACAGTCAGCATGGTGTTCCACGTCAACTTCAGCTCCGGAACGCCCGTCTACCTGCAGCTGGTGGACCAGGTCAAGGCGGCCGCGGCGTCGGGCGCGCTGCGGCAGGGGGAGCCCCTGCCATCGATCCGGCCGCTGGCCGAGGAGCTGCGCGTCAACCGCAACACCGTGGCCAAGGCGTACGGTCAGCTCGAGTCGGAAGGCGTCATCGAGACCCACCCGGGGCGGGGGAGTGTGCTTCGCGGCGCCCCGTCGCCGCTGCGCAAGGATGCGCGGCGCAAGCTGCTGATCGGCGGGGTGGACGAGCTGATCGTCCGGGCGCACCACCTGCAGGTCCGGCCCGACGAGCTGATCGACCTGGTCCGCCAGCGGCTCGACGCGATGGCCGGCCGGCAGACCCACAACCAGGAGGCGTCATGAACGGCACGCGAGTCCTCTACCAGACGCGATCGCGGTCACCGGCCTCGGCTATGCCTACGGCAGCGCGGAGGCGGTCCACGATCTCGATCTGACGCGTCCGGCGCGGCCGGTGCTACGGCCTCTTCGGCCGCAACGGCGCCGGCAAGACCACGACGCATGCGGTGCCTGCTCAACCTGCTCCGGCCGCAGCGCGGCCGGGTGCGCGTCTTCGGGCTCGATCCCGCCAGGTCCGAGGTCGCGGTCAAGCAGCGCGTGGCCTTCGTGCCCGACGCCGTCGCGTTCTATCCGTGGATGACCGTGCGCGAAACGCTGGACTATCTCGCCTCGTTTCGCGCCCGCTGGAACCGGGAGACCGAACGGGATCTGCTCGGGCGGTTCCGCCTCGCGCCCGGGCAGAAGACGGGGGCGCTCTCGAAAGGGCAGCGCACGCAGGTGGCGCTCATCGCCGCCATCTGCCCGGAGCCGGAGCTGCTGCTGCTCGACGAGCCGACGTCGGGCCTCGACCCCATCGTCCGCCGGGAGTTCATCCAGACCGTGATCGGCGCCTACCAGGAAGGGGACCCGGGGAACCGGACCATCCTGGTGTCGACGCATCTGATCTCCGAGTTCGAGGGGCTCATCGACGAGTTCACGATCGTGGACGGCGGCCGGGCGGTGCTGACGCTCGAGGCGGATGCTGGCGCGTGCGCGGTATCAGCGCATCCGCGCACGGTTCGCGGACGCGGCCCCGCTGGTCGAGCTCGCCGGGGCACTGCAGATCCGCCGCCACGACCGCGAGCTTGAGGTGGTGACCGGCGGCGACGGGGACCGGCTCGCGGCGGAGGTCCGGCGGCTGTCGCCGGAGTGGTGCGCGACCGAAGCGCTGACGCTCGAGGAAGTCTTCGTGGCTACGCTGAGCTGACGCGATGACGCCCATGCTGACTCGCGCCCGCAAGGAGGCACGTCTCCTCGCCCTGCCGGCGGCGCTGATTCTTGCCGCCACCGCGCTGTCACTCACCTGGCTGCCCGACAGCGTCGTGTCGTCAGTCGTGCCGGCGGCGCGGCCGGCCTCGCCGTCGTCTCCTTCTATCTGGGGCTGGCTGCTGCTCGGCGCGCTGCCGTTCGGCGCCGAGTTCCAGCAGCGCACGCTGGGGATGCTCCTCAGCCAGCCGGTCAGCCGCGCACGCCTCTGGCTCGAGAAGTGGACCGTCGCTGTCCGCGATGATTCTCGGGCTGGCGGCGCTCCAGTACGCGGCGCTCGAAGCGGGGCCTTTCGCAGGGCGGGCGGTCGGCCGCGAGCTGATGTTCCTCGCGGTGATGATCGGTTCGACGGGCATTCTGGACCTTGCTGGCGGGCTCGACGATTGGCGGCGTCGCCTTCAGCCTCGCTGCGCTGCTGGTCCTCGCGATGGCCGCGAACACTCGTCATCGCGCGACTCTCGGGAGTGGCGGTTGACCTGTTCGAGCCGCATCCGTTCGTGACCGGCCTCGAGCCTCGCGTATTCCGCGCTGGCATGGCTGGCTCGGGTGGCGGATGCTGGCGCGGTTCGAGGTCGCGGCCGACGGAGCCGGGGCGGCTCGCGCCTTCACGGCGGCCTCATCCGGCCTGCTGCGCTGCCGGGCGCGGGGCGCACTGCGTAACCTGGCACGCAAGGAACTGCGGCTGCAGCATCCGACCTTCCTCATCGCCGCCACGTTCGCCGGCTGCTGGCTGGCCGCGATGGCCTTTTTCGCCGCGGCGCCGGCACGCCCGGGGACCGCCGACGCCGTGTTCACGACCATGCTCGCCGATCTACATTCCGCTGGCGCTCGTCGTGGCCGCAACGATGTCCGTGAGCGAGGAGACGACCCTGGGAGTCCGCGCGTGGCATTTGACGTTGCCCGTGTCGTCGCGCACTCAGTGGCTGGTCAAGCTGGTGATCACCGGCGCGATGGCGGCAACTGCGGCGATCGGGTCGTCCCGTTCGCGCTGGCCGCCGCTGGCGCCGGCGGTCGTGACGCTGCACTGGGCGCGACGCTGCAACTGCCGTCGCCGGCGGCTCCTGGCGCCAGTCACGGTGGCGGGCATCGTGCTCGGCGTTCTGGGCCTCGACGCTGATTCGGCCAGACGATGCGGGCCGCGGTGGCCGCGGGGGGTGCGGTCGCGGCCCTGGGCTTCTGTGCCGCGGCGGGCGGAGCGGCAGGGCTGCGATGGGGCCCGGGGAGCGACGTGCTGACCTGGATCATGGTGCGCTACCAGCTGACGCCGGAGGTGTTGTATCCGGGCCCGGCCGCCGTGCGGCGCGCAGCCATCGCCGTATTCTTTGCGATCGTCGCTCTGACCGCGCTTCATCAGAGCCTCGCCGCGTTCCGGCGTGTCAACGTCGATCGCCGCACGATCGTGGTCTATTCCCTGCGGCTCGCGGCGGCGTCGTTCGCGGCGGCGTTCATCGTCATGGCCTTCACCAGGGCCTCGGCGGAACAGTGGCGATCCGCTCCGGTCCGCGAGCTCGAGCACGCCATCAAGGCCGTCGCGCTCACGAATCACAGCGCCACGGCTGTCACCACGGCGGAGCTCGAAGCTAACGCGTTGCTGTCGCCAGGCACGAAAGAGTGGCTCGAGGGGAGCGCGATCACCATCACTCGCACCGCTCCCCGTGCATCAGCCGCCCCGCTCCACCGGCGTCTCCTGTATGAGGTCAGGGTGGTATTTCCAAATGGCAGGGTGTATCGAACCACCTATTTCGAGCACCCTCCCGTGCGGTGATCACCTGCCCTTCGACGCTCGGGCGGAACTTCGCTGCGGATTTGTTCAGGGCCGGGGCTCTACGGAGCGAGAGCGGATGTCTGGCCGTGCTAGGATCCCCGCTCGCAGGCCCCTCGCGGCTTCCCCCCGCGGCCTTCGTCGGGCTCGCGGCCGGCCGAACGCCACCCGGGCGGGCTCGATCCCGCGCCTAACCAATCCCCCGGATCCCCGTCTAACCTGATCGGATGCCGCAATCGGACGCCGCCACCGTGGCGCTGGCCCGGGACGGAGACAGCGACGCCTTCCGGACGCTCGTGGAGCGGCACAGCCGTGCTGTCTACAACCTTGCCTACCGCCTGACGGGCAGCCCGTCGGACGCCGAGGACGTGGTGCAGGAGACCTTCTTGAGAGCCTACAGACAGCTCGGGCGCTTCGAATCGCGCGCGAATTTCGGGACGTGGCTCCACCGGATTGCGGTGAACTGCTCGATCGACCTGATCCGGGCCCGGCCGCACCGGGAGGCCGCGCACGACGCCGGCGACCTGGATGGTCTCCGGGACGCCGACACGCCGGCGACGCACAGGCCAGCCCCGAGCGCCTCATGCTCAGCACCGAGGTGCAGGCGCGCATCAACGGCGCGATGGAACGGCTCAGCCCGATGGAGCGCGCGGCGTTCATGCTGCGCCACGTCGAAGGGCGGTCCCTCGACGAAATCAGCCGGGCCCTGGGCATCAAGACCAACGCCACCAAGCACAGCATCTTCCGGGCGGTCCGCAAGATGCGCACGGCGCTCGAGTCCCTCGTCGACGCGCAACCGCGCGAGCTGGCGATGCCCGGCGCGCCGGAGCCGGCCATGAACGCACCGGAGCACGCCATGCCGACGGCTCACGCGCACCTGAAAGACGACGATTTGGTGCTGCACTACTACGGCGAGATGAGCGCACCGGAGGAGGAGGCGGCGGCAGGCGCACCTCGCGGCGTGCGCGGCGTGCCGGACGGCGTTCACCCGCCTTCAGCAGGTGCTTGGTGCGGTGGACGAGACCTCGCTCGCTCCCGTCGAGGTGCCGGACGGCTTCGAGCAGGCGGTGTGGGCCCGGCTCCAGCCGGCCCTGCGCGCGGAACGCCGCGGCAGATTTCCGTGGCTGATGCTGGCGCCCGCGCCGCTCGCCCTGGCGGCGACGGTGGCGATCCTGGTGGGCGCCGCGTTCTTTGCCGGGCGATCGCTGCCGCGACCCGCACCGGCGAGCGATGCCGGCGCGGCGCACGCGCAGGTGCGCGAACGGATCCTGCTCATCGACCTCGGCGAGCACCTCGAACGGTCGCAGGCGGTGCTCGTCGAGCTCGTGAGCGCCGATCCGGACGGCCCGATCGACATGTCCGGCGAGCGGGAGCGGGCCGAGCAGCTGGTCGCCGCCAACCGTCTGTATCGGGTCACCGCCGCCGCCACGGGCAATGCCGCCGTGTCGGCACTCCTCGACGACCTCGAACGGGTGCTCGTGGACGTCGCGGCCGCCCCGGCGACGGCCACCGCGCAGGACCTGGACGCCCTGCGGCACCGCATCGACGCCCGCAGCCTGCTCTTCAGGGTCCGCGCCGCCTCGTCCGACGTGCGGGACCGCCAGAAAGATGCGCGACAGCCGCGCGCCCCAGCGCTTGTGACATTCACCCTCTGACAACGGGATTCGCAGATATGACAAACAGGCAGGCAGGTTGTGATGGTCGTGATGCTCGCGGGAACGGCGCCAGCCGCCGCGCAGCCGGTGCTCCCGGACTCCGGGCTGGCGGCGCTCGTCGCCACGCGCCCGGCGCCGCACGGACGACGACGAGGCCCAGCGGGAGCGCGAGGAGGCCCAGCGCGAACGCGGAGGCGCGCACGAGGCAGCGAGCGGGAGACGGCGCGGCGCGACCGGGAGCGCGAGCGCGAAGCGGACGCCTACGCCGAAGGGCAGGACGCACTGGACGAGGCGCGCTACGACCGCGCGGTCAGCTTCTTCAGCCGGGTCGCCGAGATGAAAGGCCCGCGGGCGGACGCGGCGCTGTACTGGAAGTCGTACGCCCAGAACCGCCTGGGGCAGCGCGCCGAGGCGCTGACGACGATCGCGGACTTGACGAAGACCTACCCGAAGAGCCGCTACCTGAAACAGGCGAACGCGCTCGAAGTGGAGGTGCGGCGCGACGCCGGCCAGCCCGTCCGGCCGCAGGATCAGACCGACGAGGACATGAAGCTGATGGCGCTCCAGGCGCTGCAGCACCACGCCCCGGACGAGGCCATCCCGATGCTCGAGAAGGTGCTGGAAGGCACCGCGAGCCCGCGCGTGAAGCGCCAGGCGCTCTTCGTCCTGGCGCAGAGCGATTCGCCGAAGGCGCGCGACCTGCTCAGGAACTACGCCCGCGGCGGATCCGACGCCGGAGCTGCAGAGCCGGGCGATTCAGTACCTCGGGGTGCAGGGCGGGCAGGAGAGCCGCGCCGTGCTGGCCGATGTCTACGCCGCCACGACCGACGTCGATGTGAAGCGGCGCATCCTGCGCGCGTTCATGGTCGCCGGCGACAAGGAGCGGCTCTGGGCCGCGGCGCAGAGCGAGCAGAACGCCGAGATTCGCGGCGAGGCGGTCCGGCAGCTCGGCGTGATGGGGGGGACGAGCAGCTCTGGCAGCTCTATCAGAAGGAAACGTCACCCGAGGTCAAGAAGCAGGTGCTGCAGGCGATGTTCGTGGGCGGCAACGCGACCCGGTTGATCGACCTCGCCCGGACCGAGTCGGATCCCGAGCTGCGCCGCCTGGCGGTCCGGAACCTCGGCCTGATGGGCTCGAAGAACACGGCGGACGCGCTCCTCCAGATTTACGCGAGCGACACCACGCCGGCCATCCGCAAGGCCGTGGTCGAGGCGCTGTTCCTCCAGCAGAACGCCCCGCGCTCGTCGCCCTGGCGCGGAAGGAACAGGACGCCGCGCTCAAGAAGGACATCGTCCAGCGGCTGTCGCACATGCGGGACAAGGCCGCCACCGACTACCTGCTGGAGCTGCTCGGCAAGTAGGAGCGCATCATGTCCTGCACCCGCCCGTTCCGCACCTGCACACTCGCCGTCACCCTCCTTGCCGCGGCGGCTGGCGCGGCCTCCGCCCAGGTGCCGCAGATCAGCGGACGGGCCGGTGCAGACGCGCCCGGCCGGCGCCGATTTCGCCGCCGGCTTCCGCGCGCTCGTCGATGCGCAGACGGATGCCGCCTGGTTCGGCTACACCGTGCCGGCGGTGGACCCCGAGCGGGTGATGTGCTGCTTCGATTCGGGCACCTGGATCAGCGGCAGCATCGTGACCGCCGATGGCGCCGCCTGTTGCGGAGCCTGCCGGCTCGAGCGGCCGGCGGAGGGCACGTCGATGACGCGCACGCCTGCGCCTTCGACTGGGGTCGTCCGTCTCGAGCGCTCACCCTTGATGGCGGTGCTCTTCCGCGTCGTCAACCGGCGGGTGGACATCGTCCGGGTCTTCTCGCAGGACTGTCAGCTCGACGCGGGCGGCCGCGCCGTCACGTGGATCGAAGGGGTGCGGCCGGCCGACAGCGTGGCGCTGCTCGAGTCCCTGGTGGACGGCGGGGACGACCGCCGCGACCGCGCCGGCGAGTCCGCGATCAGCGCGATCGCCCTGCACGGGGATCCCGCGGCGGACGCCGCCCTCGCACGGCTGGTGGCGCCGGGACAGCCGGACGCGATCCGCCGCCGCGTGCCGTTCTGGCTCGGCAACGCGCGCGGGCGTGCCGGCCTCGACCTCCTGACGCGCCTCGTCCGGGAAGACGCCAGCCCGGACGTCCGGAAGAAGGCGGTGTTCGGCATCTCGCAAAGCCGCGAGCCGGCGGCCATCGACGTGCTGATCGACGCCGCCCGCACCAACCCCTCCGCCAGCGTCCGGGGCGAAGCGATCTTCTGGCTGGCCCAGAAGGCCGGACGGAAGGCCGCGGGCGCCATCACCGAGCGGATCGAGCAGGACCCGGACACCGCGGTGAAGAAGCAGGCCGTGTTCGCGCTCAGCCAGCTCCCGAAGGACGAAGGCATTCCGCTGCTCATCACGGTGGCGCGCACGCACAGCAACCCCGCCGTCCGCAAGCAGGCGTTCTTCTGGCTCGGCCAGTCGAAGGACCCGCGCGCGCTCGACTTTCTTGCCGCGGTGCTCAAAGTAACCGGCGCGTCAAGTTGACCCGCGTTGACTCATAAAACTAGGATGGCGCCTTCTCAAACAGAAGGAGCCTCAATGCTGCGCGCCGCCGTTCTCGCGAGCGTGTGGGTGTGTGTCATGGCCGGAGCGACGAGCTTCGCCCAGGATACGACCCAGTATCGCGTTCTCGCCACCAACAAGACTTCCACCATGCAGAAGGAGATGAACGAAGCGGGGGATGCCGCCTTCCGCTTTGGCGGCGTGATGGGCGGCGACACCAGCTTTGGCGGGTCCGAAGTGGTGGTCATCATGTCGAAGGCCGCCTCCGCCGTTCCGCGCTACGAGTACCGGCTGCTCGCGACCAGCAAGACCTCGACGATGCAGAAGGAGATGCAGGAAGCGGGAGATGCAGGCTTCGAATACAGGGGCCAGAGCGTCTTCAAGAGCACCTTCGGCGGCAAAGAAGTCGTCGTCATCCTGGAACGCGACAAGGAAGCCACAGCGGAGGGCGGCTTCGAGTATCGGCTGATGGCCACCAAGAAGACTGGCACACTGCAGAAGGAACTCGGAGAGGCTGGCGACGCCGGTTATGAGTTCGTCGGCATGACCGTGGCTGAGACCTTCGTCGGCGGGAACGAGGTGGTGGCTATTCTTCGGCGCAGGGCGAAGTGATCAGCCGCGCGCCTGCATCCACACTTGCGGGTGTCCTGTTCATGGCCACAGCCCTGTTGGCGCAGAACGGCACCGCCGCCGGAGTCCCCGACGACCGTTACCTAGCCTGGTCAGCCGACGATGCGCAGTCCATCGGAGCGCGGGCCTACCGGCGCGGGCGCGTCGGCGGATTCTTTGATGGTCGGCTTCTCAAGACCGAACGCGCGTACAACTCACAAGCTGGCAGCGACGCTGCTATCACCCGACGTAATTCGCGCGACCGCACGGATGCATCAGCTACGCAGCCGGCTGTCCCCAGATCAGACTCGTGAACTTATCGAGGAAGCGGAGCGTGCGGGCGGTATCGTCGTGATGGTCGAGATCGACCCGCGAGAGGGGTCGGGCGTCATCCCTCCGGACTGGGAAGCTATTTCTCCAACTTGAGGGAGAACCTGCAACCGCAATCCCAGGGGTCATTTCGCCGGAGCTGCGCCACGCGAAGGCGCTTGCAGGCGTCCTTCGTCGCAACTACGACTACGACCGATTCTGGGTGTCGTTTCCGGACGCCGGGAAGGCGCTTCTCCGCCCTGGCGCGCGGTCCGTCCAACTGGTCGTGCGCATTCACGACAAGGAAGGACGGGTGGAGTGGCCGGCGTCGTCTTTCGCGCGCTGACTCAGACTCCCGGCGCCAGCCCGGTTCGGTCGCCTGGGTCACCTAGGTCGCCTGAATGACCCGTGCCGGTAGCCGCCCGGTCCGGGGCCCGCTTCTGCGGGGGGCTCTCGGCGCAACGCCCAACTCCCAATGCCCAACTCCCAAGATCGGAGCGCACAGCAAGTTGCACAGCCGACTGGACGTCGTCGCCCACCCGCGGCGCGCGGCGGACGAGCCATGTCGGCCTGCCGGCGCAGTGCGGCTGGCGCGAGGGCGTCGGTGCACAAATGCGCCGGATGTTTGGTCGCCCGGGTCGCCTGAATGAGCCGTGCCGGCACTGCCCGGTCCGGGGCCCGCTTCCGCGAGGCGGGAACGCGGCCTGCGCTCAGGCCCTCGCTGCGCTCGAGGACGCGGCGAGTAGGGATGGTCAGGGCGGCACATGTCAGGCGCACCGATGCGCCGGTGGTGAAGCGAACGACGCGGATCACACGGACCGGACTCGCCGCGAGGAATCGCTCCGCCCGCGTTCCGGCTGCGCGGCGTGTCGCCTCGCTCCAAGGTCCGCCGGCCGGTCAGCACCGGCACGTCTCCCCTGGGCGACGGGCGGGCGCGAAACGGCCAACGGCCAAGGGCGAAGGCGGCGGCGGCGCGGGGGACGAGCCATGTCGGCCTGCCGGCGCAGTGCGGCTAGCGCGACAGCGGCAGTCTGAAAAATGCGCCGCAGGCGCTCCGACGCGGAGGCGCCCTTTCGCCACTGACGCCTGGGTCACCTGGATGCCCAACTGATTGCGCACCGGCTTCCGGATCACCCCAGCCGGAGCGGGCATCGTCAGCGCACTCGCCGGAGGCGCATTTTTCCGCGCGTAGGCCGAGGCGCGGCAGGGCCGATGTGGCTCGGCCGCCACGAAGCGCCGCCTACGGGACCTTCAGATCAATTCCCAACGCCCAACGCCCAACCTCCAACGACACCGGCGCGACGAGGGGGAGCACCGGGAGGCGTCGAGGAGATCACCGGGGTGGCGCGCGGGGGACGAGCCATGTCGGCCTGCCGGCGCAGTGCGGCTAGCGCGACAGCGGCAGTCTGAAAAATGCGCCGCAGGCGCTCCGACGCGCAGGCGCCCTTTCGCCACTGACGCCTGGGTCACCTGGATGCCCAACTGATTGCGCACCGGCTTCCGGATCACCCCAGCCGGAGCGGGCATCGTCAGCGCACTCGCCGGAGGCGCATTTTTCCGCGCGTAGGCCGAGGCGCGGCAGGGCCGATGTGGCTCGGCCGCCACAAAGCGCCGCGCAAGCGCTTGAGCGGTCCTCAGAAAGCGCCCGGGGCGCTCCGGCCTTCGTTGGCCCCGGGCCCGCCACAGTCGAACGCGACGACGAACTGCAGCTCGGACGGCAGCGTCACCGGGCGGCACGTGGACGTCACCAGCGCCGAGAGCCCGCTGTCGTAGTAGCCGGGGCGGCGCCACAGGCTCGCCGACACGATCATCCAGACCGGCCGGCTCTCGATGCGCGACTGCACGTGCTCCGCCTTCTGGACCTTGATGGAGTAGTCGCGCACCGGCATCTCCCAGTCGCCAGCGCCCCACACGCGGTAGGCGGGAAGCAGCTGGTCCGCGTGCACGCGCAGGTAGTAGATCAGCTCGTGCCACCGGTCGGACACGACCACCGCGCCGGGATCGATCCGGCCCTCGAGCGCCCGCGCGAGCCCGCGCCAGTCGTAGTAGGTGCCAAGCGTGAAGGTGCCACTCGACTGGAACGGACGGCGGAACGCCTCGGGCACGGAGGGGCTGACCTTCGCGATCGCGAGAAGCGCGACGAGCGAGAGCACCAGCGCGAGCGCCCAGGCGGCCACGGCGCGCGGCAGGCCCCGCTGCGCCGGCGAGCCAGGCGCGGCCGCGGGTCAGCGGCGGCCATCCGCCGGCCGCCACGCGATCGGCGATCGACGCCACGCCAGCTGGGCCGCCCCGCCGATCGCGAGCCAGGCAAACGGCAGCAGCTGGATCGTGTAGCGATGATGTTTCGTCGCCACACCCACGCTGATCAGCACGAACGGCACCCAGAAGGCGAGCGACACGAAGAGTCCCGCCCGTCCGGCGGCCAGGACCACGATCGACGAGACGCCGACGAGGTACCACACCCAGCCATATTCGGAGAGCAGGTGCTGGTAGTGGACCCAGGACGCGCCAGGTGTGGGCCGATACCATGGCAGCGGCACGAGCGCGGCGGTCAGCAGTTTCTCCCGGAGCGCGGGGGTGAGCGCCACAGCCACTTCACAGAGCGTCAGGCCGGCAAACACCGTGAGGTAGAGCACCGCGGCGCGCCCGTCCCCGCGCGCCCGGGCGTATAGCGGCGCGGACGCCGACGTAGAGTTGAATCGCGGGACCGACCGCGAGAGCCGCCGGGTGGAAGTGGGTGCCGGCAAGGATCGAACAGCCCGCCGCCGGCAAGCCACAGGATCCGCGACAGGCGAAGCACCGGCCCCTCGCGCCGGCGGCCTTCGAGCCCGATGTAGATGGCCGTGACGCCGCCCAGAAGCAGGATGGTGAGCGGACTGTACAGCCGGGCGAATCGCGAGACGTCGATGCCGTGCGGCGAGATCGCCAGGAGGCCGAGGGCCACGATCGCCGCGACCGGGCCGAACAGGACGCGACCAGCCAGGGCAATCAGCGGCAGGGTCAGGATGCCCAGGACGACGGCTGGCAGGCGCGCGCTCCACTCGCTCTCGCCGAACGCGGCGAACGACGCGCCGGTGGCGCGCGCCATCATCAACGCGCGCTCGTTCTCACGCCCCGGGACCTGGAAGCCTTCGCCCGCCAGCCAGCTCCGGGCCGAGTAGACATCGAAGAACTCGTCGCAACAGAGCGCCGGCCGGCCGAGGTCGATCGTCCGCAGCGAGATGCCAACCAGCACGAGCCCGAGCGCAAGGGCGAGGAACAGCCGACGGTGAGTGGGCCCGGTCATACGCGCCCCGGCCACCTGCAAGACTCATGACATCGGACGCCCCCGCCCGGCTGTTACAGCGCCGCCCTGCGCCGGGCCATCACCATCCCCACCGTGGCCAGCAGCGCGCTGTCGTCGAACGGCTTGTCCAGGTGGCCCTCGAAGCCGGCCGCCTGGGTGGTCTGGTGGTCGGCGCTGCTGACCAGGCCGGAGATCGCGACGAGTGGCGGCTGCGGGCGGCCGTACTGCCGGCGGACCTCGCGGAGCAGTTCGTATCCGTCCATGCCAGGCATCAGGAGGTCGCAGAGCACGACGTCGACAGGTTCGCCGGCCAGGACGCGCAGGGCTTCCCCCCATCCGCCGCGACCGTGACCTCCGCGCCGTGGCGCTCGAGCATGAGCCCGATGGCGTCCCGCGTGTCTGCCGTGTCGTCGACGATCAGGACCCGCAGGCCGCGCAGGTCGGCCGGATGGCCGGGCGGCACCGCCGGTTCAGCGGCGGCAGCGCCGGCCGGAACCAGCGGGAACTGCACGGTGACCTCCGTTCCGCGGCCGATGCCGTCGCTCGCCACGCTGACGCGGCCCTGGTGTGCCTCGGTCAGCCGCTTCACCAGCGCCAGCCCGATGCCGAGGCCGGCGTGCCGGCGCCGGCCGCCATCCTCCTGCTGGCGGAACATGTCGAACAGGAACGGCAGGAACTCGGCGGCCACCCCCTCCCCGGTATCGCGAACGCGCACCACCGCCCACTCGTCCTCCGCGGTCACGGCAATGGTGATCAGCCCTCCCGCCGGCGTGAACTTGACGGCATTGGCGAGAATGTTCCTGAAGATCTGCTGCAGCCGGTCGCCGTCCGCGTCGATGTGCAGCGGCTGGGGACTGTCGACGAACTGCAGGCCAACCTGCTTCAAATACGCGGTCTCGGTTACCGTCTCCAGGGCGATGGCCACCTCCATGTTCAGACAACGGACCTGGAGATCGAGGACGGTCCTGGCGCGCTCGGCGCGATGCAGTTCGAGCAGATCGTCTACCAGCCTGACCTGCAGCAGGGCGTTCCGTTCGATCACGTCGGCGGCGTGCGCGATCCTCTCCTGATCCGGCGTCGCCCTGAGCACCCGCGTCCAGCCGAGAATGGGCGCCAGTGGGGTCCGCAGCTCGTGCGAGAGGACGGCGAGGAAATCGTCCCTGGCATGCGCGGCCGCCGCGAGCTCGGCGGCGGCAGCTTCGTACTGCCGGATCCGCGCGTTCTCGCGCAGGATGGTGTCGCCGAGCACCTGGAGCAGCTCGCCGTGCAGGAGCAGCCGCCGCTCCGGCACCGGCGGGAGCTGCCGCGCGAGGGACCACAACCGCACGACGGGCACGCCGGCCTGACGGGCAAGCCGCTCGATGGCGGCCGACTGCGGGAACTCCGGCAGCGCGTAGCCGGCAACCGCCGCGCCGACGATCGTACGGTCGAGGAGCAGGGAAGTGCCGACCACCGCCAGCCCGTTCGCGGATGCGACGATGACGGCCGGACGGCTGTCCGACTGCGCCAGGCACTGCCGCGCGCAGTCGGCGTACAGGCCCGGGTCGTAGCCAGTCTGCCCGAAGGCCGCATGGAGCGGCGTGGACGGCACGGGTCCGCAGACAAGGTGCGCGTCGAGGTCGAATACGGAAACGGTCAGCTGAGTCACGGCGCCGTACTTCTCCAGCGCCGGGTCCCAGGCACTGCTGTCGAACAGGGCTGCGTGCATCTTGCCCTCCACATTCTCAGCCGTCGGTCGTCCCGACTGCCGCCGCCGCGCACGGGCCCGCGGGGGACGAGCGCCTCGAGCGACAGGAGGCAGCGCGGATGGCGGGCGAGAAAGACCAGGAGATCCAGGTCCCTCGGGCGTGACAGGCCGTCTATCCGGTCGGGCAGACCGTGAGCCTCGCCGCAGGCCATTGCACCTCCCGGTGTGTTGTCGAGCTGAACGGGTCGATCCTACGTCAAATGTCAGCTAAGGGCAAACCCTTATTGGAGGCGTCCACAGGCCTGATTTTGCTGCGTCGAACGGGCATGCGGACCGTGGGGCAGGGTTGGCAGGTCCCCCGGCGGCCGCGGTTTGAGACCGCCGGGGGGGTGTCCGGTCTGCTGGCCCAGGGCCAGCGGAAGCCTAAAGAGGTCCCTTGCGCCAGGGTCCCCAGATCGCGAGGGTGGCGGCCCGCTCGAACCGTTCGGGCCCGACAGGAATCTGCATCGGGCTGCGATACGGCAGCGTCGTCCGCTCGCTGCCGCGTCCGTAAATATTGACGAAGAGCGTCCGCCCGTCAGGGCTGAAACAGGCGCCGGCGAACTCCAGGCTGTTGCGAAGATTGCGCGCGAGGTCGAAGATCTCGCCGGATGGAGAGACGCCCCGCAGGAATTGCGCCGCGGCCGCATCTTCGCAGAAGACCAGGCCGCCACGCGGGCTGGTGCAGACGTTGTCGGGCCCGTCGAACACGTCGTGGTTCGGCGATTCGACGACGAGCGTGACCGTTTCGGCCGCCGGGTCGTAGACCCAGATCTGCCCGAAGCCCATGTTGCCGCCGTTGGTCGAGATGAAGTAGATCCGGCCCCTGTCGTACCAGCATCCCTCGAGCCGCCGGAAGCGCGCGCCGCCGGCATTCAGGCCTTCCACGAACACCGACGACAAGGTCTGACCGGAGACGACCACGCTCGCCGGAACCGGATCGGGGTTCGTGATGTTCACCCACTCGACGGGCAGCGGCACGCCGGCGGTCTGGTTGATCGCGAACTCGTATCCCGGCACGCCGGCGACACGCAGCATCTGCAGCATGCCGCCCGTGACGGCGAGGTCTCCCGGCCGCATCGGCTTGGCCAGCGGCACGAACCGGTAGAAGCCCGAGCCGTCTCCCTGGTCTTCCGTCTCGTAGACGATCCCGGTCGCCGGGTCCACCGCGACGGCTTCGTGGGCGAATCGTCCGAGATGCCGCAGCGCCACCGGCTGAACCGGGGTGCCCGGCACGGTATCGACTGGCACCTCGAAGACGTAGCCGTGATGCTGTGCGTAGGCGGTCGTCGAGCTGCTCTCGAGCGTCTCTTCGCCGGAGAGCCAGCTGCCCCAGGGCGTGGGACCTCCCGCGCAGTTCCGCACCGTACCGACGAGGCTCCAGTGCTGCCCGACGACCCGTCGCTTGCCGTGCGGTTCCACTTCGAGCGTGGTCGTCCCGCCAGCGGCGTAGGTGTCGTAGGCGAACGCGCGGGGACCGTAGTGCGTCTCGAGGCGCCCGTGCAGGATGCCGGCGCTCGTGGACGTGCTGCCATCCGGCCGCGGACGCAGGGTGGCGCCCGCCTGTCCGTCTTCGTGGTTGCGCACCAGCAGCACATTCCCGTTCGGCAGCGGAAAGGCGGCCATGCCGTCCATCGCCTTCGGCGTCGGGAACCCGTCGTCCATCGGGTCCCCTTCGTTGCTGATGACCGAGTACTGGAATCCCGGTGGGAGCGCCAGGTCGTCCCCGGCCGCGCGAAGCGGACCGTATCCTCCTGACCCCTTCTCCGTGTGGCCGCCGGCGTAGGCCGATCGCGCCACCAGCGCGTCGAAAAGGCCGCCGCCCAGCGTGCCGCCGCCGACCGCCATCGCCGAGCTCGCGAAGAACTGACGCCGATTCAGAGAGGACCGCTTCGTCTGCATGCCGCCTCCAGTCGATTGCCGTACGGGTGGAATTGCCTGTATCGTGAGGGGGTCCGGACGCGAAATTACCGGGCGGAGTCTACAACAAGTCGGCCGGGAGCGTCCGATCGGGACGCGTCCGCGAATCCCGAGGCTGCATGCAGAGAATGAAGCACACGTGCGCGCTGGTCGCGCTGTTCGCCGCCCTGGCGATGGCCTGGCCCGCGGCACAGTCCGCGGGTCCGGACGTCCGGCTGGTCCTGCTCGTTGCCGTCGATCAGTTCCGCTACGACTACCTGACCAGGTTCCGGGCGGACTATACCGGCGGACTCAAACGGCTGTTGTCCGACGGTGCGGTGTTCACCGATGCGAGCCTCGAGCACTATCCGACGGTCACGGCCGTCGGTCACGCCACGATGCTCACGGGCGCGACGCCGTCGGTCAGCGGCATCATCGGCAACGACTGGTTCGACCGTAAGCACGGGGGCGTCGGTCACGAGCGTCTCCGACCCCGGGGTGACCCCGCTGGGAGCGCCCACCGGCAGCGCGGCATCGCCGCGGCGGCTGCTCGTGAGCACGTTGGCCGACGAGATCAAGATGGCCTCGGGCCTGCCCGAGGGGCA
This sequence comes from uncultured Acidobacteriota bacterium, assembly GCA_963834305.1. Lineage (GTDB taxonomy): Bacteria > Acidobacteriota > Vicinamibacteria > Vicinamibacterales > 2-12-FULL-66-21 > JACCXG01. The sequence goes on from CAWIAX010000002.1 coordinate 228,166, forward strand.
TCGCGACGCGCCGCGGGTGATCGGCGTCTCGCTCAAGGATCGAGGGGCCATCCTGCCGGTCGGCCGCGGCGCCGACGCCGCCTACTGGTGGGACACCAAGACCGGCAACTTCGTCACCAGCACGTATTACATGGCTGACGCGCCCGGCTGGCTGGGCGCGTTCAACGATCGCCGGCTGCCGGACGCCCATGCCGGGGCGGCGTGGACGTCGCTCTCCGCCCCCAGCGCAGACACTGCGGCAGCTTCCCAAGGAACTGGGAGGACCATTCTACGAGGCGGTCTTCGCCAGCCCTTACGGGAACGAGATCCTGCTCGAGTTCGCGTCGCGCGTCCTCACGCAGGAGCAGCTCGGACAGCGGGGGGCGACCGACGTGTTCTCGGTCAGCTTTTCATCGAACGATTCGGTCGGGCACACCTACGGACCCGATTCGCCGCAGGTGCGGGACATCGCGATCCGCACGGACCGGGCGCTCGGCCTCCTGCTCGAGCAGGTCGACAAGCTCGTCGGACTCGACCACACGCTGGTCGCATTCACGACCGACCACGGGGTGGCGCCGCTGGCGGAAACGCTGGCCGAGCGCTCGCTGCCCGGCGGCCGGATGGTGCCCAAGGACCTCTTCGATCCGATTCAGCAGGCACTGGCCACGCGGTTCGGAGAAGGGAAGTGGATCCTCGCCACCGCCGGGTCGTCTCCCTATCTCGACTACGGGCTCATCGACGAACGCCGGCTCGACGCCGCGGAGGTGCGGCGCGTCGCCGCCGCCGCCGCGGCGCAGGTCCCGCATGTCGCGCGCGTCTACACGCGGGACCAGCTGCAGCGCGGCGAGGCGCAGGCCGATCGCATCGGCAGCCGCGTGCTCCGCGGGTTCAACGCGCAGCGGTCCGGCGACCTCGAGATCATTCTCGAGCCCTACTGGGTCCGCCAGGCACAGGGCACCACGCATGGCACACCGTACAACTACGACGCGCACATCCCCCTCATCCTGATGGGCCGCCGCATCCTGCCGGGCGAGCACTCGGCGGCGGTGGCGCTGAACGATCTCGCGCCGACCTTCGCCACGCTGCTCGGTGTGGAGATTCCCTCGGGCTCATCCGGACGCGTCCTGACGGAAGCGGTGCGGCAGTCCTCGACCACTGTCGGACGTCGCCTGAACCGGTGAGTCACGCGGCGGCGCGCAGGCCGCCCGGCTCCTCGTCCTTCAGCAGCCGGGCGCTGACGACACCACCGAGGGCCACCACGCCGCCGCACACGAGCATCGCGCGCCGGAACCCTTCGGCGGAGACGCGGTCGGGTTCGCCGCCGGCTGCCAGGGAGCCAAGCAGCGCAATCGCCAGGAGCCCGGCGGCCCGCACCGTCGCATGGTTGAGGCCTGAGGCCGCACCCGCGCACCCTTCGGGCACGGCGGACACGGCGGCATGGGTGAGCGCGGAGACGGCCAGACTGACCCCGGTGCCCAGCAGGAGCGCTCCGGGAATGATGTGCGACCAGAACGGCAACGGGTCGGGCCCGAGCGCCATCCAGAAGATGCCCGCCCCCGCGGTCAGCGATCCGGCGCCGATCAGCAGCCGCGAGCCGAGCCGGACGCCCAGGCGGCCGAACGGCTCGGCCAGGAACAACATCAGCGAGACCGGCAGCACACTGGCGCCAGCCCAGGTCGCTGAGTAGCCGAGTACCTGTTGTACGTAGAGGGTCAGCAGGAAGGACACGCCGAAGACCCCGAAGTAGAGCGCGAACGTGGCGCCGTTGGCCGGCAGGCAGTTGCCGGCGCGGAGCAGCTCCCGCGGAACCAGTGTCCGCTCCGTGCGCATCAGCAGCAGCCCCGACCCGGCGGCGACGACAAGACCGGCGCCGATGACCCGCGGGGAGCTCCAGCTGGAGAGGGATCCCTCGATCAGCAGGTACGCCGCGGCGCCAAGGACGGCGACCAGCGCAGCCGTGTGGAGCAGCGGCAGCGGCCTCGCCGATCGAGCCGCGTTCGGCGAGCCGGCACCGGCGAGCATGAGCGCCGCCGCTGCGCCAACCGCACCCGACAGCAGGAAGACCGCGCGCCACGACACCGCATCCGCCAGCGCGCCGCCCAGCAGAGGTCCCACCGCCGCGGCCACTCCGGTCCAGGCTGCCCAGACGCCGAACTTGCGCGTCCGTTCGGCGGCATCGGCATACGCCGCCCGCAGCGTGGCCACGGCACCTGGCAGCACCAGCGCCGCCCCGACGCCCTGAGCGAGACGCGCGGCCACGAGTCCCGCGCCGCCGGCGGCCGCGGCGGCCGCGGAGGAGGCCGCGAACATCCACAGCCCCCACCGCATGAGGCGAAGGCGCCCGTAGCGATCGCCCAGCCAGGCCGCCCGGGAGCAGGAGCGCGGCCAGCATCAGCAGCGGGGCATTGCTGATCCACTGCAGGCTCGAGAGCCCGAGGGAGAGATCGCGCCCGATCGCCGGCAGCGCCACCGTGACGGCGGTGCCGTCGAGCGTGATCAGGGCAGAGCCCAGGATCAGCCCGGCAAGGTGACGCCCCGCAGAGAACGCCGGCATGATGACGTCCGCCCTGCGAGCTCATGCGGCTTGTCCCGTCGACACGCACTTCATCGCCACCGGCATTTCACGATCGGTGCCGGTTCCTGCCGGTCACCGGACGATCGGCGTTCGCGCGGGCATCGAGTCGTGAGACGATGGAAGAGCCTGCCTGCATCGCCGCGGCGCCAACCGCGGTCGAGGATGATCATGACGTCAGTCCGTTTCCGCTCCGCGCTGGTCGCGCTCCTGCTCGCCGCCTGCCTCGTGGCGTCGGCCGGCGCCCGGCAGCAGACGCCCTTCAGGACCGGCGCCAACACGGTCTCCGTGTTCACGACCGTGACCGACGCCTCCGGCCGGCTCGTTCCCGATCTCACGGTCGAGGACTTCGAGATCTACGACAGCGGCAAGCGGCAGCCGATCACGGTCTTCGCGAGCGACATCCAGCCGATCACCCTGGTCATGATGCTCGACCGCAGCGGCAGCATGCGGACGAACTTCCGGCTCGTGCAGGCGGCGGGGGAGGCGCTCGTGCGCCGGCTGCTTCCCGACGACAAGGTCCGGATCGGCAGCTTCTCGAGTCGCATCGAGGTCCAGCCCGACGGCTTCACCAGCAGCCCGGAGGAGCTGGTCCGTATCCTCCGGTCCCAGGTGCAGCCGGAAGGTCCGACCCCGCTGTGGAACGCCGTGAACGTGGCAATCGACGGGCTGACCAGCGAGGACGGCCGCCGCGTCGTGCTGGCCTTCACCGACGGCGCCGACAGCCCGATGAACTTCAAGACCAACAACGCCAGCCTGATGGATGTGATGGCCCGCGCCCAGCGCGAGAACGTCATGGTCTACGCCATCGGCCTCGAAAGCTCGATGCCGCCCGGCCAGATGCCGCGCGGCGGCTTCGGCGGCTTCCGCGGCCAGAACGCGATGATGCCGCAGCAGCCCGACCCGGGCCTCGCCTACATCGCCGCCGAGACCGGCGGCGGCTACTTCGAGCTCACCCGCTCCGACGCGCTGGCACCGACGTTCGCGCGCGTCGCCGACGAGCTGCACCGGCAGTACGCGCTCGGTTTCGCCCAGCCGAAGCTGGATGGCAAGACCCACAAGCTGGAAGTCAAGGTCAAGCGGCCCGGCATGAAGGCGCGCGCCCGCAAGAGCTACGTCGCGGCCCGCGAGCCGTAGCCGCACCCGCTCTGCGCTACCATCCTCGCCATGCTCAACTACATCTGGTTCGGCCTGATGGCGGTGGCGCTGGTCGTGGCGGCGGTGAACGGAACGGCGGAGGCCGTCACCAGGGGCGCGGTGGAGTCGGCGACAACGGCCGTGCAGCTCGCCATCGGTCTGGTCGGCATCATGACGCTGTGGCTCGGCATGATGCGCGTGGCCGAAGCGGCCGGGCTGGTCTCCCTCGTCGGCCGGGCGCTGCGGCCGGTCCTGCGCTGGCTCTTTCCCGAGGTGCCCGCCGGACACCCGGCCGGCGGCGCCATCGTGATCGCCCTGGCCGCGAACATGCTCGGCCTGAACAACGCCGCGACCCCGCTGGGCATCAAGGCCATGGAGGAGCTGCAGGCGCTCAACCCGGTGAAAGACTCCGCCAGCAACGCGATGGTGACCTTCATGGCGGTCACCACCTCCGGCGTCCAGCTCATCCCGGCGACAATCATCGGCATCCTCGCCGCCGCCGGCTCGCTCAATCCCACGGCCATCATCGCGCCAACCATCGTCGCGACGTTCATCGGTACCGTCGCGGCCGTGCTGACCGCGCGCCTGCTGCAGCGGTTCTACCCGCAGCGCCCGGCCGCTGACGCGGCGCCCGAGGTGCGCTCGTGATCCGCGCGGCGCTCGACGCCCTGTCGCTGTGGGCCTTCCCGGTGCTGCTCGTGGCGATTCCGCTCGCCGGCATCATCCGCAAGGTCAAGGTCTACGACGTCTTCATCGAGGGGGCGCGCGAGGGATTCGACGTCGCCGTCCGGATCATCCCGTTCCTGGTCGGCATCCTGGTGGCCATCGGGATGTTCCGCGGATCGGGTGCGATGGATCTGCTGATGGCCGGTCTGCGGCCGATCGTCACACCGACGGGATTCCCGCCGGAGCTGGTGCCGCTCGGCATCCTGCGCTCGCTCACCGGCAGCGGCTCGCTCGCGTTCACCACGGATCTCATCAAGACCCACGGTCCGGACTCGGTCATCGCGCGGATTGCGGCGACGATGTACGGCTCGTCGGAGACGACGTTCTACGTGCTGGCGGTGTACTTCGGCGCGGTGGGCGTGAGCCGGACGCGCCACGCCGTGCCGGCCGCGCTCGTGGGCGACGTGGTGGCCGCCGTGGCGGCAGTCGCGGTCTGCCTGTGGATGTTCTGAGGCGGGGCGCGGCGGCGGTCAGCAGCTAGCCGCCGAAGTAGCCGCTCCGGGCCTTGACCGTGGCGCCGCGATCCTTCACCCGCACCTCGAGCCGACGCCACTCGTTCGCCGATGCCGCCTCGATCGCCAGGATGTATTGCTGCCGCAGCTCGTCGACCAGGGTCGATGCCGTTTCGGCCGTGGTGGCCACGCTGTTCGCAAAGACGAGGCGTCCGCCCGTCCAGTCCGCGAGGTCGCGAAGGTCGGCCCCTGTCGCGGCCGCCGCACGCTGGAAGGTCCCGTTCATCGCTTCCTGATCCACCACCGGCACCGTGGCCAGGATGTAGACCGGGACGTCGATCGAGCTCGCCAGACCGGACACTTCCGGCGCCGTGAGGGCGCTGCTCGTGTCCACGCCGTCGGTCAGGATGACGATCGCCTTGTGGGTGGCCGACCGGCTGGAGAGGCGCTTCGCTGTTGCCGCGGCGGCGTCGTAGAGCGAGGTCGAGCCGAAGGGCGCGAACTCGACCAGCGACTGGCTGACCGCGCTCAGCCGGTTGGTGAAGGGCTGCCGCTCGTGCAGCGAGGAGTCGAAGGTGAACACCGCCACCTCGTCCTGGCCTTCGCGCAGCTGGGCGAGCAGGGCGCCGAACGCCTGCCGGGCCATGGCAACCTTCGGCCCCACCCGCATGCTGCCGCTCATGTCCACGAGCACGGCGATGCTCACCGGGGCGTGGCGGTCGGAGCGCAGCGATACCAGGGGCCGCACCTGTCCGTTGTCGAGCACTTCGAAGTCAGTGGGTGTCAGGCCGCTCATCGGGCGCCCGCGCTTGTCGCGGACGGAGGTCTGGATACTGACGACGTCGGCGGCGCTGCGGAAGACGGGGCGGGCCTGGCCCGAGGGGGCCTGCGCCTGGAGGGGAGACGACAGGGCGGCAGCCGAGATCGCCGCCAGAGTCAGGAGCTGAAGCTTCATCCTCACCACCCGTGCCGGTGCACACGGCCGTCGCCCCGGCGAAGTCCTGCCGCGTTGATGTTGGGGGAGTATCCGCATTGTAGCACGAACAGAACCAAAAGGCATGCCGCGTTGGCGCCTCTCCGTTTATCGGAACCGGGAGGCGGGATCGTGAGGCCGCCGCTGGTCCAGTCGCGCTCTGCTAAGATCGGCCTGCCGCCGCAACACAGCCATCATCCCGCATTCACGCGTTGACATCTGTATTGGAGATCCTGACATGCCGTATCCCGAGTCGTTTATTGGTCCCATGCGCGAAGAACTCACGCGCCTGGGCGTACAGGAGCTGCGGACGCCTGCCGAGGTCGATGCACTGCTCGCGCAAACGTCCAAGACCGTGATGGTCGTGGTGAACTCCATGTGCGGCTGCGCGGCCGGCAAGGCGCGCCCCGGGATCGCCCGCGCGCTCGAACACCCGGTGGTGCCGGACGTGGTTGCCACGGTGTTTGCCGGCGGCGACATCGAGGCGACCGACCGCGCCCGCGGCTATTTCACCGGTTACCGCCCGTCCTCTCCCTCGATCGCCATCCTCCGCGACGGGCAGCTGCTCTACATGATGGAGCGGCACCAGATCGAGAATCAGACGGCCGACGCGATCGCCCGGCAGCTGACCCAGGCGTTCGACGCGCACTGCGCCACGCGCACCCAGGCGTAGCCAGGTGCGTCGGATGCACAGGGCGGTCGGCGGTATCGTCGCTGCCGCCCTCGTCGCGGCGTGCGCCGCCGGCGCCGCGGCCGGATCATCCGCGCCGCAGCCGCCCGACGGCCGGCTGACGCCGCCGCTGCAGATTCCGCTATGGCCGGACGGTGAGGTGCCGCTCGCCGCCGGCGACGGGCCGCTGGATCGCCCGTTCCTCACCGCGTTTCCGGCCCCGGAAGGGCGGCGGACTGGCGGCGCCGTCATCATCGCGCCAGGCGGCGCCAACATCATGCTGATGTACGGCGCGGAGGGGCTCGAGATTGCCGAGCGCTACAACGAGTGGGGCGTCACGGCGTTCGTGCTGACCTACCGCCTGTCGCCGCGCTACGGCCAGGACGCGAGGATCCTCGACGGCAAGCGGGCGGTGCAACTCGTCCGCGCCAGGGCCGCCGCGTGGAACCTGGATCCCGCCCGCATCGGCTACATCGGTTTTTCGGCCGGGTCCAACCTGGGGCGCGCCGTCGTCGCGGCCGCGGATGCCGGCGATCCCGACGCCGCCGATCCCATCGCCCGCGTCAGCTCGCGCCCCGACTATCTGGCGCTCGTCTACGGCGCCGGACAGGCCAGGGCTGGTGAGGCGCTGAAGGATTTCCCGCCCACATTCCTCGTGTCCGCCGCCGCGGATCAGGGACCGTCGCTGGGCAACGCCCAGCTCTTCATGGATCTGACGCGCGCCGGCGCGGTGGCCGAGCTCCACGTCTATCAGAAGGGGCGCCACGGCTTCGGCAGCGGGTTCGGCAGCCCCGAGTTCAGCGGCTGGATGCCGGCGCTGGCGCATTTCCTGGAGATCGGCGGCTTCCTGCCGGCGACGCCTGCCGCCCCAGCGGTCCCGGCCCGCGCAACCGCACCGGCGCGCGCCGGCACGGCAGGCAGGGTCGTCAACGACGGCTACGGCGACTACGTGTACGTACCGGCCGGCCCGTTCCTCATGGGCGACACGTCCGGCGACGGCGACCCGCGCGAGCGTCCGGCGCACCAGGTCGATCTCGACGCCTTCTACATCGGCAAGGTCGAGATCACCAACGGCGAGTGGCGGAAGTTCCGCGACGATCCCGGCTACGACATTCCGGCTTTCTGGCCCGGCGGGCACGTGGTTCCGAAGGACCAGGTGCCGTACTGGTCGCAGCCCAACAACCATGGCGGCGGCACGCCCGGCAGCGACGACTACCCGCTGCTTGGCGTCAACTGGGATGCCGCGGTGGCCTACTGCAACTGGCTGAGCGCGAAGACGGGCAGGAAGTACCGGCTGCCCACCGAGGCCGAGTGGGAGAAGGCGGCGCGCGGCACCGATGCCCGGAAGTTCCCGTGGGGTAACACGATCGACCGCTCCGTCGCCAACTTCGCCGGCGCACAGGCCTACGATACCGGCCGCCCGGCCGCGTTCTTCGATGGCACGATCCGGGGCGGCCTCGCGACGCGGAGCAACGCGTCCCCCTACGGCGCGTTCGACATGGCGGGCAACGTCATGGAGTGGTGCCACGACTGGTACGGCCGCGACTATTACGCCGCCTCGCCGCGCCGGAACCCGCAGGGACCGGACACGGGCGCGTATCGGGTCGTCCGCGGCGGATCGTTCTTCGTCGAAGCGTTCGACCTGCGGACCTACGCGCGGTCGGCGGCCTGGCCGTCGTTCCAGGGGCATCGCATGATCGGGTTCCGCGCGGTCCGCGAACCCTGATCGATCCCGCGGCGATTACGCCTGTCATTTCGTCCCGGCGGCGGACGGTGTGCCCAGCTGCCGCTCGGCAAAGGCGATGAACGTCGGCCAGGTCGGCTCGGCGGTGTGGCCGGCAGTGTGCTGGCGGAAGCCGATGGTGCCGTCGAGCAGCGCGGTGTCGATCGGCGGGTATTCGGTGGTGCCGAGGCCCGGCTTGCCGAACAGCCGGTAGACCGGTGCGGCGCCCACGGCCGCCAGGAAGCTGCCGCGCGCATCGACCCAGGCGTCGTTGACCGGGACCGTGCCATCGGCGTTGATCGGGCCGGGGCCGTTCCCGGCGCTCAGGAACACCGGCCGCGGCGCGCAGAGGGCGATCAGCTCGTGCGAATCCACCGGCAGCATGTCCCATCGGCCCGTGTACTTCAGGTAGTTGCCGGCCATCCAGTGGTAGAACGAGCTGGCGACGTTCTCGATCGTCTCGCCGTACTTCCGCCGATGCAGCTTGGCGCCCCCCTGGCCCGACGAGCTGATGTAGCCGATGGCAAAGCGCTGATCGAACGCCATCGCGACCAGCGCCGCCTTGCCGGCGCGTGAGTGCCCCTGCACGCCGACCCGTGTGGCGTCCACCGCCTTGTCGGTTTCGAGATAGTCGAGCACGCGGCTCGCGCCCCAGCCCCACGCCGACAGCGCGCCCCAGTCGTCGAGCGAGCGCGGCTGCCCCTTGTTGACGAGACCGATGATGCCCGACGTCAGCGCCGCGCCGCAGTCCCCCTGCACGCTGCCGGTGTTCAGGTTCGCATAGCCCCACCCCTTGGACAGGAGCTGCTGCTGCCAGGTCCGTCCGGACGGTACCGTTCCGCCGCGGCCTGCCGGGCCACCGGCGCGGCCCGGGCCGGCGCCGCGCATGCCGAAGCCTCCCGGCGGCGCACAGGGGTTCGGCGGCGCCGGCGCACCGGCTGGCGGCGGGCCGCCGCCGCCGAAGAGAATGATGACCGGCGCCGGGGCCGCCGCCTCGGCGGGCAGGTGCAGCGTGGCCAGGATGTTGACGGTGATGGCGGGGTGGGCCGAGTTGTCCACGCGGCCGAGCAGCTGCTTCGTGATGGTCTTGATGTCGCCGTTGCTGCCGGGCGTCGAGCTGACGACCTCCCACGTGACCTTCGGGACGTTCCGCGGCGTCCGGCCGTAGACCTCGCGCTGGAAGTCTTCGAGGATCTCGCCGCGGCGCTCCCTCCACTGCGCGACGGTCGTGACTTTCTGCCCGTTCTTCGCGACGAGCGGATCGGGCAGGTCCGGATACGGGTTCGCGGTGGCCTCGTTGTAGGTGTCGGGGCTCGAGCTGACGGCGCCGGGTGGGAGCGCCGAAATCTTGAGCAGCTTCATGATGCGCTGCCGCTCGGCCCCATTCGCGTCCTGCACCGGGTTCGGCGCGGGCGCGGCGGCCGGGCGCTGCTGGGCGGCCATGCGCCCGGCAGCGCCAAGTCCCGCCGCCACCAGTACCAGTCCGCCGGAGATCAGCACCACGCCCGCAACTCCGCGTCCTGACCGCCTCGCACCTGCAGACATCGAACCCCCTACCTTCAATCGCGAAGACGCGTGCCGCGTGAAACCGTGTGTCCTCCGATTCATCTCGGAGGAATCGGGCGCTTGCTGAATCGCTGGAAATACTGCAGGACGTGATCGCGCCAGCGCGCGGCATCCGCCGATTGAATCGCGAGGCGGCCGGCCACTTCCTTGTGGCGCCTGGCATCCACGTGGCCAGCCAGCGAATGCCAGGTGGCCTCGAGCGCGGCAGCCTCGGCGGCGCCAGCCGTGTACTTCTCGCAGAGCTCGTTCCACAACGTCCGGCCGGACTGCATCCTGTAGTCCCAGCCGCAGCGGTGGAACCAGAGCAGGTATTTCTCGGGACAGGTCGCCAGGCTGTCGAACAGCGCCCGGACAGGGGGGAAATATTGCCCGACCGCGCCGTTGCCGCGCATGGTGCGGTCGAAGCCGATGCCGTCGGCGGCGGCCTGGTGGTAATAGGCGGCCGTCCAGTCCGGGCGCCGGTCCTTCTCGTTCTCCGGCATCGGCGCGTAGTGGCTGCCGCCGATCAGATGATGCAGCCCGAGCGGCATCGTGTAGTTCACGAAGGTCTCGTGTGACGTCATCATCATCGAGCGGATGATTGCCAGCGTCCGCGGCTCGTTGGTGAACGTCATCCGCGCCCACTCGTCGGCCACCTGGCCCGCCGGGAGCTCGGGATCCCAGGCCAGACGGCCGGAGGCATACCAGTTCGACTGCGAGAAGTGATGGCCGCACCAGTTGGTGTCGAGCCCGGGGTTCACGACCGACACCATGCCGGTCACCGGGTAGGGATGCACCTTCCCCTCGATGGCCTTCGCGACGGTCGAGCCGGGCCCCTTGGCATGCGTATCCGCCTCGAGGAACTCCTCCCACATCGTCCCCAGGTAGACGAGGTGGCGGGCCTGGCCGAGGTACTCCTGGGTGGCCTGAATCTCCGCCACGACCGGCGTTTTCGGCAAGGCACCGAACAGCGGATGGAACGGCTCGCGCGGCTGGAAGTCGATCGCGCCGTTCTTCACCTGCACGACGACGTTGGGGCGGAATTGACCGTCGAGCCTGGTGAACTCGATGTAGGCGCGCTTCGCGCGGTCCGGATCGACGTCCTCGTCGTAGATGAACGCCCGCCAGATCACGTGGCCGCCGTGCGGCGCCAGCGCATCGGCCAGCACGTTGGCGCCTTCGGCGTGCGTGCGGCCGTAGTCCTTCGGGCCGGGCTGCCCCTCGGAGTTGGCCTTGACCGTGAAGCCGCCGAAGTCCGGGATCGCCGCGTAGATCTCGGCGGCCTTGCGCTTCCACCAGTCGGCCACGCCCGGGTCGAGCGGATCCGCGGTCTTCAGGCCGCCGATCCGCAGCGGCGCGGCGACGTTCGCCGAGAGATACATCCTGATGCCGTAGGGTCGCCAGAGGCCGGCCAGCGCCGCGACCTTGGCGAGGTAGTCCGCGGTCAGGACGCGGGCATCGGCATTGACGTTGTTGACGACCGCGCCGTTGATGCCGATCGAGGCGTTGGCCCGGGCGTAGTCGGTGTAGCGCGGGCTGAGAGTGCCGGGCAGCTCGTCCCACTGCCACAGCGACCGCCCGGCATAGCCGCGTTCGATGGTGCCGTCGAGATTGTCCCAGTGATTGAGCAGGCGCAGCTGCACCTTCGGCCGCTCGAGGATCCGCGGGTCGTCGATGGACTGCGCCGTCTGCAGCAGCCGGAGGAAGTGAAACGCGCCGTAGAGCGCGCCGACATCCCCCTCGGAGGCGACGGCCAGGACCGGGTGGCCGCTCACCGTGGCGCGCCGGATGATGTACCCCTCGGGGCCGGCCTTCGCCAGTTCGCCGGCCCAGCCGAGACTGCGGATGGCCGGAGAGCTGGCGGGCGTGCCGACGATCAGCGCGCCGTCCGTCAGGCCGCGGGCGGCGAGGTCAGGCACGGGACCGCCCAGCAGCTGCGGCAGCGCGGAGAGCAGCTCGGCGCGGGTGACCTGCGCGGTGGGCGAGCGGCTCTCGACCAGCAGACCCGCGATCGCGCGGCGGTAGCCGGCCGCCGCGTCGCCGGGGGAGGCATAGCGCAGCCACAGCTTGTAGCCGTCTTCCGGCTCGAGCGGTGGCGGGCCCGCTCCGGCGGTCTGGCCGGCCGCGGCCCGCGCCGGGTCGAAACTCAGGCCGGCGGCCGCGGCAAGGCTGGCGGCCACGAAATCGCGACGGGAAGGGCGCATATGCAGGGGATCCTACGCCGGACGCCGCGGCATTGTTACCGCATTCACAGTTTGAACAGCGCCGCGGCGTTGTCGTGCAGCAGCTTGCGTTCGATGCTCCGGCTGGACGCGAGGCGCCTGATGACGGCGAGCGTCTGCGATCCCTGGCACTTGGGGCCGGCGCCGTCGGCGATCGCTGCAGTCGCTGCCGAACAGCAGCTTGTCCTGGTGACGCGTCAGGAAATCCCGCGTGAACGCCTCGTCGCGCGTCAGCGCGTTCAAGCCCGACCCGGCCGAGAGATCGCCGTACATGTTGGCGTAGTCGCTCAGGTAGCGGTCGGTCAGACCGCCGGCGGTCACCGGCCCCTTCGGGTAGAGCGTGGACTGGTCCGCGTGTCCCTTGTCGATGTTGGCCCACCAGGTCTGCGCATGGCCGATGAAGGCGACGCGGGGATAGCGCTCGAGCATCCGGTGGAACCGCTCGAAGCCGTGGTTGTACATCCCGAACTGCCAGTGCATCAGCACGGGCACGCCGTGCTCCTCCGCCAGCTGGTAGATGCGCTGCATCGCCGGGGAGTCGCACTCGACGCCGAACTTCTGCTCGCCGATCACGACCGCGCCCCGCTTCAGGCAGCGCTCGATCTCCTGCGTCGCCTCCGCGATGTCGGGCACTTCGTTCGCACCGGTCAGGTACTCGCGGCCATGGGCCCCGGCAAACCGATAGCACTCGTCGTTCCCCCGGGCCCGGGCCTGGAGCCCGTTCGCGACACCGCCATGCGTCGACGGCCGATCCACCGGCCGGCCAGCCGGCAGCAGCACCGTTCTGGTGATGCCCATGGCGCGCTGGTGGGCGAGCAGGGCCGCGTCGGAGCGGCCGCTGTAGCCGAGATGCTGATGTATGTCTATGATCGGGTCGGCGGGCGGCGGTTGCGGCCGCGCCGGCGCCGCGCGCGGCGGCGCCGATGAGCGCCAGGCCCGAGAGGGTCAGGAATGTGCGGCGGTCGGAATGCACGCGCCTATTCTGCACGAAGGCAGGCTGATGTTTCTCATGCGATCGATCACGGTGGCCCTCGTGCTCGCAGCGATGCTCGCGACGGTCCACGGCCAGCGTCAGTCTCCGGCCGATCGTCCCTGGCCTCCCGCCGTGCAGGTGGCGGCGCCGGACTCGCCGCCGCTCCCGCCCGCCGATGCCTTGCAAGACGTTCTTCATGCCGCCGGGCTATCGCCTGGAGCTCGTGGCCAGCGAGCCCTTGATCCAGGAGCCGGTCGCGATCGACTGGGACCTCGACGGCAGGCTGTGGGCGGTCGAGATGCCCGGCTTCATGGCGGACCTCACCGGGTCGACCGAGCTCGAGCCCATCGGCCGCGTCGTCGTGCTCGAAGACACCGACGGTGACGGCCGCATGGACAAGCGCACGGTGTTTGCCGATCGCCTGGTGCTGGCCCGTTCGCTCAAGGTCCTGGACCGCGGCGTGCTGGTGGCGGAGCCGCCCAACGTCTGGCTCATGCGCGACACCGACGGCGACCTGCGCATGGACGAGAAGGAGCTCGTCACCAACCAGTACGGGCGCTTCGAGGCCGATCCGCAGAACAACGCCAACGGCTTCCTCTGGGCACTCGACAACCGGATGTACACGGCCGGGCAGGCCGACATACATCTGCGGCCGAAGGGCAGGACCCTCGGCGTCGAGAAGACGCTCCAGCGCGGCGAGTGGGGGATAACCCAGGACGAGGCCGGCCGTATCTACCGGAACACAAACGAGTCCGCGCTCCACGTCGATCTCGTGCCGACGGCCTACTTCGCGCGTCATCCCGGCCTGCTGCGCACGCGCGGCGCCTACGAGCGCCTGGCCGACGAGGCCAACGGGCTGAACACGGTGTGGCCCGTGCGGCCGAACCCCGGCACCAACCGCGCCTACCAGACGGGCATCGACCGCGCCGACGGCACGCTCGCGAAGTTCACGTCGGTCTGCGCGCCGGAGGTGTACCGCGGCGATCGGCTGCCGGCGGATCTGCGCGGGGATGTGTTCGTGGCCGAGCCGGCCGCGAATCTCGTGAGCCGGATCGTGCTCGACACCAGCGGACCGTCGGTGCAGGCGCGGAAGGCGTACGAGCGGGGAGAGTTCCTGGCCTCGACCGACGAGCGGTTCCGGCCGGTGTACCTGTCGAGCGCCCCGGACGGGCTCCTCTATGTCGTGGACATGTACCGCGGCATCATCGAACACCGCATCTCGATCACGATGTATCTGCGCGATCAGATCCTGGAGCGCAAGCTGAATCAGGGCACCGGCTACGGGCGCATCTACCGGGTCGTGCACGAGACGTCCCGGCGGGATACCACCGCGCACCTGCGCGGCGCTTCGGTCGCGCAACTGGTCGAGGCGCTGGCGCATCCCAACGGCTGGTGGCGCGATACGGCCCAGCGGCTGCTCGTCGAGCGGGGGGCCGTCGCCGCGGCGCCGGCGCTGCGCGCCCTGGCGCAGGAGTCGCCGGATGCCATCCTCCGCCTCCGCGCGCTCTGGACGCTCGATGGCCTGGACCGCGGTCGACACGCCACTCGTGACGACGGCGCTGGCGGACGTGTCGCGCGAGGTTCGTGCCGCCGCCGTCCGGATCGCCGAGCGCTGGCTCGACGAGCAAGACCCATCCGATCGGCCGGGCAGTGGCCGGGCTGATCGACGATCCGGACGCCGCCGTCCGGCGTCAGGTCGCCGCCTCGATCGGCGTCCTGCCGCCGGCGGAGCGGACGGCCGCCCAGGTCGCCATGCTCGACCGCCACGGCGACGATCCCGTGACGCTCGACGCCACGCTGAGCGGCGCGGCCGGCACGGAAGCGGCCCTGCTTCGCGGCCTGCTGCAGGCAGGCGGCGAGGCCACTCCGCAACGCGACGCCGCGATCACGATGATCGCCGCCACCATCGTCCGGCGCGGCGAAGAGGTGGACGCGGTGTTCGCCCCGCTGACGGAGGAATCGCGCGCGGCCTGGCAGCGTTCAGCGCTGCTCGCCGGCGCGGAGGTCGCACTGCTCGGCGCGAGGATGCCGGGAACCCCGGCTCCACGGCCGCCCGTCACCGCCGCCGCGGCGCCCCCCTGTCCGACCTGTCCCGGAGGACGTGCCGGCCCCGGCGGCGCCTATGCCTTCACGAAACCGGTCCCGGCAGCGCGAGGCAACCGTGGCGCGGGGCCGCGAACTGCGGCTGCACGAGCGAGCCCGCTGGACTCGTGGCTCTTGCCGCGGCTGGCGGCGACCTCGGACGCCGGGCGGAGCGCGCGCTCACCCGGGTGACGTGGACCGGCAAGAGCGGGGCAGTCACGGCGGTGCCGCTCACGGCACTCGAGCAGCAGCGGTTCGATGCCGGCCGCGAGATCTATCGCAACGTGTGCCAGGCCTGCCACCAGCCCGACGGACGCGGGCAGGACAAGATTGCCCCCGCCCTGGTCGGCTCGGCGATTGCGCTGGCTCCCGCGGCGATTGCGGCGCGCGTGCTCCTGCACGGCAAGGAAGGGGCGATCGGACTGATGCCCCCCATCGGGGCTGCGTTCGGCGACGAACAGGTGGCCGGCGTGCTGACCTATATCCGTCGGGAATGGGGCCAGACCGCTACCGCTGTCGATCCCGCCACGATCAGGGCGGTGCGGGCGGCCACGCGCGATCGGACACGTCCGTGGACCGAGGCCGAGCTAGAAGCCCTGCCGGAATGGACCGGCCGGTAGTTCTTACACGACCGCATCATCGCAAGTCGGCGGTGTAGGGGCCTGCCTAAGCGGACTCCGGAAAAACTTCCGGTTTTCACTAGTGGATCGTCGCATCCCGGCTGATGGGCGCAAAGGGCGCTGCAGTTGCATAGGGGCCTATGCAATGAAACTGAAAAAGGAGATTTCCATGAAGCACACACTGTCGGGCGCGCTGACTGTTTTCGCCTGCGCCCTGGCCACCGTTTCGGCCCAGACACCGCCCGCGGGCGGGGCTCAGACACCGCCAGCCGGCGGGGCCCAGACGCCGCCCGCCATCAGCACACCTGCCGCGGCCAACACGGTCACCGTGACCGGATGCCTCGCGCGCGCGGACGCGGCCGCGCCGACCGGTACTGCCGGCACGGCGGGCGCCGCGATGGACGCCACCAAGTTCGTGCTCAAGACGGCGGGCGGCGCCGCGGCCCCTGGCGCGGCCACGGCCGGGACGACGGGGACGGCAAAGGCGGGAACTGCCAGCTCGTACCGGCTGGATGCCGCTGATGCCAAGCTGTCGCCGCACGTCGGTCACCAGATCGAAGTGACGGGCTCGGTCGAGAAGATGCAGGCCGGCGCCTCGGCGGAAGCCGGCGCGGCCGCGTCCACTCCGATGGCGCCCAAGCTGAAGGTCGAGTCGGTGAAGATGATCGCAGCGACCTGCGACTCGAAGTAACGACGCACCGCCGTACGAACCCGGGGCGCACCGCCGTCGGTGCGCCCCGGTCCTACCTGCCGATCCCTGGCCCGTCCCCGCTTCAGCTTCCGGCCGCTCTCCACGTCCACGTCCACGTCACATCCATCTGCGGGCGGTAGTGCAGCGGCGTCAGCCTCGCCGGACGGTCGATCGCCAGCACCACGCCGGCCGCCGGCAGGGCAATCGTGTTGGCTACCAGCCGGAAGGCAAAGGCCTGTCCGGTTTCGCGGCACGCGATCGTGACCGTTCCTTCCGGTGCGCCCGTATCCGGCCGGCCGCCCGTAAAGCCCAGCCAGAGCCGCGCCTCCTGGTAGAGCGTGGGAGAGTGGGCGACGGTCACCGCGCCGCCGGGACTGATCACCGTGTACGGCTCGCTCGGCCCGCTGGTGACCTCGAACGTCAGGTTGCCGCAGCCGAAGATCCGGAACGACGCAGCGCGCGCGAAGGTCTTGCCGGCGTAGACGTCGTTGAACGCGATGACCCCGCCCGGGTTCGACGTCTCGTCCACCGAGACGCGCGTCGGCAGCGTGTCGTAGCACGGAGGGGCCACCACCGTGGGATGGGTGTAGGTCAGGGGGTGCGGGAGGTCGTCGGCTGACCAGGGTCGCGGCGTGGCCAGATGCCGCCCGGCCCAGGCCTCGACCACGAGCGACGCGAGCAACGGCCCGTCCGCGCCGTAGACCTGCGCCGGATCCAGCCGCCACGGCTGGCCGTCCTGCGCCTGCCACATGGCGAAGAGCCGATCGACATTCGCGTGCAGCGGGAAGACGAACGGATCGCGGAAGGACAGGTGCGCCCGGGAGGGGGTCGCGAGGGCGTAGAGCTCCTGCGCGTCCACCCGCTTCCGCTCGAGGAGCGCCCGCATCTGCGCGAAGCTCTCCGCGCCGACAATCTCCGAGTCCGCCGGGAGGATCGCCGCTGGCGCCGCGGCCGCCTCCGGGGAATCCCCGAACAGGCCCGTGGGACCATCGTTCCAGTCCCAATAGTGCAGCGAGAGCTGCGGATCCACGTCGCGCAGCAGCCCTTCGAAGCGGTTGCACTGCTCGCGAAGCCAGGGCAGGAATTCGACCCCGTAGCGCCTGTGCGACGCCTGCAGCAGCTCGTCCTGATCGAACCACGTGCTCAGCGACGCCGGCGGAAGATCGGGCCCGACCCCGGCGGCGTGTTTGACCGAGCAGCGCCAGCAGCGCGCTCTCGAACCGTGTCCTCTCGTAGGGTGTGATGGTGCGGATATTTCGTCGAACGCCGTCCCCGAGTGCCATGGCTTGCTCCTCAGGCCCCGCTCGCGGGACCTTCCGTTCCTGACACTCACTGGTGACGGCCACGGTCCGGGCGTTTCACGGGCGCGGTAACGATTTCCCTTCTCGCTGCACCAAGGAGATGGACGCCGTTCCGGCGGCCGGGCGTGGAGGTGGGGAACACATGAGATTGGGAGCGCGATCGGACGGCAGAGGTGACGAAAGGCTGAGCATTGCGTGCCATCACCGCGCGTTCTATGATGGCCTCGTTTGCCGCCCTACCTGCCACGACACGACTTCGACAGCGCCTACATCCGCCGCCTGGTCGATGAAGATCCCGCGACTGAACAACACTTCACGAAGTATTTCGGCGACCTGCTCGCCCTCAAGCTCAGGAGCCGGCTGCGTTCGCCGGCGCTCGTGGAAGACGCCCGGCAGGAGACGTTCGTGCGCGTCCTGACCACGCTCAAGAAACGGGGCGGGCTGGAGCGCGCCGAAACGCTGGGAGCCTTCGTCAACGCGGTGTGCAACAACGTCCTGTTCGAGCTCTATCGATCGCAGGCGCGGACGACGCCGCTGCCCGAGGAGGCGCCCGATCCCCCTGACACGACGGCACCAGGGGCGGAATCGTCGCTGCTGCGCGACGAGGACCACGCCCGGCTCCGCGCGGCGCTTCTGGCGCTGCCGGCAAAGGAACAGGACCTGCTGCGCTGGCTCTTCCTCGAAGAGCGCGACAAGGACGACGTGTGCCGGGAGCTGCAGATCGATCGCAGCTACCTGCGCGTGCTGCTCTTCCGGGCCAAGCACCGCCTGCGGGAGCAGCTCGCGCTCAGCAGCGAGCGAGCCACGATATGACGCACGACACCGCAATCGAGACGATGGCTGCCGAACGGTATCTGCTCGACGAAATGTCGGAGGTGGAGCGGCACCGCTTCGAGGAGCACTTCTTCGCGTGCGCGGAGTGCGCGGAGAGCCTCCGGATCGGCAGCTGGCTGTCGCGCGATGCCGCCACGCTGTTTGCGCCGGCGCCGCCCGGACGGGTCGCCGTCCACCCGGCCGCGCTGACCGCGCGGCGGCGGCCGTCATGGATGCCGTCGCCGGCGGTGTTCGTGCCGTGGGCCGCGGCCGCGACGCTGGCGCTCGCGCTCGGCCTGCAGGTTGCCGGCCCGGGCGGCGGCGGGTCCGACAGCGATCCGCGAGTCCTCGCCACGGTGCCGCTCCGGCCCGCGACACGCGGCGCCGTTGCCGCGGTGGCGGTGCCGCCCGGGGATGGGCACCTGGCGCTGGCGCTCGACGTCAACGCCGGGGCGCCCGGTGATATCGTCAGCTACCAGCTCGCGCGCGAGAACGGCGCGAGGATCGGGACCGGCAGCGCCACTGTTCCAGCGGCCGGTACACCGATGGTCGTGCTCGTCGCCGCGCGTCCGCTTCGCGCCGGCGGGCAGTTCGTCCTCACGCTGGGCCCGACGCAGGATGCGGCGGCGCCGCCAGCCGAATACCGCTTCACCGTGAACCGCCAGTGAAAGGGAGAGCCGCAGGATGGAGACCGATCGCCGCTTCATCTTCCGTGGGGAGGCCGCCGCGGCCGGCGGCAGGATCAGCCGCCCGAAGGACTTCGTCATCGACGCTGGGGGCGCCAGCTCGCTGACCGTGGCGGGCGGCCGCTCGCGCGGCGAGCTCGGACGCACCAGGTTCGGGGAGTTCGCCAGCTTCCGCTCGGCGAGCACCTTCGCGGAAGGGGTGTTCGACGATCGCCAGCAGCTGCGCGAGGTCACCCACGGCCGCGTCCGCGAAGATACCCTGACGACCACCACCGTCGTGCGGGCGGACGTCCGGGAGATTGCCGTCGGCGCGGATCCCACGCTGCGCGTCGAGCTGCTGCAGGCGGCGTTGACCGCCCGCAGCCCGCAGGCGAGCGGTGAGCCCTCCATCAAGACGGGCGATCTCCGGATTGCCGGCGTGGACATCGGCGGCCACGCGCTCGTCGTCGATCTCGACCCGGAGCTGTTCGAGCGCTACGACACGAAAGCCAAGCTGCTGACCGCGGTCGAGAAGCCGGCGTTCGTCCGCCAGAAGGGGGCCAGCCTCCTGATGGGCGGGGCGTCGGGCCGCCGCTACCTGATGCAGGCGGACGGTACCATCTACGCCAGCGTCGTGCGGGAGATCCGGTGGAAAGGCCGGGCGTTCCCGGGCGCGACGATCGAGCACCATCGGGTGCGGGTCCCCGGGTTCGGCCGCATCTTCTTCGGCGAGATCTTCGTCACCGCCGGGTCACGGCGCCTGACGATGATGCGCCTCGAGCTGGGGTCGCCGATGGGCGGGTTCATGGCCTTCGACGAGGTCGGCACCAACGGCTCCTGGTATCCCCCATGATGTAATGAGCGCATGCGATGGCGGGCAGTCGCGCTGCTGCTTGCGCTCGGCGTGCCGGCCGGCCCGGCGTGCTCCACGGCTGGGGGCCGGCTGACGCAGCTGTACGGCGAGGCCCGCGAAGACGTGCTGCGCGGCGCCCTGCCGGAGGCGCTCGTCCGGATCGAGCAGGGGCGCCTCGCGTCCGCCAGCGGGCCCGCGGAGTGGCGCTGGAAGTTCCGCCTGCTCCACGCCGAAGTCCTCCTGCTGCAGCGGGAGATCCCGGCGGCTGTCGCGCTGCTCGCGTCCTCGTCCTCCGACGACACTCCACCCGACACGCTCGCCGCACGACGGACGTACCTGCTGGCGCGTGCGCGGAGCGCGCAGGGGGAATTTCCAGCGGCGCTGGCGGCGCTGGCAGATGCGCGCCGTCAGGCGGCCGCGGCCCGGCCCGCCGGGCCCGGCGGTGCCGCTGAAGATGTCCTGTTCGACATCGACGCCCTGCAGGGGCAGATGCTGCTGCGGACGGGGCGCTGGGAGGAAGCCGAGCGGCTGCTGCGCGACCTCCTGGCGCGGGCGGCCGCGCAGGGCAGCCCGTACTATCAGGCGGTTGCGCTGCACAACCTGGGAAGCGGACGGGTGGTCCGCAGCCGCTTCGACGAGGCGCTCGCCTTCTTCGAGCAGCTGATCGCGCTGAAGGGGCTCGAGCCGTATGCCGTGTATGTCACCGCGCTGAGCAATGCCGGCCTGTGCTATGCACGGCTCGGCCAGTTCGACAACGCGGCCGCCATCCAGCGGCGCGCCATCGCCATCCACGAGAAGCGCGGCATCTCGACCTACCTGGAACAGGCGCTCGGCGAGCTCGGCAACACCTACGTGCTCCGCGAGGATGCCCGGCAGGGCATGGCGTACCTGCGCCGGGCGTTCGAGATGGCGGAGGGGGCCGGCCTGACTGCCGATGCCGCGCTGTGGGCCGGCAACCTGGCTGAGGCGGCCGCCGATCTCGGCCACTTCGACGAGGCCGAGCGGTTCAACCGCGAGGCGATCCGCCTCGCCGGCCAGTCGCGGGGCCAGCAGCTCTACACCGTGCTCAACGCCGGGCAGATCGCGGCGGGCCGTGGCCGGCTCGAGGAAGCCGGCCGCCACTATCGCGAGGCGTTGTCGGCGGCCACCGACGATCCGGCCGTGCAGTGGGAGGCGTACACCGGCCTCGCCAAGGTCGCGCGCGCGTCGGGGGACGACCCCGCCGCGATGCGGCATTTCGAATCCGCGGTGCAGACCATCCAGCGGGTTCGATCCGATCTGCAGAAGGCCGAATATCGCCTGACCTTCCTCGCCCGGGTCCTGCGGTTCTACCAGGACTACGTCGACACCCTCGTAGCCGCCGGCCAGGTCGTGCGGGCGCTCGAAGTGGCCGACGGCAGCCGGGCCGTTGTCCTGGCGGAACGGATGGGCGGGAGTCCCCGGCTGCACACCGTGGACGCGAAGCGGATGATCGCCGGAGCCGCGCGGTCGCGCAGCGTCTGGCTCGCGTACTGGCTCGCGCCGGGCCGTTCGTATGCCTGGGTGGTGACACCCCGCGGCATCCAGTGCATCACGCTGCCCGGTGAGGCCGAGATCGAGAGGGCCGTCAAGGGGCACCGCGCCATGATCGAACGGACGTCGGTCGATCCGCTTGCCTCGCCGGGCTCGCCCGGGGATGCGCTCTTTGCCGCGGTCGTGGCGCCGGCCGCCCCCTTCATCCCCGCCGGCGCCAGCGTCCGCATCGTCCCGGACGGCGCGCTGCACGGCGTGAACTTCGAGACGCTTCCCGTGGACGGCCCGCGGCGCCACTACTGGATCGAGGATGTGACGGTGGCGATTGCCCCCTCGCTCGGGCTCCTGGCGTCAGCGCCCGCTGCCGCGCCCGGCCCGGCAGCGAGGTCCGGATCGCTCCTCCTGGTGGGAGACCCGACCCCGCGGCTGAGCGAGTTTCCGCGGCTCGGCTACGCGCCGGTCGAGATGCGCGCGGTGTCGCAGCACTTCGGCGACCGCGCGGTCACGTTCGCCGGCTACCGCGCCTCTCCCGCGCAGTACCTCGCGGCGCGGCCCGAGGAGTTCTCCGTGATTCACTTCACCGCCCACGCGGAAGCGAACGAGCTGAACCCGCTCGAGTCGGCGGTCATCCTCTCGGGGCCGGCGGGCAGCGACAAGCTCTATGCGCGCGACGTCTCGGAGCGGCCGCTCGGCGCCGAACTGGTCACGATCTCGGCGTGCCGGAGTGCGGGGGAGCGGGCGTATGCCGGCGAAGGGCTGATCGGGTTCTCGTGGGCGTTCCTGCGGGCCGGGGCGCGCCAGGTGATTGCCGGCCTGTGGGACGTCGATGACCAGTCAACCGCGGCGCTGATGGATACCCTATACGCCGGCATCGCGCGGGGAGAGACGCCGCCTGCCGCGCTGCGCGCCGCCAAACTGGCGCTGATGGGCCGGGGAGGCCACGTCGCGCGGCCGTACTACTGGGGGCCCTTCGAGGTCTTCACGGTCACGCCCTGAAGCCGCTCAGTTCGATTTACCGGAAGCGCTGTGGGTCCGCTCGAGGTGGTTTTTCCTGACGACCACACGGCGAAGCTCCTGCGCTCGTACGTCGGCGCCCGCCTTACCCTGGACCAATTCCTCGTGCACGCACCGGTCGCCGCTGAACACCTTCAGCCGATCCCGGCCCGGGCTCCGGTGAAACTCACACCGCCACGGTCCCTCGCGCCAGAACGGAGACCGCTCCGGGCTGGTGACGCTCTGCTCATGGGCTTTCCATAGCAGCCGCTCGACGAGGGCTTTCCGATCTTCGTCAGCGCTTCTGTATCCCATTCGAACCGTTCCTTGTGTAGCTGAGACTTTACCTCGACTGGACGAAGTTCGCGCCCCAATTTGACAAATTCTTACAGAATTAGGTCAAGAGACATATAAGCAGCGGCCACCGACGTCTGCCGCCAACCTGCGGGTATTTCGGACCCATCGCTAGGGGTACCACCAGATATGGCGGAAACCGCCGGTGAAAAGGGTCACCTTCGATACAATTGTTCGAATGATCTCTCACGGGAAGCGGTGGCAATATGCCTTCCGCGCCTTCTTTTCGCTCATCTTCCACGGCAGGATTGCCGCCGACATCCTTGCCGCGTTTACCGGTGCCCATGCGTCCGAGGCTGCGGCGCCTGCAGCACCCGTCACCCCGCCCTCTGATACGGGCGAGCGCGCCGTGCAGATGCTGGCGCTGCTCCAGCGCGACGGCCGGCTGGTCGACTTCCTCATGGAAGACCTGACGGCTTATCCCGATGCGCAGGTTGGCGCCGCCGTCCGCGACGTGCACACGGGCTGTCGCGATTCGCTCGGCCGCTATCTCACCCTCACTCCTGTCCTGGCTGACGAAGAGGGGCGGACGGTGACGGTTGCGCGCGGCGAAGATCCCGCGCGCGTCAAGGTCGTCGGCAACACGGCCGGCGCGCCGCCGCTCACCGGCGTGCTGCGCCACCGCGGCTGGGACGTCACCCGGATCGCACTGCCACCCCTGCCTTCCACCGGCCGCACCATCGTCGCGCCCGCGGAAGTCGAAGTCACCTAGCCTGGATTCCCGCGTGCCTCCCCGCTTCGTCGTCGGTATCGATCTCGGGACGACCAACTCGGCCCTCGCCTGGCTGGACAGCAGCGGGCCTCCGGAAGAGGTCCGCGTGCAGGCCATGGAGGTCCCCCAGCTGATGAGCGCGGGGGAGGTTGCCGGACGCTCGCTGCTGCCGTCGTTCCTCTACGTGCCCGGCGACGTTGACTTTCCGCGCGGCGCGATCGCGCTGCCGTGGGACCCCGCGCCCAGGTACGTCGTGGGCGAGCTCGCGCGGCGGCGCGGCGCGGAGAACCCGGCGCGGCTGGTGGCGTCGGCCAAGTCCTGGCTGTCGTACGGCGGCGCCAACCGGACGGCGCCGATCCTGCCGTGGGGCGCACCCGCCGAGGTGTCGCAGTTGTCGCCCGTGGACGCCTCCGCCGAATACCTGCGGCACCTGGCCGCGGCCTTCGACGCGGAGATGGCCGCTGCCGCGCCGGGCACCGCGCTGGCGCAGCAGGATGTCTTCCTGACCGTGCCGGCGTCGTTCGACGAAGAGGCCCGCGAGCTGACGCGTGCGGGCGGCCCAGGCGGCCGGCCTCGCGCACGTGACGCTGCTCGAGGAGCCGCAGGCGGCGTTCTACGCGTGGCTCGACGCCCTCGGCGACGGCTGGCGCCGGCGCGTGACCGTGGGCGATCTCGTCCTGGTGTGCGACGTCGGCGGCGGCACGACGACTTCAGCCTGATCGCGGTGGCCGAGCGCGATGGCGACCTGAGCCTCGAACGGGTGGCCGTCGGCGAGCACATCCTGCTCGGCGGCGACAACATGGATCTGGCGCTCGCCCGCCTGCTGCAGGCGCGGCTCGAGAGTGCCGGACACCGCGTCGACACCTGGCAGCTGCACGGGCTCTGGCACCAGGCGCGCCTCGCGAAGGAGGCGCTGCTGAGCAACCCGGCCGAACGGGAGCGTCCGATCACGCTGCTCGGCCGCGGCGCCAGGCTGGTCGGCGGCACCATCACCTCGTCGCTCACCATCGAAGACGTGAACCAGGCGCTGCTCGACGGCTTCTTTCCAGTCGTGGCCAGCGACGACATGCCGGCGCGGCAGCGCCGTGTCGGCCTGCAGGAGATGGGGCTGCCGTACGCCGCCGATGCCGCCGTCACGCGCCATCTCGCGCGATTCCTGCGCGCGCCAGACCGACGCCGGCGGCACCGGCCCGGCGATCAGGCGGGGATCGACCGGGCTCGCGTGCCCCACGCACGTCCTCTTCAACGGCGGCGTCATGAAGGCCGACCCGCTGCGCGCGCGGATCGTCGAGGTGCTCGGCGGCTGGCTGCGGCAGGAGGGCTTCGCGGCGCTCGACGCGCGTCACGTCCTCGACGCGCCCGACCTGGACCACGCGGTGGCGCACGGCGCGGCCTACTACGGCGCGGCGCGCCGCGGGCGCGGCGTGCGGATTCGCAGCGGTGCCCCGCGCAGCTACTACATCGGCGTCGAGAGCGCGATGCCGGCGGTGCCAGGCATGCCGGCGCCGCTCAAGGCGCTGTGCGTCGTCCCGTTCGGCATGGAAGAGGGGACGAGCGCCGCTGGCCGGCCGGCAGTTCGGCCTGGTCGTCGGCGAGCCGGCCGAGTTCAGGTTCCTGAGCTCGACCGTCCGGAAGACCGATCCGGTCGGCGCCATGATCGAAGACTGGGGCGACGATCTCGAGGAGCTGAGCCCGCTCGAAGTGATCCTGCAGGTGGACGGCGAGGAGCACACCACCGTGCCGGTCACGCTCGAGAGCCGGGTCACCGAGATCGGCACCCTGGAGCTCTGGTGCGTCGCGGCCGCCCCGTCATCGAGCGCAGGACCCGCGGCGGGCAGCGATGGAAGCTCGAGCTGAACATCCGGGAGCGGGACGCCTGAGCGGTGCCACGGCCACCACGGTCGTCGGCATCGATCTCGGCACCACCAACTCCGCCGTGGCCTCGGCGCGCGGACGCGGCGCGGTTCGCGTCCACGACATCCTGCAGCTCGTGGCTCCCGGCGAGCTCGCGCGCCGGCCCACCCTTCCGTCATTCCTCTATCTCCCGGACGACGCCGCAGCGGCGGGGCGGGACGCTCAGCCTGCCGTGGGACGCCGCGCCCGACGCCGTCGCCGGCGAGTTCGCCCGGAACGAGGGAGCGCTCGTCCCGTCCCGGCAGATCGCCTCCGCGAAGTCGTGGCTGTCGAACCCGCACGTGCGACCGCTCCGCGCCGCTCCTGCCGTGGGGCGCCGAAGGCGGGCGCGTGCTCTCGCCGGTGGCGGCCTCGCAACGCCTGCTGGCGCATCTCCGCGACGCGTGGAACCACGAGCAGGCGGCGGCCGGCACGTCGGCCGTTCGCCTCGAGCAGCAGCCCATCGTCCTGACGGTGCCTGCCTCGTTCGACGAGGAAGCCCGGGAGCTGACCGTCGCGGCCGCGCGCGGCGCCGGCTTCGAGCAGCCTGACCCTGCTCGAGGAGCCCGCTGGCCGCGCTGTACGCCTGGATCGCGGCACACCGCGGCCGCATCGGCGACCTGCTCGCCGACGGCGCACTGCGTGCTCGTCTGCGACGTCGGCGGCGGGACCACCGACTTCAGCCTGATCCGCGCCGGCCGTCGAAGATGGCGAGCTGACGTTCGAGCGCTTTGCCATCGGCGAGCACCTGCTGCTCGGCGGCGACAATCTCGACCTCGCGCTCGCGATGCTGCTGGAAGAGCAGCTCGGGGGCGGCGGCAAGCTGTCGCTCGCGCAGCGGCTCACGCTGCGGCGCAAGTGCAGTGCGGCCAAGGAAGCGCTGCTCTCGAACCCGGCACTCGAAGAGGTCGCGGTGACGATCCTCGGGTCGGGGCGCGGCATTGTCGGCGGCGGGGCGACGGCCACCCTGTCGCGCGACGTCGTGATCCGGACGCTCACGGAAGGATTCCTGCCGCTGACCGCCGCCGATGACCTGCCGGCGCGCGATCGCCGCGTCGGGCTGCGCGAGATGGGGCTGCCGTTCGAGACGGAGCCGGCGATCACGCGGCATCTGGCGGCCTTCCTGGCGCGCGCGGCACGGACGGCGCCGGACGGGCAGGCGCGTCCGGATGCCGTCCTGTTCAACGGCGGGTTCTTCACCCCGGCGCTCGCGCGTGACCGCGTGATCGAGGCGCTCGCCGGCTGGTTCGGCCGGCGGCCCGCCGTGCTCGAGAACGCCAGGCCGGAAGCGGCGGTGGCGATCGGCGCGGCATTCTACGGCAGGCTCCGGAGCCAGCCCGGCGCGGCGCGCCACCTGCTCATCCGCGCGGGCAGCGCGCGGTCGTACTACGTGGGCGTGGCCAGGGCTGACGCGGCCGCGGCACAGGACGAGGCGCCGGCGGGCCCGGCAGGCACGGCAGCGGTCTGCGTCCTGCCGCGGGGGACGAACGAGGGCACCCGCATCGCGCTCGAGCGCGAGTTCACGGTGATGACCAATCAGCCGGGCGCCTTCACGCTCTACAGCTCGATCGACCGGACCGATCCGCCCGACGCGCTCGTCACGCTGCGGGCCGCGGAGGGCGCCACGCGCCACGCACCGCTGGTCACCACGTTCCGCTACGGCAAGCGGTCGCGGCGCCAGCCGCTCGCCATTCAGCTCGCGACGGTGTTCACCGAGACCGGCACGCTCGAGCTGTGGTGCGAGTCGCGGGTGACCGACCACCGCTGGCGCCTGGCCTTCAACCTGCGCGGCCTCGAGGTCGATCCGCTCGACGACACGGGGCCGCCGCCGGACGAGGGGCCCGCGGCGGAAGTCGTCGTCCCCGAGGAGGCCGTCGAGCGCGCCGCGGCCCTGATCCGGGCGGCGTTCGGGCCGGCGCGGCAGGCCGCGGCCTCGCCCACGCTGGTCGGCGAGCTCGAGAACGCGCTGGGACACGGCAAGGCGGCGTGGCCGCTCGCCGCCATCCGCCGGCTCGCCGACGTGCTGCTCGAGACCGTGCGCGGCCGCGCGACGGATGCGGCCAGCGAAGCGCGATGGCTGAACCTGACGGGCTTCTGCACGCGGCCCGGTTTCGGCAGCGCCCTCGACGAGTGGCGCGTGTCGGAACTGCGCAAGGTCTACGCGGCGGGCCTGGCCTTTCCCAGGGAGATCCAGAACCAGGTGGAATGGCTGGTGCTGTGGCAGCGGGTGGCGGCGGGGTTCACCGCGGGCCAGCAGCGTGAGCTGGCGCAGCGGGTCTCGGGACAGCTCGGGCTGCGCGAGCGCAAGCCGGCGCGCCTGAACCCGCAGATCGAGCGCGAGGCGTGGCGGCTGCTGGCGTCGCTCGAACGGCTGGACGCCGGCCTGCGCACGACCATCGGCGACGCGCTGCTCGAGAAGATCCGCCGCGAGCCGCGGCACGCCAGCTGGCTCTGGGCGATCGGCCGCCTGGGGACGCGCCACCCGCTTTACGGCCCGCTCAACGCGGTGGTCGCGCCGCAGACCGCGGCGCGGTGGCTGACGCGCCTCCTGGCGGTGAAGGAAGATCACGCCCGACGGCGCGGGGGCGATCGCCCAGCTCGGCGCCCTGACTGGCGATGCCGCGCGCGATCTCCCGGAGGACATCCGGCTCGAGGCGGCCGCCCGGCTGGACGAGGCCAGGTTCCCCGAGGCGGCGGAGCGCCTTCGCACCGTCGTCGCCCCCGATCGCCTCGACGCGGGGCGCGTGTTCGGCGAGTCCCTGCCCGAAGGGCTGCGGCTGGCGTAGCCCCGGTTACCGCAGCCCCGTCACCATCCACGCGTCGCCGCGCTTCTCGAGGACGAGCTCGCTGGCCGTGGTCACGGTCTGCGAGCGGCCGCGGCTCCTCGGGTTGAACGTCCGCTCGATCGAGGCCCGGACGGTCGCGCGGCGGCCGGTGGGCTCCACGCTGATGTCGTGCACGTCGATCCGCATCCCGTACGCCTGCGCCTCGTCGAGCGTGGACCGCACGTCGGCGAGCTGTCCGGGCGAGAGCTGGTGCAGCCGGGCGACGGCGTCGGCATCGCGCGATTCCCACGCCTGCGCGTAGCGGCGGAGCAGCTCCTGGATGGCGGACGACTCCGCGCGGATGTCGGGAGCGCCCTTCGCGGGGGCAGCGGGCGGCATGCCTCGCGCGAGCGGTGGCGGCGGCGGCGGACGGAGCCGCTTTTACCGGGGCCGGCGCGGGCGGCGGCGAGGCCGGCGAGGCTGGCGCGTCGATCCAACGTCGGGCGGCACGAAGTCCACCGTGACCGGGTAGACGAACGGCACCGCCACGCCGTCGCGCGTGAGCGGCGTGAACTCCCACTGCCGGACAGCGGCGAGCGCCGCGCGGTCGAAATCGGGCGCCAGCGGGGCGGTCACTTGCGCGTCCGCCACGTGGCCGTCCCGGCCGACCGTCAGGTCGATCTGGACCGAGCCCCGGGCGCGCGCGGCGGCGGCCGACGCCGGGTATTGCGGCGCGACGTAGTGAATCCTGGGCGGGGCGGTATCGCGGCCCACGCGCAGAATGGTCGCGGGCGCCACGGCGGCGGTCGGAAGGGACCGGCCTCGCGGGAGGGGGAGCGGCGACAGCCGATGGGGCCGTCGCGTTGCGAGCGGCGCTGCCGGCCGCAGCCGGGGGACTGGCGTCGCGGGCAGACGACGGGCGGGAATCTGTCCGCTCTTCCGAGGAACGCCGTCCACCGTCCGTTGCCGCAGCCTCCGCCTCTGCCGGCGCGGCCGGCTTGAGGTCGGACGGCTGCGCCACCGTGGAATCACCCGGCGCGGCTGCCGGAGCGCCGCCGTTCCGCATCAGGGCCATGCCACCCGCAAGCGCCGCGAGCGCCACGACCGCGGCGACGGCGATCCAGACGGGCGCGCACGCGCCTGCCCGCTGGCGGATGCGCGGAGGCGGCGGACCCGGGGATCACTGGTGGGGGAGCCAGCCTGGTCTCGCTGCTCTCGAGCGACCGTCCGCGCTCCAGCAGCCCGGCCTGCGCCTGCGCCATGATCCGCCCGGCGCTGGGATCGTTCGGCGCCGTCGCCGCGGAGCGGCCGGCCAGCGTCAGCGCGGCGCGGAAGTCGCCGCTGGCGAGCGCCCGTTCCGCCGCCTCGACTACCGGCGAGCTCCCGGCCGGCACCCCCGCGGCCGGCGTCGGCGCGGGCGTCATCGAGATGACGGTTTCACCCGAGTCCACGCCCACCTGCTCGAGGTCCGCCTCCTCGGCCGCTTCGAGCCGCTGCCGCACGCGCGCCAGGTCGTTCCGCATGCGGGCCAGATCCTGGTAGCGCGCCGCCGGCTCGCGCTGCAGCGCCCGCTCGACCACCGCCGCAATCGCCGGGTCGAGCTCCGGCAGCCTGGCCGTGATCGGCTCGAACGCGACGGTCAGGATCCGGTTGAACAACCCGTCCTTGAGCGTGCCCGGAAACGCCTGGCGCCCCGTCAGCAGCTCGTACGCCACCAGGCCGACCGCGAAGATGTCGCTCCGGTGATCGACCCCGGCGCCCATGACCTGCTCGGGCGACATGTAGTTCACCGTGCCGACCAGCACGCCCGACTGCGTGACCACCGATTCGTCGAGCCGGACGATGCCGAAGTCGAGAATCTTGAGCACGCCCTCGGCGTCCACCATCAGGTTGGCGGGCTTGATGTCGCGGTGCACGATCCCGGCGCGATGCGCGTAGGCCAGCCCGTCGCACAGCTCCTCGGTCAGCTTCAGCCGGCGGGCGAGCGACAGCCGGGCGCCGTGCGCCACGAGCTCCGCCATCGTCTCGCCGGCAAGGAACTCCATGGCGATGAAGGGGTCGCCGGCGTGCTCGCCGACATCGAAGATGGTGACGATGTTGGGGTGCCGCAGCCGGCCGGCGGCGCGGGCCTCGCGGGTGAAGCGCTCGCGCAGCTCCGGGGTGTCGTAGCCCCGGCGCAGGACCTTGATGGCAACGAGCCGATCGATGGCCGGGTCGCGCGCGAGATACAGGGAGCCCATGCCGCCTTCGCCAATCTTCTCGAGCACCTGGTAGCGGCTGACGAAACCGGACGGCGTGACCGCGGGCGCCGCCGGGCCGCGTCCACCCGAACCGGAACCCGAAGGGGAGGGCGTCATGGCCTTTATACTAGGCTCTGCAGCGCCAGCGTTCAAATCGCTCGATGCGCGGAAATCGCCGCGATCAGCGTAATTCTCCGCTCAAACGAGGGTATCCGCGCCCTGTACCCGGCCGGCAGCCGTTCCGATGTTCACACTGCTCTACACCTTCGACAGCGTGCTGAAGCGCCAGGCGCTGGCGGCCGGCGACACCATCGTCGGCCGCGCCCCGATGTGCGACCTGCCGATCGACGATCCCGGCATCTCGAGACGCCATGCGCGGTTTCGCGTGCACGGCGACCGCTGCCGCTGACCGACCTGGGCGGCCGCAACGGCACGTTCGTCAATGGGGAAGCGGTGACGGAGGCCGAGGTCCACGACGGCGACGTGGTGGTGCTCGGGCGGTTCGCGCTGCGGGTGGAGAAGGCAGTCCCCATCCCGCTGGTCCTGCAGCGAGCTGCACTCCGTGCTCGAGACGCCCGGCACCGTCTACCGGCGGGTCGATGCCCCCGCCGGCACGGCGGAGATGCCGCGGCCGGCGGCGGAGCCGGGCCGGCTGGTCGCGCTGCTGACCGAGATCTCGCGCCAGCTGGTGCACTGGCGGCCGCTGCCCGAGATTCTCGAGCGGGTCGCCGCGGTGGCGCTCGATACCGTCCCGGCCGAGCGCGCGTTCCTCCTCCTGGTCGATCCGGCGACCGGCCAGGTCGTGCCGCAGGTGGCGCGGAGCCGCGACGGCCGCCCGGTCGGCCAGACCAGCCTGAGCCGGACCATCGTCCGCCGCACCATCGACGAACGGCTCGCGATGCTGGCGATCGATGCCCAGCTGGATCCGGCGCTGGCGGAAGTCGAGAGCGTGAAGGCGTCGAACATCCGCTCGTTCATGTCGGTGCCGCTGTCGGAACCAGGCCGAGGCGATCGGCGTGCTGTACGTGGACAGCCCGCGCTCGACCCCGCTGTCGGCGGCGGATCTCGACGTGCTGCAGGCGCTGTCGGCGTACGCCGCCGTCGCCATCGAGCAGGCGCGGCTGAGCGCGCGAGTGTTCCAGGAGGCGCGCAACCGCGAACGCCTGCAGCGCTATCACTCGGCCGCCGTGGTGGACCAGATCCTGGCGCAGCAGGGGGGGGCCGACGCGCCGTTCCTGGCCGAGGAGCGCGAGCTCACCGTGCTCTTCGCCGACATCGTCGGCTTCACCACCATGGCGGAGCACATGGCGCCGTCGGACGTCGCGCGGCTGCTGAACCGCTGTTTCGCGGTGATGTGCGACGCGGTGTTCGCCGAGCAGGGCACGCTCGACAAGTTCATCGGCGATGCCGTGCTCGCGGTGTTCGGGGCGCCGCTGACCCAGCCCGACCACCAGGCCCGCGCCGCCAGGGCGGCGCTGATGATGCGCCGGGCCATCGCCGGCCTGAACCTGCAGCCGCCGGTGACGCTGCGGATCGCCATCAACTCCGGGCGCGCGACCGTCGGCGACATCGGCTCGCCGAGGCGCCGGGAGTACACCGTGCTCGGCGACGTGGTGAACACCTGTTCGCGGATGATGGGGGAGGCGTGCGAGCCGAACCAGATTGTGCTCAGCGGCGCCTGCTGCGGCGCGGTGGAAGGGGTGGCGCCGGTGCGTCCGCTCGGCCGCGTCACGCTGCGCGGACGGGCCGAGCCGGTGGACCTGTTCGAGCTGGACCCGCTCGCGTGAGAGGGACGGCGGCGAACCGCCGTCCGGGTCCGGCGCGGTCAGAAGGAGTAGTCGAGGCCGAGCACCGGCGTGACGTTGTCCGTCAGGCCGGCCTTGCTGATCGGCACGAGGAACTGCGCCGAGATCAGGAGGCTCCCGACCGGGTTGAAGCGGACGCCGGCGGCGCCGACGACCGTGGTCAGGTCGCCCGGGCGGCGGGTGAACTCCTCGAACGCCGACACCCCGAACGCCCCGGCCGGGGTCGTGAAGGGGAACTGCCGGGTCACCGGCACGAGCCGGCCGAGATCGCGCAGCGAGCGGCCGAGCAGGTCGGCTGAAAACGTCACGGCCGGTCCGATCGCGGTGTCGAAGCCGGCGGCGTAGCTGAACTCGTCGGGGCGGCGGGGCGCCACCGACAGAGGGTCGGGATCGGGGTCGCCGCTGAAGGTGTAGCCGACGTTCACGTGGGGCGAGAAGGGCCCCGACGCCATCGAGCCGATGAAGGACAGCTTCGTCTGGAAGCCGCCGGCGCCGAGCAGCTGCGCCGAATCCCCGGTCGGCAGGCGCAGGTCGACGCCTGCCGCGATCCCGCCACCAGCCGCGTCGAACAGGCGGTACCTGCCGCGCAGCAGGATGTCGCCGAGCCCCTGGGCGCGGGCGCTCTCCGTATTCGTGCGCTCCGAGCTGCCGTCGGGAAAGGTGTGAATGCCTGGGTTGCTGTCGGTCGCGAGCCGGATGATCCGCGAGGTCACGCTGACGTGCATGTCGATCGTCACCACGGGGATGACCGCGCCGATGTCGAGCCGGTCGGTGACGCCGTAGTTCATGAACGCCGAGAAGGTGCTGCTCGAGAGATCGAGCGACAGCCGGTTGCCGACGAGGTCCCCTTCGAAGAACGGATCCGGGGGGGTGCCGGGGGTATTCGCGGCGCCGCAGCAGTCCTGGTGGACCAGGTAGACGCGGATGTCGCCGTCGCGCAGGCGCTGCCCCTCGAGCGAGTCGTAGGTGGCCCGCTGGACGTTGAAGCCGAGGTTCCAGCGGCCGCGGCCGGCGGTCAGGGCCCGTTCGGCGAACGCCGAGCCGAAGGTGCTGCTCTGGCGCGAGAACGTCCCGAGCGCGGGGTCAAAGGTGTAGGCGAACCCTCCGGACGACGAGCCGAGCGGCACGGTGGAGAGCTGCGAGGCGATCACCGAGTTGATCGCCAGCGGGATCTCGAGCTGGTTCAGCTCGAAGCCGGGGGCCACCTCGCCCGGGCTGAGCACCGGCTTGAAGTGCGCCTCGTGGCTGGCGAAGGGTCCGGTCGGGGGCGCCAGGACGACGTCCGAGAGCAGCGCCTTCAGCAGGAGTTCGGAAACGAGCGTGTGGGCGGCCGCCGGTGCCGGCGCCACGAACAGAAGGACGGCTGCCAGGACGAGCGAGGTCGCTGTTTTCATTGCTCTCCGCAGGGGGCCGCCAGCGCTGAGCCGCAGCGGACGGCCAGTGAGCCGGCGCGTGGTGTGCAGAAGTGAGAAAGACCGACCCGAGGAGCGGCGGACGCGCCGCGCAGGCGCCATCCCTGCGCGGCGGCACACCGATTAGAGCAGCGGCAGGAGCGACTTGGTCTTCCGCCGCTTCTCCCGGACGACCACGATCACCGGCTGGCTGACGGCGCTGAGCGTGCCGGCCGTGCGCAGCTCCTCGACCGCGCCGTTGATGTCGTCGAGCAGCTTGCCTTCGCCGCGGCGGAGCTGTTTAACCTGTTTCCGGCGGCGCTTGCCGAGGTCGAGGACCACGGGGGCGTGCACCGTCGTAAGACTTGAGGCGGACGTGTCGAGCACGTCCGCGTCCGAGTTGCGGGGCGTAGCGGCCATCAGGACGTCTCCTTACCAGTTGAGAATGCGGCTGACTTCCAGTTCCTTGCGCCCTTTGTTGCCGGCCTTGGCGACGTTGACGAGCGCGTCGCGCAGCCAGCCGTCCTTGCGCTTGCGGTTCGACCGGCGGTGCCGCCGCGAATAGGTGCTGGCGAACGCGTCGTTCGCGTCAGCCACCGTGCGCACGGCGCGCTCGAGCGGCTGCAATCCCTTGGTCTGCTTCTTCTTGCTGCGGCGCCGGTTGTAGACGACGACCGGGCGCAGGCTGCCCGTCGCGTCGCGGTCGAAAATCGTGATGCGACGAACGGTTGCTCGCACGTGAGGCATGTCCATTGTGTGCCACTCCTCGAATCCACTGCGTTCGGGCGTGTATGATAGCACACGCTCCCGTGACCCTCCTGCCCCCCACATGCTGCCAACGCGGCTGATCCCGACGCGCCTCGTGGACCCCTCCGAACGGGGCCGCATCATCATCGCCGAATCCCGGCCCCCCGCGCCGGGCCGGACGGTCACCGTCCTCGTGGCCGTGGTCGGCTACCTGATCGGCCTGCTGGTGCTGCGGGCCAGGGGGGAACTGGACGGGCGCCTGGCCGGCATCCGCCTGCGCGACACCTTCGAGACCCTCGGCGGCCTCTGGCTCAAGGTCGGGCAGCTGCTGTCGCTCCGCATCGACCTGTTCCCGCGGGAGTTCTGCCACGAGCTCGGACGGCTGCAGAACCGCGCGCTCGGCTTCCCGACGGTGCACGCCCGCCGCATCATCGAAGAGGACATGGGGGCGCCCATCGAGGACTACTTCGAGGAGTTCGGCGAGCAGCCCTTCGCGGTAGCGTCCATCGGGCAGGTCTACCGCGCCAAGCTCCGGCAGGAAGGGGTCTACGTCGCGGTCAAGGTCCAGAAGCCGTACGCCAAGCAGATGTTCGCCAAGGACCTCGTGGCGGTCCGCTGGGTCGTGCGGCTGCTGCAGCTGGTCCGCTTCAAGCCGCACATGCGCTGGGACCTCGGCTACGACGAGCTGTGCGCGGTGATGAAAGAGGAGCTCGACTTCCATTATGAAGCCTCCTCCGTCCGCCGGATGCGGAAGTCGCTGCGCGCCCACAAGATCTACGTGCCCAAGCTGTTCTCGCGGTACCTCGTCGCAGCGCGTGCTGGTCACCGAGTTCATCCACGCGGTCCTCATGGCGGACTACATCAAGCTCGCCGACCGCGATCCGGAGAAGCTGGCCGCCTGGCTCACCGAGAACAACGTCGATCCGCGGCGGGTGGCGCGCCGGCTCATTCATTCGATCTTCCGCCAGCTGCTCGAGAACAACCTCTATCACGGCGATCTCCACCCCGGGAACATCGTCCTGCTGCGCGACAACCGGATCGCGCTCATCGACTTCGGCTCGACCAACTTCACCGAGCGCGAATACCTGGCGAAGTTCGGCATGTTCATTAAGGCGCTGGCGATGCGCGACTACGCCAAGGGAGCGGATCTCTGCCTGCTGCTCACCGCCAGCCTGCCCAATATCGACACCGACCAGGCGAAAGAGGAGCTGGTCGGGGCGCTGCGCGCCTGGGCCACCCGCACCCTGGTGCGCGAGCTGCCGTATCACGACAAGTCGCTCGACAACGCCACCATCCAGGTGGTCAGGATCCTGGTGGCCTATCGCTGCACGATGGCCTGGGCCTGGCTGCGCATCCACCGCGCCCTGACCACCCTCGACACCTCGCTCATCTACCTCTATCCGGACGTGAACTACACCCGGATGCTCCAGCGCTACTTCCAAAAGGCGGAGGGACGGCGCATCCAGGCGATCCTGAGCACGCAGATGGTGCGGCGGTCGATCAACTCCTACGCCACGGCGCTCGACATCCAGGACCGGGTCAACGACTACACGCTGTTCCAGGGCATCCTGGTCCGCCGCCACGCGCAGGTGTTCCGCGGCGCGACGAGCAAGGTCGCGGCGCTCTGGAGCACGCTGGCGGAGCTCGTCTGGGTGGCGGTCGCCGCACTCGGCACCGCCGGGCTGCTGCTCTACCTCGGGCAGCGCGGCACGATCGCCATCGATCGCTGGGTCGGCCCGCAGCTGGCCGGCGTGCTGCGGCAGGTGCCGCCGTTCGACCCGGCCATGTGGATTATCATCCTCGTCCTGTACGTGTACATCGTCCGGACGCTGGTGAAACTCCGCCGCCGGTTGCACCAGAAGGACAGCCGTGCCAACGATCGCGTTGCCGCGGTCTGACGGGCGGGGCCGCCGGCCCCGCCGGCCGTCCGGTTTCCTCCAGGTGCCCCATCGATGACGTCCGTGCTGGTTTCGGAAACGCCCAGGACCGCCGTGGTCCCTACTCGCTGGTCGAACGCGCGGCTCGACGAGCTCCGGCTGGTGGCGGACCCGGAGACCGACCCGCTCGCCGCCGAACTGTTCCACCGCGATGGCCCCAGGGGGCTGATCGCGCTGACGCAGGCGCTCGAGGACTGGGAGGCGCCCATCCCGGCCCACCTGCCGGCTCGCATGCGGGAGTGGTTCGCCACGCCGGTGGACTACCCGGCGTTCGTCGAGCCGGCGAAAGTCCGCCGCGCCGAGGAGCTGTTCGTCTCCTACGGCCCGGTGTCCACGGTGGTGCTCCTGATGTGCGCCGTGCCGCACTTCTTCACCAATCCGGCCGGGGCACGGTCCTTCTACCTGGCGAAGATCTTCAGCCCCGACTCGCTGCGCAACCGGATGCTCGAAATTGCGCAGTTCGTCGCCAGCATCACGCAGTATGGCGGGCTGGCGCAGGTCCTGGAGCTCGCCGCGGCAGCGCGGCGCCGCGCTGCCCGAGGTCCGCAAGGGGCCCGGCGTCACCACGGTCCAGAAGCTGCGCATGATACACTCCGGCATCCGGATCATGCTGCGCCTCCCGCAGGAGCCCGCGAAAGCGTGGGACACGGCACGGTTCGGGGAACCCATCAATCAGCCGGACACGTGCGAAGCGGTGCTGGCCTTCTGTTTCTGCACCATCGACGGCCTGGCGAAGCTCGGAATCGTCCAGACGCCGGAGGAGCAGGAGGCGACGCTCTGCGCCTGGAAGACCGTCGGCCACCTGCTGGGGATGTGCGACGAGCTCCAGCCGGCCGACGTCGCCGAGGCCCGCGCCCTGCACAAGCAGCTGTTCGAGCGGTCGTGCACCGAGACCATGGAAGCCAAGGTGCTGATCGAAGAGGTCGTGCACATCATGGAATGCATGATGCCGCGGCTGGTGAAGGACGTGCCGCCGACCCTGATGCGCTACCTGATGGGGCAGCGGGTCGCCGACCAGCTCGCGGTGCCGGAGCACCGCAGGCTGCTCCGCGCCCTGCACGCCACGCGGCGCATCTGGGGCGAGCACATGCTGTTTGCCCGCCTCGCGAAGCTCACCTGCCCCTGGATGGTCCAGTGGATGGCGACGTGCGAAGCGCAGAAAACGCACTTCCGGCTGCCGGAGACGGCCGCCGCGCAGTTTGGTTCGCCGCGGACGTAGTCGGCGTCGGGGGACCCACTCGCCGGGACAGCCGTCACGGGGGAACCAGGGCGCCCTGGCCGGGCGCGGGGTTCTACGGCACGGTGCCGCGCAGCCGATCGACGGTGCTTACGATGGTCCGCATGTCGGAGTAGAGATCGAGCTCCTCGTCGGGCACGGTGATCCCGAAGTGCTTCTCGAGCGCTGCGACAATCTGCAGGCCCTGCAGGGAGTCGACGTTCAGATCGACGCGCAGATCGGTGTCGGGCTTGATGCGGTCCAGCGGCGCCTTGGTAATCGCCGCAACGATGGCGGCAACGTCTTGTTCGGTCGTGTGCACGGCGGGCTCGTGGGAAGACGGACGATTCCGGGAATTGGCTAACGCCCAATCATAGAGAAGGCCACCAGGCGGCGCAACTCTAGCGGGAGACATTGATGCGTATCGGCTTGATCGCGATGAGCGGGGTCCGGGTCTACAACCAGAAGCTGCTGGAGGTCGGCGTCACGCTGCCGCAGTTCGTCAACCGCGGCAAGGTCATCGCCCAGCTGCCCTCGCTGGCGCTCCTCGTGCTCGCCGGCCTCACGCCGGACGACGTCGAAGTGGACTACGTCGAGGTGGCGGACATCAAGACCTGCGACCCCGCCACCACCAGCTACGACCTGGTCGGCCTGACCTCCTACACCGCGATGGCCTACGAGATGTACGACCTCGCGGATCGGTTCCGCGCCGCCGGCATCCCGGTCGTCATCGGCGGGCTGCACGCCAGCTTCGCCGCCGAGGAAGCCAAGGCCCATGCCGACGCGGTGTGCGTCGGCGAGGGAGAAGCGCTGTGGCCGGAGATCGTCGCCGACTTCCAGCGCGGCGGCGCCGCGGCGCTCAAGCCGTTCTACCGCGAGCAGGCGCCCGGCACCTACGACCTCGCGCACAGCCCGATGCCCACCTTCGAGCTGCTCAAGGGGCGGCAGTACAACCGCATCACCGTCCAGACCGTGCGCGGCTGTCCGCTCGACTGCGCCTTCTGCGGCGCATCGAAGCTCTACGGCCCGAAATACCGCCGCAAGCCGATTGACAAGGTCGTCGCCGAGATCCGCCGCATCAAGGAGATCTGGGGCGACAACGCCTTCTTCGAGCTCGCCGACGACAACTCCTTCGCCAACCGCTTCTGGGCCAAGGAGTTCCTCACCGAGATCCGCGATCTCGACCTCCGCTGGTTCACCGAGACGGACATCTCCATCGCCGACGACGACGAGCTGCTGCGCCTGCTGGCGGCGAGCGGCTGCCGGCAGATCCTCATCGGCCTCGAATCGGTCAACCCGACGTCGCTCGACGGCATCGACCGGGTCAACTGGAAGCTGAAGCGGATGAACCAGTACATGGACGCGATCAAGAAGATCCAGTCGCACGGCGTCACCGTGAACGGCTGCTTCATCGTCGGCAACGACGGCGATGATCCGGGAATCTTCGAATCGCTCCGCACCTTCATCGAGAAGAGCGAGCTGCTCGAGGCGCAGGTCACGATCCTGACGCCGTTCCCCGGCACGCGGCTCCTCAACCAGCTCCAGGCCGAAGGCCGCCTCCTCTACGACCGCATCTGGGACAAGTGCACGCTGTTCGACCTGACGTTCCAGCCCAAGAACATGAGCCCCGACGAACTGGTGGACGGCCACACCTGGCTGATGACGCAGATCTACAACCAGGAGCAGTACACCAAGCGGAAGCGGCACTACGTGAACATCATGAAGAACGCGGAGCTGTCGTGGTACCGGGGAGAGCGGGAGGCGCTGGAGTTCTTCCAGTAAAGGCGGCCGAGCGCGTTACAGCGGTCCAGCTGTTTCTGAGGCTGGCCGTCCGGTCGGCGGCAGGTCCCCGGCGAGGTAGAGCCGCCGGGTCTCCTCCCGCCTGACCTTGCCGCTGGTCGTCCGGGGGATGCCGCCGACCGGCACGAGCCGGACATCGTCCGGGCCGAACAGGAAGGCTTCGTGGCACCGTTCGCGGATCTGCCGATCCAGCGCGGCCAGCTCCTCGCCGGCGCGGAGCCGCGTCTCGGCGACTACGACCACCCGCGGTTCCTGCATGTCGCCGGCGGCAAACGCCACCGCCGTGCCCCGTCCCATGCCCTCGGCCCGGCCCACCGCGGCCTCGATGTCGGCGGGGTAGTAGTTCCGGCCGTAGCGGATGATCAGGTCCCGCGACCGCCCGGTCAGGTACAGGCGCCCCGCCGCCAGGTAGCCGAGGTCGCCGGTGTGCAGCCAGCCGCCGCGCAGCGCCTGCTGCGTCTCGTCCGGCCGGTTGTAGTAGCCCCGCATCACCGACGGCCCGCGGACGACGACCTCGCCTATCTGCCGGTCCGCCAGCGGCTGATCCCGTTCGTTGACGATGCGCAGCTCCTGCGTGCGGAGGGGCCGGCCGACCGAGACGAAGCGCCGGCGGCGGACCCCGGGTCCGGCGGGAACCGCGGACCCCTGCTGCTCGAGCACCTCCGCGTCCACGTCGTCCACTTCGAGAGAGCCGGCGTCCGCGAAGGTAACGGCGAGCGACGATTCGGCCAGGCCGTAGACCGGCCGGACGGTCCCGGGGCGCAGGCCGATGGCCGCGAAACGGGCCTCGAAGGCCTGGATGGCGGCGGCGTCGACCGGCTCGGCCCCGTTCAACGCCGTCACCAGGCTGGCGAGCGAGACTCCCTCGAGCTGGTCGAGCGCGGCGTGGCGCACGGCGTGCTGGAAGGCGAAGTTCGGGGCCAGCGTAATCGTGCCGCCGAACGTGCCGATCGCGCGCAGCCACGAGCCCGGCTCCTTGATGAAGACGGTGGTCGGCATCAGCAGGATCGGGACCCGGCTGTAGAAGGCGCTCAGCGCCCCGCCGATCAGGCCCATGTCGTGATAGAGCGGCAGCCAGCTGACGCCCACCGACTCCGGCGTCACGATGGCCTCGGCGATGAGCCCCGCGTTCGCGGTGATGTTGCCGTGCGTCAGCGCCACCCCCTTCGGGCGGCTGGTGCTGCCCGAGGTGTATTGCAGGAGCGCGAGATCTCCCGGCGCGGCGGGCACTGGCTCCCATCCACGCTCGGGGCCGGGCGCGGTGTCGCTCACCGCCAGCACGCGCACGTGGGGGGCGGCCACGGCGAGACAGGCGGTGAGCAGGGCGGCATGGCGCTCGGTCGTCAGGAGCAGCTTCGCCCCGGCGTCGAGGGCGATGCCGGCGAGCAGGTCCTGGTACCAGCCAAGCCGCGACGGATTCGTCGTCGTGGGCGTCGCCACCGGCACCGGTACGCCGCCAGCCGCGAGCGTGCCGAAGAAGGCGTGGAAGAATGCCAGCGACGTCGGGAGGACGAGCAGCACCGGCTCGCGCGGTCCGCCCATCTCCGCCGCCAGCCGGGCGCCCTGGCCCAGGGCGCCGTCCCACAGCGCCTTCCAGGACGCCGACTCCGCCTGGCGGCCGTCCGGCGAGACGGACAGGGCGGTCAGCGCCCCCCATTGTGCGGCCGGCGCGGAGAGGACCTCGAGCAGCGTGGCGCCTCGTGGCGCCTCCGCCAGCGCCCGCCTGGCATCCCGCTCGCTCACCTGGCGTCCTGGTCCGATGGGGTTCACTCGGAAGCCCCGTTGGTCA
Source organism: uncultured Acidobacteriota bacterium (assembly GCA_963834305.1). Classification (GTDB taxonomy): domain Bacteria; phylum Acidobacteriota; class Vicinamibacteria; order Vicinamibacterales; family 2-12-FULL-66-21; genus JACCXG01. Next base: position 269,317 of record CAWIAX010000002.1, read on the forward strand.
GCGGTTTGCCGCCGAGCGCCGTCACGCACTGGCCCGCGAGGGTCCGCTCGGTGGCGCGGGGGTCGAGGCCGGCCTCCACGAGGAGCTCGCGCAGGGATCCTTCGTTGACGTAGGCGTAGGCGCCGCGCTTGTGCTCACGCTGGATCCGGCGGACGTAGTAGAGGATCCGCGCCGTGTTCCACGAGTAGCGCAGGGCAAAGCCCGCCGCCGCCAGCCCTCCCGCCGAGGCGGCCTCGGCGCGGAGACTTTCCGCATAGACTTTGAGCGGATTGAACCCGTCGGCGAACGCGGTCACCACGAGCCGCCCACCGGGACGGAGGACGCGCGCCAGTTCGCGGATCGCGAACCGCTGCTGGTCGCGGCTCAGCACGTGCAGCACCGCGCTGCACGCGACCTGGTCGAAGGACGCATCGGGAAAGGGGAGCGGCCTGGTGAGATCGGCGAACTGGAAGTGCGCCCGCGGCGCCTTTGGACGGGCCAGGTCGAGCGCCGGCTCGCAGAAGTCCACGCCCGTGACCTCGGCGCCGCCACGTTCCAGCGCCGCCGCCAGGTTGCCCGACCCGGTACCGGCGTCGAGCACGCGGCTGCCCGGGGCCGGCGCGAGCAGGGCGACCTGGCGCGCGATCATGTCCTGATAGGGACGCGCCTCGTTCAGCGTGTCGTACACAGTGAAGTAGCGCGTCCAGAAAGCCTGCGCGGCGGCGGTCGGTCTGGTTGGCGCGTCGGATGCAGTTGGCACGGTCATGAAAAACAGCCCTGACAAGACTGGCTCGACCGCCCACCGGGACCGTTCCTGGGTGCTCTGGGCGATCGTGGCCGCCATCGGCGTTCACGTCATCGAGGAATACGCGCTCAATTTTACCGGCTGGTCGAGTCGCGCCCTCTCGGTGCCGCTGTCGTGGGAGGATTTCCACCTCGTGAACGCCGGGGTCACGCTGTTCGCCGTGGCCTGCGCGGTCGTCGGGTGGCGCGTGCCGGCGTTCAGCCTGTCCTCGCCCGCGCTCGTGATCCTCAACGCGGCGGGCTTTCACGGCGGCTCGTCGCTCCTGGCCGGGTACTCGCCCGGGACCTGGACGGCCCTCCTCCTGTTCCTGCCGCTCGGGGCCTATGCCTACGTGGCCGCCTCGCGCGACGGGGTGCTCACGCGGCAGGTGGTCCTGCTGTCGGCCGCCGGCGGCGCCCTCTGGCACCTCTTCCTGGCCGCCGTCTTCTACGTGAAATACTTCGCGCCACTCTACCCCTGACAGCCGGCTAGTGCGCGGAGGCTTCGGGGGCGCCGCTGGCGGGAACGTCCCACTTCACGATCTTCAGGTCCAGCACGAAGATGGCGTAGAGCACCGGCACCAGGATGAGCGTGACGAACGTGGCCGTGGTCAGCCCGCCAATCTGCGTGTAGCACAGCCCTTCCCAGAGCGGCCCGCCGTGCAGGGCGAGCGGAATCAGGCCGAACACGGTGGCCCCCACCGTGATCACGACCGGCCGCAGCCGGACGATCCCGGCATCGAGCAGCGCGTCGCGCAGCGGCGCCCCTTCCGCGTGCGCCTCCTCGATGAAGTCGAACAGCACGATGACGTGGCTGACGATCACGCCGATCAGACTGGCGACACCGAGGAACGCCATGAACCCGAAGGGAGCACCCATCAGGATCAGGGTCACCAGCGCGCCGACGATGCCGAAGGGAATGGCGGAAAAGACGATGAGCGGCTTGACCGCGCTGCGGAACTGGAAGACCAGCGCCAGGAAGATCGCGACCACCGACACGAGCATCACGACCGCCAGCTCCTGGAAGCCTCTGATCTGTTCTTCCTCTTCACCGCCGATCTGCATGGTGTAGCCGGCCGGCAGGGTCTCGGCGAACGCGTTCAGCTGCGGCCGGGCCGCGCCGAGCACCTCGGAGGGCAGCGCGCCGGGTACCGGGAACGTCGCCACGGTCACCGTCCGGAACTGGTTGCGGCGGCGGATCTTCTCGTCGCTCATGGAGTAGTCCACCGTGGAGATCTGCTTGAGCGGCACCCGAACGTCGCTGCCCTGGAGCGGGTAGACGTAGAGGTTCTGGACGTCCGACAGGCGGGCCCGCTCGTCCACGCGCAGCCGCGCCACCACCGGGATCTGCTGATCGCCCTGCCGGAGCGTGGTGATCGGGTAGCCGTTCATGCCGGTCACGGACGACACGGCGACGTCCAGGTTCGAGACCCCGGCGAAGTTGGCGCGATCGGCGTCGATCTCGAGCTTGACCTTGAAGCTCTCGGCGCCCCAGTCGTCGCGCACCTGCGCGGAGGTGGGCACGGCCCGGAAGATGGCCTTCACCTCCGCCGACAGGCGGCGGAGCTCGTCGATGTTGTCGCCGGCAATGCGGACCGCCACCGGGATGCCGATCGGCTTGCCGGTTTCGAGCTGCCGGACGTCGAGCCGGGCCCCCGGGATCTCCGCGGAGAAGGCGCGCTGCAACGGACCGGCGAGGTGCCCGGTGTCGTGCTTGTCGGCAACGTTGATGATGAGCTGGGCGTAGTTGGGCTGGAACAGCTCCGGCGCCACCGAGAACCAGAATCGCGGTCCGCCGCCGCCGACAAACGACGTCACCGACACGAGCACCTGCCGCGGCTGGCCGTCTTCGCCGGGATGCGCCGTCCCGTATTCTCCCGCCACGCGCCGCACGATGGCTTCCGCCTGCGCGGCCACGGCGTTGGTGGCGCCGATGGTGGCGTCCTCGGGCAGCCAGACGTCCACGTATGAGAGATAGGACAGGTCTTTCGGGAAGAACTGGATCTTCAGGCGCGACACCACCAGGCCGCCGCCGACGAGCAGCAGCACCGCCAGGGCCAGCGCCATCCAGCGGTGGTCGATGGCGGCGCCGACGAACCGGTAGTACTTCCCGGTCAGCCCGCGCTCGCGCCGTTCCGCCAGCGGCACGACCCTGCCACGGCTCGGCCGCAGCAGGTAGTAGCCGAGGAGCGGGATGAACGTCATCGACACCAGGCGCGACGCGACCAGCGAGCAGGCGAGCACCACCGGCAGGCTGTAGATGAAGGCGCCGATCTGGCTCTGCAGCATCAGCAGCGGCAGGTAGGCCACGATGTTCGTGATCGTCGCGAACAGGATCGCCGTGGCCAGCTTGGTCGGACCGAGCCACGCCGCGACGAGGCTCGAGTTGCCGCGGTCGAGCTCACGCTTGATGGCGTCCCCCGCGACCACCGGATCGTCCACCAGGAGCCCGAGCGCGATGATCAGCGACGCGATCGAGACCTGCTGGATGTCGATTCCGAGCACGTCCATCATGCCGAACGTCATGGCGAGGGTGATCGGGATGGCCAGCGCCATGACCAGCGCCGATCGCCATTCCCAGAACCCGACGAGCGCCACCAGCACGACGAGGATGATCGCCTCGTACAGGCTGCTCATGAACAGGTCGACGTTCTCGCGCACCTGCAGCGGCTGGTCCGACGGCCGGGCAATCACCAGGTCGGACGGCAGGCGCGGCGCCAGGCCGGCGAGCGCCGCGTTGGCCGCCTCGCCGAAGTCGCCGATCTGCTCGCCCGGCCGCATCTGGACGGCCAGCGTGATGGAGCGGCCGCGGCGCCAGGCGCCCGACTGATCACGCGACAGGTAGTAGTTCAGATAGCGCGGCGGCGTCTGGTAGCCGCGGCTGATCTCGACGCCGTCGCGCAGGTAGACCGGCCGCCCTGACGGCGACGTGCCGACGATCACGTCGCCGATCTCTTCAGCCGACTTGAACTCGCCCGACGGGTCGATGAGGAGCGAGGTGCCGGCGATGTCGAGCATGCCGCCGGGCACCGAGATGTTCCGGGCGTTGAGGACCTCGGCCAGGCGGGTCAGCGGCACGCCCGCCGTGGTCAGGCGCTCCTGCGAGTACTCGAGAAAGATCTGCTCGGGCAGCAGGCCGGCGCGCACCACCTTCGACACCTGCGGCACGGTCTGGAGCGTGCGCTTGATCAGGTCGGTATAGAGGTCCAGCTCACGGTAGGTGTAGCGATCGCCGGCCACCGACGAGAGCGCCGCCTCGGTCGTGGCGGGATCGCGGATGAGCGCCGGCGACCAGATGTCGGGATGATATTCGCCCGGTACCAGCCGCTCGACCATCACCCGCTGGAGCGCCGCCGCGAGCGTGGCATCATCTGCCGCCGTCGTGAAGTCGGCGCCGACGTAGCCCGGCCCGGCGAGCGGCACGGCGTTGCGGATCAACCCGTCGTCTGTCAGCACGCGGACCACGAGATCGCGGTGGCGCTCGCCGATCGCCGTGCTGAGCGAGGCCGGGAAGGCCACGATGAGCGAGGCTCGCGCCGCCCGATCCGCCGGCGCCACGGTGTCGCGCGCCGCGGCGATTGCGGCGCGGATGGCGCGCGATCGCAGCGACAGCTCCACCGCGTCGACCTTCGGGCTCGCGACGGTGAGCATCAGCGCCGCGGTGTCGCCGAAGTCCTTGACGAACTCGATCGGGCCGGCGCCGGGCGGCAGGTCGCGAATCGTGCTCAGGCGCAGGCTGATGTCGTCCCACTGCTTGGCCGGGTCCGTCGTCCGCTCGTCGAGGGCAATGACCACGATCGAGACGTTGCTGCGGGACGTGGACTCGATCCGCTCGACGCGCGGATTCTCGGCCATCTTCTCTTCGATCTTGCGCGTCAGCAGCTGCTCGACGCGCTCGGCGCTGGCGCCGGGCCACGGCGCCACCGCGGCGGCGTAGATGACCGGAAAGACCGGGTCTTTCCGCTTCGGCATGTGGATGTAGCCGTAGACGCCCCAAATGAAGGTGCCGACGAGGAGGACCCAGGCAATCTGCCGGTTCTCGGTGAAGAACCGGGCGGTGTTGTGGGTGTCGCGAATCAGGTCGGCGTCGGATCGTCCGTGACTCATGGCGCTACCGGAGGATCTCCACCGCTTCGCCGTCGGCGACGATGTTGGCGCCGGTGACGATCAGCCGCTCGCCGGCGCGCAGCCCGCTGGTGACCGCCACGCCGTTGCTGATCATCTCGCCCAGCGTCACCTCGCGCCGCTTCGCGTGCGGGGTGCCGCCGCGGTCTTCGATGACGAATACCGCGTAGCCGTCCGGCTTCTGCGGCGCGCGGACGATGGCGGCCAGCGGCAGGGTGATCCGCGGCTCGCCGGCCCCGGTGCCTTCCGCCGGGATCTCGAGGGACGCGACCATGCCCGGCTTCAGGCGCCCGTCCTTGTTCGCCACCGTCACCTCGACGTCGAACACCAGGCTGCCCGGATCGGCGGCCGGCGCGAGGCTGGTGATCCGCCCCGGGAACCGTTCGTTGGGATACGTTTCGGTGGTGATCGCGAGCGGCTGGCCGGGCCTGAGCCGGCGCACGACCAGGTCGGGCGCGCCGAAGAGAATCTTGAGCGTGCCCGTGTCGGCGACGACGAAGCCCGGCGTGCCGGGGCCGACGAGCGAGCCGATCTCGATCATCCGCTTGATGATGGTGCCGTCGATCGGGCTCTTGAGCGCCGAATCGGCGAGCGCGTTGGACGCCTCGGCCACCAGCGCCTTGACGCCGTCCTGCTTCGCCTGCACCGACTCGTAGGCCGCCTTCGCGGCATCGTAGTCGCCGCGCGTGAGGCTCTTGTTCTTGTAGAGCGCGGCCGCGCGCTCGTAGGCCTGGCGGGCCTGCGCGAAGGCCGCCTCGACCTCCGCCTGCTGTGACCGGGCCTGGTTGACCTTGACGGTGAAGTCGTCGGTGCGCAGCCGCGCCAGCGTCTGGCCGCGGGTCACCCGGTCGCCTTCCTGCAGGATCCGCGTGCCGCCGGCATCGCGGACGGTGGCGATCTCCTCGATGTAGCCGGGCACCTTGAAGGCCACGGGCACCGTCTGCGTCGGCATGATCGCCGCCGAGTAGCGGAGGGAGGCGGAGCCGGCCGTCAGCCCGAGGGTCTCGACCCGGACGGGCGTTCGCGGCTTCTCGTACAGGCTCTTCATGGCCGCAGCCGGCGCACGCGAGCGCCGCCACGGCGGCAGCCGCGCACGTCAGGCCGGCCGGTCTCCTGGTCATGGCTGGTCTCCGATGGCTTCGTCGAGATCCGCGCGCGCGGTCCAGAACGCGCCAAGTGCCTGCTGATAGTCCTGCGTCGCCCGGGCCACCGCCGTCCGGGCTTCGAGCACGTCTTTGAGGAGCGTCGATTCCACGCGGTACTTGTCCGTCGCGACGCGCAGGCGCTCCGCTTCGGTCTCGCGCTTCAGCTCCGCCACCTGCAGTGCCCCCTGGGCCTCCCGGACCTTGCGGACCCTGGCGTTCACGTCGAGCGTGACCTGAGCGCTGGCTTCCTGAAGGCCGAGCCGGGCCTGCTCGAGGGTCCGCGTCTTGCCCGAGCGCTCGAGGCGGCGCCGGCCCCAGTCGAACGGCTCCCAGCTCACGAGCACGCCGGCGGCCGCGACGGTCTGCGGCAGGACCTCGACGTTGTAGAGGCGCACGAAGGTGAAGGCGAGCCCGACATCCGGGAGCCGCTTGCGCTCGGTGAGGCGCAGGTCCTCGGTGGCGCGCGCCACGTTGATCGTCGCCTCGCGAATCGCCGGCCGCGAGGCGAGCGCACGCTGCACCGCCGTGGACGGCTCGCCGTCGGGCGGCGCGGGCAGCGCCGCGGTGACCAGGAACGGCGTCGCCAGGTCGCGGCCCATGAGCAGGTTGATCTGTTCCTTGAGCGTGGCTTCGGTGTGGCGCAGGACGAGCAGCCCCTGGTCGGCGCGCGCCCGTTCGGTGCGGACGGCGAGGTGATCGGCCGGCAGCGCCACCTCACGCTCGACATACTCGCGGACCACCCGCTCGAGCTCGTCGAGCTGGGTGAGCGCCTCGCGCACGGCGATCTGGGCGGCCGCCACCTGCTGCAGGCCGTAGTAGGCGCGCTTCACGTCGGCCGCCACGGTCTGGCGAAGTCCGCGCGTCTTCTCGGCGGCGAGGTCCTTGCCGAGCGCCAGCAGCCGTTCGCCGACGGCGATCGTCCGCAGCTGCGTCAGCGGCTGCACCGCGGTGAAGAGCACGCCGGTACTGAGATTGCGCGGCGAGTCCACCGTCAGGTCGGAGAAGGGAATCGGGCCGGTGGCCGGGAAGGTGCCGAAGGCCCCCTGGCGGAACGAGAACGCGATGGGGGAGAGGATGCCCCCCTCGAGCAGCTTGAGGTCGAACTTCGGGAGGCGCTCGGTTCGCAGGGCCGCCACCTCGTCGCCCGCACGCGCCTCGTCCAGCGCCGCGATCTGCGCGCGGCGGTTCGCGTCGAGTGCCTGGGCGATGGCCTGGTCGAGGGTCAGCGTCTCCGCGACCGCCTGCGCGGCCGCCCGGCGCGGGCAACCAAGGAGGCACACGGAGACGGTGAGTAGAAATAAAAGGGTGCGCACAGGGTAGTGGCGAGACGCAGCGGAGTGTATGGCAGGGCTCCGGAGGTGTCAATGCGCGCTGGCGATCCCTTGACCGGCGGCGGGAACTTCATTACAGTGCCAGCCTTCCTTCAAAGTTGCGGTGCCGGCACGAGAAGCAGGGGCGGGGCCCCGACGTGATGCTGTTTTCCCTGGACCCGGAGGCCCGCCTGCTCTGGTGCCTGCGCCGGCGCACGACCGGCGTGCGCTGCGTGCTGTACGCAACGGCCACGCCGGTGGAAGTCGTCGTCTTGCAGGAGCAGGAGGTGGTGCTGCGCGAGCGGTTCGCCGCGCTGGCGAACGCCCTCGAATGGGCCCGCGAGTACGCCGCGCGGCTGAAACAGCACGGATGGACCGACTGCCCGGACAATTGCTCCCCTTCATCGGCCGCCTGACGTACAGTGGCACGGACGGCATGTCGCCGCCTGCCACGCACCCGCCGTCTTGTCTGGAGGCGACCCATGTGGTTTTCGCCGGGCCATGCGCCACGGCTCCTGGTCATCGGCCTGCTCGCCCTGCTCGGCCTGGCCCCTGACGTGCCCCCGCCCGCCGCATGGGCGCAGCAGCCCGCTCCCGCGGCGCAGGAACCGTCCCCCCCCTCCCCGCAGGCGCCCCCCGCGGAGCAGCCCCCGCGCTTCCGGACGGAAGCCAACTACGTCCGGGTGGACGTGTATCCCACCGCCGACGGCCGCGCCGTCCAGGACCTCCGCGCCGAGGACTTCGAAATCCTCGAGAACGGCGTCCCGCAGCAGATCCAGGCGTTCGAGCACGTCGTCGTCAGCCCCGCGGGGCCGCAGAGCCTGCGCGCGGAGGCCAGCTCGGTCCGCGGCGGCGAGCAGATGGCCGCCAACCCGCGCAACCGCGTCTTCGTCATCTTCCTCGACATTCCCCACGTCGCCGTGGAAGGGTCGCACCGCATCAAGGAGCCGCTGATCCGGCTGATCGACCGGGTGCTCGGCCCCGACGATCTGGTCGCCGTGATGACGCCGGAGATGTCGGCGCAGCAGGTCTCGTTCGGCCGCAAGACGGAGGTCATCGCCGACATGCTGCGCGACCGCTGGACCTGGGGCGTCCGCCACTCCATCGTCCCGATGGACCAGCGCGAGACCGAATACGAACGCTGCTATCCCGCCCTGGCGCAGCGCGGGCTGGTGGCGCAGATGGTGCAGCGGCGGCGCGAGCGGATCGTGCTCGATGCGCTGCGCGACCTCGTCGTGTATACCGGTGGCGTCCGGGAGGAACGCAAGGCGGTGCTGACGATCAGCGAGGGCTGGGCGCTCTACCGCCCGGACCGCAGCCTGACGAACCTGCGGGCGATTGACGCCAGCGGGCAGACCGAGCCGGTGCCGGGGCGCGAACCGATTGGCGTGGACGACCAGGGCAAGCTGCGGGTCGGCGGCGCCCGGACGCGTGAAGGGCAGGCGGTGTCGCAGACATCGTGCGACACCGAGCGCATGCACCTGGCGGCGATGGACAACGACGACTACTTCCGGCAGATCATGGACCTGGCGAACCGCAACAACGTCAGCTTCTATCCGATCGACCCGCGCGGCCTCGCGGCGTTCGATTTCCCGATGGGGCCGGGGCAGCCGACGTCGCTGGCGGCGGACCGCGCCAGCCTGACGTCGCGCATCGAATCGCTGCGCACGCTCGCCGACAACACCGACGGCCTGGCGGTGGTCAACAGCAACGACCTCGACAGCGGGCTGCGGCGCATTGCTGACGACCTGACGTCCTACTACCTGCTCGGCTACTACACCTCGAATGCCTCGCTCGACGGCGGCTACCGGAAGATCACCGTGCGGGTGAAGCGGCCGGGAGTGAGCGTCCGGGCGCGGCGCGGCTATCGCGCGGCAACCGCCGCGGAGATTGCCGCCGCCCGGCCGGCCGCCGCCATCGTCCCCGACAGCGTACGGGCCACGACCGCGGCACTCGCGACGCTCGCGCGGCTCCGCGACGAGCAGCAGTTCGCGGTGCTGGCCGTGCCGGTGCGGGCGACGGATGGCGGGCCGGTGACCAGCGTATGGATCGCCGGGGAAGCGCTGGGGCCGGCCCGGCAGACGGCGGGCGGCGCGACAGTGGACATCGAGGTGTCCGGCGGCGCGACGGGCCACCATACGCTGACCCTGGCGCCCGACGCACGGTCGTTCCTCGTCCAGGTGCCGGTCCAGGCGGGCGGCAGCGAGATTGACGTCCGCGCCCGGCTGACCCCGCAGAAGGAGGGCGAGCCGCTCGTGGACAGCGCCCGGATCGAGGCCGCGGCGGCGGCGCCGGTGCTGTTCCGCCGGGGCATGACCACCGGCAACCGGGTGCAGCCGGCCGCCGACTTCCGCTTCAGCCGCACCGAGCGGCTCCGGCTCGAGCTGCCGCTGCCGCCCGCCGCCAAGGCGGGGAGCGGCCGCTTCCTCGACCGGAACGCCCAGCCGCTGCCGGTGCCCGTCCAGACGGCCGAGCGGAAGGACGAGGCGGGGCAGCGCTGGCTGACCGCCGACGCCACCCTGGCAGCGCTCGGTGCCGGGGATTACGTCGTCGAGGTGTCGTACACGGACGGCGGTGCCGAGCGGAGCGTGCAGACCGCGATCCGGGTCACGCGGTGAGCTACGTGCTTTCGCGAGGTCCTTTCGCCGGCGGTAAGCGCCATCGGCCGGGGCGAGGTATTACACAGGGAGCAGACTCGCTCGGAGGGAACAGCGCATGACAAGAGCCCTGACAGTGGCAGTGACGGTCGTCCTCGGTATGGCTGCGCTGGATGCGGCCGACTGGCCGCAGTGGCAGGGGCCCGATCGCACGCGCATCTCGCAGGAAACCGGGCTGCTGAAGCAGTGGCCGGCCGGAGGCCCGCGCCTCGTCTGGACGAAGACCGGCCTGGGCGCCGGCTTCGGGTCGATGGCTGTGACTGGCGACCGGGTGTTCCTCCAGGGCATGCGCGAGCGGAACAGCGTGGTGATTGCGCTCAATCGCGCCGACGGCACGGAGCTCTGGTCGAAGACGCTCGGCGCCCCGCAAACCAACGATCGCGGCCCCGGGCCACGCGGCACGCCGACGGTGGACGGCGACCGCCTCTACGTGCTGACCGAGAACGGCGATCTGGGGTGCGTGAAGACCGATGGCTCGATGGTCTGGCAGCGCAACATCCTGAAGGATTTCGGCGGGTCGCAGATTCGCTGGCTGATCAGCGAATCGCCGCTCGTGGATGGCCCGCATGTGGTCGTGACCCCCGGCGGGCCGGGTGCGGGGATCGTGAAGCTGGACAAGATGACGGGGAAGACCGTCTGGACGTCCAGCGGCCTGAGCGACACCGCGGGCTATTCGTCCATCATTGCCGCCGACGTGCAGGGCGTTCGCACCTACATGACCTTCACCGCCTCCGCCGGCGTCGGCGTGCGGGCATCCGACGGCAAGCTGATGTTCCGGTATCCGGAGGCCGCGAACCGGACCGCCAACATCGCCACGCCGATCTACGCCGACAACAAGGTCTTCTTCACGTCGGCCTACGGGACCGGCGGCGGGCTGCTCAACCTGAGCGTGCAGAACGGCGAAGTCGCGGCGACGGAGGCCTACTTCACGCGCGAGATGCGGAACCATCACGGCGGCGTCGTGCTCGTCGACGGCTACCTCTACGGATACAGCGACGCCATCCTGACCTGCCTCGAATTTGCGACCGGAAAGATGATGTGGCGTGACCGCAGCGTCGGCAAGGGCTCGGTCACCTACGCCGACGGCCACCTCTATCTCCAGAGCGAGAACAACGTCGTCGGCCTGGCCGAAGCCACGCCGTCGGGCTACCGCGAGAAGGGACGCTTCGATATCCCCGACAAGGGATACCCGAGCTGGGCGCACCCGGTGGTCAGCGACGGCCGCCTCTACGTGCGCAACCAGGACACGCTGCTGGTCTACGACATCAAGGCCGGGTAGCGGTTCTCGCAAAGACGCGGCGCGGACCCCTCCGCTGCTTTATTTACCGCTTTCATCTGCGCGCAGCCCGCCGGCGCCGTCCTCGCCGAGCCAGTGACCGCGCGGCCACGGCGACCAGCGCCAGGACGGCGACACCCGCCACGACGCGGACGGTCGTCAACTGTGCCAACGTTGCCGCGCTCGACCCGGGAACCCGCTGGCTGAGCCAGCCGTACGCAGCCGCCGCCATGCTGATCAGCGCACCCGCCGCGAAGACAGGTCCGACGATGGCTCTGGCGACGTTGACGACGCGCTGTGTGTAGGGGAGGTCCTCATCCGAATCGGTGACCACGACACGCCCCTCGCGCGGGACGCCCGGTTCGGTGACCGACGCTATGACCGCGATCGCGACCATCAGCAGGATCGACCAGCCAATCCTGACACCGTCCGTAGCGATCGACAGAGCGATACCCAGCTGATGGCCAGGCACATGACCATCGCAATCGGGTAGCCGGGGGGCCGCCGGTAGCGCAGCACGTCACGGGCCTCGTACGCGTTCCATCGATTCCACGCCAGGCGAGCCGCAAGGTAGCCGCCGAACACGAGTGAGGCGATCAGTGCGGCGTGCCACAGCGACGGTCGTGCGGGCACCGCCGTCGCGACAACCTGTCCCAACAGGCTCCGCAGCCACCGGCCACCGGCCGCCAGACCCCACATCGCGATCGCCGAGTACTCGGGCCAATACCGGACGAGCGCGGCCACCGCGCCGACGGCGCATCCCCATCGAGCGCCGACCAGGAACGCCACGCGCCACCGCCGGCGCCGCCGGATGGCGGTGAGCCAGTTCGCATCGATGGTGGTGAATGCTGGAAGTCCAGGAACACCGCTCGACTGCAACGCGGCGGCGACAATGCTGACGAATTCGTCCAGGTTCGCCCAGTAAGTCGTGTGATCGGCTGAGACCGACCGGCTGTTGCAGACTTCGATCGAGAACTGCTGTGGCGGATCGGCGGCGGGCATGGCCGGCAGCGTCTCGAACGTCGCGCCGTTCGGCACCGCATCGGCGGTCGCATAACAATCGACCCAGCGCATCTCCCCGCCGGCGAGGGCCGCGCCGCTCTCGCGCGCGAGATCTCTGCCAAAGCCGCGGGCGAAATCGACGAGGCCGGCGACCAGCAACGCGACACCAATCAATGCTTCGGCCTGCAGAATCGCCCACGTCGCGGGATCCTGATCCGCAAACAACGCCATCGGGTCCCGGTACACGGCGGACATCACCACCAGTGCGAGCGGCGCCAGCAACAAGCCAGCGAGCGTGAAAAAGGCGGCGCGCTGGAAGCGGCCGTCGCTCGCCATGATGTGCTTCAGTTCGACGAGCTTGCGAAGCCCGGATCCCAGCGTGAAGAACAGTCGCAGCTTGCCCGGCACGTCGTCGCGAATCGCCTCGAAGCTGACCGCCGCGCCCTGGCTGTGCGCGATGACGACGAGATGGTCGCACCGGTCGGACAGCCACTGCAGATCCCGCCGCACCTGCCCGACAATCGCCGCGGCTTCGAACGGCCGCGCCGCGAATGTATAGCTGTCGCCAATCGACGCGGCCAGGACCTGCTGAACGGTGCCGAGCCATTTCCGTACCGCGGAGAGAGGCACGAGCGCGATGATGAGCATCACGACGAGCGCGGCGAGCGCGGCGACACTCAGGAACAGGCTGGCAACCAGGCCGACAAGAGCCCGCGTCAGCCGGATCACCCAGGCCCACGCCAGCGCGCCGCTGTTCACGGGACGTCCCACCCAGATCGCCCGCACGTGCGCGCCAAAGTGCGACCCGAGCGTCCAGGGCACGATGTTCACGCCCCACGAGGCGAGATCGGTGAAGTTCGGCGCCGCGAACGCTTCGGCCCACCAGGACTCGGCAAGCAGCCACGGGACGGGTGTCTGCCCACCTCCCACGGGGTGGAGCGTCAGATGGGCGTGCGCCGGCGCACCGGGATCTTCGGGAGCGACGAGCCGTGCGTCGTCCAGCGTGACCCGCTCGCACAGGCGCCGCTCGCCGCGATCTTTCGCCGAATCGAGCCACCTGTAGAGGCCGCCGCCGAACTGGCTCAGCGTCTCGCCCTTGCGCTGCGTCCCGATGCCGTGGACGAACAGAATGCCGACTGCGAAGTGGTCCTGAGACATGGGGCGCGCTCCAGATCCGGACACTGAACGCCCAATTGTGAGGCATCTCGCCGTGTGAGCGCAGCCCGGCTCACCCCAGCCTGGACCTCGCGGACTTCACCAGCGAGACCATGGCGGCGCGCGCTTCTTCCGGCGTGCTGATCGGCTGGGCAAACGCCAGGCGCACGGGCCGTGGGCCCTGCGGGGTCCTCGCCGACATCTCGAAGCCGTACCTGTCCACGCCCGTCATGGTGACGGAGGCGACCTCGGTCGCCCTGGAGAACGCCTTGCAGTAGAGGACCAGGGCGTCGGCGTGGTCGGCGTTCATGTGCGCGATGATGCCGGCAGCCGACGGCCCGAGGGGATCCGGTTCGGCGCCCTGCCACTCCGCCTGGCTGACCCACGACATCCGGCCGTAGCCCCCGATATAGCGGACAGACTCCACCTGCAGCGTCCAGAACGCGAAGTCACGGAAATCGGCGTAGTAGCTCGCGTTCGGATGGGCCGCGAGGAAGGCGGCACGGGCGCGGCCGCCATCTTCCCGGACGCGCGTGCACGGTCCGAGAAGGGTGACGCGGCCGTTGGCGAGCGGATCGGCGGAGCCGCTCTCGGCCACCATCAGCGAGGCGCGCGGATCCCGCGCCAGGTTCCTGGTGTGCTCGGCCAGGCCGCTGATCAGGAAGACCGGGTTGCCGCCGTCGAAGGCCACCGTCACGAACGAGCCGTAAGGGTAGCCCTCCGGTTCCAGGGCCAGGGTGCACAGGGTCCCGGTCGAGAGCCTGGCGGCCAGCGTGCGCGCGCGCTCCGCGTGCGTGGGCGTCGGAATATCGACGTCGTAGAGTGCTTCCGGCGCGTCGCGCGTCGGCCGGGCGTGTGCATCGTCGCTCATGGCTCTCCCTGACTGGGCGTCTTGCCACCCTTGCTGCTTCTTTCGATCATCATCGCTCGTCCCGGTCCGCGAGAGTGCATATTACCGGGAGGGCTGCAGATTGGACACCCGTCTGGTCCGCGCGGAAGGCGGGACCTAGTCGACGGACTGGAGCGGGTTCAATAGATCCTTACGAACCTTGATCACGATTCCCGCATTCTGATTAACGAGAACGCTCACTGCGTACTCGGCGGAGGTGCCCAGCACCTGAGGGACCTCCGGAAATGTCAGGCGGTGGCGAGCCATCAGCCACTCGATCATGTTCGTGGTCGCCGTGCGAAGCGCATCGTCCAGGGATGTGCCAAGGCCCAGGGCCATCAGGTGAGTCGGGGATTCCACTCGAGGAGCCGAGATCGAATGCCGGGGTAGACGTTCTACTCGGAGAGTCACGTCCATCGATGTCTCGAGGCCGTTGTTGCTCAGCTCGCCGTCGCCCTGCGCGGCGTGGGCGTCGCCGATGTACAAGAGCCCTCCCGGAACACTGACGGGCAGGAAGACGGTCGCACCTTCCACGATCCCGTTGAAGTCCAGATTGCCGCCCCACACCCCGAACTGTCCGGAATGCGGGGGCTGACCTGCATCCGCGGGAGCCAGGCCGATGCAGCCGAGCATCGGCGTCAAGGGCACGGTATAGCGCGCAAGGTTGGCTGACGGGTCCTCCCGCATCGCGATGCCACGCAAGGGATCGAGACGCCAGCGAACGAGCTGCCCCCGGCTGTTCAGGCGCGCGGCAAGCGCCGGTGTGATCGCCCGATGCGATAGAGTGTCCGTGCTGAGCGCCCAGTCCCTGTTCAGCCGCAGCCGGGTGAGCTGTATTGCGACGGCGTCACCGGGCTCGACACCCTCGATATGGAAGGGACCGGTCAGCGGATTGCCTGCCGCCGCACGTCGGACGCCCTTTTCGTCCGTTCCGGCTGCATCGATCGTCGTGAGATGAATGCTGTCTCCTGATGACAGGCGACGCACGGGCACATGTGTGGCGTCGAAGGTGTTGTGAAACACAGCGGGCGAGCAGGAATGCCTTGACGGCTCGCATCATGGATCATCCTCGTCGGAGAGTCTATCGTGTGGTCGAATCGTGTCTGGAGGCGGCGAGCGCGATTGAGTCACGGAGCGGACGACATTGACGCCGAATCGAATTCGTGTGGTGACAGTCGCGCTGAGCGTGGCGCTCGGATCTGCCGGCGGCGCCGGCTCGATGCCTGGTCCAGCGACAGGCCAGAACGTCTCCGGCGCGCCCCCGTCGTTCAGCCGGATGGCGGACGGCAAAGAGTGGACCACGGCCAATCTGAACGTCAACGCACCGGCATCGTATTGCTTCGACGACGCCGAATCCAATTGCCGACGATATGGCCGGTTGTATACGTGGGAGTCGGCGCAACGGGTGTGCCAGTCGCGCGGGGACGGCTGGCGGCTGCCGACCGATGACGAATGGCGGCAGATGGCGAACAGCTATGGCGGCGTCAGCGCCGATGCGACCGACAAGGGCAGAGCGGCGTTCGCGGCGCTCATGAGCGGAGGCACGTCAGGCTTCAATGCCGTGCTGGGTGGCAACCGCAGCGCCGAGGGGCAGTACGCCCGCCTGGAGGCGCACGGGTTCTACTGGACGGCCTCGGATAACGATTCAGGCAGCGTCCCGTTCTACAACTTCGGCCAGGGCGGGCAGGCCCTCCATCGTCAGCCTCACGGCGAGAAGCAGCTGGCTCTTTCCGTGCGGTGTGTTCGCGACGCCCGGAAATGACTGCTCAGTCGTCTCGTGAAGGCCCGGCGAGACATCCTCGGTCGCCAGATCGGCGCGGCCCGCGGCTTGGCTCCGGGCTCTTCGTGAGTCTGCGGACATCCGTGAGCTTACACTGAGGCCTGCCGCATGTTCGACTTCCTGACCTACGACTTCGGCTACAGCTTGTGGGTCCGCTACGCGATGCTCGTCCCGCTCGTCCTCGCGGCGGGCCTTGCTGGCCTGGCCGTCGTGCGGTCCTGGCCGCGCTGGGTGTCCGTTCCGCTGATCCTCGTCGCCGTGTGGGCGGCCGCGGCCGTCGTCATCCTGAACGTGATGCTCAATCGTCCCATGGTGCTGCCGACCGGGCAATTCCTGGCATCCGGAGCGGGACGGGTGCTCGACGTCGGCGCCGGATCCGGCCGTGCGGCCATCGGTGTGCTGCTCGCGAGGCCGAACACCACGGCCATGGGCGTGGACATCTACAGCGGCTATTGGGGCATCGACGAGAACACGCCGGCGCGGTTCATGAAGAACGCGCGGACTGCCGGCGTGGCCGGGCGCGCCGCCGCCCGAGCGGGCGACATGCGACAGTTGCCGTTCGGCGACGGCGAATTCGATGCCGTCGTCAGTTCCTACGCCATCGATCATCTGCGACGCGCGGAGCGCCCGAAAGCGATTGCCGAGGTGGCGCGGGTCCTCAAACCGGGCGGCGAGTTCCTCCTGATGGTCATCCGCGTCGACTGGAGGACCTGGCTTGTCTCGCCGCTGCTCGCTCACCACCCGTCACAGAGTCCGGAGCCGTGGCGCGCAGTCCTCGCGGAGCACGGCTTCTCTGTGCAGGAGGAAGGCACCCCGTTCGCAACGCTGTATTTCCTGGCAAAGAAGCAGGGCGCCGGGCCGTCCGGCACGACTGGCGACGCCAGGCAGGGGGCGCGACCTTAGCAAGTCCAGGCATCATCGCCGCGCGTCTCCGGCAGCGCGGCAACGCGCTGGGGCGGTTCCTTCGGCGTCAGCCAGCGTAGGCGGGAACGAATCGCTGCAGCGACTTCAATTTCCCGTTGCTGCCAGTTTTCGCTTCCAGCAGGGCGTGGTTGGCCTTCGGCAGGATCCGCAGTGTGGAGTCGCGATGGCCGCCGGCCGTGAGGGCCGCCTCCCAGGTCGCCCGGTTCTTCTCCGCCACCGTCTGCTCGAGGTCCTCGTTGCGCCTCGGCGAATCTCACTGGCGACCGGTCTTCAGCGCGTGACGCGCACGGCGGTCAACAGCTTCCGTTCGCTGCCGCCAGCGCTGAAGGCGACTTCGACCAGGTAGTCGCCTGCCGCGAGCGCGGAGAGCGTCGCGTCGGCGGTGAGCCACCGCTGGCCCCCGGCATCGGTGCGTTCGCTGATCTGCACCGGAACCGGAAGCTCCTCGCCGTTGCGATCGAGCAGCCTGCCGGCGCCGGGCGCGGCGTCCGGCAGGATCGGCAGTTCGAGGCGAAGACGCTCCGTGCGGCTGAAGAGAAAGTCGGGCGCGGGCGCGAGCCGATTGCCCGTGTACGGGCCTCGCCGAAACGGCATCGCCGGCGCTGAAGACTCACGCGGCTCGACGCGGACGCTCTCGGATATTGAAGTCGCTGCGCCCTCGGCGGTGACGCGCGCGCGCACATCGATGTGGCCCTGAGTGTCTGCCACGGGGACTCGAATCAGGAAGGTTCGTTCTCCCGGCTTCAGCTGCGTCGAGGTCGTTGCGGCGGCGCCGCCGGTCAGGTCGAGGGCGACAGTTGCTCCGCCGGCAAACTCCCGCGCGCTCGTCTGGATCTGCCCCGCGATCCAGACGGTATCGACGCGGCCACCCGCCGCGCCCGCCGGGATGGCATGGAGCGCGAAGGGCGCCTCCGGCCGGATGCGTGCGAGCGTCGCGATGGCCGCGGCTGCCGTGCGCGCGCTCTCCGGGACGGGTACCGACATGGCGCCGCGACCCGCGCTGACTTCATCGGCGGTCGCGGCCCGATAGCCGCGCCGTGCCCGGACGTCGATGCCGGGCTTCCGGACCCGCACCGTGATCCGGCGATAGCGTCCATCCAGTTTCGGATTCGACGAGTAGTAGCCGAGCAGGTAATACGAGGACAGATCGTCCGCCATCCGCCGCAGGCCGCGTTCGAGGTCGTTGGTGTCGACGACGGCCATGCCATCGGTGCCGTCGGCCAGCGTGCGCAGCACGGCGAGGCGCTCGCGCAGCTGCGCGCGGTCGGCAGCCAGCGATGGCTGCTTGGAGCCGTCTGGAAGGAGAGGCGACTCGAAGGCCTCGAGCCCGCGCGGATCGACAGGGTAGAAGCTGGCGTTCCCGCGATTGGCGAGGTCGATCAGCTGGCGAAAGTATTCTTCGTTGTCCATGTTCGCCAGGTGCAGCCGTTCCCGGTCGCACACCGACAAGTCGCCGGTCCCGCCGGCCCGGTCGCGGCGCGGCGGATTCACGCGCAGCCGGCCAAGGCCGTCTACGCCAACCGGGGCGTTGCCTGGAACCCCCTCTCTCGTCGGCGCGAGCAGTCTCCGATCCGGCTGGTAGAGACGCCAGCCATTCGTCACCGTGACGATGGCTTTTCGTTCTTCGCGCAGGCCACCAAGGTAGCGAACGAGATCGTGGAGGGCGTCGAGCGCGACGCGTTCCCGCCGCCGGCGGATCATCTCCGCCACCAGGCCATCCTCCAGCGGGTAACACTGCTGGTATTCGCTCTCGTGCTCATCTTCGGGCAGGATCGTCGTCCTGCCGCCCAACGACCAGTTGGCGCGCAGCATCTCGGCCATCACCTCGGTCTTGCGGCCGAACGTGATCTCCGCCGCGGACATGGCGGGTGTCATCAGCGCGACCAGGTCGTCCGGTCCCAGGATCCTGTCGACGAAGCGGATCAGCGGTTCCTTCACGGCGTGCACTCCCTCGAACCAGACGTGGGCAGGATCGAGGAAGAACACGAACACCCGGGCGCGCGCATTGGCTGCCATCTGCTCCCCGGCGCGGACGGAGCCCGGTTCCAGGCGGCTGGCCTGGGGCCCGGCCGGGCTCACGACGACGTGCTCGAAGGCGTCGATGGTCTGAGGCGCGTCGTCCTCCAGGATCTCGAAGTCCTCCTTCTGCAGGCCGCCGACTGCCGTTCCGTTGCGCGTCGGGTAGACGTCGACGCGGACGTAGCTGGCCTCGACACGGAACCGAGGGGGCTGTCGCTGTTCCTGCGCCGGCTGAGCGGTCTGCGGGGGCGGCGGCGGGTTCCCGGGCTGCTGCGCGGCAGGCGACGCAACGAGCAGGGCGGCGCACAGCATCAGCCGCACGCGCGCGGGCACACGGGCGAGGAGTGGTGACACGGAGTCCTTCCTGAGGGTCACGCAGTGCTGGCGCCGATACTGTACGTCGAATGGGAGCTGAGCGCGAGTGATGGCCGAGGAAGGTGTCAACTAACCCTGTCGAGGGCGCGCGACTTCTGGCGATAAGCGCTTCAACTGTAAGGTGTTGGGGCTGCGCGAACGTCCACTGGCGTCCCCGCGATTCCACTCCGTTCCTCCCGCGTTTTGGAGACATTCTGGACACGGGGATCGTCGTCAATCACCAACGAATCTGCTCTCGGCGAGACGTCAGCCGAGAGCCTGACACTCCGTATACTTCGGTCATGACCAGGACGCTGGGCGCCGCGATCGCAAAGCTGGCGGCGCTTCCGCCCGACGAGCAGGATCGTGTCGGCCGCTGGCTGCTTGACGAACTCGCGGACGACGAGCAGTGGACCCGCAAATTTGAGACTTCGCAAGATCTCCTCAGCAAGCTCGCCGCTGAAGCGCGTGCCGACCGAATCGGCGGCCGGGTCACCGACGTCGATCCAGACCGCCTGTGAAGTCGCGGGCGGCTCCGCTGATGCCGAAGCTGGTGGCGCCGGTAGATGTGCTCGGTTTCGGTGTGTGCTACAGGTCGCCAGGTGTCAGACCGGTGTGCTTGGCGATTCGGGTAAGAATGCGCGGGCCGAGTTCCTCGTCGTCATGAAAGGCGAAGACAACGTCTGGCCGATCAGGACGGGAGAGCGTCCGGTGCGAGCCAGATTGGCGCTTGACTACCCAGCCGATTCGCTGCAAGGCAGCCAGCACCCGCCGCGCTTTGGTGGCGGGCCAGTTGCTCACGCCGCCTGGAACGTGACATTGAGGAACTCGGCGGGCTCTTCCCGGTTCTCGAGGCGTTCGGCGATTACGCGGAGCGCCAGGGCCTGGACGCCGGCCACCGCTTCATCACGATCCTGCCCGTAGCACAGCACGCCTGGCAGAGCGGCAACCTCGGCGATCCAGCGACCGTCTTCTTCGCGTTCGAGTTCGACTGTGAAAGTCACGCCCGCAATGTACCATCCCCGCAGGGCATCCACCAACCCTCTCACCCAGGCCGTCGGCAGCCAGGGCAACTAACGGTTGAACGCGCCTCAGCAAGCACTCACGATGCATTTCGCGACGCACGCCGCCGCTCGAGCTCCTTCAGGATGTCGGTTCGAGCGGTCGGCCAGCTGGTCGGTTGAACGTGCCCGTCAGCAGCCTCATGTGAACGTCGTTCCAACTCGGTCGCCCATGCCTCGGCGACCTCGTCCTCCGGCTCCTCGAGGCTGGAAAGCAGCTCCTCCGCAACACGAGCGCGGTCAGCGCGAGCGAGGCGCAGGACTTCGGCAAGCAACTCGTCCACCGGCATCGGTGTCAGTCTAGCTTTTAGGAACCTGCCGCGCTCATGACATCGTCAGTGTGAACGGCTCGTACTGGTGGATGACTCGACGTCCTATTGGAATACCCCACTGCCGGGCGTGCCAGGTCTGCTCGTTCAGCTCGAGCACTCCATGGCTGGTCATCAGCCGGCCGCGACACACTCGCACGGTTTCACGGAATTTTCCCTGGCTTACGGCGTCGAGAATTGAGCGCATCAGCGTGTCCTCGAGCGCCAGATCGTCCCACCAGGAGTTGCGACCGAGATGAACCACGACGTTCGTCGGTGTCTCGAGCCTGAAATATGCCTTAACCGCGCGAGAGTTCTTGGGGCTGACCTCAACGCCAGGCCCTGCGGGATCTTCAAGGGGCACGCTACGGGTCGTCGCTGCCCCCGCGGCGTTCTCCTCGATCCACGCTTGAATGACGCTGACCAGGCGAGCGTGCGCGATCAGCAGATCCGTCTCGAATCTCGTCGACATTGTCGTTCCCGTTCATTCCGCTCCCACGACAGCGAGCCCCCGGCTGGGGAAATGGACATTACTATCCGGTTTCCGCAGGGCAATATCGGGAGCGGATCGGACCATTCAACGACGCGGCGAGCAGGATCTCAGTACTCCACTCGGTCTGACGGTCGGAGCGCTCATCGAAAGGGCACGCGCCGGGCTGTCGCTACGCCCGCGTTGACGCAGGGTAGTGCTGCCCATGAATCGAGCGCGCAAGTTCCCAGTCGTTAGCGATGCCTTCTGCATCCCGGTACACCTCACCCGCCCAATAAGCTCGCCGCTGAAGCGCGTGCCGACCGAGACGCTGCGCGCAAGGCGTACCGGCTGTTTCGCGAGAATCCACCACCCCAGCCGGCAGTTCAAGAAGACTCACACTAGGCGCTGCAGCGTTGTCGCTACCAGGCGCGGCGGGTTGAGTAGATTACTTCCGGTTTTTCCGCGTCATTCAGGTATTGGAACCCCCCGCCAGTGCCCTCGACGACGAATGGTTCCATTAGACCGGCAATCTGATCCCACGACTCGAGGCTGCGCCTCCATCGAAACGTCGAATTCGATTTGTCTTGCTCGGCACCAAAGTCGATATCAGACGACGCAGCCGTGAACGTCAGACCACCAGGATTGTTGAGGAATGGCGGGGAGGCCGTGATCGCCGTCTGCAAAGTAATCAAGTGTCATTTCGTGCCCATCCCGAGTCCCGCGGCGACGGAAGACGCGATCCGGTTGCTCGACGGACGACAGTCCGGCCGCGAACTTGCGGAGAACGTTGAAGAGACTCCGGACACGCGAGAGGAGGCGAAGCTAAGCAGTGAAGTCCGCCTTCGCGGCTGGCGCCGCTTCGGCGGGACACCTTCCGCATGATCACGGGACCGCGGGAGGTAAGCGGGCTACGGGAATCGAACCCGTCTGACTGGCTTGGGAAGCCAGGACATTACCACTATGCTAAGCCCGCACTGACCGACAATTTTAGCACAGAGCCCCGGTGCACCTTGAACCCTGCACCGTGCACCCGAGAACCCTGCACCCTGCACCCGTGCACCTTGAACCCCCTCTACGTCCGAATAAACGCCAACACCTCGTCCCGCTTCTGCTCCATCAGGTCCTGCGTCAGCGCCTCCAGGTTCAGCCGCAGCAGCGGCTCCGTGTTCGACGCCCGCACGTTGAAGTGCCAGTCGTCGAACTCCGCCGACACGCCGTCGAGCGCGTAGACGCGCCCCTCGGTGTAGAGCGCCGCCAGGCCGTCCATCTTCTCCTGGGCAATGCTCATGTCGTTCACCCGGGTATTGATCTCGCCGGAGATGAAGTACTTCTCCCGCAGCGGCGCCAGCAGTTCGGCCAGCGTCTGCCCCTTGCGCGACATCAGCTCGAGGATCAGCAGCGCCGGGATGAAGCCGTTGTCGGCGTAGAAGTTCTCGCGGAAGTAGTAGTGCCCGGTGACCTCGCCGCCGAAGATGGCGTTCTCCTCGCGCATCCGCCGCTTGAAGAAGGCATGGCCGACGCGGTTCATCAGCGCGGTGCCGCCGTACTTCGCGACGATGTCCTTCACCGCGTAGCTGGCGCGCACGTCGTAGACCACCTTCGCGCCCGGGTGCTTGATCAGGAAGGCCTCCGACAGCAGCGCGGTCACGAAGTCGCCGGCGACGAACTCGCCGGTGCCGTCGATGAAGAACACGCGGTCGGCGTCGCCGTCCCAGGCGATGCCGATGTCGGCCTTGATCTCCTTCACCTTTTCGACGATGTCGCGGCGGTTCTCCTCGATGAGGGGATTCGCCTCGTGGTTCGGGAACGTCCCGTCCACCTCGAAACACAGCGTCGTCGTCCGGCAGGGGAGGTTCTCGAAGAGGTGCGGCGCCACCATGCCGGCCATGCCGTTGCCGGCATCGAGCACGACGTTGAACGGCCTGATGATCGCCGGATCGATGAACGACATCACGTGGCGGACGTAGTCCTCGAGCACGTGCATCTGCGACAGGCTGCCCGGCGTCGCCGCTTCCTTCGGCAGCTGGCCCGAGGTGATCATGTCGCGGATGTCGCTGATGCCGGCGTCGCCGCTGAGCGGGAACGCCTCCTTCCGCACCATCTTGATGCCGTTGTATTCCTTGGGGTTGTGCGAGGCGGTGATCTGGGCGCCGCCGTCGTGGCCGTCGCGGGCCACGGCGTAATACATCATGTCGGTGCCCATCATCCCGTAGTCGACGACGTCGGCTCCCTGGGCGCGGGCCCCCTCGATGAAGGCGGCCGCCACGGAAGGGGACGAGAGCCGCATGTCGCGCGACACGGCAATCCGCTTCGCCTGGAGATAGCTGACGAAGCCGCGGCCGATCTGGCGGGCGGCATCCTCGTTGACCTCGGAGGGGTAGAGCCCGCGGACGTCGTAGGCCTTGAAGATTGCAGGATTGATGCTCATAGGGTGCTGTAGTCCGTGATGACCGTCTTGTCGCCAAGCACGGCGCCGTGGTTCACCGTGGCGTTGCGGCCGATGTGACAGTTGCGGCCCAGTATAGATCCGGTGATGTGCGCCTCGGTGCCGATCCAGCCATTGGGCCAGATGATCGAGCCGTCGACGACCGCGTTCTCCTCGACGTGGGTCTGCCGGCCGACGACCGAGTAAGGCAGCACGCGGGCGCCCGCCTTGACGACCGCCCCGTCGTCCACGAAGCAGGGGCCCTGCAGCTCGACGCCCACCTCGATCCGGGCGGACTCCGAGACCCAGGCCGTCGAGGCGCTGCCGGCAAAGGGAGGCGCCGCGTAGCGGCCGTCCATGATGTCGCGGTGGACCTCGACGTATTTCGCCGGCGTGCCGATGTCGATCCAGTAGCCGTCGTTGACGTAGGCCACGAACGTCTCGCCACGCTCGATCAGCGACGGGAAGAAGCTCCGCTCGATCGACCAGGCGGTGTCCTTGGGGATCCGGTCGAAGGTCTCCGGCTCCAGGACGTAGATGCCGGCGTTGATGGTGTTGCAGGTGATCTCGTCTTCGCCCGGCTTCTCGAGGAACCGCAGAACGTTGCCGGCGGCGTCGGTCTCGACGAGGCCGTAGGCGCGGGGATTCTCGACCGGGGTCAGCACGATCGTGGCCTTCGCCCGCCGTTCGCGATGGAGCCGCAGGACGGCGCCGAGGTCCACCTGGGTCAGGACGTCGCCATTGAAGACAACGACGGAGTCGGTGAGCTGGTCGCCGGCATAGCGAATCGCGCCCCCGGTGCCGAGCGGCTGCGGCTCGACCACGTAGCGCAGCCGGAGCCCGAGCCCGTCGCCCTCACCGAAGATCTCCTCGATCCGGCGCGGCTGATAGTTGAGGCTGAGGATGGCTTCGTCGATTTCCGGCACCTGGCGCAGCAGGTCGAGCTGGTAATAGAGGAACGGGCGGTTGAAGATGGGGACGATCGGCTTGGGCGTGTGGACGGTCAGCGGCCTCAGCCGCGTGCCCTTGCCCCCCGCAAGTAGAATGGCCTTCATAGCAACTCGTCATGATAAACCAACTGAGTCCCCCGTGTGGCCCCGGCGGGTGAGACAATGGACGCCTGATGAACCTCCCGAACGCCTTGACGCTCGGCCGGATCTTCCTGGTCCCCCTGCTGGTGGTCGTGCTGCTGACCAAGTTTGAAGGACCGGTGATTGTCGGCGTCAGGAAGGAACTGCTGGGGGCGGCAATCTTCGGCCTCGCGTCGCTGACCGACTGGCTCGACGGCTACCTGGCCCGCCGCCGGCAACAGGTCACCACGCTCGGGCAGCTGATGGACCCGCTGGCCGACAAGCTGCTCATCACCGCGGCGCTGGTGTCGCTCGCGCAGATGAACCTGGCGCCAGCCTGGATGGTGGCGGTGATCCTCGGGCGCGAGTTCGCGGTCACGATGCTGCGCAGCCTGGCGCACTCGCGGGGAGTCACGATGGCGGCGTCGCCGCTCGGCAAGTTCAAGATGGTGTCGCAGGTCGTGGCAATCCTGCTGCTGATCCTGGGCGGCGGCGACGACCTGCCCATCCTGCTGACGCCCGGGCGCGTGGCCCTCTGGGTGGCCGTGTTCGCCGCTGTCGTGTCCGGGGTCGACTACTACCGCCGCTTCAGCCACGTCGTCGCCGGGCGGGACGCGCCAGCGCCGCCGCCGCCGCCGCGCTCACCGGTGCAGCGCGACCAGGTCTCCAACGTACACCGCGTCCACTGACGACTCGATCCGCACGGTGGCGGTGCGGCCGCCCACCAGATACACCTGCCCGGTGCCCACCGAGGTCACCGCTCCGGCACCGCCGGCGGTCTCCCGGAAGATCGTCAGCCCCTGTCCCGCCTGCACGCCGTCTTCGCTCCCGCGGTCGAGCAGCATGAACTCTCCGGCGCCGGCGATTCTCCGGCGCTCGGCGCCGAGCATCAGGCGGGCAGGGTTCGTGAAGTCGGGCGTGGTGCCGACGGTGGACGCGGGCAACGGCACCGGCTCGAAGCGCTCGATGTAGTCTCCGACGGAGATCCCGTCGCAGCCGTAGGTCACGCGCGCGACGGCGGAGCCCTCCCGCACCTCGACGACCTGCAGAGCGCCCGCGGTGTGCACGGTGGACGGGAACTGCCCGCCGTCGGGGTCGGCGAAGCGGTCCTCGACCAGGCGCCGCACGAAATACTCATCGCCGGAGCGAAGGCCCTGTGCCGTTCCGGCGCCGAGGATCACCATGTCCCCCGGGGCGAACAGCGCCTTGCGCATCTCGCGGCCGCCCACGATCGTGACGGGGTCGCCGGCCCGAGCCCCGGGCGCGGCGGCAGCCGGAGCGGCTGGCGCGCAGGCGACTTCGCGGTGCAATCCCGCGAGCGCGGCCGACGCGGGCGCCTGGGCGTGGAGGCCGGCAGCCGCGACCGCGAAGGTGGCAGCCAGGAGGACGAAACCGGGACGACGGTCAGAATGCATCTGAGGCTTCTCCTGATTTCTTGTCGAGCTCGGCGCGAATCTCGTCGGCGCGCAGCTTCGCGCGGACCAGGAACTCGCTCTGCTCGAACTCCTTGAGCAGGCGGTCGTAGTAGGGGAGCGCTTCGGCGGGGCGGCCGACCTTGTCGAAGGAGTCCGCCAGGTAATAGAGCGCGGCGTCACGGCTGGTGAACTCGGGATCCTTCTGCAGCAGGTCCTTGAGGCGCTCGATGGCTCCCGGATACCACTTGGAGCGGTGATACTGCACGCCGACGCCGAGCTCGTGCTCGCCGAGCCGGTCGCGCGCGTCGCGCAGCCGGGCCTTCGCTTCAGGGAGCAGGGCACTGCTGGGAAAGCGCTCGACGAAGGTCGTCAGCTCGCGGATGGCGTCGAGGGTTTCGGTCTGGTCGCGCATGGCGCTGCGCATCTGGTAGAAGTGCGCCATCCCGAGCTTGAACTGCGCGTAGTCGGCCCGCTTGTGCGTCGGGTAGTACGAGAGGAACTCCTTGAACTCGTTGATGCCGAGGACGTAGGCCTCGGGCGTCCCCTCGCCGATGAAGGTGTCGCCGACACCGAGCTTGGCATCACCGCGATGCGGGCTCTGGGGGTAGCTGTCCACGAGCTGCCGGAAGTATTCGCGGGCGGTGAACCAGTCGCGATCGTTCAGCTCTTCGGTGCCGCGCTCGAAGAGGAAGCGGTCCGGGTCGGGGGTGCCGACGGGCGGACGCCGCGGGCCGGTCGCACACGCCGCGGCAAGGGCGAGCAGCGCAAAGATAGAGAGGGTGCGGACGTGTGAGCTAACGAGAGCCATCAGTACTCCGATTCAGTTCCATTTCGGCTTCCGGCGCGAAGGCCTGCCGGATCCGCTCCGGCAGCCGGCAGGGCCGTCCATCATTCCTGACGGCCGCGTGCACCGTCCGCCCCGACGCCGCCAGCACGTCGTCTTCTTTGCGGCGCACTTCGTAGGTGAACTCCATGCGGGCGGGGGAGAGCAGCCGGCCTTCCGCCCTGACGTCGAGCTCGTCATCGTAGCGCGCGCCACGGTGGTATTGGCATTCGGCGGTGATCACCGGCAGCGCAACGCCCGCGTGCTCCATCTCGCGATACGTCCATCCCAGCGATCGCAGCAGGTCGGCGCGCGCCACTTCGAACCAGACGAAGTAGTTCGCGTAGTACACGACCCCCATCTTGTCGGTTTCGGCGTAGCGCACCCGGACGGTGCTCGTCGATGTCGGCACGGCGGTCACTGACGCGGATCCGCCGGCGCCGCCGCTGCCTCACGCAACCGGCGGGTGGCCTGCTCGGCGCCGCCCGCGGAAAAAATCGCGCTGCCGGCGACCAGCACCCCCGCGCCGGCGGCCGCGATCCGCGCCGCGTTGCCGTGATCGACGCCGCCATCCACCGTCACCGGCGCGGGGTTGCCGGCGCGATCGAGCAGCGCCCGCACCGCCCGGATCTTAGACTCGCTGCGCGCGATGAAAGTCTGTCCGCCGAAGCCCGGATTCACCGACATCACGATGACCTGGTCCACGTCGGCGGCCACTTCTTCCAGGACGCCCACCGGCGTCGACGGATTGAGCGCCACCCCCGCGAGCACGCCAAGCGACTTGATGACCTGGAGCGTCCGGTGCAGATGGGGCAGCACCTCGACGTGAACGGTCAGCCGCGCCGCCCCGGCCTTGACGAATGCCTCGAGGTAGCCGTCGGGGTTGTCCAGCATCAGGTGCACGTCGAGCGGGACGGTCGCGACCCGCCGGATGGCCGCGACGACCGGCGGCCCCATCGACAGGTTCGGCACGAAATGCCCGTCCATGATGTCGACGTGCAGCAGGTCGGCGCCGCCGCGCTCGGCCGCGGCGATGTCCTGACCGAGCGCCGCGAAGTCGGCGGAGAGCAGCGACGGGGCAATCAGCACGGCCATCTACTGCCCGCTGACCTCGAGGGAGATCGGCTCCCCCGGAGAAATCTGGAATCCCGCCTGCGGGCTCTGCCGCAGCACGATCCCCGGGGCGACGCCGGGATACGGGTGTTCGCCAACGACCGTCGCCCGGAAGCCGCGGGCGCGCAGCAGATCCGCCGCGCGCGCGCCGCTGACCCCGATCAGGTCGGGCATCACGTAGCGGGCCCGCTGTTCGCCGCGGTTGACGAGCAGCGCCACCTGCGACCCGCTGCTGCGCGGCGCCGGAAACTGCCCGACGATCGTCCCTGCCGGGTAGTCCGCCGACCGGATCTCCGCCCCGGCGACCAGCCCGAGCCCTTCCTGCTGCACCCGCAACTGCGCCGTCCGCTCCGATTCACCCGCCAGGGCCGGCACGACCATGGACCGTGGACCGCCGCTCACCCAGACCTTCACGCTGCGCTCGCGCCGGGTCCGGATGCCAGGCTGCGGGTCCTGGGTCAGAATCTGCCCCGCCGGCACCTTGGGATCGAGCCGCCGCCCTTCTTCGACCTTGAGGTTGAGGCCCGCATCGGTCAGCACCGCGGTGGCTTCATTGACGGTCTTCCCGCCGAGCGTGGGGACGACGACCTCGCGCGTTTTGAGGGCGACGCGCATGCCAATCGCACCAAAGATCAGGTAGGTCAGGAACAGGCCACCCGCCAGGACCACGAGCTTGCCGGCGCTCCAGACGCGCGTCTTAAGGGCCATGAACAGAAAAGTTTAGCCCAGATCCGGCGCTTTCACCAAGGTGGCGGCGAAGAACGCCTCGAGCCCGTCCCGGAACGGCCAGGTGCGGAAATGGCCGGCGGCGTTGACGAGCTCCGGCGCACCCGGGAACTCGAGCCGGGCGGGAACGAATCCCGGGGTCTCCTCGAGGAACCGCGCCACCACCAGCTCGTTCTCCTCCGGCTCGCTCGAGCAGGTGGCGTAGACCAGCCGGCCGCCCGGACGCACGACGGAGGCGGCCTGGCGCACAATCCTCCCCTGCAGGTCGGCCAGCGCCTCGAACTCCCCGTCGTGACGCCGCCATTTGATGTCGGGGTCGCGGCGCAGCGTGCCCAGGCCCGAGCAGGGCGCGTCGATGAGGACACAGTCGAACACCGGGGGGAACGGCAGCGGCCGCGCCGCGTCCGTCCGGACGACAGCAACCCGTGCGGCTCCCGCGGCGCGCACCGTTTCGGCAAGCAGCTGCACGCGTTTTGGCCGGACGTCCGCCGCCACCACGAGCCCGCGGTCCCCGACGACGGCGCTCAGGGCCGTGGCCTTGCCACCTGGCGCGGCGCAGGCATCGAAGACCCGGTCGCCAGGCCGCGGCGCCGCGACAACCGCCACGAGCTGTGACGCCTCGTCCTGGACGGCGAACAGCCCCTCGCGCGCCAGCGGTGTCAGGAGCGGGTTGCCGCTCACCACGACGAGCCCCTCCGGCGCAAACCGGGCCGCTGCCGTCTCGACCCCGGCGGCGAGGAGCCGTTCCGCAAGCGCCTGCCTGGTGATCCGCAGCGTGTTGGCGCGCAGCGTCAATGGCGCCGCCTCGTTGTCGAACCGGCACCAGGCCTCGGCAGCCTCGAAGCCGTGCCGGTCGAGCCAGCGCGTTACCAGCCACGCGGGGTGTGACAGGGAGGTGGAGAGGTACGCGATTTCCGCCTCCCGCGTGCCGGGCTCCCTGGCCGGCAGCGGCAGCCGGTCGCGCTCGCGTCCAACGCGCCGGAGGACGGCATTGACGAGCGGGGCGGCGCTGGTCTTGCCAGCCCGCCGCGCCAGGTTGACGGCATCGTTCACCACCGCCGAGGCCGGCACGCGGTCGAGGTGCAGCAGCTGGAAGATGGAGAGGCGCAGGATGTCGGCGACTTCGGGGTCGAGGCGGTCGAGCGGCCGCTTCGTATACACGGCGATCAGGTGGTCGAAGGCCCCCTGCCACCGCAGCGTCCCCGCGGCAATCTCCCCGGCAAGCGCCCGGTCGCGCTCGTCGGGCAGGCCGTTGCGGACATGGGCCAGGGCGGCCGGCAGATCGACCCGCCGCGCGCCCACGGCGCGGAGCACCTCGAATGCCGCCACGCGCGCCGGAGCGATCATGCGGCGGTCAGCGCGGTCCCCACTCGCAGCGCATGGCCCGCCAGCAGTTCCCTCACCAGCATCACCCGCCTTCCTTCCGGCTGGATCTGCAGGATGCGGAGCAGTTCGCCGCCGGCCGTGGCCACGGACAGCCGGTCGCCAGCCGCTTCGACGATCGTGCCGGGCGGCGCGTCGCGATGCTCGCCCGAACGTTCCGTGGCATGGATCAGGTATCGCCGCCCGTCGATATGCGCCGACACCAGGGGCCAGGGCTGGAGCCCCCGTACGAGGTTGTGCAGGCGCGAGGCGGGGAGTGACGCCCAGTCCACGGTCCCTTCCGTCTTCACGATCTTTGACGCATAGGTGGCGCGGCTGTCGTCCTGCGCTTCCTCGATCGCCGTGCCGGCGGCCAGCCCCTCGACGACCTCCAGCAGGAGGGGCCCGCCGATCTCCGCGAGTGCGCGCTCGACCTGGACGCTGGAATCGTCCGGGCCGATGCTGTGGCGCGCCCGCGCCAGCATCGGCCCCGCGTCGAGCTCCTTCACCACGCGCATGATCGTGACGCCCGTCTCCTGGCGGCCGTCGATGACTGCCCGGTGCACGGGTGCGGCACCGCGGTACTCCGGCAGCAGCGATGCATGCACGTTGATCATCCCGAGGCGGGGGAGCGCCAGCAGGCTGTCGGGCAGAATCTTTCCGTAGGCCGCTACCACGCCAAGATCGAGCCCCATCGCCTCGATCTCACGCAGGAAGCCCTCGTCCCGGATGCGTTCGGGCTGGCGCACCGCAACGCCGGTTTCCATCGCCGCCACTTTGGTTGGCGTCGGCTGCAGCTTCTGGCCGCGTCCCTTCGGACGGTCCGGCTGCGACACCACCACGGCCACCGTGTGGCGCGAGCGGAGGAGCTGCTGAAGCGTGGGCACCGCGAAGTCGGGCGTGCCGAAGAACGCCACCCGCAGCGGGCCCGCGGTCACCATTTGCCCGATCGCTGCATCTTCTGGATCTTCCGGACGATGACGTCGCGCTTGATGCCGCGGAGCCGATCGATGAAGACACGGCCGTCGAGGTGGTCCATCTCGTGTTGAAACGCCCGGGCAAGAAGGCCGGTGCCTTCGAACCGCTGCGGACTGCCGTGCCGATCCACGCCCGTCACCACGGCCCGTGCCGGGCGCAGGACGGTGGCATTGAAACCGGGCACGCTGAGGCACCCCTCTTCCTCGAGCTGTGTCCCCGACCGCTCGGCAAACACCGGATTGATCATCTCGATGAGCTGGGATCGATCGTGGCCGACCGTCAAATCGACCACGAAGATGCGGAGGGGGACGCCGAGCTGGGTGGCCGCCAGGCCGATGCCGGGGGCGGCGTACATGGTGTCGATCATGTCGTCGATGAGCTGGTGCAGCTCCGGATCGAACCGCGTCACCAGTTCTGCCGGGGTGTGGAGCGGCCGCTCACCGTATCTGAGAATCGGGCGGACCATGCGCAGCGTGAGAGGCGTCGGCGCCGGAACGGCGCGTCAGGCCTTCTCCGGGGCGGCCTGCTCCTGCGCGGCGCGCTCCGCGCGCGACCGGAAGCGCTCCCGGACGTCGGCTTTCCACCGCGCCACCGAGCGTTCCAGCTCGCCGACCGAATCGCCGCCGAACTTCTCGACCAGCGCATCCGCGAGCGTCAGCGCCACCATCGCTTCGCCGACGACCGCCGCCGCCGGGACGGCGCAGACATCGCTGCGCTCGATGGCGGCCCCCGCTTCGGCCAGGCTGGTGATGTCCACCGACCGCAGCGGCTTCATCAGCGTGGCGATCGGCTTCATCCACGCCGACACGCGCAGGTCTTCACCGTTGGTGACTCCGCCCTCGAGTCCGCCGGCGTTGTTGGTCGGCCTGGCCATGGGCAGGGCGCTGCTCTCGCCTGGCACGATCTCGTCGTGCACGCGCGACCCGGGGCGCGCCGCGGCCTCCGGGCCGATGCCCACGCCCACGGCCTTGATCGCCGGGATGGACATCAGGGCCTGACCCAGGCGGCCGTCGAGCTTGCGGTCCCACTGCACGTAGCTGCCGAGGCCCACCGGCACGCCTGTGGCGATGACCTCGAAGGCGCCGCCCATCGTATCCCCCGCGGCTTTCGCTGCATCAATCGCCGCAATCATCCTTCCCGCCACCTCGTCGTCTATGCAGCGAAGAGGGGAGTCGTCCGGCAGCGCGGCCGCCTGGTCGAACGACACCGTCCAGGGCGCGGGCAGGTGGATATCGCCGATGGCGAACACGTGGCTGGCAATGCGGACGCCGGCCCGTTCGAGCAGCTGCCGGGCCACGGCGCCGGCGGCCACGCGCGCCGCCGTCTCGCGCGCGCTCGCCCGCTCCAGGATGTCCCGCACGTCATCCCGCCCGTACTTGGCGATGCCGGCGAGGTCGGCGTGGCCGGGCCGCGGCCGCGTCACCGGCGCCCGCTTCGCGCCCTTCGCGTCCTCCGTCGGCTCCGCCCCCGTATACATCGTCCGTTGCCAGTTCACCCAGTCGCGATTTTCGATGACCATCGCGATCGGCCCGCCGATCGTTTCGCCGCCCCGGACGCCGGACAGGATGTCGGCGCGGTCCGACTCGATGGCCATGCGCCGCCCTCTCCCGTATCCGCCTTGCCGCCGGCGGAGATCACGGGTGAGGAGATCGAGATCAAGGCGAAGCCCGGCGGGTACCCCTTCGAGAATGACGATGAGGGCGCGGCCGTGCGACTCGCCTGCAGTGAGAAATCGCACCATGCGGACCTCGATTGTATACGAAGATTCTGCCTCCCTCGTCCTCCCGGCCCGCCAAATCCCGTGGAATTCGCGGCGGACGGCATCTTGCAGCCCGTCATGCGGCACGTGATGCTGATCGCCGATCGCTTCCTCTATCGTTACGACGAGTGGTTCGACATCTCGACCGCCGAGCGGGTGCTGGTGTCGGTCAAGCCGGCGGGAGCGCCGCGGGATCAGATCGCCTGGGCCGAACGGTGCGCGATGCTGGCGCAGCTGCGGCATCCGGCGCTCAATCCTCTCCTCGATTACGGCGCGGCCGACGAGGCGACGTTGTTCGAGGCGTATGCGGCTCACGGGGCCATCAGCGCGACGCCGGCGTTTGCATCACGGCTGATCGTTCACGCCGCACGGTTCCTCCATGCGCATGGCGTGCCGGTCACCACCGGCGACGCCAGCCTGCTCTTCCGACGGATCCGCCTCGGCCCCTCGTCTCGAGGCCGGCCCCTGGGTACGTGCTCCAGCCGCGGCGCGCGTCGATCCTGGTGTCGGAGCTGCTGTCCGGCTCGCTTCGCGGCGGGGCGACGCCGGTCAGGGTGGCCGGAGCCGCGGGAGCCGGGCTGCGGACACTGTTGGCGACCGTCGCGCAGCTGGCGCGGCAGCGGGGCTTCGTGCCGGTGTGTCCGGCGGCGCTTCGCCGGTGGCCCTGGCTGATCGACGGCCTTGCCGGCCGTCACGTCTGCCTCCTCGCGCTTGCCGACGCCGCCGCGGCCGAACGTGCGGCCGCCGCCGTCCTCCTCGCGCGGCTGGCGCACCGCAGCGCGCGCCCGCATGTCTGCCTGACCCTCGAGCGCACTGGCGGCCGGCCGCGCGGCGCCATCCCGCTCGATCCGATGGGAACGTCCGCCATGATCACCATGATTCATCTCGACTCCCACTTCGGCCCCTCACCAGACGACGTGTTTGAGGCGGCGCGACGGGCGGAGGGGCTACCGGCGCGCTTCCTGGCGGAGCTGGGGGCGCAAGCCTACCGCGCCCCCCACGCATCCGCGTCCGTCGTCCATGAAACCACCATCGCGTATGGCGCCGTGCCGCCCGCGCGCCACGCGGTGCCGGCGGCGCGCGGTTCGCGTTCGCGCTCGGTGCTGGCGCGGGCCGCCGACAGGGCGCACGCCCTCGAGGCGCGCGGCCGTCACGCCGCGGCGGGGCGCCTGCTCGAGCGGGCGGCGCGCCTCGCGGAAGGCCGGGGCGAGGCGGGCGCTGCCGGGGCCTATCTCCGCGAGCGGGCGTGGATGGCGCGGCGCCGCGGCGCCCTCGCCCGGGCCGTCGAGCATGCCGATCGATCCGCTCACGTCGACCGCTCGCCCGAGGGGCAGATTGCCGCCGGCCTCCTCCTCGCCACCTGCTGGACGGACGATGAGCGGTTTGCGGAGGCGGGGGCGAGTTTGAGGAGCCTGGTGGAGGGGGCGGGGGGGATCGGGGCCGCGGCGCTTCGTGCCCGCTGCGTGCTCGCGCTGGGGCGCGTGCTGTGGCGGGAAGCGGCGGGCGGCGAGGCGCTCGGCCTCGTGGAGGACCTCGTGGCGTCGCCGGACCTCGAGGTGGCCTGTCAGGCGCAGCTGCTCAAGGGACGCGTCCTCGTGCAGGTGGGGGACGGCCCTGCCGCGCTTGCCAGCGCGCGCGACGCGCTGCGGCGGGCCGGGGGATGCGGGCCAGTGCGCCTGGCCGCCGCGGCACAGCGGCTGATGGCCGATGCACTCGCCGCCGCCGGCGATCTCGACGGCGTGCGGCTTCACGTGCGCGAGGGGTTGCAGCTGGCGGGCCGCGGACACCTGCCGCTGACCGCCCTGCAGCTGCGCGCCACGCTGCTGCGAGCAGTGCGCGCGGCGAGCGGCGACACTCGCGAGGCGGCGGCGCTCTCCGCCGCACTCAACCGAGCGTATCGGTTCGATCTCCCCCGTGTCGTCCGGCGCGCAATCGAGGAGGCACGAAATGGAACCGCGGGCAGCCATGCCGGCCGTCGCTGGTGTCTCGTGCCGCCCCCGGCTCGCATCGAGGCCTTCCTCGACCTGGCGCACCAGGCGCACGACGATCGCGCCGCCGTCACCGGTGTGCTCGGCCGCCTGTGCGAGCAGGTCGGGGCGGCGTCGGTCGTGGTCGTCGCGGCCGATCTGCGGGTGGTGCTGGCGGCGGGGCGGCCCTGGCGGGAGCGGCCTGCCGCGGCCGAGCAGGCGCTGGCCGCCGGACAGGCGGTGCCGATCGATCCGCAACGGATCCCGCCGGAGGCCGGGGAACCGGTGCGGTGCGGCGGCGAGATCATCGCGGCGATCGGCTGCCGGTGGCCGCTCGACGCGACCGTGTCCGCCGGGGCTGGCGCCATCCTGCGTGCCGCCAGCCTGGCCGTGGCCACGCATGTCCGCGGCCTGACGGAGCTGGCCCCGGTGGAGGCGCCCTCCACCGTCTGGAACGACCTCCTCGGCGACAGCGCCGCCGCGGCCGTCATGCGTGAATCGATCGTCCGGGCGTCGCGGGCGCCCTATCCCGTGTTGATCGAAGGGGAGAGCGGCAGCGGCAAGGAGCTGGTGGCGCGCGCCATCCACCGTCTGGGGCCCCGGCATGGCCGCCGCTTCTGCGCCATCAACTGTGCCGCCCTCACCGACGAGCTCGTCGAGGCCGAGCTGTTCGGCCACGCGCGCGGCGCCTTCACCGGCGCCGCCACCGAGCGCGCCGGGCTCTTCGAGGAAGCGGATGACGGGACGTTGTTTCTCGATGAGATTGGGGAGTTGTCTGCGCGGGCGCAGGCGAAGCTGCTGCGGGTCCTCCAGGAGGGGGAGGTACGGCGGGTCGGCGAGAACGTGCCGCGCCGCGTCGATGTGCGGATCGTGGCCGCCACCAACCGGCATCTCGAGCACGAGGCTGCCGCCGGCCGCTTCCGGACCGACCTGCGGTTCCGGCTGGACGTGCTGAGGATCGTGGTGCCGCCGCTGCGGGAACGGGCTGCCGACATCCCGGTGCTGGCGCAGCACTTCTGGCGGCAGGCGTGCGCGCGGATCGGCTCGCACGCCACGCTCGGCGCCGACACCGTCGCGGCACTGTGCCGCTACGAGTGGCCGGGCAACGTGCGGGAGCTGCAGAACACCATCGCGCGGATGGCGGTGTACGCCCCGCGCCGCGGCCGGGTGCCGGCCGCGGCCGTGCCGGCGCACCTCGCGTCGGCGGCGATGGCGGCCGGGTCGTTCGATGCGGCGCGCGAGGAGTTCGAGCGCCGCTACGTGCGGGCGGCGCTGGCGCAGGCGGGGGGCAGCAGCAGGCGGCGGCCCGGGCGCTGGGCGTGTCGCGGCAGGGGCTGGCCAAGATGCTGCGGCGGCTCGGCATCGAGCGGACGGCCGGCCGCGGTACGTTGTAGGATGCTGGCCGCCTGATGTTGCGCTATCTCGTACGCCGGCTGCTGCTGACCCTTCCCGTCCTGCTCGGGGTGGCCACGCTCGTCTTCGCGCTGATCCACCTGGTGCCGGGCGACCCCGCCCAGTCGATGCTTGGCGACAGTGCCCCGCCGGAAGACGTCGCGCGCCTGCGCGAGTCGCTCGGCCTCGACCGGCCGCTGCTCACGCAGTACACGACATTCCTCACCGGTATCGTCCGGGGCGATCTCGGCACGTCGTTCCGCTACAACACGCCGGTGACCACCGAGATCCGGGCACGCCTGCTGCGGACCTTGCAGCTCGCTCTCGCCTCGATGGCCGTCGCCATCCTCTTCGCCATCCCCCTCGGCATCATCGCGGCGGTGTGGCGGGGAACGGGGATCGATCATGCCGCCATGACCGTGTCGCTGATCGGCATCTCGATGCCGAACTTCTGGCTGGGCCCGCTGCTGGCGATCCTCTTTGCCGTCACCCTGGGGTGGCTGCCGGTCGCGGGGACCGGTTCGCCGGCGCACCTGGTGCTCCCGGCGGTCACGCTGGGGGCGGCGCTGTCCGCCATTCTCGCCAGAATGACGCGCGCGAGCGTGCTCGAGGAGCTCCGCGAGCTCTACGTCCTCTCGGCCCGGGCCCGCGGCGTCTCCCGCTTCCGCTCGATCGTCCGGCACGCGTTCCGGAACAGCTTGATCCCGATCGTCACGATCATCGGACTGCAGTTCGGCGCCGTGCTCACGGGCACCATCATCACGGAGACCATCTTCGCGTGGCCTGGCGTTGGCCGGCTGCTGATTCAGGCGATCAATTTCCGCGACTATCCGCTCATCCAGGGGTGCATTCTCTTCATCTCGTTCACCTACGTGATGATGAACCTGCTGACCGACATCACCTACGGCCTGCTCGATCCCAGGATCCGCCTGCAATGATCCGCGTCGGTGCGCTCATCGTCTTTGTGACCGTGGCGGCAGCCCTGGCCGGGCCGTGGCTCACGCCGTACGAGCCTGCCACCCAGGAACTGGCACGGCGGCTCGAGGGGCCCAGCGTTTCGCACCCGTTCGGGCTCGACGAACTCGGCCGCGACATCCTCACCCGCATCATGGCGGGCGCCCGCATCTCGCTCCTCGTCGGCCTCTCGGTCGTTTCCGTCTCCTCGCTGCTCGGCATGTTCTTCGGCTCCGTCGCCGGCTACTTCGGCGGCCGAATAGACGACGGGATTAGCAGGGTGATGGATGTGCTGATGGCCTTTCCCGGGATCCTGCTGGCGATAGCGCTCGTTGCCGTCCTCGGTCCCAGCCTCACCAACGTAATCCTTGCGCTGTCGGTGATTGGGTGGGTGGGGTATGCCAGGCTGGTGCGGGGGCAGGCGCTGCGGGCGCGCGAGTTCGAGTTCGTGCAGGCGGCGCGCGCGCTGGGTGCCGGGCCTGGCCGGATTGTGCTGCACCACATCCTGCCCACGGCGTTTCCGGCCGTCGTGGTGCAGGCAACGCTGGGCATGGCCGGAGCGATCATCGCGGAGGCATCGCTCAGTTTTCTCGGCCTTGGCGTGCAGCCGCCAACGCCGAGCTGGGGGACCATGCTGGATGCCGGCCGGTCGCACCTGTTCGATGCGCCGCACCTGACCGTGTTCCCGGGGCTGGCGATTGCCACCCTGGTGCTCGGGCTCAACTTCCTGGGAGACGGATTGAGGGACCGGGTCGATCCAAAGCTGAAGAAGTGAGGCCGGCGGTCAGGGTTGCGGCGGCTCCGGCAGCTCGAGGCGGGCGAGGAGCGCGCGGGCCTGGGCGTGATCCGGGTCCTTGTCGAGGAGCTGCGTGAGCGTGCGGCGGGCGTCGGCTGTTGCGCCGGCCTGGACCTGGAGCCGCGCGAGCCGCAGGAGCAGATCCGGGGCGGGGCGAGCGCCTTCCAGGGCGGCGGCGTACCAGTCGGCGGCCATCCCGGGCTCGCCGAGCCGGACCGACAGGTCGCCGATGCGTTCCGCAACCCCCGACCGCCGTGTCTCGTCGTGTCCGGCGAGGGCCGCGTAGTCGAGGAGCGCGCGGCGTGCCTCCGGGAGCCGGCGATTCTGCTCGGAGACCTGTGCGAGGTCGAGGAAGGCCGCGGGAGGGGCTGGCAGGGCTTCGGTGGCCTGCCGCAGCGTGCGTTCGGCGAGCGCCGGGTCCTCGGCGGCAAGCCGCGCCCGGCCGAGCTCGCTGAGGGCGTCGCCCGTGGGGTCCATGGCGACCGCGTGCTCGAGTGCCTCGAGCGCCTTGCCGAGGGCGACGTGGTCATCCTCGCCGCGCGCCACGTCGAGCCAGACGCGGCCGAGTGCGACGTAGACCGTCGAGTCTTCCGGGTGGAGGCTTGCGGCACTGCTGAGGAGGCGAATGGCGCGGGGGGCATCTCCGGCGCTGGCGTGCGCGAGGGCGAGCGCGATCTGGCGGGCGGGGCGGGCATCGGCGGCGAGCAGGCGGTCGAGCTCGGCGATGCGGGCCGTCCGCCGGCCGAGGGCGGCGTGGACGTCGGCGAGCTGTTCGCGGGCCGCGGTCAGCGTCGGGCGCGAGGCCGACGGCGCGCTTGAAGGCGTCTTCCGCCTCGCGCGGCTTGTCCAGCCCGCGCAGGCAGACGCCCAGCATGTAGTGCGCCTCGGCGAAGCGGCCGTCGAGTTCGACCGCGCGGGTCAGCGCGTCGAGCGCGTCGCGGTCGCGGCCGACGAGATGCCGGGAGACGCCGAGTTTGTAGAGGACGCGCGGGGAGAGATCGTCGAGCTTCACCGAGGCGCCGTAGTGTCCGGCGGCGCTCTCGTGGCGCCGCCGCGCCGCATCCACGTCGCCGAGGAGCTCATGGATCCGCGGATTGGACGGATCGATCGTGGTTGCCTGGTGGAAGTCGGCGGCCGCGGCCTCCAGGTCGCCGCGGCGCCGCTGGGCCTCGCCGCGCTTGAGGTAGCCGAGCATCGAGTCCGGCTTGAGGGCAATGGCGCTGGTGAAGGCGGTGACCGCCGCGAAATGATCGCCGCGCCGGGTTTCCTGGTCCCCCTGGCTGACGTATTGCCGGTAGAGGCGTTCCTGCCGCGTGACCGCATAGCCGTAGACGAGGACCCAGGCGGTTCCGGCGAGCAGGACGGCCAGGAGGGCCTTCTTCACCCGGCCATCCTACCGTCAGCCGCGTCCAAAAGTGTGATCGGCGTGAAAAAATGCCATGACCATCGGGGGAAGAGGGGACGGGTGGAACCAGATGCGGGAACCGGGTTCTAAGCTCTTGAAGGGCGCCGCAGCAAGGGTGGCGGTGGCGGGTGTAAGATGGCAGCGGATTTTCTTGTGAAGCCGTTTCGAGCCATCAGCTGGTCGGACGTCGGCGGCAGGGAAGCCACGCTCGTCCAGCGTTGTGCGGCCCACGACGAGGACGCCTGCGCCGAACTGGTCACCGAGCACCAGCGCATGGTCTACCAGCTCTCCCTCAATCTCCTGGGCGACCACAACGAGGCGCTCGATCTCTCGCAGGAGGTCTTCCTGCGGGTCTTCCGCACCATTCACGGCTTCCGCGGCCAGTCCGCGCTTCGCACCTGGATCTACCGGATCGCGGTCAACCAGGCGCGCAACCGGCTGCGGTGGTGGCGGCGGCGGCACAAGGGGCAGCAGGTCTCGCTCGACGACCATGTCCGCGACCACGGGGACCTCCCGGCCTCGAACGATCGGGAATCGCCGGACCGGCTGCTCGGGCAGAAGGAGCTCGCCGACAAGCTGCGCCGGGCGCTCGACGCCCTGCCGTTCGACCAGAAGACCGCCCTCGTGCTCCGGGAGATCGACGGCCTGAGCTACGAGGAGATCGGCTTCTCCCTGGGCGTCGCCGTCGGGACCGTCAAGTCCCGGCTGGCGCGCGCCCGTGATGCCCTGCGCGGGCAGTTGAGGGACGCATGACGACCCCGACCTGCAGCACCGTGCGGGCGCGCCTTCCGGCCTTCCACGATCGCGAGCTGCCGATTCGCGAGCTGATCGCCATCGAGCTGCACGTCGACGGCTGCGCCAGCTGCAGCCGCGAGGTCCACGGGCTCCGGTCCCTGGGCGACGCGCTGCGCCTGGCGGCGGCGCCCGGCTCCCGCCGACGACTGGGTCGGCGTCCACTCGGGCGTCATCAGCCGCATGCGGGCCGAGGCGCACGAGTCGCTCACCGCCCGGACCGGCCGGATGTTCGACGACCTCCACCTGGTCTGGATCGCGATGGCGGCAACGGTCGCGACCTTCCTGTGCGGCGCCGTCGCGCTGAGCGCGCTGCACTTCGCGTCGCCCGAACGCGACGACTCCCTTGCCGCCATGATCAACGTGATCTCGGCGCCCACCGGATCCAACCTGAACCCGGTCCGGGCCGATGCGTTCCTGCAGTTCCCCAGCGTGCCCGAGCGCGGCGCCATCGAAGCGATGCTGGCCCGGCCGGTCTCGCGCGAGGAGCTCACGCTGGCGCTCTCCGCGGTGGTTACGCGCGAGGGCCGGGTCGCCGGTGTCTCGGTGCTTGACGATGGGGCAGTGGCCGCAGGATGTGAGCTCGATTCTGGACGTGCTGGCGAGGAGCCGGCTCGAGCCGGGGCGGGTTGGCACGTCGGCGGTGGCGGTGAACCTCGTGTGGCTGCTGACGCACACGACGGTCCGGCCGAAGGTTCCCGCCCAGGCGATCTGAGGGAGCCGGGCCGGCCGCCTGGCGCAGGCTACTTGCGCACGTCGGTCACCGCCGTGGCGACGTTGTTCATCGCGTCGGTCGCGCGGATGATCACGCTGCGTCCCGTTTCCCCCTCCTCCAGCGTCACCTCGAACTCCTCGCGGCGCGAGTCCGGGATGCCGTCCTTCGGGTAGACCACCCGCCAGCGGCTGGCGTCCAGCGAGTACTCGACACGCTGGACCGCGGACTGCTCGTCGCGCACGACGAAGGTGATGGCGCGCGCCGCCGCCTTCGCGGGCTGGACCTCGATGCGCGGCGGGGAGTTGTCGATGTCGAAGGTGGTGCTCTCCAGTTCCCCGACGAGCGCCGTGGCGGGGGAGTTGGCTGGCGCGTCCGACGCCGCGATCTTCACGACGTAGGTGCCGTCCGGGCACGGACGTCGTGTCCCACACGAAGATCGGATCCCACAGCCCGCGCCGCAGCGGCCGCCAGCCCGTCTCTCCCTCGCGGCGGTAGAACGCGTCGTACTGCATCCGGTCGTCGTTCTCGTCCTCCGCCGCCAGACGAAGGTCTGCAGGCCCTTCTGGTAGACGCGGCGGCCGAGCGGCGGGGAGGTGGACGGCGGCGCTCCCGGGAGCGGCGGTGGATGGTGTCGGGCGACCGGCCGTCGGAGGTGTTCTCCTCGAAGCCGGCAATCTCCATTTCGCCCGTCGAGAAGGGGCGCTGGAAGACCGCCCCGGCGGGGTGGACGGTGATCGAGACGATCTCCGGCCGCAGGTTGCGCGGCAGATAGGCGGTGGTGACCGACGTGAGCACGGGACCGGGGGCGCCCTCGCTCGAGAGCGCGGCCCGCCACTGCAGGTAGCGCGCGTTCGGGCTGCTGATCTGTTCGCCGTCGGCCTTCTCGTACGGCTTCGACCAGGCGCTCCAGGTTTC
Source organism: uncultured Acidobacteriota bacterium (assembly GCA_963834305.1). Lineage (GTDB taxonomy): Bacteria > Acidobacteriota > Vicinamibacteria > Vicinamibacterales > 2-12-FULL-66-21 > JACCXG01. Next base: position 311,163 of record CAWIAX010000002.1, read on the forward strand.
GTCGGGCGTCGCGGTGTTGCCGCTGCGGGTGACGATCTGCACCTGCCCCGGGCGGCCGCGAGGCGCGCCAGCGGATGGCACCCCAGCTGGCGACGGTGCCGGCGTCGCGGACGTCGGAGTCGTAGGTGCCGCGGCGGGCCGGCGTCGAGGCGAGCGCGAACACCTTGCCGGGGTTGCTGGTCGCGCCGACGACCCGTGCCGGACGCCTCGCGGATGAGCGACGTGACCTGGCGGGCGGCGGCGCGGGCCAGCAGGGTGGCGCGGGCCGGGTTGCCGCTGACCCGGAAAATCTTGCCTTCGGTGCCGGTGCCCACCAGCAGGCTGCCGTCCTCCTCGACGAGCAGGTCGTAGGGGGCATCGTCGCCGGTATCCCAGAGCGTGTCCCACAAGCCGTCGGGCCGGATGCGGTAGATGGCGCCGCGGCTGGCGCGGCGGGACGGCCGGCTCGACGCGGCCGGCGTCGGGCTGCCGGCGGCCGGCGAGGCATCCGCGATGGTCACGCCGGAGATCTCGGTCGTGACCGTGGCCACGGCGGGGCGCGACGTCTCGGTGGTCATGGCATCGGGCGGGCGATCCGCGCCGCCGCCCGGCGTGGCGCTGATCGCCGCGGCAAAGATCGACCCGTCGCGCGCGATCCGGAGGGCGTGAATCTCGCGGTAGGGAGAGTCGAGCAGCACGAACGCCTTGCCGGAGGCATCGATGCGGAAGACGCGCCCGGGCGACTCGGTGCCGGCGATCAGCGTCGCCGTTCGCGCTCACGGCCAGCGAGACGACGTTGGTGGCGCTGGTCTTGTAGAAGCGCGAGCCGTTGCCGTCGGGCGTGATCTTGTAGATGACGCCCTTGTCGCCGGTGGCGGCGTAGAGCGCTGCCGTCCGTGCCGGCCGCCAGCGCCCAGATGTACTTGTCCTCGGGATCGAACAAGGTCTTGGCGGTGCCGTCGGCCGCCACGCGGTAGATCTTGCCGTCCGGCGAGGTCGCGACGTAGAGGCCGCCGCCGGGCGCCGCGGCAATGGCGTGCACCTCGAGCTCGGTCGCGTCGAAGAAGGTGGAGACCTTGCCGTCGCGGTCGATCTTCAGGACCTTGCCCTCGTTGCCGCTGCCGGCCCAGATGCGTGCCGTCCGCGCCCGACACGATCGACCAGAGGAACGGCGCCGACGTTTCGCCGACGAGCGACGCGGCGGGCCCCAGGAACACCCGGCCGTCGCTGTCGATCGACAGGTCCTCGACCTCCCCCTTGAGGAAATCGGCCTGGCTCGACACCGTCCAGAAGGTGGCGCTGGCCGCGGATGCCAGGGCGGTGAGGGCGCAGGCAAAGCACGCCGCCGGCGCCAGGCGGCGCAGCAGCTCGGAGAGGGACGTCATCGGGTTATCGGGCCTCGAGATTGATCGTCAGGACGCGCGAGCCGGTGACCGCGGCGTCGGTGGCGATCTCCCACTCGCCGAGCGCGGCGCTGCGGATCGGGGTGAAGCTGCCGCCGTTGCGGTCGGCCTCGAGCACCGCCAGCACCGAGGGGGGCAGGGCGGCCATCGCCTCGCCGTTGACCACGGCGCCGGCGCGGCCGGTGAGCAGGCGCACGTAGATGCGGTTGTTGCGCCGCGTGTCGTTGAGGACCTTCACGCAGCTGGGCGATGGTCTGCGGCTGCAGCGACCCGCGCAGCTCGCGCTGCTCGATGGCGTTCAGCTGCCGGCCGTCGCTGACCAGCACCGTGAGCTCGCGCGGGGCGTTCGCCGGAATCTCGATCGGCACGGTCGAGATCGTCTCCTCGCCGCGATAGCTGCGGGTGAGGACCTTGAGCGGCACCGTGCGGCCGGCGCGCGGGCGGATGTCGTCGAGCCAGACGCGCTCGATGCGTGGCGGTCTGCGGCGTTTCCGTCGCCGTGACGGTGACGTCGAGCCCCTCGACGGTGACCGGCTCGATGTTGTTGCCGAGCATCATGGTCAGCGGCGCGGCGACGGCGCTGCGACGCGCCGAGCATCGGGTTGTCGGCGGCGAAGACGTCCTCGAGGGTGAGCGTCGCCGTGGCCGCTCGAGCCGGGCCCGGCTCTTCACCGCCAGCGTGGCGGTGCCGTACTGCCGCTCGAAGGCGCCGAGGGTGTTGAACATCGAGACGTAGGCCAGCAGCGGCGTGAACAGCTGGTCGTTCACGAGATTGACCTTGACCGTCCGGACGACCGGCGCGCCGCCGGCGCGCGCGGAGTGCAGGGTGATCGTCATCGGCACCAGCGTCGGCCCCTTGCCGAGCGTGCCGGCGATCGCCGTCGCGCGATCCTGCTGCATCGTCCCGATCGTCTCGCCCATGCTGGAGATCTTGAAGGAGTTCATCAGGCTGGGCAGCATCGTGTAGACGTGCGCCCGGGTCAGCGGGAAGGCGGCCGGTCCGAGGTTGTAGAACGGATGGCCGAAGGCGTAGACACGGTCGCCGTCGATGTGGGTGACGGTGCCGGTGGCGCCCATCTCGAGGTCGCCGCTGATGAGCGAGACGCCGACCGCATCGCCTTCGCGGAGCGGCCCGGCGGGGCCCTGGAGATCCGCGGACGCCGAGCCGGTGATGACGGGGCTGAAGCCCGACTCGCGAAAGCCGCCGCTGACGAGGTCGGCGACCTCCGGCTCGAAGCCGCCCATGAGGAGCGGCGTCGCGATCGGGCGCAGCATCGCGCCGAGCTGCGCCCCCGGCTGCCGCCGGGATGCCGAAGGCCTGGACGTCGGCCGGGCGGCTGGCGAAGGGCGTGAGGCGGGCGTAGGTCGCGTTCAGCGCGGCGGCGAGGCTCTCGCGGGTCACCGGCATGTCGAGGCGGACGTCGCGGCCCGCCCGGACCGCCGGCATCGCGGTCGCGTCCTTCATTTCCTCGATCGGCGTGATGCCGGCAATCGGCTCCTTCGAGAAGGCGCCGATCGAGTACGAGACCGCGCCAATCAGCCGGCCGTCGATGTAGACCGGGCTGCCGCTCATCCCCTGGGCGACGCCGGTCGCGGCGAGCGGCCCCCCTTCGAGCCGGGCCAGAATCAGGTCGCGCTTCGGCCCCTGGACGTTGCGGAGCACGCCGAGGATGTGGACCTTGAACTCCTCGAGCTCCGAGCCCTCGAACACCGTGCGTCCGACGCCCGACCATGCCGGGCCGCACCTCGCTCACGGGCATCAGCGGGCTGGTGGCGCGGGGGGCCGAGCCAAGGAGGGCTGCGAGAGCGAGCGCTGCCGCCGCGGTTTTCAGCTTCATATGCATTTGGACGTGGAAAGGGCCACCCTGGGTGGCCGGAGACAGCCTGATTCCGTTATAGAGAGCAACTGCTTGCAGGTCAAGGACAAAGGTGTTATCGTTGCCGGACTTTGCGTCCTGTCTTCACCCCCTTCTGCGCCACCCCCGCCCGGACGCCCGCGTCCTATTGGTGGCGGCGCAGCTGTGCTGAGGGGGCGAACCGCTAGCCAGCAGGCGCGCGGAACGAATGTCACGAGCCTCCTCAGCTTCGGCTGGGGAGGCTTTTTTGTTTATGTATGCGTGAACCACAACTCTGCGTCGTCGTCACCGGGGGCACGATGGAGGAGATCCGCCGCCGCCGGGATGCGGTGGACGGGGCCGATCTGATCGAGATGCGGCTCGACACGGTAGATCGGCCCGATGCGGCCGGCGCTCTCGAGGGCCGCCGGCGGCCGGTCATCGTCACCTGCCGCGCCGGCTGGGAGGGCGGGCACTTCACCGGGCCGGAAGAGGCGCGGCGCGCGATTCTCGAGTCGGCCTGCACGCTCGGCGCCGAGTTCGTCGATGTCGAGGCGATGGCCGCCTTCGCGCCGGACATCATCCGCTCCCGCCGCGGCCGCGGTGTCGTCCTGTCCTCGCACTACTTCGACGGGGTGCCCCGGCGACCTGGCCGACCGCTGGCGCGCGCTGCAGTCCTCGGGGGCGGAGGTCGCCAAGATCGCGGTCGCCGTGTCGAGCCTGTCGGAGACGTTGGACGTCATGGCGCTGGCCGGGCCGGCGGCGGGTGGGGAAGCGAGCGAGGCAGCGGGCCACGTCATCATCGCCATGGGAGAACCGGGTGTCGCGACGCGGGTGCTGTCGGCCCGCCTGCGCAACCGCTGGACCTACGCCGGGCCGGCCGTGGCCCCCGGACAGCTGTCCGCCCGGCGCCTGCTCGCGGAGTTCCGCTACCGCGAGCTGGCTCCCGACGCGTCCGTCTACGGCGTGACCGGCAACCCGGTCAGTCACTCGCGGTCGCCGGTCATGCACAACGCCGGGTTCGCCCATTTCGGCATCAACGCCGTCTACCTGCCGCTGCAGGCGGCCGATGCCGCCGATTTCGTGCGGTTCGCGCGGGCCACCGCGCTCGCCGGCGCCAGCATCACCGCCCCCTTCAAGGTGACATTGATGGCGGAGATGGACGAGCTCGACCCGCTCGCCCGCCGCGTCGGCGCGATCAACACGCTCGTCGTGCGCGACGGGCGATGGCACGGGGCGAACACGGACGTGCACGGGTTCTCGGCGCCGCTGGCCGGGCGGCTGGCGGTCAAGGGCGTCCGCGCGACGATTCTCGGCGCGGGTGGCGCCGCCCGCGCGGTCGCCGTGGCCCTTGCGGACATGGGGGCCACGGTCACCGCCAGCGCCCGCCGCAGCAACGCGGCGCGGGAGATCGCCGATCTCGCCGGCGGCTCGGTCGGGGAGTTTCCGCCGCGCGGCGGCAGCTGGGACGTGCTGGTCAACGCCATCCCCGCGGGTCCGGACGCCGCGACGGTCAGCCCGATCGGCGCGGCGGCGCTCGACGGCGAGATCGTCTTCGACCTCGTCTACGCCCCGGCCGAAACGCGGCTGCTGGCGGACGCCCGCGCCGCGGGCTGCCTGACGATCGGCGGCCTCGAGATGCTGGTCGCCCAGGCCGAGCGGCAGTTCGAGCTGTGGACCGGGCAGCGCCCCCCCGACGGACTCTTTCAACGCGCAGCAGGACAGATCCAGTCATGAAGCAGACGACTTACGACGAGTTCGTGGAGCTGGCACGGCGCGGCACGTTCGTGCCGGTGGTGAAGGAGATCATGGCGGATCTGCTGACGCCGGTCTCGGCGTTCCTGAAGATCGCCGAGCACTCCGACTACGCCTTCCTGTTCGAGAGCGTCGAGGGGGGCGAGCGGGTCGCCCGCTACTCGTTTCTCGGCAAGGATCCGTTTCTCGTGCTCAGGCCCGCGGCGGCGTCACGACGCTCGATCGATCAGGCGTCCAGACGGAGACGCAGCGAACCGTTCGTGATCGCGGTCTCGGCGGCTCATGGCGGAGTTCCGCGCCCCCTACGTGCCGGGGCTGCCGCGGTTCACCGGCGGCGCGGTCGGCTTCATCGGCTACGACGCGGCGCCGATCTTCGAACCGGCGCTGCAGGACGCCTGGCAGGACGCGGCCTGGGCAACCGGCACGGCGCGAAGACGACGCCGGCTTCATGCTGTTCGACACGGTGCTGGCGTTCGATCACGTGAAGCACCGGATCCTGATCGTGGCCAACGCCGGATCACCGGCGACGAGGATCTCGAGGCGCTGTACCAGTTCGCCTGCGCCAAGATCCAGTTCCTCGAGCGCGAGCTCGAACGCGGGCTGTCGCATGCCGGAGACGGGCGGCCGTGCCGCCCCCGAGATCCGGGCCAACCAGACGCGGGAACGGTTCGAGGCCGGCGTGCGCACCATCAAGGAGCACATCGCCGCCGGCGACATCTACCAGGCGGTGCTGTCGCAGCGCTTCGAGGCGGACATCACGGCGGAGCCGTTCACCGTCTACCGCGCGCTGCGCCACGTCAACCCGTCGCCCTACATGTATTTCATCCGGCTGGGCGGGCTGTCGATCGTCGGATCGTCGCCCGAGATGCTGGTGCGGGTCGAAGGGCGGCGCGCCGAGACCCACCCGATCGCCGGCACGCGTCCGCGCGGCGCGACCGACGAGGACGACGTGCGCCTCGGCGAGGAGCTGAAGCGCAACGAGAAGGAGCGCGCCGAGCACGTCATGCTGGTGGACCTCGGCCGCAACGACCTGGGCCGCGTCTGCGAGTTCGGCTCGGTGCGCGTCCCGCAGTACATGGCGCTCGAGCGCTACTCCCACGTGATGCACCTGGTCTCGACGGTCGACGGGCGGCTCGCCGAGGACCAGGACCACCTCGACGCGCTGGTCGCCTGCTTCCCGGCCGGCACGGTGTCGGGCGCGCCCAAGATCCGCGCGATGCAGATCCTGGCGGCGCTCGAGCCGACCCGGCGCGACGTCTATGCCGGCGCGGTCGGCTACATCGACTTCGCCGGCAACCTCGACTTCTGCATCGCCATCCGCACCATCACCATCCGCGACGGCAAGGCACGCATCCAGGCCGGCGCCGGCATCGTCGCCGACTCGAATCCGGCGGCGGAGTACGAGGAGACGCGCGACAAGGCGCGCGCGCTGCTGCAGGCGCTGGCCATGGCCGAGGAAGGCCTGTGATTCTCCTCATCGACAACTACGACTCGTTCACGTTCAACCTCGCGCAGTACCTCGGCGAGCTGGGCGCGCCGCCGCTGGTGCGCCGCAACGACGAGATCACGCTCGGCGAGATCGAAGCGCTGCAGCCCTCGCACATCGTCATCTCTCCCGGCCCCGGCCGCCCCGAGGATGCCGGCGTCTCGGTCGAGGTCATCCGCCGCTTCGGGCCCGCGCACGCCGGTGCTCGGCGTCTGCCTCGGGCACCAGGGCATCGGCATCGCGTTCGGCGGCGAGGTCATCCGGGCGCCGCAGCTGATGCACGGCAAGGTCTCGTCGGTGCAGCCACGACGGGCGCGGCGTCTTTCGCGGCGTGTCGCAGCCGTTCACGGCCGGCCGGTATCACTCGCTCATCGTCGCGGATCCGCTGCCCGAGGACCTCGAGGAGTCGGCGCGCACGGAAGACGGTACGCTGATGGGCGTGCGGCACCGGCGCTATCCCGTCCACGGCGTGCAGTTCCACCCCGAGTCCGTGCTGACGGGCGAGGGCAAGCAGCTGCTGCAGAACTTCCTGGAGTTGTAGCGCGATGTTTCCTGCCCTGCTCGAGAAGCTGCAGCGCCGCCAGGACCTGACGGTCGACGAAGCCGCCGCCGCCATGGGCGAGATCATGGACGGCCGCGCCCAGCCCTCCCAGATCGCGGCGCTCCTCGTCGCGCTCGCCATGAAGGGGGAGCGGCCGGCCGAAATCGTCGGCCTGGCGCAGACGATGCGGGCGCGGGCGACGAAGCTGTCGCGGGACTACGCGCCGGTGTTCGACACGTGCGGCACCGGCGGCGACCGCGCGCACACGTTCAACGTCTCCACCGTGGCCGCGCTGGTGCTGGCGGCCTGCGGCGTCCGCGTCGCGAAGCACGGCAACCGCTCGGTGTCGAGCCGATGCGGCAGCGCCGATCTGTTCGAGGCGCTGGGCGTCAACGTCGCCGCGACGCCGTCGACGGTCGAGCGCTGCCTCGACGAGGCCGGCATCGCCTTCTTCTTCGCGCCGACGTTCCATCCCTCGATGCGCCATGCCGGCCCGACCCGGAAGGAGCTGGGCGTGCGGACGGCGTTCAACCTGCTCGGCCCGCTGACCAACCCGGCCAACGCGCGCGCGGCAGCTGGTCGGGGTGCCGCGGCCGGAGCTGACCGAACTGGTGGCCCGGTCGCTCGCGCTGCTCGGGACCGAGCGCGCGTGGGTGGTGCACGGCGCCGACGGCCTCGACGAGATCTCGACCACCGGCTACACCAAGATCTCGGAGTGCCGCGACGGCCGCGTCAACACGTTCTATCTCCACCCGGCCGACCTCGGGATCGCCAAGGCCTCGCCGGCGGCACTGCGCGGCGGCGACGCCAGCGAGAACGCGGCGATTGCGCAGGCCGTGCTCGCCGGCCAGGCGGGCGCCCCGCGCGACATCGTCCTGCTGAATGCCGGCGCGGCGCTGCTGCTGGCCGGGATGGTCGCCCGCCTCGAAGACGGAGTCGCGATGGCGGCGGACGCGATCGACGGCGGGCAGGCTCTCGGCGACCCTCGAGACAGCTGCGCGACGCTGTCGCACGTCGCCGCCCCTGAGGGGACGGCATGACGGCCGCCGCTGGACCCGACCTGCTCGCCACGATCGTCGCCGCCACCCGGCGGATCGTGGAGACGCGGTCGCGGGAGCTGCCGCCGGACGCGCTCGCGCGGACGGTCGCGCGGCAGCCGCAAGGAGAGGCGTTCGAGCGGGCGCTGCAGGCGTCGCCGGCCCCCCGCGTCATCGCGGAGTGCAAGCGCCGCTCGCCGTCGAAGGGCATCCTGCGCGAGGACTACGATCCGGCGAGCCACGCCCGCGCCTACGAAGCGGCGGGCGCTGCCGCGATCTCGGTGCTGACCGAGCCGACGTTCTTCGACGGCGCGCCCGGTCACCTGCGGGCGGTACGGGCGGCGGTGAACGTTCCGGTGCTGCGCAAGGACTTCATCGTCTCCGAGTACCAGCTCCTGGAGGCGGCCGCGTGGGGCGCCGACGCCGTGCTGCTCATCGTGTCCGCCCTGAAGGACGAGGAGCTGCAGGCGCCTGCTGCGGGCCGCCGGCGCGCTGGGGCTGGCCTGCCTGGTCGAGGTGCACGACCTGCCGGAAGTCGCGCGGGCGGTGGACGCGGGCGCGCGGGTCATCGGCGTGAACAGCCGCAACCTGCGGACGCTCAGCGTGGACCTCGACGTGCTCGACCGCGCGGCGGCGTCGCTGCCCGCGGCGGTCACCGGGGTGGCGGAGAGCGGCATCCGCTCGCCGGCCGATCTCGAGCGGCTGGGGCGCGCCGGCTACCACGCGTTCCTGGTCGGCGAGCGGCTGATCGCGCAGCCGGATCCGGGCGCGGCGCTGCGCGAGCTGCGGCAGCCTGCTCGCGGAGACGCCTGATGCACGTCGCCGTCAAGGTCTGCGGCATCCGCCGGGGCGAGGACGCGGCGCTCGCGGCGGAGCTCGGCGCCAGCGGCGCTCGGCTTCGTGTTCTGGCCGCGGAGCCCGCGCGCCGTCTCGGCGGCGGAGGCGCGGGCCATCATCGCGCAGCTGCCGCCGTTCGTGGCGGCCGTCGGCGTGTTCGTCAACCAGCCGCCCGGCGAGGTGCTGGAAACGGCCGCCGCCGCGGGGCTGACGGCCGTGCAGCTGCACGGCGACGAAGACCCGGCGGGCTACGCTGTCGCGCGGGGTGCGGGTGATCAAGGCGCTGGCCGTCGGGGACGCGTTCACGCCGTCCGCCGCCGCCGGCGTGCCCGCAGGCGTGACGGTGCTGCTCGACGCCCACGATCCGATCCGGCGGGGCGGAACGGGGCGGACGATCGACTGGACGGCGGCCGCCGCCGTGGCCCGGCTGCGGCCGGTCATCCTGTCGGGCGGGCTGACGCCGGAGAACGTCGAGCGGGCGGTCCGCACCGTGCGGCCCTACGCCGTGGATGTGTCGTCGGGGGTCGAATCGGCCCCCGGTGTGAAGGACGAATCGAAGCTGCGGGCCTTCTTCGCAGCGCTGCCCAGGTATGACGTCGAACATGATTCCTGATTTCGGACATCGCGATCCCGATGCACGCGGCTACTACGGCGCCTACGGCGGCCGCTTCGTGCCCGAAACGCTGGTGGCGCCGGTTGCCGAGCTGGAGCGCGCCTACTTCGAGGCGCGCGCCGACCCGGCGTTCACCCGCGAGCTTGCCGACCTGCTGCGCCACTACGTCGGGCGGCCGACGCCGCTCTACGAGGCACGCCGGCTGAGCGCCTCGCTCGGCGGCGCCCGGATCTTCCTCAAGCGCGAGGACCTCGCCCACACCGGCGCGCACAAGATCAACAACGCCCTCGGCCAGGCGCTGCTCGCCCGGCGGATGGGGAAGCGCCGCATCATCGCCGAGACCGGGGCCGGGCAGCACGGCGTCGCCACCGCCACGGTCTGCGCGCTGCTCGGGCTGTCGTGCGACGTCTACATGGGCGCCGAGGACATGGAGCGCCAGTCGCTGAACGTCTTCCGCATGCAGCTGCTCGGCGCCACCGTCCGGCGGGTCGACGCCGGCGCCAGAACGCTCAAGGACGCGATCAACGAGGCGATGCGCGACTGGGTGACCAACGTCGCCGACAGCTACTACCTGCTCGGCTCGGTGCTCGGGCCGCATCCGTATCCGCTGATGGTCCGCGAGTTCCAGTCGGTCATCGGCCGCGAAGCGCGGGCGCAGTGCCTCGACCGCGATCGGCGCGCTGCCGGACACCATCGTCGCCTGCGTCGGCGGCGGCAGCAACGCCATGGGCATCTTCGACGCCTTCGTCGCCGACGCAGACGTCCGGCTGATCGGCGTCGAAGCCGGCGGCCACGGCATCCTGCCGGGCCAGCACGCCGCGCGGTTCGCCGGCGGCAGCTCCGGCGTGCTGCAGGGCACGCGCAGCTACGTGCTGCAGGACGCCGACGGCAACATCGAGCTGACGCATTCCATCTCGGCCGGCCTCGACTACGCCGCGGTCGGGCCGGAACACGCCTGGCTGCACGACTCGCAGCCGCGCCGAATACGCCTGGATCGGCGACGACGAGGCGCTCGCAGGCCTTCCAGCGGCTCGCCCGCGAAGAAGGTATCCTGCCGGCGCTCGAATCGTCGCATGCCGATCGCCTACGTCTGCCGCATCGCGCCCGAGCTGCCGCGCGACGCCGTCGTGCTGGTCAACCTGTCCGGGCGCGGCGACAAGGACGTGCTGAGCGTGCAGAAGGTGCTCGACGCGCAGGGGAGCAGCCGCTGATGGCGCGGCTGCACGACACGTTCGCGCGGCTGCGGCAGGAACAGCGCGGCGGCCTGGTCGCCTACGTCACGGCCGGCGATCCGGATCGCGGCGCGGTCGTCGCAGATCCTCGACGCGGTGGCCCGCGGCGGCGCCGACGTGCATCGAGGTCGGCGTCCCGTTCTCCGATCCGCTCGCCGACGGGCCGGTGATTCAGCGCGCGACGGAGCGGGCGCTGGCGGCCGGCATGACGCTGCGCGGATGCGCTCGACCTGGTGCGCGACGTTCCGCACCGCGCATCGACACGCCGATCGTGCTGTTCACCTACGCGAACCCGGTCGTCCGCATGGATCCGGCGGCTTTCGCGGCGGAAGCCCGGGAGGCCGGGGTCGATGGCGTGCTGGTGCTGGACTATCCGGTCGAGGAGGCCGAGCCGCTGCGCGCGCCGCTCGTCGCGGCCGGCCTGGATCCCGATCTTCCTGATCAGCCCGACCACCACCGACGAGCGCATCCGGCGCTCCGGCGAGCTCGGGCGCGGCTTCCTCTACGTGATTTCGCGGCTCGGCGTGACCGGCGCCCGGGATGCGATGGCCGCCGACGTCGAACCGCTGCTCGCCCGGGTGCGATCGAACACGTCGCTGCCGATGGCCGTCGGCTTCGGCATCTCGCACCCCGACCATGTGGCGGAGGCCTGCCGCCACGCGGACGCGGCGGTCGTCGGCAGCGCCCTGGTGCAGGAGATCGCGGCGCACGCCGGGTCGCCGGACCTGGCCGCCCGCGTCGAGGCATACGTGCAATGGCTGAAAAGCGCGCTGTAAAGCCGGCCGGACAGCCGGCCGCGGAGGAGCAGAAGGTGGCGGCCCGCGTCGAGGCCCTGCGCCAGCGCATCGACGCGCTCGACGAGGAGCTCGTCAAGCTGCTCAGCGCCCGCGCCGCGTGCGCGCTGCGAGGTCGGCGCCGAGAAGAAGCTGATGGGCCTCGAGATCTACCAGCCGTCGCGCGAGGCCGACGTGCTGGCGCACGTCGCAGCGGGTCAATCCCGGCCCGCTGAACGATGCGGCGATCAAGCGGCTGTTCGAGCGCATCATCGACGAGGCCCGCCGGCTCGAGCGCGAGGCGGACGTAACACCGCCCAAACGGGACGATCACTCAACGGAAGACTAGGAAAAGGCGGAGCAGTCTCATGGTTGTTGTCATGCAGGAGCGCGCCACCGACGAGCAGGTGCAGCGGGTGATCGCGCAGCTGGTGGAAATGGGCTTCGACGTGCACCGCTCGACCGGCGCGCTGCAAGACCGTGCTCGGCGCGGTCGGGCGGCAATCGCCAGTTCGACACGCGGCTGCTCGAAGTGCTCGAGGGCGTGCAGGAAGTGCTCCGGATCACCGAGCCCTACAAGCTGGCGAGCCGCACCTTCAAGCCGGAGAACTCGGTGGTCGCCGTCGGCGACGTCCGCATCGGCGGCGACGAGGTCATCGTGATGGCCGGTCCCTGCTCGGCGGAGAGCGAGGAGCAGGTCGAGGCCACGGCGGCGGCGGTCAGGCGGGCCGGCGCCAAGGTGCTCCGGGGCGGCGCCTTCAAGCCGCGCAGCTCCCCCTACAGCTTCCAGGGGCTCGGCGAGGAGGGGCTGCGCATCCTGCGCGGCGCGGCGGACCGCCACAACCTGAAGCTGGTGTCGGAGGTGATGGACCTCAGCCAGATCGAGCTGATCGCGAAGTACGCCGACATGCTGCAGGTCGGCGCGCGCAACATGCAGAACTTCACGCTGCTGCGCGAGCTCGGCCGCGCGCGCACGCCGATCCTGCTCAAGCGGGGCATCTCCGCCACGATCGAAGAGTGGCTGCTGTCGGCCGAATACATCCTGGCGGGCGGCAACATGAACGTGATGCTGTGCGAGCGCGGCATCCGGACGTTCGAGAGCTACACCCGCAACACGCTGGACATCTCCGCCATCCCGGTCATCCACAAGCTGAGCCACCTGCCGATCGTGGCCGACCCGAGCCACGGCTCCGGCCGGCGCGACATGGTGGCCTCGATGGCCCGGGCGGCGGTGGCTGCCGGCGCCGACGGGCTGATCATCGAGGTCCATACCGATCCGGATCATGCGCCGCAGCGACGGCGCGCAGTCGCTCTTCCCCAGCCAGTTCGACCGGCTGATGGCGGAGCTCCGGATCATCGCCCCGGCCATCGGGCGGGGCATCTGCCTCGAGCCGGTCGCCCGGCGGGGATGGGGCGTCTGACTCCGCCCCCATTTACCCGCATCGCCATCTGCGGCCTGGGGCTGATTGGCGGCTCGATCGCGCTCGCGATCAAGCGCCGGTGGCCTGGCGCGCAGGTCACGGCCGTCGATCGGCCGGCCGTGGTGGACACCGCGCTCCGCCTTGGCGCCATCGATGCCGGCGGCGAAGGTCTCGAGAGGGCGCGCGGCGCCGAGCTCGTGATCCTGGCAGCCCCCGTCCGCCAGAACGCCGCCTGGCTGGCGGCGCTCCCGGCGCACCTGGCCGAGGCCGCCGTGGTCACCGACGTCGGCAGCACCAAGCGCACCATGGCCGGCGCGGCCGCGGCCCTGCCGCCGCACCTGCGGTTCATCGGCGGGCATCCGCTCGCGGGCCTCGCGGTCAGCGGCGTCGAGGCCGCCCGTCCGGACCTCTTCGACGGCCGTCCCTGGTTCCTGACCGATGCCGATTCGGCAGCCGCCGCCGACATCGAGGCCCTGTCGCAGTTCGTCGCCGGCCTCGGCGCCGTGCCCCATCGGATCGACGCCGCCAGGCACGACCGCCTGCTTGCCTACGTCAGCCACCTGCCGCAGCTGACGGTCAGCGCCCTCATGCACGTGGTCGGGCGCAATGCCGGCGCCGAAGGGCTCGCCTGGGCCGGCCGCGGACTCCGCGATACGACCCGGCTCGCCTCCAGCCCCGCCTCCACCTGGCGCGACATCGTTCAGACCAATCCCGATCACGTCGCGGAAGCGCTCGACGACCTGATTGCCGCGCTGCTCGAGCTGCGGACGGGCGACGGCCAGCACCTCGAACGGATCTTCGACTCGGCGTCGCGATGGAAGTCCGTCCTCGACAAGCAGTGACAGCCATGACGCCGACACGCACCTTCGTCGAGATGCGCGACGCCTCCGCCCTGCGGGCCGCGGCTGCCGCTCCGCCGGCCGCCCGGATCGAAGAGGTCAGCGGCTGCCCGGCGTCGTTCTGGCGCTACCTCTACACGGAGGTCGGCCGCGCCTACCAGTGGACCGACCGGCTGGTCTGGACGGACGATGACGTGCGCGCCTATCTCGACGATCCGACGCGTCTCCCTGTTCCTCCTGACAATCTCGGCGGCGCCGGCCGGATATTTCGAGCTTCGCCAGGACGATGAAGGGGGAGTCGAGATCGTGTACTTCGGCCTGCTGCCGGAGTTCACCGGCCGCGGCGTCGGCAAATGGATGCTGAGCGAGGCAGTCCGCCACGCCTGGAGCATGGACGCCCGTCGCGTCTGGCTCCACACCAACTCCTACGATCACCCGGCCGCGCTGCCCAACTACCTCGAGCGCGGCTTCACCATCTTCCGCACCGAGCCGCTGCCGGGCTGACGCCGGCCGGGCTGACCCGGTGCAGTGCCCGGCCGATTGCGGACGCACCATATAATCCGGCTCGTGAGCCCGCCTCTCTGGACCCCAGGCCCCGAGCGCATCGCCGCGGCGAACCTCACCGCATTCAGCCGCGCCGTGGAAACACGCTGGGGCGTCCGCCTCGCGGATTACGACAGCCTCCATGCGTTCTCGCTGGACCGGCCCGAGGCATTCTGGCAGTCGGTCTGGGAGTTCGGCGGCATCCGCGGCACCATGGGGGACCGCGTGGTCGAGCACCCGGATCGCATGCCCGGCGCGCGATTCTTTCCCGACGCCCGGCTGAACTTCGCCGAGAACCTGCTCCAGCGTGAAGACGACGAGCCGGCGATCCTGTTCAACGGCGAGCACCGCGTGCACCAGACGCTCTCCGCCGCGGAGCTGCGCCACGAGGTGGGGCGTTTCGCGCAGGCGCTGCAACGCGAGGGTGTCGGGCCGGGCGACCGCGTCGCGGGGATCATGCCCAACATGCCCCACACCGTGATTGCCGCCCTCGGCTCCGCGGCGATCGGCGCGGTATGGTCGTCGTGCTCGCCCGACTTCGGGGCCAGGGGCATCGTCGACCGCTTCGGCCAGATCGAGCCTCGTGTGCTGGTGTCCGCCGACGCCTACTTCTACGGCGGCAAGACGCACGACTGCCTCGCGAAAGTCTCGGAAGTCCTGCGCGAACTGCCGACGGTGGAGCGGACGGTCATCGTGCCTTACGTCGCGGAGGTCCCCGACACCGCCGGGATTCCGCACGCGAGGCTGTGGGAGGACTTCCTCGCCGCCGGGACCGGCGCCATCGAGTTCGTCCGGCTGCCGTTCAACCACCCGCTCTACATCCTCTATTCGTCGGGCACCACCGGCGTGCCAAAGTGCATCGTCCATGGCGCCGGCGGCACGCTCATCGAGCACGTCAAGGAGCATCCAGCTGCACGCCGACATCAAGGCCGGCGACCGCGTCTTCTACTACACGACGTGCGGCTGGATGATGTGGAACTGGCTGGTGTCGGCGCTGGCGCTGCGCGCCACGCTCGTGCTCTACGACGGCTCGCCGTTCCATCCCGACCCGGCCGCGCTGTTCGATCTCGCCGCCGCGACCCGGACAACGATGTTCGGCACGTCGGCGAAGTATCTCGACGCCGTCCGGAAGGCCGGCGTGGCCCCGATCGAGACCCATCCGCTGCCCGACGTGCGTACCATCACGTCCACCGGCTCGCCGCTCGTGGCCGAGAGCTTCGACTTCGTCTACACGCGGATCAAGGCCGACGTCCATCTCGCATCGATGTCGGGCGGCACCGACATCGTGGGCTGCTTCGTCGGCGGCAATCCCGTCGGCGCCGGTGTGGCGGGGTGAGATCCAGGCGCGCGGGCTCGGGTTGGCGGTCGAGGTCTTCGACGACGAGGGCCGGCCGGTGCGGGGGGAGAAGGGGGAGCTGGTCTGCACGCAGCCGTTCCCGTCGATGCCGCTCGGCTTCTGGAACGACCCCGACGGGCGGCGCTACCACGACGCCTACTTCGCGAAGTACCCGGGCGTCTGGTGGCACGGCGACTACGCCGAGATCACGTCGCACGACGGCGTGATCATCTACGGCCGTTCCGATGCCACCCTGAACCCGGGCGGTGTCCGCATCGGCACCGCCGAGATCTACCGGCAGGTGGAGCGGCTCGAGGAGGTCCTCGAAAGCCTGGTCATCGGCCAGCGGTGGGAGAACGACGAGCGTGTCGTGCTGTTCGTCCGGCTGCGCGACGGCGTGCCGCTGACCGACGCGCTGGCGGACCGCATCAAGCGCCACATCCGGGAGAACACGACCCCGCGGCACGTGCCGGCTCGCATCGTGAGCGTGCTCGAGATTCCCCGCACCAAGAGCGGGAAGATCGTGGAGATTGCCGTGCGCGACGTCGTGCACGGCCGTCCGGTGAAGAACACCGAGGCGCTGGCGAACCCGGAAGCGCTCGAACACTTCAGGAACCGGCCCGAGCTGCAGACGTGACGAGGGATGCCGCCGGCGGCCCGATGTCCGCCGTGCTCCTCGACGAGCGCGCCCGCACGCTGATGGTGGCGCACGCCCGTGAAGCGGCGCCGGACGAATGCTGCGGTCTCCTGGTGGGGGCCGGCCGTGAGATCGCCGAGTGTGTTCGCGTCCGCAACGTGGATCCGGCGCCGGCCACCCGCTACCGCGTCGATCCGGCCGCCCACATTGCGCTCACCCGGCGGCTCCGCGGCACCGGCAGGCAGGTGATCGGCTGCTACCATTCGCACCCGCACTCGGCGCCCGTTCCTTCCGAGGCGGACCACGACGAGGCGTACTACCAGGATTTCATCTGGCTGATCGTGTCGCTGCGGGACGGCGGCGAAGAAGTCGCCGCCTATGTGTGGGCTGCCGGCAGGCTGACCCCGGTGGCCATCAGGACCAGTGCGCCTTCATCGTCTTCATGAAGGCTTCGGTGATCGGGAAGCCGGAGGCATCGCCGAGCACGCTGTCGGAGCGGCACGTCGGGCACAGCGCCGTCAGGCCGGGCCCGTCGTCTTCGGCATCGACCCACTCGTGGATGTCGGCAGGCGCGAACAGCGCGCAGCAGCTGAAGCAGCCGCACCGCGCACTGGCGAGGACCTCTTCGCGATGGCAGGACGAGTGCTCGTGCGCAACCCGTACGTCCTCGGGGAAACTGTCGACCGGGCGATCGTGATCGTCTTTGCCGCTCATCGCGCCGCGTCCGGCTGCCGCCCCCGGGCGCCGCTGGGCTCGGCGCGCTTCGGCTTCGGGGCGTCGTAGGGAAGCGTGTCCGGGACCACGCGGACGCCCGAGGTGATCTTCAGCGGATATTTTCCGCCGCTGGGGAAGGTCATCTCGACGAAGAAGGCCGTCCAGCCCTTTGCGGGCGCCGGGACCCGGGCGACCCAGGTGTTGGGCCCTGACGGCGTGAGCGGCGTGTCGCGGTACGCCGCCCCGAGGACGTCGAGGCGGAAGTTCCGGGCCGCCGGGTTGGTCGCCTGCCAGAGTCGCACGTCACGGGGCAGATCCTTCGTCACCACCTTGATCGATCCATCCTTCTCGAACGTCCAGCGCACTTCCGGACGGGGCCGCCCCGCGG
The DNA here is from genome assembly GCA_963834305.1 of uncultured Acidobacteriota bacterium. GTDB lineage: Bacteria > Acidobacteriota > Vicinamibacteria > Vicinamibacterales > 2-12-FULL-66-21 > JACCXG01. The sequence continues at coordinate 328,532 of CAWIAX010000002.1, forward strand.
CCACCGCGGCGTAGAACGCGTGCAGCGTCTCGAGCGCGTCGCTCTTCTCGAGCGCGTGGGCGGCGTTGGGCACGTAGCGCACGTGGGTCTCCCCCTTCAGCTCGTCGAAGTAGAACTGCGACGAGTCGGGCAGGAAGAACTCGTCGCCGGAGGCATTGAGCAGCAGCTTGGGCATGGTCAGGCGGTCGCGATACTCGAACGGCTCGACGAGCTTCATGAGCCTGCCGAACTCCGGCGTGCCCATCCAGTCCATGATGCCCTGATCGACATAGTCGGCCACCGCATCCGACCACGCGCCATAGACGCGGTAATGGTGGACGAACGAGCGCTCCAGGTTCAGCATGTCGATCACCGCCGGGACGATCGCGATCACCCGCCGATCCACCGCCGCCGTGGTCCAGGTGGTCCAGCCGCGCTTGGAGGCGCCGGACACCACGAAGCGGCGGACCTGGCTGCCGCCGCCCTGAGGCGAGGCGATGAACGCGGTCACCGCATCCATGGCCCGAACCGCGCTCTTGGTCATCGGCAGGCGGGCCGGCCATTTCTCGTCGCCGGTCCGGAGGAACTTGTTCCAGGTGTAGGCGATGAAGTCGTCTTCGGTGCGCGGTTTCCGCGCCGGGTCGTCCATGAACACGATCGGCTGGTTGGGCACGAGGCGGAGCTCGGCGGTGACCGTGCCGGTGTCGCGCGCCACGTCGGCCAGCCACGCCGGCGGCCGCGCCGGGGCCGGCCGGTCAAGACTCCCGCCGGTGATGTAGAGCAGCGAAACGTCGCTCGTGACCTTTGCCGGCCGCACGACCGTGATCCAGTGGGTCCAGACGGGGCGCTCGACTTGCTGCGCGGTCAGCCACTGCTGCGAGGTCATCTCGAGCAGGGTGGTCGTGACGCCGTCGGCGGACGACTCCCGCACGACCTTCCAGGCAAAGTGCGGATCCGGCGCGGCGACGTAGCGGTCGAGGGCCGTCTGCCCCGGCGCGCGCGCCGGCGCTGGTGCCGGCTGCTGGGCCAGCAGAGCAAATGGAAGGCCGGCCATCGCCAGGGTCATGAGAAACGGGCGTCTGAGCGTCATGTGCGCCGGAATTATCCCCCAGTCGTTCGATAACCCAAAGCGAACGGGCCTTGGGAGTTGGGCCTTGGGAGTTGGAAGTTCACTATAATGGCCTGATATGCCGACCGCTTCCGACGCAGCCGTGGCGCTGACAGCAGCCCAGCCGGCAGACGTTGACACCGACCTCCTGTTCGTCCCCCTGTTCGAAGGGGAGGCCCCTGGCGCCGCTGCCGGACTCGCTGGACTCGATGAAGCGTCCGGCGGAATTGCTCGCCGGGCCACGGACAGCCGCGAATTCCAGGGGAAGCCGTACGAGCTCTTTCTCACGCCGCTCACCGGCTGGCGTGCCGCCCGGGTCGCCCTGATCGGCGCCGGGAGCCAGGCCAGCTTCACCACCGAGCGCCTGCGGAAGATCGCGGTGGCCGCCGGCCTGGCGGCCCGGCAGCGCCGCGTGCGCCGCATCGCGTTCCTGCAGCGCGGCGACGGCGAACAGGCGGCTGCGGTCCAGGCCATCACCGAAGGGCTCGTGCTGGCCGCCTTCAGCGGCGACTCCTACAAGAGCGGCGAACGGATGGGCCCGCCGGTGGAAGAGGCCCTGGTCGTCGCGAGCGGCGCGGGCGGCGCGGCACTCGAAACCGCGGTCGAACGGGGCCGGGTGATGGGGGAGTCGTGCAACCTCGCGCGCGAGCTCTCGAACGAACCCTCGAACGTGCTTACCCCCACCGTGTTCGCCGAACGCGGCGCCGCGATTGCCCGGGACGCCGGCCTGAAGGTCGAGATTCTCGACGAGAAGGCGATCGCCAGACTCCAGATGGGCCTGCTCCTCGGAGTCGCCCGCGGCAGCGCCGAGCCGCCGCGGGTGCTCGTCATGCGCCACGCGCCCGCCGGCGCTCCCAAGCGCCCGGTCCTCGGCCTGGTCGGCAAGGGGATCACCTTCGACACCGGGGGCATCTCCATCAAGCCGGCCGACGGCATGGAGCGGATGAAGGACGACATGGCGGGCGGCGCCGCGGTCATCGGGGCCATGCGGGCGCTTGCCCTCCTCGAGGCGCCGATCCACGTCATCGGCGTCGTGCCGATGACCGAGAACATGCCGGGAGGCCGGGCGCTGAAGCCGGGGGACGTCATCACCGGGGCCGGCGGCAAGACGGTGGAGGTCATCAACACCGATGCGGAGGGCCGTCTCGTCCTGGGCGACGGGCTCTGGTACGCCCAGCAGCAGGGGGCCACGCACCTGGTGGACGTCGCCACGCTGACCGGCGCCTGCGTGGTCGCGCTCGGCAAGGCGGCGTCCGGCCTGTTCGGTCACCCCGAGGGGTGGACCGCGGTCGTCCAGCGGACCGCGCTCCGCGCCGGCGACCGCTGCTGGCCGCTGCCGCTCTACGATGAATACCAGGAGCAGCTGAAGAGCGAGATCGCCGACATGATGAACGTGGGCGGCCGTCCCGCCAGCGCCTGCACGGCGGCGATGTTCCTGAAGGCGTTCGTGGGCGACACGCCCTGGGCCCACCTCGACATTGCCGGCACCGCCTGGGCCGACGATACCAAGCCATGGCAGCCGAAAGGCGCCACCGGGGTCGCTGTGCGGACCCTGGCCGAGCTGGCGTTCACGAGTGCGGAGTGGGGGCAGTAGCGGCGGAAAGCGGCAACCGGAACCCGGAACCGCACCGGGGGGTCTAAATCACTGTGCAGCCAGCTAACCCGATCGTCGTCCGTGTGGTCGAAGAGCCGGTCGAAACGACTGGCGTCGCCGACATCCTGATTGGCGCGATCGGCCTGACCGGCGTCATGCTGATGTCGGCGCTGGTGCTGGGGGTCCTGCTCGGCGCCATCCTGATCGGGATCAAGCGCCTCCGCGCGCGCTACGAACCGGACACCCTCCCTGACGCACAGGCCATGCGCGTCACCCCCTCGTCGTCCACCTAGAACGCCGCGCCGGCCTCCAGCCGTCACTCCCGGCTGGCCACCGCCCTCACGCCCTTCAGCGAGCGCTGATACCGCAGGATGGCGTCCTGCAGGGACTCGGCGATCTGCTGCCGATATGCCGCAGTCTTCAGCAGCAGCCCCTCCTGCTTGTTCGTGACGAACGAGATCTCCGCCAGCACGCTCGGCATGCCCGCACCGATCAGCACGACGAAGGGCGCCTGCTTCACCCCGAGATCCCGCACCATCTTGTTGCGGGCGGCGAGCCGCCGCACCATCGACTTCTGGACCATGTCGGCGAAGTCGCGCGACTCGTCGATCTTGTTGTTGAGCGCAATCGCCCGGACGATCTCGGGCAGGCTGTGCATCGTCTTGCCGGAGGCGGAGTTCTCGCGGGCGGCCACCGCTTCGGCCTCGGGATTCGAGGCGAAGTTCAGGAAGTAGGTTTCGATCCCCCGCGCCTGGGCGTTGCGGCTCGCGTTGGCGTGAATCGACAGGAACAGGTCGGCGCCGGTCCGGTTGGCGATGGCCGTGCGCTCCTCGAGCGGGATGTAGACGTCCCCCTCCCGCGTCAGCGTGACCTCGATGCCCGGCTGCTTCTCGAGCAGGGCACGAAGCCGCAGCGTGACGTCGAGCACGAGCTCCGCTTCGTTCAGGCCGTTGGCACGAGCGCCCGGATCGTGACCGCCATGGCCGGCGTCGAGCACGATGCGCGACACGCCGAGGCCAAGCTGGCGCGAGAGCGAGAACTGTCCGTTCCTGTTGGTCGAGCGGGGGCTCCGGCGTGATGAGCTCTGGTGCATCCTCGCGCGCGACCAGGGGCACGGGCTCCCGGGCCGCCGGCACCGCCTTCGCCTCCGCAGGCGCCACCGCAGGCGCCACCGCGGCCGGCGCGCCCGGCCTCGCCGAAGCAGCCGCAACCGGCGCGGCGGCTCCGGCCCGGCGGAAGTCCACCACCAGCCGGAACGGGTTGTAGAGGGTGAAAACGCTGTAGGTCTCGACCGACTCGAGATCCATGACGATCCGCGTCGTGCTCTGTGGATGGCGGCCGAACCGGATCTCCCGGACGATGTCGTCGCTGAACTTCAGGGTGGCATCCTGCAGCGGCGTCGTGGTGCGGGTGCTCCTGAGATCGAAGAACACGCGCCGCGGGTTCTCGAGCTGTTCGGATCGATACAGCGATTCGCCGTCCATCTCGATCGTCACCCGCACGCCGTCAGGCAGGGCCGTGCGCTTGACATCGCGAATCGTGACCGGCGCCGACGCCTTCGCCTCTTTCGCAGCCTCGGCGGCCGGCAGCACTTCCCGGGCCTCGAGCGTGGCAGGGGGCGGCACGACCGGCTGCGGCGGCACGCTCTCGGCGGCAGCCGCGGCGGCGGGCGCGGGCACCGCGGGTGCAGGCGCTGGCGCCGCAGTCTCGAGCCCTTTCAGGATCTCCGCCGCGCGCGGCACGAGCGAGCTCGACGGGTACTCCTTCCTGAGGTGCGTGAACAGCCGGATGGCCGTCCGCTTGTCGGACGCCTGCCCGAATCGCTCGTAGGCCAGCACGGCAAGGTTGCCCGCCTGCCACAGCGCGTTGTCGCAATAGCCGCTGCCGGGGAACCGCCGGACGACTCCTTCATACGACTGCACCACGCGGCGCAGCTGGGTCACGGTGGCGCGGTTGATGGCGTCGCGGACGACGCGCTCCCGGGCCAGCGATTTGGTGTACATGGCGTGCGCCGACTCGGCGGCGGCCACCGGACGGGCGCCCGACAGGGCGACGGTCACGAGGACCATCGCCGCCACCGGCGCCGACGCCCGAAACAAGCGCGGCAATCCATTCATGAGCAACCTCGAAGTCATCGCAGCTGCGCGTCAACCTCTTCGAAGTAGTCCTTCTTGACGAGCACTTCGCGGGCCTTGCCTCCCGCCGCGGCGGACACCAGCCCCTCGGCCTCCATCATGTCCACCAGCCGTGCCGCCCGGCTGAACCCGATCCGCAGCCGTCGCTGCAGGTAGGAAATCGACGCCTGTCCGCTCGACACCACGATGCGGGCGGCTTCGTCGTAGAGATCGTCCTTCTCGAACTCGAGATCGCCGGCGCCGGCCTTCTCCTCGGCGGTGATCGTCTCGTCGTAGGTCGGCTTCCCCTGCTTGCGCAGGAAGCTCGCCAGCCGCGCCGTCTCCTGCTCGGAGATGTACGGGCCGTGCAGGCGGACGAACCGCGACGACGCCGGCGGCAGGAACAGCATGTCGCCCTTGCCGAGCAGCTGCTCGGCGCCGTTGCCGTCGAGGATCGTCCGCGAGTCGATCTTCGACGACACCCGGAACGACATCCGCGCCGGCAGGTTGGCCTTGATCAGGCCGGTGATGACGTCGACCGACGGCCGCTGGGTCGCCAGGATCAGGTGGATCCCGACGGCGCGGGCCATCTGCGCCAGCCGCGCGATCGATTCCTCGACCTCGTTGCCCGCCACCATCATCAGGTCGGCGAGCTCGTCGATCAGCACGACGATGAAGGGCAGCGGCTTGACCTCGAGGCCGTTGTCGTCGAGGACCGGGCCCGACTGCTCGGCCTGCGCCAGCTTGATGTTGCGGTTGTACTGCTCGATGTTGCGGACGCCGACGGCGGCCAGCGTCTTGTAGCGCTCTTCCATCTCGCGCACCGCCCAGCGCAGCGCGTTCGACGCCTGTTTCGGATCGACGACGACCGGCGTCAGCAGGTGCGGAATGTCTTCGTACATCCCGAGCTCGAGCCGCTTGGGATCGACCATGATCAGCCGCACGTCGTCGGGCGTGGCGCGGAAGAGGATGCTCGAGAGCATCGCGTTGACGCTCACCGACTTGCCGGTGCCGGTCGATCCCGCGATGAGCAGGTGAGGCATGGTCGCCAGGTCCGCCACGAACGGCTCGCCGTGGATGCTCTTGCCGAGCGCCAGCGTCAGCCGCGACTGCGAGCGCCGGTAGGCGTCCGACTCGAGCAGCTCGCGCATCGAGATCTGCTCCCGGTTCGGGTTGGGGATCTGGATGCCGACGGTGGACTTGCCCGGGATGCGATCGATCAGGACCGACTCGGCCTGCATCGCCAGGCACAGGTCGTCGGCCAGCCCGGTGATCTTGCTGTATTTCACCCCGGCGTCCGGCTTGAGCTCGTAGGTCGTGACGACCGGGCCGGGGTGGATCTGGACGACCGAGCCTTCGACCGAGAACTCGCGGCACTTCTCCTCGAGCAGGCGCGCCCCTTCCATCAGCTCGCGCTCGTCGATCTTCCGTTCGGTCTTGGGGGCGTCGAGCAGCGCCATCGGCGGGAAGGTGTATTCCCCCTTCTTGCGCTCCGCCGGCAGCCGCTCGGGCTCGGACAGCGGCAGCGGCGCCGGCGTCGGCACCGGCATCTTGCGGATGGCGGGGGGCGGCGTCGGCTTCGAAGATGCCGCCTTGAGGGCGGCGGCGGCCGCGCCCACCATCGCCGCGGTCCTCGACGGCTTGGGCTGCGGCTCCTCGGCCGGCGGCGTCGCGAACTTCGCCTTGACGGCGCGTGCGGCGGCGGTCAGCTCCTCCTCGGTCCGGCCCTCCCGCGCCCCGGGCGCCCTGCCGTCCGCCTTCTGCTTCTCGATGTGCTTCTTCAGCACGTCGGCGCGCTGCTTCTCGCGCTGCCGTTCGTCGCGGCGGGCGCGGATTGCCCCGAGCAGCGACGCCCACTGGTCGAGCAGCATCGAGCCGACGGCGCCGAACAGGCGGCCGAACGAGAACTGCGTGGACAGGATCAGCGCCAGGAACAGCAGCGTCAGGATGAGGATGATCGAGCCGGTGCGGTTCAGGTTGTCCGACAGCACGCCCGCGAGCATCGTCCCGAGATAGCCGCCGGCGCGGAACTCCTTGCCCGCGACCTCGACGCTGCCGAAGGCCAGGGCGAGGAACGCCGCCGTGCAGGAGCAGAGCAGGGCGCCGCCGAAAGCCTTGGTGTAGGGGGCGTCGAGGGTGCGGCACCAGAAGTAATGCCAGCCGACGGTGGCGATGACGACCGGCGCCAGGTAGGCGGCGTAGCCGACGACCTGGTACGACAGCTCGGCGAGGAACGCCCCGATGCGGCCGGCGAAGTTGGCCGGAGCGGCGCTGGAGCCGGTGTTGAAGAACCAGACGGGATCCGACGGGCTGTAGCTGACGAGCGCAATGAGCCAGATCAGCGCCAGCGCGAAGAGCGCGACGCCGACCACCTCGCTGAGACGCCTGGAAAGCGCGGAAACGCCCACGTCAGATCTCCATGACGACGGGCAGCACGAGAGGGCGCAGGCCCGAGCGTTTTCGGAAGAAGCGCTGCATGTCCACGCGGATTCTCTCCTTGATGAGCCCTGGGTCGGTCCGTTCCTCGACGCTGGCCGTCTCGAGCGTCGTGGCCAGCAACGTGGGGATCTCCTTCAACAGCGCCTCCGTGCGCACGTCCCGGACGAACCCGCGGGTGATCACGTGCGGCGTCTCTTCGAGCGCGCCGGACTGCCGGCCAATCGCCACGACGGCCACGACGAGCCCGTCGCCCGCGAGGTGGCGGCGGTCGCGCAGGACCTCGTCGCCGACCTCGCCGGTCCGGGTGCCGTCGATGAGGATGCGGCCGGCGTGGACCCGCTCCGCGATCCGCCCCCCGGTCCCGTCCATACGGATGAGGTCGCCGTTCTCCGCCAGGAGGATTTCGGCCTCCGGACAGACCCGGGCCGCCACGCGGGCATGCCGCGCCAGCTGGCGGTACTCCCCATGTATCGGCACGAAGAACCGCGGCCTGATGAGGGAAAGCATCAGTTTCAGCTCTTCCTCGCTGCCGTGGCCCGAGACATGGACGTGTTTCGTCCCTTCGTGGATGATTTCGGCCCCCCTGCGGGCCACATGGCTCATGACCCGGCCAATCGCCTTTTCGTTGCCCGGAATCTCCCGGGCCGAGAAGACCACGACGTCGTCACGGTCGAGCTTGACGTGGCGGTGGTCGTCGATGGCGATGCGGGGAAGCGCCGCCTGGGGCTCCCCCTGCGACCCGGTGCAGAGGCAGACGACGTCCTGAGCCGGGCAGGAGCGGACGTCGCTGTCGCGGATCTGCACGCCCGCGGGGATGCGCAGGTAGCCCAGCCGCTGGGCGATCTCGGAGTTGTCGATCATCCCCCGGCCGATGAACGCGACCTGGCGGTCGAACTGGGCCGCGAGATCGACGAGCACCTGCATCCGGTAGACGCTCGAGGCGAACGCCGCGACCACGATCTTCCCCTTGGCGCTGGTGAAGATCTCCTCGAAGGCGTCGACCACCTCCAGCTCCGAGCCGCTGAAGCCGCTCCGCTCGACGTTGGTGCTGTCGGCCAAGAGCACCAGGACACCGGCAGCCCCCAGTTCCGCGAGCCGGTGGAAGTCGACCTGTTCGCCGTCGAGCGGCGTCTGGTCGATCTTGAAGTCGCCGGTGTGGACCAGCGTGCCGTGCGGCGTCTGCACCGCGAGCGCGACGCAGTCGGGCATGCTGTGCGTGACGCGCAGGAACTCGACGGTGAACGTCCCGACGTTCACGCGCTCGCGCGGCTTCACGCGGATCAGCTCCGGCCTGGCGTCGGCCGGAATGCCGTCGAGCTTGTTTTCGACGAGGGCCAGCGTGAACGCGGTGCCGTAGATCGGTCCCTTCACGTGCGGCAGCACGTGCGCCACGGCGCCGATGTGATCCTCGTGCCCGTGCGTGAGCACGAGAGCCGCGATGGAGTAGTTCTCGAGCGCCCGCAGGTCGGGGATGACGAGATCGACCCCGAGCAGCTCGGGCTCCGGAAAGGTGACGCCCGCGTCGACCAGGATGGCGGTGTCGCCGCAGGCGATCACCATCATGTTCATGCCGAACTCGCCGACGCCGCCGAGCGGAATGATCTCGAGGGGCGGCGCGTCGCCGCGCGCGGAATCAGCGGGATGCATTCGTCAACAGCCGACCTGTACACATCATGGGCATTGGGCGCGCGCCGGCAGCGATAGCTGTCCAGCAGGGAGACCTGGTTCGAGACCCTGGAACACGGCACGAACGGCCGGCCATCCGGGCGGATGGGACAGTTCGCCTGCGGCGGGGAACCGCAGAGTACACCGCGTTCTTCCGGCAGCCCGCTGGGACGGATTACCGAAGCTCGGGCAGAAAGATAGCACGGCGGCGGCCGCAACGCATCAGTTAAATCAGGTGCTCGAGGCCGTCAGGCCGTCCGCAAGCCGCGCCAGCTCCGACAGTTGCAGCGTCTCGGGACGGCGGATGCGCCTCGATCCCGGCCGCCGCGAGCACCGCGCGCGGATCGAAGCCGCGGGAGGTCGCGAAGGGCGCCAGGGCGTTCCCGAGGGTCTTCCGGCGCTGGGTGAAGATCGACCGCACCATCTTCTCGAACAGCACCTCGTCGCGCAGCGCCACCGCCGGCGGCCGGAAGGTCAGCGCCACCACCGCCGAGTGGACCTTGGGCGCCGGCCGGAAGGCGCCCGGCGGCAGGGTCAACACACGCCGCACGTCGGCGTGCAGCTGCACGGAGATGGACAGCACCCCGTAGTCGCCGGTTCCCGGGCGCGCCGCGATGCGGTCCGCCACCTCCCGCTGCACCATCAGCGTGGCGTCGAGCACGACCGCGTGCCGGCGATAGGCATCCAGCAGCTTGAACAGGATGGGGGAGGAGATGTTGTAGGGCAGGTTGCCGGCGACGCGGACCGGACCGCCGGTCAGGATCGCCGGCAGGTCGACGTCGAGGATGTCCCCCTCGACCAGCTCGACGTGCGCGGGCAGCTGCGGCGCCAGCGCCGCGGCCAGATCGCGGTCCACTTCCACCGCGGTCAGGTGCGCCACCTTCGGCGCCAGCCGCAGCGTCAGGATGCCGGACCCCGGGCCGATCTCGAGAAAGCGATCGCCGGGCCGGGGATCGATCGCCGCCACCAGCTTGTCGGCCCAGGCCGGCTGGAGGAAGTGCTGGCCGAAGCGCTTGCGGGGACGCATCACGACGGCGCTAGACCTCGTCCAGCGAATCGCCGCGCCAGTACTTCTCTTCGATTTCCTCGATCTCCTCTTCGCTCATCCCGAAATAGTGCCCGAACTCGTGAATCACCGTTTCCGCCACGCAGTCGCGGATCTCCTCCGCGTCGGCACAGGCGTCCACGATCGGCCCCTGGTAGATCGAGATCCGATCGGGCAGCGCGTTGCCGTGCCCCCAGCCACGCTCGGTCAGCGGCGTCCCCTGGTAGAGGCCGAACAAGGTGTCGCCGGGCTCGACCTCGAGCTCCTGCAGGACGTCGGGCGGCGGCTCGTCCTCGATGACGACGGCGACGTTCTTCATGGCGGCGCGGAAGCGGGCAGGGATCTCGCGCAGCGCTTCCTCGACGAGCCGGGCAAAGGTTTCGCGGGTCACACTAGGTTGTCCTCGCGCCTTTGGCGCTCGGGTTGGGACAATTCCCAAGTTCCAACTACCAACTCCCAATCGGGGAACTTTGGGAATTGGAGGTTGGGAGTTGGGAATTGAAACGAGTGCACCGTCAAAGTTGCCCTCGAAAATAGTCGCAGTCTTCGCGCACGGCGCACTGCTCGCACAGCGGGCGCGGCTTGCAGATGCGTCGTCCGTGCAGGATCAGGGTGTCGGAGGCGCGCGTCCAGTCCTGCGGCGGCAGGGCGGAACCAAGCTGCTGCTCGACGATCACCGGATCGTCGGACGAGGCGATGCCGATGCGGTTGGCCACGCGGAGCACATGGCGATCGACGGGGAGGCCGGGCACGCCGAGCGCGTGGCCCAGCACGACGTTCGCGGTTTTCCGGCCGACCCCGGGGAGCTCGATCAGTGCCTCCATCGTGTCGGGCACGCGCCCCCCGTGCCGCTCCATGAGGGCGGTGGCCATGCCCAGCAGCGACTTCGACTTGGCGCGGAAGAAGCCGGTGGACTGAATCTGCGGCTCGAGCTCCGCCGTGCTGGCCCGGGCGAGCGCGCGCGCGTCGGGATAGCGCGTGAACAGCGCAGGCGTGACCTGGTTCACCCGTTCGTCGGTGCACTGCGCGGAGAGAATCGTGGCGACGAGCAGCTCGTACGGGTTCCTGAAGTCGAGCTCGGTATCCGCGTTCGGGTGCTGCGGATACAGCCGGTCGAATACACGCCGGACGACCGCCCGCGACTTGGCTGGCGCCGTGGCTTTTGCCTTGGCTGGTGCCTTGGCAGGCTTGGACGAACGCGCGGCGCGGCCTGGCATCTCGCCCCGATTCTACCCGCTCGGGTCAGTGCACGGGGCCCTTGTCCCACGTGCCGCCGGTCGATTCGGAGAAGATCCGCATGTGCTCCTGCAGCGCCGCAATCAGGTTCGGCACCACCTGCAGCGGCACCACGATCTTCGAGCGGACGGGCGCCTTGACGGTGTGGTCGGCCTCGGCGGCCTTGATGTCCTTTTCGGAGAGCGGCAGCACTTCGCAGAACGCCAGGGTGAAGTCGAACGGCGTATGCGAGATGGCGCAGAAGTTCGCGTAGGTGCGGGGGAGGTCCTCGGTGTCGTCCGGGACAATGGTGAAGTTGATTTGTTTCCGCTCTGTAGACATTACTGGTCCTCGTGGGCGCACCCGGGACTTTGCCGGCCGCGTCGAGTAGAGTCTACCTGCGTGGAGCGGAGCCTGCCCTCAGTACCGGCGCATGACGCCGACGACCACCCCCTGCACCTGCACCTGCTCGGCCGGCGCGATGATCGGCTGGACGGCGGGGTTGGCCGGCTGCAGCCGGATGTGCCCATGCTCGCGATAGAGCTTCTTCAAGGTGACGTCGGCGCCGTTCAGCATGGCGATGACCATCTCGCCGTTGTCGGCGCTCCGCCGGTCCTCGACGATGACGTAGTCGCCGTCGCGGATCTGCTCGTCGATCATCGAGTCCCCTTTGACCCGGAGCACGTAGGTCTCGCGCCGCCCGATGAGGTCTTCCGGCACGGCAATCGTTTCGCTGCCGACGACCGCCTCGATCGGGACGCCGGCGGCTACGTAACCGAGCAGCGGCAGGTCCACGGCGCGCCCCCCGGTCTTGTTCGGCACCATCTCGACCGACCGGCTGCGGTTCCAGGCCCGCTTGATGAAGCCCTTTTCCTGCAGGTTCGTGAGATGTTTGTGGACCGTCGCCAGCGACGACAGGTTGAACCGCCGGCCAATCTCTTCCAGGCTGGGCGCGTAGCCGTGCTGCTGAATGAACTCGTTGAGGTAATCGAGTATCTCGCGCTGGCGTTTGGTAAGTGGCAGCATGGGCGCACCTTATACAAACAAAAAGCGAAAGTCAACTATTACTGATGCGCTTGCCCCTCCTTCTCCCGCTCGCTCCCGGCCGGCCGTTCGACATGATCGCCCTCGGCCTCAACAGCCTCGACATCGTCGCGGTCATTCCGTCGCATCCCGTCCCGGGCGGCAAGACACGCATCGAGCGTCTGGCCACCCTGCCCGGCGGCCAGAGCGCCAGCGCCGCCGTGGGCTGCGCCCGGCTCGGCTGGAGCACGCAATACATCGGCACCTTCGGCGATGACGATGCGGCGCGGATCGGGGTGGAGAGCCTCGAACGCGACAAGGTGGATACGTCGATGGTGCGGCGGATTCCCGGCGCCACCAGCCACACCTCGCTGGTGCTGGTGGACGCGCGCAGCGGCGACCGGACGGTCATCTGGCACCGCGATCCCCGCCTGGCGATGTCCGCGCAGGACGTGCCGGTCGAGGCCGTGCGCGCCGGACGGGTCCTGCTGGTGGACGACCACGAGCCCTTCGCGGCGACCGTCGCCGCGCGGGCCGCGCGCGAGGCGGGCGTGCGCACGGTGATCGACGTCGAGAAGCTGCGGCCGGGCACCGAGGAGCTGCTCCAGCACATCGACGTGATCATTGCCGCCGAGACATTCCCGTCGGAGCTGACCGGGCTGCCCGACCTGGGCGCCGCGCTGCGCGACATGGCGCGCCGCTTCGAGCCGTCGCTGACCTGTGCCACGCTGGGCCCGAAAGGCAGCCTGTCCCTGGTGGACGGCAAGGAGGTGCGCACCCCCGCCTTCGACGTCCATGTCGAGGACACGACCGGGGCCGGCGATGCGTTCCGGGCCGGCTTCATCGCCGCCTGGCTGCGCGCCGGCGCCGACCCGAACGTCCACGACGTGCTGCGCTACGCGCATGGCGTGGCAGCCCTCAACTGCCGGGGCCTCGGGGCCAGGGACGGGCTGCCCACGCACGAGGAAGTGGAAGAGCTCATCCGCCGGGGCTAGCCGGGGGCCGCGCCGCCCGATCCGGCAGCGGGAAGTAACTTCCAGCCGGCGGCCCCTGTCTAACGTATGAGAACAGCCAGATGGCCGAAAGTGTCTTTCCGTCGCTCGCCGGGGCCCGGCCGGGAGTCGAGCTGGTGATGTCCACTGCGGACGACCGCACCCTTGTCGACGCCTGCCTCGGCGGCGAGAAGGCCGCCTTCGACGTGCTGGTGGAGCGCCACCGGCGGCAGGTCTACCATGTCTGCTACCGGTTCGTCGGCAACCACGAGGACGCCAGCGATCTTGCCCAGGACGCGTTCCTCCGCGCCTACCGCGCCCTGCACACCTTCAAGGGCCGGTCGGCCTTCAGCACCTGGCTCTATCGCGTCGCCGTGAACACCTGCCTGAACCGCGTCTCGGCGCGGCGGCCTTCGCTCGAGCCGCTCGACGACCGCGAGCCCCCGGACACGGCCAGCGAGCCCGCGGAACACGCGGTCCTGCGCCACGAGCGTGCGGCCACCGTCCGCGCCGCGATCGCGCGGCTCCCGCAGAAGCAGCGGGCGGCGATGATTCTGCGCATGTATCACGAACTGCCGCACGAACAGATCGCCACGGTGCTCGGCAGCTCCGTCGGCGCCGTGAAGGCGAACTTCTTTCACGCGCTCGCCAACCTGAAGAAGCTGCTCGAGGAGGGTGGACGATGATGGCCGTGGACCGCGGCCGGCCCGGCGATCATCTCGGCGACACGGAGTTCATCGACCTCCTCGAGGGCACGCTGCCAGCTCCGCGCACCGCGCACGTGCAGGGCTGTGAGGCCTGCCGGCGCCAGGCGGACGACCTGCGCGCCGTCTGGCAGGGAGCGGCGGGCATCGATGTGCCCGAGCCGCCGCCGTTCTTCTGGACGCAGCTGTCCGCGCGGGTGCGCGACGCGGTGGCCGGGGAGCCCGGGCATGGCGCCACGTCGTTCTGGCGGATCGGCTCCAGGCGTGCCAGCTGGTGGGCGCTGGCCACCGCGGCGGCGCTCATCCTTGCGGCAGGGCTGTGGCGCGGGGCGCCGGACGACACGCCAGCGGCGGCAGACCCGGGTGTCGCCGCCAGCGCGGAGGGCATGGTGCCCGACGGCACCCTCGTTGACGTGGATCTGGACGAAGACTGGGCGCTCGTCCGATCGGTCGCCGATGGCCTGACCGCCGAGGCCATCGCCGCGGCGGGCGTGGGCGCGCGGCCGGGTGCGGCCGAAGGCATGGTGCTGCGGCTGACCGACGCCGAACGCCGCGAGCTCGCCCGGCTGCTCGAGGCTGAAATGGACCAGGCGGCAACGCCGGAGTCTTCGTCGTGAGGTACATGACCTGGCGTACTTGCCTGACACTGCCGTTCGCGATGGTCATCGCGCTGGCGAGCGTCACCGCTCTGTCGGCCGGGCAGCAGCGGGAGCCGGGACCGGGGCGGGCGGCTCGTGGTGCGGCGGCGCCAACGAACTCCGAGCTCGGCACCATTCTCGATGCGTATGCGATCGTCCAGGCGCAGAACGCGCTGCAGCTGGACGACGAACAGTACGGACGGTTCGTGACGCGGCTCAAGCGCCTGCAGGAGGCCCGGCGGCGCGGCCTGCAGGGGCGCAACCGGCTGGTCCAGGAGCTCCGCAAGCTGGGTCTCGACCCCTCCGCCGATGAAACCGCCGTCCGCGAGCGGCTCAAGGCGCTCCGCGATCTCGAGGACCAGACGACGGCCGCGATCAGGCGGGAGCAGGACGCCCTCGACGAGGTGCTGACGCTGCGGCAGCAGGCCCGGTTCCGGGTGTTCGAGGAACAGCTCGAGCGGCGCAAGCTCGATCTGCTCGTGCGGGCGCGCGGCCGTGCCGCCCGGCCGGACGGGGCGGCGGGCGACCAGGATCGATAAGGCCGAGGCAGAGCGCCGACCTGTCCATTACAATTGATCATGCTGTTCCGGAACGGACTCGGCGCGATGCTGGCCCTCACGCTGGCGGCGGGCTCCGTCAGCGCCTACCAGCGCTACGCGAAACAGGACGCGGCGCAATTCACCACCAAGCTGGCGCGCATCGTTGAACGCGGCCAGGCCAAGCCGCGCGCCGGCACTGCGCCGCGCACGACGGTGATCACCGACACCGAGCTGAACGCCTACTTCCAGCACGACGCGAGGGAGCAGATTCCCGTGGGCATCGTCGACCCCTCGATCCAGGCGCTGGGCGGCGGCCGCGTCGGCGGCCGCGCGATTGTCGACCTCGACGCCGTGCGCAAGCAGCGGACGCGCGGCTGGATGGACCCGATGGGCTACCTGACCGGACGGCTGCCGCTGACCGCGACCGGCACGCTGACCACCAGGAACGGGATCGGCCAGTTCACCCTCGAATCGGCGGAGCTCTCCGGCGTCACCGTGCCCAAGACGCTCATCCAGGAGCTCCTGAGCTACTACTCGAAGACCCCGGAGAATCCCGCCGGCATCGACATGGATGCGCCGTTCGAGCTGCCCGCGCAGATCCGCGAAATCCGCGTCGGCAAGGCGGAATCGATCGTCGTCCAGTAGCGTCGCGGGCCGAGCCAGCCACTCCCGCTCATGGATCCTCTTGCGTCCGCCCTGCAGTACCTGAAGGGCGTGGGCCCGCGGCGGGCTGCCGACCTGCAGCGCGTCGGGCTCACCACCGTCGAGGACCTGCTCTACCGGTTTCCCACCCGCTACGAGGATCGGGGCACGTTCAAGACGATCGCGGAGCTGCGGCCCGGCGTCACCGCCTCCATCCTCGGCGAGATCATCAGCGCCGGCGTGCGCCCGACGCGCCGGCCGCGCTTCAAGATCTTCGAGCTGCTGGTGCGCGACCGGACCGGCGTCGCTGCGCGCCATCTGGTTCAACCAGCCGTTCCTTGCCGACGTCTTCAAGCCGCACCAGCGCGTGATTCTGTACGGCCGCCTCGAGCTGTCGTCGCACGGGTTGCAGCTCCAGAACCCGCAATACGAGCTGCTGCGGACGGCCGACGGCCCCGCCGAAAGTGATGAGGCAGGGGAGACCGACGCCGAGAGCACGGCGGCGGCCGACGCCGAAGGCATCCATACCGGGCGGATCGTTCCCGTGTACGAGAAGACGGGCACGCTCACCACGAAGATGCAGCGCGCGCTCGTGCACCAGGCGCTCGCGCAGCTGCCGCCGGAGCTGCCGGACCCGCTGCCGCGGGCGATCCGCGAGCGCCAGCAGCTCATCGATCGCCGCCGGGCGCTCGAGGACGTGCACTTTCCCCCGGAGGGCACCAGCCTCGACGAGCTCGCCGCGTTCCGTTCCCCGGCGCATCGCCGGCTGATCTTCGAGGAGTTCTTCCTCTTCCAGCTCGGCATCGTCCTGCGGCGGCGCCGCGCCGACGCGGATCGGAAGCCGCGGCCGGTGGTGATCACCGACGAGATCCGCGAGTCGGCGCGCCGCGTGCTGCCGTTCAAGCTGACCGGGGACCAGAAGAAGGCGATCGGAGAAATCGTCGCCGACATGAAGCGGCCGCAGCCGATGAACCGGCTGCTCCAGGGGGACGTCGGCTCCGGCAAGACGATCGTGGCGCTGATGGCGGCGCTGGTGGCGATGGAGAACGGGCTGCAGGTGGCGTTCATGGCGCCGACCGAGATCCTCGCGGAGCAGCACTTCATCAACATCCGCCGGCTGCTCGCGAACGCGCGGTTCCGGCTGACGCTGCTGACCGGCAGCACGCCGGCGCGGCAGCGGCGCGAGCTGCAGGCGGAGCTGGCCGGCGGCTCGCTGCACATGGTCATCGGCACGCACGCGCTCATCGAAGGCGCGGTGGCGTTTCGCGAGCTCGGGCTCGTGGTGATCGACGAGCAGCACCGGTTCGGCGTGCTGCAGCGCGCCGCGCTCCGGGGCAAGGGGCTGCACCCCGACGTGCTGGTGATGACGGCCACCCCCATCCCGCGGACGCTGGCGCTGACGGCCTATGGCGATCTCGACACGTCGGTGCTGCGCGAGATGCCGCCGGGGCGGCAGCCGATCCGGACGACCTCGCGGCCGGAGTCGCGGCGCGACGAGATCTACGAGTTCATCCGCGGCCAGCTCGACGCCGGCCGCCAGGCCTACGTCATCTACCCGCTGGTCGAGGAATCGGCCAAGGTGGATCTGAAGGCGGCGACCGAGATGGCGGACCATCTCTCGCAGGAGGTGTTCCCGGCGTACCGGGTGGGGCTGCTGCACGGCAAGATGAAGCAGGACGAGAAGGACCGGATCATGGGCGCCTTCGCCCGCGGCGCGCTCGACGTCCTGGTCGCCACGACGGTGGTCGAGGTCGGGATCGACGTGGCGAACGCCTCGGTGATGCTGATCGAGCATGCCGAGCGGTTCGGCCTGTCGCAGCTGCACCAGCTGCGCGGCCGCGTCGGCCGCGGCCCGCACCAGTCGTTCTGCATCCTGCTCTACCAGGCTCCGCTGAACGACCAGGGGCGCGCCCGGCTCGCGGCGCTGGCGGACACGAGCGACGGCTTCGAGATCGCGGAGCGCGACCTGCAGCTGCGGGGCCCGGGCGACTTCTTCGGCACGCGGCAGTCCGGCCTGCCGACGCTGCGGGTGGGGGACCTGCTGCGCGATCACCAGTTGATGGAAGAGGGGCGGCGCGAGGCGGTCGCGGCCCTCGACGACCCGGGACAGGCCGACGCGCTGGTCGCCCTGGTGCGGGCGAGCTGGGAACAGCGCTTCGGCCTGGTGGGGGTGGGGTAGGGGAAAGGGCCAAGGGCGAAGGGCCAAGGGCGAAGGGCAAAGGGCGAAGGGCGAAGGGCAAAGGGTGCGCATCATCGCCGGTGAGTTGAAGGGCCGGCGGCTCGAGACGCCGGACTGGCCGGGGCTGCGCCCGACGTCCGACAAGCTGCGGGAGACGCTGTTCAACGTCCTCATGGCGCGGGTGGCGGGGGCGCGGGTGCTCGACGGGTATGCCGGGACGGGGGCGGTCGGCCTCGAGGCGCTCAGCCGGGGGGCGGCGCACGTGACGTTCGTGGAGGCCGACACCCGTGCCGTCCGGCTGATCGAGCGCAACCTCGAGCGCTGCGCCGTCACGGACCGCTATGCTATTATCCGCGCGAGGTTTGCGGACGCCGCCCGGCGGTGGCCCGCGGGGACGTTCGACCTCGTACTGCTCGATCCGCCATACAATCAGGACGGCCTGGCCGGGGCGCTGGAAGCGGCGGCGCCGCTGGTGCCGGCCGGGGGCCTGCTGGTCATCGAGCACGCGCGACGCGACCAGGCACCCGCAGCCGTGGCTTCCATCACGAAACTGCGCGAGATCAGTTCCGGCGACAGCGCCCTCAGCCTTTACGCGATGCGCGAGGCGTGCGAGGGAGAGGCGGGAGCGACATGAGCGGCATCGTGGCCATCTATCCGGGATCGTTCGACCCGCTGACCAACGGGCACGTGGACATCATCCAGCGGGGCTCCCGGCTCTTCGACCGCATCGTGGTCGGCATCCTGATCAACCTCGAGAAGGCGCCGCTGTTCACGGTGCCCGAGCGGGTGGCGATCGCGCGCGAGGTGTTCCGCGGCTGGGAGAACGTCGAGGTCGACACCTTCGACGGGCTGCTGGTGGACTATGCGCGGACCCGGCACGCCAGCGTCATCGTGCGCGGCCTGCGGGCGCTGTCCGATTTCGAATACGAGCTGCAGATGGCGCTGATGAACCGCCGCCTGGGGCCAGAGGTCGAAACGGTGTTCATGATGCCGGCCGAGCCGTACACCTACGTCAGCTCGCGGCTGGTCAAGGAAGTCGTGGCGTTCGGGGGATCCGTGCACGGGCTGGTGCCCGGCATCGTGGAAGATCGGTTGCGCGAGAAGAAGCTCGCGCGCGAAACATTGAGGGCGTAAGAGAATGCTTGCCGCACGCGCTGGACGAATCGCCACCTCGCCGACCATGAAGGTCACGGCGGAGGCCATCAAGCTGAAGGCCCAAGGCGTCGACGTGATCGACTTCGGGGCGGGGGAGCCGGACTTCCCGACGCCGCGCCACATCTCCGAGGCCGCCAAGGCGGCCATCGACGCGAATTTCACCAAGTACACCACCAACTCGGGCACCGAGGATCTCAAGCGCGCCGTGACCGAGCGCTACCGCACCGACTACGGCGTCGACTACAAGACCTCCGAGGTGATCATCACCGCCGGCGGCAAGCAGGCGCTCTACAACGCGGCGATGGTGCTGTTCGGACCCGGCGACGAAGTGATCACCCACATGCCCGGCTGGCCGACGCTGGTCGAGCAGATCAAGCTGGCCGAGGCCACGCCGGTCATCGTGCACACCCACGCGGAAGACGGCTTCAGCCTGCGCGCCGAGACCATCCTGGCGGCCGTCACCGCGCGGACCAGGGGGATCATCATCAACTCGCCGGGCAATCCCACCGGCGCCCTGATCTCCGAAGCGGACATGACCGCGGTCGCCGACGAAGCGGCGAAGCGCGGCATCTGGGTGCTGCTCGACCTGTGCTACGAAAAGCTGATCTACGACCCGGTGCCGCACAACCTCGCCGGCATCCTCGCCTCGCGGCTGCGCGACCGCGCCGTGCTCTGCGGCTCGGCCTCGAAGGCCTACGCCATGACCGGCTGGCGCTGCGGCTGGATGATGGCGCCGGCGGCGGTCGTCGGCGCGTCGAACGCGCTGCAGAGCCATTCGACGTCGAACGTCTGCTCGATCACGCAGCGCGCCGTGCAGGCCGCGCTCACCGGGCCGCAGGAGTGCGTCACCGAGATGCTCGACGAGTACCGGACCCGCCGCGACCAGCTGTGCGACTGGCTTGCCGCCGAGCCGCGGGTGCGCATGGTCAAGCCGGCCGGCGCGTTCTATCTCTTCCCGGACGTCAGCGACTTCCTGTCGCCGGACGGCATCCGCACCACCTCGGAGCTCGCCCAGGCGCTGCTCGACGGCCCGCGGGTGGCGATCACGCCGGGAGAAGCCTTCGACGCGCCCGGCTTCATCCGCATCTCCTACGCGACCTCGATCGCGGAGCTGAAGCGCGGCACCGCGGCGATCCTCGAGTTCGTCCGCGCGCTCGACGGCAGGAGCGCCGCCGCCCGAGCGTAAGGCCGTGCCCGCGTTCCTCGAGTCCCTGCGTGCGGCCGTCGGCACGGACCACGTCCGGACCGACCAGGACGCCCGTACCGCCTACGGCACCGACGCGCTGAAGCGGGGGGCGCCGGCCGACGCCGTCGCCTTCCCGGCCGACACCAGCGAGGTCGCCGCGATCGCCCGCCTGTGCAGCGCGCACCGCGTGCCGCTGGTGCCGCGCGGCGCGGGCAGCGGCTATACCGGCGGCTCCGTCCCAACGCAGGGCGGCCTCGTCCTCTCGCTCGAGCGCATGAACCGCATCCTCGAGATCGACGAAGCCAACCTCATCGCCATCGTCCAGCCCAACGTCATCACCGGCGACCTCCAGGACGCCGTCGAGGCCATCGGCCTGTTCTATCCGCCGGACCCGGCGTCGCTGCGCCTCTCCTCGATCGGCGGGAACGTCGCCGAGTGCGCCGGCGGGCCGCGCGCGTTCAAGTACGGCACGACCAAGCGCTACGTGCTCGGCCTGGAGGCGGTCCTGCCGTCGGGGGAGATCATCGAGACCGGCGGCAAGACGGTCAAGAACGTGGTCGGCTACGACCTCACGCAGCTGCTCGTCGGCTCGGAGGGCACGCTTGCCATCATCACGAAGATCATCCTGCGGCTGATCCCGCGGCCGCCGGTCCAGGCGACGCTCCGCGCCACGTTCCGCGACGTCGAGTCGGCGGTCGCGGCGGTCGCCAACATCATCCGGGCGCGGGTGGTGCCGGCGGCGCTCGAGCTCATCGACGGCGAGTCGCTCGACGCCGTGGGCCGCAACCTCGGTGCCCGCACCCTCGCCCCCGAAGGCACCGCGGCGCTGCTCCTGATCGAGGTGGACGGCGTGCCGGCCGCGGTCGAGGACGAAGCGGCGCGGGTCGAGGCGGCGTGCGCCGCTTCGGGCGCCACCGAAGTGCTGCGCGCGGACGACGAGGCGGAGCGGCAGGAGCTCTGGCGCGTGCGCCGCGAGCTCTCGCTCTCGCTGAAAATGGTCGCCTCCCTCAAGTTCAACCACGACGTCGTCGTACCCAAGGGACGGATTCCGCAGCTCTTCGCGCTCGTCGCCGGCATCCGGCAGCAGTTCGACCTCCGCATCCCGCTCTTCGGCCATGCCGGCGACGGCAACATCCACGTCAACATCATGGTGGACGCGCAGGACGACGCGGCGATCGCGCGGGCGAAGGCGGCCGAGCGCGTCCTGTTCGAGGGAGTGGTGGCGCTCGAGGGCTCGATCAGCGGCGAACACGGGATCGGGTTCTCGAAGGCCCCCTTCCTGGCGCTCGAGCTGTCGCCTGATGAGATCGCCCTGATGCAGCGCGTCAAGGCGGCGTTCGACCCGCACGGCATCCTCAACCCCGGCAAGATCTTCCAGAGCTGAAGAGCCGGGGGCGCGCTCCCGAACGCCCGGCGCGGATGTTATGCTGCGTAGATGCCTACTCGCCGCTACACCGCCCTGCTCGCGCCGCTGTTCCTGCTGTCCGTTGCCTGCGGCCCCTCGTCCGCCCAGTCGTCCGGGTCCGACGAGGCGCTGAAGAAGGAGCTCGAGACGCTGAAGGCGCAGCAGGCGGAGATGCAGGCCAGCCTGGAAGAGGTCCGCGAGTTCCTGAAGGCCGCGACCGGCGGGCGGTTCGGCGCCCCGTCGCTCGTCAACAGCACCTTCAACCTGTCCGGCGCCCCGACGAAGGGGCAGCCCTCCGCCCCCGTCACCATCGTCGAGCTGTCCGACTATCACTGCCCGTTCTGCCGCCGGCACGTGCAGCAGACACAGCCGCAGCTGTATTCGGAGTACGTCGAGACCGGCAAGGCGCGGCACGTCTTCATCCACTACCCGATCGCGCAGCTGCATCCCGACGCGGCCAAGGCGCACGAGGCCGCCATGTGCGCGGCCGACCAGGGCAAGTTCTGGGAGCTGCACACCAAGCTGTTCGAGACGCCGGTCAAGACGGCCGAGGAGCTGACCGGCCTGGCGCAGGCCGCCGGGCTGGACAGCGCGAAGTTCCGCAGCTGCCTGGACGCCGGGACCCACGCCAAGGCCGTGGCCGAGAGCGTGGCGCGGGTGCAGAAGATGAACGTGAACGGGACGCCGATGTTCCTCATCGGGCGCACGCCGTCGGGGTCGCAGGAGATGACCGTCGCCAGGATCATCGAGGGGGCGCAGCCGTACGAGGCGTTCAAGGCCGCCATCGACGAGGTCGCGGCCGGCAAGTAGCCTCAGACCGTCCGCAGGCGGCGCGTCCCTGGCACGAACGGCGTGGCGCTGATCTGGCCGTCGAACGAAGCGCCCCAGCGGCCGGGAATGGCGGCGCCACAATCCGGACAGGCCCCGGACGCGGTGATCCGGTAGGACTGGATCAGGTAGCCGTAGCGCTCGATCAGGCGCGTCCCGCAGCCGTGGCAGCGGGTGTGCTCGTAGTCGCCGACCTGGCCCGGCAGGTTGCCGGCATACACGTAGCGCAGCCCGTTCCGCCTGCCGATCTCCGCGGCCGCGATCAGCATCTCCGGCGTCGTGTTCGCCGGATCGTTCATCCGGTAGTCCTTGTGGAACGCGGTCACGTGCCACGGGATGTCGGGCGAAATCCCAGCCAGGAACGC
Organism: uncultured Acidobacteriota bacterium; assembly: GCA_963834305.1. GTDB lineage: Bacteria > Acidobacteriota > Vicinamibacteria > Vicinamibacterales > 2-12-FULL-66-21 > JACCXG01. The sequence goes on from CAWIAX010000002.1 coordinate 351,347, forward strand.
CGTCAGCCGCTCCAGTTCGTCCCGCCCGTCGTTGAACCCCGGAATGAGCAGCGTCACGATCTCCATCCAGATCCGCCGCGCATGGAGCGCCCGGATGGTCTCGAGGATCGGCGCGATGCGCCCCCCGAGCTGGCGATAGTGGCGGTCGTCGAAGCTCTTCAGATCGACCTTGTAGAGATCGATCCACGGCGCCACGTAGTCGAGCACGCGCGGCGTGCCGTTGCCGTTCGAGACGAAAGCCGTCATCAGGCCGGCGCGCCTGGCCCCCTCGAAGATCGCCACCGCCCATTCGCTGGTGATGAGCGGTTCGTTGTAGGTGGACACCAGGACGCGTGCGCGGAGCGCGAGGGCCTCGCGCACGAGGGTCTCCGGGGTCGTGTCGAGTGGAGGCGCGACCGCCTGCGGGTCGCGCAGCGCCTGCGACGTGACCCAGTTCTGGCAATAGGAGCAGTGCAGGTCGCAGCCGAGCATCCCGAAGCTGTAGGCGAGGGCGCCGGGCCGGGCATGGAAGAAGGGCTTCTTCTCGATCGGATCGCACTGGACGCCGCCGACGTAGCCCCACGGCACGTGCAGCGTCCCGCCGCGATTGAAGCGCACCTTGCAGACGCCCGCGGCCCCGTCCGGAATCGGGCACGCATGGCCGCACGCATGACAGCGGATGCGTCCCCCCGGGATCGTCTCGACCAGCTCGGGCGCCGCCGCGGCCGTTCGCGTCGCGAGGAGATCCGCGAGCGTAGGCATGGATCGAGTCTACGACAATTGCCAAGGGCAAGGGCAAAGGGCCAAGGGCAAAGGGCAAGGCAAGGGCCAACGCCCAATTCCGAACGGCCGATGTCCACAGACGGCGTCCGAACTGACCGCACCGCCCTTCTCAGGACTGTCGACGACAGCTCCCCGGCGGGCCGGACTATTCTCGCCCAGATGAGCACTTGTCTGACGGAGCTCGCCGGCCTGGCCCGTAGCTAGCATGGTCGAGCCGACCATTTTTGAACAGGGTCTGTCCGACACCTGGCGGAGTCTGATGCGACCGTCGAAAGAAGTGTGGTCTGCGAGTCGTGTCGCTGCACCAGCCCATATCGCCGGATCGCGCCCGTCTCTCTTTACGGCAATCTGAACGGTTCCAGCCGTGGCACGCCAAATCGCCAGGATGGTCGTGGCCTCGCGCCAGGTCGCTTCGATGGTCGTGGCCTCCGCAAGGCGCCAACCCATGTACTGGTAAGGAAATTCGTCGCCAGCGGACACGATTCTCCTACGCCCCAGAGGATTGAAATCGGGGCTCAGGAAGAACGCCGGCGGCGGTTCATATGCAAGATGCTGCAATCCCGAAGCCGGCACATCCCAGACAAGAGATGCGATTTCGTAACAGCCGACGACATCGACCTCTGATCTCACAACGGGTTTGGGCACGTACGGCTGAGGACCCGCATCACCCGTGCAGGCGGCTGACAGCAGGATCGGGCCAACCAGAACTCTTGCGGACAGCCTCAGTCGCGCGATCATTGCGAACCTCGTCCGGCAAGCGAGCCACGACGTCACCGATTTCCACAGCTTGCCAGCGACGCCAGCCTTCACAGCGGATCCTGAAATGTTGGGCTGCCGCTCAAACCAGACCACTCACCTCTGGCCCCGCAGCCGACTGCAGTTTAGCGATCGGTGAGCGGGATCTGGCCAGCTATTTGGTCCCGGAGCGATTGTTGCTGGGCATTTGGAGGTTCAACGTGGGAGGTTGGGGTTGGACCTTGGAAGTTGGGAGTTGTCGTAAGCTTTGCACATGCCTTCAGTCGCGGTCATTGGTGCGTCGAGCAACAGGCACAAGTTCGGGAACAAGGCCCTCCGTGCCTACGCCGCTCGCGGATACACGGTCTTCGCCATCAACCCGCACGAAACGCACGTCGAGGGCTATCCGGCCTATCCCTCGGTGCTGGACGTGCCGGAGGCGATCGACATGGCGTCGCTCTACGTGCCGCCAGCGGTGGGCGTCCGGGTGCTGGACGAGATTGTGCGCAAGGGCATTCCGGAAGTGTGGCTGAACCCCGGCGCCGATGGGGACGAGGTGCTCGAGCGCGCCCGCGCGCTTGGCGTGCACGTGATCCAGGCCTGCAGCATCATCGCGATCGGGGAGAGCCCGTCCCGTTACTGAGCCCGCCCCGGTGTTCCATTGACACCCCCCGCCACGCTGCCTATACTCAGATTTCCTCTTGAAGACGCCGGGGCGCTGCCGCCCCTCCGCCAGCCGCACCGTCGTCATTCGTCGTTGACCGATCGTCCGAGGACGAACTTCACGACCTGACTCAGACCGTTCAGCCAGATCGTCAACGCCTCAGCAAGTCCCATGGCACATTCACCCAAGCGCCCGCCAGCGCGCCAGCCCGCCGACCCGCCGGCGGCGCACGAGCCAGAGCAGGACTCCGCCGGCACCGGCGGCGCGGGGCGCGACGGGCTCAACATCACGGATCTCAAGGACAAGGGCATCCAGGACCTGACCCAGATCGCCAAGGATCTGACCGTCGCCGGCGCGACGGGGATGCGCAAGCAGGAGCTGATCTTCCAGATCCTGAAGGCCCAGACCGAGCAGAGCGGGTTCATCTTCTCCGAAGGCGTCCTCGAGGTCCTGCCCGACGGGTTCGGCTTCCTGCGCGCGCCCGACTACAACTACCTGCCGGGCCCGGACGACATCTACGTCTCCCCCTCGCAGATCCGCAAGTTCGATCTCCAGACCGGCGACACCGTCTCCGGGCAGATCCGGCCGCCCAAGGAAGGGGAGCGCTACTTCGCCCTCATCAAGGTCGAGGCGGTCAACTTCGAGTCGCCCGACCAGGCGCGCGAGAAGCTGTTCTTCGAGAACCTGACGCCGCTCTACCCGCAGGACCGGTTCGTGCTCGAAACCACGCCCGACCAGCTCTCGGGGCGGGTGCTCGACCTGATGGCGCCGATCGGCAAGGGGCAGCGCGGCCTGATCGTGGCGCCGCCGCGCACCGGCAAGACGATGCTGCTCCAGAGCATCGCGCAGTCGGTGGCCGTCAACCACCCCGAGGTCTTCCTCATCGTCCTGCTGATCGACGAGCGCCCCGAGGAGGTCACCGACATGCAGCGGTCGGTGGCCGGCGAGGTCATCTCGTCGACCTTCGACGAGCCGGCGCAGCGCCACGTCCAGGTCGCGGAAATGGTCATCGAGAAGGCCAAGCGTCTGGTCGAGCACAAGAAGGACGTGCTCATCCTGCTCGACTCGATCACCCGGCTGGCGCGCGCCTACAACTCGGTCATCCCGCCGTCGGGCAAGGTCCTCTCCGGCGGCCTCGACTCGAACGCGCTGCAGAAGCCCAAGCGCTTCTTCGGCGCTGCCCGCAACATCGAAGAGGGCGGCTCGCTGACGATCATCGCGACCGCGCTCATCGACACCGGCTCCCGCATGGACGACGTCATCTTCGAGGAGTTCAAGGGGACCGGCAACATGGAGATCCATCTGGATCGGAAGCTCACCGACAAGCGCGTCTTCCCGTCGATCGACATGCAGAAGAGCGGCACCCGGAAGGAAGAGCTGCTGCTGCCGCGCGAGGACCTCAACCGGGTCTGGGTGCTGCGCAAGGTCCTCAACCCGCTCTCGGCGGTCGAGGCGATGGAGCTGCTGCTCGACAAGATGGGCAAGACGAAGTCGAACGGCGACTTCCTCTCGTCGATGCAGAAGATGGGGTGAGGCTCCCGGCCGGCGGGCCGCTCAGGAGGGGAGCGGCGGCGGCACTTCGACCGGCAGCGCGCCGGGGGCCGGCGGCGGCAGCGGCCCCATGATCTCCATGAGCTCCTCCGCCTCGATCACTTCCTTCACGAGCAGCCGCTCCGACAGCGTGTCGAGCACCTCGCGCTTCTCGCGCAGGATGCGGCGCGCCTCGTCGTGCGCCTCGGTGAGGAAGCGCTTGACCTCGGCGTCGATCCGCTGTGCGGTGTCCTCGGCGTAGTTGCCGCGCTCCTGCATGAACGGGGTGTCGAGGAACGCCGACCGCTTGTGCGCGTTGTAGTTCACCACGCCGAGCGCCTCGCTCATCCCGAACTCGGTGACCATCGCCCGGGCGATGTCGGTGGCGCGCTGCAGATCGTTCTGCGCGCCGGTGGTGACCTCGCCGAAGGCGATCTCCTCGGCGCTCCGGCCGCCGAGCAGCACCGACAGCTGGTTGAGGAGATCCTGCCGCGTCATCAGGTAGCGGTCCTCGAGCGGCAGCTGCATGGTGTAGCCGAGCGCGCCGAAGCCGCGCGCGACGATGGAGATCTTGTGGACCGGGTCGAGGCCGGGCAGCACCGTCGCGACGATGGCATGGCCCGACTCGTGGAACGCCACGATCCGGCGCTCCTTCTCGTTCATCACCCGCTTCTTCTCGAGCCCGGCCACGAGGCGGTCGATGGCCTCGTTGAAGTCCTTCATGTCCACTTCGGTCTTGTCGCGGCGCGCCGCCAGCAGCGCCGCCTCGTTCACCAGGTTCGCGAGGTCGGCGCCGGCGAACCCGGCGGTCCGCGCGGCGATCACCTTGAGCTCGACGCTGTCGCCGACCTTCACGTTCTTGACGTGAATCCGCAGGATCTCCTCGCGGCCGCGCACGTCCGGCTTGTCCACGAGCACCTGCCGATCGAAGCGGCCGGGGCGGAGCAGGGCAGGATCGAGCACCTCGGGACGGTTGGTCGCCGCCATGATGATGATGCCCTTGCGCGCGTCGAAGCCGTCCATCTCGGCGAGCAGCTGGTTGAGCGTCTGCTCGCGCTCCTCGTGGCTGCCCATCGGCGTCTGGATGCGCGCCTTGCCGAGCGCGTCGAGCTCGTCGATGAAGATGATGCAGGGCGCCTTGGCTTCCGCCTGGTTGAACAGGTCGCGCACGCGCGCCGCGCCGACGCCGACGAACATCTCGACGAACTCGGAGCCGCTCAGGCTGAAGAACGGCACCTTGGCCTCGCCGGCCACCGCGCGGGCCAGCAGCGTCTTGCCCGTGCCGGGAGGGCCGACGAGCAGGACCCCCTTGGGGATGCGGCCGCCGATGCTCGTGTACTTCTTCGGGTTCTTGAGGAACTCGACGATCTCGCGCAGCTCGTCGGCCGCCTCGTCGACGCCCGCCACGTCGGCGAAGCGGACCTTCACCTCGTCGTCCGCGAAGACCTTGGCGCGGCTGCGCGCGAAGGACATCACCCCCCCTTCGGCGCCGCTCATGCGGCGGAAGAAGAAGCTCCACAGCGCGACCAGGAAGATGAGGGGGATCACCCAGCCCAGCACCTCACCAATCCAGCGGCTCGGCACCTCGCCGGTGTATTTCACCCCGGCCTTCTCGAGGTCCTCGATGAGCTTGGGATCCTCGATCCGCACGGCGGTGAAGGACTTCGGACGCCCCTCGGCAGCCTCCTTCAGGTTGCCCCGGATGCGGTCCTCCGCGACCAGCACGTCCTGCACGCGGCCGTCCCGCACCAGCGTCTTGAACTCGCTGTAGGAGACCGGCTGGCCCGACTGCGCGGAGAAGTAGAACGCCTGCCCGAGGGCCAGCAGCAGGAGAAAGCCGAGGACGTACCACATCGCGGAGGCAGGGCCCGGCCGCGCCGGCATGCGCCGTTCGCCCGGCTTCTTGCCTCGAGGGTTGGGGATCTTGGGGGTCTGGTCGGTCATACCGTCAGCTGCCATTGTACGTCTGGTCGGCGGCAGAGCGGGCCGCGGCTACGCGGGCACGCCCTGTTCCGCCCTGGCGAAGCGCAGCTGGCCGTCCGCGGCGTCGATGCGGACGAGGTCCCCCTCGCCAAACTCCCCCTGCAGCACGCGCATCGCCAGCCCGTCCAGCACCTGGCGCTGGAGCGTCCGCTTGAGCGGGCGCGCACCGTAGGCCGGATCGTAGCCGTCGGCAATCAGCAGGTCCTTGGCGGCGTCGCTCACCTCCACGCGGATCTTGCGGTCCTCCAGCCGCTTGACCAGGCCGCGGAGCTGGATGTCGATGATCGTCCGCATCTGCTCGCGGCCGAGCGGGTGGAACACGATGATGTCGTCCACGCGGTTGAGGAACTCCGGCCGGAACTGCTGGCGCAGGACGTCCAGCACCTCCCGCCGCGTTCCCTCGGACAGGGTCGTCTCGCCGGCCCCGACCTGCTCGGCAATCAGGTGGCTGCCGACGTTCGACGTCATGATGATGACCGTGTTCTTGAAGTCGATCGTCCGCCCCTTGCCGTCCGTCAGGCGGCCGTCGTCCAGCACCTGGAGCATCACGTTCAGCACTTCGGGATGGGCCTTCTCGATCTCGTCGAAGAGGACCACGGCGTAGGGGCGCCGGCGGATCGCTTCGGTCAGCTGGCCGGCCTCGTCGTAGCCGACGTAGCCGGGCGGGGCGCCGATCAGCCGCGACACGGTGTGCTTCTCCTGGTACTCCGACATGTCGATGCGGGTCATCGCATGTTCGTCGTCGAACAGGAACTCGGCCAGGGCGCGCGCCAGCTCGGTCTTGCCGACGCCCGTCGGTCCGAGGAAGATGAAGCTGCCGAGCGGCCGGTTGGGGTCCTGCAGGCCGGCCCTCGCGCGGCGGATGGCGTTGGCTACCGCCCGGATGGCCTCCTCCTGACCGACCACGCGCAGGTGCAGGCGGTCTTCCATCTTCAGCAGCTTCTGGACTTCCCCTTCCATCAGCCGGCTGGCGGGCACACCGGTCCACCGGCTGACGATGGACGCGATGTCCTCCTCGTCCACCTCTTCCTTGAGCATCCGCTTGCTCTGCTGCAGGTCCGCCAGCTTCGTTTCCTGCTCCTTGATCTTCCGCTCGAGCTCGGGCAGCCCGCCATACTGCAGCTCCGACGCCCTGGCGTAGTCGCCGCTCCGCTGGGCCTGCTCGATCTGCGTTCGGGCCTGCTCGAGCTCCTCCTTGAGCTTGCGCGACCCCTGGATGGCATCCTTCTCCTGCTGCCAGTGCAGCGCGAGCTGGTCCTTCTCTTCCTTGAGATCGGCGAGCTCCTTCTCGAGCTTCTCGAGCCGATCCTTCGAGGCCTTGTCCTGCTCCTTGCGGAGCGCCTCGCGCTCGATCTCGAGCTGCATGATCCGGCGCTGCACCTCGTCGAGCTCCGCCGGCATCGAGTCAATCTCGGTGCGCAGGCGGGCTGCCGCCTCGTCGATGAGGTCGATGGCCTTGTCCGGCAGGAAGCGGTCGGTGATGTAGCGGTGCGAGAGCACCGCCGCCGCCACCAGCGCCGCATCCTTGAACTTCACGCCGTGATGGATCTCGTAGCGCTCGCGCAGGCCGCGGAGGATGCTGATCGTGTCTTCGACCGTCGGCTCGCCAACCATCACCGGCTGGAACCGCCGCTCGAGCGCCGCATCCTTCTCGATGTGCTTGCGGTACTCGTCGAGCGTGGTCGCGCCCACGGTGTGCAGTTCGCCGCGGGCCAGCATCGGCTTCAGCATGTTGGAGGCGTCCATCGCCCCTTCCGCCGCGCCGGCGCCGACAACGGTGTGCAGCTCGTCGATGAACAGCACGATCTGCCCGTCGGAGTCCGCCACCTCCTTGAGGACCGCCTTCAGGCGCTCCTCGAACTCGCCGCGGTACTTCGCGCCGGCAACGAGCGCGCCCATGTCGAGCGCGACGATCTTCTTGTTCTTGAGCCCTTCGGGGACGTCCTGGCGGACGATCCGCTGCGCCAGCCCCTCGACGACCGCGGTCTTGCCGACGCCGGGCTCGCCGATCAGCACCGGGTTGTTCTTCGTGCGCCGCGACAGCACCTGGATCACCCGGCGTATCTCATCGTCGCGCCCGATGACCGGGTCGAGCTTGCCCTTGCGGGCGAGCTCCGTGAGGTCGCGCCCGTAGCGGGTGAGCGCCTCGTAGGTGGTCTCCGGGTTCTGGCTGGTCACGCGCTGCGAGCCGCGCACCGCGGTCATCGCCTGGAGGATGGAGTCGCGCGTGATGCCGTGCTGTTCGAGGATGCGGGCCGCCGCAGCGCGGCGCCCTTCGCTGGCAATCGCGACCAGCAGGTGCTCGGTGCTGACGTAGTCGTCCTTGAGCCGCTCGGCTTCCTGCTCGGCGGCGTCCGCGACCTGCCGGAACCGCGGCGAGAGCGCCACCTGGGAGCTCCCGGACGCGCGGGGCAGCCGGCCCACCTCGCTGCGCACGGCGGCAACGACCGCCGGCGGCTGGGCGTTGATCTTCTGCAGGATGGACGGGACGATGCCGTCCTTCTGGTCGATGAGGGCGATCAGCAGATGCTCGGGCAGCAGCTCGGCATGCCCCTCGCGGTCGGCGAGCTGCTGGGCGGCAATCACGGCTTCCTGGGCTTTTTCGGTGTACTTGTTCAAGTTCATGGCTGTCGTGTCCTGGCGTGCTGGCTAGCTCCTGTCCAGCTTCTGCAGCGCCTCGTAATGGGTCCGCTGTTCCTGCGTCAACGCGCGAGGGAGCTGGACCTCGACCGTCGCGTAGAGATCGCCGCGGTCGTCCGGCTTGCCGATCTGCGGCATGCCGTGCCCCTTGAGCCGGAAGACCTGGCCGTTCTGTGTGCCGCCGGGGATCTTGAGCCGGACGCTGCCGGTGATCGTCGGCACCTGGGCCTCACCCCCCAATACTGCCGTGGTGACGGGCACCGCCACCTTGGCCTGGAGGTCGTTCCCCTTGCGCTCGAAGACTGGGTGCGGCCGGACCTGGACGCGCAGGTAGAGGTCGCCCGCGCTGCCGCCGCCCGCTCCCGAGGCACCCTCACCGGCGGCGCGGACGCGCGAGCCGTCCTTCACCCCGACCGGGATCCGCACGTCGATGCTGCGGGCGTGGCCGCCTTCTTTGATCGATACGCGGCGCGTCGCGCCGTGATACGCCTCTTCCAGCGTCAGCTCGACGCCGTGCTCGATGTCCTGCCCCTTGTGGCTGCGGGGCGCCCGGCCGCCGCCGCGAGCCCGGCCGCCCCCCTCGCGTCCGCCGGCACCGCCGAAGAACGTCTTGAAGAAGTCGGAGAACGGATCCTCGTTGCCGAAGAGGTCGCGCATCTCCTCTTCGCTCATGGTCCGGTGGCCGCCGCCGGGCCCGCCCATGTTGATCGTCCAGGCGTCCGGGCCGCCAGCGCCACCGGCGCCGCCGCCGAAACCGAACGGCCCGCCCGGAGCGCCCTGGCCGTGCTGCTGCGCCTGCTCGTACATCCGCCAGTTGGCGCCGAGCTCGTCGTATTTCCGGCGCTTGGCGGGATCCCCCAGCACCTCGTTGGCCTCGTTGATCTCCTTGAACCGGGCCTCTGCGGTCTTGTCGCCGGGGTTCACGTCGGGGTGGAACTTCCGGGCGAGCTTGCGGAACGCCTGCTTGATCTCCTTCTCAGAGGCGGACTTCGCCACACCGAGCGTCTGGTAATAGTCCTTGAACTCCATCAGCCTCCGAGCCCCACCGTTTCGCCAATCCGTTCGATCTCCTGCGCCATTCGTCGGCGCACGTCGCCGCGGGTGCCCTCGTCACGGACCAGCAGCCTCAGGCGCTGGACGGCCTCGGCAATGGAGAGCAGTCGCTGGACCCCGGCCAGGTTCACGCCCGCGTCTTCGACCAGGTGCTTGATGAGCCGCAGCCGCTCGAGCTCGTCGGTCGTGTAGACGCGCATGCTGCCAACGGTCCGCGTCGGCGTGACGAGCCCGAGGCGCTCATACTTGCGGAGCGTCTGGGGGTGCATCTCCAGCAGCCGCGCCGCCATGCTGATAAAGTACAGGTCAGGCTGTATGGCCATAGACTCCACGCACTCGTCCATATCCCGCCAGGCGGCCGGCGCTCCGGCACGCGAGCCCACCCTGCGTCGATCTGAATATAGGCATTGATACGGATCGTGTCAAGTCACTGAGCCGGCCAGGGCTCGCGGTTCCTGCGGCCGTCAGGAACGAGGGCGGCGGCAGGCACGGATCATGCGGACGGCCCCTGGACTTCGGTAACGGATGGATATTCACGCAACAGATTTCGTCACGATCGGGCTGCTGGTGGTGCTCGAGGGGCTGCTCAGCGCCGACAACGCGCTGGTACTCGCCATCCTCGTGCTCGGCCTGCCGCGCGAGCACCAGCGCCAGGCCCTGCGCTACGGCATCCTCGGCGCCTTCGTCTTCCGCATCCTGGCCACCCTGCTGGCCGTGCATCTCATCGCGTTCGGGTGGGTGAAGCTGGTCGGCGCCGGCTACCTGATGTACCTGGCCATCAACCATTTCTTCGGCCACCAGGGCGGGGGAGACGAGCGCCGCGCGATCAAGCCGGCCCGGCCCATGCTCGGGCTGAGCGCCTTCTGGACCACCGTCGTCAAGGTCGAGCTGACCGACATCGTCTTTGCGGTGGACTCGATCCTGGTGGCGGTGGCGATGTCGTCCAAGACCTGGGTGATCGTGACCGGCGGCGTGCTCGGCATCATCGCGATGCGGCTGGTCATCGGCCAGCTGCTGACCATCGTCCGCCGCTACCCGGCGCTGGTGGACGGCGCCTTCGTGATCATCGCGTGGGTGGCGATCAAGCTGCTCATCGAGTACCTGCACACCGAGGGCTACGTGCACTTCGCGGTGAACAAGTACATCTCGTTCGGCTTCATCGCCCTGATCTTCCTCGCGTCGTATCTCTACGCCCGCAGCAAGGGCCCGGTCCCCGACGACGAGGCGGAAGCGGCAGACGAGGCGGCGATGCTGTTCGAGGACCGCAAGCCCTGACCGGCGGCTCGCCTCAGAACGCCGTCGTCAGCTTGAGCACGAGCGCGGCGGGGCTGCCGGCGCTGAGCGTGACCCGCTTGCCGTGGACGCGGAGGCGCTCGAGCAGCTCCGGGTCGCCCCACGCCCCCTGCTCGATGTACTCGAGCGCCACGACCTGGTAGCTGCCGGGCGGCAGGCTGCGGATGCGAAAGCGTCCGTCCTGGTCGGGACGCGACCCGGTGACCCACCGCGTGAACGGCACGACCCAGTGGTCCGGGCTGTCTGAGAACACCACCACCGTGTAGTCCTTGATCGGATCGCCGTTGCCGGCGGTGACCGTGCCCGATACCTCGGTCACCTTCGACGTCACGGTGATATCGAGGCCCGACGCGTCCATGCCGGGCTTGAAGTCGATGCCGGCGTCGGTGACGTCCTCGCCATCCAACCGGATGGCCTCGACACGCCAGCCCGGGGGCAGGCCCAGCACGCGCACGCTCCTCATGCCGAGCAGCCCGGACAGTTCGAACCTGCCGTCCGGCTTCACGGAGCTCGGGCTGGTGAAGCTGGGCCCGCCGTCGGACTCCTGCGGCATCGCCATGACGCGGACGGACGATGCCGGCGGTGGCGCCTCGCCGTCGAAGCGTATCCGCCCGGATGCAGTCACGCCCCTCGACGTCATGATGAGGAGATCGGACAGGTCGTCGCCGGTGATCGTCAGGGGCATGGTGGCGGACTCCCGCTCGCCGCTCCCGCCGCCAGGACCGACAACCATCCTCGTGACCATCGTCGAGTTGCCGTCACCGCTCGTCATCACCTGGACCTGGTGCACCTGCAGGATGTAGTCGCCGGGAGCGAGCCCGGAAATGTCGAAGCGGCCATCCTTTCCGGTGGGCCTCCCGAGGGACATGCCGAAACCGACGTCGAAGACGCCAGCAGGGCGGGGGTTGACCATCGCGTTCTCGAGCGGCTTGCCGTCCGACCCGATCACCGTCCCGCTGATGCGGGCCAGGCGGACCGGCACGAGCGCGAAATCGGTGTTCTGGGCTTCCTGGGCGATGGCGACGGTCACCGCCTGGGCGCCGGCGGGGCCGGCAGCGCCAGGGAAGTAGGTCGGGGCGTAGCCGGAATCGTAACCGGGCGGCAGGGACGCCAACGCCGGCCCACGGCCGGGCTCGACCATCGGGCGATCGATACCGCGAACGCTGCCGCTGACGTAGTACTCGCCCGGGGGCAGGCCGTAGACCCGGTACTGACCGAGATCGTTGGTCTGCGCCGTGCGCCCGGCCGGCATCAGCCGCCGCCGTCCGTTCGCCCAGGACCGCCGCAGCACCATGACCATGGCCTCGGTCACCGGCTCGCCGAACTCGTCGGTGATCCGACCGGCGATCACACCGCCGCGCGGCATCGCGATGTCCGCCCTGGTCATGACCTGCTTGTCGGCGAGCTCGATCGGGCGCCCCTGCTCGAACGCCCGCTGCTGCCCGTATTGCACGCTGACGTAGCCGGACCTGGTGGCACTGAGCGAGTAGCGGCCGGCGGGGAGGTCGCGGAAGTCGAAGCGGCCCTCCTCATCGGTTCGCGCCATTCTGACGCCGGCCTCCGGCGCCATCAGGTGCACGTCCGCGCGCCGGATCGGCGCACCGGTGTCGGGTGCCACCACCCGTCCGGCAATGCGGCCGGTGCCGGTCTTGGCCGGCTCCCGCCCCGTAGGGTCGCGCACCATCGTCCGCTCGATCGGCGGACCTTCGATGACGACGGTCTGGGCGCGCCCGTCGGCGACGCCGAGGATCGATGCGGCCAGGCCCAGAAACAGCAGCCGGACCAGACGGGGGTGATGGAGGAGGCGGGTCGTCCTTCTTCGGTGCGGCATGAGGGCTGCTCGTATGGCTCGAAGTGACGGGGCGGGCCGTGGAGCACACTGCCCGCGGCGCGGCGATTGTACTGTCGCCTTCCCGAGCATCACAAGAGCTCAAGAGGCCAGCAGGCCAGGACAGGTCAGGGGACCCGGACCGCTCAGGGGCGCTGTGCGGGGGCGGGCACCGGAACGATCGGCAGGGGACGGCCACGCTCGTAGCGCCGGAACGTCCCGAGCACGACGTCGGTCATCATCGCGAGGAAGGCGGGGTCGTCGTTCACGCCGCGCGCCCGGACCATCGTCAAGCCGATCTCCTGGCTGACCGCCGCCGCTTCCGTATCGAGGTCGTAGAGCACTTCGATGTGATCGCAGACGAATCCGAGCGGACATACGACGGCCGCTTCGAGGCCGGTGGTCCGCCCCTCGCGCAGGAAGTCGCAGATGTCCGGGCCGAGCCACGGATCTTCGGGGCGTCCGCTCCGGCTCTGGTAGACCGTCTCGAGCGGCAGTGCCAGCCCGGTCCGCTGGCGCACGCGATCGGCGACGAGCCGGGCGCTCGCCTCGAACTGTTCCCGGTAGGGATACCGCTCCGCCATGCTCACCGGGATGCTGTGCGCGGTGCACACGAGGGGCGCACGGCCGCGCAGGGAAGAGGGAAGGGACGCGATCGCCGCTTCCACGTGGTCCGCCGCCGCCTCGATGAAGCCGGTGTGGTCGTACCAGTCGCCGACGAAGGTGACCTCGACGTCCCGCAGCCCCGCCGCCTGCACGGCGGCGCGTGCGTCGCGGACATTCTCCTTGTACTGCGTGCAGCTCGAGTAGCTGCGGTGCGGCGCGGCGATGAACCCGATCGCCCGGCGCACGCCCGCCCGCGACATCTCGGCAAGCGTATCCGCAAGGAACGGATGCCAGTTGCGCATCCCGACGTACACCGGCAGGGGCGTGCCGGCGGCGCTGAGGCCCGCCTCGAGACCGGCCGCCTGCGCCCGCGTCAGCGCCGTCAGCGGCGAGACGCCGCCGAAGAGCTCGTAGTGGTGCGCCACCTCTTCGACGCGCTCGGGCGCGACGCGGCGGCCGCGAAGAACATTGGCGAGAAAGGGGCGGATGTCGGCGGGCCCGAGCGGGCCGCCAAACGCCACCACGAGGACCGCATCGAAAGGGGAGGTCGTCAACCCTCCGATTATACTGGCCGGCGCATGCGACTTCCGCGTCCCGTCTGGATGCTGGGCTGGGTCAGCTTCTTCACCGACACCGCCAGCGAGATGGTCTATCCGCTCCTGCCGCTGTTCCTGACGCGCGTGCTCGGCGCCGGCGCGATGTCGCTCGGCATCATCGAAGGTGTGGCGGAAGCGGCGAACAGCGTGCTGAAGATCGTCTCGGGCCGCCTCGCCGATCGCTCCGGCGCCCCCAAGCCGCTCGTGCTCGCCGGCTACGGCCTGTCGTCGGCGGTGCGCCCCTTCATCGGGCTCGCCGCGAGCTGGTCGCACGTGCTCGCGCTGCGCCTGACCGATCGCCTGGGCAAGGGCATCCGCGGCGCGCCGCGCGACGCGATGCTCGCGGCCTATACCGACGCCTCGAACCGCGGCCGGGTCTTCGGGTTCCACCGCGCGATGGATCATGCCGGCGCCGTCTGCGGACCGCTGCTTGCCGCGGTGTATCTCTACTTCCGTCCCGACGACTACCGCACGCTGTTCGGCCTCACCATCATCCCCGGGGTCATCGTCATCCTGATCCTGCTGCGCGTGCCGGACACGCGCCGCGAGCGGCCGGCGGCACAGGCCGACCACGCCGTCGCCACGCGAGTCCGCCTGCCGCCCACCTTCTACCGGGCCATGGCGGTCATCTTCTTGTTCAGCCTGGGAAATGCCAGCGACGCCTTCCTGCTGCTCCGCTTTGCCGACGTCGGCATCGCCGCGTTCTGGATCCCGCTCCTCTGGTCCGCCATCCACGTCGTCAAGGCCGCCTCGTCGCTCGTCGGGGGGCGCTGGTCCGATCGTTTCGGACGGCGGCAGGTGATCGGCCTTGGCTGGCTGGTCTACGCCGGCGTGTATGCCGCATTCGCCCTGACCGAATCGCCACCGCTGCTGGTCGTGGTCTTTCTGCTCTACGGCCTGTACTTCGGCCTCACGGAAGGGGTGGAGAAGGCGTGGGTCGCGGACCTGGCGCCCGAGGCGGCGCGGGGCACGGCGTTCGGGATCTACAACGCGCTGCTCGGCGCCGGCTCGCTCGCGGCCAGCCTGCTGTTCGGCTCCCTCTGGACGCGCATCTCGCCGCCCGCCGCGTTCTTCACCGGCGCGGGGTTCGCCGTGGCGGCAACCGCGCTGCTATACTCGATGACTGACGGCGGTCCTGCGGACGCCGACCCTCACTCATGAAACGGATTCTCGTCACCAACGACGACGGGGTGCGCTCCGAAGGCATCCATCAGCTGGCGCGCGCGCTGGCGCGGCTCGGCACCGTCACCGTCGTGGCGCCGCACATCGAGGCGAGCGCCATCGGGCACGCGCTGACGCTGCGCCGCCCGCTGCGCGTCCAGCAGCTCGAGCCGCGGGTCTTCGAGGTGGACGGCACGCCGACCGACTGCGTCAACGTCGCGCTGACCCACATCCTCGACGGGCCGCCCGACCTCATCGTCTCGGGCATCAACAAGGGCTACAACCTCGGCGACGACGTGACGTATTCGGGGACCGTGGCGGGGGCGATGGAAGGGGCGCTGCTGGGGATCCCGAGCGTGGCGGTGTCGCTCGAGCGGTCGCCCGACGTCTACGATTTCGGCCCCTCGGCGCTGGTGGCGGCGCAGGTGGCGGAGCGGATGCTGGCGGGCACGAGCCTGCCGCCGCGGACGTTCCTGAACATCAACGTGCCGCCCGGGCGCCCGAAGGGCATCCGGGTAACCGTGCAGGCGCGCCGGAACCATGTGACGGTGGTCAATCCCCGGGTGGATCCGCGCGGGCAGGCCTACTACTGGATCGAGGAAGGGCAGAACGACTGGGAGCCGCACGATCGGTCGGATTATCAGGCCGTGCGCGACGGTTTCGTGTCGCTGACGCCGCTCAAGCCGGACCTGACCGACTACAACGCCCTGGCGCTGCTCGATGAATTGTCGGCGTGGCGGGAAGTTGAGGTAGAATAATCTTCACGCTTGTCGGGGCGTGGCTCAGCCTGGTAGAGCACTCGGTTCGGGACCGAGGGGTCGGAGGTTCGAATCCTCTCGCCCCGACCACACACTTCCGCAGAAAGGCCCGCAGCGCGGGCCTTTCTGCTGTACGAGTGCTTGCAACCTCGCCAAGGCTGAGCTAGCCTATCGCCTTCCATCGCTGATCCAGGTCGAACAAGGGAGAACGCCCGTGACACGTACGTGGTTGCTGGTACTGAGAATGCTCGGACTCTCCGTTGCGGTCGCGCTCATCGTGCAGCCGTCCGGGCGCGCGCAGACTCCCGAAGCCGCTGACCGGCCCAACTCGGGCCGGATCACATTCACGGCATACACGCAGAGCACGGTTGCCGAGTCGAGCGATGTGATCGCGCGTATGGTGCGGGCGGGCGAGTTGGCCAACGTGCGGACTCAGAACGACCCGCACGTCGCGGGCCGACAGATCCAGACGCTGCAGCAGGTCTACAAGGGGATTCCGGTCGAGGGGGGCAGCGTCACGCTGCAGACGGCAGGTGCGGCGACGGTGTCGGTTTTCGGGACCGTATTCGACGCCATCTCCCTGGACACGGCGCCCGCGATTGCGCCGGTTGATGCCGCCCGAATCGTCGAAAAGGCGGCCAACGCTCTTATTCCATTCGGCGCCTCCCCGACGCTCGTCATCGTCCCGTCACCGGCCGGCACCGTCGCGCTGACCTACAAGGCCACCGTGGCCTACGCCATCACCTACTACGTGGACGCCTTGACCGGGGACATCGTGCGGGTGGTCGATGAAAAGAACTACGACACCGGCATCGGCACGGGCACGCTCGGCGATCCGAAGAAGATGGCGACGACTCTCGTCGGCACCACGTACCGGGCCAGGGACACGCTACGGCCGGGCGGGATCAGCACCTACGACAGCGGCGGCAGTTCGGCCGCGCTGGACAGGATGCTCAACACCGGCACCGTGACCGACAACGACCTGGCGTCGAACGCGACGAACAGCTGGACCAACGGCTTCGTGGTCGACGCGCATTCGAACACCGGGCTCATGTACGACTACCTCTACCGTCAACACAACTGGTCGGGGCTGGACGGCAGGAACCGGCCGATCAGCGACATCGTCCATACCGGTCCCGAGGCGCGCAACAACGCCTTCTTCATTGGCCCGCCGTTCGGTCCGAACCGGGACGGCGCGATCGTCTACGGGCGCACCAGTGGAGGTGTGCCGCTCGCTCCCCTGGACATCGCCGGACACGAGCTGATGCATGGCGTGACCTTCTTCTCGCTGAGCAACCGCACCGGAAGCGGCTTCGTGCCCGTCGTCCATACCGTGCTCGGACCGCCGTCGTTCGTCTACAACGGTTCGACCTTCCCGTGCAGCACGACCGGTCTTGTCGACGGTCGCGGCATTCGCCGGCCGTTCTTCTGCAGCAATGGGCGATACGTGCTCGGCGCCTCCCACGTCGGTGCGATCAACGAAGCCATCTCGGACATCTTCGGCACGAGCCTCGAATTCTTCAATCAGCCTGCCGGTTCGGGACCGCTGAAGGCGGACTACGAGAGCGGCGAAGACGTCACGGGGCTCGGCCCCATCCGGTCCCTGAGCGATCCCGCCTCGATCGGCATCCGCCACGAGTTCGGCTCGGTCGCGTATCCAGATCACGTCAGCAAGATGCTCAACTATGCGTTGCTGGCGATTGGCGGCACGGCGACGAACCCGACGACGGTCGATTTCACACCCATCGCGTTTGCCAATGGCACCTTCCTGTCCTTTCTCGACAGCGGCTCGGACGATGATGGCGGCGTCCACCTGAACTCAACGGTGTTCAGTCACGCGTTCTATCTTGCGGTCGAGGGTGGTCGTAACGCCACATCCGGCGGATCGGTCGTCGGCGTGGGTGCGGCGAACCGCGCCCAGATCGAGCGAATTTTCTTCCGCGCCGAAACGCAGCTGATGCCCAACAACGCGGGCTTCCCGACGGCCGCGGCGGCGGTGATCCAGGCAGCGGTCGACCTCTACGGGGCCGGTGCGGCCCCGACACAGGCAGTCACCCAGGCGATGGCTGCGGTCGGCCTGCGCTAGTCCACAGCGTTCTGACTCGAGGGCTTTTCAGCTATGACACGCTCCGTCTGGCAGAGCATGCGGTTCGTCGCGATGGTCACGGTGGCGATGGCCGGCGCCACAACGGCTGCCGCGCAGTCGCCGCCGCCTCGCGTCGAATTTTCGGCGAACATCGGCGCGCTGGCGGGTTTGCACACACTCGAGGCATCGCGGTCGTTCAGCTCCAATGGCAACGAGACCGCGACCCTGACAACCGATCACCGCGCGAAGATGGCCGTGCCGTTCAGCGTCGGCGGCGCGGCGAGGATCGTCCGCCAGCTCTGGCTGGGCGCGCAGTACACGATGGCCGACACGAGGCCGGGCGCCTCGGTCTCGGCGGTGATTCCTCATCCGCTCCTGTTCAGCGCTCCGCGTACGGTCCAGGGAACGGTGGGCGAGGTCGTGCACAACGAACGGAACGTGCACGTGAATCTGATGTACGCCGTCCCGGTAGGTGCCATGGACGTCAAAGTCATGGCGGGACCGACGCTGTTCAGCCTGGAGCAGGATTTCGTGTCGGATGTGGCGCTCACCGAGACATATCCGTTCGACACCGCCACGTTCGCCGGCGCGACCACTAAGCAATTGTCGAAGTCGGAAGTAGGATTCAACACGGGCGTCGATGTCTCGTATCCGGTCTCGTCCACGGTGGGAATCGGGGCGCTCATCCGCTACAGCCGCGCGAATGTGAAGTTCGCCGACCCGGACGTCGGTCGGCAGTCCGTCAGGGTTGGCGGAGTCGAGGCGGGCGTCGGCATTCGCATCAGGTTCTGAGCGGCCCTGGCCGACAGCCCCGGGGTGCCGGTTGCCTGCGCGCCGAAGGGTGGGCGATCACGGCGCCACGACCCGGAGCCGCGGGAAATACGTCTTGTAGCGGCGCCGATCGCGCGTCAGGAGCGTGAAGCCCGCCAGCGCCGCGTGCGCGCCGATGAAGAAATCGGGCAGCGGGCTCGGCCGGCTGCCGCCGCGCCGGCGATAGGCAAGGAACGCCCTCGCGGCCAGGAACCCCGCCGCCCAGGGCAGCGCTTCCCGAGTGAAATATTCCGGTGGCAGCGCCGCATCGAGCGCCTCGATGGTCGAGAACCCGCACGCCACCTCGGCATAGATGATCGGGTTGATCGCCAGCCGGCCCTGCTGCGCCGCGCGCGCCAGCATCGACGCCGACCAGTCCATCCAGTCCGCATCCTCCGTGACCACGTCCAGGATCACGTTGCTGTCGACGAGCGTGGTCATCGCCGCGTGAGCGCCATGATCTGATCGGTGGTGAGGCTGGTCGTGGCGGCGCCGCGCATGCGGGCGAGCAGGGCATCGCCGCGCGCTGTGCTCCGACGCGCCGGGCGGATGCGGACGGCGTCGCCGTCCACCTCGAACTCGACTTCGGTGAGCGGCAGCAGCCCCAGCCGGTCGCGGATCTCCTGGGGAATCGTCACCTGTCCCTTGGACGTGAGGCGCATACTCTTACTCCTGACAGTAAGAGTAACACGGCACTGGAGCGCAGCCCCGCAACTGTTCGAACGGCCCGTGAGCGGGTGTGATATCAGTGTCCCATGCTGGCTCTACTCGCTGGTTTGCTGGGGTGGCTGGCCGCCGCGACGCCAGGTGGACAGGGCCCGCCGCCGCAGCCGCCGCAGATTCTGATCGAGTCACTGGCCGGATCCGACTCGTTCGAGCTGTACTGCGCGACCTGTCACGGCAAGACGGGGGAGGGGGACGGCCCGGTGGCTCCCGCCCTCAGGGCGAAACCCGCCGATCTCTCCCGCCTGGCGCAGCGCAACGGCGGCGCATTCCCCGCCGACCGCGTGCGCGCGTTCGTGACCGGCACCGGCCGCACGCCGGCCGCTCACGGCACCACCGAAATGCCCATCTGGGGCCCGCTGTTCCGCGCCTTCGAGTCCGATGCGCGCGCACAGGCCCGGATCGCCAGCCTCGTCGAGCACATCGAGAGCCTGCAGAAAGGCTCGAGCGGACCAGGAGATCCAGGCGCGCAGCTCTTCAAGACATACTGCGCAACCTGTCACGGCGCGAACGGCCGTGGGGACGGCCCCGTTGCGGAGCAGCTGCGACGCACGCCGCCCGACCTCACGCAGTACACCGCGCGCAACAACGGCGTCTTTCCCACCGAGGGCCTTCGGCACATCATCGATGGCCGCGGCGTGGCGTCCCATGGCGACCGCGAGATGCCTATCTGGGGCGACGCGTTCCGGACGACGCGCGGTGGACTGAGCGCCAGCGCGGTCGAGGCCCGCATCGACGCCATCGTCCGCTACCTCAGAGCCATCCAGGAGCGGGCCGCCGAGTAGGGCGCGTCGTGCCGGGGCGCGCGCGCTACCTGATGGCGATGGACCAGATGCGCGCCGCGGTTTCCCCCCGCTCGAACACCACGCGACGCCCGGCGGCATCCCATCGCGGCGCCCGCACCTGCAGGCGCGGGCTGCTGAAGGCGGTGAGCATGCGCTCGACGCGGGTCGATCGGGAGATCTCGGCCACGTTCCACAGACCGTTGCGGCGAGCCGCCAGCAGGAGCGTGTCGGGATCCGCCCCCCAGCCGCCGCTCCAGCTCTGCCCCGAATCATGCGTCAGCTGCTCGCGCGCGGTGCCGTCCGCACCGACGACGCATGCCTGCGTGTGTGCCCCGTCACCGCACTGATACGCCACCCAGCGGCCGTCAGGGGACCACACCGGGTAGGTGCCGCCATGCCGTTCAAAGCTGACCTGCCGCGCCGGACCCGCAGGGCGGAGGTCCCGCAGCGGCACGGTCCAGATGTTCGGCACGCCGTCGAGCATGACGGACATGGCGAGGCTGTCGAATGCGGCCGTCACGGCGATGTTCGCGACTGTGGCGAGAGCGGACGGAGCGGCTCCAGGCAGCTGGACGTCGGTGAAGGGAAAGAGCCGGCGCTCGCGCCCCGAGACAGGTTCGATGGCCCAGACACCCGCACCGTTGCCGTGGTTGGAGAGGAACGCCACCTCCCGTGCGCCCGGCGTCCAGTGCGGCCGCGTATGGCTGGCCGGATCCGTCGTCAACTGGCGGAGGGAGCGGCCGGGGCCGAGCAGGTAAATGCCGGGCGGCGCCCCGTGGCGGCTGGCGACGAGCGCCAGCCGTCCATCGCCGGCAGGAGAGGGGAAACCGTGGTGCATCCCGGTGCCCTCGGTGAGCGGCGTGGCACGCGCCGCAGCCGCCGCCTTCCGGACGCGTGGTCCGTTCTCCACCGCCCAGATCTGCCCGCTCGAATCGACAACCGTCCAGGCCAGCTGCCGTCCGTCGGGGGTGATGGTGAGGTGCGTGATCATCGAGCCGGCCGAGGGGAGTCCGGTTGGCCGCGCCTCGTCTTCGGCATCATCGCCGAGCGGCAGCCACCAGATGGTGCTGCTGCCGCTGGCCGCGAAGTACACCCCGGCGCCGCCGGGGACGAGCGCGAAGCTGGTGGACAGCAGCTCGTGTGACGCGAGGAGGCGGGTCTGCGCGGTGGCCGTGTCCACCGTCCACAGCGCCCCTTCCTTGCCGCTGGACGATACGGACGGCACGGCAAAGACAATGCTGTTCCCGTCGCGCCAGGCGGGCGCCAGATGGGGGCCCGCCGGGCTGCCTGTCCGGGTGAGCTGCCCGGGCGCGGTGCCGCCTTCCGCGTCCACGGTCCAGATGGCGGACGGCACGCCGGGTGAGCGCAGCGGGCTGAGGTCGGCGAGCGGAAGGGACTGGAAGGCGAGGCGCCGGCCATCGGGCGACCAGGCCGGGTGTGCGCCAAAGGTCGAGACCTGCCGCGGCACGCCGCCGCGCGACGGCACGATCCAGATGCCGCCGCCGGCCATCTCGTGGAACGCGATGTACTGCCCATCCGGCGACCAGGCCGGCTGGACGTTCTGCCGGCCGTTGGTGGTGAGCGCGGCGGGCTCCGAGCCCGGCGCCACACCCTGGACGTAGATCTCGAGCGCGCCGGAGCGATCGGAGGCGAACGCGACACTCCTGCCGTCGGCAGAGTAGGCGAGGAATCCGTCGTATCCGGACCCCGTGGAGATCTGCCGCGGCCGCAGCGACTTCAGCGCGGCGCGGCTGGATGGCCGGCTCTCGTACCCGGCCGCCGCAGCCGCGCCGCGCCGCGCGTCCGGCGATCGCGACCCCACCCAGGCCGCCGCGGCAACCGACAGCACCGCCAGGGCGGCCGCCGGTGCCATCCACGAAGCCCGCGTGCGCTTTCCGGGCGACGGGACGGGGACATCCCGGCCTGGCGATGGCGCCGCACCAACAGGGATGTCACGGTCCGCTTCCGGCGACGCCGCACCGGACGGCAGGCGGACGACGTCGCCACAGAAGCGGTAGCCGCGGGTCGCCACCGTTTCGATGAAGCGCGGAGCCCTCGGATGGTCGTCGAGCGCCTTCCGCAGCTGCGCCACCAGTCGCGTGAGCGCGTTGTCGCTCACCGCGACATCTTTCCAGACGACGGCAAAGAGCTCGGTCTTTTCAACGACCCGCGGCGCCCGCTCGATCAGCGCGTGGAGGAGATCGAGCGCCTTCGGCTCGAGCGGGAGCACGGCGCCGCGCCGCAGCAGCTTGAAGCGGCCCTGATCGAGCTCGAAGTCGCCGAAGCGATAGATGGCAGACTCGGTCATTCGTGAGGCTCGGTCACCTCGAGAGGAACAGCTGGCGTCCGGGGCCGTCGAACGTCACCTGGTCGAAGAGGTGCAGCGGCAGCAGACCGTCCTCGCGCACCAGGCGCTGTTCATCCCGCGGTTCGTCCCGGCGCAAGACGACGGCTCGCAGATCGTGGAGCTCGAAGGATCCGACGCGCAACGCATGGACCACGACCTCGAACACTGATCTACGCGCGCTCACCGTGGACAGTTCCGCCATGGCCGTCACCGTGGCCGGCGGCAGCCGGCCGTCGCCATGATCGAACAGCACCAGCGCCTCCGCTCCGGTGTCGGGCACCAGCCGCAACGGGCGCGCGCGCTGCGGCAGATCGACGACGAACCGCTCGCCCTGCGGGACGAGCCGCAGCGCCATCTCGCGTGTCGGCGGGAGCGCCGCCTCGTGCCAGCCAATCCGCCGCCGGCCGAAGTCGATCGTGTAGCGCCGCGACGCCAGCACGTCCTGCCCGATGAGGCCTTTGACGCCGGCGGCGCCGTCGAAGGATCCCGGCGGCACCACGGTGGCGAGCACCGCCACGCCGGCGCCGCCGATTTCGATGCGATCGATCCGCGCCACGACCCGCAGTTCGTCCCCGAGCGGCGTCGTGACCGTGGTCCGGGCGACAGCCGGCGCCCCGAGGGCTTCCTGCAGATCGCCGGTGATCACCGATCCGCTGGCGCCGGTGTCCACCAGGAACGCGTGCGGACCGGTGCCGTTGACGGCGACGCGCACGACGATCTGGCCCTGCGGGCCGAGGACGAAGGGCGTGGTGACGCCGTCGGGGTCGGCAGTGGCCGCGACAGCGGTGGCCGGCAGGAACGCCAGCAGCAGGATTGGCAGGTGACGCACGGTGTCCTCCTCGTGGATGGGAGGACTGTGCGTGGCGGGCGGCCTGGAAGTCGTGATGCCGCGCGCAGGAACTCGTGATGTTCCTGCCGCGCGGCTCGCAGGGCTGGCTGGCGGGACGAGTGTCAGTAGATCTGCTGGGTCGTGGCCACGACCGTTGCCGGCGGGGTGACGCCGGCCGCGATCATCACCTCGCGGACCATCGCCTCGGTCTCGGGCGACGGCTTGAAGTTGCCGAAACGATACCCGGCAGCGATGGCGAGCGGCGTCCAGCCGAATTTGTTCGGCTGGTTCCACAGGTCGATCCGCGCGCCCTTCGCGGTCAACAGCTTCACCACTTTCGGCAGATTCTTGTAGGCCGCGGCGTGCACCGCGGTTTCGCCGTTGATGTCCACGGCGTTGACGTCGGCGCCAAGCGACAGGGCGAGCTCGACGGCCTCGAGCACTTCGCTCTCGGTCCCCGCGTCTTCACCGGGGGATCGTGTCGCCAGGCCGGCCGCCGCCATCAGCGGCGTGCTGCGCTCGACGTTGGGCTGCAGCGGATTGGCACCCAGTTCCGCCAGGGTCCGCATCATTTCGACGTCGGCGGTCAGCGCAGCGAGCAGGAACGGCGTGGCGCCGTGCTCGTTGAGCCGGGTGTTGTTCAGGTTGGCCCGGCGGGTCATGGTGGCATTGACGTTCGCGCCGCGCGCCACCAGCTTCTTCACCAGCTCGATGCTGCTCAGGCGGCCGGAGCCTTCGGGGGCCGGATCGTTGTCGCCGATCCCCGGCTTGCGGACGGCGGTCAGCGCATGGAGCACGGTGTAGCCGGGCAGCTCGGCGTTCGGATCGGCGCCCGCCTCCAGCAGTTCCGCCGCCAGCTCGAAATGCGCGTTCGAGACGGCCAGGAGCAGGGCGCTGACACCCGCCGGGGGCAGCCGGCCGCCGTACGGCCGGCGCGGCGCGTCCACCGCCTTGATCGTGTCGTTCGCGTCCGCCCCCGCCTCGAGCAGGGCCTTCACCACGTCGAGCCGACCTTCCCTGACGGCGAACAGCAGGGGCGTGAAGCCGGAGGGCAGACGCCTGCGCACGTCGGCGCCCGCCGCCACCAGGGCCTGGACGACGGCCGCGTGTCCTTCGGCCGCCGCCCACATCAGGGCGGTCTGCCCGCGCCGCTCGTCGGCGCCGTCCACGCGCGCGCCGCCAGCCAGCAGCGCCTGCACGACGGCGAGCCGGCCGGTGCGCGCCGCGGTCATCAACGGCGTTTCCCCACCCGGCAGCGCGCCGTTCGCGTCGGCACCGCCTTTCAGGAGCAGTTCGGCGAGCGGCCCGTTGCCGTTCGTGCAGGCCAGCGACAGCGGCGTCACGCCGTAGCGCGTCGCGGCGTCCACCCGGGCGCCGGCGCGCAGCAGCCGCGCCGTCAGCTGGTGATCGTCGTGGTGGGCCGCCCAGTGGAGCGCCGTCATGCCGTCGCTCTGCGCCGTGTTGACGTCGGCACGCCCGGCGAGCAGCGTCTCGACGGCCTGCCGGTCCTGCTTCTCCGCGGCATCGGCCAGCGGGGCGGCGGTCTCCGCGCCGCCGAGGCTGACAACGCACAGCAGCAGCACGGCCGCCTGGATGCTGACGCGAGCCCGTGGGAAGGACCGGCTGCCGCGGCTAGAGCGAGAGCAGCTCATCGACTTTCCCCTTGCTGTCGGCGAAGGCATCGAGACGGACGCCGACCGTTCGAGCAGCGTGAGGTGGAGGTTGGCGAGCGGCGTCGGCTCGGCGTACCGGAGGTGCCGCGCCCCTTTCACCCGGCCGGCGCCGCCGCCGGCAACGAGGATCGGCAGGTCGCCATGGTCGTGGACGTTGGGATTGCCCATGCCGCTGCCGTACAGGTAGAGCGAGTGGTCCAGCAGGGATGCCGTCCCCTTCCGGTGTGGCCTTCAGCCGTTCCAGGAAATATGCGAACAGCGAGACGTGGAAGGCGTTGATCTTGGCCATCCGCGCGATCTTCGCCGGGTCGTTCCCGTGGTGGGTGAGCGGGTGATGCGGATCGGGGACACCGATCTCGGGGTAGGTGCGGTTGCTGGTTTCGCGCGCCAGCTGGAACGTGATGACCCGCGTGACGTCCCCCTGGAGCGCGAGCACCTGGAGGTCGAACATCAGCCGGGCGTGGTCGGCGTAGGCCGCCGGCACGCCGACGGGGCGATCGAGGTCCGGCAGCTGCGTCGCCGGCGGTGGCGGCCTCGGCCTTCTGGATGCGGCGCTCCACCTCGCGGACTGTCTCGAGATACTGGCCGACCCGGTCGCGGTCTTCCGCTCCGAGCGTGGTCTGCAGGCGCGTGATGTCGTCGCTGACCGAATCGAGCAGGCTGGCGCGCCGGCGCAGCGCGGCGCGGCGATCGGCGGCGCTGCCGCCCTCGCCGAACAGGCGCTCGAAGACGATGCGCGGGTGCGCCTCGGCGGGAAGCGGCGTGGTGGGGGAGGACCACGAGAGGTTGTTCTGGTAGACGCAGGCGTAGCCGTTGTCGCACTGCCCGACGGTCTGGAGCAGGTCCATCGACAGCTCGAGCGACGGCAGCAGCGTGTGCTGGCCGAGCTGCGCCGCGGCGACCTGGTCCACGGTGGTGCCGAGGTGGTAGTCGGTGCTCTCGGTCCACTTCGCCTTGGCGCCGCTCAGGAAGGCGGCGTTGGAGGTCGCGTGCGTGCCGGGGTAGGCGTTCTTCAACTCGAGGTTGCTGATGACGGTGAGCTGATCCTTCACCGCATCGAGCGACTGCAGCGTCGGCGACAGCTCGGTCAGCCGCCCCTCGGCTGGCGGCGTCCAGCGCGCCAGGTCGCAGCCCATCGGCATGTAGACGAACCCGAGGCGGCGGACCGGCGCGGCCGGCGTCCGCGCCAGCAGCGTCATCGACGGCACCATCGCATCGAGGAGGGGCAGCGCGACGCTCGCGCCCATGCCCCGCAGGAACGTCCGGCGCGGCAGCGCTTTCTTGGTGATGATCATCGTGATTGTCCTCATCTGGAATGGCTGGCTCTTGACGACCCCGAGGATGATGGCGGACAGGCGGAACTCGCGGGTGCGCGCGTCGCGCACGATGGCGCGGATGGCCGGCGCGTCGTAGTACTCGACGCCCCGTCCGAGACGCGTAGGTCAGCAGCTTCTCGGCGAACGCGCTGACGAACAGCTCGGGCCGGCGCAGCAGCGCGGCCTCGAGGCCTGCCACGTCGGTGAACTCGCTGCCGTCGGGGAACCCGCCGGACGCGTCGATCGGGATGCCCTCTTCGGCCAGGCGCCACCGGCCGATGGCGTCGAACTTCTCGAGCGACAGGCCGACCGGATCCATCAGGTTGTGGCACGAGGCGCACACCGCATTCTTGCGATGCTCGGCCAGGCGGTTGCGCACGGTGAGGCTGCCGTCCACCGTGTTGTCCCGCAGCGTGGGCACGTCGGGCAGCGGCGGCGGCGGGGGCACGCCCAGCAGGTTGTCGAGCACCCACTTGCCGCGCAGCACCGGGGAGGTGCGGGTCGCGTAGGAGGTGACGGTCAGGATGCTGCCGTGGCGCAGCAGCCCGCCGCGCTCGCGCTCGCCGTCGAAGGCGATGCGCCGGAAGCGGCTGCCGTAGACGTGCGGGATGCCGTAGTGCTTCGCCAGCCGCTCGTTGACGAACGTGTAGTTGGCGCTCAGCAGATCGAGCACGCTCCGATCCTCGCGCAGGATGCTGTCGAAGAAGAGCTCCGTCTCCTGGCGGAAGGCCTGGCGCAGGTTGTCGTCGAAGTCCGGAAACAGGCGCATGTCCGGGGTGATCGACTCGAGGTTGCGCAGGTGCAGCCACTGCGCGGCGAAATTGCCGACCAGCGCCCGCGAGCGCGGATCGGCGAGCATGCGCCGCACCTGGCGCTCGAGCATCGCCGGCTCGTGCAGCTGGCCGGTGATCGCCGCGTTCAGCAGCTCGTCGTCCGGGATGCTGCTCCACAGGAAGAACGAGAGCCGCGACGCCAGCGCCAGGTCGCTGACCCGGTACGGCGTGCCCGGCGCGAGGCCGGCCGGATCGTGCTCGACGCGGAACAGGAAGTGCGGGCTCACCAGCACGGCCGAGAGCGCCATCTCGATGCCGGCTTCGAAGCCGCCTTCTTCCTGCGCCTCGCGAAAGAGCGCGAGCGGCCCGCGCAGGTCCTCCTCCGTGACCGGGCGCCGGTAGGCGCGCCGCATCAGCGGTGTGAGAATCTCCCGGGCGGCCGGCTCGTCCTGACCGTGCACGGGGGAGGCCCCGCCGAAGACCCGGCGCCGGCTGGGCGTCTCCGCCGGAGCGGCGGCGCCGTACGGACCCAGGATCGAAATGGAGAACACCGCCGGCTGAATCCGCGGATGACGATAGGAATTGAACCGCGCCTGGTATGGCTGGCGGGCGGTTTCGGCCAGCAGCGACGGCTTCTTCACGAACGTCACGCCAATGGCGTGCGGCCCGGCGCCTACCGGCACGCGGACCTTGAGATGCTGGTCAACCGCGGCGTGGGTCGGCTGGCTGCCCGCGGGGAGTGCGGGGTCGCGCCGCGGCGGCGTGACCGTGAACCCCGCCACGCGTTCCCGGTCGAGCAGGACTTCGAGCTCGTGCGGCTCGCTCAAGCCTTCGACGAGCTCGTCCCGATCGCGGGTCAGCCGGACCTGGAACTCGTATTCGCCGTCGACCGGAAAGGTGTAGCGGACGAGCGCGCCGCCGCGCGTGCCGATCGGGAGCCCCTCGATGTGCCCTTCCTGGGTGAGATCCGGCTGCAACCGGATCGTCTCGCCTCCCGGTGAGCGGCCGGGACGCCCCAGCGCCAGCCGGCTGATCTTTTCCGCGGCGGAGATGTAGCGATCCAGGAGCGTCGGCGGGAGATCGCCGACGGTCACGTTGTCGAAGCCGTAACTGGCTTCGTCCGGGGGCAGCAGCGCGGCGACCTCGACGTCAACGGCGAGCAGGTCGCGCACGGCGTTCTGGTATTCCGTCCGGGTGAGGCGGCGGATCGTCGCGGTCCGGCCCGGATTCGGATTCGCGGCCGCCGCGCGATCGAGCGAGGATTCGAGAGACGCCACCACGGCGTCGTAGGTGGGATCGTCGGGCCGCTCCTTGCCGACCGGCGGCATCTGGCGGGCCCGCAGCTTCCGGATCACCTTCTCCCAGACAGCGGCATGCCCGGCTACGTCTTCCGGCAGGACCATGTCGAGGGCAAGCCCCCCCCGCTTCTTGTCCTCGTCGTGGCACGACAGGCAGTATTCGTCCACGAGCGTGACGTGCGACGAGGGCCCGGGCGAGGGGCTGGCCGGGGCGGCCTGCTGCGCATGCAGCGTCAGGGCCACCCCCCCGGCCGCCATCAGGCCGGCCAGGCAGGCGGGGATCAGGAGCGTGCGGGGGCGGGACGCGCGCATAGGGCGCCATCATACGCGCCCGGGTCCGCTTCCTTCAACGCTTGCCTGCGGCCGGGGGAGACCGGTCAGCAGGTCGGGCAGGGGAGCGCGTCAGGCGAGAGCAGGCCCCCGCAGCTGCCAGGCCGCCGCCAGTGCCACCAGCACAGCCGCCAGCGCCAGGAACACGGCACCATACCCCGCAACGCCGGCGAGGCCGACCGCCAGCACCGGGCCAGCCGCCCGCGCCAGCTGCCCGGACCGCGCCATCCGTCCGTTGAGCAGGCCCGCCCGCTCGATGCCGAACACGGTCTGCACGAGATGCGGCCGGATCACCGTCATCAGGCCGCCGCCAATCGCGAAGAGCGACACCCCCGCGCCCACCGCCGCCGGTGAGCGGACGATGGAAAGAAGGGCATAGCCGGCGGCCTGCAGCCCGAGGCTGACCAGCAGGAGCCGCGCCGGCGAGGTCTCCAGGCGGCCGCTCATCATGACCGCCCGGCCAGGCAGCTGCATCACGCCAAGAAGGCCGCCGAGGGAGGCCGCGACCGTCGGGGAGAGCCCGCGGGCGACGAACGCCGGCACCATGGTCGTGGTGAACGCGGCGCTCGCGAGCGCTGCCAGCGAGAAGACGCTCAACGCGATCCGGAAGTGCGGCGGGCTGGCGTCCACGTTGCCGCCTCCGGCTGCCGGCGCGCGGGCGGGGACGGGGACCGGCCGTAAGGCCGCCCGCCGGGCGAGGCGGGCGCTCGACAGCGCGGGAACGAGCATCGCGCAGGCCAGCCCCGCGGCGGCGAACCGCCATCCCCGCGCGTCGATGAGCAGCGCCGTGACGGGCAGGAACACGGTGCTGGCCAGTCCGCCGAACACCGTCACCGTCGCGAGCGCCCGCAGCCGCTCGCGCGGCGTGTCGCGGGCGTGCCCGATGACGGTGAACGCCGGCTCGTACAAGGTTGCCGCCATGCACAGGCCCAGCGCCGCCCACGTGGCGTAGAGCATCGCCGCCCCCGGCAGCAGCGCCCACGCTGCAAGCAGGACGGCGGCGAGGATTCCGCCGGCCGTCATCATCGCCAGCCCGTGGCCGCGATCGCTCCACCGGCCAACCGCCGGCGCCGCCACCGCGGATGTGAACAGGGCAGTCGAGAACGCACCGGCCACGATCCAGCGGGGCAGCGACAGATCCCGGGCGACGGGGGCCAGCAGCACGCCGAATGCGTAATAGAGGACGCCCCAGTTGATGCACTGCCCGATCCCGAGCGCGAAGACGTCGCGCCTCGTCATCCCTGCGGCTGCGGCTCGCAACAGCCGGGGCCCCGGGCCGTCCCCTGCGCGGGCGGCCGCGGTGCGACGACATCCTGGCGTGCGGCTGCCAGTCCGCCGATCGCCACGGGGACCCGCGCATCGGGCGCGGTGCCGCAGCAGCTGCCGTCCGGAACGCCGGGGAGTGAGTCGGTCGAACAGACGCCCGTTTCGGGGAGCACCAGCTCGACGCGGCGCGCCGCCTCCCAGTCGCCCGCGATGGCACTGACGACCGAGCGCACCTGCTCGTAGCCGGTGAGCAGCAGGAACGTCGGGGCCCTGCCGTAGCTCTTCATCCCGGCGACGTAGAGGTTGGCGTCGGGCTGCCGGAGCTCCTCCGCGCCGTGCGGCGGCACGGTGCCGCAGCTGTGGACGTTCGGATCGATGAGCGGCGCGAGCGCGCGCGAACTCTCTAGCGCCGGGTCGAGATCGAGCCGGACTTCCGCGAGCATGGACCAGTCCGGCCGGAAGCCGGTTGCGGCCACGATTTCGTCCACCGGCGGCACCGCGTGCGGGCCGTCGTGCACCACGATGCCGGCGGCCGTCGTCTCGACACGATCGACACGAAAACCGGTGATCAGCTCGATGCGCCCCGCTTCGAGGAGCGTGCGCGCCCGCGCGACCAGCTGGCCACGCCCCTCGAGCTGATCGGCGCGCGGCCCGCCCAGCAGGGTGCCGGTTGCCTCGCGCCTGATCAACCAGGTGATGTGCGTATCGGGCTCCGCCTCGGCGAGCCGGGCCAGTTCGAGGAGCGCATTCATGGCCGAGTGGCCGCTGCCGGCGACGAGCACGCGGCGGCCGGCATAGCGGCCGCGCTCGCGCCCGCCGATGTCGGGGATGCCGTAGAAGATGCGGGCTGCCGCCGCGCGCTCGCCGAGCGCCGGCAGGCCCGATGCCCCCAGCGGCGCCGGGCGACCCATCGTCCCCGACGCATCAATCACGGCGCGCGCGGTGATGTCCTCCTCGCCGCCGGGTCCCTCGGCGCGCACCACGAACGGCGCCTCCTGCCGCCCGCCGTCCTTCATCCGATCGTGCCGCGGCCGGCAGACGCCGACAACCCGCGTGGCCAGGCGGATCGCGGGCGCGAGCTCCGCCGAGGCGGCCAGCGGTTCCAGGTAGCGCTCCACCAGGTCATGGCCGGTCGGACATTCCCCCGCGGGCGGCAGGCTCCAGCCGCCGCGCGCCAGGATGGCGGCCGACGCGGCGTCGATGTTGTAGCGCCACGGGGAGAACATGCGGACGTGACCCCAGCGGCGAACCCCATCACCGATCTGCGGCCCGGACTCGAGCACGAGCGGTGTCAGCCCCCGTGCGAGGGCGTGTGCGGCAGCGGCAAGGCCAACCGGACCACCGCCGATGATGACGACAGGACGCGTGCGCTGCGACATGGTTCTTCTCCGTTTCGACCACGTGATGCGGGTCCGTGGGGGACACAGTTGTTACTTGCAACTATTGACGCTGAAAACATCAGCCGGACGCACGAGCGCTCTCACCGCCGTCCGGCGGGCAGCAGCCGGCACCGGCGGACACACCTGAGCGGAACCGTGAATCGGCCGCGCGCGCGAGGCCGCGGACCACGTGCACGACCGCGTCGCGAACGTCGGCAGGCAGATCCTGCAACAGCTGCTTCTGCTGCTCCACGAGCTCGTCCGTGATGCGGGCGCAGAGCCGGCGGCCGCCCGGCGTGGCCGCGAGCGCCGTCGCCCGCCGGTCGGCCGCTTCCGGCCGCTGCTCGACGTAGCCCTTCTTCACGAGCGCGCCAACCACCCGGCTCGTCGTGCTCTTGTCCAGGAACAGGCGTTCGACAAGCCCCGAGAGCCGCATGGGGCCATGTTCGACCAGGGTCTCGAGCGCATAACACTGTGTGACCGAGATGTCGTGGCAGCAGATGCGGTCGCGGTCGCGGAACTGGTAGACCCGGACCAGGTCGGCGACCGCCGACTGGAGCGCGGCCGCATCGCGGTCGAGCCCCGATGGCGCCTGGCGGGTCGAGAGCCGGGTGAGGCGAGACATAGTTGTTATTGACAACTATAGGCGGGCCGGGCGGCCGCGTCAAGTCCGGAGGGGCAGAGCGGCAGCAGACGGGCCGACCGGTTATGATCGGGGCGGCCTCCACCGAGCTGGAGGTCAGGAGAGACAGCCACGTGACCCAGACCGCCGCGGTATACACCGATCGACCTCAGAGCGATGCCGCCGGGCGCCACCTCGGCGAGCAGATTCAGAACGTCTTTGGCGACCAGGTCCCGGACGCGGTGATCGTTTTTGCGTCGTCGAGCTTCGAATATCAGCCGCTGCTCACGGCATTGCACCGCGCCTGCCATCCCAAGGTGCTGGTCGGCTCGTCCTCGGCCGGCGAGTTCACGGCCAGCAACCGCGGCGAGGGCACGGCCTGCGCTCTGGCGCTTCGTTCGGCCGACATCCAGGTCGCGGCCGGTCTCGGACGGGGCATCAGCGAAGACCGCGGCCGCGCGGCCCGCGACGTCCTCGCCTCGTTCCGGGGCGTGGACCGCCGCGAGTTCGCGTATCGATCGGCGCTCATCATGACCGACGCGCTGGCCGGCCATGCCGACGACCTCGTGGAGCAGCTCACCCTCCTCACCTCCGGCACCTATCAGTTTGCCGGCGGCGGCGCGGGCGACGATGCGCGGTTTGCGAGGACGCACGTCTTCTACGGCACCGAGGCCCATACCGACGCCGTTGTCGCGCTCGAGCTGCTGTCGTCCAAGCCGATGGGCATCGGCGTCGGCCACGGCTGGACGCCCGCCACTGCCGCGATGCGGGTGACCGAGGCCCAGGGCATGCGGGTCACGAGCCTGAACGGGATGCCCGCGGTG
The DNA here is from genome assembly GCA_963834305.1 of uncultured Acidobacteriota bacterium. Taxonomy (GTDB): domain Bacteria; phylum Acidobacteriota; class Vicinamibacteria; order Vicinamibacterales; family 2-12-FULL-66-21; genus JACCXG01. Next base: position 384,017 of record CAWIAX010000002.1, read on the forward strand.
GAGGCGTTCGAGGAGCACGCGGGGCGCACCGGGCAGGTCCTCGACCGGTCGACGCCGCTGCCGTTCTTCCTGCACAACATCCTCGGCATCGACACCGGCAGCGGCTACCGCCTGCGCGTGCCCCTGCAGGTCAACCCGGACGGATCGGTGACCTGCGCGGCGGAGATTCCCACCGGCGCCCGTGTCCACATCATGAAGGCGACCGGGGACTCGGCGGTGACCGCCGCCAGCGAGGCCGCCAGACTCGGCGGTCCGCGGCCTCCGCGGCGGCAAGGCCGCAGCCGCGCTGTTCTTCGACTGCGTCGCCACCCGCCTCCGCATGGGGGACGTCTTCGGCTACGAGCTGGAGTCCGTCGCCAACATGCTCGGGAACATCGATCTCGTCGGGTGCAATACCTACGGACAGATCGCGCGGGCCGAGGGGCAGTTCGGCGGCTTCCACAACTGCACGGCCGTGGTGATGGTGCTGCCGGAATAGGCGCGATGGATCCGCGGACCTTCAGCCTGGCGGTGGCGCTCGCCGACAGCGCCACGCGGCAGGGCGCTGCCCGGGATCTCGCGCGCGACGCCGGCGCAGCCGCGCTGCTCGTGTTCGTCGAAGATCCGGAGATGAAGGTCTTCCTGCCGGCGCCGGACTTCCCGCAGACACTGCCCGGCGGCAGCGCCTGGCGCGCGTTCCTCGCGGGTCTCCACAGGGACGGCCTCCATGTCGGCGAGGTCGGCTATCCCACCGCGGACGCGGTCGTCCCCGCGACGGCCTGCGTCGCCTCCGGCATTGCGTTCGTCTTCGTCGGCGCGGCGTGCGATGCCGCCGTCGTCGCGGTGGCGGGCGGCGTGGCGCCGCTGCTCGCCGCGGTCTTCCGCGCCGAGCAGGCCGCAGGTGCCGCACGCGGCGAGCTCAAGGTCGCGCAGCAGCACGCGCAGCAGGCCGAGACGCTGGCGATCGCGCTCGACGCGGCACGCGCCGAAGTCGAGCGCACCCTGCTGACGCTCGAGAAGCAGACGCGGTCGCTCGACGAGGCCCGGGTGCGCGCCGAAGAGGCCGCCATCGCCAAGGACGAGTTCCTGGCCATGCTCGGCCACGAGCTGCGCAATCCGATGTCGCCAATCCTCACCGCGCTGCAGCTGATGCGGCTGAAGGGGCAGGACTCGCGCGAGCAGGACATCATCGAACGCCAGGTCGCCAACCTGATGCGGCTCGTGGACGACCTGCTCGACGTGTCGCGCATCACGCGCGGCAAGATCGAGCTGCGCCGGGAGCGGGTCGAGCTGGCGGAAGTGGCCGCCCGGGCCATCGAGCTGTCGAGCCCCGTGCTCGAGAAGAAGCGCCAGGTGCTCGCCGTCGAGATCCCGGCGCGCGGCCTCATCGCTCGACGCCGACCCCTCGCGGCTCTCGCAGATCCTCGCCAACCTGCTGACCAATGCCGCCAAATACAGCGACGAAGAGACCCGCGTCGTATTCAGCGCCTGGCGCGAGGGGGAACGCGTGCGGATCCGGGTCAAGGACCAGGGCATCGGCATCGGCGCCGACATGCTCGATCGGGTCTTCGACCTCTTCGTCCAGCAGCGGCAGTCGGTGGATCGCTCGCAGGGCGGCCTCGGCCTGGGGCTGGCGATCGTGCGCAGCCTGGTCGAGCTCCACGGCGGCACCGTGCGCGCCGCCAGCGAAGGGGAAGGGCGCGGCAGCGAGTTCGTCGTCGATCTGCCGCTCGCGACTGGTCACCTGGCCGGCGCGATCGCGGCGGCCAGCGCCACCTCCAGCGCCTGGCCGCGCCCGGGCTCGCGCGAGCACGTGCTCATCGTCGACGACAACGAGGACGCGCGCGATCCTGCTGTCGGAGGCGCTGACGTCGCTTGGCTACGTCGTGCGCAGCGCCGGCGACGGCCCGACCGCGCTGCGGCTGGTCCAGGAATTCGCTCCCCAGGTCGCACTGCTCGACATCGGCCTGCCGGTCATGGACGGCTACGAGCTGGCGGAGCGGCTGCGCGACTCGACACCGGCACGCAGCCTCCGCCTGATCGCCGTGACCGGGTACGGCCAGAGCGCCGACCGGCAACGCGCCCTCGATGCCGGCTTCGACGCCCACCTCGTCAAGCCGCTCACGCTCGAGCGGCTGCAGCAGGTGCTCGCGCCGGCTTCGTGATCTTCTGCCGCCCGGTCGGACGCGACGGGGGAGTGAACGCCGGGAGGCGCACCGCGCGGCCGGTCGCGGCCGATCGATAGAGCGCCTGCACGATCCGCACGTCCTGCAGCCCTTCCTCGCCGGACGGCCCGGGCTCGCGGTTCTTCAGGATGCAGTCGGAGAAGTGGAGCAGCTGCGGCGCGAACTGATCGCGCCGGCCAATCTGCTTCCGCTTCGTCCTGCCCTTGACCGTCAGGTCGTAGGCCAGCCCCTCGGCGTATTCGTAGGCGGGATTGGCGTGCAGGTCCCCCTTCGTCCCGACGATGCGGTAGGCGGCGACGTTGGCGCCGTTGAAGCTGGTCACGAACGCCGCCAGGCGGCCACCGTCGAAGCGCAGGAGCGCCCCGGTGGACTCGTCGATCTCCCGGAGCTTCGCGGCGCCGCCGTTCACCGAGAGGGCCATCACCTCGGTGGGTTCGGCGCGGAAGAGATAGCGCGCGGCATTGATGCAATAGACGCCGATGTCGTAGAGCGACCCACCGCCGAGCGCCTTCTTCGCGCGAATGTCGCCGGGCGGGACGGTCAGCGAGAACGACGAGTTGAAGAACTTCGGGTCGCCGATGACGCCCCGGCGGACGAGCTCCACCGCGTCCAGGTTGATCTCTTCGAAGTGCAGGCGGTAGGCGATCATCAGCTTGACGCCATTCGTCCGGCAGGCCTCGATCATCCGCCGGCACTCGGGCACCGTCACCGCCATCGGCTTCTCGCACAGGACGTGCACGCCGGCCCTGGCCGCGCGAATCGTATACTCGGCGTGCAGGGAGTTGGGCAGGGCGAGGTATACCGCGTCGACCTGCTCGAGGCACGCATCGTAGTCGTCGTAGGAGAAGGTGTGCTCGACGCGGTGCGTCTTCGCGAGGGCCCGGCGCTTGCCCGCATCGCTGCTGACCAGGGCCGTCAGCCGGGAGTTGCGCGCCGCATGACCGAACGCGGGGAGGACCGCCACCTGCGCGATCTGGCCGAGGCCCACCACGCCGTAACGGATCCGCTTCTGTTTCGAGCCAGCAGTTGCCATGCCGTCGATTATGCACGTTGCCGGCCAGCGAACGTCGTGCCGACGCGGGTGACGCGAGGCCGCGGCCGGCTGCCGGCTCGACAGGAGATGCCGTGAAAGTCAGGTTGAAGCCGGCCGTCGATGGGGGACTGTGCCTGGCAGCGCTCCTCCTGCTCGTCCTGACGTGCTGGATTGTCGCTCCGGCCCCGACCCGCCTGCTCCTGCCTTTGTCGGTCGGCGCGCCGGAGCTCTCGCCGTGGCTGGCCCTGGCCGGCGTCGCCCTGCTCGCCGCCGGGGCGGTGACGTACACGGGGGGCCTGGCCAGCCGCGCGACGCTCGCAGCGTCCCTCGCCGCCACGGCCCTGGCCAGCGTGCCCCTTCTCCAGCTGCCCGGAACGATCGGCCGCGCGGACGCGGCCATGCGCCGATCCCTCGGGGCGGGCGTGCTCGACGCTCCCGTTGGCGGCGCCATGCAGCCCTCGCCAATCGACGTCGCCGCTCTCTTTGTCGGTTTCGACACCTGCGCCAGCCGCGTTACCCGCGGCCTGGAGTTCGCAGCGCCCGAAGGGGTGCCTCTGCGCCTCGACGTCTACCAGCCGCCGGCCCCCGGCCCTCACCCCGTCGTCGTGCAGATTTACGGCGGCGCCTGGCAGCGCGGCGTCCCGGCGGAGAACGGCGCGTTCGCCGCCTGCCTCGCGGCCGCCGGTACTGTCGTCTTTGCGATCGACTACCGCCACGCGCCCCGATGGCGATGGCCGGCGCAGCTCGAGGACGTCCGGACGGCGCTCGCCTGGATTCAGTCGCACGCGCGGCGATTCGGCGGCGACCCGTCGCGGATCGTGCTGCTTGGGCGATCCGCCGGGGCGCACCTGGCGATGCTGGCCGCCTACGAGCCGGGCGCCCCACCCGTGAACGGCGTGGTCAACCTCTATGGTCCCGTCGATCTCACGAGCGGGTATCGGCACCCGCCGCGTCCCGACCCGCTCGACGTCCGCCGCGTGGAGGAAGCATTGATGGGTGGCCCGCCGGACGACATGCCGGACCGCTACCGCGACGCGTCACCGATCACGCACGTCTCACCGCGTTCGCCACCCACGCTGCTGATTTACGGTGCCCGGGACCACATCGTCCTGCCGCGGTTCGGCGCCGCGCTCCACGAACGCCTGGTGGGCGCAGGCGCCGTGGCCGTGCTGCTGCAGCTGCCCTGGGCCGACCACGCGTTCGACGCGGTTCCGCATGGTCCCGGCGGTCAGCTGGCGCGCTACTACATCGCGCGGTTCGTCGAATGGGCCGTCCGCCGGCCGGACCAGTAGGTCCTTGTGCTCCCACTGAGGGATAATCGGGAGATATGTCTTCAGCGACGAGGCAAGCATGATGAAACCCCTGCGGCTGCTGGGTCTGGCGGCCGTGCTCAGTGCAGTGGTGGGTGCGGGCGCCGCATCGGCACAGACGGTGATCGTCCGGAAGGCGCCCGCGGGCTCGAGCGTGGAGGCCGTGTTCAACACGACCGCCGCCGGGTCCGCCACGGCCGATGCCGTGGGCGACGCCGTGGTCCCCATGAACCTGCCGGCGCCGATCAGCGAATCAGGGATCGACGCGAACGTGTCGGTGGATTTCTGCGAGGGGTTGCACCGCGTCGTGGTCGTCGAGCGGGGATCGGCAGCGGCGCCGCCCGCCGCCGGGTGCGACCGCCGCGAGGTCGCCGGGCTGTTTCTCGTCCGTCGGATCAGCACCCTGGTCGTGGATGTGAGCAGCCGCGTGCCCACGATGCTGCTCGTCCAGGGTTCCTACAGCCTCAGCCCCGAGGGGCCGGGGAAGGTGTGGCACCCCGCGGCCTCCGGCCTGTCGCTCTTTGGCGGCGCCGGACTCGGCAAGTTCGGCACCGCCGTGGCGCAGGCCTGCGGCACCGTCTCGCCGTGCAGCGGCGATACGGCCTGGGGCGCGCTCACCGGCGGCATCACCTTCTGGATCGCGCCCTTCCTGGCGGCGGAAGTTGGCTACACGAAGCCGGCGCAGCTGTCGGTGGAGGGCAGCAGCGACCGCTACCGCTTCAACAGCGACCTGGACGTGCACGTCATGACGATCGCGGGGAAAGTCGGCGCCCCGATTGGCGCCTTCCGCCTCTACGGACACGGCGGGGCCAACTACCAGCGCGGCACGATGGGAACCACCCAGACGATTGACGACCTGACGATCACCGTGGACGGCGCCCCCCAGATCGTTCCCGGCGGCACGCAGACCTTCGAACTGAAGACCGCCGGCTGGGGCTGGCAGGCGGGCGGCGGGCTGGAGGTGTGGCTGAGCCGGTCGCTGGGCCTTTACGTCGAGGCCGGCCGCATGACCCTGAAAGGACCGGAGGTCGACGGCGGGGAAGGCGAGATGGACGACCACCTCACCACCGTCTTCATCGGCGCACGGTTTCGGCTGGGCGGACGGTAAGCGCCCGCCTACTGCACCGCGACCAGCTCGACGTCGAAGATCAGCGTGGCGTTCGGGGGAATGATCCCGTTTCGCGCGCTGCCATAGGCGAGCGAGGGCGGCAGCACCAGCCGCCGTGTGCCGCCGACCTTCATGCCGGGCAGCCCCTGGTCCCACCCGCCGATGACCTGGCCGGCGCCGAGGATGAACGAGAACGGCGTGCCGCCCACCGACGTCTCGAACTGCAGCCCCTTCTGGCCCGGCTTCCCCTCGTCGTAGAGCCAGCCCGCGTAGTGCACGCTGATCACGCTGCCGGTGGTCGCCTCCGCCCCGGTGCCGACGCGCACGTCGGTCTGGCTGAACGGGGCCTGGCCCGACGGCGCGGTCACTGATTCACCGCAGCCAGCGGCCACCGCGCAGGCGGCGGCGACGCACAACATCCGAAGAACACGCACAAGGCTCAAGAGGACTCCAGGGAAAAGGGACTGCTCTTACTATAGCGTGCCGTCGCGCGTTCCGGACTTCGCAGCCCTCAGCCCTGCTTCACCAGCTGCACATCGAGCGTGATCCTGACGTCGTCGCTCACCGCCAGCCCGCCCGTTTCGAGCAGCTGATTCCAGGTCAGCCCGAAGTCGCTCCGCTTGATCTTCGTGGTGGCGGAGTAGCCTGCCCGTTCGCCGCCCCAGGGGTCTGGCGAGTGTCCTTCCGCGGCCACGTCGAGCACGACCTCGCGCGTGACGCCGTGCACCGTCAGGTCGCCGGCCAGGCTGAAGCGGTCGTCGCCCACGCGATCGAGCCGGCGGCTCCGGAAGGTCAGCGTCGGGAAGGTGTCGGCGTCGAAGAAGTCGGCGGAACGCAGATGGGCGTCGCGCTGCGGCTCCCGGGTGTCGATGCTGGCCACGCCAATCGTGATCTCGGCGCTCGCGGCGGTAGGGTTGGCGGCGTCGAGCACGACCGTGCCCTGGACATCGGTGAAGCGACCCTTCACGGTCGTAATCATGAGGTGGCGGACGGCGAATTCCACGCTGGAGTGCACGGGGTCGATGGCCCAGGTGGTGCGGCCGGTGATGGCGGGAGCGACAGCGGTAGTCATGGTCGGATTCCTCAAAGGTCTACATTGACGGTCGACGGCGTGTGCTTTCCTTGCGGAAGCAACATACCGAAAGTGATACGACTATACTTTAGGATGTTACGCACGTCAAGCGCCTGTAACCTGCTATAATGCCGCGCATGGGCAATCACGGCCTTTGCGCCCGCTTCCACAAGGCGGTCGAGCTCATCGGTAGGCGATGGTCTGGAGCCATTATTCAGATGCTCCTGCAGGGGCCGTCGCGGTATGCCGAGCTGCGGGCGGCCATCCCGGACATCACCGACCGGATGCTGTCGGAGCGCCTGCGCGAGCTCGAGGAGGAGCGCATCGTCGCCCGCACGGTCATCCCGGAGACGCCGGTGCGGGTGGAGTACTCCCTGACGCCCAAGGGGCGCGCACTCGAGCCGGCACTCGACGCCATCGGCCACTGGGCGGGGAAGTGGGTTGACGCGGACGAAGCGGTTCCCGCCGCTGCCGCGCCGCGCCGCCGCCCGGTTGCCGCGATCACCCGCCGCTGAAGTTGCAGAATTCCCGTCGCTTCTGCACAATTTCCCGGTCAGGCACATCGCACCGCGATCGCCAGTCTGGCCCGGGGGGACCCTTGACATCACTTGGAAGGTTCGCGGCGCGATGCGCGCTCGCGGCTGTCGTCACCGGCGGCGTGGCACTGGCCGGCCTGGCGCCCGAAGCGGCGCGCGCGGAACAGGATCAGGACAACAAGTCGGCGGGTGTGTTCACCGCCGTCTGCGGGAAGTGTCATCCCGTCGAGCGGGTCACCGCGGCGCGGCGCACCCGCGCGCAGTGGGAAGAAGCCATCACCACGATGATTACGGCGAGAGGCGCCCAGGTGACGGACGAGGAGTTCGACACCGTGCTCGAGTATCTCGTCAGGACGCACGGACGGGTGGCCGTCAACCGCGCGCCGGCGGAAGACATCGTGGAGGTGCTGGACATCCCGGAGGCGCAGGCCGCGGCGATTGTCGCCTACCGGAAAGAGCACGGCCCGTTTGCCGACTTCGACGCCCTCGCGAAGGTGCCCGGCCTCGACCGCGCCCACCTCGAGACCAGACGCGACGCGCTGACGTTCTGACCGGCTCCTGGTTGCCTGACCGGCGGGGCAGTCCGTGAAGGGAATTGCAGAGGGCGGTCGCGCACCGGACCGATGCGCGACCGTGCCGTCTAGCCGACGGTAAAGGGAATCGTGGCGCTCTTGGTGCCCCACTCGACGCGCAGCGTGCCGCCCGCCGGCGTATCGTCCACCGAGATCGTCAGCTGCTCGACGGGAGCCTTCGTCTTGCCCGCCGTCATCGGCGCGCGGCCGATCTCGAGCGCGGCGTTGTACGGCACGCCCCACTGGCCGGGCTTGCCCACCTTGCCGACGATGAGCTCCCAGCTGCTGGCGCCCGGCTGCGTGTTGAGGGTGTAGCTGCCCGGCGCGAGGCTCAGCGTTCCGAACTTCAGCGCCTTGTCGGTCGTCAGCACCGTGGCTTCGTCTGCCCCGGTGCGCCACGGCCGCCCTTCGGGCATCAGGTCGCTTTCCGACCGGCCCTTGACCGACGGCCGTCCGTATTCGATCGAGATGTTCGCGCCGTCGATCGTCCAGTCCGTCTTGACGTGCGGGCTGCCCCCCTTGCCCGGGTGCACCTGCGTCGTCTTCTGATCCGCGAGCGTGACGACCGCGGCAGCCGTGACGAGCACGGCGGCCATTCCACAAGCAATCCTGCGCATACCTGAAACTCCTGGAAATGGGTGCGGACGAGCCCCGCCCGCCCCGGTACCTGCCCCTGGAGCGTACAACAGCCGGCGGCCGCGCGCACCACGGAGTCGCCCGCCACGCGTGCCGCCGCCAGCGCAGCGACGACGCGCGACCTGCTCACCCCACCGGGTTGACGACCTTCCCCGGATTCATCCGGTTGTCCGGATCCAGCGCGCGCTTGATCGCGCGCATCACCTCGAGGCCTTCGCCGTGTTCGGCGGCGAGGTACGCCATCTTGCCGTAGCCGACGCCATGTTCGCCGGTGCAGGTGCCGCCCATGGCCAGCGCCCGGGTCACCAGGCGGTCGTTCAGCCGCCGCGCCTCGGCGAGCTCCGACGGGCTGTCCGGATCGAGCAGGTACATCAGGTGGAAGTTGCCATCGCCGGCGTGGCCGACGAGGCAGACCGGAAACGGCAGCTCGCGCATGATCGATCTTCGTTTCCTGGATGCAGTCGGCCAGCCTGGAGATCGGCACGCACACGTCGGTCGCCCACGAGCGGCACCCCGGCCGCAGCGCCAGCCCGGCGTAGTGCGCGTTGTGGCGCGCCTGCCAGAGCCGCTCCCGATCCTCGAGCCGGGAGGCCCATTCGAAGTCGCGGCCGCCATGCTCGGCCGCCACGGCCGCCACGATCGCCGCCTGCTCGGCCACGTGCCGATCGCTGTCGCCGTGGAACTCGAAGAGCAGCGTCGGTGCCACGCGATACGCGGTCTTCGAGTAGCGGTTGATGGCGTCGACCTGCACGTCGTCCAGGAGCTCGATCCGGGCGACCGGCACCCCCTGCTGGATGGTGGCGATCACCGTGTTCACCGCCCCCTGGATGGAGTCGAACGCGCAGATGGCGGCCGAGACTGCCTCCGGCAGGGGATGCAGGCGGAGCGTGACATCGGTGATCACGCCGAGCGTGCCTTCCGAGCCGACGAACAGCCGCGTCAGGTCGTAGCCGGCCGACGACTTCCGGGCCCGCGTCCCGGTCTTGATGACGCGGCCATCGGCCAGCACCGCGGTCACGCCGAGCACGTTCTCGCGCATGGTGCCGTAGCGGACGGCCGTGGTGCCCGAGGCGCGGGTGGCCGTCATCCCGCCGAGGGTGGCGTCGGCGCCCGGATCGATGGGGAAGGCCAGGCCGGTGTTCCGCAGCGCCTTGGCGAGCTGCAGCCGCGTCACCCCGGCCTCGACGGTCGCATCGAGATCCTCCGTGCTGACCCGCAGCACGTGGTTCATGTCGCGAAGGTCGATCGTGATGCCGCCGCGCAGCGCGTGCACGTGGCCTTCGAGCGAGGTGCCCGCGCCGAACGGGATGACCGGCACCTGAAAGCGCCGGCTGATTTCTACGATGCCCACGACGTCCTCCGTCGTGGCGGGGAAGCAGACGACGTCGGGCAGGGCGGCCGGATGGTAGGACTCGCCGTGGCTGTGATGTTCGCGCACTGCCGCGTGGTCGCTGGCGCGCGGGCCGAGCAGCCGCTTGAGCTCCGAAACAGCGGCGTCGATAGCGCGGGCCTCGGGCACGGTGGACATCGCCATCAGTGTAGCCTCCCGGGCCTTTTCTCGCCGGGCGAGGGGACTTTTCCGGCCGCGCGTCGCGTGCCGGCCGGCCGGCGCGGGAACCTGTGTGGAACCGTTCTTGCGGGCAGGTTCGCCGTGACTGTTGAGAGACTGCTCGGACGGTCGGTGGCCTTCTGCGTGCACCCGTATGCCGCGTGGCGTCGCCTGCCCGTTCGCGGCCGCGCGCTGCTCGTCGGCGCCTACTTCGGCACGGCCTATACGGTCGTCCTGGTGCTGCTGTTCGCCGCCTGATCGACCGTCAGCGGGCCGCCGTCCTGCTCGGTCGTTCCTCGGCGGGGCGCAGCACGGGAAGCGCCGCCTCGATGCCGGCACGCTGCGGCTCCAGCCAGGGCGGCAGCACCAGCGATTCGCCGAGGTGCGCGGGATCTTCGTCCACGGCGAAGCCGGGGCCGTCGGTGGCGAGCTCGAACAGCACCCCGCCCGGTTCCATGAAGTAGACCGACTTGAACCAGAAGCGGTCGATCACGTGCGTCGGCCGGCGCCCCGCGGCGTCCACGCGCGCCCGGACCTCCCGCTGATGCTCGTCGTCTTCGACGCGCCAGGCCAGGTGATGGATGCTGCCCACGCCCCATGCGCCGCGCCGGGAGTCCGCGGCCGCCTGCCGCACGTCCACGTACGCGCCGGAGACGCCGCCGCTCACGCCATACCGCTGCCACGGGCCGTCGCTGCCGAGATGTTCGAAGCCAAGCACCTCGGTGAGGAAGGCCGTCGTGCCGGCGAGATCGGCTTCCGTCATCCGTGCGCTCTCCAGGCCACGCACCTGCCGTTCCGCGGGAACCGGGCTGTCGTCCCAGGGAGTGAACAACCGCGCGTCGCCGTCGCCGGCCTCGACGAGCGCGAGGCGAAGCCCGTGCGTGTCGGTGGCCGGGATGACCTGACGGCCGAAGCGGCGTTCGAGCGCACCGGTCCGCACGCCGTAGTGCTCCAGGCGATTGGCCCAGTAGGGCATGCTCCCGTGCGGCACGGACAGCGAGACCTCGCTGCTCAGCCCGTGTCCCGCTCGCGAGGGCGCCGCGTGCGACCAGGGGAAGAACGTCAGGTCGGTGCCGGGCCGGCCTTCCGCGTCGGCATAGAAGAGGTGGTAGGTGCCCGGGTCATCCTGGTTGACACTTTTCTTCACCAGCCGCATCCCGAGGATGCCGGCATAGAAATCGAGGTTCTCCTGCGCCGGCCCGGCGATTGCCGTCACGTGGTGCAGGCCTGTGATGGGGCGCATGCTTCTCCTTCCGTTCAGTGGTCGGGCGCTCAGCGCCTGCCTTCATCATAGACGTCCCGCGGGTTCGCGTGGATTCCCCGGCCGGGAGCGATCGGGTGGAGAAGGGCCTGGAAATTCGGCCGATCGGGCGCCGCGCGCGGCGACGTGGGCCGTCGAAGCATGTTATGCTCAACAAATGCGGCAGCCGCCCTTGGAGCTCAGCGATAGGCCCACGCGCCGGTAACATTCACCGGCGCTTTTGCTGTACGCGGCCGACCGAGGCGGATTCTGCGGAGGAGGGTACCAGATGGCGAGCCGACCAAAAGTGACACAACAGAAGCGCGCGCGGGAGCGCGCCCGCCAGGAGCGCCAGCAGGAGAAGTTCCGTCGGCGGGATGAAGCCAAAGTACGGCGCGCCAACACGCCGGATGCTCCCGGAGGCGAAGACCCCGATATCGCCGGCATTATCCCCGGACCGCAGCCCAGCCCGTGGAATGACGATGACCTGCTGGATGAGACCGAAGAAGTCGAGGACGCCGCTGGCGTGAACGGCGGCAGCCAGTAGACAGCAGGATGGAGATTCACCGAGCCAGCGCTGCGAGCTGAGTAACGAACCGCCCCGGCCCGGAGGAGACCAAGGGCAGCACGCCCGGCGCCTGCTGTCTACTGCCTGCCGGCGCGCCCCTCGCGCCAGGCCGGACCTGATCGCGCGTCCCGGGGCGATCGTCGAATCGCCCCGCGGGCACGCGCCATCGCCCACAGGCCCACGGGCAACTGCAGCAACGGCCGTACCGGCCAGCGGGCGGACCTCGCCCGCAAATTTTCCCAGGAATTTTCGCGAATCGGTGTGGGAATCTGCCGGCGGGGCGGCCAATTTATTGGCCTGCGGCCAATGGGTTGGCTACCCCGCCGGTTCGTTCTGGCTGTTCCCCTCGGGTGGGGAACCTTTGCAGCGCGGGTGTCAGACCACCCGACGGCCGCTCACCAGACCGACGACGAACAGCACCAGGGCGATCACCAGCAGGACATAGATGAAGTTGCCCATCGTGTAGCCACTGACCAGACCGAGCAACCACAACACCAGCAGGATCACCGCAATAGTAAACAGCATCGTTCAGCCTCCTGCCCCCTGTAGAGCACAACATGTGCCGCCCGTAAATGCTTGAGAAACCTGCCATCTGAGCCTTCGGCGCAAACCGCTGTGGCGTGACTTACCCACTGTTGGGCCGTCTCCGGCTGAGTCGTGCCTCGAATCGGCATCGCCGGGGTCACTCTGCTGATGGGGTTAAGATGGCCGCGCCGCGTGTCACCGGGAGAAATTTCCATGGGCAAACGTCGTCGGGTTGCCGGCATCTTGATCAGTCTCTGGATCGCCCTGGCAGCCGCCGGGCATGCCCCGCGGCTCGGCGCGCAGGCGCCAGCCATTACGGCTGGCGTGGATGCCGCGCTGTTCAGCGAGCTGCGCTGGCGTTCGATCGGCCCGGCACGTGGCGGGCGATCGATTGCCGCCGCCGGCAGCCGGGCGCGGCCGCGCGAGTACTATTTCGGCGCGACCGGCGGCGGACTGTGGAAGACCACCGACGGCGGCCTCACCTGGCGCGCGGTCACGGATCGCTTCATCGCGACGTCGTCAGTGGGCGCCGTGGCCGTCGCCGAGTCCAGCCCCGACGTGGTCTACATCGGCATGGGAGAGGTCGCTCTTCGCGGCAACATCATCCAGGGCGACGGCGTCTACAGATCCACCGACGCCGGGAAGACGTGGACGCATGCAGGACTGAAAGAGTCCAGGGCCATCGGACGCGTGCGCGTGCATCCCGCGAACCCCGACATCGTCTACGTGGCCGCGCTCGGCGATCCCTACGGACCGAATCACGAGCGGGGCGTCTTCAAGACCGTTGACGGCGGCGCGACATGGTCGAAGGTGCTGTTCCGCGACGACAGAACCGGCGCCGTGGACCTGTCCATGGATGCCGGCAACCCCGACGTGCTGTATGCGACCCTGTGGGAGGTCAATCGCACCCCGCATTCGCTCTCGAGCGGCGGCCCCGGCAGCGGGCTGTTCAAGACGACCGACGGCGGCGCGACGTGGCAGGAGCTGACGCGCAATCCGGGGCTCCCCGCCCCTGTCTGGGGGAAGGCCGGCGTTTCGGTGTCTCCAGTCGATCCCTCGCGGGTCTACGCGCTCATCGAGGCGGCCGAGGGGGGCGTCTTCCTGTCGGACGATGGCGGCGGGAGCTGGAAGCTGGTGAACGACGACCGCCGGCTCCGGCAGCGCGCGTTCTATTACACCCGGCTCTACGCCGACACCGGCGCGAAGGATACCGTCTACATTCTGAACACCGGACTCTACCGCTCCACCGACGCGGGGGCGTCCATCCGCAGCATTCGCGTGCCCCACGGCGACAACCACGATCTCTGGATTGCGCCGGACGACCCGCAGCGGATGATCAACAGCAACGACGGCGGCGCCAACGTGTCGATCAATGCCGGCGAGAGCTGGACGGACCAGGACTATCCGACCGCCCAGATGTACAACGTGTTCACGACCTCGCACGTGCCCTACCACGTCTGCGGCGCGCAGCAGGACAACTCCACGGCGTGCGTCTCCAGCACCGGCGCAGGGGAGCTCTATCCCGTTGGTGGCGGCGAGAGCGGCTACATCGCTCCCGACCCCGGCAACCCCGACGTCTTCTACGCCGGCAGCTACGGCGGCCTGCTGACGCGCATCGACCGGCGGACCGGCGAGCGGCGGGTGATCAGCGTGTGGCCGGACAACCCGATGGGCGCCGCGTCGAGCGACATCACCGAACGCTTCCAGTGGACGTTCCCCATCATCGCGCCGGCCAACGACCCGGGGACGTTGTACGCGGCCTCGCAGCACGTCTGGAAATCCACCACCGGCGGGCAGCGCTGGGAGCGCGTCAGTCCCGACCTGACCAGGCACGATCCCGCGACGATGGAAGCGTCTGGCGGCCCGATCACGCTCGACCAGACCGGTGTCGAGACCTACGCGACCATCTTCACCCTGGCGCCGTCGCCGCTCGAGCGCCCGGTGATCTGGGCCGGATCGGACGACGGCCGCGTCCATGTCACGCGCGACGCCGGGAAGACGTGGGCCGACGTGACGCCCGCGGGTCTGCCCGAGTTCACGCGCATCAGCCTGATCGACGCCTCGCCGCACGACCCGGCCGTCGCCTATCTCGCGGGCAATCGCTACCAGCGGGCGGATCGGGCGCCCTACGTTTACCGGACGGCCGACTACGGCCAGTCGTGGACGAAGATCGTGACCGGCCTGCCGGGCGACGATTTCCCCCGCGCCATCCGCGCCGATCCCGTGCGGCGCGGCCTGCTGTTTCTCGGCACCGAAACCGGCATCTACGTCAGCCTGGATGATGGCGGGCACTGGCAGTCGCTGCGGCTCGATCTGCCGGTCACGCCGGTGCACGGCATTCAGATCAGGAACACCGACGTGGTGATCGGCACCCACGGGCGTTCCTTCTACGTGCTCGACGACATCAGCGTCTTGCGCCAGATACAGCACGTGGAGCGGGAGACCACCAGTGAGCCGGTCGTCCTCTTCGCTCCGGCGGACGCCGTCCGCTCGGTGTCGCGCGGCGTGAACATCCACTACTACCTCAGCTCCCTGACCGGCACCGTGACCATCGAGGTGCTCGATGCCGCCGGTCACACGATCCAGACGTTCTCGAGTGCCGAGGCCGGCGCGCCGTCCGGCGATCGCTCCGCCGCGGCGGCGGAGCCGGACGCGGACGAGGGGAGCACGCGGCCGCGCCCGCCGCAGGTGACGGGAAAGCAGGGGATGAACCGCTTCGTCTGGGACCTGCGGTATCCCGGCGCCCTGGACTTTCCGGGCCTCGTCCTCTGGGCGGCGACGACGCGCGGGCCGCAGGCGCCCCCGGGCACCTACACCGTCCGGCTGACCGCCGACGGCGTGACCAGGACCGCACGGTTCGCCATCCGGCGGAACGCCGCGGTGCCAGGGGTGACGGATGCCGACCTGCTGGAGCAGTTCGCCCTGGCGCGCCAGATCAGCGAACGGGTATCGGCGGCACACGGGGCAGTCGTGCGCATCCGCCATCTCAAGGCGCAGATCGCCGATCGCGCTGCCGGGACGAAGCGCGCGGCGCTCGCGGCCGCGGCACAGTCGCTGGCCGCGGCGCTGACAGAGATTGAAGGGGAGATCTATCAGTACCGCAATCGCAGCAGCCAGGATCCGCTGAACTATCCGATCCGGCTGAACAACAAGCTGGCAGCGCTGCAGAGCACGGTCGAGAGCGGCGACTACAAGCCGACCGACCAAACGTATGCCGTCTTCGGCGAGCTGTCGGCCAGGCTCGAGCGGCAGCTGGAGAGGCTCGAGGCGCTCGTGACCGGCACGGTGCCAGGGTTCAACGCGCGGCTGAAGGCAGCAGGGCTCGACCCGGTCAGCGCGGAGCCGCCTGATCCCGCTCGACCGTCACCTCCACGAGGCCCAGCGGCTCCTCGACCGCCACGAACAGCTCGTCGGCGTTCTCGGCGCCGGCGCGGAACAGGTCGGCCGGACGATAGGGCCGTTCCTGCATCGCCAGCGTGACGTCGAGGATCTCGTCGTAAGTGGACAGCACGACGTCGGCGATGCCGTAGAGAGTGTAGTGGACGGACCGCTCCGCATGCAGCGCGAACGTGTCGGCAATGGCGGCGCGCACGCCCTGGCGATAGGGGCCGAACGTCACGTCCGGGTTGCTGTACGTCCAGCGTGCCGACAGCGAGCCAACCAGCAGCGGCGGCAGCGCATCGTCTGATCCGTCGGTGTCGGCGGCGCGCTGCCCGCCCCGCCGCGGCCGGAAGCCGGACGTGCGCATCAGCATCATCTGGTCGATCCCCGCCACCACCGCCGCCTTCGTGCCGTTGCTGGTCACCGCGGCCGTCCGCTGTTCGGGCCCGCCAAGCACGAACGACTGCCCCTGGACCTTGCCGCCCACGTCCATGCGGACCCATGGCTGCTCGGCAATCTCGACCCGCACCAGCGTGAGCTGCCGGTGCGCCTCGAGCATCCGCTCGCAGAGCGCCAGCCCGAACTGCTCGATCTCGGCGCCGGCATGATCGCGCGCCACCCGGTGCACGAAGGACTTCATCGTCTCCCCGGGGATGAGCCCGCTGGCGCGCCCCTCGAGGAACGCCGGCGCGAAGTCCCCCTCGAACCGGATGGAGACCGTCAGGTCCCGCGGATCGTGACGGTCCCCCCGCCCGACGATCCGGAGCATGCGCAAGCGCGACTCCCCGTGACTGCTGGCACCAAGCCTGGGCATCGCCGGACGATACCATGTGCTCCCAGCTCCCCAGTTCCCCAGTTCCCCAGCTCCCCAGTTCCCCAGCTCCGCCTGTCTCTCCATTGCGCCCGCGGCGACCGCCGGGCGATAATCGCTCGTTCCAATGGTCATCGCGAGGCGGTTCCTGGTGAGCGGGCGGGTGCAGGGTGTCGGCTACCGGTACTTCGTGCAGGACCACGCCGCCGCCGAAGGCGTCCACGGGTATGTGCGCAACCTGCCCGACGGACGCGTCGAAGCGCTGATTGAAGGAGAAGAGGAGTCGGTCCTCCGCGTCGAGCGCGCGGTGCGGCGCGGCCCCCACTCGGCCCGCGTCGACAGCGTCGCGGTCGAAGACGCGGTTCCGTCCGGACGCGCGACCGGCTTCGACGTCCGGTGACGATGCGCCGGACCTTCACCCCAGGGGCCGGACCGGCCCCCTGCGAGGATTAAGCATGTCAGCCGTCTTGAAGAAGAAGATTCGCCACGTGCCCGACTTCCCGAAGCCGGGCATCCTGTTCTACGACGTCACGACGCTGCTGCGCGATCGCGACGGGTTCCGCGAAGCCATCGACAGCCTGGCCAATCCGTTCAAGGACAGCCGCGTCGACCTCGTGGTCGGCATCGAGAGCCGGGGCTTCATCCTCGGCAGCGCGGTGGCCGATCGGCTCGGCGCCGGCTTCGTGCCGGTGCGCAAGCTCGGCAAGCTCCCCTCCGAAACCGTGCGCGTCAGCTACGCGCTCGAATACGGCACGGACAGCCTCGAGATGCATCGCGACGCCATCACTCCGGGACAGCGCGTGCTCATCGTCGACGACCTGCTGGCGACCGGCGGCACGGCGGAGGCCACCGTCCAGCTGTGCAAGGAACTGAAAGGGGAGGTCGTCGGCGCGGTTTTCCTCGTCGAGCTGGCTGGCCTCGATGGCCGTTCCAAGCTGCCGGGCGAGCACGTGCACGTCGTCCTGACCTATTGATTAACAGAAGGTCCCGGGCGCGGATCCCGGCGCGGCGCACGGCTCTGCGCTAAAATAGAATGTTTTTGCCTGGCGCCCGTAGCTCAGCAGGATAGAGCATCGGTTTCCTAAACCGGGGGTCGCAGGTTCGAGACCTGCCGGGCGCACCATCCGCTGCCGCGCGGGAACGCGACAACGGATCAAGGACCTATGAAAAGCACTGAACGTCAACGGCTGAAACAGAACGACTTCGCCCAAACGCTTGCCCGCGCCCAGGAGATCATCGCGACACGCGGCTCCGACGTCGCCAAGGTCGTCGTCGCCCTGATCGTCCTGGCGGCCGTGGTCGGCGGCTACGCCCTGTGGCGCAGCACGCGGCAGGCCAAGGCCAACGAGATGCTGGCGTCGGCGCTGGCGACCTACGAGATGCCGGTCGTTCCGCCCCAGCCGCCCGCGCCCGGCAGCCCGCCGCCAGTCCCGCAGCCGGGCACCTTCCAGAGCCAGCAGGAGCGGCTCGATGCCGCCCTGCCGAAGTTCATGGAGGCGGCCAGCGCCCATCCGGACAGCAAGGCGGGCATCACCGCGCGGTTTCACGCCGCCAGCATCCTCGCCGCCCAGGGCAAGGCCGCGGAGGCCGAGGCGCGCTATCAGGAAGTCGTCGACAAGGCGGGGGACAGCATCTACGGTCGCACGGCACGGCTCGGCATGGCCGAGGCGCAGGTGGCGCAGGGCAAATACGACGCGGCGATTGCGGTCTATACGGACGTGAGCCGGGATGCGAGCTCGACGCTGCCGCTCGACAGCGTGCTGATGCGCCTGGGCCGCGCCTACGCGCGCGCCGGCAAGAAGGACGACGCGGTACGATCGTTCACGCGCGTGGTGGATGAATTTCCGCAGTCGCCGTACGCCGCAGACGCCCGCCGCGAGCTGGAAGACGTCAAGAAATCCTGACGCAGCGGATCGCGGGCGCGCTAGGCCGTCATCTCGCCCGACGCCGGCTGCCACGCCGGTGCCTGCACCTGCGCGCGGAGTCGCCGCTCCGATTCGACACTGGCCGCCACGCGGCGCTCGGGCTCGACCAGCAGCCTGAGCGCGTATTCGGTCGGTGCGCCCGTGTGCGGGTTGCACGACCCGACCCGGAACACCGCTGACAGCACGGTCGGCTTCCGGAGGATCGCCGGGAGGTCCGGACGGTGACGCGCCGAGCGGTCCACCTGGAAATAGACAATGCGATACATCGGGATCGCTGGCCCCCGTGCCTCCGCGAGACTCACGCCGGTGTCGCTGACGTCACGCGTCACCACCGACGCCATCCTCGTCGTCCCGGCCGCGTCTTTCCAGACGAGCTGACCGGGGACGGCCAGAGGCCGCCGCTGCACCGCGCGTTTCTCCTCGCGGTCGGGAGTGCCGCCGACAAGACGCAGTCTCTGCTCCATAGGGATTCCTCGGGAAGTGTTCACCCAAAGAAGATCCAAGGTTTGGACCGGAACGCCGGACAACGGCTCTTTCTACGACATGAACGCGGAAACCTTTATCTTGCAGTTGCTTATAGCGTTTCAGGGACCAGCCCTAAAAGACTGGGCGTGTATACGTGTTAACCAAATGCCCCGTTTTGCGGATACTTTGTATCCAGCCGGCCGCTAGAATGCCTGCCGGGCGCCGGCGACCCCGAGCCGCTCCATCTTGAGGTAGAGGCCACGGCGGGTGAGCCCGAGGACCCGCGCCGTTTCCGAGATGTTGCCGGCGGATCGCTCCAGGGCGCTCTCGATCATCTCCCGTTCGAGTTTCTCCACGGCCGCCGCCAGCGTGGTGCGCCGGCCGCGCGCGGAGGGGCTGATTTCGCCGGCAGCCAGGCTGGCGAGGACGGGGGAGAGCATGTCGGGGGCAATGGTGCCGCCGCTCGGGGCAAGCGCCACGGCGCGCTGCACCTCGTTCCGCAGCTGCCGGACGTTGCCCGGCCAGGAGAAGACGTCGAACAGGTCGAGCGCATCCGCGCTCAGCCGGATGCCGGGTTTGCCCAGGCGTTCCGAGGCCTCGCGAAGGAAGAACGTGCTGAGGTGCGGGATCTCCTCGCGCCGGTCCCGCAGCGGGGGCACGTGGATGCGGATCACGCTGAGACGGTAGAACAGGTCCTCACGGAACGTCCCTTCCGCCACCCGCTGTTCGAGATCGGCGTTGGTCGCGGCCACGACGCGCACATCGACCTGGTGCGGCCGTGTTTCGCCGACCGGCAGGATCTCCCCCTGCTCCAGGAACCGCAGCAGCTTGGGCTGCACGTCGAGGGGGAGGTCGCCGACCTCGTCCAGGAAGAGCGTGCCGCCCACCGCCGTTCTCAAGACGCCCGGCTGGTCGGCGAACGCGCCGGTGAAGCTGCCGCGGCGGTGCCCGAACAACTGGCTGTCGGCGAGCTCGCGCGTGGCGCTGGTGCAGTTGTAGGGCAGGAACATGCCGGCGCTGCGCAGCGAGCCGGCGTGGATGGCGCGGGCCACCAGGTCCTTGCCGGTGCCGCTCTCGCCGGTGACGAGGACGGTGAGATCGTTCCCCTGCAGGCGCTGGATATGATCCGCGACCCGCTGCATCGCGGTGCTGGCGCAGACGAATCCGGGGAGGAGCGGCTCGAGCTGCCGCTCGGTCACGGTGGTCGCCGTGTCGAGGGGCCGGTCCCTGGCATCGCACAACTCGAAGCCCTGCCGCAGCACGGCGCAGAGCATGCGGAAACGCTGCGACGCCACCGCGGTCAGGGGGCGCACGGCGGACACCGCGGCAAAGCGCGGCCCCATGGCGTCGCGGCCGAGATTCTCGATCGCCACGGGGCGATCGGCCGCGCCCAGCGCGCGCAGGGCGGCCACCGCAAAGCGCGGCGCGCCATCGGCGTCGAGTCCGGCCGACGCGAGCATCCGCACCTGTCCGGGCCCGGTCTGCACGAAGACCGCGGCCGCCTGGCCGTCGCAGGCTTCGAGCAGTGCGGTAGCCCCCTCCCGCGCCAGCAGCGCCGGCAGCGCCGCAGCATCGACGATCCGCCGCACCAGGGCATCGTCGCCATCGACCTGGATGCCGAGGTAGCCGCCGGTGCCGGCCGTCGGGACGTCGCGCAGGGCAATGCACGTCTCCGCGAGCTCGGGAGCCGCCCCCAGCGCTTCGAACAGGGTGCGGGCATCCGTCAGGTAGCGCGTCGCCCGGGAGCGTGCGCCGGCAGACGCCGCCAGGCGGCCGAGCTCCAGGTAGCTCAGGCCGGCCTGATAGCGCTCGCCGAGCAGCTCGAACACGCTGACGCTCTGCCCGAAATCGTGGTACGCGTCGGTGAACCGCTCGGCACGGGCCCGCAGCCGCCCGCGCAGGCGGAGGAATTCACCCCAGGTGCCGCTCATCGTGTTCGGCTGGATACGGCGGGCAGTCTGCTCGAGGCGCTCCTGCGCTTCCGTGTGAGCACCGGCGGCCAGCAGGGCTTCGATGGCGATCAGCTCGGCCTGGACGGCGTAGCCGCCTGGCGCCGCGTCGGCGGTGGCAATCTCGTGGGCGATGGCAAGCGCCACCCGGTCCTGACCGCTCCGGAGCGCGAGCCTGGCCTCGAGCACGCGCAGCGACCACTGGTACCAGCGGCTGGTGTGCGCGCCGTCCTCGCCGTAGGCTTCCTTGGCCTTCTCGACGGCCCGGGCGGCCTCGGCATGCTCTCCCCGGATGAGGTGAATCTGCGCAAGCGTATCGAACACCGCGCCGGTCGTTTCCCGCATGAACTGCAGCGGACTCCTGACGTCCAGCGCCCGGTTGAGGGTGTCCTCCGCGCGCGCCAGGTTGCCGAGCCGCACGTAGATCTGCCCGAGGGACGCCAGGGCAATCCCGAGGCCGTGCGGGGTGCCGGACTCCTGCTGGAGCTCGACGCTGCGCTCGGCCAGCGCCAGCGCCTCATCGTGGCGGTGCTGCATGAGCGCCACGTTCGCTTCGTTGCCGCACACCGTCGCCAGCACGTCTCCGGCCTGGGCCGACACCGCCAGCCGCTCGGCATGCCGCATCGTCACCAGCGCTTCCTCGAGCCGGCCTTCCTGGGCGAGGGCCACGCCGGACAGCGAGTGGACCATGGCGAGGTGCCGCCGGTCCCCTGCGGCGTGCAGCGCCGACGCGGCCGCCGTCAGGTGCTCGCGGACGATGGCGGTGTCGCCGACCTGCCGGTAGCAGAGGCCCAGCTCGTAGTGGGCGAGGCCGATGGCGCGCGAATCGTGCGCGCGCTCGGCCTGGCGGAGGGCCTTGGTCAGGAACGCGATGCCGCGGGACGGCTCGCCGCGCGCGGCCGCCAGCCGCCCGTGCAGCCGCCACAGGTCCGACAACCGGGCGGGATCCGCCCGTTCGCGCGCGTCGGGCGGTTTGCCCAGGACGTCGGTGGCCTGACGCAGGTCGTCCAGCAGCAGCCAGGCCTCGGCCAGGGCGCAGCGGATCCGGGTCTGTTCCTCGCGCCGCAGCCCCGGCTGCCGCAAGGCGCGCGTCAGCAGTGACGACGCTTCGGCGCCGTGTCCCTGCTCGAGCGCTTCGATAGCCCGGTCGTACGCGTCGGACATGGCGCGTAGTATACCGGGTATACAGAAGGCGTCAAATTGTGCCTATCGCCCGATGATTCCGGCAAATCGGTAGGTGAGGATCTTGTAGATCAGCTTGGCGCAGAGAAAGTTGGGGGCCATCAGCCCGGGCAGCGGGCTGAGCTCGACCACGTCGCAGGCCACCACGGTGCGCCGCTCGATCGTGGCGCGCAGGAGCGCCAGCGCTTCGTACCATGAGAGCCCGCCCGGCTCAGGTGTGCCGGTGGACGGCATGATGGCGGGATCCAGCCCGTCCACGTCGATGGTGATGTAGACCGTCTCGGGCAGGGTGGCGACGACGCGGTCGATCCAGTCGGGGTGCTGCCGCATCGAGTGGTCGTAGAAGATGGTCGTGTTCAGCGACGCCGCGACGGCGGCCTCCTCCGTGGACATGCTGCGGATGCCGACCTGGGTGACCGCGGCATGCTCGAGCGTCCGGCGGATGGCGCAGGCGTGGTTGTGGCGCGTCCCCATGTACTCGTCGCGCAGGTCGGCGTGCGCGTCGATCTGGAGGACGCCGACGCCCGGGTACTTCGCGGCGGCTGCCGCGACGAGCGGCGGGGTGATGGAGTGTTCGCCGCCCAGCGTCACCAGGAACTTGTCGTGCGTCAGGATTTCGGCGGCGACGCGCTGGATCTCCTCCATCAGCGGCGCCAGTTCGCCGAACGGCAGCTCCATCTCGGGCAGGGTGAAGATGCCGGCCGGGTGCACGTCGACGCCGAGCTCGTCGTCCCACAACTCCATGTGCGACGACGCCTCGAGGATCTCGCGGGGGCCGTGCTTGGTGCCGCCGACGTAGGAGGTGGTGCGTTCGACCGGCACCGGCAGGATCACGGCGCGGGCAGCGGCAAACGACGGGCGGTGCGGCAGCGCGCCGCCAAAGGCATGCGACACCCCGTGGTCGTAGGTGAAGGGCACGGTCATCGGTCACGAACCTCGTAGCGAGCGTGTGGAAGCGGCCGTCCGTCCACGGTGATGGTCGGCCCCGCGAGGTCGAAGCGCAGCGGGGTCCGGGCGGAAAGTGTGCTGGCGGCGCTGCCGGCCAGGGCGGACACGAGCAGCGGCAGGGCGATCGTCGCGTCGGCATGGACCGTGACCTGCTCGGCGTCGGTGGCCAGCTTGCCCCAGCTCTGGGCCTCTTCGAGGCTGGCGCCCGAGGCGCCGCCGAAATACGGGACGTCGGTGACGATCTGCAGCGCGTAGCGGTGGCCGCCGACCCGATCGTCGTAGAACTCGGCCTGCACGCTCGCCTGGTTGATGAAGTTCTTCGGCGTGCCGCCGCCGATCACGACCGAGGCGGTGCGCGGGTGCCGGATGACCAGGTTGGCCGATTCGATGACGTCGCCGATCACGTCGATCTGGCCGGCATCCGCCTCGCGGTGGCGCGCCTGCGACAGCCCCATGCCGATGGAGGAATCGGCGATCCCCGGGCAGAAGATCGGCACGCCGGCGCGGAACGCCGCGGTCAGGATGCCGTCGCGCCCCGTCGTCTCCCAGAGGTGCCCGCCGAGCCGGTAGAGGAACTCGCGCGAGGTGAGCGGCCGGCGGTCCAGCGTCAGCGCGAACTCGGCCAGCCACTCGTCGTTCTCGACGAACTCCTGCTCGTTCGCGTAGGTGTCGTAGACGCGGTCGATGCCGTCCTTCTGCAGCTGCGCGTCGTCTTCGCGCGCGGTGCCGATGTAGTGGTGCCGGCCGCGTGTTTCGTGCAGGTCGTGATAGAGGTTGGCGCCGGTCGAGACCAGGCAGTCGATGAAGCGATGCTCGATGAGGTGGGCGATGACGAGCCGCAGGCCGCCGGCGCTCAGGGCACCGGCGAGGCCTAGGAAGATGGTGCAGTCGTCCGCCAGCATCCGTGCCCAGATGCGCCGGGCGGTGGCGAGACTGCGCCCCTGAAACGAGATCCGCTCCATGCGCGCCAGCAGGTCGTCCGCCGAGGCGTCCGGATTCACGACGAACGGCTCGACCGGCACGCGCAGGTATCGGGACTTGTCCGACATCGGCGTTCAACTATGACACTGTTTCGCCGCTTCCCGCTCGCCCGCGGGTGCCGCGTCTAGAAGGCCCGGCCGATGCGGCCGAAGCTGACCACGCCGCTGCCGCGGCCCGCGCCGTCGCGGCGCCAGGCCGCGCCGGCCGTGAAGGTCACCGGAAGCGCGAAGCCGACCACGGTGTCGGTGGACAGCTCGGCGCCGATCGAGAGGCGGACGTCCGGCCAGCGCGCCCGGCCCGTCCAGGCGTGGCCGGCGTCGGCAAAGACGGCACCGTGCAGGCTGCGGAGAAAAAGCGGAATGGTGCCGACCCCTCGGTCGATGCGTGCCAGCGGGATCCGGTAGTCCAGGTTCACGACGGCCGCGCGCGTGCCGGTCACCTCGTCCTCGGCAAAGCCGCGCAGCAGGCCGATCGCCCCCCGCCCGAAGCCGAAGCCGGCCGGCTGGGGGCCGTGTCCGGATGCGCTGAACCGCCGCTGCGCAACGGTGTCGCCCCAGAAGCCGGCGGCGCCCGCCCGGGTGGCGATCACGGCGTGCCGCGGTCCGGCCCGCCAGTAGCGGCGCGCGTCGAGCGTTGCCGCGAAGCCGTTGCCATCGGCGCCGAGGGCGGCCGACGGCAGCTCGGTCGTCACGGCGGCACGGCCCCCTTCCTCGTCGCTGATCGAATAGCCGAACCCGCGCGCGTTGCTGAACTCCCACCCGAAGCGCAGCGACGTCGTCCGGCGGCGCGCGTCCACCGGCTCCACGCACGTGTCGCAGGCCAGTGACTCGACGTCCCGGTGGACGGCTGCGAAGGTGGTGTGCGAAAAGCGGATGCGGGAGACACGGAGCAGCAGGCCAACATCGCCTTCTGTCGTCCGCCGCAGCCCCTCGCGCCAGGGATCGGTGTCGTCCGAGAAGGCAGCGAAGAGCGTCGGACGCCATCGGTCGTAGACGTAGGCCAGCCGCAAGTCCGGCCGCGCACGGCTGGACCACCCGGCCTCGAGGCCGTAGGCATGCCGGCCCAGCGCATCGAGGGAGCCGGTCGCCGCGCCGGCGACGATCTCGCCGGCATCCGATTCGAGCGTCGGCGTCCAGAATCGCGGCAGGATGGTGCGCCACGGCGAGTACGGCCGCGAGTCGAACGATCCTGGCGAGCCGAGGTCTGGCGCCGCCGGCGACGGCTCGACAGCCGGGCGGACCGGCATCCAGCGCGCTTCGGCGAGCGGCAGCGAGAACAGATCGTAGCCGGCCGCGGTGTAGCCGACGAACACCAGCGTCCGGCCGTCGGGAGAGACGTCGGGCGACTCGGCGCTGGCGCCCGCGTCGTCCAGTTGCGCCAGCGCGCCGGTGCCGACATCCACCGCGTGGATGCGGAACGGCTGTCCGTCCGCGGCGGACGAGAACAGCACGCGGGCACCGTCCGGCGTCCAGGCGGGGGAGGCGCTTCGCCCGCCCGGCGGGCTCGCGAGGGCACGCACGCGTCCATCTGCCGGATCCACGAGGACGATCTCCGAGGGGCCGTGCAGCCGGCGGCGCTCGGCCGCAATCCAGCGGCCGTCGGGCGACCAGCGCGGCGCGCCGAAGTCGGTCTCCGCCTCGCTCACGAGCAGCACGGGAGTCCCCGTCGCGCCGTCACGCTCGAGCGGGAGCGTGGCGAGCGCGCGCCGGTCGCTCATCTGGACGGTGCAGACGATCACGCCGGCCGGCGAGACGTCGGGATCCGCGGCGCGTGCCTCCCGGGTCAGCCGGCGGCGGCGGCCATCCGCCGGATCGACGAGATAGAGATCGGACTGCAGGCCCACGCTGCGCACGAGATCCACCTCGTCCACCACCAGCTCGGCGCCGGCGATCGCGATGCGATTCCCGAGATACCGCCTGGCGATCTGGCGGGGTGGCGCGTCGGCGTCCCGGATCTCCATCAACGCCGGAAAGTGATGCGGGCTCGCGGCGGCGTAGAACACCCGCCCGTCCGCGGCGTATCGCGGAGCGGACACGTCGAAGCCGTGATGCGTCAGCTGGCGCGGCTGCGGATCTGCCGGAGCGGTCGCGCCCGCCACTTCAGCCGCCAGCCTCGTGGCCGCCTCGAACTCCCCCCACAGATCGCCGAGCGAGCGTCCGTACACCGCTCGATAGGCGCGCGATCCCAGGTAGGGGAGCCGCCGGGACGTTTCATCGGCCAGCTTCGCGGATGGACGCCGCGCCGTAGCGGTCGGCCAGGAACTGGTGGAAGTAGGCGCCGTAGAGATACGGAATCGCTCCCGACGGCCAGTCCAGCGTGCCGCCGTTGGCCCGATCGAGCGGCTCGAAGCGGTTGGCAGTCGCGGCCCGCCGGATCAACTGGCGAAAATCTCCCGCCGGCACGCGGCCCAGCCCGGTCGCCGCGCTCTCCTGCCACGTGGCGATCCCTTCGATCCCCCAGGTCGGCTGAAACAGGTTCGGGAAGAGCAGGGGGAAGCGCCCGAAACCGCGCCGCAGTCCGCCAATCCAGCCGCCCGCCCGGCTCAGGTGCGCCACGTGGGTGTATTCGTGCACGAACACCAGCCGGAGCCAGTCGTCGGTGTTGCCGATGCTGCTGTCCGGCCGCGGCGCGGCGGCGCTGATCTCGATCGTGTTGTAGGGGAGCGGCGTCGCCCAGCCGTTCGACAGATCGTGCTGGTCCACCAGGATCACCTG
Source organism: uncultured Acidobacteriota bacterium (assembly GCA_963834305.1). Lineage (GTDB taxonomy): Bacteria > Acidobacteriota > Vicinamibacteria > Vicinamibacterales > 2-12-FULL-66-21 > JACCXG01. The sequence continues at coordinate 410,687 of CAWIAX010000002.1, forward strand.
CACCCGCCCGTCGGCCGGCCCGACCGCCGCGTCCACTTCGGCGGCCGCCGCCTCCACGATTCGCGCGAGCCGCAGGGCGAGCGGCTCTTCCCGCTGGTGATAGTGGATGTCGAAGCGCGGCGTGGAGATCGTCCGGAACCGGAGCCGCGGATCGTAGCGCGTGGCCGCCGCCGCGGCCGTCGCCGCGGCCAGCATCACGCACAGCCCCGCGAGCGTGCGCAGGCGTCGCGGCCAGCGGCCGCGCCCGCCAGTCACCGCGACACCGGACGCCGGCGCACGTCCTTCAGGAACCCGAAGTCCGCGATCGGCGACAGCGTGACGCCGTCGAGGTCAGCCTGAAAGATCGCCACGTTCGTGCGATACCACAGCGGAACATAGGGCACGTCCTCGGCGATGCGGCGCTGCGCCTCGACGTAGAGCGCCCGGCGCTCCCCTTCGTCGGACTGCGCCGCGGCCGCCTCGATCAGCCGATCGACGTCGCGGTTCTCGTAGCGCACCCGGTTCAGTCCGACCGGCGGCATCTGCTTCGAGTGGAAGACGCGCCGCAGCATGTCGGGATCGGTAATCCCGACGAACACCGCCGTATACATCTGGAAGTTGCCGCGGACGATGTCGGCAAACAGCGTCTGCGTTTCGGTGGACCGGACGTCCACGTGGATGCCGACGCCGGCGAGGTCCTGCTGGATCGCCGCTGCCTGCAGCCGGTAGATCTCCGAGGTCGACGTCCGCAGCGTCAGCGTCAGGCGCGGGCGCGGACCGTCGCCGTCGGGATCGGGCAGGCCCGCCGCGTCGAGCAGCCGCCGGGCTTCCGCGGGATCGTGGCGGAGCGTGAAGACGTCGCGCGGCAAACGCCCACGACATCGGCGGGATGATGCCGACCGCCCTCTCGGCGAGGCCGCGGCGCAGGTAGGTGACGATGGCGTCGCGATCCACCGCATAGCCGATCGCGCGGCGCACCGCCGCGTTGGCCAGGATCGGATGCGTCAGGTTGAGGCCGATGTAGGCGTAGTCGGTGCCGGCCGCGGTCTCGGTGCGCAGGCCGCCCTCTTCGCGCAGCTCGGCGATCACGTCGGGCGACAGATCGTTGACGACGATGTCCACGGAGCCCTTGCGCAGCTCGAGGCCGCGCATCGTGTCGTCCGGCACCACCTTCAACACGAGGCCGGCATTGGCCGGCGCGCCGCCCCAGTAGCCGGCAAACGGCTCGAGCACGAGGCGGTCGTCCGGGATGAACTGGCCGAGCCGATACGGGCCCGGTGCCGACCGGCGTCCGCGCGTTGGCCGCGCCGGATCCGGCCTGGACGATGCCCATGACCAGGTTGACGGGAAACGACGCCGCCGCTTCCTTGAGCGTGAACTCGACGGTGTAGCGATCGATCGCGCGGACGCCGGCGACCATGCGGTAGGCGCCGGACCGCCCGCCGAACGCCGGGTCGAGAAAGCTGCCGAAGGTGTAGACGACGTCCTCGGCGGTCAGCTCGCGGCCGTTGTGGAACGGCACGCCGCGCCGCAGACGGGCGATGTAGGTGAGCGGGTCAGGCTGGTCGAGCGACTCGGCGAGCTCGGGAACGACCCGGAGGTCGGTGTCCACGCGGACCAGCGTGTTGAAGAGGAGCTGGTGCGCCTTCTGCGACGCTTCGTCGGCGGCAATCCGCGGGTCGAGGATCGCCGGAGAGTTGGCGATGCCGACGACGATGACGCCGGGATCGGCGGTCGCGCCGCCGCAGGACGTGGCAACCAGGGTGGCCAGGGCCGCCAGGAGCGCCCGGGCTGCCCGGACGGCCAGCGCGCCCGGCCGGCGCCGCGGGGCCCGGCCGCTCATTCACCGGCCTCTCGCTTGAGATCGGCCAGCAGCACCAGCGCCTGCATCGGCGTCAGGTTGTCCACGTCGAGGCTCCGCAGCGTCGTCACCGCGGGATGCTCGACCGGCTCGGGCGCCTGGAAGAGCCCGAGCTGGCGGTTCTTGACCCCCTCCGCGCTGAGCGACGGGCGCCCGCCGCGCGACAGCTCGTCGCGCTCGAGTCCGTTCAGGATCTCGCGGGCGCGGGCGACCACCGCCGGCGGCAGCCCCGCCAGCCGCGCGACCTGGATGCCGTAGCTGCGGTCCGACCGCCCCGGCGTGACCTTGCGCAGGAACACGATGTCGTCCTTCCACTCGCGGACGACGACGTGGAAGTTGGCGACGCTGGGCAGCGCGTCCGCCAGGTCGGTGAGCTCGTGGTAGTGGGTGGCGAAAATCGTCTTGGGGCGGGCCGCGCTGGTGGACGCCAGGTGCTCGGCGACCGCCCACGCCAGGCTCAGGCCGTCGAAGGTGGCGGTGCCGCGGCCGATCTCGTCGAGGATGACCAGGCTGCGCGACGTCGCGGCGTGGAGGATGTTCGCCGTCTCCTGCATCTCCACCATGAAGGTGGACTGGCCGCGCGCGATGTTGTCCGAGGCGCCGACGCGCGCGAAGATGCGATCGACGACCGGCAGCTTGGCCGACCGGGCGGCGACGAAGGAGCCGGCCTGCGCCATCAGCGACAGCAGCGCCGTCTGGCGCAGGTAGGTGGACTTGCCGCCCATGTTGGGGCCGGTGAGGATGACGAGCTGGTGTGCCGCCGCGTCGAGCGTCACGTCGTTCGGGACGAAGGCGCCGGGGGACAGGCGCTCGACGACCGGGTGGCGGACGTCGGCCGCCACCAGCTCGTCGCCGGCGTGCATCATCGGCTTGGTGTAGTTGTGCAGCGACGCGCTTTCGGCGAGCGAGGCGAGCACGTCGAGCGACGCCAGGCCGCGGGCGGTCTCCTGCACGCGCGGCGCCTCGGCGGCCACGCGCTGGCGCAGCGCCTCGAAGATCTCGATCTCGCGCTCGACGATCCGCTCGTCGGCGCCGAGGATCTTGTCCTCGTACTCCTTGAGCGCCGGGGTGATGAAGCGCTCGCCGCCGGCGATCGTCTGCTTGCGGTGGTAGTCCGCCGGGACGCTGGCGAGGTTCGAGCGCGAGACCTCGATGTAGTAGCCGAACACCCGGTTGTAGCGGATCTTGAGCGAGCCGATGCCGGTCCGCGCGCGCTCCGCCTCTTCCATCTCGGCGATGCGCTGCCTGCCCGACCGGCTGATGGTCCGCAGCTCGTCGAGCTCCGGGTCGACGCCGTCGCGGATGGCGCCGCCGTCGCGCGCCAGCGCCGGCGGCTCGTCGGGGACGGTGCGCTCGAGCTCCTGGCGCAGCTCCGCCAGATCGTCGAGCTCGCCGACCAGGCTGCGGACGAGCGGCGCCTGCAGGTCCTGCAGCACGGTGCGGACGCGCGGCACCGCCGCCAGCGACTGCCGCAGCGCCACCAGGTCGCGCGGCCCCGCGGTGCCGAGCGCGGCGCGCGCCACCAGCCGCTCCATGTCGTGCACGGTCTTCAGCGTGTCCTGGAGCTTGGCGCGCTCGGTGCTCCGGAACGCGCATTCCTCGACCGCGTCCAGCCGATCCTGGATCCGCTCCAGCGCGAGCAGCGGCCGCAGCAGCCACGACCGCAGCAGCCGGCCGCCCATCGAGGTGACCGTGCGATCGATGGCGTGCAGGAGCGAGCCCGTCCGTCCGCCGTCGGCCGACTCGACGACCTCCAGCGTCCGCAGCGTGGTGGGATCGACCACCAGGCAGTCGGCGCGGGTGCGGAACGACACCTCGCGGATGTGCGCGAGCTCGGCCTTCTGGGTGTCGCGCAGGTAGTGGACGAGCGCCCCGGCGGCGCGCACCGCGCTCGGATGATCGTCGAGGCCGAATCCGAACAGGCTCTGCGCCTGGAGCTGCGCCAGCAGCGCCCCGCGCGCGGCCTCCAGCTCGAACGCCCACTCGTCGACCGCCGTCACCAGCGTCGAGAGCCGCAGGGTCTGCACCATCGCCGCGGGATCGCCGCATCCGGCGGGGGTCAGGATTTCGCGCGGCCGCAGCACCGCCAGCTCGTCGAGCAGCGCCTGGCGGCTGTCGGCGCCGGCATATTCGGCCGTGGTGAACTCGCCGGTCGAGAGGTCGAGCAGCGCCACGCCGAGGCCCGGGCCGGGTGCGGCCGGGACGATCGCCATCAGGAACGCCGGCTCGCGCGCATCGAGGTAGCTCGCGTCGGTCAGCGTGCCGGGGGACACCACGCGCACGACTTCGCGGCGGACCAGCCCCTTGGTCTTCTTCGGATCCTCCATCTGCTCGCAGATGGCCACCCGGAAGCCCTTCCTGACCAGGCGCGCGATGTAGCCGTCGGCGGCGTGATAGGGGAGCCCGCACATCGGGATGGCGCCGCCGGACGCGTCTTTCGCCCGGGAGGTGAGGGTGAGCTCGAGCGCGCGCGAGGCGGTCAGCGCGTCCTCGTAGAACATCTCGTAGAAGTCGCCCATCCGGAAGAAGACGATGGCGTCGCGATGCTGGCGCTTGGCTTCGAAGTACTGCCGCATGGCCGGGGTCGCCCCGGCGGGAGCGGACGGCGCGGGAGAGGAGGACGACATGTCGGATAAAGAATGGGAAGGAGGCGAGTATAACATTGGGGTTTGCTCATCCTGGCCCTCGACACGACCTCGCGCGCCGGCAGCGTCGCCGTTCTACGCCGCGACGTGGTGCTGGCGGAAACCTCCGGCGACGCGTCCATCACGCACGGACAGCGGCTGCCTGGCGATCTGCTGCGGACGCTCGATGCGGCAGGCGTGCGGGTCGGCCAGCTCGACCTGCTCGCGGTGGTGGCCGGCCCCGGCTCCTTCACCGGCCTCCGCGTCGGCATCGCCTCGATGCAGGGGCTGGCGTTTGCCCGGCGGCTGCAGATCGTGCCGATCTCGAGCCTCGAGGCGCTCGCGGGCCACGCCGCGGACAGCTCGCCCGGCGACCCCTGGCTGGCGCCCTGGATCGACGCCCAGCGGGGCGAGGTCTTTGCCAGCCTCTACGCGCCAGGCGGCGACGCCGTCGCCGAGCCGCCCACGGCAGCGGCCCCCGCCGCGACGCTGGCGGCCTGGCGGACCACGCTCGGCACGCGGGCGGTGCGCTTCCTGGGCGACGGCGCCGTGCGCTACCGCGACGTCATCAGCGCAACGCTGGCGGGACAGGCGGTGGTGGACAGCTACGTGCCGGCGCTTGCCGTGCCGGCCGGGCGCCTGGCGTCCCGGGACCCGTCACGCGCGGTGCTGCCGCACGCGGTCGTGCCCATCTACGTGCGCCGCTCCGACGCCGAACTGGCCCGCGAGAAACAGCCGCGATGAGCGTCCGGGCCGAGGGCGTGGTCGTCGAGCGCATGGCGAGCGGCGACGACCTCGACGCCGTCTCGGCGCTCGAGGCGCGCTGCTTCACGAATCCCTGGACCCGCGACATGCTGGCGCGGGAGCTGGCCCAGTCCGACGTCGCGCACGTCTTCGTGCTGCGCCTGCCGGGGGTGGCCGTGGCCGCCTTCTGCGCCTGCTGGATCGTCGCCGACCAGCTGCACGTGAACACCATCGCGGTGGACCCGGAGCACCGGCGCAGCGGCCTCGGCGCGCACCTCATGCGGCACGTGCTGGCGGAGGCAGCGCGGCGCGGCGCCACGAGCGCGACGCTGGAGGTCCGGGAATCGAACGAACCGGCCCGCCGGCTCTACGAATCCCTCGGTTTCGCGGTCACCGCCACCCGCCTGCGGTACTACACCCAGCCCGAGGAACATGCCCTGATCCTGTGGAAACAGGGGCTGTCCGACCTCTGCAATCCGGAATCTTGAAGTGGCGTATCCCGAATCTTGAAGCGGCTGCCCGCTTATGCTACCGTGCCCCTATGATTGCGCGTGCTTTGTAGGATCGCTTCAAGGAGGCGGAAATGCCGACAGACTTCGAAGAGCTGAAGCGTCAACTGCTGCAGACCGACGAGGAGTACCGCCATCTCGCAACGCAACACCACGACCTCGACGAGAAAGTGCACAATCTGACCGCCCGCAACTACCTCTCAGAACCCGAACAGCTCGAAGAAGTAGCCCTCAAGAAGCGAAAACTCCAGTTGAAAGACCAGATGGAGGACCTCCTCCGCCGCCGCCTCACCAGCGATTCCGTGCAGATGTCCCGCGGCTGACGACAACCGGCATCCCATATGGCCGGAAGCGCGCGCCCGCCTGATGGCCGGGCCCGTTTCCGGCCCCCTGTTTCCCAACGTGCTCACTTCATGAAAATCGACCGCGCCGGGTATCCCTTCATCGCGGCTGCCCTCGTGCCGGCCGCAGGTTTCGCCGCCGCCCGCCGCCACCGACTCGCCGCGTCGTTCGCGCTGCTCGGCGGCTTCTTCGCCTACTTCTTCCGGGATCCGGACCGGCTCGTGCCACAGGCGCCGGGCGTGGTCGTGTCGCCGGCCGACGGGCGGGTCATGATTGCGGGGCCGAGCGACGGGCGCTGGTCGCCGCCCGGGGACTGGAAGCAGGTCACCATTTTCCTGTCGCCGATGGACGTGCACATCAACCGGTCGCCGGTGGAGGGGCGGGTCACCCGCATCGAGTACCGGCCCGGGCACGTTCCTGCCGGCCTACAAGGAATCGGCGAACGACAACGAGCTGAACGAGGTCTGGGTGGACAGCCACGGCCGCACCGTGGTCTTCCGCCAGGTCGTCGGCATGCTGGCGCGGCGCATCGTCTGCCGGGTCGAAGAAGGGCAGACCGTCGAGCGTGGCGAGCGCATCGGGCTGATGAAGTTCGGCTCGCGCATGGACGTGTTCCTGCCGGCCGATGCGGAGATCCAGGTCTCGGTCGGCGCGACCGTGGTCGGTGGCGAGACCATCCTGGCGACGTTCGGGGCCGGACAATGATGGGCAAGCCGCCGCGGCGCCGCCGGGAGGACCGGCCGCAGCGCTTCAAGCGCGGCGTCTACCTGCTGCCGTCGATGTTCACGGTGGCCAACCTGTTCTGCGGCTACGGCTGCGTGGTCTACGCGACGCAGCGCGACTTCGACACCGCCGCCGTGCTCATCGGCATCGCGATGGTGCTCGACACCCTCGACGGCTTCGTGGCGAGGCTGACGAAGACCTCCTCGGCCTTCGGCGTGCAGCTCGATTCGCTCGCGGACGTGGTGTCGTTCGGCCTGGCGCCGGCGATCCTGGCGTTCACGTGGGGGCTGTGGCCGCTGAAGCGTCTGGGCTGGGCCGCCGGCTTCATCTACGTGACGGCGGCGGCGATGCGCCTGGCGCGGTTCAACATCCAGACCGCGAGCGCCACCGACAAGCGCTACTTCGTCGGCATGCCGAGCCCGGCCGCCGCCAGCGTCATCGCATCCACCATCTACCTGTTTCCCAACGGGCCGCAGGACCGCCAGACCGCGCTTGCCGCGCTCGCCATGGTGGTCATCCCCGGCCTGCTGATGGTCAGCACGATCCGCTTCCGCAGCGTGAAGGCGATCGACGTCGGCTGGCACCGCTCCTACTTCGGGCTGTTCCTTCTGGCCGTCGGGCTCGCGCTCGTCGCATCGCAGCCCCGCATCGCCCTGGTCGCGCTCGCCTATACCTACACGGTCGTCGCGCTGCTGGTGTGGGCGTGGACCAAGGTCCGCAAGCGTCCCGACGCCGCCGACGGCGCCGCCCCCGCGTCCGACAGCCTGGCATCCGGCGACACCCCGCCGCCCGCGGGCGACATCCAGCTCTAAACGATCCGCGGTGCCCGGCGTCAGCCGGAGGCTACGCCGCGGCGCCAGGGCCGGCGAGCGGCAGGCGCACGGTCACCGTGGTGCCCGCCCCCTTGGCGCTGGCCACGGTGATGGTGCCGCCGTTGACCTCGATGTTGCGGCGGGCAATCGGCAGCCCCAGGCCGGTGCCCGTGGCCTTGGTGGAGAAGTAGGGTTCGAACACGCGGCCGAGGGCCTCCTCGTCCATCCCGCCCCCGGTATCGGTGACCGCCAGGCGCACGGCGTCGGGCTCGGCCACGCCGTCGATCGTCAGCAGCCCCTCGCCCGGCATCGCGTGCAGCGCGTTCTCGACGATGTTGACGAGGGCGCGCGAGACGAGCGTGCGATCCACCAGGACCGGCGGCAGCTCGGCGGGGACCCGGTTGACGATGTCGATGCGGTCGCGCAGGCCGGTGCGATACGGATCGATGACCTCCGCGACCAGGGCGGGGAGGTCGAGCGGCGCCCGCCGCGCCGTCGGGGCCGACGCGAAGCTGGAGAACTCGGATGAGATCTGCCGGAGCAGGCGCACCTGTCCGAGGATCGACGTCACGCAGCTGTCGAGCACCGCCCCCATCGGCGCACCGCGGTCGGCGTGGACGCGCTGCAGGTGCTCGGCGGACAGCTGGATCGGCGTGAGCGGATTCTTGATCTCGTGCGCCACCTGGCGGGCCATCTCGGCCCATGCCTCGAGGCGATGGGTCCGTTCGAGCTGGACGCGCTGCGCCTTGAGCTCCGCCGCCATGCTGTTGAAGGCGTCGACCAGCCGGCGGAGCTCGTCCACCGATTTCACGGCGATGCGCGCGTCGAAGTCCCCGCGCGCGATGCGCCCGGTCGCGCGCGTGAGCCGGCGGACGGGATCCGCGATGCGCTCGGCCATGTAGAGGCCGAGGGCGGCGCCGACCAGGACGAAGCACAGCGCGGCGAGGTGGACCCCTTCATCGAGCTCGTCGATCTCCCGCTCGATCTCCCGCTGCCGGAGCGCCAGCGGCACCGTCAGCAGCGCGTCCTCGCCGGCGGTGCGCACCGGCGTGGCGGCGAGCACGTAGGTGAACCCGCCGATGGCATCCTGCCGGACGAAGCTCGGCAGCCGCTGCAGCACGATCGCCCGGTAGACGTCGTCCGGCGTGCGGGTGGGGAGGACGCCGGAGGCGAACAGGTCGCGTTCCGAGGTGGCGACGAGGTCCGCCCCCTTGAACACGTTGACGTCCTGTTCGATGACCTGCTCGATCGATACCATGACGTCGTCGCGCAGCGTGCCGAGCGCTTCCGCGCTGCGGCGCAGCGGCGCGTCGGCTTCCTCGATCACGCGCTGGGCCACCGACGCGGTCCGCGCCGCCTCCGCCTCGATGTCGGCGTAGAGCAGGTTGGCGAAGTAGGCGCGGATGACCAGCGCCAGGGTGAGCACCGGGATGATCGCCGCCAGCACGAAGGCGAGGAACAGCTTGCGGTAGAAGCTGGCGCGGATCTCGCGGAGCAGGGCGCGGCCCACGCGCGGGCGCTCGCGGGCGAGCCGGGTGAACAGCGCCGTGCCGAACAGCACGAGCGCGAACGCCGCGGCGCTGAAGGTGGTCAGCTCGGCCAGGTGCACGAAGTGGTCGAAGGGCGTGAGGATCGGGTAGCCGATGGCGAAGATGCGGTCGCGGTCGTTCGAGAAGTAGACCCGGTAGGCGGTGCCGCCGGCGGTCGCGTCGGCCCAGAACGGCTGCCGCGACGCATACAGCTTCGCGAACAGTTCGTCGGTGATCGGCCAGGCGGTGCGGTTCGACGTGTAGAGCGGCTGCAGCCCCCAGCCGTAGAGCGCGACCTCGACGCTGCCGCCGGGCGTGCCTTCCTGCGGCCGCGGCCCGGCGGCGCGGAAGATCTCGAAATACGGATTCTGCGACGTGATGAAGGGCAGCGTCTGATACTCGAGCACGACGTGCAGGATGATCGAGCCGCTCGCCCCGCCGTCGCCCGGCACGCAGAGCCGGCGCTCGGCGTGCAGCATCCGGCGTTCCTCGGCGCCGAATGGCGCCACCTCGCCGAACACGTCCCAGCGGCAGCCGGCGGCTCCCTGGGGCGTGGCCACGACGTGCTCGGGCACGTTCAGCGCAAACCGGCTGACCAGCCCCCCTTCGTCGTCGTACAGCTCGACCGCCGACGTGAGCCGTTCGCGCGCGAGCGCGGTCTGCTGCCAGACCCAGTAGGCGGGCTCGGAGGGGGCCGCGCCCGGCGCCTCGGCTGGCTGCCCGCGGAGCAGTTCGGGCAGGACGGCAATGGCGTCGATCTCCGCCTGCGCGTCTTCCATCCGCTTGAGCAGGGTGCGGACGTGGTTCTGCGCCTGCACGGCGTATTGCGTCTCGATGAGCCGCCGCGTCGCCCGCTCCGCGAAATAGTCCATCGTGGGGTAGAGCAGCAGCGTCGGTATGAGGAAGGCGGCAAAGAGGGCGAAGATGCGCGCGGCAACGGTCGTGCGCCGGTACCAGCGCGCCAGCCAGGGGCCCGCGAGCGCCCCGGCGCTGCACGCCGCGGCGGACAGCAGCAGCCCGGCGGCGGCAACGGGCCAGCGTCCGGTGACTGCGGCCAGGGCCGCCAGCAGCGGCGGCAGTCCCCAGAGCACGAGGATCGCGGTGGCCGTCGAGATGGAACGGCGGGGCAGGCGCCACCGCACGAAGGCCACGACCAGCAGCAGCGTGGCCCCCCACAGCACCGCCAGGTGCAAGGCCGCGACACCCCCGAGGAGGAACAGCCGGGCGCTCGTCCACGGGTGCAGCGAGAAGTGCCGCAGGTCGATGGACGCCGGGTCGACCACCCATTCGATGATGCTGTTGAAGGCGATGAAGAGGCCGGCCATCACCGTGCCGGCGAGCAGCTGCGACGCGACGAAGCGGACGCGGGCGTCCGCGATCGCCAGCCGGACGCGGCGGGTGGCGATCCGCAGCCGGGCGACCGGCCCGGCCAGCAGGCTGACGAGCGCGGCGGCGGTGCCGCCGCCGAGCAGCATCGTGGCGGGCATCGACGGCAGTCCGCCGCGATCGACCGCGCACGCGAGCCAGAGCGTGGCGCCGCCGCCGGCCACGAGCCCGAGCGCCCCCACCGTCGCGCGCACGTAGGCCCCGTCCGGCACGGTGTCCGGCGCCGAACGGCTGGTGACGCGCCGGTCGAGCAGGGGCCCGACCAGGAGCAGCAGCGTCGTCCCGAAGACGGCCAGCATCGCCGCGCCAACGTGGCGCCGCCACCGGGCGCGCGAGTCCTGGAGCGAGGCGGGGGCCACCCAGGCCTCCGCCAGCGGCTCGCCCGACGGCCCGCGCAGCACCACGGCATCGGGACGGCCGATTTCCCCGGCCCCTTCGAAGCGCGGTCGCAGTATGGCCGGCGCGAGCGGGGTGTCGAGCGTGAACTCCGCCGGCTCGACGGCCGTCACCGCGGGCGCGGGGGACAGTCCGTATTCGCTGGCCACCGACCCGACCCGGCGCCCGTCGCCGGTCACGATCGGCTGCAGGTGGACCAGGCGCAGGCCGAGCGGCGAGCGGGTGACGAAGAGCGTGGCGGCGCCCGAGAGCCGGTCGTTGGGAATGTTGTCGGACGGCTCGCCGGCCCAGGCGCGGGCAACAGCGCCCGAATCATAGATGGTGACGGCGATCCGGTCGGGCTCAGGGCTCGCGCGGCGGGCACTCGCGACCAGGTCGAAGAGGCGGCGGGCGCCATCGGCGGCCGGCGTCAGCCCGGCGGCTGCCGCGGGATCGGCGGCGATCCGCCCCGAGACCAGCGCCAGCGCCCCGGCCATCCGGTCGAACCGCGCCCGCAGGTAGGTGTCGGACCGCCGCGCCGCCGCCTGTCCGGTGCGGCCGAACCACCACAGCTCCAGCCCGCCGCCAGCGATGCCGCAGAGCGCCGCGAGGACGATGCCGCCCGCCAGCAGGCGCCGCCAGCTGACGCGCCGCTCGCGGATCTCGATGGATGGCACTCGTCAAGCAGAATACCGCAAAGGTAGACTGGCTGAGGACCGCATGTCGTTGAAAGCCACGCTCAAGCGCGGCGCCTTGATCGCCGCCGCCAACTGGCCGCTCGTCGCCGTGCAGTTCGTTGCCGAGTCCACGCTGAAGCTGCTGCTGGCCGTGCCGATCGTCGGCGGCCTCTTCCTCGTCGTCCTCCTCCTCGGCGGCAACGCCGATGAACTGCTGTCCGGCGACCTGCGCGACATCGCCGCGCAAGTCTTCGGCGCGATGCGCCAGAACATTCCGGCGCTCGTGGCGTTCTCCGGTGCGTTCGGCGTGGTCCTCCTCGGCGGATCGGGCCTCACCTTCGTGGTGAAAGGTGGAACGGTGGCGCTGCTGGCCGCGGCGGAAGCCAGGGCCGGCGCCATCGAGCAGCCGCCCGTCCGGCTCCCCGCCATCCGCCGCGCCGCGGTCGTGGCGATCGATCCCTTTCTTGCCGGCTGCGCACGACTCGGGTTCCGCTACCTGAAGCTCGGCGCCTGCCTGCTCATCGTCTATGGGGCCACGGCGACCGCGTACCTCGGGCTGGTCGTCGGCGGCCTGAGCCTGGTCGGCAATGCCGGCATCCTCCTCGGCTGGACGATGGCGGCGGCGCTGGCGTCGAGCGTGCTGGTGGTGTGGATCACGCTGGTGAACTTCTTCTACCTGATCGTCCAGATGGTGATGGCGGTCGAAGACGTCGGCCTGCGCAGCGGCGTCCGGCACGGCTTCCGCTTCGTCCGGACCAGCCTCCGCGAGATCGCCGGCATCTTCGGCGTGGTCCTGCTGCTGGCCGCCATGGCCACCGTGGCCTCCATCCTCGCCACCGCCGGCTTCGGGCTGATCAATCTGATTCCGGTGCTGGGGCTGGCGGTCCTGCCGCTGCAGATTGCGGCGTGGCTGGTGCGGGGCTTCGTGTTCCAGTTCCTGGCGCAGACCGCGCTGTGCGCCTACCTGACGCACTACCGCCGCTACGTCGAGCGCGTTGCGCCGGCCGCCGTGGCGCCCGCCTAGACTACGACTCGGACGAGCCGGCCGGGAGCAGCGGCAGCCCGGGCGGCGGCACCACCTCGCCCGGCAGGGCGGTGAGCGGCTGCACCGGCGCGGCCGGGACGATCAGCGGCCCCATCAGCGTGAGCATCCACTTGTTGTCGAGGCCGCCGGTCACGGCCGTCACGTGGAGGACGCCGCCGGGCGCCGTCCAGACGACCGGCAGCGTGGTCAGGCGGGCGGGAAAGCCGAGCCGGCCGGCCGCCGCGCCCGTCCGGCTGTTGAAGGCCGGCAGCTGCGTGCTCTCGCCGGGCACGAGCACCAGGGACCCGAAGAGGACCGGCCCGGCGGTCGGCCGATAGGGCAGCGGCTTCCGCCATTCGATCGCGCCGTCGGCCCGATCCGTCGCCCAGAGCAGGTTGTCCATCGCCGCGAAGTAGATGTGCCCCTCGTCGGCCACCGCGGGGCCGCGCACCACGGCGCCCACCGCGCGGCGGGATTCGCGGTAGCCGGAGCTCGCGTGCAGGGTCACGAAGATCTTCGCGACGGTGCCGACGTAAACACGGCCGCCAATCACGTACGGCTCGGTGGGCTCGGAGGCGAGGTTGACTTCCCACCGGACCGATCCATTCTCCAGGTTCAGCGCCACGACGCGCCCGTCGACGACCGGGGTGATGAGCAGGTCGCCATCGAGCGCCGGCCGCAGCGCCACGGCGCCGACCCGGGTGCGCCAGACCACCTGTCCATCCGCCGCGCGCAGCGCAATCACATCACCGCCTGAGGCGGCGATCAGCCAGCCGCCGCGGGCGAGCGGCGCCGCGGTGACCGGTCCGCCAACGGCGACCCGCCAGAGCACCGCGCCGGTTTCCGGGTGCAGCGCGTGAATGGCTTCGCCGGACGCGACGTACACGCCATGGTCGTCTGCCGCCAGGGGCCGCTCCGCCGCCAGATCGAGCGTCCAGAGCGGCGCCCCGTCGCTCGCGCGGTGGGCGGACAGCTGGCCGTTGCGCAGCGGCACGACGAGGGCCGGACCGCTGACCACGGGAATGTCCGACGCGGCATCCGCCAGGGGCACGGACCAGGTGACCGTTTCAGGCAGCGGCTGGGCTTCGACACCCGGCGGCGCCATCAGCGCGGCAGCGGTAGCCAGGAGGCAGGTGACGAGCGAGATTCGGGCGAAGCACCTACAAGATATTGTGGTTCGCCTCCGCGGATGCACACCTTATAATAGCGCGGTCCCTTTTTCATCACCGTGTCTCACCAAACCATCGTCGTTCTCGACTTCGGATCGCAGTTCACGCAACTCATCGCCCGGCGCCTGCGCGAGCTGTCGGTTTATTGCGAAATCCTTCCCTTCGATACCCCGGCGGCCGAGATCACCCGGCGGAAGCCCGTGGGCATCATTCTCTCGGGCGGACCGAAGAGCGTGTCGGAGGAGGGGGCGCCAAAGTGCGACCCGGCGGTCTTCGGGACGGGCGTGCCGCTGCTCGGCATCTGCTACGGCATGCAGCTGATGACCGCCACGCTTGGCGGCCGGGTGGCGCCGGCGCCGCACCGGGAGTTCGGCCTCGCCACCGTCACGGTCGCCCCCGGCGCGCCGATGTTCGGCGACATCCCGGGCGAGCTCCGGGTCTGGGCCAGCCATGGCGATCTCGTGTCGGCGGCGCCGGCCGGCTTCACCGTGACGGCCACCAGCGCCAATGCCCCCGTCGCGGCCATGGCGGCCCCGGATCGCAGAATGTACGCGCTGCTGTTCCATCCGGAGGTGGCGCATACCGATCACGGCACCCACATCCTCCGCAATTTCGCCTACGACATCTGCGGCTGCACCGGCGACTGGACGATGGCCTCGTTCGTGAATGAGGCGATCGAGCGGATTCGCGAGCAGGTGGGCGACGGGAGCGTGGTCTGCGGGCTGAGCGGCGGCGTCGACTCGACCGTCGCGGCGGTGCTGCTGCACCGCGCGATTGGCGAGCGGCTGACGTGCATCTTCGTGGACAACGGGGTGATGCGGCAGGACGAGGCAGAGCAGATCAAGGCGCGCTTCGAGAGCCTCGCGCTGCCGCTGGTTTTCGTCGACGCCGTGGACCTGTTCCTGACCCGGCTGGCCGGCGTGGTGGATCCGGAAGAGAAGCGCAAGATCATCGGCGGCACGTTCATCGACGTGTTCGAGGACGAGGCGGCGCGGCTCGGCTCGTTCGATTTTCTCGGGCAGGGCACGCTCTATCCCGACGTCATCGAGAGCGTGTCGGTGATCGGGCCGTCGCACGTGATCAAGAGCCATCACAACGTCGGCGGGCTGCCCGAGCGGATGCGCTTCAAGCTGGTCGAACCGCTGCGGATGCTCTTCAAGGACGAGGTGCGCGACGTCGGCAAGGAGCTCGGGCTGGACGACGCGTTCGTGTGGCGGCAGCCGTTTCCCGGCCCCGGCCTGGCGGTGCGGATCCTCGGGGAAGTCACCGCGTCGCGGCTGAACCTGGTGCGGCGGGCCGATCACATCGTCGCCGAGGAAGTGAAGAAGGCCGGCTGGTACCGCCGCGTCTGGCAATCGTTTGCCGTGCTGCTGCCGGTGCAGAGCGTCGGGGTGATGGGCGATGCGCGGACCTACGAATACACCATCGCGATCCGGGCGGTCGACAGCCGGGACGGCATGACGGCCGACTGGGCGCGGCTGCCGCACGATCTCCTCGCCACCATCTCCTCCCGCATCGTCAACGAGGTGAAGGGGATCAACCGGGTGGTCTACGACATCAGCTCGAAGCCGCCGTCGACGATTGAGTGGGAGTAGGGCGAGTAGGTTCAAGGTGCAAGGTGCAAGGTGCAAGGTGCAGGGTGCAAGGTTCTGGTTCAAGGTGCAGAGTGCAGGGTTCGGAGTGCACATCGGGCTTGGGAGTTGGGCATCGGAGTTGGGCATTGGGAGTTGACTTCATAGCAGCCTATGTCTGATTTCGTTCATCTGCACCTGCACAGCGAGTTCTCGCTGCTCGACGGCGCGTGCCGGATCGAGGAGCTGCTCGACAAGGCGGTGCAGCTCGAGATGCCGGCGATGGCCATCACCGAACATGGCAACATGTTCTCGTCGGTGGTGTTCCACGACCAGGCGCGCAAGCGCGGCATCAATCCCGATCCTGGGGTGCGAGGTCTACGTCGCCCCGGGGGATCGGCGCACCAAGAGCGGCACGCCGGGGGAAACGGCGAACCACCTGGTGCTGCTGGCCGAGACGAAAGAGGGCTACCACAACCTGATCAAGCTGGTGTCGGCCGGCTACACCGAGGGGTTCTACTACAAGCCGCGCATCGACAAGGACCTGCTGGCGCAGCACTCGGCCGGGCTGATCGGCCTGAGCAGCTGCCTCAAGGGGGAGGTCGCCACCGGCATCCGGACCGAGCAGCTGCAGAAGGCGCGCGCCGCCGCGGCCGCCTACCGCGACATCCTCGGGCCGAACAACTTCTTCCTCGAGATGCAGTACCAGGGCATCGACGAGCAGCGGATCGTCAACACCGGGCTGCAGCCGATCGCCAGCGACCTCGGCATCGAGCTCGTCGTGCACCAACGACGTGCATTACCTGCAGGACACCGACTACAAGCCGCACGACATCCTGCTGTGCATCGGCACCGGCAAGACGGTCAACGATGCCGATCGCCTGAAGTATCACGGCGACCAGTTCTTCCTCAAGACCGCCGCGCAGATGGCCGCGGTGTTCCCCGACTTCCCGCACGCCCTGGCCAACAGCGTCCGCATCGCCGAGCGCTGCCACGTCGACCTGTCGGGCACCGTCAACCACCTGCCGAACTTCGACGTCCCCGCCGGCTACACCCTCGACGAGTACTTCGAGCACGTGGTGCGCGAGGGCTTCACGGCAGCGCCTGGCCCGGCTGCAGGAGCTGGCGGCGCGCGGGCTCCTCAAGCACACGGTCGACGAATACGAGCGCCGGCTGACCTACGAAATCGACATGATCAAGCAGATGAAGTACCCGGGTACTTCATGATCGTGTGGGATTTCATCCGCTACGCGCGCGAGCAGGGAGTCCCAGTCGGCCCCGGCCGCGGCTCGGCGGCGGGCAGCTTCGTCGCCTACTGCCTGCGGATCACCGACGTCGATCCGATCGAATACGACCTCATCTTCGAGCGCTTCCTCAACCCCGAGCGCGTCTCGCTGCCCGACATCGACATCGACTTCTGCGAGCGGCGCCGCGGCGAGGTGATCGAGTACGTCACCCGCAAGTACGGCCGGGAGAACGTCGCCCAGATCATCACCTTCGGCACCATGAAGGCGCGCGCCGTGGTGCGCGACGTCGCCCGCGTCATGGACATCCCCTACGCGGATGCCGACCGTGTCGCCAAGGCGGTCCCGCCGGCGCTCGACATGACGCTGGCCAAGGCGCTCGAGGAGAGCCCGGCGCTCAAGGAGATGCACGCCAGCGACGAGCGCGTGCGCGAGCTGATCGCGGTGGCGCGGCGGCTGGAGGGCATGACGCGGCACGCCTCGGTCCATGCCGCCGGCGTGGTCATCGCGCCGCGGCCGCTCACCGAGTTCGTTCCGCTCTACAAGAGCCAGAAGGACGAAATCGTCACGCAGTGGGCGATGAAGGAGGTCGAGCGCGTCGGCCTCCTGAAGATGGATTTCCTCGGCCTCAGCACGCTGACGTTGATCAGCGACGCGCTCCAGGAGATCACGCGCACCGAAGGGATCGTGCTCGACATCGACGCCATCCCGCTGGACGACGCCAAGACCTACAAGCTGTTCGGCGAC
Source organism: uncultured Acidobacteriota bacterium (assembly GCA_963834305.1). Classification (GTDB taxonomy): domain Bacteria; phylum Acidobacteriota; class Vicinamibacteria; order Vicinamibacterales; family 2-12-FULL-66-21; genus JACCXG01. Next base: position 428,003 of record CAWIAX010000002.1, read on the forward strand.
GGCCAGACCTACGGCGTGTTCCAGTTCGAGAGCTCGGGGATGCGCGAGCTGCTGCGCAAGGCCAAGCCCGAGCGCCTCGACGACCTGATCGCGCTGAACGCCCTCTACCGGCCGGGGCCGCTCAAGAGCGGGATGGTCGACGACTTCATCTCGCGCAAGCAGGGCAAGACCGAGGTCAAGTACGAGCTGGCGGCGCTGGCGCCGATCCTCGGCGACACCTACGGCGTCATCGCCTACCAGGAACAGGTCATGCGCATCGCCGCGGTGCTGGCCGGGTTCTCGATGGGCCAGTCCGACGTGCTGCGCAAGGCCATGGGCAAGAAGGACCCCAAGGTCATGGCCAAGCAGCGCGAGGCCTTCATGACCGGGGCGCGCGCCAACGGGATCAACGAGAAGAAGGCCGCGAAGATCTTCGACCTGATGGAGTTCTTCGCCGGCTACGGCTTCAACAAGTCGCACTCGACGACCTACGCCTGGGTCGCCTACCAGACCGCCTACCTCAAGGCGAACTACCCGTGGCACTTCATGGCGGCGCTGCTCACCATCGAAGCCGCGAACACCGACAAGCTGGCGATGTACCTCGGGGAGTGCCGCGAGCTCGGCATCCCCATCCTGCAGCCCGACGTCAACGCCAGCGAGCTGGCGTTCACGGTCGCGAAGGAGGGGGTGCGCTTCGGCCTGTGCGCGGTCAAGAACGTCGGCGAGGGGGCGGTGCTCTCGATCCTGGCGGTCCGCAAGGCACTCGGGCGGATCGATTCGCTCCACACCCTGTGCGAACACGCCGACCTGCGGCTCGTCAACAAGCGGGTGCTCGAGAGCCTGGTCAAGGCCGGGGCGCTCGACTCGATGGCGGGGGAGCAGCACCGCACCGTCCGGGACCGCCGCGCCTGCCTGTTTGCCGCCGTGGACAAGGCGATCGAACATGGCGGCCGCCACCAGCGGGATCGCGACAAGGGGCAGTCCCAGCTCTTCGGCGGCGCCGGCGGCGACGACGATGCCGGGATGGTGAAGCTGCCCGACGCTGCGCCGTGGACGGAGGCGCAGCAGCTCGCCGGCGAGAAGGAGGCGCTCGGCCTCTATATGAGCGGCCATCCGCTCGAGCGTTTCTCGGAGGAGCTCAAGGTCTTCGGCGCCAAGCGCGTCGGCGAGCTCACCACGTCGGAGCCCGACCTCTGGGTCGGCGGCATCGTCTCGGGCCTGCGGCCGCTGAAGACGAAGAAGGGCGACCGCATGGCGGTCTTCATGCTCGACGACATCGCCGGCAGCCTCGAGGTCGTGGTGTTCCCGGAAACATTCGGAAAACACGGCTCGCTGGTCGCCGCCGACGCCATGCTGCTGGTGCGCGGCAAGTTCGAAAAAGACGACGAGTCGGCGCGCATCGTGGCGACCGAGCTGCTGCCGATCGCGGCGCTGCGGGAGCGGACGACGCGGGAGGTCGTGATTCACCTGTCGGGCCCGGCCGCCCGGCGCAACACGTTCGAGGCGCTCGCCGAGCTGCTGACCCGCCATCGCGGGGATCGCCGGGTGTTCCTCGAGCTCGACGTCAAGACGCAGCAGCCGCCGCTGCGGGTCCGGTCCGAGGTCGCCCAGCGCGTCCGCCCGTCCGAGCGCCTGGTCTCGGAAGTGGAGCAGATCTGCGGCGCCGGCTCGGTCGAGTTACGATGACGCATGCCTCCTGAACTGCTCGAATTCGAAGAACCGGTCGGCGTCCTGCTCAAGGAGATCGAGGCGCTCGGCATGCTGCCGCAGACGCCGGAGCGGCTGCGCTCGATCGAAACGCTCCGCCGCCGCGCCGACGAGATCCGCGCCGAGCTCTACGTCAACCTGACGCCGTGGCAGCGCGTCCTGGTCGCCCGGCATTCGGCGCGGCCCAACACGCTGGACTACGTCGAGCGGCTGTTCACCGGCTTCGACGAGCTCCACGGCGACCGCCGCTTCGCCGACGACCACGCCATCGTCTGCGGCTTCGCCGCCTACAAAGGGCAGCCGGTCTGCATCGTCGGCCACCAGAAGGGGAGCGATACCAAGCAGAAGATCTTCCGCAACTTCGGCTACGCGCGGCCGGAGGGCTACCGGAAGGCGCTGCGGGTGATGCAGCTGGCGCAGAAGTTCCACCGTCCGATCGTCGTCTTCATCGACACCCCCGCCGCCTACCCCGGGGTCGAGTCGGAGGAGCGCGGCGTCGCCGAGGCGATCGCCTTCAACCTGCGCGAGATGGCGATGCTGGAGGTGCCGATCGTCGTGATCGTCTGCGGCGAGGGGGGCAGCGGCGGCGCGCTGGGCATCGCCATCGGCGACCGCGTCCTGATGCAGGAGTTCGCCGTCTACAGCGTGATCCCGCCGGAAGGCTGCGCGGCGATTCTCTGGCGGGACGCGAACCGCAAGGTGGAGGCGGCCGAGGCGCTCAAGATCACCGCGCCCGACCTGCTGCAGCTCGAGCTGATCGACGAGATCGTGCCGGAGCCGGCCGGGGGCGCGCACAACGACCACGACCGGGCGGCCGCGCTGGTGGACGAGGCGCTGCAGCGCGCGCTGGCCGCGATCCAGCCGCTCTCCACCGAGCAGCTGCTGGCGCAGCGCTACGACAAGTTCCGCCGCATGGGCCGCGAGGGGCAGGCATTCGTGGACGCGACGCCGGCGCCGCCGCCCGACCGCGCCGCGCCGCCCTGGCGTGCCCCGTCCGGCGACCCCGCCGCCCGCACACCGCCGGGCGCGGCTGCCCGCCCCTCGGACTCATGAAGACACTGGTCTGGCAGCACCTGCCGTGCAGCGACGAGCAGGCCGCCGCGTTGTCGGCGGCGCTCGACCTCCACCCGACGGTGGCCCGGCTGCTCTGCATGCGCGGGCTGGCGGACCCGGAGACGGCGCACCGCTTCCTGCACCCCTCGCTCGATCACCTGCACGACCCGATGAAGCTGACCGGCATGGCCGCGGCCGTGACACGGCTGGAAGCGGCGATCGCGCGCCGGGAGCGGATCGCGATCCACGGCGACTACGACGTCGACGGCATCACGTCCACGGTGATTCTCCGGCGCGTGCTCGAGATGCTGGGCGGGGAGGTCGTGCACTTCATCCCCGAGCGGATCCGCGACGGCTACGGCCTGCAGCCCGCCGGGATCGAGCGGCTGCACGCCGCCGGCGTGTCGCTGATCGTGTCGGTGGACTGCGGCATCCGCGGCGTCGAGGCGGCGCGGCGCGCCCGCGAGCTCGGCGTCGATCTGATCATCACCGACCATCACGAGCCGGACGGCGAGCTGCCGGACGCGCTGGCGGTCATCAACCCGAAGCGGCACGATTGCACCTATCCGGACAAGTCGCTGGCCGGCGTCGGCGTGGCGCTGAAAGTCGTCCAGGCCCTGTGCGACCGCGCCGGACGCTCGAAATGGCTGCCGGCCTTCGTCAAGATCGCGGCGATCGGCACGCTGGCCGACGTGGTGCCGCTCGTCGGCGAGAACCGGGTCATTGCCCGGCTCGGGCTCGCCTCCCTGAGCCGCGGGCCGCACACCATCGGGCTCCGGGCGCTGCTCGACTGCAGCGGCCTGACCGGCAAGACCATCGACAGCTACCAGGTCGCCTTCATGCTGGCGCCGCGCGTGAACGCCGCCGGCCGCATGAGCACGCCCGACATCGCCACGCGCCTGCTGCTCGCCACCGACGAAACGCTCGAGTCCGAGGCGCGGGCGCTCGCGCAGCAGCTGAACGACGAAAACCTCCGGCGGCAGCAGGAAGAGGCCGAGCTCGTCACCCAGGCCAAGAAGGCGATCGAGACCGACCCGGCCGTCGGCGCCCACAACGTGCTCGTCGTCGGCGGCCTCGGCTGGCACCGCGGCGTCATCGGCATCGCGGCGTCGAAGCTGGTCGACACCTACCACAAGCCGGCGATCGTCCTGTCCATCGACGGCGACGTCGCCCACGGATCCTGCCGCAGCATCTCCGAATTCGACATGCTGGGGGCGCTCGAGCGCTGCGCCGACCTGTTCCAGAAGTTCGGCGGCCACCGGCAGGCCGCCGGGCTGACGATGGACGCGGCGCGCGTGCCGGAGTTCCGCAGCCGCATCAACGCCTGGGCCGACGACGTGCTGCACCCGGACCAGCTGCGGCCGCGCCTGCGCATCGACGCGCCGCTGGCGCTGAAGGGCATCACCCACGACCTGGTGCGCGGCCTGGACGCCCTCGGGCCGTTCGGCATGGGCAATCCGCGGCCGATCTTCCACGCCAGCCCGGTCGAGATCGTGGACGGCCCGCGCACGCTGAAGGAGCGGCACCTCAAGATGACCTTCAGCCAGGACGGGCGCCGGTTCCGCGCCATCGCCTGGCGGGCCGCCGAACGGGCGGACTTCCTGGACAAGCATCGCGGCGGCGTCAACCTGGCCTTCTCGCTGGACCGCAACGAATACCAGGGGGAAACCTACCTCGAGCTCAACGTCTGCGACTTCCGTTCGCCCGACGACCTACAATGAATCTGGGGTCCCCCGGGGCCCGTCCATTTCCATGCGCTGGCAACAAGCTGCCCGGCTGGCAATCGCCGGCGTCGTGATCGTGTTCACGGCGGTCGTCTTCGTGGCCCTGCGCCGGCCGCCCCCGCCACGGGTCCCGGTGACGACGCCGCGCACCGATCCCGGCGCCTCGGCCGAGGTGACCGGTAACCTCACCCATACCAGGACAGACAGCCAGGGGAGGGTGGCTTTCAAGGTCGATGCGGACGGCCAGCTGGTCTATCCCGACGGCCGCAACGTGCTCAAGAACGCCGTCCTGACGCTGCCCGACCGGAACGGCCGCACCATCACCGTGTCCGGCGTCGAGATGGAGCTGTCGGCGGCCAAGGAGGGGCCCGGCGAGATCGAGTCCGCCCGGATGTCCAAGGGGGTGACGCTGCGCGCCAGCGACGGGCTCGAGATCAAGGCCGAAGAGGCCACCTTCGAGGAGAAGACCGGCGTGCTGACGGTGCCGGGGCCCGTGCAGTTCGTGCGGGGCCGGATGACCGGCTCCGGCGTCGGCGCGACCTACGACCGGAACCGTGACGTCTTGTGGCTGCTCGCCAACGCGCGGATCGTGGTGACGCCGGACGAAACCGGTGCCGGCGCCGTCGAGGCCACCGCGTCGTCGGCGGGGCTGGCGCGGGCCGAGCACTACGTCCGGCTGACCGGCGCGGCGCACGTGGTGAGCGGCGGCCAGACGCTCGACGCGCAGGAGCTGACGGTCCAGCTCACGCCCGACGACAGCCGGATCCAGACCATGGCGCTGCGCGGCGACAGCCGCATCACGGGCACCCCGGCGGCCAGCGGCGCGCAGGGCATGTCGGCGCGCGACATCGACCTGACCTACGCACCCGACGGCCGCACGCTGCAGCGCGCCCTCCTGATGGAGAATGCCGTGGCGCAACTGGCGGGGAGCGCCGGGGCCGGGGCACGGAAGGTGAGCGGGCGGACGATCGACATGACGATGGGTGAAGACGGCGCCACGGTGACGGCGCTCGACGGCGCACGAGAACGTGCAGGTGGACCTGCCGGCGGCGGCTGGGGCTCCGGCCCGCGAGATCAAGGCCGCGACGCTGGCAGCCGGGGGCGCCAGAGGGCTCGAGACGGCGACGTTCAGCGGGGGCGTCACCTACCGGGAAGTGCGCGCCGCCCGCAAGGGGGAGCCGGCCGGCGAGCGCACGGGGCGCTCGCAGCGGCTCGTGGTCGAGACGCAGCCCGGCCTGGGCGAGATCGAGAAGGCGGACTTCCGCGGCAACGTCCGGATCGAGGACGGCGCCACGGTGGCCGAGGGGTCGCGCGCGGTCTACACCGTCGCGAAGGACAGTTTCGACCTGGCGCCGTCGGCGGGCGATCCGGGGCCGCCGCCGTCGGTCAACGATGGCCGGGTGCTCGTGCACGCGCGGTCCATCGTGCTCACGATCGGCACGAAGCGGCTCCTCGCGGATACCGACGTCCGGAGCTCGATGCAGCCGCCGAAGCGGGAGAGCAAACCGGCGCCGGCCGGCGCGGCTCGCGGCCGAGCCGGCCGCGGCGCGGCACCGCAGAATGCGGCGGGCGACGACGGCGGCGGCGGCAGGCTCCCGTCGATGCTGAAAGACGACGAGGCGGTGAACGTGACCGCCAACCGGCTCGACTACGATGGAGCGGCGGGCCTGGCAACCTACACTGGCAACGCCAAGCTGTTTCAGGAGCGCACGCGCATCCAGGGGGACACCATCGTGCTCGACGATCGCAGCGCGAACCTGAAGGCGGAGGGCAAGGTGAGCAGCGTGCTGTTCTTCGAGGAGGAGGACGCCAAGACGAAGAAGCCGGTGCTGGTGGAGATGCTCGCCACCGGGCACTCGCTCCTCTACGAGGATGCGAAGCGGCTGGCCACCTACACCACCGGCCCCACCGCCAAGGCGCACATCGTCGGCACGCAGGGGGACGTGACCGCCGAGGTCATCGAGCTGTTCCTGAAGCCGGGGGCGAGCGAGCTCGAACGCGCTGAGGCGGACGGCAGCGTGGTGGTGAAGGAAGGGCCGCGGGTCGGCACCGGTACGCACCTGACGTATACGCCCGACAACGAGACTTATGTCATGACGGGAGCGCCTGTGGAGATCGAGGAGAGGACCCCGGCCAGCTGCAATGTCACGGTCGGGTCGACCGTGACGTTCCGCCGCTCGGACGTCAACATGAAGATCGTCAACAACGGCGTCACGCCGGTCACCGTCAAGCAGTGCGCCGCCAAATAGCGCCGCGCGTCAGCGCCGCCACGCCGTGTTCCGACGCCCCCTCGATTCCCGCCCATGCCGACGCTGCGCACTGAGGCGCTGACGAAGTCGTACGGCGGGCGCACGGTGGTGCGCGGGGTCAGCCTCGACATCGCCGCCGGCGAAGTGGTGGGGCTGCTCGGGCCGAACGGCGCGGGCAAGACCACGACGTTCTCGATGGTCGTCGGGCTGGCGTCCCCCGACTCGGGGCGGGTGCTGCTCGACGACGCCGACGTCACCGGCGATCCGATGTACATCCGGGCGCGCCGCGGCATCGGCTACCTGCCGCAGGAGCCGTCGATCTTCCGCGGCCTCACCGTCGAGCAGAACATCCTGGCGATCCTCGAGACGCTGGGCCTGGACGCGGCGACGCGCTACCGCCGGATGCGCGAGCTGCTGGCGGAGCTCGGGCTGACGCCGCTGGCCCGGGCGGCGGCCTACACGCTGTCGGGCGGGGAGCGGCGGCGGGTCGAGATCACCCGGGCGCTGGTCATGTCGCCGCGTTTCATGCTGCTCGACGAGCCGTTCGCCGGCATCGATCCGATCGCCGTGACCGACATCCAGAAGATCATTTTCCACCTGAAAGCGCGCGGCATCGGCGTGCTGATCACCGACCACAACGTCCGGGAAACACTGCGGATCACCGACCGCGCCTACATCGTGCACGACGGCGTCATCTTCCGGAGCGGCACGCCGGGAAGCCTCGCCGCCGACGAGGAGGTCAAGCGGATCTACCTAGGCGCGGACTTCCGATTGGACTAAGATTGGGCGGACGGGCCCCGTAAACGGACCAATGGCAATCTCCCAGAAACTTCACACAAAGCTCGTTCAGAAGCTGATTCTGACGCCCTCGCTGCAGCAGGCCATCAAGCTGCTGCCGATGTCAACGCTCGAGCTTGCCGACCTGCTGAACCAGGAGATGGTCGAGAACCCGCTGCTCGAGGAAGTGCCGACCGAGGAGCTCCAGCCGGCGGAACAGCAGCAGCCCGAGAAGCAGGAGGCGCAGCCGGCGACCGAGAAGCCCGACACCTGGGACGACGCGGACTACGACTATTTCTTCGGCGACTACCTCGACGACGGCTACCGCTCGCGCACGCCGGCCGAGGTCAAGGAGCTGCCGCCGATCGAGAACACGCTGTCGAGCGCCGCGTCGCTGTCCGATCACCTGTTCTGGCAGCTCTCGCTGCAGACGCACGACGACCGGGTCAAGGAGATCGGCCGCGCGATCATCGGCAACCTGGACGACGACGGCTATCTCGTCGCCTCGGTGGAAGAGATCGCGGCGATGGCGGAGTGGCCGGTGGCCGACGTCGAGAAGGCGCTGCAGCACGTGCAGACGTTCGATCCGATCGGCGTCGCGGCGCGCGATCTCCAGGAATGCCTGTGGCTGCAGATCCGGCACCTCGGGCTCGAGGGCACGCCGTCGGAGAAGATCGTCACCGAGCACCTGCGGCTGCTGCAGAACCACCAGGTCCCGGAGATCGCCCGCAAGCTCGGGATGCCGATCGAGGAGCTCAAGCAGCACATCGAGATCATCCGCAACCTCGATCCCAAGCCGGGCAGCCGCTACAACCCGTCGCAGTCGCAGTACGTCATCCCCGACGTCTACGTCGTCAAGGTCGAAGACCAGTACGTCGCGATGCTGAACGAGGAGGGGCTGCCGCAGCTGCGCATCAGCCCGGTCTACCGCCGCCTGCTCGACAAGAGCGGCCAGGCCGGCGGCACCGAGGCGGGCGAGACCCGCGCCTACGTGAAGGACAAGTTCCGCTCGGCGCTGTGGTTGATCAAGTCGGTCGACCAGCGGCAGAAGACGATCCACAAGGTCGCCACCAGCATCATCAACTTCCAGCGGGAGTTCCTCGAACAGGGCATCGAATACCTCCGGCCGCTGGTGCTGCGCGACGTCGCCAACGACATCGGCATGCACGAGTCCACGGTCAGCCGCGTGGTCAACAACAAGTACATGCACACCCCGCAGGGGGTGTTCGAGATGAAGTACTTCTTCCACAGCGGCATCAGCAGCTCGTACGGCGAGAGCGTCTCGTCGGTCACGATCAAGCAGCGCATCCGGAAGATCATCGAGAATGAAGACCCGCGCAAGCCGCTGAGCGATTCGAAGATCGTCAGCATCCTCCAGAAGGAAGGGCTGATGCTGGCGCGGCGCACCATCGCGAAGTACCGCGAGGAGCTCAAAATCCCGACCTCGAACCAGAGAAAGGTTCTTTTCTAGACAGCCACCTGCCAATGCGACTCGACATCACCGGCCGTCACGTCGACATCACGCCGGCTCTTCGTCAACTCATCGAAACGCGGCTCGCGCGCATCGAGCGCCTCCTCAACGACAGCCTGGTCTCGATCAAGGTCATCCTCACGCTCGAGAAGTACCGCCACCGCACCGAGATCATCGTCCATGCCCGCGGCGATCACATGCTGCGCGGCCTCGGCGAGGGCAATGGCTGGACGCTCTCGGTCCGCATGGCGGTCGCCAAGCTCGAACAGCAGGCGCTCACCGTCAAGGGGAAGTGGGCCGAGCGCAAGCGCGGCGTGGCCCGCCGCCGCACCGCCCGCGAAACCCGCGCCGAGGCGGGGGTCCGCGCCACCGGGACCGATGGCGCGCCACCCAAGGTGATCCGCGCCACCCGCTACGCCGTCAAGCCGATGTCGGTCGAGGACGCCTCGGTCCGGCTCGAGGCGAGCGCCGAATCGTTCCTGGTCTTCCGCAACGCGGACACCGAGGCGGTCGGCATCGTCTACCGGCGCAAGGACGGCCAGTTCGGGCTGATTGAACCGGACTGATCGAGCGCCCATGAGCGCCCCGACACGACCGGCCGGCGTCACCGTGGCGACCGTCCTCGCGGAATGCGGCGCCTCGCCCGGGCTGCCGCTCGAGGTGCTGGCCGGCGCCGCCGGCCTCGACCGCCGGATCAACAATCCCTACCCGCAGAAGACCGGCCTGGCGCTCTCGGGCTTCGATGCCGCCGTCCGCGGCGGGCGCGTGCTGATCTTCGGCGAGAGCGAGATCCGCTACCTCGAGTCGCTCTCGAGCGAGGGGCGCGACGCCGCCCTGCACCGGCTCTACGCCCACGACGTGCCCGCCGTCCTGATCACGCAGGGGTTCACGCCGCCGGCGCAGCTGACGGAAACCGCCGACCGCACGTCCGTGCCGCTGCTGCGCACGCCGGGCGCCACCCCGGACGCGATGTCGCGGCTCGGCGCCGTGCTCGACAACTTCCTGGCGCCGCGCGTCACCATGCACGGGGTGTTGATGGACATCCTCGGCCTGGGCGTGCTCGTCATCGGCGAGAGCGGCATCGGCAAGAGCGAGTGCGCGCTCGACCTCGTGGTCCGCGGCCACCGGCTCGTCGCCGACGATGCGGTGGAGCTGCGGTGCCGGGCGGAGTCGTTCGTGCTCGGGAGCTGCCCCGAGCTGACGCGGCATCACATGGAGATTCGCGGACTGGGACTCATCAACGTGCAGGAGCTGTTCGGCATCGCCTCGACCCGGACGTCCAAGCGCGTCGAGCTGGTGGTGCAGCTCGAGCGCTGGGAGCCGGGCCGCGAGTACGATCGGCTCGGCCTGGACGACGTCCGCTACGAGATCCTCGGCGTCGCGATTCCGACGATGCGGATGCCCGTGGCCCCCGGCCGCAACGTCGCGATCCTGGTCGAGGTCGCGGCGCGCAACCAGCTGCTGCGCGCCCGCGGGAGCTCGGCGGCGCGCCGGCTCGTCGAGCGGCTCAACCGCCACCTCGAGGCGGGCGCGGCCGCCGGCGGGGCGCTGGACCCGGGGGAGGACCTGTGACGCGCGAAAAGCGCCACGCCGCCCGCCGCGCCGCGCGGACCGCGGTGACCTCGCGCTTCGTGGTGCTCACCGGCGTCTCCGGCTCCGGCAAGTCGCAGGCGATGCGGGCGCTCGAGGATCTCGGCTACTTCTGCGTCGACAACCTGCCGGTGGTGCTGCTGCCGACGCTGGCGGAGCTGACGTTGCGCGCCGGCAGCGAGATCGCGCGCGCCGCGGTCGTCGTCGACGTCCGGGAAGGGCGGATGCTCAAGGAGTTTCCCGGCATCTACCGCAAGCTGAAGGCGGTGCGCGGCCTCGACCCCGTGCTCATCTTCCTCGACGCGGCGGAGCCGGCGCTGGTGCGCCGCTTCAGCGAGACCCGGCGCCCCCACCCGCTCGCCCCCGACCGCTCGGCGCTCGAGGGCATTCGCGAGGAGCGCCGCGCCATGGCCGGCATCCGCCGCATGGCCGATCACATCGTCGACACCAGCGAGATGACGGTGCACGAGCTGCGCCACGTGTTCACCGGCGTGGCGAGCGGTCGCACCCCGGGCGCCCAGCTGGTGGTCACGATCCTGAGCTTCGGCTTCAAGCACGGCATCCCGGTCGATTCCGACCTGCTGTTCGACGTGCGGTTCCTGCCCAACCCCCACTTCGTCCCGGAGCTGCGGCCGCACACGGGCAAGGATCCGCAGGTCAACGACTACCTGGACCGCGCCCCGGCCACCCACGAGTTCCTCGAGCACACGCTGAACCTGCTCAAGTTCCTCGTGCCGCAATACGTCGCCGAAGGCAAGGCCTACCTGACCGTCGGCATCGGCTGCACCGGCGGCCGCCACCGCTCGGTTGCCGTCGCCGAAGCGCTCAAGAAGGGGCTCGGCAGCCTGCAGGGTGTACGCGTCCGGGTCAAACACCGGGATATTGGCAATGAGTAGAGACTCGATCAATTCCCAATTCCCAATTCCCAAGCTCCAAGACCGCGCGATGTCGAGCGGGGAGCTCAGAATTGGGCTTTGGGAGTTGGGAGTTGGGCGTTGAAGCTAGGCGTCGTCGTGGTGACGCACGGGCAGCTCGCCACGGAGCTCGTGAACTCCGCGGAGATGATCGTCGGCGATCTGCCGCAGTTCACCGCGGTCTCGATCGGCTGGCACGACGATGTCGATCGGGCGCGCGAGGAGATCGGGCTGGCCATCGAGCGCATGAAGACGTCGGCGGGGGGCACCGAAGACGACCCGGCCTGCGTGCTGGTGCTGTCCGACATGTTTGGCGGGACTCCGACCAACCTGGCGGTCACCTTCGTGTCGCCGGGGGTCGAGGTCGTGACCGGCGTCAACCTGCCGATGCTGATCAAGCTGGCCCGGCCGCAGGACGGCATGAACCTCGAGACGCTGGCGCGGGAGATGCGGGAACACGGCCGCAATGCCATCTGGGTGGCCTCGGACCTGCTGAAGGGACAGTCGGGATGACGGCCTGCGCCGTCACCATCACGAACCCGCTGGGGCTGCATGCGCGTGCCGCGGCCAGGTTCGTGCACGCGGCGAGCGCGTTCCAGTCGCGCATCCGCGTCGCCAGGGGCGATCGGGAAATGGACGGCAAGAGCATCATGGGCCTGCTGCTGCTGGCGGCGGCCCGGGGGACGTGCGTGACGATTACGGCGGACGGCGTGGACGAACGGGACGCGATTGCGACCCTCCAGGCGCTCATCGAGCGCAACTTCGATGAGGCCCCATGCACCTGAAAGGCCTCGGCGTCTCGCCGGGCATCGGGATCGGCCGCGCGCTCGTGCTCAGCCGCGCCACGCGCGACCTGCGCTTCCGCGTGCCCGACACGCTCATCGCGCGCGAGGTGGAGCGGCTGCACGAGGCACGCGCCCGGTCCCGCGATCAGATCGCGCACATCAAGGCGCGCATGGCCGGTTCCCCCGGCGAGGACCACGCCTATCTGTTCGACGCCCAGCTCCTGATGCTCGACGACGCGATGCTGGTGGAGCGGGCGGCGGCGATCATCCGGCAGGAACATCTCAATGCCGAGGCGGCGATCCAGCGGTCGCTCGAGCAGATCACCTCGATCTTCGAGCAGGCCGAGGACGCCTACCTGCGGGAGCGCAAAGGGGATGTCGCCGACGTCGTCGGCCGCATCTGCATGAACCTGCGCGCGTCGGTGGATCCCGCCGAGCTGTTCAACAGCCTGGAGGGGCCGCTGGTGCTCGTCGCCGACGAGATCACGCCGTCGGTGATCGCCCAGCTCGACTGGTCGCGGCTCGCCGCCCTCGTCACCGACGCCGGCAGCTGGACCTACCACACCGCCATCCTGGCCCGGTCAATCCGGGTGCCGGCAGTCGCCGGGCTGCACAACGCCAGCCTGCTGATTCCGGCCGGCGCCACCGTCGCGGTGGACGGCGCCAGCGGCGATGTGCTCGTGGATCCCGACGAGCAGGCGCTCGGGCTGATCGCCGCGCGGCGGCGGCGCCGTGAAGCCTACGAGCAGTCGCTCGAGGAGTACCGGCGCCTCGCCGCCGTCACCGAGGACGGCCTCGACATCCGGCTGGAAGCCAACATCGAGGCGCCCGGCGACGCCGGCCGCGCGCGCGACGCCGGCGCCGAGGGCATCGGCCTGTTCCGCTCGGAGTTCCTCCTGGCCGGCGGCGCCGAAGCCGCCCTGACCGAAGACGCGCAATACACCGCCTACCGCCGCCTCCTCGAGGGGGCGGGCGGCGCGCGCGTGACCGTCCGCACGTTCGACATCAGCGAACCGCAGCTGCGGTTCGAGGACTCGGCAACCGAAGGCGCACGGGCGCCGCTGGGGCTGCGCGGCATCCGGCTGAGCCTGGCCATGGACGGCATCTTCCAGGCCCAGCTGCGCGCGCTGCTGCGCGCGGCTGTCCACGGGCCGCTGCGCATCATGTTCCCGTTCGTCTCCGGCGTCGACGAGCTGCGCGCCGCCAGGGCCGCGCTGGCGCGCGCGGCCGACACCCTGCGCGAGCGCGGCCTGCCCGCGCCGAACGTGCCGATCGGCATCATGATCGAAGTGCCGTCGGCCGCGATCACTGCCGACCTGCTGGCCGGGGAGGTCGACTTCTTCAGCATCGGCACCAACGACCTCATCCAGTACTGCCTGGCGGTCGATCGCACCGACGACCGGGTGTCCGCCCTCTACGAACCGCTGCACCCCGCCATCCTCCGGATGATCCGGCTGGTGGTGCGGGCCGGCAAGCGCTCGAGGATTCCGGTGGCGGTCTGCGGCGAAATGGCCGCCGACCCGGTGCTGCTCACGCTGCTCATCGGGCTCGGGCTGACCGAGTTCAGCATGGCCCCGACGTCCATCGCGCTCGCCAAGCAGGTCATCCGGCACTCCCGCGCCGCCGATGCGCGCCGGATCGCCGGCCGCGCGCTGGTCGCGAAAACTCCGGCCGATGTCGAAAGGGCCATGACCGAACTGCTGGCGCCCACCGGGCGCTAGCGCACTGGAGGATCCGTGTCTGAGAACGTCACGAAAATCGAGAAGCCATGGGGCTACGAGCTGCACTGGGCCAAGACGGACCGCTACGTCGGCAAGCTGATTCACGTCAACGCCGGCCACGCCCTCAGCCTGCAGTACCACAACCAGAAGGACGAAACGATCTTCCTGTGGTCCGGCCGGATGTTGTTCGAGATCAAGGAAGGGGACACCCTGGTCAAGCGCGAGATGAAGCCCGGCGAAGCGGTCCACATCACCCCCCCAACGGTCCATCGCATGACGGCGATCGAAGACTGCGACATCTTCGAAGTCTCCACCCCCGAACTCCACGACGTCGTCCGGCTGGAGGATCGGTATGGGAGGACGACCTGAGAGGCGTGCAGAATACGCCACCGCGTGGACCTGCGAGGGTGGAGATTGCGCGTACAGGGCAAGGCAACATTAAGGTTTGACGCCAATTCGCGAGGCATTCAGAATGGCGTGGCTCTTGAAGCGACGCCCGGCAGCCGAATCGTTCAGAAGGGATTTTCTAGATGGGCAGTGTGAACAAAGTCATCCTCGTGGGCAACCTGGGTCGCGATGCCGAATTGCGCTACACCCCCGGGGGGTCGCCGGTCGCCACGATCAACCTCGCGACGACCGAAGTCTGGAACGACAAGTCCGGGCAGCGGCAGGAGAAGACCGAATGGCATCGCGTGGTGCTCTGGGGCAAAACGGCGGAGTCGCTGAATGAGTACCTCACGAAGGGCAAGCAGATCTACGTCGAAGGGCGGCTGCAGACACGGCAGTGGGACGACAAAGACGGTAACAAGCGCTACACCACCGAAATCCGCGGCGACCGCATCGTCTTGTTGGGCGGGGGCGGCGGCGGCGGGATGGGCGGCGGCGGCGGACGCCAGCAGCCCCGCAGCAGCGGCGGCGGCGGTGGTCAGGACGAGCCGATGCTCGAGCCCGGCTCCGAGCTCACGGACGACGATATCCCGTTCTAGGGCAGGGAGGGAGAACCGCGGCTTCCGCCTGCGGGCGGAAGCTCCGGTTCGACCGCTTCTAACGGAAGGCGGAAGGGAAGGCTACTGCCGGCTGAGGCGGTCGAGCGTCTGCTTCGCCAGCACCGCTTCGTTCGACGCCGGGAAGGTCTGCAGGATGGTCTCGAAGGCCTTTTTGGCAAGGTCCGGCTGCTTGAGCGCGATGTAGCTCAAGCCCATCTTGTAGTGCGCCTGCGGCACGGTCTCGGTGCCGGCGTAGTCGGAGATGACCCGCTGGTAGGCGGCTACCGCCTCCTTGAATTCCCCGGCGTTGTACCGAGCGTTCCCGATATTCAGCTGCGCATCGTCCGCATTGATGTGGCGGGGGAAGGCGCGGAGGAACGTTTCGAAGCCGTCGATGGCGATGCCGTAGTGGCCGGCAGTGTAGTCGGAGTAGGCCGAGTCGTAGGCGCGCTGCGGCGACATCCCGGCCGGGAGCGCGACGACCGGGGTCCCCGCCGGCGCCCCCTCGGGCCCGGGCACGCCACCAGCCGACGGGTCCGCGGCAGGGTCGGCGCCAGGGGTGAGAGCGGCTGACGGCTGGGGCTGCGCGGCAATCGCCTGGCGAATCGATTCGAGCTCCTGCGCAATCGACGACAGCCGGACGTTGGTGTCGTCAGCGCGCTCGCGGAGCACGCGGACGTTCTCCGTCATGTTTTCAATCAGCAGCCGCTGGTCGGCCATCGCCTTGCGGCTGGTGGCAGCCTCCTGGTCGAGCCGGCCAGTCACCGCCTTCACGCCGTCGGCCAGCGCCGCGATCATCTGCTGGAGCTGCTGCTGCTGGAGCTGCATCATCCGCAGCTCGGCCATCAACTGCTGCTGCTCCTTGTTCGCGGCAAAACCGGCATCCGGGCTCAGCAGCAGCGTTGCCGCCACCACCATCGATGCGCCGAACCGTCGCATAGCTCTGTCTCCTGTCTGAAAACCCACCCGGGCCGCTCCTGCCGCACGCGGACGACGGTAAGGCGTTCGCGGCTTATTTGCTGGTAAGCACGAACTGCGCCCGCCGGTTCTTCTCCCAGGCCGCCTCGTCGTGGCCCGGATCGAACGGGAACTCCTTCCCGTAGCTTACCGTCCGCAGCCGGTCGCCGGAAATGCCGAGCGACACCAGGTAGGTCCGGGCCGACATGGCGCGGCGCTCGCCCAGCGCCAGGTTGTACTCCGCCGTGCCGCGCTCGTCGGAATGCCCCTCGATGGTAATGACCCAGGTGGGATAGCGCTTGAGGATCTCCGCGTTGGCGTTCAGTGCCTGCTGCGAGGTGGCATCGACTTCGGAACTGTCGAAGGCGAAGAAGACCGGCTGGAACGGCGAGTTCTTGTTGATGTCGCCAATGTCGCGGCTCGAGATCGGATCTTCGGCCACCGGCTCGGGCGGCACCGGGCGCGGCTCGGCGACCGGCTCTGGCGGCGCCGGCGGACGCGTGCTGTCGGGCCCCATCGTCCCGGGCGGCGGGGGAGTGGGCCGGGCGATCGGCGGCTGCCGTTTCGCGCACGCACCGGCCAGCGCCAGCACCAGCACCAGGGTGATCAGGAAGGGTCGTCTCGTCATCGTCATGTCAGCTCATATCTCTCCATGCGGGCTCTCCATGCGGGGCGCGCGCTACCGGGTTCAGCGCGACCAGTTCGGGAAGCGGTTCGTGCCGCTCCGGGTGATCTGGCGGAGGCCGGACCCGTCGCGGTGAATGGTGAAAATCTGTTCCTTGCCGGCCCGGCTCGAGGCGAACGCGACGTGGCGGCCGTTCGGCGAGAACGCCGGGCTCTCGTTGTTGCCGATGCTGTCGGTCAACGCGCGGGTGCTTCGGGTAGCAAAATCGAAGATCTTGATGATGTTGCCGCCGCCCGATCGCGACGAGTAGGCAATCTCGTTGAGCGGCGCCGGCGACCACGTCGGACGATCGCTGTGCGAGTCGCGGGTGATCTGCTGCAGGCCAGTCCCGTCGGCGTTGACGATGTAGATCTGCGGGCTGCCGGTCCGATCCGACGTGAACGCGATCTGCGCGCCGGTGGGGGCCCAGGTCGGCGTGACGTCGATCATCGGGTGGCTGGTCAGCCGCCGTACGCCGCTGCCGTCGGCGTTCATCACGTAGATCTCGGCGTTGCCTTCGCGCGTCGAGGTGAAAGCGATCTTCGTGCCGTCCGGCGACCAGGCGGGCAGGAAGTTCTGCTTCTCGGGCGTCCCCTTCGCGGGGTTCTGGATCGGCTGGCCGGTGTAAGGGAAGAGCACGTAGATGTCCTGGTAGCCCGTGCGCCACGACGAGAACGCAATCGACCGCCCGTCGGGCGACCAGACCGGCGAGATATCCATCGCCCGCGACATCGTCACCCGCGTCTGGCGCGCGCCGTCGTAGTCGGCGATGTAGAGGTTGGAGATGCCGCGGTCGGCCACCGGGCCCCGAATGCGCTCGCCGTCGCGGTCGGAGGTGAACGCAATCTTGGTGCGCGCAATGCCGTCGAGCCCGCGCTGCGCCTTGTGCACTTCGTCGGCAATGGTGTGGGCGTACTGGCGGCTGTCGGCCACCTGGACCGTGCGCGCCGAGCCGCTGTACTCCTTGGCCATCAACGAGGCGCCGGTGTTGACATTGAGCAGGCGGAACTGCACCGTCACGCCGCCCGAGGTCTTCGCCACGCTGCCCACGATCACCCCGTCCGCGCCGAGCTCCTTCCAGCGGTCGAGCGGCACCTGATCGAGCGCCGCCGGCTGCGGGATGCTGCGGTAGGTGTCCTTCGGGATCATGTAGAACTCTTTCTCGAAGGCAATGTCGTCCCACAGCACCTCGCCGATGGTCTTGGCGGCCGCGAGAGCCTCGGCGTCCCCGCCGAGCGCAATGAACGGCGGAATGGCCAGCTTGGGTGGCAGACCGGCGGTTGCGCCGCTGATCCTCGTGACGATCTCGGTGGGCTGTTGCGCCGCCGGCGCGGTCTCGGGCGGGGCCGGCGGCTGCTGCCGGGCGGACGTCGTGAGCGCCACCGCCATGGCCAGGGCGCACGTGCTGAACAGAAGGCGTGGTGTATGCATTATCGCTTGAACTCGAACATCAGGTGAACGGTCAGGCTGCTGCCGGGATATTCGCGGGGCAGCGGCGGCAGTTGCGCCGTGTTGATGATGGCCCGCCGCGCCTCGATGTCGAGCAGGGCCTGGCCGCTCGATTTCTCGAGCTCGATCTGGGTCAGCACGCCGTCGCGGCGGATGGTGAACTTCACCACCGGCTGGCCGCTCGCGCCGAGATTGGGATTCCACCGCTGATAGATGCGCTGCCGCATCAGCGCCACGTACTCCGGACAACAGAAGTTCTGCGTGTCGAGCGTGACGCCGTCGCCGCCGCCCCCCTTGGACTGCGACGACAGCCCGCCAAACGGAATCGCGGCGCCGCCGGTCGCGACCTTCGCCGACCCCGTCTTGATCTCCGGCCCCGTCGTCGGCGCCTTGGTCTTCGACGCTTCGTCCGGCTTCTTGATCGGCTTCACCGGCGCCGGCGCCGGCTTGGCGACAGGCTCGGGCTCGACCATCTCGGGCGCCTTGGCCGCCGGCGGCGCCTCCCTGACCTTCGGCGCCTCGGGCTTGGCGATGGCCTGGACCGCGCGGTCGGCAATGGAGGTCATGCCCCCGGTGTCCGCCCCGGTCGCCCCCGCCAGCGAAATGACCATCGCGTTCGACTCCGGCGCGCGCTTCGCCGTCCGCCAGTCCGCCGGCATCGCCACCAGGCCGGCAATCAGCCCCACGTGCACGACCAGCGAGATCGTCAGCATCCGGCTGAGGCCGTCGGCCGACTGCGCCCGATCGTGCAGCACCGCGCTGACCGCTTCCTGCACCGCTATCTGCCTTCCCTGGGCCTCGACGACAGCCCGATCTTCTCGACCCCCGCACGCTTCAGCTCGTCGAACACGGTGAAGATGTCCTGCGCGGTGACCGCCGCGTCCATCCGGATGAACAGCGACTTGTCGTCGCGCGTCAGCAGCGCCTGGCGCACGCGCTCGTGCAGCACCTCGAGCCGCACCTGCTCGTCGCCAATCTGCACGAAGCGGCGCTGCGCGAAGTCCCCCGGGATCGTCACGTAGAGCGGCTGGCTGTTGAGCGGATCGGCACGGCGCGCCTGCGGCAGGTTGACGGCCAGCCCCTGCTGCATCATCGGCGCGGTCACCATGAAGATCACCAGCAGCACCAGCATCACGTCCACGAGCGGGACGACGTTGATTTCGGAGAGGGAGGAGGAGACGCGGTAGCCGCGCCCGCGGCGCCCGTTGCCGGCTCCCCCCGTCTGATGCACCTTCGGCATGCGATTACGTGAAGTTCCTCTCCGAGATGTTCAGGAACTCCAGCGAGAAATCGTCCATCTCGGACGCGAACTTCTTCACCTTGTGGGTGAAGTGATTGTAGAAATAGACGGCCGGAATCGCCGCGAACAGCCCCGCGGCGGTCGCCACGAGCGCCTCGGCGATGCCCGGCGCGACGACGGAGAGGCCGGCGTTGCCGGCGCCGGCGATGTCCTGGAACGACGTCATGATGCCCCACACGGTGCCGAACAGTCCGATGAACGGCGTGATGCTCGCCGTCGTGGCGAGAAACATCACCCGGTGCTCGAGTTTGTTCATCTCGACCGTCGTCGCGCGCAGGAGTGCCCGGTCGACCGCGTCGAGGCTCTTCAATGTAGGACGTCCAGCGGGCGTTCCCGGCTTGGCGGCGTCCGCCCCCTTGTCGCTGCGCAGCTGCGTGTTGAGCTCAGCGTAGCCGGACTGGAACAGCCCAACGAGCGGACTGGCGGAGAGGGTCGGGCAGACCGCCTGCACTTCCGAGAACTTGTTGCTCTTCCTGAACACGCCGAGGAAGGTGGCCGACTGCTCTTCGGCGCGCCGGTAAACCCAGACCTTGTAGAGGATGATCGCCCAGGAGACGGCGGAGAAGATCAGCAGGATCAGCAGAACGGCTTTGGCAAGCCAGCTGGCGTCGGCGATGAGCGCAACGATGTCGGAACTTCTGGCGACTTCGCCGGACCCAGCCTCCGGCTGCGCGCCCTGCGCGAAACGCGCGAGCGCCAAGAGAGGCGTCAGCAAACAGCCCTCCAACGACACGGATACAGTTACTGTACACACCCGCGCCGCTGGGACAGCGCCGAGTTCCGGGAGAGCGTAGCATGCGGCATATACGCTGTCAAACATCTGATAAGATGGCACTTCGGGCCAGATGCTCCGATTCCTCTCCATCCGAAACCTCGCCGTCATCGACCGCCTCGAGCTCGAGTTCGAGCCGGGGCTGAACGTCCTGACGGGGGAGACCGGGGCGGGGAAGTCCATCATGGTCGGGGCCGTCGGCCTCCTGGTGGGCGGCCGGGCATCGGCCGATCTGGTCCGGACGGGAGAGGATCTGGCGGCGGTGGAGGCGGTCTTCGAGGATGCCGCCGGCGAGGAGCTGATCGTGCGCCGCGAGGTCTCGGCGCAGACCGGCCGCAGCCGCGCCTTCCTCAACGGCGCCCTCGCGTCTTCCTCCGTGCTGCGGGAAACGGCGTCGCGGCTGGTCGATCTGCACGGCCAGCACGAACACCAGCTGCTGCTCGACCCGGCCGCGCACCTCGATCTGCTGGATGCCTTCGCGGAGTTGCATCCGCAACGAGCGCGCGTGGCAGCCGCCTTCACCGTGTGGCAGCGGCTGCGCGGCGAGCGGGACCGCCTCGCCACGAGCGACAGGGACACGGCACGCGCGGGCCGAGTTCCTGCAATTCCAGCTGGACGAGATCCGCCGCGTCGCGCCGCAGCCGTCCGAAGACGAGGAGCTGGCGGCCACCCGTCTGGTGCTCGGCAACGCCGACCGCCTGCAGCGGCTGTGCGAAGACGCCTACACCTTCCTCTACGAGGGGGACAACGCCGCGCTCGCCACGCTCGCCACGGTCTGGAAGAAGCTGGCCGACCTCTCCGCGATCGATGCCCAGTTCCAGCCGTACCTGGCCGCGCGCGACACGGTGAAGCCGCAGCTCGAGGACCTGGCGCACTTCCTGCGCTCGTACGCCGCGGCGATCGACACGTCGCCGGCCCGCCTGCAGGAGGTCGAGGATCGCCTGGCAACGCTGGAACGTCTGAAGAAGAAGCACGGCCCCACGCTCGCCGACGTCATCCGGACGGGGGAAGAGCTGCAGCGGGAGCTGGACGGGATTGACCACGCCGGGGAACGCGCCGCCGCGATCGAACTGGAGCTGACCACCGCCGTGGCGGCCTACACTCGCGAAGCTCAGGCGCTCGCGTCCGCCCGGCGCGCCGCCGCGGCGCAGTTCAGCACCCGCCTCGAACGGTCCCTCGCCGACCTGGCCATGAGCCGGACACGCTGCGAGGTCCGGTTCGCGCCGGACAGGGGAGAGGCCGGCTGGTCGGAACGGGGCAGCGACGAGGCGGAGTTCTACATCTCGCCCAACCCGGGCGAGGATTTGCGGCCGCTGGCCAGGATCGCCTCTGGCGGCGAGCTGTCGCGGGTCATGCTGGCGCTCAAGACGCTGGCGTCAACGGACGAGCCCGGCAAAACGCTCATCTTCGACGAGGTAGATGCCGGCATCGGCGGCACGGTCGCCGACATCGTCGGATCGAGGCTGAGGATGCTCGGCGGGCATTTCCAGGTGCTGTGCATCACCCACCTGCCGCAGATTGCCGCCTACGGCACGACCCACTACGGGATCGCCAAGACGATCAAGGGCGGCCGGACGGTGACCGAGGTGTCGCGGCTGGCCCCCCGGGAGCGGGAAGAGGAGCTCGCGCGCATGATTGCCGGGGCGGAGGTATCGGCGTCGGTCCGCGCCAGCGCGCGGGAAATGCTGAAGAAAAAGGGCGGGGGGGTGGGGAAAGGGCTAAGGGCTGAAGGGCGCAAGGGCGAAGGGCAAAAGGGCGAAGAGGCGAAAGCGAAACAAAAACGAAAGGCGAAAGCGAAAGTCCCCATGGCCAGGAAATACCTGATCGAAACCTACGGCTGCCAGATGAACGTGCACGACTCCGAGCGGATGGCGGGGCTGCTCGAACAGGCAGGCTACGAGGCGACGGCCGACGATCTCGATGCCGATGTCGTGCTGATCAACACCTGCAGCGTGCGCGAGAAGGCGGAGGAGAAGCTGTTCACGCGCCTGGGCGAGTTCCGGCAGATGGAGCTCGAAACGGGCCATCGGCCGGTGGTCGCCGTTGCCGGCTGCGTGGCGCAGCAGGAAGGTACGCAGATTCTGCGACGCGCCAAGGGGGTGGACGTCATTATCGGTACGCAGAATCTCAAACGGCTGCCGATGCTCGTCGCCCAGGCTGTCGAGTCACCGGGACGACGGGCGCCGGTGGTGGATATCGATCCGATCGGCGACGTGTCGTTTCCGTTGGGGATTGCGCGGCGGAACGATCCCGCCAAGGCCTACATCACGATCATCGAGGGCTGCAACGAGTTCTGCTCGTTCTGCGTGGTGCCGTATACGCGCGGCCACGAGCGGATGCGTCCCGTTGCGGACATCCTGGCGGAAGCGCGGCACGCGGCGGACACCGGGGCGCGGGAAGTCCAGCTGCTCGGGCAGATCGTGAATCATTACCAGGCGCCGGACGACCCGTCGTGCGACTTCGCGGCGCTCCTCGAGCGGGTCAGCGAGGTCGCCGGCATCTCGCGCATCCGCTTTGCCAGCCCGCATCCCCGCCACGTCACGCCGCGGCTCATCGAGGCCATCCGGACGCTTCCCAAGGTCTGCCGCCATCTGCACCTGCCGGTGCAGTCGGGCTCGACCCGGATGCTGGCGGCGATGCGGCGCCGGCACACGCGCGACGAATACCTCGAGCTGGTGGCCCGGCTCCGCGACGCCATCCCGTCGCTGGCGCTGTCGACCGATATGATCGTCGGGTTCCCTGGAGAATCCGAGGCGGACTTCGAGGACACGCTGTCGCTGACCGCCGCCGTTCGTTACCACAGCATGTTCTCGTTCAAGTACTCGCCGCGTCCGAACACCCTCGCCCTCAAGCGGCTGCCGGACGATGTCGGGGAGGCGGAGAAGACGCGGCGGATCATGGCGCTGCAGGCGTTGCAGGGGAGCATCCAGGGGGAGATCTACGCCAGCGCGGTCGGGCGGACCGAGGAGGTGCTGGTGGACTCGCGGAGCCGGCGCCGGGACTGGGAGCTGTCGGGCCGCACGGGCGGCAACACCGTGGTGAACTTCGCGGGGACGCCGGACTGGATCGGGCAGATCGTGCCGGTCACGATCACCGCGGCGAATCCGAACAGCCTCAAGGGCGAGGTGCCGGGCGGCGTGCTTGACACGGCCGGCCGGGCTTCCTAGCTTGTTACGCATCAGCGGGGGCCAATGCAGATTGAAATGACGATCAAGGGGCTGATGGTGGATCCCATCACCAACATGCCCATCATCATCCTGCGGGACAAGGACGGGCAGCGGGTGCTGCCGATCTGGGTGGGCGTGTTCGAGGCGAACGCCATCGCGCTGCAGATCGAGAACGTGGCGACGCCGCGGCCGATGACCCACGATCTCCTGCGCAACGTGATTCACGATCTCAAGGCCGACATCCGCAAGGTCGTCGTCTCGGATCTGAAGGAGAACACCTTCTACGCGCTGATCTATCTCGAGGTGAACGGCGAGGACGTGGCGGTCGATGCCCGCCCGAGCGATGCGATTGCGCTGGCGCTCCGCGCCCGCGCGCCGATCTACGTCGAGGACCGCGTGATCGACCATGCCAAGACCACGGACCTGGTCCCCGACAAGGGGGACGCGGAGCGGCTGCAGAAGTGGCTCGAGAACCTGGACCCGGAGGAGATGGGCAAGTACAAGATGTAATGACGCGCACCCTCGCATGACGCCCGCCAGCGTCTCCCCTCTGGCGCCTTCCGTCTCCGCCCCGGCGCGGTGGACGTCCGACACCCGGCGCCGCAGCCCGGACGTGCCGATCCCGCGCCGTTCTGACCATTTTTGAAATTCCCGACCCTTTGGCCATACAATGACCGCGTCCTGCGACGTACTGCCGTTCTCGCCGATGATTGTCGCTATCGCTAACCAGAAAGGCGGCGTGGGGAAGACCACGACCGCGATCAACCTGGCCGCGGCGCTGTCCCTGCGCGGCAAGCCGACCCTGCTGGTGGACCTGGACCCGCAGGCCAACAGCTCGATGTCGTACCTCGAGGTGCCGCGCATCACGCGCAGCGTCTACGACGCGATCGTCGAGCCGACCTGCAGTTTTGCCGACATCATCCTGCCCTCGTCGCAGCCCAACCTGTTCGTGGCGCCGTCGAAGATCGCGCTCGCCAAGCTGGAGTCGAAGCTCATTGGCGAGCTCGACGCCCACTACCGGCTGAAGGATCGGCTCGAACCGATTCAACCCGACTACCCGAACATCGTGATCGACTGCCCGCCGACGCTGGGCCTGCTGACCGTGAATGCGCTGGTCGCGGCGACGCACCTGCTCATCCCGATCCAGTCGTCGTACTTCGCGCTCGAAGGGACCGACGACCTGCTCGAGACCGTCGAGAAGGTGCGCAGCCGGGCCAACCCGGCCCTCCAGATCCTGGGCGTGGTGATCACGATGCACGACAAGCGCACCGCGCTGGCGCGGGACATCCGTTCCCAGATCGACCGGGTGTTCGGGTCGAAGGTGTTCAAGACCGTGATCACGAAGAGCGTGCGGCTCGAGGAGAGCCCGGCTTATAAGGAATCAATCTTTTCGTTCGCGCCCGACTCGAGCGGGGCGGCGGAGTATTACCGCCTCTGCGAGGAGGTTATGGACCGTGCCTAAGCGAGGACTTCCCGAGACCGTCCGCATGCGTCACGACTCACATTACGTGGATGCCCTTACGAGCTCCGCCGGCGCGCCGATCGGCCGGATGGTCGGCATCGACCAGATCGACGCCAACCCGAACCAGCCACGGCAGGTCATGGGCGACCTGTCGGAGCTGATGGCGTCGATCGCCGAGAAGGGCATCATCGAGCCGCTCGTTGTCCGGCAGCGTGGGTCCCGGTTTCAGATCATTGCCGGTGAGCGCCGCTACCAGGCCGCCGTGCAGGTGGGGCTGCGCGAGATTCCGATCGTCATCCGCGAAGTCGACGACAACGAAATCATCGAGATTGCGCTGATCGAGAACATCCAGCGGAAGGACCTGACGCCGTTCGAGGAGGCGGAGGCGCTGCACTCGCTGGCGACCAAGTGCAACTATACGCACGAGGACATGGCGCGGCGGCTGGGGAAGTCGCGCACCGCCGTGACCGAGTCGTTGTCGCTGAATGCCATCCCGGAAGACGTCAAGAATCTGTGTCGGCTGGCCGACATTCACTCTAAATCACTGCTTTTACAGGTAGTTAGGCAGGGCGACCCGCAGAAAATGGTGGCCCTGGTCGAACGAATCGCCCGCGAGGACGGCACCACCCGCGAAACGGTCCGGCGCGAGACCGCCAAGGCGAAGCCGGGGCGGCCCAAGGCCTACACCTTCAGCTACAAGGCGCCCACCAAGGCCTTCAAGCTGCAGATGAAGTTCTCGAAATCGCGGGTCGAGCGCGACGAAGTCATCGAGGCGCTCGAGGCCATCATCAAGGAACTGCGGTCCTCGTAAGGTCACACGCAACTCCCAACTTCCAAAACCCAACTCCCAAGAGTCGGTCTTCCCAAGCACGTTGGCTGGGTGACGGGGTTTTCCTCACAGGAAAACGACGGCCGGCCTGGTTGCTGGACAAGCCCTGGACAAAGATGCGCGGGCCGCGCTTGATCCGTGGCCGAACCTGAGCCAGCACGACGACACGACCCAGGCAGCCAACCGGGATAGCCGCGCCAGGAGGCCAAGCGAACTCCCAGTTCCCAAATCCCAATTTCCAAGTTTGCGGAATTGACAAGTTTGAGAGTTGGGGCTCTAGCCGTCTGACTGACGACGAATCGGCCCAACGGCTAGTGGCGAGCCTTTGGTTAACATAACACTCATTATCAGACCCATGCGAAAAGCCCAGAAATAGGCGATTGTGCACGGTTTGCGGATGCCTGGGATGGCGAATGCCCTACCTTCCAGGTCCCAAATCCCAATTCCCAAGTCCCAGGTTCTGCGGGACTGGCAAATTTGGGAGTTGGGCTTTGGGAGTTGGGCTTTGAAGTTTGGAAGTTGGGTTTTGGAACTTGGGAATTGAGAGAGTTCGCGAATTTGATACGCTTCGAACCGAAACGCCCATGACCCTCGACCGCTACGTGCTGCGGGAAATCCTGCCGCCGTTCCTGCTCGCGCTGCTCATCTTCACCTTCCTGCTGGTGCTCCCGCCGGTCATGGACCAGCTCGAGAGCCTCCTCGCCAAGGGCATCACCTGGGGCATGGCGCTGCGGATTCTCTGGACCCTGGTCCCCCAGGCCCTCGGCCTGACGATCCCGATGGCGCTGCTCGTCGGCATCCTGATCGGCCTCGGCCGCATGTCGGGCGACCGCGAATCGGTGGCGCTGCTGGCCTGCGGCGTCAGTCCCTACCGCCTCCTGCGGCCGCTCGGCCTGATCGCGGTCCTGGCCGCCCTGGCGACCGGCTACGTGATGATCGTGGCCATCCCGAACTCCAACCAGACGTTCCGCGAGATCACCTTCTCCCTGGTGGCCCAGAAGGTCGAAACGGACATCCAGCCCCGGGTCTTTTTCCAGGATTTCCCCGGCTGGGTCCTCTACGCCCGCGAGGAGCCGGAGACGGGCCAGCCAGGCTGGAAGAAGGTGATGGTCGCCAACACGGGCGGGGACGGGCAGTCCACCATCTACATGGCCGAACGTGGCCGGCTGGTCGTGGACCGCGAAAAGCGGCGGGTCGACCTCGTCCTGACCAACGGCACGACCTACCGCACCGGCGGCCCGGCAGAAACGGATACGGTCCGGTTCACCGACAGCATGACGCTCGGCCTGGACCCCGACTCGGTCTTCCGCAGGATCAACGTGCAGCCCGGCATCAACGAGAAGACTATCCCGGAGCTGCGTGAGGATGCCGCCGGCAAGGTCCGGGACGGGCTGTCGCCGCACCCCGAGGTCATCGCCATCCAGCAGAAGTTCTCGATTCCGGTGGCCTGCCTGGTCTTTGCCCTGATTGGCCTGGCCCTCGGCCTGACGGTGGCCCGCGAAGGCAAGCTCGCCGGCTTCGTGGTCGGCGTGGTGGTGATCTTCAGCTACTACATCGTGATGTTCCTCAGCGAATCCCTCACCAAGGGCCATCACCTGAACATGTATCTCTCCCGCTGGGTCCCCAACATCGTCCTGGGGGCCTTCGGCGTGGCGGCGCTGGTCTGGCGGGCGCGGCACGTGGAAGGCCGGCTTCCCTTCAGGCTGCCGGCGGTGCTGGCGCGCCTGCCGCTGCGGTGGACCTCCCCCGCCGGCGATACCGGCGCGCCGGCGCCCCCCCTGGACGCCTCGGGCCCCTCACCCGCCTCGTCGTCTTCCCGGCCCGGGACGGGCCCTGGTGCCGGCCCCGGCAACAGCCCAGCCAGGCCGCCGGTGCTGGTCATCCGCTTCCCCCGGGTGCACCTGCCGACGCCGGGCCTCCTCGACCGCTACATCAGCCGGACCTACATCCGCATCGCCGGGCTGTCGTTCCTGGCCCTGCTCGGGCTGTTCTACATCTCGACGTTCCTCGACCGGTCGGACAAGATCTTCAAGGGGCAGGCCACGGTCGGCGACGTGATCACGCTGCTCGTCTACATGACGCCGCGGTTCGTCTACTTCGTCATCCCGATTGCCGCCCTGCTCAGCGTGCTGGTGACGTTCGGGCTGCTGTCGCGCAACAGTGAATTGACGGTGATGAAGGCGTGCGGCATCAGCCTCTACCGGGCGTCGCTGTCGGTCATCCTGCTGTCGCTGGTGTTCAGCGGCGCCATCTTCGGCCTCGAGCAGCGGCTGCTGGCCCGCGCGACCCGCCAGGCCGAGATCGTGGACTCGAAGATCAGGGGGCGGACACCGCGGATCTTCGACGCGCTCAACCGGCAGTGGATCGTCGGCCGCGAGGGGGCGGTCTACCACTACTCGTATTTCGACCCGGACGCGAAGGAACTCGCCCGGCTGTGGATCTACGAACCGGCGGCCGACGGCATCAGCCTCACCCGGGTCCTCTCCGCGGAAACCGCCAAATACCGCCAGGGCTGGGTCGGGGCTCACGTCCGCGAGGGGCTGTTCACCGCCGCGACGCCGAAGTGGACGTCAGTCGAAGAACGCCGGCTGCCCCTCGAAACGCCGGACTACTTCGCCACCGAGCAGCCGGTCGCCGAGATGATGACGGTCCGTGAGCTCCGGCGCTACGTCAACGAGCTCTCCGACAGCGGCATCAACGTGGTCGCCCTGGCGGTCGAGCTGCAGCACAAGCTGGCCTTCCCCTTCGTCACGCTGGTGATGACGCTGCTCGCCATCCCGTTCGGCGTCAGCACCGGGCGTCGCGGCGCGCTCTACGCGGTCGGCCTCGGGATTATCCTGGCCCTGTCCTACTGGATCGTCACCAGCCTCTTCGTCGCCCTCGGCAAGAGCGGCCTGCTCGCTCCGATGCTCGCCGCCTGGGCTCCCAACATCATCGTCTTGGGGGCGGCCGCCTACTTGTTCCTGACTGTGAAGACCTGAGGGCTCCAGCCGGCCGAAGCGCACGTCGCTGACCGTGAAGCGCCCGGCGGCGCCTGGGACCGCATTCCTGAGATCGACGACCAGCAGCAGCGATGTCGCGGCGGTAACGGGTGGCCGCGGGCCCGGTGCGCCCTCCGGGCGGAGACGGTCGAGCGGAATGCGGACCTCGCGGTCGGCGGCGTCCAGATAGATCGAACGTCCCCACCGCGCCTCGCTGCTGCCGCCGAACCGGAGCTGCACCGAGACCCGCATCGGCCGCGAGGCACGCCCCCGCAGCACCAGCACGTTCGCGTTCGCGGGCACCTCCGAGAGGCGTGCGGCCAGCGCGGCGAACTGGCTCGCCCTGACGTCCGGCTGCAGCTGAAACTGCAGGCTGACCGCATCAGCGCCGGTGATCACCTGCGCCGGCGACAGCGGACTGGCTTCCGCGGCCCAACCCTCTTCCCCCACGACACGGAGGTCAACGACCGCAGGTGCGACCGCCGCGGGCTCCGTTCGGGAGACCCAGCGGTAGATCGGATTGCTGACCAGCCAGGGGACCGGCGGTGAACCGGGCGCACCTGGCACGTGAATCTCGACCCGGTAGACGCCGGGCAGCGCCGACTCGTGATCGAGCGCTCCCCCGCCTGCCTGCGCCGCCGCCCGGCCGTCGCGCAGCAGGCTCGTGATGGCCCCTGCCGGCGCCGCCGCCCGGACGCTGAAACGCGCCGTGCCGGCCTCGGCCGGCAGCAGCTCCCCCATCGCGGCGCTCCGGTCCGGCGTGCGGGCCGTGAAGTCGAGCGAGGCCGGCGACGCGACGGCGTCGATGGCAGTAAAGACCGACCCGGCCCGGATCGCGGTCACCAGGGCTTCCGCGTCGCTCGCCGCGAGGCCGGTTGCCGCGGGCCCCGCCGGCAGCCGCACGTATATCGAGAACATCCGCAGGCTCGCGTCGTACGACGGCAGGTGCAGGCGCCGGCCGCGGGCGCCGTTGGTCTCCGGGCCGAACCCGCCGTGCGCATCCTGTGCCGCCAGGCCCACGACCCGGCGCGTGGCGCCGAGCCGGTCCCACATCTCCAGGTTGGCGGACGGACGATCGAGGAGGGTCGCGAGGGCGCCCGCCGGCCGCCACAGGTACGCGAGCACCGCTCGCGACAGCCGCAGCCGCCCCTCGTTGCGCCATTCGCTGTCCGCGCTCAGCCACTCGAGGCCGTCCACCGGCACAGCCCAGTCGGTCCAGGCCAGCTCCGCGCGGGGCGAATACGGATGCGCCGCCACACCAAAGCCGCCCAGCCTCGCCACGTCCTCGGCAACCGCGTCCGCCTCCCCGCCGAGCGGATAGGGCGCCGGCGCCGCCAGGCCGAGCGCCACGTAGTGCCCGTCCCGCGTGCTGATTTCGACCGCGTCGATGCACAGCACGCCGTCGAGGTATTCCGGCGGATCGGGCGGCCGCGTGGCGTCGCCGTGATCCGTGAAGATCGCGAACGCCAGGCCGGCGCGGGCGGCCGCGGCGGCAATCGCCCGCTTGTCCAGGGCGCCGTCGGATCGGGTCGTATGGAGGTGGAACGCGCCGCGCACGGTCCTCCCCTGCGCGCCTTGCGCCGCCGGGGCGGCGATGGAGGCCTGCGGCGCGGGCGTGGTCCAGATGACGAACGCGGCACACCCCAAAAACAAAAAAAAGACGACGGCCGCGAGGGCCGTCGTCTTCAGGATGATGGGCCTGGTGGGTCGGGGGCGGGCTCCGCTCACCGGTCCGCCGGTCCTACCGGATGCCGGCGTCGGCGCGGAGGCTGGTCGCCTTGTCGGTGCGCTCCCAGGTGAACTCCGGCTCGGTGCGGCCGAAGTGGCCGAAGGCGGCGGTCTTTTTGTAGATCGGGCGCCGCAGGTCGAGCGTCTCGATGATCCCGCGCGGCGTCAGCTTGAAATGCGCCCTCACCAATTCACCAATCTTGTCGTCGTCCACCACGCCCGTTTGGAAGGTGTCGACGTAGACCGACACCGGCTCGGCCACGCCAATCGCATAGGCGAGCTGCACCTGGCACTTCTCTGCCAGGCCGGCGGCCACGATGTTTTTTGCCACGTAGCGCGCCATGTAGCAGGCCGAACGGTCCACCTTTGTAGGGTCTTTGCCCGAAAACGCACCGCCGCCGTGCGGCGCCGCTCCCCCGTAGGTGTCGACGATGATCTTGCGGCCGGTGACGCCGGCATCGCCGTGCGGTCCGCCGACCACGAAGCGGCCGGTGGGGTTGATCAGGTACTTGGTCTTGTCGTCCACCATCGAGGCGGGGATGACGCGGTTGATGATCTTCTCCTGGATGTCTTCGCGCAGCGTGTCGTTGGTCACGGTCGCGCTGTGCTGGGTCGAGACGACGACCGTGTCCACGCGGACCGGCTTGCCGTTGTCGTATTCGACCGAGACCTGGGACTTGCCGTCGGGCCGGAGGTAATCCATCACGCCGTCGCGGCGCGCGCACGACAGCCCTTTCACCAGCTTGTGCGCCAGCATGATCGGCAGCGGCATGAGCTCTTCGGTCTCGGTGCAGGCATAGCCGAACATCAGCCCCTGGTCGCCGGCGCCGCCCGGGTCCACGCCCATCGCGATGTCGGGCGACTGCTCGTGGATCGTCGACAGGACCGCGCACGTCTCGGAGTCGAAGCCATACTTGGCGCGGGTGTAGCCGACGTCCTTGATCGTCTCGCGGACGACCTTCGGGAAGTCGACGTAGCAGCTGGTGGTGATTTCGCCCGCGATAATCGCCATGCCGGTCGTGACCAGCGTTTCGCAGGCCACGCGGCCGACGGGGTCCTGGGCGAGGATGGCGTCGAGAATCGAGTCGGAGATCTGGTCGGCGATCTTGTCCGGATGGCCTTCCGTGACGGACTCGGACGTGAAGAGATAGCGGCCCTTGCGGCTCATGTCGTTGGAGCTCCTGTTCTGCGAGTTACCCGGAAACGTGTGGTCTCAGGCGGTAGCGGCCGTCGGGCCGGGATGCCTAGATCCGGTGAATTTTACAGGTTCCGGCCCCCCGCGGCAAGGGCACAGCGCCCGCCGGTTCCGGGCGCCGGCCGGCTCAGGCGCGGGGATGGAACCTGTCGTACACCGACCGCAGGCGCGCCTCCAGCACGTGGGTATAAATCTGGGTGGTCGAGAGGTCGGCGTGGCCGAGCATCATCTGGATGGCGCGCAGATCCGCGCCCCGTTCGAGCAGGTGCGTGGCGAATGAATGGCGGAGGACGTGCGGGCTGATCGCCTGGCGGATCCCTGCCTTGCGGCCGTATTCCTTCAGGATCTTCCAGAAGCCGACCCGCGAGAGCGGCCCGCCGCGGGCGTTGACGAACAGCCACGGCGAGCTGCGCGTGGCGAGCGCCGGCCGGCCCGCGCCGATGTAGCGCCGGAGCCACCCGCTGGCCTCCTGGCCGACGGGCACCAGCCGCTCCTTGCCCCCCTTCCCCACGCACGTCAGGTAGCCGTCTTCCAGGTGCAGGTTCGGCAGCTTGAGCGCCACGAGCTCCGACACGCGGAGCCCGGTCGCGTAGAGCACCGAGAGGAGCGCCTGGTCGCGCAGTCCCCTGGGGGTGGACGGGTCCGGCTGCGCCAGCAGCCGATCGACCTCGTCGAGGTCGAGGAACTTCGGCAGCGCCGGCCAGGCCCGCGGCGCTTGCAGGTCGTCGGCCTGGCTGGCCTCGAGCCCCCGCTCCACGGCGAGGAAGCGGTAGAACCCGCGGATGCAGGCGACGGCGCGCGCCGTCGATCGCGGCGACAGCCCGCCCGCCATCAGGCTGCGGACGAAGGCCTCGAGGTGGCGCCGGTCGAGCGCGGCGACGTCGCGCTGCTGCCCCTCGGCGTAGCCGGCGAGCGCGGCCAGGTCGCGGGCGTAGCTCTCGACGGTGTTCGGCGCCAGGCGCCGCACGTCGCGCAGGTAGCCGAGGTAGTGGTCGATGGTCACCCGGCTATTGTGCACGGCGGCGGCGCACGGCGGGAAATGCCGCGCCGGCGGGGCGCACCGGTTTGACACTGCGGCACGCGCCGAGTACCGTGGCGGGTGCACGTCCGCGCTGGAGGAGGCGCGGTGCGTGTCCAACGGAAACACCCGCATGCCGACCCAGTCGAAATGGCAGTCTCTGCCCACCGAAGCGATCAACCCCGTCTCCCTCGCGATTGACAAGGCGCCGGTCCGCGACATCATCGAGATGGTGGTCAACGAGGACCGCAAGGTCATCGCCGCCGTCCACAAGGAGAAGGAGCGCATCGCCCACGGCATCGAGATCATCGCCGAGGCGCTCAAGAAGGGGGGGCGCGTGATCTTCGTCGGCGCCGGCACCAGCGGGCGGCTCGGCGTGGTCGAAGCCTCGGAGATGCCGCCGACGTTCGGCACCAGCCCGAAGCTGGTCCAGGCGATCATGGCGGGCGGCCAGGAGGCGGTGTTCCGGGCCAAGGAAGGCGTCGAGGACAACTACGAAGAGGGGGCGCGCAGCATCGGGCGGCTCCGCCTCTCCAAAAAGGACGTCGTCGTCGGCGTGTCGGCGAGCGGCATGACGCCGTTCGTGCGCGGCGGCCTGACGCGGGCGCGCAAGGCCGGCGCCCGCATCATCTTCGTCACCTGCTGGCCCGGCTCGGAGCTGCAGAACTTCGTCGACCTGCAGATTGCCCCGGCGGTCGGCCCCGAGCTCATTGCCGGCTCGACGCGGCTGAAGGCCGGCACCGCCACCAAGATGGTGCTGAACATGCTCACCACGGTGGCGATGATCAAGGTCGGCAAGACCTACGGCAACCTGATGGTGGACGTCCAGACCGGCTCGGAGAAGCTCAAGGATCGCGCCCGCCGCATCCTCTGTATCGTCACCGGGGTGGACTACGACGAGGCCGGCGCGATTCTCAAGCGCGCCAAGTGGAACGTCAAGGCCGCGATCGTGATGGAGAAGGCGGGCCTGACGCTGCCCCAGGCGCTGAAGCGGCTGAAGAAGGCGGACGATTCCATCCGCGAGGCGATCGGCGAGGACATCGAGGAGCGGCTGCGCGAGCTGCTCGACGGCAAAACCGCGCCTACTCCCTAGGCTTAGGCGAGCAGTCCGTGGTGAAAGTTTAGAGTCGCCCGTCGAATACCGCTGGCCTCTTACCGAGGGCTGCGACATCGTCAGCGTAACGCGTCGAGGACGGCGGCGAGCGTCTGCGCCTGCTGGTCCTCCCGCGAGATCGTCGCCGGCCAGTCGCCCGGCTGGAAGCCGTAGTGGCCGAACTGCGAATGGTTGCCGCCCTCGACCCGGATCCAGCGCGCGGAGGCCGGCAGGTTCCGGCGCGTCGCCTCGAGCTTCTCGACGTCGGCGACCGTGTCGCGCGTGCCGTAGATGCGCGTGACCGGCCCCGTGACGTGGGCGATGCTGAAATCCCGCGGGTGAGAGCTGCCGATGAGGATGAGCCCGGCGATCCCCGATGGATCGTGGAGGAGCATCTCGGCCGCGATTCGAGCGCCCCGCGAATGACCCGCCACCACCCAGGCGCGGGTTGACAACTCGCGCATGCCAGCGCGTGCGCGCGCGAACGGGACCCGACCCTCGGCCCCCCCGAACATCCCACGCCGCGGCACCTTCACGAGGACGACCGCGTAGCCGGCTTCGGCGACGCGGCGGCACAGCACGGCGTACACGGCTGGATCGACCGCGGCGCCCGGGAAGAATACGAGGCCGGCCCGATTCGGATCCTGGCTGCCCGGCAGGAAGCTCCAATGCGTTTCGTGATCGGTGATCGTCACACGGTGATCGGTCCCGAGCGCGTCGTACGCCCGGGCCGACGCGCGATACGCCAGCAGCGCCCACGTCGTGAACACGACGAAGAAGAGAATGCCTGCCGTGATCCAGACCCGGCGGGTGATCCACAGAATCCGACGGATGCGGGACGGTGGCATGAATGGCAGTCTAGCAGCCCGGCATCGCCATCGGTCGAATCAGATCTTGGACGCCCACGCCTTCGACGACCATCGTGCGACGGGATTCGGGCGAGACGCGCACCATCGTCTCGAATGACTACCCGTCGCCGTGTCCGAAGGGGTCCTCACCACGGGCTGCCAGCTGCCAGCCTCCAGGCCTCTAACCGCCCGGCGTCCGGACCGACGTCTCCCCCGGCGTCAGCGCGGCCGCCGCCGCGGGGTCCAGGATGACATCGGCGTCGTGGTGCAGCTGCAGGAACGACGCCGGCAGCTCGGTGGTGAGCGGCCCGTTCACGACGCGCGCCACACACTCCGCCTTGCTCGCCCCGTGCGCCAGCAGGATCAGTGACTCGGCCTGAAGGATCGTCGCCATCCCCATCGACAGCGCCTCGGACGGCACCTGGTCCGGATCGCCGCCAAACAGCGTGGCGTTGCTGCGGCGGGTTTCCGGCTTCAGCGTGACGCGGTGCGTGCGTGACTGCAGCTCCCGCCCCGGTTCGTTGAAGCCGATGTGCCCGTTGGTGCCGATGCCCAGGATCTGGATATCGATACCCCCGGCCGCCGCGATCGCACGTTCGTAGCGGCGGCATTCCGCCGCGGGCTCCGCCGTGCCGACCAGGAAATTGATCCGCTCGGGCCGCAGGTTCACGTGCCGGAAGAGGTGGTGCTGCATGAACTGGCGGTACGACCCCGGGTGGTCCTGGGGCAGGCCGACGAACTCGTCCAGGTTGAAGGTCGCGGCCGAGGACCAGTCGAGCCCGCGCGCGATCGACAGCTCCGCCAGCGCGTCGTAGAGCGCGATCGGGGTGCGGCCGGTAGCCAGCCCGAGCACCAGGCCGGGCTTCTGCTCCAGGGCAGCGGCGAGGCGCGCGGCAACGACCTGCGCGGCGGCGTGGGCATCGGGGAACACGGTGACTCGAGGGCTGCGAAAGGGCATCAGTGTGGTTTGTAGACGGGCACGCGCGCACCGCCGCGGGCCTCCTGCAGGGCGAGGGCAATCGCCCCCTCGGCCGGTTCGCGTGTCAGCAGCGCGGTTGTGCTGTGCGGCGCCGCGGCGGCCAGCCGGCGTCCGAGCTCCTGCTCGAGCCAGGGGACCGCGCGGAAGATGCCGCCCGACAGGATGAACGTAAACGGTTCGGCCACCAGCTCGAGCCGGCGCGCCACCGAGAGCGCCGCCCCTTCGAGCTCGTTCGCCGCGCCGCGCAGGATGCCGGCAGCCGCCGCGTCCCCCTCGAGGAAGGCGCGCTGGACGCAGCTCGCCAGCGCGCCGATCGCGGCCGGCTTCATATTGTAGTGATAGACCTCGTGCAGCAGCGCCTGCGGCCGTGCCACGCCGAAGTGTTCGAGCAGCATCGGCGTCATCCGCGTCTCAGGCCCGCGGTGATCGGCCGCCCGCAGCACCGCCCGCAGCGCCGCGCGGCCGATCCAGTAGCCGCTGCCCTCGTCGCCGAGCACGTGGCCCCACCCGCCGGACCGGGCGGCCTCCCCTGCCGCGTTCCGGCCGTAGGCGATCGATCCGGTCCCCGAGATGATGACGACACCCGGCGCGCCGGGGGCGCCGGCTTCGAGCGCCACCAGCGCGTCGTTCACGATGACGACGCGCGCCTTGAGACCGATGCGTTTCATGATGCCCTGGATCACCGCGTGGTCGTCCTGCCGATCGACCCCGGCGATGCCCAGGCAGATCGCCGCCGGCACGAGATCGCGGTCGCCGATGGCCTCGTCCATCGCCTCGTGGAGCACCTTCTCGACCTGGAGCTCGCCGACCGCCTGGAGGTTGGCGCCGCCGCCCCGGGCACGGGCGACGATCCGGCCGTCGCCGTCGGCCAGAAGACAGACCGTCTTGGTGCCCCCCGCGTCGATGCCTAGAACGTGGAGCATCCGGCTCCTGTCGCGGGCACCCCGGGACGACTCTTCACCACCTGCGCGGCTGTCTGGCTCTCGACCATGGCGTCAAATCGTATAACACCCGCGTTGACACCTTCGCGCGCGCCACGGTACAGTCGAGGGCATCTTATGCATTGCACTGGCAGCCGCGCCCTCCGCCTGTTTGCGGGCGCCGGCGTCGCCGTGTGTCTCGCGGCCACCCTCGCGGCGGTGAGCCTGTCGGCGCGGCCCGGCGCGGCAGGGCAGCCCGAGCCGCCCGCCGCGGCGGAAATGCGCGCGATGTGGGTGCTGCGATCCTCGCTGGCCTCGCCGGAGAGCATCGCGGCGCTCGTGCGATCGGCGCGGCGCAACGGCTTCAACACCCTCTTCGTGCAGGTGCGCGGCCGCGGCGATGCGCTGTTCGCCGGCAGCAGCGAGCCGCGCGCCGCCGAGCTGGCGCGGCAGCCCGACTCGTTCGACCCGCTGGCAGAAGTCCTGCGCACGGCCCAGGCCGCCGGGCTGCGGGTGCACGCCTGGGTGAACGTCAACCTGGTGTCGAGCGCGGTGGATCTGCCGCGCTCGCGCGAGCACCTCGTCTATCGCCATCCCGAGTGGCTGATGGTGCCGCGGGATCTCGCCCAGGAGCTCGCGCGCGCCGCACCGGCGAGCCCCGGCTACCTCGGCAAGCTGGCGCGGTGGACGCGGGCGCACAACACCGATGTCGAGGGGCTGTACGCCTCGCCCATCAATCCCCTGGCGGTCGAGCACCTGCGGACGATCGTGCGCGGCCTGGCGCGGCGGTATCCGCTCGACGGCGTGCACTTCGACTACGCCCGCTACCCGTCCGACCGCTTCGACTACAGCCGCGCCGCGGTACGCGAGTTCCGCGCGTCGATCGAAGGCCGCCTGCCCGCCGCGCGCCGGCGCAGCCTGGCGGCGCAGGAAGCCAACGACATCTTCGCGTATCCCGACGCCTTCCCGGACGACTGGCGGCGCTTCCGCGTCGCCCGGATGACGACGCTGCTGGCGCGGCTGCGCGACTCGGTCAAGGCGGAGCGGCCGGGCGCGATCGTCAGCGTCGCCACCAAGCCGGACATGGACGAGGCGCTGCAGAGCCGCCTGCAGGAGTGGCCGCGCTGGCTCGAGCGTGGACTGGTCGATGCGGTGGCGCCGATGGCCTACACCACCGAGCCGGCACGGTTCGCCCAGCAGATTGCCGCGGCGCGCGCCGTTGCCGGCACGCGGGAAGTCTGGGCCGGCATCGGCGCCTACCGGCTCTCCGCGGCGCAGACCGTCGACAACATCGCCACCGCCCGCCGCCTCGGCGCCGGCGGCATCATCCT
The DNA here is from genome assembly GCA_963834305.1 of uncultured Acidobacteriota bacterium. Classification (GTDB taxonomy): domain Bacteria; phylum Acidobacteriota; class Vicinamibacteria; order Vicinamibacterales; family 2-12-FULL-66-21; genus JACCXG01. The sequence continues at coordinate 465,652 of CAWIAX010000002.1, forward strand.
CTTTTCCTACGACAGCCTGATCGAGCCGCGCAAGGGCGCGGAGGACTATCTCGCCGCCGTGTCTCGCGGCGCCTTCGCGCCGCTCGACGCCGGCTCCCGATGACGGTGCCCGACCCGGCCGGATCCCTCCGCCCATGGTGCTGACCTGGATCGACTATGCCGTGATCGCCGGCTACCTGCTGGCGATCACGGCGTTCGGCTCCTGGTTCGCGCGCTTCCAGAAGACGACCCGCGACTACTTCCTGACCGGCCGTTCCGTGCCCTGGTGGGCGATCTGCTTCACTATCGTCGCCACCGAAACCAGCACGCTCAGCTTCATCGGCGTGCCCGCCGGCGCCTACGCCGGGAACATGACCTTCCTCCAGATCGCCTTCGGCTACATCGTCGGCCGGGTGCTGGTGAGCGCGCTGTTCCTGCCGGCGTATTTCCGCGGCGAGCTGTTCACGTCGTACGAGCTGCTGTTCCGCCGCTTCGGGCCGGAGGTCAAGAACGTGGCCGCCGTGATCTTCATGATCACGCGGACGCTGGCGGACGGCATCCGCCTGTTCGCGACGGCGCTGGTCATCTCGGTCGTCACCCAGGTACCGGTGACGTTCACCGTGATCGCGCTCGGCGCCGCCATGATCGTCTATACCGTGCGCGGCGGCGTCTCCGCCGTGATCTGGACCGACGTCGTCCAGATGTTCATCTACGTCCTCGGCGCCGGGATCGTCTTTGCCGGCCTGCTCTACCTGATCGACGGCGGCTGGCCGGAAGTGGTCCGGATCGCCGGAGGGGCGGGACACTTCCAGGTGCTCGACTTCAGCACCGATCCGCAGCGCGTCTACACGTTCTGGGCGGGGCTCTTCGGCGGCATCGCCCTGACGCTCGCCACGCACGGCACCGACCAGTTCCTGGTGCAGCGGCTGCTGTCGGCGCGCTCGGCGCGCGGCGCCTCGGCCGGCCTCATCCTGAGCGGCGTGCTGGTGTTCGCGCAGTTCGTGCTGTTCCTGGCGATCGGGGCGGCGCTCTTCACCTTCTACCAGCAGACGCCGCTGCCGCGCCCGCTCGACCGCGCCGACGAGATCCTGCCGCTCTTCGTCGTGACCTCGCTGCCCCAGGGCATCTCCGGGTTCATCGTCGCGGCGATCGTGGCCGCGGCGCTCTCCCCGTCGATCAACTCGCTGGCCGCGACGACGGTGAACGACTTCTATGTGAAGTACATCCGGCCGGACGCGGACGAAGCGACGCTGATGCGCGTCGCGCACCGGGCCACCATCGCCTGGGGAGTGGCGCAGATCGCGGTCGCCCTCGCCGCCCAATACGTCACCCGCTCGGTGCTCGATGCCGGCCTGTCCGTGCTGTCGCTCGCCGCCGGGCCCGTGCTCGGCGCGTTCCTGACCGGCGTGATGACCACGCGGGTCAGGAGCGGTGCGATGCTGGGCGGGATGGCGGCCGGGACGGTGCTGCTCGCCTGGGCCTGGGGCACGGGCGCCTACGCGTGGACCTGGTACGCGCTGACCGGCTCGGCAGTCACCATCCTGGTCGCGGTGCTGCTCTCCTTCGTGCCGACACGGGATGCCCGACAGGTTTGAGCCGGTTGCCGGAATCCTTCAGCGGGCGGTTGAAGCGCACGCCTTCCCGGCGGCGGCGATCGAAGTGGGGCGGCGCGACGGCCCGATGTGGAACGCGGCCTTCGGCGGCTTCACCTACGATCCCTACGCCCGGCTGACCACCCCCGACACAATCTTTGATCTGGCGTCGCTGACGAAGGTGATGGCCACGGCCACGCTGGCCATGCGGGCCGTGGACGGCGGGCTGATCGCGCTGTCGGATCCCGTCGGGCAGCGGCTGCCGGCCTGGCGGGGCGCCGACCGCGAGGCTGTCACCATCCGCGACCTGCTGGCGCACAGCTCCGGGCTGACGGCGTATCTGCCATTCTTTCGCAGCTGCACCGGGCGGCCCGAGTTCGAGCGCGCGATCTGCACGATGCCGCTCGAATACCCCCCCGCCACGCAGTCGGTCTACAGCGACCTGGGGTTCATCCTGCTCGGCTTCATCCTCGAGGACGCCGCGCCGCGGAGCCACGGGTTCGCGGGCGCGCCAGGCGCGTTCGATCCCGCGGCCACACTCGCAGCGCAGTTCGCCCGGCTCGCCGCCGCGCTGACGAGCGAGCCGCTCGCCTTCGACCCGCCCCGCGGCTGGCGGCCGCGCTGCGCGCCCACCGAGATCGACACCTGGCGGGGCCGCCTGCTCGCCGGCGAAGTGCACGACGAGAACTGCTGGGCGCTCGGCGGCGCGGCGGGACATGCCGGGCTGTTCGGCACGGCGGCGGCTGTCGGGGCGTTTGCGCGGGCGGTGCTCTACACGATTGCCGGAGAGCCGCTGCTGGCGCGCCCCGACACCATGCGGCACTTCATCACGAAGGCGGCGGTACCGGGGAGCTCGCGCGCGCTGGGCTGGGACACGATGCTCCCGACCTCGTCGTGCGGTACGCGGCTGTCGCCGACAGCGATCGGCCACACGGGCTTCACCGGCACGTCGCTGTGGATTGACTGGGAACGGGATCTCTATGTCGCGCTGCTGACCAACCGCGTGCACCCGGATCGATCGAACAGCGCGATCCAGGCAGTCCGGCGCGAGGTGCACGACGCGATTGTCGACGCGATCGGGCGGTGATCCCTCGCTCCCCTCACTGAACCCGCCCCTCCGGCCGGGATCGTCGTCTTAATGGCGTGCGCGCGAGCAGCCGTTCAGTTGCCGCCTGGCCCGCGGCCCCGGCCGCCGGGCCGGGGAAACCCGACACCCGGATTGAATTCACGGCCACCCGGGCCGATTCCGCCACCGCCCGGGCCGGTTCCCCGGCCACGGCCGCGGCCTGGCAGCCCAGGGGTGGGCTGACCGCCGCGTCCGCCTGGCGTGGCGCTGCCGCCCGGGGCGCCCGGCGCCGAGGCCGCCCCCGCGTAGATGAACTGCCACTCGTTGTAGTGATTGCGGTTCTTGTAGAGCCGGAGCGACTCTTCCTTGCTCTTGCTGACGACACCGTAGAGCCCGCCGCCGGGGCCGGCGCCGCCGCTCGCCAGTTGCGGCGTCGCGGGAGCGGGCTGGCTGCCGCCACGGCCGCTCTGGCCGCGCCCGCTCTGTCCCGGCCCACCCTGGCCAGGCACGCCCGGGCCCTGGGCGCCTCCCGGCAGCTGGGCATTCGCGCCCAGAAAAATCGGCTGGAATTCCCCGTCGGCGCTCATCGGATCCTTGTATTTCTTCCGCAGGAACCGCTGCTGCACGAGGATGTCGATGTTGGGCGGGCGGGCGCCCGGCCCCATCTTCCGCTCCCACAATCCGATGGCGCGGACGTACTGTTCGCCGCGGAAAACCAGCTCCGCTTCCTTCTCGCGCTTGGCCTGATGGCGCCATGCCGGGAGCACGGCGGCCATCATCACCGACATGACCGCGAGCGCCACGAGCAGGCCGGCCATCACGTAGCCGGACTCGAGCCGCCTGGTGTGTTGACCCGCTAAGTGCATGAGAGTATTATGCTTAGGCTGCATCATGTTACCACACACTGCACGCTGTGACCGTCGCCGTCTCACCACGGCCGCTCTGCTGGCCGGCATCTCCGCTCTCTCGCTGGCCCTCGGCTGCGACAAGGTGCCGCTGCTGGCGCCGACCGGCAGCGTCATCACGATCTTCCCGGTGGCCTCCTCGGTGCCGATCAACGGCACGATCGAGATCGTGGCCACCGTGATCGAACAAGGCACGGCAACGGCTCCGACAACGCCGACGACCCCGACGACCCCGACCACGCCCGGCCAGACACCAACCACGCCAACCGCGCCGACGACCACGGCCACGACCGGCGCGGGCACGCCCGTCCAGAACGGCACTGTCGTCACCTTTACGACGACGATCGGGCGGATTGAGCCGGCGGAGGCACGGACCGAAAACGGCCAGGTGCGCGTGCGGTTCATCGCGGGCGAGCAGAGCGGCACGGCCACCATCACCGCGTTCTCGGGCGGCGCCTCGGGCCGGCTCGAGAACCTGCGGGTGGGCACCGCCGCCGTCGAGCGCATCGCGGTGACCGCCTCGCCCCAGGCGCTCGGCTGTACCGGCGGCACCTCGGAGATCGCGGCCCGCGTCGAGGACACGAGCGGCGCCGGCGTGTCCGGGGTCCCGGTCACGTTCACGACGACCACCGGCCAGGTGGCGCCGTCGACCGCCACGACCGACAGCAGCGGCGTGGCCCGGACGCGGCTGACCGCGTCGCGCGAGGCCACCGTGACCGCCAACGCCGGCGGCAAGACCGCGCCGGTCACCGTCACCCTCAGCCCGCGCACGGGCATCGGCATCACGCCGCCAACGGGCAACGTGTCGGCGGGCGTTCCGGCCACGTTCACCGTGAACATCTCCTCGACCGCCAACATCAGCAACGTCTTGCTCGATTTCGGCGACGGCAGCACCCAGCCGCTCGGCGCGATCAGCGGCGCCACGCCGGTCAGCCACACCTATGCGGAGGCGGGCAGCTACATCGTCCGCGCCACCGCCACGGATGCCGGCGGCTGCAGCGAGCAGGTGGCGAGCGCGGTCACGATCCTGCCGGGCCAGCCCCCCGCGGTGACGCTGACGGTGTCGAACAGCAACCCGGCCGTCGGCGAGAGCGTGATCGTCACCGCCACCGTCTCGGGCAACACGTCCACGATCATCCGCTACGAGTGGAACTTCGGCTCGGGCGCGGTGCCACCGTCGGTGAACACCGCGAGCAACCGGCAGTCGGTGTTCTGGACGACCTCGGGCACCAAGGGCATCACCGTCACCGTGGTCCAGGCCAGCGGGCCGAGCGGCGACGGCGCGACGGCGGTGGTCGTGAAGCCGTAGGGATAGCTGGGGAACGCGGGAGCTGGGGAACTGGGGAACTGACGTCCTCGGTTCTCCACGCGCCGCGCACCAGAGTCGTTACTGGAGAAGAGCGCCGATTGAGGGGACCGGTCCGGTGTCCCTCCGCACGATGGGTGTCGGGGATCGAGACGCCGACCCGCTCAGACCTGGCGCACATCGACCGGCGGCCTCCGGCGCGTGTACCTCCGCGGCCACACCAACATTCGGACGCGTGGGCGCGGCTCTGCGCGGGTAGTTGCGATGACGGCACACCGTGGATGTCGCCCAGTCCCCCCGTTCCCCAGTTCTCCAGTTCTTCCTACCACTCCGAATACGCGCTGCCGTCCATCGACGTGCCGGTGGCGCCGCTCTTCACGTTGTAGACGCCGGGCTCGGCGGACGGATTGGCGGTATCGGCCTCGGCCGGGACGGTCGTCCAGGTGTCGGCCGACTGGGTGATGGGGTCTTCGGGGATCTTGCGCAGGTAGCCGTCGGTGACGAGCGCGTCCAGCGCCGACGGGTACTTGCCCTTGTCGGCGTAGTACTGATCGATGGCGTCGCGCATGTGGAACAGGTCGGTCTTCAGCGTCGCTTCCTGGGCGCGGCGGACGCTGTTGCGGTACTGCGCCACCCCCATCGCCGCGAGGATCGAGATCATCGAGATCACCACCAGGAGCTCGATGAGGGTGAAGCCGCGCTCGCCGGACCGCCGGGCGCGCGGGCGCAGGGCGGCCATCCACGTCGGGGTCGTTCGCGGCGCGCCGGCGGCGGTCAGCCCGTCACGGCAGGCGGCAGCCTGCGCACCCTGGCTCATTTGCATCGCATGACATCCTGACCGGGCCTCGCCTGCGGCCGGTCCTTACCAGTCCCTGTATTTCGTGCCGTCCAGCGCCGTGCCGGTCGATTTCGTGTACACGTCGAAGACGTTCTGCCCACCCCACGACGTGGCGTCCGGCTTGTCCTGATAGGAGCGCAGGCCCCAGTCGGTCGAGCTCGTCAACGGATCGATCGGGATCCGCCGCAGGAACTTGAGCTTGCGGCCCGACTGGTCGTTCACGACGCTGACGCCATCCACGAGAATCTCGAGGTTCTCGGGATAGCCCTCGGCCCCGGCCTTGAGGTCGAACGCGCCGATGGCGCCGGCGTCGGCCGCCTCCTTGAACTTGTCGATAGCCGTGCGCATCTCCCGCAGGTTGCGCCGCAGCTCGATCTCCTTCTGGCGCTGCATCGTCACGCGCGCGAGCGGCATCACCGCGGAGGCGAGAATCAGCAGGATCGTCGTGACGACGAGCAGCTCGATGAACGTGAAGCCGCGGCTGCCGCGCGCCCTCCGCCGTCCCGGCGTTCCTGGCACCTGTGGCATTCCCTGGTTCTGCCGGCCTACCGCACCGTGACCGTCACCGGGCTGAACTGCACCGGCACGGCGCCTCCCTCCGGCGTGGTCGCGACGCCGCTGGCCTGGATGTTCGAGCTGCCCGGCGAAACGGCATCGAACAGCAGCGCGCCGAGCAGGCCCGCGCCGGTCGCGCCAGTCTGGTCGCCGGTGCGCGTGATGACAATGTCGACGCGGCCGGCGGGCGCGTCGATCCGCGGCGTGAAGCTGGTGGCCACGCCGCCCTGGCGCATGAAGGTGCCGTCCTGCACGTTCCGCACCCGCAGCACGTTCGGATTGAACGTCACCGTCAGCGTCATCGTGGACACGCGCTGCGCGTTGTTGATGGACACCGGCACGGTGTACGGCCCGCCCGCCACCTGGAACGTCGTCCCGGGCACGGTCAGGATCACCTGCGCCGGCGTGGTCGCCGGACGGCCCGGCGCCGCCGCGTCCGGCGCGGGGGCCACCGGATCGCGCGGCGGGACTGGCGACGGCGTCGGCGATGGCGCCGGCTCCACGAACGGCGGAACGCCAGCCGGCGGTGCCACGGGAGGTTCGACCGGCGCCGGTGCCGGTGCCGGCGTACCCGGCGCGGCCGCTGGCGGCAGCGGCGTCACCAGCGTCGGCACGGTTGACGTGCCGGGGGGCGCCACCTGCGGCCGTCCCAGACCGCCCGGGGAGATGCCGGGGGTCGTCGGGATCACTTCCGTCGGGCCGGTGGCCCCGGCTGGCGGCGCGGCCGGCGCCTCGGCGGGCGGCGCGATGAGCGGCGGCGGACCGCCAAGCCCGAGGTTCGTTTGCGTGCCGATGTAGATCGGCGCCAGGTCCTCCGCCGTCAGCTCGTGCGTCCGCACGATGTGTGGCGTCAGGAGCATGACGATGTCGGTCTGCTCGATGGACTGGTCGTTGTCCGACAGGAACTGCTTGAAGACCGGCAGGCGCAGCAGGCCGGGGAAGCCGCGGAAATCGCGGCGGTCGCGCTCGCGCAGCAGCCCGGCGAGCAGGTTCGACTCCCCTTCCCGCAGCCGCAGCTTGGTGGTGACCTTGCGCGTGCCGAAGGTCGGCGCCGACTGCCCGCCGACGTCGATCGACCCGCCGAGCGTGCTGTTCTCGATGACGATCTCGAGGATGATCTCGCCGTCGTAGGTCACGCGCGGCAGCACCTCGAGGATGACGCCGATCGGCCGGTAGGTGTACGACGAGGACGGCAGCGTCGCCACGCCGCCCGGCGCGGCGGCGCCGAACACGGTCTGCAGCACCGGGATGTCGTCGCCCAGGTTCATCGTCAGCTTGGTGCCTTCGGCGCCGCGCAGCTGCGGCTTGGCGATCGTCTTGGTGTTGGTGTCGGACTCGAGGAACCGCACCAGCGCGGTCGGCACCGTGGCGTAGAAGTCGGCGGTGCTGACCCCCTGGCTGATGGTGTTGACGTTGAACGGCGGCGGCGACGCCGGCGCGCTCGACGGCGGCGTGCTGGTGTTGGGCGGCGCCACCTCGGGGGAGAACATCATGCCGATGGCGTAGTTGTTCAGGCTCAGCCCGTACTGCTTGGCGCGGGCGCGGTTCACTTCCAGGATCTGGACGTCGATCACCACCTCGGCGCGCGGCTTGTCGTTCGACCGGATCAGCCGCTCGATGATGTCGACCACCTGGGTGGTGCCGCGCACGGTAATGGTGTTCACCGTCTTGTCCGGGTGCGCCATGATCACCGGGGGCACCGGCATCTGCGGCACCCGCATGATCGTCGTGATCATCTGCGACAGCTCCTGGGCGCCGACGTGCGACACGTAGAACACCTTCACCACCATGTCGTCGTACTGCTGGCGCTTGTCCGCCCGGTCGTTGATCACCAGGATGGTCTTCGGGTTCAGCACCTTGTAGAACATCTGGTTGGCGGTCATGATCTGCTGCAGCGCCTGCTCGACGGTGACGTCCTCGAGCGTCGTGCTGTACGCCTTGTCGGCGAACGCCTGGTCGTAGGTGACGACGATGCCGGCGCTGCTGCCGATGGTGGTGAGAATGTCGCGCACGCTGGACTGGTTGAAGGTCAGCCGCGGCAGCACCTCGCGCAGCCCGATCAGCGGCGGCGGCCCCTGCCGTGCCTGCTGGCGGAGCGTCTCGATCCGCGGCTTCGGCCGCGACGCCTCGATGCGGTCGCGGATGGTCCGCTCCAGCTCCGCGGCGCGCGCCGCCGCCAGCCGGTTGGTGCCGTCCATCTCCACGGCCTTGCGGTACTCGAGCAGCGCCAGGTCGAGCTGATCCTTCTCTTCGAGCTGGCGGGCGCGGCCGATGTGCTCCTGCGCGGAGCTCTGCATCGCGCGCTCGAGCGCAATCTTGTACTCCGGGCTGTCGGGATTCTCCTGCACCGCCCGGGTGTAGTGCGTGACGGCGGCATCCCAGTCGCCGGCCCGCGACGCCTCCTGCCCGCGCCGGTAGGCGCGCCCCGCCGCGCAGCCGGCGGTTGACGCGGCAAGCGCCACCAGGACCAGCACGACTCCCAGTTTCTGCTTCGTCACGCGCGCTCCTATTTCCATACGCATTCCTGCCCGTCCTTCGCCAGCGTCGTCCGCCCCTGGCCGTCGAGGTGCTCGATGATCACCGACTGCAGGCCAATCTTCACCAGCCGGTACTGTCCGAGCACCGCCTGACCTTCCTCGGCGTGAATTGTGCGGTGCCCGACGGAACAGTCCGTCAGCACCGCGACAACCTTGCCGCTCGGCAGCTCGATGGTGCCCAGGAACTTCACCGTGATGGGCGGCGGCGGTGGTGGCGGCGGCGGCCCGGACGGGGCTTCCACGGTTGGCACCGGCCGGCCAGCCCCCCGCTCCGTGGCTGGCGCCTGGCGCTCGACGCGCGCCTGGAACCCGAACGGGTTCCGATCCGAGTCGCCGGGACCCGGCCGCTCCCCTTCGAGCGACTCCAGCCGGACGTCGAGCCGTGCCGGATCGACATCGACGTCGCCGCGGCCCTGCGCCTGCGCGGGCGCGCCCCGTGGATTAGACGCGGCCGGCACCTGGGCGGTCGACCCGGTGAACCGCATCAGCAGCAGCACCAGCAGCACGCTGCCCAGGAGGGCCAGCAGGAGCGGGCGCGGCCGCTTCGACGGCGCGGCGGATGGCTCAGTTTCCATTCGCCCCGTCCCGATAGTAGGTCGCCACGTCCGCCGACACGTTGAGACGCCGCTCCCCTTCTTCGCTCTGCGCCACGGTGACGCTCTCGAGCACGCGGAACTCCGGCGCCGTCTCGAGCTGGTGGATGAAGCGCCGCACGTCCGCGTAGTCCCCGGACAGGTTGAGCGTCATCGTCAGCTTGCGCAGGCTGCCCCTGGTGTCCGCCTCCGGGGTGAAGCGGTAGGTCACGATCGTCAGGTTCGACTTCCGGGCGAGCTGGTCGAGCGGCTGATACAACATGCGCCGCGCGCCGCTGAAGTCCGGCGGCAGCACGTCGCGGTAGAACGTCTGGAGCTCCTGGTCGGCCTGCTGCTTGCCGGTGACCGTGCCGCGCGCCATCTCGAACGCCCGCCGCGCCGCGACCAGCTCGCGCGTTGCGCTCCCCGCCTGCTGCTGTTCGCTTTGCACGCGCTGCGCCAGCGGGTAGACGACCAGCGCGTAGAGCGCGGCGTTCACCAGCAGCCCCGCCGCGATGATCCACACCGCGCGGCGGTTCTCCGACACGATGCGCGCCATGTCGGTCATCGCGCGCCTCCCCGGCCCGGCGCCGCGGCGGACGGCGTGGCCGCGGGCGCGTCAGCGGCCCGCTCGGCGGGCGGCGGCGATGCGGCATAGTCGGCCCGCAGCGACGCCTTGTTCATGCCCTCCTCGGTGCGGTCCACCTGCGGCAGCAGCACGTTGCGGAAGGCGCCGGTCGCCTCGAGCTTCTCGATGAACTCGTCGATGTCTTCGGTGCGCCGCGCCAGCACGGTCATGTTGATGACGCTGCGGTTCTCGTCGAAGCTCGGCCGGACCGCCGTGATCATCACGTCGGGCGGCAGCGTGTCCTCGATACGGTTGAAGAACTCGGTCCACGAGAACGTCCGCTGGTCGATCAGCTTGTTCGCCGACGCCGCGGCCTGCGCCGTGCCCTGCAGCTCGTCCTGATTGATGCCGGCGCGGATGCGGCGGGCCTCGGCGGTCAGCCGCTGCGCCTCGCCGCGATCGCGGTCGATCAGCGTCGAGAACTCGGTGTTCTGCCGCGACAGCGCCACGATCCGGATGGCGTTGTAGGCGGTCAGCACCAGCACGACGGCCCCGGCCAGCCCGAGCAGCACCTGGACGATGCGCTCGTTGTAGAAGGGGCGGGTGGAGAGATTGTGGCGCAGCATCAGGCGACCTCGGACGGGGCGGCGCCGGCCGGCGCCGCGCGGCGCTCGCGCAGCAGGATGCCGAGCGCGGGGGCGAGGGCGTCGAGCAGCTCGGGCCCGGCGGCGATGCGGTCGCGGAGCGCGGCCGCCGGCCGGAAGTCCATCAGATCGACCGCGCGCCCGGTCCGCTCGCCGAGCGTGCGCCGCAGCCGCTCCGCCTCGTCGAGGCCGATGACCGCCGCGCCGGCCAGCACGACGCGGGCAAAGCCGCCGCCGCCGAGGCGGTCCTCGTGGTACATCGCCGTCTGGTGCACCAGGTCCACCAGATCGCTGTCGCCGGCGGTCGCGGTGCGGTTGCGATAGAACACCACGTCGGTCCCGCGCACCAGCGCCAGCGTCGCGTAGTCGGCCGCCACGTGCACCAGCAGCCAGTCGCCGGCGACGACGCCGCCGGCGAGCACGGCGTTGATCTGATTGAAGCTCGCCAGGTCCACCATGCCGGCGTGCGCGCCGGCCGCCTCGCAGGCCTGCTCGTAGCCGCGGATGATGTCGCGCCGCGCCACGGTCACGAGATACTCGCGGCCGCCGCCGGGCAGCGGCAGCGACGGCTGCCACGACACCTGCGCGTCTTCGATGCGGAACGGCGCCGACTTGCGGACCTGCCAGCGGATCAGCTGCTCGAGATCCTGCGCCTTGGCCGGCACCTTGTCGAAGCGCAGCAGCGACACCTTGGCGACCGAGTCGGGCAGCACCAGCGCGATGCGGCGCGTCCGCCCGCCGAGCGCCCCGAGCACCCGCCCGCAGCGCCTCGGCCAGGGCCCGCTCGTCGTGGATGTTGACGGCGTTCAGCGCCGGCACCGCGACCGCCTCGCCGAGCGGCTCGCTGGCGTGCGCCGTGACCGTCGCGCCGCTGCCGCCGCCGTCAGCGAGCGCCACGCCGGTGATCCGCGACGCGGTGATCTCCACGGCGATCGGCGGCGGCGGGCTGGCCAGCCAGGCGGGAACCGACGCGTGTGGGTGGCTCATTCGACGAACGTCACCTTGTTGATTTCGCGCAGCGTCGTCTTGCCGATGCAGCACCTGCTCGACGGCGCTCTCGCGCAGGAACCGCATGCCTTCTTCGCGCGCCGCCTTCTTGATCTCCGACGTCGGCCGCTTGTCGAGGATCATCTCGCGGATGTTGTCGGTCAGGTCGAGCAGCTCGCAGATCGCCGTGCGCCCCTTGTAGCCGGTGCCGCCGCACTCGATGCAGCCCGCCCCTTCGAAGAACTTGCCGCTGAACTCGAGCACCGGATCGAGCGCCGACTCCTCGAGCTGCGCCCGGGTGACCTTCGCCGGCCGCTTGCAGTGCACGCAGATGTTCCGCACCAGCCGCTGCGCCAGCACGCAGTTGAGCGCCGAGACGAACTGGTAGGCCTCGACCCCCATGTTGAGGAAGCGGCCGAGCACGTCGAGCACGTTGTTGGCGTGGACGGTGGTGAACACCAGGTGGCCGGTCAGCGCCGAGTGGATGGCGATCTGCGCCGTCTCGGCGTCGCGGATCTCGCCGACCATGATCTTGTCGGGATCGTGGCGCAGGATCGAGCGCAGGCCGCGCGCGAACGTCAGCCCCTTCTTCTCGTTGATCGGGATCTGGGTGATGCCGCGCAGCTGATACTCGACCGGATCCTCGATGGTGACGATCTTGTCCTCGATCGACTTGATCTCCGAGAGCGCCGCGTAGAGCGTCGTCGTCTTGCCGCTGCCGGTCGGGCCGGTGACCAGCACCATGCCGTAGGGCTCGGCGATGTACTTGCGGAAGCGGCGCAGCTCGTCCTCGGGGAAGCCGAGGATGTCGAGCCGCAGCTCGTGGAACTGCTCGCTGATCGACTCCTTGTCGAGGATGCGGATGACCGCGTCCTCGCCGTGCACGCTCGGCATGATCGAGACGCGGAAGTCGATGCTCTTGCCGCCGAGCCGCACCTTGAAGCGGCCGTCCTGCGGCACCCGCTTCTCGGCGATGTCGAGCTCCGCCATGACCTTGACGCGCGAGATGATCGTGCTGTGGAACCGCTTGTCGATCGGCCGCATCGCCGCCTGCAGCACGCCGTCGATGCGGTACTTCACGTGCACCGCATCGTCCTGCGTCTCGATGTGGATGTCGCTGGCGCGGCGCTGGATCGCCGAATAGATCGTGGTGTCGACCAGGCGGATGACCGGGCTCTGGTCCGCCGTCAGCTTGTCGACGGTGAGCTGCTCGTCGACCCCGATCTCGTCCTCGCGCAGGATCTGCAGCTGGAAGCTCTCGGTCGCCTCCTCGAGCACGCGCTGCGAGCTCTCGCTCTTCTTGAGGATCGCCTGGATTGCCGACGGCGTGCCGACGGTGATCTTGATCGGCGTCGCCAGCAGCACCGCGAGCTCGTCGATCATCGGCAGGTCGGTCGGATCCGACACGACGATGACCAGGGCGCTGCCGTCGCGCCGGTACGGCACGAAGCCGTAGCGCAGCATCAGGTCGGCGGGAATCGCCCGGAACAGCTCGTGGTCGATGCTGAACTGCGCGAGGTCGACGAACGGCAGCCGGTAGCGCTCCGCCAGCCGCCGGGCGTGCGCCGCCTCGGCCAGCTGCTCGGCTGGCGTGACTTCCGGAGCCCCGACGTAGATCTCGCCCTCGTTCATATCCCCTGACCTTCGTTCCGTCTCCGCAACGACGGTGCCGGCGTCACGACAGGCCGCCCATGTTGAAGAGCGGCATGTAGAGCGCGAGGAGGAGCCCCGCGATCACGATGCCCATCACCACCAGCATCAGCGGCTCCACCAGCGTGATGAAGCGGCTGAGATTGGTGTCGATCTCCTCGTCGAAGAAGTCGGCGAGGCTGTTCAGCATCTCCTGCAGCGCGCCGGTGGACTCCCCCACCTCGACCATCTTGACCGCGACGTCCGCGAAGGCGCCGCTTTCGTTCATCGCCGCCGCGAGCGCCCGCCCCTCGCGCACCTTCTGCCCCGCCACCTCGCAGCTCCCGCGCGATGTAGCGGTTCTTGATCGACTTGGCCGAGACGTCGATGGCGTTGACCAGCGGAATGCCGCCGCCGAGCAGCGTCGCCAGCGTGCGCGACGCCTGGGAGGTCGAGAACTTCCGCGCGATCGGCCCGATCGCCGGCAGCTGCAGGAGCCAGCGGTCGAGCCGCTCGCCGCTGCGCCGGATGCCGGAACCACATCCACAACCCGACCACCGCCCCCGCCAGCGCCAGCAGGATCAGCACGAAGTAGCCGCGCGCGAAGTTCGAGACCGCCACGATCATGCGCGTCGAGAGCGGCAGCTCGCGGTCGAACTGCGCGTAGAACGCCCCGAACTCCGGCACCACCCGCAGCACGATGATCGAGACCACCACCAGCGACAGCGCCAGCAGGATGACCGGATAGACCAGCGCCGAAATCGTCTTGCGCCGGACCGTGGCGACCACCTTGACGTAGGCGACGTAGCGGCGGATGACCTGCTCGAGGTTGCCGCTCTTCTCGCCGGCCAGGAGCGAGGCGGTGTAGACGCCGGGGAACAGCGCGCCATGCGCCTCGAACGCCTCCGACAGCGCACTGCCCGCCCGCACCCGCTCCTGCACGTCGTCCAGGACCGACTTGAAGAGAGGGTTGGCGACCCGCCGCCGCAGGATGTCGAGCGACTGGACGAGCGGCATGCCCGCCTTCAGCAGGGTGGCCAGCTCCTGGTTGAAGACCAGGAACTCGCGCGTCGAGACCCGCGCCCGGGTGGGAAGCGGAATGCGGCCCAGAGCGAGACCGCCCGCCCGCTGGATGCCGAGAACGTAGAGGCCCTTGTCCTCGAACTCCCGCCGGAGGCGCGCTTCGCTGTCGGCGGCGTAGATCCCTTCGATGATCTCGCCTCCGGGAGTTCCGAGCCTGCAGCGAAACTCCACCGGCTACCGCCCGTGTCCCCGCCGCCCGGCGCAAGCTCTTGTCACTGTTGACATTATCGGCCGACCGCAATCCGCAAATTATACATCAGCCGATCCGGGCCAGCCGGGCCGGATCGGGACGCAGGTCTTCTGGTTAGACAGGGAATGGGAGTGGGTGGCTTGGTGCGGCGCCGCGGCGCGGCTATTTGAGGCCCGCGAGCGAAAGAATCCGCTTCACGTAGGTCCGGGTCTCGCGATACGGCGGGATGCCGTTGAACTTCCGCACCGCGCCTTCCCCGGCGTTGTAGGCCGCCAGCGCCAGTTCCACGCCCCACCGGTCGATCAGGGACTTCAGGTGCTTGACCCCGGCCGCGATGTTGGCCTTCGGATCGTAGGGATTGCGCAGGTTGTACTGGCGGGCCGTCGCGGGCATCAGCTGCATCAGGCCCATGGCGCCCTTGTGCGACCGGGCGGTCGGCCGGTTGTTCGATTCGACCTTGATGAGCGCCTGCACCAGCATCGGGTCCACACCGTGGGCCTGCGCCATGGCTCGCGATGATCTCGCCGTAGGGCCCGTCCGGCACCGCCGCCTCGTCGTTTTCCGGCGTGACCGGCTCGGAAGCGGCGGGCGCCGGCGGCTGGGGCTCCTGGTAGGGGACCTCGTCCGGGACGATCCGGTCAACCAGCGACCGCGCACAGGTCAGCTCGCCGCCGCTGCGCATCTGCAGTACCACCGAGTCTCCGTCGATGCGGTGGGACGACACCGACAGGGTGGCGCCAGACGTCAGCACGACGAGCTCGGCACGGGCCGGCGCCGCGGACATCACAACAAACAGGGCGGCCAGCGAAAAGAAACAGGGGAGTCTCAGAAGCATGCGAGGTCCCCATCCTACCATCCAGCCGACGGATGTGTCCAGAAACACTACAGAAGAGGTCCCCGGGCGAGCCCCTGGAGCCCGGCCGAGCTGTAGTGAAGTGCGAGCTCTGTATTGGAGAGATGGGTCCCGTCGCGGCGGTCAGCGCGCGTCGAGGAACAGGTGGAACACTCTGATGCCCAGCTCGCGCGTGTCGCCGCCGCCAGGCGCGAACGTGCGGTCCACGGCAATCTCCAGCTCCACCAGCTCGCGCGACCCGAACTGCTCGACGGCCACGGGGAACGTCAGCAGCTTCTTCTCCCGGGAATCGGCGGCAAACGTGGCAATCACCTGACTGCCGATGCTGATCGTCACCTGCTGCGGCGGCGTGAAGAGGTCGGGACGGGCATCGTACTCGAGGAAGAGGGTGGCCGCCTTGCCAGGATTCTTGAACGAGGTCACGGCGCGCTTCCCCGTCCATCGCCACTCGGACGCGGGGTTGTCGGCCGCCAGCTCGGCCGGATGCCAGCCGTCCTTGTCCACCAGCAGGATGTTCTCGGAAACCGGCAGCACCTCAAAGCGCCCGACAACGTATTCGCGGCGGGAGGCTTCTTGGGCGGAGAGCGCCAGGCGCCGGCCGGCGTCGGAGTAGAGCCCGAGGCGGACCTCCGCGTCGCCGACGTGCGGGTAGTTCGGCACGAACACCGTCCGCGAATATTCGATCGTCTCCCCCGGCGTCCACTGCGACGTCGGCTTGACCGGATAGTGATCGTCGGTCCACATCTGCTCGCCATCCGGCGTCAGCACGTGGACGAAGACCCGGTAGTCGCCGTCGATCTTCGCGCCCGGCGCCACCTGGAAGCGATACGTCAGCGTGACCGGGCTGCCGATGGCCGCCTGCGCCCGCGACATCGTGAAGCCCGGCGTCGCGACCGGCGGGTCGTTCGCTTCCTCGCGGCCGCACCCGGCCGGCACGGCTGCCATCAGCGCCACGCAGAGCATCGCGCGCACGCTCTGCACACACACATCCTTGACGAGTCTTGTCTGCTTCATGCGGAGGGAGGATGGTACTGCAGTTGTTCGAGGTACTGCAATATGTTAGCCTTCGACTCGGTTATGTCAGACGCGCTCGGTCTCGTGGAAACCAAAGGGTTGATTGGCGCCATCGAAGCGGCGGACGCCATGGTCAAGACGGCCAACGTGGTGCTCGCCGGCAAGGAGTACATCGGCGCCGGTTACGTCACGGTGATGGTGCGGGGGGACGTCGGGGCCGTCAAGGCCGCGACCGACGCCGGCGCCGCCGCGGCCCGCCGTGTCGGCGAGCTGATCTCCGTGCACGTCATCCCGCGGCCGCACGCGGAAGTCGAGAAGGTGCTGCCGAAGGCCAAGGACTCGAAGGCGTCGTAAATGCCGGATCGGTCCGACCGAGACCTCGCCTCCGCCCAGGAAGCGCGGACGCTCGCCCGCCGCGCCAAGGACGCCGCCGCCACCCTCGCCGAGCTCTCCCAGGCTCAGATCGACGCCATCGTCGATGCGATGGCCGCCGCGGTGACCCCCCAGGCCGAAGCCCTCGCCCGCCTCGCCCACGAAGAGACCGGCTACGGCGTCGTGGCCGACAAGGTTCAGAAGAACCTGTTCGCCTCCGAGAAGGTCTACAACTTCATCAAGCCGATCAAGACGGTCGGTGTCATCCGCCGCCTCGACGACCGCAAGGTCATCGAGATCGCCGAGCCCTTCGGCGTGGTCTGCGCCATCGTCCCGTCGACAAACCCTACGTCGACAGCGATTTACAAGATTTTGATCGCGCTCAAGGCGCGGTGCCCGATCGTCATCAGCCCCCACCCGGCCGCGGTCCGCTGCATCACCCGGGTGGCCGAGATCATGGAGGAGGCCGCACGCCGCGCCGGCGCGCCCGACGGTTCGATCTCCTGGATGAAGACGGTGACGATCGAGGGCACCCAGGAGCTGATGAAGGCGCGGGAGACGGCGGTCATCCTGGCGACGGGCGGGATGGGCCTCGTCCGCGCCGCCTACAGCGCCGGGAAACCGGCCTACGGCGTCGGTCCCGGAAACGCCCCCGCCTTCATCGAGCGGAGCGCCGACCTGGCCAAGGCCGTCCGCGACATCATCACGGGCAAGACCTTCGACAACGGCGTGCTCTGCTCCTCCGAGAACTCGGTCGTGGTCGATGCCCCGGTGGTTGAAGAGGTGAAGCGCGCGTTCCAGGCCGGCGGCGGCTACTTCATGTCCGCGGCCGAGATCGACGCGGTAGGCCGGGTGCTCGTCAGCCCGCAGCGGCTTCCCAATCCGGCGCTCGTGGGGCGGCCAGCGGCCTATATCGCCAAACAGGCCGGCATCACGGTGCCCGAGGGCACGCGGGTCCTGCTGGCGGAGCTGGCCGGCGTGGGGCGGGACTACCCGCTCTCGATCGAGAAGCTGTGCCCCGTCCTCTCCTTCTATATTGTCAGCGACTGGCGTGAAGGCTGCGAGCGGTGCAAGCAGATTCTGCGCTACGGCGGCATGGGGCACACGATGTCGATCCACAGCCGGAACGACGACATCATCCTGCAGTTCGGCCTGAAAAAACCCGCCTACCGGGTGGTCGTCAATTCCCCGACCACGCACGGGTCCATCGGGCTGACCACGGGGCTCGATCCCGCGATGACGCTGGGGTGCGGGGGCTACGGCGGCAACATCACGTCCGACAACATCTCCCCCCGTCACCTGCTCAACATCAAGCGTCTCGCCTACGAAATCACCCCGGCGGTCGTCCGCACCGGGAGGGCGGAGGATGCGCCGGCGGCGGCGCCGCTGCCCAAGGCGCCGGCCGTCGCGGCCCCGACCGGGCTGACGGCAGACTCGCTGGCCCGCAGGATTGACCAGTTTTTGGCGTCGCGGGGGTATACTCCGCCGTCGGCCGCTGCCGTCCCGTCCCCGGCTCCCCCGGCTGCGCCGCCCGCACCGGCCACCCCCGGACGGACAGGCGCCCCCCAGCCCGCAGCCGCGGCGGCCACCGAAAAGCCCGCCGATTTCGTCTGCGAAGACGATGTGCGGCAAGCGGTGAGGCAGGGGCGGAAGATAACAATCGCGGAGCGATCGATCGTGACGCCGGCGGCGCGCGACCTCGGGGAGCAGCATCGGTTGTTCGTGTATGCCGCGTGGCCCAGATAGCCACAACTCTTGATGGGGTTGGGGTTACGGTTGACCTTGCCGGGCAGGCAGTGCTATTCTGACCTCCCCAGCCGTACCCAGGGTTCCCAACAACTCGTCCGCGCGCGCCTGGCCGCGGGCGGTCACAGTCTGCAGACTCCTACCGCGGCCACGCCGCGGCCCGTTGGTGGAAGGCTCGCCGGCCGGCAGCACGGTCGCCCGGCGCAGACAAATAATGGAGCCCCCCGGCAGGGGGGCGACCTCAACAGGGACTGGCAGCGCGTCGTCGCGCGGCCGAAGCCCTCGCGGGAGCGCCCGAATGTCCAGTCGTGCCTGGCTGCCGTCCCCCCTCGCATGTCTTGCAGGCGCCTGTGTGGCGCTGGCGGCATGTGGCGGAAATCCGAAGCCGCAGTCGCCCTCCGCGCCGCCCCAGCCGGCGTCCGCGGCCGTCCCTGTACCTCTACAGGCGCCGCCGCCCACGCCGGATCCCGTCAGCAGCCTGATCGCCGCCTCGCAGGAGCACTTTGCCGTTGGCGAGCGCGAATTGAAGCTTGGTCATCTCGACCGCGCCCGCCAGGAGTTCGACCGGGCGGTGGACGTGTTGCTCGAGTCCCCCTACGGCGCGCGGTCCGACGCCCGGCTGCGCGAACACTTCGACCGGCTGATCGACCGCATCAACGCCCACGAAGTGACCGCGCTGGCCCAGGGGGACGGGTTCTCCGAACGGCGCACCGAGCCCGCCTCGATCGACGAGATTCTCTCCATCGCGACGTTCCCGAGACCGGACGCCGCCGCCTCGACCGAAGCCACCGTCGCGGCCAATCTGGCAGCCACCGAACACGACGTCCCGATTCCGCAGAACGAACAGGTCCTGGCGGCGGTCGAGCTCCTCAGCGGGCGCCTGCGCGACTACGTGCAGGAGAGCCTGGTGCGCGGCGCGAAGTACCTGCCGATGATCCAGAACGTGTTCCGGGCCGAAGGGCTGCCGCTGGACCTGGCGTACATCCCGGTCATCGAGAGCGGCTTCAAGACCAACGCGCTGTCCAAGGCGAGCGCCAAGGGGCCCTGGCAGTTCATGAAGCCGACGGCGAAGGACCACGGGCTCAAGACCGACTGGTACGTCGACGAGCGGTCGGATCCCGAGAAGGCCACGGTTGCCGCCGCCAAATATCTCAAGATGCTGCACAAGCTGTTCGACGGCGACTGGCACCTCGTGCTGGCCGCCTACAACGGCGGGCAGGGACGGGTGCAGCGCGCGCTGAAGGCCTCGCGCACCAGCGACTTCTGGTCGCTCGCGCAGTCGTCGCGCTATCTGCCGAAGGAAACCCGCGCCTACGTGCCGCTCATCCTCGCCGCCATCATCGTGGCCAAGAGCCCGGCACAATACGGCCTGGAATCCGCCGCCGCCGAGGCGCTCGCGTACGACAAGGTGGCGCTGCCGCGCGCCGTCGACCTGCGCCGGGTCGCCGAGTGGACGGGCACGACCATCGACGAGATCCAGTCCCTCAACCCCGAGCTCCGGCGCTGGACCACGCCGGTGAAGTACCCGGACTATGAAGTAAAGGTGCCGCAGGGGACGGCTGACAAGCTGCGGGCGGAGCTCGCGGACGCTGACCCGTCTGAGCTGGGGGCGCTCAACTGGTACACGGTCAGGCGCGGGGAGACGCTCGCCACCGTCGCGCGCAAGCTGCGCGTGAGCCGGGTGGATCTGGCGGAAGCCAACCATCTGACGACCCGCTCGCGCCTCCGCTCGGGCCAGGAGCTGATCATCCCGCGCGCGCCCGCCACGCTGCTGGCCGCCCGCGCGGAACGGCCGGCGCCGGTGACCGTCGCGTCGCGCGCCATCGGCGGGCCGGCCTCGGTCGCCACGGTGAAGCGCGCCGCCGAGACCAGCCGGCCGCTGACCTACCGGGTGAAGCGCGGCGACACGCTCTCGTCGATCGCCCGCCTCTTCGACACCACGGTCGAGAAGCTCAAGCGCATGAACCAGATTCGCGGCAACCTGATCACCGTCGGCAGCCGGCTGACCGTCCCGGCCAACTAGCCGTCCCCGCACCCGTCGCGCGACTCCGTGGCCCCGGCTGCGGAGCTCGCGCCCGGCACTTTCCGCGTACCCGGCCCGCGGCGCGCATCTCAGTTCCTGCGCGCTCGCACCCTTCCCTCACGAAATCCCCGGCAAATCGCCAGGCACGGCTTCTTGCATTGCCCGGATGCATGCTCGCCTGCGTGCGGACGGCAGCCGTCTATGGCATCGACGCGTGCGCGATTCGCGTCGAGGTGGACGTGTCGCACGGCCTGCCCTGCTTTGCCATGGTCGGCCTGCCCGACGCGGGCATCCGCGAAAGCCGCGATCGGATCCGCAGCGCCATCCGCAACTCGGGCTTCGAATTCCCGCCGCACCGGATCACCGTCAACCTCTCCCCCGCCGACCTGCGGAAGGAAGGCGCGTCGTTCGACCTGCCGATTGCGCTCGGCGTGCTGGCGGCGGCCGGGCCGATTGCCCGGCGCGACATCGCCGACGTGCTGCTGATCGGCGCGCTGTCGCTCGACGGCGGGATCCTGCCCTCGCGCGGCGTCCTTCCGGTCGCCGCGGCGGCGCGGCGCGACGGCTATCGCGCGCTCCTGCTGCCGCATGGCAACCGCGGCGAGGCTTCGGTCGTCGCCGGCCTCCATCTCTACGGCGTGCGCACGTTGACCGAGGCGGTGGCGGCGCTGAACGATCCGTCGGGGTTCCCCACCGACCCCCCGCCGGCTGCCCTGCCCCCGCCCGTGCCGGGCGGGGGCCTGCTGGATTTCGCCGACGTCCACGGCCAGCTGCTGGCGCGCCGCGCGCTCGAGATCGCGGCGGCGGGCGGGCATAACACCATGCTCGTCGGTCCCCCCGGGGCGGGCAAGACGATGATGGCGCGGCGGGTGGCGGGGATCCTGCCGCCTCTCTCGTTTGACGAGGCGCTGGAGGTCACGTCCATCCACTCCGTGGCCGGCCTGGTGCCGCCGGGCAGCGGGCTGCTCTCCAGCCGCCCCTTCCGGGCGCCGCACCATACCGTCTCGGACATCGCGCTCGTCGGCGGCGGCAGTGTGCCGCGGCCTGGCGAGATCAGCCTGGCGCATCACGGCGTGCTGTTCCTCGACGAGCTGCCCGAGTTCAGCCGCCACGCACTCGAAGTCCTCCGCCAACCTCTCGAAGAGGGCATCGTCCGGATCGCGCGTGCGGCGCGGACGGCCACGTTTCCGGCGGCGTTCATGCTGGTCGGCGCGATGAACCCCTGTCCGTGCGGCTATGCGGGGGAAGCCGCGCGCCGGTGCGGCTGTACGCCGCAGCAGGTCGCGCGCTACAGCTCCCGGCTGTCGGGCCCGCTGCGCGACCGCATCGACCTGGCGGTCGCGGTGACCGCGCTGCCGCCCCGCGATCTGCAGCAGGACAGCGCCGGTGAGGGCTCCGCCGCGATCGGCGCGCGGGTGGTGGCCGCCCGCGCCCGCCAGCTGGCGCGCGACCACACGCTCAACGCCCGCCTCGAAGGCCGTCGCCTGCGCCGCACGGCGGGGCTGGCGGAAGACGGACGGCGCCTGATGGAGCGGGCGATGACGAAGCTGACGCTGTCGGCGCGAGGGTTCGAGCGTGTGCTGCGCGTCGCCCGCACCATCGCCGATCTCGACGCGAGCGAGCTGGTGCTGGCGCACCATGTCGGCGAGGCGCTGCAGTTCCGGGGGGAGAGATGACCGCTGTGGCGCCTCCAACGGGACGCCGGTGGATCCTCCCGGCTGGTCGCGAACGCTACTGCAGGGTGCTCAGCTGCGCCCGGGCGTCATCGGCCCCCGCGAAGTCCGAACGCAGCTCCAGCGCGCGCGTGAGCGCCGCGCGCGCGCGGGCTTTCTCCCCGGTCTTCAGATGCGCGAGGCCGAGATGGTAGTGATACACCGGGTTCTGCGGCGCGCGCTCGCGCGCCACCTCGAACGCGGCAATCGCCTGGGTCGCGAGGCCTTTCTTCAGATAGATCCAGCCGCGCGTGTCCTCCGGTTCAGGGCGGCGGCGCAGCGAGTCCCGCGCCACGTTGGCCAGCCGCAGCCCGTCATCGAGCCGCCCCTGTGCAACGTAGAGCCAGGCCAGGTTGTTGGCGGCGACACCGGCTTTCGGATCGTCCGAGAGGACCTGCTCGTAAGCGGCCGCCGCCGCGGCGTGATCGCCGCGCGCTTCGTGCAGCATTCCCACCATGGTGCGGGCGCCGGATCCCCGGTCGGGCGATCGCTGCGCCAGCGCCTCGTACTGCTGCACCGCGCGCTCCGTCCGGCCCTGGCTGACGTAGATCCTGCCCAGCAGCTCGTAGGCCTCGATCTGCGACGCATCCGCGGCCACCACGCTCTCGAGGAGCCGTTCGGCCTCCGCCATGGCGCCGGCGCCGAATTCGACCCGCGCGGCGAGCACCCGTATCCGGAGATCCGACGGGGCGGCTTTCTGCCACTCGGACACCTGGGCGCGCGCCGCCGCCACGTCGCTGGCGGCGATGTCGCTGGCAATCACGCCGTGCCGCGCCTCGAGCGAGCCGGGCGCCAGGCGCAGCGCCTCGTGGAAGGAGGCGCGCCCCTCGGCGGGCTGGCCCCTGTGCAGCGACAGCCACCCCATCTCGATGTGCAGGGCGGCGGACTCCGGGTCGTCCGCAATGCGGCGCGTCAGCTCCCGGCTCGCCCGGTCGACGTCTCCCTGGGCCCGAAGCGTCTGGGCAAGGAGCACCGCCGCCTGCGCGTCGGATGGCCTCTCGCGGACCGCCAGCTCCGCCGCCGACACCGCGCCAGCCATTTCCCCGCGTGCCAGCCGGATCCGTGCGAGCTGCATCTGGGCGGCCGCCGCCCGCGGGCTCAGGCGCGCCGCCGCTTCGAACGCGCGCTCCGCCTCCACCAGGTCACGCTGGGCAAGCGCGGCCAGACCCAGCGTGTAGCGGGCCGCGACCAGATCCTGGTCGGCCTTCACCGCTTCGCGCGCCTGCACCACCGCCTCGGCCGCCGCTCCGCCGTCCGACAGCAGCATCCTGGCTTTCGCCGTGCGTGCCTCGGCGTTCCGCGGCCGTTCGGCAATCAGCTCGTCCACGATGCGGTGCGCCTCCTGCTTCTGCCCTGTCGCATAGCGGATCGACGCGGTCCGGAGACGGGCCGCCCTGGCGTCCGACTTGTCCCCCGCCTTTTCAATCTCCGCCAGGATGGCGAGTGCCTCGGTATTCCGTCCGAGGCCCATGTAGTAGTCGGCGAGTGCCAGCCGCCCCGCCGCGTCCGTCGCCAGCGCCCGGAAATGCGTCTCCGCCTCCGGCGCCCGGCGCGTGGTCACGAGCAGGAGGGCCAGGGCGCGATGGGCAGATACGTTCTCGGGTTCGAGCGCCAGAGCGGCGCGCAGCGTCGCCTCGGCCTCTTCGACAGTGCCGATCGCCCACTGGTAGTTGGCGAGTGCCAGGCGTGCATCGACAGACCGCGGCGCCAGCTCCACGGCCCGCTGGAACGCGGCCGCCGCCTCCGCCTTCTTCCCGCCGGCGAAGCTCACCGCGCCGAGGGCCGTCCACGCGGGGGCGTACGACGGATCGAGCGCGATGGCCTGTTCGACCTGCCGCAGCGCCGACGCCGTCTCGTTGAGCCCTGCCATCGCGTTGCCCAGCAGGATGTGCGCCGGGGCATGGTTCGGATCCGCCGCGAGCGCCAGCTCCGCCCGGGTCCGAGCCGGCTCGAACTCGCGCGCAGCGAGCAGCAGCGTGCCGGCCTGCATCTGGGCGTCGACATTCTTGGGGTCGAGGTCGGCGGCGCGCGAAAATTCGGCGTACGCCTTCACCGGATCCCCGGACGCCCGATAGGCGCCGGCCAGCTTGTGGCGGATCCCCGCCGCGTCGGGCGTTGCCTTCAGGGCGTTCCGGTATTCGATGATCGCTTCCTGGTGCTGCCTCCGGGCCAGGTAGGCGTCGCCGCTTGCCTCGTATTCCCTGGCGGCGCGCGCCGGGTCCTTCGCGCAGCCGGCTATCGCCAGCACCGCCAGGGCGGCCAGCGCGGTCACGAACCGGACACGGGCACGAGGAGTCATGGCAGATGCATCCCAAGATACGGCGCCAGTGCGCGGCTGAAGTCTGCCAACGACTCAAACGCGGATTCCGGCGTCGTCGCAACCGGCGTGATGAGCCGCACGAGGCCGCCGTCCGTGCGGCGCAGCCGCGCGGCATCCACCATCAGCCATCCCTTATTCACAAACTCGTTGGCGACGATGCGGTTGCGGCCTTGGTACCAATAGAGGACAGCTTGCCGTTCGGTGCCTTTTTGGATGATGAAGCGGTTGACCGCGAACGATCGGCCGGCGGCGTCGACCGTCCCCCGGTCCGAGAAGACGGGCTGCCAGCCGGCGCCTGGCAGGCAGTTCTGCGGCGAGTGGATGGTGTCCCCCTGGCGCTGGCTCGCGTAGTATCCGACGTACGCGGCAATGGGCATCCCGCTGCCGTCCACATACTGCCGATTCACGTAATCATCCACTCCCAGCTCCGCCACCACATCGTCTTGGAGAGGGAGGGAGTCGCGGCCGCTCCATGCAGCGATGGTCATCGGCATCTGATCGAGCGGCGTGCGGGCGGGAGCATGCTCGGGACCTGCCGCGCCGCGCGCATACACTCCGGCCGCAACGATCAGCAGCGCTGCCGCGAGCGCCCGGATCAACATGGCGCCTCAGCCGGTGGCGTGGCCGGGCGCGGGCGTCCGAGCGCAATATCCAGCACGCGGTGGAACGCCAGCAGTCCCGCCAGCGCGACCACGAAGACCACCCAGCCGGAAAACGTATGGAAGAAGCCGTCGGCCGCGGCGGGGCTGATCCAGTACGAGGCCAGGCCCGTCCCGGCCACGCGGGCGGCGTTGGCCAGCACGGCAATCGGGACCGAGGCGAGCGCAATCGCGATGCGAACGCTGGTGCGCCGCTCCAGGAAATATCCCAGCACGATCGCCAGCGTCAGCAGGGTGATGAGCGAGCGGATGCCGGAACAGGCCTCGGCGACCTCGAGGGCCTTGTTCGGCAGCAGCAGGACATTCCCTTCGCGCAGGACGGGAATCCCGCCGGCGGCAATCGCCGTCTCGCCGAGGCGCGACGCCAGTATCTGGAGGGGAAACGCGATGTGATTGAAGACAATCGCCGGCAGCGGCACCATCAGCAGCAGGAAGGCGATGGGAAAGGCAAGAATGCGGAGGTGCTCCGTCCCGGCCACGAAGAGCACGATCCCCGCGACTACGGCCACCAGGGACACACGGGTCAGGAAGAGCTCCGACCCGAACTGACCTGCCAGAAAGCAGAGCAGGCCGAAGGCCAGCAGGGCCAGCCCGAGTGTGCTCGGCCGCCGTGTCGCGCGCTGCAGGGCGCCCCGCCGTTCCCACGCGAAATACAGCGCCAGGGGGACGACGAAGAAGCCGTGCGAGTAATCGTCATCGTGTGCCCACTGCCTGATCAGGCCCGGAGCAACACCGGCGTACAACCAGGCGACCGCCCCGGCGAGGGCCAGCGCGGCGCACGCGGCCGCGCGTGACGATGGCGTCACGAGCGTGGACATGGGGTGGTGATTTTTTGTGACCGGCCGACGCTGCCAGGCGATCTCTCGCGCGGCGGCGTCGGCCGTGAGATGTCGCGGGCTCAGTCCGCGATCGACGCTGTAGCCTCCGCGCGGCGCCGCCGGCGACGGGCGGCGGCGAGACCGATGAGGCCGGTCCCGAAGAGAACCATGGACGCCGGCTCGGGAACCGGCGACGGATCGGCGGCGATGGCGCTGATGCGCAGCAGGAACCCGCGGCCGCCGAGCGAATCGCGCAACCCGAACCTCACCCGGGCGTCGTCTGCACCCTGGAGGCCGCTGAAGAGGAGGATGTCGCCGCGATGCGAGGTTTCGTCCGCCAGGACGTCCGCCGACCCACCCGCGAAGGTGGCGCTGCGTTCGAGGCCGGACCCCTGCGCAAAGCTCAGCTTGTCCCTGTCGTTCGACGTGGAATACCCCGCCGGCAGATACGACGCCTCCCCCGCATCCAGCGCGTCGTCTCCGTCGCCGAGAGGATCGAGGACTTCCAGGCGGAGACCGGCGACGCCGGTGAGGCTGGCATCGAACCCGACGGTGTAGTCGCGCCAGCTTTTCGCGCTGCTGAAGAAGAACGTGCCGGTCGAGCCGCCGCTGAAGGCCAACTGCCCGAGGTCGATCGTCGTCCCGACGGCCGACAGATCACCGCTCTGGGCAAACCCGCTGGAGGCGGAGTTCACGGCAAGGGCGATCGGTTCCGCCCGCGCGGCACCCGGAACAAGCGCCGCCAGCGCGCATGCAAGAAACACTCGTGACATGGGTGTGTTGCCTCCTCGTACCAAAACGTACGCTCCGTTCGCAGGGTGCTTGCTATCCGCACGTCGGGCCGCGCCTGGCGGTCCGACTCGATCGTGTCGCCCGAGGTCTTTCGTCCAGACCCTACAGGGTGAACCGCTTCACTACGCCCGCCAGGCCGAGCAGCAGGCTGCCCGACAACAGCATGATCGCCGGCTCGCTGGTGCGGCCGGCTACCTCAACAGCAGCCGACGTCACGGTGCTCGACACTGCCAGGTTCCCATATGCCACAGCGGAGGCGGCGACGAGCACCATCATCACCAACACGATAAATACCTTCATTTCCTCACCTGTTACCCACAATTCCCTCCCCGATCCGTACTCGTCAGGATCCGGGGCCGTATGGACGGGTCTACTGCAAGGCCCCGTCCAGACCCAGCTCAGGCGGTGGAAACGCCGTTAGATCAGGCGTCTTCCTCCCAGTCTGCGCCCCTGACTGTCTGAGCCGACAGAACTCGGCAACCCCTGCTGTGGAATTTCCCGGGGCACTCCCCCACCCCCGAGACCGTGCGCTCCGCATGCAGAGCGCCGGGGGGGCGAACAGCGGGACTTTGGTGTGGTAAAGTGCGCCGTTACCGCACACCTTGAGACGAATGCCGAAGCGAGTCACTATCTCTATTGCTCCGGACGCCTCCGCCGCCTCCTTCCGGCTGCGGGTGGACGTCCGGATTCTCATTGCCGCGATCGTTCTGCTGATCGGCTCCCCCGTGCTGTTCGTGGCGGGGGCGACCTGGGGCTCGCGGGCCCTGCTGTCCGACCTGCTCCGGCAGAACGCGTCGCTGAAGATGGAGAACGCGAACTACCGCGACGCCACGACCGAGCTCGTGTCGCAGGTTGCCACCCTGCAGGCGGCGGCTGACGACCTCGGGGCACGCGCCGTCGTGGACCCCGAGGCGGCCCGCGCCATGGACCGGCTGCCGGCGTCGATCACGCATCGCGCGATGGGCGGCGGGTCGAGCATGGCCGACATCACCGCCCCGCTCACGACCGCCGCGAGCTCGGCCGATCCGGCCTTCGGCCTTCTGCGTGATGTGCTGTCGCTCGTCGAGCGCCGGCTCGATCAGGTGCGGCCGGGAGTCGAGGCGCGCTCGGCGCTGGCGGCGGCGACGCCGTCGATCTGGCCCGTGGCCGGGTGGCTCTCCTCCACCTACGGCCATCGCAACGACCCGTTCACCGGCGCCCGTGATTTCCATGCCGGCCTCGACATCTCCGCCGACTACGGACAGCCCGTCCGGGCGACCGCGGCCGGCAGCGTGGCCCACGCCGGGCACGCCGGCGACTTCGGCAACCTGGTCGTGGTCGATCACGGCTTCGGGATCCGGACGCGCTACGGTCACCTGTCCCGCTTCGCCGTCTCCCCCGGACAGTCCCTCCACAAGGGGGACATCGTCGGCTACGTGGGGTCGACCGGGCGCTCGACCAGCCCGCACGTGCACTACGAGCTCCTGCTGAACGGCCGGGCCACGAATCCCCTTCGGCTCCTCGGCCGTTAGAGCCGGCCGCGGCAGCCGGCCGGCCGCCGCGCTACCAACTGGCGCGCCCGCCGGTGCCGATGTGCGATAGAATCAAAGAGATACCCGTGCGGTCCCCTGCATGATTCTCGACACGATTCTCGCCAAGGTCATCGGCACGCAGAACGAGCGCGATCTCAAGCGCATCCGGCCGATCGTCCTGCAAGTCAACGCCAAGGAACCCGAAGTCCAGCAGCTGTCGGACGACCAGCTGCGAGGCCGCACGGGCGAGCTGCGCCAGCGGCTGGCGAACGGCGAGCCGCTCGACGACCTGCTGCCCGACGCGTTTGCCGTGGTCCGCGAGGCGGGCAAGCGGACGCTGAACATGCGGCACTTCGACGTGCAGCTCATCGGCGGCACCGTGCTCCACCGCGGCAAGATTGCCGAGATGAAGACGGGCGAAGGCAAGACCCTCGTCGCAACGCTGCCCGCCTATCTCAACGCCCTCGAAGGCAAGGGCGTCCACGTCGTCACCGTCAACGACTACCTGGCGCGCCGCGACTCGGAGTGGATGGGGCGCATCTACCGCTTCCTCGGCATGTCCGTCGGGGTCATCCAGCACGACCTCACCGATCTGGAGCGGCAGGTCGCCTACGGCTGCGACATCACCTACGGCACCAACAACGAGTTCGGCTTCGACTACCTGCGCGACAACATGAAGTTCGACCTCGCGCAGTACGTGCAGCGGGGCCACAACTTCGCGATCGTCGACGAAGTGGACAGCATCCTCATCGACGAGGCGCGGACGCCGCTGATCATCTCGGGTCCAGCCGAAGAGTCCACCGATCTCTATTACGAAGTCGATCGCATCATCCCCCGGCTCACGCCGGGCCGGACCACGCGCGGCGACGTCAAGGCGGAGGATCGCGAGGAGCTCGAGAAGACCGGCGACTACATCGTCGACGAGAAGCACAAGACCGTGACGCTGACGGAGAGCGGCATGGCGAAGGCCGAGCAGATGCTCGCCTCCCGCCTGCAGGCCGGCGGCCTCTACGACCCGGTCAACATGCCGCTGCTGCACCACGTCAACCAGGCGCTGCGGGCGCACTCCCTGTTCCGCCTCGACGTCGACTACATGATCAAGGACGGCCAGGTCGTCATCGTCGACGAGTTCACCGGCCGGCTGATGCCGGGCCGGCGCTGGAGCGACGGGCTGCACCAGGCGGTGGAAGCGAAGGAGAAGGTGAAGATCGAGCGCGAGAACCAGACGCTCGCGACCGTCACCTTCCAGAACTACTTCCGGAAATACGCCAAGCTGTCCGGCATGACCGGCACCGCCGACACCGAGGCGCCGGAGTTCGCGAAGATCTACAAGCTCGACGTGATGGTGATTCCGACCAACCGCGAGCTCAAGCGGATCGAAGAGCCGGACACCGTCTACCGCACCGAGCGCGAGAAGTACGAAGCGATCGTCACCGACATCATCGAGAAGCAGCAGCAGGCACCGGCCGGTCCTGGTCGGCACCGTCTCGATCGAGAAGTCCGAGCGGCTGTCGAAGCAGCTCAAGCTGCGCGGCATCAAGCACGTCGTGCTGAACGCCAAGTACCACGCCCAGGAAGCCGAGATCGTGGCGCAGGCCGGCCGGCGCGGCACCGTCACGATCGCCACCAACATGGCCGGCCGCGGCACCGACATCCTGCTCGGCGGCAACCCCGAGTTCATCGCCCGGCAGCAGACGCTCGGCGAGGAGCTGGCGGAACGGCTGCCCAAGGGGCAGGAAAAGTTCGTCGACGACGACGAGTTCGTCTACTTCTATCACCTCGACAACTTCTATCGCGTGCCGCGCGAGGCCTACGAGCGCATCTTCGCCGCGCTGAAGGGGCAGATGGACGCCGAGCACGACGAAGTCGTCGCCGCCGGCGGCCTGCACATCATCGCGACCGAGCGCCACGAGGCGCGG
Organism: uncultured Acidobacteriota bacterium; assembly: GCA_963834305.1. GTDB lineage: Bacteria > Acidobacteriota > Vicinamibacteria > Vicinamibacterales > 2-12-FULL-66-21 > JACCXG01. The sequence continues at coordinate 495,842 of CAWIAX010000002.1, forward strand.
CGCATCGACAACCAGCTGCGCGGCCGCGCCGGCCGCCAGGGGGACCCGGGCTCGTCGCGCTTCTACCTCTCGCTCGAAGACGACCTGATGCGCATCTTCGGCTCGGACCGCATCTCCGGGCTGATGCAGCGGCTCGGCATGGAAGAAGGGGTGCCCATCGAGCACAAGATGGTCACCAACGCCATCGCCCGCGCCCAGAAGCAGGTCGAGGCGCAGAACTTCGCCGTCCGCAAGCACCTCCTCGAGTACGACGACGTGATGAACAAGCAGCGCGAGAGCGTGTATTCGCTGCGCCGCGAGCTGCTCGAGGGGAAGATCAAGCTGACCGAGGGAGAGCCGGTCGATTCCCGGGAATACCTGATCACGCTCGCCGAGGAGCTGCTCGACAGCACGGTCTCGACCTACGCCGACGCCGGACGTCGATCCCGAGGGGCGCGACTACGACGCCATGCGGGCGGCGGTGGCCGACATCTACGGCATCGAGGTCGCGGACCTCGAGACCGTCGAGCTCGACGGCCTCAACGCCGAGGAGATCAGCGACGCGCTGTGGCCGGTCGTGCTGGCGAAGTACGAGCGCAAGGAGGCGATGATCCCGACCGAGATCCTCCGCCGCGTCGAGCGCGACATCATGCTCCAGATCGTCGACTCGCAGTGGAAGGACCACCTCTACAGCCTCGACCATCTCAAGGAAGGCATCGGCCTGCGCGGCTACGGCCAGAAGGATCCGCTCGTCGAGTACAAGAAGGAGAGCTTCGCGCTCTTCACGGCGATGAAGGACCGCGATCGAGGAGGAGATCGTCCGCTACCTGTGGCGGCTGACCCCGGTCCTCAGCGAGGAAGGCGAGCTGCCCGCGCCGGTACGCCAGCCCGTCCGGCGCCCGCCGCAGGTCACCCTGAGCGGGCCGTCGACCTCCGCCGCGGCCTCGCCGTTTGGCGCGATTCGCGGCGGCGGCTCGGCCAGCGCCGTCGCCGACGCGCCCCGTCCGGCGCGCACCGGCGGCGACGACGCGGTGCGGCAGGTCAAGCGGGAAGAACCGAAGGTCGGGCGGAACGATCCCTGCCCGTGCGGCAGCGGCAAGAAGTACAAGAAGTGTCATGGCGCCTGACGCCGGCGCTCACGGGCGGCGGCCCGGCGCGCGCGCGTTCACGCCGTCACTCCGCGGATAATCAGGGCCGACTCACGTCGGCCCTTTTGGCAGCACGCACCCAATGGACACACGAACCGACGTCCTCAACACCGACCAGATCTCGATCGGGCTCTCCACCGCCCTGACCTTCGACGACGTGCTGCTGGTGCCGCGGCATTCGACCGTGCTGCCGAGCGCCGTGGACGTCGGCTCGGCGTTCACCCGCAACATCCGCCTGCACGTGCCGCTGCTCAGCTCGGCGATGGACACCGTGACCGAGTCGCGCCTCGCCATCGCGATGGCGCAGCAGGGGGGCGTCGGCATCATCCACAAGAACATGACCGTCGAGGAGCAGGCCTCGGAGGTGGACCGCGTCAAGCGCTCCGAGAGCGGCATGATCGTCAACCCGATCACGCTGTCGGCGGGCAACCGGATCTACGAGGCGCTCGACCTGATGCAGAAGTACCGCATCTCGGGCGTGCCGATCACCGCCGACGGCAGCAAGGAAGGCAAGCTGGTCGGCATCCTGACCAACCGCGACCTGCGGTTCGAGATCGAACATGGATCGGCCGATCTCGGACATCATGACGCGCGATCCGCTGTTCACCGTGCCGGTCGGCACGACGCTCGAGCAGGCCCGCGAGTTCCTCCATCGCCACAAGGTCGAGAAGCTGCTGGTGGTCGACGACCAGTTCAGGCTCAAGGGCCTGATCACCGTCAAGGACATCCAGAAGATGATCAAGTACCCGAACGCGTGCAAGGACGCGCTCGGGCGGCTGCGCGTGGGGGCCGCGATCGGCGTCGGCCGCGATGCGCTCGAGCGCGCCACGGCGCTGGTTGCCGCGCACGTCGACGTGCTGGTGATCGACACGGCGCACGGCCATTCGCAGGGCGTGCTCGACATGGTCAAGCGGATGCGGCGGCAGTTTCCCGACGTCGATCTGGTGGCCGGCAACGTCGCGACCGGCGAGGCGACCGAGGCGCTGATCGCCAACGGCGTCGACGCGGTCAAGGTCGGCATCGGCGCCGGCTCCATCTGCACCACCCGCATCGTCGCCGGCATCGGCGTGCCGATGATCACCGCGGTGGCCGAGTGCGCGCGCGCGGCGGCGCCGCACAAGGTCCCGGTGATCGCCGACGGCGGCATCCGCTACTCGGGCGACATCACCAAGGCCATCGCCGTCGGCGCCAGCTGCGTGATGATCGGCAGCCTGTTCGCCGGCACCGACGAGAGCCCCGGCGAGATGATTCTCTACCAGGGCCGCAGCTTCAAGGAGTACCGCGGCATGGGCTCGCTCGGCGCGATGCGGCGCGGCAGCCGGGATCGCTACTTCCAGGACGAGTTCGACCTCGACGCCTCCCCCGAGGCGAGCGAGAAGCTGGTGCCCGAAGGCATCGAGGGGCGCGTGGCGCACAAGGGCAGCGTCGCGGCGATGATCCACCAGCTGGTCGGCGGGCTGCGGGCCGGCATGGGCTACTGCGGCTGCGCCGACATCCCGACCCTGCAGCGCGAGGCGCGGTTGATCCGGGTGACCCCGGCCGGCCATCGCGAAGGGCACGTCCACGACGTGATCATCACGAAGGAAGCGCCGAACTACCGGGTCGAGTAGCGGGGCGGCGCCGCCCTGCGCCGCCCCTCAGTCGGCGGCGGCGATGCTGATGGCGCGGTTGTCCCCGCCGCGATGCTCGATGCGCACGACGTGCGCGCCGCCGGGACGATTCGTCCACCGCTCGGCCCATTCGATAGCCACGACTCCCCCGCTCCCGATCAACTCGTCCAGCCCCAGGTCGTCCGCTTCCGCGGCGTTCAGGCGGTAGAGATCGACGTGGTGCAGCGTCAGCGCGGTGCCGCGATACTCCTGGATCAGGGTGAAGGTCGGGCTGGTGACGTCTTCAGGCAAGGCGCCAAGGCCGCGCGCCAGGCCGCGGACGAACGCGGTCTTGCCGGCGCCGAGGTCGCCGTGGAGAAAGATGACGTCGCCGGCGCGCAGGGAGGGGGCCATGCGCTCCCCGGCGACGGCGGTCTGCTCCTCGCCCACGGTTTCGAAAGCTGGAGTGGCCACGCTACTCGGCGGAGGCGGCGGAGCGGCGGCCGCCCAGGTCCAGCATGGCGTCGCCCAGGCGGGCAGCGATGTCGGAGGCCATCAGCGCGATCTGCCCTTCGTCCGCTTCGGCAAGGTCCCCGGCCGACCCGTGCAGGTAGACCGACAAGCGGCAGGCCGCTTCGGCATCGAGCAGCTGCGCGAACCAGGCAGCGATCATCCCGGTGAGCAGGTCGCCGGCGCCGCCGGTGGCCATGCCGGCGTTGCCCGTGAGGTTGACGAACGACCGTCCGTCGGGCCCCGCCACGAGGGTGCGATGCCCCTTGAGCACGACGTGCAGCTTGTGGCCGGCGGCGAACTCGCGCGCATGCCGGAGGCGGTCCTGCTGCAGCGCCTCGGTCGTGGCGCCAAGGAGCCGCGCCATCTCCCCCGGGTGCGGCGTGATGACGACATCGAGGCCGTCGCGCCCGGCGAGGCGATCCGGATCGCCGCTGAACGCGTTGAGGGCGTCGGCGTCGAGCACCAGCGGCACGCCGGCGCGCTCGAGCAGCCCGTGCACGAAGGCCGCGGTGCTCGGCTCCTGGCCCAGCCCCGGGCCCACGGCAATCACATCCGTGGTGATGTCGAGGACGCGGTCGAGCGCCGAGAAATCAATGGTGCCGGACGGCGTTTCCTCGAGCGGCACGGTCATGTATTCGGCGCCCATCGACGCCACGATCGGCACGCACGAGCGCGGCGTCGCGACGGTGACCAGCCCGGCGCCCGACCGCAGCGCGCCAAGCGCGGCAAGATGCGCGGCGCCGGTCTTGCCGAAAGACCCGGCCACGATCAGGACGCGGCCGAAGTCCCCCTTGTGCGAATCGGCCGCCCGCCCGGGCAGCAGCCCGCGCATCCGCTCGCGCGTCAGGAGCTCGAGATGCGGCCCCTCGAGCTCGTCGATGAGCGGCCCCGGGATGCCGATGTCGGCAATCACCAGGTCGCCGGCGCGTGAATCGGCGGGCGGGAACACCAGCGGAATCTTCGGCGCCCCCAGCGTCACGGTCATCATCGCGTCCATGGCTTCGCCGGCCAGCTCGTGCGAATCAGCGGACAGCCCGGTCGGCAGGTCGATCGCCACGACCGGCACGCCGAGCTCGTTGATGTCGGCGACCACGGTCTCGATCAGGCCGGTCAGCCGGCCGCGCAGCCCGGTCCCGAGGATCGCGTCGACGATGATGTCGCATTCGGAGACTTCGGAGAAGTGCAGCTCCCACTCCTGCGCGCTGGTGACCTCGATGACCGTCATGCCGAGGCGGCCGAGCACCTCGAGGTTCGTCCGCGCGTCCCCCTGGACGTCGGCGACGCTGCCGAGCAGGAACACCATCGCGTCGATGCCGCGCTGCGCCAGCGTGCGCGCCACCACGAAGCCGTCGCCACCGTTGCTGCCGCGGCCGCACATCACCGCGACGCGGCTCGAACCCAGCGTGTCGAACGCCGCCTCCATGGCGGCCACGGTCTGCCGGCCGGCGTTCTCCATCAGCACCACCGAGGGCAGGCCGATGTCTTCAATCGTGCGGCGATCCGCCTCGCGCATCTGCTCGGTGTTGAGTACACGCATCCGCCTGGAGCGTAGCGCGTGTGCCGGACCGTGGTCAATTGGGGTACGATCGGCGCCTATGGCCATCCGCGGCGCGGTCTACGTCAACGGCACGATCAGCCCGGCCCACCAGGCGGTGGTCCCGGTCTACGACCATGGCTTCCTCTACGGCGAAGGCGTCTACGAGACGATCCGGACCTACAACAAGGTCCCCTTCCTGCTCGACCGGCACAACCGCCGCCTGCGCGCCTCCGCCGATCGCCTCCACCTCGACGTCCCATTCGTGGACGAGGCGCTGGCCCGGTGGATGGACGACACGGTGCGCGCGGCCGGGGAACTGCGGGAGGCCTACATCCGGGTCCTGCTGACCCGTGGCATCGGCGAGCTCACCTACGATGTCGGCGCCACCCCCCGCCCCACGCTCGTCATCATCGTCAAACCGCTGGACGAGGTGCCGGCGCGGGTGGACCAGGATGGCGTCCGCATCTCGCTCGTACCGACGCTGCGTAACCACCCCGGCACGGTCAACCCGCTGATCAAGTCGAACAACCTGCTCAACAACGCGATCGCCATGCAGGAAGCCAACCGCCGGGCGGCGGAAGAGGCGCTGATGTGCAACTACCGCGGCGAGCTGTCGGAGTGCTCGCAGTCGAACTTCTTCATGGTCCGCCGGGGCGTGGTGCTGACGCCGCCGTCCGAGGCGGGACTGCTCGAGGGCATCACGCGGGCATTCCTGTTCGAGCTCGGCGCCGCGGAGGGGATCGAAGTGCGCGAGGAAACGCTGGTGCCGGCAGACCTCGGCACCGCGGAGGAAGCCTTCATCACCAGCACCACGCGGGAGCTCAGCCCGGTCGTGCAGATCGACGACCGGCGGGTCGGCTCGGGCAAGCCGGGGCCGGTGACGACGAGGCTGTTGCAGGCCTACCGCGCCAGGGCGTGGGCCACGACCCGGGCGGCCGCCACCAGCGCCTGACGGCTCAGACCCCGGCGGGCTCCGCGAACGCCTCGATCGGCGGGCAGGCGCAGATCAGGTTGCGGTCGCCGTAGGGATTGTCGATCCGGGCCACCGTCGGCCAGAACTTGGCCTCCCGCAGGTAGGGCAGCGGGTAGGCCGCCTTCTCGCGCGAGTAGGGATGCGTCCAGGCGTCGGACGTCACCTCGGCCGCGGTGTGCGGCGCGTTCTTCAGGACGTTGTCGCGGCTGTCCGCGGTGCCGTCGAGCACCTCCTGAATCTCCTGGCGGATGGCAATCAGCGCATCACAGAAGCGGTCGAGCTCGTCCTTCGACTCGCTCTCGGTCGGCTCGATCATCATCGTCCCGGCGACCGGGAACGACACCGTCGGGGCGTGGAAGCCGTAGTCCATCAGCCGCTTGGCGACGTCCTGCTCGTCGATCGACGGCCCCGAGCCGTGCTTGAACGGGCGCAGGTCGAAGATCATCTCGTGCGCGACGCGGCCGTTGTGGTTGGCGTAGAGCTCGTCGTAGTGCCCCTGCAGGCGCGCCTTGATGTAGTTGGCGTTGAGAATGGCGTAGCGCGTCGCCTCCGTCATGCCCGGGCCGCCGAGCATCCGCACGTAGCCGTACGAGATGAGCAGGATGCTCGCGCTCCCCCACGGCGCCGCCGACACGGCGGGAATCCCCTTGCCGCCGCCGACCTCGACGAGCGCATGCCCGGGCAGGTACGGCGCCAGGTGCGCGGCCACCGCGATCGGCCCCATGCCAGGGCCGCCGCCGCCGTGCGGGATGGCGAAGGTCTTGTGCAAATTCAGGTGGCAGACGTCCGCGCCAATCGACGCCGGGCTGGTCAGCCCGACCTGCGCGTTCATGTTGGCGCCATCCATGTAGACCTGGCCGCCGTGCTCGTGCACCACGGCGCAGATCTCGCGGATGTCCTCCTCGAACACGCCATGCGTCGAGGGATACGTCACCATCAACGCCGACAGCGTGTCGCGATACTGCGCCGCCTTGGCCCGGAGATCCGCCAGGTCCACGTTGCCCCGGCTGTCGCACGCGGTCACCACGACCTTCATCCCCGCCATCGACGCGCTCGCCGGGTTGGTCCCATGCGCGGACGACGGGATCAAGACGACGGTGCGGTGGGCGTCGCCGCGGGCGCGCTGGTAGGCGCGGATCGTCATGAGCCCGGCAAACTCCCCCTGCGCCCCCGAGTTCGGCTGGAGGGACACGGCGGCAAAGCCGGTGATCCGGCACAGCGCGGCCTCGAGCTCGCGGAACACCTGCGTGTAGCCGGCGGCCTGCTCGACCGGGACGAACGGGTGGATCTTCGAGAACTCCGGCCAGGTGATCGGCAGCATCTCGGCCGCCGCGTTCAGCTTCATCGTGCACGAGCCGAGCGGAATCATCGAGGTGTCGAGCCCGACGTCCTTCCGCTCGAGGCGCCGGATGTAGCGCATCATGTTCGTTTCGGAATGATGCGTGTTGAACACCGGGTGCGTCAGGTAGCCGCTGGACCGCACGAGCGCTGAGGGCAGGTTCAGCGCCGGGCTCCTGTCGCCCCCCTTCACGTTGACCTTCGCGCCAAGGGCGCCGGCAAACACCCCAGCAATGTCGCGGACGTCGTCCAGCGTGGTGGTTTCATCGACCGAGATGCCGATCGCGCCGTCGCTGTAGCGGAAGTTGATGCCGGCCGCCTCCGCCGCCTGCCGCACCGGGGCAGCGTCCGCCCCTTCAATCCGCAGCGTGTCGAAATAGGCGGTGTTCACCTGCCGCAGCCCCGCGGCGGTCAACGCGTCTTCGAGCATGCGGGCGCGGGCATGCACCCGCGCGGCAATGGCGCGCAGTCCCGCCGGACCGTGAAACACGGCGTACATGGCCGCGATGTTGGCCAGGAGCGCCTGCGCGGTGCAGATGTTCGACGTCGCCTTCTCGCGGCGGATGTGCTGCTCGCGGGTCTGCAGGGCCATGCGGTAGGCCTGGCGGCCCCGCGCATCGACGGAGATACCGATAATTCGCCCAGGCGCCTGGCGCACGAACGGGTCGCGGGTGGCCAGGAAGGCGGCATGCGGACCGCCGTAGCCGAGCGGCACGCCGAAGCGCTGGGAGTTGCCGATCACCGCGTCCGCCCCCATTTCGCCGGGCGGCGTCAGCAGCGTCAGCGCCAGCAGGTCGGTGGCCACGGCCACCAGCGCGCCAGCCTCGTGCGCCCGCGCAATCACCGGCGCAAGGTCGGTCACCTGGCCGTGCGCGTCGGGATACTGCACGAGGACCCCGAAGGCCCGGTCCAGGATCTCCTGCGGCACCGCGGCCACGTCCACGACTTCCAGCCGGATGTTCAGCGGCTCGGCGCGGCCGCGCAGCACGTCGATGGTGTGGGCGAAGCAGCGCTCCGACACCACAAACACGCTCTCCTTCCCAGCCGGCGCCTTCTTCGTCTGCAACCTATAAAACATCGTCATGGCCTCGGCCGCGGCCGTGGCCTCGTCGAGGAGCGAGGCCGTGGCGATGTCCATGGCCGTCAGGTCCTTGACGACGGTCTGGAAATTGAGCAGCGACTCGAGCCGCCCCTGGGCAATTTCTGCCTGGTAGGGGGTGTAGGGGGTGTACCAGCCCGGATTCTCGAGGACGTTCCGCAGGATGACGGCAGGCGTGACGCAATCGTAATAGCCCTGGCCGATGTACGAGCGGCAGATCCGGTTACGCGCGGCAATGCCGCGCAGGCGGCGCAGATAGTCGTATTCGCTGTCCCCCTCCGGCAGGTCGAGCGGCGCCTGGAGCCGGATGTCGGGCGGGACGGTCTGGTCGATCAGCACGTCCAGTGACGGCACGCCGATGGCCTCGAGCATGGCTGCCCGCGAGGCCGCATCCGGGCCGATATGCCGCGACTGAAAGGAGCCGACTTCCGCCTCGACAGCGGGTCCGGACGAGGAGGTTTCGAGGGTCTTCTGTGGGGTCATTGCGTCAGTTTGGTGTACTGGCCGGCGTCGAGCAGCTCGCTCGCATCAGCGCCATCCGCCAGCCGGATGACGATCATCCAGGACTCGTGCGGGCTCGTGTTGACCGCTTCCGGGCGCTCGGCCAGGGAGGCGTTCACCTCCGCGACCTCCCCCGCGACGGGACTGAAGAGCTCCGACACGGCCTTCACGGACTCGATCGTGCCGAACACCTCGCCCTTCTCGAGCTTCCGGCCAACCTCCGGCAACTCCAAAAAGACGACGTCGCCGAGCTGCTTCTGGGCGTACTCGGTGATACCGACCTGGGCGTCGCTGCCCGAGAGGCGGACCCACTCGTGGTCCTTGGTGTACTTCAGTTCTGACGGATACATGGGGGAACACTCTCCGCACGCGTTTGCGTGCTGTGTGCTGAATGCCGCGTGCAAGTCTGTCGCTCGCGGTGAGCTCTGAAATCCTGTGCCCTGAGCGGAGGCCGGGCGTTCAACCGGCGCTTCGCTACTTCGCTCTGGCATAAAACGGCATCGGGACCACACGAGCCCGGACGCGGCGGCCGCGGACATCCACCTCGAACTCGCTGTCCGGCGCGGCGTGCGACACCGGCACGTACGCCATGCCGATCGCCTTCTTCAAGAACGGCGTCTGCGTCCCGCTGGTGACAATGCCCGCTTTGTCGCCGGAGACGTAGACATCGTAGCCATGGCGGGCGATGCCGCGGTCGAGCAGCTCGAAACCCACGAGCTTGCGGCTGACGCCTTCGGCCTTCTGCCGGCGCAGCACGTCCGCCCCAGTGAACGCCTCTTTCTTCCAGCCGACAATCCAGCCGAGATCCGCCTCGAGCACGGTCGTCGTCTCGTCCATATCGTTGCCGTACAGGCGCATGCCGGCCTCGAGCCGCAGCGTGTCGCGGGCGGCCAGGCCGGCGGGCACCAGGCCGGCCGGCTTCCCCGCTTGCAGGATCGCGTCCCAGACACGTTCGGCGGCAGCCGGCGGCACGAAGATCTCGAAGCCGTCCTCCCCGGTATACCCCGTGCGCGAGATGGTGCCGGCAACCGACGCGATCTCACCGGTGGTGAACCAGTAGTACTTGATCTCTTCTAGATTGACGCCGGTCAGCCCCTGAAGGATGCCGCGCGCCGCCGGCCCCTGAAGAGCCATCAAGGCGTAGCGCGAGCTGGTGTTGACGACCACGGCGTCGCCCAGGCCGGCGATGGCCTGGGTGATCCACTTGACATCCTTGATGATGTTCGACGCATTCACGACGAGCATGAAGTGCTCATCATTGAGCTTGTACGTCAGCACGTCGTCGACGAAGGTGCCTGCGGGGGTGGTCAGTGCGCTGTATTGGGCCTGGTTCTGCGAGAGCTTCGAGGCGTCGTTGCTGAGGATGTGCTGGACGGCTTTGAGGGCGTCGCGGCCGGCAATCTCGAGCTCCCCCATGTGGCTGACGTCGAAGAGCCCCGCGCGCGTGCGCACGGCCATGTGCTCGTCGACCACGCCGGAGTATTCGACCGGCATGTCCCAGCCGCCAAACTCGACCATCCGGGCCCCGAGAGAGCGGTGCCGCGCATGCAGGGGGGTCTTCTTGAGAGTGCCGGGAACAGCTTGAGTCATCGAGGGATTTTCAGCACCCGCCGCGGCCGTGTGTCGAATCAGGCAGAAACACGAAATCGTACTATCCGGCCCGGCCACGGTCAAGGAGCGAGGCCCCCGAGCCGGGCGGGTGAGCCTGGAGCCCCCCCAGACCACCCGCCACGGCATTTCCCGGCTATCCCGGCGCCGCGCCCCGGCGGCCCCCCGCGACGGGAGTTTGCGTCTCTTCCCGGCGACCCGCCAGCCTCGAAGGGCGGAGCGGACTACCGGCGGAACTGCAGCCAGACGTCGTAGACGCGGTGGCTGCGGCGATCCGCCCACTTCAGCCTGGCGACCTGACGGAACTCGTTGCCGAACCGATCGACGCGCTTCGTCTCCCGGTAGTCCAGGCTGATGGCGGCGACCCCCGCCTCAGCCAGCGTTTCGAGCTCGTCCGGCTCGGACTCGCCATTGTGATTCCGGTCGGTCCACAGCAGCAGCCGGGCAAAAATATAGTCCCTCCCATTCACCACATCGTCTGTCAGCGTGGTGGAGTTGATGTCCTCGAGGAAACGCAGCGCTTCGAAGCCGTTCGACGCCGTTGCCAGCCGATCACCGGACGATCCCACTGGCGTATACGACCCAATCAGCTCGGTGCCGTCATCAATCCGGCCATTGCCGTTGCGATCGAGCGCAAGGAACGCATTCCCACCCCTCGGATTCGTCCAGGAGATCTGCTCGGCCTGCCCGTCGCCGTTCAGATCGAACACCACGCCGTCCTCGACGCTGGTCAGCCGATACCCCTCCCCTGATCTGTCGATGATGATGGGGCTGCCGGGGGTGTGTTGACACATGCCACCGTCCCAGTAGTAGTCGTCGCCGAGCGCCGAGCACGCGTCCGCCTGCTGCTGGACGACCACCCAGGCGCTGCTCTGGGTGCTCGGGGCGTCAAAGGGGACAAAGGGCGGCCAGACGACTTGAAAACTGTGGTCGCCAGTCGTTGTCCACAAGCCGGTATAAGGGACGGGAACCTCCCGCTTCGCGTTCGCAGCAAAGACCCCTTGCGCTTTCAGGGCGGAACCCGGCACGCCGAGGACCCGTGCTTCGACGATCATGCGCGTGGTGCAGAGATTGGGCGGCGCGGAAGTGGTCACGTTGTACCGCAGCCATCCATTGGTTCCGAACGGACCGCTCGTGTTCGTCGTGATCACGGCGCCCCCGCACGGCACGGAGACTTGTGCCTGGACGGACGCCGCAGTCAGCAGTGCCAGCAGTACAAATGCAATTCGTCGAATCATCCGACACCTCCCTGAGCTATTCAGGCAGCATGTGCTGAGCCATTTTTGACTTACGTACCAGAAACTTGGTGCCCTTCCGGATCTCGTCCACGAAAGTGCGCAGCGCGACCTGAGCTTCGACAGGCAGTGCGGCCAGCAACTGGTCGCGCCCGGCCAGGGTTTCCCGCCGCCGCTCCATTTCGAGCGAGTCCATGCGCTCGGCTCGTGCCGCCATGTTCTCGGCGTTCACGCCGTCCAGGAGCTTCACGGCCACATCCATGAGCCCATCGTCTCTCGCGGAAAGGCGAAGGGCCGCCCGGCGAATCACCATGCGCTGCTCCGGCGAGGTGACTTGCCAGACAGGCGTTGGGATCGGCATGGGTATCTCCCGCTCCGGGGGTGCGGCCATGATGCGAAACGCTTCCCTCCACACGAACCATTCCGGAACTTTCTCTGGATCCTTCGCGCCATCGATCGCAATCATCGGGTCGTCCGGCGGGGCCGCCGCGGGACGGTCCTGTGGCGGACCAGTCGCGGTCATCGTCGCGGCCAGGCACACGACGAGAATGGGCACACTCGAGCGGTTCATCACTCCACCTCCTGTTCATGGCCTTGCGGCCTGCTCATCACGCCTTGCCGCCCGCCATCTCCCTGCCCCTCCGCCAGGGAGCGGCGGGACCGCGAACCCGGCAGCTCCCTCACAGCGACTCCGGCACGGAACCGCGTGAACGGCCGTGAAAGCGCAGATGCGCCTGAAGCGTGTGATAGGAGATGCCGAGCTCGCGGCAGGCCCGCCGTTTGTTGTTGTGGCACCGCTCGAGCACCAGCCTCGCGTAGCGGCTGGCCCACTCCCGCATCGTGTCCCGTCTCCCCAGCGACGGCAGCATGACGACGGAGTAGGTGCCGAGGAGGGCGGGGGGGAGATCGTCGAGCTCGAGGCGGTCGGAGCTCGCGAAAGCCACCGCGCGCTCGATAACGCGCTCCAGTTCCCGGACGTTGCCGGGCCAGTCGTAGGCGCGCAGGGCGTCGGCCGCTGCTTCCGACAGCCGCAAGGTCCTGAACCCGCGGTGGCGGTCGAGAAAATACCGCGCCAGTTCGAGGATATCGTCGCGCCGTTCGCGCAGCGGCGGCACCTGCACCTCGACCCCGTTCAGCCGGTAATAGAGATCCGTGCGAAACCGGCCATCCGCCACCAGTCCCGCCAGCGGCTTGTTCGTGGCCACGACGATCCGGGTGTCGATTCGGCGGGCGCCGCAACCCCCGACGCGTTCGATCGCGAGCTCCTGGATGGCGCGCAGCAGCTTCGCCTGCGCCGCGGGAGAGAGATCGGAGATCTCGTCGAGGAACAGTGTGCCGTCGTGGGCGTGTTCGAACTTTCCGCGCCGGCCGCGCACGCCTGTCGCTGTCCGGTCCTCGATGCCGAACAGCTCCGCCTCCAGCAGCGACTCGACGATAGCCGCGCAGTTCACCGCCACGAACGGCCCTCGTCGTCTTTTGCTGAAGTCGTGAATCTGTCGGGCGACGAGCTCCTTGCCGGAGCCCGACTCCCCCTCGATCAGGATCGTGAAGTCGGTGAGTGCCACCTGTTCAATGCGTTCCCGGACGCGGCGAATGACGACGCTGGAGCCGATGAAGGGGGCGGCGCCGTCGCCAAGCTTTCGGGCTGACGTGACGCGCGGCGCCCCTCGCTCGATGTCGAGGAGGACTGCCGCCAGCTGCGCGGCGGACTCCATGAGCTGGCAGTTCCAGTCGTCGAGCGGGCGAGGCGTGTCGAACACCGCCTCCAGCCGGGCGCGGCCAGCGCCCGCTTCGATGGGCACTTCGATGAAGACCGCATTCGGAGGGGGCGACATGGGCACAGGGGCGTCTTCGCGCAGCGTGACCTGACGGGCGCGGAGGGCGAGGCGGAGTTCTTCCTCCAGCCGCTCGCGTGCCGCGTGCGGTTCCCTGGCGACCGAGGCTCCGGAGGTGACCGCCGTCAGCAGTGCTGCCGCCCCGCGGCGGCGTTCCATCGCCCGCCCCGGGCGGCCGACATCCGTAGTTGATCGAGGCAGCTGGTCATCAGGCATCCGGCCTCCCGCGAGAGATGAGGATCGGGCCGTAACCAAAGCGGATGCCAAAGGCCTTCGTGCGATAACGCTCGACATGGTGCAGTAATCCTGCTTTCTCCAACGAGGCAGCGGCGCCGGCGGGTAGCCGCTTCTCGAGCGCCACCGATTCGCGTGCCTGAGTGCGAGGACGAACTACCCGTCGCGGGTCCGTCCTTCCCGCGCGGTGCGACCGCTGATGCGAGGCCCGGCGACACACCGAACGGCCTTGGGTGAGCCGCCTGCCTGCTTACGGCCGGACAGGCGGCATCGGGAAGTACTCGTCGAACCGGAGGCCGCCGCGGTAGATCACGCCTTCGTCTGGGTTCACCGCGGAGACCGCGCAACGCAGCACCAGCGCGACGGCCGCCAGCGACCACTCTTCACCCACCAGACGGACATGCACGCGTGTTCCTGGGCGCAAAGGCCTGGTCGTCTCGACCTGCGCGCCGGCCTGGCTCAGGTCGATGACCATGACCGGACATCCCGGACGCAGCGTTGCCTGGACCATCCGCAGTGCCGCGCCTGGCCACCGTGCGCCGTTGCGGCGCTCCCCTACCTGGCTATCCATTGCCCTGTTCCAGGCTCGAACCGGAGCAGCCGGGTGCGGCCGGTGGCGCCGAGGATCCGCACGGCGTACTGCGCGGTCCGGCCGTGCAGGTAGACCGTACCCGAAGACGACGAGCCGTCGTGGGCTGAGAGAGAGAATGCCGCTCGAGCCGAGGCGGATGCCGTTGGACAGTTCGACCGTCCGGACGTTGTCGATGTCTGGCAGCCCGGCCAGCAGTCCGAATCGCACGCCGCTGAAGCCGTCGCGCAGGAACATCCGGGGAACGACCTCGTTGTCCATGCCGGACGCGATGTCCGCCGTGCGGATGCCGTTGTCGTTGCCGTCCGCGTACTCCGTGAACGCGTGGTCGGCCCCGGCCTGCTCGAACTTGAAGCCGACGCTTGCCGAGCGGCTGACCGCGAGCAGCCGGGCGGCGGCTATCCGGCTCTCCAGGTATCTCGCGGCCATGGCCGTCCGTGCGCTGTCGAGGGCCGTTCCCGTGAGTGGGAGGGCGGCGACGGCCAGCGCCGCGGCGACGGCGAGCACGAGCAGCAGCTCGAGCACGGTCAAACCTGTTTCACGCGTGGGACGAGTGGGTGCAGCGGACATCGGGCCGGCGCCCGCCGGACAGGGCGGGCGCCACTCCTGGCTACTGTTTCCCGGCCGCCTTGTCGCCGAGGGTCACGAGCGGCTTCAGTTTCAGAAAGCTCTTCTCGCCGATGCCCTTGACGTTCATCAGCTCTTCGACCTTCTTGAAGCTGCCGTTCTTGTCGCGGTACTCGATGATGCGCTGGGCGACCTTGTCGCCGATGCCCGGCAGGGTCGCGATCTGGGTCGCGGTGGCGGTGTTGAGGTTCACCATGGCCGCCGGCGCAGCGGACTGCCGGGCGGCCGGGGCCGGTCGGTCCTGGGCTGCCGCCGTGGCGGCGCCGCAGACGAGGAGACAGCAGACGAGTGGAACAGAGAGAGCGCGAACCATGTCGGAATCCTCCTGGTGAGACGTGAATGTGGCGGATCCCGCCGGGGAGGCCGGCAAGTTGGAGGGTCGGGCCATCTTACGCAGGCACGGCCCGGCGGGAACCGATGCCGACAAGGGCAAGGGGGCTGCCGCGATCGGCCTGGCACCGCCTGATCGCGGAACTGGTTGCAGCGACAGCGCTTCTCGCGCGCAGGCACTTCAGGCCCGTCATCACTCCCTTCCGCGGCCCCCCCTGACCGTCAATTGGGGGTGACGGGAGCGGGGATCAGGGCGGTGTACACGGGGCAATCGTGGTTGCGGCACCGGGTGCCGGAGTTGACAGACGGCACGGAGTGCGCGGCCGTCGTCCCGGTGTGCGGGCTTTACCTTGGTGCGGCCGATCGACTGTGGGAAGATCGGGTGTTCGAACCCCGGGACACCACGCGGCTCAGCGCAGGAACGACATGCAGGAACAGACCCCGGAACTGGAGGACCGCTTCTTCACGCTGTCGCTCGACATGCTCTGCATCGCGCATTTCAGCGGCTACTTCAGGAAGCTCAATCCGGCCTGGGAGAAGACGCTCGGGTTCAGCCGCGAGGAGCTGCTGGCGAAGCCGATGTTCGAGTTCGTCCATCCCGACGACCGGGAACGGTCCCTGGCGCAGAACCAGAAGGTCAGGGCGGGCGAGCAGGCGCTTGGATTCGAGAATCGCTACGTCTGCAAGGACGGCTCGTACCGCTGGCTGCTGTGGAACGCGCGGGCGGACCTCGAGCACCAGGTCATCTACTCCGTCGCGCGCGACATCACCGAACGCAAGCGGGCCGAAGAGGAGCGCGAGGAGCTGGTGCGGGCGCTGCAGGCGGCCGTCGCCGAGGTGACGGAGCTGCAGAAGATCCTGCCGATTTGCATGTATTGCAAGAACATCCGCGAGGACGAGAACTACTGGCAGACCGTCGAGGCGTACATCTCGCACCACACCAACGCCCGGTTCAGCCACGGCATCTGCCCGGCCTGTTACGAGACCGTGCTCGAGACGCAGCTGGGAGACCCGGCCGGCGACTGAAGCGGATCGAGGAACGGGGCGGAATCTGGCGGCGCGGCGCGGCGCGGCGCCTCTGCTACCGGGCGGGGGCTGCGCCGACCGACTTGTACCAGTCCACCGTCTGGCGGAGGCCGTCCTCGAAGCTGACGATCGGCTGATAGCCGAGCAGGCGGCGGGCCTTGTCGATGTCGGCCTGCGAGTCGCGGACGTCGCCGGCGCGCGGCTCGCCGTAAGATGGCCGGACGTCGGCGCCCACCAGCTTCCGCATCTCCTCGAACAGCTGGTTGAGCGAGATGCGCCCGCCGGTCGCGACGTTGATGATCTCGCCGCTCGCCTCCGGCGCCTCGCAGGCGCGCAGCACGCCGTCGACGACATTGGCCACGTAGGTGAAGTCGCGCGTCTGCTCGCCGTCGCCGTAGATCGTCGGCGAGCGGTTCTCGAGCAGCGCGGTGGCAAAGACCGAGATGACGCCCGAGTACGGCGACGTCGGGTCCTGGCGCGGTCCAAAGACGTTGAAGTAGCGGATGCTGACCGTTTCCAGCCCGTAGAGCCTGGTGAACATCCGGAGGTACTGCTCGCCGATGACCTTCTGCAGCGCGTACGGCGACAGCGGGTTGGTCGGCATCTCCTCGTGCTTGGGCAGCGTCGGCGTATCGCCGTAGGCGGAAGACGACGCGGCAAAGACCAGCCGTTTGACGCCGGCGTCGCGCGAGGCGACGAGCACGTTGAGCGTGGCCTCGACGTTGGCCCGGTTCGAGGTGACCGGATCCTTGACCGAGCGCGGCACCGACGGGATCGCCGCCTGGTGCAGCACGTATTCGACCCCCTCGACCGCCCGGTGCGCCACGTCCAGTTCGGCCAGGTCCCCTTCCATGAACTCGACGCCGGGGATGTGATCCAGGTTGGACCGCTTGCCGGTGATCAGCGAGTCGGCGACACGCACGCGATGGCCGCGGCGGACCAGCTCCTCGGAAAGATGCGAGCCGATGAAGCCGGCGCCGCCGGTGACCAGATACTGAGCCATGCTCTCTACGCTCCCTGCCGCCTGCTGAGTGCCGCCGCAGCAGCCCGTAAGCCGAATTCTGTCCCGCCTTCGCACGCCTTGCGGCGCGCTCCGGCGGATAACGACCATTCCTCTAGCCCCGTCATTACTGACGGGATCAAGCAGCCTACCCGGAAGCCTCGAACGGGCCGTTCGATGGGCGCCCTGTTGCCAGGGGCCCGCGCTTCCCTATTTGGCCTTGCTCCGTGCGGGGTTTTGCCTGCCACCCGTGTTGCCACGAGCGCGGTGCGCTCTTACCGCACCTTTTCACCCTTACTCGCCTTCGCGCCTCCGGTTTCAGCGGACAGAACCCGTCGCTTTCGCGACCGGCCTGCCACGCCGAAGCCCGAAGGGCGAAGGCGGGCGGTATATTTTCTGTGCCACTTTCCTTCGAGTTGCCCCGACCGGGGGTTACCCGGCGCACTGCCCTGCGGAGTTCGGACTTTCCTCCCGCCTTCGCTCCTTGCGGAGCTCCGGCGGACATCCCCTTGCGGCGATGTCCGGCCGGCGCGTGCAAGCACGCCGAAAGCCGGCGGTCGTCTGGTCTACTGCGGCGGCTGATGTCCTCCTACCCGTCACTGTCCTGCGTGATGCCGTACTGCTCGAGCTTCTTGTACAGGTTGCTCCGCGGCGTGCCGATCACTTCGGCCGTCTTCGAGATGTTCCATCCATTCTCGCGGAGCTTGCCGACGAGGAATGCGCGCTCGGCTGATTCCTTGAACTCCCGCAGCGTGCCGGGGTTCTTCTCATTATCGGCCGCCTGCGGCCGCGGTTCAAGCCGGACGACGTCGCGCAGGTCGTCGACGTCCACGGTGTCGCCCGGCGTCATGATCAGCAGCCGCTCGACCGTGTTCTTCAGCTCCCGCACGTTGCCCTTCCAGCGGGCCTTCTGCAGGTACTCGAGCGGCGCCGGGGGTGAAGCGGTGCGGCCGGCGGTTGTGCTCGCGGCTGAACAGGTCGGCGAAGTGGCGGACCAGCAGCGGCACGTCCTCCCGGCGCTCGCGCAGCGGCGGCACGCGTGATCGGAATGACGCTCAGGCGGAAGTAGAGATCCTCGCGGAACGTGTTCCTGTCTCGATCTCCTGCTCGAGATCCTTGTTGGTCGCCGCGATCACCCGCACGTCCACCTTGATCGTGCGCGCCGACCCGAGCCGCTCGACCTCCCCTTCCTGCAGCACGCGCAGGACCTTGGCCTGGGTCTTGGGGCTCATGTCGCCGACTTCGTCGAGGAAGATCGTGCCGCGGTCGGCCTGCTCGAACTTGCCGATCTGCTTCTCGGTCGCGCCGGTGAACGACCCCTTCTCGTGGCCGAACAGCTCCGACTCGATCAGCTCCTCGGGGATCGCCGCGCAGTTCACCTGGACGAACCGCTCGCGGCTGCGCAGGCTGTTGCGGTGGATCGACCGCGCCACCAGCTCCTTGCCGGCGCCGCTCTCGCCGAGCAGCAGCACCGTGGCATTGGTCGGGGAGGCGCGCTTGATCGCGTCCCACACGTGCCGCAGCGCCGGGCTCTCGCCGACCATCTGGTGCCGCACTTCGACGGCGCGCTTGAGCGACCGGTTCTCGTCGGCCAGCCGCGTCTGGTCGAGCGCGTTCCTGATCGTCAGCAGCACCCGCTCGCTCGCCAGCGGCTTCTCGATGAAGTCGAATGCCCCCGCCTTCGTCGCCTCGACCGCCGTGCTGACGGTGCCATGCCCCGAGATGATGACGACCGGGAGCGTGTCGTTGAAGGCGCGGATGCGCTGCAGCGCCTCGAGCCCGTCCATCCCCGGCATCTTGATGTCGAGGAAGATCAGGTCCGGCGCCTCCTTCTCGGCGAGCGCCACCCCCTCCGGTCCGCTCGACGCCTCCATCACGTCGTAGCCTTCGTATTCGAGGATCATCCGCACCGACCGGCGGATCTCCGCCTCGTCGTCCACCACCAGGATGCGGGACTTCATCGTGCCTGCACTCGTGTCAGCTCCACTCTCGTCCCGCCCTACTCGACCACGACAGTGACCAGCGAGCGCTGGCCGAGCGCCGGATCGTAGACGTACATCGCCAGGATGTCGCCCGGCCGCGCCGCCGCCACCAGCTTCTGGTAGGCCGCGACGCTCGGCACCGGCCGCCTGTTGATCTCCATGATGACGAACCCGCGGCGCAGCAGCGCCTGGAACGCCGCGCCGGTCGGGTCGACCCGCGTGATGACGACGCCCTCGACCGCGGCCGGAATCTCGAGCCGGCCGACCACGCTGCGATCCAGCTCGCGGACGAACAGGCCGAGCGGCACGTCGGTCGAGTCGGGCACCGGCGGCCGCGGCGGCCGCGCCCCGAGGCCTTCCGCGGCGTCGGCGCCGCGATCGCGCAGCGGCCGTTCGGCGAGCTTCACCGTCACCGTCTGCCGCCGGCCGTCGCGCAGCACCTCGAGCCGCGCAGCCGAGCCGGGCTGGCGCGCCGAGATGTCGCGGATCAGCTCTTCGTTGTTCACCACCTGCCGCCCTTCCACGTCGACGACGATGTCGTAGGGGCGGAGCCCGGCGCGTTCGGCCGGCGATCCCGCGGTGACGTCCTGCACCATGGCGCCCTTCGCCACGTCGAGCTCGAGGGCGCGCTGCAGCGCCGGGGTCACGTCGGTCAGGCCAACGCCGATGAAGCCGCGCGCGACCCGGCCGCGCTCCTTGAGCTGCGGCAGGATGGCAATCGCCTGGTTGATCGGGACCGCGAAGCCGATGTTGCTGGCGCGCGAGCTGAGCGCGGAATTGATCCCGACCACCTCGCCGGCGGCATTGATCAGCGGCCCGCCGCTGTTGCCGAAGGTGATCGCCGCGTCGGTCTGGATGTAGTCGTCGAGGCTGGCGTCGAACAGCTTGCGGCCGATGAAGCTCACGACGCCCACGGTCACCGAGTGCACGTAGCCGAGCGGGTTGCCGATCGCGCACACCCACTCCCCGACGCGGAGGTGGTCGGAGTTGCCGAGCGCCACCGCGGGCAGGCTGCCGTCGGCCGTCGACCTTCAGCAGGGCAACGTCGATGGCCGGGTCGGCGCCCACCACCCGGCCGCGGAACGCGCGGCCGTCCGCCAGGGTCACGGTGATCCGCTCGGCCCCGTCGATCACGTGGTGGTTGGTCAGGATGTAGCCGTCCCGATCGACGATGAAGCCGCTGCCGGACCCCTGGCGCGGCCCTTCGAAGTCGCGCTGGGGATCGAGCTCCTCGCCGCGGCGCTGGCGCGAGTCGCGGCTCGTTTTCGACGTGCCCTCGACGTTCACGACCGCCGGGTTGATGCGCTCGGCGACATCCGCGAAGTTCACGACGCCCGGGAAGGCCGCCGGCCGCGCCGCCGGTTTCGCCAGCCCGGACGCGGCAGGCGGGTTCTCCGGGGCCGAGGACACCACCGCCGCGGGCGTGAGCCCGCCGGCGACGATGACGCCGATCAGGAAGGCCACGGCGGACGACAGGGCGATCGTCAGGAGCGTGAAGCGGCGCATGGCAGCTACCTAGAGTATAAGCGCCCTGAATTCATCTTCAGTGAGGAGGGGCACGCCAAGCGCCCGGGCCTTGTCCAGCTTGCTGCCCGCCTCCTCGCCGACCACCAGATAGCTCGTCTTCCGGCTGACCGATCCCGACACCTTCCCCCCGAGGCGCTCGATCGCCTCCGTGCCTTCCTCGCGGGTCATGGTCTTCATCGTCCCGGTGAGCACGAAGGTCTTGCCGGCGAGCGGCCCGGGGCCGGCCTCCGAGAGTGCCGGCTGCAGGCTGGCCATGTTCACGCCGGCGTCGGCCAGCTTGCGGACGAGCGCGACGTTGTGCGGCTCCTCGGCAAAGCTGCGGACCGACGCCGCGACGATCGGCCCGATCTCCGGGGCGGTCTGCAGCGCCTCGACCGACGCCCCCATAATCGCCTCCATCTTCCGGAAGTAACGCGCGAGGGTGCCGGCGACTTTCTCGCCGACGTGGCGGATGCCGAGGCCGTAGACGAGCCGGGCGAGGTCGTTGCGGCGGCTGCGGTCGATCTGCTCGACGACGTTCCGGCCGACCTTGCCGAGCTTGCGCGGGACGGCGCGCTCCGACCGCGGCTCCCGCGGCGTGACGACGAGGCTCTCGAGCTGCGCCGCCTCCAGGTGATAGAGATCGCCGAAGTCGTGGACGAGTCCCTGCTCGATCAGCTGGTCCACGAGCGACTCGCCGAGGCCCTCGATGTTCATGGCGCCGCGCGAGGCGAAGTGCTCGAGCCCGCGCCGGAGCCGGGCCGGGCAGGAGGTGTTCTCGCAGCGCCAGACGACTTCCTCCTCGTCGCGGCGGAGGGCGCTGCCGCACGCGGCGCAGTCGGTGGGCATCACCCACGGCATGGACTCCGCAGGCCGCAGCGCGAGGATGGGCGCCACGACCCGGGGAATCACGTCGCCCGCCTTCTCGATCACGACCGTGTCCCCTTCGCGCAGGTCCTTGCGGGCGATGTCCTCGGCGTTGTGGAGCGTCGCCATCGAGATCGTCGAGCCGGAGACGAACACCGGCTCGAGCACCGCGTAGGGGGTGTTCGCGCCTGTCCGGCCGACGTTGACGTCGATCCGGAGCAGCGTCGTGTTGACCTGCTGGGCGGGAAACTTGAAGGCCGTCGCCCAGCGTGGGAAACTTGGCGGTCGATCCCAGGCGCTCGCGGAGCGCCAGGTCGTCGAGCTTGATGACCACGCCGTCGGTGTCGAAGTCGAGGCGCAGCCGCTCGTCGGCCCAGATCCGGCAGAAGGCAATCACCTCGTCGATGCCGGTGCACGGCGTGAAGTGGGGTTCGACGGGCAGGCCCCAGCCCCTGCATCGCCGACAGCGTCGCCGCGTGCATTGGCGGGCAGGCCACGCCCGGCGCCACGAGCTGGTAGGTATACGCGGCCAGCCGCCGCCGCGCCACCAGCCCCGGATCCAGGTTCCTCATCGTCCCGGCCGCGGCGTTTCTCGGGTTCTGGAACAGCGGCTCCCCTTCGGCTTCCCGCTCGGCGTTGATCCGGGCGAAGGCCGCACGCGGCAGGTAGACTTCGCCGCGGACCTCGATGCGGCCCGGCGGCGCGCCGCGCAGCGACAGGGGGATGGCGCGGATCGTTCGGACGTTGGCGGTGACGTCTTCGCCGCGCATGCCATCGCCGCGCGTGGCGCCGCGGATCAACTGCCCGGCCTCGTAGGTCAGGGCAATGCTGAGGCCGTCGATCTTGAGCTCGGTGACGTAGGGCACCGGCGCGTCGCCGAGGCCGGCGCCTTTCCTGAGGCGCTCGTCGAAGGCGCGGAGGTCGTCCTCGTCGTAGGCGTTGTCGAGGCTGAGCATCTGGGCGAGATGCTCGACGGTCGGAAACGCCCCGGTGAGGACCCCGCCCACGCGCTGGGTCGGCGAGTCGGACGTGACGAGATCCGGGTGGGCCTCCTCGAGACTTTCGAGCTCGTGGATGAGCCGGTCGAACGCCTCGTCGGAAATCTCCGGGCTGCTGTGGGTGTAGTACTGCTCTTCGTGGTGGCGGATTTGCTGGCGGAGCGTCTGAATCCGCTCGAGCGGATCGGCCATCGGCGGGTCTACCGGTCGCGCGCGAGCACGTAGTCCGGCAGCGCCGCGAGCGCGTCGCGCTCGCGGCTCGGCGGGAACAGGTTCAGGCACGCCTTGGCGCGCGCGGCGTATTCGAGGGCCCGCTCGTAGGCGAGGTCGGTCGCGCGATGCTCGGCGAGCAGGCGCAGCAGCTCGCGCCACCCCTCCGGCGTCACCGCACGGTCGCTGACGATGGAGCGGACCAGGCGATCGGCTGCTTCGCCGCCGCGCCGCAGCAGGAAGATGATGGGCAGCGTGACCTTGCCTTCCCGCAGGTCGCCGCCGATCGGCTTGCCGAGCGCCGCCGCGTCCGCGGTGTAGTCGAGCAGGTCGTCCACGAGCTGGAAGGTGACGCCGAGGTTGTAGCCGTACTCCCGCAGGGCCTCGGCCTGTTCCGGGCTGATGTCGCCGAGCATCCCGCCAATCTGGGCGCAGCCGCCGAAGAGGAAGGCCGTCTTGCGGCGGATGATCTCGAAGTGCTCCTCTTCGGAGATGTCGACGTCGCCGGTCTTGGTGAGCTGGTAGAGCTCCCCTTCGATCATGCGGAGCGTGACGTCGCACAGGAGCCGGATGATCTCCAGCGAATCCTGGGTGAGCGCCATCGCCATGCTCTTGATGTAGAGGTAGTCGCCGAGCAGGACGGTGATGTCGTTGCCCCAGCGCGAGTGCACGGCGAGGCGGCCGCGGCGCACGTCGGCCCCGTCGATGATGTCGTCGTGGACGAGCGTGGCCGTATGGATGAACTCGACGACGGAGGCGTAGAGCACGGCGCGGTCGCCCTGATACCCGCCGAGCCGCGACGCCATCAGCAGCACCGCCGGCCGGACGCGCTTGCCGCCGCTGGTCTGGATGTAGCGGCCCATCTCGGGAATGAGCGCCACCCGGGACTGGATGTGGCGGACGAACTCCTGCTCGACGGCCTCGAGGTCGCTGCGGATCGGTTCGAAGATCTGCGCCAGGTCGGCGGAGATAGGTGTTTTCTGCGCTGTGTCGCTCAATGGGGATGCCGTGCTGGTCAGGTCATTCCACAATACTGAAGATCCGCGCCGAGGTCAACGCGCTAAGCCCTTGCTCCGACGCAGATTACAAGATCGCCGGCACCGCCGCTCCGGCGGGGATCACCGCCCGGCGGCCGCCGGCCCGGGCGGCGGGCCGAAGACCGCCGCGAAGTTCTCCACCGACTGCGCGCCGACCGCCGCCGGGCTGACGCCGCGAAGCCCGGCCAGCATCTCCACCACGCGCGCGACGAGCGCCGGCTCGTTGCGCTTCCCGCGGTTCGGCACGGGCGCCAGGTACGGGGCATCCGTCTCGACCAGGAACCGGTCGTCCGGCACCATCCGCGCGGCCTCTTTCAGTTCGACGGCTTTGGGGAAGGTCAGGATCCCGGCAAACGAGAGCCACGCCCCGCTGTCGAGCGCCCGCCGCGCCATCGCGGCGTTCCCGGTGAAGCAGTGGAAGACGGTGCGAAGTCCCGCACCCTCCTCGCGCAGCAGGTCGAAGGTGTCGTCGGCCGCCTCGCGGGTGTGGATCACCACCGGCAGGCGGCGGTCGCGGGCCAGCCGCAGCTGCCGGCGGAACACCTCCTGCTGGACGTCGCGCGGCGAGAAGTCGTAGTGGTAGTCGAGCCCGATCTCACCCACGGCAACGGCGTCGTGCGCCGAGAGCCCGGCCTCGAGCGTCGCGATCCCGGCATCGAGATCGCCGGCGTGCGTGCCGGCGTGGTGCGGATGGATGCCGACGGAGAAACGGGCCTCGGGCCAGATCTCGCGCACCCTTCGGGCCCGCCCCGCTTCCGCCGCGTCCCCCGCCGACAGAATGACGAGCGCGCCGGCCACGCCCGCGGCGCGGGCCCGGCCGACAACGTCTTCGAGGTCGCCGGCGAACTCGTCGCCGGCGAGGTGGCAATGCGAATCGATCACGGCGGGCTCGACTGTCCTGACGGAAGCGGCGGCTAGCGCACCCGGGTGCCCGGGGGCACGTCCTGTTCGAAGGCCACGAGCGTGGGCTTGCCGCCGTCGGGGCTGGCGGCGAGCACCATGCCGTTGGACTCGATGCCCATCAGCTTCGCCGGCTTCAGGTTGAACACCATCACGATCGTCCGGCCGACGAGCTGTTCGGGCTCGTAAGCCTCGGCGATCCCGGCCACGAGCGTCCGCTGCTCGGTCCCGACGTCGATGCTCAGCTTCACGAGCTTGCGCGAGTTCGGCACCTTCTCAGCGGTCAGCACCTTGGCTACGCGCAGATCCACCTTCATGAAATCGTCGATCGTGATCTGGCTGCTGCCGGCCGGCGCCGCCGCTGCTGGTGCTGCCACTGCCGGTGCTGCTGGCGCAGCCGCTGCTGGCGCTGCCGCGTCCGGCGCCGGTGCGCCCGTCTGCTTCTGTTCGTCCACTCGACTGCTCCTCTCCCCGGTGTCGATCCGGGGCCACAGGGGATTGCCCTTCAGAATCTGCCGCTCGCCCGACGCCCGCCAGCCGGCGTGCTCCAGCCGCACCTGGCCGCGTGGCGTCTGCTCACCGACGCGCCGGAGAATTTCCGCCGCCGACCCGGGCATGATCGGCAGCAGCAGCACCGCGGCCACGCGCACGGCCTCGGCGACGTCGAACAATACCTGCGTGAGCCGATCGGCCTGCGCCGGGTCGCGGGCCAGCGCCCACGGCTCGGTGGCCGCAATGTACTCGTTGGCGCCATCGACGATGCGGAAGGCGGCCGCGGCGCCGGCTTCGAGCTCGAACCCGTCCATCGCGCGGCGGTAGGCCTCGACCGCCTCGGTGGCCAGGGCCGGCAGGCGCCCGTCGGAGCCCGCGCCCGGCGCCAGCCGCCCGCCGCGGTACTTCTCGGCCATCGCGGCCGTCCGGCTCACGAGGTTGCCGAGGTTGTTGGCCAGATCGACGTTGTAGCGATCCTCGTAGCGCTCCCACGAGAAATCCCCATCGCTGCCGAACGAGATCTCCTTCACGAGATACAGCCGCAGCGGGTCTGGCCCGAACCGCTGCGCGGCCGCCAGGGGATCTACGGACGTCCCCAGCGACTTGCTCATCTTCTCGCCCTTGAGGTGGATCCAGCCGTGCCCGAACACCTGCTTCGGCAGCGGCACCCCGGCGCTCATCAGCATCGCCGGCCAGATGACGCAGTGGAACCGCGTAATGTCCTTGCCCACGACATGCACGTCGGCCGGCCACCATCTTGCGAACAGCTCCGGGTCGGAGCCATAGCCGACGGCGGTGATGTAGTTGATCAGCGCGTCCACCCAGACGTAGATCACGCTCGACGGGTCGTCGGGCATGGCGATGCCCCACGACTGCCCGGCGCGGCTGACCGAGATGTCCTCGAGCCCCGACTCCAGGAGCCGCAGGATCTCGTTCCGCCGTACCTCCGGCACGGTGAACGACGGGTGCGCGGTGAAGTGCGCCAGCAGCGCGTCGCGGTACTTCGACAGGCGGAAGAAGTAGTTCTTCTCGCGCAGCCAGTCGGGCCGGGTCCGGTGGATGGGACACAGCCCCTCGACCAGGTCCTTTTCCTGCTTGAAGGCCTCGCACGAGACGCAGTACCAGCCTTCGTAGTGCCCTTCGTAGATGTCGCCCGCCGCCGACATCCGGCGCACCAGCTCCTGCACGCCAGCCTTGTGCCGCGGCTCGGTCGTCCGGATGAAGTCGTCGAAGCTGATGTCGAGCTGCCGCCAGACGTCGATGAACTCGCGGGCCATCCGATCGCAGTAGGCCAGCGGTTCTTCGCCGAGCTCGCGTGCCTTGCGGAAGACGTTCTGCGAGTGCTCGTCGTTGCCCATCAGGAAATGGGTGTCGAACCCGGCCAGGCGCTTGTAGCGCGCCACGACGTCGGCGGCGATCTTCTCGTACGCGGTGCCGAGATGGGGGCGGCTGTTGACGTAGTCGATGGCGGTCGTCAGGAAGAATTTCATTTCAATCCTGGCGATCCAGCCAGGCCTTCGTCGCGAGCGCCTGGACGTCCTTGATGGGCAGGCCGTGCGCGGCGGCGGCGCGCGCGCAGTCCTCGAACTCGGGGGCGGCGTTCACGATGCGGCCGTCGCGGCGCGCCACCTTGAACTGGATCGGCCCGACGGCGGTCTCGACCTTCACCAGTTCGCGCGCCAGGCGCTCGCGCCGCATCTCCTTGAACCGCACGCCGATGGTCGTTGTTTCCGCGAAGAGGATGCCGCTCAGCTCGTGCCGCTTGTCCGGCGGGGCCACGATCGTCACCAGCGTGCCGGGGCGGCCCTTCTTCATCTGCACCGCGACAAAGTAGACGTCGAGCGCACCGGCCGCGTGCAGCCGGTCCATGAGCGGGCCGAAGAGCTGCGGGTTCATGTCGTCGATCTCGCACTCGAGGGTGACGATGTCCTCGATCTCCGGCTCCGCGTCGTTGTCGCCGACCAGCAGCCGGAGCACGTTCGGGTGGCCGGGGAAGTCGGCGTCGCCGGCGCCGTAGCCGATCTGCGCGATCCGCATCCGCGGCAGCGGCCCGAAGCTCCGGGCGTACGCCGTCACCAGCAACGCCCCGGTCGGCGTCGTCAGTTCGCGGGCGACGGCGCCGGCGTAGACGGGCACCCCTTCCAGCAGGCGGGCGGTGGCCGGCGCCGGAACCGGGAAGATCCCGTGCGCGCAGCGCACGGTGCCGCTGCCGACGTTGACCGGCGAAGCCACGATCTCGGCCGCACCGAGCCACTCCATGCCGTAAACGGCCCCGACGATATCGATGACCGAGTCCACCGCGCCGACCTCGTGGAGGTGGACGCGGTCGAGCGGCATGTCGTGAATGGCCGCCTCGGCGGCGGCCAGCCGGCTGAACATGTCGCGCGCGCGCGCCTTGCCATCGGCCGACAGCGCCGAGCGGTCGATGAAGCGGCCGATCTCGGCAAGACTCGAATGCCCGTGCGCATGGTCGCGGGCATGCGCATGGTCATGGTCGTGCGTTTGCGAGTGCGCGTGGTCGTGAGAGTGCGTATGCGCGTGGCTGTGCGTCTGGCCGTCGTGGCTGTGCGAGTGGACGTGTTCGTGCGAGTGGTCGTGCGAGTGGGAGTGTTCGTGGGCATGCGCGTGATCGTGGGCATGCGGGGCGCCACCCGCCCGCTCGTGCAGCCGGAACTTGGTGGCCGACACGCCGGCGCGGAGGACCCGATCGGCCGAGATCGTCCCGTAGTCGAGCGCCAGGCTGCCGAGCGCGCCGCGCAACGCCTCGATCGGCAGGCCGAGGTCCAGCAGCGCGCCCAGCACCATGTCGCCCGAGGCGCCGGAGAAACAGTCGAAGTAGAGCGTCTTGCCCAAACGTCAGAGACTTCCCTTCTCGCGATAGCTGAAGTAGCGCGCGTCCCCGAGAATCACGTGATCGATCACGTCGATCCCCATCAGCGCCCCGGCGGCCATCAGCCGCTCGGTCAGGCGCGTATCCTCCCGGCTCGGCTCCGGGTCGCCCGACGGATGATTGTGAAACAGCACAATCGCCGAGGCCCCGCCCGCCACCGCCTCCCGGAAGACTTCCCGGGGATGGACGATGCTGGCGTCCAGCGTGCCGACCGACAGCACGGTGCCGCGCAGCACCCGGTGTTTCGTGTCGAGCAGCAGCACACCGAACTGCTCGACGCGCCGGTTCCCGTACAGGGGGAGCAGGTAGTCGGCGACGGTCCGCGGGCTCGTCATCTGGACGCGGGCGCAGCCGGCGTGCGCCACGGTGCGTCGTCCCAGCTCGACGGCGGCCAGCACCTGCGCCGCCCGCGCCCTGCCGATGCCGTGGATCCGCGTCAGCTCGTCGTGCACCGTGCGCGCGAGCCCGGCCACACCATCCGCCGCACTGAGCACGGCGTTGGCGAGATCGAGCGCGCTCGCGTCGGGCCGCCCCTGCCCGAGCACGATCGCCAGCAGCTCGTTGTCGCCGAGCGCCCCGGCGCCGACCCGCGCCAGCTTTTCACGCGGCCGATCGCGCGGCGCGATGGCCTTCATCGTACACCATCCCTGCTATACTCCTCGTTGATGTACCGTGCCGTGTCCGCAGCGGTGGCTGCCGCTGCTGTCGCTTGTCTCCTCGTGTCGGCGGCCTGTTCCGCACCCCCCCAGAAGGAAATCGATCGGGCGCAGGGCGCCATCGACGCCGCGCGCGCGGCCGGCGCCGAGGAGTACGCGCGCGAACCGTTCACCGCCGCCACCACGGCGATGCAGGAAACGCACGACGCCGTCGCGCAGCGCGACTACCGCCTGGCGTTGTCCCGCGCCATCGACGCCAACGAGCGCGCGCTCGAGGCGGCGCGCCAGGCGGCCAACGGCAAGGCCCGCGCCCGCGGCGAAGCGGAAGCGGCCATGGCCTGGCTGGCCACCGCCCTCCGCGAGCTCGACGAGCGCCTGAAGGCCGCCGAGGCGAGCGGCGCCACCGCCCGCGAAAGCGAGCCGGCCCGGCGCGTCCGCGAAGACGCGTCACGTGCCCTGCAAGAAGCGCGCGCGACGATTGAGAAGGGGGACTATTCGGCGATCACGGCGTCTGCCAAGGTCCTGGCCGAGCGAATGACGGTGGAAACCCGCAACCTCAACGAGATCATCGAGGCGAAGACCGCGCGCACCCGCCGCCGCCGCTGACGCGCCCGTCGCACCGGCGGCACCACGCCGCCCCCTGCCGGATGGCAGTTTCTGCAGCGTTACGGCAGGAACCAGCCGACCCCGCCCACCAGCGCCACGATCACCACGAAGCCGGCCACGTCCAGCGCCACCCCGTGCTTCATCATCGTCCCGATCGGCACGTACCCCGACGAATAGACGATGGCGTTGGGGGGCGTGGAGATGGGCATCATGAAGCCCATCGAGGCGCCGAGCGTGGCGCCCAGCGCGGGCTGCAGCGGATCGACCCCGGCCGCCTGTGCCACGGCGATCGCCACCGGCACCACCATGTTGGCCGACGCCGTGTTCGAGGCCGCTTCCGACATCACGATCGCGACCGCGGTGAAGAGCACGGTCAGGGCCAGCGCCGAGTGCGCCGGCAGCCACGAGGTGATGCCGCGGCCCAGCGCCTCGGCCAGCCCGGTCGAGAACGCCAGCTCGCCCATGGCCAGCCCGCCGCCGAAGAGCAGCACGATCCCCCAGTCGATCCGCACCGCTTCCTCCCACGTCAGCGTGAAGCGGCGCGCCCGCCAGTTGACCGGCAGCACGAACAGCAGCACCGCGCCGGTCAGGGCGGCAACCGATTCGGGCACGACCACCGTCAGCTGCCGGGCGAAGGCGGTGTCGCCGAGGCCGGCGATGGTCAGCAGGCCGGGCAGGAGCCACAGGGTGATCGTGACGCCGAAGGCGATCAGCACGTTGCGCTGGCCGCGCGAGACCGGGCCGAGACGGTCGAGCTCGGCGCGGATGGCGCCGGCGCGGCCGGGCCGGATGTCGATGTGCCGCAGCGTGCGCAGGTAGAAGTAGCCGACGAGAAACCCGAACAGCAGCACGACCACCGGCACCCCGAGCGCCATCCACCGGAAGAACGAGATGTCGACGTTGGCGATGCGCTGCAGCATGCCGATGCCGATGAGGTTGGGCGGCGTCCCGATCGGCGTGCCGATGCCGCCAATCGACGCGCCGAAGGCGGTGATCAGCATCATCGCGTAGGCGAACTCGCGGCTGTCCTTTTCCGACTCGCGCCCCGCCGTCAGGTGGCCGACGATCGACAACCCGATGGGAAACATCATCGCGGTCGTCGCCGTGTTGCTCATCCACATCGAAATGCCGGCGCTGACCGCGCCGTAGGCCACGAAGATGCGGAACGCGCTCCCCCCGACGATGCGTGAGGACAGCGCGCCGTAGGCGATGCGGCGATCGAGGCCGTGCACGAACATCGCCTCGGCGAGCATGAAGCTGCCGATGAACAGGAAGATGATGGGATCGGCAAACGGCGCGAACACCGTGCGGGCGGGAGCCACGCCGAGGACGATGGCGAGGAGCGGCCCGACGAGCGCCGTGACCGCCAGCGGCAGCGCCTCCGAGACCCACAACACGACCATCAGCGCCATCGCCGCGGCGAGACGGTGTGCGGCCGGATCGAGCGGCAGCGGCGCCGCGAGCAGCGCGACGAACAGCAGCGGCCCGGCGACGAGGCCGGTCGTCCGGCGGCGGCGGTTGAACAGCTCCTCGGCCGGCGAATAGGCTTCCGCGGCCGTACTGGCTTCGTGGACGCGGCGGGGCGTCACGCGCCGGGCTCCCCCAGCCAGCGGACTTCCGCCACGATCTCGGCCCAGCCGGTGAGGTGGAGTCCATCTTCGCGCCACTCGACGCGCTGGACGCCGCCGGGAGAGACCACCTGCACGTCAGGCGCGGCGCCGCCGTAGCGCATGGCCGCGACGGCGGCGGCGCAGGCGCCGGTGCCGGAGGCCTCGGTCGGCCCGACGCCGCGCTCCCAGATCAGGATGCGCACGCGGTCCGGCGCCTCGACCGCGGCCAGCTCGACGTTGGTGCCGGCGGGGAAATGCGGGTGCACCGCCAGCGCCGCCGCAACCGTGTGCAGCCGCGCCTCGGTCACCTCGCCCAGCACCACGCACTGGGGATTGCCGACGCGGAGGGTTACGGCATCGATCTCATTGTCCGCACCGTCGCCAACCGCAATCCGTTCCTGGCGGATCCCCTCGGGCTGCCCCATCGCCGCGCGGAAGGTGAAGCGCGGCCCGTCGCGGCCGAGCAGCTGCAGCTGCTTGACGCCCGCCTCGGTCTCGATCTCGATGGCGTCGGGGGCGCCGGTCTGCGCCATCCACGCCGCCAGGCAGCGCAGGCCGTTGCCGGAAATCTCCGACGGGCTGCCATCGGCGTTGAGGAGCCGCATCGTGGCGCCGTGATGCTCGCGGCGGTAGATGAGCAGCCCGTCCGCGCCGATGCCGCGATGGCGCTCGCAGACCGCGCGCGCCAGCGCCGACGCCGACGTCGTCGTGGTGAGCTCGGCCGCCTCGACGAGCAGGAAGTCGTTGCCGAAGGCGTGGGTCTTGACGAGGTTCATTTTCGGCAGAACGCCAGCAGGTGCCAGCCGAACCGGCGCACCAGCGCACGCGGCAGGGCGTTGAACGTGCCGACGAACAATGTGTTGAACGCGAGCCCCTTCCAGCCGCCGTGCAGCCGGGACTTCACCGGGAAGCGCTCCTCCACGATCCGCACGTCGCGAAAGCCGCGCACCAGCGCGCGGAGCTCCGCGGCGCTGTACTTCTTCAGCACCGGCGCATCTTCGTGCTCGAGCGGCACCTTCATCACCTTGGACAGCGCGTTCAGCCAGGAGATGCGGTTGTAGACCTGGAACACGGCTTCGCCGCCGGGTTTGAGCACGCGGTGGCATTCGGCAATCAGCGCGGCGGGGTCGGGCGTGTACTGCACGACGCCGTGCGCGTAGACCAGGTCGAAGGATCCGGTGGCGAACGGCAGCTGCTCGCCGTCGGCTTCCCGCAGCTCGGCCGCGAGCCCCTGCTGCTGGAAGTTCTGCCGGGCCAGCGCGATCGCCGACGGGGCGATGTCCACGCCCGTCACCACGGCGCCGCCGCGCGCGAACCGCACCAGGTCGGTCCCGGCGCCGCAGCCGACCTCGAGCACCTGTTTGCCGCGGTAGCCGTCGAAGGCGACCAGCCGCGGCAGGTGGTGCAGCTTCTCGAAATGATACTGGTCGAGATCGGCAAAGAATCCCGGGCTGCCGACGGGATGCTGCGTGATCTCGAGATCGTGGATGTGCCGGTTCCAGTAGTCGCGAACGTCGGCAGTGGTGGCGGCCGGAGAGGGTGACACGGTGCCTTACTATATAAGACAACATCGCGGCGCAAGGCGAGCGTGCTCTGCGGCCCGGTCACTTCACACTTCATGCGCACGCGCGATCTGAGCCGGCTCGCCGCCACCTCGCACGATGTCCTCATCGTCGGCGGGGGCATCCACGGGCTCGCCTGCGCCTACGAATTGGCCAGCCGCGGCCTCCAGGTCGGGCTGGTCGAGGCGGCTGACTTCGGCGCGGGCACGTCGTTCAACCATCAGAAGACGGCGCACGGCGGGCTGCGCGCCCTGCAGTCGCTGTCGTTCCGCCGCGCCCGGGAATCGGTCCGCGAACGGCGCGCGCTCGCGCGCATCGCCCCCTGGCTCCTCCGTCCGCTCCCCTTCATCGTCGGCACCTACCGCTCGGTGATGCGGAGCCGGCTGGCGCTGCGCGCGGCGTTCGCCATCGACGGCGCAATCGGGCGGGACCGCAACGAGGGGCTGGAGCCCGAGCTGCACCTGCCGGCGGCCCGGCTGCTGTCCCGCACGGCGACGCGGAAGCTCTTCCCGGGGGTGCGCCCAGACCGGCTGACCGGCGGCGCACAATGGTACGACTACCAGATGGTCGAGAACGATCGCCTGACGTTCGCGTTTGCCGAGGCCGCTGACCGCGCCGGGGCAGACCTGGTGAACCACGTCGAGGCGGTGTCGGCGCTGCGCGACAACGGGCGCGTGGCGGGGATCCGCGCCCGCGACGCGATCACCGGCGGCGTGGTCGACCTTCCTGCCGCCGTCGTCATCAATGCCGCCGGGGCCCGGACCGGCGACGTGATGGCGATGTTCGGTGT
This sequence comes from uncultured Acidobacteriota bacterium, assembly GCA_963834305.1. Lineage (GTDB taxonomy): Bacteria > Acidobacteriota > Vicinamibacteria > Vicinamibacterales > 2-12-FULL-66-21 > JACCXG01. Next base: position 529,109 of record CAWIAX010000002.1, read on the forward strand.
CACGCGCCCCTTTCCACTCGTGGCGGCCATGAACCTCGTGACGTCCAAGCCGGCCGCCGACATCGCACTGGCCTCTCCCGATGGCGACGGACGGATGCTGACGCTCGTCCCGTGGCGGGGCCGCGCCATCGTCGGCACCTGGCAGTCGGCCGAGGTGCGGACTGCCGCGGGGCCGGCGGTGACGGATGCCGACGTCGAACAGTTCATCGGCGCCGCGAACTACGCCTTTCCGGCGCTGCAATTGACAGCGTCGGACGTCCGCCTCGTGCACCGGGGGCTCGTGCCGGCGGTGGTTCGCGACGGTGCGGCCGACCTGCTGCCGGCATCGGACGTGCTGGATCACGCCGGGGAGGGGGTGGACGGCGCCATCAGCGTGGTCGGGGCCAAATACACGACGGCCCGGGCGGTCGCCGAACATGCCGCCGCCCTCGTGGCCCGCAAGCTGGGCACGAGCCTGCGCCCCAGCCGCACCGCCACGAGTGTGCTGCCAGGCGCCGGGATCGCGGATCACGAGGCGCTCGTCATCGAAACGTCGCGCCGCGCCGGCCTCAGCCTGGCTCCTCCGCTGATCCGCCATCTGGCGCAACGCTATGCGGAGCAGGCAGCGGCCATCGTCGAGCTGATCGCCGAGCGCCCCGACCGCGTGTTGCCTGTCGCCGACGGGACGCAGACGATTGCCGCGGAGGTGGTCCACGCCATCCGGCACGAGTGCGCGGTCACGCTGGCTGACATCGTGCTGCGCCGGACCACGCTCGGCGCGGCCGGCCATCCGGGAGGCGCCGCGCTCGCCGCGTGCGCCGCGGTCGCCGCCGGCGAGAGCGGATGGGACGACATCCGGGTCCGCGAGCGAGATCGCGGCCGTCGAGCAGGCGTACCGGATCGGCTGATACGCCTGCCGGCAGCCGCCGGCTAGGGAATGGTGAAGGCGCGGAAGACCCAGGTCAGGCCCGCGGTGAAGCCGAACCCCGGATCGCGCGACGTCATGCCGAGGAGGATCCCCGCATCGACGCGCACCGTGCTCTTCGTGAACCGTCCGCCCACGCGCATGACGGCGCGGCTGTCGGCGCCAGGCGGCGTATCCTCCTCCGACGTCGGCGCGAACCGGCCGTTGATCTCGCCGACCACCTCGACGCCCTGCTGCACGGCGCGGGCCAGTGAGAACCCGTAGGTCAACACGTCGCCCTGCCGGTCGCCGCGGGTCGGGTCCGACAGGATGCCGAGGCCGGCGTTGCCGACCACGCGCACCGACTGCACGGTCTTGCCGAAGATCGCCGTGGCGAAGAAGTCCGTGGTATCGAGGCCGATGCCGCTCTCGTTCCCCGCGTTCGGCAGCCGTGTCGCCAGGCGCAGCGCAAAGGCCGGCCGGCTTGCGGTCTCCGACAACAGGCGGAGCTTGGTGGCGATGACAAGGTCCTCGACGTCGGTGGTGCGATCGCCGGTGAAGTCGAGCTGGCCGGAGAGCGGCGCTGGCTGGCGCGCCGTTACGTTCAGCCGGTTGTAGAAGCCGCCGTCGATCTGGAGCTCGGCGATCGAGCTCAACCCGAAGCTCAACCCGATCGTCGGCGCCCGCAGCAGGTTGCCGGTCAGCCCCGACACCGGATAGAAGAGGTCGCGCTGAACGTCGAAGCCGCCTTCGACGAGGATGTTGCCGCCGCCGACAGTTTCGGGGTCTTCGGTGACCAGCGGCCGCTGCTGCGCCGCCACCGGCGCCACAGACGCGAACATGACGAACGCGGACACGAACAGCACGAACACGAACGAGACGTTTACACGTTTCACGCTTAGAACTCCTTGCGGCTGTCGAGCAGCAGCGTCACCGGTCCATCATTGACCAGATGGACGTCCATGTCTGCCTGGAAGATGCCGGTGGCCACCGGCAGCCCGCTGTCGCGCAGCCGCCTGACCACGTCCTCGTACAGCGCACGGGCCACCGGACCTGGCGCGGCGCCATCGAACGACGGGCGCCGCCCCTTGCGGCAGTCGGCCTGCAGGGTGAACTGCGACACGACGAGCACGGCGCCGCCGCTCTCCCCCACCGATCGATTCATCCGCCCGTCTTCGTCCGGGAATATGCGCAGGTCGCGGGTCTTGGCGGCAACGTATTCGGCATCGGGCGGACCATCGCCGGCGGCGACGCCGACGAGCAGCAGCAGCCCGCGGCCGATCTCGCCGGCGGTTTCCCCGGCGACGACGACCTTCGCGCTGCTGACCCGCTGGACGACGGCACGCATGCGGCGCTCGAGGAGGGCTGGACGCGGGCTAGCGCCGCACCAGGTGCAGCGGGACCGCGCCGTCCCGCTCGTCGTCCTGCGCAACGGCGGCTTGACGCAGCTCGGGGAGCGGGTTCAGCCGCCGGTCCAGCAGATGCCGCGGCGCCACGTTGGCGAGCGCGCGAATCATCGAGTTCTTGATCTCCGGGTGTTCCACTTCGAGCTCGGCGATGAGCCGCTTGAGGCGCTGGCGCTGCAGGCTGAGGTCGCCGCACGCCGGGCAGCAGCAGCTGATGACCGGCAGCGCATGCTCCTTGGCATATTGCCGGGCCTCGGCTTCGGTCACGGTTACCAGCGGCCGGATCACGACGTGCTGGCCGTTGTCCGAGACGAGCCGGGCCGGCATCGCCTTGAGCGCGCCGGCAAAGAACAGGTTCAGCAGCAGGGTCTCGATGAAGTCGTCGAGATGATGGCCGAGCGCGATCTTGGTGGCGCCGACCTCGGTCGCCAGCCGGTAGAGCACGCCGCGGCGGAGCCGCGCGCACAGCGAACACGGGGTGGCATCGTTCGCGAGCAGATCCTCCATCACCTCGCCGATCTCGGTGTGGACGATGCGGTACTCCCAGCCGCGCTGCTCGCAGGTGCTCGAGATCAGGTCGTGGCGGTAGCCGTCGTAGCCGGAGTCGACGGTCACGCCAATCAGCGAGAACTTGATCGGGGCGCGCTGCCGCAGCACGTCCAGGATCCGCATCAGCGCCCAGCTGTCCTTGCCGCCGGACAGGCCGACCATGACGCGGTCGCCGTCCTCGACGAGGTTGTATTCGGTGATGGCCCGGGTCACCTTCTTGGCGAGGCGGGTCTCGAGGGGAGAGGTGTAGCTCATACAAAGGGCTAAGGGCAAAGGGCTAAGGGCGAAGGGCGAAACTTTCCCTGCCGGCATTCTACCAAGCCGTGAGCGCCTCGACGGTCTCGGGCCAGTTGATGGCGCTGCCGCGCTCGAAGGCGGCCTGGCCGAGGCGTTCGGCGAGCGCCGCGTCTTCGCTGAGCTCGCGCAGCCTGGTGGCGAGTGCGGCGGCGGTGGGTTCGACAGACGTAGCCGTGCACGCCGTCCTGCACCAGCTCGGCGGGGCCGCCGCTATCCGTGCAGGTGACGACGGCCTTGCGCGACGCGAAGGCTTCGACTGTCACGAAGCCGTAATCCTCGCGGAGCGGCGGGAAGCAGACGGCGCGGCAGTGCGCCAGGTAGTGCAGCAGCTCGGCCTGCGACAGCGCTCCCGCGAGCGTCACGCGATCCGCCAGGTTGTGGTCGGCGACGAACCGCGCGAGCCGCTCCCGCTCCTCGCCGTCCCCGGCAATCACCGCTTTGAGGCCGGCGCCCTCCGTCGTGGCCAGCGCCTCGAGCAGCAGGTGGGCACGCTTGAGCGGCGTGAGCCTCGAAACCATGAAGATGTAGTCGCCGTAGCGTTCGCACCGGTACGGGCGCTGCGGCGCCGGTGGATAGAGGACGGTGGACTGGAGCGACGGCCAGATCGCCAGCCTGTCCTGCACGGTTCGCGACTGCACGAAGAGCTTGTCGACGTTTCGGGCGAGCAGGCGGCCGTCGGCGGCATGGATGAACGCGCGCCGCACGCGCTCCTTCAACCGTCCCTGCGGGCTGAGCGCACGGCTGAAGTCGTCCCACAGATCGTAGTACTCGCGCATGGTGTGGTTCAGCCAGCAGGCGTGCCGCTCGTGCCGGACGGCGTAGCTCGGGTAGCGCAGGGAGATGACCTGGTCGATGCTCCCCCGCCCGCCGACACCGAGGTCGGTCAGCCAGGTCGCGACATACGCCGCCCCCTGCCGGCCGAACCGGTTCTGCGGGGTCACGACGAGGTCGGCGTCGTGGCCAACGTCGAGCAGGGCCTGCACGAGCGACCGCGCGATCACCATGTGCCCGCCCTCCGCCAGCGGCGGGCTCGACGTCACGACGGCTACGCGGGACATTCAGTCAATTCCCAACTTCCAAATCCCAAGTCCCAATTGAAATTCCCAAGTCCCAACTCACAACTCCGTTCGCACGCTCTCCTTGGTAGTTGGATGTTGGCAGTTGGAAGTTGACGATCTTCCATGCTCCTGTGATCTCTCATTCCACCAGCACGGGCTTCACGCGGACACCGAGGAACCGCGCGTCGGTCGAGTTGCCGTAGAACAGCGGGACGAACCCGGAGCTCGCCGAGATCGACGCGGTCCACACCGGCCACTTGCCCTGGTACGGAAAGCCGCGATCGAGCGCGAAGGTGATCTGCCGCGACTCCCCCGGCGCGAGCGCGACCTCCTGCGAGCGGCCGGAGAGCTCCGCGTCCACGACGCACGGGCTGCGGGCCGGCGGTCAGCGTCAACTGCAGCCGCTTCATCGGCCGGTCCGTCTTGATCAGGAACTCCGCGCGCGACTCCCCCTTCGCCCAGAACGTGCCGTCCCCCTCGACGAACGCGTTGTCGTCGAAGAAGTAGAGCTGAAAGCCGGGGCTCGAGCCGCGGGGATTGTCGCCGAACCACACCCGCACGCGGTCGGCCTGGTTGTTGATTGGCCAGTCGTAGACGAGGGTGAGCTCCGGCGGCAGCCACCGCAACGGCCCACTCTTCATGTGATCCCCAGGCTTGAACGACGTGACGAACGGGTTCAGCACGAGCGGCGCGGTGAAGAGCGCCCCCACGAGCCACGGCACAACCGCCACCCACGTCTGGCGGATCGGCGGCAGCAGGAAGAGGAACACGCCGTACGCGCCCATGAAGTAGCGGTTGCCGACCGAACCTCCGCCGCCGTTCCACGTATACGGCACGCTGACGACGAGGATCGCAATCTGGCCGAGCGCACCGAGCAGCACGAAGTACTGCCAGGAGGGCCGGCGCCACGCCGCAAGCAGGAAGGCCGCCAGGGCAAACACCGCCGGAAAGAAATACGGGAACAGGCCGGCGTTGCGGCCGACGAAGAACCATTTGAGGTTGTGGACCAGATTGGTCCACACCACCGACCGTTCGAAGATGACGTCGGTCAGGGCGCCGTCGCGAGCCTTTTCCTGTCCCACGTCGAAGCTCGACGCCGGCGTCTGGAACGGGAACTCATAGTAGTAGGTATTGCGCTGGCCGCCCTGGTAGTTCCACTCTCCGGTGATGGCGATGTTGGCGCCGAACAATCCGAGTGCGGCGACGAGGAACACGGCGCTGGCCGCGAGGCTCAGGGCCAGGCGGCGGCGCCACAGCAGATACAACACGATTGGCGGAAACAGGAACGCGCTCCAGGGCTTGGAGAAGGTGACGATCCCGAGGAGCAGCGCGGCCAGCAGGTCGCTGCCGCCCCGCGTCAGCCACGCGGAGCGCCGCGACACCTGTTCGGGCGGCGACGACCTCCTTGTACAGCCAGCAGAAATACGCGAGCAGCCCGAGGGAGAAGTTGAAGAGCTCGGGCGTGATCCAGACGAAGTAGACCGGCACGACCGTCGCCATGACGAAGGCGCCGGCCAGCAGCGCCGCCACGCGCGCCGGCATCCGCGCGTGCAGGAACAGGAAGGCGCACCAGACGACCAGCGCGAGCAGCAGCGCGTGCAGGACCAGGAAGCCGTTGGTGCCGAACATCCTGACGAACGGCGCGGCAAACAGCGGGTAGATGAACGACTTGCCGAAGAACAGCCGCGACGTGTTCGGGTCGTCCTGGACGCGCGTCCAGACGAAGGGCGGACGGCGCATGACGCCCCAGTCCTGAATGTCGGCGCCCTTCTTCAGGAAGACCCCGGTCGGCCCCGACGGGAACTCCTTCCAGACGCGCATCAGGTCGTCGCGGCGATACGTCAGGTCGCCGTCGCTGGCGAGGCTGTGCCCCATCATGTAATAGGTGGCCTCGTCGCTCTGGATGCCGAGCGCCGCCCGCGGAAAGTCCACCGCGAAGGCAAGCCCGCCGTAGATGCAGGCCAGCACCGCCACCAGGAGGATCCCCGGCCCCGGCGACGGCGCCGCTGCAGGCGTGGCAGGCCCGGCGTGGTCGCCAGTCATGCCGGCGCCTTGTCCGTCAGGAACGACAGGTCGGCCGTCCTGGCGCCACGCCGGCGGGTGGGCTGCGAGATCCGGTAGAGCAGGTCGTAGAGCCGTTCCATCTTCGAGACGAACGTGGCGATGTCGTACTGACGGGCCGTGATTCTCGCCGCGTCGCCGAGGCGCTGCCGCTCCCCCGGGGCGTCCATCAGGCCGACGATGGCGTCCGCGAGCCGCGCGGCATCCCGCCGCGGCACGATGATCGCGTCGCGGTCGTGCGTCAGGACATCGGTCAGGCCGTCGGCATCGGTGGCGACGATCGCCTTGCCCATGGCCAGCGCCTCGAAGACGGTCAGCGGCGTGCCTTCCCAGAGCGAGGGAAACACGCTGATGTCGAACGCCGAGACGACGCGCGCGACGTCGCGGGCGAAGCCGGCAAAGACAAACCGATCGCCGAGCGCGAGCTGCCGGGCCTGCGCTTCGAGCGCCGGCTGCAGCGGCCCCTCGCCGACCAGGATGAAGCGGGCGGCCGGGCGGCGGTCGAGCACCAGCCGCGCCGCATCGATCAGATACGAGTTCCCCTTCGAGTCGTGCAGCCGCGTCACGGTCCCCATCACCACGTCGTCCGGACCGGCGCCGAGATCGGCCCGTGCGGCGGCGATCTCCTCGGCGGAGCGCGGGCGGCTGAACTCGTCCAGCGGCACGCCGAGATAGACCACCTTGACCTTGTCGGCCGGCATCTGCCGCGCCTTGATCACGAAGTCGGCCGTGCTCTGCGACACGGCAATCGCGAGGTCGGTCTGCGGCTCGAGCAGCGAATCGGCCACCTTCTGGAACCACGGCGTGTCGGTCAGGTTGGCATGCTCGTGCAGGACGGCCGGGACGCCGCCGCATCCCGGCGGCGATCCGGCCGAACGTGGTCGCGCCGTAGCCGTGCAGGTGCAGGATGTCGGTGCGCTTCTCCCGCATCACCCGCAGCAGCGCCGGCAGCGTGGTCGGATCGAACTTCGACTTGGCCAGGTAGGTGATGTCGATGCCCATCGACTCGAGGGTCTCCTCCGACAGGTCCTTCTTGCGGAGGCTGACGAGGGAGACGGTGAAGCGATCCGGATCGAACCGCGGGATCATCCAGCTGAACAGCCGCTTCACGCCGTGCATGCGCGACCCTTCCCAGCCGAGATGGTCGCAGACCTGCAGGACGTTCAGTTTTTCGGGCCGGGTGGCGTCAGTCACGATGGTCGTCAGGAATGGGCGGCGGGTGCGCGGTGGCTCACGACGCGGGCGGGCACGCCAACGGCAATCGCGCCGGCCGGAACAGCCTCGCGGACGACGGCGCCGGCGCCAATCACCGCGCCATCGCCGATCGTCACGCCGTCGAGAATCTTGGCTCCCGCGCCCAGCCAGGCCCCTTGCCCGATCGTCACGCCGTCGGACCGCCGGCCCTGCGACAGGACCGCCGCCGCGGGGTCCGAGAAGTCGTGGTCGCCGCCGATGACATAGCAATAGGCCGCGAGCAGCGTGTCGCGGCCGATCCGGACGCGGCTGGCCGAGAACAGCTCGCAGTTGAAGCCGATGTTGGCGCCGTCGTCCACGAGGATGTCGCCGTTCTTGCACGACAGGATGGTGTTGCGGCCGATGAAGACGCCGTCGCCGATGGTGATCCCGGCGTTGCTCGTGCCCTTGGCATCGAGCAGGCAGTTGTCGTCGATCACCACGTTGCGGCCGATGCGGATCTTCCCCGGCTGCCGCATCACCACGTTCTGGCCGAAGAGGACCCCGTGGCCGCAGGCGCCGAGGAGCCACGGATACATCACCTTGCGCAGCGCGAAGCCGACCGCGCCCGGCACCGCCTGCGACAGCTGCGTCACCAGCTCGTGCTTCAGCAGCGGCCCCCAGCCCGGGCGGCCCACCACCAGCTCGCCATATTTGACGCGCGCCGACGACCCGCCCTCGAAGAGCTGGTCCTGGGCGCGCGGGATCTCCGTCGTCACGCGCGTGTGTCCGTCATGCGTTCGAAGCCTTCACCCGGTCCCCGCGACACGCGGCGGCCCCGCCGCGCCCGCGCCAACATATGATAAGCGCTCGTGCCCGCAGAGATGACACCCGAGGAGCGGCCCGGCCCGGACCGCCGGCGCGAGCGCCTGGCCGCCGCGGTGCTGCTCTGCGCGATCGTGCTCCTGCGTTCGTCCGTCTTCGTGATCTGGCCGCTCTCGCACTTCGACGCGGACCAGGCCGTCATCGGGCTGATGGCCAAGCACCTCAGCGAGCTGCGGGCCTTCCCGGTGTTCATGTACGGCCAGAGCTACATCCTCGCCGCCGAAGCCTGGTTCGCCGCTCCCCTCTTCGCGCTGCTCGGCGTCTCGGCCACGGTCCTGACGCTGCCGCTGCTCGTCGTGAACCTGGCCATCGTCCTCCTCCTGCTGCGGCTGCTCGAGCGCGAGTCGGGCCTGCGCCCGCTCGCCGCCGCCGTCCCGATCCTCTTCTTCGCGCTTCCGGCGCCCGGCACGACCTCGTTCCTCCTGCACGCCAGCGGCGGCAACGTGGAGCCGTTCCTCTACATCCTGCTGCTCTGGATGACCCGCCACCGCCCCAACGTCGGTGGCATCCTGCTCGGGTTCGCGTTCCTGCACCGCGAGTTCAGCATCTACGGGCTGTTCGCGCTGCTCATCATCGAGGCGGCGAACCGGTCTCTGTTCACGCGCGCCGGAATCATTCTCCGGCTCAAGATGTTCCGCACCGCCGCCGAGGTCTGGATCGGCGTGCAGTTCCTGTCGCGCTTCTCCTCGGCCGCCGGACCCGGCACCTCGGTGGCCGACCTCTACGCCGCGCCCAACAACCTGGCCGAGCTGCTCAATCGCACCTGCGTCGATCCCGCGACGATGGCCCAGGGCGCACGCATGCTGGTGACGTCGCACTGGCCGCTGCTCTACGGCATGGTCCCGGCGCCGCTGGCGGAGTACTCGATCGAGAGCGCTGCGTGGCAGGGCCTTCCCGGAACCTGGCTGCTCTTCGTGGCCACCGCCGCGCTCGCCCTCGGCGGCGTCCTGGCGGGACTGCTGCGCACGCGGAGCTGGCGGCCGGAGTTCACCTTCCCCGCGTACCTCGTCCTGGCGGGTGCGCTCTCAGCCGCCGGCTATCTCGCCGGCCGGTGCGGCGTGGTCGAGCGGATGACGATGCGCTACGAGCTGCTGTCGATCCTCGGCGCCGTCGGCCTCGGCGCGCTGTTCCTGACCGTGACGAATGGCAGGCGCCTGCGCCGGAGCTGGCTGGCGCTCGCGGTCGCCTGCGCGGGCGTGGCGGCGTCCGGCCATGCCCGCCTCGCGTTCGACTACGCCGTGCACCGCCCGGTAGGCCCGAAGGAAATGCTCGTCCGCCATCTCCAGGCCCGGGGGATCGCAATACGGATACGCCGACTACTGGGTGGCCTACTACGTGTCGTTCGTGACGCGCGAGCAGATCGTGCTGGCCTCGACGGACTTCACCCGCATCAAGAGCTACGGGCCGATCGTGGCGGCGCATGCGGACACCGCCGTCAGGGTCTCCAGGCAGAGCTGCGAGGGGGGCCGGCGGCTGACCGAGTTCTTCCACCTCTGCCCGCCGTGACCGCCCGTCGCCGCCCGGCGACCCGCCCTACATCCACCCCGCGCGCCGGTACCACGCGAGCGTGCGCTCGATGCCTTCCCGGAGCGCCACGCGGCGGCGTGTAGCCGAGCTCGCGGCGGGCGCGGCTGATGTCGAAGGCACGGCTCTTGGTGAAGAAATCGACACGGCGGCGGTAGATCGGCGGCTCGACGCCGAGCGGGGCGCAGGCGGCCTCGCACAGCGGCCCCGGCCACCCAGAAGGGCCACACCGGCAGGTGCAGCCGCGGCGGCGCCACGCCGGCCACCTCCGCGATGCGCGCCATCAGCTCGTTCAGCGTCGTGACCTCGCCGCCGGCCAGGATGTAGGTGCGTCCCGCCGCGGCCGGCACTTCCCCGCACAGCCGGAAGCCCTCGACGAGATCGTCGATGTACGTCAGGTGATAGAAGAGGTCGCCGGCGCCGAGGACGACGAAGCGGCGGCGCGCCACGCCGCGGAAGAGTTTGAGGAGCCGTCGGTCGCCGGGACCGTAGATGCCTGTCGGCCGCGCGATCACGACCTCGACACCGGTGCGGTCGCCGGCCTCACGGGCCAGCCGCTCCCCTTCGAGTTTCGTCACCTGGTAGATGTCGCCCGGCTTGAGCGGCGCCTCTTCGTCAGCCGGCGGGTGCTCGACGTCGCCGTGCACGCCAACGGTGCTGCAGTGCACCACGCGCCGCACGCCGGCGGCATGGGCCGCCTCGATCACCGTCGCGACGGCCAGGGCATTCACCGCGCGGTACTCCTCGTCGCGAAGACCCGCCTGCCGGTAGATCGCGGCGATGTGGTAGACGACGTCCGCGCCCGACGCCGCCCGCTCGAGCGAGGCACGATCGCGAAGATCACCGCGCGCCAGCGCAATGCCGTCGTTCCTCGAGCGCCCGGGCGCGGCTCTCGTCGCGCACGAGCGCCGTGACGGTATCGCCGCGGGCCGCCAGGGTGCGGGCCAGATGGCCGCCGGTGAACCCGGTGGCGCCGGTGATCAGGACGCGCACTCAGCCCCTCACCGCGCGGCGCCCGGCGCACCGGTCCGCTCGGCGACGATGGTCACCGGCGATCCCAGCAGGGCGCGGAGCCCCAGCCTGCCGAACATCCGCTCCACCCGCGTCGTTGCCGCGGCGGAATCGAGCTTCTTGTGCAGGGCGATGGGCAGGACGAACTGGCGGTGCTGGTCGACGATGCGGAAGCCGCGATCGGCGAGGGCGGTGCGGAAGGCCCGGTCCGAGAAGACCCGATACGCTTCGATCCGGGCGCCGAAGCGATGGCGGACGTGCCGCGCGGCCGCCTCAAGCGCGGCGGCGCTCCAGAGCGCCGGGTAGTCCAGGACCACGCGGTGGCGCGCAACCCGGCACAATTCGCCGAGCGACCGGCGCCAGTCGGGCGTGTGCATCAGCACACGAAGACAGACGACCGCGTCGAAGGATGCGTCGGGCGCGTCGAGGGCGTGCGCGTCGCCCCTGACGAAGGTGACCTGCGCGTGCTCTTCCGCGGCGCGGCGCGCAGCGACCGCGAGCATCTCGGCCGACGCATCGAGGCCGGTCACGACCGCGCCGCGCCGGGCGAGCGCGATGGCTGCCCGGCCGGTGCCGGTGCCGACATCGAGCACGGTGCGCCCTTCGAGCGGCGCGAGAAACGACGCCACCACCTGCTCCTGCGCCGCGGCCAGCAGGGTGCCAATCGGTCCGCTGAATCGGGCGGCCTCGAACGTTTCCGCCATCCGCGTGTCGGCGTAGGCGGCATAGCTGTAATGATCGTCGCGGGGCGGCCGGGACGCGCGCGCCTCGCTCACGCCACCCCTCCCACGACCTGCGCCGTGCCCTCTCCGCTCAGGTAGGCGCACGCCTGGCGCGTCCGCGACAGGTAGGCGTCGTAGCTGTACTTCGTCTCGGCGAGCTGCCGCGCCCGCTGCCCGACGTGCGCGCGCCCCGTCGGGATCGGCAAGCGCCGCGAGCACCGCATCGCCGAACGCGGTCGCGGTGGCGTCGGCGAGGTAGGCGACGCTGTCGTCGAGGACCTGCGTGTGCGTCAGCAGGCGGGTCGCGACGATCGGCCGCGCCGAGCGCAGGTACTGGTAGATCTTCAGCGGCGTGTTGGTGCCGCTGCTGCGCGGCGAGACCAGCACGTCGGCGGCGTCGAGAAAATCCGGAATCTCCTCGGCCGGCCGCTGCCCGGCAAACGCCACGACGTCGCCCGCGCCGGCCGCGCGCGCCTGGGCCCGCGCCTTGTCCACCTGGTCCGCCCGCCCCCCGGCCAGCACGAAGCGCACCTCGGGCCGCTGCCTGGCCACGTGCGCGGCGGCAGCGAACAGGAGATCGAGCCCCTGGTAAGCCTCGAATGTGCCGGTGTAGAGGACGAGCGGCGCGTCCGGCGCGAGCCCGAGCTCCGCGCGGATGCGTGCGCCGGACCCGGGCACCGGAGTGTCGCCGGACCCCGGCGAGTTCTCGATCAGGACCGTCCGGACCGACGGGTCAATCGCCCTGACGGTCTCTTCGAGGTGCGGGCAGATCACGATGACGACGCGCGAGCGCCGCAGGACGAGGCGCTCGGCCCAGGCGAACAGCCCGGCCAGCACACGCGACCGGCTGTAGGCGAAGTTGGTCAGCTGCTGCGGCAGGCTCGAGTGCATGTCGTAGAGGTGCGGCACCCCCAGGGCGGCCGCCAGGACCACGCCGATGAAGCTGCCCTCTTCGTGAGAATGCACGGCGTCGTAGCGGCCGGCCAGCGCCCGGCGGACGGCGGTGACGCCCAGCAGGATGTCGAGCGGGACCTTGGCCAGCGAGGGGCCGATGGCCACGTGCTTCAGGAAGGGCGGCCGGAGCGACCGGAAGACCCGGAGGCCGGGGATCGTCACGTCCTTGCCGAAGGGATAGGTCACGAGATCGACGGTGTGACCCAGCTCAGCCAGAGCTTTGATGCGATGGAACTCGCTGAACGGCGTGCCCCGAGGCTCGAAGAACGGCTCGGGCGCAATCATCAATATTTTCACGATGCGATCTGAAAATTGTACGGGATGGCCCCGGACAGGTCAACGTAACTCTCGCAATTCCGGCGAGTTAGCGATATCCTAACGGGATACGCATGCCTGATCACGCCACGCCGGCGCCGTCGCGGACGCGCGCCATCCTCGTTCCCTGTATCAAAGCCGCTGTCAGCCTTGCCCTCCTCGCGGTGCTCTTCTCGCGCGTGGACGCGGCGCGGCTGTTTGCGGCGGCACGCAACGCGTCGGCCCCCTGGCTCGCGGGCGCGCTGGCGCTGTACACGTTGATGGTGCTGGCGAGCGCCTGGCGCTGGGGCGTCCTCCTCACGGCGCAGAACGTGCGCCTGCCCTACACGACGCTCACCTCGTCGTTCCTCGTCGCGACGTTCTTCAACAATTTCCTGCCGAGCAACATCGGCGGCGACGTCGTCCGGGTGGCCGATACCGCCCCGGCGGCCGGGTCGAAAACGCTGGCCACGACGGTCGTGCTGCTCGATCGCGGCCTCGGGCTGCTCGGGCTCGTGCTCATCGCCGCCATTGGCGCCACGGCGGGCACGCGCCTGGCCAACGACGGGCCGCTCGCGCCGGCCCTGCTGTGGACGGGACTCTTCGTCGGCGCCCTCATCGCGATCCCCGCCTTGTTGCGGCCGCACGCGTTCGCGCGGCTGTTCCACCCGCTGCGCGCGCTGCACCCGGCCTGGGTCGACGAACGGCTGGCGCGGCTCACGGCAGCGCTCGCCCGCTTCGGTCAGGCGCCGGGCGCGCTGGCGGCCGGTTTCGTGGGGGCGGTGGTCGTCCAGGCGGTGCTGGTGGGGTTCTACCTCGCCATCGCCCAGAGCATGCGCATTCCCGTCTCGTTTGCCGAGCTGGCGGTGATCGTCCCGATCTCCTTTGTGGTGCAGATGATCCCGCTGTCGATGAACGGGTTCGGCATCCGCGAAGCGACGTTCGGCTTCTACTTCAGCCGGCTCGGGCTGCCGCTCGAATCCGCCCTGCTCGTGTCGTTCATGGGCGCGGCCCTCATCATGCTGTTCTCGCTGAGCGGGGCGGTGGCCTACCTGGGCCGAGGCCGGGGCATGGCTCAGCTTGACGCCTCGCGCGTTTAGCCGCATAGTAACGTGGTCGGCCGGCGTATAGCTGGCTGGCGTCAGCTCCCCAACACAACAACCAGATGCGCGCCCCGGGCGAACAACACCGCCTGCCGGGCTTGGCTCGCCCAGGCCAGGCCTGATACCAGCGCCTCCAGGCGACGCGTAAAGGCAGCGCAGACAGCGACCGATAGGCGGAGGTGCGCGGTTCACGGCCGCGCCCTGCCTGCCGCCAGAGCTGACACGTGAGGGTGAGACGATGACACGCCAACCGATGATTCTCCGCGCCGCGCTGCCTGCGGCCCTTGTCCTGGCCCTCGCCGGCTGCGAGGCCCAGAAGAGCTCCAATCCTCTCAGCCCGACCGTCGCCGGACCGATTGCCGGCGTGGAAATCACCGTGCCGCGGCTGGCGGCCCCGGTCCAGGGGGTGAAGTTCAAGGAGAACCAGCAGCCCGTCAAGCTGACGATCGGGAACTCGACCAGCACCGGGGTGCGGCCGCTGGCCTATACCTTCGAGGTCGCCACCGACAGCGGCTTCTCCACCAAGGTCTTCGCCCGGAGCGGCGTGCAGCCTGGCGAAGGCGGCCAGACGAGCGTGCAGCTCGATACGCTGGAGCTGGGCCGGACCTACTACTGGCGGGCCAAGGCAGACGACGGGGCCAATGCGAGCGGGTTCACGTCGGCGCAGTTCGAGATGCTGCCGCGGGCCGTGCTCACCGTCCCCACCCTGCTCTCCCCGGGCAACAACGAACAGGTGGCCTCGCGGCGGCCGACGCTGCGCATCCTCAACTCCACCGGCAATGCCGCCGTCGGCTTCGTCAACTACCTCTTCGTGGTGGCCACGGACCAGGCCTTCACGCAGATCGTGACCCACGGGCTGATGGGCCAGGGAGAGACCACGGCCTTCGAAGTCGACCGCAATCTCGACTACGGCGGCACCTACTTCTGGCGGGTCCGGGCCACCGACGGCGAGGTCACGACGGACTGGACCGGCACGCAGGCGTTCCGCGTCGGCGCGGCGCCGGCGCCGGCACCGACCCCGACCCCGACGCCAAGCGGCGGCCCGTGCACCGCCGGGACGCCGGAAGCGATCGTCAGCTGCGAGCGCGCCAAGTACGGCTTCATGTCGCACTCCCAGATGGCGGCGTTCATGCGCGCGACGGCGCAGTCGCTGAACCGCAACAACCTCGGCGGCGGGCCCTACGGCATCCTGCGGAAGGCGAGCGGCACCAACTGCGGCGGCTATTCGTGCGACGTCATCTGCGCCGGCCAGGGCAGCGGCCAGAGCCAGTGGGACGTCCTCGGCGACATCGACGGCGCGCAGTCGCCAGGCTGGGCCGGCCCGCACCGCCTGCCCGGCATCCGCGTGGACGTCTGCGAGATCCAGTAGCCGCGGCGCGCGCGTACAGACGAAGGGCCGGACGGTGCATGCACCCTCCGGCCCTTCGTCTGTACCGGCTGCCCGGCCGCCGTCCCGGCGCTAGAACCGGACCCTGGCGCCGACGCCGATCTGGAACCCGCCGACCGTCAGCGAGTCCGTGGCGCTGTCGAAGTCCACCGAGCCGCGCGTGTAGCGGGCCAGCGCGCCGGCGCCGAACTTCGGCGTGAAGAAGTAGTTCACATCCACGCCGATGTTGAAGCCGGCCGCGGTCTTGTCTTCGCTGACGATGGTGGTGGAGGCCAGCGTCGGTCCCGGCTCGTTCACCGAGACACCGGTCGGAATGTCCTGGGTGACGCGGAAGATCGACGGACCGAACGAGAAGCCGACGTCGAGCGTGTCGGTCACCGGCACGATCCAGGTGCCCTGGAAGTGGAAGGCGTTCTCGGAGTAGCTGGCGCCCGGGGAGACGCCGGTCAGGCCGCGCAGCCGATCGAAGAAGTTCGGATCGGGAACACTGGCCGCGATGGCGACGTCGGCATCGCTCCCGACGTGGGAGAAACCGAGGCCAACCGCGAGATTGCTCCACACCTTGTAGCCGGCGCTGACGTCGAAGAAGCCGCCGCCGCCCACCTCCTGCGTGGTCGCGACACTGCCCTGCTCGCCGTAGAGGTCGAAGGTGGAGGCGGTGTCGAGGTTGCGCGAGCCGCTCTGCGCACCGACGTTGACGTTCAGGAACCCGCTGTCGGTCCAGGTCATTTGTGCGCGCGCGGGAGCCGCGGTGCACACCCCGAACGCCAGCGCCAGACAGCCTGCTCGCAGCAGCCTCGGAACGAGCTTCATCTTCTTCGGAACGAGCGTCGAATTCGGAACGATCTTCAAAACGATTTCTCCTGTTGTGCACGACGCCGGACGGACAAGGATCCCGCGCCCCTTGACGACGGGGATGCGACCGGCAAAAGTAGGGGCAATGGTAGCACGCCGTCCGGTGACAGAAGTCGCCGCCGTGTGGTACTCTTTTGGCGCTCGCGTCCAGCGGGCCCAACCATTCCAAGGGTCGAAGAGGTTTGTTCTGATGCAGCACAAGAAGATCGCCGCCTGCACGTCAGCCGTTGTGCTGGCACTCGCGGTCGCCTGTTCCAAGAATTCTGAAACACCGGTCTCGCCGAGCGCGGCACAGCCCGGCGTCAGCGAAGTCGGACCGTCGGGTGAAACGCTGAAGGCCTCGGCGCCGACACCCCAGTCCCCGGTCAACAACGCCCAGCCCGATCAGCTCGTCTTTACCGCGGGCAAGTCCACCGGCACCTACGACTCGTCGCTGGCGGCGGCCTACACCTACGAGTTCGAGGTCCGGACCACCGGCAACACGACGGTGTGCTCATCGGGAACCGTGGGCGGCGGCAGCGGCAGCACGGTGACCTGGACCGCGGCCAACTGCTCGATCGAGTTCGACTCGAACTACACCTGGCGCGCCCGCGCGACCTACCAGGGGGCGTTCGGTCCGTGGTCGGCCAACGCGGCGTTCCGGTCGCCCGCCGGCGGGTTCATCCGCGGCAACGAGGTCTTCGACCCGCTCACCAACGGCCGCACCGTCGGCGAGATCGTCGGCAGCGTGACGTTCATCCCCGGCGTCGGCGTCCGCCTCAACGATTTCGGCAGCCACATCCGCTACCGGCTCCCTGACACGCTCACGACCGGCGAGTTCTCGCTCATCATCACCAACATGGCGACCAACACCGAGGGCAACAAGACCAAGGTCTTCGCCATGTCCCAGGGCCTCGACGACATCGTCATCAACGACCGCCGGATGACCGTCGAGAAGCGCGGCGACCCCGAGGGCATCGTCGCCTGGCGCTTCATCACGCGCGAAACCCAGATCGACACCGAGGGCGCCGAGCGCGAGTTCGTCGCCTTCGATCCGGCCCAGGCGTATCTGTGGACGGCCACCTGGAACGGGTTCTTCAACGTCCGCGTCCAGCAGGGCGGGGCCTCCGGGCCGGTGATCTACAGCAAGGGCAAGCCGTACGCCGGCGTGTACAACCCGTCGCCGCACTACGCGTTCATCGGCGCCCCGTCGGGCCGCAGCGGCATCGAGGCCGCCTCGGTGCCGGGCATGGTCGTCCGGAACGTCTGGATCTCGCCGCGGCCGCGTCCGGCGGGCATCGGCCAGTAGTCAGGCTGGCGCGAGGGGCGGCCACGGCGCCGCCCCTCGCGTCCACCTCCCTCCCGCGGGCTCCTCACCCCGTCCCGGCGGCTCCAGCCGGCGTAACCCAAACGCGGACAGCGGTTTGACCCCCACGCCCTCCCGGGTTATCATCGGGAGTCTGCCCCACTGATGTCTACTTCACGCTTCCGGCTGCACTACCTGGCGAAAGCGGCCGCAGGTGTTCCCCGCGACCTCGTCAATACGTTCGTCAGCGCGAAGATCCACCCGATCCGCCCCACGGTGCTCATCTACAACTGCACCTGGGTCTGCGACGCGCGCTGCACGATGTGCAACAACTGGAAGTGGGGCGACCGCAAGTCGGACATGACGCTCGAGCAGCTCGAGCCGGTCATGAACGACCCGTTCTGGGGGGCGGTCGAGAACCTGAACATCTCCGGCGGCGAGCCGACCACGCGCAACGACCTGCCGCAGATGGTCGAGCTCTTCCATCGTCATCTGCCGCGCCTGCGCAAGATCGGCATCAACACCACCGGCCTCACGCCGCAGCGCGCCATCCCGATGCTCACGCGCATCGTCCAGTTCTGCGCGGCGCACGGCATCCTGATCAGCATCCGGGTGTCGCTCGACGGCATCGGCGACGTGCACAACCAGGTGCGCGACGTGAAGCGCGGGTTCGACAAGGCCAGCCAGACGATCGAGGCGATGCAGGCGCTGGCGAAGACCCACGACAACTTCCAGTTCGGCATCGCGTCCACGATCTTCGCGACCAACCTGACGGATGCCGAGAACATCCTGGCCTGGGCGCGGACCAAGGGACTCGACGTCGTGTTCAACATGCTGCGCTTCACCGACGCGATGCTCCACAACAAGGAGCTCGAGGAGCGCATCGGCTTCCGCGAGCGCGAGGAAGCGTTCATGCGCAAGTTCTTCCTGGACCGCGTCCAGGAGGAGTCGGTGCTGAGCGGGCAGGCCTTCATGTACCTGCACTACGCCGACATGATCGCCAACGGCTACCAGCGGACGATGCCGTGCCCGTTCCAGAGCCAGGGGCTGCTGCTCAACCCGAACGGCGACCTGCACTACTGCGAGAACTCGGAGAAGCTCGGCAACGTGCTCGACGACTCGGCCGAGTCGCTCTACTTCAAGGCCGAGAGCCTGAAGCACCGCGAGCACATCAAGACCAGCGTGTGCCCGACCTGCCTCAGCCCGTGCCAGGTGAACGTCGGCGCGATGAAGCAGTTCGTCCCCTACGCCAAGTTCCTCAAGCGCGCCTACCAGGTCAAGAAGGATCCCTCCCGGCATCTCGAGACGCTGCCGGAGACGAACGACCAGCTCGTCACCCGCTGACCGCGCCGCCGGGCGGTCCCGCCCTCGAGCCGGGGCGGTGACCCGCCCGCGTACGGGTACAATTCCCCGGTCTTGTCGCTCCCCCGCGCCTTCCGCGTCGCCGTTGCCGTTGCGCTCACGGCGTATGTGGTCTGGAAATCAGATCCCGCGGCCATCCTCGAGGTGTCGGCCAGCGCGCACGCCGGCTGGATCGGCCTGGCGCTCGCCCTGGTGCTCGTCGATCGCGCGCTCAACGCCTACCGCTGGCTGATCCTCCTGCGCGCGCTGACGCCGGGATCGCGGCCGCCGCTCGCCGCGGTGATGCGGATCTTCTTCGTCAGCTCGTTCGTCGGCAACTTCCTGCCCAGCGTCGGCGGCGATGTCTATCGCGCCTACCAGCTGGCGCAGCTCAACGTCCGGCCGGCGGAAGCGGCCGCGTCGGTGCTGATGGACCGCGTGCTTGGCGTGCTGTCCATGGTCATCGTCGGCGCCTCGGCGTTGGCGTCGCTGCGGGGGATCGAGATCCCGGGGGTGGCGCCGGCGCTGGTGGTCACGGCCGCCTGCTGCGG
This sequence comes from uncultured Acidobacteriota bacterium, assembly GCA_963834305.1. GTDB lineage: Bacteria > Acidobacteriota > Vicinamibacteria > Vicinamibacterales > 2-12-FULL-66-21 > JACCXG01. The sequence continues at coordinate 548,448 of CAWIAX010000002.1, forward strand.
CGTGGCGGCGGCGGCGGTCTTCAGCAGCCGTGCCGCGGCGGCCGCGGTCGCGCTGGCTGAGCGGATTCCCTCGCCGCGGTTCAACCATATCGCGCGCGGGCTCACCGGCGCCGTCCGGCGCTACGCGGACCATCACGGCGCCCTGGCCGCCGTGCTCGGCCTGTCGGCCGGCGTGCAGGTCCTCCGGATCCTGCAGGCCTTCTGTCTCGGGCTGGCGCTCGGCATCGCGGCGCCGGCCAGCATCTATTTCGCCTTCGTTCCCCTGATCACGCTGGTCATGCAGATCCCGATCACGATCGCCGGCCTGGGGACCACGCAATACGCGTTCGAACGGCTGTTCGGCTACGCTGGGGTGGCCGCACCCCTGGCCGTCGCGCTGTCGATCCTGTTCCTCGCGCTCGGGACGTTCGGCAACCTGCCGGGCGGGCTGCTCTACATGACCGGAGACCGGACACGGCGATGAGCGCACGGCAGGCTGCGTGGATCCTCGCCGCGGCGCTGACCGTTGCGCTGTGGCTCAGCGCCGGCATGACCGGGGTGTTCCATGCGCTGGTGTTCGCGGCCGCCTGCGCGCCCGGCGTTCCCCTCGGCATCGCCCTCTTCGGCCGGCGGCACCCGGGCAGCTGGATTGGCGGCGCGCTCATCGGCTACGGACTGACGCAGCTGGTGCTGTGGGCGGTGATCGTGGCTGGCGCCGCGTCGCTTCCGGCGTTCGTGGCCGCCTGGTTCGTGGCGCTGGCCGCGGGCACACTGGTCGGCCGGGTGACCGGCAGGACCGCGCTCGTAGCGGCCCCGGCATGGCGCGCGGCAGACGTGCGCGCCCTGTTGCTCGTGCTCCTCCTGGTGCCAGTGCTGATGGGGCTCACCTATCGCAACCTCGGCCGGGAAGACGCCGGCGGCAACCGCTACTACCGGGCCTACTTCACCGCCGACTTCCTGTGGCACAGCGCCCTCGCCTACGAGCTGGGCAAGTTCACGCAGCCGCCGCGCAATCCCTACCTGGCGTCGCGGCCAATGAACTACTACTGGACCTACTTCCTGCTGCCGTCCACGGCCGCGCGGCTCGCGCCGGCCCAGGCCGGCGGCGCCGACCCGCAGCCATATCTCGAAGCCAACGCCATGATGGCCGGCCTGCTGATGATGGGGGCGCTGTTCGTGCTCGTCCGCAGCGGCACCACCTCGAGCGCCGCCGCGGCGGCCGCGGTCACCCTCGCCGTGCTCGCCGCGAGCGCCGAAGGGCTCTACGCGATCGCCGATCTGCTGTCCCGCGGACGGCCACTCGCCGGGCTGCTCGACACCAACGTGGACGCCATCAGCAACTGGAGCTTCGGCGGCCTCCGCATCGACAACATCCCGCGCTCGCTGTGGTACACGCCGCAGCACACGACGTCGGTCGCCCTGGGGCTGATCGGGCTCACCCTTGCCACGCTGGCGGGCGCCGCCGCCCGTCCGGGCGCCATCGCCGGCGCCGGCCTCGCCCTCGGTCTGTCCACGACAATGAACCCGCTGCTCGGGGGAGCCTGCTCGATCATCTACGGGATTACCGTGCTCGCCGACGGCCTCGGCAGGCCGGGCTGGCCCTCCACGATCGGCCGCCACGCGCTGGCGGCGGCGTGCGTGATCGCCGCGGTCCTGTGGGGGGCGGCCAGCCGCGTGATGGACGGCGCCGGCTCCGCGCTCGAGTTCGGGCTGCACGGCTTCTCACGCAACAGCCCCGTCGTCACGCTGCTGCTGTCGATCGGCCCCGTGCTGCTGCCGGCCCTGGCGGGACTCTTCCTGCGGCCGGCGTCGCCCGTTGAGCGCCGCGCGATCACTGTCGGCGCCGCCGGCATCGGCCTGGGGCTCTTCCTGCTCTATTTCGTCAGGATCTCCGAAGCTTCGTGGGTCGGCTTCCGCGCCGGGCAGATCCTGCTCGTCTCGATCCCCATCCTGCTCGCCCGCCCCCTGACACGGCTCCCACTTCGGGCGGGGACGGCACTGGCCGCGATCATCCTGCTGGCCGGGCTCCCGACCACGGTCATCGACACCTACAACACGCAGGACATCGGCAACCGCCGCCCGGGACCCGGCTTCCGGTGGACGCTGTGGACCACGCGCGCACAGGAGGAAGCCTTCGCGTGGATACGGGCGAACACGGCCGAGGAGGACATCGTGCAGATGGAACCGATGGTGCGGGCCCGCGAGCACTGGACGCTGATCCCGTCCTTCGCGGGGCGCCGGATGGCTGCCGGCCAGCCGATCTCCCTCCTGCCGATCCCCGAGTACCGGGAAAAATCCGAGCAGGTGCGGGCCATCTTCGCGACGGCAAGTGTTCCGGAGGCGCGCACCATCGCGCATCGCCTTCGGCTCGACTACCTGTACGTCGACGACGAGGACCTGCGGGCGTACCCTGAAGGCACCCGCAAGTTCGACGAGCACCCGGAGGCGTTCGAGCGCGTGTTCGCGAACGCCGAAGTGCGGATCTACCGCGTGCGGTAGCCGGCGTCAACGGTGCGCCGGCACGCCGGGCGTCAGCCGTTGCGGAAGCGGAAGAACGTCCGGCAGCCGATGAACCAGTCGCGCATCCCGATCTTCTTGCCTTCCTCGCGCGTGCGGGGATGGTAGCTGACGGGCACTTCGACAATCGTCAGGCCGCGGGCCAGCACCTTGGCCGTGATCTCGTGATCGAGCTCGAAGCCGGATGTCCGCAGCTGGAGCGACGGCAGCAGGTCGCGCGGAAACAGCTTCAGCGCCGTGACCGTGTCGGTGAGCCAGGTCCCTGTCGCCAGGAACCCGACCAGGCTGAGGCTGCGGCCGCCGAGGTAGGCGGCCAGCGACTGCCCGGCATGCCGCCCGCCGTTCATGTAGCGGCTGCCGTAGATGACGTTGCCGCGGCCGCCGAGGAGCGCCGTCATCATCGGCCGGTAATCCTGCGGGTCGTACTCCAGATCCGCGTCCTGGATGATCAGGTAGTCCCCGGTCGCGAGCGCCATGCCGCGCCGCACCGCCTGCCCTTTCCCGCCATTCTTCGCCAGCCGGTCGAGCGTGACCTCCGGGAACCGGCCGACGATCTCGGAGGTGCGGTCGGCCGAATGGTCGTCCACGACAATGACCTGCTTGGAGACGCCGAGCGGCGCGAGGTCCACGGCACGGATCTGCTCGAGCAGCGTGCCGATGTAGCGCTCCTCGTTGTAGGCGGGGATGACGATCGACAGGACAGTACTCATCACTCAGCGGCGCTCCCGGCCGGCCAGGTGCGCTTCGAGGAGCGCGAGCTCGCCAGGCGTGTTGATCCCCACGGACTCTTCCGGCTCCAGACAGGCAATCGTGACGACCGGTCCGCGGGCGGCGGCCCAGGCCACGAAGGGAACGAAGTTCCTCTCGCCGGTGCGGGCGCCGATCTCCGGCGCCTCGGCGTACTGCGGCAGCCAGTCGAGGTAACTCTCCGCCGAGAGGTCGAACAGGCCGGCGTCGGTCTCCCCCGCGGCGGGCATCACATCTCCTTCGCGCCGGTGGAGCACGCGGACGATGCGCCCTGCGGCATCGCGCTGGAGCTGGACGTATGGCTCGGGCTTGTGGCAGGTCGCCATGACGAGCGCCGGCTCCGGTTCGGCCCGGCAGGCCGCCGCGATCGCGGCCACCGTCGCCGGCGCAATCGCCACCTGGTCGCACCAGGTGATCAGGACCCGGCGCGGCGCGGCCGCTTCCACCGCCTCACGCGCGAGCAGGATCGCATCGAGCATCCCGGTGGCCTGCGGCTGCTCGACCAGGGTGATCGGCGGCCCTCCGGCCACGAAAGACGTCGAGACCTGCGCCCGCGCCGCCGGCGAGACGACGATCACGAAGCGCTCCGCCACCGTGGCGTAGAGGTCGAGCAGATGGTGGATCATCGGGCGGCCGGCAACCGGCACGAGCAGCTTCGGCAGGTTCGCGCCGAGGCGGGACCCGGTGCCGGCGGCGGGAATCACGACCACGCGCTCCATGTCAGCGGCCCGGCGCCTCGTGCGACGGTTCCGGCAGCTCGTTGACGGCAGCTCCCCCGGCGGGGACGGCGCCGCGGCCGAAGCGCCGCACCCGGCCGCCCAGCACCGCGGCGAGCGCGCGCACGCCGTCGAGCGGGCTCGTCCGCCGGACCTGATCGGGCGACAGCGAGAAGAACTGCACCGGCACCTCGAACATCTCCGCCTTCCGCCTGAGCAGCATCGATAGCAGGTGCTGGTTCACCAGCTTGTCGGTGAGCAGGCCCGGCAGCCGCAGCGCGTCAGCCGCCCGGACCACGCGCGCCGCCGACAGCGTGTCGGAGACGTAGCGGCCATAGAGCGCGAGGTAGCTCAGGCTCAGGATGTGGGATCCGGCGTAGCTGATCCCCCCGAGCACGGCGCGATGGCGGTACTTCAGCCGATACGAGGCATGGATGTCGTTCACCGAGAGGCGGCGGCTGCCCCACACCGCGTCGAGCCGGCCGAGGGTCAGGTGTGACGCGAGGTTGGGAATGTCCTCGCCGTTGTACATGCCGGAGGATTCGAACAGCAGCACGTAGTCGAACGCGCCGGCCGCCACCGCCTCCCGGAACTGCCGATCCCGGGCGGCCGGACCGCCGTCGAGCCGGGTGACCGGAAACCCGAGCGACGCCACGAACGTGTCCTCGAGCGCGGCGGGAGCATCGTGGAACACGGCGAGCTGCACGGGGAGGTCGCGGATGCCGCCGCGCACCATTTCGAGAATGCTCTGCACGACCTTCGTCGTGCTGCCGGCATCGTGGAGCAGCACCGCGACGCGCTGCGTGGCGTCCCAGCGCGCGATGAGCGCCTCGACGAACGGCCCGAGAATCTTTGCCGCGTCGTGCCGTCCCGTCACCCCTTCTTCGTAGTTCCCGACCCGCACCAGCCGCGGATCCTCGAGCGACTCCAGCCGTCCGAGCGGCACGTACGGCGCCTCGCTTTCCGCATGGCCGGGATCGTTGAGCAGGTAGTGGGTGATGAGGCACGGGGTCGGCACCGCCTGCCGCCCCTTCTCCTTGAGGTAGTACACGGCGCGCTCGATGATGTCCACGGCGCTGCTGCCGGCGATCTCGGCGTCGGTCTGGATGTTCGTGACGAGCAGCTTGATCGCCGCCAGGTTGCCGGCGATGGCTTCGCTCAGGCCGGGCGTCAGGTACGACGGAAACAGGCTCGAGTGCTGCGTCCCTGGCGCATAGATGATGAGGTCGGCGCGCCGCACGGCGTCGGCCAGGCGCGGATTGATACGCACCTGCGCCGCGTGCGCCGCCAGCCAGCCCGCGATCCCGTCGCGCGGGAGCGTCGCAAGCCGTTCGAGATCCGCTGCTTCAGGCCGCGCCGCGGTCAGGAAGATGTCGTCGATGCGATTGCGGCGCTTGGCGTCCACAATCTCCTCTTCACTGGCCAGGAAGCGGCCGTCGGCATCGATCGCGACCAGGAAGGCATTGGTGCCGTCGGTGACGTTCTCGATGAGCCCGGCCGGCAGCCCGAGGGGCGCGCAGTAGTCGTCCACGGCCGCGTTGAAGCGGCGTCCGGCCACAAGGAACGAGCCGGCGAAGACGAGATTGCCGACGCTGCAGTCGGTGAAGCTGAAGGGACGGGCGGACGAGGCCAGCTCGCCGGCAACGCGGTCGAGCCGGTTGGCGATCTCCAGCCGGGCGGCCGCGGGAATGGTCGAGGCGAGCCGGGCCAGCGGCAGGAGCCGTGGGTCCGCGGCGGACCCGTGGCGGACCGCGTCGGCCAGCGCCGCGCCGGTGGCACGCTCGACGAGCGTCGCGTCGAGCCGGGCGTCGAGCAGCGCCACGACCGGCTCGGGAGCGGTGCCGAGGGTACGCGCGAGCCGCGACGCGTTCTTCCGGAAATCCGACGGCCCGAGCGCATCGCCGAGAAACCGCCGAATCTCCCCCGTCGACGCCCCATCGTCGTAGCCGTTGATGGCGACGGTGAGATCGACCCGCGGGTTGGCGACGAGCTGGGTGCCGAGCGCGCCTGAGCCGCGGCCGCCGGAAAAGAGCACGACGCGCAGGCGGGTGGCGTCGGGAGGACGGGCGGGCACGCCCCAATTATCACGTATAATTAAGGGCTTTCAATGGACACGACGACCCGCCCCTTGCTGGAGCACATCCCCTGCTTCCTCTGCGGCGCCGACGACTACGACGTCGTCTACGACGCCCGCTACGAAAACGAGAAGGATGTCGATCTGGTTGACAAGTTCCGCGCGTCGGGCGACGAGCTGCTCATCGATCAGCTCGTGCGGTGCCGCCGGTGCCGGTTCCAATACGTCAATCCACGGCTTCGCGGGGATCTGATTCTCTCCGGCTACGCCGAGGGAGAGGACCCGACCTACGTGTCGCAGCTGAAGGCCCGGGAGCGGACGTTCGCGCGGACGCTGGATGAGATCGAGGGGGCCGCCGGCGGCAAAGGGCGGCTGCTCGACGTCGGCACCGCGGCGGGGGCATTCGTGGCGTCGGCCAGGGACCGCGGGTGGGACGCGCAGGGCTGCGAGCCGAACGCCTGGCTGGCGGACTGGGGGGCGCGCCACTACGGAATCCGGATCCGGCAGGGCGACCTGCTCCAGCAGGAGTACGAGCCCGGCAGCTTCGACGTGATCACCCTCTGGGACGTCATCGAGCACACGACCGACCCGCGCGCGGTGCTCGAGCGGTGCCGGACGCTGCTGCGGCCGGGCGGCGTGCTCGTCGTCAATTATCCGGACATCGGCAGCTGGATCGCGCGGGCGATGGGCCGGCGCTGGCTCTTCCTGACCTCGGTGCACCTCTACTACTTCGACCGCCGCACGATCCGGCTTTTCCTCGAACGCAACGGCTACACCGTCGAGGCGATGCGTCCGCACGTGCAGCGGCTCGAGCTCGACTACATCCTGTTCCGGGGCTCGGCCATCAGCCAGGCACTGGCCTCGGGAACACGTGCGCTGGCGCGGTGGACCCGGCTCGGACAGCTCGAGGTCCCCTATTGGCTGGGGCAGACATTCGTCCTCAGCCGCAAGGCGGCAGCGCTGATCGCGGCGGCGCCCCTCGCATGGTGACACGACGATCCCGCCGCGGGGCTCGCACGCTGCTGTGGCTGGCGCTGCTCTGGCTGCCCGCGGCGTTCTCCACCAGCGGGTGCAGCGACCCGCCGACGAGCCCCGGCCCGGTTGCCCCTTCGCCTCAGCCGCCGGCACCCCAACCGGACCCCCCTCCTGCGCCGGCGCCGCCGCCCCGGATCGGCGTCACGCGTGTGCTCGCCTTCGGCGACAGCCTGACGGCGGGGACGACGTCCCCACCGCTCAACGCGCTGGTGTTTGCGCTGGATGCCGGCCTCCCTCGCTCCTACCCGTTCAAGCTGCAGGCGCTGATGACCGCCCGCTACACCGACCAGACCGTCGAGGTGTTCAACACCGGCATCGCCGGACGGCGCGCCGCGGACGATCGCGAGCGCTTCAACGCGGCGCTGTCGGAGGCACGGCCAGGGATCGTGCTGCTGATGGAAGGGGCCAACGATTTGAACGCCCCGTTCGCCGCCGGCGAGGGCGTCAACGATCGCATCCGCACGACGGTGTCAGCGCTCGAAGACATGGTGCGCGACGCCTCGTTCCGCGGCGTGCCGGTGATGCTGGCGACGCTGCCGCCGCAGCGCGCCGGCGGGCGCAGTGCGGGGGCCGCGGCGTTCCTGACGCGCTACAACGATGCGCTCAAGGCGATGGCGGCAGCCAAAGGTGCGGAGATCGTGGACGTGTTCGCGCAGTTTCCGCTGACCGACATCGGCGAGGACGGCCTGCATCCCACCGAGGCCGGCCACACCCGGATGGCGGCGATCTGGCTCGAGGCCCTGAAAGCGCGGTTCGAAACGGCGGCCGCGGCAGGCGGGGCGGGCTCAGCGGCGTCCGCGGAATAACACGACACCGGGCGCGCGCTGCGGCTCGCCGTCCGCCTTCCAGCCTTCGCCCCAGGCCACCGCCACCCCGTTCGCCGGATCCACTCCGGCCAGCCAGACCTCGGTTCCGGACCCGCGGCCGAATGCGGCACGGACGCCCTGCACCCTCCCGATCGCGGCAAGCTCATCGCCGCTGAGGAACCGCCCGTTCTGCGGCAGACCCGAGAGCAGCGCCAGCCCCCCGCTCCACGCCGTGAAGCACTCCAGCTCCCGGCCGGCTGGAATGCGGGCATGGAGCCCGCCCTCGTAATGGAATGTCGCCCCCAGCCCCGCGAGCCGCGTCAGGGCCGCGGCCGCACCAAAGCGCGCCGGGGCGTTGTCGCGGCGGCCGGGGATGAGCGCATCCGCCGCGCCGATCGGCTCGTCGCTGACGACCGGCTTGCCCCAGGCCTGGACCAGCGCCGGTCCCTCCGCCAGCTGCAGGACGTGTTGCCACCCCTCCTGGCCAGAGCCGCGCGGCGAGTGCCACGTGGCATAGGCCCCCTCGGCGTAGCCCCGGTCCCCCTCCGCCGATCCAAGCGCCACCAGGACGCCCGACGGGACGGCTGCGGACAGCTTCTTGACGTAGGCGGGATCGTGGAGCCGCCGGTCCTGCGTCGGATGCCACGGCTCATTGGCAATCTCGACGAGCGCATTCCGGTGCGCGGCGGCGACGGCGCCGACCGCGGCCACGTGCTGTTCGTGGTCCACGGCGATCGCCTCGGTATCGGCGAGCGCGACGATTTCCACGTGGAGGCCGCGCGCCGCCGCCAGTTCCAGCAGCCGCGGCAGCGCCCGCACGCCGTCGGCCGGCGTCAGCTCGAACAGGTGCCGGGCCATCGTGAAAACGCGGACGACGTTGAGCTGGCGCCCGGCGGCCCAGTCGAGGAAGGCGACTGCTTCCGCTTCGCGGCCGTGCGCGATCTGCTCCGCCAGCCGGAACGCGCTGATGCCACGCCATGCGAACGGCGCCTCTCCAAGGACGAAGCCGTCCCCCCGGATCGCGACCCGCTGCATCGGCCCGGCGGCCTCCGGCGTGGCCTGCGCAGCGGCAGGGGCGGCGGCCGGGGGCCGCGCCTCGAGCGTCCTCGGCACCTGTTCGGGGCCGCCAGGTCCGCACCCGGACACCGCCAGCAGGATCGGCACAGCTGCGGCACGAACCGCCGCGAGGGTGAGCCGGAGCACCCCTGGCCGGCTCACCGGTCCCTGCCGAAGAAGTTGAACATCGTCGGGAGCAGCCGTCCGTCGAAGGTGCTGTCACAGAGCTGCCAGCGCTGCGCTTCGTAGACCGCCGTCATGTTGCAGTTGCCTTCGACGCTCTCGACCGTGCCGACCCGGCAGGACGCCGGCGACCCGGCAGGACAGTTGCGGCGGCGTGAGGAGAACGCGCAGCGGACCGTCATGTCGCCGCGCAGAAACGGCGTCCGCACCCTGGCGCTCGAGAGGGAGAGTTGCGACGACAGGATGTCGAAGTCGCGCCGGTTGTCGGCGATGTCGGTGCGTTCGGCTGCCTTGCCCGAGCAGGAGTCGCTGAACTCGCGGACCGCGACGTCGGCCGGGACGGTGCTGTTGGCGAAGTCGCGCAGGAACCGCAGCGCCAGCGCGCCGAGCTCGGCGGGTGAATCGTGAACGCGCACGAGCGAACTGCTGCCCGACACGGTATGCTGCGGCCGGTTGCCGGACGCGTCGGCCGTGCCGTAGACCTCGGTTACCGTCAACCGGACCGCATGGTCGGCGGGCGTCGTCACACCGCGCGGCACGCGCCACAGCACGGATGCGCCGGTGCCGCTGAACGTGCCGACGTCGGCCGCCCAGGCAAACCGCAGCTGATCGACCGCCGTTTCGGCATCGCGCACCGTCGCCGTGACCGTGACGTCGGTCTCCGCCTCGACGCGCGGCGCACTGACGACGACCGACTCGATAACCGGCATCTGGTTCACCGGTATCGGCTGGGGCGGGGGTTGCGGCTGCGGTCCGGGCCCCGTCGGCGAACTGCCGCCGCCGCAGCCGAACGCCGCAAGGGACAGCCCCAGCGCCAGGATCCCCGTCGCACGCAGCACCGCCGTCGCCCGCACCACACCCGCGCCTGGCACGTGCTACGTCTCTCTGACGCCGGCGAACGCGCGGTGCGGCTCGACGGTCTCGAGCACGTCGCGAATGACGTAGATCGGCTTGCCCTGCGACTCGTGGTAGGTCCTGGCCTGCATCTCGGCGAGCAGCCCGAGCGTCACCAGCTGCACCCCGGTGAACACCAGCAGGATCGCCGAACAGCAGCAGCGGCCGGTCGCCGATCCCCTCGTGGTGGAAGTACTTCACGTACGCCAGCCACGCCATCACCAGCGGCGCCGAGACAGCCCATCCCGAGCCCGAGCACGCCGAAGATCTGGAGCGGACGGGTCGAGTAGCTGATCAGGAACTTGACGGTCATCAGGTCCAGGATCACCCGGATGGTCCTGGAGATGCCGTAGTTGGACTTGCCGTAGCGGCGCGCGTGGTGCGTCACGACCTGCTCTTCGATGCGCACGCCGAACTCGCTGGCGATGGCCGGCAGGAAGCGGTGCATCTCGCCGTACAGCTTCATCGGCTTGACCACTTCGGCGCGGAACACCTTCAGCGAGCAGCCGTAGTCGTGCAGCTTGCACGCCGGTCGCGTGCGAGATGATCCAGTTGGCGATCATCGACGGCAGCCGGCGGCTGATGAACGGATCCTTCCGATCCTTGCGCCAGCCGGCGACGATGTCGGCCTGGTGGCGCTCGGCACGCTCGATCATCGGCGGAATATCGCTGGGGTCGTTCTGGAGGTCGCCGTCGGTGGTCACGATGTAGTGGCCGCGGGCGTGGGCGAAGCCGGCCGCGAAGGCCGCGGTCTGGCCGAAATTACGCCGGAAGCGGATGATCCGCCACCGGGCATCCCGCTGCTGGATGGCCGCCAGCCGCTCGTAGGTCGCATCCGTGCTGCCGTCGTCGATCGCCAGGATCTCGTAGGGGCGTCCGAACCCCTCGAGCGCGGCGGTCAGCGCGCCGTAGAGCTCGTCGATGCCCGCGGCCTCGTTGCGCATCGGAACCACGACGGAAACCTGTGGATGCATGTAAACGCTTGATTATAACCGGGATTGGGCGTCTTCCGCCCCGGGCGGCAGCGGCGGGTTCTGCCGCCGTCCGGCCCGCTTCTGCCACCAGAAGTCACAGCAGCCCTCCCAGCAGCGCGGTCAGGCCCAGCCCGAGCGCGACGAGATGGGCATTCTCCTTGAGGAAGGCGAGCGCGCGCTCGCCGTACCAGAGCGCGAGCAGCCCTTCGCCGAAGTAGCGGAGGCCCCGGCCGGCGCCCACCGCCAGCAGGAAGTGCAGGGGCTTCACGCGGGCAACGCCGGCGGCCAGCACGAAGATCTTGAACGGCATCGGCGGCGGCAGGAGCGACGGCACCAGGATCGCCAGCACGCCATAGCGGCGGAAGACGTCGAGGGCGCGCTCGATGTGCCGCTCGTGAAAGCGCTTGCGGAGGAACGCCTCGCCGCCCCGCCGGCCGACGGTGTACAGCGCGTAGCAGCCCGACACCGATCCCATGCGTGGTGATCGCCGCGTAGAAGATCATCCGGTCCGGGTGCTGCACGGTCAGGATGACGATCAGCGCGTCGCACACCTCGGGAAACGAGAGGAACGACGAGTCGAGAAACGCGAGAATGAAGAGACCCGGACCCCCCAGCGATTCGGCAAATCCCTGGACCCACGCGACGAGGCGGTGCATCCGCTTGAGTGTAGACTAGAAGCGCCCTGCTCACGACCCGCGTTCCTGCCGCCGGCCCGCCCGCCGGGCCTCCCGTCTCACGGTCTGCCGCTCTCGGCTGGGCTCCCCTCCTGATTGCCGCCGTCGTCATCGTCGCCGGCACGCTGGCGGCGCTGCACTACAGCCGCCTCGGCCTGGCACTTGCGCATCACGACGCCCGCGCGCACCTCGTCGTCGCCCGCCGCGTGCTCGACAGCCTGACCCCGGGCTGGCAGCAGATCGGCGCGGTGTGGCTGCCGCTGCCCCACGTCCTCAACATGCTGCCGGTCCAGGTGGACGAGTGGTATCGGACCGGCGCCTCCGGGATCGCCCTCTCGGTCCTCAGCATGGCCGCGGCCGCCTGGTCGATCATGCGGCTGACCGCCGTCACCGCCGGCTCGGCCAGTGCCGGCCTGGCCGGAACCGTGCTCGCTCCTCGCCAACCCCAACGTGCTCTACGTGCAGAGCACGCCGATGACCGAGCCGCTGCTCCTGGCCACGACGATGCTGGCGATGGTGTGGACCGTGGAGTGGGTGGAGCAGGGGGCGCCGCTGCCGCCCCGCCGGCCTGGCTGGGCGATCGTGGCCGCCTGCATGACCCGCTACGAAGCCTGGCCGATCTGCGCCGCCCTGGTCGCGCTCGCCGGCATCGTGCTGGTGCGGCGCGGCGCCGCGGTGGCGCACACGCTGCACGCCTGCGTGCGGCTTGCCGTGTATCCGATCGTCGCGATCGCCTTGTTCAGCGCCAACAGCCGGTGGACGACCGGCACCTGGTTCGTGCCGCCGGGCTTCTACGTCCCCGACAACCCGGCCCTCGGCCACGCCGGCCTCGCCCTCGACCAGGTGCGGGCGAGCGTGCACGCGCTGTCGGGGCCGCCGTGGGTGTGGACCGGCTACGCCGCGGCGGCCGTGCTCGCCGCGATGTTCGTCGTCTCACGCCGGCGCGCGTCGCTCGTCCTCGTGCTTGCGCTGGCCGGGGCCGCCGCCGTGCCGCTGGTCGCCTACTACCAGGGACACCCGGTCCGGATCCGGTACGGGCTCCCGCTGGTCGCCGCGTGTGCCGCCATCGGCGCCGCCGGCATCGCCGCGCTGGCCAGACCGCTGCGTCCGATTGCCGCCATGCTGGTGGTGGTCTGGGCCCTCACACAGTCGAGCCCGCTCGACCGCACCGCGCCGATGATCGTCGAGTCGCAGCGCGACGCCCGGAACATGCAGGGGCGGCGGGCGGTGACCGACTACCTCCGCAACCACTGGGACGGGACGACGATCATGATGAGCATGGGCTCGCTCGCGCACTACATGCACGATCTGACCGAGCTCGGCCTGTCCGTCCGTGACTTCCTGCAGGAGGGCAACGAGCAGCTGTGGGGGTACGCGGCATCGCGCGGCCCGCGCGGCTACGTCGACCTGGGTGGTCATGGAGGAGCAGGCCGAAGGGGGGGATGCGCTCGCTCCAGGCGGCCCGGCGCGACCCGCGTTTCATGCACGGCTTCGAGCGCGTTGCCGAGGGCGGCGGCGTGGCGCTCTACCGGGCACGCTGACAGCCTGCTGGAGGAAAACGGGAACGGAGTTCCCGCTGGGAGGAAGCGGGGGCGGGGCGGCCAGCCCGCGCCCCCGGAATCAGCGTCAGAAGCGCACGTGGAACGTCGCGCTCGTGCTCCAGCCGCCCAGGTCGATCTTGTCGCCGACGAAGTCTTCCTGCAGCAGGTCCTTCCCTTCCGCCTTCTGGTAGCGGATCTCGCCGCCGATCAGGAAGGCGTCGGCCACCGGGAAGCGGACGCCGCCCAGGATCACCGGGCCGAACGCGTTGCCGCTGGCGACGTAGCGCTGCGAGAAGATGGCGTAGTCGCTGGTGTCGACGAAGTCGCCGATCTCCGAGTACTTCCAGTTGAACAGCCCGATGCCGGCGCCGACGTACGGCTCGACGCCGCCGCGGCCGAGGGGCAGGAACCGCACGGTGGCGCTGACGGGCACGACGCGCAGCTTCAGGTCCTGCTCGATCTCGCTGCCGTTGTCGTTCACCACGTTGGCGTAGACGCTCGGCACGGTCTTCTGGTAGAAGCCGGCGCCCACCCCGCCCTCGAGGTAGTCGCCGAGCGGAAAGAGCCATTCCGCGCCGAAGGTGGCGCCGTTGAAGTCCTTCACGTCGAAGGCAAGCGGCTCGATGTCGAACAGATCCTCGATGAGGACGTCGCCGTCCACCCGTCCATCCGCGCCGCGCAGGGCGAAGTAGCCGAGGTTGAAGCCGATGGACTGCTGCCCGTCGTCCACACGGACGATCTGGGCCTCCGCGCGCGACGCGCCGGCCAGCGCCAGGAGGGCAACGGCGCAGGCGCAGTGAACAGCCTTGAAACGATTCATCATGACAATCTCCGTCTTGCCAGCGTCTCGAGGTGTTCGGGCCGGCTCGCCAGGATGCCGAGCACGAACAGTGCCACTTCTGGCGATGAAAAACCGGGAAATCAGGGGAAGGTGACGGAAGTGTGTCTTACCCGGATGTCACTCACGTCCTGTTTGGAGAACGCGGCCGGTCGGCGAAGCTCTTGATGATGTCGCGCATCACGTCGTGGATGCGCCCGTTGGTCGCGAGCACGCTGCCGGCGCGGGACCTGAACGGTTCGCCGGTGGCGGCGGTGACCCGGCCGCCCGCCTCGGCCACGATGAGGGCGCCGGCGGCGACGTCCCAGGGCTGGATCTTCGACTCCCAGTAGCCGTCGAAGCGCCCGGCCGCGACATAGCGCGAGGTCGAGCGCGGCCGAGCCGAGCCGCCGCACCGCCCGCGCCCGGGTGATGAACTCGCGAAAGAGGCTGACGAGATCTTCCGGGTCCCGCTGGATGCCGTAATGGAAGCCGGTGACGAGCAGCGAATCGATGAGCGCGTCGGCCGACGACACCTTGAGCGGCCGGCCGTTCAGCCAGGCGCCGTGGCCCCGTTCGGCGGTGAACAGCTCGCGGCGCGTCGGGTCGTAGATGGCGCCGACCGCCAGCTCCCCTTCGATCTCGAGCGCCAGCGAGGAACAGAAGATCGGCAGCCCGTGCGCGTAGTTGGTCGTGCCGTCCACCGGATCGAACACCCAGCAGAACGGCGGCATCGCCTCGCGGTCGCCGCTCGACTCGAACTCCTCGCCGAGCACGACGTGGCCGGGGAAGCGTTCCGCGATGGTCTGCCGGAACTCCCGCTCGATCTGGAGGTCGATCTCGGTCACGAGATCGATAGCCCCCTTCTTGTCGACGCGGAGGTCGGTGCCGAACCGGGACATCTGGACGTCGCCGGCGTGGACGACGGCCTCGATGGCGGTGGCGAGGTAGAGCGGCGGCAGCGGCTCAGCCACCGGCGGCCAGCTTCTTGACCATGCGCACTTCCATGCCGCCCTCCGCGACGCGCCGCAGGGTGACATCGTCCATGAAGTTGCGCATGAAGAAAATGCCGCGGCCGCTCGACTTGAGGATGTTCTCCGGGGCGAGGGGGTCGGCTATTTCGTCGGGGTCGAAGCCGGCGCCCTGGTCGAGGATGCGCACGACCAGCTCGTTGGGCTCGGCCGCGGGGACCACGGCGAACTCCACGGTGACCAGCTTGCCGTAGTCCTCGCGGTTGCCGTGCTTGATGGCGTTGATGACCGATTCGCGCACGGCCACGCCGATCCAGTGCACCGCGTCCTCGTCCAGCCCGGCGAGCTGGCCGATGCGATCGCTGACGACCTGGACGAAGTCCAGCATCTCGAAGTTGCTGTGGATCTCGAGCCGGACGGTGCCGCCGTGCATCAGCATGCAGGCAGATTGAACCCGGCGCGGGGCGGGCGAAACGCCGGACGGAGGATGGAGTCGGCGGGCTCGAAGGGCACGCGAATGGAGTCCATAGTAAACCGGATCCGTTCCAGATTGCGAATGCTATAGTGCGGTGATGCTTCGCGCACCCGCTGCTGTCGCGCAGGTCCGCCCCGCGCAGCGGGCGACCGGCCGCCTCCAGGTCCCGGGCGACAAATCGATCTCACACCGGTACGCGCTCCTCGGCGCCCTGGCGGACGGCGCGACCCGCATCTCCGGCTTCTCCTCCGGCGCCGACTGCGCCGCCACCATCGGGTGCCTCCGGGCGCTCGGTGTGGCGATCGAGACCAGCCGGCCCGGCGAGCTCCAGATTACCGGCCGCGGGCTGCACGGCCTCCGGCCTGCGCCGGGTCCAGTCGATGCCGCCAACTCCGGCACCACGATGCGGCTCCTCGCCGGGATCCTGGCCGGGCATCCGTTCAGTACCGTGATCACCGGCGACGCCTCCCTGACCCGCCGGCCGATGCGCCGGGTGATCGGCCCGCTGGTCGAGATGGGGGCCGCCATCCAGTCCGACGAGGGGCGGCCGCCGCTGACCGTCACCGGCGGCCCGCTGACCGCGATCACCCACCGCCCCGAGGTTCCCAGCGCCCAGGTCAAGAGCAGCCTGCTGCTGGCCGGCCTCCACGCCACCGGGCGCACGGTCGTGGTCGAACCGGCCGCGACACGGGATCATACGGAGCGCGCCTTCGCGGCGTTCGGGATCGCGGCCGAGCGCGACGGCCTGGCGGTGTCGGTCGCCGGCGGGCAGCGGCCGCGCGGGGCCACCCTGACGGTGCCCGGCGACATCTCCGGCGCCGCTTTCTGGTGCGCCCTGGCCGCCGGCCTGCCGGGCAGCCGGATCACCATCGAGGGCGTCGGGCTCAACCCGTCCCGCACGGGACTGCTCGAGGTGCTGCGGCGCGCCGGCGCGGACGTCTCGGCGGCGGCGGACAACGAGGACGCCGGCGAACCGGCCGGGCGGCTGACCATCGCGGCGGGCGACCGCCGCAGCTTCACGATCGACCCCGCCGAGGTCCCGGGGCTGATCGACGAACTGCCCGCGCTCGGCGCCCTGGGGGCCCTGCTGCCGGAAGGCTCGACCATGGAGGTCCGGGGCGCCGCGGAGCTCCGCGTCAAGGAAAGCGATCGCATCAGCGCGCTCGCCGCCGGGTTCCGCGCGCTCGGCGCCGGCGTCGTCGAGTTTCCCGACGGCTTCCGCATCGAGGCCCGTCCCCTGCGCGGCGCCACGGTGGATGCCGCCGGCGACCACCGCCTGGCGATGGCGTTCGCCATCGCGGCGTGCGGCGCCACCACCCCGACCACCATCACTGGAGCGGCGGCGGTCGACGTGTCGTACCCCGGCTTCTTCCAGGAGCTCGAGCGGCTCACCACTCCCGGTGACGATCGATAAGATTTACCTCGTCGGGTTCATGGCGGCCGGCAAGACCACCGTCGCGCGGTCGGTGGCGGCGCGTCTCGGCTGGCGGGCCGAAGACGTCGACGACCTGATCGAGGCCCGCGAGAAGAAGCCGATCGCCGACATCTTCGGCAAGCAGGGGGAGCCCTACTTCCGCGGCGTCGAGCGCGACATCCTCAAGCTGCTGCTGCCCATCCGCCACGTCGTCGTCGCCACCGGCGGCGGCACCTTCATGGACGCGGACAACCGTACCGCCATCAACATGGACGGCCTCTCGATCTGGCTGGACGTGCCGTTCGAGGCGCTGCTCGCGCGGCTGCCGGCCGACGGCCGCCGGCCGCTCGCCGCCGACCGGGCCCAGATGGAGCGCCTGTTCGCGCTGCGCCAGACCGCCTACGCGCAGGCGCACGTCCGGATCGACGCCGGCAGTGCGCGGGCCGAAGACCTCGCCGAGCAGATCGTCGATCGGATCACCTCGCTGTGACCGCCGCCGTGCGCTACCTGATTCTCTCGGACATTCACGCCAACCATGACGCGCTCGACGCCGTGCTCGAGGCGGCCAGCGGCAGCTGGGACCGCCTGCTGGTGCTCGGCGATCTCGTCGGCTACGGCGCCGAGCCGAACGAAGTCGTCACCCGCGTGCGCGCGCTCGATCCCGCGGCCGTGATCCGCGGCAACCACGACAAGGCGTCGTGCGGCCTGGACGATGGCGAGAACTTCAACCAGGTGGCGCGGTTCGCCGCGGCCTGGACGCGGCAGCAGCTCACGCCGGACAACCGGGACTACCTGCGCGCGCTGCCGCCGGGGCCGATCGCAGATCGACGAGCGGCTCGAGATCTGCCACGGCGCGCCGTTCGACGAGGACCACTACATCTTCGACAGTGCCGACGCCCAGCGCGCCTTCGAGGGGGCCAGCCGGCCGGTCTGCGTGTTCGGGCACACGCACCTCCCGGTCATCTTCACGGTGGCGGCGAATCAGCTCGACGTGGAGGTGCCGGAGGGCCCCGTCCTCGTGCTGCCGCTCCAGGCCGGCAGCCGCTACCTGCTGAACCCCGGGTCGGTCGGCCAGCCGCGCGACGGAGATCCGCGCGCGGGGTTTGCCGTCTACACGACCGACGGGACGTTCACGTTCACCCGGGTGGACTACGACGTGAGCGCCGCGCAGCGCCGGATCTCGGCGGCGGGGCTGCCGCAGGGGCTCGCCAACCGGCTGGCCATCGGCCGGTAGCGCACCGCCCACGGGGCAGCGCCGCCCTACCTGAGATTGAACGTCATCACCATCTCGACGCGGACGCGGACCGCCTTGCCGTCCTTCTTCCCCGGCTCGAACTGCCACCCCTTCAACGCCCTCACGGCCTCATCGTCGAGCCCGTGCTCGGTGTCCAGCGAGCGGACGACCGTTACCTCTCCCACCGCGCCGCTCTCGAGCACGATCGCTTCGAGCACGACGCGGCCCTGGATCCTGGCCTTCCGGGCGCCCTGCGTATACACCGCCTTGACCTCTTTCACGACTTTGGGCCACGTGATCCCCGTCACCGGCCTGATACACCGTTCGCGTGTCCTGACCCCGCGCACCGCCGCGGCTTGCGCTCAGGACGCCCGTGCCGAAGGGCGCCGCGATCACCGTGACCAGGGCCGCTGCGAGCAGCAGGCGAATGGGCCTGGCCGGCGCGTCTGGCGTGGCGCGGCGCAGGATCCGCTCGATCCGGTCGTTCAGGCTGGATCCGCCCACCCCCGCGACGAACGCACGCGGGCGCTCGCAGGCAGAAGCCGCAGACCTCGACGATGCCCGCGGCGTAGCGGCGCTCGTCGGTGCCCATCCGCAGCACGTCCTCGTCGCAGGCGCGCTCCCGCTCGTCGAGCAGGCGGCTGCCGAGCCACCACACCGGCGGGAAGAACCAGAAGATCGTCTCCACCGCCATCTGGATCGCGGCGGCCAGGTTGTCGTGCCGATCGACGTGCACCGCCTCGTGCGTCAGGACAGCCTGGAGCTCCGCATCGCCGAGCCGATCGGACAGGCCGAGCGGCCACAGCAGCCGCGGCCGGAACACGCCGTAGACGCCGGGCTCGCACGGCGCGGGGCACTGCAACAGCTCGATGCGCCGCGGCCGTGACGAGCGCCGTGTGACCCGCGCGAGCGCACGGGCTTCGCGTCCGGCAACCAGCGGCGTTGCCTCGCGCGCCGCGTGCGACACGGCCCGCCATTGCCGCCATCGCCACGCCGCCAGCCCGGCGGCGCCCGACGCCCAGACGATCAGCAAGCCCGTCGAGCCCCACGGGCCGAGACTGCCGCCGAGAACGCCGATGCCGCCGGCGGTGACGTCGAGGTTCCAGACGGCCAGCGGCCGATCGAGCCATCCCAGCGCGCTCGACCCCCCGGGCGCCGTCAGCACCGGCGCCCACAGTGCGGCCAGGCGGCCCGCCGCGGCGATGGCCGCGAATGGCACGAGGAACTTCGCCGACGCGCACAACCAGATGCGCTGCCGGGTCCGCGCCGACGACTGCCGCAGCATCGCGCAGAGCAGCGCGGCGGCGGCAAGACAGAGCGTGGATTGCCAGAGGTGTGTGGCGATGATCATTCGGTGCGCTCCTTCGCCGCCAGCCGGCGCAACGTCTTTTCGGCTTCCCGGAGATCGTCGAGCGTCAGTTTTCCTGTCTCGATGAGATGGGCCATGACCGGCTGGGTGCGGCCGCCGAACACCCCCAACAGCTCGTCCACGAGCCGCCGGTGGGCCGAGCGTCCGGCTGACCACCGCCTCGAAGATGTGGGCGTTGCCGATCTTCTTGACCCGGCGGATCGCCTGCTTGGCTTCGAGGCGATACATCGTGGTCTGGACCGTGGTGTAGGCCGGGCGGCCGGCGGCGGGAAACGCTTCCTGCACCTCGCGCACGGAGGCCGGGCCCTGCTCCCAGAGCACCTCCATCACGCGGAGCTCCAACCTGCTGAGTTTCTTCGCCATCGACGCCCTCCTACCGGCGTCATCAGATCTACTACGCCTGTAGTTTATTTGCAAACAGCAAGGCAGGGTGCTGGCTGCGGCCGGCTAGGGCGCCCCCTCGCGGCCGGCCGACTCCGCCTTGCGCTTCGCCCGCTCGTCGCGCCGCCGCAGCTCCGCGGCAAAGGCGTCCTGGGCCGAGCGCGATCCGAGAATCCAGCCGATGATCACGCCGACCAGCAGCACGCCGGGGATGAAGATGAAGTGCGCCGAGGTCATCTCGCCCATCAGCTCTCCCGGGCCTCCCCTGCGTCCGCGCCACGCCACAGCGCCGTCCGCGTCATTCGGTCATCACCGGTTCGAAGGTCCACAGCGCCAGCGTCACGAACACCACGTCGAAGCTGACGAGCATCGCCAGCCAGGCGCGCGCCATCGCCGGGTCGCTCTCCGCCTGCAGCAGCGCCGCGGTGCCGCGCACGCCGGCGATGATCACCGGAATCGTCACCGGATAGAGCAGCACCGGCAGCAGCACGTCGCGGCTGCGCGCCCGCACCAGCATCGACGAAAACAGGGTACCGACGGCGGCAAACCCGAGGGTGCCGGCCGCCAGCAGCCCGGCCAGCAGCCACGGATGGCGCCCGACCGGCGCCTGGAACAGCAGCGCCACCAGGGGCACGATCAGGCTCTCGACCGCGCCGAGGATCACCAGCACCCCCGCCAGCTTCGCGACGTAGAGCGCCGACCGCTCGACCGGCGCCATCAGCAGCGCCCGCAGCGTCTCGCTCTGGCGCTCGCGGTCGAACGCCCGTCCCAGCGCCAGCGTGCCCGAGAACGCAATCGCAATCCACAGGATGCCGGCCGCGGCCCCTTCGACCGCCTGCCCTTCGCTGACGAAGCCGAACGAGAACACGAGCACGCACGACACGGCAAAGAACACGGTGGTGTAGACGATCTCGCGGCTGCGCACCTCGACCAGCAGATCCTTCTGCATCACCAGCCAGACCGTCGCGAGAAAGCTCATGACGCCGCGGACGCCCGGCGGTAGCGCTCGCGCAGCCCGGCGCCGGCGCCCGTCTCGAGCGCGGTCAACCGCCCCCCCGACAGCAGCAGCGCGCGATCGGCCACGCCGTCGATGGTTTCCAGATCGTGCGTCGTCAGGATGACGATCGACCCCGCGTCGCGCAGGGCGGCCAGCCGTGCCTGCAGGGCGCGGATCGCCGCATCGTCCAGGCCGGTGAACGGCTCGTCGAGCAGCGCCAGCCGCGGCGCGTGCACCAGCGCCCGCTCGATCGCCAGCCGCTGGCGCATGCCGCGCGAGAACGTCGACACCGGATCGTCGCGCCGGTCGGTCAGGCCGGCACGGGCCAGGGCCGCCTCGACCCGCGCCTCCGCGTCAGGCAGCCCGTGGAGGCGGGCAAAGAAGCGCAGGTTTTCGGCGGCCGACAACTCCGGATAGATGTAGAGATCGTGCGCCAGCAGGCCGATGCGGGCGCGCAGCGCGGCGCCCCCCTGGCGGGTCGAGCCGCTGCCGTAGCGGACCTCGCCGGCGCTCGGCTGGAGCAGCGTGGCCGCGATGGACAGGAGGGTGGACTTGCCGGCGCCGTTCGGCCCGAGCAGGGCCACGACTTCCCCGGCGCGGCAGGTGAACGCGACGCGGTTCAGCACGCGCCGCCGGCCGAAGTTGCGGGTGACGTCCGTGAACGTCAGCGACTCGAAGTCGATTCGGTCTCTGCCTGGCATGCCTGGCGCCCGCCCCGGCTAGGACGCACGGCTCACGGCCACATCTTCGTCGAGCGTGACGTAGATTCCCTCGAGCGCGGCCACCAGCTCGCGGCGGCGCTCGGCGTAACGCTCGGGGTCGATGTCCTGGCCGTGGTCGCGGGCGTCGAGCGCGGCAAGCTCGTCGAAGAGGCGATCGCGCCGCGCTTCCAGCTGACGCCGCGCCGCCGCGTCCGCCGCCCGTGCGCCGCCGGCGCGCACCGCGCCCCAGGCCCCGCCCGCGAGCACGAGCAGCGCGAGCCCGATCGCCACGTCGCGCGGCCACGTCGGATGCGCGGGGACCCCGCTGAAGTCGAAGCGCAGCACGCTCCCCGCGGCCACCGGCCCGCCGCGGCCGGCGATATACAGGTTCCCCTGCGCCGGCATCGTGCGCTGCTCGGCGATCTGCGGCGAGGCCAGCTGCAGGTCGCCGATTTTCTGCGCGACCACCGCCACGTGCGCCAGCGCAATCGGCAGCCGCTGCTCGATGACGAGCGACTGCCCCGCATACGGCATGGTGTAGGCGAGCTGCACGATGGTGGGTCCGGGCGCGAACGGCCCGGAGATGGTCAGCTGACGCCCCGCCGCCACGCCCTGCGGCGACGAGCCCTGGAGCACCGTTGCCCCGCGGGCGTCGTCCGGCAGCTCGAAGACGATGGGCGCGGCTGGCTGCACCGGCGCGGACGAAGGGTTCAGGACCTGCAGAATGTAGAAGACGGACAGGCCGTCCTCCCCCATCTCGAACACGAAGCGCGACTCGTCGCCGAGCACGACCTCGCCGGGCTGCGCGGGAGGGGCCGCCGCTCCGGTCCCGGGCGGTCCTGAGCCGGGCGATCCTGCGCCTGGCGCGGGCGTCGCACCGCCACTGGCGCCGCCAGGATCGGACGCCACGAGGATCAGCCGGATGCCGCCCGCCGCCGGGATCGCGAACTCCTGCGATTCGAGACGCTCACCGGCCACGAGCGCCGTCGCCTTGACGCGCGCGCCCGGCGCCAGCCCGCTGAACTCGGCCCGCCCGACCTCGTTCGTCGTCGCCTGCTTCGGGCCGCCGCTGCCCACGATCTCGACCGTGAGGCTGGACACCGGATTCGCGAAGGATCCCCGGATCACACGGACCGTGACCGTTCCCGCCGGCACGTCGCCGACCGGCAGCGGCACCCCGGACATCTGGCTGGGGTTC
Source organism: uncultured Acidobacteriota bacterium (assembly GCA_963834305.1). Taxonomy (GTDB): domain Bacteria; phylum Acidobacteriota; class Vicinamibacteria; order Vicinamibacterales; family 2-12-FULL-66-21; genus JACCXG01. The sequence continues at coordinate 571,201 of CAWIAX010000002.1, forward strand.
GGCATCTGCTGCGCCGGCACGGCGCCGACGCCCACGCCGATGACGCCCGCCATCAGCAGCACCGCGATGAGGCCAGGCCGGTTCATGATCCCGCGGCGGCGGCAAGCCTGGCGCCGCAGCGCTTGCAGAACGCGGCATCCGTGTCGTTGGCGGTGCCACAGACGCACGAGCCCGGCCGCGCCGCCGCCAGGCGCGCGGCGACAGGGGTGTCCTTCTTCTTTGCCGATTCCAGCGCCTGGCGCCGGGCCAGCACTTCCCGCTCGATCAGCTGACGGTAGGCGGACCCATCCTCGTCCAGCTGCCGCATCAGCGCCATCGCCCGCAGGCGCAGGCGCCCGGCCATCTCGTCGAAGTCCCTGGGAGAGACCTTGCCCATTGCCCGGTCGAACTCGAGCTCCTTGATCGAACGCAGCACCAGCGCCTTCTCGCGCTCGAGGGTGGCCCGCAGGCCCTCGCTCAGCGGCCCGGCCAGCGGCGCGAGATCGCGGCTCACGAGCGGCGCCAGGGTGCGGTAGAACGCCGCGCCGGCGAAGCCGGCGGCGCCGATGGTCAGGCTGATGAGCACCAGGTGCTCGGGACGCGACTCGCGGGCCATGATCACGGCAGCCGTGGCCGCGAGCAGCGACGCGAGCACGAAGAAATGCCAGGGCCGGAAGACGTCGCGCCCCTGGGCCTTGGTGTCGCGCGCGTCGACCCCGGCGCCGCTCTCGGCGGCGGCGCCGTCAATCGAGGTCGCGGAGCTCATGATCCAATCGGGTCCGAAGTTGCGGGTCGTCGGCGGCGGCCGCTCCCGGCGGCGTCGGGCGCGCCGTCGCGGCGCGACCATCGCCGGGCGATGAACAGCGCCAGGATCGCCCCGGACGCCCCCACCAGGTAGGGCACGAGCCAGGCGAGCCGGTTGAAGCCCTTGTCGATCGGCCGGGCCAGGATCGCCTGCGTCCCGTAGTCCGCGGCGAACGCCGCCAGCACCTGGTCGCGGTTCATCCCCTGGCCGGTGTAGCGAGTCGAGCTTCGCGCGCTGGGCGTCGAGCCCGTGGCAGTTCGGCTCCATCGGGCAGTCGTTCATCGGCCGCCGGCAGCCGCAGGTGCAGAGGATCTCCCCTTCCAGGTTGCGCCGGAGCTCGGACTTCTGCATCGCCGGCACCACCTGCGCCGACCAGCGCCCCCGGCGACAGCAGCAGGATCAGGATCATCGAGGCGGTCGCCGCGCCGGACGGCACCTTGGCCGCCGCGTAGGCGAACGCGCTCTCGGGCAGCATCGCCAGGACCGTCCCGAACGCCAGGATGACGAAGCCGAGCCAGATCCAGTTCACCAGCGGGTTCACCGTCACGGCGTAGGTGGCGCTCTGCTCGGCCGCGTCGTAGCCGGCCAGGACGATATACAGATCCTCGGCGATGCCGCGCCGGATGGCCACCTCCGTGGTCGGCTCGTTTTCGCGCTTGGCGAAGAACCACTTCGCCGGCTCCATCGTGCCGATGACCTCGCCATCCTCGAACGCCGTGATGTGGCCGGTGATCATCTGCTTCTGCGCATCGCTCGTCACCCGCAGCGCGTCGTGCCTGAGGGTGAAGTGCGAGACCTGCATCTCCTGGCCGGGGCGCAGCAGCGCTTCCCCTTCCTGCTTGAAGCCCTCGCCGGCGAAGCCGAGGAACATGACGGCGATGCCGACGTGGACGATGTAGCCGCCGTAGCGCCGCTTGGAGCGGCTCACCAGCCCGATCATCGCCGTGAGGCGATCGCTGCCGGTTGCCGCGCGCCGCACCTCCGCGCCGCGGATGAACTCCTGGCCGATGGTGCCGAAGACGAAGGCGCAGAGGGCAAAGCAGATGCCCGACGCCCACACCCGCACGCCGAGGGCGACGAGCGCGCCGGCGACGAGGCACGCGAACACCGCCGGCCCGAGGAACTGATCGACCAGGTTGGACCGCGTCGACTTGCGCCACGCGAGCAGCGGCCCGACCCCGGTCAGCACCAGCAGCAGCAGCCCGATCGGCAGCATCCACTTGTTGAAGAACGGCGGGCCGACGGTCAGCCGTTCGCCCGTCACCGCCTCGCTCAGCGTCGGGAACATCGTCGCGAACAGGACGAAGAAGGCCGAGAACAGCAGCACCCAGTTGTTCGCCAGGAACGCCGCCTCGCGCGAGACCCACGAATCGAGCTCGTTGCGCGACCGCAACAGCGGCAGCCGGTAGATCACCAGGCCGAAGCTGAAGACCAGGATCACCGTCATGAAGATGGTGAACAGCAGCGCCAGCTCGCGGCTCTCGCCGAACGCGTGCACCGACTGGACGATCGCCCGCGCGCGTCATGAAGGTGGCGAAGATGGTCAGGAAGAAGGTGGTGATGACGAGCGTGACGTTCCACACGCGCAGCATCCCGCGCCGCTCCTGCACCATCACCGAATGGAGGAACGCGGTGGCGGTGAACCAGGGCAGCAGCCCGGCGTTCTCGACCGGGTCCCAGCCCCAGTAGCCGCCCCAGCCGAGCTCTTCATACGCCCACAGCATCCCGAGCGTCAGCCCGAACGACAGCGCGAGCCAGCCGATCATCGTCCAGCGCCGCACCGCGCGCAGCCACGCGTCGTCCAGGTGGCCGGTGATCAGCGCGGCGATGCCGAACGCGAACGGGATCGTCATGGCGACCAGGCCGACGTAGAGCGACGGCGGATGGATGGCCATGTAGAAGTTCTGCAGCAGCGGGTTCAACCCCTGGCCGTCGGCGGGCGCCGGCGTCAGGTACGTCGCGAAGGGGTTGTTGTGCACCGCCATGATCAGCAGGAAGAACATCTCGGTGGCCGCGATGACCGCCACGACGTAGGGAATCAGCTCGCGATGGCGCTCCCGGTTGGTGTACACCGCGATGGCGCCGAACGCCCCGAGCAGGAACACCCAGAACATCACCGAGCCGTCGAGGCCGCCCCAGTACGACGCGATCTTGTACGGCAGCGGCAGCGCCGCGTCGGAGTAGCGCTGGACGTACTTGATGGCGTAGTTGTTGGTGACGAAGGCGTGCACGATTACGCCGGACGCCACCGTCATCAGCGCGGTGACGAGATAGAAGGCGCCGATGCCGCTCTCGATCAGGCGCGGCGAGCGCCGGCGGGCGCCGGCCACCGACGCCGCGATGGCGTAGGCGCAGCCGACAAACGAGGCCAGAAGCAGGAAGGTCCCGAGCGCGGGCATGGCTGATAGTGTCTCCGGGAGCGCGCGTTAGCTGCCGCCGGCCGGCAATGCGCCCGGCCCGCTCTTCGAGGGTTCGTACTTCGACGGGCACTTCGCCATCACGCCGTTCCGCTCGACGTGGAAGCCCGTCCGTGCTCAGCTTACCCTTGAGCACGACCTCCGACCCGTCCTTGAACGTGTCGGGGACCACGCCGGTGTAGGTCGCCTGCACGATGCTGCCGTTGCTCTGCACGTTGAAACGATATTCGAGCGAATTGCGCTTGCGCTCGATGTCGGCCACGTAGCCGTGCAGCTGCAGCTTCTTGCCGTGCCACGCCTCGGGGTTCCCCATCACCTCGTTGACGTGCTTGTAGTACTGCGTGTCCTCGCGCAGCGTGGCGAACAGCAGGCCGGTGAGGGCCAGGACGACCACGGCGGCCGTGGCGAAGATCTTGAGCGGTTTGCCAGTCATAAGTCGTGTGCCTTAGCGGGTTTACGTCAATATATCACGCCCGGACCGCTTCATCAGGGCATAGACCGAGGCGACCGGCAGCCCGACCACGTTCGACCAGGAGCCGTCGATGGCGTCGATGAAGCGGGACGCCCGCCCCTGGATGCCGTAGGCCCCCGCCTTGCCGAGCGGCTCGCCGGTCGCCACGTACCACTCGATCTCCGCCTCGCTCAGCGGCACGAAGCGCACCCGCGTCGTCACCACCTCGTCGAACACCCCGTCGGGAGCCCGCAGCACGACGCCGGTCAGCACCTCATGCGTGCGGCCCGACAGCAACCGCAGCATCGCCCGCGCCTCGTCGTTGTCGTCGGGCTTGGCCAGCAGCCGCCTGTCCACGACCACTGTCGTATCCGCCGCGAGGATGAGCCTGCCTTCATCGGCTCTCGAGGCCACGGCCTCGGCCTTCGCCCGCGCCACCCGCAGGACGTAATCGGCGGGCGGCTCGTGATCGTGCGCTGTCTCGTCTATAGACGCCGGGAGGACGTCAAAGGTGAAGCCTGCCGACGTCAACAGTTCGGCGCGCCGGGGAGACTCCGACGCCAGGATGAGCCGCATCCTTTTGATAGTATCCGGAAGATGGTTCCGCTCCAGCACTTCGCCACTGGGGTCCTCGCCGAGGTGATCCGCCGGCAGCCGCCGTCGCCGGAGCGCACCGTCTTTGCCTGGCAGGTCTCGGTGGGCGCCGCGCTTGCCCGCGCCACCGCCGTCGACCTCCGGGATGGTGTGCTCAGCGTGCGTGTCCGCGACCCCCGCTACGCGCCCGAGATCCGCCGCGCGGCCAGCACCATCCTGACCCGGCTGCAACACCTGCTCGGCCCGGCCGCCATCACCCGGATCGACGTGGCATAAGGAACAGATCACTCCCCATGCGTGAGTCCGTCATCGTCTCCGCCGTCCGCACCCCGACCGGCAAGTTCCTCGGCGCGCTCAAGGATCTGCCGGCGACCCGGCTCGGCGCGCTGGTCGTCCAGGCCGCCGTGGCGCGCGCCGGCATCGACCCCGCCAGCGTGGACGAGTGCATCATGGGCAACGTGATCCAGGCCGGCACCGGCCAGAACCCGGCGCGTCAGGCGGCGCTGCACGGCGGCCTGCCCGACGGCGTGGCGGCGCTGACCATCAACAAGGTCTGCGGCTCGGGGCTGAAGGCCGTGATGCTGGCGGCCCAGGGCATCGCGACCGGCGACATCGACATCGCGGTGGCCGGCGGCATGGAATCCATGAGCAACGCTCCCTACCTGCTCCCGCGCGTCCGCGAAGGCCTGCGCATGGGGAATGGACAGGTCGTGGACTCGCTGATCAACGACGGCCTGTGGTGCTCCTTCGAGGGCTGCCACATGGGGATGTCGGGCGAAGTCGTGGCCGAGACCTACGGTGTGGGCCGTTCCGAGCAGGACGAATATGCGGCAGCCAGCCATGCGAAGGCGGCGCATGCCATCCGCGAAGGCTGGTTCAGCGACGAGATCCTGCCGGTGGAGATTCCACGGAAGAAAGGGACCCGTTCGTCGTCTCCCGCGACGAGCCGGTACGCGAGGACACCACGGCAGCCGCCCTGTCCGCGCTGAAGCCGGCCTTCAAGAAGGACGGCACCGTGACCGCGGGCAACGCGCCGGGGGTGAACGACGGCGCCGCGGCCGTGGTGATCATGGCGGCGGACAGCGCCCGCACGCTCGGCCTCACCCCGCTCGTCCACGTCGTCGGCCAGGCCACCAGCGGGCTGCCGCCGAGGCTGGTCATGATGACGCCCGTCGAGGCGGTACGCCGCGTCGCGGCAAAAGTGGGCTGGCAGCTGAAGGACGTGGACCTCTTCGAGATCAATGAGGCGTTCTCGGTGCAGGCCGTCGCGGTGATGCGCGAGCTCGGCATCGACCCCGCGCGGGTCAACGTCCACGGCGGCGCGGTGGCGCTGGGGCACCCGATCGGCGCCAGCGGCGCGCGGGTGCTGACCACGCTCGTGCACGCGATGGGGCGGCGCAACGCCCGCCGCGGGATCGCGGCGCTGTGTCTCGGCGGGGGCAACGGCGTGGCGCTGGCGGTGGAGCGGCGCTGAGCCCCGGGCCGCCTTGGCAGGCGGCGTTCAGCGCGCCCGCGCGCCGGAGCCGATTGCCCGATCGCAGCGGGCCACACCTTCGGCGGCCTGCGCGGCATACGGAGCATTGTTTCTCGCGTCGAGCCCCTCGAATGTCTGGTGGGCGCGCCGGAATGCGGCGCATGACTCGGCGCCGCCGGCCGGAAGGATCTCGGCCAGCGTAACCAGCGCGGAGGCGAACTCGGCGCGGTTCTCCCGCCCATCGGTGCGAGCGATGACGGCTTCGTGATGGGCGATGGCCTCCCTGACATGTGCCATCGCCTCGGCCCGGCGCCCTCGTCGCAGCTCGATCCGCGCCATCCGCATCCTGGCATACGCCAGCCGCCCGCGCGAGAGCTCGTCCCGTGGATCCGCCGCGACCAGCTGCCGGCGCAGCTCGAGACTGCGCGCGAACATCTCGCGCGCCGCCTCGAGGCGACCCAGCCCCTCGAGGATGCCGGCCACGTTTGACAGATCGATCGCCACGTCGAACTGCACCAGACGATTCCCCGGGTCGCGGGCAAAGCGCGCCTCGTCGAGGGTCAGCGCCCGCCGATAGTGCTGCTCCGCGTCGACGTGGCGTTCGAGAGTGTCGAGACGTGCGCCCAGGTACTTCTCGACGAGCGCGACGTTGCGCATGCGGCCGGCGTCGTCCGGCTGTGCCGCGAGCTCGGCTTCGAACAGCTCGAGCGCCCGCTGCCAGTGCGGCAGTGATGCTTCGGCGTTCTCGACCACCATCGCGCGCGTGAAGGCGGCCTTGGCCCTGACATCGCCGGCCAGTTCGTGCCGCGATGGCGACGCGTCGAGACGCTCGGCGAGGTCGAGTGCTTCCTGCGCGAGCGCCACGGCAGCGGGACGGTCGCCCTGCGCCATCAGCAGTGCCGCCTTCAGCCGGTTCGCGTTGACCATGCCGACGACAGCCATCGGCTGCGGATCGGCGCGCGTGGCCAGCGGCGCAACCAGGCGCCTTGCCCGATCGGTACTGAATGAGCGCGCCGGCGCGGTCGCCGAGATTCGCGTTCCCCGGATCGCCCAGGATGGCGCCGATCTGGAGATAGGCGGCGCCGAGCTCGAGCTGCAGGCTCTCGTCCCCCTGCACCTCGGCTTCGAGCCGCTCGAGGTACGCCAGCGCCTCGGTGACGATGGTCTGCCGTACCGGGGTCGAACCGGGGAGCGCGGACACGGCATTGTGGATCTTGAAGATGAGGGCGTTGGCCAGCTGCCGTACTTCGCGAAAGCGCTGCTCCGCGCGCGCCTCCTGCCGCAGCGCCACCTGACGCTGCCACACCGCCACCCCCAGAGCGCTCAGGATAGCCACCAGCGACGCGGCCGCGACGAGCACGGCGGCCCGGTGCCGCGCCGCCAGGCGGCGGAGGATGTAACCGACCGACGGTTCCCGCGCGACCACCGTCTGCCCGCGCATGTAGCGGTCGAGATCGTCGGCCAGCTCCCCGGCCGAGCCGTACCTCGCCTCGGGGGCCTTGCTCATCGCCTTCAGAACGATGGCGTCGAGGTCCCCCTTCAGCCGCGCGCGCGGATACTCGGGGGGCAGGTCGACCGGTCCGCCGACGGTCGTCGCAGAGCTCGGGCGCACCGGGTCGGTCCTGAGCACTAGGTCGAGGACCTGATCGATCGTCTTGCCGGCGGTGTCGTAGGGGCGCACGCCGGCGATCACTTCGTAGGCAAGCACCCCCATCGCATAGACGTCGGAGGCCGTGGTGACCGCGAGGCCGCGGAGCTGTTCTGGGCTCGCGTAGTTCGGCGTGAGCGGGCCGGGAAACAGCCCGGTGACGGTGGCGGACGCCAGCGCCGACGTCTCCAGCAGCTTGGCGATGCCGAAGTCCACCACCTTGGCGACGCCATCGGCGGTGACCAGGATGTTGGCCGGCTTCAGGTCACGGTGCACGATGCCGCGCTGGTGAGCGTACTGGACCGCGAGGCACACCTGGCGAAGCAGCTGCAGGCGGCTCTCGAGCGCCGCGGTGCGGACGCAGTAGCGGGTCAGCGGCATGCCGTCGACGTACTCCATGACCAGGTACGCCTCGCCAGCCTCCGTGGTGCCGCCGTCGAGCAGCGTAACGATGCCGGGGTGCTGGAGCGAGGCGAGAATCTGGCGCTCGGCGCGGAAGCGGCGGGCGGCTTCGCCATCGGCCACGGCCGTGCGCGTGATCTTCACCGCCACGCGCTGGGCGAATGCGCCGTCGGCGCGGTCGGCGAGGTAGACCTCCCCCATGCCGCCTTCCCCGATCTTCTCTCCCAGCCGGTACGGTCCGACGCGCGAGCCGGTGCCCAGGCGGGCGCGCCCGCCCGCGGCGGCGCTGTCGCTGTCCGGGGAGTCGTCGGGCGGATGGCCGGGCGGGCGCAGGAAGCCGGCCATGCGCTGGTGGGACACGAGCAGCGCCTCCACGTCGGCGCGCAGATCGGGTCGGGCGGCGCAGCAGGTGTCGAGCGCCGCCGCGCGAGCCTCCAGCGCCAGCTCGACGACCTCGTCGAACATCGCCTCGATCGCGAGGAAGTCTGCCGGTGTCAGCCGCCGTCTGGTGTCGGGGCGATCGCTCATTCGGTCAGCGCGCGGTGCAGCCAGGCCCGCGCAAACGTCCAGTGCCGCTTCACCGTGGCGGGGGCGATGTCCAGCAGCTCCGCCGTGTCCTGGATTGAGAGGCCGGTGAAGTAGCGCAGCTCGACGACCCGGGCCTTGGCCGGCGCGAGCTCGGCGAGCTCGGTGAGCGCGTCGTCCAGCCGTTCGAAATCCAGGCGCAGGTCGACCGGCGCATTCAGCGCCTCCTCGATGGGCGCCCGGAAGGCCTCGCCGCCGCCCCGCTTCTGCGCGCGCCGCTGGCGCGCGTGGTCCACGAGAATCCGCCGCATCGCCATCGCCGCCGCGCCGTAGAAATGGCGGCGGCTCTCGAGCCGCATTTCGCGCAGGCCGGCCAGGCGGATGTAGGCCTCGTGGACGAGCGCGGTCGGCTGCAGCGTGTGATCGGACCGTTCATGCCGCAGGAGGTCATCCGCCAGCCGGCGCAGTTCCGGGTACACGAGCGCGAGGAGCTCCCGGAGCGCCTCCGGGTCGCCGCCGTTCCACTTGTCGAGCAGTGCGGTGAAGTCGGTCATTCGTGTCGTGAGTGGCGCCGATTTTAGCTCACCCGTCCGCGACGCCCGCGACGGGCAGAGGCGGTGAGCCTTTTCCCGCACATCGTGCGCCACGTATCAGTGACGGGCATCCGCCTTGATTAGCGGCGCGGTTTCGCGCCACGTCACCGTCAAAGCGGCCCAGAAGGCCGTCGGCCGGCAGATTAAAGTCGGCGGTCGCCAGACCCCGGAGGTTCTCGCATGCGTGTGGTTACTCGGCTCGGCCTGCTCGTCGCCCTATTCGGATCGCTGGCGCCTCGAAGCGCGGAAGCCATCCCGATCATCGTGGCGGAGTTCCGTTGGGAGGCCTTCCTCACCGACCCTGGCAGCGCCTGCGACCCCGGCGATACCGGATGCGTTCCGGTCGACCCAACCCATTTTTCGACCTATTCGCTGACCGGCCTGTGGGACGGGCTCGAGCCGGCGCCAACCCTGACCGGTGGCGTCACCCTCGGCGGCGGGTCGCCATTCGACTGGCTGCCGGTCAGCCCCGACGCCGGCTACTTCGATCAACTGGGCATGGACGGCATCCTGCCGACGTTTGCCAGCACGACGATCTTCTTCGACTTCCGGGGCGAAACGATGTCGTTGAGCGCGCTCCTCGATGGCCCGGGGTTCGCGACCCTCGGGTTCGACGCTCCCGAAGTCGCCGCCGTCCCTGAACCGGGCACCCTGGCCCTCCTGGCACTCGGCCTCGCGGGCATCGCGGGAAGGCGCGCGCGCCGCACCCGCGCTCCGCGCCCCCTCCGTCCCTGATCCGGTGAAAGCCAGACGACACCCGGCGCTTCGACGTCCGCGGAGCTACCGCTCCCGCGCTTCGCGGACGTCGTGGGCCATGCTGGTGTTCGCGGTGTGCCTGGCCGCGCTGACGTCGCCATTCGCCATCCGCCTGCAGGCCGCGGTGACGCTCTCCGCCGTGACGCCGCTGGGCGCGTCGCCGGGCGTCGCGGTTCAGATCACCGGCACCGGCTTCGATCCCGTCGCGTCGAACAATACGGTCACGCTGACCCTGCCCGGCGGGGCGACCACTGCGCTGATCGGGGAAACGATTGTCGTGCTCGATGCCGGCAAGGGCATCCGGCGGCTCGGCTTCACCGTGCCCGGCGGCGTGCCCACCGGCACGGCGTCGGTCGCGGTGACCAACCGGACGTCCGGCGAGACCTCGCCCACCCGCACCTTGCAGCTCATCGCGATCGCGCTACCAGAGGTCAGCGCCGGCGCGCGCGGCGCGCAGGCACTCGCGGTCCGGGTCACGGGGTCGTCCAACGTCCAGTTCGTGGCCGGCCGCACGACCCTGACGTTCGGCGCCGGGATCACGGTGCAGACCGTCCAGGTGCAGAGCCCGATCGCGCTGCTGGCGTCGATCACCATCGCTCCCGCCGCCGCGCTCGGCCCGCGGACGGTGACCGCGGTGACGAGCACGCAGACCGCGCGGCTGGCGGCCGCCTTCACGGTCACCGATCCCAATCGGCCACCGGCCTTCATCTCCGCCCCGCCGCTCACCGGTGCCGAGCAGCAGCCCTATACCTATCAGGCGGCCGCGACGGATCCCGATGGGGACCCGGTGCAGTTCCGCGTAGTCACCGCCCCCCCGGGCTTCGCGATGTCTCCGTCAGGCGCCGCGTCGTGGACGCCGTCGGCGGCGCAGGTCGGTGAGCACGACGTCTCGATCGAGGCGTTCGACACGCGGGAAGGAACCGCCCGGCAGGCCTACCGCATCACCGTCGCGCCGGCGCCGCGACTGCAGGCCGTCGCACTCCAGCCAGAGCTCCTGCGGTTTGCCGCCGCCGGCGAAGTCCGGCCGCTCACCGTCACCGGACACCGCAGCGACGGGCAGCAGCTGGACCTGACGCCCGCGGCAGCGGGAACGACCTATGTGTCGAGCAATCGCTTCGTAGCCACCGTGTCCGCCGACGGCGCGGTGACCGCGGCGGGCAACGGCGATGCCACAATCACGGCGCGGAACGGCAGCCTCAGCGATACCAGCGCGGTCGTGGTCGAAGCCGGGGTCGCCCTCGAGGCGCTGTCGCTCAGTCCGCCCTCCGCCACGCTGCGCGCGGCCGGGGCTTCGCAGCCCCTCACGTTGACGGGCCGGTTCTCCGACGGCACCGCACGCGACTTGACCGGCGCGCCCGGCACCACCTTCACGTCGGCCGACCCCGAGGTCGCGACTGTCGGACCAGATGGCCTGGTCACCGCACTGCGCAGCGGCAGCGTCACCATCACCGCTCGGCACGACACCCGCGAAACCACGGCAGCGATCGCCGTCAGCATCAGCGGCGGCGGCGGCTTCCTCCGCGGCGAGGTGTACGACGATGCCAGGGGCCTGCCGCTGGCCGGGGCCCGCGTCACACTGCTCAGCGACGGCGCCGGTGCGCCGCCATCGCCAGCCGAGGTGGTGGCTGACGACCGCGGCCGCTTCGCGATCGCGGGCCGCGCTGGTGACGGCGTGTTGCGCATCACCGCCACGGGGTTCACGGCGGTCGAGCGCCACGGCAACATCCCGGTGGACGGCGCGGCCACGGTCCTGGACGCGCGGCTGACGCCCATCGACCGGCGGACGAACCCGATCGCGTCCGCGCTGGGCGGCACGGCACGCGACGAACGTCAGCGGGCGACTCTCCGGATCGCCCCCGGCGGCCTGGCGGCCGACCACACGCTCACCCTGACGACGATCAGCCCGCAAGGCCTCGAGGGACGGCTCCCCGCCGGCTGGTCGCCGGTTGCCGCCATCGCCCTCGAACCGGGCGGGCTGGCCTTCGGCTTCCCGCAAGCGCTGACGCTTCCGTCCCTGCTCAATACCCTGCCGGCCGGAGCCGTCCCGCAGCTCGTCGCCTACGACCGCGCGCGGCACGACTGGATGGTCGTGGCTGCCGCGACCATCGACCCGGGCGGCCTGACGTTTACGGGCGCCATCGAACAGACCGGGCAGTTCGCCGTGGTCGTCCCGGATACCGCGCCGCTCCCTCCGCCCTCCGCTGTGCCGGGCCAGCCACTGACGGGCGTGCCGCAGCCGGCGAGCGGACCGGCGGGCTTGGCCGCCGCGGGCGAGGTGTTGCCGCGTTCGGCGCCGCCGGGAGAGACCGCGCGGGCCGTCGGGCGCATCGGCCTGACCGCACCCGGAGCCGTGACGAGCGGCACGGTTGTCCAGGTCCATGTGACCGAGCGATTCGACCTGCTCGACTCGAGCCAGGTCCAGACGCTGCCGTTCACGCAGGACCTCATCGCATTTGCCGCCCCGCGTCCGCCAGCCGGCGGCTCCGCCGGCGCCACCTTCCCCATCACGCCGTCGCGCGATTTCTCGATCCATGAGCTGATGCTCGGCGTGGTCCGCCTCGACGTGGCAGACGCCCCCGCTCCTGATGGCGCATCGGTGATCGGCGTCGGCGGCGGCACGGTGGCCAGCGCGGAGGGAGACACGCTGATCGTTCCGGCCGGGGCGCTGTCCTCGCCGGCCCCCGTCGGGCTGCACCGCGTGACTGTCGGACAGGCTGGCGTTGCCAGTCCCGCGGGCTTCTCCGTCGTGGCCGCGGTGCACGTCGATGCCATCGGCACCGTCTTCGGCCAGGGCACCGAGCTGACCATCAGCGCGGCGGGGCTGGCACCGGGCGATCAGTTCCTGGTGGCCCGGGCCTTCACCGATCCCGCCGGCCAGCGGCGCCTTCGCCTGGTCGCCATCGGCGAGATCGCCGCCGGACGGCTGGTCACGCGGACGACCCTCGGGACCCTTGCCCTCGAAGGCGTACGCGGCGGAGGCGACTACCTGTTCCTCCGCAGCGCGCAACCGCTCGGGTTCCTGGCGGGCACCGTCGTCCGGCCGGGCGGCGCCGCCGCGCCGTCGGTTCTGGTCACGAGCGACGCCGCCGCGCTGGCCGACCTGACGTCCGCCAGCGGCGCCTACGTGGTGCCGGCCGCCGTCGGGCCGCCCGTGCAGCTGCGTGCGCTCGAAGCGGCCACGGGGGACACCGCCACCGCCACCCGGCAACTCGAGACGTCCGGCCAGGTCCTGACCACGACGCTGACGCTCGCGGTCGTTGGACCGACGGTGCTTGCGGTGTCGCCGGCGGCCGGCGCCGTAAATGTGCCGCTCGACGCGCCGATCTCGGTCGAGTTCTCCGAGGCGCTCGACCCGGCCAGCGTGACGGCGGCCAGTGTCGTGCTGGAGCTGGCCGGTGCACCCGCCGCCGTGGCGCGCACGCTCTCCGCCGACCGACGGCGCCTGGCGATCCGGCCGGCCGCGCCGCTGGCGGCGCTCTCGAGCTACACGCTCACCCTCTCGACGGCGCTCCGCGATCCTGCCGGCAACCCGCTCGCACCCTTTGCCCCGACGACCTTCACGACCCTGGATCCGACGCGCCCGCCGCCGCCACCCGCCGGCCGCATCGTCGCCGAGCTGCCGGACGACAGCGGAATGGTGCTGGTAAGCGGATCGCCTGGCGTGGCCGGTGGCGGCGCGCCAGCAACCGTGACGAACACACGCACGCAGGAAACGGCGACCGTGCGTGCGCTTGCCGACGGATCGTTCCGGCTGCGCATCGGCGCCCGCATCGGCGACGAGCTCCTGCTGACGCTGCGCGGGGCCGACGGCCGCGACGTCACGGTGGGCATCACCCAGTTCACCGGCGCCGACGGCTCGACGTCGGTCGGGCAGGCCGGCGGCTCGATCGCCGACAGCAGCGGGCGCACCGGCCAAATCCTGCCGCGGGCGCTGTCGAGAGCCGGTGTCTTCCGCTTTGACGATCTCGACCTCAGCCGGCTGCCGGGGCTGCCGGCCGGCTTCCTGTTCGCCGACGGGTTCACCCTGCACACGGGCGATGCGGTCTTCCGCTCGCTCGCGTCCCTGTCTCTCACCGAGAGCCAGGGCCGCGTGCAGGCCACGGCCGCGGCAAGTCCATTCGCCGCGACCGGCGAGCTGACCGTCCCGCCCGATGCGCTCGTCAACAGCGCGCTCCGCTTCACCGCGACGGTGCAGGACGCCGAGGGGACCCGCCGCATCGCGAGCGCCGCAACGACGATCGTGGCGTCCACTCCCAGCCAGGACGTCGGCGAAAGCGCGCACAGATCCGAGTTTCCGGCGGTGTTCCTCTCCGCCCCGCGCGAGTCGCTGCCAGCGCAGCAGATTGCCGTTCGCGCGGCGGCGCCGGCCGCCCGCGTCGAGCTCACGCGTCCGGTGCCGGCCGACGTGGCGGCCACCGACACCGTCCTGCTGGTCCAGAGTCTCGCCGTGGCCGGCGCGGTGCGCCTGCTCCTCGCCGATCGCCTCATCGTCGAGTCCCCCGGTGGCGTGCCGCGCCTGCGGACGAACGGCCGGGATCTCCCCGGGATGATGACGAGCGGCGACTATGCCCTCGTGGCCGCGCGCGAACCGCTCGCGTTCGCGACCGGCATTGCCGGCGGCGACGACACCGTCGTGACGGCGGACGGGCTGCCCTTCGCATTCCGGACCCGCGGCCCGAACGGCCGCTTCGTCCTCCCGATCCGCGTCAATCAACCGTTCACGCTCAGGTTCCTCAACCTTGGCGGCACGGTCAGGGGCACGGCGACGGGTCAGGGGCCGGCGACGGGATCGGTCGACGTCGGCAACCCGTTGGGGCCGACCGCCGGACGGATCACCGTCCAGGCCACGCCGGACAGCCGCTCGGTCGTCTCCATCGGCGAAGCCATCGTCCTGCGCTTCTCCGAACCGGTCGAGGCCGCCAGCATCGTGACGGCGCTCGTGGTCACCGATGAGGCGGGGTCGCGCGTCTTCGGCACGACCACCGTCAACGGCGATGGCCTCTCCGCCACCTTCCGGCCGGCCCGGCGCTGGCGCTTCGCGACGCGCTACCGCTTCGGCCTCGGCCTCACCGTGCTGGGCCGCAGCGGCGCCCGGCTGGCCGCGCCGTTCGCGAGCGAGTTCAGGACGTTTGCGCCGGCCCTGGTAAGCGTCGTGCCGGTGGGCGACGCCCGTGATGTGGCGGCGACGGCTGCCACCGCCGCGGTCGCCACAGCCACCGGCTTCAGCACCGTGGACGTGACGTCGCCACGGAACCCGGCCATCAGCGGACTGGTTGCCATACCCGGAGGCGCCGGGGCCATCGGTCTGCTGTCGGGCGTTTCCTTTACCGACCGGAACGGTGTGGTGCGCAGCGCGCCGCTCGCGGTGGTCGGCGCCGGCTCGTCGTCTGCCGCCACCACACTTCAGACGTTCGATCTCAGCCGGCCGGACGCTCCCGCGGCGATCGGCTCCACACAGCTGACGAACATGCCGAGCCAGCCGCCGCCACCCGGCGTGCCGCCGTTCGTTGGTGCGCCGCGCGGCCTGAGCCTGACTGCCGACGGGCGCGCCTTCGTCGCGATCGAGTCGGTCGGTGTCAGCTCCGTCCGGCTTGGAGACGCGATCCCGGCCGACAGCGGGAACGTGGCGCGGGGCGCCGGGCCCCGGTATCCCGTCGGCGCGGAGAGCGCCAGCGCCGTCGCGCCGCTCGGCAGCCGGCTGCTGGCCGCGGGGGTCGCGGGCCTGACCGTGCTCGATGCCGCCACCCTGTCCCGGCTGGGCGGCGCCCAGACCACGGGGAACGCGCAAGGGGTCGCGGCGCTCCCGGCGTTCGCCATGGACCTC
The DNA here is from genome assembly GCA_963834305.1 of uncultured Acidobacteriota bacterium. GTDB lineage: Bacteria > Acidobacteriota > Vicinamibacteria > Vicinamibacterales > 2-12-FULL-66-21 > JACCXG01. The sequence continues at coordinate 586,669 of CAWIAX010000002.1, forward strand.
AACGGCGACGGGATCGTCGCAGCCGGATCGGAAACGTTCGACCTTGGCGTGGTGGCCAACGGTCTCGACGGGACCGTCCTGCTCTATCGCGTCGCGGCCGACGGCAACCCCGAGTTGCTCTCGGCCATCCGGTTCACCGGCGCCGAAACCAGCAGCGTCGCTGCGGATGCCGAGGAACGGCTCGCCTACGTCACGCTGCCCGGACGGGGTGTGGCCTTCATCGACCTTGCCGGGCCCGCCAGCGTGCAGCCGATCGACGAGGACCACAACGGCGTGGACGACCGCATCCTCGGCACCTTCGCCACCCCGGGAACGGCCAGGCGCCTGACACTCGACTCTGCGAGAGGGTTGGGCTACGTGGCGGACGGCCCCTCGGGCCTCGCGATTCTCCGGGTGCGGCCGCCCCGCACGCGGTTCCTCAGCGTGCATCGGGATCCTGTCGCGTCGGTGGCCGGCGACGAACAGTCGATTCTCGACACCGGCGAGCTCCTGAGCACGGACGAGCAGCTGGCGGTGGCGATCGAAGCCACCGCGTTCCAGGGGGAAGCCCTGTCCGTGGTGATCGGCGAAAGCGCGGCCGCGCCACGGCTTGCGTTCGCCGACGGCACGAGGGTGCGGCGGCTGACAGAAGGGCTGAACGCCCTCACGCTTCGTCTCGACGCGGCGGTTCCGGCACCGGCGGGGCCGGTCGACGCCTCGCTCACCGCGGTCACCGACACCGGCCTGGTGGTGTCGACCTTCCAGCTGCGCATCGTGCCGGGGGGCGTCGGGGCCGACACCGTCGCGGGACTCTACGTCGGGCCGCCGCAGCTGCTGATCGGTGAAGGCGAACGAACGGCTCAACTCCAGGTTGGCGCGCAACTCCTGAGCGGCCGCACGATCAACGTGACCGCTGCCGCGGCCGGCACGCGGTATACCTCCACCAATCCCGCCGTGGCATCGGTCAATCCGGACGGCCTGGTCACCGCGGCCGCCGGCGGCACGGCGGTGGTGATCGTCTCGAACGGCAGCGCATCCGCCGAGGCCACCGTCATCGTCCAGCATCCGGCGGCCGTCGTCTCCCTCGCTCCCGCGCGCCGTCACCTCACGTTCACGCAGGGCGGCGAGACGCAGGTCCCCGACCTCACCGCCGAGTTCTCCGACGGGGCGAGGCTCACGGCTGACGGGCGCCTCGCCGTCGTCTTCGAATCGAGCGATGCGAACGTCGTCCGGATCGATGCCGGCGGGCGGCTGGTGGCTGCCGGCAACGGCACGGCGCAGGTGCGCGCGACAGTCGGCGGCGTGTCGACGACCTTCGAGGTGCTGGTGGAGCTGCGGACCCCTCCGTCACTCACCGGGATCGAGATCGAACCATTCGCCGCCCCGGCGGGCGGTGACGATCCCGCCGTGGTCAGGGGCCGGCTGGTGGGCACCGGATCGCTCGAAGGCCTGGCTGTTTCAGCACGCGTGGTGAGCTCGGTTACCGCGACGACGGACATCCGCACCGGTTACGGCGGCGTGATTGCCGGGGCACTGCCGGCGCTGCCGCCCGGCCCGGCCACGGTGACATTGTCGATCGTCGATCCCGCCACCGGCGCCACGCGGACGGCCTCGACCTCGCTGACCATCCGCGCCGGCACGTCGGATGTGGAGCCCAACGAGGGCCCGGCGACGGCGGCGCCGCTAACGCTCGGCCGCACCCTCGCTGGGTCGCTCGCCGGCGCAGACAGCCGCGACGTGTTCAGGACCGACGTGAAGGCCGGCGGCACGGTGACCGCCGCAGTGATCGTCGATCGAGAATCGGCTCCCGGCACCGCGTTCCTGCTGGCGCTCGGCGGCGACGGCACGGAGCTGCAGCGGGAGGCGATCACCGGCCGGCAGGCGCGGCTGGCACAGCCCACGGGCGGCGCCCCTGTCTTCTTTGCCATTGAATCCACGAGCGGCGACTTGACGTATCGCGTGGACACCGCCTTCAACCAGTCGGCGATCAGCATCACCTCCGTGTCGCCGGCCAGTGGGCCGCCCGGAACCGTCGTGGCCATCGAGGGCTCGGGATTCAGCATCGACCCCGATGACGCGGCCGTGCTGTTCGGCGGGGTGCGCGCCGACGTGCGCAGCGCCTCGGCAACCCGCATCGAAGCGGTCGTGCCGGCCAACGCGGTGGATGGTCCTCTCGTGCTGATCAGCGGCGAGCGGCGCACGACCGGCGCGGTGTTCGTGGTGGGCAACGCCGCGGCGCTGCCGCCGGTCACCTTCCGCCCGACCGCGCGGGTGCTGCGGTTCGACCCCGTCGGCGGGAGCGAGTTGAACGTGGCGCTGCTCTCGGTGTTCTTCCAGCCATCGATCGACCATGCCGCGGCCGCGAGCGTGGCGGCGGTAGCGGGGGCGGCAATCGTCGGGCACGACCCGATGCTGAACTCCTACGAGCTCGAGTTCGCCGGCAACAGCTCGCTGCGCTTCATCGTCGAGCGGCGGCAGTTTCTCGCGGCGCAGCCGGGCGTGCGACGGGTGCTTCACGACTGGACGGTGAAGACGGCGCTCTCGAACGACGCGCGAGACCTCTTCAGTCCGAGCCGGGCATTCGCCACCAGCGGCATCTTTGCGGCGATCGACAGGATCCGGTCCACCCCTCCGTGGTCAACGAATCGGGCGGCATTCCGGAACGTCCGCGTCGCGGTCGTCGATACCGGCTTCGACCCCGCCGATCCCGCCGAGTTCCAGTTCGAGGGACAGAACATCGTGACGTTGTTCCGGCCCGACGCCACCGGCGTCTTCGCGCCGGCGAGCTACTTCGAGCCGGAGATCGAGACGCGCGGGCACGGCACAGCGGTCACCAGCGTGATCGCCGCGGTGAACAACGACGCGACGGTCGTGCCGATCAGCGGCGTGCTGAACGGCATGTTCGACACCTCAGAAGCCCCTTTCGGTGTGGCTGTCTACAGCAACCGCGACTCGTCGGCGGGAGGCCGCGCCGCTCTGGCCACTATCGCCCGCGCCACTGAGCCGTATCACATCGTCAACCTCAGCTGGCGCCAGGACAACGTGAGCGAGGCAGACTTCACGGCCGTCCGCAACGCCTGGCGTGAGGTGCTGCGGCCGCTGGCCGACCGAACCCTGGTCGTGGCCGCCGCCGGCAATGACGGCGTCGACGCGCGCCTTACCTTCCCGGCGATGCTCAATCTCGAGCTCGGATGGGTGCTGAGCGTCGGCGCCACCGTCACCGACGGCCAGGTCCGCGCGCCCTTCTCCAACCATGGCGAGGGCTTCGTCGGCATCGCCGCCGTCGGCGTGAACGTGGCCGTGGCGCAGCACCGCCAGGTGCCGCCGCCCGCCCGGACATGGCGGCTGGTCGATGGCACCTCGTTCGCGGCGCCGCAGGTGGCGGGGGTTGCCGCGCTGCTGGTGGCCCTCGGCGGCGATCTGCTGACGCCAGACCGCCTCAAGCAGCGCCTGCTCGACAGCGGCCAGGACATCAGCGTCGCCTGGGAACCCGGCTCCATCAAGCGGCTGAACGCCCTCAGCGCGGTGCTGCCGCTGATGCCGGTGCCCGCCACGCAGCCTGTGTACATCGCCAACCAGTCGCGCCTGGCCACCAGCGAGCCGGGCGAAGTCGTGGCGCTCGAGCTCGACCCGATGACCGGACGTCCGCCAGGCACCGGCCTCGTCACCGATACCGCGGTGCCGCTCACGTTCACCCGCGCCGGCGCCACATTCACCGGCCGCACGCCCGCGTCGCTCGCCATCGCGCCGCACGGGGATTATCTGTACACCGTCGTCTCCAGCACCGACGCGGCGCTCGGCGACGGCCTGCTCGTGGTGAATACGAGCAATCACGCGGCCGAAGATTTCATCCCGCTGTCCGGCGCGGTCTTTCCCGTGCCGGCCGGCGTGGTGCCGCCATCACCGGTCACCGTTTCCACGGAACGTCCCGGGCTGGTCCTGTCGCGCGATGGCCGGCTGGCCTACATCGCGGCGGGCTCGCGGCTTGTCGTCATCAACGTCATCGAGCGGAAGGTCGTGCGGGCCTTCCGCGATCTCCCGATGGAGTACCGCGCCCTGGCCGGAGAATCCCTCCCGGGCGCGATGGCCCAACGGCTCGGGGCCGTCCCTGCGCTTGTCTTCGGGGGCGTCTCGACGTCGCCCGGCGTCGAGCGGGGCACCGGAATCACCGCCGTAGCGCTGGCGCCGGATGGCCGGACGCTGTTCCTGGCATTCCAGACCGGCGACGGCGGCGGCTACCAGCCGGGCGGTGTGATCGCGCTGAACGTGGACCTGTACACCGACGCGAAGCCGGATGTGCCCGGGCTGCAGTCGAACCTGGCCGCCTATCTCACGCCGGCGTTTCCCGGCCGGCCGGTCCTGCAGATGGAAGGCGCCGGTGAGGCCACGGGCGGCGACCAGCCGGTGGCGCTGGCGGTGAGCGCCGACAGCAAGTATCTCTACCTGCTGAACGGCGGCATCACGCACTTCACCGCCATCCCCGCGGCCGAGCTCGATCCGCGGAAGTACACGGATCTCCTGGGAGGAGCGGGCTTCGGCGCCGCGGCCTCGCTGGGGTTCTCCGGCGGCATCGGCGGCGTGTCGACGGCGGTGAATACGTTTGGCGGCCGCATCGACCCTGCAGCCGAGGACCTGCGGCGCGCGGTGGGCCGGCAGGCGCAGGCCGGCGACACCTTCCTCGCCGCGCCCGGCTTCACCGGGGTCTTCAACGTGGCGCGGCAGGATCCCCAGGCGGGACGGCAGCAGTGGCTCTTCCCGGCGGACGTCGGCACCGGGTGGAACCCGCCGTCGGCCAACGGCGGCCGCATCATCAACCACCTCTCGTTCAGCGAGGTCTACACGGCGCGGCCGTTCGCGATGGCGATGCATCCGAACGACGGGCGGGCGATTACCGCCTATTTCCAGACAGGCAACTTCGGCGTGCTCGATCTGGATGCACAGACCGAGTTCGCGCAGCTGTCGACCCCCAACCCGGTCTTCGCGAGCCTGTCGACCGATCACTTCCACGGCCTGTTCGCCGCCACCCCGTCCGTACCGCTCGACAGCACGATCTGGCCGAAGCGGGGCGCCTTCAAGTCGTTCGGTGTCGAGACCACCATGCCGAGTCCCGACGAGCGCCTGCTGTTCCCCTCGCAGGTCGAGTATGCGCAGAACGGCCGATTCGCCGTCGCCACGCATCGCGGCACCCGGGAACCCGGCGACATCGCGGCGCGCATCCCGGCGTTCTCCGGGTCGGCCGACGCCCTGGATCAGCGCCACCGGCTCGAGGAGCTCGGCTTCTCGTTAGATCCGGCCGACGTCATGGTCGGGCCGGACGGCACCGTATATCGGCCGGGCGATCCCATCACGCTGCGCCGTGGCGGCGGCGCGGTCAGCGTGATCCACGACGATGCGATCCTCCGGAATCTCGGCCGGTCGCGGCAGCAGCCGACGATCGACGGCTCGACCCGGCCGTGGTTCTCCGGCGTGCCCGTCTGCGCCACCAATCCGGTGAACGCAGCCGGCGTTCCCGATACGCGCTGCGCCACAGAAGCCATCGACCACTACTACGAATATCAGGCTCCGGACCTCCGGGCCTTCAACCGGCCGACCGGCGTCGCCATCCTCCCCTACCTGACGTTCGCGGCGCCGAGGTTCGGGGACATGGTCGGCCTCTCGACCCCTGTCCAGCTCACCTGGCGCGACCCCCGCATTCTCGTCCTTCACGTCACGGTCGACGATCTCGACGGTCCCGATCCGCCCGCCCGGTTCGTCCCGCTCGGCGCCGGCGACCTGGCCGCCAGGTCGGTCGAAGCGGAGTTCGCCGCGCTGTTCGGCGACGTGAACAGCACCGGGCTGTCGCCGCTGGCGGGACACCGCTATCGCATCGAGGTTCGCGCCTTGACCCGCCAGGACCTCTTCGACGAGGCGGCGGAGGTGACCCGGACGGCGATCGACGTCACCTTCGGCGGCGCGGTCACCTCGAGCACGCGCCTCACGCTCGCGCCGGCGCTCGGCGCCGTGCCCGTCATCGGAGGCACCACGCTGCAGATGCGCGCCACGCTCACCCCGGCGGGCGCCCCGGCGAGTGCGTCAACGGACGTGACGGGTGCGGCCGAGAGCTGCTACCGCTGGACCTCCGGATCCACCTGCGGCGATCCGGCGATCGTCGAGCCCCGCCTCGCCGCGATCAGGGCCGCGATCGCCGGCCATCTCTCGCCCCAGGGCGGTCCGCCGGTGGCGTTCCCGGAGGCCTCGATCAGCATCGCCGGCGGCCTCGTCTCCGTCGCCTCGCCCGGGATCCAGCTCGTGGCCGTCCGCCACGGCCTGTCGGATTCGCGCCCCTCCCTGATCCTCGCCGGCTTCACGCTCGACACCATCGCCGTCGAGCCCGTCGCCGAATCGTCGCTCGAGAGTGAAACGCTCGGCGCCCGCGTCGCCGCCGCGTTCGGCAGGGGCAACAACGCGCCGCTGGTCATCGCCCCCAGCGACAGCCGCTTCATCGACGACGACGGCCAGATCCTGCTCGACGACGTGACGCTGCGCTATGCCGGCGGCGGAACGATCGGCTTGAACGACCTGATGGCGGCCATCAGGCCCTTGATCGCCGAGCACTTCGACGAGGCCATCAACGGCGCGTTCGCGCCCGCCGGCGCCACGCCAACCTGGCGCAACGCGCAGGCGCTCGTCGGCCTCCTGCAGGGTCCCGGCACGACGGGGCTGCAGTACACGCTCGACCTGACGACCTCGTCGTCGCCCACGGCATTCATCAGCAACTTCCCCTTCTTCCGCGGCCGCATCGCCAGCAATCAGGCCGGCCTGGCGCTCATCACGGCGAGCCTCAATCTGGGCGGGTTCGGCACCGCCTCCGACGGCATTCTCGTGTGGAGCCTGCCGCCGCTGGAATCGGTCGTCATCGACCCGGCGGGTGTGGCGATCAACCGGGGAGCGCCCCCAGCGGCAGGCCCGTCCCTGCGGGCGACCGCCCACGTCGGCCCCCTCTCGGCCACGCTGACGCTGCCGCCGGGATTCCAGACGGCGGCGGAAGCCATGGCCCAGGTGCTCCCCGCGCTGTTCACCGGCAGCTTCAACCAGGGGGCGGGAACTGATTTCGGCTTCACCATCGCCGGCACCGCCGGTACCGCCGCCTACACCCTGCAGCTGACGGACCTGCGGTTCGCGTTCGCGGTGCCCAACGTGCAGGAACAGCTGTTCTCGGCCACGTGGTCCTCGGCGAGCCCGGTCCTGTTCGGCCTCGGGGTGCGGGAGACATTCGCCCAGCGCCTCGTCCATCAGAACTCAGTCGGGACGGCCGCGGTGAATCTCACGCTGCAGGTCGAGGGGCTCGGCAGCGCCTCGGCGCAGGCGGCAGTGGAAGTGTGTGACTGCGCGCCAGGCCCTGCGCCGGTTCCCGCGCCGGCTCCCGAGCCTGAGCCTGCTCCCGATGTCGAGCCTGCTCCCGAGGCGGCCTTCCCCCTGGCGGCCCGTGAGTCGGACGGACCGGCGACGGGCACGATACGGAGTGCTCGGGCGCGGATGCCGCTCCAGGGAACGGTCAGCGGCATCTCGTGGCTGGGCGGGCGCCCGGCGGACACGCGGCGAGGTCGCGCGCGATGGTGAAGGCGCGCGTCGCCGCGGCGGCGTTGCTGCTCGCCGGCCTCGCCGGCGCGGCCGAGGTACGGGCGCAGGCCCCGCCGCTCCGGCTGGCCGAATTGCAGTTCGACATCGTCGGCGTGCGCCTGGTCGTCGACCCGCCCGCCCTGACCGTGCCGCGGAACATTCCCACGCAGATCAACACGGCGCTGGAGCTTCCGCCCAACCTCGGCGCCGAGTCGCGCGAAGCGATCGAAACGCTCACCGCCGGCGCGCTGATCGAAGCCGAGCTGCGCGGACCGGATCTGCCCGCCACCCGAATCGTGACGCGGCCCGGGCAGCCCATCCCGATTCCGGCACTCGCAGTGCCCGGCGACTACTTCCTCGACGGGATCCGGCTGGCCAGGAACGGTCAGACCGTGCTCGATGCCACCGCACTGGACGGGCGGCCGGCCGCCACGATTCCCATTCGGGTCATCAGCGAAGTCTTCGTGACGACGGTCACGTCCAGGCCGCTCTCCCTGGACGAGATCCGCGGCCGCGGCATCGTGATCGACCAGACCAATTTCCGCGCCGTCAGCTTCCAGGTCGCGTTCAACATCGACGGGGTCCCGTTCACGATCGACGTGCCGGCGGCGCTGCCGACGCCGGAGTTCCTGCGGCAGCGGCCCACGCGCGACCAGGTCGTCGAACAGCTGTCCGCCGTGAACCAGCGCCTGCGCGCGACCGAGACGCAGCTGCCGCCGCAGTTCGACCGCCCCGGCCTGAACTTCTCGATCGCGGCGCTGCCCTTCTTCCCCGTGGACGAGGACGGCGCGATTCCGGACCTCGGCATCCCTCCGATCACCGGTCTTGTCGTCATCCCCGGGAACGTCGCGTTCCTCAACCAGTTCTTCTCGGTCCTGCTGATGGTGACCAACGTCGCCCCGGATGGCACGACGCTGGAGCTGCGGGATGCGGCGGCCACGATCGTCCTGCCCACCGGCCTCGACCGGCAGGCCGGCACCGCCGCGGCCCCTGGCGACGATCCGCTGCGCCTGGCCCGAATCGAAGGGATCGGCACGCAGCCCACCGTGCAGGTCGTGCAGCTCGGCCCCGACGGCCTGCGCAACACCGCCGACGATGTCGCCGTCATTCCGGCGCAGCGGAGCGGCGAGGGCGAGTTCCTCGTGGAGGGGCTGAAGGAGGGATCGCACGTTTTCGATCTCGAGATCCAGGCCACCCTGTTCGGCCTGCCGTCCGGACCGGTGCGGCTCACCGGCCTGGCCGCGGGAGCGGTCTTCGTCCGGAATCCGACCTTCTCGGTCACGCTCGCGCACCCGCGCACGATCCGGAGCGGCGAGCAGTACGACCTCTACGCCACCGTCACCAACACGTCGCAGACAGCGGCCCAGCTCGTGACCGTCGGCCTCGAACCGCGGGCGATTACCGGGGCGCAGCTGCTCTCGGACGCGGCGGTCACCTTCGACACCGTTGCGCCCGGCCAGGCGGTGACCGCACGCTTCCGGCTCCTGGCGCAGAAGACCGGCCATGTGACCTTCAGCTCGTTCACCGGCGAGGCCGGCACGGGTGGCGGCATCCAGCTCTCGACCGGCGTCGACGAGCGCGGCGTGCCGCTGGCGCCGAACGCCATCGTGCTGCCGAAGACCACCGAACACCTGCCTCCCGCGCTCGTGGCCGCGGCGCAGCGGGTGCTCGGCCAGGCGTTCAGCATTGCCACCGCGCCCGCCGAGTCGATCCCCGCGGGTGCGCTGTTCGTGCGCCGGCAGACCGTGATCGACCGCGGCGTCGAGCTGGCCCAGGCCGGCGAACGCGTCGGGTTCGGCGAGCCGCTCGCCCGGGTCGTCCAGGACCTGCTGCTCGACTGGATCGGCAACTCGACCTTCGACGCGGGATTCGACCAGATTCTCCGGACCACCGGAGCGGGCACGGCGTTCCTCGACGAGATCGCCGCGGTGCTGCAGATCGACGTCGGCGGACCGTCGGTACTGGCGTTTCAGGCTGACCTCGCACGGCTGGGCGCGGGACGGGCTCCGCACCTCTCCGCGGTGGCCGGCAGGGCGGCCGGGCCCGCGCCGCTCCTCACCCTGAGCCGGTCGCTCGGCGGCGCCGTGGGCGAGTCCGGCGAAGGGCCGGAGCGATCGCTCGTCGGGGCGGCTGCCCTGCAGCTGGCCAACGCCGCCGGCCCTTCGCGGGTCGCCGTGGTGGCGCGCCCGGAGCCCGATCGCTACCGGCTCCGGGTCGACGCGGTAGCGGCCGGCACCTACGACCTCGGCGTGGTCATTCCCGGCACGTCCGCGGGCACGCTCGTCCAGCTGCGCTACGCCGGCATCCAGCTCGACGCGGGAGGGACGGCCTATGTGGAAGTCGATCTGACCGCCGGCGCCGCCGCCCCGGCGCTCGCGGTTGACCGCGACGGCGATGGCCGGCTCGAAGGCCCGGCCCCGGCACAGCCGCTGACACTCGCCGCGCCGCCGCCGTCGGTGGTGGCAGTGCGGCAGCTGGCGTCCGCCTACCGCGAGACCGCGGGCGACGTCGAGGACCCGGCCACGTACGGTCTCGTCGTGGCGGTGCTGTTCGACGCGCCGGTGCTCCCGCCCTCGGCGGAGCTGAAGACGAACTACACCATCGAATCGAACGCGGTGATCGGGGCAAAGGCGCAAGCCGGCGGCCGGCTGGCCTACCTGTACCTGGAACGGCCGATCGGAGCGCTGGTCGCGCGATCGCTGACCGTCGCGGACATCGCGGATGCGCGCGGCAACCTGATGGCGTCGAGCACCCATCCCATTCTCCCGGCGGTGTCCGACGGCGCGCGGGTCTTCGGCCAGGTGCGCACGGCGGACGGGCTCGGCGTGCCGCTGAGCGTCCTCAAGCTCTCGGTCACGGTCGGCACCAAGACTTTCGACGTCTCCACGATCCGGACCGATGGCAACGGCAGCTTCGACTTCGACTTCGTTCCACGCGTGGGCGCCCTGTCGCTCAGGGCCCAGCATCCCCTCTCACAGGAGATCGTGACGCTGTCGGCGCGCATCAGGGGCCAGGGGGAACAGCTGCTGCTCAATCCCACGTTCCAGGGACGCGGCACCGTGCGCGGCCGCGTGCTCGCCGCCGACGGCGTCACCCCGGTTCCCGCCGCCCCGGTGGCCCTGTTCCCGGGATCGGTACTCGGCAACACCGGCTTCGAGACCCGCAGCAACGCCCTCGGCGAGTTCACGTTCGGCGAGGTGCCGGTGGGCGTGTTCACCATCAGCGCCGCCGATGCGGCTGGCGGATTCGGCCAGACCACGGGCGTGATCCCCCGTGCCTCCGAGGCCGCGACCGTCGATGTCGTGCTGTCGTCGCGCGCCGACGATGGCGGGCGGATCGTCGGCCGCGTGTTCCACAGCGATGGCGCGACGCCGGGCGCCGGCTTCACGGTGTACGCCGGGAGCTACGACCGGGCGTCCGGCCGTCTCCAGGCGCTCGACCGCACCACCACCGACGCGTCCGGGACCTTCGCGTTCGCGCGGCGCCTGCCACGCGGCGGCTACGACGTGGTGGCCGTCGATCCCGGCACGCAGCAGATAGGCATCGCGGCCGTCAACCTCGCGGCGCGGCAGACGGCCTCGGTGAGCATCGTGCTGGAGGCCCTCGGCAGCGTCGAAGGCGTGGTCTTCAACGCCCAGGGGCGGCCGCAGCCGGGCGCTGTCGTGGCCGGCGGCCTGGCCTTGGTCGAGACGGATGCGAACGGCTTCTTCCGGCTCACCGGCGTGCCGGCGGGACGCCGGACGCTCGAAGCCGGCGATCCCGTCACGAGGCGGCGCGGCTCGGCGATCGTCACCGTCCTGCCCGGACAGACCGTCGCCGCGGCCATCACCCTCGAGGCGCGCGCCACCATCACCGGCCGGGTGCTCGATGCGAACGGCACGCCGGTCCCACGCGCGAGCGTGCGGCTGCCCGCGCTCGGCGGCTACACGTTCGTCTTTGCCAACGACAGCGGGGTGTTCCGTTTCCCGGACATGCCGCTCGGTGAATACCTGATCCAGGCGCCCGGGCCCACGCGCGAGTCGCTGATCGAGTTCCTGCGGGCGAACGGCTACGACCCGCGCATCGCGTTCACCGCGGGGGACATTCCCCCCGAGCTCGGTGGCGACAGCACCCCGTCGTACGGCAGCCGGAACTCCGTGCTGGCCGCCTACGAGGCCGCGGTCCGCACCTTCCTGTCGGTGGACGAGTCGCTGCTCTCCGGCCTGCCGATGGCCAGCCTGGGCGGATTCGGGTGGACCAAGGTGCAGCTGTTCCAGGACTCGACCACGATCGCCTCGGACGTCCGGTTCCTCGCGCAGGGCACCGTCGCCGGCCGCACGGAAGACGCGCTGGGGCGGCCAATCGGCGCCGTCACCCGCATCACCGCGCTCGGGGTCGGCAAGTCCGGCTTCCCGACTGTCGTCGAGCTCGGGCGCGGGACGACCGACGCCGCCACCGGCGCTTTCTCTTTCGCCGCGGTCCCGCGCTTCGACCTGACAACCTTCCAGCGCGCGGGAGTGAGGGGCGGCGACTTCGCGCTCGAGGCCGTACATCCGTTCAGCCCGTCGCGGGCGCAGCATCGCGGACAACTGACGACCACGACGCCGAATCTCGCCGACGTGGCGCTGCGATTCCCCTCCGCGACCGAGACCAACGGCACGGTGAGAGGCAGAGTGCTGCTGCCCGGCGGAGCGCCGGCGCCAGCCAGCACGCAGATCCACATCAGCTTCGGCGACCTGACCGTGCTGACCGCCGCCGACGGCCGGTTCGAGAGCCTGCTGCCGATTCCCGCCGGCACCTATTACGTGACCGCCACCGCGCCCGGCGGGCTGCGCGGGCAGGCCGTCGCTGTCGTGCCGGCAGGCGGCTCGGTGGACATCACGGTGCAGCTGCTCGGGCTCGGCGCCACGACGATCACCGTACGCCGGACGGACGGCCAGGCGGTACCGGGAGCGCTGGTCTCGCTGGAGCGCGGCACCTTCCCGAACGACCGGCTGGACGGCACGGCGGACGCGAACGGGCGGCTCCGCTTCGTGAACCTCAGCGAAGGCATCTTCAGCGTGACCGCGGAGGAGCCGGTGACCGGCCTGTCCGGGCGGGCTAGCGGTACGATCGTGCGCGACGCCGACGTGGCAGCGGCCGTGGTCATCACTGCGGCCGGCCGGGTAATCGGCACGTTCCTGTCCGCGGACGGAACCACCCCAATCCCGTTCGCCCAGGTGGTCCTGACCACGGGCGACGTACGGGCGTTCACCGCAACCAACGCCGCCGGCCGCTTCGAGCTCCTGGCCGTGCCGGTCGGCCGCTTCACCGTGGAAGCGAGCGATCCGCTGACCGGGCGACTCGGGCGCGGCGCCGGCGAGCTCTTCGTCGAAGGCCAGTCCGTCGACGTGGCGGTCCTTCAGATTCCACGCGGCGTGGTTCGCGGCCTCGTGGTCCAGGCAGACGGGACGACGGCCGTCCCCGCCGCAGTCGTCAAGATTCGCAGCGGCGGCGCCATCCGCACCGAGCTCCAGGCCACGGCCCGCGACGACGGCAGCTTCAGATTCGAGGGGATCCCCGCCGGCGAGCTCATACTGGAGGCCGAGGATCCGCTGGGCGGGTTCGCCGGCACCGCCACCGCGGTGCTGACGAACGAGAACGAGGTGGTCGAGCGCATCGTCCAGCTGGCGCCGTTCGGCTCCATCCAGGTCAGCGTGCGCGATACCGCCGGGGCGGTGGCGCCCAACGCCAGCGTGACCATCCGGCGCGGCGAGCTGTCGCGCACGGCCGCTGTGGACACGCAGGGTCAGGCAACATTCGAGTTCCTGCCGCTCGGTGCCTACACCGTTGTCGCGCGCTCGCTCGCCAACCCGGGCGACGGGGGGGAGAGCACGGCGGTCGTGTCGGCCGGGGTGTCCACGGACGTCGCCGTGGCGTTCCGCGGCGCCGGCACGGTCACGGTGACGGTGGTGGCGGCGGACGGTGTGTCGCCGGTCTCGAGCGCCAGCGTCGTCCTCGAGGCGAGCGCCAGCACCGCCGGCGTCCCTGGAGCACTGGCCACCACCCTGAACGGATTCACCAACGGCTCGGGCGTTGTCACCTTCCAGAATGTGCCGGTCGGCAGCTTCTTCGCGAGCGGCGCCGCGCCGCCGCTCGGAGGGGTCGCGAGCGGGGTCCTGGCCGGGCCCGGCCAGACAGCGCCGCTCACGATCCGGCTGGGCGCGTCAGGCGCCATCCTCGGGCGGGTGCTCCTTCCCGACGCGATCACGCCGGCGGCACAGGCCATCGTGACGCTGCGGTTCTCGCCGCAGGCCGGGCAGACCAGCGTGCTCCAGGTCACGACGGGGCTGACGGGCACGTTCGCCTTCACCGGAATTCCGATCGGCGCCTTCACGCTGTCCGCCTTCGAGGTCGTCAGCAATGGAGTGCGCACCCGGGCCGGCGCGCTCTCGGCCAACGGGCAGCAGGAGCAGGTCGGCGACCTCGTCCTCGACAACGCGGCGCCGCGCGTTGCCGCCGTCACGCCGGCCGACCGCACGGCGGGGGTCGCGCGCCAGCCGGCCATCACGGTCACGTTCAGCGAGCCGATGCGCAGTTCGACGTTCACCGCGACCCCGGTCATCCTCCTGATGGATGGCCCCACGCCGGTGCCGCTGGCGCCCCTGACCTTCTCCCCGGACAGCAGCGCCGTGACGCTGCGGCCGGCGCAGGCGCTGCGGAGCAGCGCGGCATACACGCTGATCGTACGCGGCGGCCAGGACGGCCCGCGCGACGAGGCAGCCGACCTGCCGCTGCTCGACCCCTTCGTCAGCACGTTCATCACGGTGGACGACGTGCCGCCGATGGTCGTGACGGTCGGTCCCGCTCCGGGCGAACGCCAGGTCCAGCGCGAGGCCGGCGTGCGCGTCGCGTTCTCGGAGGCGATCGCCGTCGGCACGGTGACGTTGCGTGACGCCGCGGGCGCGGCCGTCGCCGGCGAGACTGCCCTTGCCGCCGGCAGCACCGTCCTCGTGTTCTCCCCGGCGCACCTGCTGCGTGCGAACACGACCTACGTCGCGACCGTGGCAGGCGTCGCCGACCTCGCCGCCAACCCGATGACGGGTGGTGAGTTCTCCGTCAGCTTCGCGACGATCGACACCATCGCGCCGCGGATCACCGCGCTCGACGTCGCCGGCCCGGCGCGGGCCGGCGCGACCCTGTCGCTGACGCCGGTCTTCGATTCCGGCACATCCGCCGATGTCCGCCGCGTGGAATACCTGGTCGGCGGCGCGACGTCGGCGGCGTCGAGCACTGCGCCCTTCACCCTCGCCGTGGCGGTTCCCGCGGGATCCAGCGAGCTCGTCGTCCATGCCGCGGCCCTCGACGAGTTCGGCAATCGATCCGCCACCTTCACGCAGCTGATCCCCGTCTCGGCCAACGTGGCGCCGCAGCTGGTCTTGCGCACCGTCCTGCCGCTGACCCGGGCGACGCAGGGGCAGGCCATCGAGTTCGAGGCGGTGGCGACCGACGACGGGCCCCTGGCGCGTGTGGCGCTGTCGGCGGTAGGCGTGGCGGCGTTCAGCGAAACCCGCCTCGTACCCGCCGACCAGACCACCTTCACGACCCGGTTCACGGTGACCATCCCCGCGTCCGCGCCGTCGAACGGCGTCCTCACCGTGCAGGCTGCCGCCGTCGACGCCGCCGACGCGGCCAGCCCGGTCGCGACGGTCACGCTGCCGATGAGCGACGGCACCCGGCCCGTCGTGACCATCATCAGCCCGGTCAGCAACGCCCAGATCGTGCCGGGAGAGAGCCTGAAGGTCACCGTCGATCTGACGGACGACGTGGGGGTGACGGCGGTGACCTTGACGTGCAGCCCGTCGCTCTCGGGCTGCGAGACGCGCGCGCTGCAGCCGCCGGCAACCGCCACGCGGCAGACGTTCAGCGTCAACGTGCCCACCGACCTCCCGGCCGGCAGCCGCGTCACGCTGCTCGTCTCGGCAGCCGATGCCGCCGGCAACGCGACCGACTTCGGGCGGACCGTGCTGGTGCCCGACAGCGTGGCCCCCGCTCTCCTGTCGCTCGAGCCGGCCAGCGGATCCCCCCGGGTAGTTCCCGGCGAAAACGCCGCCCTCCGCGCGGCGTTCAGCGACAACATCGGCGTCACGGCGGTGGTGTTCCAGACCGAAGGCGCGTTCGTCACGGCCGGCACCATCCCGGTCGTACCCGCGGCTCTGTCGGGCGAGTCGCTGCTCTCGTTCGTCGTCCCGGGGTCGGCCCAGAACGGCACCGTCATCACCGTGCGGGTGCGTGCGCGGGACGCGGCGGGCAATCTCAGCGACGAGCGCGCGATCGCGCTCACCGTCGGCGACACCGCGGCGCCCACCGTGGTCATCGAGGCGCCGGGCGCCGGGTCAGCGATCGTGCCTGGCCAGGCTGTCACCGCAACCGTGCGGGCGGCCGACGATACCGCGGTGCAGCGCGTGGTGGTCAGCCTGTCGGGCGTGTTCAACGGTGGGGAGACGAGGACGCTGACGTCCCCCGCGGCGGCCGCCGACCTGACGTTCGGTTTCACGGTGCCGGCCGGCACCGCCGCCGGCGAGCTCGTGTTGAGCGCCCAGGCCTTCGACCTCGCGGGCAACGCGAGCGCGGCGGCAACGCGTACGCTCATCGTGACCGACACCATTGCCCCGGTGGTGCGCTTCCTCTCCCCCGCCGCGGGCGTGGCGATCGATCCGCGGAATCCGGTCACGATCACTGTCGAGGCCAGCGACGCCGTCGGCGTGACCCAGATCGCGATCGGCGGGACCGGGGCCGCGAGCGTGCTCGAGGCGCGGGCCGTGACGCCTGCTCAACCGGTGCGGTCCGAGACGTTCACCGTGACGTTCGCCGCGCCGCCTGCCGCCGGAGGCACGCTGAGCCTCAACGCCAGCGCGCGCGATGCCGCCGGCAACACCGGGACGGCGCCCGGCATGAGCCTGCCGGTGCTGGACGTGGTGCCCCCGGTCGTCGCAACCGTCGCTCCCGCCAGCGGCGAGACCAACGTCAGCCCGTCAGCGGCCGTGGTGATCACGTTCTCCGAGCCGGTGGATGCGGCGGGCCTGCCGGGCCGGATTGGCCTCAGCCGCGCGGGGACGCCGATTGCCGCCGCACTGGTCCTGTCGTCCGGGAACCACGTGGCCACGCTCACGCCGTCGAGCCCGCTGCCGGTGAACACGGTGATCACCGTCACGGTGGACGCCGCCGTCGCCGATGCCGCCGGCAATCCGATCGGCGCGGCGTTCGTGTCCACCTTCCGCACCTCGACGCCGGACGCCACGGCGCCGCAGGTCGAATCGATCGACCCGCCGGACAACGCCACGGGCGTTCCCGCGACGGCGCCGGTCGCGGTCACGTTCACCGAGCCGATGGACCCACTGCTGGTGTCGCCGGACTCCTTCCGGGTCAGTGTCGCCGGCAGCGCAGTCAGCGGGGCGTTCACCTTCAGCGAGGGGGGACGCGTCGTCCGCTTCACGCCAGCGGCGCCGTGGCCGTTCGAGGCCGTGGTGGTGACCGAGCTGCATGGCACGCTGGCCGACCTGGCCGGCAACCCGCTGGTGAGTGCCTCGGGCGAGCCGCTGGCGGCCCCGCTGACGTTCACCTTCCTGACGGGCAACTTCGCGATCACGAGCCCGGCCGGGACGAGCGTGCTCGAGAACACCACCATTTCGCTGGCGGCCGGGGCAAGCGCGTCACTGAACGTGGCGAGCGTCGTTTTCAGCGTGAACGGAACGGGTCTGGCGCCTGCGACCGCGGCGCCGTTCGCTGTTCCCTTCAACGTGCCGGCCGCGTCGGCCACGGGCACGCTGGCAATCGTCGCCAGCGCCCGCAACGCGCAGAACGGCGAAGTGGCGCGGGCGGTGAAGACCGTCACCGTGGTCAGCGGCATCAGGATCGCCCCGGCGATCCTGGGCGTGCCCAGGGGCGGGACTGGCGCGGTGCGGCTGTCGGTGGCCGCGCCGCTGCCGGAGGATCTGGCGATCACGCTCTCCGCCCTGGATCCGCAGGTGGCATCGCCCGATGCGGCGGCAGTCATCCTGCCGGCCGGTCAGACCAGCGTGGTCGCGACCCTGACGGCGTGCACGGCCTGTCCGTGGGACCCGGTGCCCGGCGGCGGCGCCGCGGGCAGCACCGCACTTGTTGCCGCCTCGCCGCGCGGGACCGCCGTTGCCACCATCTCGGTGAGCGAGCCGGTGCCCGGCCGCGAGATCGCCACGGTCGCGGCGAGCGTCGGCGCGTCCGTGTCCCTGCCGGCGTCGGTGGGTCACGCGTTCACGGCACCCGGCAGCACGCCGTCGCTCGACCTGGTGCTGCTGCGGGAGCCGCGCGGCGGCAGCGTGCCGCTCGACGTCAGCATCACGAGCAGCAATCCGTCCGTCGCCACCGCCACCGTCTCGCCGATTCAGCCGGGCGCGCGGACCGTACGGGTGACGATCACCGCGGTCGGCAACGGCATCGCGGTCTTCACGCTGCGCGCCGGGGGGGAGGCATGGTCGTTCACCGTGTTCGTCGGCCCGCCCCCACCGGGGGTCACCCCCCTCGTGCTGAGCGCCCCGGTCGGCGCCTCGATCGCGTCGCCGCCATCGGCCGGGCAGGTCATCGTCGCGGCGGGCCGCACGTCCACGGTGACGATCCAGCTCCTTGCCGCGGCGGCCGGTGCGCCGACCGCGGTCACCGTGTCGAGCAGCAATCCGGCCGTCGCCACCGCCACGGCCTCCGACGTGACCCCTGGCTCGCAGGTCACGACGCTGACCATCACGACGCTGGCGGATGGTTTCGCGATGCTGACCATTCGCGCGGGACAGGTCGTGCGGTCGGTCGGCGTCCTCGTCGGGACGCCCGCGGCCGACCGCATGCCCATCGTTCTGGCGGGGCCCACCGGCGTCAGCGTGGCGGCGCTCCCGTTCATCGGCAGCGCCTCGGCGCAGCCCGGCACCACGTTCACGCTCGGCATCCTGCTGCTCGCCGAGCCTGCTGCGTTCGCGCAGACCGTGACCGTCACGAGCAGCCATCCCGGCATCGTCTCGATCAACGGCAGCGCCACCATCGCGGCCGGGAGCCGGCTGGCGATGGTGAACCTGACCACGCACGGGCCCGGCACAGCCATCCTGACACTGGAAGCCGGGACGCTGCGGCGCGAGTTCTCCCTGGCCGTCGGCGGCACGCCAGGCCCGCTGACAACGCCGGTGATCGTCGGCCGCCCGGTCGGCGTCGGCGTGGTCGGAGCGAACGGTCTCGGACGGGTGCTCGTCGCGCCAGGCGCCCCGGTGAACGCGACGGTCGGCGTGCAACTGCTGGCCGCCGCACGGGGTGCGGCGACACCGGTGACGGTGACGAGCGGCGACCCGTCGCTCGTGGCGCTCGCCGGCGGCAGCACCGTCACGACCCAGGTCGAGGCCGGTACTGTGGCGATCCCTCTCGATCTGCGAACCGCCGGCACGGCGGGGGCGGTGGTCTTGCGGTTCGAGCTCGACGGAACGACCTACGAGCTGCTCGTCGTAGTCGGCGATCCCCCGCCGTCGCAGATTCCCGCCGTGACGGCTCCCGTCATCGGCGTACAGATAGACCAGTGAAGGCCCGCATCCAGAGGACAGAGGATTGCCCATGACGACCATCAACGAAGGACACCGGCGACTGCGCGCGGGAGGGCCCCCGTTCTGGGCGCTCACCGCCTTGCTGCTCCTCATGCCCGTGGGCAACATCGCCCAGCAGGTGCTTGACCTGTGCGGGTGTGCCGGCACCCCGGGGCTCCAGCCCTTTAACGCCGGCACCCCCTCGACCTATCCACCCGGCACGACGGGATGCGCCGTGCCGTGCACGTCCGGCACGATCGTCATGGCGATGCCGCCGGACGGCGTCCTGCGCTTCAGCAGCTTCACGGTGGACGGCGGCTTCCAGGTGCTCTTTGCCCGGAACGCCGCGAATACGCCGGCGACGATCCTGGTCGCCGGCGATATCCGGCTGCGCGGCGCGTTCGGCTGCTGCCAGAACCTCTCGATCGGGGGCAACACCGGAACGAACGGGAGCGGCGCGGGAACGCCTGGCGTGGGAGGCCTGGGAGGCCCGGGCGGGTTCCGCGGCGCGGACGGCTCCGCGCTTGCCATCAACGGCTTCGACGTGGGGGGCACCGGACTGGGACCGGGGGGCGGCGCCGGTGGCACGCCGGCCGCCGGCGCGCAGGGCGGCGTGTTCTTCGGACTGCCGGAGCTGCTGCCGCTGATCGGCGGCTCGGGTGGCGGAGGAGGCGCGGGCTTCGGCACGCTGGCCAACTGCACAGGTGGCGGCGGCGGGGGGGGCGGCGGCGGCCTGCTCATGGTCGCCAACGGCAGCCTGACCATCCAGAACTATGTGCTGGACGCAAACGGCGGCCACGGCGGCAGCGTCGGCAATTCGTCATGCGCGAACGGCGGCGGGCCAGGCGCCGGTGGCGCCATCCGGCTCGTGGCTGGCCGGTTCATCGATGGCGGATCCGCCGTGGTCAACGCCGTCTCGGGGAACCCCGGCCACAACAGCGGCGCGGGGACCGCGGGCCGGGTCCGATTCGAAAGTCTCGACGCGTCGGCACAGACCGCGTTCATTCCCACGCCGGCGGCCATCCGGATGACCGGCCCCGGCCCGCTCGCCAACCCGGTCTCGCCGGAGGTCCGCATCACGTCGGTCGGGGGCCAGCTGCCGCCGGCAGTGCCGCAGGGCGGCTACGGGTCGATCGACATCGCGCTGTCGGCGCCCGGTGTCACGGGCGTGGACATCGCAACGGCGGGGGTCCCGAGCGGCACCACGGTCCTCGTGACCGTGAAGCCCCGGCTGGGCGGCGCGGCGCAGTCGAACACGGTTCCGCTGGCGGCGTGCAACACCGCGGGCGAATGCACCGCCACGACGGCGTTCAACCTCGCCGCGGGTGCCTACGTCGTTGAAGCGCGCGCCACCTTCCAGGTGCAGTAGACCGGGACGGATTGCCAAACGCCGCCGAATTGCCAAGAATGCGGTGTGGTGAACACGATCGCACGCATCGGCGTTGTCGGGGCGGGGACCATGGGCAACGGCATTGCCCAGGTCTTCACACAATCGGGATTCGACGTCCGGCTGATCGATGCGGCGCCCGCCGCGCTCGACAGGGCGCGGGCATCGATCGAGCGCAGCCTCGGCAAGTTCGTCGAGAAGGGGCGGCTGACCGCGGCTGACCGCGACGCCTCGCTCGCCCGGCTCGCGACCGGCAGCCGCGTCGACGAACTGGCCGACGTCGATTTCGTGGTCGAAGCGATTGTCGAGAACCTGGACGCGAAGGCAGGCCTGCTGTCGCGGCTGGACGAGGTCACCCGGCCCGAGGTGATCCTGTCGTCGAACACCTCCTCCATCTCGATCACCCGGCTCGGGGCGGCGACTTCGCGGCCCGATAAGGTGCTCGGGATGCACTTCATGAACCCCGTGCCGCTGATGACGCTGGTCGAGCTGATCCGCGGCCAGGCGACTTCTGCCGAATCGATGCAGGTCGCCACCGCGCTGTGCGCACGGCTGGGCAAGACGGCGGTCGAGGCCTCCGACTACCCGGGCTTCCTCGCCAACCGGATCCTGATGCCGATGATCAACGAGGCCGCCTTCGCGCTGATGGAAGGCGTGGGCACGGCCGAGGCGATCGACACCGTGATGAAGCTGGGCATGAACCACCCGATGGGGCCGCTGACGCTGGCGGACTTCATCGGCCTCGACGTCTGCCTGGCGATCATGGAGGTCCTGCACGAGGGTTTCGGCGATCCGAAATACCGGCCGTGTCCCCTGCTCCGCCGGATGGTGGCCGCCGGGCACCTCGGGCGGAAGAGCGGCCAAGGGTTCTACCCATACTGAGCCACGCCCGCCAGAGCGCCGCGAGCGCGATCGGCAGCAACACGGCCAGCTCCCAGGCAACCGCCTGGATGTTCTGCCTCCAGAAGCCCGGCAGCCAGTAGCGGCGCGAGATGGCGGCAAAGAAGTGGAGGCCGGATTCGTAGTAGTCCCGGCTGAACGGCCACAGCGCCATCAGGCCGATGGGCGGCGAACTGTCGGTCCCGAGCCAGTCGAGCAGGGCGTGCGAGCCGAAGGCACAGGCGGCAACCAGGGCAAGCCTGATGTCGCGGGTGGCGGCCAGGGCCGCCGCGCCCACCAGGCAGGCGGCCCCGACGCTGTGGCTCGGGCCGCGATGCGCCCCTGGCCACAGCAAGTCGAGGTCGGGCAGTACCGCCAACAAGCCAAACGCAGCTCCCGTCGTCCATATTGGCCACGGGGAGGGGGAGAAGGAGGCCCGGCGACCCGAGCCCAGCGCCCAGCCAATGGCGGCCCCGGCCAGTGCATGTCCGAGCGGCGACGGCATCCCTACACCATCGCACGAGCCGGCCTCCCGCCCCAAGCCCGCCGCCGGGGGTGGGCAGAAACCGCGTGGCCGGCGCCCGGGTGGCAGGGCAATTCCGGCGATCTTCGACGTCCAGAGGCGAAAGTGTTCGATTGCCGTAACTGATTGGACTGACAGCATGTTACCAGTGCGACGTGCACACTTTTGCCCTTGACTTTCACCTCGGCACGCACCTAGAATTCACCCGCCCCGTGATCCACGGCGCCCCGGCGTGACCTCCCGTGTCACACCCCCGCTGGATACTGGGGTGTGCCGCGGCCGGCCCGCGCCGGCGCCACATATCAACGGACGTGAACTTCTGTTCAGGAGCGTTATGCCGCCAGTAGAAGACCGCAACGACCGCGAGCGCCAGAAGGCTGTCGAGATAGCCGTCGGCCAGATCGAGAAACAGTTTGGCAAGGGCTCGATCATGCGCCTGGGGCAGAAGGACGCCGTCACGGTCGTGCCTTCGATTTCCACGGGTTCAGTCAGCCTGGACTATGCGCTCGGTATCGGGGGGGTTCCCCGGGGCCGGGTCGTGGAGATTTACGGGCCGGAGTCGTCCGGCAAGACTACCTTGACGCTGCAGATCATCGCCGAGGCGCAGAAGCTCGGCGGCATGGCGGCGTTCGTCGACGCCGAACACGCCCTCGACGCCAAATACGCCCAGAAGCTGGGGGTGGATCTCGAGAACCTCCTCGTCTCCCAGCCCGACAACGGCGAGCAGGCGCTCGAGATCGTCGAAGTCCTGGTCCGTTCCGGCGGCGTCGATGTCGTGGTCGTGGACTCGGTGGCGGCCCTGGTGCCGCGGGCGGAAATCGATGGCGAGATGGGCGAAGCCCAGATGGGGCTGCAGGCCCGGCTCATGTCGCAGGCGCTGCGGAAGCTCACGGGCGTCGTCTCGAAGTCCAAGACCAGCCTGATCTTCATCAACCAGCTGCGCGAGAAGATCGGCGTCATGTTCGGCAACCCCGAAACCACGACCGGCGGGCGGGCGCTGAAGTTCTACGCCTCGGTCCGCATCGACATCCGCCGCATCGGCGCCATCAAGGACGGCGACGTCGTCGTGGGCGGCCGCACCCGCGTCAAGGTGGTGAAGAACAAGGTGGCGCCGCCGTTCCGCGAAGCGGAGTTCGACGTCATGTACGGCGAGGGCATCTCGAAGGAAGGGGACCTGCTCGATATGGCCGTCGATCGCAAGATCGTCGAGAAGAGCGGCACCTGGTTCGCCTTCAGCGGCGATCGCCTCGGCCAGGGCCGGGAAAACGTCAAGCAGTTCCTCAAGGACAACCCGGCGATCTTCAAGGCCATCGAGGAGCGCGTGCGGACCGAGCTCGGGCTCGGCGTGCCGGAACCGGCCTCGGTGTAGCGGTAGCGTTGGTGACGGACGCGCGGGGGGCTCCCCCGCGCGGTCCGCGGTCCGCCGCCTTGTGAACAGCCCCTCCCGGCTGCTATCATCAGGGTTCTGCCAGACGCTTCCCGCCGTGCCGAGGTAGCTCAGTCGGTAGAGCACAGCACTGAAAATGCTGGTGTCACTGGTTCGATTCCAGTCCTCGGCACCAACTTTCCCTAGCGATTTCGTCGTCGTCTTTTAGCCGGATGGCGGACGCTACGGCGCCGCCCAGTAATACGCCCGGCCCTGGCGCCAGTTGACCACGAAGATCAGCTCCCCGGAACGCGCGGGATAGGCCTGCGCCCCGGTTGCCCGGACCTGCTGATCGTCCAGCGCGCCGCGCAGCAGCACCGGCCACCACTCGATGCGCCTGGGCGGCTCGGCCCGGGCCCCCTGCAGCGACATCTCAGGCCCCAGCAGGGCGCGCAGCGTGTCCCCTTCTTCCGGCGGAAAGTCGAACAGGCCCCAGCGCCGCGGCGAGTCGGTGTCGTGGGCCACGCGCAATTCACGCGTGCCGGCGGGCAGCCCCTGCGGCACGTCGCCGCGCGCCACGGCGCCGTCGGCGGCCGCTTCCGCCAGCGTCGCGTAGCTCTCCGTAACGATGCCGAGATCACCGCAGCCGGACGCCGTGAGCAGCAGCGTCAGGAGCAGGCAGCCGCGCGCCCACCGGTCCCTCACCGCTCCCTCTTCATCGCCTTCATCGCGCGCCCGGCATCGAGCCACCCGCCATACAGCTCGGGACGCCTGTCGCGGAGAAAGAGCTGGCGCGCGTGCGACTGCTCCACCTGCGCGAGATCGACGTCGGCGTAGAGGATCTCTTCGACGAGCGTGCCCGCGCGGGCCACCACCCGGCCGTCCGGGCCGCAGACGAACGACTCCCCGCCGAATGTCAGGCACTCCTCCTCCCCGACACGGTTGCACAGCGCGGTGAAATAGCCGTTCTGGAACGCCGCGACCTGAAGCTCCGCCTCGTAGAGGCCCTCGGGCCACTCACCCACGGCACCCGCCTGCGGAACGACCACGAGGTCGGCCCCGGCAATCGCCAGGGCGCGCATGTATTCGGGATAGTGACGGTCGTAACAGATGGCCACGCCGATCCGCCCCGCCTGGGTGTCGTAGACCGGGGCGCCCGTATCCCCCGGCGTGTAGTAGCCCTGCTCGTGGAAGCAGGCGTAGTCGGTAATGTGGATCATCCGCGTCCGGCCGAGCAGCGTGCCGTCGGCATCGATGACCGGCGAGCAATCGAACGCCCGGTCGCCGTCGCGCTCGTAGAGATTGAGCACCACCACGACGCCGAGCTCGCGGGCCTTGCGGCAGAACAGCTCCGTCGTTGGCCCCGGAACCGTCTCTGCCAGCGACCGCGCATCCGGCCCCGCCGGACGCTGGGGATAGAACCGCTCGAACGCCAGCTCGGAGTAGGCGACGAGGGCAGCGCCGCGCTGCGCCGCCTCTTCGAGCGCGCGCAGGCCGCGCTCGACGTTGCCCTGCCGGTCGTGACCCGCTGCCTGCTGCACCAGCGCAATCTTCATTGCCGTCATTGTGACAGCATTCCATCGTGGCTTGCGACGCTGCGGGTCAGGCCATCTCCCACCGCCGTGCCAGCAGGCGCGCGAGTGCCAGGAAGACTGTCGTGATCGTCACCAGCACCAGGACCTGCGGCCACAGCTCCCACAGCGCGGCATCCCGCCAGAACACCTTCAGGTAGCCGTCGAGCGCCCAGGCGTTGAACGTCACCAGCCCCACCCGCTGCATCGCCTCGGTCATCAGGAAGCGCGGGAACATGCTGCCGCCGAGCGCCGACATCGTCAGGATCAGGATCGTCGAGAAGCCGGAGAGCTGGGCGCGGCTGCGGGCCAGCGCCGCGAGCACCAGCCCGAGTGCCGACGCCGCGCCGGCGGTGACGATGGTCATGACGAAGAAGCCCGGGAGATGCTCGAAGAGCGGCAGCCCGAAGGCCAGGCGTCCCCAGAGGAACATCACGGTGAGCTGCGCCACGCCGATCAGCGAGAGGAACAGCCATTTGCCCGCCAGCAGGCCGGTCATCCCGATGTTGGTCGACAGCAGCCGCTCGAGGGTGCCCGACTCCGCTTCGTCCAGCAGCGTTCCGCCGGCGCCCGCGACCGCCGAGAACAGCAGGAACATCACGCCGATGCCGGCGGCATAGAAGGAGATCAGCGAGCCGCGGCGGTTGTCCGTGCGCATCACGTCCACGACCGTGACGGCGATGCCCATGGGTGCTGCGGTACCGGCCGGCGCGGCCGCCGCCTCCGGCGTGCCCGGCTTGAGCGACGGCAGCCAGGCATCCACCGCCGTCCGCTGCTCCGGCGTCAGCGCCCCCGCGTGGCGCTCGAACTGCTTCATCCCCCCCTGCATCAGGAGGTCGGGAGCGGCGGTCATCGTGACCTTCTGCAGCAGCCCCTGCACCATCTGCGGCGCCACGGGATCCGACGGATCGGCCAGCAGCTCCACCGCGTGATCGGACGCCCCGGCAAATCCCATCTCCGCGAACGCCGAGCCGAGCCCCTTCGGCAGGATCACGGCAACCGGCACGTCGCCGTTGCGCACCAGCCGTTCGGCCGCGGCGCGGTCCAGTGGCGGTGCGCCGGGGGCCTGCGCCCGCACGCGCAGCGCCGGCTCCTTCGCGATCGCCTCGGCAATCCGCCGCGTGAAGTCCGTTCCGTCTTCGTCCACCACTACGAGGCTCACACGCGGTGTCCGATCCCCGCCGCTGCCGCCAAACACCGAGGCGAAGATCGAGAAGAAGACGATCGGCAGCAGGAACGTCAGCATCTGCGCGACACGGTCCCGGCTCAAGTTCAGCCAGCCGATACGGAGCAGCGTCAGCATCATTCCCTCAGATCCCGTCCCGTCAGGTGGATGAACACCGCCTGCAGGCTCGGGCCACGGACATCCACATCGTCTATCGACCGGCCAGCCTGGCGGATCTGTTCGAGGAGCGGCGGCAGGCCTGCCGCGACGTCGGCCATGCGCGCCCTGAGCAGGCGCGGGTCCGCGGCATCGACCTCGACGTGCCCCGCCGCAATCGCCGCGGCGCCGAGCGGCGCATCCAGGCGGAGGGTGACGAGGCGATGACGGCCGACGGTCCTCTCCACCAGCTCCGGCAGCGTGCCGGCCGCAATCGCCCGTCCGTGGTCCACGATCACCGTCCGCGAGCAGCGCGCCTCCGCCTCTTCGAGATGATGGGTGGTCAGCAGGAGCGACGCGCCGCCGGCCACCAGCGCGCCCAGCATGTCGTAGATGCGATCCCGGCTCTGCGGATCGACGCCGACCGTCGGCTCGTCGAGCAGGATGATGCGCGGACGATGGAGGATGCCGCAGGCGATGTTGAGGCGCCGCTTCATCCCGCCGGAGAAGCGCGTGACCGGCTCCCGCGCGCGGTCCGCCAAACCGGTCTGCTCCAGCGCCCAGTCGATCTGCGTCCTCAGCGCCGCGCCGGACAGCCCCTGCAGCCGGCCGAACGACTCGAGATTCTCGCGCGCCGTCATCAGCGGGTAGACTGCGAGCTCCTGCGGGACGATGCCGAGCTGCGCGGGGGTGTGGCCGGCGCGGACAACGGTGTCGAAGACGCGAATCTCGCCGCCGTCCAGCCTGGTGCGCCCGGCGATGGCGCGGATCAGCGTGGTCTTGCCGGCGCCGTTCGGGCCGAGAAGGGCGAGCAGCTCGCCCGGGCGGAGCTCGAACGAGGCGCCGTCGAGCGCCCGCACCGCGCCGAAACTCTTGCGCGCGTCCGCAACAGTCAGAACCGGGGAAGCTGCGGCGACAGCCATCTTGTGGATACGTTACGGGACCCGCCGCGCGGCGGCGTCAGGCATCCGGCAAACGGCGGCCGGGCGGCGGCGGATGACGCTACAGCCGCCCCTTGTCGCGCAGGCGTTTCTGCAGCGCCTTGGCGCCGAATCCTCCCCTTCCGTTTCTCGTCGAGGAGCGCGCGGGCGTCCTGCTGGCGCTCGGTGTGCTCCTGCTCGGCGGCAAGCTTCCGGTAGCTGTCGAGGCGATGCTCCGGCAGCTCGCCGGCGGCGACCGCGGCCACCACCGCGCAGCCGGGCTCGCCGCGGTGCCGGCAGTCGCGAAAGCGGCAGGCTCCCGCGAGCGCGGCCACGTCGGTGAACGTCTCGGTCAAGCTGCCGGTGTCCCAGAGCTGCAGTTCCCGCATGCCGGGCGTGTCGATCAGCAGGCCGCCGCCCGGCAGCAGCACCAGCTGCCGGTTGGTGCTGGTGTGCCGCCCCTTGCTGTCGGCGTCGCGCACGTCCTGCGTCCGCAGCACATCGTGCCCGACGAGACGATTGACGATGGTGGACTTGCCGACGCCGGAGGAGCCGAGCAGCGCCCCGGTGCGGCCGAAGCCGAGGTGCTGCCGGAGCGGCTCGAGGGTGTCCGGCTGGTGGCACGAGACGGCGTAGGTCGGGACATCGGGGGCGAGGGCGCGCACCTCGCCGGCACGCGCCTCGACGTCTTCCGGCGGCAGCGTGTCCGCCTTGTTCAAGACGATCACCGGGGCGGCGCCGCTGTCCCAGGCGACGAGCAGGTAGCGCTCGAGGCGTCGCGGGTTGAAGTTGTGATCGAGCCCGCCGACCAGAAAGACGGTGTCGATGTTCGCCGCGACGATCTGCTCTTCGGTGGGATCGCCAGCGGCGCGACGGGAGAAGCGGCTGGTGCGGGGCAGGACGGCGCGGATGCGGGCGTCCCCCCCTGCGCGGCGGGCTCGACGGCCACCCAGTCGCCGACGGCCGGGAATTCAGCGCGGGAGCCGGCGGCGTGCCGCAGCCGGCCCGCGACCCGTGCGAGCAGCTCCCCGTCCGCGGTCCAGACGCGGTAGATGTGGGTGTGTTCCAGGCTGACGCGGCCGGGGACGAGTCCCGCGGCGCCGATCGCCTCGAACGCCTCGGCGCGGCGCGCGTCCCAGCCGAGCGCCGTCAGGTCGGCTGGCATCGCGGGACGCAGCGTCTGTGCATGACCGATTCTGGATCACGTGGCCGCAGACCGGAAGCGGCCGCCGGCCAGGGGGCCGCACAAGCAGAAGCTCTTCAGCCCGTCGCTTGAGCGGCGCTGGTCCCGGCGTGCTCCCCGCGCCTGGCGGTCTTCTCCAGGCACCGCAGCACTTCGGCCACGCTCCAGGCCTGCGCCACGCAGCCGCGCGAGGTGAACGGCTCCTCGGCGTCGAAGATCTCGCTGAGGGTGCCCACGCACGCCTCGCTCAGGTGCGCGTCGAATCCCTCCAGCATCCGCCGGGCGCCGTCGAGGTCCTCCGGGTACACCCTCAGCCAGGCATCGACGAAGGGGCCGATCAGCCACGCCCACACCGTGCCCTGATGGTAGGCCGCGTCGCGCGATCGCAGGTCGCCGTAATACCGCGGCTTGTAGTCGGGGTGCCGCGGCGCCAGCGACCGGAGGCCCGACCGGCGTGAGCAGGCGGTCGCGCACCACGTTCAGCACCGGCGCCCACCGCTCGCGGCGCCAGCACGGGGTGCGCGAGCGAGATGGCCAGCACCTGGTTCGGGCGGCACGCCTCGTCCGGACCACCGATCTCACCATCCACGACGTCGTAGAGGTAGCCCCCCTGCTCGAACCAGAAGCGGGCGTTGAACGCGTCCCCCGCACGCCGCGCGTGGCCTGCCAGATTCGAGCTCGTCCCCCGCCGTCCCGAACTGCCGGGTCCAACCCTCGAGCAGCCGAAGGGCGTTGTACCACAGCGCGTTGATCTCGACCGCCTTACCCCGCCTCGGCGTCACCACCCAGTCGTCCACCTTCGCGTCCATCCAGGTGAGCTGATAGCCCGGTGCACCCTGGCGCAGGAGCCCGTCCGTCTCGTCGACCCCGATGCCGTAGTGCGTGCCTTGCAGGTGGTGGCGCACGATCCCGGTCAGGCCGGGCAGCAGGTGGCGGAGCGTGGCGTGGTCTCCCGTGACCTCCACGTAGCGATGCACCGCCTGGAAGAACCACAGCGTGGCGTCCGCCGTGTGATACAGCCCGTCGCGGGAGCCGTCCGGGAACATGTTCGGGATGAGGCCGTCGCGAATGTAGTGGGCGAAGGTCTTGAGGATGTAGGCCGCCTCGCGGTGCCGGCCGGTCGTGAGCGTCAGCCCCTCGAGGCTGATCATCGTGTCGCGGCCCCAGTCGGTGAACCAGTGGTAGCCGGCAATGACCGTCCGCACTTCCTCCCCCGCGGCACGGGCCCTCGCGGCTTCCTCGGCGCGGCCGGCCGGCGTGATGATGAACTGGTCGGCGGCGAGCACGAGCTCGGCCGACATCGGCTCGTCGGCCGCCGGCCCGGCGATCGCCAGCAGCCGCCGCCGCCGGTCCGCCTCGGCGCGCGACGCCTCGGCCGGCGTGAGCGCGCCGATCGCCTCCCAGCTCTCGGTGGACGCCACCAGCGTCACGTCTTCGCCCGTCCGCAGATCGGCGCGGAAGTAGCCGGGGCTCCACAGCGACCCGACGGAGGCGTAGCCGCGGCGGCGCTCCATGTCGTACGGCACCTGCACGGCGCCCTTCTCGTCCAGCGTCAGCGCGGCGCCGCCGCCGTACGCCATGAGCCGCAGCGGCGGCACGTCGGCGTCGCCGGCCACTTCGTAGCGCGGGCCCCGCGCCGTCAGCGTGTAGTCGGGCATCTCGCCGCCGTCCACCGCGGCCTCGTATCCGCGAAAGTGCACCGAGGGACGCAGCGACAGCCGGACCGGGCCGGCGCCGTCGAGCAGCCGGTAGGTCACGTGCACGGTGTTCTGCCCGTACGGCATCAGCACGCGCTTCTCGATCAGGATGCCGGGCAGCTGGAAGCGCCAGACCGGCAGCCCGAGCTCGAGCCGGAACTCCACGAGGTGCTCGGTGCGGTCGGCGATGTTCGGCCCGGCGACTTCGTCCTGATCGCCCAGCCACAGCACCTGCCGGTCGGCCAGGCGGACGCGCTCGAGCAGGTGGTTGAGCATCACCGTCCGGCCGAGCGGCGCCGGCAGCGCCGCCACCAGCAGTCCGTGGTAGCGGCGGGTCACGACGGCGGCCACCGTGCCCGACGCATACCCGCCGAGCCCGTTGG
The DNA here is from genome assembly GCA_963834305.1 of uncultured Acidobacteriota bacterium. Taxonomy (GTDB): domain Bacteria; phylum Acidobacteriota; class Vicinamibacteria; order Vicinamibacterales; family 2-12-FULL-66-21; genus JACCXG01. Next base: position 617,029 of record CAWIAX010000002.1, read on the forward strand.
TCACCAGCCACTCGCGGCGCGGCGGCGGATCGTCGCCGTCGAGCCAGTCGTGCGGACGCGCGATGATGCGGCGGGGTTCAATGCCCATTGGTCCCCTTCTCTTCTCCATCATCTTCGATCGCGCCGGGATCGGATCCGAGCAGGATGGCGGCGTCGCCGGGCACGTGAAAATGCGAATGCGGCCGCACCGGCGGGGTGCCGTTGCCGCCGTAGCGCGGCGACTCGCTGCTCCACAGCGTCGTCCAGCGGCTGTGCGCCGGCGGTGCGACGAGCGGCTCCGGCAGCGGCCGCAGGTCCAGGTCGCAGCCAAGGTTGATGACGAGGAGGCGGTCGCCATCTGCCCCGCCCTGATAGCGGAGGACGAAGGCGCCCGGCCCGACCACCGCGCCGTCCGGGCGCTGGCGGGCGGCCCGCCGGATCACCGCGTCGCGATGGCGCAGCGCGATGAGGTCCCGGTGCAGCGCGTACCACTCGCGGTGCCGTTCGCGCTCGTCGAGGTCGAGCGTGCTGCGCCGGAAGTTCTCGTCGCCGAGCGGCAGCGGCAAAGTGGACAGCACTTCCGGGTCGGTCACGCTGGCGAACTGCGACAGGAACTGCCGCCGCCCGCGCGCCACCGGCATCCGCAGCTCCGCGTTGTGATCGGCGAAGTAGAGGAACGGCGCCGACGCAGCGAACTCCTGCCCCTGGAACAGCATCGGCGTGGCCGGACCGAGCAGCGTGAGCGCGGTCATCGCCCGCAGGCGCGCCGGCGAGCACTGCTGGTGCAGCCGGCGTCCGAACGCCGTGTTGGCGACCTGGTCGTGGTTCTCCAGGTAGGCGACGAAGCAGACCGGCGGCAGATCCAGCCCCGGCGTGCCGCGCCGCTTCTTCTGCCACTGATACCACTGGCCCTGATAGAGGTAGCCGTACTTCACGGCGGAGATCAGCTCCTGGGCGCTGCCGGTGTAGTCGTAGTAGTAGGCTTCCCGCTTCTTGGTCAGCGCGACGACGGCGGAGTGATGGTAGTCGTCGTTCCAGAGCGCATCGGTGCCGTAGCCGCCGGCCTCCGGGCTGCGGACGAGGTCGGTGCGCTGCGGTTCGTTCTCCGCCACGATGTACAACCGCCGGCCACCCGCGGCCTCGCGCGTCCGCCGCACGATCTCGGCAATCACGTGCTCGGGCGAGGCGTCGTGGATGTCCTGGGTGGCGTCGAGCCGCAGGCCGTCGAAGTGGAACTCGTCGATCCAGTACGCCGCGTTCTCGACGAAGAAGCTGCGCGCGGCGGGCCGGCCCCTCGAAGTTGAGTGCCTGTCCCCAGTCGTTCTTGTACTTGTCGGTGAAGTAGTCGGGGGAGAAGTCCGCGAGAAAATTGCCGTCCGGCCCGACATGGTTGTAGACCACGTCGAGGATGACGCCGAGTCCGAGGGCGTGCGCGCGGTCCACGAACGCCCGGAGATCGTCGGGCGTGCCATACAGCCGGGTCGGCGCATACAGATCGACCCCGTCGTAGCCCCAGCCGAAACGGCCGGCGAAGTCCGACACCGGCATCATCTCGATGATGCGTGATGCCGAGCGCCGCCAGCTCGTCGAGCTCGGCGGCCGCCGCCTGCCAGGTCCCCGCGGGGGTGAACGTGCCGACGTGCATCTCGTAGACGACGTGGCCGTCCGGCGCCACGCCCGGCCAGCCGGCGTCAGTCCACGCGAAGCCGGACGCATCGACCACCTGCGACGGCCCGTGCGGCCCGTCCGGCTGGAACCTCGACGCGGGGTCCGGCCGCAGGCGATCGCCATCAAGCCGCAGCCAATACCGGTCGCCGGCCTTCAGTCCATCCAGCTCGCCGCTGAAATGCCCGTCGTCGCTGCGGGTGAGCGCCCAGCTCCGCTGCCCGCCTCCCCCGTCGTCGAGCACGACGTCCACCGTGCGGCAGGACGGCGCCCAGACCCGCGCCTGTGCCGGCGCTGTTCCGCGCAGCTCCACCCCGACCGGCCACCGCCGCGTCCGCGAAGCATCCACGCCTGCTGAAGTTGTTCGCCGCATCGCCGTCACACGTTTGCATCGCACCGGCAAGAGCTCACGCCCCGTGCGTGAGGCCACCGCCTGTTCATTGGGTCCGTTGAATCTTGCGCCGCTCGCGGCCGGTCAGCCGCGCGATCTCCGAGGTGAGGAGCGCCGGCTCGACCGGCTTCGGCAGGTCGCGCTGGACCGCCTCCAGCATCCCCCTCACCCGGCTGTCGGTGCGCGCAAAGGCGGTGAGCGCCGCCGCCGGAATCCGCCCGCCGCGATCGGCTTCGAGCGACTGGACCTTGCCAACCAGCGCGTACGAATCATGCTCGGGCGATGAGCTGTCGCTCACCAGCACGTCGGGCCGCCACTCCTCGAGCGCCTCGAGCGCCACCGCCACCGAATCAGCCGTCCGCACCAGCGCGCCGCGCTCCTGCAGGATCGCGCGCAGCAGCTCCCGGCCGTCGGCATCCTGATCGACGACGAGCACGCGCAGGCCATCGAGCGGCGCCGACGCGAACGCCGGGTAGGTCACCACCGGCGCCACCGGCTCGGCCTCCACGGCCTGCACCGGGAACCTGGCGGTGAAGACCGCGCCCGCTTCCCCGTCCCGGTTGCGCGCCAGGATCTCGCCGCCATGCAGCTCGACGAGATCCCGCACGAGCGACAGCCCGACGCCGAGACCGCCCGCCTTGCGGGTCGGCGAGGGATCCTCCTGCGTGAAGCGATCGAAAATCCGCGGCAGGAACTCGGGGGCGATCCCCGGGCCGCTGTCGGACACGGTGAGCAGGGCCGCGTCGCCCGGGCTCTCGAGCGTCAGCCCGACGGTCCCCCCTCGCGGGGTGAACTTGATCGCGTTGGCCAGCAGCTGCCACGCGATCTGCCGCAGACGGTTCGGATCGCCCAGCACCGGCACCGCCGTGTCAGGGATGCTGCTGACGATCTGCACCCCCTTCGCCTGCGCCGCCGGAGCTGCTGCCAGGACCGCCTGCCTCGAGGCCTCCGCCAGCGACGAGGGGCGCGTGTCGATTCGCAGGCGGCCCGTCAGCACCTTCGACACGTCGAGCAGGTCGGCGGTGAGCTGGGCCTGGAGGCGGACGTTGCGCTCGATCGACTCGAACCCGCGCGTCACGGCGCCGGTGTCGAGCTTCCCGGTCCGGAGCAGGTGCAGCCAGCCGAGCACGGAGTTGAGGGGGGTGCGCAGCTCGTGGGAAATCGTCGCAAGGAACTCGTCCTTCATCCTGCCGACCGCTTCACTCTCCCGGCGCGCCTCCTGCGCGTCGCGTGCCTGCCGCTCGGCCACCCGCCGGGCGCGGCGGAGCTCGGAGACGAGCGCGGTGAGGAGCAGCCCCTGGACGATGAAGACGGCGAGATGCGCCTGGGTGGCGCGGGCCACCACTGGTGAATCCGGCACTTCGTACCCGCCGACCACGGCGCCCAGCACGGTGGCGGCCAGCGCCGGCCCCGTGCCCGCGAACCACGCCGTCGCCATCACGGCCGTCCCCAGCAGGAGGAAGAGGCTCCCGTCGTCAATCAGCTCGTTTAGGGTGAAATCCAGGAGGAAAACGGCCGCGATCGAGCCGATCGCGATGGCGAAACGCAGCGGGGCCGGGCGTGCGGGAAATGGGTACGCATCAGCGGGCGGCATCGTTTACGGTTCAGCTCCAGCTCCGCCATGACGGCAGTCCATAGCGCGGTCTGTCGCAACCGGCGTGCCACCGCTATGCCCGGGTCGTCTTGGCAGAGCCGCGCTCGGGGGTCCGGGTGACCGTTTCGGGCGCGCCAGTCTGCGACGGCGCAGCGGCCGCGACTTGCTGCTCGGGCTCCATCGCTTCCGCCAGTGCCGCGCGCTCCTCCGCCGGCGCCACGGCGGCCGCCGGGCCGAGCACCTCGTCCAGCAGCCCGTATTCCTTTGCCTTCACCGCATCGAGATAGAAGTCGTTGCGCTTCGTGTCCCGGATGATCTGGCGGAGCGGCTTCCCCGAGCGCTCCGAGAGGATGCGGTAAATCTGGGTCTGCATCTGCTTGAGCCGATCCAGGTGCTGCGCGGCCGCGGTCGTGGACTGCCATCCGGCCCACTTCGCCGGCTCGTGAATCATGATCCAGGAGTGCGGGAAGGCAAACCGCCGGCCGGGACTCGCCGCCTGCAGCACGACCGAGCCCATGGAATACGCCATCCCCTGCACGATCACGGTAATCTGCACCCCCTGGGTCACCAGGTAGCGGATGGTGTCGTGAATCGCCAGGCCGTCGGTGACGTTGCCGCCGGCGGTGTTCATGTACAGCGTGATGGGCTTCCGGCTGTCGTTGGCCAGTTCGCGCAGCCGCTCGATCACGTGCCGCGCGCTGTCTTTCTCGATGTCGCCGATCAGGTAGATGTCCCGCAGCCGGTCCGACTGCTCTTTCCGGACGATGTCCTTGACCGCATCGACGATGTCGTTCAGGAGCCGATCGCTGATGTCGCTCATACTGGTCCTGCTTCCCTCGCATGGGCCGTGCCGGGTCCGCGGGCGGTGCCGGCAAAAATAGCTCTAAACCGTGCGCCCCCCAATTCCGTCCAATCGTCCGTATCGTAAGCCGGCTCGTGCGGCGGGGGCCATCGCCACTGTTCGATTCCGGGACGGCCCGATTCCACAGGCGGGCATTCCGGCCCTCACGCCGGGCCGCCTACACAGGGTAAGATACCTGTTCACAATCATTTAGGGAGCACAGCCGACGTGGCACATCTTACGCAGTCTGAACTGAGCCGGACGCCGACTCCATCCGATTCAGGCCAGAGGTTGCATGGTTGATATTGCCCGATCGCCCGACGTCATCCGCAAGAAGAAGAGGCGCCAGGCCCTGTATGGCGCGGCGGCGCTGGTCGTCCTGATTCTCATCACCGTCGGCGTGTCGCGGCTGAAGCCGGCAGCGCCGGGGGTGGACCGGGCTACGGTCTGGGTCGACACGGTGAAGCGCGGGCAGATGCTCCGCCAGGTCCGCGGCTCCGGCACGCTGGTTCCCGAAGACATCCGCTGGATTCCGGCCACCACCGAGGGGCGCGTCGAGCGGATCCTGCTGCGCCCCGGCGCGACAGTGAAGCCGGAGACAGTCATCCTGGAGCTGAGCAATCCCGACCTGCAGCAGGCCGTCCGCGACGCGCAGCTCGCGTCGCAGTCCGCGCAGGCCGCCTACGAGAACCGCAAGGCCGATCTGGAGAACCAGCTCCTCACCCAGCAGTCGGCGGTTGCCACCATCGAATCGAACTACAAGCAGGCGGCGCTCGATCTCGAGGCCAACGAACAGCTGTACAAGGATCAACTGGTCTCCCTGCTGCTGCTCAAACAGAAGCGGGGCACCGTCGAAGAGCTCAAGAATCGCCTCAGCATCGAACAGCGGCGGCTCGAGATCATCCGATCGGGGCTGAAGTCGCAGCTCGCGCCGCAGGAGGCGGACATTGCCCAGCGCCGCGCGGCCCACGAGCTGCAGCTCCGGCGGCTCGACGACCTGCGCGTCAAGGCCGGCATGAGCGGCGTGCTCCAGAGCGTCCCGGTGGAAGTCGGCGCCCAGGTCGGGCCGGGCACCAACCTGGCGCGGGTCGCCAACCCGACGAACCTGAAGGCCGAACTGCGGATTGCGGAAACCCAGACGAAGGACATCCGTATCGGACAGTATGCCGAGGTCGACACCCGCAACGGCGTGGTCAAGGGAACGGTGTCGCGGATCGACCCCGCCTCGACTGGCGGTACGGTCGGCGTGGACATCACGCTCGAGGGGGACCTGCCCCCGGGGGCCCGCCCCGATCTCAGCGTGGACGGCACCGTCCGCCTCGAGGAGCTGAACGACATCATCTACGTCGGCCGTCCGGCCTTCGGGCAGGAGAACAGCTCGGTGAGCCTGTTCAAGGTGGACGCCCAGGGGGAAGCGGTGCGGACGACCGTGAAACTTGGACGCAGCTCGGTGAACACGATCGAGGTCGTGGACGGGCTGCAGCCCGGCGACCAGGTGGTCCTCTCGGACATGTCGACGTGGGACGAGTATCAACGGCTGCGCCTGACCCAGTAGGCAGCCGCGGCAGGCAGCTGGACGCTTAACGCTGACGCACAAGGAGCAACGATGACCACAGCCGGGCAACCGCTCATTCACCTCGACGGCGTCACCAAGGTGTTCTTCACCGACGAAGTCGAGACGCACGCTCTCGCGGGGATTCACCTCGAGATCCGGAGCGGCGAGTACATCGCCATCGCCGGTCCGTCCGGCTGCGGCAAGTCCACCCTGCTGTCGATCCTCGGCCTGCTCGACTCGCCGACCGAAGGACGCTACATCCTCAACGGCAAGTCGGTGGCCGACCTGCCGCTCTCGGAGCGCGCCCGGGTGCGCAACCGCGAAATCGGCTTCATCTTCCAGAGCTTCAACCTGATCGGCGACCTCAACGTCTACGAGAACGTCGAGCTGCCGCTGACCTACCGCGGGATGAAGTCGGCCGAGCGCAAGGAGCGCGTGCTGGCCGCGCTCGAGAAGGTGGGCATGGCGCACCGCGCCAAGCACCTCCCCAGCCAGCTGTCGGGCGGCCAGCAGCAGCGCGTGGCGGTGGCGCGTGCGGTGGCGGGCGCCCCGTCCATCCTGCTGGCCGACGAGCCCACCGGCAACCTCGACTCGAAGAACGGCGAAGCGGTGATGGAGCTGCTTCGCGAGCTGCACCGCGAGGGGGCCACCATCTGCATGGTCACGCACGACCCGCGCTACGCCCGCCATGCCGACCGCTCCATCCACCTGTTCGACGGTCGCGTGGTCGAAGAGGATGGCAGCCGGCGGGCCGAGCGGGAGCTCGAGGAGAGCGGCTTCACGATCGAGCATCCGTAACGTGCGTCGCGCGCCGGCCCGCTGCCTATGTTGATGACGGATCACCCGAAAGATCGCGCCGGACAGGGCGCCGCCCGCCCGGGAGGGCGTCCCGCGGACACACGGGTGCTGGTTGCCGACGACCAGGGGGATGTGCTCGAGGCCCTGCGGCTGCTGCTCAAGCCCGAGGGCTTCCTGCTCGAGACCGCGTCTTCGCCCGCCGGCGTGCTGGCCGCGATCGAGGCCCGCGACTTCGACGTGGCGCTCATCGATCTCAATTACACGCGGGACACCACCTCGGGGGAGGAAGGGCTGAACCTCCTGGCGCGCATCCAGGCCGCCGACCCGACGCTGCCGGTCGTGGTGATGACGGCCTGGGGCAGCGTCGAGGTGGCAGTCGAGGCGATGCGGCGCGGCGCCCGCGACTTCATCCAGAAGCCCTGGGACAACGCCCGGCTGCTCGCCGTCATCCGCACCCAGGTCGAGCTGAGCCAGGCGCTGCGCAAGGGCCTGCGGCTCGAGGCGGAGAACTCGCTGCTGCGCAGTGAAGGGATCCCCGACCTGGTGGCGGAATCGCCGGCCATGCAGGGCGTCCTCCAGGTGATTGCACGCGTCGGCCCGTCGGACGCCAACGTGCTGATCCTCGGGGAGAACGGCACCGGCAAGGGGGTGGTCGCGCGCGCGCTGCACCGCGTGTCGAGCCGGGCGACGCGGCCGATGGTGATCGTCAACTCAGGCGGCGTCTCGGAGGGGGTGTTCGAGAGCGAGCTGTTCGGGCACGTGCGCGGGGCCTTCACCGACGCCAAGGCCGACCGCGTCGGCCGCTTCGAGCTCGCCGAGCAGGGCACGCTGTTCCTCGACGAGATCGCCAACGTGCCCCTGAGCCAGCAGGCCAAGCTGCTCCGCGTCATCGAGACCGGCGAGTTCGAACGGCTCGGGTCGTCGCGCACCCGGCGGGTCGATACACGGATCATCTCCGCGACCAACGCCGACCTCAACGAGGAGGTCGGCGCCGGCCGGTTCCGGCAGGACCTGCTGTTCCGGCTCAACACCATCGAGATTCGCGTCCCCGCGCTGCGCGACCGCCGCGAGGACCTGCCGCTGCTGGCGCAGCACTTCCTGCGGCAGCACGCGCAGCGCTACCGGAAGCGGCTCCCCGGCTTCGAGAGCGGCGCCCTGCAGCTGCTGCTCGAACACTCGTGGCCCGGCAACGTGCGCGAGCTCGATCACGCCGTCGAGCGGGCGGTGCTCATGGCCGAGGGGCCGCTGGTCAAGCCGATGGACCTCGGGCTCCGCGGGCCGAAGGAGAGCGGCGGCGGCCGCCTCGAGGACATGAGCCTCGAGGATGTCGAGTGCTTCCTCATCAAGAAGGCGATGGCGCGCTACGACGGCAACGTCAGCCACGCCGCCAAGGGGCTCGGCCTGAGCCGCAGCGCCCTCTACCGGCGCCTCCAGCGATACGGCCTCTAGAGGGCGCATGGCACCGCCCCGGGCGCCGCGCCTCAGCCACGACCGCCGCATCCTGCTGATGGCGCTGGCCTCGGCACTGCCAGGGGCGGCCATCTCCCTCATCTTCCTGTGGACCGGCGACTACACGCCGCGGGTACAGTGGACGCTCACCGTCGCCATCGCGGCGGTCTGCCTCGGCTTTGCCTTCGCGCTCCGCGAGCGCGTCGTCCTGCCACTCCAGACGCTGTCCAACCTGCTGGCGGCCCTTGGCGAGGGGGACTTCTCCATCCGGGCCCGCGGCGCGCGCGGCGGCGATCCGCTCGGCGAGGTGATGATCGAGGTCAACGCGCTGGTCGAGACGCTGCGGCACCAGCGGCTCGACGCGCTCGAAGCCACCACCCTGCTGCGCAAGGTCATGGAGGAGATCGACGTCGCGGTCTTCACCTTCGACGAGAAGCGCGGCCTGACGCTGGTGAACCGCGCCGGCACGCGGCTGCTCAACCAGCCGGCCGAACGGCTGCTCGGGCGCCACGCCGAAGCGATCGGGCTGGCGGACTGCCTCGCCGGCGCGGCGCCGCGCGTGATCAACACGGCGTTTCCCGGTGGCGTCGGCCGCTGGGAAGTGCGGCGCAGCCAGTTCCGCCAGGGCGGCCGGCCGCACGAGCTGCTCGTGCTGTCGGATCTCAGCCGGCCGCTGCGCGAAGAGGAGCGGCTGGCCTGGCAGCGGCTGATCCGCGTCATCGGCCACGAAATGAACAACTCGCTGGCGCCGATCAAGTCGATTGCCGGCTCCCTCGCGACGATCGTCGAGCGCGAGCCGCCGCCGGACGACTGGCGCGACGACGTCCGGCGCGGATTGCACGTCATCGCCTCGCGGTCCGAAGCGCTCAGCCGGTTCATGAGCGCCTACGCGCGCCTGGCCCGGCTGCCGCCGCCGACGCTCGCACCCATCGACGTCGCCACGTTCGTGGAGCGGGTGGCCACCCTCGAGACGGCGCACCAGATCCGCGTATCGCCGGGCCCGGCGGTCGTGGTCCAGGGTGACGCCGACCAGCTCGAGCAGCTGCTGATCAACCTCATTCGCAACGCGGTCGAGGCGGTGCAGGAGACCGGCGGCGGCGTGCGCGTCGGCTGGGGGCGCGTGGCCGGGTCATCCCCGCCGATGATGGACCTCTGGGTCGAAGACGACGGGCCGGGGCTGTCGAACACCGGCAACCTGTTCGTGCCGTTCTTCACGACCAAGCCGGGCGGCTCGGGCATCGGCCTCGTCCTCAGCCGGCAGATTGCCGAAGCCCACGGCGGCGCGCTGGATCTCGAGAATCGCGACGGGGCGGCCGGGTGCCGCGCCACCCTGCGCATGCCGATGCAGGCGGGAACGGCGAGCCGCACGCAGAGCCTGCTCGCCACGTCCTCCTGACCCGGTGCTCCTGACCGCTTCCTGACCCCGCGCGGCAGGCACGCCCGCCACACTCGGACGCGGCGCGTCCACTCTGGTATCCTGCGCCCACGAGGTAGCCCGCCTGATGTGGAGCCGTTTTTTCGAAGTCGATGGTGCGGTCGAGTGGAAGGTGGTCGTGGCCGCCGTGGTCCCCACGCTGGTGCTGGCGTGGCTGGGGGCACGGATGGCGAAACGGCTGGTCAGAGCCGCCATCCGGGCCATCGTCAACGACACCGTGGACGCGAACAGCCCGCTGGTGCGCGGACCGCTGCGGATCGTGTCGCTTGCGGTCTTCATCCTGCTGGTCGCGCTGTTCCTCTTCCCCGCCTTCGAGCTGGCCGGCCTGCGGCCGCGCGCCGGCGTCGGCCTGCAGTCGGTCGGGCTCTGGGCGCTCTATTCAGGCTGGAAGGTCCTGCTCATCGCGCTGTTTGCCTACGGATTAGTGCGTGCGACGGCGCTGCTGGTCAGCCGCTTCGAGCACGAGCTGAACCAGGGCACCACGCTGGACGCGCTCGAGCGCGCCAAGCGCGCCCGTACGCTCGGGTCCGTGATCAACAAGGTCACGACCGTGGTCGTTTCCACCGTGGCGTTCCTGATGGCGCTCGGCGAGCTCGGCATCGACGTCACGCCGGTCCTGACCGGCGCCGGCATCGTCGGCCTGGCGGTCGGCTTCGGCGCGCAGACCCTGGTCCGCGACATCATCAGCGGGTTCTTCATGATTCTCGAGGACCAGGTGCGGGTCGGCGACGTGGCGATGATCAACGGCACCGGCGGCCTGGTCGAGGCGATCAACCTCCGCACCATCGTGTTGCGCGACAACGAGGGGGTGGTCCACATCTTCCCGAACGGCGGGATCCAGACGCTCGCCAACCGGACCAAGGACCACTCCTTCTACGTCATCGACCTCGATATCTCCTACCACGAGGACGTCGACCGGGTCGCGGCGATGCTGCGGGAGATTGCCGAGGAGATGCGCGCGGAGGACGCCTACGCCCCGTTCATCCTCGCCCCGCTCGAGATCATGGGCGTGGACGCCTTCCGCGAGTGGTCGGTGGTGCTGAAGATGCGGATCAAGACCGTGCCGCTGAAGCAGTGGGACGTCGGGCGCGAGTTCCGCCGGCGGATCCGCAAACGCTTCGAGGAGGCCGGGATCCAGACGCCGTTCCCGGAACGCTTTGTCAGCGTCCGCGAGGACGGCGGGCAGGGCGGCGAAGACGCGGGGCGCAGCGGCAGGGCGGCGAAGGCGGCCGGCTAGTAGCCGGACGAGGCGGCGCCGGTCTTCTGCCCCTTCGATTTCCTGCACGATCTTCACCCCCGCACTGGCGCCGACCCTCGTGGCGCCTGCGGCCACCATCGCCTTCAGCCCCTCGAGGTCGCGGACGCCGCCGGCCGCCTTGACGCCCATCTCCGCGCCGACGACACGCCGCATCAGGGCGACGTCGGCCGCCGTGGCCCCTCCCGAGGCGAAGCCGGTGGAGGTCTTCACGAAATCTGCGCCCGCCGCCTTCGACAGCGTGCTGGCCGTGACCTTCTCGTCGTCGGTCAGCAGCGCCGCCTCGATGATCACTTTGCTGATCACGCCGCAGGGGCGGCAGGCGTCGGTCACCGCCACGATGTCGCGCTCGACGGTCCGCAGGTCGCCGGACTTGAGGGCGCCGATGTTGATCACCATGTCCACTTCCGCCGCGCCGTCGAAGATCACCCGCCGCGTTTCGTATTGCTTGACGTCGGCGGTGGTCGCACCGAGCGGAAAGCCGACGACCGTGCAGACGCCAACGCCGCTGCCGCGCAGCAGCCGGGCGCAATCGGCAACCCAGGCCGGGTTGACGCAGACGGTCGCGAAGTGGAACTCCGCCGCCTCCCGACAGAGCTTTTCGATCTCGGCGCGGGTCGCGTCAGGCTTCAGGAGGGTGTGGTCGATCATGCCGGCAATGCTCGCCGGCGCGCCGCCGGCCGCGTGGACGCCGAGACGGGCCGCGCCGGCATCCATCACCGACCGCAGCCGCTCCGGGCAGCAGTCGTGCACCACCGCGTGGCAGGCGCAGCGGGAAGAAGACGGACGAAGCCCCTGCGCCGCGATCACCTCTTCCGTGATGATCTCCACGAGCCGCTGGAGGTCCTGGGGATTCAACACCTATCGGCCTCCCTCGCGGCCGGCGCGCTCCTCGAGCCGCCGGATCTTCGCCAGCCGCCTGATGTAGCGCGCTTCGGTCATCGCCGTGCCGAGCCAGACATCGACAATGCGGAGCGCGGCCTCAACTCCTGGCACCAGCGTCGAGCCGAGCGTCATGACGTTGGCGCCGTTGTGCTCGCGCGAGTAGCGCGCAATCGTCTCGTCCATGCACATCGCGGCGCGGATGCCCCGGACCTTGTTCGCAGCCATCGCCGATCCGATTCCCGCCCCGTCGATGACGATGCCGGCCTCCGCCTCCTTGCGCGCCACCGCAAGCGCCACCGCGCCGGCGATGTCGGGGTAGTCCACCGGCTCGGGCCCGTCGGTGCCGAGGTCGGTCACGGCCAGGCCACGCCCGCGCAGGTGCTGCACCACCGCCTTCTTCAGAGCCACGCCGGTATGGTCGCTGCCGACCGCGATCCGCCGGACGGGGCTCGCCGGCACGAGGTCGCCCGGGAGGGCCGCGTCGTGGGCCCCTGCGGCGACGACCGTGACGCGACGGGCGGCCAGGGTGTCGCGGGCCAGCGGCGTGACGTGCCCGCCGGGCGCCAGTTCGACGGTGGAACCGTAGTCGAGCGTGCGGGCGTCGGCCTCGGTGATGATCTCGAACCGCGTCATGCCTCGTCCATCACCGCGATGTGCGGCAGGTTGCGGAACTTCTCCGCAAAATCCAGCCCGTAGCCGATCACGAAGTGGTCGTCGATGGTGAACCCGATGTACTCGACCTTCACGTCCACCACGCGCCGCGACGGCTTGCTCAGGAGGCAGGCGGTCCGCAGGCTCTTCGGCGCCCTGGCCCGGAGGATGTCCTGCAGGTAGGTCAGCGTCAGGCCGGTATCGACGATATCCTCGACGATGATGACGTGCCGCCCTTCGAGCCGCGCGTCCACGTCCTTGACGAGGCGGACCTCGCCCGACGACCGCGTGCTCTGCTGGTAGCTGGAGACCGCGATGAAGTCGAGTGTCACCCGCGCGCTCATCGCGCGCACCAGGTCGGCCATGAAGATGAAGCCCCCCTTGAGCACGCCGACGAGGTGAATCTCCTCGTCTGGGGGATAGGCCGACTCGATCTCGGCCGCGAGCGCGGCAATCCGCTCCTGAATCTGCGCCTGGTCCAGCAGGATGTTCATCTGGCGACCGCCGCCTTGACCTGTGCCGCCAGCCGGCGCGCCTCTTCGAGGATGGCCGGCTCGTTCAGCGTCAACACCTTCCCCTCCCGCATCAGCACCCGTCCATTCACGATTGTCGTCCGCACATCGTCTCCCCTGGTGACGTAGACGAGGTGCGACAGGGGATCGTACATCGGCGTCTGCCGCGGCGCGCGCATGGAGACGACGATGACGTCGGCACGCTTGCCCGGCTCGAGCGAGCCAATCGTCCGATCGAGGCCGAGCGCCCGCGCGCCGTCGCGGGTCGCCATGGAAATGACGTCGGCCGCCGGCAGCGTGCGGGGATCGTTCGACTGCAGCTTGTGCAGCAGCGCCGCCTGGCGCATCGCCTCGAACATGTCGAGGTCGTTGTTGCTGGCCGCACCGTCGGTCCCGAGCCCGACCGCGACGCCGGCCGCACGCAGCGCCGGCACCGGCGCCGTGCCGCTGGCGAGCTTCATGTTGCTTTCCGGGTTGTGCGACACCCCCACCCCGCGCGACGCGAGCGTGGCGATGTCCTCCGGCGTCAGGTGCACACCATGGGCCGCCAGCGTGCGCGGTCCGAAGAACGCCAGCGACTCCAGGTAGCCGGCGGGGGTGGCGGCGTGCTTCTCCGCGCCGTCGCGATCTCGTCGCGGGTCTCGGCGAGGTGGATGAGCACCGGCGCGCCCGTGCGGTCGGCCAGGGCGCGCACCGCCTTCAGCGTCGCGCCGTCGAGCGTGTACATCGCGTGCGGCGCCACCGCCGGCACGATCAGGTCGTCCTTCGCGAATTCGGCGATGAACCGCTCCGCCCGGGCGAGCGCCTCGGCCGGCGTCTTCGCATCTGGCGCCGGGAACTGGATGATGGTCTGGCCGAGCACGCCGCGCAGGCCGGCCGTCCGCGTCTCCCGCGCGATCTCCTCCTCGAAGTAGTACATGTCCGCGTAGGTGGTCGTGCCCGAGCGGATCATCTCGAGGGCGGCGAGGCGCGTGCCGGCGCGGACGAACTCGGGGGTGACCGTCTTCGCTTCGGCGGGAAAGATGTACTGCTGCAGCCAGTCCATCAGCGCCAGGTCGTCGGCGAGGCCGCGATAGAGGACCATGGGCGCGTGGGTGTGCGTGTTGATCAGGCCGGGCATCACCACGCTGCCGGCGGCATCGATGGTCTCCGCCGCCCGGTACGCCGCCGCGACGGCCTGCGGCGTGTCCACCGCGACGATGTCGCGGCCGTCGATGGCGACCGAGCCGGGCGACAACACGCGCCGGCTCCCGTCGGCGGTGACGACGATGCCGTTGGCGATGATGAGGCTGATCTGCCGCGGCGTCCCCTGGGCGGCGACCAGTCCGGCGGCAAGGATCCACGCGCAGACGCGGACGAACATGCACGGTGATTGTAACCCGCGCCGCGCCTGACTCCCGGGTGCCGACTCCTGTATAGTGTCCGCGTGCCGCTGCATGTCGTGGAACATCCCGTGGTGCACGATGCCCTGGCGACGCTGCGCGACGCGACCACGCCGCCCGACGCGTTCCGGCGCGTTGCCGTGCGCATCAGCCTGCTGCTCGCCGCCGAAGCGACGCGCGACGTCCCGTCGCGCCCGGTCTCGGTCGCCACGCCGCTCGGGCCGGCCGCGGGCCGGCGCATCGGCGCGCAGGTGGTCGTCGTGCCGGTGCTGCGTGCCGGGCTCGGCATGCTCGACGCCGTGCTCGAACTGCTGCCCGAGGCGCGCGTCGGCCACATCGGCCTGCAGCGCGACGAGATGACGGCCGTCGCCTCGCGCTACTACTCGAAGCTGCCGGCCGATCTCAACGGCAGCTACGTGCTGATGATCGACCCGATGCTGGCGACGGGGGGCAGCGCGGTCGCCGCGCTCGACCTGCTGCAGGCCGCGGGCGCCCGCGAGATCCGGATGATCTGCATCGTCGCCGCCCCCGAAGGCATCGCCCTGGTCGAGCGGCATCACCCGAACGTGCACATCTACACGCCCGCGGTGGACAGCGGACTCAATCCCCACAAGTTCATCGTCCCTGGCCTCGGCGACTTCGGCGATCGGCTGTATGGCACCGCGTAGGAGCACTGGCGAGACGCGGCCCGACCACGGATCCAGCAAGGCAGGGAGGACGGCCATGAGCGCGCGACACAAGCCGGGCGGCGGGGAGCCGCCGCGCCGGGAGCGACGGCAGGGCGCCGAACAATGGCGCACCGCGCTCACCTGCATCGAGCCGAACAAGATCCTGGTGCGCGGCTACCCGCTCGACGAGGTCATGGGCCGGCTGACCTTCGGCGAAGCCATCTACCTGCTGCTGATGGGCGAGGTGCCGTCGCCCGGCATCGGCAGCCTGATGGAAGCGATGCTGGTCTCGTTCATCGACCACGGCGCGACGCCGCCGTCGACGCTGGCGGCGCGCAACACCGCAACGACCGGCGCGGCGACCCGGGCCTGTGTCGCCGCCGGCCTCCTCGGCTTCGGCAAATATCACGGCGGTGATATCGAGACCTGCATGCAGTTCCTCGATACCGGCCTCGACCTCGTGCGGCAGGGGGCGTCGTACCGGCAGGCCGCCGAGCAGGTCGTCCAGCAGGCCAAGGAGGCCAACGAGGCGCTGCCCGGCTTCGGCCACCGCTTTCACACCCGGGACCCGCGTGCGGCGCGACTGTTCCAGATGGCGCTCGAGCTCGAAATCGAGGGACAGCACATCCAGATGATCAGGGCCGTCGAAATGGTCCTGCACGACCACGCCGGAGCCGATCCTCCCCTGCCGGTCAACATCGACGGCGCGATTGCCGCGGTCTGCGGCGATCTCGGGCATTCCGCCGAGCATCGCCAATGCCTTGTTCATCATCTCGCGGGTGCCGGGGATTGCCGCGCACGCCGAGGAGGAGCGCGTCCGGCAGACGCCGATGCGCCAGATCGATCCCAAGGACCACGTCTACGACGGCCCCTCCGAACGCCGTCTGCCGGAGCGCCGCAAATAGCCCCGCCCGGCCCCCGCTCCGCCCGCCTGGGACTCGACGTCTACAGCCTGCGCCTGCAGGGGTGGACCCCCGTGCAGCAGCTCGAGTTCTGCGCCGCGCGCGGCATCACGGTCGTGCACTTCAGCGAAATCGGCCTGCTGGGCGGGCTCGATCCCGACCACCTCCGGCGTGTGCGCGAGCGCGCCGACGAGCTCGGCATCGACCTCGAAATCGGGATGCGCGCGATCTGCCCGGGCTCATCGATTTTCGACCCTGCGCAGGGCACGGCCGCGGATCAGATTGTGCGAATGCTGGACGCCGCCCGGCTCGTCAGGTCGCCGATCGTCCGGTGCGTGGTCGGCCGGTTCGTCGACCGAGACGATGGCGGCATTGAGCGGCGGATCGCCGAGACGGTGGAGGTGCTGCGGCAGGTCCGCCCGCGCGTGGCCGACGCCGGGGTGAAGATCGCGGTCGAGAACCACGCCGGCGACCTGCAGGCCCGCGAGCTCAAGGCGCTGGTGGAGGAGGCGGGCACGGACCTGGTCGGCGTCTGCTTCGACTCGGGCAACGCGCTGTGGGCGCTCGAGGACCCGCGCGTGGCGCTGGAGACGCTCGCGCCCTACGTGCTCACGAGCCACATCCGCGACGGCGCCGTGTGGCAGACGCCGGCGGGCGCGGCGGTCGGCTGGACGCGGATGGGCGACGGCAACGTCGGCATCGACGCGTTCCTCGAGTCGTTCGTCGAGGGGTGCCCGGGCGCACCGGTCTCGCTCGAAGTCATCGTCCCGGACGAGCCGCGGATCCTGGATTACCGGGCGCGCGGGTTCTGGAAGGCGTATCCGGAGATGCGCGCGGCGGACTTCGCCGCCTTCATGGCGCTCGTCGAGCAGGGATCGCCGGTGCATCGCCGCCGAACGCCGGGCAGCACCGATGCCGAGGCGCAGGTCGAGGATGTCGAAGCCAGCCTGGCGTGGACGCGCGGGCGCCTGGCGGCGCCGGCCCGCTGATCAGAACTCGAGGCCGTGCACGTAGCCGTAGCTCGCCTCGAGGCTGGCGAAGGGATCCTCCGGCACGTCGTGCTCGATGAAGTAGTGGCGGACTCCCGCCACCTTCGACGCCGCGAAGGTGCGCTTCCAGTCGATCACGTTGCCGGCGCCGACCTCGGCCAGGCAGGGCATGAGCTGGTCGAATGGGGTCGCGGCTCCCCCCTCGGGCCGCTTCGCCAGCCCCTTGACGTGGACCAGGGGAAAGCGGCCGGGATGCCGCTGGAAGTAGTCGACGGCGATCCTTCCCCGCGGCGGCAGTCCAGGCCAGGTCCAGCTCGATCTTCACGAGCGCCGGATCGCACCGCTCCAGCAGGATGTCGAACGGCAGCCGGCCGCCGGCCGGCGCGAACTCGAAGTGATGGTTGTGATACGCGAACTGGATGCCGGCCGCCTTGCTCATCTCGCCGGCGCGATTGAGCGTGTCGGCAATCCGCTCCCAGCTGCCCGGTTCCTGGCGGATCGCTTCGTCCACCCAGGCGTTGACGAGAAACTGGTGGCCGATC
Source organism: uncultured Acidobacteriota bacterium (assembly GCA_963834305.1). GTDB lineage: Bacteria > Acidobacteriota > Vicinamibacteria > Vicinamibacterales > 2-12-FULL-66-21 > JACCXG01. The sequence continues at coordinate 634,522 of CAWIAX010000002.1, forward strand.
ACCCGCGCGGCATCGAGCATGGCCGGGAACTTCTCCCCGAGGCTCGGATAGTCCACGTGCGCCGCCGGCGCCGACAGCCCGTGCCGTGACAGCGCGCCGGCGACCTGCGGTCGGCGTCCGGCCGAAGTAGCCGGCGAACTCCACTTCCGTGAAGCCGATCGCCGCCACCCGGGCCAGCGTGCCGTCGAAGTCCTTCTCGAGCTCGCTGCGGACGGTGTAGAGCTGCATGCCCAGGCGCTGCACGGTGTCCTCCCGGAAAACAGAACGGCCCCGCGCGAACGGGGCCGGTGACGTGCCTGGGAATCGAAGGGAGTGCCCGGGGTGAAGTCTGGTGGGCGCTAGTGGATTCGAACCACTGACCCCCGCCGTGTGAAGGCGATGCTCTACCACTGAGCCAAGCGCCCAGATCTTGCCCGCGCAGGAACTCCTTATGTTACCTGAAGGCGCAGCCGCCTTCAAACGCTACGAACCGCTCTTTTTGGCGTGCTCCGCCAGGATCGCCAGGATCCGCGCGTAGCGTTCGTCCGCCTCGGTGAAGGCCCGGTCGTAGTCGGCCTCCGACAGCTTGGCCCGCTTCCAGTCGCCGTCGAAGGCGGTGGTCTTGTCCCCCTGCTCCCAGCTGTCGGCGGCGCCGTCGCCGGGCCGGGCGACCAGCCCGTCGGCCGACGTATCCATCACGAACACCTTGCTCCCGGCAACCGAGGCGCTGTTCAGGTCGATGTAGACGTCCCGATAGTCCTTCTTGGCAAGCTTGTCGACGAGCAGGCTCGGAGCAGCGTATTTCGCCGACACGACCAGGAGCTGCGCGTCCTGGAAATAAAGTGCGGCGACGAAGGCGCCGGGCTCGGCCGGGTCGGCGGCGGCGATGCTGTCCAGTTTCAAGCGGTCGAGGACGTCGGAGAGGTCCTTGGCGGCGGCGGGCGATTTGGGTGCCTGGGCCGAGGCGGCGGCCAGGCCGAGGGCCAGGACGGCCACGACGGCGAGCGAGGCGACGCGGCAGGCGGCACGATGATTCGTGGGCATGGCAACCTCGAGTGTTTTGAGACGCCCACGTTCTACCACCGCGCCGGACCGGCGTCAACCAATGAACAGGGGGTCTTCCTCCTCGGACCGCGTGGTGCGGCGGCGCCAGTCGGCACCGGCGCGGAGCGTGGTGAACACCGCCCGGAGGCCGGCCAGGATGGCCAGCCCTTCACGGGCAGGCGTGACCAGGGCATCCTGGATGATCACCGACGTCTCGTCCACGCGCCTGGTCAGATCGGTGACCAGCCGGTCGATCTTCTCGGCCTGGACGGACGCCAGCGTGGCGGTCCTGGACGCCTCGTCGGCGATCGCGCCTGCCCGGGCGATGAGCGGGCGGATGTCCTCGCGCACCGAGGTGACCGCCTGCTGCGCCGTGGCGAGCGTGGCCTGGGCCTTGACGACCGCCTCCTGCGCCTGCCGGGCCACCTTCATCGCCACGACGATGACGCCGACCTGGATGAGCGCGATCACCAGGGTCGCGACGGCGATGACGCCGAGGAAGACCTCACCCCACTCGGTCACAGGCTCTCCGGCGCGGGGGGCACCTGCGGCGGGTTGCCGCCGCGGCGCGCCTGCTCGTAGGCCTCGCGGCCGCGCTCGATGGCCGAACTGAGCGTGTCGCGCTGCTTGTTCAGGAACTCTCGCCCCTGCTGCGCCGCCACCTCCGCCCGCTCGCGCCCTTCACGTGCCTTGTCGCCCAGCACGCGCCGGGTTTCCTCCCCAGACGCCGGCGCCATCATGAGGGCCACGGCAGCGCCGGTCAACGCGCCCAGCACGAACGCCACGATGACCGTGCCGCCAGACGAACCGTCGTCGTGCCTCGTCATTTGTGTCCAGCTCCTAGAAGATGCTCACGCGCACGTTGAGGTATTTCTTCGGGTCCTTCCGGATCTCGCCGATGAGGAGCCGCAACTCGCTCGCGGCGTTATTCATGTTCTCATACAACTGCTTGTCGCGCAGCAACTGGCCGGCGGTGCCCTCCCCTTTCTGGAGGTCGCCGGTCAGCGTGTCGAGGCGGGTCGCCAGGCCGTCGAACTTGTCGTAGAGCTCGCGCTCGGTCAGCAGCCGCCCGACGGTGTTGTCGCCGCGGTTCAGACGGGCGGACACCTGGTCGAAGTTGGCGGACGCCGACGTGATCGACTTGGCCAGCGCATCGTCCTTGAGGAGGCGGCCGAGGCTGCCTTCCCCGGCGTTGATGCGGGTGGTCATCTCCTGCAGGTTGCCGAGCGCCGTGTTGAAGCGGCGGTAGGCCTCGGGATCCCGGATCAGCATGGCGAGCGTGCCGCGCCCCCGGCCGAGCTCACCGGCCACCTGATTGGCCGAGGCGATGAGGCCATTGACCTCCTTGTAGACGTCGTCGTCGGTGAACAGCTTGCCGACCGTGCCCTTGCCGGCGCGGATGTCCTCGAGGATGCGCGGTGACCTGCTGCAGCGTCTGCGTGGCCCCCTCGGCCACGTCGGCGAGCTGGCCCGGCGCGCGGCCGGCGGGAAGGAATTCACCGTCCTCGAGCGGCCGCCCCTGGGTGGAGGGGGTGACGTCGATGACCGGCTCGCCGAGCAGGCTGAGCGAGCCGATCGAGGCCCGCGACTCCGTGGTGATGCGCGACTTGTTCTCGTCGTTGATCTTGAGGAGCACTTCGACCTCCGAGCCCGCCAGGGCGACCTCGGCGACCTTGCCGACCTCGACGCCGGCCACGCGCACCACGGCGCCGCTCTTCAGCCCCTTGACGTCGGCGAACTTCGTCTTCAGCTCGTACTGCTGCCAGGTGAAGCCGCCCTGGCCGCCGACGGCGATGATGAGCATCACCGCCAGCGCGATGGCGGCAACGGCAACGATTCCGATCTTCAGCTCAGACCAGGCGAGCGAGCGTGTGCGTGGCATAGCAGTTCATTGTCCTTACGAAAGAAACGCGTCGATGTAGGGATCCGATTGTCGCCGCGACCGCGGAGCTCCGCCGGCATTGCCCTCGAAGGCGATCTGACCGTCGCGCAGCAGGATGAACTCGGCCTCGTCGGCCTTCGCCGCCGACGCCTTCTCGAACCCGATCTCCGCGCCGTGCCGGGTCGCGGTGTGCTCCGCCACGTAGAAGGCATCGCGCAGCTGGTGGGTGACCACGATCGAGCTGACGCCTTCGAGGTCGCGCAGCTTGACGATCTCCTGATCGACGGTGATCGACGGTGATCGGGTCGAGGCCGGTGGTCGGCTCGTCGTAGAGCAGGATGCGCGGCTTGGCGGCCATCGCCCGGGCAATCGCCACCCGCCGCCGCTGGCCGCCGGAGAGCTCGGACGGCATGCGGTCGATGAACTCGCCCAGCCCGATGAAGCCGAGCACTTCCCTGACGCGCGCGGTGCCGTCGGCCGGCGGCCAGTTCAGCTCCTCGAGCAGCTTGTAGCCGACGTTCTCGCGGACGGTGAGCGAATCGAACAGCGCTCCCTCCTGGAACACCATGCCGAGGTCGGCGCGGACCGCCATCATCTGGTCCTCGGTCATGTCGTCGACCTGATCGCCGTTGACGAAGATCCGGCCGGCGTCCGGCTTGAGCAGGCCGAGGATGAGCCGCAGGATCGTCGATTTGCCGGCGCCGCTGGCCCCCAGGAAGATCTTGGTATGTCCGGTCTTCAGGGTGAAGCTGATGTCGCGGAGGATCACCTTGTCGTCGAAGGCCAGCCTGACCTGGTCGAAGACGACGATCGGCCCGCCGCGGGCCGAGCGCCTCCTCGAGCAGGGCGGAGCGGGGAGCGGGCTGGACGATCGCCATCAGTACATCAACACGATGAGCAGCTGCGTCACCAGGTAGTCCACCGCGATCACCGCGACCGAGCTCGCCACCACCGCGTTGGTGGTGGCGCGGCCGACCCCCTGCGGTGCCGCCGCGTGGTGCGCAGGCCGACATGGCAGCCGATGCTGACGATGGCGAAGCCGAGGAAGAACGGCTTGATCAGCCCCATCCAGACGTCCTGGATGTAGAGCCCCTGCACGACCGAGTTCCAGTAGACCGACGAGGCGACCCGCAGCACGCCGACGGTGACGATCCAGCCGCCGACCATGCCGACCGCGCTGGCGATGACGGTCAGGAACGGCACCATCACCAGGCCGGCGAGGATGCGCGGCACGACCAGCTTCCGGATCGGGTCGGTGCCGAGCGCGCGCAGCGCGGCGATCTGGTCGGTGACCATCATCGAGCCGAGCTCCGCGGCGATGCCCGAGCCGACGCGCCCGGCGACCATCAGGCCGGTCAGCACCGGCCCGAGCTCCTTGACGATCGACGCGCTGACCAGCCGGCCGACCATCGACCGCGCGCCGAACTGGTCGAGGGTGATGCCCGACTGGAGCGCCAGCACCATGCCGGTGAAGGTGCCGGTCAGCAGCACGACGGTGAGCGAGCCGATGCCGATGGCGTCGAACTGCTGCACGACGTCGCGGTAGTAGAACGGCCGCGTGACCGCGCCGCGCGCCGCCTTGCGAGAGCATGCCGACGTACTCCTGGACCTCCAGGAGCGCGGCCTTGACCCACTCGATGGGAGCGCCCGCCACTAATTCCGGCTCCCGGCCAGGCCCATGTCGCGGGTGCGCAGCTGCTTGATCCGATCGCGCAGCGCGGCCGCCTTCTCGAACTCGAGGTTGGCGGCGGCGGCCTTCATCTGGGCCTGGAGCTGCGTCACGAACGCTTCGAGCTCGCCATGCGTGCGGAAGGTCTCGGCGTCGTTGGCCGGGCCGCCGACGGTGACGTAGTCGCGCTCGTAGATGCTCGACATGACCTCGTCGATGCTCTTGATGATCGACGCCGGGGTGATGCCGTGCTCCACGTTGTAGGCCTCCTGAATCGCCCGCCGGCGCTCCGTCTCGCCGATCGCCAGCCGCATCGAATCGGTCATCTTGTCCGCATACATGAGCGCCCTGCCGTTGACGTTGCGCGCCGCCCGGCCGACGGTCTGGATGAGCGACCCGCCGGATCGCAGGAAGCCCTCCTTGTCGGCGTCGAGAATGGCGACCAGGGACACCTCGGGCAGATCGAGGCCCTCGCGCAGCAGGTTGATGCCGACCAGCACGTCGAACTCCCCGCGCCGGAGGTCGCGCAGGATCTGGATGCGCTCGAGGGTGTCGATGTCCGAGTGCAGGTAGCGCACCTTGACGCCGAGCTCCTGGTAATACTGCGTCAGGTCCTCGGCCATCCGCTTGGTCAGCGTCGTGACCAGCACCCGCTCGTGCTTCGCGGCGCGGTTCCGGATTTCGGCCAGCAGGTCGTCCACCTGGCCGCGGACCGGGCGGACCTCGATGACCGGATCGAGCAGGCCGGTCGGCCGGATGATCTGCTCGACCACGGCGCCCCCCGACTCGCGCAGCTCGTAGGGGCCGGGCGTCGCCGAGACGAACAGCAGCTGCCCGACCCGCTTCTGCCACTCCTCGAAGTTGAGCGGCCGGTTGTCGAGCGCCGAGGGCAGCCGGAAGCCGTAGGCGACCAGCACCTCCTTGCGCGAGCGGTCGCCGTGATACATGCCGCGGATCTGCGGAACGGTCTGGTGGCTCTCGTCGACGATGGTCAGCGCGTCGGCGGGCAGGTAGTCGAGCAGCGTCGGCGGCGGCTCCCCGGGGGCGCGCCCGGTCAGGTGCCGCGCGTAGTTCTCGATGCCGTGGCAGTAGCCGATCTCCTTGATCATCTCGAGATCGAACATGGTGCGCTGGTGCAGGCGGTGCGCCTCGAGCACCTTGCCCTCGGTCTCGAGCTGGCCGCGATACCAGGCGAGCTCCGCCTTGATGCTCTCGACCGCCTGCTTGGTGCGGTCGCGCGACGTCACGAAGTGGGTCTTGGGGTAGACCGCGACCTTGTCGTGCTTCTTGAGCGTCTTGCCGGTCAGCGGGTCGAACGAGATCAGCTCGTCGACCTCGTCGCCGAACAGCTCGATGCGCAGCGCCTGGTCTTCGTACGAGGGATAGACCTCGACGATGTCGCCGCGGACGCGGAAGGCGCCGCGGGCGAACTCGTGGTCGTTGCGCTCGTACTGGATCTCGACCAGCTTGCGCAGGATGTGCTCGCGCTCGATCCGCTGGCCGCGCTCGAGCGGCAGCATCATGCCGTAGTAGGCCTCCGGCGAGCCCAGGCCGTAGATGCAGGAGACGCTCGCGACGATGATGACGTCGCGGCGCTCGAACAGCGAGCGCGTCGCCGACAGGCGCATGCGATCGATCTCGTCGTTGATCGTCGCTTCCTTCTCGATGTAGGAGTCGGTGGTCGGGACGTAGGCTTCCGGCTGGTAGTAGTCGTAGTAGCTGACGAAGTACTCGACGGCGTTCTCGGGGAAGAAGCGGCGGAACTCCTGGTAGAGCTGCGCCGCCAGCGTCTTGTTGTGCGCCATCACCAGGGTCGGCCGGTTCACCCGGGCGATGCACTGCGCCATGGTGAAGGTCTTCCCGGAGCCGGTCACGCCGAGCAGCACCTGCGACGCGTCGCCGCGGACCAGCCCGTCGACGAGCTCCTCGATGGCGCGGGCCTGGTCGCCGCGGGTCTCGAAGTCGGTTACCAGCTTGAACTGATCGTACTTGGACGCCATGGTTGTGGGCAGCCCCGCCACCGCACGGGCGGGAGCCGCGGCGCGGACATGAATCCGCTATCGTACCACGGCCGGCGGCGCGCCGGTGGCCGGGCCGGACGGCGGGCTCGACGTCCTCGGGCGGGGGGGCGTCCGCTAGCGGGACGTCACGGTCCCGGAGGCGAACGGCGCGTAGTAGCCGGGCCGCGTCCGGATCTTCGCGCCCTTGAGGCCGGGGCGCTTCACCTTGATCTCCACCGGCCGCCAGGACCCGTCGGTCCGCTCGTCGGTGGAGGTGAAGCCCAGCGTGTAGCGGGCGCCGATCTCCTTCTCGATCTTCTCGTAGAGGCCGTCGAGCTCCTTGATCGAGGTCGGAAAGAACGCCTGCCCGCCGGTCATCGCCGCGAAGCGCTGCAGCTCCATCTGCGCGGTGTTCCGGACCGAGCTCGACTGGTGCTGGAGGTAGCCGAGGGCATACATCGTGACGTCCGACGCCTTCAGCAGATCGGCGACGTCGCCGGCGTTGATGGTGCTGCGCGTATCCCCGCCGTCGGTGTAGACGACGAGGATCTTCTGGCCGTCCTGCGCGGACGCGCCGCGCAGGTAGACGCCGAGCGCGTCGTAGAAGGCGGTGTAGCCCGCCGGCTTGCGCATCCGGATGCGCTCGATCAGCCGCGGAAAGTCGTCGCCCGAGTAGCGCGCCACGCGCACCTCGGTGTCGAAGTCCACCAGGGTGACGTCGAGCGCGTATTCGGTCTGGTTCAGGAACTTGATGGCGGCGGTCCGGACGTCGCGGATGTCGAGCTCCATGCTGCCGCTGGCGTCGAGGAGGAAGCCGAGGTGAAGCGGCAGGCTGGCGGCCACCGTCGCCGGCGGCAAAGAACTTCACGTGCTGCGTCTTGCCGCGCTCGAGGACTTCGAAGTCGTCCACCGTCAGCCCGGTGATCGGCGCCCCCTGCCGATCGACGACCGAGACGCCGAAGTGCACGAGGTCCACGCCGACGCGGATGGCCCGCTGCGCGTCGAGGACGGTGATCGCGGCCGCCACCAGCGCGGCGGTGCAGGCGGACACCAGCGGGCGTACTGCGCGGGACATGGGCGCCTCCCGGGGGTTCTGGGGCTGGCGTCTTCTGGACTCCGACCGCCGCACGCGACACCCGCCCTCGAGTTCAGAACATCTTATATCCACTCACCCGCACGACCTGCGTCCCGCGGCGCCCGTCCGCGTTGAGGCCCTGGAACCCGTAGCCCCATTCGACGGCGAGCAGCGTGCCGAACGGCGCGGGCACCTCGGCGGCGGCCCCGACGCCGGTGTAGCTCTTCGCGGCGGGGCCGAACGCCGGGTCGCGGACGAAGGCGGTATCGACGAACCCGTCCAGGCGCAGCACGCGCCCGGCGGCCCAGGCCGCGGCCGCGCGCAGCACGCCGCCCCGGTCGTAGCGGATCAGGGCCGAGGGGTAGCCGCGCAGCCGGTTGTCGAAGCTGCCGAAGGTGAAGCGGCTGAACCGATCCAGATCGCGGCCGGCCATCCACGCCGCCTCGACCCGGCCGACGAGCCGCGGCGAGGCGACGAACGAGCGCGACAGCGTGGCGCCAAACCGCTGATAGTCCTCCTGGCCGGGCTCGAACGACTCCAGGCCGGCAACCGGCTCCCCGGGCGCGGTCTCTCCCCACGCCCGCCACCCCGCGCGGCGTGCGCCGGACCACCACAGCGAGCCGGCCCAGCCGCTCCGCTGGCCCTCGAGCGCCAGCCGCACGGCATGCGCCGCCTGCGACGCCGGCACGACGAAGGACGGCGCGGTCGAGTCCGCCCGCCCGTAGTGCGTGTAGTCGAATTCGTAGCCGCCCCGCACGGTCAGCCGCGTCGTCAGCGGATGCAGCACCCAGACCGAGGCGTGCGCCGGCCGCTGCGAGATGTTGGCGCGGTAGATCTCGCGCCCCTGCACGAAAGCGCGGTCGTTGTAGGAGGAGGCGATGCCGAACGCACGCCCCGCGAGCTGCCACCGCGTGCCGCCGAGCGACGGGACGGACACCGCGACCTGCGCGTAGCTGCCGCCGAAGAAGCCGTTGAGCTGCGTGCCGGTGTCGAACAGATTGAAATCGACGTAGCTCAGACCGGCGAACGGCAGCGGCTTGCTGATGTTCGGATCGATGATGACGCCGAGCGCCAGCGTGCGGATGCGGTCGGCACGCCCGGCGACAGCCGGCTCGGTCGTGCGCGGATCGCCCGGCGCGTCCGCCTTCTCGCGCGTGAGGTAGCGGAAGCCCTCGGCCGTGTCGCGCAGCATGATCGAGGGCGAGGCGTAGGCGGCGGCGCGGCGCGCCGCGAAGCCGGCCGGGTTGATCTCGTGCCGGTCGACGGCGAGCACGCGATGGATCGGCGTGCGGTGCCCGGCGCCCTCGTAGATCTGCCGGATCTCCGACCGGGCGAGCAGCCAGGTGGCATCCCCCTCGCGGCGGAACTCGTCAGTCTGTTCCGAGGACACGATCGGTCCGCGAAGACCCGTCTGGACCGCCGACACCTTCACCATCGCGAACGAGTCGGCGGCAATCCACACCCGTCCGGCGAACAGGCTGCCTTCCTTGCCCACCGGCTCGAACGCCACGACATGACAGAGAACGCCAGCGACCTGGTCCTGCCCCTCGAGCCGGTAGCGGTAGACGTCGGTGAGCGTGATTTCGAGGGGCGGCGAAGCCACCCGCTCCGGCTCGATCAGCGGCAGGCGCGGAATGCCGGCGCCGCGAAAGGCGATGCCGTTGACCCGCACGTCGCGCTGTTCGATCTCCACCCGGTCCGGGGCCGCGTAGATGACGGCCGTCGAGCTGATCGCCATCGGCGCCGGGAAGCCCGGCGCCTCGAAGGTGAGCGTCATGGTTCCCGTCGAGATCAGCCGCTGCACCTCCCGGCGCTGCCGCGCCGCCGCCGCCTGGTGGCGCGCGACGATCTCCCCCACCGTCAGCGTCCGGGTGCCCGCCACCTCGACCCCCTCGGCGAACTGCCCCTGGGCGGCCGGGACGCGCACGAGGGTGTCGCCGCCCGACAGCTCGACGCGCTCGACACCTGGCGCCGCCGGCGCGACCTCGAGCGGCCGTCCGGCACACCCGCGGGCCACGGCAATCGTGTCGAGGGATTCAGGATCCAGGTACGACGCGGCGCGCGCCCCGGCGCACGCGACCGTCGAGGTCCCGCCGGCAATCAGGCCGCCGGACAGCAGCGGCGCCGCGCGCGACACGTCGGTCACGAACTGGCGGGCCGCCAGCGCGTCTTCGGGCACCTCGACCAGCCAGCGCTCCACGGCCGGCGCCCGGCCGGCGCCGCCGGGGCTCAGAGGCGGGGTGAGGGCGGCCGAGCGCAGGCCGGCTCGCGGGGCCGGATACGGCGGGTCCAGCCCTCCCGTCCGGGCCACGAAGTCGACGTAGGCGCCCAGGTCTCCGGCAAGCAGAGCATCGACGGTGGCCGGGGCGCCGAGCATGCCCAGCAAGGCGGTGCCGCTGGCGCCGCGCAGCTCGGTGAGACGGGTCTTGAGGCGAAACGCCAGGTCCTCGCCGGGCGTCTCTTCCTGTACGTCCACGATGAGCCGGTGAGCGCGATCCAGCAACCCGGACGGCGGTGCCGCCGCCAGTCCCAGCATCAGCCCCGGCCGGCCCCCGGCGCGCAGGATGCCCTCGAGCGCCGCCGCGGCCGCCTCGGTGCTCGCCGGATCGCCAAGGCGGACGACAACTTCGAGGCCGTTCAGGGGCTCGGCGATCACGACCGTCTGGCCCGGCGACGCGGAGAGGACGAGACAGGCCGCACATGGCTGCTCGGGGGCGGACTGTGCCACCACCGACGGCGACAGTGCCGCGAGGGCGGCGATCATCATCGGGAGCGGCGGACGGGCGTATAATGAACGTTTGGCCATGAACACCCTGCACCTGCAAGGGACAGTTCCAACGAGGCTCTGCTGACGTGCGCGTCTTCGCCATCTGCCAGGACGAACTGCTCATCCGGTCCCTGGACGACGTGCTGGTCCCCAGTTTCGAGGTGGACTTCCTGGTCGAGAGCCGGCCGCTGGCCCGCCGCCTCCACGACGGCGGCATGAACATCGCCGCCGGGGACCCGCGGCGGATCGACACCTACCTCAAGGCCGACATCTCCCCGAGCACCTGCTTCATCGTCCAGCACAGCGGCCGGCGGAGCATCCGGAAGATCCTGAGCGCCATCCGCGACGCCGGCGGCACCCTGACCTACGTCCTGCATACCGGGCCGCGGAACCAGAAGGCCGCCGACGAGCTGAAGGCGGAGTTTCCGGACCTGACCGACCTGGATCTGTCCGAGCTGATCCGGCCCACGCTGGTGACCGAGCTCAGCCGCTCCATGACCCGCGCGCGCGTCCAGCAGTATCAACGGTACTTCGCTGATGCAGATCGCGTGCTCATTCTCCTGCACAACGATCCCGACCCCGATGCGCTGGCCAGCGGCCTGGCGCTGCGCAACCTGCTGCGGCGGACCAAGACAACCGCCATCATCGGCGCGGTGCAGGGGGTGACGCGGCCCGAGAACCTCCGGATGGCGAACATGCTGGACATCCACGTCGAGCCGATCACCCCGGCGTCGTTCGAGGAGTTCGGGCGCATCGCGACGGTGGACGTGCAGCCGCACTATTTCGGCGGCATGCTGCAGCGGGCCGACCTGGTCATCGATCATCACCCGGAACAGCCGGGCTACAGCGCGGTGTTCAAGGACATCCGCGCCGATTACGGGTCGACCTCGACCATCCTGACCGAGCACCTGCGGGCGGTGGACGTGAACATCTCGGAGCGGACGGCGACCGCGATGCTCTACGCCATCAAGTCCGACACGCTGTTCTTCGCCCGCCACACCAACCGGGTCGATCTCGAGGCGTTCACCTTCCTCTATCCGCTCGCGGACGCCGCGCTGATCCGGAAGATGGAAGGGGCCGAAATCACGCTGGAGCGCCTCGACTACGTGAACCGCGCGAGCCAGGGTGGGATCATGCGGGAGCAGGTCTTCAGCGCGTTCATCGGCACGGCGCCGCGGGAGGACTTCATCCCCTACACCGCCGACTTCTTCCTCCAGCTCGAAGACGTCAAGTGGACGATCATCGCCGGCATCGTCGGCTCGTCGCTGATCGTGAGCGTGCGGAACCTGGGCTATTCCCGGAATGCCGGGGAGTTCGTCAAGCGGTGGTTTGGCGACATCGGCAGCGCCGGCGGTCATCGGGCGATGGCCAAGGCGGTGGTGCCGGTGGCACGGTTCCAGGAGAAGTTCGGGCCACTCGAAGGCGAGGCGGTGACCGTCAAGATCGCGTGGATGGCCGAGACCTTCCTGCACGAGCAGCCGGGCGACCGCAAGCGCGAGGCGGTCGCGCGCTGACGAGGCGTGCCAACCGGGGTTCGCGGCCGTCACCTCGCCGTTCGGGCGTCGCGGCTCAGGATCGGCTGGCGGCGTCGAGCGCCTGGTCCAGATCCGCAATCAGCGCATCGGCCTCTTCCAGCCCCACCGAGAGCCGCGCCATGCTGCGGGTCACCCCCGCCGCCCGCAGCTCGTCGTCCGTATAGCCCCACTGCGAGGTCAGCACGGGAAGGCTGCAGAGGCTTTCGACCCCGCCGAGGCTCGCCGCACGCTGGAACACGCCCAGGCTGTCGAAGAACCGCTCGGCGCGGTCGTAGCCGCCGCCAAGGTCCACGCACACCATCCCGCCGAAGCCGCGCATCTGCCGCTTTGCCAGCGCATGGTCGGGGTGCTGCGGCAGGCCCGGATAGTGCACGACCTCGATCCGGCGGTCGTTCGCGAGCCATTCGGCCACGGCCTGCGCGCTGGCGTTCTGGCGCGCCACCCGGACGCCCAGCGTCTTCAACCCGCGCCCGAGCGCGTACGCCGCGTAGGGGTCGAGGTTGGTGCCGACACGCCGGCGCATCTTCTCAATCTCGCCAATCAGGTCGGCGGGGCCCGCCAGCGCGCCGGCGGTCACGTCGCTGTGGCCGTTCAGGTATTTCGTGGCGCTGTGCATGACCAGGTCGGCGCCGAGCGCCAGCGGCCGCTGGTTCGCGGGGCTGGCGAACGTGCTGTCGATGATCGTGCGCACGCCGCGGCCGCGGCAGGCCGCGGCCACGGCCGCAATGTCGACGCAGCGCAGGGTCGGATTGGCCGGCGACTCGAACCAGACGATCGCCGTCTTGTCCGACAGGGCGGCGTCCGGCCGCGCGAGGTCCTCGATTGGCACGAACCGGACCGCGACCCCGAGCTTCGAGAACACGTCGCCGAGCACGTGCAGCGTCCCGCCGTAGACCGCCGTGCTGCAGACGATCTCGTCGCCGGCGCGCAGCAGGGCGAGGAGGGCCGTGGTCGTCGCCGCCTGGCCGCTCGAGAACACCAGCGCCGCCTCCGCCCCCTCGAGCGCCGCCACCTCGTCCTCGACAGCCGACACCGTCGGGTTGCCGTAGCGCGAATACAAATACCTGGCGGACTTGCCCTCGTTGTACTCGCACACCTGCGCCGCGTTGTCGAAGCGGAAGGTCGTCGTTTCGTAGATCGGCACCGTCAGCGGCTCGGCGGTGCCCTTCGCCCCGTGTGCCCGGGGGGTCGTGCCCGTGGCGGGCTGATCGCTTGCAGGCTTGTGCATCACAGCTCCGGAACGCGGGGATCCGTCCACTCGACTGATCCCCCGCGCGTTTGCATCTGCTCACCGCTCGCCCCGACGACCGGGTCGATGAACTGCCGGTAGGCGTCTTCGTAGCCGCGGTCCACGAGCTCGGCCAGGGAATAGCCACGATCGGATCGTTCGTCCCGGACGCCGCGGAAATCCATCGGGCCCAGCGGATTGTGCTCGGGGCGGATCACGTAAAGGCCGGCGAAGCGGCCGCTGAAGTGGTCGAGCACGTCCCGCACCGAGGCCGCCTCGAACGCCGCCAGCTGCTCGCCGGCGCCGCCCCTGGGATCGCCGCGGCGGGCGTTGAGCTCGTGCGGGCGGCCCGAGCGCGGCGAGCCGGTGAGGAGCACCACCTGTTCGGCGCCCGCGGCCGCGACCTCGTCGAGCACCCTCGAGAGCGATCCGGGGCGGTCGCACAGGCGGTGCGTCTCTCCCCGCCAGGGCCCTTCCGCGGCAAACGGGACGAGATGCGGTTCGACGGCCAGCGGCAGCGTCAGCGAGGCGGACAGCACGTCCATCGCGTGGTCGCGCGCAACGCCGGACAGATCGAACGCCTCGGACGCCCGCGCCGCGCCGCCGGGCACCGGCCGGCCGAAGAAACGCCCGCGATACTGCTCCGCGAGGAAGGCAAAGACCACATCCTGGCGCGCGTCGAGGTCGTGGGCCACCACCAGCAGCTCGCGGAACCCGGGCTGCCCCATGTTCTCGGTCAGCAGCTCGACGTAGCGCCGCCCGAGCTCGGCGTCGCGCGGCTGCTGCAGCGGCGCGGCCCCCTTGATCAGCGTCCACAGTTCCGCCGCGAACGCTTCGAACGTGACCGACGCCGTCAGTGGGCTGGCGACGAGGCGCCACAGCACGTCGATGCGCCGCTGCCGGACGCTGCGGTGCGCGCGGCGGGTCAACTGGTGGCCGATCAGGCTCGCTCCGAGCGCCCCGAGCGCCGTGAGCACGCCGAGCAGCACCAGCCGCGGCACCACCGTCGGGATGGCGACCGGCGCGAAGAGCGCGGCCAGCTGCTCGGTGAAGCCGACGGTCAGCGCGCTGCCCGCGCGCTCGAGGCCGACGAGCGTCAGGATGAACCCGGCCAGGCCGACGACAATCGCCGCCGCGAACAGCAGCAGCGGAAACAGCAACACCGCGGTGGTCGCGGCCAGGGCCAGCCCGGCCACCCGCAGCGCGGTACGCCAGTTGTAGAAGCGGGTCGCGACGCGGCTCTTCCACACCCCGGTCCGGTCCCACAGCCGCGCCCCGCCGTCAACCGCGGCGAACATCGCGCTGGCGGCCCCCATGCCGCGGCCCGCGACCAGGTCCACGCGCACGCCCGCTTCGTGCAGCGCGCGCAGCACGCCGGCATGGTAGGCGCCGGCCGTCCCCGACCCCGTGAGGACGACCGCCGTCCGCAGGCGGGTGGAATAGAGCCGGTCCGGGCTTTCGGGTGTGATCACGAGTTCCTGCGCGCGTCTCGGGGCATCCTCATCGAGGACATCCGGACGCGGCTACGCTTCGTCGTGAATGGTCTGCAGCTTCACCAGCTCGAATGTGCGGCTGCCGCTGGGGGTGGTGACGATGACCTCGTCTCCCTCCTCTTTGTTGAGCAGGGCGCGGCCGATCGGCGAAGCGGTGGAGATCAGGCCGTGCTCGACGTCCGCATCCTCCGGCATCACCAGCTGGTAGATGGTCAGGCCATCAGCCGCCGCGTCCTTGAGGTGGACGGTCGAGCCGAACCCGACCTTGTCCTTCGGCACCTTGTCGAGGTTCATCAGGTGGATGTCGCTGACGCGCTTCTTGAGCAGGCTGATGCGCACTTCGACGAGCCGCTGGCGCTCCTTGGCGGCGTGATACTCCGCGTTTTCGCGGAGGTCGCCGAGCTCACGCGCCCGCCGGATCTCCTGCGGCAGCTCGGTCTTGAGCTCCCGGTCCAGCTGCATGAGCTCGTCTTCGAACTTCTTGAGGAGGCGGGCCTTCATTCGGGGAAATGGTAGCACGTCAGGGGTGGCCGGCTCCGGCCAACCGCGCGGCCGCACACAGGCCGTACAATCCCTCTCAGTGGAGCGCATTTCCAGCCGGCAGAACCCGATCGTCCGCCGCTTCCGCGACGCCGCCGGCGCCCCTGGCGACGGGCTGCTCCTCGATGGCGCCCACCTCGTTGCCGAGGCGCTCGCGGCGCAGGTGCCGCTCGAGATCGTGGCGGTGCGGGACGAACCGGACAGCGAGGAAACGGCCCTCGCGGCCCTCGCCGCCAGCCGCGGGGCCCGCGTGGTCGGCGTCACGCCGGCCGTCCTCTCCGCGATCAGCCCGGTGCGGCAGCCCTCGGGCATGGTCGCGATCGGGCTGCGCCGGACGGCGACGCTCGAGGACGCGCTCGCGCGGCCGCCGCAGCTCGTGCTGGTGCTCGCCGGCGTCCAGGATCCCGGCAACGTCGGCGCGATCATCCGCGCCGCCGCCGGCTGCGGCGCCACCGGCGTGATCACCAGCGAGGCGACCGCCGACCCGTTCGGCTGGAAGGCGCTGCGCGGCTCCATGGGCAGCGTCTTCCGGCTGCCGGTGGCGGCGCGCCAGCCGCTCGACCGCGCGATCGCGGCGGCGCGCGCCCGCGGGCTGCACGTCTACGCCGCGGTGCCGCGCGGCGGCACGCCCCTTCGCTGCTGCGACCTGCGCCGGCCGAGCGCGATCCTGCTCGGCGGCGAAGGCGCCGGCGTCGGCGACGCCCTGCTCGCGGCCGCCGACGCGCCGCTCACCATTCCCATGCGCGGCGGCGTGGAGTCGCTGAACGTGGCCATCGCCGCGGCCCTCGTCGCTTACGAGGCGCAGCGGCAGCGAGAGGCCAGGCCTTGACGATGTCGCTCTTCGATGACGAGGGGGAGAAACCGGCGCCGGAAGCGCCCGGCGCCGCGCCGCTGGCCGAGCGGATGCGGCCGCGGACGCTCGACGAGTTCGTCGGCCAGGAAGCGCTCATCGGGCCGCGGCGGCCGCTGCGGCAGGCGATCGAGCAGGACCGCCTGCAGTCGATCATCCTCTGGGGCCCGCCCGGTACCGGCAAGACCACGCTGGCCCGGCTGATCGCCGGCGCCACCCGCGCGCACTTCATCGCGTTCAGCGCGGTGCTGTCGGGGATCAAGGAGATCCGCGCGGTGATGACCGAGGCGGAGGACGCACGCCGGCGGAGCGGCCGCCGGACCATCCTGTTCATCGACGAGATCCACCGCTTCAACAAGGCGCAGCAGGACGCGTTCCTGCCCCGCGTCGAGGCCGGCGACATCGTGCTCATCGGCGCCACCACGGAGAACCCGTCGTTCGAGGTCAACTCGGCGCTGCTGTCCCGGTCCAAGGTGCACGTGCTCAAGCCGCTCCGCCCGGAGCGCGTCGCCGAGATCCTGCGCCGCGCGCTCGACGACCCGGACCGCGGCCTCGGCTCGACGGGCATCGGCGCCGACGAAGACGCGCTGATGGGGATCGCACGATACGCGAATGGCGACGCCCGGGTGGCGTTGAACCTGCTGGAGCTCGCGGCGGCGACCGCAGCGGCGACCGGCCGGATCGATGCGGCGCTCGTGGCCGACCTGGCGCAGAACCGCGCCCTGCTCTACGACAAGACGGGCGAAGAGCACTACAACCTGATCTCGGCGCTCCACAAGTCGATGCGCAACAGCGACCCGGATGCGTCGGTCTACTGGCTGGCCCGCATGCTCGAGGCGGGCGAAGACCCGCTCTACGTCGCGCGCCGGCTGGTGCGGTTCGCCTCGGAGGACATCGGCAACGCCGACCCGCACGCGCTGGCGGTCGCCATCGCCGCGAAGGACGCCGTGCATTTCGTCGGGCTGCCCGAGGGGAACACGGCGCTGGCGCAGGCGGCCATCTACCTGGCGACCGCCCCGAAGAGCAACGCGGTCTACGCGGCCTACACCGCGGCGGCGGAGGCGGCGGCGCAGGAAGTGGCGGAGCCGGTGCCGCTGCACCTGCGCAACGCGCCGACCAGG
Source organism: uncultured Acidobacteriota bacterium (assembly GCA_963834305.1). Classification (GTDB taxonomy): domain Bacteria; phylum Acidobacteriota; class Vicinamibacteria; order Vicinamibacterales; family 2-12-FULL-66-21; genus JACCXG01. The sequence goes on from CAWIAX010000002.1 coordinate 651,705, forward strand.
CTGATGAAGGATCTCGACTACGGGAAGGGCTATCGCTACGCCCACGACGAAGCCGCGGGCGTGGCGGACATGGACTGCCTGCCGCCGGCGCACGCGGGCCGGCGGTTCTACCAGCCGACCGATCGCGGCTTCGAGGCCACGATCCGGCAGCGGATCAGGGCGTGGCGGGAATCACGGACGCCGCGGGCTTCACCTTCCGGAACATCTCCTCGCGAAGAGGAAGGATGAACGAGAAGCGGAAGTCACCCTGCATCCGGCCGATCGGGATGCCGACGAGCTGACCGTCGGTGTTGAGCACGCCGCCGCCGGACACGCCCGGATGCCCGTCGGTGAGGCACGTCACCAGCTTGTTCGGCGTGCGCTGGCCGACGTAGCCGGTCGCGGCGATGATCCCCTTCGAGTAGTCGTTGCCGAGCCGGAAGATCGGGTCGGCGAAATCGAAGTTGATAGTCGAGATTGACGTTCAGGGCCGGCAGGTCGATCGGCTCCTTGACCTTCAGGATGGCCCAGTCGCCCGGGTCCACCTCGACGCGCGCATCGCCGGCATCGACGACCTTGGCGCTGAGGGCCCGCCCTTCGTGCATCAGCTTGATGGAGACGATCTCGCGGGGGTCCGCGGCGCCCTCCTGGCCGAGCGCGATGACGCCGTGCTTCACGGTGATGAAGTAGCCGTTGCCGAGGTAGCCGGCGGTGCCGTAGCTGCTCGCGCCGCGGTCGTCGTAGGAATAGAGCTCGACGAAACTCTGCCGGCGATCGCGGATGAGCGTGAGCGGCAGCAGCCCCATCTCGCTCTGCAGCTGCCGTTTGACATCCTCGACGATGGCGGCGCGGCTCGCTTCGTCTTCGACAGCGCGGTCGGCGTCGGACCCGGTGATGCCGGAGGTGCCGGTGACGGCAGCAGGCTGGAATTTGCGCAGCTGGTCGATTTCCGCGCGGAGGGCGGCAATCTGCTGGGCATCGACGCCGGGCCGGGCGGCCAGGCTGCCAAGACCAAAAAACAGGACGGCGAACGCGAGAGCGATCACCACGGGAACAGCAACACGGCGGTTAGACATACGAACTCCAAGTTCGGCAGCCGAACAGCCCAACGGTCGCCTCTCGACCGATGTGCTTCGGCTTTGCGCACCCCGTTAACAGGGGGTTAGCCCTTTTCGCTTGGAACAGTGGCCTTTGACCTGAAGCAACAGGCCACAAGACTTGCTGGGATGACAAAACTGTAAACCCTTTCGCTTCGGCCGTCAAGCGTAAAGCGCGCAGGCTCACACACTTGTAGAAGTATCAGCGGTGCTTATGGACGCCCGGCACCCCCTCCGCCCCCCCGCTTGCGCACCACCCACGTCGTCATGCACCGCGCGTCCTGCACGACCGTGGTCTTGAGCGGATCGACCAGCTCGCCACCAAGCGCCCGCGTCAAGCCGAGGAGCATGGGCTGGTCTACCAGATAGCGCTGGCTGCCGTCCGGCAGGTCGCAGCGGCGCCCCGCGGCCGCCCCGAGACGCCCCTCCATCCCGATCGTCGACGCCAGCCGGCAGAAGAACAGCCCGCCGGGTGCGAGCACCCGCCAGCACTCGTGCAGCATCGCCGAGAAGTGTGCCTCGTCCCGCGCGAAGTGCAGCACCGCGCTGCTGATGACGACATCGGCGCAGGCGTCCGGGAACGTCATGCGCTCGACGAGCTCGAGGCGGAAGTTGCTCGCCGGCAGCCGCGGCGCCAGCTGCGCCGCCAGCCGCCGCACCTCGGCGACGGCCCCCGGGTCGCTGTCCACGCCGAACACATCGCATCCGGCCTGGAGGAGGTACACCAGGTTGCGGCCGCTGCCGCAGCCGGCGTCGAGCACACGCATCGGCGGCTGGATCCGCCGGCGCAGGATCTGGTCGAAGAGATAGATGTCGATCGGCCCGAACTGGATGGCGGGATCCGGCATCGGCACCACGGTCAGTTGCAGGTGACCGGCCGCGGTCCCGGATGGATCAGCCGCGGGCGGACGTGGTCGACGAGCTGCTCCTCGCGCAGGCGGCCGCCTGCCGCCGTCAGGTAGTCCGCCAGCACGTCCCTGGCGAGCCGGCCCGTGTCGGAGATCGCCAGCCCGCCGGGCGGGATGACCGGGGTCAGGATGTCGTCGCCGCCCATCGCCAGGAAGTCGTTGACGACGACGCGGAGCTGCTCGTCGTCCGCGACCGGCGCACCTGACGGCCGCACGATCGTCACCTTGATGCCGCCGCCCGCACAGCCCGCCTCGATGCGGACGCCGGAGACGCTGAACACCCGCCGGTTCTTCTGCAGCTGGTTCGCGAAGACCGTCCGGAGCTCCGCCCCGGTCAGTGTCACCGTGACGACCTTGTTGTCGAACGGCATGACCTCGTAGATGCTGCCGTAGACGGCCGGCCCGGGCGGCAGGTCGGCGCGCAGCCCCCCCGTCGTGTTGTGCAGCGCCACGTCCGCGCCAGGAACCGACGCGCGCATGGCATCCGTGTAGAGGTTCCCGAGCGGTGAGTCACCGGGAATCAGCCGCCGGATCGGGGTCTCGACGACGATGCCGATCGGACGGGCCTTGAGGGCCGTCACCTTGGCCAGCGTCGGGGCGAGCGCGCTCTCGATCGCCGTATCCGCCACGACCGGCGCGCCCTCATACGTCGCCGGCACCATGGCGGGCCCGGAGAGTGGTGCGCCATGGCACGTGCCGATCTGCGGGTCCACGACCGGGCACAGGTCGCGCGGGGGGAAGATCCGTTTCGCGGTCACCTTCCCGCTGGCGCGGTCCACCATGACGTCCACCCGGCCGAACGCCCGGCCATTGGCGAACGCCTCGCTGATAGCGATGCCGTTGACCTCGTGCGCCATGCCGGCGTGGGTGTGCCCCCCGACGATCACGTCGACCAGGCCGCGGGGGACGGCGCGCGCGACCGCGACGATCTCGGCCGCGTCGTCACAAGTGGATAGGTCCGCCGGGTTGGCGAAACTGCCGCAGCGCCCGCCGGCGTGCGCCGTCACGATCACGACGGCGGCCCCCTGGGCGCGGAGGCGCGTCGCCTGTTCGATGATGGCCGGGGCGAGCGGCGCCACCCGCAGCCCCTGGACGTTGGCCGGGGTGGTCGCGCTCATGGCTTCGCTGGTGATGACGCCGATGATGCCGACCTTCAGCCCGGCGGCCTCGACCAGCACGGACGGCTTGACGTTCGGCCAGCTCACTGGCGTGCCGGTGCCGTCGATCAGGTTCGCCGCCAGCAGCGGAAACCCCGCCTCGGCGGCGCGGGCCTTCAGCGCGCCCCGCGGGTCGTCCCCCGGACCGGCCGGGCTCGTGGCGGGCCCCACCGGGCCGAAGTCGAACTCGTGGTTGCCGATCGTCGCGGCGGTGTAGCCGATCGCGTTGTAGGCGGCAATGACCGAGGCACCCTCGGTGAGGTTGGATTCGAGCGTGCCCTGGAACATGTCCCCGCCGTCGACGAGGAGCACGGCGCCCCCATCGGCCGCCCGGGCGGCGCGGAGGTTCTTCACGTAGCCGGACAGGAGGGCGAGACCGCCGCGACCGTCTCGCGGGAGGATGCCGCCGTGCAGGTCGTTCGTCCCGACGATCGAGATCGTCGCGAACGGGGGCGGCGGCTGGACCGCCGCCACGTCTGCCAGAGGCCCCGTGGAGATCAGGGCCAGCAGAGCGACGATCGCCAGCGCCCCGGTCGCACGGCGTCCCGGCTCGGGGCGCACTCCCCCCGGGTGAGTCAGGCTGTCGTCCACGGCCGGTGACCTCAGGCGATCAGCTTGCGCAGCTCCCGCAGGTAGCGTGGAACCGCCTTGGACGGCTCCTCCTCGGCCTCGTATTCGAGCGTCACGAACCCGCGGTAGTTCACGTTGCGCAGCATCGTGATCAGCCGCCCGAGGTCCGCTTCCTGCTTCGGGCCCTTGCCGGACACCATCTCCGTCTTGACCTGCACCACCACGGCGTAGGGCGCCAGCCGCACGAGATCGGCGTAGGGATCGGCCCCGTGGAAGTTGCCGGTGTCGAGGTTCACGCCGAACCACTCCGACTTGACGGCCTGGACGATGGCGAGCAGCTGGTCGGGAGTCGAGACGATGCCGCCGTGGTTCTCGAGCGCGAGAAAGACCCCGCGGGTGGCCGCGTGCTCGCAGGCCCGCTGGATCGCGTCGATGCACCACTTCCGCGCATCGGCTTCGGACGTGCCCTTCTGGGCATTGCCGGCAAAGATCCGGATGGTCGGCGCGTGCAGTTCCGCGGCGAGGTCGACCCAGCGCTTGACGTGGTCGAGCTCCTTGTCGAGCGCCGGCCCGGGCGGGTGCGTGAAGGTATTGCGGACGGCGGTGCCCGAGATCGACAGCCCCTGCACGAACGCGTGCCGCCGCAGCGCACGGCAATACGCCGGCGTCGCCGGCTCCGGGAAGTAGTACGACGTCGGCTCGACGCCTTCGAGGTCGTAGGTCGAGGCGAGATCGACGAAGTCGTCGAGGGTCATCGACTTCTTCGGCCCGGCCAGCGCCGTCCGGAACGAGTAGGCGGCGAGACTGAGCTTCATCTGCGGTCCGCCGGTCCGCTTGATGGGGTCGATGGAGGCCGCCGATGGCAGCGCGGCGAGCGCCGGCAGCGCCGCCGCCCGGGTGAGGAAGTCGCGTCGATGCATGGGGAGAGCTTACCTCAAGGCCCGGGGCACGTCCGCCCCTTCTTGACAGTCCGCGCGGGCGGCGCGCAAAATCCAGGACATCACGCAGCTCACGGATATGTCTCCTATGTCTCCTATGTCTTCACACACCTTCGTCATCGCCGCCCTTCTCTCCACTCTCACCTGGCCGGCCGTCGCCGCGGGCCAGACCGCCAAGCCGAGCCCGAAGGACACGGAGGTCTGGGAGCCGGTCCCGAAAGTCGTGAGTCCCGGCCCTTCGAACAGCGCGCCACCCGCCGACGCGGTCGTGCTCTTCGACGGCAAGAACCTCGACCAGTGGGTCTCGACGAAGGACCAGTCCCCCGCCGGCTGGACGGTCGCCGACGGCGTGATCACGGTCAACAAGAAGGCCGGCAACATCCAGACGAAACGGGGCTTCCGGAATTATCAGCTCCACATCGAGTGGCGGATCCCGGCGAACATCACCGGCAAGGATCAGGGGCGCGGCAACAGCGGGCTGTTCCTGGCCTCGACCGGGCCCGGCGATGCCGGCTACGAACTGCAGATCCTCGATTCGTTCGAGAACAAGACCTACGTGAACGGCCAGGCGGGCAGCATCTACAAGCAGTCGCCGCCCCTCGTCAACGCCAGCCGCAAGCCGGGCGAGTGGCAGGCGTACGACGTGATCTGGACGGCGCCGACGTTCAACGCCGACGGCTCGGTCAAGACCCCGGCCGCCGTGACCGCGTTCCACAACGGCGTGCTGATCCAGGATCACTTCGAGCTCAAGGGAGAGACGCTCTACATCGGCGCGCCGCAGTACAAGAAGCACGACGCCGCCCCGATCAAGCTGCAGTCGCACAACGATCCGAGCGAGCCGATCAGCTTCAGGAACATCTGGATCCGCGAGCTGCCCTGAGCCCGGCCGGCGCCCGCCGGGGTGTCGTCAGATCCGCTGGAAGTTCTTCTCGACTTCGCGGCGCGTGATCCGCAGCATCACGGGACGGCCGTGCGGGCAGACGCTCGAATACGCCGTCCGGCGCAGCTCCGCCAGGATGTACAGCATCTTCTCCTGGGTCAGCGGATAGTTGGCCTTCACCGCGGCGTGACAGGCCATCGTCGCGGCAATCCGCCGCAGCGCGTCCTCGACGCGCGTGCCGCCGCCCGCCCCCTCGAGATCCTCCGCGAGCGCGCGGACGACAGCTTCGCACTCCGCCGGGTCGAGCAGCGCTGGCACCGCGATCAGCATCACGCTGCCGCCGCCAAACGCCTCCACCTCGAGGCCGAACCGTTCGAGGACCGCGGCATTCTGCGCGAGCGCCTGGCGCCCGGCGGCCGACAACTCGACGACGATCGGCGCCAGCAGCCGCTGGCTCTCGAGCCGGCCGGATGTCAGCTTCTCCATGACCTGCTCGAACAGCACGCGCTCGTGCGCGACGTGCTGGTCGATGATCGCAATCCCCTCGTCGTCCATGGCGACGATGTAGGTGTCCCGGAACTGGCCGAGCGGGATCATCGGGCGCGAGTCCGGCGCGGCGGGTGCGCCGGCGGCGCTCCCCTCACCGGCCGGAGCCCCCGGGGCCTCGCTCGCGGGCGGCAGGGGCTGACCGGCAGGTCCTGAGCGCCCGTCCTGCTCGTAATGCGGGGTGGCATTCGCCGATGGGATCGGCCGGCTGACGGGGTACGGCGCCGGCACCCAGCGATTGGCCACGCTCGCCCCTGCCAGCACGCCGGGAATCACCATCGGCGTGGGCTCACCCGGGCGCGTGTCGACCGGCGTCAGCTGCAGCTCCGGCGCCGGTCCCCGGCCAAGGACCTCGCCGAGCCCGCGGCGCAGCACCTCGTGCACCAGCGAGCCTTCGAGGAAGCGCACCTCCGCCTTCGTCGGGTGCACGTTGACATCGACGCGATCCGGGGGGATCTCGATGAACAGGTGCACCTCGGGGCTGCGCTCCTTGATCGTCGCCACGCTGTAGGCCTCGATGATCGCATGCGCGATCGTCCGGTCCTTGACGATGCGGCGGTTGACGAAGACGTGCTGGGAGCCGCGCACCGGCCCGTGATCGCCGAGGGCGGCGACGTAGCCGTGGACCACCAGGCCGGCGGCTTCCTTGCGGAACTCCAGGAGGTCGGGCCGGTCGCCAAAGAGTTGAAAGAACCGCTCGGCCAGCCCCCGCGCCGGCGGGCACTCGAGCAGCCGCCGCGGACCGGACGTCAGCGTCCAGCCGATCTCGGGATAGCCGAGCGCCAGCTGGGTGAGGAGGCGGGAGATCTGGGCGGACTCGGCGGTGTCGGACTTGAGGAACTTGCGCCGCGCCGGCAGGTTGTAGAACAGGTCGGCGACCTCGATGCCGGTGCCCTCCGGCGTGCCCGCATCGCGGACGGCATCGACGGCGCCGCCGGTGATGCGAATCTCGGTGCCGGCCGCCGCGCCGCGGGCGCGTGTGCGCAGGAGGAAGCGGGAGACCGAGGCGATGCTGGGCAGCGCCTCGCCGCGGAAGCCGAGCGTCCGGATGGCGCCGAGGTCCTCGGGGCGGGCGATCTTGCTCGTCGCGTGCCGCTCGACGGCCAGCTGCGCGTCCTCCGCGTCCATCCCTTCCCCGTCGTCCTCGACGCGAATGAGCTTCTTGCCGCCGAGCTCGATGGTGACGGCGATCCGGCGGGCGCCGGCGTCGAGCGCATTCTCGACCAGCTCCTTGACGACCGATGCGGGACGCTCGACGACCTCGCCGGCGGCGATCTGGTTGGCGAGGTGGAGGGGGAGGAGGTGAATCTTTGACACTTGTGGTTCACGGTTCAGGGTGCAAGGTGCAGGGTTCGCTTACGATGCGGTTCCGGGTCATCCTTCCACGTTCATCCCGGCCGCGCAATGCTCGGGCCCGCTACCAACCCGGTCGCCCGCCCCGTGCACGCTGAACCTTGCACCCTGCACCCTGAACCTCGCACCTTGCACCTTGAACCCCGCTGCACCTTGAAACCCCGCCGCCCCCTTCACCTAGATCCATCTCAGCCGGCGGAAGAACCACAGCATGCCGATGCTGAGGAGCGCCATGAAGGCCGCGACCCACCAGAACTGCGCCGCTTCCCCGCCCGGGAAGGCGGGCAGCGGCACGTTCATGCCCCACATGCCGGTCAGGACGGTCAGCGGCATGAACAGCGTCGCGATGATGGTCAGCACCTTCATTACGCCGTTCAGCTGATTCGAGACCGACGAGAGGTGCGCGTCGAGAATCCCGGAGATCCGGTCCTGGAAGAACATCGCCTCGTCCGAGAGGCGGACCAGGTGATCGTGGATGTCGCGGAAGCGGTAGGCCAGCGATTCGTCGATCAAGGGATACTCGCGGCGGGCGAGACGGCCGACGGCATCCCGCTGCGGCGGGACGATGCGGCGGAGCGAGGAGATGTCGCGCTTGAAGTCCAGGATCTTGCGGGCAAGATGCGGGTCCGGATGCTCGAACACCTCGGCCTCCAGCTTGTCGAGCCGGGCCTGCAGCTTGTCGATCTCCGGGCGGTAGTTGTCCACCATCGCGTCGATGATGCGGTGCATCAGCGCGCCCGGCCCTTCGCCGAGCAGGTGGTGGTTGCGGGTGCAGATGTCGGCGACGGTGCCGATCGATCGGGAGGGGCCGCGATGGACGGTCACCAGATATGTCGGACCGAGGAAGAAATCGACGTCCTGCGTGGTGAACTGGTGCTGGCGCGCGTGGAAGTCGATGCCGTGGAGAATCAGGTAGAGGTACTCGCCGTACGACTCGATCTTGGGATGGTGAATCGAGTTGAGGGCGTCCTCGATGGCGAGCTCGTGGAAATGAAACACCTCGGAGAGCACCCGGCCCTCCTCGGCGGTGGGCTCCACGAGGTCCACCCACACCAGCACCCCGCTCCCCGGCGCGATCCAGGAAGGGACCACCTCGCCGGCGGTCGTGGTGGTCCCTCTCTCGTGCTTGAAAACCCGAATCAATCCCCGGCCTTGCTCCGCAGGGCGGCCTGGGCCGCCGCGAGCCGGGCCACCGGCACGCGGTACGGCGAACAGCTCACGTAGTCGAGCCCGACCTTCTCGAAGAACTGGATCGAGGACGGGTCGCCGCCGTGTTCGCCGCAGATCCCGAGCTTGATGTTCGGGACGGGCCGCCCGCCCCTTGGCGACCGCGATCTCGACGAGCTGGCCGACGCCGCTGGCGTCGATCGTCGCGAACGGGTTCTTCGTGACGATTTCGAGCTCCTGATACTGCGGCAGGAACGACCCCGAGTCGTCGCGCGACATGCCGAGGCCGGTCTGGGTGAGGTCGTTGGTGCCGAAGCTGAAGAACTCCGCCGACTGCGCGATCTCGTCGGCGGTGAGCGCCCCGCGCGGGATCTCGATCATCGTGCCGACCATGTAGTTCAGCTTGACCTTGTGCTCCGCCTCGACGTCGCGCGCCGCCTGGCGCACGACCTCGATCTGGAGATCGAGCTCCTTCTTGAACCCGACCAGCGGAATCATGATCTCGGGCCGGACCTTGATGCCTTCCTTCTGCACCTCGGCCGCGGCTTCGAAGACCGCGCGCGCCTGCATCGCCGAGATCTCGGGATAGCCGATGCCGAGGCGGCAGCCGCGGAAGCCGAGCATCGGGTTGAACTCGTGCAGCTGGGCGACGCGCTGCTGGATCCGCGCCGCCGGCACGCCGATCTTCTTGGCCAGCTCCTCCTGCTGCTCCTTGGTGTGCGGCAGGAACTCGTGGAGCGGCGGATCGAGGAAGCGGATCGTCGCCGGGTAGCCCTTGAGCGCCCGGAAGATGCCGGCGAAGTCCTCGCGCTGGTACGGCAGCAGCTTGGCGAGCGCCGCCTTCCGCTCCTCGACCGACTCGGCGAGGATCATCTCGCGCATCGCGTCGATGCGATCCCCCTCGAAGAACATGTGCTCGGTGCGGGTCAGGCCGATGCCGACGGCGCCGAACGCCACGGCGTTGGCCGCCTGCTCCGGCGTGTCGGCGTTGGTCCGGACGCTCATGCGGGTCGCCGCCGAGCACCACTTCATCAGCTGCTGGAAGTGCTTGAACTTCTCGGTCTGCTGCGCCGCCTGGTCGCCGTTGATCAGGCCGGCGACGATCTCCGACGGCGCGGTCTTGACCTCGCCGGCGTAGACCTTGCCGGCGGTGCCGTCGATCGACATCCAGTCGCCTTCCTTGAAGCGCTGCCCCTGGACCGTCACGGTGCGCGCCTGGTAGTCGACCTCGACCGCCGCGGCGCCGCAGACGCAGACCTTGCCCATCTGGCGGGCGACCAGCGCCGCGTGCGACGACACGCCGCCGCGCGCGGTGAGGATGCCCTCGGCCGCGATCATGCCGCGCAGATCCTCGGGCGAGGTCTCGACGCGGACGAGCAGCACCTTCTCGCCCTTGTCGGCCGCCACCACCGCGCGGTCGGCATTGAGGTAGATCTGCCCGGACGCCGCGCCCGGGCCGGCCGGCAGGCCGGTCGCGATGACCTGCGCCTTGGCGACCTCGGCGAGGTCGAACACCGGGGCGAGCAGCTGCTCGAGCTGGTCGGCCGGGTTGCGCATCACCGCCGTCTTCCAGTCGATCAGCTTCTCCTTGTACATGTCGACCGAGAACTTCAGCGCCGCCATCGCGGTGCGCTTGCCGTTCCTGGTCTGCAGCATGTAGACCTCGTCGTCTTCGATGGTGAACTCGAAGTCCTGGACGTCCTTGAAGCGCTTCTCGAGGGTCTGGCGGATCGCTCGAGCTCGGCGTAGGCCTGCGGCAGCTGCTTCTTCAGCTCGGCGACCGGCTCGGGCGTGCGCACGCCGGCGACGACGTCCTCACCCTGGGCGTTGATCAGGAACTCGCCGTAGAACTCCTTGACGCCGTTGGCCGGGTTGCGCGTGAACGCGACGCCCGATCCCGAGCGCTCGCCGGTGTTGCCGTAGACCATCGCCTGGACGTTGACGGCGGTGCCCCACTCGGTCGGGATGTTGTACTTGCGGCGGTAGACGATCGCCCGATCGTTCATCCACGACCCGAACACCGCACCGACGGCGCCGAGCAGCTGGTCCCACGGCGAGCTCGGGGAACTGCTTGCCGACCCGGTCCTTGACCAGCGCCTTGAAGCGCGCGACGAGCTCCTTGAGGTCGTCGACGCTCAGCTTGGTGTCCTCGATGTCCTCGTGATAGCGCTCGTGCTTGAGCTTCTCGATCACCATCTCGAACGGCTCGTGGTCCTCGTCCGGGCGCTTCTGCACGCCGAGCACGACGTCGCCGTACATCTGCACGAAGCGGCGGTAGCAGTCCCAGGCAAAGCGCGGGTTTCCGGTCTTGACCGCGAGCGCCTCGACGGTCTGGTCGTTGAGGCCGAGGTTGAGGATGGTGTCCATCATCCCCGGCATCGAGTCGCGGGCGCCCGAGCGCACCGACACCAGCAGCGGGTTCTTCAGGTCGCCGAACTTCTTGCCGGTCTGCTGCTCGAGGGCGGCGATGCCGCGCTCCATCTCGCCGCGCAGCGACGGCGGATACGTCCGCTTGTTGGCGTAGAAGTAGCTGCAGACCTCGGTGGTGATGGTGAATCCGGGCGGCACCGGCAGCCCGATGCGGCACATCTCGGCGAGATTCGCGCCCTTGCCGCCGAGCAGCGGCTTCATCGAGCCGTCGCCGTCGGTCTTGCGGCCGAAGAAGTAGACGTACTTCGCGCGCCCTGCCGCCGGCCTTCGCCGCGGCGCCTTCGCGCGTCCGGTCTTCGCGGGCGCCTGTGCCTTCTTTGCCGCGGGCCGTGCCGCCGTCTTCTTCCGTGCCAGTTTCTTCGCCATTTCCTGTATCTACTCCGTGTGAGGAACGATTTCCGAGATGTCTGCGAGATCGAGAATCAGGTCGCGCAGGCCGGCCATCAGCGTCAGGCGCGCCGTCCTCACGCGCGCGTCCTCCGCCATGACGAACACTTCCGTGAAGAACCGATCGACGGCCGGGCGCAGCGCCGCGATCTCCGTGAAGGCGCGGGCGATAGTCGGCCGACGCGGCGGCCGCCGCCACCCCCGGCCGGCGCGCGTCGAGCGCCTCGAGCAGGGCGCGCTCGGCCGGCTCGGTGAGCGCGTCGCGATCGAGCGCCGCCGTGCCGGACAGCTCCTTCGCGATGTTCTTGACCCGCTTGAACAGCACCGCGAGCGCCAGGAAGTCCTCCGACGACCGCAGGTCCTGCAGCGCCCGGGCGAGCCGCCGCGCCCGCAGCGGTGCCACCGCCGGCACCGCGGTCACCGCCTCGACGATCTCGACCGGGAAGCCGCGCACGCTCGAGCGCGAAACGGACGCGCTCCACCGCGAAGGTCGCGGCCTGACTCCCCGCCGTCGGCCGGCTCGCCGAACGGCGCCGCGCGCCCGCGCCGCCAGCTCCGCGAACGCCGAGCTCCCGCTCGATGCCGGTCAGCTCCGGCAGGTCCATCAGGATGCGCACGATGCCGTGCATCTGCCGGCGCAGGCCGAACGGGTCGCGGGACCCGGTCGCCCGCTCCCCCGCGAACAGCAGCCCCGCCACCGTGTCCAGCTTGTCGGCCAGCGACACCGCCGCCCAGCTGACGGCCGCCGCGCCGAGCGCCTCGCGCCCCGGCGGCGCGTCGGCCTCGACGGCCACCGGCAGGTAGTGATGGTAGATCGCCTTCCACACTGCCTCGGGCTGCCCTTCCTCGCGCGCGTAGATGCCGCCCATCGTGCCCTGCAGCTCGGGGAACTCGAACACCATGTCGCTCGTCAGGTCCGCCTTCGCGAGCCGCGCCGCGGTGCCGGCGTGCGCCGCCGCCTCCGGCCGGCCCGAACACCTCGGCGGCAATCCACGCCGCCAGCGCCTCGATCCGCTCCGCCTTGTCGCGATAGCTCCCCAGCTTCTTGTGGAACCGGACAGTGTGCAGCCGCTCGAGCCGCGACTCCAGCGTCGACCTTGCGGTCGCTCTCCCAGAAGAACCTCGCGTCGCGCAGGCGCGCGGTGACGACCCGCTCGGCGTTCTTCGCGATCGGCCGCTCGTCCTTCGGCTGGGTGTTGACGACGGCGAGGAACGCTTCCTTGAGGTCGCCGCGGTCCGACAGCACCGGGAAGTAGTGCTGATGATGGACGAGCGTGGTCGACAGCACCTCTTCCGGCAGCGCGAGGAACGCCGGGTCGAACGAGCCGGCCACCACGGCCGGGAACTCGACCAGGTCCGCCACCTCGTCGAGCAGGGCATGATGGTCCTTGAGCGAGACGCGTCCGCCCAGCCGCCGGGCGTGCCCCTCGAGGTCGCGGGCGATGCGCTCGCGCCGCTCGGCGTGGGTCAGCACGACGAAGTGCTCCTTGAGCCGCGCCTGGTACTCCTCGAAGCTGCGCACCTTGATCGATCGTCCGGCGCGGCCGCTCGTCGTCAGGAAGCGGTGGCCGTAGGTGAGCGGCGCCCGACGCGACGTCCTGGACCTGACGGCCCCGCGGCGTTGGCGGCGCGGCCGATGGTGAACGGCACGACCCGCCCGCCGTACAGGAACAGCAGCCAGCGGATCGGACGGCCGAAGACGAACTCGCCGCGGCCGTCGTCGAGCGTCGCGTCCCAGTGCATCTGCTTGGGGAACGCCAGGTCGCGGAGCACGCCGCCCAGCACGTCGGGCAGGGTGTCGATGGCGCTCCGGCCGCGCTGCCGCTTGAGGAACGTCAGGTAGTCCCCCTTCGGCGACTGAGGCGCGGCCGAGCTCCGTCGACGGCGACCCCCTGCTTGCGGGCGAAGCCGACGGCGGCGGGAGTCGGCTGCCCGTCGGCGCCGAACGCCGCCGACACCGGAGGCCCGGTGACGGTTTCCTCGAGGTCCTCCTGGCGTTCGGCGATCCGCTCCAGCCGTACGGTGAGGCGACGCGGGGTGCTGAACGACTCGATCGGGCTGCCGGGCGCGAGGCGGTGCTCTTTCAGGCGCGCCTCGAGCCGCTCCGCGAGCTGCCGCGTCAACCCCGGCATCCAGGAGGCCGGCAGCTCCTCGACGCCGATCTCGATCAACAGCTCTCTGCTCATCGGGCTAGACACTGCCTTCCACGGCGGCGGCCTCTTCGCCTACCCACGCCTTGGCGATCGCCACGGCCAGCTGCCGGACCCGCAGGATGTAGGCCATGCGCTCGGTGACGCCGATGCCGCCGCTCGCGTCGAGCAGGTTGAACATGTGCGAGCACTTCAGGCAGTAGTCGAGCGCGGGCAGGACGAGGCCGGAGCGCAGCAGGGTGCCGGCGAGGCCGTAATACTGGTCGAACAGGCTGCGGTGCAGGGCGTGCAGCTCGGCGGCGGGCATGTCCATCTGGCCGAACGCGTACTTCGACTGCTCCACCTCGTCGCGGTGCCGGACGTCGCGGTAGCTCACGCCGGCGCCCCACTCCAGGTCGTAGACGTCGTCCACGTCCTGCAGCGCCATGGCGAAGCGCTCGAGGCCGTAGGTGAGCTCGACCGAGATCGGCGCCAGGTCGAGCCCGCCCGCCTGCTGGAAGTAGGTGAACTGCGTGATCTCCTGGCCGTCGTAGAGCACCTGCCAGCCGATGCCCCAGGCGCCGAGCGTCGGCGACTCCCAGTTGTCCTCTTCGAAGCGGACGTCGTGCGCGCGGAGGTCGATGCCGCACGCCTCGAGGCTCTGCAGGTAGAGCTGCTGCACGTCGTCAGGCGCCGGCTTCAGGATGACCTGGAACTGGTGGTGCTTGAAGAGGCGGTTGGGATTCTCGCCGAAGCGGCCGTCGGCGGGCCGGCGGGACGGCTGGACGTAGGCGACGCTCCAGGGAGCCGGCCCGAGCACCCGGAGGAACGTCTCCGGATGCATGGTGCCCGCGCCCATCTCGATGTCGAGCGGCTGCTGCAGGAGGCAGCCGCGGGACGTCCAGAACTCGGACAACTTGAAGATGAGCTGTTGCAGTGTGACCATGCGAACGCTGCCCTAGCGACCCTGACGCATCTCGCGCAGGACGCGGGCCGACTTCAACTCCTTCTCGAGGTGCTCCTGAATCAGCCGCCGATGCGCTGTTTCGAGCTCCCTGGCGGCACGCGGGCCGAGCGTGAGCGCCGCCAGGTTCTCCGGCGCGCACGCCGTGGCGGTGTGCAGGAACATCATGGCCTCCGCCGACAGCAGCGTGCCGCCGCCCGGAGGAGCACACCCGCGGCAGACGAACGCCGTTTCCCGCGCCGGCATCGCCGCGCCGCCGCCGAGCGCGCCGCCGCACGACGGGCACCGCCGCACCGACGGATAGACCCCCTGCAGCCGCAGCAGCCAGTATTCGAAGTAGCGCGCCAGCGATTCCACCGGCGCCCCCACCGCGATGGCGTCCACGACCGACGAGCCGAGCCGGTAGAGCCGCTCGTCGGCGTGCGCCTCGGGCGCCCACTCGTCGATCAGCTCGGCAAAATACCCGACGTGCCCGAGCGCGTCCCCGGACGCCGCCGACAACGGCGACCGTGTCGGCTCGACGAAGTTCAGCCGGACGAGGTCGCGCTGCTCCCGTTCGTAATACGCCACGCCGGCCCGCGTCATCGGCTCCAGCGCGCCGGTATAGCGCGATTTGGCCCGCCGCGCGCCCCTGGCCACGCCGCGCTTCTTGCCGCGGTCGCGGGTCAGGAACACCACAATCCGGTCGGCCTCGCCGAGCTTGTACGTGCGCAGGATCAGCGCCTCGGCCTGGTACACCGGCATGACAGCGCCTCTATTCTAACCGGCCCCCTCGAGGTATTTGATGAAGAGTGTGCCCAGGCCCAGGAAGGACAGGAACCCGAACACATCGGTCAGGGTCGTGATGAATACCGATGAGGCGAGCGCCGGATCGACCTTCATCGCCCGGAGCGCCAGCGGAATCAGGGTGCCGGAGGTCGCCGCCACGAACATGTTCACGATCATCGCGGCGCCGATGATCCCGCCGAGCCAGGGATTGCCCTTCCAGACCCAGACGATGAGCGCCGCCACCAGCCCGCAGCTGAACCCGTTGGCCAGGCCGACCACGGACTCCTTCAGGAGGGCCTTGCGGCTGTTCGCCCAGGTCAGCTCGCCCAGGGCAATCCCGCGCACGATGACGGTCAGGGTCTGCGTCGCCGCGTTGCCCCCCATCCCGGCGACGACCGGCATGAACACGGCGAGCGCGCTGACCTTCGCGATCGTGTCCTCGAAGAGCGCGACGACCGAGGCGGCGACGAACGCGGTCACCAGGTTGACCTGGAGCCACGGCAGCCGCTTGCGCAGCGATTCGGACGGGCGCGTGAAGACGCGGTCGTCGCCCGTGACGCCGGCCAGGCGGTAGACGTCTTCGGTGGCCTCGTCCTTGATGACGTCGATGACGTCGTCCACCGTGATGACGCCGACCAGCTTGTTCTCCTCGTCCACGACCGGAATCGCCAGCAGGTTGTAGGACGCGACCTGCCGCGCCACTTCCTCCTGGTCGGTGTCCACCCGCGCGCTGATCAGGTCGGTCGTCATGATCCGCTTGAGCGGCGTGCCCTGGGGCACGAGCAGGAGACGCCGCAGCGAGACCACGCCGACGAGGTGCCGCCGCGAGTCGATGACGTAGAGATAGAAGACCATCTCGAAGTCGCGCGACGTCTGCAGCGCGGTGATCGCCTCGGCCGCCGTGATGTCCTCCGGCAGCGCGAACACCTTCGGGTTCATGATGCGGCCGGCGGTCTGCTCGGGGTACTCGAGCAGCTCGCCGACGTCGCCGCCAGCCGGACGCTTCTGGATCAGTTCGAGGACGGCGGTCGAGAGGTCTTCGGGCAGGTTGTCGATGACCGCGGCGGCATCGTCCGACGGCAGCTCCTGCAGCAGCTTGCCGATCTCCTCGGCGGACCGGCCGGCGAGCAGCGCGGCGCCCCCTTCGGGACCGAGCTCGCTGAGGGCCTCCATCGCCAGCCGCCCGTTCCGCTCGACCAGCAGCGAGAACGCCGATTCGCGATCCTTGTCGGAGAGCTCGGTGAAGACCTGGGCGAGGTCGGCCGGGTGCTGCTTCTGCAGCAGGTTGACGAGGTTCGCCGTTGCGCCTACGCGGAGCAGACGCTTGACGGAGTCCAGTACGACATCGAGCTTGCGCTGCGGCATGAGTGACGGGTCCGGGGCGACCGGGAACTGCTCAATGTAGCACACCCGTCCGGCAATTCCGTGCAGGAAGCACCGGGCGCCGGCGCGGTCACCGCCGCCGCGGGCGGCGGGCGGTTCGCGGCACGCCGAGCTCGTCGAGCGCGCGGTCGTCGTTGCGCCAGTCGGGGTTGACCTTGACGCGGAGGTCGAGGAACACGCGGGCCGCCAGCGCCTCCTCGAGGTCCTGGCGCGCCTCGGTGCCAATCCGCTTGATCATGTCGCCGCCCCGCCCGATCACGATGGCCTTCTGCGAGTCATGTTCGACGAAGATGGTGCAGTACAGCCGCAGGATGCGGTCGCGCTCCGTCTCGTCGAACTGGTCGACGATGACGGCGGTCGAGAACGGCAGCTCGGCGCGGGTGTGGTGCAGCACCTTCTCGCGGACGGTCTCGGCCACGAGAATGCGCTCCGGCTGGTCGGTCAGGTAGTCCTCGGGGTAGAGCGGCTCCCCCTCATCCAGCAGCTCGAACAGCACCCGCTCGAGGCGGTCCACCCCGTCGCCGGTCTGCGCCGACAGCGGGACGATGGCGGCGAAGTCGTGCCACTTCTGCGCGCGCTCCATCAGCGGCAGCAGGCGGGCCTTGGCCACGGCGTCCACCTTGTTCAGCACCAGGACGACCGGGCTGGTGACCGGCTTGAGGAGCGTGGACACGTATTCGTCGCCGTGGCCCGGCTGCGTCGTCGCGTCGAACACCAGCACGACGACGTCAACCTCGCGCAGGGTCTCGACCGCCGCATCCACCATCCGGACGTTCATCCGGTGCAGCGGCCGGTGGATGCCGGGGGTGTCGACGAAGACGATCTGCCCCTCGGGGTAGTTCCTGACCCCGAGGATGCGGCTCCGCGTCGTCTGCGGCTTGTCCGAGACGATCGCCACCTTGGCGCCGACCATGGTGTTCAGCAAGGTGGACTTGCCGGCATTCGGCCGGCCGATGAGCGACACGGTGCCCGACTTCGTCATGCGGATGCCCGTACCCTCATCGGGTCCCCGCCGGGTTGCCCTCGATGTCGTAGTGCACGATGGGAGCAATGCCGGTGGCCTTGAGCGATCCCTCGATCGCGGCGCGGTCGCCGACGATGACGATGGCGAGGTGATCGAGGTCGAGGTACTGCTTCGCGACGCGGATCACGTCCTCCTTCGTCACCGCCGCGATCGCCTTCGCGTAGCGCTGGTAGTAGTCGTCGGGCAGGTCCTGCACCCAGAGCGCCGTCAGCGCGGCGTTGATGCTGTCCACGGACGCAAAGGTGCCGGGCAGGCGCTGGACCAGCGCGTCCTTGGCCGTCGCCAGCTCGTCGTCGGCAATCGGCCGGGCGCCGAGGATGCCGCGCAGCTCCTTCATGAACTCGACGAGCGCCGCGTCGCTCTTCTCGGTGACGATGTCGCCGCCGGTGCGGAACGGGCCGGGACCTTTGCCGTAGCGCGAAGCTCGAGCTGACGCCGTAGCTGTAGCCCTTCTCCTCGCGGATGTTGGCGTTGAGGCGCGACTGGAACATGCCCGCCGAGCATGGTGTTCATGACCTGGAGCGCGAAGTAGTCCGGCGTGCTGCGCGGCGGTCCGGGGCGGCCGAGCGCGAACGTCGACTGCGCCGCGCCGGGCTTGTCGACGAGCACGATTGCCGTCGGCCGCGCCTCGGGCAGGGCGGGATAGGTGAAGGCGGGGCGTTCGCCGCCGCGCGGCCACGCCGGCCAGCGCCTTCTCGACCACCGGCTTCACGGCGGCGGCCGAGACGTCGCCGACGACGGTGACCAGCGCGCGGCCCGGCTGGAAGTAGGCCTTGTGGAAGGCCACGACGTCGTCGCGCGTGATGGCTTTGAGCGTGGCCTCGGTCACGACCCGGCCGTAGGGATGCGCGTCGCCGTAGAGGATGCGCGGGAAGACGCGCCGCGCGATCGCGCCGGGCTGCGACTGCGCCTGCACCAGCGCGACGAGGCGCTGCCCGCGCAGCCGTTCGAGCCCTCGGCGCGGGAAACGTCGGATGCAGGAGCATGTCGGCGAGGATGGCGAGCGTGGCGGGGAACTTCGCCGACGTGGAGGTGAAGCTGATCGTGCCGCTCTCGGCGCCGATGTCGGCGCTGACCGTCGTGCCGAGCAGCTGCAGGGCGTTCGACAGCGCTTCGCCGTCGCGCGTCGTGGTGCCCTCGCTGAGGAGCGCCGCCGTCAGCGACGCGACGCCCTGCCGCCCGGGCGCCTCGAACTGGCTCGGCGCCGCCGAGGAACGTGATCGAGAAGGACACCAGCGGCAGGTCGTGCTTCTCGGACACGAGGAGATCGGCGCCGTTGGCCAGCGTGGTCTTCGTCCACGACGGCACGCGCAGCGCCGGGGTGGGGCCCGGCTCGGGGATCTTGGTGCGATCGAGGATGCCCTGGGCGGCGCCGGCGCCGGGCAGGAGCAGCAGCAGCAGCAGGGTGAGAGCCGCCAGGCCGGATGCGATGCGCCTCATTTCTCCCCCCCGGGCTTCTTGACGTCGTAGTCGGTGACGCGCTGGCTGGCATCCGGCTTCGCCGCCTGTTCGGCTGGCCGGCCGGCACGACGCTCAGCACCACCCGGCCGCGCGGTCAGATACTTGTCGCGCGACCCGCTTGACGTCTTCCGCGGTCACCGACAGCGTCTTCTCGTAGTCGGCCCGGAAGCACCCGGGATCGCCGTGGATAGCCGGCCCCGTCGGCCAGGCGGAACGCCTTGCCGAGGTTGGATTCGAGGCTGCTGCACGAACTCCAGCTCCTCCCCGGCCACCGCCTTCTGGATCTCCTCGGCGGTCGGGCCCGTCGGCCTTCAGGCGCTCGATGATGGCGTCGGCGGCAGCCTCGAGTGCGGTCAGCGTGTGGCCCGGACGCGGCGTGATCGTCAGGACGAACTCGCCGACGTCCTCGTTCGTGCCCTGCCCCGCGAACACGCTCGCGGCCGCCTGCTCGTCGTAGACCAGCGCCTTGGTGAGCCGCGCCGTGCGCGCGCCCGCTCAGGATCGACCCGAGCACGTCGAGCGCGAACCGATCCTCGTGCTTCTCGCCGATCGTCGGCCACTGCACGTAGAGCCGCGGCACCTGCACGCGGTCTTCGTAGACCAGCCGCTTCTCGGACTCGAGCATCGACCGGGGCCACCTTCGGCCGGACGATCGGCTTCCCGCGCGGGATGTCCGCGAAATACTTCGTGACCCAGCGGCTTCGCCTGCGCCGGATCGAAGTCGCCGACGATCGCGAGATACGCGTTGTTCGGCGCGTAGTAGAGGCGGAAGAAGCTCTTGACGTCCTCTTCCGAGGCGGCCGACAGATCGTCCATGCTGCCGATGACGCTCCACGAGTAGGGATGCGCCGCCGGGTAGGTGGCCCGCGCCAGGATCTCCCCGGCCCGGCCGTACGGCTGGTTGTCCACCCCCTGGCGCCGCTCGTTCTTCACGATGTCGCGCTGCGCGTTCAGCTTCGCGAGGTCGAGCGTGTCGAGCAGGAAGCCCATGCGGTCGGCCTCGAGCCACAGCGCCGTCTCGAGGTAGTTCGACGGGACGGTCTCGTAGTAGGTCGTCCGGTCGTTGTTCGTGGTGCCGTTGTTGCCGCCGCCCACCCCTTCGGTGAGCTTGTCGTGCAGGCCGTAGGGGACGTGGCCGGACCCGGTGAACATCACGTGCTCGAACAGGTGCGCGAAGCCGGTGCGGCCGACCGCCTCGTTCTTCGAGCCGACGTGGTACCAGACGTTCACCGCCACCGTCGGCGTCGTCCGATCGAGCGACAGGATGACCGTCAGCCCGTTCGGCAGGGTATACGTCTCGAAGGGCAGACGGAGCGCCTCGGCGGCCACCTTGGCCTTCGCCGCCTGCGCCTGCGCCTGCGCGGCGGGCTTCTGACCGGCGGGCTTCTGACCGGCCGGCGCCTGGCTGGCGATCGCGACACAGGCGGCTGCCGCCATGGCTCGGAACCACACGTGGGACATCACTACCCTCCCTCGGCCTGGGCCGACACCGCCGGCGCGCGCCGCAGGCGCACGCGGTGAATGCGGCGCCGCTCCGCTTCCAGCACCTCGACGATCAATCCGTCGATGCCGAACGACTCTCCCGAAGACGGCACGCGGCCGACCCGGGTGAGCACGTAGCCGCCGACGGTCTCGAAGCCCTCGGGCTCGATCTCGACGTCGAGCCGCTCCCGGACCTCGTCGAAGTTGACCTTCGCGCTGAACACGAACGACCCGTTCTCCTCCTCGACGACCGGCTCGGTCTCGACGTCGTATTCGTCGCGAATCTCGCCGACGATCTCCTCGATCAAATCCTCGAGCGTCACCAGGCCGGCGGTGCCGCCGTATTCGTCGACGACGATGGCGAGCTGCACCTGGCGGCGCTGGAACTCCTTGAGCAGGTCGGAGACGCGCTTGGTCTCCGGAACGAACGTGGCCGGACGGACGAGTGCGGACAGGCCGGGATGGTCCCGGTCGTCCACGATCCGGATCAGATCTTTCACGAAGACAATGCCGAGGATGTTGTCGAGGTTCTCCGTGTAGACCGGGATCCTCGAGTATTCCTGCTCGCGGAACAGCGCCCGCAGCTGGTCCATGCTGGCGTCGCCGCGGATCGCGACGATGTCGGGGCGCGGCGTCATCACTTCGCGGACCAGGGTGTCGCCGAAGTCGACGATCGACTGCAGCAGCTTGCGCTCGTCGCGTTCGTTGAGGCCGCTGTCCTCGGCGGCTTCCGGCCGTGCGCTGGCCGTCTCGCGCGGCTCTTCCGGCGGGCCGTTGTTCGGCCCCTGCCCCGGCTGCCGGTCGCGGCGGCCGTCGACGATGAGCCGCACCAGCAGGTTGGTCAGCGGCTGGACGAAGCGGGCGGCGACGTCGAACGGGGGCAGCAGCACCTCGAGCACCCGCTCCGGATCGCGCCGCACGATCAGCATCGGCAGCACGTGCTCGCAGATCAGGATGAACACCGCGACGAACAGCAGCAGCATCCCGACGGCGTTGATCCCGGTGCGCCCGGTCAGGATGGCGATCGACATCGTTGCCAGCGAGAAGATGATGCCGAGCATCAGCCGCGCGGGCACGAACAGGCGGATGGGATCGTCGAGGTAGAAGCCGAGGCGGTCGTCGCGCCCGCCGCGCTCCGCCATCAGGCGGAGCGACAGCCGCATCATGGTGCTGAAGGCCGTCTCGATCGTGCCGAGGTACACGGCGGCGACCGCGAGGAGGAGCAGGAGGATCGGGATCATCGCGCGCGCCTCTCCCGGCCGCGGGCGATCAGCCCGTCGCGCAGGCCGCCAGCGCGGCGCAGCCGGCTCTCGGCCCGCGCCATGCGGCCGCCGTCGGCCGGGTCGTCGTGGTCGTAGCCCAGCAGATGGAGCAGGCCATGGAGGGCGAGGACGCGCAATTCGGTCGGGTAGGGATGGCCGATCTCGCGAGCCTGGCGCCGCGCCACCCCGGTGGCGATGACGATGTCGCCAAGGAAGCGCGGCCCGCGGCCGGCCGGGGCGTCCGCCGGGAACGAGAGCACGTCGGTCGGCCCCGCCTTCCGGCGGAACTGCCGGTTGAGTGCGCTCATGCGTGCGTCGGTGACGAGCGCGACCGCCAGCTCGCCGCGGACGCGCACCGGCGCCACCGCGGCCAGCCACCGGGCCAGCCCCCCGTCACGGACCGGACGGCCGCGTCCGTCCGTGACCGTCACGGCCACGCGCTTACTGTCGGGATCCACCGTACGATTCGTACGCCTTGACGATCTGCTGCACCAGCTGGTGACGGACGACGTCCTTGTCGTCGAAGCGGATGAACTCGATGCCGTCGATGTTGCCGACCACCTTCATCGCTTCGACGAGGCCCGACGTGCGGCCCGTGGGCAGATCGATCTGCGTGATGTCTCCCGTGATGACCGCCTTGGCCCCGAACCCGAGGCGGGTCAGGAACATCTTCATCTGCTCCTGGGTCGTGTTCTGCGCTTCGTCCAGGATCACGAAGGCGTCGTTGAGGGTGCGGCCGCGCATGAAGGCGATCGGCGCGACCTCGACCGTGCCCCGCTCGATCAGCCGCTCGGCGCGCTCCACCTCGAGCATGTCGTAGAGGGCGTCGTAGAGCGGCCGCAGGTAGGGGTTCACCTTCTCCTGCAGGTCGCCCGGCAGGAACCCGAGCTTCTCCCCGGCCTCGACCGCCGGCCGCGCCAGGATGATGCGCGTGACCTTCTTCGCAAGCAGGAACGACACCGCCTGCGCCATCGCCAGGTAGGTCTTCCCGGTGCCCGCCGGCCCGATGCCGAACACGATGTCGCTGCGTTCGATGGCGTCGAGATAGCGGCGCTGGTTGACGCTTTTCGGCAGCACCTGGCGCTTGCCGGACGTCCGGGGGGCGCCGCGGAGGAAGTAGTCGGCGAGATCGACCGACTCGTCCTGGGCAATGAGCCCGGCCGCGGTCTTCACGTCCCCCTTCGACAGGCGGTAACCGCCGCGCATCAGCGCGGTCATCTGGTCGAGCACGCGCTCGGTGCGCGCGACGTCGGCCGTATCCCCCTCGACGATCAGTTCCTGGCCGCCGGTGCGGATGCGAACGGAGAACAGCCCTTCGAGGTGCTTGAGATTCTCGTCGAGATTGCCGAACAGGGATTCGGCGCCCTCGTCGGGCACCGCAACCTTGCGCATGACGGTGGCAGGCGGTATGGCGGTAACTCCTTGTAGCCTAGGAAATTACCTGCAATCCTACCACGAAGGGGCGGGAAGCGGCCCGGTCATTGGGTCTTCAGGTGCAGCTCCCGCAGCTGCTTCGGGTTCACCGTGGACGGGGCGCGGGCCATCAGATCCACCGCCTGCGCCGTCTTGGGGAACGCGATCACGTCGCGGATGGACGGCTCGTTGCACAGGATGGCGACGAGCCGGTCGAGCCCGAGCGCGATGCCGCCGTGCGGCGGCGTCCCGTACTCGAGCGCGTCGAGGAAGAACCCGAACCGCAGCCGCGCCTCCTCGTCGGAAATCTGCAGGAGCCGGAAGATGAGGCGCTGGAGCTGTTGGTCGTGGATCCGGATGCTTCCGCCGGCGACCTCGCTGCCGTTCAGCACGAGGTCGTAGGCACGCGCCCGCACGCGCCCCTGGTCCGACTCGAGCAGGCCGGCGTCGGCCTCGAGCGGCGCCGTGAACGGGTGGTGCATGAACTCGTAGCGCCCCTCCTCCTCCAGCCATTCGAACATCGGGAAGTCAACGACCCAGAGGAAGGCGAAGGTGTTCGGGTCGAGACGGTTCTCTTTCTTCGCCAGCGCCAGCCGGAGCTGCCCGAGCATCGTGCTGGTCGGCGCGTGCCGGCCGGCAGCCATCAGGAGGAGGTCCGCCGGTCCGCAGCCGGCCAGCTCCAGCGCCGCCCGCAGCGAGTCTTCCCCGGCGGCCTTGAGCGCGGAGCTCTGGACCGTCCCTTCCGGCCAGCGCGCCCACAGCAGCCCCGCCGCGCCGAGCTGCTTGGCCTGCTCGACGAGCTCGTCGAGCTCCCGGCGGGAATAGCGGGCACAGCCCGGCACCACGAACCCGCGCACCTCGCCGCCCGCCTCGATCGCGCTCCGGAAGGCGGCGAACGACGATTCGCGGAAGGGGGCCGACAGATCCGCGATCGGCATCCCGGGACGCAGGTCCGGCTTGTCCGACCCGTAGGTCGCGATCGCCTCGGCGTAGGGCAGCCGCAGGAACGGGTGCGCGACGCTCTTGCCGACGAGCGCCAGCAGCCGGTCCATCAGTGGCTCGATGGTCGCGAACACCAGCTCCTCGGTCGCGAACGAGATCTCGAGGTCGACCTGCGTGAACTCCGGCTGCCGGTCGGCGCGCAGATCTTCGTCGCGGAAGCACTTGACGATCTGGAAGTAGCGGTCCATGCCGGCAATCATCAGGATCTGCTTGAAGATCTGCGGCGACTGCGGCAGGGCGTAGAACTCCCCGGCGTGCACCCGGCTCGGCACGAGGTAGTCGCGCGCCCCTTCGGGCGTCGACTTCGCGAGCATCGGCGTCTCGATCTCGAGGAAGCCGTGGGCGTCGAAGTACCGCCGGATCTCCATCGTGGCGCGGTGCCGCAGGATCATGTTGTACTGCATCCGCGACCGGCGCAGGTCGAGGTAGCGGTGCCGCAAACGGGTGTCCTCCGACACCGGCCCCTCGTCGGCGATCGGGAAGGGGGGCGTCTTCGCCTCGTTCAGCAGGCGCAGCTCGCGCAGCTCGATCTCAATCTCCCCGGTCTGCAGCTTCGGGTTGACCGACTCCGGCGTGCGGCGCTCGACCCGCCCCTGCACCGCGATCACGTATTCGGGGCGCAGCTCCTGCACCGCGGCGACCAGCGCCGGGTTGTCGCGCGCCACCACCTGCGTGATGCCGTGCCGATCGCGGATATCGATGAAGGCGATGGATCCCAGGTCGCGCAGGCGGTGAACCCAGCCCAGGAGAACGACGTCGGCGCCAGCGTCGGCGACGGTCAGGGCGCCGCACGTGTGCGTGCGCGCCAGAGTACCCAGCGGTTGAATGTGCATCGTGTGTCAGTCGGTCTTGCCCGATCGGCGGCTGTCGGCGGCGGCCAGCCACTCGCCCACCGTGGGCCGTGGCACCGCCGCCTGCTCGCCGGATGTCATGTCCTTGATCGTGACGACGCCGCGGGCGCGCTCGTCGCTGCCCACCACCGCCACCCGCGGGATGCCGGCGGCCGCGGCGTACTTGAACTGCTTCCCGAGCTTGTCCGGCTCGGGATAGACCTCGACGCGGCTCCCCGCGGCGCGGATCGCCGCCGCCAGCCGCAGCGCCTCGCCGGCATCTTCCCCCTCGAACAGCGTGACCAGGACGTCGGCGGCCGCGGCATCGACGCCCGGGGGAAACATGCCCCGTTCGGCCATCACCACGAGGATGCGCTCGAGCCCGAGTGAGAAGCCGCACGCCGGGATCTCGTCGCCGAGGAACATCCCGATGAGGCCGTCGTAGCGGCCGCCGCCGCCGAGGCTGCCCGCCAGGTCGGGCACGGTGATCTCCATGATGGCGCCGGTGTAATACGACAGGCCCCGCGCCAGGCTCGCGTCGAACCGCAGGTGCGGCCCGGCGCCCGTCGCGCTGCCCAGCGCGAAGATCTGCTCGAGGTCGGCGACCCCGGCGAGCGCGTCCGGCCGGTCGTGCACCAGCGCCCGGACGTCCGCCAGCGTGGTGCCGGGCGCGAACGCCGAGAGCAGGCGCTCCCCCTCCGCCGCACCGATGCCCCGCGCCTCCAGCTCGCGCCGCACGCCGTCGGGGCCGATCTTGTCCAGCTTGTCGAGCGCGACCAGCGCCGCGCCGTGCAGGGCCTCGGGCACGCCGGCGGCCTCGAGCAGCCCCGCGAGCAGGCGCCGGTGGTTGACCCGGATCACGAAGTCGCTGAACCCGAGGCGCAGCAGCACGTCCGACACCGCCGCGCACAACTCCGCCTCGACGACCATCGATCGCGAGCCGATGACGTCGACGTCGCACTGGTAGAACTCGCGGAAGCGCCCGCGCGCCGGACGATCGGCGCGCCACACGGGCTGAATCTGGTAGCGCTTGAAGAACTTCGGCAGCCGCCCGCGGTGTTCCGCCACGACGCGGGCGAATGGCACGGTGAGGTCGTAGCGCAGCGCCAGGTCGGTCTCGCCGGACGACTCGTGCTCGCCGCGCCGGAGCACCTTGAAAATGAGCTTGTTGCCCTCTTCGCCGTATTTGCCGGTCAGCGTCTCGATGTTCTCGAGCGCCGGCGTTTCGAGCGGCTGGAAGCCGTAGCGGCGGTAGACGTCCTCGATCACGGCAATCACGTGGGCGCGGCGGCGCACATCCGGCGGCAGGAAATCGCGCATGCCGCGCGCGGGACGAATGGACGGCGGCATCAGAGGAGCCGGCGGAGCGACAAGACCATAACGCCTGATCTTAACAAACGGCTCACGGCTTTTTCAGCGTCGGGTACTCGATGCCCAGCTGCTCGAGGTAGGTCTTGTAGCGGGACGGGTCGAAATAGTACTTGCGCATTTCCGGGCGGTACTTCTCCATGACCGCCCGGTTCATCTCCACCGCCGGGGTGTCGCCGGGGCGGATGAGCGGCTCGTATTTCAGGTCCTTGGTCTGGACCTCCCGGAAATACGTCCAGGCGTCCGCGACGATGGCCGGCCTGGTCAGCAGGTCGAGCAGGGTCATGGCCTGGACCTTCGCCCCCACGGTCGCCCCCTTGTGGGCAATCGGCGTCGCCATGGCAATCGCATCGGCCCAGTTGTGCCCGGGGAGGCCGGGGATGTTGGACGGGAACCGCAGCGTCACCGTGGGCACGTTCCACGAGATGTCGCCGATGTCGTCGGAGCCGCCGCCGCGGTTGTCGGTCACCGGGCCCTGCAGCTCCTTCTCGATCTCGAGCGCCAGCCCGTCTTCCTTGCTCCCGAGCTCCTTCTGCAGCGCTTTCGCGAGCGCCTGATCGGCCTCGCTCCACGACGGCATGCCCACCCGCTGGATGTTGGCCCACGTCGTCTCGGCGACCGGCTTGTTGAAGTGCTGCGGCCAGGCCGAACCGAGCACGCGCGTCGGCAGCAGCTCGGCGCCGGTCATCAGCGCCGCGCCGCGCGCGATCTGATCGCCCAGCGCCCACAGCTCCTTGATCGTCGGATAAGTGGTCTGCCGGAAGAAATACCAGACCGAGGCGGAGCGCGGGACCACGTTCGGCTGATCGCCGCCGTTGGTGACGACGTAGTGGGAGCGGTGCTGGAGGGGCAGGTGCTCGCGGCGGTAGTTCCAGCCGATGTTCATCAGCTCCACGGCGTCGAGCGCGCTGCGCCCGCGCCAGGGGGCGCCGGCCGCGTGGGCGGTTTCGCCGCGGAAGGAGTATTCCACCGAGACCAGGCCGGTCCCGGAGCGCTCCCCCCACGACACGCCGAGCTGACTGCCGACGTGGGTGAAGAGCGCCACGTCCACGTCCTTGAAGAAACCCTCGCGGACGAAATAGCGCCTTGGTACCGACCAGTTCCTCGGCGGTGCCCGGCCAGATGCGGATCGTGCCGGGGAGCTTCTCCCGCTCCATGATCTTCTTCACCGCGAGCGCGGCGGTGATGTTGACGGCCTGCCCGGAGTTGTGCCCCTCGCCGTGCCCCGGACCGCCCTCGATCATCGGCGCGTGATAGGCCACGCCTGGCTTCTGGGAGGCCTGCGGGATGCCGTCGATGTCCGAGCCCAGGGCAATGACCGGCTTGCCGCTGCCCCAGGTGGCCATGAAGGCGGTCGGGATGCCGGCGATGCCCTCCTGGACGGTGAAGCCGTTCTTCCGGAGGATGTCCACGAGATAGCGATGGGTCTCGACTTCCTGGAAGCCCAGCTCACCGAAGCTGAAGATCTGGTCGACCATCTGCTGGGTGAACACCGCCATGGCGTCCACGCTCTCGCCGGCCTCCTGCTTCAGCCGGGCGCACGCGGGGGGTGTCGGCCGGGGCGGCGCCGGCTTCTGGGCGCCCTGCGCCAGCGGCAGCGCCACGTACAACAACACCCCGGCCAGCACACCCCAGCAGCAACCGCGCATCATGCATTCTCCGGAAACGGCGACCCCCATTTGGAACGCCAGGCCGCCCGCGAGGATAATAAGGCATCCGCGATGATCACGACCACCGGCGATCGGTTCGGGCGCCCGCTGCGCAGCCTGCGTGTCTCGGTCACCGACCGGTGCAATCTGCGCTGCCAGTACTGCATGCCGGAGGCCGATTACGCCTGGCTGCCGCGCGAGACGCTGCTGTCGTTCGAGGAGATCACCGCCATCGCCAGTGGCTTCGTCCGCCTCGGCGTGGACCGGATGCGGATCACCGGCGGGGAACCGCTGCTCCGGCGGAATCTGCCGGCGCTCGTGTCGCAGCTCGCCGCCCTGCCGGGCGTGCGTGACCTCGCGTTGACGACCAACGGTGTCCTGCTCGCCGACCACGCGACGGCGCTGCGCCGCGCCGGCCTGCACCGGCTGACCGTCAGCCTCGACACGCTGCACCGGGCGCGCTTCCAGGCCCTGTCCCGCTCCGACGACCATGCCGCGGTCCTCGCCGGCATCGACGCGGCCGCGCGCGCGGGATTCGAGTCGCTCAAGATCGACACCGTCGTCATGCGCGGCACGAATGACGACGAGCTGGCCGATCTCATCGAGTACGGCCGCAGCGTCGCCGCGGAGGTCCGGTTCATCGAATACATGGACGTCGGCGGCGCCACCCGCTGGTCGCGCGGCGCGGTCGTCACGCAGCAGGAGATTCTCGCCGCCCTCACCACCCGGTTCGGCCCGGTGTCCGCGGTGGCCGGGCGCGGCTCGGCGCCGGCCGACCGGTTCAGGCTGCCCGATGGCACGACGTTCGGCATCATTGCCTCGACCACCCTGCCCTTCTGCGCCGACTGCGATCGCAGCCGGCTGACCGCCGACGGCGTCTGGCTCATGTGCCTCTACGCCACGGCCGGGACCGACCTCCGCCGTCCGCTGCGCGCCGGCGCCAGCGCCGACGATCTCGTCCAGCTCATTCGCACCGTCTGGTCGCAGCGGGCGGACCGCGGCGCCGAAGAGCGCCTCGCGACCGAGCGGCGCGAGCCGCTCATTCCCCTCGCCGCGCTGCGCAAGGACGCCCACCTCGAGATGCATACGCGCGGCGGATGATGGCTCGCCTGTTGACCATCGGCGTGCTCGTCGCGGCCCTGTGCGCGCCGGCTCCCGCTGCCGCGCAGCGGCCGGCGGCGAGCCCTCGCCACGCTCGGCGACCTCTCGCGCTCGCTCCAGGATCTGTCCCGGACGGTCGGCGCCAGCGTGGTGCAGATCTTCGTGACGGGGTATGCCGCGCCCGACGAAGACGACCCGCGCGGCGGCGGCCTGCCGGTGCTCGAACGCAGCAGCGGCTCCGGCGTGATCGTCGATCCCGACGGCTACATCGTGACCAACGCCCACGTCGTCGAGAACGCCACCCGCCTGGAAGTGGAGCTCCCGCTCGCGGCCACCGGGGGGGACGCCGGACGGTCCATCCTCGGAAGACGGGGCCGGACGCTCGGCGCGCAGGTCGTGGCCATCGATCGGGAGACCGACGTCGCCGTGATCAAGGTGGAGGCGCGGTCGCTGCCGGCGCTGCCGTTCGGCGATTCCGACGCGCTCCGCCCCGGACAGCTCGTGCTGGCATTCGGCAGCCCGCTCGGCCTGGAATCGTCGGTGACCATGGGGATCGTGAGCGCCGTCGCCCGGCAGCTGGCCCCGGAAGACCCGATGATCTACATCCAGACGGATGCGCCGATCAATCCCGGCAACAGCGGCGGGGCGCTGGTGGACACCGACGGGCGGCTGGTCGGGATCAACACCCTGATCTATTCGCAGGGGGGCGGCAGCGAGGGGATCGGGTTCGCCGCGCCGAGCAACATCGTGCGCAACGTGTTCCAGCAGATCCGGAAGAGCGGCCGGGTGCGACGGGGCGAAGTCGGGTTGAGCACCCAGACCATCACGCCGGTGCTGGCCGACGCGCTCGGGCTGGAGGTGGACGGCGGCGTGATCGTCGCGGATGTCGCGGACGGGGGGCCGGCTGCGGCCGCCGGGCTCGAGCCGGGGGACATCATCCACACGCTCGACGGCAAGCGCATGGAGAACGGCCGGCAGTTCCGGATCAACGTCTACACGCGGGCGATTGGCGAGCAGATCGCGCTCGACGTGCAGCGCGGCGAGCGGCGGCTGGCGGTGCGGGTGCCAGTCGTCGAACGCGACAGCCACAGTACGCGGCTGGTGGACCTGGTGACGCCGCAGAACAGCATCCGGGCGCTCGGCCTGTTCGTGCTGGAGCTGACCCCGGACGTCGTCCGGCTGCTCGAGCCGCTGCGGCGAGCGCGGGGAGTGGTGGTGGCGAGTGTGGCGGCGGATGCGCCGTATTCGCAGCAGGGGCGCCTGCAGCCGGGCGACGTCATCTACGCGATGAACGGGCAGCCGGTGACGTCGATCGCCGACCTGACGCACGCGGCAGGACGCTTGACGTTCGGCTCCCCCGCCGTGCTGCAGATCGAGCGCGAGGGGGCGTTGATGTACGTTGCCTTCCGGCTCGAAGCCCGCTGACTCCTCCGGAACCGCGCCTGAGCGGTGTTCCAAACCGTGATTCGTGTTCCGTCCTGAATCACGACCGGCAACTCCTTCCTCTCCAATAAGTTACCGGAGGCTACCGCAAAATCAGGCCCGCACACTGTGCTGCGGCGACACAGTCCGGCAATGTTCGTCAGGCATACAGTTTCGCCATAAACATCTATTCCACAGAAGTTTACGAACAGCTCTGCAATAGGGCGCGATTGTTGCGATCGGGAACAGCCGAGTTCAACTTCCGAATGAGGTCGTTTCACATGGCACGTCTGCGCTTGTCCCTTGCCGTCCTCGCGACGGCCTTGCTGTCCTGGCCGCTTGCCACGCACGGTCAGCGGCTCCCTTCCCTGTCCGACGACCTCGTCCAGCTGCGCGGGGACCGCGTCCGGGTGATCGTGCAGGCAGACCCCGGGGGGCTGACGGCCCTCGGCCGCCGCCATGCCCGGGGCCTGCGGCGCCAGCTTGCCACCGCGACGGCACTCGAGTTGACACGCGGCGAGTTCGCCGCCCTGTCCCGGGACGCCTCCGTCGGACACATCTCGAAGGACCTGCCGGTTGTGGCCGACATGGCGGTGACCAATCTGGTCACCGGCGCCGAAGCGGTCTGGCAGGGTGTGAGCGGCGGGCTGCTCGGCCTTGGCTCGATCCCGAGCTACAAAGGAGCCGGCATCGCGGTCGCCGTCATCGATTCCGGCATCGCGCCGCACAGCGCGATCGGCAACCGCGTCGTTGCGCGGGTGAACATGGTGTCGAGCGAGCCGGGGGTGAGCGGCGATCCCTTCGGGCACGGCACGCACGTCGCGGGGATGATCGGCGGCGCCGGCACCGCGGCCACGAGGGTCACGAAGGCCTACAACGGCGGCAGCGCTCCCGCCGTCAGCTTCGTGGACGTCCGGGTGCTCGGCCGCTCCGGCATGGGCTACACGAGCGACGTCATCGCCGGCATCGACTGGGTGGTGGCGAACCGGGCCAGGTACAAGATTCGCGTCATCAACCTGTCGCTCGGACATCCCGTCGCGGAATCGTACAAGACCGACCCGCTGTGCCTGGCGGTTGAACGGGCGGTGAAGGCGGGGATCGTGGTCGTGGCCTCGGCCGGCAACTACGGCCGCACGGCGGCGGGCGCCCCTGTGCTGGGCGGCATCACGTCTCCGGGCAACTCCCCCGGGGCGCTGACCGTCGGCGCACTGGACACGGCGGGCACGCTGGATCGCCGGGATGACACGATTGCCCCCTACAGCTCGCGCGGTCCGACGGCGATCGACCTGGCGGTGAAGCCGGACGTCGTCGCTCCCGGCACGCGCATCGTCTCGCTCGAATCGGCCGGCTCCTACCTCGCCAGCACGTATCCGTCGTGGCACGTGGCGGGCTCGTCCAGCAACGGCTACCTGCGCCTGAGCGGCACCAGCATGGCCGCCGGCGTGGTCAGCGGCGGCGTCGCCCTGCTGCTCGACGCGGAACCGGGCATGACGCCCGCGCAGGTGAAGATGGTGCTCCAGATGGGCGCCCGCTTCATCCACTCGGGCGGCCTGATTGCCGGCGGCGCCGGGAGCGTGGACTTCGCGCAGAGCCTGAAGGTCGCCGACAACGGGCTCGTGTCCACCCTGCTCTCGACGCTGTCGAGGGTGCTCGGCGGGTCGAGCGGCGCCTCGTTCTTCGACCGTGGCACGCTGATCGATCGGGTTTACGACCGGACGGGCATCCGCCTGCTCGGCCTGCTCGATCTCGGTGCGCTGCTCGGCGGCGCCGACACCGCAGAGCCCGGCGTGCTGAACCTGCTCGGCCAGCAGAACCCGCTCGGCAGCGCCGCCCCCAACTACCTCGTCTGGGGCAGCGTTGCCGGCTACACCAGCAGCTACTACCTGGTCTGGGGCAGTTCCATCCAGGATCCGGAAGGGGAATACCTCGTCTGGGGCAGCAGCGCCCAGGACGACGGCGACTACCTGGTGTGGGGCAGCAACGCGGCCACCGCTGACAACGGCAACCGTTGATGCCACCGGCGCCGGCCACCACGTCGTTCTCGCCCCTCAAGGCGTACGTCACCGCGGTGACCGTCGTCGGCGGCGCACTGTTCGCGTTCTCCATCTCGCGCGTCGTCGGCCAGGCGCTGCCGAACGAGTGGCTGGTGTTCGCCGCGCTGACGTTCGTCAGCGGCCGCATCACGCTCAAGGTGCCGTCGCTCGACGCGAGCTTCACCGTCTCGGAGGTGTTCGCCTTCACCTCCGTCCTGCTGTTCGGCCCGGAGGCAGGCGCTGTCACGCTGGCACTGGATAGTCTGGTGCTGGCGTGGCATCGCCGTATTCCGATCGACAAGGCGTGCTTCAACTTCGGCAACCTGACGCTGGCCGTGTGGCTGTCGGGCACGCTGTTCTTCCGCGTCTCCGGCACCCTTCCTCTCTTCGGACACGAGGGGCCCTCGGCCAGGCTGATCCTGCCGCTGGCGCTGTTCGCCGCCGCCTACTTCGTCGTCAACACCGGTCTCATCGCCATTGCCATCGGCATCCAGACTGCGGCATCCCCCACAACCATCTGGCGGCGGCATTTCATGCGGCTGTCGCCCGGCTATGCCGCCAGCGCCTCGCTCGCGCTGATGCTGGTCGCGGCGCTCGCGCAGGTCCACTTCGCCGCCATCGCGCTGCTGCCGCCCGTGCTGCTGGTGTTCTACTACACGCTGCGCTCGTCGTTCGGGCGCATGGAGGATGCCAAGGGGCACCTCGACAAGCTCAACACGCTGTACCTGTCCACGATCGAAACGCTGGCCACCGCCATCGACGCGAAGGACGAGGTCACGCACGGGCACATCCGCCGGGTGCAGCTCGGGGCCGTGGCGCTGGCGCGCGAGCTCGGGGTGAAAGACGACGAGACGATCAAGGCGATCGAAGCCGCGGCGCTGCTCCACGACACCGGGAAGATCGCCATCCCCGAGCACATCCTCAACAAGCCGGGCAAGCTGACGCCGGCCGAATACGACAAGATGAAGCTCCACGCCCCGATTGGCGCGGAGATTCTGTCGGCCATCGACTTCCCCTATCCGGTCGTGCCGATCGTCCGGCACCATCACGAGAACTGGGACGGCACCGGCTACCCGGATCGCATTCGCGGCACGGACATCCCGATCGGCGCGCGCATCCTGTCGGTGGTCGACTGCTACGACGCGCTCACGTCCGATCGGCCGTACCGGAAGCGGATGACCGACGAGGAGGCGCTGCGCATCCTCCACGAGCGGCGCGGCACGATGTACGACCCGCTCGTTGTCGATGTGTTCTCGGCAGCGTACAAGCGCATCATGCCGGAGGAGGATCAGGCCGCCCACCCCGCCTCGCGCGCCGTCGGCGGAGCGCGTACGGAAGCGGTGCCAGCCGCCGTCCATGCGGGGCCGGAGCCGGCCGCGGACCCTGGTGGGCCGCTGGCGCATGAAGTCCTCGCGGTGACCAGCCTGGCGCGGGCGGTGTCCGGCAAGGCGTCGGTGTCGGACGTCGGCGCCCTGGTGTGGATGACGCTGCGCGGCGTCCTGCCGGCGACCTCGATGGCGCTGTTCGTGGACGACGTGGAGCGCGATCAGCTGGCGGTTTCGTACGCGAGCGGACCGCACGCCGCCCGGCTGCTGGCGATCACGAAGGCGCGCGGGGCTGGCATCGCCGGCTGGGCGGCCGCCAATCGCCGCGGCGTGCTCAATGCCGATCCCGCGCTCGACCTCGGCCACGCCGCCGGCACGCTCGACCCGCCACTGCGCAGCTCGCTTACGGTCCCGCTGACCCACGACGGTCAGGTCGTGGGTGTGGTGTCGTGCTACTCGGGCACACCGCAAGGCTTCAGCGAGGATCATCTGCGGCTGCTCGAGCTGCTCGCGGCCAGCCTGGGGGCCGCGGTGGCGGCAGTCGGTGGTGCGCGCCCGGCGAACGCGCCGCGGACGGCGGACCTGCCGCGGGCGGCGGCGGGCGGTACACGCGAGCAACCTGCTCGTGATGCCGCGCTGAGCCGCCCGGGACACCAGACACCAGGCCCAGGCCTGCCCCGGTCGATTACGCGATCAGGCGGGCGCCGGCCGAGGGGCGGCTGACAATGATGCCGGCCGGCGGCCGGTCCAGCGCCGCGCCGTAGCGCTGCGGCACCACGCTCGAGAACGCCTCGACAGCGTCCGCTTCGACCAGCGCAATCGCACAGCCGCCGAAACCCGCCCCCGTCAGCCGCGCGCCGTGGCAGCCGGGCGCCGCCCGCGCGAGCTCCACCAGCACGTCGAGCTCGCGGCACGACACGTCGTAGAGGTCGCGCAGGCTCTCGTGCGACGCGTTCATGAGCCGGCCCGCGGCCACCAGATCGCGGGTCACGAACGCCGCCGCCAGCTGTTCCGGCCGCGGGATCTCCGCGACCACGTGCGCGGCGCGGCGGAAATCCACCGGGTCCATCCCGCCCCTGGCGCGATCCAGCAGCCCGGCCTCGACATCGCGCAGCGCCGTCACCGACGGGTCGATCCGCCGCACCGCCGCGACCGCGCGCTCGCAGGCGGCACGCCGGTCGTTGTAGGCGCTCGTGGTCAGCGACCGCCGGACGCCGGTGTTCATCACCACCACGCGGACGTCGCGCGGCAGCGTGACCTGGCGGGTCGCACGCGAGCGGCAGTCGAGCAGCAGCGCCTGGCCGTCCTGCGCGCACGCGACCGCCATCTGGTCCATGATCCCGCAGGCCACCGCCGCGAACTCCTGCTCAGCGCGCTGCGCCAGCAACGCCGCCCTCTCGGGCTCCCACGGCACGCCTGACGCCGCCGCGAGGGCGCGGGCCGTCACCAGCTCGAACGCCGCCGACGACGACAGGCCGGCGGCCGGCGGCAGGTTGGCCGCGATCGCAATGTTGGCCCCCGAGATCGGTATCCCCGCCGACAGCATGGCCCACGCCATCCCCGCGGCGTAGCGGAACCACCCTCCCACCGCCGCCGTCCGCGCCCGCAGCTGATCCAGCGAGATCTCCCGCGTGTCGCCGAGGTTGGCGGCGTGCACCCGCAGCACGCCGTCGGGCCGCGGCGCGAACGCCGCGGCCAGGCCCTCCTCGAGCGCCATCGGCAGCACGAAACCTTCGTTGTAATCGGTATGCTCGCCGATCAGGTTCACGCGTCCGGGGGCAAACGCGACCCCCTCGGGTGCGGCGCTCGACACATGTTCGAACGCGCCGCGGGCCGCTTCAACGGGATGGGCGAAGATCTGCATCTCGGGTCGCACGTCAGGCATGCTAGCATCCGCCGCAGCGGCCGCGTGAGTCATCCTCCCGGCAGACAAAGGTCGGCGAGGCCTGCGATCGCCCCGTGGAAACCCGATGGATTGTTGCGAAGAACGCCAGGCACGACTCTGGCAAACGCAAATGACGATGCCGCCGTGGCCCAGGCTGATCCTGCTGCTGTTCCTGCTGGCACAGCTCTGCGACGGGCTCCTGACCTACACCGCGGTCGCCGTGCTCGGCGTCGTCGGCGAGGGCAACGTGCTGCTCGCCACCGCGATGCAGCTGGCGGGCGCAGGACCCGCTCTGGTCGGCGCCAAGACCATCGCCGCGGCCTGCGGCGTCCTGCTCTACCTGCGCGGCTTCCACGGCATCCTCGGCGCGCTCACCGGCCTCTACGCGCTGCTCGCGATCACCCCCTGGCTGTTCGTCTTCCACAGCCTCTGATCCGGTTTCTCCGTTTGGCTCCAGGCCGCCGACGGCATGGGCGGCTCCCCGCCTGCGCCAGCGGCCGCGAACCGGGCCATCCGTCATAATCGCTGCGTGGCGCTGACGATGGTGGTGATGGCGGCGGGGCTGGGATCCCGGTTCGGCGGTCCGAAACAGCTCGAGCCCGTCGGCCCCTCGGGCGAGACGCTGCTCGACTACGCGCTCTTCGACGGCGCGCCGAGCCGGCTTCGACCGCGCGGTGCTGGTGATTCGCGGCGAGCACCGGCAGGCGATCGCCCCGATCCTGGATCGCCACGCGGCGCGGCTCCAGGTTTCGGCGGCCGAACAGCCACTCGCGCCGGAACGGCCGCGCGGCACCGTGGCCGCCGTGCTGGCGGCGGCTGGCGCCATCGACGGGCCGTTCGTGGCGCTCAACGCCGACGACTTCTACGGCGCCGATGCGTACCGCCGGGCGGCGGCGTTCCTGCGCGACCTGGCGCTGCCCGCGGCCATGCACGCCGTAGTCTCCTTTCCGCTCGACCGCACGCTCTCCGCGCACGGGTCGGTCGTGCGCGCGGTCTGCGACGTGCAGGGCGACCGCCTCGTCCGCCTCGAGGAGGTGCGCGATCTCGAGCGCCGTGGCGATGGCATCGCGGCCGGCGGCCGCCGCTTCAGTGGAGCCGAGCGGGTCTCGATGAACTTCTGGGCGTTCCAGGCGGAGATGATGCGGCTTCTGGCGCGGGCATTCGACACCTTCGCGGCGGCGCACGACGCACGGCACGAGCTGCTGCTGCCGGTGGCCGTCGATGCGCTGGTGGCCGAAGGGAGGGCCGAGGTCCGGGTGCTCGCCGCGCCTGGCCCCTGGCTGGGGCTGACGCACGCGAGCGATCTCCCGGCCGTACGGGCGGCACTGCGGGAGCTGACGGCGCAGGGCACCTACCCGGGCCGGCTCGACGCCTGAGGCGGGCCGCAATCTCCCACAACGAAATCCCTTCGGCCTCCGTCTAACGCCTCATGCTCGACGCCTTTCTCAAGGATCTCCGCCACTCCCTCCGGATGTTCACCCAGAGCCCGGCCTTCAGCCTGGCCGCCGTCGCCGCCCTGACGCTCGGGATTGGCGCGAATACGGCGATCTTCTCCGTGGTCAACGCGGTCCTGCTGAAGCCGGTGTCCCTGGCCGATCCCGATCGCCTGGTGCTGTTCATGACCACCTCGCCCGGCGGATCCGGTTCGGGCGGGTCGCCGGCCAAGTTCCAGCACTACCGCGCGCAGGAGGCGGTCGCCGAACATGTCGCGGCGTTCCGGCTCGGCGTCGTGAACTACACCGGCGGCACCTTCCCGGAACAGCTCCGGATGGGCCAGGCCTCGTCGGAGTTCTTCACCCTCGTCGGCGCTCCGCTGCTTCGCGGGCGGGGCTTCACCCGCGCCGAAGACACGCCCGACGGCGTCCGCGTCGCCGTGGTCGAGCCAGACGTTCTGGAGCTCCCGTTTCAACCGCGCCGACGACATCATCGGCCGCTCTCTCTCGCTTGGCGGCGAGCCCTACACCATCGTCGGCGTGCTCGGCGATCTCGATCTGGACGACTTCGGGCGGACGCCGCAAGTCTGGATGCCGTTCCAGTTGCCTGAGAACACGAGCGATCAGGGGCACTACTTCCAGGTGGCCGGGCGGCTCAAGAGCGGCGTGACGCTCGAGCAGGCCCAGGCCCGTCTCCAGGCATCGGCCGTCGAGTACCGTGAAAAGTTTCCAACCGCACTGCGTCCCAACGAGGGCTTCACGGTGGAGCCGATCCGCGACGTCCTCGTGCGTGATGTGCGCGCGTCGCTCTTCGTCCTCGCCGGCGCGGTCAGCTTCGTGCTGCTCATCGCCTGCGCGAACGTGGCGAACCTGCTGCTGGTGCGCGCCACCGGGCGGCGGCGCGAGATGGCGATCCGTTCGGCGATTGGCGGGTCGCGCGGCCGCATCATCCGCCAGCTGCTGACCGAGAGCGTCATGCTGTCGCTCGCCGGCGGCGTGCTCGGCACGGCGCTGGGCTACCTGGGCATCAAGGCCCTGCTCTCCGTCAACACGGCGGGGCTGCCGCGGGTCGGCGAGTTCGGCGCGGAGGTCGGGCTCGACTGGCGGGTCCTGGCCTTCACGCTGGCCGTGTCGCTCGTCACCGGCCTCCTGTTCGGCCTGATCCCGGCGCTCCAGGGCTCCCAGGCGGACCTGACCAGCACGCTGAAGGAGAGCAGCGGCCGCTCCGGCACCGGCTTCCGCCAGAACAAGGCTCGCTCGATCCTCGTCGTCACCGAGGTCGCGCTCGCGCTGGTGCTGCTCGTCGGCGCGGCGCTGCTGATCCGGTCGGCGGCGGCGCTCGGCGGCGTGGACCCCGGCTTCGACGCCACGAACGTGCTGACGATGCGGATGTCGCTCGCCGGGTCGCGATACCAGGACCCGCAGGCGGTGCAGCAGCTCGTCACGAACGGCCGCGAACGCCTGCGCGCGCTGCCGGGGGTCGTCGAGGCCAGCGCCAGCTGCTGCGTGCCGCTCACCGGCGGCTACGGCCTGCCGTTCACGATCGTCGGCCGGCCGGTGCAGGAGGGGGGGCCGTACCACGGCGGCGGCGGGTGGACCACCGCGTCCCCCGGCTACTTCGAGGTGTTCCGGATTCCCGTGAAGCGCGGGACGCACGTTCACCGAGCGCGACACCAGCGGCTCGACGCCGGTCGCGATCATCAACGAGGCGATGGCGAACCGCTTCTGGGCGAACGCCGACCCGCTGGCGGACCGGCTGATCATCGGGCGCGGCGTGATGCGGGAGTTCGCGGGCGAGCCGGAACGGCAGATCATCGGCGTGGTCGGCAACACCCGCAGCGGTTCGTTGAGCGACGAGCCGGGGCCGATGATGTTCATCCCGCAGGCGCAGGTCCCGGGGCCGGTCAACGTGCTCAACCTCCGCCTCACCCCGATGGCGTGGGTCGTCCGGACGCGGGGGGAACCGCTCGCGATGACCAACGCCGTCCAGGAAGAGATGCGGCAGGCCACCGGGCTGCCGGTCGCGGAGGTGCGCTCGATGGCGGAGGTGGTGTCGCGCTCGACCTCGCGCCAGCGCTTCAACATGTGGCTGATGAGCGTCTTCGGCTTTTCGGCGCTGCTGCTCGCGGCAATCGGCATCTACGGGCTGATGGCGTATTCGGTCGAGCAGCGCACCCAGGAGATCGGCATCCGGCTGGCGCTCGGCGCGCAGGCCTCCCAGGTCAAGAACATGGTGGTCCTCCAGGGGATGCGGCTGGCGGCGGCCGGGGTGGCGATCGGGCTGGCGGCGTCCTTCGGCCTGTCCCAGGTGATCGCGTCCTTCCTGTTCGGCGTGGGGGCGCGCGACCCGGCGATCTTCGCGGGCGTGCCGCTGGTGCTGTCCGCCATCGCGCTGGCGGCCGTCTGGCTCCCGGCGCGCCGGGCCAGCCGGGTGGACCCGATGATCGCGCTGCGCTACGAGTAGCGGCCGGTCAGGCCACGCCGGGGGTCTCGCGGCATCCGCTCTCCGCCGACCGGAACACCGCCTCGAGACACGCCATGTTCTGCACGGCATCCTCGAGCGGCTCGGGGACGGGCTTGCCGTCGAGGACCGCCTTCGAAAACAGGTCTCCCTGAATCGTGTACTGGTCGCAGATCGGGAACTCGATGCGTTCCTGGCCGCCGCCGAACAGATCCGCCCCGGTGTCCACGACGATCTCGCACGGGCGATCGATGGGGGCGTTGAACGGGATGCGGATCTCGATCGAGCCGCGGGTGCCGAAGATGTGCATGCGCTGAAACGGCACCAGCTGCGTGCTGCACACGCCCGCCAGGTGCCCGCCGCCGAAGTCGAGCAGCATCGACGTGAGCCGGTCCGTGCCGAGCGCCGGGTCGCGCTCGACGGCGCCGGAGACGAAGAGCGGCTCGCGGCCGAAGATGAAGCGCGACGTGTTGATCAGGTAGCAGCCGATGTCCATCAGCCCCCCGCCGCCCATCCCGGGCACGTTGCGGATGTTGGCCGGGTCGTCGTTGAAATAGCTGAACGCGCCGAGCATGGCGCGCAGCTCGCCGATGCGCCCGTCGCGCACGATCTCGCGGGTTCGCAGCCACTGCGGGTGGGTGCGGACCATGAAGGCCTCCTGCATCTTCACGCCGGTGCGGTCGCGCACCGCCAGCAGCTGTCGCGCTTCCGCCGCGCTGAGCGCGATCGGCTTCTCGCACAGCACGTGCTTCCCCGCCTCGGCGGCGCGAATCGACCACGGCACGTGCAGATGGTTGGGCAGCGGATTGTAGACCGCGTCGACATCCGGGTCGTCGAGCAGCGCCTCGTACGATCCGTAGGCCTTCTCGATTCCGAGTGACGGGGCCGCCGCGCGCGCCCGTTCGCCGTCCCGCGAGGCAATGGCAGTCACCACCGACCACTGCCCCTTCTGCATGGCCGGTATGACCTTCTTCACGGCGATGCCGGCCACGCCGAGCACCCCCCATCGGATCTTCTGCATGCTGCAGTGTACACAGGAGGCGGGAGCAGCGGGGCGGCACGGATGGCCGGGATGGATGAATGGGCTGGCGTGCGGTATAACCCTTCGATGCACATCGATCGCCGGCGCTTCGTGCGCACGTCGGCCGTGGCGGGTCTCGGCGTCGCGCTCACGTCGCCGTCTGCCGTGACTGCCTTGCAGGATCCTGTCGCGCGGACCCCGCCGGCCCCGCGCGCCCTGCCGTCCCTGCAGCCGTTGCCCGGCACCGCGATCCCGATCTCGGCCGACGAGCGGCGCGGACGGATCGAGCGCGCCCGGCGGCTCATGGCGGAGCACGGGATGAGCGCTATCGTGCTCGAGCCGGGCACCAGCATGAGCTATTACGCCGGTGTCCGCTGGGGGCTGAGCGAGCGGCCGTTCCTCCTGATCATTCCCGCCAGGGGCGACCTGGCGTGGGTGGCGCCCGCGTTCGAAGAGGCGCGCGCCCGCGAGGTGACGACCTTCAGCGAAGACGTGCGGGTGTGGCAGGAGGACGAGGACTGGGGAGCGGTGGTCGCGGGCATTCTCCAGGACCGGCGCGTGTCCGGCACGGTCGGCGTCGAGGAGCGCGTGCGGTTCTTCATCGCCGACGGGCTGCGGGCGGCCGCGCCCGGGCGGCAGTTCGTGCTGGCCACCCCGGTGACGGCGGGGTGCCGCATGTTCAAGTCCCCGGCCGAGATCGCCCTCATGCAGCGCGCCAACGACATCGCCATCGCGGCCTTCCGGGCGGCGTTCGCCACGCTCGCCGACGGCATGTCGCAGTTCGATCTGCAGCAGAACATCCGCTCCGCGTTCGCCGCACTGGGCGCTCCCGACGGCTCGGCCCTCGTCCAGTTCGGCGCCTACACCGCCTTCCCGCACGGCAGCCGGACGCCGCAGAAGCTCGCCGGCGGCGACGTGGTGCTCGTGGACGGCGGCTGCAGTGTCGAAGGCTACCAGTCCGACATCACCCGCACCACGGTGTTCGGCAAGCCGAGCGCGCGCCAGGTCAGCGTCTGGAACCTGGAGAAGCAGGCCCAGAGCGCCGCGTTCGCGGCGGCGCAGGTGGGTGCGACATGTGAGTCGGTTGACGCCGCGGCCCGCAAGGTCATCACCGCGGGCGGCTTCGGCCCGGGCTATCAGGTGCCCGGACTGCCCCACCGCACCGGCCACGGCATCGGCATGGACGGACACGAGTGGCCGAACTTCGTGCGCGGCAACACGATGCCGATCGCTCCCGGCATGTGCTTCAGCAACGAGCCGATGATTGCCATCTACGGCGAGTTCGGCATCCGGCTCGAGGACTGCCTCTACATCACCGAGGCTGGCCCGCGGTTCTTCACGCCGCAGTCGCCGTCGATCGATCAGCCCTTCGCCTGACCCGGCGCGGTCACCGTTGCAGGTTCGCGGCGCCGATCAGGGCATCGAAGGCGTCCCCGGGCAGGTCGAGCAGCGACGACACGGCACGATCGGCGGCGAGCGCCTGGCTGCGATGCACGCCAACGCATTTCATGCCCGCGCGGCGGGCCGCCTCAACGCCCGCCGCGGCGTCCTCGACCACCACGCACCGGCCGGGCGGCACGCCGAGCCGGGCGGCGGCGGTCAGGAACACCTGCGGATCCGGCTTCCCGGCCGTGACGTCTTCGGCCGCGACGATCGCGTCGAGCTCCCCCTCGAGCTGGAGAACGCGCAGCATGACCTCGACGTTGCCGCGTGGCGCCGACGAGGCGATCGCCTGCTTCCAGCCTGCCGCGTGCAGGCGCCGCAGCCATTCGGCCGCACCGGGCAGCGGCTGCAGCCCGTGCGCCTGCGCGAGCCGGCGGTATTCGGCTTCCTTGGCGTCGCCGATCCTCGCCATCTCCGCCGCCGGCGTGCCCGGCCCGAGCCACAGCGGCAGGATGCGATCGTTCTTCTGGCCGAAACTCTCGAGAAACTGCTGGCGGGTGATCCGGTGCCCTTCGGCGGCGAGCGTATCGCGCCAGGACCGCCAATGCAGATCTTCCGAGTCGACCAGCGTGCCGTCGAGATCCCACAACACCGCGCGCATCGACATCAGTAGGCAACCTTCAGCAGCGACACGCCCTGGCGCGGGAGCGTGAAGGCCAGCCGCAGCCTGCCGTTCTCGACCGGCGTTCGCACCGGCGGCCCCAGCGTGGCCAGGCCGGCCGCCTGCTCCAGGGCCGCCCGCTGCGCGGCGTCCGGCGCCTGCGGCGATCCCATCCGCTTCCAGGCCTCGTAGGAGTTGCCGTGATCCTGGTCGACGCGGTAGTGCGTGACAGCCGGGCGGCCTGGCGCGCGCGCCCGACACGACCAGCTCCACCTCGGCCGCGGGCGCCGGCAGATCGTCGTCGTGATAGTTCCACACGAGGATGGACAGGTCCCGGCCACGGCGGGCCGCGAGAGCATACACGTCGGGCGCACCGCGGACCCCGTCGTCGCGGACCGCCTCGACCGGCGCCGCGCTGCTGCTGCGGACGCGCAGCCGGTCGCCCGCCATCATGCCCGAGCATGCGGAAGACATTGAGCACCGGCTTGTCGATGCCGTTGGTGGCGAGATCGCGGAAGCCGGCGAAGTACGGCTGGTCCTCGAACTCGAACGCCCACGTCACCGATCCCAGCAGGTTGACCTTGTGGAGGTCGGCCAGCTCGTAGGTCCGCGCGATCTGCGCCGCGGTGTAGCTCGAATACATCGTGCCGTTGCGGTAGGCGTTCTCCGGGTTCGTCGCGACCGAGCAGGCCGCGCAGCCCTCCGGGTCGGACTCGCCGATGACGATCGGCGTATCGCCTGCAGCTCCGGGAAGGAAGACACGATCTGGAAGCCGTTGGAGATGGCGCGCAGCTGGCTGCTGATGCCCATGCGCACGTGTCCGTCAACGACCCGCGGGCGCCCCCTTGGCGTGAAAGGCCACGAAATCGAGCGGGCGATCCGACCTTGTCCGGTCGCGTAGTTGGTGCCGCGCAGGCAGTGCTCGAGGAAGTCGCGCAGCAGGCCCTGCGTCCGGGCGCCGAGCGGCCCGGTCACGTGCGGGCCGCCGACACGCGCGGTGGGCAGGGCGCGCTTCACGCCGTCGGCGGCGTAGTCGTAGAGCTTGCTGGAACTCTTCCGGCGTGCCGCTCCAGTAGCCGATGTCGGGCTCGTTCCAGACCTCCCAATACCAGCTCTCGACTTCGGGCCGGCCGTAGCGCTCGACCGAATGCCGTACCCACTGGAAGACGAGCTCGCGCCACTTGTCGTAGTCGGTCGGCGGATAGGTCCAGCCGGTGTAGATGCGGCTGTAGTTCACGCCGGGCGCCCAGTC
Source organism: uncultured Acidobacteriota bacterium (assembly GCA_963834305.1). Classification (GTDB taxonomy): domain Bacteria; phylum Acidobacteriota; class Vicinamibacteria; order Vicinamibacterales; family 2-12-FULL-66-21; genus JACCXG01. Next base: position 695,829 of record CAWIAX010000002.1, read on the forward strand.
GTGCTTGTATGGCTGCGGCCGCGACGACAGCGCCTCCGGCATGAAGCCAATCTCGACCAGCGGCTTCATCCCCCGCTCGACGTAGGTGTCGATGATGCGATCGACGATCGTCCAGTCGTAGCTGGGCCGGCCGTCGGCATCCTCGGTGTAGGCGTTGGTCGAGCCCCACTTGAGCGCCGGCGTGCCGTCACCCGTCGTCAACAGGTTGTGGGCACGGACGTAGACCGGCACCGGGCTGAGTGCCGCGAGCGCGGACAGCAGCTTCCGCCCGTCGGGCATGTAGGTGTAGTTCGGCTCGTCGTAGCCGAACCAGGCCCACATGGGACGCATCGGCGCAACGCGGTCGCCGGCATCGACGGTGATGGACACCTTCTCCGCCAGGGAAGGCGCCGGCTGCTGACCGCGCGGGAGCGCGGCCGTCAGAGTGGCCGCCGCCAGCAGCACCAGCGCCACGAGGGCTGGCATCTTCCCCCCGCGACCGGGCAGCGGCCCGTCGGACGGTGGCCATCGAGAGTGGTGAGTCAAGGCAACCTCGCGCACATGCTACCGTAGTCCGATGGACTATCGGCAGCTTGGGCGCACCGACATGACGGTGTCCGCCATCAGCTTCGGGGCCTGGGCGATTGGCGGGAGCTGGGGCGCGGTGGACGACGAGGCATCGATGAAAGCGCTGCATGCCGCCGTGGATGCGGGTGTCAACTTCGTCGACACGGCCGACGTGTACGGCGACGGCCGCAGCGAGCGGCTCGTGGCCCGGCTGCGGCGGGAGCGGCCGGGCGACACCATCCACGTTGCCACGAAGGCCGGGCGGCGGCTGCCGCAGCAGACGTGCGACGGCTACTCACGGGACAACCTGACCGGGTGGGTGGACCGCAGCCTGCGCAATCTCGAGATGGATGCCGTCGATCTCCTGCAGCTGCACTGTCCGCCGACCGCCCTGTATGCGCAGCCGGAGGTGTTCTGCTTCCTCGACGACCTCGTGGCCGCCGGCAAGGTGCGCTACTACGGCGTCAGCGTCGAGACGGTGGACGAAGGGCTGGCGGCCCTGCAGCATCCCGGGGTGCAGTCGATCCAGGTCATCTTCAACATGTTCCGTCTCAAGCCGGCGGAACGGCTGTTCCCGGAAGCGATGCGGCGCCAGACCGGCATCCTGGCGCGGGTGCCGCTGGCGAGCGGCCTGCTCACCGGCAAGCTGCGCCGCGACACCACGTTCGAGGCCGACGATCACCGGCTCTTCAACCGCGAGGGGCAGGCATTCGACAAGGGCGAGACGCTGTCCGGGGTGCCGTACGAGGCGGGCCTGGACGCCGTCGAGCGCCTGCGGCCCCTGGTGCCGGAGGGCGCCTCGCTCGCCCAGCTCGCCCTGCGGTGGATCCTCACATTCGACGCGGTGACCTGCGCCATCCCCGGCGCCCGCTCGGTCACGCAAGCGGTGGAGAACGCCGCCGCCGCCACGATGCCGCCGCCCTCATCCGCCGTCATGGACGCCGTCCGGCGCATCTACGATCACGGCATCAGGCACCATGTCCATGAACAGTGGTAGACCACTGCGTCACATCGTGCCAAACCTCAGCACCGTCTGCGAGCGGTAGGTCGAGCCCGGCCGCAGGATGGTGGACGGGAACTGCGGCCTGTTCGGCGAATCCGGGAAGTGCTGCGTTTCCAGGCACAGCCCGCTCCGCCGCTGGTAGACGGCGCCTCCCTTGCCCGTCAGCGTGCCGTCGAGAAAGTTGCCCGAGTAGAACTGCACACCCGGCTCGGTGGTCGAGACCTCCAGCACGCGGCCGCTGGCCTGATGGACGACCCGCGCGGCAGGCTGCAGCCCGTCCCCCTTCCGGATCAGCACGAAGTTGTGGTCGTAGCCGAGGCCGTTCTTCAGCTGTTCGTCGGGCCGGTCGATCCGCGAGCCGACGGCCGTCGCAGTGCGGAAGTCGAACGGCGTCCCTTCGACGGCGCGCAGCTCGCCCGTCGGGATCAGCCCGGCGTCGATCGGCGTGAACCGATCGGCGTAAAGCGTCACCTCGTGGCCGAGGATGTCGCCCGTCCCGGCGCCGGCGAGGTTGTAATAGGTGTGCTGGGTGAGGTTGACGGGCGTGGCCTTGCCGGCGGTCGCCTCGTAATCGATGACGAGGGCATTGGCGTCCGTCAGCGTGTAGCGCACGCGCGCGGTCAGTGTGCCCGGGTAGCCCTCTTCTCCATCCGGACTGGTGCGGCTCAGCTCCACGGCACGCGCGTCCGGCAGCACGCGCGCCTCCCAGACGTACTTGTCGAAGCCACGCACGCCGCCGTGCAGATGGTTGGCGCCATTGTTGGCGGCGAGCTGATAGGTCTGCCCGTCCAGGGTAAAGCGCGCATTGCCGATGCGGTTGCCGTAGCGGCCGACGATCGCCCCGAAATAGGGATGGCGGCCGAGATAGGGATCGAGCGTGTCGAAGCCAAGGACGACGTCGGCGGACCCGCCGCGGCGATCGGGCACCTGGATGGCGGTGATGATGCCGCCGTAGGTCATCGCCTTCACCACCATGCCGTTCCGGTTGGTCAGCGTGAAGAGGTCGACCGCCGCGCCGTCGGCAGTGTGACCGAATGGCTGGCGCGTCACGCCAGTCGCCGAAGCGCTCCCGCCTTCCACCGCTCCCCCGTTTCCGCCGCGGCACGCCAGCACCTGACAAAGCGCGACCGCCCCGGCGATCGCCAGCCACCGCGATCTCTTCTGAGTCATGAAAACGCCGCCAAGGGTAACACGCCCGTCAGGCACCACCGGCACCACCGGGACCGCCGCGCGCCGGCCGCGCCAGCGCGGCGATGGCCGCGATCAGCTCCACGACGTCCACCGGCTTCGCGACGTAGCGCTGGTAGCCGGCGGCGAAGGCCTGTTGACCGTCGGCTTCCCGGGCGTAGGCGCTGACCGCGATGGCCGGCACGCCGGAGAGGGCCGCGTCCGGCAGCGCGCGGACCCGTCGAATCAAGGCATAGCCGTCCACGCCCGGCATCCCGATGTCGCTGACGAGCACGTCCACCGTCCCGCCGGCCAGGTGCTCGAGTGCGCTGTCGGCCGAGCCGCTCGCGCTGACCTCAGCGCCCGTCTCGCCGAGGATCCGCACGAGCAGGGCCAGCGCATCCGGTTCGTCTTCGACGACCAGCACGCGGATGCCGTCGAGCCCGCGCCCCGGCCAGTCGGACGGTTCGGACGCCGCCAGCCCCTCGCTGGCCACTCCCCTGCCGGCTGACGCCGGTGACGGCGCTGCAGCCGGCAGCGACACGACGAACGTCGACCCCGCACCAGGGCCGGCGCTGGTGGCCCGGACGTCGCCGCCGTGCACTTCGACCAGCTGCTTGACGATCGAGAGCCCGAGGCCGACACCGCCGTGCCGCCGCGTCGGCGAGGAGTCCTGCTGGCGGAACGGCTCGAAGATGTGGGGCAGGAACCCGGGGTCGATGCCCTCCCCCGTGTCGCGGATGGTGATGTCGACGCCGGACTCCGTCCACTCGATCCCGGCGTCGACGCGCCCCCCGGCCGGCGTGAACTTCACCGCGTTGCTCAGGAGGTTCCAGACGACCTGCTGGAGGCGCGTCGCGTCGCCCGACACCATGGCTTCACCGGAGGGGAGGCGGAGCTGCAGCTGGACCCCCTTGGCGTCGGCGACCGGCTGCACCGACTCCACCGCGGTGGTCACCACCAGCGCCAGATCCACCTCCCCCATCTCCAGCCGGATGTTGCCGGTGATGAAGCGGCTCATGTCGAGCAGGTCGTCGATCAGCTGCGCCTGGGCGCGGGCGTTCCGGTCGATGACCTCGATCGCGTTGCGGGTGTCCTCCGGCGACATCGGCCGCCGCCGCAGCACCTGCGACCAGCCGAGGATGGCGTTGAGCGGCGTCCGCAGCTCGTGGCTCACGGTGGCCAGGAACTCGTCCTTCAGCCGCCCGAGCCGCTCGGCCTCCTCCCGTCCCGCGCGCTCCGCGCGCAGCGTGCGGTCCCGCCGCTCGTCGGCCTCCTTGCGGTCGGTGATGTCGACGAACGTGCCGAGGCAGCGGGTGGCGCGCACGTCGCCGCCGATCTGGTCGAACAGTGCGCGTCCCCGCACCCGGATCCACCGGACGGCGCCGTCGGTGCGGATGATCCGGTGCTCGACATCGAAGGCGTCGCCGGTCCGATCGAACGCCTTGCGCACGACCGCTACCACGCGCGCCCGGTCCGCGGGGTGGAAGTGCGCCTGGGCGGCCGCGAACGTCAGCGCGGCGTCCGGCGGCCAGCCGTAGATCGCCCGTCCCGGCTCGTTGACCGCCATCTCCGCGCTGCCGAGATCGGTGTCGAAGGTGCCGAGCCCGGCGATCGCCGCCGCCTGCAGCAGCCGCTCCTCGCTCTCGCGCAAATCCCGGGCGCCGCGCGCGCGGCCGACGGCGGCCGCCACCTGGCCGCTCAGGGTCTGCAGGAAGAGAATTTCGTCGTGGTCGAACGCCGCGCGGCGCCTGATGCCGAAGGACAGCGTGCCGAGCAGGGTGCCGTGAAAGGCCAGCGGGAAACAGGCGTACGCCCGCACACCCATCGCGCGAAGCATCGTCCATTCGCTGTCGCCGCGCTCGTCGGTCGCGCACTTGACGACCGGGCGGGCGGTGGCGGCGGCGGCCCGCTCGCCGACAGCCGCCTTCATCAGGCCCGCCGGCGGGCCCTCGGGAAGGCCGTAGGACGCCGCGAGCTGCAGGCTCGTGCCGTCGGGCGTGACCAGGTGATGCAGGCCGAGCTCGACGCCCGCCAGCTCGGAGGCCTGCTCGAAGAGCGAGTGCATCACCGCCTGCGGGCGCTCCTCGGCGAGCAGGCGCGTGCCGTTGTCGGCCAGCACGCTGAAGGCGAGCGTCTTCCTGAGCAGCGTGCGGGTCAGCCGCGCCCGCTCGATGAACTCGCGGCAGCGGCGGGCCACGAGGCTCGCCAGCTGAATCTGGTGGGGGGACCAGCGCCGGGGCGTCTGGTGGCAGACCGCGATCCCGCCGGCGGCGGGACCAGGCTGCAGGTGGCAGAGCGACACGATGGCCCGGATGTCCGCCTCGCGGTACATCGCGCGCGCCGTCGCGACCCGCGGATCGCTCTCGAGATCGTCGGACACGAACGGCTGCCCCGCCCGGCAGGCGTCCTCGAACGCCGTGCCGAACGCGGCGAGCGGCAGGATCCGGCGGGTGTCGCCGCCACCCGTATCCGCCAACACCTCGAGCGCGTCGCCGCCGGCCGGGACGTCGGCGTAGAGGCAGCGATCGGCGTCGAGACGGGCGCGCAGCAGCCGCACCGCCACGCCGGCAATCGCCTCGGGCTCCGACAGCGTGCGCGCCGCATCGTCCAGTTCGAGCAGCAGGCGGTCGCGCTCCTCGGCATGATGGCGGGCCGTCACGTCCTTGAACGAGACGGTCAGCCCCTCGGACGACGGGTAGGCCCGGACCTCGACGAACTTGCCGGTCATCGGCGAGAGGGTCTCGAACGCGGCGCTCCGTCCCTCGCGCACCGCGCCGCGGAGCTGCTCGCCGATCTCCGACGCCGTCACCTGCGGCATCGCCTCCCACACCACGCGGCCGAGAAGGTCGCCGCGCCGGACGCCGAAGTAGGCGAGGGCGGCTTCGTTGACGAAGGCGAACCGCCACTCGCCGTCCAGGTGGCAGAGCGGGTCGGTGATGCTCTCGATGAGCGTCTGTGCCCGCCGGTGTTCGCGGGGTGCCACGGTCACGCCAGGCTGGCCCGGCGGGCGAAGGTCAGCGCCTCGATCGCCGCGCCGCGCGCGCCTGCCGTGTCGCCGTTGGGCATCACGTGGATCGGGATGTCGGCCTGCTCCTCGCGCTGCTGCGGCATGCCGGCCCGGATCTCCGCGACGAACCACTGCCGGAACGCGTCGCTCGTCTCGATCGCGCCGCCGCCGACGATGAGCGCGTCGGGATCGAACGTGTTGACCATCTCGTCGAAGAACAGCCCGAGCGCCCGCGCCTGGACGCGGAAGATCTCGCGGCACATGGCGTCGCCGCGCTCCGCCAGGCCGCGCACCCGTTTCGCCGCCTGGACCAGATCGAGGCTGGCGAGCTCGTGGCCGGGATGGCGGGCGAGAAAGAACGGCAGCAGCGTCCGCCGGATGGCGGTCAGGGAACAGAGCGACTCGAGATCGCCGATCCGGCCGCAGTTGCACTCCGGCCGCAGGCCGTCGATCTCGGCGATGCTCTGGTAGGGGATCAGGACGTGGCCGAGCTCGCCGCCGAAGCCCTTGCGCCCCTTGACCACCCCGCCGTCCACGATGACGCCGCCGCCGAGCCCGGTGCCGACGATCGCCGAGAGCGACGTGGCCGGCGTGTCGCCGAAGATGGCGAAGTGGCCCCAGAGGGCGCCGGCGTTGCCGTCGTTGAGGTAGGTGACCGGGCGTCCCAGCTTCTGCTCGAGTGCGGCGCGAATGTCGAACCCGGCCCAGTCCGCGTGGACGAAGTTGGTGGACCCGCGGGCGCTCAGGACCCCCGCCGCGCTGGCCGGCCCGGGCGTGTCCAGGCCGACCACCGCGATGTCGTCGAGCAGGAGGCGGGCGCGGGTGGCCGCGAAGGCGAGGCCGTCGGCAATCTGCTGCAGGCAGATGGCCGGGCCTTCCTGCGCCCGCGCGGGATGCTCGCAGAGCCCGTCGATCAGCCAGCGGCCATCGGCGGTGATGAACGTGTAGTTGACGGCGGTGCCGCCGAGATCAACCCCAGCTGTGACGCGCACGGTGCCCTCCGGGCCGAAACGAGTTCTGCGATTCGCGCCCGAGCTCTATCGGAAGCGCGCCTGGAGCTTCTCGAGCGCCGCGCTGCCCGGGCAGAGCTCCTCGTGGCCAGCTGCGCCAGCGGCGTGGCGACGGTGTTGCTCTGCTCGTGGACGTCGCTCGAATCCGGCGACAGGTAGAGCAGGCCGGTCACGATCTCCCCTTCCTTCTGGCGCTCGCGGATGTAGGCGTAGGCGCGGTCGCGATCCGTCGGGTCGTAGTCCTCGGCGATCTTCCGCAGCCGCACCCAGCTGCCGTCGTGCAGCATGACGTTGCGCACCGTGCCGGCGCTCGTAGTCGGCGGTGATCGCCGCGGCCGGCGGGACGAAATCGGCCTGGACGACCTCGACGTTGTTCTCGCGGGTGTAGGCGTAGCTCTTGGTCGACCCTTCGTGGTCGTTGAAGGTGACGCACGGCGAGATGACGTCGATGAAGGCGAAGCCGCTGTGCGACAGCCCCGCCTTGATGATCGGCACCAGCTGCGCCTTGTCGCCGGAGAAGCTGCGGGCGACGAACGTCGCGCCGAGCGACAGCGCGAGCAGGCAGCCGTCGATCGCCTCCATCGTGTTGGCTTCCCCCTTCTTGCTGAGCGAGCCGGGGTCGGCCGAGGCCGAGAACTGCCCCTTGGTCAGGCCGTAGACGCCGTTGTTCTCGAGCACGTAGAGCACGTTGACGTTGCGGCGGATGGCGTGGCACAGCTGGCCCGAGGCCGATCGACAGCGAGTCGCCGTCGCCCGAGACGCCGATGTAGATGATGTCGCGGTTGGCGGCGTTGGCGCCGGTGACCAGCGCCGGCATGCGGCCGTGGACGCCGTTGAAGCCGTGCGCCTCGCGCAGGAAGTAGGCCGGCGTCTTCGACGAGCAGCCGATGCCCGAGAGCTTGGCGACCTTGTGCGGCGGGATCGACAGCTCCCAGAACGCCTGGATGATCGCCGCGGTGATCGAGTCGTGGCCGCAGCCGGCGCACAGCGTCGTGATCGCCCCTTCGTAGTCGCGGCGGATCAGGCCGATGGCGTTCTTCTGCAGCGCCGGGATGGTGAACCGTCGGCTTGGGGATGTAGGTCATGCTGCCTTCTCCAGCTTGGCCTTGACACCGGCAATCACGTGGTGCGCGCTCATCGGGAAGCCGCCGTAGTAGCGCACCGACTGCGAGCTTCTCGACGCGGCACGCCGGTCTCGAGCATCAGCAGGTTGCGCAGCTGCCCGTCGCGGTTCTGCTCGACGACGAAGTTGACGTCGTGGGCGTCGAGGAAGCGGGCGACCTCCTCGCTGAACGGGAAGCCGCGGACGCGCAGGTAGTCGATCGCCAGCCCTTCGGCGGCGAGCAGATCGAGCGCCTCGACGCACGCCGCGTGGCAGCCGCCGACCGTGATCAGCCCGACCTTGGCGCCGGCGGCGGTCCGGACGATCGGCGCCGGCACGGCGCGGGCGGCGCGCTGGATCTTGCGATCGATGCGGTCGATGACCTCGACGTATTCGTCGCCGTCCTCGGTGTAGGCGCCGAAGCGGTTGTGGCCGGAGCCGCGGGTGAAGATACGCGCCCTTCGGGTGCACGCCGGGCAGCGTCCGCGCACGCGATGCCGTCGCCGTCGGCGTCGAGGTAGCGCGAGAAGGCCTTGACCTCGTCGAGCTCCGCGCGCTGGACAGCACCTTGCCGCGATCCGGGCCGGTAGGTGTCGTCCCAGGTCAGCTTGGGAATCATCCAGTCGTTCATGCCGATGTCGAGATCGGAGAGCACGAAGACCGGCGTCTGGAAGCGCTCGGCGAGGTCGAAGGCGGCGACGGCGAACTCGAAGGCCTCGCGCGGGTCGCCGGGATAGAGGCAGATGTGCCGCGTGTCGCCGTGCGAGGCGTAGGCGCACATCATCAGGTCGCCCTGCTGGGTGCGCGTCGGCATGCCGGTCGACGGGCCGGTGCGCTGGACGTCGAAGATCACGGCGGGCACTTCCGCGTAGTAGGCGAGGCCGAGGAACTCGTTCATCAGCGAGATGCCCGGCCCCGAGGTCGGGGTGAAGGCGCGCGCCCCCGCCCACGACGCGCCGATGACCATGCCGACGGCGGCAATCTCGTCCTCCGCCTGGAGGATGGCGAAGCGGTTGCGGCTGGTCTCCGGCTCGACGGCGGTACTTCTGGCAGAACCCCTTGAACGCCTCCATCAGCGACGTCGCCGGCGTGATCGGATACCAGGCGCCGACGGTGGCGCCGGCATAGAGGCAGCCGAGCGCCGCCGCGGTGTTGCCGTCGATCAGGATGGCGTCGCTGGTCTGGTCGAGCGGCGACCAGGCGGATCGGCAGCGGGCAGTCGAAGTGCGCCTTGGCGTAGTCGAAGCCGAGATCGAGCGCCTTCTGGTTCGAGTCCATCAGCGCCGGCTTGCGGCCGTATTTCTCCTGCAGCAGCGTGCGGATGATGTCGCTGTCGATGTCGAGCAGCGCGGCCAGCGCCCCGGCGTAGGCGATGTTCTTCATCAGGATGCGCTCGCGCATGCCCGGGAAGGTCGCGTTGCACAGCTCGGCCAGCGGAATGCCGAGATAGGTGACGTCGGGCCGGATGCAGCCGGCCGTCGAGCGGCCAGCTCGAGTCGTACAGCAGCCAGCCGCCGGCGCGGACCTCGGCGACGTCCTTGACGTAGGTGGCCGGGTTGAGCGCCACCATCAGGTCGAAGGTCGGCGTCCGCGCGGTGTAGCCGCTGCTGGCTGACGCGGATCTCGTACCAGGTCGGCAGCCCCTGGATGTTCGACGGAAAGACGTTCTTGCCGGTGACCGGGATGCCCATCCGGAAGATGGCCTGCATGATCAGGCCGTTGGCCGACGCCGACCCGGTGCCGTTGGCGGTGGCGATCTTGAACGCGAAATCGTTGGTCTGGTCCATAGCGGTACTGAGTCGGGACGGCGCCGGCTTCACCGGCGGCGTCGGCATCCGCGCCGGCGCGGATGGGGTCGTGCTCCTACACCGCCGTCAACGGAATCACCGCGGCGCCGGCGTAGGGCAGCTGCAGCGCGAACTTGCGCATGTCCCAGGCGTAGGTCGGGCAGCGCTCGGCGCACAGTCCGCAGTGCAGGCAGACGTTCTCGTCCTTGACCATGACGCGGCCCGTCTGCTTCAGCGGGCCGGACACGAACAGCGGCTGATCCAGGTTGACGGCCGGCGCCAGGAACCGCCCGCGCAGCTCCGGCTCCGCCGCGTTCGGCGTGATGGTCAGGCAGTCGACCGGGCAGATGTCGATGCAGGCGTCGCACTCGATGCACAGCGAGTCGGTGAAGTGCGTCTGCACGTCGCAGTTCAGGCACCGCTCGACCTCGGCGCGCGTCTGCTCCGCCGTGAAGCCCCTGCTCCACCTCGGTCGTCATGTTCTGGAAGCGGACGCCGAGGTCGACGTGCTTCATCTTCTGCCGCGGGGCGTGGTCGTAGTTGTTGCTGTAGGCCCACTGGTGCAGCCCCATCTTGGTGCTGGCGAGCGTCTGCCCGTGCGGCGGGCGGTCGGTCACCGCGCAGGCCCTGGCAGTAGTTGTGGATCGAGATCGCCGCCTGGTGGCCGTGCTCCACCGCCCAGATGATGTTGGCCGGGCCGAACGCCGCGTCGCCGCCGAAGAACACCCCCGGGCGGGTCGACATGAACGTGGCCTTGTCGACGACCGGCATGTCCCACTTGCCGAACTCGAGGCCGATGTTGCGCTCGATGAACGGGAAGGCGTTGTCCTGGCCGATGGCCAGCACCACCGTGTCGCAGGGCAGGATCTCGCGGCCGATGACGTCCTGCTTGCAGCCCCTGCCCGGTCTCGACCGACTCGAACCTGTCGAACTCCATCCCGGTCAGCTCGCCGTTCTCGACGACGAAGCGGACCGGCTGGAGGTTCTCGAGGATGTCGACGCCCTCTTCCTCGGCGTCCTCGAGCTCCCACGGCGAGGCCTTGAAGTAGCTGCGCGTCTTGCGGGCGATGACCTTGACGTCGGTGGCGCCGAGGCGCTTCGACGAGCGGCAGCAGTCCATCGCGGTGTTGCCGACGCCGATGATCAGCACGCGCTTGCCGACCGACTCGACGTGGCCGAAATGAATCGACTCGAGCCACTCGATGCCGATGAAGATCTGATCGGTGTCGTGGCGGCCCGGGATGTCGAGCTCCTTGCCCTTCGGCGCGCCGCTGCCGACGAACACCGCGTCGAAGCCGCCGTCTTCGAGCAGCGCCTTGAGGCTGTCGACCGGCGTGTCGTAGCGGACGTCCACGCCCATGCCGGTGATGTAGCCGATCTCCTCGTCCAGGACCTGCTCGGGCAGGCGGAACGCCGGGATGTTGATGCGCATCAGCCCGCCGGGGCGCGGCAGCTTCTCGAAGATGGTGACCTCGTAGCCGAGCGGCATCAGGTCGTTGGCGACCGTCAGCGACGCCGGGCCGGCGCCGATGAGCGCCACCTTCTTGCCGTTCTTCACCGCCGGGGCGGTCGGCAGGAAGGTGCGTGACGTCGCCGCGGTTGTCCGCCGCCACCCGCTTCAGCCGGCAGATGGCCACCGGCTTGCCGTCGACCCGGCCGCGCCGGCACGCCGGCTCGCACGGCCGATCGCACGTCCGCCCGAGGATGCCGGGAAACACGTTCGATTCCCGGTTCACCATGTAGGCCTCGGTGAAGCGGTCCTGGGCGATCAGCCGGATGTATTCAGGGACGTTGGTGTGGGCGGGACACGCCCACTGGCAATCCACGACCCGGTGGTAGTAGTTCGGGTTCCCGACGTCGGTAGGGTTCATGCGGTAGAGAATTATAGGGCATTCCCGGCAAATCGTTGAAATCAGGGCACGTGCGCGGAAGATGCGTCCCCATTTGGCGGGGACGAGGGCGCCGCGGGCTCGCGCCTGGACCCTGGACTGCACTATGCTCCCGTGCACATCACGACACCATGACGTCGGCAGACTGGCCGTCCAGGTCCAGCATCGGGCGTTACGAGATCCTCCGCCAGCTCGGCGTCGGCGGGATGGCGGAGGTGTATCTCGCGCAGGATCCCCGCCTGCGGCGCCAGGTGGCGATCAAAGTGCTCGGCGAGCGGCTGGTGCACCGTCCCGGGTACCGGGCGTATCTCCAGCGCGAGGCGCGCGCCGTGGCCCGGCTGAATCACCCGCACATCGCCCAGGTCTACGACGTGCTGGAGCACGACGGCCGGACGTGCTTCGTCATGGAGTACGTCGAAGGGGAAACCCTCATGGACCGGTTGCGTCAGGGACCGTTGCGGCTCGCCGAGGCGGCGCGGCTCGGCGCGGCGGTCGCGGGAGCGCTCGCGCACGCCCACGCGCAGCGCGTGCTGCACTGCGACCTGAAACCCTCGAACGTCTTTCTGACCCGCAGCGGCAGCGTCAAGGTGCTCGACTTCGGACTGGCCCGGCTGGCTGTCGAAGACCCGCTCGATTCAGGGGAGGGGCTGGGGGCGTCGCCAACGCTCGTGCTCAACCGCGCCGGCACGCCCGCCTACATGTCCCCCGAGCAGCTCCTCGGGCAGCCGCTCGACGCGCGCTCGGATCTGTTCGCGCTCGGCATCATGCTGTCCGAGATGGTGACGGGACGGCGGCCGGCCCGGTTCCCTGTCGGCGCCAACGCCCTGAGCGCCGGTCCGACGCGCGAGCTGACCCTGGTGGACGCAGACGCTCCGGAGGTGCTTCGCCCGATTCTCGAACGGACCCTGGCGCCGCGGCCCTCGGACCGCTATGCCAGTGCCGTGGAACTGCAGGCGGCGCTCGAGGCCCTGGCCACGCCACGCGAGTCAGGCGTGGATCCCCTGCCCCTGCCACGCCAGGAGCCCGACGAGGCCGGGGAGCAATCCTTCTATCTCGACGTGCGCGAGGCGATCACACACGCGGTCACGAGGCGGCATGCGCTGCCGGGACTGATCGGCCGCGCCGCCCTCTCGGCTGCGGCGCTGGTGTCGGGCATCACCCTGCTCGGGCTGCTCAACTCCGCGGCTTTCAACCTCACGCTTGCCCGGGGGGAATTCGCGGACGAAGGGCTGGCGGACTGGCTGCGCTGGGGCGGCAAGTCGATCGTTGCTCCCGGCGCGCTCGCCGGTGTGCTCGTCGTCATCGGCGAGCTCGTGCTGCCCGTCGTCCGTTACATCTACCGACGATGGCTGCGGCGGATGGCCGCGCCGCTGGCGAGCTCGCTCAGGGACTCGGCCCTGCAGGATCCGTCGGCGGGCGCCCGGCTGATCGCCATCGCGGGCATCGCGGCCATCGCCGTGGTGTGCTGGCGCTTCCAGCCGCTCCTGGCCGCCTTCGTCACGCTCAATGACATCAGCACGGGCGACCTGTCGGGCTTCGCCATCCTCGGCGACGACCACCTGCGCATGCATCGCCATTACCGCATGGCGCTCACGGTCATCGTCGTGGTCCTGACCGTGGGGCTGTATCACGCGGTCAGGCGGCACCCGATGCAGCACCGGAGCGGCGACCGGTCGAGCCTCGCCGCCGCGGCGGCGGTGCTGGGGCTGGCGCTGATCCTGCTCAACCATCCCTATCGGCTGTTTTACCAGGCGTTTTCGTTCGAGCGCGTCGAGGTCGGAACGGCGTCGTGCTACATCCTCGGCGAGCGGTCCGACGACCTGCTCGTGTTCTGCCCCGCCCGTGCGGTGCCGAGGAACCGGGCGATGCGGCGCGACTCGCCGGAGCTGCGGCGACTGGGGTGTTTCGGGAAGATCTTCGGCCCACCCACCCAGTGCGCGCCGGCCGAATGACTGGCGGCGGCGGTACCCCGACACCAGAAACGGAGGAGAGGCAATGAAGATCCCCCCGATGTGCGTTGTCCTGTTGACAGGAATCGTGCTGCTGCCTGCGAGTGCGCACGCGGAAGGCGCGGGGCTCTGGGAGTACCTCGAGCGCCTGAGCGGGCCGGGAGGGTTCGATGGCCGCTCGATCAAGATTCCCCTGGCCTGTGAGTTCGCCGGGATGGCCGAGGGCAAGAGCACCGGCGCCTCGCAGAAGGCGTATTTCCTGAGATGCCTCCGCCCGACGACGCTGCCCGCCAATTTCGGCCCTGTGTCAGCGCCACCGGATGGAACGTCACCGTGGTGGAAACGGCGCGCGTCAGTGGCGCTCTATCTGGGACGGTTCTCGACGGACCGCAACGACCTTGCCTACCTCCGCGAGCCGGATGACCGCGGCATCGTGTGGTGGAAGCTGGGGCCCACGTTCATCTGGTACGCCTGCCCCTTCGTCGATGTGCACACCAGCGTTGAGTGGAACCGGCTCTCGAGCAAGGGGGATGCGTTCGACCCCTTCTGGGTCAACTCGCTCGAGATCGTGGGGATCACGGCGAAGCCGTTCGCCAGGCTTTCGGCGCCGTGGAAATGGCTCTCCGTCAGCGTCAGCCCGAAAACGCTGACCCGCTCGATCCGGGCGGAAGAGTTCGGCGCCATCCCGGGCGCCGGGCCGGGCGGCTGGCGGGAAAGCGGACGCGAGACGCAGTGGCAGACCAGCATCATCTTCAACTTCTGGGAATTCTGAGCGCCCGGCGCGCGCCGCCGATGGCCGGCCGCACGGATCAGATCACCGGCGTCGGCGCCGTCAAGGCAGCCAGCACCTCCTGGTAGAGATATTTGGCCCCTTCGATGCCGTTGAGCGGCCCCTCTTCGTATTCGAGCGCGAACGTGCCCTTGTAGCCCGACGCCAGCATGATCCGCGTCGAGCGCTGGACGTCGTTCTTGTCGCCCCACCGGTCCCAGTACTTCGCGTGCACGTTGGTGTGGGCGTAGGGCGCCACCGCCTTGAGCCCGTGCACGAGCATGTAGTCGTACTCCCAGTTGCAGAAGTCGGGTGACGCTTCGCAGTAGGGGTGGTTGACCTCGTCGATGATGGTGCGGATGTTGACGGGATCGGCGGCGAGGCCCCAGTGGTTCTCGATCGTCACCCGGATGCCGAGGTTGCCGCCGAAGTCGGCCATCTCCTTGTACGACTCGATCGCCGCCGCCAGCAGCGGGATGATGTCCACGTTGCGCGGGTAGCCGTCGCCGGGACCGCGCGCGATCGCCGGCGGCCGGAGGCTCGGGCCGAGCGCCTGGGGAGAATTCATCCGCATCGACTTGACGCCGAGCATGGCGCAGCCCTCGAGCCAGCGCTTCGCCACCGCGACGCCGGCCTTGCGGAGCGCCTCGTCGGGTCCGGCGAGGTTGCTCGGCGCGTTGTTGGAGATGTGCTGGCACTTGACGCCGGTGGCGGCCATCGTCGCGGCCAGCCGATCGAGCCACTTCCGTCCGGAGGCGCTCATCGGATCGAACGTCCCGAAGCCGCCGCCGGGCCGGGGCACGTACATGCTGTCGTCGGTGACGTCGCCAAAGAGCCCCGAGAACAGGTCCATGTGCGTGACGCCAGGAAACGTGTCCCTGGTGAACTGCGGGAAGTCCAGCATGGTGATCTCGCCGTACTTCTCCTTCATCTGGGCACTGGTCCAGCCGCCGTTCGCGGGCGAACGCGGTGGCACCGGCTGGGCGGCGGGGGTGGCCGGCGCGGGCCCGGCCGCCGCGGCTGCGGGGGCGGGCGCCGCACCGGGTGCGGCCGCGCCGCGGCCGCCGCCCCGGCCGCCGCCGGCCCGGGTCTTGAAGATCGACCGGATCGGCCAGGTGCAGCCCGCGATGCGCGCCAGCCGATCTTTCTCGGCCTGCGCCTGCGCGGGTGCCGCCTCGCGCGGCGTCAACAGGACCCCGGCGGCGGCCAGGCCGGCGCCCGCCGTTCTGAAGAAGTCGCGCCGGTTGACGGGAGACGGCTGGTCGATCTCATGACTCATGGCGTGCGGACCTTTCTGAAGCGGCTGCGGCCGGGCGCTCGCCGGGCCGGGGCCGGTGTGGTGTTGTACAGTTGACCACAACATCCGCCGTGCGCCGAAGCCGCGGCCCTTTCCCGGTGAGCTGACCATGCGCATTCGATCCATCCTGCTGACGGCGCCGCTCCTCCTGCTGCCCATCGTGCTCAGCGGCCAGGGGCGCGGCGTCGCCCCGGCGGAGCTGCTCAAGCCGCTGGCCGATTCCTGGCCGACCTACTCCGGCGACTACTCGGGCCGCCGCTTCAGCGCGCTGAAGCAGATCGACCAGACCACGGTGAAGCATCTGACGCTGGCGTGGGTGGCCCGCCTGACCGAGGGGCCGGGCACCGGCGGCCGCGGCGGCGGGCGGGGGGCGGCGGCGCGCCAGTCATCGTCGGCGGCGAAGGCACGGGCGACTTCCCGATCGGCGGCGGCAGCATCAAGGGGACGCCGCTGATGATCGACGGCACGCTCTACGTGACCATGCCCGACAACGTCTGGGCGCTCGACGCGCGCGACGGCCGCGTGATCTGGCACTACTTCTGGAAGACCAAGGGGCGGCACCCACATCGCCAACCGCGGCGTCGGCATCTGGAACGACTACCTGTTCTTCGAGACCCCCGACAACTATCTCGTGTCGCTCGATGCTCAAGACCGGGAAGGAACGCTGGCACAAGGAAATCGCCTCGTTCGCCGAGCAGTATTTCTCCACCGTCGCGCCGGTCGTGATCGGCAATCACGTGATCGTGGGCACCGGGCAACGACCTCGACCAGCCCGGGTTCCTCCAGTCGTTCGATCCCGAGACCGGCGAGCTGCAGTGGAAGTTCTATACGGTGCCGATGAACCCCGGCGACCCCGGCCTCGAGACCTGGCCGAGCCTCGACGCCGCCCGGCACGGCGGCGCGCAGCCGTGGCTGCCCGGCGCCTACGATCCCGAGACCAAGCTCTACATCTTCGGGACCGGCAATCCGACGCCGGCCTACACGCCCGGCCGCGGCGAGGGGGACAATCTCTTCACCTGCTCGCTGGTGGCGGTCAACGTCGACACCGGCAAGATGGCGTGGTATTTCCAGACCTCGCCGCACGACATGCACGACTGGGACTCGGCGCAGACGCCGGTGCTGTTCGACGCGGTCATCAACGGCAAGCCGCGCAAGCTCGTCTCCACCGCGGCGCGCAACGGCTACTTCTTCACGCTCGACCGCGTCACCGGCGAGCACCTGGTGACGAGCAAATACGGCACCGTCGACCAACTGGGTCAAGGAGATCGCCCCGAACGGCTCGCTGCGCCGCGACCCGGGCAAGGATCCGCGGGTGCCGGGCGCGCTCGTCTCCCCGACGGCCGGCGGCACCATCAACTGGGAACCGCCGGCGTATTCCCCCGACACCGGCCTGTTCTACGTCTCGGAGCGCAACGGCTTCTCGCTCTTCTACCTGACCGATCCCGATCCGCGCGGCTCGATGGGCCTCGGCGGCGTCGAGCGCGTGAACGTCGGCGCCGCCGGCAGCTTCCTGACCGCGATCGACCCGAAGACCGGCAAGATCGCCTGGCGGCACGAGTATCCGCGCGCCGGCGAGGGGGGCGGCGGCGGCGGCCTGCTCGCCACGGCCGGCGGGCTGGTCTTCGGCGGCGACGCCGGCGGCAACATCGTGGCCTACGACGCGGCCACCGGCACGCCGCTGTGGCACGCCCGCATCGGCAACGTCACCAACGGCCCGCAGACCTACCTGCTCGACGGCCGGCAGCAGCTGCTCGTCGCGTCCGGCGATACGCTGTATGCGTTTGTGCTCTACTAGGTTCAGGGTGCAGGGTTCAGGGTGCAAGGTTCGGGGTTCAGGGTTCACTCGTCGAACCGCTTGTCTCGGCACGGGCCGGCGTGGTACAAGCCGAACCATGTGGAACCGGTTCCGTTTCGTCCTGGCCCTCCTGCCGATTGCCGGCTTCCTGGCCGTCGCCCAGACACCACCGCCGGCGGCCGCGCGCGCCGGCCGCCCAGGCCCCCCAGGGGCGCGGCACGCTGTCCTCCACCACGAACGCCGGCGCTGATTTCTCTCCCAAACCTCCGGTCACGGCGCTGACGCCCGAGGAGCAGGCCAGGCCGCTTCATCCTGCCCCCCGGCTACCGGATGGAGCTCGTCGTCGCCGAGCCCGACGTCATCAGTCCGGCGGTGATCCGGTTCGACGGCAACGGCCGCATGTACGTCGCCGAGTTCATCACCTACATGCGCGACGCCGACGGCAACAACCAGCACACCCCCGAGAGCCGCATCACCCGCTTCGAGAGCACCAAGGGGGACGGCGTCTACGACAAGCGCACGGTGTTCGTCGACAAGCTGGTGCTGCCGCGCACGGTCGTGCCGCTCGACGGCAACAGCATCCTCACCAACGAGACGGCCTCCGACGACATCATCAAGTACACCGACACCAACGGCGATGGCGTCGCCGACAAGCGCGAGCACGTCTTCTCCGGCATCGGCCTCGGCCGCGACGGCAACCTCGAGCACGAGCAGGCCGGCTTCGTGTGGGGGCTGGACAACTGGATCTACACGACCTACAACGCCTTCCGCATCCGCTGGACGCCGGGCGGCTTCCTCAAGGAGCCGACCGGGCCGAACAGCGGCTCCTGGGGCGTCACGATGGACGACGACGGGAAGATGTGGTTCATCGACGCGGGGGGAGAGCGCGGGCCGATGAACTTCCAGGTGCCGATCCACTACGGCGCCTTCACCGTGCCCGAGCAGTACGAGCCGGGCTTCCACACCGTCTGGCCGGAGGCCGGCCTGTCCGACACGCAGGGCGGGATGATCCGGGTGCGGATGCCGGTCGGGCGGCTCAATCACCTCACCGCGGCGTCCGGCTCCGAGATCGTGCGCGCGCACCGCGTGCCCGAGGACCTCCGCGGCGACCTGCTCATCACCGAGCCGGTCGGGCGGCTGATCCGGCGGGCGAAGATCGTCAAGACCGAAGGGCTGACGCAGCTGCGCAACGCCTACCCGGGCTCCGAGTTCATCCTCAGCGCCGACCCGCTGTTCCGGCCGATCAACATCACCACGGCGCCCGACGGCGCGCTCTACATCGCGGACATGTACCACGGCATCATCCAGGAATCGAACTGGACGCGGCCGGGCTCCTACCTGCGGCGGAAGATCGAGCAGTACCAGCTCGACAAGATCACCAGCCATGGCCGCATCTGGCGGCTGCGCTTCGACGGGCTGCCGCGCGTCCCCGCCACGCCGGCCGGGCCGGCGGCGCAGGCCACGCCCGAGATTCCCGCGCAGCCCGCCCTGCCGCTCGATCCGACGCGGCCGCGCATGCTCGAGGAGACGCCGGCGCAGCTGGTCGCCCACCTGGATCACGCCAACGGCTGGTGGCGCGACACCGCGCAGCAGCTGCTCGTCCAGCGCCAGGACAAGTCGGTCGTGCCGGCGCTCCGGACATCGTGCGCCTCGTCGCCCAGCCTGCCGGCCCGTTTCCACGCCCTGTGGACGATCGAAGGCCTCGGCGCGCTCGATGCGGCCCTGGTGCGCGGGCTGATGAAGGACAGTGAGCCGCGGATGCGGGTCCAGGCCATCCGCGCCAGCGAGACGCTCTACAAGGCCGCCGACCGCTCGCTGGCCGACGACTACCGCGCGCTGACGAAGGACAGCGATCCCGACGTCGCGCTCCAGGCGATGCTGACCGCCTATCTCTTCAAGCTGCCCAACATCGAGGGCATCATCGCCGACACCCAGGCCGCGACCAAGGCCCGCGGCGTGCAGGAGATCGGCCGCCAGCTGACGGAGCGCCTGGCCAACGCCGCGACCGCGGCGAGCCTGGCGTTCACCCCGGAGCAGCGGGAGCAGTGGAAGGAAGGGGAAACGATCTACCGGAATCTCTGCCAGACCTGCCATGGCGAAGACGCGCGCGGCGTGGCGATGGCGCCGCCGCAGGGCGGCGCGCCGGCGCCGATGATGGGGCCGGCGCTGGCCGGATCGCCCCGGGTGCAGGGGCATCGCGACTACGTGATCAAGACGCTGCTCCACGGCATGACGGGGCCGCTCGCCGGCCAGACCTACTCCCAGGTGATGGTGCCGATGGGGGCCCAGAACGACCAGTGGATCGCCAACATCTCGTCGTACATCCGCAACGAGTTCGGCAACTCGGCGTCGTTCGTGGCGCCGGCCGACGTGGCGCCGGGTGCGCGCCGCGACGGCGGACCGCAAGGCGATGTGGACCTTCGCCGAGCTCGAGGCGACGCTGCCGCGGCTGCTGCCGGCCGGACCCGGCTGGACGGCCACCGCCAGCCACAACGCGGAGCGCGCCGGCGGCGGGCTCACGCTCGCCGCCTGGACGACGGCGGTGCCGCAGGCGCCCGGCATGTGGTTCCAGGTCGAGTTGCCGCAGGCCGCGACGATCACCGAGGTGCAGTTCGATTCCGGCGCGCCGGGAGGGCGCGGCGGCGGACGGGGCGCCGGCGGGCGGGCAGGCGCCGGGCGGGCCGGCCGGGCAGGCGGCGCGGCGCCGCAGGCCGGAGGCGCCGCGCCGGCGCGCGGGAATGCGCCGCCGGTCTTCGGCAGCTACCCGCTGGCCTACCGGATCCAGACGTCCACTGGACGGCAAGACGTGGAGCGCGCCCGTCGCCGAGGGACCGGGCTCGGCCGCGACGGTCGTGGCGACGTTCCGTCCCGTCCAGGCCAGGTTCGTCCGCGTCACCCAGACCGGGTCCGACGAGAACGCGCTGCCCTGGTCGGTGCTCAATTTCCGCGTCTACGCCGGCGGGCAGTAGGACCTCCCGCTGAGGTCGCGTCCTGGTGCATGATCAGGAGAGATGGACGCGGCCCGCCGTCATGGCTGATCTCCTCCCCTTCGACGCGATCGACGACCTGACCGCCGAAGAGCTGCGGCAGCGGCTGCGGTCGCTGCGCTCGATCCTCGAGACCGCGCCCGTTCCCATTGCGATCGCCCACGATCCCGACTGCCACTACATCACGGCCAACCGGGCGCTCGCCGAGCTGCTCGGGGTGCCGATCGACTCGAACATCTCGCTGACGCCGGACGGCGACCGCATGCCGGCCTACCGCATCCAGCGCCACGGCCGCGACATGCCGACCCGCGAGCTGCCGATGCAGCAGGCGATCGCCCGTCACATGTTCGTCAGCAACGACATCGACATCGTGCGCGCGGACGGCACCGTGGCCCACATCCAGAACGATGTCGAGCCGCTCTTCGACACCCACGGCCAGGTCTACGGCTGCGTCAGCGTCTGCGTCGACATGACCGCGCGCAAGCAGGCGGAGCTGGCGCTGCGCGACGCCGACCGGCTGAAGGACGAGTTCCTCGCCACGCTGTCGCACGAACTGCGCAACCCGCTGGCGCCGATCCGGAGCGCCCTCGAGGTGATGCGGATTGCGCGGGACGACCCCGACACGGTCGAGCGGGCGCGCGCGACGATGGAGCGGCAGCTGCGGCACCTGGTCCGGATCACCGACGATCTGCTGGATGTCGCCCGCATCACCCAGCGCAAGATGGAGCTGCGCCGCGAGCGGATCGACCTGCGCACCGTGCTGCACACCGCCGTCGAGGCGAGCCGGCCGGCCATCGACACCCGCGAGCAGCGGCTGACGGTGGAACTCCCTGCCGCGTCCCTGTGGGCGGAGGCCGATCTCACCCGCCTCGCCCAGGTCTTCTCGAACCTGCTCAACAACGCCGCCAAGTTCACCGAGCCGGGCGGGCACATCCACCTGCACGCGGCGGCCGACGGGGATCACGCCCGCGTCACGGTGACCGACACCGGCATCGGCATGCCGCCCGACCTGCTGCCCACCGTCTTCGACATGTTCACCCAGCTGCAGCGCTTCCGGGACCGGACCCACGGCGGGCTCGGCATCGGCCTGACGCTGGCCCGGCGGCTGGTCGAGCTCCACGGCGGGTCGATCGCCGCCAGCAGCGCCGGCGAGGGGCGCGGCAGCACGTTCGTCGTCACGCTGCCGCTGGTCCCGACCCGTGCCGACGAGCCGCGGCCGGAGCCCCACGACTTGCCGCCGGTGCAACCGCGTGCCGCGTGCTGATTGCCGACGACAGCCCGGACGCCGTCGAGATGATGCAGCTGCTGCTCGACCCTGCTCGGGCACAGCGTCCGCGTGGCCGCCGACGGCGTCGCCGCCGTCGCCCTGGCGCGGGAGTTCGCGCCCCAGATTGCCTTTCTCGACATCGGCATGCCGCGGATGGACGGCTACGAGGCGGCGCGGCACATCCGCGACCAGCTCGGCACCCGCGTGGTGCTGGTCGCGCTGACCGGCTGGGGCCAGGACGACGACAAGCGCCGCTCGCACGAGGCCGGCTTCGACCACCACCTGACCAAGCCGCCCGATCCCGAGCTGGTCGAGCAGCTCATCCTGGCCTGCGCGGCGTCGGCGTCTGACACTCGCGAGGCCCGCCGCTGACCTCCGTGCCCGAACCGGCGCCGAGCCACGAGCTGGCGGCCGTCCTCGACATGGGCGCCAGCGCGATCCGCCTGGTCATCGCCGAGGTCGGCCCGCGCGGCGGGATCCAGATCGTGGAGGAAGCGTCGCGCGGCGTCCTGCTCGGGCGCGACACCTTCGCCCACGGCGCCCTCCGGTCGCAGACGGTCGACGCCGCGCTGGCCGCGCTGGAAGGCTTTCGCGACATCATGGACCGCTACGGCGTGGCGCGCGTCCGGGCGGTCGCGACCAGCGCGGTGCGGGAGGCGCGCAATGCCGACATGTTCCTCGACCGCATCCGCGGCCGCACCGGCATCGAGTTCGAGATCATCAACGAGGCCGAGGAGAGCCGCCTGGTGTTCCTGGCCATCCGGCAGGTGCTCGGCCGGCATGCCGCCTTCAAGGGGGCGTGGACGCTCCTCGCGGAAGTCGGCGGCGGCAACACCAGCCTGACCCTGCTCCGCCGCGGCGACCCCAACCGCTCCGGCGTCTATGCGCTGGGCGCGGTGCGCATCCGCCAGCAGCTCGACCTGCGGCGGCAGAGCCACGACCTGCAGGTGGCGCTGCTGAAGCGCTACGTCGCCAACGTCATCGAGGAGATCCGCGTCGAGATCCCGCTCAAGCGCATCACGCACGTGGTCGCGGTCGGCGGCGACGTGCGCTTTGCCGCGTCGCAGATCCTGGAGGGCGAGGGCAACGGCGGGGTGCGCGAGATCCCGCGCGAGAGCTTCCTGGCGTTCTGCGACGAAATCGAGCGGCTCGACGAGGAAGGGCTGGTCGATCGCTTCCGCCTGCCGGCGGTCGAGGCCGAAACGCTGGTGCCGGCGCTCTTCGTCTACCGGACGCTGCTCGCGGAGACCACCGCGCGCAAGCTCGTCGTCGCCGACGCCTCGCTGCGCGCCGGCCTGCTGCTGGAGCTGGCGGATGCCGCCGGCGCCGGCGCGCGCGACTTCGAGCAGCAGGTGCTGGCGAGCGCCGAGGCGGTCGGCCAGAAGTATCGCTTCGACCGGACGCACGCCCGGCACGTGGCGATGCTCGCCACCCGGCTGTTCGACGAGCTCGCCGACGAGCACGGCCTGGGGGAACGCGAGCGGCTGCTGCTGAAGGTGGCGGCGCTGCTGCACGACATCGGCATCTACGTCAGCCTGCGCGCCCACCACAAGCACTCGCAGTACCTGCTCGCCGTCGTCGCAGATCTTCGGCCTGTCGGACGAGGAGACCGCCATCGTGTCGAACATCGCCCGCTACCACCGCCGCGGCATGCCGCAGGCCAGCCACCTGCCCTACGTGGCGCTCGACCGCGACGACCGGCTGATCGTCAACAAGCTCGGCGCCATCCTGCGCCTGGCCAATGCGCTCGACGCCGAGCACCTGCAGAACGTCCGCGACCTCCGGCTGGAGCGGCGCGACCGGCTCTGGGTGCTGGAGATCGAGGCGGCCGGCAACATCGTGATGGAGCAGATGGCCGCCGCGGCGCGCGTCGACATGTTCACGGAAACCTTCGGCCGCGAAGTGGCGATCCGCCCGGCGGTCATCTCGGCATGACGGCGCCGCACGCCCACGACCCGGCGCACTTCATCAACCGGGAGCTGTCCTGGCTCGCATTCAACGAACGCGTGCTCGAGGAGGCGACGGACCCGTCGACGCCGCTGCTCGAGCGGGTCAAGTTCGCGGCCATCACCGCGTCGAATCTCGACGAGTTCTTCATGGTCCGGGTGGCCGGGCTGATGCAGGCGATCGAAGAGCGGGACAGCACGCCCGACCTCGCGGGCCTGACGCCGGCCGACCAGCTGGCGCTGGTGGGCGCGCGGGCCCACGAACTGGTGGCCGCGCTCTACACGCTCTACGTGCAGCAGCTGGTGCCGGCGCTCGCCGCCCAGCAGATCCGCATCCTCGGCGTCGGCGATCTGGCGGCGCCGCAGCAGGCGGCCCTGGCGGTGCATTTCCGGGACGCGGTCTTTCCCGTGCTGACGCCGCTCGCCATCGACGTCGCGCGGCCGTTCCCGCTGCTGTCGTCGCTCAGCGTCAACGTCGCCGTGCTGCTCGCCGCGGCGGCCGGGGAGAGCAAGCCGCGGCTGGCCATCGTCCAGGTGCCGCCGGTGTTCGCGCGGCTGGTGCCGGTGGCATCGGCCGGCGCCGGCTTCACCTTCGTGCTGCTCGAGGACCTCATCCGCGCGCACCTGGCGCAGCTCTTTCCCGGCCAGGCGATCGTCGAGGCGTCGGTCATCCGCCTCGTGCGCGATTCCGAGCTGGAACTGGACGACGAGGGCGGACGGACGCACCTCGAGCTCGTCGAGCGTGAAGTGCGCCGCCGGCGCCGCAGCGACGTGGTCCGGCTGGAGGTCGAAGCCGCGGCGTCCGCCGAGCTCCTGGCCCTCCTGGAGGAGCAGCTCGACGTCAGCCCGGCCGACATCTACGCCGTGCCGGGCCCGCTCGATCTGCGCATCCTGACCGGGCTGGCGGATCTGCCCGGCTTCCCGGAGCTGCGCGACCCGCCGCTGCAGCCGGCCGGCGCCGTGCTCGACACCCAGCACGCCGACCTGTTCACCGTGCTCGACGAACACGACGTGCTGCTCCACCACCCCTACGATGCCTACGACCCGGTGGTGGCGCTCATCGCGCAGGCAGCGGCGGATCCCGAGGTCATGGCGATCAAGATGACGCTCTACCGGACGAGCGTGGGCTCGCCGATCATCGCCAGCCTGCGCCAGGCCGCCGAGCGCAACAAGCAGGTGACCGTCCTGGTCGAGCTGACGGCGCGGTTCGACGAGGAACGGAACATCCAGTGGGCGCGCTCGCTCGAGGAGGCCGGCGCCCACGTCATCTACGGCATCCGCGGCTACAAGACCCACGCGAAGATCTGCCTGATCGTCCGCCGCACGCCGCAGGGACTGCGCCGCTACGTCCACCTCGGGACCGGCAATTACAACGAGCGGACGGCGCGGCTCTACACGGACTTCGGCCTGATGACCGCCTCGCGGACGATCGCCGAAGACGCGACGGCCTTCTTCAGTGCGCTCACCGGCTATTCCGACCCGCCGCGGCTCAAGAAGCTGATCATGGCGCCAACCGCGTTCCGCGCCCGCCTCCTCAAGCTGATCGCCCGCGAGCGGCGGCGCGCCGAAGCGGGCCAGCCCGCCGAGATCGTCGGCAAGATGAACTCGCTCATCGACGACGAGATCATCCACGCGCTGCACGACGCCTCGCGCGCCGGCGTCGACATCCGGCTCAACGTGCGCGGGATTTGCGCGCTGCGGCCCGGGCTGCCCGGCGTCAGCGACCGGATCGAGGTCGTCTCGATCGTCGACCGCTTTCTCGAGCACTCGCGCATCTACTACTTCCAGAACGGCGGCGACGAGGAGGTCTACCTCGCCAGCGGCGACTGGATGACGCGCAACCTCGACCGGCGCGTCGAGCTGATGTTTCCGGTGGACGACGCCGCCCTCAAGACGCGGGTCCTGCAGGTGCTGCGCGCCATGTTCCTCGACACCGAGAAGGCGCGCTGGCTGCGGCCGGACGGCGCCTACGAGCGGCGCCCGCCCGCCGACGGGCAGGAGGCGTTCCGGGTCCAGACGCACCTGCAGGAGGAGGCGCGGCGTCAGGCCTCGCTCGCCCGTGGCCGCGTCGGGATCGTGCTGCAGCCGGAAGGAAGATGAACCCACCAGCGGGGGAACTGGGAGCTGGGGAGCCGGGGGAACTGCGGAGTCAGCGCGGCTGAATCCGGTCGAGGAACGCCCGCGCGATGGCGGCCGGGTCTTCGCGTCCGGCGGCGGCGGCGTGATTCATGGCGCGCATCTCGTCCGCGGAAATGCGGCCGCCCAGCCCTTCGAGCGCCCGGCGCACGTCGGGATGGCGGAGGAGGGTGTCCGCCCGTGCCACCGGCACCGCGTCGTAGGGCGGGAAGTAGGCGCGGTCGTCTTCCAGCGGAAACAGGTCGAGCGCGCTGATGAGGCCGGCGGTCGCGTCGCCGGCAATCAGGTCCACCTGTCCGGCGGCGAGCGCGCGATAGGTCAGCGTCAGGTCCATCACGCGCGGCGGCTCCAGGAAGCGGAGGCCGTAGCGCTGCGACAGGCCGGGATAGCCGTCGGGGCGCTCGAGGAACTCGAAGCCGAATCCCGCCCGCCACCCCGGCGACACGCGGGCGGCGTCGCCGATGGTCTTCAGCCCGCGCTCGCGAGCGTCGCGTCCACGCACGAGGATGGTGAAGGTGTTGTTGAACCCGAGCGGCGGCAGCACGGTCCGGCCGGTGCGGGCGTAGAGCGTCCGGACGGTCTCCAGCACCGCGGACGCGTCGGTGGCCAGCGGCTGGTCGAAGACCGCGGTCAGCGCGGTGCCGGTATATTCCACGTACACGTCGATGGCGCCGCTGGCGAGCGCGCGCTCGCAGATCAGCGTGCCCCCCAGGTTCAGCCGGCGATCGACCCGCAGCCCGGTCTCGCGTTCGATGGCCTGCGCCACGATCTCGCCCAGGATCACCTGCTCGGTGAAGTTCTTGGAGCCGACGACAATCTGCGCCCCGGCGCGCGTCGCAAGCAGGCCGCCCCACACCAGGACGCCGAGTGCGGCGGCGGCGAGCGCCACCACGACCTGCCCGCGGTGCGCCCGGCGGCGGGCGGTGAGCTGGCGCTCCACCCACAGCAGCACGCCGTCGACCGCCAGCGCCAGCAGCGCCGCCGGGATCGCCCCGGCGAGGATGACGGTCGAGTCCACCATCGACAGGCCGCGGTAGATGTACTCGCCCAGCCCGCCGGCGCCAATCGCCGCGGCAATCGTCGCCGACCCGACGCCGACGACACTGGCGACCCGGATGCCGGCAACGATCGACGGCAGCGCCAGCGGCAGCTCCACCGTCCGCAGCAGCTCGCGCGGCGTCATCCCCATCGCGATGCCGGCTTCGCGGATCGACCGGTCGATGCCGAGCAGGCCCGAGATGGTCGTCCGGACGATCGGCAGCAGCCCGTAGAGGATCAAGACGACGATTGCGGTGCGGGGACCGACGCCGCCGAGCAGCGGCAGCGGCAGCAGGAACCCGAACATCGCCAGGCTCGGCACGGTCTGGACCAGGTTGGCGAATCCCACCAGCGGCGCGCTCAGCCTCGGGCGGCGCGCGGCAAAGATGCCGAGCGGAACGCCGATCGCCACGGCGACCAGCGTGGACAGCACGACCAGCATCACGTGCTGGCCGAGCAGCGCCGCCAGCTCGAGGCGGTGGGACAGCCAGAACTGGAGGACCGGCATCAGCCCGCGCGCCCGGCCCTGATCCGGACGGCGACGGCCTCGAGCAGCCGCCGGACCTGCGGGTCGCGCGACGCCACGATGACCTCCGGCACGTCGCAGGCCACGAGCGTCCCCGCCTCCAGCACCGCCACGCGATCGGCCAGCGACAGCGCCTCCGCCATGTCGTGGGTGACGATGATCACGGTCTTGCGGAGCTGCTGCTGGATGCGGCGGAACTCGGTGTGCAGATCGGCGCGGGTGAGCGGATCGAGCGCGCCGAACGGCTCGTCCATCAGCAGGACGCGGGGATCGGCGGCGAGCGCGCGGGCCACACCCACGCGCTGGCGCTGGCCGCCGGACAGCTGGTCCGGCCAGCGCTCCGCGCCGACGTCGGGCGCCAGGCCGACCAGGGCGAGGAGCTCCCGGACCCGCGCCTCCACCCGGGCGGGCTCCCACTGCTGCAGCCGGGGCACCACCGCGATGTTGCCGCCGACGGTCATGTGCGGAAACAGGCCGACGTCCTGGATGACATAGCCGATCGAGCGGCGCAGCGTGATCGGGTCCCACTCGCGCGTGTCGCGCCCGTCAACGACCACGCGCCCGCCGTCGGGCAGCGCCAGCCGGTTCACCAGCCGTAGCAGAGTGGTTTTGCCGGAGCCGCTCCGTCCAACGAGCGCCACGACTTCCCCGCTCTCGATGTCGAGCGAGAACCGGTCGAAGATCCGTGCGCCGGCCGGATGCGCGTACGAAACGTCCTGGAACGCGATGGCGGGCACGCGGCTTGATTCTACACAATGCCCGCGCGCCCATCCGCAGCCATCGTGCCCTTGCAACCCCGTCCTGGCACCGTCAGCCCGGACCGATCCGGACCGGCGCCGCCTCGGCTATGGCAGCGCGGCTGGCCACGACTGACCGCCACAGTTGACACGAAGGCAGAGGGTGCGGTCAGCTACGTCGCGCGCCCCCGGCGGGCGCAGCCGCGCGGGGCCGGTTGCGCGGGCGGCGGCGGGGTGCCGCGCCGGGCGCGGCGTACTAGTCGATTCTGCGCGGTCTCGCGCATGGAGGGAAGATGGGCAGGCGACAAGGCATGTCACGGGGCGGCGGACTCGGGCTGATCGCGGCGGGCGCCATTACGGCGGGCGGCATCGGAGCGGTCATGCTCGGGGCGCAGCAGGGGACGCCGGCCGCGCAGACGCCGCCGCAGGGCGCGCCGCCGGCGCAGACGGCGAAGCCGGGAGAGCTGGGCTACACCGACACACCACAGATCCGGGGACAGAAATGGCGCGTTCACGACGTCGAGCGCCCAGCCCCGCCGCGCGTCACACCCGGAGAGACAGCAGCGGCGCCCCCCTCCGACGCCGTCGTGCTGTTCAACGGGACGGACCTCTCGAAGTGGGCCCAGCGCGGCGCCAACGGCGAGCTGGTGAACCCGAAGTGGCAGGTCAAGGAGGGCTACTTCGAGACCGGCGCGAAGACCGGCTCGATGTTCACCCGCGAGAGCTTTGGCGACATCCAGCTGCACGTCGAGTGGGCCGCGCCTCCCGTGGCCAGCGGCACCAGCCAGGGACGCGGCAACAGCGGCGTAATCCTGATGGGCCGCTACGAGGTCCAGGTCCTCGACATGTTCGACAACCGCACCTACGCCGATGGCGGCGCGGCGTCGCTCTACGGCCAATGGCCGCCGCTCGTCAGCGCGCCGCGGCCGCCGGGCCAGTGGCAGAGCTACGACATCGTCTTCGAAGCGCCGCGGTTCGAGGGGGAGAAGCTGGTCACGCCGGCCTTCGCGACGGTGTTCTGGAACGGCGTGCTGGCGCACCATCGCCGGGAACTGCTTGGCCCCACGGCGCATCGCACCGCGCCGCCCTACGCCGCGCACGAGGCGGAGCTGCCGCTGACGCTGCAGGATCACAGCAACCCGGTCCGCTACCGCAACATCTGGGCGAGGAGGCTCGATAGGAAGAAGCTGGGGAACTAGGAGCTGGAGAACTGGGGAACTGGAGGCGCCTGCACGGTGGGCGGGCGTTGGGAGTTGGGAATTGGGAGTCGACCGCGTACACGAGAACGCCGGCCCTGGGGCCGGCGTACTCCTGACACCGCGGTCCCGATCCTACTGCTGCGGCTTGTGCAGCACTTCCTGGACGTCCGACTTCTTCTTGGCGCCGCCCAGGCCCTGGATCTGCAGGGTCGGCTCCTCCTTCAGCACGTGCTGGCGGTAGAGCGCTTCCATCTGCTCGGCCTCGGGATCCTTCTTCTTCGCGTCGCGCGCGCGCAGCTTCTCTTCGCGCGCGGTCTTGGCGATGCCGGCCTCGTCCAGGTCGGTCTGCTTGCCGGCGGCGACCGCGTCGGGTCGAGCACCAGGCGATGGTCGTGTCGAGTTCAGCGGCACGTGCTTGTTGCCGGCGAAGATCTCGTGACGGCCGTGCTCCTCGTACCACTTGGTCAGCGTCGCGGTCATGTGCATCTTCTCGATGATGTTCCGCCAGCCGATGCCGGTGTTGTAGGCGCAGAAGGAGATCTCCCCTTCCTGCGTCGCATACGGGATGATGCAGCGCTCGGTGCGCCGGAAGTCGTAGTTGAAGAGGTCCTGGAACCACATGCCGGCGATGAACAGGAAGTTCCAGCGGTCGCCGCGGCGCTGGTGGACGTCGGCAACGGTGCGGTCGGCGGTGACCTTGCCGTAGTTCCGTCCGGTCGCGCCGAAGGTCTTGTCGAACTTCTTCATCAGGTCGGTGAGCTTGAAGTGCGTCGGCGCCTTGAACGGATCGTAGTTCTTCATCA
This sequence comes from uncultured Acidobacteriota bacterium, assembly GCA_963834305.1. Lineage (GTDB taxonomy): Bacteria > Acidobacteriota > Vicinamibacteria > Vicinamibacterales > 2-12-FULL-66-21 > JACCXG01. The sequence goes on from CAWIAX010000002.1 coordinate 725,792, forward strand.
GCGCCAGCGCCATGCCGGCCACCGACAGCACCCGGCCGCGGGCCGCGTCGTTCACCTTGCGCAGGTCCTTGGCCAGCATGTCGGCCTGGAGGAACGCGGTGACCGGGACGGCCTCCTTCGTTTCCTTGTCGATCATCACCGCCATGCCGATGCCGCAGTTCGGGTGGCAGCCGCAGGTCAGGTTGCCCCACTCCGCGGTCGGCCCGTGGACGAGGTCGGCCCAGTCGGTGAAGGTGCCGATGAACGAGATCGGGAACCAGTCGCGCACCGGCTCGCCGATGTTCATCTGGTTCTTCACGTCGTGCGCCAGGTGCGACAGCGTGTAGCGCTGCGCCGCGCGGCGCTCCGGCGTCACTTCCTCGTCGCGGCCGGTGAACGACACCGGCTGGAACGACAGGAAGTTGATCTTGCGCGGGTTGTCGAGCGCGAACTGGATGATGCGGCCGACCTGCTCGTTGTTGACGCCGTTGACGATGGTCACGACCGGGACGATGTCGACGCCGGCCGTCCACAGGTTCTCGATGGCGCGGAGCTTGACGTCGAACAGGTTGCCGACCAGGCGGTGCGAGTTGGCCGCGTTGCCGATGCCGTCGAACTGCAGGTAGGCGTAGCGCAGCCCGGCGTCGAACGCCGCCTTGGCGAACTCAGGGCTCTTGGCGAACTCGATGCCGTTGGTCGCCGCCTGGACCGAGTTGTAGCCGACCTTCTTCGCGTAGCGGACCGCGTCGAGGAAATACGGCGACATCGTCGGCTCGCCGCCGGAGAACTGGACCGACATCTGGCGCTTCGGCTTGAGCGTGATGGCGTTGTCGAGCAGCGTCTTGATGTCTTCCCACGACAGCTCGTGGACGAAGCCGACCTGGTTGGCGTCCATGAAGCACGGGTCGCACATCATGTTGCAGCGGTTGGTCAGGTCGACCGTGAGGACCGAGCCGCGGCCGTACTTGATGGTGCTGCTGCCGTGGTTGTGCAGCTTCTCGTCGTTGTGCGAGCGGATGTCGCTGCCCGGGAACGCCTCTTCGAGGTGCTTGAAGAACGGCGGGTCGATCGCCATCACGTCTTCGAAGTGGCCGTGCAGCGGGCAGTCCTTGACCATCAGGATCTTGCCGTCGCGCTCGATGATCTGCGCCTTGATCTCGCCGACCTTCTCGTTGAGCAGGATCTTGTAGTCGCGCTTGCCGTCGAGGATCTCCTGGCGGGCCTCGCGCACGCACACCGGGCACAGCGAGTCGGTCTCGCGCGGCCAGCCGAGCGGCGGCTTCACCTTCTGCCAGGACTTCTGCAGCGGCAGATCGGACCACTTCGGGATGAACGTGCCATTGGGCTTGATGCGGTTCAGCGCATCGAACGCCACCCAGGCGCCCTCGGGCGGCGAGGGTCAGTCCCTTCTCGACGTACTTGATCGGTTTGTGCATGCCGCCACGATATCGACTCTGTCGGGCGGAGGGGCCGAAAATCAGGCAAATGGGCATTAGCCGGGGGTGAAGGGGCAAAAAACGGCCGTGAGAAGCCGCGCCGGCCGCCCGCATTTGGCAGTTAAGTCGTTACGCCTCTGCGGTTTGACGCCGTACGCCGCGCGCCGCCCGCAAGCGCCAGACCAGCCGGAAGGCCAGGAGCACGGCCAGGATCGCCGCGTAGTAGACCGGCTCGCCCACCGGGACCTTGACTTTCCAGATGAAATGCACGCACGCGGCGAGCGCGCTCAGATACACCAGGCGGTGCAGCACCTGCCAGCGGCGGCCCAGCCGCCGGATCCATCCGCGCGTCGAGGTCACGGCCAGCGGCACCATCAGCAGGAACGCGGCCATCCCGGCGGCGATGAACGGCCGCTTCACGACGTCGGCCAGCGATCTCCCCGAGCACGAACACGCGATCGAAGGCGATGTAGCCGGCGAGGTGCACGCGTGGCATAGAAGAAGGCCAACAGCCCGAGCATCCGGCGGTACTGAATCAGCCGGTTCCAGCCGGTCAGGCGGCGCAGCGGCGTGATCGCCAGCGTGAGCAGCAGGAACCGCAGCGCCCAGATGCCCGGTGGTGAGCAGGATGTCCTCCGCCGGGTTGGCGCCCGCTGCGGCCCGTCAGGACGGCTGAAGGCGAGCCACGCGAGCGGCACCAGCGCCAGCAGGAAGAGGACGGCTTCGAGCGCTCGTTGGCCACGCAGTCAGTAGAACTTCTTCAGGTCCATGCCCGCGTACATCGACGCCACCTGGTCGCCGTAGCCGTTGAACATCATCGTCTTCGTGTTGGCGAAGAAGCTGGGCAGGCGCTTCTCGCGGGCCTGGCTCCAGCGCGGGTGATCGACCTCGGGATTCACGTTGGAGTAGAAGCCGTACTCCTGGGGATTGGCGGTGTACCAGGCCGTGCGCGGCTGCCTGTCCACGAACCGGATCCGGACGATCGACTTGATGCTCTTGAAGCCGTACTTCCAGGGCACGACCAGGCGGATCGGCGCGCCGTTCTGGTTCATCAGCGTCTTGCCGTAGAGGCCGACCGCCAGGATGGTCAGCGGGTGCATCGCTTCGTCCATCCGGAGGCCTTCGACGTACGGCCAGTCGAGCGCGCTGCCGTTCTGGCCGGGCATCTCGCGACGGCCGCAGCAGCGTGGTGAACTCGACGAAGGTGGCCTTGTTCTGCGGCTCGGCGCGCTTCAGCACCTCGTGCAGCGGGATCCCGACCCACGGGATCACCATCGACCAGGCCTCGACGCAGCGCAGCCGGTAGATGCGCTCCTCGAGCTGATGCGGCCTGATGAGGTCCTCGACCAGGTAGGACGGCCGGCTTGGCGCAGAGCCCGTCGATCTTCACCGTCCACGGGCTGGTCTTGAGGGCGCCGGCATAGCGCCGGGGATCGTTCTTGCCGGTGCCGAACTCGTAGAAGTTGTTGTAGCTGGTGATCTGCTCGAAGGTGTTCAGCGGCTCGTCGGTACTGACGACCTTCGGCTTGACGCCCTCGAGCGGGGACTGCCCCGCCGCGTCCGGCCTCGGCCGCGTCGGCGCCGTCGCCGCAGGCGGCGAGGACCGGCCCGAGCGCCGTGGCCGCCGCCGCGCCGCCGGCCAGCCGCATGAAGTCGCGGCGCCGCAGGTAGACCTGCTCGTCGGTGATCTCCGAGGAACGAATGCCGGGGGATCGGCGAATCAGCATCAGCGCTCCAATGGCATGGCGGTCAGGCCACGATTCTCGCATGCCGGAACCGCGCGCGGCCGGCCGTGCCTGTGGTAACCCCGCGCCATGCCGCGTTTGTTCCCTCGTATAAGATGCCGTCATGGGTAAGATCGCGTCATGAGCAGCGGGCTGTCCTCCCACAATCGATCCCCGCTGGCCGCGGCTGCTCGGGCTGGCGGTGCACGAGTTCCGCACTCCGGTCACCGTCGTGGCCGGCTACATCCGCATGCTGCTGACAGGGAAGGCCGGCGCGCTGAGCGACCAGCAGCGCCGGCTGCTGACGGAAGCGGAGAAATCATGCGGCGCGGCTGTCCGGGCTGATTGCGGAGATGAGCGACCTGGCCGGCCTCGAAGGGCGGCACCGTCGCCTTCAACCGCGGCAGCGTGGATGTCGGCGTGCTGGTCGAAGCGGCCATCGACTCGCTGCCGCCCCTGCAGGATCGCGACGTCACGATCACGCTGAGCAGCGACGCCCCTGGCATCACGGTGCCGGGCGACCCGGTGCGGTTGAAGACCGCGTTCGCCGCGGTGCTGTACGCCCTGCGGCGTGAGCTCGTGACGAGCACGCAGCTGGTCGTGCGGCTCAAGCGCGCCACGGTGGACCGGCGGCCGGTGGTGCGCCTGTCGGTGGCCAGCGAGGACCACATCGATGCCGTCACCCGCGCGGAGCCGTCCGAGCTCGGGGTGTTCAACGAGTGGCGCGGCGGGTGCGGCCTGAGCCTCGCCGTGGCGCGGCGCATCATCAACGGACACGACGGCCGCCTGTGGTCGCCGGAAGATGACCCGAAGTCCGGCGCGGTGATCGTGCTGCCGGAGGGGTGACGGCCTACGCGGCCTGCGCCGCCCTTCCCGGCGCCCACGTCCGCTCGCACAGGCGCCACCGCCGCCGCATGAACCAGCGGTAGGCGGCATCGAGCACCGGCACACGGCGCTCGGCCAGCAGCGCCACGTGACACACGCCGTGCTGCAGCAGCATCAGGCGGAACAGCGGATCCTCCGCGGTCAACGCCGGCGCGTAGCCGGACAGCAGCGCCTGCTGCAGCGCCCGAAACGGCGCCTCCCTGCCGCGGCGGCGCGCCGCCATGAGCTGCAGGTGGAAGTAGACGTGGCTCAGGTCGTGGTGCTGCGTGCCGGTCTTGGCCATCGTGAAGTCGAGCACGGTCGTCCGCCCCGACTCGTCCACGATGATGTTCAACGGCGTGAGATCGGCGTGGATGGGCACGGCCGCCACCGACGGCGCTCCGACTGCCCGGGCGAGCTCGTCGAACCATCGCAACGTCGCCTCGCGCTCGGCCGGTGACAGGACGCGCCCGACCAGCAGCCGCAGCCGATCGTCCAGATACTGGCGCCGCTCGGCAAGCTCGATGCGGCCGCTGGTGTCGCCGATGCCCCTGGTACAGCCGGATCCACCGGCCGATGGCCGACGCCACCGCGGTCAGGTCCGCGAACGGACGCGCGTGCTCGACGAGCAGCTCCCCGAACGGCCGCCCTGGCACCTCCTCGGTCACCAGCGCCCGATGGTCGGCAAGCAGCGCCAGCGGCCGGACCGCGCCGAGCGCGTCGGTCCGCCTCCAGCGCGTCATACAAGGCGCGCGTCGCCAGATACTCCCGCTTGAGCATCCGATCGAGACGCGCCAGCTCGTCCTCCCCGGGACGGCGGGGCTTGAGAATCTTGATGTAGGCGTGGGTGGTCCGCGCGGGGGTGATGACGCGGACGTGCTGCACCGCGGAAAACGGCCCCTCGAATCCGGCGAAGCGTTTCCACGCCGGCCCCCGGCACACCGAACTCGGTGCTCCGATCGGCGGCGAGTGCGGCGAGGACCGGCCCGAAGTCGTCTCGGCCGTATGACATTTGCGTAAGTTCTCGCAAATAGTATGCCGGCCAACCGCCGAAGCCTTACGAAACTTCGCGAGCCTGACTCGTCCCTCCACGGCCGGGGAGCCCGTTCACGCCAGCGGGCCCGAGGCGCTCCTGTCCTGCCGCGAGCCCAGGCAGGGCTTATGAACCAACGACGCGAACGTTCGACGGCGGGCTGATCGATGGCAGCACAGGGATACCGGTTTCCACGTTGACCACGCGGAACAGCAGCGTGCCCATGTCAGCGCCGATGTCGCCGCCGTCGGTCGCCGCCCCGCGGAGCTGGCTGCCAGCGCTCAGCCGGAAGTCCCCCGCCGCGGCATCGACGAACTCCCCTTCGAATGGTCCCGACACCACGGTGCCCGCGGGGTAGCGCCCGCTCGAGGCTCCCGCCAGGTAGTTTCCGCCCGCGACCGCTCCAGGGAAGAACCCGTTGAGGATGCCATTGCCGTAGGAGAAGAATTCACCATTGATGCCGTAGGTATTGTGCCGCGCCGCGTTGTTCGTGAACCGCAGTCCCTGAATCTGCCTGGGCGCCGCCGAAGTCCCGCCGTAGGCGAAGATGAGGGCCGTACCGCCGTGCGAGATCGGTGTTGTGATCGAACACCACGTCGCGGGGCTCGTCGCCGATCAGCAGGAACCAGGCCGCGCCGCCGTAGGCCGTGCTGATGTCGTCGAACAGGTTGTTGCGGAACGTGATGTCGCGCGTCTGCGCGTCGGCCGCGAGGCGATGTCGTAGCCCAGCAGATTGATCCCCGCCGCGACGTGCTGCACGACGTTGTTCTCGAAGCGCACCTGCTCGACGACGCACCAGGTGCAGGCGCCGTTCGAGTTCCGCGGCGTCAGCACGATGGCGTAGCCGGCCTGGGACTCCTTCCAGTGGTTCTCGAAAAGGTTGCCCTCGACCACCACGTTGCGCGCATTCTTCAGCTCGAACAGGTTCTTCACCGACCAGACGGTGCCCGGCGACGTCGGCACCGCCCCGGACGTGCCCGCCGCGCCCGTGTCCAGGAACGTCGTCGTCGTCACCTTCCAATACAGGGACTGGGAACCGGTCGTCCGCCCGTAGACCCAGTACTCGGTGGCGTCGGGCACCGGCTGCCAGGTGATGCGGACGGCGCCGCCATTCGAGACGACGGTCGCTCCTTCGCCGGACGCCGTCGAACGGCCGATGGTGCCCTGGCCCACGGGACGGCGCGCCACGATGCGGTAGGCGTAGGCACCGGCCGGCAGGCTGCCGCCGCTTTCGCCGGTGGCCGCCACCCATGCGGGCGCCTTCACGATCGGGTTCCGCCACTCCATCGGCCGCGCGACATGGTTCCGCCGGAACGTGATGCCGTCGGCGACCAGGCCGGCGATCGACGGATCCGCGCCGCCGATCAGCACGTTCTCGCCGCTGCCCTCGAGGTAGTTGTTGTCGATGACGTAGGGACCCGGGCCGTTCCAGCCGCCGATCGCCTGCGTGTCGATGCCGACCCCCTTGCACTCGGCGATGTACGAGTCCTTGATGGTGACGTGCGCGGCGTTCAGCGCGATGCCGCGCTTCTGCCCGGCGAGCGGGTCCCCGTGGATGTAGAGGTGGCTGAGCACGAGGTGGTGCGGGACCCTGGCCAGCGTGTTCTGCGCCGACGAGCCGTCGCCCAGCTGGATGATGTCGCCGAAGCCCTGATCGTTGGCGCCGAACTCGAGGTAGCGCAGCTCCCAGTGGTGCGTCCCGGCCGCGGTCTTCAGCGCGGCCGCCGTGTTGGGGGATCGGATGCGCGCCAGCAGCGGCGCGTGCGCCGGCTGCAGCGCTGACCCCGTCAGCCGGGAAGCTGTGCGGGACTGCGCGGAACGGACCACGATGGGCGAGTCGCCGGACTTGACCGGGAGGACGAAGTTGCCGACGAACTCGGCGCCCGCCTCGAGCAGCAGCGACGTCGCCGCTCTCGGCGGCGTCGAGCGCGGCCTGAAGATTGTCCCCCCGCCGGACGACACGGGTTTCTGCCTGGAGCCACGACGGGAAGAGCACGGCCAGGAGCACCACGCAGACGGGTGCCCGGAGCCGGATGACCTGCGGACGCATGAAGAGGAGGAGGGCAAGCCCGATGCCCCCCACCTCGCGGCCGCGAGCGGCCCCCGATCGCGCAAAAGCCGCCTGTTTTGCGGTCGAGCCAACGGATCGGCGCCGTGCACGCCATTACAACCCCCTCCCCGCGCTTACGAATGTGTAAGCACGGGAACGGACCGGGGCGCCGCTACGGTTTGGCGAACGTGACCCCCTGCCCGGCCGGGCTGCTGAGGAGCCCATGGCTCGCCGCCGGAGCGTAGGCGCTCCCGGCCGCCGCCACGTCCGTCACGGTCAGCGTCACCCAGCTGCGATGCATGCTGAGCGTGCCGGACTTGAAGGTGCACTGGCCGGTCGCGCTCGTCACGCAGGAAACCGTCTTCGTCACCGCGCCGGACCAGGCGGCGGTCACCACGGCACCGGCGATCGGGCGCTCGTCGGCGCCGTGCACCGCGAGCTTCACCTCGGCGCTCCAATAGTGGATCGAGGGATTGGTGCGGCTGTCCCATCGCGTTGTCGAACTGCTGACGAGGCCGGCATGCACCTGCGAGACGACCTGCACGGACGCGGACGCGGCGGCCGCCGCCCCATCGTCGTCGGTGATCGTCAGCGTGACGGTGTAGGTGCCGGGCCCCGGGAAAGTGAAGGTCGGGGACGGCACCGAGGCGGTGCCCGCCGTGCCGAACGTCCAGGCCCACGAGACGACGCGGCCGTCGGGGTCTCCGCTGGCGTCGGCGAAGGTGCACGACAGTTCGACGCAGCTGACCGCGAACGCGGCCGTCGGTTCGAGGTTCGCCGGCCCCTGCCCGGCCGGCATCGTGCCGACGTCCACGCCAGTGACGCGCTGCATCAGCGTCGGGACGTCGGCGCCGATGTCGGCGCCCCCCGGCCCGGCGCCGATGAGCACGCTTCCCGTCCGCAGGGTGAAGTCGCCAGCCGCCGGATTGACGAACTGATCGGTGAAGACGCCCTGGAACAGGTTGCCGGCGGGATAGCGGGAAGACGAGCCGCCGGCGCAGGTAATTGGCGGTGAAGACCGCGTCGGGGTAGTAGTTCGTCGAGGATGCCGTTGCCGTAGGAGAAGTAGGATCCGTTGAACCCGTAGGCGTTGTGGCGCGCGGCATTGGCCACCATCCGGAAGCCGTACACCTCGCGCGGGTCCGCCGACGAGCCGCCGTAGACGTTCACGAGGTTCGTGCCGTTCGAATCGATCGTATTGTGCTCGACCACCACGTCACGCGGCGCGTCGCCGATCAGCATGAACCACGCGTTGCCGCCGAGGCTCGTCGTGCAGGCCGGCCAGCAGGTTGTGGCGCAGCACGATGTTGTTCGACTGCCTGGTTGGCCGGCTGGGAGCGTCGTAGCCGGTCAGGTTGACGCCGGCGGACACGTTCCGGATCAGGTTGTACTCGAACCGCACGTGCTCGACGACGCACCACGAGCAGGCGCCGTTCGAATTGCGCGGCGTCAGCACGATGGCGTAGCCGGGCTGCGACTCCTTCCAGTGGTTCTCGAAGATGTTGTCCTCGACCACCACGTTCCGCCGTTCTTCAGCTCGAACAGGTTCTTGACCGACCAGCGGGTGCCGGCCGTGGTGGGCACGTTCTCGGCGGTGCCGGCGGCGCCGGTATCGACGAAGGATGTCGTCGTCACGGTCCAGAAGGTGTCCTGCGCGCCGGACGTCCGGCCGTACACGCGATATTCGCTGGCGCCCGCCACCGGCTGCCACTGCACTCTGACGGCGCCCGGTTCACGGTGGTCACGCTCACCGTGACCTCCGCCGACGCGGCCGACCGCAGCACCACGAGTTCGTTGATCGGGCGCCGCGCCACGACGCGATAGCTGTAGACGCCGGTGCCGAGCGAGCCGCCGGCCTCCACCGAGACGGCGGGCCCTGACGGCACGGCGAGGATCGGGTCCCGCCACGCCATCGGCCGCGACAGGTAGTTGCGGCGGAAGATGATGCCGTCGGCCACGAGATTCGGGATGGCCGGGTCGGCACCGCCGAACATCACGTTTTCGCCGGCGGCTTCGAGGTAGTTGTTCTCGATGACGTAGGGGCCCGGGCCGTTCCACCCGCCGATCGCCTGCGAGTCCTGGCCGACGGCCTTGCACTCCGAGATGTGCGAATCGGCGATGGTCACGTGCGCCGCGTTGAGCGCAATCCCCCGCTTCTGACCGTCGAACAGGTCGCCGTGCACGTAGACGTGGGTCAGCGTCAGGTGGTGCGGCACCTGCGCGAGCGTATTCTGCACCGGCGAGCCATCACCGAGCTGGATGATGTCGCCAGCGCCAGCCAGGTTCGCCGCGAACTCCAGGTACTTGATCGCCCAGTGATGCGCGCCGGCCGCCGTGCTGAGCGCGGCGAAGCCGTTGGGCGAGCGAAGACGGGCGAGCAGCGGCGCGTGCGCCGGCCGGATGCGGGTGCCCGGCGCGGGCAACACCGTGTCGGGGGCCGACGTGCGGAGCGTGATCCAGCTGTCGCCGGATTTCGCCGGCAGCACGAAGTTGCCGACGAACTCGGCCCCCTCCGCCAGCATGATGGTGTCGCCGGGACGGGCCGCGTCGAGCGCCGCCTGGAGATCGCCGCCGGGGGCGACGTAGAGGATCGCCGCATCGGCCGGCGCGGAGATGATCAACAGCAGCGCCGCCGCGCAGGCACACGTCCATCCACTTCTCTTCTTCATGGATCACCACCTGGCAAAATGAAAGACGGAGGGAGGCGCTAGGCTGCGATGCGGCGCGCCGGGCAGGCAGGGGGCAAATCGGGTGCCGGCGCGCCGATGACGCCGGACCCCCGATTATCGCGAGGTGGATGGAGCGGAAGACGGCCGGGCGGTCAGCGGCGCTGACGAGACCGTAATGCGCATTACAGAATCGTGCGTCAGGCGCGCAACGCCTCGCGCTCGCGCGCCAGGGCGCCCGAATGGGTGTAGCCGACGAGAATGGGCCGCGCAAACCCGGCCGGCGTGTGCACGGCAATCTCCGGATACCCGTTGTCGCGCATCAGGCGGTGCAGATCGAGGGTCTTGCCTGGCAGGCCATTCTCGATCGCTTCGTTGGCCTGGAGCACCAGGACGGCGTTCATGTCGGCCGCCTTCCTGATGATGCGGGCCATGTCCTCTTCCGGGAGGTAGTAGAGCGAACAGAACGCCGTGATCACGTCGAAGCGCCCCAGATCCTCGGTCAGGAACAGCCGCATGTCGCCCGTCCGGACGTCAATCTGATAGTCGCGGACATCGCGCCACGCGAGGATGCGCGCGTTCAGCCGGGCAAAATCCGCGATGGCCGGCGTGAACTCCACCGCGATCACCTCGCGGGCGCCGGCCCGCGCCATCATCAGCGGCAGTGACCCGTTGTTGGAGCCGAGGTCGAGCACCCGCCGGCCGGCGACGAGCGGCGCCACGATGTGGCGATTGAAGAAGTCCCATCGGCCGGTGCCGCTGTCGGTCGAGACGATCTGCCCGACCGTCAAGCCGCATCCGAAGTCGATCGGGGCGTACTCGCGATAACCGGCGGGCACCTTGGCTTTCAGCTGTTCGAGCGCCACCCGGGCCGAGTCTTCGGTCAGCAGCGAGGCGTTGAACGTGCGGTTGAAGTCCCGGCGGTCGAGGTCGCGGGCCGACACGTAGGCGACGGTCCCCGGCCGGTGCTTGCGGGTCGCCGACAGGTCGCTGAATCGGAGCGAGCCGTCGGGCAGCCGGACGAGATCCTTGAAATGCCGTGACAGCCCGGTGATGCCCGCTCCATGTGCGCGATTGAGCAGCCGCTCGACGTCGTCCACCCCCGGCTCGCGCGCCGGCACCGCCGCCACGCCGGCGGGAGGCAGCAGGTCCAGCCGCCGCAGTTCGGACTCGTCGGGTTTCTGCGCCACCAGTTCACCGGCAGCGGCAAAGACGCCCTGCAGGACGGGCGGCGCCGACGGTCCCCAGCCGAAGCGGAACGCCGCGCGCGGCCAGGCGACCCCACTGAGCAGGTAACCAAAATATCCGAGGCCGCGCCGGCGGGCGACGGTCACGACGCCGCGGGCGGATTTCACGACGCGATTGCTGACATCTGCCATGCTGCACATCTCGACAGCAACTCACGTGCCCGATATAGCTACTCGCTCAACGTGTTGCATCGAAGACACTTATACAAAATAGACGGGGCTCGTTCCCGGACCCGGCCGTATCGCCTCCGTGCACCACGCGACCGCGACTTACACACCGTCTGGCGTCGGTTTCCCGCCGCCGTGCCGCGCACCGTTGCGCCATGCAGAACAACGTCTTCGCAGCGCAAAACGCCACCCGCGATTTCTGTAATCCACTTTCCAGTCTGTGATCCGGTGGTGCGCCGCACCCGTCCGGGATGCGGCGAACAGCCGAAAACCGTGTAAGTCCGCGAGTCGAGCGCTGGCATTCACATTGCCCTCTGGCGATCCGGCGCCGGAGCACGGCGTCACCATCCGCAACTCGAATCATCAGCGTGACGCCGCCATCATCCCGGGACGGACCGGCGCGTCCTGGGAGCAGCCATGCGCGCGCGTTTCGGCACCGGTCTGTACATTCTGTTCGGTAGCCTCCTGATACCAGGAACGGTCCTCGCCCAGCCGACGCCGGACCGGACCATCAAGCTTGCCTTCTTCAATATTCAGTCGGGGAAAGGGGAAGTCGGACTGGCCGGCCGGCCGGTGCTGTTCGCCGACACGCAGAACTGCACGGACGCGACGGCGCCGGTCAACGCCTGGGGCGTGGGCTTCGTCCAGAGCGCCCTGATCGCCGGCCTGCGCGACGATCCATCGATCCTGGCGGTCGGCCTGGCGGAAGCCTGGGTCTGCGGCTCGGCTGAAAACGTCCGCCGGACGCTGGGCTGGTCGGCGAAGAGCAGCACCCGGAACGGCCTCTCCGTGGTGGCACGCTACGGTTTTGGCGGTCCCGAGGCCTGGCAGCAGCTCGACACCTCGCTGAACGACTTGCCGGGCGACACCATGTGGGTCGTGCGGCTCCCCGTGTGCACGGATGCCGCGTGCAGCCGGACGGTGGTGATGTACGCGGCGCACTGGTATGGCAGCGACGCGGTCAGTACCGTCGTGTACGACAGGCAGGCGCAGCAGACGGTCGACTTCATGCACCAGACCGCGGGCAGCGAGCCCCACGTGCTCGTCGGAGACCTGAACGTGTGGGAGGGGACCCCGCAGTGCCGTCACCACCCGATCACTGCCGGGCTCCCGATCCTGCGCGCCGCCGGATACATCGACGCGTGGCCCCGCATCCACGGCACCGCGGAAGGGTTCACCGGCATGACGAACCGCGCCGGGTGCGGCGCGCCGGCGGGATACGCGTGGAAGCGCATCGACTACAGCTGGTCGTCGCCCGGGCTCGAGCCGCTCGGCATGACGCGTTTTGCGATCCCCGAGGTCGCGGGGGACGCGGCGGCGTCGGACCACTTCGGGATTATCGCTACCTATGCGCTCCCGGGCGCGCCATCCGACACGGTCCCCCCGGTGGTCGATCTCCTCACCCCGGCCTCCGGCGCTGTCGTCCGCGGCACCATCGCCATCCGCGCCGAGGCCAACGATGATGTCGCGGTCACGCGCGTCGAGATCCTCGAGGACGGTATCGTGCGTCACACGCTCGCGCCCGGAACCACGACGGTCCAGTGCGACACGACCGCGCATGCCGACGGCCGGCATACGCTTCCAGGCCCGCGCCTACGATGCCGCCGGCAACGTGGGCCTCTCCGCGCCGGCAATGGTCGACGTCGCCAATGGCGCCACGCCGCCTCCACCCGACCCGGCACCGGCGGGGGCGAAGGAGATCGTGCTGTACGCGCGCCGCGCGACGGCCCTCGCGGGCGGCTGGCGGGTGGCGGAGGACGCCAGCGCTGCCGCGGGCGCGGCCCTCACCCATCCCAATGCCGGCGCACCGAAGCTCGGCGCAGCGCTGCCGGAGCCGGCGCACTATTTCGAACTGCGAGGCTCGCCGGCAGCGGGACGCCCCTATCGGCTGTGGATCCGCGGACGCGCTGAAGGGGACTCGTGGGCGAATGACTCGGTCTTCGTACAGTTCAGCGGCAGCGTGACCGCCGCCGGCGCGCCAGCGTTCCGGATCGGCACCGCGTCGGCGACCGCGGTCAACCTGGAGGACGCGGTACACGCCGGGCTGGCCGGGTGGGGATGGCAGGATAACGGCTATGGCGCTGGCGTCGCCGGCGAACCGCTCTACTTCGACGGCACGCCCCAGGTGATCCGGGTGCAGACGCGCGAGGACGGGCTCTCGATCGACCAGGTTGTCTTGTCAGCGGATCTCTATCTTGCCGGACCGCCCGGCGCGCTGCAGCGCGACACGACCATCCTGCCGGAGACCGCCGCGCAGGCCGAATCGCCCGTGCTGGCCGACGTCATCCTGCGCGCCTCTGGCGCCGCGACCCTTGCCGGCGGCTGGCGGCTCGTCAGCGACCCGACGGCTGCCGACGGACTGGCGTTGAGCCACCCGGATGCCGGCGCGCCAAAGCTGACGTCCGCCCTCGCCGCACCCGTGCACTACGTGGAGATGACGTTTAACGCGGAAGCCGGCCGCGCCTATCGCCTGTGGCTGCGGGGGCGTGCCGACCGCGACTCGTGGGCCAATGACTCGGTCTTCATCCAGTTCTCCGGCACCGTCGACAGCGGCGGCAGCGCCGTCCATCGGATCGGGACCACCGACTCGACGACGGTGAACCTGGAGGACGCCGCCGGCGCCGGGCTCGCCGGCTGGGGCTGGCAGGACAACGGGTGGGGCGCCGGCGTCCTCGGACCTCTCGTCCAGTTTGCCGCCGGCGGACCGCAGACCATCCGGATCCAGACACGGGAGGATGGCCTGCGTTTCGATCAGATCGTGCTGTCGAGCGGCGCCTATCTGTCGGCCGCACCCGGCCCGCTGAAGGGAGACACCACCATCCTGCGATGAGGGGCCGGGAACGCCGGCCGCCGGGTCAGCGGACCGTGGCGGTCGCCGTGTCGGTGGCCGCGGCGCCGGCACCATCGGTCACGACGAGGAGAACCGGAAAGGTGCCGGCACTGCTGTAGCGGTGCGCGGCGCTCACCCCGGTCGCGGTGCCCAGGTCGGGATCAACGAAGGTCGTGTCGTTCTTTGCCGCGCCCGGCGCGGTCGTGAAGGCGGCGCTGCTCAGCACCAGCTGATCCCATTGCACGCCATCTTCGCGCGCCTGCAGCCGCACCGTCTGCAGCCCCCCCTGCGCGAAGTAGATCGGCGCGGCCGTGGCGTCCCACGCACTGTCGGTCCAGCCCCAACCCGAGATCCCGGCGCCGTGGCCCTGCTCGAGGATCATCGGCAGCCCGGCGGTCGTCCCGATCCGCGCGACCGCAGTCCCCTGCGCGGTAACCGCGCCGCTGAACTGGACGTAGAGCGAGTCGCTGCCACCCCCGTTGCCCGGCGCCCGCAGCCGCATCCACAGGCGATACGGCACCCCCGCGGCCACGTTGACGGTGAACTCGACGTAACTCGACGGCGACGCGAGCGGCGCCGCACGCTTGGCCGCCCCCCGGTCGGGATTCTCCAGCACCGCGCCGCCGGCCGCGCCCGCCGCGCTCGACCGCACCCACTCGCTGCCGCGCCGCGCCGACGCCGGCAGCTCCCCCGCACGCACCAGCACGTCGTCCCCCCAATACCAGCGGTAGTTCAACGTCGCACCGTCCGGATCGTTGGATCCGCTGCCGCTCACCGACAGCTGCGCGCCGACAGCCGCGGAATACGGTCCGCCCGCGTCGGCGACCGGCGGCTGGTTCCCGGAACTGCCGCCTGGCCCGCCCACGGTGACCGTCGCCGTGTCGGTGGCCGCGGCGCCGGCACTATCGGTCACGACGAGGAGAACCGGATAGGTGCCGGCACTGCCGTAGCGGTGCGCGGCGCTCACCCCGGTGGCGGTGCCCAGGTCGGGATCGACGAGGGTGGTGTCGTTCTTTGCCGCGCCGGGCGCGGTCGTGTAGGCGGCGCTGCTCAGCACCAGCTGATCCCATTGCACGCCGTCTTCGCGCGCCTGCAGCCGCACCGTCTGCAGCCCCCCCTGCGCGAAGTAGATCGGCGCGGCCGTGGCGTCCCACGCACTGTCGGTCCAGCCCCAACCCGAGATCCCGGCGCCGTGGCCCTGCTCGAGGATCATCGGCAGCCCGGCGGTCGTCCCGATCCGCGCGACCGCGGTCCCCTGCGCGGTAACCGCGCCGCTGAACTGGACGTAGAGCGAGTCGCTGCCACCCCCGTTGCCCGGCGCCCGCAGCCGCATCCAGAGACGATACGGCACCCCCGCGGCCACGTTGACGGTGAACTCGACGTAACTCGACGGCGACGCGAGCGGCGCCGCCCGCTTGGCTGCCCCCCGGTCGGGATTCTCCAGCACCGCACCGCCGGCCGCGTCCGCCGCGCTCGTCCGCACCCACTCGCTGCCGCGCCGCGCCGACGCCGGCAGCTCCCCCGCGCGCACCAGCACGTCGTCCCCCCAATACCAGCGGTAGTCGAGCACCGAGCCATCAGGGTCTCGCGAACCGCTGCCGCTCACCGAGACCAGTGTGCCGACAGCCGCCGAATACGGTCCGCCCGCGTCGGCCACCGGCGGCTGGTTCGACGCCGGCGGCGGTGGCGGCGGTGGCGTTCCCGACGGGTCGCCCTGCGATCCCATCGCACTGTCGATCGCTGCCAGGTCGGCACCGGGAATGCTCCCGTTGCAACCGGCAAGCGCGACGGCGCTGCCCGGGATCACGGTGTAGTCACCCTGCGCCGGGTCGACGAACGAGGCGGTCCACTGCGCGGTCGTCGGAAAGCCGTTCGGCGTCGGGTAGAGCGACGCCTTGCCGCCCGCCAGGACATTGCATCGGACGACGGCGCCCGGGAAGAACGCGGCGATGGTCGGATTGCCCATCGAGGTCCCCTGTCCCATGATGCCGTAGGTGTGGTGCTGCGAGATGTTGTTGGTGTACACGAAACCCGGCATCGCCGCGCCGTAGGCATACACGACAGCGCTGTTGGTGTGGATGATCGTGTTGCGGTCGAAGGTGATGCTCGCCGCACCATCCCCGAGGAGGATCGCCTTCGCGTTGGTGCCGTACTGAACGTGATCGACCTCGAACAGGTTGTTGCGGAACGCGATGCGCTCGGTGCGCATCGTCGGATCGGTGTTGTCGTAGCCCGCGACGTTCACGACGCCGGCCACGCGCCGGACGATGTTGTTGGTGAAGGTGACATCCTGCACGCGCGTCCACGGCGCATTGCCGCTGTTGCGCGGCGTCAGCATGAGCGCGTAGCCGGACTGCCCGGCCGCCCAGCAGTTCTCGAACAGGTTGCCGTCGACCGTCACGTGCGCCGCGTTCTTGAGCTCGAAGGAGTTCTTCACGACCCACTTCGTGCCAGACGACGCCGGCGTGCCGGAGACCTCGCTGGCGCCCGTGTAGAGGAACGACGTCGCCGTCGTCTCGAGGTATCGCGTCTGGCTGCCCGAGGTGGTGCCGCGATAGACCCGGTACTTGTCGGCCCCCGGCACCCGGCTCCAGGAGACCGTCGCGGCGCCGCTGCCGCCGACCGTGGCCGAGACCTGGGCTGACGGTGCCGAGACCACGGTACGGGTTCCGGTCGCCATCACCGCCACCACGGTGAAGTAATGCGTGCCCGACGCCAGGGATCCCGAGCCGCCCGCCACCGCGCGCGCGCCTCCGGGCGCCGGCAGGATGGCGTTGCGCCAGGCGAGCGGCTTGTAGAAATGGTTCCGGCTGATCGTGATGTTCGACGGCACCAGCTTGGACACCGCCGGGTCCGATCCGCCGAACAGGATGTTCTCCCCCGCCGCCTCGAGGAAGTTGTTCTCGATGGTGAAGGGACCGGCGCCGTTCCAGCCGGCGATGGCCTGGGAGTCGGCGTTCACGGCCTTGATGTCGGAGATGTAGCTGTTGACCACGGCGATGCGGGCGGCGTTCAATGTGATGCCCCGCTTCTGCCCGCGGTACGGATCGCCATGAACGTAGACGCGGTCGAAGGTGATGTCGTAGGACGACGCGACCGTGGTGTCCTCGCCCATCTGGATGAGCGTCTCGTAGCCGACATGCGCGACCCCGTCGAACTCGATGAACTTGATGATGTAGCCGTGCGCGTTGGGCTCGGTGCGCAGGAGCGGCATGGTCTTGTACGCGCCTCCCCGTCCGATCAGGCGCGGCAGCAGCGTGCGTGCCGTGTTGCCGCCCGGGCGGTCCGACGGAACGAGCCGGACGCCGGGGCCGGGCAGGCTCGAGTCGGCCGCGTCGCTGCGAATCTGGATGAACCCGCTGCCCGACTTGGCGCGCAGCACGTAGTGGCCGACGTAGGTTTCCCCGGCGCGCAACAGGATGACGTCGCCGAAGGCGGCCGCGTCAATCGCCGCCTGGAGGTCCGTATACATGCAGCCGCTCGCGCACACCGTCCGGCTCGCCGCTTCCACCTTGCCCGCAGCGCCGCACATCCCGACGAACACGAGCGCCAACACCCACGCACTGAGTCTGTTGAACACGAAAAAACTCCCGATGACTTGAAGCTGAAGAAGGAACGGGAGCAGCTGAGCAAATGTCCGGCCAGTGTGGCTCTGCGCGAATTTTCCAGGGGATATTGCGGTGCCGCACGAAAGCGCTGAGCTGTGGCGGCTCAGCCTTATCGCGGGCCCGCATGTAGAAACGTATGAATCCGCCTCGGTGGCCTGTGTAAAAGGGGCGGATGGCGACGGAAGCGCTACGGAAGCTGGGCGGCCGGCGCCAGTCCGAGCCACTCCCGGGCGCGCGCGCCGAGGGTGCGCACCAGGCCGACGAAGTTCACGCCCAGGTCGCCCCCGTCCGAGGCCACCCGCCGCATGTCGCTGTCGCCGCGCAGCCGGAAGTCGTCAGCCGCCGGGTTGACGAAGTGCTGCTGCAGGCGGTCGGCCTCCGGGAAGAGGTTGTCGTCCGGATAGCGCGAAGCCCGCCCGCCGGCCAGGACGTTCTTGCTGAACGAGCCGTTGGGAAAGTATGCGGTCAGGGTGTCGTTGCCCACCGCCAGCCCCTGCCCGATGATCCCGTTCGCATTGTGCCGCGCGATGTTGTTCCGGAACACGAAGCGATCCACGACGGCGGGATCCGCTTTCGAGCCGCCGTAGACCGTGATGACGTTGCCGGTCTGGATGATCGTGTTGTGCTCGACCACGATCTCCGCCGGCCCGTCGCCCATCTGCAGGAAAGCGCCGCTGCCACCCCAGCGCTCGCGGTCCACGCCATAGACCAGGTTGTCGGCGATCCGGATCCGGCGCATCGTCCCGCTCGCCCCGGCGTCGTCTTTGCCGAGCAGGTTGAAGGCGCCGCCGGTGTGGCGGACGATGTTGTAGCGGAAGGTGACGTCCTCCACCGTGGCCCAGGGAGCCGCCCCGCGCTCCCCCCGCGGCGTCAACACGATGGCGTAACCAGGCTGGCCGCCGGCCCAGTTGTTCTCGAAGAGGTTGCCCTCGACCAGGACCCGGCGGGCGTTCTTCAGCTCGAACAGGTTCTTGACCGTCCACTTCTGCGTTCGCCAGGCGACCGGTCGAGCCACGTGGTTGCGCCGGAAGACGACGTCGGACGGCACCAGCCCGCTGGCGCCCGGAATGGCCCCGCCGAGCATGAAATTTTCCCCGGACGCCTCGAGATAGTTGTTCTCGATGAGGAACGGACCCGGTCCGCTCCAGCCGGCGATGGCCTGGGCGTCCTGCCCGACGGCCTTGATGTCGGCAATGTACGAGTTGATGACCGTCGTGGAGGCGCTGTTGAGGGCGATGCCCCGCTTCTGTCCACGCTCCGGATCACCGTGGATGTAGCAGCGGTCGACCACGATCTCCGACGGGCCGCGTCCTTCGCCGGTCTGCGCCGGCGACGCGTCGCCGAGGACGAGGATGTCGCCGCCGGCGGTGGGGCCCAGTTCGAGCAGCAGGAGACGCCAGTGATGCGCTCCCGGCGCGGTGCGCAGCGCCGGAGAGGTGTCGGGTGATTGAATCTTCGCGAGCTTCGGCGCATGAGCCGGGGTGACGCGGCTGCCCGCGCCCGGCAGGCCGGACCCTCCCGTCCGGATCGTGATGTGCCGCGAGCCGGTCTTCTGCGGCAGGACGAAATTGCCGCTATAGACCGCACCGGCGGCCAGCTCGATGACGTCACCGGGGTTGGCGCGATCGATCGCGGCCTGCAGGTCCCCGCCGCTGCCGACCGCGATGATCGCTGCGCGGGGAGACATCGGTGCGGCGACCTGCATCGGGGCAGGAAGCGCTTGAGCCGCCAGGCACGCCAGGACTGCCGCGAAGAGTATTTTCATTTGATAGGAGGCGGACACCGACGGGCACGAGCGACGGAGCGGTCAAAGATGAGCCTCAGCTCGAATGCGATCCATACGCCACGGCACCGCCGCTCGATCAGGCGGCGCGGCGCACTGCCGCAGCAAGCCCGATCAGCGCGCTGCCGACCAGGAGCATCGCAGCTTCGTCCCGGACTGCCGGAACCCCGAACGCGAGGCGCTGCACCGCGACCGTCGGCGGCGCGCTCGCCGCGGTCTCGTCGGTGACTGCCGGCGAGGCTCCCACGGATGTGGCAATCATTGCCCATCCCGCGAAAACCATCAATGAAAACTGCCTGCCCATGACTTTGCCCTCTCCCCCGCTGTGCGCCGCCCGGGGCGGCGCCTGCATCCATCGAGTAGTTCAAGCGATGTGCCAGCGTGGATGTGCTGGAATGCCATGAAAAACGCACCCAACCGGGGACCGATGGCGGTCCTGGGGTGTCTTGAGGCAGAGAGTTACCCAAATCTCCCACTCGGGCGGCGTCCGTCCCGCCTGCCGAGGTACAACTCTTGAATGCGTTGGCGCCTCGGACAGAAGAGGTGTAACGTTGCTTACACATGATCGCGAGTCACCCGAGCTCGACGCTCGCGGGCAGGAGAAGATGAAGAAGCCTTACGTTGCCATTGTTGACGACGATTCCGGGTTTGCCGCGTACCTCCGCACGTTCCTCTCGTTGCGCGGTTACGAAGCCCGGTGCTATACGCGGGGCGACGAACTCCTCGCCTCGATGAAGCAGGCAGAAGCTCCCGACGCCATCCTCCTCGACGTGATGATGCCGGGCCTCGACGGGATGGCCACGCTCCGCGCGCTCAAGGCCTCCCGGCCGGAGGCGCAGGTCATCATGCTGTCGGGCCGGAATCAGGCCGCCACCATCGTCGAAGCCGTGCGTCTCGGCGCCGCCGACTATGTCGTGAA
Organism: uncultured Acidobacteriota bacterium; assembly: GCA_963834305.1. Lineage (GTDB taxonomy): Bacteria > Acidobacteriota > Vicinamibacteria > Vicinamibacterales > 2-12-FULL-66-21 > JACCXG01. The sequence continues at coordinate 746,099 of CAWIAX010000002.1, forward strand.
GCCGGACGATCCGGAGGGCCTGGGAGAGATCGCGCTCGATGTCGCGATCAAGAACGCCATCGAGAAGAACCGGCTGGTCTCCGAGCTGAGCGAGCTGCGGCAGCAGCTGAGCGACGATGAGGACCGGGCGGTCTGGGGCAACAGCGAAAAGATGCGCGGGATCGCGCAGGTGATCGAGCAGGTCGCCGACAGCGACGTCACCGTGCTGATCCGCGGCGAGAGCGGGGTCGGCAAGGAGCTGGTGTCGCGGGCGATTCACCAGCGCTCGACGCGGCGCAACCGGCCGTTCGTCAAGGTGAACTGCGCGGCGCTGCCTGCGGATCTGCTCGAGAGCGAGCTGTTCGGGCACGAGCGGGGGGCGTTCACCGGGGCGGCGACCACCCGGATCGGCAAGTTCGAGCAGGCCGACAGCGGCACGCTGATGCTCGACGAGATCGGCGAGATGAAGCCGGCGCTCCAGGCCAAGCTGCTGCACGTGCTGCAGGACGCCGAGTTCACCAAGCTCGGCAGCAACAAGCGGGTCGAACGTCGACGTGCGCATCGTGGCCGCGACCAACCGCGACCTCGAGAAGATGCTGGGGAGCGGCGAGTTCCGCGAAGACCTCTACTATCGCCTCAAGGTCATCGAGCTGACGGTGCCCTCGCTGCGCGAGCGGCGGGACGAGATCGCGACGCTCACGGACTTCTTCGTCGCGCGCTACTCCCGGAAGTACAACCGCCCCGCGCGCCTCATTTCCGATTCGCTGCGGCAGCTGTTCGGACAATACGACTGGCCGGGCAACATCCGCGAGCTCGAGAATATGATCAAGCGGGTCGTCATCCTGCAGGACGAGCAGCTGGTGGTGCGCGAGATCGAGCACAACATGCAGCGGGCGGCCGCAGCCCCGGCGATGGCCGGCGTGGGCGCGCCGGCGCTGGCGGCTGCCGGCGTCGGCGCGGGCATGCCGATGGCGGGTGGATCGTTCGGCGGTCCGTCCTTCCCTGTGGCGCCTGGCGCCAGCGGGCGAGGACCCGGCCGAGGAGCCCGCGGCGGTCGAAGAAGGCGGCGGGTCGCTGGCGTCGGTGGCGAAGGCGGCCTCGATGAAGGCGGAGCGCGCCGCCATCGAGCACACGCTGCGGCAGGTGCACTGGAACCGGCGCAAGGCCGCCCAGATCCTCGGCGTGAGCTACAAGACGCTGCTGAACAAGATCAAGGAGTGCGGCATCAGCCGCGCGTAGAGTAATTTTTCCTGGCAGGCACCCGGCTCAGCCGTCCACGGGCCGGGTTCCTGCTCATCCGTTTGCTCCCACTTTCCCTCTTCTGGGTATTCCGCTTCCACTTCCCTATGACGCGTCTGCCCGTGGCCCCGTCGTGCCCGTAGGCGGGCCGGCGATTTTCCGAAGAATACGAAACATTTCCACTCGTGGCATTGCGCTTGCTCAACAGCAGCCTGTGACGTGGTGCAACCGATCCGCGCAAGTGGGGCGCTTATGACCGACCGGCAACTGCTGGCTTTAGATTCAGGCGGGTACACCGGCGGCGCCGAGCGGCCGCGTGCGCCGCGCGTCACCGGCGTGCTGCTCGGCCATAACGAGCAGATGCGTGAGGTCCGGAGCCTGATCGATCGGGTGGCGGACACCGACGTCACGGTGCTCATCCGTGGCGAGAGCGGCACCGGGAAGGAGCTGGTGGCCCGTGCGGTTCATGCGGCCTCGCCGCGCCGCGACAAGCCGTTCGTGAAGGTGAACTGCGCGGCGCTGCCCTCGGAGCTGCTGGAGTCCGAGCTCTTCGGGTTCGAGCGCGGCGCCTTCACCGGCGCCATCCAGCACAAGCCGGGCAAGTTCGAGTTCGCCAATCACGGGACGATGTTCCTGGACGAGATCAGCGAGATGCACGCGCCGCTGCAGTCCAAGCTGCTGCAGGTGCTCCAGGACGGCGAGTTCGCGCGGCTCGGCGGCCGCCACGACGTCCGGGTCGACGTGCGCATCGTCGCGGCGACGAACCGCGATCTCGAGATCGCCGTCCGCGACGGCCTGTTCCGCGAGGACCTCTACTTCCGGTTGAACGTCGTGTGCATCACGCTGCCGCCGCTGCGGCAGCGCCGCGACGAGATCCCGCAGCTGACGTCGCTCTTTCTGCGGCAGTACCTCGGAGCACTACAACAAGCCGGCGTTGGCCCTGGCCAGCGACACGCTGCGCCTGTTCGCGGAGTACGACTGGCCGGGCAACGTCCGCGAGCTCGAGAACCTGACCAAGCGGATGGTGATTCTCGGATCGGACGAGTCCATCCGCCGGGAGCTCGCCGAGGCGATTGCCGGCCGCAGGTCGCGATCGGGATTGATTCCCGCGCTGCAGCCGCGCCCTGACGCCGCGGATAGCCAGGCCGCCGCGCTACCTGGACCGCCCGGGCCGGCCGCCGCCGCGGAGGCGAGCCGGACGCCGGCAGCGGATCCGGCGGGCGCCGCCGCGCCCAGCGGCTCGCTGAAGGACATCGCGCGTCACGCGGCGCGCGGCGCCGAACGCGAGCTGATCTACCGCACCCTGCAGCAGACGCGGTGGAACCGCCGCGAAGCGGCGGAGATCCTCGGCATCAGCTACAAGGCGCTGCTCTACAAGATTAAAGAAGCGGAGCTGGACAAAGCATCGTGATGGCCAGCGATCCGTTTCTCCAAGAGGACCTCCGCGTGTTGACGCCAGAAGCGTTCGACTTCGTGCTGAACAACGAGCTGAAGCGCGCGGTCCGGTCGCAGAACTTCCTGACGCTGCTCGTGCTCGAGCCGACGTCGTCCGGCCCGGAACCGCCGCCGCGGCCGGAACTGGTCCGCGAAGTGGCGCGTCTGGTGAGCCGTGAAGTGCGGGAGACCGATCTCCTGTCGCAGACCGCCGGCGGCCAGCTGTCGATCGTGCTGCTCGATGCCGACCTGCACAGCTCGATGCAGGTGGTCGATCGGCTGGTCTCCCGCTTCGAGCACTACGAGTTTGCCAGTCCGATCGCGATCGAGGTCGGCGCCGCCTGCTGCCCGACGCACGGCGCCGATGCCGAGACGCTGCGGCGCGCCGCCGAGGCACGCCCGGTTCATCCGCGCCGCGACGATCGCGGCAACGCATCGACTGCTCAATAGAGGTTGCTGTGATGAAGACGCTTCTGGCCTCGTTCTCTCTCCTCGTGCTGCTGAGCCCGGCCCACGCCCAGACCACGGTCGCCGGCGTCCCAGGCCCCGGCGCGGCCGGCGGGGTCGTCGACGACCCCGGCGACCCCGACGTCGTCCGCGCCCGCCGCGAAATCGGCGCCGGTGTCGGCCGACTACCGGCTGGTGCCTGGCGACAAGCTGCGGGTCGAGGTCTACAAGGACGCGCAGGTCTCGCAGAGCGTCCAGGTCCGGCCCGACGGCAAAATCACGCTGCCGCTGGCCAACGACGTCGTGGCCGCCGGGCGGACGCCGACCGAGCTGCGCGACGCGATCGCCGAGGCGCTGAAGAGCTACATCGCCAGCCCCACGGTCACGGTCATCGTGGTCGAAACGGTGCCGCCGGTGATCTACGTCATGGGCGAGGTCAACAGCTCCGGGCCGCAGCCGCTCATCGGCAAGCTCGACGTCGTGCAGGCGCTGAGCGCGGCCGGCGGCTTCAAGGACTTCGCCAACACCAAGAACATCAAGATCCGCCGCGGGACGCAGATCCTCAAGTTCAACTACAAGGATGCCGTCGAGGGACGGACGGCGCCGATGCTGCTGCAGCCGGGCGACACCATCATCGTCCCGTAGCGAGAGCACCACCATGAACACACGATGCACCACGACGTGGCGGCTGGCGGGCGCGGCGGCCGTCTGTCTGCTCGCCGCGGCGCCGGCGTCGGCGCGGCAGGACCCGCCGGAGCTGCAGGGATACCGCGGCCCGGGGTGGACGTTCACGCCGGCGGTGGCCTTCGGCGCCCTCTACGACACCAACGTGGCGCTGGCCGCGCCGCGCGCCAGCCTCGGCGAGACGCAGGGGGACACGCTGTTCAACATCGTGCCGTCGGGCCAGCTCGAGTTCCTCGGGAAGTACACCGAATTCTCGGCGGCCTACCGCGGCTTCCTCCGCCGCTACAAGGACGTGCAGGGGCTCGACGGCTTCGACCAGCGGGCGAACGCCGGCTTCAAGCACGCGGTCTCGAGGCGGCTCTCGCTGTTTGCCCGGAACAACTACGCCGACTCGCCGACGACCGACGAGGTCGAGGTCAACGGCGTGCCGTTCCGGCGGACCGGGTCGCGGACGAACACCCTGGCGGCGGGCGCTGACTACCGTCTCACCAAGTTCACGACGCTGGCGACGCGCTACGACATGACCTGGGTGGACTTCGAGCGCACGGACGACTTCGGCGCCCTTGCCGGCGGCTGGATCCATGGCATCCGGGCGGACCTCGGCCGCCAGCTGAACGCCCGGGTGACACTGGGCGGCGAATACGGCTACCGCACGGCCTCGGTGAACGACGGCGAGCGGGAGTTCGGGTTCCAGGACGCCGGCGGCGTGATCCGGGTGGCCCTCGGCCGGCACACCACCGGGTCCGCGGCAGCGGGCGTGGCCGTGCTCCACGATCGCAGCGCGAGCGACACGCGCAGCGGGCCCTACGTCAGGCTCGGCATCGCACATGCCCTCGAGCGTGTCCGGCTCGGCGCCGCCTTCGAGCGCCAGTACGTGCCGTCGTTCGGCTTCGGCGGCGCCAGCAACAGCCAGGAGCTCCGCGGCTACGTGCTGATGCCCGTCGCCCGGCAGCGGGTCTACGTGCAGGGCTCCGGCGCCTGGCGCCGGTCGGTCCCGTTCGAAGCGGCCGCGCTCCAGCTCGACACCATCTGGCTGCGCTCGACGATCGGGTTCGCGGCCACGCGGTGGGCACGCGTCGAAGGGCTCTACACCTACACCCGGCAGGATTCCATCATCACCGGCGGCGAAGTCGACCGGCACCGCGTCGGCGTCCAGTTCGTGATTTCCCAGCCCATGAGGATTCAGTAATGGAAGAACGTTCCTTTCATCCCCTCGACTACGTGTCGGTGCTGCAGCGCCGCAAGTGGTGGTTCGTCGCGCCGCTGGTGTTCTGCCTGGTGCTCGGCACCGCGCTGGCGCTGTTCCTGCCGCGGACCTACAAGTCGCAGGCCGACATCGGCATCGCCGATCCCACGCTGTCGCCTGAGCTGCTGCGTGGCGTGCAGTCGGTCGACGCGCGTGAGCGGCAGCGCGCCATCTCGCAGCAGCTGCTGAGCCGGGCGGTGCTCGAGCGGGTCGTCCGCGAGGAGCGGCTCAGCCCCAATCGCCCGGTCGAAGACACCGCGGCGAGCCTGCGGGCGCGGGTCGAGGAGAACATCGAGGTGCCCAATCCGATCGGCCGCTCCGGCGGGTCGCGTGACGGCCTCGAGAGTTTCCGGCTCGGCTACGTCGACAGCTCCCCCGAGCGGGCGCAGCGGATCGCCAACCGCCTCGCCACCGTGTTCGTCGAGGAGAACTCCAAGACCAAGACCCAGCGCGCGGAGAACACCTCCGAGGTGCTCGGCCAGCAGCTCCGCGACAGCCAGGAGCGGCTCGCGCGGCTGACCGAGCAGCTCCGGGTCAAGAAGGAGGCGTTCATGGGGCGCCTGCCGAACCAGGCCAACGCCAACATCCAGATGGTCAACGGCCTGCGCCAGCAGCTCGAATCGCTGTCCACCCAGCTGCGCGGCGAGACCGAGCGGCTGTCGCAGGTCGAGTCGACGCTGCAGATGATGCAGCAGGGCATCGGCACGGCCGGACTGACGAGCGCCGGCCAGGCGGCCATCCAGAGCAGCCAGTCGCGGCTGAACACGCTGCAGCAGCAGCTGGCCCAGGCGCGGGCGCTCGGCTTCACCGACATCCATCCCGAGATTCTGCGGATCCAGGGGGAAATCGCCGAGGCCCAGAAGGAACTGACGGCGGCACGGCAGCAGTCGCCGGGCAACCGCGAGGAGCTCCTCAGCGCCGACCCGATGTACCGGCAGAAGATCGACGAGCGCAACTCGCTGCGGGTCCGGATCAACCAGCTGCGCGCCGCGGAGTCACAGGCCCGGGTGCAGATCGGCCAGTACCAGGCGCGCGTCGAAGCCGCGCCGATGGTCGAGCAGGAGCTGTCGTCGCTGCAGCAGGACTACGACCTCGAGCGCCAGCGCTACGCCACGCTCTCGACCCAGCACCAGACCGCGATCATGGCGGAAGACCTCGCGCGCAAGCAGGGCGGCGAGCGCTTCGTCGTGCTGAACCCGGCCTACCTGCCCCTCAGCCCGATCAGCCCGGACATCGTGCGCCTGCTCCTCATGTCGCTCGCGCTCGGCCTCGTCTTCGGCACGGCCGCGGTGGTCGGCCGCGAGTTCATGGATCGGTCGGTGCATGACGCCAGGGCACTCCAGAGCGAGTTCGAAGTCCCGGTGCTCGGCGAGATTCCGCGCATCCACGGGACCGTGTAGCGTCCGCCGCGTATCGGCCGTCGATCAGGGATTCGTGGACCAGGACAGAGCAGGCAGGAGCGAAGCAGTATGAGCCGCATTCAGGACATCTTGAGCAAGGCCGAGCGGGACGGAACCGCGCGGCGCACGCGTTCGCTGGGTAACGATTACGCAGCCCGTCCGGCAGACGAGCCGCGCCCCGCGCGTCCGCTCACCGACGACGAGGGGGTGCGCGCGCGCACCCTCGTCGAGGCGCCGCCTGCGCTCCGCCCCGCCGGGCCCGTCGCCCCTGTCGTACACGACGGAGACGAGGCCCGCTACGCCCGGCCGTCCGCCCCGGCGGCGGAGCCGCGCGTGCGCTTCACCGAGACGGCCCGCCCCTCCGAGGCCGCCGCCGCCGGCGTGGCGCCTCCCGGACCGCAGCTCGATCGGCTGCTGGTGGCGGCGCTCGCCCCGACCTCCCTCGCCGCCGAAAAGTATCGCTCGCTGCGCACGCGGCTCAAGCGCGCCGAGACGGGGCGCAACCTGCGCACCATCGCCATCACCAGCCCGGCAAAAGGAGACGGCAAGAGCCTCACGGCCGCCAACCTGGCGTTGACCATGGCGCAGGAGTTCCAGCAGCGCGTGCTGCTCGTCGACGCCGACCTGCGGCGGCCGACGGTGCACCAGCTCTTCGGGCTCGGCGACGGTCCCGGCCTCGGCGACGTCCTGATGAACGTCGCGGACCTCGACCAGGCGCTGGTCACGCTGCCCGACCAGCACCTCACCATCCTGCCCGCGGGCGTGCCGCCCAGCCATCCGGCGGAGCTGCTGGGCTCGGCGACGATGCGGCGGGTGCTCGATACCTTGCGGACCCGGTTCGATCGCATCCTGATCGACGTCCCCCCGGTCGCCCCGCTGGCGGACCTGCACATCCTGGCGCCGATGGTCGACGGCCTGCTGATGATCGTCCGGGCCGGCGTCACGCCGCGGCCCGCGATCGAGCGCGCGCTCGCCGGCCTCGACACGACCAAGGTCCTCGGCCTCGTCCTGAACGAATCGGGCGGCGAAGGCACCGAGACCTACAACTACGAAGGCTACGGCTACATCGCGGGGTGACAGGCGGACCGCCGCCGGATCGCTCCGGCGCCCCAGGCCACGACCATGCAGCTCTTCAACCGTTACGTCTCGACGCGCAGCCTCACCGTCTTTGCGGCTGAGGTGCTGTTGATTTTCGGCTCCGTCGCGCTGGCGGCAGCTCTGCAGAACGGCGGCGATCTCGCCGACAACCTCTGGAAGATCGCGCTCGTCACGGTCGTCTGCCAGCTCTGCCTCTACTACAACGATTTCTACGACCTCACCCTCGTTCACTCCAACCGCGAGCTGATCGTCCGGCTGCTGCAGGCGGTCGGGGCTGCGTCGATCGTGCTGGCGGCGCTCTACTTCACCATGCCCGCCCTGATGATCGGCGACGGCATCTTCGTGTCGGCGCTCTTCGTCTTCCTCGTCGGCATTCTCGGCTGGCGCCTGCTCTTCAACCGGCTGACCGGATCGCTGAAGCTCCAGGAGCGCATCCTGATCGTCGGCACCGGCGACACCGCGCGGAAAGTCGCGCGGCAGATCCTCGATCAGCACGATTTCGCCTATTCGATCATCGGCTTCATCGACCAGGACGCGTCGCGCATCGGCGAACGCATCGTCAACCCGGCGATCATCGGCACCGCGGCGGACATCCCCGCCCTGCTGGCGCGGCACCAGATCGACCGCATCGTCGTGGGCATGGCCGATCGCCGCGGCCGGTTTCCGGTGGAAGAGCTGCTGGCGGCGAAGATGGCCGGCGTGCGCGTCGAGGACGCGACGACCACCTACGAGCGCGTCACCGGCAAGATCCTGATCGACGACCTGCGCCCGAGCTGGCTGATCTTCTCGGACGGGTTCCGCGTCTCGCGCGCCACGCGCTGGATGAAGCGGACCATCGACCTCACCTTCTCCATCGTCCTTGCCGTGCTGTCGTTCCCGGTGATGGTGCTGGCGGCGGTCGCGATCTGGCTGGAGTCGGGCGGGCCGATCCTCTACTGCCAGGAGCGCGTCGGCGAGAACGGCCGCCCCTTCACGCTGTGCAAGTTCCGCTCGATGCGCACCGACGCGGAGAAGGGCGGCACGCCGATCTGGGCGAAGGACGGCGACGACCGCGTCACGCGCGTCGGGCGCTTCATCCGGACGACGCGGATCGACGAGCTGCCGCAGCTCTGGAACGTCGTCCGCGGCGACATGAGCTTCGTCGGGCCGCGGCCCGAGCGCCCCTATTTCGTCGACGAGCTGGCCAAGGCGATCCCGTTCTACCAGCAGCGCCACGCCGTCAAGCCCGGGCTGACCGGGTGGGCCCAGGTGAAGTACCGCTACGGCGCCTCGCTCGAAGACGCGATGGAGAAGCTGCGCTACGACCTGTACTACATCAAGCACCTGTCGGTGTTCTTCGATCTGACGATCGTGTTCGACACGGTCAAGGTCGTGCTGTTCCGCAAGGGGGCGGCGTGACCGAGCCCGGCGGCGGGTCCTGGGCGGCGGCGCCGCGCGGGCAGCTCGCGACCGTCGCCCGCAACGTCGTCGACCCGCTACGTGGCGATCATCGCCGAGACGATCCTCGGCCTGGTGATGCTGCCCTTCAACCTCTCGCACCTGGGCAAGGCCGAATACGGCCTGTGGGTGCTGCTCGGTTCGATCACCGTCCATTTCTCGACTCTCGAGCTCGGCTACGGCAGCGGGCTGGTGAAGTTCGCCGCCCAGTACCGCGCCCAGCGCGATGCGCGCGCGCTCAACGAGATCGCCAGCAGCCTGTTCTGCGTCTTCGCCGGCCTCGGGGTGGTGGCGTACCTGATCGTCTGCCTGGTGGCGTTCAACCTCGACCACCTGTTCTCGCTGTCGGCCGGGCAGGCCGATGACCGGCCAGTGGGTGCTGCTCATCATCGGCATCCACGTCGCGCTGAATTTTCCCTTCAGCGTCTACGGCGGGGTCATCAGCGGGTTCCAGCGCTTCGACGTCAACAACACGCTCGCGGTCGTCGTCAGCGTCCTGGTCGCGGCGGTCAACGCCGCCGTGCTGCTCGCCGGCTACGGGCTGGTGCCGCTCGTGGCCGCGACCACCGGCGTACGGGTACTGGCGTACTTCGTCTACCGGTCGAACGCGTTCCGGGTGTTTCCCGCCCTGCACATCAGCCCGCGCCTGTTCCGCCGCGGGCGGCTCCGCGAGGTGACCGGCTTCAGCATCTACGCGTCGATCATCGACTGGGCCAACAAGCTCAATTACCAGCTGGACCAGATCGTCATCGGCGTGTTCCTCGGCAGCGGCGCGGTGGCGGTGTGGGCGCCCGCCGAACGGATCATCTCAGGCGTCCAGCGCCTCACGAACCAGCTCAATGGCGTGCTGTTCCCCACCATCGTCGACAGCGACGCGCTGCAGCAGCGGGTGCGGCTGCAGGAGATCCTGCTGCAGGGCACGCGGCTGTCGCTCGTGATGGTGGTCCCGATCGCCGCCGCGCTGGTCATGCTGGCCGACCCGCTGATCCGCGGCTGGCTCGGCAGCCAGGCCGAGGCGGTGGCGGGCGCCATCCCGGTCATCCAGATCCTGGCGTTCGCGGTCGTCATCCGGGTCGGCAACGCGACCGGGAACACCCTGCTCAAGGGGGCCGGCGAGCACCGCCTGGTGGCCTGGGTCAACCTCGGGACCGGCCTCGTGAACGCGGTGCTCAGCATCGTGCTGATTGGACGCTTCGGCCTGGTCGGCGTGGCCTGGGGCACGCTCATCCCGATCGCCGTCTCCGCCATCTTCATCCTCTATCCCGCCGCCTGCCGTCGAGTCGGCGTGCCCTTGCGCCGGGCCGCGACGCAGGCCATCTGGCCCGCCATCTGGCCGGCGGCACTGGTGGGAGGCCTTCTGGCACTCACCCGAGGCATCTCAGCCGGCACGCTTCTGGCTGTGGCAATACAGGCAGCGGCCGGGGCACTGCTGTATCTGGGCCTGTTCTTTGGCGTGGCCATCAGCCGGCGGGACCGGGCTTATTACATCTCGCGGGCGGCCCAGCTCAGGCGTAAGAGCGAGCTGGCGCCGGCCAGCAGCATCTGAGCGCGGCCGGGGCAGCCCGGCACAGTGGCGCCGCGAAAACAACGGGGAAAACATGAGAGGCATCATTCTGGCGGCCGGTAAAGGGTCGCGGCTCAACGGGACGGCGGGCGAATCGCCGAAATGCCTGGTCGGGCATGGGCGGAGAAACGCTCATCGAGCGGCAGATCCGGGCCCTGCGGACCGCCGGCATCGACGATATTGTCGTGGTAGCCGGATGCCAAGCCGACCGCGTGCAAGCAGGTCTGTGGGCACGGAATTACCTATGTTGAGAACCAGGACTACGCCAAGACCAACAGCATGTACTCGCTGTGGATGGCACGACCTCTGCTATTTGAGGGGTTCGTGGTCCTAAATTGTGACGTTCTCTTCCACCCCGTCCTTCTGCACGACCTGCTGAGCTCGCGCGACGAGGACGCCCTCCTGCTCGCCTATCGCCAGCCCGGGCAGACCTTCGGCGACGAAGAGATGAAGGTCAAGGTCCGCTGCGGCCGTGTCGTCGACATCTCGAAGGAGATGAACCCGGACGATGCCGACGGCGAGAACCTCGGCATCGTGAAATTCGGCCCGGAGGGGGCGCGGAAGGTCGTCGGCATCATGGACGGCCTGATCGCCGGCGGCCGTCTGCGCGACTGGGCCCCGCGGGCGTTCGGGGCCTTCGCCGCCGAGTCCCCGCTGCATGTGGTCGGCACCCGGGGCTATCCCTGGATCGAGATCGATTTTCCCGAGGACTATCACCGCGCGGTGCGCGACATCCTGCCGGCCATCGAGGATCGGGCGGCGCGGCCGGGCCGTCCGGCGCAGGCCCCGGCCGAGATCAACGATGCCGACGCCGCGCTGGCGGCGCCAGGTCGCGGGTGCCGCGGCCCGAGGCCGGACGCTCGCTGGCGACCTGCGGTGAACGACACCATGGTCCAGAACTCGGCCCGTCCGGACGTCGGCGCCCCGCACGGCGCCACCGACCAGCAGCCGACCTCGCAGCCGCGCGTGGCGGCGATCGGCGGCGGGACGGGCCTGCCCAACGTGCTGCGCGGGCTGCGGCCCCTGCTCTGCGGCGCCGCCGGCGACCCGCGCGACGGGCGGCGCGACCAGCTCGTCGCCATCGTCGCGACGTCGGACGACGGCGGCAGCTCGGGAAAGCTGCGGGCGGAGTTCAACGTCATTCCCCCCGGCGACATCCGGAACTGTCTGGCCGCGCTGTCGGACAACGACTCGCTGATCGCCGACATCTTCCAGTACCGCTTCGGGTCGGGCGACGGGCTGAACGGCCACGCCATCGGCAACCTGGTGCTGACCGCGCTGGCCGACGTGACCAACGACTTCCCGCGCGCGGTCGAGATCGCGGCGCAGGTGGTCGGGGCGCGCGGCACGGTGCTGCCGGCGACCAGCGAGCTGGTGACGCTGGTCGCGGAGTTCGCGGACGGGCGCGTGATGAGCGGCGAGACGGCGATTTCCTCGGCGGGCGGGCGCATCCTGCGGGTCGGCCTGCTGCCGGACCGGCCGCGCTGCGTGCCGGAGGTGTGCGACGCGCTGCTGCGCGCGGACGTGATCGTGGCCGGGCCGGGCAGCCTGTTCACGAGCATCCTGCCGCCGCTGCTCGTGCCCGACGTCAGCGCGGCCATCCGCGCCTCGCGGGCCACGCGCATCCTGGTCGCCAACCTGATGACCGAGCCGGGGGAAACCGACGACTACAGCGTGCTGGAGCACGTCCTGACCATCGACCGGCACCTGGAAGCGCAGCTCTTCGACTACGTGATCTACAACACCAGCCCGATTCCCGAGGCGCTCGCCGCCCGCTACGCCGAGCAGCGGCGCCCGGCCGATCGTCACCGGGACGTTCGAGCTGAACGCGCTCGACCGGCTGAACATCCAGCCGATCGGCGTGCCGCTGGTGTCGGAGCATCCGGCGGGCAAGATCCGCCATCATCCAGACCGCCTGGCGTCGGCCATCACCGCCATCGCCCAGAAGAAGCTCGGGGCCTGGCGCGGCCGCGACGAGGCGGGGAGTCACTGATGTACGAACGGTTCTATCAGCTGCGGGAACGTCCGTTCGCGCTCAGCCCGGACCCCGACTACCTGTACCCGAGCCGGGTGCACCGCGAGGCGCTCGACTACCTGCGCTACGGGCTGGAGAGCCAGGCCGGCTTCGTCGTCATCACCGGCGAGATCGGGTCGGGCAAGACGACGCTGCTGCAGACGCTGCTGCGCGGCCTCGACAGCCAGACCTCGGTCGGCCGCATCGTGAACACGCATGCTCGAGCCGCGCGAGCTGATCGAGACCATCATGATCGACTTCGGCCTCGACCCGGCGGGCCGCAGCAAGCCGATGATGCTCCGCGACCTGGCGCAGTACCTGGTCGATCAGCGGCTGAACGGCCGGCTGGTCCTGCTCGTGATCGACGAGGCGCAGAACCTGAGCCAGGCGGCGCTCGAGGAGCTGCGGATGCTGTCGAACCTCGAGACCGAGAAGTCGAAGCTGCTGCAGATCGTGCTGGTCGGACAGCCGAACCTGCGGGACAAGCTGGCGGCGCCGGAGCTCGAGCAGCTCCGGCAGCGCATCACGGTCAGCTACCACCTGCACCCGCTCGATGCCGCCGAGACCGCCAACTACATCAATCACCGGCTCCGCCGCGCCGCGCTCGACGCGCCGCTGGAGTTCCCGGCCGACGTGACCGCCGCCGTGCACGCCCGCAGCCGCGGCGTCCCCCGCATCATCAATGTGATCTGTGACGCCGCGCTCGTCTTCGGATACGCTGAAGAGCGGCGGCAGGTCGATCTGCCGCTGATACGGGAAGTGCTCGCGGAGCTGGAAACCACGGGCGTCCTGCCGTCCGCCTCGTCGTCCGTCCGGCGCGAGGTCGGCGCCCCGGCAGCCGCGCCGGAGGCGGACCGCCAGCCAGAACCCGCTTACGCGGGGGCGGCGGCGGCTGCGGCAGTGTCGTCCCCCTCTCCGACCACGTACGATCAGGAGCTGCGTCAGGCGGAAGCCGCCGCGCGGGCAGCCATGGATCAGGCTGCGCGACGGGCGGCGGAGATGGAACAGCGCGAAAGCGCGCTGCGCCAGCGGGAACGCGAGCTGGCGGAACAACGGCGGATCCTCGCGGAGGAGTACCGCCTGCTGCGGATGCAGCGTTCCGCCCCCGCCGCCCCCGCTGGCGGGACCGTGCGCCCGCACGGTCCGGCCAGCCGTCCGGCTCCCGAGCGCTTTACCGCATCACGTCCAGGATTCTGGGCCTGGCTGAAGCGGGTCGCCACAGGCGGATCGCACCGGGCCTTCGAAGGTCATTGACCCGTTGCCGAGGAGCATACGCATGTCAGCGCTCGCCGCCGCACTGTTGAAGAAGATTGAATCCCGCCAGGCCCGCACGGGCGTGGTCGGCCTGGGCTACGTCGGGCTGCCGCTGGCCGTGGAGCTGGCCAAGGCCGGCTACCACGCGACCGGCATCGACCTCGACGAGCGCAAGATCCAGGCGATTGCCGAGCGGCGGTCCTACATCCCGGACGTGGCGACCGCCGACGTCAAGGCGCTGTGCGATGCCGGCAAGCTCGACGCCACGACCGACTTCGCCATCGTCAAGGAGCTCGACACCATCAATATCTGCGTGCCGACGCCGCTGCGCAAGACCAAGGACCCGGACATGTCCTACATCGTGTCCGCGGTCGAGGCGATCGCGGCACACCTGCATCCGGGCATGCTGATCGTGCTCGAGTCGACCACCTATCCCGGGACGACCGACGAAGTGGTGCAGCCGCTGCTCGAGGCGACCGGCCTCAAGGCGGGGGTCGACTTCTTCATCGCGTTCTCGCCCGAGCGGGTCGATCCCGGCAACCCGACGTTCCAGACCCACAACGTGCCGAAGGTGGTCGGCGGCCTGACGCCGGACTGCGCGAAGCTGGCCGGGGCGCTCTACGGCAGCGCCATCGAGACCATCGTGCCGGTCAGCTCGACCCGCGTCGCCGAAATGGTGAAGCTGCTCGAGAACACCTTCCGCGCGGTGAACATCGGCCTGGTCAACGAGCTGGCGCTGATGTGCGACCGGATGAACATCGACGTCTGGGAAGTGGTCGACGCGGCGCAGACCAAGCCGTTCGGCTTCATGGCCTTCTACCCCGGCCCCGGCCTGGGCGGGCACTGCATCCCGATCGATCCCTTCTACCTGTCGTGGAAGGCCAAGCAGAGCGGCTTCGATCCGCGCTTCATCGAGCTGGCCGGCCACATCAACAGCGGCATGCCGCACTACGTGGTCGACAAGGTGATGGACGCGCTGAATACCCGGCGCAAGGCCATCAACGGCTCGCGCGTGCTGGTCGCCGGGGTCGCCTACAAGCGCGACATCGACGACATGCGCGAATCGCCGGCGCTCGACATCATGCACCTGCTCGAGACCAAGGGGGCGACCGTCGAGTACGTCGATCCCTACGTCCCGGTCGTGCACGGCCGCGAGTGGCCGGGGCGGCGCGACATCGAGGCCGTCGCGCTGGACGCGCGGCGTCTACGGGCGCTACGACTGCGTGGTCATCGTGACCGATCACAAGGGCTTCGACTACGCCGCCATGGTGGCCGAGGCGGACGTCATCGTCGATACCCGCAACGCCATCAAGACACCGTCGCCGAACGTCTTCCGCCTCGGGGCCCCGCGGCCCGAATCGACGGCACAGACGATCGGCACCTGAGGCGACGAGCCGCCTCACGCAACCCCGGGGGACCTGTGGAGATTCTGTTCTGGACGTCAACCTTCGTGATCGCCTACGTCTACGTGGGCTACCCGCTGCTGCTGGCGGCGTGGGCGCGGCTGGCGCCCCGCCCCGCACGGAAAGCGGGGTTCGAAGGCGGGCGCTGGCCGAGCCTCTCCATCATCGTGGCCGCCCGGAACGAAGCGGCCCGGCTGCCCGCCCGCATCGAGAACCTGCTGGAGCTCGAGTACGACGGGCCGCGTGAAATCATCGTCGTCTCGGACGGCTCGTCGGACGACACCGCGACCGCGCTGGCGCCCTACGCCGGCCGGATCCGCGTGATCCAGGTTCCCGGCGGCGGCAAGCCTCTCGCCCTGAATGCCGGGGTGGCGGCGGCGACGGGCGATGTCCTCGTGTTCGCGGACGCCCGGCAGCGCTTCGGCGCGGGCGCGGTCCGCGCGCTGGTGTCGAATCTCGCCGATCCCCAGATCGGCGGGGTCACCGGCGAGCTGATCCTAGACTGCGAATCCGGCCAGGACGACTCGACCATCGGCGAAGGCGTGGGCGCCTACTGGAAGTACGAGAAGTGGCTGCGCCGCAAGGAGAGCCTGGTGCGCTCCACGCTCGGCGCGACGGGGGCCATCTACGCGCTCCGGCGCGCGGTGTGGCGGCCGCTGCCCGCCGAAACGCTGCTCGACGACGTGCTGGCGCCGATGCGCGCGGTGCTGGCGGGATGGCGGGTGGTGTTCGAGGAGGAGGCAACCGCGTTCGACCGCACCGCCCCGGACGCGGCCACCGAGGCCCGCCGCAAGCGCCGCACCCTGGCCGGCAACTACCAGATCCTGGCGCAGGAGCCCCGCCTCCTGGTGCCGTTCCTCAACCCGGTGTGGCTGCAGTACATGTCGCACAAGGTCGGACGCCTCCTCGTGCCCTGGGCGCTCGTGGCCGCCTTCGTGGCGAGCGCGGCGCTGGCGGCAACATGGTGGGTCTACGCGGTGGCCTTCGTCCTGCAAGCGGCTTTTTACGGCCTCGCGGTCGTGGGCGCCTGGCTGGACGGGCACAGCCGGCCGGCGGCGCCCCCGGCGCGGGACGACGTCGGCAAGCTGTCGATGGCTGCCGCCGGGAAGGAGCTTAGATGAGCCGTCAGATCAGACGCGCCGCACGGGTCGCGTACACCTTCGTCATGATGAATTACTCGGCGATGGCCGGGCTGTTCTCGCTGGGGCGCGGCCGCAGCGTCTGGAAGTGAGCGCGGCACGCCCCGCGCGGCGGTGACGGGCGGATGACTGAGAAGCTGGCTTTCGGCTATGGAACGTCGCGCCACGACGGCAGCATGCCGGCCCGCGACGCCGCCCGCGTTGGGGTTCCGGCGGGACAGGCGCCCCCCGCCGAGACGGCGCTGCCGGCACCGCAGCGACGCACCCGGACCGACTGGGCGTTCGTTGGCCTCCTCGCCTTCACGGCCCTGCTCTACTTCCGGCCCCAGGACATCTTCACGCCGCTCCGGCTGCTGCATCTGGCCGAGATCTCCGCGATCGGCGCCCTCGGCGCGCTCGCCTTCAACCGGCTCGGACGAGGCCAGTCCGTTTCCCGGCTGACGCCGGAGCTGGTCGGCGTGGTCGGGCTTTGGCGGCGTCATCCTGCTGACCGCACCGTTCGCGGTCTGGACGGGGGGCGCCATCGGCACCTTCACCGAGCTCTACGCCAAGGTGATCCTGATCTTCCTGCTGATGATCAACACGCTGACGTCGCCGAAGCGTGTCGAGCAGTTCACCTGGCTGATTGTGGTCGCGAGCGGCTACATCGCGGGGCGGGCGGTGCTCGACTACGCGCGCGGCGTCAATCTCATCGAGAACGGCCGGGTGCAGGGGTCGGTCGGTGGCATGTTCAAGAATCCCAACGACCTCGCCCTGAACATGGTCGCGGTGATGCCCCTGGCGGCGATGCTGGTGCTGCGCCCCGTGTCGACGGCCCGGCGGCTGCTGGCCGCGATCTGTGTCGTGCTCATGCTGGGGGCGATCATCGCCACGCACTCGCGCTCGGGAACCGTGGGGCTCGCGGCCATGGCGCTGGTCCTCGCGGCGCATCTCGTGACGGCGGCGGCCCGGGCTGGTCTTCGGCGCGGCGCTCGTCGGCCTGCTGGCGCTGCCGCTCCTGCCCGCCTCCTACTGGCAGCGGGTCGCGAGCATCACCGACGAGAAGCTCGACGACACCGGCTCCCGCGAGGCTCGATCGATCCTGCTGCGCGAGTCGCTCGACGCCTTCGTGGCGCATCCGCTGACCGGCGTCGGCGCCGGGCAGTTCAAGAACTACAACCCGGAGGGGCGCCAGGAAGCGTGGCGCGAGAGCCACAACTCCGCGCTGCAGGTGGCCGCCGAGCTGGGCGTGCTCGGGCTGCTGGTGTTCGCCTACCTGGTCGGCCGCGCCGTCTACGCGCCGATCCAGACGCGCCGCCTGCTCAAGGCGGCCGACCCGCGGCGCCGCCCGCGGGGCCGGCTCGCGGACATGCCGGCGCTCGACCCGGCGGAATACGAGATGCTCACGATGCATGCCGCCGCCCTGTCGGCGGCGCTGGTCGGCTGGTTCGTCTGCGCGCTCTTTGCCTCGGTCGCCTACCACTGGACGTTCTATTACCTGCTCGCGCTCGCCGCGGCGCCGCGGGATTACCTGCGAGGCGCGGCTGCGCGCCGTGCGGGCGGCCCGCGCGACGGGCGCCGCGCCGGTCGGCTCGGCGGTAGGGGCGCACGCGTGAGCACGTTCGTACGCAAGCTGGTGTCCGGTGTGCGGCGCCTCGACAAGCGCCTCAGCCGGCCATCGCGGCGGCGGCGCATCCTGGTCGATGCGCGCACCCCGGTCAATTTCACGATGGTGGCGCCGGTGTTCCGGGCCATGGCGCGGGACCCGCGGGTAGCGTTCTATTTCACCGCGACCGAAGAGCCCGGCCGCATGCCGCAGATCTATCGCGAAGCGCCCGGCATCCGGACCATCCACCCGCGGCGCGCGGCGCTGCTCAAGTTCGACGCCTACATCGCCTCGGATTTCATGTGGGCACCGCTGCTGCGCGAGACCGCGCGCGTGCAGATCTTCCACGGCGTCGGCGGCAAGTACGGCTTCGATGCGCCCGACCGGTCGATGCGCGAGTGGCACCGCCTGTTCTTCGTCAACGAACGGCGGCTGCGCAACTTCATCGCCGCCGGGGCGATCGACGCCGACAGCCCGGCCATCCGCCTGGTCGGCATGCCCAAGGTGGACTGCCTCGTGGACGGCACCTACGATCGCAGCCAGGTCCTGTCCGGCCTCGGCCTCGATCCGTCGCGCCCGACCATTCTCTACTCGCCGACCTGGTCGCCGGCGTCATCGCTGAACGCGATGGGCGTCGAGCTGGTGCGCGCGCTGGACCAGATGCCGGTCAACCTGATCGTCAAGCTGCACGATCGCTCGAGGGATCTGCGCGAGCGCTACTCGGGCGGCGTCGACTGGGCGGCCCGGCTCACGCCGCTGCTCCGCCCCGGCCGCAGCGTGCTCGCGCCCGGGCACGACATCTCGCCCTATCTCGTCGCGTCCGACCTGATGATCACCGATCACAGCTCCGCCGGCTTCGAGTTCCTCCTGCGCGACCGTCCCATCGTCCGGATTCACCGGCCGGAGCTCATCGCGCTCGCCAACATCCATCCCGACTACGTCTCGCTGCTGGCCTCGGTCTCACGGTCCGTCAACGACGCGGCCGGAAACGCTGCAGGCGGTCGAGCGGGCGCTGGCCAACCCGGACGTCCAGCAGGACGAGCGGCGGCTCGTCGCCGCCGATCTCTTCTACCGCCCGGGCGACGCCACCGCCCGGTCCATCCGGGAGCTCTACGCCCTCATGGAGCTCGAACCGTCGGCCGCCGTCGTCGCGGCGGTCCGCCCTCACGACGCCGGGGAGCAATGGCCGCAGTCAGCGTAATCATGCCGGCGTTCAACGTGGCGCCGTACATCGGCGCCGCGGTCGAGTCCGTCCAGGCACAGACCTGCGCCGACTGGGAACTGTTGATCGTCGACGACGGATCGACCGACGAGACCGCCGGCATCGCACGGGCCTGCGCCGCCCGGGATGCGCGCGTGCGCCTGCTGCAGCAGCCCAACGCCGGCATCTCGGCGGCCCGGAACCTGGCCATCCGCGAGGCCACCGGCGACTTCCTCGCCATCCTCGACAGCGACGACCTCTGGGAACCGGGCTATCTCGCCGCGCAGCTCGCGATCTTCGAACGCTGTCCCGACGTGGACATCGTGACCGGCAACGGCTGGTTTCTCGGCGGCCGGCGGCACGGCCTGCCCGCGCGACCCTATCCCGATACGCGCCCGCAGCCGACCCTGGCGACCATCCTCGCCGACGAGGAATCGATCTTCATCATGTCGGTCGTGCGCCGGCGGGTCGCCGAGACGCTCGGCGGCTTCGACGAAAGCGCTGCGCACCAACGAGGACTACGACTTCTGGCTGCGGGCGGCCCTCGCCGGCTTCCGGTTCAGGCGGAACGACGAGCCGCTCGGCCATTACCGGCGGCGCGACGACAGCGCCTCGGCGAGCGATGTCCGGATGCTGACGGGAATTCTGCTCGTGTTCGACAAGCTGCGGCCGCTGCTCGCGGACCGCCCGGAAGAGCGCCGGATCGCGGAGGCGCAGGTGGCCCGGTTCGAGCGCGAGCGTCTGGCGGCCAGGGCCCGCGACGCCCTCAACACGGGACACGTCGACGTCGCGGCCGGACATCTCGCCGACCTGTACCGCCACAGCGGCGGCGCGGCGGTCAAGCTCGCCAGCGTCATGGCGCGCTGGACGCCCCGGCTGCTGGCGCGCGCCTACCAGCTGCGGCGGGCGCGGCAGGGGGCGGCATGACGGGCAGCGCCCTCCTGGCCCCGGTGGTCCGCACGCTCCGCCGGCTCGACCACGCCGCCGGCCGGCTCGCCGGGCGTCGGACGGTGCTGGTGGAAGTCCGGACGCCGATGAATCTCGCCGTCCTCAGGCCGGTGATCGAGCCGCTTCGGCAGGACCGCCGCATCCGGCTGCTGTTCACCGGGACCGAGCGCGCGGATTTGCGGGCCGCCTTCGCCGAGCTCGGCCTCGAGGGCTCGGTCATCGAGCGGCGGCGTGCGGCGTGGCGCCGTGTCGATCTGTATGTGAACGCCGACCCCTGGGAGGCGGTGACGCTGCGGCGCGCGGCCAGGCAGCTCAACTTCTTCCATGGGGTGGCGGGCAAGTACAACCTCGACTGCCCCGCCGACTTGCCGATTGGATTCGACCGCTACGACCGGGTCGCGTTTCCGAACGAGGGGCGCCGCAATGCCTACGTCGCCGCCGGGATCGTGCGGGAGGACCGGGCGGCGCTCATCGGCTATCCCAAGGCCGATGTGCTCGTGACCGACCGCCGGGAGGCCCGGCAGCATGCCGCGGCGCTCGGCCTCGATCCGGCACGCCCGACGGCCATCTTCGCGCCGACCTTCTCCCCCGCTTCGGCGCTGCCATCAGGCCGGCGAGGCGATCATCGAGACGCTGCTGGCGGCCGGCTGCAACGTCATCGCCAAGCTCCACGATCGTTCACTCGACCTGGACCCGAAGTATTCGGCGGGTGTGAACTGGCGCGAGCGGCTCGCCCGCTTCGCCGGCCCGGCTTTCCTCCTGGCAGGCAGCGGCGACTCGACGGCCTTCGTCCTCGCGAGCGACCTGATGGTCACCGACCATAGCTCGATCGGCTTCGAGTTCTGCGCGCTCGACCGCCCGTTGATCGTGTACGACGCCCCCGGGCTGATCGAGCTGGCCCGCATCAACGTCGAGAAGGTCGACCTGCTGCGCTCGGCGGCGCTCGTGGTCCACACCCCGGCGGAGCTGGCGGCCGCCGTGCCCGCAGTGCTCGCCGCCCCGGGCGACCCGGTCGCGCGAGCGGGAGCACGCCGCCGCCGCGGTCTTTCATCGTCCCGGCGGCGCCACGGCGCGCGCCCTCCGCCTCGTCTACGAACTGCTGGCGCTGACGCCGGCGACTGACGCCGTCACCACGCGCGCCAGCGTCCGCCCGGCACCTTCCGCGTGACCACATGAAGTACTCGATTGTCATCGCGACGTACAACCGCGCGGCGGACCTGCGGGACACGCTGGCCAGCCTGTCCCGCCTGACGCCAGACGGCCCCTGGGAAGTGATCGTCGTCGACAACAATTCGCCGGACGACACCCGCGACGTCGTCGCGGCGGCGGTGCCCGGCTTTCCCGTGCCGCTGCGCTACCTGTTCGAGCGGGAACAGGGACGCAGCCCGGCGCTCAACGCCGGCATCCGCGCCGCCACCGGCGAGATCATCGCCACGACCGACGACGACGTGCGCGTGCCGGCGGACTGGCTGACGCAGGCCGCGAGCGGGCTGGCGCGCCTCGACTGCGACTACGTCGGGGGACGCGTGCTGCCGATCTGGGGCGGCCCGCGTCCGGCCTGGCTGCCCGATCACGGCGGCCGGCAGTGGGCGGTGATCGCGCTGCTCGACTACGGTCCGGAGCCGCTCCAGTTCGGGACCCGCGTCCCGCTCGGCGTGAACATGGCGTTCAAGCGGAGTGCCTTCGAGCGCGCCGGCCTGTTCGATCCCCACACCGGACGACGCGCCGGCACCCTGCTCGGCCAGGAAGTACGCGAATGGTGCATCCGGGCGCGCGCCGCGGGCGTCCGCGGCTTCTACGTCCCGGAGATGGCGCTCGAGCACATCATCCCGGCCGATCGGCTGAACAAGCGCTACTTCCGGCGCTGGTTCTACTGGCGGGGCATCAGCCGGGCACGGCTCTACGAGCGCGCCGGCCTCGACATGGAGGCTCCGGAACAGACGACGCTCGACTTCACCACCGTGCCGCACGTCCTCGGGGTGCCGCGCTACCTCTATCGCAAGGCGCTGGCGGCGGCAGCCGGCTGGATCCGCGACACCTGGCGCGGCCGGCGCATCGCGGCGTTCGAACACGAGCTGTGGCTCTGCTTCTTTGCCGGGATCGTCCGGCAACGCGCGAAAGACCGGCACACGGCGCGGACCGCGTGCCCCGGGTGGCGCCCGGCGCGTAGGCGGAGACCACCGATGAGCGGCGCTCCTCCCATCCCGCCGCGCGGCGCCCCCGCGGTGGACGCCACCGTGCTGATCTGCACCTACAACCGCGCCGCCTACCTCGGCGACACGCTCGACAGCCTGGCGCGGACGCCGCGCGATCCCGGCTTCTCCTGGGACGTGCTCGTCGTCGACAACAACTCCGCCGACGACACGCGCGCGGTGGTGGCCAGCCGCGTCGACCGCTTCCCCGTGCCCCTCCGCTACCTCTTCGAGGGGCGGCAGGGCAAATCGAACGCGCTCAACACCGGCATGCGGGAAGCGCGGGCCTCGATCATCGTCTTCACGGACGACGACGTGTCCGTCGGACCGGGATGGCTGGCGGCCTCGGTCGCGCCGCTGCTCGAGCGGCCTGACATCGACTACACCGGCGGCCCGGTGCGGCCGATCTGGGGCGCCGCACGGCCGGCATGGCTCGACGAAGCCGGCAATCTCGGCGGCACCATCGCCGTCAAGGATCACGGGGACGCCCCGTTCGTCTTCGAGGACGAGCGCAAGACCCCGCTCGGCGTCAACATGGCGGTGCGGCGGCAGCTGATCGAGCGGATCGGCGGCTTCCGGCCGGACCTCGGGCGCAACGGCAAGGCGCTGCTCGGCCAGGAGCAGGCGGAGTTCTTCTATCGATCGCGCGCGGCCGGCGCCCGCGGGCTCTACGTTCCCGCCATGGTGCTCGACCACGTCGTGCCCGCCTCGCGGCTCACCCGCCACTACTTCCGGCGATGGTGGTACTGGAAAGGGGTGTCGCACGCCCGTGTCCACGGCATCCACCGCCGCACCGAGCTCGGCCTCGACGTCGACCGGATGCCGCGGCTGCTGGGTGTGCCGCGGTTCGTCTTCGGCAACATGCTGCGCAACGCGGCCGACTGGGCACGCGCCCGGCTCCGCCGCGATCCGGCACGATCGGCGGAGCACGGGTTGTCGCTCGCCTACTACGTCGGGTATTGCCGGGAGATCTGGTGGCCCGGGGAGGTTGGCGGGGCCGGGCGGAGCCGGGTCAGCGGGTCGCGGGCGCCGGGAACACCGACGGGCGCTTCCTGAGGCAGACGACACGCGGGGACCGGCTGCCATGGCAGCCAGTCCCCGGAATTGCGGTGCCTGACGGCGGCGCCTACTTGACTTCGAACGTCCCCATCACCGGCCGGTGATCCGACGGCGACACGCCGGAGGAGTTGCGGACGTCGAACACCTGCGCCGACTTGAGCGCCAGCCGGCTCGCCGACTTGGAGTAGAAGACGTAGTCGATGCGGCTGTTGCGCGTGTTGCCCGCCAGGTTGCCGGAGTAGGCAATCTCGGTGTCGTTGGCCGTGGCCACCGCCCAGGCATCGTAGAAGGCGGAGGTCATGTTCGACGTCTCCGCGGCCCCCGGCCACGCGTTGAAGTCCCCGACGACGACGTGCTGCTGGGAGAAGGTCGAGACCCAGCTCTTGAGCTGCGACATCTGGGTGGCCCGGCGCGAGCTCGAGTCGGCATCCAGATGCGTCGAGAAGACGTTGACGCGAATCCCGTTGACCAGGATCTGAATGCGGGCGACCGAACGGGAGTAGCTGAGCTGATACGCGCCGACGTCCTCGACCGGGAACGTGCTGAGAATCAGGTTGCCCTGCCCGTTGGTACCGCCGTCGCGCTGCGCGAACTTGTAGTACCAGGTCTTCCCGGTGGCCGACTTCAGCATCGCCGCGTAGCGCGCCGGCTGGTCCTCGTTGCCGTACGATCCGACGAACTTCTCCACCTCGTTCAACGACACCACGTTGGCGCCGGTCTTGACGATCTCGGTGGCGATGCGCTGGATGTTGTAGGCGCCGTCGGTGCCGATCCCGTGATGGGTGTTCCAGTCCACGACCTTCAGCAGGGTGCCGGTGGTCGTCGAGGGGGCCGGCGGGGGCGGCGGGGGGGAGCGGAGGGGGTGGCCGTCGCGGTGGGCGCCGACGACAGATAGGTCACCGGCGACAGGATGATCTGGTCGATCGAGAGGCCATCCTCGCGGGTCTGGATGCGCAGGCGCTGCGTGCCGGTCGTCGAGAAGTACACGAGCGGGCCGAGCACGCCCTGGCCCCAGCCGTTGTCCTGCCACTTCCAGCCGTTCAGTCCGCAGCCGCTGCACTCCTCGAGGTTCATCTCGGTGGCCGACGTCGTGCCGATGCGCCACGTGGCGGCCCCTGACGACGTCACGCTCTTGTCGAACTGGAGGAAGATCGAATCGTTCGCCCAGGAGTTGCTGTCGGCCTTGCCGTGGATCCAGATGCGGTAGGCGGTGTTGTCGCCGGCCGTGAAGGTCACTTCGAAGTAATCGGACGGGCTCGCGAGCGCGCTCGTCTTCTTGCCGGCGTTCGCGTTGGCGTGGCGGATGGCGGCGCCGCCGCTGGCCGAGCCGTCTGATACGACGGACCACTTTCCGGCGCGGGCCGACGGCGCCGACGGCGACAGCACGATGTCACTCTGCGCGGATGCGACAGCCGGGGCCAGCAGCGCCGCCAGGGCCGTCATCAAGAGTCCGCCGCGCAGGGCGGCCAGGTTCACGCGTCGTCCAAATTGCATCGGTCCTCCACGAAGGGTTGCACTCGAATCAGCCCAGACCCGTCCACACAGCAGCGCTGCGGCTGCGAGCGGGTCCGCCGGCAGCGTTTCCCGCAGGGAAACGCCTGACAGAACGTGATTGGTGCTGAGGTTGGGAAACGGCCGCCATACAAACGGCCATTCACGGGAGGCTCTAGGGCAAGTCTGTGACCAAGGTGATGAAGGGCTGGTTTTATTGGTCGAAACGGATCAGCGCCTTGTTTGTTGACTCAACCATTGCTACTGGGGACAACTCAGCCGTTTGTAGTATTTACACATGAGCTTCTAAAAGCCCAATAAAACAAGGCTGGGGCTTCTATTGATGAGTATTAAATGTAGACATCTCCACAACAATTAACCGACAGCAGAGATTTCGTACCAACGAAGTGTAGTCAAAGCAGACAGTTCGGCCCGTCAGGCGCGGGGCTTGCAGAGCTATCAATCAATACAGTGGTGTCTCCGACCTCATGAGCCAGTCGCCCCACCGTCCGCTCCAGATCGCCATGGTCGCCCCGTCGATGGGTATCCTGGGAGGCCAGGCCGTCCAGGCGGATCGCCTGCTCCGCGCCTGGGACGGAGACCCCGACGTCCGCGCCTGGCTCGTCCCGATCAACCCCGTGCCGCCAGGTCCATGGCGGCGTGCGGTCGAGGTCAAATATCTCCGGACGCTCGCCACCCAGCTGGCGTACTGGCCGCTCCTGCTGCGTGAGTTGAGACGGGCCGACATCGTCCATGTCTTCTCGGCGTCCTATTTTTCGTTCCTGCTCGCTCCTCTGCCGGCCGTCCTGATCGCGAAGCTCCTCGGCAAGCCCGTCGTGATGAACTACCGGAGCGGCCAGGCGCCGGATCACCTGCAGCGGTCCGCCGTGGCGCGAGGCACGCTCCGCCGGGTCGAACGGAACGCCGTCCCGTCGGCCTTCCTGCGCGACGTGTTCGCCCGCTACGGCGTGGCGGCCACCATCATCCCGAACATCGTGGACGTGGAGCGGTTCCAGTTCCGCCGGCGTGAGCCGCTGCGGCCGCACCTCCTGTCCACCCGCAACTTCGAGGAGCTCTACAACCTGCCGTGTACGCTGCGGGCGTTCCGCCTGGTGCAGCAGCGCCATCCCGAGGCCACGCTCACACTCGTCGGCGGCGGATCGGCGGAAGCGGCGCTGCGGCAGCTGGCGGCCGAACTGGGGCTGCGGAACGTCCGCTTCATCGGCCGGGTGCCGCCGCAGGACATCTGGCAGTACTACGCCGAGGCGGATATCTATCTGCAGACGCCCGACATCGACAACATGCCCTCGTCGGTCCTTGAAGCCTTCGCCAGCGGCTGTCCGGTCGTGGCAACGAATGCCGGGGGCGTGCCCGCCATCCTGACGCACCGCACGCACGGGTTGCTGGTCGGGTGCGGCGACCATGCGGCGGCGGCCGACAGCATTACCCGGCTGATCGAGGACCCGGCGCTCACCGCCCGGCTGACGGTGCAGGCCCGCGAGAGCTGCGAGCAGTACCGCTGGCAGGCGGTCCGGGCGCAGTGGCTGGCGCTCTACGAGGGCATGGTGGCGCGCGACCGGACGGTCTCCGATCGGACGGTCCGTGCGGTATGACCGGAACCGCCTTCCGCCGGTTGACCAGGATGCGGCCCACGGAGCTGCGCTTCCGGCTCGCGTGCGAGCTGCGGAAGACGGCCGGGCGGGCGCGTACGGCCCTCTCGACGCCGGGCTGGGACCGGGGCGGCCTGGCGCAGGTGCTGTCGGCGTCGCCGCAGTCGGCGTCGTGGCACACCGCGGTCGCCACGCTGCGCCAGGGGGATTACCGCGCCGCACACGCCGCCCTGGCTGACCATTTCGCCACCCGGACGTCCGCGTTTCCGCTCAACGCGCGGCACCTGCCCGCGGTCGCGCAGGCCATCCGCAGCGCCTGTCCCGACGCCGCCGCCGACGCCGCCCGCCGCGCCGGCCGCCTGCTCGCGGGGCGATACGATCTGCTCGGCTACACCGGCCTTGCCCTCGGCCCGATCCCCGACTGGCATCGCGACGTGGTGCACGAGCGCCAGTCGCCGCGGCTGTATTGGGCCGCCGTACCGTTCCTCGACCCGGCGGCCGGCGATCACAAGGTGATCTGGGAGCTCAATCGCCACCAGCACTGGCTGGCGCTCGGGCGGGCGCACGCGCTGGCTGACGACCGCCGGTGCTACGACGCGTTCACGACGCAACTGGCCAGCTGGCTCGACGCCAATCCTCCCCTCCTCGGCACCAACTGGGCGAGCATGCTGGAGGTGGCCTTCCGGTCCCTGTCGTGGCTGTGGGCGCTCGAGCTGTTCACGGGCGCGGCCGCGGCCGCGGATGGCGCGCCGTGGCTGGTCGATCTGCTGCTGGCGCTCGACCGCCAGCTGACCCACGTCGAGCACAACCTCTCCCACTACTTCAGTCCGAACACGCACCTCACGGGTGAGGCGCTGGCTCTCTACGTGGCCGGCCTTGCCCTGCCGGAACTGCGCGCCAGTGCGCGCCGCACCGCGATCGGCCGCGACGTGCTGCTCGCCGAAATCGATCGTCAGCTAGGTGCCGATGGTGGCCACGCCGAGCTGTCGGGCCACTATCACCGCTACTCCACCGACTTCTACCTGCTGGCCGCCAATGTCGCGCGGCGCGCCGGCGACCCGGCGGCGCCCGCCTTCGCGGACGCGGCCCGGCGGCAGGCGCGCTTCCTGCGCACCATCAGCGACGACCGCGGCCGCCGGCCGGCTTTCGGCGACGACGACGGTGGTCAGCTGTTTCCGATGTGCGGCCGCCCGCCGGACGACTGCCGGGACACTCTCGCCATCGCCGCCAGCCTGCTCGGCGAGCCCGGACTGCGGATTGGCAGCGTGCCCGAAGAGGCCTACTGGATGTGCGGCGGCGATGCGGCAGGCGACCCCGCGGCGGCGGAACCGGCTGCGTGGCCATCGGCGGCGCTGCGGTCGAGCGGCTACTTCGTGTCGCGCAGCCCCCGCGGCGACCATCTCATCTTCGACGCCGGGCGGCACGGCTATCTGAACGGCGGGCACGCCCACGCCGACGCCCTGTCCCTCACGCTGCAGGTCGCGGGTCTGCCGCTGCTGATCGATCCGGGGACGGCGACCTACACGATGGACCCTGCCCTCCGGGACCGGTTCCGGAGCTCGGCGATGCACAACACGGTCGCGCTCGACGGGCGGCCGCAGTCGGAGCCGCGTGGCGCCTTCCACTGGCGTACGCGGGCGCACGCGCAGGCGCCGATCTGGCAATCGTCGGACGGGTGGGATTACGTCGAAGGCACCCACGACGGCTACGCGCCCCATCGTCACACGCGCGGGATCCTGGCGATCCACGGAGTCGGCTGGTGGATTGTCGATCACGTGCTCGGCACGGGCGCGGCCGGCATCGCGCCGTACTGGCACATCCACCCGTCGTGGGGGTGCAGCCTGGCGGCGGACGGACGGGTCTGCCGGCTGGAGGGCCCCGCCGCCGTACTGGCGCTGGCCAGCAGCGCACCACTCGAGCTGCTGGCTCCGGGCAGCCATCCGCTGGCGTTCCATTCGCCCGCGTACGGTATGGTCGAACCGGCGCCTGTGGCACGCGGGTTGATAACAGCTCCCCTGCCGGCCACCGTCGCGGCCTTTGTCCCGGCCTCGCCGGACATGACGCCGGGGCTCGCGATCGAGCAGCTTCCGGTCGAAGAAGCGCCAGGCCCGGCCTGGCATGCCGCGGCGTTTGCGGTGCGGTGGACGGACGGGGTCGTGACGCTGATCGCGGCAGTCGAACGCTCCGGCATCGCCGGGGGCAGCGCGTCCGCCCCGGGAGGCCGGTGGGGCGCCGCCGGCCTGCGGACCGACAGGCGGCTGGCCGCGCGCATCGAGCGGACCGACGGGTCGAGCCGGTGCGTGGTCGTATAGGGGTTCAACAGTTATGTGCGGCATTGCCGGGTTCGCCGAATCGTCTACCTTCGACCGCCATACGTCCGACGCGGACGCGGCGCTCGTGCAGTCGATGTGTCACGTCATCCGGCACCGCGGGCCGGACGACGAGGGCGTGCACACCGAAGCGGGCGTCGGCCTCGGGATGCGGCGGCTGAGCATCATCGACCTGTCCACCGGACACCAGCCCATCCGCAACGAAGACGGGACCGTGTGGGTGGTCTTCAACGGCGAGATCTACAACTACCAGGAGCTGCGGCGGGAGCTCGAGGCGGCCGGGCACCGCTTCTACACATCGAGCGACACGGAAACCATCGTCCACGCCTACGAGGAATGGGGCGAGGGGGCGTTCGCGCGGCTGCGCGGCATGTTCGGCATCGCCTTGTGGGATCGGCCGAAACGGACGCTGCTGCTCGCGCGCGACCGGGCCGGCATCAAGCCGCTGCACTACGCCGAGCACGCCGGCCGGCTGTACTTCGCCTCGGAGGTGAAGTCGCTCATCGCCGCCGGGGCGGTGACCCGCGAGCTCGATCTCACCGCGCTCGACCACTATCTGTCGTTTCTCTATGCGCCGCGCGACCGGGCCATCTTCAAAGGGGTGCACAAGCTCCCGCCCGGCCACTTCCTGAAGTGGAGCGACGGCCGGATCGGGATCAGTCAGTACTGGCAGATCGGCAGCGCCGAGCCGTTCTCCGGGTCGGCCACCGAGGCCGCCGCGGCGCTGTACGGCGTGCTCGAGGAGGCGGTGCGGTCGCACATGATCGCCGACGTGCCGCTCGGCGCCTTCCTTTCGGGCGGGGTGGACTCGAGCGTGGTCGTCGGCCTGATGGCGCGCGCCTCGAGCCGTCCGGTCAAGACCTTCTCGATCGGCTTCGACGATCCGCAGTTCGACGAGCTCGAACACGCGCGCACCGTGGCCCAGCTGTTCGGCACCGAGCACCACGAGTTCGTGGTCCGGCCCGACGGGCTCTCGATTCTCGACCGGCTGATCGCCCACTTCGACGAGCCGTTCGCCGATTCCTCCGCGATTCCCACCTGGTACGTCTCCGAGATCGCCCGGCGGCACGTCACGGTGGTGCTCTCGGGCGATGGCGGCGACGAGTTGTTCGGCGGCTACGACCGCTATCTGCCCCATCCCCGGGTGGCCCAGTTCGACCGGCTGCCGGTGCCCGGCAAGCGGCGGGTCGCCCGCATGCTCTGGCCGCTGATGCCCCACGGCGCGCGCGGCAAGAACTTCCTGCGCCACGTGTCGCGCAGCGACGACGGGCGGTATCTGGACTCGATTGCGTTCTTCCAGCCCGACGAGAAGGCGGCGCTCTACAGCGCCGGCGTCCGGCAGGCGCTCGCCGGCGCAAGCGCGG
Source organism: uncultured Acidobacteriota bacterium (assembly GCA_963834305.1). Classification (GTDB taxonomy): domain Bacteria; phylum Acidobacteriota; class Vicinamibacteria; order Vicinamibacterales; family 2-12-FULL-66-21; genus JACCXG01. The sequence goes on from CAWIAX010000002.1 coordinate 776,217, forward strand.
AGGCCACGCTCGGCGCGCACTTCGCGCGGTTCGCGGCGCTGCCCGCGCACAGCCGGATGATGCGGTTCGATTTCGAGACCTACCTCCCGGAAGATGTCCTGACCAAGGTCGATCGCATGAGCATGGCGCACTCGATCGAATCGCGCGTGCCGCTGCTCGACAACGAGGTCATCGACTTCGCGGCCACGATTCCGGCGGCGCTGAAGATCGCCGGCGGGCGGCGGAAGCACATCCTGAAGGAGGCGGCGCGGGAACTGCTGCCGTCCGGGATCCTGGACCGCCGCAAGCAGGGGTTCGGCGTCCCGCTGGGCACGTGGTTCCGGGGCGGCCTGACCGACGTCTTCGCCGATGTGCTGCGGGCCCCGGTCACCCGCCAGCGCGGCTATTTCGAGCCGGCCTTCGTGGACCGCCTGGTAGCCGAGCACCTGTCCGCGAAGCGGGATCATACGCTCCGGCTCTGGCAGCTGCTGGTCTTCGAGCTCTGGCACCGCCAGTACATCGACGCCGCCGTCTCCGCCGCCGCCTGACGCAGAGCGGCTCCGGGCCCACGCCGGGTGCCCCGCAGGGCCGGATCCAGCGGCTTACCCATCAATGGCCGAGCTTTTCCCACCCCTGTCGTGATCGGTAACGCCGGCATCAAAATGCCTCACGTATTTCGCACCTCCGGGTGGCACCCCCCTTGCTGAGATGGGGAATGTGAATCCATTGCCACAAATTCCGGTGGCCGTCTTCCTGACCCGCTTCGAGCCGGGGGGCACCGAGCGGCAGATGATCGAGCTCATCCGGAGACTGGACCCGGCCCGGTTCACGGTCCACGTGGCCTGTTTTCACCGTGAGGGGGCCTGGCTGCCCCGCGTCCTGGACCGAGCCGCCTCCGTCGTGGAATTTCCGATTCATGGGTTCGCGCGGCCAGCCACGCTGGCGCAGCTCCTGGCCTTTGCCCGCTGGTGCCGGCGCGAACAGATTGCCGTGGTACAGACATGCGACCTCTACGCGAACATCCTCGGCTTGCCTGGAGCCGCACTGGCGGGCGTGCCGGTGCGCATCGGCAGCCGGCGCGAGCTGAACCCGGACAAGACGGCTGGACAGATCCGGCTGCAGCGGCTCGCCTACCGCTCGGCGACGACAGTCGTCGCGAATTCTTCAGCGGCGCGGGCGATGCTCGAGCGCGAGGGCGTGCGGACCGGATCGATTGCGGTCATCCCGAACGGCGTGGACGTCGAGGCGCATCCTGACCGCCCGCGGGACGGCGCTGACGGCGCGCCGGTCCTCATCACGGTCGCCAACCTGCGCCCGGAGAAGAGTCACGAGACGCTGATCGAAGCCGTCGCGCTGCTCGCTCCGGAGTTCCCGGACCTGCAGCTGCAGATTGTCGGCGACGGGCCGCGCCGCGCCGCGCTCGAAACGCTCGTCCGGACCCGTCACCTCGAGGCCCGCGTGTCATTCCTGGGGCATCGCGAAGACGTGCCCGCCCTGCTGCAGGGCGCCGACATCTTCGTCCTGCCCTCGCGGTCCGAGGCCTTCCCCAACGGGGTCATCGAGGCGATGGCCGCGGGGCTGCCGGTCGTTGCCAGCGCCGTCGGCGGCCTGCTCGACCTGATCGCGCACGGGCACACCGGCCTGCTGGTCGATCCGGGCAGCCCCGACCTGCTGGCGGATGCGCTCAGGCGGCTGCTGCGTGACCGGTCGCTGGCCGTGCGGCTGGGCCGGGCCGCCCGCGAACACGTCACGAACAGCTACTCGTTCGAGCGCATGGTCGCGGCGTTCGAGGACCTCTACCTGACGGGCCTGCCGGCCCGGGCGCTGCCGCAGACCGGCCGGGCGCAGACCGCGGAAATCTGAAGCCATGTGCGGGATTGCAGGACGATTCAACTTCAACCCGTCGCACGCCGTGGACCGCGAGCGGCTGGTCGCGATGACCGACGCGGTGACCCACCGCGGCCCGGACGCCGCCGGCTATTACCTCAACGGCGCCATCGGCCTCGGCCATCGGCGCCTGAGCATCATCGATCTGTCCACCGGCGATCAGCCGCTCGGGCAACGAGGACGGCACCGTCCAGGTCGTGTTCAACGGCGAGATCTACAACTTCGCCGAGGTGCGGCGCGAGCTGATCGCGCACGGCCATCGCTTCCGGACCAGCTCCGACACCGAAGTGATCGTCCACGGCTACGAGCAGTGGGGCGAGCGGCTGCGTCGATCGCTTCCGCGGCATGTTCGCGTTCGCCGCTGTGGGACGGCAACGCCCGGCGGCTGCTGCTGGCGCGCGACCGGCTCGGCGTGAAGCCGCTCTACTACGCCGAGGTCGCCGGCGGCATCGTCTTCGGCTCGGAAATCAAGTCGCTGCTCGAGGCACCCCGACGTCCCGCGCGAGTGGCGCGCCGAGACGCTCGACGCCTACCTCACGCTGCTCTACGTGCCGGCGCCCGACACGATCTACCAGGGCATCCACAAGCTGCCGCCGGCCCACCTGCTGGTGGCCGAACGGGGACGCGTCCGGATCTCGCGCTACTGGGATCTCGAGTTCACCGGCGACGGCGACGCCCGCCGCGAGGACGACTACCTGGCCGAGCTCGACGATCTGCTGCGCGAGGCGGTCCGGCTCCGCCTGGTGAGCGACGTGCCGCTCGGCGCGTTCCTCTCCGGCGGCATCGATTCGTCGGCCGTCGTGGCCTACATGGTCGAGACCAGCGCCGCGCCGCCGATCACCATCTCGGTCGGGTTCGAACAGCAGGCGTTCGACGAGGTCCGGCATGCCGAGACCGTCGCCCGGCATCTCGGCTGCGACTTCCACGCGCTGACCGCCAGCCCGATGGTCGAGGATCTGCTGCCGAAGCTCGCCTGGCACTTCGACGAGCCGTTCGCGGATTCCTCGGCGGTGCCGACCTACTACGTCTCGAAGGCGGCGCGCGAGCTCGTGACCGTCGCGCTCTCCGGCGACGGCGGCGACGAGCTGTGGGCCGGCTACGCCCGGCACCCGGTCGAGCACTGGGAGCAGCGGGCCCGGACCGCGCTCGGCCCGGCGGCGCCGGCCGCCGCGATGCTGGGCCGCGCCCTGCCGCTCTCGGTGAAAGGGGCGCGGTCGCTGCGCCACCTCGCATTTGCCCCCGATCAGGCCTACGCCCTCAAGCACGCCTACGGCATGTTCGAGACCGACGTCAAGGCACGCCTCTACTCGGACGACTTCCGGCGGTCGATCAACGGCTACGACCCGTTCGCCCGCTTCCGCGACCGCTACCGCGCCTGCACGTCGGACGACCCGCTCGACCGCGCGATGTACGTGGACGCCAACACCTACATGATCGACGACGTGCTGACGAAGGTGGACCGCATGAGCATGGCGGTGTCGCTCGAGGCGCGCGAGCCGCTGCTGGATCACAAGCTGCTCGAGTTCGCCGCGCGCGTGCCGTCTTCGCTCAAGCTGAAGAACGGACGCGGCAAGTACCTGCTCCGGCGGGCGCTCGAGCGTCGTGTCCCCCGCGCCATCACCGAACGCGGCAAGAGCGGCTTTGCCGCTCCCATCGGCGAATGGCTGCGCGGCCCGCTGGCCGCCGATGACCACCGAGCTGCTGCTGGACGGCCGGCTGCGCGAGCGCGGCATCTTCAACCACGCCGAAGTCACGCGGCTCTGGGACGAGCATCGCCAGGGCCGCCGCGACCATCGCCACCGCCTCTGGCAGCTCGTCATGCTCGAGCTGTGGTTCAGGCAGTTCATCGACGCAAGCGCCAGCCGGCCGGCCGGCCTCGTCCCGGACGCCGGCGTGCGCGCGGCGGGTCCGGCGCCGGACGCCGTGGCCGCCGCGGTCTGAAAGGGTTTCACCGGAATGTGCGGGATTGCGGGAATTGTTGCGGCGGACCGGCTCCACCCTGACGACCAGGCACGCGTGCCGGCCATGCGCGACGTCGTCTCCCACCGGGGCCCGGACGACGCCGGCCTCTTCGTGGACGAGCGCGCGGCGCTCGGCCATCGCCGCCTGAGCATCGTCGACCTGGCGGCAGGCCACCAGCCGCTGGCCAACGAAGACGAGACGATCTGGATCGTCTTCAACGGCGAGATCTACAACCACGCCGACGTGCGGCCGGAGCTCGAGGCCGCCGGCCACCGCTACCGCACCCGGTCGGATACCGAGACGATTGTCCACGCCTACGAGCAGTGGGGCGACGCCTGCGTCGAACACCTGCGCGGCATGTTCGCGTTCGCGCTCTGGGATGCGCCGCGCCGCCGGCTGCTGCTGGCGCGCGACCGCCTCGGCGTCAAGCCGCTCTACTGGGCCCAGGTCGGCGACCGGCTGCTGTTCGGCTCCGAGATCAAGGCGCTCCTCGCGAGCGGGCTGATGCGCGCCGAGGCCGACGAGTCGAAGCTGCCCGAGCTGCTGAGCACCCGCTACCTGTCGGGGCCGGACACGCTGTTCAAGGGCATCCACCGGCTGCTGCCCGGGCACACGCTGGTGTTCGAGCACGGCGCGGTCACGACCAGGGAATATTGGGACGTCCCGGCCGGCCGGATCGACGAGAGCCTCGCCGCCCTGCCGGACCGGGAGATCGTGCGACCGGTTCCGGGCGCTGCTCGAGGAGGCGGTGCGGATCCGGCTGATGGCGGACGTGCCGCTCGGCATGTTCCTGTCCGGCGGCCTCGACAGCAGCGCCATCGCGGCGCTGATGGCCGGGATGATCGACCGGCCGCGTCCAGACCTTCTCGGTCGCCTTCAAGCAGCGGGCGTTCAGCGAGCTCGACTACGCCCGTCAGGTCTCGAGCGCGATCAAGGCGGACGCGCACGAGATCGTCATCGACGACCGCGACTTCTTCGGCGCGCTGCCGCGGCTGATCTGGCACGAGGACGAGCCGATCGCGCATCCGTCGAGCGTGCCGCTGTATTTCGTCTCGCAGCTGGCGCGCCAGCACGTCAAGGTCGTCCTCACCGGCGAGGGCAGCGACGAGCTGCTCGCCGGCTACGGCAAGTACCCGCGGGCGCTGGTGAACTGGCGCGCGGCGGCGGCCTACGGGGTGCTCCCCCATCCGCTCCGGTCGTGGGTCGCGCGGCAGGTCGTGCCGCGCCTGCCGGGCTCGATCCGCCGCTACGCGCGGCGGTCGTTCGTGTCGATGGACCGGACGCCGGAGGCGATGTTCTTCGACAACTTCGCCGCCATCGGGCTCGAACGCCAGCAGGCCCTGCTCAGCGGCCGGTTCGGGCGCCCACCCCGGCCCAGGCCTACGGCGCGTCGCGGGCGTACTACGACGCCCCGAACGGCCGCAGCACCGTCCTCGATCGCCTGCTCTACACCGATCTCAAGACCTACCTCGTCGAGCTGCTGATGAAGCAGGACCAGATGAGCATGGCCGCCTCGATCGAGAGCCGCGTGCCGTTCCTCGACCACAAGCTGGTCGAGTTCGCCGCCTCGCTGCCGGCCCGGCTCAAGCTCCGCGGATTCACGACCAAGTGGGTGCTGCGCGAGGCCGTCCGCGCCATCCTCCCGCCGGCGATCCTGTCGCGGCCCAAGATGGGTTTTCCCGTGCCGTTCGCGCTGTGGATGCGCCAGGGCTGGGAATCGATGGCCCGGGACGTGCTCCTCGATTCCGCGCAGCCGGCAGCGCGGCATCATCGATGCGGCGGCAGTCGAGCGCCTGTTGAGCGCCCACGCCGCCGGCGCGGCCGAGGGCGGGCGACGCGATCTGGAGCCTGCTCAACCTCGAGCTCTGGTACCGCACCTACATCGACGGCGACGGCGTCCAGACCCTGCCGGTGGCGCGCCTCGCCGACCCGGCCGCGCTGGAAGCGACGGCCTAGCCGGGCGCCCGGCTGACCCACTTCGGAGAGTGAAGACGTGAAGATTCTCTGGCTCAACGCGGGATTGCTGCTGCCGCTCGACAAGGGCGGCAAGCTGCGCACCTGGCACCTGATGCGCCACCTCGCGGCGCGGCACGACATCACCTACGTGTCGTTCGCCGACGCCGTCGCAGACCGAGGAGCACCGGCTCGGCATGCGTGAGGTGTGCACGCCGCCTCGAGACCATTCCCCGGTCGGATCCGGGCAAGGGCACGCCGGGCTTCTACCTCGACGCCGCACGCCACCTGGTGAACCCGCAGCCGTACGCCGTCGGCAAGTACCGCTCCGCGGCCTACAGCGCGCGGGTGAAGACGCTGCTGCGACAGCGGCGCCTTCGATGCGGTCGTCTGCGACTTCCTGGTGCCGATCGTCAACATGCCGGCGCGGGTGCCGTGCCCGTCGATCCTCTTCACCCACAACGTGGAGGCGGAGATCTGGCGGCGCCACGCCGAGACCGCCACCAACCCGATCTCGCGGCGGCTGCTCGGCCAGCAGTGGCGCCGGATGCTGCGCTTCGAGCGCGACGGCCTCGCCCGCTTCGACCTGGTGCTCGCGGTTTCCGAGGCCGACGGCCAGACCTTCGAACGGCTGTATCCGGGTGCGCTCCGCGCGCCCGTGCACGTCGTCCAGACGGGCGTCGACACCCGCTACTTCGCGCCGGCCGACGCGCCGGCCGTCAGGCGCGCGCACCTGGTGTTCACGGGATCGATGGACTGGCTGCCGAACGAGGACGGCATGCTCTACTTCGTCCGGGAGATCCTGCCGCGGATCCGCCGCGAGGAGCCGGACGCGACGCTGAGCATCATCGGCCGCGCCCCGACCCCCGCGGTCCGCCGCCTGGCCGAGGAGGCCGGGGTCGACGTGACCGGGCGGGTGGACGACGTGCGCCCGCACATCGCCGCCGGCGCCGTCTACGTGGTGCCGCTCCGGGTCGGCGGCGGCACGCGCCTGAAGATCTTCGAGGCCATGGGCATGGGCAAGGCCGTCGTGTCGACGACGATCGGCGCCGAGGGCCTGCCGGTCAGCCACGGCCGGGACATCATGATTGCCGACGAGCCGGCGGCGTTCGCGGACGCCGTGGTCCGGCTGATCCGCCAGCCTGCCGAGCGCGGCGCAGCAGGAGTCCGCCGCCCGCCGCCTGGTGGTCGAGCGCTACGACTGGTCAGCCGTCGCACAGGATTTCGAGGACGCGCTGGCGCGCTGCACGCGCCGGGAGGCGTCGCCCCGGCAGGCCGGGCAGGGCGTCCGGGCAGTGACCGTTGCAGGGAGTATCTGACATGAACGTTTCAGTGTTTGGCCTGGGGTACGTCGGGAGCGTGTCGGCGGCGTCGTTCGCCGCGGACGGCCACACCGTGGTCGGCGTCGATGTGAACCCCGACAAGGTCGCCAGCCTCAACGAGGGCCGCAGCCCGATCGTCGAAAAGGGGCTCGACGAGCTGATCCGGGACAACGCCGCGAACGGGCGCCTGCGCGCGACGACGAGCACGAAAGAGGCGGTCCACGCGACCGAGCTGTCGCTCGTCTGCGTCGGCACGCCGAGCCGGCGGAACGGCAGCCTCGACCTGACGTATCTCGAGCGGGTCTGCGAGCAGATCGGCGAGGCGCTGACAGGACAAGGACGCCTATCACGTGGTGGTCGTGCGCAGCACGGTCCTCCCGGGGACCACGCACGGGACGCGTCATCCCGGCACTGGAACGGGCGTCCGGCAAGAAGTACGGCACCGGGTTCGGCGTGACGGTCAATCCCGAGTTCCTGCGCGAGGGGACCGCCATCCACGACTTCCGCCAGCCGCCGCTGACCCTGATCGGCCACAACTACGCGTCGGATGCGCAGCCGACCGAGGCGCTCTACACCAAGGTGGACGCGCCGGTCATCGCCACCAGCATCCGCACGGCGGAGATGATCAAGTACGCCAGCAACACCTGGCATGCCCTGAAGGTCTGCTTCGCCAACGAAGTCGGCAACCTCTGCAAGCGGCTCGACATCGACAGCCACGAGGTGATGGACATCTTCTGCCGCGACGAGAAGCTGAACCTGTCCTCGTACTACATGAAGCCCGGGTTCGCGTTCGGCGGCTCCTGCCTGCCGAAGGACGTCCGCGCCATGCAGTACCGCGCCAAGGAGGTGGACCTCGACATGCCGGTGATCCAGGCGATCCTCGGCAGCAACCAGCTGCAGATCCAGCACGCCATCGACATGGTGGTCGAGACCGGCCGGAAGCGCGTCGGCCTGTTCGGCTTCAGCTTCAAGGCCGGCACCGACGACCTGCGCGAGAGCCCGATCGTCATCCTCGCCGAGGCGCTCCTCGGCAAGGGCTATGCGCTCAGCATCTACGACAGGAACGTGTCGATCGCGCGGCTGGTCGGGGCCAACAAGGAATACATCAACAAGCAGATCCCCCACCTGTCGTCGCTGCTGCGCGACTCGATCGACGAGGTGCTCGACGCGTCCGACGTGATCGTGGTCGGCAACGGGTCGCCCGAGTTCGTGGAGGCGCTCAAGCGGACGCGGCCGGATCAGACGGTGATCGACCTGTTCCGGGCCAAGGTCGCCCGCGAAGACATTCCGGCGCAGTACAGCGGCATCTGCTGGTAGCGGCCGGCGCTGGCCGGCTTCACCGCGGCGGTTCGGGGCCCGTCCCGTCGAACCCGAGGAAGCGGCGCATCTCCGGCCACATGTCTGGCAGGCTGGCGGTCAACTGATGGTCGTCGTCGAGCATGTGCAGCTCGACGTTCGTCCGCGCCCTCGCCCACTCCTCGACCGCCGCGGGATCGACCGCGATGTCCTGCCGCCCCTGGAAGATCTGGATCGGCATCGCCAGCGCGGCGCGAAGGCAGTCGTAGCGCCGCGCGTCCGCGTAGAGCTCGTAGCGCACCGTCATCATCCGGCCGAAGCCGAAGTGGAAGACGTCGAGGCGGTCCGTGCGCTGCCACTCGTCGAGCCCCTGGCCGCCCAGGCTCCGCATGCGGTTCCCGCCGAAGTCGAGCGCCGGGGCGAGCAGGATGAGGCGCCCGACGCGGTCGGGGCGCACGAGGGCGGCCTGCACCGCGACGAACGCGCCCAGGCTCGAGCCAATCAGCGCCACCGGGCCCGGCGCGAGCGCATCGATCGCATCGCACACCTGGCGGACCATCCGCGTGATGGTCAGCGTGGAGAAATCCGGCGCGTTGAAGTCGGGAGTATGGAGCTCGCGGCCGGTTGCCTTGAGGCGGTCCGCGAGAAAGGCGGCCTTCGAGGAGCGGGCCGAAGAGGCGAAGCCGTGCAGGTAGAAGACGTGCATCCCTCAAGCTTGCCGCTTGTGGCCCGCCATTGCCAGCGCCGCCGGACGGCGGGCGTCTCGATCCCTGCGGGATTTCGCGCTATCCTGTTGCCCGATGATTGAGAAGCGGCGGTCGGCTATCCAGGGCTGGGGCGTCTTCGCGACGGAACCTATCGCGAAGAACAAGCGGATCATCCACTACGCGGGGGAGAAGATCAGCAACCGTGAGAGCCTGAAGCGGGAGGTGCGCTACCTGAAGCAGGGGCACATCTGGTGCTTCAAGCTGAATCGGCTCTACGTGCGCGACGCGGCGGTCGGTGGCAACGTGGCGCGCTACATCAATCACTCGTGCACGCCCAACTGCTATACGCGGGTGATTGGCGAGACCATCTGGATCATCGCCGCGAAGAGCATCCGCAAAGGCGAAGAGCTCACCTACAACTACGAGACCGACGGCGCCCAGTCGATCGTCTGCCGCTGCCGTCCCGGCTGCGAGACCCGGATCTAGGCGTCGCCGGCCGGCTACCGGCGCGCTACCAGGCCCTGACGCGTCCCGTGTCGACGTGGACGAAGTTCGAGGACGGGTAATAGCCGACGCCGCCGAGTTTCAGCGACCGGGCCGCGCCGCGCAGCTGCTCGAGCCGGACACCCGGAAGCCTGATATCGATCGCCTTGCCGACCATGTGCAGGCTCGTGCGCGCCACACCGGTATGCGCGCCGCCCCGCTCGCGGAGCATCGTGTTGGTCACCGGCGACCGGTAGCCCGAGATGACGTGGTAGGGCCGGTCGGTCTCCAGGGTCCCGCTGAGCTCGTGCAGGAGATCGAAGAGCTTCGGGTCGATCGGCTTCTCTTCGTTCTGGCGGAAGTCGCGCAGCAGGTGATTGAGCTGCGCCAGCGCCTCCGGCTGGTAGACGCCGTCGCAGCAATAGGCGACGCGCAACCGCTCCCCGGTGTGGGTGTGAAAGAAGGAGAGCGCACGCTCACGGCGCGCGGCGGCTGGCGCGGCGGCCTGAACCCGGCCGGGCGCCAGCGCAGCGGCGGTCGCCAGTGCGCCAAATCCAAGAAAGGCCCGTCGATTGAACGACCGCCGGGAGTCGATGGCTTGCGCCGTCATCGGCATCGGGAACAGTCCTCCAGCACGGGCGACCCTCGCCCGGGCAGCGAAACCAGCATCAGTGCGGAAGCTCCCATTGCACCATGCCCGGGACCGGCGGATCAAGCTGGACAGGACCGTAAAGGCCGCGAGTGGAACAGCTTACCGCCCCGCGCTAAGGGGGCGCCGGGCGGTCCGGATGATATAGTCGCGCGATGGAGGGAATCTTCAGCGCCTGGGGCCGCATACTCCAGGGCTACCGACCCGCGCTATCCGTCGAGATCACCCGCGAGTGCCCGCTCCGCTGCCCCGGCTGTTACGCCTACGGCGATGAACACCTCGGCGGCGAGATCACCCTGCGGCAGGTCAGCGACTTCAAGGGACAGGAGCTCATCGATCGCTTCTTCGCGCTGATCGACGAGCATCGTCCGATACACGTCTCGATCGTGGGGGGCGAACCGCTCGTCCGCTTTCGTGAGCTCAACGAGATCCTGCCGCGCCTCGCCGAGCGCGGCATCTATACCCAGCTCGTCACCAGCGCGGTGCGCCCGATCCCGCAGGAATGGGCGGCGCTCCGGCGCCTGCAGCTGGTGGTGTCGATCGACGGGCTGCAGCCGGAGCACGACGAGCGGCGCAAGCCGGCCACCTACGACCGCATCCTGAAGCACATCGTCGGGCACCAGATCACGGTGCACTGCACGGTGACGCGCCAGCAGATCCAGCGCGACGGCTACCTCGATCAGTTCGTCGAGTTCTGGTCGGACAACCCGCACACCCGCCAGATCTGGGTCAGCCTCTACACGCCGCAGATCGGCGAGCAGTCTCCGGAGATGCTGCGGCCGGAGGATCGCGACCGCGTCGTCGCCGCCCTGATGCACCTGCGCCTGCACCACCCGAAGCTGAAGATGCCCAAGGGCATGATCGAGGTCTACCGCGAGCCGCCGCAGCATCCCGGTGAGTGCACCTTCGCGCAGACCACGACCTGTGTCTCGGCCGACTTCAAGCGGCAGATCTCGCCGTGCCAGTTCGGCGGCAATCCCGACTGCAGCAGCTGCGGGTGCATCGCGTCGGCCGGCCTGGGGGCGGTGTCGCGGCACCGGCTGCCCGGGGGCGTGCGGGTCGGCGCCATCTTCGACACGTCGCTTCGCGTTGGCCGGTCGGTGCGTCGTTTCCGCGCGGCGGCGGCGAACAGTTGATATAATTCCGTGTTTTGATGCGAATGTTCCGGAAGGCGAGCCGCAAGGCCCGGTCGGTGCGCGAGTTCGCCAGGGGGCTGGCCGGCACCGACCATCCGCTGCTCGTGCACCTCGTGCCGATTCGCCGCTGCAACATCGACTGCGGCTACTGCAACGAGTACGACAAGGTGTCGGAGCCGGTGCCGACCGCCGAGATGCTGGCGCGCATCGACAAGCTCGCCGACCTGGGCACGTCGGTCGTCGCCTTCAGCGGCGGCGAGCCGATGCTGCATCCCGACCTCGATCTCCTGATCGCCCGGATCCGCGCCCGCGGCCGGATCGCCGGGCTGATCACCAACGGCTACCTGCTCTCGCCGAAGCGCATCCAGCAGCTCAACGCCGCGGGCCTCGACTACCTCCAGATCAGCATCGACAACGTCGAGCCCGACGAAGTGTCGAAGAAGAGCCTGCGGCTGCTCGACAAGAAGCTCCAGTGGCTGGCGGAGCACGCCCACTTCGACATCAACATCAACTCGGTCGTGGGCGGCGGCATCAAGAACCCGGACGATGCCCGCACCATCAACCGGCGCGCCCGCGAGCTGGGTTTCTCGACCTCGATGGGCATCATCCACGACGGCTCGGGGCTGCTCAAGCCGCTCGGCGCGGTCGAGCGCGCCGTGTTCGACGACGTCATGGCGCAGATCAACGGCGGCCGCCAGGTCCTCAAGAACCTGTACTCCGGCATCCGGAAGTTCCAGACCAACCTCGCCGACGGGAAGCCGAACGAGTGGCAGTGCCGCGCCGGCGGGCGCTACCTCTACATCTGCGAGCACGGGCTCGTCCACTGGTGTTCGCAGCAGCGCGGCACGCCGGGCGTGCCGCTCGCCGGCTACTCGCTGGCCGACATCCGGCGTGAGTTCCTGGCGCCCAAGTGGTGCGCCCCGCTGTGCACCATCGGCTGCGTCCACCGCGTCTCGACGATGGACTTCTGGCGCAAGCCGCAGCGGCCCGACGTTGCCCTGCGTGAAGGCCCGGTCGGCGGACTTTCCTGATCGTCCTATGGCAAACCAGGCGTCTTTCGACATCACCTCCAACGTCGACCTCCAGGAGGTCGACAACGCGGTCAACCAGGCCAAGAAGGAAGTGGCGCAGCGCTACGACTTCAAGGGATCGCGCGCCACGGTCGACCTGAACCGCGCCGACAACACCATCACGCTCGCCGCCGACGACGAGTTCAAGCTCAATGCGCTGTGGGAGATCCTGCAGGGCCGGATGGTCCGCCGCGGCGTGCCGACCAAGAACCTGACGCCCGGCGACATCGAGCGCGCGGCCAACGACACCGTCCGCCGCGTCGTCTCGCTCCAGCAGGGCATCCCGACCGAAGCCGCCAAGGCGATCGTCCAGTTCCTCAAGGATCGGAAGATGAAGAAGGTGCAGGCCGCCATCCAGGCGGACCAGGTGCGCGTCACGTCCGGCTCGAAGGACGACCTGCAGGAAGCCATCCGCGTCCTGCGCGAGCACGACTTCGGCGTCGCCCTGCAGTTCGGCAACTATCGGGGCTGAGGGGGACCGTCATGTCACAGCCACGGGCGCTGCGGGTGGCGCTGGCGGCCCTTGCGCTCCTGGCGGCGGGCAGCGCGGGCGCGCAGCCGTCCGCGGACCAGCGCGCCCAGGACGCGCAGGCCGTCGCCGACTTCTCGAAGCGGGTGGCGGCCTACGCGGGGCTGCACCGGACGCTCGGAAGCGACGCTGCCTGCCCAGCCGGATCGGCCGACCTCCGCACAGCTCGATGCGCACGAGCGGGCGCTGGCGCGGCTGATCGTCCGGGCCCGGCCCAACGCACCGGCCGGCAGCCTGTTCACCAGGGACGCCCGCGCCTCCTTCAGGCGCCGCATCGCAGCCGCCCTGTCGGGACCCGACGGCGCGCAGATCCGGCGGTCGATCATGGACGAGAACCCCGGGCGCTTCAACATCCCGATCAACAGCCGCTACCCCGATCACGTGCCGCTCTCGACCATGCCGACGCAGCTCCTGGCGGCGCTGCCGGAGCTCCCCGAGGAGCTCGAATACCGCTTCATCGGCGATCGCCTCATCCTCCTCGATGTGCACGCCCATCTCATCGTCGACTACATGGACGACGCGCTGCCGAAGTAGCGGCCACGCCTGCATGATGAACCCGGGTCGTCTGCTTGCCACCGCGGCGCTGCTCTGCGCACTCGGGTCGTCCCTGACGGGCTGCCTGGCCGCGTCCGGCGCGCCCGCCGGTCCGGTCGCGGTCCAGGCCCCGGCGAGCCCGGCGGCCCCGCCGATCCCGCTGCCCAACCGCAACGGCTCGCTCAAGTTCGCCGTGCTCGGCGATTTCGGCAACGGCAGCCGGCAGCAGTACGAGCTCGGCGAGCAGATGGCGGCGGTCCGCGAGCGCTTCCCGTTCGAGATCATGCTGACGGTCGGCGACAACCTGTACGGCTCGCAGCGGCCGCAGGACTTCGTCCGGAAGTTCGAGGCGCCCTACAAGGCGCTGCTCGCCGCCAAGGTCAAGTTCTACGCCTCGCTCGGCAACCACGACAGCCGGCAGCAGATCAACTACGCGCCGTTCAACATGGACGGGAAGACCTACTACACCTTCAAGGCGCCCGAGCAGGACGTGCGCTTCTTCGCCCTCGAGTCGGGCTATCTGGAACCGGCGCAGGTCGCCTGGCTGGAGAAGGAGCTCGCCGGCGCGAACGAGGCCTGGAAGATCGCCTACTTCCATCATCCGCTCTACTCCTCGGGCGGCCGGCACGGCTCCGACCTGGCCAAGCGCCGCGTGCTGGAACCGCTGTTCATCAAGCACGGGGTATCGGTGGTGCTGACCGGGCACGACCACGTCTACGAGCGGGTCAAGCCGCAGGGCGGCATCGTCTATTTCGTGGTGGGCTCGAGCGGACAGCTGCGGCGGGGCAACCTGAACCGGCGCAGCGGCATCACTGCGGCCGGCAACGACACCGAGCAGGTGTTTCTCGCGGCCGAGATCTTCGGCGACGAGATGCACTTCAACGCCATCTGGCCGGTCGGGACGGGTGGTGGATTCCGGGGTGATCGAGCGCCGCAAGCCGGAGTAGCGCCGGGCGATCCGGTCAGCCCGCGCGCGACGCCGCCTTCTCGCCGGCCCGCTCCGCCCGGCCCGCTCGGCGTCGGCGAGCCTGGCCGCCTCGGACTTCGAGAGCGTCTTCAGCCAGTCGGCCTCGAAGACCTCCCGCATGCGCCGCGCGACCGCGGCGTCGTTGACGATGATCCCGACCTCGCGCCGGCCGTCGAGCTCCAGCTTGCGCAGGCTCTGGCTGCCGACGAAGGCCGCCGACCCGTCGCGGATCATCGCGCGCACGTGCAGCCGGAGGTCGGGCATCTTGCGCGCGTCGACGCCACCCGCCCCCTTGGCGACCTTGCCGAGCACCCGGATCGCCACGCCGTCCTTCGCCCGCGCCTGCAGCAGCTTCAGCATGGCGCGGTCGCTGATCTTGGCGTCGTAGATCAGCAGCTCGTTCCTGGCGCCTTCGATGAACTCCTTCAGGATCCGGCGCGACGACTCGGGGCTGACGACGAGCCGATCGTGGGCCGGCGCGTAGGGCTGGCGGGTGCTGTCGGCCTCGAACAGCGCGGTCGCTTCCTTGATCAGCCGGGCTTCCTTCGAGACGATGCCGAAGCTGCGGCTCTTGTCCATGTCGAGCTTCGTGTAGTTGAAGCCGAGCACGTAGAGCTCGTCGTCCACGATCATCATCTTGCCGTGGTAGCGGAGCAGGTCGTCGGCCGTGCGCGCGCAGATCACGCCGGCGGCGAGCATCTTGAGCTCCAGCTTGCGCAGCCCCTTCTCGCCGCCGCGGTTGGTGTGCGCGATGAGCGCCCGCACGACCACACCGCGCGCCACCGCGGCCTCGAGCGCCTTCTCGAGCTCGCCGCGGTCGAAGCGGAAGATGAGAATGTCGATCTTCTCCTTGGCGTGCCGCACGGCCTGCAGCAGCGGCGCCAGGCCTTCGTCGGGCTGGATGATTAAGTCCACGGGTCCTGTCGCATGTGGCTACTTCTTCGCCTTCTTCTCGGACCACTCGACCGAGGCGTGGCCTTCGGGATCGAGTTCGAGGATGACGTCGGAGATCCGATCCGTCGGCGTGTCGATCGGCACCTGCACATCGTAGCAGACCTCCTCGTCCGAGGAGGCGCGCAACTCGAAGTGCAGCTTGAACCGCCGCAGGATGCGCTCGATCTTCGGCCGCAGGGCGTCGGTTTCCTTGCCCGCCTTGATCTGCAGGTCGAAGCGCTTCAGCCCCTGCTCGAACGACTCGATGACGCCGAGCGCCACCACCAGGAAGACGGTCGAGAACACCGACAGGGCGTAGAGCCCGACGCCGCTCGCCAGGCCGACCGCCAGTGCGCTCAGCATGACCACCGCATCCTTCGGGTCGTCGATCTTCGATCGGTAGCGGATGAGGCTGGCGACGCCGACGATGCCGAAGGCGCGGGCGAGGCTGGCGCCGACGACCAGCATGATGATCGCCGCCGACCACCGACAGCACGATCTGCGTCTGGATGACGGCCGGATCGCGGCGCGGCGTGCCCCGCCGCCGCGGCCGCAGCGCCAGGGCGGTGCCGAGCACCGCGGCGAGCGGCAGCCGGATCATCGCGTCGTCGATCTCGTGGAGCGGGTGCGGCGCATGGTTGTCGGTATCGCCGGGCGGCTCCGGCGCCGGCGCTGTCTGGCCCGGAAACCCGCCCGGCTCCTGCGGCTGGGCCAAGACGAAGAGCGGCCCGGCGGCGACGAGCAGCAGCGCGGCGGCGAGCGGCAGGACAGCCCGGACGAAGCGGCGGAGGCGCGAAAGTGGCATCAGTGTTTGAGCTGCAGGCCTTCGGCGACTTTCTGCTCGAGGCGGCGGATGAAGCGGTCGGCGGTGACCTTGGGGTAGCCGGCGGCACGGAACGCGTCGTCGAGCTGGCGATCGGTCAGCCGCGAGAGACGTTCGCAGATCCAGCGGACATCAGCCGGGGTGATGCGCTCGAGCAGGGCCTTGTGGCGCCCGCGGTAGTCGAAGCGCACGTAGCCGTTCTGCACGCCGAGGATGAAGGGGGTCTCCTCGAAGACGCCGATGTCGCCGCGGGGCGGATCGAGGGCGCCGGTCCGCCCGAACGTCTGGCCGAGATCGCGCGCCACGTACCAGCGCCGCGCGCCGTGCAGCGGCTTGTCGAGCACGTAGAGGGCGTTCTGTTCCTTCTTGAGATCGGAGTTGCCCAGCATCACCTGCAGGACCAGCAGCCCGTTCATCTGCCGCGTGCCGGCGAAGGGGTTGTCGTAATACGACCAGTCGCCTTCGGCGTCGAGGCCGTGGAGATCGGGCTTGTCCTGGCGGAAGCGCGCCGGCAGCTGCGGATTGGGCGAGGTCGCCTTGTCGGCCTGCCACTCGGCAAGATAGTGGACCGGCGGCTGATGGTAGCCGATGCCCCACAAGAGGCGGGACGCGGCCACTTCCGGGCCGGCCTCCGGTGGGAACTTCACGCTCCATTCCTGGGCGTCCGAGTCGGTGACGGTATAGCCCCGGCTGAAGCCGCCGCGCTTCACCTCGATCACGGTAAAGCGGGCAGCGGGATCCGGTGCGAGCCGTTTGCCGCCCACTCCCCAGAAGAGATCGCGAGTCCCCTCAGGCTCGATCCACAACTCCGCCATGGGGGCCGCGGCGGGCTGATCCTGGGCTGACGGGTGCTCGACGCCGGGCTGGCAGGCGCCCACCAGGCCGGCTGTGGCCATCGCCAGGATGACGTGCCGACTGAATCCGGAGCTTCCCCGCCCTGCCACGCTGGCCCTCCTGCCTCTCGCGGTACAGCCGAGGTATCGGCTGGCCGGCCTTGTCTGTGCAATTGCCGCGCCACGGAGCTCGACGGCAGAGGTCATCGGAAATCGTGCGACTGGGGCTCGGGACCGCTGCCCGCGAGCGGCGTCACGCGCTCGGCTTTCACCGCCGTCACCCCTTCCTGGATCTGCAGGACGCCTTCCACCAGCAGGTAGGGGGAGCCGATGATCGCCGCCCGCTGATCGCTGAACAGGTCGGGACGCACGATGATATTGGCAATCCCGGTCTCATCCTCGAGCGTCAGGAACACAAACCCCTTCGCGGTCCCGGGACGCTGGCGGGTAATCACGGCGCCGGCTACGCGCACGCGGCGTCCGCTGGTGCCGCGCGGCAGATCCACGGCGCGCAGCACGCCGCGCAGCGCGAGCTCCCCGCGCCGGAGCGCCAGCGGATGCGGGCCGATGGTCAGGCTGGTGCCGCCATAGTCCGCCATTACGCGTTCGGCGGGAGACATCGGACGCAGGGGGGAATCGTGACGGGCTCCGGCCTCCGGCGCCCGGACGCCATCCGTCCGATCGCGCTGTGCCGGTCCGCGAGCCGCCGGGCCGCCCTCCTCCGCCGCCGCCCCGGCGAAGAGCTCGCCGGCCGGACGGCTGGCCCGCTCGATCTGCCACAACGCGCTGCGGCGATCGTGACCGAACGCGTTCAAGGCGCCAATCTCGGCGAGCGTGGCCAGCTCCTCGCGCCGCACGCGGGTGCGGGCAATCAGATCGTCGATGGACGCATAGCGAGGCGATCCATCCGCGGGCCGGGGAACCGCCGCGGGGGTCGCCTCCGGCGCGGGGCGCGTCCACTCGTGCGCGCAGACATTGCAGAAGATCCCGCCAGCCGGCGTGCCCTCGAGCATCGAGGCATCGTCGCCGCCGCACTTGGGACAGCGCGCCGCGACGCCCGCCGCCTGTTCCCGCACGGCATCCGCCATGGCCGGGCGCCCTTCTGCAGCCGGCGCTCCCGGCGCCAGCCCCGTGGCGATCGCCCGTCCGATCTCCTGCCGCAGGCCGTTCACGTACATGAGACCGAGCCGGACGCGGCCGTCCGGCTCCACCCGGCACTCCCAGCCCGACTCCTGCACGTCGATGGGCGCGAACCGCACGCCGTGGCGCTGGGCGTCCTTGACCAGGGTCGCCGGATGGTAGAACCCCATCGGCTGGTTGTTGAGCATCGAGGTGAAGAACGCCGCCGGATAGTGCGCCTTCAGGTAGGCGCTGGCGTAGACGAGCAGCGCGAAGCTCGCCGCGTGCGACTCGGGGAAGCCGTAGAGCGCAAACGAGGTGATGGCGCGGACGATCTCCTCGGCCGCCTCCCCGGCGATGCCCGTGCGCGCCATGCCGGCGCGCAGCTTCCCCTCGATCTGCTGCATCCGCTTCTCGGAGCGCTTGAATCCGAACGCCCGCCGCAGCTCCTCGGCTTCCCCGCCCGTGAACCCCGCCGCTACCATCGCCATCTTCAGCAGCTGCTCCTGGAACAGCGGCACCCCCAGCGTGCGCCTGAGAATGGGCTCCAGCGACGGATGGGGATACGTCACCGGCTCCATGCCCTGCCGGCGCTTCAGATAGGGATGCACCATCTGGCCGACAATCGGGCCCGGCCGGATGATCGCCACTTCCACGACGATGTCGTAGAAGCAGGCCGGCCGCAGCCGCGGCAGCGTGGCCATCTGCGCGCGCGACTCGACCTGGAAGATGCCGACCGTGTCCGCGTCCTGCAGCATCCGGTAGACTGCGGGATCGTCCGGCGGCAGATGCGCGATGTCGAGGGCCGGCGGCGCCGCGGCCTCGCCGCCCGCGTTCACCAGGTGGAGCGCGTCCTGGATCACGGCCATCATGCCCAGCCCGAGCAGGTCCACCTTGATCAGCCCCATGTCGGCGCAGTCGTCCTTGTCCCATTGCAGGACGACGCGGCCGGGCATGCTGGCGTTCTCGAGCGGCACGATCTCGTCGAGGCGGCCATGGCAGATCACCATGCCGCCCGAGTGCTGGCCGAGATGGCGCGGCAGGTCCTGGATCTGCTGCCACAGCCGGCCGAACAGCTGCACGGTCGGGTGCTGCGCATCGAGGCCGACCTCGCGCAGATGGCGGTCGAGCGTATCCGCCGGATCGGTCCATTCGAAGTGGTTCATGACCTTGGCCAGGCGATCGATCTGCGCCGTCTCGAGCGACAGCGTCTTGCCGACCTCGCGGGCGGCGCTCCGGCCGCGATAGGTGATCACGTTGGCGGTCATGCCGATGCGCGGCCCCTCGGCGCTGCCGCCGAGCGGGCCGTATTTCTCGTACATGTGCTGGATCACCTGCTCGCGGCGGTCACCACTCGGCAGGTCGAGATCGATGTCGGGCCACTCCCCCCGCTCCTCCGAGAGGAACCGCTCGAACAGGAGCTCCATGCCGATCGGATCCACGGCGGTGATGCCGAGGCTGTAGCACACGGCGCTGTTGGCGGCCGAGCCGCGCCCCTGCACCAGGATGTCGTGCTGCCGGCAGTAGTTGACGATGTCCCAGACGATCAGGAAGTAGCCGGCGAGATCCAGCTTGTCGATGAGATCGAGCTCGCGCTCGATCTGCCGGCGGGCGCGATCGTCGTAGGGCCGATAGCGCTCGCGCGCTCCTGCCTGGGTGATCTTCCGGAGGAACGACGGCATCGTCTCCCCGCGCGGCACCGGGTACGCCGGGAAGCGGTAGCCGAGGTCGTCCATCGAGTAGCCGATGCGATCCGACAGCTCCCGGGCCGCCGTGAGGGCCTGCGGCAGATCGGCAAAGACGCGGGCCATGGCGTCCGGCGATTTCAGGTAGCGCTCGGCATTGCAGCTCAGGCGGCGGCCGGCCAGGGCAAGCGTCGTCTTGTGGCGGATGCAGGTGAGCACGTCGTAGAGCGGGCGGTCCGCCGTCTCGGCGAACCTGACGCCGTTGGTCGCCAGCACCGGGACGTGGAACGCCGAGGCGAGATCCATCAGGACCTCGTTGTCCCATTCCTGCTCACGCAGCAGGTGCCGCTGCAGCTCGATGTAGACCTGCGGCGCGCCGAACGTGCCGACGAGGCGATCGACCAGGCCGCCGACGCCGAAGCGCGGGCCGTTGATGGCCGTCCGGCCGACGAGCGCGATCAGTCCCCCCACGGCGCCGTCGAGATCGTCCAGCGTGAGCGCTCCCGCACCTTTGGCGGCGCGCAGCTTCATGCGCGTGACGAGCCGGCACAGGTTCCGGTAGCCCTCCCGGGATTCGACCAGCACCGGGAGCGAGCAGACGCGGCCCTCGGGCCCGGGCAGCCGCGGCGCCGCGCCACGGGCCTCCGCACCGCGCGCCGCGGGTCCGGCAGCAATCGTCAGCTCCGCGCCGATGATCGCCTTGATCCCGGCGCGCCGGGCGGCGAGGTGGAAGCGGGGCGCGCCGTAGAGGCCGTCGCGATCGAGCAGCGCGAGCGCGGGATAGCCGAGCTCGGCGGCGCGCGCAATCAGCGCCTCCGGCAGCGAGGCGCCGTCGAGGAACGAGAACGCGGAGGAGGCGTGCAATTCGATGTACATCTGTAAAGCGAGCCGCGGAAGGACAGCGGCCTCCCGTCAATCGAACACGCCCTCGAGAAACCAGAGGCTGCGATCGCGGTCGTGGAACAGGCGGCAGACCGTGCCGTCGCCAAGCGCCACGTCCCATTCGTCGCGGTTCCAGCAGGTACCGTCCCACCAGCCGCCGGACGTGCGCCAGGGGCCGGCGGCCTCCTGCACGAGTCCCCCCGGCATCCCGCGCCGATCGATCGCGACGCGCGCCGGCCGTCCGCTCGCGACGGCGACCCGGATCGCGACCGGCGGGCGGAAGCGCCGCAGCACGCCGCCGCACGGCCCGCCACCCGGCAGCCCGGCGGGGTCGTCCGGGCCGGGCGGAAGCGGGCGGAGCGGGCGGGTGCGGACCTCGGCAAACGCCACCGGCGCCATCGCGAAGCCATCCGGGTGGTGCGTGTCGCGCACCACCGGCGAGCCACATCGCCCCTCCCCGACCAGCGCGCCCAGCCGCGCCATCAGCGTGGCCAGCGTCTCGGGAGAGGGCACCGCCCGCTCGAGCAGCGAGTACTGCACGATGCGCGACGGGGCCGGATCGATCTCGAGCGCCACGACGTCCACCGCCGCCGGCGGCGGATGGGATTCGAGATCGAGGAGCAGCAGCGTCCGCCACACCCGCGGATCGCGCATGGCCACCGGCAGCTGCAGCGTCCGCGCGTGTGCCGTCCGGTTCGTCAGCCGCAGCTGCAGGTGCAGCGCCACCGCGCCCCGATCGGCGCGTTCCATCGCCGCCGCCAGCGGCTCGAGGAGGCGTGCGAACACGAACGACAGCGGCTCCAGTGTGTCGATCGGCCACTCCAGCTCGAACGAGCCGGTGAATCGGGGAACCGCCGGATCCGGCACCAGCGGGCGCGGATCGATGCCGCGCGCCAGGCGCTGGACCGCCACCCCTTCCGGCCCCAGCCTGGCGGACAGATCCGCCGCGGGCAGCGCCGCGAGCTCGCCGATCGTCGCGAGCCCCCAGCGGCGCAGCACGTCGCCGGTGCGCTCGCGGGCGGCCGCCGCCGGCTGGCGGCCCCCGGCCGCGGCACGGTCGCGATCCCGATCGGACAGATATTGCTGGAGGACACGCAATGACACGCCGGCCAGGGCGGCGTCCGGCTCGCCGAGGAACACGGTCGTCTCCGTTCGCGCACGGGCCAGCAGCACGGCCGCGGTGTACGACCGGGCAATCGCCACGCGGGACTCGCCGGCACGCGCCAGTTCCTCCGCAATCGCCGCCGCGTCCCCCAGCAGCCGCTGGAGTCCCGCGACGTCGAGCACGACCGTCCCTCCGGCGTGCCGCTCGATGCGTGGAGAGAACTCGGCGGCCACGCCTGCCAGGCGGGCGCTCGCCGCCGGCCCGCCGTGCAGCGCGGCGTACAACTGGCGCCCGGCGGCAACCGTCCCGGCGGCCGGCGCGACCACGGCCCCCCCGCCGGGCAGCACCCTGCCCAGCGCCGCACGGGCCTCGCGCGGGGAAATGTCGGGGATGGCGGGCGTCAGATCGTCGTACGAGGGGATACGCATGACAACCCCGGGCGCGCGGACATCACGCGGGTCCGAATCGGGAGGCCGGAGAGGCGCCGGGCCCGCGCGTGCCCTCCCTTCCAGCGGCCGGCAGGCACGCCGGGTGAGGACTCCAGCGCAAGCGTGACGCCGCCGGGGCTCCGGGCCACATGCTCCGCGCCGATCAGGATCGCCACCGTGGTGCTGCCTTCAATCACCCGCGCGAGCCGCATCCAGGTTGGATGGGGGAACTGCTGCAGCGCCGCCCGCCCGATCTCCGCGAGATCGAAGGCCACGACGCCGAAGCCGCCGGCCTGCAGCACGAGGTTCATCGCTTTCAGCGCCCGATCGGCCTGCCCGGTGTCGCGGATCCAGAGCAGGCGCCCGAGATCCAGCCCGGCGGCGGCGGCCGAGACGGGATCGAAGCGATCGTGGGTGTCGATGAGGGCCACGACTTCGCCACGCGCGGTGGCGGCCGCGGCGAGACGGCAGAACACGGTGGCGCGTCCCGACGATCGCGCCCCCACGATCTCCGAAAGATGCCCGCGGCGCAGCCCGCCGCCGAGCGAGGCATCGAGCGCGGCGCAGCCGGTCGGCGCCAGGCGCTCCGTTTCTTCCTGACGCCACGGCGTGGCCGTCGTCAGCGTGGCATCGAGCTGCCGGGTCCGCAGGAGAGATTCGAGTGCCGCACGAGCCGCTCGCATATTCGCTTTTTCTTCGCCTCGCCGGCGAGTATAGAGCGCCCCCCTTCCGGAGATCAAGTGATCCCGCTTACCTGTGTTCCTTCAATGATTTGGCGATATTATGAGGTGCCTTGCCCGTACAGCCCTTCCTGCGCCGTGCCCTGGCGGCGTTCACCTATCGCGATTTCCGCATCCTGTGGTTCGGGGCCTTCACCTCGACGGTGGGCACCTGGATGCAGAAGGTCGCGCAGAGCTGGCTCATCTTCGATCTCACCAAGTCCTCGTTCTATCTCGGGCTCGACGACTTCATGGGCCAGCTGCCGATCCTGCTCTTCACCATGATTGGCGGCGTGATCGCCGACCGCCACGACCGCCGGCAGCTGCTGATTGGCTCGCAGTACGTGCAGATGGCCACGGCGTTCACGCTCGCCGCGCTCGTCTACTGGGGCTATGTCACCATCGCCACATCCTCGCGCTGTCGTTCGTGGCCGGCCTCGCCCAGGCGTTCGGCGGCCCCGCGTATCAGTCGCTGGTGCCCTCGCTCGTGCGAACGGAAGGACCTGCCGAACGCGATCGCGCTCAACTCGATCCAGTTCAACCTGGCGCGCGTGTTCGGCCCGCTGCTCGCCGGCATCACGCTCACGGCGTTCGGCACGGCCCTCTGCTTCGGCCTGAACGGCCTGTCGTTCCTCGTCGTGATCGTGGCGCTGCTGGCGCTCAGCGTGAAGCACATCCCGCCGACCGGACCGCAAGCCGATGCTCCAGGAGCTGCGCGGCGGCCTCGCGTACGTGCGGAGCGAGCCGGCCATCGTCGCGCTGACCGTCCTGGCGTTCCTGACGACCTTCCTGGGGCTGCCGCTGCTGACGTTCCTGCCGATCTTCGCCCGCGAGATCTTCCACGGCGACGTCGCCCGCTACAGCGAGATGATGGCGTATTCGGGCGCCGGCGCCGTCGTCGGCGCGCTGTTCGTCGCCTGGCTCGGCCGCTTCGCACGGATGGGGCTGACGCTGCTGCTGGTGCAGCTGGCGTTCGGCGTGCTGGTGACCGCCTTCGCGCTGTCGCGCATCGGCTGGCTGAGCAACCTGCTGCTCTTCCTCGACGGCGCGGCGCTGATCGTGGTCTTCTCGATGACCGCGTCGCTCGTCCAGCTGATCGTCCCGGATCACCTGCGCGGACGGGTCATGAGCATCTACATGGTGGCGTTCCGCGGCGGCATGCCGCTCGGCAGCCTGTGGGGAGGCTACGCCGCGTCGCTGACCTCCGCCCCCTACGTGCTCGCGATCAACGGCGGACTCGTCTCACTGGTCGCGCTGTACTTCCTGATCCGAAGCCACGGCGTCCGCGAACTTTGAACCCTGCACCCTGCACCCTGAACCCCTGATTACCTCCCCCCCACCCTCCACTCCACCGCCACGCTCTGCGGCAGGTAGCAGATGGCGTCGTCGCACGCCTGGTAGCGGAGCGTGCCGGTGATCGTCACCGGGTCGGCCGCGGCGGCGGCGAGCGTCACCTCCAGCGCGATCCGGAACGGCTTGCTGTAGACGAACTGCGTTTCATCGAGCGGCGCGAAGTAATACGTCTCGGGCTTCGGCAACGTGACCGGGCCGGGCTTGAGGCCCGCGGCCGGCGCAATCGTCAGCGCCACCGGGATGACGTCCGGCTGTTCCGGCGAGTAGACGTGCATCTTCGGCTTCGGCGTCACGTCCACGAAGAGCGTGACGCGCCGCGCCGACGCGCGCGAGACCGGGCCCGTGGACGTGCGCAGCGTGAGGTGCCGGGTTTCGGCGCGGTCGCGCGCCTGCCCCGGGACGGCGGCCAGATCGAGGGCAGGCTGCTGATTGCCGGACGGCTGTTGATCGCCGGCGGCGGCCGCCGTGCGGCCCGGCCCCAGCGCTCCGCCAGAAAGGACGAGGCCGACAAAAAGGACGAGGCGGATGAATACGCCGATTCGTGCAGGCATGAGAAGTCTTCGTGTCGCCACTGCGACCATCTTCGCACAACCCCCTTCGACGATCTCTTCGCGTAGCGGCGCTTCATGGCGGCCCAGCCACATCGCCCTGCCCCGCCTCGGCCCGTCAGCCCGTTGATTGAGAGTTGGGAGTTGAACTCGACGGACTGCACTCAGCTCTGGGCCGGCACCAACACGCAGTCGGGGACAGAGTCGGGGACAGAGTCGGGGACAGAGACAGGGCGGGACGAGGACGGGACGGTGCTGGCCGGCCGGGGACCTTGGAGCGAGGCGCCGCGCCGCGCAGCTGGAATGCGGCCGCAGCGATTCTCGCGGCGAGTCCCCTCCCTGCGATCCGGGTCGTCCGCAACACCACCGGCGCATCGGTGCGCCTGCCAGATGGCGCCCTGACCACCCCTACTCGCCGCGCCCTCGAGCGCAGCGAGCGTCCGAGCGCAGGTCGCGTTCCCGCCTCGCGGAAGCGGGCCCCGGACGGGCAGTGTCGGCACCGGCCCCACGTGCCGGCAGGACGACAGGTCTCTCCCTGGCCAATCAGCCGGCAGGCGGGCATGTCTCGTCGGCCGCGCGCCGCGTGTTGGAGGTTTGAGCTTGGGCCTTGGGCATTGGGCGTTGGGCGTTGGGCGTTGGGCCTTCGCCCTTCGCCCTTCGCCCTTCGCCCTTCGCCCTTCGCCCTTCGCCCTTCGCCCTTCGCCCTTCGCCCCCGTGGCGCTATTTCCGGCGCGTGACCTGATCCCACACCGTCGCGCCGCCGCCGCCGATGGCTGCGCCAATGAGCGCACCCTTCTTTCCGCCCACCGCCGCACCCACGCCGGCGCCGACGCCGGCCGAAGATCCGATGATGATCGCGCTCTTCTTCACCGACCGCTTCGGCTCCGCCCGCCGGGTCTCATACACCGTCTGGCTCGTGCGGACCGGCCGCGCCGGTCCCGGATCGGCGGAGACGATTCTGGCGTCGCCGCCATCGCTGTAGACCGGCTGCGGTGCCCGCCGGGCCTCGGCAACCGCCGGGAGCGGCGCATAGGCTGCCGGCGGCGGGACATAGGCCGGCGGCGGCGCGTAGCTGACCGGCTGCGGCGCGTAGCCTGGCGGCTGCGGCGCCTGGGCCACCGCCACGCATTCGACCTGCGAGACGGCCGCGCCATTGACGACCGCCTGGCGCACGAGCGTGCGCTGGTCGGGCGCGCAGCTGACGACAACCGGGACGCCCGCCTGGTTCGTGGTCAACTGCTGCGCGGCTGCCGATGGCAGCTCACGGCTGCCGCTGCAGGCGACCGTGAAGAACAACGCGCTGACCCCCAGCGTGAGACCAGCCGTCCGCCCCCACGAGATTCGCGATTCCATGGCCCTCATGTCTCCACCTCCGAGAAAGGCACGCGCAACGTCGCGACGTGTCTGGCGTCCGTGCGACGTATACCGCGTCACGGCGCCGGGCGACGTGCTCAGGTGCCGACGTTGCCGCGTGCTGCAGGAGATAGCTCCAAGGGCAATGCCACCGCGCTCCGGCGCCAACGAGCCGATCTCCTGGGCATTTTGCCGTTCTCGAGTGCGCCAGATTCGTAATGTCCTCAAAATGGCTCATCGATAGAGGTCAACCGGACAGCCGCGCCCGCCGCCCCACCTCGACCCCTGAAACAGCACCCGTGCGAGAATCTGCCGTGCTCATCCAGCGACGCGGCGACGAGCTCCTCTGTATGTTGCAGACCGATCACGCCGCCCTCGCCGCAGACCTCATGGCCCACTGGACGTCCGGCGGCTTCCCCGCCCATCCCCGTCGCGGCGCCATCCTTGCCGCGACCCACGCGCACGACGACGGCTGGCGGGAGGAAGACGCCCAGCTCCACGTCAGCGATACCGGAGAGCCGCTCGATTTCGTTGCCGTGCCGCCCGCGGTGAAACACCGCATCTGGCCACGGGCCACCGAACGTCTGGCGGCGACGTCCCCCTACATCGCAACGCTCGTGGCCGAGCACGCCCTCGCGATCCATGCCCCGCTTCGCCAGGACCCCGCCTGGCGCACGTTCTTCGCGACCATGCAGCGCATCCGCGACGGCCTCCAGGCCAGGCTGACGCTTGAGGAGGCGGCCGCCATCCCCGACGACTACCGCTTCCTGCGCGCCGGCGATCAGCTCTCGCTCATCTTCTGCAACGGGTGGACGACGCCGATGTCGGGCATCGGCTACCGGGCTATACTCAACGGCGTCACGCTCGAGATCACCCCCGATCCCTTCGACGGACAGCGGATCCCGCTGAAGATCGCGGCCCGCCGGCTGGCGGCGCGCGACTGCGCCACGGCCGACGGCTTCCGGAAGGCGTTCGCGTCCGGCGCCACGACCGTGCTGGAGGGAGAAGCGATCGGCGGCCGGACGTAGCGACCGGCGCCAGGCAGAGATGTCCAAGATCCTCGTTGTCGAAGACGACCCCGATATCGCGGAGCTGATCCGGCACGCGCTGGAGAAGGCGGGCCACACCGTCGAGGAGCTGGCCTCCGGTGCCGCCGTAATACCCTACCTGCGTGGCACCGTGCCGGATCTCGTCGTGCTCGACCTGATGCTGCCCGGGCTCGACGGGTTGATGGTGTGCCAGGCGATGCGGAGCGAGCCGCGCACCGCGGCCATTCCCATCATCATGGTGACCGCCCGCGCCGACGAAGCCGACCGGATCGCCGGGCTCGAGCTCGGCGCGGACGACTACGTCACCAAGCCGTTCAGCCCCAAGGAGCTGGCGGCGCGCGTCACCGCGCTCCTCCGCCGGACGCAGCGCGGCGCCCCGGTCAGCCCGGTCCTGCGCTACGGCCCCATCCTGATCGACGCCGACCGCCACACCGTCACCGTGGACGGCCAGGATGTCCGGCTGACCGCCAAGGAGTTCCTGCTGCTGCAGTACCTGCTCGAGCATCGCGGGCGCGTGCTGTCGCGGGACCTGCTCCTCACCGACGTCTGGGGCTACCAGTACACCGGCGGCACCCGGACCGTGGACGTCCATATCCGCCGGCTGCGCGAAAAGGTGCCGGTCCTCGCCGGCGCGATCGAAACCGTCAAGCAGTTCGGCTACAAGCTGGTCGACGCCGCCACGTCGTGACGTTCCAGGGCCGGTCCTTCTTCACCGCGCTGCTCACCGCGTCGGTCACGCTGGCCGTGGCGGTGGCGATGGCATCGGTCAGCGTGCGGCGGAACGTCGTGGCGCAGATCGAGCGCTCGCTCATCGATGAAGCGCGCCTCGTCGCCGCGACGCTCTCCCACCGCGCCCCGGCCACACCGGCGGAGCTCGCTGCCGAGGCGGACGCACTCGGCCGCCTCATTCACGCGCGCGTGACGTTCGTGGCGCCGGACGGCGCGGTCGTCGGGGATTCGGAGCTGACCGCCGGGCAGCTGGAAACCATCGAGAACCACGGCACCCGGCCGGAGATCCTGGAGGCGCGCCGGCTCGGCAGCGGCGTCGCGCGGCGCTACAGCGCAACCATCCGGACCGAGATGCTCTATGTCGCCGTCCCGGTGCGGAACCCGACGGTGCCGCAGCTGTCGGAGGTGCGCCTCGCCCTGCCGTTGACCGCCGTCGACGAACAGCTCGCCGCGATCCTGCGCGGCGCCGCGGTCGCCGGCGCCGCTGGCCTGGCCATGGCGCTGATCGTAGCGTGGGCGACGTCGGTGCTCATCAGCCGCCGCGTCCGCGCGATTGCGGCGGTCGCTGGCCGCTACGCCGCGGGAGACTTCTCGCGCGCGGCGCGCGACTATGGCCACGACGAGATCGGGATCGTCGCGCGGGCCCTCGACGGGGCCGTCCGCACCATCGGCCGCCGCGCCGCCGAGCTCGCCACCGACCGCGCCCGGATGGAGGCGATCCTCGGCGGCATGGCGGAAGGGGTGCTGGTGGTGAACGACCAGGGACAGCTGCAGCTCGTCAACCCCGCCGCGCGGCGGATGCTGCGCCTGACCAGCGCGGTCGAGGGGCATCACTATCTGGAGATCGTCCGCCACCCCGAGATTGCCGCGCGCGTCGCCGAGGCCCTCGACGGCACGGCAGGCGACAGTGTCGAGCTGCCGCTGCAGCAGGCGCTGACTGTTGTCGTGCGCAGCGCGCCGGTCGCCGCCGGGCGCGGCGCCGGCGCCGTCGTCGTCCTGCACGACATCACCGACCTGCGGCGCGCCGACCGCGTCCGGCGCGACTTCGTCGCCAACGTCTCGCACGAGCTGCGCACGCCGCTGACCGCGGTCCGGGGCTACGTCGAGGCGCTGCTCGAAGGGGATGCCGACGCCGCCGACACGCGGCGCTTCCTCGAGATCATCGCCCGGCACACGCTGCGGATGGAGCGGCTCGTCCGCGACCTCCTCCGCCTCGCCCGGCTCGACGCCGGACAGGAGCCGCGCGAGCGCGTCGCCTGCCAGGTGGACGTGCTGTTCGACGGCGTCGAAACGGAGCTCGCGGCGCTGCTCGCGGCGCGCCGCCAGCGGGTCGAGCGCGACATCGCCCCCGACGCCGCCACCGTGCCGGGCGACCCGCCCGGCCTGCACGACGCGTTGCGCAACCTGCTGGAGAACGCCATCAACTACGCCCCCGAAGGCAGCGCGATCGCCCTGCGCGCGCACCGGGCCGGCGACCGCATCGTCCTGACCGTCGCCGACCAGGGCCGCGGCATCCCCGAGGCGGATCTGACCCGCGTCTTCGAGCGCTTCTACCGGGTCGACAAGGCCCGCTCCCGCGGCGAGCGGGACCCCGGCGGCACCGGGCTGGGCCTGGCGATCGTCAAGCACCTGATCGAGCTTCACGGCGGGCGGGTCGCGGCGGCCAACGGGGCGGAGCGCGGCGCCATCATGACGGTGGAGCTTCCCGCCGAGTGAGTGCGGACGCGGGCAGCCGCGGCCGCTAGGGCGCGATCGTGACGGCGACGATCGCGTAGATGATCGCGGCGATCGCCGCCGCCGCCGGGATGGTCAGGATCCACGCCCACACGATGCGCCCGGCCACCCCCCAGCGCACGGCCGACAGCCGCTTGATCGAGCCCACCCCGATGATGGCGCCGGTGATGGTGTGGGTCGTGCTCACGGGCACCCCCAGGTGGGTGGCGGTGAAGAGCGAGATGGCGCCCGCCGTCTCCGCCGCGAAGCCGCCGACCGGCTGCAGTTTCGTGATCCGCGATCCCATGGTGTGGATGATGCGCCAGCCGCCCGACAGCGTGCCGAGCGAGATGGCGGCATGCGCCGCCATGATCACCCAGAACGGGATCGGCATCTGGCCATCGACGAGATCGAGGTAGCCGCCGGCCACCAGGGCGCCGGCGATGATGCCCATGGTCTTCTGGGCGTCGTTGCCGCCGTGCCCCAGGCTGTAGGCCGCCGCCGACACCAGCTGCAGCCGCCGGAACCAGTGATCGACCTTCCCGGGCGACGTGCCGGCAAACAACCACAGGATCGCCACCATCAACCCGAACCCGAGCATCATGCCGATGAGCGGCGCCAGCACGATGAAGATGAGCGTCTTGGTCCAGCCCGACACGATGATGGCCGCGAAGCCGGCCTTGGCCACTGCGGCGCCGGCGTAGCCGCCGATCAGGGCGTGCGAGGAGCTCGTCGGCAGGCCGTAGTACCAGGTGATCAGATCCCAGATGATCGCACCCATCAGGCCGGCGAAGATCACCGCGAAGCTCACCACGTTGATGTCCACCAGCCCCGATCCGACGGTCTTCGCGACCGCCGTGCCGAAGGTGAAGGCGGCGATGAAGTTGAAGAACGCGGCCCAGACGACCGCCTTGCCGGGCGTGAGCACCCGGGTCGAGACTACCGTCGCAATCGAGTTCGCGGCGTCGTGGAAACCGTTGATGTAGTCGAAAATCAGCGCGACGACGACCAGCGTCGTGACCGCGACCAGGTTGGTGTCCATCAGGCTCAGGCGTGCTTGACGACGACACCTTCGACGACGTTGGCGACATCCTCGCAGCGGTCGGTCGCATCCTCGAGGAAATCGAGGATCTCCTTCCACTTGATGATGACGATCGGGTCGCGCTCCTCGTCGAACAGCAGACGCACGGCTTCCTGGTGGATCCGGTCGGCTTCGTTCTCGAGGCGGTTGATCTCGACGGCGGGCTCGGCCACCCCTTTTCGCCGTTCGAGGGCGCGCAGCGCCACCAGCATCTGATCGGCCGACGCCTTGATGACCCGCGCCAGGTCGCGCGCTGCCGGACGGACGTGGTCGATCCGGTAGAGCCGGACGATGGCCGCCGAGTCGTCGATCGCGTCCATCACGTCGTCAAGTGAGCGGGCCAGGGAGTGGATGTCTTCACGGTCGAGCGGGGTCACGAAGGTCCGGTGCAGGCGCTGGATGATCTCGTGGGTGAGGAAGTCGCACTTGTGCTCGACCTCCTTGATCTGGTCCGCCTTGTCCCAGATCGGCTGATCCGGGGCCAGCATCTCCTCGAGCATGGCCGCCCCGCGGCGAATCTGCTCCGCCAGGGCGACGAAATCGTCGAAAAACCGCTCTTCCCGCGGTATCAGTCTGAACGCCACTCGGTCCTCCGCGCCGAATCTTAGCAGATAGGGCGCAGACTGCACCGATTCGTCACGGCGCCGCTACATTGAAGGGCAGCGGTGCCGGATGCGGACCGAAACGACGGGGAACAGGCGGCCGGCTAGTCGACGACGTAGCTGAACAGCGTGTATCGGCCGTTTCGCGCGATCGTGGCCCCGAACAGCCGGAGCGCCCGCACTTCCCCGGTGGCGGTTCGCACCAAAAGCGGTCGTCCGCTGCACGTCGAAACCCGCATACGACGTCGTGGGGCCGCTGTGGTTGACCGCCAGCAGGCGGTACCGCGTGCCGCCATGCCGCGACAGCATGGTCGAGAGGAGAAGAGGTTACCGGCCGGCTGTGATCGGTCCGCTACGAAACTGTTTCAGTCGTGCTAAACAGAAAGGGGCGCGGCATTTTTACCGCGGCGTCATGTGTTTTTACGGCCACGAAATATCGGCGCAACGCCACGGCGCCGGCCCCGGGCCGGTGAGTTTACACGGACGAAACACGACCGTGACCGGTCCGAAACGTGCCGTCAATATGGTGAGGAGCGATAGTGACTCGTGCGCATACGACCGTTTGCCGGCTGGTATTGATGGTGGCGGTGGCCGGGGCTGCCGCGGCGGGCCCCGCTGGCGCCCAGACGCCTCCGGCGCCGCCTGCCGCGCCGGCACCGGCGCCGCAGGCCGACGACACGCCGTCGCTGCGCGTCGGGATCACGCTGTTTGCCGACTACACCGTGACGCAGCAGCCCAAGGGCGTTGATGCCGACGGCAACACCTTCACGCCGAACGCCTTCAACGTCGCGCGCACCTATATCAACGTGACCGGCAACGTCTCCCGCCTGATCGCCTTCCGCGTCACGCCCGACATCGTCCGGGAGAGCGGCAGCGGCAGCTCGGCGAACGGCAGCCTGACCTTCCGGCTGAAGTACGCCTACGGGCAGGTCAACCTCGACGACTGGCTGCCGCGCGGATCGTTCGCCCGGTTCGGCATGCAGCAGACCCCGTGGATCGACTTCCTCGACAGCGTCTACCGCTACCGGTTCCAGGGCCAGACCCTGGAGGACCGCGAGGGGATCCTGTCGTCCTCCGACGTCGGCGCCTCCGTCCGCTACGTCTTCACCGGGGACTACGGCGACGTCCATGGCGGGTTCTACAACGGCGACACCTACAGCCGCCCGGAAGCCAACGACCAGAAGGCGTTCATGGTGCGCGGCACGGTGCGTCCGCTGCCGTCGAGCGCGCGGCTGCGCGGGCTGCGCCTCACCGGCTTCTACGACCACGACGCCTACGTGAGGGATGCCGAGCGCCGGCGCGCCATCCTGGGCGCCACCTACGAACATCCCTACGTCAATGCCGGCGCTCACACCCTGGGGACCAGCGATCGCACCCTGCGCGCGAGCCGGAAGCTCGATGGCCGCGGCTACTCGGTATGGGCCACCCCCAGGACGCCGAAGGGCTACGGCTGGGAGGGGCTGTTGCGCTACGACCAGCTGCGGCAGGATCAGGCCACGGCGAGCGGGCAGGGCGAGCGCCGCCGGACCATCACCGGTGTGGCGTACTGGTTCCCGCGACAGGGCTCGGTGTCGGCAGCCATTCTGCTCGACTACGAGCACGTGAACAACGACGGCTACGTGCCGGTTCGGGCCGACGAGCGGCGCTGGGCGGTGCATACCCTGATCAATTTCTGATGCCGGCGCGGCGGCCACGCCGGTCGGCAGGCGTGCGGGCACAGACAGAGGAGAGAGTATGAGACTGCGATCAGGCGGGTGGATGGCGATCGCCATGGCGATGGTGATGGCGGCGGGATGCTCGGGCGGGTCGCCGCCGGCGTCCGGCGGCACGGTGCAGATCAACGGCATGGGAGCGACGTTCCCCTACCCGATCTACTCCAAGTGGTTCGCCGAGTACAACCGGCTGCACCCGCACGTGCAGATCAACTATCAGTCGCAGGGCTCCGGCGCCGGCATCCGCGGCCTGCTCGCCGGAACGGTCTTCTTCGGGGCGTCGGACCAGCCGATGAAGGAGGAGCAGATGGCGGCGGCGCCGGGCAAGGTCCTCCACTTCCCGACCGTGCTCGGGGCGGTCGTGCCGGTCTACAACCTGGCCGGCGTCAACGACCTGAAGTTCACCGGGCCGGTGCTCGCCGACATCATCCTCGGCAAGGTCACGAAGTGGAACGACCCGGCGCTGGCGCGGACTCAATGCCGGCGTGGCGCTGCCGGCGTCGGACATCACCGTGGTGCACCGCTCGGAAGGCTCCGGCACGACGTTCGTGTGGGCTGACTACCTGGGCAAGGTCTCGCCCGAGTTCAAGAGCCAGGTCGGCGTCGATGCCTCGCTCAGGTGGCCGGTGGGCGTGGGCGGCAAGGGCAACGAAGGGGTCGCCGGGCTGGTCCGGCAGACGCCGGGGGCGCTCGGCTACGTCGAGCTCGTCTGGGCGCTGCAGAACCAGATTCCGTTCGGCGCCGTGCAGAACAGCGCCGGCTCGTTCGTCAAGGCCTCGGTGGACAGCGTCACCGCGGCCGCCGCCGGCGCCGCCGCCGACATGCCGGCCGACTTCCGGGTCTCGATCACCAACGCGCCCGGCGCCGACGCCTACCCCATCGCGTCCTTCACCTGGCTGCTGCTGCGCGAGACTGCCGAGAACAAGGCGCAGGCCAGGGTGATGGTGGAGTTCCTGCGCTGGGCGCTGACCGACGGCCAGAAATACGCCAGCGAGCTCGGCTACGCGCCGCTGCCGTCCGCGGTGGTCGAGATGGAGCTCGAGGCGCTCGAGTCGATCCGGCTGGAGTAACGGCCATGCGGCGGCTCAACATCCGCTCCGACGAAGTCGTCTTCCGGGCGGCCACCGCGGTGTTCGCGCTGGTGCTCATCGCCCTGGTCGTGGCGATCGGCTACGCGCTGGTCACCGAGTCGCGGCTGGCGCTCGCGCAGTTCGGGTGGCAGTTCTGGCGGACCGACACCTGGAATCCGGTGGTCGGCGAGTTCGGCGCCCGCCCGTTCATCTGGGGCACGCTGTACTCGTCGGTGCTGGCGCTGATCATCTCGACGCCGATCGCGCTCGGCATCGCGATCTTCCTGTCCGAGCTGGCGCCCCGGGCGATCCGCACGCCGCTCGTCTTCCTCACCGAGCTGCTGGCGGCGATTCCCTCGATCGTCTACGGCCTGTGGGGCGTCTTCGTGCTCGTGCCGTTCGTGCGCCAGCTCGAGATCGCGACGCCGGACGTCCTGCGCGGCATCCCGCTCTTCTCGGGCCCGCCGCTCGGCGTCGGCATGCTCTCGGCCGCCCTGATCCTGTCGATCATGATCATCCCGTTCAGCTCGTCGGTGGCGCGCGAAGTGCTCAAGGCGGTGCCGCAGTCGCAGCGTGAGGGCGCCTTCGCGCTCGGCGCGACGCGCTGGGAAGCGATCCGCATGGCGCTGTTCTACGCCCGCACCGGCATCGTCGGCGCGGTCATGCTCGGGTTCGGCCGGGCGCTCGGCGAGACCATGGCCGTGACCATGGTGATCGGCAACAACCCGCAGGTGACGTGGTCGCTGTTCGCGCCGCAGTACACCATGGCGGCGGTCCTCGCCAACGAGTTCGCCGAGGCGACCGACGACCTCTACCTGCACGCGCTGATGGAGATTGGCCTGGTGCTGTTCGTCATCACGCTGGTGGTCAACATGATCTCGCGGCTGTTCATCTGGTCGATGGGGCGGCAGCGCCGGCCGCGCGAGAGCCGCCGGCCGGTCCTCCAGGAGGCGTCGTGATGCGCAATCGCTGGCGCCGCGGCCTGTCGCACGCCGTCATCGTGCTGTGCGGCCTGGCGGTCGTCGTCGCGCTCGTCCCGCTGGCGCTGATCCTGTTCTACGTCGTGTCCCAGGGGATCTCGTCGCTGACCGTGGCGTTCTTCACGCAGATGCCCAAGCCGGTCGGGGAAACCGGCGGCGGCATGGCCAACGCCATCGTCGGTTCGCTGATTGTGACGGGCCTGGGCGCCCTGTTCGCGATCCCGATCGGCATCATGAGCGGCATCTACGCCGCCGAATACGCGGGCAGCCGGCTGGCCAGCGCCACCCGCTTTGCCGCCGACACCCTCAACGGCGTCCCCTCGATCGTCATCGGCGTCTTCGTCTACAGCGTGGCGGTGCTGCCCTTCCGGCGCTACTCCGCGATTGCCGGCGGCCTCGCGCTCGGCGTCATGATGATCCCGCTCATCATGCGCACGACCGAGGAGCTGCTGCGCCTGGTGCCGGCGACGCTGCGCGAAGGAGCGCTCGCGCTCGGCGCGACCCGGGCGCGCGCCGTCTTCACCGTGGTCGTCCCGGCGGCGCTGCCCGGCATCATGACCGGCATCCTCCTGGCGCTGGCGCGGATCGCCGGCGAGACCGCGCCGCTGCTGTTCACCGCCTTCAACAACCGCTTCTTCAGCACCGACGTCGCCCAGCCAATCGCCACGCTGACGGTCCAGATCTATACCTACGCCATCGCGCCGTACCCGGACTGGCACCGGCAGGCCTGGGCCGGCGCCCTCGTGCTCGTCGGGCTGGTGCTGGCCTGCTCGCTGATCGCGCGCCTCGCCACCGCCCGCATGGAACGCTTCCAGCGCGGCGCGTGACGGCGGTTCCGCCGGACGACAGAGAGAGAGATGAAGACCTACCTGTTCGCCTGCGTCCACAATGCCGGGCGGTCCCAGATGGCCGCCGCGTTCTTCAACCGGCTCGCCGATCCGGCGCGCGCGCGCGCCGTCTCCGCCGGCACCGCGCCGGCCGTCGCGGTCCACCCGGAAGTCGTCGCCGCCATGCAGGATGCCGGGGTGCCGCTCGGCGACGCCGCCCCGCAGCGGCTGTCCGACGCGCTGGCGCGCACCGCCCAGGTGCTCGTCACCATGGGCTGCGGCGACGCGTGTCCCCTGGTGCCGGGCGCCCGGGTCGAGGACTGGCCGCTCGATGATCCCAAAGGGCAGCCGCCCGAGGCCGTCCGTCGGATCCGCGACGACATCCGCGCGCGGGTCGCCAACCTGATCGCCCGTGACGGCCTGGCGCGACCGTAACCCACAATCAACGCCGCCGTCACGGCACGACACCTCGGGGTCATACGCTTGCCGGCAATGGATACCACCGGTGACCCAGGGACGCGCGGGGGGGTGCCGTGCCCGGCGGCGCGCAGGCCGGGCAGGTCGGCGCCGGACGCAGAGTCGCCCACGTGCTCGTGGTCGAGGACGAGGGGGACATCGCCGCTCTCATCACGCACACGCTCGAGCGCACCGGCGACATGCAGGCGTCGATTGTCGGCAGCGGCGATGCCGCGCTGCGCGCCGTGGCGGAAGGGGCGCCCGACGTCGTCATCCTCGACCTGAACCTGCCGGTGCTCAGCGGCAGCGAGGTCTGCCGGATCCTGCAATCCCGCCCGGCGGCCGCGCAGCTGCCGATCATCATGCTGACGGCCGGGACCACCGAGTCCGATCGGGTGTCGGGCCTCGTTCTCGGGGCCGACGACTATGTGACGAAGCCGTTCAGCCTGCGCGAGCTCGGCGCCCGGGTCCGGGCGGCTCACAGATCGAAACCGTCGTGGGCCTCGGCTACCGCTTCGCAGACTGAGGGTGCCGCGAACGAGCCGCGGCGGTCACTGCCAGCCGCGCTTCTCGATGTCCGAGACCCGCCCGCCGCCGCCCGGCGTGGGGCAGGCAGGGTCCGCAGCGACCTCAGCGGCAGAGTGCAAGTAGAATCAACCGCATGAACGACGTCCTGACGTTGATCCTCGGCGGTGGCCGCGGCACCCGCTTGTTTCCGTTGACGCACATGCGCTCGAAGCCGGCCGTCCCGCTCGGCAGCAAATACCGCCTGATCGACATTCCGATCAGCAACTGCCTCCACGCCGGCATGAAGCGGATGTTCGTGCTCACCCAGTTCAATTCGGCGTCGCTCAACCGGCATGTCGCGCAGACCTACCGGATGGACGTGTTCACCAACGGCTTCGTCGAGGTGCTCGCCGCCGAGCAGACGCCGGAGAGCTCGGACTGGTTTCAGGGGACCGCCGATGCCGTCCGCCAGGCCGCCCGCCACTTCGCCGGCTACGACGCCGACTACTACCTGATCCTGGCCGGCGATCATCTCTACCGGATGGACTTCAACGAGATGGTCGAGTCGCACATCGAGCGCCGTGCCGACATCACCATCGCCGCACAGCCGGTGACGCCGGACGATGCGACGCAGATGGGCATCTTCCTGTTCGATCAGGACGGCCAGATCGCGGGCTTCGAGGAGAAGCCGAATGCCGCGCGCCTGCAGGAGATCGGCAGCAGCACGCCGCGCGGATCCACCGCCGGCGGCACCACGCCCGAGAAGCCCTTCGTCGCGTCCATGGGCATCTACGTCTTCTCGCGGGAGATCCTGCTCGCGGCGCTCGAACAGCCGGGCATCGATTTCGGCAAGGAGATCATCCCGAAGTCCCTCGCGACGCACCGCGTGCACCCCTACATCTACCGCGGCTACTGGGCCGATCTCGGCACCATCGAGGCGTTCTACGACGCCAACATCCAGCTGACGCAGCGCGGCGCCCCGTTCAACTTCTTCGATCCGCGGGCGCCGATCTACACCCACCCGCGCTTCCTCCCCGGCACGCGCACCTACGGCTGCCGCATCGACGCCTCGATCGTCGCCGAAGGCTGCTACCTCGACGCGTGTCAGCTGCGCGACTCGGTGGTCGGCATTCGCAGCCACATCAGCCCGGGCAGCACGGTGACCCGCTCGGTGCTGCTCGGCGCCGACTTCTACGAGGAAGAGACCGCCGCCAGCGAGATTGCCCTCGGCATCGGCCGGGACGTCGTGCTCGATCGCGTGATCGTCGACAAGAATGCCCGCATCGGCGACGGCGCGCGGCTCGTCAACGAGCGCGGCGTCCAGGAAGCGGACGGCGACGGCTACTACATCCGCAACGGCATCATCATCGTTCCCAAGGGGGGGCGGATCGAGCCGGGCGTGACGGTCTGAGCCGGGCCCGGACCGTCAGCCTTCCCGCCGCCGCCCGCCTGTCGCGGTCAGCCCCCGCCCCTGCAGCCCCGCAGCGCCCGCTGCGGGCGCTTCATCACGCCAGCCGTCCCCACTGATTTTCCGCACACCACAACTCCAGCGCGCGGCTCCCGTCTAAGAGTCCGAGTCGCCTGGAGTGGAGGCCGGCGGCCCGCACGGCCGGATGAGGAGCCACGGAACATTCTTCTGGAGGATCCCATGCTCTGGTTCGTTCCGCTGCTGCTCGCAAGCGCCATCGAGGCACCCGCGCCGGCTCCTGCTCCGGCAGTTGCGCCGGCCGTCCCACGACTCGTCACAGCGTTCGACGCCGGCGCGGTGATGGCCGCGCTGACCGCACCCGGCCGCCGGGTTCGCACCACCAACGAACGCGTCGCCACGCTCCTCGCCAGCGGCGTGCAGCGCTCGCGCACCTTCGCCGATCTGGTCATGCAGCTCCATCGCTCGGACGTCATCGTCTATGTCGAGACGACGTTCGCCCTGCCGCCGGGCACCAACGGCCGGCTGATCTTCCAGAACGGGAACAGTCGCAGCCGCTACCTCCGCGTGCAGGTCCTGACCACGCTCGGCCGCGACGACATGATTGCGGTCATCGCGCACGAGCTGCGCCACGCGCTCGAGGTCGCGGCCGATCGCTCGGTCGTGAACAGCGCGACGCTGCTGGCGCTCTATACCCGCATCGGGCACCTCAGCGTCGGCACGCAAAGCTTCGACACCGACGCCGCGAACACGACCGGGCGCCAGGTCCGGAGCGAACTGGCGGTGTGAGGAGCCGGGCGGCGACGGTGGGCGCCGCGCTCAGCGCGGCGCGAGGTCGGGATTGTCGGTGAAGACAGCGTCCACGCCCAGCGTCGAGAAGAAGTAGGCCATCTCCTCGCGGACGCCGGGAAAGCGGCCGCTGTTGCTGGCGCGGAAGGTGTACGGGGTGACCGTCAAGCCGGCGGCATGGGCCGCCGCCACCAGCTCCGGCCGCTGGTCG
Source organism: uncultured Acidobacteriota bacterium (assembly GCA_963834305.1). Classification (GTDB taxonomy): domain Bacteria; phylum Acidobacteriota; class Vicinamibacteria; order Vicinamibacterales; family 2-12-FULL-66-21; genus JACCXG01. The sequence continues at coordinate 815,624 of CAWIAX010000002.1, forward strand.
ATCAGTTGCTTGGCCGGCCCGATCCCCGAAGCAAACGCCGCCGCCGACTTCAGGCCGTCGGCGGTGAGCCAGGTGCCGGCCATCCGCAGATCGATGAGCAGCACGCGCGGGATGCCGGGCAGCTCGCGCTGCAGGGCGCGCACGGCGTCGGGGTCGAACGACTGCAGGATGAGCGGCGGGGCGCCGGGCGTGGCGAAGCCGCCCCGCCGCAGCGCCGCGGCAACCAGCTTCACCATGTCGATGCCGCGCGAGGTGTAGAGCGCCGGCGACTTCAACTCGGGATAGAGGCCGGCCCGCCCCTTCACCACGGCGACGGCCTCGTCCCAGGTGAGGATGCGCTCGCCGCTGAACTTCGGGGCGAACCAGCTGCCGGCATCGAGCCGCTTGACCTCGGCGAGCGTGAAGTCGGCCGCCATCCAGCGGCGCACGCCGCTGGCCGCGTCCACCCGCGCGCGGTCGGGAAACACCTGCTCGACGTCGGTGGTGCGCTCCAGCGACTCGTCGTGCAGGCAGATGAGCACGCCGTCGCGGGTGACCGCGAGATCCTGCTCGACGAAGTCCGCCCCCTGCGCCACCGCCAGTTCGTAGGCGGCGCGGGTGTGCTCCGGCGCGTAGGCGGACGCGCCGCGGTGGGCAATCACCGTGCGCATTCTGGCCGGTGTCCCACCCTGTGCCCACATCGCTGCCGAGGCCGCGGCCGTCGCCAGCAGCAGCGCCACCATGCGCCTCACGATCGTCACAATCAGCTCCTCCCGTTGCCCTGCGCCGCGCTCCGTGGCCGGTCAGCCGAGCTTTCTCAGTACGCGCGGCGGCAGGAACCAGCGCAGCTCGCCGGTGTGCTGCGGCGGCCACGCCGCGAAGTCGATCCGGCAGATTGCCCCCTTCTTGAAGGGAATGGCCGTGCGTGCGCCAAGCAGCGAACCGGCCAGCTCCCCGAGGTTCGGCTCGTGGCCGACCAGGGCCAGCTTGGCCTCGCGGCGGTGCCGCGCGATCTCCTCGAGCACGGCGGCGGTGGTCCCCGCCGGGGCGAGGGCGTCGCTCGTCACGATCCGCGGGCGGTCCGGGAGCGCGCCGGCCAGGACCTCCGCGGTCTGAAGCGTACGGACCAGGGGGCTGGCAATCATCAGGTCGAAGGTCACGCCCAGGCTGACCAGCCCGCTCGCTTCCTCGCGCAGCGACGTCACCCCGCGCGCCGTCAGGGGGCGCTCCCCGTCGTCCGGATATTCGGGACCGCGCTCCGCCGCCAGCCCGTGCCGGATCAGGTAGAGCTCCAGCATGCCCATCACTACCTGCGCTTACCGGGCGATGGCCGCGGCGCGGTGGCAGCCGCCGGCTCCTCGGGCTCGGCGATCTGCGCCGGGATGGTGGACCGGCAGGCCTCGGCCAGGTCGATCAGGGAGGGGATCTGCTTGGCGTATCGGGCGTGCAGGTGCCGGCACTCTTTTTCGAGCGCGGCCATGATGACGTCGAGGCCGCCGTCGCCGGCGCCCCGCCGTTGCGGCGGGCGGACCTGCACGTCCGCCACGTGTCCCTGGATGACCTGCAGATCGTGCAGCCGCCCCAGCGCCTCCTGCGTCCGCTTCAGCGTGGCGACGAGGGGGCGGGCGGCCGCGGTGTGGGAGTCGGCGGCGAGCTCGAGGGCGTAGCGCAGCTTCTTGGTGGCGATGCGGACCTGGTGCAGGCGTTCGGGGTCGTACATCTGGCCGGCCGTCCGGATGGCGGCCGACAGGCGCTTGCCCCGGACGTTGACGCGCGCGGCGAGCGTCTCGCGCCACGCGCCGGTGACCGACGCCGTCAGGTCGACGGCGAGCTCGTTGAGGCGCCGGTGCAGTTTTGCGGTGTTGAGCTTGCGCAGCCGCGCGTGCATCACCTCGCGCCGCCGGTCGCGCTCGGCGAGGACGTGGGCGCGCACGTCCTCGAGTGCGTTCCGGGGGATCTCCGGCCGCCGCGCGAGCTCGTCGAGGACGTGCATCGTGACGTCCATCTCGCGGACCGTCCCGAGCGCGCGCGTCACCTGGCGAATCTTCCGGCCCGCCTTTCGGGCGCGCTTGATCCCGGCCGCCAGCACCGGCACCGCTTCGCGCAGCCGCCGCGACGCCACCCGCGCCTGATGGACCCCGGCATCGTCTCCCGCGATGGCCGCCGGCAGGTGGCGCTCGAGGGCCCTGGCGCGCCGCAGCAGCAGCGTCGTGGTAACGGGGACGAGCGGGCGGATCGTGGTAGGATGCAGACCGTTTCCGGGCGTTGATGACATGGGTCCCTGACCGAGGCGTCAGTATATAACGCCGATGTGACGGGCCCGGGCGCGCCGTGTCGCCACGCCATCCGCCGCCTCTGCACCCCAGCTGCCCCGCATGCGCCTAGCCGCCATCGACATCGGCACCAACTCGATCCACATGATCGTGGTGAAGGTCCGGCCCGATCTGTCGTTCGAGGTCATCGACCGCGAGAAGGACATGGTCCGCCTCGGCGCCGGCGGACTGGGCGGCCGCAGCCTCACGCCCACGGCGATGGCCGCGGCGTTCCAGACCCTCGCGAAGTTCCGGCGCCTGGCCGAGTCCCACAAGGTGGACGAGATCGTCGCCTCCGCCACCAGTGCCACCCGCGAAGCCGACAACGGCGGCGACTTCATTGCCGAGGTCGACCGCCAGACCGGCATCCGGGTCAAGGTGATCTCCGGCACGGAAGAGGCCCGGCTGATTCACCTCGCCGCCGGCTACGGCGTGGACATCGGCGGATCCACCGGCGTGGTGATCGACATCGGCGGCGGCAGCGTCGAAGTGACGCTCGGCTCGGCCACGCAGCTGTCGCTCGGCCAGAGCTTCAAGGTCGGCGTGATCCGGCTGACCGAGGCGTTCGTCAAGTCCGACCCGCTCGGCGGCGGCGACGAGCGCCGGCTGGTGAAGCACCTGCACCGCGAGATGGGAGCGTATCTCGATCAGGTTGCCGCCCGGGGCTTCGACCGCGTGATCGGCACGTCCGGCACGATCCTCAGCCTCGGCGCGCTCGCGTCGGCCGATGGCGGGACGCCGATCGAGGATCTCCGGAACCGCCGGGTGGGCGCGAAGGCGCTGCACAAGCTGCGCAAGAAGCTCACCGGCCTGTCGCTCGAGGAGCGCCTGGCGGTGCCCGGCCTGGATCCCCGCCGCGCCGACCTCTCGGTCGCGGGATCGGTGCTGCTCGACACGATCGTCCGCCGGCTCGGCGCCGACGAGTTCACGCTGTGCGATCTCGCGCTGCGCGAGGGGCTGGTCCTCGATTACATCCATCGCAACAGCGCACGCATCCGCAAGGTGGAACGCTATCCCGACGTCCGGCGGCGCAGCGTCATCGAGCTGGGGGAACGCTGCGGCTACTGGCCGGAACATGCGCAGCAGGTCGCGCGCCTGGCGCTGGCCATCTTCGACCAGACACGAAGCGTGCACGGGCTCGGCGATCGCGAGCGGGACTGGCTCGAGTACGGCGCCCTGCTGCACGACGTCGGCGTTCACATCAGCTACGAGCGCCATCACCGCCACTCGTATTACCTCATCAAGAACGGCGACCTGCGCGGCTTCGAACCCGAGGAGATTGAAATCATCGCGCTGGTGGCGCGCTACCACCGGCAGGCGACGCCGAAGAAGTCGCACGACGGCTATGGCGACCTGCGGGGCGCCACCAGGCGCGCGGTGAAGGCGCTGGCGGCGATGCTGCGGCTCGCCGAAGGGCTCGACCGCAGCCATTCGCAGGCGCTGGCCGGCCTCGACCTCTACCCGCGAGGGGACGACTACCTCGCGCGGCTGCGGGCGACCGGCGACTCCGAGCTGGAGCTCTGGGCGGCCCATCGCCATGTCGCGCCGCTCGAGGCCGTGCTTGGGAAGCCCATCCGGTTCGAGGTCGCCAGCCGCGAGTATCAGGAGACACCCGGCAGGGAGGCGCCGGCCGGGCCGCCGCAGCCGAAGCGGGCACGGCGCGCGCCTGGCGCGAAGGGGCGCCGGGGGCGGACACCGGGCGCGTCCGCCTGATCGGCAGATGCCGCCACACGCCGTTTACATGGATTTTACAGGGCGGAAACCGGCGGGAAACCAGGCCGGGATACTGTCGCCTGAGCCGGCATGAGCCTCCTCCAGACCACCCCGCCGCCGATTGCGCTGCCGACCCGGCCGCCTGCGCCGCCCTCGCCCGAGACCGCCGCGGCGATCGAGGTCGAGCACCTGAACTTCTACTACGGCGCCAAGCGGGCGCTCGAGGAGATCTCGGTCAGCATTCCCTCGCACCTGGTCACGGCGTTCATCGGGCCCTCGGGGTGCGGCAAGAGCACGTTCCTGCGGACGCTGAACCGGATGAACGACATCATCGCCGGCTCCCGCGTCGAGGGCAGGGTCCTCATCGAGGGGCGGGACATCTACGCGCCGGGGACGGACGTGGTCGCACTGCGGCGGCGCGTCGGCATGGTCTTCCAGAAGTCGAACCCCTTCCCCAAGTCGATCTTCGAGAACGTGGCCTACGGCGTCCGCATCAACGGCCTGGCGCGGAGCCGCGCCGAGCTCCAGGAGCGGGTCGAAGAGAGCCTGACGGCGGCCGCCATCTGGGACGAAGTCAAGGACCGGCTGCACGACTCGGCGCTGGCGCTCTCGGGCGGCCAGCAGCAGCGGCTGTGCATCGCGCGGGCGCTCGCCGTCACGCCGGAGATCCTGCTGATGGACGAACCGGCGTCGGCGCTCGACCCCATCGCCACGCAGCGCATCGAGGAGCTGATCTATCAGCTCAAGTCGCGCTACACCATCGTCATCGTGACGCACAACATGCAGCAGGCCGCGCGGGTCTCGGACCGGACCGCGTTCTTCTGGCTCGGCCGGCTGGTCGAATACGGCCCGACGGACCGCATCTTCACCAATCCGGGGGAGAAGCTCACCGAAGATTACGTGACGGGACGGTTCGGGTAGCCGCCGGCCCGCTCCGACACGCGGTGCGGCCCGCGAACCGCGCAACCAGGACCTCGAACTCGACATCGACTCATGCCCGACCGTCTCGTTCCGCACTTTCAGGAAGAGCTCCAGCAGCTCAAGACGCGGCTGCTCGAAATGGGCGGCCTGGCCGAAGACCGCGTGCGCTCGATCGTGCAGGCGCTGGTGGAGCGCAACGGCCCGACGGTCGATCGCGTCCTCGCCGGCGACGGCCCGATCAACCGGCTGCACATCGAGATCGACAGCCGGTGCTTCAAGCTGCTGGCGCTGCACCAGCCGATGGCGGTGGACCTGCGGGCGATTGTCTCGGCGGTCAAGATCAACACCGACCTCGAGCGCGTCGGCGACCTGGCGGTCAACATCGCCGAGGCGGTCAAGCGCTACATGCGCCATCCGCCGGTCAAGGAGCTGATCGACATCCCGCGGATGGCCGACATCGCCCAGCGCATGCTGCGCGACGCCCTCGACGCCTTCGTCCGGCGGGACATCGCGCTGGCGCAGCAGGTGCTGAACGAGGACGACGAGCTCGACGCCCTCAAGACGCAGGTGTTCCGCGAGCTGCTCACCTTCATGCTGCAGGACCCGGTCACCATCGAGCCGGCGCTCGATCTCATCCTCATTTCCCGTCATCTCGAGCGGATCGGGGACCACGCCACGAACGTGGCCGAAGACGTCATCTTCATGGTCTCGGCGCGCGACGTGCGCCATCACGTCACGGACACGCAATAGGGCCGGCGGCGGAATCCGGGCCGTTGGTCAGACGCCCTATCGCGCCGGCACTGGCGGCGGCGCCCTGCCGATCCAGGCGGACAATGGGCCGCCGAATCCGGGTCGGTTGACGGATCAATCCCCTTCACGATTGAATACTAGGGTTTGGCAGGCCCCGAACCCCTGTGCGTGTACTGCCGTCGAGCGCCCGCGGACGGTGCGTGGCGGCCGTTCTGCAGCGAGCGCTGCCAGCTGGCAGACCTCGGACGCTGGTTGTCCGGGGACTACCGCATACCCGACGATTCGGCCCCGGCGGCGCCGGACGCCACGGATCCCGACAGCCTCGACCGTCCTGACGGCGACGACAATTGAGAAAGCGCGACGTGAAGTCCATGGCCGATACGCTGACGATCACCGACAACCGCACCGGCAAGCAGTACGAGATCCCGATCCAGGACGGCACCATCCGCGCCATGGATCTCCGGCAGATCAAGGTCGAGGCCGATGAGTTCGGCATGATGACCTACGACCCGGCGTTCGTGAACACGGCGTCCTGCCGCAGCAAGATCACCTTCATCGACGGCGACGAGGGGATCCTGCTCTACCGCGGCTACCCGATCGAGCAGCTGGCCGAACACAGCGACTTTCTCGAAACCGCCTACCTCCTCCTGTTCGGTGAACTGCCGACCGAGTCGCAGCTCGGCGACTGGGGGCGCGACGTACGAAACCACACCATGCTCCACGAGAACCTGAAGAAGTTTCTCGAGGGGTTCCGCTACGACGCGCATCCGATGGGGATGTTCCTCAGTGCCGTGGGGGCGCTGTCGACCTTCTATCCCGACGCCAAGAACGTCTCGAACGCCGAGTCCCGCCGCCTGCAGATGGTCCGGCTGGTCGCCAAGGCGCCCGGCATCGGCGCGTACGCCTACCGCCACATCATCGGCGCCCCCTACGTGCTGCCGGACAACGAGCTCAGCTTCACGGGCAACTTCCTCCACATGCTGTTCCGGATGACCGAGCCGCGCTACAAGCCGCACCCGGTCCTCGAACGGGCGCTCGACGTGCTCTTCATCCTGCACGCGGACCACGAGCAGAACTGCAGCACCAGTGCGATGCGCAGCATCGGGAGCTCGCAGGTGGACCCGTTCTCGGCGCTCGCCGGCGCCGCGGCGGCGCTCTACGGCCCGCTGCACGGCGGCGCCAACGAGGCGGTGCTGCGGATGCTTGCCGAGATCGGATCGAAGAGCAACATCCCGGCGTTCATCAAGCGCGTCAAGGCCGGGGAGGGGCGCCTGATGGGATTCGGGCACCGCGTCTACAAGTCCTACGACCCGCGCGCCAAGATCATCAAGCGCATGGCCGATCTCGTGTTCGAGGTCACCGGCAAGAACCCGCTGCTCGAGTCGGCGCTCGAGCTCGAGCGGATTGCCCTCGAGGACGACTACTTCGTCTCGCGCCGCCTCTATCCGAACGTCGACTTCTACTCCGGCCTGATCTACCAGGCCATGGGGTTCCCGCTCGACATGTTCCCGGTGCTGTTCGCCATCCCGCGCACCGCCGGCTGGATGGCGCAGTGGGAGGAGATGCTGACCGACCCGGAGCAGAAGATCGCGCGTCCCCGCCAGATCTACACCGGCTCCCCGAAGCGCGACTACCTGTCGCGGGACAAGCGCCGCTGAGGGGTCCCGGCGGGCGCCTCAGCCGCTGACGGCGCCCGGCTCGTCCCCCCGCACCGCCGCGACGATCTCCGCGTCGGTCAGCACGGCCGGCGACGCTTTCGCGCGGGCGAACACACGCTCCACCACCGCGTCGGTCGCCGCCAGCCCGCGCTTTTCGAGCCAGAAGATCACGTTGGACTTGCCCGACATCGGGCCAATCTCGATCTCCTGCGCCCGCCCGACCATGCTGGCTGGCACCCCCGAATAGACCGCGTCGGCGAGGCCGGGCTCCTGCTTGCGCAGGGCCTTGATCACCGCGGCGGCGTGCACGCCGGTCGCGGTGCGGAAGGCGTCGCGGCCGACGACCGGATAGTTCGGCGGGATCGGGATGCCGGTGGCACGCGACACCGTCTCGCAATAGTCGACGAGCGCCGACAGGTCGCGTTCGAGGTAGCCCATCAGCACGAGATTGACGAGCAGGGTGTCCATCGGCGTGTTGCCGACACGTTCGCCGAGGCCGATGGCCGCGCCATGGATCCGGCCGGCCCCGGCGTCGAGCGCCGCCAGCGAGTTGGCGATCGCGAAGTCGCGGTCGCGGTGGCCGTGCCAGTCGATGCCGACGCCGCCGCCGCACTCCGCCACCACGCCAGCGATGAAGCGGACGACCGCCGCGGCGCCGTGCGGCGTCGCGTGCCCGACGGTGTCGGCCACGCAGACGCGGCTCGCGCCCGCCCGGATGGCCGTGCTGTAGAGGGCGCGCAGCGTCGCGGGATCCGCCCGGGTCGTGTCTTCGGTGACGTACATCACCGGCAGCCCCTCGCCGACCGCGAAGCCGATCGCCTCCTCGGTCAGCCGCCGCAGGTCGTCGAGCCCCCAGCCTTCGGCGTAGTGCCGCAGCGGGCTGGAGCCGATGAACGTGCAGCACTCGATCGCCAGCCCGACGCGCTGCGCGATGTCGGCGACCGGCCGGATGTCGGCGATCACCGTGCGCGCGGCGCAGTTGGGGCGCACCCGCAGCCGTTCGTCGACCATCGCCCGGGCGAGCCGCTCCACGTCCGCGGCCACCTGCGGGCCGGCGCCCGGCAGGCCGATGTTCGCCGTGTCGATGCCCAGCCGATCGATCAGGCGCAGGATCTGGAGCTTCTCGTCGATCGTCGGGCAGCGCACGGAGGGGGACTGCAGCCCGTCCCGCAGCGTCTCGTCGTCGAGCAAAACGGCATGCGCGGGGGCGGCGGCCGGCCCGTTCCAGTCGTGGATCAGCGGATGTGTCACGGCGTCAACAGCTCCGGAACGCACTCCGGTCAGGACGCTCGCAGCAGGCGAATCGTCCCGATGCCGGCCAGGAGAATGACGGACGCCCACAGCGACGCCGCCATGACCGCGCCCCTGACCGTCACGCGCATCGCGTCGGCCATCAGGATCGCGGGAGCGCTGCCGGACTCGTGCAAGGCGACCTGCAGCAGGTACTCGCGCACGCCGAGCGTGATCCGCAGGTCGTAGACGGCATTCCAGGCAACGACCGCGACCAGGAGCCACAGCCACGCCGCGGCGCGCTGCCGGCTCGACAGCGGCCTCATGGCGCGTAGCGCAGCACCATCGCCGTGATGTCGTCGCTCTGCGGCGCCCCGTGCGTGAACTTGTGGACGTCGACGAAGAGGGCGTCCAGGAGGCCTGACGGGTCGAGCGCGGCATTCTCCTGCACGATTTCGATGATGCGGGACTCGCCGTACTCGTCGTTGGTCACCGACATCGCCTCGGAGATGCCGTCGCTGAACACCACCAGCCAGTCGCCCGGCGCGAGGTACACGGTCTCCTCGTCGTAGCTCGCGCCCTCGAACAGCCCGACGATCGGCCCGCCGCACTCCAGCCGCCGCACGCCCGAGGCGCCGATGATGAGCGGCGGGTTGTGCCCGGCATTGCAGTAGACCAGCTTGCCGCTGGCGTCGAGGACGCCGTACATCAGCGTGACGAAGCGCGATTCGATGCCGCGCCGGTAGAGCGCGAGGTTGACGCGGGCGATCGTCTTGGCCGGCGCGTCGTTCGTCGCCGCCTGGGCGGCGAACACGCCCTGCATCATCGCGCTGAGCAGCGCCGCCGGCGGCCCCTTGCCCGCGACGTCGCCGAGCGCGAACCCCAGCGACCCGTCGTCGGTGTCGACGTAGTCGTAGAAGTCGCCGCCGATCGAGCGGCACGGCAGCGATGCCGCCGCGGCGCGGAAATAGGCGCCGGCCCGCCCGGCACGCGGCAGCAGCGCGCGCTGGATCTCGGCCGCGATGCGCATCTCCTGCTCCATCCGCGCCTTTTCCATGGTCTCGCGGTAGAGCCGCGCATTTTCGATGGCGACCGCGGCTTCGGTCGCCAGGGTCTCCAGGGCCGCCCGCGTCGAACCCGAGAGCAACGAGCCCTTCTCCCGGCTGTCGAGATAGAGCACGCCGATGCGGCGCTCCTCGCCGACGTTCTCCGCCTTGTCCACGTAGCGCACGAGCCGGAGCGGCACGCAGAGCACGTTGCGGATGCCGAGCGCGACGGTGCCGCGGTGGACGTCCGCGAGGTCGCCGTCGAGCAGGTCGGCGACCAGCCGGGGCGTGCCGGTCCGGAACACCTCTTCCGGGATCTTCCGGCTCGTCGCGAAGCTGCTGCCCGACAGGGTGGTGTGGCCCCGGCCGCGGGCCATCTTGAACTCGAGTTCGTCGGCCTCGATCGCCAGCATGATGAAGCCGCGCTCGGCGCCGCTCACCTCGATGGCCGAATCGAGCACCAGCGACAGCACGTCGTCCAGCACCCGGCCCGAGCCCAGCGCGCGCAGCCCCTCGAGCAGCGCCGCGATCTGCCGCAGGTCGCCGATCGCCGTCGTCGTCGCGCGGTCCGCCGCCGGCTGCGGCGCGTCGGCCAGCAGGAAGGTCAGTTCGGCACCGCCCGCCCGCCCCAGCCGGATCTTGTCGCCGTGGGCCAGCACCCGGTCGGTTACCTGCTCGCCGTTCACGAAGGTGCCGTAGCGCGAGTTGCGGTCCTTGACGGTGAAGTGGCTCCCATCGAGGGTGATCTCGGCGTGATCCCGCGACACCTCGCTGCCGGCCAGCCGCAGGTCGTTGGTCTCGCGGCGGCCGATCTCGAACTGCGGCTTGGCGATCGGGACGATTCGCTTGCCCAGGGCGTCGTTGACTTCCAGGCGGGCGTCGGGCATGGCTCTTCAGTTTAAATCAGGCGCGGGGTCAGGTGGGGCATCGACTGTCGGCTCACCGGCGCCGGCTCCGGAGCACCCCGAGCACGAGCACCAGGGCGGCCGCTCCGGCCAGCACGCCGGCGACAGTCTGCCACTGGTCGGGCGCGGCCGCCGTCTGCGAAGCATAGCCGGTGTAGAGGGCGGCGAGCAGGAGCACCGCGGCGGCCACGAACGAGGCGCGCGGACTGCGGGACGGCTTGATCGGCACCGCGCGGCGGACGGGATCCGTCGTGGCGGCACCGCACCGGTAGCAGACGATGGCCTTGTTCGCGATCTCGGTCCCGCAACTGCGGCACTGCACCAGGGTATTCTATCGAAACCATGACGCCGCTCCTGACGCTCCTCGCGCTCCTCCTCGTGCCGCAGGCCCAGAGTCCCCCTGCCGTCCGCCCCGGCGCCGACGTCGACGGCCGCATCGCCGCGGTCGAACAGGAGATGCTGGCCTGGCGCCGCCACCTCCACCAGCACCCCGAGCTGTCGAACCGCGAGACCGGGACCGCCAAGTACATCGCGGACGCGCTGCGCAGCTTCGGCCTCGAACCGCGGACGGGCGTCGGCCGCACCGGCGTCGTGGCCGTGTTGCGCGGGGCCCGGCCGGGGCCGGTCGTGGCCCTGCGCGCCGACATGGACGGCCTGCCCGTCACCGAGGAGACCGGCCTGCCGTTTGCCAGCCGCGCCAGGACGGAGTACGAAGGGCGCCCCGTCGGCGTGATGCACGCCTGCGGGCACGACACGCACATGGCCATGCTGCTGGCGGCCGCCAAGGTCCTCACCGGGATGAGGGATCAGCTGCCGGGCAGCGTCGTGTTCATCTTCCAGCCGGCCGAGGAAGGGGCCCCGCGCGACGAGCGGCCGGCCGGCGCCGAGCTGATGATCAAGGAAGGGGTGCTGAAGGATCCGCGCGTCGACGCCATATTCGGACTGCACGTCTACGGCAATGTCCCGTCGGGCCACATCGCCTGGCGCAGCGGGCCGATGATGGCCGCCTCGGACACGTTCGAGATCGTGGTGCAGGGGCGGCAGACGCACGGCGCCACCCCGTGGCAGGGGGTCGACCCCATTGTCATCGGCTCGCAGATCATCCTGGCGCTGCAGACCATCGTCTCGCGTCAGATCGACATCACGGCGCAGCCGGCGATCATCACCGTCGGCCAGTTCGACGGCAGCATCCGCAACAACATCGTCCCCGACTCCATCCGGCTGACGGGCACCGTCCGGACCTTCGACGGCGAGATGCAGAAAGACATCCACGCGCGCATCGAGCGGACCGCCGGCAGCATCGCCGAGGCCGGAGGCGCAACGGCACAGGTGCGAATCGACCGCGGCAACCCCGTCACGACCAACGATCCCGACCTCACCACACGGATGCTGCCGACGCTGCGGCGCGTTGCCGGCGCGGGCCTGGAGGAGGGGACGAAAATCACGACCGCGGAGGACTTTTCGCAGTTCCAGCGCCAGGTGCCCGGCCTCTTCCTGCTGCTCGGCATCACGCCGCCGGCCGAGATGGGCAAGGCCCCGATGAACCACTCCCCCCGCTTCCTGATCGACGAGGCCGCGCTGATCACCGGCGTCCGTGCGCTCGTGCACCTGACGCTCGACTACGCCGCCGGCCCGGCCCGGCCCTGATCGGGCGGCCGTCCCGGCCGTATTCAGAACGTCACCGAGTACACGAGCTTGGCGCTGCGTCCGGGCTCGGCCACGAAATCCTTGATCAGCGACAGGTGGTTCCGGTAGGTCTCGTCGGTGGCATTGTCGACCCGCGCCGTGATCGTGTGGGTCACGCCCGCCGCGCCGAACGAGTACGACGAGAACAGCTTGACCAGGCCGTAGCCGGCCGTCGCCGTTTCGGCGCGCGCCACCCGGGCTTGCCGGGACACCGCCACCACCTCGCCGCCGGCACGAAACGCATTGCGCGAATAGTTCACGCCGGCGCGGCCGCGGAACGGCGGCATGCGGGGCAGCGGCTCGCCGGTCTGGCGCAGCGTGCCCCTGAGGTAATCGAGGCCGACCTCGAGGCGCAGCCCGCCGCCGAGCGGAATGTCGGCATGGCTCTCGACCCCCTGCAGCAGGCTGTCGGTGGCCACGAAGCGCGCGAACGGCAGGTCGTCGTGCCCTTCGTGACCGAAAAGCGCGTCGATCTCCGCCGCGATCCCCGGATCAAGGTCGGCCTCGTCGAGGGGCTCCCGATAGATGTAGTCGTCGATGGCGTTGCGGAAGTAGGTGATCTCGCCGGTTACCCGCGGCGCCCGCCACCGCAGCGACACGTCCACGCCCAGCGCCCGCTCGGACCCCAGGGCGTCGTTGCCGATTTCGAAGGCGAAGTTGCCCGGATGGGGACCGAAGAAGTACAGCTCCTCGAGCGCCGGGTTGCGCGAGGCGCGCGCCAGGTTGACGGCGAGCGTCAGCCTGTCGTCCGCCGCGGCCGGACGGAAGACCACGCCGGCAGACGCGGAGGTGTCCGTGAAGCGGCGCGACAGGCGGTCCCGCTCGGGCTCGTAGGAGGCATGGTTGAGCCGCGCGCCGAACTGGGCCGTGACGTGCGGCCACGTCAACTCCTCGTAGAAGAACGCCGCCGCTCCGCGCTCCCTGATCGGCGGCGACAGCGCCTCCTCCCCTTCCGCCACGAACTGGCGATGGAGGAGCCAGCCGCCGACGGTTCCGGTCAGCCGCCCCGCCGGCCGATGACGGATCAGGAGATTCAGTTCGTCGGTGTCGTTCTCGAACCGGGTCCCGATCTCGCCGGCGACGATCTCCTCGTGCCGGTAGCGGCGCGATGCGTAGTCGGCGCGGATGCCGTTGACTACCCCGCCGAGCTGCGACGCCTCGGCTTTCAGGGCTACTTGGTGCCGCCGCGGCGTCAGCTCCACCTGCCCCTCCTCCACGACCGGAATGCCGTAGCGCGTATCGTCGTAGCCATAGCTGCCGCCGGCGTAGCCCCGGGCCCCGGTCCAGGACAGCCCAACGTTGCCGAACCCGCCGCGCGACTGGGTGTTCGCCACCCGCCCCTCCGGCGTCCGGACGTCCCCGTTGCGCCTCGCACTGGCGCCGGCGTGCAGCGCCCACCGGCCGTTGCCGACGGAGAGGTCTCCCGCCCCCAGCACCTCCCTGGCCGCCGAGCCGGTATCGAACACGGCGGTTCCGGTCACCCCCTCGACGGGCCGCGTCGGGATGGTCTCGCTGATGACATTGACCAGGCCGCCGATCGCGTTCGCGCCGTACAGCAGGGTCGCTGGCCCGCGGACGACTTCAATCCGCGACGCCGCTGGCCGGGTTGATCGGCACGCCGTGGTCCCCCGACTGGCTCGACAGGTCGCCCACGCGCTGGCCGTCCTGCAGGATCAGCACGCGGTCGCCATCCAGGCCACGGATGACCGGGCGTGACGGCCCCGGCCCGAACGACCGCTCCGCCACGCCCGGCTGCCGCCCGAGCGTCGCCCCGAGCGTCGCCTCCAGCTCGCGGCTGAGATCCTGGCCAGCCAGCACCGACGTCGGCTGATACGACGCGAACTGATCACGCGCCTCGGGACTGACCGAGACCACCTCCGTGTAGTGCACCTCGACGTCGAGGATGGCGTCCAGGGGCGCCGCCACGCCGCCCACAATGGTGAGGTCGGCACGGAGCGGCATCAGGCCGGGAGCCGCGATGATCACGTGCCGGCTGCCGCCCGGCACGTTCGCGATGGAGAATCTCCCGTCCTTGTCCGACGTTGCCTCCAGCGCGGTGCCCTCGACAATGATCGTGGCCTTGGCGACCGGCGCGAGCGTGCGGGCGCGGCGCACCTGCCCGCTGACGACCAGAGCGGCCGGCGCCTGGGCCGGCGCCTGGGCCGGCGCCTGGGCCGGTGCCTGGGACTGCGCATCTGGTGGCAGACCGGCAGCGGGGGTGTCTGCAGTGGACGGCAAGGGGGGCACCGGCGCCTGCGCGGCAGCCGGAACGGCGGCCACGGCCAGAACGATGAGCGCGGAGCTCACGCTGCGCGCGAATGAAGATTCGGACATGACAACTCTCCCGGAAAGACGGACAATCAGCTGCGGTGATGGAGCTAAAGCAGCGGCGCCGGGGGAGCGCGGGCAGGAAGACCGGATGGAATCGACGCGAGGGGTGGACCAGCGGGGCCCTGATGAACGATCGAGTCAGGTCCGAGGCGGGCGTCCCATTCCGCCGCGGCCGTCCCCGGAGCGCGGAGCGACCGGGTGAAATGGCAGACGCCACAGTGATCCTGCGGCGCCTGTTCCGCCGGGCGGAGGCCGTGGTCGGTTTCATCGTGCTGACCGTAGGCGGCCAGGGCCGCCGGCACACAGGCGGCATCGTCCAGCACGAGGTGCGGAAGACGGGCCGAGGCAAGCAGCAGCACGGCGGCCACCAGCCGCGAGTACCGCCGCGCCCGCATCAGCATCACCCCTCCAGCCTAGACGACCGCACGGGCGCCGTCAACGACGCCGGCGCCCGCCGGCGCGGCCGCGCCCGATATACTGCCGCCGATGTTCCCCGTCAGCGACGTCATTCCGTCCCGGACGAAGCCATACGTCACCATCGGGCTGATCGCCGTCAACGCCGTCATTTTTCTGTACGAACTACAGCTCGATCGCCACGAGATGTACCGGCTGGCGACAGAACTGGGGGTCGTGCCTGGGGCGTTCGCCTGGCACGCGGTCCCCGCGAGCCTGTTCATCCACGACGGCTGGATCCACTTCGCGGGAAACATGCTCTACCTGTGGATCTTCGGCGACAACGTCGAAGATGTCATGGGGCGGGGTCCCTTCCTGCTGTTCTACCTCGCCTCGGGCAGCCTGGCGGCCGTGGCGTATGCGGGCCTGCATCCGGGCTCCCCCGTGCCGCTGGTCGGCGCCAGTGGCGCGATCGCCGCGGTGATGGGCGCCTACTTCGTGCTCTACCCGCGGTCCCAGGTGCTCACGGCTGTCTTCCTGATCTTCTACCTCGACCTGATCGAAGTGCCGGCGATCTTCTTTCTCGGGGTGTGGCTCCTCCTGCAGCTCTTCAGCGGCCTGGCGTCGATGGGCGCGCAGGGGGCGGCCGGCAGCGTGGCCTTCGACACGCACATCGTCGGCTTCGTGACTGGAACCGTCGTGGGACTCGCGCTGCGCCGGCGTTCCCGGTGGCCTAGCTCTTCGTCCGTGCCTTGATATCCCTGGCCACCCGCGCGAGCGCCAGCATGACGCGCTCGAACTCGCTCGCGTATTCGCCGGGCGACATGAATACCTTCTTGAGCTGCAGTTCCTCGATCTCGGCCGCCAGCGACGCGCGGCGCTGGAGCAGATCGACGAGCACCTCGTCGGTTGGCAGCGCGCCCGGCGCGGCGGCATCGAGATAGGTGCGGCTGGCGAGCGCCCCGTCGGCTCCCTGCGCCGCGGCTTCCCGCCCGATCCCGTCGCCGGTGTCGTCGAGCAGCGAACGCTCGGTGCTCAGCTGGCCGAGCTGCTGGTAGTGCCGCCGGACGCCGCCTGCCGCCGCCGCGAACGCTTCCCACACCGAGATCCGGCCGTTCTTGTCGATATCCGCCGCCTCTTCCCGGAAGGCGGCGATGAAGTACTCGGGAAAGATCGTGTCGAAGCGCTGGACGTCGGAGTCGGTGGCGGTGATGACGATGCGCCGCGGGGCGGCGAGCCGCTCGAGGAACGGGAAGCTTGCCGCCGCGGCGTTCACGATGACCTGGCGGCCGGGAAGGTCCTTCAGGAGCGCTGCCCACTCCCCCGCTTCCATGTCGGGCCCCGGCAGGTTGAACTTCGCGTCCACGCCGTCGAACGTGCCATGACCGATGAGCAGCGCGAACAGCAGGTCCTCATTCCGCAGCCGCTGGCGCAGGGTTCCGAACGCCGCGCGTACGTTTGCCGCCGTGGCGGCCTGCGCGCCGCCCCCGCCGAGGACCGTCACATGGGAGGGGTCGAGACCGAGGCGATCGACGAGAGTCTCGCGGAGCGTCGCCGCCCATCGCGCGTACTGCTCGGCATAGGCAGGTCCGCCAGGCGCCCCGGTCACCACGACGGCGTAGCGCTCTTCAGCGGCAAGCGGGAGCGGAAGCGCGACGGCCAGCAGCGCCGCCGTGAGGATGGCGCCCCACGCGGCCGCGCTGCGAGCCATCTACCGCAGCCCCCACCGGCGCCGCAGCGTCCACTCCGCGCCGAGGAGCGCGACGATGGCCGCGAACGACGAGCCGTTGTGCCAGAGATCACGTCGGGCACCCGGCCGTGCCGCCGGCGCTGCTGCCACGAGCTCGGCGGCCAGCGCCCCGGCCTGCCCCGGCGCAAGCGTATGGCCGCCCGACGCGGCGGCGATCCGCTGCAGCAGCGCCAGGTTCAGGCGGGGGTCGGCCATCTCCGGATCCTCCCCGCCAACCAGCAGGGCAGCCCGGGCAGACACCGCCGGGGCGCCGGGGGCCTGGACGTCCGCTTCCACGCGATGGACGCCAGCCTCGTCCGCGGGGTAGCGCGCGAGAAACGTCCCGCGATCGGCATCGCTCGCCACGGCCGCGACTGTTTCAATCCGGCCGCTCGGGAGCGTGACGCGTACCTGAACCTGCACGCCGTCCAGCGGTTCGAAGGCGGGGCTGCGGGCGGCGACCCGGACGGTGACGACGTCGCCCGGAGCAGCGCCGGCAGGCACGGCGACAGCGACCGGATCGGGGGCGGGCGTTGCCAGCCAGCGCACCGCCTGCCGCCAGAACGTCTCGTATGAGCGATCCGCTGCGGGCAGCAGCATGCGCCATCGCCAGGACGCCTCTCCGGCAAAGATCATCGACCGTCCTTCGCCGTAGCGCTGGACGGCGATCAGCGCGCGCGGGACGCCTCCGGGACCGCTGGTCGTGGCGAGGACTGTCGCGCCCGGCCGCGGTCCGCCGAGCGGCGAAACCGAGGCCAGCGCCGGCACGGCGTCCCACCGCTTGCGGCTCTCTTCGGCAGCCGGGGTCAGCTGCATGATCGGGTGCGTGGCACCGGCCGCCGTAAGGCCCACGCGATTGGCGGCACGCGGCGGGACCGCCGCGGCGAGCACCCCGCCCCCTCGCCCGCCGAGATCCAGCGGGAGCAGCTCCTCGATCGACGCGCCGGCCGGGCCGGGGCGAAACGACTGGGCGCCGAGCACCAGAAGGCCGCCGCCGCGGCGGCCGACGAAATCCCGCGTGGCGTCGAGCTGCGCGCCCGTCAGGGTTGCCGCCTCGACGTTGGCCAGGACCACGGCGTCGTAGGCAAAGAGATCGTCGCGCCGCGCCGGGTAGCCGGACGCCAGCGCCTGGCCGCGCGCGGCGGCCGCCTGGATGTAGAACGTGTCGGCGCCCCCTTCGGTCTTTCCCTTGCGCACGACGGAATCGATGTCCAGCCCGGCGTCTCCCTCCCACGCCCGCCGCAGGAAGCTCCCCTCGAAGCCGGGCGCCCCCTGCACGAGCAGCACACGCCTCGGCCGCGCCGGAGGCCCGACCAGGACGCTTCGCCTGTTGTTCTCGGGAACCCGCTCACCGGCATCCGGCGGCATCTCCACTGTGTAGACCGTCGGCGCACCTGGCGCGGGCGCGACGGTGAACAGCGCATGCACGGGCGTTCCCTCGCCCGCCGGCGTCACCCGGCGCACGTCGATCAGGCGGCCGTTTTCGAGCAGGCGCAGCTCGATGGCAGACGCCCCCTCCCCGTGGCTCACCGCGGACACCGCCAGGTCGATGCGCGAGTCGTCGAGCACCGCTTCGGCAGCCGTCACGCTCACGACCTCGCGATCGCGCCCGGCGGCCGCCGTGCCCACTCCCATCGGAAAGACGGGCACCGGAGTATCGGCAGGCGTCCGGGCGGCGGCGCCTCCCGTATCTCCGCCATCGGACAGGATGACGATGCCGGCCACCGGCTTGCCGCGGTAGCGCTCGAGCACGGCGCGGAGGGCCCCCTCGAGGTCACTGCGGCGCGCGGTGGCTCCCAGTTCCTCCGGCGCCGCGGGCCGCACGGACTCGCCGAAGGCGAGCACGTCCACGATGAAGCGCGGGGACAAGGCGGGCAGCAGATCGGTGGTGACCGCGCGGCGGGCGCGATCGATGCGCCGCTCCCCGTCCGCATCCGGAATGCTCATGCTCCGCGACGTGTCGACGAGGATCGGCACGACGGCGTCTGCCGGGCCATCAGGGCCGGCGAACGCCACCGGGCGCATCAGCAGCACGATCAGGAGCAGCAGCGTGAAGAACCGGACCGTGCTGAGCAGCGCCCGGCGCCCGGCCGCCACCGGGGCCTGCCGATACGCCATCCAGGCCACACCGCCAGCCGCCGCGAGCAGTCCCAGGACAGCCCACCAGGGCATCGGGTTCGCGAACGTCACCTCGTTCCCTTCGCGTTTCCCTTCGCGATTGCCTCGAAGTACGAGGACACGAGCGGCCGGTACCCTTCGGGCACCCGCTGATTGCCTCCCGCGCTCAACCGATCGTCGGGTGTGCGCGTCAACTGCGCGGCCACCGCGGCCTCGTGCTGCTCGAGCGCCAGCTGGACGTCCTTCCGCAGGGTCTCCCAGCTGCCGAAGTCCTGCTTGAAAGCCTCGTTGCCGGGCGCCGATCGGCTGTATTCGTGTGATTCGGGCGTGCTGCCGGCGCCGCCGCCAGGCGGGGTCCGCGGCCGGCCGAGCGTCTCCAGGGAACGCTGCGCTTCCCGTGCGTAGCTCTCGCGCGCGCGCTGCAGGTCCGCACCGGCCGCGCCCGCGCTTCCCCGGCCCTCGCCTCTGGTCGCCGCGCGGACCTGCTCCTCCAACCGCTGCAGGCGTTCGCGCATCTCGCGGGTGCGGTCGAGCTCGGCGGTCAGCCGGCGCGCCTCCGACTGCCCGCTCCCGCCGAGCGCGTCAACGACCGCATCGAGGGCTTCGGACAGTTCCTGCCGGGCGCGCTCCCGAGTCTCCGGCGCGGCGGCGGCCTGCCGCCCACTCTCCATGTCGCCAGCGGACGAGCGCATGCGGCTCCCGATCCGGCCCTCCTGCAGTTGCCGCGCCGCCTCGCGGAACCGCGTCCCTTCCGCTCCCGGTGTCTCGCGCTCCGCCTGCCGTGCCCCATGCTGCAGCTGGTCGACGCGATCGGCCAGGGCTCTCTGTTCGGCCGCGAGCCGCCGCAGCGCGTCGCGGTTCCGATTTGCCTTTGCACCGGCGGCCGGCTCCTGTCCCCCGCGCCCGCCGGATCCGCTCCGGCCAGCCGGCGCACCCTGCGGGCCCCTTTCGTCCGCTTCGATGCGCGACGTCTCGGCCGCGACGCGGCGCTGCGCGTCGGCAATCTGCTGGGCCTCGAGCTGCAACTCGCCCGACGCCCGTTGCCCCGCCCCCGCCGGGCCAGCGCGCATGTCGCGCTCCATCCGGCGCAGCGACTCGGCGGCCTGGCCGCCGCGGGCTGCCGCCCCCTCCGCGTTCCGCCGCTGCATCTCGCCGGCGGCCTCGCGCATCTGCCCCAGCGCGCGGCGCATGTCGCCGGCCTGCCGGCCGCGCAGCTCCTTCTCCAGGGCCGCGGCCTCCTGCCGCAGCTCCTGCTGATCGCGCAGCAGCTGCTCCAGCTGGCGCCGCGCCTCTTCGCCCTGGCGCTCCGCGTCCGCCAGCTCGCGTTGGCGGCGAGCCAGCTCCTCCTGCCGCCGCGCAAGCTCCCGGACGCGTCCCGCCGCGGCGGACTCGGCGCCGGCGGTGGCCTCTTCGGACGAGGAAGACGGAGTTTCGTAGTTGGTGCGCTGCTGCCGCTGCAGCTCGCGATCGAAGAGCGCGGAGAGGTCCCTGTCCGCGCGGCTCGACCCTCCCTGCCCGGCGCCGCTCGCGGACTGCTGCATCACCTGCCGCCGCCGCACCTCGGCCTGCGCCCGGAGCAACCCCTGCAGCGCCTCCATCTGGTGCGGAATCGCCTCCTTCGTCCGCTCGTCCGACAGCTGCTCGACGGCGCGCCCCATCGCCGCGATGGCCGCCATCACTGGATCCACCCGGGCCGGCTGCGGCCCGGCCGCCGGAGGCCTGACGATCTGCTGGGGAGCGAACATGCCTCGGCCCCGCCGGCCGCGCCCCGCCAGCCCCTCGGCGCGTGTCTTCAGCTCGGCCTGTGCCTGGCCGACCGCCCGCAGATCCTCGGTCGATCGTCCCGCCCCCGAGCGCCGCTCCAGGTTCCAGGTCGCGCTGATGATCTCTTTCTGCGCGGCAATCAGGCTGTCCACCTGCGTTGCCGCCGCCCCGCCGCCCATCGCCTGGCTCTGCGCCGCGGTGAACTCCCCGGCGAACGGCTTGACCTCGAGGAAGAAGATGTCGCTCCTCGTTTCCGTGGATCGCTTCCCGCGTGCCACGTCCCGGGCCCGGGCGTAATACGTGATCACGTCGCCCGGCTCGACGCCGAGCTCCTCGGCGGCAAGCAGGTGCGCGCCGACCTTTGCGACAGCCGTGCCGCTCACGCGCGAGAACGGGACGGCGATCGGCTCCCGCCCGGCCACCGTGTAGACGAGATCGAATCGCGCCACGCCGTAGTCGTCCTCGGCGCGCGCCTCGATGGCCACCTCCTCGAGCGGCGTGATGCCCTGGTCCGACGAGGGCCGCAGGATCCGGACGTCGGGCGGGCGGTCGTCCATCAGGCGGATGAAGTATTCGAGCCCGCCCGCCGACGACAGACCGTCCTCGTCCGTCACGTGCACCCGATACGCGTCGTCGGCCGCGACGGTGATCTCGGCTGCCGCGACCCCGGCGCCCGCGCGTTGCAGCGGCAGCGCCGGTCCGCGGCCCAGCGCAATCCGGCCTTCGGCAACCGGCTTGTCGGTGTGGACGACCAGGCGGACGCGCGTGCCGGCGGGGGCGTAGATGTCGCCGCCGTCCTCCTCGGTCCGTGGCGGCAGACCGCTGAACGCCGGATAGTCGTACTCGAGATCGACGCGGGTCACACGTGGCGCGACCAGCGCCGTGACCGAATACGGGCTCGACACGGCGCGTCCGGCGGCGACCCTGTAGGTGAAGCTGCGATCGACCGACTCGAAGGCGTAGTCGAACCCGTCGGCGGTGCGCGTCATCGGCACCGCCTGCGCGGACCCGCCAGCCGAGACCACGAGCGCCGGTGCGACCGTCAGCCACGCCGCGCCGCGGCCCTGGACGGTCGCCATGATGCGAAGCGGCTGCCCGGCAACCACGCGAACATCGCCGGTCCGCACGACGATCTGGATGCTGTGGGGAAAGAGCGCGACCCGGATGGCGCCGCCCGCGCCGCGCAGGTGCGGCACCATGAGCGCCAGAGCCACCGCAAGGAGCAGAGCGCCAGCGCCCGCACCGAGCAGCGCGCGGCGCAGCGCGGCGGTGGGAACGACCGCGGCCGGATCGACGGCGCGCAGCGCGGCCAGCGCCTGCGCGACGACCAGCGGAGCAAAGGTGGCTGCGTGATCGCGGGGGGCGTTCACCACGTCCACCGCGCTGACCAGCGTGTCCCGCTCGCACAGCGCAGGCACCCCGGGCGCCACGCCGGCACGCTCCTCGATAAAGCGCGCGACCTCGCGGTCGCTGGGAAAGCGCGCGACCTCGCGGTCGCTGGGAAAGCGCGCGACCTCGCGGTCGCTGGGCCGCCGGCCGGTGTGGGCGATGAGGAACACGACCGCCACCGCGGCAACCAGCGCCAGCGTCACGAGCGCGACCAGTGCCAGTCCGGCCGGTCTCAGGGCCCACGCAGCCAGCGCCGCGGCAAAGAGCGGAATCGAGGCCGCCGCCGCGGCGCGGGCGCTCAGGCTGAGCCGCGCGAGCGTGAGCCAGCGGCGCCTGACGTGCGCGAGCAGCGATCGCAGTTCGTCGTGATCCGGCATCGGTGGCGGCGTCAACCCCTTCCCGGCTTCCCCTTCGTATTCTGTCACTTCGGGCGCCCGAGGACGGATTCCGCGGCGAGCGCGGCCAGCATCAGCCAGACGCCGTAACGCCAGAGGTTCTGGCGGCCCTCGGCCTGCTGCGCCCTTCCGGCCGCGGGCATGGGCGCGCGCGGCGCGCCCGGGTGCAGCATGGACCTGAACTCCTCCGCCGACAGCCGTGCGCCCGCCCCCTCGCGCGGATCGACGTTCACGGCGAACGACTCCCCACCGCGCGCCCGGGTGTGGATGCCCGGTCGGCCCTGGGACTCGGCGGGTGCCGCGCTGACGAGGTAGGCCCGGGTGCCCTGGCGGGCCGCGGCCACGTGACGCACCGACTCGAGGGTGAACGGCACGAACGCCGCGGCAAGCGGAAAGTCGTTCCACCGCCGGTCCAGATCCGACGCGAACAGCACCACGCGACCCTCCCCCTGCCGGCGCTCGAGCAGCGCGGGGGTGCCGTCGGTGAAGCGCGCGAGGGTGTCCCAGCCCTCGCCGCGCACGCGCCACACGCGGGTAAAACCAATCTGCCCGAAATCCGCGGTGAGCGCGGCGAAGGGCTGCAGGATGGGATGCCGCACGTCCGTCGCCGCCAGCGTCAGCGTTTCCGCGGCTTCCTCCGACGCCGAGAAGTCCTGCCATCCCATCATCGTCCCGAGGACCGCGGGATCGATGTCCGGGCCGGCAGCCACGAACAGGCCGCCGGCGCGCTGCCCGATCGACGGCAGCAGCTCCCGGGCCCGCCGGTCGAGGCCGCGGGTGGCGAGCAGCACCACGGCGTCGCAGGCGGAGAGCTCTTCTGCGCCCGCACGTCCCACGGCGGATCCGGGGATCGTCCGCACGTCCAGGGCAGCGTCTCCGGCCGCGGCCTCGAGCGCACGGGTCAGGTAGAAGCCGGACTGGCCATCTTCGGCGGCAACCACGAGCACCCGCGTCCGGCCGCCGGCGCCGAGCAGGAGGTAGCGGTGATTGTCGGCGACATACCCGGCCGGGTCGTCGATTTCGACCGCCAGCGCGCCGCTCCCGGGCGCGCGATACTCGAGAACGACTTCCGTGGTGGTGCCCGCGGCGACCGAAAACCGGCTCGAGTGGACCTCGCGGCCGTCCAGCGTCACCCGCGCGTTTCCGCCCGCGGCTTGCGGCCCGTCGTTGCGGATCGTGGCCACCAGCGCCGCGGACTCGTGGCGTACCTCGACCAGCGCGATGTTAGCCCCCGGGGCCCCCGGGGCCCCGGCGTCGTGCACTTCCACCTGCATGTCGCCGGGTACACGCACCGGGTCCGCCTCGGCCCAGCCGGCGCGCTGGAGATCGGTGATCACGCTCAGGCGGATGCTGTCATGTTCACCGAGCTCGAGCGCCTTCTGGACCGCGGCCGCATATTGCGTGCCGCCAAACCCCGGCCGCAGCCCGTCGAGCGCCGATGCCGCCGCGGCCGGCGCGCCGGGCGGCGCGAGGACCTCGGCGCGATCGTCGAAGGCGACGATTGCCACGCGATCGGAAGAGCCCGACGACCGAACCGCGGTTCGCGCCAGCTCCAGCGCCCGCTCGAAGCGGCCAGGAGCGTCCATGCTGTACGACCGGTCGATGGCCACGACGTGCACGCGCGACGAGGCCGCGCCGGCCGTGAAGTAGGGCCGCGCGAATGCCGCGGCCAGCAGCAGCAGCGCCGCGATGCGGGCGGCCAGCAGCAGCAGTTCCCGGAGCCGCCGCCGGCGCGTCTGCTCGAGCGGCGTGCGGTGCAGCAGGCGGACCGCGCTGAAGGGCACTTCCGGGGCGACGTCGCGCCTGAGCAGGTGCAGGAGGATGGGGATGGCGATCGCGGCGGCGCCGGCCAGGAACGCGGGATACAGAAACCCCATCAGGCGCTCACTTCCGCCGCTCCCGCGCGGCAAGATACGCGAGCAGGGCGAAATCGAGCGGCCGGGAGGTGTCGAGCTGCACGAAGTCGATGCCGGCTCCGCGCAGCTCGCGGTCGTATTGCTGCGTCAGCCCGGCGAGGCCGCGCAGGTACGAGTCCCGGATCGACGACGGCTCCGCGAGGACCTCGTCGGCACTCTCCAGATCCCGGAATCGTGACGCCCCCGTGAAGGGGAACGTCAGCTCGTGGGGATCCAGCACCTGAAAGACGATGACGTCGGTGCCGCGGAACCGGAGCTGCCGCAGCCCCTTGATGACCGCCTCCGGTTCGTCCAGCAGGTCGGAAATGAGGACGACCAGGCTGCGCTTCATCAGCGCCTCGGCCAGCTGGCGCAGTGGCCGCGCGACATTCGACGTGCTGCCGGGCTGCATCTTTTCCAGCGCGAGCAGGACCGCGTGCAGGTGTCCCCCGCGCGCGCCGGCCGGCAGGCGGAACGTGATCCGGTCATCGAAGGCGATGAGCCCGGTGGCGTCGCGCTGGCGGTGCATCAGGAAGGCCAGCGCCGCGGCCAGCACCGACCCGTATTCCAGCTTGCTCATCGGCGCGCTGCCGCGATAGGCCATCGAGGCGCTGACGTCGAGCAGCAGGTGGCAGTCGAGGTTGGTCTCCTCCTCGAACTTCTTCACGTAGTGCCGATCGCTGCGCGCGTAGATCTTCCAGTCGAGCGTCGACAGGTCGTCCCCGGGCAGGTACTGCCGGTACTCAGCGAACTCGACGCTGAAGCCTTTGTACGGGCTGCGGTGCAGCCCGGCCAGGAACCCCTCGACCACCGTTCTCGCCTTCAGCTCCATCGTCCCCAGCCGCGCCAGGATGGCGGGGTCGAGGAATCGCAGGTCGCGGCGGGCCGCGTCGCGCGGCGGGATGGGCGCGGGCATCGCTACATCCCGCTGCTCGGCTCGGGAACCGCCTCGAGCAGGCGATCGATCAGGATGTCCGAAGTGATCCGCTCCGACTCGGCATAGAAGTTGGGGATGATGCGATGGCGCAGGACCGGCCGCGCGAGCGCCCGGATGTCGGGGACCGACACGTGATACCGGCCATGGAGCAGCGCGCGCGCCTTGCCCGCGAGGATGAGCGACTGGGACGCGCGCAGCCCCGCTCCCCACTTGACCCATTCGCGCACGAACGAATGATCGCCCTGGCGCCCCGGGCGCGAGGCGTCCACCAGCCTGACCGCATATCTCGCGACATCGTCGGAGACGACCACCTGGCGGACCAGCTGCTGGATCTCCAGGATCTCCGCGCCGCCCAGCACGCGCTCCGGCGCCTGCGTCACCACGCCGGTGGTCTGCGTCACGACGCGCACCTCCTCGTCTTCGGGCAGGTAGGTCATGACGATGTTGAACATGAAGCGGTCGAGCTGCGCCTCCGGCAGCGGATAGGTGCCTTCGAGCTCGATGGGATTCTGCGTGGCCAGCACGAAGAACGGCAGGTCGAGCGGATAGGTCCGGCCCGCGGCGGTGACGTGGTATTCCTGCATCGCCTCGAGGAGCGCCGCCTGTGTTTTCGGCGGCGTCCGGTTGATTTCGTCCGCCAGGATGATCTGCGCGAAGATCGGCCCCGGCACGAATCGCAGCGAGCGGTGGCCGCCATCTTCGTCGAGCACTTCCGTCCCGGTGATGTCGGCCGGCATCAGGTCCGGCGTGAACTGGATGCGCTTGAACGACAGGTCGAGGATCCGGGCGACCGTCTTGATGAGCAGCGTCTTGGCGAGGCCGGGCACGCCGGTGATGAGGCAATGCCCGCCGGTGAACAGCGCCATCAGCACTTCGTCGATGACCGTGTCCTGGCCGACGATGACCTTGCGGATCTCGGTGAGGATCCGTTCCCGGCCGGCGGCCACCCGCTCGGCGGCTGCAGCGATGTCGGCGGGCGGCGTGGGGGAATGCATCAGTGGGTCAGCGAATAGATGATTTCATTGATCTGCATGCGGTAGGCCTGCGCGGTGTACTTGACATATCCCGGGTAGTCCGCGGCGTTCGACCATTCCCAGCCGTCGCCCATGTCGGTGTTCCAGTTGATGAGCACCATGGCGCGCCCATCGTCGTCTTCGATCGCGCGGAGCCTGGCCTCGTAGCCCCCCTTCTCCCAGGTGCGTCCCTGGAGGAAGGAGCCCAGGCCCGGTGTCTGGGGATAGGCGTCGATCTGATAGAAGCAGCGATAGACGGGATGCGTGAGCGGCAGATCGACGATGGTCCGGTCGGGAAACACGCGTTTCATCTCGCGCGCCATGTTGTCCCACTCGATCGGGCCGTGAAAGTCGTCGAACGTCAGCGTGCCGCCGCGCAGCAGGAACTCGCGCAGGTTGACGACCTCCGTCTCCTTCAAGCGGAGGTTGCCGGGCTCGACGATGTAGATCCACGGGTAGGTCCACAGCGCCGGATCCTCGAGCGTGAGGACCACCGGCTCGCTGACCTGCACCGCCGTGACCGTGCGGAGGCGGCGCGAGAGGTTCTGCTCCGCCGCCGGAAAATCGATCGTCCAGGGATCATCGTAGAAGTCGAAGCGCTGGCCCGGCGCCACCGTCCAGGCCTCGTAGCGGATGCGGGCAAAGGTCCACTGCAGCCCGGCAAAGCGCGCGTCGCCCGTCTGCGCCGCCTGCGCCAATCCTGCCAATCCCGCCGGTCCCGCCGGTCGAGCATCGAGCCCGGATGCTCCGCCCCACAGCAGGACGCTCACCGCCGCGGCAACCGTCCCCAGCAGACAAGAACGGCCCCGCATCCCACCCCCTCTCCGAACCTTGCACCCTGAACCCTGAACCCCGAACCCTGAACCTTGCACCCTGAACCCTGAACCTACTTCTCTACGACTCTGAGCAACAGATCCTGCGCCCGGTCGAACATCGGCGCGATCTCGAGCGCCGCGAGCGCCTCCTTCTTGGCCTCGCCGCTGCGGCCGGCGAGCAGGTAGCTCTCGCCGAGATCGGAGTGCGCGGCAGCCTTGTCGAGCACGCCGGTGGCGAGCGCCGCCTTGAACTCGCGGGTGGCAACCGCGGCATCCCGCCGCTGCAGCGCCAGCCGGCCCAGCCCGACGTGCGCCTGGGCGTCGAACGGGTCGAGCGCGACCACTCGCTCGAAGGCGAGCTCCAGCGCCGCCTGGTCGCCTGCCTGCTCGGCCACGGCGGCCAGCCGGCGCGCGGGGTCGACCGCGGCGTGATCGTGCTCCAGCAGGGCGCGGTAGGCGCGGATCGCGCGCGGCACCTCGCCGAACTTCTCGGCCAGCCGGCCCATGACGGCATGCGGGCTCTCCGGACCTGTGGCCATCGGCACCAGGGCGGCCGCCCGTTCGAGCACCTCGAAGGCCGCGCCATCGCCGGCCTCGGCGAGCGCCCGTCCATATGCGAGCTGCAGCGGATAGCTGCCCGTATTCGCGGCCGCCGCCGCCTCACGCATGGCGAGGCTGACGTCGCCACGGACGCCACCCGCCGCCTCGTCTCCCGCCGGGTTCTTCAGGGCGGCCGTCAGCTTCGAGAACCTCGCCTCGATCGCCTTGTCGAACGACTCCTGCAGCCCTTCCGTGCCGACGCCAAGTCCCGCTGTGATGGCGGCCTCCCCCTCGATCCCCTTGCCGTAGGTGGTCAGCAGCGTCCGCACCGCCTCCTGCCCGAAACGGGAGACGATGTGATCGACCAGGAGCGACGACTGGTAGTAGGCCAGCGCAATTGTGTCCGGCCGCGTGAACCCGGCATTCAGCTCCTTGAGCGGCAGCGTCTTGCCGTGCAGCAGGGCGAGCGCGAACGGCACCTCCATGTCGCGCCCCCATTCCGGGCGCGCCTTCCCTTCTTCGTAGACGGAGATGCCTTCGGTCAGCCAGCGCGGGACGCGCTGGTTCGACAGCTGCAGCGTGATGACGTGCGCCAGTTCGTGCCACAGCGTCGCCTGCCACGAGAAGGTGCCGGGGTCCTTGGCCTTCGGCGAGTCCATGGTGACGACCCGCCCGAAGCAGGCGCCGAGCGCCCCGATCATGCCGGGCAGGCCGAGCGTCCGCACGGCGAAGTCGTCGTGCTTGGGGAAGATCTCGATGAGGATCGGGCCCTTCGGCGTGACCTGATATTTCGCCGACAGCGTACGCAGCGCCTCGTGCGCCAGCGGGATGGCGTACTCCCGCATCACCGGGGCTTCATCGGGATGCATCTTCACGATCAGATCGCCGCTCGTTTCGACGACGAACTTGTCCAGGGAATCGAGGAGCAGCAGCAGGTTCCAGGTGACCTTGTCGAAGGGGTCGGCGTCGAAGGAACGCTCGAGCGCGCGCCGCGCGTCGGCCTCGTCGCCGGTTCGCATCAGGTGCATGCCCAGCGCACCGAAGGCCTGCGTGTTCGTCGGATCGAGGGCCACGCCCTGCCGCGTCAGCGCCACCGCCTCCTCGAAGCGATAGTTCCTGGCGGCGAGGTCGGCGGCGATGCGGTAGACGTCGCCGTAGGCGGGGTTGATGGCCAGGATCGCCTTGGCTTCGTTCTCGAACGCGGCCCGGTCGTCGCGCACGTACGCCATCGCCGCGATCCACGAGCGCGCTTCGAGGTGGGAGGGGTTGAGGGCCAGGACGGTCTGGATGCGCTTGGTGGCCTCGTCGTAGCGCTGGTTGTTCAGGTCGAGCTCGGCGAGCAGGAGGTGCGCGTCCGCGAGCTCGCCGTCGATCTCGAGCGCCCGCGCCGCGGCGGCGGCAGCCGCCGGCGGGTTCTCGTCGGCGAGCACCCGCGCGAGGCCCGCATGGGCGGGCGCCCAGTCGGGCTCCGCCTTGATGGCATCCTGGAGCGACCGGAGCGCTTCCGGCTTGTTGTATTTCTCGAGGAACAGCAGCCCCCACGCCGTATCGATCGCCGGATCGGCCGAGGCGCCGTTGGCAGCGCGGTAGAGCGCATTCGCGTCGCGCGCCCGTCCGAGCGCCTGCGCCGCGCGCGCGGCGCGGAACATTCCCTCCGCGTCGCCGGACGTGTTCCGCCCGAGCACGCCGTCGAGCAGCTGGGTGGCCTCGGCGGCGCGGCCGAGCTGCTGGCGCAGCAGGCCGAGCTGGAACGCCGCCTCGCTGCCGGCGTCGCGCGCCGCGGCCGGCTCGAGGACGGCGGCGGCAGCCGCGTGCTGCCCCCGCTTCATCGCCAGCTGACCGAGCACGGCGGCCGCCGCCGGATCAGCCGGGCCGCGCTGCCTGGCGAGTGCCTCCGCCTCCGCCGCGCGGCCCACGGCGATCGCCCGCCGCGCCGCCGCCGCGAAACCCTGCGGGTCGGCAGGCGCCGGGTTCTGGCCCGCGAAGGCGGGTGGAAACGTCGCCCACGCGCACAGGTAAAGAAGGATGGCGGTTCCCTGACGCAGATGCCGCGGCGTGCGGCGCATGGTGGGCATGGGCTGGTCCTGCGATCGTGGCTCGATTATAGAACACCGGTTCTGACGTATCAGACGCCGGGCGTTCCCGTTCAGACTCCCGGCTCCTCTTCCCGCCCGCGCGCAGCAGGCGCCGCCAGCGCCACGGCGGAGCCGGCCGTCCCGAACACGGCGATCAGAACAGCTCGCGCCAGGTGAAGAACAGCGTGGCAACCAGCCCCTGAAGGATCCCGAACGCCGCCACCCAGCCCGGCACCGCGCCCGGGCGGAGGCTGGCGCCAAGCGCCAGGAACACCGGGAAGAGCGTCGCGGTGACGCGGCCCATCGAGAGCGCCCCGCCGGCAAAGATCGGCGGCACCAGGTTGATCAGCACGAAGATGCCGTAAGCGGGACCGAGGAGCCGGAAGACGCGCCAGACGAGCGCGAGCGCGAACAGGACCGCCAGCGTGTTCAGGCTATCGTAGGGCACGCCCTGGAACACGCCCATCACCCCTTCCGTCCGCAGCCACTCCCAGCCCTGCGCGAGCGGGGCCGTGCCCCAGCTCCTGCCCCACGCCCCGTGCATGCGCGCCCAGGCCAGCCATACGCCGGTGAGGTGATAGAGGTAGGCGGTGAACGCCAGCATCCCGACGCCTGGCATCGAGGCAACCAGCAGGCGGAGCCCGAGCGGCCGGAGAAAGGCGGCGGACAGCAGTGGCGTGCCACCGCTCCACTGGCGGCGCACCTGTTCCAGCGCCAGCACCGCCAGCGCGACCGAGACGAACGCGCCGTTCGGACGGCTGAGGCCGACCACCAGCCCCCAGGCCGACGCCCGGACCCAGTCGCCCCGATGGAAGTGGAAAAAGGCGCCAACCGAGGCGAGCAGGAAGAGCGACTCGGTGTAGGGCACACTGAAGAAGATGGCAAACGGATACGCGGCGAGCAGCAGCGGGCCGGAGGTCGCGGCGGCGGATCCCGCCAGCACCTGTCCGAGGCGCGACAGGTAATAGAGCGCCCAGAGGAACGCGGCGAGCGACACGACCACGCCCCCCCACAACATGCGCAGGAGCCGCTTGTCGCCCGGCAGCGTCGGCGCGTTGGCCCCGAAGAACGAGCCGACCGGCCGCATCAGCATGGGAAACGCCGGGAAGAACGCGATGTTGCGCTGGCGCTCGAACTGGCGGTCCCACTGATACCCGAGCCTGGCGATGCCGGCGTACCAGCCCGAGTCGAACCGGGCCGGCAGGTTGCCGAGCGGATCGGGGGAGAGCGTGAACCCGACCGGGCGCGGCGGAAACCCGATCGTCACGACGGCGAAATAGGCGACGAAGAGCACCAGCGGACGGGTGAAGACGAAGGCGCGCACGGCGGCGTCGGCGTGCGGCCGCGCGCGCAGGTGGTCGCGCCAGCGGGTGATCGTCGCCCGGATGTCTGGACGCGGGTGCGCCGTGTGCCGGACGGCCAGGATAGCCGCCGCCGCGAAGAGCAGCTGCAGCGCCGGCGGCAGCACGATCTGCCCCCAGCGCAGCAGCAGCGGGCGGCCCGCCAGCGCCACGAACAGCGCCGCTCCGGCCAGCACGATCGCGACCACGTCTGCCACCCGCGCCCACGCCGGCGCCACGGCCGGCTCCGCCGCGGGAAGGACCGGCACTGGCGCCTCCGGCCGCTCGCCGGCGTCAGCGGCCATGGCGATCCCTGCCGAGCGCGCGCTCTTCCACCCGGATGCGCGCCAGCAGCAGCGCGCCAAAGCCCGCGAACGCCAGCAGGCCGGTGACTGGCGCGTTGGCCAGCACCGCCATGCCGGCCAGCTCACCGGCAACGCCGGCATAGTTCGGATGCCGCAGCCAGCGGTACGGGCCGGTCGTGACGGGCGGGTCGTCCGGGGGCACCAGCACGCGGAATGTCCACCGCTCCGCCAGCGTCGAGACGGCCCAGTATTTGAGCGCCTTGGCCCCGACGAACACGGCCGCGCCCGCGGCGAGCCCGCGCGCGCCGGCTGGCGGCCGCGTCCAGCCTTCCGCCACCATCGCCGCGAAGCAGGCCGGGTAGGCCACCCGCATCAGGCGATAGACATCCTGGCGCGGCTCGACGGCGCCGCGGCGTCGCAGCTCCACTTCGTTGCGTTGCGAGCGCTTCGCCTCGAGGATCATCGGGACGAACGCGGTGGCCAGGAGCAGGACGGCTCTCATGCCGCGGACAGGTCGCCGGCGTAGCGGATCACGCGGCTGATGGGCCACGACGAGAGGCGCGTGGCGAAGCAGGCCAGCCGAACGGCGTCGGCACAGCCCGCCAGCTGCCGGAGCGCCCGGTTGAAGCGCCACTTCGAGGCGAACTCGCGATGGCGCTCGGCGGCAAGGCGCAGGTGCGCGTCGGCCGCGCCGCTCGCGAGCGCGCGCAGGGCTTCCACCGCCGCCAGCTCCCCTCCGCGCAGCGCAAACCGCAGGCCGTCGCCCGTCATCGGATCGATGAAACCGGCGGCGTCGCCCGCGAGCAGCAGCCCGCGTGCGCCCGGCGCCGTGCACTCGACCGCAAGCGGCCCCAGCACCATCGGCCGGCCCACCATCCGCGCCGAGACGAAGCGCTCCGCCAGCTCCGGCTCGTGGCGCAGGCAGTCCGCCAGCAGGCCCGTCGGCTCGCGCAACCGCCCCCTGTCCGCCGTCACCGCGCAGGCGTTCGTGAGCCCTCCCGGCAGCGGCGCCACGCCGATGTAGTAGTCCGGGCGCACGTGCATCTCTCCCCGGGCGGTCATCCCCGACACGCCGGTGAAGTACGCGCCGACCGCCCAGCGGCGGGGGCGGTCCGCATGCCTGGCCAGCGATCGCGCCCGGGCGAGGCGCGAGTGCCGGCCGTCCGCCGCGATGACGAGGGCTGCCGGCACCTCGATCGTGCCGCTGCTCCCCCGCCGGACGGACACGCCGCGCACACCGCCCCGCTCGTCGAGCAGCGGCCCCTGCACCAGCACGCCGTCTTCCACCTCGGCCCCGGCCGCCGCCGCGCCGCGCACCATCGCATCGTCGAACGTGCGCCGGATCAGCGCGCGCCCCGTCCTGCCGCCGGGATACGTGACCGCGACCCCCACCCCGCCCGGACCAGTGACGCGCATGCCGGTAATCGGCAGTCCGCCGTCGGCCGCGTCGAGCCCGTGCCGGCGCAGCACCGCCATGGCGCCAGGATTGAGCGTGTCGCCGCAGAGTTTGTCGCGCGGAAAGCGCGCCCGGTCGAGCAGCAGCACCCGGGCGCCGCCGCGCGCCAGGATCGTTGCCGCCATGCAGCCCGCCGGCCCGGCGCCCGCGACAACGACGTCGTAGACGGCCGCCGGCGTCGTGCCACGCGTGCCAGGCCCGGTGCTCATTGCGGGCGTCCGACCACGATCGCGCTGTTCTTCGAGCCAAATCCCAGGCAGTTGCACAGCGCGGCTCCCGGCTCCCCCGCCCGCCCCTCGAGCGGGATGAAGTCCATGTCGCATTCGGGATCCGGGTCGCGGAGATTGATCGTGGGCGGCAGGAAGCCGTTGGCCATCGCCAGGGCGGTGGTGACGATGCCGGCGGCGCCGCTGGCGCCCTGCGGATGGCCGATCATCGACTTGGTCGAGGAGCCCGGCACGCGATCGGCCAGCGGCCCCAGCAGCTCGCGGACACAGCGCGCCTCCATCGCGTCGTTGAGCATCGTGGAGGTGCCGTGGTAGTTGACGTAGCCAATCTCTTCCAGCGCGCGGCCCGAGCGCGCGACGGCCAGCTGCATCGCCTGCACGATCTGCCGGCCGTCGGGATGCATCTGCACGCGGTGGTAGGCGTCACAGGTGGAGCCGTAGCCGTCGATGGTCGCGTAGACCCGCGCCCCTCGCGCGCGCGCCCGATCCTCGCGCTCGAGCACCACCATCCAGGCGCCTTCTCCCAGCACGAAGCCGTCGCGGCCCCGGTCGAACGGACGCGAGGCGGTGGCCGGCGCGTCGTTGTAGCGGGTCGCCACGACACGCATCTTCGAGAAGCCGAAGATCATGCCGGGCGTCACGCAGGCATCCGCGCCGCCCGACAGCAGCACCTCGGCGTCGCCGGCGCGAATCAGCGACGCGGCGTAGGCGATCGCATCGGTCGAGCTCGTGCAGCCGGTGGAGATGACGTGGCTGATGCCGTGCAGCTCGAGGGCGATGGAGATCTCGCTCGAGACCATGCCGACGATCGAGACGGGAATGGCGTACGGGGTGACGCGCTTCCAGCCGTCGCCGAAGAACTCGGCATATTGCCGTTCCGCGACGTCGATCCCCCCGGCGCCGCTGCCGACGAGCACACCCGCGCCCGGCTCGTTGAGCCGCAGGCCGGCGTCGCTCCAGGCTTCCGTGGCGGCCAGCACCGAAATCAGCGACGTCTTCGAGTAGCGACGGGGATCGGCGCGGCCGGAGGCCGGTCCGTCACCTGCGCGCTCGAGCGCGAACGGACTGTCGCCGATGGCCACCGGCGGCGTTGGCGCCGCCACCGTGCAGGGGAATGGCGATGCGTCGAATTCGGTGATGGCGCGGGTGGCCGAACAGCCGCGGCTCACGTGCCGCCAGAAGCAGTCACGTCCCACACCGTATGGGGACACCACGCCAATGCCGGTGATGGCCACACGGCGGTCGCCTGACATAGCTCCTATAATAGTCCGCGCCGTCATGCTCCCCACCCGGCTCGGCTCCCGACACCATGCGACGGCGCCGCTGCTCTTCGCCTGGGGCGGCGCGGCCGCCTTCGTCCTCTCGCTGATCGTCTTCCTGCACGCGTATCTGGTGCGCTTCGGCGCGCCGGCGGGCCACGCGCACCTCATCCGCGCAGCCGCCATCGATATCGTCCTCTTCAGCGCCTTCGCACTCCACCACAGCCTGCTGGCGCGGACGCCGATGAAAGTTCGCGTCGGCCGCCTCGCGGCGCCGGCGCTCGAACGCTCGATCTACACGTGGATCGCCAGCCTGCTGTTCACACTGGTCTGTGTCCTCTGGCAGCCGGTGCCGGGCGAGCTCTATCACGCCACGGGTGCTGCCGCCGCCCCCGGCGTCCTGGCCCAGGCGCTGGGCATCCTGATCACGATGCGCAGTTCGGCGCGCCTCGACGTGCTCGATCTCGCTGGCGTCCGGCCGCTGCTCCCGGCGCCGGCCGCGGCCGCGCCGGCGCGGGTGCCGCTGGCCACGACCGGCCTCTACGGGTTCGTCCGCCACCCGCTCTACTTCGGCTGGATCCTGTTCGTCTTCGGCGCGCCGCACATGACCCTGACCCGCCTCGTATTCGCGGTCGTCAGCTCGCTCTACCTCGTCGCCGCGGTGCCCTTCGAGGAGCGCGGCCTGGTGGAGATCTTCGGCGACGAATACCGCGCGTATCAATCACGCGTGCGCTGGCGGATCGTCAGGGGCCTCTACTGACACGATCGACGTGCGGCGCGCGCGCCGCAGGGCCGCCGCGGCGGCGGGTGCTATGATCCCGGGGTGCGCGTGACATTGCGCGCGCTGCACGTCCGCCGACCGCGTCCCATGTCAGCCGCCAGTCCACCAAGAGAGGCGATGGCCGAGAATCCTCAGACCCCTGCGCTCCCCGCCGAACTGCCCGTCGTGCCGCTCCGGGGCGCGGTCGTCCTGCCGATGACCGTCGCGCCGCTCGGCGTGAGCCGGCCGGTGTCGGTCGAAGGCGTCAACCGGGCGCTGACCGGCGACCGGATGGTGCTGCTGCTCATGCAGCAGGGGGACGCCGACGAGCCGGGCATCGACGAGCTGCACCGGATCGGGACGGTCGCCGTGATCCGGCAGATGGCCAAGGCGACGTCCGGGATGCGCGTGCTGGTCGAAGGGATCGCGCGCGCCCGCGCCGAGTTCATCCAGGCCGATGGCGCCGGGCTCAAGGCGCTGCTCAAGCCGCTGCCCGAAGTCTCCGAACGCACGGTCGAGATCGAAGCGCACGTCCGCCGCCTCCAGGAGCTGGTCGACCGCGCGCTGGCGCTCGCCACCGGGCTGTCGCCCGACCTGAAGACGCTCGTCGCGTCGCTCGACGACCCGCTGCGGCTCGCCTACCTGCTCGCCAGCCTGCTCGACATGAAGCCGGACGACAAGCAGAAGCTGCTCGAAGAGAACAGCGCCGCGGTCAAGCTCGATGCGGTGGCGATGGCGCTCTCCCGCGAAATCGAAGTGCTCGAGCTCAAGGGACAGATCCAGTCGAAGGCCGAGAAGGAGATGACCGACGCGCAGCGCGAATACCTGCTGCGCCAGCAGCTGAAAGCCATCCAGACCGAGCTCGGCGAGGGCGAAGGCGAAGCCCAGGAGATCCGGAAGCGCGTCACCGACGCGGGCCTGCCGCCCGTGGTCGAGACGGCGGCGATGCGCGAGGTCGATCGCCTCGAGCGGATGACGCCGGCGTCGCCCGAATACCAGATGATCCGCACCTACCTCGACTGGGTGCTCGACGTCCCCTGGTCGGCCACGACGGAAGACCGCCTGGACCCGGTGGCCGCGCGCACGGTGCTCGACGAGGACCATTACGACCTCGACAAGGTCAAGGAGCGGATCGTCGAATACCTGGCCGTGCAGAAGCTGCGGCAGCGCCAGGCGGCGGGGTCCGATGCGGCGGTCCCCGCCGAGGCGGCGGCGCGGCCGACGGCGGCACGGCTCAAGGGTCCCATCCTCTGTTTCGTCGGCCCGCCCGGCGTGGGCAAGACGTCGCTCGGCCAGTCGATCGCCCGCGCCATGAACCGCAAGTTCGTCCGCATCTCGCTCGGCGGCGTGCGCGACGAAGCCGAAATTCGCGGCCACCGGCGGACCTACATCGGCTCGATGCCGGGCCGCCTGGTCCAGGCGCTGAAGACGGCTGGCTCCGCCAACCCGGTCCTGATGCTCGACGAGATCGACAAGGTCTCCGTCGGCATCCAGGGGGATCCTGCGGCCGCCCTGCTGGAAGTGCTCGACCCGGCGCAGAACCACGCGTTCCGCGACCACTACATCGAGATTCCGATCGATCTGTCGCGCGTGCTGTTCATCGCCACCGCCAACCAGCTCGGCACGATTCATCCGGCGCTGCTCGACCGCATGGAGATCATCCAGCTGAGCGGCTACACCGAAGAAGAAAAGGTCCACATCGCGAGGCTCTACCTCGTGCCCCGGCAGCGTGAAGAGAACGGCCTCCAGCCGCAGCAGATCGAGCTGACAGACGATGCGCTGCGGCGGGTGGTGGCGGAATACACGCGCGAAGCCGGGGTACGAACGCTGGAGCGGCAGATCGGCACCATCGCCCGCAAGGTGGCGGCACGCGTGGCCAGCGAGCCCGAGCACACGGCGATCGTCGACGCCCGCGAGGTCGAGACATACCTGGGCCCGCCGCGGTTCCGATCCGAAGCGGCCTTCCGCACCTCGCGGCCGGGGGTGGCGACCGGCGTGGCCTGGACGGAAGCAGGCGGCGACGTCCTCTTCATCGAAGCGTCGCTCATGCCCGGCAACGGCAGCCTGACGCTCACCGGCCAGCTCGGGGCGGTCATGCAGGAATCCGCGCGCGCGGC
Organism: uncultured Acidobacteriota bacterium; assembly: GCA_963834305.1. GTDB lineage: Bacteria > Acidobacteriota > Vicinamibacteria > Vicinamibacterales > 2-12-FULL-66-21 > JACCXG01. The sequence goes on from CAWIAX010000002.1 coordinate 852,682, forward strand.
GCTGAGCCACATCCGGCAGAACGCCACGGCGCTCGGCATCCCGTCCGACTTCCTCAGCAAGCAGGATCTGCACATCCATGTGCCCGCCGGCGCGATCCCGAAGGACGGCCCCTCGGCGGGTGTGACCATGGCCACCGGCATCGTGTCGGCGGCGCGCGGCACGCCGGTCGAGTCCGACGTGGCCATGACCGGCGAGATCACGCTGTCGGGGCTCGTCCTGCCGGTCGGGGGCATTCGCGAGAAGGCGCTCGCCGCACGGCGGCATGGCATCCGGACGTTCATTCTGCCCGAAATGAACCGCCAGGACCTCGCGGAGCTCCCCGAGGAGGTCAGGAACGACATGCAGTTCGTGCCGGTCTCGACGCTCGAGGACGTGCTGCGCATCGCCCTGCCGGCCAGCACGCCCGTCTGAGCCCGTGGCGGCCGTCGCCTTCTATGTCTCCGGCCACGGCTTCGGCCACGCCATCCGCCAGTTCGCCATCATCGAAGCGCTGCTGAGCCGTACCAGGCCCGGCCTGCGCGTGCTCGTGCGCACGTCGGCGCCGCGCTGGCTGTTCGAGCCGGCCGCGCCCGCCGCGCTCGCCGTCGAGCCGGCCGAGACCGACACCGGCGTCGTCCAGATCGATGCGCTCCGGCTCGACGCGGGCGAGACGATCGCGCGGGCGCGCGCCTTCTACGACGAACTGCCCCGGCGCGCCGCGGAGGAAGCCGCGCGGCTGCGGGCGCACGACGTCGCGCTCGTGGTGGCCGACGCCCCGCCGCTCGCCTGCGCCGCCGCGGAGCGGGCCGGCGTGCCGTCGGTCGTGTGCGCCAACTTCACCTGGGATTGGATCTATGCCGGGTACCGGGACGTTCCTGGCGCGGAGCAGGTTCTGCAGGCCATGCGCGCGAGCTACAGCCTGGCCGACGCGGCCTGGCGCCTGCCGATGCACGGCGGGTTCGACGGCTTCAGCACCGTGATCGATGTGCCGCTGGTGGCGCGCCGCTCCGGGCCCGGCACGCGCGCCCGGCTGCGCGAGCGCTTCGGCCTCCCGCCGGACCGCCCCATCGCGCTCGTCTCGTTCGGCGGCTACGGCGTGCGCGATCTGCCGCTCGACCGGCTCGACTGCCGCGGACGCTGGGATATCGCGGTCACCATGCCCGGAGTCCAGGCGGCGGATCTGCCGCCGGGCGTCCACGGCGTGCCGCAGGAGCTCATCTCCGCCCGCGGCCTGCGCTACGAGGATCTGGTGCGCGCCGCCGACGTCGTCATCACCAAGCCGGGTTACGGGATGATTTCCGACTGCATCGCCAACGGTACGGCAATGCTCTACACATCACGAGGACGCTTCGCGGAGTACGACGTGCTCGTGCGCGAGATGCCACGGTTCGTGAAGTGCGCGTATCTGGAGATGGAAGCGTTCCTGGCGGGGCGGTGGCTGGAGGGCCTGGACCGCGCGGCATCGCAGCCTGAGCCTGCCGAACAGCCGGGAACCGATGGGGCGGCGGTGGTGGCCGGATTGATCCTGGAGCGGCTCGCGCTTACTTGACGGCGGTGACCAGCGACCAGATGCGGGGGAAATTGACCTTTTCGATCGAGATGGGCTTCAGGTCTGCCTGCGCCAGGAACGCCGGCAGGTCCAGATCGGCCTTGAACCCGATGTGGATGGTCATCGGCGAGATCAGGCGTTCGAGCCGCGAGAGGATCGGATTCGGGCTGAGGAAATGGTTCAGGAAGATGATGCGGCCGCCGGGACGGCAGACGCGGCGCATCTCCTGGGCCACCTTGATCGGATCCGGGACCACGCTGATGAGGTAAGGCGCGTAGACGATGTCGAAGTACCGTCGGCGAACTTGAGGTCGGCCGCGTCCATCTGCAGCAGGCGGATGTTGCGGGGCGCGTCCTTGCGCGCCGCCCGCTCACGCGCCTTCTCGAGCATGGACGACGAGAAGTCGATGCCGGTGACGGCGCAGTCGCTGCGGATAGAGGGAGAGGTTGATGCCGGTGCCGACGCCGACCTCGAGCACGCGCTCGGCCGACTGGATGTCCATCCGCTGGATGGCCTGGAGCCGTCCGGGATGGAGCGTCGGGCCGAAGGTCAGGTCGTAGACCTTGGCGAGCTTGTCGTAGACCCCTTCGACGAAGTCGTTTTCGACCACGGTGACGGAGAGCGCCCGTGTGGCCGCGTCCGGACCGGCCACCATTTCGTCTTCGAGCTCTGTCTTCCGGTCGAATAAAGGCATCAAATCATCCCCGACCGTTCACCTGGCGAACGGCGCATGCCGGTTACCTTGCAAGCCTGGGACCGCCAACCTTCGGGTACACAACAGCTTGGCGACTATATCCCGACCCTCGGGCATGGAACAAGTCAAAGCCCTCAGGCCGTGACCGCGTCCATGACCCCGAGCGCTGTCTCGATCGAGCCCACCGCGGTCGAAATCTGTATGCCCTGCACGAGGGGGCGCACCTCCGCGGCGATCTCCCGGGCGATGGCCAGCCCCTCGGCGGCACGCCCGGCCGTTGCCGTCGGCCTGGCGCATCCGCTCCACCACGGCTTCCGGCACCCGCACGCCGGGCACCTCGTTGGCCATGAACTCGGCATGGCGCAGGCTCTCGAGCGGCAGGATGCCGGCGAGGATGGGAATCCCGGTCCCTTCGACGCGCTCGAGGAACGCCGCCAGCTCGCCGGCGCTCGAAGACCGGCTGGGTGATCGCGAACTCCGCACCAGCCTCGACCTTGTAGGCGAAGCGCCGGATCTCGTCGTCGAGGTCGAGCGCCCCCGGGTTGACGGCCACCCCGATGTGGAACGCGGTCGGCTGCCCGATCGGCTGCTGCCCGATGTCGAACCCCCGGTTGAGGCGGGCCACGACGTTGGTGAGGCCGATCGAGTCCACGTCGAACACGGCGGTCGCGTCGGGGTAGTCGCCCATGCGCGGCGGATCCCCGGTCACGATGAGCAGGTTGCGGACCCCCATCGAATGCGCACCGAGCAGGTCGGACTGCATGCCGAGCAGGTTCCGGTCGCGGCAGGCGTAGTGCAGGATGGTCTCGAGCCCGGCCTGCTGCTGGACGAGCAGCGCCGCCGCCAGCGCGCTCATGCGGGCGCTGGCGCGCGGGCCGTCGGGGATGTTGACGAGGTCCACGCCGTGGATGCGCAGCTGGCGGGCCTGCTCGACGAGCGCCTCGGCGTGATGGCCGCGCGGCGGCATCAGCTCGACCGTGACGGTGAAGACGCCCCGGGCGAGGGCATTGGCCATGCGCGACTTCTCGCCCGCGAGCCACGGGTGGCGCGGCCGGCTCCGACACGCGCGCCTGGTCCTCCGGATCTTCGCCCGCGCCGGTCCGGCCGGCCCGGCCACGCCCGTGGCGAGTGCCCGCACCGCCGTCTTGATGTGCCGGACGTGTTCGGGCGTCGTGCCGCAGCAGCCGCCCACCAGCCGGACGCCGTTGTTGACGAAGCGGCGCGCGTACGACGCCATGTACTCGGGCGAGCGACAGGTAGATGTTGCGGCCTTCAATCTCGCGCGGCCGGCCGGCGTTCGGCTGCGCCGACAGCGGCACCCGCGCCACGCGCGCCATGCGCTCGATGGTCTCGAGCATCGCCGGCGGGGCCGACGCTGCAGTTGATGCCGATGACGGTGGCGCCGAGCGCCTCCAGCTGCGGGACGAAGGCCTCCGGCGGCGCGCCGTCGCAGCGTGTTGCCGTCGTCTTCCGTCGTCGTGACCTGCGCGACGATCGGCAGGTCGGAGAGGCTGCGGATCGCGCTGATCGCCGCGCCAATCTCGTTGACGTCGTGGAACGTCTCGAGGATGAAGAGCTCGACGCCGCCTTCGATGCAGCGCCGGCGGCCTGCTCCGCGAAGTAGCGCCTGGGCTTCGTCGACCCCGGTCTTCCCCCACGGCTCGATGCGGATGCCGAGCGGGCCGATCGCGCCGGCCACGTAGGCCTGCTCGCGCGCGGCGTGGCGCGCGATGCGCGCCCCCTGCGCGTTGATCGCCTTGACCCGGTCGCCCAGACCGAAGGGGGCGAGCTTGACGCGGTTGGCGCCGAACGTGTTGGTCTCGATCACGTCGGCCCCGGCCCGCACGTAGGCCTGGTGCACCTCGGCGACCAGGTCCGGCTGGGTCAGGTTCAGCTCGTCGAACGAGCGGTTGAGGAAGATGCCGTGCGCGTACAGCATCGTCCCCATCGCGCCGTCGCAGACGAGGACGCGGCGGGACAGCTCTTCCTGGAACGGTGCCTTCATGACGCTCTCGAAATCACATTCACGCGGCGCGCACCTCGTAGCGCAGCGACGCCCGGTCAATCAGCAGGTACGAGCGGCCGACACGAGGTCCAGCCCGACGGACGGCACCCCCTCGCACTGCTGCTCGACGAACCGATGATGATGACCGAACAGGTGGAGCCGCGGGCGCATCGACGCCAGCACCTCGTTGATCGGCGTCTTGCCCGCCTCGATGCCCGGCCGACCTTGAACGGCCGCGGCGCCTCGTGTGTCAGGCACACGTCGATGCGCTCGAGGGCCCGGCAGGCTTCCACTTCCTCCCGGACGAAATGCCGCCGCTTGTCGGCCAGCGCAGTGGCCTTCGCGGTCCGCTTGACCGGGTGCGGCAGGGCGGCGGCCGCCGTGTCGTACCAGGTCGGCGCGAACGTGCCGCCCAGCCCGGCAACCCGCAGCCCGTCGATCTCCACGGGCGTGGCATTCGGCAGGTAGCGCAGGTTCACCGCGACGGTGCCGGACGCCAGCGCATCGAAGCCTTCGTTGTTGCCTTTGATGAAGTAGAGCGGCGCCGGCATCGCCTGGTATCGTCCTTCCACATCCGCGACGTCCCCGACCGAGAGCCAGAACGGCACGTCCGGATGACGGGCCATGATCCGGCAGGCGCTGTCGAAATCGCCGTGGATGTCGCCAAGGGCGCCGAAGGGGCCGCCGGAGGTCGCCATGAGGCGGGGCTGGCCGGCGGGTGCGTGGGCAGTCACCGGCAGGCGACCCGGCCCGGCCCGGCGATCAGCGGGCGGGCGGGGCCGACGGCGCCGCCGGCACCAGCAGGTCCAGCTTGTCCCAGATGAAGTCCTTGTTGCTGTAGACGGCGAGCTCGTAGTCCTTGCCCATGAAGATCGCCGACACGGGGCAGGCCTCTTCGCAGAAGCCGCAGAAGATGCAGCGGGTCTTGTGGATCTGGTAGACCTTCGCGTAGCGCGGGACCGGCCTGCACGGAGCCGTCGTTCTCCGCCGCCTCGAGGTAGATGGCGTCGGCCGGGCAGGCCACCGCGCACAGGCCGCAGGCCACGCACTTCTCCAGGCCGTTCTCGTCGCGCATCAACACCTGTTTCCCGCGGTACTTCGGAAACACCGGGACCTTCTGGTCCGGGTAGTTGACCGTGATCGGCCGCTTGAAGATGTGCTTGAAGGTAGTGGCGAAGCCGACGAGGAACGGACGGATCATCCGGTGATCATATCAAGCCCGGGGCCAAACGTCACCGTCCCGGTGCCCGAGGCGGCGGTCAAACCTCCAGAAATGTTATATTTACGCTCGGACACGCGCACCACATGCCCCACGAAACGCGGCTGCTAGCCCCGGTCGAGTTCCTGCTGACGACCCTTATGGCCAAGCTGGCCGTCGTGGCCGTGCTGTCGACGATGCTGGTGCGGTTCCCGTGGTTCCGGCGGATCCTGCTGACCGAGAAGCGGGACTGGCCAGAGCGGCTGATCTTTGCCGCCAGCCTCGGCCTGCCGCTGACCGCCGGCGTCATCTCTCGCCTCCTGCTCAACTACGAGGCGGCGGACCTGACGCTGGCGGGCTCGTTCCTCGCCGGGCTGCTGGCCGGGCCCTACGCCGGCGCGATCGTCGGCACGATGATGGGCATTCCCGCCACCGTCGCCGGGGAATGGATTGCGCTCCCCTTCGCGGTCGGCTGCGGGTTCGCCGGCGGCGGCCTGCGCGAGCTCTGCCCCAAAGAAGCGATCTGGCACTTCTCGCCGCTGTTCTTCACCGACCTGCACCGCAACGTCTGGCGGCTGGTGCGGCGGTTCCAGATCGACTGGGTGGTCATCCTGCTGGCCGCCGCCGATCGGCCTCGAGATCATCCGGCAGGGGCTGGGGCACCGGTTCGGCGCCTTCCGGCTCTTCCACCACGCGCCGCCCAACCCCTGGGTGGCGGCGCTGGTGATCCTCGCCACGGTGCTGTGCGTCGCGGTGCCGATCAAGATCTGGAACAGCGCGCGGATCGAGCACCGGCTGCAGGAACAGGAGAAGCTGCTGATGGCGGCGCGGGTCGAGGCGCTCGCCAGCCAGATCAATCCGCACTTCCTCTTCAACACGCTGACCTCGATCTCGTCGCTGATCCGGTCGCAGCCGGAGACGGCGCGGATGCTGATCGTCAAGCTGTCGGGGCTGCTGCGGCGGCTGCTCCGCAGCCAGGAACACTTCGTCACGCTGCGCGAGGAGCTCGAGGCGATCGACGAGTACCTCGACATCGAGACGCATCCGCTTCGGGCCGCGGCTGCGGATCGAGAAAGCGATCGACCCGGCCAGCCTCGACATCGTCGTGCCGAGCATGCTGCTGCAGCCGCTCGTCGAGAACTCGATCAAGCACGGGCTGTCGCCGAAGATCGGCGAGGGACGCATCACGATCCGCAGCGTCCGCGAGAAGGGGCACGCCATCATCGACGTCATCGACAACGGCGTCGGCGTCGGGCCGGCGCACGTCGAGCGGGTCAAGGCCGGGGGCATCGGCCTGCGCAACGTCAACGAGCGGCTGCGGGTCATCTACGGCGGCGAACTACCAGCTGCAGCTCGACAGCGTGCCCGGCCAGGGCACGTGCGCCCGCATCGTCATTCCCGAACTCGGATTCCGTCGCGGATGACCGCGTAGCCGCGATGAGCACCGAATCACTGCCAGCCGCTCCGGCCGGCGCCGGACGGCGCACATGGACAGCCTGCACGGCCTCCGCGCCGTCGTCGTGGACGACGAGCAGCTCGCGCGGGACGAAGTGTGCTTCCTGCTCGGGCGAGATGGGGGGAGTGGAGGTCGTGGCGCAGGCCGTCCAACGGGGTCGAAGCGCTGCGAGGTCATCGAGGCCGAGAATCCGGACCTGGTGATGCTCGACGTCCAGATGCCGGGTTTGACCGGCTTCGAGGTCGCCCGCCGGCTGCGCGACGCCGGCGTCGAGACCCAGCTCGTCTTCGTGACCGCCTTCGACCAGCATGCCATCCAGGCGTTCGAGGTCAATGCCGTCGATTACCTGCTGAAACCGGTCGAAGCCGAGCCGGCTGCGGACCACCGTCGAGCGGGTGCGCCGGCGCCTCGCCGCCGAACGTCCGCCCGGCCGGGGCACCGGCGAACGGCGAGCTGGACCGGCTGTTGCAGCTGCTGGCTCGAGCGGCAGGAGCACCGGGAGCAGCTGGCTGTCAAGATCGCCGACCGGTTCCTGCTCATCCAGGCCGACGAGGTCGTGCACGCCTCGGTTGAGGACGACGTCATCACGGTTGTAACGAACAGCTTGTCAGGAACGTCCAACTATCGGACACTGGATGAGTTGCAGGCCCGGCTCGATCCGGCGGTGTTCTGGCGCGTCCATCGGTCGCACCTCGTGAACATCAACAAGATCAAGGAAATCGTCCCCTGGTTCAGCCGTAACTACATCTTGAAGATGAAGGACGGCAAGGGCAGCGAGATTCCGGTGAGCCGGTCCCAGACCAAGCGGCTTCGCGAGTACCTGAAGCTATGAGCGCCATGAACGACGACCCTCGAAACGACCCCTCCTGGCGCCGGTTCGACGCGCCCGACGACAGCGCGCGCGAGCAGGCGGACCGCGACCCGGCACCGGACGCCCCTGCGCCGGCCCAGGACACGACCATCGGGACGCTCGGCGACGAGCCCATGGGGGGCACGCCCCGCGACACCCCCTTCTCGCACGCGGTTCCGGAGCCGCCGCGCGACCCCAGGTTCGATCCGCCCGGGCGGCAGGAACCGGCGTCGCCGGTCACGCTCGGACGCATCGGCGAGGAGCTGTTCGCCTGGCTCAAGACGCTCGCCTCGGCCGCGGTCTACGCCACGCTGATCGTCACGTTCGGGTTCCAGGTGGCCCGAGTCGAGGGCCAGAGCATGGCGCCGACCCTGGCCGATCAGGATCGGCTGATCGTCAACAAGCTCGCCTACCGGATCGGCCAGCCGCAGGTCGGCGACATCGTGATGCTCTACTATCCGCGCAACCCCGAGAAGTCGTTCGTGAAGCGGGTGATCGCGGAGGAGAACGACCAGATCCGGATCGTCGACGGGCGCGTCTACCGGAACGACGTGCCGATCAACGACGACTACGTGCCGCAGGAGTTCCGCAGCCACGACGACTACGGCCCGGAGGTCGTGCCGGAGGGCTACTACTTCGTGATGGGCGACCATCGCAACAACAGCTCCGACAGCCGCCACTGGAAGTTCGTGCCGAAGAAATACATCATCGGCAAGGTGCAGCTGCGCTGGTGGCCGGTGCCCCACGCGCGGATTTTCTGACCGCGGCGTCAGTCGCCGTACAGCGCCGCGATCCGATCCTGCCAGCGCTCCGCCACGACCTTGCGCCGGACTTTCATGGACGGCGTGAGCTCGCCGCTGTCGATGGTGAACTCGCGCGGCAGCAGCGCGATCCGCTTGATCCGCTCGTACTGCGACAGATCGCGATTCAGCGCGTCGACAATCTCCTGGTAGAGGGCGATCGCGTCGGGACGGGCCACCAGCTCCTCGTGCGACGGCGGCCGTCCCAGGACTTGCAGGCGCCGCTCGAGGGCGGCGAACTCCGGCACGATCAGGGCAACCGCATAGCGCTGGCGGTCGCCGAGGACCACGGCTTCGGCGATGAGCGGGCTCTGCCGGAGCACGGTCTCGATCGGCTGCGGCGCAATCTTCTTGCCCCCTGACGTCACCAGCAGATCCTTCTTCCGATCGGTAATGGCCAGGTAGCCGTCGGCGTCCAGCGTGCCGATGTCGCCGGTGTGCAGCCAGCCGTCGCGGATCGCTTCGGCGCTCGCCTCCGGCTTGTTGTAGTAGCCGGTCATGAGGTTGGGGCCGCGCGCCAGAATCTCGCCGTCGTCCGCGATGCGCAACTCGACGCCGCGGACCGCCCGTCCGACGGTGCCGGACCGCGGCGCCGCCGGCGGGTTCACGGTCAGGATCGGCGCCGTTTCGGTCAGGCCGTAGCCTTCGACGATGGGCAGACCGACGCCGTAGAAGAACTCCGCCAGCGAGACCGGCAGCGGCGCGCTGCCGGACACCAGGTAGCGCAGCCGCCCTCCCACCCCCTGCCGGACCTTCGCGAACACCAGCCGGTCGGCGACGGCGGCCTGGACCGCCAGCAGGGGCGGCAGCCGCTGCTGGCGCAGCACGGCGCGGCCGCGGGCCGATGCCACGCCCATCGCCCAGCGGAACAGCGACGCCTTCGCCCCGGGCGCCGACAACCCCTTTTCGCTGATGCGCGCGTGGATTTTTTCGTAGACCCGCGGCACACCGGTGAACAGCGTTGGCCTGACCGCGGCGACGTCGCGGCCGATCGTATCGAACGACTCCGCGAACACGACCGTGACGCCGCGGAGCAGGTAGACGTAGGACACCATGCGCTCGAAGGCGTGGCTGAGCGGCAGGAACGAGACCGCCACATCCTCCTGCTGCACGTCCAGCGCCTCGGCCCCGGCGTACATGTTCGCGACCAGGCTCGCGTGCGTGAGCATCACCCCTTTGGGCTCGCCGGTCGTGCCCGAGGTGTAGATGATGGTCGCCAGGTCGCCGGGTTCGAGCCGGCGCGCCGCCTCCTTGAACTCGCGGCCGGCCCCCCACTCCGCCATCAGCCGCGCGTGGCCGCGCGCCGCCACCTCGTCGAAGGTGAGCGCCGAAGGCGTGGTGGTCGCCGGCGCCTCCATCGACACGATCGCCTCCAGCCCTGGAAGCTGGTGCCGCACCTCGAGGATCTTCTCGAGCTGCAGGCGGGTGGACACGACCGCGATGCGCGCGCCGCTGTCGCGCAGGATGTAGTGCGCCTGCGCCGCCGACAGGGTGGGATAGATCGGCACGGTGACCCCGCCGCCGGTCACGACGGCCAGGTCGGTGAGGATCCATTCCGGACGGCTCTCCGAGACAATGGCGACGCGGTCGCCGCGCGACAGGCCGAGCGCCGTGAGGCCGAGCGACAGGTCCCGCACCCGCTCGAAGACCTCCCGGCTCCCCAGGCCCTCGACCGTCCCGCCCCGGCTCCGGCCGAGCAGCAACGGCTTCTGGAAGCGGCCCATGACGTGGAACGGGAGGTCGGCGATGGTGCGGACGCTCGACTCGGTCCCCGGATCATCCGGCGGCTGGCTGGTGGTCACGTCGCGGATTATAGCGGCTCGATCCTAATAGCCGGCGCGCTTGTCGACCCGGTTCACCAGCTCGACGCCGCGCTCGAACCGCCGCAGGTTCCCGGCGAACAGGTCGGTGGCCGCGTTCCAGTGGTCCTGACTGAAGCCGGACGTGTGCGGGGTGATGAGCAGGTTCGGCACCGTCCAGAGGGGGCTGTCCGGGCCGAGCGGCTCGCGGCGGAAGACGTCGAGCGCCGCCCCCGCGATGCGTCCGTCGCGGAGCGCGCGCGCGAGCGCGTCTTCGTCCACGAGCCCGCCGCGGCTGACGTTCACGAGCACCGCGCCGGGCGGCAGGGCCTCGATCTCCCGGGCGCCGATCAGCCCGCGGGTCTGCGGCGTCTGCGGCGCCGCGATCACGACCACGTCGGCATGCGGCAGCTGCTCCAGCAGCGCCTCCGGCCCGGCGACGGCGCCCACCCCGCCCGGGAGCGCAGCGTCCGGCCGCCGCCGGATGCCGGTGACCGTGGCGCCGAGGGCCTGCATCCGCGCCGCCGTCTCCGCCCCGATGGCCCCGAGGCCAATCACGAGCACGCGGGATCCGGCGATCGTCCGGTTCCCCGGCGGAGCGGGGATCTCGTCCTGCGCCCACGTGCGGGCGCGCTGGCGCTCGAAGGCGAGCGGCAGGCGGCGGAAGATCGCGAGGGTCACCGCCAGCACGTGTTCGGCGATCGTCCGGGCCGAGAGGCCGCGCGAATTGGTCAGCTCGACCGCGCTGGCCAGCATCTCGGGATACATCATCCCGGCCACGCCGGCCGCGGGGCTGTGGATCCAGCGCAGCCGTGGGGCCTGCGCCAGCAGGTCCGCGCCGATCTGGGAGGAGAACGCCACCTCGGCCGCCGCCATCATCGGCAGGGCGTCGGCGTCGCTGCGCGCGTGCAGGAAGGTGTGGCCGGGAAAGTCGCGCCGCAGGCGTTCGACCTGCGCGTCGGGCACCGTCCACATCCGGAACACGCTGTGGATGAGCACGAGGATGTTCACGCGGTGAAGTGCCCGCTCCGTCCGCCCGATTTCTCGACGACGCGAATGCCGTCGATCACCATCGTCTTGTCCACCGCCTTGACCATGTCGTATACGGTGAGGGCCGCGACAGCCACGGCAGTCAACGCCTCCATCTCCACCCCCGTCTGCGCGGTGGTGCGCACCCGGGCGTGGATGGTATACCCGCGCGGGTCCGGCGTGAGCGTGACGTCCACGTGCGTCACCGGCAGCGGATGGCACAGCGGAATCAGGTCGGCGGTCCGCTTGGCCGCCATGATGCCGGCCAGCCGCGCGGCCTGCAGCGGGTCCCCTTTTTTGAGCCGGCCGGACTGGATCTGGCGCACGGCCACGCGCGACATCGAGATGCGTCCCTCCGCCGCCGCCTCCCGCGCGGTGACCGCCTTGCCGCTGACGTCCACCATCCGCACCGTGCCGGTCTCGTCCACGTGCGACAGTGCGGGCCGGGCCCCGGTGCCCCGCCCGCGGCCGCCGGCTTTCGCGCCGCGACGCTCAGTCCCCATCACTCTCTCCCTGTGCCAGAAAAAACGAGAGACTCTCGAGCGACACCGTCAGGTCCACGCTCTTGACCTTCACGTCGGGAGGCACCGTCAACGTCCCGGGGGAAAAGTTCAGCACCGCCTTGATGCCGGCCGCCACGACCTCGTTGACGACCGCCTGTGCCGACGCCGCCGGCACGGCAATCACGGCGATGCGGAGGCGTTCCTGCCGGACCGTCCGCCGGAAGACGCGGATGTCGTGAATCGGCACGCCGCCGCGCGAGCGCTGGCCGATCTTCTCCCGCTGCGTGTCGAACAGCGCCGCGATCCGGAACCCCTCGGTGCGGAACCCGGGATAATCCGCCAGGGCGAGCCCGAGGTTGCCGGCTCCCATGATCGCGACGCCGACGCGGCGGTCGAGCCCGAGGATCTGCCGCAGGTGCGTGCGGAGCTCCTCCACGTAGTAGCCGACCCCGCGCACGCCGAATTCGCCGAAGTAGGCGAGATCCTTGCGGATCTGGGCAGCATTCAGGTGGAACTGCTCGGCGAGCGCCTGCGAGGAGATGGTCTTGACGCCGGCATGGTCGAGGGCGTTCAGGCAGCGGAGGTAGACGGACAGCCGGTTGGTCGTCAGCTCCGGGACCGGCTCGAGCGCCTCCCGGGCCGGTGGCGCCGCCTGCGAAACCTTGTTCGGTTTCTTCACAAGCTGTCGATTGTACCCATCATGCCCGCCCGGCGACCATTCCCCCCCGGCGACATGGGCTAGAATCGCGCGGACATGGCGCACACACCGCAACCGTCGGCTCCCGATGCCTCGACCCGTCCCGGCTTCCGGCCCTACATCCCCGCCGCGAGCTCCCCGGCTGAGTTCACCATCAAGGCGATCCTGCTCGGCGCCGTCTTCGGCCTCATCTTCGGCGCGTCCACCGTCTACCTGGGGCTGCGCGCCGGGTTGACGGTCAGCGCCTCCATTCCGATCGCGGTCCTGGCCATCTCGGTGCTCAAACGCCTCGGCGGGTCCACCATCCTCGAGAACAACATCGTGCAGACGATCGGGTCGGCCGGCGAGTCGGTCGCCGCCGGCGTCGTCTTCACCGTCCCGGCGCTCATCTTCTTCGGCGAGCGCGGCCAGGGCTTCTTCAACTATTTCCAGATCACGATGCTCGCCTTTGCCGGCGGCATCCTCGGCGTGCTGATGATGGTGCCGCTCCGCCGTGCGCTCATCGTCAAGGAACACGGCGTGCTCCCCTACCCCGAAGGCACGGCGTGCGCCGACGTCCTGGTGGCGGGCGAGCGCGGCGGCGCCCTGGCCACGACCGTGTTCCTGGGCCTCGGCGTCGGCGCGCTGTGGAAGGCGCTGTCGTGGATCGTCCAGGTGTTCCCGACGACCATCGGGCGGTCGGTGGCGCGCACCGGCATCTTCCCGAACGCGACGCTCAACCTCGACATCTCGCCGGAATACATGGGCGTGGGCTACGTCATCGGCCCGCGCATCGCCGGCGTCATGTTCGCCGGCGGCGTGCTGTCGTGGCTGGTGCTGCTGCCGCTCCTCAGCATCATGGGCAACTACATGACCGTGCCCTTCCCGCCGGTGCCGGCCAGCGGCCTGCGCATCGACCAGATGACGCCGAACCAGCTGTGGAGCGCCTACATCCGCTACACCGGCGCGGGCGCCGTCCTGGCCGCCGGCCTCATCACCCTGGCGCGGACGATCCCGACGATCGTGTCGTCGTTCCGCGACAGCATCCGCGACTTCAGAACCCGCGGCACCGGCGGCCAGGCGCGGACGGAGCGCGACATGCCGATGTCGATCGTGCTCGTCGGCACGGTCCTCCTTGCCATCTTCCTGGCGGTCGCCCCCAACATGCCGACCCAGGGCAACATCGTCGCCTCGATCCTGGTGGTCATCTTCGGTTTCTTCTTCGTCACGGTCTCGTCGCGCATCGTCGGGCTGATCGGCTCGTCGTCCAATCCGGTGTCGGGCATGACGATCGCGACCCTGATCCTGACGTGCACGATTTTCGTGGCGCTCGGCTGGACCGGCGAGTGGTATTCGCCGATCGCGCTCAGCGTCGGCGCGGTGGTGTGCATCGCGGCGGCCAACGCCGGCGCCACCTCCCAGGACCTCAAGACCGGCTACATCGTCGGGGCGACGCCGATCTACCAGCAGTACGGCTTGATCATCGGCGTGCTCGTGTCGGCGCTGATCATCGGGTATACGACGCTCTACCTGCACGGTGTCATGACCATCGGGTCGGACGCCCTGCCCGCGCCCCAGGCCACCCTGATGGCGACGATCATCAAGGGGCTGCTCAGCCAGAACCTGCCGTGGGGCCTGGTGCTCGTCGGCGTGTTCATCGCCATCACGCTCGAGCTGTGCGGCATCCACTCGCTCTCGTTTGCCGTCGGGTCGTACCTGCCGATTGCCACCACGGCGCCGATCTTTGCCGGCGGCCTGGTGCGGGCGTACGTGGAGCGGAAGACCGGCGCGGCCGAGGAGTCGGAAGTGGGGTCGGGCACGCTGTTCAGCTCGGGGCTGATTGCCGGCGGGTCGCTTGCCGGCATCCTCTACGCGGTACTGTTCGGCCGTGGCGTGATTCCCGAGGCGGACGGCGCGGACGCGCTCGCGCCGCTGGCGTTCCTGCACGACGGGACCGGCGGGCTGGTGGCGGGAGGCCTGCTCTTCTTCGGCCTCGGCGTGATTCTGTCGAAGATCGGGCAGCGGAAGCTGCAGTAGGCGCGGGGGCCGGCTCAGCCCCCGGTCGCGGCCCCGGCCCCGGCGCCCGGGGCCGGCTGCATCGCGCGCGTCCACCGGCGCTTGACCGCGCGGACGATCCACGCCGCGAACACCGCCATCAGCACCAGGGAGACGGCCACCACCACGGCCGCGGCGACCGGGTACTTCAGGGCCAGGAAGCCGAGGCCGACCACGAACACGTCTTCCGTGGCGCTCAGGATCCAGTTGGTGAACGGCTCCGGGCTGGTATTGGCCACCGCCCGGGTGCCGGCCTTGGTCAGGTGCGAGCCGGCTGCCAGCGTGCCGCCCACGAGCGCGACCAGGCCCTCCACGGCGGGGCTCGCCTCGCCCAGCGTCGCGACCGCGATGAGCGCGCCGCCGACCGGCCGGATCACGGTGTGCAGCGCATCCCAGAGCGAATCGACCCAGGGAATCTTGTCGGCAAAGAACTCCACGACGTAGAGCACGAGCGCCACACCGATGATCAGGTCGCTGTCGAACACGCGGTACTGCTCGGGCAGCGACACCCACCCGTAACGCGACGCCAGCCCGAGGAGGGCGACCGTCGCATACAGGTTGATGCCGGCCGCGAAGGAGAATCCCGCCGTCCGGCCGATCCCGGCAAGCAGCTCAATCATGGCAGCCCTCCAGCAGACGCTCGACCTCTCCGCGCACCCGCCCCACCAGCTCGTCCCTCTCGCCCATTGTGAGCCCGGCGGTCTCGATGGGCGAGCCAAATGCGATCGTGACGGCCACCGGCTGAATCCAGGGGCTCCCTTTGCGCATGGCATCCCGGGCGCCGGTGATGGCGACCGGGACGATCGGGGCCTGCGCCTGGATGGCCATGATGAAGCCCCCCTTCTTGAACGGCAGCAGGCCGCCGGAGCGGCTGCGGGTGCCTTCGGGGAAGATCAGGAACGAGTTGCCGGCGCGCAGGGCCGCGGCCGCCCGCTCGATGGCGGGCAGGCTCTGGTCGCGGTTGCCGCGCTGGAGCGGCACGAAGCCCGCCAGGTCGAACGCCTGGGTCAGGACCGGCAGCTTCCGGAGCTCGGCCTTGTAGAGGATGCGCAGCCGCGGGAAGAGGCCGCTGAGCGCGTCGAAGAGCAGGGGCGGCTCGACGTTGCTGGTGTGGTTGACCGCATACACCGCCGCCCGGCCGGGACGGATGTGCTCCCTGCCGCGGACCTCATAACGAATGCCGCTCAGCACGAGGCCCAGGCGGACGCCCCAGACGCCGACGGTGTAGAGGATCGAGGGACGGCCGATCAGCACCGCCACGAGCACCGCCGGCGACCCCACCAGGAGCACGTAGAGGGACACCGCCACGTAGGTGAGGAAGGAGCGGACAGCGGCAATCACGGGCGGCTCGTACGGCACAGGCCGGAGCCTTCCGGCTCCGGCCTGCAGGGTGCTGAACGAAGATGAGCGTCGCGGTGCGTGTTACGACGCTTTCGCGGTGCGGCGGGCCGTCACGCGCGTGGTCGGCGCCGGCGTGGCCTTCGCGGCTTTCGCGCGGGCAATGGAGCGGTTCTTCATGGTGAAGCAGCGCTCGAGCGCGCGATCCACCTTTTCCTCGATCTGGGCGGTCTTCTCGTGGGCGACTTCCGAGATCTCGGAAATGACGAGAAACTTCGCGCGATCGAGCATGCGCTTCTCCCGGAAGGAGAGATTCTTGGAGCGTGCCAGGAACGTCAGGCTCTTGAGGACTTCAACGACGTCGTAGATCGAGCCGGTGCGCATCCGGTCCGAATTGTCCTTGAAGCGGCCTTTCCAGTTCTGGTGATTGTCGATCTTGCCGTCCCCGAGCAGCGTGAACAACCGTTCGATTTCCTCGTCGCCGATCGCGCGTCGAAGCCCCACGCCATCCACGTTGTCCACCGGAACGAGCACCGTGGTCTCGTTCGCGACCATCTTGAGATGATAGAAGCCGCAGGTGGTGCCGAGGATGGTCTTGGTTTCGATACCCTGAACGACGCCGAGCCCGTGATTTGGGTAAATGACCTTGTCACCAACCTGGAATGTCACATGTCCCCCACTGAAGTAAGGTGGCTAGGCTAGGTGTGCGCCAATGAGCAGTAAGGGAAGTATACCCGATTTGTGCCGATCCGGCAACGAAAACCCCTGAAATCAAGGGCTTTTCGCCTCACGTCGCGATGCCATCCAACGCATGAGCTGGCGCTGAACCGCCGCCGGGAGCGGCCTCCCGCTATCATGCGGCATGCGTCTGCTGAGCGCCGTCGTCGCCGTCACCACAGTTCTCGGGCAGATTCTGGCGCCCTACGTCCCGAGCGCGCCGGAAGTCGTCGATCGGATGCTGGCGCTGGCGGCCGTGCACCAGGGGGATCTGGTGTACGACCTCGGTTCCGGTGACGGACGCATCCCGATCGCCGCGGCCCGTACCTACGGCGCGCGGGGCGTCGGCCTCGAAATCGACCCTGAGCGGGTGAAAGCGTCGTGGGCAAACGCCAGAGCGGCAGGGGTCGAACGCCTGGTGGAGTTCCGCCAGGAAGATGTCCTGACGGCGGACCTGTCGCCGGCCACGGTGGTGACGCTCTACCTGCTGTCGTCGTCCAATGCCCGGTTGCGTCCGATCCTGACCCGCCAGCTCAAGCCGGGCGCGCGCATCGTCTCGCACGCCTTCAGCATGGGTCCGGGGTGGCCGGCCGGCAGGATCGACCAGTTCACGACCCGGCTGGGGGACGAGGTGACCTTGTATCTGTGGACCGCCGACGGCGTGGTCCGGCCGTAGCCCGGTAGCCCGTTACGCCCCCGCGTAGCGCCCGAGGGCCACGTCCACGATCTCCTCGACCAGCTGCGTGTAGGTGCGCCCGGCCTTCCGCCCCGCCATGGCGAACTCGGCTTTCGACGCCAGCCAGGGATTCGGGTTCGCCTCGATCACGGCGACCCGGCCGTCGGGCCGCAGCCGCATGTCGATGCGGGCGTAATCCCGCAGTTCGAGCGCCTGGTAGACCGCCAGGGCGGTGGACTGCAGGAGCGAAACGGTCTCTTCCGGCAGGTCATCCGGCACGCTGGACTTCGTGTCGCGATACGCGCCGGTGCCCTTCGCCCATTTGACCTCCGCGCCGGCGATGCGCGGCCGCCCTTCCGGCAGCTTCGACAGGTCGAGCTCGACGACCGGGAGCGCCAGCGGGTTGTCGTTGCCGAGGATGCCCACGTACATCTCGCGGCCCTCGACGTACTCCTCGATCAGCACCGGCGAGTTGAAGTTGGCGTGCAGCCAGTCGATCCGCTCCATGAGCTCCCGGATCGACGACACGACGGCGTTGAACTCGATGCCGATCGAGCCGTCCTCGCGCGCCGGCTTCACGATCACGGGAAACTGCAGGTCGTGCGAAAAATCGAGCCGGCCGCGGTACGAGCGGGCGAACACCGGCGTGTGGATGCCGTGGAACTCGAGGATCTTCTTCGCCACGCCCTTGTCCTGCGCGTAGAGCAGGCCGTGCGATCCGGATCCGGTGAAGCGCCGGTCGATGAGCTCGAGATAGGCCGCGATGCAGTAGTCCGCGGTGTCGTTGCCGGCGAACGACTCGGCGAGGTTGAAGACGAGATCGCAGTCGATGCGCGCCAGCGCGTGCAGGCTCTTCAGCGAGCCGTCGAGCTCGTGAAGCGCGGCCTTGTGCCCCAGCTTGCCCAGCGCCTCGGCAACTTCGTCCTCCACTTCCTTCTTGTCCAGCGTCCGCGTCAGCGGCGCCTTGTCCGTGGCGGCGGCTACGCCGGCATCCTCCGGCGGTTCCCAGCGGTCGTAGATGACGAGAATGTCGAGTGTGCCCACAGTTGGTCGCTCGCGCCAGATTATACGAGGAAGCGAGGGGGGCCGGACGGCAAGTTGCGCGCTGACGCGGCTCAGAAGCCGGTGTCGCGACGGAACAGCGCGATCAGCGCGCGCACCGACCGATCGATCTCCTGCACGTCGGCGTGGCGGGGATCGTCGCCGGACATGTCCGACAGCAGCAGCTCGCAGTAGCCGGCAATCACCGCGAGATGGTTCTTGATGGTGTGTTCGGTTTCCGGATCGATGAGGCGTCCGTCGGGCATCGGCTGATCGGTCATTGCGGGTTCGCCTGCTCCAGCAGCGTTCTCAGATATTCGTGCACGCGCGTCAGTTCCGCTTCGACCTCCGCCACCGCGAGGCGCGCCGCCGCGACGTCGCCATCCCGGCCGAGCGACTCGGTGCGCCGGAGCAGCTCCGTCAGCGGCGCCGCACCGAACACCCCGGCCGTCCCCGCGCCCCGGTGCGCGAGCAGGTGGACCTGCGCCGCCGCGCCGGCCTCGGCGGCCGCCCGCAGGTCGCGGATGGTCTCGGCGCTGTGCTGAATGAACTGCTCGACGAGCGCCTGCAGCCCCCCCGGCACGTCGTCGGCAAACTGACGGATGCGGGCCGCGTCAGCGGGGGCCGTCATCGCGACTCACGATCCTGGCCACCTCGGCCGCCAGTTCCTTCAACGACAGGTTCGCCTTGACGTGGTACCCGGCCGCGCCCATCTGCCGCGCCTGCACCTTGTCCTCATCACGCGACGAATTCGAGAGGATCAGCACCGGGATGTGGACCGTCGCGGCGTCGCCCTTGAGCCGGCGCAGCACTTCGATGCCGTGCACCTTCGGCATCAGCAGGTCCAGGAGCACGACGTCGGGATACGGCGGGGTCGTGCCCAGGCGCAGCCCCTCCTCCCCGTCCGACGCCGTGACCACCTCGAACCCGCGCTGCCGCAGGCTGGCCTCGCACGCGCGCCGCAGGAAGCGGTCGTCCTCCACGATCAGCACCCGGACGGCGGCGGTCATGGCCGGACCTCTGGCTGGCGCCACACCGGCAGCACGAAGGCGAACGTCGCCCCCTGCCCCTCTTCGGACTCGACCCGCACGTGCCCTCCGGTTCCCTCGACGATGAGCCGCACGAGGTGCAGCCCGAGGCCGGTGCCCTCGGTTTCCGTCGCCACCGCGTTGTCGGCCCGGAAGAACTTCTCGAAGAGCCGGCCGCGCGCCGCGGGCGGGATGCCCATGCCGTTGTCGCGGACGAGCCACTCCACCGATTCATCCACCTGCGCCAGGCCGACTTCGATCCGCCCGCCGCGCGGCGTGTATTTGACGGCATTCGACACCAGATTGGCCACCACCTGGCGCAGCAGCTGGGGATCGCCGGTCACCGGCGGAGCCGCGAGGCCGTCGATCAGCAGAGCCTGTTCCTTCCCCGCCGCCAGGCTTTGCAATTCGCTCACCACGCTCCGGGTGACCGCGGCCAGGTCAACGGGCCGTTGCTCGATCACCGACCGGCCGCTCTCGAGCCGGGCGATATCGAGCAGGTCGTTGACCAGCCTGACCAGGCGTGCGGCCGACTCCCGCGCCTCGGCGATGTAGTCGCGCGCCTGGTCCGGCAGACCCTCGGCGCCGGCCGCCAGCTCCAGCATCCAGTTCATCCCCGAGAGCGGCGTCCGCAGCTGATGGCTGACGAACGAGACGAAATCCGACTTCAGGCGCTCGGACTCCTTCCGCTCCGTGATGTCGAGCATCGAGCCGATCATGCGCAGCGGGCGGCCCTGCCCGTCCCTGACCGCGATGCCGCGGTCGAGGACCCAGGCGTGCGAACCGTCGGCCCGCCGGAACCGGTACTCCGCCGTCCACACGTCCCGCCCCGACGCCAGGAATTCCTCCAGGCTCCGCGCAACCCGGGCGCGGTCGTCGTGGTGCACCAGCGCCTCGCGGTCGCCCGCCGGTCCGGCCGTCTGCGCGTGCGCGAAGACGCGGGTGAACGCGTCGTTCCGCCACAACTGCCCCGTCGTGAAGTCCCAGTCCCACAACACATCGTTGCTCGCCCGCGCCGCCAGCTGGAACCGCTCCTCGGACCGGCGCAGCGCCGCCTCCGCCAGCTTGCGCCGCGTGATGTCGCGCTCGGCTCCCCTGAAGCCGACGACGGCTCCGTGCTGGTTCACCACGGGCATGCCGCTGCTCTCGAGATACCGCCACTCGCCGTTCTTGTGCAG
The DNA here is from genome assembly GCA_963834305.1 of uncultured Acidobacteriota bacterium. GTDB lineage: Bacteria > Acidobacteriota > Vicinamibacteria > Vicinamibacterales > 2-12-FULL-66-21 > JACCXG01. The sequence continues at coordinate 873,254 of CAWIAX010000002.1, forward strand.
GAACCGCCGGACGACGCCGTTCCACCGCTGCCGCCCGGCAATGACCTCCGGCAGCAGCCGTTCCGTCGCCGCCCGGGCTTCCGGTTCGACGAGCGGCCGCACGTCCCGGCCGATCAGCTCCTCCGGCTCGTAGCCGAGAATGTCCCGGACCGCCGGATTGGAGTAGAGGATGACCCCGTTCAGATCGAGCGTCCAGACCCATTCACTCGTGTGCTCGACGTAGGCGCGGAACTGTTCCTCCGCCGCGCGCCTGGCGATCTCGGCCTGCGCCATGCGGGCCGCGGCCAGGCGTCCCAGGATCATGATGATGCTGCCGGCCACCCCGAGACACGCCAGCAGCGGCAGGGCCAGCGCCACGGTGGCCTCCAGCGGCTGGTCCGGCCGCAGGATATGGAGCCGGTGGACGGTGAACGCCGAGGCGCCAGCCAGGGCCACGACCGTGGTGACCACCAGGGCCACGATGGCGGTGGCGTGCTGGCGCGTCTCCGCGCCAGGACGCCCGGCCTCCTCAGACGCCATCGGGTTCCCGCACCTGCTGCCCGTTCAGCCGGTCGTCGAGCAGCGCCAGCAGGGCCGAGAGGTCGAGCGGCTTCGTGAGGTAGGCCACGGCACCCGCCGCCATCAGCCGCTGCTGCTGGCTGGCAGTGGCATCGGCGCTGAGCACGGCCACGGGAATAGCCCGCGTCTCGCCGTCGGCCTGCAGCCGCCGCAACACCTCGTCGCCCTTCATGTCGGGCAGGTGCAGGTCGAGCAGGATCAGGTCGGGGCGCTCGGTGCGCGCGAGCAACAGCGCCGCCCCTCCCGTCGGGGCGGCCACGAGCCGCACGCCGGGCCGGCGGGCCATCAGCCGTTCGAGCAGCCGGACGTTCGCGCGATTGTCTTCCGCGTACAGCACGGTACCGGCGGCTCCCGCCACCGCCGGGCGTGGTGCGGTGCCTGCGGGCGCGTCCGCCCGGGGGGCGGGCGGTTCGGCCCGCGGCAACTCTATCCAGAACGTCGAACCGTCGCGACGCGACTGCAGGCCGATGCGGCCGCCCATCGCCTCGGTCAGACCCTTCGACACCGCGAGCCCCAGGCCGGTCCCTTCAATCGCGCTCTGTTCCGCGCCCAGCCGCTCGAAGGGCTGGAACAGCAGCGACTGCTTCTCCGCCGGAATGCCCGCGCCGGTGTCGGCGACGTCAATCCGGACCAGCCCGGACATTACCTCGCAGGTGACGTGCACGCGGCCGTGGTCACGGTTGTACTTGACGCCGTTGCTCACGAGGTTCAGCAGCACCTGGCGCAGCCGCTGCCGGTCGGCCGCCACGTGCAGGCTGCCGCACGAAGCCGCGTCGAAGGTAATCTCGATGCCGCGCGCCGCGCCCAGCGGCCTCACCAGCTCCACCACCTGGGGAACGACCTCGGCCACGGCCACCGGCTCGCGCGACAGCGACAGGTGCCCGGCCTCGATCCGGGCGATGTCCAGCACTTCGTTGATGAGTTCGAGCACGTGGCTGCCGCCCTTGAGGATCTGCCGGACGCTGTCCGCCTGCTCGTCGCTCAGGGTATCCATCGCCATCACCTGGGCATACCCCAGCACGGCGTTCAACGGTGTCCGCAGGTCGTGACTCATCCTGGAGAGGAAATCGCTCTTCGCACGGCTGGCCCGCTCCGCCTCCAGCCGGGCGAGCCGGACTTCCTCGTGCGCGGTCCGCCGCTCGGTCACGTCGTCGCAGATGCCGAGGATGTACTCGGCCTCTCCGTCCGCCCCGAACATGGGGATGCGTCGGGTGTGCACGACGCGCGCTCCCAGGCGGCGAGTGGCGATCACCTCTGCCGGCGTGTCCACCGGCGCCCGGAGCTCCACGACCTCCCGGTCGCGGGCTTCATACGCCGAGGCGAGCGCCGCGGGGAACACGTCGGCATCGGTCCGCCCGAGCAGCTCGGACGGCTCGACGTCGAAGAGCTCGCACGACGCGCGGTTCACGCGGACGTAGCGCAGGTTGCGGGCGTCCTTGACGAACACGCCACTGGGCAGGTGCTCGAAGACGGCGTCGAGCGACGCGCGCGCCTGGCGCGCCGCTCTCTCCGTGGCCTCGCGCGCATCCTTTTCGGATGGCGTGGCCGCTGCAGCTGCCTGCACGTCTGGCGGTTTCATAGCGTCAGACAGAGTGTCGGCCGCTCGAATGAAATTCTTCTGGGACGGGGGGCGCCGTGAATGAATCCAACACGCGCAACCGCCGCCGTTCCACGGCGGACGGCATCACCCGTGACAAGAGCCACGGGCGCACACGCGGCGATCTGCTCGAGTGAGCACTAGTCAGGGCACCGGATGGTAGCAATACGCCGCGCCGGTGACTATCGGTGTTTGTCTGACACGCGAGGTCCGGGGGCCGCCACGGATCAGAATTCACGCCCGAGCTGGCCGGGGTCGGGACAAAATAGCCGGATGACGACGGCTCCGGCGCGAACCACCGCGGCGCCCGCGCATCCACAGGACGCCGCCGCCAGCGGTGAGGACTGCCGGAAAGGATCGCTGCCGGCGCGGGACGGGCAGCCGCTGCCGCTCGACGCGCTGGTGGCGGACATGCCCGACGCTGTCCTCGCGGAGACCGAAGACGGCCGGGTCGTGGTGGCGAACACCGCGTTCTGCCGGATTTTCCGTCTCCCGGACGAAGGGCGGCGCGGCGCGTCAGGCTCCCTGCTGCCAGCGGTGGAGGCGATGCTCGCGGAACCGGGCGCGTGGTCCCCGCGAGAGCGGACGGTCGGGCAGACGCCGGAGGCGGTCTTCCGCCTGCGCGACGGCCGCATCATCGAGCACCACTACTTCCCGGTGCCGACGGACCACGGACAGATCCTGCACGTGTGGCAATTCCGCGACGTCACGGCGCGCCATCAGGCCGAGCAGGAACTGTCCACATCGCAGCACCGGCTGCGCGACCTGGCCTCGCATCTCCAGGAGGCGCGCGAAGAGGAACGGCGGCAGCTCGCGCGCGAGCTCCACGACGAGCTCGGGCAGCTGCTGACCGGCGTCCGGCTCGAAGTCGCGAGCGCCATCGAGAAGTTCAGGAGCACCCGCACCGCCGGCGACTTCGACGTGGTCGATCGGCTGCAGGGGGCCGTCGGCCTGGTGGACCTCTCGATTGCCGGCATCCGCCGGATCACCAGTGCGCTCCGGCCGCCTTTGCTGGATCGCCTCGGGCTGATGGCGGCGATCCGCTGGGAGGCCGCGCTGTTCGAGCGGCGAACCGGCATCCGGTGCCGCGTGTCGTCGAGGCCCGCGGCGTTCGAGACGCGCGCCCACGTCACCGTGTTCTACCGGATCCTGCTGGAGGCCCTGACGAACGTCGCCAGGCATGCCAGTGCCGGCACCGTCCGCATCAGCGTGCGGCAGCGGGCGCGGCACCTCACGATGGAGATCCGCGACAACGGCCGCGGCATCAGCGACGAGGCCATCGTCAATCCCACGACCCTGGGGCTGCTCGGCATGCGTGAGCGCGCGCTGGCTGCCGGCGGCCACGTGCGCGTCAGCCGCCTGGCAGCGGGAGGCACGGCCGTGATCGTCACCCTGCCGAACGAGGCTGGTGCGGGCGTGCCTGGCCCGGCCGGGCCTGAAGGCGGCGGGCGGGATGCCTAAGATTCTCGTCGTGGACGACCATCCCGTCGTGCGCGAGGGCATCGGCCGCGTGCTGCTGTCGGCACTGCCGCAGGTCGTGCTGGGGGATGCCGAAGGGGCGACGGATGCGCGGGCCCGCATGCGGCGGGAACCGTGGGACCTCGTCATCCTCGACATCACGCTCGGCCGCGACGACGGGATCCAGGAGCTGCAGTGGATGCGCGCGTCCTATCCGTCGGTGCCGGTGCTGATCGTCAGCATGCACCCGCCCGAGCAGTTCGCCAGCCGCACCGCGCAGGAGGGGGCGTCCGGCTATGTCTCGAAGGACAGCCCGCCGCACGAGCTCGCGCGGGCCGTGGGCTGCGTGCTCGCCGGCGGCACCTATGCGCCGATCACCAGTGACGACCCGGCGCGGAGTCCCGCACGGCTGCCCCATCACGTCCTGTCGGATCGGGAATATCAGGTGCTGCGGATGATCGGGCAGGGACAGACCGTGTCGCAGATTGCCGTAGCGCTCTCCATCAGCGTGAAGACGGTGAGCACGCATCGGGCGCGGATTCTCGACAAGATGGAGATGCGGACCAGCGCCGAGCTGATGCGCTATGTGATTGCGCAGCGGCTGGTGCCCTGGAATTCCTGACGCGGCATCGACAGCAGGCTTGCTTTACGGTCGAGCTTCTGTCAAAATGTCCGGGTTCCCAATGTCCAAATACCCGTCCGGCGGCTCCTCGGAGCCGCGCAATGCCCTTACGCCGTGCCCGCGGTGTCGCGCGCTGCAAACGACCCTCGGCACCGAGACTGATCGGTTCGTCTACCTGCGCTGCGGCGCCTGTTACGAGGTGTGGGCGCTGCCTGAGCGCCGGCATTTCCGGCGCGAGACCGTCGAGCGCTCGGCGTCGGCGTCAGTGCAGCCGCGGACGCCCCGAGCCGACCGCCAGGCGCGCAACTAATCGACAGCGCGCGACCCGCGCCTGCCTGCCCGCGCGCGTGTACAGCGCTCTGCCGCTGCCAGCGGCACGACGCATTTTCCTGACTTGATTGTGACTGGTGCCGGAGGTGGGGGTCGAACCCACACTCCCCGAAGGGAACGGGATTTTGAGTCCCGCGCGTCTGCCAGTTTCACCACTCCGGCCTGAACGCCCAGTATAGACCAGTGCCTTACATCGCCTGGAACGGCGGCTCCGGCGCCGGCGCGTCGGCGTCGCCGCCGGCCGCCTCCTCGGTCCGCTCGATGTGGATGGTGCAGTCCTGCAGCAGCGCGACGACCGCCCCGACCGCCGCCAGCGTCGGCGCGATCACGGCGCCGACGACGCCCGCGGTCAGCGGGAACTCCGCCACCGTCCTGCCCTTCTGCGTCACGACGACGCGCCGGACGTTGCCCGCGCGCAGCAGGTCGCCGAGCCGGTCGAGCATGTGCGTGCTTTCCGCCTTGAACGATTCCCAGCAGGTCTTGACGGTCATGGATGTCCTTTCCGGGCTCCCGGGGCGTCATACCGTATCTTTGCCGCTCTCTTATCGACTACGTAACTCAGCCGCCGCCGGTTCGGCGCCACGGTAGTGGGCAAGTTTCGCTAACCCGAGCCGATGAGGTATGCTCCGGGCCGCTGCCGTAGAGGCACAACCAAGAAGGGCTGTCATGAAATCTGCGCTTGTGTTCACGTTTATGATTTTCACCCCAATGCTCACGGCCGGATCATCCACGGCACCAATTCGCGAGCAGACGCCAACGCAGCAAGCAGCGCGGCTACACGATCCAGTGATTGAGTCGATAGAGGTCGCTGACGTGTCCGCTGACGTGCGCAAAACGGTACTCTCGCGCATCGGCGTTCGGGTTGGCGATACCTTGACCGGGAGCGCCAAGCAGAAGATCGGCGTTGAAATTGGCAAGGTCGTGAGTGGCATGACCTTCACCTACACGCCAGGTTTCAAGCCTGGGACGGTGAAGCTGCGGATCGATCCGAGCTGCTAGCCTCCACGGTCACTGGTTAAGCCGCTTTTTTGTCGGCCGCGTCGAGCAGCCCAACGATTTCCACGAGGCTCCACATGTGCGACGAAATGGCCGCTTCCATCGCTGGCGTGACACGCAAGGTCTGATGGATGCGGCAGCAGTTGTAATGCATGTAGTAGGGCACCACGGCCGCCGCGTGGTTCTCTAGCTTCTTCGGGAACGCGCTCGTCAGCCGAGTGACCGGCGGATTACCTCCGACGCCATACTCACGATCTTCGCTGGGCTGTCGCGCTTCTCTGCGCCCGGGTCCGATCCGTACACCTTCGATAGCATCGCATGTCAATATCGGCACCGAACGTGTCCTCAACGGCGTTGAGGTGCACCCGAAAGCCATCGGTCGTGAGTTGGACGCGGTTCGTGATTCGGCCGGCGAGATCCTGCCTTAGCTCGTACGCCGTGCCGTCGTCGCGCGGGCCAACGCGGTAGGAGAAATCAGCTTCGTATCGGCGTCGAGCGCAACCCACGTCCACACGTCGCCGTAGCCGAACGTGTCACGCTTCTCAGGAGGGGCGTTTTGCTTTCGCGTAGACGAACTGCCAAATTTCATCCACCTGGACCCGTCGAGCATTGACGTTGCGAATGGCCTTATCCATGAATCGCTCACAGGCCGGCCCAAGGTCCCCCACCAGCTTCAGGATGGTCGGCTTGCTCACATCCGTCATGAGCGCCGTTGCTCGGATGCTGTCGCGCTCGACCGGCCCCACCGCTGACCTTCCAGCCTGCCCCGGTCTCCGATATAATGGAGTGTTTATCCCGGCAGGATGCGGGGCAGAGGACAGGTTCACGATGATTTCAGTCAGCAGTGTGTCGATGCGGTACGGCTCGAAGGTCCTCTTCGAGGAGGTCAGCACGACCTTCACCGCGGGGCGCCGCTACGGCCTGACCGGGCCGAACGGCGCCGGCAAGTCCACCTTCATGAAGCTGCTCACCGGCGAGCTGCAGCCCCAGAAGGGCACGGTGGCCCGCCCCGAGAAGCTCGGCGTGCTGCGCCAGGACCAGTTCGCCTTCGACGCGTTCCGCGTCATCGACACCGTGATCATGGGGAACGGGCGCCTGTGGACGGCGCTCGAGGAGCGCGAGCGGCTCTACGCCAAGCCGTCGATGACCGACGAGGACGGCATGCGCCTCGGCGAGCTCGAGGGCATCGTCGGCGAAGAGGACGGCTACAGCGCCGAGAGCAACGCCGCCATCCTGCTCCAGGGCCTCGACATCCCGGAAGCGGTGCATGAACGGAAGATGTCGGAGCTCCAGGGCGGCCAGAAAGTCCGGGTGCTGCTCGCCCAGGCGCTGTTCGGCGAGCCGCAGGCGCTGCTGCTCGACGAGCCGACCAACCACCTCGACCTCGACTCGATCCACTGGCTGCGCGAGTTCCTCGTGCGCTACGCCGGCACGCTGATCGTCATCTCGCACGACCGCCACTTCCTCAACGACGTCTGCACGCACACCGCCGACATCGACTACCAGACGATCATCACCTACACCGGCGGCTACGACGACATGGTGCTGGCGAAGATGCAGATCCGCTCGCGGGTCGAGTCGGAGAACGCCCAGCGCGAGAAGAAGATCGCCCAGCTCAACGACTTCATCGCCCGCTTCGGCGCCGGCACGCGCGCCAGCCAGACGACCTCGCGGCGCAAGGAGGTCGAACGGCTGCAGACGACCGAGCTGGCCCGATCCAACATCCAGCGTCCCTACATCAGGTTCCAGATGGCCCGCCCCTCGGGGCGCACCGTGCTCGAAGCGGCAGGCGTCGACAAGGCCTACGGCGACACCCGCGTCGTGTCGGGGTTCTCGGCCGTGGTGAACCGCGGCGAGAAGATCGTCCTGGTCGGGCGCAACGGCCTGGGCAAGACCACGCTGCTGCGCGCCCTGCTGGCGGACGCGCCCGGCATGGACGCGGCGCCGGGCGACGTGGATGGCGGCAAGATCCGCTGGGGCCACGAGGTGTCGATCGGCTACTTCGCGCAGGACTCTACCGGCGCGATCGCCAGGGGCATGACCGCGGTCGAGTGGCTGCACCAGTTCGATCCGGACGCGTCGCGCCAGGAGATCCACGGCCTGCTCGGCCAGATGCTGTTTTCCGGCGAGGAAGGGCTGAAGCCGACCGACGCGCTGTCGGGCGGCGAAACGGCGCGGCTGCTCTTCTGCCGGATCATGCTGCAGAAGCCCAACGTGCTCATCCTCGACGAGCCGACCAACCATCTCGACCTCGAGTCGATCAACGCGCTCAACGTCGCGCTGCAGAAGTTCGAGGGAACGGTCCTGCTGGTCACCCACGACCAGGACCTGATCGAGGAAGTCGGCACGCGCGTCTGGCACTTCGACACCGGCCGGATCGAGGACTTCAAAGGCACCTACGAGGAGTACGCCGCCACGACCAGCGCCTGAGCGCCGGCCCCACCGCGCGGCACTCCCGTGCGACTGGTCCTAGGCGCTTCTCTGGAGCTCCGCCGGGGTAACGTTCCGGCCGAGCGGCGCCGTGTGCACGCCGGCCACGCCGGGCTGGTAGCGGTCGGTCTCGGCGCGGTCGCCGCGCCGGCGGGCGCTTGCCACTCGCACCAGCGTCAGGCACCGGTTCACTTCCTGGGTCAATCCCGCGGGCGTCCGCGTCCGGGTCGCGTGCAGCCGCCCCGCGCACAACAGGAGGGGAAGCACGACAAGCACGGACCGGGTAAGGGGACTGAGCCGCATGCCATCCCTTAATGGCAAGCGTGATACCGGCCCGGCGGACCCCGATTTCCCGAAATTTCCCCACTCCGGCTGGCGCCGATCGATTACATTTCCGATCACGGAATACGGATTCGTCAGTCCGCCGCGGCAACGCGCCAGCGCGGATCTGACTGGAGCGCCCCCGATGAATGTCCTGCTGCTGTCGATGCCGGACTCATTCGAGCACACGGCCCCGGTGGCGATGCGGATGCCGAATGGCGCCCTGGGGTCCCTGGCCGGCAACCTCGATCCGCATCACCGGGTCGCGGTCGCCGACCTCATCCTCGCGCAGCGGTCCGTTCGCCCGACGCTCGAGCGACTGGTCGCGGAACTCCAGCCGGATGTCGTCGGGCTGTCCGTGATGACCTTCCAGCGGCACACGGCCCGGAAGATCATCACGCTGATCCGGACACTTGCGCCCGTCGGCCCGCATCGTGGTCGGCGGCTACGATCCCAGCCTGGCCCCGGCCATCTACGAGCAGCCGGGCTGGGGCGTCGACGTCATCGTGCGCGGCGAAGGCGATATCACCTTCCGCGAGCTCCTGCGCGCCTGGGAGGCGGGCACGGACCTGTGCCGCGTGAGCGGCCTCTCCTTCCATGCACCCGGGGGGTTCGTCCGCACCCCGGACCGCCCCGCCAGCCAGCTCGCCGGCGACGAGATTCGTCCGCCGGCGCGCGGGGCGCGCGTGCTCGAGGGCTACACCTTCATCGGCCGCCAGATCGACGTGGTGGAAACATCGCGCGGCTGCACCTACGACTGCAGCTTCTGCTCGATCATCGAGATGCGCGGGCGCAACTTCTACAAGTGGACGATCGAGCGGACGATAGCCGACATCCTCGACGCCCGCCGCCGCGGCGCGCGCGCCATCTTCCTCGTCGACGACAACATCACGCTCGACGTGAAGCGCTTCGCCGCCCTGTGCCAGGCGATCGTCGAGGCCGGCCTGAACGACCTCGACTACATCGTCCAGGGCATGACGTCCTCCATCGCCGCGGCCGGCGACACGCTCGCGGCGCTGATGCGGCGGGCGGGTTTCCGCTACGTGTTCCTCGGCATCGAGAACGTGCTCGACGCCGACCTGCAGTTCCTGCGCGCCCGCTCGAAGAACGTGCGTCACGGATCCGGGGGCGGCCAGGCCAACACCACCCAGGCGGCGATCGACGTGATCCACCGCCACGGCATGTACGTGGTCGGCGGGCTGATCGTGGGAAATCCGGGGGATACGCTCGAGGCCATCGAGGCCAACCTCGAGTTCGCCCGCCGCCACATCGACTGGCCCTACATCCAGCATCCCACGCCCTATCCCGGCACGCCGATGACCAGGGATTTCGAGGCGCGCGGGCTGATCGTGAACGAGGACGTCGCGCAGTACGACGGCACGACCGCGGTGGTGCGCAGCGAACACCTGCCCGCCGACGAGATCGAGTTTCTCCGCTGGCGCGCCGAGCGCTGGATGAAGCTGGGTCATCTCTGGCCGACGCTGCGGCACAGTCCGCGGTTCGTGCTCGAACACGGTGCCGAAATGCTCGCGCACACCTTTCGCGGCAGTACACCGCGATCGGCTCTGGGCCTCGAATCGGAGCGCCAGGTCTTCGCGCGCTACCGCGCGATTCGTCAGGCCGAGCGGGACTACCTGCCCTCGATCGCGCCGCATACTGTTGAGGTCGCGGCGGCGGACGCCGCCGCCGGCATCGGCTAGCGCGGCAGCAAGTACTGCCGCACGATAACAGAACCGTTTTCCCGCGGCGCATCCGCCGCCGCGGCGCACTGCCGGCAGCGCCGCTATCTCCACAACCCCCAAGCACTTGGGGCATACCCGCCGTTCCGGCCTGATTTCTGCACTAGGGGCCACGGGCTCTCTCCCTCATTCATTCACCGAGGCAGGAACTGATGCTGTTCAAGCGGGACGTGTCGTCGTCTGGAGTCATGGCCGTGCGGGCAATGGTGGTGGCGTGCCTGATGGTGCTGCTGCCCGCGGTCGCGCACGCGCAGGCCATCGTGGACGCGCAGCGGGTGGAGTTCACTCCGTCCCCGGACCACACCGTCAATGCGGCCGATGGCACGCCGCTCGTGACCTCCTACGTGCTGCAGATTTTCCCGACGGGCAGCTCGACCATGCTGCAGTCGGTCAACCTCGGGAAGCCGGCGCCTGAAGGCGACGGGATGATCCGGCTGAACTTCGTCAGCCTGCTGACCACGGCGCTGGTGCCCGGGCAGCAGTACGAGGCGCGCGCCGCCGCCGTCGGGCCGGGCGGCACCGCCGCCAGCCAGGTCTCCAACGCGTTCTCCTTCACGCCGGTCTGCTCGCCGGCGCTGTCGGCCTCGAGCGCGTCGCTCGGCGCCGGCGCCTCGAACGGGTCGGTGAACGTCTCCGTTGGCATCGGATGCGCCTGGTCGGCGGTCAGCTCGGCGGGCTGGCTTTCGATTACGGGGGGCGCGAGCGGCTCCGGCAACGGTACAGTCGCCTTCACCGCAGCAGTCAACACCTCTTCGTCGCCGCGCAGCGCCGCCCTGACGATTGCCGGGCAGACCTTCACGGTGTCGCAGGCGGGCGCGGCGTGCACCTACGCGCTGACTCCCGACTCCGCGTCGCTTGGCGCGTCGGCCTCGTCCGGCTCCGTCGCCGTCGAGGCCGGAAGCGGGTGCGCGTGGTCCGCCAGCAGCTCGGCGAGCTGGCTCAGCGTGACCTCTGGCGCCAGCGGCAGCGGCGACGGCGCCGTGGGGTTCACCGTGACCGCAAACCTGGCAGCCACGGAACGCACCGGCACGCTGACGGTTGCAGGCCAGGCCTTCACGGTGACGCAGGCGGGCGTGGCGTGCGTGTATTCGCTGAACCCGGCCACCGCCTCGGCTGGCGCGGCGCTCTCGACCGGTTCGGTCGCGGTCACGGCCCTGGCCGGCTGTGGCTGGTCGGTCAGCAGCTCGAACAGCTGGCTGACTGTCACTTCAGGCGCCAGCGGCAGCGGCAACGGCACGATCGCGTACCGGGCGACGGCGAATTCCTCGACATCGCCGCGCACGGCCACGCTGACCGTGGCCGGGGAAACCTTCACGCTGACGCAGGCAGGCGCTGCCTGCGCGTATTCGCTCGCGCCCGGTTCGGCATCCATCACCGCGGCGGCGTCCACGGGCTCGGTGGCCGTCACGGCCCAGGGCGGCTGCAGCTGGTCGTCCAGCAGCTCGGCGGGCTGGCTCAGCATCACGTCCGGCGCCAGCGGCAGCGGCGGCGGGTCGGTGGGCTACAGCGCGACCGCGAATACCTCGACATCTGCGCGCACCGGTACCTTGACCATCGCCGGCGTGACTTTCACGGTCACCCAGGCGGGAGCGGCGGCGTGCAGCTACACGATCACGCCGACGACGCGCACGGCGGCAGCCGCCGGTGAGACAACGGTCGTCGCCGTCGCGACGGCCTCGGGATGCGGCTGGACCGCGGCAAGCAACGCCAGCTGGCTGACGGTCTCAGCGGGAGCCAGCGGCTCGGGCAGTGGCAACGTGTCGCTGACCGTGGCCGCCAACACCACCCCGTCGCAGCGCTCGGGCACTGCCACGGTGGCGGGGCGGACGTTCACGGTGACGCAGCCGGGGTCGCCGTGCACCTTCACCGTCACACCGGGCACGGTGAGTGCGTCGGCGTCGGGCGTGACTGGGTCCTTGTCGGTCACCACCGCGTCCGGCTGTTCGTGGACCACCACCGGGCTGCCGGCCTGGATCACCGTGTCGGGCGGCTCCGGAACGGGGTCCGCGACGGTGAACTACACGGTGGCCGCCAATACCGGGACCACGACCCGTAATGCCACCCTCCTCATCGCGACCCGGCCGGTTGCGGTGTCCCAGCCGGCGGCGACCGCACCGGTCGCGCCAGGCGGCCTGCGTGTCCTCAGTCCGTCGGCCGGAGGACGCTGAACGGGGACAGATCGGCCGGGGAACCCGCCCGCGCGGCGCTCGCGTCCATTAGTATTGACAGGTATGCCGGCCTGCCGCCCATATCGGGCGGCGGGCCGATACTTGCATTGATGGATGCGAGGACTTTTTTATGACACCCCACCGCTCCAGCCGATCGATCCGTCCCCTCCGCCGCCTCGCGCTCGCCGCTGCTGCCCTGGGCATGCTGGCCCTGCCGGCGACCACGCTGCGCGCGCAATCCAACCTCGAGCCGGAGGAGTTCACCGCATTCGCCATCAACATGGGGATCCGGACGAGCGGCACGACCGCGAGCGTCATCATGACGGTCAACCGCTGGAGCTCCGAGGCCGAGAAGAACGAGCTGTTCGGCGTCCTGCGGAAGGACGGGCCCGAAGCGTTCCTACGCGCCCTGCAGGACGCCAAACGCGTCGGCTCCCTGCGCACGCCGTCAACGGTGGGCTACGAGCTGCGGCTGGCGTTCCAGGAACCGGGCAAGGACGGCGGCCGCCGCGTGCTGCTGATTACCGACCGCCCTGTCGGCTTCGGCGAGGCGACCAACCGCGGGGTGTCGCTCGAGTATCCCTTCACGGTGATCGACATGCAGCTCAAGCCCGACGGCACGGGCGAAGGGACGATGTCGATTGCGGCGAGGATCATCCCGGCGGGAAAGACCGTGCTGGTGGAGAACTTCGACACGCAGCCGGTGCGGCTCAACCGGATAGAGTCCCGCACGCTGACGAAGAAGTAGCCGCCATCGCCGCCTCGTTCCATCGCGCGTAGGATCCGAGCGTGCGGACCCACCGGGCCGACTCGGCGAGATGATCGATCGCCCGGCCGCACCTGACGTCCTCGCGGCTCGTGCCCAGGTCCACGTAGAACAGGTATTCCCACGGCCGGCCCCGCATCGGCCGGGACTCGAGCTTGGTGAGGTCGATGTCGCGCAGCGAGAAGACGCTGAGCGCCTTGAACAGCGCCCCCGGGGCGTTGGGCAGGGCAAAGACGAGGCTGGTCTTGTCGGGCGGCGCCAGCGGCTGCGGATCGCGGGCGATGAGCAGGAACCGCGTGATGTTGTCGCGGTAGTCCTGGATGCCCGACTGCAGAATCGACAGGCCGAAGATCTCCGCGGCGCGGGCCGACGCCACCGCCGCGGTGTCGGTCAGCTTCTGGTCCCGGATCGCCCGCGCGCTGCCGGCGGTGTCGTAGGTCGCGACGATCTCGACGCCGGGCAGGCCGCGCAGGAACGACTCGCACTGCGCAAGCGCCTGCGGGTGGGAGCAGACGCGCCGGATGTCCTGCAGGCTCGCGCCCGGCAGCGCCACGAGCGAGTGGACGACCTGCAGCTCGGTCTCGGCGACGATCGGCAGCTCGTGCTCGAGGAGCAGGTCATAGTTGCGGTGGATGCTGCCGCCGGTCGAGTTCTCGATCGGCAGCAGCCCGTGCGAGGTCCGGCCGGCGGCCACCGCCGCGAACACGTCTTCGAAGTGTTCGCACGAGACCGTTTCGGCGCCCGGCCACGCGCGCTGCGCGGCCACCTCGCTGTAGGCTCCCGGCGCCCCCTGGAAGGCAATGCGCATCGGTCCCCTCCCTCAGTACTTCGGCAGCTTGGGATCGACCTGGTCGATCCACGCCAGAATACCGCCTTTGAGGTTCTGCGCGCGCTCGAGCCCCTGCTGCCGCAGCAGCTGCACCGCCTTGGCGCTGCGGCCGCCCATCTTGCAGTGCACCACGATGGGGCGCCCGGCCGCCGCCTCGGTAATCTCCTCGACGCGCGAGCCCACCTGGCCGAGCGGAATCAGGACCGATCCGGGAATCCGGCAGATCTGGAACTCCTGCGGCTCGCGGACATCGAGGATGTACGGCGTGTTGCCGCCGTCGAGGCTGCGCTTCAGGTCGAGCACCGTGGTCTCGAAGTCGTCCGGGACCGCCGTCGCGGCCGCCGTGGTCTGCGCCGGCGCCACGCCGCAGAACTGATCGTAGTCAATCAGCTCGCGGACGGTCGGGTTGTCGCCGCAGACCGGGCACGCCGGGTCGCGGCGCAGCTTCAGCTCGCGGAACTTCATCCCCCAGGCGTCGTACAGGAGCAGGCGCCCGATGAGCGTGCCGCCCGCCCCGAGGAGCAGCTTGATCGACTCGGTGGCCTGGATGGTGCCAATCACGCCAGGCAGCACGCCGAGCACACCGCCCTCCGCGCAGCTCGGCACCAGCCCGGGAGGCGGCGGCTCCGGGTAGAGGCAGCGATAGCACGGCCCCCCCTTGGTCGCGAACACGGACGCCTGCCCTTCGAAGCGGAAGATGCTGCCGTATGCGTTCGGCTTGCCGAGGAGAACGCACGCGTCGTTGACGAGGTAGCGCGTGGCGAAGTTGTCGGTGCCGTCGAGCACGATGTCGTAGTCCTTGAACAGCTCGAGGGCGTTCTTCGACGTCAGGGCCGTCTCGAACGACTCCACCGTCACCGTCGGGTTCAGGGCGGTGAGCCGGTCCTTCGCCGACGCCAGCTTCGACCGTCCGACATCCGGGTGTCCCGTGCAGAATCTGCCGCTGCAGGTTGCTCACGTCGACGGCATCGAAGTCGATGATCCCGATCGTGCCGACGCCCGCCGCCGCGAGATAGAGCGCCGCCGGCGACCCCAGCCCGCCCGCGCCGACGCAGAGCACGCGGCCGGCCTTCAGGCGCCGCTGCCCGTCCGGCCCCACCTCGGGCAGGATCAGGTGGCGGCTGTAGCGCTGCACGTCGGCGTTGGTCAGCTCGGGCGGGGCATCGGTGACGGTCGGTGCGCCGCCGGCCACCGACGGGACGATGCTGATCACGTCGCCCGCCTTCAGCGCCGTCGCCTCGCGCTCCAGGTAGCGGATGTCGTCGTCGTTGACGTAGACGTTGACGAAGCTGCCGCAGCTTGCCCTCGTCCGAGTACAGGTGGCGGCGGAGGTCGCCGTGCCGCGCCGTGAGCGACGAGAGCACCTCGCCGACCGTCGCCCCCTCGATCTCGACGCTGTCCTGCTGGTTGGTATAGGGCCGAGCGGCGTGGGAATCAGAACTCGGTGTGCCATATCTCTCAAATCTCCTCGAAACCCGAACGGTCCTCGAGCAGCCGCCACGACTTCAGGTCGCCTGGCGCTCCCCCGTTCACCGCTACGATAACGTAAGTCAGGTTCGGCCAGGCCTGTTCCAGGTCGTGCTGGGACGGCCGCGCCGGATGGTCCGGATGCGAATGGTAGAAACCGGCCAGGGTGCCGCCGCGCTCGCGCGCCCGGCCTTCGGCCAGCCGGTAGTCCTCCGGGCCGATCAGGAACCGCCGCCGCGCGCCGGCCGCGGTCGTGTTGGGCAGGCGGTAGGCCTCGACGATCGCCCCGCCGGCGGCGATGAGCGCGCCGCAGCATTCGTCGGGATAGGTCTCGCTGGCGTGCCGCCGGATCTCGGCCTCGGCGTCCGTCCCCCAGACCGCTCATCCGCGCTCCTCCCAGAATCGCTCCGTGAGATAGCGGGTGCCGCTGTCGGGAAACACCAGTCACGATCACCCCTTCGCGGATCCGCGCCGCGAGGTCGAGGCCGGCGGCGAGCGCCGCGCCGCTCGAGACGCCGACCAGCAGCCCCTCTTCCGCCGCCAGCCGGCGCGTCAGCGCGTACGCGCGCTCGGTGGTCACGCGCACGTCCTCGTCGGCGAGCGACGGATCGTAGATCCCGGGCGTGATGGCGGTCTCCATGTGCTTGAGCCCCTCGACGCCGTGCATCGGCGGAGTCGGGCTGGACCGAAATCAGCCGGATGTCGCGGTTGTACTCGCGCAGCCGGCGCCCGACGCCCATGAAGGTGCCGCTGGTGCCGAGGCCGGCGACGAAATGCGTGACCCGGCCGTCGGTCTGCTCGAGGATCTCCGGCCCGGTCGTGTCGTAGTGCGCGCGCCAGTTGGCGTCGTTGTTGTACTGGTCGGCGTAGAAGTACCGGTCCGGGTCGGCCGCGTAGCAGCCGCCGCGCCTCGCGGATCGCGCCGTCGGTGCCTTCCATCGGATCGGTCAGCACCAGCTCCGGCGCCGAACGCGCGCAGCGTGCGCGTCCGCTCCGGCGTGACGTTGGCCGGCATGCACAGCTTCAGCCAGTAGCCGGACGCCGCGGCAATCATCGCGTAGGCGATGCCGGTGTTGCCGGAGGTCGCGTCGAGCATGCGTGACGCCGGGACGCAGCCGTCCGCTGCGCTCGCCGTCGCGGATGATCGCGGCCGCGGCGCGGTCCTTGACCGATCCGCCCGGGTTCTGGAACTCCGCCTTGGCGTAGATCTCGACGCCGGGCGTGTCCGCGCCGAACGCGCGCGAGGCGCAGCAGCGCGGTCCGGCCGATCAGGTCGAGCACCGACGCCGGCGACGCAGTGGACGGGTGGTGGTCATCTGATCAGGCGCTGCATTCGCCATCCATCACTTCCGGGTTGAAGGCATGATCCTCGGCCAGGTCGATGAAATCCGTGTCGGACGCCGCTTCCGGCGTCAGCTTCTCGAGATCCGACGAGCAGCGCCTTGACCTTGGGCAGCTCGACGCGGCGGAAGAACGCCAGCGGCGTTTCGGCGGCCGCCCCTTCGGCGCGATAGAGCTGGATGAGCCGCTCGAGCGCCACCGCGCTCCGGCGGGCGGGCACCGTCGCCGACGTGCCGGCCGAAGGTCGTGACGCCGTCGGCCGACGCCGCCGCCAATCATCACGAAGTAGTGCGGCGCCGGCCGGCCGCCCACCTTGCGCAGGCTGCCCTGGAAGCCGATGCCGGCGATGTGGTGCTGGCCGCAGCCGTTCGGGCAGCCGCTGATCTTGATGTCGAGCCCGGGGACCGCCGCGACGAGGTCGGGACGCGTGTCGAGCGTGTCCGACGAGCAGGCGGCCGAGCCCGCGCGACTGCGTGACCGCCAGCTTGCACGACTCGGCGCCCGGGCAGCTCGTGACGTCGGCGACCGTGGAGGCGCCGGCGCGCGACAGCCCGGCGGCCGACAGCCGCTCGTACAGCGGCGGGCACGCGCCGGCTCCGGCACCCAGCGGAGCACGACGTTCTGATCCGACGGTGATCCGCACGGTGCCGTCGGCGAAGGCGCCGGCGAGGCTCGCCGAGCATCCGCATCTGCGCCGAGGTCAGGTCGCCGAGCACGGTGGTGACCGTGACCATCACGTGAGCCGGGCTGCTTCTGCGGGCGCACGTTCGTCCGGGACCAGTAGTCGAACTCCTCGCGGCCGATCTCCGGGCCGACCTGCGGCACGATGCCCGGGCCCGAGACCTTGCCGGCGGCGACAGCGGCCGTGATCTCGGCCGCCGCGGGGGCGTCAGCCGCGCGACGGCGGGCTCTCCTTCGACCGGCGGCTGCATCGGGCTCGAACGGCAGGCGGCGCGCCCCCCTCCTGCGCGGAACGCCTCGTAGCTCCTTGTCGAACTCCGCCTTGAACGCGTCCCAGCCGAGCGACCGCACCAGGAACTTCAGGCGGTTGCGCTGCTTGTGCTTGTAGTCGCCGAGCTTGTGGAACACGCGGACGATCGCTTCGGCGATGTTCAGCATCTCGCCGACCGGGACGAAGTCGAACAGCTCCTGCCCCGAGCGCACCAGCGTCGCCGTGCCGCCCGCGACGGTGACGCGGAAGCCGCGCTGCGCCGCGCCGTCCACCGTCCGGACGCGCGCGGTCCAGCCGATGTCGTTGATCGCGGTGCCGATGTGATCGTGCGTGCAGCCCTCGAAGGCGATCTTGAACTTGCGCGGCAGCCGGGCGCTGAGCGGATGGCGCAGCAGGTAGCGGGTCAGCGCCTCGGCGTACGGCGTGACGTCGAACGGCTCGTCGGCGGCCACCCCGGCATAGGGGCAGGCGGTGATGTTGCGCACCGAGTTGCCGCAGGCCTCGCGCGTCGTCAGCCCGGCCTCGGCGAGACGGCGCATCGACCGGCTCGACGTCGTGCAGCTTCAGGAAGTGGAGCTGGATGTTCTGCCGCGTCGTGATGTGCCCGAAGCCGCGCGAGTACCGCTCGGCGACCTCGGCCATCGCCTCGAGCTGCGGCCCGTCGAGGATCCCCTGCGGAATCTTGACCCGCAGCATCTGGCGCGTCGCCAGTCTGCCGCTGGCCGTAGGTGCCGCGCACCAGCCGGAAGGCGCGCCATTCGTCGGGGCCGATCTCGCCGCGCTCGAAGCGGCGCGAGCACGTCGACGAACTCGTCGATGTCGGCCTCCTGCGCGAACGACAGCCGCGCCCGTCCCAGCGTGTTCCGATCTTCGGTTGCAGACATTACTCGCCTACCTCGTTCTTCACTGCCACATCCCGTCCGTCGGTTCGCCCGCCCTCGCGGCGGCCCACCTAGCGGACAGCCACAATCGGAAGCCCGAGCGCATCCTCGATCGCCGGGTCATCTCGGTCGCCAGCATCGCTCCCACCCGGACGACGTCGCCGATCACGAGCGTGCCGGGAGCGTCCAGCGCCGTGCGGTCGATGCCGCTCTGCAGCTCACCCAGCGTGCCGGTCCACCGGCGCGCCTCCGGCGTCGACGCCGCCCACAACACCGCGGCGGGGGTGGTCGTCTTCCAGCCCTGATCCAGCAGCACCGTCGCGATGTCGCCGGCGGCGCCGATCCCCATCAGCACCACGACGGTGGCACAGTGCGGCGTCAGGCTGCCGAGCACCGGTTCGTAAGACACCGGGTCATGACCTGAGACGACGACGAAGGCGGCCGCGGTCCCGCGATGCGTCACCGGGATGCCCGACAGCGCCGGCGCGGCAATGGCGGAGCTGATGCCCGGCACGACTTCGAACGGCACACCGGCCGCCACCAGCGCCAGCGCCTCTTCGCCGCCGCGGCCGAACACGAACGGGTCGCCGCCCTTGAGCCGGACGACCCGCCGCCCGCGGCTCGCGGCCCGGATCAGGAGCCGGTTGATGAACTCCTGGCGCATCGCCGGACGGCCGGCGCGCTTGCCGACGAAGATCCGCTGCGCCGCGGGCGCAAGGTCCAGCACTGCCGGGTTCACCAGGGCGTCGTAGAGGATCGAGATCCGCCTCCTCCAGCCGCCGGACCGCCCGGCGCGTGAGCAGGTCCGGATCGCCAGGCCCGGCACCGACCAGCGCCACGCTGCCGGGCTGCAGGCCCCCGCCGGCAATCGGTGCCGCCACTTAGCGCACCCCGCCCGCGGTAGCCCTGCGCCCCTCGTAGAGATCCACCAGAGCCCGCAGCAGCAGGGGCCGCCGTTCCTCCATCGGCACCCGGTCGGCCAGCCATCCCTGCCGCGCCTCACGCGACACCTCCATCCAGCGCTCGAGGTCGTCCGGCAGGAGGGCTTCGAGCGCCTCACGGACCAGCCCCGCCAGCGCCGGCGCCTCGCCGTCGGTGGAAATGGCGACCGTGACACCGGCACGGCGGAAGACGGCGCCGGCATACGCGCTGGCGCTCTCCAGGTCGTCCACCGCGTTCACGAACAGCCCGCGCGGGTGCGCCGCCGCGGCGACCTCCCGGTTGACTTCGGGCGGCGCGGCGGCGACGACGAAGCTGACCCCGTCGAGATCCGCCGGCTCGAAGGGGCGCCGGACCCGCTCGACAGGAGCCGCGGCAATCTCCGCCACCATCTCGG
The DNA here is from genome assembly GCA_963834305.1 of uncultured Acidobacteriota bacterium. Lineage (GTDB taxonomy): Bacteria > Acidobacteriota > Vicinamibacteria > Vicinamibacterales > 2-12-FULL-66-21 > JACCXG01. The sequence continues at coordinate 893,045 of CAWIAX010000002.1, forward strand.
GCGCGACGACGGTGACGCGGGCGCCCGCCTCGAGCAGCCCGCGCAGCTTGCTCGCGGCCACCGGGCCGGCGCCGACCACGAGCACGTGACGGCCGCCGAACTTCAGGAACGTAGGAAACAGCATGGGTTTGGTCAGAAAATAAAAAAGCCCGCCAGGCCGAATGGCCTGCCGGGCTTTGGTTTCTCGCTGTGTTTCTGAGCTCAGCTGTTCAGCATCTCTTCAGCAAGACCTAGCCGCGACGGCCACTCGGGGCCTCCGGGCTACAACAGGCGCAGGTCTTGACCGCGGAGAAGTTCACCAAGGGAGAGTATCTGCCAAACAGCTGAATTGTCAAGACATCCGGTCCATCGGAACTGCTTCTTTCAGGCATGCGGCGGCCAGATGGATGTAGTGCCCGATCGCCGCCGTCGAGCTCCGCCAGCTCGAGATACTCCTCCGCCGTGTGAGCCATCAGGAACGACCCGGGGCCGAACAGCAGCGGCGCCCCCCACCGGTCGAGCAGCGGAATGTCGGTCGTGAACGGGAAGACGGCGGTCGTCCATCGGCGCGTCGCTCCAGCTCTTCAAGCCGGACGTGCGGCACGCGGAGCACTTCCTCGATCTCGACCAGGGGCGTGAGCGCCTGCAGCAGGTCCAGCAGCTGTTCGGGCGGCCCGATCGTGCGGAACATCACCTCGGCGGAGGCATGCGCCGGGATCACGTTCGGGGCAACGCCGCCTTCGATGAGACCCGACGGTGTAATAGGTCGTTCCAAGATCCGGCTCGGACGGCAACGCGATCCCGCGCAGCTGCACCAGCGCGTCGATCAGCTTGTCGATGGCGGAGACGCCCTGCTCGGGCGCCGCCGAATGCGCCGCCCGGCCCGTCGCGCGCAGCCGCACCCGCAGGTTGCCCCGCGTGGCCCGCGCCAGCTTGCTGTCGGTCGGCTCACCGTTGATCAGGAACCGGGAACCGATGGGATGCGCATTCGCGACATCCGCGCCGTCGCTGCCCCGCTCTTCGCCGACCACGAACAGCAGGCCGACCCGCCGCTCCCCCGCCTCGCGCATCCGCTCCACCGCCGCGACCTGCGCCGCGAGGATGCCCTTCGCGTCGCACGCCCCGCGGCCGTAGAGCCGGCCGTCGCGCACCGCGCTCGGGAAGAACGGCGGCACGCAGTCGTAGTGCGTGGAAAGGACCACCGCCGGCGGTTCGAGCGTCGCGATGATGTTGTGACGCCCGGCCGCGACCGGCTGCTCGACGACCTGGTAGCCGAGCGCTCGCAGGCGGGCGGCCAGCCAGCTGCCCGGCCGCCTGTTCGCGGCCGGTCGTCGAGTCGATGTCGATCAGCTCGCGGGCGAACTCCACCGCGTTCATCGCAGCCCCTCTTCGAGCGCGGTCCGCGCGTCCGTCTGCTCGTCCCGGTACTTGACGATGACCGGCGTGGCGAGCGACAGGCCCCACTCGGGTCCCCGCCCGGTCGTGACCTGGCGCGCCCCCGGCACGACCACCGCCCCCTCCGGAATGACGAGCGGCGTGCCGGCGCCCGGCCTGATCACCCGGCCGTTCGGCAGATCGTAGACGGGGGTCGAACCGGTCAGGATCGTGCCGGCCGCGAGCACCGCGCGCCGCTTCACGATCGCTCCCTCGTAGACGCCGCAGTTCCCGCCGACCAGCACATCGTCTTCGATGATCACCGGCACGGCGCCCACCGGCTCGAGCACCCCGCCGATCTGGGCCGCGGCGCTGAGGTGGACGCGCCGGCCGATCTGCGCACACGACCCGACGAGGGCGTGCGAGTCCACCAGGGTCTCGTCGCCGACATAGGCGCCGATGTTGACGTACATCGGCGGCATGCAGATGACGCGCTGACCGAGATAGGCGCCGTCGCGCACGCTCGATCCGCCGGGGACGATGCGGACGCCGGCGGCGGCGTCGAGCGGCTTGAGCGGCAGCGTGTCCTTGTCGAAGAAGGGCCAGCGGCCGTGATCCATCGAGGCGTCCACCACCTGGCCGGACCGGAAGCCCAGCAGGATGCCCTGCTTGACCCACGCGTTCACCCGCCAGCCGCCGGGGGCGGCGGCGTCGGGCTCGGCGGCGCGCACGCGCCCCTCGGACAACGCGGTGCGCAGCTGCGCGAACAGCGCGCGGGCCCGGGCCGGGTCGGCGGCCGGAGCCGCGAACAGCGCTTCGATCTCCGATTGCAGGGTGGCTGTGGTCATCGGGTCGCGGGCTCGAGGAGTTTGCTGGCGGACAGGGCGTCGAGGATGCGCCGCCTGGACGCGTCCGAGGGGGGCACCATCGGCAGCCGGTAGGTTTCCTCGAGCAGCCCCATCGCCGCCATCGCGGCTTTCACCGGTATCGGATTCGACTCGACGAAGTTCGCGCTCATGAGCGGCATCAGCTGCCGGTGCACCGCGCGGGCGCCTGCGAAGTCGCCCCCCTCCGCCAGTTCCACCATCCGCACCATTTCGGCCGGCGCTTCGTTGCCGATCACCGAGATGATGCCGTGGCCGCCAATGGCCATCAGCGGCAGCGTCAGCGCATCGTCGCCCGACAGCACCGGGAAGTCCTCGGGCACGGCGCGGCAGATCTCGCACATCTGGGAGACGTTGCCCGACGCTTCCTTCACGCCGGCGATGCCGGGCACCTCGCTGAGCCGCGCCAGGGTGCGCACCTCGACGTTGCAGCCGGTGCGGCCCGGCACGTTGTAGACGATGATCGGCAGGCCGACCTCGCCGGCAATCGCGCTGTAGTGCTGGAACAGCCCCTCCTGGGTGGGCTTGTTGTAGTACGGCGTCACCGACAGGATGCCGGCCGCGCCGAGCGCCTTCATCCGCAGGGCCGTGCGGATCACTTCGCGGGTGTCGTAGCCGCCCGAGCCGGCCAGCACGGGCACGCGCCCGGCCGCCTCCTCGACGACCAGCTCCACCACGCGCAGCCGCTCGTCGTCGGACAGCGTCGGGCTCTCCCCCGTCGTGCCGCAGGGCACCAGGAAATGGATGCCTGCGTCGATCTGCCGCCGCGCCAACCGGCGCACGCCCGCTTCGTCCAGCGCACCGTCGCGCGTGAACGGCGTGACGAGCGCCGTACCGACTCCCGTCCACAACTTGCGCATCGAGCCTCCTGCCAAGACCACGAACTTCCGTTTCACCGCCCGGTCATGACAGACCGAGCACGTCCCGCATCGTGAACCAGCCGCGCCGGCCGCGCAACCAGGCCGCGGCCTCGAGGGCGCCGCGGGCGAAGACCGAGCGATCGCGCGCCGTGTGCGTCAGGGTGATGCTCTCGGCGGCGGCGTCGAAGCCGATGGTGTGCGTGCCGGGAAACGCCCCGGCCCTGGTTGACGACACGTCGATCGGCCCGTCGTATCCCTGCTGGCGCATCGCCTGCTCGAGGGCGAGCGCCGTGCCGGACGGCGCATCGCGCTTGGCGGCGTGGTGCAGCTCGTGCAGCCACGCGCCGAAGGCGGGCTGCCCTTTCCAGAGCTCCGCGGCCCGTTCGGTGAGCGCCAGGAAGAGATTCACGCCAATCGCGAAATTGGGCGCGGCGACAACGCCGACGCCGCGGCGCTCGGCCTCGGCCCGCAGCGCCGGCTCGTGCGGCTGCCACCCGGTCGTGCCGACGACCACGCTGATGCCCCGCGCCAGCAGCTGCGGCAGGTTGGACGGCACCGCGTCGCCGATGGAGAAATCGATCGCCACGTCAGCGGCCGGCCAGCCGCCGGGCCGGGCGGCGGTCTCCCGGTCGATCGTCCCGACCACCTCGAAGCCGTGCTCCGGCGCGAGCGCTTCGACCAGCCGGCCCATGCGGCCGCGGCCGACCACCAGGAGCGCGACGCTCACGAAGCGACCCCTTCCGCGACCTTCGGCGCGGCCGGCTCGCGGCGGAAGAAGGTGCCGTGCAGGTGCACCATCGCCTCGGCGGCCACGCTGTCCTGCAGCACGACGGTGACGTTCCGGCGCGAGGCGGCCTGCGACACCATGCGCAGGGGGAACTGCTCGAGCGACCCGAGAATCCGCGCCGCGAGCCGGGGATCGCGCCGCAGGCCGTCGCCGACGGCGCAGAGGATGGCCATGTCCCGCTCCACCCGCACGTCGGCGAACTCCGACACCTCCTCGATGATCTCCGGCAGGCGGCGATCGTCGTCGATGGTGACCGAGATGCTGACTTCGGAGGTGCTGACGACGTCGATCGGCGTGCGGCAGCGCTCGAACACCTCGAAGACGCGGCGCAGGAAGCCATGCGCCATCAGCATGCGCGTGGACGTGATGTCCACCACGGTGATGTGCCGCTTGCACGCGAGCGCGGCGAGCGGCTCGTCGAGCGGCGAGGTCGCCGTGATCAGCGTGCCGCCGCCGTCGAAGCGGCGGCTGTTGAGGATGCGGACGGGGATGGCCTTGGCGACCGCGGGCAGGATGGTGCTCGGGTGGAGGACCTTGGCGCCGAAATACGCCAGCTCGGACGCTTCGTCGAACGACAGCCGCGGCACGACATGCGTGGCGGGGACGACGCGCGGGTCGGCGGTCATCATGCCATCCACGTCGGTCCAGATCTGAATCTCGCTGGCGCCGACCGCCGCCCCGAGAATCGCCGCCGAATAGTCGGAGCCGCCGCGGCCGAGCGTGGTGGTCACGCCCGCGGCGGTGGCGCCGACATAGCCGCCGACGACCGGCACCAGGCCGGCCTCGAGGGCGCCGACGAGGGCCTCGCCCGCCGCGGCGGCGGTTTCGTCCATCAGCGGCAGCGCGCAGCCAAAGGTGTCGTTGGTGACCAGCACGCGTCGCGGATCGACCCAGGTGGCGCGCAGGCCGGCGGCGTTGCACGCCCCTTCGACAATGCGGCTGCTCAGCAGCTCGCCGAACGCGGCAATGGCATCGCGGGTCCGCGGCGAGGCGTCCTTGAGCGTCGCCACCGCGTGCAGCAGGTTGCGGAGCTCGCGCAGCTGGACGGCGATGCTGTCGATCAGCGCTTCCGGCTCCGGCACGACCTCGCGCGCGACGCGCGAGTGCCGGTCGAGGAGCTCGGGGATGCCGGCCGCCACCAGTCCTTCGTCGCCGGCCGCGGCCGCCGTCGCGAGCTGGAGCAGCCGGTCGGTGACACCCGACAGCGCCGAGACCACCACCACGGCGCCGCCGCGCTGGCGCGCCGCGGCGACGTGCCGCACCAGGCGCCCGATGGCCTCCGCATCGCCCACGGACGTGCCGCCGAACTTCAACACCACGGGACCCGAACTCATCGATCCTCCTGACCCGGGCGCGACACGCGCGCGCGCACGGCCCCTAAACAAAAACGCCGGCTCTGTATCGCTACAGGCCGGCGTCGAGTATTGCTGCGTTGCTGGAACAGTCAGACCACGCGCAGATACACCACCAGCCTGCCGAGTCGCTTGACCCGCTTTCGAGCGGCGGCGGTTGCGCATGCCCGGGAATTCATTTGCACGAAAGTATAGTGGGTCTCTTCCGGCACCGTCAACGGCTTTTCCGTCAGCGGATGATCCCCAGGGCCCCTGGGGCCGGCGGCGTGCCGAGCAGCCGCAGCACCACGCCGCGCGCGTAGCTCACCAGGTAGAGCTCCCCCTCGCCGTCGATCGCGAAGGCGCTGACGTTGCCCGTGGCCGCCGGGCCGCCGAGGTCGGCGGTGTGGTCGATGACCTCCGACGCCGATGCCTCGCCTGTTGCCTGATCGATCGACAGCGCCAGCGACCACACCCGGCCCGACACGAAGTCGGCGAAGAAGTAGCGGCCCTGGAAGCGGCTGCCGAGCGAGCGGCCGCGATAGACGTAGCCGCCGGTGATCGACTGTCCGAGACCGCGTCCGTACTCGTGATCGGGATCGATGAGCGGCAGGTAGGCCGGCGGCTGGGTCTGGACGTTGGCGTGCGCGCCTTCACGGTTGCGCCAGCCATAGTTGCGGCCGCCGCGGTTACGCGGCTCGTAGTCGATCTCTTCCCAGGCGTTCTGCCCGACGTCGGCAATGACGAGCGCGCCCGTGCCGCCGCGCGCCGGGGTGTCGAAGCTGAATCGCCAGGGGTTGCGCAGGCCCATGCTCCAGATCTCGGGGCGGGCGCGCACCGGCGTCCCGGCCACGAACGGGTTGTCGGCCGGCACGACGTAGCCGGCGGGATGGGAGTCCGGCACGTTCACGTCGATGCGCAGGAACTTGCCGAGCAGCGACGAGGGATCCTGCGCGAGGTGCTGGGGATCGTTGCCGCTGCCGCCGTCGCCGAGACCGATGTAGAGATAGCCGTCGGGCCCGAACGCGAGGTGGCCGCCGTTGTGATTCGAGAACGGCTGCGGGATGACCGGCCCGCCGCCGGGCGCCCACTTCAAGTCGAAGCGCGAGGCCGGATCGGCGGAGCCCTGACCGGGCCGGCGGAAGCGGGCGATCACCGTGTCCCCGGCGGTGTTGGTGAAGTTGACGAAGAACCGGCCGCTGTCGGCGAAGTCCGGTGCCAGCGCCAGCCCGAGCAGGCCGCGTTCGCCGCCCGACGCCACCACGGACCGCAAGTCGAGAAAATCGCCGGCGAGGGCACGGTCCCGCACGATCCGGATGCGGCCGGCCTGCTCGACCGCGAAGAAGACGCGCGGATCACCAGGGTCCTGGACGAAAGCGACGGGCGACTGCAGCCCCGTGACGAAGGTTGCGGCGCGCACCGCTGGGATCGCCTGAAAGGCGGGGAGCGGGACCAGCAGGGCGAAGATCAGCGGCAGGGCCGTCATGTCACAAAGACCGGCCGGCCGCCCGCCACTGCACTATGATCGGCCGTACGGTCATTCCATGCCTCGACTGCTCTGCGTCACGCTCGTCGCAGTGACGGCGCTGGTGGGGTGCGGCGGATCCGACAGTCCCCCGTCCTCGTCCCCGCCGCCGTCCGGCAGCGGCGAAACCATCACCGGCCGCGAACGCATCGGCTGGGTGCAGAACGCCGCCAGCGAAGGCGATCTGTCCCTCTTCGACTACGCATTGTACGTGGACGGCAACCGCCGCGCGCTCGAAGGCGCCAGCTGCGCCCCATCGGCCAACGCCGGAGCGCTCACCTGTTCCGCGCCGCTGCCGCCGCTCACCGCCGGCACCCACACCCTCGAGCTCGTTTCCTTCATCACGCAGGGGGAAAGCGTCTTCGAGAGCGAGCGGTCCGCTGCCCTGCGCGTGACGGTGGCCGGGTTCACCTCTCCTGCCGATCCGGCCGCGGCGCTGGACGGGCTCGTCATCAGCTCGGATGGCCTGCGGCTGCGGGCGGACGTCCTCGCGCGCGATCTGCACGACCCGATGGACGTCGCTGCCGCGGGCGATGGCCGGGTGTTCGTGGCCGAGCGCGGCGGACGCGTCCGCGTCTTCGACCCCGCCGCCACCGGAGGGGCGTCGGACATAGACGATCAACCGCGGCTGCCCGGCGGCGTCGCAGGCGCGAGGCTGGTCTCGCTGGCGCTCGCTCCGGACTTCGAGGGGTCGGGACATGTGTTCGTCGCGTACGTAGCCACGGAGCGCGATGGCGCCGTTCTGCGGGTCGCCAGGTTCCGCGAGCGTGGCGGCCAGCTCGGTCAAGCCGCGGTCGTGACGTCGCATGCCGTGGCCGATGACGCGACGGCCGTGACGCGATTCGGTCCGGACGGCCACCTCTATATCGGCGTCGGCGCGGCATCGGTTCCGGAGGACGCGCAGAACCTGGCCGCCGCGTCCGGCAAGATCCTGCGGCTCGCGGCCGACGGGACGACGCCCGGCGACAACCCGTGGCGGTCGCCGGTCTTCTCACTGGGACACCGCAATCCGCGCGGCCTGGCCTGGAGCCCGCGGACGAACACGCTGTGGGAGGTCGAGGACGGCGAAGACGGCGACGAGATCAACGACGTGCGCGCCGGTGCCAACCATGGCTGGCCGCCCGCCCGTGGCAGCGGACCGGCACGACGCTTTACACCACCGGCGCTGCTCCTGCCGCGCGGCACGGGACCGTCCGGCGCAGCCACGATCGCCGCCGCGGGGCATCCGCTTGCCGGCAGCCTCCTGATTTCGGCCGCTGCTGGCGAGGACCTGCTGCGGATCACGTTCGATGGGGAGGGCCGCTACGTCGGTGCGGCGCGGCTGCTGCAGGGGCGCTTCGGCCGGATCTCCCAGGTGACGGCGACCGCCGGCGGCGTCATCCACGCCGTCACGGCGAATGCCGAACGCTGGGGCACGGGCCGCGACCTGCTCCTCCGGCTCACCGTGCAGGAAGACGCGGGACGCTAGCCCGGTCCGCCGAGGCAACGGCGAAGCACCACTGCCCCGTCCGGTCGTGTGCGCGCCGCGGCGTGCGCGCACAGATTTGTCCGGGACCCGCACACCGCCCACCCCCCGCACAGCGGCGGGACGCGATTCTCCGAGCGTTTCTGCCAGATGAGGTCTGGCAACGCCGTTGCTCTTCAGCCGGTCACCGGCAACGACAGGAGCACACGATGGTCTGGGTTCTCGAGCGCAACAACGACGTCCTGAAGTGCGAAATCCGCCAGGTCGCCAATTCCTCCGACTACGAATTCGAAGTCGTGTCCAAGCGCGGCCCGACGGAGACGTCCCGGTTCGGCTCGGCCACCGAGCTGATCAACGGATACCTGCGGCGGCAGACGGCTCTGCAGGCGCAGGGCTGGCGTCCGCGCTACACACTGACAGAGATGTAGACACAGACCTGCGGCAGAGTAGCGATCGGCACAGGGCCAGGTAGTTTCTTCCCGACTGACCCTCCGTAAGCTCACCCGTTCCCTCACCTCGACGGCAAAAGGCGCGAGATCTCGAAGCCGAGCTCGGCGTGGCACCTCACTTGCGACTCACCTCCGTGAGTTCGACAAGGTCTGCTCTTAGGGAGGGAGCCAACCGATGAAGCGTTCTATTACTCGATGGACGACCGCAGCCGCAGCAGCCGCGCTGCTGGCACTACCCGCAACCGGGATCGCACAGTCCCCTCAGACACCGTCGCCCACAACCACGACGTCGCCGCAGCAGCCGGCGGGCGCCTCGGCGGAGCACGGATCCGCCCAGGAACACCTCCAGCAGGCCAAGGCCGCGCTGAACGGGATTCCCGCGGCTTCGCTCACCGGCACCACCAAGACCCGCGTCGCAGAGCTCAAGCGGCACCTCTCGGCGCTCGAGAAGGCCGGCTCACAGGCGGCCCCGGCGGGTCAGCGTGCGACGGGCAAATGGGATACCGAAGTGGCGGCGGCCGATCGCATCCTGACCGAGCTGCTCGGCGCCCAGGGCACCACCGGCGCGGGCGCCACGCAGCCGACCGGCACCTCCGGCACCACGCCGTCCGCGAGCGCGAAGGGCAAGAGCTCGCAGGCCACGCTGGATGCGGCTTCGCGCGCGAAGCTCGAGGAGGTCCGCACGCACATCACCGCCTTCGCGGCGGCGATGGCGACGCCCGCGTCCGCGCCTGACGCAGCCGCCCCCGCGCCGGCAGCAACCGCTGAGGCCGCGACACCCGCTCCTCAGGCGCCGGCCGCCGCGGAAACTGCGAGCGCCGCGCCCAGCACGCCACCCACCCCGAACGCGGCTGGCACCGCGGCGGCCGAGCCGTCGGCCTCCGCAAGTGCACAGGCTGCGGGCGCTGCGCCCTCCGCCTCGGCTTCGGCAGCGCAGGCCGATCCGAACGAGGTGAAGCGCCACGTGACGGCGGCGCGCGACGTGCTCAGCCAGTTGACCCAGCTGCCCGCGGCGGCGCAGCTCACCGGCGACGCCCGCGCGCAGGTGTCGCAGCTGATCAGCAACTTCAACGAGCTGATCACCACGAACGTGGAATGGCGCGCCTCGTATTCGAAGGTGGAGGCGAACCTGAACGCGCTCATCGGCAGCCAGCAGACGGACGAGTCCCCGGCGCCGACCGCCGGAACGGCGGGTGCTGTCGGCACCTCCGGCACGGTTGAAGTGGACCCGACCATTCGCGCGAAGCTCGTCGAGTTCCGCAAGCACCTGGCCGAGTTCGAGAAGGCGGCCAGCGGCGGTGACGCCGCGGCGACCGCTGCGCCGGCCACCACGGCCACTCCGTCCAGCGCGACCATGGCCGAGGCCAGCGGCTCGATGGGCACTGCCGCCGGCACGACCGGTATTGCCGGAACCAGCGGCAGCAACGCGACGGACGACAGCTCGCAGACCGCGCAGCAGAAGACGCCCGCGGGCAGCGACACGAAGAGCACGAGCAACGCGACCGCGGGGCATGGCGACGCCATGCGGCACATCGAAGCGATCGAAGCCATCCTGGACGGACGCGCGAGCGGCGCGGCCGGGGCCACGGCTGGCACCAGCGGCCGGAACACGGCGGGCGCGGCTTCCTCGCTCGACAGCCGGCAGATCAGCGAGATCAAGACGCACCTCGCGGAACTGCGGAAGGCCCTGAACGCCAGCGGCGGACGGTAGTCGTTCGGTTCGAGGGGACAAGCAAAGGGGGCCCGGATAGTTCCGGGCCCCCTTTTTATGTCAAGCGCCTGCCCCCGCGCCTCACTCTGGAGCGCCGGCAACGGTCACGCCGTCGAACAGCGCCTCGGACGTCGCCGTCCGGGTGTGGCTCGAGACCGCGAGGCCGACGAACGCCACCGGGCCGAGCGCGATGCTGTCCGACCCGGCCAACGTCCACTGCCGCCCGTCCACCGAGTGAAACGCCGTCAGCCGGTTGCCGCGGCGGGACAGCTTGAGCCAGCGGGGAGCCGCGCCGCTGCCAGCCGAGGTATGGGACGTGGCGCCTCCGGCCGCCGCCCGCCGCTGAAATGCCAGTCCCTTGCCCGCCGACCCCAACATGAACGCATGCGGGGCGCCGCGCTCCAGGCCGCCACGAATCATCACGCCCGCCTTCGTCCAGGGGCGAGTGCTGTCGAGGCGCTCGAGGCGCGCGATCATGTCGACGTCCCCTTCGATGCTCCGCCACACGAAGCGGAAGGCATCCTCGCTGTTCCAGATGTCCGCTCCCGCGCCCCGCACGCGCATCCGGGCGCCGTCCTCGACCCAGGCGCCCTCGCGACCCACGTCGCCGATGTCGGCGCTCATCCAGGCGCCGCCAACTGACTCCGTCACGCTCACGCTCGAGAACACGGCCGTGGCCGAGCCCGACACGTCGTGGTTGGTCACCGCCAGCCCGGCCAGTGCCTCGTCGCCGAGCGCAACGCCGGCCGACCCCATCAGCCGCCACTCCCCCCCGTCCGACGCGGCGTAGGCATCGATCCGCGCGCCACGCCGTGACAGCCACAACCAGCACGGCGCGGCGCCAGGCCCGCCCTCGGTGTGCAGGGTGTCGCCGCCGTCCGCCAGCCGGCGCTGGAACGCGAGGCCTCTCGCCCGTGACACGAGGACGAAGGCATGGGACGCGCCGGGGTCGCCGCGGCGGCGGATCATCAGTCCCGCCTTGGACCAGCGGTGGGTTCCCTGCAGCGCGTCCACGCGGGCCACGAGATCGCCGTCCCCGCGCAGTGTCCGGGCCACGAAGCGGAATTCGTCCGCGCGTCCCCAGATGTCCCGGCCGCCCGCCGTGATCACGAACCGGCCCTCGGCCTGACTGACGCCGCCGGACGAATCCGCGCCCACGACTGTCTCCGCCCAGCCCCGCGGCACGACCGGCGAGGGAGGCGCGGCATAAATGGTTTGAATCGTCCGCACGTCGATATCCGCCAGGCCGTGGACGATGCCGCGGGACATCGGATACATCACGGATCCGGGGTCTCCCGAGTGGACCAGCCCGAGGCTGTGACCGAGCTCGTGCAACGCGACGCTGAACACATCCCACCGCCGCGGATCACCGGCGCCCCACAACAGGTCGTCGTTGAAGTGCACGTCGCCGGCAATCGGCTCGGGCGCGGGCGGCGCCGGATAATAGGCGTGCGCCAGGACGTTCGCCGTGAACGGATAGCTGTCGCCGTGTTGGGCCGGCCCCCACAACATCCGGACAGACGCCGCTTCGGCGGGTCCGGCGCCCGGCGTCCAGGTCACCGCCGCATGCCGGGCCCACTCCGCCATCGCCCGCACCAGCTCGCGGCTTTGCACGGCAGGATCGAGATCGCTGGAGGGAGCGGACAGGAAATAGCGCAGGCTGACGGCGCCGCGGCCTGGCCCGTCCCAGCCCTCCCCCATGGCGGCGTAGCTGGCCACCACCCCTTCCGGCCGCACCAGGCCCGCACACATGGCGGCGGGCGCGGCGGCTTCGATGTCGGCCGGCGCCGGATAGATCCACGCCACTTCGTCGAGCGCCGAGAGCCGCCGGATCGCCAGCGCGTCGGTCGGAATCATGGTGGCGTGCGCGGGCAGGGCGGGCGCGTCGACGAAGATCGTGCCCACGTCCGCGAGGAGACGCGCGAGCGCGGCGCGGGTGACGTCGGGGTGAAACTCGACCACCGTCAGGGGGTGCGCCGGAAACGCCGCCCCGAGGTCGGCTGCGGTTTCGTCGCTGATGCGGTCAGCAGGCTGCAACCCGCCAACCCATCTGGCGCCGTCGACGGCCGCCGGAACGAATCCGGCCGGCACGACCGCCGCCAGCGTGTTCTCGGGAACGAAGCGCAGCGGCACCCCCCCGGCCTGCCGGAGGTCGGCCACAATCCGCTGGTCGATGGGCCTGGAGAACTGGATCAGGACGTGGCGGCGGGCCGTGGCACCGTCGAGGGCGCCCGAGGCGCGGGGCATGCCCGGGTCCGGCACTGTCCGGACGTTGGCAGGCGGCGCGAACGTCCGTGTCCGCAGGCGCACCGGGACCGGGCCCGTCTGCGCAAGCAGCGGGCTGGCCAGGCCGCTCACAACCGCTATCAGGAGACAGATACGCTCGAGGCGTCCACGCATGCGGCTGGTCGTTGTGCAACGCACATTCCCGGCGTAACCGCCTGCCTTCCGCGACTTTCCGGCTCCGGCGGTTCGAAAAAGGACAAAATACTTCCGTGCGCGTGCTCTGCGCTTTCCGACGCCCGCCGGCGAAATATTGGGCCGGTGTCGCCCTCGTCATCCTCAGCCTCTGCGCCCGCCAGGCGTCGGGTTGGGCCCCCGACCAGCAACTCCATGAGGCGCACGCCGCATGGGACCGCGGCGACTACCCACGCGCGCTGAAGGCTTACCTGGCACTCCTGGCCACGTCGAGCGATCAGGTGCTGTTCGAGCAGGTGGCCCTCCAGACGGGCGAGCTGCTCCAGACGACGGAGCTGACGTCCGACGGCGGGGCCCCGCGGTTCTCCCCCGACGGCCGGCAGCTGACTTACGAAATTGGCCGCGGCGTCGCCCGCCGCACCCGCCTGGCCCTGACCGCAGCCCCCGCTGCTTCGACCGCGGAGCTCAGCGGGCATGGAGCGGCCTTCTCGGTGGATGGCTCACGCCTGGCCTATCTCCAGGTGACGGTCACCCCCGAGTTGGCTGCGCTCCAGGACGCCGCCGGACGGGCGGACGGGTCCGGGCGTGCGGCTGCCCTCGCTGCCCTGGCGGAGGCGGCCGAAGTGGCCGCCCGGATCACGGTCCGCGATCTGTCATCGGGCATCGAACGGCCGGTCGATCTGAAGGGATGGCGGAAGAGCGCACTGCTGATGGCGGCTGCTGACACGATCCTGTTCGCCGGCGCCGCGCCCGGCGGCACGCCGCAGATCTATCGTGTGTCCGAGGGTGGAACCCCGGTTCTCGTCACCAGCGGTGAAGGGGCCCGAACGCTGCTGGCGATGAACGCCACGGGCACGGCAGCGCTCTTCGTCGAGCGCGCACCGAGGAGCCTGGCGCGTTCGACCCAGCCCGCCCGGTTCGGCGTGATCGCGCTGCCGGCGGGAACCGTCACGATGGTCGAAGGCTCCTCCCCGGCATTTTCGGCGGATGGCCGGTCGCTGGCCTATGTGAAGGACGAGGAGACACGCTCGCAGCTGCTGGTTGCCCCGGCCGCGACCCCCGGTACGGCGGTAACCGTACGCTCGGGACCGGAGCGGATCGCCGGCCCCGCGCTGTCGGACGACGGCGGCCGGCTCGCGTTCCAGATGATGCCCGATCGCGACTGGGAGATCTTCACCGTCAATCGCGACGGCAGCGGCGAGCGCCGCGTTACGCGCGAGATCCAGCACGACGCGGCGCCGCGATTCCTCACCGGCACCCGCCTCTTCGCCGTCGTCGGCGAGCCCAGGCACCGGCGGTCGTTCCTCTACGACCTGGCGTCGAACCGGAAGGTGCCGCTCTTCCACAACAACACGCTCCGGACCATCGCACCGGAGTACGCCTGGGCCGCCAGCCCGGACGGCACGAAGCTGCTGGTCGTGGCCGAACGCGACGGCGATACGGTGTCGCCCGAGCGCGGCGTCTACCTGGTCGATCTCGCCCGGCAGATCACGAGGGCTGACCTGATTGCCCGTCTCGAGCGCAGCCTGGCCGAGGACACGGCGCTGCGCGAGCGCGGCGCCCGGGCCGTTCGCGCCGATCGCCGAGCGGGTGCGACGCGTCGTGGAGCAGGCCTCAGTCGCCCGGATCTTCGGCTACGAGCAGGCCCTCTTCGATTTCGACTCGAAGCACATCTCACAGCCCGGCAACGGGCTGGCCTCGGCCTACCTGTTCGACACCTATCGTTCGTTCGGCTACGAGCCTGCCTACCAGTGGTTCGCGGATCGCAACGCCCTGGGCGGGCGGACCGCCAATGTGGTGGCGACGCTGAAAGGCACGGTCAATCCCGAGCTGGTCTACGTGGTCTCCAGCCACTACGACTCGGTCGTTGACGGGCCTGGGGCAGACGATGACTCGTCGGGGACGGCGGCGCTGCTCGAAGTGGCTCGCATCCTCGCCCGGCATCCGCAGCCGGCCACGATCGTGTTCGCCTCGTTCACGGGCGAGGAGGCCGGCCTGCTCGGCAGCCGGGAGTTCGTCCGCCTTGCCGTGGCCAGCCGGACGCGCCTCGCGGGCGCCCTGAACAACGACATGGTGGGATGGGCGAACGATCACCGCCTCGACAACACGATCCGGTATTCCAATCCGGGGATCCGCGACGTGCAGCACGCCGCCGCCATCCAGTTCAGCCAGCTGGTGACGTACGACGCGCTCTACTACAAGAACACCGACGCGCACGCCTACTACGAAGCCTACGGCGACATCGTCGGCGGCATCGGATCCTATCCGGTGCTCGGCAGTCCCCACTATCACGAGCCGCACGACACGCTCGACACCATCAACCATCAGCTCGTCACCGAAGTCGCGAAGACCACCGCCGCCACGCTGATGCTGCTGGCGTCGAGCCCGTCGCCGGTCAGGGACCTGCGGGTGGACGGGTACGAAGGCGGGAGCGCGCGGGCTGTCCTGGACGCCGAGCCCCGAAACAGGGGTCACGGGATATCTGCTCTCGTGGGCAGGTCCTGGCGAGCCGGGAACGCGGCAGCGGCGCGTGACGACACCTGCGGCAACCATCCCCGCGGTTCCTGGAACGGTGGTGTCCGTCAAGGCGGTGACGCAAGGGGGGCTCGAGGGATGGGACTGGGCACAGACGGTGATCGGAGCGGCCGCGCGCTAGGCCAGGACGTTGCCGCCTCTCAGCGGCGATCTCCGCGCTGGAGGCTGCCGGCGAAATATTCCGCCTGCAGACGACTCCGGCTGGGGGTGACCTCGGCCACGACGTACCATTCGTGATCCTGACCTGACATCTGGTACACCCAGTACGTGCGGCCTTTGAGGCGCAGTTGCCCGAAGGGCAGCATGTACGACGCGCGCGCGCGATCGCAATAGGTGATGACCGCGGAGAGCTCGGGACGCAGGCGCTCGTCCTCCTTCTCCTGGTGCACCCAGCCGGTGATCACGCTCTCGAGGCCGCAGCCGCGATCTTCGGGCAGCAGGGGGTATTTCTTGACGGCCTCGACGTACGGACGCCGCCGCACCGGAGGGGAGCGAGGAGGTGTACCAGGCCTCGAGCTCGGGCACAGTGCGGGCCCGTGTCTTCGCGTCGAAGGGATGGCGCCAGCGGGTCCGGCTGGTGGTGAGGTCGATGGCGCGCTTCTCGGCCGCGTCGACGGCCGGGCGCAGACGCTCGCCGAGCAGCTGGAATTCGCGCACGTGGCGGCTGACGACCGCGACAGGCTCGACGGTGGCCTCTCCTCCGACGGCCAGGCCGGCTTTCGGGTACGGCAGCTCGAACGGCGGGACGAAGAATGCTGCCGGGCTGCGGTAGTCGGTGCGCAAGCCGAGCCGCCGGGCTTCGCCGACGAGGGTCATGGCTGGCGCGAGGAGACGGACGGGGGCGCCCGCTTGACTGTTGCGCGGCCACAGCCGCCACTGCGCCGGCACGTCGCGTCCCCACCAGCCGGACGGGATGGCGTCGAGCGTGGCCGGCAGATCCCGCGGACCGCCCGGCCCGCCGATCGTGCTCGGCCACGGCGTTGACCAGCGGCGGCCGTCGAACGCGGCGAACGGCAGCAGGATGCCGTCTTCCCGCATCACGCCGAGCGTCAGCCGCTCGGGCGCGGCGGGGGCCTGGAAGCCGGCGAGGCCGTTCGGCAGCAACGCGGCGAGCGCGATCAGGGCAAGCAGGCGCGGCGGAGATATCCAGCGTGGCGGCACGGAGCGGGGTTCCCGGCCGCCGGCCGTGCTCGACCGGCGGCGGACGGCCGCATCCTACCACGCCAACGGTTCGCGCCGTCAGGGAGGCGGCGCGGATCGATCAACGCCGATCGAGGACTTCGCGAACCTTGTTGAGCAGCTCGTCGCGCGAGAAGGGCTTGGCGAGAAAGTCGCCGGCGAACTCGTTCTCCGAGCCGCCGGCGTAGCCGGAGATGCAGAGCAGCTTCAGCGTCTTGCGGCGCGTGCGCAGCTGCTTGGCGAGCTCGGCGCCCCCCATGAACGGCATCCGCATGTCGGTCAGCAGCAGGTCGATGGTCTCCCCGTGCTGGTCGAACATCTTCATCGCTTCCTGGCCGTTGCGCGCCTCGTGCACGCGATAGCCGGCGCGCGTGAGGGCCAGCGAGAACAGCTGCCTGACCGCCGGCTCGTCCTCGACCAGCAGGATGGTCTCTTGTGGTTCCATGAGTCTTCCCTGATCAACCGCAGTCAGGCGTGCAGTGCGCTGAGTATCGCGTCCGAACATGTCACCTCGCAAACGAATGTGGTGGCGAGGTGTGCAACTTCCAGACCGTCAGCCGTGCGCCAGGGTGCTGATTTTCTCGGTATCCCCGGCGCGCTTCCGCACTAGTGTGCCGCAACCGCACGTTTTCCGCACAGCGGGCGCGCGGCGCCGCACAGGGCGGGGGGCGGTCCGGCGGATTCCGGCCTGTTCCGCTCTACGGGGCGGCCTGGTGTTCCTGCCGCTCCAGGCGCAGCCCGGCCCGGCGCTCGAGCAGCCGATCGACCGTCCAGCAGAGAAGAGCCCACGACAGCCCGATCAGCCAGCCGGCGACCACGTCGGTCGGATAGTGGACGCCGAGGAAGACCCGGCTGCAGCCGACCAGAAACGTAACGAACATTGCGATTGCGATGCAGTAGTACCGGGCCAGCCGCCCCTGCGCGATGGTCATCAGCAGCGCGCCGAGCGTCAGATAGACGGCGGCGGAGGTCAGCGCGTGGCCGCTTGGAAAACTGGAGGTCATGACCTCGCGAAGGTGAGGCACGACGTCGGGCCGGGCGCGGGAGAAGCTCGCCTTGAGCACCCAGTTGAGCACCCAGCCACCGGTGCTGGCGACGAAGATGAAGAGGCCGTTGCGGAAGAGGCCGTGGAGGCACAGGTAGCCGGTGACTGCGAGCACGGTGAGACCGAGCACGGTGGGGCTGCCGAGCGCGGTGATGTCCTGGGCCGCCCACAGCACCCAGGCCGGGCCTTTCAGCTGCGACCGGTCGCCCGGCTGCCGGAGGGAGCCGAGCACCCACTCGTCGAACGTGCGGGTCTCCCCCTCCATGACGGCGTCCGACAGCTCGATGAAGCCAAGCACCAGCGCCAGGACCAGCACGCCGCCGCCGAGCATCACCAGCGCCTGACGGTCGCGGGGCCACAACCAGCGCCTCACGTCGCGCGCTCACTCAGGATCATTTGTCGGCGCCCTTGCTCATCCATTTTTCGCGCGCAGCCGCGGCGCCGGAAGACTGGGCCCGCCGGGCGGTCCCGGGTGGCATGCCGGCGCGAAACGTGGCATCCCATGCTATACCGAAGGCGCGGAACGCCGGGGGCGTGCCGGAACGGTCTAAGATAGCGTCTGCAGGCGGGGCTCCCAACCGAGAGCGAGGCAGACGGATGAGACGACTGATGATGATGCTGGCGGCGCTGGCGCTGACCGCCGGGTGCGACAGCAGCAGCGACAACGCGCCGACCGGCCCTTCGACGTCCGGACCGATCGTGACTGACAGCGGACCTGCTGGCCTCCAACGAGGTGCCCGCGGTCACCAACGCCGAAGCCGGCGCCCGCGGGACGGTCACGATCACCCTCGACGTGGCGCGCGATCCGGCCGGCACCCCCGCCGCCGGCGGCACGGTCACGTTCGCGATGCAGCTGCGCAGCTTCCCGGCGGGCACGGCGGCCATCCTCGCGCACATCCATACCGGAGTGGCGACCGGCACCGGGCCGGTCTTCGTGGACACCGGGCTGGCTCCGACCGCCCCCGTCCTCCTGAGCGACGGGACGGCCAGCATCGCGGTCACCCGTCCCATCACCCAGGCCCAGGCGGCGCAGATCACGGCGAACCCGGGCGGCCACTACTTCAACGTGCACACCCCGCTCAATCCCGGCGGGGCGGTCCGCGGACAGCTGGCGCGGCAGTAGCCGGCCGCGCCGGTGCGCTACCTGATCGGACCGCTACTGCCCCTTCCCCGCCCGCGGCCCCTTGTTGTCGCGCGCCGGCGCGCGATCGAGGTTGGCCAGCCGCTGGCCGGTGGCGTAGATCAGCTGCGCGACCCGCGCCATCTTGGCGAACTCGATCTTGTCGATCTCGTCGGTCAGGTAGTGGTAGTCCTTGTGCAGCCCGGTCGTATAGAAGATCACCGGGATGCCCTTGGACGCATAGCTGTAGTGGTCGCTGCGGGTGTAGATCGACTGCGGATCGGCCGGGTCGTTCAGCTCGTAATCGAGCGTCATCGGCCGCGGCAGCGAGCGGTTGGCGTCCTCGCTCACGTTGTGCAGCTCGGTGCTGATCCGGTCGGATCCGACGAGGTAAACCGTATCGCTCTGCGACGGGTCGTCGCACCGGTTGCGTCCGATCATGTCGACGTTGAGCTGCGCGATGATCTGCTCGTTGGGCACGACCGGATGATCCGCGTTGTAGCGCGAGCCCTGCAGCCCCGATTCCTCCCCGGTGTGCCAGACGAAGACCAGCGAGCGGCGCGGTTTCGGCCCCTGCGCGAACGCCCGCGCGATCGCCATCAGCGCCACCGTCCCCGACCCGTCGTCGTCGGCGCCGTTGTAGATGACGTCGCCGGGCCGCGGCTCCGGACGCACCTGCCCCGTGCAGCCGCCCGGGTTCTGCCCGCCCCCGCCGCGCCCGGCCTGCGGCGCCTGCTGGTAGCCGATGTGGTCGTAGTGGGCGCCGAAGGCCACGTAGGTGTCCTTCAGCGCCGGATCGGTGCCCTCGATCACGCCCACCACGTTGCGCGACAACCGCCGGCTGGCGACGGAGTAGTCGGGATTGACGTCGAAGGTCAGCGTGACGCCGTCCAGCGACAGCCGCGGCAGCGCTTCCCGCCTGGCGGCGCGCTCCTTGAGGTCGCTGTAGCGGAGTTCCGACGCGCTGAAGAGGAACTCGAAGAATTCATCCTGGGCTGTCACGACAGGGGTGACCGGCTGGTCGTAGCGCTGGGCCGTCGTGAAATCGGCGGCCGGCTGGCCGGCACGCCCGCCGCGGCCGAAGCCCGAGGGGGGGCTGACCACCGCCACGGCTCCCTTTTCAACCGCCGCCCTGGATCGGGCCAGCAGGACCCGGGCGGCGCCGTCCCCGGCCTCGCGCGGACCGGCCGGGCCGAGCCAGATCACGACCTTGCCCCGCGGATTCACGGCGGCGTAGTCGTCGATGCCCGCCGACGGCAGCTGGAGCCCGTAACCGGCAAACAGCACCTCGCTCCCCGCGACCGTCCGGGGGCTGCCCATGTTCGACGGGAAGGTGATGCCCTCGCCGTCTGCGAACGTCCGGCTCCGGCCATTGACCGTGACGGTCACGGAGCTGCGGCTGGCCGTGCGGACGCCCACCACTTCGACGGTCTGGAAATAGCTGCCGTCGGCGGCGCCGGGGCGCACCCCCCACTCGCGCAGGTGATTCGCGATGTACGACGCGGCCAGCCCGAGCCCCTCGGTGTAGACCTCACGGCCCTGGAGCTCGTCCGAGGCGATGTAGCCGAGCCATGCCTTGAGGGCAGGCACGTCGATGGACGCGGCGGCGGTCCGCGGCGGGCCGCTCTGTGCGGCCAGGGCCACGGTGAGCGCGAGAGGCGCAGCGGCGAGCGCGAGCGGTCGTCTGGAAAGCATAAGCAATCAGGATCATTCGCGGGGCACGTTGCGATCCACACCGCGGGTGCGGAACCAGCGGTAGCCATAGGGCTCGAGCTGCACGGCATGGCGGCCGTTCTCGTCGGCGCGGCTGTCGTTGGTCCACAGCAGGTCGGTCAGCATCGGGCCGCCGGCGGCAGCGGCGGTGAGGGTGGCCACCCGCGATCCGGAGGTGAAGTTGTGGATGATCACGAGCGCGTGGCCGGCCCAGTCGTAGCGCATCACCAGCACGCCTGGCGCGTCGGGCTCGAGGATGGTCCAGCTCCCCCAGCTGATCTCCGGGCACTCGCGCCGCATCCGGATCTTGCGCTCGACCCAGTTGAGCAGCGACTGCGGGTCGCGGCGCTGCGCCTCGACGTTCACCCGCTGGTAGCCGTAGACCGGGTCGTCGATGACCGGCCGGACCGGACGCCGTGCCGTCGAGAACCCGCCATGCTTCTCGGACGACCACTGCATCGGCGTCCGGGCACATTCCCGCTCGGGCAGCGACAGGTCGTCGCCCATGCCGATCTCGTCGCCGTACTGCAGCATCGGCGTGCCGGGCAGCGTGAACAGCAGGCTGAAGGCGAGCTCCAGCCGCCGGCGATCGTTGTCGAGCATCGGCGCCAGGCGGCGGCGGATGCCGCGGTCGTAGAGCTGCATGTCCTTCGACGGGCCGAAGGCATCGAAGACCCGGCGGCGCTGGGCGCTCGGTGAGGCGTCCGAGGTCGAGCTCGTCGTGGCTGCGCAGGAAGTTGACCCACTGCGCCGCTTGCGGCCGCTTGAAGGTGGCCTCGAGCGCGCGGACGAGCGGCGCGATGTCGCCCGTGGCCATCGCGTGGAACAGGCGCTGGTTGACCGGAAAGTTCAGCATCATCTGCAGCCGGTCGCCGAGCTCGCCGAAGTACTCGAGGCTCTCGTCCGGCGGCACGTTGGCCTCGGCGAGCAGGATCGCATCGCGGCGCCGCCACTGCAGGAAGTCGCGCATCTCGTGCAGCATCTCGTAGTCCTTGCGCGGCGCGACCCCGGCCCCCTTGCGTTCGATCAGGAACGGCACCGCGTCCATCCGGAACCCCGACACGCCCAGCTGCAGCCAGAACCCCATGATGCGCATGATCTCGCGCCGGACGGCGGGATGCCAGGTGTTGAGGTCGGCCTGGAAATCGTAGAACCGGTGGAAGTAGTAGGCGTCAGCCCGGGCGTCGCGCGTCCAGGTGGACTTCTGCACGCCGGGAAAGACCATGCCCTTGTTCCAGTTCCGCGGGCGCGTCTTCGACCAGAGGTACCAGTCGCGGTACGGCGAACGGGGATCCTTCCGCGCCGACTGGAACCAGGGGTGCCTCGTGGACGTGTGGTTGACGACGAGGTCGACGATCACGCGCATGCCGATCTGCTCGGCGTGGTTCATGAACTCGACGAACTCGCCGAGCGTGCCGTGCTTGGGGTGCACGTCGTAGTAGTCGGAGACGTCGTAGCCGTTGTCCTTGTTCGGCGACGGATAGAACGGCTGCAGCCAGACGCAGGTGACGCCGAGACCGGCCAGGTAGTCGAGCTTCCGCGTCAGGCCGGCGAAGTCGCCGACGCCGTCGCCGTTGGCGTCGAGGTATTTCTCGACGTCGAGGCAGTAGACGATCGCGTTCTTGTACCAGAGGTCGTCAATCATGCAGGTGTCCAGCTGGACCGTTGACAGCGGCCGGCCTCAGGCCGGAGCGCTCAATCTATCGCGACCGGTCCGGCCGCAAGAAATGTCTGGCGCGGTCCTGGCGTATTGGCTTTTACTTCTAGGGTTGCCGTGTACGCGAGGAGGCCACTCGCGAAGAGAACCAGGGTCATCGCGTGCCCTGAGCCAGCGAGGAGGCCGCTCGCACGAGGTTAGATCATGAAAATCGCCCTGTTCCTGACCGTTGCCTTCGCCGGCGCCGCCGCGCTCGCCGCCCAGACGCCGCCGCCGGCGGCCCCCGCCCCGCCCCCCGGCCCCGAGCTCAAGGCCGGTGACCCGGCGCCCGACTTCGCGCTCGAAGCGTCCGACGGCAAGACCTACAAGCTGTCGGACTTCAAGGGCAAGAGAGCGGTGGTGCTCGCCTGGTTTCCGAAGGCCTACACCAGCGGCTGCACCATCGAGTGCAAGTCGCTCGCCGAGAACGGCCACCTGATCCGCAAGTACAACGCGGCGTATTTCATGGCGAGCGTGGATTCGCTGGCCGACAACAAGGGGTTCGCTGAAAAGGAGAAGGCGGACTTCCCGCTCCTGAGCGACCCGTCGAAAGAGACCGCGCAGAAGTACGGCGTGCTCAACGCCCGCGGCGTGGCCAACCGCTGGACCTTCTACATCGGCAAGGACGGCAAGATCCTCGCGGTGGACAAGGCCGTCAAGCCGGCGACGTCGGCGGAAGACATGGCCGCGAAGCTGGGCGATCTCCAGGTGGAACCGCTCAAGTAAAGGCCCCCTGGGGGGTCAGCGCGCGACGACCCGAATCTCGAAGACCTTCGGCCACAGCTTGCCGGTCACGAACAGGCGATCGTTCGCGGCGTCGTAGGCGATGCCGTTGAGCACTTCGGCGCCCGCGGCGTCGCGCGGCGCGAGCAGCCCGCCCAGATCGATCCAGCCAATCACCTGGCCAGTGGCCGGTGAGATGCGCGCGATGCGATCGGTCTGGTAGACGTTCGCGTAGATCTCCCCCTTCACGAACTCCAGCTCGTTCAGCTCGTCCACCGGCCGCTTCCCTTCCCGCACGATCAGGGTGCCGGTCTGGCGCAGCGTGTCGGGATCGAGGTAGCGGAGCGTGCCCGTGTCGGAGCCGTCGCTCATGATGAGCCGCGTACCGTCGTGCGTCAGCCCCCACCCCTCGCCGGCATAGCTGAAGGTCCGCTGCGGCTCGAAGGTGTTCTTGTCGTAGACGAACCCAATGCCGGACTGCCAGGTCAGCTGAATCAGGCGATCCTTCCAGATGACGATCCCCTCGCCGAAGTACCGGGCATCGAGGGGGCGCACCTTGAGCACCTCCCCAGTCTCCAGCTTGACCTTGCGGATGCTCGAGTAGCCGTTGCGACCGG
This sequence comes from uncultured Acidobacteriota bacterium, assembly GCA_963834305.1. Classification (GTDB taxonomy): domain Bacteria; phylum Acidobacteriota; class Vicinamibacteria; order Vicinamibacterales; family 2-12-FULL-66-21; genus JACCXG01. The sequence goes on from CAWIAX010000002.1 coordinate 916,456, forward strand.
TGCCCTCGTAGAGCACGCCGTCTTCGTAGAGCAGCCCCTGGGTATATGCATTGGTATCGTGCGGGTAGCTCCGGACGACCGTGTAGCCATACACGGGCAGGGTGCCTGCCCGTGGCCCGCCGGTGCGCGCCTGGGAGGTGGAGTGCAGGGCGGCGAGGCAACCGGTCGCGGCCAGGACGGCCAGCAGCAGCGGGCGCAGCAGCAGCTTCGACATCTCCGTCGTAATCTATCATCAGGAGCTTCCGCCTTGCTGCACCGCCCATCGGCCGCTGCCGCCGCCCTGCTCGTCGCCACGGCCCTGACCTTCAGCGCCGAGGAACGGATCGATCCGGACATCAACGCCCGGATCCGTCAGGAGGGGCTGCAGCGCTCACACATCATGCCCACCCTGCACATGCTGAGCGATGTGCACGGGCCGCGGCTCACCGGCTCCCCCGGCTTGAAAGCGGCCGGAGAGTGGGCCATCCGGCAGATGACCGGCTGGGGCCTGAGCAACGGCCGCCTGGAAGGGTGGGACTTCGGGCGCGACGGCTGGACCAACGAGCTCGCGTGGGGCGCCATCAGCTCGCCCGTCAAGGACAACCTCACGTTCGAGGTGCTGGCGTGGACGCCTGGCACGAATGGAACGGTTACCGGGCGCGCGGTGCACCTCGTCCTGCCCGATGCCCCGACGGCGGCGGCGCTCGACGCCTACTTCGCCTCCGTCGAAGGGCGGGTGCGGGACGCGATGGTCCTGGTCGGCCCCGCGCGCAGCGTGCCCGTGGTGTTCGAACCGCCGACGATGCGCCGGAGCGACGAACAGGTGAGGGCGCTGTACGACCCGGCGCGTGGCGCCACCGCCGCCGGGCGCGGCGGGCGCGCGGGCCGCGCCGGCCCGGGCGGCCGGCCGGCGCCCGAGGGCCGGCTGACGGCCGCCGAGATCGCCGCGCGCCTCGATCAGTTCCTGCTCGCGAACGGCGCGCACGTCCGGATCAACGACGCGGCGCGCGCGCACGGCCAGATTGCCGCCTTCAACGGCCGCGCCTACGACATCACCAAAGCGGTCCCCACCGTGGTCATGCGCAACGAGGACTACGGCCGGATCACCCGGATCCTGGCCGACGGCACCGCGGTCGAGCTCCAGTTCCACATCGCCAACGCGACGCATCCGGAGGGGCGGACCGCCTACAACGCGATCGCCGAGATTCCCGGCGGCGACCGGAAGGATGAAGTGGTCATGCTCGGCGGCCACCTCGACTCCTGGCACTCGGCCACCGGCGCCACGGACAATGCCATCGGGTGCGCGGTGATGATGGAGGCGGCGCGCATCCTGAAGGCGATTGGCGTCCAGCCGAGACGCACCATCCGGGTCGCCCTGTGGAGCGGCGAGGAACAGGGACTGCTCGGCTCGCAGGCCTACGTCGCGCAGCACTTCGGCTCGTTCGAGGGGCCGAAGCCCGGCTTCGACACGCTGGTGGCGTACCTGAACATCGACTCCGGCACCGGGCGGACGCGGGGGGCCAGCGTGTTCGGCCCGTCCGGCGCCGCGCAGGCGGTGCGCGAGATGCTGCAGCCGTTCGAAGACTTCGGCGTGCTCGGCGCCGCCAGCTCCTCCAGCCGCGGGCTGGGCGGCACCGATCACACCTCGTTCAACAGCGCCGGGCTGACCGGCATCGGGTTCAGCCAGGATCCGATCGAATACGGATCCCACACCCACCACACCAACCTCGACACCTACGAGCGGGTCATCGAGCAGGACGCGAAACAGTCCGCGATCGTGATCGCCTCCGTCCTCTACCATCTCGCGATGCGCGATGAACCGCTGCCGCGCTTCGGGAAGGCCGATATGCCGCCGCCGCGAGGGCGCTGATCGGGGCCGGCGCCTGGCCCGCTCTAGGGCTTCTTCGTTCCGGTCACTTCGATATTCCGGAACTCTCCCGTTTCATCGAAGGAGCCGAGCCCGACGCGGCCCCACCCGAACGTCGTGTCGGTGGCCGTCAGGATCGGCTCGGCATGGTCGTCGAAGAACACGGCGATCCGCCCGGTCGTCACATTCCGCTCGAGCCGCGCCCGGTGCCACGCCTGGTCGGTCAGGCGCGCGGTTGACGTCGGCTCGTCGATGCGCCGCCGGTCAGCGTTGTTGACGATGAAGATGCCGTTGTGGACCGCGTCGGTCTTCGCCGAGAGGTGGACGTAGTAGAACTGCGAGGGCGACTGATAGCCGACGATCAGCTGGATGTCGCGCACGGCGAGGTCCACCGGCGCGGTGGACCGCACCTCCAGCCGGAAGGTCAGGTCGGTCAGCGGATCGCTCTTGAGGATGGCCAGGGCGGCCGGACGGCGGATCTTTCCGGACGGCACCCCCTCCTTCTCGAGGGCGAGCACCGGGCCGCGCACCGCCCACGAGCCGTTGCCGTCGAGATCCCAGTCCGCGAAGCCCCTGGCTTCCGAGATCTGCGGCCTGATCGTCACCCGCGGCGCGGCACTCTGCGCCAGGACCCCCATCGCGAGCACACACGCCAGCATCACGCGCATCGCCTCTCCTCTGTCGGTGGCCGGCAGCCCGGCTCAGTACCTGGTGGTGGCAGCGTCTGGCTGCTGCGTCTCCATGAAGACCGGAGAGTCCTCCGGCGTCCCGCTGTCCCTCGGCATCCGGACGATGAACCGCGTGCCCAGGCCGGCGGCCGATTCGACGGTGATGGTGCCGCCGTGGGCGCGCGCGATCTGCCGGCAGATGAAGAGCCCAAGGCCGACACTGCGGCTGGAGCGCTCGGCACCCGTGCCGCGCTCGAACGGCTCGAACAGCTTGGCCAGATCGCCGGGCGGGATGGGCGTTCCGTCGTTGTGCACCTCGATGGCGACCTCGCCGGCCGTCCCGCGCGTGGACAGCCGCACGACGCTCGACGCGGGGCTGTGCTGGAACGCGTTGCTCACCAGGTTGCCGATGAGCTGAGCGAGCCGGTCGGGATCCCAGACCCCCGTGTCATCACCCGCATGCTCGACGGCGACCGGACGGTCGGGGTGCGCCATGTGCACTTCGTCGAACGCCTGCCGGGCGATCTGGCGGATGTTCGCCGGCCGCGGCGTCACCGGAATCCGTCCCGAGACCCGCGCCTGCGTGAAGTCCAGGAAGTCGCTGATCAAACGTGTGGCCCGCCCGGCCGAGGACGTAATGCGGGCAACGATCTTGGTCTGCTGGTCGTCGAGGCGCCCCAGCTTGACCAGCAGGGCCGTGGCCATCCCGATGGCGTTGAGCGGGTTGCGCAAATCGTGGCTGACGATACCGATCAGCTGCTGGTCGAGCTCGGCGCGTTGATGGAGCTCATCGCGGGTGCGCGTGAGCTCGTCCATGTCGGTGTTGGTGCCGAACCACTTCTCGATGCGCCCCTCGGCGCTGCGGAACGGCAGTGCACGCCCGAGGTGCCAGCGATAGGTCGCGTCCGCCCGCCGCAGCCGGAACTCGACCTCGTACTCCTCCCCGGTTGCCAGGGAATGGTCCCAGTGCTCCAGGCAGGCCGCCAGATCGTCGGGATGGACGGCGTCCTTCCAGGCACTGCCGAGGACCTCGTGCATCTCCGCGCCGAAATACTCGAGCACGCGCCGGTTGACGAAGTCGAGCTCGCCGTCGGGCCGGGCCGTCCACACCTGCTGGGGAATCGATTCCGCGAGGAAACGCTGTCGCTCCCCGGCGGCTTCGGCTTCGGCGCGCGCGTTGCGCTCGCGCGCGAGCAGCCTGGCGTGTTCGGCTTCCTGCGTCTTCTGGGCCGTGATGTCGTAGCCCTGGACCAGGATGCCGGCCACCGCGCCCGCGCCGTCGCGAATGGGCTGGAAGCTGAAGTCCACGTAGGTTGCCACCGGAGGGCTGCCCGGATGGCGCTGCAGCGATACCAGCATGCCGCGGCCGGTGAAGGGCTCCCCGGTCAGGAACACCCGGTCGAGCAGCTCGAGGTAGCCCTGGGCTTCGACTTCCGGAAGCGCCTCGCGTACGGACTTGCCAAGGATGTCGCGATGGCCGATGAGCTGATAGTAGGTGGCGTTGGCAATCTCGAACACATGGTGCGGACCGCGGACGAAGCACATGAAGCCGGGCGCCTGTTCGAACAGGCTCCTCAGATCGCGGCGCTCACCCTCCAGCGTCTGGTTCGTCTCCTGGACCTCGTGCGCCCGCCGCAGCACGCCGGCCTCCACGCGGCCGGTGCTGGCGGCAGCCGTCCCGTGCTCCGCCGACTGCCGGAGCCGGTGCAGCTCGGTGACGTCCACGGTGTGCTGCAGGACGTAGGCGACGTTGCCGCCGGCATCCCGCACGGGGGTATGCGTGGCGCTCCAGAACCGGTCCGCCAATGTCTGGCCGCCATCCTTCAGCACCGGCACCCGGTACGGAATCAGGGCGAGCACATCGCTCTCGCCGGTCGCCAGCACCTTCTCGAACGAGCGGCGCAGCCGGGTGGCGCTCGCATTCTCGCTGTCGTGCGGATCGTGCGGGAACACCTCGAGCACATGACGGCCGAGCAGGTCGTCGACCGTGCTGGCCGTTTCCCGGCAATACGCCGCGTTGGCGGCGACGAACCGGAGCTCACGGTCGAGCAGCATGTAACAGTTGGGCGACTGCTCGAACAGCGCCCCGAAGTCGATGGGGGGAGGCATCCTTTTGCTGGTGTACAGCTTACCGCAGGGCAGCAGGCGGGCCGCTACGAGCCGGCGATGACGGCCACGAACGCCTCGCCGAGGTCTTCGGCCTTGCGCGCGCCGACGCCCCGGACGTCGAGCAGCGCGGCGACCGACATCGGCTTCTGCCGGGCCATCTCGCGCAGCGTCGTGTCGTGGAAGATGACGTAGGGCGGCACGCCGCGCTGGCGGGCGATGTCGAGCCGCAGCGCGCGGAGGCGCTCGAACAGGTCGCGGTCGACATCCTGCCAGGACTCCGTCTCGATCCGGGCGCGCTTGGGCGCCCGGCCCGGCACCGGCCGCCGCTGCCGGGCGAGCGCGAGGCCGGGCTGCGCGGCCGGATTCTTCAGCAGCGCCACGCCCGACTCCGTCAGCGCCAGCACCGGGTACTCGTCGTCGGTCTGCCGCAGCAGCTGCTGGGCGAGCAGCTGCTCGATGTAGCCCCGCACTTCCGGCACGCTCGCCTCGCGCAGCAAGCCGAACGTCGTCAGCGAGGCGTGGCCCCGCGAGGCGACCTGCTCGGTGTCGGTGCCGCGCAGCACGTTGGTGACGTGGGCGGCGCCGAACCGCTGCCCGACGCGCGCGACGCACGACAGCACCTTGCGGGCGACGACGACCGGCTCGGCCACCGGTTCCAGCTCGTCGAGGCAGAAGTCGCAGGCGCCGCAGTCGCCGCGCTCCCAGGTGTCGCCGAAGTACGACACCAGGTGACGGTGGCGGCAGCCGACCGACGCGGCGTACCGTTCGATGTCGCGCAGCAGCGCCCGCCGGGCGTCGGTCAGCTCGCCGTTGCGCTCGAGCATGACGCGCCACTTCAGGAAGTCGGCGGTCGAATAGATCAGCACGCACTCCGCCTCGAGCCCGTCGCGGCCGGCCCGTCCCGACTCCTGCTGATAGTGCTCGAGCGATTGCGGCGCCCCGGCGTGCACCACGAACCGCACGTCGGAGCGGTCGATGCCCATCCCGAACGCCACCGTGGCGACGACCACGTCCGCGTGCTCGTCGAGGAAGGCGTCCTGGTTGCTGGCGCGCTCCGCGTCGCCGAGGCCGGCATGATACGGCCGCGCCCGGACGCCGGTCGTGGTCAGCCAGGCCGACAGCGCGTCCACTTCGCGGCGCGAGGTGCAGTAGATGATGCCGGCATGCCCGCGGTGCCGCTCGAGCACGTCCAGCAGCTGCCGTTTCAGCTGGGCTCGGGACAGCACGCGGTAGACCAGGTTCGGCCGATCGAACGACCCGACCAGCTCGATCGGATCTTGGAGCGCGAGCTGCGCGGCGATGTCCCGCCGCACGCGCGCGGTCGCGGTGGCGGTGTAGGCGTGCAGGCTGATGCCGGGGAACACGGAGCGCAGCCGGGCGAGCTGGCGGTACTCCGGACGGAAGTCGTGTCCCCACTGGCTGATGCAGTGCGCCTCGTCCACGGCGACGAAACTGACGCCGCAGCGCGACAGCTGGGACACGAAGCCGTCGGCCCCTTCCCCGGCCAGCCGCTCGGGCGAGACGTAGAGCAGCCGGTAGCGGCCCTCGCGCATGCCCTGGAGTACCGAGGCCCGCTGGTCCGCGGGCAGCGAGCTGTTGAAGCAGGCCGCCGCCACGCCGTTGCCGGTCAGCGTGTCGACCTGATCCTTCATCAGCGAGATGAGCGGCGAGACCACGACGGCCAGGCCGGGACGGACGAGCGCCGGGGCCTGGAAGCAGAGGGACTTGCCGCCGCCGGTCGGCAGCACGACGACCGAGTCGCGCCCCGCCAGGATGGTCTCCATCGCGTCGCGCTGCAGCGGCCGGAACGTGCTGTAGCCCCAGTAGCGGCCGAGCACGTCGAGGAGCGGGTCCACCTAGACGCCTTCGATCACGAGCAGCGTGCCGTCGGAGGTGGCCTGGCGCAGCGCCTTGGCGGCGGCGTAGGCGGGAGAGTCCCACCACGCGCGCGCCTGCGCCACCGACGGGAACTCCAGGATCACCAGGCGCCCCGGACGCCACTCCCCTTCGAGGACCTCGATGTTGCCGCCGCGCGCCAGGAAGCGGCCGCCGAACGGCTCGAGGGTGGCGTCCACCTGCTGGCGGTAGGTGGCGTAGCGGGCCGGGTCCTTCACGGTGACGTTGGCGATGACATACGCGGGCACGGGATCTCCTGGAACTCTACGCAGCCTCGACGATCAGGCTGCAGCACGTCATGCCCGCCTCCGCCTTCGCCAGCTCGGACACGTCCACCGCCTGCACCGCCAGCCCGGCAGCCTCGAGACGGGCGTTGGTGCGCCCGCCGGCCGCGGCACACAGGACGGTCGCGCCGAGGCGGAGCACGTTGGCGGCGAACGGCTCCGCCGGATCGACGTCGATCGTGCGCCAGCCGGTAAATGTCCGGGCGTCGCACCCAGGCCGGGTTCAGCAGCACGAGCCCCGGCGCGGGCTCGGTCGCGGCAGACTTGAGATGCAGACAGGCACCGGCCGGGACGCCGCGGACGTCGTAGCCCCATGGTCGCACGAAGCCGCCCAGCTGGGCGACGCCAGCCCCGTTCGTGCGGCCGCCAACCCCGACGTAGAGCGTCCGTCCGAGCCGCAGCACGTCGCCGCCGTCGAGCGTTGCCGGCGCCGACATCCGCTCCAGCCGCCGGTAACCCGACAGGACCTCGGCGACGGCGCGCGTTTCCCCCTGCCGCGACGGCGCCCCGGGTCTCGTGATGATGGCCAGCTCGTCGAGCACGACGGCGGTATCCTCGACGAACACCGAATCCGGCGCGTCGTCCAGCGCCGGGAGCCGGTGCACGTGGCAGCCGGCGGACTCGAGCCGCCGCTCGTAGGCGGCATGCTGTGCCCTGGCGCGCGCGACGTCGATCGGGACCCGTTCGAGGTGCGTGAGCTCGCAGGCCCCGAGAGAGCCCGGGACCGGGCGGGTCAGGGCAACGAAGGGCATGGCCGTCCGGTCAGTGTATCCCGCCGCCCTCGCCGGTCAGCGACTTGGCGATGTCGCCGAGCACGCCCTTCGCATCGCCGAACACCATCAGCGTGTTGTCGGCGTAGTAGAGCTCGTTCTCGATGCCGGCAAACCCCGGGTTCATCGACCGCTTGATGGCGATGCACGCCTTGGCCCGGTCGGCGTCGATGATCGGCATGCCGAAGATCGGGCTCGACTTGTCGTGCCGCGCCGCGGGATTGACTACGTCGTTGGCGCCGACGACGAGCACGACGTCGGTCTGCGGCAGGTCGGGGTTGATGTCGTCCATCTCGACGAGCGCGTCGTAGGGCAGCTCCGCCTCGGCGAGCAGCACGTTCATGTGCCCGGGCATCCGGCCCGCCACCGGGTGGATCGCGAACTTCACGTCGACGCCGCGCTTCGTCAGCTGATCGTAGATTTCGCGGACCCGGTGCTGCGCCTGCGCCACGGCCATGCCGTAGCCCGGGACGATCACGACGGTCCCGGCGTTCTCGAGCAGTTCGGCCGCGTCCCGCGCGGTGCCGCTCTTGGCCGTCTTGGCTTCGCCGGCCGCGCCGGCCGCCTGCACCTGGCCGAAGGCGCCGAACAGCACGTTCGAGAACGAGCGGTTCATCGCCTTGCACATGATGATCGAGAGGATCAGGCCCGACGAGCCGTCGAGCGCGCCGGCGATGATGAGCACCTTGTTCTCGAGCACGAAGCCCATCGCGACCGCCGACAGCCCGGCGTAGGAGTTCAGCAGCGAGATGACCGTCGGCATGTCGGCGCCGCCGATCGGGATGATCAGCAGCACGCCGAAGGCGAGCGACAGCACCAGGATCACGACGAACAGCCACCACAGCTCGGGCCGCAGCACCAGCAGGACGGACGACACCACCGCCGTGGCGAGCAGCACCATGTTGATGATGTTCTGCCCGCGGTAGGTGATCGGCCGCGTCGGAATCAGCTCCTGGAGCTTGCCCTGCCGCCATCAGGCTGCCGGTGAACGTCAGGCCGCCGAGCATGACCTCGACCGCGATGGCGCCGGTGCGGAAGGGGGTCAGCGCCCCTTCGTGCAGCCACAGCGAATATTTCGCCGTGCCGACGAGGGCGGCGGCGAGGCCGCCGAAGGCGTGCGACAGCGCGGTCCGCTGCGGCACCGCGGTGAGCGGCACCCGCGACAGCGGCACGCCGATGCGCCGTGCCGATCACCATCGCCACGACGATCCAGGTGTAGTCGACGATGGTCGGGCGCAGCATGGTGCCGACGATCGCCGCGGTCATGCCGGCGACGCCGGCGGCGACGCCGCGCCGCGCCGTGGAGGGATGGTTGAGCCAGCGCAGCGACAGGATGAACAGGATGGCGGCGAGCAGGTAGCTCGCCTGCGTGAGGTGCTCCGCCATTACTGGCGCCTCCGCTCACGGAACATCCGCAGCATGCGGTCGGTGATCATGAAGCCGCTGACGATGTTGGTCATCGAGGCGGCCACGGCCATCGTGCCGAGAATCGTGGCGAAGGTGGAGTGCTGCTCCCCCGCGATGATGATCGAGCCGACCACGGCGATGGCCGAAATGGCGTTGGTCAGCGACATCAGCGGCGTGTGCAGCAGGCGCGAGACGTTCTGGATGACCTGGAAGCCGACAAAGGTCGCCAGCACGAACACGAACGCCATGGACCACGAATCGATTGGGTTCATCATCGTTTTCCGTTCACGTTTACCGGGGCGGGGCGCACTCGCGTCCCCGCCCGTCCGCTCACCCGCGCGCCGGGAGCCGGCGGACGGGCAATGGACCGGGATTGTAGTTCAGGAATCCGCGAAGTCAGAATGGAGAGCGTGCTGACCGAAACCGCAGACGGACTGTTCTGCCCTGCCGGGGGATTTTACATCGACCCGTGGCATCCGGTGGCGCGGGCGGTCATCACCCACGCCCACGGCGACCACGCCCGGCCCGGCAGCGGGTCGTACCTGTGCGCCGCGGCCGGGGCCGGCCTCCTGGCGCGGCGGCTCGGCGCCGGCGCGCGGCTGGAGACGCTGCCCTACGGCGAGACGCGGGCGATCGGCGACGTGCTCCTGAGCTTCCACCCCGCCGGGCACGTGCTCGGGTCCGCCCAGGTGCGCCTCGAGGGGCGGGGCGCCGCGCTCGGCGGCGGGGTCTGGGTGGTCACGGGCGATTACAAGCGCGCGCCCGACCCGACCTGCGCGCCGTTCGAGCCGGTGCCCTGCACCACCTTCGTGACCGAGTCCACCTTCGGCCTGCCCATCTACCGGTGGGACAGCACCGCGGCGATCGTCGCCGAAATCATGGAGTGGTGGCACGCCAGCGCCTCCGCCGGCAAGTCATCGGTCCTGTTCTGCTACGCGCTCGGCAAGGCCCAGCGGATCCTGGCGGAGCTCGCGCAGGTGACCGACCGGACGGTCTTTGCGCACGGCACCATGCTGCCGATGATCGAGGCGTACCAGGAGGCCGGCGTCGCGATGCTGCCGGTCCGGTCCGCCACGGAACAGCCTCGCGGCACCTCGTTCGCCGGCGAGCTGGTCCTGGCGCCGCTCTCGGCCCGCGGCACGCCGTGGATGAGGCGGCTCGGGGTGCACTCGGACGCCTTCGCGTCCGGCCTGATGCGCGTGCGCGGCGTCCGGCGCCAGCGCGCCTTCGACCGCGGCTTCGTGCTGTCGGATCACGCCGACTGGGGCGCGCTGCTCGAGACGATCCGGCAGACGGGCGCCAGCCAGGTCCTCGCCACCCACGGCCATGCGGAACCGCTGGCGCGGTTCCTGCGCCGGGCAGGGGCTCGAGTCCGGGGTGATCAGGACGGCGTGGGAGGAGGAGGGGGAGTCTTAGGGTTCAGGGTTCAGGGTGCAGGGTTCAGGGTTCAGGTTCAGGGTTCAAGGTGCAGGGTTCATAGACATGGTTCGGTTCGCGCGTCTGTTCGATGACATCGACCGCACGACCTCGACCAACGCCAAGGTCGCGGCGATGGCCCGGTATTTTGCCGGGGCGCCTGGCGCCGATGCGGCCTGGGCGGTGTTCTTCCTCACGGGCCGGCGGCTCAAGCGGCTGGTGCCGTCGGCGGCGATTCACGACTGGGCCCTGGCGGCCACCGGTCTGCCGCCGTGGCTCCTGGCGGAATGCCACGCGGTCGTCGGAGACGGGGCGGAAACCGCCGCGCTCGTGCTCGATCAGCTGCCCGCGCCGCCGCCCGGCAATGATGGCGCGACCCCTCTGGACGACATCGACGACCTGCCGCTCGCGCAGTGGGTGGAGGAGCGCATCCTCTCCCTGCGCGGCCTCGACCCCGCGGCGCAGCGCGCACGGGTGACGCAGTGGTGGACCCCGCTCGATCGCCTCCAGCGCTTCATCCTGCTCAAGATGCTGACGGGCGAGCTCCGCGTCGGCGTCTCGCAGACGCTGGTCGTCCGCGCCCTGGCCGAGGCGTCCGGCGTGCCGGTGGCCACGATTGCCGCGCGGCTGATGGGCGACTGGACGCCTTCGGCGGGCTGGTTCGCCTCGCTGGTGACGGAAGACGCGACGGACGTCGATCAGTCGCGCCCCTACCCCTTCTTCCTCGCGGCGCCCCTGGACGACGACCCGTCGAGCCTCGGCAGGCCGGCCGACTGGCTCCTCGAGTGGAAGTGGGACGGCATCCGCGCGCAGCTCATCCGCCGCGGGGACGCCGTGCACCTGTGGTCCCGCGGCGAGGAACTGATCACGCCGCGTTTTCCCGACATCGCGGCCGCCGCCACCCGACTCCCCGGCGGCACCGTCCTCGACGGCGAGATCCTGGCCTTCCGCGATGGCCGGCCGCTGCCCTTCTCGGCGCTGCAGCAGCGCATCGGCCGCCAGAAGCAGGTCGCGCAGATGGCGCGCCAGGTACCGGTCGTCTTCATGACCTACGACCTGCTCGAGGAGGGCGGCCTCGACATCCGCGCGCTCCCCCTGCGCGAGCGCCGCCAACGGCTGGAGGCGCTCATTGGCCAGGCTGAAGGCGTGCTGCGGCTCTCGCCGGCGTTCGCCGCGGGCGGCTGGACGGAGCTGCCGGCACTGCGGGACGAATCGCGGGAGCGCGGCGTCGAAGGCCTGATGCTGAAAAGGGCCGCCGCCCCGTACGGCGTGGGCCGCCGCCGGGGCGACTGGTGGAAATGGAAGATCGATCCCTACACGCTCGACGCGGTCCTGATTTACGCACAGCCCGGCAGCGGCAAGCGCGCCAGCCTGCTCACCGACTACACGTTTGGTGTCTGGCACGAGGGCGCGCTCGTGCCGATCGCCAAGGCCTACTCCGGCCTGACCAACGAGGAGATCGGCGAGATGGACCGCTGGATCCGCCGCCACACGGTCGAGCGCTTCGGGCCGGTCCGCCACGTCGAGCCGGTGCACGTCTTCGAGCTCGGCTTCGAAGGCATCGCCCGCTCGCCGCGCCATCGCTCCGGCATCGCGGTGCGCTTCCCCCGCATGCTGCGGTGGCGCCGCGACAAGCCGGCCGCCGAGGCCGACACGCTGGACCACGTCACGCGGCTGCTGGAGTCGGTCGAGGCGGGCTCCGGACGCTGACGCCGGTGGCCGCTACTTGGTGACCTTGTGCATGATCCCGATGTCGGGATCGCTACCCGTCATCCACCCCCTGACGATCTCGAAGAGGACGACCGGCTGCGGCTTGTTGACCTCGAGAAAGACGGCCGAGTGGACATCGACGCCGATGAGCACCATGCGCGGGTCGTCGGCGGTGCCGTGGCGGGGATCACCTTCATCGGGAAACCACGCCTTCCAGTCGGTCTGGTAGAGCGCTTTGATCGTCTGCCGATCGCGCGAGATCTTCGCGAGCCCCGACACGGAGATCCATTCCCGCGTGCGGTCCTTGTAGTAGGCCAGGTTGACGTGCGGGTCGTGCTCGATCTCGGCGAGCTTACCGGTACTCTCCGTCGTCACGAACCAGAGATCCGCCCCCGCCACGCGCTTCTGCGCCGCCATGGCGCGCGACACCATGTGCCCGTCCCGCCGGCGGGTCGTCAGCATGGCGGTCCCCAGCTCATCAATCATTTCGTACAGCTTCTGCAAATCATCGGACATGTCGGTCTCCTGCCCCGTCTCCACTGCAACGGCGCTGCCAGCGGTGCGGGTGGGTGCACACCCGACGCGCGCACGTGTGCAAATGGGCCGATCAGTGGCTCAGGCGGGCCTGCCGGATGATTTCCTTGAAGCTGGGGCGCGCGCCGGCACTGAGCAGGCCAATCCGGAACAGCCGGCCGCCAAGCCGCAGGGCGAGCCACGTGGACACGACGAGCACCGCGAACGTCCCGAGGACCTCCCACCAGGCAAGCGATGCCGCATCGGTGCTCGCGCGCAGCACCACGACGGGGCCGGCCGTAAAAGGTATCCACGTCAGCACCCGGGCGACGACGCCGTGCGGTTCGCGCATCAGGACTGCCATCATGATCATGGGCAAAGCGGCCAGCAGCGACCAGATCATCGCCAGCTGCTGCGCTTCCCGCATCGTGCTGCCGAGCGAGCCGGTCCCCAGGATGAGCGCGCCGAAGAACAGGAACGCGACGACGAAGAACGGGATGGCAATCGCGAGCGCTCCCCACGGGACGTCGACCCGGGCCGCCATGAGGAGCGGTACGACCCCGAGTCCCAGCACCAGCACCATCGACAGCCACACCGCGATCTGCAGGAGCCCCGCGCCCCCCAGCCCGACCAGCTTGCCGGCCAGGATCTCGTCGGGATTGGCGGAGGCCAGCAGCACCTCGACGACCTTGTTCTCCTTCTCCATCGCCGTCCCGTGCATCAGGTAGCCCGAGGTCATCAGGATCGAGATCAGAAAGAGCACCATGAACACGAGCGGCACGACCAGGCGGACAACGGAAGCCGCGGCGCCGCCGTCGCGGATGTCGCCCGTGCGGGTCACCGCGAACCGGTCGGTGCGGGCGATGGGGCGGACGACCCGGTCCGACACCGCGCCCTCGAGGCGGCTGCCGACGAGACGCCGGCGCAGCAGATCGGCGAGCGCGTTTTGCGCGTCGGACCCTGAAAAGCTGAAGGAATCTGGCGCATAGGCTGTCACCGCGCCTTCGGCGAGGTAGTCGGCAGGCACGATGAAATACCCGCGGATGCGGCGCCCGGCCAGGGCCGGCCGCGCCTCGGTCTCGGAGGCGAAGGGCCGGAACACGAAGTTCGCGGAGGCGAGCGCCCGGTCGAGCGCCTCCCCCTGCCCGGCCGCTTCGAGCGCGCGGCGCATCTCCTCCGGCACCTGCGGAGCGGCTGCCGCCACGTCGCTATCCAGGCCGAGCACGCCAGCCAGGTCCACCACCCCGTAGACGGCCGCCTCGTCCTCCTTCTGATCCGCGTAGTAGGCGGGCACCGCGACGATCGCCCCGTAGGCCACCATGAAGAGCGGCATGCCGAAGGTCGCAATCAGGTAGCCCGGGCGCTTCACAGTCGCGAGGAACTCGAACGACGCCACGGTCCGGATTTTCTGCCAGCGGGTCATGCGTGTCCCTCGCGTACCACGCGGCGGAAGATCTGCTCCATCGGCGCGAGCAGCGGGTCGAAGCGCTCGATCACCGCGCCGCGCTGCATCAGCGCCGCGAGCACGTCGCTCGGCTTCGTCCCGTCGGCGAGCAGGAGGCGCCAGGTGCCCTCCCCCTCCGCCGTCACCGTGGTGACCGCGGGCAGCTCGGGCAGCGGCCCGCTGGCCTGGACGCGGACTTCCGGCAGCGAGTGCTGCCGCCGGATCTCGTCCACCGCGCCGTACATCACCAGCTGCCCTTTGTTGACCAGGGCCACCCGATCGCACAGCGCCTCGACCTGGTTCATGTGGTGGGTGGAGAGGATGGTCGTGCGGCCGTTGCGCTGGCGCTCGACGAGCAGTTCCTGCACGAGGTGGACGTTGACCGGGTCGAGCCCGGTGGTCGGCTCGTCGAGCACGCAGAGCTCCGGATCGCTCAGCAGGACCGCCGCGATCTGCACCTTCTGGGACATGCCCTTGCTGAGCCGATCGACCTTCCACGACGCCACCTGCGGCAGTTCGACCTTCTGCAGCCATGCCGTCGCGCGCTGCCGCGCGTCGTGCCGGCTCAGCCCCTTCAGGGCGCCGAAATACGTCATCACGTCGATGACCGGCAGCTTCGTGTAGAGCCCGCGCTCCTCAGGAAGGTAGCCGAGGCGATCGAGATGATGGCGGGCGCGCGCTTCACCGAACACGCACACCCGCCCCCGATCGGCGCGGATGATGTCCATCAGGATCCGGATCAGCGTGCTCTTGCCGGCGCCGTTCGGGCCGAGCAGGCCGAAGATCTCGCCGGTGTGGACCTCGAAGGACACGCCGCGCAGCGCCGGCGTGCGGCCGTAGCTCTTCTCGATGCCGTCGAACGACAGGAGCGCCGCGTCAGCGGGCACGGCGCGGCGCCTGATCGCTGGCGTGTGCGCCGCGGCTGATGCGATAGAGCAGGATCGCCGCACGCTTGGTCTGCGACGGCAGCGTCCGCAGATCGGCGGTTTCCTGCGGCGAATGATCGCGGCTGCCCATCAGCCCGATGCCGTCCAGGATCATCGGCACGTGCGCCGCCACGAACGACACGTCGGCCGCGCCCGCCCGGTCGGGACTGACGGCGGCGACGGCGCCGGCGCCGACATCCCGGCTCGCCTGGTCGTAGAGCGCGAGCAGGCGCTCGTTGCCCTCCGCCGGCGGCAGCGGCGGGTAGCCCTCGTCGAAGGTCAGCGTCGCCGCGGCGTGCGGCAGCGATGCCGCCGCAATCGCCTGCATCCGCGCCTTCGCCCGCTCGAGCTGCTCGATCGAGAGCGTCCGCAGGTCGCCCATCACGACGGTGTCGGCCGCAATGACATTCTCCTTGCCGGCGGCCGTGCCCCGGCCCTGCGGCGCGTCGAGATCCACGGCGGTGCCGCCGAGGATGAGCCCGGGATTGAAAGTGAGGTGCGCCTCGCCGGACAGCGTGTCCCGGAAGGCGTTGAGGATGCGGGCAGCTTCGTAAATCGCTCCCGAGCCGATGTCGGAGCGGAAGACTTGCGAGGAATGGCCTGGCCGGGCAGTCACCCGCAGCAGCCAGCTGATCGCTCCGCGCCGCGCCACGACCGCCAGCTTGGGATCGCCCGGCCCGTTCTCGAAGCCGAGCGCCACGTCGGTGCCGCGGGCCGCCGATACCAGCGCCTCGCGCGCCAGCGCCAGCGGTTCCCCCGACAGTTCTTCATCGCCGGTCATCACCACGGTCAGGTCCAGGGCGTCGATGGCCGTAGCGGCCGCCAGCGCCTTGAGCGCCTGCACCATCACGACGTCTCCCCCCTTCATGTCGATGATCCCGGGGCCGCGCGCCGTCCATTCGTCGATCCGCTCGAACCGCTGGAACGGGCTGTCCGGCTCGAACACGGTGTCGAGGTGGCCGATCAGCAGCACCCGCGGGCGCGTGCCGGCACCCTTCCCCGGGCGCCGGCCGACCAGGTGGCCGGCGCGCCCGAACGGGGCGCCGTCCACCCAGGAGGTGGTGAAGCCGAGCGCGTCGAGCTCGGCGCGGAACACCTGCCCCACCTCGCGCACGCCGGTGAAGTTCATCGAACCGCTGTTGATGTTGACGACGCGCTCGAGCAGCGCCAGCGCCTGGCCGTTGCCGGCATCGACCGCTCCGGCGATGGCCTGTTCTTCTGGGGACAACCGTTCACTCCTTGGCGCCTGCCGGGCGACCACCCCGGCGGCCATTGTCAGCAGCAGGCACACGGTCGCGCCGACCCGCAACCCCGTCATGCGCCCCCGTCGGCCAGCCGCCTGACCGTGTCGAGCACGAGCTCGGTCGCCTCGAGGTAGAAGGCCCTCGGGATCCTGTCGAAGGTGTCGCTGGGCTTGTGGTAGTCGGCATGATCTTCCACGCCGAAGTACAGGAACGGCACGCCGGCCTCGTGAAACGGGCCGTGGTCGGAGGAGCGCGTCCAGTCCTCCAGCCCCCCGGCCTGCGCCGGCGGCTTATCGTGCCCCAGCTTCAGCGTCAGCGCGCGGCCTTTCGCCGCCGCGGTCACGATCGGCGTCAGGGCCGGATAGTGATGCGTGCCGGCGACGTACAGGACATTGCCGTCGCCGCGGCCAATCATGTCCATGTTGACGATGGCGGCGATGCGGTCGAGCGCAATCGGCGGCGTCGAGACGAAGTGCCTGGCGCCCTTCAGGCCTTCTTCTTCGGCATCGAAGGCGACAAACACAAGAGACCGGCGTGGTGGATTGGCCACAAACCAGCGGGCGATAGCGAGCATCGCGGCCACGCCCGAGGCATTGTCGTCGGCCCCCGGATGGAGGCGGCCGCCCGGCATGCCCAGGTGATCGTAGTGTGCGGTCACGAGCACGTAGGTGGTCGGGTCGCCGCGCCCCGGCAGCATGGCCGCCAGGTTGGCGGCGTCCGGAAACGCCCGCCCTCCGCCGCGGCCTCCCTCGGTGAAGCCGAACTTCTGGACGAACGAACCGGCCAGCGGCTTCAGGCCAAGCTCTTTGAAGCGCTCGAGGATGAGCGCCTGCGCCCGGCGGCTGCCCGGGCTGCCGGTCAGCCGGCCTTCGAGCGCGGGATCGGCCAGCGCCTGGAGATCCCGCATCTGGCGGTCGCCGTCGACACGGCGCGCGGCCGCCGTCTCCGTGGCAGTGGGCGCCTGAACCCTGGGCAGGGACGCATTGGCTGTGGGGTTGAGGAGAGCGAGAAGGAGAAGCGCCCGATGAGACGCAGGACGCGTGCATACCTCCGATTCTAAGCTGCCCGCTGTGGCCTGGCACAGCGGGAAGCAAGCGGGCCGGCGGAGGTGGACCGGCCCGCTCCTTGTTGTTATCCGGAATCACCGCGGGCTGAGCCGCGGGACGATGTCCGAACGGGGTGCGCTACTTCGCGCAGCTGCCGCCGTCGGCCGCCGGCTTGACCGACGTCACGTTCAGCGTCGCCATCGCGCCCGCCTGCCCGTGCGCGGCGCCGTGCTGCCCCGAGGTGCTGGCGCCGGCGGTCGCGCCGGTGTTGCCCGCGCCGGTGTTGCCAGCGCCCGTGTTGCCGGCGCCCGTGTTGCCCGCGCCAGTCGCCGTGCTGCCCGCGCCGGTCGTGGCGCCGGTGTTGCCACCCGCCGGGTTGCTCGTCGCCCCCCGATCCGAGGTGCCGCTGCCCATGCCGCCGCGGTCGGTGGACAGGGTCCCGGTCACTTCAACGCGCTTGCCCACGTGCTGCGCGAGCTGGCTGCTGCCGCCCATCAGGCGATACGACGTGCCGGAGGCCGCCGCGCCCGTGGCCGCGCCCGTCGCGCCGGGGCTGGTCGTGCTGCCCGTCGTGGTTCCGGTCGCGCTGCCCGAGGTGCCCGTCCGCCCCGAGGCGCCGGTGTTGGCGCCCGTGTTCCCCGCCATCGAACCACTCGCCGATCCGCTCATCGAGGCGGACGTGAGGATGTAGCTGCCGCCACGCTGCCCGGCCTGGGCCGACGCGCCTGCCGTCGCCCCGCCCGTGCTGCCGGGTCCCGCCGTGGCCGAGCCGGTCGCGGTCGTGCCGCCAGCCATCTGTCCGCCGGACTGCAGGCAGCCGGTGACGGTGACCGTCTGTCCGGCCTTGTTGGCGCCCATGTCGTTGCCGCCGGGACGCTGTCCCGTCTGGGGCTGCTGCGCACCCAGGCCCACCGCGAGCGTCGCGCTGAGCATCGTTCCGAAAATCATCTGACGTTTCATGCAAGCCTCCTGAAAGCCCGTTTAGCTACGATGAGGGGTCCCCGTGACCGCCCATCACGTACAGGAGGGATAGCACCTGGCATGCCGCCGCCGCTCAGCAACGGATACGGTTGAGCGTGAGTGGCTGGAAACAGGGGGGATTCGAGAAGGAATCCGGCGGCGTGCCGCGCTGCGGCACGCCACCAGACCGTATGCGATCTTTACAACCCTGACACGAGCGAAATACAGCTCGACGTTGCGGCCAGCCTAACGGCCCTGCTCGCGGGCGACCCCGTTGCGGAGCGCCTGCATCGTCGCGGGGGAGCCGATGAACAGCTCTTCCGGGAAGCGCGTGGCGTACTTGAGCATGTCGGCGTAGATGACGTCGCTCTGGTAAAGGTTGAGGCCGAGGCCGGCCAGGTACTGGAGCCGCAGGTTGCGATCGCGGTTGATGATGGCGTCGCTCATCCACGGGTCGAGGTCCGGACGCCTGCCGGCGTAGGTCGAGAACAGGTCGGTGGCCGACATCATCCCGACTTCAGACAGCGACTGGGCCACCCGGGCGTATTGCGGCGTCCGGAGCGCGCTGGTCGATCTCGTCGACGTCGATCTTCAGCGGGTCCACCGTACCCATCAGCACGAGGTCGTAGCCGGCGCCGTTCTGCGTGTTGCCCCAGACCACCCCGTTGGGGAATGCCTCGAGGAACGTCGCGATCTCGCTCTTCACGGCCGCCGGGTTGCTTTCGTAGAGCTGCACGAACAGCGTCACGACCCCGCCGGGGTTGAGGTGTTCCTTCACCTCCTCGAAGAACTCGCGCGTGTAGAGCATCGCCGCCCCCTTGACCCACGGGTCGAGCGGATCGGACGTGATGGCATCGAACTTCTCGTCGGTCGTCAGCAGGAAGTGCCGGGCATCGTCCAGCACCACGCGGGTCTTGGGGTTCCGGATCACGTCGAAGTTGTGCTCGGCGAAGTAGGTGGACACCACCCGGGGCACGAGCGGCTCGATCTCGGCGATCGTCAGCTGCTCGAGCCTGGGCTCGATCGAGACGGCCCCGGCGGTGACCCCGGCGCCGCAGCCGATGACGAGCACACGTTTCGGGTCCTTCGGAATGAGCGTCGTCAGGTGCCCGAGCATGCGCTGCAGCCGCATGTCCTGGGGTTCGCTCGAGGCCTGGACCTTGCCGGCGTTGTGATAGTTGAGCACGCCGTTCGACAGCCGCGTCACGGCCACCGAGGCGTTCCAGCCTTCGCCCATGTAGATCACGTCCGCCTGGCCGAGCCGGCTGGCGGCGTAGCGGCCGTAGGCGACGAGGATGGCGGGGACCGGCTGCACCATGCGGGCGAGCCAGGCGGCCAGCATGGCGGCGGCGACGATGAGGAGCGTGCCGCCGAGGCGCAGGCGTCCGCGGCCCTCCGCTTTCTCCGGCGCCTCGGACGCGGCGGCGTCGAGCGCCAGCAGCGAGGCCATCACCGACAGGACGATGAGGAGCTGCTGCGCGCGCTGGCTGCCGAGGCTCACCACGAGCAGCAGGCTGGCCGACAGCGCACCGACGATCGCCCCGACGGTGTTCGCGGCATAGACGCCGCCCACCAGCCGGCGGGATCCTGCCGGCCGTTGGCCACCGACGGCGAGCGCCAGCGGAAAGCTCGCGCCCCAGAGGATGGCCGCCGGCAGCATCACCCAGAGCGTCCGCACGACGTCGAGGTTGAAGGTGTACCACGGGCTGCTGGACATGGACGGATCGATGGGCCAGTACGGCAGCGACTGGGTGAGCATGAACGCCGCCCACCAGATGGCGCCGGCCAGCAGCATCTGCACCCACGCCAGGGCGAGCCGCGGCCGCGGAATCGTGCGCGACAGCGCCGAGCCGACGCTGCTGCCGATGCCGAGGCCGAGCAGGAAGACGGCGAGGATCAGCGAGAAGGTGTAGACCGTGCCGCCGTAGAGCAGCGACAGGATGCGCGTCCAGATCACTTCGGCCGACAGCGCGGTCGCTCCGGAGATGGTGATGACCACGTAGATGGCCCACGCGCCGCGCTCGCGCACCGCCGGCGCCGTCGTCCTCGACCGCCGGTTCGTAGAGCGCCGCGCGGGCGATCAGCAGGGCGGCCACGGCCACGATCACGTTCAGCGCCACCGCCGCGAACGTCGCAACCAAGGTGTCGTGGACCGGAGCAGGTAGAAGCCGGCGGTCAGGCTGCCGAGCACGGCGCCGGCGATGTTGCCGCCGTAGAAGAAGCCGAGCCACGAGACGCCCTCGGGCGTGGTCCGGACGAAGCGGGCAATCGCGGGCAGCGTGGCGCCCATCAGCAGCGTCGGCGGCAGCAGGAAGAAGGCGGCCGCCACGCCGCGCAGCAGGATGCCGACGGTCCCGCTGCCGGCCACCGAGGTGTACAGCCGCGGTGAGCGCCGGCATCAGGAAGAGCACGAGGAGACCGGCGGCGGCAATGCCGAGCTCGAGCAGCGCATAGACGACGAGGGGATGGTGTTTCGGTCCGACCACCCGCGGCAGCAGCCAGCTGCCGAGACACATGCCGCCCATGAAGGTGCCGAGAAGAACGCCCATCGACACGGCGGACGACCCGATGGTGAGCTGCAGGAGCTGGAACCAGACGACTTCGTAAATCAACGCCGCGCAGCCGCTGCCGACAAAGAGCAGCAGCAGCGCAGGCAGGAACCGACGCGCAGCCATGCGTTCACCTTTCACGGATGGGAGGAGGTTTCCAGGCTGGAACCCCGGATGGTACCACGATTGACGGAGGGTTTACGACAGCGGGCGGGCCTTTGTTACGGCGTACGGCGGGCGGTATGATGCCGACCATGCGGAAGCAGATCCGGCGCCTGGGCGCCAGCGTGGCCGCGGCCGTGGCCGTCTCCGGCTGCTTTGCCCTCGACGCCCTCGACGCGGCCGGCCAGGTGGCGCCACCCGGACCGGGCCAGAGGATCATCGCGGTCGCCGATATCCACGGCTCGGCGGCGGGTCTCGCGCAAATCCTCCGCGCGGCCGGCGTGATCGACGGTAAGGACCGCTGGATCGGCGGGTCCGCCCGTCTCGTGCAGACCGGAGACTTCACCGACCGCGGCAAGGACGTGCGCGCGGTCATGGATCTCCTGATGCGGCTCGAGGGGGAGGCGCGGCGCGCCGGCGGGCGCGTCGACGTGCTGCTCGGCAACCACGAGGGCATGAACCTGCTGCACGACCTCAGGGACGTCTCGCCCGAGGCCTACGCCGCCTTTGCCGACAGCCGTTCGGAAGATCGGCGCCGCAAGGCCTTCGACACGCACGCGGCGATCGCCGCACGCACCGGCGCGACGGTCGAGCGCGAGGCCTGGATGGCCGCCCACCCACCGGGCTCCGTCGAATACACGCAGGCGTTCGCCCCCTCCGGCAAGTACGGCCGCTGGCTGCGCGGCCGCAAGGTCGCCCTCCAGGTCGACGGCACCATCTTCATGCACGCCGGGCTTCATCCCGACACCACGGCCTCGCTCGACGAGGTGAATCGCGGCGTGGAGCGGGAGGTGCGTGCCTGGGACGGGCTCCTCGCCACGCTCGAGGCCCAGCGGCTGATTGCCCCTTCCTACACGCTGATCGAGATCGTCAACGCGGCGCAGGCCGAGATCGGCCGGATTGCGCTGGCCCAGAAGACCGGCGAACCGTTGGGCGACTACGTCACCCGCGAATACGTCGAGCAGCTGCAGCGGCTGTCGGGAATCCAGCAATGGGCGCTCATCGCTGGTGAAGGACCGCTGTGGTACCGCGGCCTCGCGACGCTGCCGGACGACGCCGGCGCCAGCGTCGAGGCGCTGCTCGCCCGGTTCGGCGCCAGCCGGTTCGTGGTCGGCCACACCCCGCAGATCCCGGGCCGGATCAAGGTGCGCTTTGGCGGCCGCGTCGTCCTGCTCGACACCGGCATGCTCGCCAGCGTCTACAAAGGGGGGCAGCCCTCGGCGCTCGAGATCCAGGACGGCCGGCTGACGGCCATCTACGCCTCGGGACGGGAACCACTCGCGAACGCCGCGACGCCCGCCGCCCGCGCGCCGGACGCCAGCCCGGTGTTCGCGGCGGCAAATGCCCACTGATCCGCGAGCTCCGCAATCCGCCGGTCGGTCGGCCGGTATCCGTGTGACCCCTGCGCCTCGATCCTGATCAGCACCGGGCGGGCGCACCCCTGCGCCTGCTGCAGCGCCGCGGCGAACTTGAAGGAATGGCTCGGCACGACCCGGTCGTCGTGGTCGGCCGTGGTGATCAGCGTTGCCGGATAACAGGTTCCCGGCCTGAGGTTGTGCAGCGGCGAGTACTTGACGAGCACCGCGAACCCCGCGGGGTCCTGCGACGTCCCGTACTCCGTCACCCACGCGCGCCCGCCGGTGAAGCGGTCGTAGCGGAGCATGTCGAGCACGCCGACCGCTGGCAGCGCTGCCGCGAAGAGCTCGGGGCGCTGCTCCATGACCGCGGCCACGAGCAGCCCGCCATTCGACCCGCCCATGATCGCGAGCCGCTCCGGAGAGGTGTAGCCCTCGCGGATCAGATGTTCGGCCACCGCGATGAAATCGTCGAAGACGTTCTGCTTGCGCGCCCCCATGCCGGCGCGATGCCAGGACTCGCCGTACTCGGCGCCGCCGCGGATGTTCGCCGTGGCCCAGGCGCCGCCCAGCTCGAGCCACGCCGGCACGTCCGGCCGGTAGCCCGGCACCGTGTTCACGGAGAACCCGCCGTAGCCGTAGAGCATCAGCGGCGCCGACCCGTCGCGCGGCAGATCGGCCCGCGACGTGATGAAGACGGGAATCATCGTTCCGTCCTTCGACACCGCGAACTCCTGAGTGGTCCGGAACGCGACGGCATCGATCGGCGCGCCCGCCGCTTCGAACGGAGCCGCCCGGCCGCTGGCGATGTCGTACGCGAACACCGTGGCGGGCATCAGCGGCGAGGTGAACTGAAACCAGAGGGTCGAGCCGTCCTGCCGTCCCTCCAGGCCGGTGACCACGCCGGCCCCCGGCAGCGGAATGCCGCCGAGCGGCCTGTCCCGACGCCGGGTCGAACGTCTCGAGGCGGCTCCGCACGTGGCCCAGCGACTCGGCCACCAGCCGACCGCCGGCGAACACCACGAAGCCGAGCGTCTGCTCCCCTTCCGGCACGATCGTCCGCGCCGGCCCTCCCGCCGAACCCGCCAGGTCAATGGCGATGACCTTGCCGGTTCGGCGCCCCCGCGTCGGTGCGCAGGAACAGCGTGGTCCCGATGTTCCCGACCGGCGCGTATTCGGCGTCGTCCGATTCCACGAGCGGGCGCACCGCGGCGTGCAGATCGGGATGGCCGGGATCGCCAAGGTCCGCGGCATAGAGACGGTTGTTGTTCGTGGCCCCTTCGAACAGCGCGATCAGGAGGTAGCGGCCATCCTCGGTGACCGTGCCGGAGATGAACCAGGTCGGCAGGTCCGGGCGCTCGCAGATCAGCCGGTCGGCGTCCTGCGAGGTGCCAAGGCGGTGATAGTAGAGCGCGTGCCCCGAGAGCGCCGCCTCATAGACCTTGCCGGCGGGCGGCTCCGGGAACCGCGAATAGAAGAAGCCGGCCGAGTCCTTCGTCCAGGCGATGGTCGAGAACCGGACCCAGCGGACACTGTCGGTCAGGTCCTGGCCGCTCTCCAGGTCGCGGACGTGGATCGTCTGCCAGTCGGCGCCGCTGTCGGCGAGCGCATACGCCAGTCGCTGGCCATCGGGGGCCGGAGCGAAATCCATGAGGGCGGTGTCGCCCGCCCGCGAGATCGCGTTGGGATCCAGGACCAGCCGCGGCGGCGTGTCCGATGCCCTGCCGGGCGTAAATGGGCGCCTGCTTCTCCAGGCCGGCATTCCGCTGGTAGAACAGCGTGCCCGCTTCGGCCACCGGCAGCCCCACCTTCGGGTAGTTCCAGAGCTCGGTGATGCGGGCTCGCAGGCGCTCGCGGATCGGCAGCGAGTCCAGGTACTCGGCCGTGATCGCGTTCTGCGCGGCAATCCAGGCCGCCACGTCGGCCGACTCGAGGTCCTCCATCCACCGGTAGGGATCGGCAACGGACTGGCCGTGGTAGTCGTCAACGACGGGATCGACGCGCGTGGGTGGATAGGATCGGCTCACTTCTCACCAAGCGCGCGCAGGTCTGCCTCGACCGCCTGCAGTTCCTGCCGCAGGTCCGCGAACCGTCGTCTCGACTCGGCCCCGACCTTCTGGTCCGCACCGCCTTCGGCACGGGCGATGTTGGCCAGCTGATCGATCAGCATGCCCTGCTCGTACGTGCCGGGCGCGGTGACGAGGCGAGCCCAGAGCCGCTGCAGCGGAGCATAGCGCAGGTCCGCGCTCCGCCCGCCCGGCCCCGGCGACGGCGGCGCGGGGACGCCGGCCCTCTTCATGGCCGCCTCGACACGCGCACGCAGCGCCGTGGCCTGCGCGCGCGCGTCACGCACGGCGATCAGGAAGTTCTGGTGCTCGACCAGGTCGGCGGCGGTGACGCCGTCCTGGAGCACCCCGGGATCGACGCGAATCTCGAACGTCTTCTCCAGCGCCGCGTCGCCCGCGCGTCCCGGCGCCGGCACCAGGCCCGCCGACAGCCTGACCGTGTAGGAGCCCGGAGCGGCCAGGGGCCCGCCATCCGCCCAGCGGTAGTCCCACGAATAGCGATTGTGCCCGCCGCGCGCCGTCGGCAGCGCCACGCCGCGGCCTCCTCTTCCGGCACCGCTTCCGGGCATCTCCTGTCCTGCCGTCGTACTGCCAGCCGCGGCCGGACTGGCATCGTCCTGCAGGCCACCTCCCGCGGAAGACTCCAGCGCCCGAACGACCCTGCCCTGGCTGTCCGCGATCTCGAGCCGGACACGGCCGGCAAACGACGCCGGCAACAGGTAGTCGATGGCGAGCGCGACAGGCGGGTATTGCGGCACCGACCCGCGCCCGCTCGCGGTGTAGCGGTAGCGCACGCGCGAGGCTGGTTGCACGAGAGCCGGACGCGCCGCGCCAGGCGCGGCAGCCGCCCGGAGCGGCTGGATGTCGTCCATGATCCAGAACCCGCGTCCCATCGTGGCCAGGACGAGGTCGCCGCGCTGCACGCGGATGTCGGTCACCGGCGTCGCCGGCAGGTTCTGCTGCAGCGGCTGCCAGCGCCCGCCATCGTCGAACGAGACGAAGACGCCGAACTCCGTGCCGGCGTAGAGCAGGCCGGCTCGCTCCGGGTCCTCGCGGACGACGCGCGTGGGATGGTCGCGCGGGATGCCATTGGCGCCGTCGGTGAGCCTCGTCCAGCTCGCGCCGTAATCAGCCGTCCGGTAGATGTAGGGCTGAAGGTCGTGTTCGCGCAGGTAGCGGTAGATCGCGACGTACGCCGAGCCGCGGCGGAGGTGGGAGGCGTCGATGTTCTGGACGCGTCCGCCCGGCGGCAGGCCTGCCGGCGTCACGTTACGCCAGGTCTTGCCGCCGTCGCGTGTCACGTGGATCGGGCCGTCGTTGGCGCCGACCCAGATGACCCCGCGCTCGAGCGGCGATTCGTCCATCGAGTAAATCGAGGAGTAGACCTCTTCGCCCGTCACGTCCCGCGTGATCGGCGTGCCCGGCACGACCTGGAACTGCTTCTCGTGCGCGGTCAGGTCGGGGCTGATCGTCTGCCATGTCGTGCCCTCGTCCGTGGACCGATGGAGCACGTGGGACGCCTGGTAGACGACTTTGGGATCGTGCCGCGACACCCGGATGACCGTCTGCCGCGGAAAGCGGTAGCGGATCTCGTCGGGATGGTGGCCGTAGCGATCCTGCGGATAGATCCACTTGCCCTGCGACTGGCCGGTGGCAACGTTGAAGCGCTCCAGCTCTCCCTTGCACGCCCCCCACACGATCTGACCGTCGGGTGTCGGCCAGATACCGCCCGTCTCACAGCCGGACGCCTGCGTCCAGGCCTGCGCCGGATGGTCGAACCCGAACGACACGGGCGGCAGGCTCGGCACGACGACCGTCGAGTTGTCCTGCTGCGGCGCATAGAGCCGGTAGGGATGCTGCTCGTCCACGCTGACCATGTAGAGCTCCGCCGTGGGCTGGTTCAGGATGCTCGACCAGGTCTGCCCCCCGTCGGTCGTCACCGTTGCGCCGCCGTCGTTCGCCTGGACGGCGTACGCCGGGTTGTCGGGATTGAACCAGACGCCGTGGCTGTCGACGTGCGGGGTCGGCACCGTGGCGAAGGTGCGGCCGCCATCCCGCGAACGGAACTGCGCGACCGCGCCAACCCAGACGTCGGCCTCGTCGCGCGGGTTGACGTCCACGTAATGGAAATAGAACGGACGGCTGCGGATGTTCGCGGCGTTGTTGACGAGCGTCCACGACTCGCCGGCATTGTCGGTCTTGTACAAGCCACCCGCATCGCCGGGCGCCTCGACCATCGCATAGACGAGACCCGGCCGGCTCCTGGCGATCGCAATATCGATCCGTCCGATCAGCCGATTGGGCAGTCCAGCGCTCAGCTTCGTCCAGGTCTCACCGCCATCGCGCGACTTGTAGATGCCCCCGTCCGACGCCGGCCCGCCGCTGATGATGTCCCACCCTTTCCGGAAACCCCGGTACATCCCGGCGTAGAGCTCGTCGGGATTCGCGGGATTGACCGCCACCACCCGCGCGCCGGTCTCGCGGTTGACGAACAGCGTCCGCCGCCACGTCTTGCCGCCGTCGGCGGTCTTGAAGACGCCACGCTCGTCGTTCGGACCGAACGGCGATCCGAGCGCGGCCAGCCAGACGACGTCGGGGTTGGAGGGGTGGACCGCGATGCTGCCAATCTGCCCGGCCTCCGGGAGCCCCATGAACTGCCAGCTCCTGCCGGCATCGCCCGAGCGATAGACGCCGCGGCCGATGATGACGTTGCTCCGGATGGCCGCGCTCCCCGTGCCAACCCAGACGACGTCCGGATTGGACTCCGAGACGTCGATGGCGCCGATGGAGCCCGTGGCGATCTGGCCGTCGGCGATCGGCTTCCAGTCGGATCCGCAGTTGTCGGTCTTCCAGACGCCGCCGCCGCTGGCGCCCATGTAGAAGGTACATGGCTGGCTGCGGACGCCCGCCACCGCCGTGACCCGGCCGCCGCGGGTCGGACCGACGTTCCGCCACCGCAGGTCCTGGACGTCGCGGGGGTGCACGTCCCCGGACGGCAGCGGCGACGCTGCCCGGTCCTGCGGGGTGACGGAGCCCGCGCGCGGCACCAGTCCGCCTGCGGCCACGACGGCGGCCGCCACGAGAACCAGCAATGTCCGGCGCGATGCGAGCATGGAAAAGTATAGCGTCCGGTGGACGGGGCGGATGGCCCCTCACGCGCGGTACACTGGCCCCGTGCCGGAACTGCCGGATGTCGAGCTCTATCGACACGCATTGATCCCGCGCGTGGCTGGACAACGGATCGAACGCGTCAGGATCGGAAACCCGTTCGTCGTCCGGACCTACCATCCGCCAATCGCCGACCTGGAGGGCGTCGCGATTCGCGACGTGACGCGGCTGGGAAAGCGCCTCGTCTTCGCCTGCGAGCGCGACCTCTTCATGGTCGTGCACCTGATGATTGCCGGACGCTTCCGCTGGAAGGCGCGCGGCGCCGCGATTCCCGGTAAGGTCGGCCTGGCGGCATTCGACTTCGCAGACGGCACGCTCATCCTGACCGAGGCCGGTTCCAGGCGGCAGGCGTCGATTCATGTCGTCCGCGGCGCGCCGGAGCTGGCCGCGCACGATCCGGGCGGCCTCGAGGTGCTCGATACCGATCTCGAGGCGTTCCGCGACCGCCTGACCGCCGGCAATCACACCTTGAAGCGGGCCCTCACCGATCCCCACATCTTCAGCGGCATCGGCAACGCGTATTCCGACGAGATCCTGCATGCGGCGCGGCTCTCTCCGCTGAAGCTCACCGAGGCGCTCAGCGACGAGGAGATCGAGCGCCTGTTCCATGCCACGGTCGAGACCCTCCGGATCTGGGTGGCGCGGCTTCGCGAAGAAACGGGCGGAGAGTTTCCGGACAAGGTCACCGCTTTTCGCCAGGGCATGGCCGTGCACGGGCGATTCGGGAAGCCCTGCCCGGTGTGCGGGCAGCCCGTGCAGCGCATCGTCTACGCCCGGAACGAGGCGAACTACTGCAGCGCGCTGCCAGACCGGCGGCCGCCTGCTGTCGGATCGGGCGCTGTCGCGGCTGCTCGGACGCGACTGGCCGAAGACGCTCGAGGAGATGGAGAACCGGCGGCGGGGATGAGCCAATCCGTTCGCGGTTCACGCCTTCCGGGGCATGAGACGCTTCCAGGTTCTGGAGAGCCGGGGCCGCCCGGGCGTTCCGCAGGACAGCCTGCTGCGGCGCTGGATCCGGTTCAACGGCGTGGGCGCCCTGGGGATCGTGGTACACCTCCTCGTGATGGCCGGGCTGATCGGGGCGGGCCTGCACTACCTGTGGGCGACGGTGATTGCGGTCGAGGCTGCCGTCCTGCACAATTTCTTCTGGCACCAGGTCTGGACGTGGCGGGAACGCTGCCAGCCCTCGGCAACGCTGACGCGGGCCGCCCGCTTTCAGTTGACGAACGGTGTGATCTCGCTCGGGGGCAATCTCGTGCTCATGCGCGCGTTCAGCGGCGTCCTGCACCTCGATCCGATGCTCGCCACCATCGCCTCCATCACGGTGTGCTCACTCGCCAACTTTGCCGCGAGCGAGCTGTACGTGTTCAAGCGCGCCCTGCCGGCCGCCCTGCTCCTCCTCGTGCTGCAGCCGGTTGCGGCGGCAGCGCCCGGCCCGGCACCGGCGCACGCCGGCGCCACGATGGTCGAGGAGCTCAAGCCACCGACGCTCCAGGCCTGGAGCGCCTACGAACAGCGCGTGGATGCCCGATACCTGGGGGCCTCAGCCGCCGGCTCTCCCTTCTTCGCCCTGGATGCCTTCGGCGTGAGGGACTGGCGCACGGCGGCAGCGGGGGATGGCGTGGCCATGTCGCGGCTGGAATCAGCGCGGCCCGGCGATGCCCCGCTCGCCGTGCCCGACGGCAAGATTCATCACTGGGCGGGCGCGATCTTCGTCAGGGGCACGTCGGTGGCGGCGGTGCTCGACCGGCTGGCGCGGCTCGCCGGCGACGAGTCGCGGCACTACGACGACGTGATCGCGTCGAAGCTGCTCGGGAAGGATGGCGACCGCTACCGGATCTTCATGAAGCTGCAGCGGTCGAAGATCGTCACCGTCACCTACAACACCGAGCACACGGTGGAGTACCGTCGCCTCGGGACGGGCCGCGCGGGGGCGCGCAGCGTCTCGACCCGGATAGCCGAGCTCGAGGATGCCGGCACACCCGGCGAGCGGGAGAAGCCGGTCGGCCACGACCGCGGCTACCTGTGGCGGCTGAACGCCTACTGGCGCTACGAGGCGGTGGATGGCGGCGTCCTGATTGAATGCGAGTCGGTCAGCCTCAGCCGCGCGGTGCCGGTCTTGCTGCGGCCGTTCGTGACCGGCGTGGTCGAGGGGCTGGCCAGGGAGTCGCTCGAACGCACGCTGGCAGGGCTGCGCACGGTGCTGACCCGTTCCTGACGGGACTTACCGCCTCGTGCCGGGCGCGGCGCGGCTGCTCCGGCGCTACTTGAAGAGATCGTCGAAGGCCTTCCGTGCGCTCGTCGGAGCGGCGGAGGTCGTCTCACGCTCGACCGTGGTCCGCGGTTCGTATTCCGGGCAGGCGTTCCGGACGTCTTTCGGGGAGATGCGCGCGGGGATCGGCTTCTGGCACTCGAACGGCGCCCCGGTATCGAAATGCGCGCATTGCGCGCAGGAGTGGAAGTCGGCGCCGCAGCGGTTGCAGGTCCCTTCCGCGCTCCAGGCGGCCGCCACCGTCAGTTCGTTGCCGCAGCGCGCACAACGCACCACCTCGCGGAAGCCCGGCATGCTGAACGTCTTCGGCCGGTCCGGCGGCTGCCCGCGCGGCGCATATTCCTTCTTGGGGGCGGCCGGCCCCTGCTCCCGGCGAGGCTCCCGCGGCTCGTCCCGGTATCCCCGCTGGCGATACTTGCGGTCTGACATGGGTACTCCCGCCCGGGCAGACTCAGCCGCAACCGGGCACTCGCATCATATATCCGGGCGCCCACTGGTGAGGCATCCCTGCACCGGGCGCCCGGGGCCCGGCAGCCGAACCCCGGCAGGTTCAGCTCCGTATCATCAGGAATGCGAGCTACCCCCCGCCCCGCCGCCGTCCTGTATGCCCCGCTCCTTTTCGTCACGGTCGCGGCCCTTTCGGGCTGCGACATTGTCACCGCCGATTTCCGGTCGCAGGAGTCCGCAGAGTGGCGGAAGTCCTACGAGCTGCAGAGCGGCGGCACGGTGGAAATTGTCAACGTCAACGGTTCGATCGACGTGCAGCCCTCGAGCGGCAGCACGGTGGAGGTCGTCGCCCGCAAGGTGGCACGCGGGGCATCGGCCGACAGTGCGCGCCAGACGCTCGAGCGGATTGAAATCATGGAGGAGTCCTCGCCATCGAGCGTCCGGATTGAAACCCGGGTGCCCCGGCGGACCAACGGCGAGGTGCGCTACTCCGTCAAGGTGCCGGCGTCGGCGGACGTCCGCTTCACGACGGTCAACGGCGCCGTGGAGGTCGCCGGCCTGAACGGCCGGGTCCGCCTCGAAACGACCAACGGCGGCATCAAGGCGCGCGAGGTCGGCGGCGCCATCGACGCCGCCACCACGAACGGCGGCGTGGATGTCGAGCTCACGCGTGTGGCCGAGCCTGGCGTCAGCCTCTCGTGCACCAACGGCGGCATCAGGCTGCGGATGCCGTCCGACGCCAGAGCCTCGATCTCGGCCAGCGTCACCAATGGCGGCATCGACAGCACCGGCCTCGACATCGACACCACCGCCTCTTCCCGCCGCCGGCTCGAAGGGCGGCTGAACGGCGGCGGCCCGAGCATCCGGCTCGAGGGAACGAACGGCGGCATCCGCCTCGCCAGTCGATAGGAGTATCTACGTCAACTCCCAAGGCCCAACTCCCAACTCCCAAGGGCAGAGATTTTGGGATTTGGGCGTTGGGAATTGGGCGTTGTTTCAGCTGGCTCTCCGTTTAGCCAGGCGCCGCTGCAGCAGGCCGAGCACGGCGGCCTCCCCCTCTGTCGAGGCGATCGACTGCGCGGGCCACCTTGCGGGCGCGTTGCGCCACGGTCTCGAGCATCGATCCCTCGAGGTAGGCGTCGAAGATCGCCGGGTGGATGTAGCATTTCCGGCACACCGCTTTGGTGTTGCCCAGGCGCTTGGCGACGGTTTCCACCGCGCGCAGGATGTTCCGCTTGGCCTGCGCGTCGGAGGTGAACGCCTCGAAGTCGCGCAGCAGCTGCGCCGCCAGGACGGTGCCCGCCCACGTCCGGAAGTCCTTCGACGTCAGGTCCTGCCCCGTGATCTCCTGCAGGTAGGCATTCACTTCCGCCGAGCCGACGGTCTGGCGCTCCCCGTCCTCGTCGTAGTACTGGAACAGGTCGTAGCCGTCGAGGTCGCGGCACTGCTTGACGATGCGCGCGAGCCGCCGATCGTTGAGATCGACATCGTGCTCGACCCCGCTCTTGCCGCGGAAGGTGAAGCGGAGCCGCTGGCCGCTGAACTCGACATGCTTGTCGCGCAGCGTCGTCAGGCCGTACGACCGGTTCGTCCGCGCGTATTCGTCGTTCCCGACGCGGATGAGCGTCTTCTCGAGGAGCTGCACCACCGTGGCGAGGACCTTCTCGCGCGGCAGTCCCTGCCGGCGGAGATCCGCGGCGGTCCGCCGGCGGATCCCGGGCAGGGCGTGCGCGAAGCCGATCATGCGGTGGTACTTCGTGTCGTCGCGGACCACGCGCCACTTCGGGTGATAGCGGTATTGCTTGCGCCCCCTGGCGTCCCGGCCGGTGGCCTGCAGATGGCCGCGCTCGTCCGCGCAGATCCAGACGTCGGACCAGGCGGGAGGAATCACGAGCGAGCGGATACGGCCCAGGTCTGCCGGCGAACGCACCGGACGCCCCCCGGCATCGAGGTAGGTAAACGACGTGCCCCGCTTCCGGCGGCGGAATGCCAGGCTTGGTATCGGTGGTGTAACGCAGCCCGGCAGCCCGGGCGGACGCTACGGGATCCTGGGCAGGCGGCACGATGGCAAGAGTGGCTCGGCTCATGGTCAGGACCAGAGGCAGCTGTGTTAGGCTCGGCGGCAGACGTTCGTCATGACGTGTCCTTCGTGCGGCTCACCGCGCGTCTTCCCATCCCGGCTGCGAACCCTCCTCGAAAGGCTGCGAAGCCGGCTGACCGACAGTCAGCCCGTGCGCTGCCACGAGTGCAACTGGCGGGCGTGGCGGCCCATCGAAGTCTCGCCAGCTCTCGCCGACGTGCAGCCCGACGACTTGCGCACCGGCCGTGCTCCGGCGCCGGTCTCGAGCCAGGATCTCGACCCGCTCGATCCTCAGCGGCCCCCGCGGCCTGAATAGCCGCTGCCGGCGCTACCGTGCAAATGGCGGGCCGGAACAGGAAGACCTGCCAGCCGGCCGGCTCACTGACGCAGCGACGGCTGCCAGTGGGCGTCGAACGCCGTGCCCAGCATGAGCCGGGTCGCGGCGTTGTAGCTGGCGATTCCCTCTTCGATCCGGTTGGCTTTGAGGTAGGCATCGTAGGCGCCGCGGGATGCGACGCGCACCGCCGGGTTCGCCCTGTTCAGTCGCGCCCGCGCCGCGGCGAGGTCCGCGACGACCGCCGGGTGGAGCGCCCCAGCGAGCGCCCGGCGATCCGCCCGCGGCAGCGACGATTCCAGCAGCTCGTATGCGGCCAGCCACCCGCTGTAGCGCGCGGATTCCCCGGCGCCGAGACACGCCAGCCACGCCACGAAGTTGGCTTCAGACTCGTCGGCGTATCCGGCCAGGTGGGCCCACTCGTGGGCGAGCACGAACGGCCGCTCGAAGGGCAGGAGGTCGGGGTTGAGGATGATCTCGAGGAAGAAGGGATCCGTCATGCCATCGATGGCCGCCCGGCGGAAGTACCACTCCAGCAGGGAGCGCTTGGGCGCCGCAACGCGGGTGTGGCCCGTCCCTCCGAGCTGGCGCTCGACATCCGTCAGCGCACGTGAGAGGTCGCCGTCGGCGGCGGCAAACCCCGCGAGCTCCGCCCGCAGCGCGTTCGCCCGCTCGACGGCCTGGCGCCCGAGCCGCACACCCTGATCGCGGGTCACCCGCGACGCTTCGTACGCCAGCTTCTCCTCGAGCGGCACGCGCCGGTAGTTCACACCCCAGGCCGCGAGAAACCAGAGGTAGAGAACGGCGGCCAGCACCACGGCCGCGCGCAGGGCGCTGGCAGCTGCCGCGCCGGCGCCGCGCACGCGCCACCGTCGCGCCACGAACAGAACGGCGCCCGCCAGGAGCACCGCCGCGGCGAGGTCGAGGAGGGCAAACGATACCAGGCTCGACAGGCCGGTGACGGCAGGCTGGAGTGCAGGATAAAGGCCCAGTGAATACCAGCGCTCGATGAACGAGGCCGGCACCGGCGCCAGGGCGGCGGCCGCCGCGCACACCACGGCGATCCGCGCCAGGGTGATCATGGGTCGGGCACGTCCGCGGGTCCGCGGCCGGTGATCAGGCGGATGGCGCGCTGGTAGGTGAAATACGCCCACGCCCACTGCACGAGCACGACCAGGCGGTTGCGGAAGCCGATGAGCGCGAAGACGTGCACGAACAGCCACGCCAGCCAGGCCAGGAACCCCTGCAACCGGAACTTGCCGAAATCAGCAATCGCCGACGCCCGGCCGATCGTGGCCATGTTGCCGAGGTCGCGATACGCGAACGGGCGCAGGGGCTGGTTCTCCATCGCCCGTTCGATGTTCCGTGCCGCATGTTTTCCCATCTGGATCGCCACTTGCGCCACACCCGGCAGCGGACGTCCATCGACGCCGTCGAGCGTCGCCATGTCGCCGATGGCGAAGACATCGGCCACGCCGGGCACCGTCAGTTCCGGCGCGATGCGCACGCGGCCGGCGCGGTCGACGGGAGCGCCCAGCGCGGCGCCAAGCGGCGAGGCCGCGACGCCGGCGGCCCACAGCACGGTGTCGGTCAGAATCGCTTCCTCGCCGACCTCAACCCGGCCGTCGGCGACGTGCGTCACGATCGATCCGGTGCGCACGTCGACGCCGAGCGCGCGCAGGTCGCGCAGCGCGGCCTGCTGAAGCGGCGCCGGGAACGCCGTCAGGATCGACGGCCCCCCCTCGAGCAGGAGGACGCGGGCGGAGCTGGGGTCGAAGTGCCGGAAGTCCCGGGCGAGCGACTGGCGGGAGATCTCGGCGAGCGCCCCGGCCATCTCCACCCCGGTCGGCCCGCCGCCGATGACCACGAAGGTGAGCAGCACCCGGCGCCGCTCCGGGTCGGTCTCCCGCTCCGCCCGCTCGAACGCCATCAGCACGCGGCGGCGGATCTCGAGCGCATCCTCGAGCGTCTTGAGGCCCGGGGCCCGCCGCTCCCAGTCGTCGTGGCCGAAGTAGGCGTGGGTCGAGCCGGTGGCAACGATCAGGTAATCGTAGGGCAACTCGCCGTCGGCAAGGAGGAGCCGCTTACCCACAGGATCCACGCCACGCGCCTCGGCGAGCAGCACCTCGACGTTACGCTGGCGCCGGAGAATCCACCGGATCGGAGACGCGATGTCGCCGGGCGACAGCGCCGCCATCGCCACCTGATACAGCAGCGGCTGGAACAGATGGTGGTTCCGGCAGTCAACCAGCGTGACCTGCACGTCGGCCCGCCGCAACGCCCGCGCCGCGTGCAGCCCGCCAAAACCTCCGCCGACAATGACGACGCGCTTCATACCCCAACAATACAACGAGGAGCTGGGGAGCTGGGGAACTGCGGAACTGAGCTTGGGAGTTGGGCGTTGGGAATTGGGAATTGGGAGTTGATCGGTATGCCGCTTGCACATGCAGCGTGCATGACGATTGGAAACCGACTCACACGCTGGGGAGGCGCGCGGCTGTCGCGCCGGCTGTCACGGTCTATCCCGATTCTTGGCGCCGCCATCGCCGCGGTCACCGTGGTGGCCGCCGTCCGGCGCAAGGGGCTGCTCAGCGGTACCCTCGACAGCGGCCTCAACGCGCTGCCCGGTATCGGGGCGGCCAAGAACGCGGTCGAGTACGCCCGCGGGAAGGACTTCTTCCCCGACCGGCAGGTGCCGGGCAAGCCGGCGCTGCAACCGCGCTGACCTGCGGTCCCGTCACCTTGGGACCGGCGTTCACACGTGTGAACGCCGGATCATCTTTCCTCGCCCGTCGCTTCCTCGCCCGTCGTCAGCGCGAGAATGCGCCCCCCATCATCGCCGCTCCCATCGTCATCATCCCGACGATGGCCCACACCACGAGGTAGGCGACAAAGCCGATCACCACGACGATGACCGCCTTGAACGTGTCGGTGTAGTCGAGCACCTGCTTGACGGCAACGACCATCGCCGCGATCGACCAGAGCCAGATCAGGAAGAGGAGCAGCCAGCCGAGGAGCGGGATGATCGTGACGATGCCCAGCACGCCTGGCGCGGCGGCAAACGCGATCACCCGGAAGGCCTCCGGGAAGTCTGCCTTCGTGGCCGGATCGGGCATGAGCTTGGTCCCGACCAGCCAGACCACGAGCGCCCAGAACGCGTAGCCAATCACCGACGTGATGATGCTGAAGACGATCCCGCTGAGGCCGCCGTACCAGACGTTGCCGATTCCCAGCGACACGGCGGCCAGCGCGATGACGCCGACGGCCTGTCCGATGGCCGACGGATCGCGCTCGATGTCTTCGAACGTGTTGGCGTCGAGCTTGATCGCTCCTAAGATTCGGTCGCCGAAAGTCATTACTTCCCTCCTCGGTGGCGGCGGGTGCCGCCCGTGGATAGTCGTGCGAGCTCTTCAGGTCGGGCCTGCTGTCGCGCTGGCCTGCTGTCGCAGCACAGTGTATAGCGGTCAGCCCGGGACGCAGCCGTGACGCCCGGAACGGGCTGGCACCCTGCTTGCTTCAGTGG
Organism: uncultured Acidobacteriota bacterium; assembly: GCA_963834305.1. Lineage (GTDB taxonomy): Bacteria > Acidobacteriota > Vicinamibacteria > Vicinamibacterales > 2-12-FULL-66-21 > JACCXG01. Next base: position 952,651 of record CAWIAX010000002.1, read on the forward strand.
AAGGAAAGGAGAACCGATGGATCGATACGACGAGAAGAAGAACGCCAGCGACTCCGAAGCCGCATCCAGCTCGAGCGGCGACGTGCTCGGCCTGGGAGGCTCGCCCGTCCCGAAGATGCCGGGTGATCCCAGCGCCTCGAACGATCCCGAGTCGGTCAGCCGACGGCGGGAACGGGCGCTGAGCAGCGACAACGACACCGGCGCGGCGGCCGGCAGCGACGACCAGCATGGCGCGACCGGGATCGACATGGGCGCCGGCGGTCACGGCACCGACGTCAGCGGCAGGTAGGCGCGTCACCACGAGATTCGGCGCCCCGGCGCGACCGGCCCGGCCGGTCGCGCTCGTCAGCACGCGATTCCATCACAGCAAGAGACCCCAAGGTAAGAGGGCGGTGCCACGCCTAACCGTGCGCCGTCCTCGTTAGTGCGATAATCGCGCATGCGCCAACCGGAATGGAGGGGACACACCACCGTCCGCACCAGCTGCCCGCTCGATTGCCCGGATTCCTGCACGGTTGACGTCACGCGTCGAGCAGGGACGCGTCGTCAAGATCGACGGCGGCGACGAGAATCCCGTCACGAACAAGTTCATCTGCGCCAAGGTCCGGCGCTTCGCCGACCGCGTGTACGGGGAGGACCGCCTGCTCTACCCTGCCGTGCGGGAGGGAGCGAAGGGACAGGGGACTTTCACGCGTGTGACCTGGGGCGAGGCTCTCGATCGCATTGCCGCCCGCATGACGGAGATCCGCGACGCGAAGGGGGCCGAGGCGATCCTGCCCTTCTGTTACGGCGGGCTCGAACGGGCTGCTGACGCAGGATACCGGCGACGCCGCGCTCTTCCGCGGCTTCGGCACGTCGCGCCTCGCCCGCACGGTCTGCGCGGCCCCCACCGGCGCGGCCAACCAGGGGCTCTATGGCAAGATGCCCGGCGTCACCTATCTCGACTATCCGCACGCACGGCTCATCGTGCTCTGGGGAGTGAACCCGGCGACCTCCGGCATCCACCTGATTCCCTACGTTCGCGACGCGCAGAAAGCGGGCGCGAAACTGGTGGTGATCGATCCGCGCGGCACGTCTACGGCGCGGCAGGCCGACCTGCACCTGGCGGTGCGCCCGGGCACCGACCTGCCGGTCGCGCTCGCGCTGCACCGCTTCCTCTTCGAGCACGGACACGCCGACGAGCCGTTCCTGGCGGCGCACACGACCGGGGCGGCGCAGCTCCGCGAGCGGGCGCAGCCGTGGACGATCGAACGGGCCGCCGACGTCGCGGGCATCGACGCCGGGCAGCTGGAGGCGTTCGCCGACGCTCTACGCCGCGACGTCGCCCGCGCTCGTCCGGTGCGGATGGGGCCTCGAACGCAACCGGAACGGCGGCGGCGCGGCGGCCGCGATCATGGCGCTGCCGGCCGTCGCCGGCAAGTTCGGCGTGCGCGGCGGCGGGTTCTCGATGAGCAGCTCCTCCGCATGGGGCATCACGGCAAACGCCTGGCTGACCGACACCCCGGAGCCGCAGACCCGCGTCGTCAACATGAACCAGCTCGGGCGGGCGCTGCTCGAGTACGACGCACCGTCGGTGCGACCTGCTGTTCGTCTACAACTGCAACCCGCTGGCGACGATGCCGGATCAGAACCGGGTGCTCGAGGGGCTCAAGCGCAACGACCTGTTCACGGTGGTGTTCGACCAGGTCATTCACCGACACCGCGCGCTACGCGGACGTGCTGCTGCCGGCGACGACGTTCCTCGAGAATTACGACATCGCCAGGGGCTACGGCCCGATCTCGCTGCAGCTGGTGCGCCCGGTGATCGAGCCGGTCGGCGAAGCGCGGCCGAACGCCGAGGTGTTCTCCGACCTCGCCGCCCGTCTCGGCATCGGCGAAGCCGAAGAGGAAACCGATACCCTGCTGCGCGTCGCCGGACGCCTGCCCGAATCGATCGGAGCGGAACTGATGGAGCGGGGATCGGCAACGGCGCCCTACGGCGGCACGCCGATTCAGTTCGTGGACGTGTTCCCCCGCACGGCCGATCGGAAAGTGCACCTGTGCCCGCCGGAGCTCGACGCCGAGGCGCCGGCGGGCTCTACGCGTACCGGCCCGACCCGGCGACCGGGCGCTACCCGCTGGCGCTGATTTCCCCGGCCAGCGAGAAGACGATCTCGTCCACGCTGGGTGAGCTGCGGGAACGCGCCGCCAAGCTCCAGATGCACCCACTCCGACGCCGCCGCGCGCGGCTTGTCCGAGGGGGATCCCGGTCCGGGTCTTCAACGACCGCGGCGAAGTGCAGGTGCCGGTGGCCCTCAATCGCGAAATGTCGGCGGGTACGGTGTCGCTGCCGAAAGGGCTGTGGCGGAAGAGCACGTACAACGGCTCGACTTCCAATGCCCTGGCGCCGGATACGCTGACCGACATCGGCGGCGGCGCGTGCTTCAACGACGCCCGCGTCGAAGTGGCGCTGCTCGGGCGCCACTAGCCGGCGCTGCCGCGGCGCCCGGCCATCAATAGCTGAAGAAGAAGATCAGGTCGATCCCGGCGCGCTCGATGCGGCGCTGGCCGATGCGGTTGGCCGAGCCGGTCGTTTCCGGCGCCGCCGTGGTCTGCAGGCGCAGGAAGTCCGCCAGCTGGTATTCCAGCAGGAACTCGGTCACGTTGCGTTCGCCGAACTGCTGGCGCACCTTCAGGAAGGCGCGGTCGCCGATCTGCTGGCCGACGGTGATGCCCGCCCCCAGGTCCCCTTCTTCGGTCGTGGTCGTGATCTCGAAGAGGTCGAGGTCGAGGGCACGGCCGATCGAGTCGCCGAGCGGCGCCGCGATGAATCCGGTCGCGATGCCGCCGGCGGTGGCCGCGAGCGACGCCTTCTCGCCGGTGCCCAGCTCGTTGACCGGGCGATTGAAGACGATCAGCGCCAGGATGTCGGATTCCTCCAGCGGCGGGGTGCTCGTCAGCGACAGCTGCGGGGCCGAAGCGGTGCCCTGAATCTTGACCGTGGCCTCGACGCCGGTGTTGGGGATCACGCGCGTGGCGCTGATGTCGAGCGACGGGTTGGGCGTCGGCTCACCCAGGAAGCGGAGCGTGCCGCCGCGCACCAGGTCGAAGCGGCGGCCCTGGAACTCGTAGGTGCCGCGCACGGTCTCGATCGTGCCGAGCAGCCGGACTTGCCCGCCCGGCTCCTTGACGACGCGGATGTCGCCGCCCACGGTGATGTTCATGTCGCCGAGGGAGGCGCCGGTCGGCCCGCCGGGCCGCAGCTTCTTGCCGCGGAGGACGAGGTTGTCGGGAATCACCACGCGGACGTCGAGCGTCACCGGCGCAAAGGCACTTTCGGGCGCGGCTGCCGCCTCGTCGGCCGCGGCCGGCGCGGTTGGCACGGCGGCGGTTGCCTGCGCCCGGCGAAGAGCGGCGGCGGTCGCCTCCTCGGCGCTGCCGCCCGCCTCGACCGTCCGCTCGGCGGAGACCACGGGCGGCAGCTCCTCGACCGCGTAGGGGTCGTAGAGCAGCTGCAGGATCCGATCGACCTCGAGCCGTCCGGCCTGCAGCCGCACGTCCCCCTTGACGACGGGCCGGCGGAGCTCCCCGGTGATGGTGATCTTGCTGTCGATGCCGACATCGCCGAGCTCGTTGTCGATGATCTCGAAGTTCTCGGCATCGATCGAGATGTTCACGGCCCCGACCTGCCGCGCGTGCACCGCCAGTTCACCCGAGACGGTCAGCGGCGCGCCGTTCTCGTCGCGAATGGCGAACTTCTGCAGCCGCACGACGTCCGGCTCGAGCTCGATGCGGGTGTTCAGGCCGGTGAAGGAGGTGCCGACGGCCGGCAGGCCGAACGCGCCCCCCTTGATGTCGAGGAAGCCCTGCAGGTGCGGGTCCTGACCGGACCCCGTCACGCGCACGTCAGCCTCGAGCGTGCCGGCAACATTGGTGACCTGGGTCGTGAAGCCCTGGATCAGCCCGAGGTTGAGCGCGGTGGAGGTGACGTGGAGATCGATGCGATCCGCCGCCGACTCCTCGACGTGGGCGCCGCTCGGGCTCGTCTGGAACAGCGACGTCGGCACGGTGCCCTTGGCCATGATCGCCTCCGTGGGCGACTGCTGCAGCGTGACGTCAATCCCGATGCGCGGCCCTGAGTAGTCCACGTCGGCCGTCAGGGAGTCGTACTTGTAGGTCTGGAAGGTGCCGTTCTGCACCTCCACGTGCCCGTCCACGACCGGCGCCGCCGCCGTTCCCGACACCGTCGCCTCCGCGGACAGCCGCCCGCCGATGCCGCGGTCCAGCAGCAGCAGCTGTTCGAGCTGCTGGAGATCGACGTTCTGCGCCCGGACCTTGATGTCGCCGGCCGGCGTGTCTCCCTTGAGCGCAAACGCGCCGTCGAGGTCGAGGGACTGGTCGCCGCTGACCAGCCGCACGTTCTCGAGCTCGATCCGGTCCTGGCCGTACTTGATGGTGGCCACCGAGTTGGCGGCCGCCGCGGTGGTGATCTGTTCTGCCGGCAGGGTCGCCGCCGTCCGCCACTCGACGCCGTTGGTCCGGACGACGAGTTCCGGCAGGTGCACTTCCTGGTGATCCGTGTGCAGGATGACGTCCCCGGTCGCCGTCAGCTCCCGGGTCTTCTCCTGGATGTTCGTCGTGAAGCTGACGCGGTCGCCGGCGTAGGTCGTGGTGGCGGTCAGGGCGTTGATCTCGAGGCCGCCGGCCTTGAGGAACGTTGCCGTGGTGTCGGCCTTGACCTCCGCCTCCGCGAACGTCAGCTCGGGTATCGTGACGGAGTACTTGCGTGTTGAGATCGAGCGCGGTGTTCTCCTGATACCCCAGATTGCTGCCGTCGAGCGTTCCCGTCGTCGCCAGCGACGCCGCGTTGCCGGTCAGCGTGCCGTCGAGGATCGCGGAACCGGCGACCCCTTCCTGCCCGGCGAGCCGCGCCAGCTCGGCGAGGCCGAGCGCCTCGACGTGATAGGTCAGGTTCGATGCCGAGGTGCGATCGAGCGCCACCCGGCCGGATGCATCCACCTTGAGGTCGGGACCGGACACCTGGAGCCGCGCGAGATCCGCGACCTGCTGCGCGTATTTGCCCTCGACCGCCGCGCTGTCGATGCGGAGCCCGCCGACTTCCGAGCGCTCGAGCGTGACGCGGCCGTCCGCGGTGATCGACTCGGGGGTGATCGGCGCGTCGATGTCCGCGACGCGCGCCTCGAGATCCACCGCGCCGCTGACCGTGCCCTCGAGCTCCTTGCGATTGGCGAGCGTGCCGGGATTGAAGCCCTCGAAGCGCCCGTCCGCGGCAACCGTCAGTCCGCCGCCGGCCAGATGCGCCTCGAAGGCGAGCTGCGGGAGGCGACCGCCCATCAGCGACGAGTCGCGCAGGGTGCCGGTGGCGTCGATCGTCATGTCGCCATCGGCCTTGGCGCGTGGTCCCGCGGCCTTCGGCAGCGAGCCCGTCACGTCGAAGTCGCCGTTGACGCGGCCGTCGTAGGCGGGGTCGTCGAGCGCGGCGATCTCCATCGCCTTCCCGAGGCGCGCCAGGTTCAGGTCCGCGACGGTTCCCCGCGCGCCGAAGCTGACTGCCGCCGGCGCGGCCGTGAACTCCGCCACCGTGCCGTCGCCGAGCGTGGCCCCTTCGACCACCGACTCGTTGAGGCGAACGCTCCCGGCAATCGTGCTCCCCTTCCCGCTGACCTGATATTCCGCAACCGAGAGGTTCGTCGACAGCGCCGGCGCGCCGGTCTCGGCTGGCAGATCCTGCAGGTCGACGCGGTTGGCGCTGCCCCGCAGCTCGAATGCCAAAGGACGATCCTCGGCCGGCAGTCCAATGAACCCCTTCGCGGTGGCGGTGCCGCCGTAGGCGGCGGCCCGGGCGTCGAGCGTGAGCCGCGGCCCCTCGAACGTGCCGGTCACCCGGACGTCGCGCGCCGTATAGCCGGCGGCCGTGACCGCGGGACCGGTGAAGGTGAACGTGCCCGCCAGGCGGTCGGTGATCGGCGCGGCCTGCGGTTCCGGCGCGACGCGCAGGTCGAGCTCGGCCCGGCCCGTGATGTCGCTCCGCTGCGCCGGGTCCTTCAGCAGGGGCGCCAGATTCAGCCCCTCGAGCGTAATCTCCCCCTGGGCCCCGAGGGCCGGCGCCCCAACGTCGGCCGTCAGCACTCCCGTGATGTTCCCCGCCTCCGACCGGACGTCGATGTCGAGTCCCAGCTTCTCGATCGGACCGGACGCCTTGACGTCGATCGCCGGATGCAGCTCGTAGCCGCCCGCCGCGGTCACGATGCGGCCGATCTCGGGCAGCGACACCTGTCCGGTGGTGGTGACCTTCAGCACCGGCGTGCCGAGATAGTCTTCAATGACGCCGTCGACGTTCATCGTGCTCTCGCCGGTGCGGACGGACAGCTGATCGACGTACAGGTTGTCGTCGCGCACTGCGACTTTGCCCTGCAGCGAAGTCAGCTGGAACGCCGGGGACGAGGCGCGGAAGCTCGCCCGATCGACAACCACCGTGTAGTGCACCGGCGCGTATTCGTACGACGCCTTGAGATCGAGGTCCTCGATCCGCGCTGGCAGCTGCATGCCGCTCGCCGCGGCCTGGCTGTCCGCGATGGTGATGTCGCCATCCACCAGCTCGATCGACTGGAGCGACAGGGGCGCCCCCGGCCCCTCGCGGTCGGCTTCCTGTGCCTGCTCCTTGACGAGCCGGGCCAGGTTCCAGCCGCGGGCATCGCGCTCGAGCCGGACCGTGGGAGCCACCAGCTTGATCTCGTTGATCACCACCCCTTGCGAGATGATCTCGATGATGCTGTAGTCCACCTCCAGGCTCTTCGCGGCAATCACCCGCTCGCCCGAGACATCCACGGCGATGTCGCTCACCTGCACGCCAAACAGCAGGTTGCCGCCGATGCGGCCGATCGACAGCTCGCCGTTGAGGTACTGCTTCGACTCGCGCACGATGTAGCGGCGCACCCAGTCGCGGAACCAGGGCGTCTGCGACACGATCAGCGCCAGGGACAGGATGCCGACCAGGAGCGTGCCCACCAGGGCCACCACCTGCAGCAGTTTTCGCACAGCTCTCATCGCTAGAACGCCTGCCCGATGCTGAAGTGGAAGCGGAAGCGCCGCGGCTCCGGCTCGCCGTTGATGAGGAGCCCCGGGATCGGATTCAGCTGATACCCGAGATCGGCGCGAATCGGGCCAATCGGCGTGTTGTAGCGGATGCCCGGCCCGACGTCGTAGCGCAAATCGTTCATGTCGAAGTCCCCAGGGGTCCGACCAGACGTTTCCGCCGTCGAAGAACAGCACCCCGCCAAGGTTGCCGAACAGCGGCACGCGCACCTCGGCCGAGAAGTTGGCGAAGGAATGTCCCCCGAGCGGGAAGCCGGCGCCGCTCAGCGGCGCCACGTCGAACCGTCCCCAGCCGCGCAGGTTGGTGGCGCCGCCGAGAAAATACCGCTTGTAGAACGGCACCTGCAGGACGCCGTTGGACCCGAGGTCGTCGATGGTGCCGCCGCGCGCCATCACCGCGACGACGGCGCGGTCGGCGAGCGAGAGGTAGTAGCGTCCTTCGCCCGTGAACTCGTAGTAGTCGTAGTCGCCGCCGAGCCACGCCCCGGCCTGCTCGAGGTGCAGCGACGCGACGTAGCCCCGCTTGGCGTCCAGCACGTTGTTCGTGGTGTTGCGGCCGCCGTCGATCGAGATGGCGGAGCGCTGTCCCTGCCCGGTCCCGAAGCGCGGGTCGAGGCCAAGGGCGATCAGGTCGTCGCGCAGCTCGAAATCCTCCAGCGCTTCGTTGGAGATCGTGTAATCCTCCCACTCGTTCGCGTAGGTGAGCGAGAGGGTGGTCGGCGCCCGGGATCCGAACACGGCCGACTGCCGGCCGCCGAACTCCCGGGTCACGGTGGCTCGTCCGCCGACGCTGTACAGGGTGAAGAAGCCAGGCTCGTCGTTGCGCCAGAACTGCCCCTGCATGCCGAGGGAATAGCCGCGGGCTGAGAAAATACGGCTGGTTGAAATTGAGCTTCACGCCGCTGTCGAGGCCCGAATAGCGCGTGCGGATGCCGGCCGTCCGGGCGCCGCCAAAGAAGTTCACGTGGCGCCAGTCAGCCTCGACCCGTGCCTTCTCTTCGGTGCCGTAGCCGAGGCTGAAGTTGACCTTGCGGTGCTTGCCTTCCGTCACGGTGATCCGCGTCGGGATGTCGGTCGGCTCCTCCCCTTCCTCCCGCACCGTCTGGACGTTGGCGAACTGGAAGACCTCGAGGGCGTAGAGCTTCCGCTGGCTCTCGAGCAGCTTGCTCTGGCGGAAGAGATCGCCCGGCTTGAACGTCAGCTGCCGGCGGATGACGTTGTCGCTGACGCTCGAGTTGCCCTGGATGCTCAACTCGCCGTGCCGCGCCACCGGCCCGGGCTCGGCCGTCAGCGTCACGACGCGCCCGCTGCCGCCGTCCCCCGTCCGTTTCGCCCATGCGCACCGAGGCATAGGGGTAACCCTCTTCCTTCAGCTCTTCGAGCGCCGCCTCCCGGCTGGCCTGCATCAGCGACCGATCGAGCGGCTGCCCGTCCTGGAGCGGCAGGCGGGCGGCCAGGCCGGCGCGGCTGGCGTCCGGCAGGACGTCGAAGCCCTCGAGCGCCACCCGCTGCGCGACGATCGGCTCCCCTTCCGCGATGTTGAGGACGATGTCGACCGAGGTCTGGTCCTCGCTGAGCTGCACATCGAACGACGTGACCTTGGCGTTCGGGTAGCCGCGATCCCGGTAGAACGCGACGATCCGCTTCAGATCGGCCTCGAACTGCTCGCGGCTGAAATACCGCTTCTCGCCCCAGGGCAGCTTCGAGCTCGCGCCGGTCGCCAGGATGTCCGTGAGCTGCGCGGGCTCGACCGCCTCCAGGCCGTTGAACTTCAGGCTCGTGACCTTGACGCCACCTTCGTCCTTGCAGGCGGCGGTGGCGAAGAGGGCAACCAGCACCACACATAACAGGGCTGGACGTGACGAATTACAGGCTGACATAGACAAATCCGTTTGTACACATACCGTGTGCCAGGCGCGGCCGTTCGGTTCCAGCATGGCAGAGAATCGCTCTGCGGGGGTGAAGATCCGGACGGTGGGGAGGGGAAAACCTGGCGGCGGGCGCAGGCGGGCGCCTGGCTGGACGGCCCGACCGGCGGACCCGGCGGGGAGGGCGGCCGGAACGCGTCTATTCGCGCGTGATTTCGGGCTTGCCCGCCGACACCGCGAGCATGATGCCGAGGCCCACCGCGATGACCAGGCCGATGGCGATCCAGGCCGCGGAAATGTGCTGCAGCACGCCGCCGTACCACAGCGCCGCGAGCGCGCCGAGGACGAGGAGGGCGTAGCCAATCAGGTAGATGTGGACGTAGCGCATGTGCCTCGGCTCTGTGAGGGGCCAGAAAGTACGAAGCCGGGAGGGGCTGGCGCGCCCCTCCCGGCTCCGGAAGACCCCGCTGTGGACGGCCTACTCGACGCGGACGACGAGCGCCGCGCGCCGGTTGAGGCGGCGGGTCTCCTCGCGGGCGTTGTCGTGCTTCGGCCGCTCCTCGCCGTAGCTCACGGTCCGGAGGCGATCCGCACCGATGCCGCGGCCGGCCAGGTACTCGCGCACCGCCGTGGCCCGCCGCTCGCCGAGGGCGAGATTGTATTCGGCCGTGCCGATGTTGCAGGTGTGGCCTTCAATCGTCGAGCCGCAGCTCCGCGTTCTCCTGCAGGCTCTTGATCGCTTCGTCGAGCGCGCGTGTCGCCTCGGGCCGCAGCGAGTAGCGGTCGAAGTCGAAGTGCACGTCCTCGAAGATGATCTCCTTGCGCGCGGGCCGGATCACCTGGATCGTGACCATGTCGCTGGCCGTGCCGCCCTTGCCATCGGCCACGCCGACCGTGACCGGCACCGGCCCTTCCTGCATCGGGGCGGTCCACGGCGTCTGGCGGTCGCCCGGTGCGGTGAACTTGCCGGCCGGCGCGCTCCACTTGTAGGTCAGCGGGTCGCCGTCGGGATCGGTCGCGTCCGCGGTGACCGTGGAGGTGCGGCCGACTTCCACCGTGCAGGGTTCGCAGCGCGCCTTGACGGTCGGCGGACGGTTCTGCGGGGCCGGCGGCGGCGGCGGCGGGGGCGGCGGCGGCGGCGCCACATAGACGCGCACGCCGGGGTGATAGCCGACGCGCAGCTGCAGGCCGAGGGAATCGCCGGTTTCGTCCTCGAACGAGCCGAACTCGGAGCGGCCGTCCATCTTCACGCGGTAGTTCAAGCCGGCGCCCGCGAAGAGCCCCTTCTTGCCCTGCCAGGTGAGGCCGACCGAGGCGTTCACCGGCGAGTCGATGTTCGACACGAGCGGCGACAGCGACCCGTCGAGCCCGACCAGCGGCGACCCCAGCTCCAGCGTGTCGTCCGTGTAGGCCTCGCCGTGCAGCTCCGCGGTCAGCCGGAGGTTGCGGCGGGTCGGCAGGCCGACGCCGACGCCCCAGCGGATCCCGTTCGACACGTCCACCGCGCTCGGCTTGCCGCGCACGATGAAACCGCCGAACCCGGAGAGCTCGACGCGCTCGTTGATTTCCTTGCTGACGATGGCGTCGACGGCGAAGTCGGCCTTGCCCGTGCCCACCCCCTCGTCGTCGTCCTTGGCCGTGGGGAGCTTGACCATGCCGCGCAGCGCGAACGCCGCCGGCTTCTGGCGGAACTGGGAGGCGAGGTTGACCTTGGCGCCGACCCAGATGTCGCCGAACTGGTTGCCGGACCAGCCGTCGCGGACGAACGGATACTCGTTGACGAGCCCGCCCGCGCCCGGCTGGTTCTGCAGGAACAGCGTGCGCGCGTCGCGGTCGATGCGGCGTACTGCGTGGACCGCGCCGAACAGCTCCGCCCGATCGCCCAGGCCGATGCCGAACGTCAGCGGGCCAGTTGGAGACGTCGGTGAAGCCCTGGTTGTAGTCGAAGTTGACCCGGTAGGCGCTGAACGAATAGCGCTTGGCCGGGAGCACTTCACCAGTGGGCACGAACCACAACCCGGTATCGCCGTTGAAGGTCGTCGTGGCCGGCCGTGTCTCGGCCGGTGCCGGCAGCCCGGGGTCTGGCGTGGCCGGCGGCGCGCCCTGCGCCGGCGCCGGGGCCTGCTGCCCGCCGCCGGGTGGCGATGGCGGCGTTTGAGCCGTCGCCGTCACAGCCGACAGGGCCACAACCGCTGCGACCATCGCCTTCATTACCCGTTTCACCATACGCACACGCCTCCGTCTCTCACACGACACCACACCACGCTGGACTACTGCCCGCCGAACTCCCCGGAGGGTTCCGGAGCCGCCCCTGCCTCGGGTTGCTCCTCGCCGGAGCCGTCTACCAGTCTACCGCGTCCGCCGCGGCTGATTTGCCCACCTTTGCGCCCTGCCGAGCGCGCTTCCTCGGACGTCCACTCGTGCGCGGTGCCCTTCTGGTGGGCGGCACGCCCCCCTTTGCTCGCAATTTCACGCTGTTTCTCGGGTGACATCGAGGCGAACCCGCGACGTTCCTTGCGGTCCGCGTTTACCATTCGACCCGTTGCGGCGTCATTCATAGCTGCACTCTTGCTGTGGCTGCCGTCCAGACGCCCCTGACCACGAGCGGGGGCCGCCCCGGTTCAGCCGGGGGATCCTGGATGGGAGCAGGTTTCGGTTCGTCGGTCGGAGTCTCGGGCGCGCGTTCCGGCTCGTCGCCGTCAGGGCGACCCGGGGGGATCGGTTCGTTGGTCATTTGCTCGGTCGGCACGCGCGAGTCCTTCCACATTGCTGACGACACGTCTGGCTACCGTCGGGCTACTGTATCAAACCATGTGCCACCAATGGTTCGGGTTGCACGGTCTGGTCGGCCAGAAAACCGGCGAAAAGAGCGGCCTCTCGCTTTCCCTTCTCTAAACCGTCCAAACCGCGCGGCGCATTGGAACAAATCACTACAGGTCATCCTTACACATGAGGTGGACGCCCACGCTATCGGCGAACCCCATGTCATCAGGACCCTTCCGAGAGTAAAATCACAGCATGAGCGTATGTGGTGGTCCGACCCAGCCCCAGCCGAGCGCCGTCCCCCCCGGTGGCCGCAAAGTCTTCTGCGTGAAGTTCCAGAAGGAACTTCCCGGACTCGACAAACAGCCGTGGCCGGGTGAGCTCGGCGAACGCATCTACCAGAACATCTCGGCCGAGGCGTGGAAGCTGTGGGAAGAACGGATGAAGATGATCCTCAATGAGTACCGGCTGATGCCCTGGCAGAAGGAGGCGCAGCAGCTGGTGACCAAGCACATGGAGGACTTCTTCTTCGGCGAGGACGCCGCGCTGCCGCCCGGCTACGTCCCGCAGCAGGCGAAATAGCTCACGCCTCCGCCCGCCGCACGGCGATGGCGGGGTCCACGGTGAAGTGGAGGTGGGCATGGGCATGCCGCACCGCGCGTTCCGCCTCCTGCGGTGTGGCCGCCCGCGCAAAGATGAACCCCAGGTAGCTCCCCGCCTCGGGCAGCGGCTCGAGCAGCTGATCCCGCTTCGCCGTGATGCGGATCTCGTCCACGAACGGCACGCGAGCCGCCCGCTCCTCCCCGGTCACCCCTTTGAACACGCCCCGGCGCGGGATCGGGATCATCATGACCGCCGCCGCCATCGTTTCGCGCCGCAGCCCTGCAACGCTGCCGCCGAGCGCGTGGCGGAGGAGCACGTGCTCCAGCGAGAGCGGCGCATCACGCTGTGCTGCTGGATATTTCCGTGCGCCCGCGGGTTCTTGCGCAGCCGCCTCCGCCGTGAACCGCAGCACGCGCGAGCACAGCCCGCCGATTGGCCGTGCCGCCACTTCGAGCACGTAGACGCCAGCTGCGTTCACGCGGCACTCGGCATGAATCGGCCCCTGCCGCAGCCCGAGGGCTCGCGCCGCCGCCGCGACGGTGTCGAGCATCTGGCGCTGCACGTCCAGGGGCGCCCGCGACGGCGTCACGTAGATCGTCTCCTCGAAGAACGGGCCATCGAGCGGATCCGGCTTGTCGAAGATGGCGAGCGCGGTGAGGGCCCCGTCCGTCAGCAGCCCTTCGACGGCATACTCCTGCCCGGCGATGAACGCCTCGACCAGCAGCTCCCGCTCGAGCCCGGTCCGCTGCGACCGGATCTCGGGTCGCGCCAGCAGCGCCGACACGCGCCGGAACGCGGCGCGCAGCTGCGCCGCGTCGTCCGCGCGCATGACCCCCCGGCTGCCCGACAGCCCCACCGGCTTGAGCACGACCGGGTAGCGGACGGTGGCGGCCGCTTCGTCTATCCCGGCGTCGATGGTCACGGGCACGAACGCCGGCACGCGCAGGCCGGCCTGCGCGAAGCGTTCACGGGCGAGACGCTTGTGCGCGCTGGCCCGCGCCGCGCCGGGAGGATGGCCGGGCAGCCCGAGCGCCTCGGCGGCGCGGGCCGCGAGCACGACCGGGCGGTCGCCAACGGCCAGCACCCCCTCGATGCGCCGCACCCGGCTGGCGGCCACGATAGCCGCGAGCGAAGCGTCCTCGTCGTGAAACCGCACCGGCACCGCCGCGTCGCGCCACGGATCGTCGAGCGTGTGGCACCGGTCGGTCGCGAACACGAGCTCGACACCCACGTCCCGGGCCGCGTCGCCAAACGACCGCAGCTGGTAGCCAGTCGTCGTGGAGAGCAGGAGGAGGGACATCAGGGAATGGTGTCATGAGACAACTTCCAATTCCCAACCTCCAATGCCCAACCAACTCCAAACTCCAACTCCCAACCGCCAACTCCCAACTCGCAACGTCCCGTGCCGGCACCCTGCCGCATTGACCGGCAGGCCCTTCGCCCTTCGCCCTTCGCCCTTCGCCCTTGGCCCTTCGCCCTTCGCCCTTCGCCCTTCGCCCTTCGCGTAGCGGCGCTTCGTGGCGGCCAAGCCACATCGGCCCTGCCGCGCCTCGGCCTACGCGCGGAAAAATCCGCCTCCGGCGATGACCTGACGATGTCCGCTCCGGCTGGGGTGATGCGGGAGCCGGTGCGCAATCAGTTGGGCGGAAGGGTGATCCCGGCGTCAGTGGCGAATGGGCGCCTGCGCGGCCGGAGCGCCTGCGGCGCATTTTTCAGACTACCGCTGTCGCGCTAGCCGCACTGCCCCGGCAGGCCGACATGGCTCGTCCGCTCCGCGCCGCGGTGACCTGACCGACGAGCCCCCCAGCACCTCGCGCGCCGCGTCGGCTGGATTGGACGTTGGGCGTTGGTAGTTGGGCGTTAAGGCAGCGAGAGCCCGAGCGCCCAGGGGAGACGTGCCGGTCCTACCCGGCCGGCGGACCTTGGAGCGAGGCGACACGCCGCGCAGCCGGAACGCGGCCGGAGCGATTCCTCGCGGCGAGTCCGGTCCGTGTGATCCGCGTCGCCCGCCTCACCACCGGCGCATCGGTGCGCCTGGCGGACGTCGTCCCTGACCATCCCTACTCGCCGCGGCGGCGAGCGCAGCGAGAGCATGAGCGCAGGCCGCGTTCCCGCCTCGCGGAAGCGGGCCCCGGACCGGGCAGGGCCGGCACGGCTCATTCGGGCGCCCGGGCGACCCGGGCGACCCGGCCGACACCGCCTCCGCCTCGAGCGTTCTCCGTGCCGGGCGCGAGTGGGCGTTGGGATTTGGCAGTTGGGCGTTGACAGGCCAGACGGGCGCCGCGCCTCCACGCCTTTGCCCTTTTTGCCCTTTTGCCCTTTTGCCCTTTTGCCCTTTTGCCCTTTTGCCCCGTCTGTCGCCACGACCACCCCTACTCGCCGCGGCGGCGAGCGCAGCGAGCGCACGAGCGCTGGCCGCGTTCCCGCCTCGCGAAAGCGGGCCCCGGACGAGCAGTACCGGCGGCGCCCGGATCTGCCGGCGGCGACACATGACGCTCGCGGCGCTTCTTGGCGGCCGGGCCACATCGGCCCTGCCGCGCCTCGGCCCGTCAGCGCGGAAGAACGCGCCTGTGGCGAGAGTGCTGACGATGCCCGCTCCGGCTGGGGTGATGCGCGAGCCGGTGCCCAATCAGTTGGGCGGAAGGGTGACCCCGGCGTCAGTGGCGAATGGGCGCCTCTGCGGCGGAGCGCCTGCGGCGCACTTTTCAGACTGCCTCTGTCGCGCTCGCCGAATAGCGCCGGCAGGCCGACATGGCTCGTCCACCACGCGCCGCGCGTTGGGCGTTGGGCGTTGGCCCTTAGCCCTTAGCCCTTAGCCCTTGACAAGCATCAGATCAGAGCCACCTGCTCTGTCGTGGGCTCCGCTCAACAGTACCAAGGTTCGTTGAGGTAGGGGATCGCGGCACGCGGCAGCGCTCCGGTCTCGCGCCGCGGCGGCGCCGGCAGTCCGGCCGCCGCATGCGCGTCGTCCCAGATCGGCTGGAACGTGGCCGCGCGCTCGGCGCCGATCTTCGTGCCGACCAGCCGCTCGATGCGCTGTTGCAGCGCGTCGACCGCGGGATCCGGATGGCGCCAGGGGTACGTCAGCGAACCGGGTGAGTACGGCCCGACGACGCGCTGGATGTCGTCGAGCTCCAGGAGCCGCGATCCTTCCGGGATCAGGAGGCGGATGGCGAGCTGAATCGGAGACACCTGCGCGACCAGCCCGAGGCGATCGATGACCTGCAGCAGATCGCAATAGCCGGGCAGCGTCGTCCAGGGAGTGAATGGGACGAAGGTGGGCGCGAGCGTGACCCCGGCGTCGCGGCAGATGTCGACCGCCCGTTCGAAGTCGGCGCGCGTGTGTCCCTTCTCGAGATGCTGCAGGATCGCGTCGTCCACCGATTCCACCGCAGACGTGACGAACAGGCAGCCGGTCTCGCGCAGCAGCGGGACGAGGGAGGCCTGCTGGAGCAGGTGCTCCACCTTGATGATGACGTCGTAGGTCACGGCGGGAAACTCCGACGCGAACGCGCGCATCAGGTCGGTGGCGTGCCGGATGCCGTTGAAGAAGTCCGGGTCGCCGAAGCTGATGTGCTCGGCGCCCGCCGCCACCTGCGTGCGCACGTCGGCCAGCACGATCGGAATCGGGACCACGCGGAAGCGGCCGTTGTAGACGGGGACGATGGGACAGTGCCGGCAGCGATGTTTGCAGCCGCGGCTGGCTTCGGTGTAACCGGCCGTCCGCCGCCCGCCGCCGACCTGCAGGGCCGCATAGCGCGTCAGCGGCGGGAGCGACGCGCGGAGCGGTATGCGGAACTGCACGCGCGGCACGTCCGTGGGTGCGCCGGCGGCGGCAGGCGCATCCGGCCCCAGTACGCGGGCGGCGAGCTCGTCCTCGAACTCCCCGCCGATGATGTGCTCGATGCCGCGCTCGCGCAGCAGCCCGGCATTCAGCGGCGCATAGAGGCCGTAGGCCGACAGCCGGGCGCGCGGCTGCAGCGCGCGGACGCGGTCGATGACCGGCAGCGCCAGCCGCGTCGCCGTGTGCATGGGCAGGTAGAAGCAGACGGCGTCGCTCGCCTGCACGAGGGATTCGTCGAGCCGCTGCCTGGCGAGGTCGAGGCACGAGACCTCCACCCCGTGCGCATGGAGCGCCGCGGCCCCGGACGCCAGCCCGAAGGACTGCCGGCCCAGGTCGTAGGTCGAGATGAGCAGCGCCCGCACGTCCCGATTGTGCCATGCCCGCCTTCGCGCGGCCCTTCGCCTCGCGCTACGGCGGGGGGGGGCCCCCTTCAGATATGCTTTTGAGCCATGACCGAACCCACGCGGCGGGCGGGAGCAACTGCCGGAGCGGCCGGGGCCGTCCCGGGGCCGGAGGATCGGGCGTTCTTTGGACACCCGCGCGGATTGTCCACCCTCTTCTTCACCGAGATGTGGGAGCGCTTCAGCTATTACGGGATGCGCGCGCTGCTCATCCTGTTCATGACCGCGAGCGCCGCCGAAGGGGGGCTCGGCTTCGACACCGCGAGCGCCGGAGCAATCTACGGCTTGTACACGTCGATGGTGTACATGGCCTGCCTGCCCGGAGGGTGGCTGGCCGACCGGCTGATCGGCCAGCGCCGCGCGGTGCTCTATGGCGGCATCCTGATCGCGTCCGGCCACTTCAGCATGGCGTTTCCGTCGCTGGCGACCTTCTACCTCGGCCTCTTCCTCATCGTCCTCGGCACCGGCCTGCTCAAGGGCAACGTCAGCGTGCTGGTGGGCACGCTCTATCGCCCGGGCGACAGCCGCCGTGACGCCGGGTTCTCGATCTATTACATGGGGATCAACCTCGGCGCCTTCATCGCGCCGCTGGTCTGCGGCTATCTCGGCCAGGAAGTGAGCTGGCACCTCGGCTTCGGCGCGGCCGGGGTCGGCATGTTGCTCGGCGTGGTGCAGTACGTGCTGGGGGACAGGCATCTCGGCGACGGCGGACGCGAGCCGGCCCCGGCGGCGCCCGAGGCCCGCCAGCGCGACCGGTCCCTGGCCGCCATTGGCGGCTCGGCGCTGGCTGCGCTCGTCCTCGTCGTGGGCCTCGGCACCTACACCGGCGTCCTGGCGATCTCGGCGAGCCAGATAGCCGACTGGGCGGGCTACATGCTGCTGATCGTCACGGTCGGCTTCTTCGGCTGGCTGTTCCTGAGCAGCCAGTGGGCGCCCGACGAGCGCAAGCGGCTCTACGCGATTGGCGTGTTCTTCCTGGCCGCGGCGCTCTTCTGGTCGCTCTTCGAGCAGGCGGGCTCCACGCTCAACCTGTTCGCCGACCGCGACACCCGCACCTCGGTGCTCGGCTGGGGCTTCCCGAGCAGCTGGTTCCAGTCGATGAACTCCTTCTTCATCTGGTCGTTCGCGCCGGTCTTCGCCTGGCTCTGGCTCAGCCTCGGCCGCCGCGGCAAGGAACCCTCCACGCCGATCAAGTTCGCGCTCGGGCTGATCCTGGTCGGCGCCGGGTTCGGCGTGCTGATCGTGGCCGCGCAGCTCGCCGCCAACGGCGTCAAGGTGAGCCCGATGTGGCTGACGGCGACCTACCTGCTGCACACCTTCGGCGAGCTCTGCCTGAGCCCGGTCGGCCTGAGCGCCATGACGAAGCTGGCGCCGGCCCGCATCGCCGGCCTGATGATGGGCGTGTGGTTCCTGGCGACCTCGGTCGGCAACTTCATCGCGGGCCGCCTGGCAGGCTTCTACGAAGCCATGCCGCTTCCCGCGCTGTTCACCAACGTCGCGCTGTTCGGCATCGTCGCCGGCCTGCTGCTGGTGCCGCTGGCGCCGACCATGAAGCGGCTCATGGGCGAGGTGAAATAACCGATGGTGCTGGAAAAATACAAACAGAAGCGCAACTTCAGGAGCACGCCGGAACCGGCCGGCGATGTCGCGCTGGCCGCCGCACGGGCGCGGAGCCGGCGGCCGGACGAGGGATTGTTCTTCTGCGTGCAGAAGCACCTCGCCAGCCACCTGCACTACGACCTGCGCCTCGAGCACGACGGCGTGCTGCTGTCGTGGGCGGTGCCGAAAGGCCCGTCGCTCGATCCGAAGACCAAGCGGCTGGCGATGCACGTGGAAGACCATCCCGTGGAGTACGGCACGTTCGAGGGCGTCATCCCGGAAGGCTACGGCGCCGGCATCGTGATGCTGTGGGACCAGGGAACCTGGGTTCCCGAGGTCGAGGACGTCGGCGCGGCGCTCGCGAAGGGCGACCTGAAGTTCACCCTGGACGGATACAAGCTGAAAGGATCGTGGGTGCTCGTGCGCACGGGCGGCCGCTACGGCTCGCGGGCCGGCGGCGACGCGCGGAGCTGGCTGCTGATCAAGCACAAAGACGACTGGGCCGGGGACGTGGACATCACCGAGTTCGCCCCGCGCAGCGTCAAGAGCGATGGTGACTTCGAAGACATCCTCGCGGCGGACAACCCCGACGTCTGGCACTCGAACCGGCCGGCCAAGGGGGGGGAGTCGGGCGAGATGCTCGCGAAGATCATCGAGCGGGCGGCGGCGCTGAAGGAGGGCCGGACAGCGAAGCCCGCGTCACGGACGCGGACGGCCGCGGCCGGCAAGGCCGCCAGCTCGAAACGTCGGCGGGCGGCACCGGCGGCCAGCAATGGCAGGCGCCAGGGCGCAGCCGGGGCGGCACGCGCCGCCAGGAAAGCCGACACGGCTGAACGCAAGACCAAGAAGATGACGAAGAAGAGATGATGAACAAGAGCGACTTCATTCTGTTCAGCGGCGGGGCGCCGGGCGCGGAAGCGGAGTTCGGCGAGTGCGCCGAGCGCCACGGCATCGAGGAAGTCAACTTCACCTTCGACGGGCACACCATCGCCCGCACGCGCGGTGTCCGCGTGCTGAACCACGAGGAGCTGCAGGCGGGCGACGTCAGCCTGGCCTACGTCTCCCGCCTCATGCACCGCCGCTACTCCGACAACCCGACGATCCGGAAGGTGCTGCAGACGCTGTGGTACCAGGTCAACAGCGGGCAGGAGATCTACGTCATCGGCGTGATCCAGGACGACGGCACCGTGCGCGGCGGTACCGGGTGGGGCGCGGAGTTCGCCAAGCTGTGCAACAAGCCGCTCTTCGTCTTCGATCAGGAGAAGGACGGCTGGTTCGAGTGGACCGGCGACGACTGGCGGAGCCGTGCCGACACCCCGGTCGTCACGCACCCGCACTTCACCGGCACCGGCACACGCAGCGTCCAGGCCAACGGCAAGCGCGCCATCGAGGAGCTGATGACCCGTTCCTTCGAACGCTGAGTGTGACAAATTCGAGGCGCTGTATCGCCCACCGGCGCCCCGTCGTATCCCCGCGTATGGCTCGCACCACGCGCGTCGCGATCGCGGCCGGCCTGGCCGCCCTCCTGGCCGGGGGCGCTGCGGCGCAGCAGTTCAACCGCGGACGAGGCATGGGTGCCCGGCTGGCAACGGCCGCCGACTTCGACGGCCGCTTCAACTTCTGCCGCCTCATGTACACCAGCGTCGTCCGCGAGGCGGGGGGCGCGGGCTGGACGACGGACTACCCGGGGGCGGATCAGAACCTGTCCATCCGCCTGTCTGAGCTGACCAAGACCTCGGTCAGCCGGCGCGCCGACGGCCAGCCCAATCACCTCGTGGTGCGTGCCACGGACGATGCGCTGTTCAGTTGCCCCTGGGTGCAGATGTCGGACGCGGGCACGGCCGGTTTCAGCGACGAAGAAGTCGAGCGCCTCCGCACCTACCTGCTGAAAGGCGGGTTCCTGTGGGCCGACGACTTCTGGGGGGACGCCGCCCTCGAGCACTTCACGCAGCAGGTGGCCCGCATCCTGCCGCCAGAGGAGTATCCGTCCCGCGACCTGCCGCTCGACCATCCGCTCTTCCGGACGATGTTCACGATCACGAAGCTGCCGCAGATCCCGTCAATCCGGATCTGGCGTCCGTACCGCGTCACGTCGGAGCGCGGCGCCGAAACGGCGACGGTGCACTTTCGCGGCGTGGCCGACCGCAGCGGCCGGCTGATGGTCTTCATGACCCACAACACCGATGTGGCCGACGCCTGGGAACGCGAGGGAGAGGACCGCGATTACTTCCAGCACTTCTCGCCGGACGGCTATGCCGTGGGCATCAACGTCCTGCTCTACGCGATGAGCCACTAGACAAAATGGACGTCACTGACCGGGCGATCGGGGAGGCGTCGTGACGCGAACTTGCGGATGTGGGCCGAGCGTGGCCATCGGGGATGAATTGGGGGGGGCGGCGCCGTTGCGTCCGGGGTTTCCACCACCCGCCCGCGTTACTTCAGTCCCGCCGTCCAGTTCAGGACGACCTGCAGCGTCGACGTCGTGGCGGCCGCATCGCCTTCGTGCGGCGCGCTGAGCACGAACCGCTGCCCGTCCCCTGTAACGCGGTAGCCCGCGAGGCGGAAGCGGGTCAATCCGCTGGTGCCGAACAGTGCTTTCGGGACGCCCGCTTCGAACGTCGGTCCGCCAGCCGCGACCGGCACCGCCATGAGGGCGCCGTCGGGCGCGAGGTAGTACAGTTCCCGCACGTCGCCGCGCCACTCGGGCTGCACGCCGCCGCCGGAGGAGACCTGCCAGCGCTCCCCGGTTGGCGGGAGCGGCGACACGTAGACCTGATCCTGGGCAGAGTCCGCCGAGGTGTAGGCTACCCAGCGCGCGTCCGGAGAGAACCGGGGGCTCGACAACTTGAGCCTGCCTTCGGCAAACACCACCGGAGCCCCTCCCTCGCGGCGTACCACCGCCGCGTACCGCCGCGCCGGCTCGGCGACCCCTATCGCCAGCCATTGCCCGTCGTCGGACACGTCGGTCAGATAGAGGATGCCGTTGCCGGTGTATGCGTATACCAGCCGTTCCTCTCCCCCGCGGCTTGGAGTTTCGACGACGATGACGCGGCCCTCCCGCATAGTGCGGTGAAAGAAGCGCGAGGCATCCCCGGCGAACGCAGGGCCGAGGATGCGCTCCAGACCCCGGCCTGCGAAGTCGGCGGTGTTCGGCGCGGAGGCGACCCGCGTCGTGACGCCGCGAGTCACGTCTATCAGCCAGAGGCTGGTGCCGCCTGCTTCGACCCGCTCCGCGATGATGGCGTCGCCTCGAGAGCTCGCATCGAAACCGCCGTACGCGCCCGGCTCGCCGGAGGTACTGATGATGCGACCGTCGCGTCCGACCCAGACGAACTGCCGGGGCTGCGGCGGGGCGGTCTGGTAGACGAGCGTTCCCTCGGCGGCCACCGACATCGACGTCCGGCCGAACGGATCCTGAGAGAGTCCTTCGGCCATGATGACGGGATCTCCTGCGAGCCGCCCGGCGTCGCTGTCGAACCGCTGCGCGAAGAGCGTGCCGTCACGAGCGTAAACCAGGTAGCCGTCGCGTGTAATGCCCCCCACGTAATGCGCTTGGATGCCAAGGCATCGGCCCGACGGATTATCGAGGGAGGCCAGGCAGAGTTCACGCCGTGATTCGTCGAATGCCCACGTTCCATAGACAAACCGGCGGCCGTCGGGCAGGAACTTCGGCATTCCGTGAAGGTACGCTCCGGGCTCGAGCGGGACGAGGGGAACGAGCCGCCCGCCGGTCGCGCGAACCGAGTGCACACCATGTGTCTTGGAGGCCTGCTGCGTACCGACGACGATCGTCTCGCCCGCATTCCAGGAGCCGCCCAGCACTTCCCCGCTGACGTCGGCCAGCGTGACGACGTCGCCGCCGGCAATCCCGACCTTCCGGAGCTTTCCGCCGGATACGAACGCAATCCATGTCGCATCGGGGGACCAGATCGGCGGCGAGCCCGGAGTGGCGTCCTCGGTGCCGGCGATCGGACGAGGCGCCGACTCGGCGAGCGTCCGCACCCACACGACGCGGCGACCCTCCGCGTTGGCAGCGATGAATGCCAGGTGCCGCCCATCGGGCGAGAGGGTCAGACTGTCCGGCATGGAGAGACTCGGTATCGTCATCTCGAGTCGGCTGACCTCACGGTCCGCGTGCTGCACGCGCCACGGCGGCCACATCAGGACGAGAAGCGCGGCGGCAAGCGCGGCGCCGGCCGTCGCACTCATCAGCCAGCCGCTCCGCATCGGCGTGGTGGATGCAAGCGCCGCGGCAGGGCCGTCGCCGCGGTCGGCAATCCACCTGAGCTCGTCGCGCAGGTCCAGAGCGGACTGCCAGCGCGCGTCGGGATCCTTCGACAGACATTTTCGAATCACGCGATCCAGCGCACCCGAAGCGGCGGGCTCCAGCGATGCGGCGGGCGGCGGCTCGCGGTCGAGGATTGCCGCGATAAGGTTGGCGGGGGTCGCGCCATCAAAAGTCCTGCGACCAGTCACCATCTCGTACAGCACGCATCCGAACGCCCAGATGTCCGTACGCGCGTCGAGTGCGCCTCCTTGCATCTGTTCCGGCGCCATGTAGGGGAACGTGCCGACGATTGTGCCTGCGCCCGTCAGGGCGTGCCGCGACGCGGTCTCAGCGCTGCTGCCGTCGAAGACCGGGGCGTGCGGCCTGGCCAGCCCGAAATCGAGGAGCTTCGCTCCGGCCGTTGTCAGCATGATGTTTTCGGGCTTCAGGTCACGGTGGATGACGCCGGCGCGGTGGGCCGCCGCGAGTCCACCGGCAATCTCGATCCCGATGCGCAGGGATTGGCCGACCGGGAGCCGGCCCCTCGCCAGCCGGTCCGCCAGCGTGGTCCCCTCGAGGTACTCCATGACCAGCACTGAGCGGTCCTCGTGCTGAGCGAGCTGATAGAGCGCGCAGACATGAGGGTGGCTGACAGAAGCGAGGGTCTGCGCCTCGCGCACGAGCCGCGCTACCGCCTGGGAGTCGGCGGTCAGCTGAGGCGAGAGGATCTTGAGCGCGACCGTGCGCCCGAGCCGGGTGTCGCGCGCCTTGAAGACGTGGCCCATGCCACCCGAACCGAGCGTACCGAGGATCTCGTAGTCGCCGAAACGGCTGCCTGCGGCGAGCGGCATGGGTTGGCGGATTATAGCCGTACGGTGTCGCGCCTGCGGGCGTGCAGTTCGGCAGCGGACATCAGGGCGCGGAGCCATATTTTGCCGGCCCGCCTGACCATGCCGGCCCGGCCCGTCGTCATTCAGTCCGTGAAGGCGCAGGGACTTGTAGGCCCGGTCGCCAAGCGTCGAGACAGCCGGTACGAGGCCGGCCTGCGGTCGGCGCTTGGCAGAAGATCCGCGGAAACCGTGGGCAGGAGGTCATGATCGCCGGCTAAGACGGTTGAGTGGAGACGTTCGACGCGCACCCGTGTGATGAGCTGCGCGAGGGCATTTCTTCACCGGAAAGCGACTACTTCCGGTCTTCGAGCTCCATCCAGCGGTTCATCAGCCGCTCGAGCTCGGTCGCGACCTCCTCGATCCGCGACAGCACGACCGTGATTCGATCGGCGCCCGCCTTGTAGAAGTCCACCGACTCCATCTCCTCCTTCAGACGTGCCTGTTCCGCCTCGAGCGCCTCGATGCCCGCCGGCAGCCGTTCCAGTTCCCGCTGCTCGTTGTACGAGAGCTTGCGCGCGGCGAGACGGCCGTCGGCGAAGTCCGGCCGCGCGCCGGGCAGGGGCCGGGCGCGCGGCTCTGTTTCGCGCGCGGCAGACTGCGCCCCGCGATCCGCGGTCCGCGGCCGGCGGCCGCCGGATTGACGCAGATAGTCCTCCCAGCCGCCGACGTATTCCACCACCCGCCCATCGCCTTCGAACGCCAGCGTGCTCGTCACGATGTTGTCGAGGAACGCGCGGTCGTGGCTGACGAGCAGCACGGTGCCGTCGAACCCGCCGAGGAGCTCCTCGAGCAGCTCGAGCGTCTCGATGTCGAGGTCGTTGGTCGGCTCGTCGAGCACGAGCACGTTCGCCGGCTTTGCGAACAGCTTCGCGAGCATCAGCCGGTTGCGCTCGCCGCCCGACAGCGACCGGACGGGCGACTGCGCCCGCTCCCTCGGGAACAGGAAGTCCTCCAGGTAGCCAATGATGTGCCGCGGCTGGCCGTTGTGGATCACCGTGGTGTTGCCTTCGTTGACGCTGTCGGCAACGGTCGCGTCCGGATCGAGCTGCTCGCGCTGCTGGTCGAAATACGCGATCTGGAGGCGCGCGCCGCGCCGGATCTCGCCGGCATCCGGCTCCAGCTCCCCCACCAGCATCCGCAGCAGCGTCGTCTTCCCCGACCCGTTCGGCCCGATGAGCCCGATGCGGTCCCCGCGCTGGATGCGCTGCGAGTAGTCGCGGACGACCGTCCGGCCATCGAACGCCTTCCTCACGTCCTCCGCCGCGAACACCAGCTTCCCCGACCCCTGCCCGTCGTCCACCGCGAGCCGGACGGCCCCGGCCTGCGCGCGATAGGCCGCGCGCTGCTCGCGCAGCGCCAGCAGCGCCCGCACACGTCCCTCGTTGCGGGTGCGCCGTGCCTTGACCCCCTGGCGCAGCCACGCCTCCTCCTTGAGCAGCTTCTTGTCGAGACGAGCGAGCTCGCGGGCCTCCGCTTCCAGCGCCGCGTCCTTCTTGTCGAGGTACGAGGGGTAGCTGCCCGGCCACGACGTCAACGTCCCGCGATCGAGCTCGACGATGCGGGTCGCGATGGCGGTCAGGAAGGCGCGGTCGTGCGTAACGAAGAGAATGGCGCCCGGATAGCCCTGCAGGTGCTGTTCCAGCCATTGGATGGCGTCGATGTCGAGGTGATTCGTCGGCTCGTCGAGCAGCAGCACGTGCGGCTCCGACACGAGGGCGCGGCCGAGCAGCGCCCGGCGCCGCCACCCGCCCGAGAGATCGGCCATGCGGCGATCCGCCGGCAGCGACAGCCGCGTGACGATGAGCTCGACCTTCTGCTCGAGGCTCCAGCCGTCGCGCTCCTCGAGCGCATGCTGAAGCTGGCCGAGCGCCTCGAGGTCCGCGGCATCGTGCGTTTCGGACACGCGGGTCGCCGCGTGGTGGTAGCGCGACACCAGGTCACCGAGCTCGCCGAGCCCGGAGGCGACCTCGTCGAACACTGTGCCCTCGCCCACCGCCGGCACGTCCTGCGCCAGGCGCGACACCCGGAGGCCGGGCTCGCGCCAGATGGTGCCGGAGTCGGGTGCAACCTCACCGGAGATGACCCGCAGCAGGCTGCTCTTCCCTGCCCCGTTGCGGCCGATGAGCGCAATGCGCTCGCCGCTCTCGATCTGGAGATCCGCATTGTCGAAGAGGGGGAGATGGCCGTAGGCCAGGCCCACGCGCTGGAGCGCCAGGAACGGCATTACAGCAGGCGCCGCGCAAGCACGGCCCAGATCGCCGCGGCGAGGCGGCGGCGATCGTGGCGGGCGATCTCCCCGCACCAGAAGGGACCGGACACGACCTCGCACGAAGACGGCAGCTCGCCGATGGCGAGCGGGCGCTTGTGCTCGGCGCGGTAGCGGGCGAGCGTCTCCTCGCCCGGCTGCGCGGTGTTCACGATCACGACGTCGATCGGGCGCCCGATGACCGCCGCCATCTGGCGCACGGCTTCACCCGCCGTGAAGTGCCACATGCCCTGCCCTTCGGTGAGCAGGTTGGACACCAGGATGATCGGGCCGCGAACCTGCTGCAGCGCTTCCGGGGCGCCCTTGACCAGAAAGATGGGCATCAGGCTGGTGTAGAAGCTGCCCGGCCCGATGATGGCGGCATCGAACGCCGGGATGGCCTGAGCCGTCGCCGGGTGCAGGTTCACTTCCGGCTCGAGCCACAGGCGGTCGATCATGTGCCCCTCGAGCTGCCCGCTGTCCACCTCGACCTCGCCCCTCGTCCGGCTGCCGTCGCCGTAGCTGGCACACAGCGTGGCCGGCTCCACACTGATCGGCCAGACCCGCCCGGCGCAGCCGAGCAGGCTGCGCAGCCCTTCGACGGCGGCCAGGAAATCGCCGCTGTAGCGCTCCATCATCGAGAGCAGCAGGTTGCCGCCGGTATGGCCGCCAAGCCGCGCGTGTTCGAGCGTCGGCAGCCGGGCGAGCAGGACGCGGCGGGCCTCGCGCTCGTTGCGCGCCATGGCGAGGGCACAGCGCAGGACGTCGCCGGGCGGGAGCACGCCGAGCTCATCACGCAGCTGTCCCGAGCTCCCGCCGCTGTCGAACATGGTCACCACGGCGTGCAGCGTCAGCCACGGGTTCCGTTTCAGCCCGCCGAGCACGCCGGGGAGGCCGGTGCCGCCGCCGAAGCAGCCGACGTTAATCCTGCGCAATTGCATGAGGCATCATTGCAGCGGCCACGACGGGGAAAGTCAACCGGCGAATCGCCGGCCTGCCGACGCATAATAACGGGATGGATGCTCGCGTACGGTCACTGGCCGGGGATCTGCAGCGGATTTTCGGCCCGCGACTTCAGTCGCTCGTCGTCTATGGCGATCCCGACGAGGATCCCGAAGGGACCCCCACGCTGGCGCTCGTCGAGGGGCTCGCCTTCGACGATCTGGCCAGCCTGGCGCCGCTCGTGGCCGGCTGGCGCAAGGCCGGCCTGGCGGTGCCGCTCGTCCTCACCCGCAACGAGTTCCTCCGCAGCCTCGACGTCTTCCCGGTCGAGTACGGCTCCATCATGGCCCGCCACGTCGTGGTCGTCGGCGACAACCCTTTCGCCGGCATGCAGGTCCACGATGCCGACCTGAGGCGCGCCTGCGAGCTCCAGGCCAAGAGCCATCTGATTCACCTGCGCGAAGGGTATCTGGAGAGCGGCGGCCAGCCGGCGGCCGTCGCGCGGCTGATCGCGTCGTCGTCCCGGTCGCTGCATGCGCTGATCGAGAGCCTCGAGCGGCTCGACGCCGGGACGCCCGCCAGCGCCGGCGTCTCGGAAGAGCTGCTCAGGGAAGTCGGGGCTGCCGAAGCGAACACCATTGCCGACCCCTCCGCCCTGTTCGCACGCTATCTGGCCGTGGTCGAACGGCTGTGGCACCAGGTGGATCGTTGGCGCGCCTGAGGCACGCCGCCGCGTGCGGCCTGGTACTCGCCGCCGTGTGGGTCGCGGCATGGCCAGCGGCCGCCAGGTATTGGCCCTGGGACGGAACGATCCACGCACAGGCCGCCCCACCGCAGCTCACCGCCACGGTCAACGACTTCGCCAATGTCGTGGACGAGGCGAGCGAGCGTGAGCTCGACCGCCGGATCCGCGCGCTCCAGCAGGCCACCGGCGACGTCGTGGTGGTGGCGACGATCCCCACGGTTGCGCCATTTGCCGACATCGACGAATACGCGGTGAAGATGTTCGAGAACGGCGGACGCGGCATCGGCCAGAAGGGCAAGGACAACGGTGCGCTGATCGTCGTCGCGGTGGAAGAGCGCCAGGTCCGGATCGAGGTCGGCTACGACCTCGAGGAGTTCATCACCGACGGCTTCGCCGGCACGACCATCCGTGAGGCGATCGCCCCCGAGTTCAGGAACGGCGCCTACGGACGCGGGCTGGTGGAGGGGGCCACGCGAATCATCAACCGCGTGGCGCAGCGCCGCGGCGTCGAGCTCGCGGACGTGCCCCGCCAGCGTCCCCCCGCCCAAGGGCCCGCCCTGCCGGGATCGTGGGTGCTTGCCGTGCTCGCCTGGATCATCATCATGTCCCTGACCGGCCGGCGCCGCCGCCGGCGCCGCTGGGGCGGCGGGCCATGGAGCGGCTGGCACAGCCGCGTCGGGCCGTTCGGCGGCGGCTTCGGCGGGTTTGGCGGCGGCTTTGGCGGCTTCGGCGGCGGCGGCGGAGGGGGCGGCGGCTTTGGTGGCTTCGGCGGCGGGCGCAGCGGCGGCGGCGGGGCGAGCGGGGGGTGGTAGTAGACTGAAAGGGAAAAGGGCGAAGGGCAAAGGGCGAAGGGCGAAGGGCAAAGGCGAGATGACAAACTCCGTGCGGCGAGTCCGGCTGGTC
The DNA here is from genome assembly GCA_963834305.1 of uncultured Acidobacteriota bacterium. GTDB lineage: Bacteria > Acidobacteriota > Vicinamibacteria > Vicinamibacterales > 2-12-FULL-66-21 > JACCXG01. The sequence continues at coordinate 980,816 of CAWIAX010000002.1, forward strand.
CTCCTGCTGTGTGCGGCGGCGGCCCTGTCTGGCTGCTCCTACAACAAGTTCACGGGCTCCGAGGAAGCGATCAAGGCGCAGTGGGGCCAGGTCCAGAACCAGCTCCAGCGGCGCAACGACCTGATCCCGAACCTGGTGGAGTCGGTGAAGGGATTCGCCGCGCAGGAGCGGGACATCTTCACGGCGATCGCCGCCTCCCGGGAGAAGCTGGCGGGGGCGCGCACGCCCGAAGACACCATCACCGCCGCGAACGAACAGTCGTCGGCGCTGGCGCGGCTGCTCGTGGTCGTCGAGAATTACCCCAACCTGAAGTCGGACGCGAACTTCCGCCAGCTGATGGACGAGCTCGCCGGCACGGAGAACCGCCTGGCCACGGAGCGCATGCGCTACAACGAGCGCGTGCAGGAGTACAACACGCTCCGCCGGCGCTTTCCGTCCAACGTCACGGCAAAGGTCTTCGGCTTCAAGGAATATCCGTACTACGAGGCGCCGGCGGCATCGCAGCAGGCGCCCAAGGTAAACTTCGGACGCTGATCGTGATTGGTCGGTTTCTGCCAGTCCGTCTGGCAGCCTGGGCCGGCATCGGCCTGTGTCTTCTCGGCAGCGCCGCGCTCGTCGCGCAGACCTCACAGGGCCAGGAGCCGCAGCTGCCGGCGCCGGTCAACCAGAGCGACGACCCCCTGCTGAAGCCGTTCGTGTGGCGCTCGATCGGCCCCGCGAACGTCGGGGGTCGCGTGGACGACATCGCGGTGGACGAAAGCAATCCCTCCACCTTCTACATCGGCTTCGCCACCGGCGGCATCTGGAAGACGACCAACAACGGGACGACGTGGGCGCCGATCTTCGATCAGTACCCGGTCTCCTCGATCGGCGACCTGGCGCTGGCCCCCTCCAACCCGAACATCCTCTACGTCGGTACGGGCGAGGCCAACAACAGGCAGAGCTCCTCGTTCGGCGCCGGCGTCTACCGGTCGGTGGACGCAGGAGCCACGTTCGAGTACGTGGGCCTCAAGGAAACCCAGACCATCGCTCGCATAGTGGTGCACCCGAGGAATCCCGACATCGTTTACGTCGCGGCGGTCGGGCACCTGTTCGGACCGAACCCAGAGCGCGGTCTCTACAGGACGACCGACGGCGGCAAGACCTGGGTGAACACGAAGTTCATCGACGACGACACGGGGTTCACCGACGTCGTCATGGATCCGTCGAACCCCAACGTGCTGTTCGCGGCGTCGTACCAGCGCCGGCGGCAGCCCTGGGGCTTCAACGGCGGCGGGCCGGGCAGCGGCCTGTGGAAGACAACCGACGGCGCGAAGACCTGGACCAGGCTGACCGGCCGCGGACTGCCCGGCAATCCGGTCCTCGGCCGCATCGGCCTGGACATCGCGCGCTCGAAACCCTCCACCATCTACGCCTCGATCGAAGTCGGGCCGAGCGGCGGCGCCGGCGCCGGGGTCAACGACGACGGCACTCTGGCGCGGCCGGGTCAGGGACGCGCTGGCGGCGGTCGCGGCGCCGCGCCGCCACCCGATCCCGAAAAGAGCGGCATCTGGCGCTCGGACGATAGCGGACGGTCGTGGACGTTCCTGTCGAACCAGGGCGATCGGTGGATGTACTACAGCCAGGTCCGCATCGATCCCACCAACCCCGAGATCGCCTACCAGGGAGGGGCGCCGTTCTTCAAGACCGTTGACGGCGGCAGGACCTGGCGGCAGGTGGGCGGCATTCCCCACAGCGACCATCACGCGATCTGGGTGAACCCGAAAGACAACCGCCATATCCTGCTCGGCAACGACGGCGGACTCGCCGTGACCTACGACCAGGGTGAGACGTGGGAATACGTCAACACCATGGCGCTCGGCCAGTTCTATGCCATCAGCGCCGACATGCGGAAGCCCTACTACGTGTGCGGCGGGCTCCAGGACAACGGCAGCTGGTGCGGACCGAGCGCGACGCGCACCGCGAACGGCATCGTCAACTCCGACTGGTTCCGGCTCGGCGGCGGCGACGGCTTCTACACGCAGAACGATCCGACGGACTGGACCGTGCTCTACTGGGAATCGCAGGACGGCAACACCAACCGCACCGACCTGCGCAACGGCCGCGCGACGAACATCAGGCCGAGGCCTTCAGCCGCAGGCGGGCGCGGCGCCGCCCAGGCCTCGCCGGTGGTCGGCGCCGCCGGGCGGCAGCCGCCGCCGGCGGCCGGCCGCCCGAACGTGGTCCCGCCGCCGCCGCCCGGCACGATGTACCGCTTCTACTGGAGCACGCCCTTCATCCTGTCGCCGCACAACCCCAGCACCATCTACCTCGGCGCCGACCGCCTGTTCCGATCGTACGACCGCGGCGACACGTGGACGGCGTCTCCTGACCTGACGCGCAACATCGGCCGCAACGATCGGCCCATCATGGGGGTGGCGGGCTCGGCTCCGATGGCCTCGAAGCACGACGGCGCCGCCTCCTACAGCAACATCGTCACCATCAGCGAATCCCCCGTCGTGCCCGGGGTGCTCTGGGTCGGCACCAACGACGGCAACGTCCAGGTCAGCCGGGACGGCGGCACGACGTGGAAGAACGTGACCGACAACGTGCCGGGTGTGCCGAAAGAGACCCACGTTTCGCGCATCGATGCCTCCCACTTCGACGGCACGACGGCGTATGCCTCGTTCGACGCCCACCGAACCGACGATCACCGGCCCTACATCTTCGTCACCAGCGATCTGGGCGAGACGTGGACGTCGATTTCACAAACCCTGCCCGAGGGCAACGTCAACGTCGTCAAGGCCGATCCCAGGAACCGCAATCTCCTCTACGCCGGCACCGAATACGGCTTCTACATCTCGCTGAACGGCGGGGCGGACTGGAAGCGCTTCATGAACGGCCTCCCCGCTGTCCGGGTGGACGACGTCCTGGTGCACCCGCGGGAGAACGACCTGATCCTGGGAACGCATGGACGGAGCATCTGGATCATGGACGACATCAGTGCGCTGCAGCAGCTCACTGACGACACCATGAAGACCGAAGGGGCGCTGCTCGACATCAGGCCCGCCACCGCCTGGCTCACCGATATCCAGAAAGCGATCCTGGTCGAGGGCGCGAAACATTTCCGCGGCCAGAATCCGCCGCGCGGAACCGCCATCAGCTACTGGCTCAGAACCGCGCCGGCTGGCGATGTCCGGATCGCGATCAGCGACGTCACCGGGCGCGAGATTCGGGCCCTCGAGGGCACCAGCCATGCCGGCCTGAACCGCGTCCAGTGGGATCTCGGGGTCGTCTCCGCCCGCGGGGGCCGCGGACAGGCTGCTGGCGCGCCGGCCGGCCAGGAAGACCCGCCGCCGGCCGGGCGCGGCGGCGGCCGCGGCGGTGGCATCTCCACGGTCCCCCCGGGGACGTATCTCGTCAAGCTCACCGTCGGCGGCACGGTCATCGGCCAGAAACCGGTCGTGGTGCTGGCGGACGTGCTACCGTCGGATGAAGGAAGCCGCTAGGACCTCCGAACGCAACGCCCGCATCACACGCAACACGGCAATGCCCATCACCGACTCGCTGCTGCCTGAATTCGATCACGAGATGGCGACCACCCGCCGGGTGCTCGAACGCGTGCCCGCGGACGCGCTCTCGTGGAAGCCGCACGAGAAGTCGATGGCGCTCGGCCAGCTCGCGGCGCACATCGCCAACCTGACGGTCTGGTGCTGCATTACGCTGGAGGGGCCGATGACCGACCTCGACAGCCTTGCCGGCGAGCCGCGCCTGACGCGGCCGGAGACGCGCGACGGGATCCTCCAGGCCTTCGACCGCGGCTGCACCGCCGCGCGGACGGCGCTCGCCGCGCAGTCCGACGCGCAGTGGATGGCGCGCTGGACGCTGAAGAAGGGGGGGGAGGAGATCTTCACGATGCCTCGCATCAGCGCCGTCCGCAGCTTCGTGATGAATCACCTGATTCACCACCGCGGCCAGCTCACGGTCTACCTCCGCCTGAACGACGTGCCGCTCCCGCCGGTGTATGGCCCGACCGCCGACGAACAGTGAGCGCTGAGCCGCGCCGGGGCTTCGCCGTCCTGTGGTGGTGCCTGGCGCCGTTCGTGATCCTCGCGACCGCGAACTCGGCGGGATACCGCTACGGCGCTTCCGACCTCGCGTTCTACGGGCCGGCGGTAATGCGCCGGCTGGATCCGCGGCTCTTCCCGCGTGACGCGCCGCTCATCGATGCGCAGGCGCGGCTCACGCTCATGGACGAGTCCGTTGCCGCGCTCGCGCGCCTGACGACGGACCACCTCCCGGCGTTGTTTCTCGCCCTCTACGTGCTCACCCTCTGCCTGCTGGCGGTGGCCCTCGTGCTGATCGGCCGCCAGCTTTATACCAGCCGCTGGACCATCGCGGCGCTGCTGGCGGCCGCCACACTTCGGCACGCCATCGCGAAGTCGGGGACGAACACGCTCGAAGCCTACTTCCACCCGCGACAGCTGGCATTCGCGTTCGGCGCACTGGCGGTGGCGGCCTTCCTGCGCGGCCGCGTGACGCTGATGGCGCTCGCGCTCGGCGGCGCTGCCCTCCTCCACCCGACCACGACAATGTGGTTCGTGCTCTGGCTGGGAGTCGCGGCTATCGTGTCCTCGAAGCAACCGCGGGGGGCGCTGCTCGTTTCGGCGGGCATCGCCGCGGCGGCTGGCGTGTGGGCGTTCACGGCCGGACCGCTGTCGGGGCGGCTTGCCGTCATGGACCGGGAGTGGCTCGACGCGATTGCCGAGAAGGATTACCTGTTTCCGCTCCAGTGGCCGGCCGCGACATGGCTGCTCAACCTCGCCTATGCGCCGGTCATCTGGACCATTTACCGGCGCCGGGCACGCGCTGGGGTGCTGTTGCCGTCAGAAACCGGCCTTGTGGCCGGCTGCCTGGCGCTGGTGGCGGTGTTCGCGGCGGCAGTCGTGCTCAACAGCTTCAGGATCGCGCTGGCGATCCAGCTCCAGCCGGCCCGCGTCTTCTGGATGCTGGACTTCCTCGCGGCCATCTACATCGTCTGGGCCCTCGCCGAATGGCCGCCACCATCGCGCGCACGGCCACGCCTGGTGGCGGCCGCCGTCGCCCTGATGGCGGCGCTGCGCGGCACCTACATCATGCAGGTCGAGTTTCCCGATCGTCCGCTGTTCGAAACGGCGGTGCCGGGGGACTGGGGGCGCGTGGCCGCGTGGGCGCGAGCGCAACCGCCCGCGACGGGATGGCTGGCGGACCCGGCGCATGCGTCGAAGTACGGAACGAGCTTCCGGATGGCTGCCGGACACGACGTGTTCCTCGAGGCCACGAAGGATCAGGCCGTCGGGATGTACGATCGGCGCATCGCCCTCCGGGCGCGGGAGAGGAACGACGCGCTCGGAGACTTCTCGGCGTTGTCGGCCGGGAAAGCCCGCCGGCTGGCGGCCGACTACGGCCTCGACTATCTCGTGACCGAGGCGGAACTGCCGCTGCCCGAGCGGTTCCGATCGGGGGACATCAGGGTGTACCAGCTGCGTTGACCATGTCGTTCTCCGAATACCAGCCGAGGTCCGGTTTGGCGAACGGCCACTTGATGACCGTTTACTGCTGGGGCCGGCGCCGCCGATTCCCATCCCTGCCAGCCGCCGAGACGCGCCTGTTCGACGTCACGGCGGATACGCGCGTGCTCGCTCACTGCCACTGGCACCGGGAGCGCGCGCGGCATCCCCTGCTGATGGCGCTCCACGGGCTGGAAGGGTCGAGCAGCGCCCATTACATGCAGGGGCTCGCCGAGAAGGCATTCGCCAGCGGTTTCCACGTCATCCGGCTCAACCAGCGGACGTGCGGCGGCACCGAGCGGCTGGCGCCCGGCCTCTACCACTCGGGCCTGACACACGATACCGACTTCGTGCTGCGCGAGGTCGTCGAGCGGGACGGCATCGCGCAGGTCGTCGTGGCCGGGTATTCGCTCGGCGGCAACCTCGCGCTCAAGCTGGCGGGCGATTACGGCGCCGCGGCACCGCCCCAGCTGCGCGGCGTCTGCGCCGTCTCCCCCGTGATCGAGCTCGAGGCTTGCGTGCAGGCCCTCGAGCGGCGCCGGAATCTCGTCTACCAGTGGAACTTCGTCCGCGGCCTCAAGGCGCGCATGCGGCGCAAGGCCGTCTGCTTTCCCGGCCGCTTCTCCCTCGATCGGCTGTCCGCCATCCGCACCGTCCGCGAGTTCGACGCGGTGTACACCGCGCCGCATTTTGGTTTCGCGAGCGCCGAGGATTATTACCACCGCGCCAGCGCAATGCGTGTGGCCGATCGCGTCGCGGTACCCGCCCTCGTAATCACGGCGGAAGACGACCCGTTCGTCCCTGCCGCACCGTTCCGCGAGCCGGCGTTGTCGGGCAACCGGCATGTGCGCCTGATGATCACCCGCCACGGCGGCCACTGCGGGTTCCTGGAGAGCGCCAACAACGGGTCCGATGGCTACTGGGCCGAACGGACAATCGTGGATTTCGCGGTCACAGTGACGTAGTGCCTTCGCCCTCGCCCTCGCCCTTCGCCCTTCGCCCTTTGCCCTTCCTGTAGCGTCGCTTTCTGGCGGCCCAGCCACGTCGCCCTGCCGCGCCTCGGCCCACGCGCGGAAAAATGCGCCTCCGGCGGTGACCTGACGATGCCCGCTCCGGCTCGGGTCATGCCAGAGCCGGTGCGCAATCAGTTGGGCATCCGGGTGATCTGGGCGTCAGTGCCGAATCGGCGCCTGCGCGGCCGGAGCGCCTGCGGCGCATTTTTCAGACTGACGCCGTCGCGCTCGCCGAATCGCGCCGGCAGGACGATATGGCTTGTCCGCCACGCGCCGCGGAACCGCGCGTTGCAGCTCGGGTGTTGGCGTTTGGAAATGAGGCCGCGCGCTCCCGTGAGCGGCGTCGTGGCCGCTGGCGTCGGGTGGTGCCGGTGCTGATCGGCCGGGGACCTTGGAGCGAGGCGCCGCACCGCGCAGCCGGAAAGCGGGCGGAGCGATTCCGCGCGGCGAGTTCGGTCTCTGTGATCCGCAGCGTTCGAATCACCCCCGGCGCATCGGTGCGCTTGACATATGTCGCCCGGGCCATCCCTACTCGCCGCGCCAGCGAGCGTAGCGAGCGTATGAGCGGAGGCCGCTTTCCCGCCTCGCGAAAGCGGGCCCCGGACGACCAGTGCCGGCGCCGCCCGGATCTGCCGGCGGTGACACATGACGCTCGCGGCGCTTCTTGGCGGCCGAGCCACATCGCCCTGCCGCGCCTCGGCCCGTCAGCCCGTGACGCTGCGTCCGCTGCATTCGACGGGCGCGGCATCTCGTCATCCGGCGTTGCGGCTGGGGTGATTCAGAGCCGGCGCGCAATCAGTTGGACACCCAGGCAATCCGGATGTCAGTGTCGAAAGGGCGCACGCATTGTCAGCGACCGGCCGGTGCGCCTGCAGCGCATTTTTCAGACTGACGCCGTCGCGCTCGCCGAATCGCGCCGGCAGGCCGATATGGCTTGTCCGCCACGCGCCGCGGGTTGGCGGTTGGGCCTTGGGCCTTGGGCGTTGGGCGTTGGGCGTTGGGCCTTCGCCCTTCGCCCTTTGCTCTGCCCTTTCCCCCGCCGCCCTGCCGCGCCTCGGCCCACGCGCGGAAAAATGCGCCTCCGGCGGTGACCTGACGATGCCCGCTCCGGCTGGGGTAATTCAGGGGCCGGTGCGCAATCAGTTGGACACCCAGGTGATCCGGATGTCAGTGGCGAAAGGGCGCCTCCGCGGCCGGTGCGCCTGCAGCGCATTTTTCAGACTGCCGCCGTCGCGCTAGCCGAATCGCGCCGGCAGGCCGATATGGCGTGGCCGCCACGCGCCGCGGGTTGGCGGTTGGGCCTTGGGCGTTGGGCGTTGGGCCTTCGCCCTTCGCCCTTCGCCCTTCGCCCTTCGCCCTTTGCCCTTCGCCCTTCGCCCTTCGCCCTTCGCCCTTTCCGCAAGCGATACACTTCCGCCATGCCTTCACGCGTGCTCGTTGGGACCTCCGGCTACAACTATCCGGAGTGGCGCGGAACGTTCTACCCTGAGAAGTTCAGCACCGGCAAGATGCTGCCCTTCTACGCCGAGCGCTTCCCGACTGTCGAGATCAACTACACGTTCTATCGCCTGCCGACCGACACGCTGCTCGCCGGCTGGAGCGCTGCCACGCCGGCGTCATTCTGTTTCACCCTGAAAGCGCCGCGCCGCATCACCCACGACCTGAAACTGCAGCGCGCTGAGTCGCTCGTCCAGGCGTTCTGCCAGACCGCCCGCACCCTCGGGCCGAAGCTTGGCGTCCTGCTGTTCCAGTTGGCGCCCACTTTCAAGAAGGATGCGCCTGTCCTGCGGGAATTCGTCTCGCTGCTGCCCGAAGGCACCCGCGCGGCGTTCGAGTTCCGTCATCCTTCGTGGTTCGACGACGAGGTCTTCACGACGCTGCGGGAACGTAACCTGGCGCTCTGCATCGCCGACAGCGAGAAAATGACCACGCCGCTCGAGATCACGGCGGACTATGCCTACTTCCGCCTGCGCGACGAAGGCTACCAGCCCGCCGACATCGAGCGCTGGGCCCGGACGATCGCTGGGCTCCCCACGGTCGCCGACGCCTTCGTGTACTTCAAGCACGAGGAGCAGGGATTGGGGCCGGAGTTCGCGAAGCGGCTGATCGAGTGTCTTTAAGCAACGCTGCAATGCCCGCGCGGCTCGCAGTCGTCGGTTTGCGCCAGACCTCCGCGGATTTTGCCTTGGCCCTTTGCCCTTGGCCCTTTGCCCTTGGCCCCCGCCCTTCGCCCTTGGCCCCTAGCCCTTAGCCCTTCCCCTCACCCCTCCCGTAACGCCACCACCGGATCCACGCGGGCGGCGCGGCGTGCGGGGAAATAGCTGGCCGCCAGGGCCACCACCAGGAGCGAGAGTGCTCCCGCGGCGAAGGCGGTGGGGTCGAGCGGTGTCACCCCGACGAGCAGTCCCCGCATCAACCTGGTTGCCGCGGCGGCCAAGCCGAGGCCGATGGCCACGCCGAGCGCCGTCATCATGAGGCCTTCGCGGACGACCTGGGCGACGACCTCGGCCCGGCCGGCGCCAAGGGCGATCCGCAGGCCGATCTCGGCCGTCCGCTGCGTGATGGCGTAGGCGATCACGCCGTAGATGCCGACGCCGGCCAGGATGACCGCCAGCGCCGCGAACCCCGAGACCAGCCGCATGCTGAAGCGCGGCTCCGCCACCGTGCCGTCCACCACGTCGGTCATCTGCCTGAAGCCGGCTGCTGTCAGGCGAGGATCGACACGGCGGACGAGCTCGCGGATGGCGCTAACGGACGCCGTTTGTTGGCCGGCCGTGCGCACCATCATGTAGAGCCAGGGGAAGGGGGTTTGTGCGAACGGCGCGTAAATCGTGGGTTGCACCTCGCCGTCGAAGCCCTGGTAACGGACGTCTCCCACGACCCCGACGATGGTCCGCCAATCGTTGGCGTATTCGGGGTTGATCACGCGCAGGCGGCGCCCGAGCGCCTCCTGCCCCGGGAACAGCGTCCGGGCCAGGACGCGATTGATCACGACAACCGGCTGTCCGCCTGTCGCGTCCCCGCGATCCAGCTCCCGTCCCTGGAGGACCGGTGTGCCAATCGTCTGGAAGTAGCCAGGTGTCGTGGCGATGAAGAAGGCAAACGACTCCTCGGCATTCAGCGTTCGCCCCTCGGCCTCGAACCGAGCCCCGCGCTGTGGCGTCACGACCGGCAGCCCGGTTGCGCCTCCGGCGGCCTCGACGCCCGGCAGTTCGGACAGCCCCGCCACGAGGGCGTCGGCCGAGTGCTCGGCGGACAGGGCGCCAGGGTGCGCGAACTGGACGGTGAAGGACAGGAGATGGTCGGGCACCAGGCCAGGATCGCGGGACGTCAGGGTCACGAAGCTGCGCACGAGCAGGCCGGCCCCGACCACCACCAGCACGGCCAGCGCCACTTCGCAGACGACAATCCCGCGGCGAAGGGTCCGGCCGGTGCGCCCTTTCGAGGCGGTAGCGCCCGTTCCCCTGAGCATGCCGGCGCCGCGCGGCCGCTGCAGCGCCGGCGCCGTGCCAAAGAGCAGGCTGGTGAGCAAGGTGGCCGCGGCGGCGGCGGCGAACACGGGCGCGTCGAGCGCAATCCCCTCGGCGCGCGGCAGGCGCGTTTCCAGCAGCGCCGGCAGCAGGTCGATGACCCAGGCGGCGGCGAACACACCCAGCGCGCCACCGGCAACGGCGAGGACCAGAGCTTCCACCGCCAGCTGGCGCAGGAGCTGGAAGCGAGTGGCCCCGAGCGCTTCACGAACCGCCAGCTCGCGCGCCCGCGCCGCCGTACGGGCCAGCATCAGGTTCGCGACGTTTGCCGAGGCGATGAGCAGCAGCAGGCCGACCGCCGACAGGAGCACGAGGAGTGGCATCCGCGCATCGCCCAGCAGCCGCTCGCGCAGCGGCTCCGGGCGCAGCACGACATCGGCATTGGTCAGCGGGTAGGTGCGAGCCAGCTCGCCGCTGATGACCTCGAGCTCATCGCGGGCCTGAGCGAGCGTCGCTGCCTGCTCGAGCCGTCCGACCATGTTGAAGATCCGCAGCGCGCGGTTTTCGGCCTGGGGCGGGGCGGTGTTCTCGAGCAGACCGAGGGGCGTCCAGAGCTGAAACTCCCCCGTGGGAAACCGGAACCCGTCGGGCGCCACGCCCACCACGACGTACGGCGTGCCCCCGAGATCGACGCTCCTGCCGATGGCTGCCGGATCCCCGCCATACACCGACTGCCACAATCCATGACTGAGGATGACCGTCGCCTGCGCCTCGTCGTCTGTCGTGAAGTTGCGGCCGAGAATCGGGGTGACGCCGAGCAGGGGCAGCAGGTCGCGAGAGATCACGCCGCCGACCACCTGCGAGCTTTCGCCGCCGGTCTGGAGGGCATAGAGGTTCGACGCCCAGACGGCTGTCCCGGCGAACGACCGCGCACTGCGCTGCACGTCGCGGTAGTCCGGGAGCGACAGGCGGGTCACCACCAGCCGCTCGACGTCGCGATAGGGCAGCGGTCTCAGCAGGACCGCATGCACGACACTGAAGATGGCCGTCGTGGCGCCGATGCCGAGCGCCAGCGTGAGCGTGGCGGCAAGGGTGAACACCGGGGCCCGGTGCAAGGTGCGGACGGCGTATCTCAGATCGCGCATCGTGGTGCCATCCCGTGCCCCGAGCGAACTCCCTGCCAGCCGGCCCAACGAAGGATTACGGAATGAATTTGAAGTTGCCCGCGCCAGGGCCCCGCTCCGGCTGTTCAGAATCGCACAGGCGGATCCCATTTGCGACAACTGGGGAGCTGGGGAGCTGGGGAACTGGGGACTGAGTCCGCATTGCCCGAGACGTCTCAATCCGTTGGCGGCGCTTCCTGGCGGCCGAGCCACATCGTCCGCCGGCGCGATGCGGCTGGCGCCCAGAGCGGAAGACGAGAATGTGCTGAAAGCGCCCCGGTGCTGGATGCGGCCGGCTAATTTGGACCGGTGCCGGCACTGCCCGTCCGGGGGCCGCTTCCGCGAGGCGGGAACGCGGCTGCGCTCGGACGCTCGCTGCGCTCGCGGGCGCGGCGAGTAGGGGTGGCCAGGGCGACATCCGCCAAGCGCACCGATGCGCCGGTGGTGTTGCGGACGACACGGATCGCAGGGACGGGACTCGCCGCGGCGCATCGCTCCGCCCGCGTTCCGGCTGCGCGGCGCGGCGCCTGGCTCCAAGGGTGAAGGGCGCAGGGCGAGGGCGGAGGGCATAGGGCGAAGGGCGAAGGCCCAGGGCCCAAGGCCCAAGGTCCCACCGCCCAATGTGCGGCGCGTGGCGGACAAGCCATATCGTCCTGCCGGCGCGATTCGGCTAGCGCGACGGCGGCAGTCTGAAAAATGCGCTACAGGCGCACCGGCCGCGGAGGCGCCCTTTCGCCACTGACCTCCGGATCGCCTGGGGGTCCAACTGATTGCGCACCGGCTTTCGAATCACCCCAGCCGGAGCGGGCATCGTCAGGTCACCGCCGGAGGCGCATTTTTCCGCGCGTGGGCCGAGGCGCGGCAGGGCGATGTGGCTTGGCAGCCAAAGAGCGCCGCTGCGCGAACGGCGGAGGGCGAAGGGCGAAGGGCTGACCACCCGGAACCTGAGACGTCGGGGCGCGGCGGGACGGGTTTGCTGATGATCTTCGCTGGTGCGGCGATTGCGTCACACTGTGCGTGCCGCCGAAGCCTTACGACATCCGCGAGCGCTCCTATGTGTTTGCACGGGAGGTCGTGGCCTTTTGCCGTTCCCTGACATCGCACGACGTCATCGTGCGCGGCCTCGCGATGCAGCTGGCCGGCGCGGCCGGCTCCGTGGGGGCCAACCTCGCCGAAGCCAAGGAGGCCCACACGAAACCGGACTTCATCCACAAGAACTACATCGCCCTCAAGGAGTGCGAGGAGGCGCGATACTGGCTGCGGTTGATCGCCGATTGCCACCCGGAGCTCAGTGCCGCCGCCACCCCCCTGCTCACAGAAGCCCGCGAGCTCGCCTGCATCCTCAGAGCAATCGTCATCAAAGCCAAGAGCACACCAAGCAGAACCAACCTTAGCCCTTAGCCCTTTGCCCTTAGCCCTTTTAGAACCTTACCCCCGCCGCCACCACGAACGTGCGGCCGCCGTCCATGCCCTGCCGGGGCCGGGCGTAGTGGGCGCTCGACGTGCCCTTCCCGAAGTTCGGGCCGGTGAGGTAGTTCAGCGGCAGCCCGTTGGCGTCGGTCGGGCCGGCCATGTCGGCGGTGACCGTCGTGTCCCACGCGATCAGCTGCTGGTTGTTGAGCAGGTTGAGCACTTCGAGCTTCACCCACGGACGGAACGACTGCCAGACCGGCACGCCGTAGGTCAGGCCGAGGTCGAACAGCGCGTAGTCCTCGAACTCCTGCGACCCGCGCAGGCCGAAGAACACCGGCTGGCTGGACGGCAGCCTGACGTAGCCCGGGTTCGTGCCCGCCTGCTGCGCCGTCAGCGGCACCGACGCCGCGACCAGCGAGAAGGTGCGCGGCGAGTTGTAGCGATAGAGCGGCGACACGTCGAGGCGGCCGAAGCGCTGCAGGTCGAGGGTGTAGTTCGCCCACACCCGCACCTTGTGGCGCTGGAAGTCGTCCAGCCGCCCCATCGGGAAGCTGCGCTCCGCCACGTAGATCTCCGGGTAGTCGCCGATGAGCGACGGCACCGCCGGGTTGTTCGCCGACTCCCCTTCGAAGTTGCCGTCGTTCTCGAGCTGCACGGTCCACTGCCCGTTGACCGTCAGCGACGAGCCCAGGCGGTAGGCCGCCTGCAGGTCGACCGCCTGATAGTCGCGGCGGCCGAGATCGGTGTTGCGGTAGACGCTGTTGTCGAACGTGCCGACGAGGCCGTTGCGGTTGATGTTCGTGCGGCCGCCGTCCACGGTGATGAAGTCCTCGACGAAGTCCGTGGCCGACCGGTTGACGTAGGTGGCGCGCGCCCAGCCCGCGGCCGAGCTCGCGCGCCAGCGCCACCGACAGCTCCTTGGTCAGCGGCGACTGCAGGTCGCCGGCAAAGAAGACGTTGGCGGTCGGGAACGTGCCGCTGACGGGGACGGAGTAGTTCGCCGGGTTGAAGGCCGGCGGCGAAGGCGCGGCCTTCGCCCGCCGGCCCGGTGTAGGCCATGACGTAGCGGTCCGCGTTGCCGACGTTGGAGTTGCGCGAGAACTGCACGTCGTTGTACTTGCCGGCGTAGTGGCCGTAGGTGCCCTGCAGGATGGTCCGGCCGTCGCCGGTCAGGTCGAAGGCGCCGGCGAGCGCGCGGCACCAGCGTCTGCACGTCGACCGCCTGATGCCGCCGGTCGCCTCGCTGCCGACCGTTTCGAAGCGCAGGCCGAGGTCGAAGGTCAGCCGCGGCGTCGCCACCCAGTGGTCGTTCACGAAGAGCGACGCGGTCGTGATGTCGATCGTGGCGCCGCGCATCGGCTGCCACACCTGCACGCGCGACGACGCCGGGCACGAACCGCGGAATCAGCCCGCCGTCGGCGTCGAGTGCCGGACGGCCGTCGGCGTCGAGCACGTAGTCGGTCTGGAACACGTAGCCGGTGGAGGTCTGCGAGTTGCCGCCGACGCGGGTCGACACGAAGTACTCGAACCCGCCCTTGACCTCGTGCGTCCCGGCCCGGCGCGACGAGCAGCATCTGCGACACGCTGGCGGTCGAGCTGGCGGTTGTTGCGCTCTTCCGGGTCGGTGGAATCCAAGTACGGCGCGTTGTACTGGAGGCCGCCGGGGACGCCCGCCGTGAAGCCGCGGGTCAGAATCGGCGAGTCGCAGCACGTTCGTGCTGGAGTTGCCGGCGTTCTGCCAGCTGCCAGTTCTTCTGCGAGTACTGCGCGGTCGCGAACGTCCGCGGCGCCGACCACGCCGCGCCAGGTCGTCACGAAGAGCCGGTTCAGCGTCGACGGCGTGGTCATGGTGGCCGGGTCGATGCTGCCGCCGAACGACGGCTGCACCAGCTCTGCTGCGTGTTGTCGATGAAGGTGCCCTGCAGCGTGTGGCCCGCTGGCGACCGTCCCGGTCAGCTTGCCCTTCGTAGCGCGTGTTGTCGTTCCGGCTGGTGTAGGGGACGCGGGTCTGCGCAGAACGTGCCCTGCGTGGTCGTGCGCTCGATGCGCGACGCCGCCGAAGAACCAGACGCGGTCGCGCACCACCGGGCCGCCGACGGTCATCTCGTAGGTCGGCGACAGCTTGCTGGCGCGGGTGGTGCCGGCGCTCTTCTCGAGCGGCGTCTCGACGCCCCAGGCCGGGTTGGTGAAGTTGCGTGCGGAACGCGCCGGAGAACAGGTTGCCGCCGCTCTTGGTGATCACGTTGACGACGCCGCCGCTGAAGCGGCCGTATTCGGCCGACACGCCCGACGTCAGGACCTGCACTTCCTGGATGGCGTCCTCGATGAACAGCGCGTTCGGCTGCCCGAGCACGTTGTCGTTGATGTCCACGCCGTCCATCAGGAACACGTTGTCGTAGGCGAACGCCGCCGCCGATGGTCACCTGGTTGTTGTTCGGCGTGTTGTCGGTCAGGCCGGGCGCCAGCTCGGCGAGGGCGAACGGGGTGCGGCCGACCGGCATCAGCGAGAACTGCGTCGGCGCGGACGTTGAAGGCGCCGGCCGGCGAGCTGACCGGCGCCGGACGCGCTCCCGTGCACGTTCACGACCTCGGACACGCGCGCCGGCGACAGCACCTGGTCCATCGCCACCACGCCGCCGAGCGACACCTGCGCCTGGCGCTCGACGGTCGCCAGGCCGTCCATCTCGAAGGTGACCGCGTAGCTCCCGGGCGGCAGGCCCGGCAGGCTGTAGACGCCGTTCACGTCGGTGACCGTGACCCGCTCGCCCTGCAGCGCGCCCGACGCCACGCTCACCGTGGCACCCGGCAGCGCCAGGCCGTCGGACGAGGTCAGCCGGCCGCCCAGCGTGCCGGACTGCTGCCCCTGCGCCAGCGCCGGACCGGCGGCGCCGAGCAGTGCGAGAACCATCACCAGAAGCTTGCGTGTCATCACCAGAACACTCCCTCGCGACACACCGTCGCACGTCGATTGCAGATAGATCTGAGGGAGATTCGAGCACGGCACATGCCACGACAGTCCTGTCGCGGATCGTGCAGTTTTGTTCGGCGAAAGCGGGCCATCCGGCGGTGCGCGCCCATCCTCGTGTGCGCCCGGAGTGTGCCAGAACGGGACGCTCCCGCACAGATGCGTCAGGGCGGACGCTACTTCTCCCGCTTCCGGCTGCGCGCGACGGCCAGCGCCAGGACCACGCCGCCCCAGGCCGCCAGCGCCAGGGCCTGGGGCCACAGGTAGGCCAGGCCGATGCCCTTCAGGAAGATGCCGCGGACGATCACCAGGAAGTAGCGCAGCGGAATCAGGTAGGTGACCGGCTGGATCACGCGCCGGCATGTTCTCGATCGGGAAGATGAAGCCCGAGAGGTAGATCATCGGCGTCAGGAAGAAGAACGTCGACGGTCATCATCGCCTGCTGCTGGGTGTCCGAGATCGTCGAGATGAACAGCCCGAGCGCCAGCGTGCAGAACACGTAGATGCCGCACATCGCGAACAGCAGCGCGAAGCTGCCGCGCAGCGGCACCTCGAACCAGAACACCGCGACCGCGACCACCAGCAGCACGTCGATCATCGCGATCACGCCGTACGGCAGCAGCTTGCCGACGATCAGCTCCCAGCGCCGCAGCGGCGTGACGTTCAGCTGCTCGAGCGTGCCCAGCTCCTTCTCGCGCACGACCGCCATCGACGCCAGGTTGGCCGTGACGACCAGCAGGACCAGCGCGAGCACGCCCGGCATCATGAAGAAGCGGCTCTCGAGCTGCGGGTTGAACCAGACGCGGATCCGCGCGTCGATGACCGGCGCGCGGGACGCCGGGCGACCGCCTGGCCAGGATCTCCTGGGCGTAGCCGCCGATCAGGCTCGTCGCGTAGCCGAGCGCGACGGTGGTGGAGTTCGAGTCGGTGCCGTCGGCCACGACCTGCACGCGACCGGCGCTGCGGTCCGCGCCGATCGCGGCGCCGTAGCCGGCCGGAATCGACAGCGCCAGCCAGGCGCGCCCGCGCTCGAGGAACGGCTCGATCTCCGCGACGGTCGTCACGGTCGTCGACGACGCGTGAAGTTCGGCGACGCGTCGAACCGCGCGACCAGGTCGCGGCTGTGCGAGCGTCCGGTCGCCGTCCGCGACGACGACCGGCACGTCCTTCACGTCGGTCGTCGCGGCATAGCCGAGCAGCGTCAGCTGGATGATCGGCGCGACGATGACCACGCCGAACAGCCGCGGGTTCATCCGCAGCTCGAGGAACTCCTTCCACACCAGGAACCGCAGGCGCTGCACGTCAGGCGCGCTCCCGCGCCAGGCGGAGCGAGGCCAGCGACAGCATCGCCGGCGGCGTAGATCGACAGCGCGATCAGCGGACCGGTGTGCGCCGCCAGCGGCGAGCCTTTGAGCACGATGCCGCGCAGCGCGATCAGGAAGTAGCGGGCCGGCACGACGATTGGTGACGAGCTGGAGCGCCGGCGGCATGCTCGAGATCGGGAAAGATGAAGCCGGAGAGGATCAGCGTCGGCAGCAGCGAGATCAGCAGCGCCATCTGGAAGGCGACCTGCTGGGTGTCGGCGACGGTCGAGATCAGCAGGCCGGTCGCGAGCGCGCCGACCAGGAACAGCGACAGCGCCACGCAGCAGCGCGCACCCAGTTGCCGCGCATCGGCAGCCCGAACAGCACCATCGCCGCGAGGATGATCAGCGCCGCCGAGGTCAGCGAAATCAGGAAATACGGAATGGTCTTGCCGACGACGAAGGCGAACGTGTCGATCGGCGCCATCCGCACCTGCTCCATCGTCCCGCATCTCCTTTTCGCGGACGATGGACAGCGCCGTGGACGCCACCGCGGTGATCATCGCGATGTAGGCGATCAGGCCCGGCACCAGGAACAGCGTGCTGCGCAGCTCGGGGTTGTACCAGATGCGCGGCTCGACGGTGAGCGGCGGCGCAATGCTGACCCCGCCCGGCGCGAGCGCCGACACGTCGCGGACGATGCTGAGGGCGTAGCCCATCACCGTGGTGGCGGTGTTCGCGTTGTCGCCGCTGATGAGCACCTGGACGGTGGCGCCGCGCCGCGTGGCGACGTCGCGGCCGAAGCCCTCGGGGATGACCAGCACCGCCCGCGCGTCGTTCAGATCGAGCAGCCGCTCGGCGTCCGCCGGCGAATAGACGGCGGCCGCGAGGTCGAAGTAGCCGGAGTTGATGAAGGCGGAGACGAGCGCCCGGCTCTCGGGCGTGCCGTCGCGGTCCTCGACGGCGAGCGCGATGTGCCGGATGTCGAAGTTCAGCGCGTAGCCGTACAGCAGCAGGAAGAACACCGGGATGAACACCAGGATCAGCAGCGTGCGCCGATCGCGCGCGATCTGCCGCAGCTCCTTGCGGTCGACGGCGAGCGCCCCCTTCACGGCTGCGCTCCTGCCTGGCCCGGTTGGCTCGCTCGACCACGTCGAGGAAGACGTCCTCGAGCGATGGCGGCACCTGGACGACGCTCGCCGCGGGGGCGCCGGCGGCGCGCAGGCGTTCGGTGACCCTCTCGGGCCCAGTCGCGGCGTCGCGCGTCACCGCATGGACCGCCGTGCCGAACAGGCTGGTCTTCTCGATCTCCGGCATGGCGTCGAGCGCCGTCATGATCGCGACCGGGTCGCGGCCGCGCACCTCGACGATCGGGCGGCCGGCGAACACCCCCTTGACCTCGCGGGTGGTGCCGATCGTGGCGAGCGCCCCGGCATGGATCAGCGCGACCCGGTGGCACCGTTCAGCCTCGTCCAGGTAGTGGGTGGTGACGAGCACGGTCACGCCCGACTGCGACAAGGCATCGATCAGCCGCCAGAACTGCCGGCGGGCCAGCGGATCGACGCCGCCGGTCGGCTCGTCGAGGAACAGGATCGGCGGCTCGTGCAGGATGGCGCAGCCGAGCGCCAGCCGCTGGCGCCAGCCGCCGGCGAGGTCGCGCGCCAGGGTGGATTCGCGGCCGCGCGAGGCCGGCCATCTCGAGCACGACATCCCGCCGCGCGGCGAGCCGCGGGCCGTCGAGCCCGTAGAGGCCCGCCCAAGAAGCGGATGTTCTGATCGACGGTGAGCAGTTCGTAGAGCGAGAAGCGCTGCGACATGTAGCCGATGCGCGCCTTGACCCCCTCGGGATCGCGGCGTGACGTCGATGCCGCCCACCGTCGCCGTGCCGGAGGTCGGCGCGCAGCAGCCCGCACAGCATGCGGATGGTGGTGGACTTGCCGGCGCCGTTGCTGCCGAGGAACCCGAAGATCTCGCCGCGGCGGACGTCGAACGTCAGCTCGTCCACGGCCACGAACGCGCCAAAGCGCCGGGTCAGCCCCCTGACCTCGATGGCATTGGTGCTGGCCGGTTGACTGACCACGGCAGACCTCCCGCCGGATCCGGGTTACCGTCCGACCGCGCGGTCCAGCCGCGCCTGCGCCAGACGCGCACCCGGCGACGGCGCGCGTGCGATCCAGTTGCGCCTGGAGCACCGCCGTATCGGCGTCGAGCACCTCGGTGCTCGTGGCCACGCCGGCGGCGAAGCGCTCGCCCACGACGCGCCGCGCTTCGGCAGCGGCGCGCGATGCCTTCGTCGGCCACCGCGATGGCGGCCCGGCTCGCGTCGAGCTCGAGGCGGCGCCCCTCGACCTCGAAGGCGAGCTGCCGGTCGAAGTCCGACGCCGCGGGCGGTCAGCGCGCGGGTGAGCGCGGCCGCTTCCGCTTGCTCCGCGCGGCGGCGTCCGCCGTCCCACAGCGACCAGCTGACGTTCACCGACACGTCCCACGAGTCGTGCCACGCGTCGAAGCGCGGGAAGATGCGCGGGTTGGGACGGGCGTAGTCGTAGCCCGCGGCCAGCGAGACCTGCGGCCGGCCGGCGGCAGCCGCGGCCGAGGCGCGGGCGCGGCCGGCCGCCGCCCGCGTTTCGAGGGCCCTGCGCTCCGGCCGTTCCGCGCGGGCCATGTCGAGGAGGGTATCGGGCGCCGGCGCGTCCGGCGCCGCTGTCGTCGCCAGCGCGTCGGGCGGCGCGACCGGCTCGATCCGCACGCGCCGGTCCTCGCCGATCACGCGGCGCAGATCCGCCTCGGCCACGCCGCGGAGGGAACGCGCCTCGATCGCCAGCAGGCGCTGGCGCGACCGCTGGGCGCCGGCTGACTGCACGTCGTTCGGCGGGATCAGGCCCTGCTCCAGCCGTGCCTGCAGCTCGCGCAGATGGGCATCGGTGCTGTCGAGCGCGCCGCGTGACCACGTCCGCCGTGCGGTCGGCGGTCACGAGCGCCCAGAACGCCCGCGCCGCTTCGAGCCTGAGGTCCGCGCGGGCGGCCAGGACGTCGAGCCCGGCCGCATCGCGCTCCGCCCGGGCGGCGCGCTCGAGCGCATCGCTCCGGCCGGCGGTATAGATCGGCCACTGGAGATCGAGTCGCGCCCGATAGTTGTCCGGGACGTCGGGGTAGAGGATCCGCGGGCGGCAGGTTGGGCACCGCCACCGCGAACTCCGTCCACATGATTGGTGCGGGTGTAGCCGCCGGCCAGCGCAAGCAGCGGACGGTCGGCCGCCTGGCGCCCCGCTTCGACGGCCCCGGCGGCCTCCGCGCGGGCCTGCAGCTCGGCCACGCGCAGGCTGTTCTGCTCGGCGCGGGCCAGCGCCTCCTGCAGCGTCAGCCGCAGCGGCGGCTCCTGCGCCGCGGCGCCGCCAGCCGTCGCGAGCACGAGCAGCGCGACAAGCGCGCGCGACGGCTCGTCATGCTGCACCTGCCGGTCCCGTCGTCCCGGCATGCGTGACCAGGTCGATGAACACATCTTCGAGCGACGGCGGCACCGGCCGGATCCCCTGGAGCGCGGATGCCCTGCGCGGCCAGCGCGCGGCGGACTGCGTCGATTCCCGCCGCCGGCTCGATCGCGCCCAGGCGCACGTGCGCCCGATCCCCGAACACCTGCACGTCGTCGACGCCCGGGACGGCCGCCAGCACGTCGATCGGCGGCCGCGGGGTGTCGGCCACCACTTCCAGCAGCAGGCCGGCGAACGCCGCCTGCAGCACCGCCGGCTCGTCGAGCGCCATGAGGCGGCCTTCGTGCAGCAGCGCCACCCGGCCGCACCGCTCCGCTTCGTCCAGGTACGGGCGTGGCCATCACGATGGTGAGCCCGCCGGCGAGGAACTCGGACAGCAGCTTCCAGAACTCGCGGCGCGACACCGGATCCACGCCCGTCGTCGGCTCGTCGAGCAGCAGCACGTCCGGCTCGTGGATCAGCGTGCACGCCAGCGCCAGCTTCTGCTTCATGCCGCCCGACAGCCGATCGGCGCGGCGGCCGCGAAACGGCGTGAGCTGGGTCATCGCCAGCAGCCGGTCCCGCTCGGCGCCGTAGTGGCGGACGCCGTGCATCTCCGCCTGGAACGCGATGTTCTCGTCGATCGTGAGGTCGCCGTAGAGGCAGAAGCGCTGCGACAGGTAGCCGACGAGGCCGGTGATGGCGCCGTGCTCCGCGACCGGATCGTGGCCAAGCACGCGAACCGTGCCCGCCGTCCGGACGCAAGCAGCCCGCAGGCGAGCCGGATCGCCGTGGTCTTGCCGGCGCCGTCGGGACCGATCACGCCGAACATCTCGCCGCGCCGCACGCGTGAGCGACACCCGGTCGAGCGCCGGATCGGCGGGTAGTCCTTCGTCACGCCGTCGAAGCGGATCGCGTCGGCGCTCACCTGCGGCAGCTCCGCTTCGACCGGCATCCCGGACTTCAGCACGCCCTCGCGGTTGTCGGTGGTGACCTTGATGCGGTAGACGAGCTTGGTCCGCTCCTCGGCGGTCTGGACGTTGCGCGGCGTGAACTCGGCCCTCGGCGAGATGAAGGTGATCCTGCCGTCGAGGCGCTGCCCGGCGTCGGTGACGAGCGGCACGGCCTGCCCGATCGACAGCCGCGGCACGAGCGGCTCGTCGACGTAGACGTTCGCCCAGGCGCGGTCCAGATCGGTGACGATCGGCGACCGGGGTGCGGGGCGCGATCACCTCGCCGGCGTCGACCAGGCGGGAGGTGACGACGCCGCCGACCGGGGACCGTCACGGTCGCGTCGGCCGTGCCTTCTTCAGCGCGGCGATCTGGGCGTCCACCGCATCGATGCGGGACTCGTGCCGCGGCCACTTCCTGGCGGCCGCGCGCCGGCGCGCAGCCGTGCGACGGCCTCGTCCGCGGCGCGCGCCCGCTCCTGCGCGGCGCTGACGCGCGCCGCCGCCACCTCGCGCCTGGTCGCCGCGTCGTCGCGCTGCTTGCGCGATCCGGCATTCGAGGCGAGCAGCCCTTCGAACCGCGCGAGATCGGCGGCGGCCGCGCGGAGCTCCGCCTCGACGGCGGCGACGTCGGCGCGGGCCGACGCCGCCTGGGCGGCGGCCTGGCGGACGTCCTCTCGCCCGCGCGCCGGCCTCGAGCAGCGCGAGCTGCGCGTCCGCCTGGGCGCGCTCGGCCCCGGCGCGCTGCAGCGCGAGATCGGTGTCGGCCGTGTCGAGGCGCGCGACGATCGCGCCGGCGGCGATCCGATCCCCTTCCTCGATCGCGAGCTCGAGGATGCGGCCGCCCACTTCCGCGGCGACCCGCACTTCGGTCGCCTCGACGTAGCCGGAGGCGCGCACCGGCCCTTCGTCCGCGCCGCCGCGGCACGCGGACATCCCGGCAGCGGCCGCCGCGATGACCAGGACGGCGCTGATGGCGGCGTGTGGGGCTCGCGCGTGTGGCTTCATCACATCATCCTGCTGAGCGCGCCGAGCGTGACCGACTGGACGTGTGCGACCAGGGCGTCGCGCGTCACGTCCGCGGCGCCGGCGACACCGGCGCGCTGCAGCCGGGCGCGCAGCCGCGTCGTCGCGAAGAACAGCATGATCGGGCCGATGATGCCGCTGTGCACGAGGATGGGGTGGACGCGCCGGAACCGGCCGGCCTTGACCCCGTCCTGGAGGATCGAGACGAGCACGTCCAGGATGCCGCCGACCTCGCGCAGCGTCGCCACGTCGAGGTGGGCACCGCCTTCGGCGATCTCGCGGAACCAGATGGCGGGAAAGTGCGGCCGGGCCTGCGCCTCGCTGGCGATCGCCTCGACGAAGCCCGCGACTTTCGCCTCGGGCGTGGCGCCGGACGCCGCGACCTCCCGCACGCGGGCGCCGACGGCGTGGAACATGTCGCCGGCGATTTCGCGGTAGAGCGCGGCCTTGCTGGCGAAGTGGTAGTAGATCATCGCCTTGTTGACGCGCGCCGCGCGCGCGATGCGATCGACGCTGGCGCCGGCGAAGCCGTGCGCGGCGAACTCCGCGCTGGCGGCGGCGAGGAGGCGGTGGCGGGTGCCGGCCGCCGCGGCGCCGCCGCGCGCGGGCCGTCTCGCTTTCGCCGGTGCGCTCCCCCGCCCAGGCGCTCCCTGACCGCCCGAACGGCGATCGCTCGCCGAGCGTTTCACCGCCGCGCGACCAGCCCGCTTGCTTTTCATACTAACCGGTTAGTTAACGTACTGGTCCGATCCTGCTCCCGGCGGGCTGGCGGTGTCAAGTTAAAGATGTTTCGCTTGGCGGTTCAGGGTGCAGGGTGCAGGGTGCAGCACGGGGTTCAAGGTGCAGGGTGCAGGGTGCAAGGTTCGGGGTTCAGGGTGCAGGGTTCGTTGGGCATTGGGAGTTGGGCGTTGCTTGGTAGTTGGGCGTTGGGAGTTGGGCGTTGCTTGGTAGTTGGGCGTTGGGAGTTGGGCGTTGCTTGGTAGTTGGGCGTTGGGAGTTAGGCGTTGCTTGGAAGTTGGGCGTTGGAAGTTGGGAGTTGCGCTGGCGCTCTGTCCAGCGCGTCAGAGCAGACGAGAGAGCCGCGCGTAGCCGGCGCGGCTGACGGGCAGCCGGGTGCCGTCGCGCAGGATCGCCACGCGGCTGTCCTTGGCGTAGAGCTCGACGCGCGCGATGCGCTCGATGTTCAGCAGGTAGGACCGGTGGATCCGCACGAACCGCGCCGGATCGAGGGTCGCTTCGAGCGTGCCCATCGTCTGGTCCTTCAGGTACTGCCGGCCGTCGGTCTTGAAGCAGACGTAGTCGTCCTGCGCCTCGACGTAGTCGATCTTCTCCACCGGCAGCACGTGGACCTGCGGGCCGTCGCGGATCAGCACGCGCTCGACCGGCCCCTGGCGGCCGCGGCCCTCGCTGACCAGCGCCTCGAGGTCCGCGCCGGGCTCACGCGCCGCGAGGCGCTGGCGGGCGCGCGCGAGCGCCTCGGCAAACCGCTCTTCGCTGAACGGCTTCAGCAGGTAGTCCACGGCGTGGACCTCGAAGGCACGCAGCGCGTACTGGTCGTAGGCGGTCGTGAAGACCACCGGCACGCTCCGCCCGATCAGCTCCAGCACCTCGAAGCCGTTCAGCTTGGGCATCTGCACGTCGAGGAACACCAGGTCGGGCGACAGCTCGGCCACCGCCTTGACGGCGTCGAAGCCGTTGCCGCACTCCGCCACGACCTCGACCCCCGGGTGCTGGCGGATGAACTCCCGCACGACGGCGCGCGCGAGCGGCTCGTCGTCCACGATGACCACGCGGAGGGGATCCGCTGACATGCCGTTCATCTTTTCACGGGCGGCGCTCGCCTGTCTCGCCGCCGCCTGGCGGTCCGGTGCGATCGCCCGCGTCACCAGGTTCGTCGAGCGCAGGAAGGAGCAGCGCGACGCGCCAGACGCCGTGGCGCTCACCCGCCTCCAGGCTGGCCTCCGCCCCGTGCAGCGCCCGCAGGCGCGCCCGCACGTTGGCCAGCCCGACTCCCGTGCCGCGCCCCCGCGGCCGCTCGGGATCGCACGGGTTCTCCACGACGATGTGCAGCCGGCCGGCCGAGCGCTCGGCCGCGACCCGGACCGTGCCGCCGTCGAGCACGTGGGCAATCCCGTGGGTCACCGCATTCTCGACGAGCGGCTGCAGCAGCAGCGGCGGCACGAGGCACGAGCCGGCGTTGCCGGCGGCGATATCGGCCGAGAGCCGCGGCCCGAAGCGGACCCGCTCGACCGCGAGGAACCCCTCGATGAGCGCCAGCTCCCGCGCCAGCGTGATGCGCGCTTCCCCGCCGAGCGCCAGGCTCTCCCGCAGGAACGCCGCCAGCAGCAGGCACATCCGCCGCGCACCCGGCGGGTCCGCCGTGGTCAGCGCGCTGATGGAATGGAGGCTGTTGAACAGGAAGTGCGGATCGATCTGGGCCCGCAGCGAGCGCAGCTCCGCTTCACGCGCCAGGACCTGCACCTGGAGGTCGCGCCGCCGGGCCTCCTGCGCGGCGGCGAACACCGCCAGGAGGTAGGCGACGGCAAGCGACAGCAGGTAGAGCAGCACGCCGAAGCCGAAGATCAGCGTGTCGAGCCCGCGGACGCCGGCCGGATCGACGCCGAACGACGGCGCCACGATCGCCGCCCAGCCGCGCGCCAGCACCAGCCAGAGCGAGGAGGACAGGACGGCGGCCGTGAGCGCGGTGGCGACCACGCTGACGGCGCCGGTCGCGGCAAGCGGGAGCCCCCGCGAGACGTACCAGGCCGACAGGCAGACGAACGAGAAGATCACCGCGAGCGGCAGCGCGATGGCGAACGCGAGGCCCCACGGCAGCCCGCGCTGGCCGGCGAGGAGCGCCGCCAGCAGGCCGCCGACGAACAGCCACAGCAGCAGGTAGAGCCCGAGGTGCCCCCGGCGCGCCAGCAGCGGATGCATCGCCGGTCAGTTCTTGACCTCGAGCCCCGCCATCACGACCATCCCGCGGAGCACGAGACGGTGGCGGCCCGCACCGTGCGGCGGCCGCGTCTTGTCGTCCACCCCGCCGAGCAGGGCGACGACGCGCGACTCGACCGCCCAGTCGTCGGGGACGCGAATCTCGATGCCGCCCCACAGCGCGAACACCTCGATCACCGCCTCGCCGTCGATGGCTGCCTGCCGCAGGTCGATCTCGCAGCCGCCCATGACCGCGGTGAGGTCGCCGCCGCGGAAGGCGGGCGAGCTGCTGCCGCGATTCACGCCCGACAGCACGGCGACCGCCGACACCAGCGCCCGCGCGTCTTCGGCCGCGGCTTCAGGACCGGGACGCGCCATCGCCTGCCACACGAGGTAGCCGCCGCCAATCACGAGGAGCGCCGGCCAGACGTCGCGCAGATCCAGGGCTACGATCGCGAGCTCGTCGAGCAGCAGCCAGGTGCCCGCCGCGGCAAAAATCACCCCGCCGGCCACCCCCGGTCCGCCGTGGCGCGCGTACACGATCTTGAGGATCCCGATGGCAATCAGGCCGGCCGGCCAGAAGCGCACGTACTCGTCGGCGCGCACCAGCCCCAGCTTGTCGAACGTCATCAACAGCCCGAACGCGATCACCAGCAAGCCGACCAGCAGTTGCGGCGACAGGCTCGCCCGGCGCGGACCATCAATCCTCTCGTGCCGCATCATCCCCTTTCGGCCCCGTGTGCCATCTCCCGGCCGCCCCCGCTTCCCCGCCGTACATCCGCCGCGCCGGCGCGAAACCCGGGCTGTCACCATCACAATATGGCGGCGCCCCTCCCGTGCCGCCGGCTTTCCGGCGAACCCCGCCGCCCTCTCGGTAAACGGCGGCCATTCTGCTACCATTTCGAGCCATATGCGCATATCCAGGCGGCTTCCGCTCGTCGCGCTGTGCCTCGTCCTCCTCGCTCCTGCCCTGGTCGTTGCCGGCCCGCTGCAGGACGACCTCAAGGCCCGCCGCGCCCGGGCCCTCGAGGCGCTCGGCCCCGACGCCCTGGCCATCTTCTGGAGCGCACCGACCCGCGTCTATTCGCTCGACGTCGACTACGAGTACCGCCAGGACAGCAACCTGTTCTACCTGACCGGCATCGATCAGGAAGAGACCGTGCTCGTCCTGATGCCCGGCAACGAGACCCGCAAGGAGATTCTGTTCGTCCGCGCCGGCGACGCCCGCCGCGAGCACTGGAACGGGCACGTCCTGACGGCCGCGGAAGCCAGCGCGCAGAGCGGCATCGAGACGGTCATGCTGCTCGGCGAGCTCGAGCCGTTCGTCGCCGCGATGCTCTCGAAACGCGGCATCGGTGGCAAGGAGGGGGAGTACGCCCGGTTCTTCGACGCGCTGACGAACAATCGCGCGAAGCTTTCCGTGCTGCTCGAACGCCAGCCGAGCCTGTCGGGCCCGATCGGCCCGGTCACCGAGTTCGCCAACCGGGCCCGCGATCGGTTCGTCGGCTTCACCGTCCACGATGCGACGCCGGTGCTGCACGGCCTCCGCCAGATCAAGACCCGGTACGAACAGGAGGTGCTGAAGAAGAGCGTCGCCATCTCCGCCGACGCGCACCGCGCGGGGATGAGCGCGGCCGCGCCCGGCAAGTTCGAATACGAAGTCGAGGCCGCCATCGAAGAGGTCTACCTGCGGAGCGGCGCGATGAGCTGGGGCTACCCCTCGATCGTGGGCAGCGGGCCGAACGCCACGATCCTGCACTACACGCGGTCAACCCGGCAGATGGAGGCGGGAGACCTGCTGCTGGTGGATGCGGCGGGGAGCTATCAGGGCTACACGGGCGACATCACCCGCACCTATCCGATCGGCGGCACCTTCAGCCGCGAGCAGCGCGACATCTACGAGATCGTGCTGGCCGCCCAGGAATCGGGCATGCGCGCCGCCCGCGCCGGCGCCACCGCCGCCGACGTCCAGGCGGCCTGCGACACGGTCCTGCGGGACGGGCTGATCAAGCTGGGGCTCGTCACCGAGCCGGAAGGCACGCAGTTCAAGATGTGGGCGACCCACGGCGTGATCCACCACATCGGGCTGGACGTGCACGACGTCAACACCGGCGCGAAGCTGGCGCCGGGCATGGCGTTCGTAATCGAGCCGGGGATCTACATCCGCGAGGCGGCGCTCGACGCCCTGCCGAAGACCGACGCCAACGCGGCGTTCGTCGCGAAGGTGCGGCCGCTGGTGCAGAAGTACCGGAATATCGGGGTGCGCGTCGAGGACTCGTTCCTGCTCACCGACTCGGGCCTCGAACGCCTGTCCAGCCGGGTACCGCGCACGGTTGCCGAGATCGAAGCGTTCATGGCCGGGCGCAGCACGAAGAGGTGATGGTCAGCGGTCCGGCAGGCCTGCCTCGCGGCGCGCTTTCCTGAGATCGGCCAGCGCCTCGTCCACTTCCTTCTGCGCCGCCTCCTTCTGCCGCGCGGTCTTCGCGTCGTCCAGCTTCTTCACCGCCTGCTTCAGCGCCCACTGCAGCGCGAAGGAGGTCGCGGCAATCACCATGGCCTGCTTGTTGTCGTAGGCCGCGTAGCCCTGCACGTCCTTCGGCGTGACGACGTTCAGGAACTCCTGGTGGGTCATGGCGCCGGCCGGCGTCGGGCCTTTGCGCCAGTCCGGACCGAGGATCTCGTCGATCGTCGGGTTCCGGCCGAACACCGTGGTCCTGAAGACGAGACGGCCGCTCTCGGGCCTGATGGCGGGCGGACGCGACAGGCGGCGCTGGATGCGGTCGAGGTTGACCGGCAGCGCGTCCGGGTCGATGAGGGTTGCCTGCGGCGCTCCCGCCGGATCGACGGCCGCCGGCGCGGCATCCCCGTTCAGCTGACGGGCCCACGCACTGGAGGCCGGGGCGGCCAGAAACGCGAATAAAGACACGAAGAGTACAATCTGTCTCATCTACAACCTGATGATAAGACGACGGCCATGCAGCTTCCGGCTTCACGACACTACCCGTTCCCCTTCCCGATGGCGCTCGACCGCCAATCGTGTGAGGATTAGCGGAGCCTCCGTCTAACACGCGAAAGGTATCAACGACATGGCGTTCTTCTCCCGCTCGACCACGCCGGCCCCGGCGGCCGACACCCCCTCGCCCGACGCGGCGCTTGCGCCCGGCGTGCTCATCGGCCTGCGCAACATCGAAAAGTCCTACGCTCATGGCACGAGCCGGAGCTACGTGCTGCGCCGCATCAACGTCGACGTCAAAGAGGGGGAGTTCGTCTCCATCATGGGCCCCTCCGGCGCCGGCAAGTCAACGCTGCTGCACATCATCGGCATGCACGACAGCGCCTGGACCGGGGAGTACTTCTTCGTCGACCAGGCCGTGCACCGGCTCGCCGCCAAGGACCGCGCCCGGCTGCACAAGGCCCACATCGGGTTCGTGTTCCAGAGCTATCACCTGCTCGACCACCTGACCGTCTACGAAAACCTCGACATTCCACTCTCGTATCGCGACGTCGGGAAGTCGGAGCGGGAGAGCATGGTCTGCGACATCCTCGACAAGTTCGCCATCGTGGGCAAGAAGGATCTCTACCCCAATCAGCTGTCGGGCGGGCAGCAGCAGCTCGTTGCCGTCGCCCGCGCCGTGATCTCGAACCCCAAGGTGATCCTCGCGGACGAGCCCACCGGCAACCTGCACACGAGCCAGGGCAAGGAGATCATGGAGCTGTTCCGGAAGCTCAACGAATCGGGCACCACGATCATCCAGGTGACCCACTCGGAGGCGAACGCCGCCTACGGCCGCCGGATCATCGAACTGCGCGACGGCTGGATCGTCGACGGCTGACGGGGCGTCCCGCACCGGCGCCCAGCTCGCGATCTACCAGCGCGGCTCGTTGCGCCGGCCGCCGCCGTAGTCGTCGCCGCCCCGGCCGCCGCCACCCCGGCCGCCCCCGCCTTCCCCACCATACCCGCCCCGGCCGCCCCCGCCAAAGCCCCCCTCGGGCTTTGGCCGGGCCTCGTTGACCACCAGCGCGCGTCCGTCGAGCTGGTGCTCGTGGAACTGGCTGATCGCCTGCTGAGCTTCCTCGTCCGACCCCATCTCCACGAACGCGAATCCACGCGCGCGGCCGGTAGCCATGTCCCGCATTACCCGGACAGTGTCCACTTTCCCCGCCTGGCTGAACAGTTCCGTGAGCTGGTCCTCGGAGGTGGAATACGGAAGGTTGCCGACGTAGAGTTTCCTGCCCATGCTCGCTCCTGCGCAACACGCATCCAATGGGCCTCCCTCGCGCTGCCAAAGGCGCACGGCCATGTGGCCAGGGCGCGGAGCACAGGTGCTCGTCGGGGAAAGCCCTCGCAGCCGGAGTCGTGCAGAATGCGTGCCTGCCCGGCCTCAGCCGGCTGCCGCGATTGCCCGGCATCCCGGCCATTCAGGTAGAGTTGGCGGGATGGGTCGATATCGGTACTGGCTACTGCTGTTCGGGATGGCCGCCGGGGCCTGCGCCCCTTCCGCGCGGGAGTTCGAGCTGGAGGGACAAGTCCTGGCCGTGGACGGAGCCCGGCAGGAGGTCACCATCAAGCACGGCGACATCCCCGGCTTCATGCCCGGCATGACGATGGCCTTCAAGGTGAGGGAGGAACGGCTGCTGGCCGAACGCTTTCCAGGCGAGCTGGTGAAGGGGACGCTCGTCGTCGAGGAATCGGAGGCCTACCTGCGCTCAATCGTGCGGACCGGCATGGCGCCGTTGGCGCCAACGTCCGGGATGGCGCCGGCGATGCCTGCCAGGGCCCTCGAGCCTGGCGAGGCCGTGCGCGGCGCGCAGCTCGTCGACGAAACCGGCGCGCCGTGGACGCTCGACGCGCGCCGTGGGCAGGTTGTCGCCGTCACCTTCACGTACACGCGCTGCCCGCTGCCCGACTTCTGCCCGCTCATGGATCGGCATTTCAAGGCCGTGCAGGACCAGCTCGCGCAGGATCCGGCGCTGAAAGGACGCGTGCAGCTGCTCTCGGTCACCCTCGATCCCGAATACGACACACCCGAGGTGCTGGCACGGCATGCGGCAACACTCGGCGCGCAACCCGCGCTGTGGCACTTCGCGACCGGCACCCGGGAGGAGCTCGAGCGATTCTGGTCACAGTTCGGCGTCGTCGGCACGCGCGACGGGTCCGAGGTCGTGCACAACCTGCGCACGGTGGTGATTGACGGCGGCGGGCGATTGACGGCTGTCCTGAACGGGACCGAATGGGCGCCGGCCGAACTGGTTGCGGCAATCCGGGAGGCCGCTCAGCGATGAACGGGACATTCACCCGCGCCGAACGCGCCGTCGTCGATCGCCTGCGCACGCCGGCGGCGGTGCAGCGCTACCTGAACGAGCTGCCCTATAACGACGAGCCCGACGGCGCGACGCTCCGCAGTTTCCGCGGCGTGGTGCGGCACGGCGCGGCACACTGCCTGGAGGCGGCGCTGGCGGCGGCGGTCATCCTGGAGCAGCACGGGTATCCCCCGCTGGTGTTGAGCTTCGAGTCGATCGACCGGCTGGATCACGTCATCTTCGTCTACCGGACGCGGGACGGCTGGGGATCGATCGCGCGCTCGCGCGATCCGGGACTGCACGGGCGGAAGCCCGTTTTCCACACGCCGCGCGCCCTGGCGCTGAGCTACGTCGATCCCTACGTGGACTTCTCGGGCCGCATCACCGCGTACGCCGTGGTCGATCTCCGGGAGGCGATGGGGGGCTACGACTGGCGGCTGTCGGAAGCGAAGCGTCTGGAAGGTGGAGCGGGTGCTGCTCGACTGGCCGCATCGCCCGATCCGCACGTCGAACCGGCGCATTGCGGCGCTGAGAAAGCGGTATCGCGACCACATGCGCGAGCACGACGGCCGCAAGCCGATCTACTACCGCGGCCGCGAGCGCTGGAAGCCGCTGCCGGCCGAATACCGGTATGAATGACGGTGCGCGGAGGGGGCCAGGCGCGCCGCGCGTCCCGGCCGTCAGTCGAGGTCGAAGTCTCTCGTCGGCTTCGTGACGGGTTCCTGGTTGGCCTGCTTCAGCGCCTCCTCGAAGCGCCGGGAGAGCGCATCGCCGCGGGTGCGCTCAGCGGCGACCGAATCCTGGAAGAGCGCCTCGCGGCGCTCGGCTTCCTGCGCCAGGATGCGCTGGGCATCGCTCAGCTCGGGCCGGTCGCCGCGGACCGGATCCTCGTGCCGCACGACTCTCCTGAGGTTGACGTCGATCACCAGCGTGGCGCGGCAGCAGGGACAGGCGGTCTCGAATTCTGATTTGAGCGTCATCGGTCCACTCCCCGGTCAAGCGATAAGAGCCCCGCGTTCCCTGCCGCGAGTCCTGGCGTCCCCGTTATGATATCCCCATGTTGGCGCATGCTGCGGCCGCGACGCTCCTGGCCACCGCGCTCTTGAATACGTCCTCCCTCTCGGGCACCGTGACGGCGGAGGCCGACGGCGCGCCCCTGCCCCGCGCCCGGGTCATCGTGCGAACGCCGGGGGCGCTGGCGCGCGCGGCGCTGACCGACGCGCGTGGCGCCTTCCGGATCGACGGGCTGCCGGCCGGGGAGTTTTCGCTCGCCGTGGTCCGGACCGGCTATGTCCTGCCGCACGCGTCCGGCGGTCCGATCAAGGGCGTCACGGTTCGACTCGACACCGGCGAATCCAGGAGCGGACTGTCGCTCGTGCTGCAGCGCGCCGGCACGATTCCCGGCCGGCTGCTCGACGAAGACGGCACGCCGCTGGCGGGCGCCGACGTCGAAGCCCTGTCGCTGCGGGTCGAAAGCGGAGAGCCGCCGCAGACGACGGCGTCCGCGCGGACGGACGACCGCGGCGCAGTTCCGGCTGACCGGCCTGCCAGCGGGCCAGTATTTCGTGACCGCCCGCGATGCGGCGTTTGCCGACGTGAGCGACGCCGCGGGCGAGCTGCGCTACGCTGCCACCTACTATCCCGGCGCCTTCTCCACCGCCGAAGCGCGGGTCCTGACGGTCGCCGCCGGCCAGGAAGCGCCGCCCATCGATTTCCGCCTGCAGATCGTCCGGCCGGCCCGCATCAGCGGCATGATCGCCACGCCTGACCGCCGTCCCCTGCTGAGCGGCGCGTTCCTGCTCACGTCCAGGGACGGACTTTCGACGCGGCCCTTCCCGCCCGGCGACGTCGACTTCTTTCCGGATGGACGCTTCGCGCTGCGGAACGTGCCGCCGGGCCGCTACCAGCTGCGCGCCCGCGCCGAGCTCGATCCCAAACAGCCGATGTGGTACTCGAGCTACAACCTCACCGTCGAGGGGCGCGACATGGACGACGTGTCGCTCGTGCTGGTGCCTGGCGCAGCGGTCAGCGGGCGGATCGAGTGGGGGAAGGGTGATGCGGCCAGACCCGCCCCCACCAGCCTCCGGGTCCGCGCGCCGCTCGCCGACGGTTCCAGCTTCGGCGATTCCCTGACGGGAGGCGTCGCGGCAGATGGAACATTTCATATCAGGGGGATCATGCCGGGCTCGCACTTTTTTGCCGTCGAAGGCATGCCGGAACCGTGGGCTGTCGTCTCAATCGTGGCGGGCGGCACCGACGTGCTGGATCGGGCTGCCGCCCTCCAGGAGGGGGAACGCCACGAGAACATCCGGATCACGTTGTCGGCCGAAACCGCCGTGCTCGAGGGGACTGTCCGGACCGCCGCGGGAACGCCTGCCAGTGATGCATTGGTCGTGACGGTCGCGGCCCCCCCGGCACTGGCGTCTCCGGCGAGCCCGCGGTTCCGCCTGACGCGCGCCGATGGGGCGGGGCGATATCGCCTGGCAGGACTGCCGGCGGGCGAGTACCGGCTCGCGGCGGTGTCGGGCATGGACGAGCTCATGGGGCGGCGGCTGGACGGCCTGAGCCGCCTCAGCGCCGCGGGAACACCGGTGACCCTGCCCGGCAGCGGCGAGCGCACGGTCGATCTGCAGGCGCTCACGGTCGATGCGCTGGCTACGGTCGCCGCGCGCTGATGTCCTGGCTCGCGATCGCAGGGGCGGTCTTCCTCGCCTGGCTCGTCCTCGTCTTCCTGTTCACGCCGCACATCAATTACCACCTGAGCCGGCGCACCTCGGTGCATGCCGACGATTTTCTCTACACCATCCAGTCGACCTGCCAGGCGGCGCTGCACCACGGCAACCGCGTGACGGTCTTCACCAATGGATCCGAGTTCTATCCGGCCATGCTCGCCGCGATCCGGTCGGCCACCCGGTCGGTGAACATGGAGTGCTACATCTTCCAGCCCGGCCGGATCGCCGATCAGTTCATCGACGCGCTGTCGGATCGCGCACGCAACGGCGTGAACGTCACCGTCGTCGTGGACGCCATCGGCAGCTTCGCGCTGTGGGGCCGCCCGGTGCGGCGGCTGCGCAAGGCCGGCTGCCGGATCCAGTCGTACCAAGGCCTGCGCTGGTACTCGCTCGCCCGGATGAACAACCGGACGCACCGCGAGCTCCTGGTGATCGACGGGCACACCGCCTTCGCGGGCGGCGCCGGCGTCGCCGACTGGTGGGCATTCCCGACCAAGGGGCGGCCGCCGTGGCGGGACACGATGGCCCGCTTCGAAGGCCCGATCGTGGCCGCCCTCCAGGGCGTCGCGGCCGAGAACTGGCTGGAATGCTGCGGCGAGATCCTGACGGGCCCGGACTACTTCCCGGATCTCACCCCGGCGGGCAACACCACTGCCTTCGTCATCCGCAGCTCCCCATCGGACCGGGCGACGGCGTCGCGCGTCTCGTTCCAGCTGCTGATGGAGGGCGCCGACCGGCACGTGGACATCGCCACCCCCTACTTCCTGCCCGATCGTGCCCTGCGCCGCGCGCTCAAGGAGATCGCCCGGCGAGGGGTCCAGGTCACGGTCATCGTCCCCGGCCGCCACACCGACCAGAAATGGGTGCGGCTGGCGAGCCGGCGGATGTGGGGGGAGCTGCTCGAGGCGGGCGTCGCCATCCACGAATATCGCGCGACGATGACCCACGCGAAGATCCTGATTGTCGACGGGCTGTGGTCGGTGCTCGGGACCACGAACATCGACAACCGGTCGTTCGAGCACAACGATGAAATCAACGTCGGCCTCCAGGACGCGGCGGTGGCCGAGCGCTTGCTACAGGACTACAAGAGGGATCTGCGCGACAGCGACGAGGTCACGCTGGCCAGCTGGCAGCGGCGGCCGCGCTGGGAGAAGGTCGTCGCGCCGTTCATCTGGATTCTGGAGCGCCAGCAGTGATCGAGTCGAGGGGAAGTCAGCCCAGGGGCGCCGCGCGCGCCGCCGGGCAGGACGGGGAGCCGGACGATGCGGTCGAGCTCCGCATCGCCACCTACAACATCCACCGCTGCCGCGGCATGGACCGGCGCACGGTGCCGCAGCGGATCGCGGAGGTGCTCCGCGACATCGACGCCGACGTGGTGGCGCTGCAGGAAGTCATCGGCGCGGGACCGGCGGGCGCCGGGCAGGCGGAAGAGATCGGCGCGGCGCTCGGCATGGGCTGGGTGATGACGCCGGTGCGGCACCTGCGCCGGCATCTGTTCGGCAACGTCGTGCTCAGCCGCTTCCCCATCGTCGAGCACGGCCAGTACGACCTGTCGTGGCGGACCTGCGAGCCGCGGGCGTGCCAGCGGGCCGACCTCGATCTCGGCCAGGGGCGGGTGCTGCACATCTACAACGTGCACCTCGGGACCGCCGTCCTCGAGCGCCGCTACCAGGCGCCCCGGCTCGCGTCCTACGTGCACGATCACCGCGTGCAGGGGCCGAAGGTCATCCTCGGCGACTTCAACGAATGGATGCGCGGGCTGGCCACCCGCACGCTGAATGCGCTGTTCGACAGCGTCGACATCCACTCGCATCTGAAGCGCCGGAAGACCTATCCGGGCTTCTTCCCGGTGCTGCACCTCGACCACATCTACTACGAGGGGGACGTCGAGGTCCGGACGGTCGAACTGCCCCGCACCCGCAAGGCGCTGATGGCGTCGGATCACCTGCCGCTCGTCGCCAACCTGCGCATCGGCTTTCCCTAGCGCCGATTCCGCTTGACCGCAGCAATATCATAGTGATATCACTTCAGTATCAGCTGGTCAGCTGGTCACTGGAGGTCGCGTCATGATTCGTGAACGTGAGTTTCGAGGCCTGCCCGGCCTCCCTGCCTTGCTGCTGCTCCTCGCCGCGCTGGTCGGCACGGGCTACGGGATCTTCACCGCCGTGCGCGACGTCTCGCCGCTGGCCATCGCGGCGTGGTCGTTCGCCGAGGTGGTGCTCGTCTTCCTCCTCGCCGGCCTCTTCGTCGTGAACCCCAACGAAGGGCGAGTGCTGCAGCTGTTCGGCGCCTACGTCGGCACGGTGCGCCAGCCTGGCCTGCGCTGGGCCAATCCCTTCTACACCAAGAAGCGGATCTCGCTGCGGGTCCGCAACTTCGAGAGCGGCCGGCTCAAGGTGAACGACAACGACGGCAACCCGATCGAGATTGCCGCGGTCGTGGTGTGGCAGGTGGTCGACACGTTCGAGGCGGTGTTCCAGGTGGACGACTACGGCAACTACGTCAAGGTGCAGAGCGAGGCCGCGCTGCGCAACCTGGCGACGCTCTACACCTACGACACGCACGACGAGAACCAGATGTCGCTGCGCGGGAACACCGCGGCAGTCGCCGAGCACCTGAAGAAGGAAGTGCAGGACCCGCTGTCGCGCGCCGGCGTCGAGGTGCTCGAGGCGCGCATCAGCCATCTGGCGTACGCGCCGGAGATCGCCGCGGCGATGCTCCAGCGTCAGCAGGCCGGGGCCATCATCGCCGCGCGCCAGCGCATCGTCGAAGGGGCGGTCGGCATGGTGGAGATGGCGCTCGAGATGCTCTCGCGCCGCGACATCGTGACGCTGGACGACGAGCGGAAGGCGGCGATGGTGAGCAACCTGCTGGTCGTGCTGTGCGGCGAGCGGTCGGTGCAGCCGGTCGTCAACACGGGCACGATCTACCAGTAGAGGGCCGTGGCGGACCGCAAGCCCTTCCTGCTTCGGGTCGATCGCGACGTCCTGGACGCGCTGCAGCGCTGGGCCGACGACGACCTGCGCAGCCTGAACGGACAGATCGAGTTTCTGCTGCGGAAGGCGCTGCGCGAGGAGAAACGCGAAGCGGCGGGAAAGCCGCCAGGAAAAGAAAAACCGGTGAACTAGCTCTCTTCGTAGTCCTCTTCGATCGGCGGCAGGAGCCGTGTCGACGGACGCAGCGCCTCGCGATGATCGAACAGCGGCAGATCGCGAACGTGCAGGGTCAGCGGACAGCCGGGACCCTTCTGGTCGACCACAACGGTGACGGGACTGCCTTCAACGCCTTCGCGGAAGCCGATCCGGCAGCCGCAGGCGAGGCGAGCGTGTGTGAAGCCCTTCAACATCGTTGAGGGGATCATACTACAAGAGCCCCTTGATCTCCCGTTCCAGCATCTCCTTCGTGAACGGGCCCATGTGCTTCAGGCAGATCGATCCCTGGCGGTCGATGAGGAAGGTGGTGGGCAGCGCGTAGAGGGAGCCGTTGGCATTCTCGAAGTCTTCGTTGGCGCGCAGGATCGGGTAGTTCACCTTGAACGCCGAGGTGAAGGCGTTCAGTTCCTCGCGCGACGGCTCGTCCTGCGCGAGCACGCCCAGGATCTCGAAGCCGCGGTCGTGGTATTCGCGGTAGGCCTCGACGAACTCCGGGATCTCGACGCGGCAGGGGCCGCACCAGGTCGCCCAGAAGTTGAGCAGGATGACCTTGCCCTTGAAGTCCGCCAGGCGCACGTCGGCGCCGTTGACGTCCTTCAGCGTGAAGTCGAGGTTCGCGGTGCCCTTGCTCGCGGCACAGCTGCCGGCGCCACCTGAGGCCGTCGACGGAGGCGCTCCGGAAGATGCGGGGCCGCGCAGCAGCGGAATGGTGAACAGGGCCACGGCAAGTGCGGCCATCGCGGCAACGATCCAACGCCGGCGTCCGGGAGGCGGGGCGTCGGGGGGCGGCGGCGACCCGGCAGGCGGGGCCGGTTCGGCCGCGGCTGGTGTCGTGTCGGGCTGGGTGTCGTCCATCATTCCTTGATCCGCAGGCGGACGTATCGCGCCACCTGCTGCAACTCTTCCACGGGCGCCCGCGCCACCACGGCGTAGGTGCGCCCGCCCTGCGACCAGATTATCTCCTGCTCGCCGAGCTTCCTGACCGTTTCGTGCTCCATCGGGTCGCCGCTGCCGTCGGGCACGTCTTCAACCACGTCGTTGAGGACGTACAGCGAGAGCGGTTCCCCGCGCCAGCGGTACAGCACGTGCGCCACGCGCCCCTCGGTCGACGCGCAGCGGCGGACGCCCATCAGCTCGAGATGCTCAGGCTCCGAGGGGGGCGCCACCTTCAGCGGCCAGCCGTGCGCCGCCTGCCAGTCGCGGCCGATGGCCTCGATGTCCGCCGCCGCGGCGGCGGGCGGGAACTGGAAACACTTGATGTGATCGGCGGCGAGCTGCGCCGCGTAGGTTTCGACCGTGCTGCCCCAGCCGAACAGGAACAGCGCCGACGCCGCCAGCACCAGCGTGGCGGCCACCGACATCGGCACCCAGGGCCGGCGGACCATCGCCGTTCGTCCCGCCGCCGCCGCGCGCTGCGCCGCGCACCGCGCGCGCAGCGACGACGGGGCCTGCCCGCGCAGGTCGCGGCAGCGTGCCCGCAGCAGCTCGTGCGTCACCCGCTCGGACGACACACGCGCGCGGCAGGACGGGCACCCGGCCAGGTGGGCGTCCACGCCCGCCCGCTCGGCGGCGGCGCCGTGCCCCTCCACGTAGGCCGCCAGGCTCGATTCGATCTCCTCGCAGTTGTCCATCATCGTTCGTCTTGATCACCAATCCGGCTCGGCCGGACCTTCGAGAGACCGGCTCAGGCTTCGGCGCGCGTCCCGGCCAGGCGCTCGTAGAGCAGGCGGCGGCCCCGGGAGATTCTGCGACATCACCGTGCCGATGGGGACCCCGACGATCTTCGCGATTTCGGCATAGGAGAACTCCTCGACGTCGCGCAGCCAGACCGCCTGGCGGAAAGTGTCGGGAATGGCATCCAGCGCTGCCTGCAGGTCGGCGTCGAGCGTGGCCCGGGTCAGCAGCTGTTCGGGCGTCTGGCTCTCCCCCATCACATCGGCGGCCCGCTCCACGGTTTCGCTGTTCACGTCCACCGGGCTGCGCACGTCGTGCCGGCGCATGTTCCTGAACGTGTTGTGCAGGATGGTGAACAGCCAGGCCTTCAGGTTCGTCCCCCGCTCGAACTGCGCCGCGGCGCGAAACGCCTTCAGATACGTGTCCTGGACCAGGTCGTCCGCATCGGCCGGGCGTCGGGTGAGCCGCAGTGCGGTTCCGTACAAGCTGTCCACGTACGTCAGCGCCTCCTGGGCGAAGTCGTCGTCTTGATCCGCGGCGGGCGCGGAAGCCGGGGGCGAGGGAGAACGGCGTCTGAACACCATGTGGACGCGAACGCTCCCGCCACCGCGTGCTGCCGGCTGCCGCAGCACGCTCCGGAGCGGCCTCGTCGCGCCGCTCACGTCGCGCAACGGCAGGCACAGGGAAGAACACCGGGGGGGAGCGCCTTTATTCCTGTCGATTGTACTCAATGCCCCCATTGGGGGACGGCGGCGTGCGATTCAG
Source organism: uncultured Acidobacteriota bacterium (assembly GCA_963834305.1). Lineage (GTDB taxonomy): Bacteria > Acidobacteriota > Vicinamibacteria > Vicinamibacterales > 2-12-FULL-66-21 > JACCXG01. The sequence continues at coordinate 1,019,672 of CAWIAX010000002.1, forward strand.
AGGACAACCCGCCGGGTCGGCGCGCTTTCTCCCGCCACATCTGGGGATACGGCGCGGCACCCCCCTTGCTCGAAGGCGCGCCAGAGCCCTCAAACCATGCCCTGCACTGTCCTCATCGGGGGGCACTGGGCGCCGTGCCGCGGCTGCGCTGGCCCGTCAGCGTCACGGGTGTCCGGCTTTGGGGACGAAATCGGGCTGAACGGGGACGGTTCAATTGCCGCGGTCGTCCTAGCTACAGTAACATCGCAGCATCAGGAAGAGTCTCGAGGTGAACCATGCGTAAGGACCGCGCGCGCCTCCCGCTCATGCGGGCCCTGGCGGCGTTCGGGGCGGTTCCGGTCTGTCTGCTGCTGCTGGCCGGCTTTGCTGCCGACGCCCTCGCGCAGACGCCCTACGTCCCCTACTACGGCAAGAACAAGATCCGCTACAACAACTTCGAGTGGCACATCTACACCACCGATCACTTCGAGATTTACTACTATCCCGAGGTCGAGTCGCACCTCGAGCGCGTCACCAGCTACGCCGAGAGCGCCTACCAGCAGATCAGCTCCGATCTCAAGCACGACCTCGCCTTCAAGGTCCCGCTCGTCATCTTCAAGACGCAGAGCGAGTTCCAGCAGCAGAACATCGAGGCCAGCGAGCTGCCTGAAGGCGTCCTCGCCTTCGCCGAGCCGTACCGCGATCGCATGGTGCTGCCGATCGACGAGCCCTCGGATGCGCTCTACCGCCTCATCACCCACGAGCTCACCCACATCTTCGAGTTCGACATCATCCCGCGCTCGCTGCTGCGGCGCGGCCTGCCGCTGTGGGTCGACGAAGGGCTCGCCGATCACATGACCGGCTACTGGAACGCCTTCGACCTGATGACCGTCCGCGACGCGGCCATCTCCGACAACATTCCGCCGATGAGCGAGTTCGAAACGGTGGCGTTCGCCTCCGGCCGGCTCCCCTACAACCTCGGCCACGCCGCCTTCGAGTTCATCGAGTCGCGGTGGGGCAAGGAAGGGCTGCGCCAGTTCCTCTTCGCGCTCCGCAAGAACGTCATCGGCGGCGGCGAGAGCGCCTACGAAGAGGCGTTCCGGCTCAAGGCGGAGGAATTCGACGAGCAGTTCGACAAGTACCTCAAGGACCGGTTCAAGCCGTTCCGCGACAAGGAACGCCCCCAGGACTACGGCAAGAACCTCGCGCCCAAGCGCGAGCGGACGCCCTACGTCGCCGTCGTGTCGATCGAAGCCTCCCCCTCCGGCGACCTGCTCGCGGTCGCCGCCGGCAACCGCAAGGACCAGGAGATGGACATCGTCCTGTTGTCCACCAAGGACGGCAAGGTCATCCGCAACCTGACCTCCGGCTTCAACAAGGATCAGGGCTTCGAGTACATCCGGCAGCCGGGCGGCTTCCGCAGCAACGCCGTGCCCTGGATGTCGTGGGCGCCGTCGGGCGACCGCATCGCCTACTTCGCCCGCACCGAGAAGGTCTCCACGCTCATCCTGCAGAACGTCGTCACCCGGAAGATCGACCGGCGGATCGAGCTGAAGACCGTGGACCTGCCGGAGTCGCCCGACATCAGCCCCGACGGCAAGGAAGTGGCCTTCTCCGGCCTCAGCAGCGCCATCGGCGACATCTTCATCGTCAACGTCGAGTCGGGCGAGGTGCGGAACCTCACCAACGATCAGTTCGGCGACTATTCGCCGACGTGGTCGCCCGACGGGAAGTCGCTCATCTACCTGGCGCGGATCAGCGGCAACGACAAGCTGTTCAAATGGGACCTGGCGACAGGCACCAAGACCCAGCTCACCTTCGGGACGCACGACGATGGCGGTGCGCAGTACCTTGATAGCAATACGCTGGTATTTCCGTCGACCGCGTTCGATCCGAACCAGCCGATCGATCCCGAGGTCGCCCGCAACGGCAACATCTACAACCTCTGGACGCTCAACCTCGACACCAAGGAGCTGCGGCAGTTCACCGACACGCTCACGGCCAACGTCTCCCCGACCGTCGTGCGCGGCGACAAGGGGGAGCCGAAGATCGCCTTCGTCACGTACTACAAAGGGGAATACGGCATCCACACGCTCAATCGCGACCAGCCCCTCTCCGTGGTCGCGAGCGACGACTTCGGCACCGCCGGCCCGCTCATCGAGTTCACCGCGCCGCTCAGCCACACGCTGGTCAAGCAGAATGCGCGGAAGAAGGGGACGTTCGAGAAGCTGTTCCTCGAGGGGCGGCCGCCCGTCAACGTCGGCGTGACCAGCGGCGGCGATCTCTTCGGCGGCACGCAGGTCACCTTCACCGACGTGCTCGGCGACAAGCAGTTCAACATGTTCGCCGCGTCGGTGTCGCAGTACCGCACGATGTCGTTCTCGTACGTGAACCTGTCGCGCCGCTTCCAGTACGCGCTGCAGGCCTATTCACAGACGCAGTTCTACTACGGCTACGACCCGGGCACGCTGTTCGCCCTCGAGTACGGCTTCATCGACCGGGATCTCGCGCAGGCGACGCAGACCGCGCGCGGCGCCACCGCCTACGGCATCTACCCGCTCAACCGCTACGCGCGGCTCGAGCTCTCCGGCGGCCTGCTCCAGTTCCGCCAGGAGTACAACGAGCCCGGCCTGCAGCAGCTCGCCGACGACTTCCAGCAGCAGGCCTACGGCCGCACGCTGTTCAACACCGGCACCTTCATGCCGTTCGGCATCTCGTTCGTGCAGGAGACCACCGTGTTCCGCGAGTACGGTCCGCTCGCCGGCAACACCGTGCGCATCGGCTACGACTACGCGCCCGGCTGGGGCAACCTGATGTCGCGCCAGACCGCCGACGTCGATGCGCGCTACTACATGCGGCTCGGCACCAACGGCGTCCTGGCGTTCCGCGCGCGGGGGTTCAAGAGCTGGGGCGAGTTCCCCGGCTACCTCTACTTCGGCGGCAACTCCGAGCTCCGTGGCTACGACTACCTGGAGTTCCTCGGGAACAAGGCGTTCTTCACCAACGCCGAGCTCCGCTTCCCGCTGATTGAAGCGGCCCTGACGCCCATCGGCGTCATCGGCGGCCTCCGCGGCGTGTTCTTCTTCAACCTCGGCGGGGCCGGGTTCGAAGGGCTGCCGATGACGCCGTGGACGTCCAAGGACACGACCTATACGCCGCTCCTCGGCTACACGCAGGACCCGTTCTCGCTCTCGGGCCTGCAGCCGGTGTTCGGCCCCGAGCTGCCGGTCACCGGCTTCCGGCTGGTGGACGCCCGCGCCTCCTACGGTATCGGCCTCGAGACCTTCGCCCTCGGCTTCCCCGTCCACTTCGACTGGTCGTGGCGCACGCTGTTCAACCGCAACTGGGAAGACCTCGTCTATGCCTACCCCGCCGCCCTCGACGGCGAGGCCCGGGGCAGCGACTGGCTGCGGAAGGTGAAGTTCTCGCTGTGGATTGGCTACGATTTCTAGCGCACCGTGCGCGACAAGTGTGAAAGCGTCGTGCGGCTGCTGGTCGAGTTCCTGGAACACCAGCTGCCGCCCGACGTGCACGCCGACCTCGAGCGGCACCTGGCGCAGTGCCCGGGCTGCCTCGCCCAGCTCAAGACCTACCAGTCCACGGTGTCGATCCTGCAGAGCCTGAGCGAGGACGATCTGCCGCCCGAGCTGCGCTGGACACTGAAGTCCTTCCTCGATCGAAACTGCCATAATTGAGGCTGGCGGCGCCAGCGCGCCGCGCTGTCGGCCGACATGACCTCGAAAAGACTGCTGAAAATCTGCGCCGTGGTGTGGTTCGTCGGGTGGGCGGCGTTCGGGCTGCCGTGGACCGGCATCAGCGCCCGGCCGCGGCAGGTCAACCTGATCCCGTTCCGGCGGTCGGCGTATCGGCGCCGGGACCTGCCGCTGAACTTCGCCTATTACGTGCCGCTCGGAATTATTGGCCTCGGGCTGGGGTGGACCTCGCCGCTGGTCCTGGCCGTCGCCACGGCCTTGTCCGGGGCAACGGAGGCAATCCAGGTCTTCTCCCTGTACCGCTATCCCTCGATCACGGATCTGATCCTGAACGTCGGCGGCGCGGCGGCCGGGATCGTCCTCGTCCTGGCCGCCCGGCACGTCCGGCGCAACCGGTAAGCCCGCACAGGCCTGTTCAGCGAACGACAGCGGTGCGGCCGACCTGGGCTTCCGCCAGCCCCTCGAGGACGGACTCCGTCTGCTCGATCGAGATGCAGGCGTCGGTAATGCTCTGCCCATATGCGAGCGGCCGGCCCGCCGCGTAGTCCTGGCGCCCCTCCTTCAGGTGGCTCTCCAGCATCACGCCGAAGATCTGGCGCGAGCCGGCGCTGACCTGATCGGCGATCGACGCGGCGACGTCGACCTGGCGCCGGTGATCCTTCAGGCTGTTGCCGTGCGAGCAGTCGATCATCACCGCCTGCGGCAGCGACCGCGCGGACAGCTTCTCGCAACACTCGCGCAGCGGCTCCGGCCCGTAGTTGGGGCCGCTCCGTGACCCGCCCCGCAGGATGACGTGACAGGTGTCGTTCCCCGTGGTCTGGGAGATCGCCGAAACCCCCTGCTTGGTGAGCGACGGGAACCAGTGCGACGACCGTGCCGTCAGGACGGCGTCCACCGCGATCCCGATGTCCCCATCGGTGCCGTTCTTGAACCCGACCGGCATCGACAGGCCGGACGCGAGCTCGCGATGTACCTGGCTCTCCGTGGTCCGGGCGCCAATCGCCACCCACGACGTCAGGTCGGCGATGTGCTGGGGAATCTGGGTGTCGAGAAACTCCGACCCGGTGGGCAGCCCGAGGTCGTTGATGTCGAGCAGGAGCTTGCGCGCCAGGCGGAGCCCCTTGTTGATGTGGCAGCTCTCGTCGAGGTCGGGATCGTTGATCAGCCCCTTCCAGCCGACCGACGTGCGCGGCTTCTCGAAATACGCCCGCATGACGACGATGAGCTGGTCCTTGAACTGCGCCGCGAGCGGGACGAGGCGCCCGGCGTATTCGAGGGCCGCACCTGGATCGTGGATCGAGCAGGGGCCCACTATAATCACCAGGCGCGGATCGTGGCCGCCGAGCGCCCGGGCGATCGCGGCTCTCGTGTCGGAGACCACGACCGAGGCGCGCTCGCTCAGGGGAATCTCCTCGAGCAGGATCGCCGGAGGAATGAGCGGGCGAATCTGGGTGATGCGAAGATCGTCTGTGCGTCGAAGCATGCGTTGCTTCTTATTGTCCCTCAGTGCACGGTGATGCCAAAAACAGCTTCCGAGTCGGCAACAGAAATGGTGCAGGTCGTCCTGCCGAACGATGCCAATCCGCTGGGTTTCATCCTCGGCGGATCGGTGATGCACCTCATCGACATTGCCGGCGCCATCGCCTGTCACCGCCACACCCGCAGCCTGCTCGTCACCGCCGCGGTGGACGGGTTGCAGTTTCTTCACCCGATCAAGGTCGGCGACCTGATCATCCTGCGCGCGCGCGTCACCGCGGTCTGGACCACGTCGCTCGAAGTCGAGGTCGAAGTGTTCTCGGAAGAGATCCTGACCGGCGTGCGGCGGATGACCAGCCTCGCCTACCTGACGTTTGTGTCCGTGGACCAGGAGGGGGAGCGGCTCCCGGTCGCGCCGCTGGTGCTGGAGACCGATGAGGACCGGCGGCGGGCGGCCGAGGCGGACGTCCGGCGCGCGTCACGGCTCCAGGCCCGCCGCAACCTCGACGCCCGGCTGGACGCCACTTCCTGAGATCAGCGCAAAAAGCGCTATCTCGCGGACAGCCTTTCGCGGAACAAAATCCGCGATTTTGCGTACTTCCCCGCGCCACCCCGCGACCCACACGCGAAATCCGCGTAAATTCGCTTGGCCGCCCTTTTGCCATATGAAACGGCGATGGCCCCTCCGGAGAATCCCCGGAACCCGGCCATCCTTCTGCACCCTGCGCCGCTGACGACGTGACGAGCCCTCACGTCGTCAGCACTTTTTTTGCGAGAGGGGAGCGATGGGAAGGATCTACCCCGAGAGGGAGGGGCAATGAAAAACCCGGGCGCCCGGCGACGAAGCCAGGAGACCCGGGTGTGGAGTGCAGCAACGCGCGCTCAGCCGACTGATGAAGCCGGCGTGCAGTACGCCGGCCTCTGCGCGCGCAGGGTCGAACGCGTCAGGCGAGCCGCGCCTGCGCGTGGGTGTCCGATGTCTCAGCCGCCGTCGGCGTCGGGAGACACCGGAACTTGAAAAACGGCATGTGGCACTGGTGCTTCCGGAGGAAGTTCAGGAACGCTTTGTAGTCTTCTGCCGGCATGTTGAACAGCTGCAGACAGAGCTTGTAGCTGCCGCGGGTCTGCGTCAGCCCCCGCGACACGATGGCGCGCATGTCGTCGCGCGTCATGTCACGAGAGGTGAAGAGCGGATGGACCGCGGACCAGAACGACTCCCCCTCGACCACCATCTTGTCGTAGAGCTCGTCGGCGCGGCTGCGCACCGGGGCCACCTCGCCAGGCTTGGTCGGCACGCGCCGGTGCGTGAGGCCGAGCACTTCCTGCGGCAGGTCCGGCTCAGTGATGGGACCGTTGCGGCGGCGCACGACCAGGCGCTCGACGAGATTCTTCAGCTCACGCACGTTGCCCGGCCAGTCGTAGGCGACCAGGGCCGCGTGAGCGTCGGGTGTGAGTTCCGGCAGCGGTGTCAGGTGCTGCTCGGAGTAGGCGCGGAAGAAGTAGTCGAGGAAGAGCGGAATGTCCTCGCGCCGCTCGCGGAGCGGCGGAATCTTGATGTGGAGGACGTTCAGCCGGTAGTAGAGGTCGGCGCGAAACTCACGCTGCTCGATCCGGTCGGCCAGGTCGCGGTTCGTCGCCGCGACGACCCGGACGTCGGTGCGGGTCTGGACGCGGTCGGCGCCGATGCGCCAGATTTCGCCGTTCTCCAGGAACCGCAGCATGAGCGCCTGCATCCGCAGGCTGGTCTCGCCAATCTCGTCGAGGAAGATCGTGCCGCTGTTGGCCAGTTCGAGCAGGCCGGGCTTGTCGCGGTACGCGCCGGTGAAACTGCCGCGCACGTGACCAAAGAGCTCGGATTCCAGCAGCGAATCGGGCACTGCGGCGCAATTGAGCGCAATCAACTTGACGTTGCGCCGGCGGCTCTGCTGATGAATGAGCCGCGCAACGACTTCTTTGCCGACGCCGCTTTCACCCGTGAGCAGCACCTTCGCGTCGGAACGAGCGGCGTCGTCAATCTCCTGCTCGAGATATCTGGCCGCCTGGGAAGTTCCAATAAGACATTCACCTGGCACGACACGCCTCACTCAGGGGAACGCCGTGCACCTGTGTGGCAACACAGGGAGCCCGCACGACTGCCCCGGGAAAAGACTCCGGGCGACTGACTGACCACCCGGGAACTGTTTGATGTGCGGATGAGAGTAGCCAAATCCGCGCAAAAACACAAGCTGTTTCTATCTTCGGGCAGATATTTAGTCCACTTCGCCGAGAACAAAATCCGCCCTCAGCGAGACTACCAACGTGTCGTGGCTGCGCTAACCCGTTCGCAGAAAACGCCTTGGCCCGGGAACATACTTTGCACAATGGATGAGGTAAGAATGTCCCCGCATCGCGTGTGCGCCTTCCGCTCAGAGCCTGGGATGCCTCGCACACCGGTGTAGTGACCGCGGTCGAGAATCCGTTTCAGGGGTGTGCTGGTGTTTGCGGTTCGGAGGAGGCCGCACGCATCAGCCCGCCCTCTCTCTGGGCGTGCGTCGCCCAGGCGCTTGTTCGTCGTCAGGCGACGTGTCCGCACGCACGCCCTCGTTCAACGCCGCCTCCTCCCGTCGCCCGATCCACTCGGATCGGCCCTGGCAGCACCAGACCTGAAGGAGCACCGGTGTTCTCGACCGCAGGGGTGACCGACGAGCAGCTGCACGCGATGTGGTACGCGTGCAGCGAGATCTCCAGCCAGCCGGACACGCGCCAGGCGTCGCGGCGGCTGTCGGAGCGTTTGTCGCAGATCATCTCCGCGCCCACCGCCGTGTTCCGGCGCGACGTCTCCCCCTGGACCCTCGTCGCCAGCGCCGTCGCGCCAGGCATCGACCGGGCGCACGCCCCGTCGCCGTCCGCGGCCCTGCTCGAGGAGCTGGTCCCGGTCGTGGACGCCTCGTATCTGCCCATCGGATCGGCGGAAGACGGCAAGCGCGTGCAGTGGACACCCGTCCCGCTGGACGAGGAGGTGCCGTCGCAGTGGATGCTGCTGCTGCCGGGCGACTGGCGGACCGGTCCGGCGGCGCAGTGGCTGCCCCGCTTTGCGCGCACCGCGTCGATGGCGCTTCGTCTCTCGGCGGCGCGGCAGGCCGCGCGCAAAGGAGAAGGCCTGGCAGCCGTCGCCTACTCGTTCGCGCGCAAGCTGGGGGAAATCACCGGCGACCGCCCGCTCCACCAGTTCATCGTCGACGCCGCCGCGCGCACCGCCAACGCCCGCCTCGGCGGGCTCGCTGTGTATGAAGCCAAGGAGGGCGCGATGGCCGTCGCGGCGACCTATGGCTACCCCGCCGAGGCCGTGGACCACGTCCGCATCGTCCCCGGGTCGGGGATCATCGGCGGCGTGTTCGCGTCGAAGAAGCCGCTGCTCGTGCGCGACACCACCCGCGTGCCCGGCCTGAAGCCCCGCAGCCGGCGGTATCAGACCGCCTCGTTCATGGCCATCCCGATCGTGGCCGGCCAGGACGCGCTCGGCGTCGTGACGCTGGCGGACCGCAGCGACGGCCACCCGTTCACGCGCAACGACCTGGCCGCGGCGCGGGTCATCACGGCGCTCTCGGCGCTGGCGCTGGTCCGCGAGCAGCTCACCCGGCTGCGCGACGAGCTCTCGCATGCCGCCGCGATGGATCCCGCTGACGGAGATGTTCAACCGGCGGTATCTCCACACCCGGCTCGACGCCGAGCTCGAACGGAGCCGCCGCAGCGGCCTGCCGACCGCCCTGCTCATGCTCGACGTGGACCATTTCAAGAGCGTGAACGATCAGATGGGGCACCAGACCGGCGATGCCGTGCTGCGCAAGGTCTCGGAGATCGTCCGCCACTCGGTGCGCGCGTCGGACGTGTGCACGCGCTACGGCGGCGACGAGTTCGCCATCGTCGTGTCGGAGAACGCCACCAGCGCCGTGCAGACCGCCGAGCGCATCCGGCACCGCGTGGACGCGTTCCAGTGGGCGGCGCTGGGACTGCCGCCGGCGCTGCACGTGACCGTCAGCATCGGCGTGGCGATCGGGGAGGTCGGCGAGGCGGCGGAGAGCCTGCTGCGGCGGGCGGACGAGAACCTCTATCACGTGAAGGCGGGGGGCCGGAACGGGGTGTGGCCGCGAGAGGGGTAAGGGGGCACGTGACGTGCGACTCATCTAAAGGCTGAGCTGCCGGAGCCCAAAGGCTGACACTGGGTGGACTTGCCGATGTCCCCGCACGGATTTGCTGGCAATTTCATGCATCAGTTCGGGACTCGAAGTTGCTACAAGGTAAACGGATGAGGCTAACGATGGACGTGATCTGGGAAAGCAAGTCTTTGGCGCGTGGGTTTGTTGCTGTCGCGAGCACCGTGATTCTGTCCCTCGCGGTCTCCGCCGTGCCGGCGCACGCCGATCCGATCCGGATGGATTTCCTCGGATCAGGCCGCTCGTCGACAGTGGGCATCACCGTCAAGGACGGCGCGGCGACGCTCTTCGCTGGCAACGTCAAGGCTGGCGAGTTGAACTGGCGATGGCTCGACGGCACCCCTGCGGGGTTTGCGGCGGAGTTCTATACCTACTGCATCGACGCCACTCAGTATCTTCGCGATCCCCAATACATCACCATCCGATCGATGGATGACTTCACATCGCCGGCCGCCGGCTCGGGCAGCAGCATCTCGTGGCTGTTCAACACCTACGCGGGCGACATCCGGAATGGTGGCACTGGCACGCAGGCCGCGGCGCTGCAGCTGGCCATCTGGGAGAGTCTCTACGACACCGATCGCAACCTCGCCACCGGCAACTTCAGCGTGAACGCCACGAGCGCCATCCTCAGCCAGGCCGGCATCTATCTGAGTGCTCTCAGCTCGATCAACCCCTCGGGCTCGACGGCCGCCTGGCTCGACGTGGACGGGGCATCGACCACCGCGGCATTCCGCGGGCAGGACCAGGTCACGCACCAGCCGGTCCCGGAGCCGTCCACCCTGCTGTTGCTGGCGGCCGGAGGCCTGGCCGCGTGGCGCCGGCGCGCGGGGCGGCCGGCCTGATCGGTTGTAGCCTCTACGAGGCAGGCTGGCGGCGTCGCGCAACACGCCATTGTGGTTAGCCCCAGAAAAGCCCCGCGAAAGTGTAAATCACCCGCCCGGCGGTCTTAAGTCGCCGTGATTAATGGCCGGTTGAGTCAAACATCAAAAAACACTTTTGAAATTCGGCGTGGCGCATGCCTCGACTCGGGAATAGCGTTTGCAAAACGCGAATCGAAGACTTCACATTAGGACCGTGGGCTTTGGAGTGCTCAATCGGATGGAGATTCGTTTCGTCTCGTCGCTGACCGCTGAGGACGAAGATGCGTTTGCTCCCGCAGTTCTAAAGGCGGTGAGTACACTCCTCGACCAGCTGCCCATCGCTTATACCCTGCGCATAGAGACGACCGGCGCGCAAGTGCTCCAGCATGTGCATGTGGCAGCTCTGGAAAACCCGCTCGGCAGACTCAAGTCGGCGGACGGCCGGACTATAGCACCGTTTCCAAGTTCGTCCAGCAAGTCAGATGTCGCGTGAAACCCATAGCCTGCATTGACTTAACGGCCACCCTGACGTTCGCTTCGTCGTGGTTAGGAATTTGCTGTCTCGTAACTATCTAGACCCGCATCCAAGCGAGATTCGGGGGCAGGTGGGCGGAACGCCCTTAGGCGGAGGCGACTATTGAGACGCATTAGCGGGATCGGGATCTTCGCGTTTGTCACACTGTTGCTGCCAGTCACCACGGAAGCAGCCACTCTCGATTTCACTGGCATGGGACACCGCAGTGTGGTCACCGTTGGGGGTCCGATCCAAGGGACTTTCTACGCCGGTGAACTGAACTGGTCCTGGACTGGCGAAGTACCGTCGGGCTTCGAGGCGTCAATCTACACGTATTGTGTCGACATCATGAACGCGCTGACGGACCCGCAACAGGTCACGGTCCGATCTTCCGATTTGCTCACGGCTTCGGCCGCTGATGCTGGAGGGAAGGCCGCATGGCTGTTCAACACGTTCGCCCCGGGAATCCGCCAGTCCGGCACGGGGACGCAGGCTGCAGCCCTTCAGGTGGCAATCTGGGAGGCGCTTTACGACAACACCGCCAATCTGGCCTCTGGCGCGTTTTCACTGGTGACCAGCGCAGGCGTGTATGGCGGCCAGGCAAACGCCCTTGCCATCGCGAATCAGGCGAACAGCTATCTGCAACAGTTGTTTAGCGCCCCTGGTGGGGGCTACAACACCGGGGCAGCCGTGTGGCTCGACGCCACGGCCGGGGGGCAAGATCAAATCACCAGGGTGGTGGAACCCTCAGTCTTGGTGCTGCTCGGTCTGGCGGCGGTCGCCGTCGCCAGGCGAAGAGGCACCGTCTACTCGGTTGACGCGTAGCTTCGACGACTATTCTGTCTGGAGGAACGCCAATTCTCATGGTCAAGCAGATTGCTGTCTCTCTTGTCGGGCTCCTTCTTCTGATGCCCACCTTAGCCTGGGCCAGCAATTCCATCGCTGTGCCTGAGCCGTCCACGACCCTTCTCTTGATCGTCGGCGCGGCTGGAGTCGGCGCTCTGCGGAGGTTCGCAAGGAAATAGCCGCCTTCGGCGCTTGAGGACAGCATGCATTCACCACTCATTCCCATCGACGCGTCCCCAGCTATGAGCCCAGGCGCTGAGCCTGTCGTTGCACCAGTCATCCGGCTTACAGGTACGTGTCCACGGTGCCATTCGGCCGTCGCCCGTCGAATCGAGCAAACGGAATGGCTGACTTTGTTTGGCTGTCCCGACTGCGGTTGGACCTTCGCGAAAGCACTACGGTCGGGTTCGCTTCGCGACTAATCGAGAACGGGGTCGGATAAGCGAACAACTCCCACGCGCCTCGGATGGGCGTCGTTCGCTTATCCGACGTGTCGATAGGCTATTCTTCCAATTCCTGACAAAACGGCATCCGGAAGGACCTGCACGAGCCGGCGGGCTATGCCTTCCATGGGCCGCCGCACGGCACCGGTAGGCCGTGGGCCGGGGTTACGCGCATATGTCAACGTAGTTGGAATAGTTCCAAAACGGCTCTTGAACTTGACCAGCCCCTGGTTGAGGGGATCGGACCGGCCGAGATCCAAACGCGTCAAGCCACGATGTTTTCCCTGCTCCATGGCTGTCCAGAGCAGCAGCGGCATCGCTCCCGAGGCGTGCTCTCGGGCGTCCGAGGCGCCGTACTTGTAAAACAGCGTGCCGTTGTGCTCGAGCGTCACGATCGAGGCAATTGGATGCGTGCCCCTCATCGCGACATGCACGACGAAACGCTCGCCCAGGAAGGTTCGGAGGTTGTCGAACCAATGCCGAGGTTGAGGCGGCCACCCGTGTCTGCGGCGAGTGCGCGTGTGCAGCGTGTAGAAGGACTTCAACAAACCATCCGCTTGACCGCTTCGGACGTGAACTCCGTCTCGCTCCGCACGTCGAATTTTTCGTTGAATCGAGTCCTTGTGCAGCCGATTGAACAGCTCAGACGTCGGGGGCTGCAGATCCGCCACGTGAAGGACGTACTTCTCTGACTTGCAGAATCCTTCCGGCGGCCTCTCCAGTGACGTGGGGCGCAACTCGATGTATCGAAGATTGTCGCGTTTTCGGACTTCGCGCAGGTGCCCGAACAGTTCAGGCGCGGCGTTCCCGTCCGCCGCCAGAAGCGGCTCCGCGTGATCGGCGAATGGGACCGAGACTAGTCGTCTGCCTGTCAGCCAGCTGTTGACCAGGCAAACGACCAAGCCGTCAACCAGCGGGCCGACCGGGGCCGACGTGGTATACGCCACGCAGGAGTAGCCGTAGGACGCCTGCAACGCCAACAGCCATCCGGGTGAGTGAAAAACGGAGGCCGCTGGGTGGGTCTGCACGAAGACTTCCCAGCGGGGGTCGCGCAGCGGATCCAGCGAGTAAACGGTCATATTCGTGCGGCACTGGGTGACACGACTCCCACGGCAGGAATTATCTCCGCCGGGAGCGCTCTAAGGTCCTCAGCCCAGAAACAAAAGTCTCCATAACCGGGTAGTTTCTGAGCTCGTCGCACTCGAGCGCCTGGCCAAAATAAGCCATAAAGACCTGTTTCGCAACCATTTAGACTGCCGCATCACGACAGCGATGCCCCGGAAGAGTCCTTGCTCTGAGCTAAGCGACCCTCTATGCCTATACTCCTACGGCGGTCGGACGTGTCCGCACATCCGAGCATCGGCCAGCAGCGCAACAGCCTCTCCCGATTGGGCGGTTCAGCCCAGTCGTTAGCTCTTGTCTGCGGGCTCCTCTTGCTTGCGGTGGCTACTGGCTGTCGGTCCGACCCTCAAGCGATCAAGCGTCGAAGCCTCGATCGCGCCGACCACTACGCCCAACAGCATAAAACGGCAGAAGCGGTGATCGAGTACCGGAACGCCGTCCAGGCCGACCCCGGCGACGGCGAGTCGAGACTGCAGCTGGCGAACGCCCTCCTCAAGAACGGTCAAAGAACAGAAGCAGTCCTGGAGCACGTCCGGGCGGCGGACCTGCTGATCACGCGACCGGACGTCCAGTTGCGAGCTGGCAATCTGCTGCTGCTGGCCGGCCGGTTCGATGATGCGAAAGTCAGGGCCGAGAAGGCGCTGATGGCGGCACCGCAGAACGTCGATGCCCAGATTCTACTCGCCAATGCGCTCGCAGGTCTAAAAGACATCGAGGGCGCGATCGCGGAGATCGAAGAGGCCATTAAGCTCGAACCCGATCGCGGCACCGCCTATACCAGCCTGGGGACGTTCGAGGCGGGCCGCGGCCGCATGGAGGCGGCGGAATCGGCGTTCCTCCGAGCAACAGAGCTCGATCCTCGCGCGGTATCGCCGCGTCTTGCGCTTGCCAACTTCTACTGGACGGGTCGCCGATGGCCGGAAGTCCACGAGGCGCTCGAGAAAGCACTCGCCCTCGAACCGAACAACCTGCTGGCGCATCGCGCCATGGCCAGTTGGGGACTTGCGGTCAATCGCTTGGAGATCACCGAACAGCATCTCAAGCGCATCGTGGAACTGAGCGAATCGCCCGAAGCTGCTTTCGCGCTCGCGGACTTCTACACAGCGCGTGACGAACAATCACCAGCCAGAGAAATACTGCAAGCTCTCACCTCCTCGGCCAGGTCCGCGACTCCGGCCCGGATCAGGCTGGCGGCACTCGACCACGCCGCGGGACGCCACAGCCAGGCTTACGCATCGCTCGATGACGTGCTCCGCGAAGATGGCGACAACGTGCAGGCGCTTCTGGTACGGGCCGCGATGCTTCTCGCGGATGGTCGCTCGGAGGATGCGTTCGTCTCCGCCAACCGCGCCACTGAACTCCGCGCCGAATCGCCCGCGGCCTTCTTCACGCTCGCGCGGGTGCAAACTGCCAGGAGGCGACCTGATGAGGCGATTGCCGCGTATCGCCAGGTGCTGAGGCTGAATCCTCGAGCCGTCGGTGCGCAGCTTGCCCTCTCTCGGTTGCACCTTGCATCAGGCCAGACGACCCAGGCCGTGGACCTTGCTGAAGATGCCTTGAGAACCGACCCGTCGAACCCCAACGCACGACTGACACTGGTCAGTGGGCTGCTCGTGCAGGGCGAGCTCAGACGCGCGGATGTCGAGATCTCGGCTCTCAGCAAGGCTTACCCCGACTCGGCCCCGATCGAGGCCAAGCGAGGTGTTCTTCTCGGCCTGCAGCGCGACCCGGCCGGCGCCAGGCGCGCCTTCCAGAACGCCCTACGCTTGCAGCCCGGATTGCTCGAGGCCACAGCGGGGCTGGTCGCCCTCGACATGGCGCAGAAGGATACGGGAGCGGCGTTGTCTCGGGTTGATGCGCTGATCAGCAGTCCGGACGCAGACCCGGCAGCCCTGATGCTGGCGGCGCGAACCTACGCAGGGAGCGGCAACCTGCGCACTGCCGAAGAACTGCTGCGTCGTCTTGTCCAAAACAGCCCGGAGTACCTGCCCGCTTATAGCGCCCTCGGCGGCCTGTACGTGCGCCAGAACCGACTGGACGAGGCGCTCGCGGAATTCGAAGACCTCGCCCGCCGCGATGCGAAACCGATCGCCGCACTGACCCTGGCGGGTATCATTCTCGAGGCCAAGGGGAGAACGCCCGAGGCGCGGGTCAGATATGAGCGGGCCGTTCAGATCGACCCGTCGGCACCGGTCGCGTCCAACAATCTTGCCTGGATCTACGCGCAGGGGGGTGGCAATCTCGACGTCGCCCTGCAACTCGCGCGCGCGGCGTCCCTGAGGCTGCCAGACTCGACAGAGGTCGCCGATACGCTCGGGTTCATCTATTACAAGAAGGATCTGGTTCCACAGGCAATCCAGACGCTGCGCCGGGCCGTCGCGCGGGACCCGGACAATGCCGTGTATCAATACCATCTGGGCTTGGCATTCGCCAAGGCGGGCGACAAAGGCGCGGCTTCGCGCCATCTGAAGCGCGCGATCGCCTTGAACGCTGAGTTCGACGGAGTCGCCGAGGCCAAGGCACTGCTGAACGAACTCGCTGCCAGCTGACCATCTAAACGGAAGACGATCACCATGAAACTCCTTGTTACTGGCGGTGCGGGCTTCATCGGGTCGGCGTTCGTGCGCTACGTCCTGTCAACCCGCGCCGATACGTCGATCGTGACGCTGGATGCGCTGACCTACGCCGGCAACATGGAGAATCTGGCCGCGGTCGCCGACAATCCGCGGCATCGGTTCGTGCACGGCGACATTCGGGATACGGCGCTCATCACGGAGTTGCTCGCGGAGGACCGCACGGACGCCATCGTTCATTTCGCTGCGGAGTCGCACGTGGATCGGAGCATCCTGACCCCAGACAGCGCGATCGACACCAACGTCCGGGGAACCTGCAGCCTGCTCGAGGCCGCACGCGCGGCGCGGGTTTCCCGGTTCCTGCATGTGTCGACAGACGAGGTCTATGGAGACATCGACGAACCGCTCGAAGCGGACGAAACCTTTCCGCTGAAGCCGAGCAGTCCGTATGCCGCTTCCAAGGCCGCATCGGACCTCCTGGCGCTCGCTTACGTCCGGACCTACGGCCTGCCGGTCATCGTCACTCGCGCGTCGAACAATTACGGTCCCTACCAGTTTCCAGAGAAACTGATCCCGCTCATGATCTCCAACGCCCTCGACGGATCCTCCCTGCCGGTCTACGGGGATGGCCGTCAGGTGCGGGACTGGCTCTACGTGGACGACCACTGCCGTGCACTGCTCGCGGTGCTCGAACGCGGGCGGGTAGGCGAAGTGTACAACGTGGCGGGGGCGTGCCATCTCCCCAACCTCGACGTGATCACTCGTCTGCTGCAGATCGTTGGCGCATCGGAGGCGCTGATTACGCGAGTCGCTGATCGTCCAGGACACGACCGGCGCTACGCGCTCACGGGCGAGAAGCTCGCCAGGGAGACGGGCTTCGTACCCGAGGTCCCGTTCGAGGAAGGCCTGGCGCGTACCGTGCGGTGGTATCAGGAGAACGGCGACTGGATCAGGCGGGTGAAGTCCGGCGCCTATCGCGAGTATTACGCCGACAACTACGCGTGGCGTCAGTCCGGCGAGACTGTGATGCCAGCCGGAGCACGGAAGTGAGGGCGTCAGCCAGCCGAGCGATGCGAATCGTACTCGCCGGCTCACAAGGCCGGCTCGGGTCGGCGCTTGCGGTCGAATTGCAGGCGGCGGGGCACGAAGTCGCCTGCCTGTCGCATTCGAATCTCGACATCACGAAGGCCAGTCAGGTCTGTGACGTGCTGCAGCGCCTCGCGCCTGAAGCGATCGTCAACTGCAGCGCCTATAACGCCGTGGATGCGGCCGAGTCGAACGAGAACCTCGCGTTTGCCGTGAATGCCACCGGGCCGGCGGTGCTGGCTCGAGCTGCCGCGGCACTGGGCGCCCGCCTCGTGCACTACAGCAGTGATTTCGTGTTCGATGGAATGGCCAGTGACGCGTACACCGAGGAGGCGCTTCCGCGTCCACTGAGCGTCTATGGCGCCTCGAAGCTGGCGGGCGAGCAGGCCGTCCAGACGCTCCCACAACACTACATCGTCCGGGTTGCAAGCCTGTTCGGCGGGTCTGACTCAGGGCCACGGGCAACCGTCGACTACATCGCCGCCACCCTGTCGTCTGGACTGCCTGTCCGCGCTATCGTCGATCGCACCGTAACCCCCAGCTACGTGGCCGATGTCGTGCGCGCAACGCGTGCAATGCTCGAGGAAGACGTGCCGTTCGGCATTTATCACTGCGTTGCGTCCGGCACGACCAACTGGTACGAGCTCGCCCAGGAGATCGCGGAGGCAGCTTGCCGCCGATGCCGAGATCCTGCCCGTGAGGGCGGTGGAGTTTCCGACCGTCGCCCGCCGCCCTCAGTTCTGCGCCCTGTCGAACCGCAAGCTGCGTTCTGCCGGCATCGCGATGCCGCACTGGACGCAAGCGCTTGCCCACCACCTTCGCACCAGGCGTGGCGGCAAGACACCCTGCGTCTGCTCCGCCGGCGCAGGTCGCCTGGCAGCGGACGTCAGTCAGGGGCTGACAGGGCGGGCCAGCGGCTGTCGCGCTCGGACAGCTGCGGCGAGGCCACCGGCCAGGGAATGTTCAGCAGCGGATCGTTCCACAGCGCGCCCCATTCCAATGCAGGGGCATACTCCTCCGTCGTCTTGTAGACGACCTCAGCTTCCTCGCTGACCACGCAGAATCCGTGCGCGTAGCCTGCCGGGATGAACAGCGACCGGCGGTTCTCGCCGGTGAGCGTCACGCTGGTCCAGCGGCGGAACGTCGGCGATTCCGGCCGGATGTCCACCGCCACGTCGAACACTTCGCCGCTGAGTGCGCGAACGAGTTTTGCCTGGGCCCGCGGGGCGCGCTGCAGATGCAGCCCGCGGAGCGTGCCGCGGACGGATCGCGATTGATTCTCCTGCACGAAATGGACGTCGATGCCGGCGGCCGCAAAATCTGATCGCTTGTAGGTCTCCATGAAGAGCCCGCGGCCATCTGGGAATACCTTCGGCTCGATGATCACCACGCCTGGAAGTGCTGTCGTCTGAAAGCTGAACGGCATCAGGCTTTGGGTTCGGTTACAGACCGTCCTCGAGGAGCCGCAGGAGATACTGCCCGTAGGAGCTTCCCTTCATCGCACGGGCGAGGCGCTCGAGGTCGGCGGCACTGATGTAGCGAAGACGGTACGCGATCTCCTCCGGGCAGCCAATCATCAGCCCCTGGCGCTCCTCGACGGCCTGGACGTAGTTGCTGGCCTGCACCAGTGACTCGTGTGTGCCAGTGTCGAGCCAGGCAACGCCCCTGGGTAGCCGCTCGACGCATAACTGTCCGCGCTGGAGATACGCACGGTTGACGTCGGTGATCTCGAGCTCGCCACGGGCCGAAGGGCGCAGGCCGGCGGCGATATCAAGCACCTGATTGTCGAAGAAATAGAGACCGGTGACAGCGTAGGAAGATTTCGGGTGCGCGGGCTTTTCCTCGAGGCCGACGGCCCGGCCGTGCGCGTCGAATTCCACCACGCCGTAGCGCTCAGGGTCCCGGACCTGATACCCGAATACCGTCGCGCCTTCGTGCCGACCGGCCGCGCTGCGCAGGTAGTCGGTCAGATGCGCGCCGTAGAAGATGTTGTCGCCGAGCGCCAGGGAGACGCGGTCGCCGCCGACGAACTCACGGCCAATCAGGAATGCCTGGGCCAGCCCCTCAGGGGCGGGCTGAACGGCGTACTCGATCGACAGCCCGATATCGTCGCCTGTACCGAGAAGCCGCTTGAACGCGTCCTGCTCGTGCGGCGTCGTGATGACCAGGATCTCGCGAATCCCGGCGAGCATCAAGGTGGAGAGCGGGTAGTAGAGAAGTGGCTTGTTGTAGATCGGGATCAATTGCTTGCTGACCCCCTTCGTGAGGGGGTGCAGCCGCGTCCCGGAGCCGCCGGCCAGGATGATGCCTTTCAGCATCCCGCCGCGCATTCCTCGCTGCTCTGCTGGCGCGACGTGCAGTCGTCGGCGAGGACAGAGCGGAGGCGCATCGCCGCGGTCTCCGGCGCAACGTCGACAATGAAGACCCCGCTGCCGAGCTCGAAGCCCGACGCCGTATTCAACCGGGGAAGAATCTCGAGCCGCCAATGAAACGACCGACTGACGTCGTGCGGCGCCCGCGGCGGAGCGGTCTGCAGCACGAGGTTATAGGGAAACCTTCCCAGCAGCTGATGAAATGAGGAGAGCGCGCGGCTCACGAGCGAAGCCAGGCTCGCGAGGTGCGTCGGGGTCAGGTGGCTGAAGTCGTGTACGTGGGCTTTGGGCACGATCCATGTCTCGTACGGGAACCGGGGTGCAAAACTGGCCAGGGCCACAAAGTCTTCATTCTGCAGGATTACGCGCTGTCCGGCGTCCAGCTCCTCAGCAAGCATCTCGCAGGTCGGACACTGCCCCCGCTCCCGGCGGTATGTCGTCGCCGCGACGAGTTCGTTGGCGAGCCGTCCTGAGACTAGAGGGAGCGCTACGACCTGCGAGTGCGCATGGTCCTGCGAGGCGCCTGCCAGGCTCCCCTCGTTCCTGAAGATGGCCACACTTTCGACGCCTGGGCAGGCGCTGAGCGTTACCAGGCGGGAGCGGTACACCTCCAGGACAGCGGCCAGCTCACCCGCGTCATAGTCGGCCATGCGGCGTTCGTGCGCCGGCGTTTCAACGATGACCTCGTGGATTCCGATCGGAGCGGACTGCTGGAACGGAGGACTCGCGGCGCGGTCCGTGCGCATACCCAGCCGCAGGGCCGGATACTTGTTGCGGACGACCCTGATGTCCCAGCCAGGTGAGTCGCGCGGGCTGCCGTCCCGTCGGACGGCGAAGACCTCTGGTTCGGTCTCCCGCTCATTGCCTGGACAGAAATGACAAGGAGGGCGGGGGCCGCCCGGCGCATGCGCAGCACCGTTTGGCCGGGCTCGCCGTCCTGGAGCCACGATTGACCAGGGACCGGCTGGAAGAGCGCGCCGCAGGGCATGAACTTCTTTCATGTTCGGATTGTTGCTGCCGGCGTCAGAGAGGAACAATCTCGGCGTGCACGTCCATCCCCGAGAGCCTGGCACCAATCTCCTTGGTGTAGACGCCGTTCATAGCCACAACTACATCCGGCTGGTAGTCTCGCAACGACTCCGGGGGGCTGACGACATGGCCGGTGCCCGGAAGGAACTTGCCGACCTTGTGTGGATTGATGTCGACCACCCGTTCAATCTCGGACGACAGGCCACAGGACGTCAGGAGCGCGACAGCTTTGGAGCCAGCTCCCCAGAGCACGGGCTTCCGTCCTTCGGCTGCATAGGCCCGAATCCGATCGCGCCAGGCCGCCACATCCTTCGGACACCTCCTCCCGAAACCGCGCGACTTCATTCGCCGTCGTCTCGAGGTCGTCTTCGATTGGCAACCGAGGAACGGTGCGCTCGTCGACGGGACGGGCCGTGATCCAGAGGTACTGATCGGCGAAGTCCCTGACCAGCTCGACGATCTCGAACCCGGTCGAACGGAACAGGCGCGCCAGGCTGCCGGCGGTCAGATAGGTGCAATGTTCGTAATAGATGTCCCAGAACGCCCGCTCGCGCAGGACACGCGTCATGTCCGGCACTTCAAGGAAGACGAGCGTGTCTTTGCGAGGCCCGATGACTCTACGTACCATCCGCATGAAGTCGCGAGTCGGCTGGATATGCTCGAGCGTGTGCCGGCAGACAACAACCTCTCCGGGCAGGTGGGCGTAGCTCTCGGAATACAGGTCTCGAATGAACTGCACCTTTTCGGCGCCGGGGCCCTGCAGCCGGCCCGGAATGCACCCGGGGTCGATGCCGATGCCCTCGTTGTCTCCTGCCGCACACAGCAACTGCAGGAACTCCCCTTTTCCGCACCCAATCTCGATGACATGCTTCCGGCGAATGTCGTAATCGCGCACGAGCCGCTCGACGAGCTGTCTGGCCCATCCATCGAAGACCGGCGAGAAGTGTTGCGTCTCCTCAAAGTCAGGCGAGTACTGGTTCAGTGAGATATCAAACAGCGTATTCGTGATGAAGCCGCATCCCTGACAGAATCCCAGCCGGAGGTCACCGCGTGGAAAGGAGCGCGCCTGCTCCTGCGTGTGCATGAGCATCACACTGTGCGACGGGATGTTCACGACCTCGTAGAACGGTGCCAGGCCAGTACCGCCACAGTTGGGGCAGGTATTCAGTCCCAGCTGCGATTCCTTCATTGACGGCTGGCTTTGTACTTGCGATTTCATTGACGACGTCTCCCCCGCGGCCACGTCAGCTTGCGGCAATTTGCGGCGTGGGGATGGGGACGATGAACTGGCCTCCCCGTGTTCGATATTCGCTCGTGAGGCTGCAATTGTTGCCCTCGTCGTGGCCCGTTCCGACGAGGTATCGAGCGTGGACACGCTAAACCCATCCTGTCCAGCACGGGCGACGCCGGAGTCGTACACGAAGGCTGCCCCCTCCCAGTTCAGCCACTGATAGCGAACGCCCGAATTGGGCGCCCGCAGCGTGACGCCGTCAACGCCATCGAAATAGTCCGCGCTCGGCAAGCCTTCGAGCACATCGCGGAGTGACCAGGACCTGAAGGTAGGCAGACCTCCGTTCGCGAGCACGCCCCAGCCTGTGGCGTGCATGAACTGCTGGTCGCCGCCGTCCATGACGTGAACGCCATTGACGGTCAGGAAGATCCCGTCATCCGGGCGCGTGACTAATCGAACGACATCACCTGCCTGCATGATTGTCGGCGTTCGCGAAATGTAGAACTGGATGTCCTGGCGGACGCCTCCCACTACTTTCTCGACGCGGTACGTCCCATTTTCGGCGCTCGCGACTCGATAGTAATTGTTCTCGTCAACAACCAAGAGATCATCGTACTTCGTTCCAGGCGTGTTGTACGTCGAGAAGCCTACCCCCCTCGCTGCTTCATTGAACGAGTCCGACGCACGAACAACGGTGGTCCCGTTCACAGAGCACTCGATCTGCTCGAGCCAGTACACGCAACGTACACCATCGCCGGCGGCAGGCATGACTTAGAGAGAACAGGATAAATCGTCGCACCCTGGACGCGGATGCGTTGCAACTGGTAGCCTTCACCATGCCAGCGCCCGAAGCGCCAATAGTTGGCCGCATCCGACAACCGGAACACCACCCAGAATTCATCTGACGGCGCAACGATCTTGGCGCTCAGATCGCCGGCGCCGGAATCCGAAACGAGCGTCGCCAGTGTGAACCCAGGGCCAGAAACGATCGTGTCGTCGTTCACGTAGAACGCTCCCCAATGGGCCGTCCAGGGCTTCCCGGAATCTGCCACCGTCAGCGGGCCGTCTGGCCGGTTGAACCCGTCTGCCGCCCAAGGACCCGCCCGAACCGCGCATGCGAGCACATCACCGTCGGAGGGATATATCGTGGACAGTTGATCGACAGCAGGAGTGCCAAGGGCGTTGTTCTGCACCTCTTGCAGCGAATACGGCTGCCCGGCGAAAGCTCCAAAGCGCCAATAGTTCGAGCCGTCGGCGAGTCGCAGCACTACCCCGAATTCTGGCACGGCGACGGCGACGCGCAGTTCGAGGTTCACGGAGGACGTGCCCGCGTCTATTGCGGCAAGGCCAAAGCCAGGCCCCATCGCCGCCTGCCCTTCCGCGACATGAATTGAACCCGCGTAGACC
The DNA here is from genome assembly GCA_963834305.1 of uncultured Acidobacteriota bacterium. Taxonomy (GTDB): domain Bacteria; phylum Acidobacteriota; class Vicinamibacteria; order Vicinamibacterales; family 2-12-FULL-66-21; genus JACCXG01. The sequence continues at coordinate 1,042,516 of CAWIAX010000002.1, forward strand.
GTCCATAAGTGGCCGCTCGAGGAAGTGCTGAGCGCCGCAGTGTCGGGGCGGTTGAAGTCGTCGATGATCTGGGATTGTCTGGCTAGAACGGCGCTCGGCGCCATGGCGGCGAGGGCGAACACGAAGGCGGCGACGAAGACAACCGCGCCCGTCAGGCACACGCGGGACGGAAAACATCGCTGACATCAGGTGGTTTATGCCCCGATACTCGCTTGCTGGCGCATGACCTCGTCTTTGAAGTTCCAGGCCAGGAGCAGCACGTAGTCCGGCGCGGGCGACTCGAGGAGCCGGGCCGTGTCAAAGATGGGCAGGTGGACGCCGGGCATGAACTTGCCCTGCTTGTGCTTGTTGCGGTCGACGACGTAGTCGAGCAGCTGCCCGTCGATTCCAGCGGAATTGAGCAGGATGGCCCCTTTGGCAGCTGCCGCGTAGCCGGCGATGCGCTTTCCGTCGGCCTTCAGCTGTCGCAGAAGCTCCCCAAGCGACTGCTGGACGGAGCGCACGCGGGCCGCGAAGTCCTGGTAGTACTCGGCGCGGTCGAGCCCCAGCTCCTGCTCCTCGCGAAGCAGCTGCTGCACCGCCTGAGAAGGCACGCCCGCGCGCTGCACGAACATCCGGAGCGAGCCGCCGTGTGTGGGCAGACGCCGCACGTCCACCAGCACTAGACCGTGGCGGGCGAAGAGCTGCGAGACGGCCGTGACCGAAAAATAGCAGAGGTGCTCGTGGTAGATGGTGTCGAACTCGCAGTGGTCGATGAGGTCGCGGACGTATGGCGCCTCGATCACCGCAACCCCGTCGTCCTTCAGAAGGGTGCGGATGCCATCCACGACGCCCTGCAGATCCGCCACATGCGCCAGCACGTTATTGGCGTGGATGACGTCGGCGCGCTTGCCTTCGGCGGCGAGCGTCTCAGCCAGAGCCCGGCCGAAGAATCCCTGGTGTACGGCGACACCCACCTGCCGGGCGGCAGCCGCCGGCCCGGGGGCGGGATCGATGCCGAGCACGGGCACACCGCGTTCGACATAGTTCTTCAGCAGATATCCGTCGTTTGACGCGATTTCGACGACCAGGCTGTCAGGCCCGAGCGCCCGTGTCTCCATGAGCTCGAGCGCGTTGTCCCGGCAGTGCCGGAGCCAGGCGTCGGAGAACGACGAAAAATACGGATAATCCGCGCCGAACAGAATCTCGGGATCGACCGTTTCACGAATCTGGACCAACGAACATTCGGGACAGAAGACCACGGTAAGCGGAAACCGTTTCTCATGCTCCTTCAGCTGGGCCTCGGACAGCAGACCGTCCGACAGCGGCATGTCACCAAACGCCAGCACCTCCGAGCGGTCGGGGTTGCCGCAGGCGCGGCACCCGGGACTGTCGCTATACACAGGCAACCCCCGTCGAAGCCTCGGCCCGCGCGCCGGTCCAGCGCATGTTGGCATCGAGGCGATTCTGACTCTGGAGCTGCTTGATGGTGCCGATCCGCAGCCATTTCGGTCCGAGGAAGTCCTCCCGGGTCGTCCGCTCTCGCATATAGGCGTCCCGCAGCTCCTCGACGCCGGCGCGCACGGTCCACTTCGGCTGGTACTCCTTGATCAGCGTCTCGATCTTCGAGCAGTCGACCTGGTAGCAGCGAAGGTCAGGACCGGCGCCTTCGGCGTAGCGAACGTTGGTGCCTGGGATGGCCTCGGCCACCATCGTGACGATGTCCCGGACTTGATAGTTCTCCTGGGTCCGGCCGACATTGAAGGCCTGGTTGTGCACCAGCTCGCGCGGCGCGTGCAGCAGCGAGACGTACGCGCGCGAGATGTCTTCGATGTGGACCAGCGGGCGCCACGGCGTACCATCGCTCTTGACGTAGATCTCCCCCTGCGTCAACGCGTAGCCCACGAGGTTGTTGACGACCAGGTCGGCGCGCAGCCGGCGCGAGACGCCGTAGGCAGTCGCCGAGCGCAGGTAGATCGGGCTGAAGGTATCATCGGCCAGCGCCGAGATGTCACGCTCCGAGCGGACCTTCGATTCGCCGTAAGGCGTAACCGGATTGAATGGAGCGGTCTCGGTGACCTTCCCGAGCGCCCCGGCGGCGCCGTACAGGCTGCATGACGACGCGTAGAGGAAACGCGCGACGCCGGCGGCCTTGGCGTTCCGGGCCAGCCGCGCGGACGCGAGGTGATTGATGTCGTAGGTGCAGTCGGCGTTGAAATCCCCGAGCGGATCGTTCGAGATGCCGGCGAGGTGAAACACCGCGTCGAAGCCGCGCAACGCCTCGACTGGCACATCACGAACGTCATACGGCAGCGTCGGGAAGACCGGCGGCACTCCGCCGAAGTTTCCGGTCGCAAACAGATCAGTGTCGAGCCCAACCACCTCGTGTCCAGCGTTGTGGAGCATCGGTCCGAGAACGGTGCCGATGTAGCCGAGATGTCCCGTAAGCAGGACTTTCACACGTGCCTCCTTAGTGCCTTTGTTGATTCAGGACCGGGTGGTTCTTACCAGGTCTTCCAGGGCGGATTGCCGCTCTCCCACAGCTGCTCCAGCAGCTTGCGGTCGCGGAGCGTGTCCATGCATTGCCAGAACGCGTCGTGCTTATAGGCCATCAGTTGGCCCTCGTTCGCCAGGCGCTCGAGCGGCTCTCGTTCCCACTGCGTGGCGTCACCGTCGACATAGTCAAAGACCTGCGGTTCGATGACGAAAAACGCGCCGTTGATCCAGCCTTCGCCGAGCTGCGGCTTCTCAGAGAAGTCGGCCACGCGGTCGCCGTCGAGCTCCAGCCGGCCAAAGCGGGCTGGTGGGCGCACCGCGGTGACGGTGGCGAGCTTGCCGTGCGCCTCGTGAAACGCGACGAGTTTATCAAGATCGACGTTGGAGACGCCGTCGCCCCACGTGAGCAGGAACCGTTCGTTGCCGATGAACGGCTTCAGACGCTTGATCCGCCCGCCGGTGGCGGTTTCCGAACCTGTGTCGACGAGCTCGACGCGCCAGTCGTCGAACCCGGTGCCGTTGCCGTTGTGGCGATGCACTTGGGCGCGGCCAAAGTCGACCGTCAGATTGGAACTGAGATTGGCGTAGTCCACCATGTACTTCTTGATGTACTCGCCCTTGTAGCCCAGCGCGATGACGAAGTCCTTGAATCCGTAGCGCGCGTAGTGCTTCATGATGTGCCAGAGAATCGGCTTGCCACCGACCTCCACCATGGGCTTGGGTTTGACTTCGGTCTCTTCGGACAACCGGCTGCCGACGCCGCCGGCAAGGATTGCTACCTTCACTCCTGCCCCCTGGCGCACGTAGCCAGGACTCCTGCCATGTCCTGACGGTGCATCTGCTGTGTGTATGAGAACGCAGCTGTTTCCAGCAAATGTCTCGCCACCAGGTGAAATGGTCTCGAGGGGCGATGGAACTCTCAAAAAGCCGCAGGCTCCGCAGATAAGTCGGGCGAGGCTCGACAAAAAGTCAACAAAAGCACAGACTTTTGTCGGACAGTCTTCGGCCATCCGGCCAGCCGGTCCAATCGGATGAGACGGGCCGCAAATTTAACGAGTATCCATATTTTTGGATGGACGAACCCGAGACTTGCGCGCCATCGTCCAGATGACGAACCTCGTCAGGACTGGCCTGATGCGTCTGGGAAGCTCACAAAGGCCTACCAATGGAAGACTTTAGTCGGCGGATTCTGGGGCGTCGGTCGCCTGTTGAAGTGAATATCTTCCGCCTTTGAATGCTCGGTTCCCGTGTGCCGCCGCCAAAACACGCCGAATTCTCATCGCGGACGAAGCCACGGCCAGTTCGGGATAGTGGCTGGAAGTTTGCTCATTGGACGCTCGTCCACCATTTTCCAGTCGGGGCTCCGAGCAGCAGTGTGCTTGGAGTCTACCGAGCAAATGGAGACTCGTACCTCGGCGGTCACCAAAGCGAGGCGTGATCGGTGTACGCCCATCATCTGAGGATCTCGACCAATGAAAGTGCTGATTACCGGTGGAGCGGGTTTCATCGGCTCCCACCTGGCAGACCGGCTGCTGCAGGCGGGGCACACCGTCACAACCGTTGACGACCTGTCCACCGGCCGCTTGTCGAATATCGCCCACCTCAATGGAGCGCCACGGTTCCATTTCGTTCACGAGACGATCATGCACGAGGCGGTGATGGATCGGCTCGTCAGCGAGTGCGACGTCATCTATCACCTGGCCTCCGCCGTCGGCGTTGAGCTGATCGTTAGCCGGCCGGTGGAGGTGATCGAGCGCTGCATCCTGGGCACCGAGATCGTGCTGAGGACCGCGCATCGATACAAGAAGAAGGTCCTGCTGACCAGCACCTCTGAAGTGTACGGAAAGAGCGCACGTGTGCCTTTCGCGGAAGACGACGACCGCCTGCTGGGTCCCACCACAAAGAGCCGCTGGAGCTATTCGTGCGCCAAGGCGATCGACGAATTTCTCGCACTGGCCTATCAGAAGGAAAAGGGACTACCGATCATCATCGTGCGATTGTTCAACACTGTTGGACCACGACAGACGGGGCAGTACGGCATGGTTGTCCCTCGTTTGGTCCAGCAGGCCTTGGACGGCAGACCGCTCACGGTCTACGGCGACGGCAGCCAGCGTCGGTGCTTCGGATACGTGGGGGACATCGTCGGCGCGCTGATGAGGCTGATGGACACACCGGCGGCCGTCGGACAGATCTTCAATATCGGAAACACCGAAGAGGTGTCCATCCTGGAACTTGCCCACCGCATCATCAAGCTGACTAACAGCAGTTCGACGATTCAGATGGTGCCGTACGAGGTTGCGTATGAAGTCGGATTCGAGGACATGGCGCGCCGGATTCCGGATCTGACTCGCATTCACCAGGCCATCGGCTACGAGCCGAAGGTGTCATTGAATGAAATCATTGACCATATCGCAAACCATCTGAGCACAGTCGCGTCTTCGAGCGAGCAGCCCACTGCCGTGCTGGGATGATGCCGGAAGCCACACTGGATCAAACGGCTTGGTGCACGACGTGACTGACGATTACCCGAGACACGCATCAGCCAGCGCGCTTACAGACCGCCCGTCAAGCAGCGTCTGTCCGGCGTGCCAGGCGGAAGGCCTTCGAACGTTTCATTCGGTGCGCGAGCTGCCGATCAACTGCATCGCCTTGTGGCCGGATCGACAGCGTGCACTGGAGTGCGCTACCGGGCAAATCGAGCTCGCCTTCTGCCGCAGCTGCGGCGTAATCACGAACACGGCATTCGAGCCCGGTCGGATCGCATATGACGGGGCCTACGACAATTCCCTGCACTTCTCACCGACGTTCCAGCGGTATGCCGACGAGACTGTCCGGTCCCTCGTCACTCGATATGACCTGAACGGCAAAGACATCATCGACGTCGGTTGCGGGAACGGCGAGTTCCTGGCGCTTCTGTGCGCCGACGGAAACAACCGGGGCGTTGGTTTCGATCCGAGCTACATTCCCGGGAGAGCCGCCACAGCCGTCGGCGGGGGAATCTCGATCGTTCCCGATTATTACTCTGATCGATATCGTCACTACAATGCGGACCTCGTCATCTGCCGGCAGGTGCTCGAACACATTTACCATCCGCGTGACTTCCTGCTTGGCATCCGAGCCGCGCTTGAAGGTCGGGCGCGCACGGCGGTCTTCTTCGAGATGCCCAATGCCGGGTGGATCTTTCGCAACGACGGCATCTGGGACATTATCTACGAACACTGCTTCTACTACACGGAACGGTCTGTGGCGAGGCTTTTCACGGACTGTGGATTTGAGGTCGTGCGGGTCTATCAGACCTTCCAGCGCCAGTATCTGTGCGTGGAAGCGGTGCCCTCGAGTGTGACAAGTGCAGCGCTGGCCAGGATCGACGACCTTACCAGCATCTCAGAGGATGATATCGAGCAGTTTGCCCTGAGGCACCAGGCTCGGATTGCCGGTTGGGAACGCGAGCTTCTTGGGTTGGTGGCGGAGAACAGACGTGTGATGGTCTGGGGTGCCGGCGCGAAAGGCGCGATGTTTCTCTCCGCGTTTCGTCACTTGCCGAACCTCCACTTCATCGTCGACGTCAACCCGCACAAGCACGGTCTCTATGGACCGGGCACGGGCCAGCTCGTCGTGGCTCCTGAGTCTCTCCGCGAGTACCGGCCCGACGTCCTGCTGATCATGAACGCCAACTACGTGTCGGAAATCAGTGCCCAAGTCGCCGCGCTGGGCTTGTCGCCGCGGCTGATCACGATTTAACTCAGGGCTGCTTGTCCCTGAATGCGCAGCTGAAAGGACTCTATGAACACCGTATATCTGGACGCCAACGTCGACGACAACACGAGAAGACAGCGACTCTACCAAGGACAACTCTTTGTCATCTCGCCACGTCCCAGCACTCTCGCGCTTTGCGAGTTCGCGAAGGAGATGATCAAGGAAGCGTTCGGGCCCGTCGATCCTCTCGAAGCCCAGTACGCGATGCCCGTTGAACAGTACGTGGCGATCGTCGGCCCCCTCAAGCCCAAGTTCATTCACCATCCGGAGACCAAGAATCTCTTGCGGGCGCTGGTGGCTGACGTGGGCTGCGACTTGGACGAGACCTATGTCGACGTGCCTCGTCTTCGGATGGTGACGAGTGACGGGTATCTGACCTCGGGTGTCGGCTATGCTCACCACCTCCATCGCGATACGTGGTACTCCGCTCCGCTCGCGCAGCTGAACTGGTGGCTGCCGATCTATGACATCGAATCTGAGAACTCGATGGCCTTTCATCCCCAGTATTGGCACCGTGGCGTCAAGAACGGCTCTGCTGATTTCAACTACTACGAGTGGAATAGTCAGGGGCGCGCCACCGCCGCCCAACACATCAAGACCGACACCCGGAAACAGCCGAAGCCCGAAGAGCACATGGAACTCGACCCGCAGCTTCGGATCATCTGCCCCGCTGGCGGCGCCATCATCTTCTCGGCGGCCCAGATGCACTCGACGGTGCCGAACACGGCAGGGCGGGCGCGTTACAGCATCGATTTTCGGACGGTCAATCTCTCGGACTTGCGCGCCGGTGTCGGCCCGACGAATGTCGATTCGCATCCGGTCGGGACCTCCCTGCGCGACTTCGTCCGTGGACGGGATTCGGCCGCGATGCCCGAGAATGTGGTGCAGCAGTACGACAACGCTCCGGCGGCGGAGGGCGTTCTCGTCTATCGCCCGACCTCGTAGCCAGGGCAAGGGACTTGGAGCGACTGTCAAGGATCGCGTGAGGCCAGCTCGCGCTAGAGAGGATCCACTTGCCTTCAACCGCGCAACCGCGCGTAAGCATAGGCGTTCCCGTTTACAACGGAGAGGCTTTTCTCCGCGAAACCTTGGAGTCGCTGCTCGGACAGACGTATGGTGATTTAGAGCTGCTGATATCTGACAACGGCTCAACCGATGGCACGGCGGCCATCTGCGAGTCCTTCGTGAAGAAGGACTCGCGGGTGCGCTACTACCGGAGCGACGTCAACCGTGGCGCTGCGTGGAATCATAACGTGCTCGTCGAACGCGCCAGCGGCGAACTGTTCAAGTGGAATTCTGCGGACGACGTCTGTGCCCCTGACTATCTCGAAAAGTGCATTGCAGCGCTTGATCGGATGCCAGATGCCGCATTGGCGTGCGCACACGTCCTGGAGATTGACGAGTCCGGTCGGCCACTCGCGGTACGGATTGTGCCGCCGGAAGTCAGTTCCCAGGACCCGCGCATCCGTTTCGAACGCCACGCTGAGCTGGATCATCTCTGTATTCACATCTATGGCGTGATCAGAGCCACACTGCTGAAGCGGACCGACCTGATCGGCAGTTACACCGACTCCGACCGGGTGCTTTTAGCGCACCTGGCGCTGTTGGGTCCCTTTGCAGTCGTCCCGGAGCAGCTGTTCTTCAACAGACATCACAGCCGGCGCTCGACCCAGGCCTACGTGGGATGGCGGTCGAGATCCGCGTGGTTCGACCCGGCCGCGGCGCAGAAGCGGCTCTACCCCTTCTGGACCGAGTTCTTCGCGTTCTGGAACGTGATCGGTCGCAGCTCACTGGGACATCGGGAACGGCTTCGCTGCTACCGGGTCATGCTGAAATGGATGTGGACATACCGGGTGTTTCTGCTCTACGAGGACCTTCTGTATTATCCGCGCCAGTGGATCGTGCGGAATGTGCCGGGCGCAGGCAGAGCGTGGGCATGGGTCAAGGGAGCCGCCCCGCGGCTTCGAACGTGGGCGGCAAGGTAACCGCTGGTAGATGGTGCGGGAACGGGAAACGTGCCGCCTTGAGAGGTCGTACGTCCTCCGGACCGCAGCAAAGGTAACCCATTGGAGGTAATTAGACCGCCAGAGGCGAGACTTCCCAACCATTCTTGTTCAGCGATCTCCTGCAACTCGCTTGCAGTCAATCGTTTACCAGAATGAGCCGACTAGGAAGAGTCTTTGCGTAGCACAGCATAGTCCTCGGCGTAATGATTCCATCCCGGATAAAAGGCGCCAGGCCTTCGCACTTGAGCTCTTGATGCCTTTACGTAGACTGTCCTGGATCTGTGCCTCGGTCGTCGCATTCCTCATCGCATTCTCCGCGTCTACAGCGTCCGGCCAGCAAGCCGACCCCTCCGGGTTTGGGTCCGACGATTTCAATGCCTGCACGATTGACCTCGCGCCGGGCGCGTGGACGTTTTCCGACCCGTCCGGTAACGCAACGGCTCGTACTGTAGGCGCCGGAACGGGCCAGGCCTGGCTCGAGATCACGGTTCCCGCTGGTGTTGCCAACGATCCGTGGGGTCAAAGCTACGCCGCCCCCAGGCTGATGCGGCCGATTGCGAACACCGACTTCGACCTCGAAGTCCGGTTCCTCTCGCCCATGACCCTGGCGTATCAGGTTCAGGGCATCCTGATCGAGCAGAACCCGCAGAACTACCTGAGGTTCGATTTTTTCCAGGACGGGAATGGCATCAAGGTGTTCGCGGCGAGCACGGCGAACGGCGTGTCTTCGTCGCGCTTCTACGACCAGGCCATTGGCGCTGCCAACTTCATGCGGATCCGGCGGACAGGCAACACCTGGACGCAGTTGTATTCGGCGGACGGTTCGTTCTGGAGAACGGCGGGCAACTTCTCATTTCCTGTGGAGCCCGCCCGCGCCGGCGTCTTCGCTGCCACGGCCGGCAGCGCGGCTCCCGGCCACGCGGCGCAGTTCGACTACGTCGTCAGCACCGCGTCGCGTATCTCGCCGGAAGACGGGGCCGCGACTGGCGAGAGCTTCGCCCTGACGACGAGCGTCGCCGGCAGCGGGAGCATCTCCTCCAACCCTTCTCAGGCCACGTACAACTGCGGCACGTTGGTGACCCTGGCTGCCACTCCTCAGGCCGGGTGGGCATTCACGGGGTGGAGCGGCAGCATCACCGGCACGCAGAATCCAGCGACGGTCGTCATGAGCGGGGCGCAGGCGGTACACGCGTCGTTCACGGCAATCCCACCGCCGGTGCCGCCAGTCATCTCGAACATACAAGTCGCGACGACGCCCACCTCCGCGGTCGTCTCGTGGACAACCGACAAGCCCTCGACCACGCGACTCGTCTACGGCAGCACGATGGCGTACGGAAGCGGGACGATCGACGATCCCGCGCTGGTGACATCGCATAGTGTGCCGCTTACCGGACTCTCCGCCGCCAGGCAGTATCACTACGAGCTTTCGTCGACTGGCACGGACGGGGCGTCGGCTACGCCCGGCGATCGCGCGTTCACGACGCCGCCCGACCCGTCGGGCTTCGGCTCGGACGACTTCAACGTCTGCGCGCTCGATCAGAGCGGCAGCGGATGGAGCTTTGTCGATCCACTCGGCGACTCCAGCGTTCGGCTGATCGGGACCGGCACGGGAGACGCGTGGCTCGAGATTCAAGTGCCGGCCGGCGGCGCTCGGGATCCGTGGAACACGAATTACAACACGCCCCGACTGATGCGCCCGATCGCCGATGCGGACTTCGAGCTCGAGGTGAAGTTCCGGTCGGCCCTGACGACCGGCTATCAGGTTCAGGGGCTCCTGATCGAGCAAGACGCCGCGAACTATCTACGGTTCGAGTTCCACCACGACGGGGAGAACATCAAGCTCTTTGCGGCGCGCACCGTGGCCGGCGCATCCACCATCGAGTTCTACGACCGCGCGATGGTGGGACCCACTCAATTCATGCGCGTGCGGCGTCAGGGCAACGTGTGGTTCCAGTCGGTACTCCGCGGACGGCGCCACTTGGTACGACGGCGCACATTTCACGCGAGCTATGGCTCCGGCCAGGGCCGGCGTCTTCGCCGCCAATGCGGGCCTCAACGCGCCTGCCCACACAGCCCAGGTGGACTACCTGGTGAGTACCGCGAATCGCATCGAACCAGAGGACGGAGCGCCGGCCGCAGCGAACTACATCGTCGATGTAGACGCCGCGGGCAATGGAACGGTCACGAAGAATCCGGACCAGGCCAATTACACTTGTGGCACCTTGATCACGCTCGCGGCAACGCCTGCCGCGGGATACTCCTTCAGCGGGTGGTCGGGGTCTTTGACGGCGATGCAGAATCCCGTCACCATCGCGGCGAACCAGAACAAAGCGATCACCGGCAACTTCATCGTCAACGTCCCTCCGGCCATCTCTAACCTTCAGGTCGCGCCCGGGGATAACTGGGCCACGGTGTCGTGGACGACCAACGAGCCGTCCACGACGGCGGTCGCGTTTGGCAGGACATCCTCGTACGAGCTCGGGACCACGACCGTCGCGGGAATGACGACGCACCACGCCGTGTACCTGACGAACCTGTCACCGCAAGCGACCTACTTCCTGCGGGTGACCTCGACGGATGTGGATGGCGGTTCATCGACGTCCGATGTCACCACTGCGACGCTGCCGGCCTTTGCGCTGCAAGTATCGAACGTCGTCGTAACACCTGCTGAGACGACCGCCACCGTCTCGTGGCAGACCAACAAGCCGACTTCCGGTGCCGTGAGGCTTGGGCTCACTATGGCGCTAGAGATGCCCGCCGTGCCTGCGGCTGGCCCGGCAACGTCGCACGCCGTCACGCTCAGCGGCCTGTCGGGAGGCACGCAGTACAACTACCGGATCGAGGCGACCGACACCTCAGGCGTAGCTGCGCAGTCACCCACCTCCACATTCACGACGCGCCAGATCGCGCCGATGATCAAGCTGTGGCATGGGGACACACAGCGTTTCGGCAATATCGGCATTCCTCAACGTTGGATCAATGTCCTCGGTAATGTTGCCGATCCCGACGGCGTCCGCTACCTCCACTTCTCGCTGAACGGTGGGCCGCTGCGCCCGCTCGGTATCGGCCCGGATACGCGGCGGCTGCAGCGGCCGGGTGACTTCAACGTCGAGATCGATTTCAACGAGGCGAACGCCGGCATCAACCTGGTCCGGATTGTCGCGCGCGACACCCTCGACAACGTCAGCGAGAAGACGGTCACGATTGACGTCACCAAGGACCGAACGTGGCCCGCCTCCGTCGACGTGAACTTCTCCACGGTGACCAACGTGGAGGACGTCGCGCAAGTCGTCGATGGCAAGTGGAGCCTTCAAGGGGGCGCGCTTCGTTCCATCGAGACCGGGTACGACCGGCTGGTCGCCATCGGCGACGTATCCTGGAAAAACTATGAAGCGACCGCCTACATCACTGCGCACTCGTTCGACCCGGCCGGCTACGCCCCACCCAGCTATGGCGCCGTGGTCGGTCTAGTCGTACGCTGGAAGGGACACGAGATCTGGGACAACATGCAGCCGAGCTGGGGCTACTGGCCTGCCGGTGCCACGATGACCTACGGCTGGAACCCGGATGGCTCCGAACGCGTCGCGCTCATCGGTAACCAGGACAACCAAGTGTCGGTCAAAACAGCGAATCCGCGGCTGGAGTTCAACCGTAGCTACGTCTACAAGGTGCGCGTGGAGACGGAGGCGACCGGTCAGCATCGGTATCGATTCAAGATGTGGCCGGCAGACAGCTCGGAGCCTGCCGTCTGGCAACATCAGATCCGCAACGGCAATCGGCCCGACGACCCGACAAGCGGGTCTCTGCTGCTCTTCTCGCACAATGTCGACGCCAGCTTCGAGCGGGTCACAGTCACCCGGCTGCCTGATGCGACTCCGATCGATACCACCGCCCCGCCGAATCCCACCGACGTCATGGTGGTGGCGCCCCATCCGGACGATGATTTGATCATCGCGGCGGGAGTAATGAAGCGAGCGCTTCAGCGCGGCCAGAGCGTCCGCATCGTCTTTGCCACAAACGGCGACGTCGAAGGCGTGAACTATGGACTGGTGCGACAGGCGGAGGCCGTGGATGGTGCGTCGATGCTCGGAGTCCCAGAGAACCGGCTGGTGTTCCTGAGCTATCCAACCTCCGGACTGAACAACCTGCGGCTGTTCTACACCGATCCAGACGATCAGTTCGTCTCAGGCTCTGGCACCTCGGCGACGTACGGGACACGCGGCCTCGGAGGTGCGGACTACCACAAGTACAGGTTCGGCGCGCCCGGCAAGTACAACTGGCCGACGATGGTAGCCGATCTCGCCGACCTGATTCACACGACCAGGCCGACCCATATCTTTACGACTGGGTCATGGGAGACTCATACGGACCACAGCAGCACATACTGGCTGGTGAAGGACGCCGTAGAGCAGGTCTCCAGCATGACCGGCGGGGCGTACCGCCCGACGGTCCATGCCTCGACTGTGTGGCCAGACGAAATCCGTGACGACGGTCCGTGGCCGGCGCCCGCCGATCCGACGGCTTACTTCACGGAGCCCCCGCATTCGGATCCGTCGATGCCGCCATGGAGCGAACGGGAAAGCCTCGACGTGCCATCATCGATGCAGGTGACGGACCTGGGCGCCAACCTGAAGTTCCGGGCTATCGCCGAGCACTTTACTCAGTTCTCGTCCGGTTACATTGCGAAATTCGTCCACAAGGACGAGTTCTTCTGGACGGAGGTCTTCACGACGGCCAATCAGCCACCGGTTCCGAATGCCGGAACGGACCGGACTGTCAATGGCGGAGCGTTGGTGACGCTGAACGGCACTGGCAGCTGGGACCGCAACGGGAGCAGCGTCGGCTATCAGTGGCGCCAGGTCGGGGGCCCGCCGGTGGCGCTCTCGAGCACAACGTCAGGGACTCCATCCTTTGTGGCGCCCGGCGGCTTGTCCGTCGACACCATCCTCGAGTTTGAGCTCGTGGTCAATGACGGCTCGCTGTTCTCCGTTCCCGATGGCGTCCGCGTGATAGTCCGCCGCGCCCAGTGACCGGCACGCGGCTCGGGCGAGGGGCAAGAGAACACACGCTGGCGAAGCCGCAAGAGAGAACTATTGGCAAGGAGCGTCCGGGGTCGAAGTGGAGAAAACCCGGACGCTCCTGTATGATGACGCCTCGATCGTTCTCGCGACATGTCGCCGGATCATTCTGAGCCGTCTCAACTCACTTCGGCGGACTCTCGTCCGAGCGTCACTCATCCCGACAGCACGGGTGGCAAACCCACGGGACGGCTGAGATCCGTCATCCTGTCGGGTTTCGCGTGGAGCGTGGGCACCGGTGTCGTCATCCAGGTGACGAGGATCCTCTTTGCGGTCGCGCTCGCGAGGCTGCTCTCGCCTGGCGAGTACGGGGTCGCGAACATGGCTCTTGTAGTCTCGGCCCTCGTATCCGCCTTGACGGACCTCTCGCTCGGCGTCGGGCTGGTGCAGCGCGCCACCATAGACGAGGCAGACCGATCGACGGTGTTCTGGACGAACACCGGGGTCGGCGCAGTGCTGTCGCTCGTGGGCTTCGCCGTGGCGGGACCAGTTGCCGCCTTCTATGGTGAACCGGCGGTCAAAGGCTTGTTCCAGGTTCTCTCTTCCACCTTTCTCATCGGCGCGCTCGGCGCCACCCATGCCGCATTGCTCCACCGCGAGATGAACTTCCGCGCGATCAATATGCGAGTCGGCGTGTCGACGATCGCGGGCGGTGCCGTCGGGGTAATCGCCGCCGCTGTCGGCGCCGGCGCGTGGGCGCTCATCATTCAGCAGGTTGCTGTTGCCGTACTCTCCACGGTGCTGCTGTGGGCCTCACTGCCTTGGCGGCCCAGGCGGGTGTTCTCGAAACACAGCCTCGGGCAGCTGGGTGCGTTCGGAGGAAGCGTCTTCGGCGCAAGGCTATCGGATTACGTCCGCCAGAACTCCGAACGGATTCTCATCGGACGATTCCTCGGCCCCGCACCGCTCGGCGCCTATTCGGTCGGGTTCAACATCCTGCTCTCTCCCGTCGGCCGCTTCATGGTCGCCGTCATGGATACGCTGTTCCCGGCATTGTCGCGGCTGCAGGACGATCGGCCGCGCATGGCCAAGGTCTGGCTCCGGTTGAACACCATGTTCACCGCGGCGTTCGCGCCTGGACTGATCGGGCTGGCTGTTGTGGCGCCGGACTTCGTCGAGGTGTTGCTGGGCACGCGCTGGGCCGACATCACTCCGGTGCTGCAAATTCTCGCGGTCGGAGTCCTCGCCCAAGTGGTCTCAGCGTTGGGAACGGAAGTACTGAAGGCGACGGGACGCGCCGGCACATTCCTCCGTTTCAGCACCGTTGAAGCGATCTTCTTTGTGATCGCGACCGTGGTCGGTTTGCGGTGGGGCATCGTTGGAGTCGCCGCAGGTTACGCCGCCGTCAGCGTGCCGACACGCGTGTACTTCGTGTGGCTGACGTCGAGTTCGGTAGGCGTGTCACTGCGGCAGTTCGCAGCAAGTCTGAGGGGAGTAACAGAAGCGTCGACGGCAATGTTGATAGCGACTGCCGGTGTGCAAATCGCGCTGAGCGGGCCGTCCATCCCCGCAGAGCTGCGGCTCGCGATTGTCGTTACGGTCGGCGTGGCCGTCTATGTCCCCTTATGCTTGTGGCGGGTCCGTGATATCCGAACCGAACTCTGGCAAATGAAGCAGCAGTTGGGCGGCTAGTGCACTCGACGGCTACGTGAGATTGCGCGATGCGACAGGCCGCTCCAGCAGCGACTCGTAGGCAGCTGCCAGCTGCTCCCCCAGCATGCTCCACGACAAGAGGGATACGACCCGCTGACGGCCCCGCCGCCCCATCCGTTCCCTGAGGTCCGCGTCCGCGAGCAAGGTGCAAACAGCGGCCGCGAGTTGGTCAGGCTGGGCCGGCTCGACGAGCAGCCCCGTCTCGCCGTCCACGACTAGCCCCTTCATACCCCCGACACCCGTTGCGACTGTCGGCTTCTCGCACGCCATCGCCTCGGCCAGGGTGATGCCGAACGACTCGCTCAGCGACGGATTGATCAGGATGGCGGCGCTGCGGTAATGGTCGAGCGCCTCGCGCCGGCTGGCAGGACCGCAGAAACGTACCCTCGCTGCTACGCTGGCGGGCATGCCGGCCTTGATCTGGTTCAGGTACGTCACACCGGTCTGCGCCTCGATGTCGTAGAACGCGGCCAGCTGACGCACCGTCGGCTCGTCGCTCACGTCAACGATGAATCCGCGCGGCGCCGACGCATCCGGCCCGACGATGTCGAGCTGCACGTCGGGAAAGACCTCGACGATCTTCGGAAAGGCCCGCAGGAGGTCGTGGACGCCCTTTTCAGGGGACACGCGCCCCAGAAAGACCAGACGCAAAGGGCGCGGATCTCCATCCGGCTCCACACGCGGGCCAGCGGTGAAGAAGTCGGTATCGACGCCATTCATCAGCGTGAAGGCCCGCGCGTTGAATTCCGGTAGCGCTGCCAGGATCCCCTGCGTCACGTGCTGGCTGCAGCCGAGCATCAGGTCTATCGTCGTCGCCCGCCGCCTCATGCTCGAGGGATCGAGCTGCGCGATCCAATCCGAGTGCAGATGGACGACGAAGCGGACGCCGGGATTGAGCGCGCGGATGACGGGAACGAAGTTGGCGAAGCTCTGCACGTGCACGATCCGGGGTCGGAGTGCCCGTATGCGGATAGCGACGTCAATGGAGTAGCGCAGTTCGCTCAGGTACTGACGCGTGAAATGGCAGCCGACGGCCGGGCAGCGCCGCGTGCAGCCGCGCAGCCGTCCTGTTCAGCAGGCCGGAGCCACGCTCGGACAGATAGCGGTAACGAACACCGCCGACCTCGTTTTCGACAATCTCGGGCTTTTTCCGAGGCGCCAGCACGGTGACCTCGAAGCCTCGCTTGACGAGCTGCTCGGCCAGGCTGACGGTCTGGAGTGGGACCGAAGAGTCGACGGGCGGATAGACGAGGTCGAAGGGCTGCGAGACCATCACGACGCGAGTCGCGCCGTTCGGGGGCTTCAAGTTGGCTGGGATTCGATTGACCACGTCCGTCAGGTGTTTGGCAAGGATCCTGGCTCACTTGTACGAGGTGTATATTAGCGTACGAGTGAGGAGGCCGGGCCCTGGGGCTGGAGTGGCGTGCGCTGTTTCGAGGCTCTGTGGTAAGCGGAGGGCGGCGGCGCGTGGGAGAGCGTGCATCCACGCGCCGCTATATAGTGCGCGAACAGACCCGGGCCCTACCTGACGATGCGGACCGCCGATGGAGCCGCCGGGGGCGTGGTAGTCGTCGTTCCCGAGGCAAACTCGAAACCACCGGCCGTGCAGGCCGTAGCCGACCGATTTTGGCCGTCGCGGTCGATGCCGCCGAGCGAGCCGCTACAATAGCTCGTCTCACCCGCGGCGATTACAGGAGATCCGGATAGAGGCTTGTAGTTCGTGTCCAGCTTCAATGCATTCGTCGAATAGCTCGAGCCGGTCACGAGCTTGTCGCTGCCGCACGGGGAACCCACGCTCCACTGCCAGACGTTCTTGGTATAGGTGATGCCGGACAGGCATGATTGCGGCCTGGTTCCCGCGTTGCCGATCATCTGGACATTGGATCGGTTCGCGCAAGACCAGTAAACGGGCTCGTTGCGAAACGTGTTGTATGCCAAGGTGATGTTGCGGCAGTCGACGTTGGAATGTATCTGGATACTGTAGTTGGGACTGCCCTTGAACACGCTGTTCTGAATGACGATGTTCGTGGGATCGAACGTACTGCCGTTCGGCGTCGTGATGAAAATCTGCCCGCTGCCGCACCCGGCGTAGTTGGCTCCGTTCGAACAGTCCTCGAATGTGACCCGATCGATCAGGACGCCATCGACGTTCTGGTCGATCCGAATCATCTCGAGGTGATAGACATCACCATTCCCGGCGTTCATCGCACCCTTCTGCGGTTCGATGACAAGGTTGCGAAGCGTGGTGTTCCGCACCGTCCCGGTGTTGTCGTAAATCAGGATCGGCTCGGCATCACCAATAGTCCGCTGACCGGTCGCTTCCAGCATGCGGGCGTCTTCCCAGTTGTTGTTCGAGCCCTCGAAGGTAACGAACGGCCGGACACCACCGACATTGACACCACGCACGATGACGTTGCCGCTGAAGTGGAGCCCCTTGTTCTGGGTGCCGTCGTTCATGATCTGCGCGCCGCTTTCCCCGATGAAGACAACCGCCGGCGTCTTTGAGCCACCGACGCTCTGCTGACCGTATGTGGCCGCCTTGACGCGGACGGTGTCGCCCGCCTGGGCGGCGTTATACGCCGCCGAGAACGATCCGCACGATGCGGATTGGTTGTAGGCCGACTGGGACCCGCTTCGCGAACAGCTACCGCCGTTCGTGCTCACCCACAGATGCGCTGTCTGAGCCTGCGCCACGGCTGGCGTAGATGCAACAGCCCCAACCAAAAGCGTTATCCGCCATGCCCACATATGTCCCTTGTTCATGAACTGATCGACTCCTGAACAATGACGTCTCGCATAAAGCAGGCCAACGCGTCTGATCGCCTAGAAACGGTGTTTTTCAAGGTCAAATCGCATTCGGACATTTACAAACGATCACGATCCCGTAGGTCAACCGCGTAAAAATGACGAGTACTCGCATCGGCCGTGGGTCTAGGCGTGTAAGAACGACGACGTTCTCAAGCAGGCAAGATCTATTCGGTGTAATGGAGGCCAGTTTTGTCAGTGCTGAGCTCACCGGCCTCCAGCGGTTGAGCCGCAATCCATCGTGTCAAAGGCCCTATGGCCGCGCACCATTCCCGCTTCTCGCGCAGCTTCACACCAACTTCATCAAGAGGCGCGTCACAATTTGCGACAGGCCGCTCCTCCTTACACGCGGCGTGAAGCTCCGGTCCTTGAGTCGAGCGTGCTTGGGCTTCATGGCGTCCGGAAGCGCTGCCGCCGTGAGGTTTCCCGTAAAGGGAAGGACCAAGCGCCCTTGGATTTTGTGACAGATGAGGAGGATCAGAGCCAGAGGGGGGAGAGTGGGCAGGGTCGGCGTGAAGAATCTA
Organism: uncultured Acidobacteriota bacterium; assembly: GCA_963834305.1. Lineage (GTDB taxonomy): Bacteria > Acidobacteriota > Vicinamibacteria > Vicinamibacterales > 2-12-FULL-66-21 > JACCXG01. The sequence continues at coordinate 1,060,813 of CAWIAX010000002.1, forward strand.
GGCGCTCATCGAAGGCGGGCGAAGACGTCACCGTACAGATGCCCGTCCGTCTCACAGATCCTGTCGAGCTCAGTCCCGATCCACTCACCGCCGCCCCAGGAGGAGCGGAGCTCTGGCTCATCGACCAGCGTCACAGCGAACTCATAAATCCCAAGCGCGGAGAGGCGTGAGATTGCCGCCTTTGCCAGATGTATCGCTGCGCACTGGAACTCGAACGACACCGCGGCGACTCTCTGTGACAATCCGGCCAGCACGGCCGGCTCGTGGCCCTCGACGTCGATCTTGATGAATGAGGGCAAGCCATGCCGCGCGATGAGGTCGTCAAGCGAAAGCACGGGAACCTCTATGCTCTCCGCCCAGCGCTCGGCGCCGGCGATCGCCGCCCACTCCGCTGACAACGTGGAATGACCCGCATAGTGGCCGAGACGAAGCTGCGCAATTCCGCGCGTATCGCCGACAGCGCACTGCTCGACGGTCAATGTGGGTCCGAAGCACCGACGAAGACGGCGGGCGAGGATTGGATTCGGCTCCACGGCGATCACCCGTGCCCCCGACTGGGCGAGCGCCTCCGACACTTCGCCACGGAAGGCACCGATATCAAAAGCCAAGCACTTCGGCGTCACGAACCCACCATAGAAGAGCCGGCGACGGAGACGAGCGGCCCCGAACTGCGGACGCAGGAGCGCATCGTAGGTATTGCGCGTGATCTGATACAAGGTTCTCATGATTTCGCGGCGCCTGTTCGTGATGCCGATGCCTGGCCAGCAGACCTGGTCGCCTTGTCACTCGCCGATTGAGGAGGGTGAAACAACTGATGGCGCGTGTTCAGCGAGCGGAGGCCAGGAATGCTGAGCAGCAGACGCTTCACGGCGTCCTTGCGCCCCTGACGCTTTGCGTATGCGTCCCAATACGCCTGCTTCTCTTTCGAGAACGCCGCGTAGTATGGTCCGCCCGTATGGTGAACGCGGAGCTCCTCAAGGAACGCCGCCTCGTATCCCAGTTTCTGGATATCGCGGATGTACCTCCTGATCCTCGAGAAAGAACACCTGGCCGGGCATCTGCCGGAAGCCCCCGACCCGGTCGTGAAGTTCCCGGGAAGTCATCGTGCATCCGCCTCCTACCGGTCCCTTGAGGAGCTTGAAGCCGTTTTCCACCACACGGGTATACTCGTGTGGCCGCTCGTGATGCATCGTGCGGGACGCGACGTCGTTGGGATCGTCGACGAGATTCGCCGCGAGGAATCCGACCTTCGGTAGCTGCCGGAACGCGTCGAGCAGCGTCGCATCCCAATTCTCAGGTGCGTCCGTGACGTCGTCGTCCAATTCGACCATGTAGGGCTGCGTCGTCAGCGCGAACGCCCGCGCGTAGCCATTTTGCCCGATGTTCTGCTCGTGATCGATGACGCGGATCCGGGGGTCCTCGAGGCTGGCAAGAAACGCTCCGGTGCCGTCGGTCGATGCGTTGTTCCAGATCACGATCTCACGCGTCACGTCAGACGTCCGGCTCAGGACCCGCTCCACGCACTGGCGAAGAAGGTGTTCCCGGTTGTAGGTAAGAACGACGACTGAAATCATTGCCAGCTCCTTGAAACCGAGACCTGATCCTGAATCCTCTGTGGCTGAGGCGCTACCGGTGTGACTCGCATCCGGGGATACCAGGGGCTCCTCCGATAGAGCGCCTTCTCAAGCGTGATCAACCGGGTTGCCGCAGCGCCGAACGCGGCACCGGCCCAGCCCTGGCTGCGGCTCATCGCAACTACCGTCCGCTCGCGTCGAGCAGTCCGCAGGCTGCGCTCGACAGCCCGGCGAAGATGCCCATGTCGGGGATCCGCAACGACGATGTCATGCAGTTTGCGACGGGCTCGCAACGAGCCGTCAATGACGCGCAGGACGTCAGCCTCACCCGCCAGCGACAGGCTGTCGGCGGTCCCCCGCCGATATGTCACCAGCGGCTCCGCGATGAAGCACCAAGGCCCCTCGAGTGAGAGCCGCAGGGCGAGGTCGTAATCTTCCAGGATCCACAGGCTTTCGTCGAATCCTCCGATTCGCTCCAGCACGCAGCGGCGGATTGCGACCATCTGCGTGAGCATGAGAAAGCGCGTGGACAGCACTTCCGTTACGTTCTCCCAGATCCCTTCTTCCGCAGCCGGCCGCAGTGCCGCATACTCGAAGGTTCTGACGTGTGCCCCCTCCCCGGCTTCAATCTCCGCGTTGCAGATGCAGCATGGTGCACCGGTGCGCTGAAGAATTGAGACCTGGCGCGCGATCTTTGTCGGATGCCAGACGTCGTCGGAATCGAGAAACGTCACGATCTCGCCAACGGCCGCCCTGATGCCCCTGTTGCGCGCGGCGGAGGGACCTGCATTCGGCTGTGAGATCACTCGAATCGCGCTCCCATAAGCTTCGAGCCGCTGCCGGGTGTCATCGGTCGAACCGTCGTCGACGACGATGATCTCGATTCGTCCGTAGGTCTGCTGCATGATGCTATCGATCGCCTGACAGACCAGCGATGCCCGGTTGTAGGTTGGGATGATCGCGCTGACCAGCGGAGTCATCGTCGGCGGGGTTTCGGCTTCAGGTCCGGCTGGCATGGCTGCGCTGTCCCCGTGCGTCCCGGAACCGGGCCGGAAGCGTCCGCAGGCTCTGCTCGCGCCTCAGGTGCTCGCGAACGGATTCATCGGCGCACACCGCCTCCCGTTTCACCGCGGCCACGGCAAACCCCCATAGCATTGCCAGCGCCGCCGGCTCGCGCCGCGCGTGATATAACGCACGCAGGCCGAGGTACCATGGGCGATAGCCCATATACCTCGCGGCACGGCCGCGTGCCGCCCAGGCCCGCGGCTTCACTCCGTCGCGAACGCCCTCGGGGCGGTGGTGGCGAAACGGGAGGTCCTCGAACGTCGTGGTGGCCCAGCCGCGCCCCCGCGCCTTCAACTCGTCGATCCCGTCCCAACCCATATGCTCTTCCAACGGCAACACGTGCGACAGACACTCTCGCCGATAGGCGCGCGCCGCACCCCACACGCTGTTCGCGGTGTTGAAGCGCGGTCGCCAGTCGCCACCTTCCATCTCCCAAGCGATGCCGCTCGCCATCCCGAGCTTCTCGTTCGCAGCAAAGCTCGCCAGCAGGCGCGCGAAGTAACCGGGTTCGAACGACACGTCCGCATCGAGCTTCACCACGACGTCCGGGGTGTCGCCGAGCACGGCGACGCCATGATGGAACGCTTTCACGATCGGGGCTCCACGCGCTAGGCGCACCGTCTCCGGGAGACGCTCTACGCGGATCCAGTCGTACGTGGCAGCGAGCTCCCCTGCCAGGCTCAGTGTGTTGTCGCTCGATCCGGTGTCGACGATGACCCAGCGAGCCGGGGTCACAGTCTGCTTCGCCAGCGCTTCCGCGAGCCGCGGCAGATTGGCCGCCTCGTCACGCACGGGCGTGATCGCGCAGTAGCTGAGCGGTGAGCGCGTCATTCCCGCACCGCCGCGGCTGCCGGCTCCGCCCCCAGCGCGCGAGGTAGAAATGTCGAGAGCCACACTTCGAGAATGAGAATGGAGAGCAACAGCCGGCCGTGGGACGTGTCGGTACCGTCGGCGTGGTTACGAATCATGCGTGCGAGCTCCTGGCGATCGAGAAACTCAGCGCAGCGCGGAGACGGCGACAGAAGAGTCTGCGCAATGACGCCTCGCGTCTGAGCCTGAAACCAGCCATCCACCGACGCCGCGAAGAATCCAATCTTCGGCTTGTCGACGATGCGCGTCGGCAGCAGCTCACGCGCGATCTTCTTGAGCAGGTACTTGGTCGTCCCGCGGCGCACCTTCAGATTGGCCGGGATCGTTGCGCAGAACTCCACGAGGTGGTGATCCAGGAACGGCACGCGCACCTCGAGCGAATGCGCCATGGACGCGCGATCGAAGTAGTGCAACATGTCGTCGACCAGCGCCAGCTGGGCGTCGACGTACAGGGTCGCGGGCAGGGGATCGTCCGGCACCGATCCGAGCCGGATGGCGACGGCCTCGCGGGCCGCCTTCCCGTCGCTCACCGCGAGGGGGCCACAGAACAGCGTCCGACGCACATCCGGGTCGATCCTGCCGCTCATTGCCAGGAGCCGTTCAACGGTTCCCGACGCCTGCAGCGTGCGAGCGGCGCGTCGCACGCGGCTCGGACCCAGCGATGCCACCGCCGTGGCCGCGTGCCGGAGCGGGGCGGGCACGCGCTTGAACGCGGCAGCCGCAGCGGCGGCCTGGTGTTTCGCGTAGCCGCCGAGGAGCTCGTCGGCACCCTGACCCGACAGGGCCACCGTGACGTGACGGGCAGCCAGCTCAGACAGCGCCAGGAAACCCAGCGACGACAGGTCCGCGACCGGTTCGTCGAGGAACCACACGAGCCGCTGAAGATCGACTTCGCGGTCCGTCCTCGAGAGCTTCAGCTCATGATGGTTGGTACCGAACGTCTGCGCCACCAGCTGCGCGTCGGACAGCTCGTTGGTTGCGTCCCCAGTGAAACCAACAGAAAAAGTGTTGACGGCCCCGCTGGTGTGCTTGGCCATAAGCGCGACAATGAGGCTCGAGTCGAGGCCACCGCTCAGCATCGCCCCGAGAGGTACGTCGCTCATCAGCTGCATGCGCACGGACTCCTCGAGCCGGCGCAGCAGTTCCTCGGCCAGTTCCTGCTCGGAGGCGCCGGACTGCGGCGCCGGTCGAGGGTAGGCCCAATATTGCTCGCGCCGAACGCCTGCGCCGTCCACAAGGAGGCGGTGGCCAGGCATGAGCTTTTCCACGCCCTTGAGCGCGGTCTGCGGCCCCGGGAAGAAGCCGAACGTCAAATAAGCGTCGATCGCGGCATAGTCGAGCACCGGATCAATCAGACCCGAGGCAAGCAGGCTCTTCAGCTCCGACGCGAACACCAGGCGGTCGGCGACGATCGCGAAGTACAGGGGCTTGACGCCCAGCTGGTCGCGGGCGATCACCGCCCGGCGCTGTCCCGAGTCCCAGACGGCGGTCGCAAAGATCCCACGGAGACGCTCCGGGTAGCGGCCCCCCGCTTCCTCGGTACAGGTGCGGCAGGATCTCAGTGTCACACGTCGAGCGGAACAGGTGACCGGAGCGGCGCAGCTCGTCGCGAAGTGCTTCGTGGTTGTACAGCTCGCCGTTCTGCATCGCAACAACGCGGCCGTCTTCGCTGGAGAACGGCTGGTGACCGCCCTCGACGTCCATGATGCTCAGACGTCGCGCGCCAAAGGCGACGCCTCGCGCGGTGTAGGTCCCGCGATCGTTTGGACCGCGATGGACCATCGCGTCGGTCATGCGGTCGAGGGCCTCCTGCGATACGATCTCGCGAGGCTCGCCGCCTATCTGCACGACTCCACAAATCCCACACATGGTTTCCAGTTGCCTTTCGGCCGGCCGGCGATTCCATCGCAGCCGGACACTGACCCACCCCAACCTATCGATCGCTCCGGGCCCCTCCACCACGGGGCGGGGCTCCCGTGCGTCAGGACGCCGTACGCTGCCCCGCCGACTCCCGCCGCGCGAGGCGTAGCGATTCCGTGTTGTAGCCGATGTCGATGAGCGGGGAGATGCTGCGCACGATCCGCTCGGTTGGATTCGGGTGCAATCGGGCGCGCAGCAACGCGAAACGCGCCTGATTAAGCCGTATGTGCCGGAGCAGCCGCCACAGTCGCGGATTGGCCTTCAGGCGATCCGGTCGGCACAGACCGTACATGTTCGGTCCGATTCGGCCGACCATCAGCGCGCGGTCCCTCAGCTTGACGGCATCGATACCTTCCGGCTGGATGCGGTGCATCACCACCGGCTCGGGCGAATAGATAATCTCGTGGCCTTTCCGCTGAAACTGGTGCAGAAAGATCATTTCATCTCCGAGCGTGCCGGTGCCTGGGCCGACCGACTCGTCGAACCGCACATCCGGCGTCAGAACCTCACGGCGGAGCCAGAAGTTCGGGCCGAACGGCTGCTCGGTGTCGCGGTAGGCCTGCTCTTCACCGAGATCGTGCGCGGCAAACGCGAACTGCCGGATGAGGCTGTCGTGGACCCAGGCGGGCGGATCGTCCGTGGGCCACGTCGGCACAATCCTGCCGCCAAACACGTTGTGGCGAGGCCAGCGTGCGCTGACGGCGACGATGGCATGAAGCCAATCCGGCCCTGGCTGGATATCGTCGTCCGTAAAGACGACGAGCGGATGGAAGCCGCCCGCCGCCAGGGCGCGGTTCAGCGCACGGTTCTTGCCCGGACGCGTCTCTCGCAGATACCGAATCGACAGACGCTCCGCAAACGAGTCGACAATGCTCCGCGTTCCGTCGTTGCCGCTGCTGTTGTCCACCACCACCAGCTCCACTTCCAGGCCCTGACGATCCGTTCCGGCGAAGTGGTCGAGCGTTTCACGCAACACCCGCCCGCGGTTGCAGGTGGCGAACACGATGGAGAGCGCCGCGTCGGAAGTGGTGGTCTGCATGGGGAGCTGCCGCTTGGTCACTCTGCCGATGCGCGGGCGCCCCTACGCACGGCCGACGACGGCAGGCGCGACATGCGTCGATTGGATGGCGTTTCCGCTGGCAGTCCAGCTCGTGGACTCTTCCGCCGCGCCACAACCGAGGTCTGCTCGCCCGGCCAGACGGCCGCAGCCGGCACGACGGGGGCGATCGACGCCACCGTGGGTGCGCGTGCCGAGCCGATCGCCGCGAGTGCCACATAGAGGAATACGAGCGACTGGTCGAAGTATGACACCGACAGGAACGTGATCGTATGGGAGAACAACGCCGCCCCAAGCCCCCAGAGCATGAACTGATTCGGCCCATTCGCAGCGATCTCCTGCTTCAGCCGAGCGCCGACCAGGGCGTAGCCCTTAGTGAGCGTCCCGATGAACAGCAGCAGCAGCGGCAGGCCGCCGAGAATTGCGATCGCCAGGAAATGATTCGTGATATCCGTGTGATAGGGCGTGTGTCCAGGACTGGGTGCCCAATTTCGCGTGTAGTCGGTTCCTGCGAGCCACCAGGTGCTCAGGTGCTTGATCGCCGACTCGATGAGCAGTGCTCTGTGATACCCGGTGCTGCCATCTACGAAATTGATTCGAGCAATCAAGTAGTAGACCGGTGCCTTCATCGCCAGCGCAAGAGCGAAGTAGGCAAACACTAGCATCCAGCGTACTGTGCGCATCCGGTGCCGATGCGGCCACATCGCCAGGCCGGCCAGCGCCGCGATCGTACTCATGATCGGACCGCTCGACGCCGAGGCGACGACCATTCCGAGGCACGCGAAGATCCCTGCGAACGCGGCGACCCGCTGCCGGTTCCACAGCCCCACCATCAGTGGAAGACAGACGCCGCCGACGGTCCCTGCCAGAATCGGGTGGACGAACGGACCGACGGCGCGAACGCGTCCATGGCGAATGTAGAGCGGCCTCGCATACCCTTCGAAGAGGTAGAACAGGCTCGAGTTCCCCAGCATCTCGTAGATCATCTCGAGCGCGACTGGCACGAGAAGGATGGCCGTCGCCTTCGTGAGCCCGATGACGTCGTCGATCGAAGTGCAGAGAATCCGCAGGAGCGTATAGAACCCGAGCGTGTTGTAGAGCAGGCCGAGCCGATTGATGAACGTGTCGTAGCCGTTGTCGTGGAGCAAGCCACTTCCGACCGCCCAAGCGGCCCAGGCCAGCATCCACCCGTCCAAGGCGTTGAGCCCGCCGACCAGCCGTTCGCCCCGGACGATCACGCGCACGGCGCCGACCGCAATCAGGATGCGAATCGCGGTGAAGTTGAAGGGACCTATCTCGATCGACTGCGAGATGCTCAGGTAACACGCCGTCATGATGAACGGCAGCGGAGCCCATCGGCGCGGAACGGCCAGCAGCGCGATCGACGTCGCACACAGAAAGATGATGAGACCAGCAGTCATGCGAGTCGATTGGGCAGGAGCCGGTAATGGGCGACCGCCACGACGCGGTCAGCGCGCCGAGTAGTACTTCTTGACAATCCCATCGCGGCTCAGGCACCACCAGAGTAACAGCGAACCACTTCTGTCGTGATGCGTCGGACGCCTCGGTGCGGCCCTTGGCAATATCGGCGAGCCCGAGCAGCAGCAGCCTGCCGAGCGCCGACGCGAACATGCCGATCCGATAGCCGAGGCCGTAAGCGCGACCTCGCGTCTTGCTCAGAAAGCGCCAGATCGCTTCCGGCAACATCACCGCCGAGAATGTGCTCACCTGCTGCGAGCTGCTGCCTCCAAAGTGCGTTACCGTGGCCCGTGGCACGTAGTAGTTCCTGTACCCCGCGCGACGCGCGTTGTAGGACAGTTCCATGTCTTCAGCGTACATGAAGTAATCGGTGCTGAACCGCCCGCTCTCCTCGAACACCTTTCGGCGCAGCATCACGCATGCACCAGAGATAGCCTGAACCTCACTCGGGACCTCGTCCGGCTCGTGCAGTGCCGCCGTACCCCACATGCGGCTGCGCGGCCAGCGTCGTCGCAAACACTCGGCGCCCAGCAGCTGATTCCAGAGTGTCGGTAGCGCCTGGATGGAGGTCTCCTGCAGCGTGCCGTCACCGTTCAGCAGCCTGCCGCCGACCGTCCCCGCGTCCGGACGCGCCTGCAGCTCGGCATAGAGCGTGTCGATGGCTGGCCCGACCAGCTCCGTGTCAGGATTGAGGAACAACACGCAGTCGCCGGTCGAGTCCTCGAACGCACGGTTGTTCGCGCCTGCGAAGCCCACATTCGTCCGGCTCTGGATGAATCGGACCTGCGGATACCGCTCCGAGAGCATCACGTCGCAGCCGTCGAACGATGCCGCGTCGATCACGAGGATCTCGAACCGCATCGTGTGCGTACGCGCCAGGATCGACGCGACGCACCGCTGAACGTGGTCTCGCGAGTGCCAGTTAACGATGATGATCGACAGGTCCAACGGAGCCTCGCGAGGATCAGCCGGAGACGGTCCGGCCGTGTGCGGCGGGCCGCACTAAGGATTCCACAATCTCGAGGTATTCGTTGGAACGGATCTGCCAGCTGTTGGCAATGGCAAAGTCGCGCGCCGACTGAATCCACTGAGCGTGCCCGGCGCGATGTTGGTAGACGTCCAGCATGACGCGCGCCAGGTCGTCCTTGTCGCCGGGAACGAAGAAGCGAACGAGCGACTCGTCGAAATAGAACGCATCCACCTGGGTGCGCGCCACGATCACCGGCACACCGGCCGCCATGAACTCGAGGGTCTTCGTGCTGAAAGCTTCGTTCCCGAATCCGTCACCGCGCTTCGGCACGACACCGAGCTGCGCGGCGGCCATGACCTCGGCGATCTCGCGGAGCGGCCGGCGGTCCATGATCTTCACGCGCGCAGACAGTCCGAGCTGTTCGATCAGCAGCTCGAGCCTTGGGCGGTCCGGCCCTTCGCCGTATATATGGAACTCGGCGTCGGACATGCGATCCTTCACGACATTGAACGCTTCGATCGCCAGGTCCAGCCCCTGATGGTGGTTCAGTGTGCCCGGATAGAGGACGATGAATTTGCCGTCCGCGCGATCTCGCATGGTGCGTGGCTTGAACACCTCGAGGTCCGGGTAGTTCAACATCGCGGTACACCTGGCCGCCAGCACGGTGCGCTGCACCAGCTTGGCGTGCCAGAGGTGGTTGGCGACGATGACGTGGTGTGCAAAGCGGCACGAGGCTCGCTCGATAGCGAGCAGCATCCTGAAGGTCGCTGATCCCTGCCCGGCGGCAAACTTCCCCGCATACAACTCGGGCAAGATGTCGTGAATGTCGAGGATGATCCGCGCGCCAGTGAGCCGCGGGATGAGCGCGGCGAACACGAGAAAATCCGGCACGTTGTGGATGTGGATGACGTCGTATCGCCGGCGCACGTGCAGCGCCGAAAGCAGACCAGCGGACTTCACCAGGAAGAGCATAATCTTCAGCAGGTATTGCCACGGGTGCTTCTCGGTCACCGAACGCCGCTGGATGCGATGGACCGCGACGCCCTCCGCCACGGTCCGCCTCGGCTGGCCTGCGCGGCGCAGGGCTATTACATCGACATGGTCGCCGCGAGCGGCAAGAGCCTGCGCGTATCGCAGGACCCGATTGTCGCTCTCATAGAACGTGTACGCAACGTGGCAGACCCGAAGCGGGCGCCGCTGCGCTCGCCGCGGCGCCACGTCGATAGTTGCCGATACCCCAGGGGCGAGTGATTGCATTGACCGAAGCACCCGACTGGCTGTGTTACCGCGCGGTGGCGGACGCGTACGCGCCCACCGCGGACACGACCCGCTGCTGCTGTTGCGGTGTCAGGCCCGGGAACATGGGCAGCGACAGGATCTCGCCGGCAACGCGCTCGGTGATCGGCAGGCTGCCAGGCAGGTAACCCCACTGCCGGTAGCAATTCTGAAGGTGAACCGGGAGCGGATAATGCAGGCCGGTGTGAATCTCCTGGTCCTTCAAGTAGCTTCCGAGGGCATCGCGGGCGGGGCTGCGCACGACATAGAGGTGATAGACGCTCGCACTGCCGGCCGGTTCGAACGGCACGATGATGCCGGGAATATCTCTGAGCGCGTCAGTATAGCGCTGTGCCGCGGCGCGGCGCTGCCCGTTCCAGCTGTCCAGATGGCGCAGTTTGACACGGAGAAAACCGGCTTGAATGGCGTCAAGACGACCATTGTAGCCCTCGAGGTCGTGGTAGTACTTCTGGATCTGCCCGTGCTCGCGCAGCATCCTGACAGTACGGGCGACCTCGGCATCATCGGTCGTGACCGCCCCGGCTTCGCCACAGGCGCCAAGGTTCTTTCCGGGATAGAAACTGAAGGCTCCGGCCTTGCCAAACGCGCCCGCGCGCCGGCCTTGGCGGGCGGCACCCTGAGCCTGGCAGGCATCCTCGATGATAAGCAGGTCGTATTGGGCGGCGATAGCCGACAGCGCCTCCATGTCGGCGACCTGACCGTAGAGGTGGACCGGCACAATCGCCTTGATCGGCTGTCCCGTGCGCTGGCCAAGCGAGCGGCCCGTTTCAGGGTCCTTCCTGCACGCTTCCAGGTACTCGGCGAGCCGTTGCGGGCACATCGTGTAGGTCTGCTCGTCGATGTCCACGAACTCAGTCGTTGCGCCGGCCTGGCTGATCGCTTCGACCGTGGCGATGAACGTGTGCGATACGGTCACCACAGCGTCGCCGGCCCCTATGCCGGCCGCCATCAGGGCGAACCGCACCGCGTCGGTACCGTTGGCCACGCCGACGCAGTGCTTCGTGCCGCAGTACTCAGCGAACTCGCGTTCGAAGCTCTCGACTTGTGGACCACCGATGAATCCGGCCGAACGAACCGCCTCCCGGAAGACGGACACCAACTGCTCTTCGAGCTCCCGATGCGGAGTGACCAGGTCGAGAAACGGAACAGGCGGCTGAGACATCGACAATCCTCTAGTTATGTGAATGCGGGAGTCGTCAACGGGACGTCGCCACGTTGGGTTGGGTCAGTCGGCTCGCGGCGTCGGTTCGCCGCAGGATCGCCAGCATCGGCCCCATCAGAGCCAGCGCCAGGAGAAAGAACACGATGCCGCCTTCGTTGTGGAGCCGGCCCACCAGGAACGACGGATGCACGTGCGTGGCCAGCAGCGTCAGGGACACGATGCGGACGGCGTTCTTGAAGACGGTAATCGGGATGACCACCAGCACCAGCAGCACCCTCGCCCAGACGCGGCGCAACGACAGCTGCCCGATTACCAAGGCGGTGAACATCAACGCCAGGCTCGAACGGATGCCACTGCACTCGTCTGCCACCTGGATGCTGAATTGGCTGAGCGTGAAGGTGAACCCCTCGCGGTGGTAGGTGGTGCCTGTGGTTGAGAACAGCACCGCGACGGCTTCGGTCGACGCGACTTTCAGCGCGTTCGTGGCGCCGTCCATAATAACTGCCGGAATCGGGATGACACAGAACAGAAAGAGCAGCGCAAAGAGCCCCGCCCGCGCTGCCTTGACGCCGAAGCACACTACGAACGCGCCGATGCAGACGGTGACGATCCCGGCCAGGGATGCCGCGAAGGCGCCGTCGGTTGGCGTGGTCCACTGACGGCCGAGGACCAGCAGCGCGCCCCCCCCCGCAACAAGGGCTCCGCCGGCGGCCGGCGCCCATTCGACGCTGGAGAACACAACGTCGCGGCGCCGGTAGAGTAGAACCGCCGACGCGAGCGGCACCAGCACGACGTGCGACGCCGCATCGCTGGTGCGGAAGAGCCCGCCCCAGGCCAGAAGGAGATCGAGCGCCGTGCCGGTTACGGCCAACGCCGCGATGGCCAGGGCGATCGTTCTCCCGGTAGTCGACAGGGTCAGCATGTCCGGTCGCCACTGCCCGCGGGTCCAGCGGAGCGTCCTGCCGCCGGCGATACCCTGTAGACCAGCCGATTGTTTTCGAGCACGGCGTACGCCACTCTGGCCCGCTCGCTGCCGGCGCCCTCGATCCGCCATCCATTCCCGTCCGCCACCAGTGCCATCGCCGCCCGGCTGCGCCACCACGTGTCGATGTCTCCCGGCGCCGCGATCCACAGATCGCCACCCGCTCGAAGCTGAGCGAGATGAGCGAGCAGCTCCTTGTAGACGGATAGTGCGCGCGCTTCCCTCAGGTAGTCGGGATGGGCAATGAAGCTGATGAGTCCGTGCCTGGCGGTAATCAGGCCGATCTGCTGTTTCCACAGGTCGGTCGAGTACTCACCAAGAATATGAAACAGGGAATAGTCCTGGGTGGTCGTCAATGGCAGTTCGAGCAACGCGCCGACGAAATACGGGAAGGTCGTGCAGCATCCTCCGCGCTGAGGCTCAAGGTGGGCGACGCACGGAACCGACATGTCATACGAAAACGAAAGGGCATCGAACCAGCTCTGTTGGCGGTACATCGCGCCAGAGCGGAATCCGCGCGAGCCGAAGAGACGGGCGTATTTGTTGATCATCTCGGCCTTGCGAAGGAACTCTTCGCGGTCGGCGAACAGCGATCCGTCATGACGCAGGTCGTGAACGTTGACCTCGAAGCCTCGCCGCCGCAGGCGCGATATACAGTCGGCGACATGCTCGCCGGTGGGCTCCGGCACGATCTGGAACGCCGCCGGGATGCCGAATGATTCGTTGATCGTCATCAGCTGCTCGCAGAAGTCTCGTCCCTCCTTCCCCTCGACGTCGTGCGTCATCATGGCGCAGCTCGGCGCGCCGTCTGGCCAGAACCAGATAAACGGAACCGACGTTGCCGTCTCGCGTCCGAGCGACGCGCCCAGACTGGCCTGCATCAGATCGTCGACCGCCGTATCGACCGGCCACTTCGGGAAGGGGATTTGACTCCAGTTGTGGAAACGAATCTTCTGGAGATGCTTCCGGACGGCCACTCGCATGAGCGGCCGGATGATGTAGTAAGCACGCTTGACCGCCTGCGTTCCGGTGACACGCTCCAACCAGTGATGGGTGTGCCGGGCGTACCGCTCTTCACGCAGATTCGTCACCACCTCGGCTAGATCGAATGGCAGGCGGGGCCCGTCGTTGTCGCGGCCACGCGTCGCGAACACTTCAGGCAGCTTGCCGTTGGCGCGCTTCGCCGGCACCGCACCGCTGCACCGTCCGAAGCAGGTGATTCCACCAAACGTGAAAAAGCCCGGCTCACGCGAGAGCTCTCCGGCCACATCCAATTGGATCGTCTCGTCGGGAATCCCAAAGAAGTCCGCGAGGATGCGGCGCGAGGCCGTGCCATCGTTCATTCGGGTGTGGGCGCGACCGCCTGGAGCGTGCTCGAGGCGAATGCCGGAGATAACGCGAGGCGCACCGCTGGTCAAAAGCAAGCACGCAGCGAGCAGTCGATCAAGCCACATCGCTTTCACCGGAATGGAGGATAGAGGGGAAGTGAATTGTCCGAGTCGCGGCCGCGGGGCTCTGCTCGGACGAAGATTCCCAGCTAGAAGCTGAACAGCCTGCCCCGCTCCTTCAACGACTGATCCGCCGCGTCGAGGAGGCGAACCACGCGAAGGCCGGCGTGGCCATCGTTGACCGGCGTGCGATCCTTCAGGATGCAGTCGATGAAATATTCCAGCTCCACCTTCAAGGCTTCCGTCTGGTCGCAGCGCGGCGCCCACACGTCGCCCGAACGGTAGCTCACGAGCAGATCGTAGACGCCTTCCCCGCTGGTGATCTGGACGCCCTTGTCGTAGACCTTGATCTTCTCGTCGGCCTCGAGGTCGTTCCACACCAGCATCTTGTCCTTGCCGCCGATCAGCGTAGTGCGCACCTTGACCGGCGACAGCCAGTTGACGTTGATGTGGGCGACCACGTTGCGCGGGAAATAGATCGTGATGAACGCCATGTCGGCGTGGCCGTTGAGGTGGTTGCCGCCGGTCGCGACCACCGCCTCTGGCCTGTCGCCGATGATGTGGTCCATGATCGACAGGTCGTGCGGCGCAAGGTCCCACACCACGCTCACGTCGTGCTGGAACAGGCCGAGGTTCACGCGGGTCGAGTCGAAGTAGTAGAGCGGGCCGAGCGTGCCGGCGTCGACGATGTCCTTGATCTTGCGCACCGCGCCGCTGAAGAGGAAGGTGTGGTCCACCATGATCTGCAGGTTCTTCGTCTCGGCGAGCTCGATCAGCTCCTCGGCCTGCTGCGGATGTCGACGTGAACGGCTTCTCGACGAACACGTGCTTGCCGTTCTCGAGCGCCGCCTTGGCCAGGTCGTAGTGCGTCCAGACCGGCGTGACGACGGCGACTGCGTCGATGTCCGGGCGCTGCAGCACCTCGGCGAAGTCGGTGGTCAGCTGGACGCCCGGATACACCCGGCCGGCGCGCTTCAGCGCCGCCGGGTTCTTGTCGCACACCGCGACCACTTCGGCGCTCTCCAGGCCGTGGAAGTTGCGGACGATGTTCGGGCCCCAGTAGCCGTAGCCGATGACGCCGACCCGGACGCGTGCTCGACTTGCGCGCCTGGCGCGGCTGGTCACTCGAGCGCCGCGATCGAGAACCTGTGCGCTATTGCTGCTCATTCGGAACTCCCGCTTCTGTAGTCGACGGCGCGCAGGACCCGCGCCGGGTTGCCGGCGACGATGGTGTCCGCGGGCACGTCGCGCGTGACGACGCTGCCGGCACCGACGATGGCGCCCTTCGCCGATGACGACGTTGGCCAGAATGGTGGCGCCCGACCCAATTGACGCGCCCTGCTTGACCAGCGTCCGCTCGACCTTCCAGTCGCTCTCGGTCTGCAGTTCGCCCGACAGCGCGTCGTCGCGCGCGGATACGAATCGTTGATGAAGGTCACGCCGTGGCCGACGAACACGTAGTCCTCGATGGTGACGCCTTCGCAGACGAACGTGTGGCTCGAGATCTTGCAGCGGCGGCCGACCGTGGCGTTCTTCTGGATCTCGACGAATGCGCCGATCTTGGTCTCGTCGCCGATGGTGCAGCCGTAGAGATTGATGAACTTGCCCAGCTTGACGCCGACGCCGAGCTTGACGTCGGCCGAGACGCAGGCGTAACGTCTGCGCGGACGCACCGGTCTCCCCTTCGCCATTTATCCTCCGGATGACTTGTCGGACGGGGGCCTCAGCAGGCCCCTTTTCCGGTGACAACTGCGCGAGGGGTCGCCAGCAGGATCTTGATGTCCGTCCAGAGCGAACGGGTCCTGACGTAGCGGAGGTCGAGCCGGACCATTTCGTCGAACGTCGTGCGGCTCCGACCAGCGACCTGCCACAGCCCGGTCACGCCAGGCTTGGCCTCGAGCACGCGCCGCCAGTGCCACGGACGGTACTGCTCGAGCTCGTAGCGCAGCGGCGGGCGGGGTCCGACCAGTGACATGTCGCCGCGCAGCACGTTCCAGAGCTGCGGCAGCTCGTCGAGACTGGTCTTGCGCAGGATTGCGCCGAGCGGCGTCACGCGCGGGTCGTTGACGATCTTGAAGATCTGTTCGCCGCTGCTCTGGCCGCTGCTGCGATCCCGACTTGATGAAGTCGGTCACGAACTTCTGATGGATGGCCGAATCCGACTTCGTGTACATCGACCGGAACTTCAGCATCGTGAAGGGCGTCGCCATCAGCCCGACGCGGCCCTGCCGGAACAGCACGGGTCCCTCGGAGGTCAGCTTGACGAGCGCCGCGAGCGCGAGAAACACCGGCGAGAGAATCAGGAGAAGCGCCAGGCTGCCAGCGATATCGAAGGCCCGTTTCAACGCATCGAGGACGCTGCGGCGGCGCTGACTGGACCGGATGTCAGCGAGCAGCGGATCCGTGTCGGCCAGTCCGTGCGCGCCTTCGGCCCCAGGACCGAGGTGGACGTACCACTGCACACCGAGACTGGCGAGCTGGCTTGGATCGAGGCGGTCGGTCAGGTTCTGCTGGACGCGCGCTTGTGTCTGCCGTGCGACCTCCTTGGCGGGCGAGCCCAGGTCAGCGAAGATGACACCCAGCACGGCGCCTTCCTCTACCCACCCGACCACGTCCGCGCCGCGCGTCGAGGCGGCCAGCGCCGAAATGACCAGCTCGAACCGGGGGTCCGTCGCGGGACTGGCGGAACCGTTTCCAAGGGTAATCGTCACCAGGGCGAAGACGTCGTCGAAGCGGTCGGCGCGCTTCCGCTCGCGGCTGAGCACGCTCCGGAAGAGATCTTCACCGAGAACGTTTGCCGTGGCTTCCTGCGCCGCCGGCCGCGCCGGTCCGGCTGAGGGCACGCGGGGATCGGGATCGCCGAGCGGGACGACCATCTTGCGGCGGCCGGCGGTGAACCAATCGTCGGTGCGGCTAGATGGTCCGGCCCAACTGCCGCGAAGGGCGATGCCAGAAGACGGCGCCGCTACGGCAACGCTCGACGAAAACATCGTCGTCCACGAACTTGAGAGATTTTCGAAGTCGCGCATATCAGCTCTTCACTGTGGAACGCATTTGCAGCACTCGGACCTGGATCCGCTCTGAGAGGTGAACTGGCACCCGGCCGGCCAGCACTTCCGCCACTCGCTTGGCGATCTGCTGAACAACCTCGGACGTGGGTCCGTCGCACCCCTGGGTCAGCACCGCGGCGGCGACACGGCCAGTTCGATACCAGCCGATGAAATCGACCTCGCGCACGCACGCCATCAACGCCGAGAACACCTTTGGCGCAACCGATCCGGGAATCGAGCTCGATTCGTGCGTCTCGTCGCTCTTCATGTCGACGAGCAGCAGGAGGAGGGAGCGTCCAGTTCGCTCAGCCCGACTACGCTCAATGGCCAAGAAGTGCCGGAAGGCCTGCTCGTTGTACGCCTCGTATGCCCAGTCCGGGCCGCGGTCGAGCGTCATCTCAGTCAGGCGTGCATCTCGAAGCTGCGACATGGTCGGAGAGTGCTCCAAAGGGACCGGCAATCGGGGTTCGCGGTACTTCTGAAACAGCAAACAGACCGCCAGAGCCGGCGCTTCGATTCCTCCTGCTATGAACGCGCCTAAGTGGCGTTTTAGCAGGCACTTGCGGCGTGCGCACCGCCTCCTTGTTGCGGCCAGGCGAACACCCCATGCCCGAGAGTCGCGCCAGACGCGATGAAATGTCGCCGCAAGACCGGACTTGATGGTTCCCGAAGCCGCGGCCCTTTCGAGATCGACCCTTGGATTCGGGCCGCATTCCGGCCGCCGAGCCACAGCTTCGCCCTCTCAGTTACAGTCCCCACTTCAACTTCGAACAGAAGCGGGGCCCGCCTGGTCTCGGGGCTTTTTAGTGGATCAGGGTTCTCTGAGAGCAAGAGGCCTTCCCTAACGTCAGGTTGTCGTCGATGCGCCGCAAGTTCTTTTTTTGAAGCAACTTGGAGATAGCTTTGACGTTGGGCGAAGGTTTTGGTGGCCTACAAAGTCACCGATTCTGGGGATTTTCTTCGTTGAGGAAGGCGCCTTTTGGCTCCCTGAACGAGAGCAATCCACGATCTAGGTGGCTTCTGGCTCGCGGACGGTGTGGTGAGGTGAAGGGAACGACAGGGCTCGATCGCGATCAGCCTGACGGCGCGGCTACTCCGGTCCGTCGTGGTAATACTTGTCGTAATAGGTCGTCGCGGGGATGTTGCCTTCGTCGATGCGGTTCAGAACAGTGCCGACGATGTTCTCCTTGCCAACGTCGGCGATGGCGCTGGAGACGAGAGGTACGGTGTGGAACCAGCGGCTATCACGAAGATCACGCCTTCGGTCAGGCGGGCCAGCAGGTGTGCGTCCGGCATGATGCCGACCGGCGGCGCGTCGAGCAAGACCCAGTCGAAAACCGAAGCCGCCTCCTCGAGGAGCACACGCATCCGCTCGGACGTCAGGCCGGCCATAGGGTTCGAGCTGGGCTGACCGGCCGGAAGAACGCTGAGCAGCGGCGTGACGGGCAGAAGCGACAGATCCTCGCGGTCGGATCTCAGTCCCTCGCTGAGCCCTCGGGCATTCGACAGCCTGAAGATCTCATGGACCGTGGGCCGGCGCAGATCTGCATCGATCAGCAGGACGCGGCGGCCGTAGGCCTCGCTGAGCGTCAATGCCAGATTCGTAACAGTCAGCGTCTTCCCTTCGCGCGGCAGCGCACTTGAGACCATAAGGGTCTTCGTCCCATGACTGCTCTGCAGATCGTGCAGCGTGGCCGCGAGGCGTCTGTACTGCTCGACCGCGACCGGCGCTGCCCGGTTCAGGATCAACTTTCCGTCGAGTGCTGACGGAAAGCCACCGCCCGTTCCCGCCGTCGAGGGATCGAGGACCCGTGGCGAACGCGCCGCCGAAACGTCCCGTCGTGTCGGCCCCGTCGGTCCAGGGCTCTCCACCGGAAAGCGCGACAGGCTGGTTACCTGACTCGGTAACAGGCCGGTCGCGTCGTCACCGGCAGGGTGACCGGATGACAAGCTGGCGGCGCGTCTCGTCGCTTCTTCGATGCGGCTCATGTCAGAAGTCTCAATGCGCTACCGTCGGCCGTAGCCAAACCAACCGAAGCGGCGGGGCTGGGCCGCTTCGTCGAACAGTTCCCGTGCAGCGTTCGTGACCTCAGGCGGAGCAGCCGCTTCGGCCAGCGACGCCGGCTCCGGTAGCGCTTCCTCCCGCAGAATGGTGGTGCCCGGAACCCGTCCGCCGGAACGCTGGCGCAGATCGAAGTCGCCAACCACCTCCATCACGATGGCCTTATCGACCGGCTGACGGCCCAGGGCCATCCCGCTGACAAGCGCGTTGTCGCAGATAACGCTGATCGTCCGCGGGATTCCCTGCGAGTGCTCGTGAATCACTGTCACCGCTTCGCGCGTGAACAACCGAGACGCCTCCGCTCCGGCCGTGCGGATCCGCGACGCGATGTAGGCAGCGGTCTCGGCGAGGTCGAAAGGCGCGATCTCGCAGCGGAGCGCCACGCGTTGCTTCAGCTGCCGCAAGCCTGGGTCGTTGAGCCGGTCCGCCAACTCGGGCTGTCCCGCCAGTACGAGCGGGAGCAGCTTCATGGTGTCCGTCTCGATGTTCGCCAGCAGCCGCACTTCCTCCAGCAGCTCGACGCTCAGGCTCTGTGCTTCGTCCACGACTAGCGCGGTGATCTCGCCGGCCGTCCGACGTTGCCGTAACATCTGTTCCAGCTCAGGGAGCAGAGCCGCCTTCGATTCGGCCGCCCGTGGGCTCAGCTCGAACCGGCGCGCCAGCGTCTCGACGAACTCGTCTCGCGTGAGCGCCGGATTGTTCAAATACACGCACCGCACATTGCGGCATTGCTCGGACTCGAGCGCCGCGCGCAGCAGCGTCGTCTTCCCGGTGCCCGCTTCGCCGATGAGCACCGTCACCGGCTTCGCCGACGACAGTCCGTACTGCAGATTGCTCAGCGCCTCGCGGTGTCGGCCCGAGAAGAACAGATATCTGGGATTCGGCGTCAGCTCGAACGGCAGTTCTCGCAGACCATAGTAACGCTGGTACATAGAACGCCTAGACTAAGACCGCGTCTTCCCGAAAAACAGGCCAGGCCATCCCCTTCGCCGTCGGGGGGTGGGCATCGGCGCCATCACCGGCACCAACGCCAGGACTGGAAGCGACAGCACCCGAATAACGTCCTGCTCCGTCTTGAAACTAGAATCGCGATACTCGAGGAATGCCACTATCAATAACCCTACAGCCAGGCCTGCCGCGGCGCTCCCGGCTATCACCTGGACCCGAGCCAAAGGTTGGGTGGGCCGTTCGGGGAGCGACGCCGGGTCCAACACTTTGAACTGCGCGCCGATCTGCCGTTGATCCAGATTCGACGCCAGTTTCGCGTCTTCGCGCTTCGTGAGCAAACTGGCGTAGGACGCCTGCAAGGTGCCGTAGTCGCGGGTGAGCTCAACGAGCTCAGATTCGCGCGAGGGTACCGCGTCAACCCGGGACTGATATGTGAGCATCGCAGTCTTGAGCCGCTCCTGCTCTTCGTGATTACTGGCAATCTGCCGATCGATGGTGTCGATCTCGGCCTGAAAGTCCCGTATCCGCTTCTGGCGGGCAACCTCTGCGCGGGACTGTGCTGTCGGGGCCGCGGGCACAACCGGCCGGAGCGATTCTTCCTTGGCTTTGACTTCCAACTCCGCAATCGCCCTTTCGAGCGAGCGGACGTCCGGGTGGTCTGCTGTGAACCTCAAACGAAGTCGGTCCAGCGTTCCCTTCGCTACTTCGAGTTGCTGCGCCGCTGACGCTGGCGCCTGATCTTCGCCCGGAGCGGTCCGCTCCAGCAGCGTCATCGCCACCGGCACGAGCTCCGCGTCAGCCAACTGCCGCTCGATGAGGAGACGCCGCTCGCGCCCCCTGTTAATCGATTCATTGATCGACTGCAGTTGCAGTTGGACGTTCTGCATCGACTGCAGGTTGCTGTCAAGCTGAGATGGCAGTTGGCCGGAGAAGCGCCGCCGGTAATCCTCCAGCTTCTTCTCGTGATCGAGCAAACGTCGTTTGGCATCCTCGAGTTCCGCCTCGAGGAACTGATGGGTGCTGCTCGCCAAATTTGCGCGGTCGCGAAGATTCTCCTCAATGTACCAGGATGCCAGACGCTCCGTTACTTTCTGAGCAGTTCTCGGTTCTGCACCCGTGTAGCTGACCCGGAATGCCTCCTGCGCCTGACCTTCGATCTGAACACCAATCTTTGAACGCATCCGCTGTACCACGTCTTCCATGACACCGCGGGCGCGCTCGTCCGGGTATAGATCAAATTCCGAGATAATCCGCTCCAGCCTGGACCGGCTCTGGATTTGCTCGGTGATAGAGGCCAGCCTGTCGCCAATCGTCGTCGTGTCGGTCCGCTTCACGTAGCTGTCCGGGATTCGTTGAGGAACCACCATGATCAGAGTTTCAGATCGGTATTCCTCTGACATCTTCCCCGCGTACACCGCGCCTGCCCCCAGGCCCAGACAGAGCGGCAACAAGAGCAGCCACGCCCGGCGCACAAGAAGGCTGACAACCTCTTCCGGCGAATACGACTTGCCTGGCAGCATGTGTTACCTTCCGAAGACCGGAGTCCAAATCGTGAGACCGAGACGCAAGCCGCTGCGCTGCAGGCCTGTCGGGAAACCAGGCCGCAACTCTGCAGTGTTGGCGAGATCGTAGAGCAGTACAGGTATTCGAAATACGACGCCAATTGTCCATTGAACGCGTAGCGCACTTGGACATTCCCGGTGTAGGTTCGAAATGTCGAGGAACTCTGGTGAATGGCGGAGCCGCCAGAGGCATACCCGCCCGAAATCATGAGGTCCGTGCGCCGGCTGATGAGACCGCCGGCAGACGCGGTCACGCCATCGGTGAACACCGGCTCCGAAAGCTCTGCGAGAAATTCGGCGCCACGACGATACGTGCTTCGAATCTGCCACGTTCGCCCAAACTGGGAGCCGACAGACACATTCGTCGAGACGCGATAGAGCTGTGCTTCCCCCACTTCGGCATCAAACCCGCCCGACGGCACCTTCGTCACGGACGGCCCGACGTCCCAGGCGAACGTCAGCCGGGCGATCGGCCGAGAGTGCCCGGGTGTAGGCAACACCCACACTGATTCCATGTTCCGTGCTCTTCCCGGCACTCGCAAATCCATAGTCGCCGCCACCAAAATGGTAGGCGAGATTCACAGTGGACGATCGCGTGACGCCCCTGGACAGCCGGGCGCTGACTTTGTAGTACGTGACATCCGCTCGAGTTAGTGTTTCTTGCAAAAAGTCATTGAAGGTGTACTCAGCGCTCGCGCTGAGCGAAGTCCGGCGGCTCAAACCCTGACTGAGCGTCGCAGTGGTGGCGTAGACAAGAGATTCGAGGTTGCTATCAGAATAGTCCTGTGTCGGCGGTGGTGTCGCAACAACTTCACCATCGGGAAGTTCTGGAAATAAGCCGTAGAGCGTTGACGGTGAATACGCTGCCGTCTGATTGAACAGGAGCGTGGTGCGCCGGCTCAACGGGGGGCAGAGAGACCCACCCCAAGAGTATGGCTTGCGCCGCTCAACCCGTTGAGTCGCTCGTAATACCGCAATGTGGACGCAGCGGTCGCGCCAAGCTGAAAGCGCGGCTTCGTGAACCCGTAGTCCGCCGCCGCCACCAGGATCGTCGATATCCTCTCTATCTGGGACTGAGCCGATGCGAGCCCTGCTGCCATAGGGACATCCTGATCATAGGCCCCCGACAGGGTGGGCAGTGAGATCCAGCTTGTGTGCCGGGTTTCCCTGTCCGCCAAAAATTCCCCGGTACAAACGCCCAGACCCGGTGCTCTGCGCGAAACAAGGTCCCGCGGCGACCACGCACCCGACAGTCAGTGCGCAGACGACATTGCCCGTCACGGGACGATGATCGTGTCGCCCGGCTTGAGGAGCAATGTTCTGTTCGACGTTCTTCTGCCGGACGACGTCCTTGTAGTTGAACTTGAAGTGGCGATCCTGGCCGTTCTCCTTGCGGACGATGACGATGTTCTTGGCGTCGGCGTATTCGAGCAGGCCGCCCACCATCGGCGATCAGCTGCAGCACGTGTCATCTCGCTCGCGAGCGGATAGCTTCCGCGGCTTGGCCACCTTGCCGGTGATGAGCACCTTGCGGCTGTTGATCTCCTTGACGACGACCGTGGCGGTCGGTTCCTCGACGAACTTCGAGGCCGCCTTCACGAGCTCCGAGCGCAGCTGCTCCGGCGTCAGCCCGGCCGCGGCAACGTCGTTCACCAGCGGCAGCGAGATCTTCCCGTCCGGCCGCACGACGACGTCCGCCGACATCTCCTTGTCCCGCCAGAAGACGATCGACAGGACGTCCTCGGGACCAATCACGTAGCCGGCCGGCAGGGCAGCGCTGGCGGAGGCCGCCGGTTTGCCGTTGGCGGACGGCTGCGCACCCGAGGGCTGCTGCGCCGCGGCCTGGGGAACGCCCCCCAGGCTGACGCACGACGGCAGCGGCAACCGCGTGAGAAAACAACTTCATGGTGTCATCCAGTACTGCGATCCCCGAGCGGAGGGCCCTACTGCCGGTACTCCTGGAACGGCAGCTGGCAGTCGTGCTTCCGCAGGAAGTTCAGGAACCGCTTGTAGTCCCGCGGCTCCATGTTGAACAGCCGCGCCACGATCTTGTAGTTGCCGCGCGCGTTCTCCAGCCCCTTGCGCACCAGGTCGCGCATGTGGCCGCGCGTGATCTCGCGCTGCATGTAGAGCGGATACACCGCGGTCCAGAACGACTCGCGGTCCTCGGTCAGCTTCTTGTAGAGATCGTCGGCGACCGTGCGCCGGCGCTCGTGCTTCGGCCGCACGGTCAGGTTGCGCTGCTGGTGCAGCTCGAGCGGCAGGTCCTTCGGCGTCACCACGTCGCCCGGCGCCGTGACGATGCAGCCGCTCGATCACGTTCTCGAGCTCGCGCACGTTGCCCGGCCAGGCATAGTCGGTCAGGATCTGCATCGCCTCGGGCGAAATCGTCAGGTAGCGGTGATGGGTCCGCCGCTCGCCGAACCGCTCGAAGAAATGCTCGATCAGCGTCGGAACGTCCGCCTTGCGCTCGCGCAGCGGCGGAATCGCCAGGTGGATGACGTTGAGGCGATAGAACAGGTCCTCGCGGAACTGCCCCTGGTCGATGAGATGCCGCAGGCTCCGGTTGGTGGCGGCGATGACCCGGACGTTGACCGGCGCCCCCGCCCGCTCGGAGCCGACCTTCTGCAGCTCGCCGGTCTCGAGGAAGCGCAGCAGCATGCCCTGCATCCGCAGCGTCATCTCGCCGACTTCGTCGAGGAACACGGTGCCCTGGTGCGCCATCTCGAGCTTGCCGGGCTTGTCGCGATACGCCCCGGTGAAGCTGCCCTTGACGTGGCCGAAGAGCTCCGACTCGAGCAGCGTCTCGGGCAGGCCGGCGCAGTTCACGGCGACGAAGTCGTTGTGCTGCCGCGGCCCTTCCATGTGGACGGCCCGGGCCACGACTTCCTTGCCGACGCCGCTCTCGCCGGTGATCAGGACCTTGGCGTCGGACTTGGCCACGCGCAGGACTTCCTGCCGCAGCTCCGACAGGAGCGGACTGTCACCCACCAGCAACGGAAGCTCACCAACCTTGATTCGCATGCACACGCTCACTGAGGAGTCGGCAGTTTGAGAAATGTTTCGAGAGCCCGCCGACTGCTCTCGTCGAGCGGCATGAACACGGCGCCAACGTCGAACTGGGGCCCGGTCGAACCCGCCGCGCGCGGACGGCTCCAGCAGATGCGGATCTGCCCGTTGAAGGCGCCGCGCCCCAGTGTCGCGCGCACCGCCAGCGTCCGTCCGACTTCCAGCCCGTACGGCGAGGTGAACGCCACGCCCCCCAGGCTGACATCCATCAGCTGCACCGGCCACGAAGACGGCGCCGTCAGCCAGGACCGATCGGCAAGGACCGCCCGCGGCGCCCGCCGGCGTTCCGGAACGCCCAACCCTTTCCCGTCCATGCCGGCGTTCACACCTGAGCCTCGTTGACACCGGCTGCGATCACCACCTGATTGATGACGTCCTCCGCCTCGGGCGACAGCGTCAGAAACTCGAGCCCCATGCGATAGGACATCCCGCCGGTCTCGAGCCGGAAACGCGCCACCCGCCGGACCTTCACGGTGACGTCGCTGACGTGGTCCTGCAGCACGAGCTGCATGCGGTATTCGGCATTGGGAGACAACGGCAGCCCGCCCTCGACCAGCGCCCCGCTGGCGCCCACGTTGAGCACCCGCAGCGTTTCGGTGGCCGTCAACGCCGCCGTCATTGTCCCGATCACTTCGAAGCGCAGATGCGCCCGCCGATGTCCCATGTAGCCCGATGGCTTCAACCGGCACTCCTCAGTCCCGCTTGCGGTTAATCGGGTCGGCTCGGCCCAGGGAGCCGATGGTCCTGCCCCGGCCGAGCACGCACGAATCTTTGGTCTCTGCTTCGACAGACCTCTCCCTCGAGGGCGTACGGATGGAGTGCTCTCCGGGCGCCCGGTCTGCGGCAGCGCGGCCTGTCTTGGTGTTCACCAGGCCATGTTGCAAGGTTGCAACCAGCACGGCCGGAAGGCGCGGCCGGGAGGGAGGAACGTCGGCTTTCCGAGGACTTTTGCGGGCTGATGGGGGGAGTTACGGCCGAAATCGCGGGTTTGACGCCAGGAATGTTCGCGCCAGGGAGGAAGAAAGTCCGCCGATGGGCGGACCTTATGGACCCGTACCGCAGACGATGGCGACGCGGCGTGCGGCCCAATCGGGAGACAAATGTCTCCCGATTGGGCGACTTCTTACGATTTTCGCGTCCCTACTTCTGGAAATATTCGGCGTTCTTCGGAATGTATTCCTTCCACTTGTCGGGCGTCTCGTCCAGCGCAAAGATGGCCTCGACCGGGCAGGCCGGGACGCACGCGCCGCAGTCGATGCACTCGTCCGGATGGATGTAGAGCATCTCAGTCGTCTCGAACTCCGGTTCGTCCTTGCGCGGATGGATGCAATCCACCGGACAGACATCCACACACGCGCTGTCCTTCGTGCCGATGCACGGTTCCGTAATGATGTACGCCATCTCGCCGCTCTCCTCTTTACTGCTTTACTGCGGGGGCTCGCCCCCTCACGTCCCCAGGTCCACCGCGCTATCCCGCAACCCTCGTCGCAGACGGTCCCTGCTCGAACCGCGATTCGGGCAAATAACCCAGGCGCAGCGATATCAGCCGCGCCAAGTCCACCGCCGCCGTCGTCTGGGTCGCGGCGAACGGCTGCTCCCCAGCGGCGTGGGCAAATACCCCCACCCGGGCCACTTCCCGCCCGGTATAGTCGCGCACCGGCGCGCAGGTGCACAGCAGGCGCTGGATGGGCGGGGCCTCCCCCTCCGGCGGCCCGAACCGCAGCGCGATCCGGTCCGGTTCCCGGGCATCGCCGGCCCCCTCCAGCCGGAGGCAGCTGAGCCGCCGCGCGGCGGTCGGTTCGACGTAAATCGCGCAGTGCACGGGCATCCGGCGCCCATACACGGTGTGCATGCCCACGGCGTCAGGCCCGGCATGCCAGAGATACGTCACCTCGCCGGCCGGCACCGCAATGAACGCGCGGGTGCCGGTGCCGAGGACGTATTCCCGCAGGACAGGGTAGGCGTGGAGGCGCAGTTCCGACCGGCCAAGCAGGCGGAAGCTGAGGTCCAGCATCTTCAGCGTGAGGCTGTAGCGCGTCGTGTCCTCGTCCTGACGCACGAAACCCCGGCGCCTCAACACCGCCAGCAGCCGATGCACGGTCGACGGCGGCTGCCCGAGCGATCGGGCCAGCTCGGTCACCGTGTAGCCGCGGGCCGAGCCCGCGAGCGTTTCGCACACGTCCAGCGCCTTCTCGAGCGAGGTCTGCACCTCGCGCCCGGCCTCTTTTCCGACATTCCACTCCGCGGAATGGGATTCCATATAGCGCTCGCACCCTTATACCATGCACGGCCCCTTGCTGGAGACCCCGAGTCCGGACGTCGTGCGCCCATGGCTGCAGCATCCCCGGACCCGGACATACCCCCGACTATAATGGGGGCCCCTTGAGCATCTTCTCCTCGCTGACGAACCGGATCTTCGTCGCGAGCGCCCTGCTCGCCGTGGTGTCCATCGGCGCCGGGATCTACCACGTCAACGTCGCCGTCACGACGCAGGCGGAGAAGGAACTGCGGCGCGGTCTCGATGAAGCGCGCACGCTCATCGAAGAGAACCGGCGGATCCAGGTCGAGCACTTCACCCGCGAAGCGCGGCTCATCGCCGACCTCCCCCGCCTCAAGGCGGCGGTCGAAATCGGGCACCCGCCGACGGTCCTGCCGGTCGTCGAGGAGTTTCAGCAGCAGCTCGGCGCCGACCTCTTCACCGTCACGGATCGTCATGGCCGCGTGCTCGCGCAGCTCCCGGACTCGGGAGTCCTGACACCTGCCGCCGGCGACACGGCCCCCTTCGCCGCCGCCGACGGCCGGGAGTCGAGCCGCTTCATCGCCCGCCCGGACGCCCTGCTCCAGCTCGTGACGGTCCCCATCTGGATCAATCCGGACGCGCCGGTGATTCTCGGCACGCTCAGCGTCGGCTTCAGCCTCGACCGGCAGGCGGCCGAACGGTTTCGCTCCCTGACCAACAGCGAAATCGTGTTCGGCGCCGGCGGCCGGATCCGCGCCTCCACGCTCCCCGCGTCGGGCTGGCCGGCGTTGTCGCCGCTGCTCAGCCGCGACGGATTGACGGAGAGCGTGCGCCTCGGCGGCAGCGAATACATCGCCCGGACAGTCGAGCTCGCCTCGGACGGATCCGCCGGCGGCCCGCAGCGCGCGTCCACCGCTGGGGCGGCCACCGGCGCAATGGCGATCATCCTCCGCTCGCGCACCGAGCGCCTCTCGTTCCTGCGCTCACTTCACACGTCCTTCCTGGCCACGGCGATCGTGGTCGTGCTCGCCGCCACCGTCCTGAGCTATGCCATTGCGCGAACGGTAACCGGCCCGCTTGGCACCATCACGGCAACGATGCGCGAGATGGCCGCCACCGGCGACCTCACGCGGAAGATCCCGCTGCCGGCAGATCCACGCTGGGAGGACGAGGACGCCCGCCTCCTCGCCTCGACCTTCAACTCGCTGACCGCCTCGATTGAAGGCTTTCAGCGCGAGGCGGCACAGCGCGAGCGGTTGTCGGCGCTCGGCCGCCTCTCCACGGTCGTGGCCCACGAGATCAGGAACCCGCTGATGATCATCAAGGCCGCGCTTCGCGGCCTGCGCAAGGAGGGGGTCGCGGCGGAAGACGTCAAGACGGCGGTTGCGGACATCGACGAGGAGATCGCCCGGCTGAACCGGATCGTCACCGAGGTCCTCGACTTCGCCAGGCCCATCCGCTTCGAGCTGGCCGAGACCGACCTCAATGCGCTCTGCGCCGACGCCGCTCGCGCCAGCGCGACGGAGGCCGCGGCCCTGCCCGTGACCCTGCGGCTCGACCCGGTCGTCCCCGCTGTCGTCACCGACGCCGAGCGGTTGCGTCTCGTGCTGGTCAACGCCCTGACCAACGCGCGCCATGCCGTCACCGAGCTCGACGCCGGCCCGGCGCCGGAAGCGATTGCGATGACCACGGGGCTGGCCGGGGAGAACCGGGTCTTCGTGGAAGTGCGCGACCGCGGCGCCGGGATCGCCCCCGACGACCTGTCGAAGATCTTCGACCCATACTTCACCACGCGCCGCACCGGCACCGGCCTCGGCCTCGCCATCTCCCGCAACATCGTCGAAGGCCTGCGCGGCGCCATCACGGTGTTCAGCCGGCGAGGCGAAGGCACCGTCGTCCGCATCGAGCTGCCGGTCCATTGATGGCGACTCGCGGCCTGATCCTGCTCGTGGACGACGAGGCGAAGATCCTCAATGCCCTCGCGGCAGCGGTGCGCGACGACGGGCATGAAGTGGTGGCGGTGACGAGCCCGCGCGAAGCGCAGCGCCTGCTCGGACAGCGGCTGTTCGACGTCCTCGTCATCGACAACCTGATGCCCGAGCTGAGCGGGCTCGACCTGATCCGTGAGCTCGCGGCTGCCGCGCCGCCGCCAGAGCGGCCGCAGGTCATCATGATGACCGCGCACGCCACGGTCGAGAGCGCTATCGAGGCGATGCGGCTCGGCGCCTTCGACTACCTCCAGAAGCCCTTCGAGATCGACGAGCTGCTGGTCGTGGTCAAGCGGGCGCTGGAGCACCAGCGGCTCCGGACCGAGCACACCTACCTCGTCCACGAACGCGACGCCGAGTTCAACCACTACGGCATCGTCGGCCGCAGCCGGCGGATGCTCGAGGTGATCCACACCGCGGAAGTGGTGGCTCGGACCAAGAGCACCGTGCTCATCACGGGCGAGACCGGCACGGGCAAGGAGATGGTCGCCAGGGCGATCCATTACCACAGCGCCCAGCGCGAGATGCCGCTCATCAAGATCAACTGCGCCGCCATTCCCGAGTCGCTGCTCGAGTCGGAGCTGTTCGGCCACGTGCGCGGGGCGTTCACCGGCGCCGCCACCAGCAAGAAGGGAAAGTTCGCGCTCGCCGACGGCGGCACCATCTTCCTCGACGAGATCGGGACGATGAGCGCGAGCCTGCAGTCGAAGCTGCTGCGCGTGCTCCAGGAGCGCGAGTTCGAGCCGCTCGGCTCGGAGCGGACGCAGAAGGTGGATCTCCGCGTGATTGCGGCCACCAACCGCGACCTGCGCCAGATGGTCGGCGATGGCCGCTTCCAGGAGGATCTCTACTACCGGCTCAACGTGATCCCGATCCACATGCCGCCGCTGCGCGAGCGCCGCGACGACATTGCGATGCTCGTCGAGCATTTCATCGAGAAGCACGCGCAGCGCGCCGGGAAGCGCATCGACGGCATGGCCCCGGGGGTGCTGGACACGCTCCGATCCGGCGACTGGCCGGGGAACGTGCGCGAGCTCGAGAATACGGTCGAACGCGCCGTCGTGCTCTCTCCGGGCGAGATCATCAGTGCCGACGCCGTGCGGATTCTGGCGCCCGCCGTCAGCGCGGCGGCGGGCATGCCGTCGATGAACCTGCGGCAGAACATCGACTGGGTGGAGCGCGAGACCGTGCGCCGCGCCCTCGAGGCGTCGGGCGGCGTCAAGAAAGACGCCGCCGAGTCGATGGGCATCAGCCAGCGGGCCCTGAGCTACTACCTCGCCAAGCATCGGGTCGAGTAGCTCTCATCAATTCCCAAGACCCAACTCCCAACGCCCAAAGGGACTTACGAGCGGGGAAAGCGGCTTTACTGCGGGCGTAACCAGCTCTGCCGTCCAGGCTCGAATCGCGGCGCTTTTTCATCCCGGCGTCAAGGCACAGGGCTTGCCTTTCGGCATCGTCAACATCTGAGGGGTGACGATGAACGTACGTACGTGGAACCCGCGCGCGGCAATGGCGCTTGTGCTCGGAGCAGTCATCATGTCGGCCGGCTGCGATGAACCGCTGAAGGATCTGACCGGGCCGTCTCCGAACCTGACGCCGACGTTCGCGAGCGTCAACCAGGAGATCTTCCTGTCAACCGATCTTGCCGGCCGGGTCGCGTGCGTGGGCTGCCATACGAGCGTCGGCAGGACCCCTGCCGCCGGGCTGAACCTGGCCGTCGACGCGCACGCGGCGATTGTCGGCGTCCAGAGCCGCCAGCGTCCCGACCTGCAAATCGTGGATCCGGGAAATCCGGACGGCAGCTATCTGGTACACAAACTCGAGGGGCGGCCGGGCATCGTCGGCCTGCAGATGCCGCGCACCGGCCCGCCGAACCTCACGGCCGGCCAGCTGCAGGTCGTCAAACGCTGGATCGCAATCGGCGCTCCCAGATAACGAGGCGGACAGGACCATGACACATTTGCTGACGACTGCTGCCCTGATGATCCTGACGGCAGGCGGTGCCGCGCCGGAGCGGCCCGCTGGCGCTCCTCAGGATCAGGCCGCGCCGAGCGTGCGGGCGGTCAATCCCGCGCAGCCGGACTTCACCCTGGTCGGGCTGCCGACGACGCTGCAGGTGCCGAAGTTCGCCAGCGCGTTCCGCGTGACGCATCGCTTCACCCGGGCGCTCGGAACAGGCAGCTTCGGCAGCCTGGTCGAGGACGCCTTCGGCTTCGACGGCGGCGGCCAGATCGGGCTCGAATACCGCTTCGGCATCCTCTCCGGGACGCAGATCGGGATTCACCGGACGAGCGACCGGACGATCGAGTTCTTTGCCCAGCACCATCTCGTGGGCCAGGGAGCGAGCCCGGTCGGCATCGACGTCATCGCCACGGCGGAAGGCACCAACAATTTCCGGGACAGCTACTCGCCGGGCATCGGGGCCGTGGTGTCGCGCACGATCGGCCGCCATGCCGCGCTCTACGCGCATCCGATCTGGATCAACAACACGAACACGCTGCCCTCGGCGCTCGCCGACGACAACAACACCTTCATCGTCGGCGTCGGCGGGCGGGTACGGGTCCGGCCGACGCTGTACCTGGTGGCCGAGGCCGCTCCGCGCTTCGGCTTCGAGCCCGGCACCGTTTACGGCAGCTTTGGGTTCGAGAAGCGCGCCGGCGGCCACAGCTTCCAGATCAACTTCTCGAACGGCTTCGGAACAACACTCGGGCAGATGGCGCGGGGCGGCTCGGGCAGCGACACGTGGTACATCGGGTTCAACATCTCGCGCAAGTTCTTCTAGCAGGGGTTCAGGGTGCAGGGTGCAAGGTGCAGGGTGCGGGGTTCAAGGTGCAGGGTGCGGCATTCAAGGTGCAGGGTGCGAGGGTGCGCGTTGGCACGAGCGGCGAGCAAGGGGGAGACATGGGGACCAGTTCTTGGTGGTGGCGGCACCCGGCGTTGGTTGCGGGCCTCGTCGGATTGTCGGCGTGCGGGAGCGACGGTGGCGGGTCGCCGACGCAGCCCGGGGGTGGTGGCGGGTCAGGTCCCGGGCCGAGCGGGGCCACGATCACCATCGATGCC
Source organism: uncultured Acidobacteriota bacterium (assembly GCA_963834305.1). GTDB lineage: Bacteria > Acidobacteriota > Vicinamibacteria > Vicinamibacterales > 2-12-FULL-66-21 > JACCXG01. The sequence goes on from CAWIAX010000002.1 coordinate 1,092,614, forward strand.
AACGGGACGATCGGCCCGATGCAGGTGACGATCTCCGTCGGGCAGAGCGTCACGCTTACGAACAACCATTCCAGGGCGCACGAGATCGCCTCGGATCCACATCCCACGCACGGAAACTGCCCGGCCATCAACGCCCTGGGGTCCACGGCCGCCGGCCAGACCAGGCTCACCAACGCGTTCACGACGGCTGGCACCTGTGGGTACCACGACCACAACGAGCCGAGCAACGCCGCGCTCCAAGGCACCATCACCGTGCGGTAGGCACATCACCAGGCGGGTCCGCGTCCGGCGCGGCTCGCCTTCGCGCCTTACAATAAGGAATGCGAAGGGCTCATGTGCTGGTCGTTCTCATGTTCCTGCCCGCCGCGTGCGGCGACAGCGCGTCGACGCCGGCGCCAACGCCCAACAACCCAAACGTCATCACGATTTCATCGAGCGGCGTCGTCAGCCCGAAAGAGCTGACCGTGTCGCCGGGGACGCGCGTGCTGTTCGTGAACAGCCATTCGAGGCGGCACGACATGACATCCGACCCGCACCCGGACCACCTGGATTGCCCCGAGCTGAACCAGGTGGGCCTGCTCAATCCCGGGCAGAGCCGCGAGAGCGGCAACCTGGTGGCCGTCCGCACCTGCGGCTTTCACGACCATGACGAGCCGAACAACGTCAATTTGCGCGGCAGCATCGTGATCCGATAGCCCGACTATAGCCACCGCTGGGGCAGACTTCAGACCTTTCTGCGCCCCGTGCGGATGCCTGAACATCAGTGATTACAACAACTTAGAGGAACATCTCAACGGCAGAAAATTTGCAATCCGCCAGGCGGGTGCGTGTGATCTCCTGAATCGCCGGGAGTCGGCGCGAGACCCGCAGAGGGCGGATGTGAAGAACCGGCTGTGTGCAGCTTTCCTCGTTGCGGCGTCTGTGCTGTTCGCACCGGCGGCTGAGGCCAGCGTCTTTACGCTCGACTCCTACACGGTGACACTCCGCGACCACGACCCGGGCCTGGTCCTGTGGCGGCAGATCAACACGCCGGGTGCGGTGTTCGGACTGGACGAGGCCAGCGACCCCTTCAGCCTGTCGCTCTTCACCCTTGGCACGGCGGAAAGAGCGTTGAACCTCGACGACCTGAAGCCGTATGGGATCTCCGTCGATTTCAACTTCAGCCAGCCGGACGTGTTCTCGGGTCGCGCCGTGGGCATCACCGGGGCCGCGTGGTTCGGCAGCAGCTTCGGCTACGTCCTGTGGGACAACCCGCTGACGCTGGGATTCGGCGACGGCGGACTTCTCTCCATCGCCCTCACCAACGCCGCGTTCCCGCTGCCAGGCTCCGCGAACATTTCCGGAAGCTTCGATCTGATTCGGGAGAGTGCGAGCGGAGGACCGACACCAGCTCCTGTTCCCGAACCCGCGACGTTGCTGCTGCTCGGCACCGGCCTCGCGGCCGCCGCCGTCCGGCGCCGCAAGGCGGCCTGACCGTCACGCCCCTGCCGCCTACGCGCCGACGTAGGTCGTCTTGACCGTCGTGTAGAACTCCTTGGCATACGGCCCCTGCTCGCGGGGGCCGTAGCTCGATCCCTTCCGCCCGCCAAACGGCACGTGATAGTCCACCCCTGCCGTCGGCAGATTGACCATCACCATCCCCGCCTGCGCATGCCGTTGGAAATGCGTCGCATGCTTCAACGACGTCGTCACGATGCCGGACGACAGCCCGGTCTCCGTGTCGTTGGCAATGGCCAGCGCCTCGTCGTAGTTCTTGGCCCGGATGACGCAGGCGACAGGGCCGAAGATTTCCTCCCGCGAGATCCGCATCTCGTTCGTGGCATCCACGAAGAGCGTTGGCGCCAGGTAGTAGCCGTCGGTGTCGCGTTTGACGCGGTCCCCGCCGTAGGCCAGCGTCGCGCCTTCCTTCTGGCCGATGCCGATGTACTCGAGGTCGGTCTCGAGCTGGGGTTTGTCGGCGACCGGGCCCATCTCGGTTCCCGGCGTCAGCGCGTTGTCCACCTTGAGGGTCTTGAGCCGCTCGGTCAGCGCGTTGACGAATCGATCGTGGATGCCCTCGGTCACGATCAGCCGGGACGAGGCGGTGCAGCGCTGGCCGGTCGAGAAATACGCCCCCTGCACGGCTACGTTGACGGCAACGCGCGAGGTCGGCGTCGTCCACCACGACCAGCGGGTTCTTGCTGCCCATCTCGAGCTGGACCTTCGCCATGCGGCTGACGGCTTTTCGCGCGATGTCCCGGCCGGTTTCCATCGAGCCCGTAAAGCTGATGGCGGCAATGTCCCGATGCCCGACGAGGGCCTCCCCCACCACCGAGCCTGACCCCATGACCAGGTTGAAGACGCCGGGCGGGATACCTGCGGCGGCCAGGATGTCGGCCAGCATCCACGCGCACCCCGGGGTCCACTGCGCCGGCTTGAAGACCACCGTATTGCCGAAGGCCAGCGCCGGGGCGATCTTCCACGACGGAATGGCAATCGGAAAGTTCCAGGGTGTGATCAGGCCGATGACGCCGACCGGCTCCCGCGTAATCTCGACGTCCACGCCGGGGCGGACGGAGGGCAGCTTCTCGCCCGACAGGCGCAGCGCCTCGCCGGCGAAGAACTTGAAGATGTGGCCGGCGCGAACGGTCTCGCCAACGCCTTCCGCCAGCGTCTTCCCTTCCTCGCGCGAGAGCAGCCGGCCGAGCTCGTCCTTGCGCGCCAGGATGTCGGACCCGGCCTTGTCCAGGATGTTCGCGCGATCCTGGATCGAGCTGACCGACCACGTGGTGAAGGCCTTCCTGGCAGCCTCGATGGCGGCATCCGCCTGCGCGGCATCGGCCATCGCGTATTCGCCAATGACGTCGCTCAGGTCCGACGGGTTGCGGTTGGGCGTCCACGACGTCCCGGGCGTCCATTCACCGTTGATGTAGTTGGGGAACTGTTTGGTCATGATCCGGTCAAGCTTGTCAGGTCCTGGTTTGCCGGGCAAGAGGCTGGTGAAGCGGCGCGTGAAGGAGCCGTTAGGGCGACCCGGGCGATTTCCAAGCGCCGCTCTCTGGCGGTCGAGCCATATCGCCCTGCCGCGCCTCGGCCCACGCGCGGAAAAATGCGCCTCCGGCGAGTGCGCTGACGATGCCCGCTCCGGCTGGGGTGATCCGACGAGCCGGTGCGCAATCAGTTGGACGCCCGGGTGATCCCGGCGTCAGTGGCGAATCAGCGCCTCCGCGTCGGAGCGCCTGCAGCGCATTTTTCAGACTGCCGCTGTCGCGCTAGCCGCACTGCGCCGGCAGGCCGACATGGCTCGTCCGCCCCGCGCCGCCTTCGCGCCTTCGTGCCCCTTCGCCTTTGGCCCTTCGCCTGACGCGTGGGCTGCCGCGCCGTTTCTCGCCGGGGAGCGTGCCGGGCTGACCTGCCGGCGGACCTTGGAGCGAGGCGCATCGCCGCGCAGCCGGAACGCGGCCGGAGCGATTCCTCGCGGCGAGTCCGGTCCCTGTGATCCGCGTCGTGCGCATGACCACCGGCGCATCGGTGCGCCTGGCGCTCGACGCCCTGACCATCCCTACTCGCCGCGCCGTCGAGCGCAGCGAGAGCTCGAGCGCAGGCTGCGTTCCCGCCTCGCGGAAGCGGGCCCCGGCCGGGCAGTGCCGGCACGGCTCGTTCAGGGCGACCGGGGCGACGTCTTTCAGCAGCCTTAGGGCGAAGGACGACATGGCTCGGCCGCCAGAGAGCGCTGCGGCTCTAAAGAAGCCCGCGCCTGGCGAGGTTCGTCATCAACGCACCAAGACCGAACGACCACGGGGCAACCTTGTCGGTGTGGTTGACCCGGTTGACCAGCGCCCCCAGCTTCGGCGTGGTCACCGTCACGATGTCGCCGACGACGTGGGTGAAGCCCTTGCCGGGAGCGAAGCCGATCGATGGTGGGCGCGAACATCGTGCCGAGGAACAGCAGCAGGCCGTCGGGATACTGATGGTTCGGCCCGATGGTGTGTTCGACGATCTCGAGGGGGTCGCGGCTGATCTCGGCCATCGAGCTGCGGCCGGTGAAGGCGAAGCCGTCCGGCCCCTGCATGTGCAGCGCCAGATCGCAGCGGCGCACGTCGTCCATGGTGAAACGCTCGTCGAAGAGCCGGATGAACGGCCCGATCGCGCACGAGGCGTTGTTGTCCTTGGCCTTGCCGAGGAGCAGCGCGCTGCGCCCTTCGAAGTCGCGCAGGTTGACGTCGTTGCCGAGTGTGGCGCCAACCGTCTTGCCGGACGCGCCGACGGCCAGCACGATCTCCGGCTCGGGGTTGTTCCACTGCGACTTCGGATGGATGCCGACTTCGGCGCCCGTCCCGACCGACGGCCATCGGCGGGACACTTGGTGAAGATCTCGGCGTCCGGACCGATGCCCACCTCGAGATATTGCGACCAGACACCCTGCGAGATGAGCACCTCCTTCAGGCGCATGGCCTCGTCCGAGCCCGGCTTGATGTCGTGCAGGGTATTGCCGATGACCGACAGGATCGACGAGCGGAGCCCGTCGGCCTTTGCCGGCGTCGCCGCGCGCCTGCTCCTCGATGACGCGCTCGAGCAGGCTGGCCACGAACGTCACGCCGCTGGCTTTCACGCACTGCAGGTCGCAGGGGGCGAGGAACCAGGGGGCACGCTCGTTCCGTCCGTCCGGCCAGGCATTCGCGAGCAGGTCGGACGTCGAGCCGATGCGAGGCAGGGGCCCGGCGCCGCGGACGGCGGCCAGCGGATCCTCGAGGTTCAACACGCCGCTCGACGTGGAGGCCACCGAGGACAGGTCGAAAACGTCCTCTCCCTGCACGCGGACGACGGCCGGGCCATCGAGACCGGGCAGCCAGGCACGGCCAATCAGCTCCGCGTGCTGGAGGTCCTCCGGCAGGCAGCGCTCCGGGCGCAGCCACTCGTTCATCCCTGCAGCGCCTTTCTGCCCGCCGCGAGCACCTTGAGGATCGCGTCCACGTCGAAGACGCTGCCGCCCCACGCGCCGCCGCTGGCGTCCTGCAGGGCAGCCCAGAGCCGGGTGTCGTCGGGCAGCGCGGGATCGGCGGCCAGGTCGGGTCGCGGTGGCCGCCGGGCAAGAATCCCCGCTCCGGCCTCTGCTCCGACCGCTACGCCGCCCTCGCCGATCAAGTTGATCGAGCCCTCCAGGTTGACGCGGTCCACCACGATCTCGATCAGGTCGCCGTCGCGCAGCTTGCCGACCGGGCCGCCCGCCAGCGCCTCCGGCGACACGTGCCCGATGCACGCGCCGGTGGACACGCCGCTGAAGCGGGCGTCGGTGAGCAGCGCGACGTGCTTGCCGAACTCGAGATACTTGAGCGCCGAGGTGAGCTGATACGTTTCCTCCATGCCGGCGCCCATCGGACCGCGGCAGATGAGCACGAGCACGTCGCCCGCCTTGATGCGCCCGGCCTTGATCGCGGCAATCGCCGCCGGCTCGGTCACGAACACCCTGGCCGGCCCCGTGAAGCGGTAGACGCCGTCGGGCCCGACGACGGACGGGTCGATGGCGGTGCTCTTGATCACCGCTCCTTCCGGCGCGAGATTGCCGAGCGGCGCGCAGAACGTCGCGGTCATGCCGCGGCGCGCCGCCTCTTCCGGCGACATGATCACATCGTCCGGATCGACGCCGTCCCTGTCGCGCAGCTGCTGGCGCAGCCGCGTCCGCCGCTCCGACGATTCCCATTGATCGAGCTGCTCGCCGAGCGTCATGCCGCTGGCGGTGAGCACGCGGGTGTCGAGCAGCCCGGCCCGGCGCAGGTGCAGCATCACCTCGGGCACGCCGCCGGCCAGGAAGACCTGGATCGTGGGATGGTGACGCGGTCCGTTCGGCAGGGCATCGACCAGGCGGGGAACGCGCCTGTTGACGTCGGTCCAGTCGTGAGCCGTCGGCCGGCGCAGCCCCGCCGCATGCGCGATCGCCGGCAGGTGCAGGATCAGGTTGGTCGAACCGCCGAACGCCGCGTGCGTGACCATCGCGTTCTGGAGCGACGCTTCCGTGAGGATGTCGCGCATCCGCAGACCGCGCTTGTCGAGCGCCATCAGCGCACTCGCCGAGCGGCGGGACATGTCGAGCCAGATCGGGTGGCCGGACGGCGACAGCGCCGAGTGGCCGAGCGCCATCCCGAGCGCTTCGCCGACGACCTGGGCGGTCGCGGCGGTCCCGAGGAACTGGCAGCCGCCGCCGGGCGACGCGCAGGCACGGCAGCCCAGGTCGGCGGCGTCCTGCAGGCTGATCTCCTTGTGGACGAAGCGGACGCCGATGCTCTGCACGCGGCCGGCGTCCTCCCCTTCCGTCGGCAGCAGCGTCACGCCCCCCGGGCACGAGCACCGCCGGCAGATCGTGGCAGGCGGCCAGCGCCATCATCATGGCCGGCAGCCCCTTGTCGCAGGTGGCCACGCCCAGCACCCCGCGTCGCGTCGGGAGCGATCGGATCAGGCGCCGGAAGATGATGGCGGCATCGTTGCGATAGGCGAGGCTGTCGAACATCGCCGTCGTCCCCTGCGACCGCCCGTCGCACGGGTCGGTGCACGACGCCGCAAACGGCACGCCGCCGGCCGCCTTGAACTCGCGCGCGGCGGCCTCCATCAGCAGCCCGACTTCCCAGTGCCCGGTGTGATATCCGAGGGCGATGGGCGTGCCATCGGGAGCGCGGATGCCGCCGTGCGTCGAGAGGATGAGGAACTCGGGACCTCCGAGCGCCGACGGGTCCCAGCCCATGCCGGCGTTCTGGGTCCAGCCGAACAGGTCGCCCGACGGCCGGTCGCGCAGCATCTCCGCCGTCAGCGGCAGCGAGCCGGCCGGGCCGGGGGCATGGGTCGCCACCTCGAACAGCGATGAATCTTCGGTATCGAATTGATTGGGAGTCACGACACGGTTCTCGGAATGAAGGGGCGCGCGGGCCGACTATATCGTACCCCCGCCGGTGTAAGATGACCGCGCCCTGGTGACCCGACTCTCTCCGCCCCGGCGCGTCCGCCCGCCAGCGAAGTCGTGGCCCGTCGCAGCCCGCGTGCGCCACCGCGCCGCCGGGCTGGCGGTCCTGCTCCCGATGGGAGCCCACACAAGGAACAGCAGATGAAGAAGCCGCCTGTCGATCGCCGCAATTTCCTGAAGCGCCTGGCCGGCTCCGCCACCGCGCTGTCGGCCGTCACGCCCGAGGTTCTTGCCCTCGGCGACGCGCGCCGCGGGGTCGTCGAAACGACGGCGCAGGCGCCAAAGCCGGCGCCGGCCGGCCCGGCGAAGATCCGGTTCGCCGTGATCGGCGTGAACCACGGTCACATCAACAGCCAGACGTCTGCCGTGCTGGGCGGCGGTGGCGAGCTCGTCTCGATCTACGCCAAGGAGCCGGACCTCGCGGCCGCTTTCGTCAAGCGATTTCCCCAGGCCCGGCTCGCGCGGAGCGAGCAGGAGATTCTCGAAGACGCCACCATCCAGCTCGTGGTGAGCGCGGCGATCCCGGACGAACGCGCCCCGCTCGGGATCCGCGTCATGCAGCACGGCAAGGACTACATGGCCGACAAGCCGGGCATCACCACGCTCGCGCAGCTCGCCGAGGTGCGCCGGGTGCAGGCCGAGACGAAGCGCATCTACTCGATCTCGTACAGCGAGCGGTTCGAGAACCGGGCGACGGTCAAGGCGGCGGAGCTGGTCAAGGCCGGCGCGATTGGCCGGGTGGTTCAGACCATCGGCCTCGGGCCACACCGGATGACCGCGCCGTCGCGTCCGGCGTGGTTCTTCGACAAGGCGCGCTACGGCGGGATCCTCTGCGACATCGGCTCGCACCAGGCCGATCAATTCCTCTATTTCACGGGCTCCACGACGGCCGAGGTCGTGTCCGCCCAGGTCGGCAACGTCCACAACCAGCAGTACCCGGCGTTCGAAGACTTCGGCGACACCACGGTGCGGGGAAACGGCGGCACGGGCTACATCCGCGTGGACTGGTTCACGCCGGACGGCCTCGCCACCTGGGGCGACGGACGGCTGACGGTGCTCGGGACCGACGGCTACATCGAGGTGCGCAAGAACATCGACATCGCCGGCAGGTCCGGCGGCAGCCACCTGTTCCTCGTCGACCAGAAAGAGACGCGCTACATCGACCCCAGCACGGTTCCCCTGCCGTACGGCGAGCAGCTCGTCAACGATGTCGTCAATCGCACCGAGACCGCGATGTCGCAGGCCCACTGCTTCCTGGCCACCGAGCTGATCCTGAAGGCGCAGGCGCAGGCGCAGCGGATCGACTTCTCAGCGGCGAGTCGCCCGAACACGGCGAAGCGATGACCGATGAGGCGGTGAGGTGAGTGGCATGAGCGCAAGAGCACGCCGACCGTCCCGGCGCGCCTTCGTCGCGACGGCGGGCACGGGCCTCGCCGCATCGGCGGTGGTGGCTGGCTTCCCGTCGATCGTCCCGTCTTCCGTGCTCGGCGCCGCGTCGCCAGGAAACCGGATCAACATCGGCGCCATCGGAACAGGACGCATCTCCCGCGCACACGACCTCCCCGGCCTCTGGAAACACGACGCGGCCCGGATCATGGCGGTCTGCGATCTCGACAGCCGCCGGGCGGCAGACGCCGTGGCGCTGGTCAACGGGCACTACACGAAGACCAGCGGCAAGCCGTACACGGGCGTGACCGCCTACACGCGCTACCGCGAGCTGCTGGCCAACAAGGACGTCGACGCGGTGGTGATCAGCACGCCCGACCACTGGCACGCGCTGATCGCCATCGATGCGGTCGAAGCCGGCAAGGACGTCTACCTGCAGAAGCCGGCGTCGCTGACGATTGCCGAGGGGCGCGCGCTCAGCAACGCCGTCCACAGATCCGGACGGATCTTTCAGATCGGCAGCCAGCAGCGCTCGTCGCCGCAGTTCCGCTATGCCGCGGAGCTCGTGCGGAACGGCCGCATCGGCGAGCTGAAGACCGTCTACGTCGGCCTGCCCGGCGATCCCTCGGGCAAAGACGAGCCGGTCATGCCGGTGCCGAAGACGTTCGACTACGACACCTGGCTGGGCTCGACGCCCGTCGGTGCCCTACACCGAGAAGCCGGGTGCACCCGCAGAACGGCTACGGCCGTCCGGGCTGGCTGCGCTGCGAGCAGTTCGGCGCCGGGATGATCACCGGCTGGGGCGCACACCACCTGGACAGCGCCCACTGGGCGATGGACACCGAGCACACCGGCCCGGTCGAGATCTGGGGCTCGGCCGAATTTCCAACGTCCGGACTGTGGGACGTGCACGGACCCTTCCGGACGGAAGCGCTCTATGCCAACGGCGTGCGGATGGTCGTCAGCGGCGAGTACCCGAACGGCATCAAGTTCGAAGGGACCGACGGCTGGATCTTCGTCTCGCGCGGCAACGAGGCGGTCACCGCCAGCGATCCGGCGTCCCGGCTGAACGACAACCAGGCGCTGGCGGCAAGCGATCCGCGGATGATCAAGTCGGTGATCGGCCCCGACGAGATCCACCTGTACGAAAGCACCGACCATCACGGCAACTGGCTGGAGTGCGTCCGCTCGCGCCGGCAGCCCATCGCGCCCGTCGAAGTGGCGCACCGTGCCTGCTCCGCCTGCCTGCTTCACCACATGGCGATGAAGGCGAGGCGGAAGCTGTTCTGGGATCCGCTCAGGGAGCGGTTCAGGAACGACGACGAGGCGAACGCGCTGCTGTCGCGCCCGCAGCGTCCGCCTTACGTCGTTCCCGCGAACTGAGCCGCTAGGTCACGACGCGGGGGTTTCGCTCCAGCCCGAACTTGTGCTGGTGCCAGTACGGGTACGGCTCCGGCAGCGCGCTGACCTCGTCCAGCCGCGCCGACTCCGCCGGGTCGAGCCGCCAGGTTGCCGCCGCGAGGTTGTCGCGCAGCTGCTCCTCGTTGCGCGCGCCAAGGATGACGGTATCGACCCGCGGCCGGTGCAGCACCCAGTTGAGCGCCACCTGCGCCGGCGACACCGAGCGCTGCTGCGCGATGTCCACCAGGACGTCCACGATCCGGTAGACCCGTTCGAGATCGATGGTGCCCGGCGCGTCGAGCCCGTTCAGCCGTGTTTCGGACGGCCGCTGGTCGCGCCGGAACTTGCCGCTCAGCAGCCCGAAGTGCAGCGGGCTCCACGCCATGATGCCGACGCCCTGGTCGAGCCCCATCGGCACGAGCTCGTGCTCGACGTCGCGGCTGACGAGGGAATAGTTCACCTGCTGGCACACGTAGCGCGCCAGGCCGTCGCGCGCCGACACCGCCAGCGCTTTCATCACGTGCCACCCCGAGTGATTCGAACACCCGACGTAGCGGACCTTGCCCTGGCTGACGAGATCGTCGAACGCCCGCAGCGTCTCCTCGACCGGCACGAGCTGGTCGGGCTCGTGACACATGTAGAGATCGAGGTAATCCGTCCGCAGCCGGCGCAGGCTGCCCTCGCAGCCCTCGACGATGTGCTTGCGGGAGAGGCCGACGTCGTGCGGCCCCTGCCCCATCCGCATGAAGACCTTCGATGCGAGCACGAACTGCTGCCGGCGTCCCTGGAGCACCTCGCCGAGGATCTCCTCCGCGCCGCCGAAAGAATACATGTCGGCCGTGTCGATGAGGGTGACGCCGGCCTCCGCGCAGATATCGAGCATCCGGGCCGCTTCCGGCGCGCCGAGCGTGCCCATGTGCTGAAAGCGGTCCCGGCCGCCAATCGTCATCGTCCCGAAGCTGAGCGCCGACACGCTGAGCCCACTCCCGCCTAAGCGTCGCTGTTCCATCGCCAGATTGTAGTGTAGGGCGCTAGATCAACTCCCAACCTCCAAGGGCCAACTCCCAAAGCACGACCAACTCTCAACCTCCAACGCGCCACTCAGCGCGGCGCGTGGCGGACGGAGCCGTGCCGGCACTGCCCGGTCCGGGGCGAACACACAAGGGCGAAGGGCAAAGGGCGAAGGGCCGAGGGCGAAGGCGCGGCGCGCGGCGGACGAGCCATGTCGGCCTGCCGGCGCAGTGCGGCTAGCGCGACAGCGGCAGTCTGAAAAATGCGCTGCAGGCGCTCCGACGCGGAGGCGCCCATTCGCCACTGACGCCGGGATCACCCTGCCGCCCAACTGATTGCGCACCGGCTCGCGCATCACCCCAGCCGGAGCGGGCATCGTCAGCGCTCTCGCCGGAGGCGCAATTTTTCGCACCGACAGCCCGTGAGGGTGCGCCCGCGTTGCACCGAGACGGGCGATGCGCTCGTCAGCCAAGGCGCGGCGAGCGAGCATACCGTCTGTATGCGAGCGAGCCGCAACGCCGGCTGACGAGATGCAGCGCCCGTCGAATGCAGCGGGCGCCCCATCACGGGCTGACGGGCCGAGGCGCGGCAGGGCCGATGTGGCTCGGCCGCCACGACGCGGCGCGAGCGTCATGTGTTGCCGCCGGCAGATCCGGGCGCCGCCGGTACTGCTCGTCCGGGGCCCGCTTTCGCGAGGCGGGAAAGCGGCCTCCGCTCGTAAGCTCGCTACGCTCGCTGGCGCGGCGAGTAGGGATGGCCCGGGCGACATATGCCAAGCGCACCGATGCGCCGGGGGTGATTCGAACGCTGCGGATCACAGAGACCGAACTCGCCGCGCGGAATCGCTCCGCCCGCTTTCCGGCTGCGCGGTGCGGCGCCTCGCTCCAAGGTCCCCGGCCGATCAGCACCGGCACCACCCGACGCCGGCGGCCACGACGCCGCTCACGGGAGCGCGCGGCCTCATTTCCAACTGCCGACACCCGACCTGCAACGCGCGGTTCCGCGGCGCGCGGCGGACGAGCCATGTCGGCCTGCCGGCGCAGTGCGGCTAGCGCGACAGCGGCAGTCTGAAAAATGCGCCGCAGGCGCTCCGGCCGCGCAGGCGCTCTTTCGCCACTGACGCCTGGGTCACCTGGGTGCCCAACTGATTGCGCACCGGCTTCCGCATCACCCCAGCCGGAGCGGGCATCGTCAGGTCATCGCCGGAGGCGCATTTTTCCGCGCGTACGCCGAGGCGCGGCAGGGCGATGTGGCTCGGCCGCCAAGAAGCGCCGCTACACAAAGGGCCAAGGGCGAAGGGCAAAGGGCAAATAGCGCGAGGCCACGGGCGGCGCGCGGCGGACGAGCCATGTCGGCCTGCCGGCGCGATTCGGCTAGCGCGACAGCGGCAGTCTGAAAAATGCGCTGCAGGCGCTCCGACGCGGAGGCGCCCATTCGCCACTGACGCCGGGATCACCCTGCCGCCCAACTGATTGCGCACCGGCTCGCGCATCACCCCGGCCGGAGCGGGCACCGTCAGCACTCTCGCCGGAGGCGCATTTTTCCGCGCGTAGGCCGAGGCGCGGCAGGGCCGATGTGGCTCGGCCGCCCACAAGCGCCGCGGGGCAATGTGCGTGGCTCGGCCGCCTAGAGATCGGCGGTCACTTGGCTCGGTTGTTCGGCGACGTCAGTCGAAAGGGGTGCCGACGTAGTTCTCGGCCAGGCTGGTCATCGCCGCCGGCGAGCTCACGAGGTATTCGAGCTCGGCCAGCTGGCGCCGGCGGTCGAACGGCGTGTCCGACTCCAACCGGTGCAGCATCGTCGTCATCCACCACGAGAAGCGCTGCGTGCGCCAGGTCCGGCGCAATCCGCTCGCGGAATACTGCTCGAGAAGCGATTCGTCGCGCGATGCATAAAAGGCTTCGAGGGCGTCGGCAAGCCGGCTGACGTCGGCCATCGCCAGGTTCAGGCCTTTCGCGCCGGTGGGGGGAACGATGTGCGCGGCGTCGCCGGCAAGGAACAGGCGGCCGTAGCGCATCGGCTCGGCCACGAAGCTGCGCATACCCGTGACCCCCTTCTGGAGGATCGGTCCTTCGTTCGGCACCCAGCCATCGTGCATCTGGAGGCGCTGGCGGAGCTCGGACCAGATGCGCTCGTCGGGCCAGGCCGCGACGTCCTCGTCGGGAGCGCATTGCAGGTAGAGGCGCGTGATGGCTGGCGACCGCATGCTGAAGAGCGCGAAGCCGCGATCGTGATTGCTGTAGACCAGCTCCTCGGAGGCCGGCGCCGCCTCCGCCAGGATCCCCAGCCAGCCAAAGGGGTATTCGCGCTCGAAGATGCGGATCGCCGAGGCGGGAACGGCCGGTCGGCACACGCCGTGGAAGCCGTCGCAGCCGGCAATGAAATCGCACACCAGCTCGCGGGCCTCGCCCTCCACCTCGAAGCGCACGACCGGTGACCGGCTCGTGAGATCGGCCGGCGTGACGTGGTCCACTTCGAAATGCAGCGGCCGGCCGCTCTCCAGGCGCGCCTCGATCAGATCCTTGACGACTTCGTTCTGGCCGTAGATCGTGATCGCCCGGCCCCCGGTGAGGCCTGCCATGTCGATGCGGTGGCGGACGCCGCCAAAGGCGATCTGGACGCCGTCGTGCCGCATCCCCTCGCGCCGGAGCCGCTCGGCAACCCCCGCCGCCGCCATCAGGTCCACCGTCCCCTGCTCGAGGACGCCGGCGCGCACCCGCTCGATCACGTGTTCGCGGCGGCGAGCCTCGAGGATGACCGAGTCGATGCCACGCAGGTGCAGGAGGTGACCGAGCATGAGTCCGGCGGGCCCCGCGCCTACGATGCCGACCTGCGTGCGGATGCGGGTCATTCCCCGGCGGCCACCCCGTGCGCCTTCGCGGTGCGATCGTTCAGATCGCGAAGCGCGGCAAGCTCGTCAGCCGCCGGCGGCGGCGTCTCGTCCACCCGCGCGGCAAAGCGCACCGGCCAACCGGTCTGCTCCGTAACGCGCTGGCGCGAAACGCCGGGATGCAGGGTCGCCACTTCGAATTCCTTCGTCTCCGGGTCGGTGACCATCGTGCAGAGGTCGGTGACGATCAGCGTGGGTCCCTCGGTCGTGATGCCGAGCTGGCGCCGCTCCCGGCCGGTCGGGCCATGCCCGAGCGACGTCACGAAATCGAGCCTGTCGACGAACGATCGGGCGCCGTGGCGCATGACGATGTAGACACGGCCGCAGGAGGTGGAGATCTCGGTGGCGCCACCGCTGCCCGGCAGCCGCACCTTCGGCCTGGCGTAGTCACCCACGACAGTGCTGTTCAAGTTGCCGTAGCGATCCACCTGGGCACCGCCAAGGAACCCGACGGTGATCCGTCCGCCCTGGAGCCAGTACTTGAACATCTCGGGCACCGAGACGGTCGTCAGCGCGGTCTCGAACAGCTCCCCGTCGCCGATCGACAGCGGCAGCACCGTGGGCCGCGTTTCGATCGTGCCCGACTCGTAGACGAGCGTCAGCCGCGGCGCGTGCGTGAGCCGCGCCAGGTTGCAGGCGGCGGAGGGCAGGCCGATTCCGACGAAACAGATGTCGTCGTTGGAGAGCGCCCGCGCCGCGGCGACGGTCATCATTTCCGCCGGTGTATAGGTCATGGCGCATCCCCCTGCGCGGCAGACACCGTGCCCATGACGTGCGCATCGATCCAGGCGCGGAAGCGATCGCGATCGCGGGCGATGGCGTCCCAGGCGGTGTAGAACGCATTGTCGCGCTGGTAGTAGCCGTGGGCGTACGACGGCCGTGCGCCGCCCGGGACAACCGCCACCGCGCTGATCGTCCACGACGGCAGCACCACGGCATTCGTCCCCGTCGTCCCCAGATCGTCCACGAGCTCCTCGACGGTGACGACGGCCCGCGCCGCCGCGAGCACGGCCTCCTTCTGGACACCGACAATCCCCGACAGCAGCACGTTGCCGCGGCGGTCGGCGCGCTGCGCGTGCACGATCGTCACGTCGGGCCGCAGGGAGGGGACCGCGGCGAGGAACTCGCCCGTGAACGGGCAGGTGATGGACTTGATGCGAGCGTTGACCCGCGCGAGGTCGGAGCCGCGATAGCCGCGGAAGACGGCGCACGGCAGGCCGGCGGCGCCCGCCGCGTAGGCGTGCGCCATCGCCGAGTGGCTGTGTTCCTCGAGCTCGAGCGGCGCCGGCCAGCCGCGCTCGACGGCGTCGCGCAGGCGGTGCAGCGATCCGACGCCGGGGTTGCCGCCCCACGAGAACACCAGCTTCTTCGCGCAGCCGCACCCGATCATCTGGTCGTAGAGGAGGTCGGGCGTCATGCGGATGAGGGTGAGGTCCGTGATCCCCTGCCGGATGATCTCGTGGCCTGCCGCAAACGGAATCAGGTGGGTGAACCCTTCGAGCGCCACGCTGTCGCCGGGCCGGACGTGGCGGGCAATCGCGTCGCGCAGGGAAAGGAGGGCGGCGTCGGCCATGCTGCTGCGAATTCTGACATGATTCAGCCGCCGCCTGCGGCCGCTGCAACTGGAGGTTCCTTGAATCTGCGCACCCACGCGACGGTCGATCTGAGCCGGACGCTGGACCATGGACCCTGGACGGGATATCAGCGCTGGCTGGTGTTCCTGGTCGCGCTCACCATCATCTTCGACGGCTTCGACAACCAGCTGCTCGGCGTCGCCCTGCCCACGATGATGCGGGAGTGGGCGGTGCCGCGCAGTGCCTTCGCGCCGGTGGTCTCGCTCGGGTATCTCGGGATGATGATCGGCGGCACAGCCGCAGGGCTGGCGGGCGACCGGTTCGGACGCAAGGTCGCGCTGCTGGCGTGCATGGTCATCTTCGGTCTGGCGACCACGGTGGTGGCGGCCGTCGATTCGGTCGGCACCCTGGCGGCGCTGCGCCTCCTGGCCGGCGTCGGCCTGGGCGGCGCGATGCCGAACGCGGCGGCGCTGGCGGCCGAATACGTGCCGCTGCGCCGGCGCCCCTTCGCCGTGACGCTCGCCATCGTCTGCGTGCCGGCAGGAGCCGCCCTGGCGGGGCTGGCCGCCATCTTTGCGCTGCCCGCGATCGGCTGGCGCGGCATGTTCCTGGCTGGCGGCGTGCTGCCACTCATCGCGGCGGCCGTGCTCGTGCGGCTGCTGCCGGAGTCGCCGCGCTTCCTCGTCCGGCATCCCCAGCGCTGGACCGAGCTCGCCGGCCTGATGCGCCGCATGGGCCACGACGTGCCCCCGGGCGCCACGTTCACCGACGATCTCGAGCGTGGCGGCGCGAGCGGCTCGCTGGCGTCGCTCTTTCAGCGCGACTGGCGCGTCGACACCTTCGCGCTCTGGGCGGCGTTCTTCTCGTGCCTCATGGCGGTGTATCTGGGGCTCAGCTGGCTGCCCTCCATCCTCGCGGGCGCGGGCCTCGGACCAACCGTGGCGAGCGCCGGGCTGAGCGCCTTCAACCTGGGCGGGGTGGCGGGCGCGCTGGCCGGCGGCGCGCTGCTCGGCCGCTTCGGCTCACGGGCCACGATGCTCACCATGGCCGCGGGTGCGGTCGTCTGCGCCCTGGTGATGAGCACGATGACGATTGCCGCGCAGTCGCCGGTCCTGCCCATCCTGGTGATGCTCACGCTGACGGGCGGGCTGATCAACGCCGTGCAGACAACGATGTATGCGCTCGCTGCGCACGTGTATCCGACGGCGGTGCGGGCGGCAGGCGTCGGGACCGCCGTGGCCTTCGGAAGGTCTGGAGCGATCCTGACGGGCTATGCGGGCCCCTGGGCGCTCGAATACCGGGGGAGCCAGTCGTTCTTCTGGGTGATGACGGGCGCGCTGGTGGTGACGACCGTCGCCCTGGCGGTCGTCCGGCGGCACGTGCCGTCGCGGGGCTGAGGGCGGGCTACCAGATTACCCGGACGACGCCGGACGACCGGATGTCGCCGTCGCGGGTGATCAAGGGCAGGCCGAGCTCCACGGCGGCTCCGCAGATCAGGGCGTCGAACGGATCGCGATTGACCCGGACTTCGTCGGCGACAAACACCTGGGCCGACGTCAGGTCGTATGGCTGATAGGCCGGATTGCTGAACAGGTCGTCGAAGAAGCTGCGGACGCTGCGGCGCAGGTTGATGCGGGATCCGCGCGCCAGCAGGACGCACTCCCAGATCACCGCGACGGGCACGTAGGTGAGCGCCTGGCGCTGCTCGCACGCCTCCAGGTGCGCCGCCGCGCGCCGCCCCAGCTGTCCGCCTCCTGCCGCGTGAAACAGGAGCGCGTGGGTGTCGCAGACAGCCGCCGGCACGCGGGCGCTAACCACGCCGGGGCCTGGCCTTCCGCGGGGTCTCGTACGACGCAGCGGGCTCTTTCACGACCTTCGGCTGCCTTGCCGACTTGTCGAACAGGCCCCGGACGTACTTGTCCGCGCCGGTCAGCCCGGGATCGTCGTCCGCCAGGTCGATGGTGCCCACGACCGACCGGATGGCGGACGGCTCGGTCCGCCCCTCCAGACGGGCGGTCGTGACCAGCCGGTCCAGCGCGGCGCTGAGGCTGCCCGCCGACGAGGCCGACGCCTGGGCCCGCAGCCACAGAATGTTGTCGGCATCCAGTGTGACTGAAATAGCTTTTCGCATATTTATAAGATATCACATTTGTACGCTTCAATCCGCGACCGCATCCTCGCTCCAGCGATCGCGAGCGGCCCTCCCCGGGGGTTCAGCCGGCACCTGGCGCGCGCTTGAGCGCGCCGGGCAAAGGGTGGAAGAATACGCACCGGAGGACAGTTGATGATCAACAGCAGGTGGAGTGTCGCCGTGCTCGCGGCGGGAATGTTCGCCGCCGGGTTCGGCTTGCGAGGCACGATGGCGCCAGATGTGGCATACGCGCAGGGTGGCAACCGGGTGTTCGAGATGCGGACCTACACCGCGGCGCCGGGCAAGTTCGAGGCGCTCAAGACGCGGTTCCGGGACCACACGATCAAGATGTTCGAGAAGCACGGCATGACCAACATCGGCTACTGGGTGCCGATGGACCAGCCCGCTTCCGAGAACACGCTCGTCTATATCCTGGCGTATCCGAGCCGCGAGGCGGCGAAGAAGAGCTGGGATGCGTTCCGCGCGGACCCCGCGTGGCAGGCGGTGGTCAAGGAATCGCAGAAGGACGGGACCCTGCTGGCTAAACCGCCGGACTCAGTGTTCCTGAACCCGGCGGACTTCTCGCAGATCAAGTAAGGGGGGTGGGGGCTACTGCCCCCGCTTCGTATACGTCTTGCTGTAGCCGTTGCGCGTGTTGGTGACGGTGAACGTGCCATCGTCCTGCGCGGAGATCTTGAGATAGTGCGCTGGCGTGTGCGCCGCCGCCGCATTGCCCCGCCCGCCGCCAGGCGCGGCCGCCGCTGGCGCCGTGGCCTGCGGCTGGCCGCCCGCCGTGCCGCCTGAACCCGCACCGCCAGACGCGCCTCCCTGTGGCCCTCCCGCACTTGCCGAGGGCGGCCCGCCGGCGCCAGGCGCGCCACCGCCCGGCGCACCCGGACCTCCCCTGCCGCCTCGTCCCCCGGGCGGCGCCGTCAGCACGCCGGCAATCGTCGCGGCATCGTCCACGTTGGCGATGAACACCCCCGCCGGGTTGTGCTCGACTCCCGCGTTGTAGGACCAGTGCAGCTGCCAGATGTCCTCCAGGCCCGGCGACTTCTCCAGCACTTCATAGGCGGCGACGGCGCCGCCTTTCCGCGTGCCGTTCTGCATGACGGCGACCCGCGGGCGGACGCCGTGGACGACCGCCGGGGATCCCGAGTTGGCGAGACCATGATGGGTCACGAGGTAGAGATCGACAGTGCCCACCGGATTGTTCGGGCACATCAGCGCGAGCTCCTCGTTCCAGAGCAGGTCGCCGAGGTCGATGGCGCGGAACTGCCCGAAGGTGATGACGCTGCCGACCGACTGGGCGTTGTCGTCGGGGTTGGCTGGATCAGGCTTCTTCTCGACCCCGGCGCAGGCGGGATTGGGGCGTCCGCCGCCGGGCAGCGGCTTCTTGATCGCGGCCCCCGCCGACGTGACGATGGTCCAGTCGATGCCGGTCAGCGGCACCTTGTCGCCCGGCTTGACGACGGTGCGCCTGGCCTTGCCGTAGATGTCGGCGTAGGCCGTCTGGAAGCCCTGGACCTGTTCCTTCGCCTCGACGTTCGGGCCGTGATCGATGAAATGCGCGACCGGGATCCGCTTCGCGAGCTCCTGCAGGCCGCCGACGTGATCGACGTGGTAGTGCGTCGACAGCAGGTAATCCAGCTTCGTCACCCCGGCGTCCGCGAACATCGCGAGGATGCGCGTGAGGTCGCGCTCGCCAGGGTTGCCCGAGTCGATCATCAGCGTCTGGCCGCCCGGCGTGACGAACAGCGCCGCCTTGCCGCCTTCGGTGTCGGCGATGTAAATCTCGAGAGTCTTCGCGCTCTTCGGCGGCGCCGTCTGCGCCGCCGGGCGCGCCGCCACGGCTACCGTGGCCAGCACGCACGTGAGTAACACCAGACGCTTCATTCACTCCTCCTCGGAGACTGCACTGTCACTGCCGCCAGTTCCCCAGCTCCCCAGCTGGATTTACCTCGCCGTCCAGCCGCCGTCCACGAACACCGAGCTGCCGGTGACGAACGACGAGGCGTCGGAGGCGAGAAACACCGCGGCGCCGGTGAGCTCCTCGAGCTCTCCCCATCGCCCCATCGGGATGTTCTTGACGAACTCCTGGTACTTGACCGGATCGTCGAGCAGCTGCCGGTTCATCTCGGTGGCGAACGGTCCCGGGCAGATCGCGTTGGCGGTCACGCCGGTACCCGCCCATTCGAGCGCAAGCACGCGGGTCAGGTTGATCACCGCGGCTTTCGACGAGGCATACGGCGCTCGCCCCGGCAGCGCCACGACACCCAGGATCGACCCCAGGTTGATGATGCGGCCCCAGCCGCGCGTGACCATGCGCGGTCCGATCGCCCGCGAGCACAGGAACGGCCCCTTGAGGTTCGTGTCGATGACCGTGTCCCAGTCGGCCTCGGTCAGCTGGTCGATCGCCCCGCGGATGTTGGTGCCGGCATTGTTGACGAGGATGTCGATCCGCCCGAAAGCCGCCTCGACCTCGGTCACGAGACGGTCGATATCCGCGGCAACCGTCACGTCGGCGGCAAACGCCTGGCACCGCCGCCCCGTGCCGCTGGCAATCGCCTTGGCCGACTCCTGGGCGGGCGCCAGGGTGCGCCCGGTGATCGCCACGTCGGCCCCGGCCTGCGCCAGCGCGGTGGCCATCGTCTGCCCCAGACCACGGGCGCCGCCCGTCACGAGCGCGACCTTGCCATCCAGCCGAAAAAGATCGAGGACTGTCTTGTCTGCCACCTGAACGCCTCCGAAATTACGTGCCGCTGATGAGTGTGAGACGGCCGCTCAGGCGGCCAGCCGCGCTTCCGCCACGTGCTGCTGGACCGGCGTGTGCGAGTCGAGGAAGAGCCAGCAGACGGCGCCAAGCAAATAGATCGCCGACGAAATGTAGAACGTCAGCGTCCAGTTGCCGCCCGTCCAGGCGAGCAGGTAGCCCACCACCAGTACCGACGAGGCACCGGCGATGCTTCCCATCATGTTCATCGCTCCCGACACCGTACCCGCGTAGCGCCCGCCGATGTCCATCGTGCCCGCCCACGCGGCCGGCATCACGAAGTCGTTGAAGAAGCCGGCAAAGCCCAGGACGATCATGGCGCGGCGCGGGTCCTCGATCCCCGTGAACACGAGGATGCAGATCGAGGCGCCGACGAAGCCGACGATGGCGACGATGCGGCGGGCCTGCGCGACGCTGCGCAGGCGCTCGGCGAGCCGGGGGATCACGGCGGCCGACAGCAGGCAGCCCACGCCCCCGAGCAGCAGCGGCAGCCCCGCGAGCAGCGCGCCCATCGTCATGGTGGTGCCGCGGGACTCGCGCAGGTAGCTGGGCAGCCAGTTAATGTAGAACCACCAGCCGTACGCCAGGCACATATACTGGATCGACAGCAGCCAGACCGCCCGTGTCGAGAAGATCACGCCCCACGGCACGCCGCCGTGGGCGATGGCCGTATCCTTCGCCGGCGGCAGCATGGCGAGCTCCGCCTCGTTGACCGCGGGATGTTCGGCCGGGCTGTCGCGGTACCAGCGATAGAACAGCACCGCCCAGACCACGCCCAGGATGCCGCAGACCTCGAACGTGCGGCGCCAGCCGATCGCGGCGATGAGGAGCGCGATGAGCACGGGCGTGAACGCGCCGCTGATGCGGGTCGCGAGCCACAGCCTGGCCTGCGCCTTCTCGCGCTCCTTGACCGGGAGCCACACCGTCAGGATCCGCGTCAGGTTGGGGAAGGCGCCCGCTTCACCGGCGCCGAACAGCATCCGGATGACGATGAGCGACGCAGCGCCCCACGCCCACCCGGTGGCGGCGGTAAAGAGTGACCACCAGACGACGATCCGCATCAGCACGCGGCGCGAGCCGATGCGATCGCCGAGCCAGCCGCCGGGAATCTCGAACAGGGCGTAGGCCCAGCCGAACGCGGCCAGCGCCCAGGCCATCTGGGTGCGGGTCAGTCCGAGATCGGCGGTGATGAACGGTGCGGCCACGGCAATGGCGACGCGGTCCACGTAGGTGATGACGGCGAGCGAGACGGCAAACGCCGTGACGACGTGGCGCGCCCCGGTTGGCGAGGGAATCATGGCGCGCGAGTATATCGCCGATGCCACGCCATGAACAGGACGAAACGGCCGCCCTGCATGCAGAAGCAGCGAATCTTTGGCTGAGGGGCCAGCAAAGTGAACGGATCCTGGGCGGCGGACCGGTAACGCTCACGCTAATTGCATGCAAAGTTGAGACGTGTTAGGCTTCCGCGCACAAGGGGCAAATATCTTCGTGGAATCGCGCAAACAGCGCCTGGAATCGCAAACGCTTCGTGCGCTGCTGCAGATGCGCGAGCTGCTGCTGCGTGGGGCGTTCCGTCCGGGCGAACGGCTGCGCGAGATTCCGCTGGCCGCGCGCCTGAAGGTATCCCGCACGCCGCTCCGGCTGGTGCTGGATCGGCTCGAGCAGGAAGGGCTCCTGACCGCCCGGCCGACTGGCGGCTTCGTCGCCGCGGAGTTCACCGTCCAGGACATTCACGACGGCATCGAGATCCGGGGCATGCTCGAAGGGACCGCGGCCCGGCTGGCGGCGGAGCGGCTCGAGTGCCCGGAGGATCTCGCGCCCGCCCGGACGTGCCTCGAGCACATCGATCGCCTCATCCAGCGCTGGACGTCCGGAACCGATTCCCTGGCGCAGTACATCGCCCTCAACGAGCAGTTTCACGGCCTGCTGCTCGACCTGGCGCGGAGCGCGATGCTCCGGCGCGCGGTGGACCGGGCCGTGGCGTTCCCGTTCGCGTCGCCAAACGCCTTCATCCTGGGGCACGCGCAGAAGAAGGAAGGCCGCGAGGTGGTCACCATCTCGCAGATGCATCACCGCGCCATTGTCGATGCCATCGCCAACCGCGAAGCCACCCGCGCGGAGGCGCTCGCCCGCGAACATTCCCGCCTGGCGCGCACGAGCCTGGAAATGGTCCTGCGCGACAAGCGGCTCCTGACGCAGGTGCCCGGGGGATCCCTCATCCGATTGCCAGAGGCCGTCTGACTTGCAGGCCGCCCGTCACACAGAGGTGCTTATGAGAACGATGAATCGACCCCGCCTGGCCGTGGCTCTCGGGCTGCTGGCCGCCGGCGTCATGGGCAGCGTGGTGGCGTCGCAGCGCACGGCCACGGCGATGTCTTCCGCCACGTCGGCGCTGCTCGACAGCCTCACCCCCGAACAGCGGCAGAAGATGGCCCTGCCGCTCGACTCGGCCGACCGGACGCGCTGGAACTTCGTGCCGACGTCGATGTTCCCGCGCCAGGGGCTGCCGCTCAAGGAGATGACCGAGCCCCAGCGGAAGCTGGCGCACGAGCTGCTCCGCACCGCCCTGAGCGGGCGCGGCTACACCGTGACCACGGCGATCATGAACGACCTCGAGGCCATCCTGCGCGACACCGAGGCGGCGGCGCGGGCGGCGAAGCCGGGCGGCGGCCAGGGCGGCCAGGTCCGCGACCCCGAGCTCTACTTCTTCACCGTCTTTGGCACCCCCGGGGCCAAGACGCCGTGGGCCTGGCGCGTCGAAGGGCACCACGTGTCGCTGCACTTCACGCTCGCCCGCGGCAGCGACGTCGTCGCGGCGCCGACCTTCCTCGGCAGCAATCCCGCGGAAGTCCGGGACGGCGCGAAGAAGGGCTACCGCGCGCTCGACCGCGAGCAGGACGCCGGACGCGCGCTGGTGATGGCCCTGGACGAATCCCAGCGCAAGACCGCGATCTTCTCCGAGACCGCGCCGAAGGACATCATCACGATGACGTCGGCGACGACCGGGCCGCTGCCCGAGGCCGGCCTGGCGGCGTCGGCGATGACGCCGGCGCAGCGGACGCTCCTGACCCAGCTGATCGAGACCTACACTTCGCAGATGACGGCAGACATCGCCGCCGAGCGGCAGGCCGAGCTGAAGAAGGCGGGCCTCGACAAGGTGTCGTTCGCCTGGGCCGGGCCGGTCGAGCCCGGGCAGCTGCACTACTACCGGGTGCAGGGGCCGACGTTCCTCATCGAATTCGACAACACCCAGAACAACGGCAACCACATCCACTCGGTCTGGCGAGACTTCGACAGCGACTTCGGCCGCGATCTCCTGCGCGAGCATCTCGCCGCCGTGAAGCACTGAGCCGATCATGAAACAGATTGTCCGAACCCTCGGCGCGTTCCGGGTCATCACCGCCGTCACCACCTGCACGGTCGCCGGGCTGTGCGTCGCGCTGGCGCAGACGCCTGCGCCGGCGGCAGCTGCGGCTGCCCCGGCCTTCCAGGTCCCTCCGCCGGACGACGGGCCCAAGGTGCCTGCCGGCTTCACGCCGATCTTCAATGGCAAGGACCTGAGCGGCTGGCACGTCAGCAAGACGAATCACCACGGCACCACGCCCGAGTACCGCGTGCTGCACGGCGTGATCGTCGGCACCCAGAACCCCAAGGGCAAGGGGGGCATCCTGCTGACCGACCGGAAATACCGGAACGTCGAGGTCTACATGGAGGTCAAGCCGGACTGGGGCTGTGACAGCGGGCTGTTCCTGCGATCCAGCGAGGCGGGCGAAGCCTACCAGGTCACGCTCGATTACCTGCCCGGTGGCGGCATGGGGGGCATTTACGGCGAGCGGCTCAAGGGGGTGACCAACGCCTCGGCCCCGAACGCCGCGACCCTCACGCCCGAGCAGCGCGCCGAGCAGGCCCGCGCCCGCAACGCGGTCTGGCAGAAGGCCTGGAAGCGCGAGGCCTGGAACAGCATCCGCGCCCGCATCGAGGGGGACGTGCCCCACATCACCGTCTGGATCAACGACCAGCTGGTCACCGACTTCACCGACACCGCCAATCACGCCGCCGGCAATGCGACCGACGGCATGATCGCCATCCAGATGCACTTCAGCGACGAGAAGACGCCGCGCTGGGTCGATGGCGGCTTCTGGCGCTGGCGCGTCATCGCGGTAAAAGAACTCGATTAGCGAACCGGGCGGAAGCCTCTTGGGCGTTGGGCATTGGGAATGGGGAGTTGATCGTTAGGATGCCAGAACCACGCGTATACCGGTCGGCGGCCTGGTTCAGCAAGCACGACAAGGACGGCTTCATCCACCGCAGCTGGATGCGGAACCAGGGGCTGCCCGCCGACGTGTTCGACGGCCGCCCGGTCGTCGGCATCTGCAATACCTGGTCGGAGCTGACGCCGTGCAACGCGCACCTGCGGACCATCGCGGACTACGTGAAGCGCGGCGTGTGGGAGGCCGGCGGGCTGCCGGTGGAGTTCCCGGTCATGTCCACGGGCGAGTCCAACATGCGCCCGACGGCCATGCTCTACCGCAACCTGGTCAGCATGGACGTCGAAGAGTCCATCCGCGCCAATCCCATCGACGGCGTCGTGCTGCTCTGCGGCTGCGACAAGACCACGCCCGTCCCTGGTCATGGGCGCGGCCAGCTGCGACGTGCCGGCCATGGTCGTGTCCGGCGGGCCGATGCTCAACGGCAAGTACTGCGGGCAGGAACTCGGCTCGGGCACCGACGTCTGGCGCTTCAGCGAAGAGGTCAAGGCCGGCGTCATCAGCCTCGAGCAGTTCATGGATGCCGAGGCCTGCATGTCCCGCTCCGCGGGGCACTGCATGGTGATGGGCACGGCCTCGACGATGGCCTCGATGGTCGAGGCGCTCGGCGTCGCCTTCCCGTATAACGCCGCGCTTCCGGCCGTCGATTCCCGGCGCTACGCCATGGCGCACCTGGCGGGCCGGCGCATGGTCTCGCTGATCCGGGACGACGTGCGGCTGTCGCACATCCTGACTCGCCCGGCCTTCGAGAATGCCATCCGCGTGAACGGCGCGCTCGGCGGGTCCACCAACGCCGTCATCCACCTCCTGGCGATCGCCGGCCGCGTTGGCGTGCCGCTGACGCTGGACGACTGGGATCAGCTCGGCCGGAACGTGCCGACGATCGTCGACCTGAAGCCGTCGGGCCGCTTCCTGATGGAGGACTTCCACTATGCCGGCGGCCTGCCGGCGGTCATCCGGACGCTCGGCGAGCGCGGGCTGCTCCACCGCGACGTGATGACGGTCAACGGCAAGACGCTGTGGGAGAACTGCGGCGAGGCGCCGAACTGGAACACGGAGGTCGTGCGCCCGTTCGATCGGCCGCTGGCCGCCACCGGCGGGATGGCCGTGCTGCGCGGCAATCTGGCGCCCGACGGCGCCGTCCTGAAGCCGTCGGCGGCCTCCCCGCACCTCATGAAGCACCGCGGCCGCGCCGTCGTCTTCGACAACATCGAGCACTACAAGGCGCGGATCAACGACCCCGCGCTCGCCGGTCGATCCCTCGTCCGTCCTGGTGCTGCGCAACAGCGGTCCCGTCGGCTACCCGGGCATGGCCGAGGTCGGCAACATGGGGCTGCCCCCCGCGGTGCTCAAGCAGGGGGTCACCGACATGGTGCGCATCTCCGACGCGCGCATGAGCGGCACCGCCTACGGCACCGTTGTCCTGCACATCTGTCCGGAAGCGGCCGTCGGCGGCCCGCTCGCGCTGGTGCAGGAAGGGGACGTCATCGAGCTGGATGTCGACGCGCGCCGGCTGCACCTCGACGTGAGCGACGAGGAGCTGGCCCGCCGCCGCGCCGCCTGGCGGCCGGCACCGCCGGCCCTCGACAGCGGCTACGTCAGCATGTACGTGCGCCACGTGCAGCAGGCGGACAAAGGGGCGGATCTCGACTTCCTGCGCGGCAGCCGCGGCCACGCCGTGCCGCGCGAATCACACTGAGCACCGTTCGCCTGTCAGGCGGACGCCGCAACACCACTCGGGAGAATGCGACCGTGAACCAGTACGATCTGACCGGCAGGCGCGCCGTCGTGACCGGGGCCGCGCAGGGCTTCGGACGCGCGATCGCCGAGCGCTTCATCGCCTCCGGCGCCCGGGTGGCGCTGTGGGACATGGACGCCGAGGAGACCGCGCGCACCGCGCAGGCGATCGGCGCCCCGGACTCGGTCCTGGCGCAGACGGTCGACGTGGCGCAGATGGAGGCCGTCGACGCCGCCGCGAAGGCGACCATCGACGCGTTCGGCGGCATCGACATCCTGGTCGCCAACGCCGGCATCGCCGGGCCGAACCACAAGACCTGGGAATACCCCCCCGACGAGTGGCGCCGCGTCATCGACATCGATCTGCTGAGCGTCTTCTACTGCTGCCGCGCCGTCATCCCGGCCATGCTCCAGCAGGGCTACGGACGCATCGTCACCATCTCGTCGGTGGCCGGCAAGGAAGGCAACGCCAACGCCTCGGCCTACAGCACCGCCAAGGCCGGGGTGATCGCGCTGACCAAGTCGCTCGGCAAGGAGCTCGCCGGCGAGAACATCGCGGTCAACTGCATCACTCCGGCGGCCGCCAGGACGCGCATCTTCGAGCAGATGTCCCAGTCGCATCTCGACTGGATGCTGTCGAAGATCCCGCGCGGGCGGTTCCTGCAGACGGAGGAGCTGGCGTCGCTCACCGCGTGGCTCGCGTCGGAAGAGAACTCGTTCTCGACCGGGGCGGTGTTCGACATCAGCGGCGGCCGCTCGACCTACTGAAGCCGGTGCGCCGGCGCCGCTGGCGCCGCGTCCCGGATCGTCCACCGGAATCCATGCGACACTGCAAGGGCGAATCCTGCGCGGGCGAGCCGCCCGCACGCCCGATTCCGCCCTTGAACGACGGAGACTGTCTGCCATGAAACTGCTGCGATATGGAAACCCCGGCCAGGAGAAGCCGGGCCTGCTCGACTCTGACGGCGCCATCCGCGATCTGTCAGGCGTCGTCCCGGACCTGGCGGGCGATGCCCTGCTCCCCGCCTCGCTCGAACGGCTCCGGAAGCTCGACCCGGCCACGCTCCCGCGCGTGGACGGCTCGCCGCGCATCGGCCCGTGCGTCGCCGGCGTCGGCAAGTTCATCTGCGTCGGGTTGAACTATTCCGACCACGCGGCGGAATCCGGCATGAAGGTCCCGGCCGAGCCGATCATCTTCATGAAGGCCACCTCGGCCATCGTCGGACCGAACGACGACGTCGCGATCCCGCGCGGGTCGGAGAAGACGGACTGGGAAGTGGAGCTCGGCGTCGTGATCGGGAAGCCCGCCAAGTACGTGGCGCAGGGCGACGCGATGGCGCACGTGGCCGGCTACTGCGTCGTCCATGACGTGTCCGAGCGGGCGTTCCAGCTCGAGGGCACCGGCCAGTGGGTCAAGGGCAAGAGCGCCGACACCTTCGGCCCGATCGGCCCATGGCTGGTGACGCCGGACGAAGTCACGGATTGCAGCAACCTGGACATGTGGCTCGACGTCGACGGCAAGCGGTATCAGACCGGCAACACCAACACGATGGTGTTCGACGTGCCCTACCTGATCAGCTACCTGAGCCGCTTCATGAGCCTCCAGCCTGGCGACATCATCTCCACCGGCACGCCTCCGGGCGTCGGCCACGGCATGAAGCCGCCGGTCTATCTGCGCAAGGGCAACGTCGTGCGGCTCGGCGTGGCTGGTCTCGGGGAACAGCAGCAGCGCGTCGTGGCCGACTGACGGACGACCGAGGACGGCCCCGGGCAACACACATGTCACTGCGCGCACGCACCCTCGGCGACCTGGCCGCCATCGTCGGCCCGGACGCCGTGCTGACGGGTCCTGAAGATCTGGTTCCCGTACAGCTTCGATGGCACGGCCGCCTTGAAAGGGCGGCCCGAGGCCGTGGTCTTCCCGCGCACGACCGCGCAGGTGGCCGAGTGCGTCAAGCTGGCGACCTCCAACGGGATTCCGATCGTCACCCGCGGGTCGGGCACCGGGCTTGAGCGGCGGCAGCGTGCCGAGCCCGGGCAGCCTCGTGCTGTGCCTGGTGCAGATGAACGACATCCTCGCACGTCGATCCACGGAACCTCACCCTGCGCGCGCAGCCGGGGGCCATCACCGCGCGGATCGACGAGGCCGCGGGGCGCCATGGCCTGTTCTATCCGCCCGATCCCGGCTCGATGCGGATCAGCACCATCGGCGGCAACGTCGCGGAGAACTCCGGCGGGCTCCGCGGCTTGAAGTACGGCGTTACGCGCGACTACGTGATGGGCCTCGAGGTGGTGCTCGCCGATGGCCGGATCGCGCGGTTCGGCAACCAGTGCGTCAAGGACGTCGCCGGCTACTCGCTCAAGGATCTCTTCATCGGGTCGGAAGGCACGCTCGGCATCATCACCGAGGTGCTGCTGAAGCTGGTGCCGCGGCCGGCCGCGCGCCGGACGATGCTGGCGCTCTACGATCGGATCGAGGATGCGGCGGAGACCGTATCGGCCATCGTCGCGGCGCACATCATCCCCTGCACGCTCGAGTTCCTCGACCGCATGACGGCGCGGTGCGTGGAAGACTTCGCCCACGTCGGCCTGCCGACCGACTGCGCGGCGGTCCTGCTGATGGAGACCGACGGCCATCCCGCGGTCGTTGCCGAGGAGGCGGCGCAGATGGACGCACTGGCACGCGAGCACGGCGCCAGGGAGGTGCGGACCGCACGCGACGACAACGAGGCGCTGCAGCTCGCCGCGGCGCGGCGGAACGCCTTCTGCCGCACTGGCCCGGCAGCGGCCGACCACGATCCTCGAGGACGTCACCGTGCCGCGCAGCGAGCTGGCCACGATGGTCGGCTTCATCGCGGAGACGGCGCAGGCGTTCAATCTGCAGATCGGGACGTTCGGGCACATGGGGGACGGCAACCTGCACCCGACGTTCCTGGCCGACGAGCGCGACGCGGACGAGATGCACCGCGTCCATCAGGCGCTCGAGGCGATCGTCACGCGGACGCTCGAGCTTGGCGGCACGATCACCGGGGAGCACGGCGTCGGGCTCGCCAAGAAGCCGTGGCTGCGCCAGCAGCTCGGCGATGCCAGCCTCGACCTGATGCGCGAGATCAAGCAGGCGCTCGACCCCGAGCGGCTGCTGAACCCCGGGAAGATCTTCGACTGATGTCCGGCTCCCTGCGTACCATCGACTATTCGATCCTCCAGCAGTGCATGCACTGCGGCATGTGCCTGCCGACCTGTCCGACCTACGACGCCACGGGGCGCGAGCGCAACAGTCCGCGGGGACGCATCTCGCTGATGCGGGCGATCGCCGACGGCGAGCTGGCGGTGTCGAAGACCTTCGCCGAGGAGATGAGCTACTGCCTCGGCTGCCTGGCCTGCCAGACCGCCTGCCCCGCCGGCGTGAACTACGGCGTGCTGTTCGAGACCGCGCGGAGCGACATCCGGGCGTCGCAGGTCGACGCGAGCGTCAAGCGGCGGTTCTGGACGGCGGTGACGCTGCGCTTCCTCTTCATGCACCCGCACGCGCTCCGCGCCGCGGGCCGGATGCTGCGGCTCTATCAGCGGAGCGGGCTCGAGTCCCTCTTCCGCCGGCTCGGCCTGACCCGCCTGCTCCCGGCGGATCTGCGGCGCCTCGAACCGCAGGCGCCCGCCGTCGCGGCGGCGTTCTCCGACACGCTCATCGCGGCGCGGGAGGAACCGGCGTCGGCGCCGCGCTACCGTGTCGCGCTGCTCACGGGTTGCGTCCAGGATCTCGTCTTTCCGGACATCAACCGCGACACGGCGGACGCCCTGCTCGCCAATGGCTGCGCCGTCGAGACGCCGCGCGCGCAGCCATGCTGCGGCTCGCTGCACGCCCACAACGGCGAGCTCGACATGGCCGCGACGCTGGCCCGCCGGATGATCGACCTGATCCCGCCCGATCGCTACGACGCCATCATCTCGAACGCCGGCGGGTGCGGCTCGCATCTCCGGCACTACAGCGGGCTGCTCGGAGACGACGAGGCCTATCGCGAACGGGCGGCGCTCTGGGACGCGAAGCTGCGCGACGTCCAGGAATGGCTGGCCGAGATCGGGTGCCGCGCACCGGAGGCGGCGCCGTTCACGGAGCCGGCCACGGTCACGTATCACGAGTCCTGCCACCTGGTGCACGCGCAGAAGGTATCCCGCCAGCCGCGCGCGCTGCTCCGCCTGCTGCCCGGGGTGACGCTGACCGAGCTGCCCGAATCGTCGTGGTGCTGCGGCAGCGCCGGCATCTACGCCCTGACCCAGCCGGCGCAGGCCGAGGCGCTGCTGAAGCGGAAGATCGGCCACGTGGCCTCGACGGGGGCGCAGATCGTCGCGACGTCGAACCCGGGCTGTCATCTCCAGATCGCCCGCGGCCTCGAGGCCGCCGGCGCGGCGGTCACCGTCGTCCACCCGGTGTCGCTGCTGGCCCGCGCCTACCGCGCGGAAGCTGGCGCTTCGCGCTGAGTCCCATCGCTTCGCGCAACTCCTAAACGCTTCGCGCAACTCCCGCACGCTTCGCGCAACTCCCAAGCACCAATGCCCAACGCCCAAGAAGGCTCGGATTCCCGTTGGCCGTTGGCAGTTGGGCGTTGGGAGTTGATCTGAAGTCCCGTAGGCGGTGTTCTTTGGCGACGAGCCCCATCGCCCTGCCGCGCCTCGGCGCCTGCAGCGCATTCTTCAGACTGCCGCCCTCGCGCTAGCCGCACTGCTCGGCAGAGCGACATGGCTCGTCCGCCGCGCGTTCGCTCTTCGCCCCTTCGGCCTTCGCCCTTTGCCCTTCGCCCTTCGCCCTTTGCCCTTTGCCCTTTGCCCTTTGCCCTTTGCCCTTTGCCCTTCGCGTAGCGGCGCTCATTTGGCGGCCGAGCCACATCGCCCTGCCGCGCCTCGGCCTACGCGCGGAAAAATGCGCCTCCGGCGAGAGCGCTGGCGATGACCGCTCCGGCTGGGGTAATCCGGGAGCCGGTGCGCAATCAGTTGGGCATCCAGGTGATCCGAATGACAGTGCCGAATCGGCGCCTGCGCGGCCGGAGCGCCTGCGGCGCATTTTTCAGACTGCCGCTGTCGCGCTAGCCGCACTGCGTCGGCAGAGCGACATGGCTCGTCCGCCGCGCGCCTTCCTTCGCCCTTTGCCCTTCGCCCTTCGCCCTTTGCGTAGCGGCGCTCTTGGGCGGCCGAGCCACATCGCCCTACCGCGCCTCGGCCCGCGCGCGGAAGAATGCGCCTCCGGCGAGAGCGCTGGCGATGACCGCTCCGGCTGGGGTGATCCGTGAGCCGGTGCGCAATCAGTTGGGCAGCCAGGTGATCCCGGCGTCAGTGGCGAAACACCGCCTGCGCGGCCGGAGCGCCTGCGGCGTTTTTTTAGACTGCCGCTGTCGCGCTAGCCGCACTGCGTCGGCAGAGCGACATGGCTCGTCCACCGCGCGCCGCGCGCCTTCGCCCTTCGCCCTTGGCCCTTCGCCCTTCGCCCTTGGCCCTTTGCCGTTCCCCCTTCCCCCTTCGCCTGCCGGTAGTGTCTCAGTTTGATTTGGCGAAGGCATCGTAATTGACGCCGCGCAACCGCGTTAACCGGACGCACAACAGCAGGAGCCCAACAGTCGCTAAAACGGCGGCGAATACGGTTCCCATCATGCTCAATGGTTCCGAAAGCCAATCGCCGCTACTCAAGACAAACAGGAGGGCCGACAGCGCTAGGACCATGACTGGCTTCACCATACGCCTCACATTCACGACGCTGTGACTCTACGCCGCTTTTTTCTCGGCCGCTTCCAGCAGCCCCACCAATTCCTCAATCGTCCACGGATGCTGCGCGAGTCCAGCCTCCATCGCCGGGGTGACGCGCAGTGTCTTGTGAATCCGGCAGAAGTTGTCGTGCATGAAGTGCAGCGCCACCGCGTGCGCGTGGTTCGCACCCTTCTTGCTGAAGCCGTTCGTCAGCCGCGTGAACCGCCGCATCGACATGCGCATCGTGAGGTGCTGGCGCTCCACGAACGAGGTGGAGTTGTGGCGAGGATCAGGGGTGCCTTTTATCACCTCCTTGATTGCGGCCACGAAGCGAGCTGGCGAGTGGCGGCCGGTCGTTTCGGCCGCGTCCTTCTTGTTGATCATGCCGTAGTCGGCCCACGGCATCGCTTCCTCCATCGCCTGGGCGTACCAGATCAGCCCATCGGACGAGACTTGCGGACACTCGGTCGTGACGCGTGAGGTGACGTCCCACAGAATCTTGAACGCGTTCGGCGTGACGCGGCCGCCGACCACGTACGAGATATCAGCTTCGTGTCGGCATCGATGGCTGTCCACGTCCACAGGTCACCGTATCCGCCTTCCTTGCCCTCGGGAATGTTCTTCTGCTTCGATCCTACGAACGACCAAATCTCGTCAAGCTGAATCCGCTTCGCATTCACGTTCTGCACAAGCGCATCGTGGGCGCTCGCGCAGGTGGTAGCGAGGTCCACCAGCAGTTTTGACACCGTATTGATGGAGAAGCCGGTAATGCGGCTGACGGAACGAAGGCTGTTGCCCTCCACCATGGCGGAAACGATCTGGGCGCGCTGGGCGCAGTCCGCGTTCCCGCCTCGCGGAAGCGGGCCCCGGATCGGGCAGGGCCGACACGGCTCATTAGGGCGACCCCGGGCGACCCCGGGCGACCCCGGGCGACCCCGGGCG
Organism: uncultured Acidobacteriota bacterium; assembly: GCA_963834305.1. Classification (GTDB taxonomy): domain Bacteria; phylum Acidobacteriota; class Vicinamibacteria; order Vicinamibacterales; family 2-12-FULL-66-21; genus JACCXG01. Next base: position 1,125,394 of record CAWIAX010000002.1, read on the forward strand.
ACCCCGGGCGACCCGGCCGACACCGTCGCCGCCTCGAGCGTGTCTCTATGCCGGGCGCGAGTGGGCGTTGGAATTTGGCAGTTGGGCGTGGAAGCGCCAGACCGGGCGCCGCGCCTTCGCCCTTCGCCCTTTGCCCTTCGCCCTTTGCCCTTTGCCCTTTGCCCTGTGCCCTGTGCCCTGTGCCCTGTGCCCTGTGCCCTGTGCCCTTCGCGCAGCGGCGCTTCGTGGCGGCCGAGCCACATCGCCCTGCCGCGCCTCGGCCCACGCGCGAAAAAATGCGCCTACGGCGATGACCTGACGATGCCCGCTCCGGCTGGGGTGATGCGGGGGCCGGTGCGCAATCAGTTGGGCACTCAGGTGATCCGCTCGTCAGTGGCGAAAGAGCGTCTGCGCGGCCGGAGCGCCTGCAGCGCATTTTTCAGACTGCCGCTGTCGCGCTAGCCGAATCGCGCCCGCAGGCCGACATGGCTCGTCCGCCGCGCGCCGCGGAACCGCGCGTTGCAGGTCGGGTGTCGGCAGTTGGCAATGAGGCCGCGCGCTCCCGTGAGCGGCGTCGTGGCCGCCGGCGTCGGGTGGTGCCGGTGCTGATCGGCCGGGGACCTTGGAGCGAGGCGCCGCACCGCGCAGCCGGAAAGCGGGATCACCCCCGTCGCATCGGTGCGCTTGGCATATGTCGCCCGGGCCATCCCTACTCGCCGCGCCAGCGAGCGTAGCGAGCTTATGAGCGGAGGCCGCTTTCCCGCCTCGCGAAAGCGGGCCCCGGACGAGCAGTACCGGCGCCGCCCGGATCTGCCGGCGGCGACACATGACCCTGACTCGTCCGCGCGCGTTAGCCCTTGGGCTTTGGCCCGTTCGCCCTTCGCCCTTCGCCCTTCGCCCTTCGCCCTTCGCCCTTCGCCCTTCGCCCTTCGCCCTTCGCCCTTAGCCCTTAGCCCTTTTGCCCTCCCCCCCCACCTCCACCACCAGCCGCCCCCTGATCTCCCCCGCCAGCACCCGCGGCGCCTCCGCGATGGCATCGGCCAGGCCGATCTCGCGCGACAGCTCCCGCAGCCGACCGCGGTCCACGAGCCGCTCGATGGCGGCCCAGGCGGCCACTCGCCGTCCGGTGGGCACCATCACGCTGTGGATGCCAGCCAGCGTGATGCCGCGGAGGATGAAGGGCGCGACGGTCGCAGGAAAGTCCATGCCCTGCGCCAGGCCGCACGCAGTCACGATGCCGTTCGCGCGGGTCGAGGCACAGGCGTTCGCCAGCGTGTGCGAGCCCACCGTGTCGAGCACGGCCGCCCAGCGCTCCTTCATCAGCGGACGTCCGGGTTCCGACAACTCGCGTCGATCGACGACCTCGCTGGCGCCGAGGCGCCGGAGGTAATCGCCCTCGTGTGTCTTGCCGGTGGACGCCACCACGCGGTATCCGCCTGCCGACAGCAACAGGATCCCGAGACTGCCGACGCCGCCGCTCGCCCCGGTCACCAGCACCTCCCCGTCATCGGGTTTCACCCCGTGCGCCTGGATGGCCATCAGGCAGAGCGCCGCGGTGAAGCCGGCGGTGCCGACCGCCATGGCGTCGTAGGCGGTCATCTCGCCCGGTGTGCGGATCAGCCAGTCGCCCGGGACCCGCGCCCGCCCGGCCAGGCCGCCCCAGTGCGTCTCGCCGGCCCCCCAGCCATTGAGGATGACCGAGTCGCCGGAACGCCATGCCGGGTGACGGCTGTCGAGCACCGTTCCCGCGAGATCGATCCCTGGAACCATCGGGAAGCGCCGGACTACGGGCGACGCACCGGTGATCGCCAGGGCGTCCTTGTAGTTCACCGTGGAGACAGGCAACGTCGATCGTGACCGTGCCCTCCCCTTCTGCCGGAAGCTCGTGTTCGTCCAGGTCGCGAACCCGGGCATCGGTCCCGCCCGCGGCGTTCTTCTCGAGATAGAGGGCACGGAACGTCATGGAATCACTCTCTCCATCCCGGCGTCAGAGTGCCGGCACGGACGGCGGGCGCGCGGGGAAGGTTGCAGGCTCGATGCGTCCGAGCACGAACAGGACGCTGAGCAGCGCGAGGACAGGAAACAGCCCGGCGCCAATGAACACCGGCGTGAAGGAGTATCGATCGACGAGCGCCCCGATGAGCAGCTGCGCCACGAGGACCGAGGAGCTGTCGCCGAAGCCGGCAATGCCGTTCACCCGCCCCACCAGGTGCGGCGGCACCACGTCGCCCACGGTCCCGATGTAGACCGCCGCGACCCACTGGTTGCCGAACAGCGCGAGGCCCATCAGTGCCAGCGCCACATAGTCGTTCGCCACGAACGGCATCGTCATGCTGAGCGCGGAGAGGCTGAAGGCGGCGCCGAAGGCGAGCTTCCGGCCGCGGTCGGCCGAGCCGGTCATCCGCACGAGGCGATCCGTCAGCACGCCGCCCACGACGTTGCCGGTCATGCCAAAGAGATTGGGCAGCCACCCGAGCATGCCAATCATCACGAACGACATGTTGCGGCCGGTACGGAGATAGAGCGGCAGCCACGCCCAGTAGAGCGTGGTGACCGGTCCGGAGAATACGCGAATGAGGAACAGGCCGAGGACCTTCCGGCTGCGCAGCAGGTCGGTGAACAGGACGGGGGGGCGGAGCCGCCAGACGTGCGGAGCGCCTGCCCGTCGCTCCTGGGATAGAGCGTGAGCCACGGGGCAAGCCAGATGAGGCCAACGGCGGCGGGCAGCACGAATGCCATACGCCAGCCAAGCGTGGTCGCGATAAAGACGATAAGTGGTGTCGCGATGACGGACCCGAGCTGGGCGCCGGCATTGAAGATGCCGCCGGCGGTCGAGCGCGTGGCCGAGGGAAACAGCCCGGCAATGGCCTTGATCCCGGCCGTGTAGTTCCCGCATTCGGCCAGGCCCATCAGGAAGCGGAGCACGACGAACGCGGCGATGCCGGAGGCAAAGGCGTGCGCGCCGCCGATGACCGACCAGGCCACGAAGATGCTCGCCAGGCCGATGCGCGTGCCGACGCGGTCCATCAGGGCGCCGACCGGCACCTGGCCCGCCATCATCCCGAGCTGGAACCCGGCGGTGATCGCCGCATAGCCTGTCGCGGAGAGCCGCATCTCCTCGCGCAGCACCGGGGCGAGAACGGAGAGGACCTGCCGATCGATCAGGTTGATCGCGATCGACGCCGACAGCAGGCCGACGATGGTCCATTGGAGCCGGGGGGCAATCTGAGGCTCGCCTGGCGTCATCGCACCTCGCGACGGCGGCTGCAAAAAATCATATGCTTCTCCTGGCACCTGCGACTGGAACGGAGGGAGTGACCGTGAGTTTACAGCGACGGCGTCGGATATCCATGCTGGCGTGCGCAGCCCTGCTGCTCTGTGGAGTGGCCCGGGCGCAGACACCGGCGCAGCCCTCGCCATACAAGCCGACCGTCGGCCAGCCCGGCAAAGATGCCGTGTGGGTGCCGACCTCGGCGGTAATGGTCGAAAAGATGCTGGACATGGCCCGGCTGACGCCGGACGACTTCGTGATGGACCTCGGGTCGGGCGACGGCCGGACGATCATCGCGGCGGCGAGGCGGGGTGCGCGCGGGGTCGGCGTGGAATACACCCCGGAGCTGGTGGAATTGTCCACGCGCGAGGCGGCGGCGGCCGGCGTGGCCGACAAGGCCTCGTTCGTCCAGGGCGACATGTACGCGGCCGACATCTCGAAGGCGACGGTGATGGCGCTCTTCCTCCTGCCACGCAATCTGGAGAAGCTGGCGCCGAAGTTCCTCGAGCTGCAGCCGGGCGCCAGGCTCGTCGCCAACACCTTCTGGATCGACGGCTGGACCCCGGACGAGACCGAAACGCTCCAGGACAACTGCGACAGCTGGTGTACCGCGATGCTGTTCGTGGTCCCGGCGAAAGTGCAGGGAACCTGGCGGCTGCCGGACGGCGAGCTCGTGTTGACCCAGAAGTTCCAGATGCTCGAGGGCACGCTCTCGGCGGGCGGCACGACGACCCCGGTAAAGGGGCGCCTGCGCGGCAGGGAGATTACGTGGACCGCGGGCCCGCGCGAGTTCAGCGGCCGTGTCGACGGCGACACGATGACGGGTACCGCGGCGTCAGGGGCCACCGGGAGCTGGACCGCCAGGCGGCTCCGTTAAAGCCTCAGGCGCCAGCCGAAGCCGCCGCTGCGAGCGTCCGGACGGACTCAGCGCGTCGCGCGCCAGCTCGCGCTGGACGAACCGGTCCGGACGGTTCCCTCCATGCTGCCGGCGCCCACCTGTCCGGTGTACTCGGCCCCGCCGGCGGTGAACGTGATTTGCGATCCGCGCAGCCGGCCGGTGACGTCCACCGGCCCGGTGGCACCGGTCAGCGTCCCGGAGACCACCTGGAACTCCTGCTTCAGGGCCAGTTGGCCGGCGTCCAGCTTCCACGTCCCTTCGACGCGCGCGGGCACGATCCACAACAGCGACGTGCACCAGCTGACGCACTCGTCGCTGACTGTCTCCGACTCGTCCGGCGTCCAACCCTCGGGCGCAAACGTGTTGCCGACAATGCGCGTGCCGGGCGCCAGCGCCAGGAACTTCGGCGTGAGCTTGTTCAGGTTGTGCGGGAGCAGGAACAGCGCGAGCACGGTGGCCTTGGAGATGTCGGCCTCGTACATGTCCCCTTCGATGAACGTCGCCTTGTCGGCAACCCCTTCGGCTGCGGCGGTCTTGCGCGACACCTCGACCATGCCCGGGTTGAACTCGACGCCGATGGCGCGGGCGCCGCGCTTCGCGGCGGCAATGATGTTGCGCCCGTCGCCCGAGCCGAGGTCCATCACGATGTCCTGCGGCGTGACCTTGGCCATGTCGAGCATCTTCTCGACCAGCACGGGTGGCGTCGGCACCCAGACCACGTCCTTGCCCGCCTGACCGACGGTTGGCTGGAACGGCTCCTGGGGCGCCTGCCCGGCGGCGTGGCCCCAGGGAAGCAGCGCAATCGTGACGGCCACGGCCGCCTGCATCGTCCGATGTGAAACCCGCACGCAGTCACCACCTTGTTTGAAAGTCATGGAATGCGGGACCTACACCGGCCGCGCATAGAGATACCCGGCTGATTCATCGACCACGACGGGCGTGCCGAAAAGACTCCCGAGCCGATCCGCCGTCAGCACAATCCGCTTCGGGCCGTCGGCGACAATGCGGCCGCGCTGCAGGAGGATCACCCGGTCGATCTCCGGAACGATCTCCTCGATATGGTGCGTGATCAGGATGATCGTCGTCCCGTCGCGCGCGATGCGACGCACCCGCTCCATGAAGCTGTGCCGGGTGCCCAGGTCCAGGCCGGTGGTCGGCTCGTCGAGAATGAGCGCCCGCGGCGCCGTGACGAGCACGCGGGCGAGCAGCACACGCCGCGCCTCGCCGCTCGACATCTGATCCAGCGTGCGGCGGGCCAGGTGCGAGGCCCCCACGGTCTCGAGCGCCGCCGCCGTCCGGGCGCGCATCTCGTCGGTGACCGCTCCGTAGCGGAGGATGCCGTGCGAGACGAGGAAGGCCGAGAGCACCGCCGCCTCCCCGGTTATGCGCCCCTCGCTGTTGCCGCTGACGAAACGCTGGTGCAGATCGGCCGAGACGATGCCGAGCTGGGCGCGCAGCTCCGACACGTTCCAGTTGTCGTCGCCGAACACCCTGACCGGCGGGCTGCCGTTGGTCCGCGCCAGCGGCCGTTCGTGGTGGGTCAGCAGGCTGACCAGGACCGACTTCCCCGCACCGTTCGGGCCGAGGATGGCGGTGTGCTCTCCCTCGCGGATGGCCAATTGCAGCCCGTCGAGCACGCGCCGGTCGTCCTTGACGACGGTCGCGTCATGCAGTTCCAGGATCGGTTCGGCGCTCACGTTCCGAACATTCTATGCGACCGCCAACCGGCGGGTGAGCCTTACCAGCTCTTGAGCCTGATGTTCCGGTATTCGACCTTCATGGGCGGGCCGACGTGGACCTGGACGCCGACCTCCCCGTCCGCCGGCCGGTTCTTCTCGTCGTCGTCCACCACCACGCTCATGAGCCGCTCGTTGACCAGGTGCATCAGCGTGTTGCCACGTACGATGAGGTGGACGGCGTTCCAGTCGTCGGTGGCCACCGCGGCGAGCGCGGCGGGCTCGCCGAAGGTGGAGACCAGCACCGGCGGCCGCCCGCCCACGACGTGCGTGACCTGCCCTCTGACCGCCAGAAAGAGCCGCCCCTTCTCCTCGTAGTTGTTGCCGACATACGCCCGCTTCCCGTCGATGTCGCACTGATAGCCCCGCATCGCGAACTTGTTGCCGGGGGTGACCGGGTCGGGGACGACGGTGCTGCGGTAGTTGATGCCGCTGTTGCCCGCCGCGGTGATCCGATACTCCAGCTTGAGCTCGAAGTCCTTGGGCCGGCCGCCGCGCCAGATGATGAAGGTATTGCTCTTGATCACCGTGGCCGGCGTGATTTCGCCGACCAGCGCGCCATCTTCGACCCGCCAGTAGGTCGGGTCCCCTTCCCATCCGGCCAGCGACTTGCCGTCGAAGATTGGCTGGAATCCCGGCTCGTCGCCGGCCAGGGGCTCGGGGCGATCCGCCTGGCGGGGCACATACGGGGTGGGTTTCTCCTGGGACCGCGCCGGCGCGGCCAGGCAGACCAGCGTTGCTGCCAGTCCGAGCGTCCGGAGAGTTGTCAATGCCGTAAACACATCAGCCCTTTCGCACGCGCGTGTTCGAATCCACGGAGGCCCGCGCCTCCCGACGACCGCCGCTGCCGCTTTGTACTCGACCACCGGATCCGATGTCCAATCGAGGTCCGGCCGCCCGGGGTCACCGGTGCCCGGTCCCCTCCGGGCGTCCGGCACGGGCTCCCCGAAAACGGGGCAGGCAATGAGACAATGCAGGGTGTTTGGCGGAACCTTCTTGAATATCTCGACCTCGCGCATCGCCGTCGCGTTTCTGGCGGCGGCGGTGCTGCTGACCATTCCCAAGCCCGCCGCCTCTCAGGATGCCGGGAACGGCCCGGCGCCGGCCGGGCCGGCGGCGGCCGGGCCGCCGGTCGGACGCGACAGTGAAGGGCGCGTCACCGTCCGCGCCGTCCGGGTCGCGGAGGGCCCGCGCGTCGACGGCGTGCTGGACGAGGCGTTCTACCGCACGCTCGAGCCGATCACCGGCCTCATCCAGACGGATCCGGACCACGGGCAGGTGGCCACCGAGGCCACGCTCGTCTGGATCCTCTTCGACGAAACGAACCTCTACATCGCTGCCCGGTGCCTCGACAGCCAGCCGTCCCGCATCAGGGCGAACGACATGCGGCGAGACGGCCGGAACGTAAGCCAGAACGACAACTTCAGCGTGATTCTCGACACCTTCCACGACCGCCGCAACGGCTACGAGTTCCTGATGAACTCAATCGGCGGCGCCTGGGATACGCAGGTCACCGACGAACGGGACGTCAATCGCGACTGGAACACGGTCTGGGTGCCGCGCAGCCGGCGGGATGCCGACGGCTTCACGGTGGAGATGGCGATTCCCTTCCGCTCGCTCCGCTACCGCGGCAGCGGCCCGCAGGAGTGGGGCATCAACATCAGACGGAACGTGCGGTGGAAAAACGAAATTTCGTACGTCAGCCCGGTTCCGCCAGGGTCCGGCGCCCGCGGCATCCTCAGGCTGTCGAACGCCGCGACGCTGGTCGGCCTCGACCTGCCCGCTCCCGGGTTGAGCCTCGACGTCAAGCCCTACGTCGTCGGCAACCTCAAGGCCGATCGGGCGCTCGATCCCGCGTTCAGGAACCGCTTCGAGCGCGATGCCGGCTTCGACGTGAAGTACGGCGTCACCCAGAGCCTGACCGCTGACTTCACCTACCGTACCGACTTCGCGCAGGTCGAAGACGACGACCAGCAGGTCAACCTGACCCGGTTCAACCTGCTGTTCCCGGAAAAGCGCGAGTTCTTCCTCGAAGGCCAGGGGCTCTTCGCCTTCGGCGGCGCCAGCACCACGCCGCCGACCGGCGCCTCGAACGCGGCCCCGGTCAACACGCCGGTGCTGTTCTTCAGCCGGCGCATCGGGCTCAGCGGCACGCGGTCGGTGCCCATCCAAGCCGGGGGCCGGCTGACCGGCAAGGCCGGCCGCTACAGCATCGGGCTCCTGGACATCCGGACCGGCGACGTGCCGGCGGCACAGGTGAGAGCCACCAACTTCGGCGTCGTGCGGCTGAAACGCGACATCCTGCGGCGGAGCTACATCGGCTTCATCGGCACCCACCGATCTCCGGCCACCGGCCTGTTCGTCCCGACGAACACGGCACCTGGCGATCCCGGCAACAATCTGGTGCTCGGCGTGGATGCCAACCTTTCCTTCTTCCAGAGCGTCAACATCGTCGGCTATTACGCCGGCACCCGCACGGCGGAGCGGCACGCCGACGACCGCAGCTACCGGCTGCGCTTCGACTACGACGCCGACCTGTTCGGGTTTCAGGCCGAGCAGCTGGCGGTCGGCGCGAATTTCAATCCGGAGGTCGGCTTTCTGCGGCGCCGGAATTTCATCGAGAACCTGGTGCAGCTGCGGGTGAGCCAGCGTCCCCAGGCCTCGCGTGCCGTGCGGAAGCTGAGCTACGAGGCGGCGCTCGACTACATCACTGACGACGACCGGCGGCTCGAGAACCGCCAGGCGAGAATCGGGATGCGCGGCGAGATGGAGACCAGCGATACGTGGGGCGTGAGCTACAGCCGGGATTTCGAGTTCCTGGCCGTCCCCTTCGACATCGTGTCCGGCACGACCGTCCCGGCCGGTGCCTACCACTCGTCCACCGTGCGGGCCAACTACACGCTCGGGACGCAGCGGCGAGTCTCGGGGGACATCAGCGCCGCGCACGGCCGGTTCTACGGGGGGGAGCGCACCGACGTCGCCTACCGCGGGCGTGCCGAGATCTCGAAGCACCTGTCGCTCGAACCAGGCCTGTCGCTCAACTGGGTGGATCTGCCGGGGGGGCGCTTCACGGCCACCCTGCTGACGAACCGGGCGACGTTCTCGTTCACGCCGCGCATGCTCACCGCAGCCCTGGTGCAGTACAACTCCACCAGCCACCTCTTTACCACGAACGTCCGGTTCCGCTGGGAGTATCACCCCGGCAGCGAACTGTTCGTCGTCTACAGCGACGGCCGCGACACGCTGACGTCCGGCTTTCCGCTGCTGACCAACCGCGGGCTCACGGTGAAGCTGACGCGGCTGTTCCGGTTCTGACGACTTGCCTCTGATCGTCGGCTGAACGTGACAACGGGGCTGGACCTCCTCGAGATCCAGCCCCGTCTGTGTGCTGTGGCCTCAGGCTACTTCGTGCCGCCCTTCTGGCTCGGGCTGTCATCGGCCTTGAGGTCGCCAAGGGCGTACTGCATGCCGTAGAGCAGGTGCTGCAGCAGGACCTGGTTGGCGTAGACCTTCTCGTCGTGGCCGTGCGCCAGGTAGAAGACGCGGCCATTGCCGTCGCGCTTGATCCAGCTGAGCGCGTAGTCGCCGTCCGCGCGGGGATTCTGCTCCTTGGCCTTGTCCTCCGCGCTCATCTTGGCGTAGTCGACGCTGGTCAGCACGCGCAGGTTCTGGCGCGAGTAGGTGTCGCGGCCAAACGTGTAGGTCTCGTCGATGACCAGGAGCGGTTCCTTGAGGTTCTTGAACGGCGCGTTCAGCGGATGGTTGGGCTCGTCGATCTTGTAGGTGATCTCCTGGCCGTTGTTCCAGTGGAACTTGAAGAAGCCGCCAATCATCTTGTTGAACTCGGGCCAGGTGCCGACCTGGTTGTCCGGTCCGAGGTTGCTGGCCGGGCCCTGGACCGGGAATCCGGTGCGGCCCATGGCCGGTGCCGGGGGCGCGGGCAGCAGCGAGGCGAACCGCTCAGAGAAGTCGGCCTGGCTGACGCGGCCGGCCTTGCCGGTGTCGAGCTTGTCGTACCAGGCCTCCGACAGGGCCGTGAACTCGGCCCGGCTGAGCCGCTGGTCGCTGTTCTTGTCCCCCTGGGCCACGATCTGCGCAACGACCGGTGCGGCCGCCCCGCCGCGGCCGCCGGCGCCGCGGCCGGCCCGGCCAGCCCCGGGCGCCGCCCCGGCATTGGCCGCCGGTGCATTCTGGTGATACGAATCGGTGGCCGCGTGGATGCCGGCCAGCCCCTTGCCGCCGCGCACGAAGTCGAGCAGCGCCTTGCGGCGGGCGGCGGTGGCCGCCGCGTCGTTCGGATCATCGAGGAACGCACCGGTGGTGCTGGCGAGGAAGATCGCGTCGTACTGCTTGAGGTTGGCCTCGGTGATGTCGGCCGGATCGTAGGTGATGGTGGTGGACCAGGCGCCCGTCTTCTTGCCCATCTCTTCGATCGTGCGCGCCGCCAGCGGAATCGACGAGTGCACGAACCCGGCAGCCTTGCCCAGCACCAGCACCTTGCGGGGCCGCGCCGGCTTGGCCGGGGCCGTGGCCGGGAGAGCGGCCACCATGGCCTGGACGTGCTCCGGCTGGGGCGTCTGGTTCTGAGCCGGCGCCGCACCGCGCCCGCCGCCAGCGCCCGCCGCAGGCGCCTGCTGGGGCATTGCCGCCGCCAGGCCGGCCGCCACCTGCTCCTGCGTGAGCGCGCCCGACTTGTTGCTGTCCCAGGCGGTGTACCACCCCTCGAACGTCGCCTTCATCTCCTCGCGGGTGACCGCCCCGTCCTTGTTCGTGTCCACCGCCGTGAAGAGCAGCGGCGCCACGCCGCCGCGGCCGCCACCGCCACCCCGCCCCTGAGGCGCCGCCTGCCCGGCGGGTGCCTGCCAGGCCACCACACTTCCCACCGCACCAGCCGCCAACGCCGCCACGGCACACACCGCCGCCGCTATCGGCGCCCTCGATTCATTGCCTCGCATGCATCCTCCTTGAACCCTGAACCCTGAACCTTGAACCTAGAACCCTGAACCTTGCACCTTGCACCCTGAACCCCTTACTGCCCCCTCCCCCCCCTCGGCGCCAGCTCCGCATCGGTCCAGGGCTTGGTGCGCGTCTTCGTCAGGCCGCGAATCTCCGTCACGTCGGCAGGAGCCACCGCTGAACCGGTGTTGCCCCACTCGCGACGGACGTAGGTCAGGACCGACGCAATCTGCTCGTCGTTCAGCGCCCCGCCAAGCGGCGGCATGAGGCCGACAGGGCCCTCCTTGCCTGCCAGCAGCACGCGCACGGGCGCGCCGGGATCGCCCACCGTGTAGCGCGACTCCACCAGCGCCGGCGCCATCTTCTCCTTGCCGCGGCCGTCGGGCTGATGGCAGCCGGTGCACAGGCTCTTGTAGATTTCCGCGCCGGCGTTGTATCGCCGCTGCTCCTCCGGCGTCAGCGCCGCAACCTCCACAACCGGCGCCGGCTTGCCGGTCCAGGCGAGCTTGGCGAGGATCCGCTTCGCCACCGCCGCCGGCTCACCGGCCGTTGCGGCCAGCTTCGACAACTCGACGGGCTCGGCGGGCAGGGACACCGCTCGGGCGGGCGCCGCACCACGACCGCCGCCACCTCCTCCGCCTCCACGGGCGCCCCGTCCACCCCCGCCAGCGGGCAGTCCGGCATCCAGCCCTTCCAGCAGCGCGAGACGGACGCCTGCAGGCGTCGACTCCTGGGCCGCCCGGGCAATGACCGCCTGCACGGCGCCGGCATCGCCGCTGCGCGCGATGGCCGCGGCCAGCATCGAGACGGCGTCCGCCCCGCCCTCGCTTTCTTGCGCCTTCAGCACCCGGTCGAGGACCTCGCCTTCGAGGCCGCGCAGGCCGCTGATCGTCGCATCCAGCAGGATCGCATCGCTGCCGTAGCGCGTGAGAAGGCCGACCGCGGGCGCGACCCGCGCGGCGCCCGGCAGTTCGCCGATCGTGGCCCCGACCTGCCGCCGCACCGTCCAGCTCGGGTCGCTCGCGAGCTTCAGCACCGCGGCGGCCAGGGGGTGGCCGGGCTGCGCAATCCAGCGCTCCGCCAGCCTGACGGCCGACGCGCGCACGTCGCTCGACCCGTCGGCGAGCGCCTGCTGCACGGTCGCCGGCTCGATGGCCTCCAGTCCGTCGAGCGTCCACAATGCATGGAGCCGCGTCCGCCAGTCCGGGGCCTTCTCCGCCAGCGCCGTCAGCTGCGGCGCGACAGACTTCAGCCCACGTTCAACGAGCAGCCGCTGCGCCGTATCGCGCCACCATCCGTTCGGGTGCGACAGCGTCTTCACGAGCTCGCCAGGGGACGCCGACGACAACGCCGGCTTCGGCCCGGGCGCGGTGCCCTCGTGCACGAGACGCCAGATCCGCCCCAGTCCGACCGGCTTCACCAGGTCCCGCGCCTCGATGTAATCGCGCAGGAAGTCGGTCCAGTAGATGCGTTCCTGGACGATGCCGCGATACATGTCGACCACGTAGAGCGTGCCGTCTGGGCCGGCCAGCATGTTGACCGGGCGGAACCGCTCGTCCCACGACGCCAGGATCTCCCCCTTGTCGTAGCCGTCCACCGCCGTCAGCCGCCCGGACCCGTCGTCCACAATCCGGTAGCGGTGGACCAGGTTGGTGGTCGAGTCGGTGATGAAGGCATCGCCGTAGAGCTCGCGCGGCAGGCGATCGCCGCGATACACGACCGGCGTGCCGACGCCCTGGATCGTCAGCGACGTGTCGTCGGGGCGGAAGAACTGATCCCGGTAGCCGCGGTTGACGCCGCGGGTCTGCCGGATCGGCCAGATCGTCGAGGCCTCCCGCGAGATCAGCGGCTCGTAGAGTCCGCGCGTCCGCGCCAGGTTGGGATTGCGGGCGTAATAACGCGCGGCAATGAGATCGGCGAAGAGCGGCGCGTCGTTCACGTTCCGGAAGATGCGGCCGGCATCGTCCATCGAGGCGCCCCATTGCCCGCGGGCCAGGGTGGGAATGGTCTCGAACTTGCCGTCCTTGAAGTGCAGATGCCAGTCGTGCTCGGACGTGTACATCACGTTGTCGAGCCCCCACAGCAGGCTGTTGGCGTTGTGCTCGATGCTGCCCGCCGCCCGGCCGTAGGTGTCGGCGACGAGATCCTTCGTGTCGGCACGCAGGTCGCCGTCGGTGTCCTTCATGAACCAGAGATTCGGCGGCTCCCCGACCAGCACGCCCGTGTCGAGGACCTTGAACGCCCGCGGCAGGACCAGCTTGTCGGCGAACACCGTCCGCTTGTCCATCACGCCGTCGCCGTTGGTGTCCTCGAGGACGACCAGGTCGTTGACGGGCTCGCGGGAGTTCGCCCCGCCCGGCTCGGACATGAAGCCGGGCATCTCGAGCACCCACAGGCGGCCGTCCGGATCGAACTCGATGGCAATGGGATCGACCACGAGCGGTTCCTTGGCCACGAGCTCGACGCGGTAGCCAGGGGGCACGACCAGGGTCTTCAGTTCTTCCTCGGCGGACCGGACCGGCGCCTTGGCCGGCGTGTCCCGGACCGCGGGCGGCCACTGGGCCTGCGACTGCGCCAGGAACGTCCCGCCGCCAATCAGGACGACGGTGAACAGAGTGAGGCTCACAACTCCCAACTTCCAACGCCCAACGCCCAAAAAGAATCGTTCTGTGGAGGTCAGGCGTTCTTTGGGCGTTGGGAGTTGGGAGTTGGGAATTGCCATGGTTCGCCTATTTGACCGGCACAAGTCGAGCCACCATCCCCGGCGTCGAGGCGGACATGACCTGCCCCGGCAGCTGCAGCGTGACGTAGAGGTACCCGTCGGGTCCCTGGATCACGTCGTGGACGCGGCCGAACTGGTTGAACAGCACCTCCTGGTGCGTGACCGTGCGCCCGCTGATCTCGAGCCGGCGCAGCTGCTGTCCGGCCAGCGCGCTGACGAACAGGTTGTTCTTCCAGGCGGGATACTGGCTGCCGGTGTAGAACACGATGCCGCTCGGCGCAATCGTCGGCGTGTAGTAGACGATCGGCGGTTCCATGCCGGGCTCGGTGCGCTTGGTGATCCCGGGCTGCACGCCCATGGTGATCACGCCCCACCCGTAGTTCTTGCCCCGCTCGATGACGTTGATCTCGTCGCCCCCCTGCGGGCCGTGCTCCGACTCCCAGAGCGCGCCGCTGACCGGATCCCAGGCCAGCCCCTGCGGGTTGCGATGGCCGTAGCTCCAGATCGTCGGCAGCGCCCCGGTCTTGCCGACGAACGGGTTGTCCTTCGGCACCGACCCGTCGTCGTTGACGCGATGAATCTTGCCGAGCGGGCTGGAGAGGTCCTGGGAGTGCTCGATGACGCCGCGCTCGCCGATGCTGTAGAAGAGGTGCCCGTCGCGGTCGAAGGTGAAGCGCGATCCGTAGTGGGAGTTGTTCGTGGTGAACATCTCCGCGGGCGCGCGGAAGATGAACTGCTGATCGGTCCACTCGTTGTTCTTGCCGAGCTTGCCGCGGACGACCGTGGTCATCGACGGGATGCTCGGCGTCTGCGGGCCGCGCCCGCCCGGCCCGGGCGCCGGCGGCGCGGCGCCTTCCGGGGGCGCTGGCGGCGGCGTGTAGTTCGGCACCGGCTCCGAATACGAGAGGTAGATCCAGCCGTTCTTCGCGTAGTCGGGATGGACCTCGACGTCGAGCAGGCCGGCGTCCTGACGCTCCCAGACTTTCGGCGTGCCCGTGACCGTCGTGGCCTGGAGCTTGCCCTTCTCGATGATGCCGAGACGGCCGGGGCGCTGGGACACGAGCAGGCGGCCGTCGGGCAGGAATGCGAGGCCCCAGGGCGTCTCGATGTCGCGCGCGACGACCTCCATCCGGAACGTCTGCTTCTCGGTCTTGATGACCTGGCCGTCCGGATCGGGCACGTAGGTCGGCCGCGGCTTGGCATTGGCGGCCTGGGTGCGCAGGTAAGCGACCATCTGCCAGACCTGCGGTTCGGTCAGCAGGTCCTTGAACGGGATCATCTCCGTCTGCGGCACGCCGGCCAGGATGATCTGGGCGATGCCCTCGTCGTCTTTGGCGCGCGTCCACTGGTCGTCGAAGAGGCTGGGGGCGCGCCCGGCCTGGCTCTCGGTGCCGTGACACGCGGCGCACCGTTCGGTGTAGAGCGCGGCCATCGGGTTCACGCGGCCGCCGCGGCCACCGGGCGGTGGCGCGGGGGCCTGGCCGCCTGCCGCAGCCACGACCGAAGCGTCGGGCCCGAAGCGCACGCCGTCACCAGCGAAGACAGCCGCAAGGAGAAGCAGGCCGGCGGCGCCGGCAGGTCGGACGAACGCGTTCATCGTTACCTCGTACCCCGGGACCTCTGGCGCACGTCGTACCTCGGGACCCGGGAGGGGGATGGCCGGACGGCCCGGCAGAAAATTGCTGACAGGCATACGACAGACGGCGGCCCAGTGATTCACCGCCAGCCGCAGGTGCACGCGCCGTTCGAACGTATCCTGCGCGGGAACGTGCCTGATGTGCAAGAAGCGGGTGGGACGATGCCCACCCGCTTCTGGATCTTACCCGTTCTGGTCCGCGTGTCCGGCCGGCAGCGGCCTGCCGATCGGACACGCGCGGTCGTCGCGGTGCGCGTTAGAACGCGAACCGGAGCTGCATCTGGAAGCTGCGCAGCGCCTGCGCGCCGGTGGCGGCGCCGAAGCCCGCCGTCCGCGGCGTCGAGCGTGCCGGATCGATCGACCCGTCCGCCAGCGTCTGCGAGTTGCGCACCGTCAGGTCGGTCGGGCTGTTGTAGTTGATCGTCGTGCTCCGGCCGTTGATGACCACCGCGTTGAACGCGTTGAACGCGTCGACGCGGAACTCCAGCCGGCGCCCGCCGCCGACGTTGATGTCGCGCGAGAGCGACAGGTCGACGGTCTTGTCCGGGCATCCGCGCAGGATGTTCCGGCCGGATTCCAGGCCGACGCTGCCGTAGCTCGGCCCGGTCACCGCCGTTCACGTTGAACTGCGCGTACTGGTTGTCCGAGCAGCCGCTGCCCGGATCGCCGATGTAGACGATGCGCGCGCCGTAGTCCGGCGAGCCCGTCAGGTTGCGGTTCGCGCCGTTGGTGTTGTAGCTGTAGCCGAGGTCGTACGCGGTCCCGGACCCGGCGGTCAGCACGCCCGCGATCTGCCAGTCGTTGAGGATCTGGCCCACCACGCGGCCCAGGCCGGTCGGCACGCTCGGGCAGATCCCACACGGCGTTCGCCTTGAGGAAGTGCGGGCGCCGGTCGAGGTTCTCGTTCAGCTTCTCGTAGGCCTCCTGGTCGGCGCCGGAGCGTGAAGCTGCCGTCGGGCGCGTGCTGCAGGCGGCGCTGCAGGCCGGTGTTGCCCTTGAGCGAGATGCCCCAGGTGTAGTTGGCCCCGAACGAGAAGCCATTGCGGAACCGGCGGTTGAGCGACGTCTGGATCGAGTGGTACGTCGTCCCAGAAATCAGTCGTGTTCTGGTTGATGTTGCCGAGACCGCGATAGGCGCGCAGCAGGTTGTCCACGTAGGCCGCGCCGCCCGGCACGGCGCTGGTGCCCAGCGTCGGATCCTGGTTCTGCGGCAGGTAGGCCGCGCCGATGTCCACCGCGTTCAGGTTGACCGTCGTGCCGCCCTGGAGGTCGCCGAGCCGGTTGAACCCGTGGTTGCCGACATAGGACACGTCGAGCGACGACGCCCACGGCAGCGCCATCTGGATGCCCGCCTGCCACTGCCACTGCGACGGCACGTCCGCCTCGTACTGGAAGATCACCAGCGCCGGCACGCCCACCGTGCTCAGCCCCTGGCCCAGCGTCTGCAGCTGGCCGTTGCGGAGGTCCTGGCGACGTCGCGATCGGCGGGTTGCCCGGAATCGAGAACACGGTGTTGCCGTCCGGACGGTCGTAGAACAGGCCGCCGCCGCCGCGCAGAATCGTGTTCTGCGTGCCGGTCAGGTCGTAGGCCAGCCCGAACCGCGGACCGACGACGAGCTTCGGCCAGGTGTAGCCGGTCTTGGCGATGCCGTCACCCGCCTGGCGGATGCCGTTGAGCAGGTTGCCCGAGCCGGGGATCGGCGTGCCGATGGCCGCCTGCGGTGTTGGCCGCGCCCAGAGCCGTCAGGATCCGCCCGGTGCGGGGGTCCATGGCGTTGCGCGTGTTGCCCGAGCAGATCGCCGCGCCGTTGCTGCAGCCCGGCCACGTAGAGGACCGGCGCCTGCGCGGCGCGACCACTGGTCGGGGAAGAAGTTCGACATCTGCTGGAACTGGTCGTACTGCGGCTGCTGCCGCGTGAAGCGCATGCCGTAGTCGAGCGTCAGCCGGTGCGTCACCTTCCAGTTGTCCTGCAGGTAGAACTCGGTGTTGTTGTAGATCATCGAGCCTTCGATGAACTGCGACGCCTGCGAGGTACTGGGTGAAGACGCCGGTCGCCGCGTTGGCGTAGCCGAAGCCGGTGTCGAGCGCGTTGTTGGTGTCGTTGCCGAAGTTCACGTAGCCCTGGAAGGTCAGGTTGGCCACGCCGCCGGCGCCGGTGTTCTGCGCCTTGAAGCTGTGGTTGTTGTAGAAGCCGCCCTTGAACGTGTGGCGGCCCGCGACCTTGGTCAAGCTGATCGCCACGTCCTGGGTGCGGTTGATGTTCAGCCAGCCGGGGTAGCGCTGGTTCGGCGGCGCGGCGCCGATGCGGCCGCCCCAGCCGAAGACCGGCGGCAGGTTCAGCTTGGTGCCGTCCCAGAACGCCGGCTTGACGTCTTCCATCACTTCGTACGCGTAGTAGCGCTGGTCGACGACGCCCGCATCCGGGTAGAGCAGCGGGAAGTTCGGCAGGCTCGCCAGCCGGTTGGCCGACTCGTTCACCAGCACGCCGCCCTCGTTGCCGCCGGTCAGCTCATTGCGGATGAAGCCGTAGGTGCCTTCGAGGAAGGTCGTCGGGTTGATGCGTGTAGTTCACCGTCGCCGCGTAGTTGGTGATGTACGGGTACGGGCTGAGCACGTCGGTGAAGCCCTGGATCAGGCCGGGGGTTACCAGCGCGCGCGACCGCTGGCCCGAGTACTTGCCGGTGACCCGCAGCTTCGACGACAGCTGGTAGTCGAGGCGGATGGCCGGCTGCTGCGTCAGGTTCTTGACCGCCGGCGCGTCCACGACATAGTTGAAGTTGGTGTTGACCGCCTGGTCGGTGTTCGGCAGCGGGTAGCGATTGAGCACCGCCACGCCGGTCGCGTAGAGCCGGTCGGCGGGAATGCGGCCGAGCACGCCGCCATCCTGGAAGCAGCCGCTGGTATCCGTGGCGCTACAGGGCAGGTTGGTCGAGGCGTCGCGAATCAGGTTGAACAGCGCGCCGTTGTTGTCGCGCGTCTGCGAGAAGTCACCGGCCCGCTCGGCCGCCGTCGGCACGCGCAGGCGGATCGGGTTGCCGCTGTTGATCGCGTTGTTGGTCGGGCGGATATTCGTGGGCGTAGAAGAAGAACAGCTTGTTGTCGCCGCCGGGCTTGCCGACCGGGCCGCCAATCGTGTAGCCGTAGGTCTTCGTCTCGTTCTCGGGCTTGCGGTCGCCGTTCTGCTGGTTGACCCAGGAGTTCTCGTTCCAGTCCGAGTCGGTCAGCGACGCTGTAGCCGGACCCGCGGAAGCGGTTGGTGCCGCTCTTGGTCACCGCGGTGATCTGCAGGCCGCTCGAGCGCCCGTACTCCGCCTGGTAGCCCTGGGTGAGGATCTTGACCTCGCCGATCGACTCGATGTTCATGTTGAGCATCTGGCCGTTGTTGCCGGTGTCCATGGCCGAGATGCCGTCCATCATGATGTTGTTCTGGCTCACGCCGCCGAGGCGCGTGCCGCCGGCCGAGGCGCCGCCCGAGACGACGCCCGGGGTGAACGCCGTCAGGCTGGTGAAGTTCCCGCGGTTGATCGGAAGGTTCTCGATCTGCTCGGTGGTCACCGCGAAGGAGCGCTCGGCGCTCTGCGACTGGACGAGTGGCGGCCTCGGCCGTGACGTTCACGGTCTCGGCGATGGTGCCCGCCTCGAGGGTGATCGACGGCACGCCGATGCGGTCGCCGCCGCTGACCGCGACGCCGCTGCGGCGCACGGTCTTGAAGCCGTCCATGGTGACTTCGACCGTGTAGCGGTCGGGCGTCACGTTGGCGACGACGAAGTCGCCCGTTTCGTTCGTCACGGCGGGCGCCAGCTTGGTGCCGCGTGAGTCGCTGATCAGGACTACGGTCGCACCGGGAATCACCCCGCCCTGCGAGTCCTTGACATTGCCTGTCACCGTCCCGGTCGTGATCTGGGCCGCCGCAGGCGCGAGGCCTGCGAGAAGCGCGACGATCGCGACTGCGAGGACCCGAACACTCCTCAACTGCATGCTTCCTCCTCCATCACCACGTGAGCCGACTTTCCGTAGTACCCGCCGCCGCGTCCTACCCGAACCGTGGCCGTCCGCGCACCACTCGGTGCCGCCAGCGCTCGAGGGCCCGCG
Organism: uncultured Acidobacteriota bacterium; assembly: GCA_963834305.1. Taxonomy (GTDB): domain Bacteria; phylum Acidobacteriota; class Vicinamibacteria; order Vicinamibacterales; family 2-12-FULL-66-21; genus JACCXG01. The sequence goes on from CAWIAX010000002.1 coordinate 1,144,686, forward strand.
GGCGAACCGGGCCTGCCGGCCGCGCCGGGATCCCCGCCGCGCGCAGGACCTGGCCGTTCTGTGTCGTCACAGTTGTAAAGGTGGCGTTGCGGGCGAACCGCAGCGCGAAGCCTAGCGCAGATTGCATGCAGAGTCCAGTCGCGAAACGGGGTGGAACCGCTTTTATCCCCGTCCCTGACCATGGTTCTGTATGCAGAACGCTCACACCCTCCCTGCAAGCGCCTGCGTGTTTCGACTGACGAAATAGCGTTTCGAAGGATCAAACGGGCCCGCGAATACACCAGTGGCCCGCACGTGCGGGGGGCACCGGTTGCATCCGGAATGCCGTCGGCAGGACCCGGGGGAAATGGCGCAATTTCCGCGCGAAATCGCAGGACCGCCTCCCCGCGATGCCCGCCGGCCGCCGGGCGGACCCGCAATTCTTCAAGGCGGCGAACTTTGGGATCCGGAATTCGGGATTCCGATTAGAAGCCCCGCGGCCGCACCCAGAAGCTCTCCTGCCACACCCCACCCGGCTCGATGTGCTGCAGATCCTTGTACAGCCCCTTGTGCGCCAGGTTCATCGCGTTGGTGATGCCCGCCATCGGCTCGAAGCAGATGAAGTTGCGCGGCTTCGGCGCGTAGATCACCATCGCGCGGTAGTTCGGCCCGACCACCACGTCGAGCGCCTGCCGGCGCCCCGTCAGCGTCATCGTGGCCCGTCCCGCCTCGTCCCGCACCAGATCGCCGAACACATGATCCAGGTCGAAGTCCTTCAGCGGCACCGCCCGGGGATCCGGGAAAAAGGCCTCGATCGGCCGGGTCTCGCCCGTCGGGACGAGGTTGGCGGCCAGCAGCCACTCGCGCCTGGCCCCGACCGAAATCGTCCACGCGTCGCGCGGCGAGTCCGTCAGCTGAAAATAAGGATGGAAGCCGATCGCCACCGGCATCGGCTGCGTGCTCAGGTTCTCGATGCGGGTCGTCACGCGCAGCGTCCCCTGCTCGAGCACGTGCGTCATCTCGATCGCGTGCGCGAACGGGAACTGCTTCATCCACAGCGGCTCCCGGTAGAAGTCCAGCCGCGAGGTCACGCGCGCCGAGGTCCCGTCGGCCTCGACGCGCACCACTGTCCAGGCATCGGCAAAGGTGAGCAGGCCGTGGATGGGAATCGCGCCACGGACGTTGCCGAGCGCCATGTCGAACGCATAGCGGCGGCCGTTCGCATAAAACGCCTGTTCGTCGAGCCGGTTCGCCCAGGGGCCGAGGAACGGGATGCCGTTGAAGCCGGGCCGCTTGCGGAACTCCTCGAGGGTGGCGTACGGCCAATGGAGAACGTTGTGCCCGTTCACCGTCATCTCGAAGGCGATGTTGCCCAGCGGCACCAGGATCGACACGACGGTCGTGCTGCCCGCATCCCGCAGCTCGACGACGTCGCCGGTCTGGCGTGCGGTGTAGGGCTGCGCCAGCGCCGGCCCCGCCAGCGCCACGCACGCCATGATCAGCGCCGCCGACGAGATGCACGTTCGCCCGGTCAGGTCTCTTGGTCATGCGTGGCGGATTGTGGTCGGCGCCGCGTGCGTTGTCAATCGATCGGCGAGCATCACCGGGCAGTTGCGGCGCGGCCCAGCGACCCCGCGGCTCACGCCGGTGGCGGCTCGCCCAGCCCCAGCAGCCGGACCGCGTTCTCCTTCAGGATGAGCGGCCGGACCTCCGGCTTGATGCCGATGCCGTCGAAATCCGCCAGCCAGCGGTCCGGGGTGATCCAGGGATAGTCGGACCCGAACAGCACCTTCGTCTTGAGCAGCGAGTTCGCATACTGCACCAGCGCCGGCGAGAAATACCGCGGCGACCAGCCCGACAGGTCGATGTACACGGTCGGCTTGTGCAGGCAGATGGAGATCGCCTCGTCCTGCCAGGGGAACGACGGGTGGGCCATGATGATCGGCAGATCCGGGAAATCCACCGCCACGTCGTCGATGTGCATCGGGTTGCCGTACTTCAACCGGATCCCGCCGCCGCCCGGCATCCCCGTGCCGATGCCGCTGTGGCCGGTGTGAAACAGCACCGGCAGCCCCGCCTCGGCAAACACCTCGTAGAGCGGATAGGCGATCCGGTCGTTGGCAAAGAACTGCTGGAGCGGCGGGTGCAGCTTGAGGCCGCGGACGAGACCCGTGGCGACGAGCCGCTTCGCCTCGCGCACGGCGTCCGGCCCGCGCGTGGGATCGATGCTGGCAAAGGCGATGGCAATGTCGGCGTTCTCGGACGCGAACTCGAGGACCTCGTCGTTGGTGGCCTGCGGGCGGCCGCTCAGCCGCTCGTCCACGGTGAACACGACGAAGGCGATCTTCCGCGAGCGGTAGTACTCGGCCTGCCCTTTCCGATCCCTGGGCGCGCCGCTCTCCTTGAAATACTTCCGCGCCGCGTCGTCCGTATCCGAGGCGTGCTCGACCTCGAGGTGCACGTGGACGTCGATGGCGGCGAGGCCGGCCGGGTCGATCTGCTTGCGGTGGCTCACGAAGGCTCCCGTCCCTGCTGGTGAACGATGATCACGAGATCCGGTGGCGCGTGGGCATACAACTGCTCCACCTGCGCGGCCCGATTCATCAGGACCGCCCGCTGGCTGACCGAGCCCTTGTCGGTCAGCTCCATCGCGTCGATCGCCGGCGGCTCCCGGAGCAGGAGCGCCCGGCGCACCGCGGTCGAGCTGCCCGGATGGCTTGCCGAAAACGCGGCCAGCCGATCCGCCACCTGCCGCCGGAACGCGGCGGGACCGAGGCGCCTGGCGGCGTCGTCTCCGGGAAAGATCAAGGCGCCCACGAAGTCACGATCGTGCCCCGTGACGACGACATCGAAGGCGAGGTCACCAAGCTGCCCGAGCAGCGCGGCCCGCAGGGCACCGACTCTCACCCACGTCCCGGTTGACAGCTTGAAGTCTTCCGTCAGCCGGCCTTCGAACACGAACCCCAGCGACGGGTCGGCCGGGTCCACGAAGCCGACGGCGTCCCCGAGCTTGTAGAACCCCTCGTCGTCGAACGCCTCGGCCGTCATCGCCGGATCGCGCCAGTACCCCGGCGTGATGCTGGGGCCGCGGAGCCTCGCCTCGAGCCGGCCGCCGGCCGGGGCCAGTTTCAGCTCGAGGCCGGGCGCCGGCACGCCGACACGCCCTCCGGTGAACGGCGCATCCCCCGCGCAGAGCGCGAATGGCGCGCTCTCGGTGGCCCCGAGGCCGGTGACGAAGGGCACCCGGTCGCGTCCGGCCGCGCGGCCGGCAGCGGTCAGGTCGTCGGCCACCTGCTGGCGCAGCGTCGCGGCCGCGCAGAAGAGCATGTCGAGGCGGCTGAAGAAGCGATCGCGCAGGCTGGCGTCGGCGCGGAGGCAGGGCGCCAGCAGGTCGTATCCGCGGGGCACGTTGAAGTATGCGGTCGGCGCGACCTCCCGAAGGTTGGCGAGAGTGGTCTCGAAGCCGTCGGGCGTCGGCCTGCCGCCGTCGATGTAGAGGGTGCCACCGTTGTAGAGGACGATGCCGAAGTTGTGGTTGCCGCCGAAGGTGTGGTTCCAGGGCAGCCAGTCGCACAGCACCGGCGGCTGATCGCCGAGCAGCGGCAGCGCCGTCCGCAGCATCTCCTGGTTGGCGCACAGCATGCGCTGGGTGTTGACCACCCCCTTGGGCGCGCCGGTCGAACCGGACGTGAACAGGATCTTGGCGATCGTGTCGCCGCCAACACGGGCGTGCGCGGCGTCAACGGCGGCGGTGGGGGCGGTCCGCTCGAGGGCGGTGAACGCCGTGCTCGAGAGCGACGCGGCGGACGACCCGGTCACGATCTCGTGCCCCCCGCCGGCGACGCTTTCGAGCGCGCGCTCGAACAGCTGTCCGTCCTCCGCGAACACCAGGCCCGGCGTCAGCGAGCGCCACAGCGCCTTCGAGCGTCGTGTATTCCCGTGCCAGCAGCGAGTAGGCGGGGGCGATGGGGGCATACGGAACGCCGGCGTACATCGCCGCGAGAGCGAGACACGCGTGCCGGATGCTGTTGCCCGAGAGGATGACGACAGGCCGGTCGCTCGACAGGCCGCGATCGATCAGCGCCTGCGCCAGCGCGCGCACGCCGGGCCCGCGTGTCGCCATAAGTGACGTGGCGCCACGCCCCGTCGGCACCACGCTGGGCCAGGAATGTCCGCTCCGGCGCGTGTGTGGCCCAATGATCGAGGCGCTCGGTCAGCTTGTCCGGATAGCGACCGAGCTGGTGCGGGGAGGTCGCGTACAGCGTGCCGTCGTCCCGCCGGCGGATCACCGTCGCGGCGGGCAGGATACGCGGCGGCCCCGGATCAGCCATTCGCCCGGTCGCGCTCGCGGAACGTGCGCCCGGACGCGGCCAGCTCGGCGAGCAGCGGCGCCGGCGCCCACCGCGAGCCGTGCGCGCGCTCGAAGGCCACGATCCGTTCGTGGATCACCGCCAGGCCGGTGCGATCGGCGTAGAACATCGGCCCGCCGCGCCAGGCCGGAAACCCGTAGCCATTCGCGTAGATCACGTCGATGTCGGAGGCGCGCTGCGCCGAGCCGTCCTGGACGATGCGCGCCCCTTCGTTGATCAGCGCGTAGATGCAGCGCTCGACGATCTCCGCGTTGGTGAACGTGCGCTGCGGAATGCCGGCTGCGGCGGCGGTGGCGCGAATCAGATCGAGGACCTCGGGATCCGGCGTCGCCCGGCGCTGCTCGTCGTAGCGATACCAGCCGGCGCCGGTCTTCTGGCCGTAGCGCCCGAGCTCGTAGAGCTTGTCGGCCACGAGCGGATGACGGGCGCCTGGCTCGCCGCCCCACCCGAGCTCCTGCCGCACCCGCCACGCCACGTCGATGCCGGCCATGTCGTCGACAGCAAAGATGCCCATCGCCATCCCGAACTCGACCAGCGCGCCATCGACCTGTCCCGGCGTGGCGCCTTCCTCGACGAGCAGCTGCGCCTCGTACATGTACGGAAACATCATCCGGTTGCCGACGAATCCCCGGCAGTTCCGGACCACCACCGGCACCTTGCCGAGCCGTTTGCCGAACGCCAGCGCGGCCGCCAGGGTGTCGCCGCCGGCGTCCTGTCCGCGCACCACCTCGAGGAGCCGCATCACGTGCGCCGGGCTGAAGAAGTGCAGCCCGACCACGCGCGAGGGGCGGGACGTGGCGCCGGCAATCGCATCGACATCGAGCGTCGAGGTGTTGGTCGCCAGCACGGCGGACGGTCCGGCCACCCCGTCGAGCTCGCGGAAGATGTTCTTCTTGAGATCCAGCTGCTCGAAGACCGCTTCGATGATCACGTCGGCCGCGGCGAAGCCGTCGTAGGTCATCTGCGGCCGGATGCGGCACAGGCGCTTGGCCGCTGTTTCCGGCGTCATGCGTCCGCGCTTGACGCCCGAGTCGAAGTTGCGGCGGACGGTCGCCATGCCGGCGTCGAGCGCGCCCTGCGAGCTGTCCTTCAGGATCACCGACAGCCCGGCGTTGGCGCAGGCCGTGGCAATGCCGGCGCCCATGGTGCCGGCGCCGACGACGGCAACCGTTGCGAAGGACGGGGGCGACGGCTGCGCGGGCAGGTCGCTCACCCGGGCGACGGCGCGGTCGGCAAAGAAGAGATGAATGAGCGCCTTCGCCTGCTCGGTAGCCACGCACTCGCGGAAGAGCTCGCGCTCGCGCCGGCAGCCGTCGTCGAAGGGCAGCGTGGCCGCGGCCTCGATGGCGTCGATGGCCTTGAGCGGCGCGACCTGTGAACGGCGTGACCTGGCCGCGAGCGCCCGGGCGGCGGCAAAGAGCGGCGCATTCTCAGCAGGCGCGCCGAGCTTGGCGTGCAAGTCGCGCGTCCTGACCCGCGGGCGCGCGCCGGCATTCCGCGCGAACTCGACGGCGGCGGCGGGCAGGTCGTCCTGCACGACCGCGTCGAGCAGACCCGCCTCGAGCGCGTCCGGCGCCTTGAGCGGCTTGCCGGTGACGCACATGTCGAGCGCACGCTCGATGCCGACGAGGCGCGGCAGCCGCTGGGTGCCCTCGGCCCCCGGGATGATGCCGAGGTTGACCTCGGGCTGCCCCAGCACGGCGTCGGCGGCAGCGATGCGGAAATGGCCGGCCATCGCCAGCTCGAGGCCGCCGCCGAGGGCGGTGCCATGGATGGCCATCACCACGGGCTTCTGGCAGTCCTCGACGCAGGCGAGCAGCGGATGCAGGTCCATCGCGCCGGCCGGGTCTCCCCAGGCCGCCCGCTCGAGGCTGCCGATGTCGGCACCGGCCACGAAGGTCTTCCCGGCGCCGATCACGACGATGGCCGCGACCGAGGGATTGGCGGCCGCCGCCTCGACCGCCGCGGTGATGGTGCCGGCGACACCGGCATCGAGCGCGTTCACCGGCGGATTGTCGATGTGGATGACCGCGATGCCGCGATCCTCGCGGACGTTGACCGTGGACTGTGTCATGCGTCTCTCATGGCGGCATGTTCCTCGGCGGCGACGTGGAAAGCGGTGTTCGCCGCGGGCACTCCCGCGTAAACGGCGACCTGGAGGAGCACCTCCTCCAGGTCGCACATCTCGAGCCCTCCCGCCAGGCCGGCGCGCACGTGGAGGCGGAATTCCTCCCAGCGTCCGAGCGCGGCGGTCGTCGTCAGCACCAGCAGGCGGCGGGTGCGGTGGTCGAGCCCGGGCCGCGCCCAGATCGCGCCCCAGGCAAAGCGTGTGATCAGATCCTGGAAATCGCGCGTGAAGTCGGTGGCCGCCGCCATGCTGCGATCGACGTGCGCCGCGCCAAGCACGGCCCGCCGCACCGCCAGGCCGGTCTCGACCGACGCGTCAGCCCGCGGCAGCAGGAACCCGAGCAGGGCGGCGGTGAACGACCGCGGGCGCTCGAGGTTGGACAGGTGCGCCGCCGGGAGCCTGACCGCGCGGGCGCCTGGAATGCCGTGCGCGAGCACGTCGCCGTGGGCGGCCCAGGGCATCGACACGTCGAGGTCGCCGTTGATCACGAGCGTCGGCACGCGGATCGCCGCGAGACTGGCCGTGTGATCCATGTCGCGGATCGCGGCGCAGCACCCGGCATAGCCGACCGGGTCGGTCGCGAGCAGCGCCCGCCGCGCCCAATCCACGTGCGGCGCCTCGGAGGCGAGAACGGCCGGCGAGAAGAACCGCCCCATCACCATGCCGGCGACTGCCGGCATGCCGCCGTCGAGCACGGCGCGGCGCCGCCCTTCCATCGCGGCGGGATCGGTCAGCCGCGGCGAGGTGTTCGCGAGCACGAGATGGGTCAGCCGCTCAGGCGCGTGCGCCCCGAGCCACTGCCCGACCATCCCGCCGAGCGACAGGCCGCAGAACGCGAACCGCTGCACGCCGGCGGCATCGGCAACCGCCAGCGCGTCCAGGCCGAGCTGCTCGATCGAGTAGTCGCCAGGGGTCGCGTCCGAGCCGCCGTGGCCGCGGATGTCGTAGCGCAGCACCTGGAAGTGCGGCACGCAGTCCGCTGCCTGGCCGTTCCACATGCCGTGATCGAGGCCGAGCGAGTGCGACAGCACGAGGGCCGGGGCACGTTCCGCCCCTTCGTGCCGGTAGTAGTGGCGGGAGCCCTGGCGATAGGCAAACGGCATGGCGGCTGGTTACTCCGTCCGCGGCTCCGCGCGCAGGAGGTGCGCCCGCAGCGCTTCCGACTCCCCCAGATACGCTTCGGGCCGCTCGAGGTCCCGGAGGCCGTCGGCGCCGAGCGCCGCGGCCGCTTCGGGCACCGCAGCGAGCGCCTCGCCAAAGCGCCGGCCGCCCGCGCGGGCATCCTCCACCGCGGCCGTGACGATGGCGTGCGCCGCCTCACGGCCCAGCGGCGGCGTCAGCAGCGTCACGGCACGCTCCGCGAACACCACGCCGCGCGTGGCGTGGAGGTTCGCGCGCATCCGGGCCGGATCCACGCTGAGCCCCTCGAGCACCGCGGCCATCGCCGCCGCGGCGGCGCCCGCCGTCTGCACGCTCGCGGCAATCGTCGGCCACTCGGCCTGCACGCCGCCGAGCGCCCGCTCGTGCTCCTGGATCATGCCGGTGAGGAAGGCGGCGACCAGGCCGGGCATGCGCGTGGCGGCCGCGAGCGCCACGGCGCAGCCCGAGGGATTGCGCTTGTGCGGCATCGCCGACGAGCCGCCGCCCGGCTCGGCCACCTCGCCGACTTCCGCCTGCATCAGCAGGGCGATGTCGCGCGCGATCTTGCCGAGCGCGGCGGTGTAGAGGCCGAGGCCGGCGACCAGCGCGCCGAGCCGATCGCGGTCCGTGTGCCAGGGCGCCGCGGGGTGAAGGTCGAGCCGGGTGGACAGCGCGCTGACGAGCGCGGCGGCATGCTCACCGGCGGCCGCACGGGTGCCCGCGGCGCCGCCAAACTGGATCACGAGCGCCGCCTGCCAGGCACCGGACAGCCGCGTCCACGATCGAGCGGCGGCGGCATGCCAGTGCGCCACCTTCAGCCCGAAGGTGATCGGCGTCGCGGGCTGCAGCAGCGTCCGCCCGAGCATGACCGTGCCGGCGTGGGCATTCGAGAGCCGCACGAGCCCGGCCACGAGGCGGTCGTGATCGCGGGCGATCAGCGCATGGGCACGCTCGAGCAGCAGGACCAGGGCACAATCGGTGACGTCCTGGCTGGTGGCTCCCCAGTGCACGAACGACGCGCTCTCCACGTCGACGGCCTGCACCTGTGCCCGCAGTGCCGCCACGAAGGCCACCGCCGGCGTGCCGGCCTGCCGCGCCGCGGTCGCGAGCGCCGCGGCATCGAACCGCTCCACCCGCGCGGCCCCGGCGATCGACTCCGCCGCCCGCGGGGGTATGGCGCCGGCCTCCGCCGCCGCCCGTGCCAGCGCGATTTCGAAGTCGAGCATGGCCTGCAGCACGGCGCGGTCCGAGAACAGATCGGCGAGCTCGTCCGTCGTGGCGAGGCTGTCGATCAGACGGGCGCCGGTCATCTCCACCCGCCGCTCATAGATCGAAGAACACCGTTTCCTGGTGCCCCTGCAGCCGTATCGGGAACAGCCAGGTCCCCGCCTCCCCCTCGACCGGCGTGGCCAGCAGCGTGTGGCGGCGTGCCGCCGGCACCAGCGACAACACGGGATCGGTATCCAGTCCGGCATCACCTGCGAAATAGATGCGCGTGCAGATGTGCCGCAGCAGGCCGCGGGCGAACAGGCACACGTTCACGTGCGGCGCCTGCCGGCCTCCCCTGGCGTCGGGTACGGACCCCGGCCGCACGGTCTCGAAGACGCAGGCGCCGTCCGCGCCGGTGGCGAGCCGTCCAAAGCCGCTGAACGCCGGCCCGCCGTAGTGCCCCTCGCTGTCGGCCTGATACAGCTCGATCAACGCGTCGGGTACGGCGGCGCCGTCGCCGTCCACCACGCAGAACCCGCAGCGACAGCCGCTCGCCGGCGGCACCGTCCGGCGCCATCCGTCCGAGCGCCGGGTTCGTGGCCAGCCCGAAGTGGAAAAACGGCCCGACGGTCTGCGAGGCGGTGGCGGTCATGTGCGCCCCTCGAACGGCGTCGAGTGCCGGCCGCGAAGCACGATGTCGAACCGGTAGCCGAGAGCCCATTCCGGCTCGGTGAGTCCGGGATCGAACTGCGACACCAGGCGCTGGCGGGCGCGCTCGTCCCGGATCGACTGGAACATCGGATCGTAGGGAAACAGCGGGTCGCCGGGAAAGTACATCTGCGTGACGAGCCGCGTCAGGAAAGAGGTGCCGAACAGCGAGAAGTGGATGTGGGCCGGCCGCCAGGCGTTCGGGTGATTACGCCACGGATAGGCGCCCGGCTTGATCGTGACGAAGCGGTAGCGCCCGTCCGCGTCCGTGATCGCGCGTCCGGCGCCGGTGAAGTTCGGATCGAGCGGCGCCGGATGGTCGTCCACCGCATGGCGATACCGCCCGGCGGCGTTGCTCTGCCACACCTCCACGAGGGTGTGGGGCATCGGCTTGCCGTCTTCGTCGCGCACCTGTCCGGCGACGATGATCCGCTCGCCGATTGGCTCGCCGTCGTGCTGCCGCGTGAGGTCGTTGTCGGTATCGCCGATCGGCAGCTGTCCGAACACCGGGGCCGCCAGGTCGGCCAGGGCGCGCGGCAGCTCGATCAAACGCAGCGAGGGAGCCCGCCGGACCGTGGACCTGTAGGGTGGATACAGCAGGGGCGGCTGGGTGCCGGCGAGCCCGGACTCGGGGGCGTGCCTGCGCTCCCCCGCGGGGCCCGCCGGACCGGCCTGATCGTTAGGCATACGTCTCAGAGGGCATCATAGTGCACATCACGAGACCACGAGACGCGGCCCGGGCCGCGGTCAGCGGAACAGGAGCGGCGCGACCTCGCGCAGATGATGCCGCCAGACGACCCACTCGTGGCGTCCCTCGGTCACCCGGTAGGTGTGCGTGATCCCGGCCGTCTTCAGCGCCTCTCCGAGCGCGGTGCTCCCGGCCATCACCAGCTTGTCGTCCTTGCCGACGCCCACCCACAGCAGCTTGAGCTGCTTGTTGACGGCCGCTGCGTCCTTGAAGAAATCCGGATACTGCTGCAGCGCGTTCTTCGCCCCCGCGCTCATGATCACGATCGAGTGGAACTTGTCGGGATTGGTGAAGCCGATCGCCGCGGTCTGGCCGCCGCCCATCGACAGCCCGCCGATCGCACGGCTGTCCGCGGTCTTCAGCGTCCGGAACTTCCCCTCCACGAACGGCACGACGTCGTCCAGCAGGTCCTTGCCGAACGCGCCGCCGCCGGGCTGCGCCCCCGGGCCGGCCGGCGTCGTGACCGGACGCTCGGGCGCCAGGTTGACGCCCTGGCGCGCGTAGCCGAGCGGGTTCACGATGATCATCGGCTTGGCCTTCCCCTCGGCAATCAGGTTGTCGAGGATGTAGTTGGCGCGGCCGGTCAGCATCCAGCTCGATTCGATGTTGCCCGAGCCATGCAGCAGGTAGAACACGGGGTAGCGCGTGTTCCCGGTTTCGTAGCCGGGCGGGGTGTAGATCCACAGGGTGCGGGGCACGCCAAGCGTCTTCGAGTGGTAGGTCTCGATCCGGACCGAGCCGTGCGGCACGCTGCGGGCATCGTCGAATTCGTCGCCCGGGATCTCGAACAGGTTGGCTGGCGGGAACGCGCCAAACCCGAGCTTCACCGCCGGGTTGACGGGATCCATCGCGATCACGCCGTCGACGTTGAACTGGTAGTTGTAGACGTCGGGCGAGAGCGGGCCGATCGTCACGCTCCAGACGCCGCCCTCGTCCTTTGTCATCGGATATGTCTGGCCATCCAGTTCGCCGATGAGCCGCACCTCTTTGGCATTGGGCGCCCGGAAGCGGAACGTCACGGTGTTATCGACCTTGACCTCGGGCGACACGAGCTGCGGCCCGCCGCGGCCGCCGCCACGGCCCGCCGGCGGCGGCTGCTGTGCCGGCGCGGCGCCCGGCGCCGGGGCAGCGGTGCCGGCCGGGGGCGTCTGGCCGCTCACCGTCACAATCGCCAGGACACATGACATCAGACCAATCGCGTACTTCCGCACCATCTCTCACTTCCTCTCGTAAACCAATGTCTGGCGGCAGCGTGCCGCGGCATCATTCCCAGCTACGGAGTGGCCGGCGCGCCAGCCGCCTCGAACAGCCGCAGCTTCTTGACCGACCACGGCACGTTGTCGGCCGAGCCGGTCTGCCTGATGCGCACGAACCTGGCACGGACGGGCGCAAAGGTGATTTCCATCACCGCTCCCCGGCCCTGCCCGCGCGCCACCGGCTTGCTCCACGTCGATCCGTCGGCGGAGACGTCGATCTCGTAACCCCGCGCGAACCCTGGCACGGTCGGCGCCGCGCTGCCGCGTCCGGCGCCCGAGCGCGTCGGGGCACCCGGCACGGCCGGCGTCGTGTCGACGGCAGCTGGAGGCGATTCCAGCTGGAGCCCGGCCACCGTGACCGGCCGCGGCAGCTCGACCTGCAGCCACATTCCCGGCGCCTGCGCCGCACCCGAGGTCCATGGCAGCAGCGTCAATGCGGCGCCGGCCGTCGCGTTGTTGTGGCTCGCGGTCAGCTTCCATCCGTCGGTCAGCAGCGGCTTCGGCAGCGAGGCCACCAGGTCGGCGGTATTCCACGGCGTCTTGCGGCCCGCGGTCGCCTTGCGGACGCGCGCCACGTCCCCGGCGTGTCACGAACGGCGCGCGGTTGCCGAACGCAGTTCCGCACGTAGGACCCGATCGCGGCGATCCATTCGTCGTTCTGGATGCCCATCGCGATCATCACGTCGGGGTAGTTGATGCCGTCGAGCGGGCCGGTCAGGCCGTGCAGCAGCGTGTTGATCACGTAGTCCGACGGGCCCAGCACCCGCGGCGACGACGCCAGCGGCGGCCCGAGCGGCGGCGCATTCTCGGAACCAGGCACGCGCCCGCCCCCGCCATCGTCGCCGTGGCAGGCAAAGCAGACCTGCGTGTAGATCTCACGCCCCTTGTCGAGCGTGGCCTGCTCCTCGTCGGTGAACGGTGCCACCGCCGCCATGAAGTAGCCGCCGCCCCGGCCGGCGTTGCCCGCCGGCTTCAGGATCGTGCTCGCGACGAGCTGGACGCCTTTCGCCTGGTGCCGCTCCATCGCCGCCTTGATCGCGGCGGGCGCGTCGGGCACCTTCAGCGTGTTCATCGTCATCATCGCCTGCATGACGACGTCGGCGTCGGCATCGTCCGTTGCTCGCCTTGTAGTCCGCCGCGAGCGGCACGCTCGCCCGCCTTGTACAGCGTCTCGCTGGCGCGGATCGCCTGGATCCGGATCTGCGGGTCGCCATCCTCCATCAGCTGCACGCGGCGAGCGCCGCGTCGAGCGCGCCGAGGCCTTCGAGCGTCCACAGCGCGTGGATGCGGGCCAGCGGGTCCGCATCGCGTCCGCGCCATCTTCACCAGCGCCGGCACCACCGACTTGTCCTGCTTCAGCACGAGCAGCTGCTGCGCGGTGTCGCGCCACCAGCCGTTCGGATGGGCGAGGTGCGCGACGAGCTGCGCCGGCGTCTCGCTCAGCATGCGCGGCGCCTCGGTGCGGCGGCCCATGCCCTCGTAGGTCACGCGCCAGATGCGGCCCTTGCCGCACGATCTTGTCGAGCGCGTACTGGTCGATGCGCTGGCGCAGGTAGGTGCCGGGGCCCGACCACTGCGACTCCTGGATGATGCCGCGGTACATGTCGGTGATGTACATCGTGCCGTCCGGCGCGGTCGTCACGTCGACGGGGCGGAACAGCGGGTCGGTCGAGCGGATGAACTCCGAGCAGCGGATAGACGTTGCGGACCTGCGTCAGCCCCTCTGTCCTTGACCGGCCGCAGGCGCCGGACGATCCGCGCCACGACCTCGCCGTAGAAGTAGTCGCCGATCATGTCCGCCGGCAGCCGGTCGCCGCGGAAGATGTCGTTGCCGGCCGAGCCGGTCGCGCGCGCGAGCGACCCGTCGGGCATGCGGACGGCGTTCATGCCGCCCTGCATGTCGGCGATGAGCACCGGCGCGCCCCACGTGATGTTGAGGTCGGGCTCGAACTGATCGGGGTTCGTGAAGTTGCCGTAGGCGACCGGGAACTGGAAGTAGCCGGGCATGCCGCTGGCGCCGGCCTGGAACCACATCTTGCCGTAGTTGTCCTGCGTCACGCCCCACTGGCCGCCGTTGGTGCCGGTCGGCTCGCGCAGCACGCCGGTCGGCGTCCAGCGGAGCCGCACCGAGTTGATGGTGCTGTAGATCCAGTTGTCGAGCGCCCAGATCAGGCCGCTCTCCTGGTGCTCGACGTTCACCAGCCGGCCCATGCCGGTGGCGAACAGCTCCTTCTTGTCGGCGACGCCGTCGTTGTTCGTGTCGGTGTACTTCCAGACCTCGTCGGCGTTCGATTCCTTCGTCAGGATCGCGTTGGCGCCGAACGGCATCACGAAGCGCGGGAAGACCAGGTTGTCGACGAAGACGTGGTGCGTCTCGTAGACGCCGTCGTTGTCGCGTCCTCGTGCACGGAGATGCGGCCGACCGGGTCGAGCTCGCCGTCGCCGTCGGCGTCCTGCATGTAGCCGCGCAGCTCGAGCGACGAACATGCGGCCGTTGCCGTCGAAGGCGATCTGCGCCGGCTCCTCGATGTCGGGATCGGTCAGCACCGGCTCGATCTTGAAGCCGGGCGGCAGCCAGAAGCGCTTCGCCTGCTCGGCCGGCGTCAGCGGCTGGACCGGGCGGCTTCTTCGAGAAGTCCGGCTCCCACATCGGCGCGCCGCGGCCGAACCCGCGGCCCCTGCCGGCGGCCTCGCCGCCACGTCCGGCGGGATCGCCGCGTCCGGCCGGTGCCCCCGGAGGCGGCGGCTGCTGCCCCGGCGCCGGCGCCGGCGCGGCGGGTGCCTGGGCGGGCGGGCCCTGCGCCACGAGGGACAGCGTGACGGCACCGGCGGCCAGCACCGGCAGCACCAGCCGGGCCGCGCGGGCGCGGATGAACGACACCATGGCAACTACCCTCTTCGTCTGCAGACTCACGTCGTGGTTCACGCGAGCCGGGCGCCGAATCGCGCCGGCTCAATCCGCCGCAACACCAGGAACAGGCTGGCCATCGCCAGGAACGGCAGCAGGCCGGCGCCAAAGAACACCGGCGTCCAGCCGTAGGCGTCGACGATGACGCCGGTGTAGAGCACCGCAAGCAGCGCGGCGCCGTTGTCGCCGAACCCGGCAATGCCGTTGACGCGGCCCGCCAGCTGCTGCGGCACGACATCGCCCACGGTGCCGATGTAGGTGGCGGCCACCCACTGGTTGCCGAACAGCGCCAGCCCCATCAGCAGCACCGCCAGGTAGTCGTTGTCGATGAACGGCATCGTCATGCTGAGCGCGCCGAGGCCGAAGGCGCAGGTGAACGCCAGCTTGCGCCCCTTGTCCACCGAACCGGTCGCCTTGACGAAGCGGTCGGTCAGCAGCCCGCCAACCACGTTGCCGCTCATGCCGATCAGGTTGGGGACCGAAGCGAAGAAGCCGACCGCGAGGAACGACATCCCGCGTCCCGTCCGCAGGTAGAGCGGCAGCCAGGTCCAGTAGAAGGTGGTAATCGGGCCGGTGAAGACGCGGATCAGGAGGAGCCCCAGGACCTTGTGATTGCCAATCAGCTGCCCGAACCGCAGCGCGGGAGCCGCGATCGTCGGCGCCCCCGCCGGCTGCACCGATGCGGCGGCGACAGTGTGCTTGTCGGGGAACGTCGCCAGCCACGGGATCAGCCAGAGCAACCCGACCAGCCCGGGGATGACGAACGCCATCCGCCAGCCGAACTGGCTGGCGAGGAAGACCACGATGGGCGGCGCGATGACGGATCCGAACTGGGCGCCGGCATTGAAGAGGCCGCCCGCCCGCGACCGGCTCGCCGCGGGGAAGAGGCCCGCCAGCGCCTTGATCCCGGCGGTGTAGTTGCCGCACTGGCTGAGGCCCATCACGAACCGCAGCAGGATGAACCCGGCGAGGCCGGCGGCCAGCACCGGGACGCCGGGAATCCAGGAGATCAGGGCGCTCGCGATCGACTCGATCGCCGTGCCGGGGCCGGCCAGCGCGTGCAGCACGCTGATGCCCGACCAGGCCACGAAGATGAAGGCCAGCCCGACGCGTGCGCCCACCCGGTCCATCAGGATGCCGGCGGGCACCTGCCCGGACATCATGCCGAGATTGAACGCCACGGCGATGTAGCCGTACTGCGCGTTGGTCCAGCCGAACTGCGTCCTGAGCTCCGCCGCCAGGACCGACAGCACCTGGCGGTCGAGCAGGTTGATGGCAATGGACGTCGACAGCAGCGCGACGATGGTCCAGCGGGTTTTCGACGACAGCAACGGCTCGCCTGCAGTAGTGACCATGAACGTTGTCCTGGTGATTAACGTGCCGTGGCCGCGCCGGGAACGCCGACGGCCGTCCACTGGCGCGTGACGGCGGAACGCTGCAGCGCGTCGAGCACCCGCTGCACCTCGAGCGCGTCGGCGAAGTCGGGATGGAACGGCACCCCGCGCGACACGCAGTCGAGAAATTCGGCCAGCGCCGCGATGAAGGTGTGCTCGTAGCCGACGATGTGGCCCGGACGCCAGAAATTCGGGAAGATCGGGTGCTTCATGTCGGTGACGAGCAGGTCGCGCGGCCCCTGCTCGGTCGACGGATCCGAGGCGTCCACGAACTCGAGGTGGTTCAGGCGCTCCAGGTTGAAGCGGAGCATGCCGCCCGATCCGTGGATCTGGAAGGTGTTCGCGTTCTTGCAGCCGATGCCGAAGCGGGTCGCCTCGAACGTCCCGACGCTGCCGTTCGCGAAGTTCAGCATCGCCACGAACGCATCGTCCACCTTGCGGCCGGCCGCGAAGGTCCGCGTCACCGCAATCCCCTCCTCGACCGGCCCGTTCAGGTAGAGCGCGGTGTCGATGAGGTGCGTGAGCAGGTCGTCGGCCACGCCCGACCCGGCCAGCGCCGGATCCATGCGCCAGGTGGCGGCCCGGGACAGGTCGGCGCCCCACTGCTGGCGGTAGGCGGCGTCGTAGTGGAAGATCGTGCCCAGCCGGCCGTCGTCGATCAGCTGCCGCGCGAACGCGATCGCCGGTACCCGCCGGTAGTTGAACCAGACCATCGTCGGCACGCTGCGCGCCGCCTCGACCATCCGCTGGCCTTCCTCGAGCGACAGGGCCAGCGGCTTCTCGCACATCACGATCTTCCCTGCCGCCGACGCCGCGATCGCCGCCTCGGCGTGCAGGTGATTCGGGAGCGAGATGTCGACCGCGTCGACGTCCGGATGATCGATGGCCGCGCGCCAGTCGGTGGCGGTCTCTTCCCACCCCCAGCGCTCGGCCATGACCGCCAGCGCGGCCGCATCCCGTCCGCAGATCAGCCGGCGGCGGATCCGGAACGGCAGATCGTAGAAGTGCCCGGCCTGGCAATAGGCATTCGAATGGGCCTTGCCCATGAAGCCCTGGCCAAGCAGGGCCACGCGCAGTTCAGGTTTCACTTGCTTTTCATCGCGGCTTCGTCCCAGGCCAGCGTCTTCCCCTGCTGCATCGACTCGAGGGCGAGCAGGCACGGCAGCGCCGCGTAGTAGCCGATCTCCATGTCGGCCGCCGGCTTCTGGCGCGACTTCATGCAGTCGAGGAAGTTGCGCGTGTGGGCGTCGAGCGGATAGTCCTCTTCCACCCCGCCCTTGGGATTGAGCCAGACCTTGTGTTCGAGGGGCGGCAGGTTGGGATCGCCGCCGCGCCCGCCGCGGCCGCCGCGTCCGGCTCCCGGCCCGCCGGGTCCGCCAGGCCCGCCCGGGGCAGCCGCCGCCGGACCGCCGAGCGTCATGCCACCCGCCGTCGGCGGTGGCGGCGCTCCCTGCTTGCGCTGGGTGCGCGGCACGTTCGGCCGCACGGCGTAGCCCATGCGGTTGACCTGCAGCGAGCCGCGGTTGCCGATGAAGAACACGCCCCAGCCTTCCAGATCGTCCTGCGACCGGGCCACCTCGCCGTTGGCGAACGTCATCAGGAACTTGTCGTATTGCCAGGCGATCGAGAAGGTGTCGGGGACCTGCTCGGGATCCGCGTCCGGCACCGCCAGGAACGAGCCCACCGCCGTGGTCTTGATCGGCACCTTGCGGTCGGCGTTCATGAACCAGTGGGCCACGTCGACATGGTGGGCGCCCCAGTCGGCAACGAGACCGCCGCCATAGGCGTACCAGCCGCGGAACGCCAGCCGGCTCGGCTTGAACGGCCGGCGTTCGGCCGGCCCCTGGAATCCTTCCCAGTCCAGGCCCGCGGGCACCGGCGCTTCGGCCTCCTTCGGCCGCGCGTAGGAGCCGGGCTGGACGATGTAGATGTGGGTGATGTTGCCGAGGACGCCGGAGTCGACGACCTTCTTGGCTTCCATGAAGTGGTCCCAGCTGCGCTGCTGCGTGCCGATCTGGACGACCTGCTTGCCCTTCTTGTAGGCCTGGAGCATCGCGTTGATGCGGGGAATCGAGTTCGAGGCCGGCTTCTCGACGTAGACGTCCTTGCCCGCGGCGATGGCGTCCACGGTCTGCTGGGCGTGCCAGTGATCCGGCGTGGCAATGAGCACGGCGTCCACGTCTTTGCGATCGAGCAGGCGGCGGTAGTCACCGACCACGTCGAGCTTGAAGGTCTGGCGGGCGGGGGTCATCCACTGATCGAGCTTGGCCTTGTTCACTTCGGCCGCGCCCACCCACTGGACTTCCTTCTGGCGGGCCAAGGAGTCGAACACGCGCCCGCCGCGGTTGCCGGCGCCGATGATCGCCATGCGGACCCGGTCGTTGGCGCCCTGGAACCCGAACACCGGCCTGGCCGCCGCGACCGTGAGCGCCGCGGCCGACGTCTTCAAGAACTTCCGCCTGCTTTCCATTGTGTCTTCTCCTTCGATACCGGGGTGCGCGCCGGGATGTCGACCCGTCCGCCGGATCCGGCCGCTCCGACCGGCCTCCGCGGGCGGCCCGATGGCACCGGCCAAGGCCGTTGTGCATGCACGAACCGTGAATACGACGGCCGGCGCCACGGCATTTCGCGGGGCAACCGGCCTGAAAGCACGGGGGGTCTGATGCCCGCTATACTACGCGTTCCTATTTCTGCATGCAAAGACACTTTTGCCGCTACACCCGCTCGAGGACCAGCGCGATGCCCTGCCCCACGCCAATGCACATGGTGCACAGCGCGTGGCGTCCGCTGCCGCGCGCGAGCTGGTAGACGGCCCTCGTCACCAGCCGCGCCCCGCTGGCGCCAAGCGGATGGCCGAGCGCGATCGCCCCGCCGCAGGCATTCACGTGCGCCGCGTCGTCCGGCACGCCCAGCTGGCGCAGGACGGCGAGCGCCTGGGCGGCAAAGGCCTCGTTCAGCTCGATCACGTCCATCCGATCGATCGAGAGGCCGGTCCGTTCGAGGACCTTGCGCGAGGCCGGGACGGGCCCGATGCCCATCACCCGGGGCGCCACGCCGCTGACGGCGGCGGCGACATAGCGGGCGCGCGGCGTCAGGCCATGGACTTTCACCGCCCCTGCGGACGCCAGCAGCAGCGCGCAGGCACCGTCGTTGATGCCGGACGCATTCCCGGCCGTCACCGTGCCCCCCGGCGCGACGATCGGCTTCAGTCGGGCGAGCGCCTCGAGTGTCGTGGAGGGGCGCGGATGTTCGTCCGCGCCAACCGTGGCCGTGCCCGTGCTCACCGGCACGATCTCGTCGGCAAAGAGCCCGTCGGCCGCCGCCCGCGCCGCGCGCATCTGGCTGCGCCAGGCGAAGGCATCCTGGTCCTCGCGGGACACGTGATGCTCGGCGGCGACATGCTCGGCGGTTTCGGCCATCGTGTCGATGCCGTAGGCCTCCCGCATCTTCGGGTTGACGAACCGCCATCCGAGCGTCGTATCGGCGAGCTCGACGTTGCGGCCGAAGGGGGCCTCCGCCTTGCTCATGACGAAGGGAGCGCGCGACATGCTCTCGACGCCCCCGGCAATCACGATGTCCATGTCGCCGGCGGCGATGGCCCTGGCGGCCTGCGCCACCGCGTCCATGCTCGAGCCGCACAGCCGGTTCACCGTGGACCCCGGCACCTCCTGCGGCAGCCCCGCGAGCAGGGCGGCCATCCGCCCGACGTTCCGGTTGTCCTCGCCGGCCCCGTTGGCGCAGCCGTAGATGACGTCGTCCAGCCGCTGCCAGTCCACGGCCGCGTTGCGGTCCCGAAGTGCCTGGATGGGCAGCGCTGCCAGATCGTCAGCGCGCACTCCGGAGAGCACGCCGCCGTAGCGCCCGAACGGCGTGCGGACCGCGTCGCAGATGAACACGTCACGGGGCAGTACCAGAGCCTCATCCATTCCGCGATCGTATACGGCCGCCGCGCCATCCGATACCCCGCCGGGGATCGGCCCGCGGACAACGCATGTATCATCGTCTCCTATGCCCACCGCGCGACACCGCCCGTCGTGGCGTGCCCTTCTTCTCCCGGTTCTTCTGGTCGGCGTCGTGGTGGAGTCCGGCGGATTCGCGCAGCAGCCAGCGCCCCCGCCGGCCGCCGGGGCGGCAGCGCCGGCCCTGAGCGGTGAAGACGGGAGGGCCCGCGATACGTTCGTCCGGGTGTGTGTCAAGTGCCACACGGCGGAACGGGTCACGGCGGAAGGGCGGTCGCGCTCGCAGTGGGAGAACACGATCGTCTCGATGCAGACGTCGCGCGGCGCGGTGGTCACCCCTGAGGAGTTCGACGTCGTCCTCAATTACCTGACGAAGTTCCATTCGCGCGATCAGCCGGCGAGCGCCGGCGGTGGCGGCGCGCCGGCGGCCGCTGGACGGGGACCGCGAGCGAATGTCGGCGCCGCCGACCGGCACCGCGTCGACCCGGCGGGCGCCGCGCGGGGGCTGAAGATTTACGCCGCGGAGTGCGTCACCTGCCACGGGCCTGGCGCGCGGGGGACCGAGCGCGGCGCGAACCTGATCCGATCCACGCGCGTGCTGCGCGACCGCTACGGCAGCGCGATTGGCCCGCTGCTCGAGAGCGGCCATCCGATGCAGACGGGGAAACCGAGCGCCAGCCTGACCGATGCGCAGGTGGCCGACCTGTCGCATTTCATCTGGGACCGCATCAACAACACGCTGCGCGGCTCGCCGGACTTCGACGTCAAGGACATCCTCACCGGCGACGCGGCGGCAGGCCAGGCGTATTTCACGGGCGCGGGCGGCTGCGCGGCCTGCCACTCTCCAAGCGGCGACCTGGCGAAGTACGGGTCCCGCTACGCGCCAGTCGAAATTCAGCAGCGCTTCGTCTTTCCGTCGGCGGGTGGCGGCCGCGGCCGCGGCGGCCGGGCGCCAGTCACCGCGACGGTCACGTTCCCGGACGGCAAGTCCGTGTCGGGCGCGCTCGTCAGTCTCGACGACTTCCACGTGGCGCTGCGGGACAAGACCGGCGCCTACCGGTCGTGGACGCGCACCCCCGGCATGACGATCGAGAAGAACGATCCAGGAGCGGCACACGTCAAGCTGCTGGATGCGCTGACCGACAAGGCCATGCACGACGTGGTCGCCTACCTCGAGAGCCTGAAATGAAGATGCCGTTCTCCGTGGCCGCCTGCGTCCTGGCCGCCGCCGTCGCGCTCGCCGGCCAGGATCGCCCCGGCGCCGGCCGGGTGCTCCCGCCGCCGACCGACAGCTGGCCGACGTTCAACGGCGACCACACCGGGCGGCGCTTCAGCCCGCTCACGAAGATCACCAGCGACAACGTCCAGCAGCTCAGCCTCGCGTGGATGTACCGGTTGTCGGGCACTGGCCTCGGCGCCATCAAGAGCACGCCGCTGCAGATCAACGGCGTCATCTACTTCTCGGTCCCCGATCACGTGTGGGCACTGGACGCGCGCACCGGCCGCGAGATCTGGCACTACCAGTGGCAGACGACCGGCGGCAATCACCTCGGCAACCGTGGTGTCGCGGTCTACGAGGACTGGCTGTACGTGGAAACGCCCGACTGCTTCCTCATCTCGCTGAACATCAAGGACGGCTCCGAACGGTGGCGCAGGCAGATCTGCGACATCGACCGCTTCTACTACGCGTCGGCTGCGCCGACCATCGTCAAGGACCACCTCATTGTCGGCGTCAGCGGCGACGACTTCGACATCCCGGGCTACATCCAGTCGCACCACCCCGAGAGCGGCGAGTTCCAGTGGCGTTTCTACACCGTGCCGCAGAGCAAGGACGAGGTGGGGGCCGACACCTGGCCGAACGAGGAGATGGCGAAGCACGGCGGCGGCATGACGTGGCAGCCGGTCACCTACGATCCGGAGCTCAACCACATCTACGTCACCACCGGCAATCCCCAACCGGTGATCGCCCACGCCAACCGCCCCGGCGACAACCTCTTCACGGGGTCCATCGTGGCGGTGGACGCCGACACCGGCAAACGCGTCTGGCACTTCCAGTCGTCGCCCCACGACACGCACGACTGGGACTCGACCCAGACAGCCGTACTGATCGACGACGAGGTGGACGGCACGCCGCGGAAGCTGATCGCCCAGGCGGCGCGCAACGGCCACTACTTCCTGATCGATCGCACGACCGGCAAGGCGCTGGTCTCCGCGGAATACGTGAAGAGCAACTGGTGGAAGGGCTACGACGCGAAAGGCCAGCCGATCCCGGACCCAGCCAAGATGCCGCAGGTCGATGGCACGCTGGTCTCGCCGAACCAGGGCGGGGCGACGAACTGGCAGTCACCCAGCTTCAGCCCGGTCACCGGGCTCTACTACGTCAGCGCGGCGCGCGCCTTCAGCATCTTCTATCTCTACGATCCGGGCGAGAACCCGATGGGATGGGGCGGCTTCGACCGCGGCGGCTGGTCGGAATCGATGCTCAAGGCGATCGACTACAGGACGGGCAAGGTCCGCTGGACGCACCCCTGGGAGGGCAACGCGGCGCGTTCGGGCATCGTCAGCACCGCCGGGAACGTGCTGTTCACCGGCGGTCCGTCCAACGACCTCGTGGCGCTCGACGCCACCACCGGCCGCGCGCTGTGGCACGCGGTCCTGAACAGTTCCATCACGAACGGGCCGATCACCTACCTGGTCGACGGCCGCCAGTACGTGGTGGCGGCCGCCGGGGACACCCTGTGGACGTTCGTCATGCACACCCCTGACAATCGAGGACGCATCCAGTGATCAAATTCGCCATCTGCAACGAGCTGTTCGAGGGCTGGGATTTCGGCCGGGTCTGCCGCTACGTGAAGAGCGTGGGCTACGAAGGGCTCGAGGTCGCTCCGTTCACCCTGGCACCGAGGATCACCGACCTCAGCGCCACGCGCCGGAACGAGCTGCGGACCGAAGCGCTCGACGCGGGCGTACACCTCATCGGGCTGCACTGGCTGCTGGCCGGCACCGAAGGCCTCTACCTGACCTCGCCGGACGAGGCGGTGCGGCGGCGGACGGCCGAGTACCTCGTCGAGCTGGCCAGGGCAACGCACGATCTCGGCGGCGACTTGATGGTGTTCGGGTCGCCGAAACAGCGCTCGCTGCTGCCGGGGGTTTCGCGCGAGCAGGCGTTCGACCATGCCGCCGACACCTTCCGCCAGGCGATGCCCGGCATCGCCGAGGCCGGCGTCCGGCTCTGCATGGAGCCGCTGGCGCCCACCGAGACCGACTTCATCAACACCGCTGCCGAGGCGGCCCAGCTCGCCGATGCGGTGGCGCACGACAAGTTCGTGCTCCACCTGGATGTCAAGGCGATGTCGAGCGAAAGTACGCCGATGACCGAGCTGATTGCCCGCTACGTGCCGCGGACGGGGCACTTCCACGCCAACGACCCGAACCTCAAGGGCCCGGGCTTCGGCGACATGGATTTCGTGCCGATCTTCGCCGCGCTGCAGGACGCGGGCTACGACGGCTGGGTCTCGGTCGAAGTCTTCGACTACAAGCCGGATCCCGAAACGATCGCCAGCGAGAGCATCCGCTACATGAAGGAATCGCTCTACACGAAGCGCTGACCGCGCCGCGGCCCGGGCGTCTTACGCCTGAGCCAGCAACTTCAGGTTCCGGCCGCAGATGACGCTGCCTTCGGCCTTGTTGCCCTCGGGTCCGGTCCAGTGCGTCTCGAGGCTGATCCAGCCGCGGTAACCGTCGCGGCGAAGGGCGGCGATCTGCCCCTTCCAGTCCACACCCATCTCCCCGAGCGGGCCCCACGTCGGCTTGTGGCCGGACACGTGGCAGTCCTTGGCGTGGACGTGGCCGATGCGGTCGGCCGGCAGCGCCGCGTAGCCGTCGGGGAACGGCGTCTCGCCCAGGATGAACGCGTTGGCGGGATCCCACACCAGCTTCACCGCCGGGTGGTCGACCATCGCCAGCAGCTGGCCTGCCTCGGCGCCGGTGCCGACGTTGCAGGCGTGCTCGTTCTCGAGGCCGATCACGATGCCCCGCTTCGAGGATTCCTCGGCGAGCACCCGGACGGCATCCGCGACCCGGTCGAACGTGCGCGCCGGCTCGACCGTCCGCCAGTACGAAAACACCCGGATGATGCCGGCGCCGAGGCGCTCGGCGATCTCGAAGGCGCGCCGGGTCAGGCGGGGCTGATCCTCGTAGGTGTAGGGTGAGCCGAACACGTCGTGCTGCACCCGCGTGTCGAGCGGCGGTGACTCGGGCAGCACGCACTTCAGCAGCGGCGAGGCCAGCGCCACCACCGTCATGCCGCGCGCCTCGACCGCCTTCCGCACGGCCTCCACCTCGTCGTCCGCGAGATCGATCATGTTGCGGCCCGAGACCACGCGCAGCTCGGCTCCCGTCATGCCGACGTCGGCCATGGCATCGAGCGCGGCGTCGAGGTCGGCCGGCGAGAACTCGTCGGTGATGGCGGCGATGGGATAGG
This sequence comes from uncultured Acidobacteriota bacterium, assembly GCA_963834305.1. Classification (GTDB taxonomy): domain Bacteria; phylum Acidobacteriota; class Vicinamibacteria; order Vicinamibacterales; family 2-12-FULL-66-21; genus JACCXG01. The sequence goes on from CAWIAX010000002.1 coordinate 1,168,968, forward strand.
CACTCATTCTGGCAGCGGCTTTCCTTTGGTTTCCGGCATGAAGGGCACGGTCGCGAGGCCGATCAGGAACACCAGGCACATCGTGACGCCGGCGTAGCGCATCGGCTCGGGCTGGCCCACGAACACGCGGCTCGTCAGCAGCCCGAGCGCGAGCGGCCCGAGCGCCGCGACGAAACGCCCGACGTTGTAGCAGAACGAGGTGCCGGTGCTGCGCAGCCGCGTCGGGAAGAGCTCCGGCAGGTAGATGGCGTAGCCGCCGAACAGCGCCAGCTGGCAGAACCCCATCAGCGGAATCATCCAGAAGATGTCGCTGAAGGTGTTCAGGTTCCAGAACGTATAGGCGGTCGACAGCATGGCGGCCACGAACGCGATGGCGAACGCCTTGCGGCGCCCGATGCGCTGCGTGACGTGGGTGAAGGCGTAGATGCCGAAGAACGCCCCGGCATTCTGGAGCAGCGAGGTCATGCCGATCCAGAACGTCTTGTCGCCCTCCGACATGTTGGTCTTGTCCATCACCGCCCGGAACAGATCGAAGCTGAAGAACCCGATGCCCCACAGCCCGACGACGCCGGCAAACGCCAGCAGCATGCCGATGATGGCGTTGTAGCGCCACCGCGGATCGGAGAACAGCTCCCCGACCGACCCGCGCCGGAGGCCCGTGCTGGCGGCGCGCTGCCACTGCTCGGGCTCCTTCAGCTTCTTGAAGATGACGATGCAGAGGAGCGCCGGGAGGGTGCCGATCAGGAACATCGCGCGCCAGGCGCTGTCGATGACCCCGGCGGTCTCCAGCGCCCCCAGGCTGATGCCCGCCAGCGCCGCCATCATGTTGCCGACCGCCGACGACGCCTGGAGCCAGCCGAGCGCGTACGGCCGCGCCCGGTCCGGCAGCGACTCGGCGACCAGCGCCACGCCGACCGCGAACTGCCCGCCGACGCCGAGGCCGGTCAGGAAGCGGTAGACCGAGAAGTCCCAGACGCCGAGCGACAGCACGCTGAGGCCGGTGAACATCGAATAGCACAGGATGGTGAAGATCATCGTCTTCACCCGGCCGATGCGGTCGCCCAGGATGCCGAAGAACACGCCGCCCGTTGCCCAGCCGATGATGAAGATCATCGTGGCGTAGCCGGAGTACTCCGCCACCATCGCCGGGGTCGCCCCCGGCCCGAGCAGCTCGGTGATCGCCGGCCGCCGCGCCAGATTGAACAGCTGCTGGTCCATCGTGTCGAACAGCCAGCCGAGCGAGGCGACGACGAGGACGAACCAGTGCGTGGCGTTCAGCTCGCGATACCAGGGACCGGTCGAGACCGGCGGGGCGGAGCCGGCCGGCCCGGTGGGCGGCGTGTCGTGTGTCGGGTGCATCATGAGATCGAGGTCTGGATCAGGGTTGCTCGAGATGGAACACTTCGTCGAGAGGACGGGTGATCGGGCTGTCGTCGGGATTCGTCGGCATCATCTCACGCATGTGGCGCCACCAGCGGCGGCACACGTCGGTCCCGGCCACGGCCGCCCAGCGCTCCTCGCTGTCGTACTCGACATAGGCGAAGAGATCGCGGCTGTCCGGATCGAGGTAGATCGAATAGGTGCGCACGCCGTGGGCGAGCAGCGTGTCCTCCAGCTCGCGCCAGATCGGCTGGTGCCGGCGGGCGTATTCCGCCTCGCGGCCAGGCAGCACGGACATGCGGAAGGCGCGCCGGATCACGACCGGCCCGCCAGGACCTCGTGTTCGTAGGTCCGGATGTCCTTGAGCCACGCGCCGCCGACCGGCACGCCGGACGCCTCGCAATAGTGATCCCACACGGCGCCGAACGGCAGCGTCTTCAGCTCCTCGAGCAGCGCCAGCCGTGCCGGTGTAGTCGCCCGTCCGCTTCGAGCGTGCGCAGCGTGTCGAGCGGCTCGAGCACCGCCTTGAGCAGCGCCTTGATCATGTTGCGCGTGCCGATGATCCAGGCCGCGACGCGGTTGATGCTGGCGTCGAAGTAGTCCAGCCCGATGTGCGTGCGCTCGAGGAAGTCGCCGCGGACGAGCTCCTGGCCGAGCGCCTCGAGGTCGTCGTTGAGCAGCACGACATGGTCGCTGTCCCAGCGCACGCCGCGGCTCACGTGCAGCAGGATCTCCGGCAGGAACGTCAGGACCGCGCTGATCTTGTCGGTGACCGTTTCGGTCGGATGATAGTGGCCCGAGTCGAGCGTCAGCAGCTTGCCGCGCGACAGCGCGTAGCCGTAGTAGAACTCGTGCGAGCCGACGGTGTAGCTTTCGCAGCCGATGCCGAACAGCTTGCCCTCGACCGCGTCGCGGTTGAGCGACGGGTCGATCGTCTCGCGCGAACATCGCGTCGAGCGACGCGGCCAGCCGCTCACGCGGGCCCACGCGGTCCACCGGCGTGTCCTTCATCCCGTCGGGGATCCAGACATTGGTGACGCACGGCGTGCCCAGCGCCGTGGCCGATGGCCGCGCCGATCCGGCGGCAGGCGATGCCGTGCGCGATCCAGAAGTCGCGGATCGCCGGGTCGCGGTGGGTCAGCGTGAAGTTGTCGGCGGCGTTGGGGTGCGAGAAGAACGTCGGGTTGAAGTCGAGCCCGATCCCCAGCCGTCTTCGCCCAGTCGATCCAGCCCTCGAAATGCTCCGGCCCGATCTGGTCGCGGTCGACCGACCGGCCGCCGAACTCGCCGTAGAACGCGTGCAGGTTGAAGCGGTGCCGTCCCGGGAATGAGCGACAGCGCCTTCTCGGCGTCGGCGCGCAGCTCGTCGGGCGTCCGCGCCTTGCCGGGATAGTTGCCGGTCGCGGCCAGGCCGCCGCCGAGCGTCTGCCCGAACCGCTCGAAGCCGCCGACGTCGTCTCCCTGCCAGCAGTGGAGCGAAATCGGCACCTCCGCGATCCGGGCGACGGCGCGGCCGGCATCGACGCCGAGCTCGGCGTAGCGCTCCCTGGCGCTGTCGAAAGCGCGCTGAATGGACGGAGTCGGCATCGGCGCCACAGCATATCAGCGGTTCAGGGATTCGAGACAAGCCTTGCCGCCAGGCGGCCGGCAGAGACCTGCGCCAGAGGGGCGCCAGGACGTCGCGTCAGGGCCCGGCGCCTGGACCGATGCCGAGCACGCTGCGGACGGCGGCAATCTCGTCCGCGTTCACCGTGTGTCCCATCCGCGGGTAGATGCGCTCGTCCACGGCCGCGCCCATGCGGCGGAACACCTCCGCGGACTCGTGCACGCGCCCGACCGGGATGTGGGCGTCGATGTCGCTGCAGCCGAGGAGCACTGGCGTGCCGTCGAAGGTCCCCACATAGTCCCGCGGTGTGCCGGGCGGGCCAATCAGGCCGCCGCTCAGCGCGAAGACGCCGGCGTAGCGCCGGGCGTGGCGCGCCGCGAACTCGAGCGACAGGCAGGCACCCTGCGAGAACCCCAGGAATGCCACGCGTTCCGGCCCGAGCCCCTGGCGGCCCACCTCGTCCACCAGCCGTTCCAGCAGCTGCATCGCCGACGAGATGCCCGGCTCGTTCTGCTCGAGCGGCGAGAGGAATGAGTGCGGATACCACGAGCTGTCGGCAGCCTGCGGCGCCAGAAACGCCACGTCGTTCAACCGCAGCTCGCCCGCCAGGCCCAGGATGTCTTCGGCCGAGGCGCCGCGGCCGTGGATCAGGATGACGGCCAGCCTGGCTTCGACCGGCCGGGCGCCGGCCGTCAGCACGGGCCCGCCGGCGTGGGGACCGAGGTGGGGGGAAGGGGTCATGGCAGCTGGGGAACTGGGGAGACGAGCGCCGATTCCCAACGCATTCCCAAAAGGCCCAACTCCCAAAAGGCCCACTCCCACGTTCATTGGGCGTTGGGCATTGGAACTAGGGTTGGGCATTGGGACTTGGAAGTTGGCCGTTGGGCATTGTCATGCTCCACTCGATTGATACACTGCGCCCTGTCATGTCAGCTCCCGATAGTCCCGCGCGAGACCTGCTGCACGCGATCGCCGCCAGCGATGCCGGAGCGGTCCGGTCGGCGCTCGAGCGCCATCCGGACCTGCGGGCCAGCATCGACAGCCCGTTGCCGGGCCTGCCTTTCGACACGCCGCCGCTCCTCCACGCGGTCGCCCGCGGCAATCAGGACGTGATCGACGCCCTGCTCGGGGCGGGCGCCGACATCAACGTCAGGAGCCGCTGGTGGGCGGGGGGCTTTGGCGTCCTCGACACCGCCGACCCGGCGCTCGTGCCGTTCCTGCTTGCACGCGGCGCGGCGATCGACATCAACGCCGCCGCGCGCCTCGGCGACCTCGAACAGCTGGCCGGGCTGCTCGCCCGCGACCCCGGCCTCGTCCATCATCGCGGCGGCGACGGCCAGACGCCGCTGCACGTCGCGGCCACGGTCGACGTGGCGCGCCTGCTGCTCGATGCGGGTGCCGCCATCGATGCGCGCGACGTGGATCACGAGTCCACGCCCGCGCAGTATATGTTGAAGGACCGCCCGGACGCCGCGCGGTTCCTCGTCGAACGTGGCTGCCGCACCGACATCCTCATGGCCGCCGCGCTCGGCGACCGGCCCCTCGTCCGGCGACACCTCGACACCAGTCCTGCCGCCATCCGCACCAGCGTCTCCGACCAGTATTTCCCGAAGCAGGATCCGCGCAGCGGCGGCACGATCTACCAGTGGGTGCTGGGCGCCCATTGGACCGCTCACGTGGCGGCCAGGGCCTTCGGCCACGAGGCGGTGCTCGAGGAGCTCTTCGAGCGCAGCCCGCCGGGGCTGCAGCTGGCGATGGCGTGCGAGATTGGCGACGCCGCCAGGACGGAGGCCCTGCTCGCCAGCCATCCCGCGCTCGCCAGCGAGCTGGCAGACGAGGACCGGGGCCGGATCGCACACGCCGCACGGCACAACGACGGCGAAGCGGTGCATCGGATGCTCGAGGCCGGGTGGCCCGTGGACGCCCGCGGTCAGCATGGCGGCACGCCGCTCCACTGGGCCGCCTGGCATGGCAACGTACAAATGACCGGCCGCCTGCTCGCACGTGGCGCCCGCGTAGACGTCACGGACCACGATCACCGCGCCACCCCACTCGGCTGGGCGATCTACGGATCCACGCACGGCTGGAACCCCAGGAATGCGGACTATCCCGCCACCGTCACCACCCTCCTCGACGCCGGGTCGGCGCTGCCCGACGCGGCCCGGACTCTCGACGGGAGCAGCGCCGTTCAAGCCGTGATACGAGCACGCACCGGGAGCGCATCGTGAACTGCCAAACCCAGTCCCTACCCCAGCACCGGCACCGCTATCGATCGGCAGATCTCCTGAGGCTGCTCGCGCCGGCCGCCCTGATTGCGCTGGCCTGTGCGTCCGCGCCGCCGGGGCGCAGCGGCGAGCCCTCGGACCTGCTGCCGGTCGGCGTCGCGGCTGTCGACATCACCCCCGAGCAGCCGATCCGGCTGACGGGGTATGGCAATCGTGCCACCCCGTCGACGGGCGTTGGCCAGCGCCTCTGGGCCAAGGCCATCGCCATCGGCGGCGACCGGCCGGCGGTGCTGATTGCCGTGGACCTGATCGGGGTGCCGCTGCGGCTGACCACCGAGCTGGCGGGCAGGCTCGAGCGGGCGGGCGTGCCCCGCGCGCAGCTCGCGATCGCCGCCACGCACACCCATACCGGCCCGAGCCTTTCCGGTGTGCTGCCGTTCATCTTCAGCACGCCGCTGACGCCGGCCGAACAGGTGGCCGTCGAGCGCTACTCGACAGGCCTAGTGGACCGGCTCGAGCGCGCCGCCCTCGCGGCTCTCGCCGATCGCCGCCCCGCCCGGCTCGCTTGGGGCCAGGGCTCCGCGGCTTTTGCCGCGAACAGGCGGGTGCTCAAGGACGGCAAGTGGGTGACGTTCGGCGTCGCCCCTGGCGCGCCGGTGGACCACGACCTCCCCATCCTGACCGCTCGCGCGCCGGACGGCACGCTGCGCGCCGTGCTCGCGAACTATGCCTGTCACGCCACGACGCTGGAGGCCCGGGACAACATCGTTCATGGCGACTGGCCGGGCGCCGCCAAAGTGCTGATCGAGCAGCGTCATCCGGGAGCGGTCGCGCTCATTACCGTGGGCGCAGGCGCGGACGCGAATCCCGACCCGCGAGGCGGCGGTCCGCCAACAGCCGACCGCCATGGCCGGGAGGTGGCGGACGAAGTCGATCGCCTGCTCGGCACCGCGCTGCGGCCCGTGACGACGGCGCCGTCGGGCGGGATGCGGCTGATCGATCTCCGTCTCCACGAGATGCCCGATCGCGCCGCCTGGGAGTCGCGCGCGGCAGGCGCCGGCGCCCCGGCGATCTACGCCCGCTCGGTGCTGGCCCGGCTGGATCGCGGAGAGTCGTTGCCGCCTACGGTGCCGTATCCGGTGCAGGTCTGGAGCTTCGGCCGCGATCTCGCGATGGTGTTCCTGGCCGGCGAGGTCGTGGCGGACTATGGGCTGCGGCTCAAGAAGGAGCTGGACGGAACCCGCCTCTGGGTTACCGCCTATGCCAACGACGTCCCCTTCTACGTGCCCTCGCAGCGGATGATTCCTGAAGGGGGCTACGAGGTCGAGGGATCGATGGTGTACTACGGCCAGCCATCGCGGCTCGCGGACGGGACGGAGGAGCAGATCGTGAACACCGTCCGGGCGCTCGTGCCCGACGCGTTCACGCGGCGGTAGTTCAACTCAATTCCCAACTGCCAACTCCCAACTCCCACTCCAGTCTCCAACGCCTTACAGCCAACGCCCAACGCCGTCACTCAACATGCAGGGGGTGCGTGGGCCGCTCGGGCCGGCGACGGTGTCGCTGGCGCTTCGGTTGCCCGGTCGCAGGGGCTGGCCCGGGTCGCTTGGGTCGCCCGGGGCGATCGCTCCGGCGTCGCCCGGGTCGCTCCGGTGGGTCGCCCGCGTCGCCGGCGTCGCCCTGGGTCGCCCGGCGTCGCCCGAGGTCGCCCTGAGGTCGCCTGGGTCGCCCCCGGTCGCCTGAATGAGCCGTGCCGGCTCTGCCCGGTCCGGGGCCCGCTTCCGCGAGGCGGGAACGCGGCCTCCGCTCGTGCGCTCGCTGCCGCTCGACGGCGCGGCGAGTAGGGATGGTCAGGGCGGCACATGTCAAGCGCACCGATGCACCTGTGGTGATACGAACGACGCGGATCACACGGACCGGACTCGCCGCGAGGAATCGCTCCGCCCGCGTTCCGGCTGCGCGGCGCAGCGCCTCGCTCCAAGGTCCGCCGGCCGGTCAGCACCGGCACGGCTCCCCAGGGCGACGTGATCGCGGCGGCGCGCGGCGGTCATCAATTCCCAATCTCCAACGACCAACCTCCAACGGAACCGGGCGCGGCAGTCGGCTGCAGTGACGGTCATCGACGGATCACCGGCGGTGCGCGCTGACCTGCCAGTCGGCCCGCCGGCGCGATTCGGCTCGCGCAGACAGCGCCGCTGAACGGTGCGCCGCGCGTCGGCGGACGGCGCCGTCCGGCGCCTGCCCGCCCGGTGCCCGACCGATTGCGCACGCGGCCCCGCATCACCCCAGCCGCCGCGGGCTCGTCAGGTCACGGCCGAGAGGGGCGTTTGCGCGGGCCGAGGCAGCGGCAAGGGCGATGGGCCAGGGCACCGGAAGCGCCGCGGCGTCTGGGTCGCCGCCGGCAGATCCGGGCGGCGCCGGCACTGCTCGTCCGGGGCCCGCTTTCGCGAGGCGGGAAAGCGGCCTCCGCTCGTAAGCTCGCTACGCTCGCTGGCGCGGCGAGTAGGGATGGTCAGGGCGACATGTGCCAAGCGCACCGATGCGCCGGGGGTGATTCGAACGCTGCGGATTACACGGACCGAACTCGCCGCGCGGAATCGCTCCGGCCGCGTTCCGTCTGCGCGGTGCGGCGCCTCGCTCCAAGGTCCGCCGGCCTTCAGCACCGGCACCACCCGACGCCGGCGGACACGAGGCCGCTCACGGGAGCGCGCGGCCTCATTTCCAACTGCCAAGACCCGACCGGCAACGCGCGGTTCCGCGGCGCGCGGCGGACGAGCCATGTCGGCCTGCCGGCGCAGTGCGGCTAGCGCGACAGCGGCAGTCTGAAAAATGCGCTGCAGGCGCTCCGACGCGGAGGCGCCGATTCGCCACTGGCCGCCCGGATCACCTGGGTGTCCAACTGATTGCGCACCGGCTCCCGCATCACCCCAGCCGGAGCGGGCATCGTCAGGTCATCGCCGGAGGCGCATTTTTCCGCGCGTGGGCCGAGGCGCGGCAGGGCCGATGTGGCTCGACCGCCAAGAAGCGCCGTGACCAACTCTCCCTCAACCACCGGTACCTCCGCTATCGGAGAGTACCAGACCCTCGCGCTCGAACTCCATGTGACCCTCCTCCGGGGGGTCAGTTTTGTGTCGTGAGGGGGTCAATATCACTGTCGCCTACATGCTCCCATCTTCCCAGACCCTGCTCGCCAACTTTGGGCCTCATTCCGAACGTGGGTCGGACTCTGGCTGAGCGAGCCAGCGACATGGCGCCCGATAGCCCTGCCGGTAATCGCACCGCCCGCGTTCCGGCTGCGCGCGTGGCGCCTCACTCCAAGGCCCGCGGCGGGCCAAGGGCGAAGGGCGAAAGAGCGGCGCGCGGCGGGCGAGCCATGTCGGCCTGCCGGCGCAGTGCGGCTAGCGCGACAGCGGCAGTCTGAAAAATGCGCCGCAGGCGCTCCGGCCGCGCAGGCGCTGATTCGCCACGGCCGCCCGGATCACCCGGCCGTCCAACTGATTGCGCACCGGCTTTCGGAGTCGCCCCAGCCGGAGCGGGCATCGTCAGCGCCCTCGCCGGAGGCGCATTTTTCCGCGCCGACAGCCCGTGACGGTGCGCCCGCGTCGCACCGAGACGGGCGATGCGCTCGGCAGCCAAGGCGCGGGGAGCGAGCATACCGGCTGTATGCGAGCGAGCCGCAACGCCGGATGACGAGATGCAGCGCGCGTCGAATGCAGCGGGCGCACGGTCACGGGCTGACGGGCCGAGGCGTGGCAGGGCCGATGTGGCTCGACCCGCCAAGAAGCGCCGCGCAGGGTGAGCGACCTTGGGAGTTGGCCGTTGGAACGTTGGGAGTTGCGCCGTGGGCGCCCCCGCTCCTATTGCGGCGCGATGCGCGGCGCCACCTTGGCGGGCGCCTGCCGGCTCAGCTCGGTGCCCGTGGTCGTCACGTAGTACTTGGCGAGCATGTTCGGCCGCTCCCACGCCGGCAGCGCGCGCGCGGTTCGCGCACGTACCGCAGGAAGTTCGTCGTGACCTGCGCGAAGTGCGCCTCGTGGCCGACGCGGAACGCCTCGGGAATCGTGACGTGGATCTCGGCGCCGCGATCCTCCACCGCGACGCCCGGGATACTCGCGCTGCAGCGCCGCGATCTTTGCCTGCACCGCCGAGAGCACCTGCGCCGCGACCGCCGCGTCGACCGGCACGACGTAGAGCTCGGGCCGGAAGCGGTCGGCCTGCGTCTGCCGCACTTCGACCCGCGCGCGGGTGCCCCGGTAGACCGCGAAGTGCGTGTCGCCCGCACCCGGCGGCCGGCTCCCAGTCCCAGATCACGTTCAGCGTGGTGTGGATGCCGCGCAGCGTGTACGACACCAGCGTGTTGCAGAAATACTCGAGGCGGCCGTCCTTCACCGACGGCGCCAGGACGGCCGGGAAGCCGCGGCTCGCCGGTGACGCGCCGGAACTCCGCCTCGGGAATCGACGTCGGCCAGCGCTGCGCCGCCAGCATCTGCACGTCCGTGCCGGTAGTCGATCGCCTGGTCCGGGAACAGCGTCCACTGCACCAGGTCGACCAGGTGGGTGCCGATGTCGTTCAGCCCCTCGCCCTGCTCGTCGGTGTCGAAGAACCACGGCGGCCGGATGTTGGGCGCGCCCGGCCACCGTCTTCATCAGGTAGTGCACGCTCTCCATGTAGACCGCCGGATCCGCCTCGGTGCCCGCGGCGACTCGTCCGAACGACGGCCGTCGTTCACGAGCGCGCGCTGCAGCAGCGAGGTGATCTCGAAGCGCTCGGTCATGATGTCGTAGGCGACGACGCCCGCTGCGGTCGGCCTCGGCCAGGGTCGCTTCGAGCTGCGGCGAAGTCGCCGGACCGGAGGATCCACGGCTTGTCGGCGAGCACGTGCAGCCCGGCGCCGACGACGCGGCGATGCGGGCCGATCTTGGGGCGGTTCCTGCCCGAGAGCACCACGACGTTGCCGGGATGCTCGCGGATCATGCGCTCGAAGCAGTCGCGCGGCCGGTGTGGACGTCGAGCTCCCACGCCGTCGGGGTCCCGCCGCGGCCGTTGAAGGACGCGATCCGCTTGAGGTGCTCGAACAGATCCGGCCCGAGCGGCGCGTAGACGTGGACGCGCGGGTCCACGCCCGGATACATCTCCTTCTGGATCAGGGCCGCGTGGAAATGTCCCGGATCGAGCGTCATCAATCGCACGTCTGCCGCCACGTTTATCGCCCTCCTGCGCGGCACCAGGACGGCTGCCCGCCTTGCCGGTGCCGGGCATGCTGCCCACGAGAATCCACCACACTGCCCTGCTGCCCACCGCACACGGCCAGCGGATCCAGGGACTCCTCACGGTACTCCGCCCGCCCGACGCGGGACAAGCCGGCCGGGGCGGCCGGTGATAGCATGCGCGGATGATGAAGCCCCTGCTCGTAGCGACCCTGGCGGTCGCGGCCGCCGCCAGTGCCGCCTCGTTCGCGGATCGCGCGATCGACACGGCGGTCACCGTCACCGATCGCCCCGCCGACCGCCGCGTCGACGTCGTCATCGACGGACGCCCGTTCACCTCGTATATCTACCCGGCGGCACTGCAGAAGCCGGTGCTCAACCCCATCCGCAGCGCCCGCGGCACCGTCGTGACCCGCGGCTACCCGCTCGACCCCCGGGCCGGCGAGCGCGCCGACCATCCCCATCACGTCGGCCACTGGTTCAATTACGGCGATGTCAACGGCTACGACTTCTGGGGGCACTCCAGCGAAACGCCCGCGGCCAACAAGGCGCGGATGGGCACGATCGTGCACCGCTCCGTCGAACACGTGGCCAGCGGCGCGGACCACGGTGAGCTGACGGTGCTCGCCGACTGGACGATTCCGGACGGTTCGACGCTGCTGCGCGAGCGGACCGCGTTCCGGTTCTCCGGTGCACCGGGCCGCCGCATCATCGACCGCACCACGACGTGGACGGCGGTCAAACAGCCGGTCACCTTCAAGGACACCAAAGAAGGAGCCTTCGGCATCCGGGTGGCGCGCGCCCTCGACCACCCCTCCAGCCAGGCCGAAGTCCTGGTGGCGGCGAACGGCAGCCGGGAGACCGTGAAAAAAGCCGGCAGCAGCGGCGCGACCGGCCAGTACCTCGGCAGCGACGGCACGACCGGCGAAAAGGTGTGGGGCACGCGTGGCCCGTGGATGGGGCTGACCGGCGTCTTCGAGGCCGAACCGGTCACCCTGGCGATCTTCGACCATCCCGCGAACCACAACCATCCGACCTACTGGCACGCCAGAGGCTACGGCCTGTTCGCGGCCAATCCGCTCGGCCAGCAGGGATACGATCCGGCGAAACCGGCCGCATCGCTGACGCTCGAGCCTGGCAAGTCGATCACGTTCCGCCACCGCATCCTGGTGGCCGACGCGAAGCTCACGCGCGAGGAGCTGCAGAAGGCCTACGAGGCGTATACCGCCAGCACGAAGTAGCGCGCGCCGACGATCAGAAGCTCATGCGGGCCGCCAGCTGCAGCTGACGCGGCAACCCGTTCTGCGCCGTGATCGTCCCGAAGGCGCTGTTGGTCGTCCCGGTGTTCGGGTTCCCGAGATTGGCGCGGTTGAGCGCATTGTAGACCTCGGCGCGCAGCTGCAGCCGCAGCCGCGAGCCGAGGTTGACGTTCTTCAGGAAGCCGAGGTCGAGCAGCGCGTAGCCCGGGCCGCGAACTTCGCCGAAGCGGCTGGGCTGCGTCCGGACGTTCGACACCAGCTGCTCGGCCGTGACCCGGTTGAACGCCGCCACGTTGAACCACTGCGTTTCGGAGCGGTCGCCGCCGGGCAGCGGCACGTCTTGGATCCCGGCCCCCTGCGCGAACAGGAAGTTGCCGAAGCCGAGCGGCGCGCCGCTCTGGGCCCGGAACAGATACGACACCTGCCAGCCGCCGAGCACGCCGTCGACCACCCCGTTCCAGCCGCGCCCCCAGTGCCGCGTCCGGCCGAACGGCAGCTCCACGATCCCGCTGGTGACGAAGACATGGGTGCGATCGAACGGACCGATCACCCGCTCGAGCCGCTCGTCGAACGGGTTGAGGAAGTTGGACTCGGTCATCGGTTTTCGACCAGGTGTAGGCGACCTGCACGGTGAACGCCGTTGACCATGCGGCGTTCGATCCGCCCCTGGAACGACGTGTAGTCGCTCTCGCCGATCGTTTCGAGCGCGGTGATGCTGGTGAACTGCGGATACGGACGCAGCAGCTGCGAGCGCGCGACGTTCGCGCCGTTGATGTTCGTGCCGGGCAGCAGCCCGGCGAACGGGTTCGCGACCTGCTGGCTCAGGAAGTTGTTGGTCGCGTCGTCGCGCACCGGCGAGCGTCGAGAAGAAGCGGCCGGGCGTCGGGTTCAGCTCGCGCGAGACCGGGATGTTCTGCGAGAACGAGCCGACGTAGGTGCCTTCGACCAGGAAGCTCCACGGCAGCTCGTGCTGCAGGCCCAGCGACCAGCGATGGGTGCGCGGCGTCCGGACGTCGCCCACGTACGGGAAGCTGACGCCCAGGCCGACGTTCGTCATCAGCCCGAGGCCGCTGCCGACCGGCTCGAGCAGGCCGCCCGGGAACGGATTGGCCAGCGTGGCGACGAACGTCTGGCCGTTGTCGAGCGACGGCGTCAGGGCGGTCACCCGCGAGTAGCCGGTCTGGTTGGCGCTGATGCGGTTGGGGCCGAGCACGTCGTAGAACAGCCCGTAGCCGCCGCGAACCGCCGATCTTCTCGATCGGCTGCCAGGAGAAGCCGGCGCGCGGCATGAAGTTCGTCAGCACGTCCGCTCCCAGGCGGCCTCGGGACCGCCGGTATCGGGATAGAGCACGCCGCCGCGGACCTGGAAGTCGGCCGCCGGAACTTCCGCGATCGGGTTGCGCGCGTAGTTCTGCGCGCACCGCGTCGGCGATCGGGAGCGGCGTGTCGAAGTCGAAGCCGCTGATCATCCGGTTCTCGGCCTCGGTCAGCGGCCCCTCGTACTCCCAGCGCAGGCCGAGGTTCAGCGTCAGGTTGTTGCGGACGCGCCAGTCGTTGTGGGCGTAGAGCCCGAGCACGCCGCTGCGTTCCTTGTATTCGGCGGCCCGGCTCATCGATCCGCCGGTCGGGTAGCCGAGCAGGAACGAGGCCAGGTCCTGCCCGCGCGGCGCGGCGGCCGAGTTGTCGAGCGGGCCCGCGCGTCCACGTGTTGCTGAACGAGATGCGTCGGGGACACCGCGGTCGGAAAGCGGCTCGAGTGCTCGACGTAGCGGCGGTATTCGGTGCCGAACTTCAGGTTGTGGTTGCCGAGCAGCCAGATCACGGTGCCGGTGACGTTGTAGACGTCGGTCGTGAAGAAGCCGTCGCCCGACTCCCAGGGGCCGAACGGCTGATAGCCGTCGAACGTCGACGTTCGGGAACGTGGCAAGGTCGCGGGGCACCAGCGAGGCCAGCGCGTCCGAGAAGCCGAGCGAAGCCAGGTCGAAGCCCTGGCTGCGGCGCCGCTCGGGGAACAGCTGCCGCGTGAACCCGCCGCGCACGTTGATCAGCAGGTTGCTCTTGATCGTGTAGGCGTCGTCCAGCGCGAACACCCGGTTCTTGCGGTTGAGGAAGATGCCGGTGGCCAGGTTGTCGAAGCGGTTGTCCTTCTCCTCTTCCCAGAAGTCCCAGCTGAAGCGCCCGTAGACGCGATGGCGGTCCGAGAGGTTGTGATCGACCCGCGTCGGTGGCCGTGTAGTAGGTCTCGAACGCCACCGCGGTCGGGTTGGTGTAGTTGTTGGCGCCGTCGGCGGTGCCCGCCTGGTTGGGCAGCGGATAGAACCCGATGATGTTCCGCGCGACCGGGCTGATGCGGCCCGGCCGGAATGATGTTGCCCGGGAACGGATCGCGGATGAAGCGGCCGGCCAGCGTCGGATGCGGCCGGGTCGTCGCCGGATCGTAGATCTGGTACTGCGACCCGAGCGCGAGCAGCTCCGAGAAGTCGCCGGTCGCGCATCTGCTCGGTCGGAACGGTCAGCGTCACCGGCTGCGGCACCTCGAAGCGGGTTGACCTCGACGTTCGCGAAGTAGAACGTCCGGCTGCGCGCGATCGGACCGCCGACCGCGGCGCCGAAGCGATTGTCCTTGTAGTCGCGCTTGGGCCGTCCGGCCTTGGCGTCGAAGTAGTTCTTGGCGTCGAGCTTCGCGCCGCGGAACCATTCGTAGACCTGCCCGCGCAGGCTGTTGGTGCCGCTCTTGGTGACCAGGTTGACCGACGCGCCCATGGCGTTGCCGACGGCGGCGTCGTAGGTGGCGGTCTGGATCTTGAACTCCTCGACCGCCGCCGACGGCGGGCTGTAGGCCACGCGGTCGGCTGCGACGTTGGCGACGCCGTCGATGGTGAAGTCGTTGCGCTTCTCGCCCGCGCCGTCGCTCGACCACTGCGACAGGCCGTTGTTGAACGCCGCCTTGCGCGAGCGGAGGTCGGTCGTGTTCTGCACGCCCGGCGCCAGGATCACCAGCTCGACGGCGGTGCCTTCGCGGATGGGCAGCTCCGAGATGCGGCGCGCGTCCACGACCTGGCCGAGACCGGCGGACGTGGTGTTCGACGACCGCGGCGCTGGCGCTGCACGGTCACTTCGTCCGGTGACCGCCCGGCTGCAGGGTCGCGTCGACCGTCAGCACGTCGGCGACGTGCAGCTGCACGTTCTGGCTGACGAACTTGCTGAAGCCGTCGAGCGTGACGGTGACGACGATAGGTGCCGGGAATGAGGAACGGGACGCGATAGTTGCCTTCGCCGTTGGACGTCGTCGACGTCGTGACGCCGGTCGCCGACGTTGGCGACTTCGACCGCCGCGCCGGGAACGACGCCGCCGCTCTGGTCGCTGACCCTGCCCTGCAGCGTGCCCCGCGCTTCCTGCGCCTGCACGGCACGTGCAGCGGTGCACAGCATGCCCGCCATCACCAGCGCCACTATCCACGTTCGCATGGGACCTCCCTCGATCCACAGTTTCTACCCACCACCGGGCTCACGTCGCCCGAGCGGCGCCATTAGTCTGCTACGGATCGGCGTCAAGTCAAGCACACCTTCGTCACGCCTGCCTGTTCCGCAGGCCGGGATAGAATCACGGTCCAGTTGACTGGAAGGTATCGATGAAAATGCGTCTGATCGGGCTGGCCCTGGCGGGGCTGGCGGCGGCACAGTCGCCAGCGGGCCAGCCGGCCCCCGACGCCTACCGGGGGTGGGCGGCCTACGGCGGTGGCCCCGAACAGATCCGGTACTCGAGCCTCGCGCAGATTACCCCGCGCAACGTGGCGCAGCTCGAGGTGGCGTGGACGTTCGACAGCGGCGAGGCGGGAGATCTGCAGACCCAGCCGGTCGTCGTCAATGGGCTGCTGTATGCCTACACGCCGGGGCAGAAAGTGCTCGCCCTGGACGCCGCCACCGGCCGGGCCGTCTGGACGTTCGACGCCAGGCTGCAGGGCCGCGGCCCCATCCGCGGCATCATGCGCTGGGGGGATCCGCCACCGAGGCAGGGCGCATCTTCGCGCCAGTCCACGAATACGTCTACGCGCTCGACGAGAAGACTGGCACGCCGATCTCGACGTTCGGCGACGCCGGCCGCATCGATCTGCGGCTCGATCTCGGCCGTCCGCCCGAGGGGCAATCCGTGCGCCTGACGACGCCCGGGGTGGTCTACCGGGACCTGTTGATTGTCGGCGGCCGCGTCAACGAAGGGCTGCCGGGCTCCCCCGGGCATATCCGCGCCTACGACGTCCGGACGGGGAAGCTCCGCTGGATTTTTCACACCATCCCGCACCCCGGCGAGTTCGGCCACGACACCTGGTCGAAGGAGTCCTGGACCGTCAACGGCGGCGCGAACAGCTGGCCGGGGATGGCGCTCGACGAACGCCGCGGCATGGTCTTCGTCCCGACCGGTTCGGCGTCCGCCGACTTCTACGGCGCCAACCGGATCGGCGACAATCTCTTTGCCAATTCGCTGCTGGCGCTGGATGCGGCGACGGGCAAGCGGATCTGGCACTTCCAGATCGTCCGCCACGACATTCTCGACCGCGATCCGCCGTCGCCCCCCAACCTGGTGACCGTGCGGCGCGGCGGCCGGATGGTGGACGCGGTGGCGCAGACGACCAAGCACGGCGTGGTCTTCCTGTTCGACCGGGAGAATGGCAAGCCGATCTTCCCCATCGAACAGCGTGCGGTGCCTGCCAGCGACGTGCCCGGCGAACAGGCGGCGCCGACCCAGCCGATCCCCGCGTTGCCGCGGCCGTTCGCCCGGCAGGTGCTCACCCGCGACATGCTGACGACCCGCACGCCGGAGGCGCACGAGTGGGCGCTGAAGGAGTTCGACTCCTTCAAGAGCGGCGGCGGCCCCTTCGCGCCGCTCCGGCTCGGCCAGCAGACGGTCGTCTTCCCTGGCTTCGATGGCGGCGCCGAATGGGGCGGCCAGGCGTTCGATCCGGAGACCGGGCTGCTCTACGTCAACTCCAACGACATCGCGTGGACGGGCTCGCTGGCACCGGACGATGCCGGCCAGAGCGGCCGGTCGCTCTACCTGCGCGACTGTGCGACGTGCCACCGGGACGACCGCCAGGGCACGCCGCCCCAGATCCCGTCCCTCGTGGGCATCGGCAAGCGGAAAACGCCTGCGGAAATCGCCGCCGTGATTCAGAAAGGCGCGGGGCGCATGCCGGGATTCCCCTCTCTGCAGCCGGTCGCGGTGAATGCCATCGCCGGCTACCTGACGACCGGCGAGGAAACCCCGACCGAGGCGCCGGTCCAGTCCGCAACCTATGTGAAATACCGCTTCACGGGCTATCGGAAGTTCCTCGACCCTGACGGCTATCCGGCCGTGGCCCCGCCCTGGGGCACGCTGAACGCCATCAACCTGAGTACCGGTGAATACGCGTGGACGATTCCGTTCGGCGAGTACCCGGAGCTCGTCGAGAAGGGGTTGACGGCGACCGGCAGCGAGAACTACGGCGGTCCGATCGTGACCGCTGGCGGCCTGCTGTTCATCGCCGCGACCAACCACGACCGGAAGTTCCGGGCGTTCGACAAGGCGACCGGGACGCTGCTGTGGGAAACGACGCTGCCTTTCTCGGGCAACGCCACGCCGGCCACCTACGAAGCCGATGGCCGGCAGTTCGTGGTGATTGCCGCCAGCGGCGGCAAGTCGCGGGGCCAGAAGGGCGGCGTGTACGTGGCGTTCGCGCTGCCCCGGGCGGCGCGCTGAAGCGGCGGCCGGCGCGGGCCGCCAAAGGCCGCCTGCCGTCAGGCCCGCACGCCCCCGGCGACGATCGCGGTCAGGGTCGCCAGCGCGTGGTCGATCTCCTGCTCGCTGTTGTAGAAATGCGGCGCCATCCGGATCCCGGCGCCCGGCCGGTAATCCACGATCACCTCGCGCCGGATCAATTCCTTTGATACCTGCTCGGCATCGGGCACATCGATGATCACCGCGCCGGCGCGTTCCGCGTCGGCCGCCGGCGTATTGAGCCGGTAGCCGGCGGCGAGCGCCTGGTCCATCATGCGGCGCGTGAGCCGCAGCGACTTGGCGCGGATGGCTTCGACGCCGATTTCCGCGACGATCTCGTAGCCGGCGCGGGCGGAATAGAGCGCCGGCACGTTGGGCGTGCCGCTCTGGAAGCGCTCCGGGGCGACGGCACGCCGGATCGGCCCCGTCTCGAACGCGAACGGGGCCTCGTGCGCGGCCCAGCCGATCCAGGCGGGCTCGAGACGCTGCGCGAGGTCGGGCCGGACGTAGAGATACCCGGCGCCGGGCCCGCCGCAGAGCCACTTGACCGACCCGCCCACCGCGAAGTCCGCCTGCAGGCCGGTGAGATCCACGGGAATCACGCCCGCCGCCTGGTAAATGTCGAGAATGACGTGCGCCCCCACGCGGTGCGCCTTCTCGATGACGGCGCGGGCGTCCTGGATGTAGGAGCTGCGAAACAGGACCAGCGACAGCGGCACGAGGATGGTGCGCTCGTCGATCGCGTCCAGCAGACGCTCCAGGTTCGTTCGCATGCCGTCGTCCGAGGGCACCACCGTGACCTCGGCGCTGTAGCGGCGGAACCCCTCGAAGAGATAGAGATTGGTCGGAAACTCGAGGTCGGTGAGGACGATCTTCCGGCGCGGGCCGTCGTACTGGAAGCACGACCCGATGATGCCCTGCGCCACGCTGGCGTTCTGGTGCATCGAGATGGATCCCGGGGGCGCGCCGATCGTCGGCGCCAGCAGATCGCCGACCGTCCGGCCGAGCTCCCACCATCCTTCACTCCATGCCCGGACCCCGCGTGAGGCCCAGGTCTCGGCAAACGCCTGGAGGTTGCTGGCCGTCCGGCGCGGCATCGCCCCGAGCGAATGGCTGACGAGATAGGTGCAGGTGTCGAGAATCGGGAATTCGGCGCGCCAGGAGAGCAGCGGATCGTCGATCGCCATCGCTATGAATCTATCCCAAACGCGCCGGCCGGCCGCGCCGCCGGATCGCGGCCGGACGCGTGGCTCAGAGCGTGAGATCGATCCACACGGTCTTGACCTGCGTATAGTGCTCGATCGCGTGGGCGCTCATCTCGCGGCCGAACCCGCTCTGCTTGTAGCCGCCGAACGGCGCCGCGGTGTCGTAGACGTTGTAGGTGTTGACCCAGACCGTGCCGGCCTGGAGCTTCTTCGCGACGTAGTGGGCCTTCTTGATGTCGCGCGTCCACACGCCCGCCGCCAGGCCGTAGGGCGTGTCGTTCGCCCGCGCGATCGCTTCGTCCAGGTCGGCGAAGTCCAGCGTGGCGAGGACGGGGCCGAAGATTTCCTCCCGCGCAATCCGCATTTCGGGGCGGACATCGGCGAACACCGTCGGCTGCACGAAGTAGCCCTTGCCGGTGCCGATGTCGGTCCGCGACCCGCCGGCCACCAGCGCCGCCCCTTCCCGCCTGCCGCTCTCGATGTAGTCGAGCACGGTCTCCATCTGCTTGCGGGACGACAGGGCGCCGAACCGCGTTTTCGGGTCCATCGGATCGCCGGCGACCATCTTCTTCGTCCGGGCGACGAGCTTGTCCATGAACTCGTCCTTGATCGAGCGGTCCACGAGCAGGCGCGAGCCTGCGGCGCAGACCTCCCCCTTGCCGTAGAAAATGCCGACTGTGGCGCCGCGGATGGCGGCATCGATGTCGGCGTCCGGCGAGCACGATGTTGGGAGACTTGCCGCCGAGCTCGAGCGTGATCCGCTTCAAGGTGTCGGCAGCGCCGCGCATGATGGCCTTGCCGGTGCTCGTGTCGCCGGTGAAGGCGATCTTGTCGATGCCCGGGTGCGCCACCAGCGCCTGCCCCACCTCGGCGCCCGGCCCCGTGACGACGTTGAGCACCCCCGGCGGCAGGCCGATCTCGACAGCAATCTCGCCGAGCGCCAGCGCCGTCAGGGGCGTCTGGCTGGCCGGCTTCAGGATGACCGTGTTGCCGCACGCCAGCGCCGGGGCGACCTTCCAGGCGGCCAGGAGCAGCGGGAAGTTCCAGGGCACAATCGCCGCCACGACGCCGAGGGGCTCACGCAGGGTGTAGGTGAGGTGGTTCCCCTTCACCGGAATCGTCTCCCCCATCACCTTGTCGGCCCAGCCCGCGTAGTACCTCGAAGCACTCCGCCGCTGCCGGGATCTCGACCTGCCGCGATTCGGTGATCGGCTTGCCGTTGTGCAGCGTCTCGAGCCGGGCGATCTCGTCGGCGCGCTCGGCGAGCCGATCCGCCAGCTTCCCGACCAGCCGCCCCCGCTCGCGCGCCGACATCCGCCCCCACGGGCCCTCGAACGCCGCGCGCGCCGCGGCCACCGCCGCATCCACGTCCGACGCGTCCGCCGACGGCACCACGGCCACGACCTCCTCGGTCGCCGGGTTCACGACCTCCATCGTCTTTCCGGACGACGACGGACGCCATTCGTTGTTGATGAGAAGACGGGTCTGCATTTCCGACAACTCCCAACTTCCAACTTCCAACTCCCAACTTCCAACTCCCAACTTCCAACTTCCAACTCCCAACTTCCAGGGTCGCCCGGCTGCCAACCTCACCTCCTTGGGAGTTGGTTGGGCGTTGGGCGTTGGGCGTTGGGAGTTGCCGCGTGTCACTCCTGAGTTCGCACGTATTCGAAATTGATGGGCATGCGATTGACGCCCCTGGCCGGGGGGGCGATGTAGTTGGCGAACTTGCCGGGCTCGTAGACCGGCGCCGCCATGATGCTCAGCAGGTACTCGCGATCGGCCGGCGACGGCAGCCAGGAGTCGCGGCGCCGGTCCCAGTCGGCGTCGGACACCGGGGCGCCGTCGGGATCGTAGTGCAGCGATGCGAACATGCCGATGCCGCGGTTGAACTTGCGGTCGGGCAGGCGCAGCCGGTCCGACATGCCGTGGCGCTCGAAGATCCGATTCCAGCGATCCACGCCGGCCTGGCAGTCGCCGACGTACCAGTCGCGCAGCACTTCGTTCATGGCCGTGCGCATCGGGATGGCGCGGCGGCCCAGGCCGCCGTCAGCCGCCACCTCCAGCTCGTAGACCGCTTCGGTGACGCGATGATCGTCCCACTTCTCCTCCTGCGCCCGTCCCTTGAGCCCGTTGGCGAAATACGAGGCGGCGTTGGTCGAGATCTCGTTGCCGTGCAGGTCGAGCGACAGGCTGAACCACAGGTTGATGAACTTCTGCACGGTCGGCAGGTCGATGCCGCCGAGCGCGCGGACGTCCTCGGAGAAGCCCGCCGCCTTCATCAGCTGGCAGGTCCGCTCGATGATGCGCGCCACGCCGGTCTCGCCGACGAACATGTGGTGCGCTTCCTCCGTCAGCATGAAGCGCGTGGTCCGCGACAACGGATCGAGCGAGCTCTCCGACAGCGACAGCAGCTGCGACTTGCCGTCGCGGTCGGTGAACATCGTGAACATGAAGAAGTCGAGCCAGTTGTCGATCGGCTCGTTGAAGGCGTCGAGGATGCGCGGCTTGTCGCGGTTGCCGCTCTGCCGCGCGAGCAGCTCCTCCGCTTCGTCGCGGCCGTCGCGGCCGAAATACGAGTGCAGCAGGTAGACCATCGCCCACAGATGGCGTCCTTCTTCGACGTTGACCTGAAACAGGTTCCGGAGATCGTAGAGGCTCGGGCACCGCTGACCCAGCCAGC
Source organism: uncultured Acidobacteriota bacterium (assembly GCA_963834305.1). Lineage (GTDB taxonomy): Bacteria > Acidobacteriota > Vicinamibacteria > Vicinamibacterales > 2-12-FULL-66-21 > JACCXG01. The sequence goes on from CAWIAX010000002.1 coordinate 1,190,286, forward strand.
GCTGCTGCTCCACGCTCGCCGGCTCGGTGTCCCCCTGGGTGACGATGAGCCGGCGGAGCTGATTGCGGAACTCCCCCGGCACCTCCTGCCAGACCGGCTTGCCAAAGAAGTCGCCGAACCCGATCCGGCGATCGTGGACCGGGTCCGCCAGGAAGATGCCCCAGCGGTATTCCGGCAGCTTCACGTATTCGAAGTGCGCCCATCCCGACGGATCCACGCTGACCGCGGTACGGACGTAGACCTGGTGATAGTCCTGGAACCCCTGCGGGCCCATGTCCTTCCACCACTGGATGTAGGCCGGCTGCCAGTGCTCGAGCGCCCGCTGCAGCCGCTTGTTGCTGGAGAGGCCGACGTTGTTGGGAATTTTTTCGGCGGAGATCATGGGTGACTCCGGTGCACGCGCCTGTGCCGGGTGCGGCGTGCGGCCTGGTGCAATGTGCTACGCGCGATGTGCGCTGTGCCCTGTGCTCATGTCCGGTTGAAGTCGAACTCCGGCCGCGATTGCGAGCCGTACGAAGTCAGCGCGCCCTTCTCGCCGACGGCGTTCGGCCGGACGAAGATCCAGTTCTGCCAGGCGGTCAGGCGGCCGAAGATCTTGGTTTCCATGGTCTCGGGCCCGGCGAAACGCAGGTTGGCTTCCATGGCGGTGAGGGCATCGGGCGAGAGCGCGGCGCGGCTCTCCACCGCAAGCCGCAGCTCGTCGGTCCAGTCGAGCTCGTCAGGCGCGAACGACACCAGGCCGGCGTCGAGCGCCTCCTGCGGGTCGAACGGCTTCCCCTCCTCGATCAGTTCGTCCACGAGCTCCGGCTGCGCCTGGAACCGGGTCTGGAGCCGCGACAGCCGGTTGCTCATCGGCAGCACGCCGCCGTTCATGCCCGACAGCGCGATCGTGTTCGGCGACTCCGGGTCGTCGAGCATGTACGACCGATCGGCCGCGAGCGCCAGCTCGAACAGCGTGCCGGCAAAACAGCTGCCCGGCTCGATGACCGCGAAGAAGCTCCGCGAGGTCAGATCCATCCGCTTCAGCACGCGCTTGACGAGAAGGATGGTCTCGCGCACGAGCCAATGGCTGCGGTGCCGCAGCAGGATTTCGTCGATCGCGAGCACGTCGGCGGCGCTGCCCGCGGTCTTCACCAGCACGGTGCCGATGAGTGGCTCGTTCAGCCGCAGCCGCAGCAGCGCGTCGTCCAGTTCACGAAAGGCGCGCAGCGGCCAGAACTGGTCGCCGGCATCCAGGATCTCGTCGGGGGTCGAAGGCTGGAGCGTCTCGGGGCCGGTCACGGTCAGGACGGCCACGCGCGTGGCCCGGTCGAACTCGAGCGCCACGCTCGAATATCTGATGGCATCGTCCGAGACCGCCGGGTTCAACGCCTCGAGCGTGATCCCTGGCCCGGCCGGGGGACGATCCGACTGCGCCGCCAGCTCCCTGGCGCGTTGCGCGACGCGCTCCGGGAACTGGCTGGTCGGGTAGACGGCGTCCACCAGCCGCCATTCGACGGCACGCCGCCCTTTTACGCCTTCCGCCACCGTGCCGAACACATCCGCCAGGTCGCGCCGCACCTTGCGCTTGTCGACGACGCGCGTGAGCCCGCCGGTGCCGGGCAGCACGCCGAGCAGCGGCGTCTCGGGCAGGCTGACCGCCGAATTGCCATCGTCGACCAGCAGGATCTCGTCGCAGGCCAGCGCCAGCTCGTAGCCGCCGCCGGCGCAGATGCCGTTGAGCGCGGCGATGAACTTCAGCCCCGAGCCCTCGCTGGCGTCCTCGATGGCGAGCCGGGTCTCGTTCGTGAACTTGCAGAAGTTGACCTTCCAGGCGTGGCTGGACCCGCGCAGCATGAAGATGTTGGCGCCGGCGCAGAAGATGCGCTCCTTCAGGCTGGTGATGACGACGGCGTGGACTTCCGGGTGCTCGAAGCGGATGCGCTGAACGGCATCCGCGAGCTCGATATCGACGCCGAGGTCGTAGGAGTTCAGCTTGAGGCGGTAGTCAGGACGCAGGCCGCCGTCTTCCTGGACGTCCATCGAGAGCGTGGCGATCGGGCCGTCGAACGACAGCCGCCAGTGGTGGTAGGTATCGGGAGTGCGCTCGAACTCGACCGGGGAGCGGCGCGGCCGAGCCAGCGGTCTCCATCGGCGAAGCCTACTACTCGGGCTGCGGCTGGCCCTCCGGGGCGGCGGGACGCGCGGGAAGGCAGATCTGCCGCAGGCCGGCCTGCAGGCCGGCCCTCGAACGAGCGGTCGAGAAATGAGTTCGGTGACGGGACGGAGAAGATCTGGCGGGTAACTCGCGGGACTCAGTACACGTCGTCTCCCCAGGAGGCGCGCTGCCGGTCGCGGCGGGACTGGGTCCCGCCCGGCTTCTCGTCGGCCGTGCCAGCCGACTGCAGCCGTTCGCGGATTCGCTGCTGCAGCCACCCGACGGCGTCCGGCTCGACCGCGCGCAGCGCGCGCCATTCCGTCTCGGAGAGCACGACGGTCAGTGTGCGGGAGCTGGGGGTACGCAGGTGAGTCATGAAAATTCTACCGATCCAACTCCTGCCACACCCGCAGAAAGAACTGATAGGACGCATCTGCGGGTGAGATTAGTCGGCTGTCTCCCCCGGCTTGAGCACCAGGACGTCGATCCCGTCGGCTCGACCAGCTGCTTCAGGCGGTCCGGGGTGCCGGTCAGGAGCGGGAAGGTGCCGAAGTGCATCGGCACGACCTGACGGACGCCGAGCAGCGGGCAGGCGCGCGCCGCGGCTTCGGGGCCCATCGTGTAGTGGTCGCCGATCGGCAGGAACGCGATCTCCGGCGTGTACATCTCGCCGATGAGCCGCATGTCGCCGAACAGCGCGGTGTCGCCGGCGAAGTAGATGGCGCTGGCCGTTCTCCAGGCGTGACGACGAAGCCGGCCGGCTCGCCCAGGTAGACGGTCACGTCGTTCTCGACGACGCTGCTGGTGTGGACCGCGGGCACCATGCTGACCTCGAGACCGGCGACCGCAGGTCGTGCCGCCGATCCCCATGCCGATCACGTTCTGCAGCCCCTTCCGCTCCAGCCACAGGGACAGCTCGTTGATCGCCACCACCGGCGCTTCGGTCGCCCGCGCGACCGTGACGACGTCGCCGGAGTGGTCGGAGTGGCCATGCGACAGCAGGATCAGGTCCGCCTCGTCGATCCGCTTGCGGTCGGCCGGACAGGCCGGATTCCCTTCCAGCCACGGGTCGGTGACGATGCGCTTGCCGCCGGGCGTGATGATGATGAAGGTGGAGTGGCCGAGCCAGGTGATCGAGAGGGCAGACATGCGGGATCATATAATCGAGGGAAGGTGATGTCCACCCCCACCCCACTCCCGTTCATCCGTGGGCGCAAGAAGCGCACCGGATACGCTGCCGCGAGAGCCCAAGCCCGACTGGCTGAAGGTCCGCGCGCCCGGCTCGGAGAACTACCACCGCCTCAAGGGCCTGATGCGCGACCTCGGCCTGCACACGGTCTGCGAGGAAGCGAACTGCCCGAACATCGGCGAGTGCTGGCATCACGGCACCGCGACCTTCATGATCCTCGGCGACACCTGCACGCGGTCGTGCGGCTACTGCAACGTCACGCACGGCACGCCCGAAGCGGCCGACGCGCACGAGCCCGCCAAGGTCGCGAGCGCCATCCAGGCCATGGGCCTCGACTACGTCGTCATCACCTCGGTCGACCGCGACGATCTGGCCGATGGCGGCGCGGCGCACTTCGCCAGAACGATTCGCGAGACCCGCGCGCGGATGCCGCAGTGCCGCATCGAGGTGCTGATCCCCGACTTCAAGGGGGACGAGCGGGCCGCTCCACACCGTGCTCGACGCGCGGCCCGACGTGCTCAATCACAACATCGAGACCGTGCCGCGCCTCTATCGCACGGCGCGCCCGGGCGGCCGCTACGACCGCGCGCTCCAGCTGCTCGATCGTTCGCGCGCTACGCGCCCGACATCCCGACCAAGTCCGGCCTGATGGTGGGCCTCGGCGAAGAGTGGGACGAAGTGGTGGCCACGCTGCGCGACCTGCACTCGGCTGGCTGCCACATCGTCACGATCGGCCAGTACCTGCGGCCGTCGCTCGCCAACCTGCCGATGTCGCGCTACTACACGCCGGCCGAGTTCGCCGAGCTGAAACGCATCGGCCTCGAGCTGGGCTTCGGGCACGTCGAGTCCGGGCCGCTGGTCCGCAGCTCGTACCACGCGCACGAACAGACGGAAGCCTACGAGTCGCGGCGCTCGTCGTAAGCCCCGCCGTCGTCCGCGGCCGGATCAGGTCCGGCCCAGCGCAGCCGGCCATGCCTATCCGTTCCGCCACCAGCCCTGATCGCACGGCGCCCATCGCCAGGCTCGCCGACGTCCAGCAGCGCATCATCGGCTGCCGCACATGTGCACGCCTGCGTACCTATTGCGAACGGGTTGCCCGCGAGAAGAAGGCGGCCCACCGCCACGACATCTACTGGGGCAGGCCCGTGCCGGGCTTCGGCGATCCGCAGGCACGCGTGCTGGTGCTGGGCCTGGCGCCGGCGGCGCACGGCGCCAACCGCACCGGGCGGGTCTTCACCGGCGACGGCGTCGGCTCGGCGACTTCCTGATGCGGGCGATGCACGGCGCGGGCTTCGCCAACATCCCGACGTCCCGCAGCGCGGACGACGGGCTGCTGTTGACGGAGGCGTACATCGCCGCGGCCGTCCGGTGCGCGCCGCCCGACAACAAGCCGACGCCCGCCGAGATCGCCGCGTGCCACCCGCACCTCGAGGCGGAAGTCGCGGCGCTGCCGAATATCGAGCTGATCGTGGCACTCGGCCGGATCGCGTTCGACGCGGCGTGGCGGCTGCTCGCCGACGCGGGGCGTCGTCGTCCGGCCGAAGCCGCGTTCGCGCATGGCCTCGCCCACGACCGTCAGGCGGGTCCGGCGGTGATCGCCTCGTACCACCCGAGCCGCCAGAACACGAACACCGGCAGGCTGACGCCGGAGATGCTGGCGTCGGTGTTCCAGGCGGCGGCACGCCGGGTCAACGGCGCGCGGCCCGGCGCCCGGGGCTGACCGGCCGTTACGCCCGCTTCGGCCGGTAGACGTGCGTCGCCTGGCCGAAGAACACTTCGGCCGACTCCATCAGCGTTTCCGACAGCGTCGGGTGCGGATGGATCGTCATCTCCAGGTCCGTGGCGTTGCGCGCCCATCTCGATGGCCAGCACGCCTTCGGCGATCAGCTCGCCGGCGCCGGCGCCGACGATGCCGACGCCGAGGATGCGCTCGGTCTCGGGATCGATGATCAGCTTGGTCACGCCGTCGGTGCGGTCGAGCGTGATCGCGCGGCCCGACGCCGCCCACGGGAAGCGCGCGACCGCGACCTTCGTGCCCTGCTTCTCCGCGTCGGTCTCGGTCAGGCCGCACCAGGCGATCTCCGGGTCGGTGAAGACGACGGCGGGAATCGCCAGCGGCTCGAAGGCCGACCTTCTCGCCGGCGATCGCCTCGACGGCCACGCGCGCCTCGTGCGAGGCCTTGTGCGCCAGCATCGGCTCGCCGACCACGTCGCCGATGGCGTAGATGGTCGGCTCGGCGGTCCGCCGCGTCTCGTTCGACCTCGATGAAGCCGCGCTGCATTGACCTTCACGCCGGTCTTGTCGAGGCCGGGCACCGCCGAGTTCGGGCGGCGGCCAATCGACACCAGCACGCGGTCGAAGGTCTGCTCGCTTCGGCCGTCGCCTCAGGCCTTCGCCTTCGAACGTGACGGCGATGCCCTCTCTCGGCCTCCTTCATCGCCGACGACCTTGGTCTTGAGCAGCACCGCCTCGCAGATCGTCTCGATCCGCTTGGCGAGGATGTTGACCAGGTCGCGATCGGCGCCGGGCAGCAGGCCGTCGGTCATCTCGACGACGGTGACCTTCGATGCCGAGCGCGGCGTAGACGCTGCCCAGCTCGAGGCCGATGTAGCCGCCGCCGACGACCAGCAGCGATCCTCGGGATGTCGGGCAGCTCGAGCGCGCCGGTCGAGTCCATCACGCGCGGGCTGTCGATCGACAGGCCCGGCACCGTCGCCGGCCGCGATCCGGTGGCGATGATCGCGTGCTCGAACGTCGAGCTCTCCTGTCTCGCCGCCGTCGTCGGTGATCTCGAGCGTGCTGCGCGTCGCGGAACGCGGCCATGCCCCTGGACGTAGGTGATCTTGCGCTGCTTCGGCGAGCTGGCCGAGGCCGCCGGTCAGCTGGTCGACGACCTTCTCCTTGAAGCCGCGCAGCCTTGTCGATGTCGATCTTCGGCGCGCTCGAAGCGTCACGCCCCAGGCGTCGGCGTGCTTCGCCTCGTCGATCAGCTTGGCGACGTGCAGCAGCGCCTTCGACGGGATGCAGCCGCGATAGAGGCAGACGCCGCCCGGGTTCTGCTCCGGGTCGACCAGCGTGACCTGCATGCCGAGGTCGGCGGCGTAGAACGCCGCCGCGTAGCCGCCGGGGCCGGCGCCGATGACGACGAGCGTGTGGATGATTGGACATACGGACTCAGACTGCGATGCAAGACTGGTGCGAGGTGCGCGCACCGTCGGCACGTGCCTCAGAGCGCCATGCACGAACGGCTGCTCGAACGCCTCGCACGATCCAGCGCAGGAAGCGCGCGCGCGTCGGCGCCGTCGATCACGCGGTGATCGTAGGACAGCGACAGCGGCAGCATCAGCCGCGGCTCGAACTCGCCTGTCGCCGTTCGAGCACCGGCTCCATGCGCGCCGCGCGACATGCCGAGGATCGCGACTTCCGGCCAGTTGACGATCGGCGTGAACGACGTGCCGCCGATGCCGCCGAGGTTGGTGATCGTGAAGCCGCCGCCCTGCATGTCGTCGAGCGACGAGCTTGCCGGCCCGCGCCTTCTCGGACGCCTGCGCCAGCTCCTCGGCGAGATCTGGACGATGCCCTTCTGGTCGACGTCGCGGATGACCGGCACGAGCAGGCCGCGCGGCGGTGTCGACGGCGACGCCGATGTGCATCGACTTCTTGTAGACGATCTCGCTCGCTCGCGAGATCGACCGACGAGTTGAACTGCGGGAACTTGCTGCATCGCCGCGGCGACGATCTTCAGCGCGATCGCGGTGACCGTCAGCTTGCCGCCGGCCTTCTCCGCCTGCGGCGCCGTAGCGCTTGCGCAGCGCCTCGAGCGCGGTGATGTCGGCCTTGTCGTGCTGCGTGACGTGCGGAATGACGCTGCCAGGCGTGGCCAGGTGCTCCGCCGTCTTGCGGCGGATGTTGCTCATCGGCTTGCGCTCGACCGTCGCCCCACTTGCTGAAGTCGGGCAGCGCCGCCGCCGGCGCGCCGCGCCGCGGCGCCGCCGCCGCCGGCCAGCGCCGTCCTGCGCACGAATGCCTGGACGTCGTCGATGCTGATGCGACCGCCGGGGCCGGTGCCGGGCACGCAGTCGGATGTCGACGCCGAGCTCGCGCGCGAGCCGGCGGACCGACGGGGCCGCCGGGGCCGCCGGGCTCTTGCGCGCTCCGGTTCGGCGGCCGCCGCGGGCCGGACGCGCCGGGCGCCGCGGTTGATGTCGACGACCTCGCCGCGCGGTTCTGGGCCGGCGGCGGCGTCGCCTCGTCATCCTCGCCGTCGTGGCGGCCGCCCTCTGGCCGCCGTCGTCCTCGTGTTCCTCGTCTTCGGCCCCGTCTTCGGCCTCGCCCGCGTCCTGGGCCTTGGCGGCTTCCTGAGACTGCCGGCTCGGCCGCGCGCCGGCTCTTCCCGGCGTCGGCGGCGGCGGCCTTGCCGGCCGCGCCTTCGCCGCCTTGTCGCCGTCCGCCGGGGCTCGAGCCTCGGCTCCTGGCTGTCCGCGTCCTTCTTGGCCGCGCCGCGCCTCCGCCTCCCGGCGCCCGCGCCGTCGTCGACCGTCAGCACGACCTGGCCGACCTTGACCTTGTCGCCCGGCTTGACCTTGACCTCGCTGACCGTGCCGCCGACGCTGGACGGCACTTCGATCGTGGCCTTGTCGGTCTCGAGCTCGAGGACCGGCTGGTCTTTCGGCGATCGTGTCGCCCGGCCTTGACCAGCACGCGGACGACGTCGCCGGCGGCGATGTTCTCGCCGAGTTCGGGGAGCTTGAATTCTGTTGGCATCAGTAGTCGTGTGGTGTGAGTCGCTAGCGCTTGGCGCGGGTCTTGCCTTCTCGGGGTCGATCTCCGAGATCCTTGATGGCCTGCGCCACGACCTTGCGTCGATCTGCCCGTCGTCGCGCGAGCTCGGCCAGCGTCGCGAGCGTCGACGAACCGCGCGTCGACTTCGAAGAACTCGCGCAGCGACTCGCGGTCTTCGCTGCGGCCGAAGCCGTCGGTGCCGAGCGCGCGCATCCGGCGCGGCATCCAGCGGTCGATCGAGTCCGGCAGCACCTTCAGGTAGTCGGACGCGGCGACGAATGACGCCCGGCGCGTCCTTGAGGCACTGCGTGACGTACGGCACCTTCGGCGTCTCGGCCGGGATGCAGCATGTTCCAGCGCTCGCAGGCGTGGCCGTCGCGATAGAGCTCGCTGGTAGCTGGTCACGCTCCAGACGTCGGCGGCGACGCCGTACTTCTCGAGCAGCTTCTGCGCCGCGAGCACCTCGTTCAGGATCGCGCCGCTGCCGAGCAGCTGCGCCTTGAGCTTGGCCTTCGGGTTCGTCCGCCGGCTTGAAGCGGTACATGCCCTTGAGGATGCCGTCGCGCGCCCCCTCGGGCATCGCCGGCATCGCGTACTGCTCGTTCATCACGGTGAGGTAGTAGAAGATGCTCTCCTGCTCCTCGTACATCCGCCGGATGCCGTCCTGGATGATGACCGCCAGCTCGTAGGCGTAGGCCGGGTCGTACGACACGCAGTTCGGGCACGCGCAGCGAGAGACGTGGCTGTGGCCGTCCTGGTGCTGCAGGCCCTCGCCGGCCAGCGTCGTCCGGCCGGCGGTGCCGCCGAGCAGGAAGCCGCGGGCGCGCGAGTCGGCGGCGGCCCAGATCAGGTCGCCGACGCGCTGGAAGCCGAACATCGAGTAGTAGATGAAGAACGGAATCGTGTTGACGCCGTGGGTGGCGTAGGCGGTGCCGGCGGCGATGAACGACGACATCGAGCCGGCCTCGGTGATGCCCTCTTCGAGGATCTGACCGTCCTTCGCTTCCTTGTAGTAGAGCAGCGTGTCCATGTCGACCGGCTCGTACATCTGGCCGACGTGCGAGTAGATGCCGACCGCGCGGAACAGCGACTCCATGCCGAAGGTGCGCGCCTCGTCCGGCACGATCGGCACGACCAGCTTGCCGATTTCCTTGTCGCGCAGCAGCTTCGACAGCATCCGCACGAACACCATCGTGGTCGAGGCCTTGCGGCCGCTCGGTGCCCTTGACGAACTCCGTCGAACAGCTCGTCGAGCGGGCGCGCTCGAGCGGCTCGACGCTGCACGCTTGCGGGTCGGCACGAAGCCGCCGAGCGCCTTGCGGCGCTCGCGCAGGTAGGTCAGCTCGGGGCTGTCGTCGGCCGGACGGTAGAACGGCGCGTCGGCAATCTCCTCGTCCGAGATCGGGAATGCCGAAGCGGGTGCGGAAGATCCGCAGGTCCGCTCTCGTTCATCTTCTTCTGCTGGTGGGTGATGTTCTTGCCTTCACCCGCCTCGCCGAGGCCGTAGCCCTTGATCGTGCGCGCCAGGATGACCGTCGGCTGCCCCTTGTGCTCGACCGCCGCCTTGTAGGCGTTGTAGACCTTGACCGGATCGTGCCCGCCGAGCCGCAGCTTCTTCAGCTGCTCGTCGGAGAGGTGCTTGACCATGTCGAGCAGCCGCGGATCGGTGCCGAAGAAGTGCTCGCGGAAGTAGGCGCCGGCCTCGACGGCGTACTTCTGGTACTCGCCGTCGACGATCTCGCCCATGCGCTTGGCGAGCAGGCCGTCCTTGTCGGCGGCGAGCAGCGGGTCCCAGTCGCTGCCCCACAGCACCTTGATGACGTTCCAGCCGGCGCCGCGGAAGATCGCCTCGAGCTCCTGGATGATCTGGCCGTTGCCGCGCACCGGACCGTCGAGCCGCTGCAGGTTGCAGTTGATGACGAAGATCAGGTTGTCGAGCTTCTCGCGCGCCGCCAGGCTGATCGCGCCGAGCGATTCCGGCTCGTCGGTTTCGCCGTCGCCGAGGAACGCCCAGACCTTCGCCGCCGACGGCTTCTTCAGGCCGCGATCCTCCAGGTAGCGGTTGAAGCGCGCCTGGTAGATCGCCATGATCGGGCCGAGGCCCATCGAGACGGTCGGGAACTCCCAGAAGTCCGGCATCAGCCAGGGATGCGGGTACGACGACAGCCCGCCGCCCTCGGCCAGCTCGCGGCGGAAGTTGCTCAGCTTCTCGACCGACAGGCGGCCTTCGAGGAACGCGCGGGCGTAGATGCCGGGCGAGGCGTGCCCCTGGAAGTAGATCAGGTCGCCGTCGCCGTCCTGCTCCTTGCCGCGGAAGAAGTGATTGAAGCCGACTTCGTAGAGCGTGGCCGCCGAGGCGTAGGTGGAGATGTGGCCGCCGATGCCGTCCGAGTGCGCGGTTGGCCCGGACGACCATCGCCATCGCGTTCCAGCGCACCAGGCTCTTGATGCGGCGCTCGAGCTCCTGGCTGCCGGGCAGCGGCACCTGGTCCTCGGCGCGGATGGTGTTGACGTAGGGGGTGATGGCGGTGAACGGCAGCGACACGCCCGCCATGCGGGCGTGGTGGCGCAGGGCGGTCGAGCAGCCGCTGCACGCGGCCGCGGTCGCCCTGCTGGATGACGTAGTCGAGCGATTCGAGCCATTCGCGCTGTTCGAGCGCTCTCGAGCTCGGAGGCGTCGCGCGGCGCGATATTCCTCATCTGAATCTGAACCCTCGGCTTCGTGCCTGCCGGGATCCGCTCCGCAGTGCTGGGGAATCACTGACCCGGAGCGTACAATCCGTCCATTCTAGATCCCGCGGCGCAATCCGCGCAGCGCACGGAGCCGGCCGGCCGCTGGATCCCGTTTGGCGCATGCATGAAATCTCAAATCCTGATTGCTGCCGCGCTGGCTCGCCTCGCGCTGGCCGCGGCGCGCGCCGTCGACCGGAGAACGCCCCGTGCAGGAGACCTCGACCGTACCGACCGCCGCCGAGCTGCGCGCACGATGACCGCGCGCTTCGCGCCGGTCGAGATCGGCGCCGACCTCTCGGCGCTGCCCGACGAACGAGCGCCAGGCGCTCGGCCAGCCTGGTCGAGGCGGCGCGCATCATGGACGCGCTGTTCCTGCGCCAGGTCTGGGCCGGCAACGACGCGCTGCTGCAGCAGCTCGTCCCGAGGCCGCCGTCGGCAGCCGGCCGGCGCCGATCGCGCCGCGGCGCGCCTCCACTACTTCCTGATCAACAAGGGCCCCTGGTCGCGGCTCGACCACAACCGCGCCGTTCGTCCCCGGCGTGCCCGCCAAGCCCGAGGCCGCCAACTTCTACCCGGCCGACGCCACCAAGGCCGAGGTCGAGAAGTGGCTCGACGGCGCTGACCGGCGACGCCAAGGCCGCCGCCACCGGCTTCTTCACCACCATCCGCCGCGGCGCCGACGGACGCTTCACCGCCGTGCCCTACAGCGTCGAGTACCAGGGCGAGCTGGCGCGGGCCGCCGCGCTGCTGCGCGAGGCGGCGGCGCTCACCAGCCAGCCGACGCTGAAGACGTTCCTCGACCGCGCGCGCCGACGCGTTCCTGCTCCAACGACTACTACGCCAGCGACGTCGCCTGGATGGAGCTCGACGCCGTCGATCGAGCCGACCATCGGCCCCTACGAGGTCTACGAGGACGAGTGGTTCAACGACAAGGCGGCCTTCGAGGCCTTCATCACGCGTCCGCGACGACGCCGAGACGAAGAAGCTGCAGGCGTTCGTCGGCGCACCTGCAGGAGCTCGAGAACGCCCTGCCGATCGACCCGCGCTACCGCAACCCGAAGCTCGGCGCGCTCGCGCCGATCCGCGTCGTCAACGTCGTCTTCGCCGCCGGCGACGGCAACCGCGGCGTGCAGACCGCCGCCTTCAACCTGCCCAACGACGAGCGCGTGATCAGGGAGAAGGGCACCAAGCGCGTGATGCTGAAGAACGTGCAGGAGGCCAAGTTCAAGATGGTGCTGCTGCCGATCGCCAAGGTCGCGCTGCCCGCGGCGGACCAGAAGCGACGTCGTCCTTCGACGCGTTCTTCACGCACATCCTGATGCACGAGCTGATGCACGGCCTCGGCCCGCACAACATCACCGTCGGCGGCCGCCGCGACGACGGTGCGGCAGGAGCTGAAGGACACCTACAGCGCGATCGAGGAGGCCAAGGCCGACGTCTCCGGGCTGTGGGCGCTGCAGCAGCTGGTCGACGCAGGGGCAGATCGATCCGGCGCATCGCGAAGACGATGTACACGACGTTCCTGGCGTCGGCGTTCCGCTCGATCCGCTTCGGCATCAACGAGGCGCACGGCACGCGGCATCGCCGTGCAGCTCAACTACCTGCTCGACGCCGGCGCGTTCACGGTGCAGCCGGACGGCACCTTCGCGGTCGACCGACGCGAAGATCGGCGGACGCGGTGACCGCGCTGACGCGCGAGATCATGACGCTGCAGGCCGAAGGCAGCTACGACAAGGCCAAGGCGCTGATCGACACGGCTCGGCGTGGTCCGGCCGGAGGTGCAGCAGGTGCTCGACCGCCTGACCGCGTGCCGGTGGACATCGAGCCGCAATTCGCGTCGATGGCGCGATAAGGACAGGGCTGCAAGGGCGACGGGCCTACCGCAGCAGGCTGGCGATTTCGGCGGCGAGTGCACGCGGCGCTATGGGCTTGGCCGTGGCGCCGTCGAAGCCCGAGGCCAGCGCCACGGCGCGCGCGTCTCCCGACGGCGTCAGCGCGATGGTCCGGGCTGACGGCGCGCCCCAGGCACGGCGCTGCTCCGCCGGCCCCGCCCCCCACTCAGGTTCCACGACGACGACGTCGATGTTCGGGACCGGCGGCGGCACGCCTGTCGTCGCCGGGCAGCACGACGGCCGCACCGAGCTGGCGCAGGATCGACCCGACGGCGTCTGCGGCCAGCGGATCCGCCATGCGCAGGGCCACCGTCACGCCGTCCAGCCGCGGCGCCGGCTCAGGGCGCGCCGGGTCGGCGAGTGAGGGGTCCGCGAGCGCCGCAGCCGCCGGCGCCAGCGGCAAGGTCACGACGAAGCTCGCGCCCTGGCCGCGCCCGCCGCTTTCCGCGCGAAGGCTGCCGCCGTGCAAACCAACCAGGCTCCGGGCGATCGCCAACCCCAGACCCAGGCCGCCGTGGCGCCGTACCTCGGGCGATGCTTCCTGCGCGAAGCGTTCGAACACCCTGGCCAGGAACGACTCCGGTATGCCAATCCCCGAATCGGTGACCCGCAGCACGACGTGCTCGCCGTCGTACGCGCCGGTGATCGCGATCGCGCCGCCAACAGGGGTGAACTTGATGGCGTTCGACAGCAGGTTGACGAACACCTGCCGCAACCGCTGCGGCTCCCCCATCACCCACGGCGCCACGCCGGCGAAGTCGCACGCCACGGACTGCTGCTTCGCATCGGTCAACGGTGCGAGCCCGGCGACCACTTCCCGGACCTCGTCGTAGAGGGCGACGGGCTGCTGGCATACGGCCGCGGCGCCGCGGGCCAGCCAGTGCTCGTCGATCAGATCGGCGACGAGTTTCAGCTCCTGCGCGGCAATCTCCTCGATCTGGCGCCCGATCGCCACGGCCTGCGGCTCCACCGCTGTGCGCTGCAGCAGGGCCGCCCACCCCAGGACCGCGTTGATCGGCGTCCGCATCTCGTGCGAGACGGCGGCGAGCAGTTCGTCCTTCGCGGCGTTGGCGCGGTCGGCATCGTCGCGCGCCGCCCGTTCGGCCGCGGCGAGCGCGTTCTGTTCGTCGAGCGCCGCGGCGAGATCGGTGACGTCGCGGGAGACCGAGACGAGCGGGCCGTCCGGCGACGCCGGGGCGACCACCACGCTCCACCATTTCATGCGGCCGCTGAACGTGGCGCAGGGCCCGGTGAAGCGGCCGGTACCGCCGGCCATTGCCGTGTGCAGGGCGGCCTCGGCTGCCTCGCGCGCCGCCCCGTGCCAGAAATCCAGCCACGGCGCGCCGAGCGGCGGCGGGCCGGCGAGGTCCAGGAGCCGCGCCCCGGGCGTGTTCATCCAGAGCAACCGGCCCTGCCTGTCGAGCAGCTTGATGCAGTCCTGGCTGTTCTCGAGGATTTGCCGGCACAGCGCCTCGACGTCGGGCGCCGGCAGCGCGGGAGTGGAGTCCGGCTGGCGGCGAGGGGCGCGGCGCAGCGCGGGAGTGGAGTCCGGCTGGCGGCGAGGGGCGCGGCGCAGCGCGCTGCGCGGCAGCAGCTCGATGACGCGACGCATCAGCGGGCAGCCATCGGAAGGCCAACGACGCCGGCCAGGGCCACCAGCACGGCGCTCGGGTGGACAGGCTTGGAGAGATACGCGCGGAAGCCGGCCGAAAGTATCCGGGACCGATGGTACTCGCTGCCCAGACCGGTCAACGCCACTCGCCGGCAGGCGCATGCCGACAGTCTGCTCGAGGTGCAGCACGTGGCGGATCAGCGCAAAGCCGTCTCCGTCCGGCATCCCGATATCGGCCAGCAATGCGTCGGGCCACACACTCTCCAGCGTACGGCAGGCGTCGACCGTCGAGGGCTGCACCAGCGCCACCGCGCCCGCGTGTTCGAGCACCGCCCGCAGCACGTCGCGGGTCCGCCCATCGTCGTCCACGACGAGTATCTGCAGTCCGGCGAGTGACGGCATCGGCGGCAGCGGGCTGCGGCCGGACTGGAGCGCGGACGACAAGACGTCAGTCGTCAGGGCCAGTTCGGCAGGATCCTCCGGCGCCGTGACCTCACGAACCCGGCCGTCGGCCAGTTCGTCGCGCAGCGCCGACAGCCCCTGCTTCAGCCGGGATTTGACGACGCCCAGCGTTTCGCCGAGGCGCGCGGCGATCTGCCGCTGCGACAGGTCGGCGTGATAGGCGAGGTCGATGACCTGGCGGCTGGCGGGTTCGAGGGACGACAGCGCGGTGCTGATGCGTGCCCAGTACACCGCGTCCTCAGCCTCGCTCCACGGATTGCCGCCGTCGTCCCCGGCCGGCGGCTCGAGCGCCCGCTCGGTCCGTTGCCGCACGGTACGGCGGCGCAGGCGATCGAGCGCGCGACTGCGGGCGATCACCGCCAGCCATCCTTGAAGGTCCGCGCGCGTGTGATCGAAACGGTCGAACTGGCGCCACGCCTGGAGAAAGACTTCCTGGACCAGGTCGTCCGCTTCCGACGGATCCCGCAGGTGGCGGCGGGCGATGGCGCGCACGTAGGCCTGATGACGGCCATACACCTCCGAGAATGTCGTCTCGTCCATCGAAGTCTGCATAGATGCAATACGCGCTCGGTGCAAGGCGCAAGCCATCGATATGGGCGGATGAGCTGTGTTCAGGCAAGAGGCACCGTCCAACAGGAAATCCAGTCCGCGGGATGGTGCGTAGAGCCAATGACGGCGCATGCGGCCAATCGCCTGCGCAGACGCTCGAACGAGAGAAATGGATCGCTGTGACTAAGGTGTGCCGGATCGTAGGTCTTTGCGGTGTGTTGTTGGCAGCCGGCCACCCAGCGTTCGCGCAAGGCGATGCTCACCGCGGATTCGTCGGCGGCCTCGCGGGCGTGACCGTCCACGAACAGACGGGCGGCGTGCTCGGCGCACAGGCCGGCGTGCGGCTCGCTGGCGGCTTCCACCTGATCGGCGAGGGCGGCCTGTTGCGGAACGTGCTGCCGGCGCAGGTCCAGGGGGACATCGACATCGTTTCGGCGCTGCTCGGACTGGGCGGGGCGTCCGATGAGGTCGACGCCCGGCTGCAGGCGCTCTACGGCTTTGGCGGCGTCCGGTGGTCGCCAGCCGGCGGGCCGGTGGCGCCATTCGTCGAATCGGGATTCGGCATGGCCCGGTTGACGTTTCGCGTCGATGCCGGCGCTGGCAGCGACGTCGCGCAGGAGATTGAAGATGACCTGCGCGAATCTGTCGAGGCCACCAAACCCTTGTTCATGGCCGGCGGCGGCGTGCGCGCCGCGCTTGGCGGGCCGCTCAGCCTCGACGCCGGATACCGCTACTCACGCATCTTCACCGATGAGCCGGCCATCAATGCCCACGTCGTGTACGGGGCGATCAAGGTGGGCTTCTAGCCAGGCAGGCACGCCGCCGGCGCCGGCCGTTCGGCGCAGCACCAGCAGGAAATCGTCAGAGTCCATAACAGGGAGAACAGGGATGTCAAAGACCGAAGCGTTGCAGGATCTCGTCAAGAACAGTGTCAGCCGGCGCGAGTTCGCGCGCCGCACGATGGCCGGCGGCCTCGTCGCCGCGGGCGCCATGGCCGCGTCGAGCGCGTCAATCTTCGCGCAGAGCGTGACCGATGAGGCGATCCTCAACTTTGCGCTGAACCTCGAGTACCTCGAGGCGGAGTTCTACACCGTGGCCACCACCGGCCAGCGCATCGCCGACATCGGCATCGGCATCACCGGGCGCGGCCGGACCGGCGCCACCACCGGCGGCGCCAAGGTCTCGCTCGATGCCGCCCACCAGATCGTGGCGGCGCAGATTGCGCTCGACGAGCAGGCGCACGTGAACTTCCTGCGCGCCGCGCTCCGCAGCGCCGCCGTCGCCAAGCCGGAGATCAACCTCGAAGCGCTGGGCATCGGCTTCCGCAACCAGACCGAGTTCCTGATCCTGGCGCGGGCGTTCGAGGACCTCGGCGTCAGCGCCTACGGCGGCGCCGCGAAGCTGATCGACAACGGCGCCATTCTCGAAGCCGCCGCCCGCATTGCCCTGACCGAAGGGCAGCATGCCGGCCTGCTCCGGTTCCTCATCGCGCAGGCCAACACCGCCAGCCCGATGGTGGACGCGAAGGACGTGCCGACGCTCGGCTCTCCCGCCGGACGGCTGTTCCAGGTGGACGGCAACGGCCTCAGCACCATCCGCACCGCGGGCGAAGTCCTGCGCGTCGCCTACGGCGGCAACGCGGACCGCGGCGGGTTCTACCCCCAGGGCGTCAACGGCGACATCAACCGCGCGTAACACCCGGCCGCGGCACCTGCCGCGGCGACAGATGAAGGCTCCGGACTGTCCGGCGTGAAGGGGCACGCCTGGCAGTCCGCATTTCTTGTACACCGGCGGTACGCACGCCGCCGCCAGCCGTCACACCGGCGCCAGCCGATCCAGCAGGCGGTGCACCACCGCCAGCAGCAGCGAGAGCGCGACGAGCAACGTCGCAATCATGTCCACGCCGGCGGCATCGGCGATCACCCCCACGAGTGCGGGGACGAGCGACAGCCCGAGCGCGGCAGCCGCAATCTGCACGCCCACGGCGTTGGCCGTGTGCGCGGCGCCGAGGCGCGCCGGCGTCGTTGCCACCAGCGTGGGAAAGATGGGCCCGCACGCGCAGCCCGCCAGCGCAACCCCGGCCAGCGTGCTGCCCGCGCCACTGCTCAGCCAGACGATGACGGCGCCGAGCGTGACGCCCCAGACCGCCACGTGCATCAGCCGCCCGACCGTGAGCAGGCCGCCTCCTGATGCCGCCAGCAACCGGCCGGCCGTGAGCCCTCCCCAGAACAGGCTGACGACCGTCCCCGCTTCCACCGGCGACAGGCCGCGGCCGGCGGTGAGCAGCGTGTACGTCCAGGCGCCGAACGTCGCCTCGACGCCGGCGTAGGCGATGAAGGCCGCAATCGCCAGCCGTGCCGCCGGCAGCGCGAGCGTCTGACGAATCGTGGCCCCGGGATGGCCCGGCGCCGCCGGGTCGGGCCGGCTCATGTGAGGCCAGGCGCGGAGTGTCAGGAGGAACGAGACCGCCAGCACGAGCTGGGCCGTACCCACGACGGCGTAGCCGCGCTGCCACGGCAGGCCCCTGCCGATCACCGTCGTCATGATCACCGGCCCGAGTGCGGCGCCGATGCCGTAACACGCGTGCAGCCAGTTCAAGGTCTGCGGTCCGTGGTTCGTCGCCGCATACGTATTGAGCGCGGCGTCGATCGCACCGCCGCCGAGGCCCAGCACGACCGCGAGCGCGACGAGCATGAACCAGTGGGCGGACCAGGCATAGCCGAGCAGCGCGACGCCGGTCAGCAGGCAGCTGGCCGCCAGGACCATCCCCAGGTTCATGTGGCGGAGGATGCGCCCGCTCGCGAAGCTCGATGCCACGTAGCCGCCGGTGGCCGACACGAGGAGCAGGCCAAGGGCATCGAGGTCGCGTTCGAAGAAGGCGCGGATCGACGGCCACGCGACCCCGAGCAGCCCATCGGGCAGCCCCAGGCTGATGAACGCGAGCCCGGCAAGCAGGACAAGGAAGCGATGCACGAAGCCATTGATTGTATGGCCGCTGCGCTACACTGGCCTGGTCGGTCGAAACATGAACGACTCCCCGCTCTCTGTCCTGCTGATCGCCGAAGCGCAGGAGCTGGCGCGCCTTCGGCGGCTCCTCCGTGCCGGACCTGCGTCGATGGACGGCATCACTGGGGCTGCCGACGCGGAGACCGGCCTCGACCTCCTGTGCCGCGACCGGCCGGACGTGTGCCTGCTCGACGCGGCCCTGGTCCAGGACTCGGGCATGGCGATGATCTCCGGCGCCCGGGCTCGCGGCTGCTTCACTCCAGTGGTCGTGCTCCTCGCCGATGGCCCCGACCGCCCTGAGACCAACGATGGAGGCACGAACGCCGTCCAGCCGGACGCGGCCGGCTGGCTCACCCGTGGCAGCGTGACGGCTGGCCTGTTGCAGCGCACGCTCCGGTCCGCTGCCGCCCGGCACCGCGACTACGTGGCGCTCCAGGACGCGGCGCTGCGCAAGTCCGCGGTGATCGACGCCGCCGTCGAGGCCATGGTGGCGATCGACCGGACGGGGCGGTTCATCGAATTCAATCTGGCCGCGGAACGGATGTTCGGGTTACGCCGCGCCGAGGCGATCGGCCGCCGGCTCGTGGACACAATCATTCCACCCGCCCTGAGGGATGCCCACAGCGCCGTGTTTGCGCGGCATCTCGCCACCGGGGAAGAACGGCTGATCGGCCGGCGCCTCGAAATCACCGGCTGCCGGGCGGACGGCTCCGAGCTCCCGCTCGAGCTCGCCATCACGCGCACGACGCTCGCCGACGGGCCGATCTTCAGCGCGCAGATCAGGGACATCAGCGACCGGAAGGCGGCGGGGGCGGGGCTGCGGGCGCAGCAGCTGCTCCAGGCGCAGAAGATGGAAGCGGTCGGGCAGCTCGCCGGCGGCATCGCCCACGACTTCAACAACCTGCTGACCGCCATCCTCGGCTACAGCGAGCTGCTGCTCGAACAGACTGCACCCGGACGATCGCCGCGCGCGACGATCTGCGGCGAGATCCGCCGCGCCGCTGACCGCGCCGCGGCGCTCACCCGGCAGCTCCTCGCCTTCAGCCGGCAGCAGATCCTGCAGCCGGTGCGCGATCGACCTGAACGGCGCCGATCGCGCGGCCTCGCCGAAATGCTCGCGGCGACTGATCGGCGAGCACCTCGACGTCGAGCTGCGGCTCGACGAGGGCCTCGGCCCGATCCAGGCCGATCCCGGCCAGATCGAGCAGGTGATCGTCAACCTGGCCGTGAACGCCCGCGACGCGATGCCGGGCGGCGGCTCGCTGACCTTCGCCACACGACGCGCGTCGAAGGTCGGCGCAGCGGACGTCCACCACCGGGACGCTGCCGCCGGGCGACTACGTCGCTGCTCCGCGTCAGCGACACCGGCACCGGCATGCCGCCCGAGATCGCGGCGCGCATCTTCGAGCCGTTCTTCACCACGAAGGAAGCGGGCAAAGGCACGGGCCTCGGCCTCGCGACGGTCTACGGCATCGTCAAGCAGACTGGGGGGACCTTGAGCGTATCGAGCGCGCCGGGCGAAGGCAGCGTGTTCGAGCTGTACTTTCCGCAGACGCGGGCGCCGATTGCCGCGGGCCCGTCAGTCCGGAGCGCGCCACGCGGCGGTTCGGAGACGATTCTCCTGGTGGAGGACGAGTCGAGCGTGCGCGACCTCACCGCAGAGGTCCTCGACCGGGCGGGCTACCGCGTGCTCACGGCGAGAGACGGCCAGCGGGCCCTGGAGATTGCCGGCGCAAACGACGGCGGCATCGACCTGCTGCTCACCGACGTCGTCATGCCGGGCATCAGCGGCCGGGAGCTCGCCGACCGGCTGGTCATGGTGCACCCCGCCACCCGTGTCCTCTTCATGAGCGGCTACACGGACGACGCCATCGTGCAGCACGGAGTCTTGAACGCCGGCACGGAGTTCCTCCAGAAGCCGTTCACCGGGGCCGCGCTGGCGGCGCGTGTGCGGCAGGTGCTCGACGCGCCCGGTCCGGCGTCCTGACACGCTGCGGCCGGCCCGCGGCGGTGTCAGGCCTGATCGCGATCGAACCGGAAGAGCGCCGCGTCCGGACGTGATCGGTCCAGGCAACAGCGCAGGAGGAGGCGCGCCGCGAGGAAGCCGAAGGTCATCCCGTTGCCGCCGTAGCCGAGCGCGAACAGGTGGCCGGGGTAATCGGGGTGCTCGCCGATGTAGGGCAGGCCGTCCGGCGTGCTCGCGAAGATCCCTTCCCAGGCGTGCGCCAGCGGCAGGGCGCCGGCATCGGGGTAGAGGCTGCGCAGCCGGACGTGCAGCGCTCCAGCTCCCGCGACGAGCGCCGCCCGCCGGGCCGCGGCGGTCCGCGGGACCGGCCGGTCTTCCCCGCCGAACAGGATCCGCCCGTCGTCGGTCCACCGGAAGTAGTGATAGGGCCGCTCGGCGTCCCAGAACATCAGCGGAACGTCCCCCATGCCGGCGCGGACTTCCTTCGGCAGCGGGTCGGTGGCCACGACATAGGTCGTGGACATCGTGAAGCGGGCCTGGAGCGGCTTGAACCATGGCGTAGCGAAGCCCGTCGCGATGATGGCTTGACGGCAGCGCACCAGCCCAGCCCTCCGTCTCGACGAGCATCCCGCCCGGCCGTGGAGCCACGCGCAGCACTGCCGAGCGTTCGAAGAACCGCGCCCCGTGGCCGGCCGCGGTGCGCGCGAGGGCGTGCGTCGCGAGAAACGGGTTCACCACGGCATCGCCCGCCGTCAGGATGGCCGCGGTGCCGTCGATGCCCGTTCGCCGCCGGAGCGCCGCGGCGTCGAGGAGCCGGCCGCCGAGCTGCCCTCGCTGCCTGGCACGGTGGTCGCGGCGCAGATCCCGGGCGCCTGACGGCGCTTCGCGACAGGTGCAGGGACGGCACCTGCTCGAGGCCGCAGTCCATCCTGCCCAGGGTGCGGACGAGATCGCGCACCGCCTCCCGACTGAGCCGCCAGATGCGCCGGGCGGTCGCGGCGCCGTAGCGCCCGGCGAGCTCATGCAGGTAGCGGTCGGGCTCCTGCATGAGCAGGGCGGTGCTCGCCGCCGCGCTGCCCCGGCCCACGCGCGCTCCCTTCGAGCACCGCTATCCGGAGACCCGCGCGCGCCAGCGCGTAGGCGGTCGCGCACCCGGTGAACCCTCCGCCGACGATCGCGATGTCCACGTGCAGCTCGCCGCGGTGCCGCGGGTAGGCCGGGACGCCTCGGGCGTCGGGTCTCGAGAGCCAGTACGGCGATCCATGACGTAGGCGCATCGGGTTGGCGGGAACTTTGCTGCGCAAGGGGCGAGGATACGGATGAACCGAATGGACACCACATCTTACTGGATGGACTCGCAGCCGCTGCCCACCTTCGCGCCGATCGATCGAAATGTCGAGGTGGACGTGGCGGTGATTGGCGGCGGGATCACCGGCATCACCGCGGCTTACCTGCTCAAGCAGGCAGGCAAGACGGTCGCGCTGCTCGACCGCCGCCGCCTGGCGTCGGTCGACACCGGCCACACGACCGCCCACCTGACCTGCGTCACGGACCTCCGCCTGACCGAGCTCGAGAAAACCTTCGGCCGCGAGCACGCCCGCGCGGCGTGGGACGCCGGCCGCGCCGCGATCTGGCAGATCGAGACCACCATCGAGTCGCTGGGGATCGACTGCGACTTCACCTGGGTCAACGGCTACCTGCATGCGCCGGTGGACGGGCCGGGTGACGGTCGACGAAGCGGCGCTGCGGAAGGAAGCCGAGCTGGCGGTGGACCTGGGCTTCGACGCACGGTTCCTCGATCGCGTCCCGGTGGTCGACCAGCCGGGCATCGAGTTCGAGGGGCAGGCGCTGTTCCACCCGCGGAAGTACCTGGCCGGCCTGCTCGCCGCGATCCCGGGCGGCGGCAGCCACGTCTTCGAGAACAGCGAGGTGGAGGAGGTCACCGACGCGCCGCTGACCGTCGTGGCACACGGCCACCGCGTCCGGTGCGGATACGTCGTCCTGGCGACGCACACCCCGTTGATGGGCAAGACCAACCTCGCATCGGCGGCGCTGTTCCAGACGAAGCTGGCGCTCTACACGTCGTACGCCGTGGGCGGGCGGCTGCCCGCCGGCTCGGCCGCGGAAGGCTCGTTCTGGGATACGGCCGACCCCTACTTGTACCTGCGCATCGAGCGGCGCGACGATCACGACTACCTGATCCTGGGCGGCGAGGATCACAAGACCGGACAGGCGGACGATCCGGCCGCCTGCTATCGGCGGCTCGAAGGGCGCTTTCAGACACTGTTCCCTGGCATCGACCTCACGCATCGCTGGTCCGGCCAGGTCATCGAGACGAACGACGGGCTGCCCTTCATCGGCGAAACGGCGGATCGCCAGTTCGCGGCCACCGGCTTTGCCGGCAACGGGATGACCTTCGGTACCCTGGCGGCGATGATGGCGCGCGATGCCGCCCTGGGTCGCACAAATCCGTGGGCCGGCCTCTTCGATCCCTCGCGCAAGACGATCCGGGGCGGGCTCTGGGACTACCTTCGCGAGAACACGGACTATCCGTACTACATGGTGCGCGACCGGCTCGCCGGCCCCGAAGGTCGATCGCTGCGCGGGCTCCGGCGCGGCGAGGGGAAGATTCTCGAGCTCGGCGGCACCCGCGTGGCGGCCTACCGCAGCGAGTCTGGAACGGTCACCCGCCTCTCCCCCGTCTGTCCGCACATGGGATGTCTGGTGGCGTGGAACGGCGCGGAGAAGACCTGGGACTGCCCGTGCCACGGGTCGCGCTTCGAGCCGCGCGGCAAGGTGATCTCGGGGCCCGCCGAATCGCCGCTGCCGAAGGCCGAGGCCTGACGCGCCGGCTCAGCAAGCCGACGGATCGAACTGCGTGAGGTTCCTGGCCGTGGCGGCCTGCTCCGGCTCCACGTTCGCGAGCGCTTCGATCTGCGACATCGCGGCGTGCGCCGGCAGGACGAGGGTGAAGGTGGCGCCCTGGTTCTCCCCGGCACTGTCGACGTGCACGGTCCCGCCGTGGAGCTCGACGAGATAGCGCACGATGGCCATGCCGAGACCGAGGCCGCCGTGCCGGCGGGTGGGCGTGCCGTCGGCCTGGCTGAAGCGATCGAAGACGTAGGGCAGGAACGCCGGCGAGATGCCGATGCCGGTGTCGGCGACCGCCAGGATCACCTCGCCGCCCCGCGGCTGCAGCCTGATCGTCACGCGCCCGTCGCGCGGCGTGAACTTCACGGCGTTCGACAGCAGGTTCCAGACGACCTGCTGGAGCCGGTCCTGGTCGCCGGTGATCGGCTCGATCGTCCTCGATCTCGCGCTCGATGGCGATCGCCTTGGCCTGCGCCGCCGGGGACACCGAGTCGAGCGCCGCCTCGATCACGTCGCGCAGCTGCACCCGGCCGATGCTTGAGGCGCAGCTTGCCGCCGATGATCCGCGACACGTCGAGGATGTCCTCGATCAGCTGCGACTGCGCCATGCGCGTTCTTGCGGATCACGCCGATCGCCCGCTCCACCATGGCCGCGTCCGCGCGTGCCCGAGGTCAGCAGGTGGGCCCAGCCGAGGATGGCGTTGAGCGGGGTGCGCAGCTCGTGCGACAGGGTCGCGAGGAACTCGTCCTTCAGCCGGTTCACGGACTCGGCGTGCGCCCGCGCCTCCTGTTCGCTGTCGAGCAGCGCCAGCCGCTCGGCTTCCACCCGGCGCCGCTCCTCGACCTCGGCCTGCAGCGACTGATTGACCAGCGCCAGCTCCTGGGTGCGCGCGCGGACGCGCTCCTCGAGCTCCTCCTGGGCGCGCAGCAGCGCCTGGGTCTGCCGCTTCATCGCCTCCCGCTTCTGATGGAGCTCGACGAACACCGCCACCTTCGACTTCAGCACCTCCGGCGTGAAGGGCTTGAAGATGTAGTCGACCGCGCCGACGGCGTAGCCGCGGAAGACGTTGGCATCGCTGCGGTAGTTCGCGGTCAGGAAGATGATCGGCGTCTCCCGGCTGCGCTCGCGGCCGCGAATCAGCTCCGCCGTCTCGTAGCCGTCGAGGTCCGGCATGGCGACGTCGAGCAGGATGAGCGCGAAGTCGCGGGCCAGGACCTCCTTCAGCGCGGCCCGGCCCGACCCCGCCCGCACCAGCGTGTAGCCCGGCTCGGCCAGGATCGCCTCGAGCGCGAGGAGGTTCTCCTCGTGGTCATCGACCAGCAGGATGTCAACGGGCTCCGTCATGCGCGCGTACCTTCCACCAGCGTCACGAGGTGTCCTCCGATTCGCGACAACGGCAGCACGTAGTCTACCGCCGCGGCCGCCAGCCCGGCCGCCGGCATCGTAGCGCACTCCGCGGTGGCGGGGTCCTCGACGATGGCGCGGCCGCCGCGCGCCTTGACCGCGGCCAGGCCGTCGCGCGCCGTCGCGCTGGCGCCGGTCAGCAGCACCGCCGAGCAGCGCCTCGCCGTAGGCTTCGGCCGCCGTCTCGAACAGCACGTCGATCGACGGCCGCGCCGACCGCACCGCCGCGTCGGTCGAGAGCGCCAGGGCGCCGCGCCGCTCGACCAGCAGGTGGTAGTCGGCCGGGGCGAGATACACCGTGCCCGGCTCGAGCGCCATCTTGTCCTCGGCCTCGACCACGGTGAGCCGCGTCGCCGCCTGCAGCGTGCCGGCGAGCCCGGGGCCGTCGGCATCCGCGGCGCGGTGCTGCACGATCGACGATCGGCGCCGGAAGCCGCGCCGGCAGGCCGGCGAGCAGCCAGCGCAGCGCGTGCAGGCCGCCGAGCGACGTCCCGACCACGACCAGGGCCGGCCTCAGGCGATCCTCCGGTAGAGCTTCTCGCTCGCGGGCGGCGGCAGCAGCGGCTCGTAGAGCGGCTCCTGCGGCAGGAACCGCAGCGACTCGCGCGAGCCCAGCCCGAGAATGCCGAACATCCCGAGGCTGTCATGGAACAGCTCGTGCGTCCGCTCCTGCAGCGCGCGGTTGAAGTAGATCATCACGTTGCGGCACAGGATGACGTTGAACTCGTTGAACGGCGCCGTCGCTGACCAGGTTGTGCTGCGAGAACACGATGTTGCGCTGCAGCGCCGGGCGGAGGATCGCCAGGTCGTAGCCGCGCCGTGTAGTACTCCGAGAACGACCGCCGCGCCGCCCGCCTGCAGGTAGTTCTGCGGTGTACTTCTGCATCACGTCGGCCGGGTAGATGCCGTCGCGCGCCCGCCGCAGCATGACCTCGTTCATGTCGGTCGCGTAGATCGCGCCCGGTCGTAGAGCCCTTCTTCCTCGAGCAGGATGGCCATGCGAGTAGACCTCCTCGCCGAGCGAACAGCCGGCGTGCCAGATCCGGATGAACGGATAGGTCCGCAGCAGCGGCACGACGTGCTGCGGAACGCCAGGAAGAACCCCGGATCGCGGAACATCGCGCTGACGTTGACCGACACGCCGTTGAGGAACCGCTCCATGCAGTCGCGGTCGTGCAGCACGCGGTCCTGCAGGGCGCTGATGGTCTGGACGCCTTCGTCGCGCATCACGTTGGCGACGCGCCGGCGCATCGACGCGCGCGCGTAGTCGCGGAAGTCGTAGCCATGCAGCCGGAACACCGCCTCGAGCAGCAGCTCGAGCTCGACGGCCTCGACCGCGGCCGCGGCCGCGTCGCTTCCGGCCGGCCGCCGGCGTCACCGGTACAGCCAGACCCGCAGGAGCGACACCAGCTGTTCGGTGTCGACCGGCTTGGTGATGTAGTCCGAGGCGCCGGCCTCGATGCACTTCTCGCGGTCGCCCTTCATCGCCTTGGCGGTGAGCGCGATGATCGGCAGCGTCCGGAACTGCGGCAGCTCGCGGATCCGCCGCATCGCCTCGTAGCCGTCCATCTCCGGCATCATCACGTCCATCAGCACGACGTCGATCGCCGGCGTGGCCTGCGAGCAGCGTCGATGCCGTCGCGGCCGTTCTCGGCGTAGACCACGTCCATGTCGTGCTGCTCGAGCACGCTGGTCAGCGCGAAGATGTTGCGGATGTCGTCGTCGACGACCAGCACCGTGCGTGCCGGCGAGCGACGGGTCGTGCTGGTGCAGCTGCTCGAGCATCCGCCGCTTCTCGGCCGGCAGGTTGCTCTCGACCCGGTGCAGGAACAGCGCGGTCTCGTCGAGCAGGCGCTCCGGCGACTTCACGTCCTTGATGATGATGGTCTCGGCCAGCCGCCGCAGCTCGGTCTCCTGCTTCTTCGATCAGCTCCCTGCCGGTGTAGACGATGATCGGCACCTGCGCCAGGCGCGGCTCCTCCTTCATCTTCTCGAGCAGCTCGAAGCCGCTCATGTCCGGGCAGCCCGAGGTCGAGCACCAGGCAGTCGAAGCGTCCGCTCGGACAGCGCCCGCAGCGCCTCCGCGCCGGTGGCCACGGCGGTCGTCTCGACGTCGCCGTTGCCGATCAGCTCGACGATGCTCTGCCGCTCGACGTCGTCGTCCTCGACGACCAGCAGGTTCTTCACCGTGCGGTCGACGAACCCGGCGATCGAGCGCGAAGGCGCTGCGTCGAGCGCCTCCCGCTCGACCGGCTTCGCCAGGTAGGCCATCGCGCCGAGCCGCATGCCGCGGTTGCGCCTCGGCCACCATCGAGATGATGTGGACCGGGATGTGCCGGGTCTCCGGATCGTGCTTCAGCCGGTCGAGCACCGTCCAGCCGTCGAGCACCGGCAGGTCGATGTCGAGCGTGATGGCGTCGGGCTGGTGGCGGCGGGCCAGCGCCAGGCCGACGTCGCCGCGGGGCGCCACCAGCGCCTTGAAGCCCTTCTCGCGCGCCATGTCGAGCAGGATCCGCGCGAACGACAGGTCGTCCTCGACGATCAGGACGACCCGGTCGCCGTCCCCGATGGCGGTCGCGATCGTCGTCGACGCTCGTTCTCCGCCAGCGAGCGACTCGTCGATCGCGGACGTGCGCGCTGGCGCTCGAGCGCCAGGCGGCGCGGCCGTCGCGCGCCGGCATCGGCCGGCGCCGACCGCCGCGCCGGTCGGGCGTGTAGACCGCCGGCAGGTAGAGCGTGAACGTGCTGCCCGCGCCCGGCTCGCTCGTCAGCCTGATCTCGCCGCCGAGCAGCCGGGCGATCTCGCGGCTGATCGAGAGGCCGAGGCCGGTGCCGCCGTACTTGCGGCTGGTGGTGCCGTCGGCCTGCTGGAACGCCTCGAAGATGATCTGCTGCTTGTCGGCCGGGATGCCGATGCCGGTGTCGCGCACGCGAGAACGCCACGACCGCCGGCGCCGCGTTGAGGACCGCGCTGGTCGCGGCTCCAGCCCGCGTCGCCACGGCCTCGATGGCCAGCGTGACCGCTGCCCTTCTCGGTGAACTTGAACGCGTTCGACAGCAGGTTCTTCAGCACCTGCTGCAGCCGCTTCGGGTCGGTCGCGATGGCGTCGGGCAGCCCGGCCCCGAGCGCGACGTGCAGCTCCAGCCCCTTGCCGGTCGCGACCTCGCGGAAGGTCCGCTCGACGTAACGACTGCAGCTCGGCGAACAGCAGCGGCCGTGGCCTCGACGTCCATCGTCCCCGACTCGATCTTGGACAGGTCGAGGATCTCGTTGATCAGCGCGAGCAGGTCGGCGCCGGACGCGTGGATGGTCCGGGCGAACTCGACCTGCTTCTCGGTCAGGTTGCCGTCGGTGTTCTCGGACAGCAGCTTCGACAGGATGAGCAGGCTGTTGAGCGGCGTGCGCAGCTCGTGCGACATGTTGGCGAGGAACTCGGACTTGTACTTCGAGGTCAGCGCGAGCTGCTCGGCCTTCTCCTCGAGCGACATCCGCGCCAGCTCGATCTCGCGGTTCTTCTTCTCGACCTCGGCGTTCTGCCGGACGAGCAGCTCGGCCTTCTCCTCGAGCTCCTCGTTGGTCTGCTGCAGCTCCTCCTGCTGCTGCTTGAGGCGCTCCTCGGAGGCCTGCAGCGTGCGCGCCTGCTCCTCCAGCCGGGCGTTGGTCTCGGTCAGCTCCTGCTGCCGCGTCTGCAGCTCGTCGGCGAGCGACTGCGACTGCTTCAGCAGCTCCTCCGTCCGCATCGTCGCGGCGATGGTGTTGAGGACGATGCCGATGCCCTCGGTGAGCTGGTCGAGGAAGGTCAGGTGGATGTCGCTGAAGCGGTAGAACGACGCCAGCTCGATGACCGCCTTGACCTCGCCCTCGAACAGCACCGGCAGCACGACGATGTTCAGCGGCGTCGCCTCGCCGAGGCCGGAGCTGATCTGGATGTAGTCGGCCGGGACGTTGGTCAGCAGGATGCTCTGCGCTCTCGAGCGCCGCCTGGCCGACCAGCCCTTCGCCGGCCTTGAAGCGGTTGGCCAGGCTCTTGCGCTCGGTGTAGGCGTAGCTCGCGAGCAGCCGCAGCTCCGGCTCGCCGTCCGGCGCGTCGTTGACGTAGAACACGCCGTGCTGCATCGAGACGAGCGGCGCCAGCTCGGACAGGATCAGGCGGGAGACCGTGATGCAGGTCGCGCTGCCCCTGCAGCAGGCGGGTGAACTTGGCGAGGTTGGTCTTGAGCCAGTCCTGCTCGGTGTTCTTCTGCGTGGTCTCGCGCAGGTTGACGATCATCTCGTTGATGTTGTCCTTGAGCGCCGGCGACCTCGCCCGCGCCTCGACGTCGATCGACCGCGTGAGGTCGCCCTTGGTGACGGCGGTGGCGACCTCGGCGATGGCGCGGACCTGGGTGGTGAGGTTGGCGGCGAGCTGGTTGACGTTGTCGGTCAGGTCGCGCCACGTGCCGGCGGCGCCGGGCACGCTCGCCTGGCCGCCGAGCTTGCCCTCGATGCCGACTTCGCGGGCGACCGTGGTGACCTGGTCGGCGAAGGTGGCGAGCGTGTCGATCATCGCCGTTGATCGTCTCGGCGAGCTGCGCGATCTCCCCCTTGGCCTCGAGCACCAGCTTGCGCCGCAGGTTGCCGTTGGCGACGGCGGTGACGACCCGGGCGATGCCGCGCACCTGGTTGGTCAGGTTCTCGGCCATGACGTTGACGTTGTCGGTGAGGTCCTTCCAGGTGCCGCCGACCCCCTGGACCTGGGCCTGGCCGCCGAGCTTGCCCTTCGGTGCCGACCTCGCGCGCCACCCGCGTCACCTCGGAGGCGAAGGTGCCGAGCTGATCGACCATCGTGTTGATGGTGTTCTTGAGCTCGAGGATCTCGCCGCGCACGTCGACCGTGATCTTCTTCGACAGGTCGCCGTTGGCGACCGCCGTGGTGACCGCGGCGATGTTGCGCACCTGGTCGGTCAGGTTCGCCGCCATGAAGTTGACGCTGTCGGTCAGGTCCTTCCAGGTGCCGCCGACGCCGCGCACGTCGGCCTGCCCGCCCAGCTTGCCTTCGGTGCCGACCTCGCGCGCCACGCGCGTCACCTCCGAGGCGAAGCCATTGAGCTGATCGACCATCGTGTTGATGGTGTTCTTCAGCTCGAGGATCTCGCCGCGCACGTCGACCGTGATCTTCTTCGACAGGTCGCCGTTGGCGACCGCCGTGGTGACCTCGGCGATGTTGCGCACCTGCGCGGTGAGGTTGCTCGCCATGAAGTTGACGTTGTCGGTCAGGTCCTTCCAGGTGCCGGCCACCCCCTTGACCTGGGCCTGGCCGCCGAGCTTGCCCTCGGTGCCGACCTCGCGGGCGACGCGGGTGACTTCCGAGGCGAACGCGTTGAGCTGATCGACCATGGTGTTGATGGTGTTCTTCAGCTCGAGGATCTCGCCGCGCACGTCCACGGTGATCTTGCTGCGACAGGTCGCCGTTGGCGACCGCCGTGGTCACGTCGGCGATGTTCCGCACCTGGCCGGTCAGGTTGCTCGCCATGGCGTTGACGTTGTCGGTGAGGTCGCGCCAGGTGCCGGCGACGCCGCGCACGTCCGCCTGCCCGCCGAGCTTGCCTTCGGTGCCGACCTCGCGCGCCACGCGGGTGACCTCCGACGCGAACGCGTTGAGCTGGTCGATCATCGTGTTGATGACGTTCTTGATCTGGAGGATCTCCCCCTGCGCCTCGACGGTGATCTTCTGGGTCAGGTCGCCGGTGGCGATCGCGGTCGCCACCTTCGACACGTCGCGCAGCTGGACGGTGAGGTTGCCGGCGAGCTGGTTGACGTTGTCGGTCAGGTCGCGCCAGGTGCCCGCGACGCCGCGGACCTCGGCCTGGCCGCCCAGCTTGCCTTCGGTGCCGACCTCCTTGGCGACGCGGGTCACCTCCGAGGCGAACGAGCTGAGCTGATCGACCATCGTGTTGATGGTGTTCTTCAGCTCGAGGATCTCGCCGCGCACGTCCACGGTGATCTTCTTGGAGAGATCGCCGCTCGCGACGGCGGTGGTGACCTCGGCGATGTTGCGGACCTGCGAGGTCAGGTTGCCGGCCAGCGTGTTGACGTTGTCGGTCAGGTCCTTCCAGGTGCCCGCCACCCCGCGAACGTCGGCCTGGCCGCCGAGCTTGCCTTCGGTGCCGACCTCCTTCGCCACCCGGGTCACTTCCGAGGCGAACGAGCCGAGCTGGTCCACCATCGTGTTGATGACGTCCTTGATCTGCAGGATCTCGCCGCGCGCGTCGACGGTGATCTTCTTCGACAGGTCGCCGCTGGCGATCGCCGTCGCCACGCGCGAGACGTCGCGCAGCTGAACGGTCAGGTTTCCGGCCAGCTGATTGACGTTGTCGGTCAGGTCCTTCCAGGTCCCGGCCACCCCCTTCACGTCCGCCTGGCCGCCGAGCTTGCCTTCGGTGCCCACTTCGCGGGCAACGCGGGTGACTTCCGAGGCGAACGAGCTGAGCTGGTCCACCATCGTGTTGACCGTATTCTTGAGCTCGAGAATCTCCCCCTTGACGTCCACGGTGATCTTCTTGGACAAATCGCCGCGCGCGACGGCCGTGGTGACGTCGGCGATGTTGCGGACCTGCGACGTCAGGTTCGCGGCCATGAAGTTGACGTTGTCGGTGAGGTCCTTCCAGGTGCCGGCCACCCCTTTCACGACCGCCTGTCCACCGAGCTTGCCTTCGGTGCCGACTTCGCGCGCCACGCGGGTGACCTCGGAGGCGAACGTGCCGAGCTGGTCCACCATCGTGTTGACGACTTTGGCCGTGCGCAGAAACTCGCCGGTCAGCGGCCGGCCGTCGATCTCGAGCGCCATGCTCTGCGACAGGTCTCCCTTGGCGACCGCGCCGATGACCCGCGCGACCTCGGTGGTCGGCTGCACCAGGTCCGACACCAGCGTGTTGACCGCCTCCACGGCGTCGGCCCATTGCCCGTCGGCCTGCGCCAGCGACGCCCGCTGCTTGATGTTGCCCCCCTTGCCGACGACGGCGCTCAGGCGTTCGAGCTCCTTGACCAGCTTCTGGTTGCGCTCGATGCTGTCGTTGAGCGCGTCACAGATCTTGCCGGCCAGGCCGGTGCGGTCCCCGGGCATCCGGGCGGAGAACTCTCCGCGCCGGTAGTCGAGCAGCACCTTGAGGAGGCGCTTCTGATCGAGCAGGTCTGTCGCGGCGGCCGCGCTGGGCATGGACGGGTCTCCTGATGTGGATCACGCGCTGCCGGCCAGGGGCGGACGCGCAGCGTGGAACGGCGGGCGGGACGTCCGGATCGCTGTTACCGGGGCCGCCCGGACGGCATTCTAGGATACTTCGCCGCCACCGCCGGCACGGCGACATCCGGGCGGTCGCTGATGATCGCGTCCACGCCCCAGTCCACGAGCCGATCGATGTCGGCCTGGCGGTCCACCGTCCAGACCTTGACCGCCACGCCGGCCCGGTGCGCATGGGCCACGAACCGGCGCGTGACGATCGTCGTCTGGCCGGCGCGCTCCGGGACCTGGAACTCGCAGTACGGCGTCCGGCCGAGCGGCCAGCCGACCCACGAGCGGTAGAGCGCCCAGCGCGCCTCGCCGGACGCCGCGCCGGTGCGGGCCCTGGCGTCGTGGCCGCGCACCGCGTCCACCGCGCTGGCATAGAAGGAGCCGAAGACGGCGCGGTCGAGCGCGCCGGCGGCCCGGACGGTGTCGACCGCGGCGCGCGCCAGCGCGGGCTGCGCCCGTTTCAGTTCGATGATGAGCGGCACCTGCGGGTAGCGGGCCAGGACGGCCGCCAGCGTCGGGATGCCGAGGCCCTGGCCGCGAAAGGGGAAGGTCCCGCCGGCGCTGAAGTGCCAGGCGGCGTCGAGGGCGCCGAGTTCCGCCGCGGTGCGGGCGGCCACCGGGCCGGCGCCATTGGTCGTACGGTCGAGCTCGGCGTCGTGGTGGACCACCACCACCCCGTCGCGCGAGAGATGGACGTCGAGCTCCAGGCCGTCGGCGCCGAGCGACAACCCGTGGTCGAACGCCGCCAGCGTGTTCTCCGGCCGCAGGGCGGCGCCGCCCCGGTGGGCGTAAACGAGCGGGCGGTCCAGCAGCGGCGGCGGCAGAGCCCTGATTGTAGCGGAAGGGCGCGACGCCACCTGATAAGATGCGAGCATGCCCTCGGCAAGACCCACCACGCTCGGAGAGCTCCGCACGGCCGTCGCCGCGGGGCGCGTCACGCGTCGCTCGGTTCGCGACGAAGTGCGCGAGAACCTCGTTGCCCGGCTGCGCGCCGGCGACACCTTGTTTCCCGGCATCATCGGCTACGACGACACCGTCGTGCCGCAGATCGTCAATGCCGTGCTGTCGCGGCACAACTTCATCCTGCTCGGCCTGCGCGGCCAGGCCAAGAGCCGCATCCTGCGCGCGCTCACGGAGCTGCTCGACGCCGAGATTCCCGTGGTGCCCGGCTGCGAGATCCACGACGACCCGCTCGCGCCGCTGTGCGCCGCCTGCCGGGCGCGCGTCCGCCAGGACGGCGACGCGCTGCCGATCGGCTGGCTCGGCGCGCGACGCGCGCTACGTCGAGAAGCTCGCCACGCCCGACGTCACCATCGCCGACATGATCGGCGACCTCGATCCCATCAAGGCGGCGCGCTCCGGCCTCGATCTCGCCGACGAGCTGACGATGCACTACGGCCTGGTGCCGCGCGCCAACCGCGGCATCTTCGCGATCAACGAGCTGCCCGACCTCGCCGGCAAGATCCAGGTCGGCCTGTTCAACATCCTCCAGGAGGGGGATGTGCAGATCAAGGGCTACCCGATCCGCCTGCCGCTCGACGTGCTGATGGTGTTCAGCGCCAACCCGGAGGACTACACCGCGCGCGGCAAGATCATCACGCCGCTCAAGGACCGCATCGGCTCGGAGATCCGCACGCACTACCCCGCCACCCGCCAGCACGCCATGGCGATCACCGCGCAGGAAGCCTGGCTCGCGCGCGGCGACGTCGCGCATCCCCGAGTTCGTGCGCGAGATCGTCGAGGAGGTCGCCTTCCAGGCGCGGCACGACCAGAAGATCGACAAGCGGTCCGGCGTCAGCCAGCGGCTGCCGATCTCGCTGCTCGAGAACGTCGTCTCGAACGCCGAGCGGCGCGCGCTGCTCGCCGGCGAGGCGCTCGTGGTGCCGCGCATCACCGACATCTACGCGGCGCTGCCGGCCATCACCGGCAAGTTCGAGCTCGAATACGAAGGGCGAGCTGCGCGGCGCCGACAACGTCGCGCGCGACATCATCCGCGCCGCCGTCGGCAACGTCTTCAACGGCTACTTCGCCAACGCCGACCTGCGGCAGGTCACCGAGTGGTTCGACCTCGGCGGCAGCCTGCAGATCGACGACACCATCGCCGCCGACGAGCTGCTCCTCCGCACCCGCGACGTCCAGGGCCTCGCCGATCTCGCCACCCAGACCGGCGCCGAGGCGTCCGGCCCCGCGCCCCTCTTCGCCGCGGCGGTCGACTTCGTGCTCGAAGGGCTCTACGCCCAGAAGAAGATCAGCCGGTCCGACGAGTTCCAGTACCAGTCGGCCGAGCCGCCCCGCCGCCCGACGCCGCGCGGCGTGCCGCAGGACGCCATCCTCGAGCGCGAGCTGCCGACGATGGGCGGGAAGAAGAAGTACTACAACTAGCGTCATGAAGTACCGCTTCTCCAAGTTCCGGCCCGAAGATCTCGACGGCCTCGACCTCGAGGAGCTGCTGTCGAAGCTGTCGGACCTGCTGCTCTCGAGCGGCTTCGACGATCCCGTACGGGACGCCGTTCGAGGATGCGGAAGGGGTCTCGGCCGAAGCGCTGCACGACGCCATGCTCGAAGCCCTGCTGAACGGCGGACTGCTGTCGGACGAGATGCTCGAGACGCTGCTCGGCAAGGACTGGCAGACCGCCGACGACGCCGAACAGCGGCTCGAAGCCCTGATCGAGCAGATCATCGAGAAGCTGCAGCACCAGGGCTACCTGACCGGGCCGCCCAACCTCGACGCCAGCCGTGCCGAGCGCGACGGGCCGGGGCGCGGCGCCGGCGGCGCCGAGCAGAACCTCCGCTTCGAGATCACCGACAAGAGCCTCGACTTCCTCGGCTACCGGGCGCTGCGCGACCTGCTCGGCTCGATCGGCCGCAGCAGCATCGGCCGCCACGATACGCGCGAGATGGCCACCGGCATCGAGGCGAGCGGCGCCCCCAAGAAATACGAGTTCGGCGACACCATGAACCTCGACGCCGCGCGGCACCATCCTGAACGCCGTCATGCGGGAGCGGGAACAGGGGCGGGTCGCGCTGGCCACGCCCGGCCAGGCCGGCGGGTTCTCACTCGATGTCGACTACGACGACCTGATGGTCGCCCAGGGGGAGTACCAGAGCTCCTGCGCCACGGTCGTGATGCTCGACTGCAGCCACAGCATGATCCTCTACGGCGAGGACCGCTTCACGCCCGCCAAGCGGGTGGCGCTGGCGCTCGCCAACCTGATCCGGCTGCAGTATCCCGGCGACGCGCTGAACGTCGTGCTGTTCCACGATTCCGCCGAGGAGATCCCGCTCAGCCGCCTCGCCCGCGTCCGCGTCGGCCCCTACTACACCAACACCCGCGAAGGGCTGCGCCTGGCGCGCCGCATCCTCGAGCGCCAGCGCAAGGACATGCGGCAGATCATCATGATCACCGACGGCAAGCCGTCGGCGCTCACCCGCCCCGACGGGCAGATCTACCGCAACGCGTTCGGCCTCGACCCGTTCATCGTCTCGGAGACCTTCGCCGAGGTGGCCGCCTGCCGCAAGGCCGGCATCCTGATCAACACCTTCATGCTGGCGCGCGACCACGATCTCGTCAGCTTCGTGCGCAAGGTCGCGCAGATCTGCCACGGCAAGGCCTACTTCACGACGCCGCGCACCCTCGGGCGCTACGTGCTGATGGACTACATGGACAAGAAGACGCGGACGGTCCACTGATGCCGGCCGGACGGACGACGGCGGCCGCCGCCGGCCCGCATCCGCCGCGCTGACGCGCCGCCACCGCGCCCATGCTGCCCCCGACGCTCCCCATCTTCCCGCTCCCGAACGTCGTCCTGTTCCCGAACGTGTTCCTGCCGCTGCACATCTTCGAGCCGCGCTACCGCGAGATGGTGGCCGATGCGCTGGCCGGCGATCGGATCATCGGCATGGTGCTGCTGCGCCCGGGCTGGGAACTGGCGGATTACGACGACCGGCCCGCCGGTCTATCCGATCGGCTGTGCCGGCGCTCATCACGTATTCCGAGCAGCATCGCCGACGGACGCTACAACATCGTGCTGCGCGGCCTGGACAAGTTCCGCGTGCTCGACGAGGAAGCCGGCCGGAGCTACCGGGTCGCCCGCGTCGAGCCGCTGCCGCGAGGAGCCGACCGAAGGCGACAAGGCGGTGATCCGCGGCCGAGCGGCGCCGGCTCGAGGCGCTGCTCGTGCCCGCAGCCGCAGGGCCGCGGCGTGGATCCCAAGGTGCCGCCGTCGATGCCCGACGAGGACCTGGTCAACGCGCTCGCCCAGTACCTCGACCTCGAGCCGGTGGAGAAGCAGGCGCTGCTCGAGCGCGACGGGCTGGTCGGCGCGCTGCCGCTCGCTGATCGACCTGCTCGAGATGAAGGTGATCGTCTCGCAGCAGAAATGGACCTCGGACGCCCATTGAGCACCGACCGCTATACTGGATCCATGCGGATCCTGACCGCACTCGTCCTTGGGCTCCTGCTCGCCGGATCCTCCGCACTCGACGGGCAAACGCGCCGCCGCACGCCGGCGCGCACCGCCAAGCCCAAACCGAAGCCGGCGCCGGCGAAGGTGAAGACCGAGCCCGCCAAGGTGACCTGTCCCGAGAGCCTCGGCATCGGCGTCAAGACCGGCGCCAGCTACTGCTTCGTGCTGGCCGGGCAGAATCCCGCGGACGGCGTGATCGTGGCGATCCCCTCGCACACCGGCGCGGCCACGCTCCGCTTCGACCTGCACAACCGCCACACCTACTCCGAGGAGCAGATGAAGGCCGGCCGCGGCTTCGCCACGTACACGGCCGTGATCGGCGTGCTGACGATGAAGCCGGACCTGCTCGACCGGGCGGCGGTGCAGAGCGAGTTCCGCACCGTGCGCGACCTGCACGAGCGCATCATGGGCGGTGCCGGCCCCGGCGGCATGAAGGCCGTGGCCCCGGTCGGCCGCGAAAGCGTCGCCATCACCATCCCCGCCGGCGTCACCCAGGTCAGCCTGCTTGGCGAAGTGCTCGACGCCACCACAGCCGCCGGCCGCGAGACCGCCGCCCCGGGCCGCCCCGTGGCGATCGTCAGCAACGTGACCGTGGAGTACCGCCCGGGACGATAGGGGGCCCTTGGCCCTTGGCCCTTCGCCCTTCGCCCTTCGCCCTTCGCCCTTCGCCCTTCGCCCTTCGCCCTTAGCCCTTCGCCCTTGTGACCACCCCCTACCCCTCCCGCATCGTCTGCCTGACTGAGGAAACGACCGAAACCCTCTACCTGCTCGGCGAGGGGGACCGGATCGTGGGTATCTCCGGCTACACCGTCCGTCCTCCGGCCGCGCGATCGAAGCCGAAGGTCTCGGCGTTCATCAATGCCCGGTTCGACAAAATCGAGGCGCTGCGCCCGGACCTGGTGCTGGCCTTCTCCGACCTGCAGGCGGACATCGCGGCGGAGCTGATCCGGCGCGGCTACCCGGTCGTCACCTTCAACCAGCGGAGCGTCGCCCAGATTCTCCAGATGATCCGGGTGCTCGGCGGGATGGTCGGGCGGGCGGAGGACGCGGACGCGCTGGCGCGGCGCCTCGAAGCCGGGCTCGACGACATCCGCGGCTTGGCGGCACGGCTGCCGCGGCGGCCGCGGGTGTTCTTCGAGGAGTGGGACGACCCGCTGATCTCCGGCATCTGCTGGGTCGATGAGCTGGTGGAGATGGCCGGCGGAGCGCCGCTCTTTCCCGAGCTGCGGGCGCAGCCGCTGGCGAAGGGGCGCATCCTGTCACCGGACGCCGTGCTCGCGAAGGATCCGGAGGTCATCATCGCGTCGTGGTGCGGCAAGGCGATGAAGAAGCGGACGATCGTCGACCGTCCGGGCTGGTCGGCGATGTCAGCCGTGCGCGGCGGTCACGTCTACGAGATCAAATCCACCTACATCCTGCAGCCCGGGCCGGCGTCACTGACCGACGGCGTGCGCCAACTGCACGAGTGCATCGCCCGCGCCGCTGGTGCGCCGGCAGAGCCGCAGCTATCCGCGACGCGGTCGTTTCACCCGTAGGTGCAGCCGTCAGGCTGGCCGGCACCGCCGCTAATCCGGCATGCAGGCGAGGCTTGGCACCGCTGCCGCCGCGGCGGCGCGCGGGGTGATCTCGGGACGCTGGATCAGCTCGAGGAACTCCATCCGCGTGCGCGCGTCCTCGCGGAACACGCCGAGCATGGCGCTGGTGGTCGCGCAGGAATTCTGTTTCTCGACGCCGCGCATCGACATGCACAGGTGGGTGGCCTCGATGACGACGGCGACGCCGAGCGGCTCCACCTTCTGGCGCAGCGTTTCCGCGATCTGGCTGGTGAGCCGTTCCTGGATCTGGAGGCGGCGGGCGAAGATGTCGACGAGGCGCGGGATCTTGCT
Organism: uncultured Acidobacteriota bacterium; assembly: GCA_963834305.1. Taxonomy (GTDB): domain Bacteria; phylum Acidobacteriota; class Vicinamibacteria; order Vicinamibacterales; family 2-12-FULL-66-21; genus JACCXG01. The sequence goes on from CAWIAX010000002.1 coordinate 1,228,511, forward strand.
GAGGCCGAGGACACGGCCCTGCGGGATGTACGCCACGTGGCACTTGCCGAAGAACGGCAGCAGGTGATGCTCGCACAGGCTGTAGAAGTCGATGTCGCGGACGATCACCATCTCGTTATAATCGACGTTGAACAGCGCGTTGTTCAGCGTGGCGTCGACATCCATGGTGTAGCCGCCGGTGAGGAACCGCAGCGCTTTCTCCACGCGTTTGGGCGTGTCGATCAGCCCTTCACGGGCCGGGTCTTCGCCGAGCTCCGCCAGCAGTTTCCGGATGATCTCCTGCATCTTCGTATTCTATATCGTGGCTTTCATTGCTCCGCCGCTGCCGGCCGCCGGCGCGGCGCAGCCCGCCGATCCCGACGCGCTCTACGCGCAGCGCGACGAGCTGTCGAGCGCCCGGCGGGCCGAAGCGGTGTGGGCGGATCGGCTGGCGAACAACGCGCGCGACTTCGAGTCGGCGTGGAAGCTGGCACGGGCGCGCTACTGGCTCGGCGGCCACGCGCCCGAGGCGGAGCGCAAGCCGGCGCTCGAGGCCGGGATTGCCGCCGCCCGCGCCGCCATCGCGGCCGAGCCGGCGCGGCCGGAAGGGCACTTCTGGCTGGCCGCCAACATGGGGGCGCTGGCCGAATCGTTCGGTCTGCGGCAGGGGATCAAATACCGCGGCGACATCAAGAGTGCGCTGCTGACAGTGCTGAAAATCGATCCCGCTTTCCAGCAGGGCTCGGCGGACCGCGCACTCGGGCGCTGGTACCTCAAGGTGCCGGGGCTGTTCGGCGGCAGCCGGAAGAAGTCGGAAGAACACCTGCGGCGATCGCTGACCTACGCGCCGTTCAGCACGGCGTCTCACTTCTTCCTGGCCGAAACGCTGCTCGATGGGGGCAGGCGGGATGAGGCGCGGGCGGAGCTGCAGCGGGTGATCGACGCGCCGATCGATCCGGATTGGGCGCCGGAGGACCGCGACTTCAAGGCGCGGGCGCGAGTGCTGCTCGACGCGCTCGGCGCCAGGCCGTCTGGGTAACCGGGCCAGACGCCCCGTTCACCGACCCCGGCGCCCGTTACGCCGATTCCACGAGCGCGGCAATGCCCTGACCGCCGCCAATGCAGGCGGTCGCCAGGCCGCGCCTGGCGCCGCGGCGCCGCATCTCCAGTGTCAGCGTCAGCAGCAGCCGCGTGCCCGTCATGCCGAGCGGGTGGCCGAGCGCGATCGCCCCGCCGTTGACGTTGACCTTGTCGCGGTCGAGGCCGAGCTCCTGCTCGACCGACAGATATTGCGCGGCGAAGGCTTCGTTCACCTCCACCAGATCGATATCGGCGAGCGTCAGCTTCGCCTTGTCGAGGACCATGCGGGTCGCGGGCGCCGGCCCCATGCCCATCAGCGTCGGCTCGACCCCGACGTAGGCCCAGTGCGTGAGCCGGGCGAGCGGCGACAGGCCGTGGTCGCGAACCGCGCGGTCCGACGCCATGATCAGCGCGGCGCCGCCGTCGACGATGCCCGAGGCGTTGCCGGCGGTGACGCAGCCATCCTTGCTAAAGGCGGCCGGGAGCCGGGCCAGCGTCTCGACGGTGGAGTCCGGGCGCAGGTGGTCGTCCTGGGCGAAGATCTCGGTGCCCTTGCGGCCGCGGATCTCGACCGGCACCACTTCCTCGGCGAGGCGGCCTTCCGCCCAGGCGCGGGCGGCCAGCTGCTGGCTCCTCACCGCGAAGCGATCCTGCTCCTCGCGCGACACGCCGTATGTCGCGGCGCAGTTCTCGGCGGTGGCGGCCATCGAGCAGCCGCAGTGCGTGTCGAGCAGCGCCGACCAGAGGGTGTCTTCGAGCTGCCCCTGCCCGAGTCGCAGGCCGCTGCGCAGGCCGCGAATGACGTGCGGCGCCTGGCTCATGCTTTCGGTGCCGCCGGTAAGCACGATGTCCGCCTCGCCGAGCCGGATCAGCTGCGCGCCGGTGACCGCCGCCTGGATGCCGGAGCCGCACAGCCGGTTCACCGTGAGCGCCGGGACGGCGATTGGCAGCCCGGCGCGGAGGCCGATGTGGCGCGCGCCGTAGACCGCGTCGGCGCTGCTCTGCAGCACGTTGCCGAACACGACGTGATCGACCGCCTGCGGCGGGACGCCGCCGCGCTCGAGCGCCGCGCGCGAGGCGATGGCGCCGAGATCGAGCGCCGACACGTCCTTCAGTTTGCCGGCATAGTCGGCCATCGGCGTCCGGGCGCCGGCTACGATGAAGACGGAGGGTAAGGGCAAAGGGCTAAGGGCTAAGGCCAAGGGCTAAGGGCTAAGGGCCAAGGGCCAAGGGCAAAGGGCAAACCGCCGTCAGGTGGAAGTCCCGGACGCGATCAATCCGGCGATGGCTGCTCCCGCCTCTCGGGTGCCGAGCGACCCGCCGACGTCGGCGGTCACCTGATTATCGCGCACCGCGGCGCGCACGGCGGCGTCAATCGCGGCGGCTTCGTCGTGCAGGCCCAGCGTCTCGAGCATCAGCGCCGCGGAGGCGATGGCGCCGATGGGGTTGGCGGCGTTGCGGCCGGCGAGCGCCGGGGCGGAGCCGTGCACCGGCTCGAACAACGACGTGCGTCCCGGATGGATGTTGCCCGAGGCGGCCATGCCGAGGCCGCCCTGCAGCGCGGCGCCGAGGTCGGTGACGATGTCGCCGAACAGGTTGTTGGTGACGATCACCTGGAACTGTCCCGGGTCGCGCACGAGGTGCATGGCCAGCGCGTCGATGTAGTAGTGGGTTGCCTCGATGCCGGCGTAGCCGGCGGCGACCTCGCGGAAGACGCGCTGCCACAGTGCGTGTCCGGCCGCCATGGCGTTGCTCTTGTCGGCCATGCAGACGCGGCGGAGGCCATGGCTCGCGGCGAACTCGAAGGCGTGGCGGATGATGCGGTGCACGCCTTTCCAGGTGTTGATTTCCTCCTGAATGGCGATCTCGTCTTCGGTCCCCGCCTTGAACCGCCCGCCGATGCCGGCGTAGAGCCCTTCGGTGTTCTCGCGGAACACGACGAAGTGCACATCGTCCGGACCGCGGCCCTTGAGCGGGCACAGCCGTTCGTGCAGGAGCGTTACCGGCCGGTAGTTGACGAACAGATCGAGCTCGAAGCGCGTGCCGAGGAGGATGTCGCGGGCGTGCCGGTTGTCGGGCACCCGCGGATCGCCGAGCGCCCCGACGAAGATCGCGTCGAACTGCCGGAGCCGGTCGTAGCCGTCGGGCGGCAGCGTGACGCCGGTGGCCAGGAAGTGATCGGCCCCCCAGGGCAACCGCTCTACCTCGAGCGCCCGCCCGAACCGCCCGGCCACCGCCTCGAGCACCCGAACCGCCTCGGCCGTGACCTCCTGGCCGATCCCGTCCCCCGGAATAACCGCGATGTTCATACGCCCGCCCATTGTTGATCGCCCCCGCCTCCGCTTCGCCCGTCGCCCGTCGCCCGTCGCCCTTCGGCCTTTGGCCTTTGCCCTTCGCCCTTCGGCCTTTGGCCTTTGGCCTTTGGCCTTTGCCCTTTCCCGCCCCCTGTCCCCGCTTTCCGCGCACCCGTCCCCGCTCACACAATCCATCCCATTGGATTCAAAATTTCGAATTTCTATGATTTCATTGGCTTTTGAATCACAAATCGTGAAAATCCAGAGCAAATTCGCTGGGATGAACGGGCACGTCGTGTGCAATTCGTCCCCGCCGGCCGCTAAGCCCGGCCTTTTCATGTCAGTGGGCATCGCCGGCCGGGATGCGTCCCGCCGCGCCCGCTCGGTTGTCGTTATTTCAGGAGGATTACCCAGCAATGCGTGCACGCACATTAGTTGCGCTGATGGTTGCCCTGCTGTTCGCCTCGCCGCTTGCGGCGCAGGAAAGCAGGGGCTCCATCGAAGGCGTCGTCAAGGACAGCTCCGGAGCCGTGCTTCCGGGCGCCACCGTGGAGGTCAGCTCCGAGACTGGAGCGGTCGTGACCACCACTTCCAACGAGTCCGGCACGTACCGGTTCCCATCGTTGGCCCCGGGCACCTACGTGATCCGGACGACGCTGCAGGGCTTCGGGCCCGGCGAGGTCAAGGACGTCCGGATCGGCCTCGGCCAGATCAAGAAGGTGGATTTTTCGCTCGCCCTCCAGGGGCTGGCGGAAACCATCCAGGTGACGTCGGAATCGCCGCTCGTGGACGTCCGCCAGAGCGCGCGCCAGACGAACATCCGCGCCGAACAGGTCGAGCTGCTGCCGAAGGGCCGTGACTTCACGTCGCTCGTGACGCAGGCGCCGGGCGCCAACAACGAAACGAAGCTGGGCGGGCTGTCGATCGACGGCGCCAGCGCCGGCGAGAACCGCTACATCATCGACGGCATCGAGACGACCGACCTGCAGAACGGTGCATCGGGCAAGAACGTCATCCCGGAGTTCATCGAGGAAGTCCAGGTCAAGTCGAGCGGCTACACGGCCGAGTTCGGCGGCGCGACCGGCGGCGTCATCAACGTCATCACCAAGAGCGGGTCGAACACCTTCCGCGGCACCGCCTTTTTCAGCGTGCAGGGCAGCGACCTCGAGGGGTCGCCGCGGCCGACGTTGCGGCAGAACCTGACCAACTCCGATATCGCCGAATACATCACCTATCCGAAAGACGACGAAATCCGCGTGGAGCCGGCCTTCGGCCTGGGCGGTCCGATCGTCGCCAGCCGCGCCTGGTTCTTCGGTGCCTACCAGCCCGCCTTCACCACCACCAGCCGCGTCGTCAATCCCACGACGGCGAACAATCCGGCGGCGGGCTCCTTCGACCAGGAACAGAAGCAGCAGGTGCAGTACCTGGTCGGCAACGTGACCGGGCAGTTCACGAGCGGGCTGCGCGGGCGCCTCGCCTACAACAACAGCTGGTCCGAGCGGCAGAACCTGCTGCCGGCGCAGGCGGGCACCGAGCCCGCGGGCACCAACTACTCGAAATCGACGAAGTTCCCCAATCAGACGATTTCGGGCAATCTCGACTGGACGGCCTCGCCTAACCTGTTCTTCGGCGTCCGCGGCGGATACTACGTGTCGGACGTCAGCGACTACAACGTGACCGAAGAGCCGCGGATTCTGTTCTCGACCGGGAACAACCTGAGCTACCCGGAGATCCCGGCCAACCTGCGCCAGCCGACCGGATTCTCGTCGTTCCCCGCCGCCGCCTTCAACAAGACGACGCGCGACCAGCAGACGCGCCTGAACTTCCAGGCCGACGGCACGTTCTTCGGTAACTTCGCCGGCGGGCACCAGATCAAGTTCGGCATCCAGACCGACCGCGTGGGCAACGACGTCCTCGAGGGGGAGTCGCGCAACCTGGTACGGCTCCACTGGAACACGGCGCTCAGCAGCGGCGTGCCGCTCACGCGCGGCACCTACGGCTACTACCAGGTCCGCAGCAACGGGATCAACCCCACCCAGGGGTTCATCACGGAAGGCAACGTCCACACCACCAACATCGGCCTGTTCATCCAGGATTCGTGGACGGTGGCCGACCGGCTGACGATCAACGCCGGCATCCGCACCGAGCGCGAGCGCGTCCCGACCTACACGACGCAGCAGGGGATCCCGGACTTCGGCATCGAGTTCGACTTCGCCGACAAGTTCGCACCGCGCCTCGGCGCCGCCTACGACCTCACCGGCGACGGCCGGACCAAGGCGTTCGGCTCGTGGGGTGTCTTCTACGACATCTTCAAGCTGGAACTGCCGCGCGGCTCGTTCGGCGGCGACAAGTGGCTCGAGTACTACTACACGCTCGACACCTTCGACTACAACGCCCTGGTGAGCGGGCCCAACTGCCCGCCGGCCTGCTCGGGGACGCTGATTCGCGGACCGATCGACTTCCGCTTTGTGTCGCTCGACGATCAGCACATCGATCCCGACCTCAAGCCGATGCGGCAGCAGGAGGCCACGTTCGGCGTCGAGCACGAGCTGAGCAACCGGCTGGCGGCCAGCGTGCGCTACGTGCACAAGCAGGTGGACCGCGCCATCGAGGATACCGGCGCCCTGGCGCCCGACGGCAGCGAGATCTACGTCATCGCCAACCCCGGCGAGAACCTCACGTCGCTGGCGTTCACCGGTCCGAACGTCGCCAACCCGAAGCCCAAGCGCGACTACGACAGCGTCGAGGTCGCGCTCGAGAAGCGGTTCGCCGACAACTGGTACCTGCGCAGCAGCTACCTGTGGAGCCGCCTCTACGGCAACTACTCGGGGCTGTCCCAGTCCGACGAGAACGGCCGCAGGAGCCCGAACGTCGGCCGGCTCTGGGATTACCCGCTGATGATGTTCCAGGACGGTGGCGTCGCCTCGTACGGTCCCCTGGCGACCGACCGGCCGAACCAGTTCAAGACCCAGTTCATCTATCAGTTCCCCATCGGGATGAGCCTGGGCCTCGACCAGTACGTCGCCAGCGGCCTGCCGGTGTCGCGCGAGATCGGGATCTACCCGCCGAACAACCTGCCGGTCCAGTATCTGGGCCGCGGCAGCGACGGCCGGACGCCGACGTTCTCGCAGACCAACCTGCTGGTGCAGCATGAGTTCCGCCTGGCCGGGACCCGTGCGCTGCAGGTCAGCCTCAACGTGCTCAACCTGTTCAATCAGGATACGGCGATCTCGAAGTACTCGACGTATCACAAGACCAACGGCGTGACGCCGAACGAGGCGCTCTTCTACACCGGTCAGCAGACATTGGCGTCGCTGATCCAGAGCCAGAACGTCGTGCAGGATCCGCGCTTCCTGATGGCCAATGGCTTCCAGGCACCGCTGCAGGCCCGCTTCGGCGTGAAGTTCATCTTCTAGTCCGATCGGAATCGGCTAGAATTTCACCCCGCGGGCCACGGCCCGCGGGGTTTTTTTGTTTCCAGGAGGCACCGGATGCGGGCTGGCACACTGCTTCTCGTCACGTTGATCGCGGCAACCGCCGTCGTGGCGGCGCAGCCGCCCGCCGGCCGCGACCGCGCCCGGGCGCCTTACCGCCTCGGGTTCGACCATCTGCGCGCCGAAGCCTGGGAGAAGGCCGCCACGGCGTTTCAGCAGGCGATTGATATCGATCCGACCTTCGAGATGGCCTATTACGGTCTCGGCCGCGCCAGCCTGCCGCAGCGGAAGTACGTCGAGGCCGCAGCGGCACTGGCCAAGGCACGCGACCTCTACCGCGAGCGGGCCGGACAGCGGTTCGCCAACAAGCAGGAGGCCCAGCGATACCGGCGGGACCAGATGACCGAGCTGGACGAGATCATCCGGCAGTATCAAAGTGGCCCGCAGACGGTGCGGACCCAGGACGTGGTGCGCCAGCTCCAGCACCGGAAGCGTGACCTGCAGGAGAACATGCAGCGCGGCAACGACATGTCGATCGAAAGCGAAGTCCCCGCTTACGTGTCGCTCTCGCTCGGCAGCGCCTACTTCCGCATGGGCAAGCTGGCCGACGCCGAGCGCGAGTACAAAGCGGCAGTCGCGGCAGATCCCAAGGCCGGTGAAGCGCACAGCAATCTCGCCGTCGTCTACCTGGAGAGCGGCCGGCTGACCGAGGCCGACAAGGCCGTGACCGCCGCCGAGAAGGCCGGCTTCAAGGTCCACCCGCAGCTGAAGCAGGACATCAAGGATCGCAAGGGCGCGGGCCAGTAGCCCGCCCTTCGCCCTTCGCCCTTCGCCCTTCGCCCGTCGCCCGTCGCCCGTCGCCCGTCGCCCGTCACACCGTTCGCCACGGGCCGGCCCAGCCGTTCATCACTCATCCCACCCGCCGGATTCATCGGAATGGATGCGCCGATCCGTACGTTCGTGCGCCGCGCCGGCGCGCGGTGGCGAACGGCTGGATCGAGGGACGAGACGACGCCGTGCAGGGACCATCCCAGCGGCCGCCGTGGCACTGCTCTTGGAACTTCGTTCGTCCCGGATGGCGGGCAGCGGGCCGAGTGACCAGGCACGCGCCGCCGCGCCGCGGCGCGTACCGCCGCGGCGATGACAACGCAGTTCTCAAAGGAGTCGTCGATGTACGCACGTCTCAGCGCGTTATGTATCGTGCTGATCATGGCCGCCGCCAGCCTCGCTGGCGCGCAGGAACGGTTCGGCACGCTGCAAGGCAAGGTGACGGACGAACAGGGGGCCGCCATTCCCGGCGTCACCGTGGCGGTGACCAGCCTGACCTCGGGCGAGGTCCGCACGTTCGTGACCGATGCCAACGGCCAGTTCATCGCCTCGGACCTCAATCCCGGGCGCTACAAGGTGCTGTTCGAGCTCGCCGGGTTCACCCGGGTCGAACGGCCCGACGTCAGCGTGGTGCTCGGGCGCTCGTTCGAGATGAACACCCAGCTCCGCGTCGGCGGGCTGACCGAGACGGTGCAGGTCACCGCCGAAGCCTCGCCGCTCGTCGACAACCGCAGCACGCTGATCGCCCACAATGTCAGCGCCGAGGAGTTCGACCGCCTGCCCAAGGGCCGGTCGTTCCAGTCAATCGCCCTCACCGCGCCGTCGGTCAATGCCGGCGAAGTCGAAGGCGGCTTCCAGGTCAACGGGGCCAGCGGCGCGGAGAACGGCTTCACGGTGGACGGCATCACCACCAACTCCCTGGTCAACGGCCAGTCGCGCCAGAACACCGTGTTCGAGTACCTGCAGGAGGTGCAGGTCAAGACGAGCGGCATCTCCGCGGAGTACGGCGGCGCGCTCGGCGGCGTCATCAGCGCCGTCACCAAGAGCGGCGGCAACGTCTTCCGCGGCGAAGGGCACTACTACTACGAAGGCAGCGCGCTGTCGGCCGGGCCGGTCAGGCGCCTGGTGCTCGAACCGCAGCAGGAGCGCAACGCCTTCTACCTGCAGGATGCCGAGAACAGCAACCGCGAGAGCGAGTTCGGCGGATCGATCGGCGGCCCGATCGTGGCCAATCGGCTGTTCTTCTTCGGCTCCTACTCGCCGCGCGTCGAGACGCAGGAGAATCTCTACAACTTCACCGACGGCTCCGGCACCTTCGAGCGCGAGATCTGGCGTCAACAGGCGTTCGGCAAGCTCACCTACGCCCATCGCCGGCTCACCGCCAACTGGTCCACCCTGTGGACGCCGGCACGCGCCAAGGGCAGCCTGTTCGGCTACAACGGGCCCACCGCCAACGCCAACAGCAGCTCGCTGGCGTCGTTCGAGCCGAACCGCTCGCGCGGCTACGAGGTCAACCAGGTCAACACCAGCGGCACCGTCGATCTCCAGCTCTCGTCGAGCTCCTATCTCAGCTTCCGCGGCGGCTACTTCCAGGATCGCTTCAGCGACACCGGCATCGCCCAGACCACCAATTACCGCTACGGCGCCGCGGCCACCGCCGCGCAGGGCGTCCCGCCCGCGCTCCAGGGCCCGCTCGGCTTCGAGAACACGCCGCGCGCGCTGATCACCGACTTCGATACCACCAAGCGATCGAACTTCAACGCCGACTACAACTTCTTCTTCACCGGTGCCGGATCGCACGCCATCCGCGCCGGCTACGGCATCCAGCACGTCGTCAACGACATCAACTCGTATTATCCCGGCGGCTACGTCGACCTCGTCTTCGGACGCTCGTTCACCTTCGGCGGCGTCACGACCGGCACCGGCACCTACGGCTACTACGGCGTCAACGACCGCCGCATCACCAACCAGGCCGGCAGCGACATCCAGTCGCTCTACGTGCAGGACCAGTGGACGATCGGCAACCGCCTGACGCTGAACCTCGGCCTCCGGACCGAGGACGAGAACATCCCCGACTTCCGTCCGGAAGCCGACGGCGCGGCGGCCATCAAGTTCAGCATGAAGGACAAGCTGGCGCCGCGGCTCGGCGCCGCCTACGACGTCTGGGGCAACGGCCGGATGAAGGTGTTCGGCAGCTGGGGCCTGTATTACGACTGGACCAAATACGAGCTGCCGCGCGGATCCTTCGGCGCCGAGACCTGGTGCACGTCGTACCGCTCGCTCGATACCCTCGACTTCGGCAGCCTGAACCTGAACAACATGCCGGGACGCGACCTCTGGGTCACGCCGGGCACGTGCCGCGATCGCCGCTTCCAGGCGGAGGTCGATCCCGACATCAAGCCGATGCGGCAGTCGAGCGCGAGCGGCGGCTTCGAATATCAGCTCGGCCGCAACGGCGTCGTCACCGCTCATTACATCCACAACGACCTGCTCGAAACCATCGAGGACATCGGCTTCCTGACGCCGGCCGGGGACGAAGGCTATGTGATCGGCAACCCCGGTAAGGGCCTCAGCGCGCTGCAGTATCCGTCAGGCGGGACGCCGGCCGGCTTCGCCACACCGCGGCCCACGCGGCAGTACGACGCGCTCGAGCTCGGCTACAACCGCCGGTTCGCCAATAACTGGTTCTTCAGCGCCAACTACACGCTCAGCCGGCTGTACGGCAACTACGCGGGCCTCGCCTCGTCCGACGAGATCACCACGCCGACGACTGGCGGCTCCTCGGCGACGGCGCAGCAGCAGGCGGGCAGCATCGCGCGCCCCGGCGGCAACACCAACCGCGCCTGGGACCTCGACGAGCTGTTGTGGGACTCGAACGGCAACCGCGACGTGCTCGGACGGCTGGCGACCGACCGGCCGCACGTGGCCAAGCTGTATGGCGCCTACGACTTCCCGTTCGGCACGCAGGTGGGTGCCTTCTTCTACGGCGGCAGCGGCACCCCGGTGTCGACGCTCGTGACCTCAACCAACAGCGCCGACCTCTTCGTCGAGGGCCGCGGCAACTTCTACGACAACGGCCAGGTCGTGCGCGGCAAGCGGACGCCCGCGCTGTATCGCACCGACCTGCTCCTCAGCCACGAGCTGGGGCTGCCCGGCGCGAAGCGGCTCCGCTTCGAGCTGAACGTGCTCAACGTCTTCGACCAGCAGACCGCGCGGCACATCTTCAGCACGCTCAACAAGGGACAGATCATTCCCGACCGGCAGTCCTCGTTCATCGATCTGAGCCACACGGACCTGTCGCAGGGCTATGACTACATCGCGCTGATCAACGCGACGACCGACGGCGCCGACCGCGCCTACGATCCCCGCTACGGCCAGGCCGACCTGTTCGAGCCCGGACGCCGCGGCTACCTGACGGTGAAGTTCCTGTTCTGAGGTGGGAGAGTACCGGGGGCGCGGGGCCCCCGGTTGGCAGGGCCGGCCGGGGGCCGGCCCTCTTTTTTGGCTCAGTCGCCGTCGTCGGTGACGACGCCCTCGACGACGGACGGCGACTCGCGATGGTATCTGGCCTCGGAGACGAACTCCGCGATCGCGTCCCGGGCAGGTTCCGACATCGCCACGAACTCAATGCCCGTGCGATACAGGGCGGCGATCTCCGTCAGCTCGCCGATGTGGCAGTGCGCAATGCGGCCTTTCACCACAATGGACCGCTCGCCCAGCGACAGGCGGAAGTCGTGCAGGGAGTCGAGCTGCAGGGCAAACGTCGTCTCGATCTGCGCGCCGCCAGGGCTGATGTCGAGGATCGTCATGGGCTGGAAGACCATGACTTCACCCTGAACGAGCCCGCCGAGCGGTACGCGCGTGAGATCGCGCTTTTCACCTGCCATGCTTTCCCTTTTATCGAGGATTGACGGCTTGGACTGCAGGGGAGGTGCAGTCGCAGCGGGCCGTCGCCGGGGCGCCCACAGCTTCGACGACAGCGCGCGCACCCGGCGGGACGCGGCTATGGCCGAGCTTGGAGCTGTAGCCGGCTTGGATTTCCCCCATGGCATCAGCATGAGGAAAGAACAAGCAAACGGCGCGCCCGGTCAGCGCGCCTGGATGTGCTGCAGATAGTCGCCCGAGGGGATGCGGGGCGCCTGGCCGAGCGGCGCGTTGTAAAAATACACCCAGGCGGGGGCACCGCCGCCGTCCGACAGGGTCACGTCGGCCTCGCTGCGGATGTACAGGCTGCGATCGGGGTGCTCTGGCGTATAACCCTCGATCCCGTCCAATGCCGCCAGCACCACGTCGTGATCCGACATCTCGTAGATTTCCCCCCAGACATCCCCGTCCGGCGCCGGCACGGCGGCCGGGTAGAGGCCGAGGTCGAACAGCGCCGCCTTGATTGAGCCGCGCCCCAGATACGCGAGCTTGCCGTCGATGCCGGCTTGCCGGCGCCGGTCGAACCCGGCCATCAGCGTGCCGTAGAAGAACACGAGGTTTGTCACGATTGGTCGGCCAGCGTACACGAGGGGGCGGGAAAGTGAAAGGGCCGGCTGCGAAGCCGGCCCTGAACGGTTGACGGTCGGCTCGCGCCGAGTCGATCAATGCTGCGGTGCGACCGCCGCATCCCGGTTCGGGAGCGCCATCTGCAGGAGCTCGGCCGGGATGGCGAACGACAACTGGACGGTCTTCCCGGTGCCGCTCATCTGAACGGACTGGAGGACCGCCGCAGCCCGCGGATCCGAGCGCCCCATCATCTCACCGAACGCCAGGGCGCCGTTGAGCTGACGCCGCAGCAGTTCGGCGGCCGCATCGTCGGTGGCTTCGACCCGGACCATGCCCGACACCCCGCCATTGATGTGGCTCGCCGCGGCAAACCACTTGATCGGGGGCAGCTGACGCGAGACCTGTTCCGGAAGCTTGGCGTGCGAGGTGAGGATGTCGAACCGTCCGACCGCCCAGGCGTTGTGGCTCAGCTCGATCTGCTTCACGAGCGTCATGATCTCTTCGTTGCCGGTGATGGCGGTGGCGGTGCGGTGGGCGTCAATCGCCCGTTTGATCGTGGCGGTTTCGCCGATGGCCAGCAGCCCGGGCTCGAGGAACGCCAGGCTGCCGCTCGAATCCGCTCCGGCAGGCTTGGAGAGGAGCCGCGTTTCGCGATAGGTCTCGACGACGCCGCCGTGCTGGACGGCCAGGCTTTCGAGCTGCGTGGGATTGAAGTTGCCCCGCGCCACCAGCAGGCCGGAATGGCTCGTCCCCGGCGTCATGGCGGCCACGACATATTGGATGTCCCGCTCGATGTCGATGCCGGTCTCGCGCTGGAACTCCTCCTGGCCCTTTTCCTGGCCCGGCATGGCCTGCCGGATCCGCTGGCGGAGCTCGGAGTTCATGATGGCGCCGACGTCGGCGTAGGCGATAACTGCCGCATCCGCAGGGATATAGGCGAGCTCGCTGGGCCCGGTGGAAGCCGACAGGGTCTGGAAGCCGCCGCCGTAGTAGGCAGCGAGGCCGATGCAGAGACCGGCGGCCATTACAGCAGCGGAGCCGGTCATGAACAGTCGGGTCTTCTTGGTCATCAGCGTGGCCCTCTGCAGAGATTATACCGGCCGACCTGGTAAAAAGTTCCCGGACCCGCGCTTCACTGCTCCAGCACGTATTCCCGCCGCTCGACCATCCAGGCGCCCAGGCCCAGAAAGACGATCCAGATGACCGCCAGCCAGAAGAGGCTGACCGCCAGCCCGGGCGTATCGCGGAACATGGCCTGCAGCAGGCTGACCACCCCGTCGTTCGGCATGGCATGCGGCACGAGCGACTGCAGGTAGTAGCCGACCGTGAACTTTTTCAGGTAGCCCGGAAAAGCCAGCGTGGCCTTCTCCCAGCCGAAGATGAACACCAGCCCGATGAGGAGCGGCCGCTTGAACTTGGCGCCCACGAAGGCGAACACCGCCCCGTAGACCGCCAGCCCGAGCACGACCAGCGCGAGGTCCTTGAGCAGGTCGATGAACGAGCCGCCAAGCGTGCCCCTGATCGGGACGATCAGGAGATAGACCAGCACGACGGACGGAAGCACCACGAACGTCGTGCAGACCATGTAGGCGAGATATTTCCCGATGAGCACGGCGCCGCGGCGGACCGGCCTCGCGAACAGGTAGGTGATCGTCCGGTCTTCGACTTCGTCGGCCATCAGCGACGTGCCGTAGAACACGCCGAGGACCGGGACGATGAACCAGATGTACAGCCACCAGATCAGGAGCCCGAAGATGGCGGGGCCGGCCATCGTGACGGACGTTCTCACCCCGTCGCGGACCATGTTCGGCTCCGGCAGCGGCGCGCCCAGGCCGACCAGCAGGCGGATGAGCAGGGCGATCGCAATCGGCACGCCCACGACCAGGGCCATGAAGATCGTCCGGCGGGACCACAGCATCTCGCCGAGCGACAGGTCGAAGATCCGGAAGGCGGACGTCAGGTAGCCGGGCGCCGGCGGCAGGGTGCGCGGGGCTGGGGTCTCGCTCATGGCGTGTGGCTCGCGGCGGAAACCAGGGCGTGCGGCGTCATTTCACCAGGTACTGGAAGACCGCCGCCAGGTTGTCGTCGGGCGACGTGACCTCGTCGATGCTGCCGAACTGCCCGCTCGCCGCCATCTCCGTCAGGCGGGCGTAGAACGCGTCCGGCTTGCCGGTTTCGACGACGACGGCGCCCTCCTCGAACTTGAGGCTGCGGACGTCGGCGTGCGACAGGAACTCGCGCGCCAGCCCGCGCGGATCGGTCGCGCGCACGTAGACGGTGTGCGGATGCTCGTCGATGAGGTCGCGGATGTGGTGCACGTCCCCTTCCGCCAGGATCCGGCCGTTGTTGATCAGCAGGATGTTGGCGGTCATCGACTCGATCTCGTGCAGGATGTGGCTCGAGACGATGACGCTCTTGCCGGCGCGGGCCCAGCCGCGAATCAGGCGGATGGTGCGGCGGCGCGCCAGCGGGTCCATGCCCGAGAGGGGCTCGTCGAGGATGAGGAGCGCGGGGTCGTGGACCACCGCCTGCGCCAGCTTCACGCGCTGGCGCATCCCCTTGCTGTAGGCGCCGATCTTCTTGTCCGCCGCGTCCATCAGGTCCACGACGGCGAGGGCGCGCCGCGCCGCCTCGTCGGCCTCCTTCTCGCCCAGGCCGTTCAGGCGGACGAGCGCGGTCACCCACTCGAGGCCGGTCATCCGATCGTAGAAGGCGTCCTGCTCGGGGCAGAACCCGATGTCGAAGAAGAGGCGCGGATTGCCCCAGATCGGCTCGCCGAAGCACCGTCACGCTGCCCTTGCTCGGCTTGAGCTGGCCGGTGATCAGCTTCATGAACGTGGACTTGCCGGCGCCGTTCGGGCCGAGCAGCCCGGTGATGCCGGGCGGGATCCCGACGGTGACGTCGTTCAGGCCGATGACCTGGCCGTACCACTTCGACACGTGATCGGCGGCGACAATGGGGGCGCTCACGTCACCACCTCGACGCCGCGCACCCGCCGCTCGAGGACCGAGATGGACAGGACGATCAGGCCGATGACGACCGTGAGCGACACCTGCCACGGCGTGGCGTAGCGCGGCGGCAGGCGGAAGATGACGTCCACCACCTGCGTCAGGTTCGCTCCGAGCGAGAGGTAGGAGAGCGTCGTATTGCCGCCGGTGATCGCGTACATCGCGCCGTAGATCGCGGCAGTGAAGAAGAGGATGCCGGCGTACATGATGCCCACGTAGCGGCTGCTCTTCGACAGCGACGAGAACGCCAGCATCGTGAACGTGGCCAGCAGCACCTGCAGCAGCGCGGCCACGGTGATCGCCGGGAAGAGGAACAGGTTGGCGCGCAGGAAGGCGAAGCTGCCGGCGAACATCACCTGGATGAACAGCAGCAGGATGGCCGGCACCCACGTCACCAGCGCCAGGAACGTGAAGAGGATCGCCGCCTTGCCGGCGATGTACTCGGACCGGAGCAGCGGCTTCGACAGGTAGATCTGCAGCGCGTTGGCGCGCCGGTCGTTGGCGATCAGGCCGGCCCCGACGTAGATGGTCACGACGAAGACGAAGAAGTCCTGCTTCTCGAGGAAATCGCGGAACGTCTCGGCGGTCGGGGCGAGGATCGACGCCTGCGGGATGTTCTCCGCCAGGTAAATCTGCACCGCGCGGACCACGAACTGCATCCAGGCAAAGATCAGGATGCCGAGGAAGGCGCGCTTCCGCAGCATGTTCCTGATCCCGGTCACGGCGATCACCGTCCAGCCGCGGCCGAGCGCCGCCCGGCCGCCGCGATAGCGGCGGTAGCTCTGATCATGAATGGGCATGGATCACCCGTGTCCGGCCCGTCATAGTTCCCTGACCGGCTCCCCCACCGGCTCCCCCACCGCCTTCGCGAAGACGTCCTCGAGCGTCGGGAATGCTCGGGCGGAGATGGCGGACCTGGACGCCCTGGCGCGCGGCAAGGGCGAAGATCGCCTGCTGGTCCCCCTCCCCACCCGTCCGGTCGGCCGGCACGAACACCCGCATCACGTCCTCGTCGCTGGCATGGCACTCCAGGCCGGCGCCGCGCAGCACCTCGACGAACGCCGGAAGATCCCCCTTGATGCGGAGCTCGAAGACCCGGCCCGCCGGGCCCTTCAGCTCCTTGATCGGCCCCTGCGCCGCGATCTGCCCCTTGTCCATCACGATGACGTGGTCGCAGGTGTATTCGACGTCCGGGAGCAGGTGCGAGGAGAGGATCAGGCTGACGTTCTTGTTGTGGCCGAGGTCGCGGACGAGCTCGAGCATCTCGTCGCGCCCCTTCGGGTCCATGCCGTTGGTCGGCTCGTCGAGGAACAGCAGATCGGGATCGTGCACCAGCGCCTGCGCCAGCTTGATGCGCTGCTTCATCCCGGTCGAATACGTCTCGATGTTGCGGTAGCGCGCCTCGCCGAGGCCCACGTAGTACAGCACCTCGTGGGCGCGCTGCATGGCGTCCGAGGCGGGCAGCCCCGCGAGCTGGCCGCAATAGGCGACAAAGGTGACGGCGTTCATCCCGGGGATGTGCGCGTCGCTCTCCGGCATGTAGCCGATGCGGCCGCGAATCTCCAGCGGGTGCCCCGCCACGTCGAGACCGAGCACGGACATCCGCCCGTGATCCGGCTTCACGAAGCCGAGCAGCGCCTTGAGCATCGTGCTCTTCCCCGCGCCGTTCGGTCCGAGCAGCCCCACCGCGCCGCGGGCAAAGCGTGCCGTGACGTCCTTGAGCGCCTGGTTCTTGCCGTAGACGACGGTCACGCCGTCGAGCTGCACGACCGTGTCGGGAAGAGCAGCCGGGGCGGGGACGGTGGACGCTGCCGGGGTGAGGGGGGCCGCTGTGTCCAAGTGCTTAGCTTATACGGCAATCCCGCGTCAGAGGTTTCCCCGCAGGCCGAGCGGTCCGGCCTGCTCCCGGAGGAACACGATGACGTTCTGGACGTGCTCCTCGAGCGGCAGCGCCAGGTCCTCGGCGCCCCGCTTCAGGTCCTCGCGGCTGACCGCCCGGGCAAAGGCCTTGTCCTTCATCCGCTTCAGGACCGACGGGGCCTCGAGGTCGAGCACGCTCTTCGACGGCCGGACGAGCGCCGCCGCGGTCACGAACCCCGACATCTCGTCGCAGGCGTAGAGCGTCTTCTCGAGCCGGGACTCGCGGGGCACCCCCGAATAATCGGCGTGCGACAGGATCGCGCGGGTCACCCACTCGGGATAGCCGCGCGCCGTGAGGATCTCGACGCCGCGGAAGGGATGATTCTCCTGGTCCGGCCAGCGCTCGTAGTCGAAATCGTGCAGCAGCGCGACCACGCCCCAGCCCTCCTCGTCCTCCCCCCAGAGCCGCGCGTAGCCGCGGACCGAGGCCTCCACGGCCAGCATGTGCTTCCGCAGGCTTTCGCTCCCGGTGTATTCGGTCATCAGCGCCAGGGCATCGGCGCGGCTCAGAGACATGGGGGGGGATGATAGCGCAGGTTCAAGGTTCAAGGTGCAGGGTTCAAGGTTCTCGCCAGGGCGCGGGTGATTACGGCTTGTGTTTCTGGTGTCAGGTCGTATGCCGGGGGCGCCGGGGGATGGATGACTTGGGCGTCGGAGGCGTCGGAACCGGGGGCGAGGCGGCCTCCGGTGGCCATGCACAGATAGTCGATGAGCACGAAGTGGTACTGGACGCGGCCGGCGTCGTCCCGCATGATGCGGTCGAGCACCTCGACGACCGGGCCGACTTCGACGATCAGGCCGGTTTCCTCGGCGACTTCGCGGGCCACGGCGGCCGCGAGCGGTTCACCCGCTTCCACCGCGCCGCCCGGCAGGCTCCACTGGCCGGCCAGCGGCTCGAACCGGCGCCGGATCAGCACGATGCCGTCGCCGTCCCCGGTCCCGCCTGCTCCCAGCCGCTCACGGTCCGCCGCCCTGACGATCACCACCGCGCCGACTCCCGCCACCGGCCGGCGGGGATACTCGCGGTCGAAGGGCAGCGGCGCGTCGGGCAGGCTCACACGCCCATCACCTTCACGACCACGCGCTTCTTGCGCTGGCCGTCGAACTCGGCGTAGAAGATCTGCTCCCACGGCCCGAGATCGAGCTTGCCGGCGGTGATCGGCACCATCACCTGGTGGCCCATGATCGTGCGCTTCAGGTGGGCGTCGGCATTGTCCTCCCCGGTCTGGTGATGCCGGTACGGGAGGCCGGCGGGCGCCAGCTTCTCGAGCCAGACCTGGAAGTCGTGAATCAGGCCGTCCTCCCAGTCGTTCACGTAGACGCCGGCGGTGATGTGCATCGCCGACACGAGCACCATCCCCTCCTTGACGCCGCTGCGGCCGACGATGGCCGCGACCTCGTCGGTGATGCGGATGAACTCCTGCGGCTTTGTGGTGGTGAACCAGAGGTAGTCGGTGAAGACGGTCGTGCCGGACATGTCAGAGGTCGGCCAGCGCCGATTCGGCGTTGAAATCATAGGCCCCGGGGCCAAGTCAGCTGCAGGCGCCGCATCGCCGCCGCGCCAATCATCGCGGCGTTGTCGGTCGAGAGCGACAGCGGCGGCACGAACACCGGGATGCCGTGCCGCAGCGCGCGGGCCTCGGCCTCCGCGCGCAGTCGGCTGTTGGCCGACACCCCGCCGGAAATCCCCACGCTCCGGGCGCCCAGCCAGCGCGCCGCCTCGAACGACCGGTCGAGCAGCACGTCGACCACGACGCGCTGGAAGCTGGCGGCGATGTCGGCGCGCACCTGCGGATCGAGGGCGGCGCCGAGCGTATCGGCGGAGGCGGCCTTCCCCGCCGCCGGGGCGCCCACCCGCTCGCGCACCAGCCGGAGCACGGCCGTCTTCAGCCCGCTGAAGCTGAAATCGACGCGCCGCGCGACATCGGCGGGCAGCAGCCCCTCCGGCGCCGTCGCCGCCGGCGCATTGCGGTCGGCATGCGTCAGCCGGGCCACCGGGAAGTCGTGCGCGCGCTCGTTGCCCTCGCGCGCGAGGCGGTCGATGACCGGCCCCCCCGGATACCCGAGGCCGAGCAGCTTCGCCACCTTGTCATACGCCTCCCCCGCCGCGTCGTCCCGGGTCCGCCCGACGAGCTGATAGCGCCCGGGCTCGGGGACGAAATACAGGCTGGTATGGCCGCCGGACACGACGAGCACGGCCGCCGGCATCGGCAGCTCGCCGTGCGCCAGGACGAGGGACTCGATGTGGCCGGCGAGGTGGTGGACGGGAACGATGGGCAGGTCGAGCGACCAGGCGAACGTCTTGGCGAAGGCGACGCCCACGAGCAGCGAGCCCACCAGGCCCGGGCCCTGGGTGACCGCGACGGCGCCGAGGTCCGCGGGCGTCGAGCGACGCCGCCGGCGAGCGCGGCTTCCACCACGCCGCAGATGTCGCGCACGTGCTGCCGCGACGCCAGCTCCGGCACGACCCCGCCCCACTCGCGATGGATCGCGGTCTGGGACGCGACGATGCTCGAGAGGATGGTCCAGGGGCGGGCCGGCATCGCCGGTCGCGGCGATGATGGCCGCGGCGGTCTCGTCGCACGACGTTTCGATCGCCAGCAGCGGGCGGGTCGCCGGCAGCGGCCCGCTCACCGCACGACCGCGGCCGTCTCGAACGCCTGCTTGAGGGAGTCGGCGAACGGCGGTTTGAAGATGCCCCGCTCGGTGATGAAGCCGGCGATGTAGCGGTGCGGCGTGACGTCGAACGCCGGGTTGCGGATGTGCGCGCCCTCCGGCGTCAGCCGGGCGGATCCCGAGGTGGCTGACCTCGCGCTGGTCGCGCTCCTCGATCGGAATGTGGTCGCCGTCCGGGGTGGCGAGATCGATCGTCGAGAGCGGCGCCGCCACGTAGAACGGGATCTTGTGCTCGTGCGCGAGCACGGCCACGGTGTAGGTGCCGATCTTGTTGGCGGTGTCGCCGTTGGCGGCGATCCGGTCGGCGCCGACCACCACCATGTCGATGTCGCCCGCGCGCATGAGCGGGCCGGCCATGCTCTCGGTGATGACCGTGGTGTTGATGCCCTCGCGGACGAGCTCCCAGGCGGTGAGGCGGGCGCCCTGGAGGAACGGCCGCGTTTCGTCGGCGATGACCGCGATCTTCTTGCCCTGCTCGACCGCCGCGCGGATCACGCCGAGCGCCGAGCCGTAGCCCGCGGTGGCGAGGGCGCCGGCATTGCAGTGGGTCAGCACGCGGGCGCCGTCCGGCACCACCGCGGCGCCGAAGCCGCCCATCGCGCGGCAGTTCGCGACATCTTCGTCGTGGATGGCCCGGGCTTCCTTCTCGAGCCGATCGGCGATCTCGTCGGTCGACAGGCCCGCCTGCGCCGCCTCGGCGAAGACCCGCTTCATCCGATCGATCGCCCAGAACAGGTTGACCGCCGTGGGCCGGGTCGAGGCCATCATGTCGCAGATCTTCTGGAAATCGACGGCGAACTGCCGGGTGCCTTTCGCGGTGCTGCGGCGCATGCCGAGGGCGATGCCCATCGCCGCGGCCACGCCAATCGCCGGCGCGCCGCGGATCACCATCGTCCGGATCGCGCGGGCCACTTCCTGTGCCGAGCGGCACCGCAGGTAGAGCTCCTGGCCGGGCAGCTTGCGCTGGTCCACCATGACGATCGCATCGCCCTGCCAGTCGATTGTCGGAAGCATGGGCCTATTCTAGCAGCCTGCGATCGAACGGCAGCGGCAGCAGCGCCTGCAGCCGGTAGTTGCCGGTGACGGCCCCGTCCAGGTTGCCGAGGATGACCTCGATGTCGCCGCAGTATTCCCAGAGCAGCTGGCGGCAGGGCCCGCAGGGCGGGGTCGGCGACCGGGTGTCGGCCACGACCGCAATCCGCGTGAACGCGGTGTGCCCGTCGGAGAGCGCCTTGACCAGCGCCACCCGCTCGGCGCAGAGCGTCAGGCCGTAGGTGGCGTTCTCGATGTTGCAGCCGGTCACGATCAGGCCGGCGGCCGTTTCGAGGGCGGCGCCCACCTTGAACTTCGAGTACGGCGCCTGCGCGAACTCCCGTGCCCGCGTCGCGGCCTCGAGCAGGCCGGCCGCCGGGGAATAGCCCGCGAGCGCGATGTCGAGCTGCAGCTGCTGCCAGGCGGTCTCGTCGCGCCGGTCCGCCGGCAGCCGGCGCTCGGCCTGCCGCCGTTCGCCCGCCGGGGCTGTGGCCTCCGGCGTGGTGGCACGCCGCTCGCGCCGCCGGCGTCCCCGCTCGCCGCGGCGCTCGGGCTGCGGCCAGCGGCCGCCTGCCGAATCCTCAGAGTCGCTCAATGATGGCCTCCAGCACGCGCGGAGAACTCCGCGCGCACGCGGCGCGCCACCGCCATGACCTCGTCGTGCACCAGCGGCTGCGGCAGCACGCCGGCCGCCGGGTTCGTGATGCACGAGATGCCGAGCACCTCGACGCCCATGTGCCGGGCGACGATCGCCTCCGGCACGGTGGACATGCCGACCGCGTCCGCCCCGAGCGTCCGGAACGCCCGGATCTCGGCCGGCGTCTCGTAGCTCGGCCCGTGCACGCGCGACGTAGACGCCGCGGGCCAGCGCCACCCCGGCGTGCCCGGCGGCCTCCAGCGCCACGGCACGGAGCCGCGCCGAGTAGACCTCGGTCATGTCGGGAAACCGCGGCCCGAACCGTTCGTCGTTCGGCCCGACCAGCGGATTGCTGCCCATCAGGTTGATGTGGTCGTCCATCAGCATCAGCGTGCCCGGCTTGAAGTCCAGGTTGATGCCGCCGGCGGCGTTGGTGAGTATCAGGGTCTTCACCCCGACGCGCCGCCATCGCCCGCACGGCAAACGTGACCGTGCGGAGGTCGTGCCCTTCGTAGAAATGCGCCCGCCCCGACAGCGCCGCCACCCGCCGCCCCCGGCACGTCCCGATCACCAGGCGCCCGGCGTGCCCGACCACCGCCGACGCCGGCCAGTTCGGGATCTCGCCGTAGGCGAACGACACCGCATCGGTCAGGTCGTTGGCAAAGTCACCCAGCCCGGATCCGAGCACCACCGCCACATCCGGCACGGGAGCCCGGGCGCGGAGCCAGGTCGAGGTCTGGTGGACGAGGTCGAAAGGGGTCATATGAGACTTGTCGGTTCAAGGTGCAGGGTGCAAGGTTCAGGGTTCGAGGTTCAGGGTTCGAGGTTCAAGGTTCGAGGTTCAAGGTTCTCTGTTCAACATCGCGTCCGTGTGCAGCATCAACCGCCACACCCGCCCGCATCACGAACCTAGCACGTTGAACCCTGAACCGAGAACCTTGCACCCTGCACCTTTGCACCTTGAACCTCCGCCGTGCACCTTGCACCTTGCACCTTGAACCGAGCACCTTGCACCCTGCACCCTGCACCCTGAACCATCTACAACAAGAACCCCGCAATCGTCGCGGTGACGAAGTTCGCCAGCGTGCCGGCGAGCATGGCGCGCAGGCCGAGGCGCGCGAGGTCGTGGCGGCGGGACGGCGCCAGCGCGCCGATGCCGCCGATCTGGATGCCGATCGAGCTGAAGTTGGCGAAGCCGCACAGCGCGAACGTGGCAATCGTGAACGAGCGCGGGTCGAGCGAGTCCTTCATCGGACCGAGCTGCGAGTAGGCGACGAACTCGTTGAGCGCCATGCGCGTCCCGAGCAGGTTGCCGATGGTCGGGGCGTCGGCCACGGCACCCCCATGCACCAGGCAATCGGCGCGAAGACCCAGCCGAAGATCTGCTGCAGGCTGAGGCCGGCGAGGCCGAGCAGCGCGTTGACCAGCGCGATCAGCGCCAGGAACGAGATCAGCATCGCGCCGACGTTGAGCGCGAGCGACAGCCCTTCGCCGGTGCCGCGGCCGGCGGCGTCGATCACGTTCACGTCGGTCCGCTCGACCTCGAGCCGCACGGTGCCCATCGTCTCGGGCACCTCGGTCTCCGGCACGAAGATCTTCGCCATCATCAGCGTGCCCGGCGCGGTCATGATCACGGCCGTCAGCAGGTGCTTGGCCTCGATGCCGAACAGGATGTAGGCCGCCATGATGCCGCCGGAGATGTGCGCCATGCCCGACGTCATCACCGTCATCAGCTCCGACTCGGTCATCCGCGGCAGGTAGGGCCGGATGGTCAGCGGCGCCTCGGTCTGCCCCATGAAGATGCTCGCGGCGACGTTGAGCGACTCGGCCCCCGACGCCCGCATGACCCGGCGCATCACGATGGCGAAGAGGCGCACCACGACCTGCATGATGCCGAAGTAATAGAGGATGGCGAACAGGGCGGCGATGAAGATGATGGTCGGCAGCACCTGGAAGGCGAAGATCACGCCGTAGCGCGCCCCCTCGGCGCCGAGCACCTGGGTCATGATCCGCGGCCACGCCTCCTTGTCGCCGAGCGGCCCGAACACGAAGCTCGACCCGACGAAGGCGAAGTCGAGCAGCCGGTTGATCACCCCGCCGAGCGTCTGGAACAGGCGCTGGCCGGCGGCGGTCTTCAGCACGAGCAGCGCGAACACCACCTGCAGCGACAGCCCCCAGACGACCGTCCGGCGGTCGATCGCGCGGCGGTTGGTCGACAGCGCGTAGGCGATCGCCATGATGACCACCAGGCCGACCAGCGGCTGCAGCCGCGCCAGGCCGCTGGTGGCGGCCAGCGCGGCGAGCACCGCCGCGGCCACCACGGCGCCGCCGAGCACGAGCCCGTCGCGGGCGTCGTAGGGCACGCGGGCAGGCGGGACGTGCCGGAACTCTGTCTCAACCTGGCTCATCAAGTCCTCGTTTCGCGCGCAGAGTCAACGGATCTCGTCCACGATCGAGCGGACGGACGGGCGGCTCGCGATCGGCCACCTGGATGGCGCCGCCGAGCAGCGACAGCGCCTCGGCGAGGCCGTGGCCGCCGCGATGGTGCACGAGGAGCACCGTGTCGCCGGCCTGCACGGCGGTGCCGGGCGGGGTCACGATCGTCAGGCCGACGCCGTGGTCGATGGCGTCGTCGAGCGTGGCGCGCCCGGCGCCGAGCGCGACGGCCGCGCGGCCGATCGGCTCGGCGGCCAGACCGGCGACGGTGCCAGCGCGTTCCGCCAGCGACCCGATGCTCGTCGGGCGCGGCCGGCAGCCGCGTGTAGTCGTCCACCACCGCGGGATCGCCGCCCTGGTGCTCGATCATCCGGCGGAACGTCTCGAGCCCGGCGCCCGACGCCAGCGCCGCGCGGACCCGGCACTCGGCGTCCGCCGCGTCGGCGGCCACCCCCGCGAGCACGAGCATGCGGGCCGCGAGCGTGACGGACAGCGACTCGAGGTCCGCCGGGCCCCGGCCCTTCAGCGTCTCGAGGCTCTCGATGACCTCGCTGGCGTTGCCGACCGCCCGCCCGAGCGGGGCATCCATCCGGGTGATGAGCGCCTCGGTCCTGACGCCGGACGCGTTGCCGATCGCGACGAGCGAGCGGGCCAGACGCCGGGAATCCTCGAGCGTCTTCATGAAGGCGCCGGCGCCGGTCTTGACGTCGAGCACGAGCCCGCCGATGCCTTCGGCGATCTTCTTGCTCATGATCGAGGCGGAGATGAGCGGGATGCTTTCGACGGTGCCGGTCACGTCGCGGAGCGCGTAGAGGCGGCGGTCGGCCGGCGCAATCTCGGCGGTCTGGCCGATCAGCGCCCCGCCGACGGTGGCGATCGCGCTGCGCAGCTCGTCGAGCGACAGCGCCGTCCGGAAGCCCGGGATCGACTCGAGCTTGTCGAGCGTGCCGCCGGTGTGGCCGAGGCCGCGGCCCGACATCATCGGCACGACGGCGCCGCACGCCACCGCCAGCGGCGCCAGGATCAGCGAGGTCTTGTCGCCGACGCCGCCGGTGCTGTGCTTGTCCACCGGCACCGTCGGCAGGCCGGGGAACGCCACCCGGACGCCCGACTGCACCATGGCGTCGGTGAGCGCCGCCGTCTCCCGCTCGCTCATGCCGCGCAGGACGATCGCCATCAGCATCGCCGTAGCCTGGTAGTCGGGCAGCGTGCCGTCGGTCACTCCGGCAACGAAATGGCGGATCTGGGCGCCGTCGAGTTCACCGCCGTCCCGCTTGTGCCGGATGACGTCCGCTGTTCGCATTCGCGCCATAATATTAGAATGACTCCGCCAGCGCGCGGCACGCCGGGCCCCGGGCTCGACTCCGAGTGCCCTGGATCCGTCGTTCCCGCCGCGCGCGCCTGATCCCCGATGGCCGAGCCGTCTCCACTTCCCGCGCTGACTCCGGACGCCGCCGCCAGGCTGGCCGACTTCGCCCGTGCGTGCAAGGCGGCGGCACGGGCGGTCTCCCTCTATCCCGGCGGGCATCCTGCCATCACGACCTCGCTGGCCCGGCTCGCTCAGGTGACGGCCAGCCTGACCGCGGCCGGCCCCTATCGCCTGAGCGTGGTGGCTGGCGGACTGCTCGTGGACGGCGCGGCACTGCCGAAACCCGACGCCGGGGTGTCGGAGCTCGCCGACCTGCTGCACCGGCATCTCATCGGCCGCCTCGTCCTGAACACCGGCGCCGATACGGAGTCCTGGCGCACCCTCCTGCTGCTCCTGGCGCGCGCGCCTGAAGAAATCCGCGGCGACGGCGGCATCCGCCACCTGTGGGCCACGGCGGGCGGCCCGAGCATCGAGATCGAAGAGATCGACTATGCCGAGGTGTTGCGGGAGAAGCAGGGACTGGCCGCCGCGGTGGACCAGATCGTCACGGCGGCCACCGGCGGACCGCGGCTCGAGCTCGACGAATCGGGCATGCGCCTGCTCCTCGACATCGTCCAGGACCGCGCCAAGCTCGATGCGCTGATGGCGGATCTGACCAGGGCGACCGAGCCGCACGGCGCGAGCGGGCAGGCGGCGGCCTTCCTCAACCTGCTGCGCGGGCTGAGCGAGTGGCTCGCCGCCACGGACCCGCCGCGGCTGGAGGCCATGTTCGCCGAGATGGGTCATGCCGCCGGGCAGCTGTCGGCGGAGGCCATGATGAGCCTGCTCGATCAGCGCCGGCGCCCCGGCGCGATGGCCGGGAACGTCAACGTCGTCGCCGCTCTCGCCGAGCGGATGGACGATGCCTCGGTGGCGCATTTCGTGGCCGGATCCGTCATCGCGGAGCGCGGCGCGGGGGAGCGCCTCGCCCAGGCGTTCCAGGCCCTGGCGCCCGACGCCGGGCGGCAGCGGCGGCTGCTCGGGCTGGCGGGGGAAGAGGTGGCCGCGGCCGAGGGTAACGCCGACGGCTTCGCCGAGTTGTGGGAGCGCATCGAGGGGATGCTGTCCTCGTACACGGACGAGAGCTTCGTGTCCGGGGAGTACGCCCGCGAGCTGTCGAGCGCCCGCACCCGGGCGATGGACGTCGAGCGCACCAGCGACGATCCGCCGGAGCGGATTGCGCTGTGGCTCTCCACCGTGGCCGACGCCGCGCTGCGCGGGCTCGATCACGAGCTGCTCATCGATCTGCTGACCATCGAACCCGACGCGTCGCGCTGGCGGGACGTCGCCGCGACCGTCGCCACGCACGTCGAGGACCTCGTCCGCGTCGGCTACTTCGACCAGGCGTGGCAGCTCGCCGACGCGATCGTGGTCCAGGCCGGCCAGGATCCGGCACGCCGCGCGCACGCTGCCGCGGCGCTCGAGCGATTCGCCCGCGGCAACTTCATCAAGCACGTCGCCACGCACCTCCGGGGAGCGGCCGACGACTCGTTCGAGCGCTTCCGCACCCTGTGCCAGGCCGTCGGGCCGGCCGTCATTCCGCCGCTGGCGGGCGTGCTCGCGTCGGAGCAGGATGCGCGCGCCCGGCGGCGCCTGCGGGATATCCTTCTCGGGTTCGGGGCCCGCGGCCGGGAGTCGATCCGCCAGCTGATGAATGCCCCGAACTGGGAAGTGCGGCGGACCGCGGCCTCGCTGCTGCGCGACCTCGGCGGCGCCGAGGGGCTCAAGGAACTGCGCCCGCTGCTCACCGACAGCGAGCCGCTGGTCCAGCGCGAAGCCGTGCAGGCGCTGCTCCTGAACGGCAGCGACGAGGCCGCGCGCATGCTGCTGGAGGCGCTGGGCGCCGTCACCGGCCGGGCGCGGGAGACGCTGGTCGCCGAAGTCACCGCCATGCGCGACGACCGGGCCACGCCCCTCTTCTGCTATTTCGTGCGACAGATGGACCGCCGGAAGGAGCAGCCGCTGTATCTCTCGTGCCTCGACGCGCTCGGCGCCCTCGGCGGCCCGGAGGCAGCCGACGCCTTGAAGCACGCCCTGCACGAGGGCAGCTGGCGGGCGCCGTTCACGACCCGCCGCCTGCGCCTGGCCGCGGCCCAGGCGCTGCGCCGCCTCGGCACGGCGGAGGCGCTCGCCGTCCTCACCGACGCGGCGGCACGCGGGCCGCGCGGCGTCCGCGCGGCCGCCCGCGCGCAACTCGCCCAGCTGAGCGGAACGGCATGACCTCGGACCTCTCGAGCCGCCTGCCGCTCTACGACGAGTTGCTCCGGCGCGTCGCCTCCGGCGTGCGTGCCGCCCAGCTCTATGCCGCCGACCACCCCCTGCTCGGACGCAACGTCGACGGGCTCCTGGCCGTGCTCCGGACGCTGCACCAGCAGCAGCCGTCCATCGCGCTCGGCATCGTGTCCGGCCAGCTGGTCGTTGCCGACACGCCGATGCCCAAGGCCAGCGCCGGCATGGCCGAGCTGATCAGGCGGCTGCGGGAGCACGACATCGAACGCATCGCCTTCGATCGGGGCATCACCGCCGCCGAGGTCAGTGGCTTCATGCACGCCATCGCGGCGCTGGCCTCGCGCGGCCGGCCGGACGCCGCTTTCGAGTTCCCCCACATCCACGTCGGCCGCATCACCACGGAAGAGAAGCGCGACGACGGCATCGCCAGCGACATGGCGGCGATCCGGCAGCTGTATTCGTCGGCCGTCGAGACCGCGGAGCGCGTCTGGGAGAGTGCCGGCGTCGAAGGCATGCCCGACATGCCGGCGGCGCTCCAGGCGGTCGAGGGGCTGGCCGAGGCCGTCACCGAGAACCGCACCGCGCTGGTGGCGCTCACCGCCATGCGCAACTACGACAACTACACCTTCACCCACATGGTGAACGTGTCGATCCTCACCATGGGCCAGGCGCGCGCGCTCGGCATCGAGGGGCGGCTGCTGCGCGAGCTCGGCCTCTCGGCGCTGATGCACGACATCGGCAAGGTCCGCACCCCGAAGGGGATCCTCAACAAGCCGGACAAGCTCACCGACGAAGAGTTCACCGTCATGCGGCGGCACACGGTGGACGGCGCCGAGATTCTGCGGCGCACGCCGGAGATGCCCATCCTGGCCCCGGTCGTGGCGTTCGAGCACCATCTGCGGCTCGACGGCACCGGCTACCCGTTCGGCGTCAAGCGCCAGGCGCTCAACGTCGGCACCATGCTGTGCAGCATCTCGGATGTCTACGACGCCATGCGGTCGCAGCGCGCGTATCAGTCGGCCTTCCCCACCGACCGCATCCTGGCGGTGCTGAAGCGGAGCGATGGCAAGCAGTTCGACCAGAACCTGGTACGCCGCTTCGTCCAGCTGCTCGGCATTTATCCGCCGGGCACGCTGGTCCGGCTGACGAGCGGCGACGTGGCGGTGGTCACCGGCATCCATGCGCCGGATCCGTACCGCCCGCGCGTGCGCGTGCTCTTCGATCAGGCCGGCGCGCGCCTGGCGCTGCCGCTCGAGCGGAACCTGTGGGAGCACGCCGCCGACGGCAGCCCGCCCGACAGCATCGTCAGCCCGGTGGAACCGGCCGAGTTCGACATCGATCCGCTGACGTTCGTCCCGACGCGGGGCGCCGCCTGATGTCGGACGCCTTCCGCACCATCCTCGTCGCGGGCGTGGCGCTCGCCGCCGGCTTCACCTGGCAGGGGCTGCGGACCGCGGCCATCCCGGTGTCGTCGCCGGATCGGCTGGTCGCCGAGCTGCGGCTCGCGCAGCTCGCCGCCCTGCTGCTCGCGACGGTCGCCGGCGCCTACATCGGATTCGCGGTGTCGCACGAGAACGTACCGGGGGCGGGGCTCGACATTGCCATCGCGATCGGCTTCTTCCTCGTCGCGGCCACCACCTTGGTGCGCGATCCACGGCAGGCGCTCACCATCATCGCGCTGGCGTTCGCGGCGCACGCGCTGGTGGACATCGGCCACCGGCCGGGGGGGCTGCCCGCCGGCATGGCGCCGCCGTGGTACGCGGTGGCCTGCGCGGTGTTCGACGTCTACATCGGGGCGGTCGCCTACCTCCCCATCCTGCGGCGATGAGCCGGGCCAGCGGCGCGCGGCACGCCGGCGGTCCGGCTACCCCCTTCACCACACGCGTGCTCAGCGTCGTCCGCCGGATCCCCGCCGGCCGGGTCGCGACGTATGGCGATGTGGCGGCGCTGGCCGGGCACCCGGGCGCGGCGCGGGCGGTGGGCACCGTCATGCGGACCTGTACGGCGCGCGACGTGCCCTGCCACCGGGTGGTGGCGGCGGCGGCGCAGCTTGGCGGCTACGGCGGCGAGACGGCGCTCAAGCGCGCCCTCCTCCAGGCCGAGGGGGTCATCGTCCATGGCACGCGGATCCGGAACTTCGCCGCCCGCCGCTGGGATCCGGCAAGCCGAACCGCGAGGCGCTCCGCAACGTAAACCACTGGACATGCGGACTTCGCGGGCTGGACAGGTGTGCGCCCACGCCGGAACTTCCGGCCGGTGGCAGGCAACGCGGACGAGCCATGGCCCCGTCTAAGGGATCAGTGCCGTCCGTCGTCAGCTTCGCGCCCACGAGCGCCGGCCGCGCCGAGGAGCTGGCGCTCGTCGAGCGGTGCCGGCAGGGGGATGCCGCGGCGTTCGAGACGATCTACCGCGCCCATGCCCGGCGGCTCTACAGCGTGGCCTGCCGGATGCTTGGCAACCCGGCGGACGCGGAGGACCTGCTTCAGGAGATTTTCCTGGCGGCGCACCGGAAGCTCGAGAGCTTCCGCGGCGAGTCGGCCCTCGGCACCTGGCTCTACCGGCTGGCGACGAATTTGTGTCTCGACCACCTGCGGAGCCGGGCGGCCAAAGCCGGCCAGGTCACGCAGACGATCGACGACGAGCCGGCGCTGGCGGACGCCGGCTCGCGGCGGCTGGCGGACCAGGCGGTCGACCGGATGGACCTCGAGCGGGCGCTGGTGCAGCTCCCCGAGGGGTGCCGCGCCGCCTTCCTGCTGCACGACGTCCAGGGCCTCGAGCACCGCGAAGTCGCCGAGGTGCTGGGGATTGCGGAAGGGACCTCGAAGTCGCAGGTCCACAAGGCGCGGCTGAAGCTGCGGGCAATTCTGGCGGGTAGGACACGAACGTGACGGACTGCGCACGATATCTGAACGCGATTGGCGAGCTCGTGGACGGCACCCTGGGGCCGCTCCGGCGGGCGGAGCTCGACCTGCACCTGGAGCGATGCGAGAGCTGCCAGGCGCTGCGGGACGACCTGCAGCGCATCGCGGCGGCGGCCCGGGCGCTGCCGCCGCTCGATCCGCCGGATGGAGTCTGGCTGCGAGTCGCCGGCCGTCTCCACCAGGAAGGGCGGCTCACGAGCCCTCCCGCGCCGCTCGTCAAGCCGCGGTCGTACACGATGCTGGCGCTCGCCGCCGCGCTGGTGCTGGCCGTGGCCTCGTCGCTGTTCGTCCTGCTGCCGCGCGACCGCCAGGCGTCAACGACCGCCGCGGTCCCGGTTGCCGATGACCATGCCGCCGGGGCCGCCGGCGCGGGCGCGGGCGCGGCTGCGGCGCCCGCCGACGACCCCGTCCAGGGTGTGGACTCCGAGCTGGCGGCGAGCGAGCAGCACTTCACCAGGGCGATCGAGCAGGCCACCAAGGTTCCGGGGGCCGTGGATCCGCGGACGGTTGCCGTGCTGCAGAAGAACCTGCTGGTGGTGAACCAGGCGCTCGAAGAAAGTCGCGCCGCGCTCAAGACGGACCCGCAGAGCGTGCACGCGCGCCAGAGCTTTTACGACGTGCTGAGACAGAAGATTCAGTTCCTGCAGGACACGATCGCGCTGATGAACGAGATGCGCAAGGGGGACGCCGCGGGCGCCGCCCAGATCGTGGAGGGCGGGCAATCCTAACCAAGAGTGGAACATCGATGAACGCACTGCCGACGCTTTCGCTGCTGCCCGCGCTGCTGACCGCGCTGCTGCTGCCCGCCCCCGCCGCGGCCCAGTCCCACGCCGACGCCGCGGTTCCGTCCCACGCCCCCGCCAGGGCCCGAACCGAGGCGCGGGCCCTGACCGCCTTCCCGCTGCACGTCGGCGGGCAGCTGTCGGAGAAGGAACGGGAGCGAATCGAGCGCGACCTCGAACGGGCGGCCGAGGAGCGCGAGCGCCAGCGGGAGCGCGCCGCGGAACAGCGCCAGCGCGCGGTCGAACAGCGCGAACGGGAGCGGCAGCGCGTGGCCGCGCAGCGCCAGGGCTCGAGCATGCAGCTCGAGAAGAAAACGCAGACCTTCCGCATCGGCGCCGGCGGCGAGCTCGACCTCTCCAACATCTCCGGCGACATCGTCATCACCAGGGGGGGCGGCAGCGAGGCGGTGGTCGAGATCGTCAAGACGGCGCGCGCCAGGTCGGAGGCGGAAGCCCGCGAGCTCCTCACCCAGGTGCAGGTCGAGATCGCCGAGCGCGGCAACCGGGCGGAGGTCAAACTCCGCCACCCGCATGGCGGAGAGCTGCCCTGGAGGCGCGGGAGCAACTCCGCCGTGACCGTCGCCTACACCGTCGTGGCCCCGGAGGGTACCCGCATGCGGGCGGCGTCCATCTCCGGCTCGATCTCGGCGAAGGACATCAAGGGGGAGCTCTCGCTCGAGACCATCAGCGGGTCGATCAGCGTGTCCGGCGGCGGCCGCGTGGCGGCCGCCAAGTCCATCTCGGGCTCCGTGGAGATCGTCGATACGAACGGCGACGGGGCGGTAAAGGCCTCATCGGCGAGCGGCGGGCTGCTGCTGCGCCGGGTCAAGGCCCGCTCGGTCGAGCTCAGCTCCATCAGCGGCGACGTGATCATGGACGACGTGGCGAGCGGCCGGGTGGAGGCGCAGACGATCAGCGGCGACGTCCGCTTCAGCGGTCCGGTGACAAAGAATGCCCGCTACGAGCTGACGTCGCATTCAGGCAACGTGCTGGCGGCGGTCCCCGGCGGCGTCGGCTTCGAGGTCGAAGCCTCGTCTTTCAGCGGCACCGTCCGCTCCGACTTTCCGCTGACCTCCGGCGCGGCGGCCAAGGGGCCTGCCCGGTCCCTGCGCGGCACCCACGGCGACGGCAGCGCCGTCCTCGACCTCACCACCTTCTCCGGCGGCATCCACATCGCCAAGCGCTGAGCGGCGCGGTGGCACCCCCTTTGCTAAATTACGGTTCAGGCGGCGGTCCGCAACCTGCGTATAATGCGGAGAGAGCGTGGGCTCGATAGGTGTCGAGAAGCTCGAGAGGTATCGAGGAGATGGTGTTTATGAAAAAGCAGTCGGTCCTGGTCTGTATGCTCGCTGGAGCGCTGGTGGCGGTCACGGACCAGCCTGCCGCGGCGCAGCACACGGCGCCAAACCAGCAGCCGGTAACGATTGACGCCGCCAACGCGCCCACCGGGGAAATCGCCCTGGGCAGCGTGCGGCTGCCTCGCAGCGTGACCGCGGACGGCAAGCCGCTGGCCGCCGGCACGTATCAGGTGCGCGCTGACGGCCCAGATCGCCAGGCCGGACGCCGTCGGGACCTCGGAACAGCTCGAGCGCTGGGTCGAGTTCGTCCGCGGCGGCAAGGTCGCCGGGCGCGAAGTCGTCAGCATCGTCCCGCAGGGTGAGGTGAAGATGGTGTCCAAGGACGCGCCGCCGCCGGCTGGCGGGTCCAAGGTGCAGGTCCTGCGCGGAAACGACTACCTTCGCGTCTGGATCAACCGCGGCGGGAATCACTACCTGATTCACTTCCCGATCGGGGCGTAACGCGCCGCGCTCGGCACGACTTCCCTGGGACGCAGCGCGCGCGGCGCGCGGCGTCCGCCGGGCTGACTCCTAGATCGCCATCACGTCGAACTGCTCGTGATGGAGATGGGCATCCGGCCGGATGGTGATCCGCTTGCCCAGCGTCGATTCGAGCTCGCGCAGCAGCGCGCTGCTCCTCTTCCTTCAGCGCGCGGGCGATATCCGGGTTCACGCGCAGCAGCACGCCGTGGCCGTCCAGGTCGGGGCCGATCTTCCGCATCTCCGTCAGGATCTCGTAGCAGATGGTGAAGGCTGACTTGATCGAGCCGGCGCCCGAGCAGTAGGGGCACGGCTCGGTGAGCTGGCGCTCCAGGCTCTGCTTGACCCGCTTGCGGGTCACGATCACCAGCCCGAAGTCCGACACCTGCAGCGCCTTCGACGGCGACCGGTCCCGCCGCAGCTCCTTCTCGACTTCCTGGAAGACCTTCTGACGGTTCTTCTTCTCCTCCATGTCGATCAGGTCGAGCACGATGATGCCGCCGAGATCGCGCAGCCGGATCTGCCGGACGATCTCCTTCACCGCCTCCAGGTTGGTCTTGACGATGGTGTCCTCGAGCCGGCCGGTGCGCTTGCCGACGTAGCGGCCGGTGTTGACGTCGATGGCGACGAGCGCCTCGGTCTGGTTGATCACCAGGTAGCCGCCCGACTTGAGCCACACCTTGCTGCGCAGCGCCTTGTCGATCTCCGCCTGGACGCCGTATTCCTCGAGGATCGGAAAGTTCTTGGTGTACAGCTTCACCCGCGGCAGCAGGCTCGGCATGATCCGCTCGACCAGCGCCACGACGCGCCGGTGTTCCTGCTCGTCGTCGATCCGGATGGCCGTGTAGTCGTCGGTGAGCAGGTCGCGCAGGAGCTTGGTGACCAGGCTCTGTTCCTGGAACAGGACGGCGGGCGGCCGGCGCGTTTCCATCTTCTGGCGGATCTCGGTCCAGATCTGGTGGAAGTAGGCCAGGTCGGCGACGATGTCCTCCTCGGAGCGGCCGGCGGCGGCGGTGCGGATGATGACGCCGCCGATGAAGCCGTGCGCCTCGCGGAAGGACTTGACGATGCCGCGCAGCCGGCCGCGCTCCTCGCGCGACTCGATCTTGCGCGACACGCCGACGTGGTCGACCGTCGGCATGAAGACCAGGAACCGGCCGGGCATGGTGACGTGCGACGTCAGCGGGCGCCCTTGGTGCCGAGCGGCTCCTTGACCACCTGGACGAGGACCTCCTGCCCTTCCTTGAGCAGGTCCTCGATTTTGGCCTCGGGCCGGTCCTTGTCGCCGTCGCGGTCGCGGTCGCGGCCGCGGCGCTCCGGCCGCTCGTCGGCGCGGGCCTCGGTGCGGGCGGGCGGCGCCGGAGCGGCCACGGCGACCGCGGCGAGGGCCTCGGCGGCCTCGCCGGCGTCGCCGGCCGGCGGCTCGCTGGGCACCTCGACGGGCGCCACGGCGCGCACCGGCGCGGCGCCGGGCTCGTCGTCTTCGTCGTCGCCCGCTTCGAGGCGGTCGAACTCCTCGACGGTGTTGACGACTTCGGTGACGTAGAGGAAGGCATCGCGTTCGAGCCCGATGTCAACGAACGACGACTGCATGCCGGGGAGGACCTTGGAGACCCGCCCCTTGTAGATGTTGCCGACCACGCCGCGCGACCGTTCGCGCTCGATGAAGATCTCGACGACCTGGTCGTCCTCGAGAATGGCGACCCGCGTATCGTGGTCGCCGGAGGAGATGATCATCTCCTTGTTCATGGATGAGACTCCGCTGGTGTGCGGGAGCGGCGACACGGCCGGCACGGGCGGGCGCCCGCAGCAGACGGGCGGCAGGCCCGGCCAGCTGCGACAGCGCCGCGGCGACAATCGTGATGATGGTCAACGTGCCGACGAGGTCCATGTCTCCACTACCCCGAGAAAGCGCAGAGGGCCGGGGTGTCCGGTCCTCAGTTGGTGAACCGCCGCATCCTGACGTTCAGGATGAGGCCAAAGGCCGCGAGCGCTCGCGATCATCGACGACCCCCCGTAACTCATGCAGCGGGAGCGTCAGGCCCTTGACCGGCGCCAGGCCGGCGGACATGGTGATGTTATAGATCACCTGGAACGTAAACCCCGAGATGATTCCTCCGACCAGGTACGCGCCGATGCGGTCCTTGGCGAGCCGCGCCGCCTCGAGCGTCCTGAGGATCACGAACAGATACAGGCCGAGCGCCGCGAGCACGCCGAGGAACCCCTGCTCCTCGGCCAGCACCGAGAAGATGAAGTCGTTGTGGGCCACGGGCAGGAACTTGTATTGCCCCTGCGTGCCCTTCATGAAGCCTTTGCCCGTCAGGCCGCCCGATCCGACCGTCACGCGCGCCTGGATCGGCTGGTAGCCGGCGCCGCGCGGGTCCTGCTCCGGGTCGAGGAAGATCACGATCCGCGATTTCTGGTAGTCCTTGAGCGCGTAGTTCCAGGCGATCGGCGCCAGCAGGATCGCCACGCAGGCCGCGACGGCCGAGCAGGCGGAGCCGCAGCCCCGCCAGGTAGGCGATGCCGAGATAGACCGGGATGAGCGTCATCGCCGTGCCGAGGTCGGGCTGCCGGGCGATGAGCAGCAGCGGCACGGCGGCGAAGATGCCGCCGATGAGGAGATCGGACGGATTGCGGGCGCCGCGCCGGTTCTCGCCGAAGTACATCGCGAGGATCAGCGCGAGGGTGATGCGCGCGAACTCGGACGGCTGCAGCTTGAAGGCGCCGAGCGCAATCCAGCGCTGGGCGCCGCATCGGCGCTGTCGCCGCCGATCAGCACGAAGACGAGCAGGCCGAGCAGCCCGCCGTAGATGCAGCAGCGAGTGCTCGGCCAGCACGCGGTAGTCGATCGATCAGGCAGACGAGCAGGGCGATGCACCCCAGGCCGATCGCGTAGAGCTGCGTCCAGAACTCGCGGCCGGGATAGCCCGTCCCGTCGGGCAGCCGCACGTAGGTCGTGCTGTAGATCATCGCCGTGCCGATGCCGGCGATCAGCAGGATCGCTCCGAGCAGCAGCCAGTCGACGTGGAAGTAGAGTCGGCGTTCGAACATGTCAGCGGACGGGCGCGTCCGGGCGGGTGGTCATGGCCTGGCGGCGCCCGCTGTCGGCGCCGGGCGCGGCAGCCGGCGTGGCCGCCGCGACCGCGGCCGGGGCGGCGATCGGCGGCAGCTCGGGCAGCGGCCGCCCTTCTTTCTTGGCGTAGATAGGTGTCGATGATGTGCGCGCGATCGACGCGCCGTAGTAGCCGTGTTCGGCGTGCTCCGCGAAGATCACCCCGGCGATCTCCGGCTTGTCGCGCGGCGCGAAGAACACGAACCAGCCGTGATCCCGGACGTCGATCTTGCCCTTGGCCGCCTTGGCGCCCGACAGCGAGATCACCTGGGCGGTGCCGGTCTTGCCCGAGACGTCCCGGCCGGGCAGGCGGGCGCGCCCGGCCGTGCCGGCGCCGTTGACGGCCAGCCACAACCCGTCGTGCACCGCCTCCACGGTCGAGTCCTTCATCTCCACCCTGGAGATCGGCGGCGGCGCGGCAGCCGGCTGCCAGCCCGTGCCCTCGTCCACCGCCTTGAGCAGGTGCGGGGT
Source organism: uncultured Acidobacteriota bacterium (assembly GCA_963834305.1). Classification (GTDB taxonomy): domain Bacteria; phylum Acidobacteriota; class Vicinamibacteria; order Vicinamibacterales; family 2-12-FULL-66-21; genus JACCXG01. The sequence goes on from CAWIAX010000002.1 coordinate 1,265,070, forward strand.
ATAGCGCGTGCCGCCGTTGGCCAGCGTCATCATCATGACCGCCAGCGACAGCGGCGTCACGTTCACCTGGCCCTGCCCGATCGCCACCGAGATCGTCTCGCCGGCATACCACTTGTCCTTCATCACCCGGCGCTTCCACTCGGTCGAGGGCACCAGGCCGCGCACCTCGTTCGGCAGGTCGATGTTGTTGCGCTCGCCGAGCCCGAGCAGCGACGCCCACTTGTGGATGCGGTCCACGCCGAGCAGGTTGCCGAGCGTGTAGAAGTACACGTTGCACGACTTCTCGATGGCGTGCCGCATGTCGACGCTGCCGTGGCCCCCCTTGAGGTGGCACTGGAAGTAGCGGCCGTAGAAGGTCGCCCCGCCCGGGCAGAACACCCGGTAGTCGGGCGTTGCGAGCCCTTCCTCGAGCGCCGCGGTCGCCACCACGATCTTGAAGGTGGAGCCGGGGGAATACGTCGCCTGCAGCGCCCGGTTCTGCAGCGGCCGCAGGCGGTCGTCCCGCAGCGACGACCAGGTCGCGCTGTCGATGCCCACGGCGAACTTGTTCGGGTCGTACGCCGGCAGGCTCACGAGCGACAGGACCTCGCCGGAGTTGGGGTCGAGGATGACCGCCGCGCCGTTGTATTCCTTGCCGCCGTTGACCAGCCCGAAGTGCCGGAACCCGTCCTCGGCGGCCTGCTGGAGGTCCTTGTCGATGGTGAGCTGGACGCGCCGCCCCTCGGCGGGCTGCTGCTCGCGCAGCTCCTCGATCTCGCGCCCCAGGCTGTTCACGATCACGTAGCGCTCGCCGTCGGCCCCCATGAGCAGCCGGTTGAGCGCCTTCTCGACGCCGGCATGCCCGACCACCGCCCCCGGCTCGATGCCCTCGTACTCCGCGGTCTTGAGCTGCGCTTCCGTCACCTCGCCGACGTAGCCGAACAGGTGCGCGGCCATCGCGCTCGCCGGATACTTCCGCGTCGGCACTTCCTGGTGGATGATCCCGGGCAGCTCCGTGCGCCGCGCGCTCACCGCGATGACCTGCTCGAGCGACGCGTTGTCGATCAGGACGATCGGCCGGTAGCTCGGCTCCCGGCGGCGCCGGTTGACCGTCTCGCGCATGACCGCCTCGTCGGCCCCGGTCGCGTCCGCCAGCGCCCGCAGCGTCTTGTCGAGGTCCTTCGACTGCTCACGGACGAGCGCGATGATGAACGTGTTGCGGTTCTCGACCAGGATCTCGCCATGGCGGTCGAACAGCACGCCACGCGGCGCCGGCAGCGGCAGCTTCCGCATGTGGTTCTCTTCTGCCATCTGCCGGAACTTCTGGTGCTGCGCCACCTGGAACACCCAGAACGCCACGGCCAGCGCCGAGAACAAGGCGGTGATGATGTACTGGACCGAGGTCAGCCGCGTCGACAGGCTGCGGCGATCCTCCGGCATCATTGCGTGGGCCATAAAGTTCCCATAGTAAACCCTGCCGTCCCGCCCGGGCGGCGCAATCAGTAGCGGCCGCGCCGCGCCCGCCGGCGCTGCAGCAGGCCCGGCATCTGTTCGACCAGGAAGAACGCGGCCAGCCCGACGGCGCCGTTGATCAGCGCCTGGGTCAGCAGCGGCGCCCACTGCAGGCTGAACGGCCGCGTCTCGACCAGCGCCTGCAGGCCCTGGAAACACACCTCGTGCAGCGCCGTCGCCCCCACGAACATCACGAACCGCGGCACCGCCTGCGACAGGTTGAAGTGCGTCGCGAGCGCGCCTGCCAGGAAGCCGATGATGGTCTTCGCGAGCCCGCCGATCCCGACGATGCCGCCGGCCAGCGCGTCCTGGACGAGCCCGCCGGCCGTCCCCGCCATCAGCCCGGTCACCGGTCCGAACATCAGCGCCAGATAGACGACGGCGACGACCACGAGGTTGACCATCCGCGCGCCGCCCATGCTGACGCCCGACAGCGTCGTCTGCAGCGCCAGCGCGGCGACCAGCGCCACCAGGACAACGACGGCCTTCATCGCGCCGGCTCGCCGGCCAGCCCGCCGGTCTCGTCCGGCAGCGCCTTGCGCGCCGGCCGGAGCACCACCAGGACCTGCTCGAGGCTGCGGAAATCGGCGGCCGGCCGCACGGTGATGGTCTTGTAGAGGCCCTCGCCGCGCTGCACTCCCTCGACCTGCCCGATGATGAAGCCGCGGGGGTAGATGCCGTCCACGCCCGAGGTCACGACCACGTCGCCGGGGACCACGTCGGCCAGGTTCGACACCAGGTCCATCCGCAGCGGCGGATCGTCGTCGCGCCCCACCACCATGCCGCCGGCCCGCGTCCGCTCGGTCACCGCGCCCGCCGCCGCCGGCCCGTTGTGATCGATGAGGAGCTGCACGCGCGCGGCGTGCGACGCCACCGGCCCGAGCACCCGGCCGACCACGCCGTTCGGGGCGATGACCGCCATGTTCTCGAGCACGCCGTCGTTCGCGCCCTTGTCGATGGTGACGGTGAGGATGCCGGAGATGGCGGACCCGGCGATGACTCTCGGCCGCCAGGGTCTCGACCGACACCGACGCCTTGAGGTCGAGCAGCGCCTGAAGGCGTTCCGAGCGCTGCGCCAGGCTGCGCTGCTCCTGCAGCCGGATCTCGAGGTCGGCGACGCGGCCGCGGAGCCATTCGTTCTCGCCGCGCACGCCGCGCAGGGCGACGTAGTTGCCCCAGCTGTCGCGGACCGCGCGGACCACGGCGGCCGTGCCCTGCTGCACCCGCGCGAAGGCGCCGAAGGTGACCCCCTCGAGCACCGGCACGCCGGTCTGCGACTGCACCTGGGAGGAGATCAGGATGACGTGCCCGACGACAACGGCAATGAACAGCAGCCCCGTGCGGGGGCGGCCGGTTGTCGTCCGTTGAATGTTGTCGAGCACAGCACTGGTCCTTGACGCACCCACCCCGCCCCGCCTCCCACCGAGTCGCGGGCGCGCCGTCAGTCGATGGAGATCTTCCGCAGCAGGTTGAAGTCGGAGAGCATCTTCCCCGCGCCGAGCACGACCGACGACAGCGGGTCTTCGGCCATCGCCAGCGGCAGCCCGGTTTCCTCGCGCAGCCGCTTGTCGAGGTTCTTCAGCATCGATCCGCCGCCGGTGAGCACGATGCCGCGATCGACGATGTCCGCCGACAGCTCGGGCGGCGTGCGCTCGAGCGCCACGCGCACGGCGTCGACGATGACGTTGACGGTTTCGGCCAGCGACTCCCGGATCTCCTCGTCGGTGATCGTGATCGTCTTGGGCACGCCCTCGATCAGGTGGCGCCCCTTGATCTCCATCGTCATCCGCTCCTCGAGCGGGAAGGCCGACCCGATCTCCATCTTGATCGCCTCGGCGGTGCGCTCGCCGATGAGCAGGTTGTAGGTCTTCTTGATGTAGTGGATGATCGCCTCGTCCATCTCGTTGCCCGCCACCCGCACCGCCTTGCTGTAGACGATGCCGGCGAGCGAGATGACGGCGATGTCGGTGGTGCCGCCGCCGATGTCGACGATCATGTTGCCCGACGGCTCGGTGATCGGCATGCCGGCGCCGATCGCCGCCGCCATCGCCTCTTCGACCAGGTGGACCTCGCTCGCCTTGGCCCGGTAGGCGCTGTCCTTGACGGCGCGCTTCTCGACCTGGGTGATCTCCGACGGCACGCCGATGACGATGCGCGGGCGCACCCAGACGTTGCGGTTGTGCGCCTTCTTGATGAAGTAGGTCAGCATCTTCTCGGTCACTTCGAAGTCGGCGATGACGCCGTCCTTCATGGGCTTGATCGCGACGATGTTGCCCGGCGTCCGCCCGAGCATGTCCTTCGCGTCCTTGCCGACCGCCTCGATCCGGCCGTTCACCTTGTTGATGGCGACAATCGACGGCTCGTTGACGACGATGCCTTTCCCGCGCGCGTAGACGCAGGTGTTCGCGGTGCCCAGGTCGATGGCCAGGTCACTCGAGAACAGAGAAAACAGAGAACGCAGGCTCAAGCTTCGCTCCTCAACTTGCCCAGCCGGCTAGCTGCCGGCGACGTGAATACCGTCCTTGCCGTGATCCTTGACCCAATACATCGCCTTGTCCGCCGCCTGGATCAGCTGCTCGGCCGACTCCGCCACGTCGGGCAGCGTGGCCACGCCGACCGATACCGTGAGCGCGATGTCGAGCCCGTCCGCGTGCAGGAAGCGGTGGGCCGCGACCTTGTCGCGCACGCGCTCGCCGACCGCGGCCGCCCCCTCGCTGCCGGTGTCCGGCAGCACCAGGGAGAACTCGTCCCCGCCGAACCGCGCCACGATGTCGGTCTCGCGCGCGCTGACGCGGATGACCGCCGCGGCCTCGACCAGCGCGCGGCTGCCGAACAGGTGCCCGTGCGTGTCGTTGATCGCCTTGAACCCGTCGAGGTCGATGAACAGCAGCGACAGCGGCCGGCCGCTGCGCGACGCCCGCTTCGCCTCGCGGCGCAGCACCTGCGACAGGTAACGCGAGTTGTACAGCTGGGTCAGGTCGTCGGTGACCGTCAGCGCTTCCGCGCGCTGTATCCGGAGAGCGTTATCGAGCGCAACCGCGCCCGGTTCCAGTGCCGCCAGCAGAATGTCCAGGCTGGCCGGGGCGAAACGCGGCTCCCGCGCCGCCGGCGCCTTGTCGACCGCCACGACGGCGCCGACCGTTCGCCCCCGGCACGCCAGGGGCAGGCCGACGGACGCTGCCGGTGGGCAGCCCGCGAGCCCCGGGGCGCGGCCATCCACGCTGAGATCGGCCGAGCAGAACGGCTGCCCGGTCCGCAGGACCTCGAGGCCGACCGCCCGCGCCGCGACTTCGAGCGCGGTCGCCAGCGCCTTTACCGTGACCGTGCGCGCCGGAGCGCCGTCGTCATTCGCCACCACCATCCAGCCGGACGCCGGAATCCAGGCAGACACGGCGGCAATCACGGCCTCCCCGACACGTTCAGGCTCGAGGCTGGCGTGAACGTCGCGGACCAGGGACCGCAGCGTCTCCGCACTCGACAGGCGCCGCCGCATCTCCGTCTGGAGCAGGCGGAGGCGTCCGGCGAAATCCGGGCGGCCTTCGGACGAAGGTGTGGCGCGAGGCGGCCGACGGGCGCGCGACTGCCGACCAGTCCCGGTCAATCGGGTCTGCGTCTCATGGGAGTGACGAATCGCTCTAAGTCCTTCTGTGCCTTACGATAATACCATGCCGGCCGCCCGAACCGGGGCGGGAAGTCTTGAACCCCCCAGCCATTCGACGATAAAGTCGCGAGATCATGAGACACCACCCCTTGCCCGTCGCCCTCGCGTGCGTCGCGCTCACGCTTCCCCTGGGTCTTGCCGCGGGCCAGAGCCCGGCGGCCGCCCCAGCGGGCGCCAAGGCCCCCGAGGGGGGCTGGACTTCCCTGTTCGACGGCAAATCCCTGACCGGCTGGCGCGGCTACAAGAAGCCAGACACCGCCGGCACCCGCTGGACCGTTCAGGACGGCCTGCTGACCCTGCCCGCCAAGGACGGCAAGGACACGCGCGGGTCGCGCGACATCATCACCACCGACACCTATGACCAGTTCGAGCTGGTCTGGGAGTGGAAAGTCTCCCCCGGCGGCAACAGCGGGCTGAAGTACTTCATCCTGGAAGACATGGACTCGGCCATCGGCCACGAGTATCAGCTCATCGACGACGCGCTTCACCCTGACGCCAAGATCGGGCCTCACCGCCAGACCGCGGCCTTTTACGACGTGCTTCCCGCCGCGGACCGCACGCTCAAGCCGGCCGGCGAGTGGAACACCAGCCGGGTAGTGGTCAAGGGCTCGACCGTCGAGCACTGGCTGAACGACGGCAAGGTGCTCACCTATCAGCTGGACAGCCCCGCCCTCAAGAAGGCGATCGCCGGCAGCAAGTTCAAGGACGTCGCGCGGTTCGGCAAGCTGCACAAGGGCCACATCCTGCTGCAGGATCACGGCGACCAGGTCTGGTACCGCAGCATCAAGATCCGCCGGCTGCCCACCAGCTAAGCGGGATACGTCATGAGCCACTCCGCCACCCTCCCGCGCCGAACGCGGACCGCCGCGGCGGTCCGCGCCGCGCTGGCGGCGCTCGCGCTGACGCCCGTCCTAATGGCGGGCGTCCACACCCAGCCGCCGCGCATCCAGGTCGTGCCGCAGGTCGCGGCGTCGCGGGTGGACATCACCATCGACGGCGCCCCCTTCACGTCCTACCTGTTCGGCGTGGAGCAGAAAAAGCCGGTGCTGTATCCGCTCCGCACGGCGAAGAGCACGCTGGTCTCGCGCGGCTGGCCGCTCGATCCCCGCCCCAACGAGCGCGTCGACCATCCCCACCACGTCGGCCTGTGGTTCAACTACGGCGACGTCAACGGGCTCGATTTCTGGAACAACTCGACCGGGATTGGACCCGATCGCGCCCCGAAGATGGGAACGGTCGTGCACCGGCGGATCGGCGCCGCCGCCGGCGGCGCCGACAAGGGGACGCTCGACGTCGAGATGGACTGGGTCGACTCGACGGGCACGGTCCTGCTGAAGGAGGCCACGCGCTTCGAGTTCCGCGGCGACGCGCAGAGCCGGACAATCGACCGCATCACGCGGCTCACCGCCGTGAAGGATCCCGTCGTGCTCGGCGACAACAAAGAAGGGGCGCTCGGCATCCGCGTGGCCCGCGGCCTTGAGCAGCCCTCGAAGACGGCGGACCGCTTCACTGGACCGGACGGCAAGGCCGCCGCGGCGAGGGCCGTGAACAACGAAGGGGTGAGCGGCGAATACGTCGGCAGCGACGGCAAGCGCGGCGACGCGGTCTGGGGCAGCCGGGGCCCCTGGACGATGCTCGGCGGCACGGTGGAGGGGGAGGCGGTGACGCTGGCCATCCTCGATCATCCGTCCAACCCGGGCTTCCCCACCTACTGGCACGCCCGCGGCTACGGCCTGTTCGCGGCCAACAACCTCGGGCAGAAGGTCTTCGATCCGGCGCAGCCCGAGGCCAAACGGACGATCAATCCAGGCGAATCCCTGACGTTCCGGCACCGGGTGCTCATCCTGAGCGGCGCCGCGACTGCCGAGCGCATGGCCGCCGCGCACCGTGCCTTCAGCGAGCAGCACTAATCACCCATGAAAATCGGCATCCTGGGCGGCGGCAACATCAGCGGTACGCACGCGCGTGCCGCCGCGGCGATTCCCGGCGTCGAGCTGGTCGCGTTCCACGGCAGCAACCGCGCCCGCGCCGCGGCGCTTGCCGAGCCCTACGGCGCGCCGGTCTACGACACGCTCGAGGCCTTCCTCGCCCACCGCCCCATGGACGTCGTCTGCATCGGCAGCCCGTCGGGGCTGCACGCGGATCAGGGCATTGCCGCGGCCCGGCAGGGCCTGCACGTCCTGGTGGAGAAGCCGCTGGACATCAGCACGGCCAGGTCGGACGCGTTGATCGAGGCGTGCGACGCGGCGGGCGTGAAGCTCGGGGTGTTCTTCCAGGACCGCCTCCGCCCCGCCGTCGTGGACATCAAGCGGATGATCGAAGACGGGACGATCGGGAAGCCGGTGATGATCGCGGGACGCGTCCGCTGGTACCGGCCGCCGACCTACTACTCCGAGTCGCGCTGGCGCGGCTCCTGGACGCTCGACGGCGGCGGCGCGCTGATGAACCAGGCGATCCACACCGTGGATCTCGTGCAGTGGATGTTCGGGCCGATCGCGCGGGTGCAGGCGGCGGTGGCCACGCTCGTCCACGACATCAAGGTCGAGGACACGGCGGCGGCGATCATCGAGTTCGAGAACGGCGCGATCGGGACCATCGAGGCGGCCACGTCGCTCTACCCGGGCTACCCCCGCCGGCTCGAAGTCACCGGCTCGAAGGGCACGCTGGTCCTCGAGGACGACAAGCTCGTGCGGGTGGACCTGGACTCCCCGTCCGGAAAGGCCGCCGCCGCGGCGCCCGCCGAAGCGCCGCCCGAAAACGCCTCCTCGCCAGTCGTCTCCGACGCGAGCGCGCATCAGCGCGTGGTCGAAGACTTCCTCCGCGCCGTCCGCACCGGCACCGTCCCGTCGTGCGACGGCCGGGAAGGGCGACGCAGCGTGGCGCTCGTCGAAGCGATTTACGCCGCCGCCGGCGTGCGCCGATAGTTCCCCAGTTCCCCAGCTCCCCAGCTGCCGTTGTAAGCTGTGCGTCATGAAACGACGCGACTTCCTGGCCAGCGTTGCCGCCCTGCCCGCCGCCGGCGTGGCCGCCGCCCAGACGCCCCGCCCCGCCAGCGGTCCCCGCGCTGCCCTGAAGCTGGGCACCGTCACCTACAACATCGCCAAGGACTGGGACGTCCCCACCCTCATCAAGAACCTGAGCGAGGTGGGCATGGAGGCGGTGGAGCTGCGCACCACCCACGCGCACGGCGTCGAACTGTCGCTCTCGCCCGCCGCCCGGGCCGACGTGCGCAAGCGCTTCGAAGATTCGCCCGTCAAGATCGGCGGCCTCGGCACCACGTGCGAGTACCACTCCCCCGACCAGGCGGTGGTCCGCAAGAACATCGAGGAGACGAAGGCCTGGGTGATGCTGGCGAAAGACCTGGGCGCGCCGGGCGTGAAGGTGCGCCCCAACGGGATGCCCAAGGGGGTGCCCGAGGAGCAGACGCTCGAGCAGATCGGCACGGCGCTGCGCGAGTGCGGCGTCGCCGCCGGGGCGCAGGGCGTCACGATCCAGCTGGAAGTCCACGGCGCCGAGACCGCGCGGCTGCCGCGCATCCGGAAGATCCTGGACTACGGCGGCAACCACCCCGGCGTGCGCGTGTGCTGGAACTCCAACCCGACCGACCTGCTCGACGGCGGCTTCGAGCCGGCGTTCAACCTCGTGAAGACGCAGATCGGCCAGGTCCACATGCGCGACCTGTTCGTCGCGGAGTATCCCTGGCGGCAGCTGTTCGCCTCGCTCGCGGCGACCGGCTTCACCGGCTACTGCTTTGCCGAGATCCCCGAGTCAACGGATCCGATCCGCGTCCTGAAGTACTACCGCGCGCTATTCCTCGCCTATCAGGGTTTGTAGCCCCTTCGCCCTTCGCCCTTCGCCCTTCGCCCTTCGCCCTTGCAGAAAAGGACCTTCATCCCGATCTGGATGTTCCGCGGCAGGTTGTTCTGGCTCGACACCGTCGCGAAGTTGGCGCTGGTCGGGTCCAGGTTCGGGTTGTTGTAGAACACGTCGTTGAAGGCGTTGTAGAGCTCGAGGTGAAGCTGGGCGCGGACCCGCGCCAGCTCGAAGCCCTTGACGAACGACATGTCCCAGTTGGTGTAGCGCGGCCCGCGCAGGCCGTCGGTGCGCGACGGCAGCGTGCGCAGGTTGCTCGCCAGCCGGATGCGCTGGTCGGCGCGCTGCTTGGCCGGATCGTCCACCCCGTTGGTCTGGACGGCGGCGTCGTGGAAGTAGAAGCCGCTGGTGTCGAACACCGGCTTCGTCGGGTCGCTGGTGTAGTTCGTCTTCGAGCTTCGTGATGTCGCCGTCGTAGTAGACGTTGCCGAGCGTCAGGTTCGGGCGGCCCGACTGCCAGTTCCAGATCGCCGACACGCTCCAGTTGCCGATGAAGGCGTTGACGACGGGATTGGCGCCGCCCCACTTCCGGCCGCGGCCGAACGGCAGCTCCCAGATGCCGTTCATCACCAGGCGATGCGGCAGCTGCGTATCGTTGAGCCGCTCTTCGTAGCTGGTATCGGTCTCGTTCAACCGGCTGACTTTCTCCTTGAAGTCCGACCAGGTGTAGCTCGTGAGCACCGTGTAGCCGCCGCTGAACCGCCGCTCGATGCGGAACTGCGCGGAGTCGTAGGTAGTGGACCCGTCGTAGCGCCGCACGTCGATGTTCTGGAACTGCGGATACGCCCGCAGCAGCTGCTGCCGCTGCGTCGTCGTGCCGTTGAGCCCTTCGCCCGGCAGCAGCCCGCGGAAGGGATTCGCGACGTTGGCCGTGAGGAAATTGATCGTCGCGGTGTCGCGGATCGGGCTCGTGGAGAGGTAGTCGCGGGGGATCGGGTTCAGGTTGAAGTCGGTGGTCAGGTCGTAACCGCGGTTGCCGACGTAGGCGGCCTCGACCAGCCACTGGCCCGGCAGCTCGCGCTGCACGCTCAGCGCGTAGCGCATGGCCTGCCCGTTCCGGTAGTCGAGCTGATCGTTGAAGCGCCCGAGCCCGCGGCCGACGAACGTGTTCGGCCCGAGACTGCTGCCAGGGGGGTCCAGCACACCGTCCGGAAACGGATTGGCCAGCGTCGCGCGAATGGTCACGCCGGTGTCGAGGGACGGGACGATGCTGGTGGCCTGGGAGAAGCCGGGCTGGTAGAGCCCGGTGTCGAACAGGCCGGGCACGGTGTAGATGGCCCAGCCGCCGCGCAGGACCGTGCGGCTGTTGACCTGGTAGGCAAAGCCGATGCGCGGCTGGAAGTTGTTGGTGTCGGGGTTGACGGTGCCGCGCTCGCTGTCGCTGGCGAACTGGAGGCCGCCGCGGACACGGAAGGCACTGGCCGGCACCTCGGGAATCGGGCTCGCGGCATACGCGGCCTGTGCGGCCGAGGTGATGGCGAGCGTCGCATCCGGATCGAACCCGCGCACGTTGCGGTTGGACCGCTCGGTCGGCGCCCCTTCGTACTCCCAGCGCAGGCCGAGATTGAGCGTCAGCTTGTCGGTGGCCCGCCAGTCGTCCTGGATGAACACCCCGGAGTAGAGGACCTGGTTCTCGCGGTTCGCGCTGCGATCGATCGAGCCGCCGCTCGGGAAGCCGAGCATGAGGGCGGCCAGGTCCTGGCCGATCGGGGCCGCCGGGGAGTTGTCGAGCTGCCGCGTGAGCACGCTGCCGCGCGCGAACGAGTACTGCCCGGCCGAATGCACGCTGGGCTGGCCCGACTCGGTGTAGGCGCGGACATCCGCGCCCGAGCGGAAGCTGTGCTTGCCGCGGTTGAGGGTCCAGGTCGGCTGGAACGAGTAGATCGTCGAGTTGGTGCCCCCGGCAAACGAATCCCCGAGGTTGGAGAAGGAACCGCCGTCGAAGCCGAAACGCGGGAAGTAGCGGTTGTCGCCGAAGTACTGCGTTGCCGCGGAGGGGAACCCGAGGCTCGACGGGTCGAACAGCCCCTGGTTCTGCCGGATGCTCGGCTCCTGGAACCGCGACCAGCTCGCCCGCACGTTGAGCAGCGAAGACGGGGTCATCGTCCAGACGTGGTCGACGTTGAGCGCGTCGTTGATGCGGAACAGGAAGTTGCCGGTCGGCCGGATGCCGTTGACCTCGCCGGTCCAGTTGCCGCGGTACTCGCGGCGGTTGTTGCGGGAGTAGCGGACGAAGGCGCGCTGCTTGTCGGTGATGACGTGATCGACGCGGTAGTTCATCGAGTAGAAGTCGTCACCGCGCGGATTCGAGGTGATGAAGTTGTTCACCCCCTGGGCGTCCCCCGCCTGGTTCGGCGACGGGTAGTACCTCAGGTACTCGCGGGCAATCGGGCTGATGCGGTTCCCGGGAATGATGTTGCCGGGGAACGGCTGGCGCTCCACGCGCCCGTCGGCACGGCGGACGGCCGTGAGCGGGTCGTAGATGACGATGCCCTGTGAGAGCAGCGCCGAGAAGTCGCCGGCGCGCTGCGCCTCGGTCGGCACGGTGAACTGGCCGGGCTCGGGGAACTGATCGTAGAGCCACTCGAAGGCGCCAAAGAAGAACGTCCGGTCGCGCCCGTCGTAGAGCTTGCCGAGGAACGCCGGGCCGCCGAGCGTGAAGCCGTAGCGCTTGTATTCCAGCTGATCCTTCGGGCCGGCCCGCCCGCTCGAGGAAGAAGTCGTTCGCCGACAGCGCCTCGTCGCGGTAGTGGTAGTAGGTCTCCCCCTTGAGGCGGTTGGTGCCGCTCTTGAGCGTCACGTTCACGGTGGCGCCGGCGGTGTGCCCCTGCTGCGCGTCGAACGTCGCGGTCTCGACCTTGAACTCCTGGACGGCGCCGGCCGGCGGCACGAACGCGACGCGGCGGCCGTTGGCCATGTTCGGCGAGCCGTCGAGCGTGAACTCGTTCCCGCCGGAGGCGCCATCCGCGGTCATCGCCGAGGTGCCGCCGTTGTCGAACGGGCGCGAGAACTTGAGGTCGCCGGTGTAGGCAATGCCGGGCGCCAGCCGCGCCAGCACGAACGGGTTGCCGTCGGAGAGCGGCATCAGCGCGATGCGCTTCTCGTCGATCACCTGCCCGGCCGAGCCCGAGCGCGTATCGAGCAGCGGCGTCTCCGCCACGACCGTGACGGACTCCTCGAGGCGCCCCACTTCCATCTGGAAATCGATCTCCAGCCGGTCGCCGAGCCGCACTTCGACCTCGCGGACCATCTTCTTGAAGCCCTGCAGCTCGGCAGTGACCGTGTAGGCACCCGGCGTCAGGTAGAGCAGTGAATAGGTGCCCGTGTCGTTCGTCACGGTGTTCTGGCTGACGTTCGTCGAGGCATTGGTGACCGTGACCGTGACCCCGGGCAGCACGCCGCCGGAGTCGTCAACGACGCGGCCGCCCACGGCACCGCGGAAATCCTGCGCCTGCGCGGCAGCCGGCAGGGCGATGAGGACGAGCAGGAGCAGACGGCCAATCGAACGGCCGGTGAAGCGCTGACAAAACACCTGCATGAGACTCCTTCGGTGTGGGACCGGCGTTGGCCGGACGTGCAGCCGCTACTTTACGCTAAAGCGCCGGAGCGCGGGAGACGGCTGTGCCCCCCCGGGCTCCGGACCGTCAACGCGGCGGGGCGTCCGGCAGGGCGAAGGCCACGTAGGCGCCCGGCACCGGCGCACGGGAGGCCTCGAAACCGGGCGATGCGTGCGTCCGGGTGGTTGCGCGGGCGGCCACGCAGTAGACGATGTACTGCCGGCCGTTGACGGCATAGACCGCGGGGATGCCTTCGACCCCGGCAGGCACCTCCGCTTTCCACAGCACCTTCCCGGTGTCGGTGTCGAAGGCGCGGATCATCCGGTCGCGCGTGCCGGTGAAGATCAGGCCGCCCGCGGTCACGACCGGCCCGACCTTCGGGAAGTGCGCGCCGGTATCGGCCGCCCCCTTCGCCACCAGCTCCGGGACCTCGCCGAGCGGCACCTGCCAGGTAATCGCGCCGGTGTTCAGGTCGTAGGCCGTCATCGTGGTCCACGGCGGCGCGATGGCGGAGAGGCCGCTGCTGGTGATCATGAAGCCGAACCCGCTCCTGTAGCGGATGGCGGCGGGATCCGGTGTGCCCGGCGCCGCCGGGTCGGCCGGCGGCGGCACCAGCTTCAGCATGGCGGGCAGGTCCTTGGACACGACGAACATGCGGCCGCGGGCCGCGTCCACGGCCGCCCCGCCGAAGTTCGAGCCGCCGTTGTTGCCGGGCATCTGCACCGTGTTGCGCAGGCCCGGCGGCGTGAACAGCCCCTCGTTCCGGGCGCCGCGGATCTCCTCGAGGAACCGTGCGCGCTCGGCGGGGTCCTCGATGAACGGGCTCAGGTCCTTCTCCGTGAACGACTGGCGCGCGAATGGCGCGGGCGCCGTGGGAAACGGCTGCGTCGGCCACGTCTGCTCCCCTGGCATGTCGGAGCGCGGGACCGGCCGCTCCTCGATCGGCCAGATCGGCGCGCCGGTCACCCGGTCGAACACGTACAGGAACCCGGTCTTCCCGGCCTGCGCGACAATGTCAACCGCCTTGCCCTCGCGCCGCACGGTCAGCAGCTTCGGCGCGGTGGCGTTGTCGTAGTCCCAGATGTCGTGGTGCACCATCTGGAAATGCCAGAGGCGCTTGCCGGTGCGCGCGTCGAGGGCGAGCAGGCTGCTGCCGAACAGGTTGGCGCCCGGCCGGTTGGCGCCGTAGAAGTTGTACTTCGCGCTGCCGGTGGGCACATAGACGATGCCGCGGGCGGTGTCCACCGAGAGCTCCGCCCACGCGTTCGCGCCGCCGATGGTCTTCCAGGCATCCTTCGGCCAGGTGTCGTAGCCGAACTCTCCTTCGTGCGGGATCGTGTGGAACGTCCACACCAGCTTGCCGGACCGCACGTCGAACGCCCGCACGTCGCCGGGCGCCGAGTCGTATTCCTGGTTGGTGGCCGAGCCGAGGATGATCAGGTTCTCGAAGACGCGGCCCGGATTGGCCGACTGGACGGTGATCTTCGACGGGTCGCGGCCGAGCCCTTCGCGCAGGTCCACCCTGCCGTCCACGCCGAACGACGAGATCGGCTCTCCCGTGACGGCATCGATCGCCCGCAGCAGCTGGTTGTTCGCATAGAACAGGCGGCGGTCGGAGCGATCCGCGTTCTCCCAGTAGTTGATCCCCCGGTTCGTGAGCGGCCCCTTGCTGGTCTCGTGCGTCCACCGCTCCTTGCCCGTGGCGGCATCGAGGGCCACGATCGCGTTGTGCTTCGCCTGGACGTAGATCACCCCGTCCACGACGAGGGGATTGAAGAGGTAGATGCCGGTGTCGCCGGTCGGATAGGTCCAGGCGACCTGCAGCCGGCCGACGGTGGATCGGTCGATCTGGGTGAGCGGCGAATATTGGGCGCTCGCCGGCCCGCCGGCATAGTCGCTCCAGTTCGTGTCGGGGGCCGCCGGCACTGGCGCCTGGGCGCCCGCGGCCTGAAGCCCGAGCCAGAGGAGTGCCGCCGGCAGGATGCCGCCGAGGCCGCGTCGCATCGTTGCGCTCATTCGTAGATGCCCAGCGCCAGAATGGTCGGGCCGGCCGCCACCGCGACGAACTGCTTGCCGTCGAAACTGTAGGTCATCGGCGATGCCTTCCAGCTCTGATTCGTGGGATAGCTCCACAGCGGCTTGCCCGTCACCGCCTCCACGGCCGTCAGCGCGCCACTCTCGTCGCCGAAGATCACCAGGCCGGTCGCGGTCGTCAGCGTGCCGCCCCACGACTGGCCCGGTCCCGGCTGCGGCACCTCCCAGGCGATCGCGCCGGTGCGGATGTCGATCGCCTTCAGGATTCTCTGCGGCACCGGATCGGGGGCCGTGCGCTGCGAGCCGCCGAGGTAGGGCTTGTTCGATTCCCACGGCCCGGCCTCGCTCGTCTTGTAGATGCTGCACTTCTCGAACGTCTGGACGTAGTACAGCCCGGTGGCGGGGTTATAGGACGGCGAGAACCAGTTGGTGGCGCCGTCCTGCGACGGGCACACCTTCGTGCCCTCCGGGGTGGGATCCTGTCCTGGCAGCCGCACGGGACGGCCGTCCGGACCGATGCCGCTCGCCCAGGTCAGGTTGCGCACGAACGGCGTCGTCAGCAGCCGCGCCCCGGTCGCGCGGTCGAACACGTAGAAGAATCCGTTGCGGCTGGCGTGCAGCATCAGCTGGCGCGGCTTCCCCTCCCATTCGGCGTCCACGAGCACCGAGGTCTGCGTCGCGTCCCAGTCCCAGAGATCGTGCGGCGTGAACTGGTAGTACCACTTCAGCGCCCCGGTCTTCCGGTCGAGGGCCAGAATGCTCGACGCATACAGGTTGTCCCCCTTCCGGTCGCGGCCGTCGTACTCCTTGCTCGGATTGCCGGTCGGCCAATACACCATGTCGAGAGCGGCATCGTAGCTGCCGGTGAACCAGGTGGGTGCCCCGCCGTGGTCGATGTCGGCTCCCTGCCAGGTTTCGGAGCCCGGCTCCCCCCGCTTCGGCACGGTCCAGAAGCGCCAGATTTCCTTGCCCGTCTCCTGATCGTGCGCGGTGAGGAACCCGTTGGCGCCATGCTCCCCTCCCGACACCCCGGCAATCACGAACTCCCCTGCAACCAGCGGCGCGGACGACGCCGCATAGTTGTCGCGCCAGTTCGCCAGTTCGACGTCCCACAGCAGCTCGCCGGTGAAGCGGTCGAGCGCAATCAGGTGGGCGTTGTCGGTCTCCATGAACACGCGGCGGCCGGCCACGGCGACACCGCGGTTCGCGTTGCCGCCGGTGGACATGCCGGGCGTGCGCGGGCGTTTGTAGTGCCAGATCCGCCGGCCGCTGCCGGCATCGAGCGCGTAGCACTCGTTGGGCGCCGTCACGTACATGATCCCGTCGACCACGACCGGCGTGACCTGGAGCTGCCCGGCGCCGGGCACGGTGAAGGACCACTTCGGCGCGAGCCGCGCGATTGTGCCCTTGTCGATCTGCGTGAGCGTGGTGTAGCGGTTGCCGCCGGCGTCGCCGTTGTAGGTCGGCCATGGGGTGCCCGACGTCACTTCACGATAGCTCTCGCCGGCCCGGCGCAGGAGGTGGACGCGGCCGTCTTCGGTTCGCAGCTGCAGGTCCTCGACGCCCTCGCCAAGCAGCTGCCCGTCGAGCGTCTTGCCGTCGCTCGTCCGGACGGTCCGCCGCACGATCGGGGCTGCCTCGGCCCGGCGCTCGATCGTCCGCAGGAACTTCACGAGGGTCCCCATCTCCGAGTCGGTGACGCCGGAGGGGGGCATGCCGCGCGGCGGCAGGCCATCGCGAATCAGCGTGGCCAGCTGCTCATCGTTGCGCCCGCCCAGCCGCGAGACAATCGAGGGTCCCATTTCCCCCCGTTCCCGTCCGCGCCGTGGCACCGGGCGCACCGGACTTCGAACACCTGGCGGCCGGGATCGGCGGCCGCGCCGGCCTGTCCTCCGGGACCAGCCTGTCCCGCCGCCCCGGCAAAGGCCGCCAGCAGGCCGAGAAGCATGGCCAGCATCACGGTCAGATCCTTCCAAACTGCTTGACGGCTTCCCTGATCGACCGGTACTTCTCGATGAACGGATACATGCGGTGCTCCGTGTCGTCGAGCTCCTGGGCGCGCTTGAGCACGTCGGCCACCTTGTCGCGCGGCACGACCGCCACGCCGTCCTCGTCGGCGGTCACCAGGTCGCCGGGGTTCACGCGGACCCCCGCACACGTGACCGGCACGTTCACGCCGGTGACGCGGTAGTGGTTGATCGTGGTCGAGGGGGCCACGCCGCGGCTGAACACCGGGAACTGCAGCTTGCGGATCTGCGGCGTGTCGCGCACCGACGCGTCGATCACCGCGCCGGCGAAGCCGCGGTACTTCATCGCCGTGGCCATCAGCCCGCCGATGCCCGCGTAGTCGATCCCGTCCTCCACCACCATCACGTACACCGATCCGGCCGGCGCCGCGTCGATCGCGTCGAGCATCCCCTGGGAGGCCGCCGCCCCCTCCTTGTGCTCTTCCTTCGTCAGCTGCACCGTAACGGCCGGACCGGCGAACTTCGTCGGCGCCAGCGGCCGCATGTCGTGGGACATGTAGGCCTTCTGGCCGTAGAGCTGCTCCATCGCGTCGGCCACCGACGCCACTTCGACGAAGCGGAAGCTGTCGGCCGGGCCCCCCTCGGGGGCCTGCGCCAGGACCCAGGCGGTGCTCGCGAACGCCGCGGCCGCGGCCAGCATCGATATCCGTTTCATGACCTGCATCCCTGCCCCCCTACTGCTGATACGTCTTCCGCAGCTCCTCGAGCCGCGACTTCAGGTACGCGTCGTACTCCTTCTTGAGCGCCGGGTCCCTCGGCGTACCGTAGATCTCGCCCGACTTGTACTTGCCCTCGTCGAACTTCCGCCGCGTCCACTCGTCGTGGATGTGGATCACGTCGGCGTTGTCCACGACCGGCTGCACCAGCGCGGGCGGGATGAAGTAGACCCCCTCGGCGTCGCCGAACACCAGATCGCCCGGGAGCACCGTGGTGGTGCCGATGCGCACCGGCACGTTGATGCCGGTCAGCGTGACGTTGGAGATGGCGCTCGGATGCGCGCGCCGGAAGTAGGCCGGCATGTCCATCGCCGAAATCCCGGTCAGGTCGCGCACGGCGCCGTCGACGACCAGGCCGGCGCCGCCGGTCGCCTTCATGATGTAGTAGAAGAGATTGTCGCCGACAATCGTCCCCCCCTCGATCTGCCCGAACAGGTCCACGACCAGCACGTCCCCCGGCTGCAGCATGTCGATGGCCGCCTGGTTGGTGATGCGGTCGAGGCCGGCGGCCTTGGCGCGCGCGGTGTTCACCGCGTCGAGATCAGGCCGGAGCGGCATGAACTGCACGGTGAAGGCGCGACCGACGAGCTTCTTGCGGGGATGGAGAATCTGGAAGCCGTCCGCGTACTGATTGCGGAAGCCCTTGCCGGGAAGCACCGCCAGGACCTCCTCGGCGGACAGGCCGTGCGCCCGCTTCAGCAGCGCGTCCGGCACCTTCGGCCGGCCGTCCGGGAAGCGCTCGAACGGATTCTGCGCGGTCAGCTCCACCATCTGATCCTTCGGGAAGGTGTAGAGCTGGGCGTGCGGCCGGGCGGCGGTGAGCGTCAGCGCCGCGACACCGACCACCCCCGCCAGTCGTGTTGAAAGCTTCATCACCACCTCCTCCTCCTCACTTCTTGAACTGCTGCACGAGCGCATCGCAGCCCTTGCGCAGCACGACGACGTCGCTGCCGACGGCAACGAAGGCGAATCCCATGTCGAGGTAGGCACGCGCGTCGCTCTCCACCGGCGCCAGGATGCCGATCGGCGTGCCCACGGCCTGCGCCCGCCGGCAGGCCCGCTCGATGGTCTCCCGGACCTCGGGATGTGCGTTGTTGCCGAGGTGGCCGAGCGAGGCGGCCAGATCGGAGGGGCCGATGAACAGGCCGTCGATCCCCTCGACGGCGGCGATGGCTTCCAGCGCATCGACAGCGGCACGCGTTTCGAGCTGCACCAGCACGCACATCCCGCCGTCGGCCTGATCGAAGTAGCCGGCGACGCGGCCGTAGCGGTTGGCGCGGTGCACCGAAGCCACGCCGCGGATCCCGCGCGGCGGATAGCGCGTGGCGGCTACGGCCCGGGCGGCCTCCTCCGCCGACTGGACGAAGGGCACCAACAGCGTCTGCACGCCGACGTCGAGCAGCCGCTTGAGCACGACCGGGTCGTTCCAGGCCGGGCGGACGACGGGGGACGCCGTGCCGAGCGAGGCCGCCCGCAGCTGGTCGGCCACCATCGGCGTTTCGTTCGGCGCATGCTCGGTATCGATCAGGATCCAGTCGAAGCCGGAGTCGGCGAGAATCTCGGTCGCCGCGGCGCTGGAGAGGCTGCTCCACAGCCCGACGAGCTGACGCCCCTCGCGCAGCCCCTGCTTGAACCGATTGACCGGAAAGTCCATCGTCGCGATGCCCATTCTACGGACGGCGGCCGCCACTCACCATGAGTGCAGCGTGCCGTCCATCTTGCGGTTGACCGGCAGGTAGGCGCGCTCGTAGGGCAGCGTCGCCGCGAGCGCCTCGTCGATGTCCACCCCGAGCCCCGGCGCGTCGCCCGGGTGCATGTAGCCGCTGTCGAAGCGATAGGCGTGCGGGAAGACCCGCTCGGTCTCGCCGTTGTGCGGCATGTGCTCCTGGATGCCGAAGTTGTGCACGCTCAGGTCGAAGTGCAGCGCCGCCGCCATGGCGACGGGGCTGAGGTCGGTCGCGCCGTGGCAGCCGGTGCGGACGTGGTGCAGCTCGGCGAGCGCCGCGATCTTGCGCAGGTGGCTGATGCCGCCGGCATGTGTCACGGTGGTCCGGATGTAGTCGATGAGGTGCTCCTGGATCAGCAGGTGGCAGTCGAAGATGCTGTTGAACACCTCGCCAACCGCCAGCGGCGTGGTCGTGTGCTGCCGGATCAGCCGGAACGACTCCTGGAGCTCCGCCGGGACCGGGTCCTCCATCCAGAACAGGCGGTAGGGCTCGAGCGCCCGGCCGAGCGCCCCGGCTTCGAGCGGCGTGAGGCGATGGTGGACGTCGTGCAGCAGGTGGACGTCTGCGCCGAACTCGCGCCGCAGGCGGTCGAAGACCGAGGGAATGTAGTGCAGGTAGCGCTCGGTGCTCCACATCGTCTCGAGCGGCCGCAGCTTCTCGGCCGGCTCGTAGGGGATCGCCCCCTTGGCGATGCCGTAGGCGTGATCCATCCCCGGAATGCCGCACTGGGCGCGAATGGCGCTGTAGCCGAGCGCCGCCTGCTGCGCGACCGCGGCGACGGTGTCGTCGAGCGTCTTGCCGTTGGCGTGGGCGTAGACGAGCACGCGATCGCGCGACGCGCCGCCGAGCAGCTGGTAGAGCGGCACGTTCGCGGTCTTGCCGCAGATGTCCCAGAGGGCCATGTCCACGGCGGCGATCGCCGCCATCGTGACCGGGCCGCGGCGCCAGTACGCGCCCTTGTAGAGATACTGCCAGGTGTCCTCGATCCGCCGGGCGTCGCGGCCGATGAGCAGCGGCACCACGTGGTCGATCAGGTAGCTCGCCACCGCGAGCTCGCGGCCGTTGAGCGTGGCATCGCCCAGGCCGTAGACGCCGTCTTCGGTGACGAGCTTCAGCGTGACGAAGTTCCGCCCCGGGCAGCAGACGATGACCTGGCCGTCAACGATGCGCACGTGGGCTCACCGGCTCCGGAGGTCGGCGAGCTTCACGTCCGCGCCGTTGCGCTCCTTGCTCTGCTGGGCGGCGGTCATGAACTCGAAGACCTCGATGGTCTGCGCCACGTCCACCGGCGAGCGGCCGGTGTGGAAGAACTCCGCGACCGCCCGCACCAGCGCTTCCGCATCCGCGGCGCCCGACGAGGTGACGGTGCCGTCCTGCCCGGTCACCGTGATCAGCGGCCGCGCCGGATCGGCCTTGGGAATGCCGTGGTAGACGCCCACGCGCCCGTCCTGCCAGGTGCAGGTGGTGATGTCGGCATCCCCTGCGACCTTCCGCGACAGCGTGGCGCAGCCCGTCCCCATCACGGCATAGAGCGCTTCGACGCCGTGGATGCCGTAGTAGAACAGGTCGGGATGAAACGGGATGGGGTTGAGCAGGTAGACGGCCTTGACCGAGGCGACCTTGCCGACGCCAGGATTCTCGCGAAGCTTTGCCAGGTCGGGGTGGAAGCGCACGGAGGAGGCGCTGAAGAACGGCGTGCCGGTCTCCTTCGAGAGCTGCACGATGCGATGGACGTCGTCCAGGCTCGCGGCGAGCGGCTTGTCGATGAAGACGCGCTTGCCCGCCTTGAACACCGGGGTCACCTGCGCGAGGTGGGGACGGCCGTCGACGCTGGTCAGCAGCACGACGTCCACCTTCGCGAGCAGCCCGTCGATGGTGTCGACGATCTCGACGCCGTGCTGCTCCTGGATCGTCCGGGCAAATCCCTCGAGCCGGTTGGCGCTGATCGGCAGATCCGGGCTGCCCCCCTTGAATGCGGCCACGACCCGGACCTTCCACTCGGGATGCGAGGCCAGGATCTTGGTGAACTGCGGCACGTGAGACGTGTCGGTGCCGATGATGCCGGCGCGCAGCTCCTTCGTGGCCCATGCCGGCGCCTGTGCCGCGGGTGCTGGCGCGGCGGGCGGCGGCGTCGGCGTCTGCGCCGCCGGCGCCTGGGCGGTCGCGGTAATGACCAGCGCCGCGGCGAGCGCGGCGAGCCGTGTCGTGTAGCTGTGCATGTCCTGACCTCGATCTCGCGTGCGGCAGCCGGGAGGCGCCAGCCGGCCGCGCGCTGTCGGCGGCAAGTGGCTGGCCCCCGCGGCGGGGTTGGAAACGGCGAACGTCAGATTCTAGCAGCGGGCGGCGCCGCGGCGGTCAGGTCTCCGCGCGCGGGCGCTTCTTCAGGATGACCGCCGCCTCGGGCTTCGCGACGTAGAAGGGATCGAGCGGATAGCAGCCGGAGACCATGCCGAGCCGCGGGCCGGTCGTGCAGTCGCTGAAGGTCCGGCAGATGGACTTGCGCCGCAGCGGCACGCCGCCGAGCACGTCGGCCGGCAGGTCGGGGTACGACAGCACCATGCGGCCGAGCCCGACGAAGTCGGTCAGGCCGGCGCCCACCGCGTGCTGCGCCACGTGCGGCAGCCACTCCTGCAGGTAGCTGTACGCCGAGCCGACGATCGCGAGGGCGGGAAAGCGGGCCTTCAGGCGGGCGGTCGCCTCGATCTGCCGCGCCACGCCGTGGAGCGGGTCCTCGGGCGGCAGATAGCCGTCGAGCGGCGGGAACGCCGCCGGCCGCTGCATGTGCGGGTTGTAGTACGGGCTGCCGGCGGTGATGCAGATCCAGCGCACGTCGAGGGCCTCGAGGGCGCCGAGCACGGCGGTCGCATCTTCGACCGCCGCCTCGCCGCCAGGGCGGCGTGACGCCGAAGCCGTGATTCACGCCGTCGGCGCCCGGATCCGGCTCGCCGACCCCGTCGCTCCGCTTGCGGAACGGCACCATGTCGAACGCCGAGAGCCGGACGGCGATGCGCAGCCCGGGAACGGCGCTGCGGACCGCCTCGATGACCTCGCGCATGAAGCGCATCCGGTTCTCGAGCGACCCGCCGTAGCGTCCCTCGCGCGCGCGTGCGCCGAGCAGTTCGTGACCGAGGTAGCCGTGGCAGGCCTTGATGTCGACGAACTGGTAGCCCGCCGCGGCCGCGCGACGCGCCGCCGCGACGAAATCCTCCACCAGACGGGCCAGGTCGTCGTCCGACAGCACCGGGACGCCGGCCGGCACGCGGCGATCGAGCACGGGATGGCCGACCGCCGCGAGCGGCTCGGGCGTGTCGTAGGTGTTCGGCCGCGACCACCGGCCCGAATGCGTCAGCTGGAGACCGACGAAGAGGTCGCCATCGGCATTGGCGCCGAAGCGCTCCCGGTGCGCGGCGATCAGCTCGTCGCGCAGCATGGCAATCGACGCCTGGTTGGCGTCGGTGAGCAGCAGCTGGTTGGGGTTGGCGCGCCCGTCGTGCCGGACCGCCACCGCCTCACCGCCCCAGATGAACTTCGCGCCGCCGGCGCCGAAATGCCGCCACCGCCGGATCGTCAGATCGGACGGCCGGCCGTCGGCCGTGCCGTCCCACCCTTCCATCGGGAGCACGCAGAAGCGATTGCCAATCCGCACGCCGTCGCATTCGAAGGGCTGCGCCAGCGGCGAGGCCGCGGGCGCCAGCAGCTGGTCGTCGAAGGCCAGCGGAATGCCGGCGCGGGTCAGGTGATCGCGAAACGCCGCCGCCGTCTTGAGCGCGGCTATCCTGGGGAAACTTTCCACCGTCAACTCCCAACTCCCAAATGCCAACTACCAAAGAGATTCTTGACAACGCCCAACGCCCAAGTCCCAACGCCCAAACACCATTCTTTTTGGGAGTTGGGAGTTGGCAATTGGGAATTGACGAGTCCTCATCCGTGAGCCCAGGCTTCACCGTCGGGAAACCTGTGCCGCCGCCGGCTCTCGGGCTTGATCGTGATGCTGTAGCCGGGGGCGGTCGGCGGCATGTAGCGCGCCCGCCGGATCACCACGGGCTCCTCGAAATGCTCGTGCAGGTGGTCGACGAATTCGGTCACCCGCCCGTCCATCGTGCCCGACACCGCGATGTAGTCGAACATCGAGAGGTGCTGCACGTATTCGCACAGGCCGACGCCGCCGGCGTGCGGGCACACCGGAACGCCGAACTTCGCCGCCATCAGGATCACCGCCAGGTTCTCGTTCACGCCGCCGAGCCGGCAGCTGTCGATCTGGCAGAAGTCGATGGCCTTCGCCTGGAGCAGCTGCTTGAAGATGACGCGGTTGGCGCAGTGCTCGCCGGTGGCCACGCCGACGCCGGCCGGGCGCACGCCCGCGGCAATCGCGGCATGGCCGAGCACATCGTCCGGGCTGGTCGGCTCCTCGATCCACCACGGCCGGTAACGCGCCAGCGCGTTGACGCGCGTGATCGCCTCCTCGACGTCCCAGCTCTGGTTGGCGTCGATCATCAGCGTCCGGTCGGGCCCGATCTCTTCGCGCACGAGGCGGACCCGCCGGTCGTCGTCTTCCGGCGTGCCGCCGACCTTCACCTTGAAATGGGTGAACCCCTCCGCCAGCGCCTCGCGCACCAGGCCGCGCACGCCGTCGTCGGAGTAGCCGATCCAGCCGGCCGACGTCGTGTAGGCGGGATAGCCGATCCGGAGGAGCTCCGCCTCCCGCCCGGGCCTGGTCGGGGCCTGGCGCTCCAGGATCGCCAGCGCTTCTTCCGGCGTCAGCGCATCGGTGATGTAGCGGAAGTCGATCGCCGACACGATCTCCCGCGGCGTCATGTCGGCAAGCAGCTTCCAGAGCGGCTTCCCCTCGGCCTTGGCATAGAGATCCCACACGGCGTTGACCACCGCCGCGAGCGCCAGGTGGATGACCCCTTTCTCGGGGCCGAGCCACCGCAGCTGCGACTCCGACGCCAGGCTCCGCCAGAACCCCGCCATGTCCGCGGCGATGTCCTCGAGGCGCCGCCCCACGACGAGATGCCGCATCGCCTCGATCGCCGCCACGCAGATCTCGTTGCCGCGGCCGATCGTGAACGTCAGGCCGTGCCCTTCGAGCGCGCCGCCGGTCTTCAGGATGACGTAGGCCGCGGAATAGTCGGGGTCCTTGTGCATGGCATCGGTGCCCGCGGACGACCGCGACGTCGGAAATCGCAGATCGATGGCTGCCAGATCCTGGATGACGATGCTCATGCGCGCTTCGCAGTCCCCTTCTCACCGCACTCGCGGCCGCGCCTTCCGCCCGCGCCGGCCGCCACTACCGCCCGCCGGCGATCCCCGCCTGGCGCCACCGATCGAGCGCGACCGCGAGCACGATGATCACGCCGGTCACGATCTGCTGGACCCAGTTGGGCAGCCCCTGCTGTGAACAGCCGATGCCGATGACGGCCATGATCGCGGCCCCCGCGACGGTGCCCACCACCGTGCCCTTGCCGCCGAGCAGGCTGCCGCCGCCGATGATCACCGCGGCGATCACGTCGAGCTCGAGCCCCACGGCCACGGTCGGGTCGCCGACCGCCAGGCGCGAGAACTCGAGCACGCCGGCGAGGCCGGCGAACGCGGCCGACAGCGTGTAGACCTGCAGCTTCCGGCGGTCGATCCGCACGCCGCAGAGCCGCGCCGTCCGCTCGTTCGAGCCGATCGCGAACAGGTGGCGGCCGAACCGCGTGTAGCCCAGCACGCCGCCGACAACGGCCGCGAGCAGCAGCGTGATCCAGATGCCGGTGGGCACGCCAAAGCCGGCGCCGTCCGCGGGCGGTCCGGAGCAGCTCGTTGATCCAGGTGAGCGGCGCCTCGATCCGGCGCTCCTCCGCCAGCCCCTTCGCCGCCCCGCGGATCAGCAGCATGGTGCCGAGCGTGACGATGAACGGGACGACGCGCAGCCGCGTGATGAGCAGGCCGTTGACCGCGCCGCACAGCGCCGAGGCCGCCAGCGCGCCGAGCACGGCCAGCAGCGGGTCGTAGCCCGCGCGCAGGAGCAGCGCCGTCACGACGGTGGCCAGCGACACGATCGACCCGACCGACAGGTCGATGCCGGCCGAGATGATGACCATCGTCATGCCGAGGGCCGCCATGCAGACGATCACGGTCTGCCGGCGCCATCAGCTCCAGGTTGGCGGGGCGGAAGAACTGCGGGCCGATGAGCAGCCCGAAGACGAGCAGGACGAGCGCCAGTCCCAGGAGGACGCCGCTGTCGCCGCGCATGCGCCAGACGCCCTTCAAACGGCCTGCGCCCCCGACGCTTCCAGCAGTAGCGAGTGTTCGGTCCATTCGGTGGTCGGACGCGCAGGGCCCAGTTTGCCGCGGCACATCACGGCGACGCGGTCGCAGAGGCCGAGCAGCTCGGGAAGGTAGCTGCTCACCATCAGCACGGCGCGCCGGCGCCCGTGCCCGGATCCCGGCCCTTCCGCCGCGTCCGTGCCGTGCGACGCCAGGCGGTCCAGCAGGGCATAGATCTGCGCCTTGCTGCCCACGTCGATGCCGCGCGTCGGCTCGTCCAGCACGAGCAGGTCCACGTCGTGGTGCAGCAGCCGCGCGATCGCCACCTTCTGCTGGTTGCCGCCCGAGAGCTCCCCCACCGGCTGGCGCGGTCCCGCGCTCCGGATACCGAGGCGCTCGATCCATCGCGCCGCCGACTGGCTCTGGCGCGAGGGCAGCACCAGGAAGCCCGGGCCCAGGTCGCTCAGGCGCGACAGCGTCAGGTTGTCCGCGATGCTGAGCGCCGCGGCCAGCCCCTCGCTCGCGCGATTTTCGCTCAACATGCCCACACCCTGCGCCCAGCGTGCCGACGGCGAGGCCGGCCCGGAGTAGGCGCCGACGCGAATCTGCCCGCTGCGCACGCTCTCGAGCCCGAAGATCGTCCGCAGCAGGCGGGTCCGGCCCGCGCCGAGCAGCCCGGCGATGCCCAGGATCTCGCCGCGGCGCAGCGTCAGCGTCGCCGCCCCGGGCTGCAGGTCGTCGCAGCTCGAGCAGCACGTCGCCGGGGGTCCGGGCGCTGTGCGGATACAGATCCGCCATCTGCCGCCCGACCATCATCTCCACGATCGCCTCGGCGCTCAGCTCCGCCGTCGGCCCGCCGCCGACGTTCCGCCCGTCGCGCAGCACGACGATGCGGTCGGAGACGGCCTTCACCTCCTCGATGAAGTGCGAGATGTAGACGATCGCCAGGCCCTGTGCCTTCAGCCGGCCAATCAGCCCGAACAGCCGCTGCACGTCGTCGTGCGACAGGCTGCTCGTCGGTTCGTCGAGCACGACGACGCGCGCGCCGCTGGCGATGGCGCGGCCGACCTCGACCAGCTGCTGCGCCGCGGGCGAGAGGGTGGCGACCACGGCGTCGGGCCGGATCTCGGGGTGCCCGAGCTGCTCCAGCGCCGCCGTGGCACGCTCCCGCATGGCCCCCCACTGGATCAGACCGTTGTGCGCCGGCTCGGTGCCGAGGGCGATGTTCTCCATCACGCTCAGGTGCGGCGCCAGCGACAGTTCCTGGTAGATCATGGCGACGCCGGCGGTGCGGGCATCGAGCGGCTCATGCGGCGCGTAGGTGGCGCCGTCGAGCAGCATGCGCCCGGCGTCGGGCCGGATGACGCCCGACAGGATCCCCATCAGCGTGCTCTTGCCGGCGCCGTTCTGCCCGACGAGCGCGCACACCTCCCCCGGGGCCACGGCGAAGTCCACGCCGTCCACCGCCACGGTGGCGCCGAACACCTTGCGCACGCCGCGCATCTCGAAGCGCGGCGCACCGGCCGCTATTTCAGCCATTGCGACAGGTCCGGGCTCAGCAGCTCCTTCATTTCCGGCTCCGCCATGTTCTCCGCGGTGGCAATGTGCACACCGGTGTCGATGCGCTGCTCGACGGGCTGCCCCTGGATGTGCGACACGAGCGTCTTGACCGCCAGGTAGCCCATCTTCACCGGGTCCTGCACCACGAGCGCGTCGATGTCCCCCTCGCGCAGCCCCTTGACCAGGTTGTCCGAGGCGTCGAAGCCCACGAAGCGGACCTTGCGGGACCAGCCGTGGTCCTGCAGCACGCGCATGACGGCGAACGTGGACGACTCGTTGACGCAGAAGATGGCGTCCACGCCGAGGCCGCCGCCGGGCTGCCGGTAGTTGCTGAGGAGCGCCTCCGCCTTCTTGTACGCCCCTTCGACGTCGGCGCCGACGTACTGGTTCGAGCTCAGGATCTCGATGTCCTTGAATGCCGGCCAGCCCCTCGAGGAATCCCTCTTCGCGCTTCGATGTGCTGTCGTGCCCCTCAGCGTATCGCATGAGGATGACCTTGCCCTTGCCGTTGAGCCGCGACGCCACGTGCTCGGCGGCAAGCCGGCCCCCCTTCTGGTTGTCGGTGGCCACGAAGCTCACGTAGTCGCTGCCCTTGAGCCCCGAGTCGAAGATCACGACGGGGATGTTGGCGCGCTTCGCGTCGGCCACGGGGAGCTCCAGCGCCGCCTCGTCGAGCGGCGCCAGCGCGATGCCCGCCACGCCGCGCGTGATGAAGCCTTCGACCTCCGAGATCTGCGACGAGCGGTCGTCCTCGCGCAGCGGGCCGCGCCAGATCAGGTTGACGCCCAGCTCCTGGGCGGCCTTTTCCCCCCGGCATGGATGCTCTGCCAGAAATTGTGCGTCGTCCCCTTCGGGATCATCGCGATGGTCAGGCGCCCGTCGGCTTCCTTGCGCCCGCACGCGCCGCTCAGCGCCAGCGCCGCCACGAGCCCGATCACTAGCTTCTTCATCACATGCGCTCCTGCACACACGCCCCCGTACCGGCCGGTCCGCCGAGCCGCCAGAGCCGCTGCGCGTTCTCTCCGAGCACGGCGTCCCGGTCCGTCCGGGGCCGCCGCTCGAGGTAATCCGTCAACACCGTCATCGTCCGTCCATAGCTGGCCGCCAGGGTGCACACCGGCCAGTCGGAGCCGGCGATGCAGCCGGCCGGCGCCGAACAGGTCGAAGGCCACGTCGAGATACGGGTGGATGTCCCCGGGCGTCCACTCGACCCAGTCCGCTTCCGTCACCAGCCCCGACAGCTTGCCCACACGTTGGGCGCGGCCGCCAGGCGGGCCAGGTCCTCCGCCCAGGCGTCGATGGCGCCGCTCCGGACCGGCGGCTTCGCCAGATGATCCAGTACGAAGGGCTGGCTGTCGAACTTCCCGACGAGCTCGGCCGCCACCGGCAGGTGCCGGGGATGGATGAGGAGATCGTAGGTCAGCCCGAATCCCCCGAGCGCCGCCAGGCCCCGCTGGAAGTCGGGCCGCAGCAGGAACCGGTCGTCAGGTTCATCCTGCACCAGATGGCGCACGCCGAGCAGCGCCGGGTGTCGCGGCCAGCCGTGCCAGCTGATCGTGCACGTCTTCGGCGCAGAGATCCACCCACCCCACGACGCCGGCAATGAACCGGTGCTCGCCCGCCAGCTCCAGCAGCCAGGCGGTCTCTTCGGCCGACGGCGCGGCCTGCACCGCGATGCTGGCCTCGATGCCCGTGCGCCGCGAGCTCGGCCTGCAGATGCACGGGCAGGAAGTCGCGGCGGAGCGCGCCCCTGCGCTCGTCGATCCAGGGGTAGTCCGCGGCGCGGTAGACCCAGAAGTGCTGGTGGGCGTCGATGCGCAAACTCATACCTGGGGGATCGGCGTCCCGCCCGCGGCGCTGGACAGGTAACACGCCTCGACGAGCGCCATCGTCCTGATGGCGTCTTCGACCGGGGACACCAGCGCCGCGTCTTCGCCGGCGCAGAAGCGCTGCAGGTTCGACATCGGCCCCTCGAAGGCCTCGGTGAACCACGAGCCCCGCAGCGGCACCGTCTGCCACTCTTCCCCCGCCGCCACCTCGAGCTCGTCGGGCGAGCCGGCGGGATAGTCGAGGTTCACGCCCATCGACAGCCGCGCCGCCCCTTTCGTGCCCTCGACCTTGAGCATCGACGTGCGATGCCGGGGCCCGTATGCATGCGTGTGGTTGAGCGTCAGCGAGCACCGCACCTGGTCCCCGTAGTCGAGGATGGCGGTGCTGCGGGCGTCGGCGAAATCCGGCAGCTGCGGATGCCCGACGACGCGGCAGTAGACGCCGCGCGGCTCGCCGGCCAGCATCCGGATCGCGTCGAGGTAGTGGATGGAATGGTAGAGGACTTCGAGCCGCGGCGCGTGGCGGAGGTGCGGCCACGATTCCCAGGGCTGCCGGACCAGCAGCCGCACCTCGATGTCCACGATTTCGCCGAGCGTGCCCCGGCTGAGCATGTCGGCCAGGGCCAGCACGTTGGGGCTGAAGCGCAGCTGGAAATTGATCGCCGCGGTCAGCCGGCGCGCGCGGCACAGGTCGAGAATCTCGCGTGCCGCCGCGAGCGTGTCCCCCATCGGCTTCTGAATGAGCACCGCCGCCCCCTCCGGCAGCGCACGCAGGACGCGAAGCACCTCGGTGCCGGGCACGGCCACGTCGAAAATGGCGCGGCCGCCGGCGCCGGCCTCGCCGGCCGCCTCCAGCGACGTCGAAGATCGCAGGTACCTCGAACTCCCGCGCGGTCGCGGCGGCCGTCCGCGGCTCGACGTCGAACAGGCCCGCGACGGGCAGCCCGAGCCGGCGGTAGGCCGGGAGATGGGCCGTGCGCACGATGGCGCCGGCGCCGATGGCAATCACCGGGCGCGGGTGCGCCGGCACGCGCCAGCCCTGCCGGAAGTCAGTCATCCCGCCTCAGAACCCGAACAGGCGCGGCAGCCAGAGCGACAGCGCCGGCACGTAGGTGATGAGGAGCATCGCCAGCGCCATGGCGAGGAAGAACGGGATGGCCGCCGGGACCACCCGGGCAATCGTGGTGCGCCCGACGCTGCAGCCGAGGAAGAGACAGGTGCCGACCGGCGGCGTGCACAGGCCGATGCAGAGGTTCGCAATCATCACGATGCCGAAGTGCACCGGGTCGACGCCGATGGCCATCACCGCCGGCAGCAGGATCGGCGTGAAGACCAGGACGGCCGGCGTCATGTCCATGAAGGTGCCGACCGCCAGCAGCAGCAGGTTGATGATGATCAGGATGACGAGCGGATTGCTGGACAGGCCGATGAGCGCCGCGCTCGCGGTCTGCGGCACCTGCTCGTACGACAGGGCCCAGCTCACCGCCTGGCTCGTGCCCACGAGCAGCATCACGACCGAGGTCGTCTTGGCCGACTTGAGCAGGATCGCCGGCAGCTGCCGCACCGGGATGGACGCGGTAGACGCCGACGCCGAGCACGAGGGCATACGCCACGGCAATCGCCGAGGCTTCGGTGGCCGAGAAGATGCCGCCGAGGATGCCCCCCAGCACGATGACGATGAGCATCAGGCTCGGCACGGCCGCCGCGGCCGAACGCAGCAGCGGCGGCGCCTCCAGCCGGGCCGCCACCCCGGCGCGCCGGTTGTAGACGAAGGCCGCCGCCATGATGGCCAGGCCGACGAGCATTCCGGGCACGACCCCGGCCAGGAACAGCGCCGCCACCGACACGTTCCCGGCGACGACCGCGTACACGATCATGATGTTGCTCGGCGGGATGAGCAGCCCGGTCGTGGCCGACGTCGCGGTCAGCGCGACGGAGAACTCCCGGCGATAGCCGTTGGCGACCATCTGCGGGATCATGAAGCTGCCGATCGACGAGACCGCCGCGGCCGCCGATCCCGAGACGGCCCCGAACAGCATGCAGGTGATGGTGTTGACGTAGGCCAGGCCGCCCGGCAGCCGCCCGACCAGCGCCGCCGCGAAGTCGATCAGCCGGCGCGCCATCCCCCCCTCGCCGAGCAGCAGCCCGGACAGCACGAAGAAGGGAATCGCGAGCAGCGGAAAGCTGGCGATGCCGGTGGCGATCCGCTGCGCCACGAGGTAGCCGGCCGGCACGTCGCCAATCGAGGCCACGGCGATGATCGCCGCGATCCCCAGGCAGATCGCCACCGGCACGTTCAGGGCGAGCAGGACGACGAAGCCGATCAGGAGGGCGATGAGCTCGGCGGCCATTCAGGCAGTGGGCTCCGTGTCGATGGACGGATGGGCATGGGGCGCCACGAGCAGGTGCTCGATGCAGAACGCGGCAATGAAGAACCCGCTCAGCGGCACGGCAATGTACATGTAGCCCGCCTTCCACTGCAGCACCGGCGTCAACTGGCCCGCCGCCAGGGTTTCCCAGACGAGCAGGTAGCCGCCGTAGCACAGGGCGAACGCGGCAAAGACAAAGACGCAGATCTCGACGACGACGCCGGTCAGGCGCCGGGCGGCCGGATCGAACTTCGCGACCAGGTAGTCCACGCCGAGGTGCCCGTGCTCGCGGTAGGTCAGGGCCGACCCGAGCAGCGAGACCCAGACCAGCAGGAAGATGCCGAGCTCCTCCGTCCAGTCGCTCGGGACGATGCCCGGCCAGTAGCGCGAGAGGACGCCCCACAACACGTCGAGGACGAGCGCGGCGAAGAGCAGGATGGTCAGGAGCTCGAGGCCGCGGACGGTTGCCTCCCAGGTGCGCCGCACGGCGTTACTTCACCTCGCGGATCCGGGTGGCCAGTCGGCCGACCGGCGTTCCGTCCACCGCCGCGTACATCGGCGACATCGCTTCCTGGAAGGCGGCCTGATCCGGGCGATAGATCGTCGACGCCCGGCCTTCTCCACCTCGCGCAGCGCCTCCTCGGTCTGCTCGCGCCACAGCTTGCGCTGGAACGTGACCGATTCGTCGGCCGCCTGCGCCACCCACGCGCGCACCTGCGGGCTCAGGCCGTCCCACACGCTGCGGCTGACGATGACCACGTCGGGCACGCGGGTGTGCTCGTCGAGCGAGTAGTGCCGGGCCACTTCGTAGTGGCGGCTGGTGTAGAAGCTGGGCGGGTTGTTCTCGGCGCCGTCGATCATCCCCTGCTGCAGCGCCGTGTAGAGCTCGCCGTAGGGAATCGGCGTCGGCCCGCCGCCGAGCAGGGTGATCATGTCGCGGGCGGTCTTGCTCGGCAGCACGCGCAGCTTCATCTCGCGGACGTCCGCCGGCTTGAGGATCGGCTTGGTCATCGTGTAGAAGCTGCGGCTGCCCGAGTCGTAGTAGCAGAGGCCGTGCACGCCGTGCGGCGTCGTGGCGGCAAGGATGTCGCGTCCGACGTCGCCGAGCAGGACCTTCCAGTAATGATCCTCGTCGCGGAACAGGTAGGGCATGCCGAAGACCGCCATCTCCGGCACGAAGCTCTCGAGCGCCGCCGCCGACGTCTTCACCATCGCCAGCGCGCCGCGCTGCGCCTGTTCGATGGTTTCGGGCTCGCTGCCGAGCTGACCGCCGCCGAAGACCTGCAGTTCGACGGTCCCCGCCGAGATTTCGAGCAGGCGCTTGGCCATGAACTCCATGGCGATGTGCACCGCGTGGGACGGCGGCAGGGCGTGGCCCAGTTTCAAAACCAGGCGGTTGCCCGCGCCGCCGGTGCGCGCCGAACGGATCGCCGGCACCAGCGCCGCCGTCGTCAGCAGGCTGCCGACGAGCAGGCCGAGCGCGAGAAAGGAGAGGGCTTTGCGATCCATGGCTGGCTGGCGATCAGATGGTCGGATTGCGGCGGTGGATGGCGAACTCGCGGTGCCCGAGCCGCTCGGCCGCGGTCTCGCGGCCGCTCGCCACCGCCAGGACTTCCTCGAACAGCCGGCCGGCGGCGGTGTCGAGCGTTTCCGTGTCGTCCATGATGCCGCTCACGTCGAGGTCGATGTTGTCGGCCATCTGCCGGCCGGTGCGGGCGTTGCCGGTGATCTTGATGACCGGGGCGATCGGGTTGCCGGTGGGCGTGCCGAGGCCGGTGGTAAAGACGACGACCTGGGCGCCGCCGCCCACCATGCCGGTGACCGCCTCGACGTCGAGGCCGGGCGTGTCCATGACCGTCAGCCCCTTCTGCGTGATCGGCGCAGCATAGCCCACGACCTCGCGCAGCGGCGCGCGCTCGCCCCCTTTGTGCGTCGCACCGAGCGACTTCTCCTCGATCGTCGTCAGCCCGCCCCGGATGTTGCCGGGCGAGGGCTGGGTGCCGCGGATGTCCAGGCCGAGGGCGCGGGCCTCCGTCTCGACGCGGGTGATGACCTGAATCAGCTGCGTGGCCGCGGCCGGGGAGGTGGCGCGTGCGGCCAGCAGGTGCTCGGCCCCCATGATCTCGGCGATCTCGCCGAGCACCGCGCTGCCGCCGAGATCGACCAGTCGATCGGTGACCCGGCCGAGCGCCGGGTTGGAGGCCAGCCCCGACGTGTAGTCGGAGCCGCCGCACTTCACGCAGAGAATCAGGTCGCTCGCCGAGCAGGGCATTCGTGGCTCGCCGGCGAGCTCGGCGGCGAAGGCCTGGGCGATGCGGCTCCCCTTCTCCGTGGCCCGGACCGTGCCCCCTTCGGCCTGGATGGCCACGATGTCGGCGTGCTTGCCGTGGCGGCGGGCGGTTTCCGCCAGCATCTGCGCCACGACCTGCTCGCAGCCGAGCGCAATCACGATCACCGCCCCGACATTCGGATGGGCGCAGTAGGCCGCGAGCGTCTCGTGCGTGACGCGAAGGTCGGGGCCGAGCTGGCCGCAGCCCGCCAGGTGCGGCAGCGCCACCGCCACCGGCGCCGCCGACGCCGCCACGCGTTCGGCCACGACGGCCGAGCAGATGACCGTCGGGACGACCAGCACGTGATTGCGGGTGCCGATCCGGCCGTCGGGCCGCCGGTAGCCGAGGAACGCGGAGGAAGGCGTCACCGGGTGGACCTGCTGTCGTCGAGGCGCGCGGGCGGGCCGCCGGCGGCCGCGTCCGGCGGCTCGGCCAGGCGCGGCGCCGGGGGTGGCTGCGGCACGGCCTCGAGGTCGCCGCGGCCGCGGCTGCTCGACAGGTTGTGCGTGTGCACGTGCGCGCC
The DNA here is from genome assembly GCA_963834305.1 of uncultured Acidobacteriota bacterium. Classification (GTDB taxonomy): domain Bacteria; phylum Acidobacteriota; class Vicinamibacteria; order Vicinamibacterales; family 2-12-FULL-66-21; genus JACCXG01. The sequence continues at coordinate 1,299,019 of CAWIAX010000002.1, forward strand.
GGCCGGGATGTCGGCGCTGGCCAGACCGATCGGGCTGCCGTACTTGATCACCGCCTCGCCGGCGGCAATGGCCCGCAGCGCGATCTTGTGCCCCGACTCGATCGGCTCGCGCACCACGAGCGGCGCGCCGGCGATCGTCATCTCGCGCCCGGCGTCGAGCGGCTCCAGCGCCGTCGCGACGTTGTCCCGGTCGCTGATGACGAGCGCCGGCTTCACTGGTTGACCCCGCTCGCCAGGAAGCCGCCGTCCACGGCGATGCACCTGGCCGGTGACGAACGTCGCGGCGTCCGACGCGAGGAACACCGCCGTCCCCGCCAGCTCCTCGATCTGGCCAAAGCGCTTCATCGGCGTGCGGACGAGGAACTCCTGGCCGCGCGGCGAGTCGAGCAGCGCGCGGTTCAGGTCGGTCTTGAACACGCCGGGCGCAATCGCGTTCACGTTGACGCCGTGCGGCGCCCATTCCACCGCGAGGGCACGCGTCAGGCCGGCCACCGCCGACTTGCTGGCCACGTACGCCGCCACTTCGTGCAGCCCGACGAACGACGACAGGGATCCGATGGCAATGATGCGGCCGCTCTTCCGCGCCACCATCTCCTTGCCGAACACCTGGCAGCTGCGGAACATGCCGGTGAGGTTGGTGTCGAGGATGCGCGTCCACTCCGCCTCGTCCATCTCGAGCGTCGGCACCCGCCTGGTCGTGCCGGCGGCATAGACCATGACGTCGAGGCGTCCGAAGGTGTCGACGCACGCCTGGCGAACGCCGTCGAGCGCCGCCACGTCGGCCACATCCGCCGGCATGCGCAGCGAGCGGCGGCCGCGCGCCTCGATCTCGCCGGCGACCGCGTCCACGTGAGACGCGCGGCGGCCGGTCACCACCACGTCGGCGCCCGCGTCCGCCAGGCCGAGCGCAATCGCGCGGCCGATTCCACTGGTACCGCCAACGACGACGGCGAGACGTCCGGAAAGATCGAAGAGTGACATAGTGATCCCCGGCATTATACGGGCTTTGGGATCGCCGTTCCGGCGCCGATCGCTGACGGCGGGCCGCTACCCGGCCCGGCGCATTTGCGGTAGGCTTCCCCCATGAATACGCGCCTCATCGTCCTGCCTGCCGTGCTCGCCCTGTCCCTCGGCGTCCTGACGGTGGCCGCGCAGCGCGGCGGGCAGGATCCTGCCGACGACCCGTTCAAGGGGGTGACCGCCGACGGCACGGTCGCGGACCGGGCTCTTCGAGATCCGCTCGACCGGCGTCTCGACGAAGCCGGTGGTGGCCGCGGCGGCGGCGTTCCTGGCCGGGCTGACGCCGGAGCAGCGCAAGGCGACCACGTTCGCGGCCGGCGACATCGAGTGGCGGCGGTGGAACAACATCCACCGCGCACAGCGCGCCGGGGTCGGCTTCAAGGAGATGACCGAGGCGCAGCGCACGCTGGCGTTCGACCTGCTGCAGGCGGGGCTGAGCGCGAAAGGGCTGCAGAAGGCGCGCAGCATCATGCGCCTCAACCAGACCATCGCCGAGATCACCGCGCGCCACGAGGAGTACGGCGAGTGGCTCTATCACCTGACGGTGATGGGCGAGCCGCACGCCACCGAGCCGTGGGGCTGGCAGCTCGAGGGCCATCACCTGATCGTCAACTACTTCGTGCTCGGCGACCAGGTGGTGATGACGCCGGCGTTCATGGGGTCGGAGCCGGTCATCGCCGAATCGGGCGTCTACAAGGGCACCAGCGTCATGCAGGACGAGCAGCGCAAAGGGCTGGCGCTGATGCAGTCGCTGACGCCGGAGCAGCAGCAGAAGGCGCTCCTCGAGCCGGGCGCGAAGACGGCGAACCGGGCGCAGGCGCAGGCCTTTCGCGACAACCTGCAATTGCCCTACGCCGGCATCCCGGCGTCGGAGCTGAACGCGAAGCAGCGCGGGCTGCTCACCGACACGATCGCCGAATACGTCAACAACCTGCCCGAGGGACAGGCCAGGGTCCGGATGGCGGAGGTGCAGGCGCACCTCGACGAGACCCGCTTCGGCTGGGTCGGCGAACACGGGCCCGACAGCGTCTTCTACTACCGGATCCACAGCCCGGTCATCCTGATCGAGTTCGACCACCAGACCCCGGTGGCGCTGCCCGGAGCCAAGGTGCCGATCCGGCAGCACGTCCACTCGGTCGTGCGGACCCCGAACGGCAACGACTACGGCAAGGACCTGCTGCGGCAGCACTACGAGCAGCACAAGCACGACACGGCGCACGGGCACCCGGCCGGACGATGACGGCGGCCACGGACTCTCGACATGACGCACGCACCCACCACCAGCAGAATCACCAACTCGCAGGTTGACCAGCTCGTTGCCCGGGTCGAGGACGCCGGCATCGTCGCCGTCATCCGGATGAAGGAGCCGCAGAAGCTGCGCGCCGTCGTCGACGCGCTCGCCGAAGGGGGCATCCGGGCGCTCGAGGTCACGATGACCGTGCCGGGCGCGGTCGAGCTGATCCGGCAGCTGGCGCCGACGCTGCCGGCCGGGTTCATCTTCGGCGCCGGCACCGTGCTCGACGCCGACACCGTCCACCAGGTCGTCGACGCCGGCGCCACGCTTCATCGTCAGCCCGGTGTTCCGGCGCGAGGTGATTGCCGCGTGCCAGGCGCGCGAGGTCGCGTCCATGCCCGGCTGCTTCTCGCCCACCGAGATTCTCGACGCCTGGGACGCGGGCGCCGACATCGTCAAGGTGTTCCCCGCGACCGCGCTCGGTCCCGGGTATCTCAAGGATGTGCGCGGCGCCGCTGCCGCACGTGAAGCTGATGCCGACCGGCGGCGTGACCGTCGAGAACGCCGGCGACTGGATCCGCGCCGGCGCCGTGGCGGTCGGCGTCGGATCGTCGCTGCTCGACACCAAGGCGATCGCCGCGGGCAATTACGCGGTGCTGCGCGCGAAGGCCGAGCGGATCGTCGCGAACGTCCGCGCGGCGCAGGGGGCAGGCGTAGATGACGCAGAGGTCGTGACGTTCGGCGAGATCATGCTGCGGCTCAGCCCGCCCGGATTCGAGCGGTTCCTGCAGTCGCCGATGTTCGTCGCCACCTTCGGCGGCGGCGAGGCCAACGTCGCGTGTCGGCCTGGCGCCGTTCGGGCTCGACAGCGACCTACGTCACCGCGCTGCCGAAGCACGCCATCGGCGAAGCCGCGATCACGGCGCTGCGCGCCGAGGGGGTGCGCACGGAGCGCATCGTGCGCGGCGGCAACCGCGTCGGCGTGTACTACGCCGAGGCCGGCGCCAGCCAGCGCGCGTCCGACGTCATCTACGACCGGGCGCGGTCGTCGATCAGCGAGATGGAGCCCGACGCGGTCGACTGGAACGGCGGTGTTCGCCGGCGCCGACTGGTTTCACGTCACCGGCATCACGCCGGCGCTCGGGCCGAACGGCGCCGAGGCGACGCGCCGTCGGTGAAGGCCGCGCAAGGCGGCCGGCGCGACGGTCAGCGTCGATCTCAACTACCGCAAGAAGCTGTGGACCGAGGCGCAGGCGCAGGCGGTGATGGGGCCGCTGATGCAGCGACGTCGACGTGGTGATCGCCAACGAGGAGGACCTGCAGTCGGTGCTCGGCGTGCACGTGCCCGGACACCGACGTGACCAGCGGGCAGCTCGAACATCGACGGGTTCCGCGAAGCGGCCGAACAGGTCACCCGCGAGTTCGGCGCCGAAGATGGTCGCGATCACGCTGCGCGAAAGCGTCTCGGCGAGCGACAACGGCTGGAGCGCGGTGCTGTGGGACGCCGACACCGCCACGCTGCACCGCAGCCAGCACTACGACGTGCGGCTGGTCGACCGCATCGGCGGCGGCGACAGCTTCGCCGGCGGCCTGATTTACGGCCTGGTCACCGGGCGCGGTCCCCGGAGGCGGCGCTGCGCTTCGCGGTCGCGTCGAGCGCGCTCAAGCAGACGATTCCCGGCCGACTTCAACCGGGTCACCGTCGACGAAGTCGATCGGCTGGTGGGCGGGGACGCGTCGGGACGAGTGCAGCGGTAACTGGGGAACTGGAGATCTGGAGAACTGGGGAGCTGGGGGAACGGGGAGCTGGGGAACTGGGGAGCGGGGGAACTGCGGAGCTGGAGAGATGGGGGTCACCGCCGGCGTTTTTCGAGAGCCTGTCAGGAATTTTGTGTGTGGGGCATAACATGAGGAGTGTTCATGCCCCGAAAACCGAAATCGTTCACGTCTGAGGTGCCGCTGGCGCCCATTCCCGCAGAAGTTCTGGATCAATTCGTCGGCCAGGGGCCGCTGACTGCCGAGGAACTCGACGGGGTGGTCCGCCGGTTCCAGAAGGCGATCATCGAGCGGGCGCTGGGCGGCGAAATGACGCACCACTTGGGATATGCCCGCGGTGGGGATAAACCCGAGGACACGACCAATCATCGCAACGGGACGAGCGGCAAGACGGTGCTGACCGACGATGGCCCGTTGGCGCTCGAGGTGCCGCGCGATCGGGCCGGCAGTTTGCGCCGCGCTTGATCCCCAAGCACGAGCGCCGCTTCACGGGCTTCGACGACAAGATCATCGCGATGTACGCCCGCGGCATGACGGTGCGCGAGATCCAGGCGTTTCTCGGCGAGATGTACGGCATGGAGGTGTCGCCGGACTTCATCAGCACGGTCACCGACGCGGTGATCGCCGAGGTGACCGCCTGGCAGGCGCGCCCGCTCGAGCCGATGTATCCGGTGGTGTTCTTCGATGCCGTGCGGGTGAAGATCCGAGACGAGCGGTGCGTCCGGAGCAAAGCCGTCTATCTGGCGCTGGCGATCTTGCCCGACGGCACGCGCGATGTGCTGGGGCTGTGGATCGAGCAGACCGAAGGCGCAAAGTTCTGGCTCAAGGTGTTCAACGACCTGAAGACCCGCGGCTGCCAGGACATCCTGATCGCCGTGACCGATGGCCTGAAGGGCATGAGCGAGGCCTCGACGGCGGTCTATCCCGAGACCACCTTGCAGACCTGCATCGTGCACCTGATCCGCAACAGCCTGGACTACGCGAGCTGGAAGGAGCGCAAGCCGGTGGCGGCCGGCGCTGCGGCCGATCTACACGGCGGCGAGCGCCGAAGCCGCGCTGACGCGCGCTGGACGCGTTTGAGCAGGGACCGTGGGGCATCAAGTACCCGACCATCGTGGCGGCGCTGGCGGCGCGCCTGGGAACACGTGATGCCGTTCTTTGCGTTTCCGCCCGGAGATCCGCCGCGTCATCTACACGACCAACGCCATCGAGAGCGTCAACACGCAGCTTCGGAAGATCATCAAGACCCGCGGTCACTTCCCGAACGACGAGGCCGCCATCAAGCTGCTGTGGCTGGCGCTGCGCAACATCACGTGCGACACTCGGTGCGCGCCGCGCCGACTGGAAAGCCGCCATGAACCAGTTCGCCATCCTCTACCGCGGATCGCTTCACGACGGCGAACGCGTAGAATGCCTCCGACACCCGAGCGCATGGACGCTGCCGTCCCCATGGACGCCAAGAACGCGCCCACAGGGACTTGGGAAACCGCGACAAACCGCGGTTTCCCACAAGCGCCCACACGCATCACCATCGTAGAAGGAAGATCAGAAGAACGCCTCACACACGAAATTCCTGACACTTCCTTTTTCGACGGCATTCGCTTCCATTCAAGGTAAAGCCCTGGTGTAAGCGAGCACTAGTCGGACCATGTAAACCACCCCGGACCCAAGTTCTCTAACTCCCCAGTTCTCTAACTCCCCAGCTCCCTAATTCCCCAGCTCCCTAGAGTTCCCCAGTTCCCCAGTTCCCCAGTTCCCCAGTTCCCCAGTTCCCCAGTTCCCCAGTTCCCTAACTCCCCCTTGTCCCGCTCTCTCTTCTGCGCTTGCGGTTGGCTCGCGCGGTCGAGAGAGAGGCGCTGAAGATCTTCAGCAGTGCTTCCGCCTCGCTCCGCAGGTTGACCGCGTGAGCCATCGGGCCGGCGGGCTGATCTTGCGAGCGGTCGGCGTGGAATGTTCTCGTGCGGTGCGTGAGGCCGCCAGACACGGGCTGGATGTCAGCGGTAATCAGCAGGTGGAGCCAGTAGCAGGCCTCGTCAGCCTCTTCGACAACGACGGCGAGGCGCGCGATGAACTCGCGGTCGGAGCGGCTCCGCCGGGCCGCCTGATAGTTCGCGCCGACCGCGGTTCCACACCGGAACAGTTGTGCCCGAATGCTGCGCCCCTCCCACGTGTCGGGCAGCGCCCGGCAGAACCTCACGACCGCCACTGCAAACGCGACCGCCCGCATCCGCAACGGCTCGAAATCATGAATGGCCATCGCCGGCGATAGTGCACGCGCCGTACCTAGCGAACTCCGGGCATTTTTCAGCGCCAGACCCGGCACCAAGCAGAAACAGCCACGCGCTGGCAGGCTGCCTGTCGCCGAATTTGGTGCCCGTTCCCCGACCCTCCCGCTCTCGGGCTTCAGGTCCCCACCTCCCCAGTCCCCCAGTTCTCCAGTTCCCCAGTTCTCCAGTTCTCCAGTTCTCCAGTTCCCCAGTTCCCCAGCTCCCCAGTTCCCCAGTTCCCCAGTTCCCCAGCTCCTCAGCTATTTCCCCTCGTCCCTGTGGACCGTGTCCATCGAGAAGGCCGGCAGGCAGACCGCCACGTATTCGGCCCCGCCGTCGAACGGCGTGCTGTAGCGGACCCACTCCCCCGGCGCGGTGACGATGGCCTGCCCGGCGGTCACGTCCAGCGAGCCTCCCTCGTGCTCCACGTGCACCGTGCCGCGCAGCACCACCGTGATCTCCTCGAACTCGGGGCGCTGGCCCGGCTCCTGCCAGCCCTGGGGCGACTGCATGCGGGCGACGCTGACGGACGCGTGGCCGCTGTTGACGCGGCCGGCGTACTCCTCGATGCGCTTGGGCTTGTTGCCGGCGGCCTGGATGACGGACGGGGCGTTGATCAGTCGTGGCATGGCGGCACTGTAACAGGAACTGGGGAACTGGGGAGCTGGAGAGCTGGGGAACTGGAGAGCTGCCTCTAGCGGTGGCCGCCCTACTCCGGTAGATACGGCGCCAGCTGCGGCACCACTTTGCGGAGCTCGCCGGCGACCATGCGCGCCACCACGTCGCTCCCCTTCGCGTTGAGGTGGGTGCGATTGACCTGCCCCTCGGCGTCGCGCGGGCTGAGGTCCGCCCAGACTTCATCCCCGGCGTGCTCGGCATCGGCCCGGCTGATCGCGTGCAGGTCCACGAGCGGCACCTGCTTCTCGGCGGCCAGCGCGCGCACGGCTTCGACGTACGGGGTCTGCGTCGAGCGGATGGTGCCATCCTCGTTGTAGAGCCGCCGCACGAGCGACGTGACAAGCACCGGCGTGCCGCCAACGGCCCTCGCCTCGTCCACGAAACGCGCCAGGTTGGCCCGGTAGGTCGTGCCGGGATCGGTTTCGCGCTCCGGCCCCTTCCCCGGCTCGTCGTTATGGCCGAACTGGATCAGGTAATACTGCCCCTTCTTCGCCAGCGCCTCCGTCCAGCGGCCCTCGTTGAGGAAGCTCTTCGAGCTGCGGCCGTTGGCGGCCAGGTTCACCAGGTCGGCGCCGCCCGCCACGAGCTCACGGAACCCCAGCCCCCAGCCCGCGCCCTCGGTCACCGTGGAGTCGCCGACGAGCACGATCCGGACGGGGGCCGGTGCGGCGCCGCCGGGCCGCTGCGCGTCGGCGCGGCCGGGTGCGCTCACCAGCGAGATCACACTGAGCATCAGCGACACGGATCGGCGGGTCATCTGTCGAGATGCTTACCACGATCGTCCCTGGGCTGCCATGCCGCCGCCCACCGTGACCTGTTCCGGTTCCTGCGTGAGCCGCGGGCCGCTCCCCGGTGCATTCCGCGGCGGTTCGGCCCATCGCTCGCGGGAGGGCGTCAGTGCCAGGGGCGCTCCCCTGCGCCGGTAACCCCGTCGGCCAGCGGCCGCAAAAACGCCCCGCCCGTCATGGCATAATGGGGGTTTCTCGTTGCAATCGCAGGACAAACTCCGCGGGGGATTCCCGGAACCGCCGCCTCTCGACAGGTCCCAGATTCATGACAATGCTCGACCGGATGCGCCGACACAGCGGCTGGCTCAAGTGGAGCCTCGGGCTCGTGGTCGTCTCGTTTATCTTCCTCTACATCCCGCAGGACTGTCTGCAGCGGGGCGCCCCGCGCGACCGACCGCCGTGGTGGCGAGCGTCGAAGGGCGGCGAGATCAGCGCCGGCCAGTTCCAGCGGGTCTACAGCAGCAGATGCAGGCCTACCGGCAGCGCCTACGGCGGCAACATCGACGACCGGCTGCTCAAGCAGCTGGGCATCGACCAGCGCATCGTGCAGCAGCTGATCGAGGAGGAAGCCGTCGCTGGCCGAGGCGGGCGCCTCGGCATCACGGCTAGCGACGCCGAAGTCCGCGAGCCGGATCGTGGCGCTGCCGGCCTTCCAGGAGAACGGCCAGTTCGTCGGCGACCAGCGCTACCGCCAGGTCCTGCAGATGCAGAACGCCGCCGCTGCGCCCCAGCGAGTTCGAAGAGCAGGTCCGCCGCAGCATCATGAGCGAGAAGCTGCAGGCCGCGCTCACCGACTGGATGACCGTCACCGACAGCGACGTCGAAGCGGAGTTCCGGCGGCGCAACGAGAAGGTCAAGCTGGCAGGTGGCGAACTTCACCGCCGACAAGTTCCGCGACGGACGTCGAGGCGACCGACGCCGAGGTCGCCGCCTGGTTCGAGTCCCACAAGGACGACTACCGATCGCCGGAGAAGCGCAAGGTCAAGTTCGCGATGATCGACCGCAGGCGATCCGGGCGCGAACGACGGTCTCGCCGGCAGGACGTCTCGCGGTACTACGACGAGAACACGGAGCCGCTACACGACACCCGAGCAGGTGCGCGCCAGCCACATCCTCTTCAAGACCGAGGGCAAGGACGAGGCGGAGGTGCGCAAGGCGGCCGAAGCGGTGCTGAAGCGGGTGAAGGCGGGCGAGGACTTCGCCAAGCTCGCCAACCAGCACACCGAGGAAGAGATCGGCAAGACCCGCGGCGGCGACCTCGACTTCTTCGGCCGCGGCCAGATGGCCAAGGAGTTCGAAGATGCCGCGTTCGGCCTGCAGCCCGGCGAGACCAGCGATCTCGTCAAGACCTCCTTCGGCCTCCACATCATCAAGACGACCGATCGCAAGGCTGCCAGCACGCGCACGCTCGACGAAGTGCGCGGCCAGATCGAGGACCAGATCAAGTCGGAGCGCTCGCAGGCCGAAGCCGACCGGCTCGCCCAGGAGCTCGACTCCCAGATCACCAAGCCCGAGGACCTCGAGACGATCGGCAAGACGCGCGGGCTGACGGTGAGCGAGTCGGGGTTCTTTGCCCGCGATGAGCCGATTGCCGGCATCGGCCTGGCCCCGGCCGTCGCCGAGGAGGCCTTCGAGCTCGAGCAGGGCAAGGTCAGCGACGCCATCCGCACGCCCCAGGGCTACGCCTTCATCGCCGTCACCGGCACGCAGCCCGAGCGGCTGCCGTCGCTCGACGAGGTCAAGGCGCGGGTGCGCGACGATGTGGTGCGGAACAAGGCGGCGGACACCGCCCGGCAGAAGGCCGCATCACTGGCCGGGCAGTTCAAGTCGGGCAGCTTCGACGCGGCGGCCAAGGCCGCGCAGCTCGAGGTCAAGACGACCGACGAGATTGCCCGCGGCGCCGCCATCGCCGACGCCGGGGTCAACCCCGCCATCGACGCCGTCGCCTTCGCCCTCCCGGCGGGGGCCGTGAGCGATCCGATCCGGACCGACACCGGCGCCGTCATCGTGAAGGTGCTGGAGCGGAAGGACGTGACGCCGGACCAGGTCGCAGCGGGGCGGCAGCAGCTCCGCGACGAGCTGCTCAGCGAGCGCCGCAACCGCTTCTACTCGACCTACATGAGCAAGGCGCGCGAGAAGATGCGCATCAACACCAACGAAGCCACGCTGGCGCAGATCGTCACGTAGCGACGGCCGCGGCTACCTGACGAACACGTTCGGCATGATGGCCAGCGGCTCGCCGCGGCGGAAGACCCGCAGCGGCGCCGCCAGCGCCTGCACCGCGCGCCCGCTGCCGAGGCCGAGCAGCGAGGCCAGCGCCGCGGGAGCGGTGGCGCCGGCGCCGAAGGGATCGGCCAGCGACTCGTAGAGGCTCTTCTTGGGCGGGTAGACGACCAGCTCGACTTCTGTGTCGCGCCCGATCTTCGCCTCATCCTTGGCCAGCGCCAGCGCCGTGGCGAGGCCGCCGAGCTCGTCCACCAGCCCCAGCCCCTTGGCCTGCTGCCCGGTCCAGACACGCCCCTGCGCGACGGCGTCGATCTCTTCCGGCGTGGTCTGCCGTCCGGCCGCCGCTTTCTCCACGAAGGCGTCGTAGGTCGCCTGCATCTGCTCGAGCACCTTGGCTTTTTCCTCGGGGTTGAACGGCCGGATCGGCGAATACAGGTTGGCGTAGCGCCCCTGGCTGACGCCTTCCATGTTCATCCCGAGGTTCTTCAGCGTGCCGTCGATCACGAACTTCACCATCACCACGCCGATCGATCCGGTCAACGTGGCCGGCTCCGCCACGATCTTGTGGGCGGGCATCGCGATGTAATACCCGCCAGACGCCGCGACATCCGACATCGAGGCAATCACCGGCTTGACGGCGCGCGTGAGCTGCACTTCGCGCCAGATCACGTCCGAGGCGATCGCCGAGCCGCCAGGGCTGTCGATGCGCAGCACGACCGCCTTGATCGCGTCGTCGGCGCGCACCTTGCGCAGGTAGCGCACGATCGTGTCCGAGCCCACCACCTCCCCGCTCGGCGAGTCGTAGCTGCTCTCCCCCGATCCGATGATGCCGACCGCGTAGAGCAGCGCGATTTTCGGTCCGCGATCGAGCCCGAGGGCCGACAGCGACACCTTGCGATAGTCCTGCTGCTCGAGGTACCTGACCGTTCCCTCGCCGAGCCGGACCTTGTCGTCCAGTTCGTCCTCGTAGCCGACGTCGTCCACGAGGCCGGCGCGCACCGCGTCTTCGGGCAGGTAGGGCCCGTGATCGATCATCTGACGGACGTCCGCCTCGGTCTTGCGCCGCCCCTCGGCAATGCCCTTCACGAGCTGCTCGTAGAGGTCGCGGTTGAGCGACTCGGCCATCTCGCGATGGGCGGGCGTGAAGGTCCGCTCGGTAAAGGTGTTGGACGCGGTCTTGTACCTCGCCGATGTGCAGGGCGTCCGGATAGGCGCCGATCTTGTCGAGGGTGCCGCGGAGGAACAGCTCGTAGCTCGCCATGCCGGTGAGGTCGAGCGAGGCCGTCGGCATCAGGAAGACCTTGTCGCAGGCGGTGGCCAGGTAGAACTCCTGCTCCCCGCCGTACTCGAGGTAGGCGACGATGGGCTTCTTGGAGGTCTTGAAGTCGATGATGGCGTCGCGCACCTCCTGGACCTTGCCCCAGAGCGCCGCCGTGCTGGTCGGCCTGATGACCACGCCGGTCACGCGCTTGTCGCTTTTCGCCTTGCGCAGGGCGTCCACCACGGAGCGGACCGTGGGCGGCGGTTCGAGGAAGGAACCGACCAGCCCGCCGGGCTCCACTTCGCCGAGGTCACCGCCCACCCGGAGCATCAGCACCGAGTTGGCCTCGACCGAGGCGGGCCGGCCGACGACAAAGGCGGTGACGATCAGCCCCGCGGCCGAAATGACGACCGCGATCACGATGAAAATCACGACGAGCCAGACACCGCGCTTGCTTGCCACTCTTGACCTCCAGACCCCGTGCCTCGCTAGATCATACGGGAGATCCGGCGGCTTCCCGGAATAGGCCGGGGCTTTACCAGCGGAAGGCCGTGCGCGACGCGCGGTCGGCGACCTGACCGGCCAGGACCTCAGCGGTGGGCCGCGGCAGGTAGGGCACCTCGATCTGGTGGCGCTCCTGCGAGGTGCCGGCCGTGTCCACCGCTACCCGGGCCATGGCGAAGCGCCGGTCGAACGGCGACTCCCGGACCGCAACCGCCTGGACCTTGGCAAAGGGGGCAATCGTCTGGCGCCGCCACAGCCAGCCGCTGCGGAAGAAGACGGCATCTTCGTTCAGGCTCCACCCGAGCGCCCTGACGGAGCGGCGGGCATCGAGCTCCCCGATGAGCGCCAGCGCGACGAAGAGCGCCGGAGTCCACCAGCGCAGGGCCGCCACCAGCAGCCCGGCTGCCCCGGCGGCCAGCACGAGCCAGCCCACCCGCGCCCGGCGGATGCCGCGGCGGTCGACAGGCTGCCACTCCACGGCGTCGAGCGCGACCGCCGGGAAGATCTCGCGGACGAGGTCCTCCGCGCGCGCCCGTGCGATCACCGGCGCGAGCCATTGCCGCTGCAGCTGGACGTCCTCCCCGCTCTCACCGCCGGCGGTGTCGACATGGACCGACACCCGGTCGAACAGTCGATGGATTGGCCCTTCGTACACCGTGACGCTCTGGATGCGCCGCAGCGGAATCGTCGCGGCCACGCGGGTCAGCAGGCCGAAGTCGGCCCGGAGATTGTCGCCGACCCGGCGCAGCGTGAACGCGTGCAGCCGCACCAGCGCCCAGCCCATCGAGAACACCCGGGTCACGACCAGGAAGCCGGCGAAGGCGCCCAGCGTCCGCAGCAGCTTGCCGAGCGGCGGCACCCCCTGGCCAACGAGCGCGAGCGCCAGCTGCCGCACCACGCCACTGCCCTGGACCGCGTCGCCGAACACGCTGCCGGATATCCGATCGAGCACGCCGGTCTCCCACGCCAGGCCGAACAGCGCGCCGATCACGATCAGCCCACGCCCCTGAATCAGGCCGCAGATGAGCAGTTCGCGCGGCGGCAGGTGCAGCAGCGTGACCGCCGGCATCTCCCGGGCGGGGCCGCGCGTGTCCCCGGTGTCCTGCCCCCGCGGTTCGGCCGGGACCGCGCCCGTGGCATCCCGCCGTGCCACAGCCGGACGCGCGCTGTGCACGCGCGCGCGCACCTCTTCGAACGCCGGCAGCGACACCACCTTCAGGTGCGCCTCGGGCTCCTCGCCGCCGGCGGTTTCGAGGCGCACGTCCACGACGCGCAGCACGCGGTGGAGGATGCCCTGCACGGCATCGATGTTCTGGATGCGGCCGTAGGGCACATGCCGCTGGTGCTTGGCCAGCAGGCCGCTGCGGATGACCAGCTCGTCGTCCAGCAGGTCGTAGCGGAAGACCAGGGTGCGGGCGATCGAGACCAGCGCGAGCGGCACGAACAGGACCATGGCGTAGGCCTGCCAGGCGTCTGATCCGCGCGCCCCGGCTATCAGCACGAACAGGCCCGGCACCACCAGCTGCCGCAGGTGCGAGGCGAGCTCGAACAGGAAGGAGACGGGGTGCAGCCTCCGTTCAGACGGCAGGTTCGGCATCTTTCGGCAGCAGGGCGTCGCGGACCGCCAGGGCAACGGCGTGATCGAGACCGGGCAGGTCGACCTTGGAGTGCTGGGTCCCGGCGGTGTGTATCGAGAGCGTCGCCAGCCCCCAGGACCGCTCGAGCGGGCCCTGCGCCACGTCGATGTGCTGCACGCGCGATCGCGGCACCACCACCGCCGCCCGCCAGACCACCCCCGACCAGATCTCGATGCCGCGTTCGTCCACGCGGTAGCGCCAGTGGCGGTAGTCGATACGCGGCCACTGGACGACAAGCCAGACGAACAGCAGCGCCACCGGGAACCAGGCCGCCGACGCCAGCAGGGTGTCCCAGCGGGCCCCCTCCACCAGCCACATCCCGGCCACGAAGATCAGGTGGAGGCCGGTGACGATGGCGGCGGCAATGGCCGTGGAGAGGCGGTTGACCGTCACCACCCGCGGATCGAGGGAGCGGGTGGCGCCGTCGGCCACGCCGGCCGGCGCCGCGGTCGAGGCAGTCCGGGACGGACTGGGGCCCCGAGGACTGTCCGGAGGGCCTCCGTCCGGCGGGTCGAAGTTCAAAACTGGCATCCGATGTCACAAATGTTATCAGCCGGACGCCGCCGTGATGCGGCGAACGATGCCAGGCACGGCTTCCCTGCTGGCGCGTCCCTTGCCGTCACCCGGACCATGGAAGCGTCACGGGCGGGCACAGTCGTACTGGTGGCCGAAGATGATCCGCACGCGCTCAGCGGCTACCTGGAGTTCCTTGGCCGGTCGGGGTTTGCGGCCTCCGGCAGCCTGGACGGCAAGGAAGCGCTCGGGCTGGCCCTCGAGATGGTTCCCGACATCGTGGTATCCGACATCATGATGCCCGGGCTGAACGGGTTCGGGCTGGCCGCGGCGCTGCGCGCCGACAAGCGCACGCGGCACCTGCCGATCCTCGGGATGACCGGGCACTGGACGACCGAGATTCAGAGTGAGGCGCAGCGCGCCGGGTTCAACGCGATGCTGCTCAAGCCTTGCCTGCCGACCCATCTGCTCGCCGAGATCGAGCGGGTGCTGCGGCACGCGCGGCTGATGACCGGCGCGCTCGGCTCCACCACCGTCGGCCTGGAGCCGGCGCTCCCGGTAGGGCTGCGCAACGCCGTCCGCCGCCGCCGCGCGTTCTAAACCGGGGCAGTTCCCCAGTTCCCCAGTTCCCCAGTTCCCCAGTTCCCCAGTTCCCCAGTTCCCCAGTTCCCCAGTTCCCCGTCGACTTTCCCCTGCCCGTTTTTGTATACTTGTAAGTTCTGGTTGCCCTTCGTGCGGAAGTGGCGGAACTGGCAGACGCGCTAGCCTCAGGAGCTAGTGGCCGCAAGGTCATGGAGGTTCGAGTCCTCTCTTCCGCACCATCCTTCGCTCATGTTCCCGTGCGAAGGGTGTCCCGCCGAAGCGGCGAAGCCGCGAAGGCGGACCGAACCGCTGCTGCACCACAGTCACCAGAGCCGGCCTCATCCAAGCGCGGGCTCCCGCACCGTGCCGCCGAGCGTCAGCGCGGCGGAGATGATGAGCAGGTTCTTGATGATGTACTGCCCCTCCATGGTCGGGGCGTAGGGGATGTGGCCGGCCTGAAAGACCACGTCGGGCAGCAGCACGAGCGGCAGGAACGTGCCCCCCATCTGCAGCGCGAGCAGCGCGATCGCGACCCGGACGGTGCTCCGGAAGAGGAAGGTGATGCCGATGGCCACCTCCCACCAGCCGATGATCGCCACCCACGTGGGCGGGGCGAAGAACGGCATCCAGCCGACCGTCGCCTCGACGAGCGGCGCCGCGGGCGAGAGGCCGAGCGGCTTCAGGATCCCGAACCAGATGAAGATGACGGCCAGGGAGAGGCGGAGCGCCAGCGGGCTCCACCGGCGCATGAAGGCGGCGATCCCCCGATCCAGACGGTCGATTTCCTGCGGAACACTCATCCCGAGACCCTCAGTATGGCTCAGGCTCCGCCGAAGCGGCGCAGCCGCGCAGCGGACGCGCGTCCCGCCGAAGCGGCGAAGCCGCGAAGCCGCGAAGGCGGACCCGCGTGCTGTATACTCCGGCCCGCTTCACGTCGAACCCCGGAGGTCGAGAATGTCCCACCGTGCCCTTACGGCTGCCCTGCGGGCGGCGATCATCGCGCTGCTGCTCCCGGCTGTCGCCGTCCCCGCGGCCGCCCAGACGCCGGAAGCCACCCTCAACGGCATCGTCACCGACAGCACCCAGGGCGCGTTGCCCGGGGTCACCGTGACCGCCGTGCACCTCGAGACCGGCCAGCGCCTCAGCACGGTGACGAACGCCGAGGGCTACTACGCGCTGCGGCCGCTGCCGATCGGCAGCTACGTGCTCGAAGCGGAAATCGCCGGTTTCCAGAAGTACCGCCGCGAGGGGCTGACGCTCTCGACCGGCCAGACCATTCCCATCGACGTGCGGCTGGCGGTCGGCGACCTGAGCGAGACGCTGACGGTGCGCGGCGAGGCGCCGCTGCTGGCGTCGCGGACCTCGGAGCTGAGCCAGATCATCGAGTCCCGCTCGGTCGAGGCCATGCCGCTCGGCGACCGGCGATCGATGAACCTGATCAAGATGACCGGCGCCGCCGTGTTCGTGACCTACGACTCCGGGGCCAAGCCGAACTTCAGCCTGGCCGGCGGGCGGACGCAGAGCCAGATGTTCTGGATCGACGGCGGCGCCGGACAGAACATGCGGCTCGGCATCGGCCAGGTCGATGTCGACCCGCCGGTCGACACCGTCCAGGAAGTGAAGGTCCTCAGTAACAACTATGCCGCCGAATACGGCGGCTCGGCCGGCGGCGTCATCATCGCGACCACCAAGTCGGGCACCAACCAGTTCCGCGGCAGCGGCTTCGAATACTTCCGCCACGACGCGCTCGACGCGGCGAACTTCTTCGCCCCGGTGGTGAACGGGCAGAAGCAGCAGGCGCCGCTGCGCTACAACGTGTTCGGCGGCACGGTCGGCGGGCCGATCCGGCGCGACCGCACGTTCTTCTTCTTCTCGTACGAGGGATCGCGGCGCAAGACCGGCATCACCAACACGCTGACGGTGCCGACCGAGCGCGAGCGCCGCGGCGACTTCTCGGAGACCGTCGACGCGCGCGGCGCGCTGGTGCCGATCTACGATCCGGCGACGACGGCCGGCGGCGTCAGGCAGCCGTTCCCCGGCAACGTCATCCCGGCGGCGCGGCTCGATCCGGTGGCGCTGAGGCTGATGGCGTTCTACCCGCTGCCGAACCGCGCGCCCGACAACGCCAGCGGCGCGAACAACTTCCGGGCGAACTACACGCAGCGGCTCGAGCGCGACAACTACCTCGCCAAGATCGATCACACCATCGGCGCCAGCGACAAGATCAGCGGCCGCTATCTCTACAACAGCGACAACCGCTTCCACACCAGCGTCTTCGCCGAGCCGGCCGCCGACTCGGTGACCGACGCGCTGCGCCACCAGCACTATTTCTACGGGTCGTACACCAAGACGTTCGGGACGTCGCTGGTGAACGAGCTGCGCTACACCTACGGCGACCGGATCAACCACGAGATGTCGATCGGGCTCGGCGCCGGCTGGCCCGACACCATCGGGCTGCGCGGCGTCTCGAACGAGGCGTTCCCGCGCTTCACCGTCGCCGGCATCGCGCCGCTCGGGGCGACCAGCCACGAACGGCGGCAGTTCCCCATCCGCCAGCACCAGATCGTGGACACGCTGTCGTACGTCCGCGGCCGCCACGCCCTCAAGACCGGCTTCGAGGCGCGCCCCTCGTACAACTACGAGGTCAACCGGCCGTCGATCTCCGGCAACTTCTCGTTCACGACCCAGCCCACGGCACTGCCGGGGCGGGCCGGCACCGGCCTCGGGCTGGCCAGCCTGCTGCTCGGCTTTCCGAACAGCGTCTCCATCCGCGAGACCGAGGTGCTCGAGCGCTCCAGCTGGTACCTGGCGGCGTTCCTCCAGGACGACTGGACGGTGCGGTCGAACCTGACGCTGAACTTCGGGGTGCGGTGGGAGGTGGACACGCCGATGGTCGATGCGAACGATCGGATGAACGGCTTCGACATCGCCGCCATCAACCCGGTGTCGGGCACGCCCGGAGTCGTTCGCTTCGCGGGGGTGGACGGCTACCCCTCGGCGCCCTACGAGGCCGACTGGAACAACTTCGGGCCGCGCTTCGGCGTGGCCTGGCGGCCGGGCGATGCCGCCGGCACGGTGGTGCGGGGCGGCATCGGCGTGTTCTTCGCACACCCGTTCGACCACGGCGCGCCGAGCTCCGCCTCGCTCGGCTTCGAGCAGTCGGCCACGCTCAACACCCCGGACAACGGCATCACCGCGCCATTCCTGCTCGGCAGCGGCGTGCCGCCGCTCACGCTCGGCGCCGCCAGCCGCGATGCCGGGTTCGGCGCCGTGGAGGTCGGCCGGCCGGCGACCACGGCGGTGACCTTCTTCGAGCGGGACCGCAAGTCCGGCTACGCGCGGCAGTTCAACCTCGGGATCCAGCAGGAGCTGCCGGCGCGCATGGTGCTCGAGGTCGCCTACGTCGGCAACCAGTCGCGCAACCTGGCCGGCCCGAACCTGTCGATCAACCAGATCGCGCCCGACCGGCTTGGCCCCGGCGTCACCCAGCGCGACCGCCCGTTCCCGCAGTTCTCGAACGTCTCCATCGTGCTGCCGACGATCGGCCGATCGGACTACCACGCCGGCACGGCCCGCATCGAGCGGCGGTTCGCGCAGGGCTTCAACCTGCTGACCACCTACACCTACGCCAGGTTCCTGAACGACACGGACGAAGGGGGCGCAGGCCTGGGCAATGTCGGGGTCTACTCGAACCTCTACGACCGGGCCGCCGACTACGGGCCGTCGAGCAACGACATCCGCCACCGGCTGACGATCAGCGGCGTCTACGAGCTGCCGGTCGGGCCGCAGCGCCGCTACCTGTCGTCGGGATGGCTCGGGCGGGTGGTCGGCGGCTGGTCGGTCGGGCTGCTCGGCACACTGCAGTCCGGCGCGCCGTTCACCGTGACCACGCAGACCAACACGACCAACGCGTTCCCGGCGGGCGCGCAGCGGGCCGATGTCGCGGGCGATCCGCAGCTGCCGGCCGGCGACCGCACCCTCAACCGCTGGTTCAACACCGACGCCTTCAGCCAGCCGGCGCAGTACACCTTCGGCAACGGCGGCCGCGGCATCCTGCGCGGCGACGGCATCGTCAATTTCGACGTGTCGCTGGCCAAGAGCGTGAACCTGACCGCGCGCCAGGCGCTGCAGCTGCGCGTCGAGCTGTTCAACGCCTTCAACCACCCCAACTTCGCCATTCCCGGGACGGTGCTCGGCGCCCCGACGTTCGGCGTGGTCTCCGACGCCAGCGACGGCCGCACGGTTCAGCTGGGGGGGAGGTATGTGTTCTGAAGAAAGGGCGAAGGGCGAAGGGCAAAGGGCGAAGGGCAAAGCGGGACGAAATTTGGCTATTTGTCGCCGGACGCGGTATACTCCCGGGAGTTGGATGGAAGACCGTTCTTCCTAGCAGCCCGCGCCACGAGTGAATCGAGCCTCCCGCAGTCTTGCTTCTCCCCGCAACGTGATTGCTTAGAGTCAGTCGAATCCATCAGGGATCCAGCCGGATCCAGAATCACTTGTCAGCTGCCCCGGACCGGGGCGAGAGAGAGAAGCAGAAGACATGGCCAGAAAACTTTACGTCGGCAACCTCCCCTACAGCGTGACCGAAGACGATCTGCAGAACCTGTTCGCCAGCGCGGGCACGGTGGACTCGGTCAGCGTGATGCGCGACATGGCGACCGGCCGCGCCCGCGGATTCGCGTTCGTCGAGATGTCCACGGACGAGGAAGCGCAGCAGGCGGTGAGCATGCTGAACGACAAGGACTTCGGCGGCCGCAACCTCACCGTCAATGAAGCGCGCCCCAAGACCGGCGGCGGTGGCGGCTTCGGCGGCGGTGGCGGTGGCTACGGCGGCGGCAACGGCCGGCGCTCCGAGCCCCGCTGGTAGGCACATCCCGCGCGTCGCAGACACGCGGAACGGAAAAAGGACGGCTCCCCGCCAGAGGGGGCCGTCCTTTTTTTTGCCCGGACGCCGGTGTTCTGCCGGCGCCAGCGTGTTAGTGCGCGACTTTCGCGCGATCCCGCACCTCGCGCACGTGATCGTGAGCCTGGCGCACCTTGGCGGCCTGCTGCTGGACCAGCGCCTGGGCCGAAGCCGGCAGCGTTTCCTTCAGCGCCGCCTCGTAGGCCGCCTTGGCGGCATCCTCGCCACGCTCGGCCTCCGCGGTGATGGCGTGGTCGTCCTTTCCGGTGACGACCGACTTGATGTCGAGCCAGCCGCGGTGCAGCGACGCCGCCACGCTGCCGCTCTTCTCCGGATCGCCGCCGAGCTTGCGCACCTCGTCCTGCAGCTCACGCGCCATCTGCTCGCGCTGGCGCGAGTATTCGAGAAAACGCGCCTTGATGTCGGCGCTGGTGAGCGCCTCGGCCGCGGTCTTGAAGCCGTGCTGTCCGTCCTTGCACGTTTCGATCAAACCGTTGAGCACGGACACTGCTTTGTCGTTCTGCATCAGGTAAAGCCTCCTGGCTTCTGATCAAAGCAAGCGAGGATCCATGACTGGCGCAGCCGAGCTCCTGCCCGCGCTTGTGCCGCACCCGCGCGCGTCACGGCGGATCGACCGGGTCCGCGTCCGATGAGCTGCGCGGACGCCGGAAGCAGGGCGCGGCCCCACCGCCCCAGCGCACGCTCGCGGATACGCAAGCTGTTACCAACAGGTGGGGATCGCCCGGCCGCCAGCGGCTCGAGCATTCGCGCCTCACCCTCACCCCCGCGGCAACGGACGGCGATACAGCATGTAGGAGAAGCGGCCGCGCAGCCACGCTTCGCCGGTCGCGTAGTCATGGCGCGGCTCGATGGCCTCGTCGTAGACGTGCGCGTAATGACCGCCGAGACGGGCGATCTCCTGGAGCAGGCGGGCCTCGGTGTTGGCCATGAGCTCCCGGTAGCAGCGATCCCAGAGCTCGTCCCGGTGGCTGAGCGTGGACGCCACCCGGCCGCTGTTCGCCTCGACGGTGTGCTCGCCGACCAGCTCGGCATCGACTGGCGGCATCTCGCGATGCCAGAAGATCGGCCCGCCGTCTTCTCGCGCGCGGGTGGCAGTCACGCCTCGCCCCGCGACG
This sequence comes from uncultured Acidobacteriota bacterium, assembly GCA_963834305.1. Classification (GTDB taxonomy): domain Bacteria; phylum Acidobacteriota; class Vicinamibacteria; order Vicinamibacterales; family 2-12-FULL-66-21; genus JACCXG01. Next base: position 1,319,544 of record CAWIAX010000002.1, read on the forward strand.
ATTCGTGTTCGTTGACGCCGGGAGTCGACGCAGTCTGGCGGCATGCAGCCTCGCAGTTGCCCTGGTGCGTCGCGCTGCCTGCAGCGTCGGAGCGATCGACACGCCACCGGGATGAGCAGGCAGAGAGCAAGCCGCGATCCATGAGCGTATCGCCATGCCCCTTGCGGACGATCCGCCAGGTGGTTGCCGCGAAGGCGCGGCACGGCGCGCGTCGTTACGAACACGCGACACAGAAATGTCCGCAGGCGCTGCGGATTATTCCTGGCGGACCGGCCCCGCCGCCGCGCACAGCCGCCTCAGAGGCGCTCTCTTCCCGTGATGGCCTGGCATCGCGGTTGCCTTGGCTGATCGAGGGCACGGCTCTGTAAGGGCCGTCCCGTCTCGAGAAGCCGCGTCGGCAATCAGAATCACGGCCATCGTCACCGACAGGAGCACACCATGCGGCTGATGATCCAGGCAGCTTCCCTCTCCGCCGCGCTGTCGGCCGCGGCGCTGCAGGCGCAGTCCCCGCTGCCTGCGGGCACGTGGCGCATCGCGGAAGCCCCGGCGGAGCTCCGCTATGCCATCTCGCGCGCGGACGCCGTGGTCGCGTCGCTGCAGGACACGCATCTCCGCGAGCTCACGAGCGCCCTCGATCGAGGCGGGCCGGGAGGCGCGATCAGGTCCTGCCACATCGACGTCATCGGCGTCATCCAGCGCATCGGCCGGCAGGAGGGGATCGCCGCCGGCCGCACCGGCGACCGGCTGCGGCTCCCGACCAACGCGCCGAAGCCCTGGGCTGCCGCGCTGGTGGAGGCCAATGCCGGCCGGCAGGCGCGGGATGTCCAAGGCTTCGCCGTCGATCTCGGAGACACGGTCGGCGTGCTGCGGCCGATCGCGCACCGGCCGGTGTGCGCGGCGTGTCATGGCCCGGCCGACGCCCTGAGTCCCGAGGTACGCGACGCGATCGGCGCCAGCTACCCGCGCGACCGGGCGACCGGCTTCACCGAGGGGGAGATCCGCGGGTGGTACTGGGTGGAAATGCCCAAGAGGCCGCGATAGAGTGCCACGCGGATCGATCACCGCGAAGGCGAGGACAGAACCCAGTGAGCCCGGAAGAGAACCCCGACGCGCCTGCGCACGCGCCGGCCTCGCCGCCCGCGAGCGACGAGCGGGTGCCGTGCCCGAACTGCTGCCGCCTGGCCCCTGTCACGGGACGGCACATGGGCCTGATCGAGTACCGCTGCGAGCTGTGCTTCACCGTCGGCGCTACGCCTGATCCTGCCGCCGACCGCCGATGACGGATTTGTGAGTGGCGCGGCCGCTCCATGCGCTCGACTCGTGTGATACCTTGAAGCCGTGGGCCCCGTGCGAAAAGTGATCCTGGTGGACGACGACCCTGGCTTCGTGGAAACGCTCGGGGCACTGCTTCGGTACGAGGGCTATTCGGTCGCGACCGAGCTCACGTTCTCCGGTGCGGTGTCGTATCTGAGTCAGCACAGTCCGGACGTGCTCATCACCGACGTCGGCCTCGGCGCGCAGAACGGCTGGGAGCTCGCCAAGCGCGCCACCCGCCATCAGCCGGATCTCCGGGTCATCGTCGTCACCGCGCTCGCCGATCATCTCGACGCCGAGACCGAGTACTGGCGCCTGCCGATCTTCCTGAAGCCCTTCGACCCCGATCAGCTGATCGATCATCTCCGCGCGGTGGAGCTGCCCGAATAGGCCTGCGCCGCCGGCATTCCTGATGCGCGCGTCGTTCTACCGTCGCCATCGCACATTCGAGACCGGCTCGGCGCCGATGCCCGCGCCCGGCCCGGACGAGGCGCTGCTGCGGGTGCGCCGCGTCGGCATCTGCGGCACCGATCTCCACATCTTCCAGGGTCATCTCGATCACCGTGTCCCGATGAACGGCATCATCGGCCACGAGACGTTCGCCGAGGTGGAGGTGGCGCCGCAGGCCAGCGGCTTCTCCCCCGGCGATCGAGTCGTCGTCGAGCCCGTGCTGTTCTGCGGCACCTGCCATACCTGCCGGATGGGTGCGACCTACCTGTGCCGGGAGCTGAAAGTGCTCGGCGTCGATGCGCCGGGCGGCATGCAGGAGTACTGGCCGGTCCCGTGCGATCGCCTGCTGAAAGTGCCCGACTCGATCTCCGACAGCGACGCCGCGCTGATCGAGCCGCTGGCGGTGGCGACGCACGACGTGACGCGCGCGGAGGTCAAGCCCGGGGATGCGGTCGTGGTCTTTGGCGGCGGGCCGATCGGCTCCCTGATCGCTCTCGTGTGCCGGCACCGCGGCGGCCCGGGTCAAGGTCGTCGAGATCAACCCCCACCGCGTGGCGATGCTCCAGGCCCTCGGGCTCGACACCATCGGCCCCGGGGAAGATGTCGTCCGCGACGTCACAGCCTGGACCGACGGCTACGGCGCGGACGTGGCCTTCGAGGTCAGCGGCGATCCGGCGGCCGTCCGCCTCATCACCGACGTCGTGCGCGTGTGGGGAACGGTCAGCATCATCGCCATCCACGCCGAGCCGGTGCCGGTGCACCTGTATGCGCTGTTCGCCCGCGAGCTCCGGGTGCACGGCAGCCGCCTCTACACCCGCGCCGCCTGGGAAGAGGCCATCCGTCTCGCGGCCGCCGGCGACGTCGTCCTCGGCCCGCTCGTGACGCGCGTGATCGCGCTCGGCGAGCTGCAGCAGGGCATGGAAGAGGCGCTTGGCGGCGGGCCGGTGATGAAGATCCTGGTCGACCTCAGCCGCTGACGCCGGTGCAGCAGGCGGCGGCCACGGCGAACGTGGCTGCGACAGACGCGCCCCAGCGGCTGGACTCGCGGCCACTCGAGGTCATATACTGGCAGCGCGTCTTCGTGCCCTCCTGGGAATTCACTCTCCCTGTTTGAGTAAAGCGGCGGACCTCATCGCGTCTTCGCGGCGTAGGGACGTGTACGGCCGGACTGCGATTTTTTCGAAGTAATTCAGGGGCGTGCGGAGCTTGCCGCGACGGAAGCGGCGAGCGGTTCGGCACTTGCATCGTGGACGTCGCCCCGTTCGTGTTGGGGTGTGGACGCCGCAATGTTGAAGGTCGTGCAGAAGCCAGCGCAGGAGGATGTGACCATCCCCCTGTATCGTCGAAGCGCCTCGCCAGCTGAGCCGTTCTGGCCACGGGTGAGCCGGGCCATGGTCCTGTTGTCCGCGGCGGTCGCGCTGCACATGTGGATCGACACGGCTCACCTGCAGCAGGCTCTCCCCAATCTCGATCGTCCATCGACGATGGCCGCGGCCGGCGCGCTGCCGGCGGCCGTTCCTGTGCTGTTCAGCGCTCCGGGGCGCACGGCCGTGGAGGCGGTGCGGTTGACGGTCGAAGAGGTGGTCGCGTATCCGGTGCGCACCTTCGAGGCCATCGCCGCGGGCGCGATGCGCCTGGCCCGATCCGAGTCCGCCGTCGCCACGACTGGCGTCCTGACGGCGTCGCGCGGGCCGGCCGGCGGCACTGTCCTTGGCGCTCGACGTCGCGACTGCGCGACATCGAAGACGACCGTCCGCCGGATGTCCTGCGGGCGGAGAATCCGCGCGGCGGACCCGCTGCCGGATCTGTTCCCGGCTGCCGCACCACTCCGCCTCTCGAACGTCCACGCTCGCCGGTCGAAGCGGTCTTCGTCGGCGCTGCCGCGTCCAGCCTCGCGGGGCCCGGCCGCGACACTGGAGGTGCCGTCGGACACGGCCGATACGACAGCCAGGGAGCGGCAGATCATCCTGGACATCGTCAACGCGTACTCGCGGGCCTTCGAACGCCTCGACGTGCGGGCAGCCAAGGCGGTCTCGCCTTCCGTCGACGACCGGAGGCTGCAGAAGGCGTTCGCGCGGCTCGAGGGCCAGAAGCTGCGGTTCGAGGACTGCCGCTTGTCGATTGAAGGGGCGGCCGCCAACGCCCGGTGCCTCGCCCATGCTTCCTTCACGCCGAAGATTGGATCGCGCGTGATCCACCTGACCGGGCAGCAGTGGACGTTCAACTTCTCCCAGAGCGAGAGCGGATGGCAGATCGTCAAGACGACAATCGACAAGACGACACTCCACTAGAAGGTCTCGCGGAGCGGGCAGCAGGCGCGGACTACTCTCCGCCGGAATTGCCGGGCGCCCTGTCGGCGCTGCCGCCGGGCGCCTGCCCGGAGTGTGCCAGCGGGCGGTTCACGCTCATCCGCGACACCGAGATCGTCTCGGTGTACAAGTGCTCGAACTGCGGCTCGCTCGCCGCCCCTGTCAAGAAGAGCTGACCCCCCCGGCGCCCGGCCGTCGCGCGCACTTGACGGCCGCCAGCCCCACTCGTGTTACTATCCCGCCCGCCGCGGGCCCTGGCTCAGTTGGCCGCAGCGCGCCCGGAAATACGTCGTTCGCGTCCGTCGATGGTGGGAGATGCCGGCGCTGGCCCGGCGAGCGCTGGCGGGTCGAGCACGGTGGTGGAGCCGCGGTGATGCAGCAGTTGATCCTGATCGTGGAAGACGATGACGACAGCCGGCGCATGCTGGAGTTGCTGCTGGCGTCGAACGACTACGAAACGATGTCGGCCCGGAATGGGGCGGAGGCGCTCGAGCGGATGCGCGAGCGGAAGCCATGCCTGGTCCTGCTGGACCTGCAGATGCCGGTGATGTCGGGCTGGGAGTTCCGCGAACGCCAGCTGCAGGATCCCGAGCTGGCCGACGTGCCCGTGCTCTGCGTCACGGCCTTCTTCAACCCGGGGGAGGTCGAGAAGGAGCTGGGTCTGCGCTGCGTGCCGAAGGCGCGGCAGTTCTCAGAGGTGATTAACGAGGTCAGGATGGCGTGCGGCGAGACTCCCGCGTGAGACCGCCGGCGGTGTGCGGCGCTCCGGCTGGCCGGGCGCCGGTCAGGCCTCGCGGGCGCGCGGCGCCAGGAGCGAGTCTTTGACTTCCCGCGCGCGGTCGTAAGCCGAGGACGCCGATCGCACCAGCTCCTGCCAGACCATCCGGCCCCCGGCGAACACGGTCAGGGTACCTCCCGAGGGTCCGCTCGCGAACTGACAGTCGAACGGTTCTTCACGCCAGCGAAGTGCGATTCCCATAGGCTGTACCGCGTACCTGCAAATACCCAACCAGCACGACGCTGATTTTCGTTCGAGTAATCCGTGCGTCTTTCGTAAAGGCCGAGGTCGAATCTCGACGGCATGGGAAGCGTTTACACGACTCATCCGTAAAGACAGCGAACGGCCACCGGCTGTCTCGCGAGGCGGACAGGCGCTCGGCGACAGCTCCGGCGCGGGTGACGTGTGTCGGGGTATGTTTATCGGCGGCTCGCGCAGCAGCAGGCGGGCTTGACGCGGGAGCACACCGGCTGTGCAGGGATGGTGAATGGCTGAGACGACGAATCGAGGGAACGCCGGGATCAAGCCCGGGATGGTGCTGCTGGCAGCGCTCGTGCTGTGCGTCGTGGCCTGGGGGGCCTGGCGCGTCGGACGGTCGGCGGCAGGCTCACCTCCCCCTGGCGCACACCGTAGCCGAGCCGCGCAGCGCGCCGCACCGGCGCCGGGACCCGCCGCGAAGACACGGCGCCGAATCCGGTCATGAGCGCCTCCGAAATCGACCCCTTCCGCGAGCGCTACGGCCCGGACCACTTCAGCGAGCGCGAAGAGGAATGGCTGATCCGGGACTTCTTCCAGGACCGGCGCGACGGCGTCTTCGTCGATGTCGGCGCGCATCATTTCAAGTCCTCGAGCAAGACCTACTACCTGGAATCGAAGCTGGGATGGTCCGGCCTCGCCATCGAGCCCCAGCAGGAGTTCGCCGCGGAATACGCCACGTACCGGCCGCGCACGAAGTTCCTCCCCTTCTTCGTGTCCGACGTCTCCAACGAGAAGGCGAAGCTGTACGTGCTGAAGAACATGCGGGCTGTCGCCTCGGGCGACGGCGCCTTCGTGAAGCAGTTCGGCACACCGGACGAGATTCGGGACGTACCGACCATCACGCTGAACGACCTGCTCGCGGCCGAAGGGCATCAGCCGGATCGATCTGCTCTCGATCGACATCGAGCTGCACGAGCCAAAGGCGCTCGCCGGCCTGGACCTGCGGCGGTTCAAGCCGGCGCTCGTCTGCATCGAAGCGCTCACCCCGGTCCGGCAGCAGATTCTCGACTATTTCGCGCGGAACGGCTACGTGCTCGTCGGCAAGTACGTCTGGGTCGATCTCGAGAATCTCTATTTCATGCCGCTCGCGAAGTAAGACCCCGCCGTCCTAGAACCCCACCCGCACGCCCAGGCGCAGGATGCGCGGGCTGAGATTCTGTGTCAGCCGGCCATAGCTCGTGCTGTTGGCATTCCGCTGCCGGTTCAGCTCGGTGTTGGCGTTCATCACGTTGAAGAGATCCGCGACCACCTGCAGGTTGAGCCGCTGATACTCGAACGTCTTGGATCCGCGAAGGTCCAGGTTCCAGAGGCTGTCGAACCGGAACGTGTCGATCTCGGGAGACACCAGCACCCGCATGGTGCCGTCGAGGCCGAGCGGCGCGCTCACGAAGATCGGATACGGATTGCCCTGCCGCCCGAACAGGCTGCCCGCCACCTCGACGTCCCAGGGCAGCTGGCAGGCGCCATTCACGTTCACCTGCCACTGGCCGTTGACGAATACGTCGCCCGATCCGCTGCCGGAGCTCCGCGGCGCCAGGACCCCGCCGTCCACGAGCGGGCTGCTTTCGTACCGTGTCGGGTTGCCGAGCGCGTTCCGGCGATCCCCGTCCCAGTGCTCCCGCGGATTGTTCCATCCGAAGCCGGCCCGCATCATCCAGCGGCGCGACAGCCGCTTCACGACCGAGACCTCGAGCCCGTTGTAGCTCGTCGAGTAGCCCTCATAGTTGCGCAGTTCCCGCCCGTTGCCGCCGGCGTCGACGACGCGTTCGACGGGGGCAAAAGTCGGATAGCTGAACGGCGTGCCGTCGGGCAGCGCGCCGCTGACGGTCCCGTTCTGGTAGTAGTCCGCCGCCGTGAGCCCGCGCCACGGGATGAACGTCAGGCCGAAGACGTCCGCCGCCCCGTTCAAGCCGACGTAGTCGCTCGAGCGGCTCCAGCTGTAGTTGATCTGCAGGGCCAGATTGGGAGCCAGCTCCCGCTCCATGCCGATCACGACACCGGTGGTCACCGGCGGCTTCAAGCCGGGGTCGATGGTGTCCGCGGAAGTCACCGACGTCGGATCGGCGGGATTGAAGCCCCCGCCGGGAGCGATGAAGCCCCGGTCGAGCCGCACCTCGCTGCCCTGCACGAAGAGGTCGCCGTTGCGATCCTCCCAGGGATAGTCCACGTAGCCGGCATTCGAGCTGGGGTTGCTGAAGCCGACGATGGTTTCGTCCAGCTGGCCGGCGTAGCGGCTGACGTTGCCGCGCAGGATCGTCTTCGCATCGAGCGCCCAGGTCGCGCCGAGCCGCGGATGCAGGGTATTCCAGGCGAACGGCGCGTCGTACCCGGCGAACTCGATTCCCGGCACCAGCGACGGAAACTCGCTGTTTGCCTGCGTCACGCTCGGCAGCGCCGACCCCGTCTGCCGGTCGAAGCGCAGGCCCGCGTCGACCGTGAGCCGGCCGCGGCTGAAGGTGTCCCCGGCGTAGACGCTCGTATATTCCTGGCGGTTGGTGCCCAACCCCTCGCGATAGATGCGCGCCACCTGATCGGTCAGGGAGTTGTCGAGCGCCTGGATCATGTTGCCCGGCCAGATCTCCTGGCTCGTCGCCTCGTGGCGCCGCCAGCCGAACCCGAACTTGAAGTCGTGGTTGCCGCCGAGCGCGTTGCGGAAGTGATTGCCGTCCAGGTTCACGATGTGCTGCGGCCGGAGGAACCGGAGCGCGCGCGTGGTGCCCAGCGCCTGGCCGAGACGCGTGCTGACCGACGCCTGGCCGTCGAGCCCTCCGGCCGGCTCCAGGCTGAAGCCGACACCGTAGTAGGCATACTTCGACGACAGGAACGTGGTGGGCGAGAACGTGTGGTTGTTCTCGAACTTCAGCAGGCCGTGCGGCCGCCCCTCGGGGTAGCGGGCGCCCTGGGTCCAGGTCGCGGTCGAGGCCAGCACCTGCGCATCGCCCGTGCCGCGGCCGAACTTCTGCTTCGCCCCGTTGAACCAGAGCACGTTGAACAGGTCCCGCTGCGACGCCTGCCACGTGCCCTTCATGTTGTAGGTCGTCAGGAGGGTGCGGTCCAGCAGCGCCCCCGCGGATCGAATGAGCCGGATGTCCTGTCTGGTCCACGATCCCCAGGCCCACGCGCGGTCGCGCAGGATCGGGCCGCCGAGGTCGAAGCCGTAGTCGGCAATCTGGTCGTTGTGGTTGGCCGTAGCCGGCGTCACCCCGAGCTGCACGAGCTCGTCCGGCACGTTCGACGCCTCGAGCGAATCGCTGGTGAAGTAGCCGCGCCCGGTGCCGCGATACTGGTTGGTGCCGCTCTTGACGACGAAGTTCAGGCCAGCCCCGCCGGTCTGCTGCTTGATGTTCTGGCCGGACGTCGCGATCTGGATCTCCTGGAACGCGTCGAAGTCGAAATAGGTCGGCGACCCGCCGGTGGCCGACATGTCGGTGATCACCACGCCGTCCATCGTCCAGACCGTGTCGTAGCGGCTGCTGCCCTTCGACGCGAAGTTGGACTGCTGGCCGGTTTCGTTGCCGGCGATGTTGACCCGGTCCATCTGCACGCCCGGCACCGTCCGCAGCAGCGCCCAGGGATCGCGCGACGTCGGGATCTTGCTCAACTCGTCCTGCGTGAAGTTCGTCGAGGTGCCGGTGGCGCGGGCGTCCACGATCGGCGCCCCACCCGCTACCGTGATGTTCTCCTGCACGGCGGCGACCTGCATGCGGAACGGCAGGTCCACGGTGGCGCCGACCACGACCTGGACGCTCTCACGGACCAGGGTCGCGAACCCCGGCAGCGCCGCCGTCACCGTGTAGGTGCCCGGCGGCACGTTCAGAAAGCGGTAGCGGCCATCGTCCAGGGTCACGAACTGCAGCCGGCGATCCGGGCCGGCCAGCGTGACGGTCACGCCCGGCAGGACCGAGTCCTGCTGGTCGCGGACGATGCCGGTCACCGTGCCGCTCTGCACCTGTGCCCACGCGGGCGCCGGCGCGAGCGCCGCGGCCATCAGCAACAGACAAATGCGCGTCATGCGACTGCTCCTTGAATGCGCAGCGAGCGGTCACGTCGTCGCCGCCATCCCGCCGTGAGCACCGCGGGTGCCAGCGCGCGCGCGAAAAACCGCCGATTTTGCCGGTCATTTCGCCGGCCCTGCACCAGGACTTCAAGGCGTTGGATGGGCGCCGGCTCCCCGGCGGGCGCCGCCGGTCACGCCGTTCGGAGCAGTCGCGGCAATGCGTGATGGGTGCGCGGCGGGTTGTGACGAACGGTCAGCGACACCCGCCGGCGGACGCACTCCCCCTGGCCGTTCTGGAACTTCAAGTCCTTGGATGCTGCCGGGCCCCTGGAGTGGCAGAGATGCCGTTCTGGCGATGGTGGCCGTGATGGCGTGCGCGGCGAACGGTCAGCGCTTGCGCTGGGACGGCGGCGCCGTCACAGCGGCGTCGAAGCGCTTCGCCAGTGCGGGAAAGGCCGGCGTGGGTCCCGTCCAGCGCAGCTGAGAGACCGATTCGAACAGCGGGATGCCGGTCCGCAGCGTGGCCAGATCGCGGAACAGCAGCGCCAGCGCGCGGTCGCGCTCGAGCGTGGCCGACAGCGCCGCCGGGCTGGCGGTGTTGGCGCTCCAGGTGCGCCAGTCGGCGGGAATGGCTTCGAGGTGGCCGAACCGCGCCAGCACGGCGGCGGCGGACTTCGCCCCCCAGCCGCGCAGCCCCGGATAGCCATCCGCCGCATCGCCCACGAGTGCCAGGTAATCCGGAATGGACGCCGGCGGGACGCCGAACTTCGCGAGGACGCCCGCTTCGTCGGTGAACTGGCGGGTCCGGCGGTTCAACTGCACGACGCGGGTGCCGCGAACGCACTGCGCCAGGTCCTTGTCGGGCGTGCAGATCACCACGCGCGCCACCTGCGGGTCGGCGGCCGCGTGCACCGCCGCTGCCGCCAGGGCATCGTCCGCCTCGTACTCGACCATCGGCCAGACCGCGACGCCGAGCGCCACCAGCGCCTCCTCGAGGAGACCGAACTGGGCCAGCAGGTCCGGATCGATCCCGGCGCCGGTCTTGTAGCCCGGCCACAGGCGGTTGCGGAAGGACTCGATGACGTGATCGGTGGCCACGCCGACGTGGGTGACGCCGCCGTTGATCATGCCGAGGATCGAGCCCACCACCGCGCGCACGGCGCCGACTTCGCGGCCGTCGCGCTCGCGCGCCGACGGCACGGCATAGAAGTGGCGGAACAATTCGTAGGTGCCGTCGACCAGGTAGACGTCGAGCGGCGCCGGCGGCATCAGCGGCCCACCTGCAGGCCGGCGGTCAGCCACCGCGGCGCCATGTCCACCCCTTTGATCTCCTGGTAGCGGACGTCGAACAGGTTGGCAGCCTCGAGGAACAGCTCGAAGGGTCCGACACCGCGGCTCAGCCGGGCGTCAACACCGCAATACGACCGTCCGTCCACCTTGTCCTTGCAGTCGGCGCGGGCGCCAATCCAGGCCGCGCCGGGCAGCCGGAGCCCGCCCGACAGCGCCAGCGAGTGCCGGGCGTAATCGGCGACGTACTTCGACAGCAGGGCCAGCGCCGGCGCGTCGGCGTGCAGCCGGGTGTACTCGATGCGTCCGAACGCCGCCCGGCCGGCGCGCGCCGCGCTCAGTTCGAGGCCGCGGGTGTGCACCTCCCGGATATTGGCGGTCCGCCACGGGTCGCGGGCGTCCGCCCGCACCCAGTCGATGACGTCTGTCTCGCGGCGCGCGAACAGCGTGACTGCCGCGGTGATCGCGCCCGAGGTCCAGTCCACGCCAGCCTCGCCCCCCCAGCCGCGCTCCGGCGCGAGATCGGCGCGAGCCTGGTGCACCGGATCGCGGTAGTAGCGTTCGGTGAAGGTCGGGACCCGGAAGGCGCGGCCGAGCGATGCCCGGGCCCGCACCGCCGGCGACAGGGCAACCACGGCCGCCAGCGACGGGCTCCAGCTGGCGCCGTAGGACGAGTAGTGGTCGTAGCGCAGCGCCGGGTACACGAGCGTGCGCCGGCCGAAGCCGCGCTGCATCTCGACGAGTGCCCCGACCCGGCTCACGTCGCGTCCACCCAGGTTGTTCGAACGCAGCCAGTCCCGGCCGACCTCGGCGCCGGCGCTCAGCCAGTTCCGATCCGAGCCGGCGCGGTAGGTGGCGCCGGCCATCAGGGCCTGGCTGCGGTGGCGGTTCTCGGCGAAGCCGGGCCGGTTGATGTCCCACAGGAAATGGTCGCCGTGCGAACGATACGAGGCACGCGTGCTCACCCGGCGGCCGGGCCCGCCGAAACTGTCCACGTAGGACAGCAGGGTCTGGTCGGTCCACTCCTTCGACGGCGACGGGCCGTAGAAGCCGTTGGCGCCGAAGGCGTTGCGCAGGTGTGAGAGGGACACCCGGCGCCGCGGCGACCACGATGCCGCGATCGAGGCGCCGCCCGTCGCCAGGTCGCGGTCGAACATGAAGCCCGAGGTGCGCGTGCCCCAGGCCGCGACAGAGCCGGCCAGGACGGCGCGCGAAAAGGAGGTGGACGCCTCGCCGCGCACGAGCCCGTGCTCGCCGGCCGCCACCATCGCCGCCGGCTTCGCCCCGCCGGTGCGGGTGATCACGTTGATCGCCCCGGTCATCGCATCGGCACCATAGAGCGATGACCCGGTGCCGCGGAGAATCTCGATCCGCTCGATCTGGTCGACGGCGACCGGGATGTCGCCGTTGTGATGGCCCGACTGGCTGTCGTTCAGCCTGATGCCGTCCACCAGCACCACCGCCTGCCCGAACCCGCCTCCCCGCAGGGACAGGTCCGTCTGCGTCCCGAAGCCGCCCCGGCTCCTGACCTCGAGCGAGCCGGCCGCCCGCAGCACATCGGCGATCGACCGCGATGGCAGGCGCCTGATCTCTTCCCGGGTCAGGATGGTGACCCCCCGCGCGAGCGCATCGAGCGGTACCGGCTCGGTCGCCGCCGACACCACGACCGCCTGCGTAATGCGCGGCGGCTGCGGCGGCGCGTCCTGCAGCCACAAGGGGAACACGATCCACAACATGAAGGGGCCGGGCACGATAGTGCCGTCAAGCATAATCGCGGTTGGCGCGTGCCGTCTCGTGCCGTGCGATCATCTGGACATGGACGAAGACGTCTTCCGCGTCACCTGTCCGTATTGCGGCGAGGCCGCGGACATCTACGTCGAGCCCGACGTCGGCGGCGAGCTGGTGCAGGACTGCGAAGTCTGCTGCAACCCCTGGCTGGTGCGCGTCGTCCGCGACGGCGCCGGCCGCTACGTGGACGTCGTGCGTGGCGACGGATCCGATTAATCTGCCCTCCGGAGCCCCGGCATGATCCCGTCCCGGACACGCGTCGTTGTCGCCGGCGCCGGCGCCTTCGGGGGCTGGACCGCGCTCGAGCTCGCGCGCCGCGGCGCCGCGGTCACCGTGATCGACGCCTGGGGGCCGGGGAATGTCCGGGCCAGTTCGGGCGGCGACACCCGGCTGATCCGGGCCACCTACGGCTCGCGACACGTCTACACGGTCATGGCGCTCGAGGCGCTCGAGCGCTGGCGGCACCACGATGCCGCCTGGGGCCAGCGCCTGCTCCACGAGACCGGTGTGCTGTGGCTCTTCGATGAGCAGCGCGGCTCCGCTGCATTCGCCCGCGCCTCCGCCGCCGCCCTCCGCGGGCATGGCGCCACGTTCGGAGAGCTTCCCCTGGCCGAGGCGCGCCGCCGCTATCCGCAGATCGCGTTCGACGGCATCGACGCGGTGTACTTCGAGCCCGCGGCCGGGTACCTGATGGCGCGCCGTGCCTGCCACCACGTCGTCGAGCGCGTCGTTGGGGAGGGAGGCCAATACCGGATCGCCGCCGCGCGGACACCAGTGCGCGTCGCCGGGCGTCCGCTCGAGCGCCTCGACCTCGAGGATGGCACCGCGCTCGAAGCAGACGCTTTCGTGTTCGCCTGCGGCCCCTGGCTGGGGCGGCTGTTTCCCGATCTCCTCGGTCCCCATCTGAGCGTGACGCGGCAGGAGGTCCACTACTTCGGGGCGCCCGCCGGCGATGCCGGCTTCACGGACGGGGCGCTGCCGGCCTGGATTGAGTTCGGCGATCGTCAGGTCTACGGCGTCCCGGGCAGCGGGCCGCGCGGCTTCAAGATCGCGGACGACTCGCCGGGACCCGCCGCCGATCCCACGACCGAAGAGCGGATGGCGAGTCCAGCCGCGGTGACGGCGGCGCGGGCCTGCCTGTCCCGCCGCTTCCCGCGTCTGGCCGGCGCGCCGCTGGTGGGCGCGGAAGTGTGCCAGTACGAGAGCTCCCCGGATGCCGACTTCATCATCGACCGCCATCCGCGCGTCGCGAACGTCTGGATCCTCGGTGGCGGCTCGGGACATGGCTTCAAGATGGGCCCGGTGGTCGGGGAACTCGCCGCCGCCCTGGTGCTGGGCGACGCGGAGCCGGATCCGCGCTTCTCCCTGGCCCGGCTGACCCAGCCGCCTGCGGCCGGATGGCCGGAGAAGTGGGCGTAAAGTCGAACAACTCCCAACTCCCAATTCCCAACACCCAATTGGTTGAACTAAGCTCTGCTTCGCGTGACTCCCGCCGACCCGGCCCCGCTCCTGCTCATCGCCTTTCTCGGTGTCGGCGTGGTGGTGCTGCTCATCACCTGGCTGCGGCTCCCCGCGTTCCTGGCGCTCGCGGCCGGCTCGCTGGCCGTGGGGCTCGCGTCGCGGATGCCGCTCGCCGAGATCCCGCGGGCGTTCCAGTCGGGGGTCGGCGACACGCTCGGCTTCGTCGCGATGGTGATCGGCCTTGGCACCATCATCGGCAAGCTGCTGGCGGAGTCGGGAGGCGCGGCGGTGGTGTCGGCGGCAATCATCAGGGCGATGGGCGCCCGGCGGCTCGACTGGGCGATGATGCTGTCCGGGTTCATCATCGGGCTGCCGGTCTTCTTCCCGGTGGGGCTGGTGCTGCTCGCACCGGTGATGTTCACCGTGGCGCGGCAGACCGGCACGCCGCTGCTGCGGCTGGGATTGCCGCTGGTCGCCGGGCTGTCGGTGGCGCACGGCCTCGTGCCGCCGCATCCGGGACCGCTCGCCGCCATCGAGCGGCTGGGCGCCGATCCCGGGATGTCGCTGTTCTATTCGCTCGTGATCGGCCTGCCCATCGCGATCGTCACCGGCCCGATCTTCGCGCGGATCGTCACGCGCCGCGTGCACGTCGAGCCGGGCGCGATGGCCGAACAGCTGACGGCGCCGAGCTCGGCCCGCACGCCGCCCGGCCTGGCGGTGGCGCTGCTGACGATCCTGATGCCGGTGCTCCTGATGCTGGCCGCCGCCCTGGCCCAGGCGGCGCTGCCGCCGGGCGGCGTCCGGAGCTGGCTGGAGTTCACCGGCGGCCCGCTGACGGCCATGCTGCTGTCCACGCTGCTCGCCCTCTACACCTTCGGGCGGTCCTGCGGCTTCAGCCGGACGGCGATCCTGGCATTTGCCGAGGCATCGCTGCCCCCGATCGCGAGCGTGCTGCTGGTCGTCGGGGCCGGCGGCGGGTTCGGCCGGGTGCTCGATGCCGCCGGCGTCGATACGGCCATTGCCGAGTCGATGTCCGGCCTGCAGCTGTCGCCGCTCATCCTGGGCTGGGTGATCGCGTCGCTCATGCGCGTGTCGGTGGGGTCGGCCACGGTGGCGGTCATCACGGCGGCCAGCATGCTGGCACCCATGGCCGCGGCCACGCCCGGGGTGAACCGCGAGCTGCTGGTCGTCTCCATCGGCGCCGGTTCGCTCATTGCCGGCCATGTCAACGACGGAGGATTCTGGCTCGTGAAGGAGTTCCTGAACATGAGCGTGACGCAGACGCTCGCCACCTGGACGGTCCTCGAGACGCTCGTCGCCATCCTCGGCCTCGCCGGCGTCCTGCTGATTGACGGGGTGATTGGGTGATGTTGATCGTCGATGCGCATCTCGACCTGGCGATGAACGCGCTCGAGTGGAACCGCGACCTGACGCGGCCCATCGAGGAGATCAGGGCGCGGGAATCAGGCCTCAGCGACAAGCCCGATCGCGGGCCGCGGAACGGTCTCGTTCCCCGAGATGCGGCGCGGCGGCGTCGGCCTGTGCGTGGCGACGCAGATCGCGCGCTACGTCGCGCCCGGCAACCCGCTGCCCGGCTGGCACTCGCCCGAACAGGCCTGGGCGATGACCCAGGGGCAGCTCGCGTGGTATCGCGCGATGGAGGAGAGGGGTGAGCTCACCCCGATCGTGGACCTCGCCAGCCTGGATCGCCATCTCGCCACGTGGCCCGGCGGGGCGCCGGGCACGGCGCCGATCGGCTACGTCCTCAGCCTCGAAGGGGCCGACTCGATCGTCACCGTCGGGCACCTCGAGCGCGCCTACGCGGACGGCCTGCGCGCGGTCGGGCCGGCGCATTACGGCCCGGGCGTCTACGCCCAGGGCACCAACGCCACCGGCATCATGGGCCCGCGCGGCCACGAGCTGCTGCGCGAGATGGAGCGGCTCGGCATCATCCTCGACGCCACCCACCTGTGCGACGACAGCCTGCGCGACGCGCTCGACCATTTCGGCGGCCACGTCTGGGCCAGCCACTCGAACAGCCGCACGCTGGTGCCGCACAACCGGCAGTTCTCCGACGATCATCTCCGCGAGCTGATCGGCCGCGGCGCCGTGATCAACGTGGCGTTCGATGCCTGGATGCTGGTGCCCGGGTGGGAGCGGGGCAAGACGACCCCCGAAGGAGCGGGCGTCACGCTGGCCACCGTGGCCGACCACATCGACCACATCTGCCAGATCGCGGGGAACGCCCGCCACTGCGGCATCGGCTCGGACCTCGACGGCGCCTTCGGCCGGGAGCAGTGCCCGGCCGACGTGCACACCATCGCCGACCTGGCGAAGCTGCCGGCCATCCTTGCCGCGCGCGGCTACAGCGGCGAAGACGCCGCCGGCATCGCGCACGGCAACTTCGTGCGGTTCCTGCGCCACGCCTGGTCTTGACGACAACTCCCAACTGCCAAGGCCCAACTCCCAAGTGCAACTTGGAAATCGGGCATTGGCGGTTGGAATTGTAATTAAGCAGTCGGTACGATGTCGATCTGCAGCTGCGGATCGGCGGCGGGGACGTAGCGCGAGTCGAGGCCGAGCTCCTGCCGGACGAGGTTGCAGCCCTGGGCGATGGCGCTGGCCTTGTAGAAGGCGATCTCCCGGTTGCACCCCTGGCGGCCGAATCCGCAGTCGCTCGAGACGATCAGCTGCTCCGGCGCGACGTGCTTCAGCGCGGTCCGGATGGACGCGGCCACGTCCTCGGCGCGATCGGCCTGCAGCGTCCGGTGGCTGACGGCGCCGATGCACAGCTTCTTCGGCAGCTTGCCCTTCTCCGCGCCGAACAGCTCGATATCCCGGAAGTCGCGGTCCTTCGTCTCGATCGTCCAGACGTCGCCGCGCAGCTCGTGGAGGTAGAGCTCGAACGAGGCGCGGTAGCTGGTGTCGTCCATCACCCGCTGCATGTTGGGATTGCCCCAGCAGGTGTGGATCCAGATCTCGACGTCGTCCAGCCCCTCGACCTCGCGGTTGTAGCACTCGACCATGAAGCGCACCTCGTCGCTCTCGGCGCCGTAGGTGTTGGCCATGAAGTGGAGCGTCGGCTCCTCGATCTGGATGCACCGGCAGCCGGCGTCGCGCAGCGCGCGCAGCTCCGCGTTCATCGCGACCGCCATGTCCCACACCACTTCCCGGCCGTCCTTGTACTTGTCGGTGTGGATGTCGAGGAACAGGCCCATCACCTGCGAGCAGCAGGTGCCGAACCGCACCGGCTTGCGCGACTTGCTCTGCGCGATCCGCCAGATCTTGTCGTAGCCGAGCGGGCGATGCTCGATCTTGCCGGTGACGCGCGGCCAGCGCCAGGCGGTGTAGATCTCATTGAGCAGCGTGCCCGGCGGATAGCGCAGCCACGGGCTTCGCGTCTTCTCCGACTGGAGATGATCGCCGTCGAAGCCGGTCCAGCGCTGGAGCGGATAGTGATGCCAGCTGCGGCCGGCGAAGTCCTCGTCGCAGTGGAAGTCCCCGTGGGTGAGGATGTCGAGCCCGGCCCGCTCTTCGTCGCTGATGACCACCGCGAGCGCGTCTTCGAACTTCTCGCGGAAGCGGACGTCGAGCATGCAGGTATCGAGCGGCTTCCCCCACATGCTGGTGTCGAACCAGCGCGGGCGGGGCCAGGAGCCGGTCACGGTGGCCGGCAGGATGAGATCCTTGGTGACGGTTAGGGCCATGGGCGCATAGCATAGGACGCGGTCGCCGCCGGATCAACTGATCCGGATGCCGGCCGCAGCCTCCCTCGACCCGGGACACACGCGAAAGGATGATTCGATGCGGTCCACAGCGGCATTCCTGACCCTCACGCTGGCGGCGCTGGCAACACTGGCGGCGCCGGCCGCCCGGTCAGCGCAGCAGCCGGCGACCCCGGCCGCACCCGCGGCAGCGGCCCCGGCGACCTGCCCGGAGATGGCGGCCGCGCTGACCGCGGTGATGCGCAACGACATGCGCCTGCGCGACTTCAACAACCTGGCCCGCTACCGCGAGATGAACCGCACCCTGCCGCCGCCGGCCGCCGGCGAAGCCCGGGTCGTCTTCATGGGCGACTCGATCACCGACGCCTGGCCGCAGCCGCGCTACGGCGAGTTCTTCAACGGCAAGCCCTACGTCGGCCGCGGCATCAGCGGCCAGACGACCGCCCAGATGCTGGTGCGGTTCCGCCCCGACGTCATCGATCTCAAGCCCAGGGTCGTGGTGATCCTGGCGGGCACGAACGACATCGCGGGCAACACCGGTCCGACGACCAACGAGGAGATCCAGCGCAACCTGGCGTCGATGGCCCAGCTCGCCAAGGCCAACGGCATCCGCGTGGTGCTGGCGAGCATCCAGCCGGTCAGCGCGTACCATACCTCCCCGACCGGCGTGCCGCAGACGCAGCTCCGCCCGATGGCGCGGATTCGCGCCGTCAACGACTGGCTGAAGAGCTATGCCGCCGCCGAAGGGCATGTCTACCTCGACTACGTCGGCCCGATGTCCGACGAAAAAGGGTTCCTGCGCGCGGAGCTGAGCGCCGACGACCTGCACCCGAACGCGCAGGGCTACGCCATCATGGGTCCGCTCGCCGAAGCCGCGATCAAACAAGCGCTGGGTAAATAGCTGGGGAACTGGGAGCTGGGGAACTGTGGAACTTCGATGGTCAACCTCGTCCTGATTGGCCCGCCCGGGTGCGGGAAAGGCACCCAGGCTCTCCGGCTGGCCAAACGCTTCGGCATCCCCCACATCTCGACCGGCGACATCCTCCGGCAGGCCGTGCGCGATGGCACACCCATCGGCCAGCAGGTCGGCGCGACGATTGCGCGCGGCTCCCTCGTCAGCGACACCCTGATGGCCGAGCTCGTCCGCGAGCGGCTCGGGCGCACCGACACGGCGTCCGGCTTCATCCTCGACGGCTTCCCGCGCACCGTGGTGCAGGCCGGCGTCCTCGACGAGATCATGAACGGGGCGCCGCTGGTCGTGGCGCTGATTGATGTCAAGGACGAGGAAATCGTGCAGCGGCTGAGCAGCCGGCGCATCTGTGAATCCTGCAGCATCACCCAGTCGGTCTCCGACGGGGCGGGCGAGCAGGCCGAGTCGTGTCCGTATTGCGGCGGCACCCTCGTCCGCCGCGGCGACGACGATGCGGCCACGGTGCGGCATCGGCTGGCGACGTATGCCTCGTTCGCGCTGCCGGTGATCGCGCACTATCGGACCCGCCCCGGGTTCGTCTCGGTCAACGGGCTGCAGCCGCTCGAGACCGTCACCCGGGAGCTCGTGGCCGAGATCACCCGCGCCGCGAACCGCAGCTGACGGATATTCAACTCCCAACGCCGCAACGCCCAACGCCCAACGCCCAACGCCCAACGCCCAACGCCCAACGCCCAACGCCCAACTCCCAAGGCCCAGATCCCACGCAGTCTCGCTGCGGCTGAGCTCATCCGCAGCGGAGGATGTGCTGCTTAGGCGTTGGGCGTTGGGCGTTGGGAGTTGGGCCTTGCAGTCGGGCCTTGCAGTCGGGCCTTGCAGTCGGGCCTTGCTGTTGGGCGTTGGGAGTTGGGCCTTGGAAGTTGATCTGGACACTCCCATCACACTGCAGTACACGTGAGGATGCGCGGGTTTCCGATGACCCGCGCATGGGACCAACAAGGAGGTCTCCGATGCCTCTCCGACTCCTCGCCTTCCTCCTCGCTCTTGCTTCCACCGCACCGGCCGCCGCGCAGATCTCGACGGCGACACTCCAGGGCCGCGTCACCGACAGCACCGGCGTGCTGCCCGGCGCCACGGTCAGCGCCACGGACGCCGCGTCCGGCTTCACCCAGGAAACCGTCACCGGCGTCGACGGCTCGTTCACGCTGCCCGGCCTGCGGCCCGGCACCTACGAGATCCGGGTGGTGATGGACCAGTTCAAGCCGCAGTCGAAGACCGTGTCGGTGCTCGTCGGCCAGACGATCACCCTGGACTTCAAGATTACCGCCGACGTGATCTACACCGAGACGGTCAGCGTCGTCGGCAACTCGCGGCTGATCGACACCCGCAAGTCGGAGATCTCCACCAACGTCACCGAGGAGCAGCTGCGCTACCTGCCGCAGAACAGCCGCAACTTCCTGAACTTCGCCGCGCTCGCGCCGGGCGTCCGCGTGTCCGACAACGAGTTCCGCAAGGAGTTCACCTCGGGCGCGCTGCCCTCGAGCAACGTCAACGTCTTCATCGACGGCGTCAGCTTCAAGAACGACGTCATCCAGGGGGGCGTCGTCGGGCAGGACGCCAGCCGCGGCAATCCGTTTCCGCAGAACGCCGTGCAGGAGTTCCAGGTCCTGACCCAGAACTTCAAGGCCGAATACGAGAAGGCGGCCAGCGCCATCATCACCGCGGTGACCAAGAGCGGGAGCAACCGGTTCGCCGGCGACGTGTTCAACTTCTACCAGGACAAAGCCCTGGTCCAGAACGAAGCGATCGTGCGCGACGCGGCGGGGCAATTCATCAAGGGCACGACCACGCCCAAGCCGACCTACGAGCGCTGGCAGTGGGGCGCGTCGCTCGGCGGCCCGATCGTCAGGGATCGCGCGCAGTTCTTCGGCTCGTACGAGGAGAACCGGCAGGACCGCGCCGGCACGGTCATCGTCGGCATCCGTGACGAACGTCCCGGCGGCCGTCCTGCAGCGCGTGCTCGCCTACGAAGGGGTGTTCGTCAGCCCGTTCCGCGAGAAGCTGGCCTTCGGCAAGATCTCCTCGCAGCCGGCGCAGGGGCACCGGGTCGAAGGCACCTACAACTGGCGCAACGAAACCGACATCCGCGGCTTCGGCGGCCAGGGGGGCGCCAACAGCTTCGAGACGTCCGAGAACGTCAAGAACCGCGTCGATTCAGCCCAGGGGAAATGGCAGATTGCCGGGGCCGGCGCCTTCAACGAGACCTACCTGTCCTACCAGCGCTACCGCTGGAACCCGAAGCCGGAGTTCGCCGACATCATCGGCGAGAACTTCCAGGGACTGCTCCGCATCGGCGGCCGCGACACCGAACAGCACATCGTCCAGGAGCGGATCTCGCTGCGCAACGACTACTCGCGGTTCCTGAAGTGGAACGGGAACCACACCGCGAAGGCCGGCGTCATCCTGAGCCGGGCCGACTACGACGTCACCAAGTTGCTCAACGGCAATCCGCTCTTCACCTACCGCGGCGACGTCAGCTGGCTCTTCCCCGCCGAGGCGGTCTACGGCGTCCGGCGATCCCGATCTCGGCGCGTCGAACTACCAGGCCGGCTTCTTCGTGCAGGACGACTGGCGTGCCGGCAGCCGCCTGACGCTGAATCTCGGCCTGCGCTGGGACTACGAGTCGGACATGCTGAACAACGACCACGTCACCCCGGCGGACGCGCGGGCGGCGGCGGCTCCCTTCATCGACACGGCGCGGTTCACGACCGACGGCGACGATCGTCCGCCGTTCTACGGTGCCTGGGCAGCCCCGCCTTGGTTTTTCCTACGACGTCACCGGCAACCGGCCAGACGATCGCCTTCGGCGGCTGGGGGCGCTACTTCGACCGCGTCCTCTACAACACCGGCCTGTCCGAGCGCGCCAACCTGCAGTGGTTCCGGCGGACGTTCCGCTTCTCGTCGGACGGCCTGCCGCGCGACGGCCAGCCGACGCTGGTGTGGGACCCGTCGTACCTGAGCAAGGCCGGCCTCGACCGCATCGTCGACAGCGGCCGCGCCGGCACGCCCGAGCTGTTCCTCCTCGACAACCGCACGAAGCCGCCGGTCTCGGATCAGTGGTCGCTCGGCCTGCGCCACACCTTCCGCGGCATGACGACGTCGGCGACCTACACCGGGATGCGGAGCCGCCATCTCTTCACCTGGATCCGCGGCAACCGCCGGCCCGACGGCACCTGCTGCCTGCCGGTCCAGGGATTCTCGAACCTGTTTTACAACGACCTCGAGGGACGCCGCTCGTGGTTCGACGGCATGTACCTGCAGGTCGATCGGCCCTACGGCATCGGCGGCAACAAGTACGGCTTCAGCCTGACCTACACGCTGGGGAAGGCGGAGCAGAACGGCGGCGACGACTTCAGCCTCGACCTGCCGACGGTTGCCGACTACCCGCGCTACCCCACCGGCAACGACGAGCGGCACCGCCTCGTGCTGACCGGCATCGTCGGCCTGCCGTGGGACTTCATTCTCAGCACCTTCATCACTCTCGGGTCCGGCACCCCCTACACGATTTCGGACAACACGCTCGGCAGCGGGCCGAACCAGCAGCGCCTGCTCCGCAACGCCGGCCGGCCGGATCAGTTCACGTTCCTGTTCCCGGACGCGTGGGCCTACCGCGCGGTGGACCTGCAGGCCGACAAGGTGTTCCGGATCGCCGGGGCGCACCAGGTGTCGCTGATCTTCCAGGCGTTCAACATCTTCAGCTTCGACAACTTCTCGGGCTACCAGGGCAACATCCCGACGCCGCCGGCCGTCAACATCAACTTCGGCCGGCCGAGCAACCTGATCGACCCGGGACGGCGGCTGCAGTTCGGCCTGAGATACGCCTTCTGACGCCGAGCGGGGCCGGCCGGTGACTTGGCGACCGCACCGCCTCGCCGCGCGCTTCATCGCGGCGGCGCTCCTCGCGAGCGCCGTCGCCTGCACGGCTCCCCGTGCCGGGCCGCAGGCCGCGCCGTCCGCGGCGCACCCGGCACTCAGCGCCCGGGACGACGCGTTTCTCGAAGACCTGTCGCGCCGCTCGTTCCTGTTCTTCTGGGAGCAGGCGGACGCCACCACCGGCATCGTGCGCGATCGATCGCGGACCGACGGGACGCCGGTGAACGACATCGGCAGCATCGCGTCGGTCGGGTTCGGCCTGAGCGGGCTGTGCATCGCCGCCGAGCGCGGCTGGCTGCCCCGCCCGCAGGCCGTGGGGCGCGCGCGTGCGACGCTGCGCTTCTTCGCCGAGCGGATGCCGCACGAACGCGGCTGGTTCTTCCACTTCGTCAACCTCCGCAGCGGGGCCCGCGAGTGGAAGAGCGAGCTTTCCTCCATCGACACCGCGCTGCTCCTCGCCGGCGTGCTGACCGTCCGCCGCTGCTTCGACTCGGATCCGGACGTCGTCCGCCACGCGGACGCGATCTACCGCCGGGTGGATTTCCGGTGGATGCTGGCCGGCCACGCCACCCTGCTGTCGCACGGCTGGCGGCCGGAGTCGGGATTCCTCGACGCGCGGTGGGCGCGCTACTGCGAGCTGATGATTCTCTACCTGCTGGCCATCGGGTCGCCCGGCCACGCCATCCCCGCCGAGTCGTGGTCGGCGTGGTCGCGTCCGACCATGACGTTCGGAAGCTTCACTTACGTCAGCCATGCGGATCCGCTGTTCGTGCACCAGTACTCGCATGCCTGGGTGGATTTCCGGGGGCGCCGCGAGCGCGGGCCCGGCGGGATGGACTGGTTCGCGAACTCGGTGACCGCGACGCGCGCGCACAAGGCGTTCTGCCGCAGCCTCGCGGGTGAGTTCCCCGGCTACACCGAGCACGTCTGGGGCATCACGGCGTCGGACAGCCGGAAGGGCTACGTGGCGTGGGGCGGGCCGCCCCGCCACCCCGCCATCGACGGCACCGTCGTCCCCGCCGCGGCCGCCGGCTCGCTGATGTTCACCCCGGACATCGCGCTCCCGGCGCTGCTCGAGATGCAGCGCCGCTTCGGCGGGACGATCTACGGCCGCTACGGTTTCGCCGACGCGTTCCATCCCACCGACGGCTGGGTGAACCCGGACGTCATCGGCATCGATCTCGGCATCACGCTGCTGAGCGCCGAGAACCTGCGGACGGGGCGGGTGTGGCACTGGTTCATGCAGAACCCCGAGATCACCGCCGCCCTCGAGCGAGCCGGCTTCGCCCTTCGCCCTTCGCCCTTCGCCCTTCGCCCTTCGCCCTTCGCCCTTCGCCCTTCGCCCTTAGCCCTTCGCCCTTTGCGTGATATCGTCCGCCCAACCTCCCATGGACCAGACCCAGATCGAGCGCCGTCTCGTCATCGGGCGCGTCACCCGCCGGCTGATCCCGTTCGCCTTCATCTGCTACGTCGTTGCCTACATCGACCGGGTGAACATCGGGTTCGCCGCGACCGAGCTGCAGCGGGACCTCGGCCTGAGCGCGACGCAGTATGGCGTCGGCGCCGGCCTGTTCTTCCTCGGCTACTGCCTCTTCGAGGTCCCGAGCAACCTGATCCTCGAGCGGGTCGGCGCCCGCCGGTGGATTGCCCGCATCATGATCGTGTGGGGCCTCGTGTGCATGGGCACGATGTTCATCACCGACGTCTGGTCCTTCATGACGGCGCGCGTGATCCTCGGGCTGGCGGAGGCCGGCTTCTTCCCGGGGATGGTCCTCTACCTGACCTACTGGATCCCGGCGGCGGAGCGCGCCCGCACCAACGCGCTCTTCATGATGGCCGCCCCGGTGTCGGTGATCGTCGGCGCGCCGTTGTCGGAGGCGATCCTCCAGATGAACGGGATCCTCGGGCTGCACGGGTGGCAATGGCTGTTCCTGCTCGAAGGGCTGCCGGCGGTGATCCTCGGCGTGCTGGCGCTGCGGGTGCTGACCGACCGGCCGGAAGGGGCGACGTGGCTGCCGGCGGCGGAGCGCGCATGGCTGACCCGGACGATGAGCGAGGAGCGCGCCGTGCGCGGCGCCACCGGCCACGTCTCGGTGGGGCGCACCCTGTCGAGCGGCCGCGTGTGGCTGCTGTGCGCCGTCTACTTCATGAACACGACGGTCACCTACGGCATCTTCCTGTGGCTGCCGCGGATTCTCGTCGAGGCCTCCGGCGCCAGCGGGTTCGGGCTGAGCACGCTGACCGCCATCCCCTTCGCGGCGGCGCTGGTGGCGATGGTGCTGGTCGGCCGGCATTCCGACCGGACCGGCGAGCGGAAGTTCCACGTCGCCGGGTGCGCGCTGACGGCGGCAGTCGGCCTGGTGCTGGCTGTCGCGTTCCAGGGCAACGTCTGGCTGCTCGTCCTGAGCTTCACCCTTTCGCAGATGGGCCAGCGCTCGGTGATGAGCGTGTTCTGGGCCATCCCGCCCATGCTCCTCGGCGGTACCGGCGCGGCCGCGGGCATCGGCCTCATCAACGCGATCGGCAACCTGGGCGGCTTCTTCGGCCCGTCGATGATGGGCGCCCTGCGCGACCTGACGGGGGGCCACACCGGCGGCCTGCTCGTGCTCGCCGGCGTGCTCGTCGTCGAGGCCCTGCTCGTCGTGACGCTGCGGCTGCCGGCGCCGCGCCCGGCGCCGCGGCCCGGCGCCGTCACGCTGGCCGAGGGGACGGGAAGCTAGGGATTTCCTGCGCTCGCGCGCACGGCGGCGAGCGGTTACACTTTTCCATTCGCATGAGCACCACTCCCGAACTGAACGCCGTGTATGCGGTCCCGCCGCTGCCGCGGCAAGCCGACAGCCGGCGGAGCCTCGATTTCGACGCCGCCGAACGCGTCGCCAGCCACATCGAGGCGGGCGGCATCACGCGGTATCTCTACGGCGGGAACGCGTTCCTCTACCACATCACGCTCGCCGAGTACGAGGCGCTGCTGGACTGGCTCAGCGGCTTCCCGCCGACGCGGTGGGCGATCCCGAGCGTGGGTCCGTCGTACGGCCGGGCGATGGACCAGGTCGCGCTGCTCAAACGCCACCACTTCCGGACCGCGATGGCGCTGCCCTGCGGCGACCCGCGTGATGCCGACGGGATGGAAGCGGGGCTGCGCGAGATCGCCGACGCGGCGGGCATGCCGCTCATCCTCTACCTCAAGTCCGAGGACGGCTTCGGGAGCGACAAGGAGGCCGGGCTCGACGCGGTCGGCCGGCTGATGGACGACGGCGTCGGCCTCGCCATCAAGTACGCCGTGGTTCGCGAGGACCCCCTGCACGACGGCTACCTGGACGGGCTGCTCCGGCGCGTCGACCGCACCCGCGTGGTCAGCGGCATGGGCGAGCGGCCGGCTGTCTTCCACCTGCGCGACGTGCGGCCTGACCGGCTTCACGACCGGGTCGGGCTGCATCGCGCCGGCGCCTGTGCACGGCGCTCTTCCACGCCTGCAAGGCGCAGGACTGGGCGGCCGCCGAGCGGCTCCGCAAGGCCTTCCTGCCCCTCGAGGATCTGCGCGACGAGTGGGGTCCGGCGCGCGTGCTGCACCACGCGACGGAGCTGGCCGGCGTGGCGCCGACCGGCCCGATCCCGCCGTTCGTCTCCCCGCTCGAGAAAGCCGAGCTCGAACAGCTCGCGCCTGTCGCGCGGGCGCTGGCCGGGCAGCGCGCATGACGCGTCCGCGGCGCACGCCGGAGGAACTGCGAAGCCACCGCTGGTTCGGCCGCGACGATCTGCGGTCGTTCGGCCATCGCTCGCGCGCCAAGCAGGCCGGCTTCAGCCTCGAGGACATGCTGGGCAAGCCGGTCATCGCCATCCTCAACACCTGGAGCGATGCCAACCCCTGCCACGCGCACTTCCGCGTGCGCGCCGAGGAGGTCAAGCGCGGCATCTGGCAGGCGGGCGGCTTCCCGATGGAGATCCCGCTCCTGACGCTCGGCGAGACGTTCATGAAGCCGAGCACGATGATGTATCGCAACCTGCTCGCCATGGACGCCGAGGAAGCGCTCCGCTCGTACCCGGCGGACGGCGTGGTTCTGATGGGCGGCTGCGACAAGACGGTGCCGGCGCTCGTGATGGGGGCCACCAGCGCCAACCTGCCGGCGCTCCTCGTCCCGGCCGGCCCGATGCTGCGCGGCAACTGGCGCGGACAGATCCTCGGCTCGGGCAGCGACGTCTGGAAATACTGGACCGAGCGCCGGGCGGGCACGCTCGACGAGTGCTCCTGGCGCGAGATGGAGGACGGCATCGCCCGCTCGTTCGGCACGTGCATGACGATGGGCACGGCGTCGACGATGACGTCGGCGGTGGATGCGCTGGGGCTGACGCTGCCGGGCGCGTCGTCCATCCCCGCCGCCGACTCCGCGCACCCGCGCATGGCCACCGCCGCCGGACGGCGCATCGTGGACATGGTCTGGGAGCACCTGCACGCCGCGCGAGATCCTGACCACCGAGGCGTTCGAGAACGCCGTCGTGGCGGCGATGGCGCTCGGCGGCTCGACCAACGCCATCATCCACCTGATCGCGATGGCGGGCCGCGCCGGCGCCGCAGCTCGATCTGGACCGGTTCGACGCGCTGTCGCGCCGCACCCCGTTCCTCGCCAACCTGCGGCCGTCCGGCCAGTTCCTGATGGAGGACTTCTTCTACGCGGGCGGCCTGCCCGGGCTGCTGAAACGCCTGGGGACGCACCTGCAGCTCGGGTGCCTGACCGTGAACGGCCGGACGCTGGGCGAGAACATCGCGGGGGCGATCGTCTGCAACGACGAGGTCATCGCGCCGGCGGAGCGGCCGATCGGGCCCGAGGGCGGGGTCGCCGTGCTGCGCGGCAACCTGGCGCCGCGCGGGGCGGTCATCAAGCACACCGCCGTGCTGGACCGCCGGCTGCTGCAGCATGCCGGCCCGGCGGTCGTCTTCGAGAACTACAACGACATGGATGCCCGGATCGACGACCCGGCGCTGCCGGTCACGCCCGACTCGGTGCTGGTCCTGAAGGACGCCGGGCCGCTCGGCGGGCCGGGGATGCCGGAATGGGGCATGCTGCCCATCCCCAGGAAGATCCTGGCGCAGGGCATCCGCGACATGGTCCGGGTGTCGGATGCCCGCATGAGCGGCACGAGCTACGGCACCTGCATCCTGCACGTGGCGCCGGAATCGTTCGTCGGCGGTCCGCTGGCGCTCGTCCAGGACGGCGACATCATCGCGCTGGACGTGCCGGGGCGGCGGCTCGAGCTGCGGGTGCCCGACGACGAGCTGGCGCGGCGGCGCGCCGCCTGGCAGCCCCGCCCGCAGCACTACCCGCGCGGATTCGGCCGGCTCTACGCCGAACACGTCACCCAGGCGGACCAGGGCTGCGACTTCGATTTCCTCGAGGGCACCGCCCCGATCGGCGAGCCGGAAATTCACTGATCCCCGCCCCGGTTGCCCGCCTGGCGCGGAGCAAGTTTGATAGCATGGTCAGCTGTCAGCCCCGGTTTCTGCGTGCCGGAGGTCTGACGTTCGATATCCGCAGACCGGAGGAGGCAACTGATGTGTTGCAGGTTGTGGAAGGCGTCTTCGGCGATGCACCGCCTGGTGGTCCTGACGCTGACCCTCGTCGTTGGTGTTCTTCTCACCGTGCCGTCGCCCGTTTACGGGCAGGCGGCCAATGGCACGCTTCTCGGCAACGTCCGGGACGACAGCGGCGCCGCCGTGCCCGGCACCACCGTCACGGCCACCGAAGTGCAGACCAACGTCGCGCGCTCGGCCGTCAGCAACGACACCGGCTTCTACACGTTCACGAACCTGCCGCCCGGCGTCTACCGGGTCGAAGGGGAGCTGCAGGGCTTCAAGAAGTTCGTCCGCGAAGGGGTCGAGGTCCGGGTCAACACGACGGTGCGCGTGGACGTGGCGCTCAGCGTCGGCGCGCTCACCGAGTCGGTGACCGTCGCCGGCGAGACGCCGCTGCTCCAGACCGATCGCACCGACACCGGGCGCATCATCGAAGGTGAGCAGATCGCCCAGATGCCGCTCGGCTTCAACCGCAATTTCCAGGGCATGCTGATCACGGTGCCCGGCGCCGGCCGGCCGTTCCGGCCGCACTCCGAGTTCTTCAACTCGCAGGACAGCCTGTCGACCAACGTCAACGGCCAGTCGCGGCTGTCGAACAACGTTCAGCTCGAGGGCATCGACAACAACCACAAGACCGGCCTGCTCACCGTGCTCATCCCGAACGCCGAGGCGCTCGAGACCGTGGCGGTGACGACGAGCAACTACGACGCCGAGTTCGGCCGGGCCGGCGGCGCGGTCACCAACGTGACGCTGAAGTCGGGGACCAACGAGTACAAGGGCTCGGCGTTCGCGTTCGGCAACACCGACGCGACCATAGCCCGCAACGCCTTCTCGACGCTCTCCGAAGCCGCCCGACACGACCTATCTCCAGGGGGGCTTCACGCTGGGCGGCCCGATCATCCGCAACAAGCTGTTCTTCTTCGGCGACTACATGCGGACCGTGGACGACAGCGGCCGCATCACGCGCGCCACGCTGCCCGAGGCGCAGTTCCGGACCGGCGACTTCAGCTCGGCGCCAACGATCATCTACGACCCGGCCACCGGCAACCCGGATGGCACCGGCCGCACGCCGTTCCCCAACAATCAGATCCCGGCGGCGCGGCTCAGCCCGATCGCGCAACGCCTGCTCGCCAACGTGCCGCTGCCCAACATCTCCGGCGTGCCGCTCGGCACGACCAATTACGAGCAGCCCTACGTGCGCGAGAAGCGCACCAACCAGTTTGACGTGAAGGTCACGAGCCAGCTCAGCCCGTCGAACAACCTGTCGGTGCGCTACAGCTACCAGAACCCGACGACCTACGACCCGGCGACCTTCGGCGAGTTCGGCGGCATCAAGGGCTTCGCCGGCTTCGGCACCAACCCGACCTACAACACGGCGGGCAACTACACGCGGACCTGGTCGCCGACGCTGCTCCAGGAAGTCCGGCTCGGCATGAGCTACTACCACAACGAAGCGATCTCGGAAGCCGACGGACTGAACACCGCCGAGCAGCTCGGCATCCGCGGCGTCAACCTCAATCGCTTCTCGAGCGGCATCTCGACGATCGACGTCGGCGGTTACAACGGCACGCTCATCGGCTACTCCGCGTCGCTGCCCTGGGACCGCTCGGAGCGCACCTGGACGGCGGCCACGACGGTCACCAAGCTGCTCGGCAACCACACCGTGAAGGTCGGCGGCGACCTGCGCTACAACCGCGACTTCCTGCTCCAGGTGCAGGATCAGGGCGGCCCGCGCGGCGTCTTCCGCTTCCGCGGCGCGACGACCGCGATTCCCGGCAACAGCGCCTCGCAGAACGGCTTCGCGAACTCCTTCGCCTCGTTCCTGCTCGACGTGCCGCAAAGCGTCGGGCGCGACCTGATCACCGACATCGATCCCGGCACGCGGCACTGGGCGACGTTCAGCTACATCCACGACAAGTGGCAGCTCCGGCAGAACGTGACCGTCGATCTCGGGCTGCGGCATGAGTACTACACCCCGCTCGTCGGGCTGACCGGGCGCGGGCGGGCTGTCCAACTACGACGCCACCAACAACACGTTGCGGGTCGCGGGCTACAGCCAGGTCCCGGAGAACCTCGGCGTCGAGAGCTACTGGCTCAACTTCAACCCGCGCACCGGCGTGTCCTGGCGTCTGAACGAGAAGAACGTCATGCGTGCCGGCTACGGCTCGAGCTCGATCCCCTGGCCGGACAACTGGTACGCCTTCAACTACCCGGTCAAGCAGAACAACGAGATCACGCCGCCCAACAGCTTCTCGACCGCCGGCTCGCTGGCGGCCGGGCTGCCGGCGCCGAACTTCGCCGAGATCCCCGACACCGGCATCGTGCCGGCCGCGCCGTTCAACGCGCAGGGCTTCTTCTCGGTGCCGACCGACCTGCGCGAAGGCAAGCTGCACTCCTGGAACGTCGCCTACCAGCGGGAGCTGCCCGGACGATTCAGCGCGGAGGTCGCCTACGTCGGTAACCGCGGCCAGGACATCATCGCGCGCATCGACCTCAATGCCGGCTACACGCTCGGCGCGGATCGCGCGGGACAGCCGCTGTTCGCCCAGTTCGGCCGCACCGCCAGCGCGACGACGACCATCCCGGTGAAGACCACCTATCACTCGATGCAGGTGAAGGTGGACCGCCGGATGACCGGCGGCCTGCTGATGACCAACTCGTACACCCTGGGCCGCGGCTTCAACTACTTCCAGGGTGACTCGAACGGCACGATCGCGACGCCGGCCGACTTCGAGCGCAGCTGGGGACGCACGGAGTTCGATCAGCTGCACAACTTCGTCAGCAGCTTCGTCTACGTGCTGCCGTGGGGGCCGCAGGGCAAGTGGCTCCAGACCGGCGTGCTCGGCCGAGTGCTCGGCGACTGGCAGGTCACCGGCATCTTCTCCGCCTCCTCCGGCTCGCCGATCAATTTCACGGCGAGCGCGGCCGGCCTGCGGGCGCCGGGCAACACGCAGCGGCCGAACGCCACCGGCAAGCCGGAGGTGCTCGGCGGCATCGGCTCGAGCGAGCTGTGGTTCGACACCTCGGTGTTCTCGGCGCCGGCGCCGGGCGCCTGGGGGAACGTCGAACGGAACGCCCTGCTCACCGGGCCGGGCTACACGAACCTCGACGCGTCGGTCGTGAAGATCATCCGCTTCGGCACCCGCCACGCCGAGCTCCGGGCGGACTTCTTCAACCTGACGAACACGCCCCACTGGAACAACCCCTCGGGGTCGCTCGAGAGCAACAACTTCGGGCGGGTCACGAGCTCCTTTGGCGAGCGGGTCATCCGCTTCGGGGGACGGCTGCTGTTCTAGGCACGGCGGCGTCCTGGGTCGCGCCGTGTTGAGTTGTCACGTGCCGGGTGCCCGCGCTGTGCGCGGCGCCCGGCACGGCCTGAGGTCCGTGTCCTGATGCCTCTCCGTGCCGCGGTGCTCGCACGGGGGCTCGGGACGCGGATGCGTTCGGCGGACCCGTCCGCCGCGCTCACCGCCGCGCAGCGGCGCGCCGCCGACGCCGGCCTCAAGGCCATGATGCCGGTGGCCGGGCGGCCGTTCCTCGATTTCGTGCTGTCCGCCCTCGCCGACGCCGGCATCCGCCACGTCGGCCTGATCGTGGCGCCCGGCCACGCGCCCCTGCGCGACTACTACGAACGCACCGCCCCTCCCTCCCGCCTCTCCGTCGATTTTCTCGTCCAGCCCGAGCCGCTCGGCACGGCCAACGCCGTCCTCGCGGCCGAGGCATGGTCGGGCGACGGTTCCCTGATCGTCGTCAATGGCGACAACCTCTACCCCGCGCCGGCTCTGCGCGATATCGCCGCGCTCGACGAGCCCGGCCTCGCCGGATTCGATGCGGAGGATCTCGTCCACACGAGCAACATCGAGCCGGCCCGCCTCCGCGCGTTCGCCCTGGCCGCGACGGACGCCCGCGGCTACCTGACCGAAATCGTGGAGAAGCCGGCCGCGGCCGATGCCGCCGGAGATGACCGTCCCCGGCTGATCAGCATGAACTGCTGGCGGTTCGACCGCCGGATCTTCGAGGCCTGCCGGGATGTCGCGCCTTCGCCCCGGGGGGAGCTCGAGCTGCCGTCCGCTGTCGCCCTCGCCATGGCCCGCGGCACGCCGTTCCGGGTCGTTCCGGCCCGCGGGCCGGTGCTCGACCTGTCGCAGCGGGCCGACGCGGCCGAAGTGGAGCGCCGCCTCGCCGGGGTGACACCCCGGCCATGACCGGGGCGCACGCTGCCTCCGTGCTCGAGGGGCACGGCCTCTCCGCCCGCGACACGCCGTCGAGGGCGGCGCTGTTCGAGGTGGTCCTGCAGGCGTTCCGGTCATCCGTCCGCAACGAGCCGGTCCACGCCTGGTGGGTGCCCGGCCGCATCGAGGTATTCGGCAGGCACACGGACTACTGCGGCGGCCGGTCGCTCGTCGGCACGGTGCCGCGGGGCTTCGCCCTCGCCGCCCGGCGCCGGGGCGACGGCGTGGTCCGCATGCTCGACGCCGGGCGCAGCGAGGAGTTCGCCGTCGATGGCGCGGCCGCCCTGGCGGTCACCGGGTGGCGCAACTATGCGCAGGTGGTGGTGCGCCGGCTGGCGCGCAATTTCACCGGGGCGGTGCCCGGCGCCGACATCGTGTTTGCCAGCGATCTGCCGAGCGCGTCGGGCATGAGCAGCTCGAGCGCGCTGATGGTCGGCCTGGCGGAGGCGCTGGTCACGCTCGCCGGGATCCGCGACCTGCCCGCCTGGCAGGAGAACATCCGCGGGCCGCTCGACGCCGCCGGCTACTACGCCTGCATCGAGAACGGGATGCGCTTCGGTACGCTGGCCGGCGACAGCGGCGTCGGGACCCATGGCGGCAGCGAGGATCACCTGGCGATCGTCGCGACCGCCGCGCGCCAGCTCTCGGCGTTCTCCTTCGTCCCGATCGCGCACCTCGCCACCGTCCGCCTGCCGGAGGCCTGGACCTTCGTCGTGGCCGCCAGCGGCGTGGCGGCCCGGAAGACCGGGGAGGCCCGGGAGGCCTACAACCGGCTGTCGCGTGAAGCGGCCGCCCTCCTTGCGCTGTGGAACCGCCACGAGCCGGCTCAGCCCTCCCTCCGCCGCGCCCTGGACTCCTCGGCTGAGGCGCCGGTACGGCTGCGGGAACTGGCCGGACGCGAGCCCGGCGCCCTCGCGACCGCCGACCTCGACCGCCGGCTCAGGCATTTCCTCGGGGAGGATGAGCGCGTGGCGGCCGCGACGGAGGCCTTCCGCCAGGCCGATGCGGGCCGCGTTTCCCGCCTGGCCGAGGACACGCAGGCCGAGGCCGAATCGCTCCTCCGGAACCAGGTGCCTGAAACGACCGCGCTTGCGCACTCCGCCCGCGCGCTCGGCGCCTTTGCGGCGTCGAGCTTCGGCGCCGGCTTTGGCGGCAGCGTCTGGGCGCTCGTGGACCACCAGGATGCCGACGCCTTCGCCGCCCGATGGATCGCGGCATTTCGTGCCGCGTTTCCGGCCCGCACCGGTGCGGCGGTGTTCGTGGCACCCACGGCGCCGCCGCTGACGCGTCTTTTCTGAAGCCCGCTGCCGAGGCGGACGCCGAATCGCGGAACTCAGCAGGCGGCCTTCTTCCTATAATCGTGGGGCATGCGTAGGACCCCCGCGGCACGGCGGCTCGTGCCTTGACGACCACAGCTCCGCTCGACGACACGCTCGAGGCGACGGCAGCCCCTCCCGACCTCTTCAGCCAGGAGCAGCTCGAAGCGCACGCGGCCCGGCTGGCGGCGGACAGCACGCTGCTGCCGGACGCCACGCGCGGCCGGCCGCTCATTCCCCACCTCGACGACAGCGCCAGGGAGCTCGATGCGGCCTATCGCTACCTGACCTCGACCGGGCGGGGCAGCCAGCCCGTGCCGTCGGAAGACTGGCTGCGCGACAACCATCACGTCGTCCAGGACCAGGTCCGGGCCATCCGCCAGGACCTGCCGCGGAAGTACTACATCGAGCTGCCCAAGCTGGCGGCCGGCCCCTATCTCGGCTACCCGCGGGTGTTCCTGATCGCCCGGGAGCTCGTCGCGCACACCGCGGGGCGCTTCGACCTGCAGACGCTCGTCGGCTACGTCAGCGCCTATCAGCGCGTCGCGCCGCTGTCGATCGGGGAGATCTGGGCCGTCCCGATCATGCTCCGTATCGCCCTCGTGGACGAGCTCCGCCGGCTCGCGGCGGACGTCGTGGCGGCGAGCCGGGAGCGCGAGGACGCGCGCCGCTGGGGACTGCGGTTCGTCGACACGACCGAGGAGCCCACGGCGGTGATCGACAAGTCGCTGGCCTCGGCGGCGGGACGGACGGGGCGGCTGTCGGCGCCGTTCGTGGTCGAGCTCCTGCAGTGGCTGCGCGACCAGCCTTCGTCCGCCGCCCCGGCCTGGCAGGCGCTGCAGACGGCCCTCCAGGCCCAGGACGACACGCCCGAGGCCATGCTCCGCCGCGAGCACCAGCGCGAGGCCGCGAACCAGGTCGCGATCGGCAACATCGTCACCACGATGCGGCTGCTGTCGTCGATCGACTGGCCGCTGTTCTTCGAGCGCGTCAGCCTGGTCGAGCAGATTCTTCGCGAAGACCCGGCCGGCGCCTATGCCGGCATGGATTTCCCGACGCGCGATCGCTACCGGCATTCAGTCGAGCAGCTGGCGCGCGGCGCCCATCTGCCTGAAGGGGATGTCGCGCGGCGGGCGGTCAGGCTGGCGGACGCCGCCATGCGCGCGGCGCCGGATAACGACCGCCAGCATCACGTCGGCTACTACCTCATCTCGCGCGGCCGCTTCCAGCTCGAGGCCGAGCTCGGCTATCCGCCGACGGTGCGCGAACGGGTGAGCCGCTTCGTCTTCCGCCATCCGGCGCTTGGCTACCTGGGCACGATTGGCGTCGCCATCGCCATTACGATGGCCAGCCTGCTCTCGTACGCGGCCAACAACGGTGCGTCCGGCGCCGGGCTGTGGCTGGTCGCCGCCGTCGCGGTGCTGCCGGTGAGCGAGCTGGTCATCAACCTGCTCAACCTGCTCGTGACCACGCTCATCCCGCCGCGCCAGCTGCCGAAGCTCGACATGCGCAAGGGCATCCCCGCGCGCGACCGGACCATCGTGGCCGTGCCGGCGCTGGTGAGCGGGCGATCGCAGATCGACGCGCTCCTCGACGACCTCGAGGTCCGCTTCTTCGCCAACCGCGACCGGCACCTGCACTTCGCGCTGCTCACCGATTTCGGCGACGCCGACGAGCAGGTCCTCGCCGGCGACGAGCCGCTGCTGGACGTCGCCCGCCAGGGCATCGACCGGCTGAACGCGCGGCACGGCGCCGACCGCTTCTTCCTCTTCCACCGCGAGCGGCGCTGGAACCCGCAGGAGCGGCGCTGGATGGGCTGGGAGCGCAAGCGCGGCAAGCTGCACGAGTTCAACCGGCTGCTGCGGCAGGCGACGGACACCAGCTTCATCGTCCAGCACGGCGAGATCTCGATACTGCCGTCCGTGCGCTACGTCATCACGCTCGACTCCGACACCCAGCTGCCGATGGAGGCGGCGCGCACGCCTGGTCGGCACGCTGTCGCATCCGCTCAACCGGCCGCGGTTCGACGCGCGGCTCCGCCGTGTCACCGAAGGCTACGGCATCCTCCAGCCGCGCGTTGCGGTCAGCGTGGTCAGCGCGAACCGCACCATGTTCTCGCGGGTCTTCTCGGGCCACGTCGGCATCGACCCGTACACCACGGCGGTGTCGGACGTCTACCAGGACCTGTTCCACGAAGGCAGCTACGTCGGCAAGGGGATCTACGACGTCGACGCGTTCGAGGCGGCGCTCGATGGCCGCGTCCCCGAGAACGCGCTGCTCAGCCACGATCTCTTCGAGGGGTTCTTCGCGCGCGCGGCGCTGTGCACCGACATCCACCTCATCGACGACTACCCGTCGAACTACCTCACCTTCTCTGCCCGCCAGCATCGCTGGGTGCGCGGCGACTGGCAGATCGCGCGCTGGCTGTGGCGCACCGTGCCCGGCCAGGACGCACGACCCGTCGCCAACCGGCTGCCGGCCATCTCGCGCTGGAAGATCCTCGACAACCTGCGGCGGAGCCTGATGGCGCCGGCGCTGATGGTGCTGCTTTGCCGCCGCCTGGACGGTGCTGCCCGGCTCGCCGTCTCGTGTGGATGGCCCTCGGGCTGCTCGATCCTGGCGTTTCCCGCCTACATGCAGCTCGGGCGATCGATGGTCAGCCGCGTGTCGGGCGTCCCGCTGCGGCAGCACCTCCACGTCGAGCGCGAGAACATCCTGATGGCGCTGCGTCAGGCCGCCTTCTCGGTGCTCCTGCTCGCGCACCAGACCTTCGTGATGGCCGACGCGATCGGCCGCGTGCTGTTCCGCCTGCTCCTCACCCGGCGCCACCTGCTGCAGTGGGTCACCGCCGACCGCGTCGTCGCGCCGCGCACGCTTCCCTGGCGTCCTGGCGCGGATGTGGCCGGCGCTCGCCCTGGCGGGCGCCGCCGGCGCCATGGTCGCGGTTGCCGCGCCCGGAGCCATCCTGCTGGCGGCCCCGATCGTCTTCGTCTGGCTGCTGTCGCCGGTCGTGGCCTACACGTCCAGCGTGCCGCTCAAGCACCGGCATGCGCCGCTCGACACCGCCGATCGCGCGGCGCTCCGCCACGCCGCCCGGAAGACCTGGCGCTTCTTCGAGGACCTGCTCGTTCCCGCCGACAACTGGCTGATTCCGGACAACTACCAGGACAACCGCGCCGACGTGATCGCGCACCGGACCTCACCCACCAACATCGGCCTGCAGCTGCTGGCGACGCTGGCGGCCTACGACATGGGGTATCTGAGCGCGACGGGCGTGCTCGACCGCCTGGAGCCGACCTTCGAGACCCTGCTGCGCATGCAGCGCTACCGGGGCCACTTCTACAACTGGTACGACACGAAGACGTTGGCGCCGCTGGTGCCGGCCTACATCTCGACCGTGGACAGCGGCAACCTCGCCGGCTATCTCCTGACACTCCGCTCGGGTCTCGAAGGCATCGCGGAAGCGCTGCCGATCATCGAAGCGTCGGCGCTCGACGGGATCGCGGACGACGTCGCCCTCTTCGAGGCGGCGATGCGGACGGTGGGCCGCGGCGCCGCGGGCGGGCGCCTGCACGGGCAGGTCGCCGAGCTGAACGTGGCGCTCGCCCAGCG
Source organism: uncultured Acidobacteriota bacterium (assembly GCA_963834305.1). GTDB lineage: Bacteria > Acidobacteriota > Vicinamibacteria > Vicinamibacterales > 2-12-FULL-66-21 > JACCXG01. Next base: position 1,356,501 of record CAWIAX010000002.1, read on the forward strand.
TCCGGCGACCCTGCCGGCGTGGCGCACGCTCCTGGGCCAGGTCCGGGACCGGCTGTCGGCCATCTCCGTCCTGCTGCATGAAATCGACGACAGCGTCAGCGCCGCGGACACCGATCGCGGCGCCTCGCTCACGGAGGCGAGCTTCTGGCTGGAGCGAGCGGCGGCCCAGGTCGCCGCCCGCCACGCCGAGCTCGACCGCCTGACGGGATGGACGACGGTGATGTCCGGCGACGCGGCGGCGGACATTCCCACCGCGGTGCCGACGCTCGACTCGCTCGCGCATGCCTGCGACCGCACGCTCGAGCGGCTCGCCGGCAACCCACGGGCCGGGCAGCTCCGGGAGCTGGTCCTGCGCGCGAAGCGCCATGCCCAGGACCTGCGGGACCGCGCCGAGCGGCTCGGCGTGCTCGCCGACGATCTGCTCGAGGAAATCGAGTTCGACTTCCTGTTCGACCGCGATCGACAGCTCTTCTCCATCGGGTTCAGCGTGACCGACGGGCGGCTCGATGCGTCGTACTACGACCTGCTGGCGTCGGAGGCGCGGCTGGCGAGCTTCATGGCCATCGCCACCGGCAAGATCTCCCACGAGCACTGGTTCAGGCTCGGCCGCGCGCTGACGCCGAGCGGCACCTCCCGCGCCCTGCTGTCGTGGAGCGCGTCGATGTTCGAGTACCTGATGCCGCTCCTCGTGATGCGCACGCACGCCGGCACGCTGCTCGACGAGACCTACGAAGCCGTCGTCGATCACCAGATCCAGTACGCGACGCTCGCGCGGCGTGCCCTGGGGCATCTCGGAATCGGCCTACAACGGCCAGGACCTGGAGGGGAACTTCCAGTACCGCGCCTTTGGCGTGCCCGGGCTGGGCCTGAAGCGCGGCCTTGGCGAGGACCTGGTCGTGGCGCCGTACGCCACCATGCTCGCCGCCCCCGTCGCGCCGATGGAGGCCGTGCGGAACCTCGCCCGCCTCGAGGCCGAGGGGCTGGCCGGCCGCTACGGTTATTTCGAGGCCATCGACTACACCCCGGAGCGGATGCCCGCCGACGTGACCAAGGGGGTGGTGCTCCCGACCTACATGGCCCACCACCAGGGGATGAGCCTGGTCGCGCTCGACAACGTGCTGCACGACCATGCCATGCAGCGGCGGTTTCACGCCGACCCGCGCATCCAGGCGGCGGAGCTGCTGCTCCAGGAGCGCGTCCCGCAGCTCGTGCCGCTGAAGAACCCGCCGGTGGAGATGGCCGAGCACGTGCCGTTCGCCCGCGGCGTGGCGGCGCCGGCTGTTCGACGCTACGTCACGCCGCATACCTTGACGCCGCGCACCCACCTCCTCTCGAACGGGGCCTACGCGGTCATGGTCAGCAACGCCGGCGGCGGCTACAGCCGGCGCCACGGCACCGCGATGACGCGGTGGCGTGAGGACATCACCTGCGACGACTGGGGCAGCTTCTGCTACGTCCGCGACCTCGAGTCCGGCGAGGTCTGGTCGACCGCATACCAGCCGACCCGCCGGGAGGCGGATGACTACGAGGTCACGTTCGCCGCCGACCGCGCCGTCTACCGGCGCGTGGACGATGGCATCGAGACGCGGACCGAAATCGTCGTGTCCCCGGAAGACGACGTCGAACTGCGGCGCGTGTCGCTGACCAATCAGAGCTCGCGCGCCCGCAGCCTCGACCTCACGAGCTACGCGGAAGTGGTGATCGCCCCCGCCGACGCGGACCTGGCGCATCCGGCCTTCTCCAACCTGTTCGTCGAGACCCGGGCCATCGTCGATCGCGATGCGCTGATCTGCGCCCGCCGCCCCCGCAGCGGCGGTGGACGCAGCTATCTCGTCCACGTCCTCAGCGGGCGCCGGCGCGTCGGGCCGCCGACCGAGTTCGAGACCGATCGCGCGCGGTTCATCGGCCGCGGCCGCACGCTCGCCCGTCCGTTGGCGCTGTTCGGGGCGGAAGCGCTGTCGAACACGACGGGGCCGGTCCTCGATCCGATCGTGTCGCTGCGCCAGTCAGTCCGGCTGCCGCCCGGCAGCACGGCGCGACTGGCCTTCACGACCGGCTACGCGGAGTCGGAAGCAGAGGCGATGCGGCTGATCGAGAAATATCACGACCGGCGGGCGGTCGCGCGTGCCCTCGCGCTGGCCGGCACCCACAGCCTCATCGAGCTGCGTCACTTCGGCCTGACGGTGGACGACTCGATGCGGTTCCAGCGCCTGGGCGGACGGCTGCTCTACGGCGACCCCCGCCTCCGCTCGGCCGAGGCCGTGCACACCAACCGGCGTGCGCAGCCCGAACTGTGGAAGCACGGCATCTCGGGCGACATGCCGATCCTCCTCGCCCGGATCTCCGATGAGGCGGAGCTGCCGCTGTTCCGCGACCTGCTCAAGGCCCACGAATACCTGCGCGTCAAGGGGCTGATGTTCGACCTCGTCGTCATCAACGAGCACGCCACCACCTACCGCCAGGATCTGCAGGATGAACTGCAGCAGACGCTCGACAACAGCCCGGAGAATCCCTGGGCGGATCGGCCGGGCGGCGTGTTCCTCCGCCGCGCCGACCTGATCCCGCAGGACGACCAGACGCTGCTGCGTGCGACGGCGCGCGCGGTGATGGACGGCGCGCACGGCGGCCTGCACCAGCAGCTCGTCCGCCCGCACGTGCCGGTCGAGCCGCTCGCCGCCGTGTCGCCGCGCCCGCCCGAGATCATCGCCGCCGAGCAGCCCGTGCCGGAGGAACCCGCCGCGCTCGAGCTGTTCAACGGCGTCGGCGGGTTTGCCGACGGCGGCCGGGAGTATGTGATCCGCGTGAACCAGGGGGCAGGCAGTGTGCCCCCGGCCCCATGGTCCAATGTCGTCGCCCACGCGCGATTCGGCTTCGTGGCCACCGACCTGGGACCGGGCTTCACCTGGTCCGGCAACAGCCACGACAACCGCCTGACGCCCTGGCACAACGATCCCGTCCGCGACCCGCCGGGCGAAGCCGTCTTCCTCCGCGACGACGAGAGCGGCCGGGTCTGGTCGGCTACGCCGCTGCCGTCCGGCGGCGGCGAGCCGTACACCGTACGCCACGGCCAGGGCTACTCGACCTTCGAGCACGCACGAGACGGCATCCTGTCGCAGCTCCGGCTGTTCGTGCCGCAGGACGAGTCGGTCAAGATCTTCCAGCTGGCGCTGCGGAACCGCTCGTCCCGGCGGCGCCGGATCTCCGCCACGCTCTATGTCGAGTGGGTCCTGGGCGAGCACCGCGCCAGGACGGGACTGCACCTGGTGACCAGCCGCGAGCCGGGCACCGGCGCACTGATCGCCTCGAACGCGTTCCGCAGCGCCTTCGGCGATCGCGTCGCGTTCCTCGACCTGGCCGCTCCCGGGCAGGATGCCGGGGCACGCCGCGCCCGCACGATCACCGGCGATCGCACCGAGTTCATCGGCCGCAACGGTACGCTCGGCAACCCCGCAGGACTCGCGCGCCGGATGCTGTCGGATCGGACCGGCGCCACGCTCGACGCGTGCGGCGCCGTCCAGGTGCAGCTGACGCTCGAGCCCGGCGAGGAACAGACCCTCATCGGGCAGCTGGGCGAAGCAGCGAACGCCGCCGCCGTGCGGGCCGTGGTCCAGCGGTTCCGGGGCGCGGGGGCAGCCGGGGAGGCGCTCGCCGGGGTCCAGGCATTCTGGGACGGCCTGCTCGGGACCATCCAGGTCCGGACGCCCGAGCCGTCGATGGACCTCGTCCTCAACCGGTGGCTCCTCTACCAGGCGCTCGCGTGCCGCGTGTGGGGACGCTCGGCCTTCTACCAGTCCAGCGGCGCGTTCGGGTTCCGCGATCAGCTGCAGGACGTGCTCGCCCTGATGTTCTCGCAGCCCGACATGGTCCGGCGCCAGCTGCTGCGCGCGGCGTCGCGGCAGTTCCTCGAAGGCGACGTCCAGCACTGGTGGCACGAGCCAGGCGGCCAGGGCGTGCGCACCCGGTTCTCCGACGATCGCCTCTGGCTCGTCTTCGTGGCGCTGCACTACATCGGCGCCACCGGCGATGTCGCGGTGCTCGACGAAGAGGTGCCGTTCCTCGAGGGGCGCCTGCTCAATCCCGGCGAGCACGAGGCCTACGAAATGCCAGTGGTGTCGAACCAGTCGGCCTCGCTCTACGAACACTGCGTCAGGGCCATCACCATCAGCACGCCAACCGGCGCCCATGGCCTGCCGCTGATGGGCACCGGCGACTGGAACGATGGCATGAGCCTGGTCGGCGCCGAGGGCCGCGGCGAAAGCGTCTGGCTCGGCTGGTTCCTGGCCTCGATGCTCGGCCCCTTCGCGGACGTCGCCGAGGCCCGGGGCGAGGCCGATCGCGCCGCGCAATACCGCCGCCAGGCCAACACCCTCGCGCAGGCGCTCGACCAGGCGTGGGACGGCGCCTGGTATCGCCGCGCCTACTTCGACGACGGGACGCCGCTTGGATCGAAGGAGAACACGGAATGCCGGATCGACGCGATCGCGCAGTCGTGGTCGGTCCTGTCGGGTCTCGGCGAGCCGGACAAGGCCAGGCAGGCGATGGAATCGAGCGAGCGGCACCTCGTCAAGCGGGATGAAGGCCTCATCCTGCTCCTGACGCCCCCCTTCGACACCATGGTGCCGAGCCCGGGCTACATCCAGGGCTATGTGCCAGGCGTCCGGGAAAACGGCGGCCAATACACCCACGCGGCGCTCTGGACCGTGCTCGCGTTTGCGCGCATGGGCGAGGGCGATCGCGCCGAGGAGCTGTTCCGGCTGCTCAACCCCGTCAACCACACGCTCACGCCCGAGGACTGGGCCCGATACCGGGTCGAGCCCTACGTCGTGGCCGCCGACGTCTATTCGCAGCCGCCGCACGTCGGCCGCGGCGGCTGGACGTGGTATACGGGCTCCGCCGGCTGGATGTACCGCGTCGGCATCGAAGGGATCCTCGGCATCACGCTCGAGCGCGGGCAGCTCCGGATCGACCCCTGCATCCCGCGCGGCTGGCCGGGCTTCGAAGCGGACGTCCAGCACGCCGGCGCCACGTTCCACATCGTGGTCGAGAACCCCGACGGCGTGAACCGCGGCGTGCGGCGGGTGGAGATGGACGGGGTCGAGCGCCCCGGCGGCCTGATCGCGAGCGACAGTGACGGCGTGCACCAGGTGCGCGTCGTGATGGGCCGGAGGGACTAGAACAGGAGGAACAGTGCTACGCATCGTGACCATCACGCTGGCCGTGCTGGCCTGGACGGCCGGATCGGCCGTGGCGCAGACCCGGCCCAACATCGTGCTGATTTACACCGACGACCTCGGCTACGGCGACGTCTCCGCCTACGGCGCGACGGCGCTGAAAACCCCGCACATCGACCGGCTCGCCCGCGAGGGGCTGCGCTTCACCGACGGGCACGCGCCCGCCGCCACCTGCACGCCGTCCCGGTATGCGCTGCTCACCGGCGAATACGCCTTCCGGCGGCCGGACACCAACATCCTGCCGGGCGACGCGGCGCTCGTGATCGACACCCGTCAGGTCACGCTGCCGTCGATGCTGCGGATGGCCGGCTATACCACCGGGGTGGTGGGCAAGTGGCACCTCGGCCTCGGCCCGCAGGGCGGTCCCGACTGGAACGGCACGGTCGCCCCCGGCCCCAACGCGGTCGGCTTCGACCACTCGTTCATCATGGCCGCCACGGGCGACCGTGTCCCGACGGTCTACGTGGAGAACGGCCGCGTCGTCGGCCTCGATCCTGCCGATCCGATCACGGTCAGCTACAAGACGCCGATCGGGGACTGGCCGACCGGCAGGGCGAACCCGGAGCGGCTGAAGATGGCGCCCAGTCACGGCCACGACATGACGATCACCAACGGGATCAGCCGCATCGGCTACATGACGGGCGGCAAGGCGGCCTTATGGAAGGACGAAGACATGGCCGACGTCTTCACCCGCGAGGCGGTGAGCTACATCGAGCGCCAGGACGGCAAGCCGTTCTTCCTTTACTTCGCCACGCACGACCCGCACGTGCCGCGCGTGCCGCATCCGCGCTTTGCCGGCCGGACGGGCATGGGGCCGCGCGGCGATGCCATCGTCCAGACCGACTGGTCCGTTGGCGAGATCCTGGCAGCGCTCGATCGCCGCGGGCTGGCAAGGAACACCCTGGTGATTTTCACCAGCGACAACGGGCCGGTCGTCGACGACGGCTACCAAGACGATGCGGTGGCGAAGCTCGGGAAGCATCGCCCGGCCGGCCCCTTCCGGGGCGGCAAGTACAGTCACTTCGAGGCAGGGACACGCGTGCCGTTCCTCGTCCGGTGGCCGGAGCGCATCAAGCCTGGCGTCTCCGCCGCGCTGGTGTCGCAGGTCGATTTCCTGGCCTCGCTCGCCGCCCTGACCGGGGGGACCCTCCCCGCGGACGCCGGCCCCGACAGCGAGAACACTCTCGCGGCGTTCCTCGGGACCTCCCCCACCGGGCGCCAGGTCCTCGTCGAGCAGGCCGGCGGCCTGGCACTGCGTGCCGGGACGTGGAAATACATCGAGCCGAGCAAGCGGCCGAAGATGAACGAGAACACCAACACCGAGCTCGGCAACGACAGCGTGCCGCAGCTCTACGACCTTGCGAGCGATCCGGGGGAGACGCGGAATCTGGCGGACCAGGAGCCTGGCCGGGTGAAGGAGATGGCGGCGATGCTGGAGCGGATCCGGAAGGGCGGCGCGGCAAAGCGCTGACGACGGGCTCGCGGCGCAGTCACGAACGATGACGATGCGGCGGCGGGCGCCGCCGCATCGTCCGGTGAGATTAGAACAGGTAGCGCAGCGCGAGCTGGATGTCGCGGCGGTTGCCGTCCTTGGTGATGCTCCGCCCGAAGTTCGGGCTGGTGATGTCGGTCACCGGCCCGCTCAGGTTCGGGTGGTTCGGGAAGTTGAACACCTCGACGCGGAACTGGGCCTTGTGCGTGCCCGCGAGCGAGAAGTTCTTGAAGAACGCGATGTCCCACTGCTGATCGCCCGGATTCCGGAGGTTGTTCCGCGGGGCGTTGCCGAAGCGGCCCTGCGGCGCCTGGGCAAAGGCATTGGGATTGAACAGGAAGTTGTCGTCGGTGCCGTTCGAGAACTTCCCGTTGGCGCCCGCGTCGGGGTCCCCGACCAGGTCGACCGGCTGGCCGAAGCCGCCGTCGCCGACGCCCGCGCGGTCGTCGTTGCGGGTGATGGAGAACGGCGTGCCGGAGCGCAGGAACGTCGCGCCGGAGATCTGCCAGCCGCCCAGCAGGTTCTGGACCAGGTTGGTCGGGTTCCGCCAGAACGGCAGGTCGTAGATGTAGTACAGCGACAGCACGTGGGTGCGGTCGAAGTTCGACAGCCCCTCGTAGCTGGTGTCGTCGTAGGTGTTGTAGATGACGTTGCGCTTGTCGCTGGCGTTGTCCGTTGACTTGCCGAGCGTGTAGGCGGCGCCCACCTTGAGGCCGTTGGCGTAGCGCCGGTCGGCGCTCAGCTGCAGGCTGTTGTAGAGCGACCGTCCCGCGTTCTCGGACAGGCGGATCGCGCCGTAGCCCCTGTAGGGACGCAGCGCCGCGATGTTGACCCCGGGGTTGGCCTGCACCGTGCCCTCGACCGGCAGCTGGTTGATGTTGCGCTCCCGCTGCAGGTAAAGGCCGCGGCGCCCGACGTAGGTCGCGTCCACCACGAACCCGCCCGGCACCTCGCGCTGCACGCCAGCCGACCACATGTAGGACGTCGGGTGCTTGAACACCGTGTCGATCGCCTGCATGCCGAAGGGCAGGTCGGTGCCGCCCGCGCCGCCGCCGCCCGGGTTGTCCACGCTCCCGCTGGCCACGGTGACCATCGGCTGGAACGGCGGGTTGCCGCCGAGCAGCGTCGAGTCGTTGAGCGTGACCCGGTTGTGGAACACGCCAGCGCTCGAGCGGACAATCGTCTGCGGGTTGAGCGAATACGAGAGGCCCAGGCGCGGCTCGAAGGCGTTGCTGTGCGTCTCGGCGAACCCGCGCGGCACGCCCTGGAACAGCGCCAGCACCCGCGGGTCCTGCGCCACGTTGAGCTGGTTGCCCTCGTCACGGAACCCGTCGCCCGGCAGGACGATGCCGTTGTAGCGCGAGCCGCCGGTCAGGCGGCCGGTGGTCGGGTTGATCACCGCGGCCTGCGCGGGATCGTAGAACCGCGGATCGAAGTTCGCGATGTTGTTCGTCGTCGAATACCAGGGCGGCCAGTAGACCCAGCGAATGCCCCCTTCGAGCGTCAGGTTCGCGGCCGGACGCCACGAGTCCTGCACGAACACGTCGGTGGCCAGCGCGCGCCACTTGGTGAAGGCGCGCTGGCCCAGCTCGGCGTAGTTGGTGTAGAGGCCGAGCGCCATGTCGGAGATGCCGAGGCCGGACCGCGCCGTGGCGCTGTCCAGGAACTCGAAGCGGCCGTTCTGGTTGTTGGTGCCGCCCGGGATGGCGCTGACGTTGATCTGGTCGAAGTCGTCCTGGCCGGAGTACTCGAGCGAGACGCCCCCCTTGAGCGTGTGGCGCCCCCTGACCCAGGTCGTCGTGTTCGAGAACGTGTGGATGGGGCCGGCCGAGAACGCCGGATACGGCCCGCCGTCGATGCCGCTGAACGTGTTCAGCGTCGTCGTCGGAATCTTGTCCTCGATCTCCTTGCCCGGGAAGATGTAGGGGTAGTTGATCCCGGTGCGGCTGCGCTGATAGAGCCCGCTCTCGGTGAAGACGTTGATGAACACCTCATCGAGCGAGTGCGTGTAGCTGAACTCGTTGATGACGTTGTTGCTGAGCGTGCTGGTCCAGTTGAAGCCCTGGGTGATGTTCGGGCGCTCCCAGTCGGTGCGCGCGAACGGGAACGCCGCCGCGGAAGGCGTCGATCGCGACCCAGTTGGACCGCGCCAGGCGGACATTGAACTGGTTGCTGTTGTTCAACCGGTAGTCGAAGCGCAGGTTGTCCTTGCGCTGGTCCTGCGGGTTCGGGCTGGTCTGAATCAGGTTGGCCGTGCCCTGCTGAAAACCGGGCGAGGGCAGCGGATACAGGTTCATCAGGCCGACGCCGTTCGGCGACAGCCGGTTGGCCGGGATGATGTTGCCCGGGAACGGCAGGCCGGTCTGCGGATCGCGGATGACACGCGGCGAGCTGTAGAACGGATTGGCGCCGAGCAGCTGGCTGAAGTCACCCGCCCGCATCGCCGCGGTCGGCACGGTGGCCGTGCTGGTCTGGACCTCGAAGAAATCGACCCACTCCTGCGCGCCGAAGAAGAAGAGCTTGTCCTTGAACATCGCTCCCGGGATCGGTCCGCCGAAGGAGTAGCCGTACTGCTTGTAGTCGAACGGCGCGGGCCCCTGGGCCTGCTCGCCGCCGCTGCGGTTGCGGCCCCACTGGTTGGCCTGGAGCGACTCGTCGCGCCAGAAGAAGGAGGCGTTCCCGGAGTAGCGGTTGCTGCCGCTCTTGGTCACGAACCGGATCTGCCCGCCGCTCGAGCGGCCGTATTCCGGCATGTAGTTGGCCGTCAGCACCTGGACTTCCTGCACGGCGTCGACGTTCTGCACGCCGATGATGGCGCCGGACGACCGGGTGCGGGTGGCGACGGCGCCGTCCACGTAAATCACGTTCTCGTCGGAGCGGCTGCCGTTGATGTTGAAGCCGCCGGTGGTCAGCGAGGAGAAGCCGGCATTGTTGAAGTTGCCGCCGATGACGCCGGGCTTGAGCGCCGGGACGCCAATCGGGTTGCGGCCGGCGAACGACAGCAGCTCGATGTCCTTCGCCTCGACCGTCTTGCGGACCGCGACGTCGCTCTGCAGCATGGACGCTTCGGCCGTGACGGTCACTTCCTCGGTGAGGGCGCCGGTCTCGAGGCCGATGTTGAGGATGAGTGACGAGGCGGCGTCCACCTGCACGCCGGTGCGGTTGACCTTCTTGAACCCCTGCAGCTCGGCGGAAATGTCGTACCGGCCGGGCAGAAGGTTCGGAAACGTATAGTAGCCGCTGCCGTCGGTGACGACGGTGTTGGTCTGCTGGGTCTGCAGGCTCGTGGCGGTGACGGTTACGCCCGGGACCACGCCCCCCTGTGCATCCTTGATGGTGCCGGAGATCGTCCCCCGGTCCTGCGCGTACGTCGACGTCGCGCCGAGGACCAGCAGCGCCAGCGCCCAGATGCCACTGCGGCACAGGCCTCGCCACTGGTACTTCGCGTTACAGCTCATAAACTTCACCCTCCTTGACCGACGAAACAGAACAGCTGAAACCGATTGCAACCCTCTGATGGAGATGCCCATGGCGCGGGCCGCGGCAGGGCGGCCCTTTCTCTAGAGGTCGCCGTCAGGCTACACCGAGCAGGCGGGGATTTCCAGCCAGATCGGGCCGGCAGCCCCCTGGTCCGGCCAATTCGCATAAGATGCGGACCGCTCATGCCGACCTACCGCTGCCGCCTCAACGGTCGAGCTGCCGCCCTGGAGAGCTGGGACCCGGCCCAACCCCTCCTCTACGCCCTCCGCGGAACGCCGGCGCTCCGGAGCCCGAAAATCGGCTGCGGGCTCGGCCAGTGCGGATCCTGCACGGTCCTGGTGAACGATGAGCCCGCCCGCGCCTGCGTCACCCCGGTCAGCAGCGTGGCCGGGAAGCGCATCCTCACCATCGAAGGGCTCGGAACTGCCGCCCGGCCGGACCCGATTCAGGCCGCCTTCATCGCCGAGGGAGCCGCCCAGTGCGGCTACTGCACGAGCGGCATGATCATGTCCGCCAAGGCTTTGCTGGCACGGACGCCGCGTCCCACGCTCGAACAGGTCAAGGACGCCCTGGCCGGACACCTCTGCCGGTGCGGGGCGCACACCCGCATCCTGCGCGCCGTCCTGCGGGCGGCACGGACGGCGCGATGACACAGGCCGGCATGCGCGCCACCGTCCCGGCCCCCCGCCCGTCGCGCCGGTCGGCCCTCAAGGCCGGCGGCGCCCTGGCCGTCAGCTTTGCCCTCCAGGCGCCGGCCGGCGCGCTCGCCGCCCCGGGCCAGGCCGCGCCCGGCGGCAGCGCCGGGGACGGCCGCACGCTCGATCCCAGGGAAGTGGACAGCTGCCTGGAGATCAAGGCGGACGGCATCGTTACCGTCTACACCAGCAAGGTCGACGTCGGCACCGGCATGCGGGTGGCGATGGCGCAGATGGTGGCCGAGGAGCTGGGCGTTGCCGCCGGACGCATGTCGGTGATCGACGGCGACACCGCCCGCTGCCCCAATCACGGAGGCACGGGCGGCAGCACGGGGCTGACGCGCGGCGGCGCCAGCGTCCGCCAGGCGGCCGCCACCGCACGCCAGGCCCTGCTGGCGCTCGCCGCGCCGCGGCTGCAGCGCCAGGTGTCCGAGCTGACAATCGCTGCCGGAGAGGTCCGGCCCGCCGCGGGGGGACGCGGCATCGGCATCGGGCGCTTGATTGGCGGCCGGCGCCTGTCGCTCTCCGTCGATCCGAAGGCGCCGCTCACTCCCCCTTCGCAATACGCCGTCGTCGGCACCTCTCCGGCGCGCCCGGATTTGCCGGCGAAGTGCACCGGCCAGTACACGTTCATCCAGGATTTCCAGGTTCCGGGCATGCTGCACGCGCGCGTTGTCCGCCCCCCGGCGCTGCGCGCTGCCCTCGTGAGTGTGGACGAAGCGTCGGTCGCGCACATTCCGGGCGTGCGCATCGTGCGCATCGAGAGTTTCCTTGCCGTGGTGGCGGGCGACGAATGGGCCGCCGTCCGCGCCGCCCGTGAGCTGAAGGCCACCTGGACGGACTGGCAGGGGCTTCCCGGCCACGACAACCTCGAGCGCTACCTGCGCGATGGCGTGATCGAACGGGACCAGACGATCGTCGAACGGGGGCCATCGGGGGCGCTGGGCGAGCACGAGCTCGAATCGGCGCTGGCGGCGGCGCCGCGGACCGTTGCCGCCACGTATTTCTGGCCGTGCCAGAGCCACGCGTCGCTCGGACCTTCGTGCGCCGTGGCCGACGTCCGCGACGACAGCGCGACGATCTGGACGTCGTCGCAGGTGGTGTACGGACTGCGGGGCACGCTGTCGCGCGTGTTCGGCCTGACGCCGGAGAAGGTGCGGGTGGTCTTCGTCGAGGGCTCGGGCTCCTATGGCACGAACGGCGCGGACCATGCGGCGGCCGACGCGGTGCTGATCTCGAAGACGATCCGGCAGCCGGTGCGCGTGCAATGGTCGCGGCAGGACGAGCACGGCTGGGACCCGAAGGGGCCGCAGCAGCTGCTGGATCTGCGCGCCGGCGTGGGCAGCGACGGCCGCATCCTCGCCTGGGAGACGGAGATGTGGATCCCGGCCAACCGGCGCGGCGCCAGGATTCTCCTGGCGGCGGAGGCGGCCGGCATTCCGCAGGACAACGGCCGCGACGCCGCGGGGATCTTCGAGAACGGCGAGCCATCGTACGGGGCCGATCGGGTTCGGGTACGGGCGCACTGGATGCGCGACACACCGCTCAACCCGTCCAATCTCCGCGCGCCTGGCAAGCCTGCCAACGTTTTTGCTGTCGAAGGGCTGATCGACGAGATCGCCGCCGCCATCGGCATGGACGCACTGGCCTATCGACTCGGCCGCTCCACCGATCCGCGGGCGCGCGCCGTCCTGACGCGGGCGGCGGCGGCCTTTGGCTGGCAAGCGCGGCCGTCGCCCGGGCCGCCGCGCCGGGAGGGGGGCCTCTCGCTCGGCCAGGGCATCGCCTACACCCGCTACAAGGGGGCGGAGAACTACGTGGCGATGTGCATGGAGGCGGCCGTCGACACGTCGAGCGGCCGCATTACCGTGCGCCGCGTGGTCTGCGCCCACGACTGCGGCCTGGTCGTGAACCCCGACGCGCTGCGCAACCAGATCGAAGGCGCCATCGTGCAGACGCTGAGCCGCGCGCTGCACGAGGAGGTGCAGTTCGATGCCTCGCGGGTCACCAGCGTGGACTGGGCCAGCTATCCAATCCTCACGCTGCCGGAGACACCCGCCATCGAAGTGATCCTGATCGAGCGGCCGGAGGAGCCGCTGTGGGGCGCGGGCGAGGCCGCCGCCGTGCCCGTCGCCGCCGCGCTCGCCAATGCCGTGTTCGACGCCACCGGCATCCGGCTGCGCCGGGCCCCGTTCACCGCGGCGCGCGTCCGCGCCCGATTGAACGAGCCAAGCACCTTTGCCCTTCGCCCTTCGCCCTTCGCCCTTAGCCCTTAGCCCTTGTAGAATCCTCCCCCATGCCCAGCCCCTCCGACGCGTCGCTTCTTCCCGCTCAGCACGGCGAGCTACCGCCGTGGGGAGTGGACGACCTCCCGGCGCCGCCGCCCTTCAGCTCGCGCAACGTCTTCCGGGTGATCGGACCGGGCGCCATCATGGCGGCCACGTCGATCGGGGGCGGCGAGTGGCTGGTCGGTCCGGCCGCCGCGGTGAAGTATTCGTCTTCGATCTTCCTGATCGCCACCGTCGCGATCGTGCTCCAGGTGATCTTCAACCTCGAGGCGATCCGCTACACGCTCTACACCGGCGAACCCATCTACGGCGGCATCATGCGCCTCAAGCCGGGCGCCAAGTTCTGGGCGGCCTTCTACACCGTCATGGGGTTCTTTCAACTGGGCTGGCCGGCGCTCGCCGGCAGTGCCGCCGCGACGCTGTTCGGTGCCTACATGGGCCGGATGCCCGGTGCTCCCGATCAGGGCACGCAGGCCTGGATTGCCTCGGTGCTCATCCTCGCCGTCGTCCTGGTGCTGTCGTTCGGCGGCACCATCGAGCGCATGCTCGAGTACTTCGCCTGGACGATGCTCGGGGTCGTGTTCCTGTTCCTGCTGGTCGTCAACCTGGCGTTCGTGCCGCTGTCGCACTGGGCCACCACGTTCGGCGGCTTCTTCAGCTTCTCCGGGTTGCCGCAGCCGATCGACTGGGGCCTCATCGGGGCGCTGGCTGCCACCGCCGGCTCCGGCGGCATCGGCAATCTCACCGTGACCAACTGGGTGCGGGACAAGGGCTTCGGCATGGGCTCGAAAGTGGGCGCCATTCCCAGCGCGGTCGGCGGCCACGAGATTCAGCTGTCCCACGTCGGCATGGTGTTTCCGGCCACCGCCGCCAATCTCGCGCGCTGGCGCGAGTGGCTGCGCTACGTGCACACCGATCAAATCCTGGTCTGGGGTTCGTTCTGCTTCCTGGGGATGTTCCTCAACGTGAACCTCGCCACCGCGATCATCCCGCACGGCACCGACCTCCAGGGGCTGGCGGCCGGCGCGTATCAGGCCGAGTACCTGCAGCGCATCTGGCCCGGCTTCTGGTTCCTCACCCTGTTCAACGGCTTCTGGATCCTGTTCAAGACGCAGCTCGGCAACACCGACATTCTGGTGCGCACGATCACCGATGCCGTGTGGATGTCGAGCAGCCGCGCCCGCGAGTGGAAGCGCGGCATTCGCGCCATCTACTACGGCATCCTGGTCGTGTTCTCGATCTGGGGGATCTTCGTGATCCGCACCGCCTCGCCGTTCACGCTCTTCAAGATCCTGGCGAACATGGCCGGGATCGTGTTGATGATCGCCGGGGTGCAGATCTTCCTGGTGAACCGCCGCTTCCTGCCGCCGGCGCTCAGGCCGGCGCGCTGGCGCGAAGGCGGGCTGCTCCTGTGCTCCGCGTTCTACGCGTTCTTCGCCTACTTCGTCGTCCGCGACCTGCTGCGATCGCTGCTCGGGTGAGCCGCGCCGCGGCTCACGGCATCTCCGCCATCCGCTCGCGGTAGACGGCGCGGGCGTGGTCGTAGGCGGCGCGCGCCTCGTCCAGCTCGCTGGCGCGGATGCGCCCGGCTTTCTGTGTCCAGCACTGGTTCACCGCGTTGAGGCACCATTCGGCGCTCCGCCGCGAGGCCCGGATCGGCTTGCCGCCGACGAGCACGAACACCGGGTTGGTGTGGGAAGACGGCAGGATCCGCACCGCCATCCAGCTGCTGCGCTCGATCGGCACGTCGAACGTCAGGGTCCGCGGGTTGCCGTCGGCCACGACATTCTTCACCGCCGCGACCACGCCATTGACGATGAGCTCGACGGGCACCTCGTTGCTGGTCCCGAGGCGCGCGCGCTCGAGATCCCAATACGGCTTCTCGTCGTAGCGGAGCTGGCGGATGGCGTCGTTCGGCCGCTCGTCGAGCTTTGCCGCCACCTTGACGCTGACACGGGCGCGGCCGGGGGCGTCGAGGCGCACCTCACTGCCGGCGATGCCCGCCGACGCGCCGTTGACGGTGAAGTCCATCAGGTGGCTGCGGCCATCGGACACGTAGCTCCGCCCGTCGCGCACCGAATCGATCCACTTGCGGTAGGTCAGCGGCCCGTCGACCTTCGCGTAGGAGCGGGCGAGGCCGACGCGGTCGTCGGTGATGCAGGGAAAGTCCGTTTCGCCGCTGATGCGGGTGCGGAAGCCGACGTTGAGCGTGTGATACCAGATGTTCAGCTCCCACACGTATGGCGTGTCGCCGGCGGAGATGAAGTCCACGGTGTTGGGATGGGCGACGTCGACGATGAACTCGTTGGCGCCGATGCCGTCGAAGCCGGGCAGCTCGTAGTTGGGCAGGTCCGTGCTGCGGACGTCCAGGCCCCAGCCGGAGTGGGCGAAGCCGACGACCGCCCCCTGCTCCCGGGCCCAGCGCAGCACCGGCAGCGTCCAGGTCGGCCAGTCTTCGAGGCGCTTGGTGCCGGGATAGTCCTGCTCCTTCAGCCCGAGGAGCACCAGATGGCCGGCGTGACTCGACGGGAAGCCCGAGATCTCGAGGTCGTAGCGCATCAGGCGCGACGGCGTGGACAGCGGATGATCCTTCGCCGCTGAAGAACTGCTTCTGGAAGTAGTACGACGGCCCCCAGGTCAGCACCGAGGCCACGCTCAGCGCTTCGCCGTCGATCTGCGGCCAGATCTCCTCCGGCAGCACGCCCTCGGTCGGGTTCTCGTAGTGCGAGCAGCCGGCGGAGTGGATGTGATGGTCGCCCGGATACCAGCCGTCGGCGGTGGGGTCGATCCAGCGGGCGAGGCGGAACAGCAGCTCCATGGGGCCGGCCACGCTGAACCGCCGCGTCATCGGCAGGTATTCCGGCCCGCGGGTGATGGTCATGGTGAACGGTCCGGGCGGCAGGTCGATCGTCTGGCCGTCGGCGCGGTAGACCTGGGGCTGGAAGTAGAAGTCCGGTGCCAGGCGTTTCGAGAGCGCGGGATAGATCCGGCCCGCCTCGTCGCGGATCAGGAAGGCGGCGGTGGCCGGCTGGCCGTGCTCGTCCTTGACGTTCAGGCGGATCGGATGCGCTGGCGCGGCCGTGAAGAGGACCTCGAGATCGCTGCGGAAGCCGACGTCCTGGCTGCCCTGCCCGACGTTGATGGTGAGGACGGCCGAGCGCTTCCCGACGTCGCGGCTGTAGACCTGCAGGATCGACGTACTCGAGCTCGAGGCCGGAGAGGCGCGGCCGCATCGGCGGCTGGGTGTAGACGGAGATGTCGGCCCAGCGCTCGCGCACGTCGGCGTCGTTAAGGACCTTCTTGGCCGCGGGCGAGCCGCTCGAGGGGATGTAGACCCGCCCGTGATTCGGGCTCTCCACGGCGAGCGGCGCGGTGACCCCCGCCTCGTTGGCCACTTTCAACAGGAACAGGCGCGTGCCCCCCTGCACGAGGTCGGGGCGCGCGGGGCCCGCCACCACGCTGACCCGGCTTTCCGGGTTGATGCGGACGTGGGCGAGCACGTAGGGGTCGAGCACGCGCTGGATGGCGGCCACCGCCGCCTGCTCGTCGGCGAGGGCCGTCGCCTCGTTGATCGCCTGGTGATCGGCGGCGGTGAGCGGCTGGCCGAGAAAGGCCAGCGCCGTCTCGAGCCGGCGGGCCTGCTGCGCGAGCGGCTGGAGCGGCACGCCGACGGCCGGCTCCGCACGTTGCGGCTGGGCCCGCAGCACCAGCGAGGAGGCAAGCAACGTCGGCAGCAGGGCGGCGGTAGAGAGGCGGGTCAAGGACATGGTGCGCCGTTTGTACTGGGGAGCGGGGATTTCGTCAACTGGACGCGGCGCGAACCGATTGTTGGGAGTTTGGCGACACGGTCGCTGAAGCGCGGCGCTCTTTGGCGCCCCAGCCACATCGCCCTGCCGCGCCTCGCCCGTCAGCCCGTGACGGTGCGCCGAGCGGCTGCATCGACGCGCCCCGCATCTCGTCACGGCGTTGCGTCTGGCGGTGTTTGGCACTTCGAGCGCCTTGAGCGGCGCTTCTTGGCGGCCCAGCCATGTCGCCCTGCCGCGCCTCGGCCCACGCGCGGACAAATGCGCCTCCGGCGAGAGCGCTGACGATGACCGCTCCGGCTGGGGTGATGCGGGAGCCGGTGCGCCATCAGTTGGGCACCCAGGTGACTCAGGCGTCAGTGGCGAAAGGGCGCCTGCGCGGCCGGAGCGCCTGCGGCGCATTTGTCAGACTGCCGCCGTCGCGCGAGCCGCACTGCGCCGGCAGGCCGACATGGCTCGTCCGCCGCGCGCCGCCGGTGCTCTCGTCCACGCCCTCCCGGTGCACCCCCTCGTCGCGCCGGTGCCGTTGGAGGTTGGGCGTTGGTGGTTGGGCGTTGAGGCGGGAGCAGCGCGCCACTACGTCGCCCAGGGGAGACGTGCCGGTGCTGACCGGCCGGCGGACCTTGGAGCGAGGCGACACCCCGCGTCGCCGAAACGCGGCCGGAGCGATTCCGCGCGGCGAGTCCGGTCCCTGTGATCCGCGCCGTTGGGATCACACCGGCGCATCGGTGCGCTTGTCATCTGTCGCCCTGGCCATCCCTACTCGCCGCGGCGTCGAGCGCAGCGAGAGCCTGAGCGCAGGCCGCGTTCCCGCCTCGCGGAAGCGGGTCCCGGACCGGGCAGGGCCGGCACGGCTCCGTCGGGCGACCGGGGCATCGCGGCGACCGGGCACAGCGGCGACCGGGACGACCGAGATGACCGGAGCGACCGAGACGACCGAGACGACCGGGACGACCGGGGCGACACGCGCCGTCTCGATCGGCCCACGCGCGCGCCGTGCATGTTGGGTGTTGGGCGTTGGGCGTTGGGCGTTGCGTTGGGCCTTGGAATTTGGGCGTTGGGATTTGGGATTTGCCGCGCCAGACCCGCCCTTTGCCCTTCGCCCTTCGCCCTTCGCCCTTCGCCCTTTGCCCTTCGCCCTTTGCCCTTCACCCTCTGCCCTGCCCTTTTTGCTCAACGCTCCAGCCGCACCACCCGGATCGCCGGCCCGAGCCGGTCCGGCGCGGTTGGCACGTCGAGCACGCGGGCGCCGGCCTCGGCGTAGCCCCCGGTCCAGCCCACCCCGCTGCTGATTACCAGGTACTGGATGCGGCGCTCGGCATACCAGTCCAGCGGATGCTCGACCAGGAGCTCGACGTCGGTGACCTCGAACCCGGCGGCTCGCAGATAGGTCGGGCCGCTGTTCTCGACGGCGAGCCGGGTGCCGCGCGGCAGCGAGGCGCGGATCCAGTCGGCGGTCATCTGGCGCGTGTCGCGCCGGGCGAACTGGCGGTTCCAGCCGGCCGACGTGTTCACGAAGGGCACCAGCAACGCCAGCAGCATCACGAGCGTGATGATCGTGGGCAGGCTGCGGCGCCGCAGCGCGGGGACGGCGGGGGCGAGCCGCGCAAGACCATCGATCCCGGCCGCGGCCAGCAGGCAGACGATCGGCGTCAGCGGCAGCGCGTAGCGCGCGAACACGAGCGGGTGGGTCGCCAGGATGTAGAAGTAGGCCGCGGCAAAGGCGAGCGCCGGCATCCAGCGTCCACGGCTGCTCCGCCGGAGCAGCACGGCGATCAGGCCGGCCGCGGCGAGCGGCAGCCAGAGGCGGCCCGAGAGCGCGAAGTGCTTGAGATAGATGATCCCGGCCGGTTCCGGCGTGCCGCGCGCCCGGGCCAGCCGCTCCATCTGCGCGGCGAAGCTGTTGAGGAACGTCGGCAGGTCGAGGACGGCATACGGCGTGGCGAGCATGAACGCGGCGGCGGCAGCGCCAATGGCGAGCGCCAGCAGGCGCAGCCGGGTGGACAGCGGTTCGCGATGGCGCAGCACCCCGACGATCGCCGCCACCAGCACGATGCCGCCGTTGTACTTCGCCGCGGCCGCGAGGCCGGCCGTGGCCCCCGCGATCCAGGATCGTCCGGCGCCCACGCGCGCCGCCAGGTAGACCGTCAGCGTGGTCAGCGCCGTCAGCGGCACGTCGGTGAGGATGAAGTGCGATTCGCGGACGTGCATCGGCAGCACCGCGAGCTGCGCGGCGGCCACGAGCCCCAGGCGGTCGGACCCGGCCTCGCGTCCAATCCGGTAGGTCAGCCAGACGGTCGCGGTGCCCAGCACCGCCGACACGACGCGGCCGGTGACGTACACGGCGGAGATGTCGAAATCCGCCAGCGTTCCCCACTCCCCGCGCGACGCGCCAGCCATGAAGCGCAGCAGGGCAACCGCCGTGTGCAGGTAGATGACGAGCGTCGGGTAATCGAAGATGTGGGGGTTCCAGTCGCCGGTCGTGAGGATCCGGAGCGCCCGGTCCACGATGGCGGGCTCGTCGATCCCGACCGCGTGCGGCACGCCAGCGGTGACCGCCCACAGGCGGAAGCCCAGCGCGACCAGCAGCAGGGCCGCCAGCAGCACGCGGCGGCCTGAGACGTGAGGCGCCGCGGAACGGGCCCACCACTGCCGGAGCGGGCTGTCGGCGCGTGTGGCGGCAGTCAGTGGTCGAAGGAAGGCGCGAATCCTGAGATCATACCGCCCCGCCGTCCGTGCCACCAACTGTCACGTCCTTGAACGGGGCCTCCCCTTCGGGTCTAATCACGGTCTGTGCCGCTCACCATCTTCTGCATCGCGACCTATCGCAAGGGGGACGAGTTCCTGGCGCGAGTGCCGCCGTCACGGCTGCCGCGTCCTGCTGCTGACCGACGAGACGCTGCGCGACGCCGACTGGCCGCGCGACGCGGTGGACGAGTTCTACTACGTGCGCCGCGACATGCCCGAGGCGGACATCCGCAAGGGTATCGCCCACGTGGCGCGGACGGAGCAGCTCGACCGGATCGTGGCGCTGGACGACTTCGACGTCGAGCTCGGCGCGATGCTGCGGGAGTATCTCAGGGTCCCGGGGCTCGACACCACGACCGCCCGCGCCTTCCGCGACAAGCTCACCATGCGCACCCGGGCGCGCGAGGCCGGCATCCCCTGCCCCGCCTTCGTTCACGTCCTGAACCACCAGGCGATCGGCGAGTGGATCGGCCGGGTCCCGCCGCCATGGGTCCTGAAGCCGCGGGCGCAGGCGGCTGCCATCGGCATCCGCATGGTGGCCGGCGCGGACGAGCTGTGGCGCACCATCAACGCCCTCGGCGACGCGCAGGCCGATTACCTGCTCGAACAGTTCGTGGCCGGCGACGTCTACCACGTGGACTCGATCGTCTACGGCGGCGAGCCGCGCTTCGCGATCGTCAGCCGCTACGCGACGCCGCCGATGGCCGTCGCGCACGAGGGCGGCATCTTCGTGACCCGCACGCTCCCGGAAGGGGACCCGGCGGTCGCGCCGCTGCGGGAACGCTCCGCGCGCGTGCTCTCGTCTTTCGGGATGCGGCAGGGGGTTTCTCACACCGAGTTCATCCGCGGCAGCGACGGCGAGTGGTATTTCCTCGAGACCTCGGCGCGCGTCGGCGGCGCCTACATCGTTGACGTGATCGAGGCGGCCACCGGCGTCAACATGTGGCGCGAGTGGGCCCGAATGGAGATCGCCGGCGACCGCGGCTACGAACTGGCCCCTCCCCGGCAGGACCACGCGGGCATCGTGCTCTCGCTCGCCCGTCAGGAAGAGCCGGACACCAGCGCCTACACCGCGCCCGAGATCGTCCAGCGCATCCGCAAGCGGCACCACGCCGGGCTCATCGTGCGCTCCCCCCGCCCCGAGCGCGTCGCCGAACTGCTCGACGAACACGTCACCCGCTTCTACGCCGACTTCCATGCCTCGGCGCCGGCCCCGGAGAAAGCGACGGAATAGGCCACAAGGGTAAGATTGACGTGATCCCGTGGCCGTGATGGAGACTGCCTCATGCGTCGTAGAGATTTCCTGAAGCACAGCGCCGCCGCGTTCGCGGTGTCACGCGTGCCGGCCTATGCCGAGCAGCTCGCCGACACCCGCAAGCGGGTCGGCCTCATCGGCACCGGCTGGTACGGCAAGGCCGACCTGCTCCGCCTGATCCAGGTCGCGCCGGTCGAGGTCGTGTCGCTCTGCGACGTCGACACGGCCATGCTCGCCGACGCGGCGGACCTGGTCGCCACCCGCCAGGTGTCGAAGAAGAAGCCGCGGACCTACACCGATTACCGCGCGATGCTGAAGGAGCGGGACCTCGACCTCGTCCTCATCGACACCCCGGATCACTGGCATACGCTCCCCATGATCGAGGCGGTCCGTTCCGGCCTGGACGTCTGGGTCCAGAAGCCCATCAGCGTGGACGTCATCGAGGGCCAGGCGATGCTGGCGGCCGCGCGCAAGTACAAGAAGGTGGTCCAGGTCGGCATGCAGCGGCGCAGCACCCCGCACCTCGTGCACGCCAGGGAT
Organism: uncultured Acidobacteriota bacterium; assembly: GCA_963834305.1. Classification (GTDB taxonomy): domain Bacteria; phylum Acidobacteriota; class Vicinamibacteria; order Vicinamibacterales; family 2-12-FULL-66-21; genus JACCXG01. The sequence continues at coordinate 1,378,033 of CAWIAX010000002.1, forward strand.
CGGATCATCCGGGAAGGGCGTCTAGGAACAATAGGGCTGGTCGAGATCTACTGCTACTACCACATGCGGGCGAGGGCGAACCCGCCCGACACGGCGCCGCCGGCCAACCTCGACTACGAAATGTGGACCGGGCCCGCGCCGATGCGCCCCTACAACTCGCTGGTGCACCCGCGGAGCTGGCGCGCGTTCATGGAGTACAGCAACGGCATCGTCGGCGACATGTGCGTGCACATGCTCGACATGGTGCGCTGGATGCTCGATCTCGGGATGCCGAGCCGCATCGACTCGACCGGGGGGATCTTCATCGACAAGGCGAGCAAGGCCAACATCACCGATACGCAGACGGCGTCGTTCGACTTCCCCGGTCTGCGCGTGGTCTGGACGCATCGGAGCTACGGCTACGGCGCCGGATCCCAAGTACCCGTGGGCGGCGACGTTCTACGGCGACAAGGGCACGCTCAAGGCGGGTGTCATGGGCTTCGACTTCACGCCGAGCGCCAAGGGCGAGAGCCCGATCTCGGAGGACGTCGTCTACGAGCTCGAGCAGTTCCCCGAGGACAAGACCGAGAAGGACCTCGAAAGGCACGTCGCGCCGGCCATCCGGGCGCACATGAAGGACTTCCTGGCGGCCATCGAGTCCCGCGGCAAGCCGGTGGCCGACATCGAGCAGGGCTACATCTCCACGACGGCCTGCGTGCTGGCCAACCTGTCGCAGCGCCTCGGCCGATCGCATCACCTGGGACCACGCAAAGGGCGTCATCGTCGGCGACGCGGAAGCCAACAAGCTGCTCCGCCGGCCGTATCGGGCGCCCTGGGTACATCCGGAGCCGGACAAGGTATGACGACACGCTCGACGCCCCGCGCCGCCGCCCTTCTGCTCGCCGCAACGGTCGTGACCGGGTACGGGTTTCAAACCGGGCGCCCCTGGCCGCCGGGGCTCCAGAAGGTTTCCGACAGCTCTCCGGTGCTGTCGCCGGCAGAGTCGATGAAGACGATCTTCACTCCCGCCCGGCTACCGGCTCGAGCTGGTCGCCAGCGAGCCCATGATCGAGGAGCCGGTGGCCATCGACTGGGACCTCGAGGGCCGGCTCTGGGTGGTCGAGATGCCCGGATACATGGAAGACATGCCGGCGACGACCGAAAACGAGCCGACCGGCCGGGTCAGCGTGCTCGAGGACACCGACGGCGACGGCCGGATGGACAAGAAGACGGTCTTCCTCGACAAGCTCGTGCTGCCGCGCAGCCTCAAGGTCCTCGAACGCGGCGTCCTGGTGGCGGAGCCGCCGAACCTCTGGTTCGCGCGCGATACCAACGGCGATCTCAAGTCCGACACCAAGGAGCTCGTCCACGACTCGTACGGCGAGGCCATGGGCAACGTCGAGCACAACGAGAACTCCCTGCTCTGGGCGATGGACAACTGGATGCACACCGCCGAGGGGGACACCATCCTGCGCCTGAAGAACGGCAAGTTCGAGGTCCGCAAGACACTTTCCCGCGGCCAGTGGGGCGCGACGCAGGACGATGCGGGCCGCATCTACCGGAACACGAACCAGTCGGCGCTGTTCGTCGATATCGTGCCGACGCCGTATTACGCGCGGAACCCCAGCCTGATCCGCACGCGCGGCAGCTACGAGACGCTCGGGGGGGAGGCGCTGAACACGACGTGGCCGGTGCGGCCGACGCCAGGCGTGAATCGCGGCTACCAGGACGGAGTGCTGCGCCCGGACGGCACGCTCGCCTCCTTCACCTCGGTCAGCGCGCCCACGGTGTACCGCGGCGACCGGCTGCCCGGCGGAGCTCTACGGCAACGTCTTCGTCGTCGAGCCGGCCGGCAACCTGGTGAGCCGCATCATCGTGAGCGACGATGGCAGCATGCTGAAGGGGCGGAAGGCGTACGACAATGCGGAGTTCCTCGCCTCGACCGACGAACGGTTCCGGCCGGTGAACCTGTCGTCCGCGCCCGACGGCACGCTCTACGTCGTGGACATGTATCACGGCATCATCCAGCACAAGGGATACATCACGGAGTACCTGCGCGACCAGATCCTGTCGCGCAAGCTGGAACGGCCGCAGGGCCACGGCCGCATCTACCGGGTCGTCCACGAGACGACGAAGCGGGACGGGGCGCCGCGCCTCTCGAAGGCAACGGCGTCAGAACTGGTCGCGCACCTGGCGCACCCCAATGGGTGGTGGCGCGACACCGCCCAGCGCCTGCTCGTCGAGCGTGGCGAGCGCGCGGCGGTGCCCGAGCTCACGCGGCTGGCGGCCGGCGCTCCGGACTGGCGGACGCGGCTGCACGCGCTGTGGACGCTCGACGGGCTCGACAGCATCGAGCCGGCGACGGTGACCCGAGCCCTGCAGGACGAGTCCCGCGACGTGCGGGTCTCGGCCGTGCGCCTGACCGAGCGATGGCTCGCCGAACCGGGTCATCCGGTCCACGCGGCGCTGCGCGGCTGCCTGGATGACAGCGACTGGGCGGTGCGCCGCCAGCTCACGGCCACGCTCGGCGTGCTGCCCGCAGGGTCGGACGCCAAGCTGACGGCGCTGGCCACCCTGCTCGAGCGCCACGGCGACGATCCGATCGTGGTGGACGCCGCGATCAGCGGCTTGATCGGCGATGAGCCGGCCATGCTCCAGCGCATGCTCCAGGGCCCCGCCGCCTCGCCGCAGCGTGCGGCAGCGACCGCGGCGCTGGCGGCCACGATCGTCCGCGGCGGCAAGGATGAGGGAGCGGAGAAAGTCCTCGAATGGGCCGCCGACGCGGCGCGGCCGGAGTGGCAGCGGAACGCGATTCTCGAGGGCGCGGAGGCGGCGCTGTTGGGCGTCCCGCTGTCCGGCGGCGGCCGGCGTGGCGCGCCCGGGCGGGGCAGCGCGGCAGCCGCGGCCGGAGGCCCAGGCTCGCGCGGGGGCCCTGGGGGGTCGCCGGCGTTTCCGAGGGCCGGGCAAGGCGGGGCGGCGGCGCAGGCAGCGGGCCGCGGCCGCGGGGCAACCGCACAGGTCCCGCTCAAGCGGGAACCCACCGCGTTGCTCGCGCTGGCCTCGTCAGGCGGCCAGACCGGTGAGCGGGCCGAAGGGCTGCTGGCGCGGGTCACCTGGCCGGGCAGGGCGGCGCAGGCAGGTCAGGCGCCGGCGGCCGCGCCGCTCACCGCGGAACAGCAGAAGCAGTTCAGCGCGGGCGAGGGCGTCTACAACAGCCTGTGCGTGGCGTGCCATCAGGCCGACGGCCGCGGGATGGAGAACATGGCGCCCGGTCTGGTGGGATCTCCGTTCGTGGTCGGCAATCCGGAGATCGCGGCCAGGATCCTGCTGCACGGCAAGGAAGGGAAGGTTGGGCTGATGCCGCCGCTGGGCTCGACGCTGAGCGATGAGCAGGTGGCGGCGGTACTGACCTACACGAGGCGCTCGTGGGGCCACGGCGCGGCGCCGGTCGATGCGGCGTCGGTGGCCGCCACGCGCAAGGCGACCGCGGACCGCACCCGTCCATGGACGGAGGCCGAGCTCACGCAGCTGGCCGCCGGCAAGTAGCGCATCCGGCAGCGCGCCGGCCGATCAGAGAGCCAGCTTCAGGTAGCGCGCCGCGTTGCCGAAGCAGATGTCCGCCACCATCCCGCCGACGAGCTGTTCGTCCGCCGGCAGCTCGCCCAGATCCATCTCGCGGCCCAGCAGGTTGCAGAGGATGCGGCGGAAATATTCGTGGCGCGGGTAGGACATGAAGGAGCGCGAGTCGGTGAGCATGCCGACGAAATGCGCGAGCAGCCCGGTGTTCGACAGCGCGTCGAGCTGCGCCTCGATGCCGTCCTTCTGGTCGAGGAACCACCAGCCGCTGCCGAACTGCATCCGGCCGGCCACCGAGCCATCCTGGAAGTTCCCGATCATCGTGGCCATCGTGTAGTTGTCGACCGGGTTGTTGTTGTAGAGGATCGTCCGCGGCAGGGCGCCGTCCTGCTCGAGGCGATCCAGGTAGGCCGCCAGCGCTGCGACCTGCGGATAGTCGCCGATCGAGTCGTAGCCGGTGTCGCGGCCGAGCGCTTCCATCATGCGGGTGTTGACGTTGCGGCGCGCGCCGAGGTGCAGCTGCTTGGTCCAGCCCTTGTCCGCGTCGAGGCGGCCGAACAGGAGCATCAGGTACGACGCGAAGCCGTGGTGCTCCTCCGGGCTGGCGGCATGCCCGGAGCGGGCGCGTCGAAGATGCGGGCGGCTTCACGCTCGGTGCAGGGTGTCCCGTAGCAGTGCGGCAGGCCGTGATCGGACAGCCGGCCGCCGATGTCGTGGAAATCCTGGTGCCGCCTGGCGAGCGCGTCGGTGAAGTGGGCGAACGGTCGTGATGTGGATGTTGGCCGCGGCGGCGAGGCGCTCGACCCAGGGATTGAACACCGCGGGTTCGTCCACCTGGAGCGCCCGGTCGGGGCGGAACGTCGGATAGACCTTCGTCGGCAGCTGCCGGGCGCGGATGGCCGCGTGATGGTCCAGCGGATCCGCCGGGTCGTCGGTCGTGCACAGGGCGCGGACCTCGAACCGGCGCAGGATCCCCTGCGCGGAGAAATCGGCATCCTGCAGCCGCTCGTTGGCGCGGTTCCAGATCGACTCGGCGGTCTGCTCGTCGAGCAGCTCGTCGATGCCGAAGTAGCGCTGCAGCTCGAGATGCGTCCAGTGATAGAGCGGGTTGCGCAGGCAGCGCGGCACCGTCGCGGCCCAGGCCTGGAACTTCTCGTACGGCGCCGCGTCGCCGGTGCAGAACCGTTCAGCGACGCCGTTCGCGCGCATCGCGCGCCACTTGTAGTGGTCCCCTTCCAGCCAGATCTCGAAGAGGTTCGCGAAGCGGCGGTCCTCGGCGATATCCTTCGGCGGAGAGGTGGCAGTGGTAGTCGAGGATGGGCTGCGGCGCCGCGAACTTCTGGTACAGCTGGCGCGCCGTGGTGCCGTGCAGCAGGAAATCGTCGGTGATGAAAGGCATACGTCGGCGATAGTTTACCGTTGCGGCGACAGCGCCGCGAGAGGACTTCATCTGATGACTCACATTCCGCTCCGGCGCCTGGGCCGCAACGGACCCGCGGTTTCCGCGCTCGGGCTCGGCTGCATGGGCATGTCGGACTTCTACGGGCCGGCCGACGACGAGCAGTCGATTGCAACGGTGCACCGGGCCCTCGACCTCGGCATCAATTTCCTGGACACGGCGGACATCTACGGGCCGTTCACCAACGAGCGGCTCGTCGGGCGGGCGGTGCAGGACCGGCGCGACGCGGTCGTCATCGCCACCAAGTTCGGGAACGTCCGCACCGCGGACGGCCGATCGCTCGGCATCAACGGCCGGCCGGAATACGTGCGCCAGGCATGCGAGGCGTCGCTGCAGCGCCTCGGCGTGGACACCATCGACGTCTACTACCAGCACCGCGTCGACCCGGAAACGCCGATCGAAGAAACCGTCGGCGCGATGGCCGACCTGGTCGTGCAGGGGAAGGTCCGCTACCTGGGCCTGTCGGAAGCCGCGCCCCGACACCGTCCGGCGCGCGCACATGGTGCATCCGATCAGCGCGCTGCAGACCGAATATTCGCTGTGGAGCCGCGAGCCGGAGGGGGCGCTGCTCGATACGTGCCGCGAGCTCGGCATTGCCTTCGTGGCCTACAGCCCGCTCGGGCGGGGCTTCCTGACCGGGCGGTTCCGCACGCCGGACGACCTGGCGCCCGACGACTGGCGGCGGAGCAATCCCGCGCTTCCAGGGCGGCAACTTCCAGCGCAATCTCGACCTCGCGGCGCAGGTGCAGGCGATCGGCCGCGGCGAAAGGGCTGCACGCCCGCTCAGCTGGCGCTCGCCTGGCTGCTGTCGCGCGGCGAGGACGTGATTCCCATCCCGGGCTCGACGCGCGCGGAGCGGGTCGAGGAGAACCTCGGCGCCCTCGACGTCACGCTGACCGACGAGGAGATCCACACCCTCGAGCGCCATCGCGCCCGCCGTGGCCGGCGATCGCTACGCCGAGGGCGGGATGCGGGCGGTGAATCGATAGTGCCGGTGCCGCTTTCCGTCCTCGACCTCGTCCCGATCGGATCGGGCACGACCGCGGCGCGCGCGATTCGGGAGTCGGTCGAACTGGCGCAGATCGCCGAGCGGCTCGGCTACGTGCGCTACTGGTTCGCCGAGCACCACGGCATGCCCGGGATTGCGAGCTCGGCGCCGGAAATCCTGATCGAGCACATCGCCTCGGCCACCGCGACCATCCGGGTGGGCTCGGGCGGCATCATGCTGCCCAACCACGCGCCGCTCCGGATCGCCGAGACGTTCCATACGCTGGAGACGATCCATCCCGGACGCATCGACCTCGGGCTGGGGCGGGCACCCGGCACCGATCCCGTCACCTCGCGCGCCATGCGGCCGTTCGACGCCGAGCAGTTTCCCGAGCAGGTGCAGCGAGCTCATCGGGTTGTCGGCCGGCACGCTTCCGGCCGATCATCCGTTCCGGACCGTCACGGTGGTCCCCTCGGGCGTGTCCCTGCCGCCGATCTGGATCCTCGGATCGAGCGGCGCCGGCGCGCGATTCGCCGGATCGCTCGGGCTCGGCTACGCGTTCGCACGGCATTTCAGCCCGTCGCCCCCCGAGCCCGCAATCCGGGCGTACCTGCGAGGGCTTCCGCCCGTCCGCGGCCTTCCCCGCGCCGCACGTCGTCCTCGGCGTCTCGGTGATCTGCGCCGAGCGCGACGAGGAGGCCGAAGCAGCTCGCCGTCCAGCCTGGACCTGCTCTGGGTGCGATACCAGCGCGGGGAGTTCCGCACGCTGCCGAGCCCGGCCGAGGCGGCCGCCCATCCCTGGACGCCGATGGAGCGCGGCGTCGCCCAGGCCGGACGCTCACGCCACTTCGTCGGCCGTCCGGAACGGGTGGCCGGTCAGATCCGCGAAATCGCCGCGGCCACCGGCGCCACCGAGATCATGGTGACGTCGATGATCCACGATCCCGCCGCGCGGCGGCGCTCCTACGAGCTGGTTGCCGCGGCGTTCAATCCGGCTGGCTGAACGCGCAGCTAGCCGAAGTTCTTGTCGTCGGCCGAGGGACCGTAGAGCGCCGGCACCTTCGCACCCAGCAGCCGCAGGTACACGGTCATCTGGCCGCGATGGTGCGCCCAGTGGTTGAGGGCGTCCTGGATCATCTCGTGGCGCGGCGCCTCGGCCACGACCTGCCCGCGAGCCTTGAGCTGCCAGGTCGTGTGCAGATGGTCGTCCGTGGTGCCGCCGAGCGCCGCGCGGGCGTCCGCGGCGGCCTCGTCCAGCGCCTGGAGCAGCGCGCGCGCTCGTTTCTTTCCGCTCCTTCGTGAACGACGACCCGTCCGCCGGCGCGATGTCGAGGTCCGGGGTCGTGATCATCATCGCCAGCCACGCCGGCATCGTCGCCACGAGGTCGGCCAGGTAGCCGAAGGTCATCGACTTCTCGTGCGGCCTCCAGTCGTAGTGGCCCTCCGGCACCTGTTCAAGCGCCCGCCGGGAACGGGGCACTTCCCGTTCGAGTTCGGCCAGCAGGAATTCGGTCAGTGTCATCGCGTCTCCTTCTCCACATCACCGTTCGCACCGCTTCGGAGGCCTGAGCGCCACGCACCAGCGCGGCGCCAGTACCGTAGTAGGATGGCCGGCATCACTCGAGAGAGCCCATGCCGACTTCCCCTGATTCGAACAGCCACGGCGCGCCCGCCGCGTCCACAGGCGCATCCTCCCTCACGCGCCGCGACGCGCTGAAGCTCGCGGCGGCCGCGCTCATCCCGCAGGCGCCGCCGCTGACGAAACGGCACCGCGTCATCGTGGCGGGCGCTGGCATCGGCGGCCTGAGCTGCGCCTTCGAGCTGACGCGCCGCGGGCACGATGTCACGGTCGTTGAAGCCGCCGCGCGGACAGGCGGCCACGTCTTCACCGTCCGCGACGGCCTGGACGACGGGCTGTACGCGGACGGCGGGGCCGAGCACTTCACCGAACCCGGATACGAGCGTTACCGGGAATACGTTCGCGAGTTCAATCTCCCCTCGGTTTACTACCCGCGGCGCGAGCACATTGTCCGCTGGATCGGCGGGCGGGCCTATACGCCCGAGATGCTGGCCGACCCGAAGGTGCTGGCCGGCTTCGGCTTGAACCAGCGCGAGGTGGACTACCTGACGAGTCGTCCGTTCCCGGAGCTGGCGGGGCTGTACTTCGCGCCGTACGTGGACAACTTCGCGGACGAATACCGCCCGTTCGATGCGGGGCTCAACGAGCTCGATCGGCTCAGCGCGACCGAGCTCTTCCGGAAGGACGGGGCATCGGCCGGCGCGCTCCAGTTCATCGGCGGCAGCGGATCGGCGCTGCAGGCGGTATGGCATGCCGCGATTCTCAAGAAGCGCGGCGTTCCGCTCTTTCCCCCGAAGGTCTTCCGGCTGATCGGCGGCAACCAGCGGCTGACCGACACGTTCACGGAGCGGCTGGGCGATCGCGTCCGCCTCCGATCGCCGATCACCGCCATCGAACATGGCGAGACCGGCGTCCGCGTCACCTGCCTGCAGGACGGCGAAACCGTGCGTCTCGAAGGGGACTACCTGGTGTGTGCCATGTCGGCCAGGATGCTCCAGCGCCTGCCGGTCACGCCGGCGTTCCCGGAGGCCAAGGCCTATGCCATCGCGCACGTGCCCTATTACCACGACACGCGCGTGATCTTCCAGAGCCGCAGCCGCTTCTGGGACCGCGACGGCGTGAGCCCGAACATGGAGTTCGGGGACCCGCAGCTCGATCATGTCTGGAGCACGGGGGAGGACGTGAAGACGACGCGCGGGCTGATGGCGGGTACGGCGTCCGGTGCGCAGACGGCGGACCGGGCACTCGCCGCCTTCCGGAAGCTCTACCCGGGGCGGTCGGAGGACATCGAGAAGGCCCAGGTCGTCGTCTGGGCGCTCGATCCCTGGGCATCGGCCTGCGAGCGCACGTCTTACGGGCCTGGCGAACTGGCCAGGTTCTGGCCGATCCTGATCGAGCCGCACGGCCGCATCCACTTCGCCGGCGCGTATGCGGACAACCTCAACTGGGGGATGGAAGCGGCCACGCGCTCGGCCAATCGCGTCGCCGAAGCGATTCATCGGGCGTAAACTCCCCTGCCCTCCGTCCCGGGACCGGGCGCATACGTCACCGCGCCCGTTCCCTGATCGATCGTCGCGATCGTGTCCACGCGGTCCACCGGGTACGCCACCGTCTCGCCATTGGCCCAGCGGACTTCCAGGCGCGACACCCTGGCCTCGGCGCCAAGCCCGAAGTGGACGCGCAGATCGGACTGCGAGATCTGCCCGCGTCCGCTCGCGACCTCCCCTCTCCGGCGGAGCCCCCCGGCGGTCACGAACACGACCGAGCCGATCGCATCGCGCGGACACTTGCGGGCCGGATCGCCGACGAGTCGAAGCGTCAGCCAGTGGCCGGCCGCCGCGCCGCCGACGTTCCGCGCAACGGTCGGTGGGCCGTCGATGTTGTTGATGACGATATCGATGCCGCCGTCGTTGTCGAGATCGCCCACCGCCGAGCCGCGCGACACCCGCGCGGTCGTCAGCCCGTCGCCGGCCGCCGCCCCGATCTCCTCGAAGCGCTGCCCCGCCAGGTTGCGGAACAGCAGGGCGCGCTGCGCGTACGAGGTGTTCCACGGCAGCCGGTCCGCCGCCGGATAGACGTGGCCGTTGACCACGAGCAGGTCGAGCCACCCGTCGTTGTCGTAGTCGAGGAAGTCGGTGCCCCAGCCCAGGAATGGCACCGAGACCTGCGCCAGGCCCGACTTGAAGCTGACGTCGGTGAACGAGGTGCCGTCGTGATTGCGGTACAGGACGTTGAAGTCGTCGGCGAAGTTGGTGATGTGAATGTCGTTCCGTCCGTCGTTGTCGTAGTCGCCGACGGCGACGCCCATGTGGGCCTGCTCGCGGCCGCTGCCGTCGAGCGCGGCACCGGACGGGTAGCTGATGTCGTCGAAGCGCCCGCCACCCGCGTTCCGGTAGACGTAGTTGGGACCGGAGTCGTTGGCCACCAGCAGGTCGAGCCGTCCATCGTCGTCCAGGTCGAGCCAGGCCACGCCGAATCCGTACAGGCCGCGGCGGTCCTCGACGCCCGCTTCGCGCGTGGTGTCGGTGAAGGTGCCGTCGCGGTTGTTGCGGAACAGGTGATCCGGCGCGCCGCGAAGGCCGCGAGGGCCGCACATCACCGGCAGCGAACGGTAGGTGCAATAGGCCGCGCCGCTGGCGTAGGCCGCCCCCATGCCGCGCCCGGCGGGCGCCGCGGCCTCCCCGGACGGCGCGGCCGGGCGCCGCGGCGGAGCCGGGGGCGGGTTCCTGGGATCGAAGGCGACATAGCCGGCGACGAACAGATCGAGCCAGCCGTCGCCGTCGTAGTCGCCGAACGCACAGCCGGTCGACCAGCCGTCAACCGCCACGCCCGCGGCGGCGGCAACGTCGGCGAACCGGCCGTCGCCGCCGTTGCGGTACAGGCGGTTGGCCCCGAAGTTGGTGACGTAGAGGTCTGGCGTCCCGTTGTTGTCGATGTCGCCGGCGCACACGCCCTGGCCCCAGCGCTCGTTGGCAACACCCGCCGCGGCGGTGACGTCGCGGAACGTGCGGTCGCCGTTGTTGCGGTAGAGCGCGGCGCGCGGCACGCCGGCCGCACGCGGCGCCAGCGTCGAGCCGTTGACCAGGTAGATGTCGAGATGGCCATCGCCGTCGAAGTCCAGCAGCGCCACTCCCGAGCCCGTCGTCTCGATGATGTAGTCCTTGTCCGCGCCGCCCGACACGTGCTGGAAGCCCGACAGGCCAGCCTCGGCGGTCACGTCGGCGAAGCGCACGCCCGGCGGCGCGCCGGCTGGCGCCGCGGGCACCTGGCGGGTGGGCGGGAGCGGCTGCTGCACGGGACCGGCGGCGCACAGCAGCACGCCGGCGGCCATCCAGGCCGTGAGCAGCTTGACCCTGGTGTGGACGGCGCTCAAGGGGTCACCGCGCGCGCAGCTGCTCGGCCTTGCGGAACGCGGCCTGCGCCCGGGCCGCGTTGCCCGACGCCTGATAAGCCTGGCCGAGCATGTAATGGGCCTCGGCCATGTCGGGCTCGAGGGCAATCGCGCGCTCCAGCTTGACGATGCCGTCGGCGGTGCGCTGCAGCCGCACGAGCGACGTGCCGAGCCCGGCCCACGCCACACCAGCCGCCGGGTTCCGCGCGATCGCCTGCTCGAACTTCCTGACCGCGCGCTCGTCGTCCTGTGAATACGAGAGGCAGACGCCGAGGCCGTACGCGCCATCGAAGGTCGGCCGGATCGCCTCGGCCTTGTCGTAGAGCGCGATCGCCTCGTCGCAGGCCAGGCGGATCCGCTTGAGCCGCGCCAGGCCAAGGAGCGCCTCCAGCAGGCGTGGCTGTGCCTCGAGCGCGGCCTCGTATGCCTTCTCAGCGTCGGCCCTGCGCTCCTGCGCTTCGAACATTTCGGCCTTCAGCTGGTGCACGCGCTCCGACTCCGGAGCCATCTGTGCGAGGCGCTGAAACTGGCCAGCCGCCAGCTGCCGCGTGACCAGGCCGAGGTAATACAGGGCATCGACGTTGCCCGGATGGGCGCGCGCGGCGCGGCTGGCCAGGCGGTAGGCCGCGTCCCACTCGCCGCGCTCGAGGTGCACACGCAGCAGCAGCAGCTGCGCTCCGACGTCGCCAGGATGGAGATCGAGATAGGTGGTCGCGAGCCGGAAGGCGCGATCCGCATCGCCGGCGGCCAGGGCGCGCGAGGCCTCGACGAGCTCCGCCGCCGGCTTGGACGATGCTCGCGGGGCCGCCGGCACGGGCGCCGCCTGCCCGGCGGCGGGCGCCGGCGTTGTCTGTGCGGATGCCGCCGCCGCGAGCATCAGCAGGGCGGCCGCCGCTGCCGTCCGGACCGCGCGGCGCCGCTGCCGGAGGCGCTCACGGCGCGTACGGCACCGCCTTGATGATCCGCAGGAACTCCTGGGCGCGGGCGTCGCGCTGCTCGATTAACGCCGCGACCCTCGCCGCCTGCGCCTCCCGCCGCGGATCCTTGGTCCGGGCATAGAGCGCGGCCAGGTTGACCGACGCCACGTAGTGATCCGGGTCGAGGGCGAGCGCCTTGGCGAGCGACGCCTCCGCCGGTCCGTATTCGTTCGAGCGCATCTGGATCAACCCGAGCTCCGCCCAGGCGTCGGCAAGACCGTCGTCGAGCGCGAGCGCCCGCTCGACCTCCCGCCGCGCGGTCGCCAGGTCGTTGGCCTGCCGCGCGATGCGTCCGAGAAAATAATGGGCGCCGGTGGCCGTTTCGGGTGCGCGAACGGCCTGCTCGAGCTCGGGCCGCGCTTCGTCGAACAGGTTGCTGTAGAACAGCGCGGCGCCCAGCGCGAAGTGGCCGCGCGGGTCGCCGGGCGTCAGCCGCACGTACTTCCTGAAGTACGGCAGCGACTCGGCCGGCTCGTGGCGGTGGGTCGCCACCGCGCCCATGGCGTAGTTGATCAGGGCATTGTCGGGGTCGAGCTCGACGGCCTTCTTGAGCGAGTCGTAGGCTTCACGCACGAGGTTCTGCTCGACGCACACCATGCCGAAGAAGAAATGCACGGTGGCATTGCCGGGTTCGAGCGCCCGGGCGTGCGCCAGGTAGCCGAGCGCCCCGTCGAAGTCCTTGATCTTCACGGCCGTGCGCGCGAGTTCCAGCAGAAGCGGCGCTGAGGGCCCCTCGGCCGCCACCACGCGCTCGAACACCTGGCGGGCATCGGCGGAGCGGTCCGCACGGACGTAGCGCGCGGCCAGGGCGCGGAGCGCCCGTGCGGATGCCAGCCCGCGGCGGTCGAGCGCCTCGAGCATCGGCCACGGCCGTCTCTGTCCGGCGGCCCCGCGGCAGCGCCGGGAGCACGGCCAGGACATCCGCCTCGGTCAGGTCCGGGTGGGCAGCAAGCGATCGTCGACCGCGCGGCGCGGCCTCCGCCTCGTCGCCCAGCGCCGGCGGCGTTGGCGGCCGACACCGCGAGCACCTGGGGCCGCTCGCGGATCTCCGCCGGCAGCCGCGCAATCATCGTGCGGCTCGCGGCAAACTGTCCGTCGAGCGCCAGCAGGAAGCGCGCTCTGGAATGCTCCCTCCACGCTGGACGGCTCGACGTCGAGCAGCCGGCGGTAGACGGATGATCGCCTTCGCGCGCATCGCGGGATCGTCGGCGGCCCGCTCCTGGTAGAGGCGGCCGAGGTTCTCGTAGCCGGCTGGCCCGCGCGGGGCGAGGCGGATGGTCGCCTGAAAATGCGCCTCGGCCGACTCGAAGCGGCCCTGCTGCGCAGCAACCACGCCGGCGAGATTGTGCAGGACGGGATCGTCCGGATGCGCCTTCGAGCGCCGGTTCGACGAGCCGGCCCGCCGCGGCGGCGTCGCCGCGTCCAACGAGCGCCGCGATCTGTTCGCAGGGTCGCCGGCGGAGCCAGGCCGTCCTGCACCGCCCTGGCGGCGCGCCGGGAAGCCGCCCAGGCAGACGAGGCCGACCAGGCAGACCAGTCCCGGACGTCGGGCGGCCGTCAACGGGATCGCTCAACGGGCCGGCTCCCGCCGGGCGGCGCGCAGTCGAGTGAACGTCGTCATCGCCTCGTCCGCGTCAGCCGTGCGCCCTAGGCGCCGGTAGATGCGCGCCAGCGCGTAGTGCGGCTCCGCGTACGCTGCATCGGCCGCGGCGGCTTTCCTCAGCGCCTCGATCGCGTCCTCCAGCTCGTCGCGCTGTTCGAGGAGCGCACCAAGCTGATAGTGCGCGGGCGCGAACGCCGAGTCGGCGCGCAGCGCCTCCCGGAACAACATTTCCGGTTCGGTCAGCTCCGCCCGCGTCCGGAGCAGGATGCCGAGGTTCAGCGCGGGCCAGGGGGATGCCGTCGCGCCGTCCATCCGGTTGAGCCGCACGGCTTCGCGGTAGTGTGGAATCGCGTCGTCCGGCTGGTTCAGCGCTTCGTAGCAGAGCCCGAGGTTGTCGTGCGCGCGGGCAAACGCCGGGGTCCTGGCGATGACGGCCTGCAGCCGGCGAATCGCATCGGCGTACTGGCCGGCATCGTAGTCCAGTCTCGCCAGCCAATAGTCGTAGGTGACTTCCGCAGGCTCGGCTCGAACGAGCCGCTCCAGCTCGGGGCGGGCCCAGTCGCCCCGGCGCATCGCGATGTAGGCCAGCGCCAGCTGGAGCCGCGCCTGGTTGTCGAGGGGGCCGAGCGCCTCCGCCTTCTTGAGCGCGATCGCCGCGTTGAGCGGCTTGCGGTCCATCATGAAGACCCCGGCGATCTGCAGGAGCAGCTCGCGGGACTTCGGCTGGCGGCCAATCGCCTCGGCGAGCAGCCGCTCGGCGCGCTCGTAGTCGCGCGCGGCCACCGCCTCGTCGATCTCGGCGAGCCCGGAGCCCGCCCGCCGCAGCGCGGCCGCAGGGGGCGGCGCGCTGATCTCCCACTCGAGCGCACCCATTGCCGGCGGCTGGGCAGCCGCGGGCGACGCGGTCAGCCCACACAGCAGGACCACCTGGAGGAGGCATGGACGAAAAGGCCTCAGGGCCAAGGCCCGAGGGCAAGGGCCGTGCCCAACGCCCAAAGGCCAATGCCCAACGCTCAACTTCAGCTCCCATCTCCAGTTCCCCCGTTCCCCAGTTCCCCCGTTCCCCAGTTCCCCAGTTGTTTTAACGCTTCGCCGCTTCAATCCGGGAGGCGAGCGCGCGGGCCTCGCGGCTGTCGGGCATCAGGGCGAGCGCGCGGGCCACGGCCGCGGCGGCCTCGTTCAATCGTCCGTCACGGAGATAGAGGCGCGCAAGCGACAGGTGCACGTCCACGAGGCTCGCATCGCGGGCGAGCGCGTCGCGGAACGCCTGCTCCGCCAGGTCGGGGCGGCCCTGTTCGAGATATTCGCGGCCGAGCGCCTGGTTGAGCCGGGCGCCCTTCGGATCGATGGCCTGCATGCGGGTATGCGCCCACTGGGACAGCCGGAGATAGGCCTTGCCCAGCCGATACGCGTATTCCGGCGACGCCGGCGACAACTGGACGAGCGTGCGGTACTCGTCCGCCAGGCACAGCACGTCTTCGAGGCGCTCGCAGGCGTCCGCGCGCTGGAGGTGCACGGCCGGCTCTTTGGGCATCAGCTTCGCGGCGCGGTCGAGCTCGGCCAGGGCGGCCTTCGGCTGCCCGAGGGCCAGCAGGCTGGTGCCCGCGAGCAGGCGCGCGGGACCGAAGCCGGGATCGACCCGCGACGCCGCCCGGAACTCGACCAGCGCCGCCTTGTGCTGCCCGCGCTGCTGCAGCACGATGCCGAGGTTGTGGCGGACGAAGGGACGGTCGCCGCCGTCACGGATGACCGCACGGAAGGAGGCCTCGGCCGCGTCGAGCTGCCCGGCCGCCAGCGCCGCGACCCCTTCGGAGAAGCGGCTCGCCAGTGCCGGCGGCAGATCCTGGACGGCCGAGGCAAGGAGGGGCGCGACGAGGACAAGCGCCAGCGTCAGGCGGAGGGTGGCCGTCATCACGCCACCCAGCATCCCGACGGCCGGCGCCTCCGGCTGAGAGCCCTAGAACTCGAACCGCGCCGCCAGCTGCATCGTCCGCGGGTCGGTGACCGAGCCGTTCCATCTGCCGAAGTCCGGACTCGCGAGGTCGTTGTTGAACGCCAGCCCGCCCCACTGCCCGGGGTTGGTGAACATGTGCCAGTTCCAGAGGTTGAACACCTCGAAGCGGATCTGCAGGTTGGTGCCGCCCGGCATCCTGGTGTTCTTGATCAGGGAGAGATCCTGGTTGTGATAGCCGAACGCCCGCAGCGATTCCTCGATCCGGTTGCCCTGACCGTAGTAGAAGTTGAACGCCGAGACCGGCTCGAACGCGTCCTTGTTGAACAGCGGGCCCTTGGCGGGATCGAAGCTGCCCTTGTCCTGGGCGAACACCGCGTCGCGGTTGAGGACCGCGGGGATGCAGCCGGCGCGGAACGCGCCCGGCACGTTGCAGAAGCCGGACCGGAAATACAGCGGCAGGCCGGACGAATACTTGAAGATCGTGCTCATCTGCCAGCCGCCGACCAGCGCGTTGACGGCGCCGCCCCGGCTCAGGAACCGTTTGCCCTGCCCCACGGGCAGCTCGTAGACGAACGCCGCCGAGAGCACGTGCGGCGTGTCGGTCGCCGCGATCGCTTCGTTCCGCGAGCGCTCGAAGGGGGAGATCACCCCCTGCAGCCCGCTCCAGGTCACGGCGTCGCGCTGGGTGTTGTCGGACGCGCTCGAGATGGTCTTCGAGAGCGTGTACGAGACGAGCGAGTAGAAGCCTTCGGAGAAACGCTTCTCGAGCTTCACCTGCAGCGAGTTGTAGTGCGACTCGCCGTGGTTCTCGTTGAGCCCCTGCAGGCCGCTGCAGGTACTGCGGATAGGGACGCAGCGCCTGCGCGACCGACGGCGCGCAGCCGGTCATCTGCTGCACCCATCCGTTGTAGGGCAGCGGCACGCCGTGCAGGCTGGTCATGCCCGGCGAGAACTCGTCGTAGAGCTTCTCGCCCAGCGCGAGGAAGCTCGGGTCGATGGCGTTGAGCGGGTCGATGCTCGACGGCAGCCGGCGCCCCGCGCTGCCGACGTAGGCCACGCTCAGCGACAGGTTGCGTCCGAGCTCGCGGTCCACGGTGATGTTCCACTGGTGCGAGTAGGGGCGCTTGTTGGCGTCGACCGGGCGGTACAGCAGGTCCTGACCGTTGCGGTAGTCGGACTGGATGATTGGCGGGCGCTCGAAGTTCTGCGGCAGCCCCTGCTCGAGGAAGAACGCCGGCTGGATGCCGCCGAGGCTGGTGTTGAACGACGGCGTCGTCGAGAACCCGTCCTGGGAGATGCCGCCGCCCCACCCGGGGTAGAACGCCTGCATGTAGAAGATGCCCCAGCCGCTGCGCAGGACCGTCTTCTGGTTCATCCGGTAGACGGCGCCCGAGGCGCGGCGCGAAGCCGCCGTAGAAGTTCTCCTCGGGATAGCGGGCGCCGTAGCTGGCGGGCCCGTAGCCGTCGCCCGCGAACGCGAGGCGGCCGGGCCGGCCGCCGGCGCCGGGATTGGCCCCGATCGGGTCGAAGAAGGAGAACCGATCGTATTTCTCGGAGGACGGCGAGTAGTAGTCCCAGCGCAGCCCGTAGTCGAGGGTGAGCTTGTCGCCGGCGTTCCAGGTGTCGCCGCCAAAGAAGATCCAGGCGTTCTGGCGGGGATACGCGGAATCGACCGCGCGGAACGTGGCGCTGGCGCTGTCGACCGCGCCGAGAAGGAAGCTGGCGATCGGGCTGCCGCTGTTGATGCCGAGCACACCCGTGGAGCCGCGGCCGAAGGTGAAGCTCCCGGCCTGGTTGCCGTTGCCATGAATGTTGCCCATGATCTTGCGGTATTCCATCCCGAACTTCAGCGTGTGCGCTCCCCGGGTCAGCGTGAGCGAATCGTTGATGATGAACGTCGGCCGCGTGGTGACGTTGCCGATGTTGACGCCGGCGTTGCTGCCGAACGTCGCGAAGCCGTCGCTGAAGCCCATCTGGGGCGGCACGTTGTAGCCCGCCACGCCCCGAATCTGCGGGAACTCGTTCACGAAGCCCTGGTTCACCGAGCCGTAGCCCTCGTTGCGGTTGAGATAGCCCATGGACATGTGGTTCAGCAGGGTGCCGCTGAAGGTGCGGTCCCAGTTGAGGCGGCTCACCCACGAATTCTGCGGGTCGGAGTAGGACTCGCTGGCGATGGCCTGCGGCAGCACCGACACGAACTTGGCGGGGGCGCGCTGGTGCCAGACGCTCGTGAAGATGTGGTCGCTGCTCTTGATCTGCAGGTCGAAGCGGCCCATGTAGTAGTCGGAGTTGCCGAGAATGGTGTCCGGGATGGCCGGGCCCAGGTAGTTGTTGAGCGGCCCGGCGCTCGTCGGGGTCGGCAGCGCCGAGAGGTACGGCCGCACCAGCGGGCTGATGCGGTCGGGACAGATCACGTTCGGGCTGTTGCCGTCGCAGCCCATGAACTGATCCTTGGTGAAGCCGCCGCGGCCGTCCGGACGGATCGTCCGGGGATCGTAGATGGGAATCAGGTTGCCGCTGGCATCGCGCCAGTCGGTGAAGTCGCCGTTCCGCTGCCGGATCGACGGGATCGACAGCGTCGGCTGGTTCGAGCCGCCCGTCTGCCGGTAGCCCTCGTAGTTGAAGTAGAAGTAGCTCTTGACGCTGTCGGACCAGATGCCCGGCAGCTTGCCGGGGCCGCCGATGTTGGCGCCGTAGTTGTTCCGGTTGAACTCCGGCTTGTCCGAGGCGCCCCACTGCGTCGCCTTGAGGGCGTCGCTGCGGTGGAACTCGAAGCCGGCGCCGTGGAACGAGCTGCCGCCCGACTTGGTCACCGCCATGATCTGCCCCGAGGTGGACGATCCGTATTCAGGTGCGTAGTTCGAGGTCAGCACCTTGACCTCGCTCACCATGTCGGGCGACATCGGGAAGTCCTGGAAGATTGACACCATGCCGCCCTGGCTCATGAAGCCCTGCTGCATGCTGACGCCGTCGAGCGAGGCTTCGTCGCCCGACTGCAGGCCGCCGTTGATGCGGGCGTCGAACGCGTTGTTGCCGCCGCCGGTGCTGACGCCCGGCATCAGCGTGGCGAAGGACGCGGCCGCCCGCGGTCCGCTGTTCATCAGCAGCGGCAGCTGGTTCAAGGTCTCGGGCGAGATGCCGTGCTCCTGCGTGCCGGTGACGCTCAGCACCGACGAGCCGCCGACGACCTCGACCCGCGTTTCCTGCGCGCCGATCGGCAGCATGATGTCGACCCGCTGCACCGAGCTCAGCGTCACGTCGATGTCGGGACGCGTCACCTGCTGGAAGCCGCTCTTGATCGCGTCGACGGCGTACTTGCCAGGCGGCAGGTTGCGAAAGGCATAGTCGCCGCCGGCGCCGGTCACCGCCGTGGCGATGACCTGATCGGTGGCGACGTTCCGCAGCGTCAGGGCCACGTCGGCCACCACGCCGCCCGATGAATCCTTGACGACGCCGGTGATGGCGCCGTTGACGCTCTGGGCCGAGGAACCGGCCGGGAGCAGAAGGAGCAGAGCTGACAGGAAGAATGCACAGACGCGATGGACGGTCATAGGACCTCCCCTGGCGGGGATTGGAGGAACTGCGCCACGCCGTCTCCCTTGCGTCTAATCGCTAACGCGACGATCGAAGGGGAGGAGCCCCGGCGTGCGCGCGTAACATACCACGTTCGATGCTGATGATTCACCGATCCATTGTGGCGCGCCGGCGGCGCCGGGCGTACATAGAAATGGCCACCAGAACGCGCGGTGGGCGCGCTCCAGTGGCCGTCGATCCGACAGTTCCAGCGACGGCTTACTTGACCGCGGCGTTGACCTTCAGGTTGTTCTTGACGCTCTTGACGCCGTCGGTCGCCTTGGCGATCGACGCGGCGCGCTCCTTGGCCGCGTCCGTGCGGACCGCCCCCGACAGGCTCACGACACCCTTGTTGATGTCGATGTTGATGTCGCTGTTGTCGAGCGCGTCCTCGGTGACGTACTGCGCCGCGATCTTCGACTTGATCCAGCCGTCCGACATCGCGGTGCCGGTCGTGCCGGCGGTCTCCCGCGCGGACTGCTTCGTGTCGCGGGCAGCCTCCGGTCTTCCTGCTTGACCTCACGCGCCGCCTCACGGCTCTCCTGCTTCGCCTCGCGCGCCGCTTCCTTGCTCTCCTGCTTCGCCTCGCGGGCTTCCTCGCGCGCCTCGGCGCCCGCCATCGTGCCGGCGCCCCGGGCGTCCGCCATGTACGGCGCAACCTTCAGCCGATCCGTCACGGTCTTGACGCCATCGGTGCCCTTGGCAATCGCCACCGCACGCGTCCGGCCGGCCTCGGTGGCCACCGTACCGGTGAGCGTCACCACGCCCGCCCGCGTCGTCACGTCGATGTCGCTGCCTTCCAGGGCGTCTTCCGGGACGAACTGGGAATGCACCTTCATCGTGACCCAGGAATCCTTGATGGCGTTACCGGACTCGCGGGCGGCCTCTTTGGTTTCCTGAGCCGCCTTCTCCTGCGCCGCGGGGCTGGGGCTGGCCAGCGCCGGGACGGCCGCCATGCACACCGGCAGCGCCAGGGCGGTCACACGCCGAAGCCATTTGCTCGAATTCATTGCTCACTCCTCTTCGACAAAGTATCCCTTGCTGCGGCACAGGCGCCGGATTGACCCGCGCGGCCACAGCTCGAACATCTGGTTTACTGCGAGAAGCATGCCCGTAACGGCACGCGGCCGCCGGGCTGGCGTCAGCTCAGGCGTTCTACTGGTGTGCTGTGTACGGCTTAGGTAAGGAGGGCGTGGATACACCAGAGGTGCCGCCCGGAAACGCTCGAGCTCTGGCCCCCGGGCGGCGGCCGTCGGCTTGCTCAATGATGGCACCCCGCCGCCGCGGGCGACTCCGTTGACGCGGCTAGACGCTCCGCGGCCGGGGCTGTGTCGCGGCAGGCCCGGGAATGGCTCCGGTGCCTTCCAGCTGCGGCGATCTGGTCCACGGTCTGGCCCGCCTTCTTGCCCGCGCGGACCGCTTCGACAAATGCGCCGACATACCGGGAATATTCGGCCAGGTCCGCCGGCTTCATGACCGTGCTGTGTCCGGTAATGATCGTGTGAGGGCGGCCCGAATACACCGGCGCCGGCGTCATGCCGCCCCGGCGCTGAAGAACACGCGCTCGATGAACCAGAACGTCCCGGCGACGATCACCACGACCGATCCGCCGACCGCCAGCCGGCGGCCCGCCGCCTCGCTCCGGGCACGGACGGCCGCCACCGCCGAGGCCACCGCCACGACCACCACCAGCTGGCCGATCTCGACGCCGACGTTGAAGGAGAACAGCGACCAGCCGAGGGCGCGGGCGGGCAGATCCATCTCGCGCAGCACGTTGGCGAACCCGAAGCCGTGGATCAGGCCGAAGGCGAAGGCAATCCAGCCGCGCATGTCGCGGCCGCCGCGCACGGTGAGGTTGTCGGCGCCGACATAGACAATGCTGAGCGCGATGGCCGGCTCCACGACCCAGGCGGGCGGGCTGACGATCCTGAGCACGGCGAGCGTCAACGTGATGCTGTGCGCCAGGGTAAACGCCGACACCACCAGCGCCAGCC
Organism: uncultured Acidobacteriota bacterium; assembly: GCA_963834305.1. Taxonomy (GTDB): domain Bacteria; phylum Acidobacteriota; class Vicinamibacteria; order Vicinamibacterales; family 2-12-FULL-66-21; genus JACCXG01. The sequence goes on from CAWIAX010000002.1 coordinate 1,399,106, forward strand.
GCCGGATGGAGCCGCCGACCAGCAGCAGGCCGACCAGGAACAGCAGATGGTCCGGGCCGATCAGAATATGGTGCACGCCGGACGCCGCGAAGTGCCGGACCACGGCGAGCACCCCCTGGCGCGTCCCGGTGTAATACACCAGCGACTGCCGCTCCGCCCCGAGGATCGCCTGGGTCGTCAGCACGCTCTGGTCGTAGAGATTGACGAAGGTCTGGTGCTGGGGGTCGTAGGGAAACAGGTGCGCCGCCAGCGTCAGCTGGCCGGGCGGCGCGGGCAGCGCGTAGCGCACCCGCAGCCTGAGCCCGTCGCGGTCCGGCACCGGCTCCGGCGCCGACCACGTGCCGTTCGCAACGGCGCGCCCGTCCGCGGTCAGCTGCAGGCGCTCCTGCACCAGCGCGGTCAGCGCCGCCACGTGCGGGGCGAGCCCCGCAGGCTCGAGCAGCGCCTGCTCGGACACCCCGAGCTCGTGCGCCACGTCGAGCACGTGCACGACGACGGAGACGTCGAGCGAGACACCTGCGAGTCGGACATCGAGATAGCTGAAGGGCGCCGGATGCGCCAGCAACGGCGCCGCGCTGGCGCACAGCGCCGCGATGATCGATGCCGCGAGCCTTCTCATGCGGATACCGGCCGATCCTAGCGTACGGTCCGCACGGGCGGCGGCGCCGTGGACGGCGCCCACGCCGCCGTGCCACCGATTTTTCACGGCGTCCGCGCACAGCCGTGTGCGATGCTGTGCAGGCGATGGCCCACCCGCCGGAAGCCGCCCCCCTGCAGACCATTCGCCGGCTGCTGCTGGCCATCCTGCTGCTGGCCTTGCTCGGATCTGCGCTCGACCTGCTGCTGCTGGAGCACTACGAGGAGTTCTGGCAGCTGGCGCCGCTGGTGCTGATTGGCGCCGCCGTGCCGGTCACCGGCTGGATGTGGAGGGCGGGCAGTGCGCGGGCGGTCGTCAGCTTCCGTATCGCCATGGTGCTGCTGGTAGCCGCGGGCTTCGCCGGCGTTGCGCTGCATTACAACGGGAACCGTGAGTTCCAGCGCGAAATGGACCCCGCCCTGGCGGGATGGGCGCTCTTCACGGCCGTCGTCACGGCCAAGGCGCCGCCCGCCCTGGCCCCGGCGTCGTTGATTCAAATGGGCCTCATCGGCCTCCTCGCCACCTACCGCCATCCAGCGGCCGGGCGGGCGGCAGGGCCGGCGGCATAGCAGCGCGTAGTATTGGAGGAGTAAGAGATGACAGTCAGAGGATTCGTTGCCATCGGCCTGGTGGCCTTCGTCAGCGTCGCGCCGCCAGCCGCGGCGCAGGTCGGCAAGTCGGTCGGCGTGGCCGACGCCAATACCGTACCCGAGAAGGAACTCCTCGGGATGCCGCACATGACGCCGGCCATCGTGAAGGGGCTCGTCGAGAAGCGGCCGTTCGCCAGCATCACGGAGCTGCACGCTTATCTCCTCTCGCAGAAGCTCACGCCCGAACAGGCGGCGGCGTTCTACGAGAAGGCGTTCGTGCACATCAACCTCAACACGGCGACCCCGGAAGAAATCCTGCTCGTGCCCGGCGCCGGCAAGCGCATGGTGCGCGAGTTCGACGAGTACCGGCCGTGGAAGACCTACGCGCAGTTCGACAAGGAAATCGGCAAGTACGTCGGGGCCGAGCAGACGGCGCGCCTGGCGCAGTACACGTTCATCCCCGTCCGCCTCAACACCGCGAGCGACGAGGACATCCTGAGCATCCCGAATGCCGGGCCGCGCATGGTGCGGGAGTTCAAGGAATACCGCCCGTGGAAGACGCGGGAGCAGTTCATGAAGGAGATCGGGAAGTACGTCGGGCCGAAGGAAACCGCTCGTCTGTGGCGCTACGTGGTCATCGACTGACGGTGCCCGGGCAGCCCTTACACAGCCTCCGGACCGCCCCCGGACGGCGCATGACGCGCGCACGGGGTCGGGTCGCCGTCCTGCTGTGGCTGGCCGCCGCATACCCCGTGGTGGTGCACGGGCAGACGGCGCCTGATCCGCCGCCGGACGGCGCCGGCCTCTATCGCACGGCCTGCGCCGCCTGCCACGGGCCGGACGGCCGCGGCGCGCCGCGCACCTCCGTCGGGTTCGACCTCGCGCTCCCCGACTTCACCGACTGCAGCTTCGCCACCCCCGAAGCGGACGCCGACTGGCTCGCCGTCGTGCACGAGGGCGGCCCGGCGCGCGCCTTCGACCGGACCATGCCGGCGTTCGGCAGCGCCCTGACCGGCGCCGAGATCGCCGGCATCGTCCATCACCTCCGCTCGTTCTGCGGCGATCCTGCGTGGCCGCGCGGCGACCTCAATCTGCCGCGCCCCTTCGTGACCGAAAAAGCCTTTCCCGAGAACGAAGCGGTCGTCACCATGTCGTTCAGCCGCGGCGACGCGCGCGCCGTCGGCAGCCAGTTCCTCTACGAACATCGCGTCGGCAGCCGCGGACAATACGAAGTCGCGGTCCCCGTCGAGCTCCGCCAGACCGGTGGCGATTCCTGGCAACGGGGCCTGGGCGATGTCGCGGTCGCCTACAAGCACGTGCTGGGGCACAGCCTCCAGCGCGGCGCGATCGTCAGCGCCGGCGGCGAGCTGGTCCTGCCGACCGGCAAGGAAAGCGAGGGGCTGGGCGGCGGCGCGACCGTGCTGGAGCCGTTCGGCACCTACAGCCAGCTGCTGCCGCGCGACGCGTTCCTCCACGCCCATGCCGGGCTCGAGGTGCCGCTCGGCGCCGACGGGGCGGCCACCGAGTCGTTCTGGCGCGCGGCGGTCGGCAAGACCGTGTCGCAACGGCGCTGGGGCCGTGCCTGGTCGCCGATGTTCGAGGTGCTCGGCGCCCGGGAACTGGCGGCTGGCGCGCCGGTCGAATGGGACGTCGTGCCGCAGATGCAGGTCAGCCTCAGCACGCGCCAGCACGTCCTCCTGAACGCGGGCGTTCGCGTGCCGGTGAACCGCCGCGAGGGTCGGAGCGCCGCGCTGCTCGTCTACCTGCTGTGGGACTGGTTCGACGGCAGCTTGTTCTCGGGGTGGTGAGGACGCGCATGCGAACAGTCCTGTCCATCGCCGCGCTCTCGTGGGCCATCGTGCTGGCGCTGAAAGTGACGCCCCAGGCCGGCGCTCCCTCGCAGGCGGCCGCCGCCACCGCGACATCCGCTTCGCGACCGCCGACACCTGCATGGCGTGCCACAACGGGCTCACGACCTCCAGCCGGCGAAGACATCTCGATCGGCACGGACTGGCGCGGCTCGATCATGGCCAATGCCGCGCGCGATCCGTACTGGCAGGCGGCGGTGCGCCGCGAGACGCTCGACCATCCCGGGGCGCGCCGCCGAGATCGAGGACGAGTGCGCGGTCTGCCACATGCCGATGTCGCGCGCGCGCGAGCGCGCCGCCGGGCAGAAAGGCCGCATCTTCGCGCACCTGCCCGCCGGCGCGTCGCCGGATCCCGAGGACCAGCTGGCGCACGACGGCGTGTCCTGCACGATCTGCCACCAGATCTCGCCCGAGGGCCTCGGCACACCGGCGTCGTTCACCGGCGGGTTCGTCCTCGACGTCAGCCGGCCGGGCGCCACCCCGCCGATCTTCGGCCCCTTCAAGATTGACGATGGCCGCACCCGCGTCATGCAGTCGTCGTCGGGATTCCAGCCGGCGGAGAGCGCGCACATGCGCCAGTCGGAGCTGTGCGCCACCTGCCACACGCTCATCACCAACGCGCTCGGGCCCGATGGCACGGTGGTGGGCCGGCTGGCGGAGCAGGTGCCCTACCTGGAGTGGCGGCACAGCGCCTTCCCGCGCGAGCAGCAGTCGTGCCAGTCGTGCCACATGCCGGTCGTCCGCGAAGACACGGCCATCAGCGCCGTCCTCGGGGTGCCGCGGGCGGGTGTCGCCCGGCACGTCTTCCGCGGCGGCAACTTCTTCATGCTCGGCATGCTCAACCGGTTCCGCGCCGAGCTCGGCGTGAAGGCGCTGCCGCAGGAGCTGGACGCCGCCAGGCGCTGGACGGTCGAGCAGCTCCAGGCCGACACCGCGACGCTGACGCTGGACCGCGCCGCCGTCAGCGCCGGGCGGCTCGAGGCCGACGTGACCGTCCGGAACCTCACCGGCCACAAGCTGCCGACCGGCTATCCGTCCCGGCGGGTGTGGCTGCACGTGCGGGTCGCCGACGCCGCCGGCCGGCCCGTCTTCGAGTCGGGCGCCCTGTCTCCCGCCGGGATCATCGCCGGCAACGACAACGACGCGGATCCGCGGCGGTTCGAGCCGCACTACACCGAGATCCGCGAGCCCGGCGAGGTCCAGATCTACGAGTCGGTGATGGCCGACAGCACCGGGGCGGTCGACGACCGGCCTGCTCTCGGGCGTGCGCTACCTGAAGGACAACCGCCTGCTGCCGCGCGGCTTCGACAAGGGCACCGCGCCGCCCGACATCGCGACCGACGCCCGGGCGGCGGCCGACCAGGATTTCGAAGCCGGCAATCGACCGCCTGCGCTACTCGGTGGACGTGACCGGCGTTCGCGGCCCCTTCACGGTCGACGTGGTCCTGCGCTTCCAGCCCATCGGCTACCGCTGGGCGCAGAACCTGTCCGGCTACGACGCCGCCGAGACCCGCCGCTTCGTGTCCTACTTCAACGCGATGGCGCCAGCATCTTCCGAACGGCTGGCGGCCGCGCGCGCCACGGCGCACGACTAGACCGGCGCGCCAGCCGCTGCCGCGCCCTCAGAGCTCGATCTGCATGCCGAGCTCGACCACGCGCTCCGGGGGGATCCGGAAGAACGACGTGGCCCGGACCGCGTTTCGCGACATCAGCGCGAACAGCCGCTCGCGCCACCGCGGCATCCCCTGGCGATGCGTGGACAGCAGGGTTTCCACGCCGAGAAAGAAAGTCGTGCGCTCCACGTCGATCGGCAGCCCGTGGCGCTCGCCGCCAAGCAGCGCGAGCGGCACGTCCGGATCCTCCATGAACCCGTAGCGCAGCGTCACCCGGAAGAACCCCTGCCCGAGCGGCTCGACCCCGAACCGCTCGTCGTCCGCGACGTGCGGCACGTCACTCGTGACCACCGTCAACAGGATCACGCGCTCGTGCAGCACGTGGTTGTGCTCCAGGTTGTGCAGCAGCGTGGGGGGCGTGCCGACCAGGTTGCTGGTCATGAAGACCGCGGTCCCGGGCACGCGGTAGGGCGGTGCCGCGGTCAGATCCTCCATGAAGCGGGCGAACGGGTAGAGCCGTTCGCGCAGCCGCGAGGCGAGCAGCGCCCGTCCCTTCTTCCAGGTGGACAGCAGCAGGTAGAGGAGCGCGCCAATCACCAGCGGGAACCAGCCGCCGTGCGGGATCTTGATGATGTTTGCCGCGAAGAAGCCGAGCTCGATGAAGAGGAAGAAGCCGGCCAGGGACGCGGCAACGGACCGCCGGACGCCCCACGAGCGGCGCGCCACCAGGTACGCCAGCAGGGTCGTGATGACCATCGTCGAGGTCACCGCCACGCCGTACGCCGCGGCCAGGGCGCTGGAGCTCTGAAAGCCGAGCACCAGGCCGATCGTAGCGACCATGAGGATCCAGTTCACCTGGGGCATGTAGATCTGCCCCTGCTGGTGCGGCGAGGTGTACTCGATGTCCAGCCGCGGACTGTAGCCGAGTTGAATCGCCTGCCGCGTCAGCGAGAAGGCGCCGGAGATCAGTGCCTGCGAGGCGATGATCGCGGCCATCGTCGCCAGGGCGACGAGCGGGTAGAGAGCCCAGCGCGGGGCCAGCAGGTAGAAGGGGGAGGCCGCCGTTTCGGGCAGGTTGATGAGCATCGCCCCCTGCCCGAGGTAGTTCAGGACGAGCGACGGCAGGACGAGGCCGAACCAGGCCACCCGGATGGGGCGCCGCCCGAAGTGACCCATGTCGGCGTAGAGCGCTTCCCCGCCGGTGACGACGAGAAAGACCGCGCCGAGGACGACGAAGGCGTGCCAGCCGTTGTTGACGAAGAACTGCACGCCGTGGAGCGGGTTGAACGCCTCGAGCACGTGCGGGTCGCGCACGATCCAGCGCACGCCGAGCACGGCGATCACGACGAACCAGACGACCATGATCGGACCGAAGAGGAAGCCGATCCGCTCGGTGCCGCGGGACTGGATCAGGAACAGCCCGGCCAGGATGGCGATCGCCACCGGTACGATGTAGGGCTCGAAGAACCCGGTCGTCACCTTCAGCCCCTCGACGGCGCCGAGGACCGAGACGGCCGGCGTAATCATCCCGTCGCCGTAGAGGAGCGCCGCGCCGAACAGACCCAGCACAATCAGGCCCTTGCGGGTGCCTTCCCGCTTTCCCTCCGGCTGCTGGGAAACGAGCGCCAGCAACGCAAGGATGCCCCCCTCGCCGTTGTTGTCGGCGCGCATCACGAAGACGAGGTACTTCACCGAGATGATGAGCGTGAGCGACCAGAAGATCAGCGACAGCACGCCGAGCACGTTCTCGCGCGTCGGCGCGATGCCGTGGGAGCCGTGGAAGCACTCGCGCAGCGCGTAGAGCGGGCTCGTGCCGATGTCGCCGTAGACGATGCCCAGGGCACCCACGGTGAGCGCGGCCAGGTAGCGGCCGCGGGGAGAATGATCGATCTGATGGGATTCCGACGACGGGCCGGGCGCAGACATGGACCTCCAAGCAGCCTGCGAGGTTAGCTGACGGGCTGGAGGTTGAAGGTCCTCCTCCGGTGCGGCGCACCGGATTAGCCCCTGGACAGCCGCTGATGCGGCTGCCGCTGGGTCCCCCGCTCCACGCCGTACCGGCGTGGATTCGGCACCCCGCAAGATACGCCGCCTGTCGTGTGCCGTCAACCGGCGCCCGGTTGTGGCCGGTCGAGCGGGGCGCTATCATGCAGGCAGTCCCCCCGCTACGAAAGGCTGACATGCGACCGAACCGATTCGCTCTCGCGGGTGCCCTGCTCTGCGCGGTCTCCGCCGCCGTGGCCGCTCAGACCCCGGCGCCCACCATCGCCCCGACCGAGAACCTCGTTGCCACGGGGCTCCCCCCGGTGCCGGCGTCGCTCGCCGACGAAGTGCGGCGCTACACGGAGTCGAGGCCGGCGGTATTCAGGGACTGGCACCCGGCGCGGCGCGAGATGCTGATCGCTACGAGGTTCGGCAACACCCCGCAAATCCACCAGGTCAAGGTGCCCGGCGGGGCGCGGACGCAGGTCACGTTCTTCGACGAGCCGATCGGGTCGGCATCGTTCGAGCCGGTGCAGGGGCGTTACTTCGTGTTCACGAAGGACGTCGGCGGCAACGAGTTCGCCCAGCTCTATCGCTACGACATCGCCGATGGCCGCGTCACGCTGCTCACCGATGGCGGCCGGTCGCAGAACGGCGGCGTCCGGTGGAGCCACCGGGGAGATCGCCTGGCTTACGCGTCAACCCGGCGCAACGGCGCGGATCGGGACCTCTACGTGATGAACCCCGCCGACCCCAAGAGCGACCGGCTGCTGATGCGGGGCGCCGGGGGCGGCTGGGCCGTCGCCGACTGGTCGCCGGACGACGCGCGGCTGCTCGTCAGCGAATACGCCTCCATCGTGAAGAACACGCTGTGGCTGGTGGACGCGTCCACGGGCGAGAAGACGGCGCTCACGGCTCCCGGCGAAACGGGGTTCTACGGCGACGCGGCGTTTGCCCGCGACGGACGCGGCGTCTACGTCACCGCGGACAAGGGCTCCGAGTTCCAGCGCCTCGGCTACATCGATCTGGCGACACAGGTGCTGACCCCGCTCACCAGCGGCATCGACTGGGACGTCGAGGAGTTCGAACTCTCGCCCGACGGCAGGACGATCGTGTTCGCGACCAACGAAGCCGGTATCTCCCGGCTGTATCTCTTCGATACCGCCTCGCGCCGGGCGCAGCCCGTTGCCGGCGCCCCGGCCGGCGTCATCGGCTCGCTCGGCTGGCACCGCAACAGCCGCGAGCTGGCGTTCTCGATGGGCAGCGCGCGATCGACGTCGGACGTCTACTCCCTCGACGCCACGACCGGCGCCGTCGTGCGCTGGACCGAGGGGGAGCTCGGCGGCCTGGCCGCCGCGGACCTCTCCGAGCCGGACCTGATCCGCTGGAAGAGCTTCGACGGCCTCGAGATCAGCGGCTTCTACTATCCGGCGCCGGCGACGTTCACCGGCAAGCGCCCCGTGATCATCAACATCCACGGCGGGCCGGAGGGGCAGTCGCGACCCACGTTCATCGGCCGCAACAACTACTTCATCAACGAGCTCGGGGTCGCCATCATCTACCCGAACGTCCGCGGCTCCACCGGCTTCGGCAAGACCTTTGTCGGCCTCGACAATGGCATGAAGCGGGAGGATTCGGTCAAGGACATCGGCGCGCTGCTCGACTGGATCGCGACGCGGCCGGAGCTCGATGCGGCCCGCGTGCTGGTCACCGGCGGCAGCTATGGCGGCTACATGACGCTGGCGGCGGCGACGCACTACAGCGCCCGCCTCCGCGCCGCGGTGGACGTGGTCGGCATCTCGAACTTCAATACCTTCCTCAAGAACACCGAGAGCTACCGGCGCGACCTCCGCCGCGCCGAATACGGCGACGAGCAGGACCCGAAGATGGCCGCGTTCTTCGACCGCATCGCGCCGCTCAACAACGCCCAGAAGATCACCATCCCGCTCTTCGTCATCCAGGGCGGCAACGACCCGCGGGTCCCGCTGAGCGAAGCGGACCAGATGGTCGAGCGGGCCCAGCAGAACGGCAAGCCGGTCTGGTATCTGATGGCCAAGGACGAGGGGCACGGCTTCGCCAAGAAGTCGAATGCCGACTTCCAGTTCTATGCGACCGTGATGTTCGTGCGCCGCTACCTGATCGAAGAAGCCGCCGGCACCGCGTCGGCCCGGTAGCCCGCCGGCCTCGCCAGATACCGTCGAGCTGCAAAACGGTTCCCGGCGGCCTATCCTCTTTCCATCGGCCCTCCTGCGTGAGCCGATGGAGGGACCCATGTTCCGCCTGCTCAGCTGCGCGGCCGTCCTGATCGCGACGCTGCCCGTCCTCGCCGCCCGGCCGGCGGCCGCCGACGTCCTGTGCGATCCCTCGTTCCAGGATTGCCGCGCCACCCTGCTCGCCCTCGTGCGCAACGAGACCGAGCGTCTCGACGTCGCGATGTGGTTCATGGAGGACCAGGAGCTCGCCGACGCCGTCGTCGCCCGGTTCCGCGCCGGGGTGCCGGTCCGCGCCATCGTCGATCCCCGCCGCAACTCGACGACGCCGATCAACGCCACCACGCTGGCGAAGTTCCAGGACGCCGGGATCCCGATGCGTTACAAGGTCGGGGGCGGCATCCTCCACTGGAAGTTCATGATCTTCAACTCGCAGGACACCGTGCAGTTCAGCGCGGCGAACTACGGCGACTATTACTTCCGGCCGGCCACGCCGTATCTCGATTACACCGACGAGGGCATCTATTTCGCCGACGACCCGGCTGTCCTCAACAGCTTCCGCCGGAAGTTCGACGACACCTGGACGACCACCAGCGGGTTCTCCGACTACGCCAACATCAACGGGCCGCTGGCGCGCGCCTATCCGCTCTACGGCATCGATCCGGCCCTGAGCTTCGTGCCGGCCGAGGATTTCGCGGTGCGCTCGCGGCCGCACTACGACGCCGAGACCGCGCGGATCGACGTGGTCATGTACAAGATCACCGAGCCCAGCCATGCCGACGGACTGATCCGTGCGGTGGGCCGGGGAGTACCGGTGCGGCTCATCACCGAGCCTGAGCGCTATCGCAACCCCTCCAACGTCTGGCAGGCCTACCACGTGGACCGGCTGTACATGGCGGGGGTGCAGATCCGCAACCGGGCCCACGCCGGGTTCCTGCATCAGAAGAGCACGCTGCTCTACAGCCAGGGGCTGACCATTTTCGGCTCGTCCAACTGGACGACCGAGTCGAACCGCTCGCAGTACGAACACAACTACTTCACCGACAAGGCGTGGTTCTTCACCTGGTTCCGCAACAACTTCGAGCGGAAGTGGGGCAACCGCACCGGCAACGCCGAGACGGCGCCGTTCGTCCCGCTGCCTCCTGACGCGCCGGTGTATACCGCGCCGGCCAACGGCGCGACCGGCGTAGCGGCCACCAGCACCGCGACGATCTCCTGGCGCCCCGGCCCGTGGGCCCACCGCGCCGACATCTATTTCGGCACGTCGTCCACTCCCCCGCTGCTCGCGTCGAACGTGTCCGTGTCGCCGGGCTCGACGAAAACCTACACCCTGCCGCCACTTTCCGCGGGCACGACGTACTACTGGCGCGTGGTCAGCAAGACGATGGCGAATGTCCCGGAGTCTGGCGCGACGTACGCCTTCAGCACGACAGGGGCGGAGCCACCGCCACCACCGCCACCACCGCCACCGCCGCCTCCGCCACCACCGCCACCACCACCACCGCCTCCGCCGCCGGGTAGCGGTGACGTCGTGCTGCACGCGGCCGCAGCCACGCGGGCGCAGGGCGCCTGGCGGCTCGAGACCGACACGACCGCCGCGAGCGGGCGGCGCGTGCGCCATCCCGATGCCGGCGCCGCCAAGCGCACGGCGCCGCTTGCTGCACCGGCCGACTTCTTCGAGCTCGAGTTCGCCGCGGAAGCGGGCCGGGCGTATCACCTCTGGATCCGCGGCCGCGCCGACAGCAACCGCTACTCGAACGACTCCGTGTTCGTGCAGTTCTCCGGATCGGTGACGTCCACCGGCGCCGCGGCCTGGCGGATTGGCACGGCCGCCGCCACCGAGTTCAACCTCGAGGCCTGCAGCGGGTGCGGACTCTCGGGCTGGGGCTGGGAAGACAATGGCTGGGGCACCGGCGTGTCAGGGCCCGCCATTTACTTCGCCGCGACCGGGCCGCAGACGATCCGCGTCCAGACGCGTGAAGACGGCCTGTCGATCGACCAGATCGTGCTCTCCTCGAACCAATATGCGAGCGCGTCCCCCGGAGCCGCGCGGAACGACACCACCATCCTGCCGGCCACCTCGGGCGGGACCACGCCCCCGCCGTCCGCCTCCGAGATCGTGCTGCACGCCGCCAGCAACGCCACGCTCGCGGGCGCCTGGTCGATCGAGAACGACGCCACGGCGGCCGGCGGGCGCCGCCTGCACAACCCGAACGCGGGAGCGGCCAAGATCACGACGCCGCTCGCCAGCCCCGACAGCTATGTCGAGCTGGCCTTCGACGCCGACGCCGGCCGCCCCTACCGGCTCTGGATTCGCGGCAGGGCCGAACGCGACCACTACGCCAACGATTCGGTGCACGTACAGTTCTCGGGCAGCGTGGATCGCGCTGGCGCTGCCGTCTACCGCATCGGCACCGGGGAGGCGACCGCGTTCAACCTGGAGGCCTGCAGCGGCTGCGGGCTCTCCGGCTGGGGCTGGGAAGACAACGGCTGGGGCAATGGGGTGCTCGGGCCCGAGATCTATTTCGCCACGAGCGGTGCGCAGCGCCTGCGCCTCCAGCCCCGGGAAGACGGCTTGTCCATCGATCAGATCGTGCTGTCGCCCGGGCGATACCTGACCGCCTCCCCCGGGGCGGCCAGGAACGACAGCACCATCCTGCCGCCATCGCCATGATGACGAACCGGAAGCACGGCGGCGTGGCGCACGGCCCGGCGATCGACGGCCCGGCGGCCGGCTCGGCCCCGGCCCGGGACAGCTTCGATCGCTTCTTCGATCGGGACGAGCAGCGACCGGCATCCATCACCGTCACGCGCACCTCGAAGGACGACTTCCAGTCCCGCCAGCTGGTGGTCTCGATCGACGGACGCCACCTGGCCACGCTGCTCTGGGGGGACTCGGTCACCTGCCCGCTCGATCCGGGCCCGCACCGGATCCGGGTCCACAACACGCTCGTGTGGAAGACCGTGGAGGTCACGCTGCAGCCGGGCGAGCAGGCCTGCTTCGAAGCCGTCAACCGCATCGGCCCGGGAACGATCTTCATGACCCTCTGTTTCGGGGTCGGGCCACTCTACGTCCGCATCACACGCATGTAGCCGCCGAGCCCCGCCAGGCGCGGCCACCTCCCGCTTTACCTCAGCCTTCCCGTCCGGTACACTTGGGCCTTCCCGATACCCTACTGCGACCGCTGCCAGGCGGAGGCAACCGGCGAGGACTCTTGTATGACTTCAGGCCCCGTGCGACCGCTCGTGCTGATTGTCGAAGACGACCAGGACACGCGCGACATGTACGCCCTTTACCTCGAATACCGGGGCATGCGCGTCCTGACGGCTACCTCGGCTGACGAGGCCTTCGCCCTCGCGCTCGAACACCTGCCCGACGTGGTCATTACCGACTTCCTGCTGCCCGGCCAGGTGACCGGCGCCGACCTGTGCCGCATGCTGCACAACGACGAGCGCACCGCCCACATCCCTGCCCTGCTGGTGACCGGTTCCACCCGGAAGGCGGACGCCGAAGCCGCGCTGGGCGCCGGCTGCGCCGACATCCGCATCAAGCCGTACCTGCCCGACGAAATGGTCTCCGACATCCAGGATCTCATCGTCCGCAGCCGCGGCGAACGGATGGCGGGTTAGCGGAGAGGTCATCTTGCACAGACAGCTCATCTGGCCGGCGACGGCCCTGGTCGCCGGACTGGCCGTGTTCGGACAGTCGGTGCCGCCGGGGATGGCGGCGCAGGGCCCGCCGCAGGCAGGCGGGCGGGGGCGCGGCGGGCCGCAGGAACAGGCCGAGATCAAGCCGGGCGAGGACTGCCCCCCGGGCATGACCGAGTTCCGCGCGGGCCGGTGCGGCAAGCCCGCATCCCCGCCGCCCAGCATCGTCGATTACCGGCCGAAGTCCACCGTCGTCGCCGACGAGCACCTGGTGCCCCGGGCGAAGTTTCCAGCCGTCGACATCCACAGCCACCTGCGCATCACCCCCGACAACATCGAGCAGACCATCAAGGAGATGGACGCGCTCAACCTGCGCGTGCTGGTCAACCTGACCGCGGGAAGCGGCGACGGGCTGCGCCAGCAGGTCGAAACCATCCGGAACAGCAAGTACCCCGATCGCTTCCGCGTCTTCGCCAACGTCACCTGGAACGGGGCGGGGGGCCCCGGCTGGAAGGAACAGGCCGTGGCCGGGCTCGAGCAGGCCGTCCGCGACGGCGCCATCGGGCTCAAGATCACCAAGGAGCTGGGCCTGTATGCGAGGAAAGCGAACGGGTCGCGCCTGCAAGTGGACGACCCGGACCTCGACCCGGTCTGGCAGGCCTGCGCCCGGCTGAACATCCCGGTCCTGATCCACGTGGCCGATCCCGCCCAGTTCTTCGCGCCGGTGGACTACCGGAACGAGCGATGGCTCGAACTTGCCATCTTCCCGGGACGCGAATATCCGCAGGACAAGAACCCGAGCTTCGAACAGCTGATGGGCGAACGCGATCGGCTGTTTGCCCGCAACCCCAAGACGCGCTACATCAACGCGCATTTCGGCTGGCACGGCAACGATCTCGGCCGTGCGGCGAAACATCTCGACGCCCTGCCGAACGTGGTCCTGGAAGTGGGCGCCGTGCTCTACGAGTTCGGCCGGCAGCCGCGCGGGGCCCGCGACTTCTTCATCAAGTATCAGGACCGGATCCTGTTCGGCAAGGACGCCTACGCCCCGAGCGAATATCCGTACTACTGGCGGGTGTTCGAAACCAGCGACGAATATTTCGACTACTACCGCGACTACCATGCGTTCTGGAAGCTCTACGGCATGTCGCTGCCCGACGAGGTCCTGCGCAAGCTGTATCATCGCAACGCCCTGCGGGTCGTTCCAGGCCTGCCCCAGACCGGGTGGTGACGCCATGACACGGAGCTGTTTCTGCACGATTGCCGCGGCCATCATCGCCCTGGCCTGTCCACCACCGGCCGCCGCCCAGAGCGAAGGGATCGTCAGCGTCGGCGGATCGGTCACGCTCGTCAGTCCGTCGGACAACGACGTCGAGAACGCGTTCAGCGTCGGCCCCCTTGTCCGGCTGAACCCGCGGAAGGGCCTGGGCGTGGCCCTGGCCCTGAACTGGTTCAAGGCGGGCCTGAAGGATCCGGCGGGCGGCGACGCCGACTTCGCGCGCCTGCGCGTGCGTCCGCTCATGGCCGGCATCGGCTACACCGTCGGCGCCGGCCGCTCGCTCGTCAACTTCTCCGTCGTCGCGGGGCCGTCCTTCAACTCGGTGGACTTCGATGATGATTTCCTCAACCGGACCGCCGGCAGCCCGGCCATCGACGCCGGCACCAGCTTCGCGATCCGCCCGGGCATCAGCCTGACGCAGACGGTGGCGCCGCGCGTCGGCATCACCGCCTTTGCCGGCTACATCTTCAACCGGCCCGACGTCACCTACCGGGACGCCGCCGGGCAGCAGTTCGCCGATCGGTGGCGCGGCGATGCGGCCGTGCTGAGTGTGGGGGCGGTCTACTCGCTCTTCTGACACGGCGGAGAGCGGCCGGCGGCCGGCGTGCGCCCCGGCGCAGAGTCAGGCGCGGCGCGGGACGCGAAGCGTGACGTCCAGCACCAGGCGGCCCTCGGCCGTCGTCACCTGCAGCGATTCGACGTAGGGGACGACCTCACCGAATCCCGAGCGGTCCAGCAGCAGCGCCACGTCCACGTGCACGCGCTGGTCGTGGATGGTGATGCCGGCCGGCAGCCGGGCCGAGTTCGACAGCGCCGCACCGGCCAGCGACATGAGCGCGGGCAGCGACAGCACGCGCAGGACGAGCGGCGCGTCCGGCAGCACCGGCTGCTGCTCGATCTCGAGCGTCAGGGAGATGGGCGGCAGGAACTCCGCCCGCGTCAGCCTGGCGCTGACCCGCAGCCGGTTCGACAGCCGGGGCTCGACCCGGACGCTGCGCACCTGGGCGTCGTCGGGCAGCGCGGCGGCGACCAGGCTGTTCACGAGCTCCTCGTCGATCGGGATGGTGGCCGAGATGCGGGCGCCCGCGAGCGGCGCGAAGCGGGCCCGGCGGAGATCCTCGACCAGGCGGGACAGCGCAGCAGGTCGCACTAGAAGGTCATCTGCGCCGACGGGCGCATCTGCAGGTGCTCGACGAAGAACTCCATCATCCGGTCGACGTTGAGGCCGCTGTGCCCGCGATCGGGGCCGACCTGCAGATCGAAGCTCTTCCCCGCCTCCTGGAGCGCCGCGACCAGCTGCATCGTGTTCGACGGGTGCACGTTGTTGTCCGCGGTGCCGTAATAGAGCATCAACCGCCCCTTCAGCTGCTTGACGTGCGTCATGAGGCGGCCGGCGTCGTAGCCGGCGGCGTTCTGCTGCGGCTTCCACATGTAGCGTTCGGTGTAGATCGTGTCGTAGTGCTCCCACGCCGTGACCGGCGAGGAAGCCGCGGCGGCGGCAACGAGATCGGGATGGCGGAACAGCGCCATCGCCGACACGTAGCCGCCGTACGACGTGCCGTAGATGCCGACTCGCGACGCCTCGACATACGGGCGGCTCGCCAGCGCCCTGATGCCGGCCGCCATGTCGTCCACCTCCGCCTGCCCGAGTTTCAGGTACACCTGATCCAGCGTCCGCTTGCCCCGTCCGGGCGCCGACCGGGAGTCGAGCGTCACGACGAGAAAGCCGTATTCCGCCAGCGGGTTCGCGGCGACGAAGGTTTCCCGCGCCGTCCGGCTGGCGCTTCCGGGCCCGCCATAGACCGGCACGAGCACGGGGTACTTGCGCGCCGGGTCGAAACCGGACGGAAACTGGATGAGCCCGTGCAGCGTCGTCTTGCCGTCGGCGGAGGGGAACGTGAACAGCTCGGTCCTGGCGAGACCCAGGGCATCCTGCCCCTTCGTGTCGCTCGCGGCAATCTCGGCGGCGACGGTACCGGTGACCGCGTCCACCAGGCGCGTCGCCGGCGGAATATCGTGCGCCTGATAGACATCGACGACGTAGCGGTTGTCGGGCGAGATGCCGCAGTTCGCCCCGGCGCCGCGCCGCATCACGGTCCGCCGGCATGGCGCAGGCGCCGACCGTGTGGTGCCACGCCGGGTCGGTCAGCCGCACGTCGCCCGTGCCGTCGAGCCCCACGCGGTGGAGCTGCAGCTTCAGGTGATTGTCGCCGTCGCGCGCCATGTAGAAGAGCAGGCCAGCCCGCTCGTCCACCTTGATGATCGAGCCGGTCTCGAACCGGTGCGCGGTGAGCGGGGTGATCAGGCGGCCGCTCAAATCGTAGAGATAGAAGTTCTTCCATCCGGAGCGTTCGGACTCCCAGATGAACCGCCGGCCGTCTTCGAGGAACACGAACGCCGGGTGGTTCTCGACCCAGCTCGCCGGCCACTCTTCGCGGATGACCACCCGCACCGCCCCGGTCCCGGGGTTGGCGGCGGCGAGCTCGAGCACGTTCTGGCGGCGGTTCGTCCGGTGGAACAGCAGCTCGCTGCCATCGGGTGACCAGGCCACCCGGTAGGCATAGTGGCCGACCACGTCGTCGGTGAACGGCTTGCCATCGCGCACGTCCACGGTCAGCGTCTTGCCGGTCGCCACGTCATAGATGCGCAGGTCGACCACCGGGTTCGGCGTGCCGGCCTTGGGGTAGGCCTCGGCATCGACCGCGCTCTGCAGCTCGGTCTGGCGGAGCTGCAGGTAATAGTCGGCGACGCCGCTCTCGTCGAAGCGGTAGAAGGCGAGCCGGCGGCTGTCCGGCGACCACCACATGGCCGTGTCCTGGTCGAGCTCCTCGCCGTAGACCCAGCTCGCCGTGCCGTATTTGATCCGCTTCTCCCGGCTGCCGTCGGTGGTGATCGCCGTCTCGACGCCGCTCTGCTGATCGACCAGGTAGAGATTGCGGTCGGCGGCGTCGAAGCGGGCGCGCAGCTTCCTGTCGGGCGAGTCGGCGGAGGCGAACTGGCGCCCGCGTTCGGGTGCCTCGGGCCCGCGGCCGCCGCGGCCGGCACGCCCGGCCGGCGCGGCCAGCCGCCCGATCTCGGCAGCCTGCTTTGCCGCGACGTCGTAGCGGAACCGCTTGCCGTCGAGCGCATATTCGAACGACCGGCCGTCGCGGCTCCACTCGACCGCGAGTCCACCGGAGCGGATGGCGCCGCGCAGCGCCGCGGTCATCTTCTGATAGCGCGCGTAGCCGGGCATCTCCTTGAGGCGGTCCTGTGGCGCCGTGTCCACCGGCCGTGCCGACACGGCCGCCAGGACAACAGACAGAACGATCCACAGGCCGACACGGGAGTTCCGCACTACGAGCTCCTTGGGGGTAGGGCAGCGCCTGCTGGCAGTTTACCAGAGGGGCCGAGGCGCCCGTGGGCGCGGCGCGGGGACTGCTGATACTCTTCCCGTGCCCCATGTCCTCCGGCAATCCGTCCCCTTCGTCGAGCGTCCCGCCGTCCCCGGCGCCGCCGCCCCCGCCGGTGGTGATCGGCGTGGCCGGCGGCTCGGGATCCGGCAAGACCACGGTCGTCCGCCGGATCGAGGAGAGCGTCGGCAGCGGCCAGGTCAGCGTGCTCGACCACGACCGCTACTACCGCGACCGCAACGACCTCCGCCTCGAGGAACGCGCGGCGCTCAACTACGACCATCCGGATTCGCTCGAAACCGACCTGCTCGTGCGCCACCTGCTGGCGCTGCGCGCCGGCGAGGCGGTCGAGGTCCCGGTCTACGACTTCGCGCGGCACGCGCGCCAGCGCGCCACCGAGACCTTTCTGCCGCGGCGCGCGCTCATCGTCGAAGGCATCCTGGTGTTCACCGATGCGGCGCTCCGCGACCTGATGGACGTCAAGGTCTTCGTCGATACTGACGACGACATCCGCTTCATCCGGCGCCTCCAGCGCGACATCTCCGAACGGGGACGGACCGTGACGTCGGTCATCGAGCAGTACCTCGGCACGGTCAAGCCGATGCACCTCGAGTTCGTCGAGCCGAGCAAGCGCTACGCCGACATCATCCTGCCGCAGGGCGGCCACAACACGGTGGCGATCGACATGCTCCTCACGCTGATTCGGAGCCTCACGGCCCGATGATCGGGCGATGGGCGCCGCCCGGCCTGCCGCACGCGGCGGCGGCCGCGATCTTCGTGCTGCTCGCCGTGGCGCACACCTGGCCGCTCGCCAGCAACCCGGCGCACCTGTCGGGGCACGACAACGGCGACGTGCTGCTGAACGAGTGGATCGTCGCCTGGGTGGCGCACCAGCTGCCCCGCGATCCCGCACGGCTGTTCCAGGGCAACATCTTCCATCCGGCGCCAGACGCGCTGGCGTTCTCCGAGCCGCTCATCGCCCCGGCGCTGCTGGCCGCCCCGGCGCTGTGGCTGGGCGCCTCCCCCGTGCTCGCCCACAACCTGCTCCTCCTGGCGGGCCTAGTGCTGACCGGCCTCGGGACCTACGCCGTGACGTTCGCCTGGACCCATGACCGGTCCGCCGCGCTCGTGGCCGGATCGCTCTTCGCGTTCAACGCGCACACACTGACCCGGCTGGCGCACGTGCAGGCGATGCACGCGTATGGCCTGCCGCTGGCGCTGCTCTGTGCCGACCGGCTGATCGCCGCGCCGGGATGGGGACCGGCGCTCGGGCTGGCGGCAAGCATGACCCTCCTGGCGTACACCTCGGGCTACCTGGCGGTGTTCGGCGTGGTGATGATTGCCGTCGTCATCCTCGCGCGCCTGCCCGGCTGGCGGCGGACGATCCTGCCCGTGGCGGCCGGGTTCGCGCTGGCCACCATCGTCGCGACCCTCCTGGTGCTGCCGATGTACCTGCCGTACCGGCGTGTCGCCCAGGAGCAGGGCATGGTGCGCACGCTCGAGGCGGTGCGGGAATACAGCGCCACGCCCGGCGGGTATCTCGCCGCCCCCGGCACCGTGCACCATGCGACGTGGAGCGGCCGGTTCGTCGCCCCTACGGCCGATCCGTTCTTTCCCGGCGTCGTCGCCATCCTGCTGACGGGTGCGGCGGTGTGGGGCGCCATCCGCCTGCGCCTGCACAGCGCCCGCGTCGTGATGCTGGCGGCCGTGGGCGTGGCCGGCGTCGTGCTGTCCCTCGGCCTCCAGACGCCGGCCTACGGCTGGCTGTTCGCCGTGTTCCCGCCGCTGCGCGGGATGCGCGGCGCCGCCCGGTTCGGCGCGCTGTTCCTGCTGGCAGTCGCCCTCCTTGCCGGGTTCGGGCTTGCCGCGCTCCGGCAGCGGGCGGCCGGCCGCCGGTGGGCGCTGGCCGCGGCAGTGCTGGCGCTCGGCCTGGTGAATCTGGAGGCCTGGCGGGCGCCGTTGGCCTACCGCTGGTTCGAGCGCATTCCACGCGTCTACGAGCTGCTGGCCCGTGAGCCCGGCCCGGTGGTTCTGGCCGAAACGCCGTTCTATCCGCCCCAGGCCGCCTTCGAGAATGCCGAATACGTGCTGAACTCGACCGCCCACTGGCGGCCGCTGATGAACGGCTACAGTGGCTACGTCCCCGAGTCGTACCGGAACGTGGCGTCGGCCTTCTGGTACTTTCCCGAAGATTGGGCCATCGACGCCATGCGTGCCGCCGGCGTCACGCACGTGACCGTGCACCCGCATCGCTTCGGCAACGAGGCGGCGCGCACGCTCGACATCCTGGCGCGGCGGCCGGACGTCGAGCTGCTGGCGATCAGCGCCGGGCTGGGCGTTCGCCTGTATCGACTACGATGAATACCGTGACCTGCCGTTTCCTGCGCACCGACGTCGATATCCGCAGCGCCTATCCGCTCATGGCGGCGCTGCGCGACCGGATTCGCGAAGACACCTTTGTCGCCGAAGTGCGCCGCCAGCAGCTGCAGGGCTACGAGCTCGTCGGCGGCTTCGCCGGCGGCCGGCTGGTGGCGCTCGCGGGCATCCGCCGCAGCCATACGCTGGCCCGCGGCGAGCACATCTTCGTGGACGACCTGGTGACCGACGCCAGGGAGCACGGCCGCGGCCACGGCACCGCCATGCTCCGTTCGCTGGCGGCGCTGGCCGCTGCCGAAGGTATTCCGCGGCTCTACCTCGATTCGCGGGACACCGCGCGGGGCTTCTACGAGAAGGTCGGCCTCCGGTTCCTGACGTCGCTCCCCTGCTGGATCGAGGTGTCGGCGCTGGCCGGACCCGGGGGGCCGGAGGCACCGCGATGAACGTCCGCATCCGCCGCCTCCACCCGGACGTGCCGCTGCCGTCGTACGAGAGCGAGGGGGCGGCCGCGTTCGACCTCGCCGCCGCCGCCGACACCGTCGTGGAGGCGGGGCGCGTCGCACTCGTCCCCACCGGACTCGTCGTCGAGGTGCCGGCCGGCATGTTCCTCGGGATCTTTGCCAGGAGCAGTACGCCGCTTGAAGCGCGGGCTGATGGTGGCCAACGGCGTCGGGGTCGTCGACTCCGATTATTGCGGTCCGGCCGACGAGGTGAAGGTCGCGGTCCTGAACTTCACCGATGTGGCGGTCACGATCCGCCGCGGCGACCGCATCGCGCAGGGTATCCTCCTCGCCGCCCCGCGGGTGACGTGGCAGGAAGCGGGCGCGCTGCGGGAGACGTCGCGCGGCGGCTTCGGCGCGACGGGCGAGTAGGGACAGCAGCCCTGAACATCTATCTCGCCTGCACCGTGCGCGGCGATCGCGGCGCGCTCGGCTCCACCCGGGCGCTGGCCGACGCCGTCGAGGCGCAGGGCCACACCGTCCTCACCCGGCACCTGCTCGCCGACGATCCGGACGCCGACGAGTCCCGCCTGACCGAACGGGCGGTCTTCGAGCGCGATCTGCGGTGGCTGGAACAGGCGGACGTGCTGATCGCCGAAGCGTCCGGATCGAGTTACGGCGTCGGCTTCGAAGTGGGCTACGTCATCGGCCGGGCCGAGCGGACGGGCCAGCGCGTGCTCCTCCTCTACCAGGCCGACAGGCGCCCGCAGGTCTCGCGGCTGATCGCCGGCAACACCCACCCCGCCTGCACGACGTATCCGTACCGCGACGCCGCCGATCTGTTGCGATTCGTCGAGGTGTTCCTCGCCCCGGTCCCCGGGTGCTGATCGCACGCGGTCAGGAGCTGCGGACGGCGCCTGCTATAGTTTCTCTCTGACCCGGAAGGAGCCTTCATTGCTGACTCGCATGCTGACGGCTGTCTGGTTGGTGGCGGTGCTGGCGGCGTCCGCGCCGGGCGCGCAGGAGGCCGCACAGGACCGGCCTGATGCGCCGCAGCGTCCCTTCCGGACCGGTGCGCTCTACGTGCGGGTGGACGCCTATCCCTCCCGGGACGGCAAGCCGGTGACCGGCCTGTCCGCCACCGATTTCGAGCTGCTCGAGGACGGCAAGCCGCAGTCGATCGAGACCCTGGAGTTCATCGAGCACGCGGCGTTCACACCGCTCGGCGAGCGGCGCGACCCCAACTCGCAGCGCGCCGGCATGGAGCTCGCCCGCGATCCCGCCTACCGCGTCTTCGTCCTCTACCTCGATGCCTTCCACGTGGACTTCGGCGGCTCCAGCCGCACCCGCGTGCCGATCACCGAGCTCCTCAACCGCATGATGGGCCCGAAGGATCTCTTCGGGGTGCTGACGCCCGCCCAGTCGCCCCAGGACCTCCTGCTCGGACAGCTGACCCAGACGATCCAGCAGCAGCTCGACGCCCACCCGATGTGGGGCCTGGCCGGCCGCATCGCGCCGCAGCCCGGCGAGCCGGAGCTCGAGTTCGCGTTCCCGCGGGACGGCGCCTACCTCGTGTCGCTGCGGCGCCTCGACAAGGTCTACTCCGATCTCGAGGGGCTGGTGGAGATGCTCGGGGTGCTGCGCGACGAGCGCAAGAACATCATCTTCTTCTCCGACACGCTGCCCTCTCCGGGCACGCGGTTCAGCAGCATGGCCAGCGACCCGGGCGGGCGCGGCACCCCGCCGGGCATCGGCGTCGGCCCGACGGGCGGGCTCACCATGGGCAGCCGCAACGAGGCGGAGCCGGACCGCCTGCGGATGAGCGCGGAGCGCGCGCGGCTTCTGGCGATCGACTTCGACCGGCGCTTTCGCGACATCCTCACGCGCGCCCGGCAGGCCAACGTCTCCTTCTATACCGTCCGGCCCGGCGGACTGGACATGAATTCCAGCCTGCTCAACAGCGGTGTCTCGAACCTGCGGGTGCTGGCCGACGAGACCGACGGCATCAACGTCGGCGCCAGCAACGATCTGCGGGCCGGCCTGCGCCAGGTGGCCGACGACCTGTCGTCGCATTACGTCCTCGGCTACTACACGAGCAACACGCAGTGGGACGGCCGCACGCGCAAGCTGACGGTGCGGCTGAAGGCCACCGGCCAGACGATCCGCGCCCGCCGCGAGTACCGCGCCCCGACCGAAGCGGAGATGGCAGCCATCCGGACCGCCCGCACCACGGCTGCCGCGGGCGGCGGCACGCCCTCCGGCACCGACACCGCGCTCAGCGCCCTGTCGCGCCTCCGTCCCGCGGCGCGCTTCCAGGCCTACGGCGCCGCCGGCGCCGCCGATGTCGCGGTGATTGCCGAGATCGCCTCGACTGAGATCGAAGAAGGACGCTGGAGGAAGGGCGCGGACGTGGAAGTCACGTTGACCTCCGCTTCCGGCGCCCCGGCCACGGCGGCCGGCCGCATCGAGGCGGGCGCGCGCGGCACGGTCGTCCGCATCCCGGCCATCGGGCAGGCCGGCCCGTGGCAGGCGGTGGTGAAGATCCGGGGAGAAGAGGTCATGCCCGAATCCGACACCATCTCGATCGAACGCGGCACCGGCCAGGCGCTCGGCAAGCCGCTCGCCTACCGCGCCGCATCGGCCGCGGCCGCCGCGTTCCGTCCGCTCGCGGCGTTTCACTTCCGGCGCACCGAGCGCGTCCGGATCGACTGGCCCATCCTGCAGCCGCTCGAGTCGAGCAGCGCCCGCCTGCTCGATCGCAACGGCAACCCGCTCCCCGTCCCGGTCACGCTCTCGACGCGCGACGCCGATGGCACCGCGGTCCTCTCGGGGGCGATCAGCCTGGCGCCGCTCAGCATCGGCGACTACGTGGTCGAGGTGAACGCCACGGCCGGCGGGGCGGCCGAACAGCAGCTGATCGCGATTCGGGTCGCGATGGCGCGATGACGCATCGCATTCGCCTGATCCTGCTCGCGGCTGCCGTGGCGGCAGTGGGCGGCCAGGCCCTTCTCACCGGGCGGAGCGGCCAGGCCGGTACCGGCCCCCGAAGGCAGCCCGTTCAACGCGCTGCACTTCAGGTCGATTGGACCGGCGTCGATGTCCGGCCGCATCGCCGATCTCGCGGTCTACGAGGCCAACCCTTCGATCTACTACGTTGCCACCGCGCACGGCGGCGTCTGGAAGACGACCAACAACGGGACGACCTTCGAGGCGCAGTTCCAGCAGCAGGGCCTGCTGTCGATCGGCGACGTCACCGTCTCGCCGAGCAATCCGGACCTCGTCTGGGTCGGCACCGGCGAGTCGAACAACCGCCAGAGCACCTCCTGGGGAGACGGCGTCTACAAGTCCACCGACGGCGGCGCAACCTACACGAACATGGGTCTCCGCACCTCCCGCCACATCAATCGCATCGTCATCGATCCCCGGAACACCAATACGGTCTTTGTCGCGGCCACCGGCAGCCTCTGGGGTCCGGGTGGCGAGCGCGGGGTGTACCGGACATCGGACGGCGGCAACTCGTGGCAGGCCGTGCTGCAGGTGGACGACGACACGGGCGCCAACGATCTGATCATGGATCCCTCGGACAGCGAGGTGCTCTACGCCTCCATGTACCAGCGCCGCCGCACCGCGTGCTGCATGAACGGCGGCGGCCCCGGCAGCGGCATCTGGAAAAGCACCGACGGCGGCGACACCTGGACGCGCATCCGCGGCGGCGTGCTCGATCAGCCGCTCGGACGGATCGCGCTCGACGTCTACCGCCGGCGTGCCAACATCCTCTACGCGCTCATCGAGGGGCCGGCGGCCCCGGCCGGGGGCCGCGCCGGCGGCGGCACCGCCGCGCCAGCCGGGCCGGGAGCCGGAGCGCCGGGAGCCCAGGAAGCGCAACCCCAGGCCCAGCCGGCAGGCGCCGCGCAGGGCGGCGGCGGGCGGCAGGCCGGGCGTGGATCAATCGCCCCTCAGGGTGTCGACGGGACGAGTACCGGCCTCTATCGTTCGGACGATGCCGGGGAGACGTGGCGCAAGGTCAACAACGCCAACCCGCGCCCGATGTACTTCAGCCAGGTGCGCATCGATCCCAACGACGCCGAGGTCGTTTATATCGGCGGCGTCGGCCTGTATCAGACCCTCGACGGCGGGGCCACGATTGCCACCGACGTCGCCGCGTCAACGCACGACGACGTCCATGCCATCTGGATCAACCCCGCGAACTCCGATCACGTCCTGATCGGCAACGACGGCGGCCTCGCGGTGTCGTACGACGGCGCCCGGAAATGGGCCGTCCTGCCCAACCTGCCGGTCGGGCTCTTTTACCACGTCAGCGTGGACAACGCCGTGCCCTACAACGTGTGCGGCGGCATGCAGGACAACTACAACTGGTGCGGCCCGAGCGCCGTCCGCGGCGTGGCCGGCATCGCCGGATTTCACTGGTGGACGCTGCTCGGCGGCGATGGCTTCGTGGTGCTCCAGGATCCCGCCGATTACCGGATCGCCTATGCCGAGTCCCAGGACGGCAACATCGTCCGGGTCGATCGGGTGACCGGCGAAACGTTGTCCGTCCGGCCGCCGCCCGGCGTCGGCGAACCGCCGCTGCGGTGGCACTGGGACACGCCGCTGGCCTTCTCGCCGCACGATCCCGCGGTCATCTTCGCCGCCGCCAACAAGGTGTTCCGCTCGAATGACCGCGGGCTGTCGTGGACGGCCATCAGCCCCGACCTGACGAAGAACGCGGAACGCGACGCCATCGAGACCATGGGCGTCAGGAACAGCGAGATTCGCATCGCCCGCAACGACGGCATCGGCGCCTGGCCGGCCATCGTCACCTTCGCGGAGTCGGCCAGGCGCGCCGGCATCATCTACACGGGGACGGACGACGGCAACGTCCACGTGACGCGCGATGGCGGCAAGGACTGGGCGAGCGTGGCCGACCGCGTCCCGGGCCTCCCGGCCGGCATCTTCGTCTCGGACGTCGTGCCCTCGAGATTCGCAGACGCGGTCGTCTACGCCACCTTCGACGGGCATCGCCAGAACGACTTCGGCACCTACATCTACGCCAGCCGCGACTATGGCCAGACCTGGCGCTCGATCGCCGCCAACCTGCAGGACGAGGTGGCGCGCACGCTGACCGAAGATCACAGGAACCCCGACGTGCTCTACCTCGGCACCGAGACCGGGCTGTTCGTGACGCTCGATCGCGGCGGCAGCTGGCAGCGCATCGAGAGCAACCTGCCGACCGTCCGCATCGACGAGATCGTGCTGCATCCGCGCGACAACGCGATGATCCTGGCGACCCACGGGCGGGCCATCTGGATCCTGGACAATCTCGCCCCCATCCAGGAGTTTGCCGCGGCGCAGGCCACGACCGCCGCCGCCAAGCTGTTCGCCCCGCCGGCCACGGCGATGTTCCGGCGGCCCTGGCGCGATCGGAACTACGAGTTCTGGGGCGATCAGACGTTCTTCGGCGAGAACCCGCCGCAGGCAGCCGTCATCACCTGGTACAGCCGGCGCAAGGTGACCGACGTGGCCCTCCGCATCACGGATGCCGCCGGACGGCAGGTCCGGGAGATTGCCGGGCCTGTGCTGGCCGGCGCGCTCGACGCCGGCATGCACTCGGCCTGCTGGGACCTCCGCGTGCAACCGCTTCCCGCGCCGCTCTGCAGGGCGCGGCGGACGCCAGGGCGGCGCGCCGCCGGCGGGGACGCCGTCACCCTTCGGGGCCGGCTGTGCGGCGCCAGGCACCGCGGCCGGCGGGGCCGGGCCGGTGCCAGGCCCTCACGTCCTGCCAGGGCTGTACACCGTGGCGCTCGTCGTCGAGGGCAAGACCATCGAGACGCGGCCACTGCGGGTGCTGGCGGATCCGGATGTGGCCCTCAGCAATGGCGAGCGGCGGCGGATGCACGCCATGGCGATGGAACTGCACGGGCTGCAGGGCCGCGCGGCCGAGATGACCAGCACGCTGGCGGACGTGGCCCGGCAGATGCCGGCGGTCTTGAAGGCGATTGACGGGCGGGCGGATTTTCCGGCGGACGTGAAGAGCGCGTTCGACGCCGTCCGGAGTCAGCTGGAAACCTTCACCGCCAGGTTTGCCCCGGCGGGCGGCCGAGGCACCGGCGGCGGGGGCCGCAGCGGCGCGCCCGAGAGCCTGCCCGCCCGGATTGCCCAGGCGAAGAACGGCCTGATGGGGAGCATGCCGGTCACGGCCCAGACCGCCGACGCCTACCAGCGCTCGAAAGCGGACGTGCCGAAGGCGATCGCGGACGCGCGCGCGTTCCTCGCGACGGTGCAGACGCTGAGCGTGACGCTCGCCCGTCACAACATCACGCTGACCGTTCCCGCGGCCGCGGGCGCAACGCCCGCGCCGTAACCCTCAGTCCTCCGGCCGTCCCTGGAGGAGCGCGTCGCAGCTCTCGAGCCGCGGGCCTTTTTCGTCGCACACCGCGAAGGTCAGCTTCCCGGGATTGTAGAGCGCCACGCCCGCGTAGTCTCCCTTCGCGTTCAGCGCGTAGAAGTTGAGGTTGAAGTTCGGCTCGCCGCGCGCGTTCAGCAGGCGCTTCTCGACCTGGTACGCCTTGACCCGGCGCAGCGCCTCCATGCCGGCGTCTTTGGGATGCCGGCCGCGGCGCATCTCTTCGACGATGAGGAACGAGGCGAGGCTGAAGAGGTTGGCCTCGCCGCGCCCGGTCGATCCGGCGGCGCCGACCGCGCCATCCACATACAGGCCGGCGCCGAGGATCGGCGAGTCGCCGACCCGCCCGGGAATCTTCCACGCCAGCCCGCTGGTGGTCGTGACCCCGCAGATCTCTCCCGCGGCGTTGACGCCGTTGCAGTTGATCGTGCCGTAGAGATGCTGGGGATCGACCAGCCCCTCGGCGATCATGTCGCGGTCCACCTGCCGCAGCGCCGCTTCCCGCTTGGCCGGATCGAGGTAATGCAGCGGATCGCTGCGGCGCTTCCATTCCAGCCAGCTGTTCCGCGAGCGCTCGGTGTTGAGGTCATCCTCGATCGTGAACCCCATCCCCCGGGCGAAGCGCTGCGCATCGTCGCCGACGATGAGGTGGTGGTCGGTGTAGTCCATGACCTTCTGCGCCACCAGGGACGGGGTGCGGACGCCTTCGAGGCACGCGACACCCCCCGCCCGCTTGCGCGGACCGTGCATGCAGCAGGCGTCGAGCTGGACGACCCCTTCGGCATTCGGCAGGCCGCCGTAGCCGACGCTCGTGTCCTCGGGGTCGAGCTCGACAATGTTGACGCCGGCGATGAGCGCATCGAGCACGTCGGTGCCCTTGGTCATGAGGGCGAACGCCCGCTCGATGCAGGTCTCCGATCCGCCGTTTCTGTGGCTATGCCCGTTGGACGACGAGATGATGACCGGGCGCGCGGCGCCCCGGGTCACGACCGCGGGGGCGGACGTCTGGGCCTGGGCGGCAGCGGCCAGCCCGGCAGCCGCGCCGCTGAGGACGAATTCACGACGGTTGAGTGTCGGCATGGCGCTCGTAGTGTAGCCGTTTATTGACGGGCACCGGATGGGCGACTACGATAAAGGTTTGTGCCTATCCAGTGCGGTGCGGTGAGCGCCCGTCACATCTCGATCGAGACGATCCGCGAGGCCGCGTCCACCGTTTACGAGGCCGCTGTCCGCACGCCACTCGTCCGGCTCGATGCGGGTGCGGCCGCCGCGCCGCCGGCCGGCCTCTTCCTCAAGCTCGAAACCCTGCAGCCGATCGGGTCCTTCAAGATCCGCGGCGCCTACAACGCCGTCCGGCGGCTGACGCCGGGCGCACGGGCACAGGGCGTCTGGACGGTGAGCGCCGGCAACGCCGCGCAGGGTGTGGCGTTCGCCGCGCGCCGGCTGGGAGCGGCCGCGAGCGTGCTCGTCATGGACACCGCCCCCGACATCAAGCTCCGCGCCATCGAGCGCCTCGGCGCGTCGATCGTGCAGGCGCCGTTCGACGAGTGCTGGCAGGCGGTGGAGGCCCACCGGTCCAGCCGCATGCGCGGCCACTTCGTCCACCCCTTTGACGACGACCAGTTCATCAGCGGCAACGGCACGATCGGCCTGGAGATCGTCGAGGACCTGCCCGACGTGGACGCGGTGATCGCGCCGCTCGGCGGCGGCGGCCTGCTGGCGGGCGTCGCGTGTGCGCTCCAGGCCCTCCGCCCGGGAGTGCCGGTGTATGCGGCCGAGCCGGCCACCGCGGCGCCGCTGGCGCGCTCGCTGGCCGAGGGGCGCGCCTGCCGCTTCGACGACTGGACGCCGTCGTTCGTGGACGGCGCCGGCGGCCGGTCGGTGCTCGAGAGCATGTGGCCGCTGCTGCGGGACGGCGTCGCCGCTTCCATCGTCGTCTCCCTCGACGAGGTGGCCCGGGCCATGGCGCTCGTCGCCGAGCGCACCCACGTGATCGCCGAAGGGGCGGCGGGCTGCGCGGTCGCCGCGGCGCTGTCGCCCGCCTTCGCCGCCCGCGGCCACAAGAACGTCGTCGCCATCGTCTCCGGCGGCAACATCGATTTGGCGCGCTTTGCCGGCCTGGCAGGCGCACGCGCGTGACGACTGTACCAACGGAAGGATGACCTTGGAGCCCAACGTGAGCAACCCGTCCGGACCCTCTCTGCCCGAACGCCTGAAGCGGCTGCCGGAACTGGCCGGCGACCTGTGGTGGACCTGGAACCCGGGCGCCCGCGAAGTCTTTCGCCGGCTCGACTACACGCTGTGGCGTCAGACGGCGCACAACCCGGTGCTCATGCTGCGGCAGGTGTCGGCGGAGATGCTCGAGCAGGCCGCGCGGGACGAGCGGTTCCTGGCGACCTTCGACGACCGCGATCGAGGCGCTCGACCGCGCGCGCAGCGCCGACGACACGTGGTGGCAGCACCGGTTCCCCGAGAGCAAGGGACCGCTCGGCTACTTCTCCGCGGAGTTCGCGCTGCACCAGTCGCTGCCCATCTACGCCGGCGGCCTCGGCGTGCTCGCCGGCGACCACTGCAAGGAAGCGAGCGACCTCGGGATTCCGCTGATCGGCGTCGGGTTCATGTATCCGCAGGGCTACTTCCACCAGACGGTGTCCGCGGAAGGCTGGCAGCAGGAAGTCTACGAGCGCCTGAACTGGACCGACGCGCCCATCGAGCCGGCCCTCGGCGCCGACGGGAAGCCGGTCATCGTCGCCGTGCCGCTCGGCAACCGCAGCGTGCTGGTGTCGGTCTGGCGGGTCCGCCTCGGCCGTGTGACGCTCCACCTGCTCGACACCGACCTCGAAGAGAACGCGCCGTGGGACCGCGAGCTGTCCGCGCGCCTCTACGGCGGCGACCGTGAGACGCGCATCCAGCAGGAGATCATCCTCGGCATCGGCGGCGTGCGCGCCCTCAAGGCGCTCGGCACCGTGCCGGAGGTCTGGCACCTCAACGAGGGGCATGCCGCGTTCGTCGTGCTCCAGCGGATTCGCGACATGATCGAAGAGGGGCACACGTTCGAGGCGGCGCTCGAGGAAGTGCGCCGCACGACGATGTTCACGACGCACACGCCGGTCCCCGCCGGTCACGACGCGTTCCCCTTCAACCTGGTCGAGACCCACCTGGCCGGCGCCTGGGG
Organism: uncultured Acidobacteriota bacterium; assembly: GCA_963834305.1. GTDB lineage: Bacteria > Acidobacteriota > Vicinamibacteria > Vicinamibacterales > 2-12-FULL-66-21 > JACCXG01. The sequence continues at coordinate 1,428,720 of CAWIAX010000002.1, forward strand.
CACGCTCGGCGGCTATCGCGACGCCTTCCTGGCGCTCGGGCACTACGACAACGGCAGCGGCCCGCTGTTCAACATGACCGCGCTCGCGCTGCGCACCGCCGGCACGGTCAACGGCGTCAGCCAGCTGCACGGCGAGGTGACCCGCGAGATGTGGGGGCCGATCTGGCCGGGCGTCCCGGACGAGGAGCGGCCGGTCGGGCTTCATCACCAACGGCGTGCACGTGCCGACCTGGCTGTCGGCGGAGCTGGCGACGCTGTTCGACCGTCATCTCGGACCGGCCTGGCGGGAGTCGCACGACGATCCGGCCCTGTGGCAGAAGATCCTGGAAATCCCGGACGACGAGCTGTGGAACGCGCGCCAGTCGCTGCGCGAGTATCTGTTCGCGTTCATCCGCGAGCGCGCGCGCTCGCGCTGGATGGACGAGCGGGTCAGCGCGCCGCGCGTGGTGGCGGCCGGCACGCTGCTCGATCCGCACGCGCTGACGATCGGCTTCGCCCGCCGCTTCACCGGCTACAAGCGCCCCGAGTTGATCTTCCACAACCCGGATCGGCTCATGAGCATCCTGAACGCCCGGCGGCGCCCGGTGCAGATCGTCTTCGCCGGCAAGGCGCACCCGGCCGACGAGACCGGCAAGCACCACCTGCAGCAGGTCTACCGCCGCGCCATCGACCCGATGTTCGGCGGCCGCATCGCCTTCGTGGACGACTACGACCTCCACGTCGCGCACTTCCTGGTGCAGGGCTGCGACGTGTGGCTCAACAACCCGCGCAAGCCGCTCGAGGCCAGCGGCACGAGCGGCATGAAGGCCTCGATCAACGGCATCCCGCACCTCAGCATCGGCGACGGCTGGTGGGCCGAGGGCTACACCGGCCGCAACGGCTGGCAGATCGAAGGCCGCGGCGCGGCCCAGGAGGACCTCGCGGCGGTCGACGCGGCCGACGCCGACGCGCTCTACACCCTGCTCGAATCGGAGATCGTCCCGACCTTCTACGATCGCGACCACGACGGCATCCCGCGCCGCTGGCTGGCCGGTCGTCCGCCAGGCCATCATGTCGGTGACGCCGCGCTTCAGCGCCCGGCGGATGGTCAAGCAGTACGCCGAGACCATGTATGGCCCCGGCATGATGCGCGGCCGCACGCTCACGCAGGCGCGGTAATGTCCCGCAAAGCCATGGCGCAGACCCGGTGCGCGCTCTGCGGCGCGAAAGACGTCTCGGAACCGCGCGGCGAGGAACGCTACTGCCGCGACTGCTGGGACAAGAAGATTGCGGTCGAGGAGATCGTCGCGCGCGAGTTCGCGCTCAAGCGCTACATCCGCGCCCACAGCGCCGAGAAATACCTCATCTACCACTCCACCCTGAAGCGCCCCTGCGGCCAGCTGGTCGTGGTGGACGACGGCTACGACCTGTTCCTGACGATGGTGCTCTACCCCAGCTTCGCCTGGGACGAGAATGCCTATCACCTCGAGGGGGACCCCGAAGGGCGGACGTTTGCCGAGATCCTCGTGGACGTGGTCGCGGCCGAGGTGATCGAGCCCTGGGGGGGCGGGAAATGGCACCTCGATATCTTCCGATCCGCCAGCCTCGAGCCTGAGGACTGGAACGGAGAGATGTAGAGCCCTATAATGGCGCCGGCCGGCGGTCCGTGCCGCCAGCTGCCCGAGAACAGTCCAGGTACCCCAACCACCCCTTCGGGAGGTAGTCATGAACCGTTCAGTGTTCGCGCCTGCCCTTGCGGTGCTCCTGTGCACCGCCGTCCCCACGTCGTCGTTCGCCCAGGCTCAGCCGGCCGCCCCGACCACCCCGGCGGCGCCGGCCAGAGCCAAGTTCGCGACGCCGCTCAAAGGCCAGGCCACCATCGAGGTCATCCAGTCGCAGTCGAAATTCGTCGGCAAGGAAATCATCACGACGTTCAAGATCAAGAACACGTCGAGCGCGCCGATTGCCCTGCTGAAGATCGATGAGTATTGGTACGACAAGGCCGGGAAGATGGTGTCGTCCGACACCCAGCGCTACCGGCAGCCGTTCGGCCCGGGCGACATCATCGAGATGGCCACGCGGTCACCGGCGAACCCCGGCGCGGAGCGGAGCCAGGCGCAGTTCTCGCACGCCAACGGCACGGTGAAGCCCACCCGGGTCAAAGCCTTCAAATAAGCCGGGCTCAGCGCTCGCTGAGCCGTTCGGCGTAGGTGCCGGCGATGGGCAGCTTCCATCGCCGGCGCGTGAACGCCTTGACCAGGCACACCACCCAGCACACGATCCACAGCCCCCACGCCGCCCAGCTCACCATCAGCAGCACGCGAAACGCCGTCGCCGAGACGATCACCGACAGGAACGCCAGCGCCAGCAGCCCGGCGACAATCAGCCCGAGCCCGCCGAGGCCGAGGATCGACTGCCAGGCGTGGAAGCGGACGTACGAGTTGGTGCGCTCGGCAAGCAGCACCAGCAGCCCCGACAGCGGGCCGGCGAGGTAGGCGAGGGAGGCGGCGACGTGGGCGTCGAGTCCCGTGGACGATGGCTCGCGGGGGGTCATCGGACGGTGAACTCCAGCTCGCGCGCCGCCGAACCGCCGTCCGACACGAGGCCGCGCGCCTCGACCCGCGCCACGTAGCGGCCCGGCGTCAGGTCGGCGAGCGGCATCGTCCGGACGTGGCCGAAGCCATCGCCGCGCGCCTGCAGCTCGTCGCTGCCCCGCGTGTCGGTGTGCGAGATCACCGCCCGGCCGTCGTCCGCGGTGACCGTCGTGACGATCTCGACCTTGTGCGGCGCCCGGATGTGGTCGTAGATCTCGGCGAACAGCGTGAGGACATCGCTCCGCGCGAACGTGCGGACGACCGTCGGCGGCTGCGGCAGGATGTCCTTGAGCTGTTCGTCGGCCCGCGCCGTCGGCGTCTGGCCTGCCGCCGCCGAGGCGAGCGCGAGGCCGCTCATCGCGATGGGCCCCTTGGCGAAGTCCGGAACGTCCACGTCGAGCAGCACCGTGCCGGCGGCGCCCCCGGGCTCGCGCGCCCCGATGCGCAGCGAGTAGCGGCCGGCCGGGAGATCGAGCCGCCGGGTGACCCGGACACCGCGTGTTTCGAGCAGGCGGCGGGTCTGGGGCCGCGGCGTGATGACCAGCGAGTCGCGGCCGCCCTGCCGCACCTTGCCGCTGGCGTCGAACGGCGCGATGACGACCTCTATCTCGGTGACCGGCTTGCCGTCCTTTTCGACGAACTGGATCTTCGAGCCGTCCACTTCGACGATCACGAGGACGGAGGCGTCCTTGCCGGCCCGGAACGGCACGGCCGAGGCCGTCAGCGACAGGCCGCTCAGGGGAACAGGGCTGGCCAGCGCCTCGCGCAGCTCGGGGCTGGTGCCGGCGGCCGCTCCCGAGGCGACCGCCGGGGCGTTGCCTCTGGGCGCGGTGTAGCCCTTGCGGGCGCGCACCACGAGCCCCGGGCGGCGGGCCTTGACCTCGACCGTCCGGAAGCGCCCGTCGCGCCGGGTGTTGTCGGAGTAGTAGCCGAGCACGTAGTAGCTGCTGTTGTCGCGGATGATGCGGTCGAACGACTCGCGATAGTCGTTGCGGTTGATGGCGGCGACGCCGCCGGTCTCCTCCGCCAGGACGCGCAGGCTGTCCTGCGACAGGCGCAGCTCGTTCATCAGCCCCGCCATGCCGCCGGCACCGGGGTCGTCGGGCAGGCGCTGGAGCTCGATCGCGTCTTCGAGGCCGGCCAGCCCGCGCGGGTCGATGGCGTAGATGCTGACGTTGGCGCGGGTGGCCGCGGCGATCGCGGTCTTGAGGTCGCCCGACACGTCGGAGGCGAAGCGATTCTGGAAATTGAGCGGGTCGATGTCCACCCCCTCGCTGAAGAGCACCACCGCCTTGCGGCGGCCCCTGATGCCGGACAGGAAATCGGCCACCCCTTTCACCGAGCCGAGCAGGCGCCCGGCCTGATACGCGCGCTCGGCATCGCTGGCTGGCCCCTGGGCCGCGCCCGCCGTCCGGCGGCTGTCCTCGAGCGTGGCGGACGGCAGCTTTTTCCCCGCGAACCTGCCGATGGCGTCGAGCAGGCGCGCGCGGCTGACGGTGAACTCCTGGGCGCCGCCACTGGCGCCGCTGGTCGGCACCACCGCCACGAGGTCGTTGGCGCCGATGTAGCGCTCGACGAACTGCGTGGCCGCGGCGCGGACGCGCCCGGTGCGGGTGAAGCCGGTGTGCAGGTCGTCGAGCAGGAGCACGAACACCCGGCCGTCGAACTCGCGCCGGTTGCTGCGGACGTCGGGCTCGATCGCCGAGGCGCGGAACAGCGGCGGGTCGGGACGTTCCACCGGGATGTCCACGCGCGAGAAGACCGTCACGGTCTGCGGACGGCCTTCCTCGAGGACCTCGACATCCTCGCGGGTGAGGTCGCGGACGGGGGTGCCCTGCGCGTCGGTCACCGTCAGGTCAATCTCGACATAGTTGACCTCGACCTTGAAGGTCAGCGGCGCCTGCCCGGGAGCTGGCGGCGCGGGGGTCTGAGCCCGAACCGAGACGACCGCGGCGACGGCGACCGCGACGGCGGCAGCAAGCAGCGTGGTTCGGCGCATCGTGTGCATCAACACCTTCGATCTTATGCCAGCGGCCCTTCGGGATTCCGCAAGACCCGGCTGTATACTCGTGGAATGGCGCTTCCGGTGGCGGAGGTCCAGGCGGCGCTCGTCGAGGACGGGCTGGACGGCTGGCTGCTCTACGACTTTCAGGGATCCAACCCGATTGCGGCCCGGCTGTCCGGTGTGGCCGCGAGCGGGAAGATGACGACGCGCCGGTGGTACTACCTCATCCCGGCGAGCGGTGAGCCGCGGGGACTGGTGCACGCGATCGAGCGTCACAACCTCGACGGCCTGCCTGGCGACAAGCGGGCCTACGCCGGACGCGACCGGCTGGCCAGCGGGTTGCGCGATCTGCTGGCCGGGGTGACAGCGGGTGGCGATGGAGTACTCGCCGGGCAACAGCATCCCGTATATTTCCCGGGTGGACGCCGGCACGGTCGAAGCCATCCGCGAGCTCGGGGTCGAGGTGGTGTCGTCGGGCGACCTCGTCCAGCGTTTCGAGGCGGTGTGGTCGGAGGCGGCGCTGGCCAGCCACCGGCAGGCGTCCGAGGCGCTCTACCGTATCAAGGACCGGGCGTTCGAGCTCGTCCGCGAACGGCTGGCGTCGGGGCTGACGGAATTCGACGTCCAGGCGGCGATGCTGGAGTGGTTCACGGACGAGGGGCTGGTGTCGGACGACACGCCCAACGTCTCGGCGCAGGAGAATGCCGGGAATCCCCATTATCACCCCTCCCGCGACGTCCATCGCGCCATCCGTCCGGACGAGATTCTGCTGCTCGACCTCTGGGGCAAGCTGTCAACACCCGGCGCGGTGTTTGCTGACATCACCTGGGTGGGTTTCACGGGGCGGGAGGTGCCGGCTGAGTATGCGCGGGCCTTCGCCGCCGCCCGGGATGGCCGCGACGCCGCCGTGGCGCTGGTGCAGCAGGCCGTTCAGGAGGGGCGCGAGCTGCGCGGCTACGAGGTGGACCGCGCCTGCCGGGCGGTCGTCGACCGGGCCGGGTACGGCGCGCAGTTCATCCACCGGACCGGACACAGCCTGGGCGAAACCGTGCACGGCAACGGCGTGCACCTCGACGACTACGAGACGCACGACGACCGGCGCCTGATACCGGGCTCCGGCTTCACGATCGAGCCGGGCGTCTATACGGAGCAGTTCGGCGTACGGACGGAAATCAACATGTTCATCGGCGACCGGGACGCGCAGGTCACCGGCCCGCTCCAGCGGGACATCGTCGCGCTAGTCTAAGCACTCGCCCAACCGCACGGCGCCAGCCGTGCAACGGAGTTGTTCCATGTCGACGCGCAAGACCACGCTCTTCTACGGAGTGCTCATCGCCCTGGCCTCGGTGGCCGTCGGAATGGTGATCGCCTCGCAGTGGGGCCTGCCCCAGGCTTCCTCGGCGCAGGCGATCAACGTGCCGGCCTCGAATACCGCCCCGCTGAACGGCGCGATCGACGCCCAGACGTTCCGCAACATCGCCAAGGCGCAGAACCCCGTCGTCGTGAACATCCAGACCACCGCCCGGGCGCGCGGCCGCGAGCTCACCGACTTCTTCGGCGGCGACGAGGACCTGCTGCAGCGGTTCTTCGGCGGGCAGCGGCCGCGCGGCCCAGCCGACGCCCCGCCAGAACGAGGCGCCGCAGCAGCAGGGCACCGGCACCGGCTTCATCATCGACAAGTCCGGGTTCATCCTGACCAACAACCACGTGGTCGAGGGGGCGGAGGACATCCGGGTCAGCCTCTTTGGCGGCGGCCGCACCGAGAGCTACGCGGCCAAGGTGATCGGGCGCGACTCGCTGACCGACACGGCGCTCATCCAGCTCACCGAGATGCCCGCCGCCGAGCTGCAGGAGGCGCGGTTCGGCGATTCGGCGCAGATGCAGCCGGGCGACTGGGTCGTCGCCATCGGCAACCCGTTCGGCCTCAGCCACACCATCACCGTCGGGGTCATCTCCGCCCTCGGCCGGCCGTTCGGCGGCGTGCCCGGGCGTGAGCAGCCGATGCTGCAGACCGATGCCGCCATCAACCCGGGCAACTCCGGCGGGCCGCTGCTCAACGTGCGCGGCGAGGTGGTCGGGCATCAACACCGCCATCTACACCGCGGCGCAGTCCCCCGCCAACATGGGCATCGGCTTCGCGATGCCGATCAACACGGTCCGCGATCTTCTGCCGCAGCTGCGCAACGGCAAGGTCACGCGCGGCGTGATCGGCGTCGGCGTGAGCCGCGATCCGGTCACCAAGGAAATCGCTTCGGCGCTGGGGCTGCCCGGCGCCGGCGGCGCGCTGCTGACCACGGTCAACCCGGGCGGCCCCGCCGACAAGGCCGGCCTCCAGCGCGGCGACGTCATCATCGAGTTCAACGGGCGGCCGGTCGCCGACAACGACGGCCTGGTCGACCTCGTCGTGTCGACCAAGCCGGAGCACCACGGTGCCGGTCACGGTGATCCGGAACAAGCAGCGGCGCACCATGAACGTGACCGTCGGCGAGCTCGATCTCGATGCCGAGCAGCGCGGACAGCGCGCCCGCGGCGACGCGCCGCAGGAACCGACGGAAACCGGCTTCGGCATGGAAGTCGGGCCGATCACGCCGGAGCTGGCGCGCGAGCTGCAGCTGCCCGCGAAGAGCGGCGGCGCCGTCGTCGTCGCGGTGGACCGCAACAGCCCGGCCTCGAACGCCGGCATCCGGCCGAACGACGTCATCCTCGAGGTCAACCAGCAGCCGGTCTCCAGCGTGAGCCAGGTGCAGCGCGAACTGCAGCGGGCGACGGCCGGCCAGCCGGTCTTCCTGGTCGTCTTCCGCGACGGCCAGGAGAACTTCATGACGATGACCAAGCGCTGAGCTCGCGACGGCACGATCCCAGGAGGTCAGGAGTTCAGGCGACGACCGTGAGGAGTGCGACATGCCCGCGACGCAGCTCGAGCGTGAAATCAAGCTGAAGTTCGCCTCCGCGGAAGAGGCGCGCACGGCCGTGCTGGCGGCCGGGGGCACGCCCCTGCTCGGGCGGCGGCTGCAGGAGGACGCGCTCCTCGACACCGACGACGAGCAGCTGCGGCGGCGGCGGTGCGTGCTCCGCGTCCGGGTCGAGAACGGGAAGAGCCGGCTCACGTTCAAGGGGCCGGTCCAGCCCTCGGTCATGAAGCTGCGCGAAGAGCACGAAACGCTGGTCGGCGACGGCGAAGTACTGCTGACCATCTTCGGCGAGCTCGGGCTCCACGTCTGGTTCCGCTACGAGAAGTACCGCGAGGAGTTCTCGCACGAGGACGTCATCGTCGCGATCGACGAGACGCCGGTCGGGGTCTTCGTCGAGATCGAGGGAAGCGAGCAGGGCATCGACACGATGGCCGCGGCGCTCGGGCGCACGCGCGCCGACTACATCCTGGACTCGTATCGCGGCCTCTTCCTCCAGGCCCGCGAGGCCCTCGGCCTGGCCGGGGCCGACAGGGTCGACATGGTCTTCGACGCGCCCGGCGCCGCGAGCCCGCTGGCCGCGGCCACCGACGTTCGATAACCCGGCTTCCACGCTTCTCTCGTCTCTTCGACCCGTGCGCGCGCTGATTCTGACCGCCGGCCTCGGGACGCGGCTCCGGCCCCTGACCTACGTGCGCGCCAAGGCGGCGGTGCCCGTCAATGGCCGTCCGATCGTCAGCCGGGTGATCGACTGGCTGGGCGCGCACGCCGTCACCGACCTCGTGATCAACCTGCACCACCACCCGGCCTCCATCGCGGCCGTCGTCGGCGACGGGCAGCAGCTCGGCGCGCGCGTGCGCTTTTCCTGGGAGGACCCGGTGCTCGGCTCGGCCGGCGGACCGCGGCACGCGCTGCCCCTGCTGGTGGATGGCGCCGCCCCGTCGGAACCATTCCTGCTCGTGAACGGCGATACCCTCACCGACTTCCCTCTCGCGGACATGATCGAGCGCCATCGCCAGGCGGAGCGCCCGGGTGACCATGGCACTGACGCGGAATCCGCGCCCGGACATCTACGGCGGTGTCGTGGTGGAGCGGGACCGCGTGATCGGCTTCACGCGGCGGGGTGTGGCGCGCGAGAGCTTTCATTTCATCGGGGTGCAGGCCGCCGACGCCCGCGCGTTCAGCGGGCTGGCGGACGGCGTCGTCGCGGAGACCGTGATGGAACTCTATCCACAGCTCATCCGCACCGATCCGGGAGCGATCGCCGCCCATGTGGTGGCGGCGCCGTTCAGCGACGTCGGCACACCGGCCGACTACTTGCAGGCGTCGCTGGACCTTGCCGCGCGCGAGGGGGACCGTCTCGTGAGCGCCTGCGGGGTCGCGATCGACCCGTCGGCCGAGCTGCACCGGACGGCGGTCTGGGATCACGTCACGATCGGCGCCGGTGCGAGGCTGGACGACTGCATCGTGTGCGACGGCGCGCAGGTGCCGGCTGGCGCCTCCTACCGCCGCTGTGCGATCGTAGCCGGTGCGGGTCTGGCGCCGCGCGACGGCGAACGCGTCGACGGGACGCTGTTACTCAAGGATTTCTAGGCAGGTCTGGCCATGAGCGTGATGACCGACAAGCGGACCGACGATTCCGCCGATCAACGGGAGCGGATCGACGCCTATCTCGGCAGGGAAGGGTTCGCCCCGCAGAGTCCCCGCGTGGTCCCGCTGACCGGGGATGCGTCCGACCGCCGCTACTACAGGGTCCTGGTCCCGGGCCGCGCCCCGTTCGTGCTGGCGCTGTACGCGCAGCCGTTCGACGTCGCGACGCTGCCGTTCGTCAGCGTGGCGCGCCTGCTCGAGCAGATGCCGGTGCCGGTGCCGAGGGTCCTCGGGCACGCGGACGACATCGGCGTGCTGGCGCTCGAGGACCTTGGCGACGTCACGCTGCAGGCGCACCTCGGCGCGTCCAGCCCGTCGCAGCACGCCGCCCTGTACCGCGACGCCGTGTCGCTCATCGCCACGATGCAGCGCCGCGGCGCCGATCTGGCGTCTTCGGAGCATCCGCCCTACCGCATCGCCTTCGACGTCGAGAAGCTGATGTGGGAGATGGATTTTTTCACGAAGCACTTCCTCGAGGCGTACCGCGGCGTCGTGATGGATCCGGCCGCCCGCGCCGAGCTCCACCAGGAGTTCTCGGCCTTCATCGCCGAGCTGGCCGCGGAACCCCGTGTCCTCTGCCACCGCGACTACCACAGCCGGAACCTCATGCTGCACGAGGAGCGGCTCTTCATCATCGATTTCCAGGACGCCCGCATGGGGCCGGACACCTACGACCTCGCGTCGCTGCTGCGCGACTCGTATGTCGACCTGCCGGAACAGACCGTCGGCGAGCTCATCGCCTATTTCCTGGCGCTCCAGGGCAAGGCCGGCCAGGAGCGCGCCTTCCGCGACCGGTTCGACTGCATGGCGCTCCAGCGCAACCTCAAGGCGCTCGGCACGTTCGGCTACCAGACCACCGCGCGCCGCAATCCTGTCTACATCCAATACATCCCGCGGACGCTCCGATACGTGCGCGACAACATGGCGCGGCAGCCCCGCTTCGCCCGGCTGCGCGAGCTGCTGGCGGCCCATGTCGAGGAGTTCCGCTAGGCGCCGGTCGCCCGCCGCGGCCGGCGCCCCCCGGGGTGGTGTACAATCAGGGGTTCCTGTATCGACGTAACCTCCTGAGATTGCATGCGTTTCGGCATTTCCACGCACCTCTATCACGACCACCGGCTCGAGCGGGCGCATCTCGACGAGATTGCCGCCCACGGTTTCGACAGCATCGAGCTGTTCGCCACCCGGAGCCATTTCGACTATCGCGATGAGCAGGCGATCCGGTCGCTCGCCGGCTGGCTGGGGGAGACCGGCCTGACCCTGCACAGCGTCCACGCGCCGATCACCGATCGCTTCGGCGCTGGTGACCAGTGGGCCCCGGTGTTCTCGAATGCCGCCGGCGACGCGGCCAGGCGTCAGGCCGCGGTTCAGGAAACGGAGGCCGCGCTCGCAATCGCCCGGACCGTGCCGTTCTCGCACCTGGTCGTGCACCTGGGCAGCCCCGAGGGGCGGGACACGGCAGGCGACAACAGCCGGGCGCAGGCCACGCGCAGCGCCGCGGAGATCTGCCGGCTGGCCGAGCCGCTGCACGTCCGGGTGGCGTTCGAGGTGATTCCCAATCCGCTGTCCACGCCCGCCGGACTGGCCAGGCTCATCGAGGAGGACCTGGAGGCGCCGCATGCGGGCATCTGCCTCGACTTCGGCCACGCGTTCCTGATGGGCGAAGAGGTGCCGGACGCGATCGAGACCGTATCGGAACACCTCATTGCCACCCACGTCCACGACAACCACCGCCGCGCCGACGAGCATCTGGCGCCCTACCGCGGGCACATCGACTGGGACGTGGCGCTGATGTCGATGCTGAAGATCGGCTACGAGGGGGTCTACATGCTCGAGCTCGCGAACACCGGCACGCCCGCCACGGTCCTGGCCGAGGCCCGCCGCGCCCGGGAACGCTTCGAACGCGCGGTGGCCGACTAGCCGGCGCCCTGCCCATCATGATTGCTTACATCGAAGACATCGCCCGCCACGAAGGCCAGGCCGTCACGCTGCGCGGCTGGCTGCACAACCGCCGCTCGAGCGGCAAGATTCACTTCCTGACCGTTCGCGACGGCAGCGGCTTCATCCAGTGCGTGATGTCGAAGAAGGCCGTGGGCGACGAGACGTTCACGCGGGCTGATCACCTGTCGCAGGAGAGCGCCGTCGTGGTCGAGGGCACCGTGCGCGCCGACAGCCGCGCCCCCGGCGGCTTCGAGCTCGACGTCACCCGCCTGGAGGTGGTGGCCGCCGGCGCCGCGGACTACCCCATCACCCCCAAGGAACACGGCGTCGACTACCTGATGGACCGCCGCCACCTCTGGATCCGGGCGCCGCGCCAGCAGGCGATCCTGCGCATCCGGCACGAGGTGATCAACGCGGTGCGCGACTACTTCAACGCGCGCGGATTCATCCTCGCCGACACGCCGATCTTCACGCCGTCGGCGTGCGAAGGCACCACCACGCTCTTCCCGGTCCAGTATTTCGACCACGAAACGGCCTACCTCACCCAGAGCGGCCAGCTCTATAACGAGGCCAACGCCATGGCGCTCGGCCGCACCTATTGCTTCGGGCCGACGTTCCGTGCGGAGAAATCGAAGACACGCCGCCACCTGACCGAGTTCTGGATGGTCGAGCCCGAAGTGGCCTACGCCACGCTGGACGACGTGATGGATCTGGCCGAGGGCCTGGTCGTCTCGGTCGTGCAGCGCGTGCTGGAGCGGCGGCGCGCGGAGCTCATGGCGATCGAGCGGGATGTGACCACGCTCGAGAAGGTCACGGCGCCCTTTCCGCGCATCTCCTACGACGAGGCCGTCGAGATCATCCGGAAGAAGGGGCTGCCCTTCGAGTGGGGGGGCGACTTCGGCGCCCCCGACGAAACGGCGATCTCCGAGGGGTTCGACCGCCCGGTGTGCGTCCATCGCTACCCGTCCGCGGTGAAGGCCTTCTACATGAAGCCCGACCCCGCACCGGCCGGAAGTGGCGCTCGGCGTGGACGTGCTCGCGCCGGAGGGTTACGGCGAGATCATCGGCGGCGGCGAGCGCCTCGACGACTACGCCCTGCTGCTCGAGCGCCTCACGGAGCACAAGCTGCCGCAGGAGGCCTTCGAGTGGTATCTCGACCTGCGCCGCTACGGCAGCGTGCCGCACGGCGGCTTCGGCATGGGCATCGAGCGCGTCGTCAGCTGGATCTGCGGCCTGGATCACCTGCGCGAGGCTATCCCTTATCCGCGGATGCTGTACAGGATCTATCCGTAACAATTCCCAATGCCCAACGCCCAATGCCCAAGTTGGGAGTTGAATTTGGGAGTTGGGACTTGGGAGTTGGGACTTGGCAGGGAGTTATCTGTTTCATGAAGATAGGCATCGTCTCGTTAGGCTGCCCGAAGAACCTCGTCGACGGCGAGGTCATGCTGGGCATCGCCCGCGAGGCCGGGCACGAGGTCACGGCCGACTCGGCCGACGCGGACGTGCTCGTCGTGAACACCTGCGCCTTCATCGACAACGCCAAGCAGGAGTCGATCGACGCGATCCTGGAGATGGCCGCCCTCAAGGGACAGGGCAAGCGGCTGGTCGTGACCGGCTGCCTGGCCGAGCGCTACCGCGATGAGCTGCGCCGCGAGATCCCCGAGATCGACGCGGTCCTCGGCACCGGCGAGGTCCCGCGCATCCTCGAGGCGATCGGCAGCGGGGCGCCGGCCGCCGGAGGGCCAGCCGCGGGGATGCCCGCGCCGCCCGGCGCGGTGCCGCTGACGTTCTACAGCAAGGGTCCTGCGCCGGCCGCCGCGCCGGCAGCCCCTCCCCAGCCGCCCGACTACATCTACGACGCCGAGACGCCGCGCCTGCGGACCACGCCGGCGCACTTCGCCTACGTCAAGATTGCCGAGGGCTGCGACTACACCTGCGCCTTCTGCATCATCCCGACGCTGCGCGGCTCGTACCGCAGCCGCACCATCGACTCGATCGTGCGCGAGGCCCGCGCACTGGCCGCGCAGGGCGTCCGCGAGCTGCTGCTGATCTCGCAGGACACCAGCTTCTACGGCATCGACGCCGGCGAGCGCGGCGGCCTCGGCCGGCTGCTGCGCGCCCTGAACGGCGTCGACGGGCTGCTCTGGATCCGGATGCTCTACCTCTACCCCACCACGATCACCGACGACGTGCTGGCGGCGATGGCGGAGTGCGAGAAGGTCTGCCGCTACGTCGACCTGCCGCTGCAGCACGCCTCGGCTCGCCGTCCTCAAGCGCATGCGTCGCCCGGGCAACCGCCGCACCTACGACGCGCTCCTCGGGCGGATCCGCGCGCGCGTGCCCGGCGTCACCCTCCGGACCACCTTCATCGTCGGCTTCCCCGGCGAGACCGACGCGGACTACGCCGAGCTCGAGGCCTTCGTGTCCGACACCGGGTTCGATCACGTCGGGGTCTTCACGTACTCCCACGAGGAGGGCACCCGGGCGTTCGCGCTGCCCGACGACGTCCCGGCCCGCGTCAAGCGGAAGCGCCGCGACGCGCTGATGGCGCGGCAGAAGCGGATCGTGGCGCGGGCGCAGAAAGGGCGGACCGGGACCGAGATCGACGTGCTGATTGACGGCCCGTCGCCCGAACACGAGCTGGTGCTCCAGGGCCGGACGGAGGGGCAGGCGCCCGATATCGACGCCGTCGTCTACCTCACCGACACCGACCCGGCCGCCCACCGGGCGGGAGAGCTCATCCGCGCCAGAATCGTCACGGCGCGGGACTACGACCTGGTCGCGACCCCGCTCCTGGTCCCGGCCTGAAAATAAGGCCCGGGACGGCAACCACAGTTTTTTGATATATTTGTGGGTGCCAGCTTCGAGGAAAAACCCGAGTGGGCCCGTGCCCACTTTTTGTATTTCAGGGGCTTTTTGACGGCACAGGGGCAGCGGCTCTCCCGCCTGCGCGGGGTGGCCGAGCGGGTCGCACGGAGCTACGGGCTCGAGATTTTCGACGTGCAGCTGCGTCGGGAGCCCATCGGGATGGTGCTCCGGGTCGTCATCGACCGTCCGGATCGCGGCGTCCCGGAGGGGCCGGAAGATGCCGTGGGCATCGAGGAGTGCCAGCGGGTCAGCTCGGATCTCAGCGCGCTGCTCGACGTGGAAGAGGACGAGATTGGCGAGCCGGCGCTCGACGGGAACTATACGCTCGAGGTGTCGTCGCCCGGGTTGGATCGGGCGCTGCGCCACGAGGCGGACTACCGGCGGTTCGTCGGCCGGCTGGCCAAGGTCGTCACGACGGAGCCGGTGGACGGACAGTCGGCGTTCGCGGGCCGGCTGCGCGGCGTGGACGAGGGATGCGTCCTCCTCGAGGAGGGCCGGAAGATGCACAAGGTGCCGCTGGCGCGGATCAAGCGCGGGCAGCTCGCGGTGGAGTTCTAAAGGCCGCTACGCACGGGAAACCGGGAACGGGTAACAGTCACAGACATGGCTACAGTCAATCCGTTGTTGCAGCAGATCGACGCCATCGCCAAGGAAAAGGGCGTTGAGCCGGAGATCATCATCAGCGCCGTTCAGGACGCGCTCGAGGCGGCCGCGCGCAAACGCTACAAGAGCGAGGCGCTCCGCGCCCGCTTCAACACGGAGAGCGGCCAGCTCGAGCTGTATGCGGTGAAGAAGATCGTCGAGGAAGTGACCGACGCCGCGACCCAGATTTCGCTGGCCGAGGCGCAGGAGCTCTACGGCGACGAAGCCGAAGTGGACATGGAGATCGAGTTCCCGCGGCCGACCGAGGATCTCGGGCGCATCGCGGCGCAGACGGCCAAGCAGGTGATCTTCCAGAAGGTGCGCGAGGCCGAGCGCGAGAACGTCTTCGGCGAGTACAGCCAGCGCATCGGCGAGGTCGTCAACGGCATGGTCAAGCGCTTCGAGAACGGCGACATCATCGTCGAGCTCGGACGGGTCGAGTCGCAGCTGCCCCGCAAGGAGCAGTCGCGGGCCGAGAACTACACCGTCGGCGACCGCGTCCGCGCCGTGATCCGCGGCGTCAACCGCAGCGCCAAGGGGCCGCAGATCGTGCTGTCGCGGACCGACCCGGCCCTGCTCATCAAGCTGTTCGAGCAGGAAGTGCCGGAGATCTACGACGGCACCGTGATGATCCGCGGCGCGGTGCGCGAGGCCGGCGATCGCGCCAAGGTGGCCGTCTACTCGCGCGAGCGCGACGTCGACCCGGTCGGGGCGTGCGTCGGCATGAAGGGCACCCGGGTCCAGTCGATCATCCGCGAGCTCCGCGGCGAGAAGATCGACATCGTCGAATGGTCCGAGGATGCGATCCTCTTCGTGACCAACGCGATCAGCCCGGCGAAAGTCCAGCACGTGTCGATCGTGGACGACGCCGAGAAGGTCATGGAAGTCGTGGTCGAAGACAAGCAGCTGTCCCTCGCCATCGGCAAGAAGGGACAGAACGTCCGGCTCGCCGCCAAGCTGACCGGCTGGAAGATCGACATCAAGAGCGAAGAGGAGAAGCGCCGCGAGGTCGAGGCGCAGTTCGGCGCGCTCGAAGGCGGCGACGCTGTGGAAGGTGCGCTCGAAGGCGGCGACGCCGCCGCGGGCGAGCCTGCGGCCGCGGCGACGCTGGACGCGGACGCCGATGCCGAGGCGCAGGCCGCTGGCGAGGCGCTCGACGCCGCTCCGATCGAGGGGGACCTGACGGCCGCCGCGCCGGAGGATGCTGGTGCGCCGGCATCGGACGAAGCGGTCGAGCCCGAGGCGGCAGCGGGCGGCACCGGGAGTGAGGCTTCCGGGGCCGGCGACACGGAAACGGCCGGCGAACCGCCGGCAGACGCCGCAGCCATCGCTGCGGACGACGAGACGACGGAAAAGCTGTAACAAACGAATGGCAACAGTCCGGATTTACAGGGTCGCGGAGCTCCTCAACACGTCGAGCCAGGAAGTGATCGCGCTGCTCAAGCGCGACCACGGGATCGAGGTGAAAAGTGCGTCGAGCACCATCGAGGAGGTCGTCGCGCGACAGTTCGTCGAGCGCCTGGCGCGGCAACGCAACATCAGCGTGCCGTCGAACGCCTCCTTTGCCGACACGCCGGTCGCGCCCAAGGGCCGCAAGCCGGCCGGCAAGGCGCCGGAGCCGGTCAAGACCGCCCCGGCCCTGCCGCCGCCGCGCCTGGTGAAGTCGGCGAAGCCGGCCGCCACGCTCGACGACGGGGCCCAGGCCGCCCCGCCGGCCGAAGCGGAGTCCGTGCTGGTGCCTGCGCCGCCTGCCGTGATGGAGCCGGAGCCGGTCGCGCCGCCGCAGCCGGTCGCGCACGCGCCGGCCACGCGCTCCGGCGTCCGGTTCGAGGAACCGCCCGCGCCGGCCGTCGTGGAGCCGCCGCCTGCCCCGGCCCCGGTCGAGGGCGCCGAGCGCGCCGAGCCGCCGGCGCCAGCCGTCGAGCGCGAGCAGCCGGCCGCCGAGGCGGCGTCCGCGCCGGGCGAGGAAGCCGAGCCCGACACGACGACGGAGCCGATCCAGGCGCCGCCGCAGGGGCCGGAGATCGCCGCACGGTCGGTGGAGCGCCCCGCGCCCGCCGCGCCGCCGGCCTCGCGGCCACTGGCACCGCCCGCCACCGGGCGGGTCGTCCCGCCGACGCTGCGCCTGCGGGTCGAAGATCCGCGGACCGGCCAGGCGCCGCCGGCGCCGCCGCGCCGCCCGATGCTCGTGCGTCCGCCCGCGCCACCGCCGCCGCAGGCGGCGACCGGCAATCTGAGCCGGCCCGCGCCTGGACGCCCGGGCGCCGCGCCGCCACCGGGAAGTGCCGCGCGTCCGGCGCAGCGCCCGCCGTCGGGTCTGCCGCCGCGGCCGCCCATGGGCGGGCCGCGTCCGCTGCCGTCCCAGCCGGTGCGCCCGCCGCTGCCGCCGCGGCCGGGTCTGCCCGGCTACCGTCCGCCACCGCCGCGTTCGGGGCACCGCTCCGGCGGCGCGCCGGCGCGATCAGGGGCCCCGTCATGCCGCGCCGATGGCGCCGATGCCGCCGCCGCCCGTCACCCGGACGATCACGCTCGCCGAGGGCATGACGGTCGCCGACCTGGCGACCAAGCTCGACGTGAAGGCGAAGGACGTCCTGAAGAAGCTGATGGATCGCCGCATGATGATGACGATCAACAGCACGCTCGACGACGAGACAGCGACGATCGTCGCCCGCGACTTCGGCGCGGACGTCAAGATGCAGAGCTTCGAGGAGGAGCTCCTGCAGGTGGAGTCGGAGGACGTCGAACCCGGAAGACCAGGTGACGCGCGCGCCGGTCGTCACCGTCATGGGCCACGTCGATCACGGCAAGACCACGCTGCTCGACGCCATCCGCTCGACCCGCGTCGCCGAGCGCGAGGCCGGCGGCATCACCCAGCACATCGGCGCCTACGCCGTGCAGGTGAACGACCGCAACGTCGTGTTCCTCGACACCCCCGGCCACGAAGCGTTCACGATGATGCGCGCCCGCGGCGCCCGGGTCACCGACGTGGTCATCCTGGTCGTGGCGGCAGACGACGGCGTCATGCCGCAGACCAGGGAAGCGATCGATCACGCGCGGGCGGCCGGCGTGCCGATCCTGGTCGCCATCAACAAGATCGACAAGCCGAACGCCAACCCCGACCGCGTCAAGAAGGAGCTGTCGGACCTCGGCCTGACGCCCGAGCAGTGGGGCGGCCAGACCGTCACGGTCGATGTCTCGGCCAAGAAGCGGGAGAACCTCGAGCTGCTGCTCGAGATGATCCTGCTGGTCACCGAGATCAGCGACCTCAAGGCCAACCCGAAGCGGAACGCGTCGGGCACGGTGCTCGAGGCGAAGCTCGATCGCGGCCGCGGCCCGGTGGCGACGATCCTCGTCCAGGACGGCACGTTGCGCGTCGGCGACACGCTGATCGCCGGCACCATCGTCGGCAAGGTCCGCGCGCTCATCGACGACCGCGGCCGGCAGCTGAAGACGGCCGGCCCGGCCACGCCGGTCGAGGTGCTCGGGCTCGGCGGCCTGCCGCAGCCGGGCGACGCCTTCCAGGCGCTGACCGACGCGGCAAAGGCCCGCCAGATTGCCCTCTTCCGCCAGACCCAGGCGAAGGAGAAGGCGCTCGGCGGCAAGGGCGCGCGCCTGACCCTCGAGTCGCTCCAGGCGCAGATCGCCGACGGCGGCATCAAGGAGCTGCCGATCATCGTCAAGGCCGACGTGCAGGGCTCGACCGAGGTGCTCGGCGACACGCTGACCAAGCTCACCGACGAGAAGGTGAAGGTCCGCATCATCCACAGCGGCGTCGGCGCGATCAACGAGTCGGACGTGCTGCTGGCCTCGGCGTCGAACGCCATCATCATCGGCTTCAACGTCCGGCCGGACCGCAACGCCGCCGACGTGGCCGAGCGCGAGACGGTCGACATCCGCCTCCACTCGGTCATCTACAACGTCGTCGACGAGATGAAGAAGGCGATGACCGGGCTGCTCGATCCGACCTTCAAGGAAGTGCGGATCGGCCGGGCCGAAGTGCGCGACATCTTCAAGGTGCCGAAGTTCGGCACCATCGCCGGCTGCATGGTCACCGAAGGCCGGATCAGCCGGACCGGCGACGTCCAGGCGCGGCTGCTGCGCGACAACGTCGTGGTGTTCGAAGGCAAGATCGGCTCGCTGCGCCGCTTCAAGGACGACGTCTCCGAGGTCAAGACCGGCTTCGAGTGCGGCATCGGCTTCGACACGCTACAACGACCTCAAGGTCGGCGACATCATCGAGGCCTTCGTCGTCGAGAAGGTCTTCTCGTCCGTCGGCTGAACCACGGCGGGGCCAGGCGTGCCTGGCCCGCGCCACGATCGGGAGCAGCAGCGCCAACATGCCCGCAGGATCGCGGCCGTCCCGGATCGGTGATCAGCTCCGCGTCGAGCTGTCCGACCTCATCGCGCGGCAGGTCCACGATCCGGGCATCGGCTTTCTGACCATCACGCACGTCAAGGTCTCGCCCGACCTGCAGGTGGCGCGCGTCTACTACACCACGCTCGGCGACGACAAGGCGCGGCGCGAGTCGGGCCGCGCGCTCGGCCGGGCCACGCCGTTCCTGCGCCGCCAGATCGGCGCCCGGCTGCGGCTCAAGCGCGTGCCGCAGCTCGAGTTCATCTTCGACGAATCCATCGAGCGCGGCGACCGCATCGAGCAGATCCTGCGCGACATCGACAGCGAGCGGAGCGAGGCGGCCGGCACGCCGGCCGGAGAGGACAGCCCGCCCCCGGACGAACGAGAACACGATGACTGATTCCGGACCCACGGGCCCCGCCGCGGCGCTGGCCGCCGCGCCCGCCGCCAGCCTCGTCGCCCGGATCCGCGACGAGATCCTCAGCCGCCAGCGCTTCCTCATCACCTCCCACGCCCGGCCCGACGGCGATTCCATCGGCTCGCAGCTGGCGATGGCGTTCGCGCTCGACGCCCTCGGCAAGGACGTGCGCATCATCAACGCCGACGCCGCGCCGGAGCACTACTTCGAGTTTCCCGGCGTCGAGCGCATCGAAATCGCGGCGCGCGTGCCCGACGGCACCGCTGCCGACGCCGTGATCGTCATGGAGTGCGGCGACCTGAGCCGCACCGGCGTCCAGGGCTTCGAGGGCCGCTTCCTCATCAACATCGACCATCACGCCGGCAACCGGATGTACGGCGACGTCAACTGGTTCGACGAGTCCGCCGCCGCCTGCGCCGAGATGGTGTTCGACGTGATCCGCGCCCTCGGCGTGCCGCTGACGCCGGAGATCGCCACCCACATCTACCTCGCCATCCTGACCGACACCGGCTCGTTCCACCACTCCAACATCACGCCGCGGACGTTCGACATCTGCCGCCAGGCGGTGGAGGCGGGCGTCAACCCGGCCGCCATGGCGCGGCGGATCTTCGACAGCAACAGCTTCGGCAAGCTCAAGCTGATCGGCGCCCTGCTCGACCGCATGGAACTGCTCGACCACGGCCGCCTCGCGGTCCTCTACATCGACGACGCGATGCTCGCGGCGTGCGGCTGCACCCACAACGACACCGAGGGGCTGATCAACCTGCCGCTGACGGCGCGCGAGATCCAGGCCGTGGCGTTCTTCAAGGTGACACCCGGCGGCACCGTGCGGGTGAGCCTGCGCTCGAAGTACGACGTCGACGTGCGCCTCGTCGCCAGCGGGTTCGGCGGCGGCGGACACAAGAACGCGGCCGGCTTCACCGTGACCGGCCCGCTCGCCCAGGTGCAGCCGATGATCCTCGAGAAGGTCACGGCGGCGATCGCCGAAGGCCTGCAGAGCCGCCCCGCTCCATGAACGGGGTGCTGGTCGTCGACAAGCCCGCCGGGCCGACGTCGCACGACGTCGTGGCGCGGGTGCGGCGGGCGATCGGCCTGTCGCGCATCGGCCACACCGGCACGCTGGATCCGCTCGCCACCGGCGTCCTGCCGCTCGTCGTCGGCCGCGCCACCCGGCTGGCGCAGTTCCTGACCGCCGACGAAAAGGAGTACGTCGCGGGCATCCGCTTCGGGTATGCGACGCGGACCTACGACGCCGAGGACCGGCTCGTGCGCGACCCCGACGGCGGGCCGCTCGAGCTCACGCCCCCGCTCCGGACCGTCCACGTCGAGCCGGAAGCCCTGCGGGGGGCGATGCGGGAGCTCACCGGCACGTACGAACAGATGCCCCCGGCGTTTTCCGCCAAGAAGGTCGGCGGGACCCCCGCCTACCTGCTGGCCCGGCTGGACAAGACGGTCGACGTCAAACCGGTGCCGGTCACGGTGTGGACGCTCGAGCTGCTCGCCTGCGCCGAGGGCCTGGCGACGGTGCGAATCGTGTGCTCGAGCGGCTTCTACGTGCGGTCGCTGGCCCACGAGCTCGGGCAGCGGCTCGGCTGCGGCGCCCATCTCGAGTCGCTCCGGCGCGTCCGGGCGGGCGAGTTCCGGGTCGACCAGGCGGTGCCGCTCCGGACCATCCAGGAGGAGGGGCCCGACGCGCTGGCCCGGCTGGTGCCGATGCCCAGCCTGCTTGCGAGGCTGCCGCACGTGATCGTCAACGAGCGCGGCGCGCGGCGGGCGGCGCACGGCAACGCCCTCGCGGCCGAGGACCTGTCGCCGGGCGGGATGGCCGGAGGAGCTGTCGGCGGCCCCGGTCCGGTCAGGGTCCTGGACGCGCACGGGATGCTGCTGGCCATCGGCGAGGTGGGCGCCGGCGGGCTTTTGCAACCCGTCGTCGTCCTGGTGTAAAATATTGAGTCTGTTGGGATTGTGATTATTCCAGCAGTTCATTATCGAGAATCAACGGCGGCCTGGTGCAGCACTCCTCCGGTGCTGTCCTGCGGATGCCCGCGGCGTGAGCCGGGGATCGAGGCGAGTCTGGGCCGCGCGTGGAGGCAGATGTGGCATTCACCAGAGATCGCAAGACCGACATCATCGGGAACTACCGCACGCACGAGGGGGACACCGGCTCCCCGGAAGTCCAGGTGGCGCTCCTCAGCGAGCGCATCAGCTACCTGACGGAACACTTCAAGACCCATTCGAAAGACCATCACTCGCGGCGCGGGCTGCTGATGCTCGTCGGCCAGCGCCGCCGTCTGCTGGACTACCTGAAGGGCAAGAACACGGACCGCTACGCGGATCTGATTCGCCGGCTCGGCATCCGGAAGTAGATCGCCGGTCCCGCCGTGTTCGCACGGACACCACCGCTCCCAATCCCGCGCACCGCACACCCGGAAGCTGGCGCAGCTCATTAAGACGGAACGAGGCACATGCATACACGAAACATCACGGTCGGCAGCCAGACCATTTCGATCGAGACCGGACGGCTCGCCAAGCAGGCGGACGGCGCCGTCGTCGTCCGCTCCGGCGACACGATGGTCCTGGTGACCGCGTGCGCCGCGGCGAACCCGCGGGAAGGCATCGACTTCCTGCCGCTCACGGTCGACTATCGCGAATACACCTACGCGTCCGGGCGCATTCCCGGCGGCTTCTTCAAGCGCGAAGGCAAGCCGAGCGAGAAGGAAGTGCTGACCAGCCGCCTGATCGACCGGCCGATCCGCCCGCTGTTCCCCTACGGCTGGCGCCGCGAGACGCAGATCGTCGTCGCTGCTGCTGTCGGCCGACGCCGAGAACGACTCGCGACGTGCTGGCGATCACCGGCGCCTCGGCCGCGCTCGCGCTGTCGGCCATCCCCTTCACCAGGACGATCGCCGGCGTCCGCGTCGGCCTGGTCGACGGCGAGTACGTGATCAACCCGACCTTCGAGCAGCGCCGGCAGTCCCGGCTCGACCTGATCGTCGCCGGCACCAAGGACGCGATCGTCATGGTCGAAGCGGGCGCCAAGGAAGTGACGGAGGAAGAGATCGTCCAGGCGTTCGAGCACGCGCACGCGGCGATCCGGACGATCGTCGGCGGAAATCGACGCCCTGGCGAAGGACGCCGGCAAGAAGAAGACCGAGGTCAAGGTCAAGGAAGTCAACCACGAGTTCTACCGGCGAAGTCGAAGAGAAGGCCTACCTGCCGCTGGCCGACGCCATGCGGATCAAGGACAAGCTGCGAGAACTACGGCACCGTCGACCAGGTGCTGGCCGACCTGGTCGCCAGCATTCCCGACGGCGAGGTCGAGCGCCGCAGCGACGCCAAGACGATCTTCAAGGAGCTGAAGGAAAAGGTGATGCGCGACGAGGCGCTCGAGCGCGGCACGCGGCTCGACGGCCGCGCGTTCGACGAGATCCGGCCGATCAGCATCGAGGTCGGCGTGCTGCCGCGGACGCACGGCTCGGCGGTGTTCCCGCGCGGCGAGACCCAGGCGCTCGTCACCGCCACGCTCGGGACCGCCGAGGACCAGCAGAAGGTCGAGACGGTCGACGGCGAGACCTGGAAGCGCTTCATGCTGCACTACAACTTCCCGCCGTTCTCGGTGGGCGAGGTGCAGTTCCTGCGCGGCCCCGGCCGCCGCGAGATCGGCCACGGCGCGCTCGCCGAGCGCGCCCTCGCCCCGATGATTCCGGCCGAGGAGAACTTCCCCTACACCATCCGCGTCGTCTCCGACATCCTCGAGTCGAACGGCTCGTCGTCGATGGCGTCGGTGTGCGGCGGCTCGCTGGCCATGTTCGACGCCGGCGTGCCGATCAAGGCGCCGGTGGCCGGCGTCGCCATGGGCCTGATCATGGACGAGGCGAGCGGCAAGTTCGCCATCCTCTCCGACATCGCCGGCGCGGAAGACCACTACGGCGACATGGACTTCAAGGTCGCCGGCTCGGCCGACGGCATCACCGCGCTGCAGATGGACATCAAGGTGGGCGGCATCACCATGGACGTCATGCGCCAGGCGCTCGAGCAGGCGCGGGTCGGCCGGATGTTCATCCTCGACAAGATGCAGCAGATCCTCAGCGGCGCCCGCGACAACGTCTCGGCGCACGCCCCGCGCATCGTCACCATCCGCATCCCGGTGGACAAGATCCGCGACGTCATCGGACCGGGCGGCAAGATGATCCGCAGCATCATCGAGCGGACCGGCGTGAAGATCGACGTCGAAGACGACGGCCGCGTGAACGTGGCGTCGGCCGACGAGGCCTCGGCGCAGAAGGCCATCGGCATCATCCAGGAGCTGACGGCGACGCCTGAGCTCAACAAGACCTACCTGGGCAAGGTCCAGCGGATCACCGATTTCGGCGCTTTCGTCGAGATCATGCCCGGCCTCGACGGCCTGCTGCACGTGTCCGAGATCGCCCACTACCGGGTCAAGGACGTGCGCGACGAGCTGAACGAGGGGGAGCAGGTGATGGTCAAGGTCATCAACATCGACCCCTCCGGCAAGATCCGGTTGAGCCGCAAGGTGCTGCTCGATCCGCCCGAGGGCGGCGTGCCTCCCGCCGGCGACGGCGGCGCGGGCGGCGAGCGCCCGCGCCGTGAGGGCAGCGGCGGCCGGCGCGAAGGCGGATTCCGGGGCGACCGGGACCGCGGTCCCCGCGACCGGGGCAGCGATCGGCCGCGCGGCGACGGCCCCGGCAGGCCCGAAGGCGGCCGCCAGGATCGTCCCCGGGACGACGAGCCGGTCGAGAAGAGCTAGCCGCGGCGGCCAACCAAACCCGGCGCGCGCCCGTCCTAACTGAAGGGGACGGGCGTGCCGCCCGGCCGATAACCCTGGGGAGGCCATCATGACCCGTCCGCTTGCCTGTCTAATCCTTGCGGCGGTGTCCCTGATCGGCATCCCGGCGGGGGGGCAGGGGCCGATCCGCGACTTCGCCGTGCGCGGCGGCGACTTCTCGTTCGGGCCGAACCGCATCGAGGTCCAGAAGGACGATCTCGTCAAGATCAGCTTCACGGCCGCGGACATCCCGCACAGCTTCACCATCGACGAGTACCGCATCTCCAAGCGCGCCGGCGCCGGCCAGACGGTCACGTTCGAGTTCCGCGCCGACCGCCCCGGCTCGTTCGACTTCTACTGCAATCTGTCCGCTGACGAGCGCTGCCGCGGCATGAAGGGACGGCTCGTCGTCAAGTAGCCGCCGGCTGCAACCCGTCTGGCCCGCCGCCGCCGCGGCCGCGAGCCGGCCTCCCCGACATCACGCCCGACCTCAGCTCCCGGCCTTCGCGGGCCTCATCCCAGCGCCCTCATCGCCACTCTCCAGCCCTCAGAGGCCCGCATGCCCGGCGTGTTGTGCCGCGCGCACCCGTTCGTCGACCGTCGGGTGGGTGTGGAACAGCCAGCGGGAGACGCGGGTCGGCTGCTCCTCCGCCAGGTTCTGGGCCGCCATCCGCCGGACCGCGGCGACGAAGGCGCCGGGCCGCGAGGCGATCGCCAGGGCAAAAGAATCCGCCCGCCGCTCGCTGCGGCGCGACAGCGCGTTCAGGAGCGGCCTGGCGGCCAGCCCCGCCGCACCGAGCGCCGCCGCGACGACCGGCAGGCCGGCGACGTCGGCCGGGCCGAGCAAACCGAGCGGTGCCCACCAGAGATTGAGCGCCAGAGCGGCACCGAGAAATCCGGCCAGCAGGACCGCGCACTCGGCGAGGAGCGCGCCGCGCAGGTCGCGGCGGACGTAGTGACCCAGTTCGTGCGCCAGGATCACCTCGATCTCGTCGTCCGTGTAGTCCGCGACCAGGGTGTGCGAGAGCAGGATGCGCCGGGTCGCGCCGAAGCCGACGAACAGGGCATTGGCCCGCCGCGTCCGCTCGCCGAGGCCCCACTCGCGGACGTCGAGGACGTGCACCCCGGCGCGGCGCGACAGGTCCACCAGGCGCTGGCGCAGCGGACCGGCCGGCAGCGGGCGGGAGCGATGAAAAATCGGCAGGATGAGCACCGGCCCGATCCACGTCAGCAGCGTCACCGCCCCCGCAGCGCCGGCAGCGGCGGCGAGCCACCACCAGACCGGCCATGCCCGCATCGCCGCCGCGAGCAGCCCGGCGCCGGCGATGGCTGCCGACAGGGTCAGCGCGGCCGCCTTGCCGTAGTCGCGGAGCCAGGCGCGGGCGGAGACCTGCGACAAGCCGTATTGCCGCTCGAGCACGTAGCCCCGGTACCAGGCGGCTGGCAGGCTGACCGCCTCGTGCAGGAGGGCGACCATGATCACGTAGAGCGCCGCCGAGCCTCCCGCCAGCTCGCGCAGGCGGACCGACAGGCCCGTCAGCAGCAGGACGGCAATCACCAGCAGGGTGCTGGCGATCGCCGCGGCGCTGGTGCGCCGCCGGAGGCGGTGGTAGCGCGAGGCTTTCGGTTCGTTCACGGACAGGCCCGGACGCCCGGGGCCAGCCGGCGCTGAACACGCCGCGCTGGCGCCAGGCAGCTGGCGAAGCGGAGCCCGCTAGTTCAGCTGAACGGAGATCAGCTTGGACACGCCAGGCTCTTCCATCGTGACGCCGTAGAGGCGGTCGGCAATCTCCATGGTCTTGCGGTTGTGGGTGATCAGGATGAACTGCGTGTGATCCTGCATGCCCTGGAGCATCTCCACGAACCGGCCGATGTTGGCATCGTCCAGCGGCGCATCGATCTCGTCGAGCAGGCAGAAGGGGCTGGGACGGTACTGGAAGATGGCGAACATCAGCGCCATCGCGGTGAGCGCTTTTTCACCACCCGAGAGCAGCTGCACGCTCTGCAGGCGCTTGCCCGGCGGCTGCGCGATGATGTCGATGCCGCTCTCGAGCGCATCGCTCTCGTCGAGCAGGACGAGGCCGGCCCGCCCGCCGCCGAAGAGCGTGGTGAAGGTGCGCTCGAAGTTGACGTTGATCACCGCGAAGGCCTCGCTGAAGCGCTCCCGCGTGGTCTTGTCGATCTTCTTGATCGCGTCGCCGGTGGCCGCGATCGAGTCGATCAGGTCCTTGCGCTGGGTGGTCAGGAACGCGTGGCGGGACTCGAGGTCGTCGAACTGGTCGATCGCCATCATGTTCACCGGTCCCATCCGATCGATCTTGGCCCGGAGATCGGCGACCATCTCGTCGGCGGTCAGGCCAGCCCCCCCCTCGGGCGGCGCGTCGTCCGCTCCGGCGCTGTCGGCCTGCCTGGCGGCGGCCTCGCCGTCCTCATCCACCTCCGACGGGTCCGGCGCATCGTCGACCGGACGGGCCCGGGCCAGCGCGCCGTCCCGTTCCAGCTGCTCGACCTCCTGCGCCACCTCGTCGAGCGTGCCCTGCACGCTTTCGACGCAGGCGGCCGCCAGGTGGGTCAGGTCCGCTTCGGCGGTGGCGCGGGCAACGTCGAGCTGTGCCGCTTCCGCGCGCACGGCCTCGAGCGCGCGCCGCGCCTCCTTGATCCGCACCTCGTGCTCCTCGAACGTCGTCCGGAGCACCTGGCAGTGCTCCTCGGCGGCACGGACGCGGGCGCGGAGCTCGTCGAAGACCCGCAGGCCGGCGTCGAGCTCGGCCTCGGACGTCACGATTGCCCCGCGCAGCTCCTCGCGCCGCGTCTCCGCCCGGCGCAGCTCCTCGCGCCGGCTCGTCACGCGGCTCTCCAGCTCGCGCCCGGCATCCTCCAGCCGCTGCACTTCGATGCCGAGGGCGGAGGCGCGCTCCATCAGCGCCGCGTGTGCCGCCTTGGCCTCCGCCGTGCGCCTGGCCTGTGCCTGCATCTCCTCGCGCGCCTCGAAGAGGCGCCGCTGCGCCCCGTTCAGGCGCTCATCGGCCGACCGCTGCTCCACCTCGATGCGGGCGATCGACTCGCGGGCCTCGGCCTGTCGCGATTCCTGGCTGCGCAGCTCCTCTTCCGCCGTCCGGCGCTCGACGGCGATCTGCTCCTCTTTCCGGGCGATGCGCTCGGCCGCCTCCACCGCGCTCGTCGCCTGCAGCTCGAAGCCGACGATGGCCTTCTCCTGGCGGTGCAGCTCGGCCTGCACCGCGGCGATGGCCGATTCCGCCCCGGCCACCGTGGCGTCGAGGGTGGCTATCTCCTGCCGCAGCCGTTCCACCCCGTTGCGCTCGACCTCCACCCGCTCGCGCAGCTCCTTGATCTCGCGCTTGGTCGCGAGAATGCCGCGCGCTTCGCCGCGCGTCCCTCCTTCGACGACGTGCGGACCGCGGAAGACCAGGCCATCGAGCGTGACGATGGAGCCGGTGAGCACCTGTGCGGCCGTCCGGGCGCTCTCGGGCGACTCGGCGATCCAGGCGTGGGCAAGGCTCGCGGCGATCGCGCCCTCCGCTGGACCGCTGGCCCGCACGACCGTCGCGAGCGACAGGACGCCGGGCGGGACCTCGGAGGGGCCGGCCGCCGGCGCCGCGCCGGCGCTCTCCGCCACCAGGAACCCCACCCGGCCGGCATTCCGATCCGACGCGAACCGCAGTCCCGCGGCCGCCTCCTCGTGCGTCCGGACCACGACGTGCTGGAGGAGGTCGCCGAGGCACGCTTCCACCGCGCGCTCGTGCCGGCCGTCGACCTCGAGATAATCAGCGACCGAGCCGATCTGCCCCACGTCGCCGTTCGATTCCGCCAGCACCAGGCGGGCGCCGTCGCCGTACTCGGCGCGGGCGGCATCCAGCTCTTCGAGCGAGCCGAGCCGGGCGGTCATGGCCGCGACCTGCTGCTCTCCCGCCCTGAACTCGTGTCCCCGGGCCTCGCGCGCCTTGCGGGCGCCGGCGAGCTCCGCCTCGCGGGCCGTCCGGTCGAGCCGGAGCCCGTCCATCGCCTCGCGGGCGGCCTGGAGACCGGCCTCGGCCAGCGTCCGTTCCTGATGGGCCCGCTCGGCTTCGACGCGAAGGTCGTGGCTCTCGACATCCAGCTTGCCGATCTGTTCGCCGATGCGCGCGCGGGCGGCGCCGGCGTGATCCATCGCATGCCGCAGGGCCGTCGCGGCGTTGACGGCGGCGAAGACCTCGCTGCGCGCCGCCTCGACGTCCCCCTCGAGCCCTTCGATCTTCGTCTGGATGACGGCGTAGGCGTTCTCTTCGGCGCCGAGATCGGCCGCGGCCTGGTCGCGATCGAGCGTCGACCGGGCGGCGGCATCCCGCCGCGCCTCGAGCTCGAGCCGGGCCGGCTCGCGGCGGGCGTCGAGCACCGTCACCTCCGCCTCGATGGCGGCGGCGGTCGCGCCGAGGGTTTCGACCTGGTGCTTGTCGAAGGCGATCTGCTGCTGCAGCCGGCCGATGGCCAGCTCGCGGGCATGCGCCTCTTCGCGGGCGGCCGTGGCGCCGGCATCCGCTTCGGTCAGCTGCAGCCGGAGCGCCTCGAGCGCCGTCTCCACTTCCGCCAGATGGGCCCCGGCGATCGCTTCGCGCTCGCGGGCCTGGGCCAGCCGGGTCCGCGCCGACTCGATTGCCACGCCGAGGGCGCGGTAGCGCTGCGTGAACTGCACCTTCTCCCACCGCCGCAGCTCCTCGCGGAGGCGGCGGTAGCGGCGGGCCTTGGCCGCCTGCCGTTTGAGCGTGCCGCGCTGCTTTTCGACCTCGAACACGATGTCGTCCACGCGGGTCAGGTTCTGCTGCGCCGCTTCGAGCTTGAGCTCGGCGGCGCGGCGGCGGCTCTTGTACTTCGTGACGCCGGCGGCCTCTTCGATGAGTTGACGGCGGTCGGTCGGCCGCGCGCTCAGAATCTGCCCGATCTTGCCCTGCTCGATGACGGCGTAACCCTTCACGCCCAGGCCGGCGTCCATCAGCAGGTCCTGCACGTCGCGCAGCCGGCAGGACTCCCCGTCGATGAGGTATTCGCTCTCCCCCGAGCGGTACAACCGGCGCATCAGTTCGACGTCGCGGACGATGAGCGGCGTCTCGTCTTCGAGGACGGCGGTCGCGACCGCGGTGCCGCCGCCGGCGTCGAGCGCCAGCGCCCCCTCGTCCGCGTAAGCGTGCGCGCTGCCGTTGCCGTTGCCGTGCCCGTTGCCCTGTGGACCGTGGGCCTCTGGGCTGGTCTTGTGTCGCCCGCTGGCACCGGAGGACGCGTGCCCCGGCACGCGGGCGGCCACGCCGCTCAGCTTGAGGCGGACTTCCGCCGTACCGGTCGGGCGGCGGGCGTCGCTGCCGCCGAAGATCACGTCCTCCATGCGGTCGCCGCGAAGACTCTTGGCGCTCTGCTCCCCCAGCACCCACGTCAGGGCGTCCACCACGTTGCTCTTGCCGCAGCCGTTCGGGCCGACAATCGCGGTGACACCGGTATCGAAGGTGAGCTCCGACCGGTCGGGAAAGCTCTTGAAACCGGCAATTTCGAGACGTTGAAGCCGCATGGGGTTCGGGTCCCTTCGTTAGAGTGCCAAAAGAAAAAGCCGCTCCACGGGCGCGACGCGGACGCGTCGCACCGGGAAGCGGCTGGGAGCGCTTCGAAAACGTGTGGTGTTGTCGAGTCGAGCGAGTGACAAGGACGGTTCCGGCGAGACCCCTCACCCCACCCAGAGCGGAGTGGCCCCTTTGGGGTCACGAACGGCCGTCAGTCTAACAAGCCCCTATACCTAGGGGCAAGAGCAAAATGCCCCACCAAATATGGGGGCTAAATGCCCTATTTGCGCTCCCTCTCCGTCTTTCGCGGAGTGTTGCTGGCGAGCTCCGAGAGGCGCTGCGCCTCGCCGAACTGACCGATGGCGAATACCGCCTGCGGGTCGTGCCGGATGAGGTTCCGCCGCGCCTCCTCGACGCCGAACAGCGCCAGGTCGATCTCGTAGTGGATCATGGCCTTGATGAACTCGAGGTCGTTCTTGAACGCCTCCGGCTCGATCACGACCTTCTGCGCCGTCAACTGCGCCCGGAAGTCCTCAATCATCTCGTCGGTGACGACGAAGCCCTTGGCGATGCGCTTCTTGTCCTTGTTGGCCGCGCTGAACCGGGTATCGCCCTCCGCCAGGTACTGATCGGCAAACCGCTGGAAGTCGCCGCGCGCGTGCATCATCCGCGCGAACCGGCCGGGCGAGAAGCCCTCGACCGGGCCCGCCATGAACTTGTCGGGCTCGATCCCGCCGCCGCTGTAGACCTTGCGGCCGGCGTCGGTGTACTTGAGATCGGCGCTCGAGTGCTGCCGGTCCGGCTTCTGGTCGCGAAGCGAATAGGTGACGTATTCGTCGAAGCTGCCGTCCCACGGCCGCTGGATCAGCCGGCCGCTCGGCGTGTAGTAGCGCCCGGTGGTGAGCGCCAGGCCGGCGTTCTCGCTGATGCGATAGACCGACTGCACCAGCGCCTTGCCGAACGTGGTCTCGCCGACGACGAGGGCGCGGTCGTGATCCTGGAGGGCGCCGCTGACGATTTCGGAAGCGCTGGCGCTGTTCCGGTTGACCATCACCACGATCGGAAGGTCGGTGTAGTCGCTCTGCTCGGTGGCGCGGTAATCCTGGTGGGCGTTCTGCACCCGGCCCCGCGTGTAGACGATCATGTCGTTGCGCGGCAGGAAGCGGTTCGAGATGGCGATGGCCTGGTCGAGCGCGCCGCCGGGATTGTCGCGCAGGTCGAGCACGAGCCGCTTCATCCCTTTGGCCGACAGCGCGGCGAGCGCCGCGCCCATCTCGTCGTTCGAGGTCTCGATGAATTCGGCGAGCTTCACGTAGCCGGTGCTCTCGTCGATCATGAAGGCGCCGCGTACGCTGACGATGTTGACCTCGTCGCGCGTCACCCGCATGTCGATCAGCTGGTCGTAGCCGCGGCGCTTGATCGAGATGTTGACCGCCGTGCCTTTCGGCCCCTTGAGGCGCTTGACCGCGTCTTCGCTGGTCATCCCCTTGGCGTCTTCCTTCTCGATGCGGGCAATGACGTCGCCGCGCCGCAGCCCCTGCCTGAAGGCCGGGGACCCCTCGAAGATGGACATCACCGTGATGTCGCCGTCGATCGGCTGAATCTGGATGCCGAGCCCGTAGTAGCGGCCTTCCTGCCGCTCGCGCATCCGGGCGTATTCCCGGGGGTCGAAAAAGCTGGAATGCGGGTCGAGGGTCTTGAGCATCCCTTCGATGCCGCCATAGACGAGGCGGTCGGAGGGCACCTCCTCGACGTACTCCCGGTTCACGGCGGCGAGGGCGGCCGTAAAGACCTTGTAGTGCTGCGACACCTCGTTCTGCCCGGCGAGGACGCGGCCATAGAAGCCGCCGGCCAGCGCGGACAGGACAATCGCCAGCAGCGCAACCGGAAGGAAACGGGAATTACGCATAATGTCATCGTAGCAGACCAAGTACTTCGCCCGCAACGACTTCCGGGCACCGACCGGGCGCCGCGACGCTTGACCGCCCCGACCCGGCTTCCTATAATCAGGGTGATCCGTAAATGGACAGCTTTCCAGGGGTTCTGACTTATGTTTGGTTCAATCGGGATGCCCGAGCTCATCATCATCCTGACGCTCGCGCTCATCATTTTCGGGCCCCGAAAGCTGCCTGAGCTCGGCCGGTCGCTGGGCAAGAGCCTCGGCGAGTTCAAGCGCGCCTCGAACGAGCTCCGGAACACCCTCGACGAGGAGATCCGCATCGAGGAAGAGCGCTCGACCACGCAGAAAGCCGCCGCCGCACCGCCGCCGCCGCCGGCCACCCCCGTGCTGACCGATCCGGTCGAGCTGACCAACACCGACACCAACACCGACGACTTCGAGCAGGACCAGCCCGTTCCGCGCGATTCGAGAAGCCTGTAGCCCCCGTGGCGCCTGTGCCGACACTCGAGCGGTCATCCGGACCGCCGGCCCTCCGAGACGACGACTCCCGCATCGAACTGACCGACGCCGACGAGCTCGAGCTCGACAGCGGCCGGATGTCGTTTCTCGAGCATCTCGACGAGCTGCGCAAGCGGCTCATCGCCTCGATCATCGGCATCGTCCTCGGCTGCATCGTCTCGTTCATCTTCATCGACCCCATCTTCGCCTTCATCGTCGTGCCGATGAAGGAGATGCTGCCGGCCGGCGGCTCGCTCATCACCACCGAGGCGAGCGAGTACTTCATGCTGTGGCTGAAGGTCGGCTTCCTCGCCGGCCTGATCCTCGCCGCGCCGGTCGTGCTCTACCAGGTCTGGCTGTTCGTCGCGCCGGGGCTCTACTCGCACGAAAAGCGCTTCGCGATTCCCTTCGTGCTGTTTGCGTCGATCTTCTTCTTTGCCGGCGCGGCGTTCTCGCACTACATCGCGTTCCCGGTGACGTGGCGGTTCTTCATCAACTTCACGAGCGACTTCGTGGCGTTCATGCCGAAGCTCGGCCCGGCATTTTCGCTCTATGTGAAGATGGTGCTGGGCTTCGGCATCATCTTCCAGATGCCGGTGCTGGTGCTCGCCCTCGCGCGGATGGGCGTGGTCAGCGGCGGGTTCCTGCTGCGGAACTTCAAGTACGCCACGCTGATCATCTTCATCCTCGGCGCCGTGCTCAGCCCTGGCGGCGACATCCCGTCGCAGCTCATGATGGCCGGCCCGATGATGGTGCTCTACCTCTTCAGTATCCTCATCGCCTACGTCTTCCAGAAACGCAAGAAGGCCGACTAGATTCAACTCCCAACTCCCAAGGCCCAACGCCCAACTGGCGCGTGGAATTGGCCTGAGCGCTCGTTGGAAATTGGGAATTGGAAATTGGGAGTTGGCAGTTGGTTCAGTTAGCCGAGTTCCGGCGACTTCGCCAATGCGCGTCGCATGGCGGCGTGCTTCGTGGTGAGGTGCTCGCGCCGCGCGACGGCGCGGAACGTCTCGGCAAGCTGATGGCGCCAGCGCTCGTCGGGCGTGGCGCGCGAGAACGCCGCGGCCAGCGGCTCCAGGCAGGACGCATCGCCGACCA
The DNA here is from genome assembly GCA_963834305.1 of uncultured Acidobacteriota bacterium. Lineage (GTDB taxonomy): Bacteria > Acidobacteriota > Vicinamibacteria > Vicinamibacterales > 2-12-FULL-66-21 > JACCXG01. The sequence goes on from CAWIAX010000002.1 coordinate 1,461,908, forward strand.
CGTGCATCGCCGCGAGGAAGGACGGCGGCAGCGGCTCGGCGGAGCCGGCCAGCGTCTCCCGCAGGTCGTAGAGCGCGATCCGGCTGCCGCGCAGCGCCACCGCCTGGTGCAGCGCCCCGCGCAGGGTGCGCCAGTCCTGCCGCCGCGGGCCGGTGGCCCCCTGCTCCCGCTCCCGCACGGACTCGATGATGCGCCGGAGCACGGCGAGCGGCGCCTCCGGGACGTGGGCCGCCACCGCTGCCCGCAGGATTGCCGGGTCGTCGGGCAGGCGCCCGTCCGCCGCGTCCTCCCACAGCGCCGCGTCGGTGGACATCGCGCCGGGCAGCGTATCGGCCACCGCCTGCCGCACGTCCTCGGGCGCATGATCCAGGGCGTCGGCAGCCGCCGCCCGCACCCGGTGCTCGACGCCGCGGTCGATAGAGAGGGCGAGGAGCGTCTCGAGCGCCTCGCTGTGGGTGGCGCGCGCGCCCGTGTTGACGAGCTCGCGCAGCACGGCAACGCCGGCTACCGCCAGGTCGCCCCCCTCGCCAATCGCACGCCGGGCCACCGCGAGCGCCCGCTCGTCGCCGGAGGCCTCGAGCACCCGCAGGATCGCCAGCCGCGTCCGCCGGTCGTCCGTGCCCTCGTAGGCGGACTCCAGGCGCCCGATGGCGCGGGTCCCGATGATGGTCAGGCGGGCAATGGCGCCTTCCCGGCGGGCGGCATCCTCCCCGGCCAGCGCGGCGATGAGCGCGCGAACCTCGGTATCGGCAGTGGCCTTGATGGGCATGGTGTCAGCCCTCTGTATCGGCTCGGGCACCGCTCATCCACAGCGTTCTTCGGGCTGCCGCCCGGCCGGGCACAGCGTTCTTCGGGCTGCCGCCCGGCCGGGCGCCTTCCGCGTCTCAGTACGACTTCGCGAACCAGGCTTCGCCGGCCGACGGGTTGCCGCACTTGACGCACGTTCCCGCGATCCGCTCGCTGCCGAAGGGGATGTTCCGCAGGGTCGCCTGCGTCTCCGCCTTGATCTGGGCCTCGCAGTCGGCGCCGCCGCACCAGGCGGCGATGACGAAGCCGGGGCGTCCGTTCATCGCGGTCGTGAACTCCTCGTAGCTGGCGGCACGGGTCGTGTGCTCCTCGCGGAACGCCAGCGCTCGCGTGTACAGCGCGCGCTGGATCTCGACGAGCAGATCGACCACCGTGCCGGTCACGTTGTCGGCCGGCACGAAGGACTTCTCGCGCGTGTCGCGCCGGGCCATGACCACCTGCGACTTCTCGATGTCCTTCGGCCCGATCTCGATCCGCAGCGGCACCCCGCGCAGTTCCCACTCCGCGAACTTCCACCCGGGCGTGTAGGCATCCCGATCGTCGAGCATCACCCGCACTCCCTGGGCGGCCAGCCCCGCCTGGATCTCCCGCGCCTTCGGCAGCACGGTCTCCTGCCAGTTCCCGCGCGGGATCGGGACGATGACGACCTGGTAGGGCGCCACCCGCGGCGGCAGGATCAAACCGTTGTCGTCGCCGTGGGTCATGATCAGCCCGCCGATCAACCGCGTCGAGACCCCCCACGACGTCGTCCAGGCATGCTGCACGGTCTTGTCGCGCCCCTGGAACTGGATGTTGAACGCCTGCGCGAAGTTCTGTCCCAGGTTGTGCGAGGTCCCGGCCTGGAGCGCCCGCCCGTCCCCCATCAGCGCTTCAATGGAGTAGGTCCGCGACGCGCCGGCGAACTTCTCGCTCTCGCTCTTCTGGCCGTCCACGACCGGCATCGCCAGCTCGTTCTCGGCGAACTCGCGGTAGAGCGCCAGAATCTTGAGCGTTTCCTCCTGCGCCTCGGCGGCGGTCTCGTGCGCGGTGTGCCCTTCCTGCCACAGGAACTCCGTCGTGCGCAGGAACGGCCGCGTCACCTTCTCCCAGCGGACGACGTTGGCCCATTGGTTGATGAGCACGGGCAGGTCGCGCCACGACTGGATCCACTTCGCGTACATCGTCCCGATGATCGCCTCCGAGGTCGGCCGCACCACGAGCGGCTCGGTCAGCTCCTCGTCGCCCCCGCGGGTCACCCACGCCACCTGGGGCGCGAAGCCCTCGACGTGCTCCTTCTCCTTCATCAGCAGGCTGGCGGGAATGAACAGCGGAAAGTAGGCGTTGACGTGGCCGGTGGCCTTGAAGCGCTTGTCGAGCGCCTGCTGGATCAGCTCCCAGATCGCGTAGCCGTACGGCCGGATGGCCATGCACCCCTTCACGTCGGTGTAGTCGGCCAGCTCGGCCCGCCGGACGACGTCGAGGTACCAGCGGCCGAAATCGTCCGACTGCTTCGTGATCTCGGTGACGTTGCCGCCCCCCTTGCTGCCCTTCCCGCCCGCGTCCTGTTCGGCCATCCCCGCCATCCTCAGCTTCCTTCGCGCGTTTCCGACGCGCGGCGTTTCCAATGTATGTCGTCCCGCTGCGGGAAGTCCGAGCGGTAGTGCCCGCCCCGGCTCTCTTCCCGCCGCAGCGCCGCCCTGGCAATCAGCCGTCCCACGGTCAGGATGCTCGCCTCGCGCCAGGCGCCGGCATCGAGCGGCTCACCCCCCTCGATCCGCGCGCTGATCGCGCGCCACGCCGGGTCGAGCACGGCCAGCGCACGCGCCAGCCCGTCGCGGTCGCGGAACAGCCCGACCTGACGCCACATCACGTCCTGCACGCCGGCAATCGTCACCGCCTCGGCGTTCCCGCCCGGCGCCTCCGCCTTGCGGTTGCGCGAGGCATCGAACTCGACGACCTTGGGCGTCGCGAACGGCCACGCGCCAGGCGCGTCGCTGCGCATGGCGCAGCCCGCGCGGGCGCCGAACACCAGCCCTTCCAGCAGCGAATTGCTGGCCAGCCGGTTCGCCCCGTGCACGCCGGTGCACGCCACCTCGCCGGCCGCGTAGATGCCGGGAATCGACGTCCGGCCGTCGATGTCGGTCTGCACGCCCCCCATCACGTAGTGCGCCGCCGGGCCGACCGGGATGCGGTCGCGGGCCAGGTCCAGCCCCACCCGCCCGCACGCCTCCGAGATCAGCGGGAACCTGGCGTGCACGAACGCGGCGTCGAGGTGGGCCATCGACAGGTAGACCGCCCCCGCCCGCGCCGTTTCACGCACGATGGCGCGCGCGACACGGTCGCGGGACGCGAGGTCGCCGGCGCCCTCGTAGCGCGCCATGAAGGCGTCCCCGTCCGCGTTCAGCAGCCGGGCGCCTTCCCCCCGCAGGGCTTCTGACAGCAGGAAGCGCGGCTCCCCCGGCAGCATCAGCGCGGTGGGATGGAACTGCACGAACTCGAGATCGGCCACGCGCGCCCCGGCCCGGTAGGCCATGGCGATGCCGTCGCCGGTCGCGACGGGCGGGTTCGTGGTGTCGCTGAACACATGCCCTGCGCCCCCCGTCGCCAGCAGCACGGCGCGCGCCTCGGCATACCCCACGGCCCCGTCGTCGCCGAGAAACTTGACGCCGGTGCACCGTCCCCCCTCGACCACGAGATCGACGACGCGGGCGTGCGCGTGGGCGCGGACCTGGGGCATCGCGGCGGTGCGGCGATACAGCACGCTGCCGATCTCGCGGCCGGTGGCGTCGCGCGCATGCAGCACGCGGCGGACGCTGTGGGCCCCTTCGATCGCCAGCGCGGGCTCGCCGTCGGGGCCGCGATCGAACCGCGCCCCCCAGTCCATCAGCTCACGCACGAAGCGCGGGCCGTCCTCGACGAGCGCCTGCACGGCCCGCTCGTCGCACAGGCCGTCGCCGGCCGCGAGCGTGTCCGCGGCATGCAGCTCCGGCGAGTCGCCGGGCCCGACCGCCGCCGCAATGCCCCCCTGCGCGTGGCCGGTATTGCCCTCGTCGGGCTCCGCCTTCGTCAGGATCAGGACGTCGCCCGAAGCGCTCAGCTCCGCGGCGGCCCGCAGGCCGGCAATGCCGCTTCCGATGATGAGGTAATCTGCGCGCAGGTTCACGCCGGGTCCGATCCTGCTATCTTAGTCCAGAGCGCGCCGCGGCCGCGTACGCGGCAGCAGCCCACTGCACCATCGGCCACCAGCATCGACGGCACGCCCGAGAAAGCGCCCAGTTTCATCATGCCGGACTCAGTCAGCACTGGAACCGCCCCGCCGGACGGCGTGGCGCCGCTTCGCCTCGAGGTGCGGACGGCCTCGGCGACCTATCCGATCGAGATCGCCGCCGGCGGCCTCGCCGCGCTCGCACGGCTGCTCGATGCACGGCAGGCGCCCGCCGCGCCGCTTCGTGGTGTCGGCCGCGCCCGTCTGGGGCCGCCACGGCGAGGCCCTTGCCGCGCTCACCCGCGAGGAGCCGATCCTCCTGCCCGACGGCGAACGCTACAAGAATGTCAGCTCGGTCCAGCGGATCTACGACGCGCTGATCCGCGCCTCGGCCGACCGCGCCACCTGCATCATTGCCTTCGGCGGCGGCGTCGTCGGCGACATCACGGGCTTCGCCGCCGCCACGTTCCTCCGCGGCGTCCCGGTCGTCCAGGTGCCCACGACGCTGCTGGCCCAGGTGGACAGCGCCATCGGCGGCAAGACCGGCGTCAACCATCCGCTCGGCAAGAACCTGATCGGCGCCTACCACCAGCCGCTGGCGGTGCTGATCGACCCCGTCCTGCTCGGCACGCTGCCGCGGCGCGAGTTCCGCGCCGGCCTCTACGAGGTGGTCAAATACGGCATCATCGCCAGCCGCCCGCTGTTCGACCGGCTGCTCGCCGACCTGCCGGCGCTCTTTGCCCGCGACCCGGCCGCCCTGGTCCACGTCATCGCCGAGTCCTGCCGCATCAAGGCGGACGTCGTCGGCCGCGACGAACGGGAGTCGGGCCCGCGCCGGGCGCTGAACTTCGGCCACACCGCCGGCCACGCACTCGAAGCCGTCACGAAGTACAAGCGCTTCCGGCACGGCGAGGCGGTCGCCTACGGGATGCTGGTGGCGGCCGAACTCGGCGTCAGGCGCGGCACGTTCCAGGAGGCCGACCGGCAGGCGCTGCGCGGGGCTGATCACCAAGATGGGCCCGCTGCCCTCCGTTGCCGATCTGTCCGCGGCGGCGCTGGTCGAGGCGATGGGCCGCGACAAGAAGGTGGTCGGCGGCCGGCTCCACTTCGTCCTGCCGGACGGCATCGGCGCCACGACGGTCGTCACGGACGTGACGACGGGAGAGTTGACGGCGGCGCTGGCGGCGATTGGCATCCGCACCTAGGCCCAGCCGGGTCACTCGATGCGGTGTTCCTTCAGCTTCGCCATCATCATCTTGTAGGTGATGCCGAGCAGTTCGGCGGCGCGCCCCTTGTTGCCGTCGGCCTCGGCCAGCACCAGCGCGATCTTGCGCTTCTCGGCTTCCGCCAGCACCCGCCGGTTCGATTCGTTGAGCGTCCCGCTCAGGTCGATGCCGCTCCCACGGGCTGGGCGGCTCGGCGCGGCCCGGGCGCCTCGGCGAACGACAGGTTCAAGTGGCGCGGCAGGATCTCGTCGCCGTCCGTCAGGATCACCGCACGCTCGATGCAGTTCTGCAGCTCGCGCACGTTCCCCGGCCAGCGGTACGCCTGCAGGTGCAGCGACCGCCTCGGGCGACAGGACCAGCGGCTTCTTCTTGAGATCGCGGCAGAACCGCTCGACGAAGAACCGCGCCAGGATCGGCCACGTCGCCGGGCCGCTCCCGCAGCGGCGGCACGGTAATCGGGAAGACCGACAGCCGGAAGTACAGATCGTCGCGGAACCGGCGCGCGGCCACGGCCGCCTTCAGGCCGCGGTTGGTCGCCGCCACCAGACGCACGTCGACGTGGACCGTGGCGGTGCCGCCGACCCGCTCGAAACGGCGCTCCTCGAGCGCCCGCAGAATCTTCGCCTGCAGCGTCAGCGGCAGCTCGCCGATCTCGTCGAGGAACAGCGTGCCGTGGTGCGCCATCTCGAACTTGCCGGGCTTGCGCGCGTTCGCGCCGGTGAACGCCCCCTTCTCGTAGCCGAACAGCTCGGTCTCGAGCAGGTTCTCGGGGATGGCGGCGCAATTGATCGCGACAAACGGCTGGTCCGCCCGGGCGCTGAAGGCGTGCAGCGACCGCGCGAACAGCTCCTTGCCGGTGCCGCTCTCGCCTTCGAGCAGCACGGTGGTGTCGGTCGTCGCCGCCCGCTGCAGCGAGGCGTAGACCTTGCGCAGCGCCGGATCCTCGGTCACCAGCTTCGGCGCCCCGCGCCGGACCGCCAGCTCCTCCTTCATCAGGAACATCTCGGTGACGATGCGGCGCTGTTCGACGCGCGCGGGCCACCAGGAGCAGCAGGTGGTCGGGATCGACGGGCTTCGCGAGGAAGTCCATCGCCCCCTCCTTCATCGCGACCACGGCATCTTCAATGCTCCCGTGGGCGGTCATGACGATGACGGGGACGTCGGGATCGATGTCCTTGGAGGCGCGCAGCACGCCGAACCCGTCGCCGTCGGGCAGGCGCAGATCGGACAGGACAACGGAGGGCTGGGTCTGCTGGAGATGCCTGACGGCTTCAGGCTGGTCGCGCGCCTCGATAACGGTATGGCCCTGGCGCTCCAGCGCCAGGCGCAGCATCGTCCGGAGCGAGTCTTTGTCCTCGACGAGAAGGATTTGCGCGGGCGCGGGCACCGGGAGGCGGCTCAGCGGAGCCAGCCGGGAGGGACACCCGCCTTGCGGGCTTCCTCCTCGATGTCGGCAATCTGCTTCCTGCCGCCTTCAATCGCCTGCTTGACACGGGCGAGCTCGGCCACCGCTTCCTTGCGCTCGGCGGTGATCCGGGCCTTCTGCGCGTAGTCGTCGCGGCTGAGCGCGTCGCGCCCGAGCGAGTTGATCCGCGTCTGGAGGGCCTCGGCAAACATCTCGTTGCGCCGGACTTCTTCACGCGCATCGGTGATGCGCTTCCGCCAGGCCGCCTCCTGGTTGCCGGCGTCCTTGGCCGGGTCGTTCGCAGCCGGCTTCGGCGCGCTGCTCGCGGCCGGCGTGGCTTCCGGCTGCTCTCCCGGTGCCCCCTGGCCCTCGGCAGACATCGCGCCGGCGGCGTCGGCGGCCTGACCCGTCCCCTCGGCAGGGCGCGTGGCCCCCTTCGGCAAGTCCTTGTTCGTATAGACCTTGGCAGACGAGGGCAGCGCCTTGCGGCGCTCCTGCTCCTTGCGGGCCACGTCGCCGAGCGGGGGGCTCTGAGCGAGCAGCGGACCGGTCACAGACACGCCAATCGCAGCCATTCCGGCAGCTGCCAGCACGGCACGGCAGAGACGCAGAGAAATAGGATTGAACATAGGCAAAACGTTCCGTCCTATTATACCGCGCTTCGTGCTGATTTCACAGCACTTACGTGCCTGGGCCGCCGGCTCAGCCGCGGGTCCCGAGTTCCGACACCCGGGCGCGGATGCGGTCGGCAAGCGGAGTCGACGGCGCCAGGCGCAGGAACTCCTGATAGGCCTCGACCGCCTCCGCCGCGCGACCCAGTTTGTCGTAGCTGACGGCAAGACCGAGACGCACGGGCGCGCTCTCCGGCGACAACTCCTTCGCCCTCAGAATACTCCGCCACCGCCACGTCGTCCACGCCGCGGCGATGGAGGGCAACGCCGAGGTTGTGGGCGATGGTCCAGTTGTCGGGCGCGAGACGCGCGGCGTCACGCAGGGCGCTGATGCACTCGTCCCAGCGGGTAAGGCTGCACTGGGCCTGCGCGACGTCGAACCGGTAGCGCCAGTTCTGCGGATCGCGCTCGGCGGCCGCCTGGAAGGACGCCATCGCGTCGGTCGCACGGCCGAGCTGGAGCTGGAGATGGCCGACGTTCGCCATCGCCTGGCCATTTTCCGGATTGGCGGTGGCAATGCTCCGCGCCTCTTCGAGGCTCCCCTCGAGCGACGCCGGAGGTCCATCGGGCGCCCGGCTCCACTCTTCGAACTCCGGCTCCAGGGCGCCAGTCGCGGAGGCCGCCGGCGCGCCAGCAGTGGCCGGTCCGTCCGCCGGCGAGGCACTGTTGGTGTAGTACCAGAGCGCGGCCAGCCCGGCAACGAACACCGCGACGAGCGCGGCGGTGATGGCCATGAGGCGGCGACTGTGACGTGCGGCGGAGTCGGGGTCCGCCTGAGAGAACGTGGCTCTGCAACGAGGACACCGCGCACGATCCGCGCTGACCTTGGCCCCGCAGTTCGGACACTTGACAGGACCGCCGGTCACCGGACTTCACGCCAGCCGAGTATGCCCACCTGCATCAAACGCGCCTCCTCCGTTGTCGAACCTTCCGAGTATAGCCCGCCACCCCGCGCCACCGGCGGACGACCGACGACGGCTTCGACGATACGGCGGACGCCACGCGGATCCACAGCTTCGGAGCGCACCAGCACCGTATCGTTGGTATCCGCCGCGGCGCCGCCGGCCCGGTCGTCCTCGTCGTTGGCCACCCACACGACAACCAGGATCGACCCCGCCTCGGCGCGTCCGGACAAGGACGCCAGCGTGTTCCAGAGGAACGGGCGCCACTGGAGCGCACGCCGCGCCGCACGCGACGACTGCCGCGTCTCCACGGCCAGACGGTCCGACATCGAGCCGGCGCCACAACACACGGAGACCACGCCTCCCGGCAGCCCCCCTGAACCCGCGGAGGTCCCGCGCGACCATGCCGACGACCGCACACCGCCGACCACATCGCTCCACTCGGGGAGCGGCCGCAGCTCGGCAATCGCCGCCTCTATGCCGGCATCGGCCGCGTAGAAGGCCGCCGCCGAGTGGCGATAGCGGCTGCTCACCAGCATCTCGAACCGTGCTACCAGCGCGCCCCCAAGGCTGATAGCCAGGATCAGGGCCAGGAGCAGCAGGACAACCGCCAGCGCGCTGCCCGAGTCGGCACCGGCCGGACCCGGCGCAGGCGCGGCGGCACGCTCCGGCCTCACCACGCGGTTCTCGAGTTGCGCGGCGCCACATCCACCACGATCGCCGCGTCGGCCACCTCCGCGGCGCCGGACCGCGCATGGCCAGCCACCAGGAAGCGCCCGCCATCGGACCCGCGCGTGCCCGGATCCGCCGCCTGCAGACGCACGGCGACCCGCACGCGCCTCACCCGCAGCAGGTCGGCATCGAACCGGTTCGGTGGGCTGCCGCACCACGGCCCATCCGCCAGCAGCCCGGCAGGCAGCGGCACGAGGGATCCGCCTGCACCCGCCAACACCGGCAGCAGCGCCGCGCGAAAAGTGCCGTCGGCTTCGTACAAACAGTTGGATGCACCCGCCCCAGGCCTCGGCGCCTCCGGCGGCACGCGACTCCCGTAATACCTCACCTCCACCGCCACCAAGTCGTCCAGGATGGGGAAATTGGCAGCGTCGCCGTCGTAGAGCCGTAGCGTGCGGGTGGCACGATCGAGGAAATACGTGTGCTGCTCGACCGCGAGAATGGACGTGCCGGCGGGATAAGCGGCGTGGGCGCCGTCGCCGTGGTGCCGCAGCGTGAGCGCCCGCCCGGCCACGCTGGTCACGGTGAAGACGTCGTGCGTCCCGGTGGCATCGAAGAGCAGCACGTGGGTGCCGCTCGCAAAGCCACACGCGGGAAGATCGCACACGGTGACCGGCGTGATCTCGATTGCAGACGTGCCGGCCGCCACCGGGTACAGCAGCTGTGCGTCCTCAACCTCTCCCGCAACCCTGAGGGTCGTAAACCCATCTCCCCGCACCACCCCCTCATCGTCTCGATCGCGGCGGCCGGCGGCCCGGGGGAGGATGGGCGGCAGAAAGCGCCCGAGCGGTCCGACGTGGGGGCCAGTCGTCGGTCCCACTCCCGCTTCGAGCAACGCCCGACCCAGCCGGTCGGCGGCAACCCGGGCCCGCTGCTGCAGGTCAGCACGCCCGTCGTCGCCCCTCCCCGACTGCTGCAGCTGCATGGCGAGCACACAGACCATGGCGACGACCGATGCGGTGATCGCGGTGGCGATGAGCACCTCGGCCAGCGTGAAGCCGGCACTGCCGGCAGCAGGGCGCGTCACGGCACCCCCCGCGAGCGGATCGTCGTGAGGTGCACGCCATGCCGCGTGGAGCCGGCGGCCGGGAGCTCCGCCAGCGGCGCGACGAACACGCGCAGCACGACCGCGTGCCGGGGATCGGGCGGGAACGGCACGAGCGCCCAGCGGCGGACAAAGGCCGAACCCGCGGGCGGCGCGACGCCGCCTCCCCGCCACCCGCCCCGGCTGTCGAGGTAATCGACGAAACCCGCGACGTTGGAGTCGAGCGTTCCGGCCGGAGAGGCGCGCAGCCCGGTGCCTCCCCCGGCCGGCTCATCCCCCGACAGGTCCGTGCTTTCATCACCTGCGAGCGTGCCGTCGCGTAACACGTGGAAATCGAGCGTGCGAAGCTGTTCCAGTTTCTGCGCCGCGAGCACGACTGCCATGGTCTCCGTGCCGGCCCCCCAGATCGCCCGCCGCGACCAGAGCAGCAGCGGCGCCACACCCGAGAGCGCGGCGCAGAGCAGTGCCGCCACGACCAGGGCTTCAACCAGGGACGTGCCAGCGTCAGCCGGCAGCGACGAGGCCCGTGCAGGCCGGGACGAGCCGAATGGTGACGGATGACGCATGGCGTAGAACAGGAGTGCAAACTCCTGCCCGTGCCGCCGAACGGCGCTTTCGTCGGGAAAACCCGGGGATCATGACGAGGAGGCGCCCGAGAGGCGCAGGTTCTGCACTGGCCGCTCGCCGGCGCAGCGGCCGATTCTGCCACCGGGTTGCGGCGTCGGCCCCGCAGCCAGGCGGGTCAGCGCAGATCGGCAGGCAGAGTGACGACCACCCGCGCTCCCCCCTGCTCCGCCCTCGACAACACCACCCGGCCGTTGTGGGTGACGATGATCTTCTGGACGAGGGCGAGACCGAGACCTGTGCCCTTGGCCTTGGTGGTGAAGAAGGGGCGGAAGACGCGCTCCTCGATGGCCGCGGGGATGCCGGGACCGTTGTCGCTGACTGTAATCCGCAGCATCCGCTCCGCGGCATCGACCGCGCCGTTGATCGCGATCCGGGGGGTGACGCTGCCGTCCGCGCAGGCTTCGAGCGCGTTGCGGCACAGGTTGCTGAACGCCTGGCGCAGCAGCACGTCGTCCCCCTGGACGCGCGCGAACGTGCCCTCGATGGTGAGGGTGCCGCCCCGGGCCTGGACCTCGCCGCGCACGTCGTCGGCCGCGTGCGAGACGATCGCCGCCATGTCGACCGGCGCCAGGATCAGCTCGGTCGGTTTCGCGAAGTTCAGGAAGTTGGTGACCACCTGCCCGAGCTCCTCGGTTTCTGCGCGGATGCCGGTGACGTACGTGCGGTAATCCTCGGGCAGGCGGCCGGGCTCGATGAGGCGGCTGTAGCCGTGGATCGTGGCGAGCCCGTTCCGGAACTCGTGCGCGATGCCGGCGGTAAGCTCGCCGAGCCGGGCCAGGCTGTCCTTCAGGCGCAGTTGATCCTCGAGATCCATGATCTTGCTGAGGTCGGTGAACAGGCAGATGGCGCCGTAGTGGCGGCCGCCGTCTTCCCGCATCGGCGAGACGGTGACGCCGAGGTGGGTGACCGCGCCGGATCCCTGGGTGGCGACCGTGCGGCGAACGGACGGCGCGGCGTCCGCAAGGCACTCCTCGATCAGCGTGGCGAGTGCGGGCGCGCCCGACAGGACCTCGCGGTGCGGACGGGCCCAGTCGTGGTCCTCGAGGCCGAGCAGCCGCCGCCCGGCGGGGTTCAGCATGCGGACCGTCCCGCCGTGATCGACCACGAGCAGGCCGGAGGTCAGGCTGTCGACGATCTGTTCGCTGAGGCGTTCGGAGGCCTCGGCGCGCGCCTTCATGGCACGCTCCTGTTCGCGGAGGCTCTTGAGCGCGTCCTCCATCGCGTGTGTCATCAGCGCGACCTGGCCGCCGTCGTTGGCGCGCTGCCGGGTCATGCCGCGGGCGGCCACGACGAACTTCGCGAGGGAATAGGCGAGGACGCCCGCGAGCGCCGCCACGATGGCGGTGAGGCCGAGGAAGAGGAGGCCGGATTGATTCATGTCGGGAGGCGCGGCGCCCGATCATACGTCGGTGCGCCGCGTGCTGCCGAGCCCGGTCTGGGGCGGCCTACTGCTGGTTGGGCCGCAGAATCTGCCGGAACGTCAGCGTGTTGACGTCGCGGAACATCGGCGTCCCCGGCGGCAGCAGCGACGGCAGCAGGAAGTCCGCGTCGAACGTCCAGTCACGGTCGCCTCTGACGTAGGTGTCGCTCAGACAGCACTTGAAGATGCCGGTCGCCTGGCGGCTGTAGAAGAAGCTCACGAACGACCCGCGGTAGCGGAGGATCGATCCGTTGTTCCAGTTCTCCAGCAGGCGCACGAAGTTGTGCGCGCCGCCGTCGGAGCCGAAGCTGCCCGCCGCGAAGCCGGGCTTCGGGAACGCCCGGGTCTTTCCGGTGACCAGCGCCAGGCGGAATCCGGTGGTGGACGCGTTGCGCTGGGTGGAATCCGCGGGTGCGTTGAAGGCGCGGATGTCGTTCCAGGCATTCGACAGCAGGGTGACCGAGTCGGCCAGCACCGAGACCGCGACGTTCGGCTCGACGTTGGCGCTCGCCGCGGTGGCGTTGAAGTTGCCCTGGATGTAGACCGGGTTCTCCGACGCCACGGCCAGGCCTGGCGCGATCACGCCGTTGACGCCGCCGTTGATCCCGCCGTTCACGATCTTCAGCGCGCGGCGGAACAGGATGGCCTTGTTGGCCCGCGCCACCAGCCGCTTCATCGTCGCGCTGCCGGTGTTGGCGTCGGTCAGCTGCGTCACCACCGTCGCGGAACAGTCGAGCGGCGCGATGCCGCGCAGCGGCGCAATGGGTGCGCAGGCGGCGATGGACGTGCCCAGGGGCACGTTCTGGGATGGCGCCGTCCGCCCGTAGACGTCGAGCACGCCGTTGCCGTTGAGATCCTCTCCCGAATCGAGCAGGTTGTTCGGCGCGCCGGCCGCGAGCTGCGGGTTGACGGTGTCTTCGAAGCCGTACTCGCCAGTCTCGGTGCCCGCGGCGTTGTTGTTGTTCCGCCGGTCGGAGAAATAGACGATGAAGCCGTTGTCCGTGCGCATCTGGTTCCCGAGCGTGCCGATCTGCCCGAGAATGTAGCGGCGCAGGTTGTTCATGTCGAGCTCGACGTAGTGCATGATCCCGCCGAGGTAGAGGTCGGTCGAGGCGAGCCCGTCCCGCGTCTGCGCCTCGCGGGTGTCGTAGAGCACGTTCGGCCAGTAGTCGGCCGAGTTCAGCGACACGCCGTTGATGGCGTTGGCGCCGTCCACGGTATAGCCGCACGACGCGGCAATGCGCGCGTTGTTGTTGGCCGGCGTCTGCGCGCCGAGGGGCACGTCGCGGACGCGCTGCAGGCGGATGACCGCGTTGGGGTTGACGTCCTGGCACCCCGTCGCCGCCGGCGCCGCGTTGAGGCGGTTGGCCAGCGTCGCCTGGCCGATGTCGGCGATGTTCCGGCCGGCGATCCCCTGGCTGAGCACGTCGGTCGTGACGTCGAGCCAGGTGCCGTCCTGCCGCTGCAGCTCGATCTTGATGTAGCCGCCGATGAGCGGCTGGCCGGCGGTGCTGCGGTAGGTGTTGGCGGGCACGGTGCCGCTGGCGCCCGAGCCGGCTGAAGCCGCGAGCGGTACCTTCATCGCGGCGGCGGGCGGCGCCGGGGCCCCGAGCGTGTAGTCGATCCCCGGGTCCAGCAGCACCGGCTGCGTGCCCTGGGTCACGGTGGGCAGGTTCTGGATGTCGGCGATGTCGTCCGACAGCAGGATACGGATGCCGGCGAACGAGAAGTAGCGCTGCGCGAAGAGGAACGGCGCGGTCACGCTTTCGTTGGAGTTGACCGCCGGGCGGCGAAGCAGCTGGATCGGCTCGGCGTCCGGCAGACCGTCGCCGTTGGCGTCGCCGACCAGCGGCAGGTCGAGCCGGCGCGCGCCGGTACGCCCGGTGCGGATGTTGCTCTTGTAGGTGCCGGTCGAGAGCGCGTCCCAGTTGGTATTGCGCGTCGTCCAGAACGCGGTGGTCGGGCCGTTCGACGGCACGCCGGACGCCCCGGTCAGGCTGCCCTCGGTCCGGGCCAGCGCCCGGGTGGAATTGGTCGGCGTCTTGATCACCGTCGGCACGATGATGGTGCCGTTGTAGCCGGTCGTCACCGGCAGGTCGTTGGGCAGGTGGGTCCGGACGATCTCCCCGACCGCGGTGATGCGGTCCCCGAAGGTCAGCGTCGACCCGTCGCCCTGCGCCAGGTACAGGTTGCCGTTGGTGTGCACCCGGCCGCCGAAGTTGAAGTCGTCGCCGGCGTGGAACGAGAGATCGGTCTCCGAGAACATGCCGAACTGGAAGACCGGGATGGCCACGGTCTGCAGGTCGCGCCGCAGCCGCACTTCGGCGCCGCCGTTCGACCGCGCCGTCACCGTCAGCGTGTACGGCGTGATCAATCCCATGAACCCCTGGTAGGGCCCCGCGGAGATGGCCGAGCCGTTCGGCGATTCCGGCGCCGGGTTGCCGACGTTGCCGGCGGCGGTGTCGGGAATGAAGGTGATCGTGTAGCCCGATCCCCCCTCCGGGGCGGTGTACTGGAAACCGGCGATGGCCGGCCGGTTCGCCACCGCCGTGACGCCGCCGATCTGCCCCGACGAGGGGGAAAAGTCGGTGCGGAAGAGCGACGTCAGGTCCGACGTCAGCTTCTCGAGGCCGGCGTGAGCCACCGCATAGGCCTGCGTCTGATCGCGGTCGAGGCCGCTCGACCGCTGGTCGGAGACGATGGCGCTGACGAAGCCGACCATCAGCGCCGAACACAGCATGGTCACCAGGATGACCGTGACCAGCGCCATGCCGCGCTCGCGGCAGACCAGGGACCGACGGGAGACAGGATTGGGCTGCATGGGAAATCTCACTCGTAGCGATCGACGAATGCCAGACTGCGGAGGCTGATTTGCGTCAGCAGGGAGTTCCGGTAGAGCTGTCGGGTCACGCGCATCGGCCGGCGGGCGCGCGCCGACAGCAGCACGTTCACCTTCCGGATGCGCTCGACGTCACAGGCCATGGCGCCGCACCCGCCGCCGGCGACGAGATCGCCCGCCACCATGCGCACGTTGGTCGGGTTGTTCACGCCGTCGGCCAGGTCGTAGGTGATCTGCAGGTTCTCGACGTCGAAGGCCACCGCGGTCCCGA
Source organism: uncultured Acidobacteriota bacterium (assembly GCA_963834305.1). Lineage (GTDB taxonomy): Bacteria > Acidobacteriota > Vicinamibacteria > Vicinamibacterales > 2-12-FULL-66-21 > JACCXG01. The sequence goes on from CAWIAX010000002.1 coordinate 1,477,037, forward strand.
GGTTGTTGTTGAACGTCGTGGGATGGCCGTTGTTCATCCGGCGCACCAGCCGCGGCCGCAGCGGGTCGGTGGTCGCGTCGATGTAGTAGGTGATCATCCGGATCCGCGTCGCCCGCGACGACAGCGTCGCCGTGGCCGGGTCGATGCCCTCGTTGGCCACCGGCGCGCCGGGGTCGAGGTCGCGGTACTCGCGGACGGTGCCGTCGGCCGCCGCGTTCTGGTTGAGGCCGAGCGAGTCGCCGGCGGCGAAGGTGATCGTCTGGTTGTTGACGCTGGTCACCTGCACGAGCGCGCTCAGGCTGCCGCGGGTCAGCATGATCAGGTCCCCGGCGAGGATGTCGTCGGGCCCGCCGTCGGTGATGTTCGCGCCGCTCGGAATCGCCGGCAGCGGCGCCGTCCGGGTCAGCGCCACGGTCATCGTGGTGTCGGTGAGCTGCGTCAGCTGCCGGCCTTCGAACGCGCTGTCGGCGGCCAGCGTCGTGATGATGTCGGTGGCGCGGCCGTTGACGACCGGGCCGAGGCCCGGGCCGGGCATCACCGCCGACAGCTCGGTGGCGGTGTTCGGCAGGATGATGTTCGAGCCCGGCGGGCCGGGCAGGCGGATTACGGTCCGCCCCGCGCCCGACGGGATGCTGACCACGCGCCCGGTCGGCAGCCCCTGGCCGACCTGCAGGACGTCGCGGACGACGACGTCCATCGCCACCCGCAGCCCCGTGTTCAGCCCGGTGAGCAGCTGCGCGCTCTCGGTCGCCCGCGACGCATCGCCGAGGGCGGCCATCGTGCCGCCCATGATGACCAGAGTGATCGCCATCGTCACGAGCAGCTCGACGAGCGAGAAGCCGCGCGAATCGAGGCGCCGGCGGGGCGAAGTCGGTAGCGTCATGAGATAGCCGAGATGTAGGTGGTCAACACGTAGCGCCGGGTGTCGGTGCCGATCCGGTAGGTGATCGTGACCTGCAGCTGGCGCAGCGTCGGGTTCACCACGCCGTTGGCGTCGAGCAGGTCGGTGATCGCGATCTGCCGCGTATAATTCGTCAGCGCCGTGCGCACATCGTCGGCGGTGCCCAGGAGCCCGTCGTTGCCCGGCATCAGCGTCTCTTCCACGCCGGTGTCGTCCGCGGTGTTGACGATGCCGTCAGGGCCGGGGTTGCGCAGCGGCAGCGCGCCGGCGACGAAGACCCCGCCCTGCGCCACGTTGTTGATGCGCGCCCAGGTGATGATCCGCGTGTCGCGCGCGGTGTGCACGCTCTCGACCGCTTCACGGGCCTTCTCGCGCGCCAGCAGGTTCGGCGAGGACCCGGCGAGGTGCCGCAGCCCCATCGCGAAGACGCCGGCCAGGCTGAGCAGCGCCGTCGCGAGGATGCCCATCGCGATCACCGCTTCGACCAGCGAGAACCCCGCCTCGCCGCTGCGGCCACGCCCGGATGTCGTTGTCATTCCACCCATTTGGACCCATCCCACCGCCAGACGCGCAGCAGCGCCGTCGGCCCGAAGAAAGTGATGGCACGCGCGCTCAACGGATCTTCCGGCACGGCCATGAACAGCGTGCCATTCAGGGGGTTGCCCTGGTTGTCGATGAAGGTGCCCTCGCTGGTGAACATCCTGGCGGGCGACGGCCCGAACGCCACGGCGGCCGTCCGCCCGAAGAGGTCGGGCGTGTCGGGCACGCCGGCCATCAGCGCGAACCGCATGCGGCTCTCGAGCGGCACCGAACGGATCGTGGTCAGGTCGCCGTTGGGGACATTGACCCGCGAGATGACGATCTGATTCGTCCCGACGAACTGGACCTGGACGTTGCGGCGCTGGCTGATCGCGATCTCCCGCGCCTGCCGGAGGACATCCATCGCCTGCGCGGTGCCCGAGTCGGCCTTCGCGGTGCGGATGAACTGCGGGTTGACGGCCATCGTCACCGCCAGCGTGACGGCGATGATGCCGACCACGACCATCAGCTCGATGAGCGTGAAGCCGTGCTCGGAGCTCCGGTGTGCGCGTGCGGGGGAACCAGGCTGAAAACTCATTGGTGCCCTGCTTAGTGCAAGGCACATACCCCGCCCCGTAACCGCTTGGGAGGACAGCGCGTTAACTGAATCCGTAGTACCCCGCGTGCGCGCAGGTTGGTCAGGAATGGAACAGGGGACTTACAGATCCGGCGAGGGCATCACGGAACTGTCTCAGGGCAGCGAGTACAGCCCCACGTACCAATTGACGATGACGTCGCCGGCGAGGGAGGACACCAGGGCGCCGATGGCCAGGAAGGTGCCGTAGGGCAGCGCGTATTTCATGCCGCCCCGCCGCAGCGCGAGCACGAGCAGGCCGATCAGCGAGCCGGCCACCGACGACAGGACGAGCGTGACGAGGACCAGCTTCCAGCCGAGGAACGCGCCGACCATCGCCAGCATCTTGACGTCGCCGCCGCCCATGCCCTCCTGCCCCGAGTAGCGGAAGTAGGCTTCGCCGATGGCCCAGAGCACACCGCCGCCGAGCAGCGTGCCGAGGACGGCATCGAGGAGCCCGGGGGGGACGACCACGCTGACAATCAGGCCGGCGGCAATGCCCGGCAGGGTGATGATGTTCGGCAGCAGGTGGTGTTCGAGGTCGATGGCGAACAAGCACGATGAGCACGCACGCGAACGCGAGCCGCACCGCCATCAGCACCGAGCGGGCCGAACACGTAGAGGTGCAGCAGGAACACCGCCATCGTGATCAGCTCGACGAGGGGGTACCTGAGGCTGATCGGGGCGCGGCAGCGCCGGCAGCGGCCGCCGAGCCAGGCGTAGCCGAGGACCGGGATGTTGTCGTACCACCGCAGCCGGGAGCCGCAGGCCGGGCAGGCGGAGGGGGGATGGGCGATTGACATGCCGCGCGGCACGCGGTGGATGCAGACGTTCAGGAAGCTCCCGACCGCGAGCCCGAGCCAGGCGAAGGCGATCGTCAGCAGCGTGTCGGGGGTCATGGCTGGCGTGCGTCGGTCGGCATGGGATGGAGGTCCGACTGCGCGGACACGGAGACCGCCCCGCTGCCCGGATCGATGTCGAGTGGGACGCCGGTCGGGTCGGCCGGGATCGCGCGGAGGACGCCGCGCTGGATGAGCCACCGCCAGGAGTAGGGCTGCCCCGGCGGCGGCGGGACCGCCGTGACGCGCTGGCGGACGGCGTCGATGAGGTCGAGCGCATCGATCTGCATCAGCCCGCGCGCCGCCATCTTCTGCAGCCAGGGTTCCTCCGACTGCAGGATCCGCCGGAGGAGGAATCGTCCGGACGCCCGGTCGCCCCCCTGGACCAGCATCGTCGCGGCGAGCGGCTCGAGCCAGTTGGGCGCCCCGGGCTGCGCCGCGGCCCGGCGGAACCACTGCGCGGCCGTCTTCCTGTCGCCCATCTGCCAGTAATAGACGAACCCGATGTCGTGGAAATACTGCCACTTGCCGGGCTGGGCGGCGATGCCCTTCTCGAGCAGCGCGATCGCCTGGTCGGGCCGGCCGGCGCCGCCGGGATACGCCTCGCTGAGGAAGATGGCACCGAAGCGATACGCGATGTTGAAGTACGGGTCGAGGGAGGTGGCGATGTCGAGCAGCGGCTGGAGCCGCTCGTACTTGCGCTCGAGTCCCTTGTTCAGCCGATCGCCGCCGTAGTGCTGAAGCGCGCGGATCCAGTAGACATCCGCCGCGAGCGCGTCGAACGACAACATGATCCGGCGCAGCGCCGGGCCCGACCGGACGTACAAGACCGAGACCGCCTCGGCCTGTCCTCGCGGATAGAGGCGGTCCCGCGTCACCTGCAGGCCTACTGCGGCGGCCAGGAAGCCTGCCGCCGCGAGGACCGCGATCGCGCGCTGGCGGCGGTCCACTACTTGAAGTCCCGGCGGGCGAAGATCACGACCGCGGCCACCAGCAGCGCCGAGATGTAGGCCAGGCCGTAGGCCGAGGTGGCCGCGACGTAGCCGGCCGCCACCGGCAGGCCGTGCACCACCTCGGTCTTGACGTCGAATGCCGAGAAATCCGGCACCAGGTGGTAGATCGCGCGCGCCATCCAGACCACCGGCTGCGATTCGACAATCCGATCGAAGTTCTTCAGGTCGGCGTTGAAGTGGCCGACGAGATAGAGGCCGAGCGTGAAGGCCGCCGACAGGATCGGCGTCGAGAACGTCGAGAAGAAGAGCGCGATCGCCGTCACCAGCATCAGCTGCACGAAGATCAGCGCCACGCCCGTCAGCAGGCGCGGGTCGACGCCCGGCGCATCCCACCCGGCGCGGAACTCGGGCGTCTCGATCCACGTGAGGTAGCCGAGGACGAGGAACAGGGCGACGGTCATGACCGCGACGTTGACGGCGAGCGTCAGCACCAGGCCGGCGTACTTGCCGACGATGAACTGGGTCCGGCTGATCGGCTTCGACAGCAGCGCGTAGACGCTGCGGCGCTCGACTTCCTTCGACACCAGCCCGATGCCGATGAAGATGGCGATGAACAGCCCGAACACCGCGATCGCGGCGAGGCCGAGGTCCTTGATGATCTTGACGTCCTGGCCGGCGGTCAGCTGGCCGAGCAGGAACGACGAGGCGATGAGGAGGACGGCGAAGATCGCCAGGTTGTACGGCACGCGGTCGCGCACCGATTCCTTGAACACGTTGACGGCAATCCAGCCGATGGCACGCCCGTTCACCGCGCCCCCTGGCCGATCTCGGCGACGCGGCGCACGAAGAAGTCCTCGAGCGTGTCGCGGACCGGGTTGAGCGAGACCAGCGTCGCGCCGGTGGCCACGACATCCGAGAGAACCGCCTCCGGCTTGACGTCGGGCTTCAGCTCGAGGGCGTAGCGCTGCGGCGGAGATCTCGGTGCTGCCGGCCAGCTGCGGCGCCAGCCGCGCGAGCACCTCCGGCGTCAGCCCGGCGACGACGAGCTCCCAGCCGCGGACCTGGAAGGCGAGGATGTCGGTGAGGCGTCCGGCGGCGGCGAGCTGCCCGCCGGCGACGACCGCCACCCGGCTGCACAGCGCCTCGGCGTCCGCCAGGATGTGCGAGCTGAAGAACACGGTCCGTCCCTGATCGCGGAGCTCGAGGATGAGCGACCGGACGTCGCGCCGCCCGAGCGGGTCGAGGCCGGACATCGGTTCGTCGAGAAAGACGACCTCGGGATCGTTGAGCAGCGCCTGCGCGATGCCGACGCGCTGGATCATCCCTTTCGAGTACTTGCGCAGCTGCTGGCGGCGGCGCTCGGGGCCGATGCCGAGCCGGTCGAGCAGCGCCGCCGCGCGCCGGCGCGCGTCGGCGCCGGAATAGCCGAAGAGGCGTCCGTAGTAGCGAAGCAGCTCCTCGGCGGTGAGGTAGTCGTAGAAGGAGGGATTTTCGGGAAGGTAGCCGATGCGCTGCCGGGCGCGGACGTCGCCGACCGGCCGGCCCAGGATCTCCGCCCGCCCGGCGGTCGGAAAAATCAGCTGCATCAGCAGCTTCAGCGTCGTCGTCTTGCCGGCGCCGTTGGGGCCGAGGAAGCCGAAGACCTCGCCGGGCTGCACCTCGAGCGACAGCCGGTCGAGAGCGCGATACGGCCGCTTGCGCCAGAACCCAACCCAGTAGTCTTTCGTGAGCTCGTCGATGCGGATCGCAGAGTTCATCTCGAGACGCCGACGGGCTCCTTGGCGCCCTTCGCCCTTGCCGCCCTTCCGCCCTTTCTAAGGCCTCGCTCAGCTCCTGCTCGATAGCCAGCTCGAAGGCTGCCGGCGGCAGCCCCCCGGCGATGCGGCGGCCGTTGATGAAGAACGTCGGGGTGGACTTGACCTCGAGCAGCGCGCCCAGGCCGGCATCGGTTTTCACCTCCGACAGCGCCCGGGCGTATTGCGCCTCGTAGTCCGGCACCGACGCCACCGACGCCGCCGCCTTGCGGATGGAGTCGGCGGTCAGCGTGGACTGGTTGGCGAAGATCCATTCCTCGAGCTTATCGGCCGTACCCTGGCTGCGCGCCATGACCACGGCCGACGCCGCTTCGCAGGCCGCCGTGTGGCTGCCGCCCGGCGTCGCGGCGTTGCACTCCCCTTCCAGCGGGAAGTGTTTGAGCACGAACTTGACCTGGCCGGTGGCGGTGTACTTCTGCAGGATGCTCTTGTAGGCCAGGTAGGTTTCGCGGCACGGCGGGCACTGGTAGTCGTTGAACTTGACGATCAGGACCTTGGCGCCTCCGGCATCGACCGGCACGTCGACCTTGGGCTGGATCTCGTACCACTTCAGGAATTCGAACTTCTGCCCGTCGGTGAGCGGGGGTACTGCGGCTCGGCGACCGCCGCCGAGGCGTGCGCCTCGGGCGGGAACACGTTGACCAGCCAGACGAATCCCACGCCGGCGGCCAGCGCCAGTGCCAGCGCGGCCGGGCTCTTCAACAGCGCCAGCAGGTCGCGCGAGGCGCGGCCGGGCAGCGTGGTCATGGGGAACGAGGTGCCGGCACCCGACACCACGAAGATGCCGATGACCGACACGTAGGTGACCGCGCAGAGCAGGCAGAGCGCGTTGAGCTTGAAGAACGAGGCCCACGCCAGATAGAGCACGAAGGCGAGGCCGACCGTCGAGAACGCGAAGATGTAGGCGGGCACGTTCTCGCGCGCCTGCACGGTGCGCCTGGCGCCCAGGCCGGCCATGAGCAGCACGATCGTGAAGAACAGCACGCCGGCGAGCGCCACCGGAATGCCCCAGAAGCTGCCGTACTGGCTCAGGTAGGCCTGGGTACAGCTGACGGTGTCGTTGACGTCGCAGAAGCTCGTGAAGCCGGGGCGGGTCAGCAGCGAGTAGTGCACGTAGCTCGACCAGGCGGACGCGCCAAGGCCAAGCGCGGCAAACGCCAGCAGCATATTGCGCGTTCTCGGGGTCATAACCTGCGATTCTACCTGATTTCCGAGCCATGCCCCGGCGGGCCGGTCTCCGGCATGTCTTCCGCGAACGTCTCGCCGTCCTGGTAGATGACCCGGTCCACGTTGGTCCCGAAGAACCGGCCGGGACTGTCGGCCTGGAGGGGATCGGCGGTGAGGCGGTAGCGCTCGAGCGGCACCTGCCCGGTGCAGGTGGTCTCCCCCTCGGTCGCCTCGGTGCCGGTCATCGTGAAGAGATAGCCGCTCTTGACCAGCGGGTCGGCGGTGGCGAGGTCGGGGCTGATGAAACCGGTGTCCTCGCCGGGCGCGGGCGTGCCGAGGGCCACCAGGGACGGCGCGTATCGCTGCCCGCCGCAGCTCTGCATGTAGGCGAACTGGGCCTGGTTGATGGCGTTGAGCGCCGCGATCGCGGCCGCCTCGCGGCTGCGAAGCCGGGCGGCGCGATAGCCGACCATGGCCGCCGTGGCCAGCAGCGCCACGATCGACACGACCACGAGCAGTTCGATGAGGGTGAAGCCGGACTGGCGGCGGCGGCGATTCACGGCTCTCAGAGTAGCGTATGACAGCCTGCGGGATCCGCCGTGCCGGGCACTGTCCGCCGGATTACTGGATGACCAGGCCGCCGCCGTTCGGCGCCATCGCTGCCTCGGTCGGCGCCACGCCGGTCGGATCGAAGTAGATGCTGCCGCCGCTGTTCGACGCAAAGGCGCGGCGGCCGCTGCGCGCGAACGCCACCGGCACCGCCGTGCTGTAGAAACCCGTCTGGGTCGGCGTGCCGTTGCAGTCCGCGCGCCCGACCTGCGAGTTCGACGCCGGCTGCATCGCCACCCGGTAGCCGGACTTGATCGAGGGGTCGAACATCAGGTCCGGCGAGATGTAGCCGGTGGCGCTGCCCGGGCACTGCGCCCCAAGCGTGGACAGCGACGGGGCGTAGTTGCCGCCCGCCCCGGCGCTCGCGGAATAGCTGGTCTGGCCGCTGTGGATGGCGCGGATCGCGCCGGTGGCGGCCGCTTCGTTGGCCGTGATGCGCCCGCGCAGCAGCGCCGGCACCGCAATCGCGCTCAGCACCCCGATGACCGCGACGACAATGATCAGCTCGATGAGCGTGAAGCCCACCGCTCCCCGCCCGTCAGTCGTCGTGTGTGTTGGTGTTGCGGCCATCGTAATTCAGTCCTGTCGGCTCCGCTGTGACCCGCCCGTTTGCCGTTTGCCCTTTGCCCTTCGCCCTTCGCCCTTCGCCCTTCGCCCTTCGCCCTTTGTACAGTCAAAGAGGGATGCGGCCATACGCGCATCCCTCCCTGACCGTGTCGAACCTCTCCGCGCTTACTGGAGAATCGTGCCCGGGCCGCCCGGCGCCATGTCAGCCGCCGTCGGCGCCGCGTTGGTGTTGTTGAAGTAGATCGTGCCGGCCGCCGTGGACCCGAACGACCGCGCACCCGTGGTGCCGAAGTTCAGGGGGGTCGCACCCGCCACGAAGTCGGTGTTCACCGGCTGCGCGTTGCAGTCGGCCACGCCGGCGATCGCCGCGCCGCCAGCCGCCAGCGCCACGCTGTAGCCGCTCTTCGACGAGGGGTCGGTGGACAGGTCGGGCGAGATGAAGCCCTGGCCGCCCAAGCAGCCCGCCGACAGAATCGCGAGCGAGGTCGCGTAGCCGCCCTGGCCGGCCGCCGACGAGTAGCTGGCCTGCGCCGAGCTGATCGCGCGCATCGAGCCGATGGCCGAGGACTCGTTACCCGACATGCGGGCACGCAGCAGGCCGGGGACCGCGATGGCGGCGATGATGCCGATGATCGCGACGACGATCAGCAGCTCGATGAGCGTGAAACCCTTCTGGTTACGAACTTTCATGACTGTGTGCTCCTCAAAGAAAACTTGTTGGGCCGTTGGACTGTTTTAAGGTCGGTCTCTACTGGTGCAGCCCAGCGGCCGACGAGCTCTCTTAGAGCAACGGCGGTGCCACCGCTCGCGCCGCTCCTCGTCGTGCCGACAAGTCCTTATTATTCAGTTATTTGCGTGATTTGTGTGGCACGGCTCTTCCCTCGTCCCACCTGCCAATTTTCGGCCAGGTGACAATTTCTGTCAAGCACGGCTGCCGGATTTTGTCCGCCCGGCCCGTCGTGTAGTTCTGACGCCCGAGGGGGGCGGAGAGTCGGACTGGAGAACTGGAGAACTGGGGAACTGGGGAGCTGGGGAGCCGGTCGCTTGTGCAGGCAACGCGGGTTGCGGCGGTGACGCCGGAGGTGACACGTGCGTCCCAGGGGAGCTGGGGACTGGACCAGTTCCCCTGGTTACTGAATGTTGTATTTCTTCAACAGGTACCTGAACTGCCGGAAGCTCAGTCCCAGCAGCTCGGCGGCGTTCTTCTTGACGCCGTTCGAGCGGCGCAGCGCCTCCATGATGTATTCGCGCTCGATGTCCTGCACGTGCTGCTCGAGATCGAAGCCGCCGGTGAGCGTCAGGTCCTCTGCCGCAGCGGCCGAGGCCGCGGCCGCGGACGACGCCGTGCCCGCCGCGGCGCGGACGCCCTCCGGCAGGCTGTCGGGCAGGATGGCGGGGGTCCGCTCGAGCGCCACGGCGCGCTCCATCGCGTTCTCGAGCTCGCGGACGTTGCCCGGCCAGGCGTAGTTGCGCAGGTGGGCGAGCGCGGCGCCCGAGATGCCGTGCAGCTCCTTCTTCATCACCGCGGCGAACTTCTCGACGAAGTGCTCGGCCAGCGCCTGGATGTCGTCCTGCCGCTCGCGCAGCGGCGGCAGCTTCACCGGAATGACGTTGATGCGGTAGAACAGGTCCTCGCGGAAGTCCCCCGCCGCCACCATCTTCGCCAGGTCGCGGTTGGTCGCGGTGATGATCCGGATGTCGGCGTCGACCTCCTCGGTGCCGCCGAGCCGCCGGAACTTGCGCTCCTGCAGCACGCGCAGCAGCTTGACCTGCACCATCGGGCTCATCTCGCCGATCTCGTCGAGGAAGATCGTCCCCTTCTCGGCGACTTCGAGCAGCCCCTTCTTGTTGGTGTCGGCGCCGGTGAAGGCGCCGCGCATGTGGCCGAACAGCTCCGAGTCGAGCAGCGTGTCGGGCAGCGCGCCGCAGTTGACCGCGACGAACGGGCGGTCGCTGCGCGCCGACCCGAGGTGGATCGCCCGCGCCGCCAGCTCCTTGCCGGTGCCCGACTCCCCGGTGATGAGCACGGTGCTGCTGGTCGGCGCAATCGTCTCGATCAGCTCGAACACCGCCATCATCGCGTGGCTGCTGCCGACGATGTGGCCGAACTTGTGCGGCGTGCGCAGGGCGCGCTTGAGCAGCACGTTCTCCTGCTGCAGCCGCTTGCGCTCGAGCTCCTTGCGGACCCGCAGCCGCAGGTCGTTCACCGCGTTCGGCGACTTGTGCACGTAGTCGGCGGCGCCGAGGCGGAGGGCGTCGACCGCGGTGTCGGTCGAGGCGAACGCGGTCATGACGATGCTGATGATGGCCGGGTCGATGCGCTTGGCCTCGCGCAGCACGTCGACGCCGGTCAGCTCGGGCATCCGGATGTCGGTGATCAGGACGTCGACGCGCTGCGCGCGTCAGGATGTCGACCGCGGCCTTGCCGTCGGCCGCCACGATCACGTCGTAGCCGTCGCGCCGCAGCACGATCGACAGCAGCTCGCGCATCGAGCGCTCGTCGTCCACCACCAGCACCCGTGCTGCCGTCGCGCTCGTGGCCGTGTCGGTGCCTGGCACCTGTGTCTCAATCGCCATGGACTCCGCCGCCTGCTGCTGTTGTCATGCCGCCCCGCCACTGTCGCATCTGCCGCCGCACCGGCCCGCGCGCCCCGCCGCTCAACGGCGCCCCTCGTGCCGCGCCACCGCGGCGCCGCCGCCCTGCGCGGCCGCGGCGGCCTCCACCGGGAAGCGCACCTGCACGGTCGTGCCCCGGCCGCGGGCCGAGGTCACCCGCACCTCCCCGCCGTAGTCGCTGACGATCCGCTGCACGATCGACAGGCCGAGCCCGGTGCCGCGCGAGAACCCGCCGCGGAACGGCTGGAAGATGCCGTCGATCTCTTCCGGCGCAATGCCGACGCCCTCGTCCGACACGTCGATCGCCACCTGCCCCGCCGCGCCGGCCGGCGGCGTGACCGCCAGCGTGAGCTGGCCGCCGTCGGGCATCGCCCGCAGCCCGTTGGTCGCCAGGTTCCACACGATCTGCCGGATCTGCCCCTCGTCGGCCTGGAACCACACCGGCTCGGACGGGACGTCCACCGCGATGCGATGGCTCTCGCCGCGCTCGGCGCTGTTCTGCAGCAGCGTCGCCGTGTCGGTGACGATCTGCCGCACGTCCATGTGCTTCATCGACTGGCGCTGCGGCCGCGCGTACGACAGGAAGCTCCGGATCGTGTCGTTCAGGCGCTCCGACTCCCTGATCACGATGTCCATCAGCTGCCCCTGCTCGTCGGTCAGCGGCAGCTCCTGCCGGAGGATCTGGATCGAGCCCGACATCGACGCCAGCGGGTTGCGGATCTCGTGGGCGATGCCGGCCGCCATCTCCCCCACCGCCGCGAGCCGCTGCTGGACGCGGGCCTCGCGCTCGGTCTTGCGCGCCTCGGTCACGTCCTGGAACGTCAGGATGAAGCCGGTCTCGCCGCGCGGCGTCATCAGCGGCGCGGCGCTCAGGCCCATCTCGATCGCCTGGCCGTCGCGGCGGGTATAGCTGAACTCGACCCGCGTCTGGCGCGGCCGCGTCTCGGCGCGGCCCGAACAGCCCGTCGAGCGCCGGCGGCAGCTGGAGCACGTCGGCGGCCTCGCGGCCGATGGCATCGCCCGCCGTCCGGCCGGTGATCGCCTCGCCGGCGCGGTTGAACGTCATCACCATGCCCCACCGGTCGGTGGTGGCGAGGCCGCTCGTCAGGCTGTCCACCACGTGCCGGCTGAACGCCTGCATGTCGGCGAGCTCGCTCGAGGCGCGCTGCAGCTGCGCATCGGCCCGGCGCAGCCCCTCGGCCAGGTAGCCGGTCAGCGCCGCCACCGCGAAGAAGCCGAACACGTTCAGGCCGCCGCGGTAGAGCGCGTCGCGGAACGCCGGCAGCGTGCCCGCCTCGTACGGCGCCGGCGTCCCGAGATACTGCGCGACGACGATCCCGGCGTAGAGGCACGAGCTCGCGGTGCCGACGGTCATGCCGCCGCGCCACGACCGGATGGCGCTGCCGGCGATGATCGGCAGGGCGTAGAGCGACGAGAAGTAGCTGTTGATCCCCCCGGTCACGTGGACGATGGCGAGACGATCACCGCATCGACGAGCAGCTGCAGGTCGATCAGCCAGCGGTGCGTTTCCGCCGAGCGCAGGGTCAGCGTGTAGACGACGGTCAGCGCGAACGTCAGGCCGAGCAGCGCCGAGAACTCCGCCAGCGGCAGGGCGCCCGGCGACGTCACCTGGATCAGCACCGCCGATCCGAGCAGCACGCTGATCACCGCCGCCCGGGCGGTGATCAGCGACAGCAGCTTTCGGCGAATCGTGGTGGACATCGCTGGCGCCCCGATCGGCATCAACCCGTGAGCTTGGAGATGAGGTCGAAGATCGGCATGTACATCGCCACGACGATGCCGCCGACGACGACGCCGAGGAACGCGATCATCACCGGCTCCATCAGGGTCAGCAGGCCGGCGACCGCCGTGTCGACTTCTTCCTCGTAGAAGTCGGCGATCTTCGACAGCATCGCGTCGAGCGCGCCGGTGGTCTCGCCGACGTTGATCATCTGCACCACCATCGACGGGAAGACGTTGGTCTCGCGCAGCGGCCCGGAGATCGTCTCGCCGCGCTCGATGCCGCTCCGCGTCGTCTGGATGGCGTCCTCGATGATGGCGTTGCCGGCGGTGCGCGCCGTGATGTCGAGGCCGTCGAGGATGGGCACGCCCGAGGCGAGCAGGGTCGACAGCGTGCGGCAGAACCGCGCCACCGCCACCTTCTTGAGGATGCCGCCGAGGATGGGCATCTTCAGCATGATCCGGTCGACGACGCGGCGGCCGTTTTCGGTCGCGTAGTACGACTTCATCGCGTAGCCGATCAGGCCGAGGCCGACGATCAGCATCCAGCCGTAGGCGACGATGCCGTTGCTCGCGGCGATGACCACGCGGGTCGGCAGCGGCAGCTGGGCGCCGAGGCCGGAGAACAGCTGCGCGAACGTCGGGATGACCTTCCACAGGATGGCGCCGACCACGACCGCGGCGATCACCACGACCGCGATCGGGTAGATCATCGCCGACTTGACGTCCCCCTTCAGCTTGACCGACTTCTCGATGTAGGTCGCCAGCCGCTTGAGGATGGTGTCGAGGATGCCGCCCGCCTCGCCCGCCGCGATCATGTTCGAGTAGAGCGCGTCGAAGGTCTTGACGTGCTTCTTCATCGCGTCGGCCAGCGCCGCGCCCGACTCGACGTCCTCGCGGACCTTGAGGATGACGCTGGAGAAGCCCTTGTGCGGCTCCTGCTTGCCCAGGATGTCGAGGCACTGCACCAGCGGCAGGCCGGCGTCGATCATGACCGAGAACTGCCGGGTGAAGATCGCCAGGTTCTTGGAGGGGACGTTGACGCCCCCCTTCTTGAGGGCTTTCGGCTTGGCCTCCGCCTTGGCCCCCTTCGCGGCATCGATCTTCGTGATCAGGATCTGCTCGCGGCGGAGCGCGGCGACCGCCGCGTCCATCGTGTCGGCGACCCGCTCGCCCGCGACGGTCTGGCCGCCCCGCGTGCGTCCCGAATACGCAAATGTCGGCATGACGTTCCTTCTTGAATAATCCAGCTCAGCGTCCCGCTGTCAGCACCGCGCGCCGAGCGCGGCGCCCGCCGCACCGCGCCCCGCCACCCTGCCCTACTTCCCGACCGGCGCCCGTGCCGGCGCGCCCGCCCCGGGCCGGTTGTGCAGCCCGGCGCCGGCCACGACCCCGGCGCCGCGGGCGATCATCTGCTCGAGCTCGTCCTTGAGCGACGACTTCTCCATCGCCGCCTCGATCGTGATCAGCCGCTTCTGGTACAGCGTCGCCAGGCACTGGTTCATCGTCTGCATCCCGAGCTTCTCCTGCCCGGTCTGCATCGACGAGTAGATCTGGTGCACCTTGTCGTCGCGAATCAGGTTGCGGATCGCCGGATTCGGCACCAGGATCTCGAGCGCCACGACGCGCCCCTTGCCGTCGGCCTTCGGCACCAGCGCCTGGCAGACGATGCCCTCGAGCGACAGCGACAGCTGGGTGCGGATCTGCCCCTGCTGGTGCGAGGGGAAGACGTCGATGATGCGGTTGATCGTCTGCGCCGCCGAGTTGGTGTGCAGCGTCGCGAACGTCAGGTGGCCCGGTCTCGGCGACGCGCAGCGCCGACTCGATGGTCTCGAGGTCGCGCAGCTCGCCGATCAGGACGATGTCGGGGTCCTCGCGCAGCGCGGCGCGCAGCGCCGCGCTGAAGCCGTGGGTGTCGGAGTGGACCTCGCGCTGGTTGACCAGGCAGCCCTTGTGCGGGTGCACGAACTCGATCGGGTCCTCGATCGTCAGGATGTGCTCGCGCCGCTCGGTGTTGATCTTGTCGATCATCGCCGCCAGCGTCGTCGACTTGCCGCTGCCGGTCGGGCCGGTGACGAGCACCAGGCCGCGCGGCCGCTCGGCGAGCGTGGCGATGACCTGCGGCAGGCCGAGCTCGTTGAAGCTCTTGATGACCTCCGGGATGACGCGGTAGACCGCGGCGACGGCGCCGCGCTGGTTGAAGACGTTGCAGCGGAAGCGGGCGATGCCGCGGATGCCGAACGAGAAGTCGAGCTCGAGCGACTCCTCGAACCGCTTCTTCTGCGCGTCGGTGAGGACGCTGTAGGCCAGCGCCTTGGTCTCGGCCGGCCCGAGCATCGGCAGGTCGAGCGCCCGCAGGTGCCCGTGCACGCGGATCTGCGGCGGTGAGTTGGTCGTGACGTGGAGGTCCGACCCGCCATTGTCTACCAGGGTCTTGAGCAGTTCAGGTAATGTCGCCATTGAGTTCTCGCAGTTGATGTGTGGGTCGCGCGTCGTCCGCAGCTGCTACTTCACCGTTTCCCGCGCGACTTCCTCGATTGTCGTGACACCTTCCATGACCTTCCGCAGTCCGCTCCGGCGCAGCGTGATCATGCCGCCGTCCACCGCCTTGCGCTTCAGTTCCAGGGCCGAGGCGCCGACGAGAATCAGCTCGCGCAGGTCCTCGGTCACTTCCATCACCTCGTAGAGGCCGACCCGCCCCTTGTAGCCGGTGCCGTTGCAGCGCTCGCAGCCCTTGCCGCGCTTGGGCACGACCTGCGTCGCCTCCTCCTGGGTGAACCCGGCCTCGGTCATCGCCTGCGGCGGGGTCGGGTGATCCTCCTTGCACTGCGTGCAGATGCGCCGCACCAGGCGCTGGGCGCAGATCAGGTTGACCGAGCTGGCGACCAGGAAGGGCTCGATGCCCATGTTCATCAGCCGGCTGATCGTGCCGGGCGCGTCGTTGGTGTGCAGCGTCGAGAGCACGAGGTGGCCGGTGAGCGAGGCCTTCACCGCGATTTCCGCGGTCTCGAAGTCGCGGATTTCGCCGACCAGGATGATGTTGGGGTCCTGGCGCAGGAACGAGCGCAGCGCCGCGGCGAAGTTGAGGCCGATGTTCTCGCGCACCTGGACCTGGTTGACGCCGACGAGGTTGAACTCGACGGGATCCTCCGCGGTCATGATGTTGGTTTCGGCGGTGTTGATCTTGGCGATCGACGAGTAGAGCGTGTTGGTCTTGCCGCTGCCGGTCGGGCCGGTGACGAGGACCATGCCCCAGGGCTTGGAGATGGCGTGCTCGAGCTTGGCGAGCGACTCCGACTCGAAGCCGAGCTTGGTCATGTCCAGCATCAGCTTGTCCTTGTCGAGGAGACGCAGGACGATCTTCTCGCCGAACAGCGTCGGCAGGCAGGAGACGCGGAAGTCGATCTCCTTGGTCGCGCCGTCGACCGCGAAGCGGATCTTGATGCGGCCGTCCTGGGGCAGCCGCTTCTCCGCGATGTCGAGCTTCGCCATGATCTTGATGCGCGAGGTGATCGCGTCGCGGAACTTCATCGGCGGCGCCATGACGTTGTAGAGGATGCCGTCGATGCGGAAGCGGACCCGGAACTCCTTTTCGTAGGGCTCGATGTGGATGTCGCTGGCGCCCTTCTGGATGGCCGACATCAGCATCAGGTTCACGAGCCGGATGACCGGCGCCTCCCCGCCCTGCTTCTCGAGGGAGGACGACGTCGATCTGATCGAGCTCCTCGAGCACCTCGACGTCGTCTTCGAGGACCGCCGCGGCGGTTTCCTCGAGCGCCTTGGTGACCATCTCGAGCGTGGCGGCGTTGTTCAGGTTGGCCTGCGCGGCCGGCGCGGCCGCCTTCTTCTCCGGCTTCTTCTCGGCGGCCTTCTTGTCGCCGTTCGTCCGCGCGGCCGGCACCGCCGCGTAGTAGCTTGAGGATGGCGTCGCTGACCGCCGTCTCGGACGCCACGACCGGCTCGACGTTGTAGCCCGTCATGAACTTGATGTCGTCCATGGCGAAGACGTTGGTCGGATCGGTCATCGCGATCGTCAGCGTCGCGCCGGAGCGGCTGAGCGGGACGATCTGGTACTTGTGGGCGGTTTCCGCGGGAATGAGCTTGATGACCGAGGCGTCGATGGCGAACTGCGTGAGGTTGATCGAGGGCACGCCGTACTGCTTGCTCAGAAGCGCCGTGATCTCTTCGTCCTTGACGAAGCCCATCTTGACGAGGTTGAAGCCGAGCTTCCCCCCGTTGGTCTTCTGATAGGTCAGCGCTTCCTGCAGCTGGGCAGGCGTAATGCGCTTCTCTTTGAGCAGCAGCTCGCCAATACGGACGGCCATCGTTCTCCGCTCGGGATGAGGAACCGGGACAAGACAGACGTCTGCACGTCCGCTGTTGCCGGCGGGTAGGAAGCGCTATGCTGGGGGAGACAGAGATATTCGCACTGTTGACATTTTTTGTCAAGTGCGCTCCAACAATCCGCGGGCGCGGATTACGGAATCGGGCCTCGGGCGGGACCCCTCAGGCGGGACAAGTCACAGATTAGAACACCATTCGCCCCGCCACCCCCCAGCCGCGGAAGGCGTCGTCGGCCCCGGTCGAGACCTGCGCATCCACGAGCAGCGAGCCCAACGCCGCGAAGCTGCCGCCGACCGAAAGCCCCGGCGTCCGGCCCCGGTCGCCGGTCGTGTTGAGCCGGATCCCGGCCCGCGCCACCAGACGTTTGGTCAGCTGCCCTTCGGTGCCGACGGCCAGTTCCCGCATGTCGCCGAATACCGACTGGCTCCGCGTCAGGTCGAGATCGGCGGCCAGTTTCCAGGCCTGAAGGAGCAGGATGGAGCCCCCGGCCCGCACCTGGCGCTCGAGGCGGAGCTCGGACCCGGCTCCGGTCTCGAAACCCGGCTCCGTGGCGTTCCTGACCACGAGCCCCAGCCGCCCGGCCGATCCGGTTGCCATCACCCCGAGGTCGATGTCAAACTGATTACTGTTCCGTCCCGCGACATCCCAGCCGTCCAGCGCGCCCTCCGCCGAGGCCGCCGGCACCGCGGCCATGCCGGCCAGGCCACGGACGGCCTTCACTGTCGCGCCCACGGCAATCCGGTCGGTGAGCGACTGCACGAGCGTGGCGCCGATGTGCTGGGTCGTCAGGGAGCGGAGCTCGAAACTCGCCGGGTCGCCCGCCGTGGCAGGAACAACGGTAGAGGCATGCAGCCGATAGTACGAAAGCCCGAGGGCGGGGGTCGTCAAGGCCAGGAGCCAGCCGGACCGCCGGCCCGCCTGGTCCTCGCCGTCAGGGGCGGCCTTCGCAGAGGTGCCGTCGAGCACCAGGCTGAAATACGCTCCGCCCGCCAGCCCCGCGGGATTCCAATAAACCGCCGACGCGTCGTCTGCCACCCCCACGAACGCCCCGCCCATGCCCTGGGCCCTGGTGCCGACCGTGTCCGACGTCTGGGCCCGCCCGAGAGCCGGGAGAGCGAGGATCAGCGCCAGGCACAGGGACATTTGTTTCGCAACGGACATAGTCCGCAGCTTAGCGTACGGCCACGGAGTGTGACCGCAGGTGGGATGAAACCTCAGCCCATGTTTGGCCGTATTTGCTGGATACACCCAATTGCGGCCCGGCCGTTCGTGTGCAACTGTCGAGCTGGCCTGGATGGGCCCGGCTCGATGAGCCAGGCGGGCGGTGAACCGCACTCCCAGAACCACGTCAGAGCAGGACGCATCCATGACTGATTTCAGCGCCGCCCCGGGGGCGCCCGTGCCCCCGCAGGGTCTCGTCGCGCGCTTCATCGGCGTCGCCGTCTCGCCGCAGGAGACGTTCCGGTCGGTCGCCGCCCATCCCCAGTGGCTCGGCATGCTCGTTGTCGTGACGATCATCACGGCCGTCATGTCGGCCTTGCCGATGACCACCGAGGCGGGCAAGGAAGCGGCCCTCCGCTCCCAGGTCGAGGGGATGGAAAGCTTCGGCATGACCGTCAGCGACCAGGCCTACGAGGGGATGCGCCAGGGCGTCGAGATCGCGCCGTATACGACCGCCGGTGCCATCCTCGTGTTCTCGCCGATCATGACCGTGATCTTCACGGGCATCTTCTTTGCCGTGTTCAGCATGCTGGGCGGCGAGGCCTCGTTCCGCCAGCTGATGGCGGTGATGGTGCACGCCGGGGTGATTACGGCGCTGCAGCAGCTGTTCACCGGACCGGTCAACTACTTCCGCGGCGCGGTCACCAGCGCCACGAGCCTCGCGGCGCTCCTGCCGATGATCGACCCCAAGTCGTTCCTCGGCCGGGCGCTCGCCATGACCGATCTGTTCCTGCTCTGGTACGTGCTCGTGCTGGCCATCGGGCTGGCCGTGCTCTACAAGCGGCGGACGCAACCACTCGCGATGGCGCTCTACGGCATCTACGCCCTGATCGTCGTTGTCTTTGCTGCCGTGATGAGCCGGCTGGGGGGGGCATGACCCGCAATAAGAAGATTCTGATCGGTGTGGCGGCCGTCGTGGTGCTCGGCGCCGTGGCCTACGCGAACTTCAGGTTCCGGCGCGAAGAAGGGGTCGCGATCAACGTCGAGCGGGTCCAGAAGCGCAGCCTGGACGCCATCGTCTCGGCCTCCGGCAAGATTCAGCCGAAGCTGTCGGTCAACATCAGCGCCGACACGAGCGGGCGGGTCACCGAGCTGGTGGTCAACGAAGGCGACCGGGTCGAGCGCGGGCAGTTCCTGCTGCAGATCGACCCGCGCAACCTGCGGACCCGCGTGCAGAGCGGCGAGGCGTCGCTCGGCGCGGCCCGCTCGACCGCCGAGCAGCTCAGGATCTCGCTGGCCGCGTCGCGCACCGCGCTCAAGCAGGCGGAAGAGGACTACCGGCGCCAGCAGGAGCTGGCGAAGAACGGCCTGACCACCCGCGAGATGCTCGAGCGGGCCGAAAACGACCTGCGGATGCGCCAGGCCGAGCTGCGCGCCCAGGAACAGAACGTGCGGACCCAGCAGCTGCGCATGGAGCAGGAGCAGGCAACGCTGGCCAGCGCCCGGACCGACCTGAGCAAGGTGCGCATCGAGTCGCCGATCAACGGCATCGTGACCCGCCGCAACATCGAGGCGGGCGAGACCGCCGTGGTCGGCACGATGAACAACGCCGGCACCGTGCTGCTGACGGTCGCCGACATGTCGGTGATCGAGGCGGAAGTCGAAGTCGACGAGACCGACATCCCGAACGTCAAGTTCGGCCAGCAGGCGACGATCACCATCGACGCGATGCCCGGGAAGACGTTCACCGCGACGGTCACCGAGATCGGCAACAGCCCGATCCAGGCCACCGGCACCGTGTCGACCCAGGCCACCAACTTCAAGGTCGTGCTCACCGTAGACGGCGAGATCCCGGACGTCCGGCCCGGCTTCACCTGCACCGCCGAGATCACGACCGCCCGGCGCGAGAACGTCATCGCCGTGCCGATCCAGGCGACCACGGTGCGCGAGATGGTCGTGGATGCGCAGGGGGCGATCGTCCGGAAGCCGCCGCCGCCGCGGGGGGCGCCGCGCCCCGGCAGCGTCCAGGCCTCGGAGCTGCAGCCCGGCCAGGAGCGCAAGGAAATCGAGGGCGTGTTCGTGGTCCGCGACGGCAAGGCGGTCTTCGAGCCGGTCAAGACCGGCATCGCGGGCGAGCGCTACTTCGAGGTCGCTCTCGGGGCTGAAGGAAGGGGACCAGGTGGTGATCGGGCCGTTCACCTCGGTCCGGCAGCTCGCCGACGGCGGCGCCGTGAAGGTGGAGGACGCGGCGCGCACCCCGACGCCATGAGCTTCTTCCTCGAGTCGGCGATCATCGCGCTCCAGGCGATCTGGTCCAACAAGCTCCGATCGTTCCTGACCGTGCTCGGCAACATCGTCGCCGTGACGTCGATCATCGCGGTGGTCTCGCTGATCCAGGGGATGAACGCCTACGTGACCGACGCCATCGTGTCCGACGTCGGCGCCGACAACTTCACCATCCAGCGGATGCCGATCGTCCGCACCGAGGAGGACGAGGAACGCGTCCGCAACAACCCGCGGCTCACGCTGCCCGAGGCGGCCGCCGTCCGGGAGTTCAGCGACAACGTCGGCGCCATCGCCGCCCAGGCGAACTCGGCGGCACGGGTCTCGTACGGCCTCGAGGCGGTCGACGGCGCGCAGATCCGCGGCGTGACCCGGGACTACGTGTCGTTCTCGACGTTTGCCGTCGAGCGCGGCCGGCTGATCAGCCCGGTCGAAGTGGAGTCGGGCCGGCCGGTCGTCGTCCTCGGCTGGGAGGTCGCCGACAAGCTGTTCGGGCCGGTCGAGCCGCTGGAAAAGACCGTCCGGATCGGCAAGCTGCCCTACCGGGTGGTCGGCATCGCCGAGAAGAAGGGCTCCGCCTTCGGCAACTCGCAGGACAACTTCGCCATCATCCCGCTCAGCCAGTTCCGCAAGATCTTCGGGTCGCGCCCCTTCGGGCTGCAGTTCCTCGTCAAGCCGCGCGCGCCCGAGCTCATCCAGGCGGCCATGGACGACGCCACCGTGGCGCTGCGGATCGAGCGGCGGCTGCGGCCGAGCGAGCCGGACAACTTCGGGATGTTCACGTCGGACACCCTGCTCGGCATCTACCACACCGCGACCAACGGCATCTTCGCGGTGCTCATCGGCGTGGTGGCGCTGTCGCTGGTGGTCGGCGGCATCGTGATCATGAACATCATGCTGATGGTGGTCAGCGAGCGGACGCGCGAGATCGGGCTGCGCAAGGCGCTCGGCGCCCGCCGCCGCGACATCGTCTAGCAGATCCTGACCGAGTCGGTCACCCTCTCGACCTTCGGCGGCATCGTCGGCACCGTGCTCGGCTTCGTCCTCGCCCTGATCGTCAGCAAGGTGTCGCCGCTGCCCGCCGCCGTGCAGCTGTGGTCGGTCGCGATCGGCATCGGCATCACCTCGATCGTCGGGCTGTTCTTCGGCCTCTACCCCGCGATCCGGGCGTCGAAGCTCGATCCCATCGAGGCGCTGCGGCGCGAATAGCGTTTGACCTGACATGGCCATCATGCGAAGCGGGCTGTTCTCGGAAATCGTCGTGATGTCGATCGACACGCTGCGCACCAGCAAGATGCGCTCGGCGCTGACGGTGCTCGGCGTGGTCATCGGCATCACCTCGATCGTCGGCATGACGTCGCTCATCCGCGGCTTCGACAACTCGCTGCGCGAATCGATCAGCCAGCTCGGCCCCGACACCATCATGGTGCAGAAATGGGGCGCCATCAGCTTCGCCTCCGGCAAGAGCTTCCTCGAGGTCGCGCGCCGGCCCAACCTGACGATGGAGGATGCGCGGGCGATCGAGCGGGCGTGCCCCTCCGTCGCGCTGGTCGACGTCTGGCTCGGCGCCACCGGCAACTCACAGTCCCGGATCCTCTACGGCTCGCAGCGGACCAAGCGCCTCGCGGTCCTCGGCGCCACCGAGAACTGGGCGGCCGTGAACTTCGCCACGCTCGAGATGGGCCGGCTGTTCACGCCGACCGAGGTCGACCACCGCCGCCAGGTCGTCGTCCTCGGCCGCGGCCCGTGGGAATCGCTCTTCCCCAATACCGATCCGATCGGCAAGGTCGTCCGCATCAACAACAACCAGTTCACCGTGATCGGCGTGCTCGGCCCGCGGCCGAGCCCGGGCGGCTTCTCCACCGACGTCGACGACTTCGCCGTCATCCCCTACAACACGCACGAGAAGTTCTTCGGCCGGGTGCTGAAGGGATCCGCGAAGATCTCGGCCGGCAACTTCAACCCCGCGGTGTTCCGCACGGCGATGATCGCGGTCGTCCCGCGGGCGGGCGCGCGCGAGGCGGCGATGCGGGAAGTCGAGGCGCTGATGCGGATCCGCCACCGCCTCAAGCTCGACGAGGACAACGACTTCGACCTCGCCACCCAGGACGCGGTGCTCCAGATCTGGGATCAGATCAGCCAGGCCACCTTCCTCGCCCTGATCGTCATCTCCTCGATCGCGCTGATGGTCGGCGGCATCGGCGTCATGGCGATCATGATGATCTCGGTCACCGAGCGCACCCGCGAGATCGGCGTGCGCAAGGCGCTCGGGGCGCGGCGGCGGGAGATTCTCTGGCAGTTCCTGATCGAGGCGATCTTCCTCACCTCCGCGGGCGGGCTGCTCGGCATCGTCTTCGGCAGCTCGATCGGCCTCGCCGTCCACTGGCTGTCGGGCTTCCCGGTGTCGCTGCCGTGGTGGTCGTTCGCCCTGGGCATCGGCTTCTCCGCCTCGGTCGGCATCTTTTTCGGCCTCTTTCCCGCCGTCAAGGCCTCCCGGCTCGACCCCATCGAAGCCCTGCGCTACGAATAGCCGGAGGCGAGTATGATTTGCTTTTCGCCAGCGACTCCCGGTTCCTGCCCGGAGAAGTGGACGTCGGCCGGCTGGAACTGATCGAGAAGGGCGCGGCGACAACTTCAGTGACCCACCCGGAGGGCCAGGTCCATGAAGGTCTATGATGCGCAATCGCTCAGGAACGTCGCGCTCGTCGGTCATAGCGGCGCCGGGAAGACGCAGCTCGTTTCCACCCTGCTCTTCGATGCCGGCGCGGTCAACAGACTGGGGCGGGTGGACGACGGCACCACGGTAACCGACTACGACGACGAAGCCATCTCCCGCAAGCACACCCTCGCCGCCGCACTCGCCTACGCCGAGTGGAACAAGACCAAGATCAATCTCATCGACACGCCGGGCATGGCGAACTTCATCAGCGATGCCCGGGCCGCGCTGCGCGTCGCCGACGCCGCGCTGGTGGTGGTGGACGGCGTCGCCGGCGTCGAAGTCTCCACCGAGAAGGTCTGGACCGCGGCCGAGGAGCTCGAGGTGCCGCGGCTGATCGTGCTGAACCGGCTCGATCGCGAGCGCGCCAGCCTCGAGCGCTCGCTCGAGTCGCTGCGCTCGGTGTTCGGCCGCACCGTCGTCCCGATCCAGCTGCCGATCGGCGAGGAGCGGGCCTTCCGCGGCGTGGTCGATCTCGTGGCGATGAAGGCCTGGCTGTTCCCGGCGGACGGCAGCGGGCGGGCGTCTGAAGGCGAGGTCCCCGCGGAGATCGCCTCGGCGGCGGCCGCGGCGCGCGAAGCGCTGATCGAGATGGTGGCCGAGGCGGACGACTCGCTGATGGAGAAGTTCTTCGACGCCGGCACGCTGACGCAGGACGAGCTGCTGGCGGGGCTGAAGCGCGGGATCAGCGCCAGCCGCATCTTCCCGGTCCTCTGCGCCTCTGCCGCGGCCAACGTCGGCATGCAGCCGCTGCTCGACGCGCTCGTCTCCTACGTGCAGTCGCCGGCGGAGCGCCCGGTCGCCGCCGCCGACGCGGCCGGCACCGAGCAGCGCGTCCAGGCGGCGGACGGCGGCCCGGCGGCGGCCTTCGTCTGGAAGACGGTCGCCGACCCGTTCGCCGGCCGGATCACGCTCTTCCGCGTGCTGACCGGGGCGATCAAGGCCGACACCACCGTCCACAACATCACGCGGGACGCACCCGAGCGGCTCGGCCATCTCCTGCTGCTCCAGGGCAAGACCCAGACCCAGGTGCCGGAGATCAAGGCGGGCGACCTCGGCGCGGTGGCGAAGCTGAAAGAGACGATGACGAGCGACCTGCTGGCGGACCGCTCGTGCGCCTTCCGCATGCGCCCGATCACCTTCCCCGAGGCGGTCATCTCCTACGCCATCGAGCCGAAGAGCCGCGGCGACGAGGAGAAGATCAGCACCGCGCTGCACCGCCTGCAGGAGGAGGACCCGACGATCAGCTACACCCGCGACGCGCAGACCAAGGAGCTGCTGCTCTCGGGCCAGGGGCAGTCGCACATCGAGGTCACCGTGGCCAAGCTGAAGCGGCGGTTCGGCGTCGAGGTCAACCTCAAGCTGCCGCGCATCCCCTACCGCGAGACGATCAGCGCCGCCACCGAGGCACACGGCCGGCACAAGAAGCAGACCGGCGGCCACGGGCAGTTCGGCGACTGCAAGGTCCGCTTCGAGCCGCTGCCGCGCGGCAGCGAGTTCGAGTTCGTCGTCGACATCTTCGGCGGCTCGATTCCGCGGCAGTTCATCCCGGCGGTCGAGAAGGGCATCCAGGATGCGCGCCTGCGCGGCTTCCTCGCCGGCTACCCGATGGTCGACTTCCGCGCCACGGTCTTCGACGGCTCGTTCCACGCGGTCGACTCGAACGAGCTGTCGTTCAAGATGGCCGGCTCGCTGGCGTTCAAGGACGGCATGTCACGGGCCCGCCCGACGCTGCTCGAGCCGGTGATGGACGTCGAGGTCTACGCCCCGAGCGACTACGCCGGCGACCTGATGGGCGACCTCAACCAGCGCCGCGGCCGCATCGGCGGCATGGACACCCGCGGCCTGTCCACGATCATCCGCGCCAAGGTGCCGATGTCGGAGATGCTCACCTACGAGCAGCACCTGACCTCGGCGACCGGCGGCCGCGGCTCCTACCACATGGAGTTTTCCCACTACGAAGAGGTGCCGGCGCACCTGCACGGCAAGATCATTTCCGCCGCGAAGGCGGAGCGGGGGCAGGAGGAAGCCGAGGAGGTCTGAGGGAGGGGAACGCGCCAGCGGCCAGCTTCCGGCCATGCGGGATGGCGGAAGCTGGCGCCGGGGAGGGTGGGGCTACGAGCCGCCGGCCTTGCGCGGCGTGGTCGTCTTGGCGCCCTTGCCGCGGGTGTCGGTGCGGCCGGTCTTCTCGCGCTTCGGCCGGGCGGGCCGGGCGGCCTTGTCCGGTACGCCGCCTTCTTCACCGGCCTCGTCCGCCTTCTTGGCGCGGAGCCGCTCGGCTGCCGCGCGGAGGCGGCCGCCGACGCCCTTGGGCTTCGCCTTGGTGGACGCCTCGGCCTTCTCGGCCTCGAGGTTGGGGTTGAACTCGCTGCCGACGAGCTCGATCTGCGCGATCTCGGCGCTGTCGCCGCGGCGGTAGCCGAGCCGGAGGATCCGGGTGTAGCCGCCGGGCCGGGCCTCGAAGCGGGGCGCGATGGTGTCGAACAGCTTGCTGACGACCTCGCGGTCCTGGATGTCGCGCAGGACGAGCCGCCGGGCGTGGAGCGACTTGCCGTTGGCTTCGCCGCCGGCGAGGCCGCGCTTGGCCAGCGTGATGATCCGCTCGACGAAGGGGCGCAGCTCCTTCGCTTTCGGCATCGTCGTCTCGATCCGCTCGTGCTGCAGGAGCGCGTGGGCCTGGTTCCGCAGCATCGCGATGCGATGCTCGGTCACTCGTCCCAGTTTCCGGTGTGCTACTCGATGACGCATGATCTTGTCCTTGTCGCCGCCGGAGGGCCGGGGCCCGGCGGGGGCCCCGGTCTCCGGACCGGCATCCGTGCTAGTCGGCCGACTGCGCCGCGGCCTGGTCGAGCCGCATGCCCAGGCTGAGGCCCATCGCCGTGAGGATTTCCTTGATCTCGTTGAGCGACTTGCGGCCGAAGTTCTTGGTCTTGAGCATCTCGCCTTCGGTCTTCTGCACGAGCTCGCGGATGGTGCGGATGTTGGCGTTCTTCAGGCAGTTGTACGACCGCACCGAGAGCTCGAGCTCCTCGACGCTCTTGTCGAGGTTCTCGTTGAGCGCCGCGCGCGGCGTGTCGGCGGCGGCGTCCTGCTGCAGGTCGGCGGCATCTTCGAGGTTGATGAAGATGTTGAGGTGGTCGCGGATCAGCTTGGCCGACAGCGACACCGCGTCGCGCGGCGTCATCGTGCCGTTGGTCCAGACGTCGACCGTCAGCTTGTCGTAGTCGGTGGCCTGGCCGATGCGCGCCGCCTCGACGGTGTAGTTCACCTTCTTGATCGGCGAGTGCACCGAGTCGATCGGGATCCAGCCGATGCCGAGATCCTCGTCGAAGTTCTTGTCGGCCGAGACGTAGCCGCGGCCGCGCTTGACGCGCAGCTCCATGTGCAGCTTGCCGCCCTCCGACACCGTGGCGATGTGGGCGTCGGGCTCGAGGATCTCGATGTCGCCGTCGGTCTCGATGTCGCGCGCCTTGACGTCGCCCGCCTTGTCGATGCGCAGGTAGAGCGTCTTGGTGGTGTCGACGTGCATCTTGAGCGGCACCTGCTTGAGGTTGAGGATGATGTCGGTCGCATCCTCGACCACGCCCGGGATGGGCGAGAACTCGTGCAGCACGCCGTCAATCTTCACCGCCGTCACCGCCGCCCCCTCGATGGAGGAGAGCAGGACGCGGCGCAGAGCGTTGCCGATGGTGGTGCCGAAGCCGCGCTCGAAGGGCTGCGCGTAGAACCGTCCGAAGCGATCCGTGAGCGTTTCGCGCTCGAACTCGAGCCGCTTGGGCCGCTGAAAACCTTTCCAGAGCATTGCCGTTCTGTCCTTTCCTTCGGGCGCTCGAGACTGACCGCCCGCCGAACCTGCCGTTTCGCTCTCCGCCTCCCGCCGCAGGTTCGGGAAGGCTGCGGGCGGAGAGCTACTTGCTGTACAACTCGACGATGAGCTGCTCCTGCACGGGCAGGTTGATCTGCTCGCGCGTCGGCAGCGACGAGATCCGGCCGGCCATCTGGCCGGTGTCGAACATCAGCCACTCGGGGACGCCGCGTCCCTTGACCTCTTCGAGGGCATGCTGGATGGCGGCGTTCTGCGCGCTGCTGCCGCGCACCGAGACGGTATCGCCGGCCTTGACCTGGTAGGACGGCACGTCGACCTTGCGCCCGTTCACCATGAAGTGGCCGTGGCGGACCAGCTGCCGCGCCTGGGCGCGCGAGGTCGCCAGGCCGAGCCGGTAGATCACGTTGTCCATGCGCCGCTCGAGCAGCTGCAGCAGCGTTTCACCGGTGATGCCGCGCGTGCGATCGGCCATCTCGAAGTAGCGGCGGAACTGGTTCTCCAGCACGCCGTAGATGCGCTTCACCTTCTGCTTCTCGCGCAGCTGCAGGCCGTAGCCGACCAGCTTCGCCTTGCGCAGCTTGCCGTGCTGCCCGGGCGGCAGGTTGCGCTTCTCGATCGCGCACTTCTCCGTGTAGCAGCGCTCCCCCTTGAGGAAGAGCTTCATCCCTTCGCGCCGGCACAGCCGGCACACCGGACCAATGTAACGTGCCATTCTTTATCCTTGCCTCTTGTCACAGCCCCGTGCCCCGCTCCGGCGCCCCGTGACGACCTCCCGGCTGGGAGTGGGGCGCTGCGAGCTGGGCGTTGACATGGTCGTGCGCTAGACCCGACGCCGCTTCGGCGGCCGGCAGCCGTTGTGCGGGATCGGCGTGACGTCGCGAATCGACTTGACCTCGATGCCGATGGTCTGCAGCGCGCGGATCGCCGACTCGCGGCCCGCCCCCGGGCCCTTGACGCGGACCTCGACGCTGCGCATGCCGAATCCCTTGGCGGCGTTGCCCGCCGCGATCGCCGCCTGGGTGGCGGCGAACGGCGTGCCCTTGCGCGACCCCTTGAAGCCGATGCCGCCGGCGCTCGACCAGGCGATCACCGCGCCGTCGGCGTCGGTGATCGTGATGATCGTGTTGTTGAAGGAGGCCTGGATGTGCGCGTAGCCGCTGTGCACCACGCGCTTCTCGCCGCGCTTCTTGAAGGCCTTCTTCTTGGCCGGGCGGCCGGCCGGCTTCTTGCCGCCTTCCGGCTGTAGCGATGCGTCGACCGTGTCGTTCTTTGCCATAAAAATTCAGCTTCCAGCTGTTAGACCGTCTTCTTCTTGGCGACGGCGCCCTTGCGCGGCCCCTTGCGCGTCCGCGCGTTGGTCTTGGTCCGCTGCCCGCGCACCGGCAGGTTGCGGCGGTGCCGCAGCCCGCGATAGCTGCCGATTTCCATCAGCCGCTTGATGTTGATCGAGATCTCCTTGCGCAGATCCCCTTCGACGCGCCCCTGCTCCTCGATGACGCGGCTGATCTTCCGCACGTCGTCTTCCGAGAGGTCCTTGACGCGGATGTCCGCGCTCACCCCGGCCTCGGTCAGGATGTCGTTCGACCGCTTCCGGCCGATGCCGTAGATGTAGGTCAGCCCGACTTCAACGCGCTTGGTCCGGGGGAGGTCGACGCCAGCAATACGTGCCATAAGCTTCTCTTGATCCTTGTCAGATTCCGGGCGCCGGACCGCCGGGCATCACCAGCGCCAGCCGCTGCCGCCCCTGCCCCACGCGCACCGGAGTCCTCTCGTTCATCCCTGCCGCTGCTTGTGCTTCTGGTTCGTGCAGATCACGCGCACGACGCCGCGCCGGCGCACGACCTTGCACTTGTCACAAATCCGTTTGACTGACGCTCTGACCTTCATGTGCCTCGAGCTCCTGACTTCCTACTTCACCACAGCCACGATCCGGCCCCTGGTCAGGTCCCGCGGCGACAGCTCGACGCGCACGCGATCCCCGATCAGCACCCGGATGAAGTTCCGGCCCGGCCCGCCCGGCACGTGCGCCGTAATCTGGCGCTGATGCTCGAGCGCCACCCGGTAGAGCCCGTGCGGCAGCGACTCGACCACCGTCCCGACAATCGCCCCCGGCGCCGGCTCCCGCGGGTCGTCGTCCGTCGTCCCCCGCCGGTCGCTCATCGCCGCGGCTCAGCCGCGCGCCGACTGCGCCGCCGGCACGGTCCGCCGCGTCAGCACCAGCGGCCCCTCGCGCGTGACGGCCACCGTGTGCTCGAAATGCGCCGACAGGCTGCCGTCGCGGGTCACCGCCGTCCAGCCGTCCGCCAGCACCCGCACCGCCGGCCGCCCCATGTTCACCATCGGCTCGATCGCCAGCACCATGCCCTCGGCCATCCGCGGGCCGCGCCCGGGCTCGCCGTAGTTGGCAATCTGCGGCTCCTCGTGCAGCGAGGCGCCGATGCCGTGCCCGACGAACTCGCGCACTACCGAGAAGCCGTGGCTCTCGACGTGCCGCTGGACGGCGTGGCCGATGTCCGAGATCCGGCCGCCCACCCGCACCTGCGCGATCGCCCGCTCGAGCGCCTCCTCGGTGACCCGCAGCAGCTGGGCGGTGTCGTCGCCGACCCGCCCCACCGGCACCGTCACCGCCGAGTCGCCGTAGAAGCCGTTCAGCTTCACGCCGATGTCGAGCGACACGATGTCCCCCTCGACCATCGCCCGACCCGAGGGGATGCCGTGCACCACCTCTTCGTTCACCGACGCGCACAGCGTCGCCGGGAACCCGCGGTAGCCCTTGAACGCCGGCTCGGCGCCCCCTTCCCGCACCAGGCGCTCCGCCTCGGCGTCGAGCTCGCTGGTCGTGACGCCGGGCGCCACGATGGCCGCCAGCCGGCCGAGCACGTCCGCGACGAGCGCGTTGGCCGCGCGCATCCGCTCGAGCTCGGCGGCCGACTTGCACACAATCACAGCTGCACGCCTCGCGCCGCCGCTTCAACCAGCGCCGCATCGATGGCGCGGGTCACGACATCGGGCGGCAGGTTGCCCTCGATCTGGCGGAACGTCGGGCGGGCCGAGTAGTAGTCGACCAGCGGCTTCGACTGGCGCTGATACACGCCGAGCCGCTCCCGCACGATCGCCACCCCGTCGTCCACCCGGGCGACCAGCTGGCCGCCGCACTTGCCGCATTCCGTCAGCCACTCGACCGCGGCGTTCTGTCCGCACTGGCTGCAGATGCGCCGCGTTGCCAGCCGCCGCACCAGCACCTCTTCCGGAACGACGATATCGAGCACGACCAGCGGCCCGCGGCCGTCGACCATCCGGTCGAGCGCGCCGGCCTGCACGATGGTGCGCGGGAACCCGTCCAGCACGAACCCGTGCCGCGCGTCGTC
This sequence comes from uncultured Acidobacteriota bacterium, assembly GCA_963834305.1. Classification (GTDB taxonomy): domain Bacteria; phylum Acidobacteriota; class Vicinamibacteria; order Vicinamibacterales; family 2-12-FULL-66-21; genus JACCXG01. Next base: position 1,507,094 of record CAWIAX010000002.1, read on the forward strand.
GCGCTCGAGCCGCTCCTGCACGATCCCGATCATGACCTCGTCGCCGACCAGCCGGCCGGCCTCCATGGCGTCCTGCGCGGCGCAGCCGAGCGGCGTGCGGGCGTTGACCGCCTCCCGGAGGATGTCGCCGGTCGAAATCTTCGGCAACCCGCGCGTCCGGGCGATGCGCTCCGCCTGCGTGCCCTTTCCGGCCCCCGGAGGGCCCAGCATCACCAGATTCAGCGCCGGCCCTTCCTGATGTCCCGCCACCTACTGGCCCCGCCGGCCCCTGATTCGCGTCTTCTTCATGAAGCCGTCGTAGTGCCGCATGATGAGCTGCGACTCGACCTGCTGCACCGTGTCCATCGCCACGCCGACGATGATGAGCAGCGAGGTGCCGCCGAAGAAGAACTGGACGTTCATGCCGCGGGTGATGAACTGCGGCAGGTTGGCGTCGAGCCAGTCGCCCGCCCAGGGCAGCTGGGTCAGGTTGATGCCGCTGATCAGGAACGTCGGCAGGATCGCGACCAGCGCCAGGTAGATCGCCCCGACCAGCGTGATCCGCGTCAGGATGGTGTCGATGTACTCCGCCGTCCGCTTGCCCGGCCGGATCCCCGGGATGAACCCGCCGTACTTCCGCATGTTCTCGGCGACATCATCGGGATTGAAGATGATGGCGGTGTAGAAGTAGCAGAAGAAGATGATGCCGGCGACATAGAGCAGGTCGTAGAGCAGCATCCCGGGGGCAATCTGGTCGAGCCCGCGGCGCACCGGGTTGTCGGGCGCCAGCACCGGCGCCAGCGTTGCCGGGAACGCCAGAATCGACGAGGCGAAGATCACCGGGATGACGCCGCCGGTGTTCACCTTGAGCGGGATGTGGGTGCTCGAGCCGCCGTACATCCGCCGCCCGACGACGCGCTTGGCGTATTGCACCATCACGCGCCGGTGGCCGCGCTCGACGAACACGATCGCGGCGATCACCGCCACCATCACCACCACCAGCAGGATGACCTGGAACAGCCCGAGCTGCCCGGTGCTCAGCTGCTCGAGGGTGGCAATCACCGCGCTCGGCAGGCCGACCACGATTCCGGCAAAGATGATCAGCGACATGCCGTTGCCGACGCCGCGCTCGGTGATCTGCTCGCCCAGCCACATCACCAGCATCGACCCGGTGGTCATCGTCAGCACGGTGTTGAGGCGGAAGCCCCAGCCCGGGTCGTAGACCAGGGGCAGCCCGCCGGCAATCTCGGTCGACCGCTCCAGGAAGATGGCGATGCCGAACGCCTGCACGATGCTCAGCCCGAGGGTGCCGTAGCGCGTGTACTGCGTGATCTTGCGGCGGCCGAGCTCGCCTTCCTTCGACAGGCGCTCGAGGTAGGGCCAGACCACCGTCAGCAGCTGCAGGATGATCGACGCGCTGATGTAGGGCATGATGCCGAGCGCGAAGATCGTCATCTGCGACAGGTTCTGCCCCGAGAACATGTCGTAGAGGCCGAACATGGTGTTGCGCGCCTGTTCGGCGATGAGCGCCAGCGCCTCGCCGTTGATCCCGGGGGTCGGAATGTGGCTGCCGAAGCGATAGACCGCCAGCAGCCCGAGCGTGAACAGCACGCGGTTCCGCAGATCCGGGATGGCAAAAATACTTTTGACGCTGTCTTGGAGCATAGAGATCACCCGCCTCCCCCGGAGCGGCGCCGCAGGGCGCCCGCCACCGGACGGGGCTGAAGGCTGACTACCCCAGCACTTCGGCCGTGCCGCCGGCCGCCGCGATCTTCTCGGCCGCCTTGCCGCTGAACTTGTGGGCGCGGACGGTCAGCGCCTTGCCGATCTCGCCGCGGGCCAGCACCTTCACCCGCACGTCGCTCTGCACCAGGCCGCGCGCGCGCAGCAGCTCCGGGGTGACCTCGACGCCGGCCTCGAACCGATCCGCCAGGGTGTCGAGGTTGACGACCTCGTACTCCTCGCGGAACGGGTTGTGGAAGCCGCGCTTCGGCACGCGGCGGTGCAGCGGCATCTGGCCGCCTTCGAACCCGCGCTTGTGCTTGAAGCCCGAGCGCGACTTGGCGCCCTTGTGCCCGCGGCCCGCCGTCTTGCCGTTGCCCGAGCCCTGGCCGCGGCCGATCCGCTTCTTCGCGTGCGTGGCGCCCTTGGGAGGACGCAGGTTGCTCAATGACATGACTAGTCCACCGTCACGAGATGACGAACCTTGAGGATCATGCCGCGTGTCGCCGGCGTGTCCGCGAGCTCGACGCTGTGGCCGATCCGGCGCAGGCCCATGCTCTGGACGACCGCCGCCTGGTTCCGGTTGAAACCGATGGTGCTCTTCACCAGCGTGATCTTCACGCGGCTGCCCCCGGTGTTCTGCTGTGCCCGCTTTGCCATCAGTGCATCTCATCGCTCCCGGCCCGCGCCGGCAGCTCTCTGTTCAAATCCGTGCCGTCCGCCGCGGCCGCCGTCAGGCGGACGCCGGCACCGGCGCTTCTTCCGCTTCGACGCCGCGCAGGCGGCGGACCACCGCCGGGTCGCGCAGCATCTGCAGCCCGGTGAACGTCGCGCGCACGACGTTGTGCGGGTTGGCCGAGCCGATCGACTTGGTCAGCACGTTCTGGATGCCGGCCGACTCGACCACGGCGCGGACCGCGCCGCCGGCGATGATACCGGTGCCGTCGGGCGCCGGCTTGAGCAGCACGTGGCCGGCGCCAAAGCGCCCGAGCACCGGGTGCGGCACCGTCGTCCCCTGCAGCGGCACGCGGATCAGCGACTTCTTGGCCGCTTCGATCCCCTTCTTGATCGCCGAGGGGACCTCCTTGGCCTTGCCCACGCCGAACCCGACCACGCCGTGGCCGTCGCCGACGACGACCAGCGCGCTGAAGCTCAGGTTCTTGCCGCCCTTGACGACCTTGGTGACGCGGCTGATGTTGACGACCGTGTCCTTCAGATCCAGCTGCGACGCGTCGATCTTCTCTCGTGTCTCAATCATCAGAATTCCAGTCCTGCTTCGCGGGCCGCCTCGGCCGCCGCCTTGACGCGGCCGTGGTAGAGGAAGCCGCCCCGATCGAACACCACGCGGGTGATCCCTTTGGCGATCAGCCGCTCGGCAATGGTCTTGCCCAGCGCCTTGGCGCCGGCGACGTTGCCGCCGCGCACCGTGCCGGCAAACGTGCCCTTGAGGCCCGGCTCGGTGCTCGCCGCGGCCGCCACGGTCGTGCCGCTCATGTCGTCGATCACCTGGGCATAGAGGTGCGACACGCTGCGGAAGATCCGCAGCCGCGGCCGCTCGGCCGTCCCCGAGATCCGCTTGCGCTGCCGCAGGCCGATTCGGACGCGGCGATCCTTGGTCGATTTGATCTTCATAGGTAGTTACCAGTGCCTGGCTCCGGCCCGGCGGGCCGCCGCCTACTTGGCGCCCGTCTTCCCCGCCTTCTTCTTCAGCACTTCACCGGTGTAGCGCACGCCCTTCTGCTTGTAGGGATCGGGCTTGCGCAGCCGCCGCATGTTGGCCGCCACCTGCCCCACCACCTGGCGGTCGATGCCGGTCACGGTGATGTGCGTCTGCTTGTCGACGGTCACGTCGATGCCGTTCGGCAGGTCGTAGACCACCGGATGCGAATAGCCGAGGGCGAAGTGCACCTGCTTGCCCTTGAGCTCGGCGCGGTAGCCGACGCCGACGATGTCGAGCTCCTTCTTGAAGCCTTCGGTCACGCCGAGCACGGCGTTGGCCACCAGGCTGCGCGCCAGGCCGTGGAACTTGCCGAGCAGCGGATCCTCGCGCAGCGTCGTCGCGACCAGCTCGTCGCCCTGGACGGTGAAGCCGATGCCGGGCGGCAGCGTCTGCTGCAGCTTGCCCTTGGGCCCCTGGATCTCGACCGACCCGGGCTTGACGTCGATCTTGACCCCCTTGGGGATAGCGATGGGTTTCTTGCCTATACGTGACATGACTCAGTTTCCAGTCTGGCTTCCAGGTTCGCCTGCTCCGGTGCCGCGGCGCCGCGCCGGTGGCGCAGCGCGGCCGGCCGCCGGACCTACCACACGTTGCAGAGCACTTCCCCGCCGACGCCGGCCTTGACCGCCTGCCGGCCGGTCATCACGCCGCGCGACGTCGTCAGGATGCTCGTGCCGAGGCCGGCCAGGACGTCGGGCACCGCGTCGCTGCCGAAATACACCCGCCGGCCCGGACGGCTGACCCGCTCGATGCCGGTGATCAGGCGCTCGCCGCGCGGGCCGTACTTGAGGAACACCCGCAGGTGCGCCTGGGGACGCTCACCGGGCTGCGCGTCGACCACCTTGAAGCCCTGGATGTAGCCTTCGCTCTCCAGGATCTTCGCGATCTCCACTTTGAGCCGCGACGACGGCATGTCGACGCGGGTGTGGCGGGCGATCGTCGCGTTGCGGAGGCGCGACAGCATGTCTGCGATTGGATCTGTCATATCTCTTTCGACCTTGTCGGTTCAGCGTTCCCGTACCGGAGGACGCTACCAGGAGCTCTTGGTCACCCCGGCGACGTCGCCTTCGAGCGCCAGCTTGCGGAAGCACAGGCGGCAGAGGGCGAACTTGCGGAGGTAGGCGCGCGGCCGGCCGCACCGCTGACAGCGGTTGCGCAGCCGGACCGTGAACTTCGGCGTCTTCTTCTCTTTCGCGATCTTGGCGGTGGTGGCCATGTCTTTTGCTTCTCTTGGCTGGGCGCGGCTTACGACGCCCGGAACGGCACGCCGAGCAGCTGCAGCAGCTTGCGCGACTCTTCGTCGGTCTTCGCGGTCGTCACGACCGAGATGTTCATGCCGCGCGCCTTGTCGACCTTCATGTAGTCGATCTCCGCGAACAGCAGCTGGTCCTTGAGGCCCAGCGTGTAGTTGCCCCGGCCGTCGAAGCCGCGCGGCGAGACGCCGCGGAAGTCGCGCACCCGCGGCAGCGCCACCGAGATGAGGCGGTCGAGGAACTCCCACATCCGCTCGCCGCGCAGCGTCACCATGGTGCCGATCGGCATGCCCTTGCGGACCTTGAACTGCGCGATCGACTTCTTGGCGCGCGTCACCACCGGTTTCTGACCGGTGATGCGGCTGAGCTCGTCGGCGCCGGTGTCGACGATCTTGGCGTTCTGCGTCGCCTCACCGAGGCCCATGTTGACCACGACCTTGGCGATCTTCGGGATCGCCATGACGTTGCCGTAGCCGAATTCCTTGCTCAGCGCCGGCACGACGTCCTTCTCGTAGCGTTCCCTGAGGCGGCTCATTTGTCTACCACTCCCTCGCACTTGCGGCAGATCCGGACCTTGCGGCCGTCGCCGAGAATCTTCTTGCCGAGGCGCGTCGGCTTGCCGCACTCCGGGCACAGCAGCTGGACGTTCGAGGCGTGCAGCGGCGCCTCGCGCTCCACCAGCCCGCCCTTGATCTGCTTCTGCGGGTTCGGCTTGGTGTGGCGCTTGATGAAGTTCACGCCCTCGACCACGACGCGGTTCTTCTCGGGCAGCACCTTGAGGACCCGCCCCTGCTTGCCGCGGTCCTTCCCGGTCGTCACGAGGACGTTGTCGTTCTTCCGAATCGGTGTAGCTAATCTCGACATGACGTTTCCAGTTTCCGTTTTCGCGCCCGCCCGCCCGGCCGTCCGGTCAGAGGACTTCCGGCGCGAGCGAGATGATCTTCATGAAGCGCCGCTCGCGCAGCTCGCGCGCGACCGGGCCGAACACGCGCGTCCCGACCGGCTCCCCCGAGTCGTTCACCAGCACGGCCGCATTGCGGTCGAAGCGGATGTAGCTGCCGTCCTTGCGCCGCTGCTCCTTGCGCGTGCGCACGATCACAGCCTTGACGACCTGCCCCTTCTTCACCGTGCCGTCCGGCGTCGCTTCCTTGACCGACGCGGTGACGATGTCGCCGAGCCGCGCGTAGCGCCCGGTCGAGCCGCCGATCGGGTTGATCACCGCAATCTTGCGCGCCCCCGAGTTGTCGGCGACGTCCAAGATGGATCGCATCTGAATCATGGCTGCTCTCCCTTAGATCTGCTTCGCCTTCTCGACCACGCGGGTGACCACCCAGCGCTTGCGCCGGCTCATCGGCCGCGCCTCGACAATCGCCACGCGGTCGCCGACCTTGGCGTCGCCCGCCTCGTTGTGCGCCATGAACGTCGACGTCCGGCGCTGCGCCTTGCCGTAGAGCTCGTGCCGGATCTGGCGCTCGACGGCCACTGTCACCGTCTTGGCCATCTTGTCGCTGACGACGACGCCCGTAATTTCAGCCTTGACCGCCATAACTCTCCTTACGCGCCGCCCGTACCGGGCGCCGGGGTCTCCTTCTCGCGCAGCACCGTCTTCACCCGCGCGAGGTCGCGCCGCAGCGCCTTGAGCTTGTGGGCCGCCTCGAGCTGCCCCATCGACTTCTGAATCCGCAGGCGGAAGAGCTGGTCGTCCATCTCCCGCTCGCGCTGCCGCAGCTCGTCGACCTGCAGGTCGCGGACGTCGGCCACCTTCATGACGCCCTCTCTTCCGCGAACCGCGTCGCAAACTTGGTCTTGATCGGCAGCTTGGCGGCGGCCAGGCGCATCGCCTCGCGCGCGTCGGCCTCGTTGACCCCTTCCATCTCGAACAGGATCCGCCCCGGGCGCACCACGCACACCCACTCTTCCGGCGCCCCCTTGCCCTTGCCCATCCGCGTCTCCTGCGGCTTCTTGGTGATCGGCTTGTCCGGGAACACCCGGATCCAGATCTTGCCGCCGCGCTTGACGAAGCGCGTCATGGCGACGCGCGCCGCCTCGATCTGCCGCGCCGTCATCCAGCACGGCTCGAGCGCCTTGAGCCCGTAGTCGCCGAACGACACGTCGGAGCCGCGCCACGCCTTGCCGCACATGCGACCGCGCTGCTGCTTCCGGTACTTGACCTTCTTCGGCATCAACATAGCGACGTTCCTTGCGGCCTAGCCGCGCCCGCCGGCGGCACGCCGCGGGCCCCTGTAATCTTCCTCGCGGCCGATCCGCGGCGCGAGCCGCTCGCCCTTGTAGAGCCACACCTTGACGCCGATGGCGCCGTAGGTGGTGAACGCTTCGGCGAACCCGTAGTCGATGTCGGCGCGCAGCGTCTGCAGCGGCAGCTGGCCGTGCAGGTACCACTCCGAGCGCGCGATCTCGGCGCCGTTGAGCCGCCCCGACACCCGCACCTTGATGCCGCGCGCGCCGAAGCGCAGCGCCGACTCGACCGCCTTGCGCATCGCCCGGCGGAACGCGACGCGCTTCTCGAGCTGCATCGCCACCGATTCGCCGATCAGCTGGGCGTCGAGCTCCGGCTTCTGGATCTCCTGGATGTTGATGAAGACCTCGCGGTTGGTCTTCTTCTGGATCTCGCTCTTCAGCTTGTCGACCTCGGTGCCCTTGCGGCCGATGATGATGCCGGGGCGCGAGGTGTAGATGTCGATCTTCAGCTTGTTGGCCGCCCGCTCGATCTCGATCTTCGACACGCCGGCATGCGCGAAGCGCGACTTCAGCGTGTCGCGCAGCTTGAGGTCCTCGTGCAGCAGCTTGGCGTAGTCCTTGTCGGCGAACCAGCGCGACCGCCAGGTCTTGTTGAAGCCGAGCCGGAACCCGTGCGGATGAACTTTCTGACCCATTTAAGCCTCTGCCTTCTTCTTCGACGTCGACCGCGCGGGACGGCTGGTCGTGCGCGCCGCCGGCTTGCGCGCCGCCGGCTTCGGTTTCGCGCCGCGCGCCCGTTTCGGCGCCGCGCCCTCGCCCGCCGCCGCCGCCACCGCCGCCGCCGGCCGCTCCGACACCCGCACCGTCAGGTGCGCGGTGCGCTTGACGACCCGGAACGCGCGCCCCATCGGCGCCGGCCGGATCCGCTTCTGCGACGGGCCCTGGTCGGCATAACAGGCCGCCACGAAGAGCCGCTCGACGTCGCCGCCGAAGCCCTCCTTCTGCGACGCGTTGGCAATCGCCGAGCGCAGCACCTTCTCGATGTCCTTCGCCACGCTCTTGCGCGCGAAGCGCAGCGTCGCGAGCGCGTGGTTCACGTCACGGCCGCGGATCAGGTCCATCACCAGCCCGGCCTTCTGCGCCGAGGTGCGGATGTACTTCGCCGTCGCGTGTGCCTGCACCGCCATTAGCCACCCGCCTTCGCCGGCGCCACCGACGCCGCTTTGTCGCTCTTGGTCGTGTGCCCCTTGAACTGCCGGGTGGGCGCGAACTCGCCCAGCTTGTGCCCGACCATGTTCTCGGTGATGTAGACCGGGATGAACTTGCGGCCGTTGTGCACCGCGATGGTGTGCCCGACCATCTCCGGCACCACCGTCGAGCGGCGCGACCAGGTCTTGATGACCTTCTTGTCGTTGTTCCGGTTCATCACTTCCACCTTCTCGAGAAGGGGGACGTCGACGAAGGGACCCTTTTTCAGTGATCTGCTCATCGTTTTATGCTCGTCGCGAAAACTCTTACTTCCGCCGCCGCTGGACGATGAAGCGGTCCGTGACCTTGCGGTTCCGCGTCTTGTAGCCCTTGGTCGGCACGCCCCACGGCGACACCGGGTGCCGGCCGCCCGACGTCTTGCCTTCACCGCCGCCGAGCGGGTGATCCACCGGGTTCATCGCCACGCCGCGGACGTGCGGCTTCTTGCCCAGCCAGCGGTTGCGGCCGGCCTTGCCGATCGACACGTTCTCGTGGTCGACGTTGCCGACCTGGCCGATGGTGGCGAGGCAGTCGGTGTTGATCTTGCGGATCTCGCCGGACGGCATCTTGACCGAGGCGTAGGCGCCCTCTTTCGCCACCAGCTGCACCGCCGAGCCGGCGCTGCGCGCGATCTGGCCGCCCTTGCCCGGCCGCAGCTCGACGTTGTGGATCATCGTGCCGAGCGGGATGTTCTTGAGCGGCAGCGCGTTGCCCGGCAGGATGTCGACGCTCTCGCCCGACACCAGCGTGTCGCCGACCTTGATGCCCGCCGGCTGCAGGATGTAGCGCTTCTCGCCGTCGGCGTAGGTCAGCAGCGCAATCCGCGCCGAGCGGTTCGGGTCGTATTCGACCGTCGACACCTTGGCCGGAATCCCCGCCTTGTCCCGCTTGAAGTCGATCACGCGGTAGCTGCGCTTGTGGCCGCCGCCGCGCCACCACGACGTCAGCTCGCCGTGGTTGTTGCGCCCGCCCGACTTCCGCAGCGGCTCGGTGAGCGGCTTGTACGGCTCGGTCGCGGTGATCTCGTCGAACACCTGCACGGTCTGGAACCGGCGCCCGGGCGAGGTGGGATTGTATTTTCTAATCGGCATGATCTCGGATCCTTGACGCGTCCGGCCTGGGCCGGAGGCTGCCGTCCTTACGCCCCTTCGAGGAACTCGGGGATTTTCTCGCCGTCGCGCAGCTTGACGTAGGCCTTCTTCCAGTCCGAGCGCTGGCCGATGAACCGCCCCTGGCGCTTGAACTTGCCGTGCGCGATCGCGGTCCGCACCGCTTCCACCTTCGAGCCGAGCAGCTTCTCGACGGCGCGCTTGATGTCGATCTTGGTCGCCCCGGTGGCGACCTGGAACACCAGCGTGCGGCCGTCCTCGCGCAGCAGCGTCGTCTTCTCGGTGATCAGCGGGCGGCGGATGACGTCTGTCAGTTTCATGGTCAGTTACCAGGGCGGGCGGCCACGGGGCCCCGCCGACTTATCCCAACGACTCCTGCAGCTTCTCGAGCGCCTCGCGCGTGGCAATCACCCGCGACGTGTCCATCACGTCGCGCGCCGTCACCCGGCCGCTCGGCACCAGCCGCACGCCGGCGATGTTCCGCGCGCTCAGCGAAAACGCCTCCTGCGGGTGCACGTCGATGACCAGCGTCTTGCCGGTCGCGCCCAGCCGCTTGAGCAGGGCGGCGGTTGCCTTGGTCTTGCGCTCGCCGGCCTCGAGCTTGTCGACGACCACGAGAGCGCCGTCCTGCGCCTTCTGGGCGATCGCCGCGCGCAGCGCGCCGAGCTGCACCTTCTTCGGCAGGTCGTAGGCGTAGCTGCGCGGCTGCGGGCCGAACACGGTGCCCCCCTTGCGCCACAGCGGGTTCCGGATCTCGCCGACGCGGGCGCGGCCGGTGCCCTTCTGCCGCCACGGCTTCTTGCCCGAGCCGCTGACCTCGGCGCGCGTCTTGGTCGCGTGCGTGCCGCGCCGCGCCGCGGCGTTCTCCTGCACGACCGACTCCCAGATCAGGCCGGTCTTGACGCGCCCGCCAAAGATCTCGTCCTTCAGCTCGAGCGAGCCGACGTTCTCGTTCTGCGCGTTCACGATGTCGAGTTTCATAATCGTTCCCGGTCCCGCTACTTCTTGCCCTTCTTGGCGATGGCCGCCTTGCCCGGCTTCTCGGCCTGCGGCTTGGCCTCCGGCTTCGCGGCGATCGCCTTGCGCACGAGCACGTAGTTGCCCGCCGCCCCCGGCACCGCGCCGCGCACGATCAGCAGGTTGTTCTCGACGTCGACCGCCACGATCCGCAGGTTGCGGGTGGTGACGCGGTCGCCCCCCATCCGCCCGGCCGCGCGCATGCCCTTGACGACGCGCGAGGGGAACGACGAGGCGCCGATCGACCCGGGCGCGCGGTGGAACATCGAGCCGTGGGTGGCCGCGCCGCCGGCGAAGTTGTGGCGCCGCATGACGCCCTGGAACCCCTTGCCCTTGCTCACGCCAATCACGTCCACCCGGTCGCCGTTGGTGAACAGCGCGTTCACCAGGATCTGGTCGCCGGCCTTGGGCGCCTCGGCGCCCTTGGCGACCGTCACCTCGCGGCGCACGCGGGTCGGCGGCACACCGGCCTTCTTGAAGTGCCCGGCGAGCGGCTTGCGCACCCGCGCCGGCCGATCCTCGACCAGGCCGAGCTGCACCGCCTCGTAGCCGTCCGCCTGCGCCGTCTTCGCCTGGACGACCACGCAGGGGCCCGCCTTGATCACGGTGCCCGGGAAGACGGTGCCGTCCGGCTGGAACAGCTGCGTCATGCCGACTTTTCTGCCGATGATTCCGGTAACCATTATTTGTGCTCTTTCCCGAACGCCTTGATCTCGACGTCCACCCCGGCCGGCAGGTCGAGCTTCATCAGCGCGTCAACGGTCTGCGGCGTCGGCTCGAAGATGTCGATCAGCCGCTTGTGCGTGCGGATCTCGAACTGCTCGCGCGACTTCTTGTCGACGTGCGGCGAGCGCAGCACCGTCCACTTGTTCTTCTCCGTCGGCAGCGGAATCGGCCCGGCCAGCCGCGCCCCGGTGCGCCGCGCCGTGTCCACGATCTCCGTCGTCGACTGGTCCAGCACCCGGTTGTCGTAGGCCTTCAAACGGATCCGGATCTTGTCGCTGAATGGTGATGCCATGCTGGTGTCTCTCTGTCGTTCAAGGTTCACGGTGCAGGGTGCAGGGTGCCGGCCAAGCATTCAGGGTTCATCGTTCATCGTTCGAACCCTGCACCGTGCACCCCTGCACTCTGAACCGATTCTTATGTCTTCCCCTGCACCCGCGCGACGACCTCGTCGCTGACGTGGCCCGGCGCCGGCTCGTAGCGGTCGAAGTGCATCGAATAGGTCGCGCGGCCCTGGGTGCGCGACCGCAGGTCGGTGGCGTAGCCGAACATCTCCGACAGCGGCACCCGCGCGTTGATGATCTGCGTGCCGCCGCGATCCTCCTGCGACTGGATCTGGCCGCGCCGGCTCGACAGGTTGCCCATGACGTCCCCCATGTGCTCCTTGGGGACGACGACCTCGACGCGCATCACCGGCTCGAGCAGCACCGGCTTGGCCTTCTTCGCCGCATCCTGGAACGCCATCGACCCGGCGATCTTGAAGGCCATTTCCGAGGAGTCGACGTCGTGGTAGGAGCCGTCGTAGAGCTCGATCCGGACATCGTCCACCGGGTAGCCGGCGAGCACGCCGCGGGTGAGCGCTTCCTTGATGCCTTCGTCGATCGGCTTGATGAATTCCTTCGGGATCGAGCCGCCGCTGATCTTGTTCTCGAAGATGTAGCCGGTGCCGGGCTCGCCGGGGAAGAGATGAATCTTGGCGTGGCCGTACTGGCCGCGGCCGCCGGTCTGCTTGGCGTACTTCATCTCGCCGTCGGCGGCGCGGGTCAGCGTTTCCTTGTAGGCGACCTGCGGCCGGCCGACGCTCGCCTCGACGTTGAACTCGCGCTTGAGGCGGTCGACGATGATCTCGAGGTGCAGCTCGCCCATGCCGGCGATCACGACTTCGCCGGTCTGCTGGTCGGTCTTGACGCGGAACGTCGGGTCCTCCGCCATCAGCTTCTGCAGGCCGACGCCGAGCTTCTCCTGGTCGGCCTTGGTCTTCGGCTCGATGGCGAGCGAGATGACCGGCTCCGGGAAGTCCATCGACTCGAGCACCACCGCGTTGCGCTCGTCGCAGATGGTGTCGCCGGTCGTCACCGTCTTGAGGCCGACGCCGGCGGCGATGTCGCCGGCGTAGACTTCCTTGATCTCTTCGCGCTTGTTCGCGTGCATCTGCAGCAGGCGGCCGAGGCGCTCCGACTTCTGCTTGGTCGAGTTGTAGACCGTCGAGCCGGCGGTCATGACCCCCGAATAGACGCGGATGAAGGTCAGCTGACCGACGAACGGGTCGGTCATGATCTTGAACGCCAGCGCCGAAAACGGCGCGTCGTCCGAGGCGGGGCGCTGCACCAGCACGTCCGGCCCCTTGTTCGGGTCGAAGCCGACGATCGCCGGCACGTCGACCGGCGACGGCAGGTAGTCGACCACCGCGTCGAGCAGCGGCTGGACGCCCTTGTTCTTGAAGGCCGAGCCGCAGATGACCGGCACGAACGCCGGCTCCGCCTTGGCCCCCTCGGTGTGGACGGAGGTGATGACGCGCTTGCGCAGCGCCGCCTTGATCTCCTCCTCGGTCAGCTCCTCGCCGTGCAGGTACTTCTCGAGCAGCTTGTCGTCCGCCTCGCTGACCTTCTCGATCAGCTGCTCGCGGTACTGCTTCGCCTCGGCGAGCATGTCGGCCGGAATCTCGTCGACGATGTACTCGGCGCCCATCGTCTCGTCCTTGTAGCGGATCGCCTTCATCTTGACCAGGTCGATGACGCCGGCGAACTTGTCCTCGGCGCCGATCGGCAGCTGGATCGCGACCGGGTTGCCGCCGAGCTTCGAGGTGATCTGCTCGAAGGTGCGCTTGAAGTCCGCGCCGATGCGGTCCATCTTGTTGACGAAGCAGATGCGCGGCACGCGGTACTTGTCCGCCTGGCGCCACACCGTTTCCGACTGGGGCTCGACGCCGGCCACCGAGTCGAACACCGCGACCGCGCCGTCGAGCACCCGCAGCGAGCGCTCGACCTCGGCGGTGAAGTCGACGTGGCCGGGCGTGTCGATGATGTTGATGCGGATGTCGCGCCAGAAACAGGTCGTCGCCGCCGACGTGATCGTGATGCCCCGCTCCTGCTCCTGCTCCATCCAGTCCATCGTCGCCGTGCCTTCGTGCACTTCGCCGATCTTGTACGTACGGCCGGTGTAGAACAGGATCCGTTCCGTCGTGGTGGTCTTGCCGGCATCGATGTGCGCCATGATGCCGATGTTGCGCGTGCGATTGAGCGGTGTCTGTCTTGGCATTGCTGTCTATTTCGTCGGCCGCGGGGCGCCCGGTGGCGCCGCCGCCGTGAGGCGGCAAGGCGGCATCCGTGCTACCAGCGATAGTGGGCGAAGGCCTTGTTGGCTTCCGCCATCCGGTGCGTGTCTTCGCGCTTCTTCACCGCGCCGCCACGCAGGTTGGCCGCGTCGAGGAACTCGTTGGCGAGCTTCTCGACCATCGTCTTGCCGTCGCCGCGCGCCCGCGCGTAGCCGACCAGCCAGCGGATGCTGAGCGACAGCCGGCGGTTCGGGTTCACTTCGACCGGCACCTGGTAGTTCGAGCCGCCGACGCGGCGCGACTTCACCTCGAGCGCCGGCTTGACGTTCTCGACCGCCTTCTTGAAGACCTTCAGCGGGTCGTCGCCGGTCTTCTCCTGGATCGAGGAGAGGCTGCCGTACATGATGCTCTCGGCGGTGCTGCGCTTGCCGTCGCGCATCAGCGTGCTGATGAACTTCGTGACCAGCGCGCTGCTGTAGAGCGGGTCGAGAGGCACTTCACGCTTCGGTATTTCACGTCGTCTGGGCATGTGTCAGATTCCACTTTCCTGCGCTTCGTCTTGCACGTCGGGGGGGGGCCCGGACCCGGTCCCGCCCGCCGGCCCCTACTGCTTCGGTCGCTTCGCTCCGTACTTGGACCGCCCCTGCTTGCGCCCCTGGACCCCGACCGCGTCGAGCGTGCCGCGCACGACGTGGTAGCGGACGCCCGGCAGATCCTTCACGCGGCCGCCGCGGATGAGCACGAGCGAGTGCTCCTGGAGGTTGTGCCCGACACCCGGGATGTAGGTCGTGACCTCGATGCCGTTCGTGAGGCGGACGCGCGCGACCTTGCGCAGCGCCGAGTTCGGCTTCTTCGGGGTCTGCGTGAAGACACGGACGCACACGCCGCGCTTCTGCGGACTGTCCTGCAGCGCCGGACTCTTGGTCTTGGTTACGACCGCTTCCCGCCCTTTTCGAACCAGCTGGCTGATCGTCGGCACGATAGCTCCATCGCGCACCAATGCCCGCGGCGCGCAAAAAACATGGTGTTCCAAGCCTAGGGAGCCGCCTCAGCGGCCCGGCACCTGGAACTGACTTACCCTATAAAGTTGATGGAAAGGCGCCCGAACCCCGGAGCATGTCCCCGGTGGCGCCTTCGATGCAGCCCGCACCATCCCGGCGATCAGCGATCGCAACAGGACGGTTTTTTCGCGCGTGTCGCGCGACCAGCGGCGTTGCCGTCTGGACGTCGTGCCCTAGATAGGGTGTCCCAGGGCCGACCAGAACCTTGCAAATATATCAAAAGGCGGTTCACGGACGCAAGCAAGAGCGGAGACGACCCGGTTTATTTTTGGCTGGGACTGGCCGCTGGCCGGATCGGCAGGAAAAACCGGGGGAAAAGCGTGGAGCGGCCCGGGAGCCGCCCCACGGCTGAGGCAGGCGGACTACCTCTTCAGGCTGTCGCCAACGTCCTTGATGGCCTCCCCGACCTTCCGCCGGGCCCGGCCAAACCCTTCCTGCACGTCCCCGGCAGCCTCGTCGGCGACCCCTTCGTCGTGCATCCGCTCGTCGTCGGTGGCATCGCCGACAGCCTGCTTCACTTTGCCCTTCACCTGCTCAGTTTTGCCGTCAATCTCGTCACGATTCATAGTGCGAGCCTCCTGCCGATACAGCTCGCAAAAAGACGTCCAACTTCCGGTCCCGCAAGCTCGGCTACGGACGCCGCCGCAGCCGCGGCAGGGGGATCGGCTCGGGTGCCGGCTCGGGGCTGGCCTCCACCTCAGCCTTGGCGGCCAGCGCGCTGACGATCCCGGTGACCAGCGCCAGGGTGGTCTCGGCGCCGTGCTTCTTGACGAGCTTCTTCAACCGCTTCGCCAGCTTCCTGCGTGTCTTCTTCTTGATCTCGGACATGGGAGGGCCTCGTTAGGATGCGGACACAGCCTGCGGCGTTGCCGGACGCTTCACGTTGGAGATGTGCTCCAGCGCCAGCAGCAGGGCCTGCGTACCGCGGCGGCCGTGCCCCTGGGCCTGGAGGGCAAGATACAGCTGGTGCACGAGCGCCAGACCGGGCATCACCAGCCCCATGCGCTGTGACTCGGCCAGCGCGATGCCCATGTCCTTCACGAAGTGCTCGACGATGAAGCCCGGCTCGAAGTTGCCCTTGAGCACGCGCGGGGCCAGGTTCTCGAGCGACCAGCACCCCGCCGCCCCGCTCCGGATCGACTCCAGCATCTTCTCCGGATCGAGCCCCGCACGGTAGGCGTACAGCAGGCTCTCGCACACCCCGATCATCGTCCCGGCAATCACGATCTGGTTGCACATCTTGGTGTGCTGCCCGGCCCCGGCCGCCCCCTGATGGACGATGTTGCGGCCGAGGATCTGGAAGAGCGGCATCACCGCGGCCACGGCCCCGGGATCGCCGCCGATCATGATGGACAGGGTCTTGTTGCGCGCACCGACGTCCCCGCCCGACACCGGCGCGTCCACGGCGCGGGCGCCCGCGGCGCGCGCCCGTTCGTCGATCTCCTTGGCCAGGGTGGGTTCGGTCGTGGTCATGTCCACCAGGAGCGCGCCGCGGCGGACGCCGGCCAGCACCCCGTCGGGCGAGAAGTAGACCTCGCGGACGTCGGCCGGGAATCCAACCATGGTGAACACGACATCGGATGCCTCGGCAACCGCGCGGGGCGTGTCGGCCCAGGTCGCCCCGAGGTCGAGCACCTCCCGGGCCTTGGCGCGGGTCCGGCTGTAGACAGTCGTGGGATAGCCGGCCGACACGAGGTGCCGGCTCATCGACTGCCCCATCACGCCGGTGCCAATCCAGCCGATGCGGGTCGTCGGCGGCGGCGTGGCCGGGCTGTCCTGTTCCGCAGTCTGCGACTCGGTCATGGCTGCGCAGTGTAGCAATAAACCGGCGCATCCGCGCCGCCCGGTCACACCGGCGGATATCTCGCGGCGAGCCGCACCACGGTGTTCAGGTTGCGCACGGTGGCCGGGCCCGCGGCGCGCTCGAGCTGGGCGCCCGTGAACGGCGCCTTCAGCATCGGGCCGCGCTGGCGCCAGTAGATCTCCCGCCCCTTCACGGCGAGCTCGCTGCCGTCCGAAGCCAGCGCGAGCACCCGGTTCCGGGCGGCGGCCGGGAGCGCCGCGGCCAGCAAGACGACGTAGGTGGTGTGGCTGCCGGCGCCAGGCGGCTCCGCGCCGAAGGGCTGGTGCGCCGCGATCGCGGCGAGCTCCTTCGTCGATCGAACGAAGGTGGCCACGGCGTAGCCGAGCGCGGATTCGAGCGCCCCTTCGATCCGCCGCTCCAGGGCGCGGGCGTCGGTCGCGGCGCTGACGAAGATCAGGTTGCCGCTGGCGATGAAGCTCTCGACCTCCAGCAGGCCGATCTGCTCGAACAGCTGCCGCAGCCGTTCCATCCGGACGACGTGCCCGCCCACGTTGATGGCGCGGAGAAAGGCGACGTAGCGAGGCATGGCCACTCGCGGTCCGGCGGCGCCGCGTCAGGGCCGCGGCCGCGGCACGCTGCCGTCCACTTCCTGCCAGATCAGCACGCTGTGCGTTTCCTTCAGCAGCAGCGAGCCGATGACGAAGGTGATCCCCGCCACGACGATCGGGTAGTAGAGGCCGGCGTAGATGTTGCCCGTCCTGGCGACGATCGCCAGTCCAATCACCGGCAGCAGGCCGCCGAACACGCCGTTGCCGATGTGGTACGGCAGCGACAGCGCGGTGTAGCGAATCTTCGCCGGGAACGCCTCGACGAGATACGCCGCGATCGGGCCGTAGACCATCGTCACGAAGACGAGCTGGATGAAGACGAGCAGGATCAGCTTCCACGCGATGGGATCCGCGGCGAGCGCGCCGAGGCCCGTGTAGGGCAGCACCTCGGCGGCCGGCTGCAGCGCGCCGTTGACCGTTGTCTGGGGTGTCAGGCTGATGGCGCCGGTCACGGCACTCCGCTGCGACACCGCCGTCACCACGTTCGAGCCGGCTGCCGCCTGCATCGCGCGGTAAATCGGGACGTAGGACACCGCGGCGAGCAGCAGGCCGGCCATCATGATGCGCTTGCGCCCGAGGCGGTCCGACAGGCTGCCAAAGACGACGAACAACGGCATGCCGAGCAGCAGCGCGGTCGCGACGATGTAGTTGGCCGACGTGTCGTGCACGTTGAGGATCGTCTGCAGGTAGAAGAGGGCGTAGAACTGGCCGGTGTACCAGACCACGCCCTGGCCCGCGGTGGCGCCGAAGAGCGAGATCAGCACGCGCTTCAGGTTGCCCCACTGCGTGAACGCCTCCTTCAGCGGCTGCGCCGAGGTCGCCCCGGTCCCCTTCAGGTGCGTGAAGATGGGCGACTCCTTCATCTGCAGGCGGATGTAGAGCGAGACCGCCACCAGGGCAATCGAAATCAGGAACGGGAGCCGCCAGCCCCAGTCGCGAAAGGCCGCCTCCGACATCGTGTTCTGGACGATCAGGATCACGGCGAGCGACACGAACAGCCCGAGCGTTGCCGTGATCTGGATGAAGCTGGTGTAGAAGCCGCGCTTGCCGTCGGGCACGTGCTCGGCCACGTAGACGGCGGCGCCGCCGTATTCGCCGCCGAGCGCCAGCCCCTGCAGGATGCGGATCACCAGCAGCAGCAGCGGAGCGGCCAGGCCAATCGTGGCGTAGGTCGGCAGCACGCCGATGAGCGCGGTCGCGAAGCCCATGATCATCAGCGTGACGAGGAAGGCGTACTTGCGCCCGACCAGGTCACCGATGCGGCCGAAGAACAGCGCGCCGAACGGACGCACCACGAACCCGACGGCGAACGTCGAGAGGTAGGCAATCAGCGCCAGCGTGTCGTTGCCGCTCGGATAGAAGAGCGGCGAAATCACGCTCGCCAGGCTGCCAAAGATGTAGAAGTCGTACCACTCGATCATGGTGCCCACCGACGAGGCGGCGATCACCTGCCAGATCTTGTAGTCGCGGGGAGTCGATGGTGCGGCAAGCGGGGCGGCGGAAGTGGACAACGCGGCTGGCTCCTGGAAAACACGCAACCGATGGGCGAGTCGAGTGCGCATGCTACCACTAGTCGCGCGGCAGCCGGCCGACCACCCGGGCTCCCGGCGCGGCGCGGCGTCAGCCGATGGCCACGCGGTGCGCGGTCCCGCTGAGGGTGTCGGGGCCGATCGAGACGTGCAGTTCGCGATCCATGACCGACAGCGCCAGCTCGGTGCGGCGATCGAGCCGCCCGGCCAGGCTGGCCACCAGCCGCCGGTCCAGCGCGTAGACCTCGAGCGCGTCGACCCGGTGGATCCGCTCTCCCGCCAGGTTGCGCGCCAGCTGGTGCGGGTCCTTGTGCGTGTACACGACCACGCGGGGCACGGCCTTGGACGCCCGGTGCAGCCGCGCGGCGTCCGGCGAGCCGATCTCTATCCACACGCGGATGTCCCCGGCCGGCCCGCGCACCATGACCGCCGGCTCGTCCGGTTCACACAACCCTTTCGAGAAGGTGATGCCGTCCTGGTATTCGAGGCAGTACGCCAGCACGCGCGCGACGAGGAACTCTTCGGCCTCGGATGGATGCCTCGCGACGCGCAGCTGCAGCGACTCGTAGACCCCGCGGTCGGCATCCGCGAGGTCGATGAGGAACTGGTGGACGGTGGACGTCAGCGCCATGCCGGCCGCCGCGCTGCCGCGGGGCGGTCAGCTCCCAGGGACGTAGTCCACCACGAAGGCGTCGGCGACGATGCCGAGCGTGCCGAGCAGCTCGCCGAACTTCTTGTGCTCCGGGTGCGGCAGGTAGGCATCCCGCGCGGCCAGGCTCTCGAACGTCATCGTGTAGACGTGGGTGAAGCCCTGGTTCTTGCCTTCCGGGCTGTTGTTGACGCCGTCTTCGAACGCCGTCATCCCCGGGATCTTGCCGCGCAGGGCGCGGAAGGCCTCGGTCACCTGCTTGATCTGGTCGGCGGTGGCCTCCGGCTTGTACTTGAAGACCACGACGTGGCGAACCGGCTGTTTGGAGGTCTGCGCGTAGAGGGACATAGGCACCAGCGGCACGGAGAGCAGCACGAGGGCGAGACAGAGCCGGGCGAATGTACGGGACATGAGGCCTCCAGGGGAAGCTTACTTCACCGGCCAGCGCGCCGACTCGGTGCGGGCCTTCCGGAGATACGCCTCGATCTTTTCCACGACTTCGGGGTTCGCGGCGGCAACGTTGCGCGCCTCCTGCCGGTCCGCCTTGAGGTCGTAGAGCTCGAGCGGCGCTCCCGGCTTCAGGCGCACCGCCTTCCACTGGCCCATGCGCACGGCCTGCTGGAAGCCGCGCTCGTGGAACTCCCAATAGAGGAACTCGTGGCCCGGCTGCGGCTCTCCCCGCAGCGCCCTGGCCATCGACAGCCCGTCGATGCCGTCCGGCACCTTGGCGCCGGCCAGGTCCGCCACCGTCGGCAGGACGTCCCAGTGGGCCCAGACGTGGTCGCTGACCTTCCCGGCCGGGACCGTGCCGGTCCACCGCGCGATCATCGGCACGCGGATGCCGCCCTCGTAGAGGTCGCGCTTGATGCCGCGCAGGCTGCCCGAGCTGTTGAAGAACGCGGGATCCGCGCCGCCTTCGCGGTGCGGGCCGTTGTCGCTGGTGAACAGCACGAGCGTGCGCTGGTCGAGGCCGCGAGCCTCGAGCACGTCGAGCAGGCGGCCGATGTCGCGATCCATCCGGGTGACCATCCCGGCGAACGCCGCCTTCGGCGTCGGCTGCGACCGGTAGCCGAGCGTCGCCGAGTTGGGCTGCGCGCCGGTCGCCACGGCGTCCGCCTTGGCGTTCTCGAACGGCGTCTCGGGGAACTTGCCGCGATAGGGGGCGAGCGAATCCTCGGGCGCGCGCATCTCGGCGTGCGGCACGGTGTAGTTCAGGTAGACGAAGAACGGCTTGGGGTCGTCGCGCTCGACGAACGCCGCGGCCTCCTTCGTGAACAGGTCGTTGACGTAGTCGGTCTCGAGGTTGACGGGGACCCGCTCGGCGTTGCGCCACAGGTAGTCGGTGAACTGACGGTGCGCGTGGCGATGGTCGAGGAAGCCGAATTGATAGTCGAAGCCCTGGCGGTCGGCCTGCCCTTCGGTGCCGGGCTGGCCGAGGCCCCACTTGCCGATCACGGCGGTGCGGTACCCCGCCCCCTTCAGCACCTCCGCCAGCGTCACTTCCTCGGCCCGCAGCGGGACGTCGCCTTCGGGCAGCCGGCCGTTCCCCCGGATCCAGGCGTGGCCGGTGTGCTTGCCGGTCATGAGGGCGGCGCGCGACGGCGCGCACACGGTGCTGCCCGAGTAGTACTGCGTGAACCGGGTCCCGTCCTTCGCGAGACGATCGAGCGACGGCGTCTGGAATTTCCACTGCCCGAACGCGCTGAGATCTCCGTAACCGAGATCGTCGGCATGGATCAGCAGGATGTTGGGCGGGGCGGATGTCTGCCTCGCGTCCGGCGTCACGCTGGCGAGTCCGGCGGCGAGAAGGACGGAGACGGCGGCAGTAACACACCTGTTCATCATGCGAGAGTCCCTGAATGAGTGAGCCGGCCGGCGGTTCGCGGAACGCCGGACATCATTTCGCCAGCGGGGTCGGACGCATCTGCATCTTGTAGACCTTGCTGGTCGTCCCCTTCCCCGTCTCCATGTGGAACGGCGCGCGCGTGCTGATCGTGGACCACAGCCCGCGGCCTTTCCAGCCCCCCTTGGGGTTGTCGATCCGCCCGTCCATCCACTTCGTGTAGTAGCCGAGCGGATAGGGCACGCGCAGCACGACCCACTTGCCGTCCTTGAGCGCCAGCAGCCCTTCGGACAGGTTGCCGGTGTTGATCGGCGTGTTGACGCCGAGGCCCGACGCGTCGAACTGATCGACCCAGGTGTAGTAGCTGCCTTCCGCGCTCCCCGGGTCGCTGACGCCCTGCAGCTGCGGCAGCGGCTCGGGATAGAGCGTCCAGCCTTCGGGACAGTGCGCGCCGGTGGCGGTGGGGCCGTTGAGCGGGCCCTTGCACTTCCGCCGATCGAAGCTGGCCATGTGCCCGCTGGCGAGCGCCGCCCAGTACACGCCGTTGCGGTCCACGTCGCCGCCGCGCGGCGAGAAGCCCGGCGTCTTCGGATCGTCGACGGGCGGTGCATAGACCTCGGCGAGCGCGGTCTCCGGCGGGTTCTTTCCCGGGTTCAGCCGGACCACGGCGCCCGGGAAGCCGAGCACGGTGCCCCACACCGAGCCATCCGGCGCCGGGGCGACAGAGTAGAACGCGCCGGCGAACCGCTTGTCCTTGGCCGGGTCGAGCGGCTGGTCGGGCTCGACGTAGGCGTCGCGGATGCCATTGCCGTTGGTGTCCATGATGAGCGCCGTCCAGCCCTGGGACTTCTCTTCGTCGCCCGTCTCCTCGAACATCTTCCGGTTCAACCAGCCGACGACCTGGCCGCCGCCGCTCGTCCACAGCGTGTTGTTCGCATCTTCGGCGAACATCAGGTGGTGGGTGCTGAAGCAGGTGCTGATGTGCGTCAGCTGCCGCGTCTTCGGATCGTAGACCTGGAGGTGGCGGCTCGCGCGCTGGAGGGGAAAGAGCTTCGCCGACGGATGGCTCGAGCCCTCCTTGCAGTAGGCGGGGTTGTCCGGCGGCCGGACCGCGGAGGTGAGCCACACCCGGCCCTTCTCGTCCAGCATCGGGTTGTGGACGTTGTTCTTGCTCGTCCACAGGACGTCGTCTCCCCAGTACGGTGACGGGGCCGGCATCTTGGGACTGGTCGGCGGCGTATTCGGATCGCGGACCGACAACATCACCTTGCCGGCTTCGTGGCCGACCGGGTCGAGCACCGGCAGGTAGTCGGCGCTGAGCTCGAGGGCGCCGTAGAGGAGGCCGTTGGCGTTGAGCGTCGGGTTCCGCCGATCGGTCGAGACCACGTCGTGCAGGTAGGCCTTCGGATCCGCCCAGTCCCACATGGTGATGACGACGTTGCGCTCGAGGCCCTGGGGCCGCGGCGGCGCGGGCGGCACGTCACCGGCGGCAATGCGGTCCGTCCAGTCGGCAAAGACGGACAGCGTCCGCTCGCGGCCCATCTGGCTGAGCGACGGGATCATGTTGACGCCGGCCTGCCCCGACTGGATGCGGCGCTCCCACGCCTGCTCGGTCGAGGCGAACGTGCCGAGCGCCGGCGGGATCTCGCGGGTCGCCTTGTTCCCGAGCTGATGGCAGGCGAGACAGGTGCCATTCTTCAGGTGGCGAAGATATTCGGCCTGGCTCTTCATGTTCGGCGAGATGCCGTTGCCGGATGGCCCGGTGCCCGGGAAATCCTTCTTGTCGGGTACGCGGAGGAGCGAAAACCAATAGCCGGCCGGATAGTACTCGGCCGCCGCGCGCGGCGTCGGCGCCGCGACCGCCGTCAGGTTCAGCGGCTTTCCCGGGGCGGCCTCGACCTTTGCGGAGTCGACCAGGCCGTAGCCGCGCACCCAGACGCTGTACTTCGCTGCCGGCAGATCGGGCACGACGTAGCGTCCCTGGTCGTCGGTCACGACGATCTTGGCGAATCGTGTCGGCAGGTCGGCCGTCTCGGCAATCACCCACACGCCCGCCTCCGGCCCCTTCGGCCCGGTGACGACGCCGCCGAGGTCGTCCTTGTCGATCGCCACATCGAGCGCCACGTCGCTCGCTACTGGGGGAGCCGCCTGCCGGGCGCTGGTTGTCTCGCGTGTGAGGGCGAGCCCTGCGGCGATCCCCGCGGCCACCAGGGCGAAGCTGATCAATCTCTTCGTGGTCATGTCGCGGCTCCTGAAGTTGGTTACGCGAACCGCTGCTGCGAGCGCTCGCGGGCCTTGCGCGCTTCTTCCTCACGGTTGCGCGGCGGCGCGGCCGTCGTCAGCGACGCAATCAGCCGCTCGGCGGACGCCGTCACCTCCTCGACCGCGCGGTTGAACGCGGCCTCGTTGGCTTTGGAGGGGCGCGACGTGCCGCTCAGCTTGCGGACGAACTGCAGCGCGGACGCACGGATCTCATCGCCGGTGGCCGGCGGCTCGAAGTTGGCGAGGGTCTTGATGTTTCGGCACACGACGGGCTCTCCTCCTATTCCTTCCAGAGCGTGTCTGCGAAGTCGGCGAACCGCTCCCAGTCATAGGGCGTCAGGTTGTGGACGCCGCGGCGCACGTGATACCCGCGGCGCGCGGTGCGGAGCGGCCGCTCGAGCGGCGGCATCGCGTCCGGCGCGATGGCGCGGTCGCCCCACAGGGCAAACACCGGCGAGGCGTGGGCCAGCGACAGGAACTCGCCGCGCGGGTCGGCCCAGAGATCCTCCGACGCGCTGGCGACGTACAAGCCACGCGGCGCGATGAGCGCCAGCAGCATGTGCTGATCCACCGGCAGCTCCGCGGCGCGGCCGCCGAAGGCCTTGTAGTTGCCGGCGAACCAGTGGGGAAACACCTCGTTGATCCGGGCGATGGTCTCGCCGTAGTTGCGCCGGCTGAGCGCGGCGCCGCCTTCCCCCGACTCGTTCGAGACGACGAGCGCGAAGCGTGTGTCCTCGGCCCCGGCCCACAACGCCGCCTTGCCGCCGCGCGAATGCCCGACCACGGCGACGCGCCGGGCGTCGATGCGATCGTCCGACTCGAAATAGTCCATCGCGCGGCTGGCGCCCCACGCCCAGGCGGCGAGCGCACCCCACGACGTGCCCGTGCGCGGGGTCGCCCCGTCGAACATGGCAATCACCCCGTCCCGGTACTTGTCCTTGTCGTCTGGCGCCAGGTCGCCGACCTGCAGCGCCGCAATCCCGTAGCCGCGGGCCACCATCTCTTCGGCCGGCCAGAACCCCGACTTCTCCGTGCGCGCGGGATCGACGTTGCTCACCGGCCGGTTGTTGAGCAGCAGGAAGAGCGGCACGGTGCCGCGGCGGCCGTTCGGCAGGAAGATGGTCAGCTCGAAGCGATGCTCCCGCCCCGCCTGCGCGCTGCGCACGGCGATTCGCTTGAGCGTGGCGGCCCCGTCCATCGCCCGAGGATTCTCCTCGACGATCTCGAACTGCAGCCGCTCAGGGCGGCCCGGCGATCTCCCGTAGACATGCTCACGGAACAGCTCGAGCACCTGCGCCCGCCGGGCGGCCCACGCGGCCTGGCTGCCGACACGCCCCGCGCCCGACGCGAGCACGTCCGGCAGTTCGTAGGGCGGGACGCGGGCCTCCTCGTAGTTGAACCGCGGCTGCGCGGCGGCGGTGCGCGCGACCACCTCCGGGCTGGCCTGCCAGCCCCCTTCCTGCGCAGCGCCCGCCGAGAGCGCCGCCATCACACCGGCCGCCACGAGATACCCGCCCACGACCTTCGGCACGTGTTTACCCCTCTGCCGCAACCGCGGCGATCAACGCCTTGATGTAGCCGAAGGCAAAGGCAAACCCCTGGAGGTTGCCCGCATCCCCTTCGATCGTCGGGACGTGGTCGGGCATCACCATGCCGTCGTACCCCACTTCCTTGTAGATCCGCATCGCCTTCAGCATATCCACGTCGCCGTCGTCGATGAAGGTTTCCCGGAAATCAAGGAATCCGCCCGAGATATTGCGGAAGTGGACGTTGAAGATCTTGCCCTGCGCGGCCGAAGTGGCGGATGACGTCGAAGATCTGCTCGCCGGGCTTCTCGAGCATCTCCGAGACCGTGCCCTGGCAGAAGTTCAGGCCGTGATACGGGTTCTCCGCGATCGAGACGAACTTCTTCAGGCCGTCCACCGATCCGAGGACCGTTTCGACGCCGCGCCAGCCCTTGCCCCGCGGCATGCCGGGGTCCTGGGGATGGCAGGCGAGCCTGACCTTGTGCTCCGCTGCCACCGGGACGACGCGTTCCAGGAAATGGGTGATGCGCTCCCAGTAGAGGTCGGCATCGACCGGGCCGGCGGCGGTGAGCGGCGGGTCCTGCGTGGCGCCGTCGTAGACGAACGTGCTGTAGCGGGCGCCGCCACGGCCGCGCGTGGGCGCGGTGCGCGGGATGCCGATGATCGTCAGGTTGTACTTCACCGCGGGGATCCCGGCGCGGCTGCAGTTGCGGAGCATCTGGCAGATGGCGTCGATCTGGCGGCCGCGGTCCGGCTCCTGGCCGAGCATGATCGCCGGGCTCTCGTTGCGGGAGATCTCGGTCGAGCTGAGCGGCAGCGGCACCATGTCGAGGGTGAGGCCGAAGCCCTCGACCCGCTCGCGCAGCCGGGTGAGCCCCTCGACCGACCACGCCTCGTCCAGCGTCGGCGACGGCAGCCGGCTGCAGATGTGATTCACGCCGAAGCCGGCCATCACCCGCAGGATGGCGTCGGCGTCGCCGTGCTGCGTCCCAGCCTTCATCCGGACCGCCGGCGACGGTGCCGCCGGCCGGCGCGCCGGCTGCGCCGCCGCCTGCGCGCTGACCACGGTCTCGGCCAGGCTGCCCGCGGCCACGCCGCTGCCCGCCAGCCGCACGAAGTCCCGGCGATTCATGAACACTCCTCTGCTGCGCGCGCCGCCGCGCCGCCGCTCAATGCTGCGTAACGGTCCGCGGGGAATCGAGCAGCGCCTGGTAGACGAGGTTGGGGAACAGGGTCCCGATGTCCGTGCGATTCGGCATGAGCTGGATCATGAACACGATCACCAGCCTGGCGTCGGGATCGACGAGATACTGCGACCCGTAGGCTCCGCCCCACCGGTAGGCGCCCACCGAGCTGAGGCCGAGCGCCCCGTAGCGGTCCACGGTCTCGAAGCCATAGCCGAAGCCGAGGCCGGTGGTCGAGTGGAGCGTGCCGGACTGGTTGGTCGTCATCAGCGCCACCGTCCGCGGCGCGAGAATCCGCGCGCCGTCGAGCGCGCCGCCGTTGCGCGTCATCTCCAGGAAACGCGCGTAGTCGTGGGCAGTGGAAACCAGGCCGGCGCCGCCGGCAAAGTTCCGCCGCGGCCCTTCGACGTAGTGCCCCTGCCCGCGCGCCCCATCCGGCGCGCGCACGATGGTGCCGTCGGGACCGCTCGCGTACACCGCAGCGAGCCGGTCGCGCCCGCCGGCGGGCAGGAAGAAGTGCGTGTCCTTCATGCCCAGGGGACCGGTGATCCGTGTCGCGATGAAGCGGTCGAGCGGCATCCCCGACGCCTTTTCGACGACGCAGCCGAGGATGTCGGTGTTGTAGCCGTAGACGTAGGCCTCGCCCGGCTGCGCCACGAAGGGCAGCGAGGCGAGCCGCTCCATCGTGTCGCAGGTCCCCTCGTCCTTGTCGGCGGTGTACCAGCCGAAGCCGGCCGCCGGGCCGAGGCCCTTCGCCTGGTACTGGTCGGCCACCAGGCTGTCGGTGCCGTAGGAGATGCCGGCGGTGTGCGTCAGCAGATCCCTGATCGTGATCGCGCGGCGCGCGGGGACGGTCGTCACCCCCGTCTCCCCTTTCACGGCCACGGTCGTCTTCGCGAAGCCGGGGATGAACTGGCTGACGGGCGACGTGAGCGTCAGCGCCCCCTCTTCCATCAGCGCGAGGATGGCGACGCTGGTCAGCGCCTTGGTTTGCGACGCGATGCGGAAGATCGTGTCCACGGTCATCTTCCGCCCGGCTTCC
This sequence comes from uncultured Acidobacteriota bacterium, assembly GCA_963834305.1. Lineage (GTDB taxonomy): Bacteria > Acidobacteriota > Vicinamibacteria > Vicinamibacterales > 2-12-FULL-66-21 > JACCXG01. The sequence goes on from CAWIAX010000002.1 coordinate 1,534,126, forward strand.
TTGTCGCTCCAGCCGAACGCCTTCTCGTAGATCGGCCGGCCGTCGCGCAGCACCAGGCCGACCGCTCCGGCGATGCGGTTCTGGTCCACGTGCTGCTGGAGCACGCGGTCGAGGCGTGCCAGCCGGTCGGCCGCGATCGCGGCGCCGGCCTGCGGCTGCGTCGTGGACTGCGGTGCCGGCTGCACCGCTCCCACGGACACCATCGTCAGGGCGAGCAGGAGAGCCAGGACTTTCGGTCTGAACATGGGCTGCATTCTACAGCGGCGGCGGACCTACGTCCCGGGCAGCGCGTGGTCGATCGGAAAGGGCTGGCCGGCCCAGGCGCGCGCCGAGGTCCAGAGGGCGGCCGGCGCGGACCAGAACGGATCGCTCGCCGCGAGCCCGAGCGGCAGGAAGGCAGCCGCGCAGAGGTAGAGGCTGCCGGTCGAGATGTAGCGCTCCCCTACGCCCGGCTGGTGGCCGCAGAAGCCGATGCGCAGCCAGCCGCCGCTGTCGAACGTGCCCGGCGCGTCGAGCGTCCGGCGGATCACGGCGGTCAGGGCGCCGCGGACCTGCGCCGGCGTGATCTCCTCCGGCAGCGCACGCCGGAGGGCCATCTGTGCGAGCGACTGGAAGGCGCCGCAGCGGTAGGCGAGCGACCGGCCGAGGGGCGGGAAGCTGCCGTCGGGCGCAATCATCCGTTCCTGCACCGCCGCGTAGCGGCGCGCGCGCAGGTCGACGCGCGCGGCAAGCTCCTTCCAGGCCGGCATCTCGTCGCGCACCACGTCGAGCACGTCGACCAGCATCGGGTGGATGACGAAGCTGTTGTAGTAGTCCCAGTGGAAGGCGGGGCCGTCGCCGTAGGCGCCGTCCCCCTTGTACCACCCGTCGTGCTGCCGCAGCGCGTAGTCCACGCGCAGCCGGTCCCACGGCGCGCCGAGCTTCGCCAGCGCCGCTTCGACGGTGGCCGAGAACAGCAGCCAGTTGTTGAACCCCGGCTGAATCGGCCGGGTCGATTCGAGGGCGGCAACGAGCTGCCCCGCGGTGACGGAATCGAGCGATTCGCGCAGGGCGCGAGGCGCCCGGAGCATCCCTTGCGCCAGGAACGCCGCGTCCACGAGCGGCTGGCGCTCCCTGGTGAAGTTGAGGAAGTCCTTCGAGGCCGGATCGACGGCGCGGCCAATGGCGCGGCGGGTCAGGTCGGCGTAGCGGGCGCGCAGCCGCCCCTCTTCGCTGTCGTCCGCTGGCAGCTCGAGCCACGGGGCGAGCCCGGCGACCAGCCGGCCGATGGCTTCGAGATGCGTGACCGTCTGACGGTTGGCGCCGTCCGCCTGCTCGACCGGCATCCGCGCCTTCAGCGATTCGCCGGCCAGGTTGGTCAGCACCGGATCGGCCAGCCGCCGCAGCGCGGTGATCCACAGGTCCCGATCGTCCGCGGGCGCCGCGGCCGGCTTCGCCTGTCGTGCGGCCGGCACCGCCGCCGGTATCGCGGTCAGCGCACTGCCTGCCCCCACCCGCCTGAGGAAATCGCGCCGATCCATCTCTGCCCTCCCGCGGAACCGCCGGCGTCCCGCCGCCCGAGGAGCCTGCGGGCCGCGCGACGGAAAGCTACCCGGGCGTCCGTACGCCGCGGAAGCCGAGATTCGATCCGCCGCTGCTGATTTCCGCCTTGCCGCGGCTGCCCACGAGGTAGCGCGAGCAGTAACGATCGCTGCACAGGAAGGAGCCGCCGCGGACCACCCGCTTGGCCGCCCCCGGCTCGTCGGGATCGAAGCTGTCGTCCGGGCCGCGCGGATTCCGCGCCGGTCCGTCGGCGGTCACCGCGCGCGCGTAGGTGTCGGGACGATACCAGTCGGCGCACCACTGCCAGACGTTGCCGCCCATGTCGTAGAGGCCGAAGTCGTTCGGCGGAAAGGCCGTCACCGCCGACGTCCGGCGGTGGCCGTCCTCACCCGAGTCGTTCGAGGGGAACGTGCCCTGCCAGATGTTCGCGGGCCACTTGCCGCCCGGCTTCAGATCGTTGCCCCAGGCGTAGCGCTGGCGGTCGCGGCCGCCGCGCGCGGCAAACTCGTATTCCGCTTCGGTGGGCAGCCGCCGGCCGGCCCACTTCAGGTAGGCCGCGGCATCTTCCCAGGCGATCTGGACGACCGGGTGGTCGTCGCGCCCCTCGAGATTGCTGCCCGGGCCTTCCGGATGCCGCCAGCTCGCGCCGTGCACGTAGCGCCACCACTGCAGCGGGTTGTCGAGCGAGACGCGAAACGACGGCGGCGTGAACACCGCCGCGCCCGGCTTGAGCTGGTCGCGCGGCACGCCGGGGAAGTCCTCCGGGTCGAGCGGCCGTTCGGCCACGGTCCGGTAGCTGGTCGCCTTGACGAAACGCGCGAACTCGGCGTTGGTGACCGGCGCCGCGTCCATCCAGAAGCCGTCGACCGCCACGAGGTGCAGGGGTTCGGCGTCGGGCATGCCGCACCCTTCGCATCCCATCCAGAACGTGCCCCCGGGGATCCACACCATGCCGTCCGGCGCGGGCCCTGGCGCCGCAATGTCGCTGACCTGGGCCGCGCCGGCCCTGCGGTCTTCGCCGGCGGGCACCGCCGGGTCGTGCACCGCGTGGTGATCGGGTGCGGTCCGCTCGCGGCCGCAAGCCGCGGCGGCCAGCACCATGATCAGCAGCAGCGGAAAGCGTGCGGCCTGCTTCCTCTGCATCATCCCTTCAGTCCCGGCCAGCCCTCGACGCTGGCCGCCGCGCGCACCCCGCGGACGATGGCCTCGGCCACGACGTCGGCGGCGAGCGCGCCGAGGACGGTCAGCTGCAGGTCGGAACGGGTCACCCTGGCGGTGGAGACGGCGTAGAGCTGATCGCCGTCTCCCGTCGTGTGGTACGGCCGGATCGCGCGCGCCGCGCCGCAGTTGGCCATCATCGCGAGCTTGGTCAGCGCCGTCTTGTTGAGGTCCACGTTGGTCGCCACCACGGCCAGCGTCGTGCTGCGCAGCGCCTCGTCCTGCAGCGCCGCCCGCGGCGGGCCGGTCACCATGCCGCGCATGACCTCGACGCTGTCGGCAAAGCTGCCGTCCGGCCGCCGCGCCCCCGCGACGATGCTGCCGGTGCGCCAGTCCAGGACGTCCCCCGCGGCGTTGACGACCGCGAGCGCGCCGATGACCACGTCGCCGAGCGTGAGGCTGGCCGTGCCGATGCCCCCCTTCATCCCGCCGATGCCGCGGCCGCGATGCATCTTGCCGACCGTCGCCCCGGCGCCGGCGCCCACGTTCCCTTCGGCAACCGGCGACGTCGAGGCCGCCGCGCAGGCCTTGTACGCCGCCTCAGCGTCGGGCCTGATCCGCGGGTTGCCGACGGCCAGGTCGTCGATCACGGCCGACACCACGATGGGGATGCGCAGATCCGGCGTGCCCCAGTCGAAGCCGACGTTGCGCTCCTCGAAGAAGCGGAGCATCCCGCCCGCCGCGGGCAGCGCGAGCACGCCGCCACCGGTCAGGAACAGCCCGTGGATCTTCTCGACCGGGCTGACCGGCTGGAGCAGCACCGCCTGCGACTCCCCCGGCGCCGAGCCGTCGTAGTCGACACCGGCGGCCGCCGCCGACTCGAAGATGACCGCGGTGCAGCCGGTCGGGCGCCGCGGGTCCGTGAAATGCCCGACGCGGATCCCAGGCACGTCGGTGAGCGAGCCGCCCGGCGCCGGCGGCGTCCTCGACGCGGACTGCTGCGGCGCGCCAAGCGCCACCGCGCCCGCGACGGTCTGCCCGAACTCCCGCCGGTTGACTGGTCTTCCCATGTTCCGTCCGCGATACGCCTTATTGTGCCGGGCGGCCTTTGAGCATCCCCGGGGAGTTCCACTTGATCACGTGATACGTGGCGGGCGTGTCGCCGACGTTCCGGATGCTGTGCAGCTGATTGGCGGCCTGGAACACCACCGACCCCGGGCCGACGCGGCGCAGCTGGCCGTTCACCAGCGACTCCACGGTCCCTTCCTTGATCACGATGAGCTCCTCGTCAGGATGCTTGTGGGGCTCGTGCGGGCTGGCGCCGGGATCGAGCGTCGTGATGTGCATCTCGAGCTCGTCGAGCGTGGCGGTGGGGGCCTGCACGACGCGCCTGACCGCGCCCACCTTGGTCGGCTGCGCGGTGAAGCTGTTCCAGTCCCACACCGTCGAGTCCATCACCGCGACGGCGGCCGGCACGCCGCTCACGACGGCGGAAGACGCGGCGGCGGCGATGCACGCCACGACGATGTCCCTGCGAGTGATCATGGCAGCCTCCCAGGCAAACCGGGTGGTTCAATCCTGCTGCGGTTTCTTGTGTTCCGTACCCGCAGGCTTCAGCTCGACGGTCCCCTCGAGCGGCGCGCCGGGCTCGCGGCCGCACCCGACCGCGGCCATGGTCCCCTTGGCCGGCCCGGGCGTCGTGGGCAGCGCGATCTTCATTTTCACGGAGCCCTGACAACCCTGCTCGGCGATCTGGAACGGGAAGTCCAGCTGGAGCTGGCCGTCGCGGGCGATCCCCGCCACTTTCCCCTTGATGACCATCGGCGACGTCAGCAGCAGGTCGCCGGTGACCTTGCCCTCATTCACCGCCATCGCCATCGTCCCCGTGTAGACCTGGTCGGCGACGATAGTGACGTCGTGGGTCCGCGCGCCGCTGTCCGTCTTCCCGCCCTGCGCGGCCAGCACGCCCGCCGCACACGCACTCATCACCACCACCAGGACCGTTCGCTTCATCATGCAGTATCTCCAGGAGGACAGACGGAAAGAAAAGGCGCTACTTGCCGCGGAGCTTTCCGACCGGGCCGTCCACGCCGGCCGGCGGCTGCTCGTTCGCGAACTGATCGTCGTCTTTCACGAGCGCCTTGAGCCGCTGCAGTTCGGCCTTCAGGCTGGCCGTCAGCTGTTCCTGCCCCGGCTTGCCGTAGAGGTTCTGCAGCTCGTGCGGGTCCTTGACGAGATCGAACAACTCCCACTGATCCTTCTTCCAGAAGTAGATCAGCTTGTGGGTCTGCGTGCGGACGCCGTAGTGCGCGCGCGTGTTGTGGTGGCCGGGATCATGATAGTAGCGGTAATACATCGAGGTGCGCCAGTCGGCCGGCGGCCGTCCCTGGAGCACCGGCAGCAGGCTGCGGCCCTGCATGTCGGCCGGCACCGGCAGCCGCGCGGCGTCGAGGAACGTCGGCGCGAAATCGACGTTCAGGCCGATCGCCTCGCTCACCGTGCCCGGCTTGATCGCCGCCGGCCAGCGCACCAGGAACGGCATCCGCAGCGATTCCTCGTACATGAAGCGCTTGTCGTACATGCCGTGATCGCCGAGGAAGAATCCCTGATCGCTCGTGTAGATGACGATGGTGTTCTGCGCCAGCTTCCGCGTGTCGAGGAACTCGAGCAGCCGCCCGACGTTGTCGTCGACCGACTGGACCGTCGCCAGGTAGTCCTGCATGTAGCGCTGGTATTTCCACTTGACCAGCGCCTCGCCGGTCAGCGTGACGGGCTTGCCCCCCTGCGTGGTCGTGACCTCCGTCGGCTTGACGGCCAGCCACTTCGCCCGCTCCGGCCCCTGGAGGCCGGCGGGCGGCTCCAGCTTCAGGTCCCGCCGGGTCAGATCGTCGGCCACCCGCTGCTGATTCTCGCGCAGGGCGTCGGTCCGCGTGGCGTAGTCGTCGAACAGGGTCTCCGGTTCCGGAATGTGGCGGTCGGCGAACTGCGCCTTGTGCTTCGGAGCGGGGTCCCACGGCCGGTGCGGCGCCTTGTGGTGCAGCATCAGGAAGAAGGGCTTGCCCTGCGGCCGCTTCTCGATGAAGTCGATCGCCAGGTCGGTGACAACGTCGGTCACGTATTGCCCGGTGTAGGTCTTCTGCCCCGTGGCGGTGTAGAGGACCGGATCCATGTAGTCCCCCTGCCCCGGCAGGATTTCCCACGCGTCGAAGCCGACCGGATCGCTGCCGAGGTGCCACTTGCCCATCATCCCGGTGTGGTAGCCCCCCTGCTGCAGCAGGCGGGCCACGGTGACCCGCGAACTGTCGAAGCGGTTGAACACCGGCACGCCGTTCAGGTGCGAATATTGCCCCGTCAGCAGCGTGGCCCGGCTCGGCGTGCAGATGGAGTTGGTGGCAAACACGTTGGCGAGCTTCGCGCCCTCCTGCGCCAGCCGATCCAAGTGCGGCGTCTTGTTGATCCGCGAGCCGTACGCGCTGATGGCGTGGGCGGCGTGATCGTCGGTCATGATGAAGATGATGTTCGGCGGGTCGGCTGCGTACGCCGGCGCGGCCACCGCCACGGCGAGGAGGCTGGCAAGGAGGGTTCTCAGCACCGGGGAATCCTACCATGCAGCCCTCGCCCGCCCGGCAGTGGTCGCGGCCGCGCCTAGTAGGTGACCCGGACCCGGTAGGTGAGCACCGCCGTTCCATCGGCGGCGACCGGCACGGTGAACTGCGCCGCCCACGCATCGGTCTTGGTCCAGCGATGCGACGCGCGCAGCATCCGCCAGGTCCCGCCGATCGGCTCGTTCACTTCCACGGTGACGGCGCTCGCCTTGTGGTTGCGCAGCGTGACCTCATACTCCAGCTCATAGACGCTGTCGGCGATCTTGCGGAAGTCCGACTGCTTCCGCTCGCACACCACGTCGAAGGCATGGCCGATCTTCAGGTTGATGGTCTCGTCCTTCGGCGTGTGCCTGATGCGGTCCTCCCCTACGAACTGCACGCCGTCCCTCGAGTCCGCCTGGTAGACCCGGACCACGCCGGCCGGCATCGGCATGCCGAGGCCCGACTTCGCCTCGTTCTTGAACTGGTAGAACACCTCGACGTCGTCTTTCTGCGGCGCCCCGGGGAAGTGCGCGTTGCGGTAATAGAACGACTGCCCGTTGACGACGTAGCGCTTCATTGTCGGGACGCCGCTGCCCGAGAGCATCGAGACCTGCTTGGTCTCGCTGTTGTTGATCGTCGTGCGCCGGCCGAGCGTGTAGAGGTGGTAGTCCGAGAAGGCCTCCTGCTGCATCATGCTCTCGGCGGCGGGCATCGCCCGGGCGGCGTCCATCATCCCCTTGCGCCGGTCGAGCTCGGGCCGCACGCGGTTCAGATCCCCGGCGACCAGCTGCAGCTTCGCGTTGCGGAAGGCCGTCCCGCTGCCGTTCGTCAGCGTCACCCAGCCGTCGAGATCTGCGGCCTTGTCGTCGCGCGCCACGGTCAGCACGTAGTCGGCGTTCCAGGCGAGCTTGGTGGCGAGATACGACGCCTCCACCTTGTGCGTCTGGGCGCCGGTGTTGTCGATCGTCCAGATCAGGGTCGGCCGGCTGAAGAGGTTGCCGGGGAGCTCCGGAAAGCGGATGTGATCGGCGCGCAGGCCGGTGACGATCTCCTTGCCGATCTGCCAGACCGGCCCGTTGTTGTAGCTGAGGAGCAGCGCGCGCACCTCCTCCTCGCTGGTCGTGCCGCCGTCCTGGCGGGTGCGCACCAGCGTGACCTCGCGGCCGACGTACTTGCGCAGCAGCTTCTCCGGTTCGAGCAGGTCGTATTCGTAGTTTTGTTCCACGACGCTGACGGCGCCCGGCTGGGTGAGCGACCGGAAGTGCACGGTGGCGGGATTCACCGTGGCCGCGATGTCCATGAACCGCAGGTCGGAGGTGCCCCCCGGCAGCTTCAGGTTGCGGACGTCGCGGACGAGGGCCAGGTCCGAGTTGTAGACCGTCAGCGACAGCTCCGTCTGATCGTCGAGCGTCGTGTCCTGGCTGCGGGGGTCGGACGGGGTCGCCGCGGTGACCACCGGAGCGGAGGGATGGAAGTGCGCGCCGGCGGCGGCCAGCGCAATCGCAAAGACGATGATTCCTGCACGCATGAGAGCTCCTTCGATGGGTGCGCCCCGGATCGCCAGCGGTACGCGGCGGAGCGAGGCGCGGACGACAAACCATGGCGGCTGTCGCGAACCGCCTTGTCGTTAGAACGGATGGGCAGGAGTTTCTTGCAGGGTCCAGCGGCGGCCGGCGTCCACCGTCCGGTAAGTGCGGCCGTTGGCAGTGGTTACCGCCGCCGTGGTGCCGCTGTCGGCCGCCACGCTGGTGAGATCGGCCGGCTCGGGAAACGGCAGCGGCCGCCAGCCGTCCGCCTGCGTGAACAGCAGCACGGTGCCGGCGCGGCCCACGAGCCAGCAGATGGTGCGGGACGGCGAGGAGCCGGCGGTCAACGCCTCGCCCGTGGGGACGTCTTGGGCCTGCCAGGTGCGGCCGCCGTCCAGCGAGTGCTCGACCGCCGATCCGGCAATCCGCCAGCGGACGGCGGGATCCGGCGAGCGGATCTCGATCGGGGCCACCACCGATTCCGCCAGCCCGCGGGTGCGCGCGGCCGCCGGCGGGGCGGCGCCGGGTGGCGCGACCGTGTCAGCGGGGGGCGCTTCCGCTGCGGGGGCGGCCGGTCGTGCGGGGGATGCGGCCTCAGCGGCGGCGGCGGCGGTGCTGTCCCTCCGGGCGGCCTCGGTCGATCCCACCAGGTTGCCGCTGTCCGCCTTGGCGGCCGCCGCCTCCCTCCCTTCGCGTTTCCCCTGGAGGCGATCGGCCAGGTCCGGATCGGCTGACGGCGGGACGGCGGGGCGCATCTCGTCCTGAAGGACGGGCGGCGCCGCTTTGGCGCTGTCGGCTTCGCCGCCCCGCGCCAGTTGACCCTCCTCGGCCGGCCGGCTCACCGCTTCCCGGGACGCCGTGCCGGGTGAGAACGCCGATCGGTCAGGGCTTTGCACCGCCACCCAGATCGCTACCGCGGCCGCTCCCGCGGTGAGCGGAACCAGCAGGCGCCAGGAGAACCAGCGGCTCCACCACGGCACCGCGGCCTGCGTCGGCAACGTCGTTGTCAGCGCCGCCAGCGCCGCCAGGCAGCGCGGACAGTCCGCCGCGTGCGCTTCGGCCGCCTCGCGCTCCCGGCTCATCAGAGAGCCCTCCACCCAGGCGGCCAGCGTGTCCGCCTCCAGGCAGGCGCCGACCGGCGGGTCGGTGTCCGGTACGGCTGCCTGCCGCAGCAGCCGGTCCATCTGCTCGTCCTGCTTCATGGCCGGGGTCTCAGCGCCTGCATGTCATCGCATCCCTACGGGTACTAGAACGATCAGCCTGACGATTTCTTGTCGTTCGCCTCGGCCAGCAGGGTTCCCAGGTCGAGCTCGCCGGGATCGTCGAGGGTGATCCGAATGGCCTGCTCCACCTCCGCCGGCTGCAGCCGCATCTCGTCGCGCAGGTGGCGGAGCGCCGCGTCCCGCACCTCGCGGCGGATGCGGGTCAGGTGCCGCGACACCGTGGCCTCGTGGTCCCCGCCCAGCCGGCCGATCTGCGCCAGGGTCAGCCCGGCCACGTAGTAGCTGCGGAGGCGGAACCGATCCTTGACCGGCAGCCGGCCGACGGCCGCCCGGAAGGCTTGCCGCACCAGGTCAGCCAGCCGCGGCGCATCCGGATCCGGCGCGGGCGCGGCCGCCGGCTCGTGCCGCTCCTCATCGGGCAGCGGCTCGGTTCGCCGTCCCGCGCGCACCCGATCGACATGCCGCTGCGCCAGCACGGCCCGCAGCCAGGTCGCGAGGCTGCTCCGTCCGTGAAAATAACGGAACAGCGACCGGCGTTCACCGCTGCGGTCGTCGAGGCCGTAGAGATCCGCATAGAGGGAATCGGCCAGCTCGCGCGCGCCGCCCGCCGGGTCGATGGCATCCGCCGCGCGATAGAGGACGGGCCGCAGCTCCCGGACGAAATGATCCCACGCCCCTTCGTGGCCGGCGGCGCAGGCACAGGCGAGCCCGAGGTCGGCCAGGTGGAGGCTGTCCAGGTAGCGCGCGAGCTCGCGGGCCGAGGGCTCCCGGCCGGCAAACGCCCGGGCGGCGCCAGCCTCCACGGCCGCCGCCAGCGCCGGCGCCGACAGCCCCCAGCGCTTCCCGTCCGCCCGCGTGACGAGGCGCTCGATGATGGCGGCGTCAAGAGGCACGCGGCCCGATTCTACGAGGTCGGGCGGGAAGGCGCTAGAATGAAGATTCTGCACCAATCATTGAAGGGAGGACCCATGCGCGTTCTGACAGCGCTGCTTGTCGTGGCGGGATCGCTGGTCCTGTCGGCATCCCAGCAGCACGACCACCAGCCACCCGAGAAGCTCGGCCAGGTCCAGTTCGACACGTCCTGCGCCCCTGAGGTTGCCGCCCCCTTCAACCGGGCGGTGGCACTGCTGCATTCGTTCTCGTTCTCGACCGCGCGCGACGCCTTCGCGCAGGTGGCCAAGAAGGACCCCACGTGCGCCATGGCGCATTGGGGGATCGCGATGGCAACCTGGGGCAACCCGTTCGGCGGGCTGCGGGCCGACTGGGTGCTGGCGCCCGGCCGCGAGGCGGTCGCGCGCGCGCGGTCCGCCGGCACGCCGACGCCGCGGGAGCGCGCCTACATCGAGGCAGTGGCCGAGCTCTACAAGGACTCCGACACGGTGGACCAGCGCACGCGCGTGCTGGCCTACGAGCAGGCGATGGAGCGGCTGCACGCCGGCAACCCGGCCGATCTCGAAGGGGCGATCTTCTACGCCCTGGCGATCAACCAGACCGCGCTGCCGACCGACAAGACCTACGCCCAGCAGCTGAAGGCCGCCGCGATTCTCGAGAAGCTCTGGGCCGGGCAGCCGCAGCACCCCGGGCTCGCCCACTACATCATCCACGCCTACGACCACCCGCCGCTGGCGGACCGCGCGCTCGACGCCGCGCGCCGCTACGCGACGATCGCGCCGTCGGCGCCGCACGCCCTGCACATGCCGTCGCACACCTTCACGCGCGTCGGCTACTGGCAGGAATCGATCGACACGAACATCGCGTCGGCGGCGGCCGCCCTCCGGGACAAGGCACCGGCAGAAGCGCTGCACGCGATGGACTACCAGACCTACGCCTACCTGCAGAGCGGCCAGGACGCCGCCGCCCGCCGCGTGGCCGACGAAGCGCCTCGCATCCTCGCCGGGCTCGACGTCAAGGCGCTCGGCGGCGCGGCGCCGCCCGTCGCGGGGCACTATGCCGCGGCCGCGATGCAGGCCCGCTACGCACTCGAGCGCGGCGCCTGGGCGGAGGCCGCGGCCCTGGAGCCGCTGCCCACCCCGTTCCCCCACGTCGAGGCCCTCACGCGCTTCGCCCGCGCGCTCGGCGCGGCTCGCAGCGGCAAGCCCGAGGTGACGCGCGCGGAGCTCGTCACGCTGCAGGCGCTGCAGCAGAAGCTGGCCGACGCGAAGGATACGTACTGGGCCGGACAGGTCGGCATCCAGCACCAAGTCGCCTCGGCGTGGCTCGCCTTTGCCGAGAATCGCCGGCCGGAGGCGTTGAAGCAGTTGCTGGCCGCCGCCGACGCCGAGGATGCCACCGACAAGGCCGCCATCTCGCCGGGTCCGCTGGCACCGGCACGCGAGCTCTACGGCGAGATGCTGCTCGCCGCCGACCGCCCGGCCGACGCGCTCAAGGCGTTCACCGACACGCTCAAGAAGGAACCGAACCGGTTCCGCGCGACCTACCTGGCCGGGAAGGCCGCGCTGCTGGCCGGCGACAAGGCGGCCGCGAAGCGGCACTTCGGGGAGCTGATCACGATCTGCAAGGCTGGCGATCAGCCGGGCCGGCCCGAGCTCGCGGAGGCGCGCACGGTCGCCAGCCGCTGACGCGCCGGCCGGGACCTAGCGGCGGCTGTTCGGGTCGCTCGACGTGTAGGTGAACGGCCCGTCGAGCGGCACGACGCGGCCCATCCAGTCCGTCGGGTCCTGCCACACCGTGGCGCGCGGGGCGATCAGGGCGCGCACGTCCGCGAGGTCCCACTTCAGGGCGAAGCCGGGAATGACGCCGTCGTGCAGGTTGTCGTGCATCGGCGCCTCGACCGCGGCCCGCAGGCTGTGCGGGGTCCGCACCAGTGTCAGCGACGCGATCCGCGGGTTGACGGCGGCGGCCAGCAGCAGCCAGATGCCGTCCGTGCCCGAGGCCCGGGCGCTGATGCGCGCGGGATCGACGTCCGGCCGCGCCGCGGCCGCGGCCACCGCCGCGTTGATCTCGGCGGCGTGCATCGCCGGCAGGTTGCGCCCCACGAGCCAGGCGCGCGTGTTGTTCATCCAGTTCCCTGTGTGCGGGCGGTCCCGATCCCCGCCCGCGCCGCTCGGCGCCACCAGCACGACGACGTGGCCGCCGCTCAGCAGCGCCTCGGCCTCGCTCCCCGGCGCGAGGCTGTCCTGCACCAGCACGACTGCCGGCTTCCGCACCGTGCCGGGGTCGGCGGGCAGCACGCGGAAGCCGCCGGCCAGGGGGGTGTTCTTCGCCAGGAGATCGTCGAGGAACCGCTGGAGCTCCGCGGCCGACCCCGGCTGCCGCGGCTTCTCCCTGATGATCTCGTAGAGCTCGCGCCCCTCGACCTGCCCGCGTGGCGTGACCAGCAGCTCGTGATCGGGGATCAGCGGGATGACCTCCTCGCGCGCGTCACCCTGGCCGTGCCCCAGCCACCGGATCATCCACTCGTAGAGCGCCTCGCGCACCACGCGCGGCGTCCCGTGGCCGCCCGGCCCGACCACCCACTTGATCCTGTCGTCGGCATCGTAGAGCCGGTACCAGCGCTGCGCGTCCTCGAAAACCTGGCGGGCGCCGGCCGGCGTGAAGAAATCCCCCTCGGTCGAGGCGATGAGCCAGGGCTTCGGCGCAAAGAGCTCGACGTAGTCCGTCTGGTCGAGGCCGGCGGCGAGCAGGCCCGGGACGCTCTGCTCCGAGTCGCCGATCGATCCCGAGAACAGCGTCCGGAAGGAGTTCAGGTAGCAGGCGGGAGCCGCGGCCTTGACGCGGTCGTCCAGCGCCGCGATGTAGGTCGTCTGCGTGCCGCCGCCGGAACAGCCGGTCGCGCCGATCCGCTCGGGATCCACGTCCGCCCGGCTCACGAGATAGTCGATGGCGCGCATCCCGTCGTGCACGAAGTAGCGCGCCACCGACTCGCCCATCAGGATCGCGGCGGCGCCGTTGCTGAAATGCTGATCGGTCGCCCCGCCGATGAGCGACCCGCCGGTGCGCGGGTCGTAGGCCTGCTGCCGCTCCCCCTGGCCCACCGGGTCGTAGGCGAGGACCACGAATCCCTTCCGAGCCAGGTTCGACGCCAGCAGCTGCGCCGCCGCCTTGCCGGCATCCCAGTGCCCCATCGACATCAGCACCGCCGGGTGCCGGCCCGGACGGTCCGGGCGGTACAGGTTGGCGGTCACGAAGTAGCGCGGCAGGCTCTCGAAGATCACGTGCTCGATCGAGAAGCCGTCGCGCTGCATCGTCTTCGTGACCGCGGCGTTCAGCGGGCCCCGGTACTCGGGCAGGCCGCCGATGAGGGACAGGATGCGGCGCCGCACGTCGGCCTTCCGCGCCTCGGCGCCGGCAACATCACGGACCCGCTCGACGTCCCGCGCCCGCCCGTCGAGCTGCCGTGCGGCAATCGCGTCGAGCTCCCGCAGCAGCGCGGCGGACGGCGCCTCTTTCGCGGGCGGCTGCCCCGAGGCGCCGCCCGCGGCCAGCGGCAGCAGGAGGGCACCCCAACACAACACTGGAATCCAGCGGGACCGCCCGCGCATGGCTGCCCTCATCGTCATCCCCGGCTCCGCCCGCCGGCGCCAGCCGCGCACAGCTCCAGCACGCGCGAGGCGCGCGCGCCGCTCGCCCCGGTGGATTCGCAGGCGCCCCGCCCGCCGAGCTCGTCAACGATGCTCTGGATGAGCGGCTGGTGGACGTGCGGCGGATTGCGCACCGCATGCGTCTCCCGCCCGCCGCCGCTCGTGACCACGACATCGGCATCGCTGAACACGGACGTCCGGATCTCCCCGGCGGTTGTCGTGATCACCAGCGCGTCGGCGGCCACGCCGGCGTTGAAGTTCCAGAGGCCGGTGGCAACCAGCCCGCCCGGCAGGCGGAACGCCGCCGCGGTCACGTCGTCCACGTCGTAGGCTCCCCCGGTCTTCGTCGTCACGGCGTGCGCCCCCTCGACCGGCCCGGCAAAGAAGTCGAGCAGGTCGATGCAGTGGGAGCCCTTGTCGAACAGCAGCCCGCCGCCGGCCCTCGACCGATCGAAGCGCCAGCCGGCCGCCGCCTCGCCGGCCGCGAGCGGCTCGCGGAGGTCGATCTGCAGCGAGGTCATCGGCCCGAGCGTGCCGCTCCGCAGCAGGTCCCGGATGAGCAGGAACCGCGGCAGCGCGCGCCGGTAGTACGCGACCCAGAGCGGGACCCCGGCGCGCTCGAACGCCTCCAGCATCCGCGTGCACTCCGCATGGCTCACCGCCATCGGCTTCTCGACCAGGCAGGGCTTGCCCGCCGACGCGGCCAGGCAGGCGAGCTCGCAGTGGCTGTCCGGGTGCGTGGCGACGTAGACGGCGTCCACCTCCGGATCCTCCACCAGCGCGCGCGCCGTGCCATGCACGCGCGGCACCTGGTGGCGGCGGGCGAAATCTTCGGCCTTGTGGCGGTCGCGGCGCATGACCGCGAGCAGCGAGGAACCGTCCGCCTTCTGGAAGCCGGGGCCGCTCTTCACCTCGGCGACGTCGCCGCACCCGATGATGCCCCACCTGACGGTGCTCATGCGCTGGCTGCGGAGCGCCCGGCGCGGCCGCCCGCCGTCCTGGTCATCGCTGCCATTCGGGCGCGTAGCCGCGCCGGCGGATCCGCTCGTCGACGACCAGGCCGAGCGAGAACAGCAGGAACACCTCGATCAGCCCGATGAAGGCGTACAGGGCGAAGCGTGAGAAGGCGCTCGGGTTGGGAAAACAGACTTCGCCGTTGTCGAGACACTGCTGCAGCAGGAGATCGAGCACGGCGTACTCCCGCAGGATGAGTCCAAGTGCGGCGCCGAACACTACGACGCTGCCGACGATGCTGCCGAAGGTGGACTGCCCCTTGCGCCAGAACGGATACGCCAGGAGCAGCGCCGCCGCGGGCACGGCCGTGGACTCGATGGCAATCCAGAACCAGTTCAGCCCGGTCAGCGGTGCAAGGTCAGTCAAGCCAACTCCCGTGCGGGCCCCGATGCAGCCAGTCGCTCAGCGGACGCCGCCGCGGCCCGTTCCCACATAGGGCTTGGGCAGCGGCTCCCCCGGCACCTTCTTGCCGAGCTCGAAATCGGTGGCGCGCAGCCCCTTGCGGAAGCCGTCGAAGCCGTAGAACGACGGTACGTATTCGTCCACGTAGGCCACGTCCGCGCGGGCCGGCACGTCGAGGCCGAGCCCCCAGTAAATGCCGTTGACGACCAGCCGGCGCATCCCTTCGTTCTCGAGATCCGTTGCCGACCCCATTGTCGTGGTCAGGATGCGGGTGGTCGTGCCGTTGTCGTTCTGGTGCAGCCGCGTCCACACGATCGGCATCGGCGGGTCGTTCACGCCCTGCTCCTGCTTGTCGGTGGCGCGCCGCTTCCGGTAGTCGGCCGGCGCGGAGTCCGGGGTCATGCCCTGCAGCACCAGGCCGCGCACGAGAATCGTGGCATCGGCCGGCGGGTAGGCTTCGTAGACGTCGGTATCGCCGAACAGATCGGCGACGCCGCGCAGCACGGAATGGTCCCGCTGCGAGGGCTCGATCACGCCGCGGGTGGCCTCGACCTTGTGCTTGCCCCAGTGCGTCACCCAGGTTTCGCCGAGCACGCGTTTACCGAATCCCCCCGCGTTGTTGTAGTTCCACCCCTGCCACGGCCCCTCCTTGGCGAGGCCGTTGAACGCGTGGGTGCTCGTCCGCAGCGCCACGATGGGCGTGCCGGCGCGCAGGCGCCTGTCGAACCGCGCCATGTCGGCATCCGGCCACGCGCGAAAACGCAGAGACATGACGATGGCATCGGCCGTCTCGAGCGCTTCGGAGCCCGAGAGCGATCCGGAGGCCTTGGGGTTGATCGTGCCGTCCGGATCGACCGAGAAGAGCACGGTTGCCTTGAAGCCGTGGCGCTGGCTCAGGATTTTGGCGAGCATCGGCAGCGCTTCTTCGCTGCGGTACTCTTCGTCGCCGGCCAGCAGCACGACGTGGCGCCCCTGCCCCGGTCCCGGCTTGGGCTGGTAGGACACGCTCGTGTCGGCGGCGCGCGTTGTCACCAGCGCCACGGTCGCGAGCCCGAGGGCGAACAGCAGGCCGATCTTCATGTCGTCATGACTCCGTGCGGTCAGGTTTCGGGACGCCCGGCGCGGGCGTCCCCTTCGCGGCGTTGGTGGCGCCCAGCACGCGCCAGAGCGCCCAGGCGCCCCCCCCGGCGGCGAGGGCGACGACCCAGGGCCAGCGCCGGCGCGGCGGCCCCCCCTTGATGACCCGCTCGAGGTGGCGGCGCCGGCTGTCGTGTTCCGGATCCCCGTCGAAGTACACGTCTTCTGCCATGCCTGCGGCCCTGAGGATAGCTTACGCCGACGGCTCACCGTCGTTGAGCGTGCGGCTGACGGCGAAATATTGCCGCTCGACCGCCTGGCGGTCTTCTTCTTCCGAAATCGCCTCGCGGGCGCCGCGCACGGTCATCTCGGCGTGCCGCCGCAGCGCGGCGCGGTCCTCCGGACGGCGCGCGGCCCCGGCGATCACGCCGATCGTCTCGAGGAGGCGGATGGCAATGGCGGCGCTCGCCCGGCCGTGCCGGCGGATCTCGTTGAATGCCGCGTCCGCAATCCTCGCGAACGTTACCGGCGGCGCCACCACCCGGACGCGCCCCTCCTTGTCGAAACGGTAGGGCGAGGGGATCTCCCGCTGCGCGAGACGGCACAGCGCGGAGCCCAGCCGGTCGATGCAGGTGATGGCGGTGAACGGGTCGTTGACGCCGGGCGACAGCGCGCGTGCCGCGACCTCGACCAGCTGGTCGACCGAGAACTCGACGTCCTGGGAGGGCGTGCGCTGGCTGCCCAGAACGAACGCGGTGTTCACACGCTCCGCCAGCGCTGCGTCCACGCAGTCGCCCGGACCCACCGTCACGATCGGCGTCCCTGCGACCACGTAGTCGCCCGGCCGCCGCTCGATGCGGAAGATCGCATTGGCCTCCGTCGACACGCGCAGGAGGGCTTCAGTATCGACGATCTGCACGTAGCCGTCGCCGTCGGCGGCGATCGGCCGCGACCGCGCGTCAAAGCTGTCGTCGAGCGCGTCCGCTGCCTCGCGGGGTTTACCCTCTCCGGTACGATCGGGGAACAGGCGGTCGATCCCGTGATTCAGCTCGGCGCCGACCCGCGCCACGATCTGGTCGGCCTGGATCGACACCGAGACGTGGTGGATGAAATAGATCAGGACGCCGAGGCTGAGGATCGCGAAGGCCACGCCGACGGTCACCGACACGTGCGGGACGAAGGCGACCTCGTCGACGCGGCGAATCGTCCGCAGCACGAGCAGGCAGTAGAGAAATGTCGAGACGAAGGTGCCAAGCACGACCTGGTTGGCCGTGTCGCGCATGAAGTTCCGCAGCAGGCGGGGCCCGAACTGCGACGAAGCGAGGGAGAGCGCCACGAGAGTCATCGAGAAGACGAGGCCGGCGATGGTAATCATCGAGCTCGCGATGGTGCCGAGCACCGCGCTGGCGCCTTCGGCGCCGCCCGTGTACACCCAGCCCAGCTCGAGCACCCACTCTTCCGCCATCGCCTCGTCGAACGTGACCATCGCAAAGGCGAGCCCGACCGCGCCGGCGGCCATGAGGGACGGCAGGAACCAGAAGCTGGAGCGAAGACGCTCCCAGTATTTGATGAGCAGTGGCCGCACAGCCGGACCTCAGGAATGAGCCGCGTCAGCCGCCGTGGCGCAGCTGGAGCTCGGTGGTGATGTCGATCGCCCGATGCAGCGATCGATACACCGGACATTTCGGCTTGAAGACCTCGTGGGCGCGCCCGGCGGCCGCGGCCGCCTCCGGCGCTGCCGCCTCGAGCGAGAACACCACGTGAATGCGCCGCAGGACCAGTGTGCCCTCCTCGACCTCCACCTCTCCGGTGGCGACGGCCGTCAACTGGTCACCCGTGGCCCCTATCCCGCGCGCTTCCAGCGCGCCAGCAAGTGTGCCCAGCAGTCAACCGCCGGCGGCTGCGATCACGTAGTCGATGGTGGTGGCGTGCGGATCCGGCACCTCCCCCTCGATGCCGTAATGGCGGGCGATCGCCCCGTGGGTGCCGAATCGCACGGGCTCCTTCTCGGCCGGCATCTGCGCGAGGCGCAGAGGCCCCTTGATACGCCTGAGGGGAATGTCGGCTCGATAGACCACGTCGCTCATGAGAGTTGCTCCTTGCCCCGCGCCCCCGGTCGGACGGCGCCTGCACCCGGGCAGGCTGGGCACCTGCAGGGTATCAGGTGTGGGACCGCGGTACGCTACCGGCCGCGGGGCGGGGCAGGAACCCCGTCGAAGAAATCGACGACGCCGGTCTCGAGCGAATATTCGGCGCCGACGACCACCAGCCCCTCCTCCTGGATCAGCTGCTCGAGCAGCGGCGAGCCGTGGCGCAGGTGATTGGTCGAGGCCCGGATGTTGGCGCGCACCGCCCGCTGGACGAGCGCGTCCATGTCGTGCCTGAGCTCGGTCGCGAGCAGCGTCTCGACCGAGGGGCGCACGCGGTCGACAATCGACCGGAGATTGCGGGACTGGTTCTCGGTCGGCTGCTGCAGCTCTTCGACCGTGGCCAGGATCGCCCCGCACTGCGAATGTCCGAGCACGACGACGAGCTGCGTGCCGAACCGCGCCGCCGCGAACTCGACGCTGCCGACCTGCGACGGCGCGACGATGTTGCCCGCCACGCGAATGACGAACAGGTCGCCCAGCCCCTGGTCGAAGACGATTTCGGCGGGGACGCGCGAATCCGAACAGCCGAGGATGATGGCAAACGGCTGCTGCGTCATCGCCAGTTCGGCGCGGCGGTTGCGATCCAGGACCGCATCCGAATTCCCGATCTGCGAGACGAACCTGTGGTTGCCTTCGCGCAGCCGCGCGAGTGCCTCACGCGCCGTCACCATCCCGTGGCCTCCGACTGCATCGACCGGTTGCCCATGCCTACTCGAGATGGCTCCGCAGCATCCAGGCATTCTTCTCGTGCACGTCGAGCCGCCGCGTCGCCAGATCGGCCGTCGCCTGGTCGACTGATTTCTCCGCCGACTCGATCACCTGATGGGCAACCTTGGCCACCGCCTCCTGATCCTTGACCAGCTTCCGGATCATCTCCTTCGCATCCGGCCGGCCGGTCTCTTCCTTGACGACGCTGAGCTCGGTGAAAGCCGAATAGCTGGCCGGCGCGAAGGCGCCGAGCGCCCGGATCCGCTCCGCAATTTCGTCGACGGCTGCCGCCATCTCGGTGTACTGCGTCTCGAACAGCGTATGGAGCGTCGTGAACATCGGGCCGGTGACGTTCCAGTGATAGTTGTGGGATTTCAGATAGAGCGTGTAGGTGCTGGCGAGGAGCGTCGAGAGCGACTCGACCGTGTCGTGCTTGCCGCCGGTCTTCTTGTTCTTCGGCATTCGTCCTCCGTCGATTCGTGGCCGAGGAGCGTCCCCTGCCGCCCTTCAGGATAGCGCGGATGGCGCGGCGGACGCACCGGCCCGCTCGCGGGTGCCGGCACCCGCACGCCATACCAATGCATGCCCGCCATGAAGAGTCGGCGCCCGGCCGCGTCCTGGCCGGCGCGGGGGAACGAGACACGGCAGGCGTCGGGGGCGGTATCGCTGACGAACTCGCCGCTGCCCAGGTAGCGCAGCGGCGTGGTCGGCCCCGGCGGCGGCATCTCGAGCCAGAGGCGGTCGCCGCGCGGCACGATGCGGATCGTGAAGACGCCGATATCGTATCGCCCCGCGAATCGCGTGCGCTCCGAGGCCGCCAGCCGGCGCTCGACGAAGACCGGCTCCGGCAGCCCGAGGACGTGCCGCGCGAGGCGGCGCTCGATGCCCCGACGCCAGCCGCCGCAGCCAGGTGGCGAGATCGCGCGCGTGCCCGCACAGGCCGCCATCCCCGCGAATCCAGTTCATGTTCTCCGGCGTGGACGGCACCACCGCGCCGTCGCGCAGGACGTGGCCGCGCGCCTCCGCCGGGAGCCGGCGGATCGACGGACACTGGCGCAGCGAGGTGAGGCCCTGCGGCCTGAAGAACTCGGCGGCCAGGCCTCCTCGTACGGCAGCTGCGTCACCCGTTCGGCGATCAGCGCCAGGAGCAGGTAGTTGGCATTGCTGTCGGACCAGCGGGAGCCCGGCGGGAAGTCAACCGGGGCCTCGGTCAGGATGCCAATGAGCTCGCCGGTCTGACGGCTCACGTCCTCGATGCCGGCCTGGTAGGCCGGCAGGGTGAACGGCTCGCGGATCCCCGACGTGTGATTGAGCAGGTGGCGAATCCGCAGCTCCGGCGGCAGGCCAATGAACGCCGGCAGATGCGCGCTCACGGCGTCGTCGAGCGAGAGCCGGCCCTGCTCCGCGAGCCGGAGGATGAGCGCCGCCAGGAACTGCTTGCCGATCGAGCCGAACTCGAACTCCGTCAGGTCGGTCACCGGCACGGCGCGGGCCGGGTCCACCAGCCCATACCCGCGGCCAACCAGCACGGTGTCTGCCTGGAGCACCACGACGGCGAGCCCCGGCACCCTGAGCTCGTCGACCGCCGTCTGCGCGATCCGATCGACGTCGGCGGCGAACCCTCGCGTCGGGTCAGGGACCCATCATGCAACGCAAACGGCTGGAACACGAAGGCCTCCGCCGGACCGGCGGCGGACCGGAGCGGCGGAGGCCTCTGGCTCGCGAACGACCAGTGCGGCGCGTCTAATGATCGTGGCCGCGATTGCCGTCGATCTGCGATCGCACTTCGCCGCCCGGGAACTTGGTCGAGTGCACGTTGACGTAAGTGACCCCGGCGCGCATCGCTTTCAGCAGCTCCTCGAACTCGCCGGTATTGATGCCCTGATTACGGGCTGCCTGCGTGGCAGGGATGTTCGGGCTGACGTCCAGGTCGGTGAGGGTGCCGGTGATCGTGGCGGGCGCCGGCGGGCAGGGCTGCGTACCCACGGGACCGTTCCCGAGATTCGAACACAGGAAGACGGTGATGCCGCCATTTGCGCCCTTCTGGCCGAGATGGATGTGTGACTGCTGCACATCCCCTTCGAGACCCGAATAGGACAGGCTGTACTGGATCTCGGTGCCGTCACGGTTGATCCGCGCCCGGAACTGCGCCTCCGCCGCCGTGGAGACGGCCGGGACTTCTTCGTAGCCGCTCAGAAACTCACGAATGGACTTGAAACCGTCGCCTGCCGCCAGGGCCGACGCCGCAGCGGCCAGCACCAGTCCCATTGCTATCACGGTCTTTTTCATTGCTGCTCCCCAGTTTGAGTCGACGCCTCCGCCGGGCCGCACCTGCCCTGCGCGGAAACACGGTCGGATCGTGTGTGCTCCGGCCTGAGCAAGAAGCTCTCCCGCCGACCGCACGGCCATGACGAGGGAAAAAGGGCTGGACGCTCAATGAGCGCGAGCGTGCGACGTAAACATTTACGGGATTCGTCGCCTCAGATCGAGAAGGGGCCGTCGAGAACGTCCCGGACCTTTCGCGTCAACATGGCCGGCGTGAAGGGCTTCTGCAGGAAGTTCACGCCGTCCTGCGAGACGCCATGCCGGACCACAGCATCGTCGGTGTAGCCGCTCAGGAAGAGGACACGCACGTCGGCACGCTGCTGGCGGATGCGCTCGGCGACCAGCCGGCCGCCCATCCCGGGCATGATCACATCGGTCACGAGCAGATGGATCGGGCCCTGGTGGTCGGCGGCCAGCCGGGTTGCGGCGGCGCCGTCGGAGGCCTCGATGACCGCGTAGCCCGAGCTCGACAGAATCTGACGGAGCAGCCCGCGCACCTGCGCCTCGTCCTCGACCACCAGGATCGTCTCGGTGCCGCCGGCGGGCATGTCGCGCACGGCGACGGCGTCGGCGGCCGGCTCTGTCGTCACCGGCAGGCAGACCCGGATCGTCGTACCCATCCCGAGATCCGTCTCCACCTCGACGTGGCCTCCGGACTGCCGGACGATGCCGTAAACGGTGGCCAGGCCAAGCCCCGTTCCTTTGCCCGGGGCTTTGGTCGTGAAGAACGGCTCGAACAGCCGCACCCTGACTTCCTCCGGCATCCCGGAGCCCGAGTCGGACACCGACAGCATCACGTGCGGGCCGGAGCCGGCGTCCGGGTGGAGGCGGGAGTAGTCCTCATCGAGCTCGAGATTCCTGGTTTCGATGTGAAGCTGCCCTCCCTGGGGCATGGCGTCCCGGGCGTTGACCGCCAGGTTCATGAGGACCTGCTGAATCTGTCCCGGGTCGGCCTTCACCGCCGACAGGCCGGCCGCCAGGTCGGTCGTCAGCTGCACGTCCTCCCCGATCACACGATGGAGCATCCCTTCGGCATCCGCCACGACCGCGTTCAGGTCCAGCACCCGCGGCGCCAGGATCTGCCGGCGGCTGAACGCGAGCAGCTGGTGGGTCAGCTCGGCCGATCGCGCCCCGGCCCGGCGGATCTCGGTGACGGATGGGCGGGAGGGGTCGTCTGGCGGCAGGTCCTCGAGCAGCATGTCGGCATAGCCGTTGATGACCGTGAGCAGGTTGTTGAAGTCGTGCGCGACGCCGCCGGCCAGCCGGCCGATGGCCTCCATCTTCTGCGACTGCTGATACTGGTGCTCGAGCTGTTTCTGATCGGTCACGTCGAGGAACGTGACGACGACGCCGGCCGACAGCGCGCCGCTGGGGGCGGCAGTGAAGACACCCCAGCGCGTCGTCGCGTCAGAACGCCGGACACCGAGCGTCATGGGCGGCTGCGCCACGCCGGTCACCAGGCAGCGCGAGACGGGATACTCCTCCACCGGGAGCTCCGACCCGTCCTCGCGGATCGTGGTCGCGGCCCAGTCCGCCACGTACATCCCCGTCAGCCGGTCGAACGTGAGCCCGAGGAAGTCGATGGCGCGATCGTTCGCCGTGCGGACCGCGCCGTCGCGGTTCACGAGCACTACGCCGACGGGGACCGCCGCCAGGACCTGCCGGGTGATCTCCTCGCTGCGGCGGAGCGCGGCTTCCGCACGGGCGCGCTCGATGTGCGCCCACGACCGTTCGACGACCGCTTCGACCAGCGCCACGTCGGCGGCCGTCCAGTTCCGCTCTCTCGAGTGATAAACGGACATGAGGGCGGTCGGGCGGCCGTCCTGCACGAGCGGGCACGCAATGAAGGCCTGGACGCCGATCGCTTGGAATGCCGCGCAATCCTGCGGCTCGAGCTCCCGCGTCACGTCGCGGACAACGAACGTCCGCCCGGCCCGCATCGCCGCCGAGGTGCTCGCGCCGAACTCTTCGAGCCGGTAAGCGCCCGTGAGGCTGCTGGTGGCTCCGGCTGTCCATTCGTCGTGGATCACGTAGCGGTCGCCGTCCGGTTCCACGTGCGCGTACGCGCATCCGGTCGCGTCCAGGTGCTCACCGAGCAGCCGGGTGGTGGCCGCCATGACGGCCTTTGGTCCGTCGGCCGGGCGGGCGGCCTCCGCCAGCGCGTCCAGAAACCTGAACCGCGCCTCGCTCGCCCGCAGGTCGTCTTCGGTCCGGCCGCGATTCCGGGCGTCGGCGACACGGGTAGGCTCATGCATGTGGAGGGGCACCGCCCGGCGACGTTCTCACGAGGACCATCAGGCCGGACGCCCAGGCGAGCCGTGCCGGCACGAAATCGGGCCGCGCTTCGAGGGCGGCGATCACGTCCGGGAGCCTCGCCGCGTGCCCGGCGGGCCAGCCGGGCTGCGGCAGGAGATCGTCGATGACATAGATCCCGCCGAGGCGGAGAAGCCGCAGCGCCTCGTCCACGTGGGTGAACTTGCCGGGCCACGCGTCCGCGTAGATCAGAATCGAGCCCGCCTGGCTGCGCCGCCTCGAGATAGGCCGCGCCGTCGCCGTGATGGAACGTGACCCGGGCGTCGTGCCCGAGATGACGCGTGGCCACGTCCAGGGCGCGCCTGTCGTTGTCCACCGACGTGAGCCGGGAGCCGGCGTCCATCCCGGCAAGGAGCCACGCGGTGCCCACCCCGGTCCCCGTTCCGAGTTCGAGCAGCCGGCCGCCCGGCTTCGACGCCGCGAGGGTGCGGAGCAGCGCCCCGGTCCGCGGCTCCGAGGCCAGCGTGAAGCCGATCCGCTCCGTATCCTCCAGGAGAGCGGCCAACCCGGGTGGGGCGGCAATCTCGTGATCGTTCATCGCGTTCGCCTTCAGATGCTAGAACAGATCGGACGGGGCGATTAGAATTCCTCGATGCGTCCACTGCTGATCTTCCTCACCGCCCTGACCGTGGCGGCGGCCGGCCCCCGGGTACGCTCGCAGGCGGCCCCGCCCGGCGACGGCGCCGCCGCCGCCTGGCAGGCGATCCTCAAGCTCCGCACCACCGCCAGCGCCATGCACACCACGGCGCACCCCGACGACGAGCATGGCGGCGTGCTGACGATGCTGAGCCGGGGGCAGGGGGCACGGGTCTCGATGCTGACGCTGACCCGCGGTGAGTCCGGCGACAACGCCATCGGCCCCGAGCTCTTCGACGCCCTCGGGCTGATCCGCACCGAGGAACTGCTCGCCGCCGGCCGCTACTACGGCCTCGATCGACAGTATTTCGGCACGGTGGTGGACTACGGCTACTCGAAGCGGCTCGACGAGACGCTGGAGAGATGGGGCAAGGATCACGTCCTGCGCGACATCGTCGGCGCCATCCGGACGGATCGGCCGCTCGTGCTGATCTCGCGATTCCAGGGCAACGAGCGCGACGGGCATGGCAACCACTCCGCCGCCGGCCTCGTCACCCAGGAGGCCTTCCGGATGGCGGCCGATGCCACGGCCTTTCCGGATCAGATTGCCGCCGGGCTCCGGCCGTGGCAGCCGCTCAAGCTGTACATCGGCGGCGTGCGCGCGAACGAGGACTGGACGATCCGCGTGGACACCGGCACGTACGACCCGGTTCTCGGCGACTCCTACGCGTCGTTCGCCCGGCGCGGCCTGGGCCTGCAGCGTTCGCAGACCAGCGGCCGCGTGACCGCGCAGCCCGGCCCCTCGGTGTCGTATTACAAGCGCCTGCAGTCGGTGGTCGCGGCGCCGGCGAAGGAAGAGTCGTTCTTCGACGGCATCGACACCACCATGGCGGGAATTCACCGGGCGCTCCGCACATCGCCTCCCGCGGATGCCGGCCCGCTGCTCGCCGCCATCGAGCGCGAGAGCGCCGCCGCCGTGGACGCCTTCCGCTTCACCGACCCGTCGGCCGCAGTCCCCGCTCTTGCCCGGGCGCTTGCCGCCACGCGCGCCGCCCGCGCCGGGCTCGGCGCAGATGCCGACGTCGCGTTCATGCTCGACGTCAAGGGGCGGCAGATCGGCGAGGCCATGCACGCCGCGATGGGCATCAGCCTGACGGCGGTGGCGCAGCCGGCGGGCACGCCCGAAGCAGCCGGCCCGTTCACCGCCGGGCCGCCGCCGATGCCGGCGGTGGTGCCGGGCCAGGCCTTCGAGGTCCGGGCCACGTTCACCAACCGCGGCCGCGTGCCGGCCGGGAAGGTCACCGTCAGGCTGGATGCCCGGGAGAGGTGGCAGCTGGCTGCGCCCGCTCCGCCTGCCGACGCGGGGCCGAACGAGCCGATCGTCAGGACGTTCGCGGTCACCGTCCCCGAGAACGCCGCGGTGACGCGCCCCTACTTCAGCCGGGGCTCGATCCAGGAGGCGCGCTACACGATTGCCGCCGGCGCCTCCCCGTATCGCCCCCATGCCCCCGGACCGCTCGAGGTGGTCGTGGGCTACGAAGTCGACGGCGTGCCGGTGGAGATCCGCCAGCCGGTGACGCGGCTCGAAGCCAACCTCCCGTACGGCGTGGACGCCCGCGAGCTGGCCGTCGTGCCGGCCCTCGCCGTCACGCTGGCGCCGGCGCACGCCGTCGTGCCGCTGGCCTCCCCGAGCAAGCGCATCCGCCTCCAGGTGGAGGTGGCCAACAATCGCGACGGCGCGTCGGAAGGCGTCCTCACCCTGAAGCTGCCGGCCGGCTGGACGGCCACGCCAGCCTCGCAGCCGTTCACGTTCGCA
Source organism: uncultured Acidobacteriota bacterium (assembly GCA_963834305.1). Taxonomy (GTDB): domain Bacteria; phylum Acidobacteriota; class Vicinamibacteria; order Vicinamibacterales; family 2-12-FULL-66-21; genus JACCXG01. The sequence goes on from CAWIAX010000002.1 coordinate 1,560,084, forward strand.
CGTGCCGGTGAGCGCGCCCTCTACGGCTTCGAGGTTGCCATGCCGTCACTCGACAGCCGGGACTACCGCATCGAGGCGGTGGCCGCGTCGGGCGGACGGGACTACCGCGCAGGCTACGCCACCATCCGTCACCGCGACCTGGAAACCCGCTACCTGTATCGGGACGCCGTCGCGTCGGTGCGCGGCATCGACGTCGCGGTCACCCCGGGGCTCACGGTCGGCTACGTCATGGGCGTGGGGGACGAGGTGCCGGCCGGCCTCGCGCAGCTCGGCGCCGAGGTGCAGCTGCTCGGCGCCCAGGACCTTGCCACGGCGGACCTCGCGAAGTTCGACACCATCATGACTGGCACCCGCGCCTACGCCGTGCGCGACGACCTCAAGACCTACAACCGCCGGCTGCTGGATTACGTCGAGAAGGGTGGGAACCTGGTCGTGCTCTACAACACCCAGGAGCTCGTGCCGGAACGCTATGCGCCGTATCCCGCGGAGCTGCCGCGCAGCGCCGAGGAAGTCTCGGAGGAAGACTCCCCTGTCGAGATCCTCGCGCCCGACGCCGCCGTGCTCAACCGGCCCAACCGGATCACCACGGCCGACTTCGGCGGCTGGGTCGAACAGCGGGGATCGAAGTTCTGGAACACCTGGGACGCGCGCTATACCCCGATCATCGCCACCTGGGATCGCGGTCAGCCGCCACAGAAAGGCGGCTGGCTGCACGCGCGGCACGGCAAGGGGCACTACACCTACTTCGCCTACGCGTTCCACCGCCAGCTGCCCTACGGCGTGCCCGGCGCCTACCGGCTGCTCGCCAACCTGCTGGCGCTGAACCAGGAGACACCGGCGCCGTGAGCGCCTGCGGACCTATGGCCGCGACGGGGCGGGCGCGGCGCCGCCGCGCCGCCAGCGGCGAAGGAATTCCTCCGCGCGCGTCACCCACCCATTGGCGCTCACGTAGAGCGCCGGGATCAGGAACAGCGTGACCAGCGTCGACACGGACAGCCCGCCAACGACCACGCGCGCCAGGGCCGCCTGCAGCCCCCCTCCTTCACCCCAGCCGATGGCCAGCGGCATCAGCCCCAGCACGGTCGTGCCCGTCGTCATCAGGATCGGCCGGAGCCTGGTGCGGCCGGCTTCAATCGCCGCGGCGCGCACGTCGAGGCCGTCCTCCCGCCGCTTCAGGTTCAGGTAGTCCACCAGCACGATCGCGTTGTTCACGACGATGCCGACGAGCATCACGATGCCCATGATGCTCTGGATGTTCAGCGTGGTGCCGGTCAGCAGCAGCGTGGGCACGACGCCGATGAGCGCCACCGGCACGCTGAACATGACGACCAGCGGGTCGAGAAACCGCTCGAACTGCCCCGCCATCACCATGTAGACCAGGGCGAGCGCCAGCAGGATGGCGATCGTGAAATCACGGCGGGCCTGCTGTTGTTCCTCCCACGCCCCGCCGAACACGATCGAGAAGCCGGTCGGCAGCGGCAGGTCGGAGAGCCGCGCGCGGATCCGGGACACCGCGTCGCCGAGCGGCGTGCCGGTCTCGAGGTCGGCCGTGATGTAGACCACGCGCTGGCCGTCGACATGGCCGATCTGGGTCGGGCCGCGATCGGTCTCGCGCCGCACCAGCGCCGAGACGGGCACCATCTCGCCCTGCGGCGTCTTCACCGCGATCGCCCCGAGGTCCTGGGCGGTCAGCCGATCCTCCGGGCGCAGGCGGACGACGATCGGGAACTGCTCGCCCCCTTCGCGGAAGTAGCCGCCGCGGGTGCCGCCGACGCTGACCTGCACCGCGCGGCCGACATCCCGCACCGACAGCCCCATCGCGGCAATCCTGCCCCGCTCGAAGCGCAGGTTCTGCTCGGGCCGGCCTTCACGCTCCCGGCGCACGACCTCGACCACGCCGGGCACGGTGCGCATGCGGCGCTCGATCTCCGAGGCCAGCTGCCGCGAGCGGTCGATGTCGTAGCCGCGCAGCTGCACCTCGATGGCGTCGGTCGTGCCCCCCGCGCTGAACAGCCGCCGCAGCATCCACAGGCCCGATCCGGCCTCGACGCGGATCTCCGCGCCCGGGATGCGTCCCTGGACCGCGGCCCGGATCCGGTCCGCCAGCACCGACGCATCGAGCTCGCGTTCGGCGGCGCGGACCAGCCGGATCTCGACTTCGGCGTCGCCGTCGCCGCGCACCTCGGCGGCCAGCGACTCCATCTCGCCCGGCGGGATCACGCCCTGCACGATCCCCTTCAGCTCCTCGAGATAGAGGTTGGCGACCGCGATGCTGGTGCCGCGCTCCATCTCGAGCTCGACGTCGATCTCGTTGGTCTCCATCTCCGGCGCCAGCTCGATCTGGAGCAGCGGCCAGAGCAGCAGCGCCCCTGCCAGGAGCACGGCGGTCGTGGCGAAGACCCGCCCGCGGTAGACCAGCGCCCGTTCGAGCCGCTCGACGTAGGCCACTTCGAGCCGGCTGATGAAGCGCTCGAAGCGGGAGGGGCGGCCGATCCGCTCGGCGGTGGGACGGATGGTGAGGAACCGGCTCGAGAGGACCGGGATGAGGGTCAGGGACACGAGCAGCGAACAGGCCAGCGCGAAGACGACGACGAGCGCCAGCGTCTGGAACAGCTGGCCGCTGGTGGTGCGCATGAACACCACCGGCAGGAAGATCACGCAGGTCGTCAGCGTCGAGGCAATGACCGCGCCCGACACCTCGCGCGTGCCGACGTGCGCGGCATCCGCCGCGCTGCGCCCGGCGCGGCGCTGGCGCACGATGTTCTCCAGCACCACGATGGCGTTGTCCACGATCATCCCGATCCCGAGCGCCAGACCGCCGAAGGTCATCTGGTTGAGCGTCAGGCCGGTGAAGAACAGCAGGCCGAACGTGGCGGTAATTGAGATGGGAATGGCCAGCGCGATGATGGCGGTGGTGGAGCGGTTCCGCAGGAAGAGGTAAAGGACGAAGATGGCGAGCAGGCCACCCCAGAACGCCGACGACTGGACGTTGTCGATCGACTGCTGGATGAACGTGCTCTGGTCCGAGTCGATGGTCAGCGTCAGGTCGCTGCGCTCCTCGTTGATGCGGGCGACCTCCTCGCGGATGGCGGCCGCCACGCCGACGGTATTGGCGCCGCTCTGCTTCTGGAGATCGAGGCGCACCACCGGCATGCCGTTCACTTCCGCCAGGTTGTTGACGTCTTCGAAGCCGTCCACCACTTCCGCGACGTCGCGGACGCGGATCGGATTGCCGTCGCGCAGCGCCACGATCGTCGCGCCAATCTGCGCGAGCGACTCGTATTCCCCGAGCGCGCGGATGTAGAGATCGCTGACCCCGCGGCGGACGGTGCCCCCCGGGAGCTGGACGTTCTCCCGGCCGAGCGCGTCGCTCACGTCGGTGGCGGTGAGCCCGGCCGCGCGCAGCCGATCGCGGCGCAGTTGAATCTGGATCTCGCGGTAGACGCCGCCGGCGACGGTAATGGACCCGACGCCCGGAATCTGCTCGAACCGCTGCGCCAGCTCCCGTTCCAGCAGCCGCGTCGTCGCCGCCAGGTCGCGGGTCGAGGCCACCGAGAGCGTCATGATTTCCTGGGCGCTCGGGTCGAATTTCCAGATCGACGGGGGGTCGGCATCCACCGGCAGCGCCCCGCGCAGCCGGTCGAGCGCGGCCCGCACGTCGTTGGCCGCCTCGTCGAGGTTGGTGCCGCGGCCGAACTCGAGCCTGACGCGGCTGCGCCCTTCCTGGGATTGCGACGTCATCCGCTCGAGGTTCGGGATGCTGGCCAGGGCATTCTCGAGCGGGTCGGTGATGATCGATTCCATCTCCTCGGGGCCGACATTGCCGTAGGAGACGTTCACGGAGAGGCGTGGATATTCGATCTCCGGCAGCAGGTCGACCGGGAGATACAGGAAGCCGACGAGGCCGAAGGTCACGACGATCAGGTAGAACATCGTCACGGCCACGGGCCGGCGGAGCGAGGTGTCGGTCAGGGATGCCATGTCAGCTCTCCCGTCCGCGGCGCTGCTGCCGGTCCATGAACTGGCGCAGCAAGTCGTGGCGCTGGAGCTGCTGCAGCTCCATGATGCGGTCCCACTCCATGACGCGCACCCGCGCCCGGGGATCCGCGTCCGCCGGCTGGGCCGCCAGCAGGTGCTGCCCGATGACGACCACCCACTCACCGGACGTGAGGCCTTCGACGCCCGCCTCGTGCGCGGCTTCGGCGACGACCGTGACCCGACGGAAGGGCACGGCGATCACCGGGGCCCGAGCCGCTCCGGCACCGGCGGCCTCGGGGGCCGCGGCGTCAGCGGCGGCGGGGGCCGGAGGCGGCGGTCCGCTGGTCACGAAGACCCCGCGTTCCCCGGTGGCGGGGTTCTCGTAGAGAGCGCTCGCCGGAACGAGGGTCGCCGGCTCGCTCTCGCCGTAGAAGATGTCCACCGTCACGAACATCCCGGGCGCCAGGGCGCCGACGTCGTTCGGGACGTCGATCTCCACCTCGGCGCTGAAGGAACCGGGCGCGAGAAAGGGGGAGATGCGGGACACGCGGGCTTCAATCGCCTGCGGCGCCCGGTCGCTCACCCGCAGCTCGACGCGCTGGCCGGCGCGGATGCGCGGCAGCACGTCCTGCGCGACCGGCGCCTCGACCCGCATGTTCTGCAGCCGGCCGATGATGAAGAGCGGGGTCTGGGCGTCCACGCGCATGCCGACTTCGACGTTGCGCTGCCCCACCCGCCCGGTGATGGGCGCGCGCACCAGGGTTTGCGCCTGCACGTCCCGCTGCTCGGCGAGAGCGCCCGAGGCGACGTCGACGCGCGCACGCGCGGTCGTCACCGCGGCACGCGCCGCCTCCGTTTGCGCCCGCAGCGAGTCCACCGTGTTCTGCGGCACCAGCCCCTGCTTGCCCAGCGCCTGGTTGCGTTGGTACTCGGCCGAGAGCTCGCGCAGGCGCGCCTCGGCCTGGAGCAGCTCCGCCCGCGCCGCCTGCAGGCCGGCCCGCGACTGCGTCGTCTGCGCGTCGCCGCCGACGGTCTGGATCCGCACGAGCGGGTCCCCTTTTTTCACGGCGTCGCCGTTCTGCGCGAACACTTCGACCACCGGCCCGCTCGCCTGCGGGTAGATCGCCACTTCGCCCGAGGCCCGGACGGTGCCGGTCAGCCGCTCGCGCAGCGGCACGGCGCCCTGCCGCGCCTGCACGACCTCGACCGAGGGAAACTCGGCGGCGCCGCCGCTGCGCCCCTGAGCCTGCCCCTCGCTGCCGCCGCAGCCGGCTGCCGCACCTGCGAACAGCAGGAGTAAAGAGGCGTGAAAACCCGTCAAATGCATGGATGAGCTCGTACGTTCCGGCTGACGCGTTGCAGACGACTGCTGGCCCGGCGAGGATGACACATCGCGCATCCAGGGAATACGCTCCGGTGACCCCGAATCGTTACAGGGAGGGGGTATGCGTTCAGCAGGCCCGTGCCGGGTCGAGCCTCTCGAGGAGCTTCTCGGGATTCACCGGCTTGACCAGGTGCACGTCGAAGCCGGCGTCGAGGGCGCGCCGGCGGTCGGCTTCTTCGCCGTAGCCGGTCACCGCAATCAAGCGCGCGTGAGACGTCTCGGCGTGACGGCGCAACGTGCCGGCGACGGCGAACCCGTCCATTCCGGGCAGGCCGATATCGCAGAGCACGATGTCCGGCCGCCCCTCGAGGGCGGCGCGCACGCCGTCCGGGCCTGAATGGGCCAGCGTGACCTCGTAGCCGCAGAGCTCCATCAGCATGCGCAGGCTTTCGGCGGCGTCCTGGTTGTCTTCGACTACCAGGATTCTGGCTCGCCGGCGAGCCGCTGCCACCGGCGGCGCCGGCTCGCCGCTGAGCGCCGGCAGCTCCGGCGCGGCCGGCAGCCGGACGATGAACTCCGTCCCCTTGCCAGCCCCCGCGCTTGCTGCCTGAATCGTCCCCCCGTGCAGCTCCACGAGGCCTTCGGCCACGGCCAGGCCAAGACCGAGCCCGCCCTGGCCCCGGTCGAGCGACTGATCCGCCTGCGAAAACTCCTCGAACAGGTGCGGCAGCAGCTCCGCCTCGATGCCGATGCCGGTGTCGCGGACGCGGATGGTCGCCTGCGAGGAGTCCAGCGCGAGCGACACGGTGACCGTGCCGCCCGGCGGCGTGAACTTCCTGGCGTTGTCGAGAACGTTGCCAAGGACCTGCGACAACCGCGTGGCGTCGCCGAGGACCCAGACCGGCGCCCCGGGCAGAACCAGCGCATTGCGGAACGGGGCCAGGGGGTTGCGCAGCTCGTGCGCCAGCATCGACAGCAGATGGTCCTTGCGCCCGTTGGACTCCTGGAGATTCTCGATCAGGTGCACGTTGTCGATAGCCAGGGAGGCCGAATCCGCGAGCGCCTGGAGGGTCTGCATCTCCTCGGCGGTCGCCTCCCGTTCGTCGGCCCAGTACGCGCCGATGGCGCCGATCGGGTCCGCCGACCGGATGGGCACCATCGCCAGGCTCTTGACGAACGTCGGCCGGTAGGCATCGTGCGGGATCCGGGGGTCGGCGTAGATGTCGCGGATCGCCACCGCCTGACGGTTCAGCATGCACCAGCCCGAGATGCACCGCTCCATCGGGAACCGCCGCCCCTTCCATAGCGGACCCACGGCGTTCTCTTCCGCGTAATGACACAAATCGCCGTCGCGGAAGATGACGGTCACGCCGTCGGCGCCCGTCAGGTCGCGCGCCGCCTGGCGCAGCACGGCCATCACCGCGCTCTGGTCGCGACAGACCGACAGCCGCTGGACGACTTCAACGAGATCCGCTCGAGCCATGATGCGGGACGGCACGCCCCTCCTCAGACGGCGTCAGGCCGCAATGAGCGTGCCGGGCTTGGCACCGGCCGCCGTCTACAGCGTCAGCCGGGCCAGGTAGTCGAGCGACTGCGGGATCTGCTTCTCGGACTGCGGGTGTTCGTCCTCGATGAAGTGATACTTCACGCCTGCCGCATTGGCGGCGCGAAGCACGGCCGGCAGATCGATCAGTCCCTGACCGAGGACGACGCTGGTGTCGTCGGGAGCATTGCCGGACGGATCGTTGATCTTCGTGCCCTTCCGGATGTCCTTGAGGTGGGTGGACGGAAATCGCTTCGGATACTTCGCGAACAGATCGACCGGGTTGGCGCCGCCATGGACGGCCCAGAAGATGTCCATCTGGAAATCAACCACGCCGGGCTCGGTGGCCGCGGCGAGCGCATCGAAGAGCGTGCCGTCGGGACCCTTCTGGAACTCATAGCCGTGAACGTGATACTGGAAGCGCAGCCCCGCATCGCGCAGCGCCCGCCCCGCCTTCGCGAACACCACCGCCGCCTTTTCGACATCCGCACGCGAGAACGCGCCCTGGTGCGGAATCCAGGCGCACATCACCTGCTCGGCCCCGAGCGCCTTGGCCTCGGCAACCACACCACCGACATCCTTCACCAGCCGGTCGTAGTCGGCGCCGGTCGATGCCACGCGCAGGCCGGCCTTCTTCACCTGCGCGGCAAAATCCGCGGTCGACAGGCCGTACGAACCGGCCGCCTCGACCTCCCTGAATCCCCAGCCCCGCACCATGGCGAGCGTCCCGGGGACGTCGCCTTTCTCGAACAGGTGCCGCAGGCTGTACAGCTGCAGCCCGAGCGTCCCCTTGAGCGGCGTCTTCAGCGCGCCCTGCGCAGACAGGGCCTGCCCGGCCTGGCCGACGCCCGCCGCAGCGATCGCGGCCGACACTGTCTGGATGAACGTGCGTCGTGAAGTCATGATGCCGGCCATTATCGCCCAACCGCTAGCCGGCCTGGCTGAGCTCCAGCAGATGCCCGTCGGGATCGGGGAAGAAGCAGCGGACTTCATGGCCCCAGTCGTAAGGCGGGGTCAGGAACACCGCCCCGCGGGACCGCAACTCCTCGTAGGCCTCGCGGCAGTCCGGCACGCGGATGGTCATGGCGTGGGTCACCGCTGACGGCGCGGACGGCGGCCCGAAGGTGATCCCCGGCTTGTCCGCCGTCGGTCCCCCGCCCGTGACGAGCAGCAGCCAGGTGCCGAGAAACTGCAGCACGCACGACGTGCCGCCATATTCCCGATACAGCGAGGCGCCCAGGACGTCGCGGTAGAAATCGCGGGCCCTCGCAATATCCGCCACGACCAGGATGTGCGTCAGTTCGACGCCGGCTTGCGATAACGGCATGTTCGTCCCCCCGGTGCGCCTAGCGGTCCACGATTGGGAGATACGCGCGCCACGGTCCGATCGCCTCCCGGTATTGCTTGGCCATGACCCGCGCCACCTGGGCGACGTGCCCCAGATCGTGCGCCACCCAGGTGGCCAGCAGTTGCCGCAGCGAGACCGCGCCGAACTCGGGATGCTCTCCCTCCAGCGCCAGCTGCGCGGATGTCAGGTGCCATCCCGCCAGCGTCGCCAGGTTCTCTCCCCGCAGGCGCGCGAACTCATCGAGCAGCTCAGCCAGTGTCTTCCCCTGGCTCTCGCGGAACTGCGCCAAACGATCGTACGGAATGAAGCGGCGCTGCGGGCCCTGGGCCAGGATGATTTGCGCCCGCGGGATCCAGTCGGTGCGCTCGCCATGAATCAGGTGGCCGACGATGACGTAGGGGCTCCACGTCTCCGGGCCTTCAGTCGCGTCCGTCCACGACGGCGGCAGCCCGGCCAGCATCGCGCGCATGGTCTGCGGCGTGCGTTCGAGAACAGCGGTTCCGGTCGCGAGGTCGAACTCCATGGCTCGTCGGCGGTCAGGGTGCCGCGCCGGCGTTGAGCCGCCAGATCGCGAAGTTCAGGCAGGCAGCGAAACCCACCCACGCCAGGTAGGGCACCATCAGCGCACCGGCGCGCCGGTCGTCGCGCCAGAACAGCACCGCGACCACGAGGATCAGTGCCCAGAGCGCCGCGATGTCGATCATCGCAAGGCCAATCCGGTGCAGCCCGAAGAACAGGTACGACCACAGCGCGTTGAGGATCAGCTGCGCGAGGAAAGCCGCCAGCGCCACACCGGCGCCCGCGAAGCCCCGCCGCCGCCACACCAGCCAGGCGGCCACTCCCATCATCAGATAGAGCATCGTCCAGACCGGAGCGAAGACCGCCCCGGGCGGCGTCCACGCCGGCTTCGCGAGGGCGGCGTACCACGAGCCCGGCGTGTACTGGGAGCCGATCGCCCCTGCCGCAAAGGAGATCAAGACCCACCCGAGCAGACCCGAGACGTTCCAGATGGTCACCGTTCCCCCTGAGCGGGCTGCTGTGCCGGTGGCGTCGTGTCCTTGACGTATCCGATGCGAGGGGCCTGGGCCGTCGAGCCAAGCACCAGATACGACAGCGCCACGATGCCGCTGGCGGGCAAGGCCTGGTGGTCGGCCAGCACCAGTTTCCTCGCCCCGCCCGGCGGCAGCAGCGGAATCCCGGCGCCCAGCAGCACCGGGACGACCGCGACCTCCACCGAGTCGACCTGGCCGGCGTCGAGCAGCGACCGGAAGAGCATGCCGCCGCCGTAGAGCCAGATGTCGCGGCCCGGCGCCGCCTTCATCGCGGCAACGGCCTCAGCCGGATCCTCCGGCGTGATGCGCACGCCCGGATGGCGGGCGGCGGGAAGCGTCCGCGAGAACACCACGACCTCGAGGCCCGGCATCGCGCCATGCGCGCCTTGCGCGGCGGCGACCTCGTACGTCTTCCGTCCCATGACGGCGGTATCGAATTCCTTGAAGAGCGCGGCGAAATCGATCGCCGGGTCCATCACGATCCAATCGTATTCGCCGTTCGGCCCGGCAATGAACCCGTCGAGGCTCATGGCCACTTGGTAGCGCAGGCGTCTGCTCATGATCGGTCTCCCACCGGCCGGCGGCGGTGCAGCTGCCGGTGACGCGGTCGTCCGGATGCGGATGATGGGCCAGGGAGTGCCAGCCCCGCGAGCACGAGCACGGATACCAACGTGCCGACGGGCAGGTACCAGAGGCTGGCGACGGCCACCGCCGCGAGCGCGCCGCGGCTCCAGGAGGCGCGACGCAGAAAGGCCACCGCCGCCGTGAGCCAGGCGAGCCCAAAGAGCACGAAGGCCATCTTCATTCCGGTCGACCGCGGGGCGATGCCGACAGCTGACACCACCGAGCTCCATGGGCCCAGCTGGCCGGCATGTTCTCCGGTGGTCGGCGTGAGATAGTCCCCCGCGACGAGCGCGCGCATCCCGTCGAATGTCATGAACAGACCTGGAGCCAGCGCGAGGCAGACCAGGCCGACCCTGAGCAGGCGCATGGATGAACCCCTGACACACCGTGGACTGCACGCGACGCCCTCGCGCCGCGCGGGCCTGTTGTCCCGCCTGCCGAGACACGCACCAGCAACCCGCGTCTGCGCCGCGAGGATGCGCCTCTACCGTTGGACGGTACCACGGCCAGGCTTCAGGCGAAATGCGACCACATAGTCGCCGGCGCCCCAGGCGCCGCCGCCCCCGACCGCAACCGCCACGTATTGTGTGCCGGACGCCAGGCGATAGCTGACCGGCGTGGCCTTGGCACTTTCGGGCAGCGCGCCGTGCCACAGCTCGCGGCCGGTTTCGATGTCGAAGGCGCGAAGGCGCCGGTCGAGTGTCGCCCCGATGAACACCACCCCCCCGGCGGTGACAATCGGGCCGCCCAGGTTCGGGGAACCCCATTCCGGCCGGACCTTCGACGCCAGGGCAGCATCGAGCGGGGCCGTGAACGTGCCGAGCGGCACCTCCCAGAGCCGCCGGCCCGTCCGCAGGTCGATGGCGGCCAGCGCGCCGAACGGCGGCGGGCTGCAGGGCAGCTTCGACGGCGCCAGCAGGAGGCGCCGCCGCATGATGTAGGGCGTCCCGCGCATGGCGTTGTATTCGAAGTCGTGGCCGAGCCGCTGATCGTCGGTCCGGGCGCGCCCCTGGTCGAAGCCATCGCGTGGAATCAGTTGCACCATGGCCGCCACTCGGTTCACGGGAACCACGGCGATCTCCCGCTCGGGGTCGATCGCGACGCCGCCCCAGTGGGCGCCGCCGATGTTGGACGGCAGCACGAGCGACCCCCGCACGCTCGGCGGCGTGAAGATCCCCTCGTTCCGCAGCGGCTCGATGGCCGCGCGGCAGGCGGCGCGATCCGCTTCCGTGAGTCCCCACACGTCGTTGAGGGTGAACCGATGCGGACTGAGTGTCGGTGTGGCCACGGTGAACGGCTGGGTGGGCGACGCCCGTTCGTCCGGGATGTCGCTCGCGGGCACGGCCCGCTCCTCGACCGGGTGGATCGGACGCCCGGTCTCCCGGTCGAGCACGAACAGCATCCCCGTCTTGGTCGCCTGCACGACCGCCGGGCGGCGGGCGCCATCGTGCGTCACGGTGGTGAGCGCCGGCGGCGACGCGTTGTCGTAGTCCCACAGATCGTGGTGGACAGTCTGGAACGCCCAGACGAGCCGTCCAGTGGACGCACGGAGGGCCACGACCGAGTTGGCGTAGCGGTTGTCGCCCGACCGGAGCACGCCGTAGTAGTCGGGCGCCGCGCTGCCGGTCGGCACGAACACAAGATCACGCCCGGGGTCGGCCACCAATGTCGACCAGGCATTCGCCGCCCCGCTCTTGTGAGCCAGCGCCCCACCCCATTCGCCGTACGCCGGGTCCGCCGGGCTCTGCGGCACGGGATCCCACGACCACGCCAGCCGTCCGGTGCGCGCGTGGTAGGCCCGCACCTCGCCGCTCGCCGTGTCGGGACGGCTGTTGTCGCCGATCGATGAGCCGGTGATGACCAGCCCGTTGACCACGACCGGCGGCGAGGTCACCGAATAGGCCTGCAGCTCGAAGGGTGGAATGCGCAGGCCTGCCTTCAGATCCACCATGCCGCCTACGCCGAAGCCGGGGCACGGCTGGCCGTCGCGCGCGTCGACCGCGCGGAGCTCGGCTGCCGGGGTCGCGACGAGAATCCGCCGCCGGCACGGCGCGCTGGCCGGTGCCGCATCGTCCAGCCAGGTCGACACGCCGCGGCTGGCGAAATCGCCGTACGGCACGTCGCGCGCGACGCGAGGATCGAACACCCAGCGCTCGCGGCCCGTCGCCGGATCGAGCGCTATCACCCGCCCCAGCGGCGTCCCCACATACATCGTCCCCTCGACGACGAGTGGTGTGGCTTCGAACGACGTGGGTTTGGTGGTGGCGAAGCGGGGACCCACCTCACCGGTCCGGTACGTCCACGCCACTTCCAGGCGGCCGACGTTGTCGCGGTTGATGTCCGCTGCCGGGAAGAAGCGCGTGCCCTCGACATCGCGGCCACTGGCCGGCCAGTCCACTTCCTGGGCCCAGGCCATCGTCAAGCCGGCGCCGAGCAGCACCGTGACGGCGGCGCGCGTGATGGACCGCGACATGCTCCCTTTCACCCGCCGCCGGGTCGCGGCCCGCTTGACGAGTCCCGGACCTCCGTTGGCCGGAGCACGCCCGCAAGGCTGGAATCGCCGTCGCCGTCCCCCGCCCGGACGATGCTGAACGAGCCGTCGGTTTCCAGCACGACGGCGTGCACGGCGCCCAGCGAATCGAGCCCGGCCGCGCGGATCGCCGCCCGCACCTCAGCTTCGGTCACCCTGGTGCGCCGCAGGACCGCCGGCACGACCTCGCCGCGGTACAGCAGCATCACGGGCTCACCCGTGACCAGCCGCCGCACCCACCGGGTCCTGACACTGGACCAGGTGACGATGAACTGCAGGACGATGAGCAGCGCAAAGGCCAGCGCTCCGTCGGCGAGGGCGACATCCTTGGTCAGCAGCACGGTGGCCAGGGTCGAGCCGAGCGCGACGGTCACGACCATGTCGAAGGCGTTCATCTTGGAGAGCGTCCGGTTTCCCGAGACACGCAGGAACACCACGAGCACGACGTAGGCCAGCACGCCGACCACCAGGGTCCGGAGCAGGCTCTCCCACCCGCTGAAGAACATCCGCTCCACTATGACTCCTTCACCCGCCTGGCACACACGCCGTGGCTGCGAGCCTCCATGGACCTGTTCAGGCTGCCGGCGTCGCGGCCAGGGCGCGTTTCAGCAGCGCGATCTGGCCTGCATGATACAGGTTGTGCTGAGTGACGCCGATGAACTGCGTGTACGCGGTGTAGGGCGACTCGGGCACGAGGAGGTCGTCCAGCCGTTCCTCCGGAAAAGTCCGCACGGCCTGCCGCAGCTTCGTGTTCAACCGCTCGAGCTCCTGCAGCGCTCGTTGCCAGTTCGCCTCGGTTGCCGCCGGACATGCGGGCCAGTCTTCGGCCGCCGTGAGCTGGCGCCCATCGCCCGCCACTCTCCGGAGAACGAGGTCGTAGTCACTCTGCAGATGAAGGACGAGTTCCCAGATGCTGTGCGCGCCGGCGATGGGATGGCTGGCTGCCTGCGCCGCGGAAACGCCGGCCAGCAACTCGAGGACCGAAGGGCCGTGCCACGCGTCCCCCTCGAGCGCCCGCCTGATCTGTTCCTCCAGCCGGATGACTTCCGCAGCCATCGCTTCACCCCCACTCCCGCGACGCACAGGCTGCGTTCACCTACCGGCCCGATGATCGCTCGCTTTGCGGCGGCAGAAGGTTGGCGTGTCGCGCGACCAGGCGCCACGTCTCGCCATCCCTCTTCCAGACGTGCGTGAACCGGCGCTGCACGGTCTGACCAGCCTGCGGCGCCTTGCCCGTGGGCTTTATCGTCTCCGCACCCATGACAAACGCCATGTCGCCGTCGATGCGCAGGGCCTCAATCGTGCGCTCGAACGACGTGTAATGAATCGCGCCCGACTGCACCAGACCCATAGGGACGTCACGGGTCGGCGAGACTTTGTTGCCCGGGGCGTTGACCATCAGTCGTTCGGACCAGAGGCGCTTCAGGGATTCCAGGTCACGGTTCAGAATCGCTATCCGCTCCTGTTCCTCCAGTGCGCGGATGGCTGCCTCGACGGCACCGGGAGGGCTGGGGGCTGTTTGCGCCTGGGAGACCTCGACGAGGAGAGCCGAGAGTGCCACGAGCAGGATGACGAGCGACGGCTGTGGCGTTTTCATGTGAGTGTGCTCATGGCCTTTCACTTCTTCGTGCGTGGATGACACGATGCCTGGCGCGGCTCTTCAGCTGCTCGATGGGCCGATCATATATCCCTTACCGAAGCTGCGCCGGGGTCGCCCGCCGGGTCGCGCCTCGGATCAATCGTCCAGCGCCAAAGGCGCGTCCCGGCGCAGCTGAGTCAGTCCGGACCTCGAGGCGATCGGGATGCGCCGCCCATCCCATCGGGTGTCGCCGATTCGATCTCCCAGAGGCCCTCGTAGCGGACGACCCGCCCGAACGCATCGGTATCCAGGCGGGCGATGAATGGCTCGCCGTCGACCAGGGCATGATAGCGAAAGCGGCGTGCGGCCTCCCGCGTGTACGTCTGCTGCAACGGCTCGAGGCGCAGCTCAGGGAAACGAAGCCACGCACTGCGCACCGGTGCGCTCGCCCCGATGGCCAGGTCGAGGCGTCGGATCGGGAGCGTGTTGGTCGCCGGGGTAAAACCGAGGTCGAGGTCCAGGCAGCCCGAGACAGCGGGCACGGGACCGCCATCGTCAATCCATTGGCCTGTCCCGTCCGCCGCGAACGCAAGCCGGATCGGAGCATCACCAGCCTCCCCCTCGACCAGGGCTGATCGCGTACGCCAGTCCAGGTCGCACTCGATGGTGTAGCGGATCCTGGCGACCACGCGAGCCTCCTCGACCTCGAGTTCGCCAGTGAGGCGCCAGCCGGTGATCGACCGCGAGGTGCACGCCTCCTCACGCCCTGGCCCATCGAGGCGGCGCCATCGCACGCGCGACTCCTGAGGGAACGGCTGAAGCCGCACCGGCTCCCGCGGATCCACCACATCATCCCGATGCACGCTCACCAGCCACCGGCCCGCGCCGACGTCGCCGCGTGCAGCGGGTCGTCCTGGGATGCCTCCGGACCGCACGGGCCGTTTGAATGATGTCCCTCTCGCTTCGCCGGACTATGGTGTCGACAGGCATTGACGACAGTATTGCCGTGGGCCCGCGCGGCGTCAATTTCAGGGGCGCCGATGAAGCGCGTCACACTCCGCTGTCCGGTCGAGGCCAGCGGCCTCACGAGCCCGGGCTCCGCCACGGCGAGGCCGTTCGCTGTGGCCCATGATCAGGCCATGAGCATTCGGGCGTGGGGTGGGACAGGCGGGCGGGAGCGGGCCGCGAGCCGCCAGATCACGAACGCGGTGCCGGCCGGGTATGCACGCCCGGATCACCATGCCGGCAACACCCCGGCGTTGCCGACCGCAGCGCGCCGCAGCGGAGCCCGCATGTCACGACCGGCCTCATTTCACCGGACCGGGGTGAGCCGGCAGGGAGGCGGCGAATGCGCGCAATTCGCGAAGGATGTCGGCCTCGTGCGACAGGAACATATAGAGATTGGCGCCAGGCAACTCCACGATCTTTGCATCAGGCACACCGGCCAGGAGGTCCCGCTGCCATCTCGTCAGCATCGCGCGGCCGCCGGCGTGGCGCTCTTCCACTGCCGCGCGCTCCTTCTCGTTCTGCGGCGCGTAGTCTTGCAGCGCCTGGTCCAGGGTCACCGACCGGTAGATCGCCAGGACGGGCACCCGGATGCGATCGTACGGCGGCTTGACGTTGTTGTCTTCGACAATGGCCTTGCGAATGGCTGGATCGATCGGGTGATCCGTGAGGTGTTTCGTCTCGGCTTCAGGGAAGACGACCCGCTGCGGCTGCCCGACCTGTTTCGGCAGATCGGCCTGCGCCACCGCGACAAAGCCATAGTCCGAGCGCCGCAGCGTCGGGTCTTCGGCGGCATCGAGGTAGGCGAGTCCACTTATGCGGTCGGGATGCTCGGCGCCGAGCGAATGCAGGATTCCGCCGCCACACGAACTTCCCACGAGGATTGGCTTCTGCATGCCGAGGGCGGCAATCACGTCCAGAATGTCGGCCGCGCGGCGTTGCGGGTCATACCCCGTTGCCGGGTGATCCGACGCGCCGACGCCGCGCCTGGTGACGGCATACACACGGAATCGATCCGTCAGTTTCGGCGCGATGTTGTCGTACGCGTGGGCCGTCAGATAGCAGCCGACAAAGAGGACCGGCCGCCCCACACCGCCCCACTCCAGCACTTCGAGGCGGACCCCTGAATCGACCGTGACGACACGAACCTGGTGAGGCGATGGATCGCGCCATGACGACGGCGGTTGCGCACCGGCCGGTGGAAGGGTGAGGTGCGCCCACAGTGAGGCCAGTAAACACACCTGCCATGTCGGAAGCCGCATGATGCCTCGCAGTGTCGCTTTACGCACAGTCCGCGCAGCGCCGGGAATGACGGTCCTGCCGATCGCTACCTGACGCGTGCCGAGAGAAACAGCATCCAGAACATCGGCTCGGACTGTGTCGGGCGTTGCTTCCCTCGTGCTGCTCATCCGAGCGGCGATCGGGCTATGCCTTCTCGACGACATAATAGTGGTTCTCGCCCTCGTCCAGGGCCTCGGCGACCCACGCCAGGCCAGCGTCGCGCAGCAATCGCTCATAGGTGTGCGCGCCGAGGGATTGCGACCGACGGCCGGTCATCGCGTCCAACCACACCAGGGGCTGGCTGGGTGCCGTGAAGAGGAAACGCCCTTGAGGCTCGAGCGCGCGCGCCACCTTCTCGATGACCAGCGCTTGCGCTGCCGGGTCGAGCAAGAACAGCAGACCCCAGGCAAGCACGCCACTGAATGTCCGGTTGAAGAACTCGGACGCCTCGACGGCGTTGCGCTCGATTGGCACATCCGGGAAACGCTCGCGGAACGCCGCGACCATCGTCGGGGACGCGTCGACTGCATACGTCGTGAGACCGGCCTCTTGTAAGATCCGCGTGCTCGGTTCACCGGGACCCGAGCCGAGGTCGAGCACCGTCGCGCCAGCAGGAAACGCTTCCGCCCACGCCCGGACAGTGGCGGCACCAATCGAGTCGCCGACTCGGGAACGGGTACCGCGTCTGGCAATGTAGAGGTTCGCGATCGCCTCATAGCCGTTGGAGTTATCCTCGATCGTTGTATCCACTGCAGCCTCGACAAACTCGGCGAGCGCACGGGCCGCGGGAAGGACATCTTCTTCGCGTGCCCGCTTGCGCCCGGAGCACCAGGGTCCCGGCCATTATCCGCGAGCGTCGTCATGGTAGCGGAAGCGGTGGTCCTGAGATTTGGCACCGCGGTCCCGCATCCGTCCGAATCCGCCTGCGAGGGGTCGCCCGGGAGGAGGGCATCGCTCCCGCTGAGCTAATCGCCCGGTCCCAACCGCACAGGATTGTCGACCTTGTCGAGGTTGCGGCTTGGCGTCCCGATTGCAGTCTCCCGCATGGACCGAATGCCGGGTTCGTTAGACATCGTCACATGCCGCTACCGAGGAGCTTACGATCAGGAGCGGCAAGGCAGCGCAACTCATCTCAAGAGAGCATCCCTATGTCGAAGACACCAGGCGGGATCGCGGCAGAGCCATTACGCCGTTCCGCAACGCACGAGGCACCTCCACTGTACGGTGTTCGCCAGCTCGTGGAGAGCATGCGCGCCGTGCGCGCCAACACGGTCGCCATGGCTGATGACATCCCGGACTCGGCGTACACGTTCCGGCCGACTCCGACGACTCGGTCGGTGGCGGAGACGCTGGTGCACATCGCATGGCTCGGGACCGCCGATCGGATCCTCCACGAGGAAGAGCATCTGGAGACCGTAGAGGGATTCGACTTCCCGGCGCTGCTCCGGACGTCGGCGGTTGAAGAGAAGCGGCCGCGCACCAAGGCCGAGATCCTCGAGTTTCTCCGCACCGAAGGGGAGCGACAGATCAGGTGGCTGGAACAGCTGCCTGAGGCCGTCCTGGCGGAGCGCGTCCAGCTGCCCGGCGGCGGTTCGGTGAGCCGCTTTGAAATGCTCCTCGCCACCAAAGAGCACGAGCTGCAGCACCGCGCGCAGCTCACGATTATTGATCGGCTGATCGGCGTCACTCCACGCTCGACCGGCCTGGCGTGACGCACCTGCAGCTGCAGCGGGTTGTTCCAATCTGCTCGAACGCGCCCTGGCGGTGAAGGCACCCGGCTCTCGACGCAACCGGCTGCCAGCTCGACCACAGCTTCTACCATATCCGTCGAAACGACGTCACGACACCGACAGGGGCGTTGGATTGCCGATGAGCGAAGTCGTCCCCGGTTGTGGGCCGACAACGCGGGTCGGTGCCGAGGGCAGGGTCGAACTGGTCGGCGGGCGACGGGAGGCGCGCTGCGGTGGCGGTTCGACCGGTGGCGGACGTGGAGCGTCGCACCCGCCGATCGCCACCAAGAGCAGCAGCGTCACCATCCTGCGTCGGTCTGCCATCGTTCGTCTGGCGAAGTGCCGCTTCAGCTGCGGCGGCTCAGGATAGTCACCAGCCGCCGTCGGCTGCAAGCGGACGGTAAACGGCTCACTGGGCGAGTTCGAGGCGCGTCCGCGAGACGGTCCGAGACCGACCCACATCGATCGCTCGCTCCCCGTCAGCGACCGGCTGCTGCCGACTGGCGTTTGTCTTCGATGGCCGCTCGCAAGAGCGCCTGCGCGGACCATTTCATCAGCTTCACGGCCTCCCGGCGCGACAACCCGCCCACGTCGCACAGCCAGATCAGCGCTTCGATTCCGGCGGCCGCTCGTATCGCTCGGGCGAGACGACCGATCTCCTGTGCGGACATCCGATTCCGCAGCGGCGCAAGCGCCTCCTCGACCCATCCGATGGCACGCCCGCGGCGGAGCACGAGTTCGTTCCCACCCGATTTGAGCGAGAGCAGCAATGCGGTACGCAGAGCGGCTTCCTCGCGCACCGTCATCTGCAGGTAGCGATCGAGAATGATCGCGAGACGCGCGCCCGGGTCGGCGGGCGCGTCGTCCGCCAGCAACGAGTCCGCCTGCAGATCCGGATACGACGCCGCGATGAGCGCCTGCTGGTTTGGAAAGTAGCGATAGGCCGTCGTCCTCGCGACGGACGCTTCGGCGGCCGCATCCTCGACGGTCGGCGTGAGACCACGCTCGATCAGTGCGCGGGCCGCCTCGAGCAGGACGCGACGGGTCCGCAATTTCTGCGCGGTACGGCCGGTCTGCACATATGGGCTTGACATGCCCATCATGGTACTCTACTGTTCATGGGACATCAGTCCCACGAAGGGAGGACCGGGCAATGACCACAGCGGTGATCTCGAGGGGCGGAGAGGGCGAACTGCTTTGGTTTGGCGGGGGCACGGTGCGGTTCAAGGTCCGCAGTCAGGAGACGGGCGGGGCGTTCGCGATGATCGAGGATTCCGTGCCCCGGGGGAAGACGACGCCGCTGCACGCGCATCCGGCGTTCGAAGAAACGTTCTACGTCCTTCACGGCGAGATGCTGTTCCACCTCGACGGCAAGGAGGCGAGCTGCGGCGCGGGATCCGCGATTTCTGTCCCGCGAGGTGCGGCGCACGCCTTCCTCGTCACCTCGGACACCGCCTCCTTCCTGACGGTCTTCACGCCCGGCCACGTGGCCGAAGCGTTTCTTCGCGAAGGGGGTGACCCCGCAACATCTGCGGACGGGGATCCGCCACCACTGGACATATCTCGCGTGATCGCGGCAGGCGAAAAGACCCATGGCATGGTGGCCCTCGGTCCCCCGCCGTTTGCGGCGGTAGCCGGACCATCGAGAAGCGCCTGAGCTGCGTTGGCCGCCTGGCCAGGTCGCATCCGTCGAACGTCCTGCGGCTCATCCGCGGCGGTCCACACGGTGACGGTTCTACTTGCCCGGACCTTGCGCACGGCCGCCGTCGGGTGCAGCCGCTGTCAGAACGATGACCAGTCCTACAGGAAGGCCCGGTCGGCCAGGGCCAGAAGAAACGCCGCGCCACTGAGCACTGTGCGCACAGCATGCAGAGGACCCCAGCGACGCAGTAAGGCCTCGGTGTCTGGCCCATCGGGGTCGCGACCCGGTGCCAGCAGTTGGTGATTGACCGGCATGATTACCAGAACGGTGAAGGGAATCACGGCGAACAGCAACACGGCGCTCGCCAGCCACGCCAGCCCCGCACCTTGCCACCACGCCCACAGGCTGGCCAACGTGCCAACCACTGCCAGCGCGACTTGCAGCGTGGCGGCCCGGCGGTACATGGGCCGAAAGAATCGAGTGGCACACGGCACGCCCGCTTCCAGCGTGGCGGGATGCTGCGCCATCGTGATGTAAAGGGCAGCTCCAAAGAATACGCCCGTACAGAAAACAGAAATAAACTCAGCCACGTCCTTCCCTTCAGCGGTTGAACGTTGCGGTTCAGCGGCAGGCCGCGCCGGGGACTGTCCCCTGCAATGCGAGGCTACGCATCCATGAACTCCACCTCGCCGGAGTTCATGTCGTACATTGCGCCCACGATTTTGATCTCGCCAGTGGCTGCCATCTCACGCAGGATCGGGCTTTCTTTCCGGATCCGGTCCACGTTGAGTTGTACGTTCCTCTCCGCCACCAGATGAACAGACCTGGGGTTCGCACTACTCCGATCTGCGCCGTAGTCGTTGACGCTGACCACGGCAGGCTGAATCTTCGTCAGCATGTCGGTGATGTTGCCCAACTCGACCTGATCAATCGCGCCCTTCACTGCTCCGCATTGCTCATGGCCCATCACCAGAACTAGCTTTGCGCCTGACACCTTGCACGAGAACGCCATGCTACCGAGAATGTCGGAGTTCACGATGTTGCCAGCCACACGAGCCACGAACATGTCGCCGTGCCGATCCGGGTCTATTTCGCCGCGCTCCCGAGATGGCGCTCGAACCACTGCACCATTGCGACATTGACACGCTCGAGATCGGCGCCGCCGAACCCGTGTCCCGCGCCCTCGATTCGCATGAACGACGCGGACCCGCCCGCCTTCGTTAGCGCCTCGTACATCGTCTCTCCCTCGACGATCAGGACGGTCGTGGTCGGCGTCGCCGTGCACGATGAGTGCGGGAGCCGCTCCGGACGACACGAAGTGAATGGGTGAATACTGCGCGGCCTCGGCCTCCGTCAACGTCGCCGTGGCCGGCCACGCCTGCTTGTTCGACCATCGATAGAGATCGGTGGCCGGAAACCACGCCACGACCGCCGCGACGCGACTGGATTCCCTGAGCACGGTGTCCGACGCCGAGGGAGTCCCGGAGTCGGCTGTCGTCCCGAGCAGCAGTGCGAGTTGCCCACCGGCGCTGGCGCCCCACACGCCAATGCGGCCGGGGTCGAGGCCGTAGTCCCCGGCGTGCTGACGGATGAAGCGGACGCCCCGCCGCACGTCGGACACGATCGCGGACATGGGATACCTCTGGCTGTTGCCGTGTCTGACGGCGAGTACGGTGAATCCCCTCTCATTCAACAACGGAGCGAGATAGCCGCCGACCATCAGACGGCTCATCTCCACGCTCGATTGCCAGCCGCCGCTCACGATCGCAATGACGCCGGCGCCATTGGGCCGTGCTGGACGGTACACGTCGAACGTGACCGCCAGACCGTCCTTGTGCCCGTACACGACATCCGTCGTGACCAACGGCTGACGCGCGGGCGCCGCGACAGCGCTGATTCCTCGTCCCGTCGCTGAACAGGCGCACGCAACGAGCGCGAGCAGCACGATCGACGAACGCAACCGAGTGCGGCTCATCGCTGCCGGACCACTTCGTAGTCTCCTCGCCGTGCTCCTTCCCGAACCACCCATCCAGGCGCGACCTTGAGCGTCCACCCCTCTCCTGAGATCGTCGTCTCGTCGCGCAGCACCGGCGCCGGCAGACGCCGTGTTCGGCCATCGCTCGAGACGAGCACGCCCTTCTCCGCCTCGAGCGCACCCCACGGTCCGGTCATGCGATAGGCGTGGAAGTAGATGGTCCCGACGTCCGGAACCACGACGGCACCGAAAGAATTCGAGAGCCCACTGCCTCCGCCCGGCATCAGGAGCACTGGGCCGTCAACGAACCGCCGGCGCAACTCGGCGATCCGCGCCTGCCGCTGTTGGCCGCGCTGTTCCTCGGTCGTGCGGAGCTGGGCCCCACTGTAACGCAGCGCAGCCGCGGCGACGTCCATGCTGGCGTCGCTGTTCAAATTGTTATTGGTCGTTCTTCGAAGGTTGCCTAGCGACGCCGCTTCAGCCGCAGCGGCCAAGGATCGCACCGGCCGCCGCCGGCTGCAAGCGGATGTTAGGTGGCCTTCTGGTCAGCTTGAGCCCGGATCGTCTTAACATAGGCCTTCACAACCAGCTGAACTGCCTGCGTGGCGCTCGCGAGTTCTTGGCGAACGGCCTCGATACCGCCTAAATCAACGCGGTAGTGGGCCACATCTTCTTCATTGCGGAGCCGCCGAATCTTCTCAAGCGTGCCTGCGAAGAACTCGTACTCCAGGCCAATGGCACGGTACCGGCTCTGGTAGTCCCGGTCTATCGACGGGTCGCCGACGATGACTGACAGGGCTTTCCAGAGAAAGAGGCATGCGCCTGATACGAGGTGGCCCGTCGTGCGCAGGCTGTAGGCAAACCCATCGATCCTGGGCGTGGCGGACTGCAGGAACAGCGCATGCTCGAAGTACTCCAGGGCTTTCGCCAGTTTCGCGTCTTCAACATCGAGGGTCGCGCTGGCCCCTTGCACGTCGCGCGTCAGCTTTGCGATGTCGAATACGGTGACCTTGCCCCGCCAAAGCATGATTGGAAGCGGCAGAAGCTCGCCGCTGTCGTCTTCCAAGTAGAGCGCCCGCGCGGTAAACCGCTGCCCCTGCTCAAGCGCGAGGCGCTGCAGAAAACGCTCGACGATCGCCAGACCTGCCGCCAACGCAGCCGAACGCTCGGGCGCATCGAAGCGAATCTCCAGCCCGTTGTCGACGATGCGAAGGTGAATGGTGTCGACCTGCTGCTCTGTGTCGAGGCGAGTCTCCAACGTTCTGTAGATCGGCAGCGAGCCGCTACCGAAAGCGACGCCTGCCCGCGAGTGAACCGCCGGCCCAACGAACTCTCCGCCTGGCGCTGGCAGGACGAGCGTGTCCTGCTCAGGCAGGCCGAACGGGCTCGACGGGGATAGTTCACAGGCTAGCAGGAATCGCATTCGGCTCACGTCGCGATGTTGGTCCACCTAACGCTGGGCATCAGCCGCAGCGGCGCCCATTCTGACACTCGCCGCTGTCGGCTGCATGCCCAGTTAGCCGGCCTCTTCGAGCGCAAGTGCTCGACATTCGTCGAGAAGTTCACCATCGATCTCTGCGTGGGTCCCCTTGTCGTCGAGAGGCACGTCGTCGTGAGAGTAGTACAAACCGAGGAGCCGAGCCACGCCAAGACCGTCGCCCGCATACTTGTGCGACGGAAAGACGTCAGCAAGATCCCTCTTGAGGCGGACGATCTTGGCGGCGCCCTCCCTGGGAGCAAGGGCTCCGGTCGCAACTTGAGTTGCGTAGTAGCGCACGACGATCCTCCCAGCACTTGCCCGACTGGGTATCTCTTTCCCGACTTGGACAAGGCCGCGGTCGAGTAAGTCCTGCAGTTCGGACGGTGCGCGCTCGTTCGGGGTCATTCCTGCCAGGGCCGCCAGCGCCATTGACTCCAGGCCTTCACCGAGAGCTTCGGCAGCGACCGCTGGGTAGTCAGTGGTCCGCACTTCCCCAAGAGCAATGAACGCCAACCGTTGATCGAAAGTCATCGTGGTCCGGATAACGTCGTGCCGTTCAGCCTCGAGCCGCGCGGCTCCCAGCCTTCGATTTGGCTTTGCGCCGCGCGCGGCTCGTCGGCTGCAGCGGCCTGTTAGCCTGCCTCGCCGTCAGCGAACAACTCCTGCAGAGCGCCAAGCACTTCGACCAATGTCGACCCGGAGAGGCTGCCGAGTTTTCTTACCAACCGCTCCCGATCGACAGTCCGAAGCTGATCGAGAACGACGTACCCGGCGCGTTGTTGAAACCGACAGCGGATCCGCCACGGATACGCACGGCCGCTCGTGGTCATCGGTGCCACGATCACCGTGCGTAAGTGCGCATTCAGTTCGTCCGGGGACACGACAACGCACGGACGAGTCTTCTGAATCTCGCTGCCGAGGGTGGGATCTAAACGAACGAGGTGCACCTCGCCGCGGCTGATCACCACTGCCAGTCTGTTTCGTCGAACGCCGTCGGTGTGGGGGCATCGAGCGGCGCATCGTGGCCACGCTGGTGCATCGCCCGGGCCTTCGCGGCCCACCCCGCTCGAGGCCGGGCGGCCGCCGACACGACGAGCCGACCAGGTTCGGCCCGAAGCTCGACCTCGTCTGGAAGACCGGCTTCGTCCAGCAGGACCTTCGGCACGCGAATGCCCCGCGAATTGCCGATGCGAACGATGCGTGTCTTCGTGGTCATGTGACCACAGTGTAATCACATCGCTCCGGTCGCGCAACCTACGCGTTCATGCCGGCTAACGGTCCAAATGAGCCGCGCGCGTTCACGAGCCAGCGCGCGTCGGCTCCATTTGGATGTTATGCCGCCCCTCGTTTTGGTTCCGTGTGGAGCGCCTGCATGACGGCCTTGGGGTTGCGCGCAGCCACCCGCAGTAAGGCCAACGCCGGCCCCTCGGGAGTGCGACGCCCCTGCTCCCAATTCCGGAGCGTCGCCACGCTGACTCCGATCATGAGAGCAAACTCTGATTGAGACACGCCCAATTTGGCGCGTACGCCTTGCACATCTGTCGGGCGAAAGGTGGTGGTGCGCGACGGCCGGCGTGTCCCACGCCGAATCTGGCCAGCCTGCCGCACGCTCGTCAGCAGTTCCTCGAATGCCTCGTCCTTCATTTGAACTCCTCTCGGACGACGCGCCCCAGCTGTCGGGTCTGTGCCGGCGTCAAATCACCCTGCTGCGACTTGGCATACACATACAGCATGTAGAAGGCCTGGTGTTGGGGCGCCCAGTAGTAGATGACGCGCAAGCCGCCGCGCTTGCCTGTTCCAGTGGGCGCCCACCGAACCTTACGTAGACCCCCGGAGCCTCGAATGATCGGGCCTTGCTCGGGACGCAACATCAACGCGATCTGTAGCTGCCGATACCGCTCCTCGTCGAGGTGCCGCTGCACAGCGGTTGTGAAGATCGGCGTCTCGACGAACCGCATCGACAACAGCATACGCCAATGGCGTAGTCGTGGTCAAATTCGGATCGGTCACGCTGGTGTCGGCAAACGGTCCAGACTGACAGTAGCCATGTGAGGAGCGCGATGTAACCGGCGATCGTCGCTTCGGCGACCAGGATCAATCCGGCAATCCATCTTCGTCTCATGCTCGAGCCTTCGTCGGGCTAACGTCGTGCCGCTCAGCCGCGAGCCGGGCGGGAACGCTGCTTCGATGTGGCCTTCCGCTTGGCGCGGCTCGTCGGCTGCAGCGGCCTGTTAGCCAGCTCGCCGCGAGTCGTACGGACCCGGGAGTCTGCGACCTTGATCAGTGCTCGCAAAGCCTGATTCACAGTGCGCCCGTCGGGGAACGCCTCCGCAACGTCCGGTTCCAGCAGAACAAACGTCGTTCCGGCACTCGCCCGTTCGTAATACTTGCCGCGAACGCCACCTTTCAACTTCGAAAGGTCGTATTCCAGCCGGAGGTCATCGACGCTCTTTCCCGCTTCGTTCTTGGTGGGCATGGGTCTCACGGCGCGTAGCTGTCCGCGCGCTGATAATCCGGATGCGATCCTCGCCGGAGTCGGCATGGGCGACAAACAGGAGACGCTGCGAAGTCGACATCCCAAGCGTGATGAACCGGCGCTCCTCAGCGGAGTGATCGGGATCGTCAAACGTCTCGGCAAACGGATCGAGGAAGACCGCCTTGGCTTCCTCGAAAGAGACATCATGTTTGCGGAGGTTCTCCGCCGCCTTCTTGACGTCCCACTCGCAGATCACAGCCTATTGTAGCGCCGCCGCCCCGACCTGGCCTTGACGCCTTCGCTCGGCGAGGCGTCTCCCCGCCACGACACCAACTGCACTCTCGGGCGAGGTCGTGAACTGCACAAGATGTGCGGTGCCAGCCAGCGTCATTCCTGGGGACGAAGAGAGCTGGCTAACGACTAGTAACCTGCAGGACACGCCCTGCGCCCCGCAGCCTAACACGACACCGCACCGCCGCCGAAACGGCGGATCTCCAACCCACTCATCATTTTGGCCAGCCACGCGCGCCGCTAGCTATCCTGATAGCCTGGTCTGTGTAGTCGGATAGCTCGCGGGCACTCGGACACGCACCACCCCCCCACGTCCCGCCGGGCGCTTGGCGCACCCCAGACGACCCTCACCCCTCGTCCAGCGGGCTCCGCACCCCGCGCCCACCCCGATTCAGCACGTGCGTATAGATCATCGTCGTGCTCACGTCCCGGTGCCCGAGCAGCTCCTGGATCGTCCGGATGTCGTAGCCGGACTCCAGCAGGTGCGTGGCAAACGAATGCCGGAACGTATGGCAGCTGGCGCGGCTGATCAGGCCGGCTTTCACGACGGCGGCCTTCACGGCCCGCTGCACGACGGTCTCGTGCAGATGATGCCGCCGCCGCTGCCCGGTCTCGCGGCACACGTAGGTGCGCGTCGCCGGGAACACCCACTGCCAGGCCCAGTCCCGGCCCGCACCCGGGTACTTCCGCCCCAGCGCATCCGGCAACGTGACCCAGCCGGCCGAACCGCGCACGTCCTCGTCGTGCAGACGCCTGGCCCCCTCGAGATGCACGGTCAGCGCCTCCACCAGCCGCGCCGGGATCATCGTCACCCGATCGCGGCGCCCCTTGCCATCGCGCACCCGAATCTCCCGCCGCGCCAGCTCGACGTCCTTGACGCGCAGCTGCGCGCACTCCAGCAGCCGCAGGCCGGATCCGTACACCAGCGAAGCCATCAGCCGGACGACGCCGGTCAGCTCGCGCAGCAGCCGCTGCACCTCGTCCCTCGTGAGCACGACCGGCAGGCGCGCGGGCCGCCTCGCCCGCACCAGCCCGCGCAGCCAGTCCAGCTCGAGCTGCAACACCTCGGCATACAGAAAGACGATCGCGCTCAGCGCCTGGTTCTGCGTCGAGGCCGCAACCTGCCCGTGCACCGCCAGCGACGACAGGAACGCCATCACCTCGGGCTCCGCCATCTGACGGGGATGCCGGCCGCCGTGATGACTGATGAAGCGCCGGATCCACCCCACGTACGCTCGCTCGGTCCGGACCGAGTAGTGCTTCACCCTGATGCGCTGGCGCACGACGTCGAGCAACCGCGGCCGGGCGCTCCCGCTCCCGTCGTCTTCCCGATGGCCGGCGCCCATTCGTCGCCATGATGCGAGTGCCGTGCCCGAGCAGGCACATCGCGTTGCGCGCAGCATCCCACGACCGGACGGCGCTCGGATGGCAGAATCCGCAATCCCGCGGAACGACCAGCAGTGCAGACAATGAGTACGGATGGAGGGGCGACGGCCGGCGGGATGCGGGGCGAAGGCGGCGCGGCTACGGCGCGCCGGGAAGGGTTGGGTGGCCCAGGCGACCGGTGTGGCGCAGGGGCGGATGCCGAAGCGGTAGCGAGTGGACCCCCGCGGAGAAAAAGAAAGGGCGATGGCCGGCTAGCCATCGCCCCAGGACAATCCCGCCTTCGCGCGCCCAAATACGGCGCGCTTCCACCTTCGCCAGGGGCGACGGCGGACAACCCGCGGGGCCGGCTACTCGATCTCGTCCCGCGTGAACGCCTCTTCCGGCTCCACGAAGTACTCCATCTCGCGCTCGAGCTCCAGCTCCTCCGGCGTCGGCGGCGGCGGCGGCGGCGGCTCGTCCGCCGGGATCCGCACGTGCCGGTAGTACTCGAACCCGGTGCCGGCCGGGATCAGGCGGCCCATCGTGACGTTCTCCTTCAGGCCGCGGAGGTGATCCACCTTGCCCGAAATCGACGCCTCGGTGAGGACGCGCGTCGTCTCCTGGAACGACGCCGCCGAGATGAACGAGTCGGTCGAGAGCGACGCCTTGGTGATCCCGAGCAGCAGCGGCCGGCCCGACGCCGGGCGTCCGCCCGCCATGATCACCCGCTCGTTCTCTTCCATGAACCGGAAGCGGTCGACCTGCTCCTCGATGAGGAACTCGGTGTCGCCGACATCCTCGATCTTCACCCACCGCATCATCTGCCGGACGATGACCTCGATGTGCTTGTCGTTGATGTTGACGCCCTGCAGCCGGTAGACCTCCTGGATCTCGTTGACCAGGTAGGCGTGCAGCGCCTTCTCGCCGAGGACCGACAGGATGTCGTGCGGATTGCTCGGCCCGTCCATCAGCGGCTCGCCGGCACGGACCCGGTCGCCTTCCTGGACGTTGACGTGCACGCCGCGCGGCAGCGAGTACTCTCTCGGCTCGCCGCCGTCCTCGGGGACGATGATGATCTTGCGCTGCCCCTTGACGATGCCGCCGTGCTTGACGATGCCGTCGATCTCCGAGATGACCGCGGTCTCGCGCGGCTTGCGCGCCTCGAACAGCTCGACGACGCGCGGCAGACCGCCGGTGATGTCCTTGGTCTTGGTCGTCTCGCGCGGGATCTTCGCCAGCACCTGGCCGGCGTAGACCACCTCGCCGTCCTCGACCATGAGGTGGGCGTGCGACGGCATGTGGTACTTCCGCGCCACCTTGCCCGCCTTGTCGCGGACCTCGATCTGCGGCTGCTTCTTCTCGTCCGGGCTGTCGACGACGATCTTCCGCGACAGGCCGGTGACCTCGTCGAGCTCCTCGTGGTAGGTGAGGTCGGTGATGAGGTCCTTGTACTTCACCGTGCCCGCGTCCTCGGTGAGGATCGAGAACGTGTAGGGATCCCACTCGACCAGGATCTGGCCGGGCTCGACCGCGCCGCCGTCGCGCACCTTGAGGCGGGCGCCGTAGACGATCGGGTAGCGCTCGCGGTCGCGCCCCTTGTTGTCCTGGACGACGAGCGACCCGGTGCGGTTCATGACGACCAGCTCGCCGGCGTTGGTGATGCCCCCTTCGCCGACGCTGCCGCGCGCCTCGACCACCTGCAGGCCCTGGTAGCGGACGGTGCCGGCGTGCTTGGCGTCGAGCGTCGACTGCTCGCGACACCCGCGACGCCGTGCCGCCGATGTGGAACGTGCGCATCGTCAGCTGCGTGCCGGGCTCGCCGATCGACTGCGCCGCGATGACGCCGACCGCCAGGCCGAGCTCGACCAGGCGCCGGTCGCGAGGTCGCGGCCGTAGCACTTGGCGCAGCAGCCGCGGCGGCTGGCGCAGGTCAGGACCGAGCGGATGCGGACCTTCTCGATGCCGCCTTCCTGGATGTCCTGGGCCTTCTCCTCGTCGATCTCGTCGTTGATGTCGACGATGACCGCGCCGCTGAGCGGATCGACGATCCGCTCGAGGGTGATGCGGCCGATGATGCGGTCGCGCAGCGGCTCGATGACCTCGCCGCTCTCGATGATCGCCCGCGCCTCGATGCCGTCCATCGTGCCGCAGTCGATCTCGTGGATGATGACGTCCTGCGCCACGTCGACCAGCCGGCGCGTCAGGTAGCCGGAGTCGGCGGTCTTGAGCGCGGTGTCCGCCAGCCCCTTGCGCGCGCCGTGCGTCGAGATGAAGTACTCCATGACGGCGAGGCCTTCACGGAAGTTGGCGGTGATCGGCGTCTCGATGATCTCGCCCGACGGCTTGGCCATCAGGCCGCGCATGCCGGCGAGCTGGCGGATCTGCTGCTTCGAACCGCGCGCGCCGGAGTCGGCCATGATGTAGACCGGGTTGAAGTTGCGCCCCGACTGGTCGAGGTCCTCCATCTCGGCGAACATCTCGTCGGCGATCTTCTCGGTGACGTCCGACCACACGGCGATGACCTTGTTGTAGCGCTCGCCGTTGGTGATCGCCCCCTCGAGGTACTGCCCTTCGACCTTGATGACCTCGTCGCGGGCGCGCTGCGACCAGCGCCGGCTTCTCCGCGGAATGATCAGGTCGTCGATGCCGATCGACAGGCCCGACCGCGTCGCGTAGGTGAAGCCGAGGTTCTTCAGGCTGTCGAGCATCTCGACGGTGCGCTCGAGGCCGAAGTGCAGGTGGCAGTACTGCACCACCTGCTGCAGCCCCTTCTTCTTGAGCAGGCCGTTGACGAACGGCATCACCGACGGCAGCGAGCTGTTGAAGAGCACGCGGCCGACGGTGGTGTTGATGATCCTGTTCTTGACCTCCTGCGGCTCGGTCTGCAGGATCGCCTGGTCGTCGCGGGCGACGGTCATGTCGAGGATCTGCCCGGTGTAGCGCAGGCGGATCGGCGTCAGCGTTTCGAGCTCGCCGCCCTCGAGCGCCAGCACGACGTCGTCGGCGTTGCCGAAGACGCGCCCTTCGCCCTTGGCCCCGACGCGGGCCTTGGTCAGGTAGTAGCAGCCGAGCACGATGTCCTGCGAGGGAATCGCGATCGGCGCGCCGCTCGCCGGCGACAGGATGTTGTTCGAGGACATCATCAGCACCGATGCCTCGATCTGCGCTTCCGGCGCCGAGCGGGATGTGGACCGCCATCTGGTCGCCGTCGAAGTCGGCGTTGAACGCCGTGCAGACGAGCGGATGGATCCGGATCGCCTTGCCCTCGACCAGCACCGGCTCGAACGCCTGGATGCCGAGGCGATGCAGCGTCGGGGCGCGGTTGAGCAGCACCGGGTGCTCGCGGATGACCTCTTCGAGCACGTCCCACACCTCGGGACGCTGCTGCTCGACCATCTCCTTGGCCTGCTTGATGGTGGCGACGAGCTGCCGCTCCTCGAGCTTGTTGTAGATGAACGGCTTGAACAGCTCGAGCGCCATCTTCTTGGGCAGCCCGCACTGGTTCAGGCGCAGCTCGGGGCCGACGACGATGACCGAACGGCCGGAGTAGTCGACGCGCTTGCCGAGCAGGTTCTGGCGGAAGCGCCCCTGCTTGCCCTTCAGGGTGTCGGACAGCGACTTGAGCGGGCGGTTGTTGGCGCCGCGCAGCACGCGGCCGCGGCGGCCGTTGTCGAACAGCGCGTCGACCGCTTCCTGGAGCATCCGCTTCTCGTTGCGGATGATGACGTCCGGCGCCTTCAGCTCGATCAGCTTCTTGAACCGGTTGTTGCGGTTGATGACGCGGCGATAGAGGTCGTTGAGGTCCGAGGTCGCGAAGCGGCCGCCGTCGAGCGGCACCAGCGGGCGCAGCTCGGGCGGGATGACCGGGATGACGTCGAGGATCATCCACTCCGGCTTGTTGGTCGACTTGCGGAACGAGTCGACCACCTTCAGGCGCTTGGCGTACTTCAGCTTCTTCTGCGCCGACGCCTCGGCGCGCATCTTGTCGCGCAGCTCACCGGCCAGCTTCTCGACGGCGACGCGCTTGAGCAGCTCCTTGATCGCCTCGGCGCCCATCTGGGCGCGGAACTTCACCAGGCCGTAGTCCTCGCGCGCCTTGCGGTACTGCTCCTCGGTGAGCAGCTGGTTCTGCTTGAGGTCGGTGTCGCCCGGCTCGATGACGACGTAGGCCTCGAAGTAGAGCACGCGCTCGAGGTCGCGCAGCGAGATGTCGAGCAGGTGGCCGATGCGGCTCGGCAGCCCCTTGAAGAACCACACGTGGCTGACCGGGGTCGCCAGCGTGATGTGGCCGAGGCGCTCGCGGCGGACCTTGGCCTGCGTCACCTCGACGCCGCACTTGTCGCAGATCACGCCGCGGTGCTTCATGCGCTTGTACTTGCCGCACAGGCACTCCCAGTCGGTGACCGGGCCGAAGATCTTGGCGCAGAACAGGCCGTCGCGCTCCGGCTTGAACGTCCGGTAGTTGATCGTCTCCGGCTTGGTGACCTCGCCGTGCGACCACGAGAGGATTTTCTCGGGCGACGCGAGGCTGATCCGGATGGCGTCGAAATCGCTGGTCAGTGAACCGCGAGAATCGAAACTAGGTCTCATTTACATCCTTCGGGTATAGCGTGCATCTGGGCAACTCCCAACCGCCACTCGCACTCCCAGTCCGGCGTCGGACGCTGGCGGTCGGGATCGTCAAACCGTCCACCTACTCAGCCAGTACCGGCTCGTCGTCGGCCGCCAGCGCGGCCTCGAGCACCGGCTTCTTCTTCGTCTTCATCAGCTCGACGTCCAGGCACAGCGCCTGGAGCTCGCGGATGAGGACGTTGAAGGACTCGGGCAGCCCCGGCTGGAACGACGCGTCGCCCTTGACGATCGCCTCGTAGATCTTGGCGCGTCCGGTGACGTCGTCCGACTTCGCCGTGAGCAGCTCCTGGAGGATGTGCGCCGCGCCATAGGCCTCGAGCGCCCACACTTCCATCTCGCCGAAGCGCTGGCCGCCGAACTGCGCCTTGCCGCCGAGCGGCTGCTGCGTGATCAGCGAATACGGCCCGATCGAGCGCGCGTGGATCTTGTCGTCGACCAGGTGCGAGAGCTTGAGCATGTAGATGTAGCCGACGGTGACGTCCTGCTCGAACTCCATGCCGGTCATGCCGTCGTAGAGCTCGGTCTTGCCGCTCTTGGGCAGCCCGGCCTTCTCCAGCCAGCTCTTGATCTCCAGCTCGGTCGCGCCGTCGAAGACCGGCGTCGCGAACCACAGGCCGAGCGCATGCGCCGCCCAGCCGAGATGGGTCTCGAGGATCTGCCCGACGTTCATCCGCGACGGGACGCCGAGCGGGTTGAGGACGATCTCCACCGGCGTGCCGTCCGGCAGGTAGGGCATGTCCTCTTCCGGCAGGATGCGCGCGATGACGCCCTTGTTGCCGTGGCGGCCGGCCATCTTGTCGCCGACCGACAGCTTGCGCTTCATCGCGACGTAGACCTTGACCAGCTTGATGACGCCCGGCGGCAGCTCGTCGCCGCGGCGCACCTTCTCCTTCTTCTCCTCGAACTGGTTGCGGATGACCTCGACCTGCCGCTCGGTGCGCTCCTCGAGCTCGCGCAGGTCCTCTTCCAGCCGCGGGTCGTCGCTCGACACCTTGAGCCGGACCACCGCCTCGTAGGGCAGCCCCTGGAGCACCTCGTCGCTCAGGTCGGTGCCCTTCTTGAGCAGCCGCTCGCGGCCGTGCTCGTCGTAGAGGTCGGCGCGCGACTGCTGGCCCTGCAGCATGCCGACGACCCGCTTCTTCACTTCGTCGTGAAGGATGCGGATCTCGTCCTGCAGGTTCTTCTCCATCATGTCGAGCTCTTCCTGCTCGATCGCCTTGGCGCGGTCGTCCTTCTCGATGCCCTTGCGCGAGAAGATCTTGAC
The DNA here is from genome assembly GCA_963834305.1 of uncultured Acidobacteriota bacterium. GTDB lineage: Bacteria > Acidobacteriota > Vicinamibacteria > Vicinamibacterales > 2-12-FULL-66-21 > JACCXG01. The sequence continues at coordinate 1,593,203 of CAWIAX010000002.1, forward strand.
GCCGACGATGATGCCCTCGATGCCGGGCGGGCAGATCAGCGAGGCGTCGCGGACGTCGCCCGCCTTCTCGCCGAAGATCGCCCGCAGCAGCTTCTCTTCCGGCGTCAGCTGCGTCTCCCCCTTCGGCGTCACCTTGCCGACGAGGATGTCGCCCGGCTTGACCGAGGCGCCGATGCGGATGATGCCGCTTTCGTCGAGGTCCTTGAGGTAGCCCTCGCCGACGTTCGGGATGTCGCGGGTGATCTCTTCCGGCCCGAGCTTGGTGTCGCGGGCCTCGATCTCGAACTCCTCGATGTGGATCGACGTGTAGTAGTCGTCCTTGACCATGCGCTCGGACACCAGGATGGCGTCCTCGAAGTTGTAGCCGCGCCACGGCATGAACGCGACCAGCACGTTGCGCCCGAGGGCGAGCTCGCCGAGCTCGGTGCAGGGGCCGTCCGCGAGGATCTGCCCCTTGGCCACCTTCTGCCCGTCGCGGACGATCGCCTTCTGGTTGATGCAGGTGTTCTGGTTCGACCGCTTGAACTTGGTCATCGGGTAGATGTCGGCCCCCATCTCACGGGAGGTCGCCGTCTCTTCCCCTTCGACCCGCACGACGATGCGCTGGCTGTCGACGAAGTCCACCGTGCCCGAGCGGCGCGCCACGACGACGGCGCCCGAGTCGCGGGCGGTGATGTACTCCATGCCGGTGCCGACGTAGGGCGAGCGGGCACGCAGCAGCGGCACCGCCTGGCGCTGCATGTTCGACCCCATCAGCGCGCGGTTCGCGTCGTCGTTCTCGAGGAACGGCACCAGCGAGGCGGCGACCGAGACGAGCTGCTTCGGCGACACGTCGATGAACTCGACCTTGTCGCGCGGCGACAGGATGAAGTTGCCGGCCTGCCGCGCGTTGACGCGCTCCTGCACGAACTTGCCCTCGCCGTCGACCTGGGCGTTGGCCTGGGCGATGATGTACTGGTCCTCTTCCCACGCCGACAGGTAGTAGGAGTAGGGCTCGTACTCGAGACCGCGGCGGCGCCGGTTCTTCTCGTCGCCCGCCTTGGGGTCGACGCCGATGTCCGAGGCCTCGACGATGTCGCCGACCTTGTGCTTGGTGCTGCCGCCGGCGTTCAGGATGATCACGTAGTCGACGACCCGGCCGTCCTTGACCTTGCGGTAGGGGGACTCGATGAAGCCGAACTCGTTGATCCGCGCGTAGCACGACAGCGACGAGATCAGGCCGATGTTCGGCCCTTCCGGCGTCTCAATCGGGCAGATGCGGCCGTAGTGCGTCGGGTGGACGTCGCGGACCTCGAAGCCGGCGCGCTCGCGCGACAGCCCGCCGGGCCCGAGCGCCGACAGCCGGCGCTTGTGCGTGACCTCGGACAGCGGGTTGGTCTGGTCCATGAACTGCGACAGCTGCGACGAGCCGAAGAACTCGCGAATCGCCGCCATCACCGGCTTCGCGTTGATCAGGTCGTGCGGCATGGCGGTCGCCATTTCCTGGTAGACCGACATCTTCTCCTTGATCGCGCGCTCCATGCGGACCAGCCCGATGCGGAACTGGTTCTCGAGCAGCTCGCCGACCGAGCGCACGCGGCGGTTGCCGAGATGATCGATGTCGTCGACGTTGGCGGGATTGCGCCGCAGCTTGAGCTGGTACTTGATGACCTCGTAGAAGTCCTGCGGGTGCAGGATCTTCTCGTCGAGCGGCGTGCTCAGCTTCAGCTTGGTGTTGAGCTTGAGCCGGCCGACGCGCGAGAAGTCGTACTTCTGCGGGTTGAAGAACATGTTCTCGAAGAGCGACCGCGAGCTGTCGAGCGTCGGGGGATCCCCGGGCCGCAGGCGGCGGTAGATCTCGATGAGCGCTTCCTCGTGGGTGTGGATCGGGTCCTTCTTGAGCGTCGTCGAGAGGACCGAGCCGACCTCGTCGCGCTCCGGGAAGAAGATCTCGAGCCGGTCGACGTTCTTCTCCTGCGCCATCGAGATGACGCGCGGCTCGACCGCCTCGTTGGCCTCGAGGATGACCTCGCCGGTCGACGGGATCGACGACGTCGGCGGCGGCGAAGGCGCCTTCGAGCTCGGCGTCGGCGATCTCGACCGATTCGACGCCGGCCTTCTTCAGCGCCGCCAGCGCGCTCGAGGTGATCTTGCGGCCGGCGTGGGTGACGACCTCGCTGCCGGCGGTGATGTCCTTCGCCGCGCGCAGCCCCTGGATGCTGTCGCCGACCGACCAGCGGATCGACCCGCCCTCGAGGTGGAGGTGATCGATGGTGTAGAAGCTCCGGATGATCTCGTCGGCGCCGCGCAGCCCGAGGGCGCGCAGGAAGACGGTGGCGAGGAACTTCCGCTTGCGGTCGATGCGGACGTAGAGCAGGTTCTTGGTGTCGTACTCGAACTCGACCCAGGAGCCGCGGTAGGGGATGATCTGGGCGATGTAGAGCGTCTTGTCTTCCGAGTGGAAGAAGGCGCCGGGCGAGCGGTGCAGCTGCGAGACGATGACCCGCTCGGTGCCGTTGATGATGAACGTGCCGTTGTCCGTCATCAGCGGGATGTCGCCGAAGTAGACCTCCTGCTCCTTGATGTCGCGGATGGTCTTGACGCCGGTCTCGGGGTCCTTGTTCCAGACCACCAGCCGGATGGTGACCTTGAGCGGCACGGCGTAGGTCATGCCGCGCTCCTGGCACTCGTCGACGTCGTACTTGAGCTTGAGCCCGACGGTGTTGCCGCAGATGTCGCAGATGTCGCCGCGCGCCTCGTTGGGCTTGCCGCAGCGCGGGCAGAGCACGTCGTGCTCGCCGTACGGATCGGCGACCAGGGTGTGGCCGCAGTTGGTGCACGGCTTGCGCAGGTGATGCAGGCCGGCGAGGCGGCCGCACTTGCACTCCCAGTTGCCGATCGAGTACTCGATGAACTCGAGCGACGAGTTCTCCCGGAAGTCGCTGATCGGGAACACGGACTTGAAGACCGACTGCAGGCCGGCGTCTTCGCGCTCCGAGGGGAGGCGGTTCATCTGCAGGAACCGCTCGTACGACTTCTTCTGGATCTCGATCAGGTTCGGGATCGGGATGGTCGTCTTGATCTTGCTGAAGTCGATGCGCTCGCGGTAGACGTTTTTGGGGAGACTGTACATGCTCTAAACACCCCGAGGACGGGAAAAAGTGTCACGGGCGCCGCGCTGAGTGCGACGGGCCACGTGCGGACGTGCGACGTACGACAGCCGAAGTGCCGGGGCGATGTGCGAAGGGCGGCGCGGCGCGCGCAGCACCGTCGCACACGGCACGCAGCACGCTCCGCGCGCTACTTGATCTCGACCTTGGCGCCGACTTCCTCGAACTTCTTCTTGATCGCTTCGGCCTCGTCCTTGGGGACGCCTTCCTTGATCGGCTTGGGCGCGCCCTCGACGAGATCCTTGGCTTCCTTCAGCCCGAGGCTGGTGACTTCGCGGACGACCTTGATCACGTTGATCTTGTTGGCGCCGACTTCGGTCAGCGTCGCGGTGAACTCGGTCTTCTCCTCGACCGCCGCGGCGCCGCCGCCCGCCGCCGCGCCACCCGGCATCGCCATCGGCATCGCCGCCGCCGCCGAGACGCCGAGCTCGGACTCCAGCGTCTTGACGAGCTGCGAGAGCTCGAGCACCGAGATGCCCTTGATGTAGTCGATCACCTGCTGCTGATTCACTTCGGCCATGATTGCTGTTCCTCTTTACTGGATATGCGCCGGGGCATCCCCCCCGCGCCTGCCAGCGCTCGCGTCGCTCGCGCCGCTGACTCGTTGCGACTATCCGCTCTCTTGCAGTTGCTATTGCGCCTCGGCGCGCTTCTTTTCCGCCTGCACCAGCACGTTCATCAGGTCGCGCGGCGCCGCCGACAGCACGCTGACGATCTGGACCATCGGCGCCTGGAGCAGGAACAGGAGCTTCGCGTAGAGCTCCGGCCGGCCCGGCAGGCTGGCCAGCTCGGTGACCTCGCCGGCCTTGATCGCCCGCCCCTGGACCACCGCCGCCTTGATCTGCAGCGCCGGCGCCGTCTTGGCGAACGTCGTCAGCACCTTCGCCAGCGCGACCGGATCCTCGCCGCTGTAGGCGACCGCGGTCGTGCCGATGAAGTGCTCGCCGAGCGCCTCGAACGCCGTTCCCTGCATCGCGCGGCGCGCCAGCGTGTTCTTGACGACCTTGTAGTGCCCCTTGACGCCGCGCACCTGCCGCCGCAGCTCGGTGACTTCCGGCACCTTCAGCCCGCGGAAGTCCACGACCACCGCGCTCTCGGTGCCCTTGAATGCCCGTTCGAGCTCCTGGAGCTCGTCCACCTTCATTGCCTTCGTGACTGCCATGATGTGATCTTCTTCAATCTGCCGGGGGCGCTCCCCGCCGGCCAGCCCGGCGCTCGCCCGGGCCGCTGGTTAACTGCGACGGTCCGCTTCAGAACCAGTCGGCCGGAGCTAGTGCTTCACCGTCTCGGTGACGTGGGTCGTATCGATCGACGATCCCCGGGCCCATCGTCGAGGACATCGTGACGCTGCGCAGGTACTTGCCCTTGGCCGCCGACGGCTTGGCCTTGACGACGCTGTCGACCAGCGCGTGGGCGTTGTCGATCAGGCTCTGCGACGGGAAGGAGATCTTGCCGACCGGCGCGTGGATGATGCCGGTCTTGTCGACGCGGAACTCGACCTTGCCGGCCTTGATCTCGCGCACCGCCTGGGCGATGTTCGGCGTCACCGTGCCGGTCTTCGGGTTGGGCATCAGGCCGCGCGGGCCGAGCACCTTGCCGAGCTTGCCGACGGCGCGCATCATGTCCGGCGTGGCGACCACGGCGTCGAAGTCCATCCAGCCGCCCTGGATCTTGTCGACCAGCTCTTCGCCGCCGACAGGTCGGCGCCGGCCTCCTGGCGCTTCCTTCTGCTTGTCGGCGCCGGCGATCGCCAGCACCTTCTTGCTCTTGCCCAGCCCGTGCGGCAGCACCACGGTGCCGCGCACCATCTGGTCGGCGTGCTTGGGGTCGACACCCAGGCGGAGCGCGATCTCGACGGTCTCGTCGAACTTCGCGAACTTCACCTTCTGCATGAGGGGAATGGCGTCCTCGATCGTGTGCGGACGATCGGGCACCTGCTGCCGGGCGGCAGCGAATTTCTTGCCTGGCTTACGCATGTTGCAACTCCTGTGGTGCTAACGGCCGCGGCGCGGCCTCCCACTGTCCGAGAACCCCGGGCGCCTACCTGACGACGTCGATGCCCATCGACCGCGCCGTGCCGGCGACGGTCTTGAAGGCCGCCTCGATCGACTCGCAGTTGAGGTCCGGCATCTTGAGCTTGGCGATGTCCTCGACCTGCTTCTTGGTCACCGTGCCGACCTTGTTCTTGTTCGGCTCGTCCGATCCCTTGGCCAGGTTCGCGGCGCGCTTCAGCAGGATCGACGCCGGCGGCGTCTTGGTGATGAAGCTGTAGGAGCGGTCGGCGTAGACCGTGACGACGACGGGGATGATCAGCCCCTCGTCCTTGCTGGTCTTCGCGTTGAAGTTCTTGCAGAAGTCCATGATATTGACGCCGTGGGGACCGAGCGCGGTCCCGACCGGCGGCGCGGGGGTGGCCTTCCCCGCCGCGATCTGGAGCTTCACCATTGCCTGTACTTTTTTCGCCATGCGTCCCTGTCCGCTCCGCCCGCGGGCGGCAACGGCACCTTCCGCCCGGGGGCGGAAGCTACAGTTTCTCTACCTGCAGAAAATCGAGCTCGACCGGGGTCGCCCGGCCGAAGATCGTCACCATCACCTTGAGCGTGTTGCGGTCGAGGTTGACCTCGTCCACCACGCCGTTGAAGCTGGTGAACGGGCCCCTCGTTGATCCGCACCTGGTCGCCCTTCTCGAACGTGTACTTCGGCTTCGGCTTCTCGGCGGCCTCGGTGACCTGGTTCAGGATCTGGTCAACCTCTTCCCGCGTGAGCGGCGTCGGCTTGGCGCCGGCACCGACGAAGCCGGTCACCTTCGGCGTGTTCTTCACGACGTGCCACGCGTGGTCGGACATGTTCATCTCGACCAGGATGTAGCCGGGGAAGAAGCGCTTGGAGCTGACGACCTTCTTGCCGCCGCGCATCTCGGCGACCTGCTCGGTCGGGATCAGGACCTCGCCGATCTCCTCCTGCAGGCCGTAGGCGTGCACCCGCTGCTCGAGCGACTCCTTGACCTTGTTCTCGAAGCCGGAGTAGGTGTGGACGATGTACCACTGCTTCGTGCGATCGTCGGTCATGCCGGTTACGCCGTCCCGAATGTTCTGAATACCCACTGAATCACCCGGTCGAACAAGAGGTCGAGCGCCCCCGAGGTACACGCCGAAAAGAATCGCCGTGAGGATCACGACAATCGTCGTCGCGTAGACTTCCTTGCTGACTGGGCCAGGTCACCCGGCCCATCTCGTTGCGGACTTCCGACAGGAACCGCCGCGACCGGCCCCACCAGCCGGTCACGCTGTCCCGGGCCCGTCCGCCGAGCGACTCCTCGTGCTCCGCCATTGCGGTCTTCATTTCCCTGACCTTTCCTGCCTCACCCGCACACCGGCTTGCCAGCCGAACCGCTCCAGCCGCACGATCGGCCCGCCGCCGCGGCGGGCAACCTTCGCCTCAGACGAGCGCGAAGATTGGCAGGACAGGAGGGAATCGAACCCCCAACCCCCGGTTTTGGAGACCGGTGCTCTGCCAATTGAGCTACTGTCCTACGAACAGTCACGGCCTACTTCGTCTCGCGGTGCGCCGTGTGCTTGCGGCAGAAGCGGCAGAACTTGCTGAGCTCGAGCCGTTCGGTCGTCTTCTTCTTGTTCTTGGTCGTGCTGTAGTTGCGCCGCTTGCACTCCTGGCACGCCATCGAAATGATGTCTCGCATTGCTCAACCCTTGGGCGCAACCGGGGCGCCGGGCGGCCGGATGGCCGCGCCCGCGCCCCGCGCTACGGATCCCGCTATTCGACGATCTCGGAGATCGTGCCGGCGCCGACGGTGCGGCCGCCTTCACGAATCGCGAACCGCGCGCCCTTCTCGAGCGCGACGGGCACGTGGAGCTCGGCGGAGATGCTGGTGTTGTCGCCCGGCATCACCATCTCGACCCCCTCGGGCAGCTTCAGCGATCCGGTGACGTCGGTCGTCCGGATGTAGAACTGCGGCCGGTAGCCGTTGAAGAACGGGGTGTGACGGCCGCCCTCTTCCTTCGAGAGGATGTAGACCTCGCCCTTGAACTTCGTGTGCGGCTTGATCGAGCCGGGCTTGCACAGCACCTGGCCGCGCTCGACGTCGTCTTTTTCCACGCCGCGCAGCAGCACGCCGATGTTGTCGCCGGCGACGCCCTCGTCGAGCAGCTTGCGGAACATCTCGACGCCGGTGACGATCTTCTTCTCGGTCGGCTTGAACCCGACGATCTCGATTTCCTCGCCGACCTTCACCTTGCCGCGCTCGACGCGGCCGGTGACGACGGTGCCGCGGCCCGAGATCGAGAAGACGTCTTCGATCGGCATCAGGAACGGCTTGTCGATCTCGCGCTCCGGCATCGGAATGTAGCTGTCGAGCGCCTCCATCAGCTTGAGCACCGTCTCGACGCCCGTCGGGCTCGCCGTTGAGCGCCTTGAGCGCCGAGACGCGCACCACCGGGATGTCGTCGCCGGGGAACTGGTAGCTCTTGAGCAGCTCGCGCACCTCGAGCTCGACCAGATCGACCAGCTCGGGATCGTCCACCGCGTCGACCTTGTTCAGCGCCACGACCAGGTAGGGCACGTTGACCTGGCGCGCCAGCAGCACGTGCTCGCGGGTCTGCGGCATCGGGCCGTCGACCGCCGACACCACCAGGATGGCGCCGTCCATCTGCGCGGCGCCGGTGATCATGTTCTTGATGTAGTCGGCGTGGCCCGGGCAGTCGACGTGGGCGTAGTGGCGGTTCGGCGTCGCGTACTCGACGTGGCTCGTCGCGATCGTCAGGATCTTCGTCGCATCACGGCGGCCCTGCGACTCGGACGCCTTCGCGACCTCGTCGTACGGGACGAACTTTGCCCAGCCCTTGTCAGCCGCCACCTTCGTGAGCGCGGCCGTCAGCGTGGTCTTGCCATGGTCGATGTGACCAATGGTGCCAACGTTGACGTGTGGTTTGGAACGATCGAATTTCTCTTTAGCCATGTCTTCTGAGCCCTCGTGTGCGTTGCGCTTCCCTGACAATCGTGACTGCCGAAAACTGGAGCCGATGACCGGAATCGAACCGGTGACCTCGTCCTTACCAAGGACGCGCTCTGCCAACTGAGCTACATCGGCCTTCGCCCGGCTGCACCAGGCTGTACCGGCCAGCTGGCGCGTGAAGGGCGGATGGAGCGGGAGACGGGGATCGAACCCGCGACCAACAGCTTGGAAGGCTGTGACTCTACCACTGAGTTACTCCCGCCTTCGCGCCAGCCCGCTGCGCCTTACTGGCGCTATGGCGAGGCCAGCCCGCTTCCCTTTTGCGCCAGCCCGCTGCGCCTTACTGGCGCTAGGGCGAGGCCAGCCCGCTTCCCTTTCGCGCCAGCCCGCTGCGCCTTACTGGCGCTATGGCGAGGCCGGCCGACCCTTCACTGACGTTGACGTGCCCCCCGCTCACCGCGCCGCAGCAGTGAAAGTGGTGGCGAGGGGAGGATTCGAACCTCCGAAGCCGCTGGGCCGACAGATTTACAGTCTGCTGCGTTTGACCGCTTCGCTACCTCGCCGAGACTCCCGCGCGGCCGACAGCGGAGCACGCTTCGCCGTTCTCCGCCAAACCGATGACTTGTCAGGATTTAGCCGCTTCGCGAATACTCTCGTTGTATGACTCGTGGAGCTGGCGAAGGGATTTGAACCCCCGACCGGCTGATTACAAATCAGCTGCTCTACCGGACTGAGCTACGCCAGCCCAGACAAAAGAGTATTTGTAGCACACCGCATGCCACGGGTGCAAGCTGTGGCGGTCAAGCACGAGCTCTTGCGGGCGTCCCCGCTGCCTCTGCCGTGCCGCCTCGAACAGCGTCACGCCAGCCGCCACCGACACATTCAGGCTGCGCACCGCACCCTGCATCGGGATCGACACCAGCCGATCGCAGCGCTCCCGCACCAGCCGCCGCAGCCCGGTGCCCTCCGGCGCCGAGCACCAGCGCCGTCGGCAGCGTGAGATCGACGTCATCGATAGCGCTCGGGCGCATCGCCGGCCAGGCCGACGGTCCAGACGCCCGGCCTCCTTCAGCTCCTCGACGCTCCGCGCGATGTTGACGACGGTGGCGATCCGCACGTAGGCCGCGGCGCCCGACGACGCCTTCATCGCCACGCCGTCGAGCGGCGCGGCGTGCCGCGCCTGCCGGATCGACGCCGTGGCGCCCCGGCCGCGTCGACGGTCGCGCAGCACCGCGCCGACGTTGTGCGGATCTTCGACGCCGTCGAGCACGACGATGCAGCGGCGCGGCGGGCGCCGCCGCGGCGACCAGCTCCTGCGACGCTGTAGTCCCGCAGCGCCTCGATCTCCGCGACGATGCCCTGGTGCACGCCGCCGCGCGCGGCATGCGCCAGCACCTGCGCCTCGACGCGCTCGACCGGCACGCCGCGCTCGCGCGCCAGCGCCAGCGCCTCGTCGATCCGCCGGTCGGTCCGCCCGCTCACCCGCACGCGGCGCACGCGCCCGGTGCGCAGCGCCTCGAGCACGGAGTTGATGCCGTAGATCACCATGGCCGGTCGTCACGCAATCGCCTGCGGCGAACAGCTCCGCCCGCTGCCGGCAGCCGATGATCCGGCGCCACGCCGGCCTGCGGCGGCAGCGCCGCGCCGCGATCGATCGCCGGCACCGCCAGATCGAGCTCGGGCCCGCCGTCCGATCCGGTCAGCGCGACGCGGATCGGGATGGAACAGCGCCTTGCCCTTCAGGCCGGTGCGCTCCTTGACGCGGGCCGCGACGGCGCGGAAGGCGTCCTTGTCCACGAGCGGCCCCTCGATCGCCTCCGGCAGCGCCCGGATGACCTCGCGCGCCCCCCGCTCCTGCAGCACCTGCGCCACGTCGTCGCGGCGCAGCGCCGCCGCGGGATCGAAGTCGAAGATGAAATGCAGGCGATCCGGGATCTCCTCCAGCCGATCCACCGAGCCGACCGCCATCGGCAGCAGCGAGCCGATGAAGTCGAGCGCCTCGTCGGTCCGCCGCTTGACGTAGCCGCGCGCGAGGAAGTAGCGGATCGACTCGGCCGCGACCCGGCCGGGCGCCGCCACCTTCATGTAGTGGCGGTTCATCCACGACAGCTTCTCGACGTCGAAGATCCCGGCGCTGTGGCCGACGTCCTCGATCGCGAAGCGCCGCGCCAGCTCCGCCATCGGCAGCAGCTCCTCGTTGCGATCGGGCGCGTCCGCCGCCGCGCCGGGCGACCAGCCGATCAGCGCGAGGTAGTTGACGAGCGCCTCCGGCAGGTAGCCGCGCAGCCGGAACTCCGCCACCGACGTCGCGCCGTGGCGCTTCGACAGCGGCGTGTGATCCGGCCCCATCACCAGCGCCAGGTGCGCGAACTGCGGCGGCGTGAAGCCGAGCGCGCGGTAGATCAGCAGCTGCCGCGGCGTGTTCGAGATGTGATCCTCGCCGCGGATCACGTGCGTCACCTCCATCAGCGCGTCGTCCACGACCACCGCGAAGTTGTAGGCCGGCCGGCCGTCGGATCGGACGAGCACCGGGTCGCCGATGACGTCGGTGCTGAACGTGACGTCGCCGCGGACGAGATCGTGTGAACGTCACCTCGACGTGCTCCGGGGATCCGGAACCGGATGACCGGGCGCTCCCCCGCCTCCATCCGGGCGCGCGCCTGGTCGGCCGGGATGTCGCGGCAGGTGCCGCGATAGCGCGGCGGCCGGCCCGGCGGCGAGGTCCTCCTTGCGCTCGGACTCGAGCTGCGCCGGCGGGCAGAAGCAGTAGTAGGCGTGCCCGCCGCCCATCAGCTCGTTCGCGTACGACGCGTACAGGTGCAGCCGCTCCGACTGCCGGTAGGGGCCGTGCGGCCCCGCCGACGTCGGGACCTTCGTCCCAGTGCAGGCCGAGCCAGCGCAGATCGTCGAGGATGCTCGACCTCGGATTCACGGGTCGACCGCTCGCTGTCGGTGTCCTCGATGCGCAGCACCATCGTGCCGTCGTGGCCGTGCGCCAGCAGCCAGTTGAACAGCGCGGTGCGGGCGTTGCCGACGTGCAGCTGACCGGTGGGTGACGGGGCGAAGCGCACTCGCATAGGCAGCCGGGATCAGGAGGCGGACGTCAGGAGCGCCACGGCGTGCGCGGCAATCGCTTCGCCGCGCCCGACCGCGTCCACCCCTTCGTTGGTCTTGCCCTTCACGCTCACCCGCTGCGGCAGGACGTCCAGCGCGTGCGCCAGGGAGGCCCGGATGGCGTCGACGAACGGGCCGATCTTCGGCCGCTCGAGCACGACGACCACGTCGAGGTTCACGACGCGGAACCCGGCGTCGCGCACCAGCGACACGGCGTGGCGCAGCAGATCGAGGCTGTTCGCATCTTTCCAGCGGGCATCGGTATCGGGAAAATGCCGGCCGATGTCGCCGAGGCACGCGGCGCCGAGCAGCGCGTCGGTGGCGGCATGGCAGACGACGTCGGCGTCGGAGTGCCCGAGCGCGCCGACCGGCGACGGCACCTCGACGCCGCCGAGCAGCAGACGCCGCCCGGCCACGAGCCGGTGCAGGTCGTAGCCCGTCCCGATGCGCCCGGTCATGCTGCCGGCGGGCTGATCCCCGGCACGCCGGCGCGCCTCGGCCAGATCGTCCATCGTGGTGATCTTCACGTTGCGCGGCGAGCCCTGGACGATATGGACGGGATGGCCGGCGCGTTCGGCCAGCGCCGCTTCGTCGGTGGCCTCGACACCGGAGGCGCCGAGCGCGATCGCCTCGCGCAGCACCTCGCGCCGGAACGCCTGCGGCGTCTGCGCCAGGAAGATGTCCGCGCGCGGCAGCGTCTCGACGACCTGGAGCGTGCCGCCGAGCGAGCGCACCCGCTTGACGGTGTCGGTCACCCCCTGTGCCACCACCGCGGCGCCGTGTTCGGCAGCCGCGTCGATGGCGCCCGAGATGAGCTCGCCGGTGACGAACGGACGCGCCGCGTCGTGGATGAGCACGATATCGGTTTGCGCGTCCACCTCGCGGAACGCGTTGGCGACCGAGTCCTGCCGGCGCGCCCCACCCACGACAATTCGCGGCGGCCGGCCGGCGCCGGGACGAAGCGGCGGCGCCGCGGCCAGCGCCGCGGGGAGGACCAGGAGGACGTCGTGCACGCGCGGGTGGGCGGCGAAGGCGGCGACGCTCCGCTCCAGGATGGTGGCCTCGCCAATCTCGAGCAGCTGCTTCGGCACGCCGGCGCCGAGCCGCCGTCCCATCCCGGCAGCCGCGATGATGGCGGTCACGTGCAGTGCTCGATGCCCGGTTCGTTCAGCCAAACCGCCATTATTGCACCTCCGGCGCGGCCGCGCCACGCAGCGGCTCCCCGGCGGGTTCGCCCGGCTCGTCCACTTCGCGGCGGACGACGTCGCGCACCCGCGCTGCCAGGGCGATGACCTCCTCCCGGGGCACGCCGGCGGTGGGGATCGGGTCGTGCACGGTCACGCGGACGTTGCCGGGGCAGACCATCAGGCGTCCCTTGCGCATCACGTGCCGGCTGCCCGACGACGCTCACCGGGACGATCGGCAGGCCGGCGTCGATTGCCACGAGGAAGCTGCCTTTCTTGAACCGTCCGACGCGGCCGTCTGGGCTGCGGGTGCCCTCCGGGAACACGATCAGCGAATGCGCCTCGCGCACCAGGCGCTTCATCTTCTCGATGATGTCCGCCCCCGGGTTCCTGCGGTCGACGAGCAGGTGACCCGTCCGCCTGAGGTGCCAGCCGAGGAACGGAAACGATCCCAGCGACTCCTTGGCCACGATCCGCAGCTGTATCGGCAGCGAGGCGAACAGGATCGGGATGTCGTAGATGCTCTGGTGGTTCGAGGCGAGCACGTAGCTCCGCGCCGGGTCGAGCCCCGCGGCTCCCTCGACGCGGACCTGCACGCCGGTGGTCTTGAGGATCAGCCACGACCAGGCGCGGGCGCAGCGGTGGCCGAAGTCGCCCGAGGCGTCGAACAGCGTCGAGAGGATCGAGATCGTGCCGAGCACGATCGTGTAGAGCCCGATGAGCGGAATCAGCACGAACACCGTGCGCCACCAGTGGAAGGGCGGCAGCACGCGCCGCGCGGGCCGTGTTCGCGGGGCGGCAGCCGGACCCCGGGAACCGGGCGCGGTCATTTGGCGTTCTGGGCGCGCGCCGGGTGCACGGTGCCGACCGGCGGGGCGGCGTGCGGCCCGGCGGCCGGGTTGCCTGCCGGCGCGGCTTCGATGTAGCGGCCGAAGATCATCTTGCCCGCGGTGGTCTGCAGCACGCTGGTCACGACCACGTCGATGTTCTTGCTGATCATCCGGCGGGCGTTGTCGACCACGACCATGGTGCCGTCGTCCAGATAGGCGACCCCCTGGTTGTACTCCTTGCCTTCCTTCAGGATGAACACCTTCATGAACTCGCCCGGCAGCACGACCGGCTTGAGCGCGTTGGCGAGCTCGTTGAGGTTGAGCACGTCGACGCCGCGCAGCTGCGCCACCTTGTTCAGGTTGAAGTCGTTGGTGACGATCTTGCCGTGCAGGGTGCGCGCCAGCTCGATCAGCTTGAGGTCGACCTCGCGCACGTCGGGGAAGTCGATGTCTGAGATCATCACATCCACGCCGGCCATCTTCTGGATCTTCTGGAGGATGTCGAGACCGCGGCGGCCGCGGTTCCGCTTCATCGAGTCGGCCGAGTCGGCAACCAGCTGCAGCTCCTTCAGCACGAACTGCGGGATGACCAGCGTGCCGTCGAGGAAGCCGGTCTCACAGACGTCGGCGATCCGCCCGTCGATGATGACGCTGGTGTCGAGCACGCGGTAGCGCTGCTGCGGCGTCGTGTCGCGGAACAGCGCGGCGAGGCGCGCCGGCTTCAGCCACTCGGCCTTCCGCGCCCCGATGACGAGGCCGAGGTAGGGGAACACGAGCAGGACGAAACTGTGGAGGAACACGACGCGGGGATCGCCGGCGTCGGCCCAGAACAGCGCCGCGCCGATGGTCTTGGACAGGCCGAGACCGATCGCCCCGCCGATGAGCGCGCCGAGCAGGTCGGTGACCTCGGCGTTCCGCATCCGCGTCTCGACGGCGACCATCAGGAGGCCGAGCACGGCGCCCGCCGCCAGGTTGGCTCCCGCCGCCGGGCTGAAGGGCCGCGTCAGGAACGCGGCGTACGTCACCGCGAGCACGAACAGCGCCCGGACGAGGAGAAACCACATCAACCTATTCTAAGTGGCGCCGGGCGAAAGGTGGCAATCCGCCGCTCGCGCGGCCTACCACTCGATCAGCTGCTCGAGCGCGTCAGCGACGTTCTTGACGCCGACGAGCTCGATGCCGGCCGGGACGTCGCCCGGGGCGCAGTTGCCGTCCGGCAGGACGCAGCGCGTGAACCCCATCTGCGCCGCCTCGCGCACCCGGATGGCGGCCTGGCTGACGCCGCGCACCTCGCCCGCCAGCCCGACCTCGCCGAACACCGCCGTCCCAGCCCTGATCGTCCGGTTGCGCAGGCTGGAGGCCACCGCGCCGGCAATCGCCAGGTCGGCCGCCGGCTCGTCCACGGCAATGCCGCCGGCCACGTTCACGAAGACGTCGTCGGCCACGAGGTTGGCCCCGACGCGCTTCTCCAGCACGGCGAGCAGCAGCGACAGCCGGTTCTGATCGACGCCGCTCGCCATGCGGCGCGCGTTGCCGTAGGTGCTGGTGCTGACGAGCGCCTGGACTTCGACGAGCAGCGGCCGCGAGCCCTCGACGCAGCACAGCACGGCGGACCCGGGCGCGCCGGCGCGCCGCTCGGCCAGGAACAGCTCCGACGGGTTCGCTACGCCCTGCAGGCCGCGGCCGGTCATCTCGAACACGCCGAGCTCGCTGACCGCGCCAAAGCGGTTCTTCACCGCCCGGATGACGCGGTGCGCGTGGTGCTTCTCCCCTTCGAAATACAGCACGGTGTCGACGATGTGCTCGAGCGCCTTGGGGCCGGCGAGGGCGCCGTCCTTGGTGACGTGGCCGACCAGGAAGGTCGGAATGTTCTGGCCCTTCGCCGCGAACAGCAGCTGCGTGGCCGCCTCGCGCACCTGCCCGATGCTGCCGGGGGCCGACTGAAACTTCAGCGAGAACACGGTCTGCACCGAATCGACGATGATGAACGCGGGCCGCAGCCGCGCCACTTCTTCGAGGATGCGCTCGAGGCAGGTCTCGGCCAGGATGTAGAGCGGCGCCGGCTCGACGCCGAGCCGCTCGCCGCGGGACTTGATCTGGTGCTCCGACTCTTCCCCGGAGCTGTAGAGCACCGGGCCGATCGCCTTGGCGAAATGGGCCGCCGCCTGCAGCAGCAGCGTGGACTTGCCGATGCCCGGCTCGCCGCCGATGAGCACGAGCGAACCGGGCACGACGCCGCCGCCGAGCACACGGTCGAACTCGTCCACCCCGGTCGACAACCGCTCCGCGATCACCGTGTCGATGTCCGCGTAGAGCTGCGGGCCGGCGGCACCCGCCAGGGTGTAGCGCTGGGCGACGGCGGCGCCCGCGGCGGGGCGCTCCGGCGCCTGGCGCTCCTCGACGAACGAGTTCCACGCCCCGCACTCGCCGCAGCGTCCGAGCCACTTCGGCGACTGCGCACCGCATTCCTGGCACGCGAACACAACTCTGGTCTTCATGGTTCTGGAGCCTGACGGCCGGCTAGGCGCTGTACACCCGCTGGATGCGCGAGCCGACGCGGCACAGCAGGTCGTAGGGGATCGTCCCGATCGCCGCGGCAATC
The DNA here is from genome assembly GCA_963834305.1 of uncultured Acidobacteriota bacterium. GTDB lineage: Bacteria > Acidobacteriota > Vicinamibacteria > Vicinamibacterales > 2-12-FULL-66-21 > JACCXG01. The sequence goes on from CAWIAX010000002.1 coordinate 1,609,051, forward strand.
TCGCGGACGCCGATCGACTCCTCCCCCTGCGCACCGACGATGACCACCTCGTCGCCGGGAGCCACGTCGGTGCCGGTCACGTCGATCATCGTCATGTCCATGCACACCGAGCCGACAATCGGCATGCGGCGGCCCCGGACCAGCATGTGGCCGCGGCCGGCGAGCCGGAGGTCGAGCCCGTCGGCATATCCCGCCGGCACGACGGCGAGCCGGGTGGGACGGTCGAACACGGCCCCCAGGCCGTAGCCGGTGGATTCCCCTGCCGGGATCCCCTTCACGGCCACGATACGACTGGTGAGTGACAGGGCAGGTCGCAGCGGCAGCGTGGCCGCGAGCGGCGGCGGCACGATGCCGTACAGCATCAGGCCCGGACGGACGAAGTCGTACCAGATCCGCTCGTCGCGCAGCAGCGCCGCGCTGTTGGCCGCATGCCGCAGGCGGGTCTCGATGCCGAGGGCCGGCAGCGCCGCCAGCGCCGCCTCGAAGCGCTCGCGCTGCATGCCGAAGGCCGGATGATCCGGGCTGTCCGCGGTCGCGAAGTGGGTGTAGACCGCGGCAATCTCGAGGTTGGGCGCGGCCGCCACCTCGGGCAGCGTGCGGGCGAGGTTGTCGTGGCGGAAGCCGAGCCGGTTCATGCCGGTGTCGATCTTCAGGTGGCAGCGCAGGCGGACGCCGTGCCGCGCCGCCGCCGCCTGGAGGGCTCGCGCCGCCCCCGGGGTCGAGATGGTCGGCGTCAGCGCGTGCGTGAAGATGCCCTCGAGATCGCTCACGCTCAGCGCCCCGAAAATCAGCACCGGCGCCCGCACGCCCGCCTCGCGCAGGACGATGGCTTCCTCGATGTCGGCGCAGGCCAGCATCGCCGCCCCGGCATCCTCCAGCGCCCGCGCGACCTGGGCGGCGCCGTGACCGTAGGCGTTCGCCTTCAGGACGGCGATGATGGCTGGCGCCGCCGGCCGAGCCGCCCCGGCCGCCGGGGGCTCGACGCCCAGCAGCGCCGCCTCGGCCCCGACGAACCGGGCGATCGCCTCGTAGTTCGAGCGGATGGCATCGAGATCGACGTGGGCAACGGTCTGGCGAATCACGCGGGTCCGCCCCGGGAAGCCGTCGAGCGGTCGGTGGACACGCGGCGTCCGCTCGGGATAGTCACGCCGCGCCGTGCGCGAGGTTCTCGAAGCGCGTGTGCTCCTTGACGAAGGCGAGCTTGACGGTCCCGGTCGGGCCGTTGCGCTGCTTGCCGACGATGATCTCGGCGACACCTTCCGCCTCGGTGTTCGGCTGCCCGTCGTCGGTCCGGTACTGCTCTTCCCGGAAGATGAACATGACGACGTCGGCGTCCTGCTCGAGGGCGCCCGACTCGCGCAGGTCGGAGAGCTGCGGCCGGTGGTCGGAGCGCGTTTCGGTGGCGCGGGAGAGCTGCGAGAGGGCGACGATCGGCACGCGCAGCTCCTTGGCCAGCCCCTTCAGCGACCGCGAGATCGTCGCCAGCTCCTGCTGACGGCTCTCGAAGCGGCCGCGGCCGGTCATGAGCTGGATGTAGTCGATGACCAGCAGGTGCAGGCCGTGCTCGGCCTGGAGCCGCCGCGCCTTCGCCCGCATCTCGAGCACGCCGATCGAGGCGGTGTCGTCGATGTAGACGCGCGCTTCGGCGAGCGTGCCGAGCGCCTGCGACAGCCGTCCGTAGTCCTTCTCGCTCAGGTAGCCGCTGCGGAAGCGGTGCGCGTCGATGCGCGCTTCCGAGGTCAGCATGCGCATGAACAGCTGTTCCTTGGACATCTCGAGGCTGAAGAAGCCGACGGTCATGTCGGTCGAGGTGCCGACGTGCTGGGCGATGTTGAGCACGAAGCTGGTCTTGCCCATCGACGGGCGCGCCGCCACCAGGATCAGGTCGGAGGGCTGCAGGCCCGAGGTCATCTCGTCGAGATCGACGAAGCCGCTCGGCACGCCGGTTACCAGGCCCTTGTGCTGCTGCAGCTTCTCGATGGTCGCGAAGCTGTCCTGGACGAGGTCGCGCAGCGGCACGAAGCCGGCGCGGATGCGGTCCTCGGCGATGGCGAAGATGGCGCGCTCGGCCTCGTCGAGCAGGAGATCCGGCTCCTGCTCCGCCTCGTAGGCCTCGATCAGGATCTTGTTCGCGGAGTGGATGAGGTTTCGGAGGGTGGCCTTCTCCTTGACGATCCGCGCGTAGTACTCGACGTTGGCCGACCGCGGCACGCCATCGGCGAGCGACGCGATGTAGGCCGGTCCCCCTATTTCATCGAGCTCGCCGGCGCGCGACAGCTCTTCCTTCAGCGTGATGAAGTCGATCGCATCGCCGCGCTCGCTGAGCACCACCATCTTGTCGAAGATGCGGCGGTGCGCATCGCGGAAGAAATCTCCCGAATCGATCAGCTCCGCGGCGTGGTTGAACGCCTCGTTGTGGATCAGGATGGCTCCGAGCACCGACTTTTCGGCGTCGAGATTGTGCGGCAGCGTGCGTTCGGGCGCGGCGACGTCGGGCATGGGTGGGGAGCCGGAAAAAAGAATCGGGTGAGCGGGATGATAGCACCATCCCGTCACCCGATGGGTGTCCGCGCGCCGGACGAGGTCAGTGCGTCTCGGGGACGACCTTGACCTTGAGGTCGGCGCTCACGTCGCGGTGGATCTTGAGCGGCACGGTGGCCTCGCCGAGCGCCTTGAGCGGTTCGGCGAGCGTGATCTTCCGCTTGTCCACCTGGAAGCCCTTGGCTTCGAGGGCGTGCGCGATGTCGGCCGAGGTGACCGACCCGTACAGCGTGTTGTTCTCTCCCACGCGGCGGGCGATCTCGATCTCGACCTGCGACAGGCGCTCGGCGAGCGCCTCGGCCTGCTGCCGTTCTTCCGCTTCCTTGGCGTCGAAGATCTTCCGCTCGCGCTCGATCTGCCGCTTGTTGGCCTCGGTGACCTTGAGGGCGATCTTGCGCGGCAGGAGATAGTTCCGGGCGTAGCCGTCGGCGACCTTGACCACCTCGCCGCGGCGGCCGAGATTGTCGACGTGGTCTCTCAGGATGACTTCCATCGGTATGTCCTGTTGAAAAGCGGGACGTTAGTCGGTGACGTACGGGATCAGCGCGAGCTGGCGGGCGCGCTTGATCGCGGTCTGCAGCTTGCGCTGGTGCAGCGCGCAGGTCCCGGAGATCCGCCGCGGCTGGATCTTGCCGCGCTCGGGCAGGAACGGCGCCAGCAGCCGGACGTCCTTGTAGTTGATGTAGTCGATCTTCTCCGCGCAGAACTTGCACACGCGCCGGCGGCGGAAGAACCCGCCGCGCGGGCGCTCGCCCGCCTTGCCCTTGTCGGCGTCTTTCCCCTTCGCCCCGCCGCGTCCGCGGCCGCCTCCACGTTCGTCGCTCATCGCTGCACCTCGTAACGGTCCCCGCGCTCGTACTTGTCGCCGCGGTCGTACTTGTCGCCGCGATCGTCGTCGCCGTCCATGTTGTCGCCGCGGCCCTCACCCGGCTGGGGCTCGGGCGGCAGCCCACGCGCCGTGCGCCGCCGCGCCTGGGTCGACTTGCGCGCATCGCGCGTCCGCTCCGCCACGCGGATCTCCTCGTCGACGCGGACCACCAGGTGCCGGATCACCGAGTCCAGCACCCGCAGGCGCCGGTCGATTTCCTTCATCAGCTCGCCGCTGCCGCTGATCGTCTCGACCACGTAGTTGCCTTCGCGGTGATGGCCGATCTCGTAGGCGAGCTTGCGGCGGCCCCAGTTCTCGGTCTTGTCGAGGGTGCCGTTGTAGCGCTGGACGATCTGCTCGACCTGCGAGTGCAGCTCGGCGATCTGCTCGTCCGATGACTCGGGCGTCATCACGTAGACGAGCTCGTACTGCCTGTTCGTGCTCATGTGTCTCCTTCTGGACTGAACGGCCCGCCTGTGCCAACGGCTGCGGCGGGCAAGGAGAAGATAGGTTGTCTAGTCCCCGTCTTCTTTCCGGTCTGCTTGCTTCCGGTCTTCTTCTTTCCTGTCGTCTTCCTGCCGGTCTTCCTTCCGGTTGAAGCGGTTCATCACGACGGCCATGCCCTCCGCCGACGAACAGCTCGGCGGCGTCGGCCGCCCGACCGACCGCCTCGGCGACGATCGCCCCCTCGCCGGGGTCGAACCGCGCCAGCACGTGATCCGCCAGATCACGCCGGGCGTCTCCGCGCCCCACGCCCACCCGGAGGCGGGCAAACTCGCTCAGCCCGAGCGCGCCGATGATCGACTTGAGGCCGTTGTGCCCGCCGGCCGATCCGGTGTGCCGCGCCCGCAGCCGCCCGAGGTCGAGGTTCACGTCGTCCACGACGACGATGAGGTCCTCCGGCGCGATCTTGAAGAACTGCAGCAGCGCCACCACCGCGCCGCCGCTCAGGTTCATGAACGTCAGCGGCTTGGCCAGCACCACGCCGGCCTGGCGCGCCCGCGCCACCAGCGCCTCGATGCCCCGCGGCCCCGCTTCCCAGTCGGCGCCGTAGCGCCCTGCCAGCAGGTCGGCCACTTCGAACCCGACGTTGTGGCGGGTCCCCTCGTACTTCCGGCCGGGGTTCCCGAGACCGACGATCAGCTTCAGGCTACTTCTCTTCTTCCTTCTCGGTCTTGCCCTTCTTGATGACCTCGGGCTCGCTGCCCGCCGGGGCCGCCACGGCCTCGGCCGCCGGGGCCTCCTCGACCTTCGGCGCCACCACGTGCACGATCATGGTCTCGGGATCGGTCAGCGCCGTCCACTTCGCCCCCTCGGTGTGGAGCTCGCGGACGCGGACGCCCTGGTTCAGCATCAGCTCGGAGACGTCGATTGTGATGTTCTCGGGGATGTCGCCGGGCAGGGTCTCGATGTCGATCTCGCGGGTCACGAAGTCGACGATGCCCCCCTGCTGCTTGACGCCCTTGGCTTCGCCGCGCAGCACGATCGGCACGGTCACCGTCAGCATCTTGTCCATGGCGACCTGGTAGAAGTCGGCATGCAGGAGCTTGTGGCTGATCGGGTCGAGCTGGTACTCCTTGACGAGCACCCGGGTGTCGCCGCTGCCGACACCGTCGAGCCCGATGAGCGTGTTCACGCCCGACTGGGAGTGCAGGATGCGCGAGAGCACCTTGGGGTCGACCGAAATCTCGACCGCCTTGCCTTTTTCCGCCCCGTAGACCACCGCCGGGATGCGGCCGCTGGCGCGCAGCCGGCGCGCCTCGTTCTTGCCCCGCCCGTCGCGCTTTTCCGCCTGAAGTGTTGAGTCCATGATGTCGCTTCCTGCTCCGAAACTTTCCTGCGCCGGCTCCGGGACGCTGCCGCGGCCCCGCGAGCGGCTAGACAAACAACGACGAGACCGACGTTTCCTCGTGGATGCTGCGAATCGCCTGGCCGAGCAGCCGGGCCACCGACAGCTGCCGGACCTTCTTGCAGCACCGCGCCCGCTCGCTGTGCAGCGGGATCGTGTTGGTGATGATGACCTGCTCGATCGGCGCCGCCTCGAGCCGCTCCATGGCCGGCCCCGAGAGCACGCCGTGCACCGCGCAGGCGAACACGCGCTCGGCGCCGTTGGCCTTGAGCGCGATCGCCGCCTTCACGATGGTGCCCGCGGTGTCGATGATGTCGTCCTGCAGGATGCACGTGCGCCCGCTGACGTCACCGATCACGTTCATGACCTCGGCCGTGCCGTCGTCGCTCCGCCGCTTGTCGACGATGGCGAGGTCGGCGTCGAGCCGCTTGGCGTAGGCGCGGGCCCGTTCCGCGCCGCCCGCGTCCGGCGACACGATGGTCAGGTTGGGAATCCCCAGCCGCGAGCAGTAGTCGATGATGACCGGCGCCGCGAACAGGTGATCCACCGGGATGTCAAAGAACCCCTGGATCTGCGCCTTGTGCAGGTCCATGGTCAGCACGCGGTTCGCCCCGGCCGCGCTCAGCAGGTTGGCCACGAGCTTGGCCGAGATCGGCACCCGCGGCTTGTCCTTCCGATCCTGGCGCGCGTAGCCGTAGTACGGAATGACCGCCGTGATGCGCGACGCCGACGAGCGGCGGAACGCGTCGATCATCACGCACAGCTCCATGATGTGGCGGTCCACATCGGCGCAGGTCGGCTGCACGACGAACACGTCGGTCCCGCGGATGTTCTCGTCGATTTGAAACGAGCACTCCGTGTCGGGGAAGCGCTGGAGCCGTGCATGGCCGGGCGAGACGCCGAGAAACTCGGCAATCTCGGCCGCCAGGGCCGGATGCGCACTTCCAGAAAACAGCTTGAGCTGTCCGCGACTCATATTTGGTTGGGGCGGAAGGATTCGAACCTTCGAATACGGGATCCAAAGTCCCGCGCCTTACCAGCTTGGCCACGCCCCATCACTCGGATCCGGTCCTCACTTCACGGTTCGGATGAACGTGCCAAGGAGCGCCCTCGGGGCACGACTACAAAGGGTTAAGTGTAGCCGGGACCGGCGGGTATCGTCAAACGCGGCGGGCCACCGGCCGGGCGCGGACTTCGTGTTCGGCCCGGGAAATGGTCCGGCTGAGCAGCGCCGTCGAGCCGCTCCGCGACAGGACCTGGGCCGCCCGCGCCGCCGCCGGGCGGGTCCGGAACAGGCCAAACACGGCCGATCCGCTGCCCGACATGGCCGAGGCCACGGCGCCAGCCTCGCGCAGCGCGCCCTTGATCGCGCCAATCTCGGGATGGCGCCGCAGCACTGGCGGCTCGAGGTCGTTGACCATCTGGGCGGCCCGCGTCGGCCAGGGCACCGGCAGGATCTGCAGCTCCCCCCGCGGATCGCGGACCCCGGCGGCGCGATCCTCATCGTACCAGCCGTAGGCCTCCGCCGTGGACACGCCGAAGGGCGGCCGCACCACCACGACGAAGTGGCGGGGCAGATCCACGAGCGGATAGATCTCCTCGCCCCGCCCCAGGCCGAGCGCCGTGCCGCCCGACAGGAAGAACGGCACATCGGAGCCGATGCCGGACGCCACTTCGCGCAGCAGCGACATCGGCGCGCCCCCCCACAGCCGCGCCAGCACATGCAGGGCGGCCGCCGCGTCGGCGCTGCCGCCGCCAAGCCCGGCTTCGAGCGGAATGTGCTTCTCGATCGTGATCACGGTATCGCACGGATCGCCGGCGCGGCCGATCGCCTTCCACAGCGCCGCCGCCGCACGCCAGGCCAGGTTCCTGCCGTCGAGGGGGACGCCGGGGGTCCGACATTTCAGCGTGAACGGGCCGGGCTTCTCCTGCGCCGTGAGGATGTCGTGCAGGTCGATCGTCTGGAAGACCGTCCGCAGCTCGTGATACCCGTCGGCGCGGCTGCCGAGCACACGGAGATCCAGGTTGACCTTGGCGTGCGCACGCGCCACTACCCGCCGTGCCGTGGCGGGGACCGCGCTGCGCGTCATGAGCCTTCGGCCGGCACGCCGAGGGGACCCGCCTGCCGCAGTTCCTCGAGCGTCAGCGGGTCGGCGCCGGCAGGGATCTCGACCTCGAACACGGCCGGCTCGAGCGGCACGTTGATGTTCACGTCCGACAGGCGCACGGTGACGTCGGTGGGCGGCGCGCCGGCTGTCTCGAGGCGGATCGCGGCGGCGCGTCCCTGGGCGAACGCCGAGTAGTGCACCGTCAGCGAGCCGCGGCTGGCGGCGGCGACACGCCAGCGGCGATCGATCTGCCGCAGCCAGGTCGTCGAATCGCCGCTGTCGAGCGCCACCCAGCCGTCGGCGTACTCGCGTCCGGCGGTGGCCGAAGCAGCCCCGAATCCGCAGCCGCTGACGATCGCGCGCAGCTCGGCGCCGCCGAGCGGCAGGCCCACGAGCGCCTCGACCACGTCGCGGGCGGCGACCGACCGCAGCACGCGGTTGTCACGCGGCAGCAGGAGAGTGGCCTGGGGACCATCGGCCGCGAGAATGAAGACAGGACGGCCAAGCGGGTGACGGCCTTCGAGGCGGACGCGCTCGGGCGCCTCGAACCCGGCGTCCACGTCGCCGCGCAGGCGGGTCGCGCCGGCGCGTCCCGACAACGACAGCGTGGCCCGGATCGTCCGCGCACCGCGGCACTCCGCGACTGCCTCCGCGTAGGCCGCCGCGGCGTCCGGAAACGGCGTTCCGGCGCCAGCCGGCAGGACCACGCGTTTGGGCGCGCACGCCGACGCTCCGGCCAGCAGCGCCGCCATCGCCACGGCGGTCGTCACCGGCGACCGCGCCGCCATGGACCTCAGCGAGCCTCCATGCGCGAGCGGGCGTCCTGGATCTTCTTCTGGATGCGCGGCCGGTCGATGTCCTCGCCGTCGCCGGCGAGCGAACGCGCCCACGCCTCGGCGGCATCGGCAAATCGCTGCTGCTTGAAGCGCAGGTCGCCCAGATGGTCCTGGATCACCGAGTTGTTCGGCATCTGCGCCGCGGCCCTGGTGAGCGGCGTATCGGCGAGCGCGAGGTTGCCCTGCTGGTAGTAGGCCCAGCCCAGGCTGTCGAGGAACGAGGGGTTGTCGGGCTCCACCACGAGGGCCCGCTGCACCAGGTCGACGGCTTCGTCCAGCCGCTGGCCGCGCTCGGCCAGCATGTAGCCGAGGTAGTTCAGGGCCGTGGCGTCGGACGGATCCTTCTCGAGCAGGCTGCGGAGCGCCGCCTCGGCGCCAGCCAGGTCGCCGCGCGCCTCGAGCACCTGGGCGAGCACGTACATCCCGCGCGGGTCGTCGGGCGCGGCCGCCCGGAGCCGCCGGGCGCTGGCCTCGGCGCCGGCGAGGTCGCCGGCCTGCCGCTGCGCCGCCGCGTACAGGTAAAGGAGCAGGGGCGAGGCGTCGGACTTCCCCGCCGGCGCCTCGAGCAGGTCGCGCGCGGCCGCTGACTTGCCGGCGTTGATCAGCGCCGCGGCCCGCCGCGTCGTCAGGTCGGGTCCGCGCGTGCTGAGCGCCTGCGCGCGCGCATAGGCCTCGGCGGCGTCGTTCCACTGCCCCTGCTTCTCGTTCAGCTCCGCGACCATGATGAACCCGCGAAGGAATCGCGGATTGGCGTCGAGCGTGTTCCGCAGGGTTTCGACGGCGGCGGCCGTGTCGCCGGCCCCTTCCTGCGCCGTCGCGAGCAGCAGCGCAGCATCGGGATAGCCGGGCTGCTCCACCACCACGCCCCGCAGCACGGCGGCCGCCTTGGCGTAGGCCTCGGTCTGCAGGTAGAGCCGGCCGAGGGTCAGGTCGAGCCGGATGTCGTTGCCCGGCCCGGCGTTCCGCGCCCGCTCGAGCGCGGCAATCGCCCTGGGAACGTAGAGCTGCGGACTGTCGCCGGGCCGCAACGGCCGGCGCTCGTCGGCCAGCGCGGCGTAGATGGTGCCGGTGATGCGGTTGGCCTCGCGGTTCTGGGGGTCCCGCTTCAGGGCCTCCTCCGCGGTGTCGATGGCCTCGAGCGTGCGGTCCTGGCGGGCGTACAAGCCGGCGAGCTCCGCCCGGAGCTCGGCCGAGTCGGGCATCAGGGCGATGGCCTGCTGGTGGGCGCTGATGGCCTTGTCCACGTCCCCCTTCGACTCGAAGGCCCGGCCGCGGAGGAAGTGATAGCCCGCCTCGCCGGTCCCGTCGGGGGAGGCGGACTGCGCCAGAGACCCCGCGGGCACTGCCAGCAGGGCGAGGAGGAGCACCAGACCTGTACGCCGCATCTTCGTGACTATAATGACCCCTGCGGTCACGGGACGCAAACCTCCTGTCTGTCCGCGGAGCACACAACGCATGGCTGTCGATCCGGAACTGCTGGAAATCCTCGCCTGTCCCCATTGCAAGACGAAAGTGGATCTCGTCAAGAACGGGACCGCGCTCAAGTGCGCGCAGTGCAAGCGCGTCTACCCGATCAAGGACGATATCCCCGTCATGCTGCTCGACGAGGCGACTATCGAACCGTGAATCGTGCGGGTCCTCCTCATCCGGCTGCGCCTCATCGGCGACGTGGTGCTGTCGACGCCGGTGATTCGGGCGTTGCGGCGGGCCTTTCCCGAGGCGCGGCTCAGCTACCTGGTGGAGCGGGACGCCGCCGCGGTCGTGGCCGGCAACCCGCACCTCGACGAGGTGCTGATCGTGGAGCGCTCGCGCGGGCTCATGCGCGTGATCGACGACCTCCGGCTGGCGTGGATGCTGCGGCGGCGGCGCTTCGATGTGGTGATTGACATGCACGGCGGACCCCGCAGCTCGTGGCTCGCGCTGGCGAGCGGCGCGCCCCGGCGCATCGGCTACGACATGCCGGGGCGGCAGTGGCTGTACACCCGCACGGTCGATCGCCCCCGCGAGCTGCGCCCGCGCCACTCGGTCCTCAACCAGTGGGATCTCCTCGGCGGGTTCGACGGCTGGCAGGATGCGACGCCGGACCCGGCGCGCGACGCGGTGGAGATGCCGCTCGATGCCGCGGCCGACGCGCGCATCGCCGCCCGCCTCACCGCCGCGGGTGTCGCGCCCCACCACGACCTCATCATCGTCCATGTCAGCGCCAACAACCCGTTCCGCCGGTGGCCGGAGCCGGCCTTCATGGAGCTGGTGGCCGGCATCGTCCGCGGCGCCGCGAACCGCCGCGTCCTCATGAGCTCCGGCCCGTCCGACCGCCAGGCGGCCGGGCGCATCGCCGCCGCGGCGCGGGCGCGCCTGGGCGATCCGGCCGCGGCCGCCGTCCTCGACTTCGGCGAGTTCGATCTCGCGGAACTGCGCGCCCTCATCGCGCGCAGCCGCCTCTTCGTCGGCGGCGACACTGGTCCGCTGCACGTGGCGGCCACGACCGCGACACCGGTGGTGGCTATCTACGGTCCGACGCTGCCGGTGCGCTCGACGCCGTGGCGCGATCCGGCGATCCTGACCGAGTCGGTGGAGATTGCCGGGCTGCCCTGCCGCCCCTGCGACCAGCGCGTGTGCGCCCCGGGCGACTTCCGGTGCCTGTCCACACTCAGGCCGCAGGACGTGCTCACCGCGGTCGAACGCGCGCTGCGCGAGACAGCATGACCCGCACCCTTCCCGACGACCGGCCACACGGGCTCGAGCGCGCGGCGTGGCTGGCACTGCTCGCCTTCGTCGCGGCGCTCCAGGCCTCGATCTTCGCCGCGCAGGTGCTGCTCGCGGTCGCCGGCATCCTCTGGCTGATCCTCGTCGTCCGCAACGGCGAGCGGGTCGAAGTGCCGCGGGTGTTCTGGCCGCTGGCGGTCTACGCGCTCTGGACGATCATCGCGGCGCTCTTTGCCGTGGATCGGGGCGTCAGCCTGCGCGACACGAAACAGCTCGTCCTCTTCGCGATCATTCCGATCGCCTACCGGCTGCTGCCGGGGCGGCGCAGCCTCACCGCGGTCGACGTCATCATCACCGTCGGCGCGCTCGAGGCCATCTTCGGCATCGTCCAGTACGCCATCCTGAACTTCGACAACCTCGGGCAGCGGGTGCAGGGATCGCTGACCCATTACATGACGTATTCCGGCGTGCTGATGCTGGTGGCGTGCACCGCCGCGGCGCGCATCATGTTCCGCCGCCAGGACCGCGCGTGGGCGGCGCTGGTGATGCCGGCCCTGCTCGTCGCGCTGGCGCTGACCATGAGCCGGAACGCCTGGGTCGGAGTCTGCGTCGGCATCGGGATCCTGTTCCTGCTGCGCGACTTCCGGCTGGTCGCCCTGCTCCCGGCGGTGGCGGCGCTCTTCCTGGCGATTGCCCCGGCCACGCTGACCGCCCGCTTCTATTCCACCTTCAGCCTGACCGACCCGACCAACCGCGACCGCGTGGACATGGCGCAGACCGGCTGGCGGATCGTCAAGGCGCACCCGCTCACCGGCGTCGGCCCCGACGGCGTGCGCCTCGTCTATCCCAGCTACCGGATGCCCAACGCCCTCAAGCAGCTCAACCCGCACCTGCACAACGTGCCGCTGCAGATCGCCGCCGAGCGCGGGCTGCCCGGCCTCGCCATCTGGCTCTGGTTCATCTTCGTGCTGATCCGGGATCTGGTGCGCAAGACGCGATCGTCGCCGCTGCGCTCGCTGCCCACCGCCGCCCTCGCCGGGGTCGTCGCCATGCTGGCGGCCGGCATGTTCGAGTACAACTTCGGCGATTCCGAGTTCCTGATGCTCTTCCTGCTGCTCGTCACGCTGCCCTACGCGGCCGACCGGCTGCCGGCGTCGACCGCGCCCGCCGTCGGCCAGCGGCACGCCGCCTGAGATGGCCGGCGCGCACTCCACGCTCGTGCAGCAGCTGGCCGGCCGCTCGGTGCTGGTCGTCGGCGACCTGATGGTCGATCACTTCGTGATCGGCCGGGTGGACCGGATCTCGCCGGAGGCCCCGGTGCCGGTGGTGCGCTTCGAGCACGAGGAGTTCCGGCTCGGCGGCGCCGCCAACGTCGCGCACAACGTCTCGGCGCTCGGCGGCACGGCCCATCTCGTCGGACTGGTCGGCGACGACGCCGAGGCGCGCCGGCTGCGCCGGGATCTCGAAGCCCTGTCGATCGGCTGCGCCGGGCTCGTCACCGCCGGGGATCGGTGCACCACCCGCAAGCTCCGCGTCGTCACGACGCGCAACCAGCAGGTGGCGCGCGTGGACTACGAGAGCGACAGCGAGGCGCGCGGCGAGCTCGAAGCCGAGCTGGTCGCCCGGATCGCCGCCCAGGCACCCGCCGCCGGCGCGATTCTCGTCTCCGACTACCTGAAGGGCGTGGTCTCGCGCGGCGTGGCGGCCGCGGCCATCGACGCCGGCCGGCGGGCGGGCATCCCGGTGCTGATCGACCCGAAGGTGCCGCACGTGGACTACTACCGCGGCGCCACGCTGGTGACCCCGAACCATCACGAGGCCGAGGCGGTCGCGCACATGCTGATTCGCACGGCGGACGATGCCCGCGAGGCGGCGCGGCGGTTCCGCGAGCGCGCGGCGTGCGAGAACGTCCTCATCACCCGCGGCGAGCACGGCATGTGGCTGCACACCCCCGACGGCGACACGGCGCTCGACGCCGAAGCGCGCGAGGTGTCCGACGTCACCGGCGCCGGCGACACGGTGATCGGCACCATGGCGCTCGGGCTGGCGGCCGGCGGCACGCTGCGCGACGCCGCCCGGCTCGCCAACCGCGCCGCCGGCATCGCGGTCGGCAAGTTCGGACCGGCGGCCATCACGCTCGACGAGCTGACGCGCTGAGCCGGGCCGCGACAGCGCATTTGGGAATTGGAAGTTGGGAATTGGCAGTTGGCGGCGGGAGTCAGCCCGCCCCCACCGCTCCCGCCTCCGTCAGCGATCCCCGCAGCGATTGGTGATGAGGACGAGCTCGGGCAGCGGCTGGCTGGCGAGCATGTTCTTCAGCTTCACGTCGAAGGTCGGCCGCCGGTCGATGATGCAGGTCGGCGTGCCGATGCGGTCGCGAAGGTCGCGATAGTTGCCGGCCGACAGCACCCCGTAGATCGCCTCCCCCGAGTGCAGCCGCGCCAGGAACTCGCCGGCGTCGAAATACGGCTCGACCCGGCGCCGCAGGTAGAACACCAGGCTCGGGAGCGCCTCATCGTAGGTCACGACCGCATCCCCGGGCTGCAGTCGTACCGCCAGGGTGCGCGCGAAGCCGGGAACCGGCTTGTAGCGCTCGAAGCCGGGTAGCACACGGAGCACGAAGATCCAGTCGAGCGCGATGAAGGTGACGGCCAGGGCGACGAGCGCCACCCGGCGGCGGGCGACGAGCGCGAAGGCGACGACCGCGATGCCGCCGGCGACCGCCGTCAGGCCCATCAGCCAGGCGCCATCGATCACGTACAGGCCGGCGGACGATCCCACGAGGTACGCCAGTCCGGCGCCGCCCAGCGCGGTGATGATCCCGATCGCCGCCGTCGTCCGGCGGATGCCGTCGGTCCAGCCCGAGGCGATGGCCATCCCGGCCAGCGCCGCCACCGCCGGCACGATCGGGAAGATGTAGAGATCCTGCTTGGCCGCCGACGCGGTGAAGAACACGACGATGACGGCAATCCAGAGCCAGAGCAGCGTGCGGATGCGGCGCGCCGGATCGGCAGCGGCGGCGCTGCCCTGCCGTTCGCGAAACCATGCGGCGCCCGCCACCACCAGGAAAAGTGACCAGGGGAACGAGTCGCTGAACACCACCGGCAGGTAGAACCACACGGGGCGGCTGGCATCCACGCCGAGACCGTCGGTATACCGGGCGAGGTTCTCCCCGAAGATGAAAGACGCAATGGGATCCCATCCGTGCCGGGCGTAGAGCGCGGCGCAATACGGGAGCACGAGCGCCGCCACGATCAGGATCCCGGCCGGCAGCATCATCGTCTTGATCCGTCCGAGCTCGCGGTGGCTCACCAGGTAGAGGGCGAAGACCAGGCCGGGCAGGGCGATGGCGATCGGCCCCTTCGTGAGGACCCCGAGGCCAACCGCGACGTACATCAGGAGCAGGAAGAGACGGCGGCGCGCGGGAAACCGCTCGGCCAGGGCAAAGAACAGCAGCGTCAGCCCGAGGAACATCGAGATGTAGATGTCGATGAAGATGCGCCTGGCAAACATCAGGAGGCGCGGGGTGACCGCCAGGCCGATCGCGGCCCACAGGGCCGCGTCCATGCGAAGGAGGCCGGCCGCACCGGTCCCTGGCGGTCCGGCGGGCGCGGCCGCCCACGCCAGGAAGAAGGCACAGGCGACCATCACCACAGCGCCGAGAGCGATCGGCAGCCGCTGCACGCCGGGCGACACGCCGAACACGCGATAGAACCCGGCAACGATCCAGTAGCTGAGGACCGGCTTGTTGAGGCGGGGCTGGTAGTTGAACGTCGGGCTGACGTAGTCGCCGGACTCGAGCATCTCGCGCGGCGTCTCGACGTAGAACGCCTCGTTCGCGTCCCAGATCGACGACCCGTCGAGGTCGATGAAATAGGGGCCGGTCGCCAGCGCCAGCAGCAGAACGAGAACGGCTCTACGGGTCAACGGTCGGACCGGCCTTCAGTGCCGGAAATGGCGCTTGCCCGTGAAGACCATGGCGACGCCGCGCTCGTCGGCGGCGGCAATCACCTCGGCATCCCTGACCGACCCTCCGGGCTGCACGACAGCGACCGCGCCGGCATCGGCCAGCGCATCGAGCCCGTCCCTGAACGGAAAGAACGCGTCGGACGCCGCGACCGCACCCTGCAGGGATCCGGGCGGCGCCTTCATGACCGCCACCTTGACCGCATCGACCCGGCTCATCTGGCCGGCACCGATCGCGATCGTCCGATCGGGCGCCGTGAAGATGACGGCGTTCGACTTCACGTGGGCGCACACGCGCCAGGCAAAGCGCAGCGCCGTCCATTCCGCGGCGGTCGGCACACGTTTCGTCACGACCCTGGGAGAATCTCCCTGCGGCCACGGCTCGATCGCTTCCGCGACCTGGTCGCGCTCCTGGCGCAGCTGGCCGCCGAGAAACGCGCGAGTCTCCTCGCCGCCGGATGGCGCGGGCTGGCCGGGCGCGGCGAAGTCCGCCGTGACCACTCTGAGGTTGGTCTTGGCCGCGAGCACCGCCCTGGCCTCGTCCGCGATCCCCGGGGCGATCACCGCCTCGATGAAGGTGGACGTCAGCGCCGTCGCCGTCTCCCGATCCAGGGTCCGGTTGATCGCGACGATCCCGCCGAATGCCGAGAGCGGGTCCGCTTCCCGCGCGCGCACGTAGGCATCCGCCGCGTTCGCGCCGGTGGCCACGCCGCAGGGGTTGGTGTGCTTGATGACCACGCTGGCCGGTTCGCTGAACTCGAGGGCGATGCGCAGCGCGGCATCGAGATCGAGCAGGTTCGTGTACGACAGTTCCTTGCCCTGGTGCACCTGCCACGCCGGGCCGTGGCCGGCACCGGGCTGCTGCCAGTAGGCTTTCTGGTGGGGGTTTTCCCCATAGCGGAGGGCCTTCGCCGCGCCGGCGCTGACCTCAGCCGGCGCCTGCCGCGACATGGCCCCACCGTCCACCGCGACCGCGGCCATCGTCCGGGCGATGGTGGTGTCGTACTCGGCCGTATGGGCAAAGGCCTTGCGCATCAGCTCGAAGCGGAACTCGAGCGAAGGGCCGCCCGCGCGCCCGAGCTCATCGACGAGGCGGGGGTAATCGCCCGGATCGACGACCACCAGGACGTGGCGGAAGTTCTTGGCCGCGGCGCGCAGGAGGCTGGGGCCGCCAATGTCGATCTCCTCGACCAGCGCGTCGAAGGGCGTCTCGAGGCGGCTGGCGGCACGGGCGAACGGATACAGGTTGACGACCACGATGTCCACGGGCCGGATGCCCTGGGCGGCAATCGCGTCGAGGTCGTCAGGGCGGTCCCGCCGGGCCAGAATCCCGGCATGGACGGCGGGGTGCAGCGTCTTGACGCGGCCCTCCATCATCTCCGGGAAGCCGGTGACGTCCGAGACGTTGACGACCGGCAGGCCGCCGGCCTGGAGGGCCCTGGCCGTCCCGCCGGTGGACACGAGCTCGACCCCGGCGGCGGCGAGCGCCCGGGCCAGATCGGGCAGGCCGGTCTTGTCGGAGACGCTGACGATCGCACGCAGATTGCTGGTTTTGCTTGACATTTTGACGATGTAACGCTACTCTTACCCCGGCGCTGGGCTGTCCAGCGTCGCAAGCCAGGCCGCAAAGGGGCGGTCTTTTTTTGTGTCCGCCGCCTGATGGCTCGACGGGGCCGGGTGGCGGTCGGGTCTCATGCGGTGCCACACGCCGCAACCATTGCAAGGACGACAAGTACGATGCGTATCACAGGCAAGGTCAAGTGGTTCAACAACGCAAAGGGTTACGGTTTCATCGAACGCGACGGCGGCAGTGATGTCTTCGTGCACTTCTCGGCGGTCCAGGGCAACGGCTTCCGGACGCTTGAGGAGGGCCAGGCGGTCGAATTCGAGATTGTGGACGGTCCGAAGGGACCGCAGGCAGGCAACGTCACCAAGCCCGCCTAGGCGCCCGAGCGCGACCGGGGGCGCCGCCACACGGCGCCTTCGGTCGCCAGACCTTACGCTCCCCCACCCTTCAGTCCCCGCACGGTAAAGTTCACCTTCCCATCCTTGACGGCCACGCGGAACGCGACTTCCGCCGTGCCGGACTCCCGCAGCTTGGACACTTGATCCTTCACCAGCGAGGCGAAGCGATGGAACGGCACGACGTCCTCGCCGAGCTCGCGCCGCGCATCCATGAGCGAGTCGTAGAGCGCGTGGACCTTGTCCATCTCGCGCATCGGGTCCTTGAACGCCGTCACGTGCAGCACCTTGCTGTCGGCCCGCGCCGCCGGCGCGGGAGCCGCCTTCGGCGGCGCCGCAAACGGGCCGGGCCGGCCGTCCTCGCGCGCCCGCAGGCCGCGGTCCCACACGTCCACCATCGTCTGGAAGCGTGACTGGAGCTGCTGGAAGCGGAACCGGTCCGCCGTGCCCGGGATGTGGCCGCGATCGAGCCGCTTGACCATCGCCTCGACGCGCCCGCGCGTCTCCCAGGGCGGCCGCGGCAGGCGGCCGGCAAAGAACATGGTGTACTCGGCCTCCAGCCGCTTCAGGTCGGCCGTCAGCGCCAGGAGATCCTTCTGCAGTTCGGTGTAGTCGACCATGCGCGGACGGGGTCACCGGATGAGGAACCAGATCAGGGGCAGCCACAGTTCGCGCGCGTAGGGCACGGGGCGGTCGTCGACGAGCACCTCGCAGGCGTCGAAGCGGCCGACGAGGTCGAACAGATCGCGGAGCTTGAGCGCATCCTGGGGAAAGAACCGGGCGCGGTGCCGCAGGCCCGGGCCGGACCCGACCTCCCGGTATTCGGCCGAGTCACGCGCCAGCTGGAGCGCGCGGGCATAATCAGGCCCCTCGAATGCGGGAAACTCCAGCGAGATTGAGAACGGCAGCGGCGACCGCCCGAATAGCGCCTCGGCGAGCTCGGGGTCCAGCCGCGCCAGCTCTTCGTCGGTCGGCGTTTCGGGCAGCTCCACGTACGGCCAGAAACGCTCGACCGGGCGGTAGTCGGGCACCGGGACGGATGGGGGATCGTTCTCGGACATCGCCAAAGAAGAATAATATCCTCATGCGCGAGATTCCTTCCATCGAGCAATTGCGCCAGCGGCCGGGCCTGCGGGCGATGGATTCGGCGTTCGGCCGGACCGCTGTGGTCGAGGCGCTGCGCGGCGCGGCCGACGCCCTGCGGCGGCGGGTCGCCGCCGGCGAGGCGGCGCCGCCGGACGTGCCCGCGGCGATCGAGCACGACGTTGCGGCGCGGCTCGCCGCCGGCGCCGCGCCGTCGCTCCGGCGGGTCATCAACGCCACCGGCGTCATCCTCCACACCAACCTCGGGCGCGCGCCGCTCGCCGCCGCGGCGCTCGAGCGCGTGGCGGCCCTCGGCGGCTACACCAACCTCGAATACGACCTCGCGGCCGGCAGGCGCGGGCGGCGCGACGTCCACGCCGAGCGCCTCCTCTGCCGCCTGACCGGAGCCGCGGCGGCCGTGGTGGTGAACAACAACGCCGCAGCCACGCTGATCGCGCTCGCGGCGCTGGCCGCCGGGCGCGAGGTCATCATCTCGCGGGGGGAGATGGTCGAGATCGGCGGCGCCTTCCGCATCCCCGACGTCATGGCACAGTCGGGCGCCATCCTCCGCGAAGTCGGGACGACCAACCGCACCCGCGCGGCGGATTATGCCGCGGCGATCAGCGACCGCACGGCCGCGATCCTCCGCGTCCATCCCTCCAACTTCAGGATCGAGGGGTTCACGGCGCGCCCGGCCCTCCAGGAACTGACGGCCCTCGCGCGCGCCTTCCACATCCCGCTCATCGACGACGTCGGCAGCGGCTGGCTCGGATCCGGCTCGCCGCCGGCAGCGCTCCTCGACGAACCGGCCCCGGCGTCCAGCATTGCCGCCGGCGCCGATCTGGTGCTCTTCAGCGGCGACAAGCTGCTCGGCGGCCCGCAGGCCGGCATCGTCGCCGGGACCGGCGCGGCGGTTGACCAGGTTCGGACCCATCCCCTCATGCGCGCCGTCCGGGTGGACAAGATGACCTACGCGGCGCTCGAGGCCACGCTGCAGGAGTACGCGGCGGGCCGCGCCGAGACCACCATCCCCGTCGCCAGGATGCTGGCCGCAACGGCCGATGCCATCGCGGCGCGCGTGGACAGCCTCGCCCGCCCCCTGGACGGCGGGGCCCTCACGGCGGAGGCGGTGGACGGCCTGTCGACGATCGGCGGCGGCAGCGCCCCGGGCTCGACACTGCCGACACGCCTCCTCGCCCTGTCCCACGCGAGCCTGAGCGCGTCGCAGCTCGAGGAACGGCTGCGCACGGCAGACCCGGCGGTGATCGGCCGGATCGAACAGGACCGCCTGCTGCTGGATCTGCGGACGGTGGCGCCGGACGAGGATGCCGTCCTGCTGATCGTCCTGCGGCAGACCTTCAGCTGACCCCGCCGCCGGACGGGCCGCGGGCGCCCGGGCTCGCCGGGCGCGCGGCGCCTCAGAAGATGGTTGAGATCGAGTCCAGCGCCAACTGGAGCACGCGCGTCGGCAGGACGCCGAGGTAGAACACCGCAAGGGTGGCAATCGCCAGGCCCGCCATCGCGAGGCCGGGCACCCGCGGACGCTGCACCGCCGGCCCTTCGGTCATGTACATCATCACGACGATGCGGAGGTAGAAGAACACCGAGACGACGCTCGTGAGCACGCCGATGATCGCGAGGGTGTAGTGCCCTTCCTGCACCGCTGCCTGGAAGATGTACGTACTTGCCGATGAAGCCCGCCGTCGGCGGGATGCCGCCGAGCGAGAGCAGGAACACCGTCATGAGCGCCGCCAGCCCGGGCCGGGACTCGTGCAGCCCGGCAAAATCCCGCAGTTCGTCATGGTCGTGGCCGGGCGTGCCGAGGAGCGCGACGATGCCGAGCGCGCCCAGGTTGGTCACGGCATACGTCAGCAGGTAGAAGAGGATGGCCGCCTTGCCGGTGCCGTTGGCGGCCACGATGCCGATGAGCAGGTAGCCGGCGTGGGCAATGCTCGAATACGCGAGCATCCGCTTCACGTTGGTCTGCGCCACGCCGACCACGCTGCCCACGATCATCGTCAGGGCGGCGATCACGGAGAGCACGGGCATCCACTGCGCCTGGAGCGGCTCCAGCGGCGAGAGGAACACGCGGGCGAACGCGGCGAAGGCCGCCGCCTTCACCCCGGTGGACATGAAGGCGGTCACGATGGTCGGCGCCCCTTCGTAGGCGTCGGGCGTCCACATGTGGAACGGCACCGCCGAGATCTTGAAGGCAAAGCCGACAGCGAGCAGCGCCATCCCGATCACCGCCAGCGTCGGCGGCGCGCCGGCCCCCTGGACCGAGAGCGCCACGCTGATCTGCTCGAGCCTGGTCGAGCCGGCCACGGCAAAGATGAAGGCGATCCCGTAGAGGAAGAACGCGCTCGAGAACGATCCGAGCAGGAAGTACTTGAAGGCCGCTTCCGCACCGGCGCCGCTGGCGCGGCGAATCCCGGTCAGGACGTAGACGGCGAGCGAGAGGATCTCGAGCGCGATGAAGATGACGAGGAGGTCGGTGGCGGCCGCCATCATCATCATCCCGCAGATCGCGAACAGCGTCAGCGCGTAGTACTCCCCCGACGGCAGCCGGTCCCGCTCCACCACCTCGTTCGAGAACAGCATCGTCAGGATGCCGACGACGCAGAGGATCAGGTTGACGAAGAGGGAGAAATTGTCGGCGCGGATGACGCCGAAGCTGGTGCGGTCGGTGTCCCAGAGCGCGAACGAGGCCAGCGCCGCGCCGGCGAGGCCGATCAGGCCGAGCCCGGCGATGGGCATGCGCTCACCGGGTTGCCGGAACGCCTCTGCCAGCATGGCGGCGGCGCCCGACAGCGCGACGATCAGAAGCGGGATGATGGCTGCGTATTCAGTCATGGGTCGCGGTTCGCGCGGGCGCGGGTTCGCCGTCCGTTCGTTCGATCCGGGTTTCGCTGGTGGCGGGGGTCTGCGCCGGCGCGGGGCTGAGGGCGGCCGCCGGCGCCAGCACGGCAGCCGGACGCGGCTGCGCCGGCACGCCAGTCGCCTGCGCCGGCGTCCGTCCGTGGACGCGCTCGATGACGCTCCGGACCGAGGGCTCCATCGGGCGCAGGAACACGTTCGGCAGCACCCCCATGAACACCGCCATGGCGGCAATCGGCGCCACCATCACCCATTCACGGACCGAGAGATCGGGCAGGTGCCGGTTCTTCTCGTTGGTGACCGGCCCGTAGTTGACGCGCTGGAACATCCACAGCATGTAGATCGCCGACAGGATCACCCCGGACGCGGCAAAGGCCGCCAGCGTGGCGTTCCAGCGGAAGGCGCCAAGCAGGATCAGGAACTCGCCGACGAAGCCGTTGGTCAGCGGCAGCGCGATCGACGCCAGGGTGATCAGCAGGAAGGCGCGCACCAGGTTTGGCGTCACCGCCTTGAGCCCGCCGTATTCGGAGATGAGCCGGGTATGGCGGCGGTCGGACAGCATGCCGACCATCATGAAGAGGCCGCCGGTGCTGACCCCGTGCGCCAGCATCTGGTAGACCGAGCCCTGCACGCCGTAGACGTTCATCGCGCACAGGCCGAGGACGACGAACCCGAGGTGGCTGACGCTCGAATACGCGACCAGCTTCTTCATGTCGGGCTGGACCATCGCGACCAGCGCGCCGTAGATGATGCCGATGACGGCCAGCGTCGCCAGCACCGGCGCGAACTGGAGGGCGGCGTGCGGAAAGAGCGGGAAGGCGAACCGCAGCAGGCCGTAGGTGCCCATCTTGAGGAGCACGCCGGCCAGGATGATCGAGCCGGCGGTCGGCGCCTCGACGTGGGCGTCGGGCAGCCAGGTGTGGAACGGGAACAGCGGCACCTTGACCGCGAACGCGAGCGCGAAGGCGAGGAACGCCCAATACTCGAACCGCTGGCTGAACTCGAGCGCGTAGAGGTCGAGCAGGTTGAAGCTCGGCGTCCCGGTCGCCGTCGAGTGGACGACCGCCAGGGCGATGATCGCGACCAGCATCAGGACGCTGCCGGCCATCGTGTAGAGGATGAACTTGACCGCGGCGTAGATGCGGCGCTCGTAGCCCCAGATCCCGATGAGGAAGTACATCGGGATGAGCATCGCGTCCCAGAAGATGTAGAAGAGGAACAGGTCGATCGAGACGAACACCCCCAGCATCCCGGTTTCGAGCGCCAGGATGAAGAAGGAAAAGCCCTTGACCCCCTTGTGCACCGACTGCCACGACGACAGCAGCGCCAGCGGCGTGAGGAAGCCGGTCAGCACGATGAGCAGCAGGCTGATGCCGTCGACGCCGATGTAGTACTGGATGCCGAAGTCGGGCATCCACGCGTAGCGCTCCTCGAACTGGTAGACCGCGCTGGCGGCGTCGAAGCGGTACCACAGCAGCAGCGTCGCCGCGAAGGTCACCAGCGACGTCACCAGCGCGAGGTTGCGGATGAGCGGCTCGCGCTCCGGGCGCTCGCCGCGGCCTCCGGCAAGGAGGATCAGCAGCGCGCCGGCCAGGGGGAGAAAGACAATGAAAGAGAGCAGCATGGTTATCTGAACAAGTAATACCCGAGCATCACCACCGTCCCGGCCAGCACGGCGAACGCGTAAGCCCGCACCGAGCCGGTCTGGGTGCGGCGCAGCACGCCGCTCGTCTCCCGCATGGCGGCGCCGACGCCGTTGACCGCGCCGTCGATGAGCGACGCGTCCACACCTTTCCACAACGCCCCGGTGGACAGCCGCTTGATCGGCTGCACGACGACGGCGTCGTAGGCCTCGTCCACGTAGTACTTGTTCAGGAGCAGCCGGTGCACCGGCGCGAAGCTGGCGGCCATCCGATCCGCGGCGCCGCGGTTGCGCAGCCAGAAGTACGCCGCAATCCCGATCCCCGCCAGCGCGATGCCGCTCGAGATGGCCATCAGCATCAGCTCGGTGCCGGCATCGGCGTGGCTCTCGTCCGCGGCATGGTCCTGCCCGGCGGCGTGGGCGTCAGCCCCCGCCTCCGGTGCCTGGCGCGCCGCCGCCGGCAGCACCCCGAAGGTGCCCGCCGCCGCCGACGAGTCGTGGCCGGGGCCGGCATGGGCCTCGAACGACGGCTCGAGGAACGACTCGATCCGGTTGCTGCCGCCCAGCGCGTGCGGCACCCCGACATAGCCCGCCAGCACTGAGCCGATGGCCAGGATGATCAGAGGGATCGCCATCGACCAGGGCGCCTCGTGGGGCGCGGCGTGCGCCCCGTGCGGCGCGGCGTGCGCCCCGTGCGGCTCGTCGTGCCCGCCGTGCCCCGCGGCCGACGGCACGTCATGGCGGCGCTCCCCGTGGAACGCCAGGAACACCAGCCGGAACATGTAGGTCGCGGTCAGCAGCGAGGTGACGATGCCGATGCCCCAGAAGAGCAGGTGGCCGGGAGTCGCCGCGCTGGTGAACGTCTTGAAGAGAATCTCGTCCTTGCTGAAGAAGCCGGCCAGGCCCGGCACGCCGGCAATGGCGAGCGCGCCGATCAGGAACGTCCAGTAGGTGACCGGCAGGTACTTCTTGAGGCCGCCCATGTTGCGCAGGTCCTGCTCACCGGCGAGCGCATGGATCACCGCGCCGGACCCGAGGAACAGCAGGGCCTTGAAGAACGCATGGGTGTAGAGGTGGAAGATGCCGGCGGCGTAGGCGCCCACGCCCATCGCCAGGAACATGTAGCCGAGCTGCGACACGGTCGAATACGCCAGGACGCGCTTGATGTCGTTCTGCACCAGGCCGATGGTGCCGGCCATCAGCGCCGTCGCGGCGCCAATCGCCGCGACCACCGCAAGGGTCATCGGGGCGTGCTCGAACAGCACCGCGTTCCGCCCGATCATGTAGACGCCGGCCGTCACCATGGTCGCCGCGTGGATCAGCGCCGAGACCGGCGTCGGCCCTTCCATGGCGTCGGGCAGCCAGACGTAGAGCGGGATCTGCGCCGACTTGCCGGTCGCGCCGACGAACAGCAGCAGCGTGGCGACGGTCACCACCCCGAAGGCCGTTTCCGGCGCGCGGCCGGCCACCGCCGACGCCACCCCCTGGAAGTCGAGCGTGCCGAAGGTGGTGAAGATCAGCAGCATCCCGAGGATGAAGCCGAAGTCGCCGATGCGGTTGACGACGAACGCCTTCTTGCCGGCGTCGGCGGCCGACGGCTTCTTGAACCAGAAGCCGATCAGCAGGTAGGAGCACAGCCCGACGCCTTCCCAGCCGACGAACATCACCGGGAAGTTCGCGCCGAGCACCAGGACGAGCATGAACGAGGCGAACAGGTTGAGATAGGAGAAGTAGCGCGCGTATTCGCTGTCCGGCTCGTCGTGCATGTAGCCGGTCGAATAGATGTGGATGAGCGAGCCGATGCCGGTGACGACCAGGACCATCACCGCGGCGAGCCGGTCGAGGCGCAGCGTAAAGGCAATCTGCAGGTCGCCGGTGGCCATCCAGTTGAAGGCCGTGGCCTCCACCGCGCCGCCGCCGTGGCCGAGCATCGACCACACCGACGCGGCCGCGGCGGCGAAGGACCCGAGGATCGCCAGGCACGCGATGCCGCCCGACAGCGGCTTGGCGAGCCGCCGCCCGGCGAAGGCGTTGACGAAGAACCCGAGGAGCGGCAGCAGCGGGATGAGTAGTAGCAGCATCACCATTTCAACGACGTGTAGGCGTCCGGGCTGAGCGACTCGCGGTGGCGGAAGAGCGCGATGATCAGGGCCAGGCCGACCGCCGCTTCCGCCGCGGCGACGGTCATCACGAAGAAGGTGATGATCTGGCCGTCGACGGTGCCGAGGTAGCGGCCGACCGCGACGAACGTCAGGTTCACCGCGTTCAGCATGATCTCGATCGAGAGCAGCACCGTGATCAGGTTGCGCCTGAGGAACACGCCGGCGGTGCCGATGGCGAACAGCAGGCCGGACAGGATGAGGAAGTGATTCAGCGGGACCATCTCAGCGCTCCCTCCGCGCCAGCACGACGGCACCGACCATCGCGACGAGAATCAGGATCGACGTCGCCTCGAAGGCGAACGCGTGTTCGGTGAACAGCACCGCGCCGATCCGCGCCACCGAGCTGATGCCGGTGGCCTCGGTGTCCGGGTCGAACCAGGCCGGCCCGAGCCGCGACAGCCCCCACAGCACCTCGGCGGCGAGCAGCACCGACAGCACCGCGCCCAGCCGCAGCGCCCCCGGCCCGACCGCGGCGGCCACCCCGTGGTCCATCGCGTCCTCCCGCGGCACGTTGAGCAGCATGACCACGAACAGGAAGAGCACCAGGATGGCGCCGGCGTAGATGATGATCTGCGTCACCGCCGTGAACGGCGCGTCGAGCAGGATGTAGAGGCCGGCGAGGGCGCCGAACGAGGCGATGAGCAGCATCACGCTGTACATCGGGTTGCGCTGGCCCACCACCATCGCCGACGTCACCACGGCGAGCGCCGCGAAACTATAGAACGCTACGACTTCCATATCAGCCCCACG
The DNA here is from genome assembly GCA_963834305.1 of uncultured Acidobacteriota bacterium. Classification (GTDB taxonomy): domain Bacteria; phylum Acidobacteriota; class Vicinamibacteria; order Vicinamibacterales; family 2-12-FULL-66-21; genus JACCXG01. The sequence continues at coordinate 1,634,401 of CAWIAX010000002.1, forward strand.
CGATCACCATCACCGCCGTGACGAGCATGTTGACGACCGAGAGCGGCAGCAGGAACTTCCACCCGAACTCCATCAGCTGGTCGTAGCGGTAGCGCGGCAGCGTCCAGCGCATCCACACGTAGAAGAACAGGATGAGGAAGACCTTGATGAGGAAGTAGACCCACTGCAGCCAGTCCGGCAGGAACGGGCCGAGCCAGCCGCCGAGGTAGAGGCTGGTCGCCACCGCCGACACGGTGACCATGTTGACGTATTCGGCGAGGAAGAACAGCGCGAAGTTCATCGCGCTGTATTCGGTGTGGTAGCCGGCGACGAGCTCCTGCTCGGCTTCCGGGAAGTCGAACGGCGCGCGGTTGGTCTCGGCGACGCCGGCGGTCATGAAGATGAAGAAGCCGACCGGCTGCAGGAAGACGTACCACTTGGGAATGAACCCGAACCAGTAGCCCGACTGGCCGAGCACGATCTCGCGCAGCGACAGCGAGCCGGCCATCATGACCACGGCGGCCAGCGCCAGGCCGTACGACAGCTCGTAGCTGATCATCTGCGCCGACGAGCGCAGCGCGCCGAGCAGCGAATATTTGCTGTTCGAGGACCACCCCGCCAGGACGATGCCGTAGATCCCCATCGAGGTGATGGCGAAGACCACCAGCACGGCGACGTTGACGTCGGTCACCTGGAGCGGCACCGGCTCGTCGAGCCAGCCCCACAGCGTGGTCTCGGTGCCGAACGGCACCACCGAAAACGCCGCGAAGGCGGTGATCGCCGAGACGATGGGGGCAATCGCGAAGAGGATGCTGTCGGCCGCCTTCGGCTTGAGGTCCTCCTTGAACATCAGCTTGAAGACGTCGGCGAAGGGCTGCAGCGCCCCCTCGAAGCCGACGCGGTTGGGACCGACGCGGTCCTGGATGTAGGCGCACACCTTGCGCTCGAGCCAGACCATGAAGGCGGCCGACATCACGAGCATGTTGAAGACGATGAAGATCAGGACGAGGTGCACGCTGATCCGCGCCGGCGGCAGCCAGCTGGCGATCCACTCCATCAGTGCGCCCCCACCGGCATCTTCGCCGCGCGCCAGTCGGCCGGCACGGTGCAGCGCCCCTCGCGGATGTGCGCCTCGAACTCCGGCCGGAAGTGCTTCACCGTGGTCAGCGCCGGGGTCGCCGCGGCGTCGCCGAAGGCGCACAGCGTCTTGCCGGCGATGTTGCCGCCGATGCTGGTGAGCAGGTCGATGTCGCGCATCTCCCCTTCGCCATTCTCGATCCGCGTCAGGATCTTGTGCAGCCAGTCGCCCCCTTCACGGCACGGCGTGCACTTGCCGCACGACTCGTGCTTGTAGAAGTAGAGCAGGTTGCGCGCCGCCCACACCATGCACGTCGTCTCGTCCATGACGATGATGCCCGCCGAGCCGAGCATCGAGCCGGCCTTCACCACGTCGTCGAACGAGGCGGCGACGTCGAGCTGGTCGGGCAGCAGGATGGGCACCGAGGAGCCGCCCGGGATGACCGCCTTGAGCTGGTGCCCGTCGCGGATGCCGCCGGCGTAGTCGAAGATCAGCTCGCGCAGCGTCGTCTTCATCGAGGCTTCGTAGACGCCCGGCTTGCGGACGTGGCCGCTGACGCAGAACAGCTTCGGCCCGCCGTTCTTCTCGGGGCCGAGCCCGGCAAACCACTCCGCGCCGTTGAGCAGGATCGACGGCAGGTTGCACAGCGTCTCGACGTTGTTGACCGCCGTCGGGCAGTTGTAGAGGCCGGACACCGCCGGAAACGGCGGCTTGATGCGCGGCTGCGCCCGCTTCCCTTCGAGCGACTCGATCAGCGCCGTCTCCTCGCCGGCTTCATACGCGCCGGCGCCGCGGTGAATGACGATGTCGCAGTCGAAGCCGGTGCCCATGATGTTCTTGCCGACGTAGCCCTCGGCGTAGGCCTTGGCCAGCTCGGCTTCCATCTGCTTCTGGACGTGGTAGAACTCGCCGCGGATGTAGATGTAGGCGACCTTGGCGCCGATCGCCCAGCAGCCGATCAGGCACCCCTCGAACAGCAGGTGCGGGTTGCGCTCCATCAGCACGTGGTCCTTGAACGTGCCGGGCTCGCTCTCGTCGGCATTGCAGGCGATGTACTTCGGGAGCGGCGTGTCCTTGAGCACGAACTGCCACTTGAGCCCGGTCGGGAAGCCGGCGCCGCCGCGCCCGCGCAGGCCGGACGCCTTGACGAGATCGATGACCGCGCCGGGCTGCATCCCGAGCGCCTTCTTGAGGCCGTCGTAGCCCTGGTCGCGCGACAGGAAGAAGTCGAGCGTGTAGCTGTTCGGCTCGCGGACGTAACGGGTCAGGACTGGTTCCATAAGAGGGTTCGGTTGACAACTCCCAAACTCCAACGCCCAAGTCCCAAGTGGTTGGGAGTTGGGCGTTGGGAATTGGGAATTTCTATGGCTTCTCCACGTGAAGATGGCAGCCCGTGTAGGCGCCCTCTCCCTTTGCCTTGATGTCGTCGATCAGCCGGCCGACGTCTGCCGGGTCGACCTTCTCGTGCCAGTGCTCGTTGTTGACCATCACGATCGGGGCGCGGTCGCAGGCGCCCAGGCACTCGAACTCGAGCAGCGTGAACAGGCCTGACGGATCGGTCTCGCCGGGGGCGATGCCGAGCTTCTCGGAGAGCGCCTCGGTGACCCGCTCGGCGCCGGCCAGCGCGCACGACAGCGTGCGGCACACCTGGAGCACGTGGCGGCCGACCTTCTCCTTGAAGAACATCACGTAGTAGGTGGCGACGTCCTCGACGTCGGCCGGCGTCAGATCGAGCACCTCCGCCACGGCGCGCATGCCGTTGGCGGTGAGGTAGCCCTGCTGCTCCTGGACGAGATAGAGCGCCGCCAGCACCGCGGACCGCTTGCGGTCGGGCGGGTAGCGGGTCAGCAGCTCGTCGAGCGCGGCGCGGCGCTCGGGGCTGAACGTGAACGCCGGCCCCTCGTCGAGCCGCTTGCGATCGGAGCGCTGGAACTGCGCCGCGTCGTACACCATCAACGGATGGAAGCTCATCGATCCACGTCCCCCATGACCACGTCGGTCGAGCCGATGACCGCGATGACGTCGGCGATCATGCCGCCGATGATCAGCTTCGGCAGCCCCTGGCACGCGTAGAACGACGGCGCGCGCAGCTTGATCCGGTACGGCCGGTTGGTCCCGTCCGAGAAAATCGTGAAGCCGTGCTCGCCGCGCGGCCCCTCGATCGGGACGTAGGCCTCGCCGGCCGGCACGGTGAACCCCTGGGAATAGATCAGGAAGTGCTGGATCAGCGCCTCCATCTCCGAATAGACGCGGTCCTTCGGCGGCGGCACGATGCGGTAGTCCTGGATGTCGAAGACGCCGCGCGGCGAGATGCGCGCGATCGCCTGCTTGGCGATGCGCGTGCTCTGCCGCATCTCCTCGATCCGCACCAGGTAGCGGTCGTAGACGTCGCCGTGGGTCGCCGTCGGCACCTGGAAGTCGTACGACGCGTAGTTCAGGTAGGGGAACGCCTTGCGGACGTCGTACTGCAGCCCGGTGGCGCGCGCGATCGGCCCCATCAGGCCGTAGTCGAGGACGTCCTGCCGCGTCAGCACGCCGACGCCCTGGGTCCGCTTCAGCCAGATCTGGTTCTTCGTCAGCAGGTCTTCGTATTCGTCCAGCTTGCTCGGGAACTTGTCGAGGAAGGTGTTGACCGCGTGATGGAAGCCGGGAGGCAGGTCCTCGCGCAGCCCGCCGATCCGCAGGTAGCTCGGGAACATGCGGAAGCCGGCCAGCATCTCGTTGATGTTGAGCAGCTGCTCGCGCTCGCGGAAGCAGTACATCATCACCGAGACGGCGCCGATCTCGAGGCCGTGCGTGCCGAGCCAGACCAGGTGGCTGGCAATCCGCTGCAGCTCGGCGATCAGCACGCGGATGTCCTGGACGCGCTCCGGCATGTCGACGCCGAGCATCTTCTCGACCACCAGGCAGAACGCCAGGCTGTTCGACTGGGCCCCGAGGTAGTCCGTCCGCTCGACGAGCGGGATCACCTGCTGCCACTTCTTCTGCTCGGCCGTCTTCTCGATCCCGGTGTGCAGGTAGCCGATCGTGGTGTCGGCGCCGACGACTTCCTCGCCCGACAACTCGAGCACCAGCCGCAGCACGCCGTGCGTGCTGGGGTGCTGGGGCCCCATGTTGACGGTCATTGTCTCGCTGCGCAGTTCAGGCATGCTCGCTTCCCGGCCGGCGCCCGTTCCCGGGCGCGGGCTTACTCGATTCCCTCTTCGACGATCTCACAGATGGCATGGATCAGCGTGCGATGCGCTTCCTGCACGCGCGCCGTGCTCGGGTCCGGCACGTTGACGTGGATGTCGGCCGCCGCCCCGACCGCGCCGCCGTCGCACCCGGTGAGCGCCACGGTGCGCAGGCCGCGCTCGCGCGCTAGGCGCAGCCCGTCCACCACGTTCTTCGACGTGCCGCTCGTCGAGATCCCGACGGCGACGTCGCCGCGGCTGCCAAGCGCCTCGATCTGCCGGGCGAACACGCGGTCGAACGCGTAGTCGTTGGCCACGGCGGTCAGCACGCTGGTGTCGGTGGTCAGCGCCAGGGCTGCCACCGCCCGCCGCTCGCGCTGGAAGCGCGACACCAGCTCCGCGGCCAGGTGCTGCGAATCGGCGGCGCTGCCGCCGTTCCCGAACACCAGGATCTTCCCGCCGCCGGCCGCCGCGTCGAGGATCGCCCCGGCCGCATCCGCCACCGGCTGCAGATCGACGCCGCGCAGACGTTCGTGGATCGCGATCGAGGCGTCGATGACCGCGCGGACGACGGCGAGCGGTTCAGCGGCGCGCATCAGTCCGCACGCCCGCGCTCCCGCGCGGCTTCGATGTTGGCGGCGAACTCCTCGGCGGTCAGCTGCAGCGGCTCGTAGGTCTTCACCGGCGTCTTGATCTGGACGGGATAGTCCTTCCGCATCGGATGCCCTTCCCAGTCGTCCGGCATCAGGATGCGGCGGGGGTCGGGATGGCCGTCGAAGGTGATGCCGAAGAGGTCGAAGGCCTCGCGCTCGGCCCAGTTGGCCGCCGGCCACACGCCGGAGAGCGTGGGCAGCGTCGGCTCACCGCCCGGCACGCGCACCTTCAGGCGCAGGCGCGCGGCGGCGGCCCCCTCGCCCCCCGGGTTCAACAGCAGGTAGGTGATTTCGAAGCGCGGCTCGCGCGGGAAGAGATCGACCGGCACGAGGTCCACGAGCACGGCATAGCCGGCGTCGCGGAGCGCGCGCCCGGCCTCGACCAGCCCTTCACGCGGCGCGAACACCGTCGGCATCCCGTCGGCGGACGCCACCTCTTCGAGACCGGGAATCGATGCGGTCAGGTTCTGCATGGCTGTGGGGCGGGCGCGACGCTAGCCGAAGCTCTTGGTGTTGTCGATCTTCCGCTGGAGCTGGATGATCCCGTAGATGAGCGCTTCGGGACGCGGCGGGCAGCCGGGCACGAAGACGTCCACGGGCACCACCTGGTCGACCCCCTGGACGATCGCGTAGTTGTCGAACACGCCGCCGACCGAGGCGCAGGCGCCCATCGAGATGACGTATTTGGGCTCGGGCATCTGGTCGTAGATCCGGCGCAGCACCGGCGCCATCTTCCGCGACAGGCGGCCGGCGATGATCATCAGGTCGGACTGGCGCGGCGAGCCGCGGAAGACCTCGGCGCCGAACCGCGCGATGTCGTAGCGCCCGGCGCTCATGGCCATCATCTCGATGGCGCAGCAGGCGAGCCCGAAGGTCACCGGCCAGATGGACGAGCGGCGCGCCCACCGGACCATCTTGTCCACGCTGGTCGTCAGCACGGGAATCTCGAAGTCTGCCATTCGTTGTCAGCCCTTCCGTTGGGTGCGCTGCCAGTCAGTTACGGTGATCGTGCCAGGTCGCGGTCCGTCCGCGAATCAGCCGGCGTGCTCTTTGCCCCAGTCCAGCACGCCCTTGCGCCAGACGTAGACGTAGCCGACCAGCAGGATCGAGAAGAACACAATGAGCTGGATGAAGCCAAACCAGCGCAGCTCGCGGATGGCCATCGCAAACGGATAGAGGAACGCGACCTCGATGTCGAACAGCAGGAAGATCATCGCCACGAGGTAGAACTTGACGGGATGGCGCTCGCGGGCGTCGCCGACCGGCGGCATGCCGCACTCGTAGGGCGCGAGCTTCTCCGGCGACGGCTTGCTCGGTCCGAGGAAGCGCGGCACGAGGACGTTCACCACGGCGAACCCCGCGCCGAAGCCGATCATGATCAGGATGGGCAACCAGGCATTCATTATTTATCCTCGCGGACGGCCGGCTCGTAGCAACCGTGCCCGTCTTGCGGCGTTCCCACGCTTTCCTCGCGGGCGGCCTGCTCGCGCGCGCTTGTGAATGTTTTCTCAAGCACGGGCGCGACGGCGCCAATCGCGCGATACCCCCCTTGCCGTCCTCCGGAGCGACCGCTCGCCCACCCCCGCCGCCGGGGGGCACTCAAACATCGAATGCTATCACACGCGCTTGACGGGCAGGGCGGGAACCGCCGGCCTCGACGGCCCGGATGACGCGCCGCGCCGCCGGGCCTAGAATCGAGGGATGCGTCTCGCCTGGTTCAGCCCGCTGCCGCCCGTCCGGTCGGGAATCTCGGCCTGCAGCGCCGGGCTGGTCAGCGCCCTCCGCTCCGAGCACGACATCGACGTCTTCGTGGACGACCCGGTCACCGGCGTGGCGCCCCGGCCGCAGCCGGGGGCGGCCGGCCGTCCCGTCCGCGTGCGGTCCGCGCACGACTTCGTCTGGGAGCAGCGGCGGGCGCCCTACGACCTGACCGTCTACCAGATCGGGAACTCGTCGCATCACGACTACGCCTGGCCTTACCTCTTCCGCTATCCGGGGCTGGCCGTGCTGCACGACGCGCACCTGCACCACGCACGAGCCGCCGCGCTGCTGCGCGAGCGCCGCGCCGGCCACTACCGCGCCGAATTCGCCGCCAACCAGCCGGACAGCCATCCCGACGCGGCGGAGCTCGCGGTCGCCGGCTTCGATTCGCACCTGCTCTATGGATGGCCGTTCACCCGCCTCGTGGTCCGTGCCTCCCGGATGACCGCGGTCCACGCCCCGATCGTGCGGGCCGCCCTGGCCGAGGACAATCCGGACGCCACGGTCGAGCTGATCCGGCTGGGGCACGGCACGCCGCTGTCCGACGCGGACATCGCCAGCCGCGGAGCGGCCGCGCGCGGGCGCCTCGGGATCCCATCGGCAGCGCTCCTCTTCGGGTGCTTCGGCGGGCTGTCGCCCGACAAGCGCATCCCGCAAGTGCTCGGCGCGTTCCAGGCCCTGCTGCCCTACGCGCCCGCGGCCCGCCTGCTGCTCGCCGGGGCGGCAGCCCGACACTACGACGTCGCCGAAGACGTGCGCCGGCGCGGCCTCGCCAGCCACGTCGTGCTGACCGGCTACCTCGACTCGGACGAGGAGCTGACGGACGCCGTCGCCGCCTGCGATGCCACGCTGAACCTGCGCTGGCCGACCGCGCGCGAAGTCTCCGGCCCCTGGCTGCAGTGCCTGGCGGCCGGGCGCCCCTCGGTCATCATCGACCTGGTCCACACCGCCGACATCCCGGCGCTCGACCCCCGCACCTGGACGGTGGCCGGCGGAGAGACCCGCCCGCCCGTGGCGATTGCGGTCGACATCATGGACGAAGACCACTCGCTGCGCCTCGCCCTGCGCCGGCTGGCCGGGGACCCGGTGCTGCGGGACGCCCTCGGGCGTGCCGCGCGCGAGCACTGGACCCGGGCCCATGCCCACGACCTGATGCTGCAAGACTACCGGCGTCTGCTGCCGCTCGCGGCTGCGGCCGCCGTTCCCGCCGCCGCGCCGCTGCCCCCACACCTCCGTCACGACCGCAGCCACCTCGTCGATGGGATCCTCGGCGGTCTCGGCGTGCCGGTGCCTTGGAGTAAGATTTGAGAATCCGCGTCAACGGCGAAGCGCAGGAGCTCGAAGAGCCGCTCTCCATTCTCGGGCTGCTCGAGCGGCTGCAGATCGATGCGCGCAGGGTGGCCGTCGAACACAACCTTGTCATCGTCAAGCGCGACCGCTACGGCGCCACCGTGATTCACGACGGCGATGAGATCGAGATCGTGAACTTCGTGGGTGGCGGATCTCCGGAGCGCGGCGCGGCTCCTGGTCGGGAGAGTTAGCAACATGGTGTCAGACCCCCTCGTCATTGCCGGGCGGACGTTTCGCTCGCGGCTCATTGTCGGCACGGGCAAGTACCCCTCGCACGTCGTCATGGCCGACGCCCATCGGGCCTCGGGCGCGGACATGGTCACGGTGGCCGTCCGGCGGGTGAACCTGACGGATCCGTCGAAGGAATCGCTGCTCGATTACATCGACCAGGAGCGGATCTTCATCCTGCCGAACACGGCGGGCTGCTACACCGCCGAGGACGCGATCCGGACGGCGCGGCTCGGACGGGAGGTGGGCCTGTCCAACTGGGTGAAGCTCGAGGTCATCGGCGACGAACGCACGCTGTTCCCCGACAACGTCGGCCTGCTCGAGGCGACGCGGGTGCTCGTGCGCGAAGGGTTCGTGGTGCTGCCCTACACGAGCGACGATCCGGTCATCTGCCGCAAGCTGGAGGAAGCGGGGGCGGCCGCCGTGATGCCGCTGGGCGCCCCGATTGGCTCCGGGCTGGGCATCCAGAATCCGAACAACATCCGCATCATCAAGGAACAGGCGCGGGTGCCGGTGATCGTGGACGCCGGCGTCGGCACGGCGTCCGACGCCACCGTCGCGATGGAGCTGGGCGCCGACGGCGTCCTGCTGAACACCGCGATCGCGCTGGCGCAGGATCCCGTCGCGATGGCGAGCGCGATGAAGCTCGGCGTCGAGGCCGGGCGCCTGGCCTTTCGCGCCGGGCGGATTCCCCGCCGCGCGCACGCCTCGGCCAGCAGCCCCGCCGACGGTCTCGTCACCGCGCCGGCCGAGCCGGCCACCACGGGCTCGCATCCGCGCGCCTGATGGCTGACTCGCTCGAAGCCACGCTCCGCCGCCTCAAGGAGGAACGGGAGGCAGCGGATCGCACCTACAACGACGCGCTGACCGCGCTCGACGGTGCGCTGCGGCCGGCCCCTGATCTCCCGGCGCCCCCCGTTCCGTTCGACGAACAGCAGATCACCCCGCTCAACGAGGCCTGGAACATCCTGCCCGCGCCGCCGCAGGCCTCGGGCGTCACCGGCAAGCTGACCGGGCTGATCTGGCGCACCATCGGGCCGTTCCTCCAGCGCCAGCTCACCTTCAACTCGCGCCTCGTGGATCACATCAATCGCACCGCCGCCGCCCATCGCGACGCGCACCGGGTTGGCGAGGCCCTGATCGCCGTCCTGCGCGAGCAGCTGGCCCGCCAGGCCGAGATCCAGTCACGGCTGATGCACCTCCTCCAGCAGGTCACGCCCTATGTCGACACGCGCGACCGCGAGGCCGGCGGCGGGGCGCTCGTGCTCAACGCGGCGCTCAGCGCCATCGACGAGAACGTCAGCAAGCGCTGGGAATCGCGGGCCGCACGCGAGGGGCGGCACGAGGCCAGGACCGAAGCGCTCGCCGCCGCGCAGCAGGAGCTCCGGGCGGCAGTTGGCGTGGCGCAGCAGGCGGCGCTGACCGTGAAGCGCGAGCTCGAGCGGCTCGCGGCCGCTCCCGCACCGGCGGGCGGCGCCGCCCCGGCCGGCCCCGCCGCTCGCGGTCCGGACGCCGCTGGCGACCCCGTCCAGGACGCCAGTCCGGATTCCAGCGCATTCGCCAGCCGGCTCGACGCCTACAAGTACGTCGGCTTCGAAGATCAGTTTCGCGGCTCGCGCGACGTGATTCGGGGCCGGCTGGAAAGCTACCTGCCGTTCTTCGAGGGGCGCTCGGATGTCCTCGACGTGGGCTGCGGGCGCGGCGAGTTCCTCGACCTGCTGGCTGCACGGCAGATCCGCGCGCGCGGGATCGATCTCAACGCCGAAATGGCGGAAGTCTGCCGCGCGCAGGGGCACGACGTCGCACAGGCCGACGCCGTCGGGCACCTCTCGACGCTGCCGGACGGGTCGCTCGGCGGGATCTTCGCCGCACAGGTGGTCGAACACCTGGCGCCGGGCTACCTGCTCCGGTTTCTCGAGCTCGCCTTCCACAAGCTCGGGCCGGGGGGCGTCCTCGTGCTCGAGACGCTCAACCCCGCGTGCTGGGTCGCGTTCTTCGAGAGCTACATCCGCGACATCACCCACGTGTGGCCGCTGCATCCCGACACGCTCAAGTACCTGGTGACCGCCAGCGGCTTTCCCTCCGTCCGCATCGAATACCGCTCCCCCGTTCCCGCCCAGGACCGCCTCCAGACCGTGGCGTCCGGCACGGCCGACCCGCAGCTGGCCGATATCGTGGAAACACTCAACGCCAACGCGGAAAAGCTGAACAGCCGGCTGTTCACCCACCTGGACTACGCGGTGGTGGGATCGAAATGAAGAGCGCAGGTTCAGGGTGCAAGGTGCAGGGTGCACGGTTCTCCCGCGGTCCAGGGTGCAAGGTGCAGCGGGAACTGTTCGCGCCAATCCGCCGTGAACCCTAAACCCCGGACTACGCACCCTGCACCTTGAACCTTGAACCTTGAACCCCGAACTCTGCACCCTGCACCCTGAACCCTGAACCAAATTTGATCTTCTTACAGCTGGGCATCCCCCTTGCTGAGTCAGGGCCAGGCAAGGGAGGAAGCATCCGCAATGGGTAGAACATTTCTCAGACTGGGCACAGGCCTTCTCACAGTGCTCTTCAGCTCTACATCGGGCTGGGCACAAACGGACATCAATCTGGTAGCCAGTGAGCAAGTCTGGCGCGGGGTCGTTCCCGGGGCCATGGCGGGGACCTCCCTCGACCAGGGGAACATGAACGCCAGCGACGGGCGGCGAGATCTGATCGTCGGATCTCCCGGCAGCGGGTCGGTCGCGGGCCGGGTGCACATCATCTTTGGCGGGCCGGTGCGGTCGGGCGAGCAAAGCCTCACCTCCGCCGACGTCACGCTCACCGGGATAGCGGGGGATCGCTTTGGTTTCGCCACGGCGGCGGGCAACGTCCGGACGACCGAATCCTCCGGGTCGCCCCGCGAGCTGGTGGTCGGGGCACCAGGCGACAATGCCGGGGCCGGCGCCGTCTACCTGTTCTGGACCTTCTCCACGGGCTCGAACAAGACCCTGGCGAACGCCCTCGTCAAGATCAGCGGCGCCCCGGGCGAGCAGCTGGGCACCGCCCTCGCGACCGCCGACCTCAACAACGACGGCTACCGCGAGGTCATCGCCCTGGCGCCCGGCACCAACACGGTCTACGTCTTCAACGGCGGCCCGACCTTCGGCAACACCCCGACGGTCAACATCTCGACGGCTGCCGCCTCGGTCGTCATCACCAACCGTGCGATCCGCTCCCTGGCTGCGGGCGACGTGAACAACGACGGCCGCACCGACATCATCCTGGGCGCCCCCTTCGAGAACAGCAGCACCGGCGAGGTCTTCGTGCTCTTCGGCCAGGCCTCGGGCTTCCCGTCGGCCGTCGTCCTGCCCACGGCGACGGGCGTGAGCATCGTGAGCCGCTTCACTGGCGTGAACGTGGGAGACCGCGCCGGCGCGGCGGTCGCCCTGGGTGATTTCGACGGCGACGGCTTCCGGGACATCTTCGTCGGCGCCCCGGAAGCGGATCCGCTTGGACGCCCTGGCGCCGGCGTCGTCTACCTCATCTGGAGCGGCGCCACCATCGGCTCCAGGAGCCTGGCCGCGGCCGACACGATCTTCCTCGGGGAGTTTGCCGGCAATCGCACCGGGGAACAGATCGTCACCGGCGACATCAATCGCGACACGCCGAACGACGTCGTGATGCTGGCGCCCGGCGCGCGCGGCGGAACGGGGGAGCTCGACGTCTACTACGGCGGCTCGCGCTCCCAGCGCGGCGGCACCCTCGACCTGCTGAGCGGCGTGAGCCGGCGCATGTATGCCAATCCCGCCGCGGGGTCGATCACCTCCGCCACCGTTTTCGAGGTGACGGGTGAAGGGGCACGCGACGTCATCGCCGGCGTCGACACCGCCGATGGCGGGCCCGGCACCGATTCGGGCCTGCTCTACTTCTCCATCTCGCCGAAGCTGCTGCTCTCGAGCTCCAGCTTCACCACCCGCGCGCCGCAGGGGACGACACGGCAGATGTCGGTGAACGTGACCAATCCGGGCGTCTTCAACGTGACCTGGTCCGCGACGACGAATCAGCCCTGGCTCACCGTTACGCCGACCTCCGGCGGCTCGACCGCCTCGACGCCGGGCACGCTGACCATCTTCGCCAACGCCACCGGCCTCGCGCCGGGGGTCCACACCGGCCGCGTCACCGTGCAGTCCACGACGATTCACCTGACGATGATGCAGACCTACACCGTGACGTTCACGGTGCGCGCCTGCATGACCGGCGGGCGCACGCTCGGCGACTTCACCGGCGACGGCTGCATGGACCTGGCGGTCTTCACCCCGACCACCGGGGCGTGGATGATCGAGGACGTCGGCACCTCCACGTGGGGCCTCGGCACCGACATCCGCGTGCCGGGCGACTACAACGGCGACGGCCGTACCGACATCGCGGTGTACCGTCCCTCGACCGGCACCTGGTACATCAAGGACGTCCGCACGGTGGTCTACGGCATTCCGGGCGACATCCCCGTCCCCGGCGATTACGACGGCAACGGCACGACCGACGTGGCAGTGTGGCGGCCGTCCACCGGCCAGTGGTTCATCGAGAACCAGGCCGGTATGACCTGGGGGCGGATTGGCGACACGCCGGTGCCCGGTGACTACAACGGCGACGGCCGCACCGAGCCCGCCGTCTACCGCCGGTCGAGCGGCCGCTGGTTCTTCTCGACGGGCGGTTCCGTCGAGTGGGGCGGCGCCGGAGACATTCCGATCCCCGCCGACTACAACGGCGACAACATCGACGACGTGGCGTTCTTCCGTCCGTCCACGGGACAGTGGGCGGTGCGCAACCAGTTCACGTTCACCTGGGGCGCGCCCGGCGACGTCCCGGTGCCGCTCGATCGCAGCGGCGACAACCGCGCCGACATCGCGGTCTTCCGGCCCGGCACCGGGGTCTGGTACATCAAGAACCTCGCGAACGACTCCACGGAAATCGAATCGGCCTTCGGCACGTCGGCGGAAGTCCCGGCCGTGCCGAATCCTCGGATCGCCACCCTCGCCGATGGCGACATGGACGGCGACGGGGCGGCGGAGATTTCCATCTTCCGTCCGTCCTCCGGCGACTGGTGGACCCTGCTCTCCGGCTCCGCGTTCGCGAACTACTCGCGCTTCACCTGGGGCCTGAACGGCGACATCCCGGTCACGAAGGACTACGATGCCGACGGGCGCTCCGACATCGCGGTCTACCGCCCCTCGACGGGCAGTTGGTACTACCTGCACTCGTCGAATAACAACGCGTCGTACACCAAGATCGACTGGGGGCTGTCGGGCGACACGCCGGTGCCCGGCGACTACCTCGGGACCGGCTACTCGCAGATCGTCGTCTACCGGCCGGGATCGCCGAGCCGGTGGTACATCCGCGGCGGCCCGTACATCGACTTCGGCGTGACCGGCGACATCCCGACGCCGGCCGACTTCGACGGCGACGGCCGCCTGGACATCGCCGTCTTCCGCCCGAGCACGCACATCTGGTACATCAAGCTGTCGTCGCGGGAGTTCGCCAGCTACATCACCTCCGACTGGGGCGCCACCGGCGACGTGCCAACCGCGGCTGACTACGACGGCGACGGCAAGGCGGACCTCGCCACGTGGCGGCCGAGTGACGGCATGTGGCGCATCGCCTACTCGAGCACCGGGTTCGCGAGCGGGCTGACGGTGCTCTTCGGCAACAACGCCAGCGACATCCCGGTGCCCGCGGACTACAACCGCGACGGGCGCGCAGACGTCGCCGTGTGGCGTCCGAGTCTCGGCCGCTTCTACATCCGGGATCTTTACAGCAAGGACTGGGGCCTCAGCACCGACGTCCCGGTGCTGAAGCGCTGATCGCGGCGCTTGACCTGGGCGGAGGCCGTCGCGCCCCGGCGCGGCGGCCGTCGTCCGTCTTTCTCAGCCCGGGCCCCGGCCCGGTCGTCCGGAGCCTCGACGAACCCGGTGAACGAAACCTGCCGGGTGCTGGTGACGAGAACGAAGCAGGCGGGATGACGCGGGCGCGGCGGCGCGTCAGTAGGCGCCGCGGCCGAGCAGGACGACCGGCACCGTGTTCAGGATGATCCAGAGGTCGAGGAAGATCGTCTCGTGCTCGGCGTAGTAGAGATCGAGCAGCACCATCTCCATGAAGCCGAGATGACTGCGGCCGGAGATCTGCCAGAGCCCGGTGAGCCCCGGCTTCACCCACGAGCGGCGGTGATAACACGCCTCGATCTCGCTGCCGACCACCTTGAGGAAATCGTCGTTCGGCAGCGGCCGCGGGCCGACCAGGCTCATGTCGCCCCTGAGCACGTTCAGCAGCTGCGGCAGCTCGTCGATGCTCAGCTTACGGATGACCCGCCCGACCTGCGTCACCCGCGGGTCATTCCTGATCTTGAAAAGCGCCCCCGAGCTTTCATTGGCCGCGTCGAGCCTGCGCCGCCCTTCCACGGAGGCGTCGACGTGCATGCTGCGGAACTTGAACACGAGACACTCGCGCTGGCCGGGCGACGAACTGCGCGGCTGCCGGAACAGCACCGGGCCCTTGCTTTCGAGCTTGATGGCGATGCTCACGATCAGCAGTACCGGTGACGTCAGGAACAGCAGCAGCGAGGCGGCGGACATGTCGAACGTCCGCTTGGCGATCCGCTGCAGCGCGATCACCGGGCGCCGCACCGGCGCCTCCACCGTGACGCCCGCGGCGTCGTCCACCTTGGCCGTGCTGAGGACGCGCTGCACCTCCGGCGAGAAGATGCGGACGGTCAGGCCGTGGCGGCGCGCGAACGTGATGATCGGGTCGAGCGTGGAGCCGAAATAGCGCGGGCTGGGCACGATGATGCACCGGGCCCCGGTCTGCTCGATCAGGCGGCCCAGCTCGGCATGCGACAGCGCCAGCGTCGACTTGCAGCGCACGACCTCGGCGACGTCGTAGCCGACCTTGCGCAGGTCGGCCGTCCAGGTGGGCGGCGCGGGGCGCTCGAGCTCGTCGAGCAGGACCACGGCGCGGTCCAGGAACCAGTTGCGCGCCAGCATGGCGTGGCGGAGCAGGAGCGTCGCGACGCGGGCCACCAGCAGCGCCGGCAGGAAGATGAGCGTCAGCGTGACGGCGATCTCCACCGCCCGGCGGGGGCCGAAGAACAGCAGGATCGGGACCGTCAGCAGGAGAACGGCGATCGCGTGCCCTTTGAGGCACCGCCGGAACTGCGAGCGGACGCTCGCGGTGTAGGGGCGGCGATACAGCCCGGACACCCCGACCGCGATGATGTACGCGCCGACATACCAGACCGAGATGACCCGCCGCGCGAGGTGCAGGTCGCTGATGGCCGTCGGGCCGGAGAGCTTGTAGCCGACGAACAGGGCCGTGATCTCGATCGTCGCCATGATGAGGGCGAAGATGAGCTGCCAGTGCTGGCGCAGCAGGCCGGACAGGCCGCGGCTGGCGGCCACCGCCGATTCGTCGAGATCCAGGCGCACCCGGGGGGTTTCCGCTCCCCGGTGTAGAAGTTCGCCCAGCTCGGCCATCTGATTCGTCGTTTGAGAAGGAGCGCCAGAAACCCATGCAGGGGTGATGCTTACGCGCATGGGACGGTTACGTGACTAGCGAAGGTAGCACACGGTTCCAGAGAGGCGCAATGCGCCTTACCGCATGAGCTGGCGATAGAACGCCTCGATATTCTCGACCATGTCCTTCTCGCGGTACAGACGGCTGACGAGGTCGCGGCCACGATCCGCCATATCGGCCGCCCGCGCCGGATCCTTCAGCATTGCCGCGACCGAGCGCACAATCGCCGCCACGTCGTGCGCGGGCACCAGGAGGCCGGTTTCGCCGTCGTGGATGACCTCGGCCACGCCGCCGACGTCGGTCGCCACCACCGGGCGCCGCGCCGCCAGCGCCTCGATGACGGCGAGCGGCGTGCCTTCGAAATCGTTCGTCGTCGGCAGCACGACGACGTCGAGGTTCGGCAGCACCTGGGCGATGTCGCGCCGCCACCCGGTGAACCGCATCCGGCCTTCCAGCCCGAGCTCCCGCGCCAGCGCTTCGTAGTCGCCCTGGCTGTCGCCGCCGCCCACCAGCACGTAGAACACGTCGTCGAACTGCCGGGCGAGCTCGGCGGCCGCCCTGATGAACATCTCCTGCCCCTTGATCCGCACCAGCCGGCCGACCACCCCGACCAGGCGGCAGCCGGGCGGCAGGCCGAGCTCCTGGCGCAGCGTCCGTGGCCCGTTCGGGGCCTCGAGGAACGGCTCCAGCTTCAGGCCGTAGCGGACGACGCGCAGGCGCTCGGCGCGGTCGATGCCGAGCTCGATGAAATCGCGCTTCTGCTTCTCGCTGACGACAATGCTGCCGGAGGTGAGATGCGCCAGCCCGCGCTCGGCGAGGATCGTGGCCCGCTCCTTCCAGCGGCTGTTGAAGACGTAGAACGCCTTGGCGTGGTAGGTGTGGACGACCACCTTGACCCCGGCCAGCTTCGCCGCCACGCGGCCGAGGGCACCGGCCTTCGACATGTGGGTGCCGACCACGTCCGGCCTTTCACGGCGGAACAGCCGGACCAGCGCGGCCAGCGCCCTGGCGTCGTCCAGCGGATCCGGATCGCGGCGCAGCTCGGGGATCTCGAGCAGGCGCGCGCCGGCGCGCTCGGCATCGGCATTCATCGATCCCTCGGTCGCGCCCGGCGTGCCGACGACGAGCAGGCTGTCGTGCCCCATGCGCTGCAGGCCGGCCGCCACCGAGATGACGGGAGGAGAGGCGCCGCCGATATTGAGACGGGTGATGACGTTGATGATCTTCATTCGGTGTGGCGCCGGGCGACAGCCACGGCATTGGCGGCGTAATCGGACCAGCCGCTGTCGCGGCGGGAGAGCGCCGCGAGCGGCCAGCGCGCCGGGATGAGCAGCGACCGCAGCGGCACCCGGACGGCCATGTGCAGGGAGTCGATCAGGAGGAGCGCGGCCAGGACGCGGCCGCCGAGGCCGGCGACGATCTCGAGGGTGAAGCCTTCGCGTTCGAGCGCCGCCTGCAGGCCCGCCGGGGTGTAGCGGCGGAAATCGGCGGGGTCCGGATGGTAGCGGAAGGCGAACGGCACGGTCACGATCGCGCGGCCGCCGGGCTTGAGCACGCGGGCCATTTCGCGGATGACGCGCCGGTCGTCGGGCACGTGCTCGAGGACCTCGCTGCAGATCGCGGCGTCGAAGGTCCGGTCGCGGAACGGCAGGTCGGCGGCGAGGTCGGCGCGGACGGAGACCAGCGGCGCGTGCGCGTCGACGTGAATCGTGCGGCGGCCGAACTGCCGCAGGTCCTCCCCCGAGCCGATGTTGACGACCAGGCCCGCGAGCCCGCCCGCATGGCGGGTGACCCAGGGATCGAGCAGCAGCCGGTTCGGCGGGCACAGCAGGCGCCTGAGGCGCGGAACCCGCCAGCGCCAGGCGTCGGTCCTCATCGGCGTCACGTCCCCGACATGAGCCGCGTGTAGACGGGCACAATCCGCTCCCCCGCGATCCGGTCCCAGGTCAGGTGCGCCACCGACCCGGTCGTCGCGGCGGTGAGCCGCGCGCGCAGTTCCGGCTCGCGCGCGAACCGCAGCATCGCGTCGGCGAGCGTGCGGACACCCGGCGGGGCGAGCAGGCCGTTGACCTCGTGATTGACGAGCATCCGGTGGCTCGAGACGTCCGACGCGATGACCGGCAGCCCGGCGCCGAGGTACTCCATCAGCTTCATCGGCGGCTGCCCTTCGTAATACGTCGTCGGCGGCAGGTACGAGACCCCGGCGTCGGCAGCGGCAAAGACGTGCGGCACCTCCGCGTAGGGCACGTAGCCCGGCAGCCAGACGCGCTCGGCTACTCCGGCCGCCTGCGCGATCGCTCTGAGCTCTTCGAGCTGCGAGCCCTTGCCTGGCATCAGCAGCCACAGCCGGTCGTCGGCGGCCAGCGCTTCGATGAACGCCCGCACGGGAACGTCGGTGGCGCGCAGTGCCTCGACCACGCCGGCATGCACGAAGACGATGTGGTCGTCGGGGATGCCGCGCTCGGCCCGGAAGGTGCGGGGCAGGCCGGGACGGAACCGGCCAAGATCCACGCCGGCCGGCACCGCCTCGAAGGGACGCGACCCGAACAGCCGGCGGCCGAGGACGTCGGTGACGGTGAAGTTGATGTCGTAGGTGCGCCCCTGCCACGCCCGCAGCCGGTTCTCGAGCGTGCGCAGCAGCTCGAGGTGCTGCGAGACCGCTCCGGTCTGGTGCTCGAGGACCCACTTCGAGCCGCGGCCCCCGAGCAGCGGCAGCACGCCCGAGCCGATGGTGCAGTAGACGTGGACGACGTCGAAGCGGCCGCGGCGCAGCCACTGGCCGGCCCCGCGCAGGAACGAGAACTTGCGCAGCCAGCGGGCCGGCGACGCCCAGTTCACGGTGAGCGGCTGCGGCACGCGGTGCACGTGCACCCCGTCCTCGACGGCGTCCTCGGGCTCGCCGGGGCGGCCGACCGCGTAGGCGTGGACCTCGTGGCCGAGCCGCGCCAGGCTGCGCGCGGTCTCGTAGAAGAACGTCATGCCCTGGTCGGGATAGCCGCTGAACGACACGAGACAGACGCGATACCGGCGGGCCGGAGCCGCCAGGGGCGCGGGAGATGCCGCCGTCACGCGGAAACCGTCGGGGCGCCTGGCGTGGATCGGGCGCGGATGCGATCGTAGATGTCCATCAGTCCGCCGGCCGCGAACACGAGCAGGACCGGCCAATACAGCGCGCGGAAGCGGTAGGTGTTCCACTCGTCGCCATGGAGCCAGGTCAGCAGCGCCATGATGGCGCCGATGTATGCCGCCGGCAGGAGTGCGCTCCACTGCCCGGCGCGGAGGCACAGGAACAGCCCCAGCGCCGACAGGAAGAAGAGGATCGGCGCATACAGTGCCTCGGGCAGCAGGAACACCGAGGCGAACTGCCCGCCGTCGGGCCGCGCCTTGACTCGCCCGAACAGCACGAAGGACAGGTTCTTCAGCATCAGCCGCCACTGCAGGGGTGATTCGGCGGCACGGGCCTCACCGAGCGTGGGTCCGCTGTCGGGGGGCTGCGGCTGCGCCGAGGGCGCGGGTGGCGGCGCGCCGGCCGCGGCGCCCGCACCTCCCTCCGGCGGGGTCACGCTGACGTACCGTACGGCCGTCTCGCTCTGCATCGTGACGGCCAGGAACGACCCGGTGGCGAGTCCCAGCGCGGCGCCGACCGCCAGTACCACGGCGGCCGTCTGACCGGCGCGGACGGTCCACCGGCTCGCGCCGGCGAGCGCGAAAACCCCGATCGACAGCCACCCGAGCAGCGCGCCCCAGTAGTGCCGCAGCTCGGTCAGCACGACGATCCCCCCGGCCAGCAGCAGCAGGCGCGGCCACGTCCAGCGGACGATGAGGCGGACGCCGCACAGGATCACGAACAACGCGGTCACGCCAATCCAGCGGTCCCTGAGGTTGGCCCACGAGTACAGGATGAGGAGCGGGCTCGTCGCGCTGAGGAAAGCCGCCAGGCGTGCGCTCCCGAGGCGCCCGAACAGCAGCAGCCCGAGCCAGAACGCCACCGCCACCCCGGCCGCGCCGACGACGGCCGTGGTCATCCGCATCGGGGTCTGCCCCGGACCGGCCACCGCGATCACGACGGCGTTGATCGGCGCATAGACGCCGATCGTCGAGCGGACGAACGACTGCCCGTCCCGCCACGACTGGAGGATGCGTGCCCCCTCGAACTGATAGCCGACCTCATCGGCGGCGGTGAACTGGCGGTTGTGCACGGTGCGCACCCACCAGTCCATCAGCCCGGCGCCGGTGAGGTTCGCCGCCAGCGCGAGGACCAGCGTCCAGCCGAGGACGCGATCGGTACGGAAGCCATGCCACAGGAGCACGGCGGCACAGCAGAGCAGGAACGCCAGGTAGGCTGGCAGGCTCGGGATCATCGCGGCGCGGGAAGGCGAATCATATCGTAAGTTCCGCGGGCACCCGGACGAGCGGGCCGCCGCTGACGATGGCATCGAGCAGCGCGTCGAAGTCGGGGTCCCCCCCGGGCGCCACACGTGGAGCATCGCGCGGATCGAGCAGCGGCAGGTCGCGCGGCCGCTGCCGGACGACCGGCAGGTCGTGCAGGAAGCGGAAGAGAAGGAGGTAGGCAAAGCGCCGCGCAAGGGCACGCTGCGCGTCGTCCAGGCCCGGCTCCGCCAGCATGCCGTCCAGCGCCGGCGCAAAGCCGTCGATCGACGCGACCTCCCGGGTGAAGCCGCGGCCCGCGTAGTAGACGCGCGCGCCGGTCATGACCGACTTGCCGTAGAGCGCCGCCTCGAGGCCGGCCGTCGAGGTGTAGACGAGCACCGCCGACGCCGCTTCAATCAGGGAGTAGCTGCTCATGACCGCGGCCGACGGGACGAGGCGCACGTTCGGCGGCAGCGTCATCTCCTTGACCACGTCCGACAGCTTCTCGTTCGACTCCTGCGACGGCCGCAGGTCCTCGGCGGGGTGGATGCGGACCACGAGCTGGCGATCGGGGCGCGTGGCAAACCACCCGATGACCGCGCGCAGCCACTCCGAGATCGACGGGAACGCGAGGTCGCGGCCGAACACGGCGGTGTCCCAGACCAGGTTCGTGAACAGCACGGCCGTGCGGCGGTCCGGGTCGAGGCCAAGCGACGACAGCGCGGCGCGGCCCGAGGCCGAATCGAACCGCACGTAGAAGTCGCGCTGCATGTCGCCGCCGCGCCGGGCAGCGATCCATTCGTCGAGCTGGCGCTCCTCATGCGGCGCGAGGGGACGGTCGCGCTGCCACGCCCAGGCGTCGTCCAGGTCCGCGAACCCCTTGTCGCTGAACCAGTCGAAGCCCAGCGAGTTCAGCCGCCATCCCGCCTCGTAGGTCACGACACGGCACGCGGGCGGGAGGCACGCGTTCAGGATCTGCTCGGCGAAGAACAGGCCGTTCAGCTCGAGGACGACGTCGGGCCGGGCGCGGGCGAGCAGGCGGGGGGCGGCGCGCGCGATCTGCGCGCCCGACACCAGGAAGTCGCGATAGACGGCGCCGTCCGGCCCGTCGAGGTCGAGCCGGGTCTTGCGCAGGAACCAGAGGACCGAATTGCGCACCAGCCGCCCGACGGCAATGCCGTCGAACATCCACCCCTCGAGCGCGGACGACGGCAGCCCGCGGACGGCAGCGGTGATCGCGGCGACGTCGCCATCGGTCAGATGATCCCGCAGCCAGCTCCGCTCGAGCGGCAGCGCGTCGTTGAGGGCGGCGGGATACGCGCGGCACTCGGCGCACGCCACGGCGGGCGAGGCGTGGCGGAAGTTGACCTCGCAGATGGGCATCGGCCCGCCGCAGTTGAAGACGTGGACCTGCGCGCCGCGCAGGTGCAGGCCGTGGGCGATCACGCTCTCCCAGGCGGTGTGCGGATACCAGCCGCCGCGCAGCGAGAAGACGAGCACGCGCCGGCCGGTCGGCGGCGCGGCGGGCAGCGCGCGGAGCGCCGCCGTGGCGTGGAGACGCCCGTCGCGCTCGGCCCGGTTGCGGGCGCCGGCGAGCGTCAGGCGGGTCCGCAGCAGCCGGATGGCGGCGATCACGGTCGGCGGCAGGTGTTCCCGGAGGCTCATCGTCGGTCAGCCGACCCGGCGCAGCTTCTTCATGATCGGGATCTCGGCCTCGATGACCCGCTTGACGCCGTCGCCCATCGCGGCTTCGACCGCACGGATGTCGCGCACCAGGCGGGAAAAGCCCTGGGGCTCCACCGAGGCGGCCTGGTCGCTGCCCCACATCGCGCGATCGAGCGTGATGTGGCGCTCGACCATGCAGGCGCCGAGCGCCACCGCCGCGACCGACGGCGGCAGGCCGACCTCGTGGCCCGAGTAGCCGACCGGCACGCCGTAGCGCTCCGCCAGCACCGGCAGCACGCGCAGGTTGAGGTCCTTGATGTCCGACGGGTAGGTGCTGGTGGTGTGCATGACCAGCAGGTTGTCGCGGCCGATCACCTCGACGGCATGGTCGATCTGCTCGACGGTGCTCATGCCGGTGGACAACACGATGGGGCGCCCGGTCCGGCGGTGGTGCGTCAGCAGCCCGTCGTCGGTGAGCGAGGCCGAGGCGATTTTGTAGCAGGGCGGATTGAAGTGCTCGATGAAGTCCACCGCGCCTTCGTCCCAGCAGGAGGCGAACCAGGCGATCTTCCGCTCCCGGCAATAGGCGTCGATGGCGGCGTAGGCCGCTTCGTCGAACTCGAGGCCGCGCTTGAGGTCGCCGTTGGTCGTGCCGAACGGATTCTCCCGCGGCTTGGCCAGCTCCTCGGCGGTGTAGACCACGTCGACCGTGCGCTTCTGGAACTTGACGGCAGCGCAGCCGGTCAGCACCGCCGCGTCGATGAGACGCTTGGCGATCTCGAGGTCGCCGTTGTGATTGATGCCGATCTCGGCCACGACGTAGCAGGGATGTCCGGCCCCCACGAGCCGCCCGCCGATCTCTACGGCCTTCGCCATTCGCTTCTCCTGATGGTGTGCACGTGTCTCCAGCGCGGGACGCCACCGCGGCATCCCTCAGTCGTCCGTCTACGTAATCGTCCAGCCGCCGTCGACCACGAGGGAGTGTCCCGTCACGAACGTCGAGGCATCCGATGCGAGGAACAGCAGGGCGCCGGCCAGCTCGGCCGGGCGTCCGACCCGATTCAGGCAGGTGCGCGCCTCGA
This sequence comes from uncultured Acidobacteriota bacterium, assembly GCA_963834305.1. Classification (GTDB taxonomy): domain Bacteria; phylum Acidobacteriota; class Vicinamibacteria; order Vicinamibacterales; family 2-12-FULL-66-21; genus JACCXG01. Next base: position 1,657,277 of record CAWIAX010000002.1, read on the forward strand.
GCCGGGCGAGGAACTCGCGATCCTGCACGCTGTTGGGACCGGCGTCGTCGGTGTTCGAGAACGGCCCCGGCAGGATGGCGTTCGAGCGGATGCCGTGCTCGCCCCAGAACGCCGCGACGTACCGCGTAAAGGCGACCAGCCCCGCCTTGGCCGCCGAGTAGCCCGGCGGGTTCAGCGCGGTCTTGCCCTCGTAGAGCCGCGGGCTCGGCGCCACCACTGCGTACATCGTGGCAATGTTGATGATGCTGCCGGCGCGCGCCTCGCGCATCCGCCCCCCCAGCTTCTGCACGGCCAGCGCCGGCCAGTAGACGCCCCCCGTGAGGTTGCGCATCCACTGATCGTGGGTGGCGCTCTCGAGCCGCCCCTCGGCGGTGTTGAAGCCGGTCGGCGGGCCGAGCTCGTGCGCGTTGTTCACCAGCACGTCGATGCGCGCTTCCTCGCCGGCGATGCGGTCGAACGTCCGCTCCAGCGCGCCGAGGTCGTACATGTCCACCTGGTGCGCGGCGACCGCGCCGGCGCCGAACTCCTCCGCCCAGGACGCCGCGGCCGTCTGCAGCCGGTCCGACCGTCCCAGCACCACGACCCGCGCGCCGTTCACCAGCAGGGTCCGCACCATCGTCCGGCCGAGGAAGCCGCTGGCCCCGGTCAGCACCACCGTGCGCGACTCGAGCGAGAAGAGCGCGTCTCGCGTCAGCGTTACCACGCGCTGCGTCCCCCGTCGATCACCAGGTTGTGTCCGTTCATGTAGGACGAGGCGTCGGAGCAGAGAAAGAGCACCGCCCCCTTGTATTCGTCGGCGTCCGCCATGCGGCCGAGGGGAATCAGGCTGGTCAGCTTGCCCACGAACTCGTCCGGCTGGCCGTTGAACACGCCGCCGGGAGAAATGGCGTTGGCGCGGACGCCCTGCTCGCACCAGTAGGTCGCGAGGTAGCGGGTCAGCCCCACCAGCGCGCTCTTCACCACCGAATACGTCACCGGCTTGACCGGCTGCTGATCGGCCGGCCGTGTGGCGTCCCGGTAGAGCCGCTGGTCTGGCGCGATGACCGCCAGATCGGACGCCACGTTCAGGATCACGCCGGCGCCGCGTCTGGCCATCTCGGCGCCGAAGGTCTGGGCGCAGAGGAAGGCACCGGTCAGCCCGACAGCGAGGTCGGCTTCCCACTGCGCGAGGGGGAAATGCTCGAGGCGCGAGAAATCGACCGCGCCGCCCCCCTCCATCTTGGGGTTGTTCGCGGCGTTGTTGATGAGGATGTCGACGCGGCCGTAGCGCTCCAGCACGCGCGCGCAGAGCGCCCGCACCTCTTCGGGGCGGGTGATGTCCGCCTGTTCACCCGCGGCGTCCACGCCGTAGACCTCCCGCAGCACCGCGGCCCGCGCCGCCGCCGCCTGGCCGGCGATGTCGACCAGCACCGGGATGCCGCCGGCCGAAGCGATCGCCTCGCCGTGCTTGACGCCCAGCAGCCCGGCGCCGCCGGTGATCACCGCGACGCGGCCGGTCAGGTCGAAGGGGTGGGTCATCAATGGCTGCGTGTCTGGCCGCCATCGGCCACGAGGCAGGCGCCGGTGACGAAGGCGGCGCGATCCGAGGCCAGGAACGTCACGGCGTCGGCGATCTCGTCGGCGCTGCCGAACCGTCCGGCCGGCACTTCCGCGTCGATGTAGCGGCGGACCTCGTCGCCGCGCTCGGCGACCTTGCGCGCCCACGATCCGCCCTCGAACAGGATGTTGCCCGGGGCGACCACGTTGACGCGGACGCCGCGGCGCGCGACCAGCCGCGACAGGTTCTTGGCGTAGCTGACCAGCGCGGCCTTGGCGGCGCTGTAGGTCAGCGGCGCCGGCAGGCTCTCGAGCCCGGCGATCGAGGCCATGCACACGATGCTGCCCCGCCCGCGCTCCAGCATCGCCGGAAGAACCGCCTCGATGAGCCGCCGGCTGGCGTGCAGGTTGGCGTCGAAGGACAGCTCCCAATCCCTGTCGTCCAGGTCCCAGCCCGGCCGCGCCGCCCCGGTGCCGATGTTGGCAACGAGCACGTCGAGCGGGCCCCACTCCGCCGCGATCGCGGCAACGGCCCGGTCGATCGCCGGGCGCTGCGACAGGTCCGCGGCAATCGCCATCAGCCGGCCGGGCGCCAGGTGGCGGCCGAGCTCGGCGGCCGCCTCGTCCACCATCGCCCGCTCGCGGCCGCTGACCGCGACCCGGCAACCCTCGTGGGCGAGCGCCGCCGCGATGGCGCGGCCGATGCCCCGCGACGAGCCGGCGACGAGCGCCACGCGGTCCCGCAGTCCGAGATCCATCAGCGCAGCCCGTCCTCGACCAGCTGGCGGTTGCCGCGGGCCCACTCGACTTCGTCGCCCGCCGCACCGCGCGCGACCTGCAGGATGACGTCGCCGCCGTAGCGCAGCCGGCGCAGGCCGGCGAAGACGGCCGGCAGATCCGCGTCGCCGCTGCCGAGCGGCACGGTCGTGCCGCCGCGCTTCCGGTCCTTCACGTGGACGCTGCCGATGCGCTCGCCGTAGGCGGCAAACTCCTCCCGTGGGTCGTAGCCGAGCGAGGCGCTATTGCCGGAGTCGTAGTTCACGCGGATGACAGGGGACGGCAGGCGAGCGAGGAACGCCGCGAAGGCGTGCGGGTCCAGCGCCGTCTCGAGATGCAGCTCCACCGCCGCCGCCGCGGCGTCGCGCGCGGCGGTCGTCAGGATCTCGACGAGCGCCTCCTGCTCGGCGTCGCTGCGGATGCCGGAGTTGTCGACGAACGGCAGCACGATCCGCTCGATCCCGGCGCGGCGGCAGCGCTCGAGCAGCCAGCGGAGCTCGTCGAGCCGCGCCGCGATCTCGCCGGGCGTCGCCCGCACCAGCGGATACTCCATGAAGTAGTCGGCACACACCGACCGCACCGCGATCCGGTGCGCCGTGCGCAGCGCGTCGAGCTCGGCCAGGCCCTCGTCGGTGCAGAGCGGATTCCGGTCGCGGCCGAACGTCTCGTAGATCCACTCGATGGTGCCGAGCCCCGCTTCCTGCGCGCGCGGGAACTCCTCCCGCCACCTCTCCGCGGGGAACGCCTGGATCTTCCCGTCCACCGGCGGCACGAGGCGGCCCTGCATGATGCCGAGGCTCCTCACTGCGCGACCCGCGCCGCGGCGCTCGGCGTGCCGAGGTGCGCGAGCAGCCGGTCGCAGAACTCGCGGACCGCGCCGTGCCCGCCGCGCCCCTCGAGCACCAGCCGGGCCACCCGCAGCACCGCCGGATGCGCATCCGCCACGGCCACGGGAAACCCGACGATCTCCATGGCGGGCAGGTCGTTGACGTCGTTGCCGACGTAGACCACGTCGGCCGGGTCGATGCCCTCGGCCGCGAACAGCTGCCGCAGGAACGCCCCTTTGTCGCTGACGTTGTGGTGGCACGGGATGCGCAGCTTGGCCGCGCGCGCTGCCGCGATGCTCCGCGGCTCGGTGGACACGATGGCCATGGGCACGCCGGCGCCGGCGAGGCGGCCGAGGCCCCAGCCGTCGCCGCGGTTGCAGCGCGCCTGCTCGCGCCCCTCCTCGTCCACCCACACGCCGTTGTCCGTCATCACCCCGTCGAAGTCGAAGACGACCAGCGCCACCCGCGCCGGCCAGGCCACCGGCGGCCGGAATTCGGGGCGCCGCATGATCCAGTCGCACAGCTCGACGTGTTCGGGCGTGTCGATCTGGAAGGAGCTCCAGTAGTCCATCTCGTAGACCGCCATGCGCCCGCCCAGCCGGTTGCCGGTCGTCCGCAGGATGTCCGGACGGAACACGTAGATCGATCCGTTCTCGCGGAACTGCCGCGGCATGTCCTGCTCGCGCTGTCGGCGGTGATAGTCGTAGGTCAGCGACTGCGGACCGCCGGCGGTCATTGCCCAGATCAGGCGGTTGTTCTCGCACGCCGAGAACAGCGAATCCGCCCCGTCGCGCCGCAGCGTCTCGATGGCGCGGTCGATGTCGCCGGCCCGGCGGATGGGCGAGGTGGCCTGCAGGAACACCACCAGCTCGGGGTCCTCGAGCCCAAGGCCGCGGCGATAGTCGAGGGTGTGCAGCAGCGCCACCTCGCTCGTCGCCCGATCGTCGGCCAGCGGCGCCGGCCGCGGCGCCACCCGGGCGCCGCCGGCGGCCGCCACGGCGGCAATCCGCTCGTCGTCGGTCGACACCCAGATCTCGGACACGCCGCCGGCGTCCCGGGCGTGCCGGAGGGAATGCGCGAGCAGGGGTTCCCCGGCGATGGGCAGGAGATTCTTCGCCGGGATCCGCTTGGAACCGCCGCGTGCGGGAACGATGGCAATCGCGCGCGGCCCTGGCGCGTGCGTCATCCGGAGAACCGGCGCCGCTTGAGGCGGACTTCGTAGTCGCCCGGCTGCGGATTGAAGTCGACGTGCTCGAACGACCCGGACCATTTCGGATCGAGCCGCCGCCCCGGACGGAACGACGCGGGACGGATCTGGTAGACCAGGACGTCGCGCCGCCCCTCGCGCGCGAACGTCGCGCGGTGCAGGACGTTGTCGTCGAAGATCAGCATCGTGCCCTTCGGCCCGGTCGCCTTTACGATCTCGTGGCCGTCGGCGACGAGCTCGTCGACCCGCGACGCGTTGACGCGGCTGTCGCCGAGCAGCGGCTTGGGCGAGAACCCGATCGGCTCCCCCGTGGCCTTCCGCCGGACGAACTCGAACGGCGCGTTGAGCGGCCCGACGTCGGTCAGGTAGATCATGATCTTCACGACTTCGGTCGGGTGGTTGTCGTAGTGCCACAACCACGAGACCTGCTCCTTCTGGCGGGTCACGAGGTTGCGGTAGGCATAGACCTTGTCGATGATCACGAACGAGCCGAACAGCTTCCGCTCGATCTCCGGCAGGATGGCATCCCCGAGCTCGCGCACCCCCTCGACCGAGAGCGCATCACGCAGCTGCAGGGAGATGACGTCCTGGCTCTGCATCGCCGGCGCGTCCGCCGTGCGCTCCGGCAGCTCGCCGCGCTCGACGCGGGGCATGAAGAGGCAGTTGGCCGAGCGCTCGAACCGCCGATCGATGTCGCCGGCCACGCGCGACACCAGCGACAGGTAGTCCGGCGGCAGGTCGATGACGCCGCCGGCGGCTCCCGGCGTGACGACGCGCACGCCGAGGCGGTCGAGCGACGGAATCGCCCGCGCGTCGGGCTCCCCGCTGGCCTCGTAGACCTTGCGCGACGCTTCGTAGTTGGCGGCGTAATCCCGCACGATGCGCTTCGCCCGAAAATATTGGAAGGCGGTGCGCGGCGGGTGGATGACCGGCCGCAGGATGCGTTTCAGCAGAGTTTTCGAGGTATTGGCTTGCATGTGTAGCGATTCTGACGCCCCCGGGCGGCCGAGCCCCGCTCGTGTCGGGCCCCGCGATTTTACGCCATCCGTCCGACCCGGCCAAGCGCGTGTGACCGGAGGTGCGCTAGTCGCGATCGAATACGACCCAGATCTCCCGGCACATCAGATTGTGGTAGACGAGCCGGCCGCGTGTGCCCCAGATGAGCATGCCGGCCGACCACTCGACGGCGCGCACCGGGTAGTACACGGCCGCGGCCGCGACTGCCGCGAGCACGCCAGCCACCGGCCCGAGTTTCCGCTGCAGCAGCGGGCGTGTCGCGGCGGCCAGGCGGGCGTAGGTGCGATTGGCCAGCCAGGTGTCGGCGCCGAGCTCGAACGAACAGTCCACCTGCCGCACGCGCCATCCCGATGGCGCACGCCCCAGCAGGAAGGCAGCCGCCTCCTCGAGGTTGAAGAAATACTTGTGCCGCTCTCCGGGCCGCTTCTCCCGCGGACCGAGCCCGTAGCCGGCCGGGTGGGTGTAGTTGCGTCCCGCCGCCAGACTGCCGATGAATCCCACCCAGTTGTTCGGCAGCATCACCATCACGCGGCGCCCCGCCACGCGGAAGATCTCGTCGTATACCTGGTGGATATTGTCCAGATGCTCGAGCGCGCTGATGCACATCACCGTGTCGTACGACGCGTCGGCGAACGGCAGTGGCTCCCGCTCCACATTCCACAGATGGGTCGGCCTGGCATCCGCGGGTCCGCTGTACTTATACGAGTCACCGATATCCAGACCCTCGTATTGCGCACCCAGCGCAGCCTTGAGCGTGGGATAGGAATCGCCGCAGCAGACGTCGAGGATGCGTCCCTCGAGCAGGGGCCGGTAGCGGTCGAGCACCGCCCGCGTCCGGCCGGCCGCGTTGTAGCGCCGGAAGAGCGGCACATAGTCCCGCCAGCGCAGATAGGGCCGCAGCTCGGTCCGCCGGGTCCGTTCGTCGGCAACTCGTTCCGCACGCCGTTCCGAGGCAGTCATGCCCACCGGTGCGGTGGTCTCGGTCGTCTGATGGTCAGTCACGTTGGATACCCGCAAAATTATAGAGCCTTCACGCCCGCCGATCCGCCGCTCCGGCTCATCCACCACTGCCGCGCGCCGAGCATCCAGGCGGCTGGCCCGGCGTACGCCGCAAACAGCAGGCCCCGCGCCAGCAGGCCGGCAGCCGACGGTTCGACCGGCAGGGAGCGCCCCAACAGGAACACCGCGACGCCGGAAACCGCCAGCGCCAGGATCCGGCGCCACTCGAACGGCACGTGGTAGAACCGCTGCGCGGCGGTCAGCCCGACGGCCAGCCGGACGACAGTGCTCAGCGCCACGGCGGCGATCGCGCCGTAGATGCCCCAGCGCGGCACCAGGATGAGCAGGGCGCCGGCGCCGACCGCGAACTGCGCCACGGCGGCGGCCGACGCGTAGCCGGTGCGGCGGGCGATGCCGAGCCCCGCGAGCGCCGGCGGCAGCAGCGAGATGAGGCCGTTGGTCACGACGAACAGCGGCACCAGCGGCGCCGCCGCGAAGTACGCCGGCACCCCGATCACCGCAATCAGGTCGGCGGCAAGCATCGCCACCCCGACGGCGACCAGGGTCGTGATCAGGACGTACAGCGTCGCGACCCGTGCCATCACTGCCGGCGCGTCGTCCCGCTCCACGGCCGCCCGCATGGCGAACGGCAGCCAGGCGGTCTTCATGCCGCTGCTCACGACCCGGACGATGCCGCCAAGCGAATCGGCCACCGAGTAGAGCCCAAGCGCCCGGAGCGGGACGTATTTCTCCAGGATGAAGCGGTCCAGCGTCCACATCAGCGACTCCGTGAACACCCCGGGCACGAGCGGCAGCGAATAGCCGAGGCCGGTGCGCAGCGTGTCCAGTCTCCACGCGGGGGTGGCGCTCCTGAACAGGATGGCGGCCCATACCGGAACCATCACCAGGCCCGCGATCACGTCGGCCTCGAGCACGCCGCGCGGCCCCCGTTCGAGGCCAACCACCAAAAAGATGGCGACCGCGGTCCGCACCACGAAGCTGCCGGCCGAACACGCCACGTAGACCCGCGGCCGCTCTTCCACCCGCAGCAGCGTCGTCGCGGCGGTCGCGAGGCTCTGCAGGATCGCGGCGAACACGCCGAGCTGGAGGTACGGCGAGAACGCCACCTGGCGGGCGGCCAGCTGCACCAGATCGCCGCCCCAGAGCGCCAGCGGCAGCCCCACAGCCAGCGAGCTCCCCCAGTCGAGCATCCACAGCGTGCCGATGTGCGCGCGGCGCTCGGCCGCCGGCCACGCATGATAGAAGCGCGTGATGCTCTCGCTGACGGCGAGCCCGAGGAAGATCGCCAGGAAGTTGGTGACGACCGCCACCGCCGCCAGGATCCCGTAGTCGGCCGGGCTGAGGTAGCGCCAGTACAGCGGGATGAGGAGCAGCCCGCCGAAGCGCAGCGCAATCGACCCGCCGGTGTAGACGATGGAGCTGGCGGAAAAGCCCTGGGCGAGCTGACGGAATGACTGCGCCTTGAATGCGGGCCCCGGGTCAGCGCGCGGCATCGGCGGCCCCGAGCGGCTCGGCGAGCGCCGCGGGTGCGCCGGCAAGCTCCGATCGCAACCGCCGGATCGTCGCGCACCACCGCTCGACGTCGGGCTGGCGGACGAGCCGGTCCGCGTAGCCGAGCTCGTTGATCTCGATGCCTTCGTGATGCGCCGGACGGGTCAGCGGCAGGTCGAAGCCGCGGCCGAGAAGCGTGTTCAGCCCCATCTGCGCGAGCCGCTTCGCCGCGCCGCGCGCTGCCGGGCCGAGCGCCATCGGACTGCGGCGCGGCGCCGGGGCCTTCGCGGCCACGTACGCGGCGATCGCGCCCGCCTGCCGGGCAGTCGACTGGCCGTCGAGCCGGTGCAGCCACTTGCGCAGCACGTCCGCGCGCGCGGCCGCCACCTGCGGGTCGACCGGCGTGCCGCCGAGGTACCGTCCCAGCCCCGCCACGACGTCGTCCAGGGTGGACACCGGATGATCGACCTGGGCCGCATCGCCGAGCGCGCCACCACCCGACGGATCGGCATGCCAGTCCCGCAGGTGGAAGTTCAGCGTCGGCACGCCCATGATCCAGGCCTCGAGACCGGTCGTGCAGTAGCGGTGGATCTCGACGCTCGACGCATTGAGCAGGTCGCCGATGTACTCCCGGTTGACCAGCGCCACGTTGGCGGCGCCGGCGGCGCGGCAGCTCCGCAGGTAGTCGAGATACATGTCCAGCCGCTCGGCCGGATGGGTCTTGATCAGGAAATTGATCCCGGGGAAGCGCCGGAAGACCTCGAGCATGATCTGCTGCGCGTCGCGCATCGAGCGCAGGTCGGCCTCGGCATAGGCCCGCGCATCGGCGTAGCCGGGAATCTTCGTCAGGCCCCTGACCGTCCAGTCCTGCTGGATGAAATCGCCGTCCTTCAGCGCGTAGCCGGCGTGGGCGAAGTTGGTGGCCCAGGTCACGATCGGACGGCCGGGTGCCAGGCCGTAGCGGCGTTCGAGCTCCGCCTTCGAGGTGAGGAGGCGCCGGAGCGGCGGCACGTAGAAGTCGAAGCGGTTGACGCCGGTCGTGAGGACCTGGTCCGCGGCCAGGCCCGAGTGCTCGACCATGTAGTCGCGGACCGGGTCGTTCCACGTGAACCACCGGTCGACGTTGGACAGGTCGGTGTGGGCGCAGCCGAGGATCGGCATGACCTTCCACGCGCTCGGGATGCCCTCGGTGGGGATCACGATCGTTGCCGCGCCGCTGCGCTTGGCGGCGCGCGCGATCGCCAGCTCGCGCGGGCCGGTCTGCGTGGTCGGGCAGACGACGCCCGGCGCGAAGGCGAGGATGGCGGCATCCCAGAACCGGTAGTTGACGATGCGCGCGGGGATCCCGTGCTCGTCCTCGAGCAGGACCTTGAGCAGCGCGAGGCTGGCCAGGTCACGCCACTTGTGGTCGGCGATCAGGAGCACCGGGGGGCGCGCGTGTCGTGTCATGCGGCGGCGGACGCCTTCTCGAACACCCAGCAGGTGACCTCGTCCCAGCCCGGGCCCGTCTGCAGCGTCCGCTCGACCTCGCGCAGGCCGTGGCGCTCGGCGTAGAGCCGGCCGAAGTCGCACTTGAACAGCGCGCGGGTCTGGCCGCGATAGGGCACCTCGACCGTCTCGTTGGAGAAATACTCGGCGCAGAGGACGTAGCGAGTCGAGCAGCGCACGATCTCGTCCATCACGAACGGCAGCAGGTCTGGCGGCTGATGGATCAGCACGCCGACGGTGAAGACGAAGTCGAACGCGCCGTCGGCAAAAGGCAGCACGCTGGCGCTGGCGCGGGCCAGGCGCAGGCCGGGCTCCGTGCGGTGCAGCTCGCCGAGCGCGGATGCGTTGATGTCGACGCCGGTGAGCGCCGAGCCCGGTGCCACCAGCGCCAGCGGCCGCAGGTTCGCGCCGAGGTTGCAGCCGACCTCGAGCACCCGGGCGGACGGATACCGCGACATGATGCCGTGCCAGAAGTTGCGGCGCAGCTCGGGGTTCACGCGGTTGCGCGAGAGATACTCGTCGCCGAACTGGCCGCCCCAGATCTTCTCGATCCGGGCTGCCTCGTCGGCCGGGCGTTCTGTCATCGTCGTCTTTCTCCTATTTGCGCGCGGTGAAGCTCGGCCGCGGCGGCCGCTCGAGCCATTCCAGGTTGCCGTGGACCCTGCCGTCCTGCACGGGAAAGCGCAGCCAGGGCGTCCATCGCTCCTGGTCCCACGGCGCGACACGCCCGGCGAAGCGGCGCGGCGGATCAAGCAGCTTCACGAGCATCCGGACTTCGGTGACCGGCGCCGGCGACTCGCGGATCGCCTTGTTGACCACGGCGCGGTAGAGATCGAGATTCGCCGCGGGGGCGTGATATTCCGGGCTCGCCTCCCGCCGCAGCACGTCGTCGGTGACGTGGAACATCATGGCCTGAAGATAGCGCGGGCCGGATACGCAGCAGGAGCCCGGTCCGCCGCGCTCGTCGAACACCGGCAGCAGCCCCACCGTTCGGCCGTCCACGGTGGTGCCCTCGAGGCGATACACGTAGACCCCGAACAGGTGCACTTCGCAGAAGAGCGGCAGCGGCCTCAGGTCGTTGGTGTAGAGGTTGTACTGCTCGACCACCGGCAATTCGCTGAGCGTGCGCAGCGGCGCCGGCGTCCCGGCCACGGCCAGCACCGCCGCCGAGCCGAACACGGCCATATAGCAGACGTGCGCGGTGGCCAGCGTGCGGGCCAGGGTCCGCGGGCGCGGCGCCTCGGGGCTGACGAGCGGCGTCAACCGCCGCGCGCCGCCGAGCGCGCACCCCAGCGCGTGCCGGCGCCTGGCCACGGCGCGGTAGACGCGCGCGCCAATCCAGGGGATACCGGGCACGTAGAGCAGCGGGGCGAACGCGGCCAGGTACGGCGTCGCCCAGGCAAACCGCCGGAACGCCTCGAAGCCATGGAAGATGCGGCCGCCGTCCACGACGTGCATCTCGTCGAGCGCCGCGGACGGGTCCACGCCGTGCGCCGCGAGGAGCGGCAGCGCGTCCTGGATCGGGCGCGGCTCGAGGCGGGCTTTCGTGTCCATGGCGAGCAGCACACGGACCGATCGGTCGCAGAAGCCGCAGCCGCCGTCGTAGAGCAGCGCCAGCCTGGCGGGCGGCGAGGCCCCGGGCAGCCGACCCTGGCGATCCGGCAGCATCAGCGGCAGGAAGCAGAGCCCGGCGGCGCCGATGAAGTAGAACGACATCAGGATCCCGAAGCCCGCCATCAGCCCGGCAAAGCCGGCAATCGCGACCCAGCGCACGGCCGGCACGAAGACGAGGACGATGAAGAGCGATTCGATGGCGATGCCCGCGTAGTTGGCGCCCAGCGTCAGCGCCCGTGAGCCGGCCACGACGTCGGCCCAGGCATGGTGCGTCCACGGCAGCAGCATGGCCAGGTAGAAGCCGTCGCCGGCACGCCACGTCGGGTCCACTGCCTTGGGCAGGCCCGACAGCAACAGCGTCAGCCCGAGCGAGGCGACCGCCAGGTCGGCCGGCCAGCGCGGCTGGACGGCAGGACGCGCCCGGCCGCGCCAGCGATCGCGCAGTTCATCGACGCTGAGGGCGTCGCCCGGCCGCAGGAAGACCAGCGCCAGAGAAGCCATCCGCCAGATCAGCTCGCCAATGGACCCGGCGGCCGGCGTGCCGTTGCAGACGAGCGTCAGCAGCAGGGACGCCACGGCCATCGGCCGCGACCAGATCCCGACGAACAGCAGGGCCAGGGCGACCAGCCAGGCGCCGTAGAGGGCGCCGAAGAGCGTCTCGCGGCCCGGCCACGCGTAGTCCACGAGCTGGATGGCGCCTGCGACGTAGAAGAGGCCGGTCGCGGCGTAGAGGATGCGGAACGCCGCCACAGCCTGGGCATCGATCCGGCGCGCGAACACCGCGTCCAGCAGCCGGCCCGCCGCTCCCGTCATCCGCGCACCACCGTGCGGACGGTCACGAACGCTTCGGCCGCCTCGAGCCCGACCTGCGAGCCACGGTAGGCGGCCCACGCCCGCAGCGCCTCGGGCGCCCGCGGATGCGGCCACGCGCGGCGCTCCGACGCGTACGACTCCATCGCCGCGATCTTCCGGTCGAGCACCGGGCCGGCGATCCCGACATAGTGGGTCGGGACGAACGCGGCGGAAGCCGATGGCCCGGCCCATCCGGTCGCCGAGGGCACTTCGTAGGCGTAGATCGCCACGGGCGGCTCCCCGGGCAGCGGGCGGAACGCCGCCATCACCGCGTCGAACGTCACGCGGTGATCGATGTTGAGGTCGCCCCAGTGATGCACGTAGACCAGGTCGGGCCGGACCCGGCGCTTCACGGCTTCCACCGCCTTGACCACGTCGAGGAGCGCCACCGAGTCGAAGCGGTTGTCGGGGAAGTCGAGCAGCGTGACGTCGGCAACGCCGACGGCTTCCGCCGCCGCGCGCGCGTCGCGCTGGAGATCCGGCAGGCCCGAGCGGTCGGCCTGCTCGCGCCGGTCGGCGCGGGAGGTCAACCCCTCGCCGAGGATCAGGATGGCAACCTCGTCCCCGTGCCGGGTGTGAGCGGCCATCGCGCCGCCGCAGCCGAGGACTTCGTCGTCCGGATGCGCGGCCACGGTGAGGATGCGGGCTGGGGTCGCTGGCGTCATGCGAATATCGATTCGAACACGTACGTGGACTGGCCGGCGCGCGGCGCCACGCCGGTGAACCGGAAGCCGGCCTTGAGAAACGCGATCGCGGACGGCACGTTGTCCGGCTTGACGTGGGCGACCAGGCGGCCGATGCCGAAGTCCCGCTGTGCCGCGGCCGGCGCGCGCTTCAGGAGCAGGGTGCCATATCCGCGGCCGCGATGCTGCCGAGCCACCGAAAAGCTGACCTCGGCCGCGGCCTGGCCGCGCCGGTCGAGCCGCAGCTGCCCTACCGCGACGCCGCCCGCCTCAGCGATGTAGATGCGGCACCCGGCATCCTCCAGCCGGCGCGCGAACCAGGCGCGGTGAGCGGCAGGCTCGACCCGCGACGGATCCAGGAACCACTGCCGCGTCGCGGCGTCGTTCCGCCAGGCGAGCAGGCGCGCGGCGTCGTCCGGGCGCGCGCGGCGGAGCGCAAGGCGGGGCGTCCGGGTCATGCCGCGACGACACCGGCCTGGTCGTACAGGCGGACGGTGCGGTCGGCGAGCCCCTGCTGCGCGAGGAAGCCGGCGATTTGCGGCTCGGCCGTGCGCACGCTGATGACGACGACATCCGGATCGAGACTGGCGAGGTCGCGCGGACTGCGCACCGGTACGCCGAGAAACGTGTGTCCCTGCAGCCGCGGGTTGCCGTCCACCATGGCGATGGTGCGGCCGGCCAGGAACGGGCACTCGCGCCACAGTTCGGCGGTGTGCGTCCCGGCCCCGTAAATCACCATCCGGGTCGCGCCGCGGGCTGCCTCGCGCAGCCGTTCGCGGGCCCGTGCCATGAACGCCTCCCGCGCGGCCTGGTAGCGGCCGAGGTGGGCGCGGACGGCCCGGGGATCAGCGGCGGGCGGCGTGGCCCTGGCGTCCGGCGCAAAGAGCGCGCGGATGGACGGCGGGTGGGGCGAGCGCTCGAAGAGATTGCGGCTCTCCTCGACGGCAACGGGACTCCAGCCTTCGCGGGCGCAGAGCGACACCAGCGTGTCGGGGGTGAAGGTCTGGAGGTGGCCGAAGCTGAAGAAATCGTCGAAGCCGACGAACGGCGTGGCCAGGTTCGGCACCTCGATGAAGAGGAGCCCGCCGCCGGCGAGCAGGGTCCGCGCCCGGCGGACGATTGCGCGGGGCTCGCGGACGTGCTCGAACACGAAGCGCAGCGCAATCACGTCGAAGCGCTCGGCGCCGAAGTCGACCTCCTCGAAGAAGGCGCCGCGGATGTCGACGCCGAACCGGTCGCGGGCGACGGCGGCGTCGTGCGGGCTCGGCTCCACGCCGGCCGTGCGGGCGCCGCGCCCGGCCATGGCGGCGAGGAACCCGCCCATCGAGCAGCCGATGTCGAGGACCGACGGCGCGCCGGCGCGGCCCGGCCGTCCCGGGCCTACGCGCTCGAGGGCGCGCCAGACGAACGCCGCCTGATCCGCTTCGATCGGCATGATGTGCGCCGCGGCGGCGTCGGGCCGGTCCGAGACGTCGCGGGCCATCGCCCGGTAGAGCGCGGCCAGCTCCTCTTCCGTCGGCATCGGATCGTTGAAGATCAGGCCGCAGGCGCCGCACAGCACGTTGCGGATGCGGCTGGCGAAGACCTCCGCCCCGGTGTTGACCGTGTGGGCGGGATTGTCGGCGGCGGGCTCGACCTCGGTGCCACCACACCCCGGGCAGGGGGAGCCGGCCAGCATCAGCCGCCCACCGCGGGCTGCTGGAGCTCGCGCAGCCGCGCGGCCTCCTCGCGGCACATGGCCGGCGTCGGGTGGACGCAGTCGCGCGCGCTCACCGCCATCACCAGCGTCAGGAGGTTCACGCCGTATTCGCTCGCGACCGCGCGGAACATCGGCAGGAACGACGAGTGGCAGCGCGACAGCCCGAGCACGAGCTCGAGGGCGCTCGAGCCGCGGTGCACTTCCTCGGGGTTGGTGTTCGGCACCCGATCGACGATCTCGCGCACCAGCGGCTGAAACAGCGCCTCGGCGACCACAGTGGTCTTCGTCAGGTCGATCTCCTTCAGGTAGCCGCGGCGCTGCAGCAGCGCGACGATCACCTCGGTCTGGGCGTTGCCGGCGCTGCGCCCGATGCCGCGGAGCGTGGTGTCGACGAAGCGCGCCCCTTCATCGAGCGCGACCATCGAATTGCTGACGGCGAGCTGCAGGTTGTGGTGCGCGTGCATCCCGGCTTCGCACGGCGTCTCGCCGAGGATCACCCGGATGTACTCGCGGACGTCCTCCGGCAGCATGCACCCGGCCGAGTCGACGACGTAGATGTTGTCCGGCTGCCAGGTGCCGATCTCGCGCGCGATGGCGCGGAACTCCGCGGCATCGACCGCGTAGGTCTTCATCAGGTTGACGCTCACGGTCATGCCGAGCGCCTTGGCATGTTCGACGTGGGCACGGGCGTCGCGGAACTCGGTGATGTTCGTGCCGACGCGCACGAAGTGCATCCCGTAGGCGCCGGCCAGGTCGAGGTGCGCCGGCTCGCCGATCCCGGGGATGAAGAAGGTGCCCCACCGCGCCCGCGTCAGCGTCGAGGCGGCGGCTTCGAGATACGCCTCGTCGGTCTCGGCGGCGACGCCGATCGACGGCTGCGAGGCGCCCAGCCCGAGGCCGTGGCCGATCTCGATGTGGTCGAAGCCCGCGTCCTCGAGCGCCCGCGCCACCACCCGCGTATGTTCGGCCGTGAACTGGAAATTGACGACGTAGGCGGAATCGCGCAGGGTGCATTCGAAGATGACCGGACGCGGGTGCATCGGCATTGAGTCACCGTTCCTGAAGCAGCGCCGCAGCCGTGCCGTGGAGGACCTGCTCCACCTCCGCGGGAGTGAAGCGGTGACGCTCGAAGAATCCGAGCGCCGACCGCAGCGACTCCGTCACGGGCACGAATGGCGCATCCGAACCGTACATCCACCGGGATGCGCCGAGCTTGCGCATGGCGAACGCGAAATCTGTCTCTATGCTGCTCCCTTCATAATAGGGCAGCGAGAAGGACGTTTCGAGCAGAACCTGCGGCGCGTCGGCGGCCACGAGCATCGCGTCGAGCACCTGCCGGCCGCCGCCGTGCGACATCACGATCGGGCAGCGCACCGCGTCGGCCAGGCGCGCCGCGAGGCGGACGCCGTCGTGCCGCTCGAGCGCGCGGGTGCCGTACGCACAGCAGACCATCACGAACATGCCCAGCCGTTCCGCCGCCCGCGCCAGCGCCGCCGCCCGGTCGTAGTCGGCCGGCACGATCCGCTGGAGGTAGGGATGGAACTTGAGCGCCGCGACTCCAGCCGCGCGCGCCCGTTCCAGCCGGGCCTCGGCGTCGGCGCGCCGGAAGTCCACGGCCAGCGCCACCGGAAACCGATCGCTCACCGCGGCGGTGCCCTCGCCGAGCCCATCCACCGCGTGGTCGCTCAGCACCACCATCACGGCGCGCGCCGCCCCGACCGCGTCGAGCTCGCGCTCGAAGTGCCGGCAGGCCGCGGCCACCTCCGCCGCGCCGAGCGTGGTCAACCGCTCGCCGTCGGGCGTGAGGACCGGGTTGAGGTGCATGTCGATCATGCCGGCCCCTTGCGCAGCACCAGCAGGAACTCGCGCTGCGGCAGCGGCCGGTAGGCGTGGTGGAGCTCGACGTAAGGGGTGCGCGACAGCGCCAGGTCGAGCATGCGGGCCGGCTCGAAGTAGAAGACGAACGACTCTTCGGGGTAGTCCGGCACGCGGCGGGCCGACAGCATGTCGACGACCAGCGCCTCGCGGCAGGCGCCGAACGCAGCATCGATGGCCCGCGCGGCGTAGTCGTAGTTGTCGAGGTCGCTGAGGCGGAAGTTCACCAGCCCGAGCATCAGCGCCACGTCGCAGACCGGCGATTCGTAGGGCTGGAGGACGACGTTCCGCCGCTCGAAGCGGCTGTCGGGAAACCGGCCGCGGGCGACGTCCAGCAGATCGTCGTTGATGTCGACCCCGGCGTAGGCCGCCGGCGGCGTGCCCTGCTCCTCGAGGAAGACCCGGAAATCTCCCAGGCCGCAGCCGATGTCGAGCACGTCGCGGCCGCCGAACCGGGCCGCCGCGGCGGCGGCGGCAAAGCGCGCCCACTGGTTCGCGCGCGTGTCCCAGCCGAGCGTCCGCGGGTCGGTCCCGAACTCGCGGAGCCGCTTCGAGTAGCGCTCGAGCGCCACCCGCTCGACCTCCGCCACCGCGCGATCGAAATCCCCGGGCGTGCCGCTCATGCCGTCACCACCGTCAGCGTCTCGCGCACCTCCTGCACCAGCCGGCGGGTCGCATCCGGCGTTGCCGCGGTCGCGATCACGAAGCCGTGCCGGCTCGGGCCGTGCGTGATGTCGGGCAGCGGCTGCCCGACCGTCGCCAGCAGGTGCACCGCCAGCACACCGGGAATCCGCAGCGCGCGATCGACGCCGTCCACCGAAACCAGCGTGCCGCGCCGGCCGAAGTCGATGAAGCCGAGCACGGTCGAGCGCTGCTGCGGCGCCGGCTCGACCCCCTCGGGCCCGGGGAATTCGCCGAACGCATTCCGGAGCAGCAGCTCGGGAATCGGCGCGAACGACAGCGACGGCACGATCACCGGCGCGGTGTAGACGCCGCCGCCGCGGTTGGCAATCTCGATGAGGTAGGGCATGCCGTCGGCGGTGACGAGGTACTCGCCGTGCGTCGCCCCGAACGTCAGGCCGAGCGCCGCGACGGTCCGCGCGTTGTAGTCCAGCACGCGCGCCACCACGTCTGCGGGCAGCTCGGCGGGATACATCACTTCCATGTCGACGTTGCGCCGCCCGCCGACCTTCCGCTTGGTGGCCACGCCGAGCGCCAGGTAGCGGCCGGGACTGAAACAGTAGCCGTCCACCGTCACCATCGTCCCCTCGAGGAAGGTCTCGACGATGACCTCGCGCGAGTGCGCGTTCATGAGCGCGTCGTAGAAGCTCTCCTTGACCTCGGCTGCCGTGCGCGCGGTCGAGACGCCGAAGCAGCCGCGGTTGTCGACCGGCTTGAAGATGGCGGGCAGCCCGGTGCCGCTCACCGCGGCCTCGGCCTCCTCGAGCGTCCGGGCGGCGTGGAACGCCGGCTGGGTCAGGCCGGCGCGGGCGACCCGCTCGCGCATCAGGCGCTTGTTCGTGGCCAGCTGCGCCGCCTCCACCGAGGGGGCGTGCAGGCCGAGGAGGTCGGCGATGCACGCCGACGCGAAGAGCGAGTAGTCGCACTGGTCGGCGACCACCGCATCGACGCCGTGCCGGCGGGCAATCGCCAGGCAGCGGTCGACGTCGCGCGACGAGGCGATCTCGGCGAGGTTGGCGAACGGGAAGCCCGCGGCGTCGGGGCTGGCATCGACGGCCACGACGAACAGGCCGAGCTCGCGCGCCTTCCGGATGATGAACACCTGCTCGATGCCGGCCGGCATGATCAGGATGCGGGCGCCCGGCTTCATGAGCCCGATTCCTGGAGCTTGTCCGCGGTGATCGGCGTGCCGGCGGCGATCGTGGACGCCGCCACCGGCGCCTGGAGGCGCTCGAACTCGTGCGCGGCGAGGCCGGCCGGCGCGCGGCGGAACAGCACACGCTCGGCGGTGACGGGGGCCCCGGCAGCAATCGTGTCCCGCGCGATGGCGCGCACCTCCAGCGCGGCAATCTGCTCGCGCTCGCGCGGGCTGTTGTCGTCGCGGCGGCCGTCGCCCATGCTGTCCTCGACGTCGCGGATGTGGCGAATCATCAGCGCCAGCTCCTCCGGCTGGAGGGCGAAGTGATGGTCCGGGCCCGGACGCGTCCGGTCCGTCGTGAAATGCTTCTCCACGATGCAGGCGCCGAGCGCCACGGCGGCCGGGGCCACGTGGATGCCCTCGGTGTGGTCGGACAGGCCGACGGGATACCCGAAGCTGTGCTCCAGCGTGGCCATCGCCCTGAGGTTGACCCGTGGACCGCGGGCCGGGTATTCGGCGACGCACTGCAGCAGCGCCAGCGCCTGCACCCCGGCGTCCTCGAGCGTGCGGACCGCGCGCTCGATGCGCGGCATGTCGGCGTAGCCGGTGGAGAGGATGGCGGGCTTGCCCGTCGCGGCCACGGCGCGGAGGACGAGCGGGTCCCCGACCGCCTGCGGCGACGCAATCTTGAAGGCGGGAGCCCCCGCCCGATCGATCAGGTCGACCGACCCGGCGTAGGTCGGCGAGCACAGGAAGTGGATGCCGCGGTCGGTGGCCGCCTGGTTGAGGCGCGGCAGCCACGCCTCCGGCAGCTCGATGGCGGTGTAGAACGCCCGGTGCTCGGGCGACTGGAGCCCGGCCACCCACAGCTCGTCGTAGCGGATGGCCTGGAACTTCACCGCGTCGGCGCCAGCCCGCGCCGCCGCCTCGACCAGCGTGATCGCCTGGTCGAACGAACCATCGTGGTTCGACCCCGCTTCCGCGATCACGTAGCACGGCGCGCCGGGCCCCACTTGTCTGCCGCCGATGTCGAGCATCCGTCCTTGTCCTGTTCCCTGCCGGGTCCTAAATCCTGCCGGCGCGCATGACGATCGCGTCGGCGATCCTGGCCGCGCCGCGTCCGTCCACGAGCGCCCGTCCGCGCCGGCTCATCCCGGCCCGCCGCTCCGCGCCGCCGATCTCGGCCAGCGCACCGCGCAGGACCTCCAGGTGCCGGGCACGATCGAGCGTCCAGGCTCCCCCGTCAACGCAGGCGCCGGCATGCAGCACGGCGGCATGCTGATGGCGCTGATCGGGGCCGAGCCGCACGGCCACCGCCGGCGTCCCGGCCGCCGCCGCTTCGACGAGCGCCTGTCCGGCGCCGCACACGATGACGTCCGCGCCGCTCACCAGCCGCGGGTAGTCCGGCGGCGTGGTCCGGACAACCACGCGCGCCGGCAGCGGCGCCACCGTTCCGCCGCCGGCCACGGCCGTCACCGCGACATCCGGATAGCTGTCGCACGCGGCCTGCGCGAACGTCCCCAGCAGGCCGTGCACGTCTTCGCCACCCGCCGTCACCAGCACTATGCGCACGGCTGGGGCGATCGTCTTCGGCGGCGCGTCGCGGAACCCGGCGCGAAGCGGAAAGTACGCCGCCCCGAGCAGGTACTGCGTGCCGCTGTCCCGATCGTACCCAAGTGTCTCGGCTCCGGGCACGCCGTTCACCACGATGTCGCAGGGGGGGACCTCCGCGGGGTCGTCGCTGAACACGGCCAGCAGTGCCGCGGCATTTCGGGCGGTCGCATAGTCGCCACGGCTCAGCCGGTAGGAATCCACGACCACCGCCGGACGGCGCCGCTCGTCGATCACCGCAGTCAGGGCTGCCAGGTCCTGGCCGGCCAGGACCGCATCGGCCCCGGTCGCCGCCGCCTGGCCGGGGGTCATCACTGTTACGTCCCAGCCGCGGCCGCGCAGCTCGGAGGCGAGTGCGCCGCACCGCGCCAGATGTCCGAGGCCCACGCCGGCGCCGCTGTCCGCCCAGATGACCGCGCTGGTCATGCCCGCCCGGCGGATCGGTCGATCAGCTCGGCGAATCGCAGGTGATACGGCTCGTCGACGTCGATCGCCCGCTCCACCGGCACTTCGTAGGTCGTCATCCGCCGGCCATAGAAGGTTCTTTCCGCGCGCAGGGCGTCGAGGCGGGCGAAATAGGCCATCCCGGTGTCCACCCAGACCGGCGGCGCCGGCTGCCGCCGCGCGAGCTCGGGGAACATCAGCCGCGCGAAGCCGTCGCGCTCCTCGAGCGCCAGGAACGGCGACTTGAGATAGCGGCTGACGATCATCAGGAAGTCCGCGCCGCTGCCGGCGAACTTCTC
The DNA here is from genome assembly GCA_963834305.1 of uncultured Acidobacteriota bacterium. GTDB lineage: Bacteria > Acidobacteriota > Vicinamibacteria > Vicinamibacterales > 2-12-FULL-66-21 > JACCXG01. The sequence continues at coordinate 1,677,536 of CAWIAX010000002.1, forward strand.
GTACGCCGCGCGCACGTCGGCGGCCGTCCGCAGCGGCGAGGTCGTGAGCATCACCGACCCGACCGCCGGTGTCGCGCCGCCGGAGCCAATCCAGTCCACGGCATCGAGGAGGACCGGCTCGAGCGTGATGAAATCGCCCGACAGCTCCGCCGGGCGCTCGCGGACCTCCGCCCCCGCCGCGGCCGCCTCGCGGGCAATCGCCTCGTCGTCGGTCGAGACGATGACGCGGCCGTAGACGCCGGACTCGCGTGCGGTGTCCACCGTGAGCGCGAGCAGCGAGCGGCCGCGGAACCGCGCGAGGTTCTTGCGCGGAAAGCGCTTCGAGCCGCCGCGCGCGGGAATCACGCAGATGGGCGCGTCAGCGGCGGTAGGCACGCAGTACCTTCTTGACCGCCGCGACCGTGTCGGTCACGTCGCCGTCCGTCATCCCGGCCCACATCGGCAGGCTGAGGAGCCGCTCGTAGGCAGCCTCGGCCACGGGCCAGCCGCCGCGCGCGAACCCGAGGTCGCGGTAGTACGGGTGCCACGGCACCGGGATGTAGTGCACGTTGACGCCGATGTTCTCGGCGCGCAGCGCCTTGAAGACCTGGTGGCGATCGACGATGAGGCGCTCGAGCCGCAGGCGCACGACGTAGAGGTGCCACGCGGAGTCCCGCCCCGGACGGACGGCCGGCAGCTCCAGGGCCGCTTCGTCGGCGAACGCCGCAGCATAGTGCGCCGCTATGGCGCGGCGCCTCGCGATCCAGTCGCCGAGACGCGTGAGCTGCGCGCTGCCGAGCGCGCACTGCAGGTCCGACAGGCGATAGTTGAAGCCGAGCGCCGTCATCTCGTAGAACCACGACCCGGCCGCTTCCCGCTGCCGCGCATCGGTCGTGATGCCGTGGTTGCGGAACAGCCGCAGCCGCGCCGCGAGCCGCTCGTCGTCCGTCGTGACGATGCCCCCTTCCCCCGTGGTGATGTGCTTCACGGGATGGAAGCTGAACGTCGTGAGGTGCGCGACCGACCCGACCGGGCGGCCGCCGTAGGTGGCGCCGAGCGCGTGGGCCGCGTCTTCGATCAGGCAGGCGCCCGAGGCGTCCGCGAGCGCGCGGAGCTCGTCGAGATCGGCGGGCTGGCCGGTGAAATCAACCGCGATGATCGCGGCGGTGCCGTCCTGCATCAGCGGCGCGACGGCGGCGGGATCGATGTTGAGCGAGTCCGGCTGCACGTCGGCGAACTGCACGCGGCCGCCGAGGTAGCGCACGCAGTTGGCGCTGGCGGCAAAGGTCATCGGCGTGGTGACGGCGCCGCGGCCCGGGCCGATGCCCGCCGCGAAGGCGGCGGCATGCAAGGCGGCAGTGCCGTTGGCGAGCGCCACGGCGTAGCGCGCGCCGACGGTGGCGGCCACCTCGCGCTCGAACGTCTCGACGGCAGGCCCGGTCGTCAGCCACTCCGAGCGCAGCACCCGGACGACCGCCTCGATGTCCGCGTCGTCGATGATCTGATGGCCGTAGGGCAGCAGGGTCGAACGTACTGGTGCGCCGCCGTCAACAGCCAGCGTAGGCACCGGCGGTTTCCTCCACCATGCGGAGCAGCTCGGCCTTCGTCAGCCAGCGCGCGTTGTTGTCGCTGCTGTAGCTGAACCCGTCCGGCAGCGACCGCCCGCCCGACCAGGGCTCGGCGTTCCACCACGGGAACATCGGCTGGATCACGTAGAGGTCGTCGAACTCGAGGGTCTGGCGCGCCTCGTCCTCCGAGACGAGCATCTCGTGCAGCTTCTCGCCGGGCCGGATGCCGATCGTGCGCACCGTGCAGTCCGGCGCGACCACGCCCGCCAGCTCGGTCAGGCGCATGCTCGGCAGCTTCGGCACGAACACCTCGCCGCCGTGCATCCGCTCCGCCGCGGTCATGACGAACCGGACGCCCTGCTCCAGGGTGATCCAGAAGCGCGTCATGCGGTCGTCGGTCACGGTGATGGTGCCGGTCTTGGCCTGCTCCTGGAAGAGCGGGACGACGCTGCCGCGGCTGCCCACGACGTTGCCGTAGCGGACGCACGAGAACCGCGTCTCGCTGCTGGCCGAATAGCTGTTGCCCTGGACGAAGATCTTCTCGGCGACCAGCTTGGTCGCCCCGTAGAGGTTCACCGGGCTGACCGCCTTGTCGGTCGAGAGCGCCACCACGCGCGGCACGCCGATGTCGATCGCCGCGTCGACAATGTGCTTGGCCCCCTGGATGTTGGTGAGCACGGCCTCGAACGGGTTGTACTCGCAGGCGGGCACCTGCTTGAGGGCGGCGGCGTGGACCACGAGGTCGACGCCGACGAAGGCGCGGCGCAGCCGCTCCGGGTCGCGGACGTCGCCGAGAAAGTAGCGCATCACCGAGCCCGGGCCGTCGGGGAAGTGCTGCCGCATCTCGTGCTGCTTCAGCTCGTCGCGGCTGAAGACAATCACTTTCTTCGGCTTGTGATCGCGCAGCAGCGTGTCGATGAACTTCCGTCCGAACGAACCGGTGCCGCCGGTGACGAGCACCGTGGCCTCATCCCAGGAGAATGGCCTCACGAAATCACAGCTCCCTCACAGAAGTGCCTACCTCGGGTAGGCGTCGGGCACCGCCGCGCCCGCCGGCGTCTTCGACAGCCGCTCGAGGTCGGCGTCCACCATCATCGCCACGAGGCCCTTGAAGTCGACGCTCGGCGTCCACCCGAGCTCGCGCCGCGCCTTCGCCGCGTCGCCGATCAGGTGATCGACTTCGGCCGGCCGCAGCAGCGCCGCATCCGTCTTCACGTATTGCTGCCACTCGAGCCCGGCGTGGCCGAACGCCAGCTCCACGAGCTCCTGCACCGAGTGGCTCTCGCCCATGGCAATGACGTAATCGTCCGGCTGCGGCTGCTGCAGCATGAGCCACATCGCCCGGACGTAGTCGCCGGCGAAGCCCCAGTCGCGGCGGGCGTCGAGGTTGCCGAGCGACAGGCTCGACGCCAGGCCGAGCTTGATGCGGGCCACCCCGTCGGTCACCTTGCGGGTGACGAACTCCAGCCCGCGCCGCGGCGATTCATGGTTGAACAGAATGCCGGAGCAGGCAAACAGGTCGTAGCTCTCGCGGTAGTTGACGGTGATGTAGTGCGCGAACACCTTGGAGACGCCGTAGGGGCTGCGCGGGTAGAACGGCGTCATCTCGGTCTGCGGCACCTCGCGCACCTTGCCGTACATCTCGCTCGACGAGGCCTGATACAGCTTGATCGAGGTGTCGACCTGGCGGATGGCCTCGAGCACCCGGGTCACCCCCATCGAGTTGTATTCCCCGGTCAGCAGGGGCTGGTCCCAGGAGGCCGGCACGAACGACATCGCGGCGAGGTTGTAGAACTCGTGGGGGCGGAACTTGTCGATCAGCCGGACGATGGAGAGCTGGTCGAGCAGGTCGGCCGGCGCCAGCTGGAGGCGAGGCAGCAGGTGCTCGATGCGCCAGAAGTTGGGGGCGCTGGCGCGGCGGACGGCGCCGACCACCTCGTAGCCCTCGGCGAGCAGGAGTTCCGCGAGGTAGGAGCCGTCCTGCCCGGTGATGCCGGTGATGATTGCGCGTCTGGACATGAAAAAGCGTCGGTGCGGTGGTCTGGAAAGGGCTAAAACTTAAGGATTTTATGAGAAGGACGGGCCAGCGTCAAGGATGCGGCCAGCTCGTCAGCGCTGCCACGCGACGGTCATTCGACCTATTATTGCGCTGAGCAGTCGGCTCTCGTGTTGACAAAACCGCCACCGCAACCCCAAAATAGAGTTCCCTCAGCAGCTGCAGCTCCCCTCGACCGCCGAAGGGCGTCTCGGAAGGGTCCCAATGAACCCGTGGTACGTCTCGTGCCGGCGCCGGCTAACGGCGTCCGCGGCGCTCGTCGCGCTCGTCGCGCTCGCCATCGTGGCGGCCGTGGCCCCGGCAGGCGCGTCAACGATCCTGTATCGAACCGACGCCGAGCTGGTCGCGCTCTCCGAACGCGTCGTGCACGCCCGCGTCCTGGGCGTGCGCACCGAATCGGACGCCCGCGGCACCATCTATACCGTGGCGACGCTCGCCGTCCTCGAGGACTTCACCGGGGGCACCGAGCGCGTCCTCGAAGTCCGGGAGCTCGGCGGCGTGCACGAGGGCCGCTTCCTCTACGTCGGCGGCGGCGTGCACTTCGAGGCCGGCAGCGAGCTGGTGCTCTGTCTCGAGCGCGGGCCCCGCGGCTTCCGCACCGTGGCGATGAACCTCGCCAAGTTCGACGTCGTTCCCTTCGCGGTCAGCGACGGGCTGCTGCAGCGCGATCTCGGCGACACGACCGTTCTTGGCGCCCCGGCGGCGCGGACAAGTGACCCGACGCTGGCCGGCTTCCGCGAGCTCACCGCGCGCATCAAGGGCACGCAGCCGCGCCGCTTCGAGCACGTCCTGGGGCAGCAGCCGGAAACGACCGTGGCGCAGCCATACACGCTGCTGACCTTCTCGAACGGGCTCGGCGTCCGGTGGGTGCAGGCCGACAGCGGGACGCCGGTGCGGTGGTATCGCAACGTCACGGCGGCGCCGCCCGTGTCGGGCGACGCGGTCCCCGAAATCCAGAACGCGCTGGCCGCCTGGACCAATCCGGCGAGCGCCTCGATCATCCTGGAATACGGCGGCACGACGAATCAGTCGAACGCCGAGGGGCCGTGGACCGGCATCGGCGAAGGCAACGGCGTCATCACCTTCGAGGACCCGGAAGACGAGTTGTCGGGCAGCGTGCTCGCCATCGGCGGCGGCTCGGGCTATCTCGGCGGCGGCGGCACCGTCAACGGCGCCAGCTTCAACCGCTTCGCGCGCGGCTACGTCAAGTTCCAGAATGCCGCCAATCTGCCGGCAGAGTTCCGCCAGTCCACCAACTTCGCCCGGGTGCTGGAGCATGAGATCGGCCATGCCATCGGCTTCGGGCACACGCAGACCGACGGCTCGGTGAGCGCCGCGACGAGCAACATCATGTATCCGTCGTGCTGCTCGTCCAACACCCCGGTCGCGCCCAACATCGGCGCCGATGACCTGGCGGTGCTGAACTACGTCTACCCGTCGGCGTCGGGTCCGTCGTGCTCCTTTACGCTCTCACCGTCCTCGGCGTCGTACTCGGCTGGCGCCGCGTCGGCCTCGTTCTCGCTCACCGCCAGCCACCCGAGCTGTACCTGGACCGCCACCTCGAATGCCGCATTCCTGACCATCGCCTCGGCAACGAGCGGCACCGGCTCGGCCACGGTGAGCTACTCCGTGGCGGCCAACCCGTCGGGCAACGCGCGCACCGGCGCCCTGTCGCTCGGCGGCCAGGTCTTCACCGTGACGCAGGCAGGCTCCGCCTGTTCGTCCGTGCTCTCCCCGGCGTCCGCCACACACCTGGCACCGGGCGGATCCGGATCCGTGAGTCTCTCGCCGACCTTCCAGAGCTGCGCGTGGAGCGCGGTGTCGAACGCCTCGTTCCTGCAGATCACGTCCGCGCCGGCGGGCACGGGCCTGACGACGGTGAGCTACTTCGTGTCGCCCAACCCGTCGGCCGCGGCGCGCTCGGGCACGCTCACGCTCGGCGGTCGGACCTTCGTCGTCACCCAGCGCGGCGTGGTTCGCCCGCACGACATGGATTTCAACGGGGACGGCCGCGCGGAGCTCGGCGTCTTCCGCCGGACCGACGGGCGCTGGCTGGTGCAGGGGCGCGAAGCGACGACCTGGGGCGTGCCCGGCGACCTGCCCGTCCCCGGCGACTACACCGGCGACGGGACCGCCGACGTCGCGGTCTTCCGTCCGTCGATCGGGCGCTGGTTCGTGTCCGGGGGACCGACCGTCGACTGGGGCATCCCCGGGGACGTGCCGGTGCCGGGCGACTACGACGGCGACGGCGTCACGGACGTCGCGGTGTTCCGCCCATCGACCGGCGAGTGGTACGTCCGCGGCATCGGGATGTTCACGTGGGGCCTGGCCGGGGACGTGCCGGTGCCCGGCGACTACAATGGCGACGGCGCCATTGACGTGGCAGTCTGGCGGCCGGCCACGGGCGTCTGGTACGTGCGCAACGGCAGCGCGACCGGCTGGGGCATGGCCGGCGACATCCCGGTGCCCGCCGACTACGACGGCAACGGCTCGACGGATCTGGCGGTCTGGCGCCCCTCGAGCGGAACCTGGTTCGTCAAGGATCAGTTCATCCGAACGTGGGGCATGGCCGGCGACATTCCGCTGGCGCTCGACCGCAACGGCGATGGCCGCGCCGAGCTCGGCGTCTACCGCGCCGCCTCGAACCTGTTCTTCTTCCTGACGCCCCAGACCTCGGCCAGCGAAACGGTCAGCTGGGGCACGCCGGGCGAGTTGCCCCTCGGCCGGGCCATGCCGCCCGTCCGCAACACCGGCGGGGACTTCGATGGCGACGGCAAGGCCGACCTCACCTACTTCCGCCCGTCGAGCGGCAGCTGGGGGACGCTGCGTTCGCAGACGGCGCTGGCGGACTCGAACTCGACCACCTGGGGCCTGAGCACGGATCTCCTCGTTCCGCAGGATTACGACGGCGACGGCAGAACGGATCCCGCCGTCTACCGCCCTTCGACCGGGATGTGGTACGTCCGGCCCTCCGCCAGCGGCTACACCGACTCGATCATGCAGACCTGGGGTCTGGCCGACGACATCCCCGTCGCGGCCGACTACGACGGCGACCGCAAGGCCGACTTCGCGGTCTTCCGCCCCTCCACCGGCCAGTGGTTCATCCTGTTCTCCACCACTGACAACGCGAGCTACTTCCGCTACGATTTCGGGCTCAGCGGCGACGTCCCGGTGCCCGCCGACTACGACGGCGACGGACGCGCCGACGTGGCCGTCTTCCGCCCGTCCACCGGCCGCTGGTACGTGCTCAACCGCTACACGGGCATCTACTCCTACGTGGACTGGGGACTGACCGGCGACGTCCCCGTGGCCGCCGACTTCGACGGCGACGGCAAGGCTGAGCTGACGGTGTTCAGGCCCTCGACCGGCCGCTGGTTCGTGCGCTGGGCCGGCGGCGGATACGACGCCTACGACTTCGGCGTGAGCGACGACGTCACGGTGGCGGCCGATTACGACGGCGACGGCCGCGCGGACATCGCGGTGTTCCGGCCGTCGACCCGGACCTGGTACATCCTCAACCGGTTCTCGGGCACCAACACCAGCCGTGCCTGGGGCGAGGCGGGCGACAAAGCGGCGAAATAGCGCGGGGGCTTCGCCCTTCGCCTTTCGCCTTTCGCCCTTCGCCCTTCGCCCTTCGCCCTTGGCCCTCGGCCTTCGGCCTTGTGGTAAGCTCTCTGCTCCCCATGCAGGCACTCCGGCCGGGCGCAGCGATGCTGCTGCTGTCCCTGCTGTCGGCTCCGTCCTTCGCCCAGGCCACTGACCCGGACGGTTCAGAGGCACTGAGTCAATGTGGCGCGGGAGACTTCGTCGTCTCCCGTCCCTCGACGCGCGTACCCGCGGCAGGGCTCTCGGGAACGATTACGATTTCTGCCACGAAGCCGTGCGTCTGGACGGCCGCGTCCACCACAACCTTTCTGGCGGTGTCACCGGCGAAGGGCACCGGCAGCGCCGCCCTGGCGTATGCGATGGGACGGAACGCCGACGGGCGGAACCGGTCCGGAACGATCGCGATCAGCAGCGGGGCGCTCTATTTCGAGATCGTCTTCGTGCAGCGCGGGACATCGCCGCGCGGCGTGCCCCTGGACTTCGACGGCGACGGCATCCCTGACCTCGGCACGTTCAACGGCCGCGGGCTGTGGCGGGTGGTGGGTCAGGACGCCGTGCGATGGGGCCTCCCCGGCGACATCGCCGTGCCCGGCGACTACACGGGCGACACGATTACCGACGTCGCCATCTTCCGCCCCTCCACGGCCACCTGGTTCATCAAGGACGGCGAAGTGGCGGCTTTCGGGTTGCCGGGCGACATCCCCGTCCCGGCCGACTACGACGGGGATGGCGTGACGGATCTCGCGGTCTTCCGTCCCTCGACCGGCAGATGGCACATCCGCAATCAGGGCACCTTCGTCTGGGGCCAGCCGGGCGATCTCCCGGTGCCTGGCGATTACAACGGCGACGGCCGCGCGGACGCCGCGGTGTGGCGCCCGGCCTCCGGCGTCTGGTACGTGCGGAACGGCCAGGCAACGCAGTGGGGGCTTCCCGGCGACGTGCCCGTGCCGGCGGACTACGACGGGAACGGCACGACCGACCTCGCGGTCTGGCGGCCCGGCGCCGGCCTGCCGCAGCAGGCGATTTGGTACGTCAAGGATCAGTTCACCCGCGCGTTCGGTGCCCTCGGCGACGTCCCGATGGCGCTCGAACGCTCGCGCGACGGCCGCGCCGAGCTCATCGTCTTTCGCCGCTCGGACGCGAAGTTCTCCTCGCTGAACCCAGCCACCGGCATCATCGACCGCTTCTTCGCGTGGGACGGCCTGCCGATCGGCCGCCCGCTGCCGCTGGTCCGCGGCGCGGCCGGCGATTTCGACGGCGATCGCAAAGCCGATTTCACCGTCTTCCGCGAGTCGACCGGCCAGTGGTTCTCGCTGAAATCGGACGGCGCGCTGATGGATTCGTCGACGACCAGCTGGGGACAGGTGGACGACATCCCGGTGCCGGCCGACTACGACGGCGACGGCAAAACCGATCCCGCCGTGTTCCGCCCCTCGACCGGCACCTGGTACGTGCGCCGGTCGGCCGGCGGCTTCACGGATTACGTCGCCCGTGACTGGGGGGCGCCCGGCGACATTCCCGTCCCGGGCGACTACGACGGCGACCGTCGCGGCGATCTGGCGGTGTTCCGGCCGTCCGAAGGGCGCTGGCTGATCCTGTATTCGTCGAGCAGCTACACCTGGGACTCGTCGTTCTACCTGGGTTCGGCAGCCGACACGCCGGTGCCGGCCGACTACGACGGCGACGGCGTGACCGACCTCGCGGTGTTCACCCCCTCCACCGGCGAGTGGATCGTCCTCGACACGGTGAGCAGCAAGTTTGAAATCGTCCAGCTCGGCGCCGCCGGCGACCGTCCGGTTCCCGCCGACTACGACGGCGACGGCCGCACCGATCACGCAGTGTTCCGGCCGGCGGAGGGGCGCTGGATCCTCCAGCTGTCGTCGACGGGCACCATCCACCAACGGCTCTTCGGCCAGGACACCGATGTTGCCATCCCGTCCGACTACGATGGCGATGGCCGCGCCGACATCGCCATCTTCCGCCGTTCGACCGGACGATGGTTCGTGCTCGACCTCTTTACCGGCACGTCAATCTTCCGGGATTGGGGATTGTCGACCGACCTCCCCGCCACGCGTCAGCGCTGACCCGCGGCAGCCCGTCGACCCCTTCCTACTGTGGACGCTGGGGCACCGGGACATCCCCGCTGGCGCCCCAGTCCCGGGTCGCCACGTCCCGCACATACCACCGGCCCGCGCCAGGGCGGAACACCGCGGCGTCCACGGCGCCGTCGCCGTTGTAGTCCCCGGCAACCGGGACATCCCGTCCAGCCCCAGGCGTACGTCGCAAACGAGGCGTACTGCGTGCTCGACCGCAGCACCAGCCAGGACCCGATTGACGGACGGAACACGGCAAAGTTCACCCGGCCGTCGCCATCGAAGTCGGCGGCGGCCGGCAAATCGCCGGGCATCCCCCAGTCGCGGGTGATGGACGAGCTGAAGTCCGATGTCGAGGTGCGGATGTACCAGCGTCCGCGCGACGGGCGGTAGACCGCGATGTCGGTGCGGCTGTCGCCGTCGTAGTCGGCCGGCACGAGGACGTCGCCGCTGATGCCCCAGGTGAGCGTGGGACCGCCTCGCACGTACCACGTGCTGGTCGACGGCCGGAAGACCGCGGCCTGGCTCCGGCCGGCTCCCAGGTAATCGCCGGGCACGGCGAGGTCGCCGGTCAGGCCCCAGTCCAGCACCGCGCCCCCGCCCGTCAGCGACTCGAGGAGATACCACCGCCCGAGCGCGCTCCTGAACACGGCCGGGTCTGCCCGCCCGTCGCCGTCGAAATCGGACATCGCGGCCTGATCGGAGGCCTGCCCGCCCCACTGCGTGCTCGTGAACGTGGCGAACCCGCCGCTCGACAGCAGGCTCCACCACCCCCCGGTGGACGGCCGGTAGACGGTCATGTCGGCGCGGCGGTCGCCATCCCGGTCGCCGGCGACGGGGACGATGAACCGTGGGAGCGCGACCACCGGCAGGTCGCCTGGTGCGCCGATGCCGGCGCTCTGCATCCCCCCGTCGCGGGGTCGAGGATGTAGCAGGTCCCGGTCGAGGGGCGGAACACGCCGAGATCAGCGCGGCCGTCGCCGGTGAAGTCGAGCGGCAGCGGCACGTCGCCCCCTGTGCCCCACGCGTGCGAGAGCCCGCCGCGGACGTACCACCGTCCGGTGGAAGGGCGGAACACCGCGGCGTCGGTCGTGCCATTGCCGTCGTAATCCGCCGGCACCGGCACGTCCGTGCCCCGGCCCCACGCCCGGGCGAACTGATCCTTGACGTACCAGACACCGGTTGACGGCCGGTAAACGGCCATGTCGATGCGCCCGTCCCCGTTGTAATCGGCGGGCACCGGCACATCGCCGATGGCACCCCACGCGACGACCGGGCCGTCGCGCAGGTACCACGTGCCCGACGCCGGGCGGAACACGGCCATCTCGCTGACGCCGGTCGTGGACGGCGTCGCATCCTGCAAGTTGATGGACGGACGCGCCCTCCTTCTTCTCGCGGCGTCGCGCCCGTGGCTGCGGCGCTCGCGACATACAGGATAATCGTGCTGGTGACCCGGACGGCCTGCGTCCTGCTGCTCGCGTTCACGGCCTGGCCGGCGCTCGCCGGCAGCCAGACGACTCCGCTCCGGGCTCACGTGTTCGTGAGCGGACTCACGGCGCCGGTGGCGTTCGTCCAGGATCCGTCGGACTCCGCGATCCAGTTCGTCGTCCAGCAGGGCGGCCTGATCCGCGTCATCCGCTTTGGCGTGCTGCAAAGCACCCCCTTTCTCAATCTCACCCGTGTCATCTCCGCGGGTGGCGAGCGGGGACTGCTCGGCATGGCCGTCGCACCGGACTACGCATCGTCCGGGCGTTTCTACGTGAACTTCACCAACCCGGACGGCCACACGGTTGTCGCCCGATTCATCCGCAGCGCCGTCAACCCGCTCGTAGCGGATATCTCGAGCCGCTTCGATCTGCGATGGGGCGGGCCATCCGGGCGGCGCTACATCGAGCAGCCGTTCGCGAACCACAACGGCGGCGACCTCCACTTCGGGCCTGACGGCTATCTCTACATCGGGATGGGCGATGGCGGCAGCGGCGGCGACCCGGGCAACTACGCCCAGAACGCCGCGTCCCTGCTGGGAAAGATGCTGCGCATCGACGTCGGCGTTGCCGCCGGCCATGCAGAGGGCTACGTCGTCCCTGCCGACAACCCGTTCGCCGGCGGCCGTCCCGTCGCGGCGCTGCCGGAAATCTGGGCGTTCGGCCTGCGCAACCCCTGGCGTTTCAGTTTCGATGCACCCGCCCTGGGCGGCAGCGGCGCGATGCTCATCGGCGATGTGGGCCAGGGTGCGTGGGAGGAGATCGACTACCAGCCCCCCGGCGCCGGCGGACGCAACTACGGCTGGAGCACGCGTGAAGGGGCGCACGCCTACAACGGTGCCGTCACGCCAGCCTATCAGCCACTCGTGGACCCGATCCTCGAGTACGGCCGGACGACGGGGCGGTCGGTGACCGGAGGGGTGGTCAATCGCCGGCAGATGGGTGCCGGTGGAGGATATGTCGGCCGGTATTTCTATGGCGACTTCATCACCGGGCGGGTGTGGTCGGTAGAGCTCACGGGCGCGGGTGCGGCGGTCAATCAGCTCGAGCACACGGCGGAGCTGAGTGGCGGGGGCGCCAGCGTGGGTTCGATCAGCGCCTTCGGTCTCGACGCGCAGGGAGGTGTCTACATCGTCAATTACGGCGCCGGCGCCGTGCTGCGTGTGACGACCATCGCGGATTCGGCGAGAAACATCCAACGCACTGACTTCGATGGGGATGGCGTTCCGGAGTTTGCCGTTTATCGGCCGGAGACGGGCCAATGGTTCATCCAGGGCAGGGGGGTCGGCATCTACTCGACGAGCCCGGGTGACCTTCCGGCACCCTGCGCCTGCGATGGGATTCGCGCCAGCATCGCCTGGTTCCGTCCCTCGGAAGGAACCTGGCAGGTCGCGAGCGGGTACCCCATCGCGCTTGGCGCACCGGGAGACGTGCCTGTGCCGGCGGACTACGACGGCAGTGGCGTCGATGCAGCGGCCGTTTTCCGGCCATCGACGGGACTCTGGTTCCTGCGCTCAGGGTTCAGCACGGCGTGGGGCACGAGGGGAGACATTCCCGTCCCGGCCGATTACGACGGCGACGGCACGGACAACATCGCGGTGTACAGGCCGTCGAATGGCGCCTGGTACGTCCGCGGCGGCCCGTACCTCCAGTGGGGCCAGGGCGGGGACGTGCCCGCCCCGGCAGATTTCGACGGGGACGGCCTGGTCGACATCGCCGTCTTCCGCCCCTCGACCGGCCAGTGGCTCATTCGCGGGATTGGCGTCACCACCTGGGGACGGGCCGGCGACGTTCCCGTACCGATGGATCTGGATCGCGACGGCCGCGCCGAGCTGATCGTGTTCCGCCCGGCCACCGGTGTGTGGTTCGTGCTCCACCTGGCGAGCGGCGCCACCCGGACGGTGCAATGGGGAGCGGCCGGAGACGTCCCTCTCGGCCGCGTCTCGCCCATGCCGCAGTGGCGGCCCGGAGATGTCGACGGCGATCGGCGTGCGGATCTCACCGTCTTCCGGCCTTCATCCACGACCTGGTACGCATCGCTGTCTTCCACCGGCTACGGCACGTTCACGACGGCCACGTTCGGCAGCCCGACCGGCGTGCCGGTCGCCGGTGATTTCGATGGCGATGGCCGCCAGGACTTCGTGCTGTTCCAGTCGAGCGGCGCGTGGGACATCCGTCTGTCCTCGACCAGCTACCAGCCGGCCCCGGCACGCGCCTGGGGCGCGGCTGGCGACGTGCCGATCCCGGCCGACTACGACGGCGATGGCGTCACGGATCTCGCGGTGTTCCGTCCGTCGAGCGGCCGGTGGTACGTGCTGTTCTCGGCCAGCGGGTTGACGTTCACCATGCAGTGGGGGCTCGATGGCGACATTCCGCGGCCCGCGGACTTCGACGGCGACGGCCGCGCCGATCCTGCCGTGTTCCGTCCGTCACTTGGACGATGGTTCATTTTCAATCGCTTCACGGGCGTTTCGACGATCCGCGACTGGGGGCTGAGCGGCGACGTCCCGTTCGCTGCCGATTTCGATGGCGACCGGCGCGCGGACGTCGCGGTCTACCGGCCGGCGCAGGGCCGCTGGTACATCCTGCGGTCGACGACCGCCGCCTACACACCAGTCGACTGGGGCCTCGAAGCCGATGTGCCCGTGCCGCTCGACTTCGACGGCGACGGCATCACGGACATTGCGGTCTACCGGCCGTCCACCGGGCGATGGTTCGTGCGCGGGTGGCTGACGAAGGATTGGGGGCTGGCCGGCGATGTTCCGGTGCCGGCCACGCGCTAGCCGCACGTTTCCCTTCCATCCTGGGTGATCAACCGGTAGCGGCGGCGAACGCACCCGTTTGAGTCCGCGGCCCGCCGCTGCCGGCAGGCGCGCCCGGTGCAGCCGAAGTCTCCCGCTTATACTGGGCGCGATGTGGCCCCGCATCGCGCACGCGTCGGTGCGCCTCATTGCGCTGTCGCCGGTCCTTGCCGCGCTCTGGTCCTTCGCCCGCCTGCCGGGCGTCCCCTGGCCGTTCACCCTGGCGGTTGCCGGCGTGGCGCTGCTGACCGCCCTGCGGCCGCTCGACGGCCTGCTCGCCGTCGCGGCACTCGTGCCCGTCACCACCGTGGCGGCACAGACCGCCGGCGCGCCGCCGTTCCGCGCCGCTGAAGTCGTGGCGCTGGCGGCGATCGCGGGCTGGCTCCTGCGCACCGCCTTCGATCGGACGTGGCCGGTTCCCGCGGCCGTCCGCCGGCCGGCGGCGTGGTTCGCCGCGGTCGTCGTCGCGTCCGCGCTGGTCGAGCTGGCGGTGGGCCAGGCCCAGCGGGACTACCCGTTGCCGTTCCTGCGCACCTTTTTCAGCTGGCTGGCGCTCGAGTACGTGATCGACTACCGGTCGTTCCCGGCGATGCACGCCGCGGCCCTGCTGCTCGAAGGGACGGCGCTGCTGGCGGCCAGCACCGCGGCATGCCGGCGGGCGCACGCGGGCGCGGCCGCGCTCGCCCGCATGCTGGTCGTCGGCGCCGCGGCCGCCGCGCTGCTGAACGTTGTCCGGCTCGCGACCTCGGCGCTGAGGACGGAGTCGCCGCTCACCTCCCTGCTGGTCACGCTCGAGTGGGTCCGGCTCAATGTCCATTTCGGCGACGTCAACGCCGCCGGCTCACAGTTCGCGCTCGTCCTGCTGCTCGCGAGCGGCCTGATTGCCGCCGAGAAGCGCTGGCGCCCGCTCTGGATTGCCTGCGCGGCGTGCCTGGCCGCCGGCCTGTGGCTGGCGGGCTCGCGCACGGCCTTTGGCGGGTTCGTCGCGGCGGCGGCGTGCTGGATGCTGGTGTCGTTCGGCGCGCCGCGATGGCCGCGGGTCGTCCGCCCCCGCGTGCTGCTGCCGCTGGCCGCCGCCCTCGTCCTGGTCTCGGTGCTCGGGGTCGGGCTCGCCGCGCGGTCGAACTTCGAGATCCGGCGCGCCGTCGCCATCCGCTTCGACCTGACGATGATCGCCGCGCGGATGACCGCGAGCCACCCGGCATTCGGCATCGGCATCGGCCGCTTCTACCCCGAGTCCGGGCCGCTCATGACGCCGCAGCTGCGCACGTACTACGCCAACGAGAACGCCCACAACAATTTCCTGCAGATCCTGGCGGAGCTCGGCATTGTCGGCCTCGCCGCCTTCCTCTGGCTGTTGTGGTCGGTCCTGGCGCCCGCCCTACGCGGTCTTCGCGACCGCACGGCGGGGCAGACCGCGGCCTTCTTTGCCGTCGCCGGATTTCTCCTGACGGCGCTCGGCGGACATCCGCTCCTCATCCCGGAAGTGGCTGTCACGTTCTGGTTGGCGCTGGCCGTCGTGGCGGCCGCCCTGCCGGTGCACGCCGCGACGGCGGGCGGTGCCTTCCGCTGGCCGGCTGCCGCCCTCGCGCTCGCGGCACTGGCCGCGTCCGTGCCGGTCCGGGCGGGCGCCGAGCGCGCCGCGGCCAATCTCGAGCACGTCGCATACGGGCTGGGATCCTGGCAGACCGGGCCATCGGGGGAGCGGTTCCGGACGGCTGACGGCGAGGCGACGTTCTTCGTCCGCACCAGCCCGCACAACGAATTCCGCGTCGAGCTGCCGCTCCGCGTCGAAGGACGACCCGTCGTGTTCCGCATCGACGTCGACGACCATCGCTGGATGACGTTCACGCTCGCGCCCGGCGCGTGGCGCGAGGTCGTGGTCGCCATTCCTCCGTCCCCCGGATCGCAGAAGCGGATCACCGTCAAGGCGGCGGGGGCGTTCCAGACCGGGCCGGTGAGCAACCGGCGCATCGGGCCGCTCTGGTGGTGGGGGGACGCCGACGGCGATCGCCGCGCCGACTTCACAGTGTTCCGGCCGGGCACCGCGGAGTGGCTCACCGCGACGTCTTCCTCCGGTTTCTCCGGTGCGGCACGGGTCGTCCTTGGCGCCGCCGGACACACGCCCGTGCCGCGCGATTACGATGGCGACGGCCGCCAGGATCCGGCCACGCACGATCCGGCCAGCGGGTCGTGGCGGATCGCCCGGTCGGGGAGCGGCTACGAGGAGCAGGTTACCCAGTTCGGTGTCGCGGGCGACGTCCCGATCCCGGCCGACTACGACGGCGACGACAGGGCCGACCTCGCCCTCTTCCGGCCCGCGAACGGCTTGTGGGCGGTGCAGGGCTCAGCGACTGGCGAAGTCTTCACCATCCCCTGGGGGTCAGCGGCCGACACCCCGGTGCCGGGTGACTACGACGGCGACGGGGCCGCCAACGTCGCCATCTACCGTCCTGACAGTGGCGAATGGCTCATCCTCGATCAGGCACGGCGTGCCCCGACGACCTACGTCTGGGGCCGTCCGGGCGACGTCCCCGTGCCCGCCGACTACGACGGGGACGCGGTGACCGACGTCGCCGTGTATCGCCCGTCGACCCGGACGTGGCACCTGCGCGCGTCGAAGGACGGGATCTCGGCGCTCGAGTGGGGGGAGCCGGACGGGATCCCGATGCCGGCCGACTACGACGGCGACGGCAAGGCCGATCCCGCGTTCTTCGTCCCGTCGGCGAACCGCTGGATCGTGCATGGCAAGAACGAAAAGAGCTGGGGCCAGGCGGGTGACGTGCCGGTGCCGCGCCGGTGACGGCGCAGGGTGCGTCAGCCGTTCACTCTGACGCTCGGCGGTAGGCCAGCAGCGCGGCGCCGTAGCACACCACGCCGGCCCAGAACGCCGTCGAGATCGACGAGCTCAAGGCGATGACCATCGCGAGCACGGACGACAGCACCGAGGTGGCGCCGTTGACGCCCCACAGCCACGGGCCCAGGGCGGGCGCCCGCGTCGCCGCGAGCCGCATGCCCAGCGGAAATGCCGTGCCCATCAGCATCCCCGGCGGGAACAGCAGTGCCACCGCCACCGCAATGCGCACCGGCGTCGTCGCCCCCTCGGTCACGCCCGCCACCCACGGTGTGCTCGCCCCGAACGCGATCAGCACGGCGACGAGGATCGCCAGCGTGGTCCAGGCGCCGCGCCTTCCTGCGGTGATGTCCAGACGCCCCGTCAGGTAGCTGCCCAGCCCGCTCGACAGCAGGACGGAGAACAGCACGACGGTGAGCCCGTACGTCGGATGGCCAAGGACGACGATCAGCCGCTGCATCTGCGAGATCTCGACCAGCATGAAGCCCAGGCCGATGGCGGCAAAGAACAGCAGCAGCGGGCCGGCCCCCGACAGGTCGGCCTTCCGCGTCGTCAGGGCGAGCGGCAGGAAGATGCAGAGCGCGGTCAGGAGGATGACGGTGCCGAGCAGCACGCCCAGCACGAAGACCGCCTTCATGTTGTGGGTCTGCTTGCCGTGCTCCTGGAGGTCGAGCTTGAGCAGATCGCGCAGCCTGAGCTGGTTGAAGAAGAACGGGCTGTCGTCGGTGGGCGGCGAGATGTTCACCGGGTAATCGCGCACGATCGACGAGATGTCGCCGCCGTCGGTCAGCCGGGCGAAGGTGTCGTCGAGCGCGGTCGTCGGGCTCAGCACCACCTCGAAGCCCATCGCGCGCGACGCCTCCTCGAGCCGGCGCAGCTCGTCGGCCGTGAACGGCCGCCGGCCGAGCAGCAGCGTGCCGACGCCGTCGGGCGTGTCCGGCTTGCGGGCGATGCGCATGTTCCTGATGATCACGAGGTGGTCGCGCGGGCGCGCGACGCCCGCGTCGGAGAGCGCCGCCGACGCCAGCGCGGTGAGGCGATACATCTCGGCCGGACCGTCGCGGAAATACCACCGCGAGACGCTGAGGATGCCGCTCTCGCTCAGCCGGGACTGGAAGACGCGCCAGGCCTCCCTGGTGTAGAGCGAGTTCTCGCTGAGCACGAACGCGCCGGCGGCGGTGGCCGCCCAGGTGTCGATCAGCGAGATCTGGAGGAAGTCGTAGGTGCGGTCCTGGCGTGCGATGTAGCTGCGGGCCTCGTCGTTCACGAAGCGGACGCGCGGGTCGCGATCGAGGTGGCCGGTGAAATCGCCGAAGCGGCCGTTGACCACCCCGAGGATGTCGTGGTTGATCTCGACCGCATCCACCGAGCGGGCGCCGAAGACGAGGGCCGAGAGCACGTCGCGGCCGCCGCCGGCACCAACGACGAGCACGTCGGCACCGGGGCGGATCGTGTAGCCGATGTTGGTGACGTCGTACTTGAGATGCTCGAGCTGCGACAGGTCGCCGTCGTACTTCGTCATCACCGTGCCGGCGCTGATGTCGATGTCCATCTGCAGCTGGTGAACGAGACGGTCCTCGGGATACTTCTCGCTCAGGCCCCAGCCGTAGGGCGGCGTCGGGACGGAGGGATCGCCGTTCACGCGGACGCGTGAGTACGAGTTCCACTTCTCGAACAGCGGCCGTCCTTCGAAGCTGCCGCGGATATAGAGAATCCGCAGCACCGCGAACTGCCGCCAGACCAGCGCGGTGTGGGCCGCGGCAAAGGCGCCGAGGCCGAGGGCGAGGACCACTGCGGCAGTCCGGAACCGCCGCTCCCCCGCCGCGTGCGTGAAGCACCAGGCGCCGAGCGCCGCCAGCGTCGCGACGACGAACACCGCCGTCGGCCCGTCCGTGAACCGCAGCGTATAGACGAGCAGCACGCAGGCCGCCGCGGCGCCGGCGAGATCCGCGGCGTACATGCGGGCCACCGTTCCCGGAAACCGGGTCAGCGCCAGGCAGATGACCACGCCGCTGACGACGAAGGGGACGGCGATGACCACGTAGGTGAGGACGACCGCGTAGACGCCGATCACCGACGGGTGGATGCGGAACGGGATGCTGAGCTCGGTCAGGAAGCTCAGCACCAGCGCGACCGGAAAGACGATGGACCAGCGGACGATCTGGTGCGGCGCCCCGTCCGGCGGGAACCAGGACGGGCGCAGGTAGACGAGCAGCGCGCCGGCCGTCATCCCGAACATCGCCACGGAGATCGCGACGAACGCGAAGTGGTACATCATCGTCACGCTGAAGATGCGCGTGAGCAGGATCTCGTGCATCATCGTCGCGAGGGCGACGAAGAACACACCCGCATACGCGTACCTGTTCGCGGCGAAATTCATTGCAGACGATCTCCTGAGGTCGGATGGCGCCGGGGCGGCAGGGCGACGGCGTTCGAGCGTTGTAGTATAGCGGACGGCGGCCATCGGTCTTCCGGCCGCATCCTGTCATTCCCTGGAGCGCTGCATGACCGTGCGAACCCTGCTGCGTGTCCTGTCGTCGTCCTGATCGGGGCGTGTGCGGCGCCGATCGCGGCGCAGGCGCCGGCCTCGACCGGGGCGCCGCGCCCGGCGCAGGCGGCGGGGGGCGACGGGCAGCGCGCGGCCCGGCTTGGCCGGGCGTGGACTGCTCTTGGCGCGGGGCAGGCGGCGGAAGCGGAACGGCTCGCCGACGCGCTGCTGAAGGCGGCGCCGCGCGATCACGAGGCGCTGGCGGTGAAGATCCACGCGCAGACGGGCGTCGGGAAGCCGCTCGAGGGGTTGACCTCGTACGAGCGCTGGCTCGGGCCGTCGCCCACGGAGGATGTCTTCCTGCTGGTGCCGGTCGCGACTGGGCTGTTGTGGCAGATCGCCGACGGCGAAGACACGGGCCTTCGTCTCTCATCGTTGGAAAGCCTCTCGCGAGGGGGCTCCGCCGGTGCGCGGTCGCGCCTTCAAGAGCTGACGGCATCGACACCGGCAGCGCTGGCTGCGTTGGCAGGTCTGGGCGATGCGACGTCGGCGACGGCACTCGTGAACGGAGCGGTCAGCGGTCAAATCCGTCCGGAGAATGCGGCCGAGCTGCTGCCGGCGGCTGGGCCAGCCGCCATCGATGCCTTGATGAACCTGCTGAAAGCCCCAGCGCCGCCGGTACGGGCCGACGCCATCCGGGGCCTTGGCCGGCTGAACGCGCGCGGTGCCATCCCGCAACTCCGCGAGGCGCTCGACGACCCCCACCCCCTGGTCAGCAGCTCGGCTGCGGTTGCGCTGGCGCGACTCGGGGATCCGGCAGGCGAAGAGCAAGCGAACAGAATGCTCGGAAGCGATGTGCCGGACGTGCGCCTGATGGCGGCGGCAGCCTTTGCGGCGCGGGGGGACAACCGCTGGACCGCCAGCATCACGCCGCTCCTCCAGGATCCGAACGGGCTCACGAGCCTGACCGCGGCAGAGCTGATCGCGACTGTCAATCCGGAAGCTGCCTATGCGGTGGTTGCCGCGGCCCTCAGCGACAGCAACCCGGTGGTGCGAGCGGAGGGAGCGCGAGTGCTTGCCATTCCTGCTTTGGCAGGGCTTGTTCGTTCGGATCTGAGTTCGTTGCGGCGCCTGCTCCGCGACCTGGATCCGTCAGTGCGCCTGAGGTCCAGCTCCATAATTCTCGATCTGGTCAGCGGACGTCCCTGAGGCACAATTTTGCAACTCAGCGGTGTTCGGTTAGACTAGAGCGCTGCCCCGCATAGACCGATAATCCTTGCATCCGGCCCGGCGCTGGTTCGGTTCCCAAATTTGGCACGGCTGACCTGCTGTGCAGAGTCCTACGCATGCTCAAACGCTTCCTGTTTCCCGCTGCGGCCCTTCTGGTACTCGCTTCGGTGCCTGCAGCCGCGCAAGTGACGCGGCTCAACGCGGACGTCCCCATTCCCGCCGCGACCCGAGGCAGCGCGATCGCTTTCGACTCCGTCAACAATGTCTACTTGGCCGTCTCGGCATTCGGGACGCTGCGCGGCCGGTTCATCAATTCCGACGGAGTGCCGCTGGGAGACCCCTTCGTTATCCAGTCGAGCGCGAATTACACGCACTTCCCAAGGGTCGCCTTCAGCCCGGATGCGAACGGAGGCAACGGCGCGTTCCTGGTGACATGGCACGAGAGCGACGGCCCCGCGAACAGCAGCACAAGCGTGCACGCCCGGCTGGTAGGCTACTCAGGCCTGTTGATTGGGTCTGAACAAGTCCTGTCAGGCAACGAATCGTGGTGGGAATCCGGAGCGCCCGTCGCATACGCGACGGGCAGCAAAGAGTTTCTGGTCGCATGGCGGGTCGTGGCGCCGAACGACATCCGCGCAATCCGGGTCAGCAATACTGGTGCACGGCTTGGCGAGCCGATAGCCGTGACCGCGTCCGGCGCCGCGAATTTCGAAGACCACGTCAGCGTCGCCTACAGTCCGGCAGCGGATGAGTTCATGGTGCTCTATGCGGGATATACGAGCTACTCCACGCTGTACGTGAACCGCGTCAAAGCGCGGACGGGAGCTCTTGGCGGCGCAAGCGTGCTCGCGACGGCTGTCGGCATCTACGACACCGACATCGAGTACCATCCCGGCCGCCGGCAACTATCTGGCCGTGTGGTACCAGGATCCGCCTAAGGCGGTCTACGGTATCCGAGTCGGCGCGGACGGCGCCGCCTCGGGGTCGGTGCAGGCACTGTCCTCGCGCTACAGGGCCTACGACGCCGTCGCGCTGGCGCTCAACCGTGTCTCTGGCACCTATTTCATGATCTCGCACGACTCTCTCTCTGCGGAGGACGGCGGCGTCGAGATCGACAGCGCAGCCAACCCGCTGACGTCCGGGGTGCAGGTCACAGCGACGGGCGGCATCGGCAACTACTATCCACGAATCGCCGCGCATGCATCGCGCAGGGAATGGGTAGCGGTGGCGTCGAACGCCTGGACCCAGACCATCAGCCAGCGATTGCAGACAGGGACGACTGGCGGCGGCAGCGGTGGAGGGGGTGGCGGCGGCGGGGGCACACCGACCCAGCGGGTCAGCGGCGACTTCACTGGCGACGGGAAAGCGGACCTCGCGGTCTACCGCGCCTCGAGCGGCACCTGGAGCGTGCTGGGGGGCACCGGCACGTCCTGGGGCCAGCCCGGCGACATTCCCGTCCCCGCCGATTACAACGGCGACGGCCGCGTCGACTTCGCGGTCTACCGTCCGTCGAACGGCCTGTGGTTCATCCAGGGGTCGCCGTTCGTGAAGTGGGGCCTTCCCGGCGACCTGCCGGTGCCCGCCGACTACGACGGCGACGGCCGCGCCGAGATCGCGGTCTTCCGGCCGTCGAACGGCCACTGGTACCTGCGCGGGCTCTCGATCAGCCCGGTGCACTACGGCCGCCCCGGCGACATCCCGGTCCCCGGCGACTACAACGGCGACGGCCAGGCCGAGGTCGCGGTGTTCCGCCGCGCCACCGGCGCCTGGTGGATCTACGGCAATCAGAAGGCGGACTACGGCCT
The DNA here is from genome assembly GCA_963834305.1 of uncultured Acidobacteriota bacterium. GTDB lineage: Bacteria > Acidobacteriota > Vicinamibacteria > Vicinamibacterales > 2-12-FULL-66-21 > JACCXG01. Next base: position 1,699,500 of record CAWIAX010000002.1, read on the forward strand.
GCCGGGCGACATGCCGGTACCCGCCGACTACGACGGCAACGGCACCACCGACATCGCGGTCTACCGCCCGAGCGACGGCAACTGGCATGTGCGCGGGCAGTTCTCGCGCAACTTCGGCGGCTCGGGCCTGCTGCCGGTGCCGATGGACATCGATGGCGACGGCAAGGCCGAGCTCGTCACCATGAGCCGCAGCACCGGCGAGTGGAAGACCTTCAATCGCACGACCAGCGCGCTCGGCACCAGTCGCTTCGGCCAGGCGGGCGACCTGCCGCTGTCGCCGACCCTGTATGCGATCCTCCACGTCACCGGCGACGCCGACGGCGACCGCAAGGCCGATCCCACAGTCGTGCGTCCGTCCACCGGCACCTGGTACCCGCGCCAGTCGTCGACCGGCGGCTACCTCGCCATCGGCTTCGGGCTGTCCACCGACATCCCGGTATCAGCCGATTACGACGGCGACGGCAAGCTCGACGCCGCTGTCTTCCGCCCCTCGACCGGCGTCTGGTACGTTTCCGGATCGGCCGGGGAGTTCTCCAGCTTCTTCGGCTCGGACCCGCTCGGCGGCGCCAGCGACACGCCGCTGGCCGGCGACTTCGACGGCGACGGCCGCGCCGACATGGCGATCTTCCGCCCCTCGACCGCGGTGTGGTACATCCGCTCGTCGACGACCAACTACCTCGGCATCGACTCGTTCACGTGGGGGCTGCCCGGCGACATCCCCGTCGCCGCGGACTACGACGGCGACGGCCGCAAGGATCCCGCGGTGTTCCGCCCGTCCACCGGCTCGTGGCTCGTCTACCTGCGCGCCAGCGGCTCGTCGCTCAACCTGACGTGGGGCCAGAGCGGGGACAAGCCCGTGCCCGGCGACTTCGACGGCGACGGCCGCGCCGATCTCGTGCTCTACCGCGGCGGCCGCTGGCTGTTCCGCTACAGTTCGACGGAGTGGACCACCACCGAGAGCAACGTCCTCTGGGGGCTGGCCGACGACGTGCCGATTGCCGCCGACTTCGACGGCGACGGCCACGCCGACGTGACCGTCTTCCGCCCCTCGACCGGCCGCTGGTTCATCGTCGGCAACGGCTACTACGACTTCGGGGGACCGGGGGATGTGGTGGCGATCAAGCAATAGAGGCTTGCGGGGTTCAAGGTGCAGGGTGCAGGGTGCAAGGTTCGCTCGGTTCAGGGTTCAGGGTGCGCCGGGGACTCGCCGGGTCGTTCCAGGCTCGACCTCCGGTGAGGGCGGCTCGGTAGTCAGCCCCCACCGCGAACCCATCGCCAGACGGCGCCAGGACCCGCAAGCGCTCGAGTGCACCTTGACCCCCCCGGAACCCTGCACCCCGTGCACCCTGCACCCTGAACCTTGCCCCCCCTTCCCCCCGATTGCAGTCTCTTTCAATTCATTACCCAATTGTAATTTTTACAGACCCAGCCATATTCGACATCTTTGAAACAGGCCTGTTTTTGCAAATAGTGCCGTGGTCCCGCTTTTGCTCAGCTCGGGCGTCATCATGCGCCATAAAGTTTTTGCTCTGCTCGCGCTCGTGCTCGGGATGGCCGGCAATGCGGACGCCGCGGTCCTTCGCGTGGCCTGGGACGCCAATAGCGAAACCGACCTCCGCGGCTACGTCCTGATGGTCGGCTCGTCGTCGCGCAGCTACGTGACCCGCCTGGACGTCGGGAACGTGACGACCTTCGAGGTCGGCGGGCTGGCGCTCGGGCAGCGCTACTTCCTGGCGGTGCAGGCCTACAACAACGCCGGCCTCTACAGCCCGCAGTCCGTCGAGGTGTCGGCGCTGCTGCGCAACGACAGCCTCTCGGCCTTCGATTTCACCGGTGACCGGATGTCCGACCTGGCGCTCTTCTCGCCTGGCAGCGCGACCTGGGCCATCGACGGGCGCAGCGCGTCGGTCTTCGGCCAGCCCGGCGACCTGCCGGTGGCGGCCGATTACGACGGCGACCGCCGCATGGACATGGCGACGTTCCGCCCGGCCACCGGCGTCTGGTCCTTCTCGAGCGGCGCCACGCTCAAATACGGCATACCCGGCGACGTGCCCGTCCCGGCCGACTACAACGGCGACGGACGCACCGACGTGGCCGTCTTCCGGCCGGCCGCCGGCGACTGGTACGTCTCTGGCGGCGCCTACGCCACCTGGGGCCGTCCCGGCGACATCCCGGTGCCCGGCGACTACGACGGCGACGGCACCGCCGACATCGCCATCTTCCGCCCCTCGACCGGCACCTGGTGGATTCGCGGCGCCAGCTCGGTGGCCTTCGGTCAGGCCGGCGACTGGCCGGTGCCCGCGGACTACGACGGCGACGGCGACGTGGACATCGCGGTCTACCGCCCCGCCACCGGGATGTGGTTCGTGAAGGATCAGTTCACCTTCACCTACGGCGGTCCGGGCCTGCTGCCCCTGCCGATGGACATGGACTTCGACGGCCGCGCCGACCTCACGGTCTTCCGCCGCCGCAGCAACGAGTGGTTCGTCTACAACCGGTCGACGGCGGCGCAGTCGGTGCGCACGATCGGCACCCGCGGCTCCCTGCCGGCGGTGTGGCGCATGCACGCCCTGACCGCGGCCGGCCCCGACGTCGACGGTGACCGCCGCGCCGATGCCGTGGTGTTCCGGCCGTCCGAGGGCCGTTGGTACATCCGCCACGAGACCGGCAATCGCGTCTACGACTTCGGCCTGCCGGGCGACGTGCAGGTGGCGGCGGACTACGACGGCGACAGCCGGCTCGACATCGCGGTGTTCCGCCCCTCGACCGGGCGGTGGTATCGCAAGCTGTCGTCGACGGGCTATGCCAGCTACGACACGGTCGACCTCGGCATCGCCACCGACATCACCGTGCCGGCCGACTACGACGGCGACGGCCGCGCCGATGTGGCCGTGTTCCGGCCGTCCGAAGGCCGCTGGTACGTGCGCGCGAGCAGCGGCACCACGACGGTCTGGCACGCCTGGGGCCTCGCCGGCGACGTTCCCGTGCCCGCTGACTTCGACGGCGACGGGCGCGTCGACCTCGGCGTGTTCCGCCCCTCGACGGGCACCTGGTACGTCCGCTCGCTGGCGACGGGCCTCTCCTGGGACAAGCGCTGGGGCATGCTGGGCGACAAGCCGCTCGCGGCGGATCTCGACAACGACGGCGCCGCGGACCTCGTCGTCTACCGGCCCTCGATCGGCCGCTGGTTCGTGCTGACGTCGGCCAGCAGCCTGACCGAAAGCCTGTTGGCTGACTGGGGCAACAGTTCCTACACGCCGACAATCGGCGACTTCGACGGCGACGGCGCGGCCGATGTCGCGGTGTGGGGCAACGGCGGCTACTGGTACGTGCGCGGCGCGGAGAGCTTCCGCTGGGGTGCCGACGGCGACGTCGCGGTGACCCGCACGCTCACCCGCTGACGCCCCGAAGCGCGGTGGTAAGCTGACCGCGTGGATCTCGATGTCGTCGTTGTCGGCGCGGGTGTAACTGGACTGTCGGCGGCCGCGCAGCTCGCGGCTGCCGGCCGCTCCGTCTGCGTGATCGAACGCCGCCCGCGGCCGGGCATGGAAACCAGCACCCACAACAGCGGGGTCATCCATGCCGGCCTCTACTACCCGAAAGACAGCCTCAAGGCCAGCCTGTGCGTTGAAGGCGCCCGGCGGCTCTACGCGTTCTGCGCCGCGCAGCGGGTCCCGCACGAACGCTGCGGCAAGCTCGTGGTCGCCACAAAAGACGACGAGGTGCCGGCGCTCGAGGCCCTGGCCCGCCGCGCCATGGACAACGGCGTCGAGGGCCTGGAGATCGTCGGGCATCAGTTCATCCAGGCGCGCGAACCGCGCGTCAGGGGTGTCGCGGCACTCTGGTCGCCGGCGACCGGCCGGGTGGAGCCGGAAGCGCTGCTGCGGGCGCTGCTGGAGGTCGCCACGGCGCACGACGCCATCTTCCTTCGTGGCACCACGCTGACGGGGGGGCAGCCGAACGGCGGGGGCTTCGAGCTCCGCACGCCGCACGAGACCATTGCCGCCCGGGTGGCGGTCAACGCGGCCGGGCTGCACGCCGACGAGGTCTCGGCCATGCTCGGCGGCGAACGGTTCACGATCTACCCGTGCCGCGGCGAATACGCCGAGCTGACGCCGGCGAAACGCGGCTGGCTGAACGGCCTGGTCTATCCCCTGCCCCACACCTCGGGGCACAGCCTCGGCGTGCACCTGACGAAGACCACCGGCGGCCAGGTGCTGCTCGGGCCCACCGCCTGCTTCCAGGACGCGAAGGACGATTACGAATCGAACCGGCTGCCACTCGAGGCGTTCCTCGAGCCGGCGCGCCTGCTGCTGCCCGACCTGACCATGGACGACCTGATGTATGGCGGGAGCGGCATCAGGCCCAAGCTGCACCCGCCGTCCGGGTCGTTCGCCGACTTCATGATTCGTCCCGATGCCGCCAACCCGGCGCTGATTCACGCCGCCGGCATCGAATCGCCGGGGCTCACGGCCTGCCTGGCGGTAGGCGCCCGCGTCGCGTCCCTGGTGGAACAGGTGCTCGCCTGAAGGTGCTACAGGGCTGACAGGTGCCGCCGCAGCGCGTCCTGCCAGTCCGGCATCCTGATCCCGGCCGCCGCCAGCTTCTCGTTCGACAACGCCGAATACTTCGGCCGCTGCGCCTTGAGCGCGACGGTCTCGAGCGTGATCGGGGTGATCGCCAGCGGCAGGCGGAGCAGGCTCGCCGCGTATTCGGCGATCTCGGCCCAGGTCGCCGCACCGGAGCTGACGCAGTGATAGACGCCCGGCGCCGCGCGGCGCTCGACGAGGGCGCGGGTCGCGCCGGCGACGTCGGTCGTGTAGCTCGGCGACACGGTGCGATCCACGAATACCGGCACCGCCTCTCCCGCGCGGATGCGCGCCACGATCACCCCCAGGCTGCCCTGCCGGGTCGCGCCGGGGCCGGGTTCCCCGAACAGGCTCTCGACGCGCAGCACGTAGGCCTGCGGATGCTCGAGCGCGAACCACTCGCCGAGCAGCTTCGACGCGGCGTAGACGCCGCGCGGGTTGGGGCGATCCGTCCTCGACGTAGGGACGGTCGCTGTCGCCGTCGAAGACGAAGTCGGTGCTGTAGTGGACGAACACCGCGTCGCGCCGCCGCGCCGCCCGCGCCAGCGCGCGCACCGCCCAGCGCGTTGGTCGCCAGGGCGGCGGCGGCGTCGTCTTCGGCCGCGTCCACGTTGTTGTAGGCCGCGCAATTGACGATGACATCGGGCCGGACATCGGCGACCACGCGCTCAACGTCGTCCGGCCGCGTGATGTCGAGGGCCGTCCGGTCCAGCGCGACGGTGTCACCGGCCTCGCGGAACGCCCGCGCGACAGCCGCCGCGAGCAGCCCGCCCGCCCCGGTGACCAGGACGCGCATCAGCCGCGCAACGCGCCGGCCACCGCCTCCACGACGGCGTCCTGCTGCGTCCGCGGTGAGCTCCCCGTAGATCGGCAGCGCCAGCTGCCGGCGGCCGCGCGCTTCGGCGTGCGGAAATGCGCCGCGGCGATAGCCGAGATCCGCGAAGCACTCCTGGAGGTGGAAGGGCACCGGGTAGTAGATCTCGGTGCCGATGCCGCGCGTCGTCGAGGACGCGCGCGGACGCGGTCGCGGCCGGGCACCCGGACCACGAACTGGTTGTAGATGTGATGGTAGCCGGGCGGCTCCACCGGCAGCACGACATCGGGCCGTCGAGGCCGGCCGCGCGGAACAGCCGGTCGTAGCCGGCCGCGTTGCGCCGGCGCCCCTCGGTCCACTGCGGCAGGTGCGGCAGCTTGACCCGCAGCACCGCCGCCTGCAGCGCGTCGAGCCGGAAATTGCCGCCGATCCGCTGGTGCAGATACTTCGGCTCGGCGCCGTGATTCCGCAGCAGCCGGATCTCGTGCGCCAGCGCGTCGTCGCTGGTGACGACCAGGCCGCCGTCGCCGAACGCGCCGAGGTTCTTGCTCGGGAAGAACGAGAAGCAGCCGGCCGTGCCGATCGTCCCGGCCTGCCGCCCCTGGTAGCGCGCGCCGATCGCCTGGCAGGCATCCTCGATCACCGGCACGCCGGCGCCGGCGGCCAGCTCGAGGATCGGGTCCATGTCGGCGCACAGCCCGTAGAGGTGGACGGGCATCATCGCGCGCGTGCGCGGGGCGAGCGCCGCCGCGACCGCCGTCGGGATCGAGGTTGTAGGTGACGGGATCGATGTCCACGAAGACCGGCGTCGCGCCGAGGCGCGACACGCAGCCGGCGGTGGCGAAGAACGAGTAGGTCGGCGTGATGACTTCGTCGCCCGGGCCGATGCCGAGCGCCATCAGCGTCGCCAGGAGCGCGTCGGTGCCCGAGGAGACCGCGATGGCGTGCGGGCGTCTCGAGCGCGTCGGCCAGCTCACGCTCGAGCGCCTCGACCTCGGGGCCCATGATGAAGCGCTGGCTGTCGCACACCCGCTCGATCGCCGCGAGCAGCTCGGCGCGGAGCGGACGGTACTGCGCCTGGAGATCCAGCAGCGGGACCGCGGGTCCCGGACCGTCCATTACCGGACCACGATCTCGGGGCTGCCCCAGAGCGCCGTCGTCGCCGCGCAGGTCGCCGCCCTCGCCGCCCTGGCCGGGCAGGCTCGCGTAGGTGTTGAACATGAGGTCGACCTCCTCGTCGGCGTAGGTGGAGAGATCGACCCGGACATCGACCCACTTGCGGTCGCCCTGGTTGGCGAACGGGTTGAGGTGCTGCTCGAAGAGCGGCTCGAAGGCGCGGCCGTCCGAGACGCCGACGAGGAACTTCACGCCGTCCCCCTCCTTCTGCCAGGACTCCGGCTTCATCCCGACCGACACCCAGAGCCAGCCGTCGTCGGGGACGCGCACCCGGTAGATCAGCCGGCTGCCGGCGACCGGCGACACGGCGATCGCGCGCTTGGCCTCGCCGGCAAGCGTGGCTTCGCTGAGCGCGAAGGCGGCAGGGGGCCGCTTCTCGGCGGCCTCGAACCGCTCGAGCAGGTCGATGCGTCCGCCGCCGCCGCCGCGGCCGAAGAGCCACCAGCCGATCACCAGGACGACGAGAATGACGATGGCGGTGAGGACCGCGCGATTCCCTTTCATGCTGCGTTCTGCCTCCGCGTAAAGCGTGTCACTGTACCACGTTCAGCCGCGCCGCTCCTTGACCGCGGCGCGCGTTTCCCGATCCGCCTCGCGGCGCTTGACCGTCTCGCGCTTGTCGTGCGCCTTCTTGCCCTTGGCCAGCGAAATCGCGACCTTGACGTAGCCGTTCTGGAAATACATCCGCGTCGGCACCAGCGTCATCCCCTTCTCGACGGTCTTGCCGATCAGCTTGCGGATCTCCGCCTTCTTGCAGCAGCAGCTTGCGCCGCCGCGTCGGCTCGTGATTGGCGTAGCCGCGGTGGCTGTAGGGGTTGATGTGGACGTTGTAGATCCAGATCTCCCCCGACTCGACCCGCGCGAAGCTGTCGCGCAGGTTGACGTTGCCTTCACGGATCGACTTCACCTCGGTCCCGAGCAGCGCCATCGCCCGCCTCGAAGGTCTCGAGGATGTGGTAGTCGTGGAAGGCCTTGCGGTTCTCGGCGATGTTCTTCTGCGCGGCTTCGCGCGCGGTCTTGGCCATAGCAGCTACACGTCCGCCTTCACTGCCGCGCCCTGCGCCAGCCGGGCCGCGAGCCGCACCGCTTCGACGAGGCTCGAGGGATCCGCGATGCCGCGGCCGGCGATGTCGAACGCCGTGCCGTGATCGACCGAGGTCCGGATGATCGGCAGGCCGAGCGTGACGTTCACCGCCCGGCCGAACGCGGCGAGCTTGATCGGGATCAGTCCCTGATCGTGATAGCAGGCCATCACCGCGTCGAACTCGCCGCGCATCGCCCGCAGGAACACCGTGTCGGCCGGGAACGGCCCGGCCACCGCCACACCACGCCCCCGGCACGCCTCGATCGCGGGCCGCAGCACCGCCTCGTCTTCGCCCCCGAACAGCCCGTGCTCGCCGGCGTGCGGGTTCAGCCCGGCCACCGCGAGCGCGGGTTCGGGTGCCCGAAACGCGGCAGCGCCGCGGCGGTCAAAGCTCACGACCTCCTCGAGGCGCTCCCGGGTCAGCGCCCGCGGCACGTCGGCGAGCGGAATATGCACCGTGGCCAGCACCACCCGCAGCGCCTCCGCGTAGAACATCATCGCCACGCGCGGCGCGCCGGTCAGGTGCGCCAGCAGCTCGGTGTGCCCGCGCCAGGGCACGCCGGCCGCGGCGAAGGCCTCCTTGTTGATCGGCGCCGTGGCCAGGCCGTCGATCCGTCCGGCCCGGGCATCGGCCACCGCCTCGACGATGGCGTCGTAGGCCGCCCGCCCCGCGGCCGCGGACAGGGTGCCGGGAGCATACGCGCGCAGGTCCGCGGGCGACGAGGGGCCGTAGAGAACGGGCTCGCACACGGCCAGCACGCCGGCGGCGGCAGCGGCCTTGAGCGCGATTTCCGGCCCGATGCCCGCGGGATCGCCGACGGTGATGCCGATGCGCGGACGGGTCACCGGCAGCTGCTGTTGCACGAGCCGTGGCTGCAGCTGCCGCAGCCGCCGCCCGGCCCGGTAGGATTGCTGCACGAGCCGCAGCCGCCTTCGTCCGCGCAGCCGCCGTGCACGACACCCTTGCCATTCGGCAGCTCGTAGCGCAGGCAGCACTTCAGCCGGCCGCACATCCCCGACAGCTTCGACGGGATTGAGGCTGAGCTGCTGCTGCTTGGCCATCTTGATGGAGATGGGCTCGAACGTCTGCAGCCAGGTCGTGCAGCACAGCGGCCGGCCGCACGAGCCCGTAGCCGCCGAGCATGCGCGCTTCGTCGCGCACGCCGATCTGGCGCATCTCGATGCGGGTGCGGAAGTGCGCGGCCAGGTCGCGGACCAGCTCGCGGAAGTCCACCCGTCCCTCGGCGGTGTAGTAGAAAATGAGCCGCGACCCGTCGAACAGCTGCTCGACGCGCGTCAGCTTCATCGCCAGGCCGCGCTCCCGGATCTTGAGCCAGGCACAGCCGCCGTGCCTCCTGTTCGCGCTGCTGCCTGCTTCAGCCTGGTCGACCACGTCTTCGTGCGTGGCGCGCCGGACGACGCGCGCCGTCGAGTCCTCCGGCGGGCGCCGGCGATCGGCCAGCGCGGGAATCGGCCGCGTCACCGTCGCCAGTGACGGGCCGTCGGCCGTCTGGACGACGACCTGCTCCCCCGGTGGAATCGGACGCGGCATGCTGTCGTCCAGCGAGGGCGCATCGAGAGCCAGCTCGGGCAGCAGGAAAGCGTAGCGTGCGCCCCACGGGGGAGAACTTGACGCTGACGAACGGCCGTGCCGGGCCGGAGCTCATAGCTGCCTCTGTGTGAACGGCCCGTCAGATGTGGAAGGCGAGCCAGTCCGCGACGATCTTGGGGCTGGCATTCCGCTCCAGCGCGGCCAGCGCCCGATCGACCGACGAGAACGCGCGCACGGCCCGGCCGCTGTCGAACGAGCCCGCCAGCCGCTGCAGCCCCGGCTTCAAGTCGGCGTTGGCCAGCGACCGCTCGTCCGCACGCGAGGCCAGCACGCCGAGGTCCCGCAGCAGCGACGCCACCAGCCGCAGCCGGCGGCCCAGCTCGTCCCGGTCGACCTTGTCGCCGCCCAGCGCTTTCGCCCCGGCGAGGCACCGCCGCGGATCGGGCGTATCGGCGAGCGTGCTCAGCATGCCCATCGCCGCCTCGCGCGCTCCGGCGTAGGCCGTTCCGTCGCCCTCCAGGGCACGGCCGATGCTGCCGTCGGCGAGCAGCGCCGCCGCGTGCGCCTCGCTTTCGGAGACCCCGTGGTCGCGCATCAGCACGCTCGCGACCTCGGCCGGCATCGAGCCGCCCGAACCGGATCCGCTGGCACCGCGACAGGACGGTCGGCAGCAGCATGTCGTGCCGTGACGTCACGAGCACGAAGGTCGAGGCCGCCGGCGGCTCTTCGAGCGTCTTCAGCAGGGCGTTCTGCGCCGACGCCTCCATCGCATCGGCGTCGTCCACGATGACCACACGGCGCTTGCCTTCGAACGGCCGGTAGGCGCTGCGCTCGATCGCCTGCCGCGCCTGATCGACCTTGATGCTGCCGTTGTCGCCCGGGCTCGATGAGGAGCACGTCGGCGTGGACGCCGCGCGCGATCCGCCGGCAGAGGCGGACAGACGCCGCAGGCATCGGGCCAGGGCTCGGCGGCGGGGCTGGCGCAGTTGAACAGCTGGGCCAGGGCAACGGCGGCCCGGCGCTTTCCCGTTCCGTCTGGGCCGGCGAAGATCAGGCTGGGCGGCAGGGTTCCACGAACCGCGGCGCGTGCCGTCAGTTCGAGCTGGCGGCGGTGCCCGGCAAGGTCACGAAATGGCATGGTCGGGCTGGGGGAATGCTATCACTTGATACCGGGCTTTTTGCGTTCCTCCTCTTTCTTTTTCTCCTCCTCCTGCCGCTTGTCCTTGTCCCCGCCGCCGCCAAAAACGCGCGACCAGAACCCGCGTTTCTTCGGCTGCTCCGCCGCGGCCGGGCCGTCGGCGGGCACGGGCTGGCCGGCCGCCGCCGCGCCGCTCGTCCGCGTCGCCGCCGCGCCGGAGTCCGGCAGCCCGGCCGCATCCACCGCAATCGGCGGCTGGTCCGAGTCCTTGCCGAACATCCCCGCCAGCGTGTCGAGGAACGAGTCCTTCTCGTGCAGCGGACAGACCGCGGTCGGCTGCGAGCCCTTCACGAAATAGTCCGTGTAGACCATCGACCGCGTTTCGACCTGCCCGTCGCGGTTGACCACGTCCACGCGGTCGCAGCCGCCGTTCGGCAGCAGGCCGGAGATGCGGCAGACGTTGGTGCCGACCACCGACGACGGGCCGGGCGAGCCACTCCGGCTTGTCGCCGCGCGTGGCCACCTTCATGAAGCCGGCCCACATCGGCACCGCGACCTCCCCGGCGTAGCCGTTCCTGATGATGGTCTTCGGCTGATCGAAGCCCACCCAGACGCCCGTCACCAGGCGCGGCGTGAAGCCGACGAACCACGCGTCCACGTAATCGTTGGTGGTGCCCGTCTTGCCCGCCGCCGGCAGCATGAACCCCGCCTGCCGCGCGCGGTAGGCGGTGCCGGAGTTGATCACGTCGGCCAGCATGCTCGCCATCAGGAAGGCGGTGGCCTCGCTGATCGCCCGTTCGCTCTTGCCCTCGTCGCTGAACAGCACCGTGCCGTCGCTGTCCTCGACGCGCCGCACGAGCACCGGCTTGCGGACGATGCCGCCGTCGGCGAAGGCGCCGTAGGCCGCGGTCAGCTGGATCAGGCGTGACGTCGCTCGCGCCGAGCGCCAGCGAGGGCACGCTCGGCGGCGTGCCGACGTTCAGCTTCTCGGCGTAGCTCGACGGCCTTCTCGATGCCGACCGTGTTGAGCAGCTGCACCGCCGCGCGGTTGCTCGAGGTCCGCAGCGCCGTGCGCAGCGTCATCGAGCTGGCGGTCGTGTGCTCGTCTTCGGGCACCCACTCACCCTGGGCGGTGAGGACCGGATCGTTCAGGCGGGTGATCATCGACGCCGGCGACTGCCCGGCCTCGAGCGCCGCGGCAAAGACGAACGGCTTGAACGCCGACCCCGACTGGCGCTTGGCCTGCATCGCCCGGTTGAAGCGGCTCTCGCCGAAGTCGCGGCCGCCGACCATCGCCCGGACGTGCCCGGTGGCCGGATCGATCGCCACGAGCGCCGCCTGCAGGTAGTCGGGGGTTTCCCCCTCCTTCACCTTCGCGAGCGTGCCGCGGGCCGGATACGCGAACCCGCGCCGCCCTTCGACCTCCTCGAGACTCTTCTCGACCAGCTTCTCGGCCGCTGCTGCAGGGCGCCGTCCATCGTCGTGTAGACCCGGAGGCCGCCCTGGTAGACGCGCTGCCAGCCGAAGCGCTCGACCAGCTCGCGGCGGACCTGCTCCTTGAAATAGAGACCGAAGGTTTCGCGGATCTCGAGGCCGTTCGGCCAGCGACCACCGGCGCCTTGCGCGCGCGGGCGGCGGTGTCGGCGTCGATCGCGCCCGACGATCACCATGGTCTGGAGCACGACGGAGCGGCGCGCGACCGCGCGCTCGAGATTCACCGTCGGCGCGTAGCTGGACGGGGACTGGATCAGCCCGGCCAGGAGGGCGGCCTCGTCGACCGCGAGGTCCTTGGCGCTCTTGCCGAAGTAGCCGCGCGACGCCGCCTCGACGCCATACAGGCCGTCGCCGAAATACACCTTGTTGAGGTAGAGCTCGAGGATCTGTTCCTTGGTGTATTCGTTCTCGATGTAGCCGGCGAGGATCACTTCCTTGAGCTTGCGCCGGATAGGTCTTGTCGCGGCTCAGGAAGCTCTGCCGTGCGAGCTGCTGGGTGATCGTGCTGCCGCCTTCCGCCCGCCGGCCCGCCTCGATATTGCGGACCGCGGCCGCCGCCACCCGGACGGCATCGACCCCGCCGTGCTCGTAGAAGCGCTGATCCTCGACGGAAATCACCGCTTTGATGAGGTTCGGCGACATCGCCGCCAGGGGAATCTCGATCCGCTGTTCCTTGAAGATGGTGAAGACAGGCTTGTCGGCGGCGTCGTAGATGGTCGTGGACTGCGCCATGTCGCCCAGGCCGCTGATCTGGTCGCGCGTGGGCAGCCCAGCGGTCACTTCGTAGGTGACCCAGGCCGTCAGGCCGGCCGCGAAAAACGTGAGAATCGCCACGATCGCGACCAGGATCGAGAGGGCGATCGGGCGTCCGGCGAGGATGGGGGGTGGAAGTCGCATGTAATGTCGCAGGCGCACGGCCGGGCCGACGCAAGATGCGCGCCGCTTGCCCGCGGGCGTCGGGCGTTATCGTCCCATGCGGATCGGCACGAAGGTTTCGACGTGATCCGCGTCGGTGCGGGCAGCAATCGCAATCAGGAACTCGCCGGTGGACAGGCTGCTGAGCGGCAGATCGAGCTGGTAGCCCGTCCCTGGCGCCACCCGCCTGATGGGAAGTGTGGCCAGCGTATTCCCCCGCGGCCCCAGCAGCTGAGCGGTAACCGCGGCGGCCGCCGAGGCGGTGCCGTACGGCTGGACACGCAGCGTCACGCGATCCGTCCTCGAGAACTCGCGGCCGGCAAAGACCACCGGCGCGGGGGCGGCCATCAACGCGCGCATCTCCGCGGCCGTCCGGGCGCGAGACAGGATCGGCGTCGTCAGCGCCAGCGGAGTCTCCCGCGGATCGAGGATGGACAGCTCGCGCTGTTCGCGGTCGATCACCTCGCCGGTGGGATCGGAAATCGTGAAGTCGAGCTGCACGGTGCCCGGGGCCGCGGTGAACGACGTGCCGGCTTCTTCCACCGGCCCTTCGAACAGCCGGTCCTCGCCGACGAACGCGGTCACAAAGACCGACTTCGCCTCGCTGCGGCCGTCGATGACCGGGCGCGGCGTCCACGCCACGCGGACATCGACCCCCGCCGGCGTCGAGGGCGTCAGGCCGATCCAGAAGTCGGCGGCGCGGCGGGAGTTGTCGGGCGTGAGCTGGTCGAAGGCCTTCTTGACCGGCGACGGCAGCGCCGCGGCAAGCGCGACCGCGCGGGCGCGATTGATCTCGGCGGCGCGGGGCGCCCAGTAGCCGTTCCGGGCGCGCACCTGCAGGCCGGACTGCTTGACCTTCACCTTGATCTCGCGGAACTGGCCATCGAGCTGGCCGTCCCGCGGCGAATACCCGAGCAGGTAGAAGGCGCTGGCGTTCAGGACCACCTGGCGAAGGGCTCCCGTCACGTCGTTGCTGACGATCGATTCGGCGCCGGTGGAATCGGCGAGGGCGCTGAGCAGCGACGACATGCCGCTCGTCAGCCCGACGCCGGGGCCCGCCTGCAGGCCGCGCGGATCGACGGTGTAGATGGCGGTGTTGTTGTCGTTCGCCGTCCGGATGAGGTCGGAGACGATCCGCATGCCGTCCTGCCCGAGGCGCCCCAGGCCCTCGCTCACGAACACCACCGCCTTGCGCCCCTGGCGCAGCGCCCCGAGGTGCATCACGGCGCTCTTGAGCGCGGTGGCGGTCACCTGCGTCCGGATCCGTTCGACGTCCTGGGCGTTGCGGAGGTGGGCTTCCTCGATGGCGCTGCGCGCCGGCACGTAGATGCCGCGCCGTCCCCGCAGCTGGTGCACCTGGTCGGCCAGTTCCCGGCGATTGCGCGTGAAGCGCAGCGCGTCGACCGGCGTCAGCTGGTCCATCAGGCCCACCAGGTCGGTCGGGCCGAACGCCTCGAGGACGAAGCGCGTCAGCTGCTCGCGCGCCCGGACGGCGCTGCCGAACTGATCGATGTGATATTCGTCCCAGAAAATCAGGAAGACGCGGACGTCGTCGCGCGCGGCCTCGGCGGCGGCGTGCGCGCGCGAGCGGATGGGCAGGGACAGGTCGTCGGTCGGCTGGCCGGTGGCGTCGACCAGCTTGAAGCTGGTGATCGACTGCACCTCGCCGTTTTCGCGCAGTTCGAAGTCGTCGGCCGTGAGCGACCGGACCGGCAGGCCGTCCTTGTCGGTCACGGTGACGTCGACGCGGACCAGGTTCGTGCCCGTCCGGAACACCGGCGGCTGCCGCTCCTGTTCACCGGCCTGCTGACCGTGCGCGAGAACGGTCAACAAGCCCGCGACCAACGCACAGACGAGGGTCGTGTGGCGGGGCATGGCGTCCAAGGCCATCCTAACACGCGGGCCGGGGGGCCGCACGGCCCGCTCGGCCCGCGTGCCGGGTTCTCGCCGAACCGCCCGCGGCGGCTTACCGATCGGGCCGCGGACTCCGCCCGGTGGCGTCGTTCTGCTGCCCGCGCGCGCGGGACGTCGCGCGGCGGGGCGCCTGCGCGAGCCGCTCGCGCACCGCCTGCCGCTGCTTGGCCGTGAGCACCTGCGCGATCTTCTGCTCCACCTCCAGCCGCTTCGTCAGCCGCGCGGCCTGGGCCAGCAGAATCTGTTCCTGCAGCGTCGCCATCTTCTGCGTGTCGGGCGAATCGGCGAATACCTCCGCGTGCAGCTGCCGATGCAGCTGCGCCTCGGCCGCCGGCGCCGCGCCGGACGCCGTCTCGCGCGCGGCCCGCTCCGCCTCGTGGATGGCCTTGATCTGCGCCTGCTGGTCGTCAGTCAGATCCAGTCCCCGCAGCATCGCCCCGGCGCCCCGGCCCGGCCCGCCGGGCCCGCCCGGGCCGAACCCGCGTTCGCGCCCCGGTCCCTGCGCGCCGGCCATCGTGTAGGCCGACAGCCCGAGTACCGCCGTAATCATCACGCTCAATGTCAGTCGTTTCATGGGTCCCTCCCGGTTCGCGGCCCGTGCCGCGGTTGTGGTGTCGTTCTCTCCGCCGCCTTACCGCCGCGTCCCCGCCGGCATCAGCGGGCTGGTGGCGGCCCGCGCCGGTGCCGGCGCCTCCTGCGCCGTCGTCACCCGGGTGACGACCTGGAGGCCTTCCGCCAGCCCGTCGCCGCTGATTTCCGTCAGCAACCCGTCGGTCGCGCCCGTTGTCACCTGGCGCGGGTGCAGCCCGCCGGCGACCAGCTCCCACACGATCGTCCCTGCCGGGCTCGGCCCGGCGGCGCCGAGCGCCTGCTTCACGGCGTCGGTCGGCTTGAAGCGCAGCGCCGACACCGGCACCCGGAGCACGCCGTCGCGGCGCGCGACCTCGATGGTCACGTTCGCCGTCATGCCCGGCTTCAGCTTCAGGCCGGGATTCGCGGCACCGATGATGGCCGCATAGGTCACGACGTTCTGTTGCACCACCGGGTTGAGGCGCACCTGATCCACCACGCCCGTGAACGTGTCGCGCGGGTAGGCGTCGACGGTGAAGCTGACTGCCTGGCCGTCGGCGATCGCTCCCAGGTCGGACTCGTCGATGTTGGCGTTCACCTTCATCCGGTCCAGGCCGGCCGCGAGCACGAACAGCGTCGGCGCCGAGAGGCTGGCGGCCACCGTCTGTCCCACGTCCACGTTGCGCGCGATGACGATCCCGTCGATCGGCGACACGATGACCGTCTTGGCCAGGTTGACCTCCGCCTGCGAGACGGCCGCCCGCGCCTGCGTGACCTGCGCCTCGGCCGACTGCACCTGCGCCGCCGCGGAGCGGACGGCAATGTCCGCCGCGTCGAGGTCGGCGGCGGGGAGCAGCTGGCGCGCCGACAGTTCCCGCGCGCGCGTCAGCTTCACCTCGGCATCGGCCCGGGTGACCGCCACGCGATCGCGATCCGCGCCGGCGCGCACGAGATTCGCCTGCGCCTGTTCCAGCGTGCTCCGGTACAGCGACGGGTCGAGGCGCGCCAGCGTCTGTCCCTTCCGGACGATGGCGTTGAAGTCGGCGTGCAGCGCCTGGATGCTGCCGGAGACCTGCGTGCCGACCTCCACCGTCTTCACCGCTTCGAGGGTGCCGGTCGCCGTGATCGTGCGCACCACCGCGCCGCGGGTCACCGCCTCGCTGACCACGATCGGCGCGTCGGCGTTCCGCCGCGCGTAGGACACGCCGGCCGCGGCCGAGATCCCGACGGCCAGCCCCACCGCCACGAGCGTCTTCGTCACTGTGCGTCTCATACCCCTTAGAACGGGGGGGACGTGGCAGGCGCATGGCGGCGGTGTGAAAAAACCGTGGCCGCCGGAAGGGGCCAATTTCACGGGCCTTCGAGCGTTTACACTAGCCGTGCCGATGGAATCGACACGCGCCCGGAACGACGCCCGCGTCCTGCTGGTCGAGGACGACCCGCACATCCGCGAACTGGTCGAGCTGCACCTGCGGCTCGGAGGGCTTGACCGTCGTGCCGGTGGGCGATGGCAATGAGGCGCTCGCGCTGGCGCGGGCGGAGCTGTTCGACCTGCTGGTGCTCGACCTGATGCTGCCGGGGCTGGACGGCGTCACGCTGTGCCGGGCGATCCGCCGCGAGTCGCGGAACGCCGACACGCCGATCCTCATGCTCACCGCGCGGCGCGACGAAGTGGACAAGGTGCTCGGCCTCGACAGCGGCGCCGACGACTACCTCACCAAGCCGTTCGGCGTGCGCGAGCTCGTGGCCCGCGTCCGCGCGCTGCTGCGGCGGCGGCGCACCACGACGGGCGAGCACGCGCCCGCCGTGCGGGCCGGCGAGCTGAGCGTGGAACCGGCGCGCCGCCAGGCGCGGCTCGGGGATCGCGACATCGAGCTGACCGCCCACGAGTTCGAGCTGCTCTACGTGCTCGCGGCCAATCGCGGCATCGTCTTCAGCCGCGAGGCGCTGGTCCAGCGGGTCTGGGGAGAGGACACGCACATCACCGTGCGCAGCGTCGACACGCTGGTGAAGCGGCTGCGGCGCAAGCTCGAGACCGACGCCGCCGATCCGAAATTCATCCTGACCGTGTGGGGGTCGGGCTACAAGTTCGCCGATGCCTGAGACCAGCCGCGCTGCCGGCGTCGTCCCGGCCGCCGCGCCGACGCCAGCGCCGCCGCGAGGCCGCCGGTGGTTCCGCAGCCTCTACTGGCGGATCGCCTTCGGCTTCGTCGCGATGCTCGCCGTCCTGCTCGTCTTCCAGGCCGTGCTGTTCCTCTGGCTGACCGGGCGCTTCACCGAGTCGGCGATGAGCCGGACGCCGCAGGAGCTCGCCGACCTCGTGGCGCGCGACCTGTCGGACGCGCTCACCGACCAGCCGTCGCTGAACCTGACGCAGTATGTCGCCGACCGCTTCGACGGCGCGCCGCTGGCCTTCGCGGTGCTGATGCGCGACGGCCGGCGGGCGTCGAACAAGCCCGGCATGCTGCCGCCCGGCTTTGGCGAGCGCGCAGGACGCCGGCCGCCGCCAGGTGTGGCGTTCGGCGAGCGTCCGGGCCCGCCGCGCGACTGGAACGACCAGGATGCTCCCGCCCCGCCGCCGTCCGCACGCCCCGCGCCGCCTGCCGGTGGACGGCCGCCGACGGGGCCGATCGAGGACCGGGGCGGCCGGCGGCGGATCGGCGGACGCGGCGGGCCAGGGGCGCCGCTGCACGTGTCGCCGATCGTCGTGAACGCCGCGCAGGTCGGCTACGTCGCGGTGCCGAGCGGGCCGCCGCCGATGGAGATCGTGATCCGCGAGCTCGGCCCGACGCTCATCTGGTGGGGGCTGGCGCTGCTCGGGCTCGGGTCGATGGCCGCCGCGCTCGTCATCTTCCGCCCGGCGCGGACCCGGCTCCGTTCGCTCGAGCAGGCGGCGCGCGCGCTCGGCGATGGCCGGACCGACGTGCGCGCGGACGAACGCGGCGGCGACGAAGTGGCGGCGCTCGCCCACGCCTTCAACCAGATGGCAGGCGAGCTCGGCGAACGCGCGACGGCGCTGGCCGCCGCCGACCGGGCGCGGCGGCAGCTTCTGGCCGACGTCTCGCACGAGCTGATGACCCCGCTGACGGCCATCCGCGGCTACACCGAGACGCTGGCCATGCCCGCGCTGTCGGTCGATCCCGAGACCCGCGCGCGCTACTTCGGCATCGTCGACCAGGAGACCTACAAGCTCGAGGAGATCATCGGCGACCTGCTGGAGCTGGCGAAGCTGGAAGGCGGGGGCGCCACGCTCACCCTCGAGGAGGTGCGGGTCGCCGAGCTGTTCGGCCGGGTGGCCGACCGCCATGCGCCGACGCTGCTGGCGCGCGGGATCACGCTCGACGTCCAGGCACCCGGCGATCTCGCGGTGGAGGGAGACCTCCAGCGGCTCGAGCAGGCGCTCCAGAACATCGCCTCGAACGCCATCCGCCACACACCCGACGGGGGACGCGTCGAGCTGCGCGCGGCAGAACTCGCAGACGAAGTCCGCATCACCGTCCGCGACACCGGCCCGGGCATCCCGGCGGAGCACCTGCCGCACATCTTCGACCGGTTCTACAAAGTCGACGCGTCCCGGACGACGTCGGGCGCCGCGTCCGGCAGCGGGCTCGGCCTGTCGATCGTCCGCGCGATCGTCGAGCGGCACGGCGGCCGCGTCACCGCCGCCAACGCCGAGGGAGGCGGCGCCCGGTTCGAGATCGTGCTGCCGCGCACCCCCGGCGTTCATGAACCGCCCGCCGACACACCGGCCGGCTGACCGCGGCGAAACGCCGTTGCCGCCAGCTCCGTATCGCGAGTGATGCCACACATATCCGCCCGCCCGGCCCGACTGCCGCATCGGTTCGCCACGCTGCTGGGCGCGGCGCTGGCGGCCGCGGTGGCTGCCCTGCCGCCCATCGCCGCCGTGCAGGCGCAGCCTGACACCCGGTGCCGGATCGAGGGTACGACGAAGAGCGGCAGCCTGCCCCTTCCCGGCGTCGCGATCGTGGTGAAGTCGGGCAACACGGCGGCCGCCGCGACCTCGTCCGAGGGGAGCGGGCGATTTCAGATCACCGTGGCGCCGGGCACCTATCGCCTGACCGCCGAGCTGACCGGCTTTGTCGCCGCCGAGCGCGAGCTCACGGCCGGCCCCGGCAGCTGCGGCCAGGCAATCGACTTCCAGCTGGCGATTGAACCGCGTGCCGCGCGTGCGGCCGGCGCAACTGCCAGCGCCGGGGCCGCGGCCTCGCCGGCGGCCCCGGCGCCCGGCCGCGGCGCCGCGCCCGGCGCACGCTTCGAGACGCTGGCGGTCCAGCAGCAGGCCGCGGTCGCGGCGGTGGCGGAGGCGGCATCGGATCGTGAAGCGGAAGAGGCCGCCACCCGCCAGCTCCTGCCCCCGGGCTTCTCCACCGACACGCCGGCGCAAGCCGTGGCGTTCACCGGCAACACCGCCAGCCTCGACCGCGGCATGATGGGCGAGCGCCTGGAGGCGATGGGACGCGGCGAGTTCGATCCCGTGTCGGGGGAGCTGCCGCCAGGGTTTGGCACCCCCGGCAGTCAGGGGGCCCCGGGAGGGTTCGGCGGCTTCGCGGGCCGTGGCGGTCCGGGGGCGGGACCCGGAGGACGCGGGGGTGCCGGCGAGCGCGCCGGCGGCCGCGGCGACTTCATGATCGGCGGCCGGGGCGGCCGCCAGGGCGGCTACACCGCCACCGTCACCTACGCCTTCGGCGGATCGGCGCTCGACGCGGCGCCCTACCAGCTGCGGTCCGACGCCGGAGCCGCCCGCGCCCCCTACACACGCCAGAACTTCGGGGGCACGGTTGGCGGGCCGATCAAGATCCCGGGCGTCTACGACGGCACCCGGCGAACCAGCTTCACCTTCAGCTACGGCGGGAACCGCGGGAACGAGCTGTTCGATCAGTACGCCACGGTGCCCACCGAGGCGATGCGCGACGGCGCCTTCCCCGCCGGCGCGGGCCAGCTCGTGGACCCTGCCACGGGCCTGCCGCTGCCCGGCAACCGGATCCCCGCCGATCTGATCAGCCCGGCGGCGCGGGCGCTGCTCCGGTTCATTCCCTCGCCGAACCTGAGCGGCACCTCGCAGAACTATCACTACACGACCACGACCGGCTCGCTCGGCGACAACATCAGCGCCCGCGTGACGCACAATTTCACCCCCGCGGCGGCGGGGGCACGTGGCGCCGGCCGGGGCGCCGGCGGCCGCGGCGCGGGCGGCAGGGGCGGACGCGGCCAGCAGGGCACCTCCGTGCTGCTCAACGCGCAGCTGCAGTACCGCCGTGCCAACAACGATCGCATCAACGTCTTCCCCACGCTCGGCGGCATCAACGACAGCTCGAGCCTGTCGGTTCCTGTGTCGCTCAACGTCGCCCACCGCCGCATGCTGCACAATGTCACCGTTGCGCTGTCGCGGACGCAGTCGCAGTCGCTGAATCGATACGCGAACGTCGAAGACGTCGCCGGCGCCGCCGGGATCACCGGCGTCGCCACCGATCCCTTCGCCTGGGGCGTGCCGGACCTGTCGTTCAGCAGCTTGACGAGCGTGCGCGATCTCGTCCCCTCGAGCCGGCGCGATACGCGGGTGTCCGCGGGCTACACCTGGTCGCGGCCGATCCGTCAGCACACGCTGCGGCTCGGCGGCGATTACCGCTGGGACACGTCGAACAACCGGACCGATCCCAGTGCGCGCGGCGCCTTCGTGTTCACCGGGCTGTATGCCTCCGGCGGCTCGGTGGCCGCCCGCGGCGACGGCCTGGATTTCGCCGACTTCCTCCTCGGCCTGCCGCAGCAGGCCAGCCTGCAACACGGCCCCGGCAACGTGCAGCTCACCGGCCGCTCGATGAGCCTCTTCGTCCAGGACGACTGGCGGAAGAGCTCCGCGCTCACTTTCAATCTGGGCGTCCGCTACGAATTGCTCCGGCCGTTCGTGGAACGCAACGGCCAGATGGTCAACCTCGACGCGGCGCCGGCCTTCACCGCCGTCACCCCGGTGGTCTCCGGCGGGACCGGCCCGTACAGCGGCGCCTTCCCCTCGGCGCTCATGCAGGCCGACACCAACAACATCGCGCCCCGGGCCGGCCTGGCCTGGCGCATCAGGCCGGGCACGGTGCTGCGCGCCGGCTACGGCGTGGCCTTCAACGCCGGGTCGTATTCGTCCATCGCCCGGCAGCTCGTGGGTCAGCCGCCGTTCGCCGTCACCAGCACCGCCGTCGGCACCGCGGCCGGAGCGCTGAGCCTGACCGATCCCCTCGCCACCGCTGCCCCGTCAGACACTACGAACAACTACGGGGTGCAGCGCGACTACGCGCTCGGCACCGTCCAGACCTGGAACGCCGACCTCTCCCGCGACGTCGCACAGGTGTGGAACCTCGGCGCCGGATACACCGAGATCCGCGGCTCCAGCCTCGACATGCTGCGCGCCCCCAATCGCGGCCCCACCGGCCTGCGCATCCAGGGAGTGCAGCCCTTCCTCTGGCAGACGTCCGAGGGATCGTCGGTGCTGCACGCCGCCACGTTCCGCGCGCGGCGGCGGCCGGTCCGGGGCATCGGCGCCGGCCTGACCTACACGCTGGCGCGCTCCCGCGACAACGCGTCCACGCTGGGCGGCGGCGGCAGCGTCGTGGCGCAGGACGACCAGGACCTCGACGCCGAGTGGGGCCTCTCGAGCTTCGACCGCCGCCATCAGCTCGCCGTGGACGGCAGCGTCGAGCTGCCGTTCGGGCCCGATCGGCGATGGCTGAACGGCGGCGGCCTGTGGGCCAGGCTCTTCGAGAACTGGCGCGCCTCGACGACATTCACCTGGCAGTCGGGCACCCCATACACGCCGCGGGTGACCGGCGCGGCGGCCGACGTCGCACGGGGCACCAACGGCACGCTGCGCGCCGACTACAGCGGCGCCCCGATCGGGGTCGGGAACCCGACGATCGATCTCTTCTTCAACACCGCCGCGTTCTCCCTGCCGGAGCCCGGGACCTTCGGCGACGCCCGCCGCAACCTGATCATCGGCCCCGGCAGCCGGCAGCTCAATGCCCAGCTCGCACGCGACGTCCGCTTCGGCCGCACCCGGGTCGCGACGATCCAGCTGAACGCGACCAACCTGCTCAACATGGTCAACTACGGCGCCATCGATACCGTCGTGAACTCGCCGACGTTCGGCCAGGTCCTCTCGGTGCGGCCGATGCGCTCGGTCCAGGCCAACGTCCGGTTCAGGTTCTGAGATGAGGGCCGCCGCCATTGCCGTCGCCGTCGCCGCGCTCACCATCGCGCACCCCCTCGCGCAGCAGCGCCCGATCTTCCGCAGCGGCCGCGACGTCGTCTCCATCGACGTCGTCGTCCGCGATCGCGAGGGCAACATCGTCCGCGGGCTGTCGCAGGCGGACTTCGAGATCCGGGAGGACGGCCGGCCGCAGGACGTGCTGGCCTTCACGTTCCAGGACATTGCCGGCCGTGCGGCGGGAGCGGCCGCAACCGTCGACCTGCTCGCGGGTGCCGCAACGAACATGGTGGCTCCCGCCCGCCCCGAGGCCGCGGCCCTGGAGCCCGCCGGCCCGTTGACGACGGCTGCCGTGGCCGGACGCCGGCTCATCGTGCTGCTGTTCGACATCAGCTCGATGCAGCCGGAGGATGTGCAGCGGGCGGTTGATTCCGCGCGCCGCTACGTCACCGACCAGATGGACGACGCGGACATGGTGGCCGTCGCCACGATCGCGTCCACACTGGACGTGCTGACCGACTTCACGTCCGACCGGGCCCGGGTGGACGCGGCGCTGAGCCGGCTGGCCTACACCGACGGCCTGGCCACCGACGCGCCAGCGGCCAGCACGGCCGCCACCGACGAAGCCGCGGCCGCCGCCGACGACACCGGGTCGGTCGAGGCCAGCGAGCTCGACATGTTCAACAACGACGTCCGGCTGCGCGCGCTCCGCACGCTGGCCGAGACGCTGGCTCCCATCGAGCAGAAGAAGGCGATCGTCTATTTCAGCGCCGGCATGGAGCGCAGCGGACAGGACAACGTCGTCGAGCTGCGAGCGGCGGTCAATGCCGCCGTGCGGGCGCACGTCGCGGTCTACCCGATCGACACGCGCGGGCTTCAGGCTGTGGTGCCGGGCGGCGACGCCCGGCAGGGCAGCGGCCGCGGCCAGGGCATGTTCTCCGGACGGGGCGTCGCGCAGCAGTTCTCGCGGCTCGCGGCGTCGCAGGACACGCTGACGTCGCTCGCCGCCGACACCGGCGGCCGCGCGTTCACCGACACGAACGACTTCAGCGACGCCTTCACCCGCGTCCAGCGCGACCTGTCGGCCTATTACCTGCTCGGCTACAGCAGCACCAACACCGCAAAGGACGGCCGGTTCCGCCGCGTGCAGGTGCGCGTGAAGCGCGACGGCCTGCGCGTCGAGGCACGCGCCGGCTACTACGCCGCCCGCGACTTCCAGCACACCAGCCGTGGCGACCGCGAAACCCAGCTCCAGGAGCAGCTGTTCGCCGACGTGTCCGCCACCGATCTGCCGGTCCTCGTGACCGGCGGGTTCTTCCGGCTCGCGGCCGACCGCTACTACGTGCCCATCTCGGTCGCCGTACCGGGCTCCGCGGTGCCGGTCGCGGCGGGGCGCGACAAGGCGACGCTGGACGTGCTCGGGATGGTCCGCGACGAGCAGGGGCGGCCGGTCGGCAGGATGCGCCAGACGATGGAGCTGGCGGCGGGGAAAGCGACCACGCTCGAAGGAAAACAGGTCCTCTATCAGTCAGGCGTCACGCTGCCGCCGGGGCGGTTCGCGGTCAAGGTCGTTGTCCGCGAGAACGCCAACGGGGCGATCGGGTCGTTCGAGGCGCCGATCGTCGTGCCGGAACTGAAGCAGGCGCCGGTGAAGGTCAGCTCGGTGGTCCTGAGCACGCAGCTGGAGCCCGCGCCGGGCCGCGGCCGGTCGGACAACCCGTTGATCCGCGATGGCCTGCAGCTCATCCCCAACGTCACCCACGTCGTCGGGCGCGGCCAGAAGCTGTTCTTCTACTTCGAGGTCTACGAGCCGCTCGCGGCCGGCAACGGCGCACCGGACCTGCGCGCCAGCCTGGCGTTCTACCGGGGAAAAGTGAAAGTGCTCGATACGCCGGTGGTCGAGCGCACCGCACTCGATGAACCCGGCCGGCGGGCCGCGGTATTTCGCCTCGAAGTGCCGGCGGAGGCGTTCGAGGCCGGTCTCTACACCTGCCAGGTGAACGTCATCGACCGGGCCGCGGGAACGTTCGTGTTCCCGCGGCTGGTGCTGCTGATCCGCTGACCCTTACTGCTGGCTCAGGCTGACGTTGAGCGAAGTCGTTTCGCCGCTTCGGATGTCGACCGTCGCGGAGTACGGCCGGTAGCCCTCTTTCCGGATCTCGACCCGGTACGATCCCTCGGCCAGCTGCAGCGTCAGGTCGCCGGCCTGCGGCGACTCCCACCGCTCTCCGTCCACGATCACTTCCGCGTCAGTGGGCTGTACGCGGATTGCGACCGCCCCGTAGGTCGGCGCCTGAGCGCGCGAAGGGGGGACGCCGCGGCGCGGCGCCGGGACAGGTTGGCCCGGTGCCGGCGACGGCTGCGCCGCGCGCGGGTCGGGCACGGGCATCGAGTCCGGCGCCTCACCGGGCCGGAGCGGCTGCATGACGTGCTCGAGCTTCAGCGTCGCGCCCGGCCGGAACAGCACCTGCTGGCGGAACGTGCGGTGCCCTTCGAGGTAGAGCTCGAGCTCGTGTTCGCCCGGCTCCACGTGCAGCCGCTGGAGCCAGCCGTCGAAATCGTCCACGATGCCCACGAAGTAGCCGTCGATGAACACCTGCGTGTCCCTCGGCTGCACCTGCAGGCGGGCGGAGCCCCGATAGTCGGGGTAGTAGCGGTGATAGGGGTACGGCTGCGCGTAAACGGAGTAGGGAGACCAGCCGTACCAGCCGCTATACCAGCCGCCGTAGCTGTAGAACGGCGGGTAGTAGTACGAGCGGTAGGGTCGCGCGGCAACGTAGACGACCGACCGCGGGGCCGGACGCCGCACGACGCGCCGCTGCGCGGCAGCTTCGGCAGGAAGCAGCAGGGGCGCGGACAGGACGGCCGCAGCGGTCAGCAGAGTCAGTAATCGTGGGGAGCGCATCCGGACCTCCAGAAGACAGGCCACGAACTCATCTGCAATGCTGGTACCCGGCAGGGCAATGCCGGTCAAAAGGAAATGCTGCGCCGGCACGTCACCTGCCGGTGTCAGGTGTCCGGAGTGCAGGACAGCGGGGACTCAGGACTGGGGATCCCTCGATAGCAGCTGACGCGCCAGCAGCACGTCGCTGTCGTCGCCGAGCAGGAACAGCACGTCACCCTCCCGCAGGCGCTCGTCGGGTGACAACGTCGTGATGTAGCGGTCGCCCCGCTGGATCGCCAGCACCGACGCGTTGGTGTTCGCGCGCAGGTTGAGCTCCGCCATGCTGCGGCCGTTCCCCCAGTGGGCCGATTCGATGCGATGCGTCGAGACCGGCATCCGCTGGATGGCTTCCGGCAGTGACTGCATCATCGAGCGCGGCGCCCGCAGCGGGCGGAGGGACACGGACTCCCGCCGGAAGATGTCGAGCAGCGGCTCGATCACGTTGCCCGGGATGTTCAGCCGGGCCAGCAGCTGCGCCACCACTTCGAGCGACGCCTCGAGCTCCTCGGCGACGGCCACCGTCGCCCCGGCGCTCTGCAGGCGGTCCGCTTCCAGGCGGTAGCGGGTCCGCACCACGATCGCGACGCCCGGTGCCAGCTCACGGGCAGCCCGGACCATCCGGTAGGCCGCATCCGGATCGCTCAGCAGGCTGACGATCCCCAGCGCATGCTCGAGGCGGGCCGCGTGCAGGCTCTCGCGGCTGGTGGCATCGCCGTAGAAGATGAGATGTCCGTCCGCCCGGGCGCGGCGTACCGTCGCGCCGTTCAGCTCCAGGATCAGGTACGGCACGTTCAGGTCGCGCAGCGCGCGCGACACCAGCTGACCGCCGATCCCGAAGCCGAGCACGATGACATGCCCCGACAGCGGCGGGATGCCCGCTTCTATCGCGACCGGGGCGGTACGGCCGCGCCGTGCTATCCACGCCCCGACCGCGGGGGCGATGCCCAGCAGCAGCGGGGTCAGCACCATCGTCGCCACGCTTGCGCCGAGCATGATCTGCCACATCGCGACCGGCAGCAGGCCAGCCGCCAGCCCTGCCCGCCCGAGGATGAACGAGAACTCACCCACTTGCGCCAGGCCGATGCCGGCCGCCACGGCAATCCGGACTGGTGAGGCCGACACCAGCAGCGCCGCGGTCGCGATTAGGGCCTTGATGACGATGATCCCGGCCGTGGCGCCAGCGACCAGGTGCCACTGCCGCACGATCGTCGGGAAGTCGATCAACATGCCGAGCGAGATGAAGAACAGTCCCGACAGGACGTCCCGGACCGGCCGCACTTCGGCGTAGGCCTGGTGGCTGAACTCGCTCTCGGCGAGCATCAGGCCGGCCAGGAAGGCACCGACCGCCATCGACAGCCCCATCAAGGTCCCCAGCCAGGCGGTCCCCACGGCCGCGACGACGATGGCCAGCGGAAAGGCCTCGCGGCGCCCGCTCGCCGTCACCAGGCGCAGCAGCGCCGGCAGCACCAGCCGGCTGCCGCCGGCCACGGCGGCGATGGCCAGCAGCGCCTTGCCCAGCGCAATCGGCACCGCCGCCAGCGACGTCTGGCCCGACAGGATCGGCACCAGCAGCAGCAGGACGACGATCGCCAGGTCCTGGAGGAGCAGGATGCCGACGCTGAGGCGCCCGAATGGCGACGAGAGCTCGTTCCGCTCGGCCAGCCCCTTCAGCACGATGGCGGTGCTCGACAGCGCGACGAACAGCCCGATGAACACGGCCAGGGGCAGCGCCGTCCCCACGACGGCCACCACCAGGGTCGCCACGACCGCCGCCGTGACGGTGATCTGAAGAGTGCCGGCCGCGAGGATGGTGCGCCAGATCTGCCGGACCGCGGCGAGCGAGAAATCCAGGCCGACGGTGAAGAGCAGCAGGACGATGCCGAGCTCGGCCAGCATCTCCACGTCTTCCACCGTGCCAATGACGCGCAGGCCGCTCGGCCCGGTGACGACCCCCGCGACCATCATCGCCACGATCGCCGGCACGCGGGCGCGGGCCAGCGCGACCACCAGCACCAGCGCGATGGTGTAGATGAGGATGAGGGGCGGCAGCAGACCGTGGTCGGGCATCCCTGAGTCGATCAGTGCCCGGGTGCGAGCAGGACGGCGTTGATGAACAGCAGCGAGGTCGCCTCGGTGAACGCCCGGTAGTTCGGGTCCTCCGCGAACGCCACGATGTGGCCGCGCCCCATCGGCTGGTGGATCAGGAAGGCGCGCTGCGCGAGCAGCGGCTGGGCCTCCTTCCACACCAGGCCGGCCGCCACCAGGCGGTCCTCTGTCTGGTAAAGCCCCACGTTCCGTCCCGAGTCGAGCTTGATCGGCGCGAACACCCGGGCGCCCTCGACGACGGCCGTGATGTCGGTATCGAGGCCCGCGGTGAGCCAATGGTTGCGATCGAGGCGCACCCGCAGCATGGCGCCCGCGAGGCTTTCCGGACGCTCGCGCTCGGGCTGGATGGCCTTGTCGTAGTCGAAAGGCTTCGACGTCTCCGGCCGCGTGCCGTTGGCGCCGCCACCGCCCTGGGCCTGCCCCGCGGCCGGACGTGAGCCGGCCGGCTCCGGCTCGCGCTCGGGCGAACCGTCGCGCAGCAGCGTGGTGGTCGAGAGGAGGTTCACCTTTTCACGAGCGGCCCAGCGCGAGGCGTCCGCCAGCGTAATCAGCGTCCCGCCGTTCCGGATCCAGTCGCGCAGCCGGCGCAGGGCGTCGTCGTTGAACCGGTAGTCTCCCGAGGGCAGCACGAGCACGTCGTACCCGGCCATGTCGAAGCTTTCCAGCGTCGAGGCACGGACGATCGTGGCCGGCTGCCCGAAGCGCCGCTCGAGTGCGTAGCGCGCCCATCCCGCCGACAGGCTCGAGGCGGGGACGTCCCAGGCCAGCAGCACGCGCGGCGACTTGAGCCGCGCGGTCCGGCCGCTGCCCAGTGAGATGCCGGCGTCGGTCCACGTCTCGGTGATCGGTACGAGCTCCGCGCCGTGCTTGTGGACGGCCTGCAGCAGGCGGCTGACCCCCTCCGGCGTGTTCTCCGACAGCCGCACGAACGCCGTGCCGGCCGGGTACTGGCGTTTCCCCTGCGTGAACCCTTCGTCGGCCGAGACGATGCGCACGCCGCCGCGCAGGGCATCGGCGGCCGCGGCGGCCGCGCCGCTGCCCCACGGCATCAGGTAGCCGATCGTGCCGTTCGCGGGGGGCGCCGGCGGCGGGAGCGTGACATCGCCGACCTCGATGGCGCGGACGGTGCTCGCCCGCGCGGATGGAACGACTTCGATGTCGAAGGCGAGCGGCAGGCTCCAGGCGGTGACGTCGTAGATCTGGTCGGGCAGGCGCTCGCGGCGGCGGCGATCCTGCTCCTTGAGGAACACGTCGTCGAGCTTGACGTCTGGATCGAGGAGATTCCGGACGAGGCGGCCGGCGGGCTGCGCGAGCGGCACGATCAGCGTGCCGGCGGCCAGCGTCCGTTTGTCCACGACGAACGGCTCCTCGGCCCGCCGCACCTGGATGCCCTGGAGGTTGAGGATGTGCGCGAGCCGCATCATGCGGGCGGGATCCTGCCCGGCCGGGATCAGGTATTCGCGGGTGCCCTGCTGCCCGAGCTTGATGGCGGTCCGGCGATAGTCGAGGAAGTCCTTGAGCAGGCGCTCGCGGTGCCGGGCGGCGGTCACCGCGGTGGTCATCGCCGCGGTGAAGTGCTGCGTCACCGCCTGCCCGTAGGTCAGCTCCGTGCCGTCGTCGCGGCGGAAGACCAGACCGCGCGCCGAGGCCTGCTCGAAGGTCATTGCCACGGCGCCGTGGAACGTCGGCCAGGAATCCCCGTAGCCGGGGTAGAACGCGTCGAACACCTCGCGAACGAAGTAGCCGAAGCCGCGGCGATCGAACTGCGCCGCGTTGGCACGGCCGAAGGTGTCGAGCCACCGCCGCTGCATCTCGGTGATGTACGGGTTGAACGGCTCGGCAGGCGGGGCGAAGTAGTAGGTGGAGTTGCCCCCCATCTCGTGGAGGTCCACCACCACCTGCGGATACCACTCGAGCATGACGCGCGCCCGCCCCTGCGTCTCGGGCTGCGAGAGCGCGAAGTAGTCCCGGTTCATGTCGAACAGGTAGTGATTCGAGCGGCCGCCCGGCCACGGCTCGTCGTGCTCCGCCGAGGCCGGCTCGGGATCAGCATCGGCGGCGCGGCCGAGCAGGTTCTGCGTGACGAACCGCTGCCGCCCGTCGGGATTCTGCATGGGATCGATGATGACGACCGCTTCGCGCAGCGTCAGGTCGGCGTCGGCGTCGCCCCGCGCGGCGAGCAGGTGATACGCCTCCTGCAGCGCCGCGTCGGACGAGGAGATCTCGTTGCCATGGACGCCGTGGATCAGCCAGACGAGGACCGGCAGCTCCGCCACCAGCCGATCGGCCTCCGGGGCCCCGGACGCCAGCGTCTGGATGCCGCGCCGCACCTCGTCGAGCCGCGCCATCCGCTCCGCGGCGCCCACCATCAGGTAGTGGAGCGGACGACCTTCCCAGGTCGTCGCGTACTTCACGAGCCGCGTCCGCTCGGGCACCGCTTTCGCCAGCGCCTCGAGGTAACGGCCGATCTCGTCCGGCGTCGTGATCGCCTCCCCCGGCTTGTGGCCGACGACCGCTTCGAGCGTGGGAACCGCCGGGTCGTAGGCGGCGCCTGGCTGGATCTGCGCCGCGAGCGTGGCCGGGAACCCGGTCCAGGCCAGGAGAAGGAGCGTGACGGGAACAAGTCTCATAGGACTCCGGGATCGCGGGAAGCGCGAACCGGGATTATAAGCGGAAGGCGCGGCACCGGGCCGGCGGTTGTGCCGGGGTCGCGAAGCCGTTAGGATGCTCTGCACTCCCACACAAGCGAGGCCAATGACCAGGACCCGAACCGCTGTCCCCATCGCGTCCGACCGCCAGGTGCGCGAGCTTCCCGAGCCGCCCCGTCAACTCTGGCGCATCGTCGGTCCCGGCATCGTCGCCGCCGGCGTCGGGCTGTCCTCGGGGGAATTCATCCTCTGGCCCTACATCGCCTCGCAGGTCGGCCTCGTGTTCCTGTGGGGGGCGGCGCTCGGCGTCTTCACGCAGTACTTCCTGAACATGGAGATCGAGCGCTATACGCTCGCCACCGGCGAGACCGCGCTGAGCGGTTTCAACCGCTTCTGGAAACACTGGGGGCTCGTCCTCGCCATCCTGGTGTACTTCGCGAACCTCTGGCCCGGCTGGGCGATGAGCTCGGCGACGCTGGCGACATTCATCTTTGGCGGCAACGCGCGCTATATCGCGATCATCGGCCTGATCGTGATCGGGGCGGCCCTGACGCTGGCGCCGGTGGTCTACGTGGCGCTCGAGCGGCTGCTCTTCGTGAAGGTCGCGGCGGTCGTCGTGCTGATGGGGCTGGCCGTGTGGCTGGCCATCGACGCCGAGAGCTGGCGGGCGCTGCCGTCCGGGTTCTCGACGGGCGCCCGGCTGCCCTCGGAGCTCGGGTTCGCACTGCTGCTCGGCGCGGCGGCGTTCGCCGGCGCCGGTGGCGGCCAGAATCTCTGCCAGAGCAACTACATCCGGGACAAGGGCTTCGGCATGGGGCGCTACGTGCCGCGGCTGGTCAGCCCGGTCACCGGGGTCGAGGAGGCGGCGCCGTCAGCGGCGAGCTTCATCTTCGAGATCGATGCCGCCAACATGGCGCGCTGGCGGCGCTGGTGGCGCTTCGCCAACCTCGAACAGCTCCTGACCTTCGTGCTGGTCACGCTCCTGACCATCGCGCTGACCTCGATGCTCGCCCACTCGACGCTCTTCGGCCGGCCGGACCTGCCCAACGACGTGACGTTCCTGCTCCGGGAAGGGCGTGAGCTGCAGTCGCTCGTCGGCCCGTGGTTCGGCGTCCTGTTCTGGAGCATCGGCGCCTTCTCGCTCTTTGCCACGTCGATGGGCATCATCGACTACACCAGCCGCCTGGCCGCCGATGTCCTGAAGACGACCTATCTCGGCGCCTCCGCGCTGTCGGAAAGCCGGCTGTATTTCCGCCTGGTCTGGGGCATGGTCGTCCTCGGCGTGGTGATCATCCTGGCCGGGTTCAACCAGCCGATCGTCCTGCTGGTCATCTCGGCCTGCACCGGCGGCGCGATCATGTTCCTCTATTCGTTCCTGCTGATCGTGCTGAACCGCCGCTTCCTGCCCCGCGCCATCAGCCCCGGCCCGATGCGGCTCGGCGCGCTGGCGTGGTCCACGCTGTTCTTCGGCGTGCTGTCGATCCTCACCATCTGGCAGCAGGCGCAGCGCTTCCGCTGAGCGCGCCCGGCGCCGCGGCCGCGATCACTGGCGCAGGGGGGGCGGTCAGGCCGGCGGCACGAATGGCGGCGTAAAAGGTCTCGGCAAGAAGCTGGTTGCCGGCCACGGTCAGGTGCAGGCCGTCCTCCTCCACCAGCTCGGTCTCGCGGCCGAGGAAGGCGTCGTAGGCGTTCACCAGGCGGGCACCCTCGGCCATCGCGATCTGCACGAGCCGGACGTTGGTGGCCTGCACCGCCCGCGGATCGATCGTGCGGTTGAACCGGCCGGTGGCCGGCCGGGAGGGCGTCAACGTACTGACGAAGACGTGCGGGACTCCGCGGTCGCGCGCGACCCGGATGGCGTCGCGGATGGCGATCGCGACCGGCTCGGCTGCCGCGAGGCCGTCGTTGAGCAGGTCGTTGTAGCCGTGCAGCAGGAGCAGGACGTCGGGCTGCCGCGCCTGCAGGACACCACGCAGACGGGCGAGGTCGTCGGGCGCGCGGACGCCGCTGAGACCCTCGTTGAAGACCGAGACGCCCTGGTCGGGAAAGTCGGCGCGGAGGAGTGACTGCAGGACGGCCGGATAGGCCCGTACCGGATCGATGAAGCCGAAACGCAGCTGCAGCCGCCGGCCGTCTTCGCCGGCGGTGATGCTGTCACCGAACGCGACGAACCGGCGGGCGCTCAGGGTCAGCGGCTGGAGCGTCACCACGAAGGTGCAGGCCGCCTGGCGGTTGAGCGCGTCGGTCGCCGTGCAGTTCACCACGGTAGCGCCGATCGGGAACGAGGCGCCCGAGGGGGGCAGGCAGGAGGCCAGGACCGGCGCGGCACCGCCGAACGGTACCGGCGCGGGATAGGAGACGTTCTGCGCCCCGCCCACGACGCCGGAAATCGTGACGTTGGCCGGGCAGGTCAGCGACGGGGGCCCGGGCGGGGCCGGCTGCAGCGGCGACCGCCCGCAGGCCGCCGCGAGCGAGGCCGCGCCGAGCAGCGCGGCGCGCACCACGAACCGTCGCACACGGTAACGGAACCCGGGTCCGGATCGCATCATTCGCAGGGTGGCCTGCGAGGATATCAGGACGCGTGCCGTCAGCGTGCAGGCTTGGTCTGCGCCTTCAGGGTGGCCGCCAGGGAGCGCAGGCGGGCCGCGTCGCGCCCCTTGGCCGCGGCGGCATCCGAGTCGAGCTGGGTGGCCAGTGCCTCGAGCCGCCCGGCGACGGCATCGGCCTTGGCGCCGGCCGCCGCGCCGGACTCGGCCTGGCGCAGCGCCTCGGTGACCGCGCTGGCGCGTTCGGGCCGGATGCCCTTGCTGCGCATCAGCTGGTCCAGATAGGCGCGGGCCACCACCGGCGCCGCCGGCCATTCGATGCGCGGCTGCTGCTGCGCGTTGAACTCGAGCGGACGAACCAGGCCGGCTGCCTCGATTTCATTCTTCGACAGGTGTTCGCTCGGCAGCAGCTCGAAGACGTCGAGGCCGCGCGCGATTTCCGCGCCGTAGATCTTCCCCTTGTACCAGTAGGCCGACCAGTACCCGCCGGTGATCAGCTGTTTGGCGTCGAGCGGCCCGCGATCGAAGAAGGCGATCTCGACTGGTTCCGCCGAGTCGGTGAAGTCGAACACTGAGACGCCGCCCTGGTACCACGCCTGCACCATGATGTCGCGCCCCGGGACCGGCACGATCGAGCCGTTGTGGGCCACGCAGTTCTCCTGGTCCGTCTGCGCGACCGGCAGCTTGTAGTAGCCGCCAAAGCGCATCTTGCGGTCGACGATGTCGAAGATGGCGTTGGCGCCCCAGGTCGGCAGGTCGGACGCACGGCAGCGCGGGCGGGTGCCGCCGCCCCACTCGTCGGTGAAGATCACCTTCGTCCCGTCGTGGTTGAAGGTGGCGGAGTGCCAGTAGGCGAAGTTCTTGTCGGAGACGTGGTCGAGCCGGACCGGATGCACCGGATCGGAGATGTCGAGCAGGATGCCGTTGCCCGAGCAGGCGCCAGCCGCCAGGCCGATCCCGGCGAACACGGTGATGTCGTGGCACTGGTTGGTCAGGCGCGAGTTCTGCGTGCCCGGCCCATGGTTGCCGCCGGGCCAGAGCCCGGCGATGTCCCCCGTCTTCGGGTCGGCAAAGATGCGCGGGCGGTTGACGATCTTCGCCGTGGCGGGAGCCGCCAGCGGGATCTGGATCACGTCGATGCTGAAGAGCGAGGTGTTGGGGTCTTCCTTGGGGCCCTTGCTGGAGCAGCCGCCGAGCTCGTCGGCCGAGCGCACCGTGCTCGTGCCCGAGCCGTAGACATAGAGGTTCGCCGTGTCGTCGGGGTCGGCGACCAGCGTGTGGGTGTGCGAGCCGCGGCAGGTCTGGACCGCGGCCAGCTGCTTCGGCTTGCGGACGTCGCTGATGTCGAAGATCCGGATGCCCCGGAACCGCTCGGCGCTGACCGGCGCCTCCACGCCCTGGGTGCCGCAGTCGATGCGCCCGCGCGTCTGCTCGACCGACATGATCAGCAGGTTGCCGTGGACCGACACATCCCCCTGGCCGCCCGGGCAGACCACCGAGGCGATGAGCCTCGGCCTGGTGGCGTCTTCGATGTCGTAGGTATTGAAGCCGTGGAAGTTCCCCATGAAGAGGTGATCCCCGCGAAACGCGAGATCCGAGTTGGCGAAGCTGAGGCTCGGTCCGCGGGACGGCGCCGGCTTGGCCCCGGGCTTCTCGGCTTCCTTCTCTTCTTCCTCGTCTTCTTCTTTCGCGGTGCTGCCGGACGCCGGCTTGCGCGTGCGCTCGGGCGGGACGGCTTCGCCTGCCGGGTTCTTCGGATCGAAGAACCCTGCCGGTTGCGGCAGGCTCGCGATCTTCTTCATGTGGCGGGCGGCTTCGCCGGCGTCCCGCAGGCCCGGCTTCAGGCCGATGCGTGGGTCAGCCTGGGCGGCGGGCGCGGGCGTCGCGGCAGCGGCCGGGGGACGGTCCTGCGCGGCAGCGGACAGGCCCAGGCACGCGGCCAGCGCCAGGGCGGTGGACAGGCTCGAGCCGAACGCGCGCGCCGTGCGGCCGCAGCGGATCCGGAGGGGCGCAATCGAGGCGGATGTCATGTCTGGACCTTTCACAGAGGCTGCCGGCACGGGCGTCACGGCGGGCCGAGCAGCTCACGCATGCGATCGATCTCCATGCGCTGATCGGCGTCCACGTCGGACGCAAACGCGAAGATTTCCGCCTCCTGCCCCGCCCCTGGCGTGGCAAAGAGGTCCCGCACCATGACGAGGGCGCCCTCGTGGTGCTTGATCATGAGCGCGAGGAACAGCCGGTCGAAGGCTTCCCCGCGTGCGGCCGCCAGGCGCGCCATCTCGTCGGCGCTCAGCATGCCGGGCATCAGCGCGGCGCCGTGCGCGTGGTGCGCGTGCGGATCCGGCAGCGGCTGGCCGCGCTCGGTCAGCCACTGCTGCATCATCGTGATCTCGTCGGCCTGCGACGCCTCGAGCCGCTTCGCGAGCAGCCGCATCTCGTCCCGGCTGGTGCGCGACGGCAGCAGCGCCGTCATCTCCAGCGCCTGGGCATGGTGGCCGATCATGCCCTGCATGAAGCGGACATCCGCCGGGGTGAACCGGACGCCTGACAGATCCGACGCCGCCCCGGCGCTGATCTCGGCCGACGCCTGCCCCGGCGCGCCCGGCTGGATGATGGCGGGCTCGGGGCTCGCGCCGGAGCCGGCGGTCCGGCAGGCGGCGCCGCCGAGGGCAAGAGCCATCACGACAGCTGCGCAGGCGCGAGCGGCGAGGACCGGCAATATCCACAAAGAATATCACCGCGCCGGGCGCTGGCCGCCTGCCCCCTGGCGGCGGCGGCGGCGAAAAGCGGCGTTCCCCGGGGAACCGCGGTGCTCTACAATCCCCCTACGTAGCCACGGCGGACGAACCGGCGGAACCGGACAGTGGGCAGGTCGAGATATGGCCGCAGCTCCGCAGCCCGAGTCGCGCATCTTCATCAGCTATCGCCGCGAGGACAGCTCGGGGCACGTGCTGGCGCTGCTGCCCGCCCTCAAGGCGCACTTCGGCGCCGACCGCATCTTCAAGGACACCGACAACATCCCGGCCGGCGTGGACTTCGTCAAGTTCATCAGGCGCGAGCTCGCGTCCTGCGCCGTGCTGCTCGCGATCATCGGCCGGGAGTGGCTGACGATCCAGGATCCCCGGCAGAAGCGGCGCCGCCTCGACAATCCCGAAGACTTTCTCCGGGTCGAGGTGGCCACCGCGCTGAAGAACGAGAGCATCCGTGTCATTCCGGTGCTGGTCGAGCGGGGCGTGATGCCGGCCGCCGAGGACCTGCCCCCCGACCTGGCGGCGCTCACCTATCGCAACGCCATCGAGCTGAGCGACGTGCGCTGGGACTCCGACGTACGCCGGCTCGTCGAGGCCATCCAGCGGGCGTGCGCACCGCCGGTCGAGGCGGTGGAGCCGGCGGCGCAGCGCCCCGAGCTCCAGAACCTGCAGAAGCGCCGGGCGCGCGAAATCGCCATGCACCTGGCGGCCGCGCGCGAGGCGCTCGACGGCGCCAGCTACGAAGCGGCGCTGTGGGCCTGCGAGAAGGCCCTGGTGCTCGACCCCCAGGCGGTCGAGGCGCTGGAGCTGCTCGACCGCGCCAGGAAGGCCATCGACGGGCAGAAGATCGAAGGTTGGCTGGGCGGCGCCCGCACGGCGCTGGCCGAGGGGGATCTCGCCAGAGCCTCCGAGCTGATCGATCAGACGCTCGCGCTCGAGCCCGGATCGCTGATCGGCCTGGCGCTGCGCCAGGAGCTGCTGCGGCTGCGGCGCGACCGCGAGCTCGCCCGCGAGCAGGCCCGCCTGGCCGAGGCCGCGGCCGCCCGCGCGCGCGGGTGCCTGGAGGAGGAGGATTTCGAGGGGGCCGTGCGGCATGCGGAAGACGCGCTGGCGCTCGACCCCGAGCTGGCGCCGGCGCAGGAGGTCCGGGGCCAGGCGCTCGCGGCCCTCGACGAGCGCCGGCGGGCGCGCGATGACAAGCGCCGCGCCCAGCAGGCGGAGGCGGAGGCCCGCGCCCGGGCGGAGGCGGAGGCCGACGCCAGACAGCAGGCCGAGACCCGCGCCCGGGAGGAGGCCGCCGCCGAAGCGCGCCGCGAGGCCGAGGCCCGTGCCGGGGAGGAGGCAGCCGCGGAGGCCCGGCGTCAGGCCGAGGCCCGTGCCCGGGACGTGGCCGCCGCTGAAGCCCGGCGCCAGGCCGAGGCCCGCGCGCGCGAGGAAGAAGCCGAAGCGCGGCGGCGGGCCGAGGGTCGCGCCCGTGACAAGGCGGCGGCCAGAGCACGACGCGAGGCCGCGCTCGCGGCCGCCCTGCGGGTCCTCCGCACGCGGCGGGCGTGGGGCGTCGGGGGCGCCGTGCTGCTCCTGGCCGCTGCGATCGGTGTGGTCTACGTCGCCCGCAACTCCACACCGGCTCCCGCAACCGCGCCGCCGGATGCGGTGACGCCGGCCGGCCCGGAGGCCACGCCGTCCGCCGCGCCCGGCGCGGGTGGTCCCGCCGCTGGTGAGCCGGTTCAACAGCCTCCGCCAGCCACCCCCGCGAGCACCGGCAAGCCGGAGCCGGGACCGGAACGTCAACCCCCGTCAGCCGCGCCCGAGCGTGCGACGCCGCGCACCGGGGGAACCGCGACCCCGCGCCGCGATCCGGCCGCCGGCCAGCCAAAAATCGAGACCTCGACCGCTGGCACGCCGGGAGATGCAGCCACCCGAGGCCCCCGCACGGGGCCGCCAGCCAACCAGCCAGGCGTCGAACTGCCGGCAACACGGCCGCGCAACGAGCCATCGGCTCCGCAGCCGGCCAACGAAGAGCCGGCGGCCAGGCCGGAATCCCCGACGGCCCGTCCCGCCGGGACGCCGATGCCCGCCGAGCCGGCGCCGAATCGGGAAGAAGGACGCCCGGCCGCACCTGCCCCGGCGCCGGCGGCTCCGGCCGTCAGCCGCGCCGAGGAGGAGCGGCGCATCGCCGCGGTCATGCGGCGCTACGAGGCGGCGTACGACACGCTGAATGCCCGCGAGGTGCTGGCGGTCTACCCGTCGCAGCCCGCCGGCCTGTCGAAGGCGTTCGCGAGCTACCGCTCGTACGACCTCGGGATCGACATCCGCAAAATCGACCTGTCTGCCGATGCCAGCGACGCGACCGTGGTGGTGCTGATGTCGCACGACTTCCGGCCGGTCGTCGGCAGGCAGCAGCGCTACTCGGACACACAGACTTTCACTCTGCGCAAGCAGGCGGACGCATGGATCATCGTCGGGCGGAAATGATCCGCAGGCGGCAGTGCTCCGCCGCAGGCGGTTCATGACCGCCGCGGCTAGAACGCGTAGTCCAGGCCGATCGCATACGTCAGCCGTGCCCTCAGTCCCGCGTCGGTCAGCGGAAACAAGACGTTGGCGCCCACGAGCAGGTTCCCTCTGGGATTGAACTTGAAGCCGGCGGAGCCGAGGACCAGGTTGAGGTCGCGGTAGCGCTGCAGCGTGAGCTGCCGGTAGGGCTGCCCGGTCAGCGGATGGCTGCTGCTGAACCTGAGCGGTGCCGCCGTGCCGGCGGTGGCGCCCTCGCGATACGGGAAGGTTTTGAAGTCCACTTCGAGCACGCCGGCGTCGATCAGGGTGCGTCCCAGCACGTCGGCGAGGATGGTGAGCTTGGGATGCGCGACGATCTCCACACCGCCGGCGTAGTTGAACTCGTCGCTCACCCCCTCCGGCGGGACGCCGAACTGCGGCGACGTCGAACCTTTCCCCGACAGCGTGTACCCGACGTTCAGGTTCGGCGACACGCGGCCCTTGACCGACGACAGGATCAGGAAGAACTTCCCCTGCGCCGTGCCCAGGCCGAGCAGGTCCTCTTCGCTGCCGGTCGGCAGGCGGAGGTCGAGCGCGAAGGCCAGGCTCGCGGGGGTCGAGGCGTCCAGGACGGTGTACTTGGTTCGCAGGACGACGTCGCCGATTCCGGTGGCCGTGCCACTGCTCGCGAACACGCTTTCGGTCACGTCCCGGCCTTCCTCGAAGGTGTGGATGAGGGCGCTGGTGCCGGTCGACAGCCGGAGGATGGTGGCCCGCGCGCTCGCTTCGAGGTCGACGCGCGTAATGGGAATGGCCACGCCGACATCGAGCCGGTCGGTCACCCCGTAGTTCGCGAAGAGCGCCACCGTGTCCGTCGTGGCCTTGAGGTCCAGCGCGGCTTCGACGAGGTCCCCTTCGAAGCCCGGCACCTGCGGGCTCGGCGGC
The DNA here is from genome assembly GCA_963834305.1 of uncultured Acidobacteriota bacterium. GTDB lineage: Bacteria > Acidobacteriota > Vicinamibacteria > Vicinamibacterales > 2-12-FULL-66-21 > JACCXG01. Next base: position 1,738,391 of record CAWIAX010000002.1, read on the forward strand.
GGCGCCGCCGGCGAGCAGCAGTCGGTGTGCGGCAGGTAGAAGGTGATGGCGCCGCCCTGCAGATCCTCCCCGCCGAACGTGTCGTAGCTCGTATGTTGATAGTTGAAGCCGATGCTGAGCTTCTTCCGGCCGATCGTCGCCGCGCGTTCGGTGAACGACGGGCCGAAGCTGTTGCGGCTGCGGGCGTAGATGCCCGACGCCGCGTCGAAGCTGTAGGTGAAGCCGCCGGTGGACGATCCGAGCGGGAAGTTCGCGAACTGCGCCCGCAGCCGATCGCCGAACGCCGCGACCGCGCCGATTGCCGCCGCGTCCGGCACCGATGCGGCCTGCGAACCGCCCAGCGTGGGATCGCCCAGCGTGAAATGCCCCGCATGCGGGCGGCCGGGATCGTCGGCCCCCGGCAGGCTGATGCCTTTGAGAATGAGGTTCGGGACGAGCTGGGCAAGGCCCCCGGCTGCCGATTGCGCAGCCGCGGGGAGGGGAACAACCAGGAGAACAATCGGCAGCCACCAACCAGGCGATGGTTTCATTGCACACTTCCTTCCTGGCGACGCAGGCAGCCCGTGCCCACCTCCCCAGATCGCTCAAGGTGCCGACCCTGATGTCAAAGATCGCCGCTGTTATGCCTCAAGCGCGCGGCCAACGCAAGCAACTCCCAAAGCCCAAGGCCCAAGGCCCAACGAGGGGTCCAGCCATAGGGACGGACAAGCTCCAGGACTTCCGCCCTTCGCCCTTCGCCCTTTGCCCTTTGCCCTTTGCCCTTTCTGTTACCGCAGCGTCTTGATGAAGAGGATGATCGACTCGATCTGCGGGTCCGTGAGCACGCCGGCGTAGCTCGGCATCCCTGATTCGCCGCGCTCGTAGCCGGTCACGATCCGGGCAGCCGGCTCGAGGATGGCCTCGCGCAGGTAGGCCTCGTCCGCGGTGGTCGTGAGGACACCCTTGGCGTAGGTGCGCTCGCTGCCGTACAGGCCCTTCCAGGTCGGGCCGAGTCTCGAGAAGGACGAGGACTCGATCGAATGGCACGCGATGCAGCCGAACAGCTGGTAGAGACGGCGTCCCTCCTCGGCGCTCACTGGCGCGGAGGCGCTGGCGGTGACGGCGCGCGGCGACAGATCGATGGTGAGGTCGCCAAACCCTTCGGTTGTCGGGTCGAACGCCGGCAGATCGTATGGGGTGAAGTAGGCGCTGTCCTGGAAGCCCGCGCCGCCGGCGGCGGCCAGCGACCATCCGAGCCGCATCTGCATCGCCGGCTTCATCTCCGGCACGGCAATGAACACGCTCTTGCCATCCGTCGAGAGGTAGGCCTGGCTCGGCGCGAGCCGGTCGATCCCCGGTGTGCCGTCGGCCTTGAACTGCGGCGATCCGTATTGATACGTGCGCTTGTAGTGCCAGCTGGTCAGCGAGTAGCTGTCCGGATTGGCGGCCGTCGCCGCGTCGAGCGGTACGTCGAAACGCAGCAGCACGCCGGTGGCCATCGGGACCACGTCGCGGGGCAGCGTGGAAGGCGCCCCGGTGTAGCGGACGCGCCCCAGTCCCGCCAGCCGGGTGGCCGTCGTGCCCCAGCCGAGAATCTGGAAGCCCGCCAGGTACAGCTGGCCGTCCGCCGGGTTGACGGATCCATTGAGCGGAGGGAAGTCGAACGCCCGGGTCACGCTCACCACCGCGGCCTGGGGCTTCGTGCCGCGGTCGTTGAGCAGCACGCGGAACACTTCGGGGTTGTTGAAGCCGATGTGCACCAGCGCGTCGTTCAGCGGTCCCATGCGGGCGTTGAACAGCCACACCTGCGACATCGCCGACGCGTTGGTCGCGTGCGGGATCCAGGTGAGCGGCTCGGCAATCGGCGCCGGGTAGACTTCGCGCGGCCGCTTGTCGCTGAGGAAGCCGTAGAACTGCCGATCTTTGACGATGTGCAGCGGCGTGGTCGGGATGTAGTGGCCCTGCTGGTCGCTGGCCAGGACCAGGCCGGTGCGCACGTTCACGCTGATGTTCGGCTGCCGGAATCCGTAGCCGAGCACGGTGGCGCGGCGTCCGTCCGCGGAGATCCGCAGCACGCTGCCGTTGTGCCGGCCGAGCGTGGCCGCCTCCTGCCCTCCCTTGGCAATGACGAATTCCCCGCCCGGGCCGAGCCGCAGCGTGCTGGGAAACTCGCGCATGTCGGCCGTCTGGGCAAAGGCGTTCGAGAACAGTTCGTGGACGTCCGCCTCGCCGTCGGCGTCCGTGTCGCGCAGGCGCCAGATGCCGTTGCGGTCGAAGACGTAGATCTGCTCGTCGCGGATCGCCAGCGTCAGCGGCTCGTGCAGGCCGGATGCGAACCGGCGCCAGCGCACCGGGCTGCCCGCCTCGTGCAGCCCGCGAATCAGCCAGACGTCCCCGTCGAGCGTGACGCCGGCGGCGGTGCCGTCCTGCAGGAACTGGATGTCGCCCATCCGCACGCCGCGCCGCCACGGGTTGTCGTCCGGCAGCGCGATATCGTCCACGACGAACGCGTCGCGCCCCGTCGAGCGGGTGATCGTGCTGGTGGCGTCCTGCGGCCAGCGGCGGCCGGAGGCGGGGCGCAGCGCCGGCGCCGCGGGGGCGTCCTCCGCCGCTGCGGCCCCCGCTGGCGTGTCGCTGAATGCCGCGCTGAACTCGAGCGGCGCATCGTGCGGCGAGATGCGGACCACCCAGATCGCGGGGCCGCCATCCGCGCCGGGTGCTCGACCAGCGACAGGCCCCCGGGCGCCGGCGACCCGCCGGCCCCGGTGAGGCTGATGCGGCTGCCGGCGGCTGTCGCGCCGAGGACGAGCAGCAGCGGCCGGCTCGAGGGCCCGACGCGGAGGTGCCGCGTCACGACGGGCGGCCCCGTGGCCGCGACCCGGATGCGCTCGCGCACCGCCGCGCCCGCGGCGGTGTACTCGAGCGCCACGCCGTCGCGCTCCAGGTGCACAGCCGTGAAGCGGCCTGCCTCCTCGGCGAGCGGACCGCGGCCCACTTCCTCGAGCGTCGGGGCCGGCTCGCGCGGATCCACGAAGGCGGGACGCTCGCCGGATTGCCAGCCGGGATAGATGCCGGTGGCGACGGACACCGTTCCGTCCGGCCGGGGCAACGGCGACTGCCCCCCTGGCGTCTTGCGATCGGGATGGTGGTAGGAGCCGGGGGCCAGCGCGGCCGGGGTCAGGCCCGCGCCACGCCAGATGGCCGCCACGCGCAGCAGGTCGGTGTCGAACCCGACCCAGTGGCCGCGGCCCAGGTTCAGCACCAGCCCGCGCGGCGTCAGGTTGCGCGCCGGCAGGCCGGGGGCCGCACCGCCGGCGTCGAGCACCGACGAGAAGAACGGAAAGTCCGGCTCGACCCAGGCGGCCCAGCGGCTCGCGGCCGCGGCCGGCGCCGGCGCGGCCGACTGCCGCGACGCCCCCGGCACCTGGACGATCAGCACACCGGCGAGCGCCAGGCTCGCGGCCCGCAGAAAGGCATTCATGCGGAGCAGTGTAGCAAGGGCGGCGGCCGCCGCGGGCGTCACGGCGTCCCGGCGGTGCCGGCCAGGACAATCCGGGCGGTCGTGACGATCTGCCCGGCGTGCCGCTGCGCGTGCTCGGCGGCATGGAACAGCAGGCCGACGACCGTGGACGGCAGGCGGCCGCGCCCCACCTCGCGGGGATCCAGCAGCGTGCGCTCGGGCGTGGCGCGCAGCTGGGCCAGCGCGCGCTCGACCGTCTCGTCGAACGCGGCGAGCAGCCGCGCGCCCGCGTTGGGGGCGATGTCGGGCGCCGCTTCCGCCGCGAGCGCGGCGCGCTGCGCGGACGACAGCGCTTCGCCGCGCGCGTAGGTGAAGAGCCGGTCGAGACTGCCCGCGGCATGCCGCAGGTGGAAGCCGGCCGGCGGCGCACCGGCCGGCGGCGTCCACAGCTGCTCGGCACTGAGGCGCGGGATGGTGGCGTGCAGCTCTTCGCGGCACTGAAGCAGACAGTGAGCCACCGGCTGCAGCAGCCCCGGGATCTCCGGAACCGCGCCGCGCAGCCAGACTTCGGGTCGGGAGTCGGTCGCCATCGTCCCCAGATTATCGCTATAGTTGGGCAGGAGCGGCGCCCCAATCATCGAACCGCCGGGGCCGCGTCACCTTTCTGGAGGATGTGATGTCATTTTCGCGTCGGCAGTTCATTCGGGGCGTCGCGGGGGCGGCGGTGGCCGCGCCGCTGGCCGTCGAGCGGTTGCTGGCGCAGAACGCGAAGATCCGCCATGCCAGCGTTGGCGCGGCAGGACAGGCGCTGTCGGACATCCGCGCGTTCTCGAGCCACCCCAACTTCAGCCTGGTCGCCGTCGCCGACACCGATCTCGCGCGCACCGCGCAGGTCAAGAAGCTCTTCCCGGACGTTCGCGTCTACCAGGACTGGCGCGAGCTGTTGCGGAAGGACGGCTCGAACATCGACTCGCTCAACATCTCCACGCCGGACCACATGCACGCGCCGATCGCGCTCTCGGCCATGATGATGAACAAGCCGGTCTACGTGCAGAAGCCGCTCGCCCTCACCGTCCGCGAAACGCGCGTACTCGCGCTGCACGCCCGGCAGCGGAAGCTGGTGACCCAGATGGGCATCCAGATCTCCTCGCACGAAACCCAGCTCGTCACCGAGCAGCTCCTCCGCAGCGGCGTCGTCGGCAAGATCCGCGAGGTCCATACCTTCTGCGACAAGACCTGGGGCGATCCGACCCCGATCCCCGCCGGGTCCGATCCCGTGCCCGCCACGCTCGACTGGGACGGCTGGATTGGCGTCGGCGAGCGGCGGCCCTACAAGGCCGACGTGTATCACCCGGGCAACTGGCGCAAGCGGGTCGGCTACGGCACCGGCACGCTGGGCGACATGGGCTGCCACATCTTCAGCACCCCGCTGCGGGGCCTGGCCCTGAACCTGCCGCAGCAGGTGACCTCGCACGGACCGGCGCCGGCGTACGGCAACTGGCCAATCAACTCGAAGATCCACTACGTCTTTGCCGGGACCCCCTACACCGCCGGCGAGAAGCTGGACTTCTGGTGGTACGACGGCGCCGAACGCCCGCCGCAGGGGGTCATCGACGCCGCCGGCGGCAAGCTGCCAGGCTCCGGCTCCGTCATGATTGGCACGAACGGGGCGATCCTGCTGCCCCACATCGACTACCCGACCCTGCATCCGCACGACAAGTTCATCGACTACGAAGTGCAGAAGGGCGTCTCGCGCAACCACTACCACGAGTTCCTCGACGCCGTCGCCGCCGGACCGGGTACCTGCTGCTCGGCGGGCTTCGACTACGCCTCGCTGCTGACGGAAATCGTGCTGCTCGGCACGCTGGCGTGCGAGAAGCAGGGAGAGGCGCTCGACTACGACGTCGCGGCGATGCAGTTCCCGGGGCGGGCGGACACCGAGCCGGGCTTCGCGCGCGACTATCGCGAGCAGTACCTGCACCCGTAGCACTCGAGGACGGAGACCTGGATGCGCAGCCGGCGGGCTGCGCACCGCACCCGGCGCCCGGTTTCACGGTCGAGCCAGCGTCCGCGCCAGGGACACCGCGAACCGCAGCACGCCAGCCATGTGCGCCTCGTCGATCTTCTGCGGCGTGTCCTCCGCCGTGTGAATCGTCCGGAAGATTGGCGGGGCCGTGCCTTTCGCCAGTCCCGAGTCGGCACCCGCGTTCATCAGCAGCCACAGCTGGTGCGCTTCGACGGCCGGCAGCCTGGCGATCGACACCGTCGGGATGCCCGCGGCCACGAACGGCCGGTCGTCCCCCGGCGGCATCTGCGGAAAGCCGACACACGGTACCGCCTCCGCCGCGCACGTCTCCACCACCGCCCGCCGCACCGCCGCGTTGTCGGTCCGCTCGGACGGGCCAAACACCACGGTGTCGCCGTAGGCATTGATGTCGAAGTTCAGCATCGCCGCGATCCGGTCGCCGCCGTGGGCTTTCAGGTAGTGCGCCGAGCCGAGCAGACCCAGCTCCTCCATGTCGAACCACACGATTCGCACCCGCCTCGCGGCCGTCCCGCCGCGGAGCGCCTCGGCCAGGCGCACCAGCAGCACGCTCGACGCGGCATTGTCGACCGCTCCCTGGCTCAGGGCGCCGTCCTGGAGGCGTGCGGCGTCGTAGTGCGCGCCAATCACCAGATCCTCGGCACCCTGACCGAGCGTGACCACGATGTTCCGCCCCGCGGTTCGCGGCTCGCGTCCAACCGGCGTGCCGATCGAGAACGGCTCGACGGTGAACGGCAGGCCGCGCGCCTTCAGCAGCGCGACGACCGCGTCGAAGCGCGCCTCGTTGCTGGTGGACGAGGCCAGGCGGCCAACGTCCGCGGCCAGGCCGGCCGGCGCCGTCTCCTGCCCGGGTGCTTGCAGCAGGACGGCCAGCGCACAAATCGCGAGCATGTTCATGGCAGGTGCCGGGTGCGGCTATTCAGTAACGCGGGACCGCAGGGTCCACCATCATCGACCAGGCGTCGATGCCGCCCCGCAGGTTGTAGAGGCGCCGGAAGCCCTGCTCCCGGCAGTACTCGGCGGCGGCCTGGCTGCGGATGCCGTGATGGCACTGGAAGACGAGCGGCGTGTCGCGATCCAGTCCGAGCAGGTGGTCGTGATACGCCTGGTCGAGCAGGTGGGATCCTTCGATCCGGGCGATGGCGCGCTCCTGCGGAGTCCGGACGTCGACGAGCTCGAACGCGTCGCCCCGATCCAGCATGGCCTTGAGCTCGGGCGCCGTCAGCTGCTGGATTGCCGCCGGCGCGTCCGGAGAACCGCTGGTCATGCCGGGGCGAGCCTCACAGCTCCTTGACGCGGATGTTGCGGAACTCGACCCGGGTGCCGTGGCCAAGCAGGCCGATGTGCCCCTTGGTATTGGCGATGCCGCGGGCCCCTTCCGGCTTGCTCAGGTCCCGCTGCTTCGCCAGCAGCGCCGCGTCTTTGACCTCGTCCAGGTTGGCGTCCACGATCGTCGTGCCATTGAGCGTGACGGTGATCTGCCGCCCCTTGACGGTGATCTCCTCGGCATTCCACTCACCGACCGGCTTCTGGGAGCCGCGCCTGGCCGCGAACATGTTGTAGACGGAGCCGTGATACTGCTCCGGGCGCAGCTTCTGGTACTCCGAGCCGGAGTCGTCCAGGATCTGGATCTCCATGCCGGCATACGCCGCGTCGCCCTGGAGCGGCGCGCGGATGCCGATGCCGTTGTTGGCGTTCGGCGTCAGCTTGAACTCGAAGCGGAGCACGAAGTCGGCGTACTCCTTTTCGGTGAACAGCGTGCCGCCGTCTTCCTTGGTGGTGAAGAGCACGCCGTTCTCGACCTGGTAGCCCTTCCCTGTCTTGTTCTCGGCGCCGTTGGCGCGCGTGCCGTAGACCCAGCCGGTCAGGTCCTTGCCGTTGAACAGCGGCGTGAAGCCCTTGTCGCCGCCGGCCTGGAGCAGCGCCCCGGCCGCGACCGGCACCGACGTGAAACCGACCCAGCCGACCAGGCCGGCGACGCCGGCCAGGCCAACCACCAGCAGCACTCGTGACGTCATGGTCCCCACTCCCTACCGGACCGACATGTCGCGCACGTAGATGTCCTTGAATCGCATGTTGCCGAGCCCGCCCGAATGGAGCTGCAGCGCGATGTAGCCATCGGACGACTTCGGGGAGGGATCCGTGAAGTCCAGAACGGTGATGCCGTTGAGGATGGCCACCATGTGGTTGCCTTCCACCTTGAGCAGCATCTCGTTCCAGTCCGTCGGCCGGATCACCTGCTCGTATTCCGGGGACGGCCAGGCGAACCAGCCGCGGCCGTCGCCGTAGAGGCCGCCGGTGTGGTGGTTGAGCGTGCGATCGATCTCGAACTGCTTGCCCGAGCTGACGTCCACCGTATCGGGCTTGAACTCGGTGTGGAAGTAGACGCCGCTGTTGCCGTCGGCTTCGCACTTGAAGCGGATCGACATCCAGAAGTCCTTGTACTTCTTCTCGGTGCGCAGGTAGCCGTAGGCGTTGGTGACCCCCTGGCCGTGGATGGTGCCGTCTTCCACCGTCCACTTCTCCTTGCCGACCTCGACCCAGTTCGTCAGATCCTTGCCGTTGAACAGCTGGACCCACTGCTCGCCGGGAAGCGGCGCGCGGCGGGGGGCCTGGGCGGCAGCCGGCAGCACCGCGGCTGTCAGGAACAGGAGGGCGGCACAGAACGACAGCGATGGTCCGGACGCAATTCGACGCATGGAGCTCCTCTGGAGAATGTTTCCTGGCAGGCGCTATGTTACGTCAAAGCCCCTGCCCGGCGAACCGGGCGCCGCCGCCGGTCACCGTTTCACAGGCTGCGCCTGGCGATACGCCTCCGCGGTCACGGTGCGCCTCTCGTGCCGGAACACGAACGTGCCCCGCTTGTTGCCGACGACGATGTCGGGCAGGCGGTTGCCGTCCAGATCGCCGACAACCACCTGGGTGCCGACGCCGGACTCGCTGTCGATCAGGTGCGGCACGAAGTCCACGCTCCCGCCCGGACCACGCACCAGCTTGAACCAGTAGAGGACCGCCTGGTCGTTCCGGTCGGGATCGCCGGTGCGGCCATGCGACCAGAACCGCTTGCCCGTCACCACGTCCAGCAGCCCGTCGCCGTCCATGTCGGCGAGCGCGATGGCGTGGATCTCGGAGAACTTCACCCCGTAGGGGTTGTCCTCCGGCGTCTTGTTCATGATGACGTGCTCGCGGAAGGTGATGCCGCCCGCGTCGCGGCGCTGTTCGAACCACGCCAGGCCGAACTCGTGGGCGGTCAGCGCGGTGATGACGTCGTTCAGGCCGTCGCCGTTGACGTCGTAGGCGAACATCTGCGAGCCGCCGGCGCCGAACGGCGCCTGGTGAAACGTCCAGACCGGATCCCCGGCCAGCGACCCGGGTTGTTCCCACCAGCCGTTCTTCTCGAGCAGGTCCAGCCGTCCGTCGCCGTTCACGTCGCCGAGCCCCATGCCGTGCGTGAAGTTGCCGTAGTTGTTGTTCGGCGTGATCGCATGGAAGACCCATGGCTTCGCCGGGTCGCGCCAGTCGGGCGCCGCGTAGCCGTATTGCCCCCTGGTGATGCACACCAGCTCCGGTCTGCCGTCGCCGGTCAGGTCCGCGAAGGCGGGCGACTCATTGTCGGTCTGGTCGAAGACGGTGTGGCGCGCCCAGTGCCCCGCCTGCCCCTTCGGGTTCTCGAACCACGAGGTGTCCCTGCCGGGAAAGCCAATGATGAGGATGTCGTTCCAGCCGTCCCGGTTGAAGTCGTAGACGTGGGCAAAGAAGTTGTCGGAGTACTTGTTGTCGCGCCCCAGTGTGCCCTCGAAGCCCGGCACGGCCACCGTGGTCATCGGCCCCAGCTTCAGCGGAAACGTCGTGGTCGCGGGATAGAACTCGTGGCGCCGGCGGAAATCCGGCCCCTGCCACCACCACGGCCCGGAGATGATGTCGTTGACGCCGTCGTTGTTCAGGTCGCCGAACGTGGCGCCTTCGCTCCAGAACTGGTCCGACAGCTGGATGCGCGTGAACGTGTGCAGTTCTTCGGCGCCGAGGCCGATGGTCCACGCCGTGCAGAGCCCGACCAGCGCCGTGCGCGCGAAATTCATGGATCCGTCCTGTCGTGACCGCACGCGGCGTTCGTGTGTATCGGGATGAGGGCCCGCGATGGTCACCGTCGTGGACCCCGGCGCCGCGGAGTGGCCTGTTACGCACACTAGATCAACTGGCCGGTCCGCGCCAAGCCGCGCGCCGGGCGCGGCCGCCCGGGCGGCGGTCTATACTGCCGCATTCTTCATCTTGCCTGCAGAGGAGCGCGCGTGCGTGACCGCCGTGATCTTGTCCACCGCATCATCGTCCTGGTCACCGCCGCGGTGACCGCCCCGGCGGCTGCCACCCAGCCGTCCGTGGCCGACCGCGTCACCGCGCTCACGCGCGCCTCGGTGTGGCGGCGCGTGGACGCGGTGCCCCTTGCCTTCCCGACGCATCATCCGCAGGGGCTGGTCAAGATTGGCGATACGTTCTTCGTCTCCTCCGTGGAAGTCACGGTGCGGACGACGCGGTTTCCGAAGCCGGTGGGCGGCTACGACCGCGACGCCGGCGAGGGTGTCGGCCACCTCTTCAAGTTCGACGCGGCGGGCAGGCTCCTGGCCAGCCTGAGGCTGGGCGAAGGCACGATGTATCACCCCGGCGGGCTCGATTACGACGGCCGGTACATCTGGGTGGCGGTGGCCGAATACCGGCCCGACAGCCGCTCGATCGTCTACCGGATCGATCCCGACCGCATGACGGCCAGCGAAGTCCTGCGCGTTCCCGACCACCTCGGCGCCGCCGTCTTCAACACCGATGACCGCACGCTGCACGGCGCGAGCTGGGGCTCGCGGCGCTTTTATCGCTGGACGATCGGCGCGGACGGCAAGGTTACCGACGCAGCGGTGCCGCTGGAGAAGCGCCGGACGCTGAACCCCTCGCACTACGTCGACTACCAGGACTGCAAGTACGCCGGGCGGGGCCGCATGTTGTGCACCGGCGTGGCCGAGCTGCGCCAGGCGCCAGATCGCCCGCCGTTCCGGCTTGGCGGGCTCGATCTCGTGGACCTGTCGGACGGGCGCCCGCTGCACCAGGTGCCGGTGCCGCTGTGGACCGCCGGCGGCCTCGACATGACGCACAACCCGGCCTGGATCGAAGCGACCGCGGCCGGCCTGCGCGGCTACTTCCTGCCCGAGGACAACAGTTCGACGCTGTATATCTACGACGTGGACACCTCCGTCTTCCCGCTCGCCGGCACCGCCGCCGCAGCGCAGGGCCCGGCGCCGGGCGGGCCGGCGCCTGGCCAGGCCACGAAGGGCGACGCACTCGCCACCGCCTTTCCGGACATCGACCGGCTCTTTGCCGCGTTCGCCGCGAACACCCACGTGCCCGGCGCCGCCTGGGGCATCATCGTCGATGGCGCCCTGGCGCACACGGGGGCCGCGGGCATCCGCAACACCGCCACCCGCACCCCGGTCGATGCCGACACCGTCTTCCGCATCGCGTCGATGACCAAGAGCTTCACCGCGATGGCCATCCTGAAGCTGCGCGACGAGGGGCGGCTGTCGCTGGACGACCCGGCCGAGCGCTACGTGCCCGAGCTCAAGGGCCTGCGTTATCCCACGAGCGACTCGCCGCGCATCACCATCCGGCATCTCCTCACGCACGCCGAGGGGTTTCCCGAGGACAACCCCTGGGGAGATCAGCAGCTGTCCGAGAGCGACGAGGCGTTCTCGAAGATGATGCGCGACGGCATCCCCTTCTCGAACGCGCCCGGCGTGGCCTACGAATATTCGAACTACGGCTTTGCCATCCTTGGCCGCATCGTCTCGAACGTGTCCGGCATCCCCTACGACGACTACGTCTCCCGGCACATCCTCGTGCCGCTCGGCATGACGTCCACCACCCTTCACCCCTCGCGGGTGCCGACGGAGCGGCTGGCCGTCGGCTACCGCTGGGAGGACGAGCGCTGGAAGGAAGAACCCGGGCTGCCGCACGGCGCTTTTGGCGCGATGGGGGGCATGCTCACGAGCATCCGCGACCTGAGCCGCTACGTCGCCGCCCTGCTCGGCGCCTGGCCGCCGCGCGATGGACTGGAAACCGGGCCCGTGAGCCGCGCCTCGCTCCGCGAAATGCAGCAGCCCTGGCGGCCGAGCACTACGCGCGTGATCCTCGACAAGGCTGCCGGCACCGTGCAGCTGACGGACTCGAGCTACGGCTACGGGCTGAGCGTCACCCAGACGTGCGACGTGCGCGCCATGGTGGCCCACAGCGGCGGGCTGCCCGGCTACGGTTCGCAGATGCGATGGCTCCCGGACTACGGCGTCGGGCTGATCGCCTTCGGCAACCTCACCTACACCGGCTGGAGCGGCGTGTTCAACGAGGCCATCGCCCTGCTGAGGAAAACCGGGGGGCTGGAGCCGCGTGCCGTCACGCCGTCGCCGGCGCTCGTCGCGGCGCGCGACGCCGTCTCGCAGCTCATCGTGCGCTGGGACGACGAGCTCGCCGGGAGGATCGCGGCCGAGAACCTGTTCCTCGATCGGTCGCGGGACCGGCGGCGCAGGGAGATCGAGGACCTGCGGGCGGCGGTCGGCGCCTGCACCGCGCCGCAGGCGTTCGACGCCGTCGAGAACGCGCTGCGCGGGCACTGGACGATGCGCTGCGAGCGCGGCAACCTGGAGGTGGCGATCACGCTCGCGCCGACCATGCCGCCGGCCGTGCAGTTTCTGTCGGTACGCCCAGCTCCGGCGGCGTCAGCCAGCGCCGGCGCGTGTACGGTGCGGTAGAGACTGAATCAGCACTTCATCTGGAACGCGCGCAGCCACGCGACAATCTCGTCGGGCGGCAGCAGGGTGCCCGCCGCGTCCGCGCCGCCGGCAAAATAGATCTCTCCCCAGCGGTCGGCAATCACCACCGCGGGCGGCGCTACATCCGGCACCGCGTCGCGCGTGATGAGGCAGACCGTGTCGTACGCGGTCAGCTCGGACATGTGGTCGTCGAGGGCGGTGAGGTAGGTTTCGACGCCGGGCGACCGCTCCTCGCCGAGCATGATCAGCACGACGTTCTTGCGCTGCCACAGCGTCGAGTACTCCACCCGGACGCCGCTGAGCGTGGTGACCTCGAAGCGGGGGATCTGCTGTCCGGCGTGCAGCATGACCGGCCGATTTTAGCAGGCAGGGCGGGAAAAGTCCGGTGTGGCGTGGGGAGGGGGGACGGCGCTGGCCGGACGGGGCGCAGCGCCTGACCGGCGCGTCCGGTAAACTGCGGGAGCGTGTCTGCCGGATCGTACCTGCTCGTGTTTGTTGCCGCGGCCATCGGCGGCGCCATCAATTCCATTGCCGGCGGGGGAACGCTCCTGACATTCCCAGCCCTTGTCGGGCTGGGGGTGCCCCCGGTGCTGGCGAACGCCACCAGCACCGTGGCGCTCTGGCCCGGGTCGTTCGGCAGCATGTGGGCCTATCGCGGCGAGCTGAGCGGCACGCGCGCCTGGCTGCTGTCGCTCACCGTGCCCGGCGTGACCGGCGGGGGGCTCGGCGCGCTGCTGCTGCTGCACACGTCGCCCGACCGCTTCGACGCCATCGTGCCGTTCCTCGTGCTGGGCGCCACCGTGCTCTTCCTGCTGCAGCGGCCGCTGACGCGGCTGCTCTCGCCGACCGCCGCGGAATTCTCCGAGCCGCAGCCTACGCTGCCCCGCCCGCCGTGGTGGATCGTGCCTACGCAGCTCGGCATCGCGGTTTACGGCGGCTACTTCGGGGCGGGCATCGGCATCCTCATGCTGGCCGCGCTCGGCGCGATGGGGCTGACCAGCATCCACCGGATGAACGGGCTCAAGAACTGGGGGGCGATGTGCATCAACGCCGTCGCCGCCTTCACGTTCATCGTCAGCGGCGCCGTGATCTGGCCCGTCGCCCTGGCGATGGCGGCCGGCGGGCTGGCCGGCGGATACGGCGGCGCGCGCCTGGCGCTGCGGGCCGGGCAGCTGTGGGTGCGCCGGGCGGTTGTCGCGATCGGATTTGCGGCGTTTGCCTGGCTGCTCTTCCTCCGTTGACGCCGTGACCGTCCGCCGGGGCCGGGGGGCGTGGCGGCCCGCAAGTGCGCGATAATGGCATGTGGCGCCGGCTCGACCGGCGTCCGTCCGGCGGGCCGGCCGCGCACGCGGCGGCTCCTTCATCCAACCGAGGTCAGAGAAATGATGCTTGTTCTTCGCCGTGCCCTGTTCGTCCTGATCGTGGCCGCCATTGCCGCGCCGGCGCTCGCTGCCGACAAGGTGTTCGAGGGCACCCTGGTGTGCGCGAAGTGCTACCTGAAGAAGGCCGACGCCAAGGAGTGCCAGGACGTGCTCCTCGTATCCGGCGCCGCCGGCGCGAAGGCGGAGTACTACATCACCAAGAACGAGGTGGCGAAGCAGTCCGGCGAGGCGTGCACCACGGAGATCAAGGCCAAGGTCACCGGCACGGTGTCGGAGAAGGACGGGAAGACCTGGCTGACGCCGTCGAAGATCGAGAAGCAGTAGGGCTCACGACGGCGCGACACTCATCACTTCCCAAGTTCCAACGCCCAAGCTCCAAGGAACTCCCAAATTCCAACGCCCAACCCTTAACGCCCAACCTCCAATCGGGCTGGCGCGCGGGGTGCGGGCCGGAGTCGCCGACTTGATCACCGGCGGCGCGCGGCGGACGAGCCATATCGCCCTGCCGGCGCAGTGTGGCTCGCGCGACAGCGTCGGTCCACAAATGCGCTGCATGTTTGGTCGCCTGAACGAGCCGTGCCGGCCCCTGGGCGACGTGGTGGCGCGGGCTCTCGCCGCCTCGACGCCCAACTACCAACGCCCAAACCCCAACCGCACCAGGCACAGCGAGTGCGGTGCACAATGCGTCGTGTCAACGCCGATTGAAAATCCGACGGATCGCCGAGGGGACGAGGCTCCGTTCGTCGTGACCTCCTGGCGCGCCCGTCGACGGCGGCGCGCGGCGGACGAGCCAAGTCGCCCTGCCGGCGCAGTGCGGCTCGCGACAGCGTCGGTCCACGAATGCGCTGCATGTTTGGTCGCCTGAATGAGCCGTGCCGGCACTGGGGCGACGTGGTGGCGCGGGCTCTCGCCGCCTCAACGCCCAACTACCAACGCCCAAACCCCAACCGCACCAGGCACAGCGAGTGCGGTGCACAATGCGTCGTGTCAACGCCGATTGAAAATCCGACGGATCGCCGAGGGGACGAGGCTCCGTTCGTCGTGACCTCCTGGCGCGCCCGTCGACGGCGGCGCGCGGCGGACGAGCCAAGTCGCCCTGCCGGCGCAGTGCGGCTCGCGCGACAGCGTCGGTCCACGAATGCGCTGCATGTTTGGTCGCCTGAATGAGCCGTGCCGGCACTGCCCGGTCCGGGGCCCGCTTCCGCGAGGCGGGAACGCGGCTGCGCTCATGCTCTCGCTGCGCTCGCTGCCGCGGCGAGTAGGGATGGTCAGGGCGACACGTGCCAAGCGCACCGATGTGGCGGTGTTCAGGCGGGCGACGCGGATCACACGGACCGGACTCGCCGCGAGGAATCGCTCCGCCCGCGTTCCGGCTGCGCAGTGCAGCGCCTCGCTCCAAGGTCCGCCGGCCGGTCAGCACCGGCACGCCTCCCCTGGGCGACGTGGTGGGCGCGGGCTCGCGCCGCCTCAACGCCCAACTACCAACGCCCAGCCTCCAATCGAGCCGGCGCGGCGCGCGAGGTGCTGTGGGGCTCGTCGGTCAGATCAACGCGGCGCGCGGCGGACGAGCCATGTCGGCCTGCCGGCGCAGTGCGGCTAGCGCGACAGCGGCAGTCTGAAAAATGCGCCGCAGGCGCTCCGGCCGCGCAGGCGCCCTTTCGCCACTGACGCCTGGGTCACCTGGGTGCCCAACTGATTGCGCACCGGCTCCCGCATTACCCCAGCCGGAGCGGGCACCGTCAGCGCTCTCGCCGGAGGCGCATTTTTCCGCGCGTAGGCCGAGGCGCGGCAGGGCCGATGTGGCTCGGCCGCCACGAAGCGCCGCTCACGGTACTTCAAATCAATTCCCAACGCCCAACGCCCAACTTCCAACGGAACCGGGCGCGGCAAGTCGGCAGTGACGGTCATCGACGAGAACACCGCGCCGTCAGCGCCTCGCCGCAGGCGCATTTTTCCGCGCGTAGGCCGAGGCGCGGCAGGGCCGATGTGGCTCGGCCGCCACGAAGCGCCGCTCACGGTACTTCGAGATCACTTCCCAACGCCCAACGCCCAACTTCCAACGGAACCGGCGCGGCAAGTCGGGTGCAGTGTCGGTCATCGACGAAAACACCGGCGGCGCGCGGCGGACGAGCCATGTCGGCCTGCCGACGCAGTGCGGCTAGCGCGACAGCGGCAGTCTGAAAAATGCGCCGCAGGCGCTCCGGCCGCGCAGGCGCCCTTTCGCCACTGACGCCTGGGTCACCTGGGTGCCCAACTGATTGCGCACCGGCTCCCGCATTACCCCAGCCGGAGCGGGCACCGTCAGCGCTCTCGCCGCAGGCGCATTTTTCCGCGCGTAGGCCGAGGCGCGGCAGGGCGATGTGGCTCGGCCGCCCAAGAGCGCCGCGCTTCTGCGACCGTGTCGCCACACTGCCAACATCGGTTCGTACCGCCCATTTTTTACGCGTCGACAGCCCGTGATGGTGCGTACACGTCGCACCGAGACGGGCGTCGCGCTCGGCAGCCAAGGCGCGGCAGCGCCGATGTGGCTCGGCCGCCAGAAGCGACGCGCCGGAGCGGCCAGAACATGCACTGAGCGCTCGGGCCAGGCGAGGGGCGAACCGCCGATCGTCTCCGCTTGGGCATTGGGCATTGGGCGTTGGGAGTTGGGAGTTGGGAGTTGGGAGTTGGGCGTTGGCATCGGCCCTTGGGAGTTGAGTCGTCGCCCTTTTAGAGCTGAGCCCGCCGCAGCCGCAGCGCGTTGCCGATGACCGACACCGAGCTCAGCGTCATCGCGGCGCTGGCCCAGATCGGGACTGATCAACAGGCCAATGAACGGATACAGGACGCCGGCCGCCACCGGCACGCCGAGCGCGTTGTAGATGAACGCCAGGAACAGGTTCTGCCGGATGTTCCTCATCGTCGCGCGGCTCAGGCGGCGCGCCCGGACGATGGCGCGCAGGTCCCCCTTGACCAGCGTGATGCCGGCGCTTTCGATCGCCACGTCGGTCCCGGTGCCCATCGCAATGCCGACCTCCGCCTGCGCGAGCGCGGGCGCGTCGTTGATGCCGTCCCCCGCCATCGCGACCTTGCGCCCCTCGCGCTGCAGCCGCAGGATGATCGTCGCGCTTCTGATCGGGCAGCACGTCGGCGAACACTTCCGTGATGCCGAGCTTCGACGCCACCGCCTGTGCGGTCACTTCGTTGTCCCCGGTCAGCATGACGATCCGACAGCCGTTCGCCATGAAGCGCCGCAATGGCCTCCGGCGTGGACGCCTTCACCGGATCGGCGACGGCGATGGTGCCGGCCGGCTGCCCGTCAACCGCCACGAACATCAGCGTCTGCCCGTCCTTCCGCGGCCCCTCGGCTGCCGCCGCCAGGCGCGCGACGCGTCGACCTGCCGCTCGTCGAGCAGCGACATGTTGCCGAGCAGCACGGCGCGCCCCTCGGACGTCCCCGACACGCCCCTGCCGGTGACCGATTCGAAGTCGGTGGCCGGCGGCGTCTCGATCCCCCGCTCGCGGGCGCCGGCCACGATCGCCGCCGCCAGCGGATGTTCGCTCGCCTGCTCGAGGCCGCGGCGAGACGCAGCACGTCGTCTTCGGTGAAGGGCGCGACGGCGGTGACCCGCGCCAGCCGCGGCTTCCCTTCGGTCAGCGTGCCGGTCTTGTCGACCACCAGCGTGTCGATCTTCTCGAGCCGCTCGAGCGCCTCGGCGTTCTTGATGAGCACGCCGGCCGCCGCGCCGCGGCCCGTGCCCGACCATGATCGCCATCGGCGTCGCCAGGCCGAGCGCGCAGGGGCAGGCGATGATCAGCACGGCCACCGCCGCTGAGCAGGGCGTGCGCCAGGCGCGGGTCCGGCCCCCAGACGCTCCAGGCCAGGAACGCCACAATCGCGGCGACGACGACCGCCGGCACGAAATAGGACGCGATCACGTCCGCGAGCCGCTGGATCGGGGCGCGCGTGCGCTGCGCTTCGCTGACCATCCGGACGATCTGCGCGAGCAGCGTGTCGTCCCCGACGCGCTCGGCGCGCATCGTCATGCTGCCCGTGCCGTTGATCGTGCCGCCGGTCACCTTGCTGCCCGCTTCCTTCTCCACCGGGATCGGCTCACCGGTCACCATCGACTCGTCGACAGCGCTGCGGCCGTCCACGACCACGCCGTCCACCGGGACCTTCTCGCCCGGACGCACCCGGACGACAGTCGCCGACCTTGACCGTGGCGAGCGGCACGTCGACCTCCTGGCCGTCGCGCAACACTCGCGCCGTCTTCGGCGCCAGGCCGAGCAGCTGGCGGATGGCGGAGCTCGTCCGTCCGCGCGCCCGCAGCTCCAGCACCTGCCCGAGCAGGACGAGCACGGTGATCACGACCGCCGTGTCGAAGTAGGTCTCGACGACGCCGTGCACCCGGAAGCCTTCGGGAAAGACCTGCGGCGCGACGGTCGCCACCACGCTGAACAGGTAGGCGGCCCCGACGCCGAGCGCAATCAGCGTGAACATGTTGGCGTGGCGGTTGACGATCGAGGCCCAGCCGCGCTCGAAGAACGGCCAGCCGGCCCAGAGCACGACCGGCGTCGAGCAGACGAGGCCGATCCAGTTGGTGATGCGCAGGTCGATGCGGCCGCCCAGCCCCATCCCCAGCACCATGTCCCCCATCGTCAGGAGGAAGACCGGCAGGCCGACGAGCGCGCCGCATCCACATGCGGCGCGTCATGTCGACGAGCTCGGGGTTCGGCCCGTCCTCGAGGCCGACCGTGCGCGGCTCGAGCGCCATGCCGCAGATCGGGCAGGCGCCCGGGCTCGTCGCGGACGATCTCGGGGTGCATCGGGCACGTGTACTCGACACGCATGCGTGCCCTGTGGAGAGATCCGGCTCGAGCGCCATGCCGCACTTCGGGCACGAGCCGGGGTGGTCCTGGCGGACCTCCGGGATCCATCGGGCAGAAATATTCGGTCCCCTTGGGCGCGGGGGGGGCAGGAGCAGCAGGCTCCTGCAAGAAGGCCTCGGGCGCTTCCTTGAAGCGCTCCAGGCACCGCTTTCCGCAGAAATAGTAGGTGGTGCCCGCGTGCTCGTGGCTACCGGCCGCGGTGGCCGTGGAGACTGTCATGCCGCAGACCGGGTCGATGGCCTGCGCCGGCGGCTGGCCCGCGTCCGGCGCGGTGTGATGATGGCCGTCGGCCTCAGCCGGCTGTGCGGGGTCTGTCGGCTTGTTCGCGCTCATCGTGTGCGTTCCTTTTCTTCCGCGGTCATGGCCGAGAGGTCGTCCAGAATCGGGCACTCCGGCCGGTCGTCGCCGTGGCAGTGATGCACGAGGTGCTCCAGCGTGCGCCGCATGGCCTGGAGCTCGGCGATCTTGCGTTCCAGCTCCTTGACGTGCTGCTGGGCAATGCGCCGCACGTCGCCGCTGCTGCGCCTGCGATTCCGCCACAAGCCCAGCAGGCGCTCGATGTCGGCCATGGCGAAGCCCAGATCGCGGGCGCGGCGAACGAACCGGAGGGTGTGCACCTCGGTGTCGTCGTAGATCCGGTAGCCGGCGAGCGTGCGCTTGGCATCCTGCAACAGCCCCAGCGATTCGTAGTGCCGGATCATCTTGGCCGAGACGCCTGACGCCCGCGCGGCCTCGCCGATGTTCATGTACCCCGCCCGCTTTGCCTCGGCGAGCTCGAGCGTTGCCACGGCTGCCTGTGCCATCGCGACCCCTTTCGCAACCAGTCTCAACCTTCCCATCATGGTAATGTCAAGCTGCGCATTCCGGGCGCGTTATTTCCCCCCGGGGCCGGGACGCCGCGGGGCGGCCGCAGGCGGCTCGCGGGCGAGCCACGTCGCCGGTCGCGCCCCGGCTGGCGTCCGGCGGTAACGCCCCGCCGCCGCCGGCATCGAACGAGCCATGGCCAGGAATGCGCGTGTCGTCATCGTGGGTGGTGGGTTCGCCGGCGTCTATACCGCACGGGCGCTCCAGAAACTGAAGGCCGCCGGGGCGCCGATCGAGATCACGATCGTCAGCCGCGACAACTTCTTCCTGTTCACCCCCATGCTGCACGAGGTGGCGGCCAGCGACCTCGACATCACCCACATCGTCAGCCCGCTGCGGACGCTGCTGCGGCACTGCGACGTGTTCGTGGGAGACGTCGAGTCGATCGACCTCGAGCGGCGGCGCGTGCTGGTGGCCCATGGCTTCGAGCGCCACGACCATGAGCTCGAATACGATCAACTGGTCATCGCGCTCGGCTCGACCACGAATTTCTACGGGCTCCCGGGCCTCGACGCGCATTGCCTGACGATGAAGACCCTGGGTGATGCGATTCACCTCCGGAACCGGGTGATCGCCACGCTCGAGGAGGCCGACACCGAGTGCGCGCCGCCCGATCCGGGGCTGTTGACGTTCGTCGTGGCCGGCGGCGGATTCGCGGGCGTGGAAACGATTGGCGCGGTGAACGACTTCGTACGCGACGCGATCCGCTTCTACCCGCGGCTGCGGACGCGCGCCATCCGCATGGTGCTCGTGCACAGCGGGCCCGAAATCCTGCCGGAGCTCGGCGGCGCGCTCGGTGCCTACGCGCGCAGCAAGCTTGCCGGCCGCGGCCTCGAGATCATGACCGGTGCGCGCGTCAGCGGTGTCACGGCCGCCGGCGTGTCGCTCGCCGACGGCCAGTTCATCCCCGCCCGCCTGGTGGTGTGGACGGCCGGGACGTCGCCGCACCCCCTGCTCGGCCGGCTGGGATGCGCCACCGAGCGCGGCCGGCTGGCGGTGTACGATACGCTGGCGGTGCCGGATCGGCCGGGCGTGTGGGCGCTTGGCGATTGTGCTGTCGTGCCGGACCGCCGCACGGGGATGCCCTTTCCGCCGACGGCCCAGCATGCCATCCGGGAAGCACAGACGCTCGCCCGGAACATCGTGGCGACCCTGGCCGGACAGGACGCGCGGCCGTTCGCCTTCACGACGATCGGTCAGCTGGCCGCGATCGGCCGCCGCACCGGGGTGGCGAGGATTTTCGGGGTCAACTTCTCGGGGTTTGCCGCCTGGTGGCTCTGGCGCACGATCTACCTCGGGAAGCTGCCCCGCTTCGAGAAGAAGATGCGGGTGGCGCTGGACTGGACCCTGGATCTGCTGTTCGAGAAGGACTTCGTGCAGTTCCTGACCGTTCGGGCGCCGGTGATGTCGGACCATGTGTCGGTCGAGGAGGTTGCCATGTCAGTTGAACCGGCGGCGAGCGGCCGCCGCCTGTGAAGTTCGTCGCCATCCTCGGCTCGGTCCGATCCGATCGGAAAGGGATCCGCGTCGCGCGGTTCGTCGAGCGGGCGCTTTCAGCGCGCGGCCACGACGTCACGCTGGTCGATCCGCTGGAATACCAACTCCCGCTGCTCGACCGGATGTACAAGGAGTACGAGAAGGGGCAGGCGCCGGCGCCGCTGGAGGCGCTGGCGCAGCTCTACCGCGCCGCCGACGGCTTCGTGCTCGTCAGCGCGGAATACAACCACAGCATTCCGCCCGCGCTCAGCAACCTGCTCGATCATTTCCTCGAGGAGTACTTCTTCCGCCCCTCGGCGATTGCCTGCTACTCGGCGGGGCCGTTCGGCGGCGTCCGGGCGGCGATGCAGCTGCGGGCCATGCTCGGCGAGCTGGGGATGCCGAGCATCTCCACCATCTTTGCCAGCCCCTCGGTCGGCAAGAACTACAGCGAGGCGGGCGAACCCACGGATCCGGGAATCGAGAAGCGATTCGGCCGCTTCGCGTCGGAGCTCGAATGGTACGCCGACGCCCTCAAGCAGGCCCGCGCCAAGGGCGTGCCCTACTGACCGTTCGGCGGCAGCGCTGGCAACTGCTGCCGCACGAACGCCGCAACACCGCCTAAGCGTCCCGCGTCGCCGCGGGCGCCGACGTCGAGGCGACCACCATCAGTGCCGACGCGGCCAGCGCCAGCGCCGCGCATACCAGCGCGAGCTGGTGCGGCGCCAGCGCCGGCTCGGGCGCCACCGACACGACCAGCTGAATCCCGACGAAGGCCGCCACCAGGCCGATGTACAGCGGCAGGTGGGCGTAGCTCCAGACGTGCAGCCGGACCGCGTCCCGATGCGACCGGACGTGCCGCGCGGCGGCCGCCGCGGCGGCATGGAAATACGACCACCAGAGTAGGAACGCGATGCCCATGCCGCTGAAGGCGGCGGTGGCCGCCGGGACGTTCCAGGTCTCCTGGTGCTCGATGCCATGCATCACGGCAATCACCGATTCCCCGAGCAGGATGATCGTGAACAGCCCGAAGCGCTCCGGCAGGTGGCCGGCATCCGGGGGCAGGACGATGCTGTGGCGGACCGCGAACCACGGCGTGCCGAGATCGATGGCGAACGCCAGCGCCCAGATCACGAAGCGGGCAGGCGCGGGGACGAGCGCGGAGGCCAGCCAGAGCGACGCGGCCAGGCCGTGTCCCCAGAAGTAGATGCGGGTGAGCGGCCGCGCCTCGGTGATGTGCCGGGCGCGGAAGTACTGGAACACGAGCACCAGCCGCTGGGCGGCGTAGGCGGCGGCGAAGCCGGCCGACGACCGGCTGTCGAGCGCGTCCCCGGCGTTGGCCGCCATCACCGCCACGCCGAACATCTGGAGCAGCGTCAGCCCGCGCTGCACCCCGTCGTCCGTGTCGAACCGGGTGGAGAACAGGGCGTGCCCGATCCAGGCCCACCAGATCAGCACGAACAGGATGGCAAAGCGCAGCAGCCCGCCAGCCGAATAATCCTCGCGGAGCGGCAGCGCCACCTGCGCCACCGCGGCGGCAAAGACGAGGTCGAAGAAGAGCTCGAGCCAGGTGACCCGGCGCCCCTCGGTCTGGCGCGCCACGTAGCGCAGGGGGGATCGACGCGCGTGAACCCTCATGTGATCGCCTTCTCCGTCCTGACCGAGCACCAGTGCTCGTCAGGTTGGATGACGGCGGCCGCCTAAGGTTTCCGCGCGTCGAGGATGGCCTTGACCAGCCCCTCGGGGACCTCCGCCGGCACGTCGGCCGCCTCGTCGAGGAAGGCGCGGCGCCCCAGCTCGATCGTGGCGCGGTAGTCGGTCAGGTACTGGCGGCAGTTCGGGCAGCACGACAGGTGCTGCTCGAACTCGGCACGGGGCCCGGCCGGGAGGTCGCCCGAGAGGTAGTCGGCGAGGAAATCGGCGAGCTCGCGGCACGTCATGGGGAAGGGCCTCGGCGAAGCACGGGGTCAGCTCTGGTCACACACCGACTTCGCAGTAGATCTTGATCGCGCCGGCCGGATTCTGCAGGTACTCGAACAGGTGGCTGTAGTTGTCGAGGCCGTCCACCGGGTGCGTCAGCAGCTGCCGCAGCCAGCCCGGATATTCCGACTCGGCGTGGGCCATGTCGCGGGCGCCGCTCTCGAAGTTCTCGCGGCTGGCGTTCACGGTGCCGACCATCACCTTGTTGCCGAGCACGAAGTCGAGGTTGATCTTGTCGGCGGGCACCTCGAGGCGGTGGGATCCGCCGGTGATGCTCGACAGCACGAGCACGCCGTTGCGGGCGATCACCTGCATGCTCTCGAAGACGACCGCGGAGGACCCCGTCCCTTCGAAGATGAGGTCGAAGGGCCCGTGCTCCCTGGCGGCGTCGCTGATGCCCTGCTCCGCCGTGTTGACGTAGCGGGCGCCGATGGCGTCCAGCAGGTCGGCGTTCAGGTGTGGTGTCGGGGTACGCCCGAACGTCGTGACGTCGAGGCCGCGGAGCCGGAGCACCAGCGACGCCAGCAGGCCGAGCGTGCCCGATCCCATGACCGCCGCCTTGCGCGGCCGCCACACCTTCAGGCGGCGCTGGATCTCGTAGGCCTGGGTGATCCCCTTCTGCGCCACGGTCATCGGCTCGAGGAGCACGCCGACGTCCTTCAGCCCCTTCGACACCTTCACCACGAACTCTTCGTCTTCGACGTAGTACTCGGTCAGGTAGCCGTGCCGCAGGCTGATGCCCCGCTCGAAGTACCGGTCGTCGGTGGTCATGTCCTGGAGGCCGATGGCGTCGTAGATGCTGTGGCCCGGCCGGCGCACGGTGGCGACGACGTAGTCGCCGGGCCGGAGGAAGGCGACGTTCGGCCCGATCGCCTCGACGCGGCCGAAGCTCTCGTGGCCGATGACGAGGAACGGGTCGCCGTCGGGCGCCGTCCCGTATTCGGCCGCGTTGATCTCGCGGTCGGTGCCGTCAACGCCCACCGACAGGACCTTGACGAGGACGCCGCGTCCGTCGGGAATGTCCGAGACCGACGGCATCGGCAGGTCGGCGAGATGCACGCTGCCGGGCTGGCCGGGAAGAACTGCGATGGCTTTCATAGCAACTCTCCACTCTGTTGCAGCAGCTTGGCGACGAGCGCGGTCCAGCCGGTCTGATGGCTGGCGCCGATCCCCGCCCCGTTGTCGCCGTGGAAGTACTCGTGGAACAGGATCAGGTCGCGCCAGTGGGGATCCTGCTGGAAGGTGTCCTGCCCGCCGAACACCGGCCGCCGGCCGTCGTCCCCCCGCAGGAAGATCCGCGACAGGCGGCGCGACAGCTCCGCGGCGACCTCGCCCAGAGTCAACATCTGTCCGGATCCGGTCGGACACTCGACGGTGAAACCGTCGCCGTGATAGTGCTGGAACCGCTGCAGCGCCTCGATCAGCAGGTAGTTGATCGGGAACCAGACGGGGCCGCGCCAGTTGGAGTTGCCGCCGAACAATCCGGTCGAGGACTCCGCCGGCTCGTAGGCGACCGTGTATTGCTGGCCGTTGACGTCGAGCCGGTAGGGCTGCTCGCGGTGGATGGCCGAGATCGCGCGAATCCCGTACGGCGACAGGAACTCGCGCTCGTCGAGCATGACCGCGAGCACGCGGCGCAGCCGCTCGGGGTCGAGGATGGCCATCAGCCGCCGCTCGCGGCTGCCCGGCGTCCGCATGCAGGCGACGTGGTCCGTCAGGTCCGGGCGGTGCTGCACGAACCAGCGCAGGCGCCGATCGAAGCCGGCCATCCGTTCGAGGTCCTCCGGCTCCAGCGTCTGCACCGCCAGCATCGGGATCAGGCCGACGAGCGACCGGACGCGCAGCGGCTCCCGCCGGTCGTCCGGGGTGTGCAGCACGTCGTAGAAGAAGCCGTCCTCCTCGTCCCAGAGATCGTGCCCCTCGCCGCCATGCTGGCGGCCGCCGCTGATCGCGTGGGCGATGTTGAGGAAGTGCTCCCAGAACTTGCTGGCCACGTCCTCGTAGGCGGGGTTCTCGCGCGACAGCTCGGTCGCGATCGCCAGCATGTTGAGCGAGTACATCGCCATCCAGCTCGTGCCGTCGGACTGCTCCAGGTGGCCGCCGGTCGGCAGCGGCGCGCTGCGATCGAAGACGCCGATGTTGTCGAGGCCGAGGAAGCCGCCCTGGAAGACGTTCAGCCCCTCGGCGTCCTTGCGATTCACCCACCACGTGAAGTTGAGCAGCAGCTTCTGGAAGACGCGCTCCAGGAACGCGCGATCCCCGGCACCGCGCTGCTTCTTTTCGATCTGGTAGACGCGCAGCGCCGCCCAAGCGTGCACCGGCGGGTTCACGTCCTCGAGCGCCCACTCGTAGGCGGGCACCTGGCCGTTCGGGTGCATGTACCACTCGCGGAGGAGGAGCAGGAGCTGCTCCTTCGCGAAGTCGGGGTCCACCATCGCCAGCGGCACGCAGTGGAACGCCAGGTCCCAGGCGGCATACCACGGGTACTCCCACTTGTCCGGCATCGAGATGACGTCGGCGTTGTGGACGTGCGTCCACTGGTGGTTGCGGCCGCGCTCGCGGCCGGCCGGCGGCGCCGGCTGCGACGGATCGCCGCGCAGCCAGTCGTGCACGACGTAGTGGTAGATACTGCTTGGACCAGAGCAGGCCGGCGAGCGCCTGGCGGGAGACGCTGGCGGCGTCGCTCGAGAGGGATGCCGGGATGATGCCGGCGTAGAACTCGTCCGCTTCACGGCGGCGATCTTCGAACACGCGATCGAAATCGCGTCCCGTGCCGCCGCCTGCGGCGGGCCGGGCGTCGTTCAGCCGCAGCCGGATACTGACCGTGCCCCCTGCCGGAACCTCGAGCGCGTAGTGCGCCGCCGCCTTCGAGCCCGTGGCGTCGGGATTCACCGCGCCCGCCTCGCCGTTGACGAGATACCGGTGGAACGCGTCCTTGGTGTACTGCCGTCCGTCGGCGAAGTCGTAGAGGCGGGCCGCATTGGTCTCGTTCTCGGTAAAGAGCCACGCCGGCGTCCCCTCGCAGTGCAGCCAGCGCTCGCCGTAATACGGCTCGGCCAGCGCGAGTGCCGACGGGGTGCCGTCGGCGACCGTGAGCCGCGGCCGCTCGACGCGCGAATCCCACGACCACGTATTCCGGAACCACACCGTCGGGAGCAGGTCGAGCCCGGCGGCGTCGGGTCCGCGGTTGCTGACGTGGATGGCGATCAGCAGGTCTTCCGGGCCGGCCTTTGCATATTCCACCTCGACGTCGAAGTAGCGGCCATCTTCGAAGACCCCCGTGTCCATCAGCTCGAACTCGGGCGCATCCTTCCCGCGCCGGCGGTTTTCTTCGACCAGCCGTGCGTAGGGGAACTCGGCCTGCGGGTACTTGTAGAGGTACCGCATGTAGGAGTGCGTGGGCGTGCTGTCGAGATAGAAGTAGTACTCCTTGACGTCTTCCCCGTGGTTGCCCTCGTTGCCGTTCAGCCCGAAGATCCGCTCCTTGAGGATCGGGTCGCGGCGGTTCCAGAGCGCCAGGGCAAAGCAGATACGCTGATGGCGATCGGAGATTCCGGCGAGGCCGTCCTCGTTCCACCGGTAAGCCCGGGAGCGGGCGTGGTCGTGCGGAAAGTAGTCCCAGGCGGTGCCCCCGGCGCTGTAGTCCTCGCGCACGCTGCCCCAGGCCCGCTCGCTCAGATACGGACCCCACCGTTTCCAGTGACGGAGCCGCTGGCGGTCCTCGTCGAGCCGCCGGGCTTCGGCCCCCGGACCCGGCGCCGGGCGTGGCGATTCCTGTTCGGGCACGGTCGGTTCGAGCATTGTAGTCATGGCAGCTCCCGCCCGGGGTCGTTCCCGGCTGCAGGATTCGATGCCGTTGGCGGGCCGGGGTTTCAGCCGTGACGGACCAGTGCCTCCCTGCCCGGCGGTCGTTGGGCATTGGCCGTTGAACCTGGGAGTTGCCGCCGTCGCGCCAGCCGCCCTGCGTCGGCAGGCCGACATGGCTCGTCCGCCGCGCGCCGCCCGTTCGCCTTTCGCCCTTCGCCCTTAGCCCTTCGCCCTTTGTATTGGGCGGTCAGTTCCCGCACCCACGACAATCTCGTCGTCCAGGGGAGACGTGCCGGTGCTGACCGGCCGGCGGACCTTGGAGCGAGGCGCGTCGCCCGCCTGAACACCGGCGCATCGGTGCGCTTGGCACGTGTCGCACTGGCCATCCCTACTCGCCGCGGCAGCGAGCGCAGCGAGAGCATGAGCGCAGGCCGCGTTCCCGCCTCGCGGAAGCGGGCCCCGGACCGGGCAGTGGCGGCACGGCTCATTTGGGCGACCCGGGCGACCCGGGCGACCCGGGCGACCCGGGCGACCAAACATCCAGCGCATTAATGGACCGACGCTGTCGCGCGGACCCCACTGCGCCGGCACGCCGACATGGCTCGTCCGCCGCGCGCCGCGCGTTCGCCCTTCGCCCTTCGCCCTTCGCCCTGCGCCCTGCGCCCTTCGCCCTTTCGCTGCGCCGCGCAGTCAAGAGTTGGGCATTGGCAGTTGGCACTTGGGAGTTGGTCCAGCGAAACCTCGCCCCGGCGCCGACATCCAACCTCACAGTCCAGGAGGTTCATGACAATGTCGAGGGGGCAGACAGTCGCCAGTTGGTTCCTGCAGCTGCTGGTCGCCGGCATCCTGCTGCAGACGCTCTTCTTCAAGTTCACCGGCGCGGAGGAGTCGGTCTATATCTTCACCACCCTCGGCGCCGAGCCGTGGGGACGCATCGGCTCCGGGATCGTCGAGCTCGTGGCCGCGCTCCTGCTGCTCACCCCGGCGCTCGCGCCGTACGGCGCGCTGCTGGCGATGGGGACGATGACGGGGGCGCTGGCGGGACACCTGACGCTGCTCGGGATCGAAGTCAAGGGGGACGGCGGCCTCCTGTTCGGCCTGGCGCTCACCGCGTTCCTCGGCAGCGCGGCCGTGCTCCTCATCCGCCGGGCGCAGCTCCCCATCCTCGCCCGGTATCTCGGAGCCGCGGCATGAGCGCCGCCGCCACCGCCGCGGCGCTGCAGGGCCAGCTCCAGTGCCTCCGCGAGGTCATCGCCCCCCTGCCGCCGGGCCTGTTCAGCATCGCTCCGAGCGCGGTGTCCGGCAGCGTCGGTGCGCACGTGCGGCATTGTCTCGACCACGTCCGCGCGCTGACGTCGACGCGGGGGTCCGATGAGCTGACGTACGATTCGCGGCTGCGCGGAACGGCGGTTGAAACCGATCCCGTCGCCGCCGTCCACGAAATCGATCGCCTCTGCATCGAGCTCGAGGCGCTTCCGGCCGCGTGGCTGGACGACAGCCTGCGGCTCCGGTCGCTGATGCACGCCGACGGCGGCTACGTCTACGTCGGGACGACCGCCGCGCGCGAGGTCGCGTTCGTCATCCAGCACACCATCCATCACGCCGCGGTCATCGCGATCCTGCTCGAACGGCTGGGCATTGCCGTGCCGCCGGAGTTCGGCTACGCCCCCGCCACGCCGCGTCGGCACTGAACCGTGTGCACGGTGACCGTCGTACCGCACGGCGAAAGATGCCGCGTGGTGTGCAACCGCGATGAACAGCGCGCGCGGCCGCCGGCATCGCCGCCGCGCCAGCGGCAGCTGGCGGCGGTGCGGGCGGTGTGGCCGCTGGACCCGGTCAGCGGCGGCACGTGGATCGCGGCGACCGGCGCGGGACTCGTGCTCGTCCTGCTCAATCGCCACCCGCGTGCGGGCGGACATGCCCCCGGGCGCCTCAGCCGCGGCATCGTCATCCCGGCGCTGGCCGAGCTCGGCAGCGTCGAGGAAGTGGCCGCCCGGACGCGGGAGCTCGCCAGCCTCGACCTGGCCCCATTCACGCTCGTGGTCGTCGGGCGCCGGCAGGTGGCGATCGTCCGGAACGGCGGGCCCGCACCGTCGACCCGGATTGGACGCCTCGTCCGGCCGCTCCTCTTCACATCGTCTTCCCTTGGCGATCATCGGGTGGCGCGGCCGCGCCGGGAGCTCTTCCGGCGGCTGATCGAAGAGAGCGGAGCGCCCCTCGCCGGGCAGCGGGCCTTCCATCGTCACGTCTGGGCGGATCGTCCCGACATCAGCGTGCGGATGTCGCGAACAGATGCCGCAACGGTGAGCCGGACGGTTGTCGAGGTGGAGGGCGATCGGCTGCAGATGCGCTACACGCCGCTGGTCCCTCCGGTGCCACTGCCCGGGCTGGTGGCCGCGCCATGATCGTGATCCTCCTCGCCCTCATCGCCGGGACGCTCGTCTCGGAAGACCTCGCCGGCATCACGGCGGGGCTGCTGGTGCGCGAAGGCGGGCTGCCGTTTGCGGCGGCCGTTGCCGCCTGCGCCTCCGGCATCTTTGTAGGGGATCTGGGGTTGTGGCTGGCCGGACGGATCCTGGGACCACCGGTCCTCCGGTGGCGGCGCGTGGCGGCACTCCTGGCGGGCCGGGATCGGGGCTTTGCGGCCTGGTTCGAGCGGCGTGCAGCCGCCGCGATCCTCGGCAGCCGCTTCACGCCGGGGGCACGGCTGCCTCTGTACCTCGCCGCCGGCGCAAGCCGGACCTCGTTCCGCGCGTTTGCCGCGTGGTCCGCGGTGGCGGTGGCCATCTGGACGCCGATTCTCGTGGGCATGGCCGCGGCCCTGGGCGGCGATGCCGCACGGCGGCTCGAGGCGTCGCTGGCCTCGGGGCGGCTGGCGCTGCCTGGCGCGGTGCTGGTGACCTTTGTCGCCTGGCGGCTGGCGTCGCGGGGGGGGCAGCTGGCGTCGCGGCGTGGACGGCAGCGGCTGACCGCCGCCCTCTCACGCATCTGGCGCTGGGAGTTCTGGCCGATGTGGCTGTTCTACTCGCCAGTCTTCCTGTGGACGGCCTGGCTGGCGCTGCGGCATGGCGGGTTCCGGACCATCACCGCAGCCAATCCCGGCATGCCGGACGGCGGGGTGGTCGGCGAGTCCAAGTTCGTGATCCTGTCGCGGCTGCCGGCGGACTGGACGATCCCGTCGGCGCTCGTGGCGGCGGGCCCGCCGGCGTCACGGAGCGACGCGCTGCTGGCGGTCATGTCGTCGCGGCGCTGGTCGTTTCCGCTCGTCCTCAAGCCGGATGTCGGCCAGCGCGGCGCCGGCGTCAAGGTCGTACGCTCCCTGGCCGAGGCAGGCGCCTATCTGTCGCGCGAGCTCGCGGCCGTGCTGGCGCAGCCGCTTCATCCAGGCCCGTTCGAGGCGGGCGTCTTCTACTACCGCATGCCGGGCGGCCGCGGGCGGATCCTCGCGATCACGGACAAGCACTTCCCGGCGGTCGTCGGCGACGGGCGCTCGACCATCGAGGACCTGGTGTGGGCCCATCCGCGCTACCGGATGCAGGCGGCGACCTTCATCAAGAGACTGGGCGTCCGCCGGCACGCGCTGCCCGCGTCCCTCGAGCGGGTGCCCCTCGGCCTTGCCGGCAACCACGCGCAGGGCGCGATGTTCACCGACGGCCATACGCTCGCGACGCCGGCGCTGGAAGCGCGGATCGACGCGATCGCGCGCGCCTTCGAGGGTTTCTACATCGGCCGCTTCGACATCCGCTATCGCGACCGCGATTCGTTCGCGGCCGGCCGCGACCTGGCGATTGTCGAGCTGAACGGCGCCACGGCGGAGTGCACCAATATCTACGATCCGGCGCATTCGCTGCTGTTCGCCTACGCGACGCTGGCGCGGCAGTGGCGCCTGGTGTTTGCCATCGGCGCGGCGAACCGGCGGGCGGGCCGCCCCGCGACCACCACGCGCCGCCTCGCCGGTCTCGTCCGCCTGCACCTGCTGGCGCGGAATCCCTTTCCCGTTTCCGATTGACGGTTTCGCAGAGCCGTCAGGCGGCCACGTCCGGCAGGCGCGGCTGGCTCGGCGCGTGGCTGGCCAGAAACGCATCCGCGTCGCGGCCGAGATACCGCCGCAGCGTGCTGGCGGCCACCTGCGTCAGATCCACCTTCATCAGCGCGTCCAGCGCCTCGCCGAAGGCGGGATCGACGTTGAATCCCAGCAGCGTGGCATTGAGCCGCAGATACTGGCGCAGCAGCACCGGAATGCCCTGGCTGCCCTCGAACCGCGTGATCAATGCGTCGAGCGCGTCAACATCGGCGGCGCGCACGGCCGCGCGCGCGGGCGGGGCCAGCGGCGGCGGCGGGTGGATCGGCGTGACCAGCCCGGCGAGCGCCGCGTCGCCGCGCTCCTGGGAGAGAAAGGCGCGCAGGAGATCCTGCGACGTCTCCTGGTAACGGGAGGAAATGCTGACGGCACCGAACAGGACCCGATAGCGCGGATCGCGCGCCACCAATCGCCCGATCCCCTTCCACAACAGCAGCAGGGGGCTGTAGCTGCGCTGATATTCGGCGCGCACGAACGACCGGCCGAGCTCGAGCGCCGGGCCGAGCCGCGACAGCATCTCCTCGTCGTAGCGGAAGAGCGTCGAGGTGTACAGGCCGGCCACACCCCGCGCCGGCGCGATCACATCGGTGGCCCCGACCCGGTAGGCGCCAACCACCTCACGCCTGGTCCGTTCCCAGACGAACAGGTGCCGATAGTGCCCGTCGAACCGGTCCAGGTCCGTCGCCCGCCCCGTGCCCTCCCCCGCCGCCCTGAACGTGACCTCGCGCAGGCGCCCGATCTCCCGCAGCACCTGCGGGATGGCCTCGGCACGCGCACACAGCACCTCGTACGACCCGGCGCGGAGCAGGCGGTCTTCCGGCCCGAGCGCGTCGACGTCCCGTGCGAGCAGGGCCGTCGGAACGGGAGCCTCGACGGTCGCCGGCTTGGAAGGACTGCGGTCCCGCAGCGTTTCAACGGCCAGCCGGGCAGCATCGGTCAGGCTCGCCGCCGCCGCAGCGGGCGTCCGAAGAGACCAGCGGCCCGGGAACGGCTGGCCCAGGGCAACGCGCACCGTTCGTCCACGGGCGTGCAGCAGTTCGCGCCCGAGCAGGAGGGTCCGGAGCAGCGGATGCAGCCGGCCCGCCGCATAGAACAGCCGCGAGTTGCCCCCGTCGAGGAAGACCGGAAGGACGCGGGCGCCCGCGGCAGCCGCGAGCCGGCCCATTGCGGGATCCCATCGCGGTTCGACGAGGCGGCGGCCGCGATCGACGCTGCGGCGCGTAAACCGCCACGTCACTTCACCTGCGGGGAAGATCACCAGCGCGCCCCCGTTGCGCAGCCACAGGAGCGCCTCCCGCAGTCCGGCCCGGCTGCGTGACGGCGCGGCGGGCCCGCCAAACGGATCGACGAAGAAGCAGGTGTCGTGCAGCTCGGGAATGCGCGCCAGCACGTGGTTGGCCAGGAGCCGGACGTCAGGCCGGACCTGCCGCACCGCGGCCGCCAGCACCATGCCATCGACCGCGCCGGTTGGATGGTTTGCCGCGACGATCAGCGGTCCTTCGGCGGGGATGGCACCGCCGCCGGACGCGTCGATCCGATACCGCACGTCGAGCGCACGCAGCACCTGCGCAGCGAAGCTGTCCCCCGGCGCCGACCGGGCGTCGTCGTAGACAGCGCGGAGCCGGTCGAGGGCCAGCGCCCGTTCGAGGATGGGGCGCGCGGCGGCTGACACCGCGCGCGTCAGGGAGGAAGCGTGGGCAATCTGGAAGGTAAAGGGATCGCCCGGCGTGGTCTCGGCGGCCATCGGCTGTGTCCTGTTCTCCTCGACAGCCGCGACGCTCGTCGCGCGCTTGCTGCTTGGATTCCAGCCGCCGGCCAGGGTTACGCCGATCAGGGCACCACGAGGCGCATGGCGTGCCCGTCGGGATCGCGCGTGAGCGCGCCCTGGCTGAACCCGATGGCGGGGTGGCCGATCTCGACGGGGCCGGGAGAGACGAGCTCCACCTCGTGCCGCCGCGCAAGCGGCAGCAGCCCATCCAGCCGGCGCGTCACCATCGTCGTCTGCCAGTGCGCGATGTCGTTGGCCCGGAGATCGCGGGGCGCCGGCCGGCCATCCCGCGGCGCCAGGTACTCGAGCAGCTCGATCCCCGGCCCCTCGGGCGCGCGCAGGGCGGTGATGCGCAGCCGGGCGCCGAACACGCCGTTGAGGCGCTCCTGCTCGACGTCGTGGTTCTCGCTCTCGCCGGTGATGGCGAGGCCGAGCGTCTTCTGATAGAACGCCAGCGAGGCGTCCGTGTCGCGGACCACGATGGCCGTGTGATCGATGCCGAGGAAGATGGCGTCGCCGGCCGCGTGCCATTTCGCCAGCCCCTTGCCCGGCGGGAACTGCAGGATCTCGAGGAAGTGCCCGTCCGGATCGCGGAAGTAGAAGGCCTTGATCCCGCCGGCGTTCCTGTTCCAGTCGGGCAGCCGCTGGGGGCCCGCGGAGGCATGAGCGACGCCGTGCGCGCGCAGCCGCCCGTAGGCGCGGTCCATGTCGCGGACGATGATCGCCACATGCTGGAAGCTGCGATCGTTGGGCCGGACGTCGGCGGGGATCGGACGCCCCCGTGGCGCCTGGTATTCCGTGAGCTCGAGCTGTTCGTGCCCGAGCCGCAGCCGCACCACGCGCACGCGCGCGCCAAAGACGCCGGAGAGCAGCTCGTAGGGCCGGCCGTCCAGCTCGGTCTCGGAGATCACGACGAACGGCAGCACCGTGGTATAGAACTCGAGCGCCCGCCGCATGTCGGCGGTCGTGAACCCGACCACTTCAACGCGCACAACCGGCAGCGGGCTGCCCGGCGTGGCGCTGAGCGCCGCCGCCACGCCCACCGCCAGGAAGATGGCGGCCAGCACCCGCTTCACCCCGCGGCCCTTCCCGGTCATGACACCGCCTCCGCCAGCGCCGCCGCATGCCGGCCCAGGCGCGTGAGCAGGTGGTCGCCCACCCGCAGCGCGTTGGCCATGATCGTCAGCGCCGGGTTCACCGCGCCGCTCGACGGGAAGAAGCTGCCGTCGACCACGTACAGGTTGTCCACATCGTGCGCGCGGCAGTTGGTGTCGAGCACGGAAGAGGCCGGGTCCGTGCCGAAGCGGAGCGTGCCGTTCTGGTGCGCGACGCCGGCCAGCGGAATACGCTGGCCGACGAACAGGTTCCGCGAGAACAGGCCGACGTGGCAGGCGCGGCCGTGTTCGGCGCACGAGGTGCGGTGCTGCATCACCTCCTCCAGCTTGCGGATCAGGCGCGTGTGCCCTTCGCCGTTGTTGGGCGTGTAGTTGAGGACGATCCGTCCCTGCGCGGTCGAGCGTGACGCGGTTGTCCGGATCGGGCAGGTCCTCGGACGTCAGCCAGAAGTCGAGCGAGTGCTTCGCCATCAGGTCCAGCGTGAAGCCGGGCGCGATGGCGGGCGCGCCGGCCGAGAGCGCCACGCCGTCCAGCTTGCCGACGAACGAGATGTGCCCCATCGGATAACGGCCACTCGGGCGCGCCGAAGTAGAAGTCGTTCACCCCGAGCGTCTTCTGGAACACCGTCGGATTGGGGCACCGGGACATCGCCATCAGCACCGAGTTGATGTGTCCCATGTAGTGGCGGCCGACCATGTCCGAGCCGTTCGCCAGGCCGCGCGGATGCCGGTCGCTCGCCGATCGCAGCAGCAGCGCGGCGGAGTTGATCGCGCCGCAGGCGGCCACGACGATGTCGGCGGTGTAGGTGTCGCGGGTGCCGTGGCGGTTGACGACCACGCCGGTGATCTCGCGGCCGCTGGCGCTCGTGTCCAGGCGCTCGACCTACGCGTTGGTCAGCAGCGACACGTTCGGGTGGGCGAGCGCCGGGTCGACGCACGTGACCTGCGCGTCGGACTTGGCGTGCACCAGGCACGGGAAGCCGTCGCAGGTGGCGCAGCGGATGCAGGGGCTGGTCTGCGGCGCGGCTTCGTCCAGCCGGATCGCCGAGCGGCACGTGGAACGGCCGGAGCCCGGCGCGGGCGAAGTCGTCGCTCAGCTGCTGGATGCGCGGCTCGTGGCTGACGGCGGGGTACGGGTACGGCCCGCTCGCGCGGCGGCTCGGTCGGATCCTCGCCGCGCGTTGCCGTGCACCTGGTAGAGCCGCTCCGCCTCGGCGTAGTACGGCTCGAGGTCGTCGTAGGCGATCGGCCAGGCCGGCGAGATGCCGCCGGCGTGCCGCAGCTCGCCGAAGTCCTCGCGGCGCAGCCGGAACAGCGCGGCGCCGTAGAATTTCGTGTTGCCGCCGACGTAGTAGTTGGTGTGGGGATGCAGCGGCTTCCCGTCGCCGTCGGTCCACGACTCCTTCGCGTGGTACTTGGCCGCGACGTTGACGGCATGCGAGCTCCAGTTGTCCTGCTCGCGCGGCACGTAGTCGCCGCGCTCGAGCAGCAGGATGCGCTTGCCCGACGGCGCGAGCCGGTACGCCAGGGTGCCGCCGCCCGCGCCGGTGCCGATGATGATGACGTCGTAGTGTCTCGTGCTCATGACAATCTCCGCATCCGGTGAACGAGTGGAGCCGGCGCGCCCGGTTCGGGGTCGGGGCGCGCGTAGTCGCACCTGAACAGGCAGGGGCCGCCGCTGGGGTGGTGCAGCTTCGCGCAGCGCACGGCGTCCGGGCCCCAGGCACGCACGTAGCATTCGGCCGCGGCCAGCATGCCCGCGAGCGGCGCGGCGAAATAGATCCAGAGCGTTGCCGCCGAGCCGGCCGCCACCGCCGGGGCGAAGCTGCGCGCCGCGTTCATGCTCATGCCCGAGAGCGGCGCCTCGACGGTGATGTAGACCGCGATGAGACAGGCGGCGAGCACGCCGGTATAGCGCGCGAGGCGCGGCGTGTTCGAGACCAGCAGCACCATCGACATCATGCCGAACGAGATGGCGAACTCGCCGGCGAACGCCGGCGCCGCGCCCAGGGCGCCGGGGACGGTCGCGACGTAGTTGACGGCGGGATCCCCGGCCAGCGGGCCGGCGACGGCGGCCACGAGGGCAATGCCGGCCGCGCCTCCGGCGAACTGCGCGACGACGTACAGTCCTGCGTCCGCGGGCGCGATCTTGCCGAGGCGCAGGAAGCTCAGGGTGACCGACGGGTTCAGGTGCGCGCCGGACCGCTGGCCCCAGCGCGAATAGATGATGGTGGCGGCCGTCGCTCCCATCGCCAGCCCGGTCACCGCCCGCCGCAGCAGCGGGCTGGTCAGCACCGCCCGCAGTGGCGACGCCGGGTGCTCGACCAGCGTCGTGAACACGACGGCGGCCACGAGGAATGCCGCGAGACTGACCGCCTCGATTGCGTACTCCGGCCAGTGACGCCTGCCCACCATACCCCTCCCCGCGTGTCGCTCACTCGAAGCGCACGTAATGCCCGTCGCGCGTCCGGCGCAACACACCCTGCGCCACGAGACGGTCGAGCAGCCGCTCGCTGTCGCGCGGTCCGAGATGCCAGAAGCGCGACGCCTGCGCGGCGGTCAGCTTCAGGCCCGGCATCTCCGCGTACTCTCCCCTGATCCTGAGCCCGCGCTCGTCAGCGTCCCGATCGATCATCAGCCCCTCACTGCCGGTATTGGATGCCGGAGTCCCGCCACGGTCTCCGGCACGTCCGGCGTGGATCGCAGCAGCTGCCGGAGCCGCAGCGCCTCGCCGAGCGACCATGCCTGGAAGGGACATCCGCCGGCCGCGTGTGGCGGCTCGCCATCGGCAACCTCCGCCAGGTGGCCGAGCTCCGAAGCGTTGTAGTGCGCGAGCAGCGGCTCGAGGAACCGGTGCCGTGCGTCCTCGCGGGCGGCCGCGCTCCTGCCGCGCACGCGCACCCAGGCGTCCACGAACGGGCCCGCAAGCCACGGCCACACGGTTCCCTGGTGGTAGGCGCCGTCGCGCGAGGCGACGTCCCCGCCGTAGCGCCCGATGTAGCCCGGCGCGTCCGCGGCGAGCGAGCGCAGGCCGGCCGGCGTCCACAGCCGGGCCTCCACCGCCTCGACGAGCCGGCGGGCGCGGGTGCCTTCGAGCAGCGCGAACGGCAGGCCCCCGGCGGCCAGAATCTGGTTCGGCCGGAACGCATCGTCCACGGCGCCGGGGACGTGGTTCACATCCACGACGTCGAACAGCGCGCCGGCCTGTTCGTTCCAGAAGCGGCGTTCGAAGGATGCCGTGGCGCGGGCCAGCCGCGGCGTCCAGCGGGCGTCGAACCCCGCGACCGCCCGCAGCGCGTTGATCCACAGCGCCTGGATCTCGACCGGCTTGCCGATGCGGGGGGTGATGACGCGGTCGCCAATCCTGGCGTCCATCCACGTCAGCTGCACCCCCGGAACGCCCGCGGCCAGCAGCCCGTCTTCGTCCGCGTGAATGCCGAACCGGGTGCCCGCCTGGTAGCCGGTAAGGATCGCCTGCATGGCCGCGCGAATGCGATCGCGGTCAGCCGGCGGCACCGACGGATCGGCCTCGAGGAGCTCGTGCGCCGCGACGACGAACCAGAGCGATGCGTCCACCGCGTTGAACTCCGGGGCTTCGCCCGCGTCGGGGAAGCGGTTCGGGAGCATGCCTTCGGACACTTCGCGGGCCCAGGCCACGAGAATCTCCCTCGCCTCCGTGTAACGTCCCGCCGTGATGCACAGCCCGCGGATGGCGATGAAGGTGTCGCGCCCCCAGTCGGTGAACCAGGGATAGCCGGCAATGATGGTCCGGCCGGTCCCGCGGCGGACCAGGTAGGCGTCGGCCGCGCGGTCCATCGGTCCGCCGAGCGCATTGCGGCGGCTCCGCTCAGACCACGCGAGCCTGTCGGCCACCTCGCGTGCGGCGCCGCTCGCGAACAGGGCCAACGTGTCCGGGCACCTCGCGCCCAGGATCAGCACCGCGTCGCCTGCCGTCAGATCCCAGTCGAAGGCGCCGGGGCACGCGAGGTCTTCGACCGAGTCGAGACCGCGGCGGCGTTCCTCCGCATATGCGAAGTTGCGGTACCAGTCGGGATGATGACGGTAGACGCCGTTGGCCAGCGCCACGACGGGCTGCACGCCGTCGTATGGATTCCAGCCGACGAGCGCGCCCTCGATCGCCGGCTCGAACCGGAAGGCGTCGTTGGCGTGCTGCAGCGCGTGGTAGTCCCGGGCGGCGAGGAAAGGGCGCGCGGTCAGGCGGGCATCTCCCACCCCGGCGGCGCGTCGCCAGCGCAGGACAACGACGGGCAGGCCCGCCGGCACGAACACCGCGTGCTCGACGACCGTGCCGTCTTCCAGGCGCCACCTCCAGCCCGGCCACGGATCGGCGGTGAAGCCGTCCAGGCGCGACGCGCCGTCGGGATGAATGACGCCGGGCGCATATCGATGCGACGACAGCGGCACGCTCCGGCCGGCGATGGACACGTCCGTATCGACGGCCGCGACGAGCACCTGCCGGCCGGTGGGCGGCGTGGCGGCGGACAGCAGCAGGGCGTGGTAGCGCCGCGTACGGAGCCCCGACACGGTGCCGGAGGCAAAGCCGCCGAGGGCGTCCGCCTCGAGCCATTCCTGCCGTTCGCTGAATCGTTCCTGCATGTCGTGCCCCTCGATCGAGCTTTGATGCGGCAGCCGTCCGGGGGTTTCGCTACAATGAGCCCTTCTCCGGAAACACGTGGAACGGCGGCCTCGATGCAAGTGCCAGGCTACGACGTCGGGCGGAGGATTGCGGGCCACGGCCCGTACGTCGTCCATCGGGGTGTCCGCCAGCGGGATCGCGAGCCGGTGCTCCTCAAGATCCCGGTCAGGCAGCCAGCCGTTCGCAGCGACCTCGACGGGCTCGAGCGCGAGCAGGCGCTGGCCGCGGAGCTGCCGGTCACCGGCATTCCGCGCGTCCTGGAGCTGATCCGCGGCCCCGACGCCGCCTGCCTGGTCCTCGAGGACGACGGGCTCGTGTCCTTCGGCACGCTCGGGGATGGCGGCCGTCTCGAGCTGCCGGCCTTTCACACCGTGTCGCTTCAGCTGGCGACGATCGTGTCGGAACTGCATCGCCGGCGCGTCGTGCACGGCGCCATCAATCCGGACAGCGTGCTGGTGCGGGAAGATGGCTCCCTCGCGCAGCTGCTCCACGCTGGCACCGCGGGGCCGCCGGGCGCCGCCGGCGTGGCCGCGCCGGGCGAGGTCAGCGCCTACATGTCCCCGGAGCAGACCGGACGGATCAACCGGTCGGTCGATTACCGGACGGACTTCTATTCGCTCGGCGCGCTCCTGTTCACGATGCTCACGGGCCGGCCGCCGTTTGCCGGCGACGACCCGCTCGAGCTCGTGCACGCGCATATCGCGCGCACCCCGCCGTCCCCCACGCATGCCAACCCGGACGTGCCGGAGCAGCTGTCGCGCGTGGTCCTCAAACTGCTCGCCAAGGCGCCGGCCGAGCGCTATCAGAGCGCCCTCGGGCTGGTGCGCGACCTCGAGCGCTGCCGGCGCGAATGGACGGCGCGCGGCACCATCACCCTGTTCGAGCCCGGGCAGCAGGACATGGCCGACCGCTTGATCACGCCGCCCGGGCTCTACGGCCGCGACCGCCACGTCGCGGAGCTGCGCCGGGCGTTCGAGGAGACCTGCCGGGGCGAGTCCGGGCTGCTCCTCGTGGCCGGCTATTCGGGGATCGGCAAGACCTCGCTGATCCAGGAGCTCCAGCGGCCCATCCTCCGGCAGCGCGGATACTTCGTGTCGGGGAAAGCCGATCAGATCGTCAGGAACATCCCCTACGGGGTCCTGGCGCAGGCGCTGGGCAGCCTGGTGCGGCAGCTGCTCACCGAAAGCGAGGAGCGCCTCGCGGGCTGGCGCGTGACGCTGGCGGAGGCGCTCGGCGCCAACGCCGCGGTGCTCGCCGAGGTCATCCCGGAGATCGAGCTCGTGACCGGCCGGCAGCCGCCCCCGCCGCCGCTCGAACCGACCGAAGCCGGCAACCGCTTCAGCTACGTCTTCCAGAGCTTCGTCGGCCGGCTCGCCCAGCAGGACCACCCGCTGGTGATCTTCCTGGACGATCTCCAGTGGGTCGATGCCGCCACGCTCAACCTGCTGCACGACCTGCTCACGAGCGCGGGCCTCCACCACCTGCTCATCATCGGTGCGTTCCGCGACAACGAAGTCGATGCCGCCCATCCGCTGACCGCCGCGCTCAGCCGGCTGCAGGCGGCGGGCGCGCCCGTGCGGCGCGTCTCGCTCGAAACGCTCCCCCTGCCCGACCTGACCCGGTTCCTCTGCGACACGCTGCACGGCCGCCCGGACGCCCTCGAGCCGCTCGCGCGGCTGATCGACAGGAAGACCGGCGGCAACCCGTTCTTCGTCATTCAGTTCCTCAAGACACTCGAGCGGGAAGGGCTCCTCACTCGCGACGCCGGGCACCCCCGCTGGACGTTCGACATGGACGCCATCGCGGCGGCCGGGATGACCGACAACGTCGTGGATCTGATGGCGAGGAAGATCCGCCGCCTGTCACCCGGCGCACAGAACACCCTGATGTTCGCCTCGTGCATCGGCAGTGCCTTCGAGTGGGAGACCCTGGCCACCGTCAGCCGCCAGGACGCCGGCGACGTAACAGACGGCCTGGCGGAGGCGCTGCGCGAAGGGCTGATCGAGCGCGGCGACGACCGCCCGACACGCTACGCCTTCCTGCACGACCGCGTTCAGCAGGCGGCCTACGACCTGATCCCGGCCGCGCGCAAGAAGCCGGTCCACATGGAGGTGGGGCGGCTGCTCCTGGCGGACGTCGATCCCGAGACGCCCGACGACCGCCTCTTCGCCATCCTCAACCATCTCAACATCGGCTGGGATCTGGTGTCCGATCGCACCGAGGCCCGCTCGATCGCCCGCCTCAATCTGGCTGCCGGCCGCCGCGCCCGGGGCGCCGCCGCCTATCGGGCTGCGGCCGACTATCTCCGCTACGGCATGGCCCTGCTGGGCGAAGACGGCTGGCGCACGGACCACGACCTGCTGTGGCCGCTGCATCTCGAAGCGACGGAATGCGACTACCTCGCCGGGTCGTTCGAGCGTGCGCAGCAGGCGTTCCCGTCGCTGCTGACCCGCGCGCGGACACCGCTCGAGCGGGCGCAGGTCCACAGCCTGCGCATGACGCTGTTCGAGAACCAGTCGCGCTGGCTCGACGCGCTGTCGGCCGGCCAGGACGGCCTGGCCCTGTTCGGCATCTCTTTCCCCGGCGAGGCGCCGGCCAAGGAAGAGGCGCTCGAGCGTGAGTTGTCCCTCGTCCAGGCGGGCCTCGGCGACAAGCCGATCGCTTCCCTGATTGACCTGCCCGTGATGCCGGACGATGACATGCGGATGGTGTTCCGCCTCCTGACCATCGCCTGGGCGCCAGCCTACATCGCCGGCGATGCAACCCTGGCCCGGCTCATCTCCGCCACCATGGTCCGGCTGTCGCTGCTCCACGGCAACGCCGAGGAGTCGGCCTACGGCTACGTCACGCACGCCATCACCATCGGGCCGGTCCGCGGCGACTATCCATCGGCCTACGAGTGGGGCACGCTGGCGCTCGCCGTCAACCGGCGGTTCGAAGACGTGAAGCGGCGCGCCAAGATCCACCAGCAGTTCCAGGCGCACGTGAACCTGTGGTGCCGGCCCTTCGAGACGTGCATTCCGCACGCCAGGGAAGCGGCCCGGAGCGGGCTCCAGGCCGGCGACTTCACCTATGCGGGATACGGCGCGGCCACCGAAGCATGGCCGGCGCTGCTCGTCAGCCGGGACCTCGACGCGTTCATCCGCGATTATTCGCCGACCCTCGCGCTGCTCGAGAAGATCAGGATGACCGATTTTCTCGCCGCGCACCATGTGATCCTGAACTGGGCGCGGGCGCTGCAGGGCCGCACCGCCAGCCGGCTGTCGCTGTCGACGCCGGCCTTCGACGAACAGGCCTTCATCGCCCGCTACGAAGGCACGGCCCCTTTCTTCCTCACCTTCGTCTTCGCGGCCCGGCTGCACCTCTGCCTGCTGCTCGGCGACTACACGCTCGCCCTCGCCGCCGCCGCACGCGCCCGGAAGGCGGCCGTCGGCGGCACGATCTGGCCCGTGCTCATCGACGCGTGGGGCGGCCTGGCAGCGGCCGGCGCCTTCGATCGGGCGGCGGTGGACGACCGGCCGGCCCTCCGCCGCCAGGTCGTCGAGGCGCGCGATCGCCTCCACACGCTGGCGGGCGTCTGCCCGCCGAACTTCAAAGGCTTCTGGCTCCTGCTCTCGGCGGAAGCGCAGCGAATCGACGCGCGTCCCGGCTCGGCCGACCGCCTGTGCGAGGAGGCGGTGCGCTACGCCCGCGAGACGGGCAACCTGCAACACGAGGCGCTGGCCAGCGAAATGCGCGGGCGGGTGCTGCTGCTCCGCCGCGAAGACGCGGCGGCCCGCGCCTGTTTCGAGGAGGCGTACCGCTGCTACGAGCAATGGGGCGCGTCTTCGAAGCTCGACGATTTGGCGGCCCGCGCCCGCCCGCTCCAGGCTCCCTCACACCCTTCGCCCGCCGTCCCGACCGCTGTCGCGGACGCCGTTGCGGCGCCGGCGGACCACGCCCGGGAACCGGCGTCGCTCGACATGTCCACCGGCCTCAAGGTCGCGCACGCGCTCGCGATGGAAGTGGAGATGGGCGGTCTGCTGCGCAAGCTGATGCAGCTCGCGCTCGAGAATGCGGGGGCGCAGCGCGGCGTGTTCCTCGAGGAGCGTGGGAACGTGCTCCTCATCAGAGCCCGGGCCAGGGCCGACGGCGAGCCCGAGGCACTCACCGCGGCCCAGCCGCTCGACGAAGCCGCGGATCTCGCGGTCGCGGTCGTCAGGTACGCCCACCGGACGCGTCACGACGTCGTTGTCGGCGATGCAGCCGCCGACGAACGCTTTGCCGGAGACGCCTACATCCTTCGCTCGGCGGTGAAATCGATCCTCTGCGTTCCGGTGAGCCACCAGGGGCGCCCCGGCGGCATCCTCTACCTCGAGAACAATCTGACCACCGAAGCATTCAGCCCGGCGCGGATCCAGATGATGCGGATCCTTGCCGCCCAGACGGCCATCTCGCTCGAGAACGCGCGCCTCTACGAGGAGATGAAGGGGGAGATTGCCCGGCGGAGCGCGGCGGAGACGGCGCTGCGCACGGCGCTCACGGACGTGGAAGCGTTGACCAGGCGGCTCGAAGCCGAGAACGTCTATCTCCAGGAAGAGATCCGGCTCCAGCACAATTTCAACGAGATCGTCGGCAACGGCCCGGCGCTGCTCGAAGCGCTGCGGAAAGTCGAGCGGGTGGCGCCAACGGAGACGAGCGTCCTGATCGTGGGCGAGACCGGATCGGGCAAAGAGCTTTTCGCCCGCGCCGTGCACAGTCGCAGCCGGCGCAGCGGCCGACCGCTGGTGAAGGTCAACTGCGGGGCCATCGCGCCGGGCCTCGTCGAGAGCGAACTGTTCGGCCATGCCAAGGGAGCGTTCACCGGCGCCATCGAGAAGCGCATCGGGCGGTTCGAGCTGGCCGACGGCGGCACGATCTTTCTCGACGAGATCGGCGAGCTGCCGGTCGAGGCGCAGGTCAAGCTGCTGCGCGTGCTCCAGGAGCAGGAGTTCGAGCCGGTCGGCAGCAACCGCACGGTGCGGGTCAGCGTGCGTGTCATCGCCGCCACCAACCGCAACCTCGAGGAAGCGGTGCGGGAAGGCCGCTTCCGTCCGGACCTGCTCTACCGCCTGAATGTCTTTCCGATCGAGGTGCCGCCCCTTCGCGACCGGCCGTCCGACATTCCGCTGCTGGTGGCGTTCTTCTCGACCGCGCTCGCCCGGCGCCTCGGCAAGCCAATCCACGGCGTCAGCGCCCGAAGCATGCAGTGGATGACCACGTACGCCTGGCCCGGCAACGTCCGCGAGCTCCAGAACGTCGTCGAGCGGGCGGGAATCCTCGCGCAGACGCCCATCCTCGAGACCGATGGCGACACGTCCCAGGGGGCCGCCCCCGGCCGCGCCGCCGTGCCGCGCGGCGGGAGCCCCGGCGCTACGACGGCGCCCGCCGACTCGCTCGACGCCGTGCAGCGATCGCACATCCTCAGCGTGCTCCAGTCAACGCAAGGGGTGGTGGAAGGCGCTCGCGGGGCCGCGTCGATCCTCGGCCTGCACCCCAATACGCTGCGCAGCCGCATGAAGAAGCTGGGGATCTCGAGGCCGGGCCACTGATCGCGGCTGCGAAATATCGTGGTTCGTGGCTGAACCGTCCCGGGAGCCACGACATTTCGTGGAAGGCCGCCCGGGGCCTGGCCGACCCGATTCC
The DNA here is from genome assembly GCA_963834305.1 of uncultured Acidobacteriota bacterium. GTDB lineage: Bacteria > Acidobacteriota > Vicinamibacteria > Vicinamibacterales > 2-12-FULL-66-21 > JACCXG01. Next base: position 1,782,346 of record CAWIAX010000002.1, read on the forward strand.
GTAAGCACCTCTGCTGACAAGACTTGGATTCGGGAGACGAGCGGCGGTCCCGCGGCATAGCCGTTGCTCGTCCGCCGCCCGACGGCCATGCTGCGAATCTCGAAGGATCTGGCGGCCGGCGGTCAGGACGAAGTGACCATCCGGCTCGAAGGCGAGGTCATGGGGCTCTGGGTCGAGGAGCTGCGCCGGGCGTGCGAGGCCTCCGCCCCGGCAGGGAACGGCGGCGAGGCGGTCCGCCTGGTCCTCGATTTCGCGGACGTCCGCTTCATCGACGCCGACGGCCTGACGCTGCTCCGCGAGCTCCTCACCCGCCGGGTCGTCGTCAAGAACCGCTCCCTCTTCGTGAACGAACAGCTCAGACAGGCAGAAGATGGAGACCGGTAACGCCCCCGTCGCGATTCAGGACAGCACCGCCGAGCGCGCGCTGCTGGAGGCGCTGCGCGCGGGCGACGAGGGCGCCTACGAAACGCTGGTGCGCACATATGGCGGCCGGCTGCTGGCGCTCGCGCGCCGCATGACCCGCAACGAAGACGATGCGCGCGACGTGGTGCAGTCGGCGTACCTCAGCGCGTTCCGCGGGCTGAAGGGTTTCGAAGGCAGCTGCCAGCTGTCGACCTGGCTGCACCGGATCGTGGTGAACACCGCGCTCATGCGTGCGCGCACCCGCCGGCGGAAGCCGGAGGAATCGATCGAGGCGCTCCTGCCGGCGTTTCGCGAGGACGGCCATCATGTCGAGCAGTTCTCCGAGTGGACGGCCCCGGCCGACACCCTGCTCGAGCGCGCCGAGACGCGCGCCGCGGTCCGGCAGTGCGTGGACCAGCTGCCGGACAACTATCGCGAGGTGCTCGTGCTCCGCGACATCGAGGAGCTGTCCACGCAGGAGGTGGCCGAACAGCTGTCGATGACCGCCACCGCGGTCAAGGTTCGCCTGCACCGCGCGCGACAGGCGCTGGGTACGCTCCTGCGGCAGCATTTCTCGGCCTCAGGACAGGCCGCGGTGTGACCCGGCGCTCCAGTCAGAAATCGATGCGGATGCCGGCGGATGGCAGGCGTGGAAACATCTGCTCGGTGAAGCCGAGAGCCTGGCCGGTGGCCGGGGCGAAGGAGCCCTCGGCGAGCCCGGCGTTGGCGCGGTCGAGCACGTTGAGCACCTCGACGTAGAGGGTGAGCCGCCGGCTGCAGTAGGACAGCGAGTGCTGCGCCCGCGCGTCCAGCCGGGCGTACGCGGGCAGCCGCACGCCGTTCCGTTGCGTGCCGGCGTAGAGCGCGCCGTCCCGCGCCGTCAGGTAGCCCGGAATCGGGAAACTGCTGCCGCCGCGGAAGGTGATCCCCGCGCTCGTCTGTGGGGTGAACGCGTACCGGGCCGACAGGTTGAGGGCGTGGCGCTGGTCGAAATCGGACCAGAACGTCTCGCGCCGCTCGACGTCGGTCTGCCGGCTCCAGCCGTAGGAGTACGCCGCCCATCCCGAGAGTCCGCTACCGCGGCGCCGTTCGATCGAGACTTCCACGCCGCGCGCCGTCCCGCGCAACGCGTTCCGGTAGCGCACGTCCTCGGCCTCCGCTCCAGGCCCGTCGATCGGCCACGAACGCGCAAACAGGCCGGGCGCGCGCAGCACGTCCTGCTCGCGGCGGTTGAACAGGCTCACCTGCCAGCGGATGCCGGGCGCCGGCTGCTGCGCAATGCCGGCGTCGGCGTGTGCCGCCCGCTCGGGCTCGAGCGCGAGACGCCCCCCGGGTCCGAGCATGTACACGAGGTCCGGGTGCTGCCAGGACACGCCGGCCGATCCGGTCAGCAGGAAATGCGCGGGCAGCTGCCACTCGGTGAGCACCCATCGCGCGACAGTCGGGCTGCCGGCGGTGGCGCCCGCCACGCGCACGCCCGGCGTGATGGTGAGGGCGGGGGTCGCGCGCCAGGCAAAGCTCAGATAGCCAGCGCGCAGCCAGGAGGACGCACCGGTGGCCTCCCCGCCGTTCGCCCGGCGGCTGCGCAGCCGCTGCACCTGGCTGCCCGCCTCGAGCATGCCGCCGGGCACCGACCTGGTCAGGCTGGCGCGGTACGACAGCTCGGTGTTGTGCCCGGTGGTGGCATCCTGCCCGCTGCCCTGCTTGTTCAGGAACGCCTGCGCGACGACGTGCGCCTGCTGGTGGATTACCAGGCCGCCGCCGAACGTCGAGCGCCACCCGAGATTCGCCGCTCCCGCACGGCTCCTGCCGTTCGCCAGCTCGCCCGGCCTCACATCGTCCAGTCCTTCGACCCCGGTGCGGCCGGCAAGGAGCGTGAGGACTGCCTGGTGATTCGGCCGCACGTCGTAGGCCAGCTTCGACTGCACGTCGCTGAAGCCGAACGCCGTGTGATTCTGCGGGTTGCGGCGGCGGATCGGCCAGTCGAGGAGGCCCTGCCGGGCCGCCACGAGCCACGACCCGCGCTGCGAACTGCCGAGCGGGCCTTCGGCCACGCCGCCGGCGTGCGTGCTGCTCACCGAACCGCTGACGCGCGCCGCGCTGCGCGAGCCCTGCCGCAGCGTGAGCCCGAGCTGCGCGCCTAGCCGGTCCCCGTAGCGCTGAGGGTAGGCGCCGGTGAGCAGCGTGGCGTCCTCGAGCACATCGGCGCTGATCATGGAGAGGGAGCCCGCGTCGCTCCGGCCGTAGGCCGCGTGCCGCAGCCAGGGGGTCAGCATCCCGTCCACGACCACGGCCACGTGGCGATAGGGGCTGGCGCGAACGGTGAACTCCCCGCGGAAGTCTGCGGCCGCCGCCACGCGGGGCAGCGCCTGGACGGTGCGCAGCGGGTCGTCCGGAAGGCCGCCTTCCATGCGCTGCCAGTCGTCGCGCCGCAACGTGATGCCGGCGCCGGTACCGCTCAGCGGGCTGTCGCGCACGGGGGCGGTCACCAGGACGCGCTCGGCGTGCGCGATCGGCCCGGCGGCGCGTGCCGGCCGCTCGCGGGCGGCCGCCGGCCCCTTGCGCGGCAGGGGTTTCTCCTGCGGACGCGCGCGGACAATCTGGACGATCCCGCCGGGCCCCTCCTCAGCGATCAGTCCGTGCGGCTCCAGCAGCTGATCGAGCCGCCCGCGCGGCTCGCCCGCTGTCGGTTCCTGGAGCACCCGCATGTCGGCGGTGACGATCTCGGAACTGAAGACGATGCGCAGGCCCTGGTTCTGGAGGAGGCGGAGCGCCTCGGCGAGGCTGGGGGCGGGTCGAGCGGCGGGCGTGCCAGACTGGGTGAAGGCGCCGGCCGCGGCTACGGCAGGAGGCACAAGGCCAGACAGCAGGCACACGGCGGCCGCGAGCGCCATCCTGGTGCTCCCGCACGCGCGAGCTGGCCCGTCCGCCATGGCGTACGCCTCGATTCTACTGCCGGCCACCCGGCCTGAACACCCGGAGCTCGCCGTCCCGCAGCTGATGCGCCAATCCACTCGTGCGCAGCGCCACGGCCAGCGCATCTTCCGGGGACAGGCCGCTGACCGATCCGTGCAGCAGGATGCCGGAAGCCTCCCGTTCCAGCCCTCCCTCGTAGCGGACGTCCCAGCCGTGCTCGCGCGACAGGTGGTCCAGGAACGCCGCCAGCGAACGGCCTTCGATGTCGAATGGCGGCGCCATCTCCGCCGCCCACTGCCAGTCGGGACCCGAGGCAGCGATGGCCCGGCTCACCGCCGCGTCGCTGGTGACTATGAGCTCGGTGCCCGGGCGCGCCGGGACCGTTCGCTCGCCCAGGCGCAGCTCTACGAGGCCCGTGCGCACACGCAGGCGGAGTGTTGCCGGCTCGAGACGGATCTCGAACTGCGTGCCGACGTCGCGCGCGATGCCGAGGGGGGTCCGCACTTCGAGCGCCGCCGACCCGGGAGCGGTGTCGAAATAGAGCGCACCGGCCGCGAGCTCGACCACCGACGGTGCCACGACGCGCACACGCGACCCGATGTCGATCCGCATGGAGGTGCCGTCAGTCAACCGCAGGGCGGCCCGGCCCGACGGTCCCGTTTCCATCCACGTCCCTTCGTACAGCAGGGCACCAGCAGCCAGCCCCTGAACGGCGCCGTCGATCCGCTCCACGGTGGCCGCCACGATCGCCGGCGCCGGCGGAGCGGCGTCCGGCCGCTGCCACACCCGGACAGCCAGCACGGTGACGGCCGCAGCCGCCAGGAGTGCCGCGGCGGCCACCCTCCTGGTGACAGCAGCCCGACGGGCCGCCTGCGTGCGCCAGCGTGCGTGCACCGCCGCCCTGACACGCGCGGCGCGGTCGGCGGGCGCGTCCGGCCGCGGGCCGGCCAGTCGCAGGAGACGCGCGGTGATGTCTTCGTCCGGCTCGATCATTGACGTCTTCTTCTCGATCTCCATGCCTCTGGTCAACGCCGCATTACTGGCGCACTTTCACGAGAGCGCCGGGAACCCGTCGCGGAACGCCTGACGCGCCCGCGTGAGCAGCGATTCGGCCGCCTTGTAGCCGACACCGAGACGCGCCGCAATCTCGTCCACGGGGAGGCCCTCGATGTACTTCCACTCGAGCACGTCGCCGTAGCGGCCGGGAAGGTGATCGAGCGTCGCCTGCACCAGGGCGGACAGCTCGCGCCGCCGCAGCGCCGTTTCCGGATCGTTGACCGACATCGCCGCGAGCGCGTCGAGCGCGGCGCGCGTTTCCGGATGATCTTCGAGCAGCGAGGTTTCGGCGGCTCGCCCCGTGCGGGCGCTCCAGGCCGAAATCTCGTGCCGGCAGAACGTGCACAGCCAGGTGAACAAGGCCGCCTCCCCGCGATACGTCTGCAGCTTGCCGATGGCCTTGATGAGCGTGGCCTGCACGACCTCCTCGGCGGCGTCTTCGCCGGCGTTCAGCCGGCTGCAGGCAAACCGGTAGAGCCGCGGGAAGTAGTCCGCGAAGAACGCTTCGAACGCCGTCTCGTCGCCCGCCAGCAGGCGGCGGACGAGCGCCAGATCGCTCATCGTGTGCCGAACGAGAACATCAACCCGATCTCGGGCGCCCAGTCGGTCGCCTTCGGCGACAGGCCGAACGCGTTATTGAGCTTGAGCACGACGCGCGGCGCCAGGAAGACCTGCGCCTCGGTAATCAACTCCACTTCGTCCTGCGTGCCTTCGATCCCGGCAAAGACGCGCAGCCGCTTCGACACCCGGCGGAGGTACTCCAGCGCATATTCGCCGGGCTCGATGGCCCCCTCGGCGTAGCCCACGGCGACGCGGGCGGTAATCGTCCCCCACCGCAGGCCGCGCACCAGGCCGGTGCCGGCCTTGAACTCCCAGTCCGGCGTGCCGATCAGCAGCTTGAACCGCTGCACGGGGAACACCGTCTCGAAATAGCTGAAGAACTCCGGCCGCGCGTCCGTCTCCCGTTTCCAGCGCCAGCGGAGCTGCGCCTCGACATCGCCGATCCCCGACTGTTCGAGCCGCTGCGGCATCAGCGAGGCGTCGAGCGGGGACTTGTCGAGCGACGCGGAGATGCCTGCCGCCTCGAACTCCACGGCCACATCGTCTGTCAGGCCGTAGGCGACCAGCACGAGGCCTTCCTGCGCCCGGTAGCGGCCGCGCAGCTCGGTCGTGCCCGTGAAGCCCAGCTCCCCCGCCTCGTATTCGTAGTTTCCGTCACGGTAATATTCGAAGAACGGATAGACCACCGTCTCGCCGGCGCGCAGGTAGGTGCCGAACATCGACAGCGGCACCCCCTCGCCGCGATCCCGCGTGCGATCCACCGGATCCTGGGCCCGGGCCGGCCCGGCGGTCAACAGCAGGCCGATCGCCGCGATTGGCAGGCGTCTCATGCCGGTAAGAGGGGCCGCGAGCGGCAAATCCTTCGCCGGTGCGAGATCGTTGGGCTTTCCGCCGCCGGCTTGACGCCGCCGCCGCTGCCAGACAGGCTGGAGCAGAACGTGACGGCAACCGGACCATGAGCACGAACCCCGTTGCGGACTACGCCTTCCTGTCGGACTGCCATTCCGCCGCGCTCGTCAGCCGCGCGGGGTCGGTCGACTGGCTGTGCTTCCCGCGCTTCGATTCCCCCGCCCTGTTTGCCCGCCTGCTCGATCAGGAGGCCGGGCATTGGTCGATCAGCCCGGTGGAGCGGGCCGAGGTTTCGCGGAAGTACGTCGAGGGCTCCCTGGCCGTCGAGACCACCTTCACGACCGCCACGGGCCGCGCCACGCTGACCGACGCGCTCGCGCTGGGGCGTGGCACGCGCGGCCACGCCCTCGGCAGCGACGCCCCGCACGCCATGCTGCGGGTGGTCGCGTGCGTCGCGGGCTCGATCGAGATCGAGGTCGAATATGCGCCGCGCCCGGAATACGGGCTCGTCACCCCCCTGATGCGCCTCGTGTCGGGCGGTGTGCACGCCAAGGGCAGCGCCGACGTGCTGACGCTCTCCGCGGCGGTGCCCTGGCGGCTCGAGCACAATGCGGCCCGGGCGCGCGTGGTCCTCGAGCGGGGGGCCTCCGTCGCGTTCGCGCTCGTGCACAGGACGAGCAGCGAAACGCCGGCCGACCCCTGGACGGCTCGCGAGGTGCAACGCCGCCTGCGGGACACGGTCAAGAGCTGGCAGAGCTGGGCGGACATGCACCAGCGCTACACCGGTCCCTGGCGGGAGGCGGTGCACCACAGCGGCCGCGTTCTGCAGGGACTGACCTACTTTCCGACCGGCGCCCTCATCGCGGCACCCACGACATCGCTGCCGGAAGTGGTTGGCGGCGAACGGAACTGGGACTACCGCTACACGTGGGTGCGGGATGCCAGCTTCACGCTGGAGGCGCTGTGGGTTGCCGCCTGCCCGGACGAGGCACACGCCTACTTCGATTTCCTGGCGGCTGCCGCCGCCGCGCCGCTGCGACGGGGGGGCGACCTCCAGATCATGTTTGGTGTCGGCGGTGAGCACGATCTCAGCGAGCGCGAGCTCGGTCACCTCACGGGCTGGCGGAACAGCCGGCCGGTCCGGATCGGCAACGGCGCCTGGAACCAGCGTCAGCTCGACGTCTACGGGGAGCTGATGGCCGCGGCCCACGTGCTCCGGGAGCACCTTTCCGGGATGGCGGTGGAAACACGCCCGTTCCTGGTGTCGATTGCCGACGCGGCCGCCGGGCGCTGGCAGGAAGCGGACCAGGGCATCTGGGAGCTGCGCGGCGAACCGCAACATTTCCTGCATTCCAAGCTGATGTGCTGGGTGGCACTCGATCGCGCGCTGGCACTGGTCGAGGAGCTCGACGCGCACGAAGCCGTCCCGCGGTGGGACGCCGCCCGCAACGCCATCCGCGACGAGATCCTGGCGCGCGGCTGGAGCGACACCGCCGGCGCGTTCACCCAGGCATTCGGCTCCGACGCGCTCGACGCGTCGGCGCTGGTGATACCGCTCGTGGGATTCCTGCCGGCCACCGACTCGCGCGTCCTCTCTACCATCGAGGCCATCCGCGCCGGGCTGCTCGACGCCCGCGGCCTCGTCTATCGCTACAAGTCAGATGACGGGCTCGCCGGCGAGGAGGGGACGTTCCTTATCTGCACGTTCTGGCTCGCACAGGCCCTGGCGCTGGCCGGGCAAGTGGAGGACGCGTCCGCCACCTTCGAGCAGGCGCTGTCGTTCGCGAACGACGTCGGACTGCTGGCCGAGGAAGTCGATCCGTCCAGCGGTGAGCTGCTGGGAAACTTCCCACAGGCTTTCAGCCATATCGGCCTGATCAACGCCGCCTGGGCCATCAACTGCGCCAAGACCGGCGCCGCCAGCCCTTAGCCCTTCGCCCTTCGCCCTTCGCCCTTTGCCCTTTACACTGTTCAAACGATGCTGCGCCGCTTCTGTGAGTTGTTCGGCGAGTTCATGCGGCTGCTCTATGCCGACCCGCCCGCCAGTTGAGCGATGAGCGTGCGGTCTCTGGAGCGAGACCGTCACTCGTCTGCCGCGCCGGTTGCGCACAGGCCGGCGGCTGCTGCCCCCACAGCGGAGCACCGCCGGGGCGCCGCCTGGCCCGCGCCCCCGACGCCGCCGGCGTAGGGGCGCGTCGCTTGCACTTCGCCGCGCTTTGGCGTTCAATTCGAGCGTGCCCACACGCATCCAGATCTCGCGCCGGACCTTTCTTCGCCACTGCTCCGCTGTTGCCGCCGCCACCGGGCTGCCGCTGTGGTTCGTCGAACGCGAGCTCTCGGCCGCCGGCCAGGCGCCGCCCGCGACGGCCAGTCCCAACGATCGACCCGGCGTTGCGCTGATCGGGTGCGGCGGCATGGGCCGCGGCGATGCCAAGAGCGCCAGCCGCTTCGGCAACATCGTCGCGGTCTGCGACGTGGACGAAGGGCACGCGGCGATGGCCGCGAAGCAGTTCGCGACCGCCGACAAGGCGCCGGCGCAGTTCACGGACTTCCGCAAGCTCCTCGACCATAAGGACGTGGACATCGTCATCAACGGAACGCCGGATCACTGGCACACGCTGATCAACATGGCGGCCGCCGCCGCGAAGAAGGACATCTACGCCGAGAAGCCGCTGACGCTGACCGTGGACGAAGGCCGCCGCCTGGTCAAGGCCGTGCGGAAGCAGCGCGTGGTGCTGCAGACCGGCACGCAGCAGCGCAGCAACAAGCTGTTCCGCTTCGCGACCGAGCTGGTGCGCAACGGCCGGATCGGCACGCTGCAGCAGGTCACCGTGTTCCTGCCCGGCGGACTGCGCGAGGGACCGTTCACCCCGGTGCCGGTGCCCGAAGGCTTCCACTGGGATCTCTGGCTCGGCCAGGCGCCACAGGTGCCCTACCTGAAGGAGCGCTGCCACCAGACGTTCCGCTGGTGGTACGACTACTCCGGCGGTCCGGTGACCGACTGGGGCGCGCATCACAACGACATCGCGCGGTGGGCCATCGGCCTCGACGGTCCGGCGGAGGTGCAGGCACGCGCCTTGACCGAGCCGATTCCCGGCGGCTACACCACGCCATCGGAGTTCGAAGCCACGCTGCAGTGGGGCAACGGCGTCAAGCAGATCGTCAAGACCACGCTGGATGACAGCCCGTTCGGCGCCGTGTTGAAGAAGGATGGCCAGCGCAACGGTGTCCGCTTCGAAGGCTCCACCGGCTGGATCTGGGTGAACCGCAGCACGCTCGAAGCCAGCGAGCCCGAAATGCTCGACGCCCCGCTGACCGACCCCGCCGTGAAGCTCGAGGTCAGCGACGATCACATGGCCAACTTCTTCGCGGCCGTCCGCTCGCGCAAGGATCCGATCTGCCCGGTCGAAGGCGGGCACCTCTCCGCCACCGTCGGGCACCTGATCGTGATCGCGCTCCGCACCGGGCGCACGCTCAAGTGGGATGCGGCGAAGGAGAAGTTCACCGGCGAACACGCCGCCGAGGGCAACGCTCACCTCGCGCGAAAGATGCGCAAGCCCTACGACTATGGGTATGCGGGGTGAAAGGGCGAAGGGCGAAGGGCTAAGGGCTAAGGGCTAAAAGACGTGCGGCTTGGACGTTGGGGGATTGGCGCTTGGGAGTTGGGTCTGTCACGTCTTAGAGCCGACGGTCCAGCGCGTGTCGAGGTCGCGCAGCAGGTACAGCGCGACGCAGGCGGCGAGCATCGGCCAGGCGGCAAAGAACAGCAGGTTGCTGAACGGGTCGAGATACTGCCGGTACGAAGACAGCGTTGAGAGGCCGTGCAGCACCATCACGGCGCCGTAGGTCAGGCGCTTCTGGAAGCCCACGACGAACGCGAGGATTAGTATCAGCTCGGCGATCGCGATGGCGGCCAGCACGCCTGACCCGATGCCGGCGATGCCGTAGAAACCCTCGAGCACGCGCAGGCCGTGGCCCGGGTTCACCAGCTTGTCCAGCGTCCACATGAGCATCACGACGAAGATGCCGGCGCGCAGCAGGACGAGGGCGGTGGCGATGCGGTCGCGTTCAGTCATGTTCCTCTCCCACCTCAGCGCAGCGTGTCATTCCCGTTTCAGATACGCAATGAGATCGGCGAGATCCTGCGCCGGGAGCGCGCGCTCGAGCTCGCCGGGCATCAGCGAGCTCGGCGACGCTGACATCGACGCGATCCGGCTGCGCAGGATGACCTGCGGCGGGGACGCGGCATCGCGCAGCGTCACGCTGTGGGGCGCTTCCGATTCCAGCCGGCCGGCGTGCGTGCGGCCGTCGCGCGTTTCCACGACATACGCCTGGTAGCCCGGCGTGATCTCGTAGTCGGGCACCAGCACGTGCAGCAGGATGGCGTCGGCCGGCTGGTGGCCGATGCCGCTCAGGTCGGGCCCGACCCGGCCGCCCGTGCCAGCAAAGACGTGGCACGTAGCGCACGCCGCGGCAAAGATCCGCTCGCCGCGGACGGCATCGCCGGTGTGCGCCAGCACGGGGCCGCGCAGCCGCTCGTAGACCTGCATCCGATCGCCGGAGGTCACGGCCGCGAGCAGTTCACGGGCGCGGTCCTGGATGGCGGGATTCCGGTGGCTCATCAGCCGCGTGCGCCGCGCCGGCGCCAGCGTGGCAGGCGCGACCCGCCCGGCGGCCAGGGCGTCGAGCAGGACCAGCGTCCGCCGCTCGTCGGCCAGCAGCGCGGTGAGCACCGCCTCGCGGACCTGAGGGGTGAAGGCAAGCCACCGGTCGGCCTGGACGAGGCTGTCGGCGGCAGCGCGGTCCGGCAGCCGGACGAGCGAACGGGCGGCGGCAACCTGGATCTCCGTCGGCTGCCGGGGAGCCAGCAGCTCGAGCAGCGGCGGTCCCGAAGACGAGTAGTCGATGTAGCCGAGCAGGTCGACCGCGGCCAGGCGCGCCGCCGGCGCGGCCTTGTCGTCCAGCGCCAGCGTGGCGGATCGCTGCACGATCGCGGTGACCTGCTGCCGTGCCCGTGGGGCGAACGGCGAATCCGCGGACAGGACGGTCATCAGAGCGGAACGATCTTCGCTGCCCAGCCCCCGTGCCTCGAGGCCGCGCGCGAGGCCCGCCAGCGCGGCGGGCTGCCAGCCGGACTCGCTACCGGGCTGCGCAATCTGGAGGATCAGCTCGAGACAGCGCGCTGGTGTCTGCCCGGCACCGAACACCTGTGCCAGGTCCTGCATCATCGCCGTCCGTACCGCCGTCGAGGACGGTGTCGAGGACGGTGGTGCCGCGGCAAAGATGCGCAGGAACGCGTCCGCGCGCTCCCCCACGGAGCTGAGGACCGCGGCGCGCGTCCATGACTGGCCGCCGTCGCGACGGGCGATGGACGCCAGCCCGTCGAGCGCGCGCGGATTGGCGGTCTCCCCCAGGGCCAGCGCCGCGCGCAGGCGCACGCGCTCGTCCGGGTCCCCGGCCAGGCGCAACAGCTGAGGCAGCAGGGCAGACTCGGTCGCGAGCCGCCCCTCCGACAGCCGCACGCCGGTCTCACGGACGGGCGCCTCTGAGTCCGACAACGCGCGCACGATGTCCGCCGTGTCGAGCGCGCCAAGCCCGTCGAGCGTCCACAGCGCGTGGATGCGGGTCACGGCGCGCCGGCCGTCAGCCACGAGCGTGCGCAGCGGCAGCACCGCCCGGCGCTCACGCCGCTCGACCAGCAGGCGCTGCGCCGTGTCCCGCCACCAGGCGTTCGCGTGGTCGAGCGTTCGCACCAGCTCCTCGGGAGACACCCGGGAGAGGTCCACTGGCTTCCCGTCCGGCCGCCAGTCCGCGGCGGTGATCCGGTAGATCCTCCCCCGCTCCCGGCCCGCCTCGAAGTCGAACAGCGCCCGGCTCTGCGGCGGCAGGTACTGCGGATGGTCGATGGTTTGCCGGTACATGTCCACGATGTAGAGCGCACCATCCGGCCCGTTGGCGCTGAAGACCGGGCGGAACCAGCTGTCGCGCGATGCCAGGAACTCGCGGCCGGTCCGCGCCGGTCCCGACGTGAAGGTGACGCCGTCGGGCGACAGGACCTGCCGCTGCACCAGGTTCTGCGCCGACTCGCAGATGAAGATGCTGCCCTCATGGCCGGCCGGCAGGGCATCGCCACGATGGATGTGCACGCCGCTCGCCGCCGTGAACGTTCCGGCGTGGGGCGTGCTCATCAACGCCGGATGAAACGCCGCCGTCGTCATGTCGGCGCTGATCGGCCAGACAGTCGCCTCGGCGCCAACCGCAGATACGTTCTGCGAGGTCTGCGAGAACGCGAGGTGCGGGTTCCGCTTCAGGTAGCGGGGCTCGAGCACGACGTGCATCACCGGGTGGCGATTGGAGCAGATGAAGCGGCGGCCATGGTCGTCGAAGGTCAGACCGTATTGGCCGTTGCCACCGGCCAGCTCGAACGCCAGCGTGAACGGGTGGAAGCGTGAGTCGCTGGTGGCAATCGTCACGGCTGGCCGATCCGGGTGCGCCGGGGCGGTCACCTGCCCGCTGGTGAGGCCGCTGGTCAGGTAGACCCAGTTGTCGATGCCGAAGGTGGGATGGCTGAAGCGGATCTGCGCGGTCCGCTTGTCGTCGAACCCGGTCAACACGACCCGCCGCTCGTCCGCGACCCCGTCGCCGGTGGTGTCCTTCAGGAAGAGCAGATCGGGAGCGTCGCTGACGAAGACGCCGCCATCCCAGGGCATCACGCCGTTCGGATACCGGAGATTGCCGGCGAAGTCGATCCGCTTGTCGAAGCGTCCATCGCCGTCGCTGTCCTCCAGCACGGCGATGGCGCCGAGTGTCGCGGACGATTGTTCCCCTTCGAGCGGACCAGGATATCCGCGGCTCTCGACGACGAAGAGGCGGCCGCGTTCGTCGAACGCGATGGCCACGGGATCGCGGATGAGCGGCTCGGCCGCAGCCAGTTCGATCCGGTAGCCCGGCTCGAGCTCGAAGCCGGCGAGCGCCTCGGCAGGCGAGAGCGGGCCCCCCTGGCGGCGCTCGCGCTGCGCAGGCGGGGGGTGACCGATCGCCTCGGGATCGGCTCCCGGCCAGGCGCCGGCGCCCGCGCACACCAGCATGACCAGCACACCCGCGAGCAGATCCCGGCGCGCCGGGAGCGTCATTTGTTCAGCTCACGCAGCATCGCGAGCAGTGTGTCGGAGATGCGCGTCGCTGCCGGGACTTCGACCTGATTGGTGCCGAGCCAGGTCTCGTAGCCACCGAGCTCGTGCTGCGCGGCGGTTGGCAGGTAGCCATAGGACCCGTTGGCGAGCGACATCACGAACGTGGCCGGAAACGGGCTCTTTGCCTTCAGCTGCAGCCCGATCTCCACGAACGCCTCGAAGGGAATCGTGGCAATGGCGAGGCCGCCAATCCGCAGCGCCTGGAGCGGCACGTCGATGCGCGGTGGCATCTCCGCCATCCGGAGCGTGCGCTCGGCGTAGATCCGTTCGCGCGGATGCTTCGCGGGGGCCCCCTCGGGTCGCGCCAGGATCTCCCGGGCCCAGGCCACCTGCGCGGACGTTGGCTGGCGGGTCGCGAGCGGCAGCTCGCGCTGCAGCATCTCGAGCGGAACCGACTCGTGGTACTCGAGGCCCTGCGCCGCCTTGAAGACCTCCGCCGCCACCTGGTTGGCCACCAGCTCCATCCGGGCGTATTCAGGTAGCCGCTTCTGCCGGCCGAGAAAGTCGATGTTGTTGATGTCGCCACTCGTGCCGTTCGACAGCATCGCGACAAACGGCGGCCGCCCCTCGTCCCCGTCCCGCGCGAGCAGGCGCGCCAGCTGGCGCGCGAACACGCCGAAGTAGTCCGCGGACACGTGCCCGCTGGGTACGCCGCCGACGTAATGGAGCGAGTAGTTGGCCAGCAGGGCGATGGGGCGGCCCGATTCGGCGTTCACGGAGATGAACCCGATCCCGGGATCGGTTGGACCGGCCGGCTTCAGCAGATCGGGACTGCGCGCCGGCGGGTTCATCCGCACTTTGTCGCTCCCGCCGAACGGGTTGGCCAGTTCGGGTCCGGGCTTCATGAACCAGCGCCGGTTGAACACCTGTTCGGCCAGCGTGCCGCTGCCCCAACCGACCCGGGCAGGCTCGAGGTTGGAGACGGCGCGGCGGATGCCGTCGGCAATCCGGCGCGCGACGAACTGCTGATAGCTGTCCAGCGGATCCGCATCGCCGGGCTTCCCGGAGCCCGCGGCGGTCGCTGCCGAGTGGGTGTGCGTTGAGGCGATCAGGATGCGGTCGGCAGGGATGCCGGTGTGCTGCTGCGTCAGCCTCTTGGCCTCGTCCGCCACCCGGCGCGGCAGACCGAGATTGTCCACCACGACGACCGCCACCCTGGTTCCGCCGTTGTCCAGCACCAGGCAGCGCGCGTGCAGCTCGTCGTGGATGTAGGTCGCCGGCATCGGCTCCCAGTTCCCGACGATTGAGTCGCCCAACGGCGGCGTGATGTTGCTGGTGGCGGCGCCAGCGCTGAGGCGGCCCGCCGGGCGCTCCTGAGCGGTGAGGGTCGAGGGCGTCACGGCCGCGAGCACCGCCGCCGCGAAGAACAGGGGCAGCAGCCCTGCGAAAACGGCCTTGTTGGGAAGAGTCATCGATGCCGGGCATCCTGACACAAAGCCGGGCTGAGGTCCTATCAATTCCCAATTTCCAATTCCCAACTCCCAATTGAAATTGGGCGTTGGGCATTGGGAGTTGGGAGTTGAGTAGCGTCATCTCAAAGGAATGATGACGCTGTACAGCAGCGCCACCAGGAACCCGGTGGTGCCGACGATGGCGGCCGGGATCGTCCAGACGCGGAAGGTCTCGCGTTCGGTGAACCCGCCCATGCGTCCCACCACCCAGAAGCCGCTGTCGTTCATCCACGACACCACGAGCGAGCCGCCCCCGACCGCCAGTACCGCGTAGACCGGGTGCGGCAGGTCGGCGCCGCTGGCATAGAGCGGCGCCAGCACCGACGCGGCGGTAATCATCGCCACCGTGCTCGAGCCCTGGGCGATCTTGAGGATCGAGGCCAGCAGGAACGCCAGCCACAACACTGGCAACCCGACGGAGGTTGACAGCGCCTGCAGGCTGGCGCCGATCTGCGCCTGGTTCAGCATCCCGCCGTACGCCCCGCCGGCGGCGGTGATCAGGATGATCGGGCCCGCGGTCAGCATCGCCCGATCGGTGCGCTCGCGCACGTTGTCCAGCGTCAGCTGGCGGCGCCGCGCCACCAGCCACAGGGCAAAGATGGCGGACAGCAGCAGGGCGATGTTCGGGTCGCCGATGGTGCGCGCGATCGGAACCATGAAGCTGCCCGCGAAGTAGGCATCGACCGTCGTGCGCGAGGCAATGAGCAGCACGGGGAGCGCGATCGGCACCATCGACGTGAAGAAGCCCGGCAGGGCGCTGTCCGGTCTTTCGGCCATCTCGTGGAGGTCCTGCGCCGAGACGCCCATGCCCGGGCGCAGCGAGGAGGGGTAGCGGTGCTCCATGATGACGGCGTAGAGCAGCGCCACGAAGGCGGCGGGCAGCGCCGTGATCAGCCCCATCAGGATCAACAGCCCGAGATCCACGTTGAGCGCGGCGCCGACGGCGAGCGGACCCGGTGTCGGCGGCACGAAGACGTGCGTGGAGGCCCCGCCGACGCAGACGGCGGTGACGTAGAGGGCGTAGAAACGGCCGCTCCGCGCCGCCATGGCCCGGGCCAGCGGCACGAGAAGGTAGAACACGGTGTCGAAGAAGACCGGAATCGACAGCACGTAGCCGCTCCCCCACAGCGCGACGTGGCCCCGCCGTTCGCCAGCCAGGCGGAGAAACTGCCGGCTGACCCGTTCAGCCGCGCCGCTCTCCATGAGGCACTCGCCGATGATCGAGGCGAGCGCGATGACTATCGCGATGCTGCCGGCAACCCGCCCGAGATGGCCGGCCAGGCTCGTCGCCACGGTGTCGAACGGGATGGCCGGGCTGAGGAAACCCACCAGCAGGCCTCCCGCCAGCAGCGCCAGGAACGCATGCACCCGCACAAAGACGATGAGGGTGATGACGAACAGCATCGAGATGAGCAGGACGAGCGGTGCGGTCATGCAGATGTCCGGGAAGCGTGAGCGGTATTGCTCGAGAACCAGCGTGACAGCATCTCACGAACGTCTCATCGATCCCACCGGAGAGCGGTGATCCGCGGATCCCTCCCGAACGCCGCCCGGGGGAAGGCGAGCCGGAGGCGGGGGAAGTCGCAGATTGCCCGCACGCCGGCCGCATCCATCTGCAGGCGCCAGGTCTGGCGCTCGATCGGCGCGCGCGAGCTGAACGCCGTGCACGACAGCAGCGCGACGTTCACGCCGTCGAGGGGATCACGCGCCGACCGGTAACGCAGGACCTCGACGCCGGCCCGCCGCGCGGCGTCGGCCAGCGCCTGGCAGCCGCTGTAGTCGGTGGGATGCACCCACACGGCGGCATCGCGGTCGAACGGCGCGGCCATCAGGTCGAGTGCAGCCCCGGTGCTGTAGCGGACGGCGAACGCGGTGTGCTCGCTGGCGTTGGCCGGCCACGGGGTGGCGGGCGACTCGGCAAAGAACAGCAGCCGCCAGAAGGCCATGTCGGCCACGGCGGCCGTCAGCTGTGCCGAGGCGTAGAAGACGCCTGGCGTCAGTCCGGCGCGGCGAAAGCGGGACCCGGCCGGATAGGGAGCGCCGTAGCGGAAAGGGGTGGAGAGAAGGTAGTGCAGGTGCGCGCACTCGGGCGGCACCGGGGGCTTGGTTTCGTCGAGCAGCCGCTCGAGGAGCTCCTGCTCGGCCAGCGTGTCCACCAGCTTCAGGGTGGAGACGACGTGCTGGGCCTCGACGAGACGCCAGCACCGTCCGGCCGACCGCCGCGCCTCAGACGAGAGCGCGCCTGGCGTCCAGGTATCCAACGACCGTCGTCAAGCCCGCGACCGATTCGATCAGCGAGGCGGGAACGCCCCCCAGCGCGCTGTTGGCACTGCGCAACCAGACGCGCGCGGTACGCTCGTCACCCCCGGCAATGGCATCCAGGGAGCGGAACAGCCGCAGGAACAGCACCGCCAGCTCGAAGGCCTTGTCGCCCGTCTTGAGCGTGTAGGCACCCGCCCCCATGCGGGACACGGTGGCCTCCGACACGCCCAGCACCCGTGCAACCGCCTTGTTGGAGAGCTCGAGCCGCGCCGCCGCGCGCAGGACCGCCTTGGTGGCGACGGCGTCTGCTGCCGGAGCCGCCGGCTGGATCCGCACCTGTGAACCGGGCATCCGCGTCATCGTTCCTGAGAAATAATACGCCTGTAGTGTTTCCCGCGCAAGACGGTTCGTCGTCGCCCCGGATGGCTTCATGACCCCGGCCGGGCGCCGCGCGCTCCCGTCCCGGCCCGCGACCGCCCCGCTCTCGTGAGGGTCGGGGCCTACCGCGGTCCGCTGATTCGCCAGTCGGTCGGCCCCTCGTACAGCCGAACAACCGCTCCCCTGCTGACGCCGTTCATGAGCCACACCACGGCCGTGCCCGAGGGACTCTGCCACACGAAGTCGAGGTGGCTGTCGTTGTTCAGGTTGACGATGCCCTCGACGCGCCAGTCCGTCGACTCGCCGAAGATCGTGACCGTCCCCCGTCGGCTCAGGCCGTTCATCAGCCAGGTAACGACTGCTCCGTCCGGATGCTGCCAGACCAGATCGACGAAGCCGTCTCCGTCGAGATCGCCAGCCGCCACGATCCGCCACGGCGTACCGGCGTCGAACACGTACTGCGACGAGCTGCGCGTCATCCCCTGCATGAGCCACGCGATGGCCGAGCCACTCGGGCTCTGCCAGACGAGATCGACGTGGCCGTCGCCGTTGACATCGCCCGCCGCCGCGACGCGCCAGCTGGTGTGCCCGTCGAACAGCACGTGGGCCGCGGCGCGCGTCGTCCCCTGCATCTCCCAGAGGACCACCATGCCCGTGTCTTCCTGCCAGACGAGGTCGGCGTTGCCGTCACTGGTGAAGTCGCCGGCGGCGGCGATGCGCCAATGGGGCGGAATCACGCCGAGGAAGCGCGTGCTCGCCCGGCTCTGCCCGTTCATCATCCAGACCGCGATCTCTCCCGCCGCGCTCCGCCACAACAGGTCGGTCTGGGTGTCCGCATTCAGATCGATGCCCAGCACACGCCGGGTCACGGTGACGGTGAAGGAGGCGGTGGTCCGGTTGCCGCTGGCGTCCTGCGCCGAGCAGGTGACGGTCGTGGTGCCGATCGGGAATGTCGTGCCGGGAGGCGGTGCGCACGTAACACCGACACTGCCATCGACGTCGTCGAGCGCGCCCGGGAGGTACCAGTCGAAATCGGCCCCCGCCGCGCTGGTCGTCGCGATGCGCTGGTTCGCCGGGACCCCTTGCAGGACTGGCGGCGTCGTGTCCACCAGGCGAACGAATCGCGCGGAACATTGTTTCGTCGGCGTATCCACCTGGACCACCGTGGTCAGGGACGAACCGCTGCAGTCGCCGACCCACGCCGACAGGGTGTAGCCGGTATCCGGAATCGCGGTCAGCGTCAGCGGACCGGCGGGGTCCTGGGTCACAGTGCAGCGGCGGCCGTAGCGGCCGCAATTCATGCCGCCGCCCGTCACGCGCCCGTGCAGCGCCGGCAAGCCGGTGACCCGGAACGACGGATAGGCGCCGCCGAACGGCAGGACGCCGGGAACCATCGAATTGAAGCGGATACTGCCGAACAGCCCGGCGCCGGAACTTTCGCAGTGCTGCGCGAAGTCGCCGGCGAATCGGGCGACAGTATTGTCGCTGTTGTACTCCACTTCGTAGACGATGAACCGGCCGGTAATCGTGCCGCATCCCCGGCCGTTGCCATAGACGTCGATCCCGGCCTCCGGATAGCTGCTTGCGGCGCGGAGCGCCGACGGATAGTCGCCCGGAGTCAGTCTGTTCGTGTAGGAGCCCGGCGCGCGAAATCGGACGTTGAACCGCGAGTCGTCGGCACCGAGGTTCGTGAACTGAACACTGTTCCCGCTGTCCAACGTCTGGACCGACCACGACGCCGTCGCGTCGGTGTAGCGCCCCTGCACGCCGGCGCCGATGTAGTCGCCGGTCTGACTGTCGAGTAGCAGCGTCGAGCGCGGGGCATTCGGGGTGTCAGGCCCGAAGATGGGCGCACAGATTCTGGAACTGTTGACGTGGATGCTGATGACTTCACCACCGTCACAGTCACCGGCCCATTCGAGCAGCTGATATCCCGGGTCAGGTCTTGCCCTGAGAAGCTGGTACGAGGGCACCGGGACGGTCAGGAAGCAATCGGTTCCGCCGTTGCCGCAATTGAGGTGCTCGCCGGTCACCACACCGCCAGCAGCACCGGCGACCGTGAGATCGTAGGTCGGATAGCGGCCACGAAAAGGCAGCGTGTCGGAGATGGTCGAGTTGTACCGGATCGCGCCGAAGAGCGCGGCTGCCCCGTCTTCGCAGTGCTGCTCGAAGTCGGCCGCGAACCGGACGACCGTCCCATCGCTGTCGTATTCAACCTCCAGGACATCGAATCGTCCAGTCAGCGTGCTGCAGTCGCGACCTGAGCCAGAGACGTCCAGCCCGCTGAAACTGGCAAACGCGAAGCGGCGCGCGCCGCGATATGAGCCGACGGCAAGCGGAGCGCCGCCGCCAGCGCCAAAATCCAAGTACCACGAGGACCCGTAGTCAAATTGGCGCACACTGGCGCTCACGCCGTTCTTATGATTGCGCGCGACCGTGAAGGTCGCATCTGCGAGCGTGTATTCCGCGCGTTGTCCACCGCCAATGTAGTCTCCGGGCTGACTGTCGAGTATCAGGGCTGTGGACTGCCCCCAGGCGGACTGAGCGATGCCGGAGAGTCCGGCGAAGACCGTCAGGCACACGAAGACCGGCCGAATTGTGCGCAGCATCCGTGCAAGTCTTAAGGAAGGCCCTGAAGGGCCCTGAGACGTATTGAAGTCGAATCAAGCTCTACTATAAAGTCAAAGCTCGACTACGACAAGCAATACATCCCATGCCGTCAGCCCTCTATCTGGTCGCGGCAATAGGCACCCGCACCTCGGTCCGGTGCCATCGCAGGACCATGTCGGCCCCCTTGGCAGCCGGCTCGAACTCGAACGTCAGCTGGTCCACCTCTTTGCCCTCCGGGAGCTGCCGGGCGGGCACCGACACCGTGAGGACGTCGGTCGGCCCCAGGTCGACCGGTGTGAACGTGTTGTTCGCAAAGGTCCCGGTCCCGTCGAGGCCGAGCTTCGAGTTGAAGTGCACCGTCCAGGTGTCCGGTCCCGGGGTCGTGAACAGCGAATAGGTGCCAGCTGCGAGCTTTTTGCCCGCGACCATCACATCGCCGGTCACCGTGATCTCGGTGGCCTCGTTGGCGCCGGTCCGCCACCGCTCGCCGTAAGGGACGAGCGCGCCGCTCTCCTTGGTGCCGAAGATGCTCGTGCGTCCCCTGAGGTAGGGGCGGTTGTAGACGACGCGTACGTAGGTGTCGCCGAGGGTGATGCGGGCCATGCCCATCGGGCTGGGGCGCCGCGAGGGATGCAGATCCTGGGCAGTGCCCGCGACCGGCGCGGCGAGCGCCGCGGCGAAGACGGCCAAAACCATCCTGCGCTGAAGTGTCATGAACGCTCCTCCTGAAAACCAGCAGTGACAGTGAACAGCCAACAGCATAGCTCCGGAGGGCTCACCGGGCGCCCGTCCCGCAAAGCGTTCGTCACCACCTCCGTGCGTTCCGTGGCAGCCACGGGCCGATCGTCACTCTTCGGCAATTCCGGGGCGTACGCCGCATGGGATTGATGGGCAGCGCGGTCAAGGAAAGGACGTGGACATGGCGAGGATCCTGGCGGCCCTGGTGGCGGTGGCCTGGCTGGCGCAGACGTCCTCGGGCACGCCGGAAGTATTCGGCGCAGGCGTCCTGTCCAGGGCGAGATCTTCCGTGGCTCCTTCTCGCCCGACGGGAGCACGTTCTATTTCTTCAGGAAGACCACCGCCGGTGCGGAAGAGTCCCGTGGAAGACGAAGGGGTGGCGCGGTGTCGCGCATCGAGGAGCGACCTGCGCATCCTGGGCGGTGTGCCAGGGCCGTCTTCAGACGTCTACTTTCTCGACGTGGCCATCCCCGCGCGCGACGGCGCGGCGGCGCATGCGGACATCTGGCAGTGCGCCCGCACGCCATCGGGATGGGGACCACCCACTCCCCTGCCGGCGGGCATCAACACCGCGGCGTTCGAGACGTTCCCGTTCTTCTCGCCGGACGGCCGCGATCTGTTCTTCGTGCGCGGCTTCCGAACGTTCCACCGGGTTGCGCTCGCCGAGGTGCTGCGCTCGCAGTGACGGCCGGCCCATCCTCGTGACACCTGCCGGATCTTTCCGCGCCATGCCCCGAATCACTCCAGCTCGGCGTCGGGATCGGGCGTGATCAGGTTCCGCACCTGGACGTCGAGCTGGTGGCACGCCTCCATGAACTGCCGCAGCGTGCGCCGCGTCGGGGGGAATCGGTCGAACTCCTCCGGCGTCAACCCGTGCTCGGTGCAGGCGCGCTCGAAGTCCGGAAACTTCCGGCGCAGCTCCGCGACGATGCGGGGATCGACCGGCGTGTCGATCCGTGAGACGACGGGAATGTCGCAGGCGTTGTAGCGCATCTGCCACTTGCACGGCGGCGAGATGATCACGTCGCCGCCGATGAGCTCGCTCCAGTGCATGTGGTTGCGGAAGGCCGCCGACAGGAGGCGCAGCCGGTAGCCGCGCTCGCGGTACAGGCGATACGCCTCCTTGAAGACCGCGACGCCCGCCCACTCCAGATGACCGGGCTCGATGGTGATGTCCCGCGTCTCCGCGACCACCTTCAACCAGTCGTCGAGCCGGCCGACCATGATGGTGCAGACGGGCCCCATCGTCCCGATGTCCTCCCCCGCCCGCTCGCGCCGGCGCAGGCCCCGTTCCACGGCCTCGGCGACCGCGATCGCCTGCGGCACCGAGAACGACACGGTCGCGTTGATGCTGACCCCGCGGGCGGTCACCTCCTCGATGGCCTCGATGCCGGCCCGCGTCGCGGGCAGCTTCACGAGCATGTTCGGGGCGAGGCGGCTGAAATGCATCGCCTGCTCGACGAGCATCGCCGGGTCGCGATAGAACCGCGGATCGGTCTGGATCGACAGCCGGCCGTTCCGGCCGTGGTGGGCGTCGAAGACGGGCCGGAGCATCGCGGCCCGCGTGGCGGAGATCTCCTCGACCAGGCGCCAGGCGATCATGCCTTCGGTGGCGGTCGGCATCTCTTCGGCCAGCGCGAGGATGCGGGGCTTCCAGACCTCCATCTCCCGCTTCAGGACGTCGAGCACGATGACCGGATTGCACGTGGCGCCAACCGCGCCGTGCTGCAGCGAATACGCCAGGTCCGACTCGGCGGCCGAGTCGTTCCAGAGGCAGGTCGGCCCCATGCGCGTCATCTGCTGCAGCGGGCTCGGACACTCCGCGTCCGCGCGTCCGGGCGCGATGCCGGCGGTTGGCTGTGTGCTCATGGCGTTCACCTTACTACGGTCGACGCGTCGCGAATACCGGCTGGCGCATTGCGGCGTGGTTCCCGCCCCATATCGCTGCACCGGGGTAGAATCGCCCCGGACAGGAGATCCTCTCGTGCAGCACACGCGCCGCCTCACAGCCAGCCAGGCCGTCGTCGAGTTCCTGAGCCAGCAGTACACGAGCCTCGACGGCGACGAACGGCGCTTCATCGCGGGCGTCTTCGCCATCTTCGGTCACGGCAACGTCGCCGGCCTCGGGCCGGCCCTGATCGAGCATCGCGACCGCCTCCGCTGCATCCTGCCGCGCAACGAGCAGGCCATGGTGCACAGCGCGATCGGCTTCGCCAAGATGACCAACCGCCGCCAGACGATGGCCTGCACCAGCTCCATCGGGCCGGGAGCGACCAACATGATCACCGGCGCCGCGGTGGCCACCATCAACCGCCTGCCGGTGCTGCTGCTGCCCGGTGACATCTTCGCGACACGCGGGCCCGCGCCGGTCCTCCAGCAGCTCGAATCGGCGGCCACGCAGGACATCTCCGTCAACGACTGCTTCAAGCCGGTGTCGCGCTACTGGGACCGGATCAACCGGCCCGAGCAGCTCGTGACCGCCCTGCCCGAGGCGCTGCGCGTGCTGACGTCGCCGGCCGAGACCGGCGCTGTCACGCTGTGCCTGCCGCAGGACGTCCAGGCGGAAGCGTTCGACTACCCCGAGGACCTGTTCCGCAAGCGCGTCTGGACCATCGCCCGGCCGCGGCCGGACGCGGCGCTGCTCGCCAGTGCGGCGCAGGTGCTGCGGGGCGCAACGGCCCCGGTCATCGTCGCTGGGGGCGGGGTGCACTACAGCGAGGCGACCGCGAGCCTCCAGCAGTTCGCCGAGGCCACCGGCATCGCCGTTGCCGAGACGCACGCGGGAAAGGGCGCCCTGGCCTACGACCATCCGCAGGCGCTCGGCGCGGTCGGGGTGACGGGGGTGCCCGGCGCCAACCGGATCGCGCAGGACGCGGACGTCGTGCTGGTCGTCGGCTCGCGCCTGAGCGATTTCACGACCGCGTCCAAGACGCTCTTCGAGCGGCCTGGTGTGCGCTTCATCGCGGTGAACATCACCGGGTTCGACGCCGGCAAGCACCAGGCGCTGCCGCTCGTCGGCGACGCCCGGGCCACGCTCGACGAGCTGCGCGCGCACCTCGCGGGATGGCAGGTGACGCGGGGCTATCGACGGCGCGTGGCGGACGAGAAGGCCGCGTGGGAGCAGGAAGTCGCGCACGTCTACCGCCCGGAGCCGAAGGCGCGGACGACGGGGGGGATGAGCCAGGGCGAGGTGGTCGGGATCCTCAACGACTTCACCGGCCCCCGCGACGTCATCGTCAACGCTTCCGGCAGCCTGCCCGGCGACCTGCACAAGCTGTGGCGCACCAGGGATCCCAAGCAATACCACATGGAGTACGGTTACTCGTGCATGGGCTACGAGATCGCCGCCGGCCTCGGGGTGAAGATGGCGGCGCCCGATCGCGACGTCTACGTGCTCGTGGGGGACGGATCCTACCTGATGATGGCGCAGGAGATCGCGACGTCGGTCCAGGAAGGCGTGCCGCTGACCATCGTCGTGTTCGACAATCAGGGGTTTGCCAGCATTGGCGGACTGTCGGAATCGGTGGGCTGCGGCGGCTTCGCGACTGAGTACCGGCATCGCCGGCCCGAGACCGGCCTGCTCGACGGCCCGCCGGTCGCCGTGGACTTCGCGGCCAACGCCGAGTCGCTCGGCGCCCGCGTCATCCGCGCCGATTCGGCCTCCTCGATCCGCGCGGCGCTCGCCGCCGCCAAGGGGTCGGACCGGACCACCGCCATCGTCGTGCCGATCGACCGCAGCCGGCGCGTGGGCGGCTCCGGCTGCTGGTGGGACGTGCCGGTGGCGGAGGTGTCGGCGCTCGAGGACGTCCGCACGGCCCGCGCGGCGTACGAGCTGGCGCGGCAGGCCGAACGCCGCTATCTGTGACGAGGAACCGTGCCTTGACCGAACCACGCGACGACACGACGTCAGGACCGCAGCCGCAGCCAGCCCCGGACATCCTGGCGCAGCTAGAAACGACCCTCTACACCGCCGTGGTCTCGGACGCACTCGACGAGCTGGGCTTCCGCGACCAGGCGATGGCCGAGCACCTGAGGCCGGTCGGCCCGATCACCACCTTCGCCGGCTGGGCGCGCACCATCTCGTGCGTCGACACGGATCAGGTGGACGACGACCCGTATGGCCTGGAGATCGAAGCGGTGGACAGCATTCTTCCGGGTGAAGTCGTCGTCGTTTCGACCGGAAGCTCGCGGCGGAACGCGCCATGGGGCGAGCTGCTGTCCACGGCCGCTGGTGCCCGTGGCGCCCGCGGCGCCGTCGTCGACGGACTGGTGCGCGACGTGCGGCGGATCCAGGAGATGCGATTCCCGCTCTTTGCCGCCGGCTTCAAGCCGGTGGACTCGAAGGGCAGGGG
Organism: uncultured Acidobacteriota bacterium; assembly: GCA_963834305.1. Classification (GTDB taxonomy): domain Bacteria; phylum Acidobacteriota; class Vicinamibacteria; order Vicinamibacterales; family 2-12-FULL-66-21; genus JACCXG01. The sequence continues at coordinate 1,807,114 of CAWIAX010000002.1, forward strand.
GCGCGTGACGGCGTACGGCGTGCCCGTCGAATGCGGCGGCGTGCTGGTGCGGCCCGGCGACCTCATCTTCGCCGACCTCGACGGCGTCGTGGCGATTCCCGCCGCCGCCGTGGAAGACGCGGTTCGTCTGGCCAGCGACAAGGCGCGGCGCGAGACGAACACCCGTGACGACCTGAGGAACGGCGCCTACCTGCGCACGGTTTACGACAAGTACGGCGTTCTTTGAGCCGACGAATCTGGCGTCACCCTTCCCGTCAGCCTGCCGGCGAACGCGCCTGCAGCAGGGTCTTCACGACGCGCTCGCGCTCTTTCAGCGTCGGATAGTTGTCGAGAATCAGCACCCCGAGGCCCTCGTTGAACCGCTGCAGCTTCCTGACGGCCGTCGTCAGCCGCATCGGATCCTGTCCCAGCGCCATGAGCGTCAGTGCGGCTACGCCGTCGCACTGCAACTCGATCCGCCGGCGGCCCGATCGGTCGAGGCGCTGGCTGGCGTGTTCGAACTCCGTCCAGAAGAACTCGTGGCCGACCTCGTGTGCGGCCAGTGCCTGCAGCTCTCCTTCCGAGACCAGCGTCAGGGCGGGACGCGAGATGAGCAGCACCGTTCGCAGGCCGATGGAGGCCCTGGGAGGTGACGCGAGAGGTGCGGGAAAACTTGCTCACGCAGGCCAGTGCCGAAACGCACACGGCGACAGCGGAGGGGACCGAAGGACGGATTGACTAGAAGGGAGGAGGATTACGCATGCGGTCTCTGGGAGACCGGGCCGGGCCTGGGAGCGGCCCTGGTCGGAGGCCGGGCTGTCACCACCCGGGCCCGAACGCGCAAGCTAACTGAAGGAGTTGGCGGGGTCGACGGGACTCGAACCCGCGGCCTCCGGCGTGACAGGCCGGCGTTCTAACCAACTGAACTACGACCCCGAAACTTGATCTCTGTCAAGGGCTAAGGGCGAAGGGCTAAGGGCGAAACAACTTAGCCCTTTGGCCTTTGGCCTAAGCCCTTTAGTGGGCGGTGCAGGGTTCGAACCTGCGACAGCCGGCGTGTAAGGCCGGTGCTCTACCACTGAGCTAACCGCCCCCGGCTGGCACCCTGTCGAGCGTTCCCCGCTGCCACCAAAACACCGATTATAAGGCCTTCCACGACAGCAGCGCAAGCGCGGCCAGCAAGCCGATCACCGCCCGGTATTCCCGGTTCCGCATCGCGCGTCCGGCGCTGAACCGCCGCCCGCCGCCCGGCGCGCGTCCTTCTTTATACGCCGGATAGGCGCTCCCGAACTTCTCGGTCAGGTGGCGCTCCTCCGACGCCATCGCCGCGCCGAGGGTGATCCCCAGGTACAACAGCGCCAGCACCGCGACCACCAGGCTGGCCGACGCGATCGCCAGCCCGATGCCGATGAACGTCGAGCCGAGGTAGAGCGGGTGCCTCGTCAGGCGATAGGGTCCCGACATCGTCACCTCCCGGCCCTTCTCGAGATGGCCCGCCGCCCAGATCCGGAGCAGCTCCCCGGCGATCGCCACGGCCGCGCCAACGGCCAGGCTGCGCGAGGTCGGCTGCGCCAGCCACAGCGCGGCAATACCCGCGAGGAACCCCAGCGCCACGCGGCGCCGCGCCAGCCACTTCAGGACGCTATCCATGGCTCAGTCGATCCGGCTGGCATGCACGCGCGTCGTGCTCAAACGGTGCTGAACGGCCGCCGTGACCTCGGAGACCGCGAGGTCGCCCAGGCACCACCTGGCCTGGCGGCACCGGCGCTGATAGTGGCAGCCGCAGGCGCCGTGGCGCGAGATGACGATGTCGTCGGCGCGACCAGGGGCCGTTCCGTGCCGGATCGGTCGGCCCGAAGATCGCGACGACCGGCGTGCCGACGGCGGCGGCGATGTGCAGCGGCCCGGTGTCCCCCGAGAGCAGCAGCGAGGCGTCGCGCGACAACGCCACGAGGTCCGGAGCTGGTGGACGGCGGCGCGAGCCTGGCCGCGCCATTCGACGCCTCCACCACCTCCTGCGCCAACGGCTGCTCCCCAGGCCCCCACAGCACGTACGGGCTGCAGCCCGCGGACGTCGCGCAGGAACGCCGCGACCTCGCCGAACTTCGCCGCCGGCCAGCGCTTGTTCGGCCAGGCCGCCCCCGGGTTGATCAGCGCGAACGGCCGCCCCGCCAGCTCCTTCCTGATCTCTTCGCGGGCGCCCGACGCGACGTGCTCGCAGCGGGAACTCGACCGCGTCGCCCTCGACGCCGACCGCCGTCAGCAGCGCCAGGTTCTTCCGGATGACGTGCGAAGGGTGTTCCGGTCCGTCCACTTCCGTGTAGAACGGCCGCGCGCTCTTCTCGCGCAGGTGAAAGATCGAGAACCCGATCACCCGGCGCGCGCCCGACGCCCGCGCCAGCACGGCGGACTTCATCAGGCCCTGGAAGTCGAGCGCCACGTCGTAGCCGGCCGGCCGCAGCCGGCGCAGCATCGCCACCCACGCCCTGGAGCGACGGCCTTCTCGAGCCGGACGACGTGGCTCGATCGGCCGGTGACGAGCTCGGCGAACGGCGCGATGCCTGGCATCGACGACCCAGTCGATCCGCGCCTCGGGAAACGTCCGCCGCAGCGCCGCCGCCGCCGGCACGGTGTGGACGATGTCGCCCAGCGCGCCGAGCCGCACGATCAGGATGTTCATCCGCGGATGCGCGCCAGCAGGTCGCGCGTCGAGTGATCCTTCGGGTCGCCGACGATGGCGATCCGGCCGCCGTAGGCGCGCACGGTCGTCCCGCTCCGGCACGGTCTCGACGGTGTAGTCGGTGCCCTTGCAGTGCACGTCGGGCTTCAGCAGCGCGAGCAGCGGGTGCACGGTCGGCTCCGGGAAAGATCACCACGTAGTCGACGCCGCGCAGCGCGGCCACCAGCTCCGCGCGCTCGGCCGCCGGCAGGATCGGCCGCCCCGGCCCTTTCGTGCGCGGCCGCCTCGTCGTCGTTGACCGCGACGATCAGCCGATCGGCCTCGCGCGGCGGCCGCCTGCAGGTAGCGGACGTGCCCGACGTGCAGCAGGTCGAAGCAGCCGTTGGCGAACGCGACCGTGCGCCCTGCCCGCCGGTCGTCGGCGACCAGCTCCACCAGCGCGTCGCGGGAGAGCACCTGCCCGCTCATGCACGCTCCGGCCGGCTGGACGTGCGGCGGTGCCGGACGCGTCGTGCGCTAGGCCCGGATGGCATTCTTGAGCTCGTCCTGGTGACCGTGGCCGTGCCGCGCTTCATCACCACGAGGCCGCCGGCGTAGTTGGCCAGGCGCGCCGCCTCTTCGCAGCGTGGCGCCGGCGGCGAGCGCGAGCGTCATCGTGGCGATCACCGTGTCGCCCGCGCCGGTGACGTCGGCGATCTGATCCGACCCGAAGATCGGGATGTGCACGCGTCGGGCGATCCGGCTCGAACAGCGCCATGCCGCGGCTGCCGCGCGTGATGAGCACGCCGCCCGCGGCGGTGCGCCGCAGCAGCTCGCGCCCCGCCTTCTCGAGCATCGCGCGCGTTCTCGCCGATCGTCACGCCAAGGAGCTGCTCGACCTCCGACTCGTTCGGCGTGCACATCGTCATCCCGCGGTACTTCAGCAGGGCGTAGCGCGAGTCGATGAGCACGGGCGGCTGCCGCCGGCCGGGCCCGCGAAGCGTGCGCTGCGCCGCGGCGACCAGCGGCGCGGTGACGAGGCCGGTGCCGTAGTCGGACACCAGCAGCGCGTCGCAGCGCGACGACAGGATGGCGGCGAGCCGCCGCGCCACCGCCTTGCGCACCACCTCCGGCAGCGTCTGCCGCGCCGCGCGGTCGATGCGCACGACCTGCTGCTTGGCGGAATGCACGCCGCCGGCGAGGATGCGCGTCTTGGTCGGCGTCGGTAGACCGCGGTGGCTGACGCACGTTCCGCACGTCGATGCGGCCGCGCATCGTCTCGACCAGGCGGCGGCCCGGGTCGTCCTGCCCCGCGACGCCGACGCACGATGGCGGTGCCGCCGAGCGCGGCGACGTTGTTCGCCGCGTTGCCGGCGCCGCCGGGCACGATCTCGGTCGAGTCGTATTCCAGGATCAGGACCGGCGCCTCGCGCGACACGCGCGCGATCTGGCCGTAGATGAACTCGTCGACGAGCAGGTCGCCGAACACGGCCACCCGGATGCCGGCGAACTCGTCGACCAGCGCGAGCAGGCGGTCCCGTGAGCTGTGGGTGGCGCGCATCATCCGTGCCGGAGGATCCAGGCCGCGGCAGCCACCAGGTCGTCGGCGACGATGGCCGGATCGGCCGTGGGCCGGCGAACCAGCTCGCTCGACCGGCCGTAGCCGGTGCGCACCAGGATGCCTTTCGCGCCGGCGCTGGCGCCGGCCTGCACGTCGGTCCACTTGTCGCCGACGGCGAACGAGCGCGACAGATCGAGATCGAGCTCGGCGGCCGCCTGGCGCAGCATGCCGGGGCCGGCTTGCGGCAGTCGCAGTCCTGGCGGTAGCGCTCGATCTCGGCCGTCGGGATGGTGCGGGCAGTAGTAATAGCCGTCGATCCGGCCGCCGCCGGCCGCGGACGTGCTCGTCCACGACCTGGTGGGCGCGGATGACGAACGATTCCTCGTACATGCCCGCGGCCGACGCCCGACTGGTTGGTGATCACGACCACCGCGTAGCCGGCGCGGTTGAGCAGGCGGACCGCGTCGATCGCGAACGGGAAGAAGACCAGCCGTTCCAGCCGATCGAGGTAGCCCGCCTCTTCGAGCACCGTGCCGTCACGGTCCAGAAACACCGCCGGCTTCATGCGCCGCCTTCCGCGCCGGAGCGGGCGTGCAGCCGGCGCGAGACGGCGTCGAACACCGTGTCCACGGTGATGCCGCTCATGCAGCGATGGTCGATCGGGCACTCTCGCAGCATGCAGGGTCGGCAGAAAACCTGATGAATGATCACGTCGTGGTCACCGAGCGGGCGCCGTCGCCCGCTCGTCGGTCGGGCCGAAGATGGCGGCAACCGGCACGCCCGCCGCCGCGGCCAGGTGCATCGCGCCCGAATCGTTCGACACGAAGGCGCGACAGGCGGCGAGCAGCCCCGACCAGCAGCGCGAAGATCGGTCTGTCCAATCAGGTTCACCACCCGCGCGCCGGACGGCAGCGACGATTCTATCTCACGCCCCGCCTCGCGGTCCCCGGCGGCACCGACGAGCACGCAGGCGACGCCCCGGGCGCTCAGCCGGGCGACGAGCTCCGCCACCCGGGCGGGCGGCCACCGCTTGGCGTGGCCGTAGGCGGCGCCCGGCGCCAGACCGACGAGGGGCGCGGCGGGGTCCACGCCGGACCTCGCGAGCAGCTCTGCCACCCGCGTCGCGTGTCCGCGGCCGGATGGCGACCGACGGCAGGGTCACGGCCGCCGGGAAGCCGAGCGCGCGGACGAGGTGCCGGTAGTACTCGGACTGGTGCACGCGGCCGCGCGGCCTGGCGACGCCGCGCGTCAGCAGCGAGCGCGCGGCCGCTGCGCGCGGTAGCCCCAGCGCTCGCGGATGCCCGCCTGCCGGCGACCCACGCCGTGCGGAACGAGTTGGGCAGCAGCACGGCGAGCGCCGGCATCCGACCGTCGCGCAGCGTGGCCGCCTCCGTGCGCCTTCTCGACCGACGAGCACCTGATCGGGCGCGGCCGCGGGTGACCTCGTGGAACAGCGGCGCAATCGAGGGGGCGGCGGCCAGGATCAGCGTCCGCCCGGCGAACGCGCGCGCGGAGCGCCGCCATCGCCGGCAGCGCCATCACCGCGTCCCCGAGCCAGTTCGGGGCGCGCACCACGGACGCGCTCCGCCGGGCCCGCTCACTGCCCCTCTTCCGGCGCTCGCGGCCGGGAACATGCCCTCGACCGCTGCCGTTGTCCACGTCGCGCCAGCGGCGGTGCATCCACAGCCACAGGTCCGGATAGCGGCGGACGTACATCTCGAGCACGTCGGTGCAGCGCTGGGTGAAGTCGCGGATCGCGTCCGGGTCGTCGCCGGGCGGCGGCTCGACGGCGTGCTCGTAGACCATCCGGAAGCGGCCGCCCGGCAGCGGCAGCGCGAACACCGGCACGACCGGCGCCCCGGTGCGCAGCGCCAGCGCGGCCAGCGCCGAGGTGGTGGCCGCCGGCCGGTTGAAGAAATCCACGTAGACGGCGTCGGCCGTCTGGATGTGCTGATCGATCAGCACGCGCCACCGCCTGGTTGTCGGCCAGCGCGCGCAGCACGCGGCGGATCGCGCCGCGCCGGTAGATCACCGAGTTGCCGGTGCGGCCGCGGACCGACTCGAGCAGGTCGTGCAGCAGCGGGTTGTCGAGCGGGCGCGCCAGCACCGCCATCGGCTGGAGCGCGAGCGCGTGCACGAGCGCGTTGATCTCCCAGAAGCCGAAGTGGCCGGTGAAGAGCAGCACCCCGCGCCCCTCGGCGTGCGCCGCCACGACACGCTCCTCCCCCTCGAACTCGACGCGCGCCAGCATCTGCTCCGGGCGCATCGTGCTGAACTTCAGCAGCACCGTCAGCAGCCGGCCGAAGTGCGCGAACATGCCGCGCGCGATGGCCGCGCACTCCGCTTCCGACCGCAGCGGAAACGCCGCCTGCAGGTTGCGCACCGCCAGCCGCCGGTGCGCGCCGATCGAAGAGGTAGAACGCGCGGCCGAGCAGCGTGCCGGCGCCGAGCACCGCCGCCATCGGCAGCAGCCGCACCAGCTGCACCACCGATGCCACCGCGCCATATTCGATGCGGTGCCGCAGCGACGGCGCCGCGGTCAGCCAACGGTCGCATCCCGCGGGTCGGCCGCGCAGCTACGCCGCGCAGCCAGCTCCCGGAAGCCGTCGGCGGGTTCGGGCTCGCATCGTGATGCGGCACGAACACCACCGGCACGGCGAACGGCCGGAACGGCAGCAGCCGGACGAAATCCTTCTCTGTCGTCACCACGCCGGCGCGCCGCAGGCCCGCGCGCGCCCGATCGACGATCCGCGCCGAGGTCGCGGGCCGTGTACGGATGATGATCGCCGAAGACCACCGTCTCCGCGATCGTTCCAGCCCGCGTCCGCGAGATCGTCGAAGAACCGCGCCGGGGGACGCGATGCCGGCCACCGCGAGACCGGGCGCCGGACCGCGGCGGCCGCCAGCCGCGCCGCGAACGTCGCCGTGCGCGCCGCAGCTGGAAGACCGGCAGGTCCGTGCCCGAGACCGAGACCGCACACGTCCGAATCGGCGGTCAGGAGCGCATCCGCGGCCACGACGGCGTCGAGCGGCTCGCGCAGCCGGCCGCCCGGCAGCGTCACCGGCCGCTCCGACGTCCTCCCGTCCGACGATGACGAGGTCGAGATCGCGTTCCAGCTGCAGGTGCTGGAACCCGTCGTCGAGGACGTGGACCGTGGCGTCGAGATGATGCTCGGCGAGCCGTCCGGCGAGGTAGCGATCGGCGCACGCCAGCACCGAGACGCCGGGCAGCTGGCGCGCCAGCATCAGCGGCTCGTCGCCCGGCGCGCGCGAGGTCGGCGCGGATGCCGCCGGGATCGCGCACGACCACCACGCCGTCGCCGGGCTGGCGGCGGCCGTAGCCGCGGCTCAGGATCGCCGGGCGCTCCCCCGCGTCGCGCAGGATCCGGGCGATGGCCGACGCCAGCGGCGTCTTGCCGCGCCCGCCGACGGCGAGGTTGCCGATGCTGATCACCGGACGCCGCAGCCGCCGCCGCAGATCGGGCCGGGCGGCGTAGCGTTCGCGGCGCCGGCGGGCGACCGCCGCGTAAGAGGCTGTTCAGCACGCAGCAGATCAGAGGGCCCTGAAGGGCAGCACCGTGCCCGGCGCGCCGGCTGGGCAGGAGCTGCGCGATCACCGCCAGGCTCTTCGTCCGCGCGCCCGCGATTGGCTTCGACCAGCGCCCGCGCCGCGGCGCCGAGGCTCGCGCGCCGCACCGGATCGCGACAGCAGCTCGACGCAGCGCAGGCTTCGAGCTCGGCGGCGGTCTGGACCTGGATGGCGCCGCGCGTTGTCGACGAACGTCCGGGCGATCTCGGCGAAGTTGTGCATGTGCGGGCCGAACACGATCGGCTTGCCGAAGACCGCCGGCTCGAGGATGTTGTGGCCGCCCGCATCGACCAGGCTGCCGCCGACGAACACCGCCGTGGCCACCTGATAGAGCTGCGCCAGCTCGCCGATGGTGTCGAGGATCACCACGTCGACGCGCGGCTCGGCGTCGACCGGCAGCTCGGTGCGGCGGGCCACCCGCCAGCCGGCGCGGCGGGCCAGCCGCTCGACCTCGTCGAAGCGCTCGGGCTTGCGCGGCGCGATCACCAGCAGCGCCGTCGGCCCCAGCGTGGCGCGCATCGCGCTGGAACGCCTCGAGCACCGGCTCCTCTTCCCCTTTCAGCGTGCTGGCGGCGATCAGCACGGGCGATCGGGGCTGATCCGGAAGTAGCGCAGCACGCGGTTGCGGCCGCGGTCGGCGGACGGCGGCGCCGGGCATCTCGAGCGAGTCGAACTTGAGCGAGCCGGTCACCGTGACGCGGTCGCGGTCGGCGCCGATCTCGATGATGCGGCGGGCGGATTCCTCGCTCTGCATGCAGAAGCGATCGACGTCGGCGAGCACGCGCCGGAAGAACGGCCGGGCCAGGCGGTAGCGCGGATAGGAGCGCGAGGAGATGCGGCCGTTGACCAGCACCGTGCGGACGCCGGCCCGCCGGCAGGCGCGCAGCAGGTTCGGCCAGATCTCGGTCTCCATCATGATGAACAGCCGCGGCTTCACCAGCCGCAGCGTCCGGTTGACGATCGAAGCCGAGGTCGAACGGGAAGTAGAACACCTCGTCGACGTACTGGAGGTTGGTCGCGGGCCACCTGCTGCCCGGTCATCGTCGTCGTGGACAGGAAGAGGCGGAGGCGCGGGTAGCGCTCGCGGAGCTCGGCGAGCAGGGCGCGCGCCGTCAGCACCTCGCCGACCGAGACCGCGTGGATCCAGATCGAGTCGTCGCCGTCGAAATTGAAGGAGACGCGGCAGGATAGCCGAGGCGCTGCGGCAGGTTGCCGACGTACTTCCGGTAGCGCAGGGCCTGGTAGACGAGGTACGGCGACACCATCAGAAAGAAGAGGACGATCAGGACGCTGTAGGCCGCGTACATGGTCGTGACGTCCACACTCTACACCGAAGTGGCGCTGATGGGCTGGCGGGTTCCGCGGGCCAGTGTGCAGGTAGAATCACTGGTTTACGGCTGGAGGATTTCAGATGGCAGTCAAAGTCGGGATCAACGGGTTCGGCCGCATCGGCCGCAACATCATGCGCGCCGCCATGGGCGACAGCGACATCGACATCGTCGCGGTCAACGATCTGACCAATGCGCGACACGCTGGCGCATCTGCTGAAGTACGACTCGATCCTCGGCAACCTGAAGGCCGACATCACCGCCAAGGGGGACCGCATCACCGTCGCCAAGGACGAGTTCCAGGTGCTGTCGGTCAAGGATCCGGCGCAGCTGCCGTGGAAGGACCTCGGCGTGGACGTGGTGTTCGAGTCCACCGGGATCTTCACCGACCGCGAGGCGGCGGCGAAGCACGTCGACCGCCGGGGCCAAGAAGGTCGTGATCACCGCGCCGGCGAAGAAGCCGGACATCACCATGGTGCTGGGCGTGAACGACGACGCCTACGACCCGGCGAAGCACCACATCATCTCGAACGCGTCGTGCACGACCAACTGCCTGGCGCCGATCGCCAAGGTGCTGCACGAGCGTTCGGCATCCGCAAGGGCTGGATGACGACCGTGCACTCCTACACCAACGATCAGCAGCTGCTCGACCTGCCGCACAAGGACCTGCGCCGCGCCCGCGCCGCCGCGCTGTCGATCATCCCGACGACCACCGGCGCCGCCGTCGGCGGTCGGCGAGGTGCTGCCGGAGCTGAAGGGCAAGCTGGACGGCATCGCGATGCGCGTGCCGACGCCGAACGTCTCGGTGGTGGACCTGGCGGCGATGCTCGACAAGAAGACGTCGAAGGAAGAGGTGAACGCGGCGTTCAAGGCGGCCGCGGACGGGCCGCTCAAGGGCATCCTCGAGTACGTGGACGTGCCGCTCGTCTCGATCGACTTCAGCGGCAACGCGCACTCGTCGATCCTCGACGCGCCGTACACCAGGTCATGGACGGCGACTTCGTCAAGATCCTGGCCTGGTACGACAACGAGTGGGGCTACTCGAACCGCTGCGTCGACCTGCTCGCGTTCCTGCAGAAGAAGGGGCTCTAGCGCGTGGCAGCGAAGACCGTCACCGACCTCGACGTGCAGGGGCGCCGCGTGCTGGTGCGCGTGGACTTCAACGTGCCGATCAAGAACGGCACGATCGGCGACGACACGCGGATCCGCGCGTCGCTGCCGACCATCACGCACCTGCTGGGGAAGGGGGCGACCGTCATTCTCGCCTCGCACCTCGGCCGGCCGAAAGGCAAGCCGAATCCGGAGTTCACGCTCCGGCCGGTGGCCGACCGGCTGTCGGAGCTGCTGGGGCGGCCGGTGGTCTTTGCCGAAGACAGCGTCGGCGAGCCGGCGAGCCGTGCCGATCGAGCGCGCCGGCGCCGGCGGCGTGGTGCTGCTCGAGAACCTGCGCTTCCATGCCGAGGAAGAGAAGAACGATCCGGCGTTCGCCAGACAGCTGGCGGCGCTGGCGGACGTCTACGTGAACGATGCGTTCGGGTCGGCGCACCGGGCCCACGCCTCGACCGAGGGGATCGTCCATCAGATCAAGGAATCGGCCGCCGGGCTGCTGATGGGCAAGGAGGTCGAATATCTCGGCCGCGTGCTCGAGGCGCCGGATCGGCCGTTCGTGGCGGTGCTCGGCGGCGCCAAGGTGTCCGACAAGCTCGAGGTCATCGAGAACCTCATCGCCAAGGTGGACGCGCTGCTGATCGGCGGCGCCATGGCGTACACGTTCCTCAAGGCGCGCGGCGTGCCCGTCGGCAAGTCGCTCGTCGAAGCACGATCTGCTCGACACCGCGCGCGACGTCGAGCGGCGCGCGAAGGAGCGGGGCCTCCGCCTCGAGCTCCCCGTCGATCACGTCGTCGCGCCGAAGCTCGAGGCCGGCGCGCCCGCCGACGTCCTCGACGTCGGCGACCCGGCGATCGGCGAGCGGATGGGCCTCGACATCGGCCCGAAGACCATCGCGACCTACCGCTCGGTCGTCGCCGGCGCGAAGACCGTGATCTGGAACGGCCCGATGGGCGTGTTCGAGATCGACGCCTTCGCGAAGGGCACCATCGAAGTGGCCAAGGCGGTGGCCGCGTGTCCGGCACGACGGTGATCGGCGGCGGGGACTCGATTGCCGCCGTCGCCAAGGCTGGCGTGACCGACCGGATCACGCACATCTCCACCGGCGGCGGCGCGTCGCTCGAGTTCCTCGGCGGCCGCACGCTGCCGGGCGTCGCCGCGCTCACGTCGTAGTCCGCTGCACTCCGCACGAGGGAACTATCCGATGCGCTCGTCCTTCATCGCCGCCAACTGGAAGATGTTCAAGACCGTGCAGGACGCGGTGGCGTTCGTCAAGGAGGTCCGCGGACGCTCGTCAAGGACCTCACCGAGGTCGAGATCGTCGTGGCGCCGCCGTTCACCGCGCTGCACGCCGTGGCGGAGGCGGCGCGCGCCTCGAACATCGGCGTCGCCGGCCAGAACCTGCACTGGGAGCGCGAGGGGGCGTTCACCGGCGAGGTCAGCGCCGCGATGCTCAAGGAAGCGGGCGCCGAATACGTCATCCTCGGGCACTCCGAGCGGCGGCGGCTGTTCCACGAGACCGACGAGACCGTGAACCGCAAGCTGATGGCCGCGCTCGGCGCGATGCTGACGCCGATCGTCTGCATCGGCGAAACGCTCGAGGAGCGCGAGGGCAACCAGACCCTCGACGTGCTCGATCGGCAGATCAAGGCGGGGCTGGACGGGCTGACCGGCGACCAGGTCGCATCGCTCGTCGTGGCCTACGAGCCGGTCTGGGCGATTGGCACCGGGCGGAACGCCACGCCGCAGCAGGCCGGCGATGCCCACGCGCACATCCGGACGCGGATCCGCCAGTGGTTCGGCGGTGCGGCGGCGCGACCAGTGCCACGTGATCTACGGCGGGAGCGTGAAGCCGGACAACATCCACACGCTCATCCAGCACGAGGACGTCGACGGCGCCCTGGTCGGGGGGGCCAGCCTCGAGGTGAAGGGCTTCGTGGAGATCGTGACGCGCAGCCGCCAGGACGCCGCCTGATCGGGCGGCTGCCCGCCACTACAGCTTCAGGTTCTTCTGCGCGTAGGCGATGGAGCGGTTGATCAGCTCGTCCTCGAGCTTCAGCCCCTCGGCCGCGCTCAGGCCGGCCGTGGTCGTCAGCGGCGTCTTCGGCTTGGCGGTGCGGACGATCTCGAGCATGCGCGCGAGGTCGCGGCCGGGCAGCGGGCTGTAGCTGTCGTCGAACGTGGCCCAGTACTTCCTGGTGAACACCGGGATCTTCAGCGGCTCGCGCGTGATCATCTCCAGCGCGAAGATCATGTTCGGGTCCTTCTTCTGGAGCGTCGCCACCATCCCGGGCAGGTCGAGCATGCCCTCGCCGAGCGCCATCTCCGACAGGAGGAACCCGTCTTCGTAGGGGGCGACCGCCATGTCCTTGAAGCTGACGTAGATGGTGACTGGGGCGAGCAGCCGCAGCGTCTCGGCCGGGTCCTCGCAGAGCGACATGTTGTTGCCGAAGTCGTAGCAGGCGCCGACCCATTCGCTCCCGACCCGCTCGATCCAGCGCACGTGTTCGGCCGCCCGCCAGCCCTTGTGGTTCTCGATCGCCAGCTTCACCTTGTGCTTCCGCAGCACGGGTTCGGCGAGCTCCACCGACCGCTGGTGCCGCTCGAAGCCGGCCTTGAACGCCTCGAAGGTGTCGAACTCCTCGTAGCGCCGGCCGGTGAACGAGGCGTGCGTCGTCACCGCGCCGACCTCGGCCACCGCACGCACCGACGCCTCGTAGGCGGGCAGGGCGGCGGCGTCGCGGGGCGGCGGCAGGCTGATGATCACCCGCATCCCGTAGTCGTCCAGCTTCTTGCGGAGCTCGCGGGCGGCGGCGAGGTCGGGCGACGGCAGGCTCATGCGCACGGCGCCAAGGCCGAGGCCGCGGCAGTGCTCGAGGATGTTGAAGTTGCCGGCGCGGTTGCGATGGCCGAATCCCGGGCGGCTCGCCGCCCATGTTGCGGAGCGTCGGGGCCAGGGCGTGCAGGCGGTCGGTGGAGAGCCAGGCCGCCGTGGCGGCGGCACCTGCCAGCACCTCCCGGCGGGTCATCGAGGGTCGTCGCGGGCTGGAGGTCATGAGCGGGCTGGATTCTAGCACGGCCGTTCGGGCTCCCCGGCAGTCAGCGTCCTCATCAGGCTGGCGCCGGCGGGGGACGTACGCTAAAATCAAGCGTTATGCTCTACTACCTGGTCGCGGTGCTGTACGTCCTCTCGTGCCTGCTGTTGCTGCTGGTCGTCCTCCTGCAGCAGGGCAAGGGGGGCGATATTGCCAGCGCGTTCGGGGGCGGCGGCAGCCAGACCGCGTTTGGCGCCCGCGCCGGGGCGACCGTGCTGACCAAGGCGACGGCCGTCCTCGGCGTGCTGTTCATGGTTGGCGCGATCGTGCTCGGGATCATCGGCAAGGAAGGCAGCGGCTCGCTGATGCAGGGCGTGGGCGCCCCGGTGCAGTCCGCCCCGGCGACGCAGACCACGCCGGCCGGGCCGACCACGACGCCGCAGCCGGCGCCGCAGGCGCCGGAGCAGCCAGCGCCGCAGGCGCCGGAGCAGAAGTAAAGTATTCTCCCTCGCGAAAGTGGCGGAATTGGCAGACGCACCAGCTTGAGGGGCTGGCGGTAGCAATACCGTGGGGGTTCGAGTCCCCCCTTTCGCACCAGCTTTTTCCGGGGGGCTTCGCCCCGCCGGACCCCCCATCCCCGTCGCTCGCGGGGGCCCTTCGCCCCGCTCCGCTCCGGGGGGCGCGGCCTCCGGCGCGCGGGTTCTCGCACGGGTTCTTCTACAATACTTCGCGGGCTTCGCCCTGCCCGGCTTCGCCACCAGCCTTCGCTCTCGTGTCAGGCGAAGGCTGATACATGTCGAGCTCCGGCTGGCAGGCCGTGTCCGGAGTCCCCCTTCGCCCCGCTCCGCTCCGGGGGGCGCGGCCTCCGGCGCGCGGGCTGCTACCATCCCACCTCAGTCGTGAGATCCGCTTTCCAGCTTGTCGCTGGCTTCGCCATGATCGCCGGTTTGCTGGCGCTCCAGGCCCTGGCCCTGTATGTCATCTGGCTGGTGGTGATGCGGATCGTCGCGTTTCTGCCGATGGTCGGGAGGAAGCACCGTCATCGCGATTGGGAGCGCCTGAACCGGCCGTAGCGCTCTGGCCGCATCGCGCCGGCACGGCCGATACGACTCCCCCGCCGCGCGCCGCTTGTCTCAATCGGAAGTTGGTCACCGGATTGGCGAGCTGAGGTCAAGCGGAGCCATTTTCTCGCGGAGTCCAGCCCCGCTTTCTCTGTGCTAGAGTCTCGGCCCGGATGATCACCGACACTCTGCCGGAAACGGCGCCGGCCCGGAGCCCATGGCTGACGATGTGGCTCTCCCCTCGGTTGACGATCGTCCGCATCCTGCGCGCTGAGTCGCGACCGAGCTGGATTCCGGTCGTGGCTGTCGTCGCCCTTCACGCGGCTCTCGAGCGACTGTCTGTGCACTACCCCTTCGATACGGTCGCCGCACTCCTTGGGGGCCTCATGGCGGCGCTCGTCTTTGGCTCCCTGCAGCTCGTCTACGGCATCCTGATCGGCCCATTTCTGCTTGCGATCGTTGGCGGCTGGCTGGGAGGCGACGCCGACGCGAGCGACATCAGGCAGGGGGTGGCATGGAGCTACGTCCCGATCGCTGTCGCAACCGTCTTGTGGCTTCCGATTATCGCAACGCTTGGCTGGGAGGCGTTCAATCCACAGCTCGTCGCGGATTCGCCCGCGCAATGGGGTGTGGTGTCGCTTCGCGTCGTCATGTTTCTGGCGCTGCTGTGGAGCATGCCGCTGCAGGTGGCGACGCTCGCGGCGGTCCAGCGGTTCACCATACCGCGCGCCCTCGCCAACTCCCTTATTCCGGCCCTTCCCCTGATCCTGCTCGAAGTTGCCCTCTGACGAGCGTAGGATAACGCCCGCCTGCGGGGAAGCACAGGCCAGCTGCCGCAGCGGAGCGCGGACCGCCGGGGCTCTGGCGCCGCTCCCGCTCACCGCCGCAACGGCGCGAACAACCCCCGCACATAGAGCAGCAACGCAATCGCCACCAGCAGCGCCGCCGGTCCCCCGCTCGGCACCAGCCGCGGCAGGCCTATCCGCCAGGACACGACGTCCGGCACACTCGCCGCACCAATCCATCCGTGCACGGTCACCGCCAGCACGATCAGAACGCCGGCCAGGATGTGGGCACGGAACGGCCGGCCGCGAGGCATCCCCTCACGCGCCACCAACTCCTGGCGCTGGCGGGCGGGCTCCCGCGCGATGCGCGCCATCACCGTCGCGCTCAGCGTGGGCGGCGGCTCGGGCTCTGGCAGCCGGGCCAGCAGCGGCCCCATCTCGTCGATCATCTTGAATCCTTCACCGGCGCCGTGCCGGCCAGAGTGTGGCGCAGCCGCCGGCGCGCGCGAAACAACAGCGTCTTGACGGTGCCCGCCGTCACGCCAAGCGCGAAGGCAATCTGCCGGACGCTCAGATCATCGCGGTAATAAAGGATGGCGGCGGTCCGCTCGCCCGATGGCAACGCGGCAACCGAGCGCCACAGGCGCCGGTCGTCCTCGCCGGCAATCAGGGCGGCCAGCGGGTCGGCGCCCGGCGCCGCGGCAGCGTGATCCTCGGCCAGCTCTGTCCCCTCGCGCGTCGTCTCACGCGCCCGCTTGACTAGCCAGTTCTGCGCCAGGCGCACCGCGATGCTCGACAGCCACGGATAGAACGGCCGCCGCTCGTCGTAGGCGTCGAGATGGAGGAACGCCCGCACCAGGGCGTCCTGCGCCACCTCCTCGGCACCCGCCGGATCGCGCGTCATCATCAGCGCCAGCCCGAACAGCCGGCGCTGATACAGAGCGACGACACGCTCGAATGCCTGAGAGTCGCCGCGCCGGATCGCCTGGACGGCGTCGCGCACGACGGCCTCGCCATCCTGGTTCACGCCCCCGCGTTCGGCCGTTCGCCGTCGTCTACCAGACCGAGCCCGAGCGAGGCGTAGACGAGCTTCCGGGCCCCGTAGAAGAACGGAAACAGCCCGATGAGAAGCAAGGGCGGGAAGATCAGTCCCAGCAGGCAGAGCACCAGCCCCTTGAGCGCCAGGTCCGCGGCGTCGCGTTTCTCGTCGTCCGTGCGCGGCGCGGCCCGCAGGTAGGCTGCCAATGACGGGTAGCCGTAGTGAGTCGCCTTGCGCCGCTGCCCGCGCAGCAAGGCGACGATCACGGCAATCCCGCCAGCGAGCGCGCTGACGAGCAGCGCGAACATGCCGAAGAAGATGACTTCAGGGAAAGCTAGCACTTACGGCTCCTTTCTGAGAGCACCGCGGCCAGGCCACCGTCGTGGTCGCGCTACCGTGTATACAACGCGAGTCTGCCCCGGGTTGACAACCAAGACCCGTTTGCCGGCGCTCGGTCTCGAGAGATCCCGACCGCCCGCACCCCGCCGGCTGGACAAGTTGGGCCTTGGGCCTTGGGAGTTGAGCGTTGATCCGGGATGCAGCCGGCATGCGGACGGTGCCGGTGCTGATCGGCCGGGGACCTTGAAGCGAGGCGCGGCGCCGCGCAGCCGGAAAGCGGCCGGAGCGATGCTCGCGGCGAGTTCGGTCCGTGTGATCCGCGTCCCCCGCAGCGCCACCGGCGCATCGGTGCGCCTGCCGTCTGTCGTGCTGGCCATCCCTACTCGCCGCGGCGCCGAGCGCAGCGAGCGCATGAGCGCAGGACGCTTTCCCGCCTCGCGGAAGCGGGCCCCGGACGGGCAGCGCCGGCACCGGCCCGATCCGCCGGTTGGCCCCCGGCAGCGCTCGTCCCCTACCCCGCCGGCTGGACAAGTTGGGCCTTGGGCCTTGGGAGTTGGGAGTTGAGCGCTGATCCGGGATGCAGCCGGCATGCGGACGGTGCCGGTGCTGATCGGCCGGGGACCTTGAAGCGAGGCGCGGCGCCGCGCAGCCGGAAAGCGGCCGGAGCGATGCTCGCGGCGAGTTCGGTCCGTGTGATCCGCGTCCCCCGCAGCGCCACCGGCGCATCGGTGCGCCTGCCGTCTGTCGTGCTGGCCATCCCTACTCGCCGCGGCGCCGAGCGCAGCGAGCGCATGAGCGCAGGACGCTTTCCCGCCTCGCGGAAGCGGGCCCCGGACGGGCAGCGCCGGCACCGGCCCGATCCGCCGGTTGGCCCCCGGCAGCGCTCGTCCCCTACCCCGCCGGCTGGACAAGTTGGGCCTTGGGCCTTGGGCCTTGGGCCTTGAGGGCACGCAATCCCCTTGACGCCCTCCGCCGCGAGGCGCATCCTCCCCCACTGGAGGAGCTGACATGAAAATGCGCATCGCAATGGTTGGTGTCCTGGCGCTCCTGGGGATGGCGGGGTTGGCGGCGCAGAAGCCGGGCGCCGAGTTCGACAAGGTCGCCGCGCAATACCTGGCGGCGTTCAACAAGGGCGACGTCAAGGAGATCGCGTCCATGTACAAGTCGGATGCGATCCGCGTCACGCCAGACGGCCAGCTGTTCGCTGGACGCGCGGCCATCGAGCAGAACTACGTGACCAGCTTCCAGGGGCCGTTCAAGGGCGCCAAGCTCACCCTGAAGACTGGACGCTCGCAGATGCTGGGAGCCGACGTCGGCCTGATGGAAGGGACCTACGAGGTCACCGGCAGCCAGGGCCCGATGCGGGGACGCTACGTCAACACCGTGATCCGTGAAGGCGGCAAGTGGATGCTTGCCAGCGTCGTGACCGTGCCCGAGTTGCCCGCGTCTCCGAAATAGGCCGTCAGGCCGGGGGTGGCGCCATGCCGCCCTCGGCGTGCCCCCCTCACCGCCGCGCCCCTTCCGCTACGCGGCGCCCGCCGCACCGCCGCCGCCGCAGCAGTCCGAGGATCACCGGCGACAGCCAGATCAGGATGGTGACGATCCCGAGGACCGCCGCGATCGGCCGCTCGAAGAACGCCAGCGGATTCCCCCCTGCCTTGATCATCGACGTCACGAAGTTCTGCTCCAGCATCGCCCCGAGCACCACGCCGAGGATGGTCGGCGCGATCGGATAGCCGTTGGCCTCCATGACGAACGCGAGCAGGCCGAACGCCAGCATCACGCCGACGTCGAACACCGAGTTGTTGATGGCGAAGGCGCCGACGACGCAGAAGAGCAGGATGACCGGCATGAGGATGCGGCGCTCGACGTGCAGCACCCGGCTGGCCGTCTTGATCAGCACCCAGCCGAGCGGAAACAGCAGCAGGTTGGCGAGCAGGAAGATCAGGAACACCGCGTAGATGTTCTGCGGGTTCTCGATGAAGATCGCCGGCCCCGGGTTCAGCCCCTTGAGATACAGCACGCCGATGACGATGGCGGTGATGGAGTCGCCGGGGATGCCGAACACCAGCGCCGGAATCCAGGCGCCGGAGAGCGCGGCGTTGTTGGCGGCGCTGGCCTCGACGACGCCTTCGAAGTGCCCGGTGCCGAACTTCTCTGGCGTTCGCGAGAAGCGCTTGGAGATGCCGTACGCGATCCACGCGGCGATGTCGGCACCGGCCCCGGGCAGCGCCCCCACCATCGTCCCGACCGCGCTCCCGCGCAGCGCCGAGCGGCGGTAGGTCAGCAGCCGGGCCCACTGTCCGCTGAAGATCCGTCCCATCTTCTGCGGCGTGGCGGCCACTTCGCTGCCGGCCGACACGGCATAGCGGGCCACCTCCGACACCGCGAACATGCCGATCATCACGGGAATGAGCTGGAACCCGCTCATCAGCTGCAGCGACCCGAACGTGAATCGCGGATAGGCCGCCGGGTTCTCGAAGCCGACGGTGGCCACGAGCAGGCCGATCATCAGCGACACCAGCCCCTTGATCGGCCGGCCGGGGGACACGAAGACGGCGGCGGTGAGGCCGAGGGATACCAGCCAGAAGTATTCGAACGAACTGAACTCGAGCGCCGCGGCGGCGAGCCAGGGGGCCGCCGTCATCAGCACGAGGGTGCCGAAGATGCCGCCGATGGCCGAGAACACCAGGCCGGCGCCGAGCACCGCTTCGACCTGGCCGGAGCGGGTCAGCAGGTGCGCCTCGTCGCAGTACGCCGCCGACGCCGGCGTGCCCGGGATCCGCAGCAGCGCGCCAGGCACGTCGCCGGCAAAGATCGCCATCGCGGTGGCGCTCACCATGCACGCGACGGCCGGCAGCGGCGGCAGGAAGAACGTCACCGGCACCAGCAGCGACACCGCCATCGTCGCGGTCAGGCCCGGGATGGCGCCAACGAACAGCCCGAACAGCGCCGACGCCAGCACCGCGCCGAGCACGGTGGAGTCGAGGACAAGGCCGACGGCTTCAAGGATGTGGGCTACCACGCGATGCCCTCGAGCACGCCCCACGGGAGGGGCACGCGCAGGAGCGTGTAGAAGCCGTAGTGAATGACCAGCGTCACCGCGAGCGCGAGCGGCACGATCCGGCGGCGCGACACGCCGAAGGCAAGGAACAGCACGCCGAGAAAGACGATGGAGGTGATGAAGAAGCCCAGCCTGTCGACGACGAGCGCGTAGAACAGCAGCGATCCCACCACGACCGCGAAGTTGCCGACCATGCGCGGGCGGCGCATCCAGTCGTCGAGCTCGAACAGAGGGTCCGGCGTCCGCGCGTGCGCCGCTCACCAGGAGGATGAGCCCGAACAGGGCAAAGCCGCAGCCGATGACGGTCGGGAAGAGCGACGGCCCGACCGGCTGCCCGGGCATCGGCGGAAACGTTGTCGCATACGCCGGCCACCACGAGCCCGAACACCAGGATCAGGAGCCCGGCCAGCTTGTCGCTCAGCTTCATGACGGCAGGCGTCACGCGTCAGCCCGACGGACTTCATCACCGCGCCCATGCGCTCGTCCGACGCGGCCATGAACGTCGCGAACTCGGCGGGCCCCAGCCAGCGCGTGCCGAACCCGCGGTTGGCCATGAAGTCGCGGTACTCCTGGCTGTCGTACGCCTTCTTGAGAGCGCTCTGGAGCCGGGCTTCGATGTCGGCCGGCAGGTTCTTCGGCGCCCCGATGCCGCGCCACACGCCGAGCGTCCACTCCGTGCCGATTTCCCCCTTGCCGGTGGGCACGCCGGGATAGAGGTCCGTCGGCTTGTCGTCCAGGATCGCCAGGCTGCGGACCTTGCCGGCGTCGATCAGGGATCGCGCCTCGCCGTGCGAGCTGGGGACCACGTCCACGCCGCCGGCGACGAGGTCGAGCAGCGCCGGCGCGCTGCCGCTGCTCGGCACCCACACGACCGCAGCCGGGGGAATCTGCTGTTCCTCGAGGAGGCCGGCGAGCGCCACGTGCCAGATGCCTCCCTGGGCGGTGCCCGAGGCCTTGAGCTTGCCGGGGTTGTCCCGGATCGCCTGCATGAGGGCGCCCAGGTTCTGGTACGGCGAGTCGGCGCGCACCTGGATGCCCGCGGGATCGACGTTGACGAGACCGAGCGGGGTGAACGAGGCCCCGGTCAGGTCGGTCAGCCCCTGGTGATGCATCATCGCGATCTCGACGGTGAGGATGCCGATGGTATAGCCGTCCGGCGCCGCGCCGGCAATCGTCTGGTGGCCGACGACCCCGCTGCCCCCCGTGCGATTGACGACGTTGACCGGCTTGCCGAGATCCTGCTCCATCAGGCTGGCGATGACGCGGGCAATCGCATCCGTGCCGCCGCCCGCCGCCCAGGGCACGACCATGGTGATGGGACGGCTCGGGTAGGCGGAGGTGCCGCCGCAGCTCGCGAGCAGCAGGGCGGCGGCGGCCGCGAACGGAAGAGCGAAGATGCGAATGTTCATCGGCAGAGATGATGTCACGGGAAGGATGATGTCAGCTGAGCTGTCCGAAATCCAGCCGCGGTCCGTCTAGTGCCTGCGGGCGCGGCGCAGAGCTGCACGGTTCTGCGCACGCGTGACCGCCATTGTCTGTCAACGCCGTGGCCGTGGTGAGGTAGAGTGGGGCTGCGCATGCCGCCCAGGGAACCCGTCGTGAAAGTCAACAATATCCTTCCCTTCATCCGCCCGCTCGATCCCCACGATCCGCAGCTCCACACGGCGCTCGAGAAGGACGGCCAGCGCCGCGTCTGGGAGATCAAGGCGCTGTCGCGCGGCCGCGGCTGGGCGTTCTTCGTCGAAGGCGCGGAAGGGGCGGCGGGCCTCGGCCTGACGCTCCGGCGCGAGAAGGCCTGCGCGCTGCGGGTGCGCTACGAGGCGCAGATCGTCCAGCTCATCGACGCGGGCTGGCACGTCGCGGACCTCTCACCCCGGCGCCGTAGCGCGCTTCACCCTGGCCGCCGCCCGCGACAGCGACCGCTTGCGTCGCGACAGGTCTCCCCACAGATCGCCGACGGCCTCGACCCGCGCGGCCATCGTCCGCAGCGTGAACGTCTGCGGCTCGACCGTCGCCCGCTCGATCTCCTCCCAGGTGCACGGCGCCGACACCGGCGCGCCCGGCCTGGCGCGCACGGCGTAGGCCGCGGCGAACGTCGCGCTGTAGCCGTTGCGCCCGGTGTCGACGAGGATGCGCCCGCCGCGGTCGGCCTTGCTGAACTCCTGCGTCAGGTGCTCCGGATCGCGCTCGACCAGCATCGCGCCCGACCGCGTGCGCGAACCGCGCGACCTCGTCGATCGGCGTCTTGCCGTCGAGCGGCACGACGATGTGGAAGCCCTTCGAGCCGGACGTCTTGACCCAGCTCGGCAGGCCGAGCTCGTCGAGCAGGTCGCGCAGCGCGAGCGCGGCCGTCGCGCAGCACCGCCGGCATCGTCCTCCGACGGGTCGAGATCGAAGACGCAGAGGTCGGGATGATGAGAGTCGGGCACGCGCGAGGTCCAGACGTGCGGCGTGATGCATGTTCTGATTGGCCATCCACAGCAGCGACCGCGCGTCGTCGACGAGCGGGTGGTGCACCGTGCCGTCCTTCTTCGGCACCTCGACGCGCTCGAGCCAGTCGGGAAAGCCCTTCGACACATCCTTCTGCATGAAGCCCTTCTTGCCGATGCCGGCGGGATAGCGCTCCATCGTGACCGGACGGCCGCGCGAGGTGCGGCAGCATCACCGGCGCGACCGCCTCGTAGTAGGCGGCGAGCTCACCCTTGGTGATGCCGTCGTCGGGAAACAGCACCTTCTCGGGATGGGTGATCACGCCGTCTCCCGCACGACCTCGCGCGCCGGCTTGTCGTCGCGGACGCCGAGCAGGCGCGGATGGCGCAGCTTGCCGTGCACGGTCCACTCGATGAACGCCGACCTGCACGACGATCTCCGGGCCGCACCCAGTGCGCGCGCAGGCGCGGCAGCCCGATCGCCCTGGTGAACGGCGACGTCGGGATCTCGAGCGCGTCGAGCCGCGCGCGCAGCTCGAGCAGCAGCTCGGTGTCGAAGCCGGTGCCGACCTTGCCGGCGAAGACGAAGTCGTCGCCCTCGAAGTAGCCGACCAGCAGCGCGCCGAGGCCGACGCGCGCTGCCCTGCGGATCGGTGAAGCCGCCGACCACGAGCTCCTGCGACGCCTCGCACTTCATCTTCAGCCAGTGCGGCGAGCGCCGGTGCTCGTACGGCGAGTCGCGCCGCTTCGCGATCACGCCTTCCCAGCCCTCGCGGCACGCGCGCTCCCACGGCTCCGGCTCGTCGAGCGCTGCGACGCGCTGGAGCGGCGGCCGCGAGCGGCAGCGCCGCGAGCAGCGCGCGGCGCTCCTCGAGCGGCAGCGCCGTCACGTCGCGCCCGTCGAGCCAGAGGATGTCGAAGACGTGGTAGCGCGCCCGCGCCTCGCTGCGCCCAGGCCCCAGGTCACTTCGCCGTCGAGGATCAGCGTCGTCGCACCGGCAGCGCGCGCGATCGCCGCGGCGATGGCCGGATAGGTGCTGCGGCAGCCGATTGCGCGAGAACAGCCGGACGTCGGTCGCCGTGCTTGAACGCGAGCAGGCGGATGCCGTCGAGCTTGCGCTCGAAGATCCACTCCGGGCCGGTGAACCGCTCCTGCGTCAGCGTCGCCGCCATCGGCTCGAGCCATTCCGGAAACGAAATCGCCACGTGACTCACCTTTTTTACACAGAACCGTCAGCGACGCAATCCGCCGCCGCCGTGCAGCCGGACGCCGGGAACAGTAAACTACTGGACGCCCGATGGTCCGGAAACTATTCAGCTCGGCGCAGGCCGGCCTGCTGCTCGTCATCCTGTGCCTCGTCGCGCTGCTCACGGCCTTCGCCGGCAGCCATACCGACCGGCTCACGGGCGAGCCGGTCAACAACTTCCTCAACTCGTACACGCTGATCCAGACCGCGACCGACGCGAGCTTCTTCGCGATCATGGCGGTCGGCGCGACGATCGTCATCATCTCCGGCGGCATCGATCTCTCGGTGGGCTCGATCTACGCGCTGGCCGGCGTGTCGATGGCGATGGTCCTGCGCGCCTACGGCCCGGCGGGCGGCGGCCGAAACCACCCTCCTCGGCTTCGCGGTGGCCGTCGGGGTCGGCCTGCCTGCGGCCTGGTCAACGGCCTGATGGTCGTCGGCCTGCGCGTCCATCCCGTTCATCATCACGCTCGGCACGATGTGGATCCTGCGCGGCATCGCGTTCGTGGCGAGCAGCGCCGAGAGCATCCTGCGTGCCGGCGGCGCTGACCGCGGTGGCCAAGGCGTCGCTCGGCCTCGGCGGCGCGCTCTATCCGGTGCCGATGCTGGTGATGATCGTGGTGACGATCGCTCGGCGCGGTCTATCTGACGCGAGACGGTGATGGGGCGGCACGTCTTTGCCTTCGGCGGCAACCCGGAGGCGAGCCGCTTCTCGGGGCTGCGGCTGAACCGCATCCAGATCGGCGTCTTCGTGCTGTCGGGGCTGACGGCGGGCATCGCGGCGTTCATGGGCGCGAGCTTCTACGGCTCGGCCTCGTGCGTGGACGCCACCGGCTACGAGCTCTACGTGATCGCGTCGGCGGTCGTCGGCGGCGCGAGCCTGTCGGGCGGCAAGGGCAGCGCGGTCAGCGCGATGCTCGGCGCGCTGCTGATCGTGCTGATCCGGCAGTCGATCCGCACGCTGCACTTCGATCAGAACTACGAGTGGATCATCATCGGCTGCGCGATCATCATCGCGGTCGTCCTCGACCAGGCGAACGCCCGCTTCACGGCGCGCCGCCTCGCCCGGGGCGGCCGTCAGGACCACGGCGCCGGCAAAAGGAGAAGGCACACCATGACTGTTCAGATACCGCCTGTTCGCCGTCGTCGGTGTCGGCGCTGCTTGCCGCGTCCGCCTGCGGCGGCCAGGGCGACCAGCGGGGCGGCGGCGCCAGGCGCTGCCCGGCCGCGGCGCGATCAAGATTGCGCTGATCGCCAAGAGCTCGACCAACCCGGTCTTCCTGTCGGCGCGCACCGGCGCCGAGGCCGCCGCGAAGGAGCTGTCCGAGAAGCACGGCATCCCGATCGAGATCGCCTGGCTGACGCCGCCGGCCGAGGACGGGCAGGTCCAGGCGCAGCGCATCGCCCAGGCGGTGAACGAGGGGGCGACCGCGGTGCTGATCTCCTGCTCGGACGCCGGCAAGGTGACCGGCGCGATCAACGACGCCGTGGCGCGCGGCGTGCCGGTGATGACCTTCGACAGCGACGCGCCGGAGTCGAAGCGCTTCGCGTTCTACGGCGTGGACGACCTGAAGACCGGCCAGGCGGTGATGGACGAGCTCGCCAAGCAGATGGGCGGGAAGGGCAGCGTCGCCATCCTCGCCGGCAACCAGAACGCGCCGAACCTGCGCAAGCGCGTGCAGGGCGTCGAGGAAGCGGCGAAGAAGTACCCGGGCATCAAGATCGTCGGCACCTTCTACCACATCGAGACGCCGCAGGACGCCGCGGCCGAAGTGATCCGCGTGCAGAACGCGTATCCGCAGATCCAGGGCTGGGCGATGATCGGCGGCTGGCCGCTGTTCACGCAGACGCTGCTGACCGACCTCGATCCGAAGAAGGTGAAGATCGTCGCGGTCGACGCGCTGCCCGCCGAGCTCGCCTACGTCGAGAAGGGGCTGGCGCCGGTGCTGCTCGCGCAGCCGACCTACCTGTGGGGCTACGTCGGCGGTCGCAGCAGATCTGTCGACAAGGTCCACCTGAAGCAAGGACGTGCCGCAGATCATCCCGATGGATCTGGTGCGCGTGTCGAAGGAGAACCTCGGCGAGTGGGCGCGCCAGCTCAAGACGTGGGGCTTCACCGACGTGGACGACAAGTACCTGCAGATGCCGTAGTCATCCGGCACCGTCCAGCCGCACACGAGAGCCGACGCCGTCCCGTGGAGACCCCCGCGATCCCGGCCGTGACGTTCGAGCACGTCACCAAGCGCTTTCCCGGCGTCGCTCGCGCTCGACGACGTCAGCTTCGAGCGTGGCCGCCGGGTCGTGCCATGCGCTCTGCGGCGAGAACGGCGCGGGCAAGAGCACGCTCGGCAAGATCCTCGCGGGCTCCACGCGCCGGATGCCGGGCGGGTGCTCGTCGGCCGGCCGTCCGGTGCGCGTTCGAGAGCCCCGGGCGAGGCGCTCGCCGCCGGCATCGGCATGGTGCACCAGGAGCTCGCGTTCTGCGAGAACCTCTCGGTCGCCGAGAACCTGTGCCTGGGGTCGCTGCCCGCGACCGGGCCGTTCCTGGTCCGGGCGCGAGATGTGTGCGCGGGCCGAGGAGCTGCTCGCGCCGGACCGGCGCGCACGATCGACGTGCGGCGGATGGTCGGCGACCTGACCATCGGCGCAGCAGCAGATGGTGCAGATCGCCGCGGCGGTCGGCAGCGGCGCCCGCGTCATCGTGTTCGACGAGCCGACCAGCAGCCTGTCGCAGCACGAGGCGGAACGCTCTACGAGCTGATCGGCCGCCTCGCGCGCGCAGGGCGTCACCGCGCATCTACGTCTCGCACCGCATGGACGAGATCTTCCGGCTGTGCGACACGGTCACCGTGCTGCGCGACGGCCGGCACGTCGCGACGCAGCCGATCGCCGCGGTCGATCGCGGCGTCGCTCGTGCAGCTGATGATCGGCCGGCGGCTCGAGGAGTACTTTCCGGCGCACGTGCAGGCCGCGCCCGGCGACGGAGCTGCTGCGGGTCGAGGATCTGTCGAGCCCGGCCGGCTTCAGCGACGTCTCGTTCACCGCTGCGCGCCGGCGAGGTGCTCGGGCTCGCCGGCCTGGTCGGCGCCGGGCGCTCCGAGATCGCGCAGGCGCTGTTCGGGCTCGATCCGCACGCGACCGGCACGGATCCTCGTGCGCGGGCAGCCGGCGGACGATCCGCACGCCCGGCGGCGGCGATGGCGCTCGGCATCGGCCTCGTGCCCGAGGATCGCAAGCGCCAGGGGCTCGTGCTGTCGATGAGCGCGCGCGAGCAACACGACGCTCGCCGACGCTCGCCTCGGCTGGCGCGCTTCGGGTTCATCCGGCGCCGCGCCGAGCGCGACGCGGCCCGCACCTACTTCGAGCGCCTCCGCGTCCGCGCGTCCGGCCCCGACGCGCCGACGGCCGGGCTCTCCGGCGGCAACCAGCAGAAGGTGGTGCTGGCCAAGTGGCTGGCCGCCGAGCTGCCGCATCCTGATCCTCGACGAGCCGACGCGCGGCGTGGACGTCGGCGCGAAGGCGGAGATCCACGCGCTCGATCGACGAGCTGGCGGCGCGCGGCAGCGGCGTCATCCTGATCTCGAGCGAGCTGCCCGAGGTGCTCAACCTCTCGACGCGCGTGATCGTGCTGCGGCAGGGGCGGATCGCCGGCGAACTGACCCGCGAGCCGGCGACGCAGGAGGCCGTGATGCGGATGATGGCGGGCGTCGCGGCCTAGACGGGCGTCACCTGTCGCGGACGTTCGTGCGCGGAATCGCGTTCTCCGTGCTCCGCTTGCGGACCGGCGGCCTGCACACCGGACAGGGCCACTTCTCCTTGCCTACGACCTCGAGCACGGCCGGCTTCACCGCGTCGGCGTCGGTCAGCCGGCGGCAGTCCTTGCGGTGGTAGTGCTTGCCGCCGTCCACGTACACGGTGACCGGCGCCGGCGCCGCCGGCTGCGGCGCCTTGGCCTGCGGATTCGCCGGGTCGCAATCCTCGTGGCTCTTGTAGCCCCGCCCCTCGGCCTGCGCGCGCGTCATCGCGAGCACGCCGGTCCCGTCCACGATCACCGGACACCCGGGCCGGTGATAGAGCTTCGTCCCATCCTTGTGAATGACCATCTCGGACTGCGTCGAGGCAGGCGCAACTGGAAGCAGCAGCAGGGCGAGCAGAGCTGACAGCAGCTGGCGGAACACGTAAATGATGTTACCAAACTGGGGAACGGGGAACGGTGAGCTGGGGAACGAAGCAGGAGAGCTGGAGAACCGGGGAGCTTGGGAACTGAGCTGGAGAACTGCTGAACTACCGGGGGCTGCCAGTTCTCCAGCTCCCCGCTCCCCAGCTCTCCAGTTGGCCCTCCAGTTCCCCAGCTTCAGTAGAGCAGGTACCCTTCCCGCTGCCGGCGGAACGCGTCTTCATCGCGCTGCCATGAGTCCACCAGCGGCCCCACGTCCTCTCCGCGGTCGATGCGTCGTGCGCAGCCCGTCGGATCCGTAGAGGATGTCGATCGGCCACTTGTCGTGCTCGTATTCGTAGGGCGGCTGGCGCCAGGCGTAGGCGGCGGGGTTCTGGCGCCGGCACGCCGCGATGAGCTCGACGGCGGCGCGGATCGGCTGGAAGGCGGCGCGGTCGGTCACGTGCAGCTGGCAGCCGCCGCACGACTGCTTCGCGTGTTTCTGGAACGTGGGCTCGAACATCACCGGGCGGAAGTGCACCCCGGGCAGGCGCCGCGCGTTCAGCGTGCCCGCGAGCCGTTCGCCGTCGAGCCACGGCGCGCCAATCAGCTCGAAGGGCCGCGTCGTGCCGCGTCCCTCCGACAGCATCGTCCCCTCGATCAGGACGGCTCCGGGATAGACGACCGCGCTGTCGAGCGTGGGCAGGTTGGGCGAGGGAATCACCCAGGGCAGCCCGGTCTCGTCGAAGTACATGTCGCGGCGCCAGCCGGCGAGCGGAATCACGTCGAGCGTGGCGCCGATCCCGAACGCGTCGTTGAACAGCCGCGCCAGCTCGCCGATGGTCATCCCGTGGCGCAGCGGGATCGGGAACTGCCCGACGAACGAGGCGTAGGCCGGGTCGAGCGTGGCCCCCTCGACCGCGGTGCCGCCCACGGGGTTCGGCCGATCGCAGACGACCACGCGGACGCCGTGGCGTGCCGCGGCCCGCATGCAGTTGGCCATCGTGTAGATGTAGGTGTAGACGCGGGTGCCGACGTCCTGCAGGTCGATCAGGAGGACGTCGACCTCGCGCAGCATCTCGGCCGTCGGCTCGCGCGTTTCGCTGTAGAGGGAGTAGATCGGCACGCTGCGGCGCTCGTCGTGGCCGTGCGGCGTTTCGATCATGTTGTCCTGCAGATCGGAACGGAAGCCGTGCTGGGGCCCGAACAGCGCCACGACCGAGACCTCGGGATCGGCAAAGAGCACGTCGGCGGCGTGGCGGAACCGGCTGTCGATCGAGGCCGGATTGGACACCAGCGCGACGCGGCGGCCGGCCACGAGCGGGCGGTGTTCGTCGAGCAGGCGTTCGATGCCGACCTGCACGGCAGGCGCGGCGGGAGCAGAGACCGACATGGCGGCGATTATACTAGCTCTTCTTCGCCGCTCCCCGCGCCACCCGGATCTGCCGCGCGTGCTTGTGCGCGTGCTCCGCGTAGATCGTCAGCCAGGTCTCCACCGTGTAGCGGCCGCTCTCGGAGTGGGTGCCTTCGCGCAGCCAGTCGGCCGGCTCGAGGCGCTCGAGGATCTCGGCAGTCGCCAGCCGCGCATACTTGAACAGCTGCAGCGAGCTCTCGTGCGGGCGGTCGTAATGGAGCCGCGTCGCGAACTGCTCCTGATCGTAGCCGTGAATCACCGGCCGCTCTTCGGCAAGCAGGCGGCGCAGCCGGATGGCCGAGGTCGTCTCGCTGTCGGCGAGGTGATGGACGATCTCCCGCACGGTCCAGCGCCCGGGACCGGGCCTGGCGTCGAGCTCCGTCGGTGGTGATCTTGAGCAGCGCCTCGGCCACTGCCGTGTAGCCGTCCCGGTACTGCGCGATCAGCGTATCGCGTTCCTGCTGGTCCATATGACGCTCCTTGCGGCTAGCCCCGCGTCTTGGCGATGCCCGGCGCCTTCTGCTCCTGCTGCGTCTGCGGCACCATGTGATGCGCGGTGAGGTGCTTCTTCAGCTCCTCGAAGGCATGCTCTGCCGAGTCCACCCGGCACAGCAGATCCAGATCGGTTTCATTGATCGCCCCCCACTCGGCGAGCGGCCGCAGGTCGAACACCTCGTTCCAGTAGTCGCTGCCATAGAGGATGACCAGCATCTTCTTCGACAGCTTGCGCGTCTGGGCGAGCGTCAGGATCTCGAACATCTCGTCGAGCGTGCCGAAGCCGCCCGGGAAGATGACGAGCGCCTTGGCCAGGTAGGCGAACCAGAACTTCCGCATGAAGAAGTAGTGGAACTCGAAGTGCAGGCCCTTGGTGATGTAGCGGTTGGGCCCCTGCTCGAACGGCAGCCGGATGTTCAGGCCCACGGTCTTGCCGCCGGCCTCCGTCGCGCCGCGGTTGGCCGCCTCCATGATCCCCGGACCGCCGCCCGACGTCACCACGAAGCGCCGGCGCGGCTCCTCGAGCGACAGGCTCCACGTCGTCAGCATGCCCGCGAGCTCACGCGCCTCCTCGTAGAAGCGCGACCATTCGATCGCCTTGCGGCTGCGCTTGAGCAGCGCCGCATGCTCGGCGGTCTTGCGCTTCTTGTTCTGGAGGGTCCGCAGCGCCTTCTCCGCGTCGCGCCGGCTGTGCACGCGCGCGGAACCAAAGAAGACAACGGTGTCCTGGATGTTCTGCTTGCGGAAACGCCGTTGCGGCTCGAGATATTCGGCCAGGAGGCGGAGCGGCCGGCCGTCCTGGCTCTCGAGGAACTCCTGATCGTGATACGCGAGCGGTTGCTTGGCCATGCTCGAAAAACTGTATCATTTTCGGATTGCCGGCCAGGCTCGCGCCTGACCAGACCGTCCGGAGGGACGCATGCCGTACGTCCGAGCACCAGTGATTGCCGCCGTTATAGCCGCGCTGGCCCTCCCGGGCGCGCTCGTCGCCGCCGCGCAGGGACGCGCGAGCCGCGACCGGCGCAGGGCTCCAGCAGCGGCTGGCAGCTCCCCGCCGACGCCCCCGCCACGAAGAACCCGCTCACCGTGGACGAGAAGGTCGTGGCGGCCGGCCGCAAGGTCTTCACCGACAAGTGCAAGAAGTGCCACGGTCCCGAGGGCCTGGGGGACGGGCCCGACGCGGACCCCGACTTCCTCGAGGAGATGAACCTCACCAACGCGAAACGCGCCGCCCGCAATCCCGATGGCGTCGTCTTCTACAAGGTGACGAACGGGCGGAAGAAGCCGAAGATGCCCAGCTTCAAGGACGAGCTGACACCCGACCAGATCTGGACGGTCGTGTCGTACGTGCAGACCCTGCGCAAGAAGTAGCCGCCGCTAGTCGACCCGCTGGACGTTGATGAAGTTCGCGTCGGTGCGATCGAGGTCGGCGCTCACGTTGGCGTAGACCACCACGGCGCCGTTCGGCACGAGTCCGCCGGC
Organism: uncultured Acidobacteriota bacterium; assembly: GCA_963834305.1. GTDB lineage: Bacteria > Acidobacteriota > Vicinamibacteria > Vicinamibacterales > 2-12-FULL-66-21 > JACCXG01. The sequence continues at coordinate 1,837,884 of CAWIAX010000002.1, forward strand.
CACCAGCAGGTGCTGGAGGTCCATGATCTCCCGCGCGTTGGTGACGACCGGGACGATGCCCCAGAGCAGCGTCGACGCGCCGGCGATCTCGACGTTGGCCGTCGCCGCGAACACCGGCGTGCCCGGCCGCAGCGACGACAGCAGGCGCGCGGTCTTCCCGCCCCGCGTCACGGCGACGATGGCATCGGCCCGGGCGGTGGCGGCGAGCGTGACCGCGGCCTCGCAGAGCGCACGGCCGTGGCGGCTGCCGGTGGGATCGGCGGGGACGACGTGTTCGGCGGGGAGGCTGAGCTCGGCGTCGCGAATGATGGCGTCCAGAGTCTCGACCGCGCGCACGGGGAACTGTCCGGCCGCCGTTTCACCGGCCAGCATGATCGCGTCGGCTCCCTCGTCCACGGCGTTGGCGGCATCACTGACTTCCGCCCGCGTCGGCCGCGGCTCGGCGCGCATCGACTCGAGCACCTGCGTGGCCAGGATCACCGGCAGGCCGGCAGCACGCGCGCTGCGGATGACGTGCTTCTGGATGCGGGGAATCTGCTCCAGCGGCATCTCCAGCCCGAGGTCGCCGCGCGCCACCATCACGCCGTTCGCCACCCCCAGGATGCTGTCGAGGTTCTCGACGCCGGCCGGCCGCTCGATCTTCGCGATCACCGGCACGACGCGCCCCTCGTCCGCCATCACGTCCAGGGCGCGGCGGACGTCGGCGGCCGTCTGGACGAAGCTCATCGCCACGAGATCCACGCCCAGCGACAGTCCGAAGCGAAGATCCCGCTCGTCCTTCTCGGTGACCGCCGAGGCCGGCAGCGCCACGCCGGGCGCGTTGATGCCCTTGTTCTGGCCCAGCGTGCCACCATTGACGACCGTCGTCTCGATCTCGCCGCTGCGGCACGCCGACACCCGCAGCTCGATGCGGCCATCGTCCAGCAGCAGGCGATCCCCAGGCTTCGCGGACTCGATGAGGGGCCGGTAGGGGGTGAAGACGCGATCGCCGCCGCCGGTCTCGTCGCCCGCGGCGATCCGCAACGTCCCGCCGGCCTCGAGCGCCAGCGGCGTGCCCCCCTCGAGCGCGCCGGTGCGGATCTTCGGGCCGCTCAGGTCCTGCATCACGCCGACGACCCGGCCGGTTTCGGCCGCGGCGGCGCGAATCGCGTCGTAGGTCTGGCGGTGCGACTCGTGCGAGCCGTGGGAGAAGTTCAGGCGGAACACGTCCACCCCCGCCAGCAGCAGCGCGCGGAGCACGTCTGGAGCGCTGCTGGCCGGACCGACGGTGGCGACGATTTTCGTGTGTCTCATGTGCTTGCGGTTCTCACGCCTCACGCCGGGGATCCACCAGGACCGGGGTGATGTGAGGCGGAAAATCTGGTCGGCTGAACTCGCGGATTGCAACAGGCTGGAGGGGCGCTGGCATCACTGCGGCCAGGATGCGGTCATCCACGCTGGTACGTTACCCTGTGGCGTGGGCCGCCGCACCTGTTTTCTCGCGCTTGGAATGTGGTGTCTGGCTTCGAGCCTGTCGGCGCAGACGTCCGACAGCCGGAAGCCGCGCCGTCACTTCGTCACCATTACGGCCGACTGGCTCAACAGCCAGCCGCTGCACTTCGCGGAGCACCCGCTCTCCGACCTGGCGGGCAGCGAGGTCGCCAGCGCCCAGTTCGAGAACTATGAATACCGCACGCGCGACGGCGCCACCCGCATCGACGTCGTCGAGTTCGGACGGCGGCAGCGCGGCGCCTCGATCAGCATCTACCCGCTCGGGATGAGCAGCGGCCCGGCGCTGATGCTGCGCGCGAGCATCGAGCAGCTGCCGCGAATCCAGGTCGACTTCGACGGCCCGTCGCCCGTCTCGCGCTACGCGCTGACGGACGGCCGCGCGGTGGACGGGGCGATCGGCATCGTGGTCGCCGACCGGTCCGCGGGCTGGGGGCTCGGCAGCCACGCCTTCGTGGCCGGTGGCGTCGGCCGCATCACGAGCAGCCTCGGCGACGGCCGGCGTGCGTTCGCGGAAGGCGGCGGGGGCATCGGCGCGGGACCGTTCGGCGTGGAGCTCGGGGTCAAGTTCGCCTGGAACCGCCTGCAGGAACCGCTCGAGCACCAGTTCCTCACCATCCCGATCACGCTCCGCGGCACACTCACCTTCTGACCAGCCACATTCGCCCACCATGACTCCGCTCGATCGGCCTGACGCATGAACATCGACAACTGGCTGGCGGCAGCGGTCGCGGACGCTGAACGCCGGGGGCTCCCCGAGTTGAAGCCGCTGCTCGAAACCCTGGCGCGCTCGACGCGGGCGCTGCGCGAGGCAGACGATGCGCAGCGCCGCCAGGACGAGCCTGCCTCTCCCGGTGGAACCGGCGGCGCGGCGCCGCACGCCTGATGAGCACCGCCGACCTCAGGAGCATCACCGAGCTCGCCCCTCTCGTCAGGGCGCGCACGCTCTCGCCGGTCGACCTGGTGCGCGGCTGCCTGGCGCGCATCGAGTCCGGCGCGGCGACCAACGCGTTCATCACGGTGCTTGGCGAGCACGCGGTCGCAGCGGCGCAGCAGGCGGCGGCAGAGATCGAGTCCGGCCGCTACCTCGGCCCGCTGCACGGCATCCCGGTGTCGGTCAAGGACCTCATCGACGTCGCAGGCACCGTGACGACGTCGGGATCGGCGGTGCCGTCGGCCCTGCGCGCCGTGGACGCGCCGGTCGTCCGGCGCCTGCGCCAGGCGGGCGCCATCATCATCGGCAAGACCAACCTGCACGAGTTCGCCTTCGGGACCACGAGCGACGAAACCGCGTTCGGGCCGGTCCGCCACCCGCTCGATCCGTCGCGATCGCCCGGAGGGTCGAGCGGCGGGGCGGCCGCGGCGCTTGCTCGAAGGCATGTGCTTCGGCTCAATCGGCACCGACACGGGCGGATCCGTCCGCATCCCCGCCGCGGCCTGCGGCACCGTCGGCCTGAAGGCCACCCTTGGCGAGATTTCGTGCGAAGGGGTCGTGCCGCTCAGCACCACGCTCGATCACGTTGGGCCGCTGGCCCGAACCGTGGCCGACGCCGGGCTGCTGTTCCAGGCCATGAAGGGATCGACCGTCCAGACCATCACGCCGGCCGGCGGCCGCCTGGTGTTCGGCGTGCCGCGGCCGTATTTCTTCGACCAGCTGGAGCCGGGCACCCGCGGGTCGATCGACGCGGCGATCGGGCGCGTGGGAGAAGGCGGGCACACCGTCCAGGATGTGCGGATCGACCTGGCGGCGTCCACGGCGGACGTCTACCTGCACATCTGCCTGCCCGAGGCGTCCTGCTACCACGCGGCCACGCTCACGGCCAGCAGCGGCAAGTACTCTCCCGGCGTGCGGCTGCGGCTCGAGATGGGCCGCTACCTGCTGGCGGAAGACTTCGTCCGCGCGATGCGGCTGCGCGAGGCGCTCACGCAGGCGGTGGACCGCGCGCTCGACGGCTGCGATGCCCTGCTGCTGCCCGGCATGGCCATCCCGGCGCCCCCGCTCGGCGCCCAGACGGTGGACGTGGACGGCGCCACGGCGCCCGTGCGCGCCACCATGCTGCGCCTCACCCAGCTGTTCAACATCAGCGGCCATCCCGCGATCGCGCTGCCGGCCGGCCGCGGGCCGGACGGGCTGCCGCGGAGCCTGCAGCTGGTGGGCCACCGCGGCCGGACCGAACGGCTGCTCGAGGTCGCCGCGGCGGTCGAGCACATCATCCAGTGATCGTCGGGAACTGATCGTCGGGAACACTCACGGAGGCAAGCGGTCCGGTGCTATCACGGGTCTTTCACGAATGGGAACGCCGGCTGGCGGCGGCTTCGACCGATCGCGTCATCAGGCCCTTCGAATGGGGCACCGACTGGCTCGAAGACGACGGCCCCGGCGCGGCAACGAGCGACGAGGCGCGGCTCGAGCGCTGGGCCGCAACGATGCTGGCGGAGAGCGAACGGTTCTACGCGCTGGCGCCCTGCGGCGAGTACGAGCTGCGCGGCGACCGGCTCACGTTCCCGAGCGCGGTGCGGACGCCGCACGCCGAGAACAACGTCGCCCGGGGCCGCTTCTTCCCGAGCCGGTCCCCGCGCGGCCGCCGGCGTGCGGTCGTGGTGCTGCCGCAGTGGAACGCCGACGCGGGTGGACACGTCGGCCTGTGCCAGCTGCTCAACCGCTTCGGGATCTCCGCCCTGCGGCTGACCCTGCCCTATCACGACGAACGCAGGCCGGCCGAGCTCCGTCGCGCCGACTACATCGTCAGCTCCAACATCGGGCGTACCGCGCAGGTCTGCCGGCAGGCGGTGCTCGACGCCCGACGCGCCGTCGCGTGGCTCCAGGGCCAGCGGCTACGAGTCGATCGGCATCCTGGGCACCAGCCTGGGCTCGTGCCTGGCGATGCTGACCGCCGCGCACGAGCCGCTGCTCAAGGCCGCGGCGCTCAATCACATCTCGCCGTATTTCGCCGACGTGGTCTGGGAAGGGCTGTCCACCGCCCATGTCAGGCACGGGCTCGAGGGGCACGTCGAGCTCGAGCAGCTGCGGCGGCTGTGGCTGCCGATCTCGCCATTCCCCTATCTCGAACGGATGCGCGACAAGCGGATCCTGCTCGTGTACGCCCGCTACGACCTGACGTTCCCGGTCCGCCTCTCGAAGATGTTCGTGGACGAGTTCCGCCGCCTCGAGATCGCGCACGAACTGCAGGTGCTGCCCTGCGGCCATTACAGCACGGGGGTGACGCCGTTCAAGTGGATGGACGGATTTGCGCTCTGCCGCTTCCTGAACCGCAGCCTGTAGCAGGTGCAGCCGGGCCCCGCGTCCGCCGCACGGGCGGGGCAGCAGACTCGTCAGAGATACTTGAGCAGCCCTTGCAGGGCGTCGTACAGGGCGGCGCCGAGGGCGCGGACGAGCGGCGACATCTCCCCCTGGGCCACGGCGTCGGCCACCGTGACCGGCTGGGTGACGAGGAGCCAGATCGTCGCACCGGCGAGTGCCAGGGCCATGACGCCCACGACCCCGACCAGGCTGAGGCTGAGGCGGGCAACGGTCATACGGGAACAGCTTCAGTCTACACCCGGGCAGGCAGGATGCCCCCCGGAAGTCTGAGTGTTGGACGGAAGGGTCCGCCGGCTGGTTCCTCCGGGCCCACGCCACCTGCCGGGCCGTCACCACCGTCTGCCGTAACCGCAGAGTGACAGCTCCGGCCAACGTCAGCTCAGCGGGAGAACTGGTGGGAACGGGCGCGGCGGCCGCTCAGGCGACCGCGGCCTCGAGCTCGTCGCCGAGCCCGAGTTCCGCAAGGGCGGGTCCCACCTTCTCGCGGTCGCCGACGACCACGGTCAGCAGGCGCGCAGGATCGATGTGGGCCTCGGCCACGCGTGTCACGTCGTCCTCGGCCGATCGCGAGGACCTTCGGCACGAACGTCGTGAAATAGTCGTCCGGGAGGCCGTAGAGCGCGAGCTGCGCGGCCGCGCGCCCGAGCTGTTCGGCGGTTTCGAAGTTCCGCGGGTAGCCACGCGTGAGCGCGGCGCGCCCCAGCTCGAGCTCGTGCGCGCTGACCGGACGATCGCCGCGTATCGCCCTGCAGCTCCGCCAGGACCTCGCGGATGGCGTCGGCCGTCACGGCCGTCTGCACGCTCGACTGGAACAGGAAGGGCCCCGGACCGCGGCGGAAGTCGAAGCTCGTGCGCGCACCGTAGGTGTAGCCCTTGTCCTCACGCAGGTTCATGTTGATCCGGCTGACGAACTGGCCGCCGAGGATCATGTTGAGCACGAGGAGCGCGTGGTAGTCGGGCGAGCTGCGCGGCAGGCCGAGGTGTCCGATGCGCAGCTCCGACTGCGCCGCCCCTGGCCGGTGGAGGATCGCCAGGTGGCCGGCGTCGCGCCGGGCCACGTCGAGCGCCGGCACGTCCACGAGCGCGCGGTCCGGTTCGCCATTCGGCTCCCAGTCGCCGAAGGCATCCTCGACGAGGCCGGCAAGCTGTTCGTGCGACGCGTCCCCGACGGCAATCACCGTGGCCAGCCCGGGCCGGTGCGCGCGGCGGTGGAAGCCGGTGACGTCGTCGAGGGTCAGCGAGCGGAGCGATGGCTCGGTGCCGATGGGCAGGTGCCCGTACGGGTGGCCGCCATACAGAAGCCGGGTGAACAGGCGGTCGGCCAGCGCCGGCGGCATGTCGCGCAGCTGGATCAGCCGGTTGAGGCGCAGCTCGCGGACGCGATCGAAGTCCCGCTGATCGAGCCGCGGCGCCTTCACCATCGACGCGAGCAGCTCCAGGGCGCGCGGTGCGTGGTGCTCGAGGCTCGTCAACTCGAGCAGCGTGGCGTCGGCCCCAACTTCGGTATCGAGATGCGCGCCGATCCGGCCGAGCGACTCGTGCACCTGCAGCGCGTCGAGATCGCCGCTGCCCTCGTCCAGCATGTCGCCCGTGATGGCCGCGAGGCCGGGCCGGTCGCCAGGATCCTGCGAGGAGCCGGCCGGCATCAGGACAAAGCAGGTGATGAGCGGGACTTCACGATGCGCAATCGTCCGCACCCGCAGGCCGTTGCCGAGCGTGTGCCGGCGCAGCTCGGGGAACGTCAGGCTGAGCGGGGGGACGGGAGCCGGCAGGCGCGACCGATCGACCGGCATTACGACACCACCGCCGGCCGGGCGTGCTCGAGCGCCAGCGAGGCGCGCCCCTTCGGCACCACGCTCAGGACCACGCGGCGCCCGGGCGACAGGGCGGCGGCCGCCTGCTGCAGCGACGCGGCACTGGCCCCGCGATAGCGGGCCAGATCGCGCTCGAACGAGTCCGGCTCCCCCAGGAATACGTTGTAGGCATTCAGCTGATCGCCCTTGCCGCCGAAGCCGCCGACGGTCTGCAGACGGTACACGAACTGCGCTTCAGCCTGCGCGCGGCAGCGCTCCATCTCCACCGCCGTCGGCCCCTCGTCCACGAATCGCGCCAGCTCCTCGCCGATGGCCTGCTCGAGCTCGGCAAGCGTCCGCCCTGGCGCCGCCGTGGCGACGATCTGGAAGAAGCCGCCAATCTCCCGGGAGTTCTGCGACGCGGCCACCTCCGTGGCGACGCGGGTCTCGAACACGAGGCGCCGTAGAGCCGCGACGTCTTGCCGCTCGCCAGCACTTCCGAAACCAGGTCGAGCTCGGCGTCCCCCGGCGCAAAGAGGGCGGGCGAATGCCAGGCGAGATACAGGCGCGGCAGCTCGATCCGGTCCTCGAGCACCAGCCCAGTTTCGATGGCCGGCGCATCCAGGATGTCGTGAACCACCGCGGGCGGCTCCTCACCCGGCTCCAGCTCACCGAAGTAGTCTTCGACCAGCCGCAGCGCTTCGTCCGCACGCACGTCGCCGGCGATGGACGAGCGAGGCGTTGCGCGGCCGGTAGTAGGTCCGGAAGAACTCGCGCACGTCGTCGATGCGAGCGGCGCTGATGTCGGCCGCGGCACCGATCGTGACCCAGTGATACGGGTGGTCCGGCGGGTACAGCGCCGCCACGATCGCCATGCCGGCCAGGCCGTACGGCCGGTTCTCGTACTGCTGCCGCCGCTCGTTGAGGACGACGTCGCGCTGGTTCTCGAACTTGGCGTCGGTCAGCGCCGGCAGCAGGTAGCCCATCCGGTCCGATTCCATCCACAGCGCCAGCTCCAGCGCGTTGGCGGGCACGACCTCCCAGTAGTTCGTGCGGTCGGCGTTGGTCGATCCATTGAGCAGCGCGCCAGCCTCCTGCAGCGGATGAAAATACCCCCGGTCGTAGTGCTCGGACCCCTCGAACATCAGGTGCTCGAACAGGTGCGCGAAGCCGGTCCGGCCGGGCTTTTCGTTCTTCGATCCGACGTGATACCAGACGTTGACCGCGACGATCGGGCAGTTCCGGTCCTCGTGGACGAGCACGTCGAGACCGTTGCCGAGGGTGTGGCGCACGAAAGAGATGTTCATAGGGCGATGAAGACGACAGTTGAATCGTACTGGCAATTTCGCCCATCGTAAACCGCTAATGGCAACGCGGATGCTCCTGATCGTGGCCGCGGGCGAGTTCCTGGGCCTGACGCTGTGGTTCTCGGCCACGGCCGCCGCACCGGCAATCGCGGCGGAACTCGGCATGTCCGCGGCTGGACGGGCGTGGTTGACGATGGCGGTGCAGGCCGGGTTCGTGGCCGGCACGCTCGCCAGCGCCGCGTTGAACCTCGCGGACCTCATCAACGCCCGGCGTCTCTTCGCCGCCGGCTGCGTCGCGGGGGCGGCCGCCAACGCCTGCATCCCGTTCGCGGACTCCGCCGCCGCGGTGCTGGCGCTGCGGTTCTGCACCGGGGCCGCGCTGGCCTGCGTCTATCCGCCGGGCCTGAAGATTGTCTCCGGCTGGTTCCGCGAGCGCCGCGGCATGGCGATGGGCGTGGTGGTCGGCGCGCTGACCGCCGGCACGTCCCTCCCGCATCTGCTCGCCTGGACATCGGCGGATGCCTCGTGGCGCTCCATGATGTGGGCGTCGTCGCTGCTCGCGCTGGCCGGCGGCGCGCTCGTGGGCACGGCAGCCGACGACGGGCCCTACGTGAGTGCGTCCGCGCCGTTCGACGCCCACGCAATCCGCCACGCCGTGCGGCCGCGGGGCGTGCGGCTGGCCATCCTCGGCTACCTCGGGCACATGTGGGAGCTGTATGCGATGTGGGCGTGGATGCCGGCGTTCGCCGCGGCCTCCCTTGCAGCGGCCGGCACCGCACCCGGCCGCGCCGGTTCCCTCGTGGCCTTCGTCGCCCTCGCCAGCGGCGCCGTCGGGTGCATGGCCGCCGGCGCACGCGCCGACCGCTTCGGCAAGGCGCGGATGGCACGCCTGGCGATGATCGTCAGCGGCGCGTGCGCGGCGGCGGCGCCGGCTGTCTTCGGCCGGCCGGCGGGGTGGCTCTTCCTGTTCGCGATCGTGTGGGGCGTCTCCGTCGTGGCCGACTCCGCCCAGTTCTCGGCGCTCGTCGCGGAGCATTCCCCCCGGACACACGTCGGCACGGCGCTCACGCTGCAGACCTGCGCCGGCTTCCTGCTGACCATGGTGAGCATGCGGATCGTGCCGGCCCTCGGCGACGCGGTGGGCTGGCAGTGGGCGTTCGTGGTGCTGGTGCCGGGCCCGGCGCTCGGGGCCTGGGTGATGACCAGGCTGCCGGATCGCTCCGCGGACGCGCCGACTACTTGACCGGCTTGAGCTCGCCGCAGGTCAGCATGCTGGCGCCGTAGTAGGGATTGCGGACCCGCTCGCCGCGCTGCAGCCACGAGCGCTTGACCATCGGACAGTAGCCGAGCCGGAGATCGGCGAGGGCCTCCTGTCGAGCCGTCGGACTGGACGCGCGCGATCACCGCGTCGCTCAACGGGCCCAGCGCGTCGCGCGCCGCGGCAATGCTGCCCGCCTTCTCCATCGCGGTTGCCGCCTTCGCGATGTCGGCCGCGTTCTTCCCGAGCGCCACCGCCTGGGCGGCGAGCGCGCGGGCCGGCGCCTTGACGTCTTCGACCTTGTCGGCCGCGAGCGCCGCCTGGATGTCGAGGTACGACGCCACGAGTGCCCGCAGGGCCTCGGGCTGCGGCGGCGCCTGGCGGGCCACCGCTGCGGCCGACACCGCCACGACAGCCGCCAGAATCAGGCCGAAATGCTTCACAGACTGCATCGGTTGTCTCCCGGCCGGATCTCCAGCCAGAGGGATGCGGGACTCAGCCCCGGACCGGCATCAAAGGAATCGCGCGCTTGCCGCTGTTGTACGCGGCAATCGACAGCTGCGCCGCCAGACGTTCGGCGGCGAAGCGGAAGGCCTGCGCCGCGGGGGACTTCGGCTCGCCGACCGTGATCGGCACGCCGGTGTCGCCGCCGACGCGGATCGGCTCGTAGATGGGAATCCGTCCCAGGAACGGCACCGACAGCTCGGTCGCCAGCGTCTCCCCGCCGCCCTTGCCGAAGATGTCGCTCTCGTGCTGGCACGTGGGGCAGACGAAGTGGCTCATGTTCTCGACCAGCCCGAGCGTCGGCACGTTGAGCTTCTGATACATGCGCACGGCGCGGCGCGTGTCCGCCACCGACACGGTCTGCGGCGTCGTCACCACGACGGCGCCGGCGACGGGGACCGACTGGCTGAGGCTGAGCGCCACGTCGCCCGTCCCGGGCGGCATGTCCACGATCAGGTAGTCGATGTTCTCCCAGCGGACCTGCCGGAAGAACTGCTGGATGACGCCGTGCAGCATCGGGCCGCGCCAGATCACCGGCGAATCATCGCTCGTCAGGAACGCCATCGAGACGAGCTGGATGCCGTACTGCTCGGCCGGGACGATCCGGTCGCCGTCGGTCGTCAGCTGGGTGCTGATGCCGAGCATGATCGGCACGTTCGGCCCGTAGATGTCGCCATCGATCATGGCCACGCGCCCGCCGTACTGGCTGAGCGCAATCGCCAGGTTGACGGCCACCGTGGTCTTGCCCACGCCCCCCTTGCCGGCGCCCACGGCAATGATGTTCTTCACCCCCTCGACGGGCGTGCGGCCCAGATCGGTGGACGTCGTGGCGCGCACCTGCGCGGTCATCTCGATCTCGACGCCGGTGACGCCGGGCAGCGCCGCGACCAGCGCCCGCGCCTGCTCGCGCATCTGGTCCTTCACCGGACAGGCCGGCGTGGTCAGCTCGATCGTGAACGCCACCACGCCATCCTCGCGGATACGCACGTTCTTGACGAACTTGAGGCTGACGATGTCGCGATTGAGATCGGGATCGCGGACGGCTTTCAGCACGTCGAGCACGGCGGCTTCGTTCAGGGGCATGAGGTGATTGTACTGGTTCAGGGGTTCAGGGTGCAGGGTTCAGGGTTCGCTGGGTTCAGGGTTCAGGGTGCAGGGTGCACGGTTCGCTGGGTCAGGGTGCACTGCGAGGTCGAGATGCGCGGGGAGTGACGCGTGGGCAAAACTCGAGCTGTCGACTCGTCCTCAGAGTGTACGGCGGCGCCCGGTGTCGCGAAGTGCTGCGAAAGGCGCGGCGACAGGTCCAGGTGCGTTGGAGAGTCGAAGCCGACCCCATGTCCGGTGAGCGAGGAGTCGGCACCTTCGCTGAACCTGGACCCCAGCGGCCCTGCCCGGTGCACCCGGAACCGAGCGAACCCCGGACCCGGAACCCTGAACCCTGAACCCCTGTGAACCCTGCACCTTGCACCTTGCACCCTGAACCCTCAGAGCCTCCCCCCACCCCCGGCACCCTGAAGCGCTCCCCCTGATAGGCCTTGTACATGAGAATCAGCCAGAGCACGGCCGAGACGGGGGGGATGACGAGAAACGCGACGATCCAGCCGAGATAGGGCACCGACAGCGCCAGCATCCACGCCAGTGACAGGCCGCCGAACACGAACATCGACTGCTGCGCGTGGAAGCGCACGAACGGGTTGTCCGGCTCGAGGAAATAGAACGCCAGGCCGCTCACCCACCCCACGGCGTAGGTGAGGGCAGCGGCGAAATTGGCGTCGAGGCCGGTGGCGGTCGGGCCCAGGTCGCGGTCGGTCATCGGGCGGCGGGGGCCCGTTCCGGGGCGGGCTCGAACAGGAGCCGGGTCTCGTCGTGGAGCAGGACCCAGAAGGCGTAGACGCCGAGCGCCGTCCCGAACGGCAGGATGAAGAGATTCGGCACCGCCAGCGCCAGGGTCGCGAGACGGCCGTTCGGCCGGCGGCGCTTGATCGCCGTGCCGGCCCAGGCATTGGCGGCACCGGCCGCCAGCAGCAGCACGGCGCAGACCAGGAACGCAACGGCGGTCACGCCGGCTGCCACCTCGTCGCCGCCCGCGGTCACGCCGATAGCGGCGGCGGCGGCCGCCAGCATCATCGTCGACACCCCGAGGAGGAGGCCTATCCCGCCCCAGACGACCTGGAGCACCCAGAGCAGATGAACGTGGGAAAGCATATGTGTGCGCCGCCCGGACGGCCAACGGATGCGAGCGGCGGTGCCGCCCGGCAGCTACCGGATGCTGATGCGAACTTCAATCACGGTCGGGGGCGCGTCCGGAGGGGTGACACTGAAACGGAACCGCGCCCCTTCCCGCACCCGGGGCGGCACCCGGACGCGGAGCGACTGGACGGCCGACACCTCTCCAAGGCCGGCGCAGGCCGCGCACCAGTCGGTCCACACCTCGCCGCGCCCGCCGCACCGGGTGCACGTCCGCCGCAGCGGGACGGCGAGGGGGACCGTCACCCCGTCGAACGCCTCACGCGGGGTGAGCACCAAATCGGCGGACAGCGTCGCCGCCGGCTCGGCGGCAAAGAAAGCGTGGCGCATGCTGTCCAGCACGCTCGACACCGACGGAAAGTCGATCACGACCTCGTCGGCAAACCAGTCCGTGCGGTCAGCGTCCGCGGCTGCGGGGGCACGCTCGGTCAGCCGGGCATCGTACTGCCGGCGCCGAAGCGGGTCGCGCAGGATCTCGTAGGCACGGGCCAGCTCGACGAACGCGGCGCCGCGCTCCTCACCCGAAATATCGGGATGATAGCGGCGCGCCAGCTGCCGATACGCCCGCCTGATCTCCTCGGCCCCGGCGTCGGCCGGCACACCGAGTACGTCGTAGTAATCGCGCATACGCCCCTGTGGGCAGCTCCGCAGACAGAGTGCCACCATCACGCGGGTCTGTTCAACTCCCAAATCGGCAAGGGCCAGGGGCGAAGGGCAAAGGGCGAAGGGCGAAGGCAAACGGCCGAAAGGTGGGTCTTGGAGATTGGGCCTGGGAATTGGGCGTTGGGAATTGGGCGCTGGGAATTGCGGCCAGCCTGACTTGATAGAATGGCCGCGTGAAAGAATGCCCGCTGTGCGGCGAAACGATGCGCTTGAGCGTGCGGGAGATCGCGGACAGGCTTCCGGGCGGCCCGCCCACGGCCCGCGTGGCGCGGGAGTGGATCTGCCCGGAATGCGACTACTTCGAAGAGGCGGAAAGCGAAGAGGGGTAGCGGGTCAGCGGGCGCCGAGCGTCAGCAGCATCTCGTTGCGGACCTGTTCGTCGAAGTCAGCGATGTTCAGCTCCTTCTCACACTCGTCACACAGCACTTCAATCACGGCAGGACGGCCTTCTTCGCTGGCTTCGACGCGCGAGTCGTCGCGCAGCTGGACCACATGCATCTGCAGGGTCTTGACCAGGAAATTGCGCTCGTTCCCGCAGTTCGGACACGTCAGCGGCATCTACGCGGTACTCCTCTTCAGGTCACCTTGGACGACGGTTCAGGTCACCTCAGGCAACGGCAAAACTCTCGATAGAACCTTCGAATTGTACGGGAACGGCTTTCCGATACGCAATGAAGATCTTCCCAAAAACACCGATGGCACAACATGTTCCGCCCGTGCGGGCCGCGCCGGCGGCGGGTTTGCTGCGGCGCCCGGCGCCATAGGGTGTCGTGCCGCGAGTTTGTAGGGGAATGCCCGAGGGACGTGTCGGGAGAACGCCAGCCTACTCGTCGCTCTCCTCATCGTCGAACTCGGAGGGATCGCCGAGACGCAGGATCTGGCCGCTCGCGTGTCCAGACAGGATGCAGTGGGGCCCCTTGGCCTCGAGCGACACAACGGCAACGTCCCACGGCCGCGCCCGGTAGGCGGCCGCGACACAGCCGCACGGCAGACCTTCGAGCGCTTCGAGCTCGAACACCGTCGCCGTCGGCTTCACGTAATTGAGTGCCACCCCTGGGACCGTCATGCTCCACCTCCCGTCGCACCCGGTGTCTGCAATCCGGGCGCCAAGTATCTGGTTAGACCGGCCCCCAGGGTAATTGGTTCCCTGGAAGATGGAAACCTAAGTCCCTCAACGTCTTACAAGGATGGTCCCGGACCACGCATCGGCCGCGCCAGGCTGACTCCCGGAACGGACACCCTGTCTACAACAGTCCGGGATAGATGACCAATCCCCCGCTGACGCGCGCGAACTCGCTCACTATATGAGGCTTAGGGTCCGCCGCCGACAGCACGTGCAGGACCGGCGTGCCGCGAACCACAAGAGCATCGGCCAGCAACCGCCGATGGCATTGCCACCACACCGCCTCAGCGCACATCACGGCTGTACGTCCCGCATGGGCATATCGCAGCAGCGAGTCGACCCCTAAGTGGAATGTCGGCGTATCCATGTGATCCGCATAGCCTCGAAACGACGGATGCCGCCACGCGGTGTTGACCGAGTCCGGACGCGGCCGGCGCAGCCCACCCAGCTCAGGGATGTGGAGGTAGCCGACGCCCTGCGCCGCCAGCAGCCCCTCGAGCGTCTCGCGGCCGAACTGAGGATGCCGCCGGGAACGCGGCACGGTGCGTACGTCGGCAATCTGCCGGATGTCGTGCCGGCCCAGAAGCTCCGCAAATGCCTCCGCGCTCCGGGTGGAGTGACCGATGGTGTAAATCGTCACAAGTACAAGAGGATGCCGTGGACCGGCACGCCCGGAAACAGGGCGCCCGCGGCGCGCACATAGAAATCCAGCTGCCGCTGATGGGCGGGCGTGCGCCGCCCGGTCTTGAATTCGACAACGGTGAGCTCGCCGTTGGGCTTCCAGACGAGACAGTCGATGGCGCCGCGGACAATGCGCTCACCCCCGGCGTCGCCATCGAGAGTGGCAAACGGCAGCTCGTGCAGCCGGCGGACGCCGTCGAGGGCCGCCGCCACGTCAGGCCGTTGACTGGCACGAAGCCAGGTCCCGGCCGCCGCCGCAAGGAAGGCGTCCGGATCGTCGATCATCGCGCGCTCGTCCGCGCGCAACAGCCGCGACGCCAGGGCGTGAACGGCACCGGCATCCACCAGGGGGCTGGCCGCGAGGCTGCCATGCTCGAACAGCCGGTGGACGATCACGCCGAGCAGCCGCTCGGAGCGCGCCGGCTCACGCGGCGAGCCCGGCGCCGGCTCGTCCGCGACCTGGCCCTCCCCGGCGACCTCGCTGACCGACGCGCGTACTCGCGACGCGGCATCCAGCGGCGCCAGGAAATCGTCGTCCGGCCTCCCCTCCCCATCCGCGGGACGAGCCGCGGGACAAGCCGCGGGACCAGCCGGCGTCACCGTCTGTGCCGCGGCACCGCCGGCGCCCGCACGGCAGAGCCGCCAGCGGTATTCGTGGCCAGACACGCCCGTCCAGCCCACGGTCTCGACGGCATCGAACACGGCGGCGGCGCGGGTGAACATGGTGCGCAGCGAGTCTGGCAGCACTTCCGCGAGGCTGCCCCGGCCCGCAACCAGGACCCCTTCCTTGAGCGCCGCGCTCAGATACAGGCGGTCGCGCGCCCGCGTGAGCGCCACATAGAGCAGGCGTCTGGTTTCGTGCCGTTCGCGATCGCGCTCCAACTCGTCGGTGTCGGAGAGGAAGGGGCCCACGGTCACCGACAGGTCGGCATCGTCTTCGGCCGACCCGGCAATCACGCGGACCGGACGCGGCGGCGCGCTGGCGCCCTTCGCAAGGTTCACCACGAAGACGATCGGGAACTCGAGCCCCTTGGACGCGTGCACGGTCATCAGGTTGACGGCATCCAGCGCTTCGATGACGGCGTTGGACTCGTCGCCGGCCGTCAGGGCCATGATGTGATCGGCGATGCGCGAGACGGTGGCATAGCCGCGGTTCTGGATGCGCCGCACCAGGCCGCGCATCTTCTTGAGGTTTTCCCACGCCTGCCGGCGGCGCGGCCCTTCGAGCTCGAAGGCGTACGCGGTGTCGGTGAGGATGCGATCGAGCAGGGCCGACGGCGTGATCCGGTCCACGAGCGCCAGCCAGCCGTGCACGTGCGCCCGCGCGTGGTCCAGCACCCGGCGGTCCTCGGCGTCCAGGAGCGGCCGCGCCCGCGGGATCGGCGGGCGACAGCAGCGCCGCGGAGAAGTCGGGCGCCAGCGCCGCAAGTGCGCCGTCCGACAGCCGGATGAAGCGGGAGCGCAGGAACGCGGCGGTCCGCAGCGCCGAAGAGGGATCGGCCAGGAAGCGGAGCAGCGCGGTCAGATCCTTGATCTCGTCCGCGTCGAAGAACCCGAGCCCCTTGTAGACGTAGGTCGGAATCCCGCGCAGGCCGAGCTCGCGCTCGAACTCGCGGTGGCTCGAGCGCGAGCGGAACAGGATGGCGATGTCGCCGGCCCGCGCCGGTCGGCGCACGCCGGTGGCCTTGTCGCGCACGGTGCCTTCCGCCACGAGCCGCGCAATCTCGTCGGCGACGGCCGCGGCGCACGCGTCGGCCGACTCCGCCACCGCCAGCCCGAGCGCCGGCTCCTGCAGCGCACGTTCGGGCGGCCCGTCCACCGGGAAGCGGTCCCGCTCGTCGTAGGTGAAGTCGCCGGCGCCGCGACCGGGCTGCGACATCTCGGCGAAGATATCGTTGACGAAGTGCAGCAGATCGGGGACGGCGCGGAAGCTCCGGACGATCGAGCGCCGCGACCGGCCGCCGGGGCGCAGGCGGTCGACGTAGCGGGCGGCGTCCTGGAGCACCGCGACGTCGGCGTCGCGGAACCGGTAGATCGACTGCTTGCGGTCGCCGACGATGAAGATCGACGGGTTGGCCGCCGTCCCCTGCCCTTCGCTCCAGGCCTGCACCAGCAGCGACACGAGCTCCCACTGCGCCCGGCTGGTGTCCTGGAACTCGTCGACCAGGACGTGGTGATAGCGGGACTCGAGCCGGAACCGGCTCTGCGAGAACTCGTCCATGCGGCGCAGCAGCTCGAGCGCGCGCTCGAGCACGTCGGAGAAGTCCAGCACCGACCGCTCCTCGAGCGCCCGGCGGTACTGCGCGAGCGCGACGCCGAACATGCGCCGGATGCCGCGGGCCAGCACCACGTTCAGGTCGCGATTGAAGGCGAACATGACCTCGTCCACCCGCGGCGCGATCTGGAACAGCGCCTCGCGATGACGGCGGGCCGCCTCCTTCGACGGATAGTGATCGGCGTTGTACGGCGGGATCGCGGAGCCAGGCTTGCGCGCCGTGCCCTCGTTCGTCAGGAAGTGGCTGCTCACGCGGTCGAGCAGGGCGCGGATGGCGGCCTCGGTCGCCTCGCCGGCGGCCTCGGGCGCCTGCAGCGCCTCAGCCCGCGCACCGCACGGAGGAACAGGCCGTAGCGCGGGTGGCGGGCGGGCCCGTCGGCGAGGAACTGCGGCAGGCCGCCCGGCACTGTCAGCAGCGTGTCGTGCATCGCGGCGGCCGCGGTGCGGCAGACGCCCGCCGCCGTGAGGTCGCGCGGCCCGCGCGCCAGGAAGCGGCTGAGCGCCTCCCAGGCCACGAGGCGGCGGTCGAGCAGCGTGGCCAGCCCGTCGCGCGTCCGGGCGATCCCGAGCTGGGCGAGCACCAGCGCCACGTCCGGGTCCGACGGCGCCAGCGCCACCAGGATCCGCATCGCGCGATCGAGCGCGGTCGCCACCAGCCGCGGCACCTCGGTCTCGTCCGCCAGGTCGAACGCCGGATCGACGTCCGCTTCGAGCGGAAACTCGCGCAGCAGCGACAGGCAGAACGCGTCGATCGTGCTGATCGCAATCTCGCCCAGCCGGTCGCGCAGCTCGAGCCAGCGCGCCCGATCGATCTCGGATCGCTCCGCGGCCAGCCGCAGCTCGCGGACGATGCGCTCGCGCATCTCGGCAGCGGCCTTGCGGGTGAAGGTGATGGCGAGGATGTTGGCCGGGATCGATGCCGGACGTGAGCAGGTTGACGTAGCGCGCGACGAGCACCGAGGTCTTGCCGGTGCCGGCCGACGCCTCGAGCACGACGTTGTGGCGCGGATCGACGGCGAAGGCGCGCGCCTCGGCATCCGGATCGGACGGGACCGGGGCTGGCGATGCGTCCGGCGGCGCCGCCCCGTCGAACAGCGGGAGCTGGCGATCCGCACCAGGGCGTCCGCCCTGCGACGGCTCACTCATCGCCGACGTAGTCCTTCCGGCAGACATCTGCGAACCCGCAGCGCGTGCAGAACCAGGGCTCGTCCGGGTCGACCGGGAACTCGCCGGCTTCGATGCGGTCGATCGCCGCGACGAAGCGCCGCTGCCCCTCGGCGAGCGCCGCCGGCAGGTTGCCGGCGCGGCCGCCGAGGTCCACGAACGCGTTCTTTTCCTTGAACGCCACGTAGCCGGCGCGCCCGACCGACCAGGCGCGTCCGTGACGGCCCTCGAGCTGCTGCGCCGCCGCGATGCCGTAGACGGGCAGCTGCAGGACGCGCGCCGGCTTGGGTGCCCGCCCCAGCTTGTAGTCGATGATGCGCAGCGTGCCGTCGGCGAGCAGGTCGATGCGATCGGCCTTGCCGCGCACCTGGACCTCGCGCGACCCCGAGGCGCCGGCAAAGACGAACGCGCCTTCGAGCGGGTGTTCGAGCAGCCGCTCGAGCACCTCGACGCCATGTTCGATCTCGAAGTTGAACGCGCGATCGGCCAGCCCGGGCGACGCCGCCGAACCGAGCAGGTAGGTGCGCTCGAGCGCACGATCCCCCTCCGGCAGCAGGAGCAGCTGCGCCTCGGCCACCTCCGCGAACAGCTGGATGGCGCTCCCCAGGTTGTCGGCGGTGACGCCGCGGTGGCCCTGCGCCCGCCACGCCACGAAGAACGCCTCGAACACCTCGTGCAGCAGCTGGCCACGTTCGAGCGGCGTCAGCCCCGACTCGTCGTCGCGCTCCTCGTCCAGCTTGAGCACCTGCGCCGCGAAGTACTTGAACGGGCATTCGAGATAGCGCTCGACCCGGCTGACGGCATACGCCTCCGGCAGCCGCCGGCCCACGCTGCCCCGGAACCGCGGATCGGGCGCAGCCGTGCGCGACGCCCGCAGCTCGAGCCACCGCGACGCCGTCTCCCCCACCGCAAAGGCTGCCACAGGCCGCGCCAGCGCCTCGTGGGCGAACATGCGGACCTCCGGCGGCCGCGGCGGCCGCGCCGTCGCGAGGCCCATCGCGGCCACGTCCTCGAGCAGGGCCGACGGCGACACCACGGCGTCCTCCTCGAGCGTGAACGCCGACAGCGACACCTCACCCGACGCCAGGAGCAGCAGGTCCTGGAACCGGGCCCGCGCGGCCGCGAGACGGTCGGCGTCCGGCGTCCAGCCGATCTCGCGCAGCAGGTGCCCGGGATAGAAGATGCTGGCCGTGGTGCGCTCGGGCCAGTCGGTCTCGACCAGGCCCACGATCCGGACCGCCTCGACGTGGGCGAACGCGGCGGCCGGCGCATCGAGCAGCAGCACGCCGCTCCGCCCGGTTGCCGGCGCGAACGTCTGCCCTTCGATCCACCGCCGCACGGTGGCAACGAGATCGCCGAGCGGCACCGGCCGATCGTCGTAGCGGGCGTGCGCATCGCGCAGCATGGCGAGCGCGGCCAGCACGGCGGCCCGCGCCCGGACGTGCCCCTCGCAGCCCGGCGATGCCGGATGCGGCACCGACTCGAACGTCGCGACGATGGCCAGGAGCGCGTCGAGCTGCGCCGAGGCCGATTCCGCCTGCCGCAGCGGGGCCAGGGCGGGGCCGAGCGCCGCGGCGGCCGCGAGCGCCGGCGCCGCGCGCCGCCAGCCTGCCGCCTCCCGCCCGCCCGCCGCCTGCTGCTGCCCGGCCATCCGGGTGAGCCGCTCGAGCTGATCCCAGCCGCCGAGATACTTCGCCTCTCGCAGCACGCGGTCGAGCGCTGCCACCTCTCCGCGCAGAAGTGGACGGTCCGGCGTCGCCGGGTCGCGGAACGTCCAGTGCGGGGACGCCAGGATCTCGACAACGGCCGTGCGCGTGGCTTCCTCGGCCGCGAGCGTGAACAGGAGGTCGAGGGCGGCCGCGAACGGTTCGGCGGCCAGCGGCAGCGCGTCCAGCGCCTGGTACGGCACCCGCGCCGAGCCGAAAACCTGCTGCGCCGGATAGAGGTACGGCAGCGGACGCTGGAACACGATCGCCGTACGGTCGAGCGCCGGAGCGGCACCCGCGGGGGCGCTCCGGGCACGGTGCTTGATCCACCGCGCGGCATCGACCAGCTCCTCTTCCCGATCGCGCGATGTCCAGCTCTCCCGCGGGTCGCCGTCCGGCTCGGCGGCGGGCGCGAGCAGCACGGGAGCGCCGCGCGCGCCGGGTACCCGGACTTCCTCGAAGCCCGGGAGCGTGTCGGCGAGGCGCTCGAGCCAGCCGGTCGCGAGCACCCGCTCGGTGGCGGCCAGGTCGAGGTGCTCGACCCCGGGCAGGCGCGTCAGCAGGTCGAAATCCGCCGGCCACAGCCCTCTCGGATCGGCCGCCTGATCCGCCACGAGGATGATGACGCGGCGATACGCCGCTGCTGGCGCGCCCGCCAGCAGCAGCGCGCGAAGTGTGTGCTCGTCGATGCGGCCGCTGTCGGCCACACGGCGCTCGAACGCCGCGAACGCCGCCGACAGGAACTCGGTCTGCGCCAGCAGGCGCGCGGCGCCACGGTCGGTGTCGCGGCTGGCCTCGAGCGGCGCGCGCACGTGCCGGTCGAGGCTGTCGATGGTGCGGCCGCGGCGCCGGAGCTCGTCGTAGAAGGCCAGGATCGCCGCCAGCAGCCCCGGACGAAGCCCGAAGGGGGCCGCCGCCCCCTGCCGCGCGGCGTCTTCGGCCGACAACCGGAGGAGCACCTCGCGCTCGAACTCGGTGAGCAGCGGCGGCGCCTCCGGCAGCCCGGCGTGCAGCCGCACGTAGAGCTCACCACGGGTCATCACATCGGGCAGCACCAGCGCCCGGACGGCGGGCCCGAGGGTCAGGTCCTCGATCGTCCGGCGGAACTGCTCGGCCGCGCCGCTGGTAGGAACAATCACCGCAGTGCCGCGTGCGAGCGGACCAGCGGGCAGCATCGACACCACCGCCTGATGGAGCGCCCGGAGGTCCGGGGCGCGCAGCAGCCGGGTGACGCGGGGGGTAATCACAGCGTGAAACGCGATGGTCTTAGCGGCCGGAGGGTTCCGGAGCCCGGGTGATGCGCCGCAGCTCCTCGATCGCGCGGTCGAGCAGCATCAGCGAACCGGACGCGGCCGAGGACGCCTGCCACGCGGTGTCCATGCTGCCGCTCCGGATTGCCTCGTAGCGGATCGTGCCGGCCTGCGCGGCGAGGGCCACAGACGCGAGGAGCGTGGCGTGCGCCGCCGATACTTCTGCCGGAGGCGTGACCTTCTTCAACTCGTGCTGCGAGACGGCGACGAGATAGGTCAGCCGCCTGAGGGCGCCCGGCGAGGGCCCGGCCAGATCGCGGACGTCGGTCAGCCACGCGCGCACGCCGAGGAACCGATCGAGCCCCTGCCGCACGTCGCGCCAGTATTCCCGGATGAGGCCGGCGCGCAGCGCCCAGGCGTCGCGCGCCAGGCGGAGCTGCCGTGCCGCGTCGATGCGCGCGTCGAGCGTGGCGAGCAGCGCGGCAACATCCGCCGGCCGCAGGCGCTGCAGCCGTGCGTCCTCCTGGAGCACCGTGCGGACGAGCGCTTCGAGGCCGCGAACGTCGGCGCGGCGCACGTAGGGGTCGGCCCGCTTCAGCGTCCGCTCCGTCAGCTCGGCATAGATGCGGTTGATGCCGAGCTCGGTGGCAAGCTCCGCGGATGCACGGGCGTGCAGCGGGGCCGCCCATTCCCCCTCGCCGGAGCCGGGGGCCAGGGCGTCGAGGATGGCGCGCAGCAGCGACACCCGCTCCGCGGGATCCGGCGTCCGCCGCGCGGCGGCGAGCCCGAGCTCGACGCGCTCCCGCGGCGTCGGCGCCGCCAGCAGTGTCACGTCCGGCGCGGCCGGCGACGTCCTCGCGACGAGCGACAGGTTGAAGCTCGATTGCCCGGCGGCGATCCGCAGCTCCGACACCACCTGGTCGAGCCACGCCGCCATCTCCGCGATGTCGTCGCCGCGGTAGCCATGGTGGTCCTGCGGCCACTGCGTGAGCTGCCGCTGCGCGGTTTCGGCAAGCGCGAGCCGCGTGGCCGGG
The DNA here is from genome assembly GCA_963834305.1 of uncultured Acidobacteriota bacterium. Taxonomy (GTDB): domain Bacteria; phylum Acidobacteriota; class Vicinamibacteria; order Vicinamibacterales; family 2-12-FULL-66-21; genus JACCXG01. The sequence goes on from CAWIAX010000002.1 coordinate 1,859,699, forward strand.
TCGTTCATCATCCCGACCTGGTTGAGGGTGCCCGCCACCTCGCGGCTCAGCGCCGCGAAATCCGCCTCGCCGCGGGTTTCGGCGTAGCGCTGGGCGCGCGCCGCGCGGGCGTAGGCGGTCGTCCGCTCCCAGTCGACATCCGCGGCCGGAATCGACAGCAGGTGCAGGACAGGCTCGGCGTCGGTGCCGCCAACCGGGATCGATGCGATCACCCGGTCGCCCACGGTCGCGTAGTCGCCGTAGCTCACGATCACGCCGCCGTCGCGCAGGTAGACGCGGTAGAGCACCGCCTGGGCGGCCGGCGCCGGGTCCTGTGCCGCGGCCGGCCCGGCCAGGACCCATCCAAGGACGATGACGATCAGGACAGCCGCCGGGATCGGGCGCCTCCGGGCTGCGCAGGGTTGCGGCATCAAGGCATTATCAACCCATTTTTCCTGTGGTTTCCCGGCGATGTTGAAAACCTGTGGAAGATCGGTGGAAGGCCTGTGGACGGCAGAGGGATTCACATTTATTTTGCAAGTGTGACCTGAGCAAAACGGCGAAGTTGCACCGTGTTGATGCGGCTTCGGTTTTCCTTTCGCTTGAACGATCCCGCCGACCCGCTAGAATCCCACCTCGTCCCCTCAACCAGTAACCGCACTTCACCGGACGGCCAACATACGTGCATCGCTTCGAAGAGGTCATCAACGGCCGCGAGTACCGCATTGAAGTGTCGAGCGTGGGCCTCGACAAGTGGCGTGCACAAATCGCCCGCACGCCGGGCGGCTCGGCGGCGCTGATGCCGTTCTACGGCCGCACTCCGGACGAGGCCGCGCAGCATCTCAGCCGATGGCTGGCGCTGGCGCACGGGCAGCCGCAGGCTCGGGTATAGTGTGGCAGCATGCTGCCGCGGCGGATGGCCCTCTGTGCTGCTCTCTGTACGATAACGGCGAGCGCCGGGTGGCTCGCGCCTCCCGCCGACGCACGGCAGGCCCGGCCGGCGCCGGCGCAGGCCGCCTCGAGCGACGCGCTCCGGCCCCGTGTCCGGCTCATAGCCACGGGCGGCACAATTTCGACGAAGACAGGCGGCCGGCTCACCGCCGCTGAGCTCCTCACGTTCATCCCCCCGCTCGAGCGCTACGTCCGCGCCGAGGCCGAGCAGTTCTCCAACACCGCCAGCTCCTCGCTCACCCTCGCGCAGTGGCTCGAGCTCGCCCGGCGCATCAACACGCTCCTGACCGAGGACACGGACCTCGCCGGCGTCGTCGTCACGACCGGTACCGATACGCTCGAGGAGACCGCCTACTTCCTCAATCTCACGGTGCGAAGTCCGAAGCCGGTCGTCGTCGTCGGATCGATGCGCAACCCTGACACGATCGGCTACGAGGGCCCGGCCAACCTGCTGGCCGGCTTCCGTGTCGCGGGGGATCCCGCCTCGAAGGACCGGGGGGTGCTGGTCGTCCTGAACGACGAGATCAACGCGGCGCGCGACGTGACGAAGACCGATGCGCTGCGGCTCGACACCTTTCAGACGCCTGGCTACGGCGTGCTCGGCGTGATCGATGCCGACCGCGTGGTCTACTACCGGGCGGGCCTCAAGCGCCACACCGCCGCCTCCGAGTTCGACGTCTTCCGGATCGACACGCTTCCCAGGGTTGACGTGGTGCTGGTCTATCAGGACGCCTCCGGCGACGTGATCCGGTCGGTCGTCGGTCTGGGCGCCCAGGGGATCGTGATCGCGTCGGCGGGCGCCGGGGCGCTGAGCGGCACGCAGTCGGACGGCATCAAGTACGCCATGAGCAAGGGCGTCTGCGTGGTGATTGCCACCCGTACCGGCAGCGGACGCATTGCCGCCACGAAGCGCCCTGGCGGCGGTGGCCAGGGGACCAGGACGGCTGAGCCGACGGCGCCGTTCCGCCTCGCCGCCGAAGATCTCGCGCCCATCAAGGCGCGCGTGCTGCTGATGCTGGCGCTGGCCACGACGAAGGACCTGGCGGAGATCCAGCGCATGTTCACGGAGTACTGATCCGCCGCTCCCGGCGCCGGCGGCCGGCCGCCCGCCTCTCCGAACGGCCGCCGCGTTCGTGGTACGATTCCGCGGATATGCCGACCGGAGAGATCGCCACCACGGCCATCAAACAATGGGTCGACGAGGTCAGCCGCCTGACGAAGCCGGCCGCGATCGTGTATTGCGACGGGTCCGAGGCCGAGCGCGATCGCCTGAACCGCGAGTGCCTGGAAACGGGTGAGCTCATCGAGCTGAACCAGGAGACACGGCCGGGCTGCTACCTTCACCGCAGCGCCCCGCACGACGTCGCCCGCACCGAGCACCTGACCTTCGTCTGCAGCGAGACGCGCGAAGACGCCGGCCCGAACAACAACTGGATGCCGCCCGAGGAGGCCGTCGACAAGCTGACGCCGCTCTTCGACGGCGCGATGGCCGGACGGACCATGTTCGTGGTGCCGTTCCTGATGGGGCCGGCCGGCTCGCGCTTCACCAAGGTCGGCGTCGAGATCACCGACAGCCGCTACGTCGTCCTCAGCATGCGGACGATGACCCGCATGGGGCGCGTGGCACTCGACCACCTGGGGGACTCGCCCGATTTCACGCGGTGCCTCCATTCGCTCGGCGACCTGAGCCCCGACCGCCGGTTCATCGTGCACTTTCCCGAGCGCAATGCCGTGTGGTCGATCGGGTCGGGCTACGGCGGCAACGCCCTGCTCGGCAAGAAATGCCTGGCGCTGCGCCTCGCCAGCTGGTTCGCGAAGCAGGAGGGCTGGCTCGCCGAGCACATGCTCATCCTCGGGCTGCGCAGCCCCGACGGGCGGATGCACTACATCACCGGCGCGTTCCCGTCGGCGTGCGGGAAGACGAACCTGGCGATGCTCGTGCCGCCGGCGTCGATGAAGGGCTGGGAGGCGTGGACGGTCGGCGACGACATCGCCTGGCTTCGTCCCGGCGAGGACGGCCGCCTGTGGGCGGTCAACCCGGAAGCCGGGTTCTTCGGCGTCGTCCCCGGCACGAGCCGCCGGACCAACCCGAACGCGTTCGACATGATCCAGCGCAACACCATCTATACGAACGTGGCGCTGAGGCCCGATGGCACGCCCTGGTGGGAGGGGCACGACGACCCGCCGCCGGATGCGGCGCTCGACTGGCAGGGCCGCCCGTGGACGCCGAAGTCAGGCGAGAAGGCAGCCCACCCGAACAGCCGCTTCACGACCCCGGCCACGGAATGCCGGTCGCTCTCTCCGGAATTCGACAATCCCGACGGGGTGCCGATCGACGCCATCCTGTTCGGCGCCCGGCGCCAGCGCCGCGTCCCGCTCGTCGTCCAGTCGCGCAACTGGCAGCACGGCACCTTCCTCGGCGCCACGCTCTCGTCCGAGACGACCGCCGCAGCCACCGGGAAGATCGGCGTGCTCCGGCGCGACCCGATGGCGATGTGGCCGTTCTGCGGCTACAACATGGCTGACTACTTCGCGCACTGGCTGCGCATGGGCCAGACCCTGTCGTCGCCGCCGAAGATCTTCCGGGTCAACTGGTTCCGGACGAACGAAGACGGCAAGTTCCTGTGGACCGGCTTCGGCGAGAACCTGCGGGTCCTGCAGTGGGTGATCGAGCGGTGCGACGGCGGCGGTCAGGCCGTCGAAACGCCGATCGGCTTCGTGCCGACCTTGTATGCCATCGACCGGACCGGGGCGGGCGTCAACGACGCCGACATGGTCAAGCTCCTGAAGGTCGATCCCGCCGAGTGGGTCGAGGCGGTGACGGCGCAGGGGGACTTCCTGGCGCTGTTCGGCGCGCGGATGCCGCGCGAGCTTCGCGACGAGCACGAACGGCTGGTCAAGCGCATCGAAGACGCCATCACGCCGCCCGAGCTGCGCGGGCACGATCACACGAACTGACGCCGCGCGCTACTCCTCGGGGCCCTCGTCGGCGGCCGGCTCGGCGTCCCCTTCGAGCAGGTGCGGAAGCGTGGTGCCCGGGGCGGGCGACAGCAGGCCGGCGCGCATGTAGGTGAAGAGCTTGTCGCGGGTGTCCACGATGTCGAGGTTCCGCATGGTGAGCTGGCCGATGCGGTCCTGCGGCGAGAACACCGACGCCCCCTTCTCCATCGTCAGCCGTTCGGGCTTGTAGGTCAGGTTCGGGCTGGTCGTGTTCAGGATCGAGTAGTCGTTGCCGCGGCGGAGCTCCAGCGAGACCTCCCCGGTCACGGCGCGCGCGACCCAGCGCTGCGCCGTCTCGCGCAGCATCATCGCCTGCGGATCGAACCAGCGGCCCTGGTAGAGCAGGCGTCCGAGGCGGCGGCCGTTGTCGCGGTACTGCTCGATGGTGTCTTCGTTGTGGATGCCGGTGATCAGCCGCTCGTAGCCGATGAACAGCAGCGCCATGCCCGGCGCTTCGTAGATGCCGCGGCTCTTGGCCTCGATGATCCGGTTCTCGATCTGGTCGCTCATGCCGAGGCCGTGCCGGCCGCCGATGCGGTTGGCCTCGAGGATGAGCTGAACGCCGTCCTTGTAGGCGAAGCCGTTGATTGCCGTCGGCTGCCCTTCCTCGAAGCGCAACGTGACTTCTTCCGGCTTGACGTCGACGTCCTGCCGCCAGAACGGCACCCCCATGATCGGCTCGACGATGCGGACGCTGGAGTCGAGCTGCTCGAGATCCTTGGCCTCGTGAGTGGCGCCGAGGATGTTGGAGTCGGTCGAATACGCCTTCTCGGCGCTCATCCGGTAGGCCAGTCCGGCCTGGCGCATGTATTCGGACATCTCGGCGCGGCCGCCGAGCTCGTCGATGAACGCCTGGTCGAGCCAGGGCTTGTAGATCCGCAGCTTCGGGTTGGCGAGCAGGCCGTAGCGGTAGAAGCGCTCGATGTCGTTGCCCTTGAACGTGCTGCCGTCCCCCCAGATGTGGACTTCGTCCTGCTTCATCGCCGACACGAGCAGCGTGCCGGTGACCGCACGCCCGATCGGCGTGGTGTTGAAGTAGGGGACGCCGGCGGTGGAGATGTGGAAGGCGCCGCACTGGAGCACGGACAGCCCCTCGCTGACGAGCTCGGCGCGGCAATCCACCAGCCGCGCGACCTCGGCGCCGTACTGCAGCGCCCGCCGCGGGACGTCTTCGTAGTCGGGCTCGTCGGGCTGGCCGAGGTTAGCGGTGTAGGCGTATGGGATCGCCCCCTTGGCGCGCATCCAGTGCAGCGCCGCGCTGGTATCGAGCCCGCCTGAGAACGCGATGCCGACTTTTTCGCCGGAGGGAAGAGATTGAAGGATGTTGGCCATATCAGATCAAACCTCGATCATATGGCAAACGCCCCGCGGACGCGTCAGTCGGCGCCCTGGTCCTTCTTGCGCGCGAGCCAGTTGGCAATCAACACGTCGGTGGACGAATGCGCGAGGATCGAACCGGCAATGACGAGCGCGGCCAGGTGCAGGATGGCGTCGGCGCGGGCGATGCCGGAATTGACGATCCAGAGCGTGTAGAGCACCGACGCGAATCCCTTGGGGCCGAACCAGGCGGCCGCGAGCCGCTGCGGCCACGGAAAGCCGGTGCCGGCGAGGCTGGTGAACATCGCCACCGCGCGCGGCAGCACGAGGGCGAGCAGGGCGAAGAGATAGCCGGCGGCGGGAATCTCGCTCAGGAACTGCACCGACAGCAGCGCCCCGAACACCAGGATGGCGGCCAGCTGCAGGATCTCGGTGATGAGCTCGCCGAACTCGTGAAAGGCCTGGCGCATCCGGCCGCTGAGCGTGGCGACGGTGATACCGGCGGCGAATGCCGCGAGGAACGTGTTGGCATGCGTGATCGCGGCCACGGCGTAGACCAGCAGGCCGACGGCGAAGGCGGTCAGCGGCTCGTAGGCCTCGGAGGCCTCGAACAGCCGGCTCTCTTCGAGCTTGACCACGGCCCACGGCAGGAGGATGCCGACCGCCGCGCCGAGCAGGATCTCGAGCACGAGGTCGCCCGGGTGCAGTGCGTTCCCGCTCGCCACCGCGATGAGGATGATGACGACCGGCAGCGCCAGCCCGTCGTTGAAGCCGCTCTCGATGTTGAGCAGGTGGCGGAGCTGCCGCGGAATCTCCTTCCGCCCGACGATCGCCGACACCAGCACGGGATCGGTCGGGCTCAGCGCCGCCCCGATCAGGAACGACTCCACCCACGACAGGCCGGCGACGAAGCGCGCCAGCACCGCCGTCAGCAGCAGCGTGATCGGCATCCCCAGCAGCAGCGCGCGCCCGGGCAGGTGCCAGCCCGACCGCAGATCGCGCAACGTCAGCTTCATGCCGTCGACGAACAGCACGGCAAAGAGGGCTACTTCGGCGAGGCGGGCCACCACCGGGTCGTGCTGATCGATCGTCAGCAGGCCGAGCGTCTCGTCGCCGGCCAGGAACCCGGCGGCAAAGAACAGCACCGCGGTGGAGAGAATGCTGCGCTGCGCGAGGCCCGACAGCAGGACCGCGCACATGAGCGTGACGGCGAAAACGAGCAGGGCAAGCATGCGTCAGGTGGTCACATCGGCTATCGTCAGTCACGGATGCCCGCGGGCATGTGTCCACGCAGTATGGATCTCTCGTACCCCGCGGCGTCCAGCGGCATTTCGTCCGCCCGTCCAGCCGTGCGAGGAGAAACGATCCTGACGCATGACCTGGGCGCCCAATGAGGAGGATCCGGTGAATTTCGATCTCTCGCCAGCGTTCGAGCGGGCACAAAACGTCGTCAACGGCCTGATCGCGGCGATTCCGAGCGTAATCTTTGCCCTGGTCGTCCTCGCCATCTTCTTCCTGATCGGCAGGGGCGTGCGGGCGCTGGTCGCGCGTCTCACCGAGCGGCGGCTGCATACCCATCGCAACGCCGGCACGGCGGTCGGACGCCTCGCCCAGGGCGTTGTCCTGTTCATCGGCCTGCTCGTCGCCCTCTCGGTGGCGCTGCCGACATTCCAGCCCGGCGACGTCGTCCAGGTGCTCGGCATCAGCAGCGTCGCGATCGGATTCGCCTTCCGCGACATCCTCCAGAACTTCCTCGCCGGAATCCTGCTGCTGGTGACCCAGCCGTTCCGCATCGGCGATCAGATCGCCGCTGGAACGCACGAGGGTACGGTCGAGGACATCCAGACGCGCGCCACGTTCATCCGCACCTACGATGGCCGCCGGGTGGTGATCCCCAACGCCGAGCTGTTCACCGACACGGTCGTCGTCAATACCGCCTTTCCCCACCGCCGGCTGGAGTACGACGTCGGCATCGGCTGCGGCGACCCGATCGATCGCGCAAAGGCCTTGATCCTGGAAGCGGTGTCCGGCGTGGAGGGAGTGCTGGCTGAACCGGCGCCCGACGTGCTGGTGGTGGACCTCGCGTCCTCCTCCGTCAACTTGCGCGCCCGCTGGTGGATTGCGCCGCCGCAGCGCGCCGACGCCCTCGACTCCCGCGACAAGGTGCTGGCGGCAATCAAGGACAGCCTCACGGCGCACGGGATCGACCTGCCCTTCCCGACCCAGCAGATCCTCTTCCACGATCAGACGGAGGAGACGGACGGCGACCGCACCCGGCAGCGCGAGGGCTGGCCGGCGGGGTCCGGCGCGACGCCGGTCCCTGCGCCGGGTGGCGTGGCAGGGGCGCTCCGGGCGCTGGTGACCGCACGCGAGCGGCCGTAAGCGCGGCGGGCGGCCGGCCGCTGCGCACGCCTCGCCTGGAGCCGCGCGCCGGGGATGCGCCAGGGGGCCGCTCTAAAAGACGACCGTGGCGACGACGCTGTCGGAGTAGGTCCCGGCTGGCACGTCCTGCCGGGCGGGGATGCCGGCGTAGATCGGCACCGGCACGGGCAGCACCGTCGCCACCAGACCGCTGTAGGTGGACGTGCCGGCGGCGCCGTTGCCCCACACCGTGGTACGCGCGGCGTCGAGATAGAGGTTGTAGGCCAGCGACTCGGCGCCGCTGCGCAGCGTACGCGGCGAGAACGTCCCGGCCGATCCTGTCTGGAGCTGAATCTGGATGAGGACGCCGACCGTGCACTGGTAGGTCACCGTGCCGGACGACTCGAGCGCCGAGGGGGTGAAGACGTTGTAGGCCCCGAAGGCAACGCCGCCGGTGGTCACGGTGCAGTTGACGCCGAGCTGCGCCTCCGACAGGCCGCGCCCGGCCGTCAGCAGCCAGACGGCGCCGCACGCCGCCGCGATTGCCGCTCTCCGCAGACGAGCCCTCATCGTCCGTCTCCCGCCAGCTCGTCGCCCGCCAGCGCCGACCGCACCGCCGTGCACAGCACGACGCCGGCATCACGCGGCACCCCCTGGCTGCTCCCGGCGGCCGGGAGCGCCGCGCACGCGTAGCGCTCGCCGAGATACTCCACCGTGGGAGGCGTGGCCCCGGGCGGCGCCTGCTCGAAGTAGAACTCGCCGAGCGCCCCGATCGGCGAGCGCTCGCCGGTGTCGGGCAGGTACGCTTCGCCGAAGGCCGGGACGATGGTGCGCTGGCCGAGCTGCACGAGGAACCGCCCGGTGACCGCCTGCAGCTCGCGGGTGGCAAAGCGCACGAGCGCGCCGCCACGCACCGCCGGCCTGACCGTGAAGGTGTCGGCATCGATCGCGAGATCCAGCGGCGATGCCGACGAGTCGATGCGCAGCTCGCTGGCATCGTAACTTGCCAGCCCGGGTACGAACAGGCGGCCGTTGCCGTCGGTCCGGCCGACGTACTGGTTGTTCAGGAACACCGGCAGCCGCGCGCCACGTGGCAGGTCCACCACTGCAAAGGCATCGGTGATTGGCCGCCCGAGGTGGACACGCCTGTCGATGACCGCCAGCGAACCGGCCATGGTGGCGCGGCTCGAGTGCCGGCCGTTCAGCCGGTCCGCTTCGACCCGCACCACGGCGTGGTCGCCCTGCCATTCCCCCGCCATGAGCGCCGGCGCCCCGCCGGCCTGGAGCTGCGCCCGGTAGCCGAACCCGGGCCCGGCCGGCAGTGATTGCTGGACGGCGACCGCCGCCCCCGAGCCCGTCACGTAGCCCGCGGTTGCCGAGCTGCGCGGGCCGAGCGGTATCGCCAGGCTGGCTGAGGTTTCGTAATGCCGCCCGAGGCGCGTGGTCGCCAGCGCCCCGGTCACGGCGACGTTCACGCGCTGGAACCACACCCGGTGCGCGGCGACCGTCGTCCGCTGGATCGCCTCGCCGCCAAGGTCGCGGGCACCGCTGAACCCCGCGGTAACATTCGCGCCGTAGGGCAGGAGCGTCCCGGCGTACACGCTCATCTCGCGGGTCGGGGCCGCGAAAGCCGACGGATTGCCCTGGGCGAACCGGACCGATGCCGCGCGCAGGCTCGCGCCAAGGCTGAACGCCGCGCGCCGCGAATCGACGCTCACCATGCCCTGGGCCCCTGTGCCCGCGTCCGAGCGGCGCTGCGAGGTGAGTACGGCGAGCTCGCCGAAGGGCAGCCGGAATGCCGACTCGAGCCCCGCCTCGGTCATTGACGGACTGCGGCGCCCGTACGCGCCGAGCGTCCAGCCGTCGGTGACGCCCACGCGGTGCTGTCCCGCCGCGCCGAACCCGTGGTAGTGCGCCGAGCGGGCCAACGTCTCGCGCCGGGCGCTGCCGGCCCCGTAGGCGAACTCCTGGAGGCCGCGACGCAGCACCCGCGGGCTCCGGTAGAAGCTGGTGCTGATCTCCTGCTGGCGCCCGTAGTCGTCGCGGACAACGATGCGGGCGACGCCACCGCCTGCGGAGGGGCTGAGATTCCGCAGCTCGAACGGCCCCGCGTCGACGCGCATCCGCTGGACCAGCTGGTTGTTCACGTAGACGTCGACGTCGGCCGGCACCGCGGTTTCGCCGCTCAGGTGCAGCGGCGAATAGCGCAGCAACGCGGGATCCCATCCGAGCTGGCGCGACAGCGACACGCCAAGGACGCCGACCGCCGGCGCGGCTCCGAAACCCGGCAGGCGTGCCTCGCCGGCTTCGAAGCGCAGCAGCGCCCGCGGATTGTCGACCGTGATGCTGGCGGGCCCGCGCGTCAACGACCCGTTCGCCCAGGCGAGCGACGACTGCAGCACCGCACCACGCAGCGTCGCCCCGACCTCGGCCTGGTAGCGCGGACGAATCCCGGCCCCCCCGGTGGCGCTGTAGTTCGCGAAGGCATTGGGCGTGCGGGGGGCGATCGCCGGGGTGGCGCGCCGGTCAAAATCGATGTGGCGTGGCGGGAAGCTCGCGGCGCCGGCGCTGACATCCAGTGCGGCGTCTTCGAGATCGAGCCGGAACGTGACCGCCGGCCGGAGGGACTGCAGCGAGACGTAGGTGAGGCCGTCGATCTGCCGCGTCTCGCCGTCGCGCCACACCAGCCCGGCGCCGCGCAGCTCCTCCAGCGGCACCCAGGCGTCGGGCGGCCGCAGGTGCACGATCACCGTGGCCGGGTGCTGGCCGTTCACGGTCATCAGGGCAACGATGCGGCCGTCAAGCGAATCACCAGCCGCCGCGCCGCACGCCAGCATCAGGCCGGCAATTAGCGAGAGCATGCCCCTTCGGGCAGCCCGGTCGCCTCGACGAGCGGGGTGGCCAGTTCCTGGAAACGCAGCGTCGCCACCAGACGGGCCGGGCATGGGCCGGCGGCAAGCTCGGCGTTCAGCACCCGAACCTCGCCGGCGAGCAGGTACCAGGCCGGCAGCGGTTTCGTCCACAGCGCCGCGCCGGCGGCGTCGAATGCCGCGAGCTCGAACCGCTGCGGCGTGAGATGGACCGGCCCGCGGTTGTGGACGACGACCGCCGCGCGCCCGGCCGCCAGGCGGACCGGATCGACGACCGCCGTGACGCGACGATCCTTCGGCTGCACGAACACCGGGACGTTGAACTGGGTGAGCAGGCTGACGCCCGCGGAGAGGTGCTGCCCCGCCCGCGACGGCAGCTGCGCCAGGACCAGGCGGTAGGACAGCTCGAGCGGTCCGGCGCCGCCCGGCACCGCGATGCGCACCTTGCGGGTGCCGTTCGGCTCGATCACCAGCAGCGACGGAAACGCCACCAGCCGGTCAGTCGGCCGCAGCACCATCTCCCCGGCCGGAGAGTTCGTCCACTCGAACGACGAGATCTGAAAGCGCAGCTCTTCTGTTGACTCGTTGCGCAGCGTCAGCACGGCGCTCGCGGCCCCGGGCGCGATGACGATTCGCGTCGGGTTCACGCTGACACTGGCCGCCGCCGCCGGCACCGGGGCAAGGAGAAGCGAGAGGATCAATCCGGAAAGAGCGAGCCTGACCATGAGGGACGGCGTGACTAAAACGTAACCGTCATTACGACTGTGTCAGTGTAGCTGCCGACGGCCACGTCCTGGCTCTGCGTCACCCGCCCGTAGACCGTCAGGGTCTGGGCCGAGTTCGAGCTGGCCGCGCTGAGCGACAGCAGGCCGCCGCCGGAGCTGCCCCACACCGTCGTCCGGCCGGCATTCTGATACAGCTCGTAGCTCAGGTAGTCGGTGCCGTTGATCATGCGGCGGACCGAGCCGGAGGCGTTCGCGCCGAGGTTCATCCCGACCGTTGCCGAGGTCCCCCTGGTGCAGGTCACCTGGAATGTGGTGCTGGCGTCGAGATTCGACGTCGCGGTTGGATTGTAGGTCCCGAAGCCGAGCGTGCCGGACGACACGCTGCACGCGGCCACGACGGTGGCGCTGACGGCCAGGTTCGCGGTGGCCGTGTCGGCGTGGGCCGGCATCGACGACGCGAGGAGGCCGACGGCCAGGGCCACGGCGCGGGTTTTCGAGAGCGTGCTGAACATGACTCACCTATGCAAACGGGGTTGAGACCACGCCACGGTCCGGCCGTTTTGCCGGCCCGTCACGTTTTGGAATGTTGTGGGCGCTCGGAGACAGTGCAAAGGCCGCACCAGCAGCGGCTCCCGTGCGGGACTGCACATTTTCCTCACATGCACGGAACAACGCCCCGGGTTGCTCCTGGGGAACACCGGCGGCGCCTGGCGGCTTATTTCTCCACGAGACACATTCTTTGACCATTAGGATCGAGAGATGCCTGCGATGCTTCTTCTCGTCCTGGTGCTGGTGCTGCTGCCCGGCGTGGCAGCCGGGCAGGACACCGCCGGCGTGGGGGTGGTGCGCGGGGTCGTGCTGTCGGCCGACGGCCAGCCGGTCCCGGCGGTGGCGGTCTGCGTCGCGGGTACGGACCGCTGCGCGGTCAGCGACGACCGCGGCGCCATCCTGATTCGCGACGTCCGCCCCGGCACCTATCCGCTCGACGTCGTGCCCGGCGGCCAGCCGGCGTTTACGTCCGCAGCGGTGCAGGTGCGCGCCGGACTCGACACGGTCGTCGAGATTGCGCTGCCACGTCTCGACGGGCTCGCATCGACGGTCGAGGTCACCGCGCCGAAGTTCGTGGCCGCCGAGGAGGTCAAGAGCTCCAGCTACCTGGTGTCGTCGGGCGAGATCCTGGGCAGCGCCGGGGCGCTCCAGGATGTCTCCCGCTACGTCCAGTCGCTGCCCGGCGCCGTGCTCGGCAGCGACGACTTCCGCAACGACCTCATCGTGCGCGGCGGCAGCCCGCTCGAGAACCTCTATATCGTCGACAACATCGAGATTCCCAACATCAACACCTTCGCCAACTTCGCGTCGGCGGGGGGCACGGTGAGCATCCTCGACGCGCAGCTCATCCAGGACGTGACGTTCCTGACCGGCGGCTTCCCCGCGTCGTACACCAACCGCACGTCGAGCGTGCTGCAGGTGTCGCAGCGGGAAGGCAGCCGGCAGCGGCTCGGCGGGCGCGCAACGGTCGGCTTCGCCGGCGCCGGCGGGGTTGCCGAGGGCCCGATCGGCGGATCGTCGAGAGGCTCGTGGATTGTCTCGGCGCGGCGCAGCTTCCTCGATCTCTTCACCGACGACACCGGGATCGGCGGCGTCCCGGTGCTCTACACGCTGAACGGCAAGGCCACGTACGACCTGTCGCCGCGCGACCGGGTGTGGGCGGTCAGCCTGGCGGGCATCGACCGGATCCGGCTGGGCCTGACGGAGGACAGCGAGCCGGACGACGAGCTCAGCAACCTGGACATCACCTACCGCGGCCGGCGCAGCGCGACGGGCGTGAACTGGCAGCGCCTGTTCGGCACCCGCGGGGTCGGCCTGCTCGGCGTCACCCACGCGCGGGCCGCCGTGCGGCAGCGCGTGCAGGACCTGATTCGCGACGGCCTGCCGCCGCCTGGCACGCCGGTCGACCGCCAGCTCGCCGGCGGCGTCACGGTGTTTCGCGAAGACTCGCGGGAATCCGAGACTACGGTGAAATACGACCTGACCGTCTACCTGCCGCTGTTCGAGAAAGTGCAGACGGGGGGGAGCGTCAAGGCGTTCCGCATCGCCTACGATTCGGCGTCGCCGTTCGGCACCGACAGCCCCTACTTCCCGGTGCCCGACCGCAACCCGTTCGCGCTGCGCGAGCGCTTCAACGCCTACCAGGCGTCGGCCTACGTGCAGGGCACGCGGCAGCTGACGCCGCGCTTCAACCTGACGGCCGGTGTGCGGCTCGATCGCTATCCGTCGCTCCCGGCGACACGGCTGTCCCCCCGCCTCGGCATGACCTACGCCTTCACGCCGCGGCTGTCGGCCAGCGCCTCGGCAGGCCAGTACTACCAGCAGCCGTTCTTCCTGTTCCTGCGCGCCTTCCCGCAGAACCGCGGGCTGCGGCCGTTCCGGGCCGACCACTTCATTGCCGGCCTGACGCTGGCGCTGGATGGCGACACGCGCATCCGGGTGGAAGCGTACCGGAAGGCCTACCGCGACTATCCGGTCTCGAGCGAGATCGCGTCGCTGTCGCTCGCCAACATCGGCGATACCTTCGCGGTGCGCGAGATCCTGTTTCCCCTGGAAAGCACCGGCACGGGTGAGGCCGAGGGCATCGAGCTGCTCGCCGAGCGGAAGCCGTCGGCGGAGCGCGCCTGGTACGGCCAGGCGAACCTCGCGCTGTCGCGGGCACGGCACGCCGGGCGGGACGGGATCAAGCGGCCGGGCTCGTTCGACTATCCCGTGGTCGCCAACGTCGTGGCCGGCTACCGGCTGTCGCCGCGGTGGGATCTGTCCGCCCGCCTCGCCTTTCTGAGCGGCCGGCCGTACACGCCGTTCGACGAGGCGCTGTCGGCGGCGCAGCGGCGCGGCGTCTACGACCTCTCGCAGGTCAACGCCCGGCGAGGGACGAACTACGCGCGCCTCGATCTCCGGGTCGATCGTACGTTCACCATCAACGGACAGCCGGTGTCGGTGTTTGCCGGCGCGCAGAACGTCACGAACCGGCGCAACTGGGCCGGCTACTCGTGGGATCGGCGCAACAACGTCCCGAAGATCGGCGACCAGCTCGGCATCTTTCCGATTCTCGGGCTCGACTGGCGCTTCTGACCGCGATCCTTCCGGCGCCACCTGGGACAGAATAAGGGTCCATGGAAACGGCCGACCATCAGATCGAGTCGCTCGGCGACTGCCTCATCGACTCTCCCCTGAACCTGCCCGATTCGGCCGGCGCGGGGATGGCCGGGTACGTGTCGGATTCCGTGCGCATCCAGTCCAGCATCGAGCGCCGGCTGGAGGATGCCTCCTACGACCCGCCCACGCTCGAGAAGGCGGGGGCGCGGGCCAAGATCTTCTTCCGTCCCGGCTACACGCGGGCGGCGATCGTCACCTGCGGCGGCCTCTCGCCCGGGCTGAACAACGTCATCCGCTCGCTCTACATGCAGCTCTATCACCGCTACGGGGTGAAGACCGTGCTCGGGCTGCGCAACGGCTTTCGCGGGCTCAACCCGCGCTACGGCTACGCGCCGATGATGCTGACGCCCGACCTGGTGGAAAGCATCCATCGCCATACCGGCACCATTCTCGGGACCTCGCGCGGGGAGGAGGATCCAGTGGTGGCGGTGGACATGCTCGACCGCGAGGGGATCAACTGCCTGTTCACGATTGGCGGCGACGGCACCCTGAAGGGGGCGCACCGGATCTGGCTCGAGGCCAGGAAGCGCGGGCTCGAGATTGCCATCGTCGGCGTGCCGAAGACGATCGACAACGACATCAACTACGTCTACAAGACCTTCGGCTTCGACACCGCCGTCGAGCAGGCCAAGGAAGCGCTCGACTGCGCCCACGCCGAGGCCTACAGCCACCCGAACGGCGTGGGACTGGTGAAGGTGATGGGGCGCAACTCCGGTTTCGTCGTTGCGTTCGCCTCGCTCGCGAGCCGCGACGTCAACTTCGCCCTGATCCCGGAGATCCCGTTCGAGCTCGAAGGCGAGCACGGGCTGCTGCGCCACCTGCACCGGCGGATCGAGTCACGCGGCCATGCGCTGGTGGTGGTCGCGGAGGGCGCCGGGCAGCACCTGCTCGGCGACGGGCCGCAGGAATCGGATGCGTCCGGCAACCTCCGGCATCGCGACATCGGCACGTTCCTGCGGGATCGGATCCAGCGCTACTTCGCCGAGGCGCAGGTCGAGGTCAACCTGAAATACATCGATCCCAGCTACACGATCCGCAGCGTCCTGCCGAACGCGAACGACAGCATCTACTGCGACAACCTGAGCCGGTATGCGGTGCATGCCGCGATGGCCGGCAAGACCGACCTCGTCATCGGCCAGTGGCACAACGTCTTCACCCACGTGCCGATCCCGCTGGCCACGGCGCAGCGCAAGACCATCCCGCCGGGCAGCACCCTCTGGCTGAGCGTGCTCGAAGCCACCGGGCAGCCCGCCTCGATGCATTACTCGCCGCCTACTGCGAGCGTCCCCGCGCCGTGACCGGCCAGACCGTCTCGACGCGCCCCTGCCTGATGCCGTACATCTGGTCGTAGAGGTTGACGACCGGATCGCAGTGCGGCGCGATCAGCTCGAGCTTGTCGCCGATCCGGTAGGTCTTCCCCGCGGCCGTGCCGCGGACCGTTCCGAACTCGTCCGATCCGGCGATGTGCTCCATGCCCGGCTCGCCGACGACGGCGGCGTTCGGCTTGTTGAGGGTCAGCGCCTTGGTGCCGGCATCGGTGGTCAGCTGCGGGGGGAAGCGATCGTTGACGATCGTGGCCAGCACGGTGAGAGCCGGATCGAAGTCGCGGAACGTCTCGCCGCCGTCTTCGCTGCCGATGGCGAGGTACTGCATGTCCATGAAGACGTAGCTGCCGACCTGGATGTCGGTGAACCCCGGGACCAGGTGCATGATGTTGTAGGTCCCGGTGCCGCCGCCGCTGAAGATGCCGGTGTTCACCCCGAGCTTCGTCATCTCGGCGCAGGTCGCGGCGTTGGCCTCGATCGTCCGGAGCGCGCGCTCCTTGCGCGCGGCAAACCCCTTGGCGTGCTGCACGCCGCCGTCGTACGACAGCATGCCCCGCAGCCTGAGGTGCGGCAGCTTCTCCACGATCCGGGCAAGCGCGATCGCCTGGTCGCCGGCCGGGACGCCGCTGCGGCTCCCGACGGCGACGTCGATCACCACGTCGGCCACGATCCCGGCCTGACGTGCCGCATCGGACAGATCGCGGGCGTTGCGCTCCTCGTCCACCGCCTGGATGAAGGTGCGGTCGGCCTTGGCGATGGCCATGGCCCGACGGATCTTCGACGGCGAGGGATTGCTCGTCGTCATCAGGATCGGCCCGACGCCTTCCTTGTGCAGCGCCTCCGCCTCGCTGATCTTGGCGCAGCAGATGCCGATCGAGCCGGTCGCCAGCTGGTATCTGGCGATGGCGGCGCTCTTGTGCGTCTTGGCATGCGGGCGGCTGAAGGTGCCGTTCTTCTTCAGGGTGGCCTGCATCCGCGCGATGTTGCGCTCCATCACGTCCAGATCGACGCACAGCGCCGGGGTGTCGAGATCCCACTTCGAGATGCCGGGCTTCACCGCCTGGCCAGTGGACAGCTCGCGCATCTCGGCAGCGGAGTAGCCCTTGACGGGCCTGGGGATCCACAGCGAGGCGGACGCTGCCACCGCTCCGGCAAGGAAGGTCCGTCGCGACGCGGGTCTGTTCGGTTTCATCGAGCGTCTCCAATCACGTGCGCCTCGGCATTGCGGTACTCCACGGTTCCCAGGTCGAGCTTCTGCAAATCGGCTTCGATCTTGGCGCGGTCGCCCACCGCCACCACCAGCAGGCGATCCGGGTGCAGATGCTTCTGCGCGGCGGCGTGCGCGGTGGCGGCGTCGATCCCGACGACCCGCTCGATGTACTTCGAGTAGTAGTCGAGTCCGAGATCGTAGACGAAGAGCGTGCTGAAGCTGCCGGCCGCCTGGGCGGTCGTCTCGAACCGGCCGGGCAGCGAGCGTACCAGACTGTCCCGGGCGAGCGACAGCTCCTCCACCGTGAGCGCGACGTCCTTCATGCGCCGGACCTCCGTGAACATCTCGGTCACCGCCGGCGCGGTGGCGTCGGTCCGCACCCCGGCGCCGAGGTAGAACGGCCCCGCCTCGCGGCGGAAGGCGAAGGTGGAAAATGCGCCGTAGGTATAGCCCTTGTCCTCGCGGAGGTTGAGGTTGATGCGGCTGGTGAACAGCCCGCCGAGCAGCGTGTTCACGACTTCGACCGCCTCGAAATCGGGCGTGGAGCGCGGGAGGCCGATGGCGGCGACACGGAGCTGCGTCTGCGCGGCGCCGGGGGTGTCCACGATGATCAGCCTGGCCTTCGTGCCGGCGGCCGGCGGCAGGCCGGCGCGCGGGCCGGCCTTGCCGGTCCATCCCGCGAACGCCTTCGCGACCATCGCCGCCAGTTCCGCCCGGGAGATCGCGCCAACCACGACGAGGGCGGCATTGCCCGGGACCAGGTGCCGCGTCCAGTAGTCCACCATGGCCTGGCGTGCCAGCGCCTTGTTGGAGGCCTCCGTGCCGATGTCGAGGTAGCCGTACGGGTGCCCCGGCCCGTAGAGCGCCGCCGCCATCACTCGCGCCGCGGTCTGGGTGGGGCTGCTCTTCTGCGCGACCAGAGTCGCCAGCCGGCTGGCCCGCTGCCGTTCGATCTCCTCCTCGGGAAACGTCGGGTTCAGCGCCACGTCGGCCAGCAGGTGGAGCGCCCCGGCAAACTTCGGGGCGAGCGACCGCACCGCGATCTGCGTCTGGTCCATCGTCGAGGCCGTGGTCAGCGTCGCGCCAAGGGCGGCCGCTTCGTCGGCAATCTGCAGCGCGGTGCGCCTCTTTGTCCCCTCGTCGAGCATCGCGGCCGTGAAGTTCGCCAGGCCCGGCAGACTGGCGGGATTGGCGCCGCTGCCGCTGGCAAACACCAGGTTGGCCGACACCACCGGCAGCTCGCGGCGCTCGCTGACGATCACCGTGAGGCCGTTGGGCAGCACGAACCGCTCGGGGGTCGGAAACTGCGCCGCCTTGACCGCCCCGGCCTTCGGCATGGCTTTCCGCCAGGCATCGGCCTGGTTCACGCTCTGCGCCCCTCCGGCGGCTGGCTCCGGGGTGGCCGTCGGCTCGGGCGCCAGCGTCTTGTCGCCGGGAACTGCGAAGAGCACGACGCGCTTCGCCGGCTGGAGGTAGCCAGCGGCGAACCCCTTCACCGCCGCCACCGTCGCCGCGCGGTAGCGCTCGATATCCTGGCGGAGGTAGTCGGGAGTGCCGAGGTAGTGCTCGTAGCTGTTCAGGCGATCGGCCTTGCCGCCGAAGCCGCCGAGCGTCTCGAGCCCGGTCACGACCCGCGTTTCGATGGTCGTCCGCGCCCGTTCGAGCTCGCCGGCGTCGGGACCCGCCTGCACGAAGCGGCGAAGCTCCTCATTGATGGCGGCCTCGAGCTCCGCGGCGGTATGGCCGGGACGCGCCGTCGCCTCGATGGTGAACTTGGAGCCGAGAATCAGCGATTCCTGCGTCGCCTGCACGGCCTGGGCGATCTGCTTGTCGTAGACCAGCGACTTGTAGAGGCGGCTCGCCTTGCCGCCGCCGAGCACGTCGGCCGCCAGGTCGGCTTCGGCATCACCCGGCTTGAAGATCGCCGGCGTCAGCCACGCCATGTAGACCCGCGGCAGCTGCACGGTGTCGGTCACCGTCAACCGCTTCTCGGCCGCGATCGGCGGCGTGGTGGCCGCGATCGCCGGCACGTCCGGCCCGCGCCGCAGCCCGCCGAAGTACTTCTCGACGAGCCGGCGGGCCGCGCCGGGCTCGAAGTCACCGACGATCGCCAGGCTGGCGTTGTTGGGCGTGTAGTACTGCCGGAAGAACTGCTGCACGTCTTCGAGCCGGGCCGCCGCGAGGTCGGCGTGCGAACCGATGACGACGCCGTGGTAGGGATGCCCTTTCGGGTAGAGCGCCTGGTACAGCGCCTCTTCCGCGATGCCGTACGGCTGGTTCTCGACGCTCTGGCGCCGTTCGTTGCGGACCACGTCGCGCTGGTTGGCGAGCGCTTTCTGGTCGAGCACATCGAGCAGGTAGCCCATGCGGTCGGACTCGATCCAGAGCGCCAGCTCGAGCTGGTTGGACGGCACCGTCTCGAAGTAGTTGGTCCGATCGAAATCGGTCGTCCCGTTGATGTCGGACGCGCCGGCGGCCTCGAGCAGCTTGAAGTGCGTGTCCGCGGCTACGTGTTTCGACCCCTGGAACATCATGTGCTCGAACAGGTGCGCGAAGCCGGTGCGGCCGGGGACCTCATTGGCCGGGCCCACGTGGTACCAGAGATTGACCGCCACCATCGGCAGCCGCCGGTCCTGCGACAGGATGACCTTCAGCCCGTTCTTCAGCGTGAACGTCGTGTGATCCAGGCGCGGGATGGGGGCGGCCTGCGGCGCGCGGGCCGGGGCCGTCTGACCGGCGGACGGGCGGACAGGCGCCGCGGCACCAGCCGCCAGGACGGCGCACAACGACACCACAGCAGCGCGAGTTCGCATCGAGTCTCCTTGGAGTACCGGCGATTGGACCGTCAGACCTGCTGGGCTGTCAAGGGGTCGTGGCAACCCCCGGCGGGTTGGTGTAAAATGCCTCCGCGGCATCCGGCGGCGCGACGGGCGATCCAGTGGACGGAGGAATCCACCGAGTCGTCTGGCGGCCCAGCAATAGCGCCCCGGGACCTTCGCCTGCGACCGTTCCATCCAATTCGTGACCGCACGCGTACGCAGCCCACGGCCGGGTTGCGGCACGCCGGTCAGCGGTCTTCATTCCTCGCACCAATCGTTGCCGGAGTCTGCCCGGACCATCTCGGAGTGCGCATGAGCCCCTTACGTTTTCGTCGTCAGGTCGCCTGTCGGTTCGTTCTTGCCCTGTCCGTGGCGGCGGCCCTGGGGGCCGGCACCACGATGCTGGCCCAGATTCCCGGCCGGAACGTCAACATGGTCGCCGGCATCGAGTGGCCCGGCGGCGACCCCTTCCTGCAGCGGCAGAACGAGCCGTCGATCGCCGCCTCCACCCGGAACCCGCTGCACCTCCTGGGCGGCAGCAACGACTACCGCACGGTGGATGTGCCCGGGCTGCCCGACGGCGTGGAAACCGGCGACGCCTGGCTCAGCGTGTACAAGTCGTTCGACGGAGGGCAGCGCTGGTCGAGCACCCTGATCCCTGGCTATCCCCAGGACACCTCGCCCGCAGGGCTGGCCTCGCCAATCAAGGGCTACCAGGCCGCCGCCGACCCGGTGGTGCGCGCCGGTACGCACGGGCTGATCTACTACAACGGGCTCGTGTTCAACCGGGGCGAGGGCGGGAAGAGCGCCATCTTCCTGACGCGCTTCATCGACCGCAACAACAAGGAGAATGGCGATCCGATCGCCTACCTCGGCACGAGCCTGGTCGTCTCGTCCAGCGGAGAGCAGTTCCTCGACAAGCCGTGGATGGCGGTGGACATCCCCCGCGGCGGGTCGCCGCCGCAGTGCGTCGTCGGCGGCACGCCAAACGGCGGGACGGTCAAGCGCAACGGCCATCGCAGGCGCGGCAACGGTCGTGGCCAGGGCAACCAGCCCCCGGACGACGGCCTCGATCGGGTGCCGGCCGGCGCGGTCTACGTTGTCTATTCCTCCATCACTGGTGACGGGGCGACGCTGCGGTCCGAGATCTTCCTCAAGCGGTCGATGGATTGCGGCACGACCTGGAGCCCGGCGATCCGGGTGAGCCGCGCGGCGGACGCCATCAACCAGGGGGCCACGCTGGCGATCGACCCGCAGACCGGCCATGTCTTCGTCGCGTGGCGGCGGTTCGCGGACCCCAACGCCCCGGACAGCGATGCCATCATGGTGGCGCGCCTGCCCGCGGGGGGCGCGGCGTTCGACGCGCCGGGCCTGGCCCGCGGCCTGCGCCGCCTCGGCCCGGTGTCGCAGCACCTCGACCGCATCTTCGAGCACCGGCGCAAACGCGCCCGGACCACCGAGGTGGCCGACCTGTCGCAGCTCGACCAGGGAACCACGACGACCCGGTTCCGCACCAATGCCTATCCGTCGCTGGCCATCGACGGCGCGAGGCGCGTGTACGTGGCCTGGGCAGAGCGCGGCTTCGCGGCGGCCAGGCCGGACCCGGCGGACGGCGATGCCCGCATTCTCGTCGCTTCGTCCGCTGACGGCCGTCACGTTCTCCGCCCCGGTCGTCGTGGACGACGATGCCCAGCTCGGTCATCAGCTGATGCCGACGCTGACGTTCGCCGGCGGCAAGCTGATGCTCGTGTTCTACGACCTGCGCGAGACGGCGGCGCAGGTCTTCGCGCGCTTCGTCAGCGACGCGGACTCCACCAACGGACTGCGCCACACCATCGACATCCGCGCCGCGCTCGGCACCCCGGGCGCGGTGCCGGCGTTCTCGCCCTCGGTGCGCGTCTCCGACTACCTGACCGGCTATCGCAGCGGCACCTCGCTGCTCGAGCAGCTGCAGGTCAACCCGCCCAACCTGCCGATGTTCAAGGGGGGCACGGTGCCCTTCCTCGGCGACTACATCGACGTGGCGGCCGCCCCGGCGTTCGTGCCGGTCGCCGGCGGCCGCTGGGCCTACAACACCGCGGCCGGCGCCGAGTTCCCGATCTTCCACGCCGTGTGGACCGACAACCGCGACGTGCGCCCGCCGCTCGACGGCAACTGGACCAACTACAAGCCGCCGACACTGGGCGGGCCGCAGCCCGGCCAGAGCCTGTTCGACCCGTCGCAGACCGTCGGGACGTGCCAGGCGGGCAACGCCGGCTCGCGGAACCAGAACATCTACACGGCGCGCATCGGCGGCGGCCTGCTGGTTGGCGCCCCCGGCAACACCAAGCCGCTCTCCCCGACGGTGCAGCGCGGGTTCGTCGTGTTCGCCCAGAACCAGACCACCGTCACCAGGACCTTCCGGATGACCGTGCTGGGGCAGCCGGCGGGCGGCCGCGCGTCGTTCGAGCAGTTCCCGCTGCCGCCCTACTCCGCATCTTCGCCCGCGCCGCGGACTTTCATCGACGTGCGCGTCCCGCCGCGCTCGACGGCGTCGCGGACGCTCTACGTCACGGCGTCGGACTCGCGGGCGCAGGTCGCCGTGGACGTGCGTGAAGTCTCGGGCGTCGGCGGCGCCGCGGTCGCCGGCGGCCTGGAGGGGCGCGTTGTGCTCAATCCCGATATCGAGAACCCGGACATCGAAAACCCGGACATCGAGAACCCTGATATCGAGAACCCCGACATCGAGAACGCCGAGGTCTATAACCCGGACATCGAGAACCCGGACATCGAGAACCCCGATATCGAGAACCCCGACATCGAAAACCCGGACATCGAGAATCCGGACATCGAGAACGTCAACGTCGCGAACCCGGACATCGAGAACCTCAATATCGCGAATCCCGACATCGAGAACCCGGACATCGAGAATCCGGACATCGAGAACCCCGATATCGAGAATCCCGACATCGAGAACGGCGCGCTCGCCGATGTGACCTGGACCGTGTCGAACGTCGGCAACACGACGAGCGCCTTCAACGTGAACCTGTTCCTCGCGAACGCCGCCGTGCCCGCCGGGCTCAAGACGCAGCTCATCGTCTACAAGACCTACAAGACGCCGGTGCTGGCGCCGAACGGCTGCGATCTCCGGGTCGAGACCCGGAACATCCTGCTCTACAACGTGCCCAACCCCAACTTCGTCACGCCGGGGGAAGCGCTGCCCGATCAGAACGATCCGGCCGACACCAACGCCACGCTGTGGCTCGCGCCCGGCGAGATCGGCCGCGTCACGCTGCGGGTGTTCGACGACGACACGTCGAACAACCTGATCATCACGAACCTCGACGGCTCGACCGCCTCGATCGATCCGGCGCTCAACCCGGCCACCACCGTGACGGCAGGCGTCTCGGCGCAGGGCGTTGACGCGCTCGACCCGCCCGGGGCCACCGTGCCGCCGGTCATCACGACCGCCGGGACGAATCTCGTCTACCTGCAGCAGCCCACCACCGTCGTCCCGGGCACCATCATGGCGCCGCCCGTGCGCGTGCGGGTGTGGGACAACTCGGGAGCGCCGCTGCCTGGCGTAACCGTCGCCCTGACGCTGCTGAACGCGCCGCAGGGGGTCGCGCTGAGCGGAGGCACCGCGGTGTCGGACGCAGCTGGCGTCGCCACGTTCGGCGGCCTGTCGGTGAACGTCGTGGCGACCGGTCTCCAGTTGCGCGCCACCGCGACAGCGCCGGGCGTCGTCGCGGCCGGCACGTCCACCCCCTTCGACGTGCTCGAGCCGGTGGCGGGCTTCACGACCTGGGCCAGTTCCGGCTCCGGGGCCGTCACGACCTTGAACGATGGCTCGACGGGCCAGCCCGCGATGCAGTACCAGCACAACGGGCCGGAAGACTTCAGCGGTGCGTGGCAGTTCTCGACGGTGGCGGCCGAGACACGCACCGTGGACCTCGCCTATGTGTGGAACGGCTTCCACTCATACTTCCAGGTCACCGTGGGTCTCGAGCTCTTCGTCAGGCGTAACGGCGACGACGTCTCGGTGGTGACGCTGCTGAACGAAGGACCCACGGACTGCGACCCGTGCCAGCCACCCTCGGGCGGGTTCGTCTACAGCGGCGCCGCGAGCGTCGCGGTGCAGGCCGGCGATACCTACGGGTTCCGCCTGGCAGGGTCGCACGGCGACATCGCGCACGTGCTCGAGGGCACCTTCACCGTGGCCGTGGACGATGCGCCGTACATCGGTTCGGCCACGCCGTCCACGATTGGCGCCGGGCAGATGATTGTCCTGCGTGGAGCGAACATGCCGGCCACGGCCGCGAGCGGCATCCTGTTCTCCCAGGACGGCGCCGACGACCTGCCGGCGTCCTACACCTTCTACCAGCCGTCGTCCGATCTGGTGATCGCGCGGTCGCCGGCCGGGCTGGTGCCCGGCTCGGCCACCGTGCGCGCCACCAACGGCGACATCTCCACGCCGCCCTTCCCCATCACCATCGGTGAAGTGCCGGGGGCGCCGGTGCTGACCGCGCTGAGGAACAGCTGCGGCGGCGACGATACGAGCGTCGTCTCGGCCACTCAGCAGGTGTTCGTGCTGGCTGACGGCGTGGACACGGCGGGAACCACGTTCTTCTGGACGGCCACCGCCACTGAGGTGGGCGTTCCGGTTACCGGCGCCTCGAACTCCACGATGGCGGGGCCGGGCGCGGTCTGCACGGCGACCACGGTGCCGAATCTCCCAAGCGGGCAGTACGCGCTGCAGATCGTCGCGAGCGTCAACGGGGTTGACAGCCCCCGGAGCAACGCGATCCTGGTCCAGGTCCAGCAGTAAGCCCTCGCACCGTCCTTGACAGCCGGGGAGGCGCCGCGGCGCCTCCCCGGACACGCCAATGGCTGACACGGCGACATCCCGCCGGCCGCCATATAATTTGACGACAGCCATGCCGCGTTCCATCCCCGGGCCCCGCGCTCCGCACATCGCCTGACATGCCGTTAGTCGAGCACTCGTCGCTGCCGACCTTCCGCGATCTCCGGCAACAGGGCCAGACGGTCCTGGCGCTGGACGATGCCCGGCGGCAGGACATCCGCGCCCTGCACGTCGGCCTGCTCAACATGATGCCGGACGCGGCGTTCCAGGTGACCGAGCAGCAGTTCATGCGCCTGGTCGGCGGCTCGAACCAGATCGCGCAGTTCTACGTCCATCCCTTCACCGTCGCCGGGCTGCCGCGCAGCGCCGCCACCCAGGCCTACATCGATCGCAACTACGAAGACATCGCCTCGATCTATGCCGACGGGCTCGATGCGCTGATCATCACCGGGGCGAACGTGGCCAACCCGCGCCTCGACCTCGAGCCGTTCTACCAGCCGCTGACGGAGGTCATCGGCTGGGCGGGCGAGAACGTCACGTCGGTGCTGTGCTCCTGCCTGTCGACGCACGCGCTGATGAAGTTCCTGCACCGGATCGACCGCCGGCCGCTGCCCCGCAAGCAGTGGGGGGTCTACAGCCACCGCGTGGTCGCGCCGCAGCATCCGCTGCTGCACGGCATCAACACGCGGTTCGACGTGCCGCACTCCCGCTACAACGCGATCACGCGCGAGCAGTTCGAGGCGGCCGGCCTCAGCATCCTGATCGAAAGCGGCGAAGCCGGCGTCCATGCGGCGGTCAGCGACGACCAGTTCCGCCGCATCTACTTCCAGGGACACCCGGAGTACGACACCAACAGCCTGCTCAAGGAGTACAAGCGGGAGGTCCTCCGCTCCTTCAACGGCGAGCGCGACCTGCCGCCGTTCCCGGAGCACTACCTCCCCGACGCCGCCACGCGCCTGCTCACCGGCTACCTGGACGCCGCGCACGAGGCGCGCGCGGCTCAGCGGGACCTGCCGGAGTTTCCGGAAGCGGCGGTCGCCCCGCTGCTCGACAACACCTGGGCGGACACCGCCAGAACGATCTTCGACAACTGGCTGGGCCTCGTCTACCAACTCACTAACCTGGACCGCCGCCTGCCGTTCATGGCCGGCGTCGATCCGCGCCGGCCGCTCGACGGTCTCGGCGCGGGTCCAAACACGAACGCGATGCCTTTGAGGGAGCACACACGCTGATGAAGGATGAAACGCTGGCCATCCACGCGGGCTACACCACCGATCCCACGACCAAGTCGGTCGCCGTCCCGATTTACCAGACCGTGGCATACGAGTTCGACAACGCGCAGCACGGCGCCGATCTCTTCAACCTGGTGGTGCCGGGCAACATCTACACCCGCATCATGAACCCGACCAGCGACGTGCTCGAGAAGCGCGTCGCCGCCCTCGAGGGCGGCCTGGCGGGACTGGCGCTGAGCGCCGGCAGCGCCGCGGTCACCTACTCCATCCTGACCATCGCCCAGGCCGGCAACAACGTCGTCTCCGTCCCGGCGCTCTACGGCGGCACCTACACCCTCTTCGCCCATCAGCTGCCCAGCCTCGGCATCCAGGTCCGGTTCGCCGCCGACGACAGCGCCGCCGCCCTCGAGCGCCTGATCGACGACAGGACCGCCGCGGTGTTCTGCGAGACCATCGGCAACCCCGCCGGGAACATCCCCGACCTCGAGGCGATCGCGGCGATGGCACACAAGCACGGCGTGCCGGTGATCGTCGACAACACCGTGCCGACGCCGGTGCTGATGAAGCCGATCGAGTTCGGCGCCGACATCGTCGTGCACTCGCTGACGAAGTACATGGGCGGCCACGGCACGTCGATCGGCGGCATCATCGTCGATTCGGGCAAGTTTCCCGTGGGCCGAGCACAAGACGCGGTTCCCCATGCTGAACAACCCCGAGCCGGCCTACCACGGCGTCGTCTACACCGAGGCGCTCGGCCCGGCCGCCTACATCGGGCGGGCGCGGACCGTGCCGCTGCGCAATACCGGCTCGGCGCTGAGCCCCTTCAACGCCTTCCTCTTCCTGCAGGGGATCGAGACCCTGGCGCTGCGGATGGAGCGCCACGTCGAAAATGCGATGGCGGTGGCGCACCATCTCGAGAAGCACCCGTCGGTCGCCTGGGTCAACTACCCCGGCCTGAAGTCATCCCCCTACTACCAGCTGGCGCAGAAGTACACGAAGGGGCGGCCGTCGGCGCTGCTGACCTTCGGCATCAAGGGCGGCTTCGACGCCGGTGTGAAGTTCTACGACGCCCTGCAAATCTTCAAGCGGCTGGTGAACATCGGCGACGCCAAGTCCCTGGCAGCACATCCTGCCTCGACCACGCACCGCCAGCTCACCGAAGCCGAGCTGAAGAGCGCGGGGGTCACCCCCGACATGATCCGCCTGTGCATCGGCATCGAGGCGATCGACGACATCCTGGCGGACGTCGACCAGGCGCTGGCCGCCGCGAAGTCCTGAGACCCCCTGCCGCACCGGCAGCCGGGCGCCAGCCCGGCCTGCCGGGCCCTGCCCCGCTGGCGCCGCCGCGGGTTCTCGACTAAAGTCGATTTCAGGTGACCACGCGCCCGACATCGACCTCCCCCTTCCTCGCGGCCAGCAACCTCCACAAGTCTTATGTGACCGGTCTCGCGCGCGTGACCGCGCTCGACGGCGTGTCGCTCACGCTCGAGCCGGGCGACTTCGTCGCGCTCATGGGGCCCTCGGGCTGCGGCAAGTCCACGCTGCTGCACCTGTGCGGCGCCATGGACCGGCCCTCCTCGGGCACCGTGGTCCTCGAAGGGCGGGACCTCGCGTCGCTGACCGATGATGAGCTGACACGCGTCAGGCGGGAGCGCGTCGGCTTCGTCTTCCAGTTCTTCAACCTGCTGCCGACGCTCACGCTCGGCGACAACATCGCGCTGCCCAGCCTGCTCGGCGGCGCGGCCGGCAAGGACGCCGACGCGAAAGCGCGTGAGATGGCGGCGCGCGTCGGCATCGCCCACCGGCTGTCCCACTACCCGGCGCAGGTCTCGGGCGGCGAGATGCAGCGCGCCGCGATTGCCCGCGCGCTCGCCCACCAGCCCGCGCTGCTCGTGGCCGACGAGCCGACCGGCAACCTCGACTCCGAGAACGGCGCCCGCGTCATGGAGCTGCTCGCCGCGCTCAACCGCGACCTCGGCGTGACGATCCTGCTGGCCACCCATGCGGCGGAAGTCGCCAGCCTCGCGACGCGGGTCCTGCGGATGCGTGACGGGAAGTTCGATGGCCGGTGACCGGCTCTTCACCCGCTTCATCCTCCGGCACCTCTTGCAGGAGCGTGCCCGGACGCTGACCACCACCGCCGGCATCGCGCTCGGCGTCGGCGTCGTCATCGCCATCCAGCTCACCAACGCCAGCTCCGTGCGGGGATTCGAAACCGCGCTCGAGACGGTCGCCGGCAAGGCCAGTGTCGAGATCGTCGGCAGCGGCAGCATCGACGAGACGGTATTGCCCTCCCTCGGCTGGCTGCGCGACCTCGGCGAGACGAGCGCGGTCATCGAGGGGACGATGGCGATTGTCCAGGAGGGGGACACGCGGCCCGGGCGGCGGGCCGAGGCGCTGAAGGTGCTCGGCGTGGACATCCTGCGCGACCTCACGCTGCGCGACTACGTCATCGGCGCCGCCGATCGACCGGCCGGGGCGCCCGCGCCGGCCACGCCCGCGACCGCCGAGCT
Organism: uncultured Acidobacteriota bacterium; assembly: GCA_963834305.1. GTDB lineage: Bacteria > Acidobacteriota > Vicinamibacteria > Vicinamibacterales > 2-12-FULL-66-21 > JACCXG01. The sequence continues at coordinate 1,888,054 of CAWIAX010000002.1, forward strand.
CACCCGGCAGCAGTTCCTCGACCTGCTGACCAGCCCGCGCAGCATCGTCATCACCGAGAAGCTGGCGCGCCGACGCGGCTACGGCCTGGGCAGCGAGATTCAGCTGATGGCGGGGGATCGCGTGCAGCCCTACGTCGTCCGCGGCCTGCTGGCGGACGAGGGGCCGGCCCGGGTGATGGACGGCAGCTTCGTGCTGATGGACATCGCGGCCGCCCAGCTGGCGTTCGCGCGCCTCGGCCGGATCGATCGGGTGGACGTGATGCTGCACGACGCCCCGGACGGCGCGGCCATCGACCGCGCCCTCGCCCGGATCACGGAGCGGCTGCCCGCCGGCCTGACCGCGCAGCGCCCGAGCCGGCGCGGCGAGCAGGTGGAGCGCCTGCTCTCGGCCTTTCACCTGAACCTGACCGCGCTGTCGTGGGTCGCCCTCGTCGTCGGGTTGTTCCTGGTCTACAACACCGTGACGATCTCCGTGATCGCGCGCCGCGAGGAGATTGGGACGCTGCGGGCGCTCGGGGTCACGAGCGGGCGGATCCTGCGGCTGTTCCTGGGCGAGGCGGCGGCACTGGGCCTGGCCGGCACGGTGATCGGCCTCGGTGTGGGCCGGGTGCTGGCGGACCTCGCGCTCGGCGTCACGAGCGCGACCGTGAGCACGTTGTACATCGCGTCGGCTGCCGCCCCGACCGACCTGACCGCCCCGCTGGTGGCGCTGGCGTTCGCGGTGGGCGTGCCGCTGTCGCTGGCGGCGGCCTGGGTGCCGGCGCGCGAGGCCTCCCGCGTGCCGCCGACCGCGGCGATCCGGGGACACGACCGCCTGGACTGGCGACGTGGGCTGCGCTGGCGCGCGCTCATCGCACCGGCGGCGGTGCTCGCGGCCGCCGCCGCCCTGGCGCGGCTGGGACCGATCGACGGCCGCCCGCTGTTCGGCTATGCCTCGTCGTTCGCCACCATCATCGGCGCGTCGCTGCTCGTTCCGGCGATCATCTCCGGGCTGTCCCGGGCGCTCGGCGGCCCGCTGCGGCGGCTGCTCGGCGTTGCCGGGATGCTGGCGCACGCCAACCTGGCGGCCGCCATTCCACGGCTGTCGATCTCGGTCGCCGCGCTGGCGGTCAGCCTGTCGATGATGGTGGCCGTGGCGGTGATGATCGGCAGCTTCCGCGACACCGTGGTCTATTGGGTCGGCCAGACGCTGCAGGCCGACCTCTTCGTCGGGCCGGGCATGCAGCCGACGATCGGGTCCGAGCAGACGCTGTCGCCGACCGTGATCGATGCGGTGCGGCGGCATCCGGCCGCCGCGGCGGTGGACTCGTTCCGCAACATCGATCTCGTCTACAACGGCAGCCTGGTCGTGCTCGGCGCCGGCAACTTCGACATCGTGCTGTCGCACGGCTCGCTGCTGTTCAAGGAGCCGGCCGACGGCCGCGCCGCGCTGCAGCGCGCCCTGGGCACCGACGCGGTCGTGGTCTCCGAGGCGTTCGCCAACCGCCATGGCAAGGGCGCCGGCGATACCCTGGTCATCGCGACGCCGAAGGGCGATCGGGCGTTCACCGTGGCGGGCGTCTATTACGACTACGCGGCGGACCGCGGCGTCATCGTCATGGACCGCCGGACGTTCACCCGGGACTTCGGCGAGCTGGCGCCGTCCGGCATGGCCGTGTACCTCGCCGCCGGCGCCGATCCCGAGCAGGTGCGCCGCGAGATGCTCGACAGCCTGGACGAGGGGCACCGCGCGTTCATCTACACCAACCGCGCCCTGCGCGAAGAGGTGCTGCGCGTGTTCGACAGCACCTTCGCGATCACCTACGCGCTCGAGATCATCGCCGTGATCGTTGCCATGCTGGGGGTGGGCGCGACGCTGCTCACGCTGGTGTTCGAGCGGCGCCACGAGCTGTCGATGCTGCGGCTGATTGGCGCGGCCCGCCGCCAGGTGCAGCGCGTGGTGGTGATCGAGGCGGCCCTGATTGGCGCGGCCAGCCAGGCCATCGGCCTGGTCGTTGGCCTGGCGCTGTCGCTCATCCTCGTCTACGTCATCAACGTCCAGAGCTTCGGCTGGACGATCCAGTTCCGCGTGCCGTACGGCTTCCTGGCGCAGGTCTCGATCGCCGTGATCGTGGCGACCGCGCTCGCCGGGGTCTACCCCGCCCGCCGGGCGGCCCAGCTCGTGCTCACCCATGACGAATAGAGCGAGGGCCACAACGGGGAGCGCCCGCCGCCCGTGGCGGACGCTCGTGCTGCCGATCGCGGCCCTGCTCGCCCTCTGTTCGACGGGCGCGGCGGCGCCGGAGTGGAAGGAAGCGGCGGCCGGGTACCGGTATGCCTTCCCGCGCGATCACGCCAGCCACCCGGATTACAAGATCGAATGGTGGTACTACACCGGCAATCTCGAGACCGCCCAGGGCCGGCGCTTCGGGTTCCAGGTGACCTTCTTCCGCGTCGGCATCGATCCGGCGCCGGCCAACCCGTCGCGGTGGGCGGTGCGGGATCTGTTCATGACCCACCTGGCCGTCTCGGATCCCGCCGGAGGCCGCTACCGCCACGCGGAACGGCTCAATCGCGCCGGCCCCGGTCTGGCCGGCGCCAACAGCGCGGCGTATCACGTGTGGAACGACGACTGGCGCGCGACGCTCGACGAGCGCGGCCGCCACGTGATCCAGGCGGCCACGCCGGGCGCCGGCGTCAACCTCGTGCTCGAGGAAGGGAAGCCGGCGGCGATCAACGGCGTGAACGGCATCAGCCAGAAGGGGGCGCAGGCCGGCAATGCGTCCCATTACTACTCGCTGACGCGGATGCCCACCCGGGGCACCATCGCCATCGACGGGGAGACCTTCGAGGTGACGGGCCTCAGCTGGATGGACCACGAGTTCGGCACCAGCTTCCTCGAGCCCGAGCAGCAGGGGTGGGACTGGCTGTCGATCCAGCTGCGGGATGGCCGCGACCTGATGCTCTACCAGCTGCGGCGAAGCGACGGCTCACGCGATCCGCGGTCGAGCGGCACCCTCGTCGAGGCGGACGGACGGACGCGGCACCTGGCGGCCGGCGACTTCACGCTCCGCGCGTCCGGACGGACGTTCCGCGCAGCCTCCGGCGCGACCTATCCGATCGGCTGGCGCGTCCAGATCCCCGGCGCCGGGCTGGCGTTCGAGGTCACCACGCCGCTCGAGAACCAGGAGCTCTCGACCGAGGGATCCGGCGTCTCGTACTGGGAAGGGGTCATCGACATCGCGGGCACCAGCCGAGGCGAACCGGTCACCGGCCGCGGGTATCTCGAAATGACCGGCTACAGCGGCAGCATGGGCCGTGTGCTCTCGGGACGATGAACAAGGGGCCTTCACACACGCTGGGCGGCTAGCGGCTCTTCTTCAGCACCACGATGTGCTGCCAGGGCAGCACGTCGATCACCCGGTCGATCGCGAACCCGTCCGCCGCCAGCTCCTGGCGGATCTGGGCCACGGTCATCTTGTGGACCGGCCGGATCGGCACGTCTGGATCCTCGCCCCGGAACTCGATCAGCACCAGCCGTCCATCGGGCTTGAGCGCCCGCGCGAGCGAGGCGACGAACGCCTGCGGTCCCGACAGCTCGTGGTACACATCCACCATCAGGATCCGGTCGAAGGTGGCATCCGGCAGCTTCGGATCCCCGGCGGTCCCCTGCACGATCGTCACATTGGCGAGCTTCTGCTCCGCCATCCGCGCACGGAGCAACGCGATCATCCCGGGCTGGATGTCGGTGGCGTAGACCCGCCCGTCAGGTCCGACCGCTTTCGCCAGACGCACGGTGTAGTAGCCGGACCCGGCACCGACGTCGGCGACCACCATGCCGCGCGCGATGCCGAGCGCCTCGACCGCGCGGCCCGGCTGCTCCTCCCGCTCGCGCTCGGGCCGTTCCAGCCACGGCGCGCCGCTGACATCCATGGTCGGCGCGATGATCCGGCCGCTGACCGGGTGGCGCTCCTGTCCCGCCTGGAACGACAGGCTGGCGATGGACGCGGTGGCGATCACCAGGCCGGTGGCAACGAAAGTGAGTCGAAGGCGTCGAGTCATGCCTCCTCAAGCTTAGTGCGGCTGCGGCTCGAACGTGCGGAATCGGCACCGGCGCGTGTGCGCCCGTTCCGGAATGCGTGGTTCCGCGCCGCAGCGGGGCCGCCGCTGCCGGGTCTGTTCTTGCAGAGCTGGCTCGCACCCCCCAGCTGGAGGAAACATGCAGATCCGCACGATGGCGATTCTGGCCGCGTCCCTGGTTGCCAGCACCGCAACGCCGGTGCTGGCGCAGACGCCCGCCGCCGCAAGCTACCGGGACCTGGACGGCGTGAACGCCCGGCTGCGGGAGATTGCCGCCGCCCACCCGGAGATCGCGCAAGTCGTGGATCTGACGGCGGCCTACGGGGCGCCCCTGACGTTCGAAGGGCGCCATCTCTACGCGCTCAGGATCTCGGACAACGTGGCGGTCGACGAGGACGAGCCGGCCATGCTCGTGGTCGGCACGCACCACGCGCGCGAGCTCGTCGTCCCGGTTATCGCCCTGCACGCCGCCGAGCGGTTGACCTCCGGCTACGGCAACGACGAGCGGGTGACCGCCGCCGTGGACGGCCACGAGATCTGGATCGCGCCGGTCTGGAACCCCGACGGCTACAACCACGTGTTCACGCTGAACGGCATGTGGCGCAAGAACCGCCGCATTGTCGCGCCCGGCATCGGCGTTGACCAGAACCGCAACTACGCTCAGGGCTGGAACACGTCGTGCGCGGGCAGCACGAACCCGGTGTCGGAAACCTACAAAGGACCAGCCGCGTCGTCAGAACCGGAGACCAGGACGATGATGCTGTGGTCGGAGACCGAGCGTTTCGCCAAGGTCATCGACTATCACTCGTACGGGCGGGAGGTGCTCTACGGCTACCGCTGCCTGTCGCACCCGTTCCAGTCCTGGATGCAGCAGGAAGCCGCGGCCATCTCGACGGCCTCGGGCTACGGCGGCCATACGCGGGTGCCCAGCGCCGACGGCGAACATCAGCAGTGGCAGTTCGCGCAGATGGGAGCGTATGCCTTCCTCATCGAGACCCACTCGGAGTTCCAGCCGGCGTACGAGAGCGCCGTCAGGGAAGCCGAGCTGGTATGGCCGGGGATCCTGGCGGTGCTGGAACGTCCGATCCCGCTGTCGGGCCACGTGACCGACGCCGCGACCGGAGCCCCCGTGGCCGCACGGATTGACCTGCTCAACGTCCGCTTCACGAACGGCGAAACGAACCGCAGCGGAGGCAGGTACGGGGCTTACCAGGCATTCATGCCGCCAGGCGCCTATGACGTCCAGTTCTCAGCGCCCGGCTACCGGGCGGAGGTCCGCCGCGTGACCGTCACCGCAGCAGGCGCCACGGTGCTCGACGTCCCGCTCACCCCCGAGTCCACGGTGTTCCTGGACGATTTCGAGAGCGACCTCGGGTGGACCAGGAACCCGGATGGCCTGGACACGGCAACAACGGGCAGCTGGGAGCGCGGGAATCCGCAATCCACCTCTTCGAACGGCATCAAGCAGCTCGACGTGACCGCGAGCGGCGTCAACGACCTGGTGACCGGGCGCCTCGCAGGTTCGTCGTCGGGCAGCTACGACATCGATGGCGGCCGGACCTCCATCCTGTCCCCGGAGATCAGCCTGCCGGCGGACGCCGCCCTGACGCTTCGCTTCAGGTATTACCTCGCGCACAGCAGCAACTCGTCGAAGTCCGATTATCTGCGCGTGACGGTGATCAGCGAGACGCGCACGCTCGTCTTCGAAGAGCTGGGCGCGCCCGAGAACGACGACGCGGCGTGGGCCACGGCCAGCGTGGACGTGAGCCGCCTGGCGGGCAAGACGGTTCGGCTCCTCATCGAGGCCGCCGACGCCGATGGCTCGAGCCTGGTGGAAGCGGCCATCGACGACGTCGCCGTCGTCAGGCACTGACCGGCGCTACCAGGGCGGACCGATGTCGCGCAGGGAGGCGAAGTGCGCACCGATCTCGCGCATGGCTTCGCGCACCTCCCTGCGCGACTCGTTCTCCGGCGCGCGGCGCGGCAGCCCGATCTGCTCGCGCTCAGTCGAGCACGAACGTGATCATCATGTTCACCTGGTACTCGATGATCTTGCCGTTCTCGAGCCGGACCTGCTGTTCCTTGATCCACGCGCTCTTGATGTTGCGGATGGTCTTGCTCGCGCGGGCGATGCCGCTGTTGATGGCATCCTCGAAGCTGGTGGTCGAGGTGGAGCTGATCTCAGACACTTTTGCTACAGACATAGCCCCACGATACCCGGTGCCGCGGGCGGCCGCACGCAGAATCGCGCAAGGAATGGCTCAGCTGAGTCGCTACCTGGGCTGAAGCTTCGCCGCGGCAATCGCCAGCGCGCCCACGCCGAGCGCCAGCGCGGCGAGCGGGGGCAGGGTCGTGCGCTCGGCTGTCCGCTGCAGCGCGATGAAGTGGCCGGGTGCGACATAGGCACCCGTGCGTCTGTCGATCCGCCGCCATCGGCATCCAGTTCGCCAGCGCCGCGTGGACTGGGACGCGTGCCGCGGCGAACGCCAGGACGAGGCCCAGCTGGATGAGCGCCGCGCGCATCAGGATGCCGGGAGCGGAAGGCGGCGGCGATCGGAAGACGCGCACGGCGGCCAGCGGCGCAAGCAGCGCGGCGGCCCCCGTGAGCGCCGGTCCAACGAACAGCAGCAGCGCCGGCACCGGCCGGAAGCCGTCGGGGTCAGCCCTCGCCAGCTGCTCGAGCGTGCCGAGGTTCACGCCGAGCCAGTTGGCCACCGCGGCGAGCGGCCAGAGCGCCGCTGCCCCCAGGCAGCCCGCCATGACCCGGAGGTGCGGGTGCGTCACCGCGGCCCACTACGTTTTCCTCGCGCGGCGTTCTTCTTCACGCGCAAGGCCCACGCCGCGCGCAGCGCACCGGTGAGCTCGTCCCGATTCGCCCTGGCCAGGCGGATATGGGTGATGCCATCCGCCCCCACCCGCCCGCGACCGGCAGGTAGAGGTCGGGCTGCTCGGCAACGAAGGCCTGCATCTCCGGCGTGAGCACAGTTCCCCAGTTCCCCAGTTACTTCTCCACGTCTCCCGCGGTCCACGGCCGCTGGCGCCCTGCGCTGGCGGCGCGAACCCGGCTGACGGTTTCCGGCGGGATCGCTCCAGCCTCGTGTCCCCACGCGCTCCTGATGTACGTGAGGATCCCCGCGAGCTGCCCGTCTTCGAGCGTCCCCATGGCCGGCATCAGCAGGTCGCCCTGCAGGCCGTGGAGCACAATCCGCACGAGGGGCTCCGCGGGGCCAAGCACCCGCTTCGAGTGGCGGAGAGGCGGGGCGAGCCTCGGCATGCCGCTGCCGTCCGCCTGATGGCAGGGGGCGCAGTGGGTCAGGAACTCCTCGCTCCCGCCGGCGCCGTCCCTGGCCGGGACGCGTGCCGTCGCCACCGCTTCAGGAAGGCGGAGGCGGGCCGCCACGTCGACCAACTCGCGGGTCGGCGGTCCCGCCGCCCACCATCCTCTGATCAGCGTCACGAGACGATCCGGCACGTGCGGCACGGCGGCACCTTGTGCGAGCCCGTCGCTGACGCCGGCAAGCAGCCGGGCGCGATGGGCCGGCGGCGCCATTTCCAGCAGCCGCGCGAGACGCGTCAGGCTTCGCGTGCTGATCTCCGGCGCATACCCCGTCTGCCACTCCGAGTAGTCGCCCTTGCCGCCGGGCATGCGGTTGCGCGGATGGCGTGCGTACGCCTGCCAGTCGATGTCGGGATCGTGGCGCGTGAACGACTGTTCGCCGCGGTCCGCGGCCAGGCGCCGTGCGATGCGCCCGGCCAGGTGCTCGGTGAACAGCGGCGCCTGCCAGACGCCAGCCTCCTCGAGCCAGGTGAGCACGGTGTCTGCCTCGCTGGCAATCGCGTTCTCCAGGGTCCACCAGATTCGCAGGGGTACGTGCGTGTCGGAGATGTCCTCCTGCCGCCGGATCAATCCCTGCAGCACGGCCAGCCGGTCCTTGATGTCGAGCCGTCCGGCCACCTGCGCGAGCTCACTCCTCACCTGAGCGTCCGGCTCCCGTTGCGCAAGCCTGACCAGCCGCGCGACCGGCCGCGTCGCCGTTGCCGGAGCCATCAGCCGCAGCGTCCACGCGCGCACGGCCGCATCTTCGTGGTCGAGAAGATCCAGGGCCCAGTCGCCGTCCATCCCGGCAATCAGGTTCGCCGCCCACAGCGCCTCGAGTGCAAGTTGCCCGCGCGCGGCCCCTGCAAGCCGCCGCAGCCGCGCCACCACCGAGCGATCCTGCCGTTCGCCGAGGAGCCGCCTGGCCTGGTCGCGATACCACTTCCTGGAGTCGCCCAGCAGCGTGATGAGCTCTTCGCTGCTGCGCTCGGACAGGCGCAACGGAGGAACCGGCTTGTGGTCGCGGGCGCGCAGGCGCCAGATCCGTCCGCACGACTTGTCCCACGTGTCGCGCGGGTCGGTGTGATCCATCCGGATGTCGCACCAGTCCGCCACGTACACCGCACCGTCCGGCCCGACAGCGGTGTCCACCGGCCGGAAGCTGCGGTCGCCGGTGGTCACCAGCGTGTCGGTGTCCACCGTCCTGAAGGTTGACCCGTCGGCCACGAGACGCGACGCCTGCATGCGGCTGGTCAGCGCCATGCCCGAGATGATCTGGCCCTCGTAGCCGGGCAGCCTGCCGTCTTCGTACACGACGGAGGTCATGGCGAAGCGGGCCGGATCACCCTCGTGCGCCATGTGCGGAATGTAGCCGTAGGCGTGGGGCCTGGTGAACGGGCCGTGCTTCGGCCAGTTCTTCTGATAGCGGCCCCCCTCCACCCAGTGGAACCCGCGGCTGTTGCCGCCGTTGTCGCCCGAGAACGCCCGCCCCTTGCTGTCGAAGGACAGCGTCCACGGATTGCCGCCGCCCTGCGCGTGCAGCTCGAACACGTCACGCTCGGGGTGATAGCGCCAGACCGCCTGGCCGAGAAAGGCGATCCCCCTGACGTTGCCGGTGCTGGTGCTGCCGTGCACGCCGTAGAGCCAGCCGTCCGGACCCCACGTCAGGCTGTTGGCGAGCGAATGGGTATCTTCGAGGCCGAATCCCGCGAGGCGCACCTCCGGATCGCCGTCGGGCAAACCGTCGCCGGTGCGATCGCGGTAGAAGAGCAGATAGGGCGGGTTCATCACCCAGACGCCGCCGCGTCCGGTCAGCACGCTCGTGGTGATGTTCAGGCCGGTGATCACATCCGTGTGCGTGTCGAAGACGCCGTCGCCGTTGGTGTCCTCGAGCACGGTGATCTTGTCCGCCCCCCTGACATGGTGCGGCGGAGCGGCCGGCGTGCCGCTGTAACGCGCCCGCAGATACTGGTCGTAGGCGGTGATGTTCAGGCCGGCCGGGAAGGGGTACTGGAGATACTGCACGACCCACAGCCGCCCGCGATCGTCGAAGTGCAGGTCTACCGGCTGACGGATGACGGGCTCGGATGCCACCAGGTCCATCGCCAGCCCGTCGATGGGTGTGAACGCCTTGCGCGCCTCCTCCGGCCGCGAGGCCCGCTCGCCCTGCACCCAGTTGGTGAGCTTGTCACCACCGTGCTTCAGATAGATCGAGACGAACTCCTCGACCTCCGGACTGAAGGGCGCCGGCTCCTGCGCCGCCTGCGCCAGGCAGCCGGCGATCAGGCCGGCCGCGGCGAGGCCGGCCATCGAGCGACGGGACGAGGAGCTGGACACAATCGACCTCCGGCCGACAACGGCGGCGGAGCCGATTCTACTCTCACCGGGCGGGCGGCCGTCCGGCAGCCTCCCCCCTCGCGCGGACGACGGGCGGGAGCATCCGCGGCGCGGGCGAGCGCTGCAGCGACACCTGCTCGACGTGGATGTGCGCGCGGTGCCCGGGGACATTCCACAACACGCGGTAGCCGACCTGGCGGAGCACCTCGCTCAGGCCAGCCGGATCGGACGTGTGCAGATCGACGGCGACGCCGGCGTAGTGCGCCGACCCGCGCGCGTGAACATGGTCGTTGGCCGAGACCAGCCGGACGGTGTTGCCGGTCCGCGTGGCCCAGATGTCCGCCAGGTCGAAGATGCGCATTGACTCGCGCGTCGTCAGGCGGACGGGCTCGCGGAGCCCGCGAATCACCGCGACGCGTCGAAAGGGGGCAGCGTGTACCCCTGCTTCGCGAGAAGGTCGCGCACGCCGTCGAGCGCCCGTCCCTGCACTTCGACCGCATCGGCCAGCCGGCCGTTCGCGGCGACCAGCGCCGCGGTCGTGCGCCGGTGTTCCACCATCAGCAGCCCGACGACGGCCGCCGCCACGAGCCACGGCAGGATGGCGTTCTTGAACTCGGACCAGATGTGCATGGCTCCTCCCGGGGAGGTCGTCCCCTGGCGATCGATGAGCGTTGAGAAACGCCCGGGCCTGCGCAAGGAGCGTGCCCCATCATCCGATTTGCCGAAAGAGGAAGCGCATCAAGACTTTGCCGGGGGCAGCCGTCGTCCGCGGCATCGCGCTCAGGCCGCCGGGACGTGTAATCCTTACACCCGCGGCCCGCTGAAGCCCTCAGCGGCGCTCGGCCACGACCGTGTTGCGCAGGACGCCGATGCCCTCGATCTCCACCTCGAAGGTATCGCCAGGGCGCATGGCCTGCGTGGTCCCCGGCGTTCCGGTAAAGATCACGTCGCCCGGCTCCAGCGTCACGTATCGGCTGACGTAACTCACGATGGTGTCGATGGAGAAGATCAGCAGGTCGGTCGTCGTGTCCTGGACGACCTTGCCGTTGAGCCGGCCGATCAGCCGCAGCTTCCGGTAGTCCGCGCCACGAACGAGCGCCGGACCGATCGGGCCGAAGGTGTCGGCCCCCTTGGCGCGGAACCACTGCAGATCCGCCTTCTGCCAGCTGCGCTCGCTCACGTCGTTGCACGGTGCCACGCCAAACACGTGGTCCCTGGCCTGGGCCTCGGTGATGTGCTTCGCGCGCCGGCCGATGACCACGCAGACCTCGGCCTCGTAATGCACCGTGGTCGCGTCGGCGGGGTAGACAATGTCGGCGCCGTGGCCCACCAGCGACGTCGGCAGCTTCGCGAACAGGCCCACATAAGGCGCCGCGGACTGCTGGCCGATGTGGCTCCGGTAGTTCAGACCGGCCGCGATGACCTTCTTCGCCTCGGCTGGGGGCAGCAGCGTGACGTCCGCGAGCTTGTGGGTGCGGCCGTCAGGGGTGGCCGCGTCGAAGACGTTGCCCTTCAGCTCGCGAATGGTGTCCCCTTCGAGCAGGCCCCAGGCGATCCGGCCGGCGGACTCGTACTTGACGTAGCGGGTCAGCGTCTGCGCCGCGGAGATCGCGGGCAGGCAGAAAAGCAGCGCGCCAGCAACGGCGGCTATCGGTACCATTGACATCATGACCGCCTCCTGAACCCCCTCACCTCAGAATCCGCCGCCGCCGCCACCGCCGAAGCCGCCGCCGCTCGATCCGCCACCCCCGAAGCCCGATCCGCCACTGCTTCGCGGCGAGGACGCCATCGCGGTCGCCGCCTGTGCCGACATCGCGCCGAGACTGCTCGTGAAGGTGCCCGGCCGGAACGTGTGCACGCCGGCCGGACCGCTGTACCACTGCGGCGGTTCCTTGGAGATGCCCTCGAACGCCCTGGCCCAGTTGTCCTCGACGCCGAGCGCCATGGCATACGGCAGGAACTTCTCGAACATCTCCGGCGTCCGGACCATCCGATTCAGGCGATCCGACTCGACCCGCGAGAGGAACTCCTGGAAGCCCAGCACCTTTTCCAGCTCGCGCGTACCGCGGGCCGTCCGGGACGGCATGAACCAGCCGAACAGGACGATGATGAGGCCGGAGAGGATGCCCGCCACGATACCGGCCGCCGGCTGCATGCCGAAGGTGATCATCACCGTGGCGCCGGCGATCGCCAGAAGGCCGCCCACCACCGCGCCCGCCACGATGAACAGGAGCCGCACGCGATCGGGCCGGCCGGTGTAGAAGCGGCGGCCGACGAGCATGTCGTAGAGGTCGTCCTTCAGTCCCGGGAGGTGCTTGTAAAACCTGTTCTTCAGGTCGGACAGGCTCACGGAGTCGAGCTGGCCGCTGAACATGGCCTCCAGCATGGCTCGCTCGTGCGACTTCAGGTCCGTCCAGCCGCTCCGCGGCTTCCTGAGCGTGAACGTGTAGTCCTGGCTCGAAAACAGGCCGAAGAAGCGCTCGTCGCTGGTCTCGGCGATGTGCAGGTAGCCGCGCACCGCGAGGTCGACGATGGTCGCGGTGATGTCGCGCATGTCCGGCTTGCCGTCCACCAGCGTTCCGAGCTCCGCCGGCGTCATCTCGCCGGGCGGCTCGTATTGGGTGGCGATTGGCGCCAGTGCGGGGTCGCGGCCGCGCTTGCGCCACAGTTGCAGCATCCCGAGGAACACCAGCGGCGGGAGCGCCAGCGGCAGGTTGCTGTAGACCAGCCTCGCCGTCCGTTCGGCCGCGGTCGGACGATGGACGATGCCGGGGTTCCAGCCAACCACCACGGTGAGGCCTTCGCGGAAGCCGAGGCCGCGCTCGGATTGGACCCGCACGCCGGCCGGCTCGACGGACACCGGCGAGCGCTCGGTGGACCCGTACGCGCCGCGGAATGCCGTCGCACGTACGCCGGACACGCCTGGGGGCAGCCGCACGTGCGCCGAGGCCGCCTCGATCGGCATGTCCCATTCGTCTCCCGTCACGTTCCAGTACAGCTCGTCGTGCTCGTCGAAGAAGCGCAGCCCGTTCGCCACGCGGTAGCGCAGCTTCACCGTCCTGGTTGCGTCCGTCGCGTCCGGGATCCAGATCTTCAGCTTTCTGTAATGGCGCTGGCGGCTGCTCTCGTAGCGCAGCTCGCGCCCCTCGTCGTCTGTCACCGCTTCGATGTCGAGGCGGAGCGTGTAGTTCAGCCCCTGCGGCGTCCGGTATTCGACCGGGATCGTGCGGAAGAGACCGTTCCAGGAGCCCGTGAACCGCGCGACGATCGCCTCCTCGACGACGACCGACCCATCGGCCGCGACATCGATGGCGGCGTGGAAGCTGCTGATGACGAGCGTGCGCTGGGCGGCGGCTGGGGCGGCGGCCAGCAGGACGATCCCCAGAACCAGCGCCCGAACCGGCGCCCGAACGAGCCGGATCAAAACTTCACCTGCGGCACCTCCCTCTCGGCGCCGGCAATCTCGAAGAACTCGCGCTCCGTGAAGCCGAACAGGCCGGCGACGAGGTTGGACGGGAACTGCTGGATCTTCGTGTTGAGGTCGCGCACGACCGCGTTGTAGTAGCGGCGGGCGTTCTGCACCGCCTCCTCGACCTGCGCCAGCGTGCCCTGGAGCTGCGCGAAGTTCTCCGCCGCGCGCAGCTGCGGATAGGCTTCGGCCAGCGCGAACAATCCGCGCAGCGCCGTCGTCAGGGCGCCCTCGGCCTGGCCCCGCTCGGCCGGCCCGGCGCCCTGCGCCGACACCGCCCGGTTGCGCGCGCTGACCACGGCCTCGAGCGTCTGCCGCTCGTGGCTGGCGTACCCCTTCACGGTTTCGACCACGTTGGGGATGAGATCGGTGCGGCGCTTGAGCTGGACGTCGATGTCGGCCCAGGCGTTCTTCGCCTGGACGTTCAGCCGCACGAGCCCGTTGTAGATGGCGATGACGGCCACCGCGGTGAGCGCGAGGAGCGCGAGGACGACAATCAGTAGCATCGGTCAGGTCTCCGTGCGGCCGTCTCGGGACGAAGCCGCGTGCGCTCGCCGCGGGGGTGAGGCTGTGGTTGCCAGTGGTCCCCAAGCATATATGCGCCCGCCGCCCGCATTTCTGCTTGCCCGCCGGAGCACCTTCGTCTATTATCCAGCTCTTCCGCAAGTCATCTCAGAAGTCGGAACGGGCTGACATTCCCCCGCCGCTGCAGGGGCGGACCCTTCCCGACCGTTCGCCCAGGGGGCGGCATGGGAAGAAGCGCTACGGTCATTGCCCTGTTCGGAGTCCTGTCGTGTGGTGGTGACGCGCCAGCTCCACGAACGCCGGCCGCACCGACCCCGGCCCCTCCTGCCGCGCCGGCGCAACCGGTGAACAGCTGGTCGGTGGCAGGGACGCTCCTCGACACCGTCGGCCGGCAGCCGATTGCGGGGGCAAGCGTGGCACCCACGTGGGAACTGGCGGCCGTGCAGACGTCCTCGGATGGTTCGTATGAGCTTGCAGCGCCTGCGAGTCCGCCGACCAACCCGTATCGGCTGACGCTCTCCGGAGCGGATCTCCTGTCGCGGGAGGTGTGGGTGAGCTGGCAGCGGGGGCCGCGCACGAGTGTGACCCTCGATGTAATCCGCAATCGAGCCCCCTTTTCACTGGACTTTTACCGGCAGCTGGTGCGCGGCACGTACGACGAACCGGACAAGATGTACCCGAGCTACCGGCTGATGCAGGCGCCGAAGTTCTATCTGAAGACGATCGATCAGAACGGCCGTCCCGTGGAACCGGAAGTGCTTGCGGTGGTGCAGGAAGCGCTCGGTCGGGCGGTGCGGGAGTTCTCCGGCGGGTCGATGTCGGCGACGCTCGAGACGGGCACGGAAACGCGCGCGCAGGCGGCCGGCTGGATCAATGTGGACGTCCGGCGCGACCCGAACGAGCGGCGCACGTGCGGCTTCGCCAACATCGGCGCCGATCCCGGGTCGATTACCCTCAACAACGACGTCTGCTCGTGCGGCAGCAACAAGATTCCCGGGGCACTGGTCGTCCACGAAGTCGGCCATGCGATGGGCTTCTTTCACGTGTCGGACCGGAACAGCGTGATGTACCCCTACCTTCCGGGGAACTGTCCACCCGGTCAGCTGTCGGCTGCCGAAAAGTTCCACGCCGCCATCGCCTACGCCCGCCCGCGCGGCAACCGCGATCCCGACACCGATCCCACCTACGGGCAGTTCGCCGCGCCGCAGGCCGTGATCACGATGTACCGCTGACGCGGTGGGGGACGGCGGCGGGCGCGGCCGGCAGCGGGTCGCGTCGACCTTTGGGAGACTTCGCATGGCACGTGCTTCTACGGTTCGAAGGGCTGCGGCTCTCGCCGCTGCGGTGGCGTTCGCCGACTCCGTCCCGCTCGGACAATCGCCACTGACGCCCGGCCGCGTGGCGTTGATGGTGAACGCTCCCGATGCGGAGACCAGCGCCGCGTTCGGTCAGGCATTGACCGATCCGGACCCGGACGTCAGGCTGCTGGCCGCGCGCGCAGTGATGGCCTTGGGCAGAGCGGATTTCCTCGCCGCGGTGAGCGAACAGTTCGCGCGTGAAACGGACCCGCGGCCGGCGGCAGAACAGGCGCGCGTGCTGCTGAACCTGGAGGGCGCGCGGCGGCTACCGGCAGTCGAGGCGGCCGCCACGCGCCTGGGCAGCCCGGTTCCCCAGGTCCTCGCCGAGTACCCGGGGCGGAGCGCGCCGCAGATCCTGGCGGCCCGCCTCGGCGACCTTTTCGCCATGCTGCCCGATCACAGCGTACAGCTGCACGACATCATCGCGATGGCGTTGCACCAGCATCCGGCAGCAGCGGAACGGCTGGTGGCGGCGTCGCTTGCACTCGCCGACGGCAAGGCGTGGGAGGCTGTCCTGCACGCGGTGGGCGGCGGCGAGCGCGGGGAAGCGGCGGTGGCGGCGGGGCTCGCGGCAAGCGACCCTGTCATCCGGGAACGGACCTCGTGGCACGTGATAACCCGATTGATTGGGGGCAGCGCGCCATCGCTCCCACCGGTAACGCAGGCCGGATTGAGCGGCCCACCGGAAACGGACTGGGGACAGGTCGGCAGCGAGTTGCTCTCCCGGCATCGCGACTCCTCCCATGTCGTGCGCGACGTCGCGAAGCTCCTCCTGGAGCACGCGGCTGCACACAAGTCCGAGGCGCAGTACCTGATGGATTTCGCAAAGCTGACCGACGCGGAGCGGCGGGCCTTGCGCACCGTTCTGGCGGAGACGTCCCCGTCACCAGCCGGCGCCGCGCGCGATCCCATCCGGAGCGGCCGTCGGTCGACGGTGCGCACGCTGAGGTCACTGGCGGGCGGCTACATTCAGAGCACTCTGGACGCCGCCGGCTGCAAGGTGAGGCCCGGGGACGACCGGTTGGCGGGCGCACGGATCGCGTACCGTCCTGATGGCCGACCTCGACAGGTCATGCTTGACGAGGGGCGGCTGCCGAAAGCGTGTGCGCGCGCGCTGCAGGCTTTCGCGATGCTCACCGTTGCCGACCGCGGTGAACCCGTCTTCCCTGACGAGTGGCAGTGGATCCTGATGCCCATGGACCAGGCGATGCTCGCGTGCGCCGATGCCCAGGCTCCGCCGCGAATCTTCCGGGTTGGACAGAAGATTCAACGGCCGCGCAAGATCCGCAATCGGAACCCGGTCTATCCCGCCGCCGCGCAGAAGGAGCGCATCCAGGGGGTGGTGATTCTGGAAGCGACGATCGCCGCCACCGGCTGCGTCCGAGACGTGCGGGTCCTCAGGAGCGTCAACACTGCTCTCGACGTGGCCGCCATGCATGCCGTGCTCGGCTGGCAATTCACGCCAACGGCAGTGGACGGAGAACCGGTGCCGGTCGTCATGACCGTCACCGTGAGCTTCACGCTGGATTGAGCGCCGGATAGCCGGTGGTCGCCTGGGTGAGGGCAGTTCGCCTTACCGCAGGCCGTGATCACGGTGTACCGGTAGCGGCGCCGGGACGACGCCGGGCGGGCGGGATTACTCGCCGGCGCGAGCCGTGGCTGCCTGCCGGACCAGGCCGATGACCTCGTGGAGATCGACCGGCTTGACGAGGTGGAGATCGAAGCCGCGTTCGGCCGACCGCTGCAGGTCGGCCTTGGCGCCGTAGCCGCTGACCGCGATCAGGGTCAGGCGATGACCGGCCTGCCGCAGCCGGTCCCCGAGCTCGTGGCCGTCCATGCCCGGCAGCCCGAGATCGAGGAGGGCCACGTGGGGAGCGAATCCCTCCGCCATGCGGAGCGCGGCCGGCCCGTTCGCCGGCGGTCCGGGTGTCGAACCCCTCGAGCGAGAGCGCCGTCGCCAGCAGCGCCGCGGCGTCCTCGTTGTCGTCGACGATCAGCACCCGCACACCGTGGCTGACGCCGGGCTGCGCCGTCGCGGCGGCGGCGGGCATGGCCCGGTGGACAAGCTGCTGCGGCGACGCCGGCAGCGACACGACGAACTCGCTGCCGTGGCCGCGGCCGGCGCTGGCCACCGCGACCCGGCCGCCGTGGAGCTCGACGAGGTTGCGGACAATCGCCAGGCCGAGGCCGAGCCCGCCCTGGGCGCGGTCGAGCGCCTGGCGCTCCTGGACGAACAGGTCGAAGATCTGCGGCAGCATCTCCGCCTCGATGCCGATGCCGGAGTCGCGGACCCGCAGCTCGATGGTGTCGCCGCGCCGCCTCGCCGCCACCGCGATGCGGCCTCCCGGCTCGGTGTACTTCGCGGCGTTGTGCAGCAGGTTGAAGACGACCTGCTGCAGCCTGGTCGGATCGGCGTCGACGGCGAGGCCGGTCGTCGCGACGTCGATCGCGAGCTGCTGCGACTTCTGTTCGATGATCGGGCTGGTCGTCTCGACGGCCTTGCCGACGATCGCGGCCAGCTCGACGCGTTCGCGCCTCAGGTCGATCTTGCCGCGGGCAATGCGCGAGACGTCGAGCAGGTCGTCGACCAGCCGGCCGACGTGCCGGACCTGGCGTTCGATCACGGCGCGCTCCTTCTCGGCGCCGCGGTCGCCGCGCAGCGTCATCAGCTGCAGGGCGGTGAGGATCGGCGCCAGCGGGTTGCGCAGCTCGTGCCCGAGCATCGCCAGGAACTCGTCCTTGGCCCGGTTGGCCGCCTCTGCCGCCCGCCGGGCATCGTCGATGTCGCGCCGCGCCCGGACCTGCCCGGTCACCTCGACGGCGTGGATGAGGATGCCCTCGACGGCGCCGCGCAGGTCCTTCAGCGGCTGCAGCACGAAATCGAAGAACCCTTCGTCGAGCGCGCCGGTGCCGAGCCGATCGAGCTCGACCCGGGACTCGTGCGCGACGTACGGTTCGCCGCCGGCGTAGAGGGCGTCGCAGAGATCCCAGACGCCCTGGCGGACGAGCTCGGGCAGCGCCTCGCGGCCCGGCCTGCCGACGATGTCGCGGTGCCCGACCAACTGCAGGTAGCGATCGTTGGCCACCTCGTAGACGTGCGCCGGGCCCCGGACCATGGCGATGGCCGCCGGCGCCATCTGGATGAGCGTCAGCAGGCGGTCGTTCTGGGCCGCGGTCTCGCGCCGCAGTCGCGACACTTCGAGCTGCGTCCGGACACGGGCGACCAGCTCGCGCGCCGAGAAGGGCTTGACGATGTAGTCGTCGGCGCCGGCGGCCAGTCCCTCGATGCGCGAGTCCTCGCCGGATCGGGCCGAGAGCATGATGACCGGAATCAGGCGCGTCGCCGGGTCGTGCCGGATCTCCCGCAGCAGCGCGATCCCGTCCAGATCCGGCATCATCACGTCGGTCACGATCAGGTCCGGCCGGACGGTTGACAGTCGCTGGAGTGCTTCGCGGCCGTTCGCCGCCGCGTCCACGGCCCACTCGCCGGCGAGCAACCGGCACAGGTAGGCGCGCATGTCGGCGTTGTCGTCGACGACGAGGATGCGTGGTCCGCCCGGGCCGGCGGGCGCATGACGGTCCGGAGCGGCGACAGGTGGTGCCGTCTCGCCGGTCCAACGCCGTGCTTCTTCGAGGTACGGGACAGCCGCCCCCGCCGACACGCCGGTGGCGACGGGCGCGGTGGACGGGGAAGGCGCGGCGGCGCGGGCCGGGATCGTCACCGTGAAGGTGGCGCCGCGGCCCTCGGCGCTCTGCGACGGTAATCTCGCCGTCGTGCATCTGCACCAGCTCCCGGACCAGCGCCAGGCCGATGCCGGACCCCTCGAACGTGCGCGACGGCGTGCCGGCGGCGCGATGGAAGCGGTCGAAGACGCGGGGCAGGTCGGCGGCGGGAATGCCCGCCCCGGTATCGTGCACGCTGAGCTCGATGCGGTCGCCCCGCGCGCGCAGCTGAATCCGCACCGTGCCGTTGAGCGTGAACTTGAAGGCGTTGGACAGCAGGTTCAGGACGATCTTCTCCCACATCGCCCGGGTCGACGGGGACGGGGCCGCCGAGCGGCGGGCAATCGATGTCGAACGTCAGGCCGGCCTGTTCCATCAGCGACCGGAACGTGCTGGCGAGATCGCGGGTCAGCGCGGACAGGTCGGTGGGCTCGAACGTGGCGTGGCCGCGCCCGGCCTCGATGCGCGAGAAGTCGAGCAGCGTGTTGACCAGGCGCAGCAGGCGCGCGGCGTTGCCGTAGACCAGCTCGACGTCGTCCGCCGCGAGCGTGCCCGGCGAGCGCGCCATCGCCTGTTCGAGCGGCGCCAGCAGCAGGGTCAGCGGCGTCCGGAACTCGTGGCTGACATTGCTGAAGAACGCCGTCTTCTGGCGGTCGAGCTCGAGCAGCGCCTCGGTGCGGTGGCGCTGCTCCTCATGGATCCGCGCGTTCGCCACCGCCGTCGCGATCTGGTCGGCCACGAGGGCGAGAAAGTCACGATACTTGTCGTCCAGCGGCAAGCGCGGACTGACGCCGGCGACGAGGAAGCCATAGGGCTGCGGCAGGCCCGGCCGGGTAATCGGCAGCACCGCCGCCGCGTCGACGCACTCGGGCCACAGCGGCCCCGGCTGGTCGCCGAACCTGCGGCGCACATCCGGAACAATCTCCGGCGAGGCCTGCGCGGCTGCCTGGAACAGCGGCCACGGCGCCTCGTCGTCCCCGGCGCGAATGCGGAGCGGCGCGACCGCGGCGGACGACGCCGACACGACCCTGGCTTCGCCGCCGCCGGCGTCGAGCGCGTAGAGCACGGTGAACGGCAGGTCGGCCGCGTTCGCCGCCAGCACCTGCGCGGCATTCCGCCACGCCGTCTCGTCGGTCTGCGCCTGCGCCGCCTGGGACGCCAGCTCGCGCAGCGTCCGCAGCCGCCGTTCCGCGAGGACCCGGGCAGTGGTCTCCGTGCACGTGACGAGCACCCCGCCAACGCCCCCGCTCTCGTCGCGGATCGGGCTGTACGAATAGAGGAAGTAGCACTCTTCGAGGAAGCCGTTGCGGTCGAGCGGCACCAGCATGTCGTCGAAGCCGACGGCGCTCCCCTGCATCACCTGGTCGAACAGCGGGCCGATGATGTGCCAGGCTTCGGCGAAGGTGTCTTTCGTGCTCTTGCCGAGCGCGGGATGCTTGCTGACGCCGAGGATGGGACGGAACGGGTCGTTGTAGAACTGGACGAACTCCGGGCCCCAGCACAGCAGCATCGGGAAGCGGGATTCGAACAGGATGCTCAGGGCGGTGCGGAGGCTCTGGGGCCATCCCGGGATCGGACCGACCGCGGTCTGGCTCCAGTCCAGCTGGCGGGCGAGGGCGCCCATGTCGCCGCCCCCGGCGAGGACGGGCGCGCCGGGCCCGCCGGGTGGCGGAGCGGGTCGCCGCGACTGAGAGGACACGCCCAGATCCTAGCATCCTGCAGCGGCGGCGCGGTGCGTCCCCTTTGACCGTGGCGGTGCCGGCACGCTACAATGGGGGTTCGGTTATCCCCCCAGAGGGCCAGTGGCGCAGTTGGGAGCGCGCGTGAATGGCATTCACGAGGTCACCGGTTCGATCCCGGTCTGGTCCACCAAACCTTCATTTTCGGTTCTGATCTCCCGCAAGTAGCTGAAGGCCGGTGCGGTTGCGCCGGTTCGAACAAAGCGATTTCCGTCGAACGCAATTCCGTCCGGAAAGAACAGTTGTTGGAACCGCTGCCGCTGTTCGAGTGACGCCTGCACCCACAGGTCTGCGGCGCGCGGCAGAACGCGTTCTGCGAAGGCGAGAATGCCTTCTACGTCGAGTTCTTCGAGCTGACCTGAGTGACGGTCGATCCTCGCGAGCGTCAGCTCCTCGCGCAGTTTCTCGGCGTGGCGGTCGTAAGTCTCGATGTCGATCGAGCGTTCGAAGAGGAACGCCTCGTCGAGACGGTCCAGCTTGTCCTGAATCGACTTGGCGGCGCGTTCGGCAGTTGCGAGTCTCCTCGTGCACAGCGGCCTTGCGAGCTTTCCAGATCTGCATCGCTGACTCCTTGAGCAGGCGCATGTAGCCCGGCGTCGGCTGGAGCAGTGCGAGTTCGTCCGCGAACAAGCCTTCGAGCGTGGCTTTCGTGACGTTCACTGCACGGCAACCAGGGCGGCAGTGGTAGTAGGCGTAGTACTTGCTGCGTCCCTTCGACCAGCTGCCTGTCAGACCGCGTCCGCACGATTCGCAGCGAACGAAACCGCGCAACGGAAAGTCCGGATGCGTGCGCTGGCGCGGCGCTGTGCTCGGCGAACGGCCCGACAGAATCGCTTGGACACGGTAGAACAGCTCTTCCGAGATCAGCGGTTCAAAGTCGCCGCGCTTGTTGCGAACGCCGTACTCCGGCACGTCGACGATCCCGGCGTACAACTGATTCCGCAGCAGCATGCCGATCGCTTGTGACATGAGGGGCCTGCCGCGCCGGTTCGTGAGGCCCCAACTCCGCGCCTTCTTGAGCAGTTCCTCCTTCGTGTAGCGGCCGGTCGCGTACTCCTCGAAGGTGCGCCGTACGAGCGGTGCTCGCTGCGGATCGTGCATCAAGCTCTCGCCCATCGACCGCGGCGCGTTCAAGTAGCCGATGGGCGCCAGGAACACCCAACGGCCGAGCTCCAGTGCCGCCTTCATGCCGGCCCGGGTCCGATCTGACCGACAGTCGTTGTCGAACTGCGCGAATGCGGCAAGCACGCCCTCCATCAGCTTGCCCGTGGACGTGTCGTCGATCGGCTCCGTCGCCGAGCGCAGCGAGATGCCAAGCGACTGCAGGTGCGCGCAGCGCGAAGTGGTCGTACTTGTCTCGGGCGAAGCGCGTCAGGTTGAAGACGACCACGAAATGGACGCGGCCCTTGTTCAACCTGCAGTACGTGAGCAGATTCTGAAGCTGGCTGCGATCCGTGGACTTGGCGCTCTCGCCTTCCTCGTGGAACCGTTCGAGGATTCTCGTATCCCTGGCGCAGCTACGGTTGGCACGGGGCGCGGCACGAGTAGGGTAGCCGAACGGTCCAGGTGTGCAGGTTGGGGGAATCGATGCGGGCGTTGTCGGCCGCTTTGAGGTCTCCATAGTACCTGTGCCAACGGCACAGTCTGGCAGGAAGGGGTGGGAAGATGCGTCTTGTTCGAGCTCTGCTCGCAATAGGGCTTGCGAGCACCGCACTGGCGCGCGCGCCTGTCGGATCGATAGACGATTTCATCGCGACCGAGCTGCCGATCTCGGGGGCGCCGGGCCTCGCCTATGCAGTCGTGGTCGACGGCGAGTCGGTTTCGGGCGCCCACGGAGAAGTCCTTGCCGGAAGCGGCAGGCCTGTGACGGCCGATACGCGGTTCCTGATTGGCTCCATCTCGAAAAGCTTCACGGCGATGGCGGTGATGAAGCTGGCCGAAGCCGGGGACATCGAACTGGGCGCTCCTGTTTCGCGCTATCTCGATGTCTTCAAGGACCGCCCCTCCGGCGCCATCACCATTCGGCAATTGCTCAGCCACACCAGCGGCTTCTCAACCAAGCAGGGCAATGACACCCAGATCGACCGAACCCAGAGTGGGGATGAACTGCAGCGCCAGGTCGAGCGCATCGCCGAATGGTCTCCACCCCACGCCCCCGACGCGCGCTGGCAATACTCAAACGCGAACTACCAGATACTGGGCGCCGTCATCGAAGACGTGAGCGGCCAGGATTTCGCCAGCTATATCGAAGCCGAAATCCTCGAACCAGTCGGCATGGATGAGAGCTTCGTCTCCGACGGGCAGAGCCACGACGCCATGGCGGTCGGACATCAGCCCTGGTTCGGTTCCAAGCGACCGCTTGGTGACACTCGTACCAATCGTGCCAACGCGCCGGCGGGCGGCGTCGTCGCCACCGCCTCGGATATGGCGTTGTATCTTGCCGTAATGATGAACGGGAAGGACGACGTCATCAGCGCAGAGAGCAAAGCCATCATGCTGCGCCCGGCCAGCGCCGCGTCTCCCTCTTATGGCTTGGGTTGGTCCATCGATACCAAGAACGGCGCTGTCTATCATTCGGGCCTCACCCCCGGGGTCGAGACGCTCGCTGTCCTGTTGCCGTCGAAAGGAAGAGGCGTTGTCATCCTCGTCAATGCGAACGGTGGCATTGGCTTTGGAGAACACGCGGGACTCTTCAGTGGAGTCAGCGCGAGAGCCCTCGGCCACGACGACCACGGCAGCGGGAGCAGCTGGGGCCGAAAGTCCTTGTTCCTGACGTTTGCGCTTCTGCCCGTGATATTCGTGACCGGCATCGGTGTGACGTGGCTTCACCGGGCCGGACTTCGCGCCAAGTCCGGCGCATTTGGCGCTTTCAGCCTGTGGTTTCCGCTCTTCATGACGCTCGCGCTGGCCTGGACCGCCCTATATCTCATCCCGCACCTCTTCGGCGTTTGGATAAGGACGCTCTATCTCTACCAGCCCGACTTTGTCCTGATGCTGGTTGCGACTGCTGTGACGGGCGTCCTCTGGGCGGTATTCAGGCTTGGGGTGTTCTACAGCGACAAGTTATCGCCAAGGAGTCCGGCCGCCGCCTGATCTGAGACCAGTGCTCATCGTGCCAAGAGCCGGGAGCGGCAGCCTCAACAACATGGGGGCCACGGTCATTCCCGGCGCGGGCACGGTCGCGCGTCGTGCCGCAATGACCAGGTGCCGCCGGACCTGGCTATGTGCTGGTGTCCCGAATCAGTAATTCGCGACACAACTCGCGGGCGGCGCATCCCGCCTGGCGGCGTTGCTCATTGCTCATTTATGCCCAATAAGCTCGCTCTTCGCGCCTTGCCAGTCGGGCGCGGCGCTCCGCGACTTATGCCGCTCATGACTGATTCGGGACACTAGCGGAAGTTCTCGACCAGCATGAGGTCGCTGTCTGACAGCTGCTGCTGCGAATAGGCGACCCACCCGTTGTCGGGCGAGACCGCGAACTTGGCAAAGGGCGAGAAGCCAATCCGGGCGGCTTCCTGCACGGCGCCGGACGCCAGATCGAGCGACAGCACGGGGTAGGTCGCCGCATCCAGCGGCGTCGTGAAATAGAGCCGGCCGCCGGCGATGCCGAAACCCCAGTCGTAGACGGGGGGCACGTCCAGCCGCGTTCCCTCGCCTCCGGCCGCTGGCATCCGCCACAGCTCGAGGGAGCCATAGTCGCCGCGCGTGAAGTACAGCTCGCTGCCGTCGGGTGAGAACCGCGCGAACTCCCCTCCGTCGCGGGTCACCTGCGTGGCCTCGCCGCCGTCGGCCGGAACGCGCCAGATCTGGTGGGCACCGGTCCGGTTCGACATGAAGTAGATCCACCGCCCGTCGGGCGACCAGGTGGGTTGCTGTTCGTGGTCCGCGTCGGTCGTGACGCGCCGCGCCGTGCCGCCCGCCGCGCCCACGACATAGAGATCCGTCCCCGTGTCTCCGGAGCTCTGGAACACGATCGACCTCGAGTCCGGCGACCACTCCGGGAACAGGGAGTACTGCCCCAGGGAGGTCAGCTGCCCGGGGTTGGCGCCGTCGGCGTCTGCCAGCCAGATCTCGAGGCTTCCCGAGCGTGTCGAGCTGAACGCCAGCCGGGTGCCATCGGGCGAGAACGACGGCATCGCATCGCTCCGCGTGGACGACGTGATGGGTTCGCCCTGACCTTTGTGCGGTCCGAGCGGCACCCGCCAGATGCTCGAGCGGTCCGTCCGCCGCTCGTAGACGAGTCGCGTCCCGTCGCGGGAAAGCGCGGGAGACCAGGCGTCGCCGCCACCCCCCAGCACGAGGCGACGCGGTGGGGACGCGCCCGATGCCGCGATCCGCCACAGGCCCATGCCGCTCTCCGTCGCCGCCGAGAAGATGATCTCGCTGCCGTCCGGCGTCCACGTCGGGCGGTTGATCAACCGCATCCCCGAGGTCAGCCGCGTCGGCGCCCCCTCCGCCGCAAACCCCGGGCCGAGACGCAGCACCCAGAGCTCGGAGTCGGCCCCGCCCGGCTGCCAGACGAAGGCGAGGCTCCGCCCGTCGGGCGCGAACGACGGGAACAGCTCGGTTCCGCCCGGCAGATCGCCGATCGTCCGGACGCCGTCGTTGCCACTCAGGACCAGCCCCGATTCGCTGGGATGCACAGTGTGCGTCCCGTCCGGTGACCACGCGAGTCCGGCGAAGAAGAGCGCGATGGTCGGCAGATCGGGCGGGAAGGGGAACTCCGCCAGCGTCCGCTCCCGTCCGGGCAGGGGAGGGACGGAGACGACCGCCAACCGGCCCTCCCGCCAGTATCGATAGAAGCGGATCTCGTCGCCGTCAGGCGACCAGACCGGCGCCCAGTCGAGGGCCGGATCGCTGGTCAGGCGCACCGTGCCACCCGCGCCGATCGCCTGCACGTAGATGTCGTAGTTGCCCTGGTCGGCCCCGTTCCACGAGAAGGCGACCTGGCGCCCGTCCGGGGAGAGCGCAGGCGTCTGCTCGACCCCCGGATACGTGGTCAGCGGCAGAGCCACCAGCGGTTCCGTCGCGCCGCCCGGCCGCGACGGAACCAGCCAGAGCCACCCGGCCGCGGCCAGCATCGCGGCCGCACCCGCGGCCATCACCAGCAGCGACAGGGATCGCAGCGCCCAGGCGCGGCTCGCCGGTCCCGCCGACGGCGCGGCGGCGCCGGCGTCGTCGATCGCCTCCCCCAGGGCGTCCTCGACATCGCGCATCCGCTGAAAGCGCTGTGCCGGATCCTTCTGCAGGCAGCGCGCCAGCAGGGCGCGTACGCGCGCGGGCGCATCGGCCGACAGGGGCGCGGGCTCCGTGTAGAGGATGGCCCCCAGCGTCGAAGCGGCCGAGTCGCCGGGGAACGCCCGCTGCCCGGTCAGCATCTCGTACAGGACGCAGCCGAAGCTGAAGACGTCCGACCGCGCGTCGACCCGGCGTCCTTCGGCCTGCTCCGGGGACATGTAGCTGAGGGTCCCGAGGATCGTGCCCTCTTCGGTGCGCGGGGCCACCCCGGTCGCGGCCTCCCGCGTCTTCTCCGATCCCGAGTGCGCGTCGGCCGGCTCCGCTTCTCTGAGCTTGGCCAGGCCGAAGTCGAGGACGCGGACGCGCCCCTCATCGTCCACCATGACGTTGCCTGGCTTCAGGTCGCGGTGCACGATGCCGGCCGCGTGGGCGGCGGCGAGCGCGCTGGCGATCTGGACGGCGACACGCACCGCCTCGTCGAGCGGCATGCCTTCGCGTGGAATGAGGTCCGTGAGAGTCTTACCCCTCACCAGCTCCATCACGATGAAGTCGGTCCCGTCAGCAGAATCGCTGTCGTGGATGGTGACGATGTTCGGGTGATTCAGCGCCGAGGCGGCTCTGGCCTCCTGCACGAAGCGGCGTTTCCGCTCCGGGTCGGCGGCCGTGGCGCCCGGCAGGACCTTGATGGCGACGAAGCGATCCAGGTGGGTATCGCGCGCCTTGTAGGCGACGCCCATCCCGCCCTCGCCGAGCGTGTCCATGATCTCGTAGCGGCCGAGCCTGGACCCGATCACGTGCCTCCAGCCATTCCTTGCCGCCGTTGCGGCCTCACACGCCGGTACCCAGGATGGCCGGGCTCGTGGCCCACCTCTCGCCGGCGTGTCCTGAAAGCGAACGAATGCTGAGACAGGCCGTACAGACTGATCCTTGAGGCTGACGCCGGAGGCCAGGTGATCGAGGTCGGCCATCCATGGCAGCTCACCTCGCAGCAGCTCCCGGCGTCGCTCATCCCCGCTTGAGAACGTGAAAGACATGGCAATCAGCACGCCGCATGGCGTCCCCGACGCGCCCGATGTAGTCGGATGGAACGTCCGCTGGTTGTGGCAGTATATCCGGCGTCACGTCCGTCGCCGCCGCGGACGTCCTGCCGCTCGGCGGCGGGCGCCACAGCGCCACCCTGCGCTCCGAGAGTGGAACCTCCTCGTCGGCGAGCCTGGTGCAGGCCTCCCCGGCCTACTTCGACACCCTGGCGTTGCCGATTGTGCGCGGGCGGACGTTGACGACCGCCGAAGCGGCGGCCGAATTTCTCGACGAGGTGCCTAACAGCACGTTGTCTCTCCCGCTCCCCCCACCCTGATGCTGGCGGCAACCGGCATCTATGGCGTGACGGCCCACGGTGTATCGGTCCGAACGCGCGAGGTCGGAATTCGAATGGCTGCTACGGCGAACCTCGCGGGGTTCAGCTTGCATCCTGACGGAACACGATTGCTCACGTCGATAGGCACCTTCTCGACCGAGGCCCGGATCCTGACGGGATTCGACGGGCACTAAGCCCGAACCCCTCGCAGCCAGCCGCCCACCTGGTTCGGACTCGCGAAAGTTGCGCGACCACTCCACAGATCGCACCGCTGTGACTTTGTGACGGCTTGATCTCGGGCAGGTCCAGTGTGCAGCGGTCCCCGGCCAGTTCGGCGGCGACTCCCCATCCGCAACGCCGGCAACACGGTCGACACCGTGGCGCTGGGCTCGATCGAATATGCCGTGGCGGTGCTCGGTGTGCCGCTGGTCGTCGTGATGGGACACGAAAGCTGCGGCGCGGTCGCCGCCGCCATCAAGGTGGTGACCGAGAACGCCACCTTTCCCGGCTCGATCGGACGGATGGTCGAACCGATCATCCCGGCGGTGCTGCAGGCGCGCACAGAGCCCGGCGATCCGCTCGACAAGGCGGTGCCGCGCCAGCGTCCGGCGGAGGGTCGTGCGCCAGCCCCGCGAGCAGACCGATCCCATCATGCTCGAGCCGCAGAAGGGCGGACGCCCTCTGGGTCGTCGGGGCGCACTACACCCTGGGCACCGGCGAGGTCGACTTCTTCGACCTGCCGCAGGGCGCTGGCACCAAGGCCTTGACAGCCTCCGACCGAAAGCGGAAACTTCTCGCTCCCATAGTTCGTCTATGTAAGAGCCGCTGATGAAGGACGCGAAGCGCAACGGCAAGAACGAGCTGCTGCCGGGCACGCTCGAGATGCTGATCCTGAAGACCCTGTCGATCGAGCCGATGCACGGCTACGGCATCGCGCAGCACATCCACATGCTGTCGGCGGACGTGCTGACCATCGAAGAGGGTTCGCTGTACCCGGCGCTGCAGCGGATGCACGTCAAGGGATGGGTTTCAGCCGCCTGGCAGATGTCGGCGAACAACCGGCGCGCGCGCTTCTACACGCTCACGACTGCCGGCAGGAAGCAGCTTGGCGTCGAGGAATCGCGATTCTCCCAGATGTTCGGCGCAATCATGCGCGTAATGCGGACGACCTAGCGTCCTGACTCCCAAGGGGGTGCCGTGGGCTCTGTGCTTCGGCGTCTGCTGTTCCTCTTCAAGCGGAATCAGTTCGACCGGAATCTCGACGACGAGCTGCGCTTTCACCAGGAGATGAAGGCGCAGGCCCTCGCCGACGCGGATGGCCTGAGCGGCGACGAGGCCCGGGCGGCCGCGCGGCGGCGGATTGGCAATCCGCTGCGGCTGCGCGAACAGTCGCGCGAACCGTGGTCCTTCGCGACGGTCGAGACGTTCGCGCAGGACGTGCGCCACGCGGTGCGCTTGCTGCGGCGCGATCCGGTGTTCACCATCACCACCCTCGCCACGCTTGCGCTCGGCATCGGCCTCAACACGGCAATCTTCTCCGTCGCCTACGGCGTGCTGTGGCGTCCGCTGCCGTACCCCGATCCCGACCGGCTCGTCGTCCTCTCGGCGCAGCAGACCGACACGGGCATCAGGACGTTCGCGACCTGGACGCCCGCGACGTACGAGGCACTCCGTCAGCGCATCACCGCGTTCGAGTCTCTCGCGGCCTATCGGTCGAGCAATGCGCAGCTCGCCGGACGCGGCGAGCCGCTGCAGGTAGCCGCGCTCGAGGTGAGTGCGAACTTCTTCGCCACGCTGGGCGTCAGCCCGACACGCGGCCGCCCGTTCTTCACCGGCGCCGCGGCGCCAGACGACGAGCGCAGCGCAATCGTCAGCGATCGGCTGTGGCGCACGGCGTTCCAGGCCGACCCGGCGATCGTCGGCCAGTCCATCACCGTCGACGGACTCCCCCGCACCATCGTCGGCGTGCTGCCGCCGGACTTCAGCTTCGCGCCGGTGATCCCCCGGCTCGGCGCCCTGCCGGCAGCGGAGATCATCCTGCTCAATCGCTGGTCCGGCGAGGCGGGCATGAGCGCATCGCTCTGGCTGTTGGGCCGCATGCGGCCGGGCGTGACGCCGGAGCGCGCGGCCGCGGAATTGACGCCGCTGGTGAACGATCCGTCGATCGTGCCGGTCGCCGCACGCGCGGAAGGGGCCGGCGCCCGCGCGCCCGACCTTCGGACGCTCGCCCGCGCGGTGAGCCTGCAGCAGTACGGCACGGAGACGGTGCGGCCGCTGCTGCTCATCCTGTTCGGGGCGGTGTCGTTCGTCCTGCTGATCGCCTGCGTCAACGTCGCGAACCTGCAGATGGCGCGGCTCACCGCACGGCGCGGCGAGCTGACAGTCCGGATGGCGCTCGGCGCGGGGCGGCGGCGGATCGCGCGCCAGTTGCTGACCGAAGCAGCCGTGCTGTCGCTGCTGGGGGCGGCGCTCGGCCTGCTGCTCGCCTGGCTCGCGCTCGGCGCCGCGCTGCCGCTCGTGCCCCAGGGCCTGCTGCCACGGCCCGACGGCGTCGTCATCGACGCGCGCGTCATGGCCTTCACCCTCGGCCTGTCACTCCTCGCGAGCCTGCTGGTCGGCCTCGTGCCGGCCCTGCGCATCGGGGGGTCGGCGGCGGGAGCAGGCCACGCGCTGCACGCCGGCGAAACGCGCACGACGGGCGACCGTCACGGCGAACGGCTGCGGACGCTGCTGGTCGGCGGGCAGATCGCGATGACGCTCGTGCTCCTCATCGCCGCGGGCCTGCTGATGCACAGCTTCGTGCGCCTCACGGCGGTCTCGCCCGGCTTCGACACGAACGGGCGCGAGGGCGTCGTCCAGACCGTCAGGGTGACGCTGCCGGAGCGCCTCTACGACGGGCCCGACCGCATCCATGCCTTCGCGCGCGGCGTGCTCGGCCGCATCCAGTACCTGCCGGGCGTGACGTCCGCGAGCCTGATCAACTCGGCACCCTTCGGCATGATGTTCATCCAGGACGAGTTCGCCGTCGAGGGCCAGCCGGCGCCCGCGTTCAATGTCGGGACACCCAAGATCGAGGCGGGTTACTTCTGGACGATGGGGATTCCGCTGCTGGCGGGCCGCGAGTTCAACGAGAGGGACGGCGCGGACGCGCCGAAGGTGGCGATCGTCAGCGAATACATCGTGCGCGCCCGCTTTCCCGGTGGTCCGGGCGAGGCGCTCGGCCGGCGCGTGCGCCCTGGCGACGGCGGCGAGTGGCTGACCGTGGTGGGCGTGGTCGCGGACATTCGCCAGCGCGGACTGGATCAGGCCGTGCAGCCCATGCTCTACGTGCCGTTCCAGCAGGATCGCAGCGGGTTCATCCGGTTCGTGTCGTTCGTCGCGCGCACCGCCGCACCCGCCAGCGTGGCGGAAGGCATCCGTGCCGAGATCCGAGCCGCCGCCCCCGCTCTGCCGATCGAGACCACGCGGACGATGGACGAGGCGGTGGCGGCGTCGGTGGCGCAGCCGCGCTTCCGGATGTTGCTGCTGGTGTTGTTCGCGATCAGCGGCGACGCTGATCGCGACGTGCGGCATCTACGGGTTGATGGCCTACGCGGTGACGCAGCGCCGCCGCGAGATCGGCGTGCGCATGGCGCTCGGCGCCGATCGGCGCGACGTGCTTCGCCTCGTGCTCACCCGCGCGCTCCGCATCGTCGCCGCGGGCGCTGATCGCTCGGCCTCGCCGGGGCGGTTGGCGTGACCCGCGTGCTGCAGAGGTTTCTGTTCGGGGTGACGCCGACCGATCCGATTGCGTTCTCGATCGTCACGCTGCTGCTGCTGACGGTAGGACTGCTGGCGGCATGGCTGCCCGCGCGCCGGGCGACCCGGATTGACCCGTGTGCCGCGCTGCGCGCGGAATAGGGAGCAGCCGAAGTGCGTGTCGTCAACAGTCGCGGTGGCATGGCCAGCGCGAGACGCTCAGCGAGATCTGGACTGACTCCCCGCTCTCCACAGCAGATGCGTCAGCCCTGCACACAGGATCGCGGCAAGTCCGACACCGACCGCCACCATCGACAACACCGCAGGCCCGGGGAGACTGCCTGGCTCGAATGTCGTTGCGGCATAGACGAGCATGCCGCAGTAGACGGTGAGTGTTGCGGTCGCTATCGCGCAGATCATCGCGAGGGCGCGCGCCACAACCGATGACACGCTGCGCTGGCGGCCTGGATCTGCCGTGATCTCGGGCAACTCCGATCCCCCTCGCGTCCGACTCATCCCAGGCGGCCGGCCCCGTTTCGACAGCATGCTGCGACAGCCGGGCGCGCCTACAGACTCCCCGATCGGTCCTTGCTGATGGCGAACAGGTGGGTGCGGCTCCGCAAATAAATCGATCCGTCCACGATCACCGGCGACGCGACGAACGACTGGTCCTCGAACGTGTTCGTGGCCAGCACCTCGAAGCGGTCACCCATCCGAACGACGATAACGTCCCCTTCCTCCGAGGCGAGATAGAGCTTGCCGCCCGCGCCGACCGGCGAGGCCTTGAAGTTGTAGGGCTGCGGCAGCCGCTGCTGCTGGTAGTACGGCTTTCCCGTTGCGGCATCGAAGCAGGTCAACAGTCCGCTGTCGGACGTCACATAGAGCCGTCCGTCGTGCAGGAGCGGCGACGGCGTGTACGCCGCGCCCCGCGCCGTGGACCACGCGACGGCGTCGGTGCCGGTCAGCGTCCCGCGGCGGCCGAGGCGAATCGCCATGAGCATCTTCACCGTATGTCCGCTCATCGCGAACACCAGGTCCTGGTGCTGGACCGGCTGCGGGATCGTGTTCTCGCCAAGACCCGCGGCCTCCCAGAGCAGCGCCCCCGTCTCGAAGTCGTAGCTCCGGACCGTGAGGCCGTTGACGATGATCTGGCGGCGCCCGTCGTGCTGCGCGACGTAGGGCGCGGCCCAGTTGTAGGGCTCGGTGCGCGGCGTTCGCCAG
The DNA here is from genome assembly GCA_963834305.1 of uncultured Acidobacteriota bacterium. GTDB lineage: Bacteria > Acidobacteriota > Vicinamibacteria > Vicinamibacterales > 2-12-FULL-66-21 > JACCXG01. The sequence continues at coordinate 1,920,134 of CAWIAX010000002.1, forward strand.
ATCTCGCGGCCGGTCGCCGGATCGAGCATCACGAGGAAGCCGGTATCGAGGTGATCGAAGTGCAGCAGGAGGCGCCCGTCGTGCAGCGTCAACGGCGTGCCCTCGCCGAAGGCCATGTCCATGCGCATCCGCACGCCGAAGTCCTTCTGCCAGAGCCGCGTGCCCTCCAGGTCGTAGGCGTAGAGGCCGCGGGAGCCGAAAAAGGCGAAGACACGCGTGCCGTCGGTGACCGGCGAGTTCGAGGCGAAGCTGCCGTAGACCCGGTGGTAACCCTCGTGTGGCGTGGCCACGGTCGCGGTCCGCTGCCACAGGAGCTTTCCGGTCGCGCGATCGACGGCCAGGGTCTCGAACCGGTGCTCGAGCCCGGCGGCGGCGCCGCCGCCCGCGCGTCCGGGAGTCTGTGGCGGCGACCCCTTCCCCGTCGGGATCGCGGTTGTCAGGAACATGCGATGGCCGGCGACGACCGGGGTCGAGTGTCCGCGGCCCGGAATCTCGACCTGCCAGTCGATGTCGCCGGCGTGCCATGCGGTCGGGGCGTCCCCCACCGCCATCCCCGTATTGAACGGCCCGCGCCACTGCGGCCACTCCGGTGGAGGTGCGGATCCGACGGTGAGGATCACCGCCAGGACTGCCGCGATGGTCGTGAGCAGAGGCATGGGGTGAGCATAGCGCAGGAGGTTCGCGGAGGCCGCGACCTCACGTCATTCGAGGACCGGTGCGGATGACCGCTGTGTTGACCGCCTCTCCGCGACCGCCCTCGCGGAGGCACCGAGCCAGAGGTCGAGCAACACCTCATTGAGCGGCGGGCCGGCGAACTGGACCTCGTGGCCGGCCCCCGCGACGACCAGCCGGGAGGCGCCGATCCGCTCGGCGAGATCGTCGCAGATGGCGTCGAATCCCGCGTGGTGGCCCCCGGACACCACGAGCTTGGGGAACGCAGCGGCCGCCACCTCGGCAAGCGGCAGCACCGCTTCCCACGGCGGCCGCCCGCGGCGGCACACCGGCACGAGCGGCACGGCGGCGGCAAGCAAATCGGCGGGCAGGCTCCTCGGCGAGCGGCCGCTGCGCCTGCCACTCCTCGGCGCCGGTCGCCAGCGAGCCGTGCACCAGCACGACGGGCGTGCCCGACCCCCACGACTCCACGAACAGATCGGTCATGGTGCTTCTCCTCGGAGATCCATACGAGGCGCCGCCGCGTTGGGATCGGATGGCCACGCTTGACGTGGAGTCCAGTCATGTAACATAATTAGTTACATGAAACGGGACGGCAAACTCTCGGGCGTCCTCCACGTCCTGCTGCACATGGCGGAACAGGCCGGACCCGTAACGTCGGAAGTGCTGGCCAGGGCAATGCACACCAACCCGGTCGTGATCCGGCGGACCCTGGCCGGCCTGCGCGCTGTCGGCTACGTCCGATCGGAAAAGGGCCACGGCGGCGGCTGGGTGCTCGCCTGCGACCTGTCGACTGTCAGCTTGCGCAATATCTACGCGGCGCTCGGCTGCCCGTCACTCATTGCCATCGGCAACCGGACGGAGTCACCCGGCTGCCTGGTCGAGCAGGCGGTCAACGCCGCCCTCGACCGGGCCGTCCACGAAGCCGAGACGCTGCTGCTCTCGCGTCTCGGCACCGTGACGCTGGCGGCGCTGAGCGCCGACTTCCACGCCCGGCTGTCAGCCCGTGGCGGCCCGCACCATCTGGAGACAGCGCATGCGACATGACGCCATCATCATCGGGGGCAGCTTCGCCGGCCTCTCCGCCGCCATGTACATCGCCCGGGCGCGGCGTACGGTCTGCATCATCGACACCGGATCACCGCGCAACCGCTATGCGACGCACTCCCATGGCTTCTTCACGCACGACGGCAGCGAGCCGGGCGCGATGCTCGCCACCGCGCGATCGCAGGTGGCGGCGTATCCCACCGCCAGTTTCGTCGACGGAGAAGCGATCCGCGCGGCCGTGGCGCCTGGCGGCTTCTCGGTCGGGCTGGCAACGGGTGACACACTCGAGAGCAGCCGGCTCGTGCTCGCCTTCGGCATCTCGGACGAACTGCCGCCCATTCCAGGGCTTGCCGAACGCTGGGGACGCTCGGTGCTGCATTGCCCGTATTGCCATGGCTACGAGTTCAGCGGCCGGCGGCTGGGCGTGCTGACCCTCTCGCCGATGGCGGCGGAACAGGCGATGCTCATTGCCGAATGGGGTCCGACCACGCTGTATCTGAATGGCGCTCCGCAGCCCGAAGACGCGCTGCTCGCGCGGCTGCAGGCGCGCGGGGTCGCGGTGGAACCGGCGCCGGTGAGCGCGCTGCACGGCGAAGGCAGCGGCCTGACGGGGATCGCACTGGCAGACGGGCGAACATCCGCGGTTGACGCGCTCTATCTTGGTCCCCGCACGCGTCTGAACAGCGACATCGCGCAGGGGTTGGGCTGTGCGCTGGACGAAGGGCGGTTCGGCAGCGTCATCCGCACCGACGGCACCAGGATGACCACCGTCTCCGGCGTCTACGCGGCCGGCGACATCACGCGCGACGCGCACAACGTGACGTGGGCGAGCGCCGACGGGGTGACCGCCGGCATGGCCGTCCACCGCTCGTTGCTTCTCTAATCAGCCGGGCAGGGACCCCGGCCTACCGCAGCTCGCGGATCTTCAGGCTGCGATACCAGCACTCGTCCTGGTGATACGTCAGCATGACGTGCCCGGCGATCTTCTCGCCGAAGCCGGCGTGACCCTTGAACTTGCTCGCGGCGAGCGCGGCCTTCACCGCCTCGCTCCCGAGCTCGTATTCGAGCACGTTCCTGCCGTTCAGCCAGTGCTCGACCCGCGTGCCCCGGACGACCACCCGCGACGCGTTCCACTCCCCCGCCGGCCGCAGCGGCTTGTCCGCCGCCGCGGGCAGGACGTCGTAGAAGGCGGCGGTGAACTGCCGCGGCGTCAGCTTGCCCGGATACCCGCCATCGTCGATCATCTGGTACTCGTGACCCGGCGACTTCGGCCGCGCCTCCGTGACGAGGTACTTCACGCCGCTGTTCCCGCCCGGCGCGACGCGCCATTCCCAGGCGAGCTCGAAATCACGAAAGGTGTCCCGCGTGATGAGGTCGGCCCCCTTGACCTTCGCCACCGTGCGCAGCGTCCCGTCTTTGACTTCCCAGCCGGCGTCCGGCACCGCGTCGCGCAGATAGCCGCGCCAGCCGTCGAGCGACCGGCCATCGAAGAGCAGCCGCCAGCCGGCGGCCTTCTCCTCCGGCGTCAAGGTGTTCGGAGCCGTCTCGGCCGCACCCGCTGGCTGCAACGCAAGCAACAGGGCGACAGCGGCGACGGCGATTGTGTGCTGCATCGAAAGCTTCCTCGTTCAGACCGGTTCAGACCGGATCGATCCGCCGCGCTACGGCAGCTCCTCGATGACGAGATCCTTGTAGAACACCTTGGCCTTGCCGCCGCCGTGGATCTGCAGCCCGATGAGCCCGGTCTGTGGGATTTCGCGGTCGGGCTCGGTGTAGTCCACGGTCTGTACGCCGTTGATCGCCAGCCGGATCCGGCGTCCCTCGGCGCGAATCTCGTAGTCGTTCCAGTCGTCCGGCTTCAGCGTCGCCAGCTGTTCCGGTGCGGGGGCGGCCAGGGTCTTGTTCCGCCGCGATTCGTCGTAGAGGCTGCCCCAGTACTTCGCCCCGAGGTCGGCCTGGTAGCCGATCATCTCGTGGGCGGGCTTGGCCAGGCGCCGGCTGCGGAACTGCACGCCGGCATTGATGAACCCGTCCGTCCCGACCAGCTTGAACTTCAGCCGCAGGACGAAGTTGCCGAAGTCCCGCGTGGTGACGAGAAAGTCGTTCTTCGGGACGGTCTCGTCGAGCGATCCGCCGGCAATGGCGCCATCCTCGACCCGCCAGGTCCTGGCCGTGTCTCCCTGCCAGCCGTCGAGCGTCCGCCCGTCGAACAGCGGCACCGGCTTGCGGCCGGCGGCCTGCCCGGGGGAGATCGCGGCGGCACCAGCCAGCGCGAGCAGTCCGACAATGAGCATCTGCATGACGGGAGCTTATGCGATTCGACCGGCGGCTGAGAACCCGGCGCGGGTTCCGGGCGCTACACGGTGCAGAGCTTCACGGCTTCGCGCAGCGAGGTCAACGGATCCCGGACGGGGATGAACTCGTGGGCGAAGTAGCCCTGGAACCCCATGTCGGCGATGGCCGTCGCGACGGTGCGCCAGGTGATCTCCTGGGTGTCGTCGAGCTCGTGGCGCCCGGGCACGCCGCCGGTGTGGAAGTGGGCGAAGTGCTCGCGGTTGTCGCGGATCGTCCGGATCAGATCCCCTTCCATGATCTGCATGTGGTAGATGTCGTAGAGCAGCTTCACCCGCGGCGAACCGACGGCCTTGACGACGGCGATCCCGAAGGCCGACTTGTCGCCCTGGTAGTCCGCGTGATCGACCTTGCTGTTGAGCAGCTCGACGCAGACGGTGACGCCGTGATCCTCGGCCACCTTCTTGATGCGGTTGAGCCCGTCGACGCAGTTCCCGATCGCCTCGGCGTCCGGCATCCCGCGCCGGTTGCCGAAGAAGGTGATCAGGTTCGGCACCTGCATCTTGGCCGCGATCGGGATGGCGCGCTCGAAGCCCGCGACGATCTTGTCGTGGTTGGCCTTGACGTTGAGCCCGTCGGCGATGGTGCCGCCCGCCCCTGACCCCATCGAGCAGGTCAGGCCGTACTCCTTGGCGATCGGCCATTCCTTTTCGGTCAGGAGGTCCACGGCGGGCAGGCCCATGTCGGCGACCGCCTTGAAGAACTCCGGCAGCGGAATCTTGGCGTAGCACCACCGGCAGACGGACTGCTTGAGGCGCCCCGGGCCCGATCGCTGGGACTGGATGATGCCGGCGGCGGTGGCCGACGGCGCGGCGAGCATGGCGGCGGCGCCGGCCAGGGCCTGGCGCCGGGTGAAGGCGGTCATGGGCGGGAGGCTATCACAGCTCAGACCGCGTCCGGAACTGCGCTAGGCTGTGGCTCCATGTCCACGCCCGCGCCGCATCCCCGCCGCTTCGGCCTGCTCCAGGCCACCGCCCTCAACATGATCAACATGATCGGGATCGGCCCGTTCATCACGATCCCGCTGCTGATGACGGCGCTCGGCGGCCCGCAGGCGATGCTCGGCTGGCTCGTCGCGCTCGTCATCGTGATCTGCGACGGCATGGTCTGGAGCGAGCTCGGGGCGGCGATGCCGGGACCGGGCGGATCGTTCGGCTACCTGCGCGAAGCGTTCGGCCGCGAGAAGTTCGGCCGCCTCATGGCGTTCCTGTTCGTCTGGCAGTTCATCCTCAGCGGCCCGCTCGAGATCGCCTCCGGCTACATCGGCTTCGTCCAGTACCTCGGCTACATCTGGCCGCAGCCCTCGACCGCGACGGTGGTGCTGATCGTGGTGCAGCGTCGGCGTCCTGAACGTGGCCCTGCTCTACCGCCGCATCACCTCGATTGCCACGATCACCGTCAGCCTGTGGGTCGGCACGCTGCTGACCGCCGCGGACGGTGATCGTCACCGGCGCCGTGCACTTCGATCCGGCGGTGGCCTTCGACTTCCCGCCCGGCGCCTTCGACTTCTCGCTCGGGTTCCTGATGGGACTCGGCGCCGCCTCGCGCGTCGGCATCTACGACTACCTGGGCTACTACGACGTCTGCTACATCGGCGACGAGGTGGACGACCCGGGACAGGTGATCCCGCGATCGATCGTGATCAGCACGATCGCGGTGGCCGCCATCTACATCGGCATCAACCTGTCGATCATCGGCGTGGTGCCGTGGCGCGAGTTCGTGCCGGCCGCCGACCACCCGGGGTCGGCCTTCATCGTCTCGATCTTCATGGAGAGGGTCTACGGCTCCGGCGTCGCCACCTTCTTCACCCTGATGATCCTGTGGACGGCGTTCGGCTCGGTCTTCGCGCTGCTGCTCGGCTATTCGCGCATCCCCTACGCGGCGGCGCGGGACGGCTACTTCTTCAAGGCGTTCGCCCGCCTCCACCCGACCAAGGGTTTCCCTTATGTCTCTCTCCTCGTGCTCGGCGCCATCTCGATCGTGGCCGGCTTCTTCCCGCTCGGGGTCGTCATCGACGCGCTCATCGCCACGCGCATCCTGGTGCAGTTCATCGGCCAGGTCATCGGCGTCATCCGGCTCAGACTGACTCAGCCCGACCTGCCCCGCCCCTACAGGATCTGGCTCTTGCCGATCCCGACGGGCATCGCGCTGTTCGGCTGGCTGTTCATCTTCGTCACCACCGACATCCGGGTGATCGCCTTCGGCCTGGCGATCCTGGCGCTCGGCATCGGCGGATTCCTGATCTGGTCGAAGCGGCTGCGGCAGTGGCCATTCGCGGCCGCGGCCTAGAACACGAACTTCAGCCCGAGCTGCACCTGCCGCGAGTCCATGCGGGTGCTGTTGATGACGCCGAAGTTCGGCGTCCGCAGCGTGTTGCCCGGCTGCCCCCAGATCGGCAGGTTCGGGACGTTGAACACCTCGACGCGGAGCTCGAGGTGGCGGTCGCCGAGGAAGAACTTCTTGTTGGCCGACGCGTCCACGCTGATGAAGCCGGGCCCGATCAGCGAGTTCCTCGCCACGGTGCCGTAGCGGAACGGCCCGCCCGCCGGGTTGCGGTCGACGAAGGCCGCGGTGTTGAACCAGCGGGTGCGCGTGCGCTCGCTGCGCGGCAGCCGCCAGTCCTGCCCCTCGACCGGATCGGGATAGCAGACGCCGCCGCCGTTCTGGATGGTGCCGCCGCCGCACAGCACGGTGAACGGGAAGCCGTCCTGCAGCGTGACGATGCCGCTCAGCTGCCAGCCGCCCAGCAGCACATTGGCCGGCCCCGACCCGTTCATCCAGCGCCGGTCCTTCCCGAACGGCAGCTCCCACATCCACGACGTCGTCCAGCGCTTGCGGAAGTCGAACGCCGACAGCCCGCGTTCGAGCTCGAGGTTGTAGTTGTTGGACGGCGTCAGCGAGTCGCCGTCGGTCGTGCGGATGCCGCTGCCGTTGTCGATCGACTTGGAATAGGAGAACGAGCTCAGGAAGCTGATGCCCTGCGAGAAGCGGCGCTGCACCTTGAGGTAGAGCGCGTGGTAGCTCGAGTGCCCGGGCGCGCTCATCACCTGGATGCTCCCGAACTTGGGGAACGGGCGCGCCAGGTTCGAGTTGGCGAGCTGGCTCGGCTCGGGGTTGTTGTAGCTCATGAGCCGCCGCAGGTGCACGCCGGCCGAGCCGAAGTAGGTGACCTCGCCCGACATCGCCCCGGGCAGCTCGCGCTGCATGCCGAGCGACCACTGCGTGATGTACGACGACGGCTCGTCGTACTGGTTCGCCAGGATGAAGGTCGGCGCCCCCGTCCGCGCGAACGGCTGCTCGAAGCTCAGGTTGGGGCGGAAGGTCTCGGCCGGCTCGTCGCGGCGGATCGTGAACGGCGCGTTCCGGACGATGTCGAACACCGCGTTGCCGATGTCGCGCACGTAGTAGATGCCGGCGCCGGTGCGGAGCACCGTCTTCGGCGTCACCGTCCAGGCAATGCCGAGGCGGGGGGCGATGTCGTTGAAGTCGCTGCGGTAGGCGCCGCGGCCGAACCGGCCGTCCCGGACGTATTGGACGTCCGGCGACAGGCGGAACGGCGGGGTTGCCCTCGTACGGATCGCCGGTGCCGGCCCGCACGAAGACCGGCTCGGCCGAGTTGTCCCACTTGAAGTCGATGTTCACGATGTTGTCGTTCTTGTCGTAGAACGGCTGGTCGTACTCCCAGCGGATGCCGTAGTTGACCGTGACATTCGGGCGCGCCTTCCAGCTGTCCTGCGCGTAGAGCGGCGTAGTAGCCGGAGCGGAATTCGGCAATCGGCGCCCCGACCTGCCCTTCCGACCGGTTGAAGTGGCCGAGCAGGAAATCGGCGAACGGCGCGCCGCCGCGGCTCGCGACCGGCAGCAGCGGATTGCCGGTGTAGCGCCCGTCGAAGGCGAACCGGCCGCGGGTGACGACGCCGCCAATCTGGTCGTAGAGCACGCGGCGGATCTCGCCGCCGAACTTGATCGAGTGCTGGCCGATGCTCCACGAGAAGTTGTCCACCACCTGGAACGTCGTGTCGTGGTTGATGAACGGGGCGTCGCTCTCCTCGCCGAGCCCGGACAGCCCGGTGATGCCGATGTTCGGCACGCCCCAGTAGAGCGGGTTGTCGCTCGGCAGGTTGATGCCGAGGTCGCGGACGACGTTCACGTTGTTGGCGCGCGGCGAGATGTGGGCGTTGTCGAGCTTGCCGTAGCCGAAGCGCAGGTCGTTCAGCTTGTTCGACCCGAACATCCGCGTGTTGGCCAGCACCGCCTGGTTCACGTCGGTATCCGTGTTGATCCCCATGCTGGGGATGGCGAACGGATCGTAGCCGAGCTCGCGGGAGAAGCTCTGGCGGAAGAACCAGCTCGACTTCGCGCTCTCGACGAAATCGAGGCGGTAGGTGAACTGATCCGAGTCCACGCGGCGCGCCTCGTGGTTGGTGAAGTTCGGGCCGGTCCGCTCCTGGTCCGGCGCCGGGTAGAACGGCAGCAGCCCGCGCGACACGGGATGGATGCGGTTGGCCGGGATGATGTTGCCCGGAAACGGCGTCGGCGCCTGCAGCACGTTGCCGGCGGCGTCGAACACCCGCGGTCGCCGGGTCGTAGATCGGGAATCAGGTTGCCGCTGGCGTCGCGCAGCCCCGAGAAGTCGCCGTTGCGCCACGCCGAGAGCGGCAGCGACGGCGTCGCCGTGAGCGACTTGCGCTCGCGCAGCCCCTCCCAGTTGAACATGAAGAACAGCTTGTTGCGGCCGTCATAGCCCGGGAGCACGACCGGGCCATCGACGGTCAGCCCGTACTGCTTGCGCGTGAACGGCGGGATGTCGCGGTCCTTGGGGTCGAAGTAGTTCTTCGCGTCGAGCGCCGAGTCGCGGATGAACTGGAACACCGTGCCATGGAACCGGTTCGTCCCCGACTTCGTGGTGGCGTTGATCTGCGCGATCGCCCGGCCGTACTCCGCGTCGAACAGCCCGGCCTCGATCTTGAACTCCTGGAGCGCGTCGACCGACGGCAGCAGCATGTAGCTGTTGAAGTTCAGGTCGGTGTTCTCGACGCCGTCGAGCGAGTAGTGGTTGTAGTGCACGCGCTGGCCGCCGACGTTCAGCGCGAAGCTGTTGCGCTGCCCGCCCATCCGCTGCTTGCCCTGGCTGGACGACGGCCCGTTGGTCGTCGCGCCGGGCGTGAGCGAGGCCAGCTGCAGGTAGTTCCGGCCGTTCAGCGGCAGCTCGACGATGGCGCGGTTCTCGATCACGGTGCCGATCGCCGCGCTCTCCGTCTGCAGCACGGGCGTGCCGCCCGTGACCTCGACCACGTCGGTGAGCTGGCCGACGTCCATCGACACCGGGATGCGGTTGGCGCTGCCGACCAGCACCTCGATGTTCGCCCGCTCGACGGTGCGGAACCCCTGCCGCTCGGCCTTGAGGACGTAGACGCCCGGCGGCAGCGCCGGCAGCACGTACTGGCCGGCATCGTTCGTTTCGACTTCCCGCGTGGCGTTGGTGGCGATGTTGGTCAGCGTGATCTTCACGGCCGGCAGCACCGACCCGCTGATGTCCGTCACCACACCGCTGATCTCGCCCGAGGGCGTCTGCGCGTGCAGGGGCGACACGAGGGCGGCAAGGAGCGCGGCGCCCAGAATCCGACGAAGCATGGCTGACCTCCAGAACCGCGTGCGATGACACGGCCGATAGCCGGGACGGAGCAGATGTAGCGGCCGGAGGTGAATACAGGATCTGCCGGGGCAAGTCAATGCGCGCACGGCTCGCGAGTGGCGCCGGACGGCGGAGCGGGCCGACGCGACGCGTCAGGGGCGCACGTCGAACAGCGCGGCGTAATCGTCCGGCGCATCGACGTCGCGCACGACGCCAGGGTCGTCCACGTCCACGTCGAGCACCTCGCCGGCACGGGCCCGGACGACCGCTTTCGCGCCGATCGCGGGATCCGCCGTCCGCAGCTCGTCGAACACGACGTCACGGAACAGCACGGGGTGGCCCGATGCGGCCGGCATGCGCCACGCGCGCGATCGGTGCGCCGCTCGCCGCCGCGGCACGCAGCAGCGCGGCCACGCTCTCGGGCCGCACCTGCGGAATGTCCACCGGCATCATCACGACGGCAGTCGCGCCGCGGGCGCGGGCCTGCGCAATCCCGACGTTCAGGGACGAGAGCTGGCCGCGCGCGGCGTCGGGGTTCTCGACGTATGCGGGCGCCGGGCGCAGCGCGTCCACCTGCGCGCGCAGCGCCCCGTCCTCCGGACGGCCGACGACGAGGACGTCGGAGATCCCGCCCTGCCGCAGCACGCGTACCACCCGGGCCACGAACGTTTCGCTGGTGGGCGCGCACGGCAGCAGCGCCTTCGAGCGCCCCATCCGGCGCGACTCCCCGGCGGCCAGCACAATGCCGACAATTCCCATGAACTGATGCACTTGCGACCATCGTGACATGGGCGGCCGCGGCGGTCCAGCGGCGGTCACCGGCGTGCCCGGGAGGGCCTGGCCGCGGTGACGAGGCCGGCGGCCGGTTCGCACCGCAAAACAGCCGGTGCGCAGGACGAAACCTCTTCAAGGAAACACGCCAGATTTCTTGACTTCGATACAGGAACTCCCTACACTTGGCCCGGTTCCAAGCTCAGCGTGCGCTTCTGTAAGCGGCGCTCGAGGGCGGGGTAGTTCGGAAGGTCGTCGGCGCTCCACATACTGCGCGGGCCTCTCCAGGCCCATCCTTCCAGGCGAGCTTGCCGAGCCCCCCGGGATGTTCCTGGTGGGTCCGTTCAATCGGAGGATACGGTATGCCAAGCGGGACGATCGCTCGACTTCTGATCGACAAAGGCTTCGGTTTCATCCGCGATGAAAGCGGAATCGAGCATTTCTTCCACCGCAGCTCGGTGCGGGGCGCCGTGTTCGAGTTGCTCCGTGAGGGCCAGCGCGTCGAGTTCACGCCGGAGGAATCCGGCAAGGGCCCGCGTGCCGGCGACGTGCGCCTGGTCGAAAGCTAGACCGCACCGTCCTCGACGTCCGGTGGCGGGGCGCCTGTGGTCCCGCCGAACCTTGTCTGCACGGACCCGATCGTCTCACCTCCGATGCGCGGTGCCGCCCTGCGGCTGCTGCTGTTTCGTTCGCTGAAGATCGCCGCAGCGGCTGCGGTTCTCTGCCTGCTCCTCCTCTTCCCGTTCGCTGGCCGCCTCCTGCACCACCAGGACGAGCTCGCGCGCGCCGATCTCATCGTGGTGCTCGCCGGCGAGCGCATCGAGCGCTGGCTCGAAGCCGTCGATCTCTATAAAGAAGGATGGGCGCCGCGCATCGTGCTCAGCCCCGGCCCGGCCGGGCGGCTCGATACGATGCTGCAGGCGCGCGGCGTCAGCTACCCGCGTGAAGGCGATCTGGCGCGGGACGCCGTGGTTGCTCTCGGTGTGCCCGCCGATGCCGTGACCGTGCTTCCCGACGGCGTCGACAACACCGCCCAGGAAGCGGCCGCCCTGCGGCAGCGGTCGGGGCCCGGGCTGGGGCGCGTCATCGTGGTGACGTCGTCGTATCACACCAGGCGCACGAAGTTCGCGTTCCGCCGGGCGTTCCAGGGCACCCCCGTCACGATCCTGGTGCGCGGCTCGCGCTACAGCCAGGCGAACCCGGCGCGCTGGTGGCAACGCCGCGCCGACATCCGCTTCGTGATGAGCGAGCTGCCGAAGTTCCTCGCCTACGCCGCGGGGCTCGGCGGGTAAACGGGTAAGATCGACGAAGTGGAAGTGAACGGGGCCCGGTGGCCCTCCCGGTCTTCAAAATCGGATGCTGCCCGCTGCGCGGGCAGGCTGGGTTCGACTCCCAGGCGCTTCCGCCACCTCTCGGCCCTGCCGTGGCGTGAACCGGCGGCTACTCGAGCAGCCTGACGAACCCGTCCACGTCGCTCAGATCCTGCAGCACGATGGGAGCGCCGGTGTCCCGCAGCTGGTCCACCGAAAACGTGCCGGTGGCGACCGCGATCGGTGTCGCGCCGACGGCATGGGCACAGGCGACATCATGGGGGGTGTCGCCGACCACGAACACATCCTCGAACGGCACGTCCCCGAGCCCGCAGCCGCGCGCCCGCTCGACGGCGAAGGGCACCAGCGCATTCCTGTCGGCAGCATCGTCGCCGAAGGCGCCGCACCTGAAGTAACGCCAGAGGTCGAAGTGCTCGAGCTTGATGCGGGCCCCTTCCTCGAAATTGCCGGTGAGCAGGCCAAGGAACACGCCGGGGTGCGACTGCAGAGCCGGGAGCAGGTCGGGGATGCCCGGCATGACAGCCTTGGTCCCTTCCCCGCGCGCGAGGATCTCCTCACGAAGGTTGGCGACGTAGGCGTCCCGCAAGCTGGCGAAGAGGGCGTGGTCGAGGTCGCGGCCGCGCTTGCGCAGCGCGTCGTGCAGGATGATCCAGTCGGTGCGGCCCGCGACTTGAATACCATCGAGAAGATCGGGGACGGCCAGGAGGGCCTCCCCGGCGCGGTTCATCGCCCGGATGCCGGCACCGCCGGTCAGCACGAGCGTGCCATCGATATCGAAGAGGACGAGTTTGGGCATCAGCTGATCACCGGGGACGCGCCGCGGCGCGATCTACAATCAACGTTTCAGGAGGACGCATGAAGAGTTCAAGAGCGAACGTCGTCGGCTGCGCCGTCGCCGCGGTCACCATGGCCGGCACGCTGGCGCTGGCCCAGCAGCCGCAGAGCCCGGCGGCGGGCGGCAGCACCACGCGCGCGGTCGCCGAGATCAAGGGTGAGGGCATCAAGGGGCGCGCCGAGCTGGTCGAGCGGAAATCCGCGACCGGCACGGTCGTGGACATCACCGTCACGGCGTCGGGGCTGAAGCCCGGGATGCACGGAGTGCACCTGCACGCGGTCGGCAAGTGCGAGCCCGACTTCACCGCCGCCGGCGGCCATTTCGATCCCGGCCCGGCGAGCAACACCGATCCCGACGCCAACCATCCGTTCCACATGGGCGATATCCCGAACCTCGAGGTCGGACAGGACGGCCAGGGCACGCTGAAGGCGGTCACGACCCGGGTGACGCTGTCGGCCGGCCCGCTGTCGCTGTTCGATGAAGACGGCACCGCGATCATCATTCACGGCAATCCCGACCAGGGCATCACCGGCGCGCCGAAGTCCGGCGTCAGCGGCGGCCCCAGGGTGGCGTGCGGCGTGTTCACCAAGTAAACCAGCCCTTGCCGATCGGCTTGAGCTGACCGGTGGCGCCGTCGAGCTTCAGGTTCCGCGGCGCCACCGCCTTCGCGAAGTCCTCGTCGTTGGTGAGGACGAGCACCGCCAGCCGGCCGTCCGCGCAGGCGCGGACGATGTCGGCCGCCAGCGCGCCGCGCGCGTCCGGGGCGACGTCCAGCGTGGGATGCTCGATCAGCAGGAAGCGCGGCTCGAGCACCAGCGCCCGGGCCAGGTGGACGCGCACCCGGACGTCAGCCGGCACGCGCGCCCGCCTGGGCCCGCAGCCAGCGGGCGGCGTCGATGCCGCAGCGTGCCGCCAACGCGGTCACTTCCTGTTCCACCCGATCCGGCACCCGATCGATCTCCAGCGTCAGCGGTATCGCCAGGTTCTGCAGCAGCGTCGATCCTTCGAGCAGCACGACGCGGGGGGAGACGATGCCGAAGTGCTCGAGCGACGTCAGCCATTCGTCGCCGTCCACGATCTCGGAGGTCAGGCGTCCGAACGTGCGGATGTGGCCGGTGTCCGGCAGCGAGGCGCCGGTGACGAGGTTGACCAGCAGTTCGCCGGCGCCGGCGTCGATGCCGCCGACCGTCACGCGCTCGCCGGCCGCGATCCGCAGATCGGCAACGCGAAGCGGGCGCAGGCCGCTGTAGGCCTTGGTGACGCCGGAGATCTCGAGGACGGCCTCGTTGGGCGGCACCGTCATCGCGGCGCTCCAACGCGCCACTCGAGCCTGGCGAAATCTTCGGCGGGCAGGCGCACCTCGCCGAGGCGGCAGGCGCGATGGACGCCTTCGCCATGGAAATCCGAGCCGCCCGAGCGTCGCCAGCCGCCAATGGTCGGCGAGCGCGGCATAATGCGCCTCGTGCGCCGGCAGGTGGCTGCTGTGCCACACCTCCAGCGCGTCGAGCCCCGCGCGCCGCCAGGACGCCGATCAGCCGGTCGTCGTCGAGGAGCACCGGGTGGGCGAGCGACGCGAGGCCGCCCGCGTCGTGAATGACACGGACGACCTCGGCGCCGCGGGCACCGCGGCGGGGCACGAACGCCGGCCGGCCGCGGCCGAGCAGGCGCGCGAAGGCGTCGTTCCTGTCGGTGGCGTGACCGCCAGCGACGAGCGCATCGGCGATCGCCGGGCGGCCGATGCTGGCGCCGCCGCTGGCGGCGCGGTCGAGCGGTGTCGTGCATGTCCACCGGGAGGCCGAGCGCGGCGAGGCGCGCCAGCATGTCGCGCACACGCCGGACGCGGTCGCTCCGCTGCTCCCGCAGGAAGGCGGCGAGACCGGCATGCTCGGGATCGAAGAAGTAGCCGAGGATGTGGACGTCGCGATCGTGCTCGACGCCGGTGATTTCGATCCCCGGCACGAGGCGCAGCCCGAGGCGTCCGGCGGCGTCGCGCGCCGCCGGCAGACCGGCCACCGTGTCGTGATCGGTCACGCTGAGGACCGTGATGCCGGCTGCCGCGGCCCGGGCGACGAGCGCGTCCGGCGCCAGCACGCCGTCGGAGGCGGTGGTGTGGAGATGCAGGTCGATCACCGGGGCGTCGTGCTCCGCACGCCGCGTCCCGTCCGCAGGCCGGAGCACGGGCTCAGGCGCTCGGCTGGACGCGGCGCGTCTTGCGCCGGGCGGCAGGCCGGCGCCGCTGCCGTTCGATCAGCGCGCGGTACTCGCGGATCAGCAGCTCGAGGTGCTCGCGCTCTTCGGTCGGCGAACTCGAGGAAGATCTGCTTCCCCTCGGAGTCCTCGAAGCGGTCGCCGTAGCGCTTGAAGAAGCGGTGCGAGGCGCGTTCGCAGCGGATGCCGATCATGAGGGCCTGCCGATCGTCGACGCCCTTGGCGAGCTGCTCGGCGCCGGCGGCGAACAGCCCGTTGGCCGCCCCCTTGAAGAACAGGAAGGTCGGACGCGACTCGAGCAGCGGATCCTCGCCGATCAGCTCCTTGTAGCGCGCTTCCAGCTTGCCGAGGTGCTCCTTCTCTTCCTCGGCGAGCTTCTCGAAGACGCGGCGCCCGCGCGCGTCCTTCGTCATCCGCGCGCCGCGCGAGTAGAACTCGAGGCCGCTGCGCTCCGTGGCAATCGCGATGCGCAGCGCATCGCGCGCGAACAGCAGCTCGGTCGTGCCGCCTTCGACCGCCGGCGCCCGGCCGGTCCGGCAGGATTCGCAGGTGCCGTGAATCTGCAGGATGCTCTGGCGCGCGGTGAAGTTGCGGGCCGACGCCACTTCTTCGAGCAGCGCCTCGATGTCGGAGCTGAGGAACTCGAACGACCGGTTGCAGGTCTTGCAGATGAGATGAAAGTGGCGGGGGTGGCGGTACGAGTGCTCGAAGCGGAAGCGGCCTTCGCCGAAATCGACCTTCCGCGCGATCCCCGCCTCCTCCATCCACTGCAGCGTGCGGTAGACCGTGGCGCGGCTGATCTTCTGGTCCTCGCGGCGGATCAGATCGTACAGGTCGTCCGCCGTCAGGTGTCCCTCCTGGCGGAGGAACACGTTGACGATCAGATCCCGCTTGCCGGACCGCTTGCTGCCGGCCGGGCGAAGGCTGTCGAGGTAGGCCGACGTCGGTTCCATGGACAGCTTCAACCCCTTCGCTTGCCTGCGCACATCAGAATCGCCGGGCGCCCGGCTGCAGAGAGAGCGGGAACCGGGCGACTGACGAATCGCCGGTCTAGACGCTGAACGACGAGCCGCAGCCGCAGGTCGATTTCGCGTTCGGGTTCTTGATGGTGAATCCGCCGCCCGTGATGTTGTCGACGAAATCCACTTCGGCGCCGCTCAGGTAGCGGGCGCTGATCGGGTCCACGAGCAGCTTGACGCCGTTCGACTCGATCACCGAGTCGGTCGTCTCGTCGCCCTTCGCCCTCGTCGATCATGAGGCCGTACTGAAAGCCTGAGCAGCCGCCCCCCTGGACGAACACGCGGAGACCCGCGCTGGGCTTGTTCTCTTCGGTGAGCAGCTCAGTGATCTTGGTGGCTGCCGTCGGTGTGACGTTAATCATCGACTAATCTCCTGAGCTCGCAAGTACTTACGGAATTATACCGCGAGCGCTGCCCCATTCAACCGCCGGCAGCCCGCTCTGGCCTCCCTCGTCCCCGCTAAGCCATTCGTCCTCAGCCAATTAGACGCCGGTGGCAAAAAGAAGGTCCCCATTGTCCGGTCCGGGGCGCTGTGACAGGATCCGCCTGTGCGGTCCGCCTCCACAGGCGGGCCAGGGCTGCCAACTCGGCCATTTTTTCTTCGACAGGTGCCCATGACGCTCCCGTACGAGCCAGCTGCTGACCTCGCCAACCGCCTCATTCAGGACCACGTCGTCTCGCGGGTGTGGGACCGGGACATCTCCGTGTGGCAGGCCGCGCCGGGCTCGGCGGCCGCCCGCTCGATCGAAACCCGCCTCGGATGGCTCGACATCGACAAGACGATGCCGCCGCATATCGACCGGCTGATCGGGCTCGGCCGCGCAGCGCACGAGGAGAAGATCGAAGCCGTCTACCTGCTCGGCATGGGAGGCAGCAGCCTGTGCGCCGAGGTGCTGCGCTCGGTCTACGGCGTCGCCGACGGCTGGCCCGAGCTCTTCGTCCTCGACACGACCGACGAGCAGACGATCACGGCGGCCGCCGCCCGCATGGTCCCGGAACGGACCTTCTTCATCGTCGCCAGCAAGAGCGGCGGGACGGTGGAAGTGGCCTCGATGGAGCGCTTCTTCTGGTCACGCATGACCGCTGCGCTCGGCGACCGGGCGGGCCGGCAGTTCCTCGCCATCACCGATCCGGGCACGGCGCTCGAGCGGCTGGCCGCCACCCGCGGCTACCGCGAGACCTTCGTGAACCCCCCCGATATCGGCGGCCGGTTCTCGGCACTCTCCCTGTTCGGCCTGGTGCCCACCGCGCTGCTCGGTGCGTCCCCGCGCGACCTGCTCGCGGCAGGCACGGCGATGGCCGACGGCTGCCGGCAGGAGAACCACACCAACGCCGGGCTCGAGCTCGGGGCCTTCATCGGCGCCGCCACGCTCAACGGCCGCGACAAGCTGACCGTCGTGCTGCCGCCGTCGCTGTCCACGCTCGGCTTGTGGATCGAGCAGCTGGTCGCCGAGAGCACCGGCAAACACGGCAAGGGGGCCCTGCCGGTGGTCGATGAAGCGCTCGGCCGCCCCGACGAGTACGGCCAGGATCGCGCCTTCGTCTCGATCGCCACCGAACGCGACGCGCCGGACAAGGATCGCCTGGCGGCGCTCGAGGCGGCCGGCCACCCGGTGCTCCGCCTCAGCACGCGGGTCGACGGGATCGGCGCCGAGTTCTTCCGGTGGGAGTTCGCCACGGCGATTGCGGGAGCCGCACTCGGGATCAATCCGTTCGACGAGCCCAACGTCTCGGAAGCCAAGGAGAAGTCCAAGGTCATGCTGGACGCGCACGCCCGCGACGGCCGCCTGCCCGGCGGGCCGCCGGTGGCGCAGGACCAGGACGTCGCCGTGTATTCGAGCGCGTTCAGGGGGGACACGCCGGCCGCGGTCGTCCGGGCGGCAATCGAGAGCGTGCGGCCGGGCGACTATGCCGCCTTCCTCTCCTATCTCCCGGCGGAGGCCGCCGTCGAGCAGAGCGTGGCCAGCGCGCGCGCGGCAATCCGGCGGCGGACGACGGCGGCCAGCACCTTCGGCGTCGGGCCGCGCTACCTGCACTCCACCGGGCAGTATCACAAGGGGGGCCCGAACACGGCGCTGGCCTTCGTCGTCACCGCGGACGATGCGAGCGAGACTGCGATCCCGGAGGCGGGCTATTCGTTCTCGACGCTGAAGCGGGCGCAGGCGCTGGGTGACTACCAGACGCTCGAAGCGCACGACCGGCGCGTGGTCCGGATCCACGTCACCGTCGCGGATGCCGCGGGCGCGCTGGAGCGGCTGTTCGCCGCGGCGCTCTGATCGCGGGGGCGGCACTCCGATCGTCGGCGCGGCGGCCGGCGGGTGAACTCGTCGTCAGCCGCCCCCGAGGGTCGCGAGCACTTTCCCGGACTCTGCCTCGACGTCGCGGTGCAGGCTGTTGCCGTGGGCGTCCATGGTGACGATGGCGGGGAAATCGCGGACCTGGAGGTGCCACATCGCCTCCGGCGTGCCGAACTCGGTCAGCGACACGCCATCAACGCGTTCGATCGTCCGCGCGTAGAACTGCGCCGCCCCGCCGATCGCGTTGAGGTAGACCGCGCCGGATTCCTGCAGGCCGGCCAGCGTCTTCGCCCCCATGCCGCCCTTGCCGATCACGACCCGGACGCCATAGCGCTTGAGAATCTCGGCCTGGTAGGGCTCCTCCCTGATGCTGGTGGTCGGGCCGGCGGCTGTGATCCGCCACGTATCCCCCTCCTTCACCACGACCGGTCCGCAGTGATACAGCACCCCGCCCGCCAGATCGACAGGCGGCTCGTGCTTCATCAGGTGCGCGTGCACGGCGTCGCGGCCGGTGAACATGCGGCCCGACACCAGCACCACGTCGCCCACCTTGAGCGCGCGGATCTGCTCCTCGCTGATCGGCGCCTCGAGGGGGATTTCGCGCCCGGTGCGGGTGAACCCGGCCGCCACCGCCTCCGGCGGGAGCATGGTTTCGGACGGCCCCGCCTCGCGATACATCCAGGAAGTGATGGCGCCGGAGGACGCGTCGAGGTGCACGCCGAGGCGGCGGAACGCCCAGCAGTCGTAGGCGATCGACACGAAGAAGCTCGCGGGCAGCCTGTTCAACGCCGCGATCTTGCAGCCGATGAGCGTGGTCCGGCCGCGGAAGCCCATGGGGCCGACCGACAGGCGATTGGCCTCGTCCATGATCGACCCCTCGAGCGCCTGCAGCCGGGGATCGTCGTTGGTGTCGTCGAGCGTGCGGAACAGCTGCTCTTTCGCGTGGAGGTAGCCGGACGTGCGATCGCCGCCGATGCAGACGCCGAGCGCGCCGGGGCCGCAGCCCTTGCCCTGCGCCTTCCAGATCGCGTGCAGGATGCACTTCCGCACCCCCTCGAGCGACCGGTCGGCGCGGCCGAGGTGATCGAGCTCCGCGGGCAGCGAATACTGCGCGTTCGTGTTCTCGCAGCCGCCCCCCTTGAGGATCAGCCGGACCTCGATGTCGGGACGCTCCCACTGCTCGAAGTGCACGATCGGGGTGCCCGGGCCGAGGTTGGTGCCGGAGTTCTCGCCGGTGATCGAGTCCACGGAGTTGGGCCGGAGCTTGCCGCGGCGGGTGGCTTCGGCGACCGCCTCGCGGATCTGCGCCTTCATCCAGATCTGGTTGGCGCCCACCGGCACCTTCACCTCGAAGGTGGGCATCCCGGTGTCCTGGCAGATCGGCCCGTCGCACGACGCGGCCTGGTCGATGTTCTGCGCGATGATGGCCAGCGCCTGGTCCGCGCGTGACCCCTGCTCTTCGCGGGCCATGGCGCCGCGCATGGCGGCGCGAACGTCGGGCGGCAGATCCGTCGAGGTGCGCGCGATCAGCTCCACCATGCTCTCGAGAAAGGAGGGCAGCATGCGAGCAGTATAATTTAGGAGGTTCCCTGGACTGGCAGATGACGTTCCGCATCGAAAAAGACCCGCTTGGCGACGTCCGCGTGCCGGCCGGCGCCTACTACGGCGGCCAGACCCAGCGCGCGGTCGAGAACTTCCCGATCAGCGGGCTGACCGCTCCGCCGGAGCTCGTCTCGGCCACCGTCCGCATCAAGAAAGCCGCGGCCGAGGCCAACGTCGCCCTGGGCCGGCTCGACGGCGCGACCGGCCGCGCCATTGTCGCCGCGGCCGATGAAGTGCTCGGCGGCGCCCTCCGCGACCAGTTCGTCGTGGACGTCTACCAGGCAGGCGCCGGCACGTCCCATCACATGAACACGAACGAGGTCCTGGCGAACCGGGCGGCGGAGATCCTCGGCGGGGCGCGCGGCGAGTACTCCCGGGTCCATCCGAACGATCACGTCAACATGGGCCAGTCCACCAACGACGTGTTCCCGGCGGCCATCCGCCTGGCGCTGCTGACGATGGCCCCCGGCCTGGTCGGGGCAGCGCAGGGGCTGGCCGAGGGGCTGGCGGCGAAGAGCCTCGAGTTCGACGGCATCCTGAAGACCGGACGCACCCACCTGCAGGACGCCGTGCCGATGACGCTCGGCCAGGAGTTCGGCGGCTACGCCGCCAACGTGGCGCAGGCGTCGGCCGAAGTCGAGCGCGTCGCGCGCGTGCTGCTCGAGCTGAACCTCGGGGCAACCGCCGTCGGCACCGGGCTGAACGCGGGGGACGATTTCGCGGCCGCGATGATCGGCAACCTGGCGCGCGACACGGGGCTGGAGCTGCGCCCGGCCGCCAACCGGTTCCGGGTCACCCAGAGCATGGGCGACGTCCTTGCCTATTCGGGGGCGCTGCGCCGGCTCGCGTGCGAGGTCAGCAAGGTCGCCTCGGACCTCAGGCTCCTGAGCAGCGGGCCGCGCACGGGGCTCGCGGAGATCCTGCTGCCCGCCGTGCAGCCGGGCTCCTCGATCATGCCGGGCAAGGTGAACCCGTCGGTCCCCGAGATGGTCAACCAGGTCTGCTACCAGGTCTACGGCTGCGACGCCACGGTGCTCGCCGCCGCCGAAGGGGGCCAGCTCGAGCTGAACGTGATGATGCCGGTGATCGCGTGGAACGCGATCCACGCCACGCGCATCCTCCGGCAGGCCATGCTCGTGCTGCAGGAGCGGACGGTGGCCGGGATCCAGGCCGACGCCGAACGCTGCCGGGAGCTGCTCGACCGCAGCACGGCGGTGGCCACCGCGCTCAGTCCCCACATCGGCTACGCCGCTACCGCCGACCTCGCCAAGACGGCGGTGGCGACCGGCCGGTCCGTTGTCGACCTCGCGCGCGAGCGCAATCTGCTGCCCACCGACCTGCTCGATCGGATCCTGTCAGCCGACGCCATGACGTCGCCGGGCGTTCCCGGGCGCGACGACGACAAATCCTGATGGCGGCCACCTGGCAGCGGCTGGCGACCCTGGCGGCAGCCGCGGTGCTCGCGGCAACCGGTGTGGCCGCGGCCCCCCAGCACAGCCGGCTGTTCCCGCCCGAGCAGCTCGGCATGCTCGAGGGCCCCGATCGCGACGCCTGGCAGCGGCCCGAGCAGGTCATGGACGCGCTGCTCATCGCCGAAGGGAGCACGGTCGCGGACATCGGCGCGGGAGGCGGCTGGTTCACCATCCGGCTGGCGGACCGCGTCGGGCCGAACGGCATCGTCTACGCTGAGGACATCCAGCCGCAGATGCTCGAGGCGATCAAGCGCCGCGTCGCGCGGGCCCAGCTCACCTGGGTCGTCGCGATCACCGGCACGGCGGCCGATCCGCGGCTGCCCGGGCCGGTGGACGCCGCCCTGATCGTGGACACGTACCACGAGATGGAACAGCCCCGCGTGATGCTGCGCAACATCGCCGCCGCCCTCAAGCCCGAAGGCCGCATCGGCATCATCGAGTTCAAGAAGGACGGCTGGGGACCCGGCCCGCCGATGGACGAGCGGATGGACCCCGAGCGGATCATCGCGGACGCCGAGGCCGCCGGCCTGCGCCTGGTCTCGAAGGAAACCTTCCTGCGCTACCAGTACATGCTCGTGTTCTCCAGAAAATGACCGTGGTGCCGCCGTTCTTCGCGGCGTATCAGGACCGCGTCGAACGGGAGCTCCGCCGGCTCGTGCCGGGGGGCGACGATCCGGTGCAGCAGGCGATGGCGCACACCCTGCACGCGCCGTCGAAGCGCGTGCGCGCGGTGCTCACCCTGCTCTCAGCCGAGGTGTGCGGCGGAGCCGCGGCCGGCGCACTGGTCGCCGCCGGCGTCGTGGAGATGATCCATGCCTCCTCGTTGATCCTCGACGACCTGCCGTCGATGGACAACGTCCGCCTGAGGCGGGGACGACCGGCCAGCCACGTGGTCTTCGGCGAGGCGATCGCGATCCTAGCGGCGTTCGGGCTGCTGAATGCGTCCTACGGCGTGCTGGCGCGCGAGCTCGAGGCGCCGGTGGCCGCCGCGCTCACCGGCCTGGTGTCGGACGCGGTCGGCACCGCCGGCCTCATCGGCGGGCAGGCCGCCGACCTGCTCGCCGCCGATCGCGCGATCTCGGCCGGGGCGCTCGAGCGGATCCACCGCGGCAAGACCGGGGCGCTGTTCAGCGCGGCCGCCACTGCTGGCGCGCTGACGGCGAGGGGGGCGCCGGGCGCGGTGGCGGCGCTCCAGGGATTCGCGCGGCATCTCGGCCTGGCGTTCCAGATTACCGACGACCTGCTCGACGTGGATGGACGCCCGGAAATCACGGGGAAGACGGCGGGGGCGGACGCCGGGAAGACAACGTTCGTCTCGGTCAGCGGGGTGGCTGGCGCGCGCCAGCTCGCCGCGGAACTGTGCCTCGCCGCGGACGCGACGCTCACGCCGTTCGGCGGGGCCGCGGATCGCCTGCGCGAGCTCTCCGCGTTTGTCGCCGGGCGGATGGCCTGACGGCGGCGGCGCGGCCGGTCAGCGGTGGCCGCGCAGGAACGTCCACACGCCGGGCATGATCGCCGCGGCGGCAAAAATCTTGAGCACGTCGGCCGGCAGGAACGGATACAGTCCGGTCTGCAGCGCCGCGTTGAGACCGGTCGCGAGCGGGCGGGCGAACCAGGCGAGCCAGGCGACGCCGCCGGCAAAGACCACCGCCAGGCCTGCCGCCATGGCCAGCACGGACGTCAGATAGCGGCGGTCGAAGCCGCGCTCGGCCAGCAGGCCGGTCACGAAGGCGGCCAGCGGATAACTCATCAGGTAGCCGCCCGTGGGTCCGAGCAACCGCAAGACCCCTTGCGGCAGCACCGGCGAGCTCGCGAACACGGGCAGGCCGGCGATGCCGACCAGGAGGTACAGCACCTGGCTGGCCATCCCGAGCCGCGCCCCGAGAGCGGCGCCGCCGAGCAGCACGACCATCGGCTGGAGCGTGAAAGGCACCGGCGTGAACGGCAGCGGGATGCTGACCTGCGCGGCCGCGGCGGTCAGGGCGGTGACGAACAGGACGGCGGCCACCTGGATCCAGCGATCGAGTGAGGAGCGCGTGGACAGCGTGCCGAGAAGCGGCCCTGGAAGCTCGACGCGAGCGGTTCTGGCTGACATAACCCGGGATTTTACTGTATGCGGACAGCACTCACAATCGCCGGCAGCGACTCGGGCGGCGGCGCCGGGATCCAGGCCGACCTCAAGACGTTCGCGGCCTACCGCGTCTACGGCACCAGCGCCATCACCGCGGTCACGGCCCAGAACACCCGCGGCGTCCAGGCCTGGCAGGCCCTCCCGGCCGGGCTCGTCGTCGCGCAGATCGAGGCGGTGGTGGGCGACATCGGCGCGGATGCCGTGAAGATCGGCATGCTGGGCAACGCGGCCATCGTTCGCGCGGTCGCGGACGCGCTCGAGCAGCTCGCGCTCGAGCGGATCGTGCTGGACCCGGTGATGATCGCCAAGGGGGGCGACCGGCTGCTCGAGGAAGCGGCCGTCGAGGAGCTGCGGGCGCGCCTGCTGCCTCGCGCGCACGTCGTCACCCCCAACATCCCGGAGGCGGAGGTCCTGACCGGCGCGTCCATCCGGTCGCTCGAGGACATGCACGCCGCGGCGGCGGCGCTGGGGCGGACCGGGGCGCGGGTCGTGCTGGTGAAGGGGGGGCACGCCGAAGGCCCGGAATCCATCGACGTGGCCTGGGTCGGCGGCCGCACTGTGGAGATCACCGGCCCGCGCCTGGCCACGCGGAGCACCCACGGCACTGGGTGCACGCTGTCGTCGGCGATCGCCGCCAACCTGGCGAAGGGCGTGGACGATGAGGAGGCGCTGCGCGATGCCCGGCAATTCGTCGAGGGGGCGATCCGGCATGCGCCCGGCATCGGCACCGGCCACGGTCCCCTCGAGCACATGTGGCGGGTATACTGAGGTGTGGCCGGCCCCGCTGAGCATCCGACCGGCATCAGCCAGGCGTCCGACGTCCGTTTCCGGGTCACGCCGGACCCGCTCGACGCGGCCCGGACCGCGGCGGCGGTCAGCGCCCCGGGCTGCGGCGCGGTGGCAACGTTCGTCGGGCTGGTGCGCGATCACAACATCGGCCGGCGGGTGCTCTCCCTCGACTACGAGTGCTACCAGCCGCTGGCCATCAAGGCCTTCCGGCGGATTGCCGACGAAACGGCGCAGGAATGGCCGACCGCGCGGCTGGCGATCGCGCACCGGATCGGCGCGCTGCAGGTCGGCGAAGCCAGCGTGGTGATTGCCGCCGCCTCGCCCCACCGCGCCGAGGCCTTTGCCGCGTGCCGGTATGCGATCGAGCGCATCAAGCAGATTGCGCCCATCTGGAAGCGGGAGCACTTCGACGGCGGGGACGCCTGGGTCGAAGGGGCCACGGCCGACCCGGACGACGACGGGGCGCGCCGCGAGGCGCTGGCCCGGGCGCGGCCAGGGCGGCCATGACGGCAGGCGGCGGGGCGTGAACCGGGGAGCCAGGCGCCGGCCATGCGGGTAACGATCAGGCTGTTCGCACGGCTGCGCGAGATTGCCGGGGCGGACGTGCTCGAGCGCGATGTGCCGCCGGGCGCCACGGCCGCCGCCGTCTGGAGCGCGCTCGCGGCGGAATTTCCGGCGCTGGCGCCGTACGAGGCAATCACCTCCTGCGCGGTGAACGAAGACTATGCCGGGCGGGCCACCGAGGTGCACGAGGGGGACGAGATCGCGTTCCTGCCACCGGTATCGGGGGGATGAGCGCGCCGGGCGCGTCCCCGGGGGTAGCGAGTAGCGACTGTCATGATCGATAAACTGACCGCGGTCGAAGCGAAATACGACCAGTTGATGGCCGAGATGGCCAACCCGTCCGTCCAGAGCGACACGGCCACCTTCCGCAGCCACTCGAAGGCGCTCGCCGAGATGCAGCCGCTCGTCGATCAGTTCCGCCAGTACAAGGACGTCATCGCCCAGATCACCGCCGCCGAAGAGCTGCTGAAGGATCCCGACATGCGCGAGCTCGCGCAGGAGGAGCTCGGCGACCTGACCGGGCGCCGCGACCAGCTCCTTGCGAGCCTGAAGGTGCTCCTCGTGCCCAAGGATCCGAACGACGAGAAGAACGTCGTCCTCGAAATCCGCGCCGGCACCGGCGGCGACGAGGCGGCGCTGTTCGCCGGCGACCTCTTCCGCATGTACTCGCGCTACGCCGAGCGGCAGGGCTGGAAGCTGGAGGCGTTGAACGTCAGCGAGACGGGGGGCGGCGGCATCAAGGAAGTCATCGCGCTCATCGAGGGACGCAACGTCTACAGCCGCCTGAAGTACGAGAGCGGCGTCCACCGCGTCCAGCGCGTCCCGGCCACCGAGGCGAGCGGACGCATCCACACCTCCACCGCCACCGTGGCGGTGCTGCCCGAGGCCGAGGAAGTGGACATCCACATCGACCAGAAGGACCTGCGGGTCGACACCTTCTGCTCGAGCGGGCCCGGCGGCCAGAGCGTCAACACGACCTATTCCGCCGTCCGGATCACCCACATCCCCACCGGTCTCGTCGTCTCGCAGCAGGACGAGAAGTCGCAGATCAAGAATCGCGCGAAGGCGATGAAGGTGCTCCGCTCCCGCCTCTACGAGATGGAGATGCGCAAGCAGCAGGAAGCGATCGCCAAGGACCGCCGCACCCAGGTCGGCACCGGCGAACGCTCGGAGAAGATCCGCACCTACAACTTCCGGGAGAACCGCATCACCGACCACCGCGTGCACTTCACCATGCACCAGCTGACCGAGGCCCTCGACGGCAACATCGGCGAGCTCATCGACCAGGCGGTGGCATACGATCAGTCGGAGAAGCTGAAGGCCTCGACCGAGACGGAAGAAGCCACGCATTAGTGCCGGGCGCCCAGGCCGCGCCGGCGCCGCGGGCCGTCCACGACACATGACACACACCCTGTTCGAGCGGATCGCCGCAGCGCGCGAGACCCTCGTGAACGCCGGGCTCCGGCCGGCCGATGCCGCCATCGACGCGGACGTCCTCGCCCGCCACGTGCTCGGCTGGGACCTGGCGCGCCTGCTGGCGCGCAAGCGGGAACCGGCCCCGGCAGGCTTCGACCCGCGTTTTGAAACGCTGATCGCCCGCCGCGCCCGCCGCGAGCCGGTCGCCCTCATCACCGGCCACCGCGAGTTCTGGGGCCTCGACTTCGAGGTGACGCCTGCGACCCTCGTTCCCCGTCCGGAAACGGAGCGCGTCGTCG
Organism: uncultured Acidobacteriota bacterium; assembly: GCA_963834305.1. Lineage (GTDB taxonomy): Bacteria > Acidobacteriota > Vicinamibacteria > Vicinamibacterales > 2-12-FULL-66-21 > JACCXG01. Next base: position 1,946,574 of record CAWIAX010000002.1, read on the forward strand.
AAGAGGCGCTCGGGCTGCTGCCCGCGGCGGCGCCGGCGACGGTGCTGGACATCGGCACCGGCACCGGCTGCCTGGGCATCGCCATCGCGCACGAGCGCCCCGCGGCCACCGTGGTGGCGACCGACATCTCCCACGGGGCGCTGCTCGTGGCGCGGCGGAACGCCGCAACGCCACGGCGTGGCGCCGCGGATGCGGTTCGTGCAGGCCGATTTGGTGGCCGGCCTCGACGTGCGGGCCGATGTGATCGTGTCGAACCCGCCGTACGTGCCGGACCAGACGGCCATTCCCCTGCCGCCCGATGTGGTGCGCTACGAGCCGGCCTGTGCGCTGTTCGGCGGGCTCGATGGCCTCGCCATCATCCGCCGGCTGTTTGCCGCGGCGCCGCACAGGCTGGCGCCCGGCGGCACGTTCATCGTCGAGTTCGGCTTCGGCCAGGAAGACGACGTGCGCGAGATCGCGGAGCGCGAGGGCTGGCGGGTCGATCGCGTCCTCTACGACCTCCAGGAGCTCGCCCGTACGCTGGTGCTGAGGAGGTAAGGTGGCTGACTGCCTGTTCTGCAAGATCGCCGCGGGCGACATCCCGGCGTCCATCGTCTTTCAGGACGACCGCCTCGTGGCCCTCAAGGACATCAACCCGCAGGCGCCGATGCACCTGCTCGTCGTGCCCCGCCGCCACGTCGCGACCCTGAACGACCTGACGGACGCGGATGATGGCCTGGTGGGCGAGATGGTGCGCCGCGCGGCCGCGCTCGCCAAAGACCACGGCTACGACGGACGCGGCTACCGCACGGTGTTCAACTGCAACGCCGAGGCCGGTCAGACGGTGTTCCACATCCACCTGCACGTGCTCGGCGGCCGTCCGCTCGCCTGGCCGCCGGGATAGGCGCCAGCCTCCGGCAGCCGGCTACAGCAGGCCCGGCAGGTCGCGCAGCGACCTGATGGCGGGCACATCCGGCGGGCACGCGGCCGGCACGCCGGTCCGGGCCACGAGCACGGCTCGCATGCCGAGGCGCCGCGCGCCGGCGATGTCGTGGTTCAGGCTGTCGCCCACCATTACCGACTCGCCCACCACCACCCCCGCCCGCTCCAGCGCTGCCTTGAAGATGCTCGGGTGCGGCTTCATGTAGCCGTGCTGCGCCGACGACACCGTCACGCTGAACAGCCCCTCGAGCGCGAAGTGCGACTGGAACGAGGTGAGGCACCGCTGGGTGTTCGAGATGAGGCCGATCGTCAGTCCCCGCGCATGCAGACCCCGCACGACTTCGGGCACGTCCTCGTAGAGCGTGAAATGGTGACACGCCGACCATTCCTCGTAGATGTCGCGCGCGGCGTGCTCGAGCCGATCGCCCTGCCCCCCCATGCCCTCGATGATGGTGCGGGTGTAGTCGATGAAGATCTGCGGATCGTAGATGTCGCCGGTGGTCTCGAGCCGCGCCGCCGCCGCCGCCACCGAGCGGGTGAACCGGTCGGGATCGACCACGATGCCGTGCCGGGCGCAGAACTCGCGATACCCGCTGCCCTGGAACGCCGGGCCCGGATGAATCAGCGTGAAGTCGACGTCGAAGAAGACGGCCCGGGTCACCGGGACGGACCTGCCAGGCTTCATCGCCGCCGCCCCGCCGCCGGCTCGGACCGCTCCATCTCGGTCGCCGCCCGCTCGCCGGCAGCCTCCGGACCGGCGATCGCCACCGCGGCGCGGCCCGGATCGAGCGCCTCGGCGGCGGCCGCGCGCACCTGGTCGATCCCGACGTCGCGGAGGAGCGACGGCAGCCGCTGGTCGAAATCGATGCCGAGGCCGAACTCCTCGGACGACTGCAGGAAGGACGCGATGCTTTCGTTGGTCTCGAGCAGCCGCGGGATCGCCCCCACCAGCGAGGCCCGTGTTTCTTCGAGCTCCGTCGCGGTCGGACCGTCAGCGGCCAGCGCCGCGACCTCGTGGTCGATGGCCGCCACGGCACGCTCCACGTTCCCGGGATCGACGCCGGCGCGAATCAGCAGCGGCGCCTCGCCGGGCGCCGGATTGAGGGTGCTGAACGCGTAATACGCCATCCCCTGCCGCTCGCGGATGTTGTCGGCGAGCCGGCCGCCCAGCCCGAACTGCCCGAGCACGTTGTTCATCATCCAGTAGGCGTAGTATCGCGGATCGAGCCGCCGGACGGTCGGGACGCCGTACACGATGTCCGCCTGGGACTTTCCGGGCATGGCTACCACCCGCTGGCGGCGTCCGGAGACCGGGGGCGGCGGGGGAACATCCACGGCGGGCGGCGCGTCGCCATTCCACCCGTCGAGCTCGCGGGCCGCGCGCTCCAGGGCCTGCGCCTGCGGGATATCGCCGACGATCACCAGCGACAACGCCCCGGCCCGGATGCGGCGGTGATGGAACGCCACCATGTCGTCGCGCGTGACCCGCTCGACACCCTCGGCCGTGCCCTTGGCGGGCCGGCCATACGGATGGCTGCGGCTGTAGATCAGTTCGAGGGCCGCGTCCGCGGCACGCGACGCGGGGTTGTCGGCGCGTTGCCGGAGCGCGGTTACCGCTTCGCCCCGCCGCCGGGCAATCTCCTCCTCCGGAAATACCGGACGGCGGACGATGTCGATCACCAGGGCGAGGATGTCGTCGAAGTCCTCCGCCAGGCAGGCGCAGGAGAGCGCGAGCGCGTGGCGATTCGTCGAAATCTTCAGCGAGACGCCACGGTCGTCCAGCTCTTCGGCAATCACGTCGGCCTCGCGCCGCTCGGTGCCGCGGTCGAGCACACGGGCGGTCAGATACGCGAGCCCGGGCAGCGGATCGGGATCGAGCATGCTGCCGGACCTGAACGACGCGTGGATGGTGACAGCGGGCGTCAGCGACGTTTCCTGGACGGTCACGACGGCGCCATTCGCGAGCCGGGTGCGTGCCGGGGAGAGCCCCCGCGCCAGCGTCGAGCTCATGGCCTGACCCCGGAGGGCCGGAACGAGCCGGCGGTCAGGGACGTCCGCTGCAGCCGGCGGCGCGCCACGTCGTTCACCTGATCCGCGGTCACCGCCGCAATGCAGGCCTGCAGGCGGGGATAGAAGCCCGGCCCCACGATCGTCTCGTAGTACCCGAGCTGGTGCGCCACGTTGGTGACGCTGTCGTCCTCGAACACCAGCCGGGCCCGGAGCTGGCGCTTCGCGCGCGCGACCTCCCCCTCCTCTATCCGTCCCGCGATCACCGGCTCCAGCGCCGCGAAGACCCCGTCCTCGAGCGCCTGCAGCGGCACGCCGTCCATGGCCGTGAACGACAGGGTGTAGAGGAAGGGATCGGCCGTGGCCAGCAGCGCGCCGTGGACCTGCGAGGCGAGGCCGCGTTCCACCAGCGCGGTATACAGCCGCGATTTGCGCTGCGGCGGCGCCATCCGGAAGCTCGACCAGAGGTTCAGCCCCTTGGCGCCGGTCAGCACCGCGTCGAGCACGAGCATGGGGAAGAAATCGGCGTCGGCCGCGCGTGGCGCCGGATACGCAAACTTCAGGTAAGCGGTCGTCCCCTCGCGCTCGATCGTCACGCGGCGTTCGCCGACCTGCGGCGGCTCGGCGACGGTCCGCCGCGGCGGGGCGCCCCCCGGCGCGATCCCGGCGAAATGCCGCGCCGCGCGCCGCAGCACGTCGTCGCTCGCGACGTCGCCGACCACCACCAGCGTGGCGTTGTCGGGCACGTAGTAGCGCCGGTAATGCTCGTAGAGATCGTCGCGTGTGATGGATTCGAGGTCGGGCAGCCAGCCAATCGTCGGCCGGCCGTAGGCATGCGCACGGAACGCCGTCGCGGTCACCTCGGCGTCGAGGACCTGCTCCGGATCGTTTTCCCCGCCCTGCAGCTCCGAGATGATGACGGTCCGCTCCGACTCGCACTCCTGGCGGTCGAACAGGCTGTTCTGCATCCGTTCGGCCTCGATGAACAGCAGCTGGTCGAGCGCGTCGCGCCCCGTGGTCTCGAGGTAGGCGGTCTGGTCGATCCACGTGTAGCCGTTCCACATGCCGCCGAACCGCTCGACGATGCCCTTCATTTCGTCGCGGGGGATATTGGTGGTCCCCTTGAAGTTCATGTGCTCGACCCAGTGCGAGACGCCCGAGAGGCCGGCGAGCTCGTCGCGCGAGCCGACGCGGTACCAGCACCAGACCGACACGAGCGGCGCCGTGTGCACCTCCTGCACCAGGACCTTCAGCCCGTTGTCGAGATGCGCGTCGCGCACGGCGGGAGCGATCGGAAGGGCTGAGGAAGCGGAGGGCATTCGTCCATTATACAAGCCGGAATTTGCCCAAATCGGGGAGCTGGGAGGCGCAATTTATACGTTTTTTCGTGTAATTCGCTGGATTTTATCGCTGGCCGGCTCCTTGCACCGTCCCAGGTGTCCTCCCGCGCCGGCTCGGCTGTAGCGTTGGATGAGCTGGCGCGAGCTCGACAGGAGCACCGGCTGAGGACGTAACTGTGTGAATTGTTGAGATTGAGGAGGTCAGTAATGTTCAAGCGGACGATTCTCGCCACTGCGGCGGCAGGCATGCTCGCGGTGGGGATTCAGGCCCAGGAAGGCGCGACGCTCGTCCTGCGTTCCGGCGAGAAGGTCACCGGCCAGCTCGTCGATATGGGCGGCGCTGGCTTTGCCGTGCGGGTCAACGGTCAGGACCGCAACATCCCGACGAACCAGGTTGCGGTGATCGACTTCACGGGCGGCGGTGACATGTCGGACGCCGATTGGGCCAAAGTAGGCACCGGGCAGACCGTCGTGCTGCGCAACGGCCAGATGGTCAACGGCCAGCTCTACGATATCGGCGGCACCACGCCGCTGCGTATCACCGTGAAGACCGATTCGGGCGAGCGCGAGATGGCCTCGAACGAAGTGGCCCGCATTGTCCTGGCGCGGCCGACCTCGGTGGCCACCACCGGCAACGCCAACACCGTCGGGATTCCGGAAGGCCAGGGGATCGCGGTCTCCGGCACCCAGCAGTGGACGCCGACGGGTATCGTCGTGCGCCAGGGTGAAGTGCTGACGTTCAACACCACAGGCGAGGTGCGGCTGAGCACGGACGGCTCCGACATGGCAGGGTCGGCCGGGTCGAAGGCGCAGCGCAAGGCCGCGGGGGCGCCCATTCCGGGTGCCTTTGCCGGCGCGCTGATCGCGCGGGTGGGCAACGGTGCGCCGTTCCCGATTGGCGACCAGAAGACGGTGACGGTCCCGGCCGCGGGGCAGCTGTTCCTGGGCATCAACGACGACCACGTCGAGGACAACTCGGGCGGGTTCCGGGTCAACATCCAGCGCAGCTCGCGGCGCTAACCCGCAACCATCGCGGACAACCAGCCAGGCCGGCGCTCCTTCGGGGGCGCCGGCTTTTTTTGTGCCTGCCACATCGCGGGCGCCCGTGTGCTGGCGGACGCCTTCCCGGGGGAGTCGTGGCGCGAGCCGCAAGCGCCGGAGCCGCTTCAGTTTAGAATGTCTGGATACTCATGGCCGACTGGAAGGACTCTCTCAACCTGCCCGCGTACGGACTTCCCGATGAAGGCCAACCTGGCGGACGCCGAACCGGTGGCCCTGGCCCGCTGGGCCGAGATGGGCCTCTACGAGCGGATCCGCGAAGCCCGCGCCGGCCGCCCGAAGTTCGTCCTGCACGACGGTCCGCCCTACGCCAACGGCCAGATCCATCTCGGCACGGCGCTCAACAAGATCCTCAAGGACTTCGTCGTCAAGTCCCGGACCATGGCCGGGTTCGACTCCCCGTACGTGCCCGGCTACGACTGCCACGGGCTGCCCATCGAGCTGAAGGTCGACCGCGAACTGGGCAAGAAGAAGCGGGACATGAGCGTGGCGGATTTCCGCCGTGCCTGCCGCGCCTACGCCGAGCGCTTCATCGGCGTGATGACGAGCGAGTTCCAGCGCCTCGGCGTGTTCGGCGACTGGGATCGCCCCTACCTGACGATGGCGTTCAAGTACCAGGCGGCGATTGCCCGGGCGCTCGGCACGTTCGTCGAGCAGGGGCTGGTGTTCAAGGGCAAGAAGCCGGTGCACTGGTGCATTCACTGCCGCACCGCGCTGGCCGAAGCCGAGGTGGAGTACGAGGCGCACACGTCGCCGTCGATCTACGTCGAGTTCGCGCTGGCGCCCGAGAGCGCGGCCGAGCTGGGCGTCGCGGGTCCCGGCGCTGGCCGGCCGCGACGTCTCCGTGCTGATCTGGACGACGACCCCGTGGACGATCCCGTCGAACCTGGCGATCGCGTTCCACCCGGAGTTCGACTACGCCGCCTACGACGTGGATGGCCGGGCCGTGATCGTCGCCGAGGCGCTCGCGCCGGCGGTTGCCGCCGCGGCCGGCCGCTCGTTCGACGCCCCCATCGCCCGGCTCAAGGGGGAACGGCTCGAGCATCTGCGGTTCCAGCATCCGCTCTATGCGCGCCCCTCGGTCGCCGTCCTCGCCGACTACGTGACGCTCGAGGCAGGCACCGGCGCCGTGCACACCGCACCGGGGCACGGATCGGACGACTACGCCACCGGCATCAAGTACGGGCTCGACATCTACGCGCCGGTCGGCCCCGGCGGTCACTTCCTCGACACCGTCGAGGGGTTCGGCGGCCAGCGCGTGTTCGACGCGAACCCGGGCATCGAAGCGGCGCTCCAGGAGCGCGGGCGCTTGTGGCACCGGCAGGATTTCGCGCACACCTATCCGCACTGCTGGCGCTGCCATCACCCGGTGATCTTCCTGGCCACGTCGCAGTGGTTCATCCGGATGGACGGCGAACCGGTGGTCGGGTCGGGGCCCGATGCGCGAACGCTGCGGCAGGCGGGGCTCGAGGCGGTCGACCGCGACGTGAAGTGGATCCCGGCGTGGGGGCGCGACCGCATCTACAACATGCTCGCCAACCGGCCGGACTGGTGCATCTCGCGGCAGCGCGCGTGGGGCGTGCCGATTCCCGCGGTGGACTGCACCGCGTGCGGCGAGGCGATCCTGACGGCGCCGCTCGTGGCGCGGGCCGCCGCCGTGTTCGACGACTACGGCGCGGATGCCTGGTACGAGCGGCCGACCGAGGAGTTCATCCCGCCGGGGCTCGCCTGCCCGTCGTGCGGCGGCACCAGCTTCGAGCGCGAGCGCGACATCCTCGACGTGTGGTTCGACTCGGGCTCCAGCCACGAGGCGGTGCTGCCCTTCCGCGCGGAGCTGACCTGGCCCGCCGACATGTACCTCGAGGGCAGCGATCAGCACCGCGGCTGGTTCCAGAGCTCGCTGCTCGTCGGCCTCGGCACCCGCGGCCGCCCGCCGTTCCGCGAGGTCCTGACGCACGGCTTCCTGATCGACGTCGACGGGCGCAAGATGTCGAAGTCGCTCGGCAACACCATCCTGCCGCAGGAAGTGATCAAGGAGAGCGGCGCCGAGACGCTCCGGCTGTGGGTCGCGATGAGCGACTTCCGCGACGAGCTCCGGGTCGGCAAGCAGATCCTGCAGCGGGTGGTCGAGGCCTACCGCAAGATCCGGAACACCGGCCGCTACCTGCTGGCGAACCTCTACGACTTCGATCCGGCGCGCGACCAGCTGGCGCCGCAGGACCTCCAGGAAGTGGACCGCTACGCGCTGGCGCGCTACGCGGAGGTGGCGCGCGACGTCCTCGCCGCCTACGACAGCTACGACTTCCCGACGATCTTCCAGCGCATCAACCAGCTCGCGACCGTGGACCTGTCGGCCTTCTACGCGGACGTCTCGAAGGATCGGCTCTACACGTTCGCCCCGGCCTCCCCGGAACGCCGCTCCGCGCAGACCGCGATGTACCTCATCGCCGACGGCCTGGCGCGCCTGCTCGCGCCCATCCTGCCGGTCACCGCCGACGAGCTGTGGCGGCACCTGCCGGGCACCGCGTGAGCCGTCCGTGCACCTGGCCGAGTTCCCGGCCGGCACGGCGGTCGAGGCGCTGGTCGATCGGACGCTGACCGCGCGCTGGGAGCGCCTGATCGACATCCGCAACGAGGTGAACCGGAAGCTCGAGGCGGCGCGGCAGGCCAAGGCCATCGGCAACTCGCTCGGGGCGCGCGTGTCGCTGCGCGCCGGCGGCGCCACGGCGAGGCTGCTGGAGCAGTACCGCGAGGAGCTGGCGATGCTCTTCATCGTGTCGCAGGTCGAGCTCGACACGGACGGGGGCGTCGAGGGCGTCGATGACGACGAGGACCTCCTCGCCCTCGACGTCATCCGCGCCGAGGGGCACAAGTGCGCGCGCTGCTGGCGGATCGTGGACGCGATCTCCGCGGCGGGAGACACCGAGGGGCTGTGCGACCGCTGTATCGGTGCGGTGGCGGGACCCCAGGCGGCATGACCGGCATGGCCGATCCACTCGACCGTCCGCAGGTGGACGGCCCGGCCGCTCCCGTGGCCGGGCACCGCGTCCTCGTGCGCCCCGTGGAGATCGTCACGATCGTCCTGGTCCTGGTGCTCGACCAGCTGACGAAGCTCGCCGTCCGGCAGACGCTGCCGCTGCACGACGCCGTCAACGTCATTCCGGGGTTCCTGGACATCACCCACGTGCGGAACACCGGCGCCGCCTTCGGCCTGCTGAACGCCGCCGACTTCCCCTACAAGCCGGCCGTCATGATCGCGATTGCCGCCGCCGCGCTGGTCGCCATCGCGGCCTACGGCGCGCAGCTCGGCCTGCACGAGCGCCTCGCGCGGTTCGGGCTGGCGCTGATCCTCGGCGGCGCGTTCGGCAACCTCATCGACCGGGCGGTCGCCGGCCACGTCGTCGATTTCGTCGACGTCTACTGGCGCGACGCCCACTTCTGGGCGTTCAACGTCGCCGACGCCGCCATCAGCGTCGGCGCCGGGTTCGTTCTGCTCGACATGTTCGGCCTCGGCCGCCCCCATGCATCCCATCCTGTTTGAGATCGGCGGGTTTCCCGTCTACACCTACGGCGTGCTGCTGGCGGCGGCCTACCTGCTCGGCCTCCAGTTCGCGCTGCGGCGCGCCCGCGGGCGCGGGCTCGACCCGAACCGGGTCATGGATCTCGGCATCTGGATCATCGTGTCGGCGCTGGTCGGCGCGAAGCTGCTCCTGCTGGCAGTCGAATGGGACGTCTACGGCCGCAACCCGCGTGAACTGCTCACGCTGGTCCGATCGGGCGGCGTCTTCTACGGCGGCCTGATCGTGGCGGTGCTGGTGGCCATGGCCTACATGTGGCGGCACCGCATGCCGATCTGGCATGTCTCCGACGTGTTCGCGCCCGGCATCGCGCTCGGCCACGTCATCGGCCGCCTCGGCTGCTTCTTTGCCGGCTGCTGCTTCGGCCGGCCGGCGGACGTGCCGTGGGCGGTGACGTTCCACAGCGAATACGCGCAGCTCAACGTCGGCACGCCGCTCGACATCCCGCTCCACCCTACCCAGCTCTACGAGGCGGGTGCGGAGCTGTTGATCCTGGGCGGGCTCCTTCTGCTCGAGCGGCGCGGCCGCCCCTTCCCCGGCCGCACCTTCTGGGCGTACATGCTCCTGTACGGCGTGTCGCGCTTCATCATCGAGTTCTACCGCGGCGACAGCCGCGGCACCGTCGGGATGTTCTCGACGTCGCAGTTCGTGTCGCTGCTGATCGTGCCGGCCAGCATCTTCATGCTGATTCTGCTGGCGCGCCGCGCCGGACCGGCGCCGGCCGCGGCGGCCCGGCGCGCCGCGTAACCGCCCATGACCGACGAGGGCACGCCCCGCACGCTGGTGGTGGAAGATGAGCAGGACGGGCTCCGTCTCGATACCTTTCTCGCGTCCGTGCTGGGCGGGCCCTCGCGCTCGCAGGTCCAGCGGCTCATCAAGGACGGCCGGGTCACCGGCCCGGCCGCGTCGATCCGCGCCAGCACGCTCGTCAACAGCGGCGAGCAGTTCGTCGTCACCGTGCCGGGGCTGCAGCCGGCCGCTGCCCGAGGCCGAGGCGCTGCCGCTCCGGATCGTCTTCGAGGATGCCGACGTCGTCGTGCTCGACAAGCCGGCCGGGATGGTGGTGCATCCGGCGGCGGGGCATGCCAGCGGCACGCTGGTCAACGCCCTGCTCCATCACATCAAGGACCTGAGCGGCGTGGGTGGCGAGGCCAGGCCCGGCATCGTCCACCGGCTCGACCGCGGCACCTCCGGGCTGATGGTCGTGGCGAAGCACGACCGCGCCCACCACGAGCTGGCGCGCCAGTTCCACGACCGCGAGGTGGAGAAGGAATACACGGCGCTGGTCTGGGGGGTGGTGCATGCCGGGCGGCGGATCGACGAGCCGATCGGCCGCGACCCGAAGGATCGGCAGAAGATGTCCACGCGGGCGAGGCGCGCGCGCAGCGCCGTGACCCGGGTGACCTTCGCCCGGCACTTCAAGGGGGTGTCGCTGGTGCGGGTGGTGATCGCGACCGGGCGCACGCACCAGATCCGCGTTCACCTCAGCGCCATCGGGCATCCGATCGTCGGCGACGTGACCTACGGCGGGGTGCACCGCCGCGTCGGCCACACCCTGCGCGCGGTGATGCGGCTCGAGCGGCCGTTCCTCCACGCCTCGCGCCTCTGCTTCACCCACCCCCTGGACGGCCGGCGGGTCGAGTTCGACTCGCCGCTGCCCCTCGAGCTCGAGGCGGTGGTGGAAGACATCGCGACGCGCGAGGAAGCGCAGCAGTAGGCCCCGGGGGGCCTCAGCTGGTCAGGAGCGAGAGGCCGACCACGGTCTTCATGTCGGTGATTTCGCCGCGGCGGACCATCTCGCGGGCGGCCTTGAGGGTGAGCACGTGGACCTCGATGTCCTCGTCCTCGTCCAGCTCGGCCTCGTGGGGCGGGACGGTGAGGCCGGAGACGCGGAAGAAGAACATCTCCTCGTCGCAGTAGCCGGGGGTCGGGAACATCGAGCCGAGGCGCACGACCGTGTCGGGCAGCTGGCCGATCTCCTCGTGGCATTCCCGCCGCGCCGCTTCTTCCGGCGTTTCCCCGTCATCGACGCTGCCGGCCGGCAGCTCCCACAGCCACCGGTTGACGGCGTAGCGGTACTGGCGGATCAGGATGACGTGCCCGGGCTCGGGCACCGGCACGATCACCGCGGACGCGACGTGGCGGATGATGTCCACCGTGACCTCGCGGCCGTGTGGCATCCTGACGCGGTCGCGATCGACGTCGAAAACCTTGCCGGTGAAGACGCGCTCGTGCGCGAGCCTCTCAGGATCGGCCATTCGAGACGGCATGCTGGATGTCGGGATCCAGCTGCACTCCTGAATGCGTCTGCGCCGCCGACGGGGTCAGCGCCAGCGCGAGCACCTCTTCCATGTGCTGCACGTAGTGGATGTGCAGCTCGCGGCGCAGCTCCTCGGTGAGGTCTTCCTTGATGTTCTTCTCGTTCTGGCGCGGCAGGATCACCTCGGTGATGCCGTGGCGGCGGGCGGCCAGCACCTTTTCCTTGATGCCGCCGACGGGCAGCACCCGGCCCGAGAGGGTGATCTCGCCGGTCATCGCCAGGTTGCCGCGCACCGACCGCCCGGTCAGCTCGGAGGCGAGCGCCGTCACCATCGTCACCCCGGCGGACGGGCCGTCCTTGGGGATCGCGCCTGACGGCACGTGGAGGTGGACCTCGGCGTCCTTGTAGAAGTTCGGGTCGACGCCGTAGCGCGGCGCGTGGGCGCGGAACCACGACAGCGCCGTCCGCGCCGACTCCTTCATCACGTCGCCGAGGTGGCCGGTCAGGGTGAGCGAACCGCCGCCCTGCATCCGCGACGCCTCGACGAACAGCACTTCGCCGCCCGCCGGCGTCCACGCCAGGCCGACCGCGACGCCCGGGTCCTTGGTGCGGTTCTCGATTTCCTCGTCCAGGAACGTCGGCGCGCCCAGCATCTCGACCACGACGTCGGGGGTGATGACGATCCGGGCCTCGTCCCCCTCGGCGCGGCGCCGGGCCACCTTGCGGCAGAGGGCGCCGATCTCGCGCTCGAGGTTGCGCACGCCGGCTTCGCGGGTGTAGCCGCGAATCACGTTGCGGACGGCGGCGTCCTCGAACTCGACGTGCTCCGCGGTGAGTCCGTGGTTGGCGATCTGCTTGGCGATCAGGTGCTCGGTCGCGATCTGCAGCTTCTCTTCCTCGGTGTAGCCGGCCAGCTCGAGCACTTCCATCCGGTCGCGAAGGGCGGGCGGGATCGGGGTCGAGCACGTTCGCCGTCGTCAGGAACAGCACTTCGGAGAGGTCGAAGGGGACGTCGAGGTAGTGGTCGCGGAACGAGTTGTTCTGCTCCGGATCGAGCACTTCGAGCAGCGCCGAGGCGGGGTCGCCGCGGAAGTCGGAGCCGAGCTTGTCGATCTCGTCGAGGATGAAGACCGGGTTCTTCGACTCGGCGCGGCGCAGCCCCTGGATGACCTGCCCCGGCAGCGCACCGATGTAGGTGCGGCGGTGGCCGCGGATCTCCGCCTCGTCGCGCATGCCGCCGAGGGACACGCGGACGAACTTGCGGCCGAGTGAGTTGGCGATCGACTTGGCGAGGGACGTCTTGCCGACCCCGGGCGGGCCGAGGAAGCAGAGGATCGGCCCCTTGACGTCCGGATTGAGCTTCCGCACGGCGAGGTATTCGAGGACGCGGTCCTTGACCTTCTCGAGCCCGGAGTGGTCGGCGTCGAGGACGTCCTTGGTCCGCTTGAGGTCGATGACGTCTTCGGTGCGCTTGGCCCAGGGCAGCGCCACGATCCAGTCGAGGTAGGTGCGGGAGACCGTGTATTCGGCAGCGGCCACCGGCATCTTCGACAGGCGGTCGAGCTCGCGGAGCGCTTCCTTCTTGACCAGGTCGGTCATGCCGACGGCTTCGATCTTGGCGCGCAGCTCCTCGATTTCCTTGGCCTGCTCGTCGCCTTCGCCGAGCTCCTTCTGGATGGCCTTGAGCTGCTCGCGCAGGAAGTATTCGCGCTGGTTCTTGCCGACTTCCGACTGGACCTGCGACTGGATCTTCGAGCCGAGCTCGAGGACCTCGAGCTCCTTGATGAGGAGCCGGTTGAGCGAGTCCATCCGCGCCCGGATGTCGAGCGTCGCGAGGATCTCCTGCTTCACCGGCGTCGCGATGGTCGCCAGGCTGGAGGCAATGAAATCGGCGAGCTTGCCCGGCTCGGTGATGTTGGCCGACAGCGCCTGGAGGTCGTCGGACAGCAGCGGCGACAGCGACACCACCTGCTGGAAGTTGCTCTTGATGTTGCGCTGCAGGGCGTCGATCTCGAGGCGGTGCTCGTCGCCGGCCTCTTCCTCGGCGGTGGTGATCGCGGCTTTCAGGTAGGGGCGCGTCTGGGTGATGCTGTCCAGGCGGATGCGCGCCAGCCCCTGCACGATCAGCCGCAGGCTGCCGTCCGGCAGCTTGAACATCTTGTGCACGTGGGTGGCCGTGCCGATGGGATAGAGATCGTCCTGGACGGGCTCCTCGACCGAGGCGTCGCGCTGGGTGAAGACGCCGATCATCCGGCCCGACGTGGTCGCCTCGTCGATGAGGCGGACGGAGGCCTCGCGGGCGACGGCCAGCGGCATGAACGAGTTCGGGAAGAGCACCGTGTCCCGAAGGGGCAGCACGGGCAGATCGGGCGGCATCACGACCGGCCGTTCGCTCGTCGCGCCGCTCTCATCAACGATGAGCGGATCGTCCGGATCGCTCACTTCGGACATCAGCGATGCTCCTGATGCGGCCGTCCGCGCGGGCGGCCGCGTGCGATGTTTCGGGTATGGAGGCGCACGCCCTGCGCCGGGGGCGTCCCGCCCCCGGTGGAGCCTGCGGAAATGTAGCACGGAAGCGCCGGCGGGCAGCCGGCGCGCGAGAGGAGTCTAGCCCTGCATGTCGAGGAAGAGCGCCGCCGAGCCGCGCCGCTGGAGCATCCGCTCCCGCTGCTGCGCGACCTCACGCGCCTCTTCGCAATCCTTGCAGCGGACCGCGAACGGCAACGCGCGGAGCCGGCGCTCGGAGATTTCCTCGCCGCACTCGAAGCAGTAGCCGAACGTGCCCTCCTCGAGGCGGCGCAGCGCCTCCTCGATCTTGCTGAGGGTTTCGGTCTTCATCTGGATGAGCGCGAACTCGATGTCGTCCTGGATGTCGGCTTCGGACGACTCGGCCGCGTCGAGCACGCCGTGCGTCGTGCTGTTGGCCCCCTCGCTCCGCACGTCGCGGATCTTGTCGTGCACAGCGCTCAGGATCTCCTTGCGCCGCTCCTCGAGGATGCTCTTCAACTCCGCGTAGCGATCGCGGTTCATCTGCCCACCAGGATTCTTCTGCTTGCTCATTATGATTCCGCTCCTTCCGCCGAACCCCGCTTAGTAGTGCTGCAGGGCGTTATGCAATGAATCTGCCACCTATGAAATCCGGACAGTCTACCACCAGATGGCCGTACCGCGGAACCTTCGTGTGAGAAATGACGCGTGGGTTGGGGGCGAGAGGAGGGTCAGCCGGCTGGGCTGGCGCTCACGCACCCCGACCGCGGTAGCACAACGAACGGCATCTGGTTATCTTTCAACACTTTACAAGCCACGTCTCCGTCCGGCTGTGGCGGCTGGCTCCGCTACTGCCGGATTTAGACGCTGGAGGCCCCGGATCTGGTTCGACCTGTTCTCTCGCCAGTGGGCAACGGGACGACTTCAGATGGGAAGCCAGGGACCGTGGCTGAACAGCCACGGTCCTGTCCTGTTCAGGTGGCGGCCGCTACTGCAGGAAGCGCCGGCCGATCGAGGTGTTGGGCACGATCCCGCGTTCAACCAGCCGCTGGCCGTCGCGGGCGCTGCCCGTCCGCAGCCATTTCTCGTAGACCCGCAGAATGTCGTGATTGCCGGGCCAGGGCGGTGCGCTCGCTGATGTCGGCCAGCACGTCGCTGAAGCCCACGAACTTTCGCGCCAGCTCCTCGAATACGCCACGGAAGGCGTCTTCGGCCCGGCTGAGGGATCCGTAGGCGTACTCCCCCATGGACACGTAGTAGTCCACGTCCACCGACCGCCGCCGGAAGCTGTCGGAGAAGAACCCGGCCGTGAACAGCGAAAAATCCCCCAGGGTGCGGAGGCGGGTCCGCTGTTCGACGCCGCCGGTCTCCATCGCACGGATGAGCCGGATCGCCAGCGGTTCCCCGATATTCCGTGTCGGCCTGACGGTCCACCCGCACGTACTGGCAGAGCAGGTTGACCAGGTAATACTCCGTCAGGTCCCCCGCGTGCAGATGCTGGCGGGCCAGCGAGCTCTCGACCAGTTCCTTGAAGTACTCCGCAGGGGTCTGCTCGTGCAAGACGACGTCGGTTCGGCGTTCCATGGGGGCCTCCTCCGGCTCGGCAGCCACCTTCCAGCTCTGCAACTCCCATTCCTGGACCAATTCGCCAGTTTGCTGGCATTTCCTGGATGTATCGGCCCGACACCTCTGTCGCGCTGCCCAGAAAGGTGGACAAATCTGTGGGGCGCCTGGGCAGGGCGCGGCTGGAATGCTATAATCCGATGTTTGTGCCGCCCGTGCGCTGCCGCGCCGGCAGACCGCGTTCGCCAATCCACCCGGCGGCACTACCCGGAAGCAAGAGACGGTCACATCATGGCAAAGCGTTGCGAAATCTGCGATAAGGGCCCGGTCTTCGGGCGGAACATCAGCCACGCGCACAATGTCACGCCGCGCCGGTTCGAGCCGAACCTGCAGCGCGTCCGTGCCCTCGTGAACGGCGGCATTCGCCGGCTTCGCGTCTGCACGCGCTGCCTGCGCTCCGGCAAGGTCGTCAAGGCCGCCTGAGGCCATGCGGCAGGCCGTCTCGACGTCGGGAGCCCCCGCGGCCATCGGGCCGTACTCCCAGGCGATCCGCGCCGGCTCGCTGATCTTCGTCTCCGGCCAGATTCCGCTCGACCCGGCCACCGGGAGCCTGGTCGAGGGGGACATCGCCGCCCAGACCCACCGCGTCTTCCAGAACCTGCGCGCGATCCTCGAAGCCGCCGGCAGCTCGCTCGACCACGTCGTCCGCGTCGGCGTCTACCTCGCCGACATGAACGATTTCGCCGCGATGAACGCCGTCTACGCGACCTACTTCCGCGAGCCCGCCCCAGCCCGCGCCACCATCGAAGCCGCCCGCCTGCCGAAGGACGCGCGCGTCGAGATCGAAGTCATCGCCGAAGCCGGCACGCCTAGCCCTTCGCCCTTAGCCCTTAGCCCTTCGCCCTTCAGCCCTTCGCCCTTTCCCCTGCCCGCTCGACGTCCACCACGCCGTCCACGCTGCGCAGCGACTTGATCACCTTCTGCAGGTGGGTGACGTCGCTGATCTCGACCGTCATGTCGATCCGGCCGCGCTGGTCGGACGTCGTCGCCTCGACGTTGCGGATGTTGGTGTTGATGCCGGCAATCTTCGAGCTGACGTCGGCGAGGATGCCCTTGCGGTCCTCGACCTGGATGCTCAGGCGAACGGTGTAGGGGGCCGGGTCGGAGCCCTTGTCCCATTCGACGTCGATCCGGCGCTCCGGGTCGTAGAGCAGGTTCACCACGTTCGTGCAGGTGGCGGCGTGGACCGACACCCCCTTGCCGCGGGTGATGTAGCCGACGATCTTCTCGCCGCGGATCGGGTTGCAGCAGCGGGCGCGGAAGACCATCAGGTCGTCCATCCCGCGGACCTTGATTTTCTCCTCGCCGGTGCCGAGCACCCGCTTCACGACCGCCGTCAGCGCGCTCTCCTGCTGCGGCTCCTTGAGCTGCTGCGGCGTGAGCCTGGCGATCACTGCCTTGGCCGACAGCCGGCCGTAGGCGATGGCGGTGAAGAGCTCCTCGGGCTTCTGGAAGCCGTGCTCCCCGAGCACCGCCGCGAAGCGCTCCCCTTCCGTGATGTTCTTCACGTTGAGGCCGTAGCGCCGGGCTTCCTTGTCGAACAGCTTGCGGCCGAGCTCGAGGCTGCGGATCTTCTCTTCCGCGTGCGTGAAGTGCCGGATCTTGTTGCGGGCCCGCGACGTCGCCACGAAGCTGAGCCAGTCGCGGGTGGGCGTGTGCCCCGGCGCGGTGATGATCTCCACGATGTCGCCGTTGCGCAGGCGTGTGCGCAGCGGCACCATCTTCCCGTTCACGCGGGCGCCGACGCACTGGTGCCCGACGTCGGTGTGGATGGCATACGCGAAATCCACCGGCGTCGCGTCGCGCGGCAGCGCCTTCACCTCCCCCTTCGGCGTGAAGATGTAGACCTCTTCGGGGTAGAGCTCGATCTTGAGGTTCTGCAGGAACTCCTGCGGGTCGCGCACTTCCTGCTGCCACTCGAGCAGCTGGCGCAGCCAGAGGAAGTACTGCTCGTCGCGGTCCGCGCCGACGCGCCCCTCCTTGTACTTCCAGTGCGCGGCAATGCCTTCCTCGGCGATGCGGTGCATCTCGGACGAGCGAATCTGCACCTCGAACGGCAGGCCGCGCTCGCTGACCACCGAGGTGTGCAGCGACTGGTAGCCGTTCGGCCGCGGCATCGCGATGAAGTCCTTGATGCGGCCCGGCACCGGCGCCCACGTCTGATGGATGATGCCGAGCGCCGCGTAGCAGTCGCGCACCGAGCCGGTGATGATGCGGAGGGCGACCAGATCGTAGACCTGCTCGAGGTCGATCTTCTGCCGCTTCAGTTTCTGGTGGATGCTGAACAGCCGCTTGATGCGCCCGTCGATGTGCATCACCGGCACCTGCGCCTCGACGAGCTTGGCGGTGATCGTCTTCTTCAGCTCGTCGATCATCCCCTCGGTGGCGCGGCGGCGCGCCTCGACACGCCCGCGCAGCGACTCGTAGGCCTTGGGCTCGAGATAGCGGAACGCCAGCTCCTCGAGCTCGTTCTTCACCTTGCTCATGCCGAGGCGGTTGGCGATCGGCGCGTAGATGTCGCGCGTCTCCTGCGCGATCTTGATGCGGCGCTCCTCCGGCAGGTGATGCAGCGTCCGCATGTTGTGCAGCCGGTCCGCCAGCTTCACCAGGATGACGCGGATGTCGTCGACCATCGCGAGCAGCATCTTGCGGAAGTTCTCCGCCTGCCGCTCCTCGCTCGACGAGAACTGGATGGCGCCGAGCTTGGTCACCCCCTCGACGACGTGCGCGACGTCGGCCCCGAACAGCTCCTTGATCCGCTCGATCGGCGTCTGCGTGTCCTCGACGATGTCGTGCAGCAGGCCGGCGGCGATCGCCACCACGTCGAGCTTCATGTCGGCGAGCTGGTCGGCGACTTCGAGCGGGTGCACCAGGTAAGGCTCACCCGAGTGGCGGACCTGCCCCTTGTGCTCGAACGCCGAGAAGACGTACGCCCGCCTCAGCAGTTCGATATCGGCGTCCGGATTGCTGCTCCGGACCTTTTCGGCGAGGTCCTCGAACCGGATCATGGATGTCGGTGTCTAAACGGTGCGACCGGGTTTTCAGGGGGGCCCGCGCCGCGCCTCTGGCCCCCTGCGCAGGACGGACGAAAACCCCGGGTTGACGGCGCGTTTTTTGGTTCACTATACTGACGCGGTCCAGGCGCCCGGCAGGGCCCCCCGTGCCTGCACCATTCTAATACCCACTATCAGCGCGCACCTGGGTTTGCGCCCCCGAGGGAGAAGAGGGAACATGAAGACCCGGATTCGGACGGTGTCGGTTGCGATGGCAGTGCTCATGCTTGGGCTCAGCGTTGCGACGGCCGGCTGTGGCAAGTATTCATTCAGCAATCTGAAGGCGATGCGGGCCTTCAAGGGCGCCAACGACCACTACCGCGGTCAGCGCTGGCGCGAGGCGGCCAACGGTTACGAAGCCGTAATCGCCGCCAATCCGAATTACGAGGCGAATCCGGACTTCACCGCCGCTTACTTCTTCCTCGGCAACAGCTACGACAACCTCTACAAGCCGGCCCGCCAGGGGGAGCCCGAAAACGACGCCTACATGAACAAGGCGATCGAGAACTACACCCTGGCCGCGGAAAAGGCGTCGAACCCCCTGATCAAGCGCCGGGCCCTCGAATATCTGGTCGCCGCCTACGGCTCGGACAAGCTGAACGACCCGGAGAAGGCCGAGCCGGTCGTCCAGAAGATGATTGCTCTCGATCCGAGCGAACCGACGTCCTACTTCGCCCTGTCGAAGATCTACGAGGACGCCGGCCGCTACGAGGAGGCCGAGCAGGCGCTCCTCAAAGCCCGCGACGCCAAGCCGGACGACCCGGCCGTCCACAACGCCATCGGCCAGTACTACAACCGGCAGGGAGACTTCGATAAGACCATCGAAGCCTTCAACCGCGCCGCCGACCTCAACCCCAACGATCCGCAGGGCTACCACCTCATCGGTGGCTACTACCAGGACAAGGCGTCCAAGGACTTCCGCCTGTCGACCGCCCAGAAGATCGAATACAACCAGAAGGGCATCGAGGCCGAAGACAAGGCGCTGGCCCTCAACCCGAACTACATCGACGCGCTGGTCTACAAGAACATCCTGCTGCGCCAGCTCGCGAACCTCGAGAAGGATTCAGCCAAGCAGAAGCAGCTGATCAACGAGGCCGACCAGCTCCGGAACAAGGCGATGGAGCTGCAGAAGGGCAATCTGGCCGGGGCGCCGACCAAGTAGGCCGGTACCCCTCCCTCCGGACCTCCAGGGCCGGGCGCTCGAGGCGTCCGGCCCTTCTTTTTTGCCCGCCCACACCCTGCGCCGCCCTTCCTCTCCGCAACGGCCTCAGGGGGAAAAGGGCGAAGGGCAAAGGGCGAAGGGCGAAGGGCGAAGGGACCAAGGGCGAAGGGCCAAGGGCTAAGGGCCAAGGGCCGGGCGCAGACAAAAAAAGGGCGGCATCCGGAGATGCCGCCCGCGGGTATGGACCGGAGTGTGCCGGTGGTTAGTTGCTGGCGGCGTCGCCGCGGCGCATGCCTTCGGTGACGATGCCGACTTTCTCGACGCCGGCGCCCTTGGCCGCGTCGATGACGGCGATGATCTCGGCGTAGCGCAGGCGCGGGTCGCCGATGACGAACATCGTCTTTTCCTTGCGGCTCTCGAAGGTGGTCCGGAGGAACTCCTGGAGCCCGGTGAGCGCGATCACCTGCTTGTTGACGGTGATCGAGCGGTCCGCCGAGATGTCGAGGACGATCTGGTTGGTGTCAACCGGCGCGTCGGTCTTCTTCGTCTCGAGCGGCAGGTTGACGTCGACCCCCTTCTGCGTGAGCGGGAGGGCGGCCATGAAGATGATGAGCAGGACGAGCAGGACGTCGATGAGCGGGGTGACGTTCATGTCCGCACTGGCGTGCGGCGTTTCCGCGCGGACGACACGCTCGGCGCCGAAGTGCTTGTGTGCGTGGGCCATTACTTGCCTCCCGTCGTCTCACCGGGCTTGGTCTTCCGCTCGGTGATGAGCCCGATGTCCTCGATGCCCACCTTCCGGAGGTCGTCCATGGCCGACATGATCGAGGCGTAGGCCGCGTCCTGGTCCCCCTTGATGAGGACGATGCGCTCGGACTTGTCCTCGAGCTTGAACTTGACGCGCTCGGCCATCGTGGACTTCTCGACCTCGATGCCGTCGACGTAGAACTTGTTGTTCGCATCGACAGCCACGACCGTCTGCCCCTGCGTTTCCGGCTTGTCGACCGTGTTCTCCGCGGTGGGGAGGGTCACGGGGACGCCCTTCTGCAGCATCGGGGCGATCAGCATCATGATGATGAGGAGCACCAGCATGACGTCGACCAGCGGCGTCACGTTGATGTCGGATTTCGGGCCGCCTTTTGCGCCGCCTACGTCCATTGCCATGGGGTTGACTCCTTGATTGCTGGGCGCCCGGCCTGCCGGGAGCCCGTCGGGAGGGCGCGGCGCGGGCCGCCGGGGCCCGCGCCAGCCATCCGTTTCTTACGCCGTCTTCTTGATGAAGTAGTCAACGAGCTCGGACGACGAGTTGTCCATTTCCACGTTGAAGTACTCGATACGGCCGGTCAGGTAATTGTAGAACCAGACGGCCGGAATGGCCACCACGAGGCCCAGGGCGGTTTCGACGAGCGCTTCCGAGATGCCGGCCGACACGGCGGCGAGACCGCCCGAGCCGGTGGCGGCGATGCCCTGGAACGCGGTGATGATGCCGACGACCGTGCCGAGGAGGCCGACGAACGGCGCGGTCGCGCCGATGGTGGCGAGCGACGAGACGCCCTTCTTGAGGTCGTTGGCGGTCAGCGCCGAGGCGCGCTGGATGGCGCGGCGGACGGTGTCGACGAGGTCCTCACGGCTGAGGTTGGAGCCGCTTTCCTGCTGGAACTGGTATTCCTGCAACCCGGCCAGGACGACTTTCGCCAGGTGGCTGTAGCGGTAGTTCTTCGAGGACGAAATTGCAATGGCGTCCTTGAGGCGGCCTTCCTTCAGGTGCTTCGCCACCTGCGGCGCATAGAGCTTCGACTGCTTCTTCGCCTGGTTGAAGGTGTAGATCCGCTCGATCGCCACGCCAAACGAGATCATCGACATGATGATCAGAATCACGCCGATCCCCTTGGCCACCAAGCCCATCTCGTTCCACATGTGCATCAAGTCCATTGCGCCACTCCTCCGGTCCTGGATTCATCCAGAATAAAGCTGACTTTGCGATCGAGATGGCGGGGCCTGCACCCCGCCGTAGAACAGGATCCACTGGACGTCCCCGCGGCTGCCCGCGGAACGCCGCGCCTCACTGCAACGTAAAGTTCACCGTGACCGTCATGATGACCGGTACCGGCACGCCGTTCAGCAGCGTCGGCGTGAACTGCCACTGCTTCACGGCGTCGAGCGCCGCCTGGTCGAGCAGCGGGATCGACCGCAGCACCTTGGCGTCCTTGACCCGGCCGTCCGGGCCGATGGTGGCCTCGATGATGACCACCCCCTGCACCCGCGCCGACTGCGCGATGGGCGGGTACACGGGGTTGACGTTGCGGGTCTTCGTCGGCGCCTTGATGTTGCCGCCGACGCGCACCGGCGCCGAGGGCGGCGGTGGCGGAGGAGGAGGGGCCGGCAGGCCGCCGACCACGCCACCGATAGTACCACCGGGAATCCCGCCTTCCACACCGCCGGGCACGCCGGCGCTCACGCCGACCGCCGGAGGGGCCACCTCGGGGACGATTTCCTTCGGGGCTTCGACCGGGGCCGCGTTGGGGTTGGACACCGGCTGCGGCGTCACCTTGGGCGGAGCGGCCGCCGCGGGCGGGGGCGGGGGCGGGGGTGGCGGGGGCGGCGGCGGCGCCGCGAACGCCATCATCGTGTCCGGCGTCGGCAGCACGTCGGCTGCCATCAGCGGGATGATGATCACCGCGCCAAACAGGACCAGATGCGCCAGGATGGACAGCGGGACCGTGTACCACGCCTGGGAGCCGACCTTGATGGACGGATCAACTACGTCACCGAACATGTCACGCGGCACGGCTTAACCCTCCCAGCGTCTGGACCACTCTGCAAGACCGCGAATTATAGTCAGACGCAAAATCGAGTGTCAACGAACGTTCCATGCCCCTATAGACACCGGAACTCCACAATCGGCCCACCCGGTCACCCATTTTCATCAGTCCGCTCCCCGGCAGACTATACCGCCTGGCGCACGATGCGCATGCCGTAGAACGACCGCCACACGAAAACCGCGGATCCGGCGAGAAACAGCGCTGCAAGCACCAGGCCCGTGGCCGTCCCGTACTGCGCCGACAGCTGCACACCCAGCTCGACCGCAAGCAGCCCGAACAGCGTCGTGAACTTGATCACCGGATTCATCGCCACCGACGACGTGTCCTTGAACGGGTCCCCGACGGTGTCCCCGACGACCGTGGCGGCGTGCAGCGGACTCCCCTTCTCCTTCAGCTCGACCTCGACAATCTTCTTCGCATTGTCCCAGGCGCCGCCGGCGTTGGCCATGAAGATCGCCTGGAACAGCCCGAACAGCGCGATCGACACCAGGTAGCCGATGAAGAAATACGGCTCCAGGAAGGCGAAGCCGAGCGTCCCGAGGAACACCGCGAAGAAGATGTTGATCATCCCCTTCTGGGCGTACTGGGTGCAGATCTCGACGACGCGCTTGCTGTCGGCCACCGACGCCTTCTCCACTCCGTCGAGCCGGATGTTGGCCTTGATGAACTCGACCGCCCGGTAGGCGCCGGTCGTCACCGCCTGCGTCGAGGCGCCGGTGAACCAGTAGATCATGCTGCCGCCGCTGATCAGCCCGAGCAGGAACGGCGGGTGGAGGATCGACAGGTACTGCAGGAACTCCGGCTGCAGCCCCTGCGTGAGCACCACCACGATCGAGAAGATCATCGTCGTCGCGCCGACCACGGCGGTGCCGATGAGCACCGGCTTCGCCGTCGCCTTGAAGGTGTTGCCGGCGCCGTCGTTCTCCTCGAGCAGGTGCTTGGCGCGCTCGAAGTTCACCGCGAAGCCGTAGTCGCGCTGCAGCTCCGCCGCGATGTTCGGGATGTTCTCGATCACCGACAGCTCGAAGACCGACTGCGCGTTGTCGGTGACCGGGCCGTAGGAGTCCACCGCAATCGTCACCGGGCCCATGCCGAGGAACCCGAAGGCGACCAGGCCGAAGGCGAAGACCGCCGGCGCGATCATCAGCCCGCCGAGCCCCTGCGTGCTGACGCCGTAGGCGATGCCCATCAGGCCGACGATCACCATGCCGAGCCAGTAGGCGCTGAAGTTGCCGGCGACGAAGCCGGACAGGATGTTCAGCGACGCGCCCCCTTCGCGCGAGGAGATCACGACCTCGCGGACGTGGGACGACGAGGTCGAGGTGAAGATCTTCACCAGCTCCGGGATGATCGCGCCCGCCAGCGTGCCGCAGGTGATGACGGTGGACAGCTGCCACCACAGGTCGGGATTGCCGCCGATGTCGGGAATCAGCCAGTACGACACCGCGTAGGTCAGCGCCACCGACACCAGCGACGTCAGCCACACCAGCGTGGTCAGCGGCGTCTCGAAGTTCATCGCGGCGGCGCCGGCGTACTTGCCGCGCGCCCACGCCTCGTTCAGCAGGTAGGACAGCCCGCTCGCGATGATCATCATGATGCGCATCACGAAGATCCACACCAGCAGCTGGACCTGCACGGTGGTGTCGGGCACCGCCAGGACGATGAAGGAGATGAGCGCGACGCCGGTGACGCCGTAGGTCTCGAAGCCGTCGGCGCTCGGGCCGACCGAGTCGCCGGCGTTGTCGCCGGTGCAGTCGGCGATGACGCCGGGATTGCGCGCGTCGTCTTCCTTGATGTTGAAGACGATCTTCATCAGGTCGGAGCCGATGTCGGCAATCTTGGTGAAGATGCCGCCGGCGATGCGCAGCACCGAGGCGCCGAGCGATTCGCCGATGGCGAAGCCGATGAAGCAGGCGCCGGCGTAGTCGCCCGGGATGAAGAGCAGGATGCAGAGCATCAGCAGCAGCTCGACGCTGATCAGCAGCATGCCGATGCTCATGCCGGCGCGCAGCGGGATGGCGTAGATCGGGTAGGGCTGCCCGCGCAGGCCGGCAAAGGCGGCGCGCGAGTTCGCGAACGTGTTGACGCGGATGCCGAACCAGGCGACGCCGTAGCTGCCGGCGATGCCGATGAAGCTGAAGAGCACGATGATCGCCACCTTGAACGGGGCGAAGTGCTGGAGGAACCCGAAGTAGAACACCATGATCACGCCGATGAAGAGCTCCAGCAGCAGGATGAACTTGCCCTGGGTGATCAGGTAGGTCTTGCACGTCTCGTAGATGAGCTCGGAGATGTCGAGCATGGAGCGGTGCACCGGCAGGTTCCGCAGCTGGGTGTAGATCACCAGGCCGAACAGCAGGCCGAGCACGCAGACGCCGAGGCCGCCCATCAGCAGCGTCCGGCCGTTGATCCCGTTGAACTCCACCTGCCCGAGGTCGGGCAGCACCAGATTCGCTTCGCCGCCGGCGTGCGGGACCGGCGCCTGCTGCGCCGCGGGCGCGGGCGGCTGCGCCGCGACCGGGGCGGCGCCGCCGGTGAGCAGCAGCAGCGCAACGAGCAGTCCGGCGAAACACGTCGGATGCCTACGGACGATATACAACATGAGTCTCCTCGAAAACCGTCGCACAAAATCGACGGATGGTAGCACAGCGAGGCAAGAACCTCGCCCGGCGCGCCGGGCCGGTCAGACGCGGAAATCCGCCACGCGATCGGTCCCGTGGCGGGCGCGCACACGGCTCGACAGCGCCACGCCGCCGGTCAGGAAGATGCGGATGGCCTGTTCCACGGTGATGTCGGGATACGCGACTTTTTCCCGCGGGCAGATGAGGACGTCCCCCAGGTAGAGGTGATTGGTGGGGACGTAGACCGCCAGCAGCGGCTCGGGGCCGGCGCCGCGGTCGACGGTGAACTCCTTCGTCAGGAACCCGAGCAGGAAGCCGCGCGCGCTGTCCTCGATCAGCACGACGCGCTTGAACCCGTACTCGTTGTCCGGCGAGAAGGCGACAACAAGCTGCTTTACCGGCGAATAGATGGTGCGGAAGACCGGCACGCGGAGCAGGTAGCCCTCGGTGCGCTGGAGCACCCGCTTGCCGAGGACGTTGGTCGCGAGCGCGCCGACCAGCAGCACCAGCAGCGCGGTCGTCAGGATGCCGAGACCCGGGATGTGCAGCGGCGTGGCGCCGTCAGCGCTGAGCCGCAGCAGCCAGGCGTCGTAGAGCGGGCCGACGAACCCGTCGATCAGCGTGAAGATCCAGACGAAGGCGAAGACGCTGATCACCAGCGGGACGGTGACGAAGAATCCCGTGATGAAGCTGCGCCGGACCCACTGGATCAGTGACGCCACAGCCACACCACCGTCGCCGCCGCCAGCGCGAAGCGGTAGACCGCGAACGCGTCCAGCCGGTGCACGGCCAGGAACCGGAGGAAGTACTTGATGGTCAGGTAGCCGACAATCGCCGATACCAGGATGCCGGTGGCAAAGATCGCGACGAGGTCCGCGGTGATCGGCATGCCGGCCACCTCGAGGGCTTCCTTGCCGGCGGCCGCCAGGGTCGCCGGAATCGCCAGCAGGAAAGTGAACCGCGCCGCGGCGTCGCGGCGGACCCCGAGGAACATGCCCATGGCAATCGTCGACCCCGACCGCGACATGCCCGGCACCAGCGCCGCGGCCTGGGCGCAGCCGATCAGGATCGCATCCCCCCAGCCGAGCCGGTGCTCGGTGCGGGTCCGTTCTCCGAGCCGCTCGGCGATCACCATCGCCAGGGCCCCCACCGCCAGCGCCCCGGCGGCCACGGCCGGCTGGCGCAGGCGCGTCGCGATGCTGTCGGTCATCAGCAGGCCGACGACAATGATCGGCAGGGTCCCGACGACGATGCGCTGGGCGAGGCGGCCGGCGTCGCCGGGCGCCGGCGTCAGCGCCGCCGGCAGCGCCTGAATCATCGCCAGGACATCGACGCGGAAGAACGCCAGGATGGCCGCCAGCGTCCCGAGATGGAGTGCCACGTCGAACGCCAGCCCGAGCTCGGGCGGCGTTTCCCAGCCGAAAAACGTCCGCGCGAGGATCAGATGGGCCGAGCTCGAGACCGGGAGGAACTCCGTGATCCCCTGGATGATCCCGAGCAGGACGGCGGCAGGCAGATTCACCGGAAACCGGCGGTCAGGACGCGCGCCGGCGGCCCGGCTTGCGCGCGGCCGCCGCCGCGTCCGGCACCGCGACCTGCCCCTTCAGCGGCTTCCGGCCCTGCATCATGATGGCGATCGACGAGGCGATGAACACCGTCGAATACGTGCCGCTGATGATCCCGACGAGCATGGTGAAGGCAAAGCCCTCGAGCACCTCGCCGCCGAAGAGATACAGCGCGATGACGCTGAGCAGCGTCGTCCCCGCGGTGATGACGGTGCGGGCCAGCGTCTGGTTCACCGCGACGTTGACGATGTTCGTCAGGTTGTCGCGGCGCATGCTGCGCAGGTTCTCGCGCACCCGGTCGAAGACCACGATGGTGTCGTTGACCGAGTAGCCGGTGATGGTCAGGAGGCCGGCAATGACGTTGAGCGTGATGTCGTAGCGGAAGAACGCGAGGAACGCCAGGCAGACCAGCAGGTCGTGGATGGTCGCCGCAATCGCGCCGACCGCGAAGCTCAGCTGGAACCGCAGCGCGATGTAGATCAGGATGCCGGCCAGCGCCAGCGTCGTCGCCAGGATGCCCCGCCGGCGCAGCTGCTCGCCCACCACCGGCCCGACAATCTCGGTGCCCTCGACCCTGAAGCTGCCGATGTTGCTCCCCTTCAGCGCGGCCACGACAGCGTCCGCCTCGCGGCTCAGGTCACCCCCCGTTTCCTCGCCGGTGCGGCGGACGCGGATCAGCACCGAATTGTGGTCGGACTGGCCGTACTCCTGCACGATCGCATCGCCGCCGCCGGGCATCGAGCTGGTCACCGCGGACCGCACGGTCTGGATCGGCGTCTTCTGGTCGAAGCGCACGATGACGACCGTGCCCCCCTCGAAGTCGACCCCCTTCTGCAGGCCGCGGGTCATGATGATGCCGAGACCGGCAAGGACAACGACCAGCGACAGCGCCATCGCATGCCATCGCCAGCGGACGAAATCGTAGTGCGGGTTGGTGAAGATCTTCATGATGCGGCTAGATGCTCAGGGTCGCCTGCGTGGCGGGCTGCCGCTGCAGCGCCGCCTCGAACAGGGTTCTCGACACGAAAATGGACGTGAACAGGTTGGTCAGCAGCCCGACGAACAGCGTCGTCGCGAAGCCGCGGATCGGGCCGGTGCCGAACTGGAAGAGGAACGCGGCGGCAATCAGCGAGGTGACGTGGGTGTCGAACAGCGTCAGGAAGACCCGGCTGAAGCTCTCCTTCACCGCCGCGCGCGCGCCGCGCTGCGCCGCCATCTCTTCCTTGATGCGCTCGAAGATCAGGACGTTGGAGTCCACGCCCATGCCCATGGTGAGGATGAAGCCGGCGATGCCCGGCAGCGTCATGACCGCCTCGAAGTAGGCCATCATGCCGATCAGGATCACCAGGTTGCAGATCATCGCGACCACGGCGTTGATGCCGGAGAACTTGTAGTAGACCAGCATGAAGATGATGACCACGACGAGGCCGGCCAGCGAGGCGGTCACGCCGGCGCGAATCGAGTCGGCGCCGAGCGTCGGGCCGATCACCCGCTCCTCGAGGTAGCTCATCGACGCCGGCAGCGCCCCGGAGTTCAGCGTCAGCACGTGGTCGACCACTTCCTGCCGGGTGAAGCTGCCCGAGATCCGCCCCTCGTCGTTGATCCGCCCCTCGATCCGCGGCGCGGTCTGGACGCGGTTGTCGAGGATGACGGCGAGGAACCGGCCGATGTTCTCGCCGGTCAGCTTGCCGAACTTGACCGCCCCCTCGCGCGTCAGCGAGAAGCCGACCGCCGGCCGGCCGTTTTCGTCGAGGGTGTCCCGCGCGTTGCGCAGGTCCTGGCCGGTGATCGGGGCGATCTTCTTCACCAGATAGAAGGAGGTGCCGGCCTCGGCGCTGCCCGCCGCGCCCGAGAGCACCTCCATGTCCTCCGGCGCCTTGCCGCCGTAGGCCTGGAGCAGCGCTTCCTGCGACGGCGACGGGCCGGCCTCGACCAGCTTCAGCTGCAGCTGCGCGGTGGACCGGATGATCTCCTTGGCGCGGGCAACGTCGGTCACGCCGGGCAGCTGGACGAGCAGCTGGTCGCCGGTGTCGCCGTAGCGCGAGATGTTGGGCTCGGTGACGCCGAGCTCGTTGACCCGGCGATCGATCGTTTCCTGGGCCTGGGTCACCGCCTGCTCGCGCATCTGGTTCGCGATGTTGGGCCGCATCGTGAACTCGTAGGCGCCGCCCGCCCCGGGATTCCGGTCGTAGCTCGCGCTCGTCACGTCGTCGGCGGCGCGGCGGAACTCGGCGTCGCGGTCAGCGGGGACCCCTTCCACGCGGAACGAGGTCGGGGAGGTGACGTTGACCGACCCGACCGCGACGCCGGCAACCCGCGCCGTTTCCCGCAGCTGCTCGGCGGTCGTGCCGGTCGAGGTCCGGAGCGCCTCGTCGGTCTGGACGCGGAGCACCAGGTGCACGCCGCCGCGCAGGTCGAGCCCCAGCTTGAGCTGCTTGGACTTGAGCCAGGCGGGCGCCGGCAGGCCGTAGCGGGCGGAAAGGATGGGGTAGACCCCGAGGGCGAAGAACACGACGAACACGCCCAGGATCGTGAGAACTTTCCAGCGAATACTCTTCATGATGCTGTTTAGAGGTTACCGCCCTCGGTGACGACGGGCTCCTGACCTTGATAGCCGGCCACGGCGGCGCGCGCGGCCTCGATGCGGATCTTGTCGGCGATCTGCAGCTGGACGGTCTTGTCGGTCACCCGGGTGATGACCGCGTAGATCCCGCTCGTCATGATGACCTTGTCGCCCACCTTGAGAGCGTCCTGGAACTCCTGGATCTTCTTCTGCCGGCGTTTCATCGGCATCAGGATCAGGAAGTAGAAGATCGCCAGGATGGCGGCGAAGGGCAGGAATTGAATCAGCCCGCCGGGATGGACGCCGCCGGACGCCGCGAACACGAGTGAATCGAACGCCTGGTGCATGTGATTACTGTCGGGGTCGGCGGGAGAAGGTTTGATGGAACTCCGCCCTGAGCCGTTCAAACGAGCCGAACACGATAGCCTCCCTAATCCGGCGCATGGTGTCAAGGTAAAAGTGCAGGTTATGCAGTGAGTTAAGGGTCGCCGCGGTCATCTCGCCGCTCATATAGAGGTGGCGCAGATAGGCTCGCGAAAAATGCCGGCAGGTGTAGCAGCCGCAGTCCGGATCGGGAGGCGCCTGGTCCTCGGCGAACCGGGCGTTCTTGATGCTCAGCGGGCCCCGGCTGGTCAGGAACTGGCCGTTCCGCGCGTTGCGGGTCGGCAGGACGCAGTCGAACAGGTCGATGCCGCGGGCCACGCACTCGAAGAGGTCGTCGGGCATGCCCGTGCCCATCAGGTAGCGTGGGCGCTCCCCGGGCAGGAGCGGAGCGGTATGCGCCACCACGTCGTACATCACCTCGGGGGCTTCGCCGACGCTGAGCCCGCCGATGGCGTAGGCCTCGAAGCCCATCTCGACCGTCGCCTGCACGCTCTCGGTCCGCAGCGCCGGGAAGGTGGCGCCCTGGATGATGCCGAACTGCGCCTGGTGCCCGTTGGTCACGACGACGCCGGCGGGCCCCTCGCCGAGCTGCAGGAAGCGGGTGCGGGCGCGGCGTGCCCAGCGCACCGAGCGCTCCATCGCCGCGCGCGCCACCTCGATCGTGGCGGGCGTGGCGATGCACTCGTCGAGCACCATGGCGATGTCGGACCCGAGCTGCGCCTGGATGTCGGCCGCCCCTTCGGGCGTCAGCAGGTGCAGGGCGCCGTCGAGATGCGATCGGAACGCCGCCCCGTCCTCGGTGATGCGCCGGATGCCGGACAGGCTGAAGATCTGGTAGCCGCCGCTGTCGGTGAGGATCGGCCGGTCCCAGCCGATGAAGCGGTGGAGGCCGCCGGCGCGCGCAATCAGCCCGGCGCCGGGCCGCAGGAACAGGTGATAGGTGTTGCCGAGGATGATCTCCGCGCCGATGTCCTCGAGGTCGCGGTGGGTGAGCGCCTTGACCGCGCCGCGCGTGCCGACCGGCATGAACGCCGGCGTCTGCACCACGCCGTGCGGCGTCCGCATCTCGCCGCGGCGCGCGGCGCCGTCGCGGTGGGTCACGGTGAAACCGAACCTGGCCTCGCCCGCGGGCGGGCGGCCGGCGTCCGGCATGTTGACGATCGAACTCACGCTGCTATTGTCCGGCGGGGGGCGGCCAACCGCCAACTGTGCCCCCGACCCCTTCTATCACCGGGCCCTCGGCTCCTGTATTCTTGGCGGGTGAAACGACTGCGGGTGGGGGTCCTCTACGGCGGGCGGTCCGGGGAACACGAAGTCTCGCTGGCATCGGCCGCGGCGGTGTTCGCGCACCTCGACAAGACGCGGTACGAGCCGGTGCCGATCCGGATCGAGAAGGATGGCCGCTGGTGCCTCGCCGATCGGCCGCCCACGGCGATGTCGGCGGCGGAGGTCATCGAGCAGGCGCGGCTCGACGCCGCCCGGCCGCTGCGCAGCGGCCGTGAAGTCCACATGATCGCCCGGCCCGGCGAGGAGACCGTGCTGTCGATCGATCGGAGCGCGCGCCGCGGCGACGATCGCGAGCGCGCCACGGTCACCGGCCTCAACCTCGACGTGATCTTCCCCGTGCTCCACGGCCCCTACGGCGAGGACGGCACTATCCAGGGCCTGCTCGAGCTCGCCAACGTTCCCTACGTCGGCGCCGGCGTCCTCGCCTCGGCGGTCGGCATGGACAAGGCCACGATGAAGCTGGTGTTCGCCGCCCGCGGCCTCCCGGTCTGCGGCTACCGGGTCGTTCTCCGCTACGAGTGGGAAGCCGACCGCGACGGCACGCTGGACGCGCTCGAAGCGGCGCTCGGCTACCCGGTGTTCGTGAAGCCGGCGAACCTCGGCTCGAGCGTCGGGATCTCGAAAGCCAAGGGGCGCGCCGGGCTCGCCGCGGCGCTCGATCTCGCCGGCGCCTTCGACCGCAAGATTGTCGTCGAAGCGGCGGTGCCCGAGGCGCGCGAGCTCGAGTGCGCCGTGCTCGGCAACGACCACCCCGATGCCTCGGTGGCCGGCGAGGTGGTGCCGGCCGGCGAGTTCTACGACTACGAGGCCAAGTACATCGACGATCGCTCGCAGGTCCTCATCCCCGCCAGCATCGACGCCGCGGTGGCGGCCGACGTCCGGCGGTTGTCGGTTGCCGCCTTCAGGGCGATCGACGGCGCCGGGATGGCGCGGGTGGACTTCCTGCTCTCCCGGACAACGGGAGAGCTCTTCGTCAACGAAGTCAACACCATCCCCGGCTTCACCACCATCAGCATGTACTCCAAGCTGTGGGCGGCGAGCGGCGTCGACTATCCCACCCTGCTCGACCGGCTGATCGGGCTGGCGCTCGAGCGGCATGCCGAGAAGCAGCAGCTGCGCACCAGCCTGACATGAGCGGACCGCGCCGGGTGCCCGCGCTCGTCACCTGGAGCGCGCTGGGCTGGCTCGCCGCCACCGCCGTTTTCGTCGCGCAGGAACCAGGGGGCCGGGGCGCCGCGCCCCTGCCGGCACGCTACCAGCTCCGCGGCGAGGCGGCGCTCGTCCGCGCCTACGACTACATTCTCGAGGCGCGCTTCGACCAGGTCGAGTCGGAGCTGCGCCGCGCCTGCGGCCCGGCGCCCGCCGAGGCCTGCAACGTCCTCGACGCGACGGCGTTGTGGTGGCGGATCCAGCTCGATCCGGAGAGCCACGCGCTCGACGCGGCCTTCACCGCATCGGTCGAACGCGCCATCCGCACCGCCGAGGACTGGACGGCGCGCGCCCCCGAAGACGCCGAAGCCTGGTTCTATCTCGGCGGCGCCTACGGCGCCCGGGTCCAGTGGCGGGTCCTGCGCGGGGAGAAGCTGGCGGCGGCCCGTGACGGCAAGCGGATCAAGGAGGCGCTCGAGCGCGCCATCGCGCTCGAGCCCGGGCTGGACGATGCCTATTTCGGCCTCGGCATGTACAAGTACTACGCCGACGTCGCGCCGGCGGCGGCGCGGTTCCTCCGCTTCCTGCTGCTGCTCCCCGGCGGCGATCGCGACGAGGGGCTGCGCGAGATGCTGCGGGCGCGGCGCCGCGGGCGGCTGCTCCAGGGGGAGGCGGACTACCAGCTGCACATCATCTATCTCTGGTACGAGCGCCGGACCGACCGCGCGCTCGAGCTG
Source organism: uncultured Acidobacteriota bacterium (assembly GCA_963834305.1). GTDB lineage: Bacteria > Acidobacteriota > Vicinamibacteria > Vicinamibacterales > 2-12-FULL-66-21 > JACCXG01. The sequence goes on from CAWIAX010000002.1 coordinate 1,979,192, forward strand.
CTGCACGGCCTGCACGCCCGCTACCCCGGCAACCCGCTCTACCTGTCGCAGGTCGCCCAGATCGAGGAGGCCTACGAGCACGACGTGACCGCGAGCCTGGAGACCTGGCGCACGCTGCTGGCCAACGCGCGCGAGCAGCGGGTGAACGGCGCCGCGGCCGCCGAGGTCCAGGCCCGCCTCGGCGCGGCGCAGATGCTCGAGTCGCTCTACCTCACCGACCACGCCATCGAGCACCTGCGCGCGGTGATCGCCCTCAAGCCGCGCCAGCCGTATTCGTCGCTCGCCCTCGCCCACCTGCGGCTCGGCGACGCGCACGACCGGCTCGGCGCGCGCCCGGCGGCGGTCGCCGCCTACCGCGCGGCGCTCACCCACGTGCCGCCGCGCGATCCCTACGACATCGCCGACCAGGCGCGGACGCGGCAGCGGCGGGCGCCGGACCCGCGGCGCGCCGAGGCCTACCGGCTGTCGCTCGACGGCTGGCGGCGGCTCGAGCGCAACGACCTGCCGGGCGCCACCGCGGCGCTCGAGCGCGCCATCGCGCTCGACCCCGACGACCCGGTCGCCCGCTATCGCTTCGGCCGCGTCCTGCAGGCGCGCCGCGACGACGCGGCGGCGCTGGCGCAGTTCGCCGTCACCATCCGCGAAGGGCGCGCGTGCCCGGCGCCGGTGCTCGGCGACGCGCACCTCGAGGCGGCGCGGCTGCACGAGCGGCTCGGCCACGCCGACGAGGCGGTGTCCGGCTATCGCATCGCGGCGACGCTGTTCGGCGCCGCGGCGGAGACGCGCCAGGCCGCCACCCGCGCGCTGGCCCGCCTCGCCGCCCGCTGACGGCGGCTGCGGACGCCCGGTCTCACCCGATTCTCATCGGCTTGACAACACCTGGGGTTTCGAGCATGCCCCCTACAGGCTCGGCCCTCGTCGGCCGACAACATCTGCATGCGGGTTTTTGACAAGACGATGCAGTTTGTGCTTGACACTTCGATCTTCTCACCCGTAATCTACATCTCGTATGAGGGTGGACCGCTCAGCCCACCTGTTGTGACCGTGCTGAATCGGTAAAACAGCTGAGCTGCCACGTTCCAAGGAGGAATAATGGCGAAGAAAACCGCAAAGGGCGGCGCGAAGAAGACGGCTAAGGGCGGAAAGAAGCGCTAGACGGCCGCCTGAGTGCGGGGGTGTCGCCTGGAAACATGGCACCCCCTCTTTTCTAGATGTGGATCTCCCGCACACCCGGGAGTTACCCCAAGAGGCGATGGGCGTCGACAACGCAGGCTGTGTGCCGGTGGCACCGGCGCTGCGACGCGACGAGTGCCCACGCGTAGAACCCACGAGCGAAAGGGGGGATTAGCATGGCCAAGAAAACAGCTGCCAAGGGCGGGGCGAAGAAAAAGGGCGCCAAGAAGCGGTAAGCCGCTTTCTACCCGCTGAAAGAGGGGCGTCGGTCGCCCCTCTTTTGGTGTACGGCCGATCCCGCCTCCCCTACTGCGGCGCGTGCCCGTCCCACACCCGCATCCGCTGGATCACATCCCCGACCTGCAGCCGATCGACGACGTCCATGCCGGCCACCACGTGGCCGAACGCCGTGTAGCGGCCGTCGAGATGCGGCTGCGGCGAATGCGTGATGAAGAACTGGCTGCCGCCGGTGTCCCGCCACGACAGCGCCATGCCCACCGTGCCCCGCAGATACGGCCGCTCGTTCAGCTCGTCGCGGATGGTGTAGCCCGGGCCTCCTTCCCCGTCGCCGCGCGGATCGCCGTCCTGCACCACGAAGTTCGGCACCACCCGGTGCACCGGCAGCCCGTTGAAGAAACCCTTGCGCGCCAGCGTCATGAAATTGCGCGATGTCTGCGGGGCATCGAGCACCGCCAGCTCGATCTCGATCGTGCCGCGGGCCGTCTCGATGAAGACGTGCGGCGAATAGGGTGGGGCGATGAGCTGCGGATCGTCGTACGGCGCCGGCGGCGGATTGGGCGAGGGGCGGATGGCGTGCGGCGCAGCCGTGGCGGGATCCAGCTGCACCATGAGCTCCGCCGCCCGCACCCGCACCGCCCAGTCCTTGTCGGACAGGCCGGGACGCACGGCGGCGGCGGCCTCCGCGCCGCCGTAGGCGGCGATGGCGTCCAGCGCCGCCGCGCGCGCGCCGTAGGCTGCGTCCGGCTGCCCGGCTTCATAGGCGGCGCGCAGCGGCGCAATGCCCCCCTCGGGCTTGACCTCACCGAGCAGTGCGGCGGCGGCCTCGCGGACCACATAGTCGGCCTCGGCCAGGTGATCGATCAGCACCGCGGCCACATCGGGCGCCTTGACCTTGACGAGCGCACGGAGCACCGACGGAATCACGCGGCGATCCTCGTCCTTCAACAGCAGCATCAGCCGCGGCAGCGCCACCTCGGGCGCCAGGTTGCCGAGCGCATCGGCGAGCGCCGCCCGGCCGGTCCAGTGGCGATCGGTCTCGAGCCCCGACAGCGTGAACGTGAAGCCATCCGGGTCGATGGCCGAGGCCGCCCGCAGCGCCGCGCCGCGCAGCGCCGGCCAGTCGTCCGTGATGAGGTCCTGCACGGGCGCGAGGGTGTCGGGCGCCTTGATCAGCGCCAGCGCGTTCACCGCTTCGAGCCGGAGATTTGGCTCCGCCTTCGCGTCGGCCGCCAGCGCCGCGAGCCGGGGAGCCGCCGCCGGCGCCTCGAGCTGGCCGAGCGCCCGGATGGCGGACGCCACCACCTCGCGCGGCCGCGCCGCCCCCGTCGATCAGCGGCAGCAGCAGCGCCGCCGCCGACGCGTCTTTCGCGCCGCCGAGGCCGCGCGCGGCAAACGCCGGCGTGTACCGCCCGTTCACCGCCAGCAGCTGCCGCAGCGCCGGCGCGGCGCGCGGATCGCCAATCCGCTGCAGCGCATACGCCACCGGCCACCAGGTCGACACCGGCCGGCCGCCGTCGCCGAGCACCGCCGCGGCGAGCGGCTCCCAGGCCCGCAGCCGGACGAGCGCGAAGATGCCGCGCTTGAACGCCTCGGCCTCCGGCGCCGTTGGCCAGCGCTCGTCGTCCGGCGCCATGCCGGCCACCTCCGCCGAGCGCGCGTAGCCCGCCGCCATCTTCCCGATGGCCGGGGCGGCGTCCGCGGCGCCGATCAGCCCCAGCGCCTCCGCCGCGCGGCCGCGCACCAGCGGATCGGCATCGTCCAGGGCCGGCAGCAGCGCCGCCGCCGCCGATCGATCGCCGATCAAGCCGATCGCCAGCGCCGCGGCGTGGCGGACGTCGACGTCGGGGTCGGCAAGCAAAGGGGTCAGCGCGGCCAGGCCCTCGCTCAGTCCCACCCGGCCGATGGCCACCGCGGCCCGGCGGCGGACTCGCGGCTCGGCGTCAGCGGCCAGCCGGGTGAGATCGGGACCCGCGGCAGGAGCGGGAGCGGGCGCCGCGGCGCGGCGGCCGGCTGGTGGCGCCACCGGCGGCACCGCGGGCTCCGGTTCGGGCACCGTGAGCCGCCGCTGATCTTCCAGCTGCAGCACCCACGCCATCTTCTGTTCGTAGGGAATCGCCACTGCCTGGGGGGCCGGCGGCGCGCTGGCGCACGCCGGCAGCAGCACCGCACCGGTCAGCACGCTGGCGCGCGCCGCGGCCGTCCATCCGCGCCTGCCCGGACTCGATCTCTGCATGACGCTCGTCTCAGAAGGGCGCGCGAGCGGACGCCGGAAGACGCCGAGCTCGATCCGCTCGTTGCACACGGGACCATGGTAGCGCAGAAGACCGGGGCCGCCCGCCGGCCGGGCCCGGCCGTTCAGCGGGTTTCGCCGGTCCGCGGCACGTAGTAGCGGGAGCCCTTGCCCATCGAGCGGATCTGCCGCTCGAGGTCAGCGACCGTGTCTTCGTGCCACGACAGATCGACCTGCGAGGTCTCGACGGTCAGCAGCGGCGTGGCGGTGTAGTGGAAGAAGAAGTGGTTGTACGCCTCGATCAGCTCACGGACGTAGTCGGTGTCGGGCAGCGGCAGCGAGGCATCGGCCTTGGTGCGCTCGCGCAGGCGGCGGCGGACGACGTCCACCGGGGTCTGGAGATAGATGACCAGATCGGGCGGCGGAATGTCGGGGGCGATGAGCTCGTAGAGCCGCTGATAGATGAACAGCTCGTTGTCGTCGAGGTTGACGTAGGCGTAGATCTTGTCGCGGTCGAACAGGTAGTTGGAGACGAGCAGCTGGCTGAAGAGGTCCGACTGCCTGAGCGACCCCTGCTGCCGGTAGCGCGCCAGCGTGAAGAAGAGCTGCGCCTGGAAGGCCGCCCCCTGGCGCCCCTGGTAGAACTCGGCGAGGAACGGGTTGTCGCGTTCGTCGAGCACGACCGTGGCGTCCAGGCGTGCCCCCAGTCGCTCCGTCAGCAGTGATTTTCCTACGCCCGGCGGTCCCTCGATGGCGATGTGGCGAAACAACAAGGCCGCAGTATAGCCCGACCGCAACGGCCCGGGCACCTGCCCCTGCCGGGGCGCGGCCGGCTCACCGGTTCGCGGGGCGATGGGTTATCCTCCCCGGATGGCCTGGTTCAAGAAGGAACGGAAGCCGATCGAGTCGGCCAACAAGGAAAGCCGGGTACCCGAGGGCCTGTGGGTCAAGTGCCCGTCGTGCGGGCACGTCATCTACAACAAGGACCTGACCGCCAGCCTCAGCGTCTGCACCAAGTGCGCCCATCATTTCCGCCTGAGCGCCGCCGAGCGGCTGCGCGCGCTGTTCGACGGCGACTGGGTGGAGCACGACAGCCACCTGCAGTCGAACGATCCCCTGCGCTTCACCGACACCAAGCCCTACGAACAGCGGCTGAAGACCACGATGGCCGCCACCGGGGCGTCCGACGCCGTGATCACCGCCACCGGACGCATCAACGGCATCGCGACCGTGGTCGCGGCGATGGAGTATGCGTTCATCGGCGGCAGCATGGGGGTCGTGGTCGGCGAGAAGATCACGCGGGCCATCGAGCTGGCGATCGACGCCCGGCAGCCGGTCATCATCGTGTCGTGCTCGGGCGGCGCGCGGATGATGGAAGGGACGCTCTCGCTCATGCAGATGGCGAAGATCAGCGCCGCGCTCGCCCGCCTCGACCGCGCCCGCCTGCCCTACATCTCGCTGCTGACCGACCCGACGACCGGCGGGGTGACCGCCAGCTTCGCGATGCTCGGCGACGTCAACATCGCCGAGCCGCGCGCGCTCATCGGCTTTGCCGGGCCGCGGGTCATCGAGCAGACCATCCGGCAGAAGCTGCCCGACGGCTTCCAGCGCAGCGAGTTCCTGCTCGAGCACGGCATGCTGGACATGGTCGTCGATCGCCGCGAGCTGAAGGACGTCATCACCCGCATCCTGCGGTTTGGCGCCGCGCCGGCGGCGGCGCCCGGGGTCGCCCGGACCGGCGTGGCGGCCGTCCCCGCAGCGGCCGGGAGCTGACCCCACGACCGCCGTCGAGTTCCTCTTCAGCCTCGAACGGCTGGGCATGAAGTTCGGCCTCGAGAACATCTCGAGGCTGTGCGCGGCGCTCGGGCATCCCGAACGCCGGTTCGCGTCCATCCTGGTCGCCGGCACCAACGGCAAGGGCTCGGTCACCGCGATGGTGCACCGCGCGCTGGTCGCCGCCGGGCACCGCGCCGCCCGCTACACCTCGCCGCATCTCGAGCGGTTCTCCGAGCGCTTCGTCATCGGCCCGCGCGAGGTCGAGCCGGACGCGCTCGAGGACGCCGCGCAGGAGGTGCGCGCCGCCGTCGAGGGGCTCCTGCACACCGCGGCCCTGGACGCGCCGCCCACCTTCTTCGAGTGCGCGACGGCCACCGCGTTCGTGCTGTTCGCGCGCGCCGGCACCGCCGTGGCGGTGCTCGAGGTCGGCCTCGGCGGCCGGCTCGATGCCACCAACGTCGTCTCCCCCGTCGCGGCGGCCATCACCTCGATCGACTTCGATCACGAAGCGCAGCTCGGACACACCCTCGCCGCCATCGCATTCGAGAAGGCCGGGGTCATCAGGCCCGGCATCCCGCTCGTCTGCGGCGCCATGGCCCCGGAGGCGGAGCGCGTCATCGTGGACGCCTGCGCCAGGCAGGGGGCGCGCTTTGTCGCGGCGCCGGCCGGCGCCGGGCTCGAGGATGTCCTCGGCGCCGCCCGGCTCTCGCTGCCGGGCGCGCACCAGCGGGGCAATGCCGCCGTGGCCCTCTGCCTGCTGCGGGAACTGCCCGCGCTCGGGCTGCCGGTGGACGCGGCCGCGGTGCGCGCGGGGCTGACCGACGTCGTCTGGCCGGGCCGGCTCGAGCGGCTGACCGCGGGCGGCGTCGAGGTCCTGCTCGACGCGGCGCACAATCCCGCGGGGGTCCGCGCGCTCGCCGGCTATCTCCGGGGCGAGGGGTGGGAGGACGCCGCGGTGGTGTTCGGGGTGATGCGCGACAAGGAAGCCGCGGCCATGCTCGCCGGCCTCGCCCCGGTGTGCCGCACGCTGATCTGCACCACGCCGGACAGCCCGCGCGCCATGCCGGCGGCGGCGCTCGCGGCGCTGGCGGGGGAGGTGCCGGGGGCGCGCTGGGAGGTCAGGGCGGTGCCGGATCCCGGCGCGGCGCTGGCCCACGCCTCCCGGCTCGGCCGGCGCGTCGTCGTGGCCGGCTCGATCTTCTTGATCGGTCCGCTGCGTGGTATTCTGCGGCCAGGCTAGCCACGCCGCCCGCGTTCGCGCCTCACAGCACTTCATGTTCCGTCTCACCCTCATCCTGGCCCTCTGCGTTGCGGTCGAGTGGCTGTCGCCCGCCCGCGCCCGCGCGCAGTCGGACCTCTCGAGCTGCAAGCAGATCTACCAGGCGGACGCCTCGCAGTCCGAGCGGCTCGAGGACGTGACGCGGCTCTACGGCTCGCCCGAGAAGGCGGTGCGGATCGACTGCGACGAGATGCAGTTCTTCGCCGACTACGTCGAGATCACCAAGAGCAAGGACCTGCTCGCGGCGCGCGGCAACATCGTCTTCGTGTCGGGCGGCAACCGCATCGCCGCGGACCGCGCCGAGTTCAACACCAAGACGCGCACCGGCACGTTCTACAACGCCCGGGGCACCGCCACGCTGGGCGACCGGGCCGACCGCAGCATGTTCGGGACGCAGGAGCCCGATGCCTACTTCTGGGGCGGCGAGGTCAAGAAGGTCGGGCCGCGGAAGTACCGCATCGTGAGCGGCGGCTTCACCACCTGCGTGCAGCCGACGCCGCGCTGGGAGATCTCCTCCGGGTCCTTCACGATCAACCTCGACCAGTACGCGCTGCTGACGAACGCGCTGTTCCGCGTCAAGGGGGTGCCGCTCCTCTACCTGCCGGCGTTCTATTATCCGGTCCAGGAGGACGACCGCGCGACCGGCTTCCTGATGCCGACCTACGGCTCGGCGACCGCCAAGGGGCAGATCATCAGCAACTCGTTCTTCTGGGCGATCAGCCGCAGCCACGACGCCACCGTCTACCACGACTGGCTGTCGAAGGCCGGGCAGCAGGTCGGCGGCGAGTACCGCTACGTGCTGTCGCCGACCTCCCGCGGCAGCAGCACCTTCGCCCTGCTCGACGAGAAGGCGCAGGCGGCGACCGGGTCGATCGCGGCGCGCGCGCCGCGGCGCAGCTATTCGCTGCGCGGCGACGTCGCGCAGGCGCTGCCCGGCAACTTCCGCGCGACCGCCACGGCCGACTACTTCTCGAGCGTCGTGACGCAGCAGGAGTACCAGCAGGACATCTACCGCGCCACCAACCGGACGCGGCGCTTCGGCGCCCACGCCACCGGCCTGCTCGGGCAATACGTGATCAGCGCCGCCGTGGACCGCAACGACATCTTCTACGACGCCACCTCGCTCGTCACCACCGGCAGCCTGCCGCGCGTGAACATCTCGCGGCCCGAGCGGCCGATTGCCGGCAAACCGATCTATTTCGGCGTCAACGGCGAATATGTCTCGCTGCTCCGCAGCACGACCCGGAACGACGTCAAGTCGCAGGACCAGGGGCTGACGCGGATGGACGTCAACCCGAACATCCGGCTGCCCTTCAACCGCTGGCCCTTCCTCGGCCTCAACACCGTCGTCGGCTGGCGGGCGACCTACTGGAACGAGAGCCTGAGCGTGCCGGTGCCGGGGCAGCCGCAGGCGCAGGTGTCCGAGGGGCTCGGGCGGCAGTACTTCGACTTTCAGGCGCGCATCACCGGCCCGGTGTTCAACCGCATCTTCAACCCGCCGGAGGGCTCGGACGGCCGCAAGTACAAACACGTCATCGAGCCGTCGCTGGCGATCCAGCGGCTGACCGCCATCGATCAGTTCAACCGCATCGTCAAGCTCGAGTCCACCGACTTCACCGTCGGCAACGTGACGCGCTACACCTACGGGCTGACCAACCGCCTGTATGCCAAGAAGGATGTCGCCCGCGAGGTCGTCTCGGTCAACCTGAGCCAGACCTACTACACCGACGCCAACGCCGCGCAGTACGACCGCCAGTACCAGAGCAGCTTCTCGGCACGGAAGCCGACGCACTACTCCCCCGTGGCGCTGCAGGTGCGGACGTCGCCGACCGAGCGCATCCAGGCCGAGTTCCGCACCGAGTGGGACCCGACCGCGCAGGCGCTGCGGACCATCGCCGCCAACGGCACGCTGGCGCAGGGCGACTGGCTGAACCTGCAGGCGGGCTGGAGCCAGCGGCGCTTCATCGCCGACCTGCCCGGCTTCAACGACCCGAACCGGGCCGACCAGTACATCAACGCGGTGGCCAACCTGCGCGGCTTCCGCAATCGGATCGGCGGGTCGTACGCCTTCAACTACGACATTCTGCGCGACCAGTTCCTGCACCAGCGCTGGGTCGCGTATTACAATGCGCAGTGCTGCGGCGTCGGGTTCGAGTGGCAGACCTTCAACCTGCAGGGATCGCTCGCGACCAGCGGCCTCGCCCAGGATCGCCGGTTCAACATCTCGTTCACGCTGGCCGGCATCGGCACGTTCTCCAACCTGTTCGGCGCATTCGGGGGCCAGCAAGGCCGATGAAGGGTCTGATTCTGAGCGGCGGCCGCGGCACCAGGCTCCGGCCGCTCACCTACACGAGCGCCAAGCAGCTGGTGCCGGTCGCCAACAAGCCGGTGCTGTTCTACGGCATCGAGGCGCTCGCCGCCGCGGGCATCCGCGACATCGGCATTGTCGTCGGCGACACCCAGGCCGAGATCCGGGCGGCCGTCGGCGACGGCTCGGCCTGGGGGGTGCGCGTCACCTACATCGAACAGGACGCGCCGCGCGGGCTGGCCCACGCCGTGCTGATCAGCGAGCCGTTCATCGGCGCCGAGCCGTTCGTGATGTACCTCGGCGACAACCTCCTCAACAAGGGCATCGGCCGGTTCGTCGACGAGTTCGTGCGCGAGCGGCCGGCGGCGCAGATCCTGCTGGCGCGGGTGCCCGATCCGCAGATGTTCGGCGTCGCCGAGCTCGCCGGCAGCCGCGTCGTCGGCCTCGTCGAGAAGCCCGAGACGCCCAAGAGCGACCTCGCCCTGGTCGGCGTCTACATGTTCTCGCCGGCGGTGTTCGACGCGGTCAAGTCGATCAAGCCGAGCTTCCGCAACGAGCTCGAGATCACCGATGCCATCCAGTCGCTGATCGACCGCGGGCTCGAGGTCCGGCCGCACATCGTCGACGGCTGGTGGAAAGACACCGGCAAGCTCGAGGACATGCTGGAGGCGAACCGCCTGATCCTCGAAACGATCGAGCGGCGCGTCGACGGCAGCGTCGACGCCGACTCGCGGGTCGAGGGCAAGGTCATCATCGAGCCGGGCGCGGTGGTCGAGCACTCGGTGATTCGCGGCCCGGTCATCGTCGGCAGCAATGCCCGGATCGTCAACGCCTTCATCGGCCCGTTCACGTCGATCATGAACGACGTGCAGGTGCGGGACTCGGAGATCGAGCACAGCATCCTGCTCGAGGGCTGCTCCATCAGCAACCTGGCCAACCGGGTCGAAGACAGCCTGATCGGCAAGAACGTCCGGATCTACCGGCTGCCAGTCAAGCCGTCGGCCTACCGCTTCATGCTCGGGGACAACTCCGAAGTCGGGATACGCTGGTAGCCACATGGCCGCGAAACGCATCGACGGAGTCCAGGTCAAGCCGCTCAAGCTGGTGCCCGACGAACGGGGCTGGCTGATGGAGATCCTGCGCGAAGACGACGAGCTGTTCGGGCGCTTCGGGCAGGTCTACGTGTCGGCGACCTATCCGGGGGTCGTCAAGGCATGGCATTTCCACACCCGCCAGACCGACAACTTCGCCTGCCTCGCCGGCATGATCAAGCTGGTGCTGGTCGACACGCGCCAGGGCTCGCCGACGCGCGACACGATCAACGAGTTCTTCCTCGGCGTGCAGAACCCCGTCCTGGTGCAGATCCCGAAGCTCGTCTACCACGGGTGGAAGTGCATCAGCGTCGAGCCGTCGCTCGTGCTCAACGTGCCCGACGTCCCCTACGACCGCGCCAACCCGGACGAACAGCGCATCGCCCCGCACGGCACCCTGCCCTACGACTGGACGCGGCAGGATGGTTGAGGTGCTCGTGACCGGGGGCGCGGGGTTCATCGGCTCCAACTTCGTACGCCACGCCCTCGCGACCCATGCCGACTGGCAGGTCGCGACGCTCGACAAGCTGACCTACGCCGGCCGCCTCGAGAACCTGCAGGGGGTGATCGACCATCCCCGGCACCGCTTCGTCCGCGGCGACATCGCCGACGAGGCGGTGGCCGGCCCGCTCGTGCGCGCCGCCGAGGTCGTCGTCCATTTTGCCGCCGAGACCCACGTCGATCGCTCGATCCGGAGCGCCGCGGACTTCATCACGACGGACGTGATCGGCACCTTCGTGCTGCTCGAAGCGGCCCGCCAGGCGCCGCGGCTGCGCCGCTTCGTCCAGATCTCGACCGACGAGGTCTACGGCAGCGTGCCGGAGGGGTCGAGCGTCGAGACCGACGAGCTGCGGCCGCGGAATCCGTATTCGGCGAGCAAGGCCGGCGCCGACCGCCTGGCCTACAGCTATTGGGCGACCTACGGCGTCCCGGTGATCATCACCCGGGCGTCGAACAACTACGGCCCGAACCAGTTTCCCGAGAAGGTGATCCCGCTGTTCGTGACCAACGCGATCGACGACATCCCGGTGCCGCTCTACGGCGACGGGCTGAACGAGCGCGACTGGCTCCACGTCTCGGATCACTGCCTCGCCCTCGACCTGCTCATCGAGCGCGGCACCTCCGGCGAGGTCTACAACATCGGCGGCGGCAACCACGTCCGCAACATCGACCTCACCCGGCGCATCCTGGAGCTGCTCAGCAAGGACGACACGCTCATCCGCCCGGTCCAGGACCGCCCCGGCCACGACCGCCGCTACTCGCTCGACACCACGCGGCTCCGGTCGCTCGGCTGGGCGCCCCGGACGACGTTCGACGAGGGGCTGGCGGAGACGGCGCGCTGGTACCGGGAGAACGAGTGGTGGTGGCGGCCGATCAAGGAGCAGGACAGCCGCTTCCAGGCCTACTACCGCACGCAATACGGCGATTCCCCCGCCTGACCCCACCCACGTGGCTGGCAGTCCCCTCGTCACCGGCGCCGCAGGGTTCGCGGGAAGCCATCTCGTCGATCATCTCCTCGGCCAGGCGCCCCGCGTCGCCGCGTGGCGCAATCCCGGCGGCCAGCCGACCCCGGCAGCCACGCACGGCGGCCGCGTCGACTGGTCCGCGGTCGATGTGACCGACGCCGACGCCGTCGCGCGCGAGCTCGACGCGCTGAGGCCGTCGGTCGTCTACCACTGCGCCGGCCTCGCCGACGTGCAGACGGCCTGGGCCGACAGTGCACGCGCCCTCCGGGTGAATGCCTTCGGCACGCACGCGCTGCTGGCGGGGCTGGAACGTGCCGGCCTCGAGGTGCCGGTCCTGGTCACCGGATCGGCGCTGGTCTACCGGCCGTCCGCCGAGGCGCTGACCGAGGAGTCGCCGATCGGCCCATCCAGTCCGTACGGCGTCAGCAAGCTGGCGCAGGAGCTGATCGCCGCCGCCGCGGGGGGCCACGTGCTCATCGCCCGGCCGTTCAACCACGCCGGACCGCGCCAGTCGGCGGCGTACGTCACGTCGAGCTTTGCCCGGCAGATCGCCGAGGCGGAGGCCGGGCTGCGGCCTCCCCGCCTCCTCGTCGGCAACCTCGATGCCCGCCGCGACATCACCGACGTCCGCGACACCGTCCGCGCCTACACGCTGATCGCCGACACGGGGCGGCCGGGGCGCCCCTACAACGTGTGCCGCGGCGAGGCCCACCGCGTCGGCGACCTGCTCGAGCGGCTGATCGCCCGCGCGGCGATCCCGATCGCCGTCGAACGCGACCCGGCACGCCTCCGCCCCAGCGACAATCCCGTCGTCCTCGGCAGCGCGGCGCGCCTCGAGGCGGACACGGGATGGCAGCCGGCCATCCCCATCGAACAGACGCTGGACGATCTGCTCGGGTACTGGCGGGAACAGGTGAAAGGCCCGACGAAGTGACGTTGCGCCGGGCGCGCACGGCAGAGGACCGGCATTGGGAAACCGGCCGGCAGCTGGTGCACATCGCGTTCGGCGCGGCCGCGCTGCTGCTCCGCTACCTCCACTGGTGGCAGGCCATCGTCTTTGCGGCGGCCGCCGTGGTGTTCAACCTCTATCTCCTGCGACGCCTCACCGGCAGCCGGCTGCACCGGCCGGACGAGCGGCACCAGGACATGCCGGCCGGGATTGCGCTCTATCCGACGTCGATCCTGCTCCTGCTGCTGATGCTGCCGTCGCGACCGGATATCGTCGCCGCGGCGTGGGGCATCCTGGCGGCGGGGGACGGCGCGGCCACGCTCGTGGGCGTGCGCTACGGCCGGCGGAAGTGGGCCTGGAACCGCCGCAAGAGCGTGGCGGGATCGCTCGCGTTGTTCCTCGCCGGCAGTGTCGCGGGTGCGTTCCTGGCCTGGTGGTGCCGGCCGGCCGTCGTCCCTCCCCCCTACTGGTGGTTCTCGATCGGGGTGCCGGTCCTGGCGGCGCTGGCCGCGGCCGCCGTCGAGACCGTGCCCATCCGGCTGGACGACAACCTGTCGGTGCCGCTGACCGCCGCCGCCGTGCTGTGGGCGGGGTCGCTCGTCAACCAGGAGCTCGCCGTCGCGGTGCTGGCGGGCCTGCCACGCGCCTTGATCGTGGCGCTGCCCGCCACAGCGGCGGTGGTCTGGGCCGGCTACGCCGCCGGGGCGGTGTCGCGTCTCCGGAGCGATCGCGGGAGGCATCATCGGCACGGTCATCTTCGTGTGTACCGGCCCGCAGGGGTGGCTGCTGCTGCTCGCGGCGTTCCTGTGCGCGGCGGTGACCTCACGCCTCGGGCTCGAGCGGAAGACGCTGCTCGGGATCGCGGAGCCGCGCGGCGGCAGGCGGGGCGCGGGCAACGCCATCGCCAACACCGGGATCGCGGTGGTGGCGGCCGGACTGGCCGTGACGTCGTATGCGCCGGTCGCCTGCCTGATCGGCTTCTCGGCCGCCCTGATCGCGGGCGCGAGCGACACGGTTGCCAGCGAGATCGGGAAGGCCTGGGGACGGCGCACCTATGCGATCGTTCCACCGCGGCCGGTCCCGCCGGGCACGCCGGGGGCCGTGTCGCTTGAGGGGACCGCCGCCGGCCTCGTGGGCGCGGCCGGGCTGGCCGCCATCGCGATCGCGCTCGGCCTGGCGCCGGCCCAGGCGCTGGTGGTCCTCGTGATCGGCGCGACGGTGGGCTCGCTCACCGAGAGCCTGCTCGGCGCCGCGTTCGAGGGCGCCGGCATCCTCAACAACGATGCCCTCAACCTGATCAACACGGCGGTCGCCGCCTCTGTCGCCGTGGCGCTGTGGTGACCGCTGGATCGAGCCGGGTGGCGGCGTTCGCCGATCTTGCCCGTCCCTTTACGCTGCTCGCGCCCGCTCTCGGCTTTGCGTCCGGGGCGGTGACCGCCGCCGGGGCAGCGCCGCGCGAAGCGTTCAGCGCGGAGCTGGCCGTCTTCCCGCTCATCGGCGTCCTGATGGCGGCGGTCCTGAATGCGGCATCGAACGCGCTCAACCAGATCTACGACCTCGAGATCGACCGCATCAACAAGCCGCGGCGGCCGCTGCCCGCAGGACGCCTGACGCGGACGGAGGCATGGGGCTTCGCCCTCGCGGCCTACGGGCTCGCCCTCGTGCTGGCCTGGCTGGTGGCGCCGGGCGGGCGCCATGACTGTTTCTGGATCGTGGTCGCGGCAGCGCTGCTCACCGTCGCGTATTCGGTGCCCCCCGTGCGCACGAAACGCCTCGGCATCGTGGCCAACCTCACCATCGCCATCCCGCGGGGCATGCTGCTGAAAGTCGCCGGCTGGTCGGCGGTCAAGACCATCGCCGGGGTCGAGCCGTGGTTCATCGGCGCGATTTTCGGGCTGTTCCTGCTTGGCGCGTCCACCACGAAGGACTTCGCCGACATGGACGGGGACGCCCGGGGCGGCTGCCGCACGCTGCCGATCGCCTACGGCGTGCGCCGCGCCGCCTGGATGATCGCCCCGTCGTTCGTCCTGCCCTTCCTGCTGATCTCGGCGGGCGCGTTCGCCGGCATCCTGACCGGCAACTTCGTCCTGCTGCAGCTGCTGGCCGTCGGGCTGTCGGCCTACGGCGCCTACGTCGTCTATCTCATGCTCCGCCGCCCCGAGGACCTGGCCGTCGAGGAGAACCACGTGTCCTGGGTGCACATGTACAGGATGATGTTCGTCGCACAGATCGGGATGGCGGTTGCTTACCTTCTCTAATTCCCAACATCCAATTTCCAACTCCCAAAGGGAACTCCCAAATTCCAATCTGCAACGCCCAGACAGAACGCCCGATTTCCAACGCCCAACTTCCAACGGCCAACGCCCAATCAGAACGCCCAATTTCCAACGCCCAACTTCCAACGGCCAACGCCCAGACAGAACGCCGACTTCCAACGCCCAACGCTCGAGGCCGCGCTCAGCTCCCAACGTTCAACTCGCGCCCGGCGCGTGGGCGGACCGCCTCGGGTCAGCTGGATCGGGTGAATGAGCCGTGCCGGCGCTGCCCGGTCCGGGGCCCGCTTCGGCGAGGCGGGAACGCAGTCTGCGCTGATGCTCTCGCTGCGCTCGATGCCGCGGCGAGTAGGGACGGGCAGGGCGACACAGGGCAAAAGGGCAAAGGGCTAGAGGGGCGAAGGCGCGCGGCGCCCGGTCTGGCGCTGCAACGCCCAACTGCCAAATCCCAACGCCCACTCGCGCCCGGCACGAAGACCGCTCGAGCCGGCGACGGTGTCGGCCGAGTCGCCCTGGGTCGCCCCGGGTCGATTGGGTCGCTTGGGTCGCTTGAAAGAGCCGTGCCGGCACTGCCCGGTCCGGGGCCCGCTTCCGCGAGGCGGGAACGCGGCCTCCGCTCAGGCCCTCGCTGCGCTCGATGCCGCGGCGAGTAGGGATGGTCAGGGCGGCACATGCCAAGCGCACCGATGCGCCGGTGGTGAGGCGGGCGACGCGGATCACACGGACCGGACTCGCCGCGAGGAATCGCTCCGCCCGCGTTCCGGCTGCGCGGCGAGGCGCCTCGCTCCAAGGTCCGCCGGCCGGTCAGCACCGGCACGGCTCGTTCATGCGACCGTGGGCAACGTGGTGCGCGCGGGTTCTCGCTGCCTCAACGCCCAACTACCAACGCCCAACCTCCAATCGTGTCAACGCCGGGCCAGAATCTGACAATTCCGCCGGTTGAAAATCCGACAGTTCGGCGAGGGGACGAGCCTCAGGTCGTCGCCACCTCCTGACGCGGGCGCCGTCGCCGTGTGGCGGCCGGCTCCTGATCAGGCGTGTGGAGGGCCTGCCAGAGTTCCGTGTGCTGCCGCATCGGTAGCTGTTGCCGCGAATAGTCACGATGTGGCAGTGGTGGACGAGCCGATCGATGAGCGCAGCTGCCATCACGTCGTCGCCGAAGACTCCCCCGACTCCTCGAAGCCATCATTGGAGGTCAACACGGTCGAGGCCTGCTCGTAGCGGCGCGTCATCAGCTGAAAGAAGAGCATGGCGCCGGTACGGCTGATAGGCAGGTCGCCGATCTCGTCGGCCACGAGCACCGCGGGGTGCATCAAGACCTTCAGGTGTGCCTGCAAGCGTCCGGCGCTCTGGGCTTCCTCGAGCGACGTGATCAGATCGGCGAGCGTGCCGTAGTACACCCGAGGAGTGGAGGCGCGACGATCAGACGGGAGACGCGAATGCTACTGCGGCACTACCGTGAAGACGCATGGTGAAATGAATCACCGGCCGGGAGCGAGGCTCTCAGCCGCAGCCAGACCGTGCTGCTGACTGTCAGATTTTCGTCCGCCCCAATTGTCAGTACTACAGCCGCCGCTAACACGACCCAGGCGACCCGACCCGGTCGGTCCACGGGCGCGAAATGAACATCGGGAGCTGAGCGCGGCCTCCAGCGTTGGGCGCTGGCCGTTGGAAGTCGGCGTTCTGTCTGGCGTGGGCGGTTGGAAGTCGGGCGTTCTGTTTGGGCATTGGCCGTTGGCAGTTGGGCGTTGATCGGGCCGCCGCGCGCCGCCGGTGATCTCGTCGCTCAGGGGAGACGTGCCGGTGCTGCCTGGCCGGCGGACCTTGGAGCGAGGCGACACGCCGCGCAGCCGGAACGCGGGCGGAGCGATTCCTCGCGGCGAGTCCGGTCCGTGTGATCCGCGTCGTCCGGATCACCACCGGCGCATCGGTGCGCCTGACGTGTGTCGCCCTGACCATCCCTACTCGCCGCGGCATCGAGCGCAGCGAGAGCACGAGCGCAGGCTGCGCTCCCGCCTCGCGGAAGCGGGCCCCGGACCGGGCAGTACCGGCACGGCTCCGTCGGGCGACCGGGGCGACCCCAGGCGAGCCCAGTCGACCCCAGCGACCCCAGGCGACCGAAGCCCACGGATTTCGCAGTTGACTTGACCACGCCGCATGGCGAATATTTAGCGAATGTCGCACCAACAGCTGGCCATGTTCGGCATCGGCGGGGCACCGCCGCCAACCACCCGGACGCTGGCGCTCCGGATCCGCGAGGAGGGGCCTGCGGCGGCGCTCGACCAGGCGCGCATCCGCGCCGATGCCGCCCGCTACCAGGAGGTGACCTGCCGGTCGGCGCTCAACCCGGTGAAGGGGATGCCGTTCAACTGGACGCTGAATCCTTATCGCGGCTGCACCCACGCCTGCCACTACTGCTTCGCCCGGCGTTACCAGAGCCAGCTCGAGCTCGGGCCGGGCGACGAGTTCTCCTCGATGATCTTCGTGAAGACCAACCTGATCGAGGTGCTCCGCCGGGAGCTCGACCACCCGTCGTGGGCCCGGGAACAGGTCGCGGTCGGCACCGCCACGGATCCCTACCAGCCGATCGAGGGTCACTACAAGCTCACGCGGCGCGCGCTCGAGGCGCTGCTGGCCGGCCGCACGCCGGTCGGCCTCGTCACCAAGGGGCCGATGGTCGTGCGCGATGCCGGCGTGCTCGCCGACCTCACCCGCCAGGTCGGCTGTACCGTGTACCTGAGCGTCCCCTCCGTGGACGAGCATGCCTGGACGTCGCTCGAACCGGGCACCGCCCACCCCCTGCAGCGGCTGCGCGCCGTGCGGTCCCTGCGGGACGCCGGCGTCAACGCGGGCGTGCTCATGGCTCCGCTCGTGCCCGGCTTTTCCACCGCTCCGGCGCAGCTCGACGCCACCGTCAAGGCGATTGCGGATTCCGGCGCCGCGTTCATGGGCGCCAACCTGATGTACCTCAAGGGCGGCAGCCGGGACCACTTCATGGCGGTGATTGCGCGCGAATTCCCGCACATGTCGGCGCGCTTCGAGCAGCTCTACGCCGGCGCCTATCTGCCGTCCGACTACGCCGCCCCGGTGCGCGGCATGGTGCAGGCGCTGCAGCGGCGCTACGGGGTGGCCCGGCGCGCCTCGGAGATGCGCCGGGAGAACGGCACGGACCGGCCGGAGGGACCGGTGGCAGAGGAAGGAGAAAGGGCCGCCCCGGCGCAGGCGGCCCTGGAGTGGTAACGCTCAGGCGGTGGCGGCGAGCTCCGAATACGCCCCGCCGTCGCTGACCTCGACCACCAGCTGCCCGTCGCGCACGTCGGCGGTGAACGAGTCCCCCTCGGTCCAGCGCTGGCTGATCGGCAGCTTGATGCGGTCCTCGATGGCGCGCTTGAGGAAGCGCGCGCCATAGCACAGGCTGTAGCCGTCGTGCACGATCTGCTCGAGCGCTTCGGGCGTCACGGTGAGCGTGCGCTTGCTGCGGGCCATCGACTCCTGGATCCGTATCACCTGCTGGCGCGCGATCTCGCGCACTTCGTCCCGCGTCAGCGGCTGGAATACCACGATTTCGTCGATGCGATTACGGAATTCAGGAGTGAACCGGCGCTCGACTTCGCGCATGATCTCCCCCTTGATCTCCTCGACGCCGACCTGCTTGGACAGGAACCCCATCGGGCTCGACAGCTTGCGGAACACCTCCGAGCCGACGTTCGACGTCATGATGACGATCGCGTCGCTGAGGTAAACGCGCTTGCCGCGCCCGTCGGTGATCCATCCCTCGTCGAACGCCTGGAGGAACAGGTTGAGCGTGCTCGGACTCGCCTTCTCGACTTCGTCGAGCAGCACCACCGAGTAGGGGCTGTCCTTCAGCTGGTTCGTCAGCACGCCCCCCCGCTCCGACCCGACAATGCCCCGGGGCATGCCGATCAGCTTGTCCACTCCTACCCCGCCGTCCTGGTACTCCGACATGTCGACGCGGATCATCTTCTTCTCGTCGCCGAACAGGAACTGCGCGACCGACTTGGCGAGCTCCGTCTTGCCGACGCCGGTGGGCCCGAGGAACAGCAGCACGCCGTCGGGACGGTCGAACCCGTCCTTGAGCGGCCCCTTGTTGAGAACGAGGCGCCGCGACACGGCGCTGATCGCCTCGCGCTGCCCGATCACCCGGCTGCCGAGACGTTCTTCGACGTCGCGGAACCGATCCGTTACCTCGCGAAAGACCATGTCTTCCGGGATGCGGGCGATCTTGGAGATGACGTGGACGACGTCGGCCGCCGTCACTTCCCACCGCCTGCCGATCTCGGCGCGCACCGCCGCCGTGTCGAGCCAACCGATGACCTTGTCCGGCAGCTGCAGGTGCCGCATGTAGCGCGGCGACATCTCCAGCACGGTCTCGATCGCTTCGTCCGTGATGCGGACGGAGTAGTTCCGCTCGAGCCGATGCCGCACGTTGTAGAGAATCGTCCGGGTCTCCTCAATCGTCGGCTCGCCGACGTGCACGGTCCGGAAGCGGCGCGCCAGCGCCTCGTCCTCCTGGATGAACTCCTTGTATTCGCTCAGCGTCGTGGCGCCGACGATGCGCACCTCGCCGCGGGCGAGGACCGACTTGAAGACGTTGGCGGCGTCGGAGGGGGCGCCGAGCGCGGAGCCGGCCCCGATCATGGTGTGCACCTCGTCGATGAACAGGATCAGGTTCGGCCGCTCCTTGATCTCGCGGATCACGTTCTGGATGCGGTCCTCGAACATGCCGCGCAGCATCGTGCCGGCGACCATCGTGTTCATCTGGAGGTTGACGATCTGGCAGTCGCGCAGCCGTACCGGCACCTGGTCCGGCTCGAACTCGATGCGGCGCGCCAGGCCCTCGGCGATCGCCGTTTTGCCGACGCCCGGCTCACCGAGCAGCAGCACGGAGTTCGCCCGCTCGCGGTGGCAGAGGATCTCCATGACCTGATCCATCTCGGCGTCGCGGCCGTAGACGGGCGGAATCTTGTCCTGGTGCGCCAGCTGGTTCAGGTTGGTGGCGAAGTGCTTCAGGAACGGCGGCAGCTCGAAGCGCTTCTTGAGGCGCTCCTCGCGCAGCTCATGATCGCGCATGCGCGTCGCCAGGCGCGAGACCAGCGCTTCCGGCTCGATGCCGTGGCGCCGGATGATCGACACCGGGATGCCCTGCGTTTCCTCGAAGATGGCGGAGAACAGGTCGGTGGCCTCGACCGCGTTGCGGCCGGAGCGGCTGGCGTGCAGCAGCGCGAGCTTGAACAGCAGCTTGGTCGACGGCGCCACCCGCAGCTCGCGGCCGGGTACGTTGGGGAGGATCCGGAGGTGCTCTTCGAGCGCCTGGAGGATCTCGTGCGGGTTCAGATTCAGGTCGCGCATGACCTGCCCGAACATGTCCCACTCGACCTGGGCGAATGCCAGGCAGACGTGCTCGTTCGTCAGCAGCGCATGCTCCCGTCGCCTGGCGTCATCGAGGGCTCGGTCGACGAGGCGCTCGGCTGAGTCAGCCAGCTTGCTCTGAGGGATGTCGAAATCCTCCACGTCTGCCTCCACTTCGCGCGGCCCGGCGGCTGCCGGGCACTGCCGCTACCGGTATGACAGCAAGAGATACGCCAACGGTTCAGCACGCCAGTGGCGGGCAAAATCGGAGGATTTGTTGGGAAAAAGAGGTGTGGCGCCCGCTCTACAGGCGGGTGGCAGCCGGGCTGACGCGGGCGGGGGATCCCGCCCGCCTTTGCGTTACAACCGGGTGGCTATCAGATGCCCTGCATGAGCGCCTGGACGCGCGCTTCGGTCGGCGGGTGGGTGCTGAACATCGACATCAGGCCGCCGCCGGAGAACGGCTTGATGATGAACATGTGCGCTGTGGCCGGGTTGGCGTCGAGCGGCGCGCGCCGGGCGAGGGCGTCGATCTTCTTCAGCGCGCTCGCCAGAGCGTGGGGGTTGCCGGTGATGCGGGCGGCGCCGGCATCGGCGGCGAACTCGCGCGAGCGCGAGATCGCCATCTGGATCATCATGGCGGCGATCGGCGCGAAGATCATCATCGCCAGCAGGGCGATCGGATTGCTCCCGCCGTCGCGATCGTCGCGGCCGCCGCCGCCGAACATGCCGGCGAACATCGCCATGCGGGCCAGCATCATCACCGCGGCGGCAATCGTCGCGGCGACCGAGCTGATGAGGATGTCACGGTGCTTGACGTGCGCGAGCTCGTGGGCCATCACGCCTTCGAGCTCCGATTCCGACAGGGCGTGGAGAATGCCCTCGGTCGCGGCCACCGCCGCGTGTTCGGGATTGCGCCCCGTGGCAAAGGCATTCGGCGACGCGTCGGGAATCACGTAGACCTTGGGCATCGGCAGCGAGGCGCGCTGCGTCAGGCGGGCGGTCATCTGATAGAGCGGATGCGACGGACCGACTTCCTGCGCCTTGTACATCCGCAGGACAATCTTGTCCGAGAACCAGTACGATCCGAGATTCATCACCGCGGCGAAGCCAAACGCCAGGATGAGCCCCTGTTGCCCGCCGAGCATGTCGCCGATGACCAGCAGCATGCCGCTCAGCGCGCCCAGCAGCAATACGGTTTTCAGTGCGTTAGGCATGAATCTATTTTACCTCGACCTTGTGCAGGACCGTCACCGGCCCATGGGTGGAACACGGGCGGGCGCGCAGTTATTCCCGGCCGCCGTGCCTGTCCCTGCCTGTTAGACGCCGGAAGTGATGGCCAGGTCGCCGGGGATACCAGGCGGCCTGGCCAGGCACGCCGCCGAGCTCAGCCCTTGCCGCACCGCAGCGGCCCCCGACCGGCCCGCGCCGCTCCCGGTCGGGAACCGGTGGGCATATAATCGCCTCACATGGGTCGGCAACGTACCTCGCTGATACTCCTCGTCGTCATGCTGGTCGGCGTGCAGACCGCCGCACAGACTCCGCAGCCGTTCCCGCGGCCTGGCGAAGGGCAGCGGCCGCAGCCGGGCACGACGCAGCGGCCCGCCGAGCCGAAGGTCCTGCCCCCCGCGGACCGCACCCCCGCGGCCCAGCCGGCGGCGCCGAGCGAGCCGACCGAGGCGACGCTGGGCATGCCGGTCTATCCCGGTGCGCAGTTCATCGCCAGCTACGACGCCGGGCGCGGGCAGCACTACCACCTGTTCGGCACCAACCTCACCTTCGAGCAGATCGTCGGCTATTACCGCTCCACGCTGCGGCAGCGCGGCGACCTCGTCTACGAGGCCCCGGCGATTCACATGTTCGAGGTGGGCCGCTTCCGGGAAGAATCGATGGCGTTTCCGCCGGGGGTGACGGTGAAGGACTACACGTGGAACGGGTCGGCCGGCTACCTCAATCCGCAGCCGGGCGGCGACCCCTCGCACTTCCGGACGGTGATCCAGATCGTCGCGGCGCCCGCGGGCGCGCGCTGACCAGCCCGCGCGGTCCGGCAGGAGGCAGGCATCGCGGCCTCGCCGCGACGCCCCCTTCCATGCCGCACCGCCGGACCACACCGACCGTCAGGTCTGCGAGCGCTTGCCGAGCGACTCGTTGATCTGACGGGCGCGTTCGAGGTGCTTCTTGAGCGCCGGCAGCGTCTGCGCCGCCCACGCCTTCAGGTGGTCGTTCCCCGCCCCGTCCGCTTTGCTTTCGACGGCATCGACCGCCTTCTCGTGGTCGTCCACCATCGCCTTCATGTACTCGCGGTCGAACTCCATGCCCGAGAGGCTGGCCAGGCGCTCGCGCAGCTCCTTGCCATGCTCCGTGTCGACCTCGATGCTCGCCGCTTCCACGTTCGCGCGGCTCAGCGCGGCCTTCAGCTCGTCGCCGGCCTTGCTGTGGTCCTGAACCATCATCGCGGCGAACTCTTTGACCTCGCGGTTGCGCGCCTTCTGCTCGGCTAGCTTGCCGAGCTCGACTTCGGTGCGCCCGTCGGCCATCATGTCCGCGACGAAATCGCGGTCGAGGTTCGCGTTCAGGCCAACTGCCGTGCCCTCGGCGCCGGCGGTGCCGACTGTTGCCGGCGTGTCACGGGCCGGTTCCGTGTCGCGGTCGCCCGCGCAGGCTGTCGTGGCGGCGGCGAGGCTGAGCGCCATTGCCATCTGCTTCCAGTGCTTCATTGATCTGCAACCTCCTCCATGAACATTCGTCCAGGGAGGACCTCTTGCAAACCATGGTGCCTGAGCAGCAGTCCTCCTGCTGAGTCCCGGCCGCCAGCCGG
Source organism: uncultured Acidobacteriota bacterium (assembly GCA_963834305.1). Lineage (GTDB taxonomy): Bacteria > Acidobacteriota > Vicinamibacteria > Vicinamibacterales > 2-12-FULL-66-21 > JACCXG01. The sequence continues at coordinate 2,002,165 of CAWIAX010000002.1, forward strand.
GTCAGTCGCTCTTGAGGTAGATGGCCGCGCCCTTCTCGCGAAACTCGCGCGACTTCTCGGCCATGCCTTCGGCCGCCATCGCCCGCACCTGCTGGGTCAGCTCCATCGAGCAGAATTTCGGGCCGCACATCGAGCAGAAATGCGCGACCTTGGCCCCGTCCGCGGGCAGCGTCGCGTCGTGGTAGGCGCGCGCGGTGACCGGATCGAGCGCCAGGTTGAACTGATCCTCCCAGCGGAACTCGAAGCGCGCCGTCGACAGCGCATCGTCCCAGGCCTGGGCGCGCGGGTGCCCCTTGGCGAGGTCGGCGGCATGCGCGGCGATCTTGTAAGCGATGACGCCGGCCTTGACGTCGTTGCGGTCGGGCAGGCCGAGGTGCTCCTTGGGCGTGACGTAGCAGAGCATCGCCGTCCCGTACCAGCCGATCTGCGCCGCCCCGATCGCCGACGTGATGTGGTCGTAGCCGGGCGCGATGTCGGTCGTGAGCGGTCCGAGCGTGTAGAACGGCGCCTCGCCGCACCACTCGAGCTGCTTCTCCATGTTCTCCTTGATGAGATGCATGGGCACGTGGCCCGGGCCCTCGTTCATCACCTGGACGTCGTACTCCCAGGCAATGCGCGTCAGTTCCCCCTGGGTCTTGAGCTCGGCGAACTGCGGCTCGTCGTTCGCGTCCGCGATCGAGCCCGGACGCAGCCCGTCGCCGAGCGAGAACGAGACGTCGTAGGCGCGCATGATCTCGCAGATCTCGCGGAAGTGGGTGTAGGTGAAGTTCTCCTGGTGATGCGCGAGGCACCAGCGCGCCATGATCGAGCCGCCGCGCGAGACGATCCCGGTGACGCGGCGCGCCGTCATGGGGATGTAGCGCAGCAGCACGCCGGCATGGACCGTGAAGTAGTCCACCCCCTGCTCCGCCTGCTCGACCAGGGTGTCGCGATAGACCTCCCAGGTGAGGTCCTCGGGCTTGCCGCCGACTTTCTCGAGCGCCTGGTAGATCGGCACGGTGCCGATCGGCACCGCCGCGTTGCGCAGGATCCACTCGCGCGTCGCGTGGATGTCGCGCCCGGTCGACAGGTCCATCACCGTGTCGGCGCCCCACAGCGTCGACCACCGCAGCTTCTCGACCTCCTCCTCGATGGAGGAGCTGACGGCGGAGTTGCCGATGTTGGCGTTGATCTTCACCGCGAAGTTGCGGCCGATGATCATCGGCTCGAGCTCGGGGTGGTTGATGTTGGCCGGGATGATGGCCCGCCCGCGCGCGACTTCCGCGCGCACGAACTCGGGATCGAGGCCCTCGCGGACCGCCACGAACTCCATCTCCTCGGTGACGACGCCCTGGCGGGCGAAGTGCAGCTGGGTTACGGCGCCGGTGCCGCGCCGCACCGCCACCCACGGCGCGCGCAGCTTCGGCAACCCGGCGCGGACGTCGCAGCCCTGGGGCCCGCTGGTGTCGTAGACCCGCACCGCCTCGCCGTTCGACAGCGCGATTTCCCGCACCGGGACGCGCACGCGGCCCTCTTCCACGTAGATCTTCCGGGAGCTCGGAAAGGCCGCGGCGAAGTCGGACGACTGGAGCGGAGGCAGGCTCGTGCGCATGATCGGATCGTACAGCAAATACGCCGGCCCGGCAGCGACTATCCGAGCTTCCGGAGGATGAAGCACTTGAGGTAAAACGTCTCCGGCACCGTCAGCAGGACGGGGTGATCGCGCCCCTGCATCCGCTTCTCCACCACCGCGACGTCGGCGCGGGCGTCAATCGCCGCCTGGGCGATGACCTCGGCAAAGGCCGCCTCGCTGACGTTGTACGAGCAGCTGCAGGTCACCAGGAAGCCGCCCGGCGCCAGCAGCTTGAGCGCGCGCAGGTTGATTTCCTTGTAACCGGACAGCGCCTTGGGCACTGCCGCCTTGTTCTTCGCGAACGCCGGCGGGTCGAGGACGATGGCGTCGAAGCGCTCGCCGCGGCGCTCGAGCTCGCGCAGCTCGTCGAAGACGTTCATCGCCCGCGCCTCGACGGTCAGGCCGTTGCGCCGGGCGTTCTCGCGGATCTGCGCCACGGCGGTCTCCGAAATGTCCACGGCCAGCACCTCGCGGCACCGCGGCGCCAGCGCCAGCGCGAACCCGCCGTGGTAGCTGAAGGCGTCGAGCAGCCGCCCGTGCGCGTACCCGGCCGCCGCAGCGCGGTTCTCCCGCTGGTCGAGGAACAGGCCGGTCTTCTGCCCGTGGTGGAGGTCCGCCAGGTAGGTGACCTGCCCCTCGCGCACCTCGACGGCCTCGGGCACCTCCCCGTAGAGCACCTCCACCGTCTGCTCCAGCCCTTCCAGCTGGCGCACCCGGGGATCGTTCCGCGCCAGGATGCCGGTCGGCGACACCAGCTCGACCAGGAGCTCCGTGATGAGCGGCATCGCCCGATCGACGCCCTGCGACAGCGCCTGCACGACCAGGTAGTCGCCATACCGATCGACAATCAGCGATGGCAGGAGGTCGGCCTCCCCGTGCACCAGCCGCCAGGCGGTCGCGTCGATGGCCAGGCCGGCGCGGAAGTCGATGGCCTGCCGGAGCCGCTCCCGCCACGTCCCGGGCGTCGGCGGCTCGGCCCCGCGCGTGAACATCCGGAGCGTGATCTCCGACCGGTCGCTGTAGAGCGCGTGCCCGATCGTCCGCCCGCGGCTGTCGAGAACGCGGACGACGTCGCCCGGCCCGGCCGAGGCCTGGACGATGTCGGACCGGTAGATCCAGGGGTGGCCGTTGCGGATCCGCTCGTCGCCGCGAGCGCTGATCCGGACCGCGGGTACGTCTCCGGCTGCTGGCTGTGCGCACATTGTTGATGCAGCTATAATTCCACAGACATGAGGATCGCGATCGGCGCCGACCATGCAGGATTCGCGCTGAAGCAGCATCTGGTCGGCACGCTGACGCGGCTCGGGCACCACGTGGACGACCACGGCACGCACAGCACCGAACCGGTGGACTACCCCGATATCTGCGCCAGCGTGGCGCGGGCGGTCGTCGAACAGCGGGCCGAGCGCGGTGTCGTCATCGGCGGCAGCGGGCAGGGTGAGCAGATGGCCGCCAACAAGATTCCGGGCGTCCGGGCGGCGTTGTGCAACGACCTCTACACCGCCCGCATGTCCCGGGAGCACAACGACGCCAACGTTCTGTCGCTCGGCGGCCGCATCGTCGCCCCCGGCCTGGCCGACGAGATCGTGGCGCTCTGGCTGGGCACGCCGTTCGCCGGCGGGCGCCACCAGCGGCGCGTCGAACAGATTGCCCGGCTCGAGAAGGCCGACCGGTAAGCAGGAGCAAGCCGAACCTATGACTACGACCACCACCCCGGCCAGCACCCGCTGGCGCTCGCTCGAGGACACCGACCCCGACATCGCCCGCGTCATTCAGCAGGAGATCCGGCGGCAGAACAGCGGACTGGAGCTGATCGCGTCGGAGAACTTCGTCAGCCAGGCGGTGCTCCAGGCCGCCGGGTCGGTCCTCACGAACAAGTACGCCGAAGGCTATCCGGGCAAGCGCTATTACGGCGGCTGCGAACACGTGGACGTGGCCGAGTCGCTGGCCATCGACCGCGCCAAGCAGCTGTTCGGCGCCGAACACGCCAACGTGCAGCCCCACTCCGGGGCGCAGGCGAACATGGCGGTGTATTTCACGCTGCTCAAGCCGGGCGACACCGTGCTCGGGATGAACCTCGCCCACGGCGGGCACCTGACGCACGGCCATCCGCTCAACTTCTCCGGCAAGTTCTACACCATCGTCCCTTACGGCGTGCGGCAGGACGACGAGCGGATCGATTACGAGGAGCTCGACCGGCTCGCGCGCGAGCACCAGCCGAAGATGATCATCGTCGGCGCCAGCGCCTACCCGCGGGTGATTGATTTCGAGCGGATTGCGAAAACGGCCACTGAGGTCGGGGCGCCGGTCGTGACCGACATGGCGCACATCGCCGGGCTGGTGGCGGCGAAGCTGCATCCCAGCCCGGTGCCGCACTCGGCGTTCGTCACGACCACGACGCACAAGACGCTGCGCGGGCCGCGCGGCGGCATGGTGCTGTGCCGGGCGCAGCATGCCAAGGACCTGGACCGGTCGCTCTTCCCCGGCGTCCAGGGGGGACCGCTGATGCACGTCATCGCCGCGAAGGCGGTTTGCTTCAAGGAGGCGCTCGACCCTGGCTTTGCCGACTACCAGAAGCAGATCGTGGCCAACGCCCGCCGCCTCGCCGGCGCGCTGTCGTCGGCCGGCTTCCGGCTCGTCTCGGGCGGCACCGACAATCACCTGATGCTGGTGGACGTCTTCTCGAAAGGCCTGACCGGCAAGGTGGCCGAGGCGGCGCTCGGCAAGGCAGGGATCACCGTCAACAAGAACGCCATCCCCTTCGACAAGAACCCGCCGATGGTCGCCAGCGGCATCCGCATCGGCACTCCCGCCGTCACCAGCCGCGGCATGCGCGAGCCGGAGATGGACGCCATCGCCGAGTTCATCACCCGCGCGCTGGCGACTCCCGAAGACGAGGCGGCGCTGGCCATGGTGGAGCGGGAAGTCGAGACGCTGTGCCGGAAGTTCCCGCTGTATCCGGACGCGTAGCGCTCGCGGCGGCGGTCGCCGAGGCGCTCGCGACCGAAGGACCGCTCGCTCGGGCCATCCCGGCCTTCGAGACGCGCGCCGCCCAGCTCGCCCTTGCCGGCGCCGTCTCCCAGGTCTTCACCGAGGGTGGGATCCTGCTCGCCGAGGCGGGCACCGGCACCGGCAAGACCCTCGCCTACCTGGTGCCGGCCATCCTCAGCGGCCAGCGCGTGCTGGTCTCGACCGGCACCAAGAACCTCCAGGAGCAGATCTTCTTCAAGGACCTGCCGGTGCTCCGCGAGGCGCTGGGCGTGCCGTTCACCGCGACCTGCATGAAAGGGCGGGGCAACTATCTCTGCCTGCAGCGCTTCGAGTCGTGGCGCGACAGCGGGGCCTTCAAGTCGGTCACCGACACCTACCACCTCAGGATGATCGGCGAGTGGGCGCGCCACACGGAAACGGGGGACCGCGCCGAGATCGAGGACCTGCCGGAAGACGCGCCGTTCTGGGGGGACATCTCGGCGAGCGCGGAGAACTGCATCGGCAGCGACTGCCCGCGCTACGGTGATTGCTACGTCACGCGCATGCGCCAGCGTGCCGCCGAATCCGACGTGGTCATCGTCAACCACCACCTGCTGTGCGCGGACGCGGCCGTCCGGCAGAACGCCTACGGCGAGGTCATCCCCGATTTCCACTACGCCGTGGTGGACGAGGCGCACCAGCTCGAGGACGTCGCCACGCAATACTTCGGCCGCGCGGTCAGCACCTACCGCATCGAGGATCTGGCGCGCGATCTCGAGCGCGCCGCCAGCGGCAGCCTGATGCCCGACCGCGACAAGGCCGACGACCTCGGCACCGACGTCGGACGGATCCGCGATCACGCCCGGACGTTCTTCGCGACGCTGCAGCGCCTCCGCGGCGACAGCTATGGCGCGGCGCTGCAAGACAGCCGCATCCGGATCGGTCCGGCCGACACGGCCCTGGCCGCCGACGACGGGCTGGCGCTGATCGGGGCGCTCGAGGCGGCGGAGGCCGACGTCGCGCTGGCGAAGGATGTGCCGGAGGAAGTGCTGGCGCTCGCCCGCCGGGCGCACGAGGTGCGCGACGACCTCAAGTTCCTGCTTCGCGCCGACGACCTGGCGTTCGTCTATTTCCTGGAGGTGCGGGGCCGCGGCGTCCACCTGCGCGCGGCGCCGGTGGACGTGTCGGCGATCGTCCGTGAGGTGCTGCTCGAGCGGATGACCGGCCTGGTGCTGACCTCCGCCACGCTCACCGCCGATGGCTCGTTCGACTACCTGCGCAGCCGGCTCGGCGTCCGCCACGCCGAGGAGGTGCGGCTCGACTCGGAGTTCGATTACGCGCGCCAGGCCATCCTCTACCTGCCGCGCAAGATGCCGGACCCGCGATCGCCGCAGTTTGCCCAGGCTGCCGCCCGGGAGATTGTCGAGATCCTGAAGCGCACGGAGGGGCGGGCCTTCGTCCTGTTCACCAGCTATGCCGTGCTGCGGGAGGTTCGCGCCACGGCGGAAGCGGAGCTCAGCTATCCGATCCTGGTGCAGGGCACGGCGCCCCGCTCGGTCCTCCTCCGCGACTTCAAGGCGACGCCGCACGCGGTGCTGCTGGCGACGTCGAGCTTCTGGCAGGGGGTGGACGTCGTCGGCGAGGCGCTGAGCTGCGTGATCATCGACAAGCTGCCGTTCGCCTCTCCCGGCGACCCGATCGTCGCGGCGCGGATCGAGGCCATCGCCGCCCGCGGCGGGTCGGCCTTTGGCGAGTACCAGATTCCACTCGCCGTCCTGGCACTCAAGCAGGGCCTGGGCCGGCTGCTCCGCCACCGCCTCGATCGCGGCGTCCTCGCCATCCTCGATCCGCGGCTCCGGACGATGGGCTACGGACGGCGGTTCCTGGGTTCCCTGCCGCCCGCGCCGGTGACCTACAGCCTCGCCGACATCGAGCGGTTCTTCGCGCGGGGGGCCGCCGCCGACGCCGGGTCAGCCGCCGGCGTCTGACCGCCGCCGCCCGTGCTTGGCGTCGTGGCGGTCGTCCGCCTCGTCGACGGAGTGCGAGGACGAGATGTCGCCGGCCAGGCGGGCCTTCTCGACCAGCCGCTGATAGTGCTCGTGCAGGACCTTGAGGTCCTCCTCCGACAGATCCTCGACATCGATCAGCCGGTTGCTGGCCCCTTCCATCGCGGCCACCAGTTCGTTCAGCTTGAGCTGAATGGCGAGCCCGTCCTTGTTCTGGGTGCGCTGGATGAGGAAGACCATCAGGAAGGTCACGATGGTCGTGCCCGTGTTGATGACCAGCTGCCAGGTGTCGGACCACTGGAAGATCGGCCCGCTGACGCCCCAGACGATGATGATCGCGAGCGCCGTGCCGAAGCCCCATTTGCTGCCGGTCCAGCGCGTGACCGCCGACGCCAGCCCCCCTGCCGCCTGTGTCTTCCGTACCCGCCGATGCCTGCCGTGTCTCGCCATCCGTTTCCCCCTGGCGGATGATACGCCGCCGGGCCGGGCAGCGGGCGCGCCGCAGGGCACCGGGCCTGCCCTGCACGGCCCCGGGCCGGCTCAGGAGCGGCTGCCACTTCGTGTACACTGAGCACGTTGCGGACAGGCGAGCGCGGCGTGTCGAGGCTCGTTCCGGGGCCCGCGCGACGCGGTCCCGGGCGCACGCGCCCGGCCGTGATTTCACGTCAGACGGAGGTTACGATGCAGGGCGCAAGGATCCGCCGATCGGTGATCGCAGGGATGGTGCTGCTTGGACTGGCGCTGGTGGCAGGGCCGGCCGCTGCGCAGACGGGACAGGTCAGGGGCAAGGTCGTCGACGCCAAGAACCAGCCGGTCGACGGCGCCACCATCGACATCGAAGCCACCGACGGGATGGGCCGGAAGTACCAGGTCAAGTCGAATCGCCGCGGCGAATTCGTCCAGATCGGGCTCCAGCCCGGCCAGTACAAGCTGACCGCGAAAAAAGGGGACCTCGCCGACATCCACGAGCAGCGCATCGGGCTCGATGCCGCCGAGGTCAACTTCACGCTGCGCCCGGGCGGCGCCGGCGGCGAGATGTCCGACGAGGAGCGCAAGAAGGCCGAGGCGCGCGTCGCGGCGGTCAAGGGCAACTTCGAGGCGGGCGTCAAGGCGAGCAACGAGGAGAAGTACGACGAGGCGATCGCCAAGTTCAACGAGGTGCTGACGCTCGCGCCGAAATGCCTCGAGTGCTACACCAACATCGCCGCCATCCATATCCGCAAGCAGGAGTACGACCAGGCCGAGGGGGTCTACAAGAAGGTGATCGAGATCGCCCCCAACTCCGCCGACGCGTACAACGGCCTCGCCACGGTCTACAACGCGCAGAAGAAGTTCGACCAGGCGGCGGAAGCCAGCGCCACGGCCCAGAAGCTGGGCGCCGCGGCGCCGGGCGGCGCGAGCGCGTCTTCGGTCTTCAACCAGGGGGTCATTGCCTGGAACGCCAGCAAGATTGCTGATGCCAAGAAGGCGTTCGAAGAGGCCATCAAGCTCGATCCGAAGATGGCTGACGCCCACTACTGGCTCGGCATGGCCAACCTCAACGAGGGCAAGATGCCCGAGGCGGCCACCTCGTTCGACGAATACCTGAAGCTCGCCCCGACGGGCCAGTACGCCGATCAGGCCAAGGGCATCCTGACCCAGATCAAGAAGTAAGAGAGAGTCCGGGGTCCGGTCCACGCGGACCGGCCCCCCGGACACTCCACCAGTGGCGCCATCCTCACCGATCGCGGACAATCTGGCGGCGGTCCGCTCGCGGATCGCGGAGGCGGCCCGGCGCGCCGGCCGCGATCCCGCCGCGATCACGCTGATTGCCGTCTCCAAGACCTTCGACGCCGGCCACGTCCGCGCGGCGTGGGACGCCGGCCAGCGGGACTTCGGCGAGAACAAGGTGCAGGAGGGGGAGCGAAAAATCGCCGACACCCCCGACCTGGCCGGCCTGCGCTGGCACCTCATCGGCCACGTCCAGTCGAACAAGGCGAAGAAGGCGGCCGCCGGCTTCTCCACCATCCACACCGTCGATTCCCTCGACCTGCTGCGTCGCCTCGATGCTGCCGCCGCTGAGCGGGGCAGCCGCCCGGACGTGCTCATCCAGGCCGACCTCGCCGGGGAGACGACCAAGTTCGGCGCGCCCGAGGCTGAGGTTCCGGACATCGTCCGCGCCGCGGCCGCCGCCCAGGGCGTGCGCCTCGTGGGACTGATGCTCCTGCCGCCATGGAACGACAATCAGGAGGAGACCCGTCCATGGTTCGTCCGGCTCAGGACGCTCCGGGACCGCCTGGTCGCTGACGGCGTGCCGGCCGGGGCGCTGCGGCACCTCTCGATGGGCATGAGCCATGATTTCGAGGCGGCCATCGAGGAAGGGGCGACAATGGTGAGGGTCGGGACCGCCATCTTCGGGAAGCGCGATCCGCACTGACACGCGGCCCGCCGGATCGGGCCGCCGCAAGGAGAACGAGGACGCCATGGACGAACGACAGCCCCTTCCGGGCAGCACGTCGGCTGCTGCCGCGGGATCGCCGCCGGTCGAGCGGCACATGCGGGTCGCCCCGCTCGACCTCAAGCATCAGCGCTTCAAGACGGTGCTGCGCGGGTTCGACAAGACGGAGGTCGTGGCCTTCCTCACGGAAGCCGCCGACGACTACGAGCACGCGCTGCGCGAGCTCGACCGGTTGCGCCAGGACCTCGGGAAGGTCGAGGCCATGCTCGGGGAACACCGCGACCGGGAGGCGAACCTGCGCAACACCCTGCTCACCGCGCAGCGGCTGGCCGACGACATGAAGGAAGCCGCGCAGCAGGAAGCCAGGCTGGTCGTGAAGGAGGCGCAGGGGCGGGCCGACCTGATCATCCAGCATGCGCAGATCCGCCTCGAGGAGGTCGAGCGCAGCATCAACGAGATGCGGATGCGGCGGCGGGACGTCGAAACGACGCTGGAGGCGTCGATCCAGTCGCTGTATCACGCGCTCGAGTTCGTGCGCGAGCAGGACCGTCCGGAGGAGAAGCTCCTGCTCCATCGCCCGCGGCAGGCCGAGACCCCGCCGGCGCGGCCGGCCGGGGATGCGCCCCGCGCGGCGGACGAGCGCGGCTGACCGCGGCGGCGTGGCGCGGCGCTATTCGAAGGCGTCCGCCCGCGACGGCGGCTTCGTGTGCCAGCCCTCGACGGCGACGGTGAACGGCACCGGCCGCCGGTACGACGGGACCCACTCGACCTGCTCCTCGTAGAGGACGTTGATGTAGGTGTGCTGCGTGTCGCGGGTCACCTGGACGTCCTCCGGCTTGATGGGGATCTGGTAGCGCTCAGCCAGCGCCATCACGCGGTCGACGATCTCGGCATCCGGCCGGTCCTTCGAGAACAGCGCCGTCTCCTCCACCGCGTCCTTGAACTGCTGGTAATGGACGTAGACCGGCACGAACTGGTAGAGGGCGTTGGCGACGAGCAGCACGATGGCGAGCCTGATCAGGTTCCGCAGCATCAGCCCTCCCTGGCCTCAGTGGATCTGATGGAAGATGCGCTCCCAGCGCGTCCGCGTGAAGAACTGCGTGACGACGGAGAACGTCCGCGACAGCCTGTCGCCGATGCTGCCCGCCCGGGCGTAGCGCTCCGGCGCCGCGTCGAACGACCAGTAGATCATCAGCGCCTTGCCCTTGATGTAGCCGCGCGGCAGGAACCCCCAGTAGCGGCTGTCCTGCGAGTTGTCGCGGTTGTCCCCCATCACGAAGTAGTGCCCGTCGGGCACCGTCACCGGGCCGTAGCGCTCGCGGACGTCGAACGACGTCACTTCCTGCGCGTTGTGGGCGGTGTCGAGGAAGTGGACGTAGGGCTCGTCGAGCGCCCGGCCGTTGACGTAGACCTTCTTGTTGCGCAGCTCGATCGACTCGCCGGGCAGGCCGATGACGCGCTTGATGAAGTCGCGCTCGGGCTCGTCGGGATACTTGAAGACGACGATGTCGCCGCGGCGGACGTCGCGCATCGGCAGCAGCGCCCCCTCGGCGCCGGCGGCGGCCGGGCCGAACACGAACTTGTTCACCAGCAGGTGATCGCCGATGAGCAGGTTGTTCTCCATCGATCCGGTCGGAATCTTGAACGCCTGCACCACCCAGGTCCGGACGAACAGCGCCAGGATCACCGCGATGACGATCGACTCGAAATATTCCCGGACGACGGACTTCTTGTCGGCGTCGGACATGTTATTCCTGGCCCACCTTGAGCACGGCGAGGAACGCTTCCTGCGGAATCTCGACGCGGCCGACGCGCTTCATGCGCTTCTTGCCTTCCTTCTGCTTCTCGAGCAGCTTGCGCTTGCGCGAGATGTCGCCGCCGTAGCATTTCGCCAGCACGTTCTTGCGCAGCGCCTTGACCGATTCGCGCGCGATGATGCGGGTGCCGATGGCCGCCTGGATCGCCACCTCGAACATCTGCCGCGGAATCAGCTCGCGCATCTTCGCGGCGAGCGCCCGGCCGCGCTGGTAGGCCATGTCGCGATGCACGATCACCGACAGCGCGTCGACCGGCTCCTCGTTGACCAGGATGTCGAGCTTGACCAGCGGCGAGTCCTGGAAGCCGGTGACATGGTAGTCGAGCGAGGCGTAGCCCCGCGAGATCGTCTTGAGGCGGTCGTAGAAGTCGAGCACCACCTCGTTGAACGGCAGCTCGTAGGTGACGAGCACGCGGTCGGCGGCGAGGTATTCGATCGACTTCTGGACGCCGCGCTTCTCCTGGCACAGCTGCAGGATCGGCGCCGACGTGCTCCGAGGGCGTCAGCATCATCGCGGTGATGACCGGCTCCTCGATCCGCTCGATCCGCCCGGTGTCGGGCAGCTTCGACGGGCTGTCGATCTCCTGCACCACGCCGTCGGTCGTCGTCACGCGGTAGAGCACGCCCGGCGCGGTCGTGACGAGGTCCATGTTGAACTCGCGCTCGAGGCGCTCCTGGACGATCTCCATGTGGAGCAGCCCGAGGAAGCCGCAGCGGAACCCGAAGCCGAGCGCAGCCGACGTTTCCGGCTCGAAGAAGAACGACGCGTCGTTCAGCCGCAGCTTCTCGAGCGCATCGCGCAGCTCGGGGTACTCGCTGCCTTCGACCGGGTAGAGCCCGGCAAACACCATCGGCTTGCTGACCTTGAACCCCGGGAACGGCTCGAGGGTGGGGTTCGCGGCCTCGGTGATGGTGTCGCCGATCTGCGCGTCGGTCACTGTCTTGATGCCCGCGAAGACGAATCCGACCTCGCCGACTCCGAGCGAGGCCACCGCCACCGGCTTGGGCGAGAACACGCCGACCTGGTCGACCTCGTACTCCTGCCCCTTGGCCATCAGGCGGATCTTCATCCCGGCGCGGAGCACGCCGTCGAGCACGCGGGTCAGGATGATGACGCCGCGGTAGGGGTCGTACCAGGAATCGAAGATCAGCGCCTTCAGCGGCGCGTCGGCACTCGCCGGTCGGCGGCGGCAGGCGGGTGACGATGGCTTCGAGGATCTCGCGGACGCCGATGCCTTCCTTGGCGCTCGCCAGGATGGCGCCGGACGCGTCGAGCCCGACGATCTCCTCGATCTGCCGCCTGGCCTCGTCGGGCTGGGCGCCGGGCAGGTCGATCTTGTTGATGACCGGGATGATCTCGAGGTCGTTCTCGACCGCGAGGTAGGCGTTGGCGAGCGTCTGCGCCTCGACGCCCTGCGAGGCGTCCACCAGCAGCAGCGCCCCCTCGCAGGCGGCGAGCGACCGGGTGACCTCGTAGGAAAAATCGACGTGCCCGGGCGTGTCGATCAGGTTGAGGATGTAGTCCTGCCCGTCCTGCGCCGTGTAGGTGAGGCGCACCGCGTGCGCCTTGATGGTGATGCCGCGCTCGCGCTCGAGGTCCATGCTGTCGAGCACCTGCGCTTCCATCTCGCGCGCCTGCAGCGCGCCGGTCATCTCGAGAAAGCGGTCGGCGAGCGTCGACTTGCCGTGGTCGATGTGGGCGATGACGGAGAAATTGCGGATGCGGGCAGCGTCCATCGGGGGTAAATACCGGATTATATCAGCCCGCAGCGGCGAGCCCGGCGCGGGCCCGCGCCGCTCAGCGCTGCTCCAGCGGCAGGAAGGTCTGCGGGTAGGGGGGCCCGATGTAGTCGGTCCGCGGCCGGATCAGCCGGTTGTTGGCGTACTGCTCCAGGCAGTGCGCCGTCCAGCCCGACACCCGGCTGACGGCAAAGATCGGGGTGTAGAGGTCCACCGGAATCCCGAGCGTGTAGTAGGTCGAGGCCGAGTAGAAATCCACGTTGGGATACAGCTTCTTCTCGCCGGTCACCAGCCGCTCGATCCGCTGGGACATCTCGAACCAGCGCAGGTTGCCGGCCCGCTCGCCGAGATCGCTGGACATGCGGCGCAGGTGCGTCGCCCGCGGATCTTCGGTGCGGTAGACCCGGTGCCCGAAGCCCGGGATCTTGACCTTTCTTCGCCAGCCGCGCGCGGATGGCCTCGTCCACCCGCTCCGGCGCGGCGTCTTCGCCGATCTCGATCAGCAGCCGCATGACGTCGGCGTTGGCCCCGCCATGGAGCGGCCCCTTCAGGGCGCCGATCGCCCCGACCATCGCCGAGTGATGTCGGTCAGGGTGGCGGCCGCGACCCGGGCGGCGAACGTCGAGGCGTTAAGCTCGTGGTCGGCGTGGAGCACGAGCGCGATGTCGAAGGCGCGGATCGCCAGCGCGCCCGGGCGCGTGCCGGTCAGCATGTAGAGGAAGTTCGCCGCGTGACCGAGCGCGGGGTCGGGCTGGATCGGGCCGCCGCCGGCCTGCAGCCGGCCGTAGGTGGCCACCAGGCTGGAGAGCTGCGCGGTCAGGCGCACGGCCTTCCGGTAGTTGGCCTGCGGCGAGCTGTCGGCCGCTTCCGGATCGTAGTGCGACAGCGCGGACGTCAGCGTCCGCAGGCTGTCCATGCCGTCCGAGGCGGGCAGCCCCTTCATCAGCCGCAGGATCGGCTCCGACAGCGGCCGCGCCGAGGCCAGCTGCGACTGCAGGTCGCCGAGCTCGGCCCGGCTGGGCAGCCGGCCGTGCCAGAGCAGGTAGCAGACCTCCTCGAACGTCGCGCCCTGCGCCAGGTCGTGGATGTCGTAGCCGTAATACGCGAGAACCCCGCGGTCCCCGTCGAGATAACAGATGGCCGACGAGGCGGCAACGACGTCCTCGAGACCCCCCTTGGGCTGCCTGGCTTCGCTGGTCATGGAACAGATGATATCAATCGCGCCGGTCGTTGCGGGCGGCGGCGGCACGGGCGGCCCGCCGGGCTGGCGGGCGGGGGGCGGGAACGCAGCTTACTTGGCGACTTCCGGCGTCTTGAGCATCACGTTTTCGCCGGTGTACTGCTGCAGGATCGAGAGCAGGCCGGTGTAGAGGAAGCCGACCTGGAACAGCATCAGGAACGGCAGGGTGCCGTAGATCTGGTTGACCAGGGCGTAGATAGACCGTGCCGGTGAAATAGAGCCCGAGGGCCAGCTCGATGATCGGCTGGACGCCCACCGACTGGTGGTACTTCTTGCCGACCCACTCGTCGCTCGCCCGCTCGATGCCGTATTTGGGCGTGCGGGCGAACTCGCTCTGCTTGCCGAACAGCGCCTCGAGGACCGCGCGTGTGTTGTTCACGCACAGCCCGATGCCAATCGACATCAGGAACGGCAGGTACTTGAGCCGCTGCCGCCAGTCGGCGTAGAGCTCGCGCTGCGACACCACGTAGAAGTTGCAGACCGAGAGCGTGGCCGCCGCGAAGAGCGGCACGTCGATGAGCAGCATCTCGTACCAGCCCATGTTGTAGCGGATCCACATCGCCGGGAACATCAGGATCGAGAGGACCGACATCAGCAGGTAGTTGAAGTTCGCCGAGAGGTGGAAGAACGCTTCCGCCTTGACGCCGAACGGCTGATTCGACCGCAGGATCTGCGGGAGCAGCTTGAGGCAGGTCTGGATCGACCCCTTCGCCCAGCGGTGCTGCTGGGACTTGAAGGAGTTCATTTCGACCGGCACCTCGGCCGGGGCAACGACGTCGGGCAGGAAGATGAAGCGCCAGCCGGCGAGCTGGGCGCGGTAGCTGAGGTCGAGATCCTCGGTCAGCGTATCGTGCTGCCAGCCCCCTGCCGTATCGATGGCCTCGCGGCGCCACACCCCGGCAGTGCCGTTGAAGTTGAAGAAGCAGCCGGCGCGGTTGCGGCCGCCGTGCTCGAGCACGAAGTGCGCGTCGAGCAGGATGGACTGGATCTTGGTCAGGAGCGAATAGTCCTGGTTGATGTGGCCCCAGCGCGCCTGCACCATGCCAATCTTCGGGTCGCCGGCAAAGTGCGGCAGCGTCCGGTGCAGGAAGTCGCGCGACGGAATGAAGTCGGCGTCGAAGATCGCCACGAACTGGCCGGAGGCTTCCTTGAGGCCGGCCTCGAGCGCTCCCGCCTTGTAGCCGCGGCGGTCGACCCGGTGAAGGTAGCGGATGTTGAAGCCGCGGGCGGCATGGCGGCGGACCGCCAGCTCGGCAATCTCGCGGGTTTCATCCGTGGAGTCGTCGAGGACCTGGATCTCGAGGAGCTCCTTCGGATAGTCCATCTCGCACACCGCGTCGATCAGCCGATCGGCCACGTACATCTCGTTGAAGATGGGCAGCTGGATCGTAACGGGCGGCAGGACCTCCAGGGCCGGCAGGGACTCGGGGGCGCGCCCCCGGTTCCTCATGTACAGGTAGACAAGGTAGTAGCGATGCCAGCCGTAAATTGCCAGAATGCTGAGGACAAAAAAGTAGAGAACGAGGATCAGAGTTTGGGGCAGGCTCATAAGAAGATGAATCCGTCACGTCGTACGATCGGTGATTTTATAGCTCCACAGAACGCGAAGTCAACGCGCGTCAACTACTTGGAGACGCCAGCCACCCCGGGTTCGCCACGCCGGGACGAAGACCGATGACCCGCCAGGAGCTGCTCACCCTCCTCGAGCGGGTCCAGGCCGGGGCGGATACGCCTGAGGCGGCCCACGAGCGCATCCTTCAATATCTGCGCCAGGCGCCGTTCGAGAACCTCGGCTTTGCCCGGGTCGACCATCAACGCCGCGCCCGCCAGGGCTTCCCCGAGGTCATTTTCGGGCCGGGAAAGACCCCCGCCCAGGTGACCGCCATCGCCGAGCGCATCGTCCAGGCCGGCCACAGCCTGCTCGTGACCCGCACCGATCTCACTACGCACTCGGCGGTGGCTGAACGAATCCCCGACGCGGTCTTCTCCCCTCTGGCCCGGACAATCACGCGCCCCGCAGGCTCGCCGCCCCCCGGCAAAGGCACCATCGTCATTGCCGCGGCGGGAACGGCCGACCTGCCGGTCGCGGAGGAAGCGGCGGTCTCGGCCGACATCATGGGGAATACCGTGGACCGGGTCTACGACGTCGGCGTGGCGGGGCTGCACCGCCTGCTGGCAGAGCACACCCGCCTGATGGCGGCCCGGGTGATTATCGTCGTGGCCGGCATGGAGGGGGCCCTGCCGAGCGTGGTCGGTGGCCTCGTGGACGTGCCGGTGATTGCGGTACCCACCAGCGTGGGCTACGGCGCCAGTTTCGGAGGGATCGCGGCGCTGCTCGGCATGCTGAACACCTGCGCCAGCGGCGTGTCGGTCGTGAATATCGACAATGGTTTCGGCGCCGCGGCCATCGCCAGCGCCATCAACCACCTGGCGTAGGGGACCCGGCGGCCCCCCGCTGTCGAGCTCCCGCTTGACACAGGGAACCCCGGTTCGCATATTTCAGCGGCAGCATTGCCGTCGTCCCCGCGCCTGATCTATAGTTGACGATTGCCCTTGCGACCAAGGGCGCTGCCCTTGGCGGTCACACCCTAAATCACCGATGCACGCTGGCGCCTTGAGGGCCCTCGAATTCGACCGCATTGTCGAGGTAATCCTCGGCTTTGCCCAGACACCAGCGGGCGAAGCCCGCCTGGCGCGGCTCGAGCCCCTGATGTCTGCGCCAGAGGTGACTTCCGCCCTGGCGGCAACGGGCGAGACCGTCCGCTTCCTCGCCGGGGCGCATATCGGGCTGCAGGCGCCGCGGGAGCTCGAGGCCATCCTTGGCGCGCTGCTCGTGGAAGGACGCGCGCTCGAGCCGGCGCAGCTGCTGGCGCTCGCCAGCTTCCTCGCCTCGGTCGAAAGCACGTGCGGCGCCATCCGCCGCGCCCGCAGCAGCTTCCCCATCCTGCGGCAGATCGCGGATCGCGCCGCCTCCTTCGAGCCGGAAATCGCCGACATCCGCCGCACCATCGATCCGGGCGGCGAGGTCCTGGACGACGCCTCGCCCGAACTGAGGCGGATCAGGGATCGCCTCCGGCGCCAGCGGGCGCAGCTGCGCGGGACGCTCGAGGGCTACCTGCGCGGCAAGGACACCGCGAAGTATCTGCAGCAGCAGATCGTGACCGATCGGCACGGCCGCTACGTGCTGGTCGTCCGCGCCGAGCACCGGGGGGCGCTGCCCGGCATCGTGCACGGCAGCTCGAGCAGCGGCGCCAGCCTGTACCTCGAGCCGCTCGCCACGGTGGAGATCAACAACGAGATCGTCGAGCTCGAGCAGCAGGAAGCGGAGGAAGTGCACCGGATCCTGCTGGCCCTGACCGATCGCTTCCGCGGCCGCGCGGCGGACCTGAACGACACGGTCGATGCCGCGAGCGACCTCGACGTCCTGAACGCCCGCGCCCGCTTCTCGCTGCTCGTCCGCGGCGTCGCGCCGGCAATTGCGGACGACGGGCGCCTCGAGCTGCGGGGGGCGCGGCACCCGCTGCTCATTGCCGCCGTCCGCGCCCGGATCGACGGCACCACGCCGGAAGACGCCGGTCGTGATCCCGTCCCCGTGGACGTGCTGCTCGTGCCCCCCGTCCGCGTGCTCGTCATCACCGGGCCGAACACGGGCGGCAAGACCGTGGCGCTCAAGACCGCCGGGCTGCTGCCGCTGCTGGCGCAGGCCGGGCTGCTGATCCCTGTCGAGGAAGGCTCCCGGATTCCGGTCTTCCGCTCGGTCTTTGCCGACATCGGCGACGAGCAGTCGATCGCGCAGAGCCTCAGCACCTTCTCCGGCCACGTCGCCAACATCGTGGCGATGGACCGTGCACTCGACCCGCCCGCGCTGGTCCTCCTGGACGAGGCGGGCGCCGGCACCGACCCGGTCGAGGGGGGGGCCCTGGCGATGTCGGTCATCGAGCACTTCCGGCTCCGCGGCGCGATGGTGATTGCGACGACGCACTACGACGCGCTCAAGACCTACGCTGCCACGACCGCGGGGGTCGTGCCGGCGGGATTCGGCTTCGACCCGGAGTCGTTCGCGCCGACCTATCGCCTGAACTACGGCTCGCCCGGCAGCAGCCTGGCATTCGAGATCTCGACCCGGCTCGGGCTGCCGGCGGCCATCATCGAGCGCGCCCGCACGTACCGGAGCGAACGCGAGTCGCAGCTCGCCGACCACCTGGCCCGCATCGAGCGGGACCGGCAGGTGCTCGAGCAGGAGCGCCAGGCAGCCGCGGCCGAACGGCAGGCGCTGGCCGGGGCGTCGGCGAAGATCCAGGCGCGCGAGGCGGATCTCAAGAACCGCGAGGAGATGCTGCGGCGCAAGGTGGAGCAGAAGATCGAGGAGCGGCTGCGTGAGGCGCGCCGCGAGATCGACGCGGTGGTCGGGCGGCTGAAGGTGCGGGCCGAGACCATGGCGACGCAAGCCGAGCGCGCCGTCCCCCGCCTGATCCCGACTGGAGAATCCGGCGGC
The DNA here is from genome assembly GCA_963834305.1 of uncultured Acidobacteriota bacterium. GTDB lineage: Bacteria > Acidobacteriota > Vicinamibacteria > Vicinamibacterales > 2-12-FULL-66-21 > JACCXG01. The sequence goes on from CAWIAX010000002.1 coordinate 2,020,481, forward strand.
GCCCGCGCCGACGCCCGCCGCGCGATCGACGCCATCGAGGACCGGTTGCGACGGAGCGCGGACGGCGCCAGCGGCGGCGTCACCGCCGCGGCCGCGCCCGCCGCCCTGTCGCGGCCGCCGGCCGTCGGCGACCGGGTCCTGGTCGGCGCGCTGCGGGTCGAAGGCATCGTCCGCTCGCTCAACGGCCGCGATGCCGAGATCGACGTGCGGGGCAAGCGCCTCCGGGCGCGGACCGGCGAGCTCACGGTCGTCGGCGGCAGCGCCCCCGCCGAACCGGCCCGCGTCAGGATCAACGTCGACCTCAAGCCGCGCGAGGGGATGTCCACCGAGATCAACCTGATCGGCTGCACCGTGGACGAAGCCCTCGATCGCGCGGAGAAGTTCCTGGACGATGCCGTGATGAGCGAGCAGCGCAGCGTGCGGATCATCCACGGGTTCGGGACGGGTCAGCTGCGGAAAGCCATCGCGGCCTGGCTGCAGGGCCATGCCTTCGTCCAACGGTTCGGGCCGGCGGGCGCCGACCAGGGGGGCGGCGGCGCCACCGTCGTCGAGCTCAAGGAGTAGAGTCCTGGGCCTCTTCCCTGCCACCTTCATCGACGACCTGAAGTCGCACGCCGACATCGTCCAGGTCATTCAGGAGCGCGTGCCGCTCAGGCGCAGCGGCACCACCTGGAAGGGGCTGTGCCCGTTTCACGGCGAGAAGACCCCCTCGTTCCACGTGTACGATAAGGGGTTCTTCAAGTGCTACGGCTGCGGCGTCGGCGGGGACGTCATCAAGTTCGTGGAGCTGTTCGACAAGGTGGCGTTTCCGGAAGCCGTGCGCCAGCTCGCCGCCCGCGCCGGGCTGCAGGTGCCGGAGGCGGACGACACCAAGCTGGATGTCGAGAATCAGCGGGAGCGGGAGTCGCTGCTCAAGATGCACGAGGTCGCGGCCGCCTGGTTCGCCGAGCAGCTGGACCAGCCGGCTGGCGCGGCCGCCCGGCGGCAGCTGGTGGAGCGCAAGCTGGCGCCCGACACGATCAGGACGCTGGCCGTCGGCTACGCCCCGGCGAGCCGCCAGGCGCTTGCCGAACGGCTGAAGAAGGACGGCTTCGGGGTGCCGCTGCTCGTCAGGAGCGGCCTGGTCGTCCAGCGCGAGGACGGCACCGTGGTGGATCGGTTCCGTAACCGGCTGATGATCCCGATCTGCCGCGACAACGGCGCCATCATCGCCTTTGGCGGCCGGGCCATGGACGCCGGCCAGCAGCCGAAGTACCTCAATTCGCCGGAGACGCCGATCTATGTCAAGGGGAAGACGCTCTACGGCCTCCATCTGAGCAAACAGGCGATCGTGCGCTCGAGATACGCGGTGATGGTGGAGGGGTATTTCGACTTCGCCCAGGCATACCAGGCCGGCGTCCAGAATGTCGTCGCGTCGTCCGGCACCGCGCTGACGCCGGTCCAGGCGCGGCTGCTGAAACGTTTCGCCGCGAAAGTCGTTCTCAGCTTCGATCCGGACGCGGCGGGCCAGGGGGCGGCCGCCAAGTCGTCCGAGCTGCTGGTGGGCGAGGGGTTCCAGGTGAACGTGGCGATGATGCCGGCGGGCCAGGATCCCGATACCTTCGTCCGCAGCCAGGGGGGGGCCGCGTATCAGGAGCTGCTCCGGGGGTCGCGGCAGTATCTGGACTACCTGCTCGACCGGGCCGCGGCGGACTTCGACCTGCGGCGCGACGAAGATCGCCGGGCGTTCCTGGGCCGGATGCTGACGGTGGCGGCAAAGATTCCAGAAGCGGCCGCCCGTGACCAGTTCGCGGACAGGCTGGCGCACAAGGCGAGGATTACGGAAGAGGTGGTCCGGGCGGAGATCCGGAAGGCCGCCGTGCAGCGGGAAACCGTGGTCGAGCGGCGCCACGTGCCGTCGGTGGGGCAGGTGAAACCGTTCGAGCGCGGCCTGATTTGGGCCCTCGTCCGCGATCCGGCCGCCGGCTTCGGGGCCCTGGCCGGGCTGGAGGAAACGGATCTGTCGGGGCTGGCGACCGGGCCGATCCTCGAACAGGCGCGATCTCTGCAAGGATGGCCCTCAGAAGGCCTCCCCCAGGCGCTGCTCGAGCGTCTAAGTAGGCAGGAAGCCGGGCTGGTGGCGGAAATCACGGCGCAGCCCAAGCCCCCCTGCCTCGTGCCCGCCGACTGCGTGGCGGAGCTGAGGCGCCTGCAGCTCACGCGGGAGCGGGCCGATCTGCAGCGCGAGATGAGCCGGCTCCTCGAACAGGGCATCTCGAGCAGCGACGACCGGATCAACGAACTGGGGATGCGCCAGCTGGCCCTGAAGCAGCAGATAGAGAATCTTGCGCGGACGGACGCCGCTGCGTCCCGAAGCATCGAGTCATAGCCGCACACGTGCCGGGGCGGGACCCGGCGGATTGAGGGTTTGGAGGACACGCCGTTGTCGATTGAAGAAAAATACGATGAGGTGAGGCAGCTCATCTCGATCGGCAAAGAGAAGGGCTACCTGCTGTACGACGAGGTCAACGAGCTCCTCCCCGCCGACATCACGTCGTCGGACGAGCTCGACGATCTGTTCAGCACGTTCGGCAGCGCGGGGATCGAGGTCGTCGACTCCGAGAAGGCCTACCGGGACGACAAGCTGCTCGACCGGACGGGCGAAGGGGCCGAGGAGCTCGAGCTCGATCTCACCCCCGGCGCCCTCGACAAGACGAACGATCCGGTCCGGATGTACCTGCGCGAGATGGGCACCGTGCCGCTGCTCACCCGCGAGGGGGAAGTCGAGATCGCCAAGCGGATCGAGCGCGGCAAGCTCGCCGTCATCAAGTCCATCTCCCGCACGCCGACCATCGCGCACGCCATCATGAAGATGGGGGACCAGCTCAAGAACGACGAGCGGAGCGTGCGCGAGCTGGTGATCTTCCAGGACGAGGAGATCACCGACGACAAGATCGAGGACCGCAAGCGCCAGGTGCTGCGGCAGATCGACGCGGTGCGGAAGGCCTTCCAGGGCGTCGAGAAGTGCAAGGAGAAGCTCGACAAGACGCCGAAGGGGACGACCACCCGCGAGAAGAAGAAGTACCGCCGGACGCGCTGGGAAGCGCTGCGGGCGCGCGTCGAGCTGTCGCAGCTGCTGCGGAAGATCGAGTTCACCGAAGCGATCAAGCGCCGCCTGATCGACCAGCTGAAGGACGCGGTCGAAGGGGTGATGCGGCTGAAGCGCGAGGTCGATCACATCGAGCGCCAGCTCAATCCCAAGAACAAGAAGGTCCGGCTCAAGGAAGACGACAAGAAAAGCCTCCTGAAGCGGCAGAAGGAGGCCAAGGTCCACATGAAGGCGGCGGCCGAGGAGCTCGAGGAGACGCCCGACCGGATGATGCGGACGCTCGAGACCATCTCGCGCGGCGAGATTCAGGCCGAGCAGGCGAAGAAGGAGCTGGTCGAAGCCAACCTGCGCCTGGTCGTCTCGATCGCGAAGAAGTACACCAACCGCGGCCTGCAGTTCCTCGACCTGATCCAGGAAGGCAACATCGGCCTGATGAAGGCGGTGGACAAGTTCGAATACCGCCGCGGCTACAAGTTCTCGACCTACGCCACGTGGTGGATCCGCCAGGCGATCACCCGGGCGATAGCCGACCAGGCGCGGACGATCCGCATCCCGGTGCACATGATCGAGACGATCAACAAGCTGATCCGGACGTCGCGGGCGCTGGTGCAGGAGCTCGGGCGCGAACCGACCTCGGAAGAGATTGCCAAGCGCATGGACATCCCGGTGTCGAAGGTGCGCAAGGTGCTCAAGATCGCGCAGGAGCCGATCTCCCTGGAAACGCCGATCGGCGAGGAGGAGGATTCGCACCTCGGCGACTTCATCGAGGATCGCCAGGTGGTGTCGCCGTCCGACGCGGTCATCAACCTGAACCTCAAGGAACAGACCGACTCGGTGCTGAAAACGCTGACGCCGCGCGAGGAGAAAGTCATCAAGATGCGCTTTGGCGTCGGCGACGGCTCGGAGCACACGCTCGAGGAGGTCGGGCAGAACTTTGCCGTCACCCGCGAGCGCATCCGGCAGATCGAGGCCAAGGCGCTGCGCAAGCTGCGCCATCCCTCGCGCTCGCGCAAACTGCGGGCGTTCCTCGAGGGACGCACCTGACGGCAGGACCAGAGGGCGCTTCGGCGCCCTTTTTTCTTCCGGCTTTGCTACACTTCGCCAGCGGGCCCATAGCTCAGCGGTCAGAGCCGCCGGCTCATAACCGGCCTGTCCCAGGTTCGAATCCTGGTGGGCCCACCAACCTTCGCCTCACGGGAGGCGAAGGCGCTCCGCCGGAGCGCACAACCTGAACCCTGGAACTTGAATCGACCCGACCTTGCATCCTGATCTCGAACACCTGATCCACCTCCAGGAGCTCGACCTGACCGCCGACCGGCAGCGGCGGCGGGTCGCCGACATCCCCGTGCTGCAGTCGGCGCTCGACGCGCGGCTGGCCGAACGCACCGCCACCGTCGAGGCGGTCAAGGCGCGGATTGCCGCCTGCCAGGCGGCGCGGCGCGACATCGAGAAGGACCTCGCGGCGGTCCAGGGGCGGCTGAGCAAGTACAAGAATCAGCTGATGGAAGTGAAGACGAACAAGGAATACCAGGCGATGCAGAAGGAGATGAGCACCGCCGAAGCGGAGATCGGCGAACAGGAAACCCGGATGCTCGAGCGCATGGAGGAATCCGACACGCTCGCCCTGGAGCTGGCGGCGGCGGAGGCGGCCCTCAAGTCCGAACAGGGAGAGATCGTGCGCGAGCGGCAGGCGCTGGACGCCGAGCGCGGCGAGGCCGCCCGGGCGCTGGAGGGCACCGTCGCCGAGCGCGACCGCGTGGCCGCCCTCATCTCGAGGGAGGCGATGACCATCTTCACGCGCGTGGCGCACGGCCGCAAGGGGCTCGCCGTGGCCGAGGCGCGCGACGGCCTGTGCACGGTCTGCCACGTCCGCCTGCGGCCCCAGGTCTTCAACGAGGTCCGGCGCAACGCCGGCATCGTCCAGTGCGACAGCTGCACGCGTATCCTCCACTTCGTCCCGGTCGCCTCCCCGGCCGCCCCGCAGGGATCCTGACCGGCCGATGATTCGCGCGTATATCGACGGGGGCGCCCGCGGCAATCCGGGCCCGGCTGGCTACGGCGTGCGCATCGAAGCCGCCGACGGTACGCTCGTCGACGAGCTCCATGGCGGACTCGGCATCGCCACCAACAACGTTGCGGAATACAACGGCCTGCTGGCCGCGCTCGCCTGGGCCGTGGACCACGGGCACGCCACGGTCCAGATCCGTGCCGACTCCGAGCTGCTCGTCAAGCAGATGCGGGGAGAGTACAAGGTGAAGAACGCCGGCCTGCAGCCGCTCGTGGCGCGGGCCCGCATTCTGGTGGGGCAGCTCGAGAACGTCTCGTTCCAGCACGTGCGGCGGGAACAGAACAAGGAAGCCGACCGCCTCTCGAACCTCGGCATGGACGAAGCCGAGGCCGCACTGAAACGGCCGGCGCCGGCACCGTCGCGCGGCGGCCAGTCCAGCCTGTTCTGACGCGCCACGCGCACGGCGCGGCGTGCGCTACTCCCCCGTCCTCGCGCGAATTACGCCAACCATCCGTCCGGCACCCGGCCCGTGCACCCGGTACGAGTGCAGCACCGCGGCATGCGTCTTGGTGCAGATCTCCGCGGTGTGGATCTGTGGCGCCGGGATCCCGGCGGCCTCGAGCTGATCGCGGTTGGCGGTCCAGAGATTGAGGTAGGGCCGCCCCGACTGTCCGTCCGCGAACCACCGCTCCAGCTCGCGGCGCGCATGGCCCGCCTCCCGGAACCGGTCGACGACTTCCGGCCCGACCTCCCCGCAGCAGGGGCCGAGGCACGGCCCGATCGCCGCCACGAGGTCGCGGGCGCGCGACCCGAACTGCTCCCCCATCGCCTTCACCGCCACCGCCGCGGCTCCCTGCATCGTCCCGCGCCAGCCGGCGTGGACCGCGCCGACAACGCCCTGGCGCCGGTCAGCGATCAGGACGGGAGCGCAGTCGGCCACCCGCACGCCAATCGCGGCCGCCGGGTCGTCGCTCACGATCACGTCCGCTTCCGGCCTCGACCAGCCATCCATGGTCCCCGCCCGCACCACGGCCACGGCCACGCCGTGGACCTGGCGGATGAGCCGCAGGTTCTCCGGGCCCACGCCCATGCGGCCGGCCACGGTGTGCCACGCGGGATCGTCCTCCATCAGGCGCAGGTTGCCGGTCGTGAACAGGTGCGGCGCGACCGCGTCGAGCGGCGCGCACCGGAGCGCCTCGCCCCACGGCTCTTGCGTCCACGTGAATCCGTCGTTAGGCTGGGGCACAGACATGAGCATCATTGGGATCGGGCTCGATGCCACGGACCTGCCGCGGATCGCCGACCTGCTGCAGCGCTACGGCGAGCGCTTCCTGCGGCGGGTCTTCACCGAAGGCGAGATTACGTATTGTAAACGCCGCCGCGACCCGGTGCCGAGCCTGGCCGGCCGGTTCGCGGTCAAGGAAGCGACGATGAAGGCGCTCGGCACTGGGCAGTCCCAGGGGGTCATCTGGAAGGACATCGAGGTGGTCCGCGCCGGCGGCCCCCCGCAACTCCGGTTGCACGGCGGTGCCGCGCGGCGCGCCGAGTCGATGAAGGTCCGCCGCACCCTCGTGACCATCACCCATGCGCAGACAATCGCCATGGCTCAGGTGATGCTGCTCGGGGACTGATCGCCGCCCGGTCAACCCGGGTTGTCACCGCCGCCATCCGGCCCTCGGCCGCGCCCCCGGCCGCGGCCCGCTGCCGCGCCCGATCTCTGCGCTCATCAACGACTTCCACGAACACTACCGGCCGCTCCCGAGCCGGGCCCACCGCTTGCGATGCGGGTGGCTGAGAACCGCGCGCGGCCTTTCGCCGCCCGCGACGTCCAGGACCACGCGATGACCATCAAGATTCTGCCAAACGACAAGGGCAACCCTCCCGGCAAGCTCGCCGACGCCGAGCTGCACTTCACCGACGGCCCGCTGGAGGGTCTGAAGCTGATTGGATTCGGCATCTGGGAGCGGAAAACCGGCGCCGGCCGGAACGTCACCTTCCCGGCCCGACAGTATTCCGTCAACGGCGAGCGCCGCAGCTTTGCCCTCCTGCGCCCGGTCGGCGATGCCACGACGCAGGAGCGGATCAGGGAACTGGTGCTGACGGCGTATGCCGAGTTCGAAGCGGAGTCGGCGATCGCCACCTAGCCGGCCCGGGCCGGTCGCGGCCGGCTCCCGGGCGTCCGACGGCGCGCTTACTGGAGCACCGGCAGCAGCCTGGCGTTCTCCTTGGCCCGCTTGGGGGGCAGGGTCCACTCCTCGTTCAGCGCTTTCTGGAACTCGGACTGGAAGAACGTCTTCTTCATGCCGCCGTCGATGATGTCCCAGGGCAGCAGCGGGTCGCCGGAGCGATCGCGGAAGATGTAGAAATCGGCGTCGACGCCCGATTCGGCCACGGCCGCGCGCCAGTTGCCGCCGTTGCGCTCGGCGGCCTCGATGGCGGGCGCCACCCGGCGGTCACCGAGCGAGAGCAAGGCCTGGTAGTACGAATGCCGTTCCGACTTGATGCTGAAGTAGACGTTGTCCAGGCCCGCCAGCAGCTTGCGCAGGTGCTTGGCCTTGCGATCGGTGACGGCCGGGTCCTCCATCGGCAGCCACTGGTAGGCGGTGCCCGGCTTGGGGATGAGCGGGTTCACGCTGCCGACGATCCGGCCGACGCGGCCGCGGCCCTTGGCGTGCCGCATCATCGCGTCCCGCATCTGGACCGTCAGGTCGCGGATCCCTTCGAGGTCGGCGTCGGTCTCCGTGGGGAGCCCGATCATGTAATAGAGCTTCAGGTTCTCCATGCCGTTCGCGAAGATCAGCTCGGCGGCGTCGACAATCTCCTGGTTGGTCACGGTCTTGTTGATCACGCGGCGCAGGCGGTCGCTGCCGGTCTCGGGCGCAATGGTGATCGAGCGCTCGCCGCTTTCCCGCAGCATCGACACGATGGGCGCGGTCAGGTCGTCGAGGCGGAGCGAGGCCGGGCTGATGGAATAGCCCATGTCGATGAGGCTGCGCAGGATGCGATTGATCTCCGGGTGATCGCACAGGGCAATCGACACGAGGCCCGCGCGGCCCGAATGGGCGCGCGCCTTCGCGGCCAGCTCCAGAATGCGGTCAGCGGGGAACGCCCGCACCGGCAGGTAGTTGTAGCCGGCCCAGCAGAACCGGCACAGGTTGGCGCAGCCGCGGACGACCTCGATGAGGAACCGGGAGCCGAACTCGGTGTCGGGCGTGAAGATCGACGTCGCCGGCGGGTCCAGGCGCTCGGTCGTCTTGACGGCAGCCTTCCTGACCGTGGGCGGCGCGCCGGTCCCGCGCTTCGGTTCGAAGGCCGCAACCGATCCGCTGTCCGTATAGCGGACGTCGTAGAACTCGGGGATGTAGAAGCCGGTCAGCGGCGCCAGCTCCCGAAGCGTCTCCTCCCGCGAGTGGCGAGGACGCAGCGCGTTGACCAGGTCGGGCACCAGCGTCTCCCCCTCGCCGGCGGCAATCACGTCGGCAAAGAGGGCCAGCGGCTCGGGATTCACGAAGGTCACCGCGCCGCCGATCACCACGAGCGGATCCCTGGGGTCGCGGGCCGCCGCCCGCGGCGCCAGCCCGGCCAGCCGCAGCATCGTCACGACGTTGGTGTAGTCCCATTCGAACGACACCGAGAAGGCGAGCACGTCGAAGTCGCGGACCGGCGTCTGCGATTCGAGCGTCAGCAGCGGCGCGCCGGACGCCACCTGCGCCGCCAGCTCCTGCTTCGGCGGCAGAAACACCCGCTCACAAACCACGTCGTCTATGTCGTTGAAGAGACGGTAGACCGTCTGGAGCCCGAGGCTCGACATGCCCACGTAGTAGGTGTTGGGAAACGCCAGGGCAACGCGCAGACGGCCGCCGTGCGGCTTCTGGACGTAGCCGACCTCGAGCGCGAGCGTGTCGCGGGCGCGATCGCGGTATTTCTGCCAGTTCTTCATGGTTCTGCGGGCCGGCGGAGAGGCGAGTGGTGCTGACCCTTCGGCTCGAGAGGCGCCCGTCGCGGCGTCCAGGGGTCTACCTAATCTACCACGCCCCACCCGGCGGGGAGCCGGGTGAAGCGGCAGAGGTGGACGACGGGAGCGCGCCGGTGGCGTGGCGGGAGCGGGAGCCGCGGGCTCCCGCCGCACTAGCCCTCGTTCTGACGGCGGAGGAACGCGGGGACGTCGAGTGGTGAGGCCGGCTCGAACTCGGCGCCGGGGCCCATGTCGTCGGCCGTTGCCACCGGCAGCGGCACGTCGAGAACGGGGCGGCGCGTGAAGCTCATGCGCGAACCGCCGGCCGCAACCACGCGTTCGCCGGACTCCTGCTTCCAGGCGGCGTACGACTGCAGGTCCACCGGCGTGATGGCACTCGAGGCGATGGCCGCCTGCACGGCGGGACGGTCGAAGCCGGTCGCGATCACCGTGATCTTGACCCGGCCTTCCATCTTCTGGTCCACGACGGCCCCGAAGATGATGTTGGCCTCCTCGTGGGCGGCCTCCTGGATGATCGCCGAGGCCTCGCTCACTTCGATCAGCGAGAGATCCGGTCCGCCGGTCACGTTGATGATCACGCCGCGGGCCCCCTTGACCGAGGCGTCCTCGAGCAGCGGGCTCGAGATGGCCGCGTTGGCGGCCACCATGGCGCGATCGGTGCCTTCGGCCGTGCCGGTGCCCATGATCGCGAGGCCCATCCCGGCCATGATCGTCTTGACGTCGGCGAAGTCCAGGTTGATCAGCCCGGGCACGAGGATCAGGTCGGAGATCCCCTGAATCGCCTGCCTGAGCACGTCGTCCGCGCTGGTGAACGCCTCGTTGAGGGAGGTGGTGCGGCCGATGGTGGCGAGGAGCCGCTCGTTCGGGATGGTGATGACCGTATCGACGCACTCGCGGAGCTCTTCGAGGCCGCGTTCGGCCTGGAGCTGGCGCTTCTTGCCCTCGAACTTGAAGGGTTTGGTGACGACCGCGATCGTCAGCGCCCCGAGCTCGCTCGCGAGGCTGGCGATCACCGGCGCGGCGCCCGTGCCGGTGCCGCCGCCGAGGCCGGTGGTCACGAAGACCATGTCCGCGCCGTCGAGCGCCTCGATCAGCTTTTCGGTGTCTTCGAGCGCGGCCTGGCGGCCGACGTTCGGGTCGGCGCCGGCGCCGAGCCCTTTCGTCAGCTTGGATCCGATCTGGAGCTTGTTCGGCGCCGGGTTGAGCCGCAGCGCCTGCAGATCGGTGTTGGCGACGATGAACTCGACACCGTCGAAGCCGGCGGCGACCATGCGGTTCACGGCGTTGCTGCCGCCCCCGCCGACACCGACGACCTTGATGCGTGCGCCCGTGCGCCCTTCTTCTTCCAGCTTGAGCCGCAGCGTCGAAGCGTCCGCGGTCGTGTAGGGGTTGCGTGCGTCAGGCATTCTGCCTCCTGCGGCGAATCTGGTATCGGGCAACGACAATCATCCGGATCGGGGCCCGGCTCCCGCATCCGTCTGGTTTCACAGGAACTCCTTGAACAGGCCGCGCAGCCGGCCGGCGACGCGGCCGAACGCGCCCGCGCCGACCGCCCGCGCCGGTTCGCCGGCCTGGTTGCGGTGCGCGTACATCACCACGCCCACGGCGGTCGCGAACGCCGGGCTGGCGACGTGATCCGACAGCCCGCCGACGCCGCCCGGCGCCCCGCGCCGGATCGGCAGGTCGAAAATCTGCTCGGCGATTTCCGCCACCCCTTCGAGCATCGCGCCGCCGCCGGTCAGGACGATGCCGGAGTTGAGCGACTTCTCGAAGCCGGCGCGGCGGATCTCGTCCCACAGCAGGTGGAAGATCTCCTCGGCGCGCGGCTGAAGGATTTCCGAGAGGATGCGCCGCGCCATTACCCGCGGCTTCCGCCCGCCGACGCTCGCCACCTCCATCGTCTCGTCCTCGGCCACCATCGAGGAGAGGGCGCAGCCGCAGCGCCGCTTGATCTTCTCGGCGTCCGGAATCGGCGTGCGCAGGCCGACGGCGATGTCGTTGGTGAAGTGGTCGCCGCCCACCGCGACCACGCCGGTATGCCACAGGCTGCCGCGCTCGAAGATGGCGAAGTCGGTCGTGCCGCCGCCGATGTCCACGATGGCGACGCCGAGCTCCTTCTCGTCCTGGGTCAGCACCGCCTCGCTCGCCGCGAGCTGCTCGAGCACGGTGTCGAGCACCGCCACCCCGGCGCGGTTGACGCAGGCCACGACGTTCTGGGTCGACGACGCGCTGCCGGTGACGACATGGACGTTGACCTCGAGCCGCGAGCCGGTCATGCCGATGGGGGCGCCGATGCCGTCCTGCTCGTCCACCACGAAGTCCTGCGGCAGCACGTGCAGGATCTCGCGGCCGCTCGGCAGCGTCACGGCTTTCGCCGCTTCGAGCGCCCGGCGCACGTCCTCGCGCGTGATCTCCCGGTTCTTGCCGGCGACCGCCACGACCCCCCGGCTGTTGAAGGCCTTGACGTGCGCGCCCGACAGCCCGAGATGCACGGAGTCGATCTCGACCCCGGCGGTCAGCTCGGCCTCGTCGATCGCCTTCTTGATCGACTCGACCGCCGCCTCCAGGTTGACCACCACTCCGCGCCGGATGCCCTTGGAGTCGGCCAGCCCGATGCCGATGATGTCGAGATCCCCCTCGTCTCCCGCCTCGCCGACGATGGCGGTGATCTTCGACGTGCCGACGTCCAACCCAACGAGGTAGCGCTCTTTACGTGCCACAGGTCCCCCTCCACTCACCGACGGGCCGAAAGACGTTGCGAGATGTTCCCCAGCTCCCCAGCTCCCCAGCTCCCCAGTCCTCAGAACCGCCGCCCCACCGGCTCGCGTTCGCGCCGGGGTCCCTTGACGGGCCGGCGCGGTTCCCCGGCCGGACGCACGTAGACCCGCTGGTCGAAGCGGAGGTCGACGTAGTCGATCTCCTCGATCCGCTCGCGCAGCGTGCCCGCCAGGTCGAGATAGGACAGGATGCGTTCCAGGAACTTGTCGTCGCCGAGATGCAGCAGCGCCGGATCCCCTTCGAGCATCACCACCGCGTTGCGGGCATTGCTGACGTCGACCTGCGACAGGCGCTCCGAGATCTCGCGGTTGCGGGCGAGCGACGCGATGACCCGCGCGGCGAGCTCGGCGCGGCCCGGGTCGATCGTCGGCTCGCCGCGGCCGCGGCCGGCCGGCGCCGTCACCAGGCCGTCGAGGATCGGCAGGTCGAACTCGGCATACTGGGGGCCGAACTGGTCGATGACGTTGCCGCCCTCGTCCACGAGATAGAGGTCCTGGCCGAGGCGGCAGAGGCCGACCGGCCGGCGCTCCGACACGAACACCTCGATGGTGGCGGGCAGCACCCGGCGCAGCGCCGCGTCGGCCACCCACGGCGACTCGAGCAGCCGGACCCGGAACGCCTCGAGATCCGCGCGGAGGATGCTGGTGCCGCGGAGGTCGTCCACGATGGCCTGCACCTGGCCGCTCGAGAGCCGGACGTTGCCGCGGACGGCGATCGTGTTGACGCGCAGCATCGGCGCGGTGAAGGCGAACGTCACCGCCTGGTGGACGCCGAAGATCAACAGCAGCACGCTGAGGACGCGGCGCACCGCCGCCGCCGACACCCGCGCCTTGAAGCGGCGCCGCCGTGCCGGCTTCGGCCTGGCGCGGCGGAAATTGCGCTCGGCCGGCGCTTTGACGCTCACGACTGCGCCCTCCCGTCCGCGCCTGGAGCGGACCCCAGCGCCTGCAGAATCCGATCGCCCACCGCGCCGATGGAGCCGGCGCCGAGGGTGATCACGAGATCCCCGGCACGGGCCAGGCCGGCCACCGCCGCCGGCAGATCCTCGAGGGCCCGGACGACGTGCAGCGGGCGCGAGGTCGCCGTCCCGACCGCCGCGGCCAGCGCCTCGACAGTGATGCCCGGCAGCGGCGGCTCTCCCGCGGCATAGATGTCCGTCAGCACCACCACGTCGGCCCCCGCCAGCGCCCGGCCGAACTCGGCCATCAAGTCACGCGTCCGCGAATAGCGGTGGGGCTGGAAGACCACCACGATGCGGCGGTCGCCGGCACGGGCGGCGGCAACGACCGCGGCGATCTCGGTCGGGTGGTGGCCGTAGTCGTCCACCACCAGCACGCCGCGCGCCTCTCCCCGGATCTGGAAGCGGCGCTCGGCGCCGCCGAACTGCGCCAGCGCGGCGGCCATGCCGGCAAACGGCACCTGCAGCTCGAGGCCCACCGCGACCGCGCCGAGCGCATTCAGCAGGTTGTGCCGTCCCGGCACCGCCACCCGCAGCGTGCCGAGCTCGCGCTCGACGCCGTCGGCCCGCTGGGTCACGGTGCACTGCGCCGCGAACGCTTCCAGGCGGAGCGCGTGGCCGGCCACGTCCGGCCGCAGGCCGCCGGCGGCGCCGGCAAAGCCGTAGGTGATGACCCGCCGCGTCACCCGCGGCAGCAGCGCCCGGACCGGCTCGTCGTCCACGCACAGCACCGCGGCTCCATAGAACGGCACCTTGTTGACGAACTCCGCGAAGGAGTCCTGGAGCGCCTCCCAGCTGCCGTAGGCGTCCATGTGCTCGCGGTCGATGTTGGTCACCAGGGCAATCGCGGGCGACAGCTTCAGGAACGAGCGGTCGCTCTCGTCGGCCTCGACGACCATCGAGTCGCCGCGGCCGAGGCGGGCGTTGCTGCCGAAGGCGCTGAGCCGCCCGCCAATCACCGCGGTCGGGTCGAGCCCGGCCCGTTCCAGCACCAGCGCCACCATCGACGTCGTCGTGGTCTTGCCGTGGGTGCCGGCGATGGCGATGCCGAAGCGGAGCCGCATCAGCTCGGCCAGCATCTCGGCGCGCGGGATGACCGGGATGCGGCGGCGCCGCGCTTCCGCGACCTCCACGTTCGCCGCGCCGATCGCCGACGAGGTGACCACGACGTCGGCATCGCCGACGTGGCCGGGCGCATGCCCGGCGCGGACGTCGACCCCCAGCGAGGCGAGCCTCGCCGTGACGTCCGACGCCTTCGCGTCGGATCCGCTGACCTCGTAGCCCAGGTTGGCCAACACTTCTGCGATTCCGCTCATGCCGATGCCGCCGATGCCGATGAAATGCACGCGCCTGGTCCGTCCGAGCATCGGCCCGCCTGACCGGGGCGGTCCGGCGTCGTTCGCTCGAGGGCCGCCGGTCAACGGCCCGCCAGTGCCAGCGCCCGGTCCACGATGACGCGCGCGGCGTCGGGACGGGCGAACGTCCGCGCCGCGGCCGCCATGGCCGTGCGCCGGGCCTCGTCCCCGGCCAGCGCCAGGATGCGCGCGGCCAGGTGGGTGCCGGTCAGGTCCTTCTGCTCGATCAGCTCGGCGGCGCCGGCGCCTGCCAGCACCTGCGCGTTCATCCGCTGGTGGTCGTCGGCCGCGGTCGGCAGCGGAATCAGCACCGCCGGCTTCCCCGCCGCCGTCAGCTCCGCGATGGTCGTCGCGCCGGCGCGGCAGACGACGAGGTCGGCCGCCTTCACTTCGCGGTCCATCGCAAAGAGAAACGGCTCAACGCGGGCGTCGAGGCCTGCCTGCCGGTATCCATCCCTGACGACCTCCAGATCGCGTGCTCCTGTCTGATGCGTGATGACCATCCCGCCGTGGTGAGCTGCCAGGATCGGCGCCGCCTCCACCATGGCCATGTTGATGGCGTGCGCGCCCTGGGAGCCGCCAAAGATCAGAATCCTCGGCGGCGCCGACGCCCGCTCGTGCCCGGCACCCTCAACCGCGGCCGCCGGAACCAGGAACTCGGGACGCACCGGATTGCCTGAGACAAAGGCCCTCCCTCTGAAGAACGGCACCGTGGATGCGAACGTCACCGCCGCCGCACCGACCACCCGCGCGAGCAGGCGGTTGGTGAAGCCCGGCACCGCGTTCTGCTCGAGCAGCATCGTCGCCACGCCGCGCGCGGCGGCGGCCGCGACGACCGGCCCCGAGCTGTAGCCGCCGACCCCCACCACCAGATCGGGACGCCGCCGCGAGATGATCCGCCACGCGTCGAGGCCGCTGAGCGGCAGCAGGCCGAGGCCCCGCACCAGCGCCGCCGGGGAGCCCCCCTTCAGCCCGGCGCTGCGGATCACGTCCAGCACGAACCCCTCCTGCGGCAGCACCCGCGCTTCGATGCCGCGCGCCGTGCCGGCAAACGTCACCACCACCGACGGATCCCGGCGCTGCAGCTCGCGCGCCACCGCGATCCCCGGATACAGGTGGCCGCCTGTTCCGCCCCCGGCAATCACCACGGCAAGCGGCGTCATGCATCAGCAGCCGGCAGCGCAGTGGTGACCACGTGGGACGAGGAGGCGTGCTGCGACACGTTCAGCAGCATGCCCATCCCCATCAGGTTGATCAGCAGCGACGACCCGCCGGCGCTCACGAACGGCAGCGGGATGCCCTTGGGCGGCACCAGCCCGAGGACGACGCTGATGTTGAAGAACGCCTGGAACGCCACCATCGTCGTCAGGCCGATCGCCAGGAAGGCGCCGAACCGATCGGGCGCGCGCACCGCGGTGCGGAGGCCGCGCCAGGTGATCACCACGAAGCAGGCGACCACCAGCGTCGCGCCAATCAGCCCGAGCTCCTCGCCGATGACCGAATAGATGAAGTCGTTGTGCGGCTCCGGGAGGTAGAACAGCTTCTGCACGCCCCCCATCAGCCCGCGGCCGAAGACGCCGCCGGTGCCCACGGCGATCATCGACTGGATCATCTGCCAGCCGGCGCCCAGGGGATCGGCCCACGGATCCATGAACGCCTCGACGCGGCGGCGGCGGTACTCCGACGCGGTCACCAGCAGGTAGGCCATCGGCAGCCCGACCAGCAGCAGGCCGAAGATGTAGCGGTAGCTGATGCCCGCCGCGAACACCATCACCGCGGCAATCGTGACGATGCAGACCGCGGTGCCGAGGTCCGGCTCCAGGTAGATCAGCCCGACGATCGTGCCGAGGACCAGCCCGATGGGCACGAGCGAGTAGCCGATGTCGTCGATGCGATCCATGCGGCGCTCGAGCAGCGCCGCCATGAACAGGATGATGGCGATCTTCGCCAGCTCCGACGGCTGGATGCCGAAGCCGCCGAGGTGGATCCACCGCGTCGCTCCGTTCACCCGCGGGCCGAACAGCACCGCGACCAGCGCGACGCCGGCGACGGCGAGGACGCCCCAGATCACCACCGGCTGGCGGTAGCTGCGGTAGTCGATGCGCATGACGATCGGCATCAGCGCGAGCCCCATCAGCGCCCACGCCAGCTGCTTGACGAGGAACAGGTAGGGATCGCCGAACCGGTCCATCGCCATCACCGCCGAGGCGCTGTACACCATCACCACGCCGGTGCAGACCAGCAGCAGCGTGGCCAGGAAGAGCAGCTTGTCTGATTTGAGCTTTCGCGCCATCTGTTCCCGCCCGATCCCGCCCCTGGACGTTCCGTTAAAGCTCGTGCCGGTTGTGGCCGACAATCTGAGCTGTGACCATGCCCGTGCCCCAGCCCTGCACCGCCGAGGTGCCAGCGTCGGCCTGGTCCGGCACGCGTGAGCAGTCAGCGGTTATCAGCCCCCCGGGGGGCAAAGACACCACCCTCGCAGACCGGGGCAGCCTGCGTTCCCAGCGGACGGCCCTTTACCGCTCCGTGGGGGCTGATGACCGCTCACTGCTCTCGCGTGCCGCTCCACTCCTCCTCGAGCTGCCGGGTCTCCTGCGTGAAGATCCGGCCGCGCTCGGCGTAGTCCCTGAACATGTCGAAGCTCGCGCACGCGGGCGCGAGCAGCACCGTCCCGCCCGGCGGCGCCGCGGCAAAGGCCTGCCGCACGGCGCTGCGCATATCTGCCGCGTCCTGCACGGGCACCCGGCCGGCGAACGCCGCCGCAATCAGCCCGCGCGCTTCGCCGATCGCCACGACGGTCGCCCCCCGCGCCGCGAGCGGCGCGACGAGATCCGCGAAGCTGCCGCCCTTGAAGCGGCCGCCGAGGATGACGACGAGGCCCTCGCCGAAGCTTTCGACCGCGCGCCTGGCGGCCTCGATGTTGGTGGCCTTCGAGTCGTTGACGAAGCGGACGCCGCCGACTTCGCCGACCGGCTCGAGGGCGTGCTCGAGGCCGGTGAAGCCTTCGACCGCCTGCGTCATCGCGGCCGGCGGCACACCGGCAATCGACGCCACCGCCGCGGCCGCCACCACATCGGCGACAAGATGGGGCCCGAGCAGCCGGATCGACGCCAGCGGCACGAGCGGCTCGCTGCCCGACGGGGTGCGCCGCACGATCTGGCCGCGCTCCACTGCGACGCCGGCCGCCGGTCGGCCGGTCGTCGAGAAGAGCAGCGGCCGGGCCGCCGCCCGCCCGCCCAGCTCGAGCGATGCCGGGTCGTCGGCGTTCAGCACCGCCCAGTCCGTG
Organism: uncultured Acidobacteriota bacterium; assembly: GCA_963834305.1. Classification (GTDB taxonomy): domain Bacteria; phylum Acidobacteriota; class Vicinamibacteria; order Vicinamibacterales; family 2-12-FULL-66-21; genus JACCXG01. The sequence continues at coordinate 2,037,930 of CAWIAX010000002.1, forward strand.
CCGGTCTGGTTGGCGAAGATCCGCGCCTTCGCCGCCGCGTATTCGGCCACGGTGGCGTGGCGATCGAGGTGATCGGGCGAGAAGTTCAGCAGCACCGCGATCCAGGGATGGAACGTGTCGGACTCTTCGAGCTGGAAGCTGCTGGCTTCGATCACGTGAATCGTGTCGGCGGTGGAGTCGTCCACCTGCGCGCTCAGCGCCACGCCGATGTTGCCGCCGACCAGGACCCGGTGGCCGCCGGCTTCGAGCATCCGGCCGGTCAGCGTGGTCGTCGTGGACTTGCCCTTTCGTGCCGGTGATGGCCACGATCCGGCCGCGCAGCCAGCGCGACGCCAGCTCCAGCTCGCCCATCACCGGGATCCCGGCGTGCCGCGCCGTCTGGAGGACCGGCTGGTTCGACGGCACGCCCGGGCTCAGCACGATCAGATCGGCGCGCGCGAACGTCGCCGGCGTGTGTCCGCCGAGCTCCAGCGCCACCCCCGCCGCCGCCAGGTCGGCCGCCTCGGCGAGCTCCGGGCGCACGTCCGACAGCGTCACCGCGGCGCCGCGCCGGACCAGCAGCTGCGCCGCGGCGACGCCGCTGCGCGCGGCGCCGACCACCACGACATGCCGTCCCTCGACCGAAAACACGGGCTGGTCCGTCATCGCAGCTTCAACGATCGTCAGGCTGAACAGCGCGAAGATGATCGCCACGATCAGGAATCGCGCGATGACCTTCGGCTCGCTCCAGCCGGCGAGCTCGAAGTGGTGGTGCAGGGGCGCCATCTTGAAGACGCGCCTCCCGGTGGTCTTGAACGAGGCGACCTGGACGATGACCGAAAGCGCCTCGAGCACGAACACGCCGCCGACGATCACGAGCAGGAACTCCTGCTTGATGAGGAGCGCCACGGTGCCGAGCGCGCCGCCGAGGCCGAGCGACCCGACGTCGCCCATGAAAATCTCCGCCGGATAGGAGTTCCACCACAGGAAGCCGAGGCTGGCGCCGACCAGCGCGCCGCAGAACACCGTGAGCTCCGCCGCGGCCGGCTCGATGCGGACGAGCTGCAGGTAGTTGGCGAACTCCCGGTGCGTCGAGACGTAGGCCAGCGCGGTGAAGGCGGCGGCCGCCACGCCGAACACGCTGATCGCCAGGCCGTCGAGGCCGTCCGTCAGGTTCACCGCGTTGGTGGCGCCGACCAGCACCAGCGTCGCGAACGGCACATAGAAGTAGCCGATGTCGGGAATCAGCCGCTTGAAGAACGGGAAGATCAGCCGCGTGCTGTACAGGTCGTAGCTGTTCAGCACGACCAGCGCGACGCCAACCGCGACGCCGACCAGGATCTGCCAGCCCATCTTGTAGCGCGGCAGCAGCCCGTGGTGCGACCGGCGGACGATCTTCAGGTAGTCGTCGGCGAACCCGATCGAGCCGAACGCGGCGGTGGACAGCACGGCAATCCAGATGAAGGGGTTGGTCAGGTCGGCCCAGAGCAGCGTCGGGATCAGCGCCGAGCTCAGGATCAGCAGCCCGCCCATGGTCGGCGTGCCCGCCTTCTTGCGGTGCGTGGCCGGCCCCTCCTGCCGGATGACCTGGCCGATCTGGAACTCGCGCAGCTGCCGGATCATCCACGGGCCGAGGAACAGGCCGATGGCCAGCGCGGTCAGGCTGGCGGCGGCGGTGCGGAACGTGATGTAGCGCGTCACGTTCAGCACCGGCAGGTAGCCGCTCAGGTGGTGGAGGTAGTACAGCATCAGGCGAACTCCCGCGTGAGCCGTTCCACCACGAGGTCGGTGCCGATGCCGCGCGACCCCTTCACCAGCACGAGATCGCCCGGGCGCACCTGCCGCAGCGCGAGATCCGCCGCCGCCTCGCGCGTCGCCACGTGCGTCACGCCGCGTGCGGCCATGCCCGCCGTCACCGCCTCGGCCGCCAGGGCCGCCGCCGCCTCGCCGCCGACGGCAATCAGCAGGTCGAACCCGGCGGCGGCCGCGGCGCGCCCGCATTCGCGGTGCAGCCGGTCGGCGTGCGCCCCGAGCTCCAGCATCTCCCCGAGCACGGCGACCTTGCGCGCGCTGCCGGTCGCGGTCGCCATGGTCTCGAGCATGCGCGTCAGCGCCGACGGGCTCGAGTTGTAGGAATCGTCGACCAGCGAGACGCCGCCGGGCAGCCGCCGCAGCTCGCCGCGATGCGGCGCCGGCGCCAGGCCGGCGGCGCGCTCGATCATCTCCTCCAGCGGCACGCCGAAGTGCGTGCCGACGGCCAGCGCCGCGAGGACGTTCGACAGGTTGCCCAGGCCGAGCAGCGGCGTGCGCAGGCGCCCGGCGCCGGCAGGGGTGACCACCTCGGCCGCCACGCCGTCGAGGCCGTTGGCCGTGACGCGGCGCGCCCGCACGTCGGCGTCGGTGTCGATGCCGAAGGTCATCACCCGCCCGGCGAAGGCGCGGGCACGCTGCATCACGCGGGCGTCGTCCGCGTTGGCGACGAGGAGGTCGTCCGGCTTCGCCCCCTCGAGGATCTCCGCCTTGGCGTCGGCGATCGCCTCGGCGGACTCGAAGAAGCCCAGGTGCGCGTCGCCGACGTTCGTCCAGACGCGCACGTCCGGCTCCGCCACGCCGACCAGCGTCGCGATCTCCCCCGCATGGTTCATCCCGAGCTCGACGACGGCGATTTCCGGTCGCGCGCGCAGCTCGAGCAGCGACAGCGGCAGGCCGATGTGGTTGTTCAGGTTGCCGCGGTTGCGGAACACCGTGAACCGCGCCGCCAGGAACTCGGCCGTCACTTCCTTCGTCGTGGTCTTGCCGGCGCTGCCGGTGATGGCCACGACCCTGGCGCCGGCGCGGCGCCGCACCTCGCGCGCCAGGGCCTGCAGGCCCCGGGTCGTGTCCGCCACTTCGATCACGACGGCGGCGCCGGCCTGGTCCGGCAGCGGGGCGGCGGGCGGCTGGTGGACCATCGCGCCGGTCGCGCCACTCGCCAGCGCGTCGGCGACGAAGCGGTGCCCGTCGAAGCGGTCGCCGGCAATCGCGACGAAGAAGTCGCCCGGCTGCAGCGCCCGCGAGTCGATCGACACCGGGCCGATCGCCGCCGCGGCGTCCCCCTGGGTGAGGTGTCCGCCGGTCGCCTGTGCCACGTCAGTTGCGCTCAAGGGAAGCCACTCCACCTGTCAGGACACCCTGCTGCCGGCGCGGCGCCGCTCGAGCGCCGCCCGCGCCACGTCCACGTCGTCGAACGGCAGCACGCGCCCGCCGACGGCCTGGTACTTCTCGTGTCCCTTGCCCGCGATCAGGATCAGGTCGCCGGGCACGGCATCGCGCACCGCGCGCTCGATGGCCTCCTTGCGATCGACGATCGTCAGGCAGCGCGTCTCGCTCTTCGCCTCGCCGCCTTTGGCCGCCGGCCGATCCGCCGGCGAGACGATCCCGCGCTTGATCTCCTCGATGATCCGCGCCGGGTCCTCCGACCGCGGGTTGTCGGAGGTCACGATGACGAGGTCGCTCAGCCGCGCCGCCACCGCGCCCATCAGCGGCCGCTTGGTGCGGTCGCGGTCGCCGCCGCAGCCGAACACCGTGACGATCCGCCCCGCCGCCAGCGGCGTCGCGGTCTCGAGCAGGTTCTTGAGCGCGTCGTCGGTGTGGGCGTAGTCGACGACGACGCGGACGTCGTCGCGCGGCTCGGACACCAGCTGGAAGCGGCCGGGCACGGTCTTGAGATCCGCGATGCCGCGCTCGATGGCGCCGAACGGCAGATCGAGGGCCATCGCGGTCGCCGCCGCCGCCAGGATGTTGTAGGTGTTGGCCCGGCCGACCAGGCGGGACCGGATGTGCAGCGTGCCGCGCGGCGTCCGCGCCTCGAACTGCTGCCCGTCGAGCGACGAGACCAGGGCCGCGGGCACGACGTCGGCCGCCGCGTCGATCGCGTAGGTCACCGGGCGCCCCACCACCGGCACCAGCTCCGGCCCGCGCCGGTCGTCGAGGTTGACGACGGCGACGGCGTTCGCCGGCAGCAGCTCGAAGAGCCGCCGCTTCGCCGCGAAGTAGTCGTCCATGTTGCGGTGGAAGTCGAGGTGGTCGCGCGTCAGGTTGGTGAAGACGCCGGCCGCGAACCGCAGGTAGTCGGCGCGCTTGAGCGACAGCGCGTGCGAAGACACCTCCATGACGCAGGCGCCGCAGCCCTGCGTGACCATCTCCCGCAGCATGGCCTGGAGCTCCGGCGCCTCGGGCGTCGTGCGCTCGGCGGTCGTCTCCTTGCGCCCCACCCGGTAGCCGACGGTCCCGATCCGGCCGCACGCCATGCCGGCGGCTTCGAAGATCGACGCGAGCACGTAGGCCGTCGTGGTCTTGCCGTTGGTGCCGGTGATGCCCACGACCATCAGCCGTTCGCTCGGGTCGCCATGGAAGAGCGCCGACAGGGCCGCCAGCGCCAGCCGGGCGTCGGACACCTGCATCCAGGGGACGCGTACATCGGCCGGCGGCGCCGACCCGGCGACGACCGCAACCGCGCCGCGCGCCATCGCGTCGCGCGCGAAGGCGGTCCCGTCGGCCTGCAGCCCCTTCAGCGCCACGAACAGCGATCCGGGGCGCGCGTGCCGCGAGTCGTAGGTGATGCCCGACACGACCGCGGCGGCCGCCGCCGGATCGAGCGGCGGCGGCGCGACGGCGGTCCGCTGCGCGAGCCCGTGCAGGAGCACGCCAAGTGTCACCGCGAGCCGCCTCCCGCCGCCGCGGCCGCAGCCGGGCGCCGATCGAGCTTCAGGATGCCCGCTTCGCCGCTGCGCAGCGGTTCGCCGGGCGCCGGCCACTGCTCGACGACGAAGCCGTCGCCGCTCATCCGCGCGGTCGCGCCGACGCGGGTCAGCGTCCGCACGGCGTCGCGCGCGCTGCGGCCGAGCAGGTCGGGCATCACGCCGGGCTGCACCGGCGGCAGCACGGCGTCGACGACGTCGGGCCGCCGTCCGCCGTGGGCCACGGGCGCCGCCGCCTCGTCGTGCCGCGCCGCCATCACCGGGGGCAGGGCATTGATGGTTGGCGCGATGCCGAGATGACGCAGCGAGGCCTCGGCGATCCGCTGGAAGATCGGCGCCGCCACCACGCCGCCCGTGTAGCCCGCGCCGTGGGGGGAATCGATCACGACGATGATCGCGAGCGCCGCCTGCCGCGACGGCGCGAAGCCGACGAACGAGGCGTTGTACTCGGACTTGCGAATAGCGGCCGTTGACCAGCTTCGCCGCCGTGCCGGTCTTGCCGGCGATGGTGTAGCCGGCAACCTGCGCGCGCGTGGCCGTGCCGCGCTCGACCACCCCTTCCATCATCGCGGTCAGCTCGGCCACGGTGGTGGGGGAGATGGTGCGGCGCAGCACGCGCGGGGCGACCGCCGTGCGGCGGCCGTCCTTGATGATGGCGCGCACCACGCGCGGCTCGATCAGCGAGCCGCCGTTGGCGACCGAGCTCACCGCGGCCGCCATCTGGAGCGGGGTGACGCCGACCTGGTAGCCCATCGACATCGACGCCACGCCGCTGCTGTCGAGGCGGGCCGGGTTGTAGACGATGCCGGGGCTCTCGCCGCGAAAATCAGGGCCGATCGGCTGGCCGAACCCGAACCGGCTGACGTAGCGGCTGAGGCGCTCGGGGCCGAGCCGCAGCCCGACCTTGATGGCGCCGACGTTGCTCGACTTGACGATGACGTCGGTGAACGAGAGGACGCCGTAGGTGTGGAAATCGTGGATCGGCTTGCGGCCCGGGAAGGTGATGTAGCCGGGGGCGCAGTCCACCGGATCTTCGGGGTCGATGACCCCTTCTTCGAGCGCCGCGGACGCCGTGACCACCTTGAACGTCGAGCCCGGCTCGTAGAGGTCCTGAATCGCGCGGTTGCGGCGGAGCCGCTCGTCGAAGCGGCCGAACGCGTTCGGGTTGTAGGTCGGCCAGTTCGCCAGGGCCAGGATCTCGCCGGTGTGCGGATCCATGACGAGGGCGGTACCGCCCGCGGCGTTGTTCTCGTCGACCCCCGCGCGCAGCTCGCGCTCGGCGATGTTCTGCAGGTACTGGTCGATCGTCAGCTCGAGCGAGGCGCCGGCCGTCGGCGGCCGGTCGACCCGGCTGGTGAGGGCGTGGCGGCGGGCGTCGGTCTGGACGAAGATCTTCCCCTCGCGTCCGCGGACCTGCGCGTCGTAGGTCGACTCGAGGCCGGCCAGCCCGGTGTTGTCGAGCCCGACGTAGCCGAGCACGTGCGACGCCAGCTCCTTCTTCGGATAGTAGCGCCGGCTCTCCTTGAGGAACGCGATCCCTTTCAGCTTGAGCGCGCGCACGCGCTGCGCCTCGTCGGGCGACACCTTGCGCGCCAGGTAGACGAACTGCGAGTCCCGGCGCAGGCTCCTGGCCATGTCCTGGCGGGCGCGGGCGTCGCAGCCGTCGAGCGCCGCGCAGACGAGGCGCGCCGCCTCGGCCGGGTTCTCGACCTCGGAGGGATCGGCAAAGATGGAGTCGGCATCGACGCTGTAGGCGAGGACGTGACCGTTGCGATCGACAATCTCGCCGCGCTTGGCCGGGGCGACGATCAGGCGGTTGTGCTGCCGGTCGGCGAGCGCCTGCATCTCCGGCCGGGCAACGACCTGGAGGTAGACGAGGCGGGCCTGGATGCCCGCCGTCCAGACCGCGAACATGGCGGCGCCGACGAGCAGGCGCGACTGGAGCGTGTGCCGCCACGGCGACGTCGGGTGAACGTGGGGGGCGTGCGCGCGCGCCGGGACGATCGCGCGGAGCGCGCCGGTCGCAATCCCACGCCAGCTTCGGGCCTGTTTATCCGCCACCGTACCTCCTGCCACGCCGGTGCCTGGTCAGCGCGCCGCGACGATCGACTTGCCGGGAACCGCCGACGGGGCGACCCGCTCGATGACGATCGCCTGGTCGCGATCCGGCGCCACCAGCTTCAGTTCGCGGATCGCCATCTCCTCGATGCGCCGCGGCGAGCGCAGCGTCTCGATCTCGAGCCGCAGATGGCGGTTCACTTCCTCCTCGGCGGCGCGCTCGCGCTCGAGCCGCTGCACCTCGTAGCCGTGCTTCACCAGCTCGAAGGTCTGCCAGGCCGAAAACAGCAGGACGATGACCAGCACGGCGCCGATGCCGGCGGTGCGCCAGAGCTGGCGCTGGCGGTCCTCGTCGATCTCGCGGACGATCGGGTTGTTGCGGATGTCCTTCTTGATGCCGTACTCGAAATCGAGCTCACGCCGGGCGCTCATGCACACCTCTCGATGGCGCGGAGCTTGGCGCTGCGCGCGCGCGGGTTGCGATCGAGCTCCGGCTCGCCCGGGCTCAGCGGCCGCTTGGTCAGGATCCGGAGCGCCGCGCGCCCCTGGGCCAGGGCGCGGAACGTGTGCTTCACGATGCGGTCCTCGAGCGAGTGGAACGTGATCACGACCAGGCGGGCACCGACCAGCAGCCGCGCGCACGCCTCGCCGAGGAAGGTGTCGAGCCGGTCGAGCTCGCCGTTGACCCAGATGCGCAGCGCCTGAAAGGTGCGGGTGGCGGGATCGATGCGCTGGTAGCCGCGCGCCGGCACCGCCCGCCGCACCAGCCGCGCCAGCTGCCCGGTGGTGGCGATCGGCTCGTCCCGCCGCGCCTCGACGATGACGCGGGCGATTCGCCGCGAGAAGCGCTCTTCCCCGTGCTGGAAGATGATGTTGGCGAGATCCTCTTCGCCGACGTCGCGCAGCAGGTCCGCGACGGTCGGGCCCTGCGACTGATCCATGCGCATGTCGAGCGGCTCGTCGCGCCGGAAGCTGAAGCCCCGGCCTTCCGCGTCGAGCTGCATCGACGAGACGCCGATGTCCGCGAGCACCCCGGCGACGCCGGCGATCTGGCGGTCGTCGAGCACGCGGCCGAGATCTCGATAGTCCGCATGGACCAGCTCGACCCGGTCCGCGACGCCGGCGAGGCGGCCGCGCGCGGCGGCCAGCGCCTGGAGGTCGCGGTCGAGGGCCAGCACGCGCGACGCGCCGGCATCGAGCAGCGCGCGGGTGTGGCCGCCGAGCCCGGCGGTGCAGTCCACGAACAGGCCGCCGCGCGACGGGTCCAGCAGCGCCACCGCTTCGGCAACCATCACAGGTTCGTGGACGGGCTGTGTCATCGCGTGCGATCCTTCCCGGTCCCCCGCGGGTCAGCGCGGCGGGCGGCGGCCCGTGTCAAATCCCGAAGTCCGACAGCGCCCGGGCGTCGTCGTCCGTATAGGGTTCGCGGTGGAGCTTGGCCACGAAGCGCTCGTGGTTCCAGACGTCGAGATGGTCGTATTGCCCGAGGACGTCCACTTCCCCATCCATGCCGGCCGATTCACGAAGGCGGGCGGGGAGGACCACGCGTCCCTGGGCGTCGATCTCGGCGGTCTGGCCGAAATAGTTCACGCGGTCGAAGAAGCGCAGCCGGGCGGGGTGCGTGGACGGCATACGGCCGAGCTTCTCCTCGAGCGTCAGCCACACCGGCATGGGATAAATGCGCACGTCGTCTCCCGTCAGACTGGTCACGAACACTTCGGCCCCGTGCTCCCGCTCGATGAGGCTGCGGAAGGCATTGGGGATCTTGAGCCGCCCCTTGTCATCGATCTTCGCCGTGTGATTGCCTCGAAGCACGGCTTTTGGTCCACTTAGCTCCACAAAAATCCACCGCGATGGTAAGGAACGCCACGGGGGATGTCAACCGCAAAATGCAGACTCGATTGTGGTTACGCCTTACTTTCGCCTGCCGGCGAAACCGTCGAGGTGTCCACTTCAGGTCCGGTCGCGACGGGAAGCCGGCCTGACGGCCGGCGTGCTGGCGGCGTGCTAGGATGTGCAGATCTAGCGTCTGTCCCTGGCTGCTCCCTAACTCTTATGCTTCGTGCAGGACTCATCGGGTTCCCCTCGGCCGGCAAGACGGCCCTCTTCCAGCTGCTGACCAGCGTCCGGGACGCCGCCCCCCGGGGGGGCAAGTCGGATGCGAACGTAGGCGTCTCCCGCGTGCCCGACGAGCGCCTCGACCAGCTGACAGCCCTCTTCAACCCGCGCAAGCGGGTGCCGGCCACGGTGGAGTTCGCCGACATCGCGGGGATGGCCGGGGCCAAGGCGGGCGCCCAGGCCCTGCTCGACGTGGCGCCGTTCCGCAATGCCGACGCCCTGCTGCACGTGGTGCGGATGTTCCGCGACCCGTCGGTGCCCCACCCGGCCGGGTCGGTCGATCCCGCACGCGACGTGCGGGCGATGGAGGACGAGGTGATCCTCGCCGACCTCGGCGTGGTCGAACGGCGGCTCGAACGGCTCGAACGCGACCTCAAGAAGGGGAACACGCCCGAACTGCGCCGCGAGCAGGAGATCCTCGGCCGCTGCCGCGAGGCGCTCGAAGCCGGCCAGCCGCTCCGCGCCCTCGAGCTCGGGGCGGACGACGCGAAGCGGCTGCGCGGGTTCCAGTTCCTCTCCGCCAAGCCGCTCCTCATCGTGCTGAACCTGGACGAGGCCGATCTCGGCCAGGCCGGCGAGGCCGTCCGGATCGCGGGCATCGAGGGCTTCCTCGCCGGCGCCGCCACCCGTGCCGTTCCCATCTGCGCGAAGATCGAGCTCGAGATCGCGCAGCTCGACGAAGCCGACCGCGCCGCGTTCCTCTCGGATCTCGGCCTCGGCGAGTCGGGACTCGACCGCGTCATCCGCGCCGCCTACGACCTGCTCGGCTACATCTCGTTCTTCACCGTGGGCGAGGACGAGTGCCGCGCCTGGTCGATTCCGCGCGACACGCCGGCGGTGCTGGCGGCCGGCGAGATCCACTCCGACATCTCCCGCGGCTTCATCCGCGCCGAGGTCGTCCGCTACGAGCACCTGCTCGCGCGCCGGACGCTGGCGGCCAACCGCGAGCACGGCGAGCTCCGGCTCGAGGGCAAGGAGTACATCGTGCTCGACGGGGACGTGATCAACTTCCGCCACGCGACCTGATGGACGTCAGGACGATCCTCGTCTGCGAAGCGCAGGTGCCGTTCGTGCACGGCGGCGCCGAGGTGCACGTCCGGGAACTGGTGCGGGAGCTGCGCGCCCGCGGCTACGAGGCGGAGCTCGTGAGCGTCCCGTTCAAGTGGTATCCCAAGGAGGAGATCCTGCCCCATGCCGCGGCATGGCGGCTGCTCGATCTCAGCGAGAGCAACGGCCGGCCCGTGGACCTGGTCATTGCCTCGAAGTTCCCCAGCTATTTCGTCCGCCATCCCAACAAGGTCGCCTGGCTGATTCACCAGTACCGCGCCGCCTACGAGCTGTGCGGCACGCCGTACAGCGATTTCGGCCACCACGAGTCGGACATCGGGCTGCGCGACCGCATCATCGAGCTCGACACGCAGATGCTCGGCGAGTGCCGGCGGGTGTTCGCCAACGCCAGGAACACGGCGTCGCGGCTGGCGAAGTTCAACGCGCTCGAGGCCGAGCCGCTGTATCATCCTCCGCGGCTCGCGGCGCAGCTGGTGCCCGGCTCCTACGGCGACTACGTGCTGTCGGTCGGCCGCATCGAGTCGGTGAAGCGGGTCGATCTGCTGATTCGCGCGTTCACCCGCGTCGAACGCCGGCTGCGCCTGGTGGTGGCCGGCGACGGCACCCAGCGCGAAAACATGGAGCGGCTGGCGGAAGAAATCGGGGTCAGCGACCGGGTGACGTTTCTCGGCGCGGTCGGCGACGCCGAGCTGATCGAGCTCTACCGGCACGCGCTCGCGGTCGCCTATCCGCCGTTCGACGAGGATTTCGGCTACGTGACACTGGAGGCGTTTCTCGCGCGCAAGCCGGTGATCACCTGCACCGACTCGGGCGGGCCGAACGAGTTCGTCGTGCACGGCGTGAACGGGCTGGTGTGCGAACCGTCGGCGGAGGCGCTCACCGACGCCATCAACGCGCTCGCCGCGGACCCCAGGCACGCGGCGGAGCTCGGCGCCGCCGGCTTCGACGCCGCCCGCCTGGTCACCTGGGACGGCGTCATCGAAAAACTCGTAGGGCTGTCGTGACGAAGCTGATCATCCAGATTCCCTGCCTCAACGAGGCCGACACCCTGCCGGCCACGATCGCCGACCTGCCGCGGGCCGTGCCCGGGGTCGACGTGGTCGAGATTCTGGTCATCGACGACGGCTCGCGCGACGGCACCGCCGATGTGGCGCGGGCGTGCGGCGTCGACCACGTCATCCGGCTGCGCCGGAACAAGGGGCTCGCGGCCGCCTTCGCCGCCGGCATCGATCTCGTCGCTCAAGCAGGGGGCGGACTACATCGTCAACACCGACGCCGACAATCAGTACGCCGGGCAGGACATCGTGAAGCTGCTCCAGCCGCTGCTCAACGGCGAGGCCGACATCGTCATCGGCGACCGCAACATCGCCGAGGTCGCGCACATGTCGTGGCGCAAGCGCCAGCTGCAGCGGCTCGGCAGCTGGGTGGTCCGTCAGGTCTCGAACACCTCGGTGCCCGACACGACCAGCGGCTTCCGCGCCTACACCCGCGAGGCGGCGCTGCGCATGACCATCGTGTCCGAGTTCTCCTACACGCTCGAGTCGATCATCCAGGCCGGCAAGAAGCGGATGGCGATCGCCCACGTGCCGATCCAGACCAACGCCCGGACGCGCTCGTCGCGGCTGTTCGACAGCGTGTTCTCCTACATCAAGCGGTCCGGCGGCGACGATCGTCCGGATCTACGCGATGTACGAGCCGCTCAAGATCTTCACCTACATCGGGCTGACGGTGTTCGGCGCCGGGTCGATTGGCGCCCTCCGCTTCCTCTACTACTGGTTCGCCAGCGAAGGGGCGCCGGTCGGCCACATCCAGTCGCTGATCTTCTCGGCGGTCCTGATGATCGTCGGGTTCCAGGTGCTGCTCATCGGGCTGCTCGCCGACGTCATCTCGGCCAACCGCAAGCTGCTCGAGGATCTCGTCTACCGCGTCCGCACGCTGGAGCTGCCGCCGCGCGGATCGGAGCCGGTCGCCACCGGCGCGCGCGACCGCGACGCGGCGGCGGCGCCTGACGCCGGCCGGTGGGAGCACTAGTGGCACACCCCGGCGAGGTCTCGGTCGTCGTGCCGGCCTACAACGAAGGGGCGGCGGTCGCCGCCGTCGTCCACGCGATGCGGGCCGCCGGCCCGTGGCACGAGATCCTCGTGGTCGACGACGGGTCCAGCGACGACACCGCGGCGCATGCCGCGGCCGCCGGCGCGACCGTCGTGCGCCACCCCTACAACAAGGGCAACGGCGCCGCGGTGAAGAGCGGCATCCGCCGCGCCTCCGGCGAATACGTGCTGATCGTCGACGGCGACGGCCAGCACCGCGCCAACGACTCCGCGCGGCTCATCGCCCGGCTCGGGGAATACGACCTCGTCGTCGGCGCCCGCTCGGCCACGACGCAGGCGACCCACGCCCGCCGGTTCGGCAACGGCGCGCTGAACTGGTTCGCCAGCTACCTGACCGGGCGGCAGATCCCGGATCTCACCTCCGGCTTCCGCGCCGCGCGGCGGGAGCACCTGCTGCGAGTTCCTCCACCTGCTGCCCAACGGCTTCTCGACCCCGACGACCACCACGCTGACCTTCATCAAGGCCGGCTACAACGTCGCGTTCGAACCGGTGGAGGCGGAGGCGCGCACCGGCGCGTCGAAGATCCGCCTGGCCCGCGACGGCGCGAAGTTCTTCATGATCATCCTGAAGATCGTGACCATCTTCAGCCCGCTGCGCGTGTTCGTGCCGCTCGCGCTCGCCGCCTTCGTGCTCGGCGTGGCCTACGGCGTCTGGAATGTCGTGGCCCACGCCCGCATCCCGAACGGCGCCGTGCTCCTCATCCTGTTCTCGGTCGTCGTCTTTCTGGTCGGGCTCGTCTCGGAGCAGATCTCGGCACTGCGCTTCGAGGGGGGCGCGCGCCACCGGGGATGACCCTGACGCACCGTTCCGCGCGCCGGTGGATCTGGGCGGCGGTCGTGGCGGGCTTCGTCCTGCGCGCGGCGTTCGGCGCGTTCTATTGGGTCGGCAAGCCGCTGACGCACGACGAGCGCGAATACCTCGGCCTGGCGCGGAGCCTGAGCGAGGGCCGCGGCTTCTCCTACGACGCCACCCCGCAACGGCACCACCCAGCAGTTCGGTCGCGCGCCCGGGTATCCCGTGTTCCTTGCCCTCGCCGGCGCCGGCCGGGACGTCCACGAACAGGCGCCGGCCGGCCTGAAGCTCACGCAGGCGGTCATCGGCGCGGCGACGATCGGGCTGCTGGCGCTCATCGCCTGGCGGGCCGCGGGACCGCGCGCCGGTGTCGCCGCCGCGGCGCTGGCCGCCGTCTACCCGCCGCTGGTCTGGACGCCGGCGTACGTCTTCAGCGAAACCCTCTATACGGCGCTGGCGTTCGGCGCGGCGCACCTGCTGCAGGTTTCGGCCGGCTCCGGCACCGAACGGACGGGCCGGGACGGGCGCCTCGGGATGGCCGCCGGCGTGGTCGCCGGCCTCGCGCTGCTCGTGCGCCCGGCGATGCTCTTCTTCCTGCCGCTGGCAGCCCTCTGGCTGATCCGCCGCCGCCGGCTCCAGCTGGCCGTGATCTTCACCGCGGCGGTGATCCTGGTGGTCGCACCGTGGACGGCGCGCAACCTCCGCACGCACGGCCGCTTCGTGCTCGTGGCGTCGGAAGGTGGCGTCACGTTCTGGACCGGCAATCATCCCCTGGCACGCGGGGAGGGTGACCTGGCGGCCAACCCCGAGCTGAAGCTCGCCGAGCTGGAGTTCAGGCGCGCCCACCCGGGCCTGACCTCGGAGGAGCTGGAGCCCCTCTATTACCGCGCCGCGCTCGAGTTCATCGCCGACCACCCCGGGCAATGGCTGTGGCTGCTCGTCCGCAAGGCCTTCTACACCGTGGTCCCCATCGGGCCGTCCTATACGCTACACTCGACGAGGTACTGGGCGGCGTCCGTGGTGTCCTATCTGCTGCTGCTGCCGCTGGCGATCGCGGGGATCGGGCGGCTCTGGCGCGGCGCCGGCCGCCCCACTGCCGTGCTGCTGCTTGGCGCCTCGGCCGTGCTCGTCGGCATCGTGTTTTTCCCGCAGGAGCGGTTCCGCATTCCCGTGATCGATCCCGTGCTCATCATCTCGGCGTCGGCCCTGGCCGCGTCCGCGCACGCGCGCAGGGAGCCCGCGTGACTCACACTCGTGACATCGTCGTGGTGGTCCCGACCTACAACGAGCGGGACAACCTGCCCGTGCTGGCGGCGGGGATCCTGGCCCATCCGGGCTTCCGGCTCCTCGTCGTGGACGACGGCTCGCCGGACGGCACCGGCGCCCTGGCGGACGAACTGGCGGCGGCCCATCCCGGCCGCGTCGACGTGCTCCACCGCACCGGCCCGCGCGGTCTCGGCCGTTCGTACATCGACGGACTGCAGCGGGCGCTCGCCTCGGGCGCCGACCTGGTGTTCCAGATGGATGCCGATCTGTCGCACAACCCGGAACACCTCCCGGCGATGGCCGCCGCCGCCGACCGCTACGACGTCGTCATCGGGTCGCGCTACCTGACCGGCGTCAGCGTCGTCAACTGGCCGCTGCACCGGATCTTCCTCAGCGCGTTCGCCAACCGCTACGTCCGCGCGGTCACCCGCATTTCGGTCAGCGACTGCACGAGCGGCTTCCGCTGCTGGCGCCGCGAGGCGCTCGCGCGGCTGCCGCTCACCGCGATGGTCTCCAACGGCTACGCCTTCATCGTCGAGATGCTGTTCGAAGCCTCGCGGCGCGGCTGCCCATCGGCGAGGTGCCGATCATCTTCGTCGAGCGGCGGCAGGGACAGAGCAAGGTCTCGGGCCGGGTGCTCGCCGAGTCGCTCATCGTGCCGTGGCGGCTCCTCTTCCGCAGCCGGAGCTCGTCGGGGGCCGGGAGCTAGCCGCTGGGCGCATCCACGCCCGTCCGCCACGTCGTCGTGATGATGACGACGTCCTACCCGAGGTTTCCGGGGGACAGCGTCGGCACGTTCATGGAGCCGATCGCCAAGTCGGTGGCCGCCCGCGGCCACGAGGTGCACATCGTGGCGCCCTGGCATCCGCTGGTGCAGCGGCCGCGCCAGGAGGACGGCGTGGCGTTCCATTTCTACCGCTACGCGCCGGTGCCCGCGCTGAACGTCTTCGGCTACGCGGCGGCGCTGCGCGCCGACGTGTCGCTGCGCGGCGCGGCCTACGTCGCCGCACCGCTGGCGCTGGCCCAGGGGTGGCGCGTGGCGCGGAAGATCGCGCGCCGCCACCGGGCGACGGTCATGCACGGACACTGGGTCATTCCGGGAGGCGTTACCGCCGCCCTGGCGGCGCCGGACCTGCCGCTCGTGGTCAGCCTGCACGGCTCCGACGTGTTCGTGGCTGAACGCTCCCGCATCGCCGGCGCGGCGGCGCGAGCCGCCTTCGCCCGGGCCGGCGCCGTCACCGCGTGCAGCGAGGATCTCGGCAGGCGCGCCGTCGCTCTAGGCGCGGCGCCCGAGCGGGTCGACATCGTCCCGTACGGTGTGGACGTGGAGCGTTTCAGGCCCGACCCGGCCACTCGCGCCGAGTGGCGGAACCGCCTGGGTGTGGACGGGACCACCCCTCTGATCTTCGCCGCCGGCCGGCTGGTGCGGAAAAAGGGCTTCGAATACCTGATCGACGCGATGGCGACGCTGATCGCCTCCGGCCCGGTGGTGCTCGCCCTTGGCGGCTCGGGCGATCTCGACGCCGAGCTTCGCGAGCGTGCCGGACGGGCCGGCGTGCTCGGCCACGTCCGCTTCCTCGGCAACCTGCACCAGCAGGAGGTCGCGCGCGGCCTGGCCGCTGCCGACGTGGTGGTGGTGCCGTCGGTGCGGGACGACGGCGGGAACGTGGACGGGCTGCCCAATGTCGTGCTCGAGGCACTCGCCTCGGGATCGCCCCTCGTGACCACGCCGGCCGGCGGCATCGGCTCGGTCGCGCGGCACGAGCGAACCGCGCTCATCGTCCCCGAACGCGATGTCCCGGCGCTGGCGACGGCCATCCGCCGGCTGCTCGATACCCCGGAACTGGGCGCGTCGATCGGCTCGGCAGCCCGGGCGCTGGCTGTCGAGCGATTCGGGTGGGATCAGACGGCGCTCCGTTTCGAGGCCGCCTACCAGCGGGCGCTTGCCTTCAAGTCCAGCAAACGCTAAGATTTACGGTTCCCGATGCCATTGCCTGCGACAACCAAGCCGGGACTGAGTGTGTTCTTTCCCGCCTACAACGACAGCGGCACGATCGCGAGTCTGGTCATCACGTCCCTGAAGGCGGCGGCACGCCTCACGGACGATTACGAGATCATCATCGTGAACGACGGCAGCGCGGACGGGACCGCGGAGATCGCCGACGAGCTGGCGAGGACGTATCCGCAGGTTCGCGTGGTGCACCACCCGAAGAACCGCGGCTACGGCGGCGCGCTGCGGAGCGGCTTCTCGGCCGCCACCCGTGACCTGGTCTTCTACACCGATGGCGACGCGCAGTACGACCCGGCCGAGATGGCCGCGCTGTGGGCGGCGTTCGGCGACGGCGTCGATCTGGTCAACGGCTACAAGATCAGCCGGTCCGATCCCCTGCACCGCATCCTGATCGGCCGGATCTACCACCACACGGTGAGCCTGCTGTTCGGCCTGAAGGTGCGCGACGTCGACTGCGACTTCCGCCTGATGCGCCGCTCGATCTTCGAGCGAGTCACGCTCGAGAAGGACAGCGGCGTGATCTGCCTCGAGATGATGAAGAAGATTCAGGACGCGGGCTTCCACATCGCCGAGGTGCCGGTCCACCATTACCACCGGGCGCTACGGCAAGTCGCAGTTCTTCAACTTCCGGCGGCTGTTCAAGACGGGCATCGACGTGATGAAGCTCTGGTTCGTGCTCGTGGTCAAGGGGGCGCACCGCCGCCCCCGCCGCGACGAATCCGCGGTCACCGACCGGCCCGGCCAGGGAGGGAACGCGTGAGCGCCTACCGCGACTTCTACCGCGGCCGCCGCGTGATGATCACCGGGGGCGTCGGGTTCATCGGCAGCAACCTCGCGCGGGTGCTGGTCGAGCTCGGCGCCGACATCCTGCTCGTGGACTCCCTGATCCCGGACTACGGCGGCAACCTGTTCAACATCCGGGACCTGTCCGGCCGGCTGCGGCTGAACATCGCCGACGTCCGGATGCCCTCGACGATGGAGGCGCTCGTCCGCGAGCAGGACGTCATCTTCAACCTCGCCGGGCAGGTCAGCCACATCGACTCCATGCGCGACCCGCACACCGATCTCGAGATCAACTGCCGCGCGCAGCTGTCGATGCTCGAAGCCTGCCGCAAGTACAACCACCACGTGAAGGTGGTGTTTGCCGGCACCCGCCAGGTCTACGGCCGCCCCGACTACCTGCCGGTGGACGAGAAGCACCTGGTGCGGCCGGCCGACATCAACGGCGTGAACAAGGCCGCCGGCGAGTACTACCACCTGCTCTACAACAACGTCTTCGACATCCGCGCCTGCTCGCTGCGGCTGACCAACGTCTACGGCCCGCGGCAGCTGATCCGGCACAACCGCCAGGGCTTCATCGGCTGGTTCATGCGGCTGGCGCTCGAGGGCCGCGAGATCCAGGTGTTCGGCGACGGTTCGCAGCTCCGCGACTTCGTCTACGTGGACGACGCGGCGGACGCCTTCCTGCGCGCCGGCGCGTCCGATGCCTGCAACGGCGACGTGTTCAACGTCGGCGGCGACCAGCCGATCAGCCACCGCGACCTCGTGGAGCTGCTCGTCGGCATCGCCGGCACCGGCACCGTCAAATACGTCGAGTGGCCCGCCGACAAGAAGCGGATCGACATCGGCAGCTTCTACTCCGACTCCACCAAGTTCCGCGCCGCGACCGGCTGGACGCCGGGCGTGTCGCTCGCCGACGGGCTGCGCGCGCACGGTGGAGTTCTACCGCGCGCACCTCCCGGAGTACCTCACCGAGGTACACGGCGACGAGGTGCTGCGGTGATCCCCTTCCTGAAGCTCACGCCGGGCGAAGATGCGGCGGCCGTGGACGGGGCCATCCGGCGTGTCGTGCAGCGGGGATGGTTCGTGCTCGGCCCCGAGCTCGAGGCATTCGAGCGGGAGTTCGCTGCTGCCTGCCAGGCGCCGCACGCGGTCGGCGTCGGCACGGGGACGGATGCGCTGGCGATCGCCTTGCGCGCGCTCGGCATCGGCCCGGGCGACGAAGTGATCACCTCGCCGCTGTCGGCCGCCTACTCGGCGCTGGCAATCATGATGGCGGGGGCGAAGCCGGTGTTCGCGGATATCGATCCGCGGCGGCTGACGCTCGACCCGGACGCGGCGGCGGCCGCCGTCACCGCCCGCACCGCGGCCATCCTGCCGGTCCACCTCTACGGCCAGGCGGCGGACATGCCGGCGCTCGCCGCCGTGGCCGCGCGCCACGGCCTGGCGATTGTCGAGGACTGCTGCCAGGCCCACCTGGCCACCTGCGGCGGGCAGCCGGTCGGCAGCTTCGGCGCCGCCGCGGCCTACAGCTTCTACCCGACGAAGAACCTCGGCGCGCTCGGCGACGGCGGGGCGCTGACCACGCCCGACCCCGAGGTGGCGGCGCGCGCGGCGCGGCTGCGCAACGGCGGCCAGACCGAACGCTACCGGCACGCGGAGTTCGGCGTGAACTCGCGCCTCGACGAGATCCAGGCCGCGATTCTCCGCGAGCGGCTGCAGCGCCTCCCGGGGTGGACGGCGCAGCGGCGCGTGCTGGCGCGCACCTATCGCGAGGCCCTGGCGGGCGTCCCGTCGATTGCCGTCCCGCCCGAGTGCGACGCCGGGCACGTCTATCACCTGTTCCCGGTGATGAGCCGCTCGCGCGACAGCCTCCAGCAGGCGCTGCGCGAGCGCGGCGTCGAGACGCTGATCCACTACCCGGTGCCCATCCCGCGCCAGCCGGCGCTCGAGCGCGAAGATCCGCGCCAGTGCCCGGTGGCCGACCGCATCGCCGGCGACGTGGTGTCGCTGCCGCTCTATCCGTCGCTCGACGACCGCACCGTACGGCAGGTCGCCGCAGCGGTGGCCGCGAGCGGCGGACCGGAGCGATGACCGACGCGCCGGCCCACCTCCGGCGGATGCGGCGCGGGCGCCGCCTGGCGATCTTCGCGGCCATCCTGGTCGTTCAGTTCGGCGCGTTCGAGGCGGGGCTGCGCGTGTGGGGCAGCTCCGAAGCGGCGCCGTCGTTCCAGGGGCTGTTCGAAGACGACCCGGCGGCCGGCTACCGGCTCAAGCCCAACGCCCGCGTCCGCTTCACGACCTCGGAGTTCGACAGCCAGATCAACATCAATGCGGCGGGCGTCCGCGACGACGAGGAGATCGGCCCGCGGCGGCCCGGCGAGCGCCGCATCGTCCTGCTCGGCGACTCGATCGTGCTGTCGGTCCAGGTCCCGATCGAGCAGACGTTCGGCAAGCTGCTCGAGGCGGATCTCAACCGCCGGTATCCCGGCGTGCGGCACCGCGTCATCAACGCCGGGGTGCAGGGCTACGGCCCCATCGAGGAGCAGCTGCAGTTCGATCGGATGGGCGCCGCGCTCGCGCCGGACCTGGTCATCACGTTCATCTTCGTCGGCAACGACGCCGAGGAGGCCTACGGATCGCGGGCGAAGCTCGACCCCGCCGCGCGCGACGCCGCCGATGTCGTGGCCGACTCGCTCGTCACGCGCCTGCGGCGCCTGGTGCGGCGCAGCATGGTGCTGCAGATCGCGACGCTGCGGCTGACCACGGCCACCTCGCGCTTCAGCAGCCTGACGCCGCCGGAGCCGCCGCTGCAAAGCTACGCGAGGAACCCGGCACCCCGCATTGCGGAGGGATTGGCCATCGCACGCCGCTCGGTCGAGGCGATCGCCGCACAGTCGGCGGTACTCGGCGCGCGCAGCGCCGTGGTCCTGGTGCCCGCCCGCCTGCAGGTGGACGAGGGGGACTATGGCCGCCTCCGCGAGATCGTGCGGCAGTCGGGCGGCGAGCTCGTCCGCGACGCGGCCTCGGAGCGCTTCGACGAGGCGCTCGCGCCCGTGCCGATCCCGCGCCTGGATGTGCTGCCGGCCATGCGCCGCGCCCTGCCGGGGCCGGACCTCTTCTTCCAGACCACCGTGCACCTGACCCCCCGGGGCCACCGGGTCGTGGCCGATGCGCTGGCCGCGTTCATCACGTCGCAGCAGCTGCTCGAGCCTGACCGGCCGGCCGCGTCGCGCTGACCGGACCACGCGCCGATGCTGTTCAACTCGCTCCACTTCATCTGGTTCTTCGCGGTCGTCTATGCCGTCTACCGGTGGCTCCCCCACCGGGGGCAGAACTGGCTGCTGCTGGCGGCGAGCTACTACTTCTATGCCGCGTGGGACTGGCGGTTCCTCGGCCTGCTGCTCGCGTCCACCGCGGTGGATTACACCTGCGCGCTGTGGATGGCGCGGGCGGAGGAGCGGCGGACGCGGCGCGCGCTGCTCGTCGTCAGCCTGGGCTTCAGCCTCGCCATGCTCGGGTTCTTCAAGTACTTCAACTTCTTCGCCGACAACCTCGACGTGCTGTTCGGCACGATCGGCTGGCACGTCGACTTCGTCACGCTGCGCATCCTGCTCCCGGTCGGCATCTCGTTCTATACCTTCGCCACGATGAGCTACGTGATCGACGTCTACCGGCGCGAGATTCCGGCGACGCGCGACCTGCTCGACTTCGCCGTCTTCGTCGCCTATTTCCCGCACCTGGTCGCCGGCCCGATCCTGCGCGCCTCGCGGCTGCTGCCGCAGATTCACGCGCCGCGGGTGATCACGCCCGAGCAGCTGCGCGACGGCGCCTGGCTCATCGCGTGGGGCTACTTCCAGAAGGTCTACGTGGCCGACAACGTCGCCGCCATCGCCAACGCCGTGTTCAACAGCGAAGGTCCGCTGACCGGGGTGAACGTGCTGATCGGCGCCTACGCGTTCGCGTTCCAGATTTATGGCGACTTCGCCGGATACTCGAACATCGCCCGCGGCACCTCGAAGCTGATGGGCATCGAGCTGCTCGAGAACTTCCGCTTCCCGTACTTCGTCCGGACGCCGCAGGCCTTCTGGCGCAACTGGCACATCAGCCTGTCGACCTGGCTGCGCGACTACCTCTACATCCCGCTCGGCGGCAGCCGCGGGCCGGAGCGGCGGACGCTGCGCAACCTGATGATCACGATGGTGCTCGGCGGGCTCTGGCACGGCGCCGCCTGGACGTTCGTGGCCTGGGGCGTCTTCCACGGGCTCCTCCTGATCCTGTATCGCCAGCTCGCCCGGGAGCGCGCCGCGGCGCGCTGGATGGGGGGCGACGGGCTCGTCCAGCAGGTCACGAGCTGGGCGGTGATGTTCCACCTGACCTGCTACGGCTGGCTGATCTTCCGGGCACGCTCGGCGCCGCACCTGTGGAGCCTGACCGCCGCGCTGGCCACGAACTTCGCGCCGTCGAGCCTCCAGCCGGCGCTCGTTACCCCGCTGCTGCTCTACGTGATGCCGCTGCTCGTGGTCCATGCCTGCGAGGCGTATTACGAGAACGTGCTCATCGTGCGGCACCTGCCCGTGGGGGTGCGCTACTCTGTCTACGCCGCCACGCTCTACCTGATCCTGTTGTTCGGCAATTTCGGCGGCTCCGATTTCATTTACTTCCAGTTCTGATGACACCCGCGCAGCTGCTGTCGCTCGCCGTCGTCGCGTGGCTGCCGGGCGCCGTGATCTTCCGGCTGCCGGCCGGCGGGCGCGACACCCGTGCCGGAATCGACGCCGAAGAGCGCGTCTTCTGGAGCGTCATCCTCAGCCTGTGCGTGTCGCTGTCGGTGGTGCTGGCGCTCGCGGCGGCGCACCGCTACACCTTTGCCCGCCTGCTGATTGCCGACGGGGTGATCGCGCTGGCGCTGGCGGCCCTCTCGCGGTTCCGGCTGCGGCTGGGCCCGGCCGCCCGCCGGCCCGGGCCGTGGAGCCTGCTGCCCGTGGCGCTCGTCCTGCTCGGGCTGTGGCGGTTCTTTCCCGCATCGGAGTACGTGATGGGCGGGAAGGATCCCGGCGTCTACATCAACGAGGGCATCCAGATCGCCCAGCGCGGGACGCTCGTCTACGACGACCCGGTGGTGGCGGCCGTCCCGCCCGGCGCCCGGGACCTGTTCTTCCCGTCGCACCAGCGCACCGACTACTACAGCGTCCGCTTCATGGGGTTCTGGATCCAGAACCCGGAATCCGGCGCCGTCGTCGGGCAGTTCCCGCACCTGTTTCCCGCCTCGATTGCCATCGGCTACGGCATCGACGGCCTGAGCGGCGCGCGCAAGACGTCCGGCGTCTGGGCCATCCTCGGGCTGCTCGCGGTCTACTTCGCGGCACGGCGGATTGTCGGGAACACCGCGGCGGGGGCCGCCGCGGCGCTGCTGGCGCTGCACGTCATCCAGGTGTGGTTCGCGCGCTACCCGAATGCCGAAGTGGTGATGCAGGCGCTGCTGTTCGCGGCCATGCTCGCCTCGGCGCGCGCCCATGCGGACGACGACCGCTTCTTCGGCCCGGTGGCGGGCGGCCTGCTCGGGCTGCTGCTGTTCCTCAGGTTCGACGCCGTGCTCGGCATTGCCGCGGTCGGGGCGGCGATCGTGCTCTCCGTGCTGCGCGGCGGCCGGCTGCAGTGGCCGTTCGTGGCGGTGCTCGCCGCCGCGGCCGGCCTCGCCGTGCCGTATTTTGCCGGGCCCCTGCGCGGCTACGCCGACCTGCCCATCGTGTGGCTCACGCACCTGCGCTGGTGGATGTATGCCCTGCTCGCGGCTGCCGCGGCCCTGGCGGGCGTGGCGCTGGCCGCAGGGGCGCGGTGGCCCGCGGCGCGGCGCGCCGTGGCATTCGCGCCGGTTGTGCTCGGGGCGGCGCTGGCCGCCGGCGCCGTGTACGCGCTCAACTACCGGCACCCGGCCGGCAAGCTGGCGGAACACGACGCCTACGCGCTGCGGACGTTCACCTACCTCTACGCCACGCTCCCGGCGATCGTGGCCGCCCTCATCGGGTTCGTCACCACGGCACGCCGCACGTTCTGGCGGGCGCCGGAAGTGTTCGTCTCGGTCGCGCTGTTCGCGTGCTTCTTCTTCTACAAGATCCGGATCGTCCCCGAGCACTTCTGGATGACCCGGCGCTTCCTCCCGGTCATCCTGCCGGGCGTGCTCATCTTTGCCTGTGCGGCGGCCACCTACGGCCTGCGGCGCACCGGGGTCAGGCGGGGCCTGAGCGCGGCGATTGGCGGCGCCTTTCTGGTGCTGCTCGGGAGCCATTACGTGCGGGTTGCCCGTCCGGTGACCGAACACGTCGAATACGCCGGCATCATCCCGCAGCTCGAGCGCCTGGCCGGCCGGATCGGCGACACCGACCTGCTGCTGGTCGAATCGCGCGATTCCGGGTCCGACGTCCACGTGCTCGGCCTGCCGCTCGCCTACATCTACGCGCGCAACGTCCTGCTGCTGTCGTCGGCCCGGCCCGAGGCGCGCAGCTTCGTTCCGTTCCTGGAATGGGCGCGCAGCCGCTACGCGCGCGTGCTATTTCCTGGGCGGCGGCGGCACCGAGCTGCTGTCGCGGCACTGGGGCGCGACCGCGGTGGCCAGCGAGCGCTTCCAGGTGCCCGAATACGAATCCATCGTCAATGCCTTTCCCCGCTACGTCCGGCGCAAGGAGTTCGACTTCGGCCTCTACGAGCTGGCGCCGGCGCCGCCGGCCCGGGGCCCGTTCGACCTCGACGTCGGCATCCGCGACGACCTGCACGTCGTGCGCTTCCACGCCAAGGAGGCGGCCGACAGCCGGACGATGCGATGGACGCAGCGGCAGTCGTTCGTGTCGGTGCCGGCCTTCCCGGCGGGCGGACGCGAGGTGGTCATCGTGATGAGCGCCGGGGGGCGGCCGCCGGCGGCGCCGCCGGCCGAGGTGACCGTGCGCCTGAACGACCGGGTGCTCGGGTCCGTCCAGGTGACGGACGGCTTCCAGCCGTATACGTTCGCCATTCCTGCGGACGTCGCGGCGGAGGCCGCCGGCGCCGAGGAGCCGGCGCGGCTCGCGCTGGTGACCGCGGTGTGGAATCCGCAGCAGGTGCTCGGCTCGCCCGACAGCCGCGACCTCGGGGTCATGGTCGATCGCGTGCAGGTAAGATAGCCGCCAGGCCGAGCCGATGTTCGAACACCTCCAGATCTACGACCGGCGCGACCGGCGGCTGGTCGGCGTCGCGGACCTGGCGCTGCGGCTGGCGGCGCCCGCCGTACGGATCGGGCGCGGCGCGCCGGCGCGGCCGCCGCAGCGCATCCTGCTGCTCCGGCTCGAGCGGATCGGCGATCTCCTGATGACCCTCGAGGCGATCGACGACGTGCGGCAGGCCGCCCCGCGCGCCCGGATCGACCTGGTCGTGGGCAGCTGGAATCTCGAGCTGGCGGCGGGCATCCGCGGAATCGACCACGTCGAGGCGCTCGATGCGGCGTGGCTGTCGCGCGAAGGCGCCGGGCTGCCGCTCGGGGGGATGCTGCAGCGCGCCCGCGCCTGGCGCGGCCGGCATTACGACCTGGCGGTCAACTTCGAGCCCGACATCCGCAGCAATCTGGTCCTCGCCGCGTCGCGGGCGAGGCGGCTGGCCGGCTTTGCCAGCGGCGGCGGCGGGGCGCTGCTCGACCTGGCGCTGCCGTATCGGCCGCGGGATCATACCGCCGCGAACGCCCGGCGGCTGGTGGCGGCGGTCCTGGACGTGCCGCCGCGCAGCGCTGCCGCGCGCCTCGCGATCACGGCGGAGGCGGCACACGCCGCGGCAGGGCGGCTGTCGGAACGGCCGCGGCCGCTCGTCGGGGTGCACGTGAGCGGCGGACGCGCCATCAAGCAGTGGCCGCCGGAGCGGTTCGCGGAACTGGCCCGCCGCCTGGTCCGGGCGCGCGGCGGCACCATCGTGCTGACGGGTGGCGCGGCGGACCGGCCGCTGGTGGACCAGGTCGCGGGAGCGCTTCGGGGGAGTCGAGGTGGTCGACGTGGCGGGCGAGCTCGACCTGCCGGGTCTTGCGGCGCTCCTCTCGCGGCTCGACCTGCTCGTCACCGGCGATACCGGGCCGATGCATCTGGCCGCGGCGGTGGGCACGCCAACCGTCGCGGTTTTCGGTCCGTCGGATCCGGTCCGCTATGCGCCACGGGACGCGATGCACCAGGTCGTGCGCATCGACCTGCCGTGCAGCCCGTGCAACCGCATCCGCCTGCCGCCCGAGCGCTGCACCGGCCACACCCCGGACTGCCTCGCGGGCGTGGACGTCGAGATGGTCTACCGCGCGGTCGAGGCCGCGCTCGATCGCTCCAGGACGCCGCCTGTGCCGTCCGCACTGGCGCGGGGATAGCCACCCTGGACGCCGCCCTTTCCCTCGACTCCCGCGGCGCCGAACGGCGCGTGCGCCTGGCCGCCTATCTCGACGCCGACGCGGAGGAAGCCTCGGCTCGCGAGGCGCACGCCTGGATCAAGTCGCTGCGCCTGGCGCGGGTGGACGGCGGGACGTTCCGCGAGCGCTTCACCTATCGCGGCGACAGCCTGTGGTGGTTCGCCGAGCTCTACCTGCACAAGGAGCGCGAGGTGCTCGCCCTGTTCCGCGCGATCCATGCGGCGCAGGCGCTGCTCGATCGCGAAGCGCCGTCCCGCATCCGCTTCGAGGACGGCGGCCGGGTGGCGCAGGTGGTCCTGCCCCAGCTCGCCGCTGCGCGCGGCGTCGGCTACGCCGGGCCGCGGCCGGCGCGGCCGGGACGCCTCGGTATGGATGCCCGGAGCACGGCCCTGGTGCTGGCGGCGCTGGCGTCTCCGGGGCGCCCGAGGCATCAGCCGGCGATGGCGGGAAGCACCGTGGCGGCGTTCGTGCACCGCGCCTTCTGGCGCGGCGCCGCGGCGGACGGCAGCGCCGAGTCCTACATCGGTCCCGTGCTGCAGGCGCTCGAGGCGCGGCTGCCGGGCGGCGGCCTTCGCTACGTCGGGGTCGGGCCGGCAACGAACTTCCGTGCGCGGCGGTGGTGGCGGACGGGCACCGCTCCCGCCGGCGGGGTCCAGCCGATCGAAGCGCTCGTGCCCCGGGTCGCGCTGGCCGGATCTTCCGGGATCTGGGCGGCGCGCCACGCCATGCGCCGGGCGATGGCGGGGAGCGACGATCTGCGGACGGCCGCGGTCATCAACGGGTGCGACTGCTGGCCGATCGTATCCGGCGCCCTGGCCGGCGTGGCGCTGCTCCAGTTCCCCTGGTCGGCGCGGGCGATGGACGAAGCGGGGGCCGCCCTCGACGCACTGTGCCCGGCCGTCGCGGTGACGTACGCGGAGGCGGGCGGCTGGGGGCGGGCGCTCGCGCTCGAAGCGCGGCGGCGGCGCATCCCGCTGGCGGGGCTGCAGCACGGCTTCATCTACCGGCACTGGCTCAACTACCGGCACGAGGCCGACGAGATGGGGCCGCCCGCGCCCGGCTCGCCGGATGCCGGGTTTCCCCTGCCCACGGCCACCCTGGTCTTCGACCAGTACGCGGCGCGGCATCTGCGCGAGGCCGGCCGTTTCCCGGCGCCGGCCGTCCGCGTCACCGGCAGCCCGCGGCTCGACGGGCTGGCGGCGACGTTCCGCGGCCTCGACGCCGCCGCCGTGGACGCGGCGCGCGCCGGCGCCGGCGCGGGGCCCGGCCGGCCCCTGGTGCTGCTCGTGACGAAATATGCGGAGGCACGCGAGGTGCTGCCGCCGCTGCTCGACGCGGTCCGCGGCCTGCCCGACATGCAGCTGGCCATCAAGGCGCATCCCGCCGAAACGCCCGAACCCTACGAGGCCGCCGCCGCCGGCCTGGCCAACGTCCGGGTGCTCCCCGCCAGCGCGCCGCTGGCCCCGCTGCTGCGCGCGAGCCAGGCGGTGGTGACCGTGAACTCCACGGTCGCGCTGGACGGACTGACCCTCGGCGTCCCGGCGATGACCATCGGATTGCCCAACAATCTCAGCCCGTTCGTCGCGGCCGGCGCTATCGCCGGCGCCCGAACGCCCGATGAAATGGGAAGGACGCTGCGGCGCCTCCTGTATGATGAAGGATTCAGGCAGCGACTGATCGCGACGGCGGCCGCCCTCGTCGCGGAGTACCGCATGGCGCCGGACGGCGGCGCCGCGGACCGATCGGCATCGGCCGTGCTCGAGCTCGTCGGGCCGCCGCGTAACCAGGAGTAACAGACGTGCGTGTGCTCATCACCGGCGGCGCCGGCTTCGTCGGCTCGCATCTCGCGGAGGCGCTGCTCGAGCGCGGCGACGAAGTGTTCGTGCTCGACAACCTGTCGACCGGCTCGATCGACAACATCAACCACCTGAAGCCGCACCCGAAGTTCCACTACACGATCGACACCGTCACCAACGAGCCGCTGCTCGCCGAGATGATCGACCGGTGCGACACGGTGTCCACCTCGCCGCCGCCGTCGGCGTCAAGCTCATCGTCGAGCAGCCGGTGCACACGATCGAGACCAACGTGCACGGCACCGAGGTCGTCCTCAAGCACGCCGCCAAGAAGAAGAAGCTGGTGCTGATCGCCTCGACCTCCGAGGTCTACGGCAAGAGCGCCGACGTCCCCTTCAGCGAGGATGCCGACCTGGTGCTCGGGCCGAGCTCCAAGCACCGCTGGGCCTACGCCTGCAGCAAGCTGATCGACGAGTTCCTGGCGCTCGCCTACTGGAAGGAGCGCAAGCTCCCGGTCATCATCGTGCGCCTCTTCAATACCGTCGGGCCGCGCCAGACCGGCCAGTACGGCATGGTCATCCCCAACTTCGTGCGCCAGGCGCTCGCGTCCCAGCCCATCACCGTGTTCGGCGACGGCAGCCAGAGCCGCAGCTTCACCTACGTTGGCGACGTGGTCCGCGCTGTGGTAGCCTTGATCGAGACGCCTGCGGCCATCGGGCAGGTCTTCAACATCGGCAACGGCCAGGAAATCTCGATCAACGCGCTGGCCGAAAAAGTCAAGGCGCTGAGCGGCAGCACCTCGGATATCGTGCGCATCCCGTACGAACAGGCCTACGAGGCCGGCTTCGAGGACATGCCCCGGCGGGTGCCGGACATCTCCAAGATCAGCGGGCTCATCGGCTACGCCCCCACCGTGGACCTCGACGAGATCCTGACGCGCGTGATCGACTTCACCCGGACTCAATGATTTCGCAGCCGCTCAAGATCAAGGCACGCGCGCGCCGCGTCGTCGAATCGGCGCTTCGCCGCGAGGCCAAGCCGATCCGCCGGCTCATGCTCGCCACCGGCCGCGATCGCTCGCCGGTGCTGCCCGAGATCGTCCAGATCGAAAGCACCAACATCTGCAACGCCAAGTGCGTGTTCTGCCCGCGCGACGACATGCACCGCCGGCAGGGGATCATGAGCTTCGAGCTGTTCACGAAGGTGGTCGACGAGTGCGCGGAGCTCGGCATCACCCACGTCCGCGTCCACAATTACGGCGAGCCGTTCGTCGACCGCCAGCTCGTCGACAAGGTCAAGCTACGCGAAGGCCAAGGGCATCAAGGAAGTCGGCATGATCAGCAACGGCTCGCTGATCACCGAGGAGGTCGCGCGCGGCATGATCGAGGCGGGGCTCGACGCCATCAACATCAGCGTCGATGCCTCGGGCAAGGAAGTCTTCGAGACCGACGCGCGTCGGCCTGAAGTACGACAAGGTCATCGGCAACATCGAGCGCCTGGTCCGCCTGCGGGCCGAGATGGGGCGGCGCCGGCCCAAGCTGATCCTGTCGTTCGTCCGGCAGAACAACTCCCTCGACGAGCAGGCGTTCATCGAGCACTGGAAGGCGATCGCCGACAAGATTCACATCACGGATCTGCACAACTGGGCGGGCACGCTCAACAGCGAATCCGACGTGAACTACCCCTGCTACCGCCCCTGGCTGACCTTCACGGTGCTGTGGGACGGGCGGGTGTCGCTGTGCTGCGCCGACTTCGACGGCCGCCATATCCTCGGCGACCTCAACACCTCGACCATCAAGGACGTCTGGAACGCCGAGCCCTACGTGCAGGCGCGCCGGCAGCACCTCGAGAGCGGGGGGCCCGACATCTGCCGTTCGTGCGATCTGCCGCGCAAAGACTCCCCGCTCTGGGTGACCAAGCTCATCTAGCCGGCGGCTGCCCAGCTCGATCCGGCGTCTTACCAGGCGTATACTGGAAGTCCGCTCCGGAGATATCACAACAATGCAGAAGTTCTTTCGCTGCCTCGTTTTCGCGGTGGTCAGCCTGAGCGTTGCCGCCTCCGCCACCGCCGGTGAGCTCACCGTCAAGATCGCGAACGGCCGGGCGACGGTCATCGCCAAGGATGTCACCCTGCGCCAGATCCTGGCGGAGTGGGCGCGCGTCGGCGATACCCGCGTGGTGAACGGCGAAAAGCTGGCCGGCGGGCCGATCTCGCTCGAGCTGATCGACGTGGCTGAGAAAGATGCGCTCGACATCCTGCTGCGCACCGCCGCCGGCTACGTGACCGGGCCCCGCCCCGTCGGCTCCGCCGGCGCGTCGCTCTACGACCGCGTCATGATCCTCGCCACGAGCCGTCCGCCGGCGCCGACCGCCGCCGCGGCACCGACACCGTTCAATCCGCGCCAGGCGCTGCAGCAGATGCAGATGCAACAGCAGCAGCCGCCGCCGGACGATGACGATGGGGAGCCGCTGGATCAGGGGCCGGTGCCGCCGCCCGGGATGCAGCCGTTCCCGGGACCGAACGATCCGAACCAGCGTGCGCCGTTCGCCGGCCAGGGCGTTCCGTTCCCCGGCCCGACGCCCGGGATTCCGAACCCCAACGTCGACCCGAACGCGAATCCGAACGTGCCGGCGCAGCAGCTGCCGGTCACCTCGCCCAGGCCGGGGCTGCTGCCGCAGCAGCCGCAGCCGACGCCGATCAACCCGTACTCGCCGATGGGGCGCCCGACGAACCCCACGCGCGTGCCGGGCGGCATACCGGACGACCAGGGGGCCGTATAAGATAGCTGCTGCATGAGTGGTCCGCCGGTCGTACGCCGCGGCGAGTACGCGTCGCGCGGCGACTATCACCGCGCCCCCGATCCCGACTGGGACTACTACCCCACCTACATCGCCAAGCTCGAACGCGTCCGGGCGTGGCTCGGCGCGCTGCCGCCCGGCACCCGCGTCCTCGACGCCGGCTGCGGCGAGGGCGTCCTGGTCGACGAATTCGCCGATCGCCTGCCGATTGAAGGCGTCGATCAGAACTACTCGTCGGCGCGCGTGCGCCACGGCTCGGTGCTGGAACTGCCGTATCCCGACGCCGCGTTCGACCGCGCCCTGTGCCTCGACGTGCTGGAGCACCTGCGCTACGACGAACAGCCGGTGGCGCTCGCCGAGCTGTTCCGCGTGCTCCGCCCGGGCGGCGAGCTCCTGGTCTCGGTCCCCAACCTCGCGCACCTCCAGTCGCGGGTGCACTTCCTGCTGCAGGGACGCCTCATCCGCACCGCGTCCGAGCTGAAGCACCCGGGCGACCGCCCGGCGGCCGAATACCTGCACCTCGCGCGCGCGCGCCGGGTTCACGCTGGTGGCGCGCCGCGGCATCTTTCCGACCGTGCCGGTGCTGACCCGCCTCATCCGGCGGCATCCGCGCCGGCTGCTGCCGCTGCACCGCTGGCTGTCGCGCGTGCTCCCGGTGCCCGGCTGGTGCTTCCTCAATCTCCTGACGTTCCGGAAGCCCTGACGCCTTGTTCCAGAAGATCCGGGAGCTGTCGAAGGACCTCGCCATCTACGGCGTCGGCGACGTCGCGGTGTCGGTGGTCAACTTCCTGCTGCTGCCGCTCTACGTCCGCTACCTCACGCCGGGCGACTACGGCGTCCTCGGCGTGCTCGGCAGCGTCGAGGTCGTGGCCAAGGTGTTCTTCCGGTGGGGCCTCGACGGGTCGTTCATGCGGCTCTTCTACGAGT
This sequence comes from uncultured Acidobacteriota bacterium, assembly GCA_963834305.1. Classification (GTDB taxonomy): domain Bacteria; phylum Acidobacteriota; class Vicinamibacteria; order Vicinamibacterales; family 2-12-FULL-66-21; genus JACCXG01. The sequence goes on from CAWIAX010000002.1 coordinate 2,068,779, forward strand.
GCGACACGGCGGCGGCACGCCAGCGGCTCGCGAGCACCATCTTCCTCTTCCTGCTGGCGGTCAACGGCGCGCTGCTGGCGGCGTCGCTGGCGATCGCGCCGGGCCTCGCCGGACGCCTGTTCGGCGGCGAGCAGTACCTGCTGACGCTGCAGCTCACGCTGGTCCACACCTTCGTCATCGGGTTCACGTTCTTTCCGTTCCACCTGCTGCGGATGGAGAAGCGCTCGGTCACGTTCAGGGTGCTCACCCTCAGCCGCTCGATCGCCACGCTGCTGCTCCGGCTGGCGCTCGTCGTGTTTTTGGGCTACGGCGTCCTCGGAATCGTCGTGGCCGACCTCGTGGTCACCGGCATCCTGATGGCGGTGCTGCTGCGCTGGTTCGTGCCGATCCTCCGTCCGGTCTTCTCGCGGTCCGTCCTGCGCGAGGCGCTCCATTTCGGCCTGCCGCGCGTGCCGCACGCCGCCGCGCAGCAGGTCATCGCCGTCGGCGACAAGTTCATGCTTGCCGCGCTCGTGCCGCTCGGACAGGTCGGCATCTACTCCATGGGGGTGAGCTTCGGGCTGACCCAGAAACTGTTCCTCAGCGCCTTCGAATACGCCTGGGCGCCGTTCTACTACGCCAATTCGGCGGACGCCCAGGGCAAGCGCCTGTTCAGCGCCGTCACGACCTACGGCGTGGCGGTCCTGGTGCTGCTCACCGCGGGGCTGGCGGCGATCGGCCGCGATCTGGTAGTGGCGGTGGTGGGGGAGGCGTATGAATCGGCGGGGCCGGTGGTGGCCTGGACAGCCGTCGGCGTGCTGTTCCAGGGGATCTACCTGCTGACGTCGATCGGCCTGAACATCACCAAGCGCACCGCGTACTATCCCGTCGCCACCGTGGCGGCTGCGGCGAGTGAACGTCGGGTTGAACCTGCTGCTCATCCCGAGGTTCGGCTTCGTGGCGGCGGCCTGGGTGAACGGCGCGTCGTACGCCGTGCAGGCGGCGATTGCCGGCGTACTTCTCGCAGCGCGTCTATCCCGTTCCCTACGAGACGCTGCGGCTGGTGCGGGTGGCGCTGGCGGGCGCCGCGGCATTCGCGGCGGCCTACGCGCTGCCGGCGATGCCGCCGGCGGCCGGCGTCCTGGCGCGCGGAAGCACGGTCGTCGGCGTGTTCGCCGGCACGCTGTGGGCGTCCGGCTTCTTCCGGCCGGACGAACTGACGCGGCTGACGGCGCTGCGCCGGCGCACGGGGCGCGGCCGGCCGGTCGAGACCATCGCGGAGACCACCGAACTGGCCGGTGAGATCGTGGCCACGGATCTGCCCGCGGTGCCGGCGGCCGGGGAGCCGCCGCGGCCATGATGATACCGGTGGCGCGCACCGCGCCCGCGCTCGCGGCAATTGTCGCCATCGCGCTCGCCCTGCGCCTGGCCGGCCTCCAGTACGGCCTGCCCGCGGTCTACAACCCCGACGAGGTCGCCATCATGGCCCGGGCGCTCAGCTTCGCCACCGGCACGCTGAACCCGCACAACTTCCTCTACCCGACGTTTTTCTTCTACCTGCTCTTCGCCTGGGTCGGGGCCTACCTGGCGATCCTCTGGATCACCGGGGGCGTGCCGTCGCTCTCGGCCCTGCCCGCGCTCTACTTCACCTCGCCGACCGGCATCTACACTGCCGGGCGCGCACTCGGCGTCGTCGCCGGAACCGCGACGGTCGTCGGCGTGTTCCGGCTGGCCGCCCGTCTGGCGGACACGCGGACGGCCATCGCGGCGGCGGCGTTCCTCGCGGTGGCGCCGCTCCACGTGCGCGACTCGCACTACGTCAAGCACGACGTCCCGGCCACGCTGGCCATCGTGCTCGCCTACCTCGCCATCGCCAGGATCTGGCCGCTGGCGGCCAGCGCCGGCCTCACCACGCGGCAGACCATCGTGGCCGCCGCCGCGTGCGGGGCGGCCTTCTCCATCCACTACTACTGCGTCTTCCTCGCCATTCCGCTCACGCTGGCCGTGTGCTGTCGCTGGCGAGCGGCAGGGTGGACCGCGGTGGGCCGCCAGGTGCTGGTGGCGGCAGCGGTCAGCGCCGCGGTGTTCTTTGCGCTCTCCCCCTTCATCCTCGTCGAGCCGGCTACCGCCTGGCGCGACATCACCGCCAATCGCCAGATCGTCGTCGACCGCGCGGTCACCGCCGGCGCCTTCGCGCCGGCGCTGCGCTACGCGGAGATGATCTGGCGCGACACGCTGGGGGTGCCCGCCGTGGCCCTGGCCCTGGCCGGCGCGGCCTGGATGCTTGCCGCGGCGCCGGCCCGTGCGCTGTTCCTGCTGGCCTTCCCGCTGCCGTTCCTGGCGTTCATCGCCAACACCGCCCCGGCCACCCGCTACCTGAACCCGGTCACGCCGTTCCTGGCGATCTTCGCCGCCTGGTGCCTGTCGTCGGCGGCCGCGCGGGTGGGCCGCCCCGTGGTCTTCTGGGCCGGCCTCGTCCTGGCCGCCGCCCCGGCAGCCCTCGCCAGTCTCCAGTCGGACCTCTTCTTCCGGCAGGAGGACACGCGGGCGATCGCGCGAGCGCTACATCGAGCAGACCATCCCGGCGGGGGCGACCATCCTGATTCAGCCGTATTCGGTCGTGCTGACGCCGTCGCGGAAGGGGCTCGTCGAGGCACTGGAGCGCAACCTCGGCAGTGCCGGGCTGGCCTCAGCCAAGTTCCGGCTGCAGCTGTCGCTCGAGCCCTATCCCAGCCCGGCGTATCGCCTGATTTATCTGGGGCGCGGCGGGCTCGATGCCGAAAAGATCTACGTGGACCCCTCCCAGCTCGGCGGCACCGCCGGGCTCGAGCCGCTCCGGCGCCTCGGCGTGGCGTTCGTCGTGCTCAAGCGGTACAATGCCAAGGATCCGGACATCGTCCCCTTCCTGGCTGCGCTGGCCGGAGAGGGCCGTCGGATTGCCGCGTTCTCACCCTACAAGGCGGGAGTGACGGACGCCGAGCAGGCGCGGATCGACCCTTTCCTGCACAACACCGATACCCGGATCGACGACGCGCTGGAGCGTCCTGGTCCGCCGCTGGAGATCTGGCAGATCGATGGGCCTGGCTCGTAGAACCCCTGAGGGCACCGTGGCAAGACTGCGCGAATCCATCGCCACCCGGGCGAGGGCGCTGCCGCTGGCTCGGCACGCCTGGGCCCGCTACCGGCGCCACCGCTACGAGAAGCGCATCCAGCGGTTCGTCGAGGAGAAGACCGGCCGGGCCGATCGCCCTGCCCATGGGCGCGGTCTACGAGGCCACCATGCGGTGCAACCTGCACTGCGAGTTCTGCTACGTCGGCGACCTGCTGAACCTCGAAGGGGAATGGCGCCAGGAGCTGACGCTCGAGGCCTGCGGAAGGCGTTCCCGGACCAGCGACGGCTTCCAGATCAGCCTGACCGGCGGCGAGATCTTCATGCGGAAGGACATCATGTCCGTCCTGGATCTCTTCCGCGACAAGGGCTACGCCTGCGGCTACCTCACGACCAACGGCACCATCATCACCGAGGAGCGGGCCGAGGCGCTGGCCGATCTGGCGGCGCGAGGTTTCCTCAAGCACATCAGCGTCTCGATCGACGGCCCCGGCGAGATGCACGACGTGGCGCGCGGCCTCAAGGGCACCTTCGAGCGGACCACGGCGGGGCTGCGGCGGCTCCAGGCAGCTGCCCGGCGCCGGCACGCGCCGCTGCGCGTCAGCATCAACACCACCGTCGCGCACGAAACGCTCGAGGCGCTGGACCAGATGGTGGAGGTCGCCGAGGAGCTCGGCGTGGACGCGATCGGCCTGAACCACCTGATGTTCAGCACCCCGGAGGAGGTCGCCGAGACGGTGCGGCTCATCGACCCCACTGGCGCGACGGACGCCTCGGCGATCGCGACCTTCGTCACCGCCGACCCGGGTCTCGACGTCGAGCGCGTGCGCGTCAAGGTGGCCGAGCTCGAGGCGAAGTGCAAGCGCAAGAACGTCCTGTTCGACTTCCGCCCCAAGGTCCACCCGCAGCTCGTGGACAACTACTACACGCCGGGCGCGAAGCTGGATGGCCGCTGCCTCTACCCGTTCCTCCACGCGCGGGTCTCGTTCTCCGGCAAGATGTATTTCTGCCCGTTCATCCGGGTCGAGGTCGGGGATCTGACGCAGTCGTCGCTCGAGGACATCTGGAACGGAGACAGGTACGTGGCGCATGCGTAAAGCGCTCGTCGAGAACGGCATCTTTCCGGTCTGCCGCCGCTGCTGCAAGGTCGAGCTGTCGCCCGTGCCGGTGGCGGAGCCGTTCGGCGCCGGCGCCGCCGCGCCGCCCCGCCGGGCCATTCCCCTGACGGTGGTGCGGTGACGGCCATGCTCGGTGCCCGCACGCTGCTCATCAACCCGCCGCTGATCAACGGCATCGCGTTCACGCGCCAGGGCCGCTGCCAGGAGCGCGAAGAGGTCCTCGGCACGACCAAGCCGCCGTACACCCTCGCCGTGCTCGCCACGCTGCTGCGCAACGCGGGCTGCGACGTCCGGCTCATCGACGCGACCGCCGGACGGCCGACGACGGCGCAGGTGATGGCCGCGCTCGACGCCGAAGGCTTCTCCCCGACGCTGGTGCTCTTCCCCACGACGACGCCGACGCTCCAGGCGGACGTCGCCGAGATGGCGACGATCAAGAGCCGCTACGGCGCCACGCTCGTCTGTTTCGGGCCGCACGCGTCCACGGCGCCGGCCGAGTCGATGGCGCGCGCAACCGCGGTGGACGGCATGCTCGTCGGCGAACCCGAAGACGGCGCGGTCCAGCTCGCCGGGCTGCGCCTCGCTCGACCAGCTGGGAGACGTGCCGAACCTGACTTTCCGGCGGGGCGACGAGGTGGTGCCGCACCGCCAGCATGGCTCCTTCACCGGCTTCCTGCAGATGCCGTATCCGGCCTGGGACCTGCTCGACCTCAAAGGCTACGCGCTGCCGCTGGTGGATCGCCCCTACGTCATCGTGGAAACCAGCCGCGGCTGCCCTTACAGCTGCGATTTCTGTGTCGCCCCCGTGCACCAGGGGCACAAGTTCCGCGAGCGCGATCCGGTCGCGCTGGTGAACGAGATCGAGCGCAGCTACCGCGAGCTCGGCGTCGAGTTCTTCTATCTCTGGGGGGACACGGTCACCCTGAACGTCAAGTCGTTCACGGCCTTCTGCGACGAGCTCATCGCGCGGAACCTGCCGATCCAGTGGTTCGGCAACGCCCGCGCCGACAACCTGACGGACCCGGCCTTCGTGCACCGGCTGAAGCGCGCCGGCTGCTGGATGCTGGCCCTCGGCATCGAGACCGAATCAGACGACGTCCGCAAGGACATGGTGAAGCGGCTCGAGCGGCAGAAGATCGAAGCCGCCTTCCGGAACATGCGCGACGCCGGCATCAAGTCGTTCGCCTTCTTCATCCTCGGCTACCCGGGCGAGTCGCCGGCCACGATGCAGCAGACGGTGAACTACGCCGTGCGCCTCGATCCCGACTTCGCCAACTTCTACCCGGCGGTGCCCTACCCCGGCACGGCGCTCTACGAGAAATGCCTGCGCGAGGACCTGCTCGGCCCCGATGCCGACGACTGGTCGAAGATGGAGTATTCGTACTACCTGCTGCGCGGCAACGGGCTCGACGAGAAAGTCGTGATGGGCGCCATCAACCGCGCCAAGCGGCGGTTCTTCCTGCGGCCCGGCTATCTCGCCCGCCACGCCGGCGACATCGCCCGCCTCGCGCTGACCAAGCAGGCCATCGTCTGGCAGATCCTCGTGCGGACCCTGTTCGGCGCGCGGGTGACCGACGCCACGAGCGGCGGCCGTCCGGCGTCGCGGGCGCCCGAGACCGCCAAGGCGGTGGCGGGGTCGCGCTGACGCCAGCCGTTACGGCGCGGCGCTCTGCAGCGCGGCTGCGGACACCCGCCGGTAGGACTGCGCCAGAGGCGGCTGGGCACGGCGGAAGCGATGCAGGTCGCGCAGCTGCGCCAGGTAGCCCAGCGCCTCCGTCAGGTTCATCTTGCTCTCACCCGCCGTCCGCCCGACAAACACGTACGGCACCTCGACGACGCGCGACGGGCGTCCGCGCACCAGCAGCTCGAGGCAGATCTTGAAGCCGCCGGCCGAGATCCGCACCCCCTGCGCCAGATCCTTCCGGATCAGGAAGAAGCCCGATGTCGCGTCGCGGACGGGGGTCAGCCCGCGCGCGGCCAGGCAGGCGAGCCGCGACATCACCAGCCGCGCCGCGGGCCAGTGCCGCGTGCCGCCACCGGCGATGTACCGGCTCGCGACGACGACGTCGGCGCCCGTCTCCCGCATGATCGCGGCCATGCGCGGCAGCAGCGCCGGCGGATGGCTCATGTCCGCATCGATGACGCCGACGACGGGGGCGGCGGCGGCCGCGAAGCCTTCGATCACCGCCGTGCCGAGGCCGAGCTTGCCCGCCCGGTGCACGACACGGATGCGGTGGTCGCGCGCCAGCTCCTCGGCCAGCGCGCCGGTGCCGTCCGGCGAGTTGTCGTCCACGACAATCAGTTCGCCGTCCAGCCCCTCGGCGGCGTACGCCGCGAAGATCGACGCCACCAGCTCGGGCAGCCGGTCGCGTTCGTTGTAGGTCGGGACGATGATGGACAGGACGGGTGCGGACGCGGGTGCGGCGGACAAGGATGTGGCTCGCCAGCACTATAAACCAAGCGCTTCATCCGCCGTACGCGCCGGCATCCCGGCACTGCCGCTGCTGCTGGCGGCCGCAGCCCTCGTGGCGCTGCGGCTGCCGTCGCTCGTCCAGCCGATGGGCGCCGACCAGGCGCTGTACGCGTACGTCGGCGACCGCATCCTGCGCGGCGAGCTGCCCTACCTGGACGCGTGGGATCAGAAGCCGCCGGCCATCCACTACGTCTATGCGCTGCTGCGGTCGATCTGGCCCGCCGACGCGGCGGTGGCCGCGGCGGACCTGGCGGCGGCCGCCGGGGTCGCGGCGCTGCTCTGGACCATTGGCGCGCGGCTGGCCTCGCGCGGTGTCGGGGCGGCGTCCGCCATCCTGTTCCTGCTGCTGTCCAACCCGGCCTTCACGCGGTTGAACGGCGTGCGCGTCCGCGCCCAGTGCGAGACCTTCATCGCGCTGGCCGTGACCGCCGCCGTCTGGATGCTGGTGCGCAGCGCGCGGGGGAGCCGCGCGCCGATGCACGTCGCGGCCGCGGGCGCCTGCCTCGGCCTGGCGTTCGCCCTCAAGTACAACGCCGCGGTGTATGCGGCCGCGGCCGCGGTGGTGCTGCTCGCCGCGGGATTCATGACGTGGCGCCGGGCGACCGCCTTCGTCCTCGGCTGCGCGATCGTGCCGGCCCTCCTCCTTGCTGTCTTCGCGGGGGCGCTGGGGCCGCTGTATGCCGCCACGATCGAGTACAACATGCGCTACTCCGGCGAGACCTACGCCGGGCCCCTGCACTTCGTCCGCTACCTGCTCACCTTTCCAATCGCGCACGCGCGCGTCGATGCCCTGTGGACGCTCGGCGGTGCCGGCTGTGCCGTGCTGCTCGCGGCGGCGGCGCGGCGGCGCGAGCGCCTCATCCCCGTCGTCTGGGTGGCCGCGGCCTGCCTGTCGGTCGCGATCAACGGCAGCCGCGGCCTGCCGCAATACTTCGTGCAGGTGGCGCCGGCCCTGGCGCTGGCGGCCGCCTGGGCCGGCGGGCTCGGCCTCGACAGCGCACGCCGGCTGCCGCGCGCCGCGGGCCGCCTCGCCGTTGCGCTCGTCCTCGTCATCGCCACCGTGGCGGTGTGGCGGGTCAACCAGTTTCCCAAGCTGGTCGAGCAGACCTGGTTCGACGCGCGTCACCTGTTCGGGCAGACCGCGCGCGAGACCTACCTCGCGCGCTACGAGGACGACCGGAAGTACTCCGCGCTGGCGGCGGCGCAGATCGGCCAGGTGCTCGCGGACAACAGCCGGCCAGGCACGCCCGTCTACGTGTTCGGGTTCACGGCGGCCGCCTACGTCTACGCCGATCGGCCGAGCGCGTCGCGGTTCTTCTGGAGCCGCCCGGTGATTGCCGGCTTCAGGCAGGGCGACCCGGACTACGGCGCCGCCGGCCTGCTCGCGGACCTCGAGCGCTCGCGTCCGGCCGTCGTCGCGCTGCAGGTGCACGACTGGGCGCCGGACGTGGACGACTCGGCGCACTTCTTCCTGACCACGCCGCCGCTGGCAGACTGGCTGCGGTCGCACTATCGTCCCGCGAGCGGGCCTCCGGAATTCGATGTCTGGATCAGACGCGACTAGGCGGTTCTGGGCGTGGCTGCTGGCGGTGCTGGCGGTGGCCGCGCTCGTCCGCCTGCTGTTCCCGACCGCGGATCCGCCGTGGAATCCCACGGTCGGCGTGGTCTGGCACGACGAGGGCGCCTGGGTGCACAACGCCAGGAACCGCGCGCTGTGGGGCGCCTGGGCGCTCGACGCCTGGAATCCGATGTTCGTGGCGCCGGTCTTCACGGCGCTCGAATACCTGTCGTTTGCCGCCTTCGGCGTCGGGATATGGCAGGCGCGGCTGGTGTCGGAAGTGGCCGGCCTGGTCTCGGTCCTGCTGCTCGCGCTCGGCGTCAGGCGCCTGGCCGGGCCGCTCGCCGGGACGATCGCCGGCGCGCTGCTCGCGACCAACTTCGTCTTCGTGATGTACAACCGCGCCGCCATCATGGAAACGACGATGGTCGCGTGCATGGTGGCGTCGTGGTACTGCTACGTGCGGGCGCAGGACCGGGCGGCGTGGGGGATTGCGGCGGGGGTGCTGGCACTGCTGGCGTTCTTCACGAAGGCGGCGGCGGCTTTCTACGTCGCGGCGCTGGCGCTCGACGCGGTGCTGGCGTGGTGGATTGCCCCGGCGGCGAACGGGCGCGCGGCGAAACGGACGGCGATGGCCGTGCTCGTCGGCCTGGCCGGCGGCGGGCTGCTGGCGCTCGCCGTGTTCGTCGGACCGAACTGGACCGACTACCGCTTCTACAACTGGCAGATGTCGGTGACGCGGAAGCCGGCCTACGACGCCCGGTCGATCATCGACCGCGTCTCGTGGTTCCCGGTCCTCCACGACGTCTTCACCCGCACCTGGCTGGTGCTGGTCGTGGCGACGGCGGCGGCGGTCGCGTCGCTGGCGCGGTGGCGGCAGCTCGCTCCGCCCGAGCGCCTGCTGCTCCTGTGGCTCGGCATCGGCGCCGTCGAGCTGCTGGTGCACGACGTCGGCAACGAGCGGCGGTTCCTCTTCTTCATTCCGGCGCTCGCCGCGCTGGCCGCGCTCGCGCTCGGCGGCCGGCGGGCGATTGCCGGCCCGGAGCTGGCGCGCGTCACGCGCCGCCGCGCCCTCCTGGCGCTGCCGATCGTCGCCTACGTCTTCTACGCGATGGCCGCGGCGATCGTGCGGGTCGGCTTCCTCTACGAGGTGAAGCCGAACGTCCGGCTCGCCGCCGGAGCTAGCGCTGGCGGCCACCGCGCTGCTGTATGCGTTCTGGCCCCGGGTGGCGGCCTGGCTGCCGCGGCAGCAGTGGACGCCGCGGGCCGCGGTGCTCGTGACCGCGCTCGTCTGCGCCGGCGATCTGGCGCAGTTCACACAGTGGGCGGCGGGGCGGACCTACAAGAATGTCGAGGCGTCGCGCGAGCTCGGCAGGCGCCTGCCCGCCGGCACGCTCGTCCATGGCAAGCTGGCCAACGGGCTGGCGCTCGAAAATCGCATCAGGCCGATCTTCGTCGGCCGGAACTTCGGCAATTACGCGGATCGGAAGCAGCGCGATGATGTGGAGTATATTTTGACCTACGTTGCGCCCTGCGTCGGTTACGAAGGTCCGGTCATCAACGAGGTGATCGCCGCCTACCCGGAGCGACGCGTGCTGATGACCTTCGAGGTGGCGGAAACCACGAGCGGCCACGATCGCGCAGCTTTGTTGACCAAATTCGGAGGGCGGCAGCCGGGGCGGCGGCCCGTGAACGAGATGGGCCGTGCGTGCGATAGATGATCGCGCCATCAAGGCGCATGCGGACGTCCGGTTCCGCTCGGAATACGACTACGCGCTGTTCGAGTACTACCGCAGCGCGAAGGTCATCGCGTTCTTCGAGCGGGCGGGCGTGGCCGCCACCGGCCGCATCCTCGACGCCGGCTGCGGCGGCGGCGGCATGCCGCTGTCGCTCGCGGAAGAGGCGCAGGCGGTCGTCGGCATCGACCCGGCGCCGCGCTTCCAGGACGCCGGCGTCCGGCTCGCGCGCGAGCGCGGCCTGACCCACCTGCACTTCGCCCAGGCCGACGGGATGGCGCTGCCGTTCCCGGACGGCACGTTCGATCTGGTGCTGTCGCATGCCGTCATCGAGCACGTCGCCGACGCGTCCCTCTACCTGCGGGAATGTGCCCGCGTGCTCGCGCCCGGCGGCCACGTCTATCTCTCGACGGCGCCGTACCTGTCCTTTGCCGGCGCGCACCTGCCGCGGCTGAAGGTGCCGGTGCCGCTCCACCTCCTGGCCGGGCGGACCGTCGCCTTCTCCGCGTTCCGGGTCCTGGCCCGGCATGCCCCGTGGACTGCTCAAGGAGCCGGCCCACGAGAACTCGTTCATCCAGGCCGCGCAGCGAGGCGAAGTGAAGCACGACGATCTGCTGGAGAAGGTCACGGTCCGCAGCCTGCGCCGCCAGATCGCGGGCGCCGGCCTCGCCATCGTCCGCGAGGAGCTGCATGTCACCGGCACCGTCCGGCGCCTGCCGGCGCCGCTGGCGCGCTGGCTGCGCGACACGCCCGCGACGCAGAACGCCCTGATTAGCAACATGGAGTACGTGCTGCGGCGGGCGCGCACCCCGGGCGACGCGCCGGGAGCTGGAGCGTAGGCCGCGTGGCTGAGGTCGAACGCTATCGGCGGGAGGACCGGCGCGCCGTGGATGCGCTCTATCGCCGCGTCTTCGGCACCGACGCGGCCGAGGCCAGCCGGCTGCGGTGGGAGTGGCAATACCGCCGCAACCCCAACAACCCGGGGCAGGAGCCGGAGATCTGGATCGCCCGCGAGGGGCCGGCCATCGTCGGCCAGTACGCGACCATGCCGGTCCGGCTGCGCGTCCAGGGCAGCGAAGTGCAGGGATCGTGGGGCATGGACGTGATGGTCGCCCCCGAGCGGCAGCGGCAGGGGCTGGGCGAAGTCCTCTTCCGGACCTGGGACCGCAACGTCGGCGCGTCGCTCGGCCTTGGACTGTCGGAGGCCTCGTACCGCCTGTTCCAGAAGCTGCGATGGCCCGATGTCGGGCCGGTGCCCTGCTTCGTCAAGCCGCTGACCCGCCGCGCGCTGCGCCGGCCGGAGTGGCCGGTCGCGGTCAACCGCATCGTCTCGGCGCTGACGCTGCCGATCGTGAAGATCGTGGCCCGGAACCGGCCGCTGCGGGCCGAGGTGCGGATGCTGCAGCGCTTCGACGACAGCTTCACGCGAGCTGTGGGATGCGATCGGGTCCAAGTTCAACCTCGCCGTCAGGCGCGACGCCGCCTACCTCAATTGGAAGTACGCCGGCGCCCCGCACGTCCGCTACTCGATTGCCGCGCTCCGGCGCGACGACCGCAACGTCGGCTACGCCGTGTACCGCCATCTGCACGAACCGCGCGGGCGCGTCACGCTGCTCGTGGACTTCCTGACCGATCCGGAAGACGAGGACGGCTTCAGCACGCTGCTCGGCTGGATCGACCGGGAAGCCCGCCGCGCCGATTCCGACAAGATCCGCACCTTCGCGCTGCACCCGCAGCTTCGGCCGCGTGCTCAAGCGCTCCGGCTACTTCCAGGTGAAGTCGACGATGCAGTTCGTGGTGAAGGTGAACGCGGTGGACCTGCCGCCCGCCTTTTACGACGACACCGGCAGCTGGCACATCACGTTGGGGGATTCGGATCAGGATCGATAACGAAGGTTCAGGGTTCAGGGTTCAGGGTGCAGGGTTCGAGGTTCAAGGTTCAAGGTGCAAGGTGCAGAGGTTCAAGGTTCAAGGTTCAGGGTGCAGGGTGCAGGGGTTCTGGGGTTCAGGGTTCAAGGTGCAGGGTTCTGGGGTTCAAGGTTCAAGGTGCAGGGTTCGGCGGGGCGAGTGGACAGGGCGCACGTGCGAGGCGCGTGAAGGTTTGCGGCACACTTCAACGGACAACTTCCAACTGGCAATCCAGAGCGCTGCGATCAAGAAGCTGAGCCAAGCACAGCGAACCCTGAGGCCAAGCACAGCGAATCCCGGAACCAAGCACAGCGAACCCTGAACCAAGCACAGCGCACCCTGAACCGTGAACCGCGAACCTTGCACCTTGCACCTTGAACCCTGAACCCCCATCATCATGCTCCTCTCGTCGGCATCGACACCGAAGGTGACAACCAGTGGGACGCGGCGGCGCGGGCGACGCAGCGCTTCGAGAACATCTACGCGCTGGGGCGCCTGCATGCGCTGTTCGCGCGGCATGGCGTCCGGCCGACGTATGTGATCACCTATCCGGTCGCGACCGACCCCCGTTCGGCGGAGGTGCTGCGCGGGCTGCTGGCGGGCGGCGACTGCGAGATCGGGGCGCATCATCACGCCTGGGAAACGCCGCCGTGCACGGCCGAAGACGTGCGGCGGCATCCCTACGCGTCGATGCTGCCGCTGGCGCAGTTCGAGGCCCAGCTCGAGGCGCTCACGAGCGCGATCGACGGCGGCGGTCGGGGCGCCGGCCGGTGTCGTACCGGTCGGGCCGGTTCGGTTTCGCCGCCGAACACGTCGCGGCGCTCGAGCGGCTCGGCTATCTCGTCGAGTCGAGCGTGGCGCCGCTGTTCTACGAGCGCGCACAAGGGCGGGCCGGAGTTCGTCGAGGCGCCGCTGACGCCGTATTTCCTCGCCTACGACAGCGCGGTCACGCCGGGGACGACCAACGTGCTGGAGGTGCCGGTGTCCGCCGCCCTGCACCGCCGGCTGCCGCGCTGGCTCCAGTACGCCTACGCCCGCGCGCCGCGGCCGTACACGACCAAGCGCGTGCTGCGGGCGCTGCGGCTGGCGCGCATGCGCTGGCTGCGCCCGTCCTACTCCTCGCTCGACGACATGCGCACGCTGGCCCGCGACCTCGCCCGGCAGCACGAGCCGGTGCTGAACCTGCTCTTCCACTCGAGCGAGGCCATCGTCGGCGGCAGCCCCTACAACCGCACCCAGGCCGAGCTCGACGCGTTCTGCGACCGCCTGGAGCGTTTCTTCGACTACGCCATCACGGAGCTCGGCGCCAGGCCGGCCACGTTCGCCGAGTTCCGGGCAGAGCACTGCGGAACGTAGCGACCTGGTCGACAACTGGAGAACTGGCGAGCTCGGGAACTGGAGAGCTGACGACGCCAGGCGCTGGCATCGACCAGTTGCGGACTTGGGACTCGGAGTTGGAGTTGATGTCCTGACATGCACATCGTCCACGTCACGCCGCATCTGCCGCCCGATCAGGCGGCCAATGCGCTGCTGCCCTGGCAGCTCGGCGAGTGGGCGCGTGCCTCGGGGGATACGGTGGAGTACGTGGCGCATCCGCCCCGCGCCGGCGCCGCCGATACCGTGCGCCTGGCCGGGCCGGCGACCTGGGTGCCGCGCCGGACGGACGGTGTTCGTCGATCGCGGCCTGCGCCTCGGCGCCCTGACCGGCGGCTACCGCGCCTGGCGCGCCACCGCCGGCCCCTTCGGCCGCGCCGATCTCGTGCACGTCCACAGCAACGGGCTGCTGCCGGAGGCCGCCGTCCTGCTGGCGCGCGCGCGCCGGCACGCCGGTGGTGCTGACGCTGTACGGCACCGAGATCTGGCACTACCGGCGGCGGCGGGTGCCGCCGGATCTGTTCACGCGCGCCTATCACCAGGCGTCGGCGGTCACGTTCTACAGCGATCGGCTGCTCGGCCACGCGCAGGAGCTCGGGCTGCGGCGCCGCGGCCTGCACGTGATCTATCCCCCGGTCGCCGCCGGCATTCGCGCCGCACGACGAGGCCGCCCAGGCCGCGGCGCGGGAGGCGCTGCGGCATGACGAGCCGGCACCTGCTGCTCAACGTCAAGCGGCTGCACCCGCTGGCCGGCCAGCGCCACCTGATCGAGGCGATGACCGACGTCATCCGCGACGCATCCGGACACGCGTCTGGTGATCTGCGGCACCGGCGCGCTGCTCGACGAGCTGAAGGCGGTCGCGCGATCGGCCGGCGTCGAGCGGCACGTGACCTTCGCCGGGCTGGTCGACAACGCCACGATCGCCCGCTACTGCGCGGCGGCGGATCTGTTCGTGCTGCCCTCGCTGCTCGAGGCGCTGCCGACCGTCGCGGTCGAGGCGCTCGCCTGCGGCACCCCGGTGGTCTCGACCGACAATCCGGGCGGGCTCGAGCTGCAACGACGTGTTCGGCCCCGACGTCGCGATCGTGCCGCGCGAGCAGCCCATCGCCCTCGGCGCCGCCATCGTGGAGTTCCTCAGCGACAAGCGGCGCACCGGCGCCGCACCCGCGCCACCATCGAGCGCGACGTTCCGCGCCGGAGGCGGTTGGCGCGCAGTACCGCGCCATCTACGCAGCAGGTGGCGCCGGGGGGCACGCGTGAGCGGGCGGCTCGTGTCGGCGGCGGCGGCCGCGCTGCTTGGCGCGCTGGCGGCGTCGTGCTGCTGGCCGGCTGTTCTACGCTCTGTCGCCCGCGCTGCGCATCGAGTTCGACGGGGACCCGCCGCGCCTGGTGACCGGCGTCTACGCCGGCGAGCGCGACGAGGCCTCCGGCCTGACGTTCGCGTGGACCGGCGCCGACGTCGGCGCTGCGGCTGCCCGGCTCGATCGACGGGTGACCGTGGATGCTCGAGCTGCGGCTCCGCGGCGGCCGCGCGGACCAGCCGGACAACCCGGTGGTCGTGATCGTGGTCGACGGCGTGCCGCTGGCGAGCACCCGTCGCACCGACCGGCTTCAAGGACGTCCAGGTGACGATTCCCGCCGCGGCCGAGCGGCGCGGGCTGCGCGATCGCGATGCGGTCTCGAGCACGTTCGTGCCGGGCCGTCGCGATCCGCGCGCGCTCGGCGTGATGCTCGATCGCCTGTCGCTGACGCCCGGACGGGTTCGTCCTGCCGCCGCGCGAGCGCGTTTGCCGGCGCCGCCGCTGCAGCGGCGCGGCGATGGGCGCCGCAATCGCGCTGCTCGGCGTGACCGCCGGCTCGGCCATTGGCGGCGCCGTCCTGCTCGCAGCCGGGCAGCGGCGGCCGTCATCGCGCGCGGCTTCGGTCCGTTCACCGACGTCCCCGACGCGGCCGCGCGCTGGCAGCCGCCATTGGCGCCGGGCTGGTCGGCGGTCACCTGGCGGTCGAGCGCTTCCGCGGCCAGCCGCTGCGCAATACCGCGCGCTTCGCCGTCGCGTTCTCGGCCGGCGCCCTGTTCCTCAAACTGCTCGTGCTGCTCCATCCGGACATGCCGATCGGCGACGCGCTGTTCCACGCGCACCGCTTCCAGGACGTGCTCGCGCGGCAATCTGTACTTCACCTCGATCGCGCCGGGCAACTACCTGTTTCCCTACGCGCCGGGGCTGTACGTCTTCGCGGCCGCCGTTCGCCGGCTTCGTGCGCGCGAGACTGGGCGACATGGCGCTGCTGCGCACGGTCATCGGCGGCACCGACGCGGTGGCCGGGGCGCTGCTCTACGGCGCCGTCGACCGGGGCTGGGGCGATCGCCTGGCGGCGGCGTTCGCGGTGGCGATCTATCACCTGATGCCGCTCGACTTCGGCGTCCTCGTCGGCCGGCAACCTGACCAACGCCTTTGCGCAGTCGGTGTCGGTTGCCGCGTTGGTGCTCGTTGATGGCGCCGGGCGCTGCGCCTCGGGCGCCGGCGGCGGTCGCCGGGCTGTTCGCTGCGTGCTGCGCCGCGGCCTACCTGTCGCACACCAGCACGTTCGCGATTCTGTCCGTGGCACGGCCGTGGCGGCGCTGTCGTTCTGCGTGGCGCGGCGGCGCCGCCCTGCGCCCGCCGGCGCTCGCGGCTTCGCGGCGGTGGCCGCGGCCGCGCTGCTGGCGGTGGTTCTCTACTACGCTACACTTCCTGGAGACCTACCGCACCGAGCTGGCGCGGATCGGGCACGAGACCGCGACCGCGGCGCCGACGCCGGCGGCCGGAGGATCGCCGGCACGGCTCGGCTCGTGCCGTACTACCTCGATCTTGTACTTCGGCCTTCCGGCGCTGCTCCTGGCGGCCTGGCGGCGCGTGGCGGCTCCGAACACGCGCGCATGCGCGACCCGCTCGACGCTGACCGTCGACCGGCTGGACCCTGTCCTGCGCGGCTCTTCCTGCGTCATCGGCGTGCTCACGCCGGTGGACATGCGCTACTACCTCGCGGCGCTCCCGGTCGTCGCGATCACCGCCGCGGCCGGCGCCGCGCACGGCTGGGCGCCGGCGGCCTGCCGCGCACCGCCACGGCGCGTCCTGCTCGCCTGGTCCGCGGGCAATCGGCGTGGCGAAATGGTGGACGTGGGGGGTTAGAGCGGCAAAGGGCCAAGGGCCAAGGGCTACAAGGGCCAAAGTCCAAGGGCTTCGGGCCAAAGTCTCCGTGGGCGTTGCGACCTGGACGATGAGTGGAAGGCTTTGCACATGACATTGATTGAACGGATCAGCCAGGACATCGACGGCGGCGATGAAGGCCAGGGATCAGGCGCGGCTGTCGCCGCTGCGGATGGCCAAGGCGGCCCTGATGAACCGCGAGGTCGAGAAAGGGCCGCGCGCTCGACGAGGCCGAGGCGCAGCAGGTGGTCGCGTCGCTGATCAAGCAGCGGCGCGACTCGATCGAGCAGTTCGCCAAGGCGGGCCGGCAGGACCTGGTCGACAAGGAAACGGCGGAGATCGTGGTGCTCGAGGCACTACCTGCCGCCGCCGGTCGATCCGGCCGAGCTCGAGGCGGCGGTCGACGGCGGCGATCGCCGAGACCGGCGCGACCGGCGCCAAGGACCTGGGCCGGGTGATGAAGGCGGTGATGGCCCGGCTGGCGGGCAAGACCGTCGACGGCAAGACCGTCAACGAGCTCGTCGCGGCGCAAACTCGGCCGGCTGAAACCGCGCAAACTTTTTCGCCCGGTGCTCCGTCTAATCAGGTTTGAAAGGCACGCACAAGCCTCTCATCCATCCTCCATTAGGCTCCTGCCGCAAGGCAGGAGCCTTTTTTTGTCGCGACGCCCTCCTGCCGCTACGGCATGGAGCCCGGCCATCCGCCGGGCTCCGGACGCCGCGGACTCGCTGTGGTACGCTGTCCGCTCTTCGATGAGCTCACGCCTGGCCCGGTCCGCCGGCCTCATCAGCATCGCCACGCTGGCCAGCCGGCTCCTCGGCGTCGTCCGCGAGACGGTCATGGCGTTCTACTTCGGCGCCAGCGCGTCGAGCGATGGACGCCTACAACGTCGCGTTCCGCGTCCCCAACCTGCTCCGCGACCTCTTCGCCGAAGGGGCGATGACCGCCGCGTTCGTCCCGACGTTCACCCGCACGCTGACCGCCCGCGGCCGCGAGCGCCGCCTGGCGTCTCGGCAACCTCGTCATCAACGCGCTGCTGCTGATCACCGGCGTGCTGGTCGTCCTCGGGATGGTGTTCGCCGCCGACTCACCCGCCTGGTCGCCGCGTCGGAGTTCTCGAACGTGCCCGGCAAGCTCGAGCTGACGACGCAGCCTGACGCGGGTGATGCTGCCCTTCCTCACGACCGTCGCGGTCGCGGTGGCGATGATGGGGATGCTGAACTCGCTGCACCGCTTCTTCATCCCGGCGCTGTCGCCGGCGATGTTCAACGTCGCGACGATCCTCTGCGCGGTCGCGCTGGTGCCGGTGATGCCGCCGCTTCGGCCTGCCGCCGATCATGGCGATCGCGATCGGGACGGTGCTCGGCGGGCTCGGCCAGATTGCGCTGCAGTGGCCGGTGCTGCGGCGCGAGGGCTTCCGCTACCGGCCGATCCTCGACTTCCGCGATCCCGAGCTGCGTGCAGATTCTGCGCCTGATGGGACCGGGCACGCTCGGCGCTCGCGGCGGTGCAAGATCAACGTGTTCGTCAACACCTATCCTGGCGACGAGCGCAGCCGCAGGGCGCGGTCTCGTGGCTGAACTATGCCTTCCGGCTGATGTACCTCCCGATCGGCCTGTTCGGCGTCTCGATTGCGACCGCGGCGCTGCCGGACATCTCGCGCCACGCGGCCGCGGCCGACCTGCGCGGCGATGCGCCGGACGGTCTCGAGCGCGCTGCGGCTGATGCTGATGCTGAACGTGCCGGCGACGGTCGGCCTGATCGTGCTGGCCGATCCCGATCGTCGCGCTCTTCTACCAGCGCGGCGAGTTCACCGCCGCCGACACCGCGGCCACCGCCGCGGCGCTCATGTGCTACGCGCCGGGCCTGCTCGGCTACTCGGCGGTCAAGATCGCCTCGCCGACCTTCTACTCGCTGCGCGACAGCCGCACGCCGGTGATCGTCTCGGTGGCGTCGGTGGCCGCGAACCTCGTGCTCAACCTCATCCTGCTGCACGATGCTCGGCTTCGCGGGCTGGCGCTCGGCACCGCGATCGCGGCGATGCTTCAACGCCGGGGTGCTGCTGTGGCTGCTGCGCGGCCGGCTCGGCGGCCTCGACGGCCGACGCGTCGCTGATCGCCTTCGTCAAGATTGTCGTGGCGTCGATCGTCATGGGCGGCGTCGCGGTGCGCCGCGTCGCGCGGGCTGGCCGGCAGCTCTCGGCGACGGCGGACGCTGTGGGCCAGGGCGCGTCACGCTGTCGCTCGTCCATCGGCCGCGGCGGTGCTGGCGCTGGGCGCTCTCGCGCGCGGCTGCTCCGGATCGACGAGTTCAACGAGGCGACACGGCGAGTCGTCCAGCGCGTCCTGCCGGCCGGGCCCGCACGCCGTGAGCGCGCTGCTCACCGTCCCGACCCGCCGCCTGCACCCGACGGTCCTGCTGATGGCGTCCGCCCACTTCGTGGTGGACGGCTACGGCAACATCTTCGCGCCGCTGCTGCCGCTGCTCATTCCGCGGCTCGGCCTCTCGCTCGCCGCCGCCGGCACGCTGACGATGCTCTTCCAGCTGGCGGCGTCGGTGTCGCAGGTCGGCTTCGGACATCTTGCCGACCGGTGGCGGCCGCGGGTGCTGCTGATGACCGGACCGGTCGTCGCGGTCGCCGTGCTGAGCTTCATCGGCAGCGCGACCTCGTTCCCGATGCTGGCCGCGATCCTGATCGATCGGCGGCCTCGGCGGCGCCGCCTTCCATCCGCCGGCCGCGGCGCTGGCCTACCGCCTCGGCGGCGCGCGCCCGGGCCTGGCGATGTCGGTGCACATCACCGGCGGCTCGCTCGGCTTCTCGATGGGACCGCTGCTCTTCGCGCCGTTCGCGCAGCGCTTCGGCCTCGAGTGGACGCCGCTGCTGGCGATGCCCGGTCTGGCCGTCGTGGCGCTGCTGCTGGCGCGGGTGCCACCGGTGGTCTTTCCACCATCCCGATCGGCAGGGCCTCCGTGCACTCCGGCCGTACGCGCGGCCGCTCGCGCTGCTCTACTCGATCGTCGTGCTGCGGACGCTGACGTCGATCGCGTTCGCGACGTTCGTGCCCGTCATGCTGACGCGGCGGGGCTACTCGCTGGCCTACTCCGGCACGGCGGTGGCCGCCTACCTCTTCGCCAGCGGCATCGGCGGATTCTTCGGCGGCCCGGCGGCCGACCGGTTCGGCCCCCGCCGGGTGATTGCGCTGTCGCTCGTGCTGGCCGTCCCGTTCCTCTTGGCCGCCTCGCTCGTCGGCGGCTGGAGCTTCATCGCCCTGGTGGCGATCGGCGGGTTCTTCCTGCAGTCGACGCTGCCGGTGAACGTCACCTTCGGCCAGGCGCTGGCCCCGGTCAGCGCGGCGACGGTGTCGTCGCTGATGATGGGCTTCGCGTGGGGCACGGGAGGCCTGAGCGTGCCGTTCGTGGGGATGGTCGCCGATCGCATCGGTATCGAGGCGACCCTCAGGTGGCTGTCGTTCATGCCGCTGGCGGCCGCGGCGCTGGCGCTGCCGCTCCCGGCCCGCGCCCCGGCCGTGCGGCGCGACCCCGGCACCGGCGGATCCGCTCTGACCGGCCGGCGTGGTACGATGAGCTTCGTCGTCCGCAGGCTGATGTCGCGCTACGCTCGCCGCCCCTCCACGCTCGGTTATTCCTTCGGGCCAGGACCGATGACTCCTGCCGTGAAGTGGCTGATCATCGCCAACGTGGCGATGTTCCTGGTCTCCACGGCCTACCGCCCGATCATCGAGTTCCTCGGCCTCATTCCCGAGCGCGTGTTCGAGCGGTCTCTGGATCTGGCAGGTCGGGACCTACGTCTTCCTGCACGGCGGGCCGATCCACCTGCTCTTCAACATGCTGGGCGTGTGGATGTTCGGGGTGGAGCTCGAGTACCGCGTGGGGCACGCGGCAGTTCCTCAAGTACTACGCGATCACCGGGATCGGCGCGGGCATCACTGTCCTCGTGGTCTCGCTGCTGCCGTTCGACTCGACGGCCAGGACCTACCAGGCGGTGACCATCGGCGCGTCGGGGGCGCTCTTCGGGCTGCTGATGGCCTTCGCCTACTACTATCCGGATCGCCCGATCCTGATGTTCCTGCTGTTCCCCATCCCGGCCAAGTACTTCGTCATCATCGTCGGAGCCATGGCGTTCCTGTCGGCGCCCAACAGCCAGGTTTCGGACTCCGCGCATCTCGGCGGCCTGATCTTCGGCTACCTCTACCTGCGCGGCGGACGAGGCGGCATGAGCGCCGAGATCAAGTATCGCTACCTGAAGTGGAAGATGAACCGGCTGCGCCGGAAGTTCGACGTCTATTCGGGCGGCCGCTCCGACTGGGACCGGCACGTCCACTGAGCGGTGCCGTCCGGTCGCCCCGTCAGGCGGAAGGCTCGGGCAGCGGCGCGTCCTGGAAGTAGGTATCGGTATGGTCCAGCCAGTCCTGCCGGATCGGGCTGAAGAGGTCGAGCTCGAAGGTGTCGTCGAGCGCTTCCGCCTGATGCTTGACCCACGACGGGATGTGCAGGACCTCCCCTTCGCGGACCGTAATCTCCTCGCCGTTGATCAGGAACTTGAGCGCCCCCTGGAGCACGTAGGTCATCTGCTCGCTCTCGTGCGCGTGCATCGGGACGAGCGCCCCCTTCTTCAGATAGACCTGGGCCAGCATCTCCCGTTCCCCCGTCACGATCTTGCGGGAGATCATCTCGGTGACTTTTTCGAGCGCAATTTCGTCCCAACGGTGGAGCCGAACGGCGGCGGTGCTCACGGCGGTCCTTTCGCGCGAACGGTGATTCGGCCGCCCGGATCCGGTCCCGGGAGGGGTCTGCAAAGACTATAATCGACTGGCCTTGACCGGGCAGTCGGGGGCGTGTTTCCCGGGCGCCGCCGGGCCGGCTCGCGGACCAACGGGGCGGCAGCGGGCGATGTCCGGAGGACAGGAAGGAACCTTCCGCGCATGAGAGGGACGGCCGTCAGCAACGGCAGGAGCACCAGGACGGCGGGACTGTCGCGGGACGAGCTGCTGCGTGCGTACCGCCTGATGGTGCTGTCGAGGAAGATCGACGACAAGGAGATCCAGCTCAAGAACCAGAGCCTGATCTTCTTCCAGATCAGCGGCGCCGGGCATGAGGCCGTCCTGGTCGCGGCTGGCCTCTCCTTCCGCCCCGGCCACGACTGGTTCCTGCCCTACTACCGCGACCGCGCCCTCTGCCTCGCACTCGGCGTGACCGCGCACGAGATGCTCCTCAGCGCGGTCGGCTCCAAGGACGATCCAAGCTCTGGCGGGCGGCAGATGCCGTCGCACTGGGGCGACAAGGCCCTCCACATCGTCTCCGGCTCCAGCCCCACCGGCACCCAGTGCCTCCATGCCATCGGCGCCGCCGAAGCCGGGCGCTATTACCAGAAGATCGAGGATATCGAGGGGCGAGAAGAGCTCTTCCAAGACGACGAGGTGATGTATCTCTCGGTGGGGGAAGGCACCACCAGCGAGGGAGAGTTCTGGGAGTCGCTGAACGCCGCCTGCCTCGAACGCCTGCCCGTCGTCTATCTGATCGAAGACAACGGCTATGCGATCTCGGTCCCGGTCGAAGTGCAGACTGCCGGCGGCGACATCTCCAGGCTGGTGGCGTCGTTCCCCGGCCTGTTCGTGCAGCGCATCGACGGGACGGACTTCGTCGAGAGCTACCGGGCCATGCAGGAGGCCGTCGCCTACGCGCGCGCCCGCAAGGGCCCCGCGTTCGTCCACGCCACGGTCACCCGGCCGTACTCCCACTCGCTGTCGGACGACGAGCGGCTGTACAAGACGGCCGACGAGCGCACCGCCGAGTCGGAGCGGGATCCCATTGCCCGGATGGCGCAGCTGCTCACGAGCGAAGGCCTGACCAGCGCCGCCGAACTCGACGCCATCGTCAAGGACGTCGAACGGGAAGTGAACGACGCGGCCGACCGTGCCATCGCGGCCGAGAAGCCGTCCAAGGACTCGGTCGGGCTCTACGTCTATTCCCCCACCGTCGACCCGGCCTCCGACGAGTTCGCCTCGTCCGCGGCGCCCGCGCCCGACAGCAAGCCGGAAACGATGGTCGCCGCCATCAACCGGACCTTGAAGGACGAGATGGCGCGCAACCCGCGGATCATCGTCTTTGGCGAGGATGTCGCCGACTGCAGCCGCGAGGCATCCCTCAAATCCGTCTCGGGCAAGGGGGGCGTGTTCAAGGTCACGCACGGCCTGCAGCGGACGTTCGGCAGCGTCCGGGTCTTCAACTCGCCGCTGGCGGAGGCGGCGATCGTGGGCCGCGGCGTCGGCATGGCGGTGCGCGGGCTCAAGCCGGTCGTCGAGATCCAGTTCTTCGACTACATCTGGCCGGCGATGATGCAGATGCGCGACGAGATGTCGATGCTGCGCTACCGGTCGAACAACGCGTTCTCGTGCCCGATGGTCATCCGCGTGGCGACCGGCGGCTACCTCCGCGGTGGGGCGCCGTATCACAGCCAGTCCGGCGAGAGCATCTTCGCGCACTGCCCCGGCATCCGCATCGCGTTCCCGTCGAACGCACAAGACGCGGCGGGCCTGCTGCGCACGGCGATCCGCTGCGACGACCCGGTACTCTTCCTCGAGCACAAGCACCTCTACCGGCAGACCTACAACAAGGGGGAATACCCCGGCCCCGACTACACCATCCCGTTCGGCAAGGCCGCCGTCCGGCGCGACGGCGTCGACGTCGTCGTGCTGACGTGGGGCGCACTCGTCCAGCGCTCGCTGCTGGCGGCGCAGCAGGCGGAGAAGGACGGCATCAGCGCGATGGTCGTGGACCTGCGGACGATCATGCCGTACGACTGGGACACCATCGCGCACGCGGTGGCCCGGACCAATCGCGTGGTGATTGCCCACGAGGATCAGCTCACGTGCGGCTTCGGCGCCGAACTGGCCGCGCGGGTGGCCGGTGACCTGTTCGAGCACCTCGACGCCCCGATCCGGCGGGTGGCGGCACTCGACACGCCGGTGGCCTACCACCCGGACCTCGAGGAGGCCATCCTGCCGCAGGCCGCCGACGTGCTGAAGGCCATCCGCGAAACGGCCCGCTACTGACGACCGCGATGCGGGGGCTGACGCTGCTGGCGCCGGGGCTGTTCGTCCTCGCCGCCGGCCTGACCCTCACCGCTGCCCAGCGCGGCGCCCGGCAGGCGCCCCCCGCCCCCGGCCCGCAGATCGAGACGCTCACGCCCGTTGCGGCACTTCCGGCGCACCTCGCCGGGACGTTTCAGGACATCACCGCGTGCCACCAGACGGCTGACGGCGAGTACTTCATCTTCGACCGGCGGTCGCATTCCGTCTACGTCGTCCCGGCGGGCGTCGACGCCGTGCGCAAACTGATCGAGATCGGGACGGAGCCCGGCCGCCTGCTCGACCCCACGGCGTTCGACCTGGCCGCCGACGGCACCTTCGCGGTGGCCGACGCGCCGCACCGCGCGGCGCCGCGCGTGCAGCGGTTCCTCACTTCCGGTTCGAGCCTGAACGGGTTCTACCTCGAAGGGCGCGCGGGCTCCCGGATCGTGCTGGGCAACCTCGTGCTGAGCGGCATCGCGGCGCTCGAATACACCGGCACGGCCCTGTTCGTCAGCCAGCCGGAACGCGGCGCCCTCGTCAGCGAATACGGCGTGGATGGCACCGGCGTCCGATCGTTCGGGGCGCTGCGGCCGACGGGACAGGAAGGGACGCCCGACGTGCACCTGGCGCTGAACAGCGGCCTGGTCATCGCCAATCCGGCGGGGGGATTCTATTTCGTCTTCCTGGCCGGCGTTCCCGTGTTCAGGAAGTACGACGCCGCCGGCACGCTGCTGTTCGAGCGCCACGTCGAGGGGGCCGACCTGGACCCGTTCCTCCAGTCGCTGCCGACGACCTGGACGCGGCGGAAGACCGAGGAGGGGGAGATGCCTCTCGTGCTGCCGTCGGTGTACGCCGCCGGCGCCGATCGGCACGGCAACCTGTGGATCTCGCTGGCGGTCGGGTCGACCTACGTCTACGACCCTGCCGGCGATCGGCGGCGCATCGTCCGCTTCCGCGCGCCGGGAGGCCCGCTGCAGCCGACCGGGCTGTCGTTCCTGCGCGAGGGACGCGTGCTCGTCACGCCCGGCTGCTACGCCTTTCCCACCTGATCCCGCGAGGCGGCGGCGCCGGTCGCGCTGAGCGCCAGCGGGTCGTCGCCGACGAAGAAGCGGGCGGCGTTCGGCAGCACGCGATATTCGCACTGCCGCCCCGAGAAGACCTCGCCGTCGGTGTTGACGTTGACCTCGCGATCGAGCTCGATCCGGATGGCTTCAGCCTGCACGTACTGGACGCGGGGATCGTTCACGTGGTCGCCGTCGGCCACTTTCCGGGCCAGCGCGACGAACTCGAGCGCGCTCATCGACTCGATCAGGCAGAGATCGAGCAGCCCGTCGTCCACGATCGCATTGGGCGCGATCAGCCGGCCGCCGCCGATCAGCCGGGAGTTGCAGACGGCGAAGGCGTAGACGCCGGTGGAGAACCGGCGCGAGCCGGGCTCGAGGGTGATGCTGGCCTGCACCGGGTCGAAGTCCATGAGCGCCTGCGCGCCGCCGATGAGATACGCCAGGCGGCCGGCCACGGTCTTGAGCTGCGGGGTGACGGCAACCGACACCTCGCCGATGAACCCGCCGCCGGAAGTGTTGACGAACACCCGGCCGTTGACCTGGCCGAGATCGACGCGCACCTCGCGCCCCCGGAGCAGCACGTCGAGCGCCTCCTCGGTCTCGCGGGGGATGCCCAGGGCGGCGGCGAAGTCGTTGCCCGTGCCGAAGGGCACCACGCCGACGGCCACGCGATCGAGCACGCCGGCGGCGGCCAGCCCGTTCATGGTTTCGTTGAGCGTGCCGTCGCCGCCGGCGACGAACAGCGCGTCGCAGCCATCTTCCACGGCAACCACCGCGGCGCGCTCGGCGTCGCCGTCCCCCGCGGTCACCGACATTTCGACGTCGCGGTACTTCGCGCGCAGCCTGGTGTTGAGCAGCTCGAGGTATTCCGGCCCTTGCTCGCGGCCTGAGGACGGGTTGAGAATCACACGCGCACGGGTCACATCAATCTCCCTGCTGGTCCAAGATCGAGGTTCAAGTCCTCGGGGGCGAGGCCGAACTGCGTGCCGATGTCCCGCACCGTCTCCTCGAGACGCATCAGCGCCAGCCCGACCGCTTCTGTCTGGTCTGCCGTCAGCGTGCCGGCGTCCATGCGCCGGATCGCCTGCCGCTCAAGGAGCTGGCGGATGAACTCGACCAGGGTGAGGACGAGTTTTGCCACTGATCGGCGCACGTCTTCCGGATCCGCGTTCCAGCGCGCCGGCGCGGCTTGCGCCGCGAGCCGTTCGATCTCCGCGCGCATCGACTCCAGCTCACGCGCCTCGACAGGCACCTTCTTGCGGCTGGCTGCCGGGGGTTTGGCCCGGACACCCGCCTTTCGGGCCGCTTTCCGTTTCGCTGCTGCCATGTCGACCCCCTGTTGCACCCGAGCTGAGCGGCGATCGGCTAGAACAGGTCGGGTGCAAAGGCGAACGCCGGCCACGGTCCGGTGACCGCGGCGCGGAGAGGTGCCATCGACACGGCCAGTTCCGATTGCAAGACCGACGCCCGCTGGCGGTAGGCCTCCACCTGGCCGCTCGCGACCAGGTGAAACGCCGTTACCCTGAGTCCGCCCTCACCGGCCTCGACCCGCTCGGCCGCGGCGAGCGGGCCGAGCAGCCGGCGGATTGCCGCGACTTCGGGAGGCACGTGCCGGGCTCGTTCCCGCAGCGACTGCAGGAAGGCGGTACCGGTCGAGCGGTCATCAGGCGGACGCCGGTCGTCCGGAGGGCCAAAGATCCGGATGGTCATCTGCTGCCGTCCACGGACGAGGTCCAGGGCTGCCGAGATGGCGGCCGCATGCTCGTCCACGGATGTCCGGAGACTCGATTCGTCCATCAGCGAGCCGAACCGGGCCGGCAGCAGGGCGTCCGATCGCTCCGCCAGACGAAGGACGACAGCGTGCTGTTCCTCGAGCGCGGTGGTGGTCGGCGGCCGGCGATCGCGTCGCCGTTCCACCACGGCGGCCACGCCACCGAAGGGAAGGACGCGCAGCGAATGGCCGAGCACGCGGAGCCGCGCGGGCAGGCCCTGATCAGCGAGGGCGTAGAGATACCACGAGGCGTCAGCCCGCTTCATCGGCCGGGAGCACGCGATCGGCAGCGCACAACAGCGCCGACAGGCGGACGTAGACGAGGTCCACGTTGGCGAGGGCGAGAACGATCTCCGCGTTGAGCACCACACCCCGGTTCAGCAGGTTGTCGAGCACGTCGAGGAGCGAGGTGTCGGACTCGTCGATGATGCGGGCCGCCTGGCCGCGCGGCGGCTTCGCCGGCCGCGGCAAGAGGGCCGGCGGCGGCATCGTGCGGCGCCGCGGCGGACGGGCGGCAGGCACGCTGGTGAGGCGCGGGCGGCGGGCCTTCACGTGGCGTCCTGGCCCGCGACGAAGTGATACGGCGGCCACGGTCCGGTCAGCGTCATCTGTCCGCCGGTGGCTGCCACCTCCCGGGCGAGACGCTCCGCCGCCGCGCGGAAGCGCGCGCGCCGGCGCGACGGGACGAGAAACGCGGCATCGAGGAGCGGCACGGCTCCGGCGGTGTCGCCGCTGCGCCGCCGCCGATCCCTGGCGATCCCGGACAGCGAGGCGAACGCCGAGTCGGCCGCTTCGGCGACCGCCGCCGCCGCGGCCGTCGACTCGTCGCGTGCCTGCTTGCGGGCCGCAAGAAAGGCCGCGCCCGACGAGGGACGCGCCGGCTGGCGCCGCGAGACCCGGCTGGCGCCGCGCAGGACGCGCACGCCCCACTCCTCGCAGCCGGCGATGTGCTGGCACACGCGCTCGAGTTCGCGCCGCCGCCGCCGCATCTCCTCCACTGCCCTTCCGGGTGTCGAGAACATCGTGAAGAGCTTCATGGGGATGACCGTCGTCCCGCGCGCTTTGGTGAAGTGCTCCACCAGCGCCTCGTGCGCAACCGCAATCCGGCCGACCCATTCGAAGTCGCGGAGGGACTCGTCCAGGGGCCCGGGGCCGTAAACGTCGAGCGGCACCGCCGCCGTGACCAGCCAGAGCGAGGGGGCGACGGGCTGCGCCTCCGGCGCTCCGGCGCCAGGCAAGCCTGCCGGCGCCGCCGTAAGCCGCGGCTTGCCCGCCCGCCGCACGATGCAATAGACGTAGGTGGCCGTAGACATGTGGAAACGGATTCGCCGCCCGGACGCGCCGGACGTGCTCGGATGATATCGCAGCGCGCGGGGGCTACCGCCGCGCCGCGCCGGCCACTTCCCGCCATCCGCGAATCCAGGCGCGCAACGCCGCGGCCCCGTGGGGAGGCGGCACCACCGCGGGCGCCAGGACGACGGCCGGTGCCGGGCGGCGCCGGCGCAGCGCCCGCCGCAGCCGCCCGATCTGCACCTCCTGCGCAGCGCCCTCCGCGCGGCACCGCCGGCAGCTGCCCGCGCCCGCGGCATTGACCATGACGAGGGGCGCGCTGACGCCGGCCGCGGCGAGGCGGCCCAGCAGGCGCAGCGTCTCGGCGCGCGGCAGGTCCGCGGCACGCGTCACGGTGATGAACCGCGTCAACCGCGGGTCCGCCATCAGCTTCCGCAGCCGACCCAGCCCCTGCGAGAGCCGGAGCAGCTCGGCGCCGAGCCCACCGACACCGATCGCCGGCTGGTACTTCAGGACGATCGCCATCACGGCCTTGACCCACTCGTGGACGAGCGCCGGCATCTCGATGAGGCGGAGCGCGTGGCCGGTCGGCGCCGTATCCAGGACGATCAGGTCGTAGCGGGGCGGTGCGTCGAGCACGCTGCCGGCGATCTCGACGATCGACACGAGCTCGTCCACTCCGGGCGGAGCCAGCTCGATGAGATCGGCGAGGACCTGACGGTCCTGCTGCGCCACGGTGAAGCCGCCCGCGCCGTGCGCCGGCGGGCGGTCGAAGAGCGTCTCGATCGCGCCCGAGAATCGTTCGCGCAGCCCGGCAAACGTCCGCGACGCATCGAGCTCGCGGGCCCGCAGATTGGGCGGACCACCCTCGACGCGCCGGCCGGTGTCGGAGCAGGCCTGCCCGAGGACGTCGGCAAGTGAATGCGCCGGGTCGACCGACAGCAGCAGGACCCGCCGCTCCGGCGCTGTAGCGGCGGCGTCGATCGCCAGCGCCGCGGCACACGTCGTCTTCCCGACCCCCCCTTTCCCGCCAAACATCACCAGCGTGGCATCCGCCATCTCCGGGAGCGCTGCCGGGCCTGCCACACCGGCCGGCAAGGCCGCCGCAACAGTGGCCGGCGGCGCCGTTCCCGCCGGCCGCGGCATGCGCCGCGCCCGTCCGAGCTCCGCCCCGATCGCCGCCAGCGCCCGGATGCCGCGGGGCTCGACCGGCGCGGCCCCGAGCGGCACGACCGCCAGCCCGTGGACCTCCGGCGCCTCCAGCAGCGCCGCCACCGCCCGGCGCTCTGCCCGCCGGCGCCCACTGCACCACGCGCAGCGAGTGGGGGGCGCTGGTGTGAGGCGATTGACGATGACGCGATCGATCGACATCCCCTGGCCGCGCAGCCAGGCCAGGCCGTCCCGCGTCTCCTCCACCGCCATCCGCTCAGGCACGGTCACCCACGACAGGACCGTCCTGGCCGGGTCCCTGAGCAGGGCGTGGAGCTCGCGGCCGCGCTCCGCGATCTCGCCAATCAGCCCGTCGGCGGCATCCGGCGTGTAGCCGCCGCGCAGCGCGTCCACCAGGATGCGGTGCTTGGCCTGCATGTGGTCGAACACGCGCGCCAGCCCGTCGAGCGTGGCCGGCATTTCGAGCATCCGGAGCAGGTGTCCGGTCGGCGCGGTATCGACGATGACCTGCTCGAAGCGCTCGTGGCCGCCGAGCTCCAGCACTTCGAGCAGCCCGGCGACCTCGTCGATTCCCGGGAGCGAGAGCCCCAGCAGCCGGGCCACGTCATCCCGATCGAGCCAGGTGCCGCGCAGGGCGATGCGCTCGAGCGTGTCGCGGCGGGCGTCGATCCAGCGTCCGATCGCCGCGTGGGCATCCACTTCGACGGCATGCAGTCCGCGGACGCCGCGCACCGGCCGCGGCGCCGGGCCGAGGCGCTGGCCGAGGGCGTCCCCGAGCGAGGCTGCCGGATCGGTGGAGATGAGGAGCGTCGGCCGGCCGCGGCGCGCCGCGGCAATGCCGAGCGCCGCCGCGCACGTCGTCTTGCCGACGCCCCCCTTGCCGCCGATGAACCGGAATCGCGGGAGGCGGGCCGCCGGGGGCGGCGCCGCGGGGTGGGATGGCAACGGCCGTCTGCCGGCGCGCTCAGTCGTGCTCGTCGCCCTCGAACGTGGCGTCGATGCCGGTGATGGTGTATTCGGACGGCGACAGCGCCGCCGCGCCGCTGCCCTGCCGGCGGTCGCGGATCTCGCGCAGGCGCACGAGGATGTCTGCCTCGAGGGCGGCGAACTCCTCTTCTCCGAGCTCGCCGAGCTCGACGCGCATCTGCGCGGCCAGCAGCTGTTCCCGCAGCGCGGTGTCGTCGTTCAGCTCGGTGTCGACCGCGGCGGCGATCTTGTCGAACACGAAGCGGAGGCCGCCGATGAGGACGGTGTCCAGGATGAACACGTGGTTGCCTCGCCACCGCGCGGCGCCGGAGCGCCCGGGCGGCCTAGTGCGCCCGCTCCAGCTTCAGGCGGATGTTCACGAAATTATACGGGGGCCAGGGCCCGGTGTACTTGAACGTCAGTTTGTCGAAGCGCTGCCCGATGCCGCGCACGCGCGCGTCGAACGAGCTCTCGGCCTCGCGGGCGACGAGGAAGGCGGCGTTCATGATCATGCGGTCGCCGATCGGCTTGTTCGACCGGGACGCCACCGAGACATCGCGCAGGGCCTGGAAGACCTCGGCGACGTAGCGTTCCGACCGCGCCTGCAGGGCGGCGTCGATCAGCCGGCCGTACTGCATCCGCGCGAAGTAGGTGGAGCCCTTCTGCGACGAGATCTCGCTCTTCAGCCGCCGGATGTCCTCGTCCTCCTCTTCGATCTCGCGGACGATCTGGTCGCGGTCCCACAGCACCTTGAGCCCGAACTCGAACTTGCCCTGCATCTTGTTGAGGACGTCGGTGAACGCGTCGTAGGCCGACCGCAGCAGCTCGATGATGTCGTCGTCGGTCTTGAAGACCGTGCCGAACGACATCGGGATCACGGTGTGCTGCTGCATCACCGTCTCGTTCACCCGCTGGTGGGCGAGCACGTTCTCGCGCGTCGGGTCCTGCACCACCATCGGGGTGTTCGAGACGACGGCGCCGATGTCCTTGTAGTTGACCGTGTGGGTGTCGGCCGGCGTGGGGCCGATGCCGAGCGGGCCGAAGCCGAGCGGCTTCGGGGTCTTGATGATGCAGTAGACGTACTTGCCCTCGTTCGCCTCGGCGGGCGGCGGCGTGTCGCGCGGCACCCTCGGGAGGGCCCGGGGCATGCGGACGCGCTCGAGCCGGCCCCGCCGGCCCGCCGCCGGCGCCTCACGCACGGGCGCCGCCACGACGCGCGCGGGCTTCACGCGCGGCCTGCTCTTTTTCTGCGCTTTCGCTTTTGCCATGCCTCGACGTCGAAGGATTGCGCCGGCTACCGGACCCGACCCGCCCGAGGCGCCTTCTTGCCACCCCCGCCGTCCGCCCGCAGGGCGAGCATCCGCTGGATCTCCGCGACGAGCGCGTCGGGCAGGCACGGCTTGGTGACGAACGAGTCGCACCCGGCCTGCCGGGCGGTCTCGGCATGCCCGGTCAGGGCGTGACCGGTGAGCGCCACGATCGGGATGTGCTTCGTCCGCTCGTCCAGCTTGAGGCGGCGGGTCGCCTCCCACCCGTCCATCTTGGGCAGCGCCAGATCCATGAGGATGATGTCCGGCATCAGATTCGACGGTCTTCTCGATCGCTTCCAACCCGTTGGTCGCTTCAGCCACCCGAAAGCCGGAGAACGTCAGGTAGGCGGCGTACATCTCCCGTGC
Organism: uncultured Acidobacteriota bacterium; assembly: GCA_963834305.1. Taxonomy (GTDB): domain Bacteria; phylum Acidobacteriota; class Vicinamibacteria; order Vicinamibacterales; family 2-12-FULL-66-21; genus JACCXG01. Next base: position 2,100,251 of record CAWIAX010000002.1, read on the forward strand.
GTCCTGGTAATCCTCGACGACCAGGACCAGTGGTTCAGTAGGGCGCATGGTGATCGTGATCAGCTATCGTCGGCGCAACCGTGTCGGCAGCCTCAGTGAAAATGTCGAACCCGTCGTTCCCGTGCTCACCAGCTCGATGCTGCCGCCCAGCGTCTGGGCAAGGCGCCGGCAGATGGCCAGCCCGAGGCCGGTCCCGCCGTAGCCGCGGGCCGGGGAGGTGTCGAGCTGGCGGAAATCCTCGAAGATCTTCGCCTGATCGGCCGCCGGGATCCCCACCCCGGTGTCCACGACCGAGATGGACACCCACCGCCTGGATTTATCATACGCTGCCGCGATCGTCACCGAGCCGGCCGGCGTGAACTTCAAGGCATTGCTGAGCAGATTCAGCACGACCTGCTTCACTTTCTGCCGGTCGCTCCTGATCCCCTTCATCGTGCGGGGCACCCGCGCCTTCACCGCCAGGCTCGACCGTTTGATGATCGGCTCGAGCTCGGACATGACCTCGTGCACCAGCTCGCGGATGTCGAACGTCGTCAGCGTCAGCGGCATGCGGCCCGCTTCAATCCGGGTGATGTCCAGGATGTCGTTGATCAGGGCGAGCAGGTGCCGCGAGTTCGAGTCGATGCGCGACAGGCTCTTCCGCTGCTGTTCGGACACCGCACCAGACACGCCGTGGAGCAGCATGTGGGTGTAGCCCAGGATGGCGTTGAGCGGCGTCCGGAACTCGTGCGACATGTTGGCGAGGAACTGCGACTTCAGCGCCGACGCCTGCTCGAGCGCGATGTGCTGCCGCCGCAGCAGCTCGTTCTGCGTCGCCAGCTCGGCGGTCGCCTCCTGGACGCGCCGCTCGAGCTGGGCGGCGCCGCGCTCCAGCTCCTCGTAGAGCCGTGACTTCTCCATCGCCTCCGTCATGTCGTGGAGGATGGTCACGACCCACATCAGCTCGCCCTGCTCCGACAGGATCGTCCCGGCCACCCCCTCGAACGGCAGCGTCCGCCCGGTGGCCGGTTCCGTCAGCTGGATGTCGCCGCGATAGCGCTGCTCCCCCGGGCCGGTGAAGACGTTCGAGACGAACGACGTCAGGTGCGCGCCGTTCGCGCGCACGTAGCGCTGCACCCGGTCGTCGGAGGCCGCCGGGCTGCTGAACAGCCGCTCCGCCGGCTCGTTCAGCAGGACGATATCCCCTTCCTGGTCGGTGACCAGGATCGGATCCGCCACCGAATCGATGATCAGCTCGAGCCGGTGGCGCTCGTCCCGGACCTCCGCCTGGGCAATCCGCAGCGTCCGGTAGCTGTCTTCGATTTCCTCCTTCGCGCGGGCGAGATCGGTGACGTTGCGCAGCACGGACACCACGTACGTCCCCTGGCGCTCGTCCTTCGCGCGCGAGCTGAGCAGCTCGAACAGCAGATCGGATCCCTCGAGCGGGTCGACCAGCAGCAGCTCCCGCCGCGCCAGCTCGCCGACGGCGCTCGTCGACAGCGCCGCCGAGAACAGCATGTTGTTCAGCGCCGCGGCGCGCCGCCAGCCCTCACTGGCGTCTTCCGGTGCGGCAAACAGCTTCTCCGCGTGCGTATTCGCGATGATCAGCTTGCCCTCGGTATCGGTCAGGAGAATCGGGTCGGTCACGGCGTTGATGATGCTGTACAGCAGCATCCGCTCCTGGCCGAAGCGGGTCTCCGCGAGCGTCTGGCGGCTGACCAGCCTCGTGACCTGGCGCGCCAGCAGCCCGGCCACCCACGGCACGTCCGGGTGCAGCTCCGGACCATCGCTCGACACCAGCAGCAGGCCCACGGGCGCCGACTCGCCGTCCGATCGCACCGGCACCGCGTGGAAGGGACCGTCGAGAAGGGTCTTGAACCCGGGGCTGGCGCCCGCGAAGTAGGTCGCGTCGCGGCGCCACATCGCCTTCACCAGCGGATGCCCGTCGTCGTCCCGCGCCAGGAAGAAGTCGGCGATGGCCGCGCTGGACACGCCATGCTCGGCAACGAGAAGGAGATGGTCGCTGGCCGGCTCCGCGACGGCCAGCACGGCCTGCCGGACACTGGTCCGGCCTACCAGCCAGTCGACCGCGCGCCGCGCCGACATCTGCATGTCGGTACTGGCCAGCAGAAACTCGGCGAGCCCGAGTTTCGCGTCCAGTTCACCGGCCTGGCCGTGCACAACCGGCACGACCGGCACGACCGGCACGACGGGCCCGTGCACGGTTACCCCTTGGCGGCGGCGCGCTTGCGCCTCGAGCGGGCAGCTTTCACGGCTGCCAGCTCGGCGCGGAGCGCCGCGTTCTCGGCGAGGACATTCTGGTGCGCGGTCAGCTCGGCCTGCGGGCGGGACACCGGCGCCACCTGGCCGACGGCCTCGGAGTACTTCAGGTAGGTGTCGATGGAGGCGACCACGACGCGGGCTTCCACCGTGAGGAGATCGATGCCGACGAGCGACACCCGGACCCAGGCGTCGATGACGATTCCCTTGTCCAGCACCCGGTCGAGCACGTCGATGAGACTGGTCCCGCCCGGAGCACGTTCAACTGCCATTCGCTACTCCTCGGTCCGCCGCCGCCGCTTGCGGCGGGCCGGCGCCGTCGCCGTCAGCGCTTCCACTTTCTGCTCGAGCTTGCGCAGCTGCGCCATCAGCTCCTCCGTCCCCAGCTGCTCCCGGCGCTGGGCGCCCGGCGACAGATCCCGGTCGTACCGCCACCAGTCCAGGCCGATCTCCTGCGCTTTGTCGAGGGAACAGACCAGCAGCCGGATGCGGATCGTCAGGAGCTCGACCTCGGCCAGCGACACCTTGATGTCTCCCGCGATGACGAGCCCCTTGTCCAGCACGCGGTCGAGGACGTCCACGAGCCCGGTCGCCCGGTGGTGGGAAGGAAGCTCGAGTGCCATGCGGAGCGACTATAACCTACAGCCAAAGGGGGCACAAACCGGCGGGACCTGTGCCTCAAACCGGTGCAAGCGCTGGGCCAGTTTCAGCCCGCCGATTTCAACGCCCGCTTCAGGATTTTCCCGGTCGGCCCCACCGGCAGCGACTCGCGCAGCTCGACAGACCGTGGATACTTGTAGGCCGCCATCTGCTCCCGGCACCACGCGACGAGCTCGGGCGGCGTCAGCTCCGCGCCAGGCTTGAGCACGACGAAGGCCTTGACCTCCTCCCCCAGCCGCTCGTCGGGCACCCCGATCACGGCGGCCAGCGACACCGCCGGGTGGGTCAACATGACCTCTTCGATCTCGCGCGGGTAGACGTTGAGCCCGCCGCGGATGATCATGTCCTTCTTGCGATCGACGATCGTCAGATAGCCGTCCGTGTCGAGACGGCCGATGTCGCCGGTGTGGAACCAGCCGCCCCGCATCGCTTCGGCCGTTGCCTCGGGCCGGTTGAAATAGCCCTTCATGATGTTCGGGCCGCGGATGATCACCTCGCCCGTCTCCCCGGCCGCCACGACGCGATCGTCCGCGTCCACGCACCTGACGTCGACGCCGAAGATCGACTGGCCGACGGTCCCCGGCCGGGCGGGATGATGCAGCTGGTTGAAGCAGGCGACCGGCGACGTCTCCGACAGCCCGTAGCCCTCGACGATGCGCGCCGAGAACGTCGCCTCGAAGCCGCGCAGCACCTCGAGCGGCATCGGCGCGCCGCCGGAGGCGCACAGCCGCAGGTGCGCGGCCACGACCCCGGTGTCGGCGCCGCCGCCCCTCGCCAGCTGCAGCAGCGCCCAGTACATGGTCGGCACGCCGATCCAGAACCCGACTTTCTCGCGCGCCATGGTGTCGAGAACGGCTTTCGGGTCGAAGCGCGGCAGGAGCACGAGCCGGAAGCTGCTCAGGAAGCCGGCGTTCATCTGGCACGTCTGCGCCGTCGAGTGGAAGAGCGGCAGGGTCACCAGCGCGACATCCTGCGCGAACCCCCCCTGCATCGCCGGCTGGTGGATGTCGCGGGTCGCCATCGCGTTGAGCAGCATGTTCTCGTGCGTCAGCTCGGCGCCCTTCGGCTGACCAGTCGTGCCGGAGGTGTAGAGGATCACGGCGGTGTCGTCGGGACGCCGGGGGACGCTCTCGAACGGCGATCCGCCGAGGCCCATCACTTCGTCGAGCGTCCGCGCGCCGGCGACCGGACTCGGGGCGCCGGGCGCGGCCGGGATCACGATCAGGTTCGCGCAGTGCGCTTCGTCGCACCCGGCCTTCGCCATGGCCGCCATCGGCAGCTCGCTCGTGCCCTCGAAGGCAATGTGCGCCACCGCCCGGCTGTCGGTGAGGTGATACGCGATCTCCCGCGGCTTGAGGAGCACGTTCAGCGGCACGACGACGGCGCCCGCCTTCAGGATGCCGTAGTACGCAATCGGGAACCACGGCAGGTTCGGGCAGCTGAGCGCGACGTGATCGCCGGGGCCCACGCCCATCGCCTGCAGCCCCGCCGCCAGGCGGTGCGCCCGCGCGTTCAGGTCCGCGAACGTGAGGTGCATGTCGCCGCAGGTCACGGCGACCCACTCGGGGGTCTGCCGGGCGGCGTGTTCCAGGATGCTGGCGAGATTCAGGGTGGTGGCGTCGTGGCGCACCGGGGGAAGGTAGCACGACGCGCGGGCGGCGGGCTACGTCGTCGGCGCCGGCAGCGTCCGCGCCAGCGCGCGTTCGAACGCGAAGTCTCTCGATCGGACGCGGAGCTCCTGCGAGATGAGCGACGGCAGGCTCTGGTCGCCGAGCGAGACCACGCGGGAGGCGAGCGGCTGGCCGTGCATGCGCGCCTCGGCGCTGACGCAGGTGGTGTTGGGCAGCAGCTTGAGCTCGAGGCTGGTGCCAGGCCCCTCGATCGTGACGGCCGCCAGCGCGGCGGGCGCCTCTTCGCGGACGACGGCGACGCGGCCGTCCCAGCCGAGCGAGGCATCGAGCCAGCCGGCAAAAAGTGCGCACAGGGGCTGGTCGCTGCCCTCGACGCGCAGGCGCGCAAAGGTGCGGGAGGCGTCGCGCACCGGCGCGAGATCGAAGAAGTGCGCCATCGCCGCCCGCCACCGCGTCAGCCGGGCCCAGCGCACGTCGGTGAGGGCCGTGCGCTCGAAGAGGTCGGGGGCGCGCTCCCAGAGCGGCTCGGGATGCTCCGCGTCGAGAACGACGCGATCGGCCAGCGTGGCGACCCCGGCCAGCGCGTCCGGCGGGCCGCCGCGCCACCACACCACGCTCGGAAGACTCGACAGCCGCAGCGCGGCAATCGCGTTGTTCAGGTAGCCGAGCGGCAGCCCCTCGATCGTGGCGACGTCGTCGTTGGTCTGGTGTGGAATCGGGCTCGCCGGCGACGTCGAGATCAGCACCACGCGGACACTGACCGCTTCGTTGATGCCGCCGAGGCTGGCGCGGGCCTCGGCGAGGCGGGCCGAGGGTCCCACGATGATCAGGGTTCCGGATCGTGAGAAGGCGGGGGTGGCCACGGTCATAGCGTCCTCCAGCGTCGTCCGTCCTTGGCAATCAGCGCGTCGGCCTCGGGCGGTCCCCATTCGCCCGATTCGTAAGTCGGGATGTGGGTGGCCTTGTCCTCGCGCCAGGACTCGTGGATGGGGGTCACGAGCGCCCAGGAGGCCTCGACGAAATCGTGGCGGGCAAAGAGCGTGGCGTCGCCCAGCATGGCGTCGAGCAGCAGCGTCTCGTAGGCCTCCGGCACCTCGCCGGGGAAGGTCGAGCCGTAGCGGAAATTCATCATGACCGGCGCGACCTGCATGCGGGTGCCCGGGATCTTGGCGTCGAAGCGCAGCGAGATGCCTTCGTCCGGCTGGACGTTGATGACGAGCAGGTTCGACGTCAGCGGCGTCGGACTGACGCGCCGGAAGATCTGCAGCGGCGGCCGGTTGAACTGGATGGCGATTTCCGTCGTCCGCTTCGGCAGGCGCTTCCCGGTCCGCAGGTAGAACGGGACGCCCGCCCAGCGCCAGCTGTCCAGCTGCAGGCGCATCGCGACGAACGTCTCGGTGGTGGAGCTCTTGGACACGCCCGGCTCGGTGCGGTACGAGGGCACGTCGGTCGAGGACACGTAGCCGTCGCGGTACTGGCCGCGGACGATGGCGGGGCGCGAGTCGCCGCCGACGATGGGCTGGACCGAGAGCAGCGCGTCCATCTTGCGATCGCGGACGCTCGCCGCCGTGAACTCGGTGGGCGGCTCCATGGCGACGAGCGCGAGCAGCTGCATCAGGTGGTTCTGCACCATGTCGCGGAGCGCGCCAGCCCCTTCGTAGTACGACGCGCGCCGCTCGACGCCGACCGTCTCGGCGGCGGTGATCTGGACGTGGTCGATGTAGCGCCGGTTCCAGATCGGCTCGAACATGCCGTTGGCGAAGCGCAGCACCAGCAGGTTCTGAACGGTTTCCTTGCCAAGGTAATGGTCGATGCGGAAGATCTGCTCTTCGTCGAAATGCCGGTGCAGCAGCTCGTTGAGATCCCGGGCGCTGGCGAGGTCCACGCCGAACGGCTTCTCCACGATGATCCGCCGCCATCCGCGCGTGACGTGGCCGGCCAGTCCGGCGGCCCCGAGCCGCTCGGCCACCGTGCCGTAGACCGACGGGGGGATGGCGAGGTAATAGAGCACCCCCTCGTCGCCGTCGATGCGGCGCAGCTGCTTCGCCAGCCGGTCGTAGAGCGCCGGGTCGTCCATCTCGCCGGCGAGGTAGTACATCCCCGCCTCGAGCGATCGGGCGACTTCGTCGTCTGCCGCGTCGGGGTCGACGAACTCGCGCATGCTGTCGCGGAACTGCTGGCGGAAGCCCTCGTCGTCCATTTCCGTCCGGCCGACGCCGACCACGTTGAAGCGGGCGGGCAGGCGCTGGCCGCGCGACAGGCTGTGCAGCGCGGGCAGGAGCTTGCGCTTGGTGAGATCGCCGGAGGCGCCGAAGATCACCAGCGTGGTGGCGCCTGGCGTCGGCTCGATGCGGAGGTTGTCGAGCAGCGGATTGTCGGCCGGGGTCATCAGGCTGATGATACCGGCGCGGCGCGCCGGCAGGCGAGCATTTCAGCCCGCCGCCTACCGCGGCCGTGCCGACAGGTAGGCCTTCGCCGCCGGCGTGCCCATCAGCCGCAGGCAGTCCAGGACCTCCTGGCGGAGGCTCGCGATCTTCTCCCGGTCCGCGATCCGGATGAGCCCCTCGTCGTCGCGGGCGCTGCAGAGACCGGCAATCACGGCGCCGCGGGCGCCGTCGGGTCCCCGGACGTAGAGCGTGCGCAGCTGCTCCTGCCCGCCGGCGCGGCCGAGCGCGAGGATGGCGCGTTCGCGGAGGGGCGCATCGCGCTCCGACTGCGCGATGGTGTAGAGGCCCGTGCGGTCCGCCCGTTCGGCGAGCGAGTTGACGACCTGCGCCTTCAGACGCGGCGTGCCGGAGCCGTAGACCTCGAGGAGCTCGGCGCCGGCGGAGACGCCGCCGAAGCGGGCCAGCTCGCGAACGGCGACGATCTGGACCGCCTCCGGGCCCGTCCGCGCCACGGCCGCCACCACCTCCTCGGCCTGCGGATTCCGCGATTGTGCGAGCACGAAGACGGCGCGGCGCGCGGCGGCGAGGTTGTCCGCCTCGAAGGCGATGCTGCGCAGCATCGGGATCACCCGCGGCGCATCGACGGCCATCAAGCGGCCGAGGGCCTCGACGCGCAGGTCGGCGTCGGGCAGGTAGTTGTCGGCGACCCAGGCCGGCGGCGGTGGCGGCGGCGGGGGCACGCCGGCCACGGCGGGCGCCGGTGGAACCGCGGCCACCGGCGGCGGTGGCGGGACGGGCCATGCCGGGGCGGGGGTGGAGGGAGGCGCGGGCTGCCGGGGCGCGACGGCCGTCCGGCCTGGCGCCGGGGACGGGTGCGGCGCGGCAACCCGGACCGGCGGCTTCGGCGGCAGCGGCGCGGCCGTCCACCACAACACGTCGTTGCGCCCGAGCTTCTGCGCGAGCTCGATGAGCAGCGAATACGCCGGCGCCGACCAGCGGCTCTTCTCGAACTCGCGCTGGAGGCGGCGGATGCTCTCGACCGACTCCACCATGTGGCCTGCCTGGTTCTGGCTGTGCGCCAGCCAGAACAGCGCCTCGTCGCGGTTCGGTTCCTTGCGGTCGTCGGCGGCCGCCTTCAAGAGAGCGATCGCCTGTACCCACTGCTCCTCGGCGATCAGGTCCTTGGCGCGGAGCATCCGTGCCGACTCGGCGGGCACCCCGCCACGCATGTCGGAGACCAAAGCGGCAGCCGCGCCGGAGAGCAGCGGCGGAGCGAGCAGGATCCCGAGCAGACACCAGACGTGCGTCATTGGCTTCCTCGCGCGGCGCGGACGTCCGCCCGCGCATGCACTACGTCCATCTTCGTCAGCAGATCGCGGCGCCGAATCAGGCGCTGGAGCTGCTCCAGGGAGCCGGCGTCCGGCTCCTGCGCCATCGACGTCTGGAGCAGGACGAGCTCGAGGTCCCGCATCACGTCGGCGAGCCCGTTCATCCCCCGCGCTTCGGCGGCCTGCCGGTAGAGGCGGGTATCGCCGAGCAGCGTCCCCGCCAGCTCGCGTTCGTAGGCCCAGTCGGTGCCAGCCGACGCATCCGGCTCCTTGGTCGCCAGCCCGAGCACGACGAGCTTCGACCGCTCGAAATGCTGGCCGCTGAGCGACACCAGCGCGGGGTCGGGCGCCGGCACGGCATCCGCCGGCATGGCATCCGGCGCCGGCACCGGCCGTTCCTGCGCAGACGCTGGGCGCCCCGGAGCTGCGTCGCCGGCCGGACGCCGGCCGGGCGCGAACAGGACGCTGAGCGTGACGAGCGCGACCGCCGCGGCGGCGGCCAGGTAGCCGGAGCCTGCCGGCGACGCGGTCCACGGCCAGGCGTTCGGCAGGGGCGCGCGCGTGCCGGCGTCCGGCGCCGCCACGGCGCGATCGAGCCGCGCCATGAATGCCGGCCAGCCGTCCGGGGGGGCCGCGACGTCGGGCTGCGCGGCCAGGGCCGCGCGCACGACCGCCAGCTCCTCGAGCGCCTGGCGGCACGCCGGACACGCGGGCAGATGGCCGGTGACCGCACGGCGCTCCGGCGCCGGCAGTTCGTCGTAGAAGTACAGCTCGATGGTGCCGGCGTCCTGCAGCGGGCACGTCATACGCGCCCCCGAGCCAGGCCGGCGGCGGCCGCCGGGACGTGGGCGCGCGCCAGCGCATGCCGCAGCCGGTGCACGGCGGCATGCAGCTGCCGTTTCACCGTCCCCTCGGCCAGCCCCAGCAGCCCGGGCAATCTCGCCCAGCTTGAGACCCTGATGGTGGCGCATGATGAAGACGACCCGCTGCCCGGGCGGCAGGCGGCTGACCTCCAGGGCAATCGCCTGGCCCAGCTCCCCGGCGTACGCGCGATCTTCGGGGCCCGGGGTTTCTTCCGGCGCACTCGCCAGGCGGCGCTCCGCCTCGTCGGCGGAGGGGGCGCCAGCCGCCGGGACGTGGCGGCGGCGATGGTCGATACAGGCATTCATCACGATTCGATACAGCCAGGAGCTCAACTGCGCGTCCTGGCGGAACTGGTCGAGCGAGCGATACACCTTGAGGAACACTTCCTGGGCAATGTCTTCCGCGTCGTGGTGATTCCCCGCGAATTGATACGCGACGCGATACACCATGGATCGATGCTGCTCGACGAGCGCCTGAAAGGCGGAGGCGTCGCCGTCCGCCGCGCGGGTAATCAGGTCCGAATCAGCCATCAGGGCCGTGTCACCATATGACGGCGCCGCGGGGCGGGTGGTTGATCGGCCAGGCCCGGCCCGGCCGGCACGAGGCAGCCATCTTGCAACACGCAGCGTCTAAACCCCGTAACTCTTCGATGGAGGTTCCAGTTTTGACAAGAGACGTCTTCCGCTCGTTCGCTGCCGTCCTGGTGTGTGCCGCCGCCGTCGCAACCGCGGCCCCGGCCGGGGCCCAGTCCATCGCCCAGCCGCGCTCGTTGACCGTGACCCCGTTCCTGCACACGTCGGCCGGCATCGGCGATCCCGCCCCCGATGATTCCCTGGGCATCGGCGTGGCTGTCGCCTACGATCTGACGTACAACCTCGGATTCGAAGGGGAAATCAGCCACCTCTTCGACGTCGCCGGCGACACCGACGCCATCGACTGGTCGGTCTCGAACTTCAGCGCCAATGCCGTCTACCACTTCGACGTCAAGCGGGTCACGCCCTACGCCACGTTCGGCATCGGCATCGAGCGCAGCAGCCAGGACCTGAAGAACCCCGAGGTGCTGGCGCTCCTCGCCGACCTCTCCGCCACCGAGGTCGCCATCAACTTCGGCGGCGGCGTCAAGTATCCGCTGGCGCCCCGGTTCATCGCCCGCGGCGACGTCCGCCGCTTCCAGGCCAACGACAACGCGCCGGACTACTGGCGGCTCTACGGCGGCATCACCTGGCTCGTCAGGAAGTGAGCCGGCGGCGCTAAACCGGGGGCCGCCAGCACGGCCCCCGTGCCGCGCGATATACTGTTCGGATGCTCGCGCACGCAAAAACCGCCCCGTCCGTCGCCAACGCCCTGAGGCGGAACGTGGCGATCATCGCCCACGTCGACCATGGCAAGACCACCCTGGTCGACGCGCTCCTGCACCAGAGCGGGATCTTCCGGTCCAACGAGCGGGTGGCCGAGCGGGCCATGGACAACACCGACCTCGAGCGTGAGCGCGGCATCACGATCCTGGCGAAAAACACGGCGGTCCACTACCGCGACACGCTCATCAATATCGTCGATACCCCCGGGCACGCCGATTTCGGCGGCGAAGTCGAGCGCACGCTCTCGATGGTGGACGGCGTCCTCCTGCTGGTGGACGCCTCCGAAGGGCCCCTGCCGCAGACCCGCTTCGTGCTGCGCAAGGCCCTCGAGCGGCGGCTCACCCCGCTGGTCGTCATCAACAAGATCGACCGACCGGACGCCCGCATCCAGGAGGTCCTGAACGAGATCTACGACCTCTTCATCGACCTCGACGCCACCGAAGAACAGCTCGACTTCCCGGTGCTCTACACCAGCGCCAGGGCCGGGACCTCGACGGCCACGCTCGAACAGCCCGGCGAGGATCTCCGCCCGCTGTTCGATGCCATTGTCGACGCCGTGCCGCCGCCCAAGGGAGATCCGGAGGCCGGGCTGCAGATGCTCGTGGCCAACCTGGACTCGAGCGACTACCTGGGCCGGATTGCCATCGGCCGCATCTTCAACGGCCGCGTCCGCATCGGCGACCAGGTCAGCGTCTGCAAGCTCGACGGCAAGATCCAGCAGACCAAGGTCACCAAGCTCTTCGCCTTCGAGGGCCTGCGCCGCATCGACATCGACGAAGCGGCGGCCGGCGACATCGTCTGCCTGGCCGGCATCGAGGACATCACCATCGGCGAGACGATCGCCCAGCTCGAGAATCCCTCGCCGATCCCCCCGGTGGCCATCGACGAGCCGACGGTGTCGATGATCTTCGGCGTCAACACCTCGCCGATGTCCGGCCGCGACGGCCAGTTCGTCACCTCGCGCCAGATCAAGGATCGGCTCGAGCGCGAGCTGCTCGGCAACGTCTCCATCCGGGTGGAGCCGACCGACACGCCCGAGCAGATGAAAGTGCTCGGACGCGGCGAGCTGCAGCTCTCCATCCTCATCGAGATGATGCGGCGGGAAGGCTTCGAGCTCCAGGTGTCGCGCCCCGACATCGTCACCAAGCAGGTGGACGGCAAGGTGATGGAGCCGGTGGAAGACCTCGTCATCGACGTGGCCGAGGAGTTCCAGGGCGTGGTGATCGCGCAGGTCGGCATGCGGCGCGGCACCATGACCAAGATGGTCAACCACGGCAGCGGCCGGATCCGGATGGAGTTCCGCATTCCGGCCCGCGGCCTGATCGGCTTCCGCTCGCAGTTCCTCACCGAAACCAAGGGCACGGGGATCATGAACCACCTGTTTGCCGCCTGGGAGCCGTGGCACGGCGCCATCCCGTCGCGGCTCACGGGCGCGCTCGTGGCCGACCGGACGGGCGTGGCGACCGCCTACGCGATCTGGAATCTCCAGGAGCGGGGGAGATCTTCATCGAGCCGGCGGCGCCGGTTTATGAAGGCATGGTGATTGGCGAGAACGCGCGGGCCAACGACCTCGACGTCAACGTCACCAAGGAAAAGAAGCAGACCAACATGCGCGCGTCGAGCGCCGACGAGGCCGTCCGGCTCATCCCGCCGCGCAAGCTGGGCCTCGAACAGGCCATCGAGTTCATCAACGACGACGAGCTCGTCGAGGTGACGCCGAGTCACATCCGCCTGCGGAAGCGCATCCTCGCCGCGAACATGCGGCCCAAGCGCGCGTCCGAGTAGGAGCGGATCGGCGGCGTCCCGGCTCACAGCGTCAGCCAGCGGACGCTGTTCCCCTGGTGCTCCAGGAACCGCGCGAACGCCGCGCCGGTGATCGTCAGGCTCGCGGTGTTGTCGTTCGGATGGAAGATCAGCCGTTCCTCGCGCTTCAGATCCCCGTCCACGATCACGCTGACCGCGCGCGCGCGATCGTGAATCAGGCCGAACGGCGACACACTGCCCGGCGTGACGCCGAGATGCGCCAGCAGCCGCTCCGGTGACCCAAAGCTCAGGCGATCGTCGCCAATCACTTTCGCCAGATGGCGCAGGTCGGCCTGTTTCCCGATCCCCAGGATGACCAGATAGTGGTGGTTGCCTTTCTTGTTCCGCAGGAAAAGGTTCTTGACCGCCGCACCGGGGATCGCCAGCCAGTGCGCGGCCGCCTCCTCCGCGGTGAACACGGGAGGATGCTCGTGGATCTGGTAGTCGATGCCGAGGGAGCGCAGCGTGGCGTAGACCGGCGCGCGGGGATCGCCTGGCGCGGCGTCAGCTGTCATCGCCGTCGGCCGGCAGCTCGATCACCTCGAGGCGGACGCGCACGATGCCGTCGCGGATGAATCCGAGCCGCTGCGCCGCTCCCTTGGACACGTCCACGATGGTGCCCTTCCTGAAATTGCGGCCGTACGGCCCGCGGTCAATCACCCGCAGCACCACCTGGCGGCTGTTCTCGAGGTTGGTGACCCGTACGACCGAGCCGAGCGGCAGCGTCCGGTGCGCGGCCACCATCTCGCGCTGATCGAAGATCTCGCCACTGGCCGTTTCCTCGCCGTGGAAGCCCGGCCCATAATACGACGCCAGCCCGAGCTGGACCCGCTTCGGCTGGGCAGGCGAAGCCGGCCGGGCCGCCGCCAGCAGCGTCAGCGCCATCACCGCCGTGACCGTCAGGACACACCACCCGCGAACGCTGCACCTCATCGTCGGCTCCTTGGCTTTTCACTCGTGACTTCCCGCGTCGGCTGGATCTGTTGAAAAAATCGCGCCAACGCGGTGTGATCCCTCTCGAGCCCGACGGTTCCGCCTGACAATGCGGTTCAGACCTGAGGCGTATCGTGAATCCGGCAAGGAGTGCCCGCCATGCCCGAGCTCAGCGGCAGATTCGAAGAGGCCGTGCAATATGCCAATCGCGTGCACGCCGGCCAGGTCAAGAACGGCACCAGCGCGCCGTATATCGGGCATCTGCTGGGCGTTGCCGCCATCGTGCTGGACGATGGCGGGACCGAGGACGAGGCGATTGCCGCGCTGCTGCACGATGCCGCGGAGGATCACGGCGGCCGCGAGCGGCTCGATGACATCCGCCGCCGTTTCGGCGACGCCGTCGCGCGGATCGTCGAGGACTGCACCGATGCGTGGGACACCCCGAAGCCGTCCTGGACGGAACGGAAGGCCGCCTACACCCGTCACGCGCGAGCCCTTCCGCCCTCGAGCCTGCGCGTCTCGGCGGCCGACAAGGTCCACAACACCTACGCCATCCTGCGCGACCTCCGGAACATGGGGGAGCGGGTGTGGACCCGCTACCCGGTAGCAGCCGACGACGTGATGGCGTATTACGGGGGACTGGTCCGCGCCTACCGCGAGGCCGGGGGCGGCCCGCTCGTCGACGAGCTCGAGCGGATCGTGCGCGGGATCAACCGCGAGATGGGGTACTGATCGCCCGCGCGGTGGTCCGCCTCATCGATTTGATAGACTCTCCACCACTGCGCGAAAGGAGCACGACGGATGCGAGTGCGATTTGTCAGGATGGCGGCGGCGCTGGCGGTGGTTCTCGGCACGGTGTTGCCCGCTGCGGCGCAGCAGGGCAACACCAAGCTCCGCGAACCTGATGTCATCTACGTGCCGACTCCCCCCGAGGTGGTGGAGGCGATGCTGCAGATGGCCGGCGTCACGGCGAAAGACGTCGTGTACGACCTGGGCTCGGGCGATGGCCGCATCCCGATTGCGGCAGCCGAGAAATACGGCGCGACGGCCGTCGGCATCGACATCAATCCCGTCCGCATCAAGGAGGCCGAGGAGAACCTGGCGAAGTCGAAGGTCGGCAACAAGGTCAAGTTCCTCAACCAGGACCTCTTCGAGACGGACCTCAGCCCAGCCAGCGTCATCACGCTCTACCTGCTGCCGTCGCTCAACCTGAAGCTGATGCCGAAGCTCAAACAGCTCAAGCCGGGCACCCGGATCGTGTCGCACAGCTTCGACATGGGCTCCGACTGGCCGGCGGAGAAGACGCAGGATGTCAACGGCCGGATGATCTATTACTGGACGATCAAGTAAGCGTCCGACCACCGGGGTGCAGGGCTCGCGACACCGCGTCGCCAGCCGTGCACCCCGGACGCCGGGCTAGGCGGCCGGCCCCTCGATCCGCGCCCGCAGGCCGGCCAGCTCGTTCTCGATCTCCCGCAGCTCCCCCTCGACCACCTTCAGCTTCTCCCCCTCGGCGCGCACGAAGCGGCTGTAGGGCGCGATGCTGTCGCGGATGCGATCGCCGCTCTTGGTGATCTCCTTCGAGAACTGCTCGCGCAGCGCCGTCGACAGCCGGGCGCGGACGTCGCCGATCTTCCGGCGCATCTCTTCCTTGCCGCGCTGGCGCTTGGCCGGCAGGATGAAGAAGCCGACGGCGGCCAGCACCGACGCGAGGACCAGCCCGGTGACGTCGGCCGCAGCCGTGGTCGCGGCCACGGTCACGATCGTGCCGAGGCCGAGCGCTCCCGCGCCGACGGCCGCGGCGGCCGCAACGGCGTTGCGCGCGCCGTCGGCCAGCTCCTGCGCTTCCTTGCGCCGGTCGAACGACTCGACGACGTGCTGCGCCTTGCGGCCGACCGAATCGATCAGCCGCGTGCGATCGTAGTGGAACCGGGCGCCCCCTTCGTCGCCGACGATGCGGTCGCGGTACTGGCGGCGGCGTTCGGCCAGGTGCGTGGTGACCGCCTGCCACTGCCGCAGATCGGCGTCCACCAGCCAGTCCACCAGCTCCCCCACCTTCCGCTCGATCTGCTGCGGCGCATCGGCCACCACCTGCTGCTCGAACCCCTGCTGCACGCGGCTGCGGTTGATCAGGTCCATCACCCGGCCAATCCGCATCGTCTCGTCGAAGTACTCGTGGCCGCGCTGCTCCATCTCGATGAGGATGCGGTCGATGTCCGACATCCGGAACTCGAAGTCGCGCGCGAGATCCTGCTGGTAGATCGACGAGCTGGCGCTCGACCTCGTCGAGCGTCTCGAAGTCGTCCTTGAGGAGGCCGAGGCGCTCGCGGACGAAGCCGGCGTGGCGCTCGGCCAGCGAGGCGCCCACGCCGAGCGGGTTGAGCAGCTTGAGGTGCACCCGGCCCGGCGCATCGAGCGTCGTGGCGATGTAGCGCTCGAGCGCCTCGAACCGGCTGGCGGCCCAGGCGTCCGGCTCCCCCAGCTTGCCGCGCAGCGCCTGTTTCGCGCTGACCGGGAAGATTTCGGGGCTGAAGCCGAGGAGCGCCTGCGCGCTGTCGCCGACGAAGGCGCGCACCGCGCCGACCTCGCGCTCGCCGTCGAGGATGTCCACCTTGTTGATGACGACCACGACCTTCTTGCCCCACCCGCGCACCTGCTCGAGGAAGGCGCGCTCCGTCTCGGTGAACGGCCGGTCGGCGGAGGTGACGAAGAGCACGAGGTCGGATCGCGGCACGAAGTCCGAGGTGATCGCCTCGTGCTCGCGGATGATGGCGTTGGTGCCCGGCGTGTCGACGATGTGGATCTCGCGCAGGATCGGGGAGGGCGCGGTGATGACGTGGAGGTTCGACTCGCGCACGCGGCGCTCGATCGCGTCGCCGTACTGCAGGACGTTGATCTGGGCGGTCGTCGGGGTGACGCCTTCCTCCACCACGCGGAGACCGAGCAGGGCGTTGATGAAGGCGCTCTTGCCGGCGTTGAACTCGCCGATGACGACGAGCAGGAAGAGCTCGTCGAGCTGCTCGATCGACCGCTCGAGGGCCGTTTGATGCTCCGCGGCCGCGTCGAACCTGGCCAGCGCCGTGCGCAGGCGGGAGAGCACCCGCCGCTCTTCCTTGAGGATGTCGTCCTGCGCCGGCGTCAGGATTTTGGACAGCATGCTGGGCCGTGTGCAGGATCCGAGCCACGGGGTAGGCGGTCGCGGGGTGCTAAAATCGCCATTGGTGGCCTCCCATCATTACTCGCGGCATGCGACAGCTGTCAAGGCTGAGCTTAGGGACGCGCTCGCCCGCGACACCCTGCGCGCCCTTCACCAGAAGTCCGCGGTCCGCCACGGCGTCGTCGCGGCGCGGCAATTCGCCATCCTCGGGCTGGCCGGCTGGGGGCTCATCCATTTCGCGCATCCGCTGATCTGGGTGCCCCTGGCGGTCGTCCAGGGCTTCACCATCTTCAACTTCACGATCCTGCTCCACGAGGTCGTGCACCACGCCGTGTTCGAGCGCGCGCGGCCGGCGGCGGAGCGGCTGCTCGGCTTCCTCTATGCCGTGCCGGCCGGCATGGCCCCCAGCCAGTTCACGCGCTGGCACCTCGATCACCACGCCGAGCTCGGCTCGGACGACGACCCCAAGCGCCATCACCTGTCGCCGAAGGTCAACGCGCGCTGGGTGAAGCTGCTGTACTGCACGCCGGCGCTCTTCGCGATCTACTTCCGCGCGGCGCGCCGGGAGGCGGCAACCTACGACGCGGCGCTGCGGGCGCGCATCGCCATGGAGCGCCGGGTTGCCATCGCGGCGCACCTGGCGGTGCTCGCGGCCATCTGGTATGCCGCCGGCCTCTACGCGGCGGTGCGCACCAGCATCGTCCCGGTGTTCTTCGTATTTCCCGTGGCCTTCACCATCAATCGTCTCGGGCAGCACTACGACATCGATCCGGGCGACCCCGCGAAGTGGGGCACGCTGATGCGCGGCCACTGGTTCTGGGACTTCGCCTTCCTCAACTCGAACTACCACCTCGAGCACCACTATTTCCCCGGCGTGCCCTTCTACCGGCTGCCGGCGCTGCAGCGGGCGCTGCTGCCGTTCTACGCACGGAAGGGCACGCGCTGGCAGAGCTACCGCGGGCTGCTCTACGGCTGGTTCGTCGAGAACCGGGCGCCGCACACCGACTGGAGCCGCGACACCGCGCCCCCGGCGGCGCAGCCGGCGCACGCCGGGTCCCCCGCCGGCGACGGCCTCTGATCGCGTGGCGGCGCGACCGGGGCCGCCCCCCGCCTACTCTTCCGCCGGGATGGCGATGCCGGGAGCGGCCGCCCGGGTGAGGCCGACCCCGGCCAGGACCGCGGCCGCGCCAATCAGCTTGCGCACGCCGATCGGCTCGTCGAGGAAGAGCACCGCCGTGCCCATGGCCACGACCGGCACGAGGTTCGAGTAGATCGACGTCCGGGCGCTGCCGATCTGCCGGACGGCCACGTACCAGATGGTGTACGACACGCAGAGGGCGAACAGGGCCGAGTAGACGAGCAAGGAGTAGGTCCACGGCGTCACGGCCGTCCAGTCCACCTGCCTGACCTGCGGCCACATGAACGGGAAGTAGACCAGCGTGCCGAGCGCCATCGACAGCCCGGTGACGCCGACCGGGGAATGCCGGGCCATGAGCGGACGGGCGCCAAGCGTGTATACCGCCCAGCAGCACACCGCTCCCAGCGTCATCAGATCGCCGGCCGTGCCCGACCCGCCGACGGCCATGCCCTGGCCCACCACCAGGTAGATGCCGAAGACCGAGACGGCGGCGCCGAGCCAGTGGAGCCGGCCGACCGCCTCCCGCCCGCCCAGCGCCGTGGCCAGCGCGATGAGCACCGGCGTGGCCGCGAGCATCAACGAGCTGTTGGCGACGCTGGTGCGCGACAGGCCGCCGATGAAGAAGAACTGGTAGAGCATGTGGCCGACCACGCCGAGCCCGGCCAGGTGCAGCCAGTCGCGAGGCGTCACGCGTGCGGGAGTATGGAAGATGCTGGCGAAGGGGCCGGGCCCGGCATCCGGCGCGGCGGGACGGCGCCGGGCCGCGCGGCCGGCGCGGCCGAGCATGGCCATGAGGGTGAGCAGGGCGGCCGAGGCGATCGCCATCCGCACGGCATTGAAGGCCTGCGGCTGGACCTCGCGAAACGCGCTCTTGATGACGGAATAGTTGGTGCCCCAGATGACCGCCATCAGGAGCAGCAGGGCGTCGAGACCGGAAAACTTCGGGGTCGCGGCCATGCGTCAGGAACGGGATGGGGGCCGGGCGGCCCCGCACCCCTGGACGGCTACTAGTTCCGCGGCAGGCTGGCGAGCATCTCGTCGATCATCACGCGGTTGTCGTCCGCGGTGATGTTGCGGCGGATCAGCTTCGACGCGATCGCCACAGCGAGATCCACCGCTTCCCGCCGGATCTCGTCGCGGGCGCGGGCGGTCTCAGCCTCGACCTGCCGTCCGGCCGCCGCGACGATGGCGGCGGCTTCCGTCCGGGCCTTCTGTTTGGCATCCTCGCGCACCCGCTCGCCATCGGCCCGGCCGGCGGCGACGATGGCGCCCGCCTCGGCGTGCGCCTGGCGGATGATCTCGGCGGACTCCCGGCGGACCCGCTCCAGCTCGTCCTGCGCCCGCTTGGCATCGTCCAGCGCCTGGGCGATCCGATCCTGGCGCCCCTGGAGCGCGACGAGCAGCGGCTTCCAGGCGAACTTGGACAGCAGCGCCAGCAGGATCAGGAACGTGACGATGGTCCAGATGAATAATCCTGGATCCGGTTGGACGAGCGGGTTCATGGACGCGGCCTTCCTCTCAGAATGTGCCTGGCGCGCCGGCGGGGCGCGCCCGCGGCGCCTACTTCAGCAGCACGATGAGCAGAATGAACACTTCGGCGAGAATCGCGACGCCTTCCAGCAGGAAGAGGGGAAGGTTGACCGCGCCGGTGATGCGGTCGGCCGCGCTCGGCTGCCGCGCCACGCCGTCGGCCGCGGCCGCCGCCAGCCGTCCGATGCCCATGCCCGCGCCGATGACGACCAGCCCGAGCCCGAGAGCCGCGCCAAAAAAATGCAGAACTGCTGAATCCACTCGATTACCTCCGTTGACTGCCTAGTGATGAGCGTGAATGGCCATGCCGATGAACACGGCCGACAACAAGGCGAACACGTACGCCTGGACGAGCACGACGATGATCTCGAGCGCCATGATGCCGACGGCCAGCGGCACCGAGAACGCCAGGCCGACCCCGACGCCGACGATCGCGCGGCCGGCCAGCTCGGCGAACAGGAACACGAACGAGAGCATCGCGAGAATGGCGATGTGCCCGCCGGTCATGTTGGCCGCCAACCGCATCGTGAGCGCGAAGGGACGCACGAACATCCCCATGATCTCGATGGGGATGAGCAGGAAATAGAGCGGCCACGCCAGCCCCTTGGGCACCAGGTTGATCCAGTGCTGGACGAACCCGTGCGCCTTGGTGCCGGCGACGATGATGGAGAGGAAGGTGATGGTCGCGAGACCGGCCGTGACGTTGAAGTTGGCGGTCGCGGTGGTGCCGCCGTGCAGCACCCGGTTGAGGAACGACTCGTGGTCGGTGTGGAGCGCGAAGCGGTCGAGCAGGCCGACGACCTCGAAGATCGGAATCAGCCCGACGGCGTTGGCCGCGAGGATGAAGACGAACAGCGTCAGCACCAGCGGCGTCCAGACGTGGACCCACTTGCGGCCGACGTTGGGCTCGACCATGGTGTCGCGGACGAACTCGACGAGCGCCTCGAGCGGGTTCATGAAGCCGGCCGGGACCAGCCGCTCCTGGCGCAGGTAGCGGCGCACGGTGGCGATGGTCACGAGCAGCACGACGGCGGCCACCAGCCACAGCATCAGGACGTGCTTGGTGACCGAGAGATCGACGCCGAAGACCGCCGGCAGGTGGATCAGCGGGTGATCGAGTCCGCTGTTGGAGACGTGCTCGATGATGACCTTGCCGGCGTCGAACTTCTCCGGCGTCGCGGCGGGCGCGTGTTCCTGCAGACCGTGTTGCAACATAAACAACTGAGCTAACGTTCCAGCGCGCCGGCATCCTGGAGGAACAGCCGCCGCAGATACCACGCTTCCATCAGGTGCAGCAGCGCGTACTGCGCGGTGAAGCTCACGACGAACGGCACGGGGCTGAGCGGCAGCAGCAGCACCACCGCCGCGACGTATCCCCCGATCAGCACCATCTTCCCGGCGAACAGCTTGATCATCAGGCCGGGGACCTGCGCCGGCACGCGGCCGTGCGTGCGGCGCACCAGGGCCCACGAGCCGACGGCCACCGCCAGCGGCCCGATCATCCCGAGGAGCACCGCCCAGCGGGCGCCGGCGCCGAACAGCACCAGGCACGCCCCGGCGCACGCCACACTGGCCAGCGCCATCCCCGCTACGGGGTGCGACGCCATACGACCCGCGCCAGCTCGTAGAACCCGACGACCATCCCGAGCAGCAGGCCGCCCAGGAGCAGCCAGGGCTCGGTGTCGAGCCATCGGTCGGCGAAATACCCGACGCCGCCGAGCAGCACGATCGCGCCGATCAGGGCGTAGCTGGCAGCCGCGACGGAGCCGGCGCTGCGAAAGCTCTCCTGCAGTCCCTTGGCGGGCTCCAGGAGCGAGTCGACGCCCCGCCGTTGCCGGCCCGGAGGCGGGGTCTCAGGCGGCTGCGCCATGGGGTGCCGAACGGCCTATTATACCGACTTTGTGAAACAATTCACTAGCTCGTGAGACGGAATCGCGGCCGGCACCACCTCGGCCCCGGGATCCGCGACAGCCGATCCCGCGCCATACGCTGAAGACAGCCCCAGACGGGCCGCAACGGCCCCGCGACAAACGTCTGAGACTAGCCCGAAGGGTCGGCGCTGTCAAACACGAGGGGTCCGGCATGCCCCGCCCCGCCGGGTGCCGGTGGAACGCCGGCGGCGCCCGGCCCCGCGCGGAAAAGCCGGCGGTGCGGCCGGACGACGGCCGGAACATGGCTACAAACCTATTATTTTCAGATATTTACTGACTTTCACATTCTTGACGATGATGCCAGGGGAAGCCTATACTGCGGCTATGCGCCACATTGCTCTTCGGCTGGTTCCGCTCCTGCTTCTGTGCACGGCCGCCGGGAGCCAGGCCCAAACCGAACAGCGGCCGGGCGCCGCCCGCACGCGCGATATCCTCGTCTCCGTCGTCGACAACAAGGGGGCGCCGGTGACCGGGCTCGCCGCCGCCGATTTCACCGTGCGCGAGGACGGCGCCGCCCGCGAGGTCACCGCCGTCCGGCCGGCCGACGCGCCGCTGCAGGTGGCGCTGCTCATCGACGACAGCCAGGCGGCGATGCCGGCCACGATCTACCTGCGCGAGGGGCTCGAGGCGTTCATCGAGCGGCTGCACGGGAAGGGACAGGTCGCATTGATCACGTTCGGGGAGCGGCCGACCGTGCTCGGGTCGTATTCGGACGACACCGAGGAGCTGAAGCGCCTGGTCAACCGGATCTTCCCGCGTACCGGCGCCGGCGCCTACTTCTCCGACGCGGTGGCTGACGCGAGCCAGGCGCTGGCGAAGCGCGAGGCGGAGCGGCCGGTGATTGTCGCGGTCCTGTTCGAGGGGGTCGAATACAGCAACCAGCACTACACGCAGGTGCTCGACCATCTGCAGAAGTCGGGCGCCGCCCTGCACGTGATCACGGTGGGCACGCCCGACGGCGCAATGTCCGACGAGACCCGCAGCCGGAACATGGTCGTCGCCGAGGGCACGGCGCGGACCGGCGGGCGGCGCGACCAGGTGCTCGCGCTCAGCGGCCTGCCCGAGAAGCTCAAACAGGCGGCCGACGAGCTCCTCAACCAGTACGTGGTGACCTACTCACGGCCGGACACGCTCGTGCCGCCCGAGAAGGTCGAGGTTCGCACCACCCGCCGGAATGCGACCGCCCGGGCGCGGACGCGGTTTGCCGATCGCTGAGATGACCGGCCTTCGAGTGCGGTGGACCGGCGCGCTGGCCCTCGCGCTGGGCGCCGCCGTCGCCGGCGCCGCCGGTGCGAGCGCGCAGAATGGTGCGAGCGCGCAGAATGGGGCGGGGGCGCAGGCCGGTGCGGGCGCGCAGGAATCGATCCGCAGCGGCGTGGACCTCGTGTCGCTGGCCGTCACGGTGTCGCAGGGGCCGCGCTACGTGACCGACCTGGAGGCGCAGGACTTCGAGGTGTTCGAGGACGGCGTGCGGCAGGAGCCCACCCTGTTCTCGCGGATGCAGCAGCCGGTGGCGCTCGCCGTCCTGCTCGACACCAGCGCCAGCATGGAGGGCAAGCTCGAGACCGCCCAGGAGGCGGCGATCGGGTTCGCCCGGCGCATGCGCCCCGGCGACGTCATGGAAGTGATCGACTTCAACGGCCAGGTGAACATCCTGCAGACGTTCACCGGCGACGCCGCGGCGCTCGAACACGCCATCCGCCAGGCCACGATTGGCGGCTCGACCTCGCTCTACAACGCCATCTACATCTCGCTCAAGGACCTGCGCAAGGCGCACGCCCGGCAAGCGGCGGAGCTGCGCCGCCAGGCGATCGTGGTGCTCTCGGACGGCGACGACACCTCGAGCCTGGTCGGCTACGAGGAGGTGCTCGACCTCGCCAAGCGCTCCGAAACCGCCATCTACGCCATCGGCCTCCGCCAGGGCGACGGCCCGCGCCGGGCCTTCCGGGAGGCGGAGTTCGTGCTGCGCCAGCTCTCGCAGGAGACCGGCGGGCGCGTGTTCTATCCCGGCTCGGTCGGCGAGCTGCCCGGGATCTACGATCAGATCGCGCAGGAGCTCGCCAGCCAGTACTCGATCGGCTACATCTCGAAGAACACGCGGCGCAACGGCGCGTGGCGCCGGGTCACCATCCGGATCGCGCGCGACGGCATGGTCGCGCGCACGCGCCAGGGCTACTACGGGCCGGGCGCCGCGCTCGGCAGCCGGTAACCAGGCATGCACCTGCTCCCCCTGCTGCTCTACGGATTCGCCGCCGGCGCGTATCTCGCCCACTTCGCCAGGCGCGACGACGGCATCGGACGGCTGGCGACGGGCCTGCTCGGAGCCGCCCTGCTGGCGCACACCTTCATCATCGGCATGCAGTCGATGCAGGCCGGCCACGCGCCGCTCGTCGGCACCGCGGCCGCGGTCTCGGCGTTCGTCTGGCTGCTCGGGCTCGCCTACCTCTACATCGAGCTGACGACCAGCGAACGGGCGATGGGCGTGCTCGTGGCCGCGCTGCTCGCGGTGCTCTACGTCATCCCGGCGCTCGACCCCAGCGTCGGGCCGCGTCCCGCCGTGCTCCGCAGCCCGCTCTTCACCCTGCACGTCCTGGCGCATGCTGCTCGCTTATGCCAGCTTCGCGCTGGCGTTCGTCGTCGGCGTGACCTACGCGCTGCTGTTCAAGGAGATCAAGGCCAAGCACCTCGGCTACTTCTACGCGCGGCTGCCGTCGCTGCAGGTCCTCGACGTCATGAACGGCCGGGCGGTGACGATCGGATGGATCTTCCTCACCGTCGGCATCGGCATCGGCGGGATCTGGGCGTCCCAGGTGCAGAGCTCGCCCGATCCGCGGGTCCAGGCGATGTCGCTGCAGGATCCAAAAATTCTGGTGGCGCTGGTGTCCTGGGGTGTGTACTCGTTTGCGGTGTTCGCGCGCCGGGCGCTGAGCGGCTGGACCGGCCGGCGGGCCGCCTGGCTGTCGGCGCTCGCCTTCGTCATCGTGCTGCTCAACTTCGTGCCGGTCGGCTACTTCCTGTCGAAGAGCCATAACTTCTAACGTGTCCACCGAGAGCCGCTCCCGTCGCCGCCAGCCGGCCGCCCGCCCCGGGAGGTCGCGCCGTGAGGCTGTTCGCCGTCGGCCTCAGCCACCGCACCGCGCCGGTCGAACTGCGCGAGTCGGTGGACTTCTCGCGCGGCGGGACGGCCGACGCGCTCGCCGCGCTGGCCGGCCGCGGCGTCAGCCGCGAGATGGTCATCCTGTCCACCTGCAACCGGGCGGAGATCTACGCGGTCGCCGGGCCGGAAGCGCCGGACGCCATGGGGCGGTTCTTCGCCGACTATCACCAGATGCCGCTGGCGAGGCTCTCGGAGCACCTCTACGTCCGACGCGGCGCGGACGCCGCGCGCCACCTCTTCCGCGTGGCCGCCGGCCTCGACTCGCTGGTGGTCGGCGAGCCGCAGATTCTCGGGCAGGTCAAGGCCGCCTACGCCGCCGCGAGCGACAGCGGCTACACCGCGGCCGTGACCAACCGGCTGTTTCACTACCGCGTTCGGCGTCGGCAAGCGCGTGCGCAGCGAGACCGGCCTGGCCGAAGGCGCGGTGTCGGTCAGCTACGCCGCCATCGCCCTCGCGCGCAAGATCTTCGGCAGTCTCAGCGGCCTGCACGTGGTGATCCTCGGCGCCGGCGGGATGGCCAAGCTGACCGCGCTGCACCTGAAGGCCCAGGACGTCCACCAGATCACCATCGCCAGCCGCACGCTGAGCGCCGCGGAAGGCCTGGCCCGCGAGCTCGGCGGGCGCGCCGTGCCGTGGGCCGGCATGCTCGACGCGATCGGCCAGGCCGACATCATCATCACCGCCACCGGGGCGGTCGATCCGGTGCTCACCAGGACCGGCCTGCAGGAGGTGCTGCAGCCGCGCCGGCAGCGCCCGCTGTTCATCATCGACATCGCGCTGCCGCGCGACGTCGAGGCCAGCGTCGGCGACCTCGAACAGGTCTTCCTCTACAACATCGACGACCTGCAGGGCATCGTGAAGGAGAACCTGGCGCGGCGGTCCTCCGAGCTGGATCGGGCCGAGACGATCGTCACCGAGGAGGTGGACAAGTTCACCACCTGGCTCCAGTCGCGCGACATCATCCCCACGGTCGTCGCCCTGCGCGAGCGCTTCGACGCCATCCGCCGGTCGGAGCTCGCCCGGCTCGAGCCGAAGCTCTCCGGCCTGCCGCCCGAGGCCCGCGAACGGCTCGAAGACGTCACCCGGCTCATCGTCGAAAAGCTGCTGCTGACGCCGACCGAACAGCTCAAGTCGGTGCGCGACGACTCGACGGTGGCCGACCTACTCGGAGGCGCTGACCCGCCTGTTCCGGCTGGCGGCGGAGGAACAGGCCGAGGCGCCGGCGGCGAAGCGGACGAAGGTCACGCCGCTGAGACGCGACTGATGCACGTGCCCCTCCGGATCGGCACGCGCGGCAGCCAGCTGGCGCTGTGGCAGGCCCGCACCGTCGCCGCCCAGCTCGAAGCGCGGGATCTCGACGTCGATCTCGTGATCATCCGCACCTCCGGCGATCGCCTGCAGGAGGCGCCGCTGTCGGAGATCGGCGGCAAGCGCCTCTTCGTCAAGGAGCTGGAGGACGCGCTGCTGCGCGACGAGATCGACGTCGCGGTACACAGCGCCAAGGACATGCCGGCGGTGCTGCCGGACGGCTTCGCCGTGGCGGCCACGCTGCCGCGGGCGGATCCCCGCGACGCGCTCGTGCTGCCGAACGGCGCCACGGCGGGGTCGCTGGCGGAACTGCTGTCGTCGCTCGGCCCGGCCCCGCGCGTCGGCACCGGCAGCGTCCGGCGGATCGCCCAGCTCGGCCCGCTCATGAACGGCGCGACGTTCGCGGGCATCCGGGGCAACGTGGACACGCGGCTGCGGAAGCTCGATGGCGGCGACTACGACCTCCTCGTGCTCGCCGCGGCGGGGCTGAAACGCCTCGGCCTCGGCGATCGCATCTCCGTGGCGCTGCCGGCGCAGACCTGCGTGCCGGCGCCCGGACAGGGCATCATCGCGCTCGAGATTCGCGCCGGCGACGACGGGACCCGGCGGGCGGTGCAGGGGATGCACGACCTGGCGGCGTCCGCCGCCCTCGATGCCGAACGCGCCGTCGTCGCCGCCCTCGGCGGCGGCTGCCAGCTGCCGCTCGGCGCCCTGGCGATCGTGCGCGGCGACCGCGCTCGAGCTGCACGCGGTCGTCTGCTCGGCCGACGGCGCCCGCGTGGTCAAGGCGGCCGGTGCCGGATCCATCGACGAGGCGGACGCGCTCGGGGGCCGCGTCGCGGCGGAGCTCGCCGCGGCGGGAGCCGGGGCCATTCTCGACGAGGAGCGGGCCCGGCAGGGCCCGGTCGAGGGGAGTTACTGAGTGCCGGGCTTGCCGCAGGTCTACATCGTCGGCGCCGGGCCGGGCGATCCGTCGCTCATCACCGTGCGCGGGCTGCGGTGCCTGGAGCGCGCGGACGTGGTCGTCTACGACCACCGGGTGCACCCGCGCCTGCTGGAGTCGGCGCCGGCGCACGCCGAGCGCATCGACGTCGGCGCGGCCGCGCCCAAGCCGTTCGACCAGGACGCCATCAGCTACCTGCTCGCCGAGAAGGCGCGGGAAGGCAAGCTGGTCGTGCGCCTCAAGTGGGGCGATCCGTTCGTGTTCGACAGCGGCGGCAAGGAGGCGATCTTCCTGCACGAACAGGGGATCCCGTTCGAGGTCGTGCCGGGCGTGCCGCTGGCGATTGCCGGCGCCGCGCACGCCGGGGTGCCGATCACCTATCCCGCGGCGGGCGATTCGCTGCTCCTGGTCCGGGGCAACGAAGCGGAAACCGACGCGCCGCCCGACATCGACTGGGCGCACGCCGCCGGGCTCGGCGGCACCATGGTCGTGCTACGCCGGGGCCCGGCAGATCGACGGCATCGCCCGCGCGCTGCTCACGCACGGCGCTCCTCCCGCGGCATCGGCGGTGCTCATCTACAAGGCGGCAACGCCCGCCCAGCAGACGGTACAGGGCACGCTCGCCGACATCGCGCAGCAGGCGCTGCCCGACCGCCCCGCGCTCTTCATCGTCGGCGCCGTGGCGGGCCTGCGCGAGCATCTGCGCTGGTTCGACACCCGGCCGCTGTTCGGGCGGCGCATCGTCGTCACGCGGTCGCGGGAGCAGGGAGGCGAGCTGGTGCGGCTGCTCGAGGAGCTCGGGGCCGAGGCGATCGTGATGCCGACCATCAAGATCGTGCCGGTGGACGACCTGGCGGAGATGGACGCGGCGTGCGACAGCGCCGAGACGTTCGACTGGCTCGTGTTCACGAGCGTGAACGGCGTCGAGCACTTCATGCGGGCGCTTCCTCGAGCGCCGCGACATCCGCGATCTGCACGGGCGTGCGCATCTGCGCCGTCGGGACCGAAACCGCTGCCGCCGTCGCGCGTTACGGCATGCGGGTGGAGCTGACGCCGGCGGAGCATCGCGCGGAGGCCTTGCTGGCGGAGCTGCACGGCCACGAGGCGGTTACCGGGCGCCGTTTCCTGCTGCCGCGCGCCGAAATCGCCCGTGAGATGCTCGGGGACGAACTGCGCAAGGCTGGCGCGGAGGTCGTGGAAGTCGTGGCCTACCGCACGGTGCCGGACAGCGACGGGGATCATCCCGACGTCTACCGCATGCTGCTCGACCGCCAGATCGACGCGGTGACGTTCACGAGCGCGTCCACCGTCAGGAACTTCGTCCGGATGCTGGGGAACGACCAGGCCGCCGACCTCCTGCGCACGACCGCCGTGGCGTCGATCGGGCCGGTCACGGCCGAAGCCGCGCAGCAGCTCGGCATCAGCACCGGCGTGATGCCGGACACCTACACCGTGGCTGCGCTCGTCGAGGCCCTGGTGGAATACTTCCGGGAGCATCCTGCGCCCGCGGGGGCGGCGACATGACCACTCGAGACACGATCACGCGATCGGATGCCCACCTCTCCCCGGCGCAGGCCGACCGGCACACCGGGCTCGACCTGCGGCACCGGCCGCGCCGCCTCAGGCGATCCGCGGCGATCCGGGCGCTGGTCCGCGAAACCCGGCTGGTGCCGGACAACTTCGTCTACCCGCTGTTCGTGTGCAGCGGCGAAGGGCAGCGGCGCGAGGTCGCCTCGATGCCCGGCGTGTATCAGCTTTCGGTGGACGAGGCGGTGCGCGAGGCGGCGGCGGCGCGGGCCGACGGCGTGCCGGCCGTCCTGCTGTTCGGGCTGCCGGACGAGAAGGACGCGATCGGCTCGGGCGCCTACGATCCGGAAGCGCCGGTGCAGTCGGCCGTGCGCGCCATCAAGCGCGAGGTGCCGGAGATGCTCGTCGTGACCGACGTGTGCCTGTGCGAGTACACCTCGCACGGCCACTGCGGCATCCTCGACGGCGAGGAGATCTCCAACGACGTCTCGGTGGAACAGCTGGTGCGGGCCGCCCTGTCGCACGCGGCGGCGGGTGCCGACATCGTGGCGCCGTCGGACATGATGGACGGGCGCGTCGGGCAGATTCGCGACGCGCTGGACGCCTCCGGCGGCACGCAGGTCGCGATCATGTCGTATGCCGCGAAGTACAGCTCGGCGTTCTACGGGCCGTTCCGCGACGCCGCCGGGTCGACGCCGGCGTTCGGCGACCGCCGGTCGCACCAGATGGATCCGGCCAACGCGCTCGAGGCGCTGCGCGAAGTCGCGCTCGACATCGACGAAGGGGCCGACATCGTGATGGTCAAGCCGGCGCTGACCTACCTCGACGTCATTGCGCGGGTGAAGGCGGAGTTCGGCCTGCCGACCGCGGCGTATCACGTGTCGGGCGAATACGCGATGCTCAAGGCCGCGGCGCGGAACGGCTGGATCGACGAGCGGCGCGCGATGCTGGAAACGCTGACCGCGATCCGGCGCGCCGGGGCCGACATCATCATCACCTACTACGCGCGCGAGGCGGCGCGCGCGCTGGGATAGAGCGGGCTGACATAGGCCTCGCCCGCGCTTAATGCTATCGTCGGCCTGATGCTTCGCCGAACCCGCTCCCGCTACCACCAGTCCGAAAAGCTCTTTGCTGCGGCCTCCCGCATCCTCCCCGGCGGCGTGGACAGCCCGGTGCGCGCCTTCAAGTCGATCGGCGCCACCCCGCTCTTCGTCGAACGGGCGCGCGGCGCCTACCTGGTGGACGTCGACGGTCACCGCTACATCGACTTCGTCATGTCCTGGGGCCCGCTCATCCACGGCCATGCGCCGAAGGGGCTGGTCAAGGCGCTCGGGGCCGCGGCGGCGCGCGGCACGAGCTACGGCGCGCCGACCGAGCTCGAGACGCGCCTGGCGCGGCGGGTGGCCGCGCTGATGCCGTCGATCGAGCGGCTGCGCTTCGTGAGCTCGGGAACGGAGGCGGCGATGAGCGCGGCGCGGGTGGCGCGCGCGTTCACCAGGCGCGACAAGATCCTCAAGTTCGAGGGGTGTTACCACGGCCACGCGGACGCGTTCCTGGTGCAGGCCGGCTCCGGCGCGATGACGCTGGGGGTCCCGACCAGCCCGGGCGTGGCGGCCGGCGCGGCGCGCGATACGCTGGTGGCGCGCTACAACGACCTCGAGTCGGTCGAGCGGACGCTCGACGGACACCGCGGCGAGGTCGCCGCGATCTTCGTGGAGCCGCTCGCCGGCAACATGGGCGTGGTCCCGCCGCGCGACGGCTTCCTCGAGGGGCTGCGGCGCATCTGCACGCGCGACGGCGTCCTGCTGGTGTTCGACGAGGTGATCTCGGGGTTCCGCGCGGCGCCCGGCGGCGCGCAGCAGGTGTTCGGCGTCACGCCGGACCTGACGTGCCTCGGCAAGATCATCGGCGGGGGGCTGCCGGTCGGCGCCTACGGCGGCCGGGCAGACGTGATGGCCCTGGTGTCCCCGGAAGGGCCGGTGTATCAGGCGGGAACGCTCTCCGGCAACCCGCTGGCGATGACCGCCGGCCTGTGGTCGCTGGAGGAGTTGTCGCCGAAGCTCTACCGCCATCTCGGGAAGCTTGGCGCACGGCTGGCGGCGGGACTCGCCGACGGCGCCCGCGCCGCGGGCGTTGACCTCCAGGTCAACGGCTTCGGCTCGCTGGTCACCCCATTCTTCACGAATGCGCCGGTCCGCGACTACCAGTCGGCGGCTGCCGCCGATACGGGCCGCTACGCCGCGTTCTGCCGCGGGATGCTGGAGCGCGGCATCTATCCGCCGCCCTCCCAGTTCGAGGCCTGGTTCATCTCCGGCGCCCACACCGAACGCGACATCGACCGCACGGTGGCCGCGGCGCGGAAGGTGTTCGCCGGACTGCAGCAGCCAGCCGGGTGAAGGGACGCCGCGCGCTGCGGCGCACCGCCCACCCGGTGGCCAGGCATGGCCCGCAGGCCGCCGCCGCTACTTGATGTTCGGCGGCGAGTCCAGCCGCACCCGCAGCAGCGTGCCGGCCGGCAGCGTGACGTCCTTGCCCTCGGTGGCCGCGATGGTGCCGCCGCCGCCGATGAGCACGCCGAGCAGCGCGCCCTTCACGCCGCCCATGATGCCGCCGATGATCGCGCCCACCGCCGACCCGGCGCCGATGCGGCCGGCCTCGCCGCGAATGCCTTCACTCTCCAGCGCCTGGGTGACCGTGCCACGCATCGGGTAGTTGCGCCCGCGGATCGTGATCTGATCGAAGGCCACCGTCAGCTCACCCTTGCGGTCGGTGCGCGACGCGCGATTCACCGAGCTCACCACCCCCCGCATCACGGATCCAGCCGGGATGAGGACGTCGTTGCCGCGGTAGAGGTCGGCGGCAGTCGTCGCTTCAAAGCGATCCTCCACCTGCGCATTATCGGAGCTGAGCTGCGTCTGGAGCCGGACGTCGATCTCCTGCCCCGCTGGAATCACGCTGTCGCTCGACGTCTGGCGGTCCCGCCTATTCTCGTCGTAGACGCCGCCGGAGACGCCGGTCGACGATCCCGTGCCCGTGCGCTGGCCGTCGCCGGCGCCGCCGGCAACGCCGCCCGTGATCGCGCCCTGCGAGCCGCTGCGCGCACCGCCGGTATTGGCCGGCCACTGCGAGCTCGGCGCCTGCGTCGTCGGCGCCGTGGAGTCGCCGCGCGCGCGCGACCGCAGGTCCTGCAGGCGATCCCGCAGCTCGGAGTACTCGCTGCGGTTGACCGTGCCGTCCTTGCGCATCTTCACCTTCAGGTACACCACCTCGTCGCGCAGGTCGTCGAGCTCGGTCTCGAGCCGCGAGGCCATCTTGGCGTCGGTCAGCCGCAGGCGTCCGACATCGGACCCCGCCTGGTAGACCTGGTCCTGAAGGCGCTCGATGTCGGCTGAACTGACGCTCTGCTGCGCCGCCGCCGTGCCGGCCATGGCGATCACCGTCGCGGCGATTGCTGTCCGGATCCATACCTGTGCAGTCATCGTTCTTCTCTCCATCTCATTCCGTCCGCTCCGGGTGCCGCGTGGCTCGAAGCCCACTCGTGGCTGAGCCGTCCCTTGTTAAGGACGTTCAGCCGTCTCGCAGAGTTCTCAGTGCAAGATTGACACCCTTCTGCCCGCCTCCAGCTCAGCCTTTGCCAGCCGGATTTCAGCCACCCCGGCCGGCTTGGTATGATCGTAAGGTTCATGTCCCAGGTACGTCTGCACAAGACCGTCGGCGTGCGCGTTGGATCGGTCCAGGTTGGCGGAGGCGCGCCCATCGTCGTCCAGTCGATGACGATGACCGACACCGCGGATGCGGCGGCCACGGCGCAGCAGTGCATCGAGCTGGCTGAAGCCGGCTCCGAGATGGTCCGGGTGACCGTGAACCTGCCGCAGGCCGCCGAAGCCGTCCCCGAGATCAAGCAGCGGATGCTCGATGCCGGGGTCACCGCGCCGCTGATTGGCGACTTCCACTACAACGGGCACCTGCTCCTCACCCGCTACCCGGCCTGTGCCGCCGCGCTCGACAAGTACCGCATCAACCCGGGCAACGTCGGCACCGGGCGCCGCCGCGACGAGCAGTTCTCCACCATCTGCGCCGTGGCCCGGGACTACGGCCGGCCGGTGCGCATCGGGGTGAACGGCGGGTCGCTGAACCAGGAGCTCGTGATCGATCGGATGCAGGACAACACCGATCGCAACCTGGGCCTCAGCTCGGAAGACATCATCAACGAGTGCATGGTGCTGTCGGCCGTGCAATCGACCGAGCTGGCGCTCGAATCGGGCCTGCGCAAGGATCAGATCATCATCTCGTGCAAGACCTCGCGGCCGCGCGACCTGATTGCGATCTACCGCGAACTGTCGCGGCGGACCGATCAGCCGCTGCACCTCGGCCTGACGGAAGCCGGGATGGGCACGAAGGGCCTGGTCTGGTCCGCGGCGTCGATGGGCGTCCTGCTGGCCCAGGGCATCGGCGACACCATCCGCGTCTCGCTCACGCCGCGGCCGGGGGGCGACCGCCGCGAGGAAGTGTACGCGGCCTGCGAGCTGCTGCAGGCGCTCGGCCTGCGCGCCTTCGCGCCGAGCGTGACGGCGTGCCCGGGCTGCGGCCGGACCACGAGCAGCACCTTCCAGGAGCTCGCCGAACGGACGCAGGAATACATCCGCGAGCGCATGCCCGAGTGGAAGACGGAATACGAGGGCGTCGAGACGATGACGCTTGCCGTCATGGGCTGCGTGGTCAACGGCCCGGGCGAGTCGAAGGCCGCGAACATCGGCATCAGCCTGCCCGGGACCGGCGAGTCGCCGAACTGCCCGGTCTACATCGACGGCGAGCACTTCACGACGCTGCGCGGTACGTACGACGAGCTCGCGACGTCGTTTCGCGAGCTCGTCGACACCTACATCGCCACCCGGTATCCGCGCCGGGCCGCCGCGGCCCCGTCAGCGGACCGCTAGACGTGCGCCTGCGGACGGCAGGTTCCCAGAGCCGGCGTCAGTCGATCTTGCTGACGAGGTCCGCCCCTTCGTCGTATTGCCGGCGCCGCTCCGCGCCGCCGCGCTCGTCCCCGGCCGGTATGCCATTCGCGGTGGAACGGGTGCCCGCGGTCGGTTCCTCCCTGCCCTGCATGTCCTCCGGCGCGTCGCTCTGGCGCTGCGCGCGATTGTCCTCGACCACCTCGTCCGCGAGTGGATCACCGTGCGGTCTGGGCTGTTCTCCCTGCTGAGCCATCGAGTCCTCCTCCTGGCTCCTGTCCGAGCAAGGGCAGTACCGAGCGCGCCCGGCGCCACCAGATGAGCAGCAGGGCCACGCCGCAGATGATGAGGCCGACGGAAAGGCCCCACCACAGCCCGATCACCTCGAAGCCGAAGTGGAAGGCCAGGGCGTAAGCAATGGGAAGTCCGACCACCCAGTGCGCGCCGAGATTCCACAGCATCGGCGTGCGGGTGTCGCCGAGGCCGCGCAACACGCCCGTGCCGACGCCCTGCAGCCCGTCGAACAGCTGGAAGACGGCGGCTACCGCGAGCAGCGACACGCCGACGCCGAGGACCCCCGGGTCGGTGGTGAAGGCGCCGATCAGCACCCGCGGCATCACCAGGAAGGCGCACGCCGCCAGCGACATGAACACCACGCCGAACAGGAGCGCCGTCCAGCCGGCGCGGGCCGCCGCCGCGCCGTCGCGCCGGCCGACGGCGTGGCCAACCCGCACGGCACCCGCCGAGGCGAGGCCGAGCGGCACCATGAACGTGAAGCTGGCGAGGTTGAGCGCGATCTGATGCGCGGCGAGCGACGCCGGGCTGAACCGGCTGGCCAGCGCCGACCCGGCGGCGAACACTCCCACTTCCAGCGTCAGCTGCAGCGCGGCAGGACCCCCAAGCCAGACGAGCCGCCGCATCCAGCCCCAGTCGATGCGGAGCGGCGTGTCCCGCAGTCCCGGCCGCCGGCCCTGCTCACGCCTGACAATGACGTAAATCAGCCCTGCCGCCATCGCCGTCCGCGACAGCACCGTGGCCCAGGCCGAGCCGGCCACGCCCAGCGCCGGCGCGCCGAGCCGGCCGTGAATCAGCATCCAGTTGGCGATCACGTTGACGATGTTGGCGAGGAGCAGGACGACCATCACCGGCCGGACCGCGCCCATGCCCTGCAGGTAGCGGCGCAGCGCGAAGTAGAACAGCAGCGGCAGGACGCTCCAGGTGACGACGGTGAGGTAGGGGCGCGTGAGGCGCAGCACCGCCGGGTCCATCCCCCAGCGATCGAGGTCGGCGATCACCGCGAGCAGCACCAGCGACACCGGCAGCGCCAGGGCAATCGCGAGCGCCACGCCGTGCAGCAGCCACCGGTGGCACTCGTCCACCCGGCCCGCCCCGAACGCCTGCGACACGAGGGTGTCGAGGCCGAGCAGCATGCCCATCGCGAACACGCCGATCGCCATGAACAGGGACGCGCCGAGGCCGACGGCGCCGATGGCCTCCGGGCCGAGGCCGCCAACCATCACGGTGTCCACGATGCCCATCGTGATCCAGCCGAGCTCGGACACGATCACCGGGGCGGCGAGCGCGAACATCGGCCGGAGCTCTGGGCGCAGCGCGCCGAGCGGGCGCCAGGTGCGGGGTGCGGGATGCCCGATGCTCAGCCTACCGCCACGGCATCAGGCGCTGGATCCACTGGACCCGGGCCAGATCGTTGTAAATCACCGTGACCATCAGCATCAGCAGGAGGACGAAGCCGGCGAGCAGCATCTTCTCCTTGACCTTCATGCTGAAGTCGCGCCGCGACAGCCCCTCGAGCGCCAGGATGGCGATGTGGCCGCCGTCGAGCACCGGCACCGGCATCAGGTTCAGGAGGCCGAGGTTCAGGCTGATCATCGCCATCAGGCTGAAGAGCGGGATCCATCCGAGCTGGAACGCGTCGCCCGACAGGCCGGCGATCGCCACCGGGCCCATCAGCTGCTTCACCGGCGTGTCGCGGGTGAACAGGCCGCCCAGCGTCCGGATGATCATCGCCGAGGCTTCCCAGTTGCGCTGGGCGCTCAGCACGAAGGCCTCGGGCAGCGAGGGCTGCACGGTCTTGAACTCGGGGCTGATCTGGATGCCGATGCGGACCGTCTCGAGCTTCTTCGGCGTGACCACGAGGGTCTGCGGCTGCCCCTCGCGCTCGATCTCGAAGGTGACCGGCTTGCCCTCGTTCGCCTGGATCACCTCGGTGATGCGCTGCTGGGTGATCGGCTTCTCGCCGTTGACGCCAAGGATGATGTCGCGGCGCTGCAGGCCGGCCTCGGCCGCGGGCTCGCCCGGGTTGACCGCCGCGACCGCCGGGCGGGCCAGTGCGCGCACGCCGACGAAGGCTTCGTCGTAGGGGCCGACCGCGCCCGGCGTCATGTCCTGCCGGAAGCGCTGGCCGTTGCGCTCGATGGTCAGGGTGACCTGCCGCCCGCCCTTGGGCAGGATCTCCATCGAGAACTCGTCCCAGTTGTCCACCGTCGTGTCGCCGATCGCCACTATGCGGTCGCCGGGCAGGATGCCGGCCTTCGCCGCCGGCGAGTCCTCCACCACCGACCCGACCACCACCGGCTGTTCGCCGAACGCCGGCACGTCCGCCCCCTGGTAGAGCACGAACGCCAGCACGATGAGGGCGAGCAGCAGGTTCATCACCGGGCCCATGATCAGGACCTGGAAGCGCTGCCACTTCGACTTCGAGAGGAACTCGTCGGAGGCGCCGGTGCGGGCCTCCTCGGGGTTCTCGCCGGCCATCTTGACGTAGCCGCCGAGCGGGATGGCGCTGACGCAGTACTCCGTGTCGCCGCGGCGGAACGACAGGAGCTTCGGCCCGAACCCGAGCGAGAACGTCAGGACGCGCACGCCGATCCGGCGCGCCATCAGGAAGTGTCCGAGCTCGTGTACGAAAATCAGTACGCCGAGCACGAAAGTGAATGCGAGCAGGCTGCTGAACACTAGGTAAACCCCTGTACTACAAGACCTTGAATTGTAACCCGCCGGCGAGCCCGGCCGCGACGCCGCGCGCCGAGGCGTCCACAGCCCTCACATCGTCCAGGGTGCGCACGGGGCCGCGCTTTCCCGCGTCGTGGGCGTCCATGGCCCCGCCAATGACCTCGGGAATTGCCGTGAACGGCAGCTTCCCGGCCAGGAATGCCGCGACGGCGACCTCGTTGGCGGCATTCAGCACGATGGGCAGCCCCGGGTCGCCGGCCAGGGCCCGGAACGCGAGGTCCAGGCAGGGAAACCTCGCGGTATCCGCCGGTTCGAACGTCAGCGCGCCGCACGTCGTCAGGTCGAGCGGCGGCAGCGGCGCCTCCCAGCGGTCGGGATACGACAGGGCGTACTGAATCGGCAGCCGCATGTCGGTCGCGCCCAGCTGAGCAAGGATTGAGCCGTCCCTGAACTCGACCATCGAGTGCACGATCGACTGCGGATGGACCACGACCGCGATCCGGTCGGGGCCGAGGCCGAAGAGCCAGCGCGCCTCGATGACCTCCAGGCCCTTGTTCATCAGTGTGGCCGAGTCGATGGTGATCTTGGGGCCCATGCTCCACGTCGGGTGCCTGAGCGCATCTTCGGGGGTCACGCTGCGCAGGGCCGCCGCCGAGAGCGACCGGAACGGCCCGCCGGAGGCAGTCAGGATCAGGCGCGCCACCGAGTCGAGCGGCCGGCCGTCGAGGCACTGGTGGATGGCGTTGTGCTCGCTGTCCACGGGCAGCACCTCGACGCCGTGGCGGCGCGCCCGCTCCATCACGAGGGCGCCGGCCATCACCAGGATCTCCTTGTTGGCGAGCGCAATCCGCTTGCCCGCGTCGATCGCCGCCAGCACCGCGTCGAGACTGGCGGTGCCCGAAGAGGCGAACAGCACCGTGTCGGCATCGGGGTGGGTGGCCACGGCGATCAGCCCCTCCGGTCCGGCCGCGGCCGCACCGCTGAAATCGGTGCCCAGCCGTCCGAGCTCGGTACGCAGCGCGCCGAGGGCGGCGTCGGTGGAGAGGGCGATGGCGCGCGGGCCGTAGCGCGCCACCTGCCCGGCAAAGCGCGCCACGTTCTCGCCGGCGGCCAGCGCCACGACGCGGAGGCGATCGGGATGTGCGTCGGCGACCGCCAGGGCGCTGCACCCGATCGATCCGGTCGAGCCGACCACCGCAATCCGGTTCATCAGGCCTGCAGGTAACGCACGAAGATGTAGTAGACGGGGCCGGCGAACAGCCAGCTGTCGATGCGATCGAGAATGCCGCCGTGGCCCGGGATCAGTGCCGACGAGTCCTTGACGCCGGCGCTGCGCTTCAGCAGCGACTCGAACAGGTCGCCGGCAATCCCGGACGCCACCACGGCGAGCGCCATGACGACGGCCACCGCCGGCTGGGCTGCCGGGAACACCAGCCGGGCGCCGAACACCATCGCCGCCGTACCGAACACCACGCCGCCGATGGCCCCCTCTCGCGTTTTCTTCGGGCTGATCGCCGGCGCCAGCGCCGTCCGGCCGAACGCGCGCCCGGTGTAGTACTGCGCCGAATCGCTCACGACGATGGTGATCATCAGGAGCACGACAGCCTCGGGCCCGCCGAGCACGTGGATCGCGGCGACCGCGCCGAGCGGCACGCCGATGTAGACGATGGCGAACAGCGACGTGGCGATCGTCGGCAGCGCCGCCGGCCCGGGTGACTCGGTCGCCACGATCGAGACGCCGATCAGCACGAGCGCGGCCAGCAGCACGACCTCGAGCGGCACGACGCCGAGACCGACGGTCAGGCACGTCGCCGCCACGCTGGTGGCAACCAGCGCCCGCGGCACGCGGGCGCCGAGCGCCTCGGCCATCGCCGCCAGCTCCATGAAGGTCAGCACCGACGCCGTGGTCGCCAGCGCCAGCGTCCCGATCGGCGGCAGGAACCAGACCACCGCCAGTACAAGCGGCAGCAGGATGAGGGCGGTGAGAACGCGCGTCATCGGCCGGCGACCGCCGGGTGGGTGATGCCGCCGTAGCGCCGGTCGCGCTTCTGGTACGCGAGGATGGCTTCGAGCAGGTCGCGCTTGCGGAAGTCCGGCCACAGCGTGTCGGTGACCCAGATCTCCGCGTAGGCGATCTGCCAGAGGAGGAAATTGCTGACCCGCATCTCCCCGCTCGTGCGGATGAGCAGATCGGGGTCGGGCTGGCCGGCGGTGTAGAGGAACCCGGCAAAGCGCTCCTCGTCGAGCTCGGCCGCCGGCACTCCGGCCTCGAGCAACCGCCGCGCGGCCTCGACGATCTCGGCGCGCCCGCCGTAGTTCAGCGCGATGTTGAACAGCATGCCGGCGTTGCCCGCCGTTTCGGCTTCGGCGCGCGCCAGCTCCGAGCGCACGTCGGGAGCCGAGATCCTCGGCGCGGCCGATGACGCGAAAGCGGATGCCGTTGCGGAGCAGCGTGTTGAGCTCGAGCCGGAGGTAGCGCTTGAGCAGCGTCATCAGCGT
The DNA here is from genome assembly GCA_963834305.1 of uncultured Acidobacteriota bacterium. Lineage (GTDB taxonomy): Bacteria > Acidobacteriota > Vicinamibacteria > Vicinamibacterales > 2-12-FULL-66-21 > JACCXG01. The sequence goes on from CAWIAX010000002.1 coordinate 2,138,593, forward strand.
CGAGACTTCGGTCACCGGCCGCTTCCAGTTCTCGACCGAAAACGCGTAGAGCGTGAGCACCCCGATGCCGAGGCGCGCCGAGCCTTCGACAATCTCCCGCACCGACTCGATGCCGGCGCGATGGCCCTCGACACGCGGCAGGTGGCGCTGCGCGGCCCAGCGCCCGTTGCCGTCCATGATGACGGCCAGGTGCCTCGGCAGCCGGCCGAAATCGACCTGCCTGGCGAGACTCTCCTCGGCGGACCCGGGGGGAACGACGGCTAGGATGTCTTCAAGGGCCATGCAGACGCCAAACGTTCATCTTAGCATCACGCCTGCGGCACCCGGCGGCGGGAACGCCGCGGACGGCTCAGCCGAGCCTCAATAGTTCGACCTGCGTCAGGAACAGCCCCCGCGGCGGCGCCGTCGGCCCCGCGTCGCGGCGATCGCGCGACTCGAGCACCGCGACCAGACGCCACGGATCCCAGCGGCCGCATCCGACCTCGACCAGCGTCCCGACGATGTTCCGGACCATGTGGCGGAGGAACCCGTCGCCGGTCACCCGCACCACCAGCGGCAGGTCGAACCCGCCACCTTCCTCGATCTCGATCTCCAGGATCGTGCGCTCGGTGGACGCCACCTCCGACCCGGCGCCCTGGAATCCGGCGAAGTCGTGCCGCCCGACGAGCGCACCCGCCGCGGTCCGCATCACCTCGAGGTCGAGCGGCCGCGCCACGTGCCAGACGTAGCGATGCAGGAACGCCGACACCAGCGGCGCATTGACGATGCGGTACTCGTAGGTTTTCGCGCGGGCGCTGAAGCGGGCGTGAAAGCCGACGTCCATGTCCGCCACCCCGAGCACCCGCACCGCCGGCGGCAGCACCGCGTTCAGCGCGCGCGCCACGGCCGGCGCCTCGAGCGTCGTCGCCAGCGTCGCGCTCGCGACCTGGGCCAGCGCGTGCACCCCGGCATCGGTGCGCCCGGCGCCGTGCACGGTCAGCGTGCGCCCTTCGATCGGCGCCAGCGCATCCTCGAGCAGCTCCTGGATCGACACCCCGTTCGACTGCCGCTGCCAGCCGACGAAATCGGTGCCGTCGTACTGCACCGTGAGCTTCACCGTCCGCATCGGCCCGTCCGCTCCGCGCGGCGCGGCGCGCTCACGCCGTTGCCCGCGACCCCGGTTTCACGACCGGCGTGCCGGCGGCGCAGAGCGGGCAGGCGTCGGCCTGCCAGGCCGGCACCTCGAGGTGCAGGAGCGCCTCGAGCGGCAGCGACAGCCGCGCCGGGTCGGTGCCGCGATCGACGATCGAGGCCGCTCCCACGACCTCGGCGCCGAGCGCCTGCGCCACGTCGGCGGTCTCGCGGGTGGATCCGCCGGTGGTCACGACGTCTTCGACCACCAGCACGCGATCCGCCGCGCCGAGCGTGAAGCCGCGCCGCAGCGTCAGGGCCCCCTCCTGCCGCTCCGCGAACAGCGCGCGCACGCCGAGCGCGCGCGCCACTTCATGGCCGATGACGATGCCGCCGAGCGCCGGCGAGAGCACGGCGGTCGGCGCCAGCTGCCGGGTCCGGACGGCCAGCGCCTCGCCCAGCGCCGCCGCGAGCGCCGGATGCTGCAGCACCAGGGCGCTCTGCAGGTACCTGGGGCTGTGCAGGCCGGACGTCAGCCTGAAGTGCCCGTCGAGCAGCGCCCCCGCGCGGCGGAACGTTTCGATCACGTCATCCTCGGTCATGTCAGTTCGTTGCCCTCGTCCCTGGCGTTCCGCAGGTTGTCCTCGAACAGCCGCAGGATGCGCTTGTATTCGTCGGCCCAGCTCGTCTCCTCGCTGAACTCGTGGTCCTCGACCGGATACACCGCGAGCTCCCAGTTCTCCTTGCGCAGCTCGATCAGCCGCTGCGCGAGCCGCACCGAGTCCTGGAAGTGCACGTTCACGTCCACCATCCCGTGGCAGATGAGCAGCGCGCCCTTGAGCCCGGCGGCAAAATAGATCGGCGAGCTGCGGCGGTACGCCTCGGCATCGTCCTGGGGCGCGTTCAGGATGTTCGACGTGTAGCCGTGATTGTAGCGCGCCCAGTCGGACACCGGCCGGAGCGCCGCCCCCGCCGCGAACACGTCGGGTGTGGTGAACATCGCCATCAGCGTGATGAAGCCGCCGTAGCTGCCGCCGTAGACGCCGATGCGCCGCGGGTTCACCCCCTCCCGGTCGGCCAGGTACTTCGCGCCGTCGACGACGTCCTCCAGATCCTTGCCGCCCATGTGCCGGTAGATGGCGGTGCGCCAGTCGCGGCCGTAACCGGCGCTCGCCCGGTAGTCCACGTCGAGCACCACGTAGCCGCGCGCCGCCAGCAGGTTGTGGAACATGTATTCGCGGAAATACGTCGACCAGTAGCGGTGCGCGTTCTGCAGGTATCCGGCGCCGTGCACGAACACCACGGCCGGGCGCGCACGATCCCGGCGCGCGCCAATCATCTCCGGCGTGAACAGCCGAGCGTGCACGTCCACGCCGTCGCGCGCCTTGTAGGTCACCACCCGCGGATCGATCCAGTTGAACGCCCGCCACTCGGCGGTCGGCGTCGTCGTCACCCGGTGCGCCGCGGCGCCGGGACGATTGGCCATCAGGTAGACCTCCGGCGGCCGGTTGCTGTACGAATGCACGATCGCCACGGTCCCGTCGTCGGGCGCCACGGTCCCTTCGTTCGCGCCGCTCATGGTGGTGATCCGCGTGCGCGGCCCGCCGTCGATCGGCATGGTGTAGAGATGGCGCTCGCCCGGATGCACTTCGCTCGTCGTCAGGTAGAAGCGCCCGGCGTCGCCGGACAGCTCGGCCGACTCCACCTCCCACCGCCCCGACGTCAGCTGGGCGGGCTTCGCCGAGGGATCGGTGACGTCGAGCGTGTACAGGTGCATCCAGCCGTCGCGATCCGACAGGAAGGCGATGCGCCTGCCGTCGGGCAGGAACTCCACGATGCTCCCCCCGAAGGTCGATTCGCGGACCCAGGCTTCGTCGTGGAGCACGTCGATCACCTTCGTCCGGCCGCTGGCCGGGTCGAGCGTGACGAACCAGCGCTCCTTGTTGTCGGCCGAACGCGCCCCGGCAACGACGTAGCGGCCGTCCGGAGAGGTGACCGGCATCGCCCAGCGGACCTCGCGCCCGGCGCGGCGTCCGGGCGGCGGTGTGTCGCCCGCCTTCGCATCGGCGGCCGCCGTGGCAGCGGGCGCTCTCTCATCCGCCGGCACCGGCGGGGCGAAGCTGGCGTCCGCCCAGACGGACTTGCCGGTCTCGATGTTGAGCACGGCCAGCAGCGTCCGGGACTGGGTGTCGCCCACCAGCGATCGGGAGGGAATGTCTTCCGTGTAGCCGCTCTCGGTCACGTAGCTCGGGACGATGGTCGTCTTGGCGCCGGCGGGCCGCTCGGCGACGAGGATGAAGACGTGCGTGTCGTCGGGCGACAACATCAGGTCCACCGCGGTCTGGCGATCCTGGAGCTCGAAGGGCGGCAGTTCGTCCTGCTTCGCCTTCTGCTCCGCCTTCTCCCGCTTCTCGGCCCGCGTGCGAACGGCATCGAGGAGCTTCAGCTCCTCGTCGCGGATGAACTGCTGGCTGGCGTTCAGCCTGGGCTCGGGCGTGCGCGGCGCCACGCGCGTGAGCTGGGTGATCGCCGCCGCGCCGTTGCTCTCGACCGGGACGATGAACAGGTTGCCGCCGCTGACGAAGGTGACGTGGGTGCCGCCGCGGGCCCAGCGCGCGCGCGATTCGGCGCCGGCCGTGCGGGTGATGTGCCGGCGCCGGCCGGTGCCCCCGTCGTGCAGGACGACGTCGCCGCCGGCAGTCGCCAGCGCCCGCCGGCGGCCATCGTCCCAGCGGGCGTTGGCTGGCGGCGCGTGCCTGGCCTCGTCGTCCGAGAGCTTCCGGAGGTCGCCGCCGTCGCGGTTGACGACGTAGGTAGCGGACTCGTCGTCGCCGGGCTTGCGCCAGCTGAAGAAGAGCCGGCGGGAGTCGGCGGACCAGCGCAGGTTGGTGGGCGGCCAGCCCACGAGGGCGGGGCCGCGCATGATGCTGTCCACTGACAGTTCGAGCTTCGCGACAGTGGCGGCGGCGCCGGCCGGGGCGGCGGGGGCGGGATTCTGGGCGCGGGGGAGGGCGCCGGCCGCGACAATCAGGAAAATGATGAAAAGGGCAGGACGAAATCGGCGCATGAACGTCTAATCCTTGGACTTCGGGAAAGCCTGGCGGCTCTCGGGCGGAACGATCCGGCCGGCGGAGTGGAGCGATGGTACAACCCCGAGAGCGGTTCTTGCTATCGTCCTGCTCGTTCCCCGTGCACCACTGACCGTTGGAGACACACGCAATGTCCTTGAAGCCACAATTATTGCTGCGGACGGCCGTTTTTCAGGCGGCGGCGCTGGCCGTCGGCCTGTTCGTTTGCGGCCAGCCCGTGTCCGCTTCCGGACAGGCGCCCGTGCTGCAGGCACCGGCGCCCGCCGGGCCGGCGCCGGTCTTCCAGACGCCGGTTTCACCGCCTGCGGTCGCGCCGCCGCCGGGCACGGCGGCGGACCCCGCCGCCCAGGCCGGTCCGACCCTCCGTTTGACCGCGGACGAGGCCGTCCGGATGGCGCTCGAGAACAACCTGGGGATCCAGGCCGAGCGGCTGGCCCCGGAGATCAGCACGCTGGCGGTGGCACAGGCGCGCGCCGCCTACGCCCCGAGCTTCTTCTCGAACTTCTCGACGCGCAGCAGCACGCAGCCGCCGAGCAGCTTCATCAGCGGCCGGGGGGAGCTGCTGACGACCGACAGCTTCTCGCAGAACGGCGGCCTGGTGCAGAACCTGCCGTGGGGCGGCGGGCAGTACAACTTCTCGCTCGACGGCGGCCGGGTCACGACCAGCTCGGTCGAGAGCCGCTACAACCCGCAGCTCTCGAGCAACCTGCGGGCGACCCTGGTCCAGCCGCTGCTGCGGAACTTCGCCATCGACAGCAACCGGCAGCAGCTCCAGACCAGCCGCAACAACCAGGTGATCGCCGACATCGGCCTGCGCGAGCAGGTCGCCATCACGACGCAGGCGGTGCGCAACACCTACTTCGACCTGATTGGCGCGGTGGAAGGCTACCGCGTCGCGCGCCAGTCGCTCGACCTCGCGCTCGAATCGCTCAAGAACAACCAGACGAAGGTGGAGGTGGGCACGCTGGCGCCGATCGACATCATCGAGGCGGAGGCGGAGGTCGCGAGCAACGAAGAAGCGGTCATCAACGCCGAGGCGCGCATCAAGACCCTCGAGGACCGGCTGCGCGCGCTGGTGATGAACCCGGAGCAGGCAGATTTCTGGACCGTCAGGCTCGAGCCGGCCGACGCGCCCACGCTCACGCCGATCACCATCGACGTCCAGGCGGCGATCAGCAACGCGCTGGCCAACCGGACCGACATCGCGCGGCTCAAGAAGCAGCTGGACAACGTCGACATCGGGATCCGCTTCGCGCGGAACCAGAACATGCCCGGCCTCGACCTCACCGCCAACTACAACGTCGTCGGCTTCGCCGGCACGCAGTTCGTGTTCGGCAGCGGCTTCCCGCCGCCAATCGAGAGCCAGTCGCAGCGGGCGTTCAGCGAAGCGCTGCGCGACGTGTTCGGCCAGGACTTCCGCACCTGGAGCGTGCAGCTGAACTTCAGCTACCCGATCGGGACGAGCCAGGCGGAGGCCGGCCTGGCGTCGGCGCGGCTGCAGCGCCGGCAGGGCAACGTGAGCCTGCGGGACCTCGAGCTGCAGGTGGCGACGGCGGTGCGCGACGCCGCGCGTCAGATCGACACCAACCTCAAGCGTGTGGAGGCGACCCGCAAGGCGCGCGACTTCGCCGAGCGCCGCCTGGAGGCGCAGACCAAGCGGATGACCGTCGGGCTGTCGACGACCTTCGAGCTGTTCCAGGCGCAGCGCGACCTGGCGCGGCAGCGGCAGCAGGAAGTCAACGCGATGATCGACTACAACCGCTCGATCGTCGCCTTCGAGACCATCCAGACGGCCCCCGCCCGGTAGAGACCAGCGGCTGCCAAATCCCAACTCCCAATTCCCAACTCCCAAGCCGACTCCCGAACGCAGTTGGGAGTTGGGAATTGGGAGTTGGGATTTGAGCTCGACTGTCCTCTGTTACACTCCGGCCCTGTGACACAGCTGACCGTGACGGTCATCGCCCACAACGAGGCGCCGGGCATTGCCGCGGCCCTGGAATCGGTGGCGTGGGCGGACGAGATCGTGGTCGTGGACTCCGGCAGCACCGACGGCACGGTGGCGATCGCACGCCGCTACACGCCGCACGTCGAGGTGCGCGAGTGGGCGGGCTACGGGCCGCAGAAGAACTACGCGGCGAGCCGCGCCTCGCACGACTGGATCCTGTCGATCGACGCCGACGAGCGGATCACGCCGGCGCTGGCGGCCGAGATCCAGGCGCTGATGGCGCGCGGGCCGTCGGCGCGGGGCTATCGCCTGCCCCGCGTGTCGTTCTACCTCGGCCGCTGGATCCGCAGCACCGACTGGTATCCCGACGTCCACCTGCGGCTCTACGACCGGCGCGCGGCGCGCTGGAGCGTGCGCAAGGTGCACGAGTCGATCGAAATCGACGGCGAGACGGGAACGCTGCGCGGCGAGATGCTGCACTTCCCGTACAAGGACATCTCGGAGCACCTCGCGAAAATCGATCGCTACACCACGCTGGCGGCCGAGCAGTGGGCCGCCGAAGGGCGGCGCGCCTCGGGGCTGCATGCGTTCGTCTACCCGCAGCTGGCGTTCCTGCGGAACTACGTGCTGCGCGGCGGCTTCAAGGATGGCCTCACCGGCCTGCTGGTCTCGATGCTGAACTCCTACTACGTGTTCCTCAAGTACGCGAAGCTGCTCGAGCGGCAGACGGAGGCGGCCGCGGCGCCGCCCGTCGTGCCGGACGCTGCCCCGGCATCGGGGCCCGACTCTCCCGCCGCCGGCGCCCGCTGATGTTCTCGCTGCACATCGACACGGCGCGCACCTGGCGTGGCGGGCAGAACCAGGTGCTGGTCACGGTCATGTGCCTGCGCTCGCTCGGCCACCGCGCGGTGCTCGTGGCCCACCCGCACGGCGAGCTGCGCCGTCGGGCCGCCGAGGGGCTGGAGCTCGTGCCGCTGGCGCCGAAGACGGAGATGGATCTGAGCGCGGCTTGGCGCCTCTCGCGCGTCATCCGCCAGCTCAAACCCGACATCGTCCATGCGCACGATCCGCACGGCGTGGCGATGGCGGCGCTCGGCCCTGTCGATGAGCACGCAGGCGAAGACGCCGCCGCTCGTCGCGGCACGCCGCGTCGACTTCCGCCTGGGACGCAACGCGCTGTCGCGGTGGAAGTACCGCCAGGTCGCCTGCTTCCTCTGCGCGTCCGAGGCGATCCGGCAGCTGCTGCTGCGCGACGGCGTCCCGCCGGCGCGGGCGGTGACGGTGCACGAAGGGATCGACACCTCCAAGGTGCAGGCCGCCCCTCCTGCGCGCGCTGCACGAGGAGCTGTGGCTGCCCCACCATGCGCCGCTCGTCGGCAACGTCGCCGCGCTGGTGCCGCACAAGGGGCAGCGCTACCTGGTGGACGCCGCCGCGGAGGTCCTGCGCCACGAGCCGGACGCGCGGTTCATCATCGCTGGCGAAGGAGAGCTGCGGCAGCCGCTCGAACAGCAGATCCGCCACCTGCATCTCGAGAAGCACGTGATGCTGGCCGGGTTCCGCCCCGACGTGCTGTCGCTGCACCGCGCCTTCGACATCTTCGTCATGAGCTCGGTGACCGAGGGGCTGGGCACGTCGCTGCTGGACGCGATGGCGGCGGGCAAGCCGGTGGTGGCCACGCGCACGGGCGGCATTCCGGAAGTCGTGGAGGATCTGGTGACCGGCATCCTGGTGCCGCCGCGCGACACGCGGGCGATGGCCGGCGCGCTCATCACGCTGCTCGGCGACGCCGACCTGCGTGCGCGGATGGGAGCGGCGGGGCTGGCGCGCGTGCAGGCCGAGTTCACCGCCGAGCGGATGGTCGAGCACACGCTGCGCGTCTACGGGCAGGTCGTGTAGCGCGGTCCCGCCCCAATTTCCCGCGGCGCTCTGTGGCGGCCGAACCCATCGCCCTGCCGCTCCTCGGCCGGGCGGAACAACGTGCCTCCGGCGAGGGCCTGACGTGCCCGGCGAGGGGGCACACGCGGCATCGCAGTCGAAGGTGATGCGGTTCGGTGCCGGTCAGCCACTGTGGGCGCGGCTCCATGGGCGCCTCGCGCATGCTGGCCACATCACTTCGGCATGATGGAGGGCTACGGACGCTGGGGCTATCGGCCGACGGCATAACCGGTTTCCTGGATCGGATTTACAGATAGACGGACGGCACCGTCACCAGCCGACCGGGAGGTCCGACCAGCCCGCGTAACGGTTCGGGCCACCGGTCTGGGCGCTGGTCAGCGCGAAGCCTTCTTCCGCGTGCTCGAGTCCTTCGCAGGACGGCCGCCGAGGCGGCCATTGGCTCTCGATGCCCGCGCGCTTCGCCGCCGTGCGCTTCGCACCCACCAGAGCGGCGACGCCCACGACACGGACACGCGGTGTAGCACCCGGACTTCACCCTGAGTCTCAAAAGACCTCGTAAATCGCAACGAACGGAAGCGTAGGGAAGGCGAGCTCTCGGGTGCCCACCACGCGACCAGAACGTCCGAGGTGCGGGAACGCTTCCAACGTCCCGATGCGCTCGACCACGGACTGCGCGACCCGTTGCGCGACCTCAGGACGGCTTTCCGCAATGTAGTCGCAGATCCGTTCGAGATCGTCAGCGGCGTCCGTCGTCCATCGGACGCGCATCAGCCGCGATAACGCCGATCCATCCGAGCGGCCACGTCATCGTGCTCGATCAGCCTGCCTTCACGTGCGGCCGCGCGGCCCTTTTCGACTTCGGCGCGGAACCACTCGTCGTGGTCCATCGAGCTGGCTAACAGATCGAGCGCCACTTGGTCCGGCGTGCGGCCAGTCTCCGCGGCGAGCCGCGTCAGTTTTGCTTCGAGATCGGGCGGAACCTGCAGGTTCATGAAACCAAAGTAGGGTGCCTCGACAGTGGTGTCAACCGACGACTGCTGCCTCATTCGCCTGTCGGCTTGCGTCGTTGGCAGCGAATCACGCCCTGGTTCAACTGAACGTTCGATCGATGGTTGCGTCACCAATGCGACCGTCGCTCGGAGCACAGCTCTAGCGGATCGATGCCGGCACTCAGCCCGCATCTGCGCTCACCAACATCGGCGCGTCGACCGCCACATCGACGCGCCCGAGCGCGCCACTCACCAATCACGAATTGCGTGCGAGTGGGGGACGCCATGGACGTGCCCCAACATGCGGAAGCCATTCCGGAACCAATCTCGATCGAGCGTTGCCGCGAACTGCTTGGCGACGAGCCCGACGCCTTGACCGATGACGAGGTGATCGAAGCGGCGCGCCACGCAGAAGCGATGGCGCACATCCTCATTGCCCTTGCCTTGCAGGACGGGTGCGTTCACTGACGGTCATGCCTCGACGACGGACCGTGCCGCCGGCCGGAGACGGGACTAAGCTGATCGAGATGATCGGCGCGGCGATCTACGTTCGCGTCAGCACGAGGGAACAGACCGAGAACCTCAGTCTGCCCACCCAGCTCCGTGCCTGCGGGGAATACTGCCGGCGGCACGGCTACGATGTGCTCGAACGCTTTCACGAAGGCGAGAGCGCCAAAACCACGGACCGCAGCCAACTCCAGGCCCTGCTGGAGTACTGCCGCACGCACAAGGGTAAGGTGCATTTCGTAGTCGTCTACAACCTCGCCCGGTCCGCGCGGGAAAGGTACGACCACTTCGCACTCCGCGCGCATCTGAACTCGCTCGGTATCTCGCTCCGGTCTGCGACCGAGCCAATCGACGACACGTCTACCGGCAAATTGATGAAAGGTGTGTTGGCGGCGTTCGCGCAGTTCGACAACGACGTGCGCTCGGATCGCACGCGCGCCGGCATGAAGGCCGCGCTCGGACTCGGTCGCTCGACTTCCCAGCGGGGGCTCCCTGAATTCGCCGAAGTGGCCGGCGCGAGCCTTGGTTCACGACCCCGAACGCGGGCCGCTCGTCCGTCAGGCATAAACCACAACACGTGTGGCGTGTCGAGTGCCTGACCGATAGTCGCAACGATCGAGCGCGATGCCGTCGAGCCAGGAGACTGCCGCCGCGGGGAGGATGAGCGCGAACATCAACCACAGGCTCCGAAGCATTCACTTACCTCCCACGCGGATCGTGGCACACAGGACAGTCCTGAAGGCGGCTCAGATCTTCAAGCCATGCGTTGGCGCGGCTGTGTTTCATGATCCACCAGGCCACTCTGCCTCCGCAGCGGCGGCACTTCAGGCTGCAAATCAGCCACGCGAAGCCCGTGCCGATGAGTCCTATGAACAGCACCGCGTAGAGCAGACTTGGCGCCAGCACGAATCCTGAGCGGCGCCGCGGGAAACCAGTCTGTCCGCGGTTGGTCGTCGCACCCTGGCGGCTCCTCAGCGTTTCGTGTAGCCTGCTCCCGACCAGCAATGAATGCGAACGCGCTGATGAACCGCCGCGAACTGCTCGCCAGCCTGGCCGCGCTGGGGGCGGTCGCCATTCCGACAACCCCCGCAGGTCAGACGCGACCCCTGAACCTCCTCTGCCGCAATCGCCTGGGCGATGTGAACACGCGAGGTGGCAGTCCTCGGCGGCTCGGCTCCTGCGCCGCTACATTCCCGCGGCCGCCGTCACCCTCTGGGCCCAGCAGCCGCTGATCTTCCGCGAGACGATCGCCCAACGCGCCCGCTTCAGCGAAGGCAGCGTCGACGCAGCAACGGTCTCCCGCAAGGTCATTCCGGACTTGAAGATCGTCAACGGCAGACTCGACGAGGCCGGCCGGGCCGCGGATCCGGATCTCGAGGCGGCGGTGGCCGCCGCGGACATCATGGTTGTTGGTTCCGGCGCCGGGGTGAATGCGGGCGCCGACCTCCTGCGGTTCCATGCGCGGACGAAGAAACCGATCGGGATCTTCGGCGCCTCGACCGACGCGTGCAACTTCACGAAATGCGCTGACGGCGAGGCATCGACGGACGTGCAGGCGCTGCGCGCGTGCGCTCGTGTTCATCCGAGAGCGCACGCGGTGCGTCAGTTGGACGGCGAAGACGTCGATGGACCTGACGGTGCTGTCCGGGACAATCCCAAGACCGCGGTGGACGAGGCCATCAACCGTGCGCCCATCACGGTCGATTTGCGTGGCCTGCACAAGGCGTTCGTCCCCGACACGACGTTCGCCTTCGCGGTCCGCGACGATGCGGCCGCCGAGCGATTCATGAAGACGCATGGCTTGCAGGACGGACGATTCGTCTGTGTCCTCCCGCGGCATCGCTGGACGCCGAACAATTCGCCGACACGACAGGGCGGCTCCCGGGAGGTCTACAACACCCTCTACGCGCAGGAGGATCACGACAAGGTGCAGGTGGCCATTACGACCTACGTCCGCAATACGGGGAATAAGGTGGCGCTGGTCCCGGAGACGATTTATGCCCTCGACGTGCTCGGTCCGTGGTTGAAGGATGGCCTGCCGGCCGATGTCCGGGGGCACGTGGTGGTGATGGACCGCTTCTGGCTGCCCGACGCCGCGCAGTCGCTGTTTGCACGCGCGCAGGCGGTGGTGAGTCTCGAGAACCACTCGCCGCTGCTGGCCGCGGCCGCGGGTACGCCGTTCGTGATGGTGCACCAGCCGGAGGACTCGTTCAAAGGCGACATGTTCATCGATATCGGCCTCGGCGACTGGTACGTGGCTGACGTCAACAGGGCGACCGGCGACGATATCGCGCGCCTGCTGATGGGCATTGTCTCCGACATGCGCGGCCGGGCGAAGCTCGCAGCGAGGCGTCAGTGGCGAATCAACGCCTCCGCGGCAGGGGAGGCGTGCCGGCATGTGTGGATGCGCTGCAGTTCCCCGTGCTGGAGTTCGACCATGAGGACGCGCGGCAGGCGGCCGCGCGTCGTGCGGACCTCGCGTTGAAGGGGACGCCGATTGGTCCCTACGATGTGCTGATTGTCGGCCGAACAGGCCAAGGCTGAACGGATGACGATCGTCCGCCAGACGGAGTAAAACGAATTAAGTGCGCCTCGCGCGGCGCTGGACGCGGAATGCCTGCGCCAGTAGCGCACGGGCGATCGGTCCACACGTGCACCTCGCGATCTTCCCGAGGCCGACGCGAGATTCGTTGATGCGGCGCGAGCGTCCATCGAGTGGCGCTGATTGCCCATCTGCGTCGCGAGCAGGTTCGCCGCGCGCTTCAGCGAGCATCGCGTCTCTGCACGGAGTAGCGAGTGGCTTCTGCACGTACACGTGCTTGCGAGTGCATGGCGCGCAGTGCGATGGCGCGTGCATGTGATCGGGCGTCGCGATCATGATCGCGTCGATGTCCTTCTGCTTGTCGAGCATCTCGCGAAGGCACGGAATAATAAAAATTAATATAATTTGCTCACGCCGTCAGCTGACGCTCGTCACCGCGACAACGACCACGCAGATCGCGCGTGCCGGGTCTGAAGGTCGAGGACTGGAAGGGGCCGACGTTGTCGATTAAGATGGCGTGAACCCGGTTCGCGATGTCAGTCCAGAGGCTCGACCGGCCCGGCGGCTCATGGATTCACGCGTCTAATCTTTCGCGAAGAACTGAGCAAGCCAGACCATTGCGCCCACGGCAAAGAATCCGAGGCCCAGGCCGCCAAGCCCAACATTCAAGGCATGCTCCCTTTGCCTCTATCGACGGGACGCCACTCGCCAGCGGCAGCCGTCACCGCACGGCCGCGATGCCCGGCCGGCAGCCAGACCGCTCGCGCGGGCAGTCGTCGAAGGTAATCGCGGCGCCGGTGTCCGAGAACGTCACGCCGCGGGCGACGCGCGTCGTCGGCTTCGCGTCGGCGGGCACCAGATCGAGCTGGCCGGCGGGCGCGCCGGTAATCGCGTCGTAGATCCGCAGCTGGTGCCCGCCCACCAGGACGGCCACGCGCTTCCCGTCGGGCGACCAGGCAATCTCGCTCGCGCCGCCGGCATCCGGCGGCAGCGTGGCCACCCTGGTCTCACTCCCGGCGGTCGCGCCGATCCACAGGCCCTGGCACCACTCGCTGTCGCAGCGCTCGAGCCGCACGGCGGCGGTTCGCCCCCCGTCGGGCGCGGCCTTGCTCGCCACCGCGTAGGGCGGCGGACCGCCGCACGCTCCGGCAAACAGCAGCAGCGCGGCAGCGGGGAGCGCCCGGCGTGCGGACGGACGCCGGCGCCTCAGGGGCGCGGCCGCCGGCGCGGCCCCGGCCGGCACAGACCTTTGAGCGGACATTGCGCATCTCCCTGCCCGCGGCCGTAGCCGCAGGCGTTCATCATGCCGACATGGCAGATCGAGAAGTCGAAGCGGATGGGGTCCTCGGGATCGAGGCGGCGCAGCGACGCCGTGACGTCGGCGGCCATCTTCCACCCCGGGCTGGTGTAGCGCGTCAGGCGCAGGCAGCGCGACAGCCGGATGACGTGGGTGTCGAGCGGGACGATCAGCTTGCGCCGGGAGATCAGGCGCCAGGCGCCCAGATCCACCTCGTCCTGCCGCACCATCCAGCGCAGGTAGAGGTTCAGGCGCTTGCAGGCGCTCCCCGCCGATGGCCGCGGAAAGAAATAGCAGACGCCGGCGCGCGCCGGCACGCGGCCGTAGACCGCCTTCATGTCCAGCGCCAGGGCGCGCCGCGAGAACCGGTCGAGCGCCGGACCGACATCGACGTCCCCCGCCTCCAGCCCCTCGACGAAGAACTGCTCGATCGACCCCGACTGCTCGAGCATCTGCCGCAGCATCCACAGCAGGGCGGCCAGGTCGACGCCGCGCGTCCAGCGGTGCACCATCGCGCGCAGCTCCGGATGGGGCTCGGCCGGATCGAACGCCCGCACGAACGCCGCCGGATGCGGCCCCATGATGCGGAACAGCGTCTGGATCGACGCAATCACGCTCGCCACCCGCCCGAACGCCAGCGCCGCCGCGCAGAAGCCCGCCACCTCCCGGTCGGCGTCGAGCCTGAACGGCCGCACCAGGTTCACCGGATCCGACGCGGAGTCCTCGCGGTTGTAGTCGTGGTAGAGCCGATCGAGCGCCGTGGCCAGCGCGGCGTCGCGGGCGCGGCCAGGCGGCGCTGCGCGGGCGGGCACACGCCGGCCCGACGGTTGCCCGGCATGGGTGCTCACCGGCGCGGCCGCCATGCCGTCAGGACGCCTGCGCCGTCGAACGAGCGCGGACAGTCATCGTCTCGCGTTGGCGATTCGGCCGGACGGATGAGCCGGAAGGACACCTGCACAAGCGGCAACAAATTGACGCGGTCAGAACGTCGTGATGCGCTCGCCGGCCCGGCACATCGGGCAGTCTGCGGCCGGGTAGTTCTCGGGCGCCGGATATTCGGCCAGCGCGTAGTTCGGGGCGTCGATCTCGGCCACCGCCTCCATGCGATCGCAGATCTCGACGGTCGCAATCACCAGGCCGCCGGCGCCGCGCACCAGCTCGGCACACCGCTCGAACGTCTTCCCCGTGTTCCGCACATCGTCGGCCAGCAGCACCCGCTTGCCCTTCATGTGCCGGGCGTAGAAGTCGCGCAGCACGAGGCGGTCGCCGGCGTAGGTGAACGGCGCGAAGCTGCACGGCGGATGGGTCAGCGTGCGGCAGCCGTCGAGCAGCCCGGCCAGGGTGTGCGCGAGCAGCGCGCCGCCGGTCGCCGGGCCGGCCACGACTTCGGTCCCGTCGAGCAGGTCGCCCGGCAGGATGTAGAGCAGGTCCTGCGCCAGCCGCCAGATCGTCGACGGGTGGAGGAACAGCTGGTGCGGGTTCAGGTAGGCGCGCCCGTGGTAGCCGTTGCCGTAGTCGTAGTGCCCGCTCCGCATCAGGACGCCGAGCTCCTGGAGCTGCGCCAGCGAGTGGTTCCTGAGCTCGTCCTGCCGGCTGACTGCTGCTGGTTCTCATGAGTCCGCCCGATGCACGATGCGGCCGGCAACCAGGGTCAGCGCGACGCCCCCGCGCAGCTCCCAGCCGTGGAATGGCGTGTTCCTGGACTTGGTCCGCTGCCGGGCGGCGTCGATGGTGACGCGCCGGTCCGGGTCGAGCACGACGATGTCGGCGGGCGATCCTTCGGCGAGCGACCCGCCGGGCAGGTTGAAGACCCGGGCGGGATTGGCCGACAGCAGCTCGATCGCCCGGGTGACCGTGATCCGTCCGGCGTGCACCAGCCGGTCGAACACCAGCGGCACCGCCGTCTCGAGCCCGATGATGCCGAACGGCGCGCGGTCGAACTCGACCAGCTTCTCGTCGGCGTGGTGCGGCGCGTGGTCGGTGGCGATGACGTCGACCGTGCCGTCGGCGATGCCCTCGAGCATGGCGTCGCGGTCGGCCTCTTCGCGCAGCGGCGGGTTCATCTTGAGGTTGGTGTCGTACTTGACGGGCCCGTCGAGCGCCTCGTCGGTGAGCGTGAAATGGTGCGGCGCGACCTCGCAGGTCACGCGCACGCCGCGCGCCTTGCCGTCGCGCACCGCGCGCAGCGACTGGCGCGCGCTCATGTGGCAGATGTGGACGTGGGCGCCGGTCAGCTCGGCCAGCGACACGTCGCGCTCGACCATCAGCGACTCGGCGACGCCGGCGATGCCGCGCAGGCCGAGCGCCGACGCGACGTAGCCCTCGTGCGCCACGCCGTCCCCCTTGAGCGACGGGTCCTCGCAGTGATCGACGATCGGCACGCCGAGCATCCCGGCGTACTCGAGCGCGCGCCGCATCAGCAGCGCCGTCGCCACCGGCCGGCCGTCGTCCGAGAAGGCGACGCAGCCGGCCGCCTTCTGGTCGCCGAGCTCGGCGAGCTGTTCGCCGCGCGAGCCGATCGAGACCGCGCCGATCGGATAGACCCGGGCCAGGTTCGCCTCCGCCGCCTTCTTGAGGATGAACTGCGTGATGCCGGCGTGGTCGTTCACCGGATCGGTGTTCGGCATGCAGGCGACGGCGGTGAAGCCGCCGGCGACCGCGGCGGCCGCGCCGCTCGCGATCGTCTCCTTGTGCTCCTGCCCGGGCTCGCGCAGGTGCACGTGCATGTCGATCAGCCCGGGGGCGACAATCCAGCCCGCGCTTCACCTCGAGCACCTCGGCGCCGTCGAGCGGCAGATCCCGCCCGACCCGCGCGATCCCGCCGTCCTCGACCAGCACGTCGAAGCTCGCCGTCGCGCCCGCCCGCGGGATCGACCACCCGTCCACCCTTGATCAACAGCTTCATGCGTCGAGCGACTCCCCGGACTCCCGCCCCGCCAGCAGATACAGCACGGCCATCCGCACGGCCACGCCGTTCGAGACCTGTTCGAGGATCACCGAGTACGGCCCGTCGGCGACCTCCGAATCGATCTCCACGCCGCGGTTCATCGGCCCAGGGTGCATCACGATGACGTCGTCTTTTGCCCCCTTCAAGCGCGCCGGCGTCAGGCCGAACAGCGCGAAGTACTCGCGCAGCGAGGGGATGAAATGCCCCTGCATCCGCTCCTGCTGGATGCGCAGCATCATCACGACGTCGGCCCCGTCGACGGCGTCGTCGATCGACGACGTCGTCCGGACGCCGAAGCGCTCGATGCCGGGCGGCATCAGCGTGGACGGCCCGCACAGCCACACATCGGCGCCCATCGTCGTCAGCAGGAGCACGTTCGACCGCAGCACGCGGCTGTGCAGCAGGTCGCCGACGATGGCGACCTTCAGGCCGGCGAGGCGGCCCTTGTGCTCGCGGATGGTGAAGGCGTCGAGCAGCGCCTGCGTCGGGTGCTCGTGCATGCCGTCGCCGGCGTTGATCACCGCGGCGCGGCAATGCCGCGCCAGCAGGTGCGGCGCCCCCGACGAGGCGTGGCGCATCACGATCATGTCGGGCGACATCGCCTCGAGGTTGCGCACCGTGTCGATCAGCGTCTCCCCCTTGGTGACGCTGGAGGTGGCGGTGGCAATCGACAGCGTGTCGGCGCTGAGGCGCTTCTCGGCGACCTCGAACGAGGTGCGCGTGCGGGTGCTCGGCTCGAAGAACAGGTTGACGACGGTGCGGCCGCGCAGCGCCGGGACCTTCTTGATCGGCCGCGCCGCAATCTCCTTCATCGCCTCGGCGGTGTCGAGGATCAGGGTGATCTCCGATGTCTCGAGACCGGCGATGCCGAGCAGGTGCTTGCCCTTGAGGCGCGGCGCGGACGCCGCCGCCTGGTCCGCTGCCGCCACGCCGAACGGTGCGTCCACGTTCATGGCTCCCCCTCGATCACGACTTCGTCCGCGCCGTCGATCTCCTGCAGCCGCACCTGCACGCTCTGCTTGAGCGAGGTCGGCAGGTTCTTGCCGACGTAGTCCGGCTTGATCGGCAGCTCGCGGTGGCCGCGGTCGACCAGCACGACCAGCTGGATGGCGCGCGGGCGGCCGAAGTCGATCAGCGCGTCGAGCGCCGCCCGGATCGTCCGGCCGGTATAGAGCACGTCGTCCACCAGCAGGATCTTGCGGTCGTCGATCGAGAACGGGATCTCGGTGCGGCGGACGACCGGCTGCGGCCCGACCGCGTTCCGCATCAGGTCGTCGCGGTAGAGCGTGATGTCGAGCGCCCCGGTCGGCACGTCGTCGCCGTTGATCTCCTTGAGGGCGCGCGCGAGGCGGCGGGCGATCGGCACGCCGCGGGTGCGGATGCCGACGAGCGCCAGCTCGCCGACGCCGCGGTTCCGCTCCAGGACTTCGTGGGCGATGCGGGTCAGCGCCCGCGACATGCGGTCGGCGTCCATGACCTCACGCACGGGACACCTGCCGGCGCGCAGCAGCGGCACGGTAGCGCACGGCGGCATCCTGCACGAAGAGGAGCGGTGAATTGAGCGGGTGGACAGCGCGGCGCGGCAGGCGCCGCACGAGACAGGATGGATGGACGTTCACGGACACCTCTTGGCGGTCTCACAGGACCGCGTTAAAGAGTTCGCGAGAATTCTAGCACAGGCCGCGCGCGGCGGCGTGCGGGTGGCCTGCCTGAGGCGGCTAGCGGTCGTGCGTGGCGATGAACGCGATCGGCCGCCCGGCGGTGAACGCGCCCGTGAACAGGTCGGTGCGCGCGAAGCCGTCCATGTCGCGGCCGACCGGGAGGCCGAGAAAGTAGAGGACCGTGGGCACCACGTCCACGATCGAGCCGCGCGGCGCGCGCCCCTGGTCCACCGGCGTGCCGTAGGCGAGCAGGAAGCCGTCCGGCGCGCGCTCGTGCGTGCCGCGCACGATCGGATCCCCCAGCAGGTAGGCGAGCACCTCCTTGGCGGGGTTCAGCCGCTGCATGCCGAAGCCCGAGATGACGAGCAGGAGATCGCCGGGCGCAAGGCCGTCCATCGCGCTGCCGACCTCGCGATCGACCGCCGCGTAGGCGCGCTCGAGCTGCTGCGCGCGCAGGCGCCGTTCGGCCTCCGAACCGTCGCGGAACGCCGACGGCTGGCTGTCGTCGTATTGCCGGTGGCCGGCGGTGTCCACACCCTGCAGGCGGAGCGCCGTGACCTGCACGGCGCGCCGCGCCTGGAGGTCGCGCATGGCGCGGCTGTAGCGGTGATCGCGGAGCGCCGCCGACGCCTCGGGCGCATCCAGGGCGTCCTGTCGCTCCTCGCTGCGTCGCCGTCGGTCTCGGCGAACGACTGCCGCGCCTCGGGCAGCACTTCGGCGGGTAGGCGGTACGCGGGTCGAACTGGGCCAGCGACCCGGGCAGTTCATGGAACCGGTCGGTCAGCATGAAGCCGGCGGTCGGAAGGGCGGGAAACGACAGCGGCCAGCGGACCACGCCGAGGGGACCCCGGCCACGGTGAGGATGTCCCAGAGCGGCCGCGAGCGCCAGGCCTCCGACGTCAATGGCTCCGCGCGCACGATCCCGAGCCTCACGAGCACGTAGGACAGGCAGTGATCCGGCAGCAGGTAGAGGGCGCGGGTATCGCCGCGCGCGTAATACGCTTCCGCCGAGCGAACGCCGTTCTTCGCGGGATACATGCCGGTGGCCGCGGCGGCCCACACCGGCGCCGGCTGCGTCGGCCGCACGGTCGCGAGGTACATCGACGCGCCTGCCTCGAGCAGGCGGGACAGGTTCGGCAGCCGCCCCTCGGTGGCCCGCGTGCGCAGGTACTCGAGCGACGCGCCGTCGAGCAGGAGCATGACGACGCGGGGAGGGCGCACGGCGCCGGCCGGCGGTGTTGGCGCGGCGGGCTCCGCCGATGGCGCGCCGGTGCCGGGCGCGGCGGGGACGCCAGGCGGCGTAGCGAAGCCGTCCGGCAACGCCGCGTCGGCGGCGGATTGTGCAATCCGGACAGCCGGCGGCACGTCCGCGGGCGCGACCGCGGGGCCGCGGGCCGCCAGCGGCAGCAGGATCGAACCGAACGCCGCCAGGGCAAAGAGCGCGCCGCCCACCCGGCTGCCGCGGCGGCCGTACGAATAGTGGGCGACGGCGATGCCGAGCAGCACGATGGCCGCGGCGCTGGTCGCGATGGCGCCCGCCGTCATCCGGCGCGCGGCGATCTCGCCAGGGCGGGACGGAACGCGTGGAGGTTGAGCCACATCAAGGTGGCGGCAACCGCCGCGGCGCACGACGACAGCCACGCCAGCACGCGCACGCTCGCCCAGCCGGGCGACATCGCGTCCATGCTGAAGAACACGCGCGTGACGATCAGCACGTAGAAGGCGACGGCGAGGTGCAGCCCGTAGGTCAGGCCGAGGGTGAGGAACCATCGCCCGGTGGTGGCGGAGAACACCGGCACGTGCGGATTCAACTGCAGCACGAGCACCGTGAGGTAGGCCGCGCTCAACCCGCCCGCGAGGAGCGAGTTGGTGAACATCCGCAGGAAGCGCATCGCTGCGGCAAGTGTATACTTCGGGCATGCTCGTCGACGTCGAGGCCGCCGTGCTCGAGAACCGGCGGCTGTCGGAGCTGTACAGCGTGCTGGTGCTCCACGCGCCGCCGATCGCCGCCGCCGCCAGACCCGGACAGTTCGTGATGCTCAAGCCGTCGCACGGCAACGGATCCGCTGCTGCGGCGCCCGTTCTCGATCTTCGAGATCCTCCGCGACGAGGCGGGCGAGCCGCACGCCATCACCATCCTGAACAAGCGGGCCGGCGTCGGCACGGCGCTGCTCTACGAGGCCGAGCCGGGGCGGACCATCGGCTGTCTCGGGCCGCTCGGGCAGCCGTTCGAGGCCGTGCGCGCCGCCCGCCGCGGCCTGGATGGTGGCCGGCGGCGTCGGCCTCGCGCCGTTCGTCACGCTCGCCACGCGGCTGCAGGAGCTCGGCACGCCGGCCACGCTGTTCTACGGCGCGCGCACGGCGGCGGAGCTCTACTACGTCGACCTGTTCGAGCGCCTCGGCGTCGCACATCGGTGCTCGCCACCGAAGACGGCAGCCGCGGCGTGCGCGGCCGCGTCACCGCGCCGCTGCGCGCGGCGCTCGCGGCGAGCGCCGACGACACCCAGGTGCGGCTCTACGCCTGCGGACCGACGCCGATGATGCGCGCGGTCGCGTCGCTCGCCGCCGCGCACCGCCGCCGCTGCGACGTGTCGCTCGAACAGGTGATGGGCTGCGGCATGGGCGGCTGCTACAGCTGCGTCGTGCTGACCCGCGAGCCCGGGCAGCCGCCGCACTTCGTCCGATCCTGCATCGACGGCCCGGTCTTCGACGCCAGCCGCATCGTCTGGGACGCCCTGACTCACTGAACCATGGATCTGTCCGTCTCGATCGGATCGCTGCGCCTGACCAACCCGCTGATCGCCGCCAGCGGCTGCTTCGGCTACGGCGTCGAGTACGCCGGGGCGGTCGACCTGTCCACGCTGGGCGGCGTCGCCGTCAAGGGGCTCTTCCTGAAGGAGCGCGAAGGGCACGCGCCGCCGCGGATCGTCGAGACGCCCTCGGGCATGCTCAACGCGATCGGGCTGCAGGGCATCGGCGTCCACCGCTTCATCACCGAAAAGCTGCCCGAGCTGCGGGCCCGCCGCGCCGTGGTGTTCGTGAACATCTGCGGCACCACGATCGACGAATACGTCGAGCTGGCGCGCATCCTCTCGGACGCCGAGGGGGTCGCGGCCCTCGAGCTGAACATCTCCTGCCCGAACATCAAGGAGGGCGGGATCACCTTCGGCTGCAGCCTGACGGGCACGCACGCGGTGGTCGAGCGCGGTCCGCAAGGTGACGGCGCTGCCGGTGATCCCCAAGCTGACGCCGAACGTCACCGACGTCGCGTCGTTCGCGCGCGCCGCCGAAGAGGCGGGCGCCGACGCGGTCTCGCTGGTCAACACCTTCCTGGCGATGGCGATCGACGTCGAGACCCGCCGGCCCCGGCTCTCGAACATCGTCGGCGGGCTGAGCGGCCCGGCCATCCGCCCGATCGCCGTGCGCATGGTCTACGAGTGCCGCCAGGCGGTGCGGCTGCCGATCATCGGCATGGGCGGCATCGCCAACGCCGACCGACGTGCTCGAGTTCCTGATCGCCGGGGCCACCGCCGTGCAGATCGGCACCGCCAACTTCGTCGATCCGCTGCTGTGGACACGGCTGCTGGACGGCCTGCGCGCCTACATGACGCGGCACGGCATCAGCCGGCTCGCCGAGCTCACCGGCACGCTCGACACCACGAAGGAAGAGCACGCGTGGATCAGCTCCTGATCGCGCTCGACGTCGAGAGCGGCGCTCGGGCGCTGCGCGCTCGCCGACGACGCTCCGCGGCGTCGTCGGCGGCTTCAAGATCGGCAACCGGCTCTTCACCGCCGAAGGCCCGGCCATCGTCCGGGCGCTGGCGCGAGCAGGGCGACCGCGTCTTCCTCGACCTCAAGTATCCACGACATCCCGAACACGGTCGCCACCGCGGTGGCCGCGGCGACGGCGCTCGGCGCCTGGATGGTCAACGTGCACGCGTCGGGCGGCCTGCGGATGATGCAGGCGGCGGCCGACGCGGCGCGCGACGCGGCGGCCGCAGCTCGGGCGGCAGCCGCCACTCGTCATCGGCGTCACGGTGCTGACGAGCATGAACGCCGACGGCGCTGACGGAAGTTGGCGCGGCGACGCCGGTCATCGAGCAGGTGGAGCGGCTGGCGCGGCTGGCGCAGCAGGCGGGGCTCGACGGCGTGGTGGCGTCCCCGCAGGAGACGACGCTGATCCGGCAGGCCTGCGGCGAGGCCTTCGCCATCGTGACACCGGGGATCCGGGGCGGGGCGGCGGCGAGCGCGAAAGACGACCAGGAACGGACGATGACGGCGGGGGAGGCGGTGCGGGCGGGCGCCAGCTATCTGGTGGTCGGGCGGCCGATCATCGGCGCGCCCGACCCACGGGACGCAGCGGAACGCATCGGCGCGGAGATCCGCGCCGTGATGGCGCCGTAGCCGGGCGGCAGCGCCGCGCGGCTACTTGGCGGTGAAGACGAAGTGGCCGCGGCGGTTCTGCTGCCAGCAGCTTTCGCCCTCTTCCGTGCAGAACGGCGCTTCCTCGCCCTTGCTGACGATGGTGACCCGATCCGCCGGGATGCCGAGGCTCACCAGGTAGTCGCGCACCGCGCCGGCGCGCCGCTCGGCGAGCGCCAGGTTGTACTCGTTGGTGCCGCGCGAATCCGCGTGCCCCTCGACCATCACCTTCGTCGAGCTCCAGCGCTTCAGGTAGTCGACGTTCTTCTGAGGCGGCGCCGCGCGCTTCCTGCGACAGCTCGGTCGAGTCGAGCGCGAAGAAGACGTCGGTCAGCACACCCTTCTTGTTCAGCTCGTCGAGCGACATCGCGCGCGAAGAGCTCGTCTTCGGTCGGCGTGCGCGGGGCCGGCGGCGGCGCGGGAGGCGGCGGCGGGGGTGGCGTCGGCTTGGTGGGCTCGGCGGCCGGCGGCGGCCGGCGGCGGCGCGGGCGGCGGCGGTACGACCTTCTTGCCGCAGGCAGCGGCCGTCAGCGCCAGCAACAGAACCGTGACCGTCGCACACACTCGAAAGCTGCGTATCATCTGCTCTCCCTCTAAACTTGGAGCTTAACGTCCAGTATTCAGGCTGTCAATTTCATCCGACGCACGATGGACCGACTTCTCGAAGAAACTGCCCGCGCCGAGCGCGACCATTTCTGGTTCCGCGGCTTCCGGCGCTTCGTCACCCCGCTGCTCGACCAGGCCGCGGCCGGCCGCGGCCGGCTCCGGATCCTCGACGACGGGTGCGGCACCGGCAACAACCTGCGGCTGCTCCGGGCCTACGGCCGGCCGGTCGGCATCGACATCACCTTCAGCGGCCTGGCCTACGCCCGCCGCCAGGGGGAACGCCTGGTGGCACGTGCATCCGCCACCTCACTCCCCTTTTCGGACGCATCGTTCGATCTCGTTACGTCTTTCGACGTCATCTACGCTTTCGACGATCATCTGGCCGCGGCGGCGCTGTCGGAGGTCCACCGCGTCCTGGCGCCGGGCGGGTATCTTGTGCTCAACGTGGCCGCGCTGCCGGTCCTGACGGGCAACCATTCCGTCCTGGGCGGCGAGGTGCAGCGCTACACGCGGCCGGGGCTCCGGGCGCACCTGGAGCGGGCCGGCTTCCGCGTCCACCGGCTCACTTACACGAATGCTGCCATCCTGCCGATCGTGGCCGGTGTGCGGTTTGTGCAGCGGCTCGGCGGCCACCGCGAGTCCAACAGCGAGATGACGGTGCCGATGGCGCCGGTCAACCTCGCGCTGTCGGGCCTCCTGGCGCTGGAGGCGGCAGCGCTACGGGTCGTGGACATGCCGCTCGGGAGCTCGCTGCTGACGCTGGCGCGAAAGCCTGACAAGTAAAAGGCCGGCGCCTCACCGCACGGCCACGGAGTAGATCCGCAGCGCCAGGTGCCGTCTGTCCGCGGACTCGCCGCGATCCGCCGGGCTGAACCAGCGATCGCTGTCGAGCACGACCTCGCCGCGCGACGCCTCGAGGAGGGCCGCCGGCAGGGTGACGGCCTGCTCGAAATCGGCCGCCGGGCTGAAGCGGGCGACTTCGCGCCCGGCCACCGTGACCCGGACGGTCGGCGGCCCGTCGAAGTAGCGGCGCGGGGACTCCCCCGCCACCACCAGCGACACCGGCCGGCCGGCCGGCGACACCCAGAGCGTGGCCCGCTCCGACATCCACCGCCAGGACTGCGCCGTCGCGGGGTTGTACTCCGGCTCCTGCCACCCGTCCACGAACCCCACCATGGCGCCGCCGGGCGGCTGGAGGTCGAACTGCTCGAGCGACAGTCGCGCCGGAGCCGCGCCGGTGCCCGCGGCGCTGAGGCGCAGCGGTTGGTAGCCGGGGCCGGCGAGCGCGCCGTCCGGCAGCTCGATGTGCCGGAAGAAGAAGCCGGGAGGCACCTCCCAGGCATCGACAGGGCCGTTCGGGCCCGCCAGCGTCACCCTCGCCGATGCCTGGCCGCCCGCTTCGAGATTGCGGCCGCCGACGATGAGCGAGGCCGGCCCCGGCCGGGCGCGCACCCAGGCAACGGCCGGCTGCACGTGCGGTCCGAGGCCGTCGCGCGCCGTGACGCCGCCGACCTCGGCGGTCAGCGACCAGCCGCGGTCCAGCATCCAGCCGGGCGGCCGCATGGTGTAGAGGTCCGCGGCGCCGGGGCGCGTGCCGCCGACGAACGGCATCTCGGGGAACGTCCACCGCGCCGACCCGTCGAGCGTGCGGGTCCGCGGATCGAACAGCGCCAGGTCGGTGCGCCGCGGGTCGGCGACGAAGCGGACGGCGGCGTCGGGCTCCGCCCGCCAGTGCTCCACCAGCGCGAGCCACTCGCGGCCGTGCGGGGCGCTCAGGATCCGCGCCTGATGGAACGGGCGTTCCCATTCCGCCACCCGCCGCATCACCGCGTGCATGCCGACCACGTGCGCGACCGGCGCGCCCGCGTCGCCGGCGCGCGTGGCGTCGCGAAACATGCGAAACGCCGGGCTGCCGTCGCGCCCGAAGGCGCGGGACGCAGGCAGCGTCATCACCAGCATCAGCACGACCGCCGCGGCGCCGGCCGCGGTCAGGCCAATCCGCCCGAGGCCGGCCGCGGCGTACGCCGCCAGGAAGGCCACCGGCAGCACCAGCGGCAGCGCGTAGCGGACAGTCACCGTTTCGTGAAACAGCAGGTGGAAGACCGCGTACGGCGCGAAGGCGATCGCCAGCACCGCGAGCGCCGCCGGCTGGCGCCAGGCCAGCCGCAGCGCGCCGGCGGCGGCCGCCGCCACCATCGCCGTGCCGAGCCAGGGTGCGCCCCACGGCCAGAGGAACGAATACGTCACCGCGTCGGCGGCGGCCCTCGCCGTGCGGGTCGTCCACAGCATCACGACGCCGGCAAAGTCCTCGCCTGCCTGCGTGCCGAGCGCGGCGAAGTACCCCTCGAGCCCTCCGGTCGCCGCAAGGAGCGGCACGGCCCAGACCAGCGCACCGGCGGCGGCGGCGCCGAGCGCGGCGAGGCGATGGACGATCGTCAGGCCGGCGACGGGCCACACCAGCACCACCGCGAGGAGCGGCCCGGTCAACATCGCCGTCTGCGCACGCACCCCGGCGGCCAGCCCGCACAGCGCGGCGCCAAAGAGCAGCTGACGACCCGGCTCACGCGCCCCGCGCAGCACGCCCACGAGCAGCAGCTGGGCGGCCACGGCCACCGCCAGGCCGGTCATGTCGCTCAGCGGGCGCAGCGCCGTGAACCAGAACAGCGGCGAGCAGACGGCCAGCGCCATCGCCCACCACGCGACGCCGGCGTCCTCTGTCAGCCGGCGGTAGAGGCCAACCAGCAGCGGCACGAGGAGCGCGCCGGACAGCGCACTGGCGATCGACAGCCCGCGCGATCCCGGCTCCGGCACGCCGATCGCCCCCGCGAGCCAGGTGGACGCCTTGCCGAGCGCGATGAAGACGGGATAACCCGGCGGATGCGGCTGGTGCCGGGCGACGTCGAAGTCGCGGACGCCGAGCGCGAAATTGATCGAGTCGATGTCCTCGAGCGTGGGGGGAAGGAAGAAGAGATGGGCAGCCAGGAACAGGACGGCCAGCGCCGCGAGCTGCTGCCTCACCGCGCGGTCAGACCGGACGGAGGCGCAGCGCGTCGTTGAGGCTGCCGAGGCGGTAGCCGCGCAGGTCGATCGTGACGTGCTGGTAGCCGATCGCCCGCAGCGCGGCGATCGATGCGCGCGGCGACGTCGGGCTCGAGCGCGCGGGCCATCTCGTCGCGTCCGAGCTCGATCCGCGCCAGCGTGTCGTGATGGCGCACGCGGCAGATCCGGAAGCCGAGCTCGCGCAGCGCCGTTTCGGCGCGCTCGATCATCTGCAGCTTCTCGGGGGTGACCTCGCTGAGGTACGGGATGCGGGACGACAGGCAGGCCGACGCCGGCTCGTTCCAGGTCGGCAGCCCCGCCCGGCGCGACAGCTCGCGGATCTCCGCCTTGGTCAGCCCGACCTCGTCGAGCGGGCTGCGGACGCCGAACTCGCGCGCCGCCTGCCGTCCGGGCCGGTAGTCGCCGCGGTCGTCGGCGTTGCTGCCGTCGGCGATGACGGCGATGCCGCGCTCACGCGCGATGGCGGTGAGATGGGTGTAGAGCTCGTGCTTGCAGAAGTAGCAGCGGTTGGCCGGGTTGGCGCGGTAGTCGGGGTTGTCCAGCTCGGCGGTCGGGATCAGCTCGTGCTGGAACCCGAACTCGCGGGCCAGGCCGATCGCGATCTGCCGGTGCCGATCGGGGTAGCTCGCGCTGTCGGCGGTGACGCAGCGGGCGCGGGCGCCGAGCGCCTGGGTGGCGGCGTAGGCGAGATAGGCGCTGTCGACACCGCCGCTGTAGGCCACGATGAGCGACGGGAATTCGGCGAGGAGGTGCCGGAGCTCGGCCTCCTTGCGCGACAGCTCGAGGGCCTGGGCCGGACTGACATCCCCGTCCCCGGCCGCGGCGCGGCCGACGTGCGGGCCGGACGCCTCAGCCAGTGGACCGTAGTTCACTCGTCCCAGTCCCCGCCTTCCGACTCTTCGTCTTCGGCGTCGTCTTCGTCGTCGTCGAGGTCTTCCTCTTCCTCGTCGCCGTCGTCGTCCTCATCTTCTTCGTCGTCGTCGTCGTCGGACGCTTCGAGTTCAACCGGGGACGTGCTGGTCACTTCGAGATTGGCGCCGCAGTCGGGGCAGCTGATCAAATCACCCTTGTCGACGTCGAACTCGTCGACTTCGATATCGGCGTCACATTCCGGACAGGTGGCCATACTTGCTCCTGGCGGGTCCGCGGGGCCGGCGTCCACCGGTCCGAGTCGCGCGTCCCACGATCGCGTAAGAGTTCGGATTATAGCGAGAACCTGATAAATTCTGCAACGGAGCTAACGCCGCCAAACCGCGGGTCCGATACGACCTACGGTGGCGGGTCCACTACCTGTGTCCACGACCAAGACCGTCATCGTCGCCGACGACACCGCCTTCGTGCGGGACCGGTTCGCCACGGCGCTCCTCAGCGCCGGGCACACCGCGTTCACCGTCAAGAGCGCGGCCGAACTGCTGGCCCGCGTCCGGGCCGACCTGGCCCGCATCGACTTGATCGTCCTCGATCTGCGGCTGCCCCACGCCGGGGGCGTCGAGCTCGTGCGGACGATCCGGAAGATCGATCAGGGCCGCCTGGCGATCCTCGTGTTCAGCGGCACGATTGCCACCGCGGACGAGGTCCGCGACCTGGCCGCGCTGGGGGTGGCCGGCTACGTGAACGAGTACAGCGCCGTGCAGCACATCCTGCCGTCGCTCGCGCCGCACCTCTTCCCCGACAACTTCAACCGCCGCGGCAGCCCGCGGGTGGTGCTCGGCATCCCGGTGGCCTACCGCTTCGGCAACACGATCGCCGCGGCGCTGACGCTGAACCTCAGCAAGGGGGGCCTGGCCATCCGCACCATGAGCCCGCTGCAGGCCGCCGCCAAGGTCCGCGCCCGCTTCCGCCTGCCGGGCTCCAAGCGCGACATCGAGGCCGAGTGCCGCATCGCCTGGAGCGACCGCCGCGTCGGCATGGGGCTGCAGATCGAGAAGGTCGAATCGATCGACCAGGCGGCCATCGACGAGTTCGTCGACCAGCACTTCTTCTCGAACCGCAAGGCCTGACCAGCGGCCCGGCCGCGGCCGTCATTCGCGCAGCAGCCGGAGCGCGTTCGCGATGACGATGAGCGAGGCGCCCATGTCGGCCACCACCGCCATCCACAGCGTCGCCGTGCCGGCGAACGCCATCACCAGGAACGCCGCCTTCAGCGACAGCGAGATCCCGATGTTCACGCGGATGTTCCGCGCGGCGGCGCGGCTCAGGCGCAGCGCAAAGGGAATCTTCGCGAGCTCGTCGGCCATCAGCGCGACGTCCGCCGTTTCGAGCGCGGCGTCGGTGCCGGCCACGCCCATCGCGATGCCGACGTCGGCGCGCGCCAGCGCCGGCGCGTCGTTGACCCCGTCCCCCACCATCGCCAGCGCCCCGTAGCGGCGGCGCAGCGCTTCCACCGCCGCCACCTTGTCTTCCGGCAGCAGCGAGGCGCGATACTCGGTGATGCCGAGCGACGCCGACAGTGCCTGCGCCGCGGCCTCGTGATCGCCGGTCAGCAGCACGATGTGGTCGATGCCCTGCTCGCGCAGCATCTCGACGACGGCGCCGGCCGTGGCGCGCGGCTCGTCGGCGACGCCGATGAGCCCCACGGTCTCGCCGCTCCGGGCCACCATCACGGTGCTGTGCCCGCCGGCCACCATCGCCAGATGCTGGTCGTGGGCGCGGGGGGAGCACAGCCCGCGCTCCTCGAACAGGCGGTGGCTGCCGACGACGACCCGCTCGCGCTCGACCAGCCCCTCGGCGCCGAGCCCGGGCAGCGCCTGGAATCCCTCGGCGCCGGCGAAGATCAGCCGGTCGTCCACCGCGCGATCGACGATGGCCCGGCCGATGGGGTGCTCGGACCGCGTTTCGAGCGACGCCGCCAGCCGCAGCACGTCGGCGGTGCCGAGCCCGTTGGTGGACGCGACATCCACGACGCGCAGGCGGCCGTGCGTGAGCGTGCCGGTCTTGTCGAACGCCACGCAGCGCACGGCGGCAAGGCGCTCGAGGTGCGCGCCCCCCTTGATGAGGACCCCCTTGCCGCGCCGCGGCGGCGAGCGCCGACACGATGGAGACCGGCGTGGAAATCACCAGCGCGCAGGGACACGAGATCACGAGCAGGACGAGGGACCGGTAGATCCAGTCGGCCCAGGAGCCGCCGAGCACCAGAGGCGCCACCGTGGCCACGAGAACGGCCAGCCCCAGCACGACCGGCGTGTAGACGCGCGCGAAGCGATCGACGAAGGTCTGGCTCGGCGCGCGCTGCGCCTGCGCGCGTTCGACGAGGTGGACGATGCGCGCGATCGTCGAGTCGCGCCCGAGCCGCGTCACGACGACGTCGAGCGCGCCGCGGCCGTTGATCGTCCCGGCAAACACCTCCGCGCCCGGCGTCTTCTCGACGGGCAGCGACTCCCCCGTCACCGGCGCCTGGTTGACGTGGCTCTCGCCCGCGCCGACGCGGCCGTCCATCGGGATCTTCTCGCCGGGACGCACCACGACGATGTCGCCCACGCGCACCGCGTCCACCGGCAGGCGCTCTTCCACCGCGCCGCGCCGGACGAGCGCCTCGGCCGGCGCCAGGTTCATCAGCGCGCGAATCGCGCCGCGCGCCCGCTCCATCGCCCGCGTCTCGAGCAGCTGCGCGAGCGCGAACAGGAAGACCACCGACGCCCCTTCGGACCACTCTCCCAGCGCGATGGCGCCGGCGACGGCCACCAGCATGAGCACGTTGATGTCGAGGACCCGCGCGCGCAGCGACACCAGCGCGCGGCGGCCGGTGTGGATGCCGCCGAAGGCGATGGCCGCGGCAAATGGCACCCAGGCAAGTGGCGCGACGGCCGGCACGAACCGCGCCAGGAACCCGGCCACGATCGCCAGGCCCGACGCCCAGACGAGGATGGCGCGTAAGCCGCCGGCCGTGGTCGCCATGCGCGGCTCCTCGTGCTCGAGCCAGGCCCGCATCCCGGTCCGCGCCACCGCCTCCGCGATGTGCGACGTCGTCAGCACCGCGGCGTCGTGCTTGACCCGGAGCCGCTGGCTCACGACGTCGGCATCGAGCGCTTCGAGCCCGGCCAGCCGCGTCAGCGTGCGCTCGAGGATGGCCACCTCTTCATGACAGTCCATCCCCTCGATCTTGAAGACGGACTCGGCATGGAGCGCACAGACCGCGCAGTTCGCGCTCATGGCCGCACCCCGGGGGCCGCGGACGGCGCCACCGCCACCGCGCCGGCGGGTTCCTGGACGTGGGTGATGGCGAGCCGCAGCAGCTCGACAATGTGCTGATCGTCCACCGTGTAGAACACCTGCCGTCCGACCCGGCGGGGGCGGACCAGGCGCATGCCGCGCAGGAGCCGGAGCTGGTGCGACACGGCCGACTCGCTGATGCCGACGAGCGCCGCGATGTCGCAGACGCAGAGCTCGCCCGGCGCCAGGGCGTCGAGGATGCGGACGCGCGTCGGATCGCCGAGCACCCGGAAGGTCTCGGCGATTTCCTCGACCGTCGCGCCGGCAAGCAGCAGGTGGCGGCGGGCCGCTGCCGCGCTGTCGGCCAGGTGCGGCAAGATCGCAGCTGGAGTCAGACATATGAATATATGAGCAGTCGTTCAGATGTGAGTTTAACGGACCTCCACGCACCCCGCAAGGGCATTCCCGCGGAATGCTTCGCCTTGACACCTTTTTCCCGCACTCGCTACTATGCGAGTTCGGCGTGTAATCGGCCTGTTGCCTATACCTTACGTGCACAAGACGACGGGGATCGGAAGGGTCGGGCGTCCTGGCAGCCGCGGGAGCTTCCCGCAGCGGCCGGACGCCCGGAGCTCTGCTGGAGAGGTCTGTGATAGAGGTCCAACACATCACGAAACGCTACGGTCACGTGACCGCGGTGAACGACGTCAGCTTCAAGGTCGAGCGGGGAGAGATTCTCGGCTTTCTCGGGCCGAACGGCGCGGGCAAGACCACGACGATGCGGATCCTGACCGGGTACATGCCGCCGACCGACGGCCGCGCCACCGTGGCCGGCTTCGACGTCTTCACCCATCCCATCGAGGCCAAGCGGCGGACCGGCTACCTGCCCGAAACACCCCCGCTCTATCCGGACATGACCGTGCGCGAGTATCTCGACTTCGTCGGGCGCATCAAGGGCGTGCCGCCGAAGGAGCGCAAGGAACGGGTCACGACCGTGATGCGGCGCACGCACGTCCACGACATGGCCGATCGCCACTGCGCCAAGCTCTCGAAGGGCTACCGGCAGCGGGTCGGCCTCGCCCAGGCGCTCATTCACAACCCCGAAGTGCTGATCCTCGACGAGCCGACCGCCGGGCTCGATCCGAAGCAGATCATCGAGACCCGCGACCTGATCCGCGGCCTCGCCGGCGACCACACCATCGTCCTGAGCACCCACATCCTGCCGGAGGTCGCACAGACCTGCCAGCGCGTCGTCATCATCAACAAGGGGCGGGTCGTCGCGGTGGACACGCCCGAGGGGCTGACGGGGCGGCTGCAGGGGGCGGAGACGATTTACGTGCAGGTGGACGCGCAGAACGGCATCCCGGACGGGGCCGGCGGCCCGGCCGAGGCGCTCCAGGCGCTGCCCGGCGTGGCGCGGGTGACCGTCGCGGACCAGCGCGCCGGCAACCCCGCGATCCAGGGCTTCGAAGTCGAGAGCGCGCGGAACACCGACGTCCGGCGCGAGATTGCGCGGGCCGTGGTGACGCGCGGGTGGGGCCTGCTGGAGCTGCGCCCGATGCGCATGAGCCTCGAGGAGATCTTCCTGCAGGTGACGACCGAAGAACAGCCGGAGGAGGCCCGTGTTGACCAGCCTGCGTAACATGCTCGCGATTGCCGACAAGGAGCTGAAGTCGTACTTCGCGTCGCCCATCGCCTACATCATCATCGGCCTGTTCGCCCTGCTGTTCGGGTGGTTCTTCTACGTCTACCTGATGTTCTTCGTGCAGCGCAGCGCCGGCATGGGGCAGTTCGGCGGCGGCGGGCCGGTCAACATCAACCAGGACATGATCCGC
Source organism: uncultured Acidobacteriota bacterium (assembly GCA_963834305.1). Lineage (GTDB taxonomy): Bacteria > Acidobacteriota > Vicinamibacteria > Vicinamibacterales > 2-12-FULL-66-21 > JACCXG01. The sequence goes on from CAWIAX010000002.1 coordinate 2,170,649, forward strand.
GGCGTGCTGATGAACTCGGCGGTGATCATCCTGTTCGTGATGCCGATGATCACGATGCGGACCTACGCCGAAGAGAAGCGCTCCGGCACCATCGAGCTGCTGCTGACGTCGCCGGTGACCGACGTGCAGATCATCCTCGGCAAGTTCCTCGGCGCGATGGGCCTCTACGCCGCGATGCTGCTCGTCACCATGGTCTACATGGCGATGCTGTTCTACTTCGGCAACCCGGAATGGCGCCCCATCGCCGCCGGCTACCTCGGGCTGCTGCTGATGGGCGGCTGCTTCATCTCGGTCGGGCTGCTGATCTCGAGCCTGACCAAGAACCAGATCGTCGCCGGCGTGCTGACGTTCGCGGTCTTCCTGATGCTCTGGGTGCTCAACTGGCGTGCCGATCAGTCGGGCCCCTGGGCGGGCGCGATCCTCAACCACCTGTCGATCGTCGATCACTTCGACGATTTCGCCCGCGGCATCATCGACACCAAGCACCTGGTGTATTACCTGAGTTTCATCACGTTCGGTCTGTTCCTCACGGCCAAGTCCGTGGACAGCGAGCGCTGGCGCGGATAATCGCATGCTGAAGAGAATTCTCGGATTGGTCGGATGGCTCGGCGTCGCCCTGGTGTTCGCGGCGGTCGCCATCAGGTTCCTCAAGCCAGAGTGGCAGCCGTGGTCGAGCGGCCTGGCGATCGCCGGGCTGGTGTGCACGCTGCTCTACATCCTGAGCCAGTGGCGGGAGGTGGTCGGCGGGTTCTCCGGGCGGGAGGCGCGCTTCGGCACCGTGGCGGTCCTCAGTGCCGTCGTCGTGCTGGTCATCCTGGTCGCGCTCAACTACCTGGCGTCGCGCCACAACAAGCGCTGGGACCTGACGTCGGCCCGGCAGTTCACCCTCTCGGACCAGACGCGGAAGATCCTGCAGGGCCTCGAGAAGCCGGTGAGCATCAAGGTGTTCGCCCAGCCGGACGACTTCGGGCGGTTCCGCGATCGGCTCGACGAATACCAATACGCCTCGAAGCAGGTCGCGGTCGAATACATCGACGCCGTGAAGTCGCGCTCGCGCGCCGCGCAGTATCAGGTGCAGGCGCTCGGCACCGTGGTGTTCGAATACGACGGCCGGACGGAGCGGGTCACCTCCGAGGGGGAACAGGAGCTGACCAACGGGCTGATCAAGGTCGTGCAGGGGCAGCAGCTCAAGCTGTATTTCGTCCAGGGGCACGGCGAGAAGGGCACCGCGGGATCCGACGGCGGCGGCTACAGCACGATCGCGACGGCGCTCGGCACCGAGAACTACACCGTGGACACCCTCGTCCTGGCACAGCAGCAGGACGTGCCGGCCGACGCCAGCGTGCTGATCGTGGCCGGGCCGAAGACGGACTTCTTCCCGCCCGAGATCGAGATGCTGAAGCGCTACCTTGGCCGCGGCGGGAAGATCCTGTTCCTGCTCGACCCGCCGGAAAAGGCCGACGCCGCTCCCGATCTCGCCGGCCTCACCGCGTTCCTGAAGGAGTGGTCGATCGACATCGGGACCAACATCGTCGTGGACGTGAGCGGCATGGGCCAGCTGCTCGGCACCGGTCCGGACACGCCGGTGGCCGCCAAGTACCAGCCGCACCCGATTACCGAGCGCTTCCAGCTGATCACGGCGTACCCGCTCGCCCGGTCGGTGGCCCCGGTCTCCGGCAGCACGAGCGGCAAGTTCGCGCAGACCATCGTTGAAACGAGCGGCCAGAGCTGGGCCGAGTCCGACATCAAGACGCTCACGACCTCCGGGCAGGTCTCGCGCGACCTCGACAAGGGCGACACGGCCGGGCCGGTGTCGCTGGCGGTCGCCGTCGCGTCGCCGGCCACCGATGCTCCCGCCCCCGCCGCCGCGCCCGACGCGAAGCCGGACGAGGCCGCCAAGCCGGAAGCGCGCATCGTCGTCTTCGGCGATTCGGACTTTGCCTCGAACAGCGGCCTCGGCGTCCCCGGCAACCGCGACCTGTTCATGAACACGGTCAGCTGGCTGGCACAGCAGGAGAACCTGATCTCGATCCGGCCGCGCGATCCCGAGGACCGCCGCGTCACGCTGACCGCCCAGGCCCAGACGGCCGTGTTCTGGCTGTCGCTCTTCGTCATTCCGGGCCTGCTGCTGCTGGCCGGCGTCCAGACCTGGTGGCGGAGGCGCTAGCGATGCGCGGCGTCCGCTCTCTGCTCGTCCTCGTCGTCATTGCGATTGCGCTCGGGTGGTACGCCTATCGCGACTCCCAGCGGCCGGAAGACGACGGTCCGAAGAAAGACAAGGTGTTCTCGGTGGAGGCCGAGGCCATCGACCAGATCACCATCCGGTCCGAGGGAGGGGAACGGACGGAGCTGCAGAAGTCGGCCGACAAGGGCTGGCAGATCGTCGCCCCGGCGGCGGCGCCGCCGGACCCCGCCGAGATCTCCGGCCTGACGATGAACCTCTCGACGCTGGAAGTGCAGCGGGTGGTGGATGAGAACCCGCCGGACCTCAACGAGTACGGCCTCGGCCAGCCGCGCATCGAGGTGTCGTTCAAGGCCGGCGGCGAGCCGCAGACGCTGCTGCTCGGGCTGAAGACCCCGCCCGGGACCGACCTCTATGCCAAGCGCGGCGCCAGCAACGCCGTCTTCCTGATCCCCTCGCACCTGGAGAGCACGTTCAACAAGGGCACGTTCGACCTGCGCGACAAGACGGTCCTCAAGGTCGACCGCGAGAAGCTGGACGTCCTCGAGATCACCGCGGCGGGCCGGACGATGCGGTTCACGAAGCCCGGCGGCGAATGGCAGCTGGCGGAGCCCGTCCAGGGGCGCGCCGACTACAGCGCGATTGAGAGCCTGGTCAGCCGCCTCACCAGCCTGCAGATGAAGGCCGTGGCCGACAAGCCGGGAGCGGTCGGCCTCGACAAGCCGGCGGCCACCGTGCGGCTCGGCTCGGGATCGTCGCTCGCCACCCTGGCGATTGGCGGCGCGGCCGCCGAGGGCACGGTCTACGCGAAAGACGGCGCACGGCCGGAGGTCTTCACCATCGAGTCGTCGGTGCTCGACGAGCTGAAGAAGGATCCGTCCGACTACCGGCAGAAGGATCTCTTCGACGCCCGTTCGTTCAACGCCACCCGCCTCGAGATCGTGCGCGCCGGCCAGACGCACACGTTCGAGAAGACGAAGGCCAAGAACAAGGAGGGGCAGGACGAAGAGAAGTGGCGCCAGCTCCAGCCGCAGGCGCGCGACGTCGATCAGGCGTCGTTCGACGCGCTGATGAGCGCGCTGACCGGGGCGCGGGCGACGGCGTTCGTCGATCAGGGCACGGCCGCCAAGGCCCTGGCCGCTCCGGAGCTCACCGTGGCGATCAAGTTCGACGAGGGCAAGAAAGAGGAACGTGTCACCTTCGCCCGTTCGGGCACCGACGCGTTCGCGGCCCGCACCGGCGAGCCGGGGGCGGCCCGCATCGAGGCCGCAACGCTCGATGCGATCGTCAAGGGCCTGCAGGAGATCAAATAGTACGCCCGTCACCGGCGTGGGTGCTGGCGGTGGCGCTGGCGGCGGGGTGCGCGGGTAATCCCGCACCAGCGGGCCCCGGTGCCACGGGCGCCCGCTCCGCGCCGCCGGTTCGCCCTCCAGGCCCCGCCGTCGTCCAGCTGCAGCGCGAGCTGGCCGCGGTGTTCGGCGCCGGCGTCATGGCGCACGCCCAGTGGGGCGTGGCGGTCCGCTCCATCGACTCCGGCGAGACGCTCTACCGGCTGAACGCCGGCAAGCTGATGGTTCCCGCCTCGAACATGAAGATCGTGACGCTCGCGGGTGCCGCGAGCGTCCTGCCCTGGGACCATCGCTTCATCACGACACTCGAAACAGCGGCCCCGGTCCAGGGCGGCGTCCTCCAGGGTGACCTGGTCGTCCGCGGCGGTGGCGATCCCACGATCAACACGCGGAACGGCCGCGGCGCCGCGGTCTTCGCCGAATGGATCGCGGCGCTTCGCGACGCCGGGATCCGATCGATTGACGGCCGGGTCGTCGGCGACGACCAGCAGTTCGACGACGAGGGCATCGGCGGCGGGTGGGCGTGGGACTATCTGCAGTACGGCTACGCCGCCCCCGTCGGCGCGCTGCAGTTCAACGAGAACGTCGTCGCGCTGACCGTCCTCCCGGGGATCGCCGCCGGCGATCCGGCCATCGTCCAGCTGTCTCCCGGCAGCGGGCTCTCGGTCCTGAACCGGGCGGTCACCGGGCCGGCCGGTCAGGCGGAGACGATCGACTACCGGCGGCACGTCGACCAGCCGGTGCTCGAAGTCACCGGAACGGTCCCGCTCCCCGCACCTGGCCAAGAAGCGCCCGACACACCGGTCCGGACGGTGCTCCGGCAGGTCGCGGTGCTGAACCCGACGCTCTACTTCGCGGAATCATTCAGGAACGCCGTGCTCGCGAGCGGGATGCACGTGTCGGGACCGGCCGTCGATCTCGACCACCTCGGCGGCGAGCCGGCGGGCCAGGCCGGACGGCGCGTGCTCGCCAGCGCCCAGTCCCCGCCCCTGCGCGACATCGCGTCCGTCCTGATGTGGGTGAGCCAGAACCTTTACGCGGAAACGCTGCTGAAGGCCGCCGGCGCTGCGGCGGGCGGTGCCGGGACCACCGCGGCCGGACGCGGCGTGGTGCAGGCGGCGCTTCGGGCGTGGGGCATCGACGACCGGTGGCTGGTGATGGCCGACGGCTCGGGCCTGTCGCGCTACAACTACCTGACGGCCGATCTGCTGGCGGATCTCCTCGCACGGATGGCCGGCGACGCGGCACACCGCGACGCCTTTGCCGCCTCGCTGCCGGTGGCCGGCCGCGACGGCACGCTGGCGAACCGCATGCGGGGCAGCCGGGCCGAGGGGAACGCCCGGGCCAAGACGGGATCGATCTCGAACGTCCGCGCGCTGTCCGGCTACGTGCGCTCGCGCGACGGCGAGCTGCTCGCATTCTCAATCCTGGCGAACGACTTCATCGTGCCCGCCGCGACCGTCAACTGGATCGCGGACCTCGCCGTGGAGATTCTCGCCAACTTCACACGGGAAGCCCGATGACGCGCTCCGTCCTCGCTGCCGTTCTGGTCGGCCTCGCCGCGGTCACGGGCATGCTCTACTACCGCGTGCACCAGGCATCGCACACGGTGCGCGGGTCATCAGCGGTCACCGCCGCGGACGACGGCTGGGTGGACCAGCTGCACAGCCAGAACCCGCGGGAGGTCGAAGCGGCGTCCAGGCGGGTGACTGAGCTTGGCCCCGCGGCGCTGCCGGCCATCCAGGCCATCCTCCGCGATCCGCAGTCGGATGCCGAGCGGCTCAAGGGGGCCCTCAAGGCCTGCGGGATCCTGGGCAAGACTGCCGCGCCAGCCGTCCCGGAAGTAGCGGCCGTGCTGGCGGAGCCCGGACTCACCGCCGAAGCCGCCATCGCGCTCAGCTACATGGGGAGCACGGCCTTCGAGCCGCTGCGCGACGCGCTGTCCAGCGCGGATCCCATCCTCCGCCGCGAAGCGCTGCGCTCGATCGGCAAGCTCGAGGAGCGCGGCCCCCTCGACGTCGGAATCGTCTTTCCCCTGCTGACGGAACGAATTGCGGACGAGGATCCGGGGGTGCGGGCGGTCGCCGCTACCTACCTCGGCATCATTCATCAGCACGCGCAGCAGGCGGTGCCGGCTCTGATCGGCGCGCTGGCCGATCCGGACCCTGAGGTCAGGCGGGCCGCGGCGGCCGCGCTGCCGTCGTTCGGCGCCGAAGCCGCCCCTGCCCTGCCGGCGCTGCGGAAGGCGGCGGGAGATCGGAACGAAGACGTGGCGCGGGAAGCCACCAGGTCGATCATCAACCTGCAGTCGAAGTAGCGATTCGCCGCACGGCGTCCGTCGCCGCGCCGCAGCAGGTCCTCGATCGGGCCGCTCAACCCGCCGCCCTGCGCCAGCTCCGGCCGGCCGCCGCCTTTGCCGCCGAACCGCGCGGTCAACGCGCGCAGCAGGGCGGCCGCGTCCAGCGCCACATCCGCCGCCCGGGCCACCACCACGGCGTGTGGCGGAGCCTCGCTGACGAGCACGGCCATGTGTCCGGCCCGGCCGGCAATGCCCTGCGCGATCGTCTTGAGGCCGATCATCTCGAGCCCTGGCAACGCCCGCACCACGGTCCGCACGCCCTGATGTTCCACGGCCGCGGCCGCCAGCGCGTCCGCTTCGTACGTGGCCAGCCGTCCTTCGAGATCCCTGGCGCGCCGCGCCATCTCCTTGTTGTCGGCCTGGAGCCGCTCGATGCCCTGCGGCAGCTCGTGCGGCGCGACCGACACGAGCTTGAGCGCGGCGGCTACCGTGTCGCGCAGGTCGCGGTGTGCCCGGAGCGCGCGGCTGCCGCAGCGGAACTCGACCCGGCTGCCCCCCTTGAATCGTTCCCACGACGAGATCGCGATCATCCCGATCGCGCCGGTCCGCGCGACGTGTGTGCCGCCGCACGCCGACACGTCGAAGTCGGCGACCTGGACGATGCGCAGCTGCCCGGTGCGGGCCGGCTCCTTGCGCAGCCCGAGGGCGCCGGCGTCCGCGGCGTCCACGAAGCGCACGCTGACGGGGCGGTCCTCCCAGACGACGCGGTTCGCGAGATCCTCGACCCGCGCGATCTCCGACGCCGTCACCTCGCGCGCCAGATCGATGGTCGAGGCGGAAGCGCCGAGGTGGAAGCTGACCGTGCGCACCCCGCAGTCGCGGTCGAACGCCGCGGACAGCACGTGCTGGCCGGTGTGCTGCTGCATGTGCTCGAAGCGCCGGTCCCACTCCACGCGCCCGGCGACGCGGCCCGCCGGCGCCTCTCCGTCGATCACGTGCACCACCGAGCCGTCGTCTTCGTCCACCACGTCGACAACGCGTGCGGCGCCGAGCGTGCCGACGTCGAAGGGCTGGCCGCCCGACGTGGGATAGAACGCCGTGCGATCGAGGACCACGCCGGCGCGGCCGTCGCGATCGCGGACGGCCGTCACCTCGGCGTCGAACTCGGTGAGGAACGAGTCGTGGTAATAGAGGCGCTCGGTCACGGCTGTCCGGTCCCACTCGAGCGGGCCGGGCTACCCGCGACGGCGGCAACCGGATCCGCGACGCCGGCCTCGCTGAAGCCCTTCGCGCGCAGCAGGCAGCTGTCGCACCGGCCGCACGGACGGCCGCCGCCATCGGGGTCGTAGCAGCTGTGGGTGAGCCCGTAGTCGAGGCCCAGCGCCGCCCCGGTCCGGACGATGTCGGCCTTCGACAGGTGCAGGAGCGGCGCGAGCACGCGGAGCGATCCCCCCTCCACGCCGGCGCGCGTCGCCAGGCTGGCGAGCCGCTCGAATGCCTCGAGATATTCGGGGCGGCAGTCAGGGTAGCCGGAGTAGTCGAGCGCGTTCACCCCGATGACGATGGCGGTCGCATCGACGACCTCCGCCCAAGCCAGGGCAAGCGACAGGAAGACGGTGTTGCGCGCCGGCACGTAGGTCGACGGGATGTCGTGCGCGACCGCCACATCGCGGTCCTTCGGGATGGCCCCGTCGCCGACCAGCGCGGACCCGCCGAACGACGCCAGGTCGACCTCGAGCTCGACGTGCCTGGCGACGCCGAGCGCGTGCGCCACGCGCCGCGCCGCGTCCACCTCGCGCGCATGCAGCTGGCCGTAGCTGATCGTCAGCGCGTAGAGCTGCCAGCCGTCGCGCCGGGCCATCGCCCCGGCGGTGTACGAGTCGAGCCCGCCGCTGAGCAGGATGACGGCTTTCACCTACACGCCCCTGACGTCGGCGCCCCAGATGAACTTGTGGGTCTGCAGCTGCAGCCGCACCGCGAGCCGGTCTTCGAGGATCCAGGCCGCCAGCGCCTTGGCGTCGAGCACGCTGTGGACGGGGGAGAACAGCACCGCGGCAACCCGCTCCTCGAGGCGGTGGCGCTGCACGACATCGCGGGCGAACTCGTAGTCCGCGCGGTCCTTGATGACGAACTTGACCTCGTCGTGCGGCGCCAGCAGGTCGCAGGTTGGCCCAGTGGTTCCGGTGCGACTCGCCGCTCCCGGGGCACTTGACGTCGACGATCTTGATGACCGGCGCCGGGATGTCGCCGATGCGCGATGTGGCCGCCCGTCTCGACCATCACCGTGCGGCCGTCGTCGAGCAGCCGCTGCATCAGGGGATAGACCTCGCGCTGGAGCAGCGGCTCGCCGCCGGTGATCTCCACGAGCGGGCAGTCGTACGTCTCCACCTGGCTCACCACGTCGTCCAGCGACATCTTGCGCCCTTCGGTGAAGGCGTACGGCGTGTCGCACCACGAGCAGCGCAGGTCGCAGGCGGTCAGCCGCACGAAGACGCACGGGCGTCCGCTGTGGGTGGACTCTCCCTGGATGGAATGGAAGATTTCGTTGATGGTCAACACCGGTCTATCCCGTAACATTGTACAAAATGCCGGCCAAGCCCATCTTCCTGTGGAAGCCGACGTGAACGACCTGCCGAAACGCCAGAAGTTTTCTGGATGAGCGCGGGTTCGACGTCACCGAACGCGATATCAACAAGGAGCCGCCGGACCGCGCGTTCCTCGAGCGGCATGTCGACGAGAGACGCTTCCTCGACTTCGTCAGCACCCGCAGCCCGGTGTTCAAGCAGCAGCCGCTGCCCCGCTCGAAGCGCGAGGCCATCGACCTGATGCTGAGCCAGCCCAACCTGATCAGGCGGCCGGTCCTGGTGCGCGGCACGCGGGCCATCTTCGGCTTCGACAAAGAGGAGTACGCGAAGCTGTGAGCACGGGCGGCCGTCGCGGGCGGCCGGGTGAGATCCGCGTCGGCACCTCCGGGTGGAGCTACCCGAAGGGCCAGGGCACCTGGAACGGCATCTTCTATCCCGCGCAGCCGGCGCGGCGGCCCCGCGGCACGCCGAAGTTCGACGACCTGGCGTTCTACGCGGAGCACTTCGACACGGTTGAAGTGAACTCGTCCTTCTACCGCATCCCCTCCGCCGATGCCGCGCGCAAGTGGGCCGAGCGGACACCGCCCGGCTTCGAGTTCTCGCTCAAGCTCTACCAGAAGTTCACGCACCCGGAGATGTTCGCCAAGGCCACCGGCGGGGATCCGTCGCGTCTCGGGCAGAAGGACGTGGACGAGTTCCTGAAGGCGCTCGACCCGCTCGCCGAGGCCGGCAAGCTGGGCGCCCTGCTGGCGCAGTTCCCCGCCAGCTTCAAGAACGACGACGAGTCACGCGGCTACCTGGAATGGCTGCTGCGCGCGTTCCGCGATCATCCCCTCGCGGTCGAACTGCGGCACCGCAGCTGGAGCGACGACCCGGCCGGCACGGCCTCCATCCTCGACGCGCACCAGGCGGCCCTGGCGCAGATCGACGAGCCGAAGTTCCGCACCTCCATCCGGCAGGACCTCCGTCCGAACGCGGGCGGCGTCTACTACCTGCGGCTGCACGGGCGCAACGCCGCGCAGTGGTGGAAACACGACTCCTCGGAAGACCGCTACAACTATCTCTACTCGGCGGAGGAACTGGAGCCCTTCGCGGCGGCGGCCACCGCCGCGGCGCGCGAGGTGCGCAAGGCCTACCTCTACACCAACAACCACTTCTCGGCGAAGTCGGTGGCCAATGCCGCGATCCTGAAGCACCAGCTCGGTCAGGATCTGGAGGGTGAGTATCCGGAGGAGTTCGCCGAGCGCTACCCCGACCTGAAGGGGCTGGTGAAGCTGCTGCCTTCCCAGCCCACCCTTACGGCTTCACGAAAGCCTTCTTGAGGATGTCGCTGCGCTGGATTTTCTGCACGACGTCGAGGCCGGTCAGCACCTTCCCGAACACGGTGTACTTGCCGTCGAGGTCCGGCCGGTCGCGGCGCGTGATGTAGAACTGCGTGTCGGCGGCCCTCGGGTCGCCGGCGTGCGCCATGCCGACGGCGCCCGCGACGTGCCGGCGCCGCTTCGTGATCTCGGACACGCCGATGGGGTTGCCGCTGCCGGGGTTGCGTCCCCACCACGCTTCGCGCGACATGTCGCGCGACACCGGATCGCCGACCTGAATCAGGAAGTTCGGCTCGGCGCGGTGGAACCGCTGGCCGTTGTAGAAGTTCTTCTTCACCAGCTCGAGGAACCGTCGCCACGGTTTTCGGCGCATCTTCAGGATAGGTCTCGAGCTCAATCGTGCCTTTCACGGTCTCGAGCACGACGATCGGTCCGGCGGAGGGCGACGGCTTCGCCGCCTGCCAGCCGGCGTGCAGCTGCGCGGCCGCCAGCGCCACGATCGCGGCCGCCGCAATGTTCAGTTTCATGACGCTCCTCTCGCCTCTCGTCCAGCCTTCACGACGCCAATTCTCGGGCACATCTCCACGACAACGCAACTCCGGCACAGCGGGTAGACCGGCCGGCAGACGTTCTGGCCCCACGTCACCAGGTAGCGGTTGAGCAGCGGCCACCACTTGCGGTCCGCGACCCGGTAGAGCGCCTGCTCCGTCTCGTCCGGCGTCCGCGTCCGCACCCAGCCGAGGCGGTTCGAGATGCGGTGCACGTGGGTGTCGACGCAGATGTTCTCCGCGCTGCGGTGCGCCAGGATCAGCACGAGGTTCGCGGTCTTGCGGCCGACCCCCGGCAGCGTCAGCAGCTCCTCCATCGTGTCGGGCACCCGCCCGCGCGTAGCGCTTCAGGAGCTGCCGGCAGGTCTCCTGCACGTGCCCGGCCTTGTTCCGGTAGAAGCTGACCGGATAGATCAGCCGCTCGATCTCCGGCTCCGTCAGCCTGGCCATCGTCCGCGGCGTGCGGGCGGCCGTGAACAGCCTGGTGGAGGCGGCGTGCGTCACCGCGTCGCGCGTCTGCGCCGAGAGCATGGTGGCGATGAGGACCTGGAACGGATCCTCCTGCTGGTCCTGGGCGATCTTCTCGACCGCCGGCTCCTCGAGGCCATCGATCGCCCGGGCAAGCCGCCGCATGACGGCGGCGATGCGCCCGCGGGGCACGGCCGGCTGGGCCGGGAGCGTGGCGGCCCTCGCCATCACGACACCGGCGTGAGCGGAGCGCGCCCTTCCAGCACTTCGACGACGTTGCGGGCAGCGAGATCGATCATCGCCAGTGCGCGTCTCGCGGGTGGCGCTGCCGAGGTGCGGCGCGAGCACGACGTTCTCGAGGCCCATCAGCGCCTCGTGCACGGCCGGCTCCCGTTCGTAGACGTCGAGCGCGGCCGCGGAGATCAGCCGCTCCTTCAGTGCCCAGGCGAGCGCTTCCTCGTCCACCACCGCGCCCCGCGCGCTGTTGACGAGAATCGCCGACCGCTTCATCCGGGCGAACGCCCGCCTGTCGATCAGGTGCCGCGTGTCGGGGCGAAGTGACGTGTGAATCGCGATGACGTCGGAGGAGATCAGCAGCTCGTCGAGCGACATGTCCTCCTTGGCGAAGACCGCCGTCATCCCGAACGCCGGCGCCTTGGCCGCGACGGCGCGGCCGATCCGCCCCCTGCCGATGATCCCGAGCTGCTTGCCGCGCAGCTCGGTCCCGAGCATGAAGTCGAGCGTCCAGCCCTTCCACCCGCCGGCGCGCACCAGCCGGTCCCCTTCGGCAATCCGCCGCGCCGCCGCGAGGATCAGCCCCCACGTCAGCTCGGCGGTGGCTTCGGTCAGCACGTCCGGCGTGTTCGTGACGACCACGCCGCGGGCCCTGGCGGCCGCCACGTCGATGTTGTCGTAGCCGACCGCGATGTTCGCCACCACCTGGAGGTCCGGCGCCTCCGCCAGCACGCCGTCGTCGATGCGGTCGGTGAGGACGGCGATCACGCCGCGCGTGTCGCGCAGGCGCGCCCGCAGCTCGCCGGCGGGCAGCGCGGTCTGGCTGTCGTGGAGATCGACGTCGCACGCCGCCCCGAGCCGTTCGAGGACGGCGGACGGAATGCGGCGCGTCACGAGTACGCGAGGTTTCACGGCGCTCACCGTTCGGGCTGGGGTGGAACGCGGCAGGTCAGTGCCCGTGGGACTGACAGTAGCCGCAATGGTTGCACGCGACCGTGGGCTCGATCAGGCAGGGCCCGTCGGACTCGGGCAGCGCGTAGCGGAAATGGCTGGCATCCGGCGCGAGCGGCAGCGGCGCCTCGGGGCGGCGCGGCGCGGCGGGGGCCGACAGTTGGCGCGCCACCGCCTCGCGGACCAGTGCGCGGAGTGCGTCCTCGTTCATACGGCGTCGGTGTAGTCGACCACGTCCACGATTCCGATGATGGCGGCGTCCACCGCCGCCGCTTTCCGCCCCAGCGCGTCGCCGGCGGCCTTGCCTTCGATCACGACCAGCACCCGCTCCCCGACGCCGGCGCCGACCGCGTCGATGGCCAGGATCGGCGTGCCCCGGTGCGCGCCCTCCAGCGTGAGCGGCTGCACCAGAAGCAGCTTCGCCCCCTCGAGCTTGCGGTTCTTCTGCGACGCCACGACGGTTCCGACGACCTCGCCGATCTGCATCGTTCCCTAGCCGATGTCCCACCGATCGATGATCCCGATCACCGACGGCGTCGGCCGGCGGCTCCGCCGGGTAGAACGGGAACGCCGCCTCGCGCCCCCGGACGAAGAAGACGCGCTCGCCCACCCCGGCGCCCACCGAGTCGAGGGCGACCAGCGTGCGGCCCGCCGGTTCCCCGGACGCCAGCAGCGGCTGCAGGACCAGCATCGTGGTCCCTGCCAGGTTGGCATCCCTGATGGTCGCGACCACCTCGCCAATCACCTCGGCGATCTGCACGCTAGCGGTCCTGCCTGGCGGCACCCGCCTGCGCGGGCTCGTGGACTTCCACGTGATCGACGATGCCGACGATGGCGGCATCGACGGGACAGTCCTTCAGGCCCGACGCCATCCGCGCCGAGCTGCCGCTGACGATCAGCACCGTCTCGCCGACGCCGGCGTCCACCGTGTCGACGGCGACGAGATAGCTGCCCTCGGCCTTGCCGCGGGGATCGATCGGCCGCGCGACGAGCAGCTTGCTGCTGACCAGGCGCTCGTCCTTGCGCGTCGCGACCACGGTCCCCACGATCTTGGCGAGAATCATTTCGCGTTCGCGGTCGCCTTCCCGATGGGCAGCGCGTCCTCGAGGTTCGCGTGAGGCCGCGGGATGACGTGGACCGAGACGAGCTCGCCGACCCGGCGCGCGGCGGCGGCGCCGGCATCGGTGGCCGCCTTCACGGCCGCGACGTCGCCGCGCACGATCGCCGTCACGTAGCCGGCGCCAATCTTCTCCCACCCGACCAGCGTCACCTTGGCGGCCTTGACCATCGCATCCGCCGCTTCGATCATCGCGACGAGTCCCTTGGTCTCGACCATGCCGAGCGCCTCACCCATTGTTTCTCCTTCGAATTGTCAGCTCTCGCGCGTCGCGCGCCCGGCGCGCCCTCCGCACTGCCCGGCGGGTGTGCGGCCGCACGGGCGCTACCTCAGATTCCGCACCGCATCTTCAATCAACGCCGTGAGTTCGCTGTATGTTAGCCGAATTTCCTGGTCCGCAGGGATCGCCGCGCCGGCCTGGCCGAGGCGGCCCCACACCGCCGCGGCCCGGTCGGGGAACGCCGTGCGATCGGCGACCAGCCGCTGTCCGGGCGAAGAGGGCGCCTGCACGACCTGGCAGTCGGCAGGGCTGCCGGGCTCCGGCTCGGCGCAGATCGGGGCCGGCGCCGCGATGCCGTAGCTGCCGCGCAGGCCCTGGAGCCGGACCACTTCCTCCCGCGACAGGATCCGCTCGCCGCCGAGCTGCCGCGCCACCAGGCTGATCCGGGCGAAGTGCTCGATGGTCTCCATCTTGTAATAGGCGGAGAACAGATCCTTCCCGAGCGTCAGCGCGCCGTGGTTCGCGAGCAGCATGCCGTCGTGCGCCTGCACGTACTGGCGCACCGCCTCCGGCAGCTCCTTCGTCGAAGGGGTGGCGTACTCCGCGATCGGCACGCTGCCCAGCGTGGTGACGACCTCCGCCAGCACCGCCCGATCGAGCGGGATGCCGGCCACGGCGAACCCGGTGGCAATCGGCGGATGCGCGTGGACGACCGCCACCGCGTCCGGGCGGCGGCGATAGACCTCGAGGTGCATCTGGATCTCGGACGAGGGGGACCGCTCGCCCTGGAGCTTCCGCCCCTCGAGATCGGTGATGCACATCATCTCCGGGCTCATGAAGCCCTTGCACACGCCCGTCGGCGTCATCAGCAGGCGCCCCTCGTCGAGCCGCACGCTGATGTTGCCGTCGTTCGACGCGGTGTAGCCGCGGGCGTAGAGCCGGCGCCCGACCTCGACGATGTCCGCCCGCAGCTGCGCCTCGGAGGTCACCGGCGGCCCCATTCCTTGCGGCACTTCTCGGAGCAGAAGTACTTCGTCGCGTCGCCGGAACCCGACGTCAGCGCCTTCGACGGCACCACGAACACGCCGCAGACGGGATCGCGCACCAGCTTCACCGCCTGCGGCGTCGCGCCGTCGCGCAGCACGCCGGCGCCGTCCAGGATGGCGCGCACGAACCGCCACACGAGGCGGATGAGGATGATGGCCAGGATGATCCAGAGGATGACGCGGGTCATGGCTGCTGCCCGGACGATGCGCCGGCCGTGCCGGCGGGCGCTTCGGGATGGGCGGAGCGCAGACCCTGCAGCGCCTGCCGGGCCATCCGCGCCTCCTGCGAATCGGGAGCGATCTCGATCACCTGCTGCCACACCTGGGCCGCCCCGGCGAGGTCCTGCTTGCCGAAGGCGCGGACGATCCCGACGTTGAGCAGCGTCTTGGTGTGGCGGGCATCGATCGCCAGCGACCGCTCGAACTGCGCGAGCGCGCGATCGGCCTGGTTCATGTAGTAGTAGGCGATGCCGAGGTCGGTGCTCGCGTCCACGTTGCCGGGCTCCGCGGCCAGCGCCTGCTCGTACCAGCGCGCGGCGTCGGGGAAGCGCTCCGCGTCGAAGTAGAGGTTGCCCAGCTCGATCCGCGGCGCGGCGTCGGCCGGGCGCTGCTCCGCGGTGGCCTGCAGCGCGGCCGCGCGCGCCTCGTCGAACGGGGCAGCGGTCTGGGCCTGACCCGACCCGGCCGCCGCCGGCGCGGCGGTGGTGGCTGAGGTGGCGGCCGGCCGCGCCTGCTGCGTCCCCAGCATCCAGCCGACGAGGAGGCCGAAGAACACGCCGGCTATGCCGAAGATGAGCGATTCCCTGGGCACGGAAAGAAAATCATAACAACGTTCGGCGAAACCAGTCCACCACTGTCCGGACCAGCTCCGGCTCCCGCCCCAGCATGGTCGTGCCGTGGCCGGCCCCCTTGGCAATGAACAGCTCGCGGGGGCCGCCGCCAGCCTTCTGGAGGTCGCGCGCCGATCGCAGGGCGTAGGGATCGTCGTCGCTGGCCACGAGCAGGACCGGCCTCGTCAATTTCCGCAGCGCGGCCTCGATTCGCAGGCCCCGGTAGTCAAGCGACGGCGACAGCAGCGCCAGGCTGGCCACCGATGGATCGCCGGCCGCCTCGAGCGCCGCCAGGTTGGCCCCGATCGAGGCACCGGCCAGCCCGACCCGCGCCTGCTGCACGTCGGCGCGCGCCGCCAGGTGCCGGCGCGCGGCCTTGACGTCGAGGACCATCGAGGCGTAATCCGGTTCACCGCCTCCGGCGCCGGCGCCGCCCGATTCGCCGTGCCCGCGCAGGTCCAGCGCGAGCGCCCCGATGCCGTCGGAGGCGAGGCGCGCGGCCACGCCGTCCCAGTCGCGGCGCGACCGGTGGAGCATGTGCACGAGGATGACGGCCGGGCCCGGCCGGCTGGCGGGCTCGTACCACGTCGCCGCGAGCGACACGCCATCGTCCGGTACGCAGCATGACGCGCTGAGGCGCGGCCGCCAGCCCTGGTTCCAGGCACAGGAGCGCCGCGAGGATCACGGCCGGCCTCACGACTCGCGGTCGGGAACGGCGAGAACGGCGAGGTAGTCGTGGACCGCGCGTGACAGCCCGACGTACAGCGCATGGCTGATCAGCGCGTGCCCGATCGACACTTCGTCGAGGTGCGGCAGGTCGCGAAAGAGCGGGAGGTTGTCGAGGTCGAGGTCGTGCCCGGCGTTCACGCCGAGCCCGAGGTCGTGCGCGAGGGTGGCCATCTGCGCGTAGCGCTCGAAGCTGGCGCGCCCCTCGGCGGCGCCGGCGTGCGCCGCGCGCGCGTAGGGTTCGGTATAGAGCTCGATGCGATCGCCGCCGACCGCCGCCGCCCACCGCACCGCCTCCGGCTCGGGATCGACGAACACGCTCACGCGGATGCCGTCGGCGCGGAGCGCGCGGACGGTCGGGATGAGCTCGCCCGGCGGCATGTCCGGACGCCATCCCGCCTGGCTGGTGACTTCGCCCGGACGGACCGGCACGAGCGTGAACTGATCGGGGCGCACCTCGCGCGCCAGATCGAGCAGGTCCGGCCGCGGATCCCCTTCGATGTTGAGCTCGACGCGGCGCCTGCCGCCGCCCGCGGGCGCGAGCGCCGCGGCGATGGCGCGGACGTCCGCAAAGGTGATGTGCCGGGCGTCCGCCCGGGGATGGACGGTGATGCCGGGCGCGCCCGCCTCGACGCAGACGCGGGTGGCATCGACCACGCTCGGGACGGTCCCGCCGCGGGAATTGCGGAGCGTCGCCACCTTGTTGACGTTGACGCTCAGCGCGGCCCGCCGGCGGCCGCCCGTCATCCCAGGTGTTCCTTCACGGCGCCGACGATCTCGGCCGCCCAGGACTGGATCTCCTGCTGATCCTTCCCCTCGATCATCACGCGCAGCAGCGGCTCGGTTCCCGAGTAGCGCACCAGCAGCCGCCCCTGGCCGGCGAGCCGCTGCTCGACGCGGTGCATCGCGTCGGCGATCGGCGCCACCGAGGCCAGATCCTTCTTGTCGCGCACGCGCACGTTCAGCAGCACCTGGGGATAGGTGACGAGCTCCGCGGCGAGATCGGCCAGCTCGCGGCCGGTGTCCGCCATCACCCGCAGCACGCTGAGCGCCGTGACGATGCCGTCGCCGGTGAAAAGATGGTCGGAGAAGATGATGTGCCCCGACTGCTCGCCGCCCAGCGACAGCCCGCGCTTGATCATCTCCTCCATCACGTACTTGTCGCCGACCGGGCAGCGCACCATCTCGATGCCGCTCTCGCGGAAGGCGATCTCGAGGCCGATGTTGCTCATCACCGTGGCCACGACCGCGTTCCCGCTCAGCTCCCCGCGCCGCTGCATGTGCCGCCCGCACATCAGCAGCACGGCGTCGCCGTCCACGAGGCGGCCCTGGGCGTCGACCAGGATGGCGCGGTCGCCGTCGCCGTCGAACGCGATGCCCGCCCGGCAGCCGCGCTCGACGACGGCGCGGGCGAGGTGCTGGGGATGGGTGGAGCCGCAGTCGAGGTTGATGTTGCGGCCGTCCGGCGACGCGCTGAGCAGCTCGACGTCGAAGCCGAGCTCGCGGAACAGGCGCGGCGCCACCGTGGTCGTCGCGCCGTTGGCCGTGTCGATTGCCACCTTGAAGCGGCCGAGCCGCTCCGGATCGGGGAACGCGAGCCGCGCGTGGGCGATGTAGGCATCGATGACGTCGGTCCGCTCCACCGGGATGTCCGGCGAGCCGTCGACGCTCCAGCTGCTGTCGGCGATGATCGCCTCGACCTCGCGCTCGAGCGCCTCGGTGAACTTCTCGCCACGCCCGGAGAACACCTTGATGCCGTTGTCCTGGAACGGATTGTGGGACGCGGAGATCACCAGGCCGGCGTCGAACGCCATGTCGCGGGTGACGTAGGCGATGGCCGGCGTCGGCAGCACCCCGGCACTGGTGATGTGCGCCCCTTCGGACCGGACGCCGCGGGCCAGCTCACGCTCGATCCAGTCGCCCGATTCGCGCGTGTCGCGGCCGACGATGAACCGGAGCTGCCGGCCATCCGCCCGCATCGCCCGGACCAGCGCCGCGCCCAGGCGGGCCACGGTCTCATGATCGAGCGGATACTCGCCCGCCTTGCCTCGAACGCCGTCAGTGCCGAAAAGCCGATGGGACATGGGTTTCTGGTTGTTCACACTTGCGCAACCTGCGCCGCAGGTTGAGGGACCGTACTACACGGGGGCAGCACCCGGGGTGGCGGCCGGTTACCTGATGACGACCTCGATGACCTGCGGCGTCGACCGGGTCACGCCGAACTGCGAGGAATCGAACTGGACCTGAAGATTGTACCGGCCGGTCCCGAGGCCGGCAAGGTTGACATAGGCGTTCACCGTGTCGGCCCTGAGGTTCGCGATGGCGTCACGGCTTCCACGCACCGCCACGCTGATCGTCTGCGGCGACAGGGCGTGGCTGAGGCCGTGCCCGAGGTTCCGCGCCCGGACCGGCACTCCGGTGAGCTCCCGTTCCTCCGGCGCCGGCAGGACCTGGACGGTCACGGTGACGTCCTGCGGTTGCGCCAGCCGCACGGCGGAGTCGGTGACACCGACAGCCACGACGTCCCGCACGTCGGCAGTCGCCGTCGTGAGATCGACCGGCTCGGTCGTCGCCTCCGCCAGCTTCTTGACCCGGCTCTCGGGACCGATCACTTCGACGGTCTTCGGCTCGACTTTCACCAGCCCCACCAGGAACCCCGGCGCCGGGTCGCCGTCGAGGGCGGCCTTCACCTCGAGGATGCGGCGCCCCGACTTCTCGAGCTCCAGCCCGAGCGTGCCAGGAGAGACCTGCGTGACCTGGACGCCGTACGGCGACCGCACATCCTCGTTCCGGACGTGGAAGAGGCGGGATCCAGGCCGCGCCGCCCGGAGGTCGAGCACGGCCACCACCTCGCCCGGCTCAAGGCGGCTCAGCAGGGCCGATGAGCCGCGGAGCCGCACGTCCACCACGCCGGGCGGCTCCCCCACGACCTCGAGCAGGGGCGGAATGTTGCGGAACTCGAGCGGCACGCGAATGATCCGCTCGACGACGTGCTCCCCGGCGACGGTCAACCACAGCAGCGCCGCCAGCGCGCAGGCCGTGAGCTTCAGCCCCAGGTGACGGAAAGGGTTGTAGGCCATCAGACGTCGTACGCCGCCGGACGCCCGCCGCGCCGCTGCACCACGAACGTCCGCAGCCGTTCGCGCAGCTCGTCGGGGGTCAACGCACGGTCGATCCGGCCGTTCATGGCCAGCGCAATCTGGCCGCGCTCCTCCGACACGACAATCGCCACGGCGTCGTTCTCTTCCGTCAGGCCGATCGCCGCCCGGTGGCGGGTCCCGAGCTCGCGGCTCACGCGCGGATTGACCGTCAGCGGCAGGAAGCAGGCCGCGGCGGCAATGCGGTCCTCCTGCACGATGACGGCGCCGTCGTGCAGTGGGGATGACACCTGAAAGATCGTCACGATCAAGTCGTAGGTCAGCTTGGCGTCGAGCGGGATGCCGCTCTCGATGTAGTTGCGCAGCCCGATCTCACGCTCGATGGCGATGATGGCCCCCGTCCGCTGCGACGAGAGCATCGTTGCCGCGACCACCAGCTCTTCAATCGTCTCATTGGCCGCCTCCGTCCGGTTGAAGTACCGGAAGAAAGGGGCCTGCCCGAAGTGCGCCAGCGCGCGCCGGATGTCCGACTGGAAGATCACGATCGCCGCAAATGCCAGGTAGACCAGCATGTTGCGGATCATCCAGTTGACGGTCTGCAGTGGGGCCAGGCGCGACATGTAGAACAGGCCGGCGATCAGGAGCGAGCCGGCGACCATCTGGACCGCCCGCGTACCCCTGATGAGCTTGAGGAACTCGTAGATGATGATCGAGACAATCGCGATGTCGAGGAGATCCCACCACCCGACGGGCGGACGGCTGAGCAGGCCAGTGAGATACTCGGACACCGCGTTAGCTTATCGCAGGAGGCGGGCTACAGACCCGGCTGGGACCCCGGCCGCTCGAGCCCGAGTTCCTTCCAGATCCAGCCAAAGTCGTAGGGGGAGCGGCCGTTCAGTGCCGACCGCTCGACGCTGTTCTCGAGCGCCTTCAGACGCTCGAGCAGGCGGGCACGCCAGAGTTTGGTCTGGGCCGCCGCACGGGGGGTGCGGTTGCCCAGCTCGGGCTCCGGACGGTCCAGCCAGGTCCGGTAATGGCGATCGTAGAGCTCGCGCACCGCGCCGTCCTCGGCATGCGGGGGAGGCGCAACGGCCGCCTTCGGACGCCTGAGCTCCATGATGGTCTGCTCGACTGTCTCGATCGCGGTCGCGCGGTAGCGGATCCGCGCTCCCGCCAGCGCCTCCAGCCAGGCGCGACCGCGCGCCGCCTGTTCCTGTGAGCTGGTCTCCAGCACGATCCGCTGCCCCTCGAAGTCCAGCCGGCCGAGCTCGCGCACCTCGTCCGGCGTGCGTTCGGTCACCGCCACCCGCCCGTCCGCACCCCGGACGATGTCCGGACGCGCCAGAATCTCGGCGCGCAGCTCGGGCAGGTGCGCGCTGTCGAAGACGGACCGGCAGAACATCAGCGGATCGCCGTCCGCGGTCTCGAGCGCGGGGGGCGATGGAAACGCCACGAGCGCCATCCACAGGTGGTTGAAGACCATGCCGTGCTTCCGGAAGAACGCCGCGGAATCGTCGTCCGGGAACTTCTTCAGGTGGCGCCGGTAGAGCCGGCGGAACCGCGACAGGACCGGCGCGCGGACATCGGCCGGGAACGGATACAGCCCCCCCTCGAAGACGTAGCCGCCGCAGCCGTCCGGCGCGACGCGCGCGCCCAGCAGATCCCAGGTCACCATCTGCAGCGACGCCGCGCGCTCGATGACGAACAGGCGGCCCCCCGTCCACAGATCGAGCAGCTGCACCCCCTCGCCGCGAGACACCGCCTCGACTTCGTAGAGCCGGAGGTGGGCCGCCGCCATCCGCTCGAGGAACTGACGCTCCAGCGGCGCCACGCCAGCGCCGTCACCATCCAGGAAGAGCCTGGCGACGGTGCCTTCGCCGTCGATGTCCCAGTCGAACAGGAACCAGGCGTTGTACTTGATGGTGGCGTCTTCGGAATCGATCAGCCAGCGGACCTGCTCCGGCGCGCCGGCCTGCAGCACGGGTCCCCAGAAGATATTCTCGGCAATGGAGTGGTCGGGGTCGAAGACCGGCTGGAAGGCAAAGCTCAGGAGCTTGGTCAACGAGGATTCGCGCGTACTGGCCGCGATCGACGTGCCGGCGCCATCCGTCCCGCCACAGCAGTCCTTGCGCCGGCGGCCGCTGCCGCACGGGCAGGCGCCACGCCGGCCGTCGAATTCCATGGGCGGTGATTCTACACTGACGCCGGACGGGGCCGGCGCCGCCTACGGGGTCGCCGCCCTGATCCGGTCGGCCACGCGGACCACGTCGGCCATCGCCTTCACCCCGTGCACCCGCACGATGTGGGCGCCGAGCAGGACGCTGGCGGCCACCGCGCCGGCGGTCCCCCACTCGCGTTCGGCCGGCGGCCGCTGGCCGATGGCGTCGGTGAGGAAGGACTTCCGCGACGGGCCGCTCAGGATGGGGCGCCCGAGCGCGGCGGCGAGCGCCGGTATCGCGGCGAGGGCGTCGAACGAATGCGCCGCCCGCTTCGCGAACCCGAGACCGGGGTCGAGGATGATGGCCTCCTGGCGCACGCCGGCGTCGCGGGCGCGGCGCATTGCCGCGTCGAGCTCGGCGCCCACTTCCCGCGCCACGTCTTCGTAGGCCGCCTCGCGATACATCTCGCGCGACCGCCCGCGGTTGTGCATCAGGATCAGGGCCGCGCCGGTTTCCGCCACCACCCGTCCGAGCCCGTCGTCGTACTGCAGCGCGCTGACGTCGTTGACGATCGCCGCGCCGCGGTCGATCGCCTCGCGGGCCACGCGGGCCTTGTAGGTGTCGATCGAGATCGGCACGCGGCCGTCGGCCGCCAGCTTCTCGACGACCGGCAGCACCCGACGCAGCTCTTCGTCGAGCGGCAGCGGCTCCGCGCCCGGCCGGGTGGACTCGCCGCCGACGTCGAGGATGTCGGCGCCGTCCTCGATCATCCCCAGGCCGTCCTCGACCGCGCGCGCCGGGTCGAAGCGCAGGCCGCCGTCGGCAAACGAGTCAGGCGTGACGTTGATGATGCCCATCAGGGCGGTCCGCTCGCCGAGCGCGAGCTCCCACCCGCCGGCGCCGGTGGCGCGCCTGGGTGGGAGAGGGACGAGGAACGGCTGGCGTGGCGCGAGCAGCTCGGCTCTATTCCTGGGGCAGCGGCTTGTTGAGCGGCGGCATCGGCGGCACGATGGACGGCCGCTCTTTCTGCTGCCGGCGCCCGTCTTCGCTCGCCGGCGCGGCCGGGTTGGCCGGGCGGTGCTCTTCGAGCGCTTCGCCGTCAACAAGGCGGCGGACCTGATCGGCGTCGAGCACCTCGCGGGCGAGCAGCTCCTTGGCGATGCGATCGAGGGCCGTGCGGTTCGTCTCGAGCGTGTGGCGCGCGCGGTCGTAGTTGTTCGTGACGATCCGCTTGAGCTCCTGATCGATCCGGATGGCGGTGTCCTCGCTGTAGTCCTGGTGCTGCGCGATCTCGCGGCCGAGGAAGATCTGCTCTTCCTTCTTGCCGAAGGTCAGCGGCCCCATCGCATCGCTCATGCCCCACTCGCAGACCATCTTGCGCGCCAGCTCGGTCGACCGCTCGAGGTCGTTGCCGGCGCCGGTCGTCATGCCGTGCATCGTGATCTCCTCGGCGATGCGGCCGCCGAGCAGGATCGCGATCTGGTCGTTCAGGTAGTCGCGGGAGTAGTTGTGCTTGTCGTCCACCGGCAGCTGCATGGTGACGCCGAGCGCCATGCCGCGCGGGATGATCGTCACCTTGTGGACGGGGTCCGCGTGCGGCAGCACGACGGCGAGGAGCGCGTGCCCGGCTTCGTGCACCGCCGTGACCTTCTTCTCGTCCTCGCTGATGATCATCGAGCGGCGCTCCGAGCCCATCAGGACCTTGTCCTTGGCGAACTCGAAGTCGAGCATCCGGACGACCTTCTGGTTGTAGCGGGCGGCGTTGAGCGCCGCTTCGTTCACCAGGTTGGCGAGGTCCGCCCCGGAGAACCCGGAGCTGCCGCGCGCCAGCACGTGGATGTTGACGTCGTCCGACAGCGGGATCTTCTTGGTGTGGACGGCGAGGATGCCCTCGCGCCCCTTGACGTCGGGCCGGTTCACGACAATGCGGCGGTCGAAGCGCCCGGGACGCAGCAGCGCCGGGTCGAGGACGTCGGGCCGGTTGGTGGCCGCCACGAGGATGACCCCCTCGTTCGACTCGAAACCGTCCATTTCGACCAGCAGCTGGTTGAGCGTCTGCTCGCGCTCGTCGTGCCCGCCGCCGAGGCCGGCGCCGCGGTGGCGGCCGACGGCGTCGATTTCGTCGATGAACACGATGCAGGGGGCGTTCTTCTTGCCCTGCTCGAAGAGGTCGCGGACGCGCGAGGCGCCGACGCCGACGAACATCTCGACGAAGTCCGAGCCGCTGATCGAGAAGAACGGCACGTTGGCCTCGCCGGCGACCGCGCGGGCCAGCAGCGTCTTGCCGGTGCCCGGGCGAGCCCATCAGCAGGACGCCCTTGGGGATGCGCCCGCCGAGCTTCTGGAACTTCTGCGGTTCCTTGAGGAACTCGATGATCTCCTGCAGCTCTTCCTTGGCCTCGTCAACGCCCGAAACGTCCTTGAACGTGACCTTCTTCTGGCTGCTCGACGACAGCTTCGCCCGGCTCTTCCCGAACGACAGGGCCTTGTTCCCGCCGCTCTGCATCTGCCGCATGATGAAGATCCAGAAGCCGATCATCAGCAGGATGGGGGCCCAGGAATACAGGACCGTGGCCCAGGGGCTCGTGGTTTCGGGCTGCGCCTCGATCTTGACGCCGCGCTCGTCGAGCATGTTGGCGAGGCGCTCGTACTGGGCGGGCGCGTAGGTGCGGAATTCGGCGGCGGTGCCGGTGACGCCGTTCTTCTTCCCCTTGATCTGGTTGCCCGTAATCGTGACGGACGCCACCTGACCTTCCTGCACGTCACGCAGGAACTCGGTGAAGGAGATGGGATTGGGCCCCCGCTGGAAGCCAGCGGAGAAGCTCCAGATCATGATCCCCACGCCGATGAGGACGATCCAGAACAGTAAACTCTTCAGGGTTGAGTTCAACCTACGCCTCCTAACCGCCTTAATTTCAAGAGTATCACGCCCTGTCGGGCCTCGGTGATGCGAAAATCCTCGGCCACCCCCTGCCCGGCCACCCAGACGATCCGGTCGTCGCCGTCCACCACGAGCGGCAGCCGGTCGCGTTCCGCCCGGGCCACCTTGCGATCGACCAGGAAGTCCTGCAGCTTCCGGGCGTGACCGCCCATGCCGAGCGGCCTGAACCGGTCGCCCCGCCGCCGGCTGCGCACCGCCAGCGGATACCTGAGCAGGCCGGCCGCCACCATCGCGACCTCGCCACGGCCCGCCGGGGCCTGAAGTTCTGACGCCCGCGCCACCTCCTCGGCCGAGACCGCCCAGCCGCCGTGGGCGACCTCTCCAGGGATAGACAGCGGAATCCGGAAGAAGTTCGCAAAGGCCGGCGGGTCGGCCTCCCCCATCACCAGGCGCGCGCCCCGCCGCGTCGCGGTCACGCCAGGCAGCGCCAGCGACGCCCCGTCGGGACCGCTGGCGAGCGCCAGCAGCCCCTCGATGTGCTGGAACCCGACGAACCGCCCCGGCGCCGCCGCCTCGAGCACCCGGCGCGCCACCCGCGACGCCAGCGCCGGATGCAGCGTCCGCAGTCCCGCGACGTCGAGCTCGCTGGCCCCGTTCCTCTGTAAGACGACCGAATCGGCCGCGGCGATGGCCACCCGCTCGAGGAAGTCCTCGTCCTCGCGCGCCAGACCGGCCTCCCGGGCCAGGATCGGGACGATGCGGGGGGAGTAGTGCTGGAGGCGGGGCAGGAGGTCGAGACGCACGCGGTTCCGCGAGAACGCCACGTCGGCGTTCGACTCGTCGTCCCGGAAGTCCAGGTGATGAAGCGCGGCGTAGGCGCGCAGGTCGTCGCGGCTGATGTCGAGCAGCGGCCGCACGACGTTCCCGGCGCGGGGCCGGATGCCCGCCAGCCCCCTGGCGCCGGCCCCCCGGATGAGACGCAGCAGGAACGTCTCCGCCTGGTCGTCCAGGCTGTGGCCGACGGCGACGGCGTCGGCCTGCAGCCGCCTGGCCGCCGCCCCGAGGAACTCGTAGCGCGCGACGCGGGCGGCGTCTTCGAGCGAGCGGCCCGAGGCCCGGGCAAAGCCGGCCACGTCTCCCCGCCCGACGTCGAGCGGCATCCGCAGCGTGGCGCAGAGCTCCACGCAGAAGCGCTCATCCGCCTCGGCCGCATCGCCGCGAAGCTGGTGGTTGAAATGGGCGGCGCCGGCGATCGCCAGCTCGCCCTGGCCCTCAAGCGCCTGGAGGATGTGGAGGAGGGCCACCGAATCGGGCCCGCCGGACAACGCCACGAGCACACGCGCACCACGCGGAAACAGATCGAGTTTCCGAATGGTCCGCAGCGCGCGGGCGGCGAGGTCCATAAGAAAAATGGTGCCGGTGCAGGGACTTGAACCCCGGACCCCGCGGATATGAGCCGCGTGCTCTAACCAGCTGAGCTACACCGGCAGGAACCTCTGATTCTAGCATGCCCGCGGCGGCTCACAGCGCGGCCGCGAGGCTCTCGGCCGAGGGAAACCGCGCCTCCGGCCGCTTTTCGAGCAGCCGCATGACGGCGCGTTCGAGCGCCTGCGGAACGCCCGCCACGAGCAGGCCCGGCGGCACCGGGGGGTGCAGCAGCATCTCGGACAGGCTGGCCGCGGTGGCCCGCTCGTCAAACGGCAGCCGTGCGGTCGTCATCAGGTAGAGCACGACACCGGCCGCGTAGAGGTCGGACCTGGGGGTGGGTTCGCCTCCCTTCAGGATCTCGGGCGCCAGGTAGACCGGCGTCTCCGACATGGCCGCCCGGCTGCGCACGTCTTCCGGCGGCAGCGTCACCGCCGTGTGGTCGCCGGCCGTTTCGAGGAGGTGCGCCAGGCCGCACTCGAGCAGCTTCACGTGCCCCTCCAGGGTGAGGGCGACGCGGCCGGCGGTCAGGGTGCGGCAGAGGATGCCCCGGGCGTGCGCGGCGCCCAGCGCCTGGGCCAGCTCGCGCCCGAGCCAGATGACCTCCCGCGGCTCGAACGGCCCGGCCTCGACGCGCTCCTGGACCGTCTGGCCGGCCACGTGCTCCATGGCGAGCACAGCCTGGCCGTCGATCTCGAGCGCTTCGTAGATGCGGCAGATGTGGGGATGCGCGATCGACGCCGCCTCGCGGGCGCCGCGGATGAAACGGCGGCGGCGCTCGTCGCCGGGCAGGCAGTCGCGATCGACGACGTGGAGCACGGCCATCCGGCCGTTGGAGTCGTCGCGGGCCAGGTAGCGCTCGCCCGTCTCGCTGTGCCCCAGGCGGTCCTGGATGCGGTAGTGCCCGACGCGAGCCGTCATGATCAGCGCTGGTCGATGAGCGCCGCCGCCAGCAGCGGAATCATGATCTCGTGGTGACCGACCAGCGAGTAGCCGCGGCCGATGCCCTGGACCGGCCGGGACACGACGTTCGTCTGCGGCCGGTAGTGGCGCACGAAGTCCAGGTTCACCGTCGTCAGGCCGTCCAGCGCGCGCCCCTGGTTGCGGACGAGCGCGACCGCCTTGAGGAACACCTCGGGCAGCACCACCGCCGAGCCGCAGTTCAGGTAAACGCCGCCGGCGAGCCGCGACACGTTCGACACGAAGTAGCGGAAGTCGCGCAGGCTGCCCTCGCCGAGCGCGGCGCCGTCCGCCGCCGGGTGCATGTGGATGATGTCGGTGCCGAGCGCCACGTGGACGGTCACGGGAATCTCGAGGCGCGCCGCCGCCGCGAGGATGCTCAGCTCCTCGTGCGGCGGCCGGTTGGTGCGCAGCCATCGCGCCACCGCCTGCCCGAGGCCGAGGCCGGCAGCGACGCCGTCGCTGATCGCGGCGTTCAGCAGCCGGCCGGTCTCCTCGGCCATCCCGAACCGGCCCGGCCCGAGCGCCTCGTCGACGTCTTCGGAGGTCGCGCCGGCGAGCGCCACTTCGAAGTCATGGATGACACCG
This sequence comes from uncultured Acidobacteriota bacterium, assembly GCA_963834305.1. Lineage (GTDB taxonomy): Bacteria > Acidobacteriota > Vicinamibacteria > Vicinamibacterales > 2-12-FULL-66-21 > JACCXG01. The sequence goes on from CAWIAX010000002.1 coordinate 2,197,637, forward strand.
GCGCCGTTGGTCGCCAGGCCGGTGACGAACCCGCGCTCCATCAGGTCGATGAGGACCGGGCCAAGGCCGGTCTTGACCACGTGGGCGCCGAGCCCCCACAACAGGCCGGCGCCATCCTGGTGCGCGCGGCCGATCGCCGCGACGACGGCCTTGAAGTCGGCGCCGCCAAGCATGTCGGGCAGCGTGTCGAGCAGGCCGCGCAGCCCGGCGCCGGGCGGATACGGCCGGGCAAAATCCGCAGCGTTCGCCTTGCTGCTGCGCGACGCGAGCGGATACGTCCGGACACCGGACAGATCGAACTCTTCGTAAGGCATCTTCACGCTGGACGTAACTATATCGCGGGGTCCCGACGCCGCCGGCACGAGCGGCGGCGGGCGTCGCGGGCAGCCGCAGGGATCTCCCGCGCGGCCCGGATGTTTGCGCTGCCACGGCGTGCGGCAGTACAAACGGCGGAGCGTGCTTGTCTCGGACTTCGATTTCGATCTGCCGGAGGAACTGATCGCGCAGGAGGCGGCGCCCCGCGGGGAGTCGCGGCTGCTCGTGCTCGATCGCGCCACCGGCGCCATCCGCCATGCCGCCATCGCGGACCTGCCGGCGTTCTTCCGCAGCGGCGACGTGCTCGTCGTCAACGACACCCGCGTGTTCCCGGCGCGGCTGCTCGGCCACCGGGTGCCGAGCGGCGGCGCGGTCGAGTGCCTGCTGCTGGCGCCGCCGCTACGGTCCGAGGACGGCAGCGCGATCGGAGACGCGCTGATGCACCCCGGACAGAAGCTGAAGCCGGGCGCCGTGGTCCGCTTCGCCGGGGACGCCGGCGCGCTGCGCTGCGAGATCCTGGCGCGGCTGTTCCACGGCCGCCGGCGCATCCGGCTGACGCCGGAGTCGGGCGGCGACGTCGAAACCCTGCTCGACCGGCTCGGCCACGTGCCGCTGCCACCCTACATCCACCGGCTCGACACGCCGGGCGATCGCGAGCGCTACCAGACGGTGTTCGCCGCCGCCCGCGGCTCGGTCGCCGCACCGACGGCGGGGCTGCACTTCACCGCGCGGCTGCTCGACGAGATCGAGGCGCGCGGCGTCGAACGGCTCGCGGTCACGCTCCACGTGGGCTACGGCACGTTCAAGCCGGTCCGCACCGACACTGTCGAAGCGCACGTCGTCGATCCCGAGCGCTACGAGGTTGCCGCGGCGGTGGCGGATCGGATCGAGCGCGCACGCGCCGCGGGACGCCGCGTCATCGCGGCGGGCACGACCACCACGCGCGCGCTGGAGGATGCGGCGCGGCGCGGCGGCGGCCGGGTGGCGGCCGGCGCGGCGGACGCGACGACATTCATCCATCCGGGCGTCCCCTTCCAGGTGATCAGCGGGCTGCTGACGAACTTTCATCTCCCGCGCTCGTCGCTGCTGATGATGGTTTGCGCCTTCGCCGGCAGGGAGCGCACGCTGGCCGCGTACCGTGAGGCGATCGACGCCCGCTATCGCTTCTACAGCTACGGCGACGCTATGTTGATCACTTGAACTGGGGAGCTGGGGAGCTGGGGAGCTGGGGATCTCGGGAACGGCTCAGCAGCGGCTGCGAGCCCGGCAGCTGGAAGGCGGTAAGATGCCGGGCGAGGTGAGATGGCCGAGGAAGATGCACAGCTAGAGTCTCCCGTCGAGGAATCGGCGCCGATCGACATCCGGAGCGTGACGCTGAGCGTCATCGCGGTGATGGGCGCGATCCTGATGCTGCAGTACGGGCGGACGGTGCTCATTCCGGTCGTCGTCGGCGTGCTCGTCAGCTACGTGCTCGGCCCCGCGGTGACCTCGCTCGAGCGTCGTGGCGTGCCGCGGGTCATCGGCTCGATGGTGGCCATCGCGCTGCTGTGCGGGACGATCGGCCTCGGCCTCTATACGCTCACCGACGAGGCCATGGCCATTGTCGAGAGCGTGCCTACGGCGGCGCGGCGGCTGTCCGACCGGATGGCGAAGGACCGCGGTGAGCCGGACGGCGCCATCGAGAAGATGCAGACCGCGGCCAAGGAGATCGAGGAGGCGGCCGAGGACGCGTCGGAGCCGAGCGAGGCGCCTCGCGGCGTGCAGCGCGTGCAGATCGTCGAGCCGGCGTTCGCCGCCCGCGACTATCTCTGGGCGGGAGGCATCGGGGTGGTGGCGCTGACCGGGCAGGCCACGATGGTGCTGTTCCTGGTGTTCTTCCTGCTGGTCAGCGGCGACCTCTTCAAGCGGAAGCTCGTCAAGATCGCCGGGCCGACGCTCACGAAGAAGAAGATCACCGTCCAGATCATGGACGACATCAACCGGCAGATCAGCAGCTTCCTCCGCGTGCAGGTGATCACCAGCGTGATTGTCGGGGTCGCCACCGGCCTGGTGCTGTGGTGGTTCGAGGTGGACAACTACCTGCTGTGGGGGCTGCTCGCCGGCCTGTTCAACTCCATCCCGTACCTCGGGCCGGTCATGGTCACGTCCGCCCTGGCGGTCGTGACGTTCATGCAGTTCGACGACCTGCTGAGGACCGCCTACGTGGCCGGCGCCACGCTCGCCATCACCAGCCTCGAGGGCTGGCTGCTGACGCCCGCCCTGATGAGCCGGGCCGCGCAGATGAACCCGGTCGCCATCTTCGTCGGGCTGCTGTTCTGGAGCTGGGTCTGGGGCATCTGGGGCACCATCCTCGCGGTGCCCATGATGATGACCATCAAGGCGACCTGCGACCACATCGAGTCGCTCCAGCCGATCGGCGAGATCCTCGGCGAATAGCCTCAGAAGAGCCCGCGCTGTGACAGCAGCCAGGCCAGCAGCACCACGGGGGTGAGCGCGATGGCCGCGAGCACCGCCAGCCCCAGCCCGACCACGACGTAATCCGACCGCGCCGGCACGGTGCCGGGCCGGGCGTGGCGCTCGAGGAGCGCCAGGTTCCGCAGGTTGGCCTTCCAGAAGACGTCGGCCACGTCTCCGAGCAGCGGCACGAATCCCAGCAGCATGTCGAGCCCCGCGTTGAACACCATCCGGGCCTGCACCACCAGGGGGAGCCGCAGCCGCGCGGCCTGCAGCAGGATCATCCCGGCAAAGATCGGGGCGGACAGGTCACCCAGGCCGGGAACGAGGCCGATGATGGCGTCCAGGCCGAACCGGATCCGGGTACCGGGCACGCGGAAGTAACTGTCGAGGAGGACGGCCCAGCGGCGCAGCGCGTCGAGCCGGTCGTCATACGGAGGGCGTGTTGTCATGGATGAGCTGGCTTCCCGGGACGCCGCCGCGTTTGCGCTCGTCCGCCGCAACGTGGTACCTACGTCTGCTGTGCAGACAACCCATCTTAGAGTGTGGCCCGGCACCCCGTACCCGCTCGGTGCCACATGGGACGGGGTGGGTGTCAATTTCGCGGTCTTTTCCGAGCACGCCACCCGCGTCGACCTCTGCCTCTTCGAGTCCAGCGACGCCCAGGTCGAGTCGGTCACGATCCCGCTCCCGGAACAGACCGACATGGTGTGGCACGGCTACCTGCCGGACATCTACCCGGGGCAGCTCTACGGCTTCCGGGTGCACGGGCCGTTCGCCCCGCACGCCGGCCATCGCTTCAATCCCAACAAGCTCGTCCTCGACCCGTACGCCAAAACGATCGGGCGCGCCGTGCGGTGGCACGATTCACTGTTCGGCTTCCAGGTCGGCACCGACGACACCACATTCGACGAGCGCGACAGCGCCCCCTATGCCCCGCTCGCCGCGGTCGTGGACTCGGCCTTCACCTGGGGCAACGATCGCCCGCCGCGCATCCCGTGGCACGAAACGCTCATCTACGAGCTCCATCCGAAGGGCTACACGCAGCTCAATCGCGCCATCCCCGAACATCTCCGCGGCACCTACCTCGGCCTGGCGACCGAGCCGGCCCTCCGGCACCTGACGTCGCTCGGCGTGACGGCCGTCGAGCTCATGCCGGTGCACCATCACACCGACGAATGGCACCTGATTCAGAAGGGGCTGCGCAACTACTGGGGCTACAACACGCTGTCGTACTTCGCCCCCGACATCCGCTACCGGGCCTCGCCGTCGCCTCTCGAAAGCGTGCGCGAGTTCAAGGTGATGGTCCGGGCGCTGCACGCCGCCGGTCTCGAAGTCATCCTCGACGTCGTCTACAACCACACGGCCGAAGGGAACCAGCTCGGTCCGACGCTGTCGCTGCGCGGCATCGACAACGCATCGTCGTACCGGCTGCAGCCGCACGACTCGCGCTTCTACCAGGACTTCACCGGCTGCGGCAACACGCTCAACATGCGCAGCCCGCGCATGCTGCAGCTGATCATGGACAGCCTGCGCTACTGGGTGCAGGAGATGCACGTCGACGGCTTCCGGTTCGACCTGGCGAGCGCACTGGCTCGTGAGTTGCATGCCGTGGACAAGCTCGGCGCATTCTTCGACATCATCCATCAGGATCCGGTGCTGTCGCAGGTGAAGCTCATTGCCGAGCCCTGGGACCTCGGCGAAGGGGGCTATCAGGTCGGCAATTTTCCGACGAAGTGGACGGAGTGGAACGGCAAGTACCGCGACACGGTGCGGCGGTTCTGGCGGGGAGACGGCGGCGTCCTGTCGGAGCTGGCGACCCGGCTCTCGGGCAGCAGCGACCTCTACGAGCAGAGCGGGCGGCGGCCCTACGCCAGCATCAACTTCATCACCGCCCACGACGGCTTCACGCTGGCCGACCTGGTCAGCTACAACGAGAAGCACAACGACGGCAACGGCGAAGGCAACGCCGACGGCGAGAACCACAATCTCAGCTGGAACTGCGGCGTCGAAGGGCCGACCGCCGACCGCCGCGTGCTCGATCTGCGCGAGCGGCAGCGGCGCAACCTGATGGCCACGCTGCTCCTGTCGGTGGGCGTGCCGATGATCAGCGGCGGCGACGAGATGGGCCGCACCCAGCGGGGCAACAACAACGCCTATTGCCAGGACAACGAGATAAGCTGGACGCACTGGGATCTGTCGCCCGCCGACCGCGACTTCCTCGACTTCACGCGCCGGCTGATCCGGCTCTGGAAGGACCATCCGGTGCTGCGGCGGCGGAAGTTCTTCCACGGCCGGCGCATCCGCGGCGCCGGCGTGCAGGACATCGCGTGGCTCGATGCCATGGGGCGCGAGATGACGGACGAGGCGTGGAATTCGCCGGACGTGCGGCGCATCGGGGTGCGGCTGAACGGCGATGCGATCAACGAGGTGAACGAGCGCGGCGAACGCATCGTCGGCGACACGCTCGTGGTGCTCTTCAACGCGGACGAGGCGCCGGTGGCGTTCGTGCTTCCCGCCGCGGCGCCGGCGGAGCGGTGGGAGACGCTGCTCGACACCGCCGACCCGTGGCTGCCGCCGAAGCGTCTGCGCGCCGGCGACCGGTATCAGCTGCACAGCCGCTCGATGGCGGTGCTGCGGCTGAACACCAGCCAGGAGGAGCGGCGGCGCACGGCCGACTGGGGCCCGATGGGGGTCTACTAGCCGGGCGAGGGGCCGGGGGCGGCCCGCGGGAAGCGACGTGCTGGGACCCGGCCGGCGCGAGCGGCAGCGTTGCCGCGTGCGGATGCCGGCCCTAACAAGTGAAGACGGATGACGATGGCCAAGATTGCGACAGACAGGAAGAAAGCGGCGCCGAAGAAGAGAACGGTTGCGGCCGCCGCGGCGGCGATCGCGCGGCTCGATGCCACGATGCTGCGGCGCGTAGTCGTCGAAGGCGTGCACCCGGAGGTCGACGGCGGGCGGTTTCCCGTCAAGCGGACCGCGGGCGAGGACGTGGTGGTGGGCGCCGATGTGTTCACCGACGGCCACGACAAGCTGGCGGCGGCGCTGCTCTACCGCCGCGTTGGCGACGAGGCGTGGCACGAGGTGCCGATGGCGGCGCTCGGCAACGATCGGTGGCAGGCCAGCTTCACCGTCGAGGCGCTGGGGCGCTACGAATACACCGTCGAGGGCTGGATCGACCGCTTCGAGAGCTGGCGCTACGAGATCTCGAAGAAGTTCGGCGCCGCGCAGGACGTGAAGAGCGAGCTGCTCGAAGGCGCCGCGCTGCTGCGCGACACCGCCGCACGCGTCCGCGGCGGCGCCGCGGACGATGCGGCGATGCTCGAGGAGGTGGCGGCGGCGCTCGCCGACGAGGGCATCGAGCAGGCGCAGCGGGTCGAGCGCGCGCTGGCGGTCGCGGTCGAAGGGGCGATGGCGCGCCATCCCGATCGCCGGCTGGCCACCCGCTACGGCCACGTGCTGCAGGTGGCGGTCGAGCGCGAGCGCGCCCGCTTCGGATCCTGGTACGAGATGTTCCCGCGCTCGGCCGGCACCGACCCGTCGCGCAGCGCCACCTTCGAGGAGGCGGCCGCGCAGCTGCCCTACGTCGCCTCGCTCGGCTTCGACGTCCTCTACCTGCCGCCGATTCACCCCATCGGCCGGAGCTTCCGCAAGGGGAAGAACAACACGCTCGACCCCGGGCCGGACGACGTCGGCAGCCCGTGGGCGATCGGCGGCGAGGCCGGCGGCCACGACGCCGTCGAGCCCGGCCTCGGCACCATCGAGGACTTCGGCCGCTTCCGCGACACCGCCCGCCGCCTCGGCCTCGAGATCGCGCTCGATCTCGCCTACCAGGCCTCGCCCGATCATCCCTACGTGCGGGAGCATCCGGAGTGGTTCCGCCAGCGGCCCGACGGCACGATCAAATACGCCGAGAACCCGCCCAAGAAGTACCAGGACATCTACCCGATCAACTTCGAGTCGGCGGACTGGGAAGGGCTGTGGAGCGAGCTGAAGCGCGTGATCGAATTCTGGATCGGGCACGGCGTCACGATCTTCCGCGTCGACAACCCGCACACCAAATCGTTCCGCTTCTGGGAGTGGGCGCTCGGCGACATCCAGCGCCGCGCACCCCGACACGATCTTCCTGTCGGAGGCCTTCACCCGGCCGAAGGTGATGCGCTACCTCGCCAAGGCGGGGTTCACGCAGTCCTACACCTACTTCACCTGGCGCAACTCGAAGGACGAGCTGACCGAATACTTCACCGAGCTGACCCGGACCGACGTCCGCGAGTACATGCGGCCGAACCTGTTCGCCAACACCCCGGACATCCTGCACGAATACCTGCAGCACGGCGGCCGCCCGGCGTTCCAGGTGCGGCTGATCCTGGCGGCCACGCTCGGCGCCAGCTACGGGATCTACAGCGGCTACGAGCTCGCCGAGAACGTCCCGGTGAAGCCCGGCAGCGAGGAGTACCTCGACTCCGAGAAGTACCAGATCCGGATCCGGAACTTCGACCAGCCGCACAGCCTCGGCGAGACGATCCGCCGCATCAACGCCATCCGCCGCGAGCACCCGGCGCTGCAGCGCGACCGCGGCCTCCGCTTCCACCCGACCGACAACCCGAAGATCATCGCCTACAGCAAGCGGTCGATCGACGGCACCGACCTGGTGCTGGTGATCGTCAACCTCGACCCGCACCACATGCAGCACGGCTTCGTGCAGCTGCCCCTCACCGACTGGGGCGTCGCGCCGGGGGCGGCGATCGAAGTCGTCGACCTCATCGCCAGCGAGCGTTATTTCTGGCGCGGCGAATGGAACTACGTGCGCCTCGACCCCGACGCCCGGGTCGGCCACATCCTGCACGTGCAGATTCCGTCGCTGCCGCCGCAGGACGACGCGCCGCTGGCGCTGCGCACCTGATCCGCTGACCTCCGCAGACCCCGCAGAATCATGCAGACGACCGACCGCCGCGACCCGCTCTGGTACAAAGATGCCGTCATCTACCAGGCCCACGTCCGCGCCTTCTTCGACAGCACCAACGATGGCGTCGGCGACTTCCCCGGGCTGACCCAGAAGCTCGAATACCTGCGAGGGGCTCGGCATCAACACCTTGTGGCTGCTGCCCTTCTACCCGTCGCCGCTGCGCGACGACGGCTACGACATCGCCGACTACGAGAACATCCATCCGAGCTACGGCACGCTCGACGACTTCGACCGCTTCATGGCCGAGGCGCAGCGCCGCGACCTCCGGGTCATCACCGAGCTGGTCATCAACCACACGTCGGACCAGCATCCGTGGTTCCAGGCGGCGCGGCGCGCCCCGGCCGGCTCGCCCGAGCGCGACTTCTACGTCTGGAGCGAGACCAACCGCAAGTACGAGAACGTCCGGATCATCTTCACCGATACCGAGACGTCGAACTGGAGCTGGGACGACACCGCCAAGGCGTACTACTGGCACCGCTTCTTCCACCACCAGCCGGATCTGAACTTCGACAATCCCCTGGTGCTCGAGGCGGTCAACCGCGTCATGCAGTTCTGGCTCGACCGCGGCGTCGACGGACTGCGGCTCGACGCCGTGCCCTACCTGATCGAGCGCGAAGGCACCATCTGCGAGAACCTCGAGGAGACCCACGACATCCTGAAGCAGATGCGCCAGGCGATGGACGCCCGCTATCAGCGACCGGATGCTCCTCGCCGAGGCGAACCAGTGGCCGGCCGACGTGCGCCCCTATTTCGGCGACGGCAACGAGTGCCACATGGCGTTCCACTTCCCGCTGATGCCGCGGATGTTCATGGCCGTGCGCCAGGAGGACCGCCACCCGATCGTCGAGATCCTGCGCCAGACGCCCGACATCCCCGAGAACTGCCAGTGGGCGATGTTCCTGCGCAACCACGACGAGCTGACGCTCGAGATGGTGACCGACGAGGAACGCGACTACATGTACCAGAGCTACGCCGTCGGACCCGCAGATGCGGATCAACGTCGGCATCCGCCGCCGCCTGGCGCCGCTGCTCGAGAACAGCCGGCGCCGCATCGAGCTGCTCAACAGCCTGCTGTTCTCGATGCCCGGGACGCCGATCGTCTACTACGGCGACGAGATCGGGATGGGCGACAACATCTACCTCGGCGACCGCAACGGTGTGCGCACCCCGATGCAGTGGACCGGCGATCGCAACGGCGGCTTCTCGCGCGCCGACCCGGCGCGGCTCTACGCACCGCCGATCATGGACCCGGAATACGGCTACCAGGCGCTCAACGTCGAGGCGCAGGAGCGGTCGCCCTTCTCGCTGCTGAACTGGATGAAGCGGATGATCGGCCTGCGCAAGCAGTTCACCGTCTTCGGCCGCGGCTCCATCGAGTTCCTGCCGGCCGAAAACCGCAAGATCCTCGCCTACGTGCGGCGCCATGACGGCGATACCGTGCTGTGCGTCGCCAACCTGTCGCGGTCGGTCCAGCCGGTCGAGCTCGAGCTCAGCCGCTTCAAGGGGATGACCCCGGTCGAGATGCTGAACCTGACGGAGTTCCCGCCGGTCGGCGAGCTGCCCTACTTCCTGACGCTGCCCGGCTACTCGTTCTACTGGTTCCGCCTGCAGCAGTCGCCGGCGGCGATCACCGCGCGGGTGCCGCACGAGCCGGCGGCGATCGGCGAGGCCCCGGCGCTGTTCGTCGGCGCCTCGTGGGAGACGGTGCTCGACGGCAACGTGCGGACGCTGATCGAACGCGACCTGCTGCTGCCGTTCCTGCAGCGGCAGCGCTGGTTCGGCGCCAAGGCGCGGGCCATCCGCAGCGCCCGCTTCGTCGACTGGGGCGTGCTCCGGCGCGGGCCGCAGCCGCTGTTCCTGACGATGGTTGAAGTCGCAGTACGAAGACGGCGAGCGCGATCATTTACTTCCTGCCGCTCGCCATCTGCGCCGCGGCCGACGCCAGGGGGGTCGAGGAAAAGACGCCGGCGGCCGTGCTCGCCCGGGTCACCGGGGCGCGCAAGGGCGTCCTGTTCGATGCCTGGCTCGACGACCGCTTCGCGCGCACGCTGCTCGACACGCTCGCCCAGCAGGAGGAAGTCGGCACCCGGCGCGGCACGGTCCGCGGCGTGCGGACGGCGGTCTACGGCGACGCGGCGGGGACCGAGGAGCTCAAGGTCAGCCGCCCGTCGGTCGAGCAGAGCAACACCTCGATCATCTACGGCGACCGGCTCATCCTGAAGATCTTCCGGCGGCTGCAGCCCGGCATCAACCCGGACTACGAGATCGGCCGCTACCTCACCGAGCGGGTGCATTTCCCGCGCGTCCCCGCGGTGGCGGGGGCGCTCGAATACCGCATGACCGCGGAAACGTCCATCACGCTCGGCCTGCTGCAGCAGCTGGTCGAGAGCCAGGCCGACGGGTGGCGCCACGCCACCGACGTGGTGGGCCTGTTCTTCGAGGCGGTGGACGGCCGCGCGGCGCCGGACCACCGGATGCCGGCCACGGTCACGGAGATGGCCGAGGCGGCGCCGCCACTGGCGGTGCGCGATGTGATGAGCGGCTACCTCACCACCGCCGAAACGCTCGGCCGGCGCACGGCGGAGGTGCACCTGGCGCTCGCCAGCGACGCCAGCCAGCCGGCCTTCGCCCCCGAGGCGTTCACCAAGGACGATCTGCGCACGCTCGCCACAGACGCCACGGCGCAGGCGCGGATCGCGCTCCAGGGACTGCGCGAGCGGCTCGCCGCGCCGGACTCGGCGTCCGGCTCGCTGCCCGAGGACATCGCGCAGCAGGTGCAGGAGCTGGTGGCGGCGGAAGACCGCATCCTGCAGCGGATCAAGTCGGCACCGTCGCTCGAGTTCACCGCGACCAAGACCCGCGTCCACGGCGACTACCACCTCGGGCAGGTGCTGTGGGCGGAAGGGGACTTCTACATCCTCGACTTCGAAGGGGAACCGGCCAGGCCGATCGCACAGCGCCGGCAGAAGCAGTCGCCGCTCAAGGACGTCGCCGGCATGCTGCGCTCGTTCGGCTACGCCGCCTACGCGGGCCTGTTCGCGCACGCGGCCACCCGGCCGGGGCATTTCTCGCAGCTCGAGCCGTGGGCACGGATCTGGCTGGTGTGGGTCAGTGCGGCGTTCCTGAAGGGCTACCTGGGCGCCGCCGGGGACGCCCAGTTCATCCCGGCCGAGCCGTCGCAGCGCGACACGCTGCTCAACCTCTACGTGCTGGACAAGGCGCTTTACGAGCTGAACTACGAACTGAACAACCGCCCGGACTGGATCCGCATTCCGCTGCAGGGCATCCTGGACATCGTCAACCGGGATGACTGGGCGTAAGGATCGGACACGCCGCGGCCTGGAATTGGATACGACCACGTGACACGCAAGACTGCCGGCGCCCGTCTCCCGCGGCCGAACGAACTCGAGTCCGGACACCACGCGCGATTCGGCGCGCTGCCCGAGCGCGACGGCGTACGCTTTCGCGTCTTCGCCTCCGCCGCGAGCGATCTGCGCCTGGTCGTCTCGACCGGCGCCGCCGCGGGCGTCCACCGCCCGGAGGGGGAGCGCGACGGCGTCTTCGAGTTCTTCATCAAGGGCGCCGGTGCGGGCGACCGCTATGCCTACACCATCGACGGGTCGGACCCGCGTCCCGATCCCGCCTCGCGCTACCAGCCCGAGGGGGTGCACGGTCCGTCCGAAGTGATCGACCCGGACGCCTACCGGTGGCGCCACGCGGACTGGCGCGGCCGGGCGCCGCGGGAGCTGGTGATCTACGAGCTGCACGTCGGAACCTTCACGGCGGCCGGCACGTTTGCCGGCGTCCGCGAGCGGCTCGGCGCGCTGCGCGACCTCGGCGTGACCGCCATCGAGCTGATGCCGATCGCCGACTTCCCGGGGTCGCGGAACTGGGGCTACGACGGCGTCAACCTCTTTGCCCCGGCCCGGGTCTACGGCCGCCCGGACGACCTGCGCGCGCTGGTCGATGCCGCGCACGGCGCCGGCATCGCGGTGCTGCTCGACGTGGTCTACAACCACCTCGGGCCGGAAGGGGCGTACATGTCCCAGTTCCACCCCGGCTACATGACCGACCGGCACTCGACGCCCTGGGGGGGCGCGGTCAACCTCGACGGGCCCGGCTCGGCGCTGGTGCGCAGCTTCATCATCGCCAACGCGGTGCACTGGATCCGCGAGTACCGGCTCGACGGCCTGCGCCTCGACGCCACCCACGCGCTCATCGACACCTCGCCGCGGCACGTCGTGGCCGACCTGGCGGAGGCCGTCCGCGCCGCCGCGACTCACCCGGTGGTGATCTACGCCGAAGATCACCGGAACCTGTCGGCGATCGTCGAGCCGGCCGCGGCCGGCGGGTGGGGGCTCGACGGCATCTGGGCCGACGACTTCCACCATGTGGTACGGCGGCAGCTGGCGGGGGACACCCACGGCTACTACGCCGACTTCGAAGGCACCTGCGACGAGCTGGCGCAGACCGTGCGGCAGGGCTGGCTGTTCACCGGCCAGACCGCCCCGCACACCGGCAAGCCGCGCGGCACCGACGCCTCGCACATCCCGATGCGGCAGTTCGTCGTCTGCCTGCAGAACCACGACCAGATCGGCAACCGGGCGACCGGCGATCGGCTGCACCACCGCATCGACAGCGCCGCGTGGCGGACCGCGAGCACGCTCCTGCTCACGGCGCCGATGACGCCGCTGCTCTTCATGGGACAGGAATGGGCGGCCGGCAGCCCGTTCCAGTACTTCACCGATCTCGAGCCTGATCTCGGCAGGCTGGTGACCGAGGGGCGCCGGAAGGAGTTCGCCGCCTTCCCCGAGTTCTCGGATCCGGAAGCGCGCCAGCGGATTCCCGACCCGCAGGCGGCCTCGACGTTCGAGGCCAGCCGGCTGGACTGGGGGGAACGCGAGGGCGGCGTCCACGGCGCGACCCTGGCGCTGTATACCGAGCTGCTGCGGCTTCGCGCCGCGCACCCGGCGCTGTCGGCCGCCGACGACCTGGCCGGCGACGCCTCGGCGCCCGGCGACGGCGCCCTCGTGCTGCGCCGCAGCGGCGACGGCGAGAGCTTCTACGTGCTGGCGCGGCCCGGCAGCGCCGGCGCCGTCACGCTCGACGTCCCGGACCGTGGCGCGACGCCACGCCTGCTGTTCTCCACCGAGGACGAGCGCTTCGCGCTCGATCCACTGCCCCCGGCCATCGACGCCCGCGACGGCCAGGTCGTCGTCCGCTTCCAGCGGCCGGGCGCCCTTATTCTGACGTTTGCATGACTCATCAACTCCGTCCCCGCTACGTGCCCGTGAGCACGTACCGGCTGCAGATCCATTCCGGCTTTCCGCTCAGCGCCGCCCGCGACATCACGGGCTACCTGGCGCGGCTCGGCATCGACGCGGTCTATACCTCGCCGTATTTCACCGCGTCGCCCGGCAGCACCCACGGCTACGACGTCTGTAACCACAACGAGATCAACCCCGAGCTCGGCGGCGCCGCGGCGCATGCCGACTTCATCGCCGCGGTCAAGGCGGCCGGCATGGGACACCTCGTCGACTTCGTGCCGAACCACATGGGCATCGGCACCGGCGCGAACGCGTGGTGGAACGACGTGCTCGAGAACGGGCCGAGCTCGCCGACGGCGAAGTTCTTCGACGTCGACTGGACGCCGGTCAAGACCGAGCTCCATGCCAAGCTGCTGCTGCCGATCCTCGGCGACCAGTACGGCCAGGTGCTCGAGCGCGGCGAGCTCAAGCTCGCCTACAACGATGGCGCGCTCGGCCTGCGCTACTTCGACCACGCCCTGCCCATCAACCCCCGCCAGTCGCCGCGCGTCTACCGCACGGCGGTCGACCAGGTGCAGGAGACGCTCGGCGCGACCCACCCGCAGGTCCACGAGTTCCAGAGCATCATCAGCTCGCTCGAGAACCTGCCGGCGTATACCGAGTCCACCCCCGAACGGATGTCGCTGCGGCAGCGCGAGAAGGAAGTGGCGCGCGGCCGGCTCGCCCGGCTGACCGCCGAATCCCGCGCCGTGCTCGACGCGATCGACGGCGCGATCGCGCGGGTCAACGGCGAGCCCGGCCGCCCGGAGAGCTTCGACCTGCTCCACGAGCTGCTCGAGGCGCAGGCCTACCGCCTCGCCTACTGGCGCACCGCCTCCCACGAGATCAACTACCGCCGCTTCTTCGACATCAACACGCTGGCCGGGCTTCGCGTCGAGGACAGCGAGGTGTTCGAGGAGACCCATCGGCTGCTGGCGTCGCTGCTCGCCGAGGACAAGGTCCAGGCGGTGCGCATCGACCACCCCGACGGGCTGTTCGACCCCGCCAGCTACTTCGTCGCGCTGCAGGATCTCGCGGCGCGGGCGTGGGGCGAGGCGCGGCAGTCCGCGGCCGGCGGCCGCCCCGACCGTCCGCTCTACGTGCTGGCGGAGAAGATCCTGTCCGGACGCGAGAAGCTCGATCGCACCTGGGCGATCGACGGCACCACCGGCTACAACTACCTCAACGATCTCAACGGCCTCTACCTGGACGCGGGCCGCGGCAAGCTCCTGCGGCGCACCTACGCCAAGCTGACCGGGCGCAACGAGCCGTTCGAAGACGTCCTCTACTGGAGCAAGCGGCTCATCATCGAGACCGCCATGGCCAGCGAGCTCAACGTGCTGACCCACCTGCTCGATCGCATCGCCCAGGGCAGCCGCCGCTCGCGCGACTTCACCCGCGAGAGCCTGCGCGACGTGTTGACCGAGGTCGTCGCCTGCTTCCCCGTCTACCGGACCTACGTCGGCGAGAACGGCTGGACCCCCGAGGATCGCTCTGTCGTCGAGCGCGCCATCAACCGCGCCCGCCGCCGCAACCCGGCGATGGAGGGCTCGCTCTTCGACTTCTTCCGCGAGGTGATGCTGCCGCGGGAGGTCGAGGCGGAGCCGCTGCCCAACGAGCGCCGCGGCGGCTATCCGCCGGCGACCCAGGAGGAGGCCAGGGCCCGCCTGTTCTTCGCCATGAAGCTGCAGCAATACACCGGGCCGGTGCAGGCCAAGGGGCTCGAGGATACGACGTTCTACCGCTTCAACATGCTGCTGTCGGTCAACGAGGTCGGCGGCGATCCGGCGCGCTTCGGCCGCTCGGTGGCGGAGTTTCACGAGTCCAGCGCCAGGCGCCTCGAGGCCTGGCCGCACGAGATGCTGGCCACGGCGACCCACGACACCAAGCTGGGCGAAGACGTCCGCGCGCGGCTGAACGCCGTGTCCGAGCTGCCCGCCGAGTGGAGCCGCGAGATCTCGCGGTGGATGCGGACCAACAAGAACGCCCGGACGGTGATCGACGGCGAGCCGGTGCCCGACCGCAACGACGAATACCGGTTCTACCAGGCCCTGGTCGGCGTCTGGCCGGTGGACCTGCCCGACGGCCTCGAGGAGGCGCCGCAGGAGCTCATCGACCGCCTGAAGGAATACATGCTGAAGGCGGTCCGCGAGGCCAAGCGGCACACCAGCTGGCTGACGCCGAACACCCCCTACGAGGAGGCGCTCGGCACGTTCATCGAGCGGGTGCTCGGCGGCCAGGGGGGCGCCCGGTTCATCCCCCAGATGGTGGGGTTCCAGCAGCGGCTCGCGGCGCTCGGCATGGTGAACTCGCTGTCGCAGGTCACCGTCAAGCTCGGCTCGCCCGGCATTCCCGACTTCTACCAGGGCACCGACCTCTGGGATCTCAGCCTCGTCGATCCGGACAACCGGCGGCCGGTGGACTTCGCGCTGCGGGAACGGTTCCTGACGGAAGCCGACGAGATCCTCGCGCTGCCGCACGAGGCGCGCGTGCCGCGGCTGGCCGCCCTCGTCGAGGGCTGGCGCGACGGCCGCATCAAGCTGCTGACCACGGCCGTCGGGCTTCGGCTGCGGAAGGGGAACCCGGAGCTGTTCCTCGCGGGCGCCTACCTGCCCCTCGAAACGGAGCTGACCGTTCCAGCCGGCGCCATTGCCTTCGCCCGGACGCACGGCGACGCCGCCGTGCTGTTCGTCGGGCCGCGGCTGTGCGCGCCGGTGAGCGACAGCACCCGGCCCGCCCCGGTCGGCGCCGACACGTGGAAGACCTCGCGCGTCCTGCTGCCGCCGGAGCTGGCCGGACGGGTGTTCCGCCACGAGATCACCGGCGCCGAGCTCCGCCCGACGACGACTTCGGGCCGCGCCTGGCTCTTCCTGGGGCAGGTCTTCGAGCACGTCCCGGCGGGGATCCTCACCGCGGTCTGACCGCGCCGGGTCAGCGGGCGCGCGGCGCCCGGCGTGTCGGCGCCGGCGGGCCCATGAACGTGCCGAGATCGGTGCGGCCGCGCCGGCCGAGCAGCGGCTTCCACAGGTCGCCCGTCCTGGCGAAGCGCGCGCGCACGTTGTCCAGCCGGAAGTCGGCGATTTCCACGCCGGCATCAATCTCCTTCCAGGTCACCGGCGTGGACACCGTGGCCCCGGGGCGCGGCCGCACCGAGTAGATCGACGCCAGCGTCCGCCCCCACGCGTTCTGGTTGTAGTCCACCAGCACCCGGCCGTGCGGCCGCCGGGCGACGGCGTATTGCGCGGTCATCAGCGCGGGATGGCGCGCGGCGAGCTCGACGCCGAGCGCTTTCGCGAACGTCCACACTTCCTTCTGCGTCGGCCCGCGCACGATGGGCACGTAGACGTGCAGGCCGCGCGAACCAGTCGTCTTGACGAGCGGTGCCATCCCCAGCGTCTCGAGCGAGTCGCGCAGGATCCGCCCGCAGGCCAGGACCTGCTCCCATCCCGCCCCCGGTCCGGGGTCGAGGTCGAAGTGCACGTAGTTCGGCCGGTCCACGTCATCGCAGGTCGCGTACCACTGGTTCAGGTCGATGCACCCCAGGTTGATGACCCAGAGCAGGGCCGGCAGGTCGTCGATGACGGGGAAATCAATCACGTTGCCGGAGTCGTGCTGAATGCGGCAGGTCCGGATCCACTCGGGCCGCGGCGACGGCGCCCGCTTCATGAAGAAGAAGTCGCCACCGGCGCCGTGGGGGTAGCGCTTCATGACCATCGCGCGGTCCGCGATGTGCGGCAGCAGGAGCGGCGCCACGTCGGCGTAGTACTGGATCAGGTCCCCCTTGGTGATGCCCTCGTCCGGCCAGAATGGCTTGTCGAGGTTCGTGAGCTGCACCTCACGCCCCTGCACCTCGATTTTGGCCGAGCCGCGCCCGGGAATACGCAGCGGCATGCCTACTCGGGCGTCCCGCTCTTGAACGCCGACAGGATGCCCCTGATCGGCGGCAGCCGCGGCGGCCGGGGCCCATGGCGGACCGCTCCCTTCACGGCGGCATATTCGAGCTCCTGCCGGCCGCGCACCGCGCGGAGCAGCAGCCCGCCGCGGCTCATGTCGCCGCGGCCGACGAACTCTGCCGGGAACAGCAGCCGCTCACCAAAGATGTCGATCAGGATCTCGACGTATTTGGCCGAGGCGATGCTGCCAAGGAGCACGACATCGCAGTCGGGTCCGATCTCGGCGGCGAGCGCCCGGGCGCTCGCGACGAGCGGCGTCCGGTAACGCGCGTCGCTCGACGCGATGTCCACGGTGGCGAATGTCCGCAGGGCGTCGGCGGTCACCGCGGTCTCGGCCGGGCGCAGCCCCGCGGTGGGCGTGATCACCAGCACGCCGCTCGCGGCCAGCGGCAAGTCAGGTTCGGGCGGCCGCGCGAACTCCAGCGCGTAGGCGAGCTTGCCACGGAAATAGAGCCCGCTGACAAACGCGAATGCCTCGCCGAGTGCCACCCCTTCGGCGCCGCGCAGGCGGACCGCCAGCTCGAAGCCGGCGCGTTCCGACAGCAGCATGCGCGCGCGCGTTCCCGAACAGTTGGCCGGCGAGAGCAGGAAGATGCGCGACACGGATTTCAGGATACAGGAGGTACACCGGGGAAGCCGTAGTATCGTGGGGGCCTATGACTCACGCATCCGAGCAGCGCCAGGGACCCGACCGTCGCAAACAGCCGCGGGGCGGGCGGCGGCCCGCTGATATTGATGGGTTCGCGCCGCTCGTCATGGTCGTGGGCGACGACCAGGTCGCGGTTGACCTGGCCGAGGCCGTGCTGGCCAAGCTGAAGTTCGCGGTCACGACCAGCAGCAGCGTCGAGAACGCCACCCGCGTGCTGCCCGGCCTCAAGCCCGACATCGTGGTGGCGGCGCCGGCGGATGCCGGCCGGCTCCGCATGGAAGCGCCCGAGCACTTCTCCGTCGTCGAGATGACCGATCAGATGCGCGACGACCCGCTCACCCTCGTCGAGTCGATCCGCCAGAGCCTGCGCGCGAACATGGTGAGCTGAGCTCCCGCCCGGTCAGAAGCCCCAGCGCAGCAGCACGGCGCCGACGGTGAAGCCGGCGCCCACCGAAGCGAGCAGCACCAGATCGCCCCGCGTGATCCGCTTCTGCGCGACCGCATCGGCGAGGGCCAGCGGAATGGTCGCCCCGGTGGTGTTGCCGAAGCGCTCCAGGTTGATGACGATCTTATCGTCGGGCAGCCCGAGCCGCTCGGCTGCCGCCTTGATGATCCGCCGGTTGGCCTGGTGCGACACGAAGAGGTCGAGGTCCGACGCCTGCAGGCCGTTCCGCTCGAGCACCCGGCGGGCAATCTCCTCGGTCTTCCGCACCGCGAACTTGAACACCGCCTGGCCGTCCTGCTTGACGTAGTGCATGCGGTTGTCGACCGACTCGTGCGAGGCGGGCATCCGGCTGCCGCCCGCCGGCATGCACAACGCCGGGCCGCCGCTGCCGTCGATCTCGTGCGCGAAGTCGATGATCGACGGCTCCCCCTCCCCCGCCGGGCCGAGCACCGCCGCCCCCGCGCCGTCCCCGAACAGGATGCAGGTCGTGCGATCGCGGTAGTCGATGATGCTCGACATCGTGTCGGCGCCGACCACCAGGGCATAGTCGTGGGCGCCGGTCGCCACCATCTGCGCCCCGACCGTCAGCGCGTAGGTGAAGCCCGAGCAGGCGGCGCCGAGATCGAACCCCCAGGACCGCGTCGCCCCGATCTTCTCCTGCAGCACGCACGCCGTGCTCGGGAAGATCGTGTCGGGCGTCGTCGTGCCGACGACAATGAAGCCGATGTCCTCCGGCGTGATCCCCGCCTGGCGGATGGCGCCGAGCGACGCCTCCTTCGCCATGTCCGACGTCGCCATGCCCTCGTCGACGATGTGCCGCTCGCGGATGCCGGTGCGCTGGAGGATCCACTCGTCGGAGGTTTCGACCAGCTTCTCGAGGTCCGCGTTGTTCAGCACCCGCGGCGGGACGAAGGTCGAGAGCCCGGCAATCCGCACCTGCCGCAGGACGCGGCCGGCAGCGAACGCCTGCGTGACGCCGTCATTTACCACAGTCGATCCTTTCGTGGGCCGGGCAGCCCGAAGAACTCGTACGCCCGCGGCGTCGCAACGCGTCCCCGGGGCGTCCGCTCCAGAAATCCAATTTGTATGAGGAAGGGCTCGTAGATGTCTTCAATCGCGTCGCGCTCCTCGCTGAGCGCGGCGGCGAGGCTGCCGACCCCGACCGGCCCGCCGCTGAACTTCTCGATGATGGTCAGCAGCAGGCGCCTGTCCACCTCGTCGAACCCGTGGCGGTCCACCTGGAGCAGCTCCAGCGCGCCGTCGGCCACCGCCTTCGAGATGCGGCCGTCGGCCCGCACCTGCGCGTAGTCGCGCACCCGCCGCAGCAGCCGGTTGGCGACGCGCGGGGTGCCGCGCGACCGGCCGGCGATCTCGCCGGCCGCGTCCGGATCGATCGGCACGCCGAGGATCCGGGCCGAGCGCAGCACGATCTCCCTGATGTTCTCCTCGGTGTAATAGTCCAGCCGCAGGACGATGCCGAAGCGGGCGCGCAGGGGGGAGGTCAGCAGCCCCGTGCGCGTGGTCGCGCCGATGAGGGTGAACGGCTGCACCGGAATCTTCACCGAGCGCGCCCCCGGCCCCTCGCCGATGATGATATCCAATTCGTAGTCCTCCATCGCCGGGTAGAGGATCTCCTCGATGGCGGGCGACATGCGATGGACTTCGTCGATGAACAGGACTTCGCGCGCCTGCAGGTTGCTGAGGATGGCGGCGAGGTCGCCGGGCCGCTCGATGACCGGGCCGGCGGTGCCGCGCAGCGGCACGGCGAGCTCGTTGGCGATCACGTGCGCGAGCGTGGTCTTGCCGAGGCCGGGAGGGCCATAGAGCAGGACGTGGTCGAGCGCCTCGCCGCGCTGCCGCGCCGCGGTGATGGCGACGTGAAGGTTCTCGCGCAGGCGATCCTGCCCGATGTAGTCGTCGAGCGTGCGCGGGCGCAGCCCGGTTTCGTACTGGACGTCGTCGTCGACGCGGGCCGCGGTCACCAGGCGATCGTCGGACATCGGGCTAGGCCTTCATCAGCTGCCGCAGGACATCGCGGAGCGCCTGCTCGAACGGCGCGTCCGGCGCCGCGTCGAGGACCTTGCTCACCGCTTTTTCCGCGACGGGGCGATGGTAGCCGAGGTTGACGAGCGCCGAGAGCAGGTCGTCGCGGCGCTGGTCCGCCGGCGCCCCGGCGGCCGCCGCCGGCTCCGCCGCCTGCATCGACGCCGGCAGCCGGTCCTTCAGTTCGAGGCCGATGCGTTCGGCCGTCTTCCGGCCGACCCCGGGGATCGACGTCAGCCGCGCCACGTCCTGCGTGCGGACGGCGCGGATCAGCTCCGCCGGCTCGATCCCCGACAGCACCGCGAGCGCGAGCTTCGGCCCGACGCCGCTGATCGAGATGAGGCGCTCGAACAGCTCCTGCTCCAGCTTCGTGGCGAACCCGTACAGCGCGATCACCTCCTCGCGCACGTGCGTGTGGATGCGCAGCGTCACCGCGCCGCCGGCGTCGCCGACGACATAGAAGGTGGACAGCGGCACGACGACGTCGTAGCCGACGCCGCCGGCGTCGACGATCAGGCGGCTGGGGGACTTCTCGAGGAGCGTGCCGCGAAGGAGCGCGATCACGGACGATAATCGCGCCACGACCGCGCGGCCGGGCGCGGCCGGTCCGCGGCCGGGCGCGGCCGGTCCGCGGCGGCGCGCGCCGCGGCGCCGGTGCTGGTGTGGATGTGGCAGACGGCGATCGCGAGCGCGTCGGCCGCGTCGTGCGGCGACGGCGCGACCGCCAGGCCGAGCAGAATCCGGATCATCTCCTGCACCTGCGGCTTCTCCGCGCGGCCGTAGCCGACGACGGCGCGCTTCACCTCGGCGGGGCTGTATTCGACCACCGGCACGCCGGCCTGCGCGGCGGCCAGCAGCGCGACGCCGCGCGCGTGCCCGAGCTTCAGCGCGCTGCGCACGTTCCGCGCGTAGAAGATCCCCTCGACCGCCACGCACTCCGGCCGGTGGCGCTCGAGGAGCGCCCGCAGCCCGGCGTGGATGGCCAGCAGCTTGTCGGGGAACGAGGCGCGGGGAGGAGCGGACAGCGTGCCGCAGATGACGAGGCGGTGGCGGCTGCCGGCCGACTCGATACAGCCGTAGCCGGTCCGCTCCGAGCCGGGATCGATCCCGAAAATCTTCACGCCAACGAAGCCTCGATCTCCTTCTCTTCGATGTCGGCGTTCGACCACACCTTCTTGGTGTCGTCGTGGTCCTCGACGGCGTCCATCAGCCGGACCATCTGCTGCGCCGGCTTGCCCTCGAGCTTGACGTAGTTCTGCGGCAGCATCGCGACCTCGGCCGCCCCCGGCTCGATGCCGAGCGCCTTGACCGCCTCCAGCACCTTCTGGAACATGTCGGGCGCCGACACGATCTCCCAGCTGTCGCCGTCGTCGCGCAGGTCGTCGGCACCCGCCTCGATGGCCGCGGCCATCAGCGTGTCCTCGTCCGCCTTGGCCTTGTCGACGACGATGTAGCCCTTCTTGTCGAACATCCAGGCGACGCTGTTCTCGGCGGCCAGGTTGCCGCCGTACTTGCCGAGGAGGTGCCGGATCTCGCCGACCGTGCGGTTCTTGTTGTCGGTCAGCGTTTCGATGATGAGCGCCGCCCCGCCCGGGCCGTAGCCCTCGTAGGTGATTTCCTCGTAGGACACGCCGGGCAGCTCGCCGGTGCCGCGCTGGATCGCCCGCTTGATGTTGTCGGCGGGCATGTTGACCGACTTCGCTTCCGCGACAATCGTGCGCAGCCGCGGGTTGCTGTCGATGTCGCCGCCGCCGGCGCGCGCCGCCACCGTCAGTTCCTTGATGATGCGCGTGAAGACCTTGCCGCGCTTGGCGTCGGCCGCGCCCTTCTTATGCTTGATGGTGTGCCATTTGGAATGGCCGGACATAGCAGATCCCCCGGATTTCCTCAGGAAAGTTGCACAAAATGACCGTTCATGCTACCACGAAACCGCCGCCGCACGCTCACCCCGCCGCCGGGTGTCCGCGCACGACGAGCGCCACCTGTCCGAGCTCGCCGAGGGGGTCCCGCTGGCCGCTCAGCGGCTCGGCATCGAGCCGGTGCGCGGCGAGGAACGCCTCGAGGTCGCCGCGGCCGTGGCCGGACCATCCCCACGCCGAGGGATGCAGCTCCACGACGAACGTGGTGTGCCCGATCAGGGTTCCGGCGCCCTGCAGCGCCGCGATCTCCCAGCCCTCGATGTCCATCATCACGACCGCGGGCATCCGGCCGCGGCTGGCGGCCTCGCGATCCAGGGTGGTCACGGCGACGGTGACCGGCCTGGCGGTGGTCAACTGCGGGTTGGGCGTGCCGGCGCGTCCCATGCCGTCGGTGCCGGAGACGAAGAACTCGACCGTGCCGGGCGCCGCGCCAACCGCGGCGCGCGCCACCGCGACGCGGTCCTCGAACCCGTTCAGCCGGACGTTCCGCTCCAGCATCGCGGCGGCCGCGGGATTGGGCTCGAACGCAACCACGCGCCCCCGCGGCCCGACCCAGTGGGCCAGCTGCAGCGTGAACACCCCGACGTTCGCCCCCACGTTCCACACTTCCGACCCGGCAGCCACGCGGCGCCGCAGGTAGTCGGCGACCGGCGCGTCGTAGTCGGCGGTGAACGTGCGGCGCGACCGCGCATCGACGCGCAGCGGCATGCCGTTGACGATGCGCGGCACGCCGCGGCGGGAGGTGAGCGCCTGGATGGCGCGTTCGCGCAGCGGGTGCCACAGGGAGCGGAGGGAGTCGGGCACTGGCGTCACCGCTTCCGCGCGAGGATCACCCATACGTCGGCCCGCGAATCCCACGGCCCGCCGTCGTAGTCGCCAAGCACCGCGTCGATGCGGAACCCGGCGGACTCCAGCCGCCGCCGCATCTGGGGCACGCTGACGGTGCGGAAGGTGAGCGAGAAGCGCTTCACCGCGCGGCCGGCACCGCGCCGCTCGGCGTACTCCTGATCGAAGATCGTGAGCTGGCGGCGCCGGTCCTGGCGCACGGACTCGGTGAGGGTCAGGTGTCCGCCGCCCTTCCGGCCGGCGAGGCTGACGCGGCGTTCGTACTCCGACCAGCGCGGCAGATCCGGCACCAGGTCGATGGCGAACAGCCCGCCCCGCCGCAGCACGCCCGAGACGGCCTCGAGCGTGGCCGCGAGATCGCGCTCGCGGGTCAGCGACTGCAGGATGCCGTACGGCGCCATCACCAGCTCGAAGCGGGTGCGCCGCCGGAACGGCAGGTGCCGGATGTCGCCGCGCAGCAGCAGGGCGGCCGCCCGGCCGCGGCGGAGGCGCTGCCGCGCGCGCGCCAGCATCGGCTCGGACCGGTCGATGCCCACGACGCGGGCGCCCGCCCGGGCGACCGGCCCGAGGATCCGCCCGGTGCCGCATCCAAGCTCCAGCACCAGCCCGTCCTGGGCCGCGGCGAGCCGCTGCCAGAACGCGACATCGCGCCGCGCCACGGTCTGCGCGTTTTCCCAGTCGTAGAAGGGCGCGTAGTCGTCCCAGCCGTGCCAGCCCTCGGACGGGCGCTTACTCGCCACGCTGGCCGACGACGGCAAAGAGCAACGTGCTTTGAATCTCGACGATGCCCGCCCCGGCGGCGGCGGTGGCGATCTTGTATTCGTCGAGGGCGGCCAGGTAGGCCTCCCCGGCCTGGCGGACCTCCGGGTCGGTCACGCCGGCCAGCTGCGACTGGATGGCGCCTGTCCGGGCGGTCCAGACCGCAGGTTCCGGCGCCCCGAGCCGAGATATTGATACAGGAAACAGCTGCACCTCGAGAGGTTCGATGCCGGCCTCGGTGAACAGCGTGGGGAGCCGGGGGCCGACGCGGGGATCCGCGGTTTCGCCGCGGCTCCGGGCGAGGGCGCCGAAGTAGGCGCGCGACGCGGTATACGCCTGCATGCCGGCGGGAGCGGAGCTGAACCAGTACCGGGCGGCATTGTCCGGCTCAACGGCCAGGATGCGTCCGCCGGGGCGCGTGACGCGGGCGAATTCGCGCAGCGCCTCGCCGGTCTCGGGCAGGTGCTGGAGCACGGCCACGCAGAACGTGGAGTCGAACGTGCCGTCGGGAAAGGGGATCAGGCTGGCGTCGGCCGCCGCGAACGACGCCTTGAGGTTGTGCCCGTCGGCGTTGCGTTCGGCGGTGATGGTCCGCTCGGCGATGCGGTCGATCCCGACCAGCGTCACCTGGGACAGCCGGAGCCGCGACAGCCGGAGCTCGGCGGTCCCGGTCCCGCAGCCGACATCGAGGATGCGGTTGCCGGCCCGGGGCTTGAGCCGTTCCACCAGGAAATCGGTGAAGGCATCGTTCCACCACTCGTCGCGGACGTGCTTGAGGGTGGCTGAGGTGAGCGCATCGAGCATCCGGGGCGACGCGGCCTTGGCGGGCATGGTCGGCTAATCTATCACACCGATTTTGGCTGGTTTTGGCGGGCGCGGCGTCGGTTGAGGATGCACCAAGCAGGACTTTGTGGTAATCTAGAGGACAAATACGACTTTCCGGCATCATAATGGTGATCAAAGTCGCCGAGTTTGGGTTACAATGATGGTCGCCCCCACAACTCCGCGCCCCAGCCACGCCTCTGCTCAGGTGAGTCAATGAGGAACATGGTCGTTTTCTGCGCCCTTGGCCTGGCGCTCGTGGCCGCGCAGCCCGCCTCCGCCCGCGCCCGCGCCGCGGCAGGGGACCCGACTGCCGGCACCGGTGTGCAGGCCGCGGCCCGCCCCGCCGGGAACGGTCTCGGGGTCGTCGCCCACCGCTCCGGCACCGTAGTCGGCACCGCGTGGCGGCATGATAACTCGCCTCTGGTCAGTGCTTTGCTGCGATTGAGGAACCTGACGACCGGGCGCGTGGTGATGGGCGCCTCGACCGACGAGGTCGGCCGGTTCAGCTTCCCTCATGTGCCGCCGGGCAGCTACATCGTCGAGCTGGTGGACGAGGCCGGGAGCATCCGGGCCGTGGGTCAGATGCTGACGGTCGGTTCGGGCGACACCGTCGCCACCTTCATCCGGCTCGCCAATCGCGCCGGCTTCTTCGACAAATTTTTCGGCAATGCGGCGGCCGCCGCCCTGGCCACCGCGGCCTCCCTGGGCGTGACCGCCGTCGGTGATGGCGGCCAGCCGGCCAGCGCCAGATTCTAGGCAGCGTTTCGATGTCCAGCTCGCGACACCTCAGCCCTGCCTCGAGACCCGCCCGGCCCGATCTGGCGGTGACCACCGGCGCCTCGATGCTCGAGACGGTGCCCGAAGTCCACCTGCTGGACCGCCTCGCCGTGGTCTTCAAGCACCTGCGGCTGATCGCGGCGGTCTTTGCCGTGGTGGTGTCGGTCGCGATGCTCGAGTCCTATTCGCAGACCCCGCTGTATCAGGCCCAGGCGCGCATCGTCATCCAGGACGAACGATCCACGGCGGTGGGCGGCCTGAATGCCGCGGAAGGGGCGTACTGGCAGGATCCGGAGCCCTACTTCAATACGCAGTACCGCATCCTGCAGAGCCGCGGCCTGGCCCGGCGCGTCCTGAAGTCGCTGCCGCCGCCGCCCGACGTGGAGCCGAGCACGGTGGCGCGCGCGGTCTCGCTGCCCCGCCAGATCCTCAACCGCTGGCGTCACCGGCCCGACCCGGCCGAGGCCCCGGCGCGCGACGAGAAGCCCGACGAATCGGCGGCGATTGGCGCCTTTCTCGGCGGCCTCTCGATCGTGCCCGAGAAGGGCACGCGCCTCGTCGAAGTGGTGTACTCGTCGCCCGACGCCGCCTACTCCGCGCGCGCCGCCAATGCCGTCGCGCAGGAATACGTGCAGCAGAACCTCGACCTGAAGCTGCAGAACACCACGACCACGGTCGACTGGCTGACCGACGAGATCGAGAAGCAGCGCGGCAAGGTCGAAGCGGCCGAGCGTGCGATCGCGAACTACCAGGAGGGACAGAACGCCGTGTCCCTGGACGACCGCCAGAACATCGTCGTCGCCAACCTGAATGCGCTCAACGACTCGCTGACCAAGGCCAAGACCGCCCGCCTGCAGAAGGAATCCCTGCACCGGCAGCTGGCCGGCGTCAAGGCCGACAGCGAAGGGGTCGACGCCTTCCCCGTCGTCGCGCAGAGCGAGACGATCCAGGAGATTCGCGGGCAGATTGCCGCGCTCGCCACCGAGAAGGCGCGGCTGCTCCAGAGCCGCCGCGAGAACCATCCCGACGTCCAGCGGATGAACCTGCAGATCGAGAACTCGAACGCCCGGCTCCGCACGGAGACGGCGCGCGTGCTCGATTCGATTGCCAACGATTACCGCGCCGCGGTGGCCGAAGAGCAGAGCCTGGCCGCCTCGCTTGAACAGCAGAAGCGGCAGACGCTCGATCTCGGCCGCAAGGGCATCAAGTACAAGATTCTCGAGCGCGAGGCTGAAGGGGAGCGCAACGTCTACAACTCGCTGATGCAGCAGCACAAGGAGCTGAGCGTCGTCCGCAACAGCCGCGCCAACAACATCCAGCTGATGGACCTGGCGGAAACGCCGGGCGGCCCGTACACGCCGAACCACGGCCGCGACTGGCTGATGGCGCTGGTGCTGGGGCTGGCCTTTGGCGTCGCCCTCGCCTACACGATGGAGTACCTGGACGACACCATCAAGATTCCGGACGACCTGACGCGCCGGCTGCGGCTGCCGCTGCTCGGCCTCGTCCCCGCCGTCGCGGACGGCAAGGTGCCACTGCTCACCGGCACGGTGCCGCACGATTTCGGCGAGGCGTTCCGCTCGCTGCGGACCTCGCTCGTCTTCACCAACGGCACCGAAGGCAAGCGGATGATCGCCGTCACGAGCACGCAGCCGCTCGAAGGCAAGACGACCACCGCCTGCAACCTCGCGGTCGCGCTCGCGCTCGGCGGCTCGCGCGTCATGCTGATCGACGCCGACATGCGCCGCCCCGGGCTGCACCGGACCATGGGGCTGCCGAACGAGATCGGGCTGTCGCACGTGCTGACCGGCCAGGCGCGGGTGCGCGAAGCCGTGCAGGCCACGAGCGAGCCCAACCTCTACGTCATGTCGGCCGGCCGCACGCCGCCGAATCCCTCCGAGCTGCTGTCGTCGTCGCGCATGCAGAACCTGGTCGCCAACCTGCAGTCCGGGCCGTTCGACTGGGTTATCATCGACACGCCGCCGGTGCTGGCGGTGACGGACGCGGTCATCATCGCGCCGTACGTGTCCGGCCTGGTCTTCGTCGTCGGCGCGGAGATGACGCGGCGCGCGCACGTCGAGCGCGCCATCGAGACGATCCAGAGCGGCA
Source organism: uncultured Acidobacteriota bacterium (assembly GCA_963834305.1). Classification (GTDB taxonomy): domain Bacteria; phylum Acidobacteriota; class Vicinamibacteria; order Vicinamibacterales; family 2-12-FULL-66-21; genus JACCXG01. Next base: position 2,225,006 of record CAWIAX010000002.1, read on the forward strand.
AGCCGAACATCATCGGCGCGGTCCTGAACCGGGTCGATCTGAACCGGAACAAGTATTACTACTCGCGCTACTACGGCTACCACTACAAGAGCTACTACGGCAGCGAGACGCCCGCCTCCGCCACCGACGCCGCGGCCTGATCGGGCGCCGGCCGCCCTGGCGCTGCTGCTGCTCGCCGCGGCGGCAATGTTCGGCGGCGTCTACCTGTGGTCCGCGGTGGCCCTTGCGCTCGGCGTTGCGGGGCTGCTCGCCTCGGTCCGGCCGCGGCTGTCCACCGCCGGGTGGTCCGGCGCCCTCGACCTCTCGCTGCTCGCCATCCTCGCCATCATCGCGCTTCAGCTCGTCCCCTTGCCCGCCGGCGTCGTCGCGCTGCTCTCGCCCGGCCGCACCGCGTTTCAACAAGCCTCCAGCCTGCAACCCGGCGCCCCCGGATGGCTGCCGCTGACGCTCGACAGCGGCGCCACGGCGCACGCCTGGCTGGCCACCTTCTGCGCCGCGGGCACGTTCTGGATCGCACGCGCGACCTTGGCGCGCCGGGGCCTGAGAACCGTGCTCACCGCCCTGGCCTGGGGCGCGGTGGCCGTCGTGCTCGTGGCCATCGCCCACGGGGCGTCCGGCAGCCATCTGGTCTACGGCTTCTGGCGCCCCTACGATGCCGGCGCCAGGCCGCTCGGGCCGTTCGTGAACCGCAACCATCTCGGCACCTGGAGCCTGCTGGTGTTCTTCCTGTGCTTCGGCTGCTTCCAGTGGCGGCGCGCCGTGACGTCGCCATCGCGCGGCTGGAGCTGGCGGGCCCGCCTGGCGCACGCGCTCGATGGACGGAGCGCGGTGCTGGTCCTGGCGATGGTCCTGCTGGCGGTGGGCGTGGCGCTCGGCGCCTCGCGCTCGACCATGCTTGCGCTGGCGTGCGGCGCGGGCTATGTTGCATCGGCGGCGCCCCGCGGCCACGGGACGCGGCGGGCCTCGCTGTGGTCGGCGGCGCTCGCCCTCTCGGCCGTCCTCGCGGTGCTGGCGTATGCCGACGTCGATCGGCTGCTGGCGCGCCTCGACGAGACCCGGCAGCTCGGGCTGTCGCAGCGGATGGCGATCTGGAGTGATGCGGGCCGCGTGATGGCTTCGTTCCCCGTGACCGGCGCGGGCGCCGGCAGCTTCGCGTCGGCGATGCGTCTCCACCAGACGGCGGATCGAACGTATTTCTGGAACGAGGCCCACAATCAGTATCTGCAGGTGGCTGCAGAAGGGGGGATCCTGCTGGTGTTGCCGACGGCCCTTGGACTGATTTCCATCGTCGTGCTGTCGCTCCGGGCGCTGCGCCGCCGGGACGACGTGCTGCACTGGCTGCGCCTGGGCGCGTCCGCCGCGCTCGTCGCGGTCGCCGTGCAGTCCTTGTGGGAAACCGGCCTGACCCTTCCCGCCAGCGGCATGCTGGCCGCCGTCGCCACCGCCATCGTGGTGCTGCCATCCCACCCCAGGCCGGCAGCTCCCGCGCCGGCTGGCCGCGTCACCGCCTGATCGATGCTGCGCCTGGGGGTGGATCTCGACGGTGTGCTGGCCGACTTCCGTGCGGCCTTCCGCGCGCTTGCCGAACGCGAGCTCGGGCGGTCGGCCGAGGACGTCGAAGGGGAGCTGGCCAAGCCGGACGTCGAACGGCTGTGGAAGAAGGTGGCCGGCTCGCACAACTGGTGGCTGGACGTGCCGCCGTTCGAGCCCGACCAGATCGCGCGGCTCTATGCCGAGGCCCGGCGTTACCGCTGGGAGGTCTTCTTCCTGACCAGCCGCCCGCCGAGCGCGGGGGACCCCGTCCAGCTCCAGACGCAGGTGTGGCTGGAGAAACACGGCTTCTACCTGCCGTCGGTCCTGACCACGCCGGCCGGCGCCCGCGGCGAGATCGCGCGCTCCCTCCGGCTCGACCTGGCGATCGATGACCGGCTGGTCAACTGCATGGAGATCATCAGCGCCAGCAACGCCAAGGCGGTCCTGATCACGCGGGACGATCAGGAGCTCCGCATGCGCGAGGCGGCGGAATCGCGCGGCGTCGGGGTGGTGACCTCGCTCTCGCAGGGACTCGACGCCATCGAGCGCCTCGACGCGCTGCTGACCACGCGGCGGGGACGGCTGGTCCGCCTGGGCGACTGGTTCTCCTCACGGAAGGACGAGCCGCCGCTGCCGCACGACCCGCGTCAGGGCCGCTGACTCCCCCCGCCCGCCCGGATCACGTCCACAGCGAGCTGAGCACGATGCGGCGGAAGCCCGGGTTGCGCAGCAGGGCCAGCGCCGCCGTGCGATGCCAGTTGAAGTTCGCCGTCCGCCGGAGCAGCGGGACGATGCCGTCGATGGCCGCGAGCTCGAGGAGGGCGTCGATCGCGCGGTCGTCGAACCGCGCCGCCAGCGTGCGGAACGCCAGGCCGGTCCGGAGCTCCGGTCCCAGCCGTGCCTGCCATCCGCTTTCGTAGGCGCGGAGCGTCGCCGCATCGGTCCGGTCGCGCCGCAGTGCATCGACGAGCACCTGTCCGGCCAGCTCGCCGCTGAGCAACCCGTAATAGATCCCGCCGCCCGTCGTGGGCTTGGCGAGGCCGGCCGCGTCGCCGACGGCCAGGATGCGGTCACCAAACGTGCGCTTCACGGGAGCCAGCGGCAGCACCTTCAGCCGGGGCGGCGTGGGGATGGCGCCGGCCCCGTGCCGGCGCGCCAGCGCCTCGGTGTAGTGCCGGAAGCGCCCCGCCGCACCGTCGCTCGCCATCAGGCCGATGCGCGCCATCGACGCCCCGTCGCGCTGGAACGGCACCAGCCAGCCGAAGCCGCGCGGCGCCAGCGTGCGGTTGAGGTCGATCTCGACGGCATCGACGACCGGAAACGGCGTCTCGATCTGCGCGCTCTGGAGATAGGCGCGCGGGATGCCGAGCCCGAGCTGCCGGTTGAAGCGGTACTGTGCGCCGCAGGCGAGCACCCCGGCGCGGCCGCGCACCTGGCGCACGGCAGCGCGGCCGGCGCGCTCCTCGACGACGGCGGTGACGCAGCTGGTGGAGACCGCGATCTGCTGCACCCGCGCGCCGCGGACGATGACCGCTCCGGCGGCAGCCGCGGCGGTGGCGAGCGCCCGGTCGAAACGGCCGCGATCGACGACCGCGGCGGCGGCTTCGCCACCCTCGACCAGAATGCTGCGCCCGTGCGCGCCGTGAAACCGCGCCGAGCGGATGACCGTGCAGATGGTGTCGCGGGGCAGGGCGAGCTCGTCGAACGCCTCGAGGCCGAGGACGCCGGTGCAGTGCACGGGGTCGCCGACGTGTTCGTGCTCCTCGAGCACGAGCACCGACAGCCGCTCAGCGGCCAGCGTCCGGGCCGCCGCGAGCCCGGCCGGCCCGGCGCCGATCACGATCACATCCCACTCGCGTCCCGCCCGGTCGAGGAAATCGCTCGGCATCCGGTCGCTGCGGCACCTGGGCGCCGCGGCGTTACTCCTCCCTGAAAGCGGACTGTGCAGTCGCGCTAGAACTTGCGCTCGCGATGTTCCCACGTCCCGCGCGCGCTGATCCAGAACGACAGCAGGATCAGGCGGATGTCGAGCCAGAACGACCGCCGCTTCACGTAGACCCGATCGTAACGGAACTTGTGCCGCCGCGTCACGTCGCGGGGCGCGTAGATCTGGGCCACGCCCGTCAGGCCCGGCTGCACCGCGGTCCGCGCCGCGTAGCCCTCGACGTCCTCCATGGCCACCACCGCGCCGTTGCCGGTGGCCTCGATCTCGCCAGGACGGAGAGCCCGCGGGCCGACAAAGCTCATGTCGCCCTTGAAGATGTTCACGAGCTGCGGCAACTCGTCCATGGCCGTAGCCCGCATCAGGCGCCCGATCCGCGTGATGCGCGCGTCGCCGGCACTCGCCTGGAGCGGGCCGTGATCGCGCTCGGCGTGCACCACCATCGAGCGGAATTTCAGCACGCTGAACGTGGTACCGTGCTGCCCCACACGCTCCTGCCGGAAGAATACCGGACCACCGTCCTCGAGCTTGATCAGGGCCGCCGCCATCGCCCACACGGGGGCCGACAAGACGAGCCCGCCGCCCGCCAGCACGGCATCGAAAGCGCGCTTCAGCCGCGCCGGCGGCGGCGCCGGCGGGCCCGCCAGCACCTGCGCGTAGAGAGCCGCGGTTCGGTCAGCCATGCGGGCACGGCGGAACTCGCCGGTATATCGTTGCCGGGCTGCCTCTCCCATGCGCCTGCGCAGCTCCACGTCATCCGCCAGCCGGCCCAGGGCCTCCCCCATCGCCGCGGCGTCTCCAGGCGGGACGGTAAAGCCGGTCACGCCGTCCACGTTCACCCACGGGACGCCGGTCGCCAGCCGGGTGCTGACCACCGGTTTTCCACGGGCCATGGCCTCCAGCTGCACCAGCCCGAATGCCTCCGCCCGGGTGACCGACGGCAGCACGAACAGGTCGCACGCCCCGTACCACGCCGCCACCGCGGCATCGTCCAGTGCGCCGGGGAAGAACGTGCGGTCCGCGATACCCAGGCGGGCGGCCTCGTCCTGCAGGTGTGCGCGCAGCGGCCCGTCGCCGATGACGACGGCGGCAAGGGGGCGGTCGCGGAGGGCCCGCAGCAGCACATCGACGCCCTTGTACGGCACGAGCCGCCCGACGAAGAGGGCCACGGGGCCGGTCCAGCGCTGGCGGACGGCCGCAACGGCCGGATGGGACTCGGGCTGGCCGGCGGCCGCGATGTCGAGGCCGAACGGGATTACGGCACAGCGGCGCCGGTGCGCGGCCAGAGCCTCTGCGTGCTCCGCGAGCGCCGGCGACGAGACGACGATGCGGGCCGCGCGGCTGAGCGGCACGTTCAGGAACGGCTGGTAGAACAGCCGGTACCGCCAGCGCGGCCGGAGCACTTCGCTGTGGTACCAGATGACCAGGCGTGTGCGCGGGCGCCTGACGGCGTAGGCCAGCAGCGCCATGGGGTTCGGTTCGTGCAGCACCAGGATGTCGGCGTCGATCGATCCAAGGAGCCGGATGAGCGCCGGCGCGAACCACACGGATCCCACCTTCAGCACGGACCCGGCGCGGGTGACCGGCACACCGCCGACGACGTCGTGGCGGGTGTCCTTCGTGGTCCCGACGACCAGCGCGCGGCTGTCGATGCCCTGCTCGCGCTCCCCCTCGCACAGCGCCTGGAGCACCCGCTCCATGCCGCCGGCCACGGGAGGATAGAACTTGCCGAGGTGCGTGACTTTCATCGTGGCGAGGTTCCGGCGCGCACGAGCAGCTCCGCGTAGACGGGCAGCAGCCGGCGCACGTGATGGTCCCAGGTCAGCCCGGCCGCCCGCGCGCGCCGGGCCGCCGCGAGCCGGCCAGCGGGATCGGCCGTGTCGAGTGCCTGTTCGACCGCAGCGATCCAGGCCGGGAGGTCGTCGGGCGCGAGACAGACAGCCAGGCCCCCGGACGCCTCGCGCAGCGCGGGAATGTCGGAGGCAATCACCGGCTTCCCTGCCGCGAACGCCTCGACCAGCGGCAGCCCGTAGCCTTCACGGTCGGAGGGCAGCAGCAGCAGATGGCATCGTTCGTACACCGAGCGGAGGACGTCGCGTTCGAGGTAGGGCAGCTCGAGAATGTCGCGCACGTCGAGATCGCGCGCGCGCTGCCGGGTCTCCGGCCGGAACGTCGAGCCGACGCGAACCAGGCGCACCCGGCGGCCGCGCTGGCCGACCGCCGCCACGATTTCGAGGACGCGGTCCAGCCGTTTGCGCGGGATGTCGCTGCCGACATGGAGGAGATCGAACACCCCGGGCTGTGCCGGCACCAGCGCGGCGGCCCGCGCCCGCGCCCCCGCGGGAGGGGGCTCGAGCAGGGCGGGATCGATCCCGTTCGGGACAACGCGGAGCCGCGAGGCTTCGGCGAGGCCGTAGCCGGCCAGCTCGTCGCGGGCGGCTTCGCTCCCGCAGACGACGATCTCGGCACGCCGCAAGCCGCGCAGGATGCGGCGCGACATGGCGCGGAACCACGCCGGTCTTGGTTCGTGGCCGGGATCGCTGCCTGGGAGGAGGCTCCGGAAGGTGTCCACGTCGTGGCACGTGACCACCGTGCGGCGTGCCGGCAGTTCCAGCGCGAGCTGCGCGTAGCTGTGGTCCACCACGTGATAGAGGTCGAACTGCCCGGCCACCTCGCGGCGCACGTGCCGCGGGTAGAGCACCATCCTGTTCAGCACGCGATCGGCGAAGAAGGCGTGGCGCACGCGGGACAACGGTCCAGGCGACGCAATCCGCCGCAGCCGGTGGCGGACGGGCGTCACGCGCAGCGCGGGCGCGAACGCGGGCAGGCGGGAGACCAGCAGGGCGCCCATCTGGTCCATGCTCGGCCAGCCCTCTTCCGCCATGTCGTGCAGCACGGCCAGCGATCCGGTCAGGGTGTCGGCAGCGGTCATGGCGTCACCGGACCGACAGGAGCGAAGAGAGGCGCCCGAACACGAGCTCGCTGTCGAAGCCGTCCCTGACCAGGGCGGCGCCGGCGGCGGCCCGGCGGCTGGCTTCGTCGGGGCGATCGAGCGCATCGCGCAGCGCGCCCGCGAGCGCCGCGGCGTCGCCCGGAGGGACCGTCCACCCGGTCACGCCGTCACGCACGGTTTCCACCAGGCCGCCGACCGCCGAGGCAATTACCGGCGTGCCACAGGCGAGCGATTCGAGCACGGAGAAGCCGAGCCCTTCGGCCCGGCTGGCCTGCACGCACACGTCCGCGGCGGCGTAGTCGAGCGCCAGGTCGCCGCGTGGATCGGCGGCGTCGGTGGCAATGATCCGGTCGTGGATGCCGGCCCGGGCAGCGTGGCGCCGGAACTCCTCGTGGCCGCCGCTCCGGTGCAGCAGGTAGACGTCGCGGCCTTCGGCGATCAGCATCGCGAACGCCTCGATCAGCGTCGCGGTGTCCTTCTCCGGCGCCACGCGGCTGCTGCTGAACACGATGCGGCCGGACGCCGGCAGGCCGCGCGCGGCGCGCGCGGCGGCCCGATCGAAGCGTTCGGCGAAGCGGCGGGTGTCGACGCCGTAGACGGGAATGACCTGGATGGGCTGCCTGCGACCGTAGCGTGCGACCACCGTTCCGAGATACCGGCTGAGCACGATGTAGCCGCGGCCGAACCGGCCGTTCAGCCAGCCGAGCGCGTGGATGCCGGCCAGCGCGACCGCGGAAAAGGGCGCCCCCGCGGCGCGCCGCGCCACATAGTATTCCGCGGCCGGGCTGCACACCAGCATCCAGCAGGCGGTGCCGCGCCAGCGCGAGGCGACGTTGGCCGCCAGCGCCGCCAGTCCGTAGCCCTGCACGAGCACCGCGTCGTGCGAGCGCGACGCCGCCAGCGTGCGCAGCACCCGCCAGGCGAACGCCAGCCGCCCCGGCGCCGCGACGGTCACCGGCACGCCGGTCGGCTGGCTGACCGCGCGCCCGCCAGGGATGCCGCGGGCCAGCACGTGCAGCGTGACCCGCGCCGCCAGCCCTTCGACCAGCCGCGCATCCGTCCCGCTCTCCACGATGAACCAGACGACCGGCTTCGCCGTCGGCGTCATCGCGGCTTCTCCGCGACGGTCAGGGCGTGAAGGCCGAACGGCGAGAGCCACCGGCTCCGCTCCGCCAGCAGCAGCGGCGGGCGCCCGGGAAACGGCAGGTAGTGGCCGGCGCTCTCTCCCCGCAGGATCGTCAAGCCCGCCGATCGCACCCACCGCCGCACCAGCGGCGCGAGCAGGAAGTGATTGATCGGCTGCCCCTCCTCCGTGAACCGGCGGCCGGTCAGCCGCAGGTAGCCGCGGTAGGCGCCGATGGGACCGAGGTAGTTCGGATGCGTGAGGAACAGGCGCCCGCCCGGGCGGAGCACACGCGCGAACTCGCGGAGCGCAGCCCGGGGATCCGGCACGTGCTCGATCGTCTCGCAGGAGATCACGGTGTCCATGCTCGCCGAGGGCAGCGCAACCGCCTGCGCGTCGGCCTGCAGGACCCGGCACGCCGCACCAGGCAGCGCCTGCATGCGCCCGCGCGCCAGGCGCACGGCGCTCAGCGAGAAGTCGGCCGCCGCGTAGAGCCGGGGCCGCGCGTGGCGGCTGATCCAGGCGGCAAGCTCGCCGCGGCCGCACGCGATCTCGAGCACGCGCTTCCCATCCAGGTCGCGCGCCGGCATCAGCACCCCCTGCACCAGGCCGTGCCACGGCGTGTCGAGCGCCTCGGTGCCCGATACGCGCTCGTGCCAGGCGTCGTAGTCCGCCCGCGGATCAGCCATGGATCACCTTGTCGCGCGCGGTGCGATACGCGGCGTCGAACGCCGCGGCCGTCCCGGCCCAGGTGTAGCGCGACGCCGCGACGCGGTGCGCTTCGGTGCCGACCGCCCGCCTCAGGGGCAGGTCGTCGGCCAGGCGCGCAATCGCGTCCGCGAGCGCGGCGGCGTCCGCCGGCGGCACGAGCAGCCCCGTCCGCTCGTGGGCTACGACGTCCTGCATGCCCGCGGTGCGGGTGGTCACGATCGGCAGGCCGCTCCACATCGCTTCGATGAGCGTGAGCGGCGTGCCCTCGAACAGGCTGGGCAGCACGAACAGATCGGCCGAGGCCATTGCCCGCGCCATCATCGCGTCGTCCCCGCCGCCGAGGATCCGGACGCGCGACGCGGCGTCGCGGCTGAACAGCCGCAGGATCTCCTCCGGCGGCACGCCGCCGCCGAGGATCTCGAGTGTCAGGTGGGGATAGCGTCCGCCGAGCGCGCTGAACGCCCGCGCCAGTTCGACCACGCCTTTGCGTGGCAGCCACGTGCCGGCAAAAAGCAGGCGGTGCACGCGGTCGTAGGTCCGGCTGCCGGCGGTCTGTCCGAAGACCGGATCCGCGCCCGGTGTTACCGGCGTCACCGCGGCGGGATCGATGCCGAAACGGGCCGCCAGGAAGTCCCGGTCCTGCCGGTTCAGGCAGATCACGTGATCGGCATGGCGCAGCGACATCCGCGACAGCCAGAGGCTGCTCAACGGATAGACGACGCGGGTCTTCGCGGACGGCCGGCTGGGACCGTGGCCCAGCGCCACCTCCCAGCCGCGCCGCTCGACGCCGTGCGTCATCGCCACGACGGCGGGTCCGCCGAGGCCGGCGCGCAGCGACGCCACCACGGCGCCGTGCGGCTCGTGCACGTTCACGATGTCGAACGGCCGCCCCTGTCGGGCGGCGGCCGCGACCGCCCGGCGCACCAGCACCGGAAACGCCAGCCGCCCGGCCCGCCCCCGCGCCCACGCCGGCACGTCGTCGGCGGTCAGGTACTCGACGTCGTGCCCGGCTGCCGCCAGGACGTCGTGCGCCTCCCCCATCAGCCGGCTCATGCCGCCGGACCGTGCCGCGCTCACGAGGTGGGCGACCAGGATCCGCATCACCGCGCGGCTCCGGCGGACATCTTCCGTTCCGACGCTCGTGCGAGCACCTCGAGCAGTGCCGTCGCGTGGGCGTCGTCGCCAGCGGCCTGCGCGCTGGCGACGGCCCCCTGCCGCAGCGAATCGCCGGTCGAGAGCCGCTCGAGGCACCTGAAGATGGCGTCGGCGAGCCCGGCTACGGTGGGCGGGGTGGCCGGTGCCAGCACACCGTTGACGCCGTCGGTCAACCACTCTGGGACGCCGCCGGTGGCGTACGCCACGACCGGCACGCCGCGCCGCTGGGCCTCCGGCCCGATCAGGCCGAACGGTTCGGGCCACAGGCTCGGCATGACCAGGAGATCGGCCGCATCGAGCAGCCGCGACAGCGCCGGCCGATCGAGCCAGCCGGTGAACTCGGCGCTGATGGACTCGTTTCCGCGGGTGAGCTCGCCGGCGCGGCGCTGCCAGCCGGCGCGCTCGGGACCATCGCCGGCCATGACGAGCCGCAGGGGGCGCGAGACGCGCCGCGCCACCGGCGCCAGTGCCTCCAGGAGGTGCGCACCTCCCTTGAGGCGGTCCATGCGGCCGGCGAACAGCAGCAGCCAGGGCCCGTCCGCCGGCCGCGAGGTTTGCGCCGGGCCGTCGAACGAGCGATCGGCGCCGGCCGTGAACGGAATACTGACCACGCGTCCGCCGGCTGCCCCGTGCCGCGCGAGCTCGTGCTGCATGTGCGACGAGGCGGTCACGACCGCGGCGTAGTCCGTCAGCAGGACCTGGCGGCGGCGCTGCCGCGCGTAGTCCTGCGCCATCGTCTTCGGGTTGAGCCCGCCGCAGCGGCGCGGATAGTAGAGCGCCAGGCACGCGGGACCGAAGCGCCGCGTGCACGGCTGCACGACAGGAAATTTGTGTGTCTTCTCGCCGGAGATGCAGGTGCCGTAGTAGGAGTGCGCGAAGAACACCGCGGGAGCGACCTGGAACAGCGCCTCTTCAACCGACGGGTCGAGGAGACCGTGCGCGTAGATGACGTCGGGGCGCCATGCGGCCGCCGCCTCGAACCCGTCGCCCGTCGCCAGACGGAAGGACGGGGCATCACCGGGCAACGGCAGACGGGTCCGATCTCCCGGGGCGTCCACCTCGTAGCCGAGGGCGATCTCGTGGCCCGCCGTGGCCAGGAGCGCCATGATGCGCCCGAGGTAGGTCTCGGTCCCGCCAGCCAGGCGGCAGCTCCATGTGGCGACCAGGATGCGCATCAGCCGGTGAACAGCGGCGCGAAGGCCACGTCAGGGTGGAAGCGTTCGGCGTAGAGCGCGCGAGACGCCGCGCACGCGCCGGCGTGGCGGGCCGGATCGAGCAGCTGGCGCACGGCGCCGGCGAGGGCGGCCGGGTCTGCGGCTCGGCTCACTTCAACGGCGCGGCTCTCGAGCCAGAACGGCTCCGACAGCTCGCCGAACGTCGTCGCGACCGGGAGCTCGTGCTCGAGCGCGGAAATGGTGGTCGTCCGGCGGCCGCTCACGCCGTCGACGTAAGGCTGGAGCAGGATGTCGCAGGCCTGCAGGTGGTGCGAGAGGTCGGCGAGCGCCAGCGTGCCCGTGCCGGAGAGCGCGACGCGGCAGGAGGATTCGGAACGGTTGAGCCTGGCCGCGACCTCGCGGCTGCCCCGCCCCAGGCACACGAACGCGACGTCGCCGCGCTCGCGGCAGATCGCCTCGACCGTGAGCGCGAGCGCCTGCTCCGCGTACTCCCCGCCGGCGCCGAAGTAGCCAACGAGACGCGCGGCGCCGCCGGCCAGCCGCTGCCGCAACGCCAGGACCGCAACAGCGTCCCTGGCGACGGGGATGGTGCCTGGCACGGGCAGCACCTGCGGCGTGCTGCAGAGGGTCAGCCACGGGGCGCGCAGCCGGCGTTCCCAGCCGGGAATCGCCAGCCAGATCCGGCGAGCCGGCGTCAGCACGGTGCGCGCCATGTAGCGCTGCACGACAGCCCGGATCGGCTGCGCCCACGATCCGCCGGTGAAGTCGACGAATGGCTCGTGGACGATCACGTCGAGCTCGTCGCCGCCGCGCGCCCGGGCGGCAACCCACTGGCTGAAGGCGACATTCAGGCCGCGCTGCCCGTAGCCATGCGGTACCCACTGCAGCACGAGGCGGCGCGGGCCCGGGCAACGGTCGAGCAGCCGTCCGGCATGCGCGAGATCGGACGCGCTGAAGGCGCCCAGGCCCCCGTCCACGTGGACGCCGGGCAGCGCGCCCGCGCCCGCCGGTCCCCACACGTGCACGTCGAGACCACGCGCGGCGGCGGCATCCGCCAGGATGCGGGTGTGCTCGCTGACGCCCCCGACCATCGGCGGGCACTCGGGCGTGATCACGTGCCAGGAGCGCACGGCGGCAGCGGCACCCGCCTGGCCAGGCACGCGCGCGGCAGCGTTAGAGGCTCGCATACGCCTCCAGGCAGCGATCCACCACGAGCGACCAGCGGAAGCGGTCGAGCACGCGCTGGCGTCCGGCGGCGCCGAGCGCATCGGCGGCAGCCGGGTCCGCGCGCAAGGACGCGATCGCCGCCCCGAGCGCCGCAGGATCGTTCGGCGGCACGATCAGGCCGGTCTCGCCGTGCACCACGACTTCCGGCAGGCTCGCCACGCTGGTGGCAATGACCGGACGGCCGCACGCCATGCCTTCGAGGAGCGTTTGCCCGAGCAGCTCCGGCACCCGCGTATGGCCGCCGCCCGGCACCTGGTAGACGCTCGGCAGGACGACGCAGAGCGCGCGGCGGTACTCGGCCACGAGCTGGTCGTCGGTGGTGTCGTGGAGGAACGTCACCGCCTTGCCGGCGGCGCGCGCGCGCAGCGTGTTCAGGTAGTCCGCATCCATCGCCCGCCCGATGATGCGCAGCGAGACGTCCGGCGGCATGGCGTCGATGAGGTCGTGGACGCCCTTGTGCGGCAACAGCCGGCCGACGAACAGCACGCTGTCGCGCGGCGCATCGGCCGGTGAGAACGTGTCGATGTCGACTCCTCCGAGGATGACGCGGGCGCGCGGGGAGCCGTCGTGCCCGGCGACGTGGCGGCTGTATTCGCTGATGTGCAGGTGGGCGTGATACCAGGCGTCGGTCGAGACATAGCCCGACACGTCCCAGCCGCCGCCGCCGAGGTCGGTAGCCACGACGCGCCGGCGGCGCAGCCGGGTCATGAGGGCGGCCAGGCTGCTGGTCAGCACGTGCTGCTGGTGGCAATGCACGACCGTTGCCCCGCGCAGCGCCTGCCACAGGGCGGCGGACACCGGGTTGCTGCGCTGGCCGCGAACGTAATGGGCGCGGAGCACGGTGATCGCGAGGCGCACCGGCGGTGGCCGTGCGCGCGCGGCCGCCGAACGAGATGAGCCGCGTCGGCACGCGTTCGGCCATGTGCCGCGCCAGCTCGAACGAATAGCGCTCCGCCCCGCCGATGATGCCGTCTTCGGGATCGAACGGCGCCGGCACGATGTGCGCGACGGACGGGACGGTGGTGGGGCTCGCCATCTGCATCGGATCAGGGCGCGGTGGCGGTTTCCTTGGCCGCCGGGGGTGCAAAGGCGACCGTCCCCCTCAATCGGGTGAGCAGCGGACGCAGGTAGATGCCGGCAGGCGACTGCAGCAGCGGCGCGACGACGAGCAGGGCGTAGAGCAGGCCGGCAGTGCCGCCGAGCAGCGCCAGCAGCGGAAACGTGGACGGCCTGAGCCATACGCCGGACACGCTGGCAACGGTGACCACGATGGCGAACCGCCAGAACCACGGACCGAGCGTGGTGACGAGCCGCCACCGCTCGACACCGGTTTCGCGCGACAGCGCGGCGATGTTCAGCGGTCCGCCCACCAGCAGCACCCCGGCGATGGCGCCGAGCGGCGCCCCCGCCATGCCGAAGAGCGAGACGAACAGCGCGCTCAGCGTCAGCGTCGCCAGGCCATCGGCCAGGCCGGTCAGCGCCAGCCGCCGCTCGAGGCCGAAGCAGAACAGCGCGTAGACGTTCGTCGTGTTGAAGTGACGGATCATCATGGCGGCCAGCAGCAGCACGGTCAGGCCAACGCCGCCGAACTGATCCGGTCCCACCCACCACGCCACAAATCCGCCGTTGACCGCCAGGACCACGCACGCCACCAGGCCGCTCAGCGCGAGGGTGGCCTGGGCAAGCGCCGCGCTGACGGTGAAGAGCCGCGTGCGATCGCCGGCCGTGCGCAGCTCGCTCAGCGCCGGCGCCGCGCTCTGCAGGATGGCCTGCGGCTGGTTGGCCAGCACCGAGACCAGCTTGCCGGTGCATGCGTAGGGCACCACCGCCGCCGGGCCGAGCAGCGCCCCGACGACCATCACATCGGTCCCGTTCAGCAGCACCTGCGACACCTGGCTGACCGAAATCCACGCCGATCGCCTGGCGTAGTCCCACGCCGACGCCCGATCGCCGATCGCCAGCCCGCGGGGCATGGCGCCGGGGAAGCGCCGCGCAAGGCGCACACCGCAGGCGGCGATGATCAGGAGCTGCGTCGCGCACCAGCCGACGGCCAGCGCGGAGAGGGTAAACCCCTCGAGCACGAGCCATACGTTGACCACCGTGCCCACCGCCCAGGCGGTGAACTGCGCGCGTGCGACAAATCCCAGGTCCTGCAGCCCGGACAGCGCCGCCTGGAAGATGCGCAGCGGGAAGGTGAGGATGAACACCGCCAGCACCACCGCCAGCGGCGTCCTGAGCGCCGCCCACGAGTCGGGCAGCCACCACAGCGCGCCGGCGGCAGCCACGAGCACGAACGGCGTCTGCGCACACGCCAGCGTCAGCGCCTTTTCGATGACGTCCTTGAGCTCCGGGGCGTTTGTCGTGCCGGTCCGGCCGGTGACGTAGGCCGTTTCACGCGGCAGGAGCGCCACCACGCCAAGGTCCATCAGCAGCAGGTAGGCCACGATCTGCGTGCCGACCAGCCACAGTCCGTAGGTGGACGAGCCGAGCCTGGTGAGGAAGAACGGGGTCAGCCACAGCCCCGCGATCGTGGCCACGAGCAGGTGCGCGTAGCCGCTGGCGAAGCCCGAGAGGAAGCGCTGGGTGCGCGTCATGCCGACCGCCTCTGCGGCGCGTCGTGGACGGCGGCGACGAATTCGGCCGCCATGTCGCTCCACGTATGCCGGCGCAGGCGGCTCGCGGTGGCGTTCGCCAGGCTCCGCCAGCCCTCGACGTCTTCGCGCCAGGCGCGCAGGCGCGTCGCCAGCCCGGCGGCGGTGAGTGCGTCGGGCAGGAGCGCGCCGGACAGCGCCGCATCGAAGCGCTCGGCGATGCCCGCGGATCGCGACACCATCACACCCAGTCCGCGGCAGAGCGCTTCCTGCACGTTCAGCCCATACGCTTCGTAGCGGACCGGGCTCACCAGCAGGTCCGCGGCGGCGAGCACCTCGCGGACCCGCGGCGTGAACCCGAGAAAACGGACGGACGACGACAGCCCGGCGGCAGCGGCTTCGCTGCGCCACCGCGGCAGCCGCCAGCCGCCGCCAGCCACCACCAGCCGGGCGTCCCACGATCCGGACGAGGACAGCTGCTGCCACGCGTCCCAGAGCAGATCGAACCCCTTGTTGATGTCGGAGCCGAGCGCCCCGACGAACGCGACGACCGGCGCCGGTCCCGCCAGCCCGAGCGCCGCCCGCGCCGCGGCGCGCGCGGCCGGTTCCACTGGGCCGTAGCCCGGGTCCGTTCCGAGATACACCGTTCGCACGCGGTCGCGCGGCACGCCGACCCGCTCGATCACCGCGCGCCGGCTGGATTCCGAGTTGGTGATGACGAGGGCCGCCCCGCGCAGCGCCTCCCGCTCGCGCCGCCGCGCCGATGCTTTCAGCCGGCGGTTGCGGAAGCGGCTCCAGAGCGGCGCGCCGCTGTCGTGCACCGGCCACGCGGCGTGCACCGCGTGCACCCAGTTGACGTCGGGCCACGGACAGTTGCCGCCATTGACGACGACGCGGGCGCCCGGCGATCCGGCCACCACGCGGCGCGCCACGCTCGCGCCCCGCCGCGCCAGCAGCCGTTCGGCGAGCCCCGGCAGGCCTGTCGGCCTCGGCACGATAGCGGCGGAGGCCAGGGGATGCGCACACAGTTCCGGATCGATCTCGTGTCCAACGAGGTGCACGCGAACACCCGAGTCGAGCAGATGGCGGGCCAGCGCCTGGTTCGCCCGGTCCATGCCGCCCCGCGCATGAAAGCCGCCCGCTACGATGACCCAGTCCGCCACGTCAGCCCGCCCGTCCATAGGTGGCCGCTTCAAGCCGCTCGAGCTGTGGCGCGGGCTCGACGGCCTCGGGAGCGAACGCCACTTCCGGGGCGATGATCCAGCCGGTCAGCAGCAAAACGAGCATCGTCATCGGGACCGAGGTGAACAGGCCGAGGCCGATGAGGCCGGTGGCAAAAGCGCCGGCGCAGCCGACCAGCGCCAGGCGCCGCCCGAAGAAGAACATGTCCGACTGGCGGACCTGCCCGCGCGTGAAGATCCAGCCGAGGAACACCGCCCACATCAGCAGGCCGGGCAGGCCGGTCTCGAGCAGGATGCGCGCGTACTCGTTCTCCATGATCACGACGTTCCGGATGCGGTTCTGGAGGAAGTAGGGCACGCTGGTGCCGCCGCCGCCCAGCCCGTTGCCGAGCGGATACTTGCGCACCAGCTCCATGAAGCTCATGTTGACGCTGCCGGCCAGGCGATCCGCCAGGAACTCGGGATCCTGCAGCGTCCGGAACCGCTGCAGCCGCTCGTCCCCGCCGACCAGGTAGCCGAGGATCACCACCAGGATCAGCCAGCGGAACTTGTACGACCCCGGGATCCTGCCGGTGAACACCGCCGTTACCACCAGGGCGAACAGCATCAGGGCGTTCAGCCGCGTCGCCGACATGAACACGCCGAACATCGACAGCAGCAGCGCCGCGCCCATCAGCCGCGCCTGCCACTTGCCGTGGTGCCCCTGGACCCACGCGCCGCCGATGACCGCGATGGTCATGACCATCGTGCCGGCGTAGGCATGCGCGCTGCTGAACGTCGAGGGGATGCGGTAGGCGGTGTAATCCGCGAGATCCTTGCTGCGGTAGATCGTGTCGGTGATGGCGTTCCTCGGAAAGAACGGCTCGACGCCGAGGAAGAACTCGGCGATCCCGACCGCCGCGGCCAGCAGGTTCAGGATCGACAGCCACAGGGCAAGCTTGTAGATGTCGTCGCCCGTCAGCCGGGCGCCGAGCAGCATGAACGGCAGCAGGAAGATGCTGCCGCGCAGCCCGACGAGCTGAATCAGCGGGTCCTGCCACGGGACCGCGAACAGCAGGATGGGCCAGGCCATCAGCACCGTCAGCCAGTTGCGCAGGTCTTCCGACCGCACGAACTGCCAGCGCGGCTGCGGCCGGCGCAGCTGCACGGCGTAGAGGCCGAGCACGCCGCAGTCGAAGATCAGGTGCGAGAAGCCGTCGGGGAAATTCGCGCGGACGATGCCGTAGGCGTAGCCCACGGTGATCAGCGCGCACAGCCCGGCCACGAGCGACCGCCGCGCCGTCTGCAGGCACAGCAGGAACGAAAGGGCGCACAGGGCGATGGAGATCATCCGGCGTAGACCTCCCGGAACTCGGTGGCCATGCGCCGCGGCGAGAATCGCGCCGCGGCCGTTGCGCGCGCGGCCGCCCCCAGCCTGGCGCGGGCGCCGGCGTCCCCAACGAGAGCGGCAATCCTGCCGGCCAGCTCCGCGGCGTTGCCGGGCGCGAAGCCAACCGCGTCGACGCCGTCTTCGAACAGTTCCGCGGCGCCCCCCGCGCGGACGGCCACGACCGGCCGGGCCGATGCCATGCCTTCGGCAATCACCATCCCGAACGGCTCCGGCTGCGAGCTCGCGTGCACCACGACATCCAGGGCGCGCAGCGCCGCGGGCACATCCGCGACATGGCCGGTGAAGCCCACGGTGCCGTCCAGCCCCGCCGCCGCGACGCGCGCGCGCAACTCGGCGAACGACCACTGGCTGCCCGCGGTCTCGTAGACCGCGCCGCCGATCAGGTAGGCGCGCACCCGCGACCGATCCGGCAGCTGCGCGATGGCGTCGATGAAGATGTCGTGCCCTTTCCAGCGGCCGAACGTCGCCACCAGCCCGACCCGCACCAGCCCCGCGTCCGGCGGCAGGCCGGCGAGCGCCGCGAGGTCGAGCCGTGTCCCCTCGGGCTGGAACGCGGACAGGTCGACGGCGTTGTAGATGCGCCGGATGGATTCCGCCTGGCTGCCGAAGGCCGCCTGCGCGTCGGCGCGGACGCTGTCCGAGTTCGTCACGAGCGCCGCGGCGCGGTGCGCCAGCGCGCCCAGCAGCCGCGCCGTGAGCGGACGGGCGCGCACGTATTCGTGCAGGTGCCAGACCAGGCGAGCGCCGGCGGGCCGGGCGAGGGCGCCGGCCACGTGCGCCTTGATGCCGTTGCTGTGGACGACCGTCGCGCCGCACTCGCGCAGCGTCCGCCGCAGCGCGGTCACGTAGCGCGGCAGCGTGAACACCGCCTGCACCGCATGCCCCGCCAGCGTTGCCTGGTTCGTCGAGCGGCGCGTCGCCCCGGTGGCGCCGCTCTCGCCGAGCGCGGACAGTGCCGGCGGATACGGCAGCTCGATGGCCGTCATCCCGAGGTCGCGGCAGCGCTCGACGAGCGGCCCCGGCGACGGGGTGATGACGCTGATCTCCCACGACGGCTCGAGCGCACGAAGTGCGGTCAGGAGCGTCAAGAGGCTCGTTTCCGCGCCGCCGAATGCCGAAGACGTCGTCAGGCAGACGAGGCGCTGGGCCGGAGCCGGTGGGGTGCTCATGCGCCCCCGCCCGCGGTCACGATCGTTTCCAGCTCGTCGAGCCTGCCCATCGGATCGGCCAGCCGGGCCGCACGGTCCGCTGCCGCTGCACCCATTGCCGCGCGCAGGGCGCGGTCGCCACCGAGCCGGTCGAGGGCCGAGGCGACGGCCGGCGCGTCCCCCGGGGCCGTCTCGATCCCGCAGGAGTCGTCGAGCAGCTCCGCGGCGCCGCCCGGGGCGGAGACCACGCACGGCAGCCCCGCGCGCATGGCTTCGGCAATCGCGATCCCGAACGGTTCGCCGCGGAGGTTCGGCTGGCAGTACACGTCGGCGAGCTGCATCGAGTACGGGCACGTCTTCCCGCTCGCCGAGCAGCGAGACGATCGCGCGCAGGCCCGCGGACTCGACGGCGGCGGCGAGCCGGTCGAAATAGGCCGTTTCCACACGGCGCTGCACGCCGCCGGCAATCCAGATCCGCACCCGTCCTCCTGAAAGGCTCCGCGCCGCATCGAGCAGGACCTCGTGCCCCTTCCAGCGCTCGAGCCGGGCCGCCATCAGCACCACCAGGTCGTCGTCTGAGGCGCCGAGAGCGGCGCGCCGCGCGCGCCGGTCGTCACCGGACAGCGGCACCGGGGCGGAGACCGGGCAGTGGACGACAGCGCCCGGCACGTCCGGGAAGGCGGGCCGCGCCTGGGTGAACGCGCTGTTGAACACGATGAAGTCCGGCCTGACGCGCCGCGCCCAGCGGTCCGGCCATGCCGGCCGGACGATGGGCTGGTGCTGCCAGAAGCCGACCCTGGCACCCGCCGAGCGGGCGGCCGGCGCGAACATCGCGTGCGGCCACGCGCCATGGAAGATCACCGCGCCGGCGGGCGCCTGCTCGAGCACCGACGCGAAACCGCGCCGCGCCCGCCAGATCATGAGCGGGCGCGAGGCGCGCGGCGACGGCAGCCGGTGAACCGTCGCGCCGGCCGCTTCGAGCTCCCGCTCGAGCCGGCCGCTGAACGCCACGACGAACGCCTGCGCCAGGCGCGGATGCGGCGTGGCCGCCATCGTGACGAGCATCCGCTCGATGCCGCCGTAGCCGTTGCCGGCCGCCACGTGCAGGAGCGTCATGCGGGGACACCGCGGTCAGGCGGCCGGACGGGCATCAGAAGAACCGCTGCGGCACTTCGATCGTGTCGCCGGGCCGGACGAAGTCGCTGAGCTTCATGCCCTTGACGGGCTGGACCTTGCCGTCGCTCAGCCGCAGCACCTTCACGCGGTTGATGGCCCCCTTGTCGGTGACTCCGCCGGCCCGCGCGATGACCTCGTACACGGTCATGTTGCCGTCGAGCACGATGCTGCCGGTGGTCTTGACCTGGCCGATGACCGTCACCGTTTCGGCCTTGGGGATGCTGATGGTGTCGCCGTCGCGCAGGCTGAACCCGGCCGGCACCAGGCCGCTCTGGAGATCCTTCAGCGCCAGCCGCAGCGTGCTGCTGCCGCCGGGCCCGTCGGCCGGCAGTGGCGGCTCGGCGCCGGCCCGCCGCGAGACCACGACGTACGAGGCGGCGGCGGACGTTGGCGAGCCGGCGGCCGCAAGCACCTCGAGCACCGACATCCGGCCGGTCAGCGGATACTGGCCGGGCGCGTTCACGTAGCCCATGACGATGACGTTCTGGCTGCGGAACTTCGCCACCTCGACGCTGACCTGCGGATTGACGTAGGTTTCCCGCAGCCGCCGGGCAATCTCCTCGGCCACGGCGCGGGCGGTCAGGCCGCCCCCCTTCACCCGCCCGATGTACGGATAGTCGAAGGTGCCGTCGGCGTCGAGCGCCACCGTCTTCGTCGAGGTCCGCCTCCCCGAACACCACGATGTTGAGGACGTCCTGCGGCCCGACCACGTAGTCGGCCGGCGCCGCGGCAATCGGCGCCTGCGGCGCGGGAACGGACAACAGGGCAAGCAGCGTCGCGATGAGCAGCATGTCAGAACCCGTAGGTGAGCGTGGTGTAGAGGCGCCGCCGCGCGTACTGCCGGCCGCCGGCGGGGGACGAGCGCTCCGTGTGATCGAAGTTGAGGGCCAGCCGGGCGCCATCGCCGATGCGGTAGCCGATGCCGCCGCCGAGCGTGCGGACGCGGTCGCTGCCGGCGGGCACGGTGGCGTCCAGCCGTGCCTCGTAGGCGATGCGCTCGAGGCCGCCGAACGCCTGGGCGTCGACGCCGCCGATCACCCGCTGGGTGAGCGTCAGGCGTCCGCCGGTCGAAACGTAGAACGGCGTGAGCTGCTCGAACGAATAGCGCAGGTCGCGGTCCACCGAGAGGTTGAGGCGCGTCTCGTTGCGCAGGGAATAGCCGACCGCCACCGCCGCGGTCAGGCCGGTGAACTCGCGCACCAGGCTGCTCACCGGGCGATAGGCGCGCACCCCGATCGTCGCGCGGCCCGAGATGAGGGCGAGCGGCTGCAGCGTGGCGGTGACGCCGGCGCGGTAGGAGTCGGCGTCGCGCTCCGGCGACGACTCGAAGCGCTCCTGGATCTGCTCGCCGTGCAGCGACACCGCGGTGAGCGGCGACAGCTCCACGTCGACGCCGTACGTGATCGAGTCGGCCGTGCCGTTCAGCTCGTCGGCCAGGCTGACGCCGCGGAAGCGCTCGTCGTCCGCGAAGTCGACGCGCGAGTGCCGGTAACCCACGTTCAGGGTGGTGCGGCTGAATGGCGCGACGCTGAGGCCGCCGGCGACGTGCGTCTGCTGGCGGTGCGCCCGTTCATCGATTTCCGCCGTCGGCCGGTCGTTCGAGCTGGTGATCCCGCCGGCGATGTAGGGACGCACGCGCCCGAGCAGGATGTCGGCGCGTCCCTCGGCGCCGCGGTTCGAGCCGCGCTCGCTGGTGTACTGCTTGAAGTACATGTACTCGTAGAAGCTGGTGTAGGTGCCGTGCAGCCGGCTGAGGCGCGCCGTCACGTCCAGCTTGGCGCCGACGGTGGCGGTGAAATCCCGCTTCGGGTCCGACGCTTCGTTGAACACGTTGGAGTCGGTGCCGACGTCCCGCAGGATGAGCTGCGGGTTCAGCGAGAACGGCCCGACCTGCGCCCGCGCGTTGTCGGGCGTGGGCTGGGCCAGGACGGCGGCGGGCACCCCGCCGATCAGGAGCACGGTCAGCAGCAGGGCGCGACGCATCATCGGGTGACCCTCGGCGCCGAGTCGGGTTCCCGCCGGAGCGGGATCCCGAGCTGGCGCGCCTTTCTGTACAAGTTCGCTCGCTCGATACCGAGCGCGCGCGCCGCGTCCGGCATATGCCATTCGTGATCGCGCAGGACCGACGCGATGTACTCCCGTTCGAACTGCCGCCGCGCGTCGCGCAGGCTGCCCGACGGCCGGCGGTTCGCCCGATCGAGCTGCACTTCCGCGAGCACGTCTTCCTGGCGGATCAGGTTCGGCACGTCCCCCTCGGACAACCGCTCAATCAAGCCGGCCAGCTCCGCGGTGTTGCGGCGCCAGGGCAGCGCGCCCAGCACGGTGAGCGCCGCCGGCGTGAACCGCAGCTCGACGTCGCGCGCCGCCAGCATCGCCACCGCGATCGCCGGCACATCGTCGCGCCGCTGCCGGAGGGGAGGCAGGTCGATGAGGATGGGCAGCCGCCGGACGAGGTCCTCGCGCAGCCCGCTGTCGATGCTGCTCTCGCGCCCGCCGATGACGCGGACGTCGAGCGCGACCGCGCTGGTGCGGCGCGGCATGCGCGCCTCGCCGTCGCGCAGGACACGCGCCAGGCGGCGCTGCAGCGGCGCCGGCAGCTCGTGCAGGTTGCCGAGGAACAGGACGCCACCGTTGGCCCCGGCCAGCGCGCCGCCCGGCCCGATCAATTCCAGGTCGTTGGCCGTCCCCCGTCCCTGCGCCCCGAACAGCGCCCGCTCGATGTCCCCCGCGGCGGCC
Organism: uncultured Acidobacteriota bacterium; assembly: GCA_963834305.1. Classification (GTDB taxonomy): domain Bacteria; phylum Acidobacteriota; class Vicinamibacteria; order Vicinamibacterales; family 2-12-FULL-66-21; genus JACCXG01. Next base: position 2,247,047 of record CAWIAX010000002.1, read on the forward strand.
CCGTCGCAGGCCATGACGACGAAGGGGGCCGCTTTCCGGGCGCTGCCGGCATGGATCGCACGGGCCACCGCCTCGGCATCGAGCCCGGGCTCGGCGGTGATCAGGATGCCGCGGTCCTCGGCCGCCGCCGCCGCCACCTGCGCGGCGCAGTCGCGCACCACACTCGACGATCCCGTCAATTCGTACGGAAGATCCGCAGCCGTCACGCCCATGTCTGAGTCAGCTCCCCCCGGTTCGCGCGGACCGGCCCCGGAGGCCGGCAATTCAGGGAATCGGGGACGCGCCTATTGTGGAGGAAAAGGCTCGATGTGTCAAATGCGATACATTTGCTAAGCAAAAAGGACACATCATGCAGCAATTCCCAGATCCCAATTCCCAATGCCCAAGCCTGACGGGGAGTTGGGAATTGGAAGTTGGGAGTTGGAGTTGAAAATCGGAAGTTGGGAGTTGGAAGTTGGGAATTGAGCGAGCGCGAGCGAGCGATTTGCCCTTCGCCCTTTGCCCTTCGCCCTTTGCCCTTAGCCCTTTGTAGCCGTCATCCCCACGTTGTCGCTGAACAGGCGGCCGCGCAGCAGGCCGAACGACACCGTCTGCCAGTGCAGCGCCGGGCGCTTGGGGATGCCGCCGACGTCGGTGTAGGCGAAGGCCGGGTCCGACAGGCCGCTCTCGCGGCACAGGCGCACGAGATCGAGGCGCAGGAGCGCGGTGATGTGGGCGGGATAACACGAGCCGAGGAACTGCGTGAAGTGGCCCGCAAACAGCAGGCCGGCATACGACCGCAGCGACTCCTGGTTGGGCATCGTCAGGACGACGGTGCCGCCGGGGCGGACGAGGCGGGCGAGCTCGCGGAAGACGTGGCGGGGGTTTTCCAGGTGCTCGATCGTCTCGGAGCAGACGACCACGTCGAACTGCCGGTCGAGGGACACCGGATCGTTGAGGTCCTGCTGATGCCAGGCCACCGCGGGCGGCAGCTCCGCCGGGCGGGGAAAGAGATCGACACCGGTGAGGTCGGTGAAGTCGCCGAACGCGCCGGCGCTGTGCAGCTGCGCCAGCAGCTCGCCGCGGCCGGCGCCGAAATCGAGCAGGCTGCCGCGAGCGCCCGCCCGCGCGAGGCAGGCGAGCACGAGCGCCCGGATGGGTTCGGACGAGGTGCCGCCCGAGAGCAGCGAGGCCTGGCGGCGGGCTTCAGCGAGTGTCATCGTGAGGGCTAATACGCGACCAGCAGCCGGGCGGCGCGTTCGATGTCAGCCTCCGACGGCAGGAAGGCGTCTTCGAGCGGCGGTGAATAGGGTACTGGCGTGTCGAGCGCGCCGATGATCCGGATCGGCGCATCCAGCGACTCGAACGCTTCCTCCTGAATGATGGCCGCGAGGCTCTCGCCGATGCCGCCGGTGCGCGTGTCTTCGTGCACGATCAGCACGCGGCTGCAGCTGCGTGCCACCTGCAGCACCGCGGCGCGGTCGAGCGGCACCAGGGAGCGCAGGTCGAGCACGCTGGCTTCGATGCCGTCGGCGGCGAGGCGCGCGGCGACGCGCAGCGCGACGTGGACGTAGGCGCCGTAAGACAGGATGGCCAGGTCCGAGCCGGCGCGGCGGAGTGCCGCCGTGCCCGGCGCGATCGGCGCCGGGGCATCGTCGGCCAGCGCCTGCTTGAGGCGCGGGTCGCGGTAGAGCGCGATGTGCTCGTAGAACAGCACCGGGTCGGGGTCGGCGACGGCGCCGGCCAGCATCGCGCGCGCATCGGCCGGGGTCGAGGGGGCCACGATCTTGAGGCCCGGCGTCCGGTAGAACCAGGGTTCGGTGTTCTGGCTGTGGTACGGGCCGGCGTGACGGAGGCCGCCCCACGGCATGCGCACGACCATCGGCACCGAGCCGCCCCAGCGGTAGCGGATCTTGGCCGCGTTGTTCACCAGCTGGTTGAAGCCGGTGGCCACGAAATCGTTGAACTGCATCTCGCCGATCGGCCGGTGCCCCGCCAGCGCGGCGCCCACGCACACGCCCAGCACCCCTCCCTCGGCCAGCGTCGAGTTCACGATCCGGTCGCCGAACTCCTCGAGCAGCGGCCGGAGGAGCAGGAACGCGTTGCCATAGGCGCCCCCGACGTCTTCGCCAAAGACGAACGTGCGCGGGTCGGCGCGCAGCACGTCGCGCAGGCCGAGCATCACCCCTTCGAGGAAGGTGTGTCCCGTCCGGTCCATCGCCGGCCCGCTGTCGAGCGGCGGCAGCGGCACGTGCAGCGGCGGCGCGGACCGCGATTCGTCCAGCACCTCGACGCGGACGCGGGGTGCTTCTCCGGCAAAGACTCCAACGCCCGCCTGCTCCGCCGGCGGCCAGGGCGCGTCGATCACGAGGCGCGCCTGCTCCTCGACGAGCGCCGCCGCCTCACGCTTGAAGCGTTCGACGTCGCCGTCATCGACGAGGCCGTCGGCCCGCAGCCGCTCCGCGTACGACTTGATCGGGTCGCGCTGCGACCAGAACGCCCACGCCTCGCGGTTCACGTAGCCCCCCGCGGTCAGGCGCGGATAGTCCCACGACGGCGCCGGGTCGCGGCCAAGGTAGAGCATGTCGTCGTGATGGGCATGGCCGCACATCCGCATGCTGACCAGCTCGAGGAGCGCCGGCCCCTCGCCGGCGCGCGCGCGCTCGACGGCCCAGGCAAACGCCGCGGCAATTTCGTCCGGGTCGGTACCGTCGAGCGTGATGCCGGGCATGCCGTAGCCGGCGGCCTTGTCGGCAAACACGCGGACGGCGGACTGCTCGCGCACCGGCGTGGACAGCGCGGTCTGGTTGTTCTGCAGGCAGAAGATCACCGGCAGCCGCCGCGCCGCGCACAGGTTGATGGCCTCGTGCCACTCGCCGAGCGACGATCCGCCTTCTCCCATGAACGAGATCGCGACACGGCCGTTGCCGTCGCGGGCAAAGGCCATCGCCATCCCGGCCAGCGTCAGCGTGCCGGTCCCGAGCGGTGCCGCGGCCGGCAGGATGCCGGCGCCGAGGTCGCCCATGTGCAGGTCCTTCCCGCGCATCGGCGGCCCGTCCTTCCCCATCTGCGCGGAGAACGTCATCCGGATGGTATCGGCGCCAGGCCGCATCGCCAGCACGGCGCCGAGATCGCGAATGAGCGGCGCCATCACATCGCCGCGCCACTCGCTGCCGTCACGGAACTCGTCGCCGCGGCGCAGCCGGATCGCCGCCGCGTAGATCGCTTCCTGGCCAAGGGATCGAAAGCCCTTTCCCTGGAAGGGGGCGTCGCCGTAGCGAACCTCCCCGGCCGTGAAGAAGGTCTTCAGGCGGTTGTCGGTGGCGCGGGTCAGGATCATGCCGCGGAGGATCTCGCGGCGCTCGTCCGGGGTCAGCGAGGCGCGCAGTGCCGCGCGCTGCAGAAAGCCGTCGCAGGCCTGGACGATCTCGTCCACCGCCAGGCGCAGGCGGGTTGCCGGCGCCACCCCCGGCGTCGGGTCGTCCAGATCAGCCAGCGGCCCGCCGCCGCTCGCGTCCAGCCGCCGCCGCAGCTCGGCCGCCAGCGCCTCCCGCATCGGCTCGATCGTTCCCGGCGCGCCCGCCGCCTCGCCGCCTGCGGCGCGAAACGCCGCCAGCGCGTGGGTCAGCGCAAAGGGAAACCGCTCCAGGACAAACGAGCCGAACCGCCGGACCAGCAGCGGCGTGCCGACATCCGCTCCGCGAGGCATGGCGGAATGCTGACATGCTCGCGCGGGAGGGTGCAACGAAGGGTTCAGGGTGCAAGGTTCAGGGTTCAGGGTTCAGGAGGTACACTTTGCGCGGCGTTCGGGGCGCCGGCCACGTCCGCGGGAAGGACTGCGTCCACCTCGAGTTCTCGCGTTGCAGTCGTCGGGAATCACCTCTTTTCTGGCCCGAACCAGCGGACAACGGGCGTGCAGCACGTGCCTTATCGGGCACGGCTCGGACCTGTGCTGACGGCACGGTCAAGAAAGGAGCTCGCATGCCTCGGATCCCGCCGCCGCGCCGGATGCGCGAGAATCCCGATCTCGAATCAACTGAAGCGCCAGGCCAGGGAACTGCTCGACGCGTACCGGGCCCTGGCGCCGGATGCTACGGCCGAAGTCGCCGCCTACCATCGCACTGCCACGCCCGGGAGCTTTGCCCTGCACGATGCGCAGTTCGTCGTGGCTCGCGCGTATGGGTTCGAGAGCTGGCCGAAGCTCAAGGCCGCTGTCGATGGTGTCACGGCGACGAAACTCCACGAAGCGGTGGAAAGGGGCGATCGCGAGGCGGCGCGCCTTCTCCTCACGCGGCGCCCGGAGATCGTCGATCTCGGCCGGGGAGAGATGCGTGCCCTCCACATGGCGGTGCTCAGGCGCGATCTCGCGATGACCACGCTGCTGCTCGAGTTCGGCGCCGACACGGAGGGTGGGATCTGGCCCAAGCGCGAGGCCACCAGCCCGTACGTCATTGCGCGCGACAGAGGCTACGACGAGATCCTGGCTGTGCTCCGCGAGGCGCGCGAGCGGCGCGGGGCGCGCGGCCCGCAAGCGCCCACCGAAGCGATGCGGACGCTGCAGCATGCCGCTCTGTCGGGCGACGAGGAGAAGGTGGTGGCCATCTTCGATGAGCATCCCGAACTGGCCGGCCTGTGCCCGCCGGACGGCGTGACTCCGCTGCATCAGGCGGCGGGCCATGGCGCGCTGACGGTGATGAAGTGGCTGCTTGACCACGGCGCGGACGTCAATCGGAAGTCCCGGCAGGGCTGGACGCCGCTCGATTTCGCGGCGACGGGCCGCGCCGGTGGCTGGCTCTTCGACAACGGTCAGTTCGAGGCGGTCGCCGCACTGCTGCTGGAGTTCGGCGCGGAGCTCAGTCCGCTCTCTGCCGCAACGCTCGGCCTCTGGAACTACCTCGCCGCGTGCTTACGGAGGGACCTGGACGGCAAGGGCGTGCTCGAAGCCGCGGTCAAAGGAAATCGCCCCGACGTGCTGCTGCGGCTCCTCGATCTGGGACTCGATCCCGACGAGCGCATGCAGGTCGGCGACATCGCCGAGCAGACATGGACCGCCAGTGGCCCCCTCTTCCAGGCCGTCGTCCTCAATCGGATCGACATGGCGCGCGTGCTGCTCGAACGGGGTGCCGATCCGAACGCGCAGGTCTTCACCTCCGGGTCGCCGGCCTTCCGGGCCTACGCTGGCGGCAACCCGGAGATGATCGCGTTGATCGAACGGTACGGCGGATGGATTGACGCGGGTTCAGCCGGATATGCCGGTCAGACCGAAGTCGCTCGCCAGATGCTCGCCGGGGAATGCGAGGCGCACCTCGAGCCCAACGACTTTTCCGGCCGTACGGTGGCTGAACAGCTGCTGTGGGGCGGCGCCAGCAGCCTGTCTCCCGAAATCACGCGCATGGCGCTCGAGCACGTCGATTGGGCGCCAGACGACCCGCGCTGGTTCTGGATGCTCTGGCGGCCGCTGCCGGGCCATGAAGACTACAGCGCCGGGCAACAGGCGGATTGCTGCGAGTGCTTCAGGCTCATTCTCGCCCGCTGCGGCCCGCACCATCGCGCAGCCGACTACGGCCAGACGATGCTGCACGAAACCGTGGCGCGCGATCACGGCGTCGGCGTGCAGCTGGCGACGATTCTGCTCGACGCGGGCGCGCGGCTGGACGTCCGCGACACGCTGCTGCGGAGCACACCGCTTGGATGGGCGTGCCGCTGGGGACGGGTCGAGATGGTGAAGCTCTTCCTGGCGCGAGGAGCCGACCCGGTTGAGGCGGACGCCGAGCCATGGGCCACGCCGCGCGCCTGGGCGCAGAAGATGGACCGGCCAGGAATACTGGCACTGCTCCCGGCGCCTTGAGCGCAACTCGCCGGGCTGGTCACGAAATCATACGTATTGCACGTGTATAATACGTATATGCAGAAGAAGCTCACCATTACGGTGTCCGAGGAGGTCTACAAGGGCCTGCACGCCAGGATTGGGGCCGGTAGGATCAGCCGTTTCCTCGATGCGCTCGCGCGGCCGCACGTCGTGGACGCGGAGCTCGACGCCGGCTACAAGGCAATGGCGGCCGACAGCGCCCGCGAAGCGGACGCGCTCGAGTGGTCGGAAAACCTGATCGCGGATGCGGCCGGCGATGAAACGCGGTGAAGTCTGGTGGGTGAGCTTCGATCCCTCGCTGGCCGGTGAGATCCGCAAGACCCGGCCCGCCATCATCGTCAGCAACGATGCGTCCAACCGCCACCTGAACCGCGTCCAGATCGTGCCGCTGACCAGCCGGACGAAGCGGCTCTATCCATCCGAAACGTACGTCACGATAGACGGCGCGGCGTCGAAGGCGATGGCCGACCAGCTCGCCACCGTCGCCAAGGGGCGCCTGCGCACCCGGATCGGCGCCGTGTCACCCGAGGAGCTGGGCGATGTGGAGCGCATCATCCGTCTGCAGCTTGGGCTGAACTAGTCGGGCAAGCTACCTAAGCAATCTCACCGGCACGCCACAGAAGCCCAAATCGACGATAGACGCGGCATCATACGCCAGCACCGCTCGCCCAAAGGCGCCAGCGGCATTTGGCGGGCGCAGGGGAGCAATGGCATCCTTGATCCATGGCGCTCGACATGGACGACCGCGGCATCATCCTCACCTGCCCGGCCTGCGGCCGGAAGAACCGCATCCCGCACGGCGCGAACGAAACGCGCTGCGGCGGCTGCAAGGCGGCGCTGCCGCCGCCGGGGGAACCGGCGGAAGTGCCGAGCGCGGCGGCCTTCGACGCGCTGGTCGGCGCGACGGCGCTGCCGGTCGTGGTGGATTTCTGGGCGCCGTGGTGCGGCCCCTGCCGCATGGTCGCCCCCGAGCTCGAACGCGTGGCCCGATCGAATGCCGGCCGCTATCTCGTGGTCAAGGTGAACACCGACGCGCTGCCGGATCTCGGCGAGCGCTTTGCCATCCGCTCCATTCCGACGATGGCGGTGTTCAAGGGGGGACGGGAGGTGGGGCGCGCCGCCGGCGCGCGGCCGGCCGCCGACATCGAAGCCTTCGTCCAGCAGACGCTCGCGAAAGCGCACTGAACACTCAGTCGGAGACGATGACCTCGCCGGGGAGGATCGGCCGGGTCCGCGGCAGGAGGCCGCGCCGCGCCAGGTTGCCGACCCAGGCGAGCGTGGCCAGGAACACGGCCAGCTTCACCGCATCGGCGGTCCGCGTGTGCGGCAGCGCCTTCCACAGGAACCACAGCAGCGGCTGGGCGATGCAGACCGCCCACACCGACCCGTAGAAGAACCGCCGCTCGTGCCCCTCGCCCTGCGTGGACGGCTTCACGCGCGGCAGCATCCCCATCGCGCCGAGGATCCAGCAGGTCACCACGATCGGGAAATAGGCGATGTCGTAGAGCTGGCGCAGCCGCCAGTCGCCGGAGTAGATCGCCCAGGCCAGCCCCGCCGCGTTGAGCACCGCGAACGCGATCACCTCGCTCCACGCCAGCGTGTAGCAGACCCGGCGATAGAGCGGGTTGGGGCGATCCTCGGTGAAGCGCAGGATGTAGGGCGCCGGCTCCACGCCCGGCAGCCGGCCGCGCAGGCCGGCAATCCCCGTCCCCACCAGCACGACGCCCAGCCACAGCAGCATGCGGCTGTCGAAGCCGCGCTCGAACAGCTCGAACGTCAACGGCCCCGGGGCGATGAAGAAGACCCAGATCCAGATCGGCCAGTGCGCGAACCGGTAGCTGATCTTGTTGCGCTCACGGATCCGCCGATCGGACGCGAGCTCGATGCGCCGGGCATGTCCAATCTGCTGTTCGTAGGATGGGGGTAGAAGCGGCCAGCTCAAGCGATGTCAGTCTCCGGTACGCCACTGTACCACGCGGTACGAACCTCTGCGGGAACGGCGACGTATAGGAAACGAGGCTCCCATGCGTCAGGACCTGCGTCTCGCGCTCCGCATGCTCGTCAAGGACCGGTGGTTCACGCTGGTCGCCATCCTCGCCCTCGGCCTCGGCATCGGCCTGAACGCCACGGTCTTCACCTTCGTCAACGCAGTGCTGATCCGGGGGCTGCCCTTCCACGACCCGGACCGGATCTTCCACGTCAACGGCAGGAACACCTCCACCGGCGACGGCCGCGGCATCTCCTTCCTCGATTTCGAGGACTACCGCACCCAGGCCACGGCGTTCGCGGGCCTCGCGGCCTACCGCGGCGGCAGCTTCACGGTCACCGAAAACGGCCGCCCGCCCGAGCGCCTGCAGGGCGTCTCGATTTCCGCGAACACCTTCAGCCTGCTCGGCCAGGAACCGATGCAGGGACGCGCCTTCTCCCCCGCCGAGGATCGCCCCAACGCGCATCCGGTCGCCATCGTCGGCTACGGCGTCTGGCAGTCGCGGTGGGCGGGCGACGGGCAGCTGGTAGGACGCGTGATCAAGATCAACGGCGTCGCCCGGACGGTGATCGGCATCATGCCCGAAGGGATGAAGTTCCCGAACAACGCCGACGTCTGGGTGCCGCTCGTCCCCGAGAAGGACGACCTGGCACGGCGCGACGAGCGCTCCCTGAACCTGTTCGGCCGCCTGGCTCCTGGCGCCACGCGCGGGTCGGCCTCGACGGAGCTCGCGGGCATCGCGGCGCGGCTCGAACAGCAGTACCCCGACACCAACAAGCAGATCGGGGTCGAGGTCCTGACCTTCAACGAGCGGTTCAACGGCGGACCGATCCGCGCGGTGTTCCTCGCCCTGCTCGGCGCGGTCGGCTTCGTCCTGCTGATCGCCTGCGCCAACGTCGCCAACCTGCTGCTCGCGCGCTCGGCCACCCGCACGCGCGAGGTCGCGGTGCGCGTGGCGCTCGGCGCCACCCGCACCAGAATCGTCCGGCAGCTGCTGGTCGAGAGCGTGCTCCTCGCCTGCCTCGGCGGGCTGTTCGGGCTCGGCCTGGCGCAGGCCGGCGTCCGGCTGTTCGAGGCGGCGGTCTCCAACGTCGGCAAGCCGTATTGGATAGTCTTCACGTTCGACCCGGTCGTGTTCGGCTACTTCGCCGCGGTGTGCCTCGCCACCGGCGTCATCTTTGGCCTGGCGCCCGCGCTGCAGGTGTCGAAGACGAACGTCAACGAGGTCCTCAAGGAAGGGGGGCGCGGCAGCGCCGGGGCCGTCCGCGGGCGCCGCCTGGTGTCGGCGCTGGTCGTGGCGGAGCTGACGCTCACCATCGTCCTGCTGGTCGGCGCCGGCCTGATGATCCGCAGCTTCTTCAAGCTCTACTCCTTCAACCTCGGCATCGACACGGCGTCCATGCTGACCATGCAGGTGGCGCTGCCCGACGGCAAGTACCCGGCGGCCGCGGATCGGCGCTTGTTCCACGACGCGCTCCTGCCGCGCCTCGCGGCGGTTCCGGGAATGCAGGCGGCGGCGATCGCCTCCGAGCTACCCTCTGGCGGGGCGGGCAGCCGCGGCCTCGAAATCGAAGGACGCCCCTGGTCCGATCCGGCCAACCCGCCGCGCACGGCCAGTGTCGTGATCAGTCCGGGCTATTTCGACGTCGCGGGCGTCGCGATGCGGCGCGGCCGGACGTTCCACGACCGCGACGGCACGGCGGGGTCGGAGACGGCCATCGTCAACGAACGGTTCGCCGCGCAGTTCTTCCCGGACCAGGACGTCATCGGCAGGCGGATCCGGCTCGCACCGGGCGGCCGCCCCGGCCAGGCGCCCTCGGCGCCGGCCCCGTGGCTGACGGTGGTGGGCGTCAGCCCGACCATCCGCCAGGGCAACCCGCAGAACGCCGATTCCGACACCGTCGTCTATCTGCCGTACCAGCAGGACGTCCCCGGCTTCATGATCATCCTCACGCGCAGCGCCGTCCCGGCGGCGTCGCTCTCGATGCTGGTCCGGCAGGCCGTCCAGGAGGTTGACCCGGATCAGCCCGTGTTCCAGGTCCAGACCATGGACGAGTTCCTGGCGCGTGGAAGATGGCCGTATCGCGTGTTCGGGACGATGTTCACGATCTTTGCGCTGATCGCGCTGGTGCTGTCCGCCGTCGGGGTCTACGCGGTGACTGCCTATTCCGTGACGCAGCGGACGCCGGAGATCGGCGTGCGCATGGCGCTCGGCGCGCAGCCCGGGCAGGTCTCGTGGCTGATCCTGCGCCGCGGGCTGGCGCAGCTCGCGGCCGGGCTGACGCTCGGGCTGATCCTGGCGTGGTTCGCCAGCACGGCGCTGCAGTCGCTCGTCGTGCAGATCCCCACCCGCGATCCGGTGACGTTTGCCGCGATCGCCGGCGTGCTCGCGGCGGTCACGATTGCGGCGTGCCTGGTCCCGGCGCGGCGCGCGACCCGGCTGGATCCGTTGACCGCCCTGCGATCCGAGTGAGCCGGCGAGGGAGTGTAGTAATGTTTCCTGCGACATATGGCCTTCCTGGTCGCGGCGCTTTTCCTTGCCCTGGCAGCCTTCCCCTGTCGCGTCGCGGCGCAGGACACCCGGGCTGAGCTGCTCGAGCGCCAGCGGGCGGAAAAAGCCCGGGCGCTGAAGCCCTACGAGCCCGGCAAGATCGAGACGCTGGTCAAGAACGCTGAGGAGGGCAAGCTCCGGCGCCTCATCTCGCCGCACAACGGCTTCTTTGCCGAATACGGCTACACCTACAAGCCGGTCGGATCGGGCCTCGGGTTCGGCGGCGGCTTCCGCCACGACCTGTTCGGGCGCCGGGCGCGCGTCGAGCTCGAGGCAGGCGCGAGCTTCAGGAAGTACCAGATGCTGCGGGCCGATTTCTCGCTGCCCCGCCTGGCCGGCGAGCGCCTCGAGCTCGGCGTGGAAGCCACCTACAAGCGGCATCCGCAGGAGGACTTCTACGGTCGCGGCATCGGCTCGCTCGAGGAGGACCGGGTCAGCTTCCTCTACAAAGCAAGCGACCTGCAGGGGCGCGCGATCGTGACGCCGCGGCCGTGGCTGCATCTTGGCGGGCGGGCCGGCCGGCTCACCCCGTCGATCGGCGAAGGGACCGACACGCGCTTTCCCACCATTGCCGCGCGCTTCGACGACCGGGCGGCCTCAGGGCTGATCCTGCAGCCGGACTACAACTACGGCGAAGGCTTCGCGGAGGTGGACTTCCGCGACGAGCCGGGCAACGCGCGCGCCGGCGGGCACTACGTGGCCACCTGGCGGACGTATGCGGACCGCGACCTCGATCGCTACAGCTTCCGCTCGTTCGACCTGCTGGCCCAGCACTTCGTGCCGGTGTTCGACAAGAAGCGCGTCTTCGCCTTCCAGGCCGGCGTGGCCGGGACGACGGCGAGCGAGGGCCAGGAAGTGCCGTTCTACATGCAGCCGACGCTTGGCGGCAGCCGCACGCTGCGCAGCGTCAGGGACTACCGCTTCCGCGACCGGCACGCGCTCTGGCTGAACGCGGAGTATCGCTGGGAAGCGTTCGGCCTGCTCGACATGGCGCTGTTCACCGACTGGGGCAAGGTCGCGCCGCGGGCGTCCGACCTCGACCTGTCCGGCCTGAAGCGCGCCTACGGCATCGGCTTCCGCTTCAACACCGCCCAGGCGGTCTTCCTGCGCCTCGATGTCGCGACGGGCGGCGGCGAAGGCGTGCAGGTGTTCTTCAAGTTCAGCAAGGCGTTCTGATGATGCGCAGGCAGACGAGCATTGCGGCGGTGGCGCTCGGGAGCGCCCTCTGGCTGGCGGCCGCCGCGGCGAGCGGCGCCGGTCTCCGCTTCTACAGCGACGATCCCATCTGGCGCGATCCGGAAACGCAGGATGCGTCGGGCGCCGCGCCCGTCGAGGTCAGCGGCCAGTTCGACCTGCTCGAGAACTCGTTCCTCGGCGCCGGCGAGAAGGTCGATCAGCGTGCGCTCAACGTCAACACGGTGGACGAGGTCCCCGACTCGAGCTGGTTCATCAACCGGATGGGCCCGCGGCTGGCCGCATCGACGGCGCCGGCGGCCGGCCCCGGTTCCTCATCCGGGCAGGACAGCTTGACGGCGGGTAACGACCGTGGCACCGGCCCCGCTCCCGGGCCCTGGACCATCACCGGCCGGAAGTCGGAAGGGGTGACGCCCGGCTTCACCATGCGGGACAGCACCGGGGAGATCTACTGGATCAAGTTCGACCCGCGCGGGTTTCCGGAGATGGCCAGCGGCGCCGAGGTGATTGCCACCCGCTTCTTCCACGCCTTCGGCTATCACGTGCCGGAAAACTACCTGGCGTTCATGCGCCGCGACTCGCTGGCGATCGCGCCGGACGCCACCATGCGGGATGAGGACGGCCGGAAGCGGCCGTTCACGGAGGCCGACCTCGACGCCATTCTCGAGGACGCCGCCGTGCAGGAGGACGGGACCTACCGCGTGCTCGCCAGCCGCAACCTGCCCGGACGCGTGCTCGGCCCGTTCCGCTACTACGGCACGCGCCCCGACGACCCGAACGACATCTTCCCGCACGAGCACCGCCGCGAGCTGCGCGGGCTGTCGGTGTTCTCCGCCTGGCTCAACCACGACGAGGTGCGCAGCACGAACTCGCTCGACACCGTGGTGGCCATGGACGGGCGCCAGGCCGTCCGCCATCACCTGCTCGATTTCGGCTCCACGCTCGGCAGCGGCAGCGTGAAGGCGCAGAGCCGCCGCGCCGGCAACGAGTTCGTCTGGGAGTCGCGGCCCACGCTGATCACGATGCTCACGCTCGGCCTCTACGTGCGGCCGTGGCTCAAGGTCGAGTACCCCGAGATCCCGGCGGTCGGGCGCATCGAATCGACCTACTTCCGCGCCGAAGAGTGGAAGCCGGACTATCCCAACCCGGCGTTCAGCAACGCGCGCGAGGAGGACCGCTTCTGGGCGGCGCGCATCATTGCCGCGTTCAGCGACGAAGCGGTGGCGGCAGTCGTGAAGACGGCCCGGTTCACCAATCCGCGCGCGACCGGCTACCTGACGACCACGCTGCTCGAGCGCAGGAGCAAGGTGCTCGACGCCTGGCTGAACGGCACGAACCCGATCGTCAACGTCGCGCTGGACGCGTCCGGCACGCTGACCTTCGACAACGCCGCCGAACAGGCGGCGGTGGGCAAGCCGGCCGAGCGCTACACCGTGCAGTGGTCGCGGTTCGACAACACGACCGGCACCCATCAGGACGCGGGGGCGAGGCCACGCTGACCGAGCGGCGTGGCCAGGCGCCGGCGTCGCTGCTCGACGGCCGGCCGGCGTTCGTAGCCGCGCGGTTGCGCGCGTATCACCCGGACCAGCCGGCGTGGAGCCATCCGCTGGTCGCGTATTTCCGCAGGGCCGGCGAGGGATGGTCGCTCGTCGGGCTCGAGCGGAACCCGTGAACGGCCGGATCCTGGCTGGCGGCGCCGTCCTGGCGCTGCTGATTGCCGTCTTCGCCTTCAAGGCCTCGGCGAAGATGCCCGACTTCGAGGTCTACTGGCGCGCGGGCGAGCGCGCCGCCGCCGCCGAGCCGCTCTACCGGCAGGCCGACGAACACTACCAGCTGAAATACCTGCCGGCGTTTGCCGTGCTGGCCATTCCCGCCGCGATGTTCCCGCTCGGCGCTGCCAAGGCGCTGTGGTTCGCCCTCTCCGCGGCGCTGATCGGCGCCCTGCTGGCGCTCAGCCTTGCCCTGCTGCCGGCCCGGCGCAAGCCGGCGGCACTGCTGGTCGGCCTGACGCTGGCGGCGATGGCCAAGTTCTACGGCCACGAGCTGGTGCTCGGACAGGTCAACCTGCTGCTTGCCGTGATCGTGCTGCTGGCGGTGCACCTCGACCTGCGTGGCCGCGGGCTGGCGGCGGGGCTGCTCGTGGCGCTGGCGGTGGTCATCAAGCCGTACGCGGTGATCTTCGTGCCGTGGTTTGCCGCACGCCGCGCCTGGGGCCCCCTCCTCTCGGCGGCGGCGGGGCTCGCGCTGGCCCTCGTCCTGCCGCTCGCGCTCTATGGCATCGACGGGACGATCGGCCTGCACCGCGACTGGTGGAAGACGGTGACCGAGTCCACGGCGCCCAACCTGCTCAACGCCGACAACGTGTCGGTGGCGGCGATGTACGCGAAATGGATCGGGCCCGGCCCGCTGGCCGCCCGGCTGGCCGCTGCCACCGGCGTGGCCCTGCTGGCCGCCGCCGGCCTGCTGTTCGCGAAGCGCCGGCACGTCGCCAGGCCGGAGGGCCTCGAGGCCGCCCTGCTGCTGATGCTGATGCCGCTGCTGTCGCCCCAGGGCTGGGACTACGTGCTGCTCGTCTCCACGCCGGCGGTGATGTACCTGATCAACCACGAAGCGTCGCTGCCGGCCGTGCTCAGGGCGGCCACCATCGCCGCGCTGCTGGCGATTGCGCTGAGTCTCTACGACGTGATGGGCCGGCGGGCCTACGGCGCGTTCATGGCGCTCTCCGTCATCACCGTCTGCTATCTGGTCCTGACCGGCTCCCTGGTGGCCCTCAGGCTGCGCCGGGCCGCCTGATATCATGCCGGCATGCGCCGGCTGGCGGGTCTCGCGCTCGCCTTTCTGACGATCGTGACCACTCCAGGCACCCCGCAGACGTCGCCAGCGGCCGGCACTCCCGGTCCGGGCGTGGCGCTCGCGCTCGCCACCGAGCGCGCGGGCCGCGTGTCCGACGTCCGCTACGCCCTCCACTTCATCGTCCCCGCCGCGCTGGACCAGCCCGTTGCGGGGACCGTGACCGTACGGCTCCGGCTCTCCGATCCGTCGCGGCCGCTGGCGCTCGACTTCGCCGGGCCCGCCGGCAGCGTCCGGTCCGTGCGGGCGAACGGGCGCGAGGTGGCGCCCGACGTCCGCGACGAGCACGTCCTGCTGCCCGCCGCCGCGCTGCAGGCTGGCGACAACGAGATCAGCCTGGCGTTCGAGTCGAGCGACCTCGCGCTCAACCGGAGCGCCGAGTTCATGTATTCGCTGTTCGTGCCGGCCCGCGCGCGTCTGGCGTTCCCCTGCTTCGACCAGCCCGACGTCAAGGCACGCTACACGTTGTCCCTGGAGGTGCCGGAGGGATGGGAAACACTGTCGAACGGTGTGGAAGCGTCGCGGCAGGAGGCCGGCGCCGGGCGCGTCCGCGTCGGGTTCGCTGAAACCAGGCCGGTCCCGACCTACCTGTTCGCTTTTGCCGCCGGGCGCTTCTGCCGTGGAGACCGCCGAGCGCAACGGGCGGCAGTTTCGCATGCTGCACCGGGAAACCGACACGCAGAAAGTGGCGCGCAACCGCGACGCGGTGTTCGACCTGCACGCCGCCGCGCTCGCCTGGCTCGAGCAGTACACCGCCATCCCCTACCCGTTCGACAAGTTCGACTTCCTGCTCGTGCCGTCGTTCCAGTTCGGCGGCATGGAGCATCCTGGCGCGATCTTCTACAACGCCGCGGCCCTGCTGCTCGACGCCTCGGCCACGCAGAACCAGAAGCTCGGCCGCGCCAGCCTGATCGCCCACGAGACGGCCCACATGTGGTTCGGCGACCTGGTGACGATGAAGTGGTTCAACGATGTGTGGATGAAGGAGGTGTTCGCCAACTTCATGGCGGCGAAGATCGTGAACCCGTCGTTCCCGGAGATCAACCACGAGCTCCGCTTCCTCTACGCGCATTACCCGGCCGCCTACGACGTCGATCGCACCGCGGGCACCAACCCGATCCGCCAGCGCCTCGACAACCTCAGCGAGGCCGGCAGCCTGTATGGCGCGATCATCTACCAGAAGGCGCCAATCGTCATGCGGCAGCTCGAGATGATCGTCGGCGTCGAGGGGCTGCGCGACGGCCTGCGCGACTACCTGAAGCAGCACGCCTACGGCAACGCCGCCTGGACCGATCTGATCCGGCTGCTCGATCGGCGCACGCCCGACGACCTGGATGCGTGGAGCCGGGCCTGGGTCGAAGAGGCTGGCCGTCCCGTGATCAGCACGATCCCGGCCGGCCCGGGGGCGCCGTCACCTTGCAGCAGCAGGACCCGATCGCGGCGCGCGGCCTGGCGTGGACGCAGCGGCTGAAGGTGGTGGTGGGGCACCCGAAGGGCTCGCGGTCGGTCGACTATCGGCTGAACGCGGGCACGGGCGACTCGATCGAGCCGTCAGCGGAAGGGGCCGGACGTCCGGCCTACATCCTGCCGACGGGCGGCGGCATCGGCTACGGCGACTTCGTGCTGGATGCGGACAGCCGCGCCTACCTCACGGCGCACCTGGCGGACATCCGCGATCCGCTGACCCGCGGCGCCGCGCTCGTCACGCTTGTGGGAGGAGATGGTGGACGGCCGCGTGGCGCCGGACGTGCTGTTCGACCTGCTGCTGGCGGCGCTGCCGAAGGAGTCCGACGAGCTCAGCGTGCAGCGGATGTTGTCCTACGCCCAGCGGGCGTACTGGACGTTCCTGCCGCTAACGGCTCGGGACGCGCGCATGCCCGTGTTCGAGCAGGTGCTGCGGGACGGCCTCGACCGGGCGGCCACCCAGAGCCTGAAGTCGGCCTGGTTCAACGCCCTGCGCGATACGGCGCGAACCCCGGCCACCCTGGCACGGCTCGAACGGGTGTGGCGAAAGGCCGAGACGATTCCCGGGCTGGTGCTCGCCGAGCCGGACTACATCACCCTGGCCCTCGAGCTGGCGGTGCGCGGCGTGCCGTCGTGGCAGCAGATCCTCGAGCAGCAGGCCGCACGGATCGAGAACCCGGACCGCAAGGCGCAGTTCGAGTTCGTGCGGCCCGGCGTTGTCCGCCGACGTGGCAGTGCGCAACGCCTTCCTCGAGAGCCTGCGCGATGTCGGGAATCGAAGACGGGAAGCGTGGGTGCTGCAGGGGCTGGGCTACGTCCACCATCCGCTGCGTGCGGAGGCGGCCGAGCGGCACATCGGCACGGCGCTCGCGATGCTGCGCGAGATCCAGCGCACGGGAGACATCTTCTTCCCGAAGCGCTGGATGGACGCGACGCTCGGCGGACACCGGTCCGCGAGCGCCGCACTCACCGTGCGCCGGTTCCTGGAGGGGCTGCCGGGCGACTACCCCGATCGCCTCAGGCGGATCATCCTGTCGTCGGCAGACGACCTGTTCCGCGCAAGACGTATCGAGGAGCGCCGGGAGCGCCCCTAGCGCGCCGGCGCCGCCTCGGCCCGCTTGCGGGCGCCGCGCTTGCGCACGAACAGAATGCCGACCACACCAACGAGCATCACGGAAACAGCTGCGAGCATAATGATGGGACCTCCGCCGCTCACTCTCGCAAGCCGGGTACCGGCACGGCCGAGCCTGCTGGCCCTGGGACATAACACCAGCAAGATGAACGGTTTACCACCATCCTGCGGCCGCGGGCGACTCCCCGCCAGCCGGCGCCCGCCGGACGAAACGGTGGCCGCCCTTGCAGTTTTCGCGGGCACAGCCGGGGGCGTCAGGCGATGAAGATCCGCATCCTCGTGACCGGCGGCACGTTCGACAAGGAGTACGACGAGCTGACCGGCCGGCTGTACTTCAAGGACACGCACGTGCCGGAGATGCTCGGCCGCGGCCGCTGCCGGCTCGACGTCACCGTCGAGACGGTCATGATGATCGACAGCCTGGAGCTGGACGACCGCGGCCGCCAGCAGATCGTCCGGCGCGCCGCCGACGCGGGCGAAACCGCGATCGTCGTCACGCACGGCACGGACACGATGGTCGACACCGCGCGGGCGCTGGCCGCCGCCGTCCCGGCCAAGACGGTTGTCCTGACCGGCGCGATGGTGCCCTACGCGTTCGGCAGCTCGGACGGCCTGTTCAATCTCGGCAGCGCGCTGTCGTTCGTCCAGGTGCTGCCGCCCGGGGTTTACGTCGCCATGAACGGCCAGCACTTCCCGTGGGACCAGGTGCGCAAGAACACGGCGATCGGCGTCTTCGAGAGAACGCCATGACCGATCCCGCCGCGCTGCGCTCGCGCCTGCCGTCGGTGGGGACGACCATCTTCACGGTGATGTCGAAGCTGGCGGCCGACGTCGGCGCCATCAATCTCTCGCAGGGCTTCCCCGACTTCGACTGCGACCCCGCGCTCGTCGACGCCGTCGTCCGCCACATGCGCGCCGGGCTGAACCAGTACGCGCCGATGCCCGGCGTGCCGGCGCTGCAGGCAGGCGATCGCCGCCAAATACGCGCACTTCCACGGCGCCGTCTACGACCCCGACACCGAAGTGACGGTGACGTCGGGCGCCACCGAGGCGATTTTCGACGCCGTCGCCGCGGTCGTGCATCCCGGCGACGAGGTCATCGTGCTCGAGCCCTGCTACGACTCGTACCTGCCGGCTATCGAGCTGAATGGCGGCGTGCCGGTGATCGTGTCGCTGCGGCCGCCGGACTACCGCATCGACTGGGATGCCGTCCGCGACGCGATCACGCCGAAGACCCGGCTGCTGATGATCAACTCGCCGCACAACCCGACCGGCTCGGTCATTACCCCCGACGACATCGCGGCCCTGACCTCCATCGTCCGATCCACCGGCCTGTTCATCGTCAGCGACGAGGTCTACGAGCACATCATCTTCGATGGCCTGCAGCACGAGAGCCTGGCACGCCACCCGGAGCTGGCGGCGCGCGCCTTCATCGTCGGATCGTTCGGCAAGACCTATCACGTCACCGGCTGGAAGATCGGCTACGCCGCCGCCCCCGCGGCGCTGACGACGGAGTTCCGGAAGGTGCACCAGTTCGTCACCTTCTCCACCATCACGCCGGTGCAGCACGCCATCGCCGAGTTCCTGCTGGCCCGCACCGGGCTGGACGAACTGCCGGCGTTCTACCAGCGCAAGCGCGACCTGTTCCTGCGGCTGATGGAGGGCTCGCGGTTCCGTCCGCTGCCCTGCCGCGGCAGCTACTTCCAGCTGATGGACTACTCGGCGATCAGCAGCGAGCCCGACGCCGACTTCGCCATCCGGATGACGCGGGAGCACGGCGTCGCGTCGATCCCGACCTCGCCCATGCTCTACCGCGCACAGGCGCCGCCGGTCGTGCGCTTCTGCTTCGCGAAGAGGGACGACACGCTCGAGCGTGCGGCCGAACGGCTGCGGAAGGTGTGACTGCCGATGACTTGCGCTGATACCGTCAACCGCGGCCTGCTCGTGGCGGCCGCCGCGCTCGGCGCGGCCGTGGCCCTGCACGGCCAGAACGGCGCCGGCCTGACGCCGGAAGCCCTGCGTCCGTTCGAGTTCCGGAGCATCGGCCCCAGCCTCACCACCGGCCGCATCTCGGACATCGCGGTGGACCCGAAGAACCCCAGCGTCTGGTATGCCGCGGCCGCCTCCGGCAACCTGTGGAAAACGGAGAACCGCGGCACCAGCTGGACGCCCATCTTCGATGACTACGGCTCGTATTCGCTCGGCGCCGTCACGATCGATCCCCGTGATTCCAACGTGGTCTGGCTCGGGACCGGCGAGAACAACAACCAGCGCAGCGTGGGGTTCGGGGACGGAGTCTACAAGAGCACCGACGCCGGCCGCACCTGGACGCGCATGGGCCTCGAGCGCTCCGAGCACATCCAGAAGATCGTGGTGGACCCGCGCAATTCGAAAGTGGTGTACGTCACCGCGATCGGTCCGCTGTGGTCGGCCGGCGGCGACCGCGGCCTCTACAAGACCACCGACGGCGGGGAGACGTGGAAGGCCGTGCTTTCGAGCGGCCCCGACACCGGCGTGACGGATCTCGTCATGGATCCCAGGAACCCGGACGTGCTCTACGCCGCGGCCTACCAGCGACGGCGCGCGGTGGGGCAGCTCATAGGCGGCGGGCCGGAGAGCGGGCTCTACAAGTCAACGAACGCCGGCCGCAGCTGGACCAGGCTGACCAGGGGGCTGCCCGCCGTGGAGCTGGGCCGCATCGGCCTCGGCATCAACTGGCGGAACCCGAAGATCGTTTACGCGCTCGTTGCCGCGCAGCTCGGGCAGGGCGGCTTCTTCCGTTCGGAAGACGCCGGCGCGTCGTGGGCGCGCGTCGGCAGGACGACTGGCGGGGGCGAGCGCGGCGGCCGTGGCGGGGCGCCGGCCGTCGCGGCGCGGCCCTGCGGTCCCGTTGGTCCCGAGCCCCCGGGCCCGGCCGGACCCGGCGCCCAGGGGGGGCGCGGCGCAGCGGACGACTGCTACCGCGGCGGCGATCCGGGCTACTACCACGAGATCTTCGTGGACCCGCACGATCCCGAGACCATCTGGTCGCTGCAGACCAACGTCGATCGCAGCACCGACGGCGGGAAGACGTGGCAGCAGGTGGCCATGCCCGGCGTCCACGTCGATCACCACGACATCGTGTTCGATGCCGCCGACCGGAACCACGTCATCCTCGGCAACGACGGCGGTATCTACGAAACGTGGGACGGCATGAAGACGTGGCGGCACTTCACCAACCTGCCGCTGTCGCAGTTCTACCGGATCGCCACCGACAACGCGAAGCCCTTCTACCACGTGTGCGGCGGCGCGCAGGACAACGGCACGATCTGCGGCCCGTCGCGCACCAGGAACCGCGTCGGCATCCGGACCAGCGACTGGTACAACGTCGGCGGCGGCGATGGCTTCCAGGCGCGGGTCGATCCGGACGACCCGGGTATCGTCTACGTCCAGTCGCAGGAGGGAGCGCTGAGCCGGCTGGACCTCGATTCCGGTCTGACGACGGCCATCCGCCCGCGTTTGACTACGACGACCGTCGATGGCGAGCCGCCAGCGCCCGGCCCGGCGCCGTCAGCTGGCGCGCAAGGCGGGCGGGGCGGGGCCGGCAGCCAGCCCCGCCTGGGCCGCTGGCACTGGGATGCGCCGCTCATCGTCAGCCCGCACAGCTCGCGCCGGCTCTATTACGGCGGCGAGCGCGTCTATCGCAGCGACGACCGCGGCGACACCTGGGTCACCGTCAGCCCGGACCTCACGCGGCAGCTCGACGCGGCAACGCAGGAGATCATGGGCAAGGTGTGGCCGCCCACCTCCGTCGCCTTCAACCAGGCCACGACCACCCTGAGCACCATCACCGCGCTCGACGAATCCCCGCTGCTCGAGGGGCTGCTCTACGCCGGCACAGACGACGGGCTGGTGCAGGTGACGGAGGACGGGGGCAGGAGCTGGCGGAAGGTGGAGCAGTTTCCCGGTGTCGCGGAGCACGCCTACGTCACCGACCTCTTCGCGTCGCCGCGCGACGCCGACACCGTGTTCGCGACGCTGAACAACTACCAGCGGGGCGACTACCGGCCCTACGTCGTGAAGAGCACCGACCGCGGGCGGTCCTGGTCGTCCATCAGCAGCAACCTGCCCGAGCGCTCCGGCGCCTGGAGCATCGTCCAGGACCATGTCAACGGCGACCTGCTGTTCGCGGGGCTCGAGTTCGGCGTGTGGGTCAGCGTTGATGGCGGCGGGCACTGGGTGCGGCTCGAGGCCGGCCTCCCGACCATCCAGGCCCGCGACCTGACGATCCAGCGACGCGAGCAGGATCTCGTTGTCGGCACGTTCGGGCGCGGCGCATTCATCCTCGACGACTACTCCGCGCTGCGCGACCTGACGCCGGAGGCGCTGACCGGGGAGCCGCGGCTGTTGTCGCTGCGCGACCCCTATCTGTTCGAGGAACTTGGCCAGCAGAACGCGGCCTGGGGCAACGTCGCGACCGCCAACCCGCCGGTCGGCGCGGTGTTGACCTATGCCGTCGGAACGGCGCCGGCAGGGGACGCCAGGCTCGTGCTGAGCATCATGGACGACACCGGTCGCCAGGTGCGGCGGCTGGACGTGCCGAAGGCCGCCGGACTGCACCGCGTGACCTGGAACCTGCGCGGCGAGGCGCCGGCGGGTCAGGGGCGCGGGGCGGGGCGCGGAGCCGGCGGGCGCGGCGGCGCGGCGCAGGGCCCGCTCGTGGCCCCGGGCCGCTATCGCGCCAGTCTGGGCTCGCTCAGCGGCGAGACTGTGACCCCGCTCGGCCAGCCGCAGGCCTTCCAGGTCGTGCCGCTGCCGCGGTGAGGGGCGCCTACCGCGTGGCGCGCGGCGGCGCGGCCGCCGTGACGTCGCCGTCGCGGTTGATGGCCTTCATCGCCAGGGCGATCATCGAGCCGACGTCCGCGACGTTGGCCGGCAGCACCAGCGTGTTGCTCTTCTTCGCCAGCTCGCCGAACTGGCTGACGTACTGTTCGGCTACCCGCAGCTGCACCGCTTCGTAGCCGCCCGGCAGCTTGATCGCCTCGGCCACCCGCCGGATTCCTTCCGCGGTCGCCGTGGCCACGGACATGATCGCCGCGGCCTCCCCTTCGGCCTCGTTGATCTGCTGCTGCTTGCGCGCTTCCGAGGCCTTGATCACTTCCTGCTTGACCCCCTCGGCGGTGTTGATCGCCGCGTCGCGCGTGCCCTCCGACGTCAGGATCACCGCGCGCTTCTCGCGCTCGGCGCGCATCTGCTTTTCCATCGCCGCCAGGATGTCGTGCGGCGGCGTGATGTTCTTGATCTCGTAGCGCAGCACCTTCACGCCCCACGACTCGCTCGCCTTGTCGAGCTCGCTGACGACGGCGGTGTTGATGTTGGTGCGCTCCTCGAAGGTCTTGTCGAGATCGATCTTGCCGACCTCGCTGCGCAGCGTCGTCTGCGCCAGCTGGGTGATCGCGAACATGTAGTCGGAGATGCCGTACGACGCCCGCTCCGGGTTCAGCACCTTCAGGTAGAGCACGCCGTCCACCCCGACCTGCACGTTGTCGCGCGTGATGCAGACCTGCGCCGGGATGTCCACCGCCATCTCCTTGAGCGAATGGCGATAGCGGATGGTGTCGACGAACGGCAGCAGGATGTGGAAGCCGGCGCTGAGTGTCCCGAAGTAGCGGCCGAGGCGCTCGACCACGAACGCGCTCTGCTGCGGCACGACAATGGCGGTCTTCGCGATGACGACCAGGACCACGACCGCCAGGACGAAGAAGACCAGGAGACCGCCGTTCATGCACTCGCTCCTTCAGGCTCGAGGAAAATTGTCAGGTGTTCGACCCGGGTGACCGTGCAGCGCTGGCCGCGGACGACCGGCACGGGGCTCGCGTTGCGCGCCGACCAGGCCGTGCCGCGCAGCTCGGCGCGGCCGATGCCGCCCGGCGCGATGTCGTCGAGCGGCACCGCCAGCTGGCCGACCAGCGAATCCACGTCCGCGGCGCCCGGCACATCGAGCTTCATCCAGTGGAGAAAGGGGCGCCGGAAGAACAGCAGCGAGGCCACTGAGAGGATGGAGAAGAGCAGGAACTGGAACCAGGCGGGGCCGGCGAGGTCGAACAGGTGCAGCCCGCCGATCGCCAGGGCGGCAATGCCGAAGAAGATGACGTAGAAGCCGCCGGACGCCGCCATCTCCAGCGCGATGAGGACGAGCCCCATCACCAGCCAGTGCCACCATTCCATGTGTGGGGGGGATTGTATAGCGGGTTCAGGGTTCAGGGTGCAGGGTTCAGGGTTCGCGGGGGTTCAAGGTGCAGGGTTCGCCGGGTTCAGAGTGCAGGGTTCCCGACGGGTTCAAGGTGCAGGGTGCACGGTGCAGGGTTCCCGACGGGTCTAAGGTGCAGGGTTTGCCGGGTTCAAGGTGCGGGGTGCAGGCATCACCGCCGGGGAGCGCGCTGTGACTTCTTTGAGACCGCGTCGGCGCGTGCTCGGCGGCCGTGCCCGTCCGCGCACATCATCCGGGGAGCACATCCTGAGGGACCGCAAGCGGAGGCGCCCCGTGCCAGGGCCGGCAGCTTCCGGGAGCCTGTGCGCCGGGTCTCGCCGGATTGATCAGCACCGTCACGACGCGGTGGTGCAGAGGTGACGGCTGCAGGCGCGCCGCTGACGATGTATGGTTGTTTCTTGATGCAATGCGCGTGAAGATCGCGATGAAGCGATCGTGCGGAGCAAGGCGGTCTATCTGGCACTCGCATCTTGCAGGATGGCACGCCGAGTGCTCGGGTTCTAGATTGTGCAGACTGAAGGTGCAAAATTTTGGCTCAAGGTGTTCACCGACTTGAAGGCTCGCGGCTGCAGGACATCCTGATCGCCGTGACGATGGCCTCAAGGGGATGAGCGAGGCATTGACGCCGCATATACGCAAGACATTGCAGACCTGTCTTCGTCCATCTGCTGCGCAAAGCTCGAGTTTGCGAATTGGAAAGAGCGAAACGCTGGCGATGCGCTGATGAAATTTATACGGGGTGAGTGCGATGAAGAAGCTACGCGCTCAATGCGTTTGAGAGGAGCGCGCTGTGACGTCTTTGAGCCGCGTCGGCGCGTGCTCGGCGGCCGTGCCCGTCCGCGCACATCATCCGGGGAGCACATCCTGAGGGACCGCAAGCGGAGGCGCCCCGTGCCAGGGCCGGCAGCTTCCGGGAGCCTGTGCGCGGCGCACACCGCTGCCCCGCCAGCCGGGTGCCCCGAACAGCCGAGCGCACTGACAGCCCGGGGCACCCTGAACCCTGTGACCCGGAACCCTGTGAACCCTGCACCGTGCACCCTGTGAACCCTGCACCGTGCACCCTGCACCTGACCCTGCACCCTGCACCGTGCACCCTGTGAACCCTGAACCCTGAACCCCGAACCTTGAACCCTGCACCTTGAACCCTGAACCCTCAATGCACCTCTAACCCCACCGGACAGGTAACCCCCGTGCCCCCGAGCCCGCAGTAGCCCCCCGGGTTCTTGGCGAGGTACTGCTGGTGATAGTCCTCGGCGTAGTAGAACTCCGGCGCCGGCAGGATCTCGGTTGTGATCGGTCCGTAGCCGGCGGCGGTGAGCTGCTCCTGGAACGTGTCGCGCGAGCGCTCGGCGATGGCGTGCTGCGACTCGTCGTAGTAGTAGATCCCCGAGCGGTACTGGGTGCCGGCGTCGTTGCCCTGCCGCATGCCCTGGGTCGGATTGTGGCTCTCCCAGAACACCTTGAGCAGGCTGTCGTACGAGATCTTGCGCGGATCGAACACCACGAGCACGACCTCGTTGTGGCCGGTCATGCCGGAGCACACTTCGCGGTAGGTCGGGTTCGGCGTGTAGCCGGCGGCGTAGCCGACGGCGGTCGTGTAGACGCCCGGCAGCTGCCAGAACTTCCGCTCCGCCCCCCAGAAACAGCCCAGCCCGAACAGCGCACGCTGGTGGCCGCCGGGAAACGGCCCCTCGAGCGGCGCGCCGTTGACGAAGTGCGCATCGGGCACCGGCATCTTGTGCGGCCGGCCCGGCAGGGCGGCCTCTTTCGCGGGCATACGGGACTTGTCGGCCACAACAGCTCCTCTCACGCAGGGACCGGGTCGGCGTTCCGGCTTACTCCTGCAACGACAATACGATGATGACAGCGATCAGGGCCAGCAGCACGAGGAGGGCGATCTTCCACCAGCTCTTCGGGTACTCGCCGGCGATCCGGCCCGTATAACCATTAACCACGACCTGCCACGGTTTGTTCCCGTAGACGTAGGTCAGCAGCCAGACGGGCACCAGCACGTGCTTGAACGTCTGCCCCGAAAACGTCGGATGGATCTCCAGGTTGCGGTGCGTGTCCCCGGGCACCTCGGCGCCGCACATCTCGTACAGCTTCCGCTTCATCTGGACCTGCGAGTGTTCGGCGGCCTCGAGGAGCACGACTTGGTAATGCTCGACAACGAAGCCCGACAGGAAGGCGGTGCCGTAGGGCACGAGCTCGGCCGTCGGGAACGGCTCCACCTGCGTCAGCAACTCGGTGGATACCCCCTGCGTGCCCGGCACAGGCTCGTCGTCAAAGAAATGACGCACTTCGCCCGAGGCCGGTTCCCAGCGGACGTGCCGGACCTGCCGAGTCTGCATCCGTCCCTTGTTGTCGCGATAGCTTTCGGTCGTGTAGTAGTAATGCCCCGCCTCGGCCGCCCACGGGCAGACCACCTGCGCGTCGAAGGTCCAGTACGGGATGTAGACGCCGCGCACGCGATCGACGAGCGCCCGCTTGCGCAGGCTGTTCGGCGCCAGCCACTTGCTGGCGTACCAGCGGCGGATCTGCTCCCGGACATCCCCTTCGGCCACCTTGAACGGCAGCAGGCTCTGCGGCCTGATCGGCGCCTTGATCTCGTCGTACGCCACGAGCTTGGGCGAGCCGCAGAAGTCGCAGTTCTGCCCGACGCGGGCCGGATCGAAGACCGACACCGCCTTGCAGCTCTGACACTGGACCGTTCGCCGTTCCTCGAGCCAGCCGCGCGACTCGTCCGGCAGCTCGCGCAGCGCCGTGACCAGGTCCAGCTCCACGATGGCGCCGTCGTCGGCGAGCTCGAACGGCGCGACGGTGCCGCAGAACGTGCAGACGAGCGCCCGCCGGGAGGGATTCCACTCGGCCTGCGCGCCGCAGGCGGCGCACGGGTGCTTCTCGAGCGCGGAGACATCAGCCATGATGGCCCCCGGGCGGGCCGGCCATGCCGACTCGTGGCGGCGCAGCAGGCGCGCAGCGCACACGCCGGCCACGCCAGCGCCGCAGACGAAGACACCCAGCGCCAGGAACAGCCCCGCGCCCGACTGCGAGGCCAGCCGCGCCAGCAGCAGGTCCGGAAACATGCCCGTCGTCGCCCGGATGCTGTCCCGCGCCACGTCCGGGGCCACCGGCAGCCCTCGGCCCGACACGCCCGCCCCCAGCGCCCGCCAGCCGGCCATCTGCTGATAGGGACGCGGCGCATTCGGATCGGCGGCGCCCGGAAACGACGTCGTCGCCAGGTGCCAGTTGACGACCGCCGGCGGCAGCGTCAGGAGGGCGGATATCGCAATCGCCGCGGCCGCGACAGGCTTCATCGGCGGCGAGAGCCGGGTGATGGCAAAGGCCGCGCCCGTGAACAGGATCGGCAGGACCGGTACCAGGTAGCGCGGCCCCCAGCCGAACGCGCCCCAGTTCGCCATCCGGGAGATCAGCAGCGTGTAGGCGAGGGCGCCGGCGGCATACCAGCCGAGCAGGAGGCGCTGGTCGGCGGTCAGTCGCCGCCACACCAGCGGCGCCGCCAGCCCCACAGCAGCACCGGCGAGAACAGGAACAGGCCGCGGTTGGGGAAACGAACAGGCCGGCAAGGCCCGCGGCAGATGCCGGTGAGGGCATTGTTGCCGCCGAGATACTGGGCGGAGGCCGTCGCGGGCCGCAGCGCGGATCCCGGGCGCACGGCGTTGTAGGCGAACGACGGCAGCATCAGCACGGTGAAGAGCAGTGCGCCGGCAAGCGCCGTGCGGACGTTCAGTGCGCCGCGCGCTGAAGGCCACGCCGCACGCGGCCGGCACGATAACGGTGCCAGCGAAACCGGAAGAGCACGCCCGGCCAGCGTGGCGGCCAGGAGCAGCGCGCCGCGCCAGGCGCCACCCCGCGCAGCAGCGCCGCCGAATAGGGGAGCGCCCCGCACATGAGCGCCGCCGACGGCAGCACGTCCCACGCCGCCCGCGCGTAGGCAATGAAGATGGTCGTGCAGGGGAATGGCAGCGCCAGCAGGAACGCGTCCGGGTCTCGCGGTAGAAAGAAAACAACCGGAACAGCCAGTAGCAGCCGAGCGCGGCCATGCCGGCCACGCTGAGCGACACCAGCACCCGGCTGAGCGCCGGGGGGTTGCGCATGTCTTCAGCCGGGGGGACGGGCGACAGGCGGGATCCGATCCAGGCGGACGGCAGCATCAGCGCGATGTTGCCGATGTCGTGGGCCTGGTAGCGCCGCCCGTTCGGGGCGCGGACCCAGGCTTCGTTCGCTGGGCCTCCGGGCTGGCCATCGTCGCCGAGGCGGCCGGTGAGCGCGAGCATCACGGCGGCCTGGAGCTGGTGCCGGCGTGAGCGCGACGCCCGCTCGACAGGAGCAGGAAGAACGACAGGAAGAAGAGCAGGACGCACGCGCCAGGACCGCGCGCGCGGCTCATCGCGCCAGGTACTCGTCGAGCGCCGACCGCTTCACGCGGTACGAAGAACCGATCTTCTTGGCGGCCAGCTCGCCCGATTCGATGATCGCCAGCACGTCCTGTTCAGGCACGCCGAGCGCGGTGGCGACATCCGCGGGGGCGAGAAGCTCGGGAAGCGCCGGCTGCGCGGCGGCACCCCGGCCCGGCGACGACACCCCCGCCAGCCCCTGCTGCTGGATGATCTGCTGGGCAATCGACAGGCCGACGGCCATTTCCGTGGCCATGCTCCCCGCCCCGCCTCCCTTCTCCATCCCCTGGGCCATCTGGAACTTCACGTAGTCGTTCAGGTTGCCCACCGCCGCCATGCTCGAGCGCTTGTCCACCGCCTGCTCCACCTCCGGCGGCACCGACACGTTCTCGACGATGAAGCTGGCAATCTCGAGGCCGTACTTCGCGCTCACCACGGGGTTGATCAGCGGCAGCAGCGCTTCCCCCAGCTCGGTGTAGCGGCTGGCGACGTCGAACACCGGCACCTGCGCCGACGACAGCGCATCGCCGAACACGCTGACGATTCGCGACCGCATCGTCTCGGCGAACTCGTCGAGGCGGAAGTTGTGGTCGGAACCGGCGACCTCCTTCAGGAACAGCTTGGTGTCCACGATGCGGAAGTCATAGGTCCCGAAGGCGCGGACGCGGACGACGCCGAGGTCGTTGTCGCGCATCATCACCGGGTTGGCGGTGCCCCACTTGTTGCCGGTGAAGAGCCGGGTGTTGACGAAGTAGACGTCCGCCTTGAACGGCGAGTTGAGGCCGAACTTCCACGACTTCAGCCGCGTCAGGATCGGGATGTTGTCGGTGACCAGCGTGTGCTTGCCGGGGCCGAAGGTGTCGCCGAACTCGCCGACGTAGACGAACTGCGCCTGCTGCGATTCCCGGACGATGAGCTGCGCCCCGTTCTTGATCGCCTTGTCGTCGTCGGGGAACCGGTAGGACAGCGTGTCGCGGGAGTCGTCGGTCCACTCGATGATCTCGATCAGCTCGCCCTTGAGGAAATCCATCAGGCCCATCTGCACACTCCTCGCGTCATTCTACTTGCCATGCCGTCGAACCCGGCCGGTCAGAGCAGCAGTTCGTAGTACACCAGAGGGGTCTGGCGATAGGTCACGCGCCCGACCTCCCGGAAGCCGCATTTCTCGTAGAAGCCGCCGGCGCCGGCCGGCGCATCGTAGGCGTCGAGCCGCAGCGCGTCGGCGGGCCACGCCCTGGCCACGTCGCGGGCGTGGGCCAGGCAGCGCCGGCCGATGCCCTGGCGCTGCTGCCCGGGATCCACCGCCATGTCGGTCAGGTACAGCACCCGGGCGCACGGGGTGAACCAGGCGGGGTCGATCGCCCACGGCTTCCGGGTCGCGAGCCGCACCGTGCCGACGACAGAGGCGCCGCTCCGCGCCACCAGCACCCGCGCGACAGTGGATGTCGCGGACGACGGCCCGCGCGCTCGCGACCGACGACCACTGCCCGTGGCCGTGCCGCTGCGTGAGATCGGCCGCCACCGCGGCGCGCAGATCGGCGACGGCCTGCGCATCTTCGAGCGTGGCGGTGGCAAACAGCAGGTCGAGCGTGCTTGGCATCGACGTGGCGGCGCAGGTTCGGTGGTGAACGGCCGGGCCGTTGGGCGCTATTCTAGCGGAGATGCCGGCCGACGCCTCGTCGCTCCATTGCCCCAACTGCGGCGCACCCGCCGATCCCGACGCCCGCCGCTGCCCCTACTGCGAAGCGCGGCTGGCGACAATCAGCTGCCCCGCCTGTTTCGGCCTGATGTTCCAGGGGGCGCAGTTCTGTCCGCGCTGCGGCGCGCGAAGCGCGAGAGGGAAGCCCGAGGCGGAGCCGGACCGCCCGCTGTCCGGGCTGCAAGTCGCCGCTGCGCAGCCTCGTGCTCGGGGCAACGACGCTGTTCGAGTGCGAGGCGTGCGACGGGATTCTGGGTGGATGCCGAGGTCTTCGAGCACCTGTGCGCCGACAAGGCCTCGCAGGCCGCCGTGCTCCATCAGTTTCCGGCGGGCGCGGCGGTGACGGCCGAGCGGGTGACATACCGGCCGTGCGTGCGCTGCGGGAAGATGATGAACCGGGTGAACTTCGGCCGGCTGTCGGGCACGATCGTGGACGTGTGCCGCGGGCACGGCACCTATCTCGATCCCGGCGAGCTGCACCGGATCGTGACGTTCATCCAGTCGGGCGGCCTCGACCGCGCCCGCGCCCGGCAGATCGACGACCTCAAGGAACAGGAGCGGAAGCTGCGCGACGCCGAGTCGCGGCTGGCCCGGGAGCGCGGCAAGTCGGACCCGCACGCCGCCCTCGGCCTGGGCAGCTGGACGTTTATGGTAGGCGGCGACTGACGCGCCGGCTCGCATGGTCGGCGACGACTGACGCCCCCCTCCCGGCCGCTACTCCTCGGTCGGCGAGAAGTCGAGCGCCACGCCGTTGATGCAGTAGCGCAGGCCGGTCGGCGGCGGACCGTCCGGGAACACGTGGCCGAGGTGCCCGCCGCAGTTGTTGCAGTGCACTTCGGTGCGCGTCATGAAGTGGCTCTTGTCCACCGTCGTGCCGATCGCGCCCTCGAGCGGCTCGAAGAAGCTCGGCCAGCCGGTGCCGCTCTCGAACTTCCGCTCGGCGACGAACAGCGGCTGGCCGCAGCCGGCGCAGGTGAACGTCCCGGTCCGCTTCTCGTTCAGCAGCGCACACGTCCCCGGGCGCTCGGTGCCGTGCTCGCGCAGCACGTAATACTGCTCGGGCGTCAGCGTCTTGCGCCATTCCTCTTCCGACTTCTGCACGGGGAACGATTTGGTATCGAGCGACATGGGTTGAGCTCCAGTTATCGATGCTTCACTTCGGTGTCAGGGTCTTGACCACGTCGAGGCCGAACTTCGGGTCCGACCGGGTGCCCCGCACCCTGATGGGGAGCACGGTGCCCGCTCCCTTCTTCTTGAAGAACGGATCCACGACCTTGAGGAAGACCGACTTGATGCCGCCGCCGGCCGCCTCTGAAATCGTCGCCTGCATCCGCAGCGTGCCGTCGAACTCGAGCGCCTCGCTGCGCAGCCCGTAGCCGCCGGCGAGCTGCACGGCGGCGCCTGGAATCCGGAACGTCAGCCCTGGAAAGGTGATGGTGCCGCCGGCCATGCGGAAGCGCCCCTCGAGATCGGTCATGACCGTGTCGGGGGCATCCTCCGGATCGCGGCCCCGGGCGCGGGTGCTCATGCCGGCGAGCTTCTGCTGCACGCCGCGGTCCATGAACTTCGCGGACGACAGGTCGAACTGCCCGTCGAGCCGCAGCCGATCCACGACGTCGTCCGGCCCCGGCGGCAGCAGCAGGTCGGTGTGCAGCGCGATGTGTCCCGTCAGCACCGGCTTGTCGGACTTCACGGTCAGGTGCAGCAGGTCCTCGATGCGCCCGTCATCGATCTTGACGTGGACCTTGACCCGGCGCCCCTTGACGCCCGGCGTGCCTTCGACTGCCCCTTTCGCCAGCATTTTCGTGGCGCCCAGCTGTGCCTCGACGGAGTTGAGGTAGGTGTCGCCGTCGGTGCCATCAACGACGGCCTCGAAGCGTGTGGTCAGCGGCGTGGGCCGGTCGGCATACTGGAGGTGGAAGTCGGGCGTCCGGGTTTCGCCGTTCACCGCGATGCGCCCCAGCTGGCCGCCGAACTCCCCCGTCGAAGCCAGCATGCCGCCGATCCCCTTGATGGTGGAGAGATCCGCGTTCTCGAAGACATAGCTGCCCTCGAGCGGCGTGCCGCCGGGGCTTTCCTTGTTCCACGGACCGAACTGGCCCCGCGTCTGGATCTGCCCGCGCGGGATCGGGTTGGTCAGCTCCGCCTCGAACGGCATCCGGCTGGCCGCGCCAACGCCCGTCATCGTCAGGCGATGGATGGCGAATTCGCGCGGGGTTTTCCCGGCCGTGCGCGGGATCAGCCGGAGCACGGCATCGCTTGCCACCAGCGAGTCGATATGGATGGGCGAAGACGATGGCTGGTCCGGGGAATCGGGATTGGCGGCGTTGCCGTAGGCCGGCTTGAAGTCCGGCCCCCCCGGGGGAATGTTGATCTCCAGCCCCTCGAGCGTGATCGTCCGGAAGCGGCGCGGCCGGCTGAGCAGGCCGAACATGCCGCCAGTGATTGCGAAGCGCTCGATCTTGACGAGCGGCGGGACGTCGCGCGCGCCGCGGAGCCGCACCGCCAGCCCCTCGCCCCTGATGTCAACGGTGGGGAACGTGTCGACGCTGAACGCGGCGAGCTCGATTTCGCTGTCGAGCCGGTCGGCCAGCGTCTCGACCACGAGCCGGCGCAGCGTCGGCGTCCGCGAGCCCGCGCCGGCAATGACGGCCAGGACGACCAGCGCCGCCCCCACCGCGATCGCGGTCCACCGGACCGCGCGAGACATCCTCATGCTTCTCCCTGGGTCATGCTACTTCTCCGGCGCCTGCCTGGCGATCTCGCGGACGTCGGCGGCCGGCAGGATCACCGGCAGCAGCCCCATCCCTTCCGAGCCGCCCATCATCGAAAACATCCCGGGACGCCCGGCACGCACCGACCGCATGGTGAGCAGCCCGACGACCTTCCCCTCCGTCGTGAAGGCGGGGGTGCCCATGCTGCCGGCGGCGCCCGTTTCGGTCACGTAGAACCGGCGCGGCCGTTCGATGATCGCGCCGATCGTCTGCAGCGACGCGGCCGGCGTCCAGCCGCCGACCCGCCCGAGGCGCGACAGGACGATCACCGGATCGAGCAGCGCGGGCCGCCCTTCGTCGGCGAGGTCGAGCGCCACGAGTGCCGCCTCCGGCTTGACCGTCGGCCGCAGGAACGCGAGGTCGAGGTCCTCGTCGCGCAGCACGATCCGCGCGCTCAGCTCGCGCGCATCGGCAAAGCGCAGCTTGACGTCGGTCGGTTCGCTGCCGAACTCCATCCGCTCCTGGCCGCTGCCCGACGAGCCCATCAGCCGGTTCATCACCGCGCCCGGATTGAGGGAGCTAAGCGAGAGTACGGTCAAGCCGCTGGGGTCGATCACCGTGCCGACGGTTTCCACCGACTCGTCCATCGACTGCATCTCGCGGCCGCCCACCGAAACGCGCATCTTCAGCACGACGCGGACGTTGACGATGGCGGCCTGCCACCGCTTGACGATCTCGCGCCCGGCGGCGCGGTCGTCCTGGGCCCCAAGCGGGGCCAGCAGGATCGGAATCAGCAGGAACGATGCCAGCACCGCGGCCGGCGTGGCTCTACGGGACACGGCCGGTCCCCGCGGCGGGCCCATGGGCTGGCCAGCCACTCTGCAGTTCGACAAACAGCGTCCGGATGCCGCGCCGGACCGTGAGGACCACCGCCGCCGGCTTCGACTTCGCGATTTCCTGCATCTTCCGCTGCACGCCCTCCACGTCGGTCACCGCCGTTCCGTCAATCTCGAGCAGGATGTCGCCATCGGCCAGGTGCGCCAGCGCCGCCCATCCCCCTTCGCCCACGGCCTCGACCAGCACGCCGGCCTGCCCCTCGGCCCACGCCCGCTCCGCCTGATCCGCGGCCGTGAGGTCGCGCACGCGGAACTCGAAGTTCGCATCTTCGTACCTCTTCATCTCCCGCGGCAGCCGCGGCGAGGCGTCGAGCGTCACGGCGACCGGCCGCGGCGTGCCGTCGCGCACGACGGTCAGCCGAACACTGCTGCCGATCTTGTACTGGCGGATCAGCGTCGCGAACAGGTCCTCGTCGGAGGGCTGCGACGCCTCGACCGGGTCGTCGTCCACCGCGGTGATGACGTCGCCGATGCGCAGGCCGGCGGTTTTTGCCGAAGCCCCGAGCAGTCCGGTGATCCGCACGCCGGTCCTGCCGGCCAGCCCCAGGCGATCCGCAAGCGGCGGCGTCAGGACCTGGACGGAGATCGGGATCCACGCCTTGCGCGTCTCGAGGCCGGGATCCTCGAGACCGGCGCGGTCGATCTCGAGCACGGTCAGCATCCGCTCGCGGCGCCGATCGAACGCGACCAGCAGCGACACGGCGTCCGGCTGGGTCGCCGTCCGCGACTCCAGGAGGCTCGTCAGCCCCTGGACGTCCTTCACCGCGCGGCCATCGATCTCGACGAGCACGTCGTCCGGTTCGAGCGCCGGCCGGCCTTCCGCCGCCGGGCCGCCCGGACGGACCCCGCGCACGCGCACGCCGTCGCTGCTGCTGCGCTTGAGCTCCTTGGCGGACCATGCGGTGAGGTTCGAACCGGTGATCCCGAGGCGGGAGAGCTCGCCGATCGGCGCATCCACGTGCTCGCGCTCCTCGGTGGTCACCCGGAGCACCCGGGCCTGTCCCTTGCGCAGAATCCCGATCTCGACGGGCTGGCCGAGCGGCAGCCGCATGATGGTCTGGTTGAACAGCGGAATCTCCTCGGCGAAACGGACGGTGACCGCTTCGCCGGCGACCGTGGTCACGATGTCGCCCGGCAGGAAGCCGGCGTTCGCGGCCGGCGAGCCCTCGATCGTGCCGCTGACGAGCGCGCCGCGTTCCAGGGCGGACGATCGCAGCAGCGGCTGGACGTCGAGGCCGATCCAGCTGCGCTTCACGCGGCCATCCCGGATGAGCGCCATGGCCACGTCGCGGGCCAGGTCCGAGGGAATGGCGCCGGCCAGCCCCATGCTGATCTCGTTGACGCCGACAATCTCGCCGTTGAGGTTGATCAACGGCCCGCCCGAATTGCCGCCGAAGATGGGGGCGTCGTGGCCAATCCAGCGCACCAGCGAGCCGACGTCCTCCCCTTCGAGGGTCATCTGGTTGAAGGGCCAGAACAGCCGCGGCATGATCATCTCGGTATTGCTCACGATGCCCATCGTGACCGACTGCGACAGGGCCAGCGGGCTGCCCATGGCCAGCACGCGGTCGCCGACGCGGAGCGAGGCGGCGCTGCCGAAAGCGGCGACCGGAAAGGTCCGCGGCGTGGCCGGCTTCAGCTTGAGGACGGCGATGTCCGACAGCGGGTCCGTACCGACGAGCTCGGCGGGGACCTCCTCCCGTGTGGAAAGCGTGCAGACGATTGCCCGCGTCTTGCCCGCCACGTGGTGGTTGGTCAGGACGTGCCCTTCGGGGGTGATGATGGTGCCGCTGCCCGAGGCTTCACGCTTGAGCTCGCGTCCGTCCTGGTGGTCGAGCGAGACCACGTGAATACGGACCAGGCTGGGCGCGACCCTGGACAGCGCGGTGTGGATCGCGGCGCTGTCCGCCTCACCCGACTGATCGGCGGCCGGCGTGGCGCCGGATGACGGTGCGGGCGCCTGAAGGACAAGGCTGAGCATGACGAGACTGACGGGCCTCCACATCAAAGAATCTTACCTTGCCGGCGTGAGACGCCCGAGGAAGTCGCGCAGCAGGTTGCCCGCAACCCGCGCACGGTAGCGGGCGGTGGAGCGCACGTCGTCTATCGGGGCGAGGTCGATACTGAGCGCCTCGACCGCGGCGTCGACGATCGCCGGCGTCAGCTCGCCGGCCTGCGCCGCCGCTTCCGCCCGCGATGCCCGGACCACCGTGGGAGCCACGCTGCCAAACGCCAGCCGGATGCCGGCCACCCTGCCGTCCGCCATCCGTGCCGCAGCGGCCATGCACACCTTCGAGATGGCCTGCGCCCGGCGCGCGCCGACCTTGCGGGTACTCCTCTATCCGCGACGGCCGGTTACGCGGCAGCCGAACGGCGGCGATCAGTTCGTCGGCCGCCATGTCCATCTTCTTGTAGCCGGAATGGAAGGCGGCGTACGGGACGCGGCGCCGGCCGCGCACCGAGGCAAGCTCCACCTCCGCGTCGTAGACGAGCAGCGCCGGCGGGGAATCGGCGGCAGGCGACGCGTTGGCGATGTTGCCGCCAATCGTGGCCCGGTTCTGGTTCGCGATCGCCGCCGATCTCGACGGCGGCCCGCAGCAGCAAGGGGAACTCCGCCCGCAGCAGGTCGCTGCGCTGGATGTCGGTGAACGTCACGAGCGCGCCGAGGGTGACGGCATCCGCGTCGGCGTCGATGCGCCGCAGCTCGTCGATCCCCCAGAGGCTGACGAACTGCTGCTGGCTGAGCGTGCCGGCGGCCAGCTGCACCATCAGGTCGGTGCCGCCGGCAAAGGGACGCCACGCGCCCGGCGTGCCGGCAAGCAGATCGAGCGCCTCGTCGAGCGCGCGCGGCCCGGCGCATGGCGAACGACGGCAGGTAGGCGCGCATGAGGTCAGGTCGCCATCGGGCGCGCCGCACCGCCTCGAAGATCTTCATGTAGCCGGTGCAGCGGCACAGGTTGCCGGCCAGCCCCTGCCGGATCGCGGCATCGTCTGCCCGCGGCGTCGCGCTGGAGCAGGCTGACGGCGGCCAGCACCATGCCCGGCGTGCAGATGCCGCACTGCGCGCCGCCATGCGCGAGGAACGCCTCCTGCACCGGCGCGCATCCGATCGTTGTCTTCAACCCCTTCGATGGTGGTGATCGCCGCACCCTCGGCCTGCAGCGCGGGGATCAGGCAGCTGTTCGCCAGCTCGCCGTCCACCAGCACGGCGCAGGCGCCGCACTCCCCTTCGCCGCAGCCCTCCTTCGTGCCGGTGAGGTGCAGGTCCCGCCGGAGCACGTCGAGCAGCCGCGCCATCGGGTGCACCTCCGCGGTGACGCGCGTCGCCGTTGACGGTGAAGCGTCGACCGTGACGCTGGCGATCATCCACGCGTCGCCTCCGCGGCCATCAGAGTCCGCCAGCTGCTCCGGCGTCAGCGGCAGGCGCGCCGGGTCGAGGCCGGTGGCGTGCTGCACGGCGTTGAAGATGGCCGGCGCCGGACCGTCCATCGGCAGCTCGCCGATGCCCTTCGCGCCGCCGGGCCGTGCGGATACGGATGCTCGACGAACTCGACGCGGATGGGCGGCAGGTCCATGGACGTCGGCATGATGTAGTTGGTCATCTGCCCGTTGACCATCCGCCCCTCGCGCCAGACCACGTCCTCGTAGAGCGCCCAGCCGATCGCCTGGGCCACGCCCCCTTCGATCTGTCCCGGCGGCCAGCACCGGGTTGATCACCCGGCCGACCTCCTGCACGGCGACGAAGTCTTCCACCCGGATCTCGAACGTGCGAGAGATCGACCGACACGTCGGCGACGTAGACCGCCCAGGCGTAGGCACCGTAGGCATCCCCCTCGTAGCGCTCGTCGTCCCATTGAGTCCTTCGGGGGGCGCGTACTTCGCCGTGCCGCGCGAGCGCGCCGTTGGCCGCCGACATACGCCGCCACCGCGCCGCGGAACCCGTTGGAGTCGTAGGACTCCGGGAGCAGGCCCGAGGCCGCCAGCGCGGATTTGAGCCCGAGCGCCGCCGTTTCGACCAGCTTGCCGACGACCATGCAGGTGCGCGACGCCACGGTGGGACCGCTGTCCGGCACGAGCGACGTATCCGGCTGCACGATCTCCACGTCGTCGCAGTCGATGCCGAGCGCGTCGCAGGCGATCTGCGCGAAGATCGTGTTGGTCCCCTGCCCGATCTCGGTGCTGGCCGCCAGGACACGCGACGTGACCGTCGGCGGCCCCCTCGACGCTCACCACCGAGGCCAGGTGTTCTTCACCAGACCCGGTGAACCCCGCGCCGTGCATGAAGCAGGCGAGCCCGATGCCCCGCCGGATCGGATCGCGCCGGCGATTGTGCGTCGCATACTCCTGCCGCTTCGCGTGGTAGTCCGACAGCGCCAGCGCCCTGTCGAGCAGCGCCGGCATGTCCACCGGTTCGCGCAGCACCTGGCCCGACGGCATTCGACTGCCCGGTCCGGATGAAGTTGCGGCGCCGCAGCTCCTCCGGCTCGAGGCCGGCGGCCGCCGCGGCCCGGTCCATCTGCCGCTCGAGCGCGAACATCGACTGCGGGGCGCCGAAGCCGCGGAACGCGCCATGGGGCGGCGCGTTCGTCGCGACCGCCGTCGCGCGGATGCGGATGTTCTCGCAGAAATAGGGCCCGGCCGCGTGGATCGTGCCGCGCGACAGCACGACGGGCGACAGCGTGCAGTACGCGCCGCCGTCGATCGTGAACTCGATGTCCATCGCCAGCAGGCGGCCGTCGGCGTCGATCGCCGTGCGGTGCCGCGTCCGCGGCGGGATGCCGCTTGGTGGTGGCCGCCATGTCCTCGAGCCGGTCGTAGATCATCTTGACCGGCCGTCCCGGACTTCCACGCGAGGAGCGCCGCATGCCCGGCGAGGATCGACGGGTACTCCTCCTTGCCCCCGAACCCCCCGCCCGTCTCCATCTGGACGACGCGGATGCGGTCGGCTGGGAAATCGAAGAGGCCGGCGAGCGCGCGGTGGATGTAGGACCGGACACTGCATCGAGCCCCAGACGGTCACGCCGGACTCGGCATCGGCAACCGCGAGCATGCCGTTCGGCTCGATGTACAGCTGCTCCTGCGCGCCGGTTTCGTATCCCCCTCGATCACCCGGTGCGCGTCGCGGAATGCGCGGTCGACGTCCCCCCTGGACACGGTGTAGGACTTGAAGACGTTGTCCGTTCCCCACACGATCGTGTCCCCTGCCAGCGCGTCTTCGATCGTGAATACCGGCGGCAGCGGGTCGGTGATGATGGCGACCCGGCGCCGCGCCTCTTCGAGCAGGTAGCGGTCCGCGTGCGCCAGCAGCACCACCGGCTCCTCGGGGTGATTGATCCGGTCGGACGCGAGGTAGGGCTGGTCATCGGTGAGCAGCGCGACAACGTTGGCGCCGGGGATGTCGTCGGCGGTGACGATGGTGAACTCGTCCCAGGGGATGCCGGGAGGAAAGTCGATGTCGCGGATGATGCCGCGCGCTACCGAACTGCGCACGGTGACGCCGTACAACATGCCGGGCAGCGCCAGGTCGTCCACGTAGCGCGCCCGGCCCGTCACCTTCTGGCGGCCTTCCTTGCGGGTGATCGACTGCCCGACGGCCGGGGTTCTCACGATGGGGCGATTGTAGAACGCCCCTGCCGCCGGCCGCGAGTTCGGCCCGCCGCCGCCGGCCGGGCCGGGTGCCGGACAGCGTGCGGCTCCAGCCTATTCG
Organism: uncultured Acidobacteriota bacterium; assembly: GCA_963834305.1. Lineage (GTDB taxonomy): Bacteria > Acidobacteriota > Vicinamibacteria > Vicinamibacterales > 2-12-FULL-66-21 > JACCXG01. The sequence continues at coordinate 2,285,757 of CAWIAX010000002.1, forward strand.
AAGGTGTTGCAGCTCCGCGGGTCGCCGCTCTCCAGCCCACGCTTGAACCAATCGACGCGCTGGGCCGAGGTGCCGTGTGTGAACCGGTCGGGCGCCACTCGCCCGCCCTGCATCCGCTGCAGGCGGTCGTCGCCGATGGCCGCCGCCGCGTTCAGCCCCTCTTCGATGTCGCCCGTTTCAAGCTGCACCCGTCCCTGGCCGTCTTTCGCGTGGTGGCCCCACACGCCGGCGTAGCAGTCGGCCTGGAGCTCCATCCTCACCGAGAGCTCGTTGCGCGAGCCGGGGCTGGCGGCTTGGCGCTGCCGGACCTTGCCTTCGAGGCCGGTGATCGTCTGGACGTGGTGGCCGAGCTCGTGCGCAAGCACGTAGGCCTGCGCGAAGTCGCCAGGGGCGCCGAGCTTGCGCCGCAGCTCGTCGAAGAAGCCGAGGTCGAGGTAGACCTTCCGGTCCGCCGGGCAATAGAACGGCCCGGTTGCCGCCTGTGCGAAGCCGCAGGCCGAGTTGTAGGCATCCCGGAACAGCACCGCCACGGTGCTCTGATACTCAGGGCCGAGCAGCTGCCGCCACGTCGCCTGCCCGTCGTCCATCACCGCGTCCACCATGTCCACCAGGCGTTCCTCTTCTGGAGAAGACGCGACCGTCCCTGGTCTGCCGGTGGTGCCCACCGACTCGGTCGGGGGCGGGGCCGACCCGCCGCCGGCAATGGAGGTGAAGTCCACGCCGGTGGCCCAGCTCAAGAGCAGCAGCACGACCACGCCGCCTACGCCAAGCCCTCCGGCGCCCAGCGCCATCCCCCCGGACCGGCCACGTGCGTCCTCGATGTTGCTGCGATCACCTGAACTCCATCTCATCGGCTGCCCTCCGGGTCCGGTCAACTGCAAGCATGGTTCCAGCGCAGGTGCCGGCGGGAAGAGCCTGAGAAGAAGGGAGGCGGAGGGTGGGGAACAGCAGGAGGACCCTCGGGCCCCGCGAGATACGGACGGCTGGAGGGAACGGGCCTCAGTCGACGCGAATCTGCTTCCACTTGCCCTGTTCGAACCGCCAGACCGTCAGGATGCACCGCGTGGCATGGCCGAGCACGATCGCCGTCCAGATCCCGCCCGCATCCAGCCGGCCGGCCTGCTGCAGCCCAAAGCACAGCCCGATCGGCAGCAGCACCTGCGCCACCAGCGTGATGTAGAGCGGGCTGCGCGTGTCGCCGGTTCCCTGCAGCCCCCCCGTGAACGTCAGCGCGACGGTGATGAAGAACGCCGAGACGCTCAGGTACCGCAGCAGCTGGGTCCCGAGATTCACGACGATCGGATCGGTGATCCCGAAGATGGCGAGCAGCCGGCCGGGAATCAGGATGAAGAGCGACGCGAGCACGGCGGCCACGCCCAGGCCGTACCGCGCCGCCAGGTGCACCGCGCGGGCGCTCCGGTCGGCCCGGCCGGCACCAAGATTCTGGCCCGCCACCGCCGCGGCCGCCCCCATCAGTCCGACCGACGTCCAGGTGATCAGCGAGAACAGCTCGGTGTACGCCACCGCATAGGCCGCCTGCGCTTCCGCGCTGTGTTCGAGCGAGCCGACGAACCGCAGCAGGAGCACACCCCCCACGTTCATCGCCACCCCCTGCAGGCCCGCCGGCAGCCCGAAGCGAAACAGCTGGCGGATGATCGTCCAGTCGGGCGCCAGCGGCATGCCGCGGCGGAAGTGCACGACCAGCCGGCCGGTCGCCATCAGGTAGAGCGCCACGGCGGACACCGTGCCGCTGGCGATTACCGTGCCGAGCGCGGCGCCGCGCGTGCCCAGCGCGGGAATCGGCCCGGCGCCGGCGATCAGGATCACGTTCAACCCGAGATTGAGGATCGTCATGCCGATGCCGAGCCGCAGCGGCGTCCGCGCATCGCCCGCCGCGCGCAGCGCTCCCCCCAGCATGAAGAAGAGCAGCATGCCGATGCTGAACATGAACATCGTGCGCAGGAACGGGAGCGCTTCGGCACGGACCTCCGGCGAGGCGTTGACCAGGTTCAGCAGCGACGGGGCAAAGAAATAGCCGACCGGTGCCATGATGCCGACCGCCATGATGACGGCGACGAGGAACGCCTGGTAGACCACGCGGTCCACCCGCTCGTGATCGTCGGCGCCGGCCGCGCGCGCCACCAGCACCCCCATTCCCGTGAACAGCGAGCTGATGAACACGATCACCACGAGGAACATCTGCCAGCTGACGCCGATCGCGGCGTTGGCCGCGTAGCCGACGTAGTGGCCGACCATCGCGTGGTCGATGATGCCCTGTAACCCCCCGATGGCGTTCTGCAGCACAGTGGGCCAGGCGATGGTCCAGACCGCACGCCCGATCGGGCCCTCGACGATCGAGCGATCGAAGCGGCGGCCGCCCGGGACGCGGGGCGCCGCCGGCACGGTCACCGCCGGGGTCACCAGCTCCGCCGGCGAGCCGGGGGGATTACCGGGGGAAGACGCTGGGGGATTCAAGGGCCACGATCATAACTGTTTGAGGATGCGCCGCACTTCCGCGTGGGCCACGATCACCGCCGGCTGGCGCTGGAGCGCCTCGTAGTAGCGCTGCGCGAACTCGTCCGGCCCGAGCTCCGGCGAGAGCAGCCGGGTGACCTGCTCGAGCAGCACGGCGCCGTCGGCCTCGGTGGCGGCCACGTCGGCCCGCAGCGTCTCGTCGATCCGGACCACCAGCTCGGAAAGCGGGTGCAGCCACGCGAACCACGGGTCGTTGATCACGAGCTGCAGCAGGCTGGCATTCGACCCGACGCGCCCCCGGTCCATCTCATAGGCCGCCTTGGCATCGTCTATCAGCACTTTGTGCAGGTTGAGCAGCCGCATGCGCATGTCGGCGAGGCGCGTCCGTGTGGCGTCGGACAGCACCGCCTCTTCGGCCTGCTTCGCGGGATCCGGCTCGCCGCGCTCCTGCCCTTCGACCACCGCGCGCAGCGCCTCCAGATCGACCGGCACACCCGCGGCGTCGCCCGCCGCCGGCTCCTGCCATTCTTCCCGGGGCCGCTGGTAATAGAGCACCAGCGTGTGTCCATCGGGATCGCGCACGGCCAGTTCCACGGTCACACCGGTGTCCTCGGTGCCATCGAGGGGGACGCTGGCGTCCGTCACCCGCCGCAGGGCCTCCGCCAGCGCCGGCCGGTTCGGATAGCGGAGGGCGAAACGGGAAGGGAGGGCGAAACCGCCGGCCGGCGCCGCCTCGCCGTCCCTGCCCCGCAGCTCGAGGTGGAGGTGGCCGCCGCCGGCCGTCAGCAGGGCCCGGGGCCCCGCCCGCCGAGCCACCTCGAAGCCGAGGACGCCCTGGTAAAAGACCAGCGAGCGGTCGAGATCGCCAACGGCCAGCTGCACGCGACCCACTTCGACCCGGGAATCAATCTTCCTCACCTGCTTGGCCATGCCCTCCATCATCGCGCACCAGACCGGTTCCGGATACCCCTTGCGTTCGACGGGAACAAACGGCCAAAATCGGCCGTCCCTGGAGGCAGTATGGGTAGCCCTGTCGATCTGACCCGCCGCATCGTGCTCGTCGTGTGCTTCGCCGCCGCCCTCTGCGGCGCCCCCCTGATCATCGCGCAGGAAGCCCAGGCGCCGGCACCCGCCGCCTCGTCCGCGGTCTCGCTGAGCGACGCCGAGATGGAACGTTTCCTCACCAAGGCTCGGATCGTCAAGACGAAGTCGGCGCCGAAGGGGGTCACCAACTCGGTCCGCGCCACGCTGTCGGACGGCACGATGACCCACGACGCCCACATCCAGACGATCGACGAATACAAGCGCGAGTTCAGGACCGCGATGGCGGTCGAGTTCGACTTCCGCGACAGCTGGCAGTTCAACATCGCCGCCTACAAGCTCGACCGGCTCCTCGGGCTGGGCCTGGTTCCGGTCAGCGTTGCCGGACGCTACCGCTCCGCTCCCGCCGCCATCACCTGGTGGGTGGACGACGTGGCAATGGACGAGGGCGGCCGCCTCAAGCAGAAGGCGGAGGCGCCCGAAGAGAAGAAGCGTCTGGAACCAGCAGACGTGCATGATCCGGCTGTTCGATCAGCTGATCTACAACACCGATCGCAACCTCGGCAACCTGCTGATCGGGAAGGACTGGCGGTTGTGGGCGATCGATCACACGCGCGCGTTCCGGAAGCACACCACCCTCAAGTCGCCGGACTACGTCAGCCGCTGCGACCGCGAGGTGTTCCAGCGGCTGAAAGCGCTCGACCAGGACCTGCTCAAGCGCGAGCTCGGCAACTACCTGGACAACGGGCAGATCAAGGCGCTCCTCACCCGTCGCGACGCCATCGTCCAGCTCCTCGAAGGCCTCGGGCCGAGCGGGCTCTTCGAGAGCCTGATCCGGCCGATATCCAGTCGGCGCGACCCCGCGTTTCACTCCCCCCCGATTGCCACAGGAGAGCTGATGGTCTGCCGTTCAGGTCCGTTCATGTCGGGTGTCGCGCTCGCAGCCCGCGTCGTGGTCCTGCCCTCGGTCGGCGGCGTCCTCGCGCAGGAGCGCGATCGCGCGAAGATCGCCGGACCGCTACAAGTGGGACCTCACCGAGATCTACCCGTCGGACGACGCGTGGCGGGCAGGCCAAGGAGCAGCTCGTCGGCGCCATTCCGGGCATGCGGACGTTCAAGGGCACGCTCGCGTCCGCCGGCGCGGCTGGCCGAGCGCGCTCGAGAGCTGTCCAGCGGCTGTCGAAGGAGCTGGCACGCGCCTACGTCTACGCGAGCATGAAGTCCGACGAGGACACCCGCGTCAGCGTCTACCAGGGCATGCAGCAGGAGATGGTGCAGCTGCGCGCGCACTCGGCGCCGAGACCGCGTACATCGAGCCGGAGATCCTGAAGATCGACGCGCGCGACGTTGGCCGGTTCCTGGCGCAGGAGCCGCGGCTGAGGCCCTTCGGGGTCTATCTCGACGACATCCAGCGGCGTCGGGCGCACACCGGAACGGACGCTGAGGAGCGGCTGCTGGCCAGCGCCTCGGTCCTGGCCAACGGCCCGTCGACCATCTACGGCATTCTGTCCGACGCCGACTTCCCCTACCCGACGGTCACGCTCAGCGACGGCACGACGCGTCCGGCTCGACAACGCCGCCTACAGCATCTATCGCGCGTCCCCGAATCGCGAGGACCGCCAGAAGGTGATGTCGGCGTTCTTCTCCGCGCTCGGCAAATACAGGCGACGTTCGGCGCGACGCTCAGCGCGCAGGTGCAGAGCGACGTGTTCTACGCCCGGGCGCGCAAGTACGACAGCGCGCTGCGAGGCGGCGCTCGACGTGCCGAACATCCCGATGTCGGTGTACACGCGGCTGATCGACGGCGTCAACCGCACCTGCCGACGTTCCACCGCTATCTGAAGCTGCGCCAGCGGATGCTGAGCGTCCCGCAGCTGCACTACTACGATCTCTACGCGCCGCTCGTCGCGTCGGTCGACCTGACGTACAGCGCCGGACGAGGCCGAGCCGCACGTCCTGGCGGCGCTCGCGCCGCTCGGCGCCGAGTACGACGGGCGGCGTCGACGCGTCGTTCACCGAGCGCTGGATCGACTTCTATCCGAGCGACGGCAAGCGCGTCGGGCGCCTACTCGAACGGCGGCGCCTACGACGTCCACCCCTACATGCTGCTGAACTACAACGGCAAGTACAACGACGTCAGCACCCTGGCGCACGAGCTCGGGCACACGATGCACAGCTACCTGCTCGAACCAGACGCAGCCGTTCGCCACCGCGAGCTACCCGATCTTCGTGGCCGAGGTCGCGTCGACGTTCAACGAGGCGCTGCTGATCGACACATGCTGAAGAGGATCACCGACGCCGACGGCCAGGCTCTCGCTGCTCGGCAGCTACCTCGAGAACATCAAGGGCACCGTCTTCCGGCAGACGCAGTTCGCCGAGTTCGAGCTGCGGACGCACGAGATGGTGGAGCAGGGCCAGCCACTCACCGGCGAGGCGCTCGACACAGCTGTACGCGGACATCACGCCGCAAGTACTACGGCCACGACGCCGGCGTCTGCGTCGTCGACGACTACGTCGCCCACGAGTGGGCGTTCATCCCGCATTTCTACCGCAACTTCTACGTGTTCCAGTACGCCACCTCGTTCACCGCGTCCGCGGCGCTGTCCGAGAAGGTGCATGGCCGGCGATGCGGCGGCCACCGCGCGCTACCTGGCGTTCCTCGGCGGCCGGCGGCTCGAAGTATCCGATCGATCTGCTGAAGGACGCCGGCGTCGACATGACCACCGACGAACCGCTCGAGCTGACGATGAAGAAGATGAACCGGGTGATGGACGAGATGGAACAGGTGCTCGCGAAGTAGGTTTGCGGCCCTTCGCGGCACGGGGGCTCGGCTCGAGCTCGCGCCGCAGCGTCTCCCGCACCGCCTCGAGCTCGTGCTCCTGGCCGGCGCTCACCGCCGGCGACTGCAGTTCAGGCTCCGGAGCGCGCCAACGATCGCCCCGGCAATTACCAGCCGCGCAAACCATTTGCGATCGGCGGGGACGACCGTCCACGGCGCGTGCGCGGTGCTCGTCCGGCGGATGGTGTCCTCGTAGGCGGCCATGTGTCCTGCCAGCGCTCGCGCTCGCGGATGTCCCCCGCGAGAACTTCCAGCGCTTCTCCGGCTCCTCGAGCCGCTTGAGGAACCGCTTCGCCTGCTCCTCCTTCGACACGTGCAGGAAGAACTTGCGGATCACGTAGCCGCTGCGCGCCAGGTGCTGCTCGAAGGCGTTGATGTCCTCGAACCGCTCGTCCCAGATGCGTTTGGTGACGACGCGCGCCGGCAGGCGCTGGGAGGCGAGCAGATCGGGATGGAGCCGGACGACGAGGACCTCTTCGTAGTACGACCGGTTGAAGACGCCGATCCGGCCCCGCTCCGGCAGCCTGACCGTCGTCCGCCAGAGGAAATCGTGATCGAGCTCCTCGGCCGACGGCGCCTTGAACGAGAAGACCTGCACGCCCTGCGGGTTCACCCCCGAGAAGACGTGCTTGATGGCGCTGTCCTTGCCGGCGGCATCCATCGCCTGGAAGATGAGCAGCACGCCCCACTGGTTCTGCGCGTAGAGCGTCTCCTGAAGGGCCGCAATCGTGGACACGGCGTCCTGGAGCAGCGCGTCGCCGTCGGCCTTGGTGGCATAGAAGCCGCGGGTGTCGTCGGGCAGCACCTTCGCCAGGCGGAACCGGCGGCATCGGTGATGGCAAAGACGACGCGAGCCGGACGAGAGCATCCGTGCCCACTCAGCGCCCCGCCGCCGGCGACCTGTACCGCAGCGCCCTCGCCGCGACCGCCAGAAACCCACGGAATCCAGCCGACATCGAGAAACCCTCCCCGGCCCCATACTACGCGACGTCCCGACCTCCCGCCCTTCTCGCCCTTCGCCCTTAGCCCTTCGCCCTTTTCCCCGCCCTTTCCGCCCCCCGCCCCCTGTTCAGTTAAACTGACGAGGTCACGTGCATGCGCAGCCTCCGCCTTCCGGCCCTTGCCGTCTTCGCTCTCTGCTCCTCGGATCCATCGCCAGCGCCCGCCAGGGCGTTGAGCTCGGGTCCTCGGCGTTCGAGAGCTATCTCGAGCTGCTGCGGCAGCAGACGGGGATTCCGGCGATTTCCGGCGCGCTCGTCCAGGACGGCGTCGTGGTCTGGGAGCGCGGCCTCGGCCTGGCGAACGTGGAGGCGAGGATCCGGGCCACGCCGGACACGCCATACGCCGTGGCGGACCTGACCCAGATGTTCTCGGCGGTGCTGCTGCTGCAGTGCGTCGAGCAGCGCCACCTGCGCCTCGACCAGCCGATCGGCCGGTACGGCGTGCCGGTGTCCGACGGGCGCGCCACGCTCCGCCAGATGCTGAGCCACACGTCGCCGGAGAACCAGGGCACGGGTTCAAGTACGACCCCGCGCGGTACGCCGAGCTGGCCGGCGTGATGGAGCACTGCGCGCCGCAGCCGTTCCGGAAGAGCGTGGTGCACCGGCTGCTCGAGCGGCTCGCCATGATCGATTCCGTTCCCGGGCGCGATCTGCAGTGGCCGGTGGCGGATCCCGACGAGCGCGAGGTGCTCGACGAGCTCTACGGGGCGGCAGCCATGACGCGCTACACCCGCACGCTCGAGCGCATGGCCGTGCCCTACAAGGTCGACAAGCGCGGCCGCGCCGCACGGACCGAGATGCCTGCCGACGGCATCAACGCCGCGTCCGGCCTCGTCACCACCGTGCGCGACCTCGCCCGCTTCGACGCCGCGCTCGACGCGGGCCTGCTGCTGAAGCCGGAAACGCTGGAGGCTGCCTGGTCGCCGGCGCAGCTCAGTGGCGACCGTCCCCTCGCGCCCACCGGACTGGGCTGGTTCGTCCAGTCCTACCGGGGCACGCGGATCGTCTGGCAGTTCGGCCTCGTGCCGAACGGCTACTCCGCGCTCTTCGTCAAGGTGCCCTCGCGCCGCGCCACGCTGATTCTCCTGGCCAACGGCGACGGCCTCGCCGTGCCGTTCCAGCTCGAAACCGGCGACGTGACGCGCTCCCTGTTCGCGAGCATCTTCCTGCGCATGCTGCTTTGAGGTCACCCGTGCGCCTGGGCATCCGGGCTCTTCTCCTCGCAGCCTCCCTTCTCGTCCTCACCCCGGCGCACGCGGCGGCCGAATGGCAGTTCGCGCCGTTCGTCGGCTACACCTTCAAGGGGGCCACCACGCTCATCGATTCTCGAGCGCGGCAGCGAGGAGACCCACTGGCATTTCGGCGGCACCGCCACCCTGCTCGGCGACGGCCCGTTCGGCGTCGAAGCGCTCTTCCTCTACACACCGGGATTCTTCCAGCGCAGCAACGCGGTCTGCAACATCTCCCCTTGCGTCACCAGCAGCCGCACCTACGCCCTGATGGGCAACGCCGTGCTGACCACGCCGCGGGCGTGGAACCAATACGGCCTGCGGCCTTACGTCTCGGGGGGCATCGGCCTGCTCCACGCTTCCCGCGCCGACGCGCGGAACCTGACTACCTTCAGCCTCGACCTGCTCGGCATGAACGCCGGCGGCGGGGCGGTCGGCTTCCTCTCCGACCGCATCGGCCTGCGCTTCGATCTCCGCTACTTCAGGAAGATCCAGGGGCCCGTGGAAGATGAGCTCGATTTCCCGGTCTCCATCGGCCCCATCCGGCTGCGGCAGTGGACCACCTCTCTCGGCGTTGTCATCAAGTACGACGACGGCCCGGCGTCCGGTTCACGGGCGTCGCTCCGCGCGCATCACCGCAGCCGCCCGCGCACGTCCACGACCGAGACAATCCGGTAGGAATATTCGTAGTGCCGCTCCACGCGGTGGACGCGAAGCGACGATTCGAGCTGCGCTGACGGCGCCAGCGCGAACGTCCTGGTGATGCCGGCCTCGGCGTAGTCGCGGATGCCGCCGTAGAGGATGCCGTTCCGGCGGATCGACAGGTAGTTCGCGTCCCCTTCGTCCTTGAGGAACCCGTCCCCCCGCCAGGCAATGATGTGCGCCCGCCAGCCCTGCGTCTCGGCCGATGCCCGGCCGAAGAAGGCGCGGCCGGTCCGCGTGGGGTGTGCCGCTTCCCGATCCGGCGTGTCCCTGGAGAACAGCGCCATCAGCTCGAGCGTGCCCTCCAGCCGGCGCGCGCGTCCGCTGGACGGCATCTCCCGTCCGCCTGCCGGCGGCGCCGGGGTGGTGGAGAACACGATGCCCGAGCCCCCCGCCAGGCTGTCGCGCACCGGGCCCGACGCGAACAGCTGCCCTCCCTCGTGAACGATGTGCACCTGGATGGGGAACCGCACCCGGCCGCGAGGGCGCCAGGTGCCGCGCAGGCCAGCATCCAGCCGTTCCCGCTGCGCGGCGGTGTTCACCCGCTGCCAGGCCAGCCACGCCTCGTGCTCGATCGCCGGAGCCGTGAACGTCCACTGCAGTCCCGCTTCGTAGGGCCGTTCGAAAGCCAGCGTCTCCCGTTGCAGCGGGGGCAGCAGGCGGTGGGGCCCCGTCCGGTCCGGCCCAGGCGGCGTCCCCGGCCGCGCGGCGGGCAGCGTGCCGAACACGAACGACGACCGTCTTCCTGTAATCGTGAGCGCCAGGATGGGCCGCACGAGGTCGAACGCGTCTTCGCTGCCGAACCGCTGGTTGCCGAACACACCCAGCGACAGGCCCACACGCGGGGTGAGCTCGACCTGCGCGTCCAGTCGCGTGGCCGCGCCGAAAATGGTTTCCCCTTCGCGGAACGGGTTGCGGAATTCGGTGTTGTCGCCGTAGAAGATCACGTGCGCGCCCGCGGTCACCCCCTGGCGCGCAAGGGCGGCGGGCGGCACGGCCAGCGTGCAGACCATAATCAGCAGACATGCCGCCATCCCCGTCCGTCGCATGCGCTCTACCTTAACAGCCTGCGGCGTCCGTCCCGAGGCATTCCCCGGCCGGCACATCCTGCCGCTCCTGCGCCGGATCGGCCGGGCAGCGTTCGCGGTGCTCCTGGCGATCGCCTGCCCGGCAGGGGCCGCCGCCCAGCCGCCGCAGCCGGCCGTTGACGACCCGTTCGCCCGCCGTGCCTGGACGCTCGAGCTCGGCTCCCATGGCGCGGTCGAAACCTGGAACTACAACATCTCACACGAAAACATGCTGTCGGTCTTCACCGGGGTGACCTACGGGGTGGGGAAAGGCGTGGTCCTCAAGATGGGATCGCCGCTCTACTACGTGTGGCAGCGCCGCACCGACGGCTACCTGCTCGGCCTGACGTGGGGCGTGCGCGGCCGCATCCTGCGCCGATCGCGATGGTCGGCGTTCTGGGAGGCGGACGTCGGCGTGTCCGAGTCGGACACCAGCGTGCCGCCCGGCGGCACGCGCTTCAACTACCTGGCGCTCGGCGGGGCCGGGGTCACCATCCGGCTGCGGCCCGGCGTGCACGCGCTGGCAGGACTCCGCTGGGTCCACGTGTCGAACAACGGCCTCGCCGGGCGCAGCCGCAACCCCGACATCGAGGCCGTCGGACCGGCCTTCGGTCTGCTGGTCGGTTTCTAGGGGGCCAATCGAGGTTCAGGGTGCAAGGTGCAGGGTGCAGGGTGCGGGGGGCTGGGGTTCAAAGTGCAGGGTGCCGGGTGCAGGGTGCGGGGTTCAAGGTGCAGGGTGCAAGGCGCAGGCACCGGGTTCAAGGTGCAGGGTGCAAGGTGCAGGGTTCGATGTGGGAGTGTCAGGAATTTCGTGTGTGAGGCGTTCTTCCAATCCTCCTTCTACCAGGATGATGCGTGTGGGCGCTTGAGGGAAAACCGCGGTTCGTCGCGGTTTTCCAAGTCCCTGTGGGCGCGTTCTTGGCGTCCCTAGGGACAGGAGCGCGGCATCGGCGCTCGCCGCCGTGTCGATCGGCCGCAGCACGGCCGCCAGCGGCTTGCGCTCTTCCAATTCGGGCTTGCGCTCTTCCAATTCGAATGATCGAGGCTGTTGCGCAGCAGATGGACGAGACAGGTCTCACCTTGAGCCAGAATTCTGCGCCTTCGGCCTGCGCGATCCAGATCCCCAGCACACCGCGCGTGCCTCGAGCTCCTTGGGGCGTCAGCGGGCCCTGGCCGACAAACTGGGCGAGAATTTCTGCGGGAATCGACGCCAGCGGCGGTTCCTGACAGGCTCTTCGACGCGTGAACCCTGCACCCTGCACCTTGAACCCGAACCCTGCACCTTGCACCGTGCACCTTGAACCCTCTGCACCCTGCACCTTGCACCCTGAACCCAGACACTATCTCTTCACCACCCTCAACTCCACCGAGAGGAACCAGGCCGGGAACATCCATGCCCACCGCGCCTCGTATTTCTCCGGATACCGGTTGGCCAGCCGGCTGACGAGGCGGTTGACGAGCCCGGGATAGAAGATCAGGTTCGAGCGCACGACGCGGAAGCGCGCCTCGGAATAGAAGGCAAAGGCGTGCGTGCTGTCGAAGTAGTCGAAGCTGAAGCGGCTGAAGAAATGCCGGTGCGTTGGATCCGTGAAGGCGTTCCCGCTGGAGAAATGCGGCACCGTGATCTCGATCGACGCGCCGTCCCGGCAGATGCGGTGCAGCTCCTCCATCGCCCCGACGACGTCGGCGAGGTGCTCGACGACGTCGAAGGCGTAGACCTGCGCGAAGCGGTCATCGGGGAACGGCCACGGCCGGACGTCCAGATCGTGCACCACGTCCGGCGACGACGCCGGCGTCCGATCGAGGTTGACCGCTCCGGGCCGGTGCTTCCGCCCGCATCCGAGGTTCAGCGCCTGCGCCGGCTCGTGCACCCGTGTCTCCCGCGCCGCCCCGGCCGTGCGCTACGGCCGCGCCGCGACCGGATCGGCCTTGGCCACCGGCGCGCGCGGGCTGAACAGCGCGGCAAAGAGGAGCAGGACACCGGCCGACATCGCCGCCGGGATGAGCCAGATCGGCGTCCAGTTGTGCAGCGTCTCGGTGCCGCTCACGTACGCGTAGTTGTCCACCACCCAGCCGGCGATATACGACCCCACGAACATGCCGACGCCCAGGGTCACGAAGGCAATGAAGCCCTGCGCCGCGCCGCGCATGTGCGACGACGCCTTCTGGTCCACGTAGATCTGGCCGGTCACGAAGAAGAAGTCGTAGCAGATGCCGTGCAGCAGGATCCCGGAGTAGAACATCCACACCAGCGGGCCGGCGTTGCCGTAGGCGAACAGCACGTAGCGCACCGCCCACGCCAGCATCCCGATCAGCATCATCCTCTTGATGCCGAGCCTGACGAAGAACCACGGCATCACCAGCATGAAGCCGATCTCCGACATCTGCCCGAGCGTCTGCTTGCCGGCGGCGTTGGTCACGCCGACCTCGGTCAGGAACGGGTTGGTGAAGGCATAGTAGAACTGCAGCGGAATGCAGATCAGGAACGAGCCGATGCACGAAGATCGCGAACGAGCGCTCCTTCATCAGCTCCAGGGCGTCGAGCCCGAGGATGTCGCGCATGCCGACCTTGTGCCCGAGCTTGGCCGGCGGGGTGTGCGGCAGCGTCAGCGAGTAGAGGCCGAGCGCGACGGAGGTCGCCGCGGCCAGCTGGAACTGCAGCGCGACGGCTTCGGCGTTCAGCAGGCTGATGGTGAACCCGGCGGCAATCCAGCCGATCGTCCCGAACACCCGGACGCGCGGGAACTCCTTGCCGGGATCGGCCATCTGATGGAACGACAGCGAGTTGGTCAGCGCCAGCGTCGGCATGTAGCACAGCGTGTAGCCGAGCAGGACCGGGTAGAAGCTGCCGAAGTCGGTGAGGGTCGAGACCCACAGCAGCAGCGCGGCGCCAAGCAGGTGCAGGAACGCGAGGATGCGCTCGGTCGCGAAGAACCGGTCGGCGACCAGCCCGACGAAGAAGGGGGACACCATGGCGGCCAGCGCCGTGGTGCTGTACGCGATCCCGCTCTGCTGCCCCGTGAACCGCAGCGTCTGCAGCAGGTAGGTGCCCATCGTCACGTACCAGGTTCCCCAGACGAAATACTGCAGGAACATCATTACCGACAGCTTGACCTGCGTCTGGTTCATGCGACCGCGGCTCCTTTGGGCGTGAGTTGGAGGTCCCCGCCGGCCACGCCGGCGGGGTGACGCCATTCTATGCCATCACTTGAACCGCAGCGTCCGGAACGGGATGTCGAACGGCGCGTCCAGCGAGAAGAGCTCGTAGGTCGTCTGGCCGGCGGATCTGGTCCAGAACAGCCAGGACAGGTTCGTCTGTCCCGGATCGGCCACGCCGCCGCCGCGGGTGAGCCCGGCCAGGCCTTCTTCCGCCAGCACGCCGTCGTAGGACAGCGTGACGCCGCCGCCCCGGTCGAGCCGGACCGAGAAGTAGTTCCCCCGTTCGCTGAAGAGCGTCGGGACGCTCAGGTAGTGAATGGTGATCGCGCCCGGCTCGGGAGTGGCCACGACGAGCCCTTCCGCCGGGACGAGGTCCTGCCAGAGCGCCGCGATCCGCGGTAGCCCGGCCAGGAACTCGCCGGCCGTGGGGCTGAAGTCGCTGTCGCCGCCGCCGAATGTCAGGTTGCCATTGCCGTTGACGAACACGCTCGAGTAGGTGCGGTTCTGGAACCGGAACGGGAAGCCCAGGTCCACCGGCACGCTCTCGTCGTCTGCGAGCGGGAGGATCGCGCCGCCGAGCACCTGGATGCTCAGCACGTACCGTCCCGTCTCCGACCCGGCGCCGCTGAAGGCAAAGTCCGGATAGGTCGTGACACCGACGACGTAGTCGCCGTCGGAGGGTGCGATGAAGGCGAGCCGCGACAGGCGGTTCGCGCCGTTGTCGTCGTCCACCGCGAACAGCGTGCCCGCTGACGTGAATGCCCCGAGCAGCGTGTCGATGTCGCCGGTCTGGACCTCCGCGATCACGATCTGGCCGGCCTTGGCGGTGAACTTGAAGAAGTCCCGATCGTCCGCCCGCTCGAGCTCCGTGTAGCGCAGCGCGCTCGCCGAGCTGAACGGCAGCGGGACGCGCTTGGCGGCGGCCGGGGTGTCGTTGAGGCCCGCCCAGCGATCGTTGTAGTCGAGCGTGCCGGTGTAGCGGATGGTGCTGTTCGCGAGGTCGAAGGGGCGCTCCGGCGAGAACAGCTCGTATCCGGCGGCGTCGGTGAACAGCTGGACGAAGAAGTTGCGCGAGAGGCTCAGGTCCTGCTGCGCCTCGAACCGCGAGGTCCCGGTGCCGCCGCAGCTGACGCCGGCAATCCCGGCGGTAGCATCGGTGCGCCCGTAGGTGACGTCGATGCGGTCGTAGGCCCGGTAGAGTTTGACCGAGAAGGTGTTCGCCCCGGTCGCCGGGTACTCCGGCACGCCGGTCCACGAGACCGTGAACGTCTGTGCCGTCTGGCCGAAGGTAATCACGCCACCCGCCGCCGGGTTGAGGTCGCGCCAGAGGCCGGCCGCGCGCGCCGGGCCGTCGAGGAACTCGAGCCGCGACTCGCTGAAATCGGCGCTGGGCTGACCAAACGTCAGGCTGCCGTTCGCATTGACGAACACCGATTCGAACCCCTGGCCGCAGACGTCGAAGCGGAACGGCAGCGCGAGCTCGAGGCTGCCGTCGTCTGCGAGCGGCAGCGCGTCGCCGGGCTTGAAGGCGTTCAGGACGATCGAGATGCCGGTGATCGTCTGTCCTGCCAGCGCCACGACGGGAGTGAAGATCGCGGGATTGTCGGTGTCGCGATCGTTCGACTCGGCGGCGTTGTAGAACTCCTCCGCGCCCGGGAGCGGGCTGAGCGGCGGGGTGCTGAAGCCGCCGGCGAGGATCTCGTCCACGTACACGGCGTACGCCGCGCCGGGCGTCAGGCCGCGGATCGTGTAGGCGCCCACGCCGGGCGACGCCTGGCCGTAGGCCACCGCGAAATCGCTCGAGATGGCCGACACCGCGTCTTCGAACGGATTCGCGAGGTTGCGGGCAATGACGTTGACGCCGGTCAGCCTGGTCCGGCCGTTCGAGGCGAAGATCGTCCCGCTCAGGGCTCCCCTGGTTCCGAACGAGGGGGAGGGATACAACGTGGACAGCCCGGCCCTGTCGTCCGCGTGCGGCGAGGCGGTGCCGGCTGCCGGCCCGAAATAGAACGGGTACATCGTCTCGATCCTGCCGGCGAGCGAGGCGACGGGGAAGGTGTCGTGTGGCGTCGGCCCGGTCGTGTCGCCGAGCGCGATCTGGCCGTTGACCACCGTGTGGGCGAGGTTCTGGTAGTGGCCGAACTCGTGGACGATCACGTCGAGCGCCACCGTGGCGTCGGTGAACGTCGGGCCGTTCAGGAACGCGAGACCCTCGGTGATGGTGCAGGCGGCGGGATCGCCCCACTCGGGACCGGCAAAGCCCAGGATGCCCGAATCCGGTCCGAACAGGAGGTCGAAGATCTCGCCGGTGTCGTCGAAGACGATCGCCGACAGGCCATCGGGTGCGCTCGCCGCGTAGTAGGGGGCGAAGTTGGTGATGTCCACGTCCACCGGCAGCGGGCCGGCGTTCAGGTAGGTCGTCGAGGCCGTCGGCACGTCGCGCCACTGGTTGAAGGCGTCGCGCACGAGCGCCACCGCGGCGGCGTTGTTCAGCGGACCGAGCCCGCCGAGGTCGGGATTGTAGGGAATGTTGGCACCCCCGGATGGCCAAGGTATGGCAGTCCGGGCTGGCAGACCGCGAGCGGACCGTTGGCGCGGGCGGCGGCGGGCAGGGCTGCGAAGACGATCGCGGCGAGGACAGGGACACGAAGGGCGGCGAGGGGCGAGGAATCGCATGGCCGTCGCCTCAGCGCCCGAGAAACCGGTTGATGGATGTGCGGAGCGATGCGTACGGGAGCGGCCCGCGCGCGGCCGTGCCGCGGATGCCGCTCTGCAGGCCGATGTTGTCGTGGCCGTTCAGCGCGGTTTCCTGTCCCGCCTTGCCGGCGAGCGTGAACACCCCCTGCTGCAACCCCACGGGCACCGACAGGCCGGCCGTGCTCGGGCCCGTCGCGAGGACCAGGTAGTCCTGGCCTTCCCGCAGGTCCGGCAGGTCGTCGAATGTCGACAGGTAGCGCGCCGGGCCGGCCTGTGCCGGGCGCTTGGCGCCGCGCACCATCTGCAGGGTCACGATCCGCTGGCCCTTGATCGTGTCGAAGGCGCCCTTGAAGCCTTCGTCCACGCGGATGCGGTAGACGACCGTGGACAGCTGGCCGCCGCCCGCCGTCACCGTCCCTTCCGACCGGCCGAGCACCGTGCCGCGGAAGATGCGGCCTGCCGCCGCGCACATCTGCTGCAGGTTCATCTGCCGCACGAGCATGGACGCCGCCGCGTCCGACACGAACACGCCGCCAGCAGCCAGGACACTCACGATCGCGCACACCCGGAGACTTGCCATGGTCGTACCCTCCCCCCTCAGGCCGACGAGCTCGCGGCACGGCCAGGACCGTACCGGCCCAGCGCTGACAGGTGTAGCCGGGATCCGTACTCGAGGACG
The DNA here is from genome assembly GCA_963834305.1 of uncultured Acidobacteriota bacterium. GTDB lineage: Bacteria > Acidobacteriota > Vicinamibacteria > Vicinamibacterales > 2-12-FULL-66-21 > JACCXG01. Next base: position 2,302,646 of record CAWIAX010000002.1, read on the forward strand.
CCAATGGACGCCACCGGGCGCGGACCTGGCGGCCGCGGACACTGTCAGCGCGAGGGGGAGGATTCTACAACAACCCCGCCCGGCGCACCCGGCCGCATTCAGGAAGAGGTGGCTCGCCAGCTCCGGGGTGCACCAGCCGCAGGACGAGCTGGAACGGGGGACTGGTCAGGAATAGCCCAGCCCTGGATGCACCAGGCTCAGCACCAGCATGAAGAGGGGACCGGTGACCGAGGGGAAGATCTGCCAGGCCACCAGGAGGCCGGCCATCTGGAACATCGGCGTCGCGCTCCACTCGCGCAGCGTTTGGCCGGCCGACGGCGGCAGGAACAGGGTGATGACGGACGATCCGTCGAGCGGCGGAAGCGGGATCAGGTTGAACGCGAACAGCAGGACGTTGAGCATCAGGAGGATGGACAGGGCGGCGCCGGCAAACGAGCCGTCGCCGCCGGCGGAGGCCACGAGGTGGTCGAAGCGGACGGACGCGGGCGCCTCGAACCATCCGGTCATCAGCCCGGCGCGCAGCAGGATCAGGGCGGCCACGGCGATCAGCAGGTTGCCGGCCGGGCCGGCGGCGGCCATGATCGCGGCCCGCCGCGGATGGCGCGCGGCCCAGGCGGCATTGTACGGGGTGCTGGCCCAGCCGAGCGCCCAACCCTGGGTGAAGGCGGTCAGCAGCGGCACCACCAGCATGCCGATCGGCTCCCGCCGGATGTGCGGCACGGGCGACAGCGACACCTGGCCGCCGTGGTAGGCGGTGGCGTCGCCGCCGCGGTAGGCGGCCCAGGCGTGCATCGCCTCGTGCACGGTGGTCGAGAACAGGAAGGCGGCAAACCACAGGAAGGCGGTGACGAAATCTCGGTCGGGCATGGCGTTCATCTTCTCAGAACGGGCGGCGGCGACAAAGAAAAAGGCCCGACGCTTTCGCATCGGGCCTTGTGAGAAATACTCCCGGCAGTGACCTACTCTCCCACGCACTTGCGCACGCAGTACCATCGGCGGTAGAGGGCTTAACTTCCGTGTTCGGAATGGGAACGGGTGTGACCCCTCTCCTATGACCACCGGGAAACGGCTCCCCGGCGCTGGTTGGCGGCCGGGGAGTGATGTTGGTTGCCTGGGGTCCCCGCCTTCGCTCGCGGCTGCCTCGCCGAAGCCCCTGTCGGGGCGGAGGCGGCGTGCGAGCTACGTCGCGGCTGGCCGTATTCGGCCTGTCACGCCGGAGCGCCGGAGGCGCGAAGGCGGGATCGTCCCAGACTATGTCAAAGAGCACAACTGGCCCGCCGTCGCGTGGCGCTCGCGGCGGGGTCCGCCGGCGCGCCGGGAGGCGCGAGGGCGGGAATATCCTGCAAACGGTAGTTTCTTCGTTCCACGCTACGCATTGAGAACAGAGAAATGGTCAAGCCTCACGGCTGATTAGTATCGGTTAGCTCCACGCATTGCTGCGCTTCCACACCCGACCTATTGCCTGGTCATCTACCAGGAGCCTTCAGAGACCTACTGGTCTGGGAAATCTCATCTTGTGGAGGGTTTCACGCTTAGATGCCTTCAGCGTTTCTCCCGTCCGCACGTAGCTACCGAGCGCTGCCGTTGGCACGACAACTCGTACACTAGAGGTGCGTCCATCCCGGTCCTCTCGTACTAAGGACAGCCCCACTCAAATTTCCTCCGCCCATGACAGATAGAGACCGAACTGTCTCGCGACGTTCTAAACCCAGCTCACGTACCGCTTTAACCGGCGAACAGCCGGACCCTTGGAACCTGCTACAGCTCCAGGATGCGATGAGCCGACATCGAGGTGCCAAACCCTAGCGTCGATGTGAACTCTTGGCTAGGATCAGCCTGTTATCCCCGGCGTACCTTTTATCCGTTGAGCGATGGCCCTTCCACGCGGAACCACCGGATCACTAAAGCCTGGTTTCCCACCTGCTCGTCTTGTAGGACTCGCAGTCAAGCTCGCTTCTGCTTTTGCACTCTACGGCTGATTTCCAAACAGCCTGAGCGAACCTTCGCGCGCCTCCGTTACAGTTTAGGAGGCGACCGCCCCAGTCAAACTACCCACCTAGCAGTGTCCCTGACCTGGATAACAGGTCGAGGTTAGAACGCCGGAGTGTTAAGGGTGGTATCTCACCGTTGGCTCCCCCAAGCCCGAAAGCCTGGGTTCAAAGCCTCCCACCTATCCTGCGCATAACACGCCAGCATTCACTACTAAGATGTAGTAAAGGTGCACGGGGTCTTTTCGTCTAGTCACGGGCAACCGGCGTCTTCACCGGTACCACAAATTCGCAGTGCCCCTCGTTGAGACAGCGCCCAAATCGTTACGCCATTCGTGCAGGTCGGAACTTACCCGACAAGGAATTT
>CAWIAX010000002.1:2310000-2676024 GCA_963834305.1 uncultured Acidobacteriota bacterium
CTCGGCAGCAGCGACTTGGGAGTGACGAGCCGAAGGAAGTGTCAGCGGGTAAATGCCGCCAACGGGTCGGGCTCGGTCGGTCTCAGTCAATATACGCAGCGCCCACCAGACTGTCAACCCGTGCGCTTCCGCACCGGTCAAGCTCAGCAGCGCGCGTGCACTGACGCTCAACAACTATATGACCCGCACGCCCCGTCGTCAACACCCGACGGAAAAGAAATTCGTTCACGCCTTCCTGCGCACCCGCACCGCCGCATGTTTGCCCGCCTGCAGCAGATACTCCGCGCCGTCCGCCGCCGCCGCGTCCGACTCCGCGTCGCCAGCCACGCCGGCCTTCTGGCCGTTGATGCGCACGCCGCCCTGCTGCACCTTCCGCCGCGCATCGCTCATCGACTCCGCCAGCCCGCAGCGCACCAGCCGCTTCTCGAGCGGCTGTCGCCACTCCTCTTCCGTGAGTTCGACGATCGGCGCATCCGTCGGCAGCTCCTTGCGCGAGAACCGCCGCTCGAACTCCTCCGCCGCCCCGTCGGCGGCCGCCGCGTCGTGGAAGTCCGCCACGATCGTCTTCGCCAGCGCCACCTTCGCGCTCTTCGGATGCAGCGTCCCCGCCGCCACCGCGTCGCGGCGGGCCACGACGTCTTCCGGCGTCAGGTCGGTGAGCAGCGCGTAGTACTTCCACATCAGATCGTCCGAGATGGACATCAGCTTGCCGAACATCTCCGGCGCGCTCTCGGTCACGCCGACGTAGTTGCCCAGGCTCTTCGACATCTTCTCGACGCCGTCCAGCCCCTCGAGCAGCGGCGTCGTCATCACCACCTGCGGCTCGAGCTCGAACGCCGGCATGATGTCGCGCCCCACGTTCAGGTTGAACAGCTGATCGGTGCCGCCCAGCTCGACGTCCGCCTGCAGGTAGACCGAATCGTAGGCCTGCGCCAGCGGATAGAGGAACTCGTGGATGGCGATCGGCTGCCCCCCTTCGTAGCGCTTCTTGAAATCGCGCCGCTCGAGCATCTGCGCCACGTTGTACTTGGCCGCCAGCTTGACCCAGCCGGCGCTCCCCAGCGGCTCCAGCCACTCGCTGTTGAAGCGCGTGACGGTCTTCGCCGGGTCGAGGATCCTGAAGATCTGCGTCTTGTACGTCTCCGCGTTCTCATTGATCTCGTCCATCGTCAGCGGCGGCCGCGTCTTCGACCGCCCGGTCGGGTCGCCGATGAGGGCGGTGAACGCCCCGACAACGTAGACGACGGTGTGACCGAGATCCTGGAAGTGCTTCATCTTGCGGATGAGGACCGTGTGCCCGAGGTGCAGGTCCGGCGCGGTCGGGTCGAAGCCGACCTTGACGACGAGCGGCGTCTGCGTCCGCTCCGCGCGTTCCAGCTTGGCGCGCAGCTGGTCGGCACGGACCACGTCCACGCAGCCCTTGGTCAGGTAGGCGATCTGCTCGTCGATGGTCATGCGCTGTGGAATGTTACCCCGGCGGCCGCGCTACCATAGCCGAACGGATGTCTTCCAGCCTCGACCCCAGGCAGTTGACCCGGCGCACCGTCCTCCGGGGACTGGGGGCGGTCGCCGCCGGCACGGCGGCAGGGGCGGCCGCCCACGGCTACCTGTACGAACGCCACCATCTCGACGTCACCGAGGAAACGCTCGACGTCGTGGGCTGGCCCGCGCCGCTGGCCGGGCTCCGGATCGGCTTCCTGACCGACCTGCACCGCAGCGCGACCGTCTCGCACGAGATGGTCGCCGGCGCTGTCGAGACGCTGATGGCCCGCACCCCCGACCTCATCATCGTCGGCGGCGATTACGTGACGAACCACGACCTGCGCTACGCCCGGCCCGCCGCCCAGGCGCTTGCCGGTCTGACGGCGCCCCACGGCGTCTTTGCCGTGCTCGGGAACCACGACGACGAGCGGGAGGTTCCGGCGGCGCTGAACGCGGTCGGATTCGAGGTGCTCAAAGACGAGCGGACGCGGATCACGGTCAAGGGGGAGAAGGTCGAACTGGCGGGGCTGCGCTACTGGACGCACCGGGTCGGCGACATCACCCGGGTGCTCAAAGGCGCCTCCCCGACGCTCATCCTGATCGCCCACACCCCCAAGCGGCTGATCGAAGCCGCCTCGCTGTCGGTGCCGCTGCTGCTCAGCGGCCATACGCACGGCGGCCAGATTGTCCTGCCCGGCCTCGGCGCGATTGCCGCGCGGGAGTTTCCTGTCGTCGCGGGGGCGGCGCAGCGGGAGAACACGACCGTGTTCGTCAGCCGCGGGGTGGGGACCGTCTACATCCCGGTCCGGCTGAACTGTCCGCCGGAAGTGGCGGTCCTCACCATCCAGCCCGTGCGCAACGGGTGAGGGCGTTGCTCATCTCTTGATCAGTTGTTCGAGTCTCGAGACGAGATCGGCCCAGCGCGCGTTCTCGGCCTGGAGCACCTGCGCGAGCTCGGCTTCCCGGCCCCGAACGAGCTGCTCTTCGAAGCCAGCCGTCTCGAGTTCCTGTTTCAGCGCCCGGTTCTGCATCTCCAGCTGGGCGCGCTCCTGAGGATTGGTCGCGCCCGGCAGCGCGTCCTCAGTGTTCGCGACCTGGACCGCCATCCCTCTCGATCGGACCATGATGGCGTCGAGCTCCTTTCGCGCGGCGTCGGCCCTGGCCGCCGCCTGGACGAGACGGGCCTGCTGCGCCGACAGGTAAACGCCCAGGGCCTGTGTCTGCGTCTGGGTGCGGGTGGATTCCTCCACCGCGAGCCGGAGCTGGCGGATTTCAGCCGTCAGACCGCCCAGGGAGCCGGCCTCCACGACATCACCCCGTCCCTGGGCCATCACCGCCGCGACGCCGCCCGCCATGACGACCGCCACGCCGCACCACGCCAGCCTTCGACGAACAATCGCCATCGTGTCCTCCATTGGGCGGGGATCCACGCCGCCAGGCGCGATCAGGGTCGTATGGTCGGGACGTAGTCAGCGAACTTGAAGATCGTCCACGCAAGCCAGCACTCGGCCTGGCGGAGGTACGTCCATTTCGTGACGGCTCCCGTTTGCGACCGGTTGCAACATCATCGCCTCCCGTCTGTCGTCGTCATCCTCTCATCTGCTGCCGCCATGACTCGCGCCGCCATCCAGAGAAACAGCCCCGCGCAAACCGCATACGGGATCCGGCGCAGCCAGAAATTGGTCGTGATCAGGCGCTCGATCAGCTCGATTGACAGCCCGTGCGCGCTCAGTTGAATCTGGATCGGGGCCTGTATCGTGGCGGTGGAGACCCACACGACGGCCTGCGCAGCAATAGCTGCCCACACGGCCCAGGCCGGAATGGCTGCGGGCCGAGACCACAACATCAGGATCGTGAACGCGGTGCCCAGCAGCAGTGGCGCAACCAACAGGCCCAGCACTCGCGGCGAAATGAACCGATGGTATACGGTGAACTCGTCCGCTCCGATGAGATGCCAGCTCGCGTAGTTGACAAAGCTCTCGATAATGGCGGCGCCGGTGCCATAGAACACGAGCGCGAACGCCATCAGGAAGACCCAACGTGGTCGCATCTTCTCTCTCTCTCCTTGGTGAAGGCCACGTTGAGGTCGCTAGTGCTTCCGTCCGGTTTCAGCCGCGGCGACCGCATGATCGCACCGCCCGCCGTCAGCTGCAAACGCTCACTCTCCAGAGTCAAGCCGGCGGCCCGGACGGCGCCTCTCGCCGCCCGCCGCAGCCAGCCAGCTAGCGATCGGTTCCCGCATCGTCCGCCGCGGCGAACAGGTGCTTGAAGAACCGCTCCGGCCCGTTCAGGAAATCGCGGGTGACGATGAAGTGGGTCGTGTCGCGGTAGTTGACTTCCTGGATCCTGTCGCCGTCAAGACTGAACAGCACAGCGCCTGGGTAGCTCAGGATGATCGGCGAATGGGTCGCGATGAGGAACTGCGCGTGCCCCGGCGTCGAGAGGTCGTGGATGATCCTGAGGAAGGACAGTTGACGTTGCGGCGACAGCGCGGCCTCCGGCTCGTCGAGGATGTAGAGGCCCTGCTCGAACCGGTTGGCGAACAGCGAGATGAACGATTCCCCGTGCGACTGCTCGTGCAGGGACTTGCCACCGTAAGCGCGCATGTCCGAGACCGACTCGATGTAGGTCGCGAAGTTGTAGAAGCTCTCCGCGCGCATGAAGAAGCCCTCGGTGACCTTTGGCCGCCAGGAGAGCCGGAGGGCTCGAGCCCAGGGGGACCGGTCGGCAAACACCTCGCGGTGATGGTCGCGGCTGCCGCCCTCCGGGCTGAACCCGCAGCATTCCGCGAGGGCTTCGAGCAGTGTCGACTTCCCACTGCCGTTCTCGCCGACAAAGAACGTGACCGTGCTGCGAAACGCCAGGTCGATCCCGGCAGAGAAGGCGCGGATGTTGAACGGGTAGCGGTCCCGGTCGATCAGCTCCGGCAGGCTCTCGACCCGATGGAGAAATGGCGCGCCCCCCTGCCGTCTCGCCTTCATCGGTCAGAATTGGCGGCACCCTGGACTGGCTTGCCGGTCTCCACGAACTGCTTGAGCCGGCGCACCTGCTCCGCCAGCACGGCACCCACCGCGGGCGCGACCTTCTCGAAGCCGCCCTCGAGGAAACCGCCCACGCTGTAGGACAGCCGGACGACTGTGCCGCCCGAAGAAGGCGTCAGCGTCCAGGTGAGACTGCCGGCCACCCCTGACGCCTGCAACGGCCCCAGCGCCCCGGACAGGCGCAACATCTCACCCCGGGCGACATGGACGACGCGCAGGTGTTCGTGGCCACCGCCGCCGGGAAGCCGCTCGCAAAAGCAGCCGCCGGGGCGAGCTTCAATCGAGAGATTCCGGGAATCTCCCGAGATGGTGTGATCGGGGTTCCACCACATGCCCACCTGCCCTACCAGTGCGTCGTACACCCGCCGCGGGGTCGCGTCGATGCGTTCCTCATGGTTGACGAGGAAGCCGGTGGAGGTGACCTGGGCGCCGGCGCGCGAGCTTCCGGCCATCACGAGTCCAAGGATGGCCGCGGCCAACAGCATTCGTTGAAATGCGTGCGGCATGATGTCACTCCGGGGAGCGCGCCACTACCATTCTCGACGCATCAGCCCGCATGCTAGTCCACCGACACCGGCAGCGACGTCTTGGGTGGGCCCGTGACCGCCAGCTGGCCGGATTGCGCAGCTTCCGGAGCCTCGAGGATCTGAAACGGTACCGTGACCGTGATGCGCGTGATGTTCAGGCCGGCCGGCGTGGGTGGCGGGCCGTCGTAGCCGGTGATCTTACTCGGGTGCTCGGCGTAGAACACCGCGCCATCCGGATAATAGAAGACCCGTCCGCCGGTCTGAATCCACTCCGCGGCCGGTGGTCCGTAGGCCGCGCGCATATTCTCGTCCGAATCGAGGACGCCGACGCCGCGACCGGTCTTCCCTTCGAAGTTGGGCATCTGCGGATTGTTCCGCCGCATGCCGGTGATCGCGTGGAGCACCGGCTCGGCCCCGCCGTCCGGCGTAAAGAAGTGCAGCCGATACGCGCCAATGTCCCACTCCGTTGCCTGGCCCGATTGCGACGGTTCGCTCGTCGTCTCTCCGATCACATCCTTCGCCTGCGTAAGTGTCGTGGTGCCAAGGACCAGATCCGGCTCGATGCCCCGCCCTTCGACGAGCGTGGCGTCCGTGTCTATCGCAGGGCCGCCACATCCGCCTGCGGCCAGCAGCATTAGCAAAACCCATCGACGTCCAGTCATTGGGAACCCTCCGTGACACGTTTGGGTGCGACGTTCGGCCATGCGTGGCGGCCCGCCTTGTTCGCGACTGCTACTCTCTCATGAAATGTTGGCGGTCTATTTTGCACGCCTGCGGCAGACTTCTTGAATCCAGCCACTCCACCGAAAATCTGCGGCAGTGCCCGGCACGACTGATAATCACCACCGTGAAAGTGTCCTCAGGTTGGTCGGAGGGGGCCCAGACACCATACTCGGATGAGGACTTCGGCAGCGAGTACGAGGAGCCGATGGTGAGACGTATCCTTCGTAGCTTTCCAGCTTATGCTCGTATGTCAGGTCTTCCTCGAATCGCCACGTTTCCGTCTTCGTGGCAACGAGATTACCCGCAGACCCACGATCCTCGCATCGCATCCATCTCCCGGCCAGTCGATAGGCGTGCCTCGCCACGAAGCTCGCGGACCCGTTCGAGTTCCTGGACAGCACCGTCGATGAATAGAGCTCGGCCTGCCGCGCATTGAAGTCGAGATTCGTCTCCAGGGCGGTTTTGAACACGCGGCGCCCCACGTCACCTTCGCCGTCGCGGTACGCTGCCGACAGGCACCGCACCAACGCATCGATGTCGATGAAACTATTGATGACGCCCTCCGCTGCTCCTGTGGCGATGCTTTCGATCCGTGTCACGGCGCCCGCTCGAGGCGCGGGGACGACAGGCTCGCGCCGAGACCTCGCCTAGTCGGGGACCGGGCCGAGCTGCACCAGGTCGTATTTCGCATTCAATCGGGCCATCCGATCGCTGTTCCCGAAGTCCGCTTCGGTCATCGTCGCAAGCTCGGCCAGATACCCGTCGAACCCGGACGGCTGGTAGATCATCAGCATCCGGCCATGCGATCCGTCCGGCAGGCGGGACGCGTGCGGAGCGCCAGGGGGGACGTGAATACACGTCCCCTTCTCAGCCACGATCCAGGCACCGTTCACATGGAACTCGATCGGGCCCTCGAGCACGTAGAAGGTCTCGGCGTGGTGGTCGTGACGATGAAGGCCCAGGGCGAAGCCAGGCTTGAGGTTGTCCTCCAGCAAGGCATAGGCGCCGTTGGTCTCTTCAGCCCCGACCTTGACGAACGTGTGATCGGCAGACCACTCGTAGCCGACCCCGCCGCCCGGTGGGACGATCCGGCTGTTGCTCATTGTGACGTTCCTCGCATCTGGCCGGCGCTCCGCCGCACCGCCTTCTTGCGTCTCAGCGCTTGCCATACTCGTCGTGGCGCTGCCACCAGACACCTGTCTCGTTGCGCCCCTTGGACGCGCGGTCGAGCCACTGGAACATGCCCCACAGGCCGTCCAGGCCGCGAGCATAGGCGGAATAGGTGTGGTACACCACGCCGTCCTCGAGCACGAACGCGCTCATGCCCGGCCGCTCGCGCGTGTACGTGGCCACGTCGGTGCCGGTTCCCCCTGCTATTTCCGCTACCGGCCCCTCGCCGCTTTGGGTCAGGGCGTTGCCGATTCCGCGCGCCGTCCATGGCTCCTCGCGCCGGTAGTTGTATTCGATGCCGGCGCGTTGCTGCTCTTCGGTGAAGGAGACGTCGAAGTCGAAGTTGAAGTCATCGCCGAACGAAGACGCCCACGGGAAGCTCCAGCCCATGCGCCGCTTGTAGGACAGCAGCTTTGCCAGGGGCGCCCGCGACACCGCCGACAGCGTCACGTCGTGGTTCGCGAGGTGGACGACGAACCCGTCGAACCCGTCCGCGATGGCCGAGCAGGACGGACACCCCGCCGTGTAATCGGGTCCGAACATGAAGTGGTAGACGAGGAGCTGAGAGCGCCCGGCGAAGAGGTCGGCCAGCGAGGCGCTTCCCGCGTCGGTCTCGAATCGATACGCCTTGTCGATCCGCACCCACGGCAGCTCCTGCCGCCGCCGCGCCAGCTCGTCGCTGCGCCGCGTCAGCGCCTTCTCCTCCTCGAGCAGGGCGAGCCGGGCGGCCAGCCACTCGGCACGTGTCCCGGTGATGTGCGTCGTCATGTCTCTTCCTTCCTTCGTGTAGTCACATCGGCGGACTCAGCCGGGGCTATCAAGGGGCGTCGATGCGTGCCGAGCTGCGCGCCAGCGGCCTGTCCGGCCGGCGGTTCATCTCCATCCAGACAGGTCAGACCCGGTGATGATCGCGTGGGCGCCCTCTCTCCAGCGTTTTCTGTGGATGCCGTCGAATAGCTCGACCTGGGACGCTCGGCGAACCTGCTCGTCAGGGAAGGAGGCGAATACGTATACGGCGTCCCTTTCCAATCCGTACTGCAAATACACGGGCGCGAAGCGGCTGCCTCGGCCGACCGTGGTCGAGGCGCTCGTGGCGAAGGGGCTTGCGGCGGTGCCACCGGAACCCTCGTCGAGCAGGCGCACGACGAGGCCAGGCTCGTAGTCATCTGGCGATTGCGTGCCGTCGACACGCATCGCGATGTACACGATCGCTTTGCCGCCCGGTTCCGCTGCCTTCGGATCGATGACATGCGGGGTGACACTGTCGGGACTGAAAGGCTGATTCCGCTCGGCGGCCGAGCGCGCGGCAAGAGCGACACGCAGGTAGGGTGTATACAAGGCACCTGCTCGTTCGCCGTCGCTGTTTCGCAAGGGGTAGCCCTCGGGCCGGGCTGTGCGGCCCCATGCGATCGCGGCTGCGATCTCCTCCTGGCTAAGGGCGAATCGCGGCACCTCCGCTGGAAGGGTGACGGAACATATCGCCGCCGCAGCGACGCTGAGCCCAACCGCGAGTCGTAGTCCGTTTGTCATGCGCGCCAGTCCCTGAGTCCGGATAGCGACCGCGTCCAGCCGCGACAGGCTGATGCTCCGGACGAGCCGCCGCCGGCTGCAGACGCTGGTCAGGCAGTCACTTGAGCGACCCGATGTAGCCGGTGACCGCCCGGAAGCAGTCACTTCGACGGCCAGAGACGACGACAACTGTGGAGCCCCACACGAAGCGACTCGTGAGCCGTGCCGACGGGTTCATCGTGGCCGACCGCGGCTCGGGGTCCGCCAACGTCGAATCGTTGAACGTGACGGCAAAGACCTCGGTTCTGCGAACCATCCGCCGACGCATAGGCCGCGTGGTACGCCTCGACCACGTTGTCAGCCCACTTCAACTCGAACACCGCGGCGTCGCGTGCGTCCAATGGCGGTCCGTCCGGCATGGGTGGCGCGCCGTCAATCGCTCCGCGGACAGCCGTGACGATCCTGCGATCAGCGACGATGGCGAGCCCGCAACCGCGCCGCCGGCAGCAGCAGCAGCAGTACGGAGACGCGAAGTGTGCCAGAGGCGAGCGCCTTCCTCATTCCATCTTTCGCATAGCGGTCGACGTCGGCGGCGCCGCCTGGTAGCGTCTGCTGCATGCCGTTCGCACGTCATACTCCAGGATCACCACCCTGGACTCCATACGACCTCCCGGAGATGCTGCTCGGGTCTTGAAGGTAGCCGGCGTAACCGCCTCGGCAAGTGTCGTGAGCATGCTGGTCAGCTCGCCGTTCATCGATTGCGGGCTATTCGGCGAACTTCGTCGACGCGGACGTGAGCACGGCGCACGGGAGCTGCGGGCGGCGCGGAGCGCGCGAGCGCCCCACGACGCGTCGACTCCAGCGGCATGTTATGCGTCGATCGTGACGACTTGGCCGGTGGACGCGGGTTCCGGCAACGGGCGTCCCTCCTCGCGCAGGCCTTCGATGTGGAACTCGATGGCCTCGCGAATGAGCGCCTCGACTTCAGCGTGAGATTCGCCAACGGCCACACACCCGGGCAGGTCTGGGACGTATGCGCCGAAGCTCGTCGGCCCCCGCTCGATGACGACCAGATACTCCATTGCCGCTTGCCTCACTTCTTCAAGCCCGCCTGCTTCAGGATGCTGTTCAGCGTTCCCGGCGGTACTTCCACGCTTGATTTGCCCGCCACCGTCACCGTGCCCGGCTTCGTCGGATGGCGAAGTTGCCGGTGGCTCCCTTTCTGGCGAACTTGAAACCACCCGTCAGCTTCCAGCCGGGCCAACACTTCATGAACCTTCGGAGGCATCCTGGATCTAGATCCTACCGCCTGTCGAGCCTCCCGGCGTTCGTCGTCCCGCGGGTGCGCAATCCCGAGCCCGTCGCCTGCTCGGCTTCGAGATCAGTCTCTGAATTCCTTCGAGCGCTCGACGCATTGTCGGTCAGCCGCGAACCGCGCGGGAACGGGGCTGCAATTTGGCGCTTTCGCGCGCGGTTCGTCGGCTGCAGCGCCTTGCCAGCCTGAGCTGCCGCCGCGAGGTCCGCCACCTATGCAAGAGCCGATACGGACCGCTCTGCTGAACCGTCGGGCTCACGGCTTGATTGTGCCAGCTTCTCAGGACCGCTACTTCGAGATCTGGCGAACGTCCCGCCGCTCGGCGCCGGCGCTGCTCCGAATCCTTCGTGTTTGCCCACGCTGCCCACACTGCCCCGGGCTACGACGAATGAAGCTGCTGGCGCACTGAACCGCCCGGCCCATCGATCCATTGACGAAGGTGCTCACCGAGGCGGTTGATCGATGCGACATCACAGCCAATCGTGAACCTCGCCGATCGCGTGCGTAACGCGTCGCCGTTGCGTCCGACATCAACCGTGATGGCGGCATGACCGGCTGCGCATCTACGATGAACGCTCGCAGGAATACCCAATGGGCCCCGTTCGGTTCCTTGGAGCCGACTTCGAAGCGCACTTCATCGCCGCGGTGCGCCGGTAAACGCCGACAATCGTTCGCCAGTGCGACGAGCGCCGAGGGATGAGCGTAGAACTCCTGCTCGACGCGATAGTCACCATCCGCCGCACGGATCATCACATGCCACGCATCTTCGCGGCACGGCCAGCGAACGAATCGATTAAGCGTTCGACATCCACGCTGTGGTCCTAACGTTGGGGTTCAGCGGCAGCCGCTGCAAGCACCAGGCGCTCTCGGCCGCGCGTTGAGCAAAGCGCGGGAACATAGTTTGCGTCCGTGTCGGAGTGTACAATCCCGCAGCCGGAGCAAACCATGCAATCACCGCCAGAACGCCGCGCGCAGCACGACGCGTTGGAATCCTTTATTGGCGACTGGAAAGCCGAGGGGCACTCTTTCGGCGGCCCGGGTCAGGACCCGCGAAACCCGCGCGCCAACCCGACGCGATGGACCAGCACGCACAGCGGCCGGTGGCACACTGGCCAGTTCTTCCTCATCCAGGACGAGCGTGCGCAGGTCGACGGCCCGTTCGACACGCTCAGCGTCATGGGGTGGGACGACGAGGCGGGCTGCTACTTCGCACGCACGTTCGAGAACCACGGCTTCTACCGCCACTATGACGTGACTGTCGAAGGGAAGGTCTGGACGATCAGCGGTAAGACGGAACGTGCTCGCATCGAGTTCAGTGAGGATGGCAGGCGGCAAGACATCACCTGGGAGTGGCGGCCCGAAGACGCGTGGCTGCCGCTGTGCGACCGCGTTGCGACGAAGTTGGACGCCCCACGTCTTCGAGTGAACCCGCGGCGCAGGGGTGCCGCAGTCTCTGCGATCAGGGAGCCGAGGCGGCAGCCGCAGTCGGCTTCACCCGGTGGTCAGGCGGCCCGCTTGTTTATCCACGCCGCTGTGGAATTCACACGAGTCGCTGCTGAAGCTATTGCCCAGTCCACACCGCGCACCTCTCCGCATCCAGCAAGCCGCTGTTCTTTCTGAACAGGATGATCGGGTACTCCGCCTGCAGCTTGAGGGACGGCGACAGTCCATGCTCATCACGAGTGGTCGCTCCCTGTTCCTGGGCGTTTGGTCTGCGCCGGGCGCGAAAGAGCTTCAGGACTTCTTGGCCTTTGAAAGTGCGGCTCACATTCACGACAGCCTCGAGGTCACGCAGCCGAGACGACCTGCCCGAATCACCGCCGCTTCGGCTCGAGTCGAGTCATCCAGGAAGGCCTTGCGGGCCTCGGCAGCACTGGTCCGACTTGGCAATCCACACAACTGCAGGCGAACGCCTCGATGGGTGTGACAAACAGATACGCGGCCCACGAACATCCGCCGATAACTTCAGCGGCTGTACTTCATCGGTTTTCCTAACGTGGCGTGCTGGAGCGCCCTCCGCTGCGTGGTGTGCGGCAGGCCGCTGAGGGTATAGACCGGGTTGATTGTTGACACAAGTCCGGCAGGATCGTCACCCAAGGAGATGCCTTGGATGGAAACGAATCGGACCAACGGGCTCACCTCGTACGCGATTTCGAGAGCGGGCACTGGTCGATGACGCTGTGGAAGCGGTTCGGCGTGAGCCGACAGACGGCTACAAGTGGATGGCGCGTCGGACGGGCGGCGGGACTTCGCGGATGGAGCCACGCCCGCATCAGTGTCCCCACCGGACGGGCGCCGACTGGAGGCGCTGATCGTCGTGGGCGCGGGAGTAACGGCTGGGGCGCCAAGAGCTTCGGCAGGTCCTCCGCACCAGGTACCCGGCTCGGCCCTGGCCGCGCGGACACCTTCAATGGAATCCTCGATCGGCACGCGTTGCTCCACAAGAATCGCCGCCGCACAAGTGGGCGCACCCGGGGCGATGCTGCTCAAACCGATCGTCCGGATCACGTGTGGCCGGTGGATTTAAGGGCAGTTCAGAACGGGACGGTCGGTACTGTTAGCCGCTGACGATCATGGATTACTTCAGCCGGAGCCGCTGGCGTGCCATGGCCTGCCCTCTGTCGTGACAGCGGCACGAAGGCGGTCTTCCGCACGCGTTTCAGAGCGGTCGGGTTGCCGAGGCGATCCGAGCGACAACGGTGCGCCCTGTGCGTCGACCGGGATCACGGATTATCGGCGCTGAACGTGTGGTGGATGCAGCTCGGCATCGCCCACCAACGGATTCCGCTGTTGTAGTCCGCAAGACAACGGCACCCACGAGCGGATGCCTCGCGATCGAAAGGCGAGACCACCCGCCCGCGTCGCGGACGCGGCGGCGAACAGCGGCGCTTCAACGCCTTCCGCGTGCGCTATAACGAGGAAGGCCCGCACGAGGGCATCGGTGACCGGACGCCCTCGTCGCTCTGGACGCCGTCGTCCCGTCTGTACCCCGAGCGCATCACCCCACCCGCCTATCCGGCGCACCTGGAAGTCCGTCGTGTCAGTAGCGCCGGCACCTTCCGGCTCCACTCGCACCAGCCCTTCTTGAGTCAGGTCCTTCGCGGCGAAGACATTGGCCTCGAGGAGGTCGGCGATGGCATCTGGAACATCGTGTATTACAGGTACGCCGCTCGGGAAGATCGATGAACGTAGTCTGGAAATCACAGGGTCCCAATAACGCCGCGTAGGTGTAAACGATTCCTGCCGGACTTCTGTTAACCATCAACCCGTCTGTTTCATTCTGCGTTTACGAGTGCTCGGTGAAGACGTAGAACTGTGCCTCAACTGGCAGGGGCCTTCTGAACCCATTTCTCAGGATGCTACTGCCGCGCGAGACTCCCACCAGACCTCGCCCTCGTCGTGCGACTTGACCTCGATGCACTGCAGGACACGGCGAACTGCGAGCGGTGGCCAGTCTCGTATCGCAGTTGGGCCTGCCTCCGAGCGATTTTCGCTTTGCGCACTGCCGCGCGTGCTGAGGGTGCCTGGAATGTAAGGATGTGTTCTCGCACAGACGTCTTGTGCGACTCACCGTACCGCATCTCATTCCAGATGAAGAGCAGCTTCGCGGAGTAGCGCATTTGCCTTTTGTCAGTCCGGCCTAACGCGCCGCTTCAGCCGGGCGGCTCATCGTCCCACCTGCGCGCCGCCGGCTGCCCGCAGTTGTTGGGCCGCTATGGATTCAGCCGTGACGCTTCCCCGATGTCTTCGTTCATTCCAGAGTGTCGAGTGCACGGTAAGCTGGAGCTGCTTCTCAAACTGCGCCATTCCTCTGGGTGTGATCTCGAATGTTATGTAGCGGATATGTTGAGGTCGCAGGCACATCGTCCGCGTTCTGACCTGATCCGAATCGGTGGACAGGTTAATTGGCGCGGCGGGGTTCGTTGTTCGTCGTTCCTCTTCATACACCAAGGATGATGGGTGTGGACGCTCGTGGGAAACCGCGTTCTGTGCGGTTTTCCAAATCCCGGTGGGCGCGTTCTTGGCGTCCACGGGGATGGCAGCGTCCATGCCCTACGCCGCCGCCTCGCGCTCGAACCTGGCCGGACTGATCTGCCCGAGTGTCGAATGTCGACGACGTTGGTTATAGAACACCTCGATGTAGTCGAACAACGCCATCTTCGCGGTGCTGTCGCTCGGGAACCGATCCGCCTTTTCTTTCTTCACGGTGGCGAAGAAGCTCTCCATCACCGCGTTGTCGTAGCAGTCGGCGCGCCGACTCATGCTGCACGTGATGCCGTGCGTGGCGGGGTACTGTTGGTAGTCCTCACACGTGTAGGTGCATCCGCGATCGGAATGATGCAGCAACCCAGGCCCGGACAGCGACGCTGGACCGCCATCTCGAGCGCCTTCAACGTCAGTCGCCGATCGTTCACGGTGCTGACCGCCCAGCCGACGACGAACCGGGAGTACAGATCGAGAATCGCCGCCAGGTAGAGCTTGGCGTTGTCGCCGATCACAAACTCGGTGGTGTCGCCGACCCAGCGCTGATTGGGCGCCGCCGCGGTAAAGTCGCGGTCGAGCACATTCGCCGCGATCGGGTCATCGTGTTCGCTGTTGGTCGTCTGTTTGAAGCGCTTCGGCACCTTGCCCTGGATCTGTTCCTCCCGCATCAGACGCTGGACACGCTTTTCGCTGACGGCCTCACCGTCCTCGTGCAGGTCCTTCCACAGGCGCGGACGGCCGTAGATCTGACCGCTGGCCGCATGAAAGGCCCGCAGCTTGGTGCGCAAGACGAGATCCCGCTGCGCCCGCGCGGAGAGCCCCCGTCGGCGCCACGCGTAGAAGCCACTCCGGGTCACCCGCATACACCGGCAGAGAATCGTCACACGATGCTCGGCCTTCTTCGCCGCGATGAAGGCAAACCTCATCGGCTCTGCTTCGCGAAGAACGCCGTCGCTTTTTTTAGAATGTCTCGCTCTTCTTCCGCGATCCGGAGCGCTCGACGGAGCCGCACTAGCTCGTCGCGCTCGGCCGTGGTCAGGCCGGTGCGGCCCTTGGTGCGGTCCGCCTGCGCGCGCTTGACCCACTCACGCAACGCGGTCTCCGTGAGATCAAGATCGCGCGCCACGGCGCCGACGCTCTTGCCTTCATCGAGGACCAGGCGCGCCGCCTGCTCCTTAAACTCAGCATCGAACCGCCGGCGCTGGCGCGGCGGCTTGGGACTGTCTGCCATCGGTCTGGACATCGTATCCACCTTTCGGAAGATGTCCACCAAACCGGATCAAGTCCATTCTCGGTTATGAGAACAACGGGTTTACCGATCGCATGGGCGACCCCTATTTCCGTAAAACACATTCGGATTGCGCCCGGTGCAGTCGGCGACAATGACACCGCTGCCGCAAAGAGCCCCACCCATACGTCGGACATGATCGGGCGACCGTAGGTATTCATCGGCCCGCGCTACCGTCAGCCCAAGGCTTTGATCGGCGGACAATGTGGTCCTCGTACAACGCCGTGCGTTTCCGGCGCGAAGGGCATCAGAACGAGACACACTGTCTGCCGAATCGGATTTTCCGGTTTGCCAGAACAAGGGGTTGACGAGGAAGGAGTCAGTCTAACAAGGACCCCCGCGTGCCGAGAAATCTGACTTCAAGGCATTGCTTAGAGTCTCAGCCCATTCATGGGGACTGCACGGAATTCTCTGCTTAGATGCGAACTATTCTCTTGAAGGCGCCTCCCGGATTGCCTCATTCGTACACTTCCTTGCGCACGCCATGACTCGAATGAGGCCTGCGCGACACAGCACCCACAGATGATCTGCAGATCGATCTAGCCCGCGCCAGGCGTTTCCGGCAGTATCCCCAGATGTTGCTGAGCTGTGACCGTGTCGCTCCACAGTTCTCGAGCTAGAATCTCGAGTGGAGCCGGTCGCTGATTTGATGCCATTTCCTCACTGCTTCGAGTTCGTCTGCCTGACGTTCCGCTTCAGCCGCGGCGGCTCATGATCGCACCCGCCGCCGTCGGCTGCAGCGATGGAATGGACTCCTCCTGCCGTGCGGCATCATTGTGCCAACGGTGAAACGGCCTCTTCGAGGCCAAGGCAAGGAGGAGCCACATGGAGCATACGACCATCGCCGTCGATCTCGCAAAGTCCGTGTTCCAGGTCGCCGTGTCGCATCGCCCGGGCCATCTCGATGACGAACGACGGCTGTCGCGCGATCGACTCCTACCGTTCTTCGCCCAGCGGCCGCCGGCGACCATCGTGCTCGAGGCCTGCGGGTCGGCTCACTTACTGGGCCCGGCAGCTCCAACCGTTCGGTCACACGGTACGGCTGCTGCCCGCGCACGATGTGCGACCGTACGTCCGTCGCAACAAGACCGATCGCACCGACGCCGAAGGGGCTGCTCGAAGCGAATCGGAACGACGAGATTCACGCCGTCCCCGTCAAGAGCGATCGAGCACCAAGGCCATCGCCTCGTTGCATCGCCTGCGGTCCACGTGGCTCGCCACGCGGACGGCGCGGCTGAACACCCTCCGTGGCTTGCTGCGCGAATTCGGCGTCTTCATTCCGGTCGGGGCCACGCACGTCGTCCCGCGGGTCCGGGCCCTACTGGTCGACCCGGCCGGCCGTCCCGCTGCTGCTGCACACGACGCTCGCGGCGGCCTGCGATGAGATTGCGGTGCTCGAGACGAACATGCGTGCGGTCGAACGACAACTCGACGCGCTGGCTCCGAGATGCGCCGACGTGACGCTCCTGCAAACGGTCCCGGGCGTGGGGGTGATCACCGCCACGGCGCTGGTCGCGCTCGTCGCCGACATCCGGCGCTTTCCCTCGGGACGGCATTTCGCCAGCTTTCTCGGCTCTGACGCCGAACGAAGAGTCCAGTGCGCGGCGCCGGCGGCTGGCGCGATCAGCAAACAGGGCGACGTCTACGTGCGCATGCTCCTGACGCACGGCGCCCGCTCCGTCGTCTGGCACGCGAAGGCGGCGGCGCAGCCCACCCCGCTCCACACGTGGGCACTGCAGACCGAGCATCGGCGCGGCGCAATGTCGCGGCGATCGCCGTGGCGAATTAAGTCCGGCCGGGATCGTCTGGGCCGTGTGGGCGCAACAACGTCCCTTCGCGGCCGATCGCCGACGTTTCTTTCTGCTTGACGAGGAGTCCCAGATACGCTTGTTCGTCGGCGTCGCTTCGCGCTACAGTACCGCCATGAAGTTGCTTTCGAACTTCCGCAGGCGCAGAGCCGAAGAGCTGCACGACGAAGCCAAGCGCTTGGGGCTCGGCTCCAGAGGAACTGGCGCCACGCCGCCCCGCCGACCTTCTGGCAACTGCGACGCCGATTTCGCGCGCTGCCGACCGGTTCTCCAGAAGCCCAGGAGCTGTCCCGGCGCCTCGCCTGATGCGCCGCCTTTCGCTTGGCGGGATTGTCGACCTTCATCGACGCTGTTCGATTCGACCGGCGCCGCCGGCGTCCGCGATCTTAATGGTTTGGAAGTTCTGCGCTTCCCCAAACGTACCGTGCCGCGTTCAATGGCCGAGAATCTCCTGCCCACGATTGTCCAAGGCTGCCGGGCTTCGCTTCTCCTTCGCGCTGAACCATCCGTCGTCGATGCGCGACGGGCGTTGCTCATGCCGCCATCGAGATCTTCCTGCTTCCTGAACAGGCTCGGAACTTCTTCGGGACGATTGAGGACAGAACACCCTGATCCCTTTGACCTGGCCGACAGCCACATGACCCGAGCACGACTGACGTTCCTCGGCTTGGAGAGCAGCCAGGCTGGGCTCACTCATGATTCAAGCCGTCTAACATCTTGCCGCTCACCTCCGAGCAGGCCAGGCCATTGCTCCGCCCTTCGTCGCCGCCAGCCCCCCACCACTCGTAGGTGCAGCGGCTTGTTCGGCATCGAGAAGTTCACCGGCGGCACCTCGATGTCCTTCCGCCGTGGAGATACGACTTTTGAAGCACATGGCATCGCAGGACCACGCCTGCCACTGTTCAGAGGGTCTCCATCGTCAGCGGCACGGATCGGCACTGTTCGACACCTCGATGTCTTTGCCACGAAGCAGCACCAGGACCACTCCGACCTTCACCTCAGCCGCCAGCTTGCAGCGGATCGGATCAAGCTTCCACGTGCCCCCTTGCTTTTACCTAACGAGTAGTAACCTGCACGGGCGACGGGGAGCCTGCAAGATAAACACCCGCGCATTCTCGCGCCCGCCGCCCGCATCCCCCAGCGCGGCAAGAGGATACCCGACCTCCGCCCCGCAGGCTATCTGGATAGCCCAGATCAGGCTAGTCGGATAGCGCGCAGGCACCGAGTGCGACGCCGACCGGACCCAGGCCCGGCCCCTCACCCGCACCGGCACCACGAAGCGACGCCCGTCCACCCGCCACCCGCCGTCGAGCACCACCCGCACGGCCTCCGGATACAGCCGGTGCTCCTCGGCCAGGATGCGCGCCGACAGCGTCTCCACGGTGTCGTCCGCCTGCACCGGCACCGCGGCCTGCAGCACGATCGGGCCGCCGTCGAGCTCGCCGGTCACCAGGTGCACGGTCGCCCCGCCACCTTGACGCCGTGCTCGAGCGCCTGGCGCTGCGCGTCCACGCCGGGAAAGCCGGCAACAGAGATGGGTGGATGTTCAGGATGGCGTTGGGAAAGGCCTCGAGCAGCGGCGCGCCGATCAGCCGCATGAACCCCGCCAGGCAGACGACCGACACGTGGCGCGCCCGCAGTTCGTCGGCAAGCCGGCGATCGAACTCGTCGCGCGACGCGAACTGCCGGTGGTCGAGCACCAGGGTCTCGATGCCCGCCGCGCGCGCCCGTTCAGGCCGGCGGCCTGGGCCCGGTTCGAGATCACGATGGCGATCCGCGCGTCGAGACGGCCATCCTGGATGGCGTCGATGAGCGCCTGGAGGTTGCTGCCGCGGCCGGAGATCAGCACGCCCAGCGGCCGCGAGCCGGCGGGCGGCGCGGACGCTCGATCGTCAGCCGGCGACGTAACGCACCCCGTCGCCGCCTCGCGCACCTCGCCGATCCGGACCGCCCCCGCCTCGCCGCCTTCGGCCAGCGTGCCGAGCAGCGGCTCGGCGTGCTCCGCGGCGCACACCACGATCAGGCCGATGCCCATGTTGAAGGCGCGATACATGTCCTCGTCCGGCACCTCGCCTGTCGCCTGGAGCCACTGGAAGATCGGCGGCACCTGCCACGATCGCCCGGACGACGGCCGCGTGCATGCCCGTCGGGCAGGATGCGCGGCAGGTTGTCGGTGATGCCGCCGCCGGTGATGTGCGCCATGCCCTTGATCCAGCCGCTGCCGAGCAGCGGCGCGACGACCGGCAGGTAGCTGCGGTGCGGCGCGAGCAGCGCGTCGCCGATCGACGTCGCCGAGCTCCGGGACGCTCGATCGCCGCGTCGAGGCCGCGATCTCGAAGGCGATCCGCCGCGCCAGCGAGTAGCCGTTGGTGTGCAGCCCTGAAGACGGCAGGCCGATCAGCACGTCGCCCGGACGCGATCCCGCGGCCGTCGATCAGCCGGTCGCCGGTCGACGATGCCGACGATGAAGCCGGCGACGTCGTACTCGCCGTCGGCGTAGAACCCCGGCATCTCGGCGGTCTCGCCGCCGAGCAGCGCGCAGCCGTTCGTCGCGGCAGCCGCTCGTCACCCCCTCCACGACCTGCACGGCGACGGCCGGGCTCGAGGCGGCCGGTCGCCAGGTAGTCGAGGAAGAACAGCGGCCGCGCGCCCTGCACCAGGATGTCGTTGACGCAGTGGTTGACGAGGTCGATGCCGATGGTGTCGTGCACGCCGGTCATGAACGCCACCCGCAGCTTGGTGCCGACGCCGTCGGCGCTCGCGACCAGCACCGGATCCGTCCACGCGCGGCGCCCGACAGCGCGAACAGCCCGCCGAACGAGCCGATCTCGGACAGCACGCCGCTCGTGAACGTGCTCCGCGCCAGGCGCGCGGATGCGGCGGACGACCTCGTTCCCGGCGTCGATGTCGACGCCGGCCTGCTTGTAGTCCACCAGTGTCAGAACTCCAGCCGCTGAATGAGCGTGTCGGCGATGGTGCGGGCGCGGCGATCCCGCCGGCGCCGCCCAGTACGCCCGCCGGACGGCCACGAAGAACCGCTCCTCTTCGAGGTCTTCCTCGAGCATGTCGAACGCCTCGCGCAGCAGCTCGATCGCCGGCGCCAGGTCGTCCTGCGCCTCGAGCACCTCCAGCATCAGCGGCGTGTTCCGCAGCGCCACCGTGCCGAGCGCCAGGGCGATGGCCGCGCGCTCGGGGTCGCGCGACGGCGCGCCACGCTCGAACAGCGCCGCGGCGGCATCCTTGCTGACCGGCGATGGCCAGCGCCGCGAGCCCGCGCGCCGCGGCGCGCAGCAGCTCCTGGTAACCGGGGTTGCCGATGGCGAACTTGAGCGTTTCGAGCAGGTAGCCGGTGTGCGACCCGCAGTTGCTGCCGACCAGGCAGATGGCGGCGGCGATGGACGGCTGGAGCGTGCGCGGGCGCGTCCTGCTGGAGCTCCGCCAGCACCTCCAGCCCGCGCTTGTCGCCGATCCGCCCGATCGCCAGCACGGCATCGTCCTGCAGCGGACCGTCGAGCCTGGCGACCTCGGTGATCGGCTGCGAGCGCGTAGGCGCCGCGATAGTCGCCGAGCGCCTCGATCACCGCGGCGCGAAAGATGTCCTGGCCTTTCATGACGAGGCCGGTCATCGTCTCCCGCACCGCCGCGGTCTTCACCCCATGCGCGGCCAGCGCGCGGGTCAGCGCCGGGCGCACGAACTCCGACTCCTCGCGATCGAGCGCCGTCAGCAGCCGCGGCACCATCGCCGGGTCAGGGTGGTGCTCGAACCAGGCGTAGGCGACGGCACGGAGCCTGTCGTTCTTGTCGTTCCTGTCGTCGATCACCTTCAGCATCGTCTCGCCAGCGCGCGGGTCGTTGAAGCCCGGCGAGCAGGACGAGCGCGCGGAAGCGCACGTACCAGTCGGCGTGATTGGTGATGGCCGCGATGAGGGCCGGGACCGCGACCGCCGGCTGCGCACGCCGCACCGTCCGCCCGGCGTCCATCCGCACCGGGAAGTCGATCGAACCGAGCAGGTCGACGGCCGACTTGACCTGTGATGGCGTCAGCGCGTCGGCAGGTGCCGGTTTGCCCTGCGCCGCGGGGGCAGAAGCCGCGGGGGCAGGAGCCTGCGGCGCGGCCGCCGTACCGGCGGCGCAGAGGAGTGGAGCGAGACCAAGAACAAGGACGGTCGTTCGGAGCCGCATCGAAACGTCAGTCGACGACCTTCAGCGCCAGCTGCAGGTAGGCCTGCTCGTCCTGCGGAAACGCGACCGGATACACGCCGGTGTAGCACGACGTGCAGTACGAGTTCTGGCGGTCGCCGACCGCCTCCCGCAGCCCCTCGAGGCTCAGGTAGGCGAGGCTGTCGGCCTCGATGAAGTCACGGATCTGGTCGATGGTGTGCGTGGCGCCGATCAGATCCTTCCGGTCCGGCGTGTCGACGCCGTAGAAGCAGGGCGACATCGTCGGCGGGCAGCTGATGCGCATGTGGACTTCCTGGGCGCCGGCAGCCTTCACCAGCTTCACGATCTTCCGGCTCGTCGTCCCGCGGACGATGGAATCGTCGACCAGGACGACGCGCCGCCCTTCGATGAGGCTGCGGACCGGGTTCAGCTTCACCTTGACGCCGAAGTCGCGAATCGACTGCTGCGGCTGGATGAACGTCCGCCCGACGTAGTGGTTGCGGATCAGGCCCATCCGCACCGGCAGCCCCGAGGCTTCGCCGTAGCCGATCGCGGCGCACACGCCGGAGTCGGGAATCGGAATCACGACGTCGGCGTCGACCGCGGACTCGGCGGCCAGGGTGCGCCCGAACGAGGTGCGCACGTCGTTGACGCTGCGGCCGAACACGTAGCTGTCGGGCCGCGCGAAGTAGACGTGCTCGAAGATGCAGTGCGCGAGCTGCGCCGGCGGGAACGGCTGGATCGAGCGCAGGCCGCCGTCGCTGATGATGAGGAGCTCGCCCGGCTCGACGTCGCGCATGTAGGTCGCGCCGATCAGATCGAGCGCGCAGGTCTCGGAGGAGACGATCTAGGCATCGTCGAGCCTGCCGAGCGCGAGCGGCCGGAACCCGTGCGGATCGCGCGCGGCGATCAGGCGATTCTTCGTCAGCAGCACCATCGAAAACGCGCCGCTGACCTGCGCGATCGACTCGACCAGCGCCTCCTCGACCGACGGGGCCTTGGAGCGGGCGTAGAGGTGCAGCACCACCTCGGTGTCGCTGGTGGTCTGGAAGATCGACCCGGCGCGCACCAGCTCGTCGCGCAGCTCGCGCGCGTTGACGAGGTTGCCGTTGTGCGCGATGGCGATCTGCCCGTGCGCGCAGTCGATCAGGATCGGCTGGGCGTTTCGAGCCGGCTCTCGCCGGCGGTCGAGTAGCGGGTGTGGCCGATCGCCAGGTGCCCGGGCAGCTACTCGATCGTCTCTCCTGAACGCGTCGGCCACGTGGCCCATGCCGCGCGCGATGCGCATCTGCTCGCCGTCGCCGGTGGCGATGCCGGCGCTCTCCTGCCCGCGATGCTGGAGGGCGTAGAGGCCGAGGTAGGTCAGGTTGGCGGCTTCGGGATGGCCGAAGATGCCGAAGACGCCGCACTCGTCCTTGAACTTGTCCATGGGTTGCTCGCGCTGCCGCGCTGGCTGGTCGCACCCCCGGTCTGGTGTGCTGCGTCATTCTACGCCGCTCGCCCCTCGAAGTGTCGGGCGAGGCCGGTCGACCAGAGTTGCTCCGCCTCGCCGACGGCGCAGTCGATGCGTCTGCGCCGCCAACGGACACTCGAGGCGATCCCCGCCCGTCCGGCCGATCGCGACCGCCGGCACCCCGGCGCCTCGCGCCAGCCGAGCACCGCCTCACGGTGCACCGGCTCACGGACACGACGGCGCGGCCGCCGCTTCGCTGAACAGCGTGCCTGGCGCCTGCCAGGCTCCCGCCTCGCCGGCGCCCGCCACCTCGACCTGGCCCCGATGCCGCCGGTCGCAAATGAGCATTCGGCCAGCGCCACGGCAATCCCGCCGTCGGAACAGTCGTGCGCCGAGCGAAGAGCCGCGCGGCCGCTCCGCGGGTCAGGACCGAGATGAGGGCGCGCTCCGCTTCAGGTCGAGCGGCGGCGCGTCGCCGGCGACCAGGCCGTGCACGATCTTCAGGTATTCGCTGCCGCCGAGCTCGCGTCGTGGTGCCGAGCAGGATGACGGCGTCGCCGCTCCCCTGGAACGCGCGGCCAGCACCCGCGACGCATCCTCGATCAGCCCGACCACGCCGATGACCGGCGTCGGATAGATGGCCTTGCCGTCGGTCTCGTTGTACAGGCTGACGTTGCCGCCGGTGATCGGAAGGTCGAGCGCGCGGCACGCCTCCGCGATGCCTTCGACCGCTTCGACGAGCTGCCACATGATGTCGGGACGCTCCGGGTTGCCGAAGTTGAGGCAGTTGGTGACGCCAATCGGCACGCCGCCGGCGCACGCGACGTTGCGGGCGGCCTCGGCGACCGCCAGCATCGCGCCGCGGCGCGGATTCAGGTAGCAGTAGCGGCCGTTGCCGTCGGTGGCCATGGCCAGCGCGGCGCGGTACCCTTCACGCGGACGACGCCCGCGCCGGCGCCGGCCTCGGCGATGGTGTTGGTGCGCACCATCGAGTCGTAGTCGGCCGGTAGGCCCAGCGCTTGCTCGCGATCTCGGCGACCCCAGCAGGCGCAGCAGCGCGTCCTGGGGCGGCAACGGCCGCGGCACGCCAGGTCGACCACGCGGACCTCGTCGGTTGCGCCCGGACGCCTGGTCGGGCGGTCGTAGACCGGCGCCTCGTCGACCAGGAACGTGTTGGCGATCTCGGCGACGACCTTGCCCGTGATCCTTCACGCGCATCAGGCCGTCGGTGGTGACTTCGCCGATGTGCGCCGCGTGCAGGTCCCACTTGTCGAAGATCGCCTCGACTTCCGCCTCGCGCCCCTTCTTCACGACGAGGAGCATGCGCTCCTGCGACTCGGACAGCATGATCTCGTAGGGCGTCATGCCGGTCTCGCGCTGCGGCACGTGCATCACGTCGATCTCGACGCCGGCGCCGCCGCGCGAGCCCATCTCGCACGTCGAGCAGGTCAGGCCGGCGGCGCCCATGTCCTGGACGCCGATCACGCGTCGGTCGCCATCAGCTCGAGGCAGGCCTCGAGCAGCAGCTTCTCCATGAACGGATCGCCCACCTGCACGGCCGGGCGCTTCTCGGCCGTTGTCGTCGAACTCCGCCGACGCCATCGTCGCGCCGTGAATGCCGTCGCGGCCGGTCTTGGCGCCGACGTAGTAGACGGGGTTCCCGGTGCCCGACGCGTTCCGCTCGACGAGCGCGTCGGCTGCGACGATGCCGAGGCAGAGGACGTTGACGAGCGGGTTGCCCGCGTAGGTCTCGTCGAAGCATGATCTCGCCGCCGATGGTCGGGATGCCGATGCTGTTGCCGTAGCCGCCGATGCCGGCGACCACACCTTCGAGCACGCGGCCGGCTGCGCGCGGCCGTCCGGCGGGCCGAAGCGCAGCGAGTTCAGCAGCGCGATCGGCCGGGCGCCCATCGTGAAGATGTCGCGGATGATGCCGCCGACGCCGGTCGCGGCGCCCTGGTACGGCTCGATGAAGGACGGATGATTGTGCGACTCGATCTTGAAGACGGCCGCCAGCCCGTCGCCGATGTCGACCGCGCCGGCGTTCTCGCCCGGCCCTTGCAGCACCCGCGTCCCCGTCGTCGGCAGCTTCTCAGGTGGATGCGCGAGCTCTTGTAGCTGCAGTGCTCGGACCACATGACGCGAGAAGATGCCGAGCTCGGTGACGGTGGGCTCGCGTTCAGGGCGAGACGATGCGATCGTATTCGTCAGGCGTGAGGCCATGCGCTCGAGCACGTCCGGAGCGATTGGCAGCGTCGCGCGACCGCCATCGGCGCCGTCACGCGCCAGGCGTCTGCACGACCGATTCGAACAGCACCAGGCCGTCGGCGCTGCCGAGCGACGACTCGCAGGCGCGCTCCGGATGCGGCATCAGGCCGACGACGTTGCGCGCTCGTTGCAGATGCCGGCGATGTTGTGCGTCGAGCCGTTCGGGTTGGCCTCGGGCGTGTCTCGTCCGCGGCGTCGCAGTAGCGGAAGATCACGCGGCGGACGCGCTCGAGGCGTCGAGCTGCACTTCGGCGAGGCGTAGTAGTTCCCCTCGCCGTGCGCGACGGGCAGCCGCAGCACCTGCATCGTCGACGCACGCCGCGGTGAACGGCGTGTCGGTCTGCTCGACTCGGACGGTGACCTGCGTCGCAGTGGAACTTGAGGTCGCGGTTGCGCAGCATCGCGCCGGGCAGGAGACCTGCTTCGAGGAGCACCTGGAAGCCGTTGCAGATGCCCAGCACCGGGCCGCCGGCGCGCGCGAACGCTGCGGATCGCGGGCATGATCGGGGAGAAGCGGGCGATGGCGCCGGTGCGCAGGTAGTCGCCGTGGGCGAATCCTCCCGGCAGGATGACGACGTCGGCCGCCTCCGAGCGACGTGTCCTTGTGCCAGACGAACTCGGCGTCCTGGCCGAGCACGTCCTTCGCCGCGTGATACGCGTCGTGATCGCAGTTGGAACCCGGAAAGACGACGACACCAAATTTCATGGGCTCGCAGCTCCCTCGCGCAGTTGCCAGTGCTACGAGTCGATCTCGATCCGGTAGCTCTCGATGACCGGATTGGCGAGCACCTTGTCGGCGACTTCCGCGGCGAGCTTGCGCGCCTCGTCGGCCGGTCGCGGCGATCTCGAGCTCGAAGTACTTGCCCTGCCGCACGTCGCCGACGCCCTTGTAGCCGAGCGAATGCAGCGCGTCGGCGATCGTCTTCCCTGCGGGTCGAACACGGACGGCTTCAGCGTCACGAACACTCTAGCTTTCATCGTTCTCCAGATCTTCCGCGCGCTGGACGCCGCCAGCTCGCGCACCGCGGCGCGCCGACACTACGCCGCGGCCGTCTGCGGAACACGCGGTCGATCACGCGTCACGTTGCGCAGCTGATCGTCGAGCGAACGCCTTCTCCATCTCGGCCGGCGGCAGGACGCTCGTCACGTCGGGGTCGGCGAGCAGCAGCTGCCTTGAAGTCGCGCTGCTCGTGAAACGCGCGCATGGCGTTGCGCTGCACCAGCTCGTAGGCCTTCTCGCGCGAGACGCCGTGGCGGGCGAACTCGAGGAGCAGCGTGCCGGAGAACACGACGCCGCGCGAGCGCCCCAGGTTCTCCCGCATCCGCTCCGGATAGACCACCATGCCGCGGACGATGCGCGTGAAGCGGCGGAGCATGTGGTCGAGGGCGATGAAGCTGTCGGGCAGGATGACGCGCTCGACGGACGAGTGCGAGATGTCGCGCTCGTGCCACAGCGCGATGTTCTCGAGCGCCGCCATCGCGTTGGCGCGCAGCAGCCGCGCCAGGCCGACGATCTGCTCGCAGCCGATCGGGTTGCGCTTGTGCGGCATCGCCGACGAGCCCTTCTGTCCCTTGCCGAACGGCTCCTCGACCTCGCCGATTTCCGTCTTCTGCAGGCCGCGGATCTCGAGCGCGAACTTTTCCAGCGACGCGGCGGTGATGGCGAGCGCCGACATCAGCTCGGCGTGACGGTCGCGCTGAATCACCTGCGACGAGACCGGCGCCGCCTCGAGCCCGAGCCGCTCGCAGACGCGCGCCTCGATCGACGGATCGAGATGGGCGAAGGTCCCGACCGCGCCGGAGATCTTGCCGACCGCGACGACGTCGCGGGCGCGCAGCACGCGGTCCAGGTTGCGCTGGAGCTCGGCGTACCACAGCGCGAGCTTGAGGCCGAAGGTCATCGGCTCGGCGTGCACGCCGTGGGTGCGGCCGATCATCGGCGTCCGCCGGTGCTCGTCGGCGCGCCGCGGACGGCCTCCATCAGGGCGCTGATGTTCTTGACGATCAGGTCGCAGGCCTCGCGCATCTGGAGCGCCTGCGCGGTGTCGATGACGTCGGAGGAGGTGAGACCGAAGTGCAGCTAGCGGGCCGCCGGACCGACTTTCTCGGCGACGGCGGTCGTGAAGGCGATCACGTCGTGCTGGGTGACCGCCTCGATCTCCTCGATCCGGGCGATGTCGAACTGCGCCTGGCGCGCATCTCGCCCGCGGCCTCCGCCGGCATGAGGCCGGCCTCCGCCATCGCGTCGGCGGCGGCGAGCTCGACCTCGAGCCACGTTTCGTAGCGGCGCTGATCGCTCCAGATCGCGCCCATTTCGGGATGCGTGTACCGCGGAATCATCTCCGTGTCCGCTTCACCGTTCCAGCACCGCCGCCGCGCCCTCAGACAGGTCGAGCCGCTCGCGCGTCAGCTCGGGCGGCGACGGGCCGACCACGGTGGCGGCCAGCGAGCCGTTCGAGAACAGGTCGGTCGCGACCCGCTGGACGTCCTCGCGGCGTGACCCGCTCGACGCCGGCCAGCGTCTCGTCCAGCGTGAAGTGCCGCTCGAAATAGATCTCCTGGCGCGCCAGGTGCGACATCCGGCTCGCCGTGTTCTCGAGGCTCAGCATCAGGCTGCCCTTGAGATGATCCTTGGCCCGCGCGCAGCTCGGCGTCGGCCACCGGCGCCTGCTTCATCCCGCGCAGCTCCTCGACGCACAGGTCGACGACCTCGGCCACCGCTTCGTTGGCGCAGCCGGCGTAGATCGTGATGTTCCCGGCGTCGCGATACGCGCTCAGCCCGCTGAACACCGCGTAGGCCAGGCCGCGCTTCTCGCGGACGTTCTGGAACAGCCGCGAGCTCATCGATCCGCCGAGCATGGTGTTCATGATGTAGCTGACGTAGCGGTCGTCGTGGTTCTGCGGATAGCTGTTGGTCCCGAGGCACACGTGGCTCTGCTCGAGCTCCTTCGACCGGATGATGACCTGCGGGCTGACGGGCGGCGGGTCCTCCTCGAAGGGCTCCCGGCGGACGGCAGCTCGGCGAACGCCCGTCGACCAGGTCGCGCACGCCGGCGTGCTCGAGGTTGCCGGCGGCCGAGATCACGATGTTCGGCGCGACGTAGGCGCCGCGAAATAGTCGCGCAGGATGTCGGCGGTGAAGGACTCCACCGTTTCCGGCGCCGAGGATCGGCCGGCCGAGCGGGTGCCCTTCCCAGAAATGCTGCGTGAAGAGCTCGTGGACGAGATCGTCGGGCGTGTCCTCGACCATCTTGATCTCTTCGAGGATGACCTTCTTCTCCTGCTCGAGATCGTCGACCGCGAAGGCCGGGCTGCATCACGATGTCGGCGAGCAGATCGACGGCGATCGGCAGGTGCTCGTCGAGCACCTTGATGTAGTAGCTGGCGTATTCCTTCGCCGTGAACGCGTCGAGCTGGCCGCCGATCGAGTCGATCGCCTGCGCGATGTCCTCGGCCGTGCGCGTGCCGGTGCCCTTGAAGAGCATGTGCTCGACGAAGTGGGCGATGCCGCTCGCGCTCGTCGTTCTCGTGCCGCGATCCGCGCGTCAGCCAGACACCGAGGCTGACCGACCGGACGTGCGGCATCGTCTCGGTGATGAGGCGGAGACCGGTATCGAGCACCTCGCGAATGACCATGTTGTCGGAGGGGGCCGCCTTCACTGGCGCGCCTCGCGCGGACCGTCCGTAAGGAAGCTGCAAGTCATTGGTATCGAAGGGATTACAGGATAGCCAGAAAACCCGGATCTTATCACATTCGGGGCCGCGGCTGGCGCGCGCACAGCCGGGTTTCCGCGCGGCAACGCGGTGGTACAATGGGAATTCGGCATTCGCCGGACGGCGAGCACCGCCATGGCCCACGACCACCACCCTCGACCTCGCCGAGATCGAGCTGCCCGAGCTCGAGCAGGCGCTCGAGCGACTGGGCAGCCCGCGCTTCCACGCCCGGCAGATCTTCCAGTGGATCCACAAGCGGGGCGTGACCGATTTCGCGGCGATGACCGATCTCGGCCGCGAGCTCCGCGCCAGCCTGGCCGCGCACTTCGCACGGTCGCCACGCCGGAGGTCGTCCGCAAGGAACCCTCGTCCGACGGCACCACCAAGTTCCTGCTCCGCCTCGAAGACGGCAAGCTGATCGAGTCGGTCTTCATCCCCGACACGCCGGCGACCAGACGCTTCTGCCTGTCGACGCAGGTCGGCTGCGCGATGAAGTGCGGCTTCTGCCTGACCGGCAAGATGGGCATCATCCGCAACCTCACGGCCGGCGAGATCGTCGGACAGGTGCGGGTGCTCGTGCGCGAGCTCGGCATGCTCGACGCACCGCTTCAACATCGTCCTCATGGGCATGGGCGAGCCGCTGCACAACTACGACGCGACGATGAAGGCGCTGCGCATCCTGGCCGACGAGCACGGGCTGGCGGTGCTCGCCGCGGCGGGTCACGCTCTCGACGGTCGGCGTGCTGCCGGCGCTCGAGCGGCTCGCGACCGAGCCGCTGATGCCGAACCTGGCGATCTCGCTGCACGCGACCACCGAGGAGCAGCGCGACCGGCTCGTGCCGATCAACCGCAAGTACGGCATCGAGGAACTGCTCGACGCGTGCCGGCGCTTCCCGGTCAAGCGGCGCGATCGCATCACGTTCGAGTACGTGATGCTGAAGGACGTCAACGACACGCCGGACGACGCCCGGCGCCTGGTGCGGCTGCTCGAGCGGGATCAAGGCGCAAGGTGAACCTGCTGCCGCTGAACGAGGCGGCGGGCATTCCGTTCGAGCGGCCGTCCGACGCAGCGCGTGAACCGGTTCGCGCAGATCCTGGCCGAGCGCGGCCTCACCGTGTCGGTGCGCAAGTCGCGCGGCCGCGACATCCGCGCCGCGTGCGGCCAGCTGATCACCGAATCCGCCAGGACCCAGCCGCCCGGGCGCCAGCTGGCGACGCTGATGGGGACTTCCGGTTAGCGCGGTCGCGAGCTCATTCCGCCGCGACAGGCCATCCTGCATCGCCGCACCCCGAGCCCGCCCCGGGCCTGGCTCCGCGGCCACGACCACTCCCGCGCGCTGATCGAGCAGCCGCACCTGGACCCGCTCGTTCCGGCCGTGCCCAGCCGGAATCCTGACCTTCAGGTAGTTGTCCGTCACCACCAGCGTCCCGTCCTCGAGCGTCAGGCGCCGGGCGGACGGTGCCGACCTGCGCAGCGCGGAACCGCGCCGCCAGCGCGGCGCCGATCTCCCGCAGGCGCGCGCCGCGCTCGCGGATGCCGGCGCCTTCCACCTTCGTCGCGCATCGCGGACGCCTCGGTGCCCGGCCGGTCCGAGTACGGAAACACGTGGAGGTGCGACAGCGGCGAGCCCGGCAGGTAGGCGACGTTCGCCGCGAAGTCGTCGTCTGTCTCGCCGGGGAAGCCGACGATCATGTCGGAGCCGATCGACGCGTGCGGCAGGCGCTCGGCGATGCCGTCGACCAGCCGGCGGTAATCGTCGAGCGTGTAGGGCCGGCGCATCGGCGCGAGCATCCGGTCGCTGGCGTGCTGCAGCGGCAGGTGAAAGTGCGGCGCGAAACGGCCGCCGCTGCGCGCCACGAGATCGCACGATCTCCGGCGTGCAGTCCATCGGCTCGAGCGAGCTGATCCGGAACGTGACGTCGCCCTCGTCGCGCTGGAGCGCGCGCAGCAGCTCGAGCAGCGACGACGCCGGCGTCAGGTCCCGGCCGTAGGAGCCGAGGTGCACGCCGGTCAGCGCGATTTCCTTGAAACCCGGCGCCGGCAACCCGCTCGTGCTTCCGCGGCAACGTCCGCGAGCGGCAGGCTGCGCGACGCGCCGCGCGTCGACGGGATGATGCAGTAGGCGCACAGCTCTTCGCAGCCGGTCTGCACGCGCAGCGTGAACGCCGTCCGCCCGGCCATGCCCGGTTCGAGCGGCGCCCCGCACGGGCCGTCCCCGCCGGCAAAGCGCTCGGCCGTCGTCCACCCCGCGAGCGCGCCCAGATCGAGCTTGTCGTCGTTCTTGACGACGCGGACGACGTTGGGCAGCGCCTGCAGCTCCGCGGGCCGCCGCGTCGCGTAGCAGCCGGTGACGACGATTTTCGCGGTCGGGTTCTCGCGCGCGATCCGCCGGATGGTCTGACGCGCCCCCTGATCGGCCGTCGCCGTCACCGAGCAGGTGTTGACGATGACCAGGTCGGCCGCCGCGGCCGGTGCCGGCTCGCCGCCGCGCCGGCGCAGGTCTTCCTCGAGGCGCAGCGAGTCCGCCTGGTTGACCCGGCAGCCGAAGGTCACGATCGCGTATTTCACTGGTGCTTCGCACAACTCCCAATTCCCAACGCCCAATTCCCAAATTTGGGCGTTGGGAGTTGGGAATTGGGAGTTGTCTAAGCGGAGATCCGCGCAGCCGCCTGTTCGACCTTGTCGGCCAGCTTCTTCTTGTAGGCCTCCAGCCTGGCGGCCATCGCCTGGTCGCCGACCGCGAGGATCTGCGCCGCGAGCACGCCGGCGTTGGTGGCGCCGGGCTTGCCGATCGACACCGTCGCCACCGGCACGCCGGGCGGCATCTGCACCGTGGACAGCAGCGCGTCGAGCCCCTTCAGCGCCGACGAGTCGATCGGCACGCCGATGACCGGCAGGGTGGTGTGCGCGGCGACGACGCCGCCGAGGTGCGCGGCGGCGCCGGCCCCGACGATGAAGAGCTTGACGCCGCGGCCTGGCGCCTCGGCCACGAGCCGCATGACCCGCTCCGGCGACCGGTGGGCCGAGGCCACGGTCATTTCGCACGGGATGTCGAATTCGCGGAGGACGTCGACCGCGGCCTGCATGACCGGCGCGTCGGAGTCGGACCCCATCAGGATGAGCACGGAAACGTGTGACATGGCTGCCTGCCTATGAGTTGAGAGTGGTGAGCGCTTTCCTGCCGATGTCGCGGCGGTACTGCATGCCGTCGAACGAGATGCGCGCGGCCGCCGTCGTAGGCGCGCCCGATGGCGTCTTCGTACGACGAACCGCGGCCGACCACGGTGAGCGACGCGGCCGCCGGCGGTCACGACCTGCCCGCCCGCACCGCTGGCGGTGCCGGCATGGAACACGAGGACCCGGTCGCGCGCCGCCGCGTCGTCCAGGCCGGCGATGGGAAGGCCGTTGGAGCCCGCGCGCGGGTAATCGCCCGAGGCCAGCACCACGCCGACGTGCTTGTCGGCCGTGAGCGCGAGGGGGCGGCCGGGCAGCGCGCCATCGGCGGCGGCCGCGAGCGCCTGCGCGAGGGATCCGGCGATCGACGGCATCACGACCTGCGCTTCGGGATCGCCGAACCGCACGTTGAACTCGATCACCTTGGGGCCGTCGCGGGTGATCATCAGCCCGGCGTAGAGAAAGCCGCGATACTCGTGCCCTTCGGCGCGCATGCCGTGCATCACCGGCTCGATCACCTCGCGCATGATGCGCGCGTCGAGCGCCGCGTCCACGAGCGGACTCGGCGCGAACGCCCCCATGCCGCCGGTGTTCGGGTCCCTGGTCGCCGTCGAAGATGCGCTTGTGGTCCTGCGCCGAGCCCAGCGGCACCGCGCGCTGCCCGTCGCAGATGGCGAAGATACGAGACCTCCGGCCCGGTCAGGCATTCCTCGAGGACCACGCGCGCGCCGGCCGCGCCGAACTGCCGGTCCTCCATCGCCGCGGCGATGGCGGCATCGGCCGTCTCGCGATCGGGCGCCACGACCACCCCCTTGCCGGCGGCCAGCCCGTCGGCCTTGACCACGACGGGGAGCCCGAGCGCCCCGCTGGCTATCACCGCGCGCGCCTGGCCGGCGGTGTCGCAGACCCGGTAGCGCGCGGTCGGGATGGCGTGCCGCGCCATGAATTCCTTCGCGAACACCTTGCTGCACTCGAGCTGGGCCGCGGCGCGGGAGGGGCCGAAGATGCGCTGCCCGCTCGCCGTGAAGCGGTCCACGATGCCGCATGTCGAGCGGCAGTTCCGGACCGACGACGGTCAGGTCGATGCGCTCGCGCCCGGCCAGATCGAGCAGGGCCTCCGGGTCGGTGACTTCAACGGGGCAGCAGGTTGCCGACCTGGGCAATCCCCGGGTTTCCGGGGGCGCAGAGGACGGTGTCCACGCCGGGCTCGGCGGCAAGCTTCCAGCAGAGCGCGTGCTCGCGGCCGCCGCTGCCGACGACCAGAATTCTCATCGGGGAATGCCGTGTTTGGGGGATGCCGTGTGCGGAATTGACGTGGGCTCAGCTTTACGCCTAGAATCCGCGTTTACCTGTGATAGCCTAACATATTCCTCGGATTCCACTGGTCTCCAGAGACACTGCCGTGGCCGCAAGGGGGGTGTTTTAGGCTTGGCTGAAGTCAAGGTTCAAGAAGGCGAATCGATCGAGAGCGCTCTCCGCCGCTTCAAGCGTAAGGTGCAGCAGGAAGATATCATCAAGGATATCAAGAAGCATTCCTACTACTTGAAGCCGGGCGATCGGCGCCGCGCCAAGCAGGCGCTGGCGCGCAAGCGTACGCGCAAGAAGCAGCGCCGCGAGTCGGACTAGCTGCACGATTGACAAGGGTTCACCGGCCGGCGGGCACCAGTTGCCAGCCGCGCCGGAGGATCCGGGCCCGCGGGGCGCGCGCGGGCGACGAGCTGGTGAGAGGTAGGACCGATGGAGTTCCAGGACAAGAACCTCAACTGCGTGGACTGCGGCACGGAGTTCATCTGGACGGCGGGAGAACAGCTGTTCTTCGCCGACAAGAACTTCAAGAACGAACCCAAACGGTGCAAGGGCTGCAAAGCCAAGCGTGCCGCCCGGCCTGCTCCGGGCGCGAGCATCGCGCGCGAGCGCGTCGAAACCACCACGAACTGCTCGGCATGCGGCAAGGAAACGACCGTGCCCTTCCGTCCGACGCAGGGCCGTCCAGTCTTCTGCCGGGAGTGCTTCCAGCAGCGGAAGTTCGCGGGAGCCGGCGTCTAGCCCCCGACCTCCGAATGGACCTCAAGGCCACGCCGGAGCGTGGCCTTTTTTGTTTGCGCTGCACACTGTGAGGAACCGTCGCGCCGCGGCGGGCGTCCAAGCAAGGATTACCGCGCTCGACACGTCGCCACACGATACGGACACCTCATGCACCTCAGCTTCCACCCCCGAGTCCTTCCCGCACTGCTCGGCACCGCGTGCCTGCTCGCCGCCGCCTGCGGTGGCGACCGTCCGGCCCAGGGGGCGGGACCCGCAGGGGGCGCTCCGCCGCCGACCGGCGTGTCGCTCCTGACGCTGCAGGAGAAGCCCATCGAGCAGACCTCGGACTTCATCGCCACCATCCGCTCGCTCCGCTCGACGACCGTCCAGCCGGAGGTGGACGGCATCGTCACGCGGATCTTCGTCAAGGCCGGCGACCGCGTCCGCGCCGGCGCGCCGCTCGTCCAGATCAACGCGGAAAAGCAGCGCGCCACCGTCCGCAGCACGGAAGCCAGCCGCGCCGGCATGGAGGCCGACGCCCAGTACTGGCGCCAGCAGGTCAAGCGCCTCGAGGCGCTCGTCGGCGCCGGCGCGATCAGCCGCCAGGAGTTCGAGCAGGCCCAGAACTCGCTGCGGACGGCGGAAGCGCGGCTGCAGGCGCTCGACGCGCAGGTCCGCGAAGGCCAGGTCGAGCTGCAGTACTACCGGGTGGACGCTCCCCAGGCAGGCGTCGTGGGCGACATCCCGATCAGGCAGGGGGACCGCGTCACCACCTCGACGATCATCACCACGCTCGATGCCAACGAGGCGCTCGAGGCCTACATCGAGGTTCCGCTCGGGCGCGCCCCCGAGCTGCGCGTCGGCCTGCCGGTGCAGCTGCTCGATGCCGACGGCAAGGTCGCGGCGACCAATCCGATCACCTTCGTCGCGCCCCGCGTCGACGAGACCACGCAGATCGGTTCTCGTCAAGGTCGCGCTCAAGGACACCCCTCCCAGCATGCGCGTCCAGCAGTTCGTCAACGCCCGCATCGTCTGGCGCACCACCCCCGGCGTCACGGTGCCGGTCGTCGCGGTCACCCGCGTCAGCGGCCAGTATTTCTGCTTCGTCGCCGAGCCGGCCGATGGCGGGCTGGTGGCCCGGCAGCGCCCGATCCAGGTCGGCGAGGTCGTCGGCGACGATTACACCGTGCTCGGCGGCGTGAAGCCGGGGGACCGGGTGATCGTGTCCGGCATCCAGAAGATCGGCGACGGGGCGCCGGTCGCGGCCCAATAGTTCGCTGCTGACCGCCATGGTCGACACCTTCATCCGCCGGCCGATCCTCGCGTCGGTCTGCTCGCTCGTCATCATCCTCGCCGGCGCCATCGGCGATCCCGACGATGCCGGTGGCGCAGTATCCGGAGCTGGCGCCGCCCCAGGTCACCGTGTCGGCGTTCTACACCGGCGCCAACGCCCAGGCCGTCGAAACGGCGGTGACCACGCCGCTCGAGCAGGCGATCAACGGCGTCGAGGGCATGCTCTACATGTCCTCGTCGAGCACCAACGCCGGCGTCTCGCAGATCACCGTGACCTTCGACGTCACGCGCGACGTGGACCTGGCGGCGGTCGACGTGCAGAACCGCGTGAACCAGGCGCTCGGCCGGATGCCGGCCGAGGTCCGCACCACCGGCGTCACCGTCCAGAAGGCGTCGACGAACTTCGTGCTCGGCGCCGGGGTCTACAGCGAGAACGGGCGAATACGACTCGCTGTTCATGAGCAACTACATCGACGTCTACGTCAAGGACGCGCTCAAGCGCTGCCCGGCGTCGGCGAGGTGCTCATCTTCGGCGAGCGCAAGTACTCGATGCGCGCTCTGGCTCGATCCCAACCGGCTGGCGGCCCGCGGCGATCACCGCCGGCGACGTGGTCAACGCGCTGCGCGAGCAGAACGTCCAGGTGGCGGCCGGCAGCGTCGGCGAGGCGCCGGCGCGCGAGGGACAGAGCTACCAGATCAGCGTCCGCGCCGCGGGGCGGCTGACCGAGGTCAGCGAGTTCGAGAACGTCATCGTCAAGGCGGGCACCGGCGGCGCGCTGGTGCGGCTGCGCGACGTCGGCCGCGCCGAGCTCGGCGCCGAGACCTACGCGCGCATCGCTCCGCTTCCAGGGCTTCGATGCCGTCGGGTTCGGCGTCATCCAGCTGCCGACGGCCAACGCCCTCGACGTCGAGCGGCTGGTCAAGGCGGAGATGGAACGGCTGTCGGCGGACTTCCCGCCCGGCATGAAGTACCGCATCGCCTTCAACACGACGCAGGTCGTCGACGCGTCGATCCGCGAAGTGCTGATCACGCTGGCCGAAGCGATCGCGCTCGTCGTGCTCGTCATGTTCCTGTTCCTCCAGAGCTGGCGGACGACGCTGATCCCGACGATCACCATCCCGGTCTCGCTGATCGGCGCCTTCGCGTTCGTCAAGCTGATGGACTTCTCCATCAACACGCTCACCCTCTTCGGCATCATCCTCGCCACCGGCATCGTCGTGGACGATGCGATCGTGGTGATCGAGAACATCGAGCGGCACATCCAGGAGTTCAAGAAGCCGGCGCTCAAGGCGGCGTCGGACGGGATGAAAGAGGTGCTCGGGGCGGTCATCGCCACCGCCCTCGTGCTGGTCGCGGTGTTCGTCCCGGTGGCGTTCTTCCCGGGCACCACCGGGCGGCTCTACGCCCAGTTCTCCATCACCATCGCCTTCTCGGTGGCGCTCTCCGCGTTCAACGCGCTGACGCTGACGCCGGCGCTGTCCGCGCTCCTGCTCGATCGGTCGCATCACGGCAAGGGCGTGTTCTTCCGCGGCGTCGAGCGGGTCATCACAGCCGGCACGCACCTCTACATCCGCGTGCTCGGCCGGCTCATGCGCGTGCGGTGGGCGGTCGTCCTCGTCTTCCTGGTCGGGCTCGGCGCCACCTGGGCGATGTATCGCATCGTCCCCCAGGCGCTGGTGCCCGAAGAGGATCCCGGCTACTTCATCACCGTCGTGCAGGCCCCCGGCGGCGCGTCCCTCCAGTACACCGGCGGCATCGCGCGGCAGGCGGAACAGATCCTGATGAAGGACCCGGACGTGGACGGGCGTGTTTTCGGTCATGGGGTTCAGCTTCAGCGGCGCGGCCCCCAACCAGGGGCTGATCTTCACGAGCCTCAAGCCGTTCGCCGAGCGCGAAGGGGACGGGCAGGCGCTCAAGGACGTGCTGAACCGCATCCGCGGCCCGCTGTTCGGCATCAGCGGCGCGATGGTGCTGCCGTTCGCTCCCGCCCCGATTCCCGGGCTCGGCGAGTTCGGCGGCTTCGAGTTCCAGGTGCTCGACCAGACCGGCGGCGAGATCGAGGCGCTGGCCGGCGGCGACGTCGGGGCTGGTCGGTGCGGGCAACGGGTCGGGCCGGCTGCAGGGGCTCTTCAGCTCGTTCACCGTCAACGACCCGCAGCTGTCGGTCGACATCGACCGCGAGCGGGCGCTGGCGCTCGGCCTCCCCCTCAACGAGATCACGAGCGCGCTGCAGATCTACCTCGGCTCGCAGTACGTCAACGACTTCGACTTCAACAACCGCGCCTACCGGGTCTACGTCCAGGCCGACCAGGCGTTCCGCTCCGAGCCCAAGGCGCTCAGGCAGCTCTACGTGCGCACGAACGAGGGCGACATGATGCCGCTCGAGAACGTGGTGCGGGTAACGGAGACGACGTCGCCGGCCGTCATCAACCACTTCAACCTGTTCCGGTCGGCAACGATCAACGGGGCGGCGGCGCCGGGAGTCAGCTCCGGCCAGGCGCTGCAGGAGATGGAGCGGCTGGCGCGGGAGAACCTGCCGCAGGGCATGGGCTTCGCCTGGTCGGGCATCTCGCTCGAGGAGAGCAAGGCCGGCGCGCTGTCGTTCCTGATCTTCGGCCTGGCGCTCCTGCTCGTCTACCTGACGCTGGCGGCGCAATACGAGAGCCTGGTGCTGCCCTTCATCGTCCTGCTCGGGGTGCCGCTCGCGGTGTTCGGGGCGCTCGGCGCGCAGTGGCTGCGGGGGTTCGCCAACGACGTGTATTGCCAGATCGGGCTGCTCGTGCTGGTCGGGCTGGCGGCCAAGAACTCCATCCTGATCGTGGAGTTCGCCGAGCAGCTGCGCGGGCGGGGGCTGTCGATTGTCGAGGCGGCGGTCGAGGCGGCGCGCATCCGCCTGCGGCCGATCCTGATGACCTCCCTGGCGTTCATCCTGGGGGTCCTGCCGCTGGTCTTCGCCAGCGGGGCCGGCCGGGAGGCCCGGAATTCGGTGGGTACCACCGTGGCGGGGGGCATGCTGTTCTCGACCTTCCTGAACATCATTTTCATCCCCGTCCTCTACGTGGTGGTGCAGCATCTGCGGGGCCGGATGGCGCGGCGCGGGGCGACGGAACCTGAAACCGCGTAAACATGGGCGTTTTCTTGACACTCTTTCGAGTTGCGTAGTACGCTGGCCGGTCTTTTCGGCGAAACGGTGCGGCCCGGGTCGATGGGCTGGACCATGCGACGGGTGGCGCGCACGGGTCGGCAGGCGGGGATCCGGCGCATCGATGGCCCGGAGTTGATGTCAGGCTGGTAAAGCGAGGAGAGCGGCGATGCAGATCGACGAACGGGTCGTCGACGGGGTGACGATACTGGACCTCAAGGGCAAGATGACGCTCGGCGAAGGCGACGAGCTGCTCCGGGACAAGATCAATTCGCTCATCCAGCAGGACCGCAAGAAGCTGCTGCTCAATCTCGAAGGAGTGCCGTACATCGACAGCGCCGGCCTCGGCGAGATCGTCCGGACCTACACGACCGTGAGCCGCCAGGGGGGCAAGCTGAAGCTGCTGAACCTGACGAAGCGGATTCAGGACCTGCTCGCCATCACGAAGCTCCTCACTGTGTTCGAGACCTACGAGTCCGAGCAGGAAGCCGTCGGCAGCTTCACGGGTTGACAGGGCGGGGCACAGGCCCCGCGTGCCCGCCGCGCTCAGGATGGCGCGACCTTCACTTCCGGACATCATCGAGGGATCCGGCCCCGGGCGGGCTGCGATCCACCATCGCTCCAGGCCTCTGGTGGTTGGGCTGTTCGTGTCCCTGCGTCCGTCGCAGTGGACCAAGAACCTCATCCTGTTCGCCGCGCTCCTGTTCGGCGAACGCCTCACCCACCTGCCGTCAGTCCTCTACTCGGTCGGAGCGTTCGCGGTCTTCTGCGTCCTCTCGGGCGTGGTCTACCTGATCAATGACGTCGCGGACCGCGAGGCCGACCGCCGGCATCCGGTGAAGCGCCACCGACCCATCGCATCCGGGGAGGTTCCCGTGGCGACGGCGCTGGCGGCGGCGGCGGTGCTCAGCGTGGGCGGGATCGGGGCAGCGTTCGCCATCAGGCCGCTGTTCGGCGTGCTGGCCGCGTCCTACGTCGCGCTGCTCGCGCTCTATTCCGGGCCGCTCAAGCACGTCGTCATCATCGACGTCCTGACGATTGCCATCGGCTTCGTGCTCCGGGCGGCAGCCGGCGCCGTAGCGATTGCGGTGGCCGTGGGGCCGTGGCTCTACGTGCTGACGATCCTGCTGGCGCTGTTCCTGGCGCTGAGCAAGCGGCGGCACGAGCTGGTGCTGCTGGCGGACGAGGCCACCGGGCACCGGAAGATCCTGGAAGAATACAGCCCCTACCTCCTGGACCAGATGATTTCGGTGGTCACGGCGTCCACCCTGGTGGCCTATGCCATCTACACCGTCAGCCCGGATACCATCACCAAGTTCCACACGCACCTGCTGGGCTTGACCCTGCCCTTCCCCCTGTATGGCATCTTCCGGTACCTTTATCTGGTACACCAGAAGGAGGGGGGCGGCAGCCCGTCGGAGATGCTGCTGAACGACCGGCCCCTGCTCGCGTGCGTGGCGCTCTGGGCTGCCGCGGTCGCACTCATCATTTATGGATAAACCATTTACGGATAAACCGAACCCGCGTATGGATTACTCAGACACCACGCATGGCTAAATCGAAAGTCGCGATTCTCCGGACGTCCCCGGCCACGGTGCTGCGGGACTATCACTCGGTGATGAACCTGGCGGGCTACCAGGACGTCATCGCCCGCGACGCCGACACGGCGCTCAAGGTCAACATTTCCTGGCATTTCTTCTTTCCCGGCAGCTCGACCACGCCGTGGCAGCTCGACGGCGTGATCAAGGCGATGAAGCAGGACGGCTACGACCCGGCGCTGCTGCACGCCTGCCACAACCGCACCGTGGTGATCGACGCCCACCTGGGCGAGCGGGAGAACAAGCAGATCAACGTGGTGGAGGCGCACGGCCTGCGCAACATCCACATCTACGAGACCGAGGAGTGGATCAACATCCGCGACGCGGTCGGCGACCTCACCAAGCAGTTCCTCTGCCTGAACGAGGTCTACCCGAAGGGCTTCATGATCCCGAAGCGCTTCATCGGCGAGAACATCATCCACCTGCCGACGGTGAAGACGCACGTCTTCACGACGACGACGGGAGCGATGAAGAACGCGTTCGGCGGGCTGCTGAACGAGCACCGGCACTGGACCCATCCGGTCATCCACGAGACGCTCGTGGACCTGCTGATGATCCAGAAGAAGATCCATCGCGGCGTGTTCGCGGTGATGGACGGCACGTTTGCCGGCGACGGCCCGGGGCCGCGCTGCATGGTGCCGCACGTGAAGAACGTGGTGCTGGCGAGCGCCGACCAGGTGGCGATCGACGCCGTGGCGGCGAAGCTGATGGGGATGGACCCGATGTCCATCAAGTTCATCCGGCTGGCGCACGAGCGCGGGCTGGGCTGCGGCGACCCGCGCGACATCGAGATCGTCGGCGACACCGCGGCGGCGGCGGAGAACTGGCACTTCGTCGGGCCGTTCAAGAAGATGACCTTCGCCTCGCGGATGCAGCACCACATCTACTGGGGCCCGATGAAGAAGCCGATCGAGTGGTCGCTCAAGACGGTGCTGGCGCCGTGGGCCTACATCGCGAGCGTGGTCTACCACGACAGCTTCTGGTACCCGGTCAACGCCCGGAAGATCATGCGCGAGGTGCTCGAGAGCCCGTGGGGCCGGCTGTTCGGCAACTGGGAGACGGTGCAGGCCACCGCCGACGGCTATCCCGATGTCGGGAGCAAGGCCGCCGCGATCGAGAAGACCGGCTTTCGCGCGCTCAAGGAATCAGTCGGCATTCTCGGCACCTGCGTCCGGGAAGCGCCGGAGTTCAGCTCGCGGCGCCGCCATGCGGCGGACGCGAAGCGACCGTAATCACCGTTAGAGGCAGTTCCAGGCTTTTATGTCAGATTTCACCGTTCGATCCGACAACGTCGACGTCGAGCAGATCATGCGTCAGATCCGGTCGCGCATCCGTGAGAAGCGCGGCGTGGACTACACCGAGGAGGAGATCCGGGAGCTGGCGAGCGTCAAGCTCGAGAAGTTCCTCGATCCCCGCGGCGTGCGCTCCGACCTGCTCGACCAGTTCCGCCGGTCCAAGGCGGCGATGCCGCCGCCGCA
This sequence comes from uncultured Acidobacteriota bacterium, assembly GCA_963834305.1. Taxonomy (GTDB): domain Bacteria; phylum Acidobacteriota; class Vicinamibacteria; order Vicinamibacterales; family 2-12-FULL-66-21; genus JACCXG01. Next base: position 2,351,156 of record CAWIAX010000002.1, read on the forward strand.
GAACTTCGCCTTCGAGGAGTCCACGCTCTTCGAGACGCACCGCGGCTTCATCAGGTGGATGCGCAAGCTGCTGCAGCCCCATCCTGAAGCTGTTCTTCAACCCGAACCCGCTCATCCAGGCGCTCCACATCCAGTCGGAGCTCAACACCCGCAACGCCAAGCGCGAGGAGCTCGACGCGCTGCACTACGAGGTCATCCACAACCTGGTGCTCGAGCTGACCCGGATCGGCATCGAGGTGAAGAACCTGAAGATGCGGGTCGAGTCGATGTCGAGCCGGCTCGACTTCGACGAGCGGCGGGCGCGCGCGCTCGAGGGCGTGGTGGTCTACCGCGCCGGCGCGGCGGCGCCGCTGCAGCCGCCGGCGGGAGCGGGAGCGGGCGACGACGCCCGCGCGGCCGCCGACAGCGACCCCGAGCGGCGCACGCGGCGGCGCCGCCGCCGGCCGCGCCGGCCGCCCCGGCAGGCGCGGCGACGGCCGGCAGGGGCCGGCCCAGGGCGAGGGACGGCCCGAGGGCGGTGAGGGCGCCGAGGGGCGGCCGGCCGCAGCCGCACCGTCAGGGGCGCCGCCGGCCGACACCTCGTCCGACTCGTGAAGCTCGCGATCGTCGGTGCAGCGCTACGGCGCCGACATCAACGGCGGCGCCGAGCTGCACGCGCGCTACATCGCGGAGCGGCTCGCGCGCCACGCCGACGTCGAGGTCGTCACCACCTGCGCGCGCGACTACGTCACCTGGCGCAACGAGCTGCCGCCGGGCGTCGAGACCATCAACGGGGTGCACGGTCCGCCGCTTCCCGGTCCGCCACGAGCGCGTGCCGCGCGAGTTCGGCCGGCTGTCCGAGCGGGTCTTCCACCACCGGCACTCGATCGCCGACGAGCTCGCCTGGCTCGACAGCGAAGGGCCGGCCAGCCCGGCGCTGATCGACCATCTCGCGCGGACGCCGTTCGACTACGCGCTCCTCTTCAGCTACCGCTACTACCACGCCTGGCACGCGGCGCGGCGGCTGCACGGCCGCGCCGTGCTGGTGCCGACGGCGGAACGCGATCCGGCCATCACCCTCGGCATCTTCGGGCCGATGTTCCGCGGCGTGCGGGCGGTCATGTACAACTCGCACGAGGAGCGCGCCATGATCCAGGCGGCGACCGGCAACGACGACGGTTCCCGGCGTCGTGGTCGGGGTCGGATCGGAAGTGCCCGACCGCACCGACCCGGCGCGGTTCCGCCGCAAGTTCAAGTTCACCAGGCCGTTCGCCATCTACATCGGGCGGATCGACGAGAACAAGGGCTGCCGTGAGCTGTTCGAGTACTTCCAGCGCTACGCCGCGACGTTTCCCGCGCGGGCTCGACCTGGTGCTGATCGGCAACGCGGTGATGCCGGTGCCGAAGCACCACCGCATCCACCATCTCGGCTTCCTGAGCGACCAGGACAAGTTCGACGCGCTGGCCGCCGCCGACCTGCTGATCATGCCGTCGTACTACGAGAGCGCTGTCGATGGTGGCGCTCGAGGCCTGGGCGCTCGGCCGCCCGGTGCTCGCCAACGGCCGCTGCGACGTGCTCAAGGGGCAGTGCATCCGCAGCAATGCCGGCCTCTATTACGAGAGCTACGAGGAGTTCGCCGAGGCCCTCTACTCGCTCGAGTCGAACGGCCCGCTGCACGCGCGGCTCGGCCAGCAACGGCCGCGACTACTTCCGCCGCCACTACGCCTGGCCGGTCATCGAGCGCAAGTACCTCGACATGTTCGGGCAGCTCACGCGCGCCGCGGGCGCGTCGCCGCCGGCCGAGGCGCTGCCCGGCTGGCTGGACGCGGCGGCGCAAGACCAGCCGCCGGCCGACGGAACTGCTGGCGGCGCTGCCGGCCGGCCCGGTCGCGCCCCGTCGGATCCCGGCATGAGCGCCGAAGCCGCGCGTGCACCAGGTGCTCGCGACGCTCGGCTACGGCGATGCCATCGGCCACGAAGTGCTCGGCATCCAGCGCGCGCTGCGTGGCGCCGGCTACGAGTCCGACATCTTCGTCGAGACCGCCGACCCGCGCCTCGAGGACCTGACGCTCGACTACCGCGACATGGTCGGCGACCGTCGCCGCGGACGACGTCCTGATCCATCACTTCTCGATCGGCTCGCGCGCCTCCCGCACCGCCTACGCGCTGCCCGGCCGGATGGTGCTCGTCTACCACAACATCACGCCGCCGGAGTACTTCATCGGCGTCCACAAGGACCTCGTCAAGCTGTGCTTCCGCGGCCGCCGCGAGCTCACGGCCTACATCGCCCGCTGCGATCTCGCGCTCGGCGACTCGGAATACAACCGCCAGGAGCTCGAGCGCGCTCGGCTTCGCGCCGCACCGGCGTGCTGCCGGTGGTCCCCGACTTCACCCATCTCGACGTGACGCCCGACACGCGCCCTGGCCGGCGCGCTTCGACGACGGGTGGACCAACGTGATGTTCGTGGGGCGGGTCATTCCCGAACAAGAAGTTCGAGGACGTGATCCGCGCGTTCCACGTCTACCGCACGCGCCACAATCCGCGGTCGCGCCTGCTGCTCGTCGGGTCGTACAGCGGCTTCGAGCGCTACCTCGCCATGCTCCACGCGCTGGTCGCGCGGCTCGGCACGCCCGACGTGCACTTCCTCGGGCACGTCTCGAACGAGGAGCTGACGGCGCTCTACGACGTCGCCGACGTGTTCCTGTGCGCGAGCGAACACGAAGGCTTCTGCGTCCCGCTGGTCGAGGCCTTCCACAAGCGGGTCCCGGTGCTGGCCTACGCCGCCACCGCGGTGCCCGGCGACGATGGACGGCGCCGGCGTGCTCTACGACACCAAGGATCCCGCCGAGGTCGCCCGCGTCATCGACGCCGTCGCTCGACGACGCCCGGATCGAGGACGCCATCGTCGCGTCGCAGGATGCCGCGCTCGCCCGGCTGCGGGCGAAGGACTTCGCGGCGACGCTGCTCGGCTTCGTCGAGCGGGTGCTGCGCGCGGCCCGCGCGGCCGGCGCCGGAGGTCGCGTTCGACTTCTGGGCGCAGTTCGACCAGTTCGAGCGGCTCGAGGAGCTGCGGCAGTACCGGCCGGCGCTCTACCGGGCGCTGCCGCCGGAGCCGGCGCCGCCCGACCCGGCGCCGCGCCGGCCATGATCATCCACCAGTGGGTCCCGGCCGCGCACCGCGGGCGACGCCATCGGCGACAGCGCGCGCCGGGTGCGCGACATGCTGCGCGCGGCCGGCCACGAGTCCGAGCTCTTCGCGCTGACCATCGACGACGATCTGCGCGACGACGTGCGGCCGTTCGCCAGCGCCGGGGCGCGCGACGGGCGACGATCACGATCTTTCACTTCGCGCTGCCGTCGCCGATGACCGAGGCGTTCGCCTCGCTCGGCGGGCGTGCGCGTGCTCCAGTATCACAACATCACGCCGGCGTCGTTCTTCGCGCCCTACGATGCGCAGATGTTCCGGCTCGCGGCGCTCGGCCGGGCAGGAGCTGCAGTCGCTGGCCGGCCGCACCGACCTCGCGCTCGGCGACTCGGAGTTCAACCGCCAGGAGCTCGAGGCGCTCGGCTTCACGCGGACCGGCGTCCTGCCGATTGCCGTCAACACCGCCCGCCTGACCGCCGCGGCGCGGCGGCCGGCGCTCGAGCGGATCCTCGGCGACGGCCTGATCAACATCCTCTTCGTCGGCCGGATCGTCCCCAACAAGAAGATCGAGGACCACATCCGGCTGGCGGAAGTCTACAAGCGCTACATCGACAGCTATTACCGCTTCGTCTTCGTCGGCCGCTACGACGGGCTGCCGCGCTACTACGCGACCGATCCGGGCGCTGATCGCCCAGTACCAGATGCTGCCCGAGCGCTTCCTCTTCACCGGCCCGGTGCCGGACGACGATCTGGCGGCGTATCTATCGCTGGGCCGACGCCTACGTCTCGCTCAGCGAGCACGAAGGCTTCTGCGTGCCGCTGGTCGAGGCGATGGCGACCGACGTGCCGATCCTGGCGTATGCTGCCGGGGCCGTCCCGGAAACGCTCGGCGGCGCCGGCGTGCTGTTCGCGCCGAAGGATCTCGAGTTCGCCGCCGAGATGCTCGGCACGCTCGTATACGATCGACCGGTGCGCGAGCGCGTGCTCGACGGGCAGCGGCGCCGGCTCCTGCGATTTCGCGCCCGACCGCATCGACGCGCGCCTGCGGGACGTGCTGGCCACCCTGGGCGCCTGAGGCGTCCTGCCAAGACAGAACGCATGAAAATCGCCTTTGTCGTCCAGCGCTACGGAGCCGAGATCCTCGGCGGATCCGAGTATCACTGCCGCCTCATCGCCGAACGGCTGGCGCCGCGCCACCAGGTCGAGGTGCTGACCACCTGCGCCGCCGACTACATCACCTGGAAGAACGACTACCCGGAGGGCTCCGACCGCGTGCGCGGCGTGACGGTGCGCCGCTTCGCCAACGCCCGGACGCGCGACATCCAGGCCTTCAACCGCTACTCGGAGTGGATCTTCAACAACGCCGCACAGCCGCGAGGACGAGATGGAGTGGCTGCGGCAGCAGGGCCCGTGGTGCCCGTCGCTGCTCGAGTACCTCGAGCGCCACCAGCAGCAGTACGACATCCTGATCTTCTTCACGTATCTCTACGCGCCGACCGTCCTCGGCAGCCGGATCGCGCCGCACAAGAGCATCCTGGTGCCGACCGCGCACGACGAGCCGGCGATCCGCCTCGAGATCTACAAGGAGCTGTTCAGCCTGCCGGCGGGCATGGCCTACAACACCGACGTCGAGCGCCGGTTCCTGACCACCCACTTCTCGATCCGGGCGGTCGAAGAGGAAACCATCGGCTGCGGCGTCGAGCTGCCGCAGGCGCAGCCCCATCCCCGCCACCAGGCGGACGACGCCGGCGGCGCGGCGGCGGCGGCCACGCCGGACGGCGGCACGCAGGAGGGGGAGGCGCAGGACGAGGACGAGGGGCCTGACGAGATGTCGCCGAGCTTCCGCCCGCACCTCGCGCACCGCGGCAGCGAGTTCCGGCGCCGGCACCGCCTGCACGGTCCCTTCGTGCTCTACGGCGGCCGGATCGATCCGGGCAAGGGCTGCGAGGAGCTGATCGAGTACTTCAGCACCTACGTGCAGGAGGGGGGCGACGCGTCGCTGGTGCTGATGGGGGTGAAGCTGATGCCGCTGCCCGACGAGCCGTTCATCCGCTTCGCGGGGCGGCTGTCGGATCAGGAGCGGGTGCAGGCGCTCGAGGCCGCCACCGTCGTCGTCGTCCCGTCGCCGTACGAGAGCCTGTCGCTGCTGGCGCTCGAGTCGTTCGCCGTCGGCACCCCGGTGCTGGCCAACGCCCGCAGCGAGGTGCTCGTCGATCACTGCCACAAGAGCAACGCCGGCCTGTACTACGCCGACCGCGACGAGTTCACGGAGTGCCTGCGGCACCTCATCGCCGATCCGCGCCTGCGCGCCGCGATGGGGCGCAACGGCCGCCATTACGTCCGCCAGAACTACCGCTGGGACGTCATCCTCGCCAAATACGAGCGCATGTTCTCGAGGCTGCGGCAAAGCAAGTCGTAGACGACAATTCCCAACGACCAACTACCAATTCCCAAGGAAGTTTCCTTACCTCCAACGCCCAACTGCCAAAATCTCGAGGCCAGTCGAGCCATCCCTCAACGCTCCGAGGCATTCCGAACGACGGTCGCCATGATCCTGACCAGTTCGGCGCTCTCGGACAGGACGGGATCATGCGCGGCCGTCAGCATCCCAGCCTGCCGGAGGACCCGTAGTCGAAAGCGGGTCTCCTTCAGCTCACGGAGCACGATCTTCTTCTTGGCCAGCGCATCGCGCGGGCTCGACCCATCGTCTGCCTCTTCGTAGTTGGCGCCGGCGGAAGTGCCGCACTTGAGCAACTGGTCCGAAAGTGCCACGGCAATGGGGCCCCGGGTGTGCAGGAACTGCACCAGCCTGACGGTCAGGCAGGCAAACCTGAAGAGCCTTTCGCGCAGATCGAAAGGTTTCTCGTGAATTGTCCAGTCGTGATGCTCCATGGAGAAGCATCGTGCACGCCAACTCCCAACTCCCAACTCCCAACTCCCAACTCCCAACTCCCAACTCCCAACTGCCAACGATCAGATGATCCGGGGATTGGAGACGTGCCGGTGCTGACCGGCCGGCGGCCCCTCGAGCGAGGCGCGCAGCCGGAACGCGGGCGAAGCGATTCCTCGCGGTGAGTCCGGTCCCTGTGATCCGCGTCGTTCGGATCCCCATCGGCGCATCGCTGCGCCTGCCACATGCCGCCCTGGCCACCCCCGGCAGTTGGAGGTTGGGCGTTCGACGTTGGGCGTTGGGCGTTGGGCGTTGGAGGTTGGGAGTTGGGAGTCGATCCGGTCGTCATGCGGCGCTTCTCGGCGGCCGAGCCACATCGGCCCTGCCGCGCCTCGGCCCACGCGCGGAAAAATGCGCCTCCGGCGAGAGTGCTGACGATGCCCGCTCCGGCTGGGGTGACCCGGGAGCCGGTGCGCAATCGGTTGGACGCCCGGGTGATCCTGGCGTCAGTGGCGAATGAGCGCCTCCGCGGCCGGAGCGCCTGCGGCGCATTTTTCAGACTGCCGCTGTCGCGCTAGCCGCACTGCGCCGGCAGGCCGACATGGCTCGTCCGCCGCGCGCCGCCGGTGATCACGACGACGATTTCCGGCATGCCCCGCCTTCGCCACGACACCGACGCTGCCGCCCTTGATGCCGGCATCCAGCCGGACGACGAGGCGGTTGAAGGCGGGCGCCCCTCCCGAGCAGCGCTTCTCGGCGGCCGAGCCACATCGGCGCTGCCGCGCCTCGGCCCGTCAGCCCGTGACGCTGCGCCCGCTGCATTCGACGCGCGCTGCATCGCTCGTCTCGGTGCGACGCGGGCGCACCATCACGGGCTGTCGGCGCGGAAAGATGCGCCTCCGGCGAGTGCGCTGACGGTGCCCGCTCCGGCTGGGGTTATCGCGGGAGCCGGTGCGCAATCAGTTGGACGGCCGGGCGATCCCGGCGTCAGTGGCGAATCAGCGCTTGCGCGGCCGGAGCGCCTGCGGCGCATTTTTCAGACTGCCGCTGTCGCGCCAGCCGCACTGCGCCGGCAGGCCGACATGGCTCGTCCGCCGCGCGCCGCCGGGGATCTCGTCGACGACTTCCGGCGTGCACCCACTTCGCCGGGCCTGGTTCCCTTGGAGGTTGGGCGTTGGCAGTTGGAGGTTGAGGCGCGGGCTGCCGCGCGTTCGCCCTTCGCCCATGGGCGACGTGCCGGTCCTGACCGGCCGGCGGACCTTGGAGCGAGGCGCCACGCCGCGCAGCCGGAACGCGGGCGGAGCGATTCCTCGCGGCGAGTCCGGTCCGTGTGATCCGCGCGTGCGGATCACCCCCGGCGCATCGGTGCACCTGGCACATGCCGCCCTGGCCATCCCCGGCAGTTGGAGGTTGGGCGTTCGACGTTGGGCGTTGGAGGTTGGGAGTTGGGAGTCGATCCGGTCGTCATGCGGCGCTTCTCGGCGGCCGAGCCACATCGGCCCTACCGCGCCTCGGCGCATTTTTCAGACTGCCGCTGTCGCGCAGCCGCACTGCGCCGGCAGGCCGACATGGCTCGTCCGCCGCGCGCCGCCGGGGATCTCGTCGACGACTCCCGGTGTGCACCCTTCGCCGCGCCCGGTGAGGCTGCGGCAAAGCTAGTCGTAGACGACACCGCCGCTGCCGCCCTTGATGCCGGCATCCAGCCGGACGACGAGGCGATTAAGGGCGGGTGCGCCTCCCGAGCGGCGCTTCTCGGCGGCCGAGCCACATCGGCCCTGCCGCGCCTCGGCCCACGCGCGGATAGATGCACCTCCGGCGAAAGTGCTGACGATGCCCGCTCCGGCTGGGGTGATCCGGAAGCCGGTGCGCAATCAGTCGGACGGCCGGGCGTTCCGGGCGTCAGCGGCGAATCAGCGCCTCCGCGGCCGGAGCGCCTGCGGCGCATTCTTCAGACTGCCGCTGTCGCGCAACCGCACTGTGCCGGCAGAGCGACATGGCTCGTCCGCGGCGCGCCGCCGATGATCGCGACGGCGACTCGTGCACCGCAATCGCTGGGCCTAGTGCCGTTGGGAATTGGGCCTTGGAGGTTGGGCGTTGAGGCGCTCGGTGCGCCGCGCGCGCCAATCTCGTCGCCCAGGGGAGACGTGCCGGTCCTGACCGGCCGGCGGACCTTGGAGCGAGGCGCCACGCCGCGCAGCCGGAACGCGGCCGGAGCGATTCCGCGCGGCGAGTCCGGTCCGTGTGATCCGCGCCGTGCGGATCACCCCCGGCGCATCGGTGCGCTTGACATGTGCCGCCCTGGCCATCCCTACTCGCCGCGGCAGCGAGCGCAGCGAGAGCATGAGCGCAGGCCGCGTTCCCGCCTCGCGGAAGCGGGCCCCGGACCGGGCAGGGCCGGCACGGCTCATTCAGGGCGACCGGGACGACCCGGCGACCCCGGGCGACTTCAGCCGAAGGGGCGAAGGTGCTCCGCTGTCGATCGGTGCGCGTGCGAGCTGGCTATTGGGCGTTGGAAGTTGGGCGTTGGGCGTTGGGCGTCGCTTACCCGCGCCACTTCGTGACTTCTTCCATCTCGTCGTCGTCGGCCGGCTGTTCGTCCACCGGCTCGGCGGCGCGTGACCCCGGCAGCGGCGCCCGCTTGCGGCGCGGGCGGATGTCGTGGCGCTTGATCATCTCGTTCAGCGTCGTCGGCTTGATGTGGAGGAGCTCGGCGGCGCGCTTCTGGACGCCGCCGGCGGCCTCGAGCGTCGATTCGATCAGGCGCTTCTCGAAGTCGGTGATGACCTCGCGGAACGAGATGCCCTCGGGCGGGATGGCGACCTGCGGCATCTGGAAGCGGCGGCTGCTGCGCACGTGATCGGGCACGAGATCGACGTCGATGCGCGAGCCCGAGGACAGCACGGCGGCGCGCTCGATGACGTTCTCGAGCTCGCGCACGTTGCCCGGCCAGTCGTATTCGTGCAGCAGGTCGAGCGCGTCGGGCGTCAGCTCGAGGTTCGGCTTGTTGTTCTCGTGGCCGTACTTGTCGAAGAAATGCTGGACCAGGAGCGGGATGTCGTCCTTGCGCTCGCGCAGCGCCGGCAGCTGCACGGTGATGACGTGCAGGCGGTAGTAGAGATCCTCGCGGAAGCGCCCTTCCTCCATCATCCGGCGCAGGTCGACGTTGGTGGCGGCGATGATCCGGACGTCGACCTTGATGGTCTCGACGCCGCCGAGCCGCATGAACTCGCGCTCCTGGATCACGCGCAGCAGCTTGGCCTGGGTCTCGAGCGGGATGTTGCCGATCTCGTCGAAGAAGATGGTGCCCTTGTCGGCGAGCTCGAACAGCCCCTTCTTCGGGTAGACCGCCCCGGTGAACGCCCCCTTGACGTGGCCGAACAGGTTGGACTCGAGCAGGTCGGGCGGCAGGTTGCCGGAGTTGACGGTGATGAACGCGCGGTCCGACCGCGCCGAGTTCTGGTGCAGCGAGCGCGCCACCAGCTCCTTGCCGGTGCCGCTCTCGCCGTTGATCAGGATGGTGGTGCGCGACGGCGCCGCCTGGATGATCAGGTCGAACACCTGGCGCATGCGCGAGCTGCGGCCGATGATCTCGCCGAACCGGTTCTGGTGCGCCTGCAGGTTCTGCCGCAGCGCGCGGTTCTCGGCGACCAGCCGGCGCTGCGCCAGGGCGTTGCGCAGCACGACCAGGACCTCGTCGTTCTTGAACGGCTTGGTGATGTAGTCGAACGCGCCGCGCTTCATCGCCGCGATCGCGTTCTCGACCGAGGCGAACGCGGTGATCATCAGCACCGGCAGGTCGTCGTCTATTTTCTTCAGCTCGTCGAGCGCCGAGATGCCGTCCATGCCCGGCATCATCATGTCCATGATCACGGCGTCGAACGGCAGCGTCCGGGCGAGCTCCGAGCCCCTCCGCCGCGTGCGTCGCCAGGCGGACCTGGTGACCCTCGCGCGTGAGCAGCGTTTCGAGGATCTCGCGCATGATCTCCTCGTCGTCGATGACCAGAATGGAGCCGTTGCGGTTCATATGCCTGTTGCCGAACGATGGCCGTGCCGCGGCACGCGCCGCGGGACCGGGAGCGCCGTCCCGGCCGGGTTACGAGTGGCGGCTGGCATCCCGCCTCAGCTCCCTGACTGCCGGCGGCAGCGAGAGCGTGAACCGGGTGCCCTTGCCGAGCACGCTGTCGCACGCGATCGTGCCAGCGTGCTCCTGCACGATGCCGTAGGTGATCGACAGGCCGAGGCCGGTGCCCTTGCCGATCTCCTTCGTGGTGAAGAACGGATCGTAGATGCGCGACAGGTGATCGACCGGGATGCCTGAGCCGGTGTCGGACACCTCGACCACGATGGAGCCATCGGCCGCGGTGGACGTCGCGATGGTGAGCCAGCCGCCGCGCGGCATCGCGTCGCGCGCGTTGAGGAAGAGGTTGAGGAACACCTGCTGCAGCTTGTACTCGATCGCCTGCACGAGCGCCGACGGCGCCGCGAGCTCCTTGCGCACCTGGATCCGGCCGTTGCGGAGCTGGTGCTCGAGCAGCGACAGCACGTCGCCGATGACGGCGTGCAGGTCGACCGGCCCGGCGTCGACGTGCGCCGGCCGCGCCAGGTTGAGCAGCCCGTTCACGATCTTGGCGGCGCGGAACGTCTGGCGCTCGATCTTCTCGAGCACCTTGGTCCGCGGGTCGTCGGGCTCCGCGTTCTGGAGCAGCATCTGGGTGAAGCTCGAGATCCCGGTCAGCGGCGTGTTGACCTCGTGCGCCACCCCGGCGGCCAGCAGGCCGATGGAGGCCATCTTCTCCGAGATCTGCAGCTGCTCTTCGAGCTGCACCCGCGTCGAGATGTCCTCGATGATGATAATCGTCCCGGCCACGGCGCCGTCGGAATCGCGCAGCGGCGTCGTGGCCACGTTCACCAGGAGGCGCCGCGCCGGATCGTGCCGGGTGGCGAGCGGCACCCGGTAGAACGCCGCCCCCTCGGCGGCCTCGCTCGTCGCGGAGCCGAGGGCCTCGAGGAACGCCGCGTCGAAGACCTCGCCCAGCCGGCGGCCCACCGCCTGTTCGTGGCGGCGGCCGTAGAGCTCTTCCAGCCGCCGGTTCCAGCGCACGATGCGGTGGTCGCGGTTGACCACGGCGAGCCCGTCGTTCAGCGACTCGAGGATGTTCTCGCTGAACTCGCGCATCCGGTCGACTTCCTCCGCCTTGACCCGGAGCTGGCGGTAGAGCCGGCCGTTCTCGAGCGCGGTGGCGGCCTGCGCCGCGACCGCGGCGAGCAGCGCCATGTCCTCGCTGCTCAGCGGCTCGGCGCTGGCCCGGCGGCCGAGCGCCATCACGGCAATCGTCCCTTCTTTCGAGACGCACGGCACGAAGTAATGGATCCCGGCGTCGCGCCAGAACTCCAGCTCGCGCGCGTCGAGGCGGCGCTGCGACAGCGCGTCGTCCAGGCCGAGGGTGTGGCCCGAGATGAGCCGCGTCGCCACGTCCGAGGGACGCGTGAGCAGCGGCGGCTCGACCGCGAACCCGGCATGGGCGATGGTCGTGAAATGCGCGTCCCTGGCCTGCGTGACCGGGGCGAGCATCAGCGCCATCCGGTCCACCACCAGCGTCTCCATCACCCGGTGCACGAGCCGCTCGCTGAGGCGGAACAGGTCGAGGTCGCTGTTCAGGTCGCGGGCGAAGCCGACCAGCGCGCGGCGGTAGTCGTAGCGATCGCGGTAGTAGACGCGGTCGAGGCCGGTCTGGATCGCGTCCTTCAGCGGCCGCGCCAGCAGCACGACGACCATGGTCGCGAGCAGCGCGATGACCGGGTTGCGCCCGGCATCGTCGCCGTCGAGGAAGAGATCGCTGACGACCTTCAGCAGCACGCCGTAGATGGCCGCAATCCCGGCCAGCGCCGCGGCATAGACCAGCGTCCGCTTGATGATGACCTCGACGTCCATCAGCCGGTAGCGGATGATGGCCGAGGCAAAGGCCAGCGGAACCAGGCCGAGGAGCACGGCCGACCACTCGGCGCCGGGCACCGCCGGCCAGCCGAGCGCAAACGGCATGGCGTAGCCGAAGGCGAACGGCACCGCGCCGAGCGCCGTGCCCCACACGATCCAGCGCAGCTGGCGGCGGGACGTCACCGAGCGGACGCGGGTGAGCGCCCGCATCATGATCCAGAGGCCGCCGACCAGGCTGGCGGCGAAATACAGCACTTCGCCGCGCTCGACCAGCGCCAGCACTTCCGAGAACACCGCGCCGTGACCGGCCCGGACGATGACGGCGACACGGGCGCCGCCGAGCAGCAGCGCCGGCAGGTAGAACAGCGGCAGCAGCGCGCGGCCGCGCTCGCTGTGCGCCCAGGCGTCCGGACGCTCCGGGAACACCAGGGCGAAATGCAGGAACAACGGCGGCAGCAGCAGCATCGCCACGACGTCGCCCCAGTAGAAGACCTTGTCGAGCCCGTCCAGCCGGCCGCTGAACGACAGCGTGAGGACGCCGAAAAACGCGACGGTCAGCCAGAAGAAATGCAGCGTCGCCTGGTGCTCGGGCCGCCGCAGCCGGACGGACGCCCCGACCAGCAGCGAGAAGATGCCGACGGCTGCGAGGGCGAAGTACAGGCTGCGCGACCCGACCGGGATCGGTTCGAGCTCGAGGCTGAGCATCTCCTGCGACCCGAGCCGCAGCACGGTATAGGTATGGCGGGCGCCCCGGCGCGCAGCATGGAACGTGCGGGTGACGTCGTCCAGCGACTGGATGGGACGGCGGTCGATGGCGAGCAGCACGTCGCCGGGCCGGATCCCCGCCTTGGACGCCGCCGAATCAGGCGCCACGACTTCGGCGGTCACCCCTTCGCGAATCCGCCACAACACGCCGTCCTCGACTTCGGACCACGTCGCCCGGATGGCCATGTTGGCCCCGGCCAGGCAGAGCAGTCCGATCACGATCGCGGCCTGTGCCGCGAGGCGCAGCCAGGTCGCTCGCCTGGCGTCGGACCGCATTTTTACGTCAGTCATCGAAACAGAGGTTACCCGGGTCGAGGTTAGCAAAGGCCGTTCCCTGACCTGCTGCTCAGAACAAGCCCTAAGTCCTTGTGTTTCAATTGTTTTGTCTGCCTGGCAACGGCCGACTTCAACCGGCCGGAGCCATGATTCAAAAACTCGGACTGGGCGGACAAGGGAGGGATCGTGGAGCGGCGGACGCCCCGGTCAGAACCGGACGAGGAATCCGCCGACCAGGCGCTTGGGTGGCCGGACGACCAGCAGTTCGTCGTAGACGGATGCCGGGTCCGTCGGGTCCCGGAACAGGTTGCGCAGCCCGACCAGCACTTCCCAGCGGGTGCCGGCGAAGGTGACGGGGAGCGCCTGGTTCACCTGCACGTCGAAGCGGCCGTCGAGGCCCGGCTCGCCGAGCATCGTGTTCGACCGGACGAAGCCGCTGTTCAACTTGTAGAGCACGAAGACGCGCGTGGCTGTTTCGCTGATGTCCGCGGACAGCGAGCTCGTGAGGTCGTGCAGATCCTCCCTGCCCGGCCGGACGGCGGCCGGCGCGAAGGCTTCGAGCACGGAGGTCTCGCCGCGTCCCGTCCATCGCGCGCGGGTGAGGCTGTAGTGGATCGAGCCGCGGATGCGCGCGGCGGCCGGCGAATCGAGCCGCACCGCCCAGCCCGAGGCCTCGACGGATCCCGCGGTGCCGACGTAGTAGTGGCCGACCGAACGCGGGCCATTCGGCATCCGCAGCCCGAACAGCGTCACGAGCTGATCGTCCACGGACTGGTGGAAGCGCGAGACGCCGAGCACCGCGGCGCCGCCCAGATCCTTCTCGAAGCCGACGTCGTAGGACTGCGACCGTTCGACGCGGAGGGCGTCCGTCGCGCGCAGCGGCGCGAACGTCCGCTCCGGCGGCAGCCAGGGCCCCGGCGTGCTGCTCGACAGGAACTCTTCGGCGCCGGGCGCCACCATCCGCTGGGCCACCGCCGCCCGGAAGCGGACGCCGTCCCCGGCCTCGACGGTGAAGCCGAGCCGCGGGCTCAGGAGGCCTCGGCTCTCGAGGTAGTCGTAGTGCGCGAATCGGGCGCCGTACTCGAGCGTCAGCGCCGGCGCAATCGCCCACCGGTCGAAGGCGTAGAGCTCGCCGACGTTCCGGTTGCCGTCGGTGACGGCGGCCAGGGCGGCGGGGTTGCCGCCGATGTATTCCTGGGTGCTGTAGGTGAGCCCGAACTGGTAGTCGTGGTCGCGCCCCGGCCGCGACGAGAAGGCCCCCGCGACAATCCACGAGGACAGGTCGCCCTGGCTCATCGCCGCCCGAATCAACCAGTCGCCGCCCGCGCCGGGGGCGGCCAGCGCCAGGTAGGCCACGCCCCGCGGGAACGCCGTGGACGACAGCAGCGCGCCGGGGGCCACCGCGCCGGTCGTCAGGAAATTCACCTCGCCCGACAGCGGGAACCCGGTGAAGAGTGACGACGCCAGGCTGGCCGCCGACACCATCGCCCGTCCGACGAGGTTGCCGTTGGGGGTGATCCCCTCGCTGTCGGTCACGACGGCGAGCGGCGTCGTGTCCTTGAGGATGCTGCGCTTGATGTGGCGGAGGCGCCACGCGGATTCCGTATGCGGATGGTCGGCGCCGTCCGCGTCAGCCGTGGTCTCACCGGCCGCGGCGCCGGCGGGCAGGTCGAAGCCCGCGGCCATGATGGGCCGCGCCGCGACGGGCGGCTCTGCCACGCCGGCCGTTCCGACCGCGGCGGTGGAGCCGGCGAGCCGCCGCAGCTCGAAGCGCTGGGTGGAGGGAGAGTAGCCGACGTTGACCAGTGTGGCCACCGAGGCGGCGAACCCCAGCTTGTGCGCGCGAAGGAGATATTCCCCGGGCGGCAGCCCGTTGAACGTGAAGCGGCCGCCGTCGTCTGTCACCGTGCTGGCGAGCGTGGCCCCGAGAGCCGAGACCATGGCGCCGGTCAGTGCCTCGCCCGAGTCGTCCAGCACCGTGCCGGTGATGCTGCCGCTCGTAATGCGCGCCTGCATCGAGGAGGCCGCAGGCGCAGCCGCGCCCTGCGCGCCGGCTGGTGCCGCCAGCACCAGTCCCGCCACGCCGACGAACGCCGCGGAAACCACGCGGGTCAGGCGTTCCATGGCTCCTCCGTCTGCAGCATGCTTACGACCGGACGCGAAAGACGATCTGGCGCTCGATGGACTGTCCGGACACGAGGTCCGTCACGGTGATCGCCAGGCGGTAGTCCCCGACCGTGAACCCTGAGAGCGGCACCCCTTGCCCGGCCATCACCGGCTGCCCGGCGGCCGGGTCGAACGGCGGGCCCAGCACCAGGGGGGTGAATCGTTGCGGTTCTGTCCGGTTGACGTAGACCTCTCCCGGCAGAGCTGCCGGAACGTCCCGGCCGAAAGGGGGGGCCCCGGGGGCGCCCCCGGCGTCCGGGCTTTTCCTGAAGAAATGGTACTCCACCTCGAGGTCAAAATGCTTGTCCCGTGTGACGGCCGGGTTATAGATGAGAAAAACGACGATCAGCTCCTCGGACCGGCGGAAATCACCGTCGGCGGAGGGCAGGATTTCCCGGGCGCCGATCACGTAGGGCCGCTCCGCGAGCGGGCCCGCGGGCGGCTCACGGAGATCGGTGAGCCGGTCGGCAACAATCACGCTGCTCGTGGCGAGCGCGGTCGTTCCGTAATCCGGCACGCTCACCGGCTGGCGCAGCACGGCCGCCAGCGGCCGCCGCCCCCGATCGCCGTCGCGGTCGCGCTCGCGGACCACGACGGTCACTTCATACTCTCCCGGCGCGATCGAGAAGCCCCGCACCACGCGCAGCGGCTGTCCCGGCGCGGCCGACCATTCGATCGGATAGATCTCCTCGAACGGGTACGAGGACCGTTCCGTGGCCGGGGTCCGGCGGGCGCGCCCGTCGCCGCCGTCCGCCGCGCGGCGCGCCACGCGGACGTAGAGCAGGGCGGCGGGCACACGGCGTCCCTTCGCGGCGATACCGACGATGAAGGGCACGAACGTGCCGGACTGGGCCTTGAAGAAGTCGCTGCGCCAGGTGAGCGAGAAGTCGTCCGGGTCGGGCGAGTCGTCCGCGGCGTCCGCCAGCGCGACCACCGCCTCCCCTTCCTGGCGGAGGGCATTCTCGAGCCGCTCCACCTGGCGGCGATCGAAGCCCTGCGAGCCGGCGAGCCGCGCGGCCACCGCCACCACGATCACGCCCGCTGCGAAACGCTCCCGTGCTCGCATGCCTGAGAAAGGACGCGCCGATGATACTGCATCGCCGGACCGGCCATCCGGGCAAAAACGGCCGTACCGGCAGGCGCGTTTGATATCATCAGCGCTTCTATGGCGCGTGTGCCGCGATTCCTCGATGTCAGCGTTCCCCTGACGGCGGCCGTGCCGACCTATCCGGGCAACCCCCCGTTCGAACTGCAGCCCATCAAGCGCATCGCCAGCGGCGACAGCTCGAACGTCTCGAAGATCGTCATGGGGACGCATTCGGGCACGCACGTCGACGCGCCGCGTCACTTCTTCGACGACGGGGCGGGCACGGACGCGCTGGAGCTCGACCTGCTGATCGGGCGGGCGCGGGTGGTGGACCTGCCGCGCCGCGGCGGGATTACCGCCGACGACCTCGCAGCGGCCGGGCTCCGCGAGGACCTGCGCGTGCTGTTCAAGACGCCCAACTCGGCGCTGTGGAACGGCAGCGACTTCCGGCCGGACTACACCCACCTGACCGAAAGTGCCGCGCGCTATCTCGTGGACCAGGGCGTCAAGGTCGTCGGGGTGGACTACCTGTCGGTCGAGGAATTCAAGAAGGCAGGGGCCCCGGCGCATCGCGCGCTGCTCTCGCAGGGCGTCGTCATCATCGAGGGGCTGAACCTGTCCGACGTGGAGCCTGGCATGTACGAGCTCTACTGCCTGCCGGTGCGCATCGCCGGCTCGGACGGCGCTCCCGCCCGGGTCGTGCTCAAACGCTGACGGGAGGCGCGGACCTGGTGCCCGGGTCCGCGGCCGTGTGCCCGGTTGGCTTGGACGCCGCGCCGCCGCCCCGTTTCGACCGGGCGGCCCGCGGGGAAGGTAGGGTCAGGTGCTCGACGACATTCTGGTGATGGTGCTGGCGGGTGGCGTGGGCGAACGGCTCTTTCCCCTCACGAAGGAGCGGGCCAAGCCGGCCGTCTACTTCGGGGGACCGTACCGGATCATCGACTTCACGCTGAGCAACTGCCTCAACTCGGGGCTGCGGCGCATCTTCATCGCACTGCAGTACAAGTCGCTGTCGCTCAGCCGCCACCTGCGCATGGGCTGGAGCGTCGTCGCCGACGAGCTCGGCGAGTTCATCGAGATCCTCAGCCCGCAGAAGCGGGTCGGGGAGCACTGGTACCAGGGCACGGCCGACGCGGTCTACCAGAACCTCTACTCGATCCTGCGCGAGGACCCCAAGCACCTCATCGTGCTCTCGGGGGACCACGTCTACAAGATGGACTACGCGAAGATGCTGCGCTTCCACACCGAGCGGGGCGCGGGCGCCACGCTGGCGGTCCTCGAGATCCCGACCGAAGAGGCCCACCGCTTCGGCGTGCTCGAGGTGGACGACCAGGACCGCATCACCGGCTTCCTCGAGAAGCCCAAGGACCTGCCGCCCGGCGGCCACGTCCTGGCGTCGATGGGCATCTACGTCTTCGACATGAAGGTGCTCGTGCCGGCGCTCGAGGACAACGCGCGCAAGCCCGACACGTCGCATGATTTCGGCAAGGACATCCTCCCCGAGATCATCACGCAGTGCCCCGTCTACGCCTACCGCTTCGCCGACGAGAACAAGAAGTCCGGGAAGTACTGGCGCGACATCGGCACCCTGGACGCCTATTACGAGGCGAACATGGACCTGTGCCACGTCAACCCGGAGTTCAACCTCTACGACCCCGAGTGGCCGCTGCGGACCAACCAGCTGCAGGCGCCGCCGGCGAAGTTCGTCTTCGCCGACGAAGGACGGCGCTGCGGCCAGGCGCTCGACTCGATCATCTCGGCCGGCTGCATCGTCTCGGGCAGCCGGGTGTCGGGGAGCGTGCTCTGCCCGAACGTGCGCGTGCACAGCTTCTGCGACATCGACCAGAGCATCCTGATGCCGGGGGTGCGCGTCGGCCGCCATGCGCGCATCCGCCGCGCCATCATCGACCGCGACGTGTTCATCCCGCGCGCCGCGCTCATCGGCTACAACGAGGACGAGGACCGGCGCCGCCACACCGTCTCCGAGGGGGGCGTCGTCGTGGTCACGAAGGAAGACGAGCCGTTCACGGGCGACGTCGACGAGCAGGCGCTGCGCCACGAGGCGGAGTTCGACCGGCGCGGATCGGGGCGCTAGGCCGGCGCGACACACCAGGCCGCAGCGCGCGGCCGCGATCGCATCACCACGGGAAGAGGAGTCAGCTGCAGTGAAGATTCAACGTGTGCACGGGCGCGAGATCATCGACTCGCGCGGCAATCCTACGGTCGAAGTGGACGTCATGCTCGACGGCGGCGCCTCGGGGCGCGCCGCGGTGCCGTCCGGCGCGTCCACCGGCCAGCGCGAGGCGCTCGAGCTGCGCGACGGCGACAAGAAGCGGTTCCTGGGCAAGGGGGTCACGCAGGCGGTCGGGCACGTCAACGGGGAGATCGCCAAGGCGCTCGCCGGCAAGGCGGCCGACCAGCGGGCGGTCGACACGTTCATGAACGAGCTCGACGGCACGGACAACAAGGGGCGCCTCGGCGCCAATGCCCTGCTCGGCGTGTCGATGGCGCTGGCGCGCGCCGCGGCCGCGGCGGCGCAGGTGCCGCTCTACCGGCACCTCGCGGCGCTGCACGGCGGCTCGGGCGGCGGCACGGTGCTGCCGACGCCGATGATGAACATCCTGAACGGCGGCGCGCACGCCGACAGCAGCGTGGACTTCCAGGAGTTCATGGTGATGCCGGTCGGGATGGCGTCCTTCTCGGAGGCGGTGCGGGCCGGCGCCGAGATCTTCCACACGCTGCGCGGCATCCTCAAGAAGAAGGGGCACGCGACCGGCGTCGGCGACGAAGGGGGCTTCGCGCCCGAGCCTGTCGTCGAACAAGGAAGCGGTCGACCTGGTGCTCGAGGCGGTGACGCAGGCCGGCTACACAGCCGGGCGCAACGTGTTCCTCGCGCTCGACGTCGCGTCGAGCGAGCTGTGGAACGAGGGGGCGAAGACCTACGAGTTCAAGAAGTCGGGCGAGAAGACCCGGACGCCCGACGAGATGGTCGCGCTCTACGAGGACTGGGTCCGCCAGTACCCGATCGTCTCGATCGAGGACGGCGTGGCCGAAGGCGACTGGTACGGCTGGAAGGCGCTGACCACCGCGCTCGGCGCCCGGGTGCAGCTGGTCGGCGACGATCTCTTCGTCACCAACACCGAGATCCTCCAGCGCGGCATCGACGAGGGCGTCGCCAACTCGATCCTGATCAAGCTCAATCAGATCGGCACGGTCACCGAGACGCTCGACGCCATCGCGATGGCCACGAAGGCCGGCTACACGAGCATCATCTCGCACCGCTCCGGCGAGACCGAGGACACGACGATTGCCGACCTCGCCGTGGCGACCAACGCCGGGCAGATCAAGACCGGATCGGCGAGCCGCAGCGACCGGGTCGCCAAGTACAACCAGCTGCTCCGCATCGAAGAGGAGCTCGGGTCGCAAGGGGCGCTACGCCGGCCGGTCCGCGCTCAAGCACCTCGCGTCCAACTAAGCCATGCCCACACTCGTTCTGCTCCGACACGGCGAAAGCACCTGGAACAAGGAGAACCGGTTCACGGGGTGGACCGACGTCGACCTGTCCGACCACGGCCGCGACGAGGCGCGCGCCGCCGGGCGGCTGCTCAAGGAGGGGGGCTACCGCTTCGACCTGGCGTACACCTCCGGTGCTGAAGCGCGCCATCCGCACGCTCTGGATCACGCTCGACGAGCTCGACCAGATGTGGCTGCCGGTCGTCGAGGACTGGCGGCTGAACGAGCGGCACTACGGCGCGCTGCAGGGGCTGAACAAGGCGGAGACGGCGGCGAAGCACGGCGAGGCGCAGGTGAAGATCTGGCGCCGCAGCTACGACATTCCGCCGCCGCCGCTCGACGCGGGACGACGAGCGGTCTGCCGGCCACGATCCGCGCTACGCCGAGCTCGCGCCGGCGAGCTCCCGACCACGGAGTGTCTGAAGGACACCGTC
The DNA here is from genome assembly GCA_963834305.1 of uncultured Acidobacteriota bacterium. Taxonomy (GTDB): domain Bacteria; phylum Acidobacteriota; class Vicinamibacteria; order Vicinamibacterales; family 2-12-FULL-66-21; genus JACCXG01. The sequence continues at coordinate 2,371,348 of CAWIAX010000002.1, forward strand.
GAGCGCTTCCTGCCCTACTGGCACGAGCACGATCGCGCCGGCGATCGAGAGCGGCAAGCAGCGTCATCATCGCGGCGCACGGCAACAGCCTGCGCGCGCTGGTGAAGTACCTCGACAACATCAGCGACGACGAGATCGTCGAGCTGAACATCCCGACCGGCATTCCGCTCGTCTACGAGCTGGACGACGACCTCGCGCCGCTCAAGCACTACTACCTGGGCGACGCGAAGGCGGCCGAGGAAGCTGCCGCCCGCGTCGCGCGGCAGAGCAGCGCCAAGAAGTAGCGGATCGCCATGGCCCGACGGCCTCGGACGATGCAGTCATCGCCGGGGGCGGCCTCGCCGGCCTCACGCTTGCGCGGCAGCTGCAGCTCGAAGCGCCGCACATCCGGGTGCTGGTGCTCGAGAAGCGCACGCATCCGGTCCCGAGGCGGCGTTCAAGGTCGGCGAGTCCAGCGTCGAGATCGGGGCGCACTACTTCCGGCCGCGTGCTCGGGCTCGAGCCGATGCTGCGCGCCGCAGCACCTCGAGAAGCTCGGCCTCCGCTACTTCTTCCCGCAGGGGCACAAACGACGACATCACTCGGCGCACCGAGCTCGGCCCGCCGTTCTTCCCGGTCGTTCCGTCCTTCCAGCTCGATCGCGGCCGGCTCGAGAACTGGCTGCTGGCGTCGCTGCGCGAGTCCGGCGTCGAGGTGCGTCGACGACTGCGCCGTGAAGCGCATCGAGCTGGGTCCGGCGCGCACACGGTCGAGTTCGCCGGCCCGGCGGCAGCGGGACGGTGCAGACGCGCTGGCTGGTCGACGCGAGCGGCCGGACCGGCCTGCTCCGCCGCCAGCTCGGCCTGACCCGGCCGGTCGGAGCATGGCGCCAACGCGGCGTGGTTCCGCGTCAAGACGCGCGTCAAGAGTCGACGACTGGTCCGACGACCCGACATGGCAGGCGCGCGTGCCGACCGGCGAGCGCTGGATGAGCACCAATCACCTGATGGGCAAGGGCTACTGGGTCTGGCTCATCCCGCTCGGCTCCGGCAGCACCAGCATCGGCATCGTCGCCGACGACGACCTCCATCCGTGCGCGCGGATCAACCGCTACGAGCGGGCGATCGGAGTGGCTGCGCGAGTTCGAGCCGCAGTGCGCCAGCGGTCGATCGAAGCGCTGCGCGCCGACGCTCGAGGACTTCCTCGCGCTCAAGCACTACGCGCACGGCTGCGAGCGGGTCTTCTCGCCGGATGGCTGGTCGCTGGTCGGCGAAGCGGGCGGTGTTCACCGATCCGTTCTACTCGCCCGGCTCCGACTTCATCGCGATCGGCAACGACTGCACCGCCGATCTGATCGTCCGCGCCGCCGCCGGCGAGGACGTCGCCGGCGCGGGCCGAGGCCTTCAACATCGACGCTACCTGCGGCTGTTCGACGCATTCCTGCGGCTCTACGACGGCCAGTACCGGCTGATGGGCAACGCGCAGGTGATGACCGCCAAGGCCGCCTGGGACAACGCCTGCTACTGGGCGATCAGCGCGCTGCTCTATTTCCAGCGCCGCTATCGGCGAGCCGGCGTTCATGGCCTCGATCGATCCGCTGATGCGGCGGTTCTTCGTGCTGCACGCGCGGATGCAGCAGCTGCTGCGCGCCTGGGACGAAGTCGATCGGTCGCGACTACCGCGCCGCGCTACACCAACATCCTGAACGTGGAGCCGCTGCGCGAGTTGCAGGCGCGCCTCGGCGATCCGCCGATGGACGACGACGCGCTGCGGGCGCGGCTCGAGGCGAATCTCGCCTGGCTGGAGCGGTTTGCGGCGTCGTGGGAGGCGGTGGGGCGGCTGCAGGTGCCGGGGCTGGCGAGCTTCGTGGCGGCGCGCCCGGCCGTAGACATTTCGCCGACGGCGGCTTCGGCCTGTGCGAGTCGATCGCGGGCGATGAGGAGCCACCGCGGCGGCGCTTCGGCGGGCGCGCCGGTGCCATACGTGCCCCATCGTGCGTTCTGCGCTCGAATCCCGGCCGTCACGCCGAGCACCCATGACACGGCCTTCCCATCGTCCGAGTTGGCAAGAGCAGACTGCCCGGCAGGCGAGTTGGGAGTGCAGGTCTGCGACTCGCTCACGGCTTGCGGGACGGCGCGCCGTCGTCCCGCATCGGTCTGCAGGACAAGGCCGAAGCCGGCGAGCGCGACGAGCTCGAGCGCGACGAAGCTCAGGGCCACCGCCCAGACGATGCCGACGAACACCGCGACCCGCTTGATCCGCGCCGGGAGAGCGTTGGGCGATGACGGCATGATTGTCGGGCGTTGCCCCTGCCGCAGGCACTATACTGCCGCGCACCCGGAGCGCCAAGACCGGGCAGCAAGGAAGTGCGTGCATGATGACCAGCACGCTGAACGGCGAGCTCTTCTATATCTTTGCCGTCGCCATCGTTGACGCGGCCGTCCTTCATGGATTGCGCTGCGCTGGTACCGGCGCGCCGTTTCGCGCGCCATGGGCGCGTCCGGAACGGACGCCCTTCCGGCGCCCCCGCCGCCAGCGGGAGGGCCGCCGACCGCGAGCCCGGCGATGGACGGTTCGCTCCAGATTCGCGGTGTTCAACGCCGGCGGGGCGCCGAGCCGGAAGTCGGCGCGTCGCGCGTGGCCGGCCGGGTGGCGCCGGGTAGCGATCGCCTACTGCGCCGGCGCCGCCCTGTTCTCCGCGGTGGTCACGGCTGCCGGCGCCGTCGAGGCCTCCGTCTTCCGGCTCAGCGCCCTGTTCGGGATGTGGTTCAGCGGGAGTTGAATGCGTGGCCAGATTCTCCCGACGCTGGGCCTGCTCCTGCTCCTGGACCGGCGATTCGTGCTGCGGGTCGCCGGCGCGTATTTGCTGTGCGGATCGCCGCGCTCGCCGCGCTCACGCTGGCCGGCCAGGTGGCGCGGATGTCGTTCGACAGCGCCCCGATCACCAACATCTTCTGGTTGCACGCCAGACTGCTGGGAACCGCCTGGTTGCCCTTGCTGCTGCTGCTCTTCAGCGGCTGGCATCGCATCAGGGGGGTGATGCCGCTGGCCCTGGCGTCGACGCTCTGTTTCGGCATCGGCCTCCTGCTGTTCAGGCATGGAATCGTCCGCGCATTCGACGTGCCGGCGGTCCGGGACGCCATTCTCGGCGCCGCGGCGTTCACCTCAGTACCAGCCGGGTACTACAGTTCTATCTCCTCCTCGCGCTGCCGGCGGGATGGCTGGCGTGGCGTCTGCTGCAGGCTCTAGCCGCCTCCTACGAGCGCAAGACGTTCAGCGACATCCAGCTCGTGGTGGACTGCTGGTGGCTGATCGTGACCGCCGAGACCATCGCCACACGGCTCGTCGCCCCCTTCGGCCTCGCCGGGATCGGCATCGGCGTGGCCGCCTTCGCCGCCTACCGCTTCGGGACGGCCGCGACGCTGCGCCTGATGCCGCAGGGGCCGGCCGGACCCGCAGCGGCTGCTCCTGCTGCGGGTATTCGGGCATCAATCGCGCACCGAAACCCTGTTCGACCGGATCGCGCAGCGCTGGCGCTTCCGCGGGCCGGTGCTGCTCATCGCCGGCGCGGACCTGGCGATGCGGACCGCTGATCCCGGCGACATGCTGGCGTTCGTCGGCGGCCGCCTGCGGGACGTCTATGTCTCGCGGCCCGATCAGCTGCCCGACCGCCTTGCCCGCCTCGACATGGCGCGCGACCCGGACGGCCGCTTCGGGTCAACGATGTCTACTGTGCGAACGGGACCTGGAAGGGCACCCTCGGCGAGCTCCTCAAGCTCGCGGACGTCGTCGTCATGGACCTGCGCGGGTTCAGTAGCCGTCACGCCGGCTGTGTATACGAGCTGCAACAGCTGATGACGGCGCTTCCCGCCGCGTCGATCGTGCTCGTGTACGACGGCAGCACCGACGTGCCGGTGCTCGCCAGGCTGCTTGGCGAGGCGTGGGATGCCGGCGTCAAGGCGGCGGGGCCGCGAAGCGGGATGGTATCGCTCGTCAGAGTCGATCGCAGCTCGCCCCGCGAGCTCGACGCGGTGACGGAACGTCTGCTCGGGGGCGGTGCACCGCAGCAGGTGCTCACGAGTGCGCGATCTCGCAGAGGTGGCGTGAGGACGTCGGCCGATACGCGAGACAGTTGATGCGAAGGCATCGCCGGACGCGGTTTACAATCGCGGGGCAGCTGACCCATGGTCCCTGCCGCAGCCTGGCCCGGCCCCGGCCAGGCCCACGCGGTCTTGCGCACACGCGACTGGAGATTGCCGTGAAAGCCGTCGCCTACAGAGTGCCCGGTCCGATCGACCGGGAGGATGCCCTCCAAGACATCACCCTCGAGACACCAACGGCCGCAGGCCGTGACCTGCTCGTCAGCGTCCACGCGGTGTCGGTCAACCCCGTGGACACGAAGTTGCGGCGCGGGGCCGCCCCTGAGGGCAGCGAATGGCGGGTCCTGGGCTTCGATGCCAGCGGGGTTGTCGAAGCTGTCGGGCCGGACGTCCGGCAGTTCAGCCCCGGCGATGCCGTGTTTTATGCCGGCTCCATCGCCCGTCCCGGCACCAACAGCGAGTTCCACCTCGTCGATGAACGGATCGTCGGCCGCAAGCCCGCCACCCTGAGTCACGCGGACGCGGCCGCCCTGCCGCTCACGGCCATCACCGCGTGGGAGATGCTGTTCGATCGGCTCGACGTGTTACGCCCGACTGTCCAGGGCGGGCACATCATCCTGGTCATCGGCGGCGCCGGCGGCGTCGGGTCGGTCACCATCCAGCTGCTGCGGGCGTTGACGGATCTGACGGTGATCGCCACCGCCTCCCGTCCTGAGACACGCGAGTGGGTGCGCCAGTGTGGAGCCCAGCATGTGATCGACCACCGCCAGCCGCTGGCGCCGCAGGTGGCGGCGCTGGGCCTCGGCGCGCCGGGGTTCGTGTTCTCGACGACCGAAACGGGGGGGCACCTTGCGGACATCGTCGAGCTGATCGCGCCGCAGGGACGGTTCGGCGTCATCGACGACCCGGAGTCGCTCGACGCCAAGCTGTTCAAGCGCAAGGCGGTGTCCCTGCATTGGGAGTTGATGTTCACGCGCCCGCTCTACGACACGCCGGACGTGGCGGAACAAGGCAGGCTGCTCAACGAGGTGGCCGCCCTGGTTAACGCGGGCCGCATCCGGTCCACTGCGACGGAGGTCGCCGGCCGGATCGACGCCGCGACACTACGTGCGGTGCACGCCCGGATCGAAGCGGGCACCGCGCGCGGCAAGATCGTGCTCGAAGGGTTCTGAGGCTGCTGCTCGGCCTGGTCCCCCTGCTCGCCCCTCGTATGCCGCTGCTATTGGTTGCGCTGTCGATCGTCCTGGCCGGTTGCTCCGGCTTCCGTGAAGAGGACATCCGGTTCCATAACGGGGCTGTCACGCTCGCTGGCACGCTCTATGTACCCCCAGGTAAAGGTCCGCATCCCGCGCTGGTGTTCGTCCATGGCGATGGCCCCGACACGCGCGACGGCTACAGATTCTTTGCGGAGCTCTTTGCCCGCCAGGGCGTTGCCGCGCTGATATACGACAAGCGCGGCACGGGGGCCTCTACGGGCGCTTCGTGGCAGGCGCCTTTCAGCGACCTCGCCGACGATGCACGGGCCGCGGTGCAGTTCCTGAAACATCGCGCCGACATCCGGGCCGGGCGGATCGGCATGTGGGGCGGAAGGCCAGGGCGGATGGATCGCGCCGCTGGCGGCCTCGCGCTCAGAAGACGTCGGATTCCTCATCGTCAAGTCTGGCCCTGCTGTGGGTCCGGCACCACTCGCGATCTACAAGGGCGTCAACAGAGTCAGGAGCGGAGGTTTCCCTCGACACGTGATTCAACAGGTGACTGACCTGATGCACCTGCAGTTTGACATCCTGCGCACCGGCACAGGCTGGGAGCAGCTCGAATCGGCAGTGCAACGGGTGAAAGGCGAACCCTGGTATCGCCACGTCGCGGTGATGCGTCATTCGACATGGGATTCGTCGTGGATGACGTATGGGCCGGACATCGACTTCGATCCCGTGCCCGTTCTTCAGCAGCTCGATATTCCGGTGCTCTTTCTGTTGGGCGAGTTGGATCCCGAGACGCCTGTTGCAGACACGGTGGCCATCCTCGAGCGCATCAGGAAGACGGACCAGAAGGATTTCACGGTCCGCGTTTTCCCGGGGGCCGATCACCAGATCGAGCTGCCGCGGCAGGCGGCAGGCAGGCCGCGCTATGCGCCTGGCTACCTCGACACGATGGTCGATTGGACGTTGGACAAGGTCAAGAGCAGCCGTTTAGAATGACGCCCGCGGCTGCGCTGTGACTGTCCCCATCTTCACGTCCGCGGCGGCAGGGTGGCTGGCTGCGTTCCTGCTGCTTCACTCACCAGGCCCGGCACTCGCGCAAGGTGACCAGCCCACCAGAGTGCTCGTTGGCGATGTCGAGCTGCACTACGTCGAGCAGGGCCGCGGCGAGCCGCTGATCCTGCTCCATGGCGGCCAGGGGGACTACCGGGCGTGGCGCGCGCAGATCGAGGCGCTCGCGCCGCGCTACCGCGTCATCGCCTACAGCCGCCGCTACCATCATCCCAACAGCAACCCGCTGACGGCCACGAACCATTCAGCGCTGGTCGATGCCGCCGACCTGGCCGGGCTGATCACGGCGCTCGGCACCGGCCCCGTGCATCTGGTCGGGACCTCGTATGGCGCCTACACCGCTCTGGCCCTGGCGATCGAACGCCCGCACATGGTCCGCAGCCTGGTGCTCGCCGAGCCGCCGGTTCACCAATGGGTCACCGGCACGGCACGCGGCACGGAGCTCTATGACAAGTTCATGACCACGGTGCACAAACCCGCCGGCAAGGCATTCGCCGCGGGACAGGACGAGGCGGCGATGCGCATCTTCATCGACGCGTTCGACGGGCCGGGGACGTTCGACGCGCTCCCGGCGCAGCGCCGCCGCATCGTGATGGACAACGCGCGCTTCTTCAAGATGCTGACCGCCTCCTCCAACCCCTTCCCTGCCCTGCCGAAAGATCGGGTCCGCGCCTTGCGCATGCCTGTCCTCATCGTCCGGGGCGCCGACACGGACGACCTGCACAGGCTGGATACCGAGGAACTGGCCAGCCTGCTGCCCAAAGCGAGGCGCGTGACGATTCCGCAGGCAGGTCATGGCTCGCCACGCCAGAACCCGGCGGCCTTCAACGCGGCGGTCCTCGAGTTCTTGAGTGAGCAGGCCATGACCGGCCGAGGCGCCGCGCAATCGCCTACAGCCGCCGCAATCACTTTCCGAACGCCGTCAGCGCCGGCGCGAACCCGGACCGCCAGGCGCTCCTCGCCGGTCATCGGAGCAGGACGTGCGGCTGTTCGCGGACGCGGTGGTGGTCCAGGACCTCCCGCCGCTCGGACGCGGAGCGCCGGATGATGATGGACAACGCCATGGAACGCGTCGCCGACGCCAGCCGAGCGGTTCCATCGAGCGCCTTCACCTGCGACATGGCGAGGCGGATTACGGCCTCGACCCTCCTGATGAATGGAAGCCGCAGTCCCGCGATGTTTCACCGCATCGTCGATGCGCTGGCGCGCTGCGTGCCGAACGCCGAGCGGGTCGTGGTCCCCGATGCGTCGCACACGGTGCCCAGAAACGCGCAGGGATTCCGCGACGCCGTGCTCGCGTTCCTGGCGAGACATTGATCACGCGGCCGACCGGCTTGACCGCGTCGGACACCAGCACCATATTGACCAGGTCGTTTCTCCAAGGAGGACGCCATGGCACAGGTTGACTGGTATATCGAAGGCGTCGAAGTCAGCAATTGCAACTGCGACTACGCCTGTCCCTGTCAGTTCGAGTCCCCCCGCCCCACCTACGGGGACTGCCGCGGCTTCGCGGCGGTTCGCATCGACCGGGGCCACTTCGGCGGCGTCACGCTCGACGGCCTCGCGGCCGCGCTCCTCTATGCCTGGCCCGGGCCGATCTACGAGGGCAACGGCGAATGCCAGGCAATCATCGACGAGCGTGCGGACGGCGGGCAGCGCCAGGGGCTAGCGGCCATCTTGTACGGGGAGGAAACCATCGAGGGGGCGACTCACTGGTGGGTGTATACGGCGATGTCGAGCACCGTTCATCCGCCGCTCTACCGGGCCATCGCGTTCGACGCAAACATCGAGGGCAGGAACGCATGCGTCGTGATCCCGGGCGTGCTCGAGTGCACGGCCCGGCCGATACGGAGCCCCGCGACCGGGGCTGACCATCGCGTCCGCATCAGCCTGCCGAACGGCATCGAGTTCGACCTCGCCGAGATCGCCAGCGGGTCCACCAGGACGCTGATGTCGATCCCGCTGGACCTCGAAAACTCCTACTTTCACTTCACCAAGCTGCGTCAGTCGGGCAAGGGGGTGGTCCGCGCTTCCGCACCATGTGCTGACGTGTGACCCTCGCAAGCTCGACGCGCGCCGCGACACAGCACAATCGTTCAGGGTCCTACACAGCCCTGAGGAGCACGGCGGAGTCGTTCCCCCCGAAACCCAGCGACGTCGAGACGCCGCAGCGCACCCGCGCTGCCCGCGCCTCGTTGGCGACGACGTCCACGGGGCATTCGGGATCGGTGTCGGCGTGGTTGATGGTCGGGGGGATGACGCCGCGATCGACGGTCAGCGCCAGCGCCGCCGCTTCCAGCCCGCCGGCCGCGCCGAGGCAGTGTCCGAGCATCGACTTGAGCGAAGTGACGGGCACGCGCGCCATGCGGTCGCCGAAGATCGCCGCGGAACCCCCGCGCCTCGGCCCTGTCGTTCTGCGGCGTCGCGGTGCCGTGCGCGTTCACGTGATCGACCTCGTCCGGGCCGGCGCCGGCGTCGCGCAGCGACTGGGCAGATCACCGCGCTGACCGGCCGGCCGTCGGGCTCCGGCGCGGTCGGGTGGAAAGCCTCGCACCCGAAGCCGTAGCCGGCCAGCTCCGCGTAGATGTGCGCGCCGCGCGCGCGCGCCCGCTCCAGCTCCTCGAGCACCAGGATCGCCGCCCCCTCGCCGATGTTCATGCCCGAGCGCCCCTTGTCGAACGGGCGGCACGGCTCCGGGTCCATCAGCCGGAGGGCGTTGAAGCCGCTGAAGGTCAGGCGCGCGAGCGCGTCGGTGCCGCCGGTGAGCGCGGCGTCGATCCGCCCGGCGCGGATCGCGTCGGCAGCCTGGCCGATGGCAATCGTGCTCGACGAACAGGCCGCGACGATGCAGGAGCGCAGCCCTTCGAAGCCGAAGGTCGAGGCGATGAGGTCGACGGGCGTGCTCGAGAAGTGGTTCCAGGCGTCGACGGCCGCGCGTGTCGATGCCGCGCCTCGGCGGGTGCGGTAGTAGTCCTCGTTGCGCATCAGGTCGCTGGTCCCGGCGCCGAGCAACACGCCGATCCTGGTGGGATCCACGTCGCTCGAGCAGCCCGGCGTCGTCGACCGCTTCCGTGCGGCGATCACGCCGAACTGGTCGCTTCTCGACCAGCGGCGCCGTTCGAGCGGCGTGAGCTGCGCGGTAACCGGCGGCATCGCCACTTCGCCGGCGATCCGGCTGCGGTAGCCCTCGCTGTCGAACAGGGTCAACGGGCCCATGCCGCAGCGGCCGGCGACCAGGCCGTTCCAGGTGTCCTCGCGGGTGGCGCCGAGCGCCGTCACCAGGCCGATCCCGGTGACCGCAATCCGGCGGCTCATGCCTGCGCCTCGACGGCGTCCGCCGGCAGGCCGATCGCGGCCAGCCGCTCGTTGAGCTCCGCCATCACCCGGCGGACCTGGCGCGCCTCCGCCCGCTTGCCTGCCGAGGCGATCGCGAACGGCAGGAACTGCGCCGGCACCGACACCATCGAAAACAGCAGGCACGCGAGCCGGTGGCCGAGGGCATGGTCGCGCGGGCCAAAGCCGGCCAGGCTGCCGATGTACGAGCGCGATCACGCCGTAGGCGTCGCCAGCCACGGTGGCCGCGCTCCCGTGCGACCCGGCGGCCCGGCTCCGGCCCGCCGCCAGACTGGCGAGGAACTCCGCCGGGGTGCGCCCGGACGCTTCGGTCCACGTCCGGCCGACCCGGCGCAGCGTGTGCGCGTCGCTGCCGCCAACCTGGCCGAACCACCCCCCGAGCCACCCGGTTCCTTCCGCCAGCGCTCGGCAATCAGCGCCACCAGGTCGTTGTGCGGTTCGAGCATGGTGCCGTTGCGGGTCTCGAGCGCCGGCACTTCGGCGAGCAGCCGCAGGTACGACGCCAGCGGGATCTGCCCACGATAGAAGTGCAGCAGGTGGTTGAGCGTGAAGAACACGCCCGCCTCGCGCAGCGCCGCGGCGACGTCGAAGACGTTGCCGCGCAGCGGCTGCAGCGCGGCGTGGAGTGCCTCGGTCGTCCCGTAGACGCCGAAGTGCACCTCGATGTCCGTTCCCGGATACCGGCACGACACTTCCTCGGAGACGAAGAAGTCGTGCGCCTCGGGGTGGCGGTCCAGGAACTCGAGACACCCCTCGATGCTGTCGTGATCGGTGATCGTCGACGAGGTCCATGCCGCGCGCCTTGGCGGCGCGGTAGACATCCTCAGGCGGCGAGTAGCAGTCCCGGCTGCGCAGGAAGCGCAGGTTGCCGCTCTGCAGCGAATGGCACGAGTGCACGTGCAGGTCGGCGCGAGCGGGGATCGATCCATCGAAGCAGGCACGCCTGGGGTCATATTGGCAGTCAGGTCCATCATTTGAGCGGCTTCAGCAGCATCACCTGCAGCGTCGCCGAGCCGATGCCTCGATACCGGTCCGGCAGGAAGCTCTTGCCGACGTCGGCGCGCAGAATGGTGTTCCACGGGCGCGCGGAAGTTGCACGGCCGTGCCGATGCCGGTGATCGGCTGCCACAGGTCGTCGAATGCCCGATCGCGGCCCCAGGCCTGCTCGAGGAACAGGTCGAGGCGGTACTGCTCGAAGATGTTGAACGAATAGGAGCCGCGCAGCATCCCGAGCTCGCCGAACCGCACGCCCGAGGCCGGAACGCCGTGGATCCGCGTGTCGTCGAACATCCCGAACTGATACTTCGCGAAGCGATCGAGGTCGCGGCCGCCGAACCACGCGCCGTTGAGGTGGATCTTGTGGAAGACGTTGAAGAAGAAGTCGCGCGACAGGCTGGCGCTGTACTTCACGTAGCGCGGCTCAGCGGCGCCCGTCCCGGCCTGCCCGCCGCGGTCCCCGGGGCCGAACGCCCGCCAGCCCGCGCGGGCGAACCAGGTGCCGTTGGTGACGAAGCTGTAGCCGCCGCGCTGGTACTCCCAGCGCGGCGCCGAAGCCGTTGCGTGATCGTGCTGGCCGGCACCACGGTAGCTCTCGAGCGTGGTGCGCTCGCGGGCGAAGCCGTCGAAGCGGAACTGGTACTGCGCCGGACAGCTTCTGGAACGGCGTGTACTGCCAGCCCAGGTTCAGCCCTGTCGTCAGCGGCCACGTCAGCAGCCGCTCCTGCTTCATGCTCGCCGCCGCGCCGTCGTAGAGCCGATCGCTCGACGGCACCGCGATCGCGAAGAAGTCGACGCTGGCGTCGAGCGGCGTCGCGCCGAGCCGCGGTCGCTGGACGTTGCCCGCCGCCAGCACGCCGGCGAACAGGATCGCGAGCTGCGTGTCGGGTCCGCCGGTTAAGCTCGAAGTTCGAGGTAGTTGATACCGAAGATCGGCAGCGGGAACGCATACGACGGATCGAGCGTCACGCCCATCGCCATCGCCCGCACGCTCTGCGTCGGCGCGCTCGCTGACGACCCGCGTTCGCCCTCCTTGACGTAGTAGCGCAGCCCGCGCTCGGTCTCGCGATACATGATCACGTGTCGCTGCGCCGCGCTCGCCACGCGCGCCTCGGAAGTCCGTCGGCGTTGACCCGGAAGTCGCTGAACTCGACACGCTTCTCGACCAGCAGGTTGCGCCCGGCAATCAGCATGATCTGCCGGGCGGTCGAGCCCGGTGAACAGGAAGCACCGGCCGGTTGCCGATCTGGCGACGGCGGCGTAGGTCTGCGATCTCCTCGTTCGAGACGACCGGCGCCGACAGCGCCGTCTGCACGGCCTGCACCTTGACGCGCGCGAACGTGCGCCGCTCGATCCACACCGTGCCGCGGTAGAGCGAGCTGGCGGCGGCGTTCGACCGGCTCGAAGTCGCACGACGTAGCAGTCGTGCCCGCCGACGCGCTCGGTCCCGGCCAGGCGGTAGCGATAGTCCGCGTCGAAGCGCAGCTGCAGCGGCAGCGACAGCACCTTTTCGGGCTGCAGCAGCGGGAACGGCGGCCGATCGGCTCCCCCACTTCGTACCGTTGACCGAAAACGACAGCTCCTCCCACTCGATGCCGTCGCCAGCGACGAAGTAGCGGTTCTCGGTCACGACGTCGTAGCCGGGATCGGTCATCGTCGGGCGGAAGTGCTGCGACCATCCGCGCCGAGGCGATGTAGCTGCGCACCAGCGCGTCCTGGGCGCGCTGCTGCTGCTGGTGGCGCGCGATGATCTCGTCCACCGTAGAGGGGCCGCTCCGCCGACACGCCGCTGCGTTCCACGAACACCTCGGCCGCCCCCTCGCTGAAGTCCACGAGGACCGCGCCCCCCGGGCGCGGCACGCTGACCCGCACCTGGCCGGTCTGCTGGTCCCTCGAGTATCCCGCCGCCTGCAGCCGGGTGCCGCTCGACAGCTGATACACCGCCGGGACCCCTTCCACAGGCAGGGTCAGGGCGGCCTGCAGCGGTTCGGCCGAAGCGTCCGACCAGTAGGCGAGAAACGTCGCGAAGGTGCGCCCGTCGAACAGCAGCCGGTGCTTCACCGACGCGGTCACGTCGCGCCCCTCGATCGTGAGCCGAAGCGCCGCGGCGCCCGGTCGAGCGCGCTGACCTCGCCCGTCATCAGCGTGGCGAGCGGCGCAAGCGATCGAATGGCGGCCTCGAGCGCCTCGGACGGCAGCCAGGCCTGCATCACGACGGCCGTGCCCAGCGTCTCGAGCTGGCTGTCGAGCATCTGCCCGATCGCCTCGTCGCGCTCCGCGCCCGTCTTCCTGCCGGTCACCACCACCGACATGGTCGGATGGCGCGCCTCGAGAGCGGAGGCGACGCGCGCGGCATCGGCGCCGGCCGGCACCGCCAGCAGGTCGACGTATGGCGCGAGCTCCGCGGGGATCGGATCGGCCCCATCCCGCTGCGCCGGCGCCGCGGTGCCGCCGAGGACAACGCGGATGGAGCTGCGCGCGGCGCGGGTGTCGGTGGCAGCCGTCCTGACGGCAAAGGCGGCAACCTTCGGATCCGTGCCGTCTGCCACGATCTCGAGCAGGGCCAGTCCGTCGCCATGTTTCGCGACGAGGCCCGCGAGCGCCCGCCGCCAGGCCTCCACCTCGTCGAGGATGGCGGGCGCGGGCACGGCAAGCCAGATCGGGATGCCATGCTGCCGGTACTCAGCGAGACGCTCGTCGAGTGCCGGGCGCGCAGGACCAGGCGGCACGGCGGCCGCGACGCGGGCCGCAACCGCGACGGGCATCGGCGTTGCCGCGAGAAATACCGACGGCATGCTCCCGGACAGATTGTCCTCGACCGCCACGCGGGGCCCGGGCCGCTGGTCTCGCTGCTCCTGCGCGTGCGCAGGCGATGCCGCGGTGATGCCGATGGCGGCCAGCACGGCGACAGCAGCGCCTCGACGGCCGCGAGCGCGGCCGTGGCCAGCGCCGGCGAGGAGGCCGTGCAGCAGACGGACGGCAGCGGTCAAGTGAGGGATCAGGTGCACGGGGGCAGGTCTGCGAGCGCGCCGAAATCGCCGTGCCGGAGCACGGTTCGGAGCCGCTGGTGAAAACCGTCGAGGCGGAAGTAGTGCGCGAACCGCAGCCGGGCCGGCAGGCTGACGCGCGGCGCCTCGGGATCGATCTCCCAGGGATGGACCATCAGGACTGCCGGCTGGCCAGCGGCGTTCGCGCGCGCCATCGCGCGCCGCACACGGTCGGGCGAGCTCATACGCAATCCCCAGCCCCATCCCATCGGCATCACCTGGCCGAAGCGATCCGCCACGAACGGCGGAAACTCGACGATCGGGCCGGCCTCCGTTTCCCGCACGTGCGGCGCCCGGTTGTAGTCCGGGCTGCCGACGAGGCGCAGGGGCGCCATGCTGGCGTCGGCGGTGAACCCTTCCCGCACGAGCCGTCCGAGCGCCCACGGGGCGCGGCCGTTGATCGACCACTCCGGCGCCCGGAACGCCGTTACGCAGGCCGCCCCGGCCGCCTCGAGCGCGCGCACGCTGCGCCGCACGTCTTCGACGAACGCCGCCTCGGCCAAGGTCGTAGGCCCGGCTCGTGCAGGTAGCCGTGCGAGCCGACATCGTGTCCGGCGGCGAGGATCTCGGCGACGAGCGCCGGGTGGCGCTCCGCCACCCAGCCGAGGACGAAGAACGTGGCGCGCACGTCGGCGCGCGCCAGCTCCTCGAGCACCAGGCGGGTGGTGGCGACGACGCGGCTGGGGAGCGCGTCCCAGTGGGGCCGGCCGAGCGTGCCGACGCCGCAGATGTGAAACCACTCTTCGACATCGACAGTGAACGCGTTCGCCCGCGGACGCCCGCGCGGCGCGGCGGTCATGCCGGCGTCCTGCGCCCCTCGGAGGTGATGAAGTCGGCGATGGTGTCCACCGAGCGGAGCACGCGTGCGCCGGTGTCTTCGTCGGTGATCGCCACGCCGAAGGTGCGCTCGATTTCGAGCACGAGCTCGAGCACGTCGATGGAATCGAGCCCCAGCCCTTCACCGAACAGCGGTGTGGCGTCGCCGATGTCGGCCGGCGCGATCGGCAGCCGGAGGCTGCGGACGATGGCCTGCTTGATCTCGTCTTTCAGGTTCGGTGCTGGATCAGACATATGCAGATTCGAGAATCCCCGGGATCACAGCAATCCGCCGTCCACCCCGATCACCTGCCCGGTGATATACGCGGCCGCGTCCGACGCCAGGAACGCGACCAGCGACGCGACCTCGCGGGTGGTGCCGGCGCGCCTGAGCGCGACCGCCTGCAACAAGCCCTCGCGCGCGTCGGCCGGCATCTTGTCGAGCATGTCGGTGGCGATGAGCCCCGGCGACACGCCGTTGACCAGTACGCCCTTGCCGGCCAGGTCCCGCGACAGCGCGCGGGTGAAACCCTCGAGGCCGGCCTTCGACGCCGCGTAGTTCGTCTGCCCCGGCAGCGGCACGCGGGCACTCGGCGACGAAACGTTGATGATGCGGCCCCACCGCCGCAGCAGCATCCCGCGAACCGCGGCGCGGGTGCAGTAATACGCCCCCTGCAGGTTGACCTGGAGGACGTCGTTCCAGCGGGCCGTGTCCATCAGCATGAAGTGGGTGTCGCGGGTGATCCCGGCGTTGTTCACCAGGATGTCCACGGCCCCCAGCTCCCGTTCGACCTGGCCGAAGAACGCCTGCACGGCCGCTTCGTCCGCCACGTCGCAGCGTCCGGCCCACGCCCGGCCGCCGCGGGCGATCATGCCGGCGACGAACTCGTCGGCGGGCGCCGGCTGCTCGCGGTAGGCCACGGCCACGGCCGCACCGCGCTCGGCCAGCAGGTCCGCGATGCCCCGGCCGATGCCGCGAGACCCGCCGGTGACGACGGCAACGCGACCGATGAGCTGCAGATCTTCGAAGGGCACGCGTGAAGGCCGAAAGATCAATGATAACAGACCGCTACCGGGCGATCCGGAGCACCGCGCTGACCAGCGCTCCGCCGCTGGCGAAGCTGTTGATCAGCGTCAGGCCGGCAGGGGCGGCGGCCCTGGATGCGGCCAGGTTGAGGCCCTGTGCGACTGGATCGGGGCGGACGAGACCGGCGATCGGGGGGACCAGGCCTTCGCGCCCGCACAGCACCGCGGCCACGCAGGCGGCCGCGCCCGACGCCCCCGACTCGCCAAGCGCCCCCTTGATGCTCGTCACCGCCGGCGCCAGGCTGCCGAACAGCTCCCCTATCGCCCGCGCCTCCACGTCGTCCAGCGCCGCCGACGCGTTGGCGGAGGCGTACGATCACGCCGATATCAGCCGGCCCCACGCCCGCCTCCTCCAGCGCCAGGCGCATGGTCCGCGACCAGCGGAGCGGCGCTGTCGGGCCAGGCGTTCAGCGGGACCGCGGCGCTGGCGGCGCCGATCCCGAGAATCTCGCCATAGGCCCGGGCGCCGCGCGCACGCCAGGCATCGCCGCGCTCGAGCCACAGCCCGAAGCCCCCCTCGCCCAGCACGAAACCGCCTCGGCCGGCGTCGAACGGGGCCGTGGTGCTGCCGGACGCGCGCCCGGCGTTCATCACGCCGAACTGGTCGTGGGCGCGGTAGAAGACGTCGTTGAGGGCGTCCATGCCCCCTGATGCGATCGCGTCGGCGCGCCCGGCGCGAAGCAGATCGACAGCCGAGGCGATCGCGGCCAGGCCCGACGCCTCCTTCTGGCTGATCGTGGCGTTCGGTCCCTGCAGCCTGAACTCGAGGCCCGCGAGCCCCGCCGCGGCGTTCGCCACGGTGCTGTTGAAGAGGAGTGCCGGCGCGCCCATCGGGCCGCCGTCGAAGAGCGCCGCCAGGTATTCGTTGGTGGCCTGGCCGCCGGCGGTGTAGGTCCCAATCACGACGCCGGTCCGCTCGTCTCCCTCGGGCGCCACCGCATAGCGGGCGTCGTCCATTGCCTGGCGGATGGCCGCCAGCGCGAAGGGCGATGCCCCGTCCATCCGCCGCAGCTTCATCGGAGGGACCCAATGCGTGGGATCGAACGCCGAGACCTTCGCGGCGAGCACGGACCGGCAGCCGAACGATTCGTACTGCGCGGCTGGCGCGATGCCGCTGGCGCCCGACAGCAGCGCGTCGCGGAACGCGTCGCGGCCATCGCCAAAGGGAGACACGACGCCCACGCCCGTGATGCTGACCGGATCCGCCACGGGCGGTACGTTACCATTGCGATCATGCGGGTTCAACGCGCCGGACTGCTGATCGCGCTCGTCGCGGCGGCCTCCGCCGCGCTGCTGGCCGCCCCCGCCGCCCCGGCGGAATCTCTTCGACGACCTCTATCGCCGCGGCCAGGCCCGCAACGGCGACCTGCGGACGTTCACCGCGGCGTTCACCGAAGTGACCACCTCCTCGCTGCTCGAGCGGCCGCTGCGCGCCAGCGGCACCGTGTCTGTCGAGCGGCCGGCGCGCGTGGCGCTGCACTACACCGCGCCGGACGAGCGGTGGATCGTCATCGACGGCAACCGGATGACGTTCGTCTGGCCGGCGCGCGGCATCCGCCAGGCCAGGGACATCGGCGCCTCGCAGCGCCGGGTGCAGAAGTACTTCGTGGACAGCTCGCCCGGCGAGCTGCGCGGCCACTTCGAGGTCGCGGCGCGGCCGCTGCCCGACGGCTACGAGATCACGATGGTGCCGACGCGCAAGCAGATCAAGGAAGGGCTCGCGCGGCTCGACTTGACGATCGATGGTGAGTCGCTGCTGATGACGGCGATGAAGATGGCGTTCCCGAACGGGGACACCAAGACGATGACGTTCACCGACGTCAGGCCGAACGCCCTGCTCGATCCGTCGGCCTTCACGGTGCCGCCGGCCGCGCCGCGCTGATCAGCCGGCCTCGAGCGCCTGCCGCGCCTCGCCCATCATCTCCGCCGCCGCCCCGAGGTCGTGTTCGGCGAGGTAGTGCGCGGGGTCCATCATGCGCTGCGTGCGGCGCAGCGCGCGCAGCAGGAACAGGGCGTTGCGCGGGTCCACTTCCCGCAGCCAGCGCCACACGCTCTTGCGTCCGCCGAGGTTGAGCACCGACCGCCGCCACGTTTCGCAATACAGCTCGAAGAAGCGCTGCGCCCCGAGCGCCGGCTCCCACAGCAGGTGGTGCATGTCGAACTGCGACCACCGCCGGGCCCGGAGCTGGGGCAGCATCT
The DNA here is from genome assembly GCA_963834305.1 of uncultured Acidobacteriota bacterium. Classification (GTDB taxonomy): domain Bacteria; phylum Acidobacteriota; class Vicinamibacteria; order Vicinamibacterales; family 2-12-FULL-66-21; genus JACCXG01. Next base: position 2,389,195 of record CAWIAX010000002.1, read on the forward strand.
GGTCGAAGTAGGCGGTGCCCGGCAGCGGCGTGAGGATGGTGAATCCCGCCTGATACAAGGCGTGCCGCTCGACGAACGCCCACAGCCGCTCGAAGTCCGCCTCCGACCACGCCGGATCGATGACGAAGTTGCCGGTGACGCCGTAGCGCAGCGACCGCGCGACGCCGATGCCCTCGGCCGTCTGGTCGATGGTCGCGTCCTTGACCAGGCCGCTCAGCCCCTGGTTGGTGGCCGCCTCGAGGCCGAAGAACATGTCGAAGTCGCGGGCGAGCGGACGCCACGCCTCCAGCAGTCCGGCGTGGCGTGCGACCAGGTCGACGCGGCTCTGGACGAGAATCCACTGCTTGCGGATGCCGCGCCGCCGCAGCTCCTGCGCCAGCGCCAGGCTGCGCGACGGGTGATACCAGAACAGATCGTCGGCGATGAAGACGTGGTCGCCGGCCGACGCGAAGTCCTGGCACACCGACTCGATCGACCGCTCGCGCACCGACCGTGCGTGCAGCTGCCAGATCGAGCAGAACGAGCAGCGGAACGGACAGCCGCGCGCGGTTTCGATCAGCCACGCCGGCCGGTGCGCCAGGCAGGCGTATTGCCGGCGCCAGCCGCTGACGTGATGCCGCGCCGGCAGCGGCACGTCGTCCAGCACGAAGGGCCGTGTCTGGCGCCGCGGTCCGCACGATCTCGCCGACTCGCCGCGGATCGCCAGGCCCGGCACGCTGCCCAGCACCCCGCCCCGCTCGAGCGCGTCGGCCACCGCCGGCAGCGCCCGCTCGCCGTCGTCCAGCACCACCGCGTCCACGGCGCCGGCCAGGAACGGGTCGGGGTAGGCCGCCGCCGTGTGGCCGCCGACGACGATCGGACGTCCGGGGCGAGGGCGCCGGACGCGGGCCGCGAGCGCCAGCACTTCGTCGGTCTCGAGCGCGTGCATCGCCGCGATGCCGACCAGGCCGGGCCTGACGGCGCGCATCTGCCTGCTCGAGCGACGGCTGAACCGCAGATCGGCAAGCGTGACGTGGTGGCCCACGCGCCTCGAGCGCCGCGGCGATGTACTCCATCCCGAGCGGCTCGATGCGGAAGAACGGGCCCAGGCCGAAGCGTTCGTTGCCCGGCACCGGCCGGAGGAGCAGGACGTGCATAGGTTAGGCCCGCAGCGTAACATAGAGCGTCGGCCCCGGCTCACCCGCGGGCCGGGCGCCGCTCTTGATCCCACTCATCCCCACCATCCTGTCGTGGTCGCGCCGGCACCGCGTCGCCGTCGTCGCCTGCGCCATCGGCCTGGCCGCGTTCTCCACCGCCGGCATCCGCCGCCTGACCTTCGACACCGATGTGCTCAGCCTGCTGCCGCGCGACGGCCGCGTCATCCCGGCGTTCCGCGCCTTCGTCGAGCCAGTTTCGGCAGCCTCGACGACCTCTACATCGTGTTCACGGCCCCGGAGGGGCATGCCGTCGCCGAGTACGAGGACGAAATCGAGGCTGGATCGAGCGCCTGCGGAACGCGCCGGAGGTGCACGCGCGTCGACACCGGGCTCGCGGATCGGTCGCGGGACCTGGCGTGGCTGGCCGACCGGCAGCTGCTCCTGCTCGACGGGCGAGACGCTCGGCCGCGCGCTCGATCGGCTGCGCGGCGACGGCATGCGGCCGGCGGTGGCGGCGCGGCGCGAGCTGCTGTCGCTGCCGTCGCCGGCGTCGCGGCCCTCGTGCGCCAGGACCCGCTCGGGTTGTTCGACCTGCTGCGGGACCAGCTCGGCGACGCGCAGGCCGGCATGAACTCGGCGTGACCGAGGGGGGATACGTGACCGCCGACGGCCGGAGCCGGCTCGTCATCGCCGCCCGCCCGCCCGCCGTACGACACCGAATTCTCGCGCGCGCTGATGGCGCGTGCTGGAGCGCGATGCCGCCGATGCCGCCGCACGCCCGGACACCGGGGACGACGCGCTGCCGCCGCTCGACGTCGAGTTCGCCGGCGGCCACCGCATCGCCGTCGAGACCGAAGCGGTGGTCAGGCGCGAGAGCATCTTGAACACGGTCGGCTCGCTCGCCCTGATCCTGCCGCTGCTGTTTCTCGTGTTCCGCAGCGCCTGGCTCGTGGCGTCGGCCCGCTGCCGTCGGCGCTCGCTGCTGGTGCCGTGCTGGGCGTGCTGGGGCTTGGCCGGCGCCACGCTGTCGGCCGCGGCCACGGCGTCGGCCGCCATGCTGTTCGGCCTCGGCGTCGACGGCGTCGTGCTGCTCTACGTCGCGCATCGCTGGCGCTGCGCGACAGCGGCCCGCACGCCGAGCGGCTGATCGCGGCGATCTGGCGGGGCCGGCGTCGAGCATGCTGCTCGGGATGTGGACGACGGCGGCGACGTTCTACGGCCTGGCGTTCGTCGACTTCCCGAGCCTGCAGGCAGCTGGGCCTGCTCATCGGCCACAGCATGGTGCTCTGCGGCATCTTCACGCTGATTGTCGTGCCGGCGCTGCTGCCGCGGAAGGCGCCGGCGCGTGCCCGTCGCACCCTGACGCTGCCGCGGCTGGCCTCCTGGGTGGAGCGGCGCCGGACGGCCATCCGGCTTCGCCGCCGCCTTCGTCACCCTCGTGCTGGGGTTCTCGGCGACTCAGCGTCCGGATCAATCCCACGCTGGACCGCCTGCGCTCGGTGACGCCGGGAGCGCAGCTCCTCGAGACGCATCGGGCCGCGATTCGGGCTGCCCGAGCGAGGTCTACACCATCCTCCAGCGCGGGCACGGATCTCGAACCGCTGCTCGCCGCGAACGAGCGGATGGCCGGCGCGATCTCCCGGTCGCTGCCGTCGGTGCGCGCTGCAGGCGGCGTCGGCGCTGCTGCCCGCGCAGGACACGCAGGCATCGCGCGCCGCCACGGTGCGCCAGGCCGGGCTGGCGCCGGCCGGCGTTGCCGCCGCACTGCAGTCGGCGGCGGCCGACGAAGGGTTCAGGCGCGACTCGTTCGCGCCGTTCATCGAGCGGCTGCCGCGCCTGCTCGCGGCCGACGAGCGGCTGACGTTCGACGGCTACGTGCGGCACGGGCTGGGCGATCTGATCGGGCGCTTCGTGGCCGTGGCGGACGGCGAATGGATGACGGTGAGCTACGCGTTCCCGTCGACCGGCGCGGAGGTTGCCGGTCTGGAGGCGATCGTCGCCGGCAGCGGCGGCGGACGCGACGCTCACGGGACTGCCGCTCGTCAACCGTGAGCTCGCCGCGCGCTTCATGCCGCAGTTCGTCAAGGGCCTGGCGATCGGCACGGCGGTCGTGCTGATCTCTGATGCTGGCCGCGCTGCGCGACTGGCGCCTTGCGCTGCTGGCGCTGCTGCCCGCCGTGCTGGGCCTGGTCTGGGCCGCGGGTCTGCTGGCGCTGGCGCGCATCGAGCTCGACCTGTTCGCCGTGTTCGCGGTCGTGACGTTCGTCGGCATCGGCGTGGACTACGGCATCCATCTCGTCCACCGCTACCGCGAGCGCGGCCAGGCGCGCCACGCCGTCGAGGAGCTCGCGCCGGTCATCCTCGTGGCGGCCGCCATCACCTTCCTCGGCTACGGCACGCTCGTCACGTCGAGCTATCCGCCGCTGCGCTCGATCGGCATCGTCTCGCTCGTCACCGTCGTCACGCTGGCCGCCGCCTCGCTGCTCGTGCTCCCGGCCGTGCTGCCGGCCCGCAACGGGCGGATGACGCCGGCTCCGGGGCAAGCGGGACGCGAGGCCGTGCCGTGACCACGACACTCCGGACCGCCGCCCTGATCCCCGCCTTCAACGAAGCGCGCACCATCGCCGGCGTCGTCGCCGGCCTGCGCGGCGCCGTCGCAGCACGTGCTGGTGGTGGACGACGGGTCGTCCGACGGCACCGGGGGCATCGCCGCGCAGGCGGGAGCGGAAGTGCTGGCGCACCCGGGCAACCAGGGCAAGGGGCAGGCGATACGGACCGGGCTCGCCGCGCTCGCCTCTCGCGACTTCACACACGTGCTGCTGCTCGACGGCGACATGCAGCACCTGCCCTCGCGAGGCGCCGCTGCTCATCGACGCCGCGGCGCGGACCGGCGCCGACGTGGTGCTGGGGGAACGGCGCTTCGACCGGGCGGGGATGCCGGCCTCGCGCTATCATGCCAACCGGCTGGGCAGCCGTGCCCTGTCGTGGTTCGTCGGCGTTCCCGCTGCGCGACACCCAGTGCGGGTTCCGCGTCTTCCGGCTCGAGGCGCTGCGCGGCCTGCCGCTGCGCGCCCGCGGCTACGACATCGAAACCGAGATGCTGGTGAAGCTGTGGCGGCGGGGCGCGGCGCTCGCGAGCGTCCCGATCTCGGCGGTCTATGCCGGGCAGGTCAGCAAGCTGCGCCCGGTGCGGGACACGACCAGGACGTGTTTCCTCGCGGTCTACTATCGGTACATCGAGCGGCTCTGACACGTGGGGGATACCGGCTACGCCATCGACGACTGCCGCCGGACAGGCTGACGTGCGGCACGGGGCGGCGCTGCCCCGGCGCTGGACGCTGCACGGCCTGAACAACGGCCTGATCTTCGGCGCGACGTATCACGGCGTGCGGCTCCTGCCGCGCCGCGTCTCCTACGCCATCGGGCACGCGGGCACCGGGATCGCCTGGCACGCCATGCCCGCGACGCGCGCGGCGATCGCGGCCAACCTCGCGGCGGTCTTCCCGGACGAGAGCCACGCGCAGCTCGAAGCCCGGGCCCGGCACACGCTCCGCAGCTACGCCCGCGACACCATCGACTTCCTGCGCGCCTTGTCCGCCGCCGCGCGGACGACCGATCGGCTGTTCGATCTGCGCCCCGAGCACCGCGAGGTGTTCGTGCGCCTGGGAGCTGCCGGCCGCGGCATCATCCTGGTGACCGGACACTTCGGCAACTGGGAGATCGGGAGCCTGCTCATCCGGCGCACGCTCGACATGCCGCTGACCATCGTCGCGATGACGGAGACGAGCCCCCACGTGAACCGGATCCGGCGGGAGCTGCGCGACAGCCTGGGCGCCGACACGCTCGAGGTCCGGCAGTCGCTCGAGACCGCGCTGCAGATCCGCCGGCGGCTCGCGGACGGCCACATCGTCGCCATGCTGATCGATCGGCACTACGGCCGCGACCGCGTCGGCGTCACCCTGTTCGGCCGGCGCGCCTGGTTCCTGCGCACGCCGCTGCTCATGGCGCACGCCACCGGCGCGCCGATCCTCCCCTGCTTCATCGAACGGCTCGGTCCGGGCCGCTTCGGGCCGCTGCCCGGCACGCCGATCGTCGTCGCCACGGACCGGCCCCGCGACGAGGCGATCCAGGCCGCCGCGCAGCAGGTCGCCGACGCGCTCGCGGAGCGCATCCGCCGCCGTCCCGAGCTCTGGTACCACTTCTACCGCTACTGGGACGCGCAGCGCGACGCCTACGACGGGCTCGCCTGACGGCGCCGATGGATCCGGTCTCGCACGCGGCGCTCGGCCGCACGCTCGCCGCACTTGCCAGCCGGGGCGCGCCGGTGCGCGGCGCCGCTGCCGCCGCCGTCTTCGGCGCGCTGGCGCCGGATCTCGACGCGGTCGTGATGCCGTTCGGGTGGGACCGCTACCTGCTGGTGCATGAAATCGGCACCCACACCGTGCTCGGCACGCTCGTCTGCGCGGCGCTGGTGGCGGCGGCGGTCGGGCGGTTCGCGCGCGAAGCCGGCTGGCGGACGCTGGTGCTGTCCGCCTGGCTCGGCACGGCGAGCCACGTGCTGCTCGATCTGCTCTCGAGCGCCCGCATCCGCGTGTTCTGGCCGGTCGCCGATCGGCAGATCAGCCTCCCGCTCGTTGCGATGGCGGATCCCTGGCTGGCCGGCGTGCTGGCCGCCGGCCTGCCGCTGCTCTGGCTCGCGCGCACGAGACAACGGCAGGCCGCCGCGGCGGTGCTGGCCATCGCGGCCGCGTTCCTTGCGGTCAAGACGGTGCTCGCGGTTGAGGCGGTCAACAGCTACCGGGCGCACCTGACGCCGGGCCCCGCGCCTTTGCACTACATGGTGCAGGCCAGGTGGGCGTCGCTTCGCGAGTGGGACATCTTCGATCGCGACGAGCGGGGCGTGCGGGCGTGGCGCGCCCGGGCCTGGGGCGGGCCTCCCACACTCGTCATGGACTGGCCCGCCGCCGCCGAGATCGGGCCGATCGCCGCGTCGCGCGCGCTGCCGGCGGTCCGGAACTTCCTCCGGGCGCACGACATCACCTTCGCGGTGGAGGTCCGCGGCGAGGACGGTCCGCTCGTGCTGTGGTCGGACATGCGCTTCTGCCGGAGCGCATCGGCCGCCGATACGCGCAGCGGCCCCATCGTGTCGTCCGGAACACGGCGGATGGCGTGCTCGCTCTGGGTCGGCGGCGAGTTCAACGCGAGCGGCCGGCCGCTCCGTCAAATCGTGAGGATCGTCGGCTTCACGCAGTCGCGCCCGCCCGGCGGGTGAGGACGAACAGCACGTTGCCGAACGGCGTGCCGTCGCCCGTGCTCATGACCCGCACCTCGAAGCCGGCGCGCTCGAAGGCGTCCGCCCAGTCGGCCATCGTCCGGAAGTGAAACGGCGCCCGCCACTGCCGCAGGACCAGCGCCTTCAGCCTGTTGCCCAGCCGCACGGCGTGAAACGCCCAACCGGCGGCCGCGTCCGCCTCGCGCACGAGCAGCACGCCCCCGGGCTCCAGGGCGCCGGCGAGCGCGGCGATCAGCGCGTCCTGGTCGGGCGCCGGCATCATGTGCAGGACGTCGAACAGGAGCACGGCGCGGCAGCCTGGCGGAATACCGGCGCGCGCGTCGGCGGCGACAATCGTCGCGTCGGCACCGAGCGCCTGCTGCGCGAGGGTCGCCACCCGCGGCCGGCTCTCGATGCCGATCAGGCGCTCGAACACCGGCGGACGCGGCTCCCCCTGCCACGCACCGCGGGCCACGTCGGCCGCGGCTTCCGCGAGCAGCGCCAGCATCAGGCCCTGACCGCAGCCCACGTCCACGAGGACACCGCCCGAGGGCAGGATGTTCGAGAACAGCACCGTGCGATAGACCGGGTCGCCGCGCAGCTTGCCGCGGGCGAACTCCCAGGCCGTGATGCTGGTGGACACGTAGCGGTCGGAGGCGCGGCGCACGAGGTCGGTGAACACCTGATCGCGGCCGTCGCGGCGCATCATCAGCCAGGTCGCCGTTCCGGCGCTCGCGCCGAGCAGCGCGCCGACGATCACGCTGCCGACGAGCAGGTCCGCGCCGAACAGCCAGGGATCCGTCTCGCGGATCGCCGCCAGCGTCAGCGCGTGCAGCTCGCGGCGCCTCACCCAGGCGCCGGCCTGCAGCTCGGCGAGGAGCAGGAACGGCGCAACGAACGGATTCGAGATGTTCGCCGCTAGATACATCTTCAGCCGGTTGAGCCGAAGCAGCCATCCGAGCCCCCAGCACAGGGCGAGGTGAAACCCGTAGACCGGCAGGCACCCGACAAAGACGCCGAGACCGATCGCCACGGCGTCGCGCCCGGGGCCCGCGCCTTCCGTGCGGATCGTATGGACGAGGCGTCTGGCGTGACGCGCAGCGCCGCCAGCCGCCGGCGGCCGCCCCTCCGATGAGCTCTGCATGTGCTGCTGCATTCTGGCACGCGCACCGCCGTGCCGCCGGCGCGGCCGCCGACACGAATCGGGTAAGATGACCATCCGGAGGCCCTTCTTCAGGTGACAACCACTGGACTCGCGCGACCGGGTCCACCCCTTCGTCCGCACGTCCGTCCCCTCGCCCCGGAACCACCCGCATGGGTGGTCGAGCTCTTCAGGGGCGGCGGCCTCGCCCAGGCAACCCTCGAACGGCACGGTGCCCTCGACGTCGTCCGGCGCGATCCATTCGTGCTCGTCACCGCTTGCATCGCTGGCGCCGCCGCGCTCGATGCCGACACCCTCTCCGCACGCGTGGCCGGGCACTATGCCGCGATCGCCGCGCTGCTCGCCGGCTTCGACCGTCATCCCATCCGGTTCTGGAACTACGTGCCGGGGATTGTCGATCCGCTCGCGCCTGGCATCGATCGCTACATGGCGTTCAACCGCGGACGCTACCAGGCCTACGCGGACCTGCACGGCTCGCCCGGCAGCCTTGCGGACGCGATGCCCACCGCGTCGGCAGTCGGCATCAGCAGTTCCGACCTCGTGATCCAGTGCCTGGCGAGCGAGCGCCCGGGCCGGGCCGTCGAGAATCCGCGGCAGACGGCGTCGTGGCGCTACTCACGGCGCTACGGTCCGCTCCTGCCCTGCTTCGCCCGCGGCACGCTCGCGACGATCGACGGGCGCCGCCTGCTCCTCGTTGGCGGCACCGCCAGCATCGTCGGCGAAGAATCGCGTCACGCCGGCGACCGCACGGCACAGGTCGAGGAAGCGCTGACGAACATGGACGTCTTGATTCGGCACGCCGTGACGCGGTCACACGGCACCGGGCAGGAGCGGGAAGCAGCCAGCGGCACGGTTTCAGACGGGCTGACGCTCCTCACCGACGCGAGGATTTACGTGGTCAATCCCGAGGATGCCGATCTCGTGGAGCAGGCGCTCCGCTCCCGGGCGGGACGTGCCGTCCGGCTCGAGACCGTCGTGGCCCGCGTCTGCCGCGCCGAGCTCACCGTCGAGATTGAAGGCGTTGCAGAGATGATCGCGACAACTCCCAACATCCAACTCCCAAGTCCCAATTCCCAACTCCCAAACTCCCGAAGTACCCGCTGAGTGGTTCAGCCGATCGGCTCAGGGTCGTACCTTGGGAGTGGGGAGGTTGGGAGTTGGGAGTTGGGAGTTGGGAGTTGTGTCACCCCGTGGCCGCCAGCGTGACGCTGCCGGTGGCGACGACGAGGCCGTCGGCCGTGACCTCCCCTTCGATCTTGAACATGCCGCCCAGGCGTCCGGCGACGCGCGCACGGGCTTCGAGCCAGGCACCGGGCCGCGCCGCGCCGGGAAACTTGAACGGGCCGAGGGCCGCGACCCGCAGGCGCAGCGGCGTCGCGGGTGCGCCCTGCACCGGGGCGCCGGCGGCAAGGCCGCCGACCTGGGCCAGCATCTCGACGAGGACCACCGCGGGCACGATCGGCTCGCCCGGAAAGTGACCGTCGAAATAGAAGTCCGCGGCGGCCGCGCGGCGGCCTCCGGTGGCGCGCTCCCCGGCAACGATTTCGGTCACGGTCTCAACGAGCCGCATGGGCGGCCGGTGCGGCAGGAGCTCGAGCGGGTTCATCACGGCGGCTCAGTATACTGGGGGCCGGATCGCGCCCATTCATGACTGACACGCAGCTGGCTGCCGCCTTCTTCCTGCAGCTGGCCGTCATCCTGCTCGTGTGCCGGCTGGTTGGCTGGCTCGCCAGGAAGGCCGGCCAGCCCCAGGTCGTGGGAGAAATGGTGGCGGGCTTCCTGATGGGCCCGTCGCTTTTCGGCTGGCTGGCCCCCGGGCTCCAGGCGCAGCTCTTTCCCGCCGCCACGATCCGCATCCTGTTCGTCGTCAGCCAGCTCGGGCTCGTCCTCTACATGTTCTGCATCGGCCTCGAGTTCCGGGCCGACCTGGTGCGGCGGCACGCGCGCCGTGCGGCCGCCGTGTCGGTCGCCGGCATTGCCGCCCCTTTCGCGCTGGGCGGCGTCCTCGCCCTCGCGCTTCTCCGCAGCGGCGGGTTCTTCACCGCCGGAGGTGCAGCCCTTCCACGCGGTGCTCTTCATCGGCGCGGCCATGTCCATCACCGCGTTCCCCATGCTGGCGCGCATCATCTACGAGCGCGGCATCGCCGGCACCGCCCTGGGCACGCTCGCGCTCTCGGCCGGCGCGCTGGACGACGCGGCGGCGTGGATCATCCTGGCGATCGTGATCGGCAGCTTTACCGGCAGCAGCGCACTTGCCGTCACCGCTGCTCTGGGCGGCGCGATGTATGCGGCGCTGGTGTTCGGGGTGGCGCGGCCGCTGCTCGCGCGCCTGACCGCGGCGGCCGAGCGCGAGGAGCAGGTCGCGCCGTGGATGCTCGCCACCACCCTGTCGGCGCTGGCCTTCGGCGCCTGGTTCACGGACACCGTCGGCATCTACGCCGTGTTCGGCGCCTTCCTGCTCGGTGTCGCGGTGCCCCGCGGCCTGCTGTCGCGGGAGCTCCGCCGCCTCATCGAGCCGGTTACGACGGCCCTGCTGCTGCCGCTCTTCTTCGTCTATTCGGGACTCCAGTCGCAGATTGGCCTGGTCAACACCGCGGCGCTCTGGGGGTTGACGGCCGTTGTCTTCCTGACCGCGTGCGCCGGCAAGGGCGTGGCCTGCTGGGCGGCGGCACGTGTCTCCGGCGTCGCGCCGCGCGATGCCCTCGGCCTCGCGGCGCTGATGAACGCGCGCGGCCTGATGGAGCTGATCCTGCTGAACATCGGCCTCGCGCGCGGCCTGATCACCCCGACGCTGTTCACCATGCTCGTCATGATGGCGATCGGCACCACGCTGATGGCCGGGCCCCTCTTCGGCTGGGTCACCCGCTCGCGGGCCGAGCGGGCCCCCGGCGGCGCGGCCGAGGTCGGGGAAACGACATGACGGTGCGCGCGTGAACCTCATCGTCGAACGCTTCCGCCGCATCGTGCGCGACGAGCCGCGCCGGCCGCTGATTCACCTGCCGCTGCCGCGCGCGACGCTGACGGCGGCAGACATCTGGGAAGCCGGCCTCGCCCAGCGGTCCCGGCTGGAGCGGCTGGGGCTGGGCCGCGATCACCTGCTCATCTACGCTGGCGGCAACCGGCCGGAGGCGATTGCCCTGTGGCTGGCCTGCGGCGCGCTCGGCCTGGCGCTGATGCCAGTCGATGCCGGCACCACGCTGCCGGAGGTGGCGGGGCTCGCCCGCCGGTTCGGCGCCAGCGCCGTCGTCATTGCCGACGGCGCCGGCCAGCTCGCGGAGCTGGGCGGCGTGGAGAGCTTTGCCGCCGGCCTGGCCATCATCTTGGTGCGCGACGCCGTGCCGGCGCCGCAGCGTCTACGGCGGCGCCGCCGTGCTGAAGGTCACGTCGGGCACGAGCGGCGAGCCCAAGGCCACGTTCACGACCGACGTGCAATTGGTGAACGACGCCGCGCACATCACGAGCGCCATGGACATCCGCCCTTCGGATTGCCAGATGGCCGCCATTTCCCTGTCGCACGCCTATGGCATCGGCAATCTCATCCTGCCGCTGCTCCTCCAGGGCACGGCGATGGTCCTGCGCGAGAGCTTCGTGCCTCACCAGTTCACCACGGATGCCCGGACGTACGGCGCGCGCGTGTTTCCCGGCGTCCCGTTCATGTTCGACCACTTCACCGCGCACCTGTCGCCGGGTGCCTGGCCGGCCGGGCTCGAGGTGCTGATCAGCGCCGGCGCGCGGCTCGAGACCTCGACCGTTCGCGCGTTCCACGGCTCGTTCGGCCTGAAGATCCACTCGTTCTACGGCACGAGCGAGACCGGGGGCATCGCGTTCGACGACTCGGCCGAAATCGAGGAGGAAACCTCCGTCGGCCGCCCCATGCCAGGGGTGCGGATCGCCCTGCTGCCGGAGGAGGGCGCGCCGGAAGGGGGCGGGCGCGTCCACGTCGCCGGCGACGCGGTGGCGTCGGGCTACGCCGGAGGGGAGGCGTTCAGCCCGGAAGGACCCGACGGAGGGTTCCTGACCGGAGACTTCGGCCGCTTCACGGCGCGTGGACACCTGGTGCTGACGGGCCGTGTATCCTCTTTCATCAACGTCGCGGGGCGGAAGGTGCAGCCGGAGGAAGTGGAGGCCGTGCTGCGCTCGATGCCTGGGATAGACGACGCGCGCGTGGTGGGCGCGCCGCACCCGACCCGCGGCCAGCAGATCGTCGCGTGCATCGTCGCCCGCGGCGGCGGTCCGGGGGCGCTCGAGGTCAGGCAATACTGCGGAGCACGGCTGGCCCCGCATAAGATTCCACGCACGGTGATCGTGATGGATCGCATACCGTTGACCGAACGCGGGAAGACGGACCGGCGGCAGATCGAGGCGGCCGTGGCCAGCCACCTGCGCGGAATGCCCGGATCCGGTGTGTTATAGTCGCCGGTTCACTGCGGCCCGGAAGAGGCGGGAGTGGACGGCGGCCGGGCGACAGGGCCCACGACGGGAACAGAGGAGCGTGCCGAGATGAATCTGTGGAGACCGGTTGAATACGCGCTGACGTATGGCGCGCGGCTCGCGTGGCCTCTCTTCCAGGCCGTCAACCGCCGCATCGACTCGCAGACGTTCCAGCCCCGGTGGGCTTCGGCGCCGTTGATGAAGAGCAGCCAGCGCACCCGCCCGCAGCTCGGCTGGCCGCGCACCACCGATTCCCTCTGCCCCACCTGCGTGCGGGAGGCGCGCACGCGCATCCTCTCGGGCGAACAATCGGTGGAGTCGCTCGTCGAGGATCACGCCGGCGAGATCAAGGCGGACATTTTCGAGCGCGACGGCAAGGTCGTGGTCGAGAAGACCTGCCCGCAGCACGGCACGTTCGTCGACACGCTCGCCATCAACCCGGCGTTCCTCGAGCGCCTCGAAACGCTCTTCCCGGGGCGCGACTTCGACGCCGTGACCGACCGCCTCCACAACCACGGCACCTCGTCGATCAAGCACGGCCGCGGCGCCGTGCTGACGATCGACCTGACCAACCGCTGCAACATGATGTGCGACCCCTGCTTCATGGACGCCAACCAGGTCGGCTACGTCCACGAGCTGACGCTGGACGACGTCAAGGGGCTGCTCGACGACGCGGTGAGCATCAAGCCGCGCCGGCAGATGACCGTGCAGTTCTCGGGCGGCGAGCCGACGATCTCGCCGATCTTCCTCGACGCCGTCCGCTACGCGCGCCAGGTCGGCTACTTCAGCGTCCAGGCCGCCACCAACGGCATCCGTTTCGCCCAGGAGCCGGCGTTCGCCCACGCCGCCCGCGAGGCCGGCATGCGGATCGCCTACCTGCAGTTCGACGGCGTCGGCGAGGAAGCGAACGCGCACCGCAAGGTCGGCAACCTGTTCGACGTGAAGCTGCGCGCGATCGAGAACCTGCATGCCGCCGGCATCGACGTCTGCCTGGTCGTGACGATCGTCAACACCATCAACAACGACCAGGTCGGGTCGATCATCAAGTTCGCGCTGCAGAACTGCGACAAGATCAGCTTCGTCTCGTTCCAGCCGGTCTCGTTCACCGGCCGCGACGAGGACATCACCGACGCCGAGCGCCACGCGAAGCGCTACACCCTGTCGCACCTGGCCGAAGACGTGCAGAAGCAGACCGGCGTCACCGAGCCGCTCCGGGACTGGTTTCCGCTCTCGGCGTCGAGCGCGCTCTCCGACGTCACCGATCTGCTCAAGGGTCCGGGCGCCGACTGGGGCACGCTGAAGTGCGGCTGCCATCCCGACTGCGGCATCGGCACGGCCTTCATGGTCAGCAAGCGGACGAAGGAGTGGGCGCCGCTCGCGTCGTTCCTCCACATCGACCGCTTCCTGCAGGATGCCCGGACGATTGCCGACAGCGCCCGCAGCCCGGCCGTCACGAAGCTGCAGGCGGCGCTGAGCCTGCTGCGCAACTACCGGCCGGGCGGGGCGCCGGACGGCTTCAGGCTGGTGGACCTGCTGCACAAGTACGACAAGCAGAGCGGCGGCCAGCTCGGCGGCAGGCTGGGCGCCCGCGACAATGGGGATCGCAAGCAGGACGAATGGCTGCTGCTGTTCGTCGCCGGGATGTGGTTCCAGGACCTCTGGACCTACGACTTCCGGCGCACGGAAATGTGCATCATCCCCTACGCCACCCAGATGGGAGAGATCTCCTTCTGCGCGTACAACACCGGCGTCGGCTGGCGGCAGATCGTAGAGAACATGCACAAGAACGCCACCGTCGCCGAGTGGTACCGCGAGCACGGCCGGCATCCCGTGTATGCCAACCCGCGCAAGCCGGTGCCGCTCCCGGCGGGCACGCAGGCCGTGTCGCTGCGCATCCCCCGCGACGGACGCCTGGTCGAGTGGAAACCGGCTGCGGCCGGGACGCCGGCCGGGACGGCTGCGCTGGCGGGCCAGTAAGCGGGATCGCGGTACAAGAAAAAGGCCGGCCACATTGGCCGGCCTTCGTCCGTGCTGGGGAGACGGAGCGGACCTATTCGACTTCCTTCTCCTGGGTTTCGTCGGCGGCGATACGAAGCGACCGCAGGAACCGGCGATCGTTCGCACTGATTTCGAAGGGCCGCCGCTCGACCGACCGCGCGGCCTTCTGCGCCGGCGCCGGGATCTTGGCCAGGGCGCCAGGGGTCGTGCGATTGACGAAGCCAATCACCGCCTCGAGCGACACCTTCATCTCGAAGCCTGCGGCGCGCGCCCGCTCGCGGCAGGCCTCCACGCGCGCATCATCACCGACGGCGGCAGCAATGGCGTCGGACAGCTCTTTGGCCATCCGGTTCACGACGTCGTCCATTCTGGGACCTCCTCACCGCCGCCGGATCCAGAACGCCGGGGCGTCTCTCCAGCCGAAGCCCACCCCGGGCGGGAGGCTGCAACCGAGCGCCAAAATGTTATTCATATTGAAGGAGTTGCAGCGCGAGACCGCTGGCTCATTGTAAACTCGGGCACAACCTGAAGTCAATGCCGAGTGGCACCAGATGTAGTAGGTTTCAGGCGCTTTCGCGCCTCATTGCTACAATGCATAGCTCGACAGTCCACCGCAACCTCACACGGTCAGCTCCCCTATCGTGAATGACGCTGTGAACAGCTTCCTCGATCCGACGACACTGACCGGGTGGGACCCGTCGGTCGAGCTGGGCTACCCCGGGTCGTTCCCCTTCACGCGCGGCATCCAGCAGACGATGTACCGCGGGCGGCTGTGGACGATGCGGCAATACGCCGGGTTCGGGACGGCGGCCGAGTCGAACCGGCGCTACCGCTACCTGCTCGAGCAGGGGGTGACCGGCCTGAGCGTGGCCTTCGACCTCCCGACCCAGATGGGCTACGACTCCGACCATCCCCTCGCCGCCGGCGAGGTGGGGCGCGTCGGGGTCGCCATCGACTCGCTCGACGACATGGCGAGCCTGTTCGACGGCATCCCCCTCGGCCGCGTGTCCACGTCGATGACCATCAACTCGACGGCGATCATCCTGCTCGCGCTCTACGTCGCCGTGGCGCGGCGGACCGCGGTCCCGCTCGCCTCGCTGTCGGGGACGATCCAGAACGACATCCTCAAGGAGTACGTCGCCCGCGGCACCTACATCCATCCGCCCCGGCCGTCGCTGCGGATCGTCACCGACATCTTCGCCTTCTGCGAGCGTGAGCTGCCGAACTGGAACACGATCTCGATCAGCGGCTACCACATCCGCGAGGCCGGCTCGACCGCCGTGCAGGAAGTGGCGTTCACCTTCGCCAACGCCATCGCCTACGTGGAGGCGGCGACGACCGCGGGGCTCGACGTCAACGCCTTCGGGCAGCGGCTGTCGTTCTTCTTCAACGCCCACAACGACTTCCTCGAGGAAGTCGCCAAGTTCCGCGCCGCCCGGCGGCTCTGGGCGCGGATCATGCGCGACCGGTTCGGGGCAACCCATCCGCGGGCGCAGCAGCTGCGCTTCCACACCCAGACCGCCGGCAGCACGCTGACGGCGCAGCAGCCCGACAACAACATCGTCCGGGTGGCCGTCCAGGCGCTGGCCGCGGTGCTCGGCGGTACCCAGTCGCTCCACTGCAACGGCCGCGACGAGGCGCTCGGTCTGCCCACCGAGGAATCGGCCCGCATCGCGCTTCGCACCCAGCAGATCCTCGCGGCCGAAAGCGGCGTCGCCAACACCGTCGATCCCCTGGCCGGCGCGTGGGCGATCGAAGATCTGACCAACCGCATCGAGCGGGAGGCAGCCGCCATCCTCGGCCGGATCGACGCGATGGGCGGCACGCTGGCGGCGATCGAACAGGGGCTGATGCAGCGCGAGATCCAGGACTCCGCCTACCGCGCCCAGCAGCGGATCGACACGGAGAAGGCGGTGGTCGTCGGCGTCAACCGCTTCACCGACGGCGAGCGCCCGGGGATCGAGGTCCTGCGCATCGACCCGGACGCCGAACGGCAGCAGCAGGCACGCGTGGCCGCCGTGCGCGCGGCGCGGGACGAACGAGCCTGGCGCGAGGCGCTTGCCGGAGTGGGCGAGGCGGCGCGCGGCGGCGCGAACCTCGTCCCCGTCGTGATCCGGGCGGTCGAGGCGTCCGCCACCGTGGGCGAGATCTCGGACACGCTCCGCGAGGTCTTCGGCGAGCACAGGGAGATCGATGCCTGACGGAACGGCGCCCACATCACCGTCCGCCACCCCGCCGGTGCTGGCCCCGGTGCTGGCGCCAGTGCTGGCGGTGGAGCGGCTCACCACCGGCTTCGACGGCGGCGGCGGGTTCGTGCCCGCGGTCATCGACGTCAGCTTCCACCTGGGCAAGGGGGAGACGCTCTGCCTCGTTGGTGAATCGGGCAGCGGCAAGTCGCTCACCGCGCTCTCGATCATGGGCTTGATCCAGCCCCCGGGGCGAATCGCGCAGGGGCGGGTGCTCTTCAAGGGGCGGGATCTGCTGCGCCTGTCCGAGCGCGAGATGCAGCAGGTCCGCGGCGCCGGGATCGCGCTGATCTTCCAGGAGCCGATGACGGCGCTCAACCCGGTCTTCACCATCGGCAACCAGATCGAGGAGACGCTCCGCGTCCACGGCCGCGCCACCCGCCGCACGGCACGGCAGAAGGCGATCGAGCTCCTCGACGCGGTGCGCGTACCCGAGCCCGGCAAGCGCGTCCGGGATTACCCGCATCAGCTCTCGGGCGGCCTGCGCCAGCGCGCCCTGATCGCCATGGCGCTCGCCTGCGACCCGGAGGTCGTGATCGCCGACGAGCCGACGACCGCCCTCGACGTCACCATCCAGGCGCAGATTCTCGAGCTGCTCCGCGATCTGCAGGGGCGCCTCGGGCTGGCCCTGCTGCTCATCACCCACGACCTCGGCGTCGTGGCGGAGATGGCCGACCGCGTCGCCGTCATGTACGCCGGGCGCATCGTCGAGGAATCGCCGGCCCGCGAGCTGTTCCGCGATCCGAAGCACCCCTACACGCGCGGCCTGATGGGCTCGATCCCGGGGGGCGCACCAGGCACACGGCTGGTCGCCATCCCGGGCACCGTTCCTGCGCCCGGACAGCTGCCGCCCGGGTGCTGTTTCACGCCGCGCTGCGCCGAGCGCTTCGAGCCGTGCCCGACCGCCCATCCCGGCCTGACGGATTACGGCGGCGGCCGCACGGTGAAGTGCTACCTGCACGGCCCGGCCGTGGAACCCGACGTCGCGCCCCCCGGTCCCCGTCCTGCATCGACTCCTGCCGCGGCGGGGAACCGCTGATGGCGCTGCTCGAGGTCCGCCATCTCGTCAAGGAGTTCTCGCGCCGGCAGGGGCTGTTCCGCGCGCCGTCCGTCCTACGGGCGGTGGACGACGTGACGTTCTCGATCGAGCGGGGCGAGACGTTCGGCCTCGTCGGCGAGTCGGGGAGCGGGAAGACCACGACCGGACGCTGCATCCTGCGGCTCATCGAGCCAACGTCGGGGGAGGTGCGGTTCAATGGCGAGGACGTCCTCGGCTTCACGCGGGCCCGGATGCGGCAGGCGCGCCGCGAGATGCAGATCGTCTTCCAGGATCCGTACTCGTCGTTGAACCCGCGCATGCGCGCCGGCGACATCGTCGAGGAGCCGCTGGTGATCCATCGCACGGGCACGAAAGCACAGCGCCGGGAACGCGTCGCCGAGCTGTTCGGGCTGGTGGGGCTCGACGCGGCCCAGATGGCCAGGTATCCGCACCAGTTCAGCGGCGGCCAGCGCCAGCGGATCGGGCTCGCACGGGCGCTCGCGCTCAGCCCGTCGCTGATCATCGCGGACGAACCGGTGTCGGCGCTCGACGTCTCGGTGCAGGCGCAGGTGGTCAACCTGCTGATGGAGCTGCAGGAGCGCCTGTCGCTGACCTACCTGTTCATCGCCCACGATCTCCGGCTGGTCCGCCACATCTGCGGTCGCGTAGCCGTCATGTATCGCGGGCGCATCGTCGAGATGGGCAGCACCGAGGCGCTGTTCGCGGCGCCGGCGCATCCGTACACGCGGGCGCTGCTGTCGGCGATTCCCGTGCCTGACCCGGCGGCCGTGCGGCAGCGGATCACACTCGACGATTCGACGTTCGATCGGATGGCGGGGCTGCGCGAGGTGGGAACCGGCCATTGGGCCGCCGTGTGAGCGAGGTGCCGGCCGAGCGACGCGTCCGGCCGGCCGCGCGTGACAGCCGGGGGTGTCAGTGCGCGAGTGCAGCGTCCGCGGACCGGCGGGTGTCCTTCTCCACCAGGCCGTCGCGGATGGCGATGACGCGATGCGCGTAGGCCGCGATGTCGGACTCGTGCGTGACGAGCACAATCGTGTTGCCGGCGGCGTGCAGCCGCTCGAACACCGCCATGATCTCGATGCCGGTCTTCGAATCGAGATTGCCCGTCGGCTCGTCGGCCAGCAGGATTGACGGATCGTTGACGAGCGCGCGGGCGATCGCGACACGCTGACGCTGCCCGCCGGACAGCTCGTTGGGCCGGTGCGAGGCCCGTGATGTCAGCTCGACCTTCTCGAGGGCCTGCCGGGCTTTCTCCTGGCGCTCCTTCGCGGGAATGCCGGCATAGATCAGCGGCAGCTCGACGTTGTGCAGCGCCGTGGCGCGCGGCAGCAGGTTGAAGGTCTGGAACACGAAGCCGATCTCCTGGTTCCTGATCCGCGCGAGCTCGTCGTCGTTCATCGCGGCGACTTCCTTCTCGTTCAGCAGGTAGCTGCCCTTCGACGGCGTGTCGAGGCAGCCAATCAGGTTCATCAGCGTGGACTTGCCGGACCCCGACGGGCCCATGATGGCCACGTAATCGCCCCGCTCGATCTCGATCGACACGCCCTGGAGGGCGTGGATCTCCTCGGAGCCCATCACGTAGGTCTTCCACAGATCGCGCGTTTCGATGAGAGCCATAGGCTGGGCGTGCCTCGCGGGAGCGGTTTCCGGCCGAACTATAGCTTAGACGGACCGGGCGGCTAATCAGTTTCCGTGCCGGCCCGGTCAGCGGTCAGTCCCGAGCCGCCTGCGGATGGGCACCCGCACTTCGTGGCCCGAGGGCTCGCGCAGAATCAACGCCGCCGGCTCGATGCGGAGCAGGACCCGCGGCCCGACCCGGTCCCCTTCCCGCACGATGGTGCCGTCCACGACAGCCAGCCGGCGTTCAGGCGCCACCAGAATGGAATTGACCATGGGGAGCGGGTCCATGAGGGGGACGGGCTTCCTGGCGGGCCGTTCCGCAATGGGCCGGGCGGGCTCGGGCTCAACCGCCTGGGGCGCCGGGGCCGGTGGCGCCGCAGTCCGCGGCGGGGCTGCCTGTGGTGCTTCAATCCGCGGCCTGACCGGCGGAACAGGCCGGGCGATGGGCGGCCGCGGCTGCGCGGCTGGCGGCGCGACAGGGACGCCGGCCGGCTCGTTGCCGCGCTGGCCTGTGGTTGCCGCGGGCACCGATGGCGGCTCGGGGCCGCCACCGCCCTCGACAGGGTCCGCAGGCGCTCCCGCAGGCTGCACGGCCGCAACCGGCGAACCGGCAGGGGGCCGGTTGCCCGTTCGAGAATCGCCGTCGGCCCCCGGCCAGAGCCACGACAGGCCCCAGAGCGCAACCGCGACCAGCACCACCGCCGCCGCTGCCGCCATCACCAGGCGTGACGTCCCCGCGCGGTCCGTGGCGCGGCCCGCCGCCGCCGCGCACGCCAGCCGCAGCGCCGGCGCCCGGTCCGCCAGCTCCGGCGCGTTCGCCGTGCCCACGATCTCCAACCCGTCGAGGGAATCGAGTGTCTCGACTTCCATGTCGAGCTCCTCGATCAGCGGCATCGTCAGCGACCGCAGGTCCGGCAGATCGCCGCAGGTCACAATGCCGTCAACTGTCACGCCATGGTCGCCGCGCACGAGGTCGAAGCCGTGGCGGAGCTCCGGCGCCAGGTGGGCAACGAGGGAATAGCGCTGCAGCAGCTCTTCCCGCATCGTTGCCGAGGGTCGGTAGTTCCAGCTGAAGACCCGCGAGAACAGCAGGTCACCGCCGTTGACGATGGCGATGGCGGCGGCGTGGCGATTGAGCGAGAGCCAGGCCGTTGCGCCGCGGCCGGCTGCGCGGGGCCGGCTCTTCGCGAGCGCGGCCAGCGCCTCGGGCGGCGTCATGACCGCGTCGAGGACGAAGCCCGCCTCGAGCAGCGGCGCCAGCGCAGCCCGCGTCAGCGGATCGGACGGGGCAGCGCCTTCTTCCAGGCTCCAGCCGACCACCCGCGCCCGCCGCGGGAACCGCCCCTTCCGGCGCAGCCGGCGCAGGTGCGCGCCGCGATCGACGTCCGGCAGCGCACCCTCGCCCTCGCGCACCCCGTGCACCGCCGACACCTCGATGACGGCGCGATTCCGGCGGGTGCGGGCCAGCACACACGAGTCCTGGCCGAGCTCGATGGCGGTGATGCTGCGCATGCGCCCCCTGGCTACCCTTCCTTGTCCGCGTATTCGCTCTTCAGTTTCGCCACCACGGCGGGGTCGGCCAGGGTCGTGGTGTCGCCGAGCGTCTTGCCCTCGGCAATGTCCCGCAGCAGGCGCCGCATGATCTTTCCCGAACGCGTCTTCGGCAGGTCCGCCGCGAAGAGGATCTGGTCCGGCCGGGCAATCGCTCCGATGATCTTGACGACGTGCTCCTTCAGCTCGTCGGCCATCTCGTTGGAGGCCCTGTTGCCTTCCTTCAAGGTGACGAAGGCCACCGCGACCTGCCCCTTGATTTCGTGCGCGCGCCCGACCACCGCCGCTTCGGCGACCTTCGGGTGATCGACCAGCGCGCTCTCGACCTCCATGGTGCCCAGCCGGTGCCCGGCCACGTTCAGCACGTCGTCGACGCGCCCCATCAGCCAGAAGAACCCGTCGTCGTCCAGCCTGGCGCCGTCGCCGGTGAAGTAGACGCCGTCGTCCCACCGGCTGAAATACGTCTTGGCGAAGCGCTCGGGGTCGCCGTAGATGCCGCGCAGCATGGCCGGCCACGGCTTCGTGAGCGCCAGCAGCCCGCCCCCCTTCTCGACGCGCTTGCCGTCGCCGCTGCGGATTTCAGCGCTCACGCCCGGGAAGGCCTGCGTCGCCGAGCCAGGCTTGGTGCTCGTCAGCCCGGGCAGCGGCGTGATCATGATCATCCCGGTCTCGGTCTGCCACCAGGTGTCGACGATCGGACAGCGTTCACCGCCGATGTGCTTGTGGTACCACATCCAGGCTTCGGGGTTGATGGGTTCGCCGACCGACCCGAGCAGCCGCAGGGTGCTCAGGTTCCGCTTCGCCGGCCACTCGGTCCCCCAGCGCATGAACGCGCGGATGGCCGTGGGCGCGGTGTAGAAGATCGTGACGCCGTGGCGCTCGACGAGCTCCCAGAAGCGGTCCTTCTCGCGGCCAGTCGGGCGCCCCTTCGTACATCAGGATGGTCGCGCCATTCGCGAGCGGACCGTACACGACGTAGCTGTGGCCGGTGACCCAGCCGATGTCGGCCGTGCACCAGAAGAGATCGTCGTCTTTCAGGTCGAAGACCAGCTTGGTCGTCGCGTAGGTGCCGGTCAGGTAGCCGCCCGTGGTATGGACGATGCCCTTCGGCTTGCCGGTCGTGCCGGAGGTGTAGAGGATGTAGAGCATGTCCTCCGCGTCCATCGCCTCAGGCTCGCAGTGCGCGTCGGCGTCCTGCATGAGGCGGTGGTACCAGCGGTCCCGACCCTCGGTGATATGGACCGGGAACGGCGCGCCCGGCTGGCGCTGGACGACGACGACGTGCTTGATCGACGGGGTGTCCTGCAGCGCCTCGTCGGCCATCTGCTTGAGCGGGACGACCTGGCCGCGTCGGAACCCGCCGTCGGCGGTGACGAGCAGCACGGCCTGCGAATCGTTGATGCGGTCGCGCAGCGACTGGGCGCTGAAGCCGCCGAACACGACGTTGTGGACCGCGCCGATCCGGGCGCACGCCAGCATCGCGATCGCCAGTTCCGGGATGAGGGGAAGATAGAGCGCCACGCGGTCGCCGCGCTTGACGCCGAGCGACTTGAGCACGTTGGCGAACGCGCTCACCTGGCGGTAGAGATCCCAATAGGTCAGCGTGCGCCGGTCGCCGGGCTCCCCTTCCCAGACGATGGCCGCGCGGTTGCGGCGGGCGCCTCTGGCATGCCGGTCGACGCAGTTGGCGCTCACGTTCAGCTTGCCGCCGACGAACCACTTGGCGTTCGGCGACTGCCAGTCGACCACCTTGCTCCAGGGGCGGATCCACTCGAGCTCCCTGGCGAACGACTCCCAGAAGGCCTCGGGGTCCGCCGCGGCGCGTTCGTAGATCGAGGGATCCGACACGACCGCGTTCCGGGCCCACTCTTTCGGAGGGAGGAAAGCGGCGATTTTCGTTTAAAAGTGCGTGGATTTCATCCATAGGGCCAATTCTAGCCGAGGGCGCCTGGTGCGGCGCGGAAAGCCGGTTGACTGACGGCTACTGAGGCTGGCGCGCGAGGGCGTCCAGCCGCGCGCGGGCATCGGCAGCGCGCGAGGCGTGCTCGTCTCCCGCCAGGTCCAGGAACGCCTGATAGTGGTTCGGCCGCGCGGGCCGCTTCCCCCTGCTGCTCGTAGAGCGAGGCCAGGTTGAAGTGCGCGGGCGCGTTCTGCGGGTCGAGCACGAGCGCGCGCAGCAGCGATTCGGCCGCGCGCTGCGGCCGGCCGCCGGCTTTCTCCACGAGCGCGAGGTTCACGACGGCGTCGACGTTGCGCGGGTCCTCCGCCAGGACGCGGGTGAACTCTGCGGCCGCCTCGGCGAGGCGCGACTGCCCGAGCAGCGCGACCCCGAGGTTGTTGCGCGCCGTCAGGTAGTCGGGGTTGAGAATGAGCGCCCGCTGGAACTCGCGGACCGCGAGGTCGGGCAGGCCCTGCTCGCGGTAGAGCAGCCCGAGGTTGTTGTGCACGCGCGGATCCATCTCGTTGCGCGCCAGCAGCGCCAGATAGGCCGTCCGGGCGTTCTCGAACTCTCCCGCGCGGTGGTGGTAGAGGGCAAGACGGAAGAGCTCCGCGGAAGGCCGGGGAGCTTCGGACGCGGCCGCCGGATCCGCGGCGGGCGGGGCCGCGGCCACCGGCCCTGCGCGGGGTCACGGGCGGAATCGCGGTGACAGGCGGGCAGCACGCGTGCTTTCAGGCGGAGTCGGCGGTCTTCTGCCGGCGCGGTGGCGCGGGCGTCGTTTCCGGCGGAGTCGGCGTCATCGCCGGCGCGGTGGCCGTCCTTTCCGGCCGAGTCGGCGTCTTTGCCGGCGCGGTGGCCGTCCGCAGCGGCACGCCCGTCGTCACCGCCGGCCGGGACCACAGCAGCCACGCGACCGCGCCGGCCAGACCGAGCCCGACAGCCGCTGCGGCGAGCGGGCGCGCGTAGTTGTTGGGCTTCCGCTTCCGGTAGCCCAGCGTCTCCAGCACCGCGTCGGCGCGAGCCGTCCGGCCGTGGAGCGCGGGATGGCGGATCGCGCCGGACACCGCGCTTGAGGGAATCAAATAGCTGGCTCACTCACCTGCCCTGTGCCGATCAGAACATGGCCGCCATCCGCCGCAGCCATCCCCTCATCGCGCCCGGCGGCGCCGCGAGGTCCAGGCTGGCCGCGCCGCGGCGCACCATGTCGGCCGTGACCCGCTGCGCCCGCTCGGAATACGCGCCGAGCAGCGCCCGGTCGCAGACCAGGTTGATGAGCCGGGGGATGCCGTCGGTGCACCGGTGCACCGCCTGCAGCGCTTTCGGCGCGAAGCTGACCGCCGAGCCGCCGCCGGCAATCGTGAGCCGGTGCGCCACGTACGCCGCCGTCTCCTCCTGCGTGAGCGGCTTCAGGTTGTAGCGGATCGACACCCGCTGATCGAGCTGCCGCAGATCCGGGGACCGCAGGACGTCGCGCAGGTTCAGCTGGCCGACCAGGACGATCTGGAGCAGCTTCTCCTTGTCGGTCTCGAGATTCGACAGGATGCGGATGTGCTCGAGCACCGCGCGCGGCAGGTTCTGCGCTTCGTCGATGATCAGCACCGCCGTCGCCCGCAGCGGCAGGAGCGACAGCAGGAAGTCGTTGAGCGTCTCGATCAGCTCCTGCTTGCTGACACCGGCGAGGCGGCCGCGCTTGATCTCGTCGCGCGACACCACGCCGAAGTCCTGGAGGATGAGGCGGAGCAGATCTTCTTCGGCCAGGAACGGGTTCAGGATGAGCGCGGTGAACGTCTTGCGATCGAGCTGCTCGAGCACGGCGCGGCACAACGTCGTCTTGCCGGTGCCGATGTCACCGGTCACGACGACGAAACCTTCGCGGCGGCGGATGGCGTACTGCAGCAGCTCGAAGGCGTTGGCGTGCGACTCGCTGCGGTAGAGGTATTTGGGATCGGGCGTCAGGCTGAACGGCTTCTCGACGAACCCGTAGTATTCCTCGTACATGGCGTACTCCTCGCGGGCGCGCGACACCGCCTGCGCAAACGAGCCCGCCGCCGACGCATTCGCCGTCATCATTGTGCACCTGCCACCGGGCCGCTGCCCGCGCCGACCACGGTCGGCGTGATCAACATCACGAGTTCCTTGCGCTCCGCGCCGTGGCCGCCGCGGCGCCGCCGGGCAGCGGGCCGGCAATCACCACCGTGTCGCCGCCGCGCACCCGCAGGGTGAAGTCCCCCTCGACATCGCCGGGCAGGCCGGTGAACGTGGGCGACACGCTGAGGTGCACGATGCCATCGGCCGAGATCTGCGGCGTCAAGGTCAGCGTCAGGCCGTCGGCGGCGTCGGCGCCGTCCGGCACGGGAGCCGCCCGGCGGGGCCGCGCCCGCCCGTGCATCGCGGCGGGCACGAACGACGCCTGCCGCGGACCGATGCGCATCACCGCCGGTTCGTTGTTCATCGCCACGACTTGCGGCACCGCGACGACGCGGACGGGCCCGAACGCCTCGATGGCGCGGAGCAGCGCGTCGAAGTCGTCCACCGTCACGCCGGCCCCGCCGCCGGAGCGCACGCCGGAACCGGCGCGGGCGGCGACCGCCGTCCAGTCGATGGCCGCGTTGCGGCGCAGCGTCACCTCGAGCACGCGGGCGGCCAGCCGCACCTGCCGCGTGGCGCGCAGCAGCACCGCTTCGACATAGAGCCCGACCTGCTCGGCGCGGTCGACGAAGTCGGTCACCTGGACCAGGCCGGCGTTCCGGTCCACGTGCACCCGGCCCGACTCCGACAGCAGCGCGCGGATGCCCGCTTCCAGCTCCCGGAAGAAATCCGATTCGCCAGCGCTCGTCAGGTCGGCGGCCGGCGTGGCCGTGTCGCCCGCCGGCAGGCTGCGCAGCCGCCGCGTCCACGCCCGGCGGACGTCGAGGTAGTTGACCTCGAAGATGCGCGTGGCCGGGCGGCGCGGGAACACCCGGACCACCCCGCCTTTCAGCTCGTAGTCGAGGCCGCTCGGCACCAGCACCGCTTCGAGCGCCTGCCGCAGCGTCAGGCCCGACAGCTCACCGCTGAAGGTGCCCGCGGCGCCCGGCTCGAACGTGATGCTGAGCGGCGTGCCGCGGAGCAGCATCAGCAGGACGTCGCGCACCGGCATGCGGCGCGGCGATCGTCAGCGACACGTCCTGCGCGCTGTCGAGGTCCCCGGCGCGGTCCCTGTCGGCCAGCCGCGTGATCGGCAGGGCCCCGGGATGCGTCCGCGGCTGCGGCTGCGGCCGGTAGTCCCCTTCGAGCCGCACCACCGGGATCTCGGTCCACTGGCCGGTTCCGGCGTCCGCGGGAGGAGGGCAGGCGACCGCCAGCACCGCCCCGACGGCGGCCAGAAGTGGCCCGATCCCGCGCCCCGACACCGCCATGAGCAGTAACCGCCTGCAGGTCAGCGTGTTGCGGCGACTGCCGGCGTGGATCGCCAGGCCGCGCACAGCTGCACAGTTTTTCCTGTCAGGTGTGTCGGTTTGAGAAGGGGCGAGCGATAGATCCGGGCAGGGCGGCGCCTAGTGCTTCTGCAGTATTGCCGGCACCCGTCCAGGGGTCTACAGTCCTCCATCGACGTCGATCAAACCGTGCCGATCTCCTGGAGGAACTGATGAGCGCAGTCCGCGTGCGAGCCCGCGCGTCTCAGGCCATGTGCCGTGTCGTCATCGTATCCGGGGCGATCGCCTTCACGCTCGATCCCGACGCCCGCCGCGTGGGCGCAGGGTTGAGTGCTGGTCAGGATGAACGCGCCCGTGTTCGGCGCGTCGAGCGGGCCCTATCAGCAGCCGGGCGACTGGCAGGTCAGCCTCACGACCCGCAACCTGGTGTCCCGGGATCACTACCGCGGCACCGAAGAGCAGGTCGAGCGGCAGACGCTGCAGAACTACGTCACGAACCGGCAGAACCTGGTCGATCTCACCATCAGCCGGACGGTCTCCCGCGGTTCACGCTGTCGGTCGGGGTGCCGTTCGTCGACGCGACGTGGGCATCGCGCGACCCGGCGTTCCCGCTGCCAGCGGCACGGCGCGAGATCGCGCAGAACGGCCGCGGCCTCGGCGACGTCAGCGTGAGCGGGCGCTACTGGCTGCTTCGATCCCGACGCCCATCCGGCCTGGAACGTCTCGGCCGGCGGCGGCCTCAAGCTGCCGACCGGCAACGCGCGCTACCAGGACACGTTCATCGGCCGGGTCGATCGGGTCGAGAAGCTCCGCTACGTCGACCAGTCGGCACAGCCGGGCGACGGCGGATGGGGCCTGATGGTGGAGGCGACACGGCTTCTGGCGGCTCGAAGAAGGTCTGGCTGTCCGGCTCTGCAATTATCTGGCGAACCCGAGAGACACCAACGGCACCCCGTCCATCATCTCGATCCTGGAGATTCCGGTCGCCGGACCAGTTCGCGGGGCTGGAGGTCAACTCCGTGCCCGATCAGTACCTGGCGCGCGCCGCGGCCACGGCCCCCGTCTGGAAAGGGTTCACCGCGTCGCTCGCCTGGCGGATGGAGGGCCTGCGGCGCTACGACCTCTTCGGCGACAGCCACGGCTGGCGTCGTCCGGGCACCGCGATGTTCGTCGAACCGGGCATCAGCTACGCGAAGGGCCGTCACGCGGTCTCGTTCAACGTGCCGATCGGCTACTACTACAATCGCCGTCCGAATCCGTATACGGGCATCGCCGGCGACGCGACGTTCCCGCGCCATATCTTTCTCAGCAGCTACTCGGTGCGCCTGGGAGGCGCGGGGCGGGATGGTAAGGCGGCCGGCGGTCGCCGTGGCGCTCGCGCTGCCGCGATCGCGGGCGAGCCGATGGCGGTCCGGCCGGGCGCCTGGTTCCAGCCGGTCGACGGCTGGAAAGGGAGATTCGCGCGCTCCTGTAGGCGCGTCTCACACCACTGATGACGTTCCTGCACCCGACCACCCGCACGCGCCTGCTTGCCGCGGCCGCCGCGGCTTTTGCGCTCAACACCGCCTATCTCGCGGCGTACGCGAGCGCGTCGCTGTTCTATTTCGCCAACGTGGTGCTCCACATGGCGCTGGGACTGGCGCTGGCCGCCGTGCTCGGGGCCGGGCTACCAGGCCACTGGCGGCGGCTCGCCGCGGGAGCGCGCCTGGCGATTGTCGTCCTCGCGGCCGGCGTGCTCGCCGGCGTGGCCATCATGGTGGTGGGCGCAGCCGGCCGCTACCGCTGGCTCCTGCCGGTCCACATCGCGCTCAGCCTTGCCGGCGGCGTGCCGCTCGCCGGCTTCGCCGTCGCCGCCGGCCTGCGGCGCATGGCCGGCCGCGAGCGCGCGATCCTGGCCATCGCTGTGGCGTCCGTCCTCTTCGCGGCGGTGCTCTCGGCCGTGACCGCCGCGCGCGGCGGGGCGGCCTTCCGCGCGCACTACCGGATCGTCAACCCCGCGGCCGTTCCAGCCAGCATGCTCGAAGAGGGCGGAGGCCCGTCCGGGCCCTTCTTCCCGTCGTCTGCCACGACGAACACGGGCGGCGTCATCCCGGCCAACTTCTTCCTCACGAGCGAGACGTGCGGCCGCTGCCACACGGAGATCTACGACGAGTGGCGCTCGTCGATGCACCGCTTCTCGTCGTTCAACAACCAGTGGTACCGCAAGTCGATCGAGTACATGCAGGACGTCGTCGGCACGCAGCCGTCGAAGTGGTGCGCCGGCTGCCACGATCACGCGATGTTCTTCAACGGCCGCTTCGACCGTCCGGCCAGGGATCAGATCGACACGCCGGAGGCGCAGGCCGGGCTCGGCTGCACGTCGTGCCACGCCATCACGCACGTGCGCAGCACGATGGGGCAGGGGGATTTCGAGATCGCCTATCCGCCGATGCACGACCTCGCGGTGAGCAGCAACCCGCTCGCGCGCTTCCTCCACGATCAGCTGACCTACATCGAGCCGGAGCCGCACCGGCAGGTCTTCCTCAAGCCGTTCCACACCGAGCAGACACCGGAGTTCTGCGCCTCCTGCCACAAGGTGCACCTCGACGTGCCGGTGAACAGCTACCGCTGGTTCCGCGGCTTCAACGACTACGACAACTGGCAGGCCTCGGGCGTCTCGGGCGAGGGCGCGCGCTCCTTCTACTATCCGCCGAAGCCGCAGAAGTGCGCCGACTGCCACATGCCGCTGGTGCCGTCGCGCGACCCGGCGGCCCGGAACGGCCAGGTCCGCTCGCATCGCTTCGCCGCCGCCAACACGGCGGTGCCCATACGTCAACCGGGACGACGTGCAGCTGAAGGCGGTGCAGGACTTCCTGCGCGACCGGGCAGGTGACGGTCGACCTCTTCGGGCTGGTGCGGACGCCGGCAGCGCCGCGGCCGCAGGCGCGCCCCGACGCGTCGGCCGAACAGCGGCTGGCGAGCACGTTCGCGGTCGGCGAGGAATCGCTGAACTTCGGCGCGGCGCAGACCTTCCTCGCCGAGCCGGCCACCGTTGTCGCGCCGCTCGACCAGGTCGAGCGCGGTCGTCCGCCGCGGCGAGTCGGTCCGCCTCGAGGTCGTGGTGCGCACGCGGAAGGTCGGCCACTTCTTCCCGGGCGGCACCGTGGACGCGTTCGACGTGTGGGTCGAGCTCGAGGCGGTGGACGACAAGGGGCGGACGCTGCTGCACAGCGGCGACGTGGCGGACGGCGGCAAGGGGCCGGTCGAGCCCGGCGCGCATTTCTACCGCAGCCTGCTGCTCGACGAGCACGGCAATCCCATCAACAAGCGCAACGCCTGGGCGACACGCTCGGTGGCCTACGTGCGCCTGATTCCGCCGGGCGCCGCCGACACGGTCCACTACCGCCTCGACGTGCCGGAGGACGCCGGCGGGCAGGATCACGGTCAAGGCGAAGCTGAACTACCGCAAGTTCGCCTGGTGGAACACGCAGTGGGCGTTCGCCGGCGTGAGGGATCCGGCGCCAGGGCGCGTTCTCGCTGGCGGCCGGGCCACGACGACGGCCGGTGGGTGTTCGACGGGGACACGTCGACGGTGTCGGGCCGCATCAAGGCGATCCCTGACATCCCCACCACCGTGATGGCCGAGGCGCAGGCGACGCTGGTCGTGGTCGCCGCGCGGCGCCGCGCTGCCGGAGCGCCAGCAGGTCGACCAGCCGGGCGGTGCGCGAGCGCTGGAACGACTACGGCATCGGCCTGCTGCTGCAGGGCGACATCCGCAACGCCGAGGCGGACCTTCCTGAAGGTGACCGAGATGGACCCGGGCTACGCCGACGGCTGGGTCAACGTCGCGCGCGCGCGGATCCAGGAAGGCGACACCGCCGGAGCGGAGGGCGTGCTGCGCAAGGCGCTCGCGCTCGAGCCCGGGCTGGCGAAGACCCACTTCTTCCTGGCCGTCGCGCTGAAGGCACGGGGCGAATACGACGAGGCGCTGCGTGCACCTTCGACACGCGGCGGCGCAGTATCCCGCGCGACCGGGTGGTGCTGAACCAGCTCGGACGCGTGCTGTTCCTGAAGCGGCAGTTCGCGGAGGCGGTGCAGGCGTTCCGCAGCGTGTCTCGCGGTCGATCCCGAGGATCTGCAGGCCCACTACAACCTGATGCTGTGTTACCAGGGGCTCGGCGATGCCGAGGCCGCCGCGCGCGAGCGCCGCTCTACGAGCGGTTCAAGGCCGACGAGGCCGTCGCAGGCGATCACCGGGCCCTACCGCCAGCTGCACCCGGACGACAACAACGAGCGCCAGCCGATCCACGAGCACCGCCGCCGGGCCGGGCCGGCGCAGCGGCCGCTCCCTCGGCAGGCACGCCGGCGCGACGATCCGTCCGAACTGATGTACATCCACATGCCCGATACCGCCGGTCGCCATCGTCCTGCCGGCGCTGGCCGCGTTCACCGCAGTGGTCGCTCTGCGGCAGGCCGCCCCGGCTTCGCCCGCCGCGAGGCCCTCGCCGCCGCAGGCTGCGCCGCGCATCCAGTTCAGCGACGCCACGCAGGCGGCCGGCATCCGGTTCCGGCACAACAACGGCGCGTTCGGCAGGAAGTACCTGCCCGAGACGATGGGCTCGGGCGGTCGCGTTCTTCGACGTCGACGGCGACGGGTGGCAGGACGTCCTGTTCGTGCAGTCGATGAACTGGCCCGGGCGGCCGAGCGGGCCGCGTCGATGCCGGCGCTCTACCGCAACAACGGCAACGGCACGTTCACCGACATCACCGCGCAGGCCGGGCCTCGCAGTCGAGATGTACGGGCTCGGCGTCGCCGTCGCGGACTTCGACAACGACGGCGATGCCGACGTCTACCTCACGGCGTTCGGGCCGAACCGGCTGTTCCGCAACCGCGGCAACGGGCAGTTCGAGGACGTGACGACAGGCGCCGGCGTGGGCGATCCGGGCTTCTCGACGCAGCGCGCTGTGGTTCGACTACGACAGCGACGGTCGGCTCGATCTGTTCGTCGGCACACTACGTCGCAGTGGTCGCTCGAGACCGATCTGTTCTGCACGCTCGACGGGCAGGCGAAGTCCTACTGCACGCCCGAGTCGTACAAGGGGCAGAGTCCGACGCTCTACCGCAACCGCGGCGATGGCACGTTCGAGGACGTGACGCGCGCGGCCGGGCTGTACGACGCCAGCAACAAGATGCTCGGCGTGGCGCTGATCGATTTCGACGACGACGGGCGGCTCGACGTGTTCGTCGGCCAACGATACGCAGCCGAACCGGCTGTTCCGGAACAAGGGGAACGGCACGTTCGAGGACGTGGCGGTGACGGCCGGGGTGGCGTTCGACGAGGCCGGCGTCGCGCGCGCCGGCATGGGCGTGGACGCGGCCGACTACGATGGATCGGGGCGCCAGGGCCTGATCATCGGCAACTTCTCGAACCAGATGATGGCGCTCTATGCGAACGAGGGCAAAGGGCTGTTCATCGACGAGGCGCCGCGCTCGGCGCTCGGCCAGGCGTCGCTGCTGACGCTCACCTTCGGCTGCTTCTTCTTCGACGCCGACCTCGACGGCCTGCCCGACATCTTCGCCGCCAACGGCCACGTCGCCGACGACATCGAGCGGGTGCAGCCGCAGGTCACCTACGCGCAGCGGCCGCACCTGTTCCGCAACACTCGGCTCGGGCCGCTTCGACGAGGTGACCGCGCAGGCGGGCGCGGCGCTCGGGCGCCCGATGGTCGCCCGCGGCGCGGCCTACGGCGACTACGACGGCGACGGCGATCTCGACGTGTTCGTGACCGCCAACAACGGACCGGCGCGGCTGCTGCGCAACGACAGCGACGGGCGCCGGCAACCTGCTGCGCGTGCAGCTCACCGGGCGCCGCTCGAACCGCGACGCCATCGGCGCCCGCGTGACAGTGTCGGCCGGCGGGCGCGAGCGGCGGCAGATGGTCAAGACCGGCTCGAGCTACCTCTCGCAGAGCGAGCTGGCGCTCACCGTCGGGCTGGGCACCGCCGCGGCCGCCGACCGCATCCAGGTCCGCTGGCCCAGCGGACATGTCGACACGCTCGGCCGCGTGCAAGCGAACCAGGTGATCCTGGTGGAAGAGGGGCGGGGGCTCCTGAAGGCCGGGCCGCGGCCCGGCAGAAAGCCCTGATCGGGAGAGCCGCACGCTATCATGAGCACCAGCCGTGACCCACGCGCCAGCCCACAGCCGGTCGCCGACGGCAGCCCTCGTGATCGGGCTGCTCATCACGCTCGCCACGGTCGTCGCCTATTCGTGGTACATCACCGGCCAGATCGCCGGCCTGCGGCAGCTGCAGACCGACCTCACCGATCGCAACCGCCGCGACTCGCTGCAGCTGCTGCGCATCCAGAACGACCTGAACCAGCTCGCGCTGGCCATGCGCGACATGCTCGACGCCGAGCAGCCGTATCCGCTCGATCGCCTGGTCGGCGCAGTTCGAACGCATCCGGACCGATCTCGACGACGCGCTGCGCGCGAGCGAGGCGATCGCCGCTGGCCGCGCCGCACGCCCGAGCAGCAGCAGTACCTGGCCAGCTCGGTCGCGCAGTTCTGGGACGCCGTCGACCGCATGTTCGACCGTGGCGACCGCCGGACGACGACGACGAGGCGCGGACGCAGGTCCGGGTGTCGCTCCAGGCGCGGCAGGCGGCGCTCGACACGGCGGTCGCGCGCCTGCTCGTCGCAGAACAACGAGGCCGAGGCACAGACCGCGCGAGCAGGTGCAGGACATCTACGCGCACGTGCAGCGGCAGGTCTACTGGTTCCTCGCTGCGACGCTGGTCGCCATCGCCGCGACCGAGTCTCTACCTGATCCGGTCCAACCGCCGGCTGTTCGCGCGAGCTGGCGGCGCTCTCCGACGAGCGGCGCGAGCTGGCGCAGCAGCTGATCGCGACGCGCGAATCGACCTTGCGGCGACATCTCGCGCGAGCTGCACGACGAGTTCGGCCAGCTGCTGACCGCCATCGGCTCGATGCTCGGGCGCGCGAGCCGGCAGGCGCCCGACGGTTCCCCGCTCCGCGGCGAGCTGCGCGAGATCGGCGAGGTCGCGCAGACCGCGCTCGACAACGTGCGCGGGCTGTCGCAGACGCTGCACCCGTCGATCCTCGAGGAGCTCGGGCTCGAGAGCACCATCGACGTGGTATCTCGTCGACCGTCGAACGGCAGCTCGGGCTGCGCGTCACCTACGAGCGCGACGGCGACGCCGTCGCCGGTCGACGAGCACGACCGCGATCCACGTCTATCGCGTGCTGCAGGAGGCGCTGAGCAACGTCGCGCGCCACTCCGGGACGACCGCGGCCGTGGTCCGGCTGCGCTGCGACGCGGCCGTACTCGAGCTCGAGGTCGAGGATCACGGGCCGGGGTCTGATCCGGCACGCGCACGCCGCGGGCTCGGCCTGGTGGCGATGCGCGAGCGCGCCGAGCTGCTCGGCGGCACGCTCGAGTTCCTCCGGCCGGCGGATGGCGGCACGCTCGTGCGGCTGCGGGTGCCGATGCCCGAACCGGCGGCCCGTCATGAGTGAGCGGATCACCGTGCTGCTCGTCGACGATCACGCCTCGTGCGCCGCGGCTTCCGCCGGCTGCTCGAGGACGATCCGTCGCTGCACGTCGTCGGCGAGGCGAGCAACGGCGACGAGGCGATCCGGCATGGCGCTCGAGCTCGAAGCCGCACGTCGTCGTGATGGACTGCGCCATGCCGGGCACCAGCGGTCTGGCGGCCACGCGCGCAATCCTGGCGCAGCGCCCGCGGCACCGCCATCCTGATGCTGAGCATGCACTCCGAAGAGACGCTGGTGCGGCAGGCGCTCGACGGCCGGCGCGCGCGGCTACGTCCTGAAGAACGCGCTCGATCTCGATCTCGCCGCCGCCGTGAAACGGTCGCCGCCGGCGAGACCGTGCTCGATCCGGCGGTGGCCCGTGCCGCCGCACGACGGCGGGCGCAGCAGGGCTGACGCCGCGCGAGCTCGAAGTGCTGCAGCTGATCTGCCAGGGGACTGTCGAATCGCGAGATTGCCGAACAGCTCAACCTGAGCATCAACACCGTCGCCGTCCATCGCGCCAACATCATGAACACGCTCGGCGTGCACAAGACCGCCGAGCTGGTCGTCTATGCCATCCAGCACGGCCTGGTGGGCCCGCTGTGAACCGGCGCGACTTTCGTCGCCACGCCGGCGCCGGGCTGCGTTCGGCGCGGCTCGCGCTGCCGGCGCTGGACGCTCGGCGCAGCGTCGGATCCGGGTTCGCGGCTGGTCGACGTCACCGCGCGTGCCGGCCTGCGCTTCCGCCACAACAACGGCGCCTACGGCGGCAAGCTGCTGCCGGAGACGCTCGGCTCCGGCTGCGCGTTCCTCGACTACGACGCCGACGGCTGGCAGGACATCCTGCTCGTCAACGGCATGGACTGGCCCGGCCACGACCGCGCAGCGATCGACGCTCGCGGCTCTATCGCAACAACCGCAACGGCACCTTCACCGACGTCACGCGCAGCCGCCGGCCTCGACATCGAGATGTACGGCATGGGCGTGGCCGTCGGCGACTTCAACAACGACGGCTTTCCCGACATCCTGATCACCTGCGTCGGCCAGAACCGCCTGTTCCGCAACACCGGCAAGGGCACGCTTCGTCGACGTCACGCGCACGAGCGGCCTCGGCGGCCGCGCAGGCGTTCAGCACGTCGGCGATGTGGTTCGACTTCGATCGCGACGGCCTGCTCGATCTCTTCGTCTGCAACTACGTCCGCTGGTCGCCCGAGACACGACGTCTTCTGCAGCCTCGACGGCAAGCAGAAGTCGTACTGCACGCCCGAGGCCTATCGCGGCGAGACCTGCTGGCTGTTCCGCAACCGCGGCGACGGCACCTTCGAGGACGTCACGGCCACGCTGCGGCATCTTCGACTCGAGCTCGAAGTCGCTCGGCGTCGCGCTGATCGACGACGACCGGGACGGCTGGCCCGACATCTGTCGTCGCCAACGACACGCAGCCGAACAAGCTGTATCGCAACCAGCGCAACGGCACCTTCAAGCGACGTCGGCGCTGCGGCCGGCGTCGCGTTCAGCGACGACGGGAAGGCGCGGGCGGGCATGGGGATCGACGCCGCCGACTTCGACAACTCGGGCCGCGCGGGCGCTGGCCGTCACCAACTTCGACAACGAGATGGTCGGTCTCTACCGCGCGCGGGCAGGCGGGCCTCTACGCGGACGTCGCGTCGCGGCGGGCGTCGGCGTCACCTCGCGCAACCGTCTCGGCTTCGGCTGCCTGTTCGCCGACATCGATCTCGACGGCGCACTCGATCTCGTCGTCGCCAACGGCCACATCGACGACACCGTGCGCGCATCCGCGGCAACGTCGGCCACGCGCAGCCGCCGCATGCTGCTTCCTCAATCAGGGCGACGGCACGTTCCGCGACGTGGCGGCCATCAGCCGGCGAAGGCGGTTCGCGCAGCCGCGGGTCGGCCGCGGCCTCGCCGTACGGCGACTTCGATCGCGATGGCGACGTCGATCTGCTGATGACCACGAACAACGGCCCGGCCGTCCTGTTCCGCAACGACCAGCGCGCCGGCAACCGGAGCCTGCGGTTCCGTCTCGTCGGCACGCAGTCGAACCGCGACGCCATCGGCGCCACGGTCCGCATCTTCCACGGCGGCACGTCGCAGTCGCGGATGGTGAAGAGCGGGTCGAGCTACCTGTCGCAGTCGGAGCTGCCGGTGACGTTCGGCGTCGGCCGGCGCGACCGCGTCGACCGCGTCGTCGTCACCTGGCCGAGCGGACGGATCGAGGAGTTCACGAACGTGGCGGCCGGGACGGCGTACGAGTGCGTCGAGGGGAAGGGGATCGGGGAAGCGGGTGCCTGACTACTCCGGAGGCAGAACTTCGACGGTGCCGGCCGGGGGGGCGCCCTTCTTGAACATGGCCACGCCGAGCAGCCCGCCGAGGGTCGCGAAGATCGGGAAGATGATCAGCGACACGAAGAGCGGTCCCAGGAACCAGAACACCGGCGGCAGGTCGCGCAGCTGCTCGAACACCGCCACGACCTGCGGGCGGCAGGTCACCCTGCGGAATCTGGTCGAGCGCCTCCGCGCCCGAGACCCCCTGCATCAGCGAGATCAGCGCGCCCAGCACCGACGCCAGCACGGCGCCGATCGCGCCGGCCTGGAGACCGCCGATGGCGCCGTCGCCCGCCGTGATCGGAAGCGCGGACCGCTCCTGCAGCAGGTAGCTGGTCACCACGCCGCCGGCAATGACCCAGAGGCAGCAGCAGGCGTTCAGCACGCTGAGGAACGGCAGCGCCGACAGCACGCCGATGAACAGGCCGCCCCAGAACGCCGGCATCGCACGGGACGGCATCAGTCGTAGTACTCCAGCCCGAGGTGGGTGATGAGGTCTTCCCCCTTGAGGAAGCGCAGCGTGTTCTTCAGCTTCATCAGCTGGATGAACAGGTCGTGCTCGGGGTAGAGGCCGGCGGCATGCATCGGGCTCTTGAAGTAGAACGAGAGCCACTCCTGGATGCCGCTCATGCCCGCGCGCCGCGCCAGGTCGAGGAACAACGCGACGTCGAGCACGATCGGCGCCGCCAGGATGCTGTCGCGGCACAGGAAGTTGATCTTGAGCTGCATGGGATACCCGAGCCATCCGAAGATGTCGATGTTGTCCCAGCCCTCCTTGTTGTCGCCGCGCGGCGGATAGTAGTTGATCCGCACGACGTGGTGGAGGTCGCTCGTAGAGATCGGGGTAGAGGTTGGGCTGGAGGATGTAGTCGAGCACCGACTTCTTGCTCTCCTCCTTCGTCTTGAACGACTCCGGATCGTCCAGCACCTCGCCGTCGCGGTTGCCGAGGATGTTGGTCGAGTACCAGCCCTCGACGCCGAGCAGCCGCGCCTTGATGCCGGGCGCGACCAGCGTCTTCATCCACGTCTGCCCGGTCTTGAGGTCCTTCCCGGCGAGCGGCGAGCCGGTCTCCTGCGCGAGCTGCAGCAGCGCGGGCACGTCGGCGCTGAGGTTGGGGGCGGCATTCGCGTACGGGATGCCTTCCTTCACCGCCGCGTAGGCGTAAATCATGCTCGACGGAATGTTCGGATCGTTCGCCTCGAGCCCCTGCTCGAACGCCGCCACGGTGGCGTGCGCCGGCGACTCGGTCAGGTAGATCTCGGTGCTGCCGCACCAGATCATCACCAGCCGGTCGAGCCCGTGCTCCGCCTTGAAGCGGCGGATGTCTTCCCGCAGCTGATCGGCCAGCTCACGCTTGTTCGCCCCCTTCTTGACGTTGGGGCCGTCGAGGCGCTTCACGTACTGGCGATCGAACACGGCCGGCATCGGCCTGATGGCTTCGAGCTCGGGGCGGATCTGCTCGAGCAGCGCGGCGTCGAGCACGCCGGCGGTCTTCGCCGCCTCGTAGGCGTTGTCCTCGAAGATGTCCCACCCGCCGAACACCACGTCGTCCAGGCTGGCGAGCGGAACGAAGTCCTTGATCATCGGCGACCGGCCTTCGGTGCGCTTGCCGAGCCGCACCGTGCCCATCTGCGTCAGCGAGCCGATCGGCTTGGCCAGGCCGCGCCGCACGGCCAGCACGCCGGCGATCGTGGTCGTGCTGACGGCACCCATGCCGACCAGCAGAATGCCGAGTTTTCCCTTCACTTCTGCGATGTTCTGCGGCTTCTTCACAGCACGCGACTATATCATCCGAAACCGCGCCGCCCGGGGGCGGGGCGCCCCGGTTGCCGTGTAATAGTTCGGTCACTGGCGGGCGCCCGGCCGCAGGTCAGCCGCAAGGCCGGCGTCGCGCGCGAGCGGCGGCGTGGACGCGCGGTAGGATGGGTCGTCATGCTGCAATGGTTCAGGAAAGCTTCGGGTGATGCGCTCGCCGTCTCGATGGCCGGCATCAAGCTCGGCGACCGCCTGCTGGTGCTGGGATGCTCGGACCCGCCGCTCAGTGCCGCGCTGGCGGTGAAGGTCGGCTTCACCGGCCGGGCGTGCATGCTCGACGAATCCGACGCGGTGCGCGCGCAGGCGGCGGTCGCCGTCGAGCAGGAGGGTGCGCTGGTCGAGAGCTTCTCCGGATCGCTCATCCCCCTCCCCTTCGACGCCGAGGCCTTCGACGTCGTCGTGATCCGTAACGTGCTCGCGGCAATGGCTCCGGACCGTCATGCGCGGGTGGTCGAGGAAGTCCGCCGCGTCATCCGTCCGGGCGGCCGGTGCATCGTCATGGACGATACGGAACGCGGGGGGCTGGCGGGGCTGGTCCGGAAGTCACGGATCGAGAACCGCTACGCCGCGGGGGGCGCCGCGGCGCTGTTGACGTCCGCCGGATTCCGCGGCGTGCGGATGCTGGCGGAGCGCGACGGCCTGCTGTTCGTCGAGGGGGTCAAGGCCGGTCAGGGTCCGGGGTAGGGCCTCCGGCACGGCGCCGGACGGGCCCCGGCGCCATTCCCGAAAAAAGTACGCCTGTCCTATCGCGAGCACAGCGCTCGCCGCGCGCTTCCTGCCTGATTGTCGAGTACGCCGGACAAATCGCGGTCCCGGCCCCGCCGCGCCACGGCAAGTCTTTTGCCCCTCGTGGCTTGACCAGCCATGTTCAACCAGCAGGAAGGGGCGGATGTGTTCTCCATCGCCGAGGTGGCGCGAGCCGCCGGCGCGGGCACGTCCGACGTACGGGCGCTGCTCGAGCGGAGCGACGTCCACCGCCCCCGGCAGCGCTTCGTGTCGTTCGACACGGCGGTTGAGCTGGTGCGAGCCTTGCGCGCTCCCGGCGACGGGGACGGTACCGCCCGGCGCATGTTCACCATCCCGTCGCCCTCGCGACGCGGCGGCGGGGTCCCGCTTGCCGCATCCAGCGCCCTGCACGGGTTTCTCCTCCTGGCGATGGTGCTGGTGACCGGGTTCGGGGCCCGCAGCGCGCCGGTGGAAGGGCGCGCGAGCGAGCCCGCCCGGCTGGTCTTCCTGGTGGCGCCCGGGCCGGGCGGCGGTGGCGGCGGCGGTGGTCTCCGGCAGCCCAGGCCGGCGGCGCGCGCCCAGTTGAAAGGTTCGAGCCCGCTCCGCAGCCCCGTGACCGTCAGGAAGCCGGTCGAGCCGGACACGCAGAAGGCCGCGAACCGCGTCGAGGCGCCAGTCCCGATCCCCGTTGCGGCGCCGGAGCCGGAACGGGCTCCTGCGCCGCCGGCCCCCACCCCCCCGGTTGCCGCCCCGGTCGTCAGCGCGCCCGCGGATGCGGTGGACCGCGCAGGCGACCTCGACGGTGCGCCGGACACGCCGAGCAGCGGCCCGGGGGCGGACGGCGGCGCCGGACGGGGTGACGGCTCGGGCATCGGCAGCGGCCACGGCAGAGGCATTGGCGACGGAACGATCGCGGGAACGGGCGGCGGCCCGTACCGGCCGGGATCCGGCATCACCCCGCCGGCGCTCGAGCGCGAGGTCAAGCCGATTTACAGCGACGAAGGCCGCCGGGGCGGCGTCGAAGGCGATGTCGTGATGGAAGTCGTCGTGCGGAGCGACGGCAGGGTCGGCAGCGTGCGCGTGCTGCGGGGGCTCGGCGCCGGCCTCGACCAGCGGGCGGCCGACGCCGTCCGGCAGTGGCTGTTTTCGCCGGCCCGCCGCCATGGCACGCCGGTCGACGTGCTCGTGGAAGTGGCGGTCGAGTTCAGGCTGCGGTAGGCAGGCCATCAGGGAGCGGACATGGATTTGATCCTCGTCACCATTACGGGCATCGCGCTGCTGCTGGCCGTTGCGATGGGGTTCGTCGTCTTCACGGTGCTCGGCGACGAGCGGCGGCGGTCGGACGCGCGGGTGGAGCTGCTGAAGCGGGCCACCACCGCGGCGGTCGAGCCGCCGGCGCCGGCAGCGACGCCGTGGCGCGGTGATGCGGATGTGGATGTGGATGTAGACAGCCCGGTCGGAGCCGTGACAGAACGTGGGTTGTTTGCCACCACGTCCGAGGCATCGCCGTGGACGGCGCGCCTTGGACCGGCCGCAGCCATCGGCATCGGCGTCGCCCTTGCCGGCTACCTGCTGCTGCCAGGGGATGCCGGCCGTGCCGGCACGACGCCCGCGACCGTGCAGGCGGCCCCCATCGAGCTCGTGGCGCTCAGCCACACCCAGCGCCCTGGCGCGCTGACGATCAGCGGGATGGTGCAGAATCCTGGAACCGGCTCCCCGGCACTGCAGCTGTCGGCCGTGGCGTTCCTGTTCGGGCCCGACGGCACGCTGCTCGCGACCGGACGCACGGCCATCGACTATCCACGGCTCGGGCCGGGCGAGGAATCGCCGTTCGTGATAGACGTTCCGATCAGCGGCACGGTCGCCAGGTATCGTGTGGGCTTCCGCCGGGCGGACGGCTCGGTGCTGGCCCACGTCGACCGCCGCGTGGACAGCAGTTCGGCGCGCCGCGAGCGCGCCGCGGGGGACATGCCATGGGATCGGTGAGGCTTCCCGTTCTGGCGGCCGTTCTCCTGGCCGCGCTGGCCACCACTGCGGCCCAGGAACCCGCCCGGGAGCCCGCGCAGGAGCCCGAGCAGCAGTCGGAGCAGCAGTCGTTCCGCTTCCGGACGGCCGTCGAGCTGATCAACGTCACGGCCACCGTCAGCGACGGCCGCGGCCGCTTCGTCTCGGGCCTGCGGCAGGACGATTTCCGGGTCTACGAGGACGGGCAGCTCCGTCCGATCACTCACTTCACCAGCGAGCGCGTCCCCGTGAGTCTCGGCATCGTGCTCGACACCAGCGGCAGCATGGAAGGGGAGAAGATGCTCGCCGCCCGCCAGGCGCTGCAGCGCTTCCTCTTCGACCTGCTCGGTCCGGACGACGAGGTATTCCTCTACCGGTTCGACAGCCGTCCGCAGCGGCTCGAGGGGTGGACGACCGATCGCGAGCGCATTGCCGCGCAGATCCGGCGCATCCAGCCGCGGGGCGCGACGACGCTCTACGACGCCATCGCCGAGGCCGTGCCGCTTGCCGCGACGGGGCGGCACCGCAAGAAGGCGCTGCTGATCATTTCCGACGGGAACGATACGAGCAGCTACGCGCGGGTGGCCGAGCTGAAGCGGATGATCCGCGAGTCCGAGGTGCTCGTCTACGCCATCGGCATCGACGCCATGTCGAGCCGGTCGCAGCCGTACCGCCGTCCGTGGGCACCTTCGCCGCTGCTCGAGCAGCGGCGGCCGACGCCGTTTCCGTTCCCGTTCCCCCGCGGCCGCGGCCTTCCGCCGCGCGGCCCGGCGATCCCGCCCCGCTACCCGCCGCCCACCGTGCCGACCAACCCGGGCAGCAGCGGGGGGTCGCGCGGCGACGAGCCGGTGAACGTCGGCGTGCTGCGCGAGATCACGGACGACAGCGGCGGGCGCACGGAAGTGATCTGGCAGCCGCGCGATCTCGACCCGGCAACGACCGGCATTGCCGACGAGCTGAGCCGGCAGTACTTCCTCGGCTACCCGGCAGCCGGCGAGAAGGACGGCAAGTGGCACACGATCCGCGTCGAGGTCAGCAACGCCGACTACGTGGTCCGGGCCCGGCGCGGCTACGTCGCCACCCCGTAAGGCGAAACGCGAGGCCGAAAGCCCCGCAGGGTATCATCCCCGCGTGCGCATGTACGCGGCGGCCATCGGACTCAGTGTGCTCGGGAGCGTGGGCGGGCTCGTCACCGCGTCGATATTTCTATTGCTGGGCGACGCCATTCGCGTACGGCTGGTGCCCTGGCTGATCAGCTACGCCGTGGGCACCCTGCTCGGCGTGGCCCTGCTGGCGCTGCTCCCCGAGGCCCTGTTGACGCTGCCGCCCAGCCGGGCGCTGGGGACCTTGCTGGCCGGCGTCCTGACGTTCTTCCTGCTCGAGAAGATGGTGCTGTGGCGGCACTGCCACGACGGGCAGGACTGCGCGGTCCACACCAGCAGCGCGGCATCGCTCGTGATCATCGGCGACGCCTTTCACACGTTCGTTGACGGGGCCTTGATCGCCGCCGCCGTGGTGACGTCGATCCCGCTCGGCGCCACCACGGCGCTGGCCGTCGCCGCGCACGAGATTCCGCAGGAGGTGGGTGACTTCGCCATCCTTCTCCGCGCCGGCTACTCGAGGCGCCGGGCCTTCACGCTGAACATCCTGTCGGCGGCCGGCGGGCTGGTCGGCGCCGTGCTGATGCTGCTCGCGTCGCAGTCGGTGCCGAATGCCCTGCCCTACGTCTTGAGCTTTGCCGCCGGCAGCTTCCTGTACGTGGCGATGGCGGATCTGATCCCCGATCTGCACCGCGGCGGCGTCGAGGGATCGACCAGACAGTTGTTGCTCATCGGCGCCGGAATCCTGACGATCGTCCTGCTCTGACGCCCGGGCTCCGCGCTCCTGCCGCGGCCGGCCGTTCACGCGCCCTGCAGCGTCACGACGAGGTCTTCCAGGCGGTCGTAGCTGATCGAGGCGCCGTTCGCCATGCCCGTTCCGAGCACCATGTCGCGAATCTCCCGTGACGGGTAGCGCACCGTCGCCGTCAGCCGAGTCCTGCCGCCCTCGTCGGTGAGCTCCGCTGTCACCACCGAGACGCTGTCCGGGAAGTCCTCGAAGATTTCCGTGAAGACCACCCGGTCCGGCGGCGTGACCTCGTGGTACTCGCCATGGAAGCCGGCCTCCCCCTTCGGGTGGCGGTTCACGAAGCGCCACCGCCCGCCGACGCGCAGGTCGATCTCGCACACCGGCACCGAGTAGCCCTCGCCGAGGCGGCCCCACCACTGGGTCACGTGTTCGGGCCTGGTCATCGCCTCGAACACGAGCGCGCGCGGGGCGTTGAACAGGCGGGTCATCCGGATTTCCTCGTCCGACGGCGTCGTCACCGTGAAGCTGTCCCTATTTGCGGCGTGGCTGACGGCCATGGCGTGTCTCCTTCTGTTGCTGCGGGTTGATCTGTTCGAGGTAGGCGTCCAGCCGATCCAGCCGCGCCTCCCAGACGCGCCGGTAACGCTCCGCCCACGCCGCCACTTCCTTCAGCGGGCCGCCGTCGAGGCGGCAATGGCGCCACTGGGCGTCGCGCCGCCGGGCAATGAGGCCGGCCCGCTCGAGCACGCGCAGGTGCTTGGAGACCGCCGGCATGCTCATGTCGAAGGGTTCGGCCAACTCGGTGACGGAATGCTCCCCCTCCAGCAGCCGGGCGAGGATGGCGCGGCGCGTCGGGTCCGCCAGGGCGGCAAAGGTGGTGCTCAGTTGATCGGCAGGCATTTACTGAACCTAAGGGTTAATTAACTACTAGGTTATATACATGGCCCGGCCGTGTCAAGCGGTCCGGTCAGGAAAGGTCCGAGGGGCGGGTCGGCGTGCGGCCCGGCGCGTGCGCGGGGGTATAGTCACCCTCGTCAACGCCCGGGCCGGTGCCGCGCGTCGCCCGCGAACGGGCACAAAGGAGAGCGCATGACTGTGTCGAACGCATTCCGGAAGATGTCGCGGGTGGTCTGTGCCGCAGCCCTGGGCGGCTGGCTGGGCGCGTCGCCCGCCGCCTCACAGGCCCCGCCGCCGTCCACGCCCGGGACGCAGGGGCCGCGCGCCGCCACCGGCGTCTTCCCCCCGACAGTCCCGGACGACAACACCGGGTTCGTCGCCATCTTCAACGGCCAGTCGCTCGACGGATGGGATGGGGACCCGCGGTTCTGGCGCGTCGAGAAGGGCGAGATCGTCGGCGAGTCCACGCCGGACAACCCGGTGAAACTCAACAACTTCCTGATCTGGCGAGGCGGCGTGCTCAAGGACTTCGAGCTCAAGCTGGAGTTCCGCATGAACGGCACGAACAGCGGCATCCAGTACCGCAGCGCCGAGATGCCGGAGGTCGGGAAGTGGGTGTTGAAGGGCTATCAGGCCGACATGGACTTCACCCAGAACTACGTCGGGAACGTGCACGACGAACGGCGCCGCGGGGTCCTGTCGCGCCGCGGCGAGGTCACCCGGATCGTGGACGGCCCGGCCTTCAAGGTGGTCGGCACGATCGGCGACAGCACGCTGCTGCGCGGGGCGATGAACGTGGCCGGGTGGAACCAGTACCACATCATCGCGCGCGGCCCGGTGCTCCTGCAGTTCATCAACGGGCAGCTGACCGCCGTCGCGATCGACGAGGACGCCAAGAACTTCACGGCCGAAGGGGTCCTGGGCTTCCAGATGCACACCGGCCCGCCGTTCAAGATCCAGTTCCGCAACGTGCTGTACCGGAAGCTCTGAGTCACGCGTCCGGCTCAGCTTGGCCTCGCGGCACACTGTCCTCCAGGAAGGCCGGGAGGACAGTCGCGGAGCGCCCGTCCGCAGGAAACCGCCTGCAAAGTCCCGCCATCCACCGCAGGCGGACTGGCACCAGCTTTGCCCCTCAGGAGGGCACGCAAGCGCCAGCCAGCGGCTCGGGCGGGGCCTCCCCGCCGGTGGAGACAGACCCATGAACGCCAGGGTATTCGTTGCATTGCTCGCCGCCGCGTTGCTGCCGCACGCACCGGCCGCGTTCGCGCAGGATCGCCACGACCAGCGGCTTGCCGATGCGGTGGCCGCCAGCGTCCGCACCTACGCGCCGTTCAGCATCTTCGATCACGTCAGCGGCCGCGTGGAGGATGGGGTGGTCGTGCTCACCGGCAAGGTCACCATGCCGTACAAGAAGCAGGAGATCGAACGGCGGATTGCGCGGCTCGACGGCGTGCGCGAGCTGCGCAGCGGGATCTCCGTGCTGCCGGCCTCGTCCTTCGACGACGACCTGCGGCGCCGCGTGTCGCGCGCGATTTACGGCAACCCGGCGTTCTGGACCTACGGCGCGATGGCAAACCCGCCGATCCACATCATCGTGGAGAACGGACGCGTCACGCTGACCGGGGTCGTCACCAGCCACGTGGAACGGATGATGGCGCGCTCGCTCGCGACCGGGCTCGGCGAGCTCTCGGTGACCAACGACCTGCGCACCGACGCGAAGTAGGCGGCCGCCTACTTCCCCCGCCGCATCGTCCACCAGATGAGGCCGCCGATCGTCAGCACGGCGGCGGCAAAGGCACCGAAGAAGAGCCAGAGCGTGCGCCAGAGGATCGACTGGCTCTCCATGCGGACGGCGATCGCG
Source organism: uncultured Acidobacteriota bacterium (assembly GCA_963834305.1). GTDB lineage: Bacteria > Acidobacteriota > Vicinamibacteria > Vicinamibacterales > 2-12-FULL-66-21 > JACCXG01. The sequence goes on from CAWIAX010000002.1 coordinate 2,434,057, forward strand.
ACCGGACGGCCATCGAGCCGGTCAGCCAGGTGCTGTTCCCAGGCGAGGATGTTGCCCCTGGTGATGCCCGTGGGCTCGTCCTTCTCCAGATCGCGGGCGTTGTGCTCGAAAATGCGGCTGGGCAGGCGGAGGCGGAAGGCGACGATTTCCTTCCCGTCCCAGCCGTAGCTTTTGAGCATGCCCGGACGCAGCGCCGACGGCCCGACGGTCTGGCGGAAGGTGTGCACGCCGTCGGCCTCGGTCAGCTCGTAGCGGGACCACGCCAGCGGCGGCACCTCGTGGGCGCGCCGGATGTCTGGGATGTCGAGCACGATCTGCACGAACGAGCGCCCCTTGCGGCGCCACGGTCGGGGCACGTTGGTGACCGTCGCGGCCGGGGACTGATAGGCGGCCCGCACGCGATCGCGATCGACCGTCTGGCTGTTCGCGTCGAGTTCCAGGCCGCGCAGCGCGACGAGGGCGGCGATCGAGGCGTTGATCGTCAGGGTGGCCGAACCGTCGAGCGCCAGCGTCAGGTCCTCTTCGTATTCGTACTGCCTGGCGAAGGGATTGCCGCCGCGGGTCCAGAGCACGATGGCGGCAACGACCACCACGGCGGCCACGGCCCACTTCACGCGCGACCCCCGGCGGCGCCGCTCGGGAGCCTGAGAGACCATTCCCCGAATGATATACTGACTCCTCTCGCGTCCTTTTCCCGCCACCACGATGTCCACGTCAGAGCGTCTGTTCCTCATCGACGGCAGTTCCCAGATGTACCGCGCCTACCACGCCATGCGCGGCGCCGGGCTGAGCGGGCCGGGCGGCAAGACGACCCATGCGGTCTACATCTTCGTCAACATGCTGCGGAAGCTGATCCAGGATCACCAGCCGAAGTACATCGGCGCCTCGTTCGACCTGGCCGGCCCGACGTTCCGCGACGAGATCGTGTCGGACTACAAGGCCAACCGCGCGCCGATGCCGCCCGACCTGGCGGAGCAGATCCCGTGGGTGCACGAGGCCTGCGAGGCGCTCGGCGTGCCGATCATCACCAGCCGGCGCTACGAGGCGGACGACGTCATCGGCACGCTGGCGACGAAGGCGGCGGCGGCCGGCTTCGACGTGGCGATCGTCACCGGCGACAAGGACTTCTTTCAGCTCGTGCACGGCGGCATCACGGTCTACAACCCGCGCGACGACGGCACCTGGTACGACGCCGACGGCGTGAAGGAGAAGTTCGGCGTGCTCCCCGCGCAGGTCGTCGACGTCCTCGCGCTGATGGGCGACTCGATCGACAACATCAAGGGGGTGCCCGGCGTCGGCGAGAAGGGCGCCCGCGACCTCATCGCCCGCTACGGCACGCTCGAGGCGCTGCTGGCGCACGCCGGCGAGGTGTCGAACAAGCGCTACCGCGAGGGGCTGCAGAACCACGCCGACGACGCGCGGCAGAGCCGCGAGCTGGCGCGCATCCGCGTCGACGTGCCGGTGGAGTTCGATCCGGAGGCGCTGCGCTACCGCGGCGCCTCGCGCGAGCGCTGCTTCGCCCACTTCACGAAGATGGGGTTCCGCTCGCTGGTGATGGAGTACGCGCCGACGGCGGAGACCGTCGGCAAGGACTACGCCGTGGCGGACTCCGTTGCGGCGGTGCAGGCGGTCGCGGACGAGGCTCGCGCCGCCGGGCGCATCGGGCTGCGCGTGCTGCCGGACGCGCCCTCGGCGATGCGCGCCGGGATCGTCGGCATCTCCATCGCCACCGGGCCGCGCCGTGCGCGCTACGTGCCGGCCTCGTCGGGCCCCCCGCGCAGCGGCGGCGATCTGTTCGCGGCGCAGAGCGAGGAGGAAGCCACGCCTGGCGTGCCGCTCGACGAGGTGCTCCGGCTGCTGAAGCCGGTGCTCGAGGACCCGGCGGTCGCGAAGGTCGGCCACGACCTGAAGTTCGACGCGATCGTGCTGGCGCGGCATGGCATCTCGCTGGCGCGGGCTGGCCACCGACACGATGCTCGCCAGCTACCTGCTCGATGCCACGCGCTCGTCCCACCCGCTCGAGGAGCTGGCGCTCGAGCATGCCGGCTACAAGGCGCTGAGCGAAGAGGACGTCTGCGGCCGGGGCGCGAAGGCCATCTCCTTCCGCCGCGTCCCGCTCGAGGCGGCGCGTGACTATGCCGGCGAGCGCGCCGACCTGGCGCTGCAGCTGGATGCGCCGCTGCGCGGCCTGCTCGACAGCGAGGACCTCACCGGGCTGTATCGCGATCTCGAGATGCCGCTGATCCCGGTGCTGGTGGACATCGAGCGCGCCGGGGTCCGGGTCGACGGCCCGGCGCTCACCTCGCAGTCGCGCCACGTCGAGCAGGAGCTGGCGGCGCGGGCCGCGCAGATCTACGAGATGGCCGGCGAGGAGTTCAACATCAACTCGCCGCAGCAGCTCTCGCGCATCCTCTTCGACAAGCTCCAGCTGCCGTCGCTCAAGCGCAACGTCAAGACGAAAACGGCCTCGACCGCCGTGGAAGTGCTCGAGGAGCTGGCGCTGGCCCACGACATGCCGCGGCTGATCCTCGAGTGGCGCGCGCTCCAGAAGCTCAAGGGCACCTACATCGACGCGCTGCCGCAGCTGGTCGATCCCGGGACCGGCCGGGTCCACACCTGCTTCAACCAGGCGGTGGCGGCGACCGGACGGCTGAGCAGCAGCGATCCCAACCTGCAGAACATCCCGATCCGCACGGCGCTCGGCCGCGAGATCCGCCGCGCCTTCATCGCCGATCCCGGCCACGTGCTGATCTCGGCCGACTACTCGCAGATCGAGCTGCGCGTGCTGGCGCACCTGTCGGGCGACGCCGCCCTGGTGGACGCCTTCACCCGCGGCGAGGACATCCACGACCGCACGGCGCTCAAGGTGTTCGGCGCCGACAGCGGGCTCGGCGAACACGAGCTGCGCCGCCGCGCGAAGATCATCAACTACGCCCTGCTCTACGGCAAGACGGCCTTCACGCTGGCCAAGGACATCGGCGTGACCCAGCAGGCCGCCCAGGAATTCATCGATGCCTACTTCGCCGGCTTCCCGTCGGTGCGCGCGTTCATCGACAGCCTGCTCCAGGCCGGACGCGACACCGGCGTGGTCAAGACGATGTTCGGGCGCCGCCGTCTCGTGCCCGACCTGACCAGCCGCAACTCGCAGATCCGGTCGTCGGCCGAGCGCTACGCCGTCAATTTCCCCATCCAGGGCTCTGCCGCCGACATCCTGAAGCGGGCGATGATCGACGTCCACGGCGCGCTCGCCCGCCAGCGGATTCCGGCGCGGATGATCCTGACGGTGCACGACGAGCTGCTGTTCGAAGCGCCGCGCGAGGCCGCGGACGAGACAACGGCGCTGGTGCGCACGGCGATGGAAGCGGCGGTCGCCCTGAGGGTACCGCTGACCGTCGATGCCGGCGTGGGGGAAAACTGGAAGGAAGCGAAAAGCTGACGGCCTAGCGCGTCCAGGCGGCCTTGAGCGCGTCCCACTCGGCCCGCATCGAGACGGTCGCCGCCTTGGGATCCTTGGGCTGCAGCCGCGTGGCGCGCTCGGGAATGATCGCCTGGAGCATCAGCCGATCGAGGTCCGCGCGCAGCGCCGCGCCATGATCGGGCGCCAGCATCGCCGAGATCCAGCCCGCCTGCGCGGTGAACCACGCGCGGTCCAGGTTGCCCGTGCCGCGCAGCGCCGCCGCCAGCCAATACGCCGCCGGCGCCGACGCCGGATCGAGCGCCAGCTCTTTCTCCATGCGGATCGCGATCCGGGCATACACCGGCTCGCGCATGTCCCGCGGGCGCGTCAGCGCCAGCCGGTCGAGGGAGGTCGCCCACCAGTCGAGCACATGTTCGTGCGCCGCCGGGCCCAGCGAGGCGGACCGATCGAGCACCCGCTCGAACGATTCCGAGGCGGGACCGAACTTGTCGTCGAGGAAGAGGTACTCGCCGAGGCCGATCGCGAGCTCGGCGCGCTCGCGCGGATCGAGGGTCTCGTAATTGACGTTCTTCAGCGCCTCCCGGGCCTCGGTCAAGTCCACCGCGTCGGCCGACTTGCGGAAGCGCTCCAGGTAGATGCGGCCCAGCACGAGGCGGGCGCTCTCCATGGTGGCCGCCACTTTCAGCGCCTCGCGGGCGTAGCGGGTGGCCGTTTCGTATTGCCCCTGGTTGTAGAGCCGGCGCGCTTCGGCGAGCGCGTCCGCGGAGGCGGCGGGCGTGGCGCCGGCGGCAGCCAGAATCAACAGCGCCATCAGCACGCGCATCACGCCCGATGGTAGCACTAGCTCGTGCTTGGCGGGACCGGGGATCGCGCGCCGGAGACTCAGGATTCTCCCCAATCGGGCTTCCGCTTGTTTCCGGCGGACCTGCCGCCGGGAAAAATGGCTAAGTTGATGGGTTCCAATGGCTTATAGACACGCACACGAAGGCTGATGCTATAATCACCGCTTGATGGTGGAGCCGACCATCGTACCGCGGTCCGCGCACACGATCTCCCGTCGCCAGGTCGATCCCGACGCTCTCAAGGTCCTTTACAGGCTCCACGAGCATAATTACGTCGCGTACCTCGTCGGTGGGAGCGTTCGTGACCTGCTGCTCGAACGACGTCCGAAAGACTTCGACATCGGGACGTCCGCCCATCCCCACCAGGTCAAGAAGCTCTTTCGCAACTGCTGGATCATCGGCCGCCGGTTCCGGCTGGCGCACGTCAAGTTCGGCTCCAAGACCATCGAGGTCGCGACGTTCCGGCGGCAGATCGACGCCAGCATCACGCCCGAGGCTGAGCTGGCCGACGCCGGCCCCGCCGAAACCGTCGCCCCCGGCGAGCCGCTGCCGGCGGACGACGAGGCGGAGACGAGCCAGCCCCGCCGGCGGCGTGACCGCGATCGCGATCGCGACCACCTGATTCATCGCGACAACACCTACGGCACGCCGGAAGAGGACGCCTTCCGCCGCGATTTCACGGTCAACGCCCTCTTCTACGACATCGCGACGTTCTCGATCATCGACTACGTCGGCGGCCTCGAAGACCTCAGCGCCCGGCTCATTCGCTGCATCGGCGATCCCGACGTCCGCTTCCTCGAGGACCCCGTCCGCATGCTGCGCGCGGTCGTCCTCGCCGCCCGGCTCGAGTTCACGATCGACGAGCCGATCCTCGAGTCGATCGCCTCGCTGAAGCACGAGATCGCGCGGAGCGCCCCGGCGCGGCTGCTCGAGGAATACTTCAAGATCCTCCGCTCCGGCCACGCCGAAGAGGCGTTCCGCCAGCTGCACGCCACCGGCCTGCTGAAGGAGATCACGCCGGAGCTCGCCGCCGCGCCCGACTCGCTGTGGCGCGGGATCGCGGCGCTCGATCGCTACCGCGCCGACTTCGAGGGGACGCCCGAAACGCTCACCAACGCGATCCTGGCCGGCACGCTGCTCGAGCCGCTCGGCCTGGTCGGCCGCCGGCAGCGGTTTTCCGCCGACCCGCTCGAACGCCGCGTCGATCTCGGGCTGCTGCCCGATTCCGAGGCGCGACATCGAGCGGCTGCAGCAGATTCTCAGCCTCCAGCCCCGGCTGCTCGACATTGCCGCGCCGATGCGCGCGCAGCGCGCCGTGCTCCATCGCTCGACGTTTCCCGAGGCGCTCAACTGGCTCGACATCCACGGCGAGCGCTCCGACGTCGTCGAGCACTGGCGCAACCTGCAGGCGGAGATCGCCGAGCAGGGGGCGCCGCCGCCCGGCGTCGAGACACCGGTGGCCGGGCCGTTCCAGCGCCGCCGCCGCCGCAGGCGCCGCCCCCGCACCCCCTACGTCGCGCCGCAGGAGTAGCCCGACGGCGGCAGCTACTTGGCGTCCCTGGGGTTGGCCACGAACCGGTAGCCGACCCCGCGCACGGTCAGCACGTGCCGGGGCGTCGCGGGCTCCGGCTCGATGTACCGCCGCAGCCGGACGATGAAGTTGTCGATGGCGCGGGTGTCGGTATCCTCGTGCACCCCCCAGACCTCCTCGAGCATCGCCTTCCGCGACACCGCCTTCCCTTCGCGGGAGACCAGGTAGCGGAGGAGATTCGCCTCCATCAGCGTCAGCGGCAGCGTCCGCTCGCCGACGCGCAGCTCGAGCGTCTCGAAATCGATGGTCTTCCCGGCAAAGGTGTAGCGGTCCTGCGCCGTGCGCGTCCAGTTGCTGCGCCGCAGCAGGCCGCGGATGCGGGCCAGCAGGATCGCCAGCTCGGCCGGCTTGGTCAGGTAGTCGTCGGCACCCGCGCCGAACCCCCTCAGCACGTCGTCGGGACGGCCGCGCGCGGTGAGCATCAGGACGGGGACGAACTGGCCGGCGGCGCGAAGCTCCGACACGACGGTGAAGCCGTCCTTGCCCGGGAGCATCACGTCGAGCACGACGAGGTCGAACGGCCTGGCGGCTGCGCCGATCAGCTGGTCGAGCGCGGCTTCGCCGGTGTCCACGACCGCGGCCTCGTAGCCTTCCGCCGCGAGGTTGAACCGCAGCCCTTCCGCCAGGTGCTGTTCGTCCTCGACGATGAGGACGCGGTGGGGGGACGTGGTCATGCCCCGGCCGCCCGTGGCAGCAGCAGGGTGAAGGTGCTGCCGCGGCCCGCTCCTTCGCTCTGGGCGAAGGCCCGGCCGCCATGCCGGCGCGCCACCGACCGGACGATGAACAGGCCGAGGCCGCTGCTGCCACGCGCCCGCACCGCCACGGACGCCGGGATCCGGTAGAAGCGGCGGAAGATGCGCTTGAGCTCGGTTGGCGAGATGCCGACGCCGCTGTCGCTGACGCGGACCGCCAGGCGGTCGTCCTCGGTTTCCTCGAGCAGCACGCTCACCTTGACCTGGGCCGGCGAATATTTGACGGCGTTGTCGATCAGGTTCCAGACCGCGGCCTTGAGCTCGTCGGGATCCCCGGTGACGACCGCGGGCCGGGCGGTGAGCCGCTCTTCGTAGCCGAGCGACTCGGCGTCGAGGCGGAACCGGGTCCGCGCCAGGTCCACCGTTTCGCGCGCCAGCTCCGCCAGGTCCAGCCGGACGCGGGCGGTGCGCCGCAGGCGGGAGCCGACGCTGCCGGCGCGCAGCACCTGTTCGATGGTGTGGAGCAGCCGGTCGCTGTCCTCGAGCATGATCCGGTAGAACTCGTGCCGCTTGGCCTCGTCGAGCTCGCGCGTCTGGAGCGTCTGGAGGTAGAGGCGGATGGAGGCGACCGGCGTCTTCAACTCGTGCGTGACGGCGTTGATGAAGGAGTCGTGCTGCTCGTTCCGGCGGATCTCACGCACCAGGAAGATGGTGTTGAGCACCATGCCGGCGATGATCAGCAAAAAGACGATGAACCCGAGCAGCGCGAGCACGCCCTGCTGCCAGCTGATCACGACCCAGCTGACGTTGAGCGCCACGGCGAGCACCACCAGGCAGACGCCGAGCGCGGTGAAGAAGATGACCGATCGCCGGCGGCCGCTGATCATGGGAACAGGATACAGGAGAGGCACGTGCGGCGGTGCGCACGCCGTGGGAAGCGCCGCCAGACGCAGAACGGCCGGACGCGTGGGCGTCCGGCCGTCGATATCGCCGCGTGAGGAGGAGGAGGAGCGCTACGCCGCCGCGGCGAGCGGGTCTTCCTTCACCTTGGCCACCTTCAGGTCCCGGACCACGCCGATGGCGGCCAGCAGCTTGAGGGTGATCCAGCTCATGTCGAACTCGTACCACGCCAGGCCGTGACGCGCCGACACGGGGTGCGCGTGGTGGTTGTTGTGCCAGCCCTCGCCGAACGTCAGCAGGGCGACCCACCAGCTGTTGCGCGAGTCGTCGCGGGTGTTGAACCGGCGGCTGCCCCACATGTGGGTCGCCGAGTTCACCAGCCAGGTGGCGTGCAGCCCGAACACCACGCGGAAGCCGATGCCCCAGAGCACGAGCGGCCAGCCGCCGACCGCGAGCAGGATCAGGCCGAGCACCGTGAGCGGCACGTAGTGATACGTGTTGAGCCAGCGGTAGAACGGGTCCGCGGCCAGGTCCGGCGCGTACTTCGCCATCCGGGCGGTGTCGTTGTGATGGGTGTCGCCGAAGAGGATCCAGCCGAGGTGGGCCCAGAAGCCGCCGTCGTGCGGCGTATGCGGATCCCCTTCCTTGTCCGAGTGCTGGTGATGAATCCGGTGCGTCGCCACCCAGAAAATCGGCCCGCCCTCGAGCGTGAGCGTGCCGCAGACCGCCAGGAAGTACTCGAACGCCTTCGACGTCTTGTAGCCCCGGTGGGTGTGCAGGCGGTGGTAGCCGAGGCTGATGCCGAAGCCCACCGCGAACCAGTGCACCACCACGGCGGTGATGACGTTGGTCCAGGAGAAGAAGAAAAGGGCGGCAATCGCGGCGGCATGGAAGATCACCATGGCGACCGCGGTTATCCAGTTGATGTTGGCGAGGGTATAGACCGGCTGGGCATCTGCGCGCGCTGTCATCCAATGAAAGTAGCAGGTCCCGCCGGTCCTGTTTGTAAGACTTCTGTACCCGCCAACACCGGGCCTAAATGGCCTGGAATCAGCCGTTTGTGCGCTCGAACTCCTGCATGAACTGGACGAGCGCGTCGACCCCGGCCTCCGGGAAGGCGTTGTAGATCGAGGCGCGCATGCCACCGACCGACCGGTGCCCCTTGAGCCCGTCCAGCCCGGCCGCGGTCGACGCTTTGGCGAACTTCTTCTCGAGCTCCTCGCTGGGCAGGCGGAACGTGACGTTCATCCTCGACCGGCTGTCGGGCACGGCGTGCCCGCGGTAGAAGCCGGTGCGGTCGATTTCCGCGTAAATCTTGTCCGCCTTCCGCCGGTTGAGCTGCTCCGCCGCCGCAAGCCCGCCGTTCTTCAGCAGCCACGACAGCACCAGGCGCATCACGTAGATGGGGAACACCGGGGGCGTGTTGTACATCGACTTGTTCTCGGCATGCACCCCGTACTGGAGCATCGTCGCCAGCGAAGACGGCGCGCGCGCCAGCAGGTCGTCGCGCACGATCACCAGCGTCAGCCCGGCGGGCGCCAGGTTCTTCTGGGCGCCGGCGTAGATCAGGCCGTACTTTTCGATCTCGATCGGACGGCTGAAGATGTCGGACGAGGCGTCGGCCACGAGCGGCACCCCGCCCGAGTCCGGCGTGTAGTGGAACTGCGTGCCGTAGATGGTGTTGTTGGTCGTGAAGTGCAGGTACGCGGCCTGCGGATCGAGCGTCAGCTCCCCGGGCTTCGGCACGCGCGTGAACTTCTCCGCCGCCGTGGACGCCGCGATCTTCACGCCGCCCACCCGCTTGGCTTCCTTCACGGCCTTCTCCGACCACACGCCGGTGACGACGTAGTCGGCCGAACCGCCCTCGGGCAGCAGGTTCATCGGCACCATGGAGAACTGCAGGCTGGCGCCCCCCTGGAGGAACAGCACGCGATAGTTGTCGGGGATGCCGGCGAGCGTGCGGATGTCGGCCTCGCAGCCTTCGATGATCTCGTCGAAGGCCGCCGAGCGGTGGCTGATCTCGAGGACCGACATGCCGACGCCGGGCAGCGCCAGCAGGTCGCGCTGGACCTGCTCGAGCACCTCGAGCGGCAGCACGGCGGGTCCCGCCGAAAAGTTGTGGATGCGTGCGGAAGTCGTTGTCGGCATGTGTCCTCTTGTGCAATGTCCCGTGACGGCCAGAGGCGCGGCCTCGACCGGCGCCGGGATCACAGTCGTACTACCTGAAGATCGAGAATGTCCTGATTCCGGGATTTGATCGTGTCGAGCGTGCCGGGAGCCGGCTCACCGTCCAGGTTGATCCGGGCGACCGCCGCCTCGGCCCCTTCGAAGACGATGTTTTCCGTCTCCTGCACGTTCAGATTGGCCTGGCGCAGGTGGTCGAAGACGTGCGCCAGCACCCCCGGCCTGTCGCGGTGCCGGACGATGAGCATGTGCGTGGCCGGGGTGCGCTTCGCCAGGTTCACGACGTTCGGCACCCGCCCGGTTTCCTTGTAGGTGCGGATGATGCGCACGGTCTCGGCGGCAATCGCCTCCTGCGCCTGGTCGGTGGACGCGCCAATGTGGTGCGTGCCGTAGACCCCGGGCAGCGCGGCCAGATCGTCGGCGAAGGGGGCGGTCGCGGCGGCGGGCTCGTTCGCGTAGACGTCCAGCCCGACACGGATGCCCTTGTCCTTCACCGCGGCGGCAAGCGCGGCGTGGTCCACCAGCTCCCCCCGCGCGGTGTTGATGAACAGGGCGCCGGGCTTGAGGCGGCCGAGGACCCCGGCATTCACCAGGCCGCGGGTGGCCGGGTCGAGGGCAAGATGCAGGCTCAGGATGTCGGCCCGGGCGGCGACCTCCGCCGGCGCCGGCGCGACGTCGATCTTCACCTGCCGCATCGCCGCCTCGACGTTCATCTCGCGCGCTTCTTCGTCGGTCAGCGGCCGGTCCTCGCCGTCGAATCTCCGGCTCCACAGCACCACGCGCAGGCCGAACCCGGCGGCGCGGCGAATCATCTCCTGCCCGATGTTGCCGACGCCGAGCAGGCCGAGCGTCTTCCCGTAGAGGCCCTGCGCCTGCGAGAACTCCTTCTTGTTCCAGCTGCCGGCGCGCAGCGCCGCGACGTTGTCGGGCACGCGGCGGTCGAGCGCGAGGATCAGCGCGAAGGCGAGCTCGGCCACGGCGATCGCGTTCTTCCCGGGACAGTTCGACACGTAGATGCCGCGGCGCGACGCGCCCGCCACGTCGATCGTGTTGTAGCCGGCGCCGGCACGCACGACGAGCGACAGGCGGCCGGCATCCAGCATCGGGGCGGTGACCTTCGTCCCGCGCACCACCAGCACGTCCGCGCCCGTCCGCGCGATCGCCTCGCGCAGCGCGTCGTCCTTGAGATCGGGATCGCTGACGACTTCACAGCCAGCGTCCTCGAGCCCGGCGACGCCGCTGGCCTCGAACTTGTCCGCAACGAGCACTTTCATCCGGTTCCAGTTCTCCGCGGTCCGCGCCGGCGCCGGGTGCGTCCCGGCGGCGCGCGGCGATCGCTCAGATGACGTGGATCAGCAACCCATCCCGCAGCTTCGGCTCGAACCAGGTCGACTTGGGCGGCATGATGCCGCCGGCATCGGAGACGGCCATCAGATCGTCGACCGTGACCGGGAAGAGCGAAAACGCCACCGCCGCCTCCCCCGAGTCCACCGCCCGCTCGAGCGCCGCGGTACCGCGCGCCCCGCCGACGAAATCCACGCGCTTGTCGGTGCGGATGTCGCCGATGCCGAGCACCTCCTCGAGCACGTGGCGCTGCAGCAGGGCCACGTCGAGGCCGCTGGCCCGCGAGTCGTCAACCGGCTTGGCGCCAGTCATGTCCAGCACGTACCACGTGCCCGCGAGATACATCGAGACCTCACCCTTGCGGCGGGGGCTGGCCGGCCCGTCGCCCACCGGAACCCGCTGGCGGAGCTCGGTGAGGAACTGCTCGGGCGTGCGCCCGGCGAGGTCGCGGATCGTCCGGTTGTAGGGGAGCACCTGCATCTGGTTGTCGGGAAATGCGACGGCGATGAAGGTGTCGGCCCCCTCCTGCAGCGCGGTGCGCGCCCGCGCCGCGCTGGCCGCGCGGTGGTGGCCGTCGGCGATGTAGAGCGCGGGCACCCGGGCAAACGCCGCCACCAGCCCTTTCGTCACGTCCGCCGGCGCCGCCCACACGGTGTGATGGACCCCGTCGTCCGCGGTGAAATCGAACAGCGGCGTGCCGGCCGCCGCCTTCCGCATCAGGTCGTCCACCGGCGGCGCGGCGCGGTAGGTCAGGAACACGACCCCCGTCTGGGCGCGCAGCGCGGTGATGTGGCGGGTGCGGTCGTCTTCCTTGTCCGGCCGCGTCCGTTCGTGTTTCTTGATGACGTCCTTCTCGTATTCGTCCACCGAGAAGCAGCCGGCGATGCCCGTCTGCTCGTGCGACCCCATCCGCAGGCGATAGCAATAGAGGGTCGGGGCGTCTTCAACGATCAGCGGCGCCTGCTCGCGCAGCCCGGCGAGGTTCTCGCGCGCTTTCTCGTAGACGCCGGCGATGTACGGATCGGTGTCGGGGGGGAGATCGATCTCCGACCGGGTCACGCGCAGGAAGCTGAGGGGGTTGCCGGCTGCCAGCGCCCTGGCCTCGGCGGTGCTGACCACGTCGTACGGGACCGAAGAGACCGATGCCGCGCTCGCGGCGGTGGGCCGCAAGGCGCGGAACGGTTGGATGAAGGCCATCGGGACATTTTAGCCCGAGGCGGCTGACCTTCTCGACGGCTATTCGACCGCCGCCACCGCGTCCGGACGCTGGCGCGGGGCGTCCGCCAGGATCACGTCGTTGATCTGCGCGAGCATGCCCTGGCGCGCGTCGCGATACGCCGCGAGGTGCGCCGCGGGAATCGGTTCGCCCGGGGGCTGCCGGCGCCGCTCGGCCACCGGATCCACGAAGGCGTTCCCCTTGCGGAGGGAGAAGTGCAGGTGCGGCCCGGTGGCCGTGCCGGTCGAGCCGACACGCCCGATGAGCTGTCCCTGGTCCACGTGGACACCGGCGCGCATGCCCGGACCGAACGACGAGAGGTGCAGGTAGTAGGTCTCGATGCCGCCGGCATGGCGAATACGGACCTGCTTGCCGCCGCCACCCGCCCAGCCCGCCGAGACAACCGTGCCAGCCGCCACCGCCACCACCGAGGCGCCGTGCGGCGCGCCGTAGTCCACGCCGGTGTGCGCGCGCACCGTGTTGAGCACCGGGTGAAGGCGCCGGCGCGAGAAATGCGACGTGATGCGGGGCTCGAACTTCAGCGGCGAGACCAGGAAGAAGCGCTTCAGCGAGCGGCCTTCCTCGTCGTAGTACGCCGCCTTCTGCGTGTCGGGGTGCACCCAGCGATAGGCCTCGTGGCGCTTGCCGTCGGCCACGAAGGTGGCGCCCAGGATGTTGCCGTAGCCGGCGAACTGCCCGTCGCGGGTGGACTTCTCGAACAGCACTTCGAAGCTGTCCCCGGGCTGCAGGTCGCTGTTGAAGTCGATCTGGCCGGCAAAGACGTCGGCCAGCGCCATCGCCAGCTGGATGTTCTCGCCCGTCTCCCCCATCGAGGCAATCAGCGAGGGATGCCGCGCGTCGATATCGCCGCGAATGGCGACCACGCTGCTGTCCTTCTCGATGGGCAGGACCACCGCCTCGAGCGCCTCGGGATTGCCGGGCTCGCGGCTGATGATGCGGAGGAAGCGATCGGCGTCGATCTCGTACTCGAACTCGCGGAGGAAGCCGTCGAACGACAGGACCAGCCGGTAGGGACGGTCGGCGCGGAGCTGGCGCGGGTTGAACACCGATCGCGCCGACTGCACGGCGGCGTGCACGAGATCGCTCGAGAGGGCGTGATGCCGGAGGATGCTGTCGAGCGTGCCGTTCCGGGGCACCCTGGCCTCGAACACTGCCGTTTCGGCGCGGAGCAACACGTCGGCGACGGGCGTGCGGGCTGCCGCCGGCTCCTGCCGGGCGCAGGCGGTCGAAGACGCCGCCACGAGGGCAATTATCGCGAGCTGCCTGACCATCGGAAGAGGTGTCAGTGTAGCATACTCGGCCGCAGTAGCAGCTAAAGGCATCACGATTTGCTTAGGAAATTCGTGACATTTTAGTGACCAGGCGAAAGTCCGACGATCAGAACGTCGCTGGTGCGTCGCCGCGGCCCCGCCTTCGGCCGGCGGCCCATCGATCCGGGGGAAGCGGCGGGCCCGCCATCACACGGGTCCGGACAGTTCGTCACATCTATTTATGGTGGCGGCCGCCCCGGCCCGTCCGGGCCGTGAGAGGATGCGCGCGGGAGGGCGTCATGCACCAGATCTGCACCGCCGCGCGCCGCCGGACCTCAGCCGTCATCGTGGCCACCGTCCTGCTGGCTGGCGCGGCCGGTCTCGCCCAGTCCATCCACGAAGCCCCGCCCGGCGCCGCGGCAACCGGACGGCTCGCGCCGGAGGGGGAACCCGGCGAGCCCCTGCGCGTGACCGGCGTTGTGGTGAAGGCCGACGGCACACCGGTCGCCGGCGCGTCACTGTATGTGTTCCAGACCGACCGCGAAGGCTATTACGGCGTGAAGCCCGTGAGCGACAACCGGAACCCTCGCCTCAAGCTGTTCCTGCGGTCGGACGCGAAGGGCGCGTGGGCGTTCCACACCGTCAAGCCCGGGTCGTATCCCGGCAGCCGGGTTCCGGCGCACATTCACTTCGAAGTCTCGGCCGAGGGGCACGCGCCAAAGGGATTCGAGATCGTGTTCGAAGGGGATCCGTTCGTGACCGCGGCCATGCGCAGCAACCCGGCGTTCTCGGTGCGGGCGGTTGCCGACGGGAGCGTGACCGAGCGAATCGTCCTGAAGGAATGAGCCCGGAAGATGCCCGGGCGGTCAGGCCCCGCTCAGCGCCCGCCGCGGGTTGAGGACGAGCAGCCGGTCGAGGTCGGCCGGCGTGAAGCCCGCGCTCGTCAACGCGGGCACGAACGCCGTGAACAGGGTGTCGTAGGGACGGAACTGGCCGCCGCCCGGCTCGCCGACGCGGTACCAGCCGGCGTCGTGCGACACCAGCACCTGCGCCAGGAGCCCCTGCGACTTCAGCTGCGTCACGAGATCGACGTGGCGGCGCAGGCTCGCATCCGAGACGCCGTCGAACTCCACCCAGGCGCCCGACTTCGCGGCGCGCGTGTGGAAGCCGGCGTCGGACTCGCTCTGCGCATGCACCCAGATGAAGGCGGAGCGCGGCACGCCGGCCGCGTCGAGCAGCTCGAGCTCCTCCATCGCCGCGGCGCCGCTGCCCGTGTGTGAGGCAATCGGCAGCCCGGTCTCGCGGTGCGTCAGCGCGGCGGCGCGCACCAGCTTGCGGTCCACGTCCGACAGCGGCGCCCCGTCGACGCCGATCTTCATGAACGCCGGCTTGATTCCCGTCCCGTCGATGCCGCCGTTCGCCTCGCGGATCCAGCGCGCCGCGAGCCCCTCGGCGGTTTCGGTGAAGGCGTGCGCCGGCAGGTGCTTGTCTTTTGCGGCACCATAGTAGCCGGTGTTGGTCAGGATGGTGACGCCGGAGCCTTCCGACAGCCGCTTGAGGAGCGCCGGGTCGCGGCCGAGAAAGGCGGGCGTGCACTCGACGAGCGTCCGGCAACCCAGCTCGCGCGCCTGCCGCAGGTGCGGAAGCACGCGGGCAAAGGCCTCGTTCGCATCGTAGCGGCCTGGGCTGACGCGATCGGCACCGATGAAGTCCACGAGCACGTGCTCGTGCATCAGGGTCAGGCCCAGTGCGTCGGGCGCGACCGCGCCGGTCACCGTCTGAATCGCGCGGGCACGGCCCTGCCCGCCCAGCGCGGCATCCGCGGCGCCGCTCGACAGGCTCGCCCCGCCCACCAGGGCGAGGGTGCCGGCCATGAACTCGCGCCGCGACGGCGCGGTGGTCTTGCCATCTCGTGTGCCGGGCAGCGGGAATTTCGTCACGCGGCGATTATCGCTCCGGCGGGCGGCCCGCCACAATGCACCGTCCGGTTCCGGCGCCGCGGCGCACGCCTGGCGTGATACACTCCGCGCGCTTCTCAGCCGACGCCGGCCCCATGCTCCTCACTCCGCTCCTCACCGCCCGCCCGGTGCACACCGTGGACGAGGTCATCGCCGTGATGACCGCGATCGACGGGCGGCTGGAGGATCGCGACGGCCTCAAGTGGTTCAATCGCCTCTACCTCAGGGTCACCGTCAGCGTGAAGAACGCGCTGGCAACGGCGGTGTTCCACGACCCGGCGTTCATGGCGCGGCTCGACGTGGTGTTCGCGCAGCTCTATTTCGACGCCCTCGTGCTGGCTGAGCGCGACATGGCCGCGGCGCCCGCGGCATGGCGGCCGCTGCTCGAGGCCCGCTCGGCGGCCGGCATCACCCGCCTGCGCTTCGCCATCGCCGGCATGAACGCCCACATCAACCGCGACCTCCCCGACGGCATCATCCAGTGCTTCACGGCGCTCGGAGGAGACCCGCTCAGCGACACCCGCCGCCGGCAGGACTTCGACAGCGTGAACGCGATCCTCGAGCGCGTGGAGGAAGAGGTCAAAGCGGAGTTCGCCATCGGCATCATCGGCGTGGTGGACGAGGTGGGCCACGACGTAGACGACGAGCTGGCGATGTGGAAGGTGAGGAAGGCGCGCGCGGCCGCGTGGACCAACGCGAAGGTGCTGTGGACGCTCGCGGGCATCCCGCCCCTGCGCGACGATTTCTTCCGGCGGCTCGACGGCCTCGTCGGCCTGGCGTCGCGCGGCCTGCTGCTGCCGCGGATTCCGCAAGCGCACTGACGATTGGCCGGGCTCCCACTCGAGTCGCTTGGTTGCTTGGGGTCGCCCGCGGGTCGCTTCGACGCGCCGTGCCGGCCCTGACCGGTCCGGGGCCCGCTTCCGCGAGGCGGGAACGCAGCCTGCGCTCATACGCTCGCTGCGCTCGATGCCGCGGCGAGTAGGGTGGTCAGGGCGACGCGCATGAGTCGCCCGACGGAGCCGTGCCGGCACCGCCCGGTCCGGGGCCCGCTTCCGCGAGGCGGGAACGCGGCCTGCGCTCATACGCTCGCTGCGCTCGATGGCGCGGCGAGTAGGGATGGCCAGGACGGCGCGCATGAGTCGCCCGACGGAGCCGTGCCGGCACTGCCCGGTCCGGGGCCCGCTTCCGCGAGGCGGGAACACGGCCTGCGCTCATACGCTCGCTGCGCTCGATGGCGCGGTGAGTAGGGATGGTCAGGGCGGCGCGCATGAGTCGCCCGACGGAGCCGTGCCGGCACTGCCCGGTCCGGGGCCCGCTTCCGCGAGGCGGGAACACGGCCTGCGCTCATACGCTCGCTGCGCTCGATGGCGCGGCGAGTAGGGATGGCCAGGGCGACAACTGGCAGGCGCACCGATGCGCCGGTGGTGATTCGAACGATGCGGATCACACGGAACGGACTCGCCGCGAGGAATCGCTCCGGCCGCGTTCCGGCTGCGCGGCGTGTCGCCTCGCTCCAAGGTCCGCCGGCCGGTCAGCACCGGCACGTCTCCCCTGGGCGACGAGATATCGGTGGGCGCGAGAACTGACCGCCCAATGCAAGGGCGAAGGGCCAAGGGCGAAAGTCGAACGCGCGGCGCGCGGCGGACGAGCCATATCGGCCTGCCGGCGCAGTGCGGCTAGCGCGACAGCGGCAGTCTGAAAAATGCGCCGGAGGCGCTCCGGCCGCGGAGGCGCCCTTTCGCCACTCACGCCTGGGTCACCTGGATGCCCAACTGATTGCGCACCGGCTTCCGGATCACCCCAGCCGGAGCGGTCATCGTCAGCGCACTCGCCGGAGGCGCATTTTTCCGCGCCGACAGCCCGTGACGGTGCGCCCGCGTCGCACCGAGACGGGCGCGGCGCTCGGCAGCCAAGGCGCGGCGAGCGAGCATACCGTCTGTATGCGAGCGAGCCGCAACGCCGGATGACGAGATGCAGCGCGCGTCGAATGCAGCGGGCGCACCGTCACGGGCTGACGGGCCGAGGCGCGGCAGGGCGATGTGGCTCGGCCGCCACGAAGCGCCGCCCACGGGACCTTCAGATCAATTCCCAACGCCCAACGCCCAACCTCCAACGGCACCGGCGCGACGAGGGGGAGCACCGGGAGGCGTCGAGGAGATCACCGGGGTGGCGCGCGGGGGACGAGCCATGTCGGCCTGCCGGCGCAGTGCGGCTAGCGCGACAGCGGCAGTCTGAAAAATGCGCCGCAGGCGCTCCGGCCGCGAAGGCGCCCTTTCGCCACTGACGCCCGGATTACCTGAATGCCCAACTGATTGCGCACCGGCTCCCGCATCACCCCAGCCGGAGCGGGCACCGTAGCGCTCTCGCCGGAGGCGCATTTTTCCGCGCGTAGGCCGAGGCGCGGCAGGGCCGATGTGGCTCGGCCGCCACGAAGCGCCGCTCAGGCGCTCGAGCTGCCAAACGCGGACAAGGCACTGGCTCCGCTATCGAGGTGAGCCGATCAGCACAGGGCTCAAGACCGATCTGGTCGTCAACGGCTCCGTGGTCGGTCGAAGTGAGGGCCGCGCGTCCGGTGGTGCACCAGGACAACAGGCGCAGCGGAGATTGCTAGAATGCCGGGCCATGCACTTCGAGACCTCGATCGACATCGACGCCTCGCGCGAGCGCGTCTGGGCGGTCATGACCGACGTGGAGCGCTGGCCCGACTGGACGGCGTCGGTGGTCACGGTCCGGCGCCTGGACGAGGGGGCGCTGCGCACCGGAAGCCGTGCGCGCATCAGGCAGCCGGGTCTCTTCCCCACCCTCTGGCGCGTCACAACCCTCGAGACGGGAAAAAGTTTCGTCTGGATCACGACCAGCCCGGGCCTGCTCGTGACGGCCAGCCACACCATCGAGCCGGCCGCCACTGGTGTGCGGGTGACGCTCGTGGTGCACTACAGCGGGCTGTTCAGCGGGTTGATGGGCCGGATGACGAGGAAGCTGACGAACAGATACCTGCGGCTCGAAGCTGAAGGGCTGAAGCGCCGGAGTGAAGCACCGGCCTGACGCGGGCCGGCGCTCCACTCCCGACAACCCGGCGCCAGGCTACGGCGCGGAACGCACCAGCGGCTCGCGATCGAAGAACCGCCGGGCGGCGGCCTTCACGAAGCCCTTGTCGGACACCGCCACCACGCCCGCGTCCGGGATCACCCCGGCCTTGTCGAGCAGTGCCTTGGCGCCGGGGGTGTGACCGATCGCCTTGAGATGCCCGAACGCATCCATGACGAACTGCACGGCGGCCGCCTCGCCGGTCAGCGTCCGTGCCGCCTCCTCTGAGAGCACGAGCGCCACGGCATCGAACAGCACCGACGGCGAGCCCGCCAGCTGCGCGTCGGCCTCGCGCCTGGCGCCCCCCTTCAGCACGGCGCCCCCCACCTTGGGCGCGATCACGAGCGGCATGCCGCCGGCGCCTTCCACCGCCTTGACCACGGCATCGATCACCTTGCCGTCGGACCCATCGGCGATGAGGATGCCGACCTTGCGTCCCTGGAGGGTCTCCTTCATCCGGCCGACAATCCGCAGCGCCGGGGAGGGATCCATGTCGATCACGGGTACCGCGGTGGGACTGGCGGCGGGCAGGTCCATGCCGAGACCGGACGCAATGCGCGACGCCAGCGTCTCGTCGACGTTCCGCAGGTTGGACAGCATCCGCGTGCGGACGTGCGGCAGCGCCACCTTCGACAGCTCGAACACGATCGCCGAGGCAAGGTGGTTCTGCTCGGGCACCTCGAGCGAGCGGAAGAACAGCCGCGCCTGGCTGTAGTGATCGGCAAAGCTCTCGGGACGAATCCGCAGCGTGTGCCCTTCGACCGGCTCCGGAAAGGTCGTGAAGCCGACGGCCGGGTTCTCGCGCGGGCCGGTGGGCTCGCCCGCCTCCGACAGGCTGTTCGGCTCGTAGTTCGCCCGGCCGGTCCCGGCAAAGGTCGACACCTGCATGTGGCCGTCGCGCTGGAAGTTGCGGAACGGGCACCCCTTCGGGGCATTCACCGGGATCTGGTGGAAGTTCGGTCCGCCCAGCCGCTTGAGCTGGGTGTCGAGATAGCTGAACAGGCGCCCCTGCAGCAGCGGGTCGTTGGTGAAATCGATCCCGGGCGGGACGTTCGCGGGACAGTAGGCAACCTGTTCAGTCTCCGCGAAGAAATTGTCCGGATTCCTGTCGAGCACCATGCGCCCGACGATACGGACGGGCAGCAGCTCTTCCGGAATGATCTTCGTCGAGTCGAGCACGTCGAACGGCAGGCTCGCGGCGAACTCCTCATCGAAGAGCTGGAGCCCGAGCTCCCACTCGGGGAAGGCGCCGCTCGCGATGCTCTCGAACAGGTCGCGGCGGTGGTAGTCGGGGTCGGCCCCGGCAATCTTCACGGCTTCATCCCACACCGTGGACTGCACGCCCAGCTTCGGCTTCCAGTGGAACTTGACGAACGTGGACTTCCCGGCCTTGTTGACCAGGCGGAAGGTATGGATGCCGAACCCTTCGATCATCCGCAGCGACCGCGGAATCGCCCGGTCCGACATCGCCCACATGATCATGTGGGTGGACTCGGGCATCAGGGAGATGAAGTCCCAGAACGTGTCGTGCGCGGAGGCGGCCTGCGGATAGCCGCGGTCGGCTTCCATCTTCACCGAGTGGATGAGGTCGGGGAACTTGATCGAGTCCTGGATGAAGAACACCGGGATGTTGTTGCCGACCAGGTCCCAGTTGCCCTGCTTCGTGTAGAACTTCACGGCAAAGCCGCGGACGTCGCGCGGCGTGTCCACCGAGCCGGCGCCCCCGGCCACGGTCGAGAAGCGCGTGAACACCGGCGTCTTCTCCCCCTTGCGCTGGAAGAGGTCGGCGCTGGTGATGTCCGAAAGCGACTCGTAGAGCTCGAAGAAGCCGTGCGCGGCCGATCCGCGCGCGTGGACAATCCGCTCGGGAATCCGCTCGTGGTCGAAGTGGAAGATCTTCTCGCGGAAGATGAAGTCCTGCAGGAGGACGGGGCCGCGCGGCCCGGCCTTCAGCTGATTCTGGTTGTCGGCGACGGGAATGCCCTGGTTGGTCGTGAGCGTCTTCTCGAAACTGGACGCGGTCTGATGAGGCTCGCCGCCGGCGCCAGCAGCGTCGCTCCCTCGCGGACCGGGCTTCGTAACCGGCCTCGGCTTGCTGCCGGCCTTCAGCGGCAGCGGGGTCTTCTTGTTTTTCGGCATGGTGTCTCTCGCTTCACGGTTGGGCTGCAATCGGGACGCGGCGTCGCGGTGGCGCGGCGCCGTCACGCTGGCCAAGCAAAATAGGCGCCACTTAGAACTTCGAGCAGTCAACCACGAAGCGGTACTTCACGTCCCCCTTGAGCGTGCGCTCGTAGGCGTCGTTGATGCCCTCAGGGGTCGTCATCTCGATATCGCTCGTGATGCCGTGCTTGCCACAATGGTCGAGCATCTCCTGCGTTTCCGGAATGCCCCCGACGAGCGAACCCATGATCGAACGGTGCCCGAAGATCAGCGGGAACGGGCTGAACTCGAGGTTGTCGGGCGACGCCCCGACGAGAATGAGGGTGCCCCTCGTCTTCAGCGCGTTCAGCGGGCCGTTGAGGTCGTGTTTGGCCGAGATCGTGTCGAGAATCGCGTCGAAGCGCCCCGCGAGCTTCTCGAACACCCCGTCCTGATTGGTCAGCACGAACTCGTGGGCGCCGAGCTTCCTGGCGTCGGCTTCCTTCCCGGGAGAACGGCTCAGTACGGTCACCTCTGCCCCGAACGAGGCGGCGAGCTTCACACCCATGTGGCCGAGTCCGCCGAGGCCCATGATCGCGACCCGCGATCCCTTCTTCAGCCCCACCTGCCGCAGCGGTGAATAGGTGGTGATGCCGGCACAGAGCAGCGGCGCGGCAGCGGCCGGGTCCAGATTCTCCGGCAGGTTCAGCACGAACCGTTCGTCCACGACGATCTGGTTGGAGTAGCCGCCGAAGGTCGGCGTCTGCCCATCCGCTTCCAGGCTCCCATAGGTCATGGTGAACCCGTTCTCGCAGTAGTTCTCCTGCCCCTTCTTGCACCGCTCGCAGGTGCCGCACGAGTTGACGAAGCAGCCCACGCCAACGCGCTGGCCTTCCTGGAACTTCTTCACATCCTTCCCGGTCTTCACCACCCGGCCGATGATCTCGTGGCCGGGCACGCAGGGATACGGGGTCGCTCCCCACTCGTTCCGCGCGGTGTGGATGTCGGAATGGCAGATGCCGCAGAAGTCGATCTCAATATGTACGTCCCGATCGCCGGGAGTGCGCCGTTCGAACTCGAACGCGGCCAGGGGCGTCTCCGCCGACTGCGCCGCGTATCCTCGTGTCTTCATCTTGTAGTCTCCGCACCCAGTCTACTGGAAGCCCTCCGCCACATGGCGCACTGCGGAGCCGGCGCGTTCGGCTCAGGTGGGAGGAGTCAGCGCGGCGGTCGCTTCGCCCCGCCAAGCCTGTCGAGCACAGCCGCCGCGTTCGTGTTCCGCGGATCCAGCTCGAGGGAGCGGCGATAACTCGCACGCGCGCGCTCCGTGTCACCGCTCGCCAGATACGCTTCGCCAAGGCTGTCGAAGGCGTTGGCCGACGTCGGGAACGCTTCCGTGTTCAGCGTCAGGATCGCGATGGCGGCGTCGGCCATCTTCCTGCCCAGCAGCCGGTAGCCAAGACTGTTCAACTCGTCCTCGCCGAATTCGTAGTCCTGCGGTTGAACTTTCAGCGTGCGGTATTCGCTCAGCGCTGCTGCGAGACCGTCCTTCTCGATCGTGACCCACAGGCGTTCGGCGATGGACTTCAGGCTCGCCGTGCGTTCCGCCCGCCCGAGGATGGCCTCGAGCCCCGACCGGTCGATCAGCCGCCCGGCGGCGATCACCGCGGCAATCCGCTTCGTGTGCCTGATGTCGGCCAGCGGATTCGCCTCGAGCAGCACGAGGTCAGCCGCCCGGCCGGGCTCGATCGTGCCGATGGCCTCGCGGGTGCCGAAATACTCTGCGGGACCACTGGTCGCGGCCTGGAGAGCCTCCATCGGGGTCAGGCCGGCCTCGACCAGCAGCCCGAGCTCGTCGTGCAGGCTGAACCCGGGAAACACGAACGGGTTGAGCACATCGGTCCGGCGAGGAGCCTGACCCCCGACTTGCGCATGGCCCCGACGATCGCTATCTGCTTCCTCACTATCTGACGATCCAGCGCATAGTCCCCGGCCGTCTTGGTCGCGATCCTGCCGTCGTTCGCCGGGTTCCAGGACTCCCTGATCGACCGGGGCATGTACTTCAGCCGCGGGTCGCTCGTGAAGCTCGAGTCGTCCAGGGAGGCCATCGACCGGAGAACGGTCAACGTAGGAACCTGCCAGGTACCGTTCTTCGCGAAACGGTCAAAGAGCGCCGCCGCCGCCACGTCGTCGTAAGTGGCGAGCATTTCCCGGCGCAGCGCCCGCAGCGCCTCGCGCGTGGCGGCTTCCACACCGGTCACGGCATTCGTCTTCCCCCCCAGCTCTGCACGGCGGGCGCGGAGACGCTCCCCATCTCGGGAGGCGGCGTACAGGACCCCGTCCAGATGCTCGATGCTCTTCTGCCCGGCGTCGGACGCCTCGAGGGCCGAGACGGACTCCGGAACGTGTCCGCAGAATGGCAGCCCCTGCCGGCGTGCCGCGGCGGCGACCGCGAAGTAGGCGTCGCGCGACAGCCGGTTGTAGACCTTGACGAAGTCGTAGCCGCCCTGTGCGATTGCGCCCACCACGCGGGCCGCGTCTTCCGGCCCCTCGACGATGAGCGATCCAGGCCAGACGGGCGAGGGCCCGTCGACAATCGCGCTGGCGATGCTGAACCGCGGACCGAGCAGCTCTCCGCGGGCAATGCGGCTGCGCCAGTCCAGGTGCAGCGGCATCCCCCACATCTGCCGGACGCCGGTCACGCCGTTGGCGATGAAGAGGTCGAGGAACCGCTGGTCGTACCAATGCACGTGCATGTCCCAGAGCCCGGGAATCAGATACTTCCCACTCCCATCGACCGTGGCCGCTCCGGCGGGTAGAACCACCTCGTCAGCCGGGCCGACGCGGGAGATGCGGCCATTCTCGACGAGCACCGTCATGCCGGGTTTCAGGGGGGCGCCGGTCGCGTCGATGACACCGACACGAGTGATCGCGAGTGGCGGGGTAGCGCCGCCTTGCGGAGCGGGCTGCAGCTGTGCCCTGAGCGGCCAGAGAGACAGCACCAGCGCACAAATGACGGTCTGGGGACGCATCGTTCCTCCGGGATGCAAGCGGTCAGGCAGAGAGCTGGCAGAGGGTATGCCCCCCTCCGTCCGCTGTCAAAGCGGCTTGGGGCGGCGTCCTCTCGAGCTTGGCAGGTTGAACTGCCTCGCGCATGTTGCTACGCTCGGACTCGATGTTCGCCGGTCCTCTCCGCCACGGGTCCGCGTTGCCCGGATGGGCGCGCTGACAGCCCTCATGCCTGAGAGCTTCGGCGCGCGGCTGCGTCAGCGGCGGGAAGAGCGGCAGATCGATCTGCTGGCCATCGCCGCGCAAACCAAGATCAAACTCGCCCTGCTCGAGGCGCTCGAGCGCGACGACGTGTCGCAGTGGCCGGCGGGAATCTTCCGCCGCGCCTACATCCGCACCTACGCTCACGCCATCGGCCTCGAGCCAGACACCGTCCTGCGCGAGTTCCTCGAGGTGCACCCGGAACCGGCGGACGTCGCCTCGACCGCGACGACGGCGGCGGCCGCGGCGGCGGAGGAGGCATCCAGGCGGAGCGCCGCGCCCCCCACGCGTCTCCGGACGATCGTCGACTCGGCGATCGGCTCGCTCGCCCGGCTGCGCCGTCCCGGTACGGGTGACGATTTCCCGCCATCCGGCTCGTCACCTGGTGAGCGCGCGCCCGGCAATGAGCGAGCGGCAGGCGCCGGGAGTCAGGCGCAGCCCGAATCACGCCACGCGGATGTGCCCGAACTGGACGCGCTGGACGGAGACGGCGCGCCAGAGGCCGTGCCACCCCCGGGGGCCGGGGCCGCGTCGACAGACGTCGCGGCGGAGAGTACTCCCGCCGGTCGGGCGAACGAGACGGACGGTGTCACAGGCGACGGGACAGCATCCGCTGAAGAGACCGTCGGGGAGGCGGCCGCACTCGAGTCCCGGCTCGAGGAGGTGGCGCAGGTGTGCACCGCGCTGGGCCAGGCAGACAGCCGGACCGACATGCAGCCGTTGCTGGGGGACCTCGCCCGCGTCCTCGATGCGACCGGCCTCATCGTCTGGCTGTGGGACGAGCCGCCCGGGGAGCTGCGGCCAGCGCTCGTGCACGGGTATTCCGACCGGGTCGTTGCGCACCTGCCGACGGTGAAGCGCGACGCCGACAACGCGACCGCGGCGGCGTTCCGTGCGGGCACCACGTGCGCCGTCGCCGCCACGGCGCAGGCGACCGCGGCGCTGGCGGTCCCGCTGCTCGATCCCGACGGCTGCAGCGGCGTGCTCGCCATCGAACTGCAGCAGGGGATCAAGCCGGCGGGCGCCGTGCGGGCGATCGCGCTGCTGCTCGCTGCCGCCCTGGCGCAGGTCGTGTCTCGCTCGCACTCCGACGGCAACTCTTCCGCCGAGGCGCCGCTCCCGGCGGCCGAGACGCCCGGCCCGCCGCGCCCGCCGCTCAAGGTCAGGCGCTGACGCGCCGGCGGCGCTATTCCCATCTGAACACGCGCGCCGACAGCGCCGTGCACGCGGCCCCGATCAGCACGAGGGCGCCGGCGTCCGCCAGGTGCGCCAGCCACCCCTCCCCCTGCCAGATGCCCTGCATCAGCGAGACGGCATACGTCATCGGCAGCGCCCTCGCGAGCCATTCGAGCGCCGGCGGCAGCGCCTCGATCGGCAGGAACAGGCCGGAGAGCGCCACCATCGGGTAGAGCACGATCGCGCTGATCGGCTGCGCGAAGCGGGCCGTCGGCACCAGGCTGGCGATCAGGAATCCGATCGACAGCACGCTCAAGGTGCTGAGCAGCAGCGCCGCGGCAAACGGCAGGATCGGGGCATCCATGGGCAGCGGATAGTACTGGCGCCCGGCCAGCACCAGCAGCGCCATCGTGATCGCGGTGAACAGCAGCTTGACGAGGACGTGCGCCGCCAGGATGGTCTCCGGCCTCAGCGTTGTCGCGCGCAGGCGCTTGAGGATGCCCCCCTCGCGGTAGATGGCCATGATCGTCACGAGCGAGGTGACCGCGCTGAGGACAATCAGCAGCGAGGCGAAGACCGGCAGCCCGGCCGCCAGGAAGCCGCGCGACTCGGGGGACCCGGCGGCGACGCGGCCGCCGAGGGCCCGGCCGAGGACGAGGAAGACGACCACCGGAATCGCGACGGTGCCGATCACGCCCATCGGCTCGCGCACGAAGATCTTCACCTCGAGCCAGGTCAGCTTCCCCAGCCCCCGCAGCAGGCCCCGCCGCCGCCGCACCGCCAGCCGCCCGTCAGTCACGGATGCTGCTCCCGGTCAGCCGCAGGAAGACGTCTTCGAGCGTTGGCGACACCGTTTGCAGGTCGGTGACACGGGTGCCGTGCGCGGCCAGGCATTCGATCACGCTGGTGACGAGATCGTCGCCGCCTCCCTGCACCGTCACCAGGCGGTCGTGGCGCAAGACCGACGCCACCGCGGGGAGCGCGCGCAACCGGGCGTCGGCTGAGAGATCGCCGGTCGAGACCACCACGGTGCGCTCCGGGCAGTGGCGCCTGACGAGCGCGGCCGGCGCATCGAGATCGATGATGCGGCCGTGGTCGAGAATGGCCACGCGGTCGCACAGCCGCTCCGCCTCCTCCATCAGGTGCGTCGTCAGGAAGACAGTCTTGCCGCGCGTGCGGATGTCGCGAACCAGCTCCCAGATGGCGCGGCGGGCCTGCGGATCGAGCCCTGTCGTCAGCTCGTCGAGGAAGACGAGCTCGGGATCGTTGATGAGCGCGAGGGCAATGAACAACCGCTGCTTCTGCCCGCCGGAGAGGGTCATGAACAGGGCCTGGCGCTTGTCGCCGAGGCCGAGCCGCTCGAGCAGGACATCGGGGTCGACGTGCCCCGGGTAGAGCGTGGCCCACAGATCGACGGCTTCCCACACGCGGATGCGCTTCTGGAGCTGGGCCTCCTGCAGCTGGATGCCGATGCGGCTCTGGAGGGCGAGGCGGTCTCGCGCCGGGTCCATCGAGAGCACCGAGATGACGCCCCGGTCAGGGCGGCGCAGCCCTTCGACGCATTCCATCGTGGTCGTCTTGCCCGCGCCGTTGGGGCCGATCAGGCCGAAGATCTCCCCCTCGCGCACCTCGAAGGACACGTCCTCGACGGCCACCGTGCTCCCGTACGTCTTCCGGATTCCGTCAGCTCGAACGATCGGCGCGCGCATCCTCTGCCCTATTCTGTTCCGCCCGCGCCCGCGCACGCACCTGGATTAGGATCCGGCCCATGAAGACCCTCGCCTTCCTGGCGCTCGCGCTCGGCGCCTTGACACAACAGCCTTCTCCCGCAACGACACTCGACGGCCGGCGGATTGTCGACCTCACGCACCCGTTCGGGCCAACCACACTTTACTGGCCGACCTCGCCGTCGCGGTTCCAGCTCGACTCGCTCGCGTCCGGAAAGACCGAGGGCGGCTACTTCTACGCCGCCAACCGCCTGTCCACGCCGGAACACGGCGGTACCCACCTCGACGCGCCGCGGCACTTCTCGGAAAGCGGCCGGACGACCGAACAGATTCCGCTCGAGCAGCTGATCGCGCCCGCGGCCGTGATCGACGTCACGGCGCGCGCCAGCGCGAATCGCGACTACCTCCTGACCGCGGGAGACGTGCGGGCGTTCGAGAAGAGCCACGGCGTCATCGCCAGGGGCACCATCGTGCTGCTCAGGACCGGCTGGAGCCGGCACTGGCCCGACGCCAGGGCCTACCTGGGCAGCGACACCGCCGGCGATGCGTCACGGCTGTCGTTTCCGTCGTACGGACCCGACGCCGCACGGCTGCTGGTGGAGGAGCGCGGCGTGGCCGCCCTGGGTGTGGACACGGCGTCTATCGACTACGGCCGCTCGACGGATTTCCAGGTCCACCGGATTGCCGCCGCGCGAAACGTTCCGGGCCTCGAGAACCTGACGAACCTCGAGCAGCTGCCGCCGCGCGGGGCCCTCCTGATTGCGCTGCCGATGAAGATCGAAGGGGGATCGGGCGGGCCGCTGCGCGCCGTCGCGCTCGTGCCCTGAGGCAGGGGACCGGCGCCGCTCCTGCTCACGCCCTCCCAACTCCCAACTCCAATTCCCAATTTCCAATTCCCAACTCCCAAGCCAGGGTCTTTGAGTGGGCCAGCTCCCCGAGTTCCCCAGTTCCCCAGTTCCCCAGTTCCCCAGCCCCCGTTCCCCCCCGTTGCC
Source organism: uncultured Acidobacteriota bacterium (assembly GCA_963834305.1). Classification (GTDB taxonomy): domain Bacteria; phylum Acidobacteriota; class Vicinamibacteria; order Vicinamibacterales; family 2-12-FULL-66-21; genus JACCXG01. The sequence goes on from CAWIAX010000002.1 coordinate 2,461,864, forward strand.
CCCATAATGTCCCCGGCGCTACCTCATGCACCGAGGCCTGCTCCTCGTCCTGCCGCTGGCCCTCCTGCTTGCCGGTTCGACAGCCGGCGGCCAGGATGCGCCCGATCCCGCCCGCGCGGCTCTCGCCGACGCGTCGGCCGCCATTCGCGCCGGCAACTACCAGAAGGCCCTGCCGCTCGCCGAGCGCGCCGTCGAACTGGCGGACCGCGGCGGCGACCGGGCCGGCCTCGCCTGGGCGCTGGCCGAACTGGGGCGTGCCCGGTGGGGCCGCGGGCAATATGAGCCGGCGCTCGAGGCGCACAGCCGGGCGCTCACGATCTTCGAGGGCCTCGGCAGCCCTGACGGCGAGGCCGAGATCCGGCTCCGCATGGGCGAAGCCCGCTACAGCCAGGGCCGCTACCAGGACGCGCTGGCGCACTACGAGGGCGCCCTGGCCGCCAACGCGCGCCTGCCGGTGCCGTCGGCGCCGCGCGAAGGCAACATCCGCTCGAACATCGGCGTCGTCCTGCGGTTCCTTGGCCGGCTCGACGAGGCGGCGGCGTCCATCGAACAGGCGCTGGCGATTGCCCGGAGGCATGGCGACGAGGGACTGGCGGGCCAGGCGCTCATCTTCCTCGGCATCACCAACCGCGCCCGCGCCGAGTACCAGAAGGCTATCGACGCCTACACCGAGGCGATTGCCATCAGGCGGCGCCTGGGAGATCGGCGCGGCCTGGCGCAGGCGCTCGGCAACCTCGGGAACGTCTACAACGAGCTCGGAGAGTTCGAAAAAGCCATCGACTCGCACACCCAGTCGCTCACCATTGCCCGCGATGTGGGCTACACCGCCCAGGTCGGCTTCTCCACGCACAACCTGGCGGCCGTGCTGGCCAGGCTCGGACGCGAGGCGCTGCCGCGCTACGAGCAGGCGCTGGCGGTGTGGCGGCAGATCGATCGGCAGGCCGAGGTGGCGCGCACCCTCCGCGAGATTGGCGTGCAGCGCCTCCACGTAGGCGGCGATGCGATCGGGGCGCGGGCGGCGTTCGACGAGGCGCTGGCCATCGCCCGCCGCCTCCGCGACGCCGACATCGAAGGCTATGCCCTGCTCGACCTCGGCGGCTTGGAGCTGGCGGCCGGCGCCGCGAGGCCGGCCATCGCGCGCTTCGACGACAGTCTCGCGGTTGCGCGGACCATCGGTTCACCCGAACTGGAGTTCGAAGGCCTGTCGCAGCGGGGACGGGCCCGGCTTTTGGCGGGCGATCGCGCTGGCGGGATCGCCGATCTCCGGGCGAGCGCCGCCATCGTCAACGACATCCGCGCCCGGGTGTCGAGCGACGACGCGAAGATTGCGTTCGTGGACACGCGGCAGGAAGTGTTCCGGGAGCTGGCCGCGGCGCTGGCCGACGCCGGCCGTCCGGTCGAGGCCCTCGAGGCCGCCGAAGCCGGGCGGGCACGGGCGTTCGGCGACATCCTGCAGTCGCGGCTGGTGCGGCCCAAGCCTGCCGACCAGCCCGCGCTCGACCAGCTGCGGAGCGAGATCGCGAAAGCGGCGGCGGCGCCGCGCGCGCCGGCCGCTGAGTCCGGCGGCACCCGCGCGGCCGGCGCGACTGAACTGCTCGAGCGGCTGCGGCGCCAGAACGAGGAACTGGCGAGCCTGGTGACCGCCGAAAGCGCCGGCATCGCCGAGATTCGTGCGACGGCCGCGAGGCTGAACGCGACCATCGTCGAATACCTCGTCACGCCGCGGTCGCTGCTGGCGTGGGTCGTCTCGCCCGAGGGACACGTCAGGACGGCGCGAACGGACGTGCCACACGAGCAGCTCACCCGGCTGACCCGCGAGCTGCTCGACGCCCTCGAGGCAGCCGCCGCATCGCCGCGAGGAGCGGCAACACCGCCCGCGTTGCGCGAGCTGCATCGTCTCGTCATCGGGCCGGTGGCGCAGTGGCTGCCGCGGTCCCCGGACGGGCTGGTCGTGATCGTGCCGCACGGGCCGCTGTCCGTGGTGCCGTTCGCCGCCCTGGAGGACGAGCGCGGCCGCCCCCTGGTCGCGCGACACACGCTGAGCGTTGGCCCGTCGGCTTCGATGTTCCGCTATACGGAGGGGAAGCGGCGCGCGCCAGCGGCCGGCCGGGGCTCGGTGGTCTTTGCGGGAGCCGACGCGCCGGCGGAGTCGGGGCTCGCCCCGCTGCCAGGCAGCCTGAAGGAGGGCCGCCGCGTGGCCTCCCGCCTCGCGCGTTTCGCCCCCGTCCTGCTGACCGGTGCCCGCGCCACGGAGGGGGCCGCGAAGAGTGCCGTCGGCGACGCGGCCTACCTGCACTTCGCGACGCACGGCGTGACCTCGGACCTCCGGCCGGCAGACTCGTCCCTCGTGCTCACCGCCGGCGACGGCGAAGACGGCTACCTGCGGGCCGCCGAGATCTATCGCCTGCAGATCACCGCCGACCTCGTAGTGCTGAGCGGCTGCTCCACGGCGCGCGGGCGCCTGACTGGAGACGGCGTGTTCGGCCTGCCGCGCGCCTTCATGTACGCGGGGGCGCCGACAGTCGTCGCCAGCCTGTGGGACGTCAGCGACGATGCCGCGGTGTCGATGATCGACACGTTCTACGTGGAGCTGCTGCGCAGCGGCGACAAGGCCGCGGCGCTGCGCCGTGCCCAGCTCGCCACCCGGCAGCGGCACCCGCACCCCGCCCTGTGGGCTCCCTTCGTGCTCATCGGGGAACCGCGCTGACCTCCGGCGCCGGGACGGGTCGCGCGGCGATCCGGCGCGCCGTCCAGCGCGCGGTCAAGCCGCGCTTCGGGCTGTCGCTCGATGACTTCGCGGAGGCGCTGCGCGCCCGCATTCCCGCGGCTCCTCCCGGGGACGACGCCGCCGAATACGTCTCCCGGCTCTGCCTCGACGACCTCTACCTGGCCGTCGCGTGCAGCCGCGGCGACGAGCGGGCCTGGCGCGAGTGCCGCGACCGCTACTTCGAGTACATCCGGACTTTCACGAAGCGGCTGACCCACGACCGCGCCGCGAGCGACGTCGCGGACGGCGTGATAGCGGATCTCTGGCAGCGCGGACGATTCTCGCAGTACGACGGCCGCAGCACGCTGCGCACCTGGCTTGGCGCCGTCGCCGCCCACGCGGCGATCAACGCCGGCAGGGCCGAGCGCCGCACGGTGCCGCTCGAGCCGGGGAAAATAGAGCGGTTGAGCCGGGACGTCCCGTCGTACGCGGCTGCGAACCCGGCTGAAGAAGACGAGTCCCATCGCCTCTTCGCCGGGCTGGTCGCCCAGGCCCTCGCCAGGCTCGACGCGGAGAGCAAGCTGTTGCTGATGCTGTATTACGAACAGAGCCTGACGCTCGATCAGATGGCCCCCGTGCTCGGCGCCTCGAAAGCCACCCTGAGCCGGAGGCTCGACCGGCTCCGCCGCACCCTGCGTGCTGACATCGAAACGAGCGCGCCCCGGGCGGCGCGGGCCAGCGCTGATGAGCTTCGTGAACATCTGGACTACGCACGGCTCGAGCTTGATCTCGCCGCGGCACTCGGCAGCGCCACGATGAAACGGGCTGGACGCAGCGATGTCTAACGAGCAGATGCCGCCGCCGCACCCGGACGTGAACGCGCTCGCCGCCTTCATCGACAACCGCCTGTCCGAGACGGAGCGGCGCGCCTTCATCGTCCATCTCGGTCAGTGCGCGGAGTGCCGCGGCACCCTGGCTGCCTACGCCCGAGGTGCGCTGCCGCTCGCCGCACCATCTGCCGGCGACGCGCCGTCTGCCACCCGTCCCCTGTTCCGCCGCGTCGTCTGGCTGCCCGTCGCCGCCACACTCCTGCTGGCGACGACCGTCGGAATCAAGGTCTGGCGCATGCCGGACCCGGCGTCGCCGGCCGTGGCGCCCGCACCCCCACCGGCGTCTGCCGCGCCAGCCACGCCGGACGCCGTTCCACCAGGCGGTGCGGCGCTTCCCGGCTCGGAACCCACGCCCGGTCCTGCCGCTGCGGCGCCGGCCGCGCCGCGGAACCCGGCGCCCGCACCGCAGCCGAACACCATGCGGAGCGGCGGAGACCGGCTGGTCGGGGACAAGACGTTCAGGCTCGTGGCCGGCGAATGGATTGACGCCGCCTACGATCCGCTGGCCCTGCTCCCGATCGAACCGGTCGAGGGCCCGGGCGCTCGCGCCGCCCTGCTCTCGCGCGTGCCGGCCCTGGCTCCGTACGCGGATCTCGGCGCCAGGGTCGTCGTCGTGCACGACAACGTCGTCTATCGTTTCCGCCCCTGATCTCCTGCCAGAGCTGCGGGAACACCGCCTGTTTCATCCCGGGTGAAACAAGAACGGCGCTCGCTTGTCTAACCAGCGACCTGGGAGACAACCATGCCTGCTCTTCGACGCACCGTGTTCCTCGCGATCCTCCTTCTCGCCGCCGCGCGGCCGGCTGCCGCGCAGTTCCTGTGGGGCGCCGGACCAGCGCCGGATTCCGTGCCCGGCTCGGGAGAGGGCGCAAATTACCTCTACAGGATTGACCCTGCCACGGCACAGCTCACTCCGGTCGGGCCGATTGGCTATTCCCGTGTCGGCGCCATGGACTTCGACTCGCGTTCTGGACGGATGTACGCCATCGCCTGGGCCCCCGGGGAGGGATTGGGCGGACAGATCACCCTGCTGACCGTTGATCTGGCGACCGGGGCGGGGACGCCGGTGATGACGTGGCAGATCAGCAGCGGCAGCGCGTTGACGAGAGTGGCCATCCGCCCGTCCGACTCGGCCGTCTTCGTCGGCTGGGGCGGAGGCGGCTTCGGCCGCGCGGTGCCGGAGGACGGCAGCATCATCGACTATTCAGGTATGTTCGCCGTGAACTTCGACTTCGCCGCCGATGACCGGCTCTGGTGGATCTACTCGGAGGGCAACCTGTTCTGGTGGGACGTGGAAAGCGGCGCCTCAGGCCCGCCGGGAGACGTCTTCGTGTGCTGCAACTCCGACGTGACGGCCATGAGCTTCGAGCCCGGGACCGGCACGCTGTTCGTGACCGCTGCCGAGTGGAACGCGGAGACCGCGGGCGCCCACCTGTATATCCTCGACCGCACGAACGGGGACCTCACGCCACGGGGAACGTTCCACATGGCCGGCGGAGCGCTCAACGGTCAGGTTGGCATTGCGGCGCTCGCCTGGGCGGACGGGGCGCTGCAGAGCGTGAGCCGGTGGCGCGCCGAGAACAACGCCGACGATGCCTCGGGCAGCAACGACGGCGCCCTCGAGAACGGCGGCACCTACGCCGCCGGACGAGTGGGCCAGGCCTTCAGTTTCGATGGCGTGGATGACCAGATGGTGGTGCCGCACCACGCCAGCCTGGACCCCGGGCAGCAGGTCACGATTGCGGCCTGGATCAACCCGGCCACGATGGGGCACGGCAGGCCGATCGCGCAGAAGCGGTCGTCGGGCAATGCCGGCGGCTTCACCTTCGAGACCACGCACTCGCCGTATGGACCGGACAACGGGCTCCAGTGGGTGGTCTGGCTTGCCGGAGGCAGCGGCTATGCCATTGTCCAGACACCGGCGGACGTGCTCACGACCTCCGCCTGGCAGCACGTGGCGGCGAGCTTCGATGGCCAGACCATGAGGATCTTCGTCAACGGCACGGAGCGCGCCAGCCTGGCGGCGCCCGGCGCAATTCAGGCCGTCCCGGACCCCCTGGTCATCGGCCGCAACGTCGTCATCCCGGACTTCGCCTGGCATGGCCTGCTCGACGAAATCGAGTACCACCGGCGCGCGCTGACCCCGGCCGAGATCCTGGCGCTCTACAACAGCGGCAACCAGCCGCCGGCCGATACGGACACCGATAATGACGGCGTCCCGGACGGCAGCGACAACTGCCCGGCGGTCCCCAATGCCGACCAGCAGGACACCGACGGCGACGGCCTCGGCGATGCCTGCGACTTCACCGCGCCGCCCGACACGCTGCAGTTCTCGGCCGGCGCCTACTCCGGCACCGAGGGGCAGGCCCGTGCCGTTCCCATCACCGTGGTTCGCACCGGTCTTGCGCTGGGGGGCCGGATGAGCGTGGATGTGGTCGTCACCGGCGGGACGGCGAGCAGCGGCGCGATATTCGATCGCGGCACCTTCGTGCCCCTGATGCGGCCGCGGCCGGACTTCGAGCACACGTCCGGAACGCTGGTCTTCCTCCCCGGTGAGACCAGCAAGACGTTCCATCTCCCCATCGTGGACGACGCCGAGGTCGAGACGGACGAAACGGTGACGCTGGCGCTTGCCAACGCCACGGGTGGTGCCGTGATCGGCGCCGTGAGCGCCACCGTTGTCACGATTCACGACAACGATCCGAATGTCTCGTTCACGGTGAGCCGATCGTCAGCGGAGGAGGCCGACGGCGTGGTGGAGCTGGAAGTACAGCTCTCGTCCGAGGTCGCGGCTCTGGTCACGGTGGAGTACGTGGTGAGCGGCACCGCGACGTCGGGCCGCGATCACCAGCTCACGTCGGGCGTCCTGCGCTTTGTCGGGCGCGACGGCGCCAACCGCCGCATCATCCGGCTGCCGATCCTCGACGACAACGCGATCGAACCGGACGAGACCGTGGTCGTCGAGCTGATCAACCCGTCGCACGCGCAGCTCGGGCCCCGGCCCGTCTACACCCATACGATCCTGGCGAGCGACGCGCCGGCACCCGACTACGCCGGCGGGACGCTGGCAACCGCGAGGGTCGTGGACCTGGCCACCCGGCCGCGCCAGATCCTGTCGGATTTCCTCTACTTCACCGACGTGGACCTCTATCGCGTCGAACTGACCGCCAACGAGTTCCTGGCGATCGACGTGGATCCCGAGGGGCTGCCCGGCGTGACGGCAAGCACCCTCCGCGTGATCGACGCGAACGGCACCGCGATCGCCACCATCGGGCGCTCGCAGGAGCCCGACGCGCGTGGCGCCACGAACAACCCCGCGCACGGGTTCCGGGCGCCGTATTCCGGCGTGTTCTATCTCGAGCTCAGCCCGGACGGCCTGCGGGTGCGGCCGGCCGGCTATGCGATCGAGCTCCATCGCATCGCGCTCGCCCGGGGCGGGCAGAACCCTGCGCTGCTCGACGAAGAGGGGCCGATGTTCGCCTGGCTCGAAGGCGACACCCTGTCCGTGACCGGTCCCACAGGCTACGGCTTCGCGTTGATCGGGAACTGGGTGCACACGGTGATCGAGGTGGGGATCAGGACAGGGCTCACCCGCAGCCAGTTCACGCTCGCCGACAACAGCACGGTGACACTGCGATCGGCGCTCGGCGACATCCCGCTCGGCGTCGTGACGAGCCCCGTCAGAATCAACACCGCCGCCAACCGGTGGGACGGCGTGTTCGGGGAAGTGCAGGGATCCTCGATCGGCGTGGACATCGGGCTGCCGCTCGGCGAGATCGCCGACGCCATCGGCGATCGATTCGGGCTCGACTTCGAGGCGATCGATTTCCGCGATACCTGGGAGATCCGGCTGGGCGGCAGCATCGCGCGGCAGACGCGCTTCCGGCAGGTCATCGCCGGGGTGCCCTACTTCGTCTACAACAACGTCGCGGAAGTGAGGGTAAGCTTCGGCGCGACGACCGTCACTCCCCGCAGGTTGACGGCGCTCCTCGTCATCAATCCGGCCGACCCGTCGTATGGCGCGCGGCTCACCGACAGCAGTCTGCCCGGGAACCCTCCCACCTGGCACGTCTCGTTCAACGGGATGGTCCCGAACCGCCCCGACCTGACCCCGTCGGCGGAGTCGGGAGCCGCCGGGCTGACCGACTTCTACGGACACGTGTTCGCCACGTGGGAAGTCCCCATCGTGAGCCCGCTTCTCGGCCTCTTCTGGCTGGGCGAGGCCACCGTCGACCTCGATGCCGACGACGATGGCGAGTGGCTGGGCGGGGCGGGAAACGCGCACCAGCTCCTGCGCGGCGACCTGGGGGAAGCTGCCGATGTCCTGACCGACATCAACGTCGGGTTCGACGGGTCCGCCCTCTACCGCTTCAGCAAGGGGCCGGTCTCGTTCAATGTGACCCTGGGGCGCGGCTCGGCCGTCTACAACGGCCACGAGCAGGCGGCCTGGTTCAGGGGGATGAAGGGGACGGGCCAGAACCCCTGGCAGGGCACGCTGCTCTCGGCGCTCGAATTCGGCCAGAACGATTTCCTCGAAGGCACGGTGTCGTTCAGGACCGGCCGGTTCTACGCGCACTCCACCAGCGTCTACACGCTTCCCGGCAACGCGGAGCTGAACTTCGCCGTCACGCTGCAGGACACGGGCTTCCGCGCCGAGGTCACCGGCGAAGTCGAATGGCGGGCCACCGAGAGGATCAGCGGCGTGGACGCCAGTTGCCGGGCACGTGGCGATGCGGAAGGCAGCTTCGAGATTGACCTGAGCGGCGCCTCGGCCGATTTCCTCGGCACGCTGGGGATTGACGGCAACGTGCGATGCTATGTCGGGAGCAGGCGTGTGGCCAGCGCCGGTTTCGACATCAGCGGCGCGGTCAGCAACGACCGCGTGACGTTCCACCTGCCGATCATCGGGAACGTGTCCATTCCATTCCCGTGACGCGGGCGGCGACCGGTGCGGCGGCGCACCGGTCGCCCGTTCGAGCGCCGCCGCACCTCCTCCCCCTCCGGCATTTCCTGTCATTTTTCCCCTCGTTCACCGATCGGGACGCAAGCAGTCGCGGCATGCACACGACCTGCCTGGCTGAGCTTGTGTTATCTCGCCAATCAAATAGATTTGAATCATGGTTAAGTCGTGGCGCCGGCAGAGGGCCGGCGTCAGGGAGTGAAAGGACAGAGCAATGAAGCAACTGGATGTGATCGCAGCCGTCCTCGTGGTCGTGGGCGCCCTCAACTGGGGCCTCATCGCCATTGCCGGGTTCGACCTCGTCGCGGCGCTCTTCGGGATGCGCTTCGGCGAGACCTCGCCGCTGACCACGGTCATTTACGGGCTGGTCGGGCTGGCCGGCGTGTATCAGGGCCTGGGCTGGAAGGGCATTCAGCGTCGGTGGCACGCGCAGACGCTGTCGCACGCGCGGTAACCCGGGATTCTCGATGGCTCAACAACGGGGAGAGTAATCATGTGGAAGACAGTTCGATTCGGTGTGGTGGCGGCGGCGCTGCTGGCGATACCTGCGGCGGCGTCGGCGCAGGAGGAGCAGGGGAACGGGATCGCCGGGGCGTGGACGGTCACGCTCTCGGGCGGCGCGGCCGTGCCGGCCGGCAGCGAGTTCCACCAGGGCGGGCGCGGCACGGTGCTCGGGCTCGCCACCGCCGTGGATTCCAAGAAGAACAGCGATGTGTTCAACACCGGCTTCGGCTTCCGGGGCGGCGTCGGCTATGGCGTGTCGCGCAACGTCGAGGTCTTTGGCGATTTCGAGTATCGGAAGTCTGAGGCCTCGGAACTCTCGGTCGGGAATGTCGCCACGCTGGATCTGCGTGCGGCGTTCGGCGACTACAAGAGCTACGGCGTGGACGGCGGCGTGCGCTACCACTTCGCCCCGGCCGCGCGGATCAATCCATACCTGACCGGGCGCGGCGGCTTCCGGCGCGTCGAGGCGATTTCCGGGACCTTCACCGTGCCGGCGGCCGGCGTGACCCTCAGCGACGTCCCCTTCTTCGATGACAGCACCGTCCCGGTCTTTGGTGGCGGCGCCGGCGTGATCATCGCCGCCTCGGACCGTATCGGCTTCGGCATCGAGGGGGGCTTTCGCTATCACCCCAACCTGACCGAGCTCGAGGGGCTCGCGGGCACCGGGCTCGAGAACCTCAACGACGCCGGCAGCGACTGGTCGATCCCGATCTCCGGCGTCGTGAGGCTGAGATTCTGAGCTGGGGAACTGGGGAAATAACTGGGGAGCTGGAGAACGGGAGAACTGGAGAACCGGCCCAGCTCCCCAATTCCCCCGTTCCCAGCTCCCCGGTTGCTCTTAGCCGCGCTGCCGCATCAGCAGTAGATAGAGCGCGAAGCTCGTGCCGAACGTGACGAACCAGGCGTAGGTGTAGAGCGTGTCGAAGACGGTCGGGACGGCCACGACGCCGCCAGGCTGCAGCGCGGCGCGGAGAAACCCCGGGATCACGGGGACCACGGCCGCCACCAGCGCGGCGACGGCGCGCCAGTTGACGCCGTTCGAATAGGTGTAGCACCCGTTCTCGCGGAACAGGTCGGCCAGCGACAGCCGCTGCCGGCGCAGCACCCAGTAGTCGGCGATCAGGATGCCGCCGATCGCCCCCATCAGGCTCGAGTAGCCGATCAGCCACGTGAAGATGTACGCGGCAGCGTCGGCGTAGAGCTTCCACGGCATCATCAGGATGCCCATCACCGCCGTAATGAGTCCGCCTGTCACGTAATTGATGTGCCGCGGCGCCAGGCTCGAGAAATCGTTGGCCGGCGAGACGACGTTGGCGGCCATGTTGGTCGTGATCTGCGCCGCCACCACCACGAGCGCGCCGAGGATGATGACCAGCGGGCTGCCGATCCGCGCGATCAGCGCCACCGGGTCCCAGATCGCTTCACCGAACAGCACGAGGGTGGCGCTCGTGACCGCCACGCCGATGAACGCGAAGGCGGTCATCGTCGTCGGCAGCCCGAGTGCCTGGCCGAGCACCTGCGACCGCTGGCTGCGCGCGTAGCGGGTGAAGTCGGGGATGTTGAGGCTGAGGGTGGCCCAGTAGCCGACATTGGCGGTCAGCGCCGCCGGGAACAGCGCCCAGAACGATCGGTCCTGCTGCTGGAGGCGGGTCGAGCCCGAGAGGATCTGCCCGAGGCTGCCGACCTCGGCAATCGCCCAGACGAGCAGCGCCGCGGCGCCCGCCAGGAGCAGCGGCGCCGTCCAGCTTTCCAGGCGCCTGATGCCCTCGAGGCCGCGCACGATGATCGCCACCTGCACCAGCCAGAACAGCACGAACGCGATCCCCGGTCCGCCGGGCACGCCCGCCCACGGCGGCCACGCCGCGGTCAGCAGCGTGTGCAGCGCCAGGCCGCCAATCCACGTCTGGATGCCGAACCAGCCGCACGCGACGATCGCCCGCAGCAGCGCCGGCAGGTTCGCGCCGCGCACGCCGAAGCTCGCGCGGCACAGCACCGGGAACGACACGCCGTACTTCGTGCCGGCGTGCGCGTTGAGCACCATCGGAACGAGTACCACGAGATTGCCGAGCAGGATGGTGATCAGCGCCTCGGACCAGCTCATCCCCTGCTGCATCAGTCCGGACGCGAGGGTGTAGGTGGTGATCACCACGCTCATGCCGATCCAGAGCGCGGCGATGTTGTAGGTGGACCAGGTGCGGAGCGCCAGCGGGGTCGGCGCCAGGTCGGGGTTCCACAGCGGGCTGCCCGAAAGGTCCTCCGTCGGCTCGATCACATCGCGGCGGCCGGCGGCGGCTTGGCCCCGGACGGCCTGCACCACCTAGCGCCCTCGCGCGCCGCCCGCGGCCTCGGGCGCGCGGTCGCCGGCCTCGCGTCCGCCGTGGTAGTCCTTGTCGTCCGGGCGGCGGATCTCCGAGTGCGGGACAACGCGCTCGCGCAGCAGGCCGCGGAAGCTCTCGGCCGACGTCCAGCCCCGCTCGGCATGCCGGTCGAGAAACGCCGCCAGCCCGCCGTTGAGCGCCTTGACGATGTTCGGGCCGACCGCGTGGTCGAGCATCGCCGCGGTGCACACCTGCACGGTGCCGCAGCCGAGCAGGAGGTAATTGAGCGCGTGCGCGAACTCGCCGACGCCGCCGATCCCCGAGAACGCCTTCTCCGGGTAGGCGCGTGAGAGCTGCGCCATCTTGGCGAGCGACTGCGGCAGGATGGCCGGCCCGCCCAGCCCGCCGCTCGAGACCAGCCCGTCGACGTTCATCTCGAACTCCAGCGTCTCGGGATCGATCAGCGGCAGCGACGGGAACGTGTTGGACGACGAGACGGCGTCGGCGCCGCCGGCGAACGCGCCGCCCGCCTCCGCGACGATGTCGGTCGTGGACGGCGTCAGCTTGGCCCACACCGGCACCCGCGCCACCGCCTTGACGGCCTGCGTGACGACCGAGATCTGCGCCTGATCCTTGCCGAGATTGGACCCCATATCCTGGCGATCCATGTGCGGGCAGGACAGGTTGAGCTCGAGCGCGTCGGCTCCTTCGTCCTGACAGGCGGTGGCCAGCGTCTGCCAGTTCGCCAGCTCACGGTCGCTGCCCGAGCCGGCCATGATCGACGCCACCAGGATGTGGTCCGGGTAGGCCTGCTTGATGCGCGCGATGCGCGGCACCCACCAGTCGAGGGTCTTGTCGGAGATGAGCTCCCAGTTCCACGACGAGTGGAGCGCCGTGCCCTGCCCCTTCCGGATCGAGAGGTGCGGCGAATCCGGGGTGGCACGCAGGAAACTGGTCTTGGGCCCCTTCACATTGACCACCGGGTGCAGCCCGATCGTCTTGGTGACGACACCGCCCCATCCCGCGTCGAAGGCACGCATGATGTTGCTGTCCGACTCCGTCGGCGGCGCCGACGAGAGCAGGAACGGGTTCCTGAAATGCAGGCCTGTAAAGGTGACCGCGAGTGTGGCCATGGTTGCCTCCTCGACACCCGCACTATAACGCAGGTGCCCCGGCCCCGGCCCGATTCCCGCCGCCGCGCCGTTCCCCATTTGATTCATCGCCATACTGGCCATATCATCACGCCATCGTCCGGCCCGCCGTGCTCCCTGCGCGATCCGCCGGGGCCGGGCCGCCGGGGCCGGGCCGGCCGCGGCTTGCGATTTCCAGTCACAGGTGGTGCCGATGCCGAGGAAGGTTCTGGCTGGCCTGATACAGGCGGCATCGCCGCTGACCGATCCCGCCCTGCCGATAGACGAGGTGCGCGAGGCCTCGATCGCGGTGCACCTGCCGCTCATCGAGGAGGCGGGACGCCGCGGCGTCCAGATCCTCTGCCTCCAGGAAGTCTTCAACGGCCCGTACTTCTGCCCGTCGCAGGACGCGCACTGGTACGACCTGGCCGAGCCGGTTCCCGGGCCGACGACCGAGCGCATGGCCGCCTACGCGAAGAAGTACCGCATGGCGATGATCGTGCCGGTCTACGAGCGCGAGCAGGCGGGCGTCTACTACAACACCGCCGCGGTCTACGACGCCGACGGCACGTACCTCGGCAAGTACCGCAAGAACCACATCCCCCACACCAGCGGCTTCTGGGAGAAGTACTTCTTCAAGCCCGGCAACCTCGGCTACCCGGTCTTCCGACACGCAGTACGCCACGATCGGCGTCTACATCTGCTACGACCGGCATTTCCCCGAGGGGGCGCGGCTCCTCGGCCTCAACGGCGCCGAGATCGTCTTCAACCCCTCGGCCACGGTCGCCGGCCTCTCGCAGTACCTCTGGAAGCTGGAGCAGCCGGCCCACGCCGTCGCCAACGGCTACTTCATGGCGTGCAGCAACCGCGTCGGCACCGAGGCGCCCTGGAACATCGGGCGAGTTCTACGGGTCGTCGCTACTTCGTCGATCCGCGCGGCAGCTTCCTCGCCACCGGCTCGCGAGGACCAGGACGAGCTCGTCACGGCCGAACTGGACCTCGACATGATCGAGGAGGTGCGCCGGACGTGGCAGTTCTACCGGGACCGCCGGCCGGAAAGCTACGGCGCGATGGCGGAGCCGCTGCCATGAGCCTCCTGATCTCCGGCGGCACCATCGTCACGGCCACCGATCTCTACCGGGGCGACGTGTTCGTCGAGGGGGAGACGATCACCACCATCGGCACGTCGCTGACGATGCCGGCCGATACCGTGATCGACGCGACCGGCAAGTACGTGCTGCCGGGTGGCATCGACTGCCACACCCACCTCGACATGCCGTTCGGCGGCACGACGTCCGCCGACGACTTCGAGACCGGGACGATTGCCGCCGCCTACGGCGGCACCACGTCGATCGTCGACTTCGCCATCCAGTACCGCGGGCAGACGCTGCACCATGCCTGGGAAACCTGGATGAAGAAGGCGGAGGGCAAGGCGGCCATCGACTACGGCTTCCACATGATCATGACGGAGGTGAACGACCAGATCGAGCAGGAGATGGATGCCCTCGTCTCGCAGGGGGTCACCTCGTTCAAGCTGTTCATGGCCTATCCGGGCGTGTTCATGCTGGACGACGCGTCGATCTTCAAGGCCCTGCTGCGCACCGGGAAGAACGGCGGCACGATCTGCATGCACGCCGAGAACGGCGGCGTCATCGACGTGCTGGTCCAGAAAGCGCTCGCGGAGGGCAAGACCGCGCCGAAGTATCACGCGCTGACGCGTCCGCCGCGCGCCGAAGCGGAGGCCACGCACCGGGCGATTGCCCTCGCCGAGATGGCCGACGTGCCGATCTACATCGTCCATCTCTCGGCCGCCGAGGCGCTCGAGATGGTCACGGAAGCGCGCGACCGGGGCCTGCCGGCCTATGCCGAGACCTGTCCGCAATACCTGTTCCTGTCCTACGACAACTACGAGGAGCCGGGCTTCGATGGGGCCAAATACGTGATGAGCCCGCCACTGCGGCAGCAGGACACGCAGGACCGGCTGTGGCGGGGGCTGGCGTTCAACGATCTGCAGGCGGTCTCGACGGATCACTGCCCCTTCTGCATGAAGGAGCAGAAGATCATGGGCAAGGACGATTTCTCGAAGATCCCCAACGGCGCCCCCGGGATCGAGACACGCATGAGCCTGGTGTACGACGGCGGCGTCCGGACCGGCCGCATCTCGTTGAACCGGTTCGTCGAGCTCACCTCGACGTCGCCGGCGAAGATCTTCGGCCTCTTCCCGAAAAAGGGCACGATTGCGCCCGGGTCGGACGCGGACATCGTGGTCTTCGATCCGGATCGCCGGACCGTGCTCTCCGCGAAGACGCTCCACATGAACGTGGACTACAACCCGTACGAGGGGCGCGAGGTCACCGGCGCCGCCGACACGGTCCTGTCGCGCGGCCGGGTCGTCATCGATCGGGGCACCTTCGTCGGCCGGGCGGGCGCCGGCGCGTTCATCAAGCGCCGCTCGCGCTAGCGGGCGCGGAGAAGGATCGGAGACGCCGCGTGCCCGCCGACCAATCGAAATCCGATGACCCGCCGGTCGCCGCCAGCCGGGCGGAGCCGGCGCCGGCTGACCAGTCCGCGCTGAAGGACCGGGCGCTCAACGTCGCCGCCGAAGGCATCACCATCGCCGACGCCCGGCTGCCCGATCGGCCGCTCATCTACGTCAACGAAGGCTTCGTGCGGGCGACGGGCTACGCCGTCGCCGACGTGCTCGGCCGGAACTGCCGGTTCCTGCAGGGCCCCCAGACCGATCCGGCCACGGTCGCGGAGATCCGTACCGCTGTGGCCGAGCAGCGCGAGTGCATCGTCGAGATCCTGAACTACCGGCGGGACGGCACGACGTTCTGGAACCGGCTGTCGATCACGCCGGTGCGCAACGACCTCGGCGAAGTCACCCACTACATCGGCATCCAGTCGGACGTCACGGCGCGCCGCGATGCGGAGCACGGGCTGCGGCGCGCCAAGGACGTGCTCGAATACGACCTGCGCCTGGCAGCGCGCGTCCAGCAGGCGCTGCTGCCGCCGCCGGAGCTGCAGGCCGGCGGCCTGCGCATCGCCCGCGCGTTCGATCCCTGCACGGACCTGGCTGGCGATGCGGTGGGGGTTGTCGCCTTTCCGCACGGCCCGGTCGGACTGTACCTGCTGGACGTCAGTGGCCACGGGGTCGGCGCGGCGCTGCTCTCCTTCACGCTGAACCACATGCTGTCGCCCACCGCCGAGGGAGCGCTCCTCGTCGAGGAGGGCGGCAACGGACCCGTCGTCGTGCCGCCAGCCCGCGTGGCCGAGCGCCTCAACCGGCAGTTCCCCATGGACCGGACGCGGCAGTACTTCACGTTCGTCTACGGGGTCTTCGACCAGACGCGGGCGCAGTTCCACTACGTGATGGCCGGCCATCCCGCGCCGGTGTTCCTGCCCAGGAACGGACCGCCCTCGCCGCTGCCCGGGGGCGGGCTGCCGATCGGCATGATCGACCACGCGACGTACGACGACGAAACGCTGACTCTGCAGCCCGGGGATCGGCTGTACTTCTACACGGACGGGGTCGTCGAGGCGATGAACGCGGCCGAGGAGGAGTTCGGCTACCCGCGGCTGATGGAAGAAATCGAGCGCCAGCGGGAGCGGCCGCTGCGCGCCGGGCTCGATGTCGTCACCCGGCTCGTGCGCGAGTGGTCGGGACACGAACTGCGCGACGACGTGTCCCTGCTCGCGATCGAGCGGATCGGCTGAGCGTGCCTCATCGGTAGGCGGCGGCCTGGATGCCGTAGAGCTCCGCGTACTGGCCGCGCCGCGCCATCAGCTCGTCGTGCGTGCCGGTTTCCACGACGCGCGCGCCATCGAGGACGACGATCAGGTCGGCCATGCGCACGGTGGAGAAGCGGTGCGACACCAGGATGGTGATCCGGCCGTCGCCGTGCTCGCGCCGCGCGGCCGCGGCATAGCGCTCGAACAGCGCGTGCTCGGTCTCGGCATCGAGCGCCGCGGTCGGCTCGTCGAGGATCAGGAGCAGCGGCCGGTCGCGCATGAAGCCGCGGGCCAGCGCCAGCTTCTGCCACTGCCCGAACGAGACCTCGACGCCGCCGGGCCAGGTCGGGCCGAGCTGGGTATCGAGGCCGGACGTCAGCCGGGCGATCACGTCGCCGGCGCCGGCGCGGTCGACCGCCGTGGCCACGGCGGACTCGTCGTCCAGGCGCGGCACGTCGCCGAGGCCGACGGTCTGCCGGGCGCGGAACTCGAAGCGGAAGAAGTCCTGGAACGCGCCCGCCAGCCGCGCCCGCCATTCGGCCGCGGGCACCCGTGCGAGCGGCGTGTCGTCGACCAGGATCGATCCGGACGTCGGCTCGTACATCTTCGCCAGCAGCTTGACCAGCGTGGTCTTGCCGGCGCCGTTCTCGCCGACGATCGCGACGACGGCGCCCGCGGGCAGCGTCAGGGTGACGTCCTCGAGCACCAGCCGCGAGGTGCCCGGGTAGGCGAACGACACGCGTGCTCGAGGCGGATGCCGCGCCGCAGCACTGCCGGCACCGGCAGGTCTTCGGAGGCGGCAATCGACGCGGCGTAGTCCTCGAGCCAGGCGAGGCGGCGCGAGCCGTCCATCCAGAAGCCGCGCAGGAACCCGATCTCGCCGACCGTCGCGCCGATGTAGGCCGACAGCCGCGACCCGGCGGCCAGCACCAGCAGCACCTCCCCGGCCGGCGCATCGCAGGCCCGCACGCCACGAACACGACCGCGCCGACGTAGCCGGCGCCGAAGAGCGCCCACGCCGCCGTGTGCCACCGGGCCGAGCTCCACCGCGCCGCGGCCACCGGCGCATAGCCGCGCTCCCAGGCCGCGCGGCGCCGCGCGACCAGGCCGGGGCCGATGCCGGTGACCCGCACTTCCTTGCCTGGCGCTGCGGTGGTGCCGATCGTGAACAGGTGCCGCGCCAGCCGGTTGGCCTGGGCGCCCCGCTCCTGGGCGGCCCGCTCGACCGCCGGGCGCCACGTCGAGGCCAGCACGGTCGGCAGCGCGAACGCGGCCAGCAGCACGAGCGCCGGATGGATCGAGGCGAGCAGCACGACGGTCACGCGCGAGCCGCAGCATCCAGCCCGCCGTCGAGAACAGCGACATGTACATGTGATCGAGCACGAACACCTGGTCGCGCAGCATCGCGAGGCGATCGAGATAGTCGGGGCGCTCGTGGTGCGCGATGGTCGCGACCGAGGCCTGGAGCCGGGCGACGTGCGATTCGAGCGCGATGGTGACCTTGTCGCGGAAGCGCCGCTGCACGCGGGTGCTGACCGTCCGGAGGAACCAGGTCGCCGCCACCGACACGCCCAGGCCGAGCGCCGCCGCGCGCACCAGCCCCGGCCGGCTGCCCGAGTCACGCCGTCGCCGAGCAGCATGAGCCACAGCGCCAGCAGCGCGTCGGGCAGCGCCGCCGCCTGCGACAGCACCAGCGCGGCCACCATCAGGCGCGGCTCGTGGCGATAGCCCAGCCTGCACAGGCGCCACATCGAGGACAGCGCCGGCGGCAGCTCGCCGAGCGGCTCGCCTGCCGGCCCGCTCGCCCGCCCAGCCGAGGACGTCACAGGTGACCCTCCTCGTCCGGTCCCGCATCGTCCTCGTCCGGCGACGAACCGCTGCGCCTGCAGATCGAACATCGTGCGATAGCGTCCGCCGAGCGCCATCAGCTCGTCGTGCGTCCCGAGCTCGATGACGCGGCCGTGCTCGAGCACGCAGATGCGGTCGGCATGGCGCACGGTCGAGAAACGGTGCGAGATGAGGATCGTCGTGCAGTGGCGCGTCGCGCGACAGGATGCGGTCGAAGATCTCCGCTTCACCGCGAACGTCGAGCTGCGCGGTCGGCTCGTCGAGCAGCACGACGCCGGCGCCGAGCTGCACGGCGGCAAGCGCGCGGGCCAGCGCGATGCGCTGCCACTGGCCGCCCGACAGGTCGGTGCCGCCCGTCGTAGCCGCGCGCCAGCACCGTGTCGAGCGCCGCCAGGTCCGCCGCCCCGGCGGCGGCCAGTGCGCTGCGCACCACGTCGTCCGGCGCACCGGCCGGCGCGACGTTGTCGCGCAGCGGCAGCTCGAAGCGGGTGAAGTCCTGGAAGACGGCGGTGACACGCGCGCCGCCACGCCTCGAGCGAGAGGTCCCGCAGATCGACGCCATCGATCTCGATGGCCCCCGACTGCGGATCGTAGAAGCGGCACAGGAGCTTCGCCAGCGTGGTCTTGCCGGCGCCGTTCTGGCCGACGATGGCGAGGGAGGAGCCGGCGGGAATCGTGAGATCGAGCCCGTCGAGGACGGCGCCGCCGCCGGGATAGGCGAACGTCACGTCACGGAAGCGGATCTCGCGGGCCGGCATCCCGTCGGCCGGACGGCTGCCGGGCCGGAGCGCGCCGGCGGGCGCCATCGCCGCTTCGAGACGCAGCACGGCGCCCACCGGGGCCGCGGCGCCATCGAGCGCCCAGTTCAAGCCGCCGAACGCAATCATCGACACGCCGACGGCGCTCTGCACGAACACCACGGCGCGCGCCAGGCTCAACTCGCCCGAACTGACGGCGGCCGCAAGAGACCAGAAGACCAGGACGTTGCCGGCTGCCGACGAGCAGCAGGCTCCAGGCGACCGGCCGCTCGCGCAGCCGGGTCGCCTCGTACTGCAGCGCGTGGAGATGCGTGCGCCGGGCGATGAAGCGGTCGATGGTCCAGCGGCGCGAGGCCGAAGAGGCGGAGCTCCTTGGCCGGCGCCGGATCCACGGCAAGACGGTAGGCGTAGTCGGCGTCGCGCTGGGCGGCGCGCACCTCGTCGGTGTTGCGGTCGCGCCAGATCGCACTCTCGCGCAGCAGCCAGTGCGTCGCCAGCCAGGCGCCGCCCAGGACGAGCGGCGCCCACCACGCGTAGGCGAAGAGCACCGCCGCGCACGCGAGGCCGCCGATCAGCTCGACGAGGCCGCTGGCGATGAAGTCCATCGGAGATGTACAGCGGCGGGCCGGTCATGCCGAGGTCGAACTCGCGCGCGACGGTCAGGTCGGTCGTCAGCGCCGGGTCCTCGAGGTGGCCCATCCCCGGCGGACGCACGCAGGCCTCGGTCAGCCGGTCGTAGAGCCAGGCGGCGGTGCGGTCGCCGAGGTTGGCGCTGACCGCCTGGTGGATCGGCGTGAGCACCTGGAGGAGGATGAAGACGCCGCCGGCGGCGGCGAGGGGACCTGCCAGGCTGTCGCCCTGCTGCACCGCGCCGACGAGGGCGCCCATGGCGATGGCGAACAGCGCCGGCAGCACGCCGCGCAGGACGAGGATCGCCCACCACGCGCCCGCCAGGAGGCGGTCGGCCTCTGGCAGGGCGGCAAAGAACTGCCACTCATTGCGCGCACGCAGACGTCCGGGCAGGGGAGCCTCGGGGGGATTCTACTGCGGGGGCGACGCGCCTGCCCGTTACCGCGGCGCCATGACCCAGACGCCCCAGGCGCCGGACCGGCGGCTGTGGTAGGCGAGGCGGCGGCCATCGGGCGCCCAGGTGAACTCCTCGGCGGTGGAATCGTCGAGGACCTTCCGCATCGAGCCGTCGGACAGTTCGAGCAGCCATCCGCCGTCGCGATGGACCTGGAACATCACACGCCTGCCGTCGGGGGAGACGGCCGGGGTCCTGAGCAGGCGGCCCTTGCGCGGCGTGTTGAACACACGCTGGGTGCCGGTCGCCAGATCATGGATGACGAGGCGATTCTCGTGGCTGTATGCCAGGCGGCGTCCGTCCGGGAACCACGATCCTCCCCACGGCTGCCCGTAGCTATGCCTGGTGATCTGCCGCAGGTCGCCGCTCTCCAGGTCCAGGGTCCAGAGGTTCCAGACCTTCGGGCGATCCGCCTCCGCGCGCACGAACGCGAGCATCGAGCTGTCGGGGGACCAGCTTGGGACGGCGGCAAACCCTTCCGGGCTGACGCGGCGGACGTGGCGGCCGTTCGAGTCGGCGACGTAGACGCCGCGGATGCCGTCGCGATCCGAGTCGAACGCGATCCGGGTGCCGTCGGGCGACGGACGCACGTGGAAGTTCTTGGCCTCGTCGTCCACGATGCGGGTGACGCGGAGCACCGAGCCGCGGCTGTCGGTATCGGCGCGCACCAGAGCGGTGCCGCCCGCTTCTTCCGAATGGTAGAACATCGCGGTCCCGACCGACGCGAATGCCGGCGAATAGGCGACCCCGTCGGAGGCGAGCCGGTAGGCCGCCCGCGGCTGAGCGGTGTCGGCGCCGGCGTCGGCGTCGGCGTCGGCGTCGGCGTCGGCCGCGGCTGTGGCACGGGCGGAGGTGTCTGGTCCATCACCGGAGGTGTCTGCCTTGGCGGTGGAGGTGGCGTCCCGGGGACTGACTTCCGTGCCAGCGCTGTCGCGCGCGACCGGGCTCGGGCCGCCGTCGGCTTGCGCGCCCGAGGTCGCGGCCGCGGCGTCAGGGCGTCCGCGCTCGGCAGCAGGACGCGCATCGACAACCGTCGCGTCCGACGCCTGACGGGTCGAATACCCCCACCAGGCAGGGGCGACGCCGACGGCCAGGAGCGCGGGAATCGCGAGCGCAGCCAGAACCTTGGCGCGCAACCGCATCGGCGGCTCCACGGGCCGGACCATGTTGGGCCAGGGAACCGGCAGGCTTCTCGGCGCAGGCACGGCAAGCGCCGTGGTCGCGGCTACCAGCGCCGAACGGCGCTCTTCAACGGGCTTGACCGAGTCCGTCGCCGGCAGCGTCTTCGCTTCCTCCCGGCGTGCATTCGCTTCTTCAATCAGGGGGGAAATCGTACTGATGACGAGCTGTTCGTCGAGCCCGGTCGCGCGGGCATAGCGGACGAGCTGCGTGCGTCCGTACGGCCCGGAGGGCCAGTTGGCCAGGTAGCCCCACTCCAGCTGTCTGAGCAGGGCAACCGGAATCCGGCTGCGATCTGCCACCTGGGCCAGGGGAAGACCAGTGGCGCGGCGGGCACGCCGGATGTCTGACACGGTCAGTGCGCTCGAAGAGGAGACCGGCCCCCGCATGTCGAGCGACCGGGACGCCACGAACTGCTCGACGCGCGCGGGCGGGGCGACTGGTGCCGGCACGTCCGCCGGCGTGGCGGAGGTGCCGGCGTCGACGAGCTCCGACCAGGTCACCACCAGATTGGTGACCGCGGCGGCTGGATCCGTCGCGGCAAAGCGGGAGAGCGCCTCGGCAAACGCTTCGAGCGAGGCGAACGGCGGAAGATCGAGCACGCCCAGCGCACGCGCCAGCACGAGCTTCAGCCCGCCCGGCACCCTGAACTGATTGCCCTGGTCGGCGGCGGGCAGCAGGGCATCGAGCAGCTGCGCGGCGCGCACGACCGGCCGTCCCCCGGCGGCCACCGGCCCTTCGACCGAGATCGCGCCCGACGGCGAGAGACGGATTACGTGGGCGGAGGGCACGCCCGCGACCGCTCCCCTGGCGACCTGCAGGATGAGCTCGCGGACGATCGTCACAGCCTCGTAAGGGCGGAGCTTGAGGCCGGCCTCGGAGAGGTCCGGCAGCGAGATCGGCACGTTCGGTCGAGACATTGCGCCGACAGATTGCTACTTCCCTGCCATCGCCGCCGGGCCGGCCGGCGGTGGAAAACCTAGGGAATTCTCACAGCTCTTCGGCGGCTCCCCGAACGGATGAGCGGGAAAGTGGGCACGGTTTCTTCGAAATTACACACCGCTGCAATACGAGCATCAGCGTCAGCGCTTCACCGTAATCTGGATGAGCTTACGGAACTTCACGGGGTAGCCGTTGAAGGTCGCCGGCTGGTAGCGCCAGTCGCGGGCCGCAGCCATCAGCTGGCTGTCGTAGTGCGGGTGGATGGAGGCCCGCATGGTCATGGCGACCACCCGTCCCTGCTCGTCGATCGTGACTTCCATCTGGCCGACCGGCTTGGCCATCGTGATGACGCTGACCGGGACCTTGGGAATGTCCTGGCGAACGGAGGTCGGCGCCACCACGCCGCGGTCGTCGGAGCCGAAGACCTTGCCGGGCTCGGGGACGGCTGGCGCCGGCGGGGCCACGGGAGCGGCGGCGACCACCGGGACGGGGGCGGGGGGCGGCGGCGGGGCCGCAGCCTTGGCGCTGAGCTCGAGGAACCCGACGGTGAGCATGCGCAGGTCGCGCAGCTTCCCGCCGGTGTCCGGGTCGTCGATCAGCCCGAGGACGGTGCGGAACTGCCCCTCGGCGGCGGCCCAGTCGTGACGGTCGTAGGACGCCTTCGCGGCCGCGTAGCGGCTGGCGGCAATTTCTGGCAGCAGCCGGCGGCGGACGTCGGTGAAGGTCGCGCGCACGCGGGGGGACGCATCGGACTCGGCCGGCTGGTAGGTCGGGTCGGCGGTCACCACCGCCGCGATGGCGGTTTCGGCTTCGCTCGCACGCCCGAGCGCGAGCAGGCAGAGCGACCGGTACTGCTCGACCGACTTGTAGTCGGTCTGGTCACCACTGCGCAGGCCGTTGAGCACCGTCAGCGCCTCATCGTAGCGCGCCGACGCGTAGAGGTCCTTCGCCGCCCCGAGGGGACCCGCGTCGAACTGCGCCGCTGCGGGCGCCGCCAGCCCCATGGCCAATACGAATGCCGCACCAAACCTCTTCATGACTCACCCTCTGCTCTGACAGGACGCGGGACCACGGGCGCCGCCGGACACCGGCCGCGCTATTTCATCGAGACGCTGAGCCTCACCGGCGCCGCGGCGCTCACGGAGATGGCGTGGCGCTTCTCGCCGAACTCCGGGTGGCGGAACACGATCTCGTGCGGGCCGATGGGCACCTCGAGGTTGCCGAGCGGCGTATCGCCGACGCGGCGGCCATCGATCCACACTTCGGCCCACGGGGCCGCGTTCAGGTTCACGACCCCCTTGGGCAGGTCGATGGTGATGTCGGCGACCTTGCCGGGAGGCACCTGCACGGTCCGCGTCTCGCGGTAGCCGAGCGCCTGGTTCACGAGCTCGAGCGAGTGCCGCCCGGCCGCCACCATCACGCGATCGGTTTCGGTCGTGCCGAGCAGCTTGCCGTCTTCGCGGATCTCGACGGTGAAGGGAACCTTGACGCTGATCCAGCCCGACACCGGACCTTCCGTCGCGCCGCCGGCGACCGGCGCCACCAGCGAGGCGGTCGTCCCAGCCAGGACCTTGACGACATGCCGCGAGCTGCCGCTCTCGTTCTCGAGAACGACGGTGTGGTCGCCGGGCTGCAGCCCGTCGAGCGTGATCGGCGACACGCCGCGCGCGACGCCGTCGACGCTGACCCTGGCGCCGGCCGGCTGCGAGTGCACGACGAGCATGCCGGTCAGCGGCGTATCCGCGAACTCGAGGTACTGCGAAATCTGCCCGCCGGCCGGGATCTGCAGCGGAATGACGCGCGGGGTGCCGCGGCCGCGCAGCTCGAGGATGTGGGATCCGGCGGGCAGCGAGAGCGAGCTCGGCGTCATGCCGCGGCTCTCGCCGTCGATGAACACTTCAACGCCCGCGGGGTTCGACTGCACGACGAGCGTCCCGAGGCTGGGCGCGGCCGCCGTGGCGGGGGCGCCGGCGGACATCTGGCTGGCGTAATACCCGCCGCCGCCGATCGCCAGAACGGCAACGGCGGCCGCGATGAGCCGCGTGCGCGACTTCGCCGGCGGTCCGGCATGGCTGCCGGCGGCAGATCCGTGCGCCGCGCCAGCCGCCTCGTGCGCTCGATAATCCGCGTCGTGATCGGAGGTGAACGCCTGGTAGAGCGCCTCGGGCTCCCGCTGCGGCGGCGACGCCAGCGGCGCAGCGGCCGCCTGGCGAACCGGCGCCGGGCGCAGGTCCTCGACGGGGATCAAGTCGGCCAGCGACGGCGTCGTCTCGAGCACGGACGCGGCGTCGGCGGGCAGCGGCGCGGCCACGGGCGCCGGCGCGGCCTGACGCGGCCCGTCGGCCGCAGCGGCGACGCGGAGCGGCTGCGGCACCGTCGCCACAGGGGGCGGCGCCATCGACAGCGCGGGGACCGCGGCCGGGGGCGGGTCGATGGCCTCGAGCATGGCGCTGCTGTACTGCGCCAGGAAGGTATCGAGCGCCACCGGCGCCGGCAGATAAGAGGCGTCGCTCGCCAGGGTCTCTTCGAGCGCGGCGAGTGCCTCTGGCGCCGACGCGAAGGCGCGACGCACGTCGAGCTGCAATGTACGCCCGAGCCAGTTGCGGAACTCGGCCGACAGCGGCCGTTCGTCGCCGAGCGGCGAGCGCTCGCGCGCCTGCGCCAGCAGCTGCGGAATGGCGTGCGGGAACTCGTCGGCGGTCAGCGGGCGGCCAAGCACGAGCGAGAGCGCCGTGATGCCGATGCCGTTCACGTCGGCCCGATGGTCGAAGCGGGCGGGGCCAGCCGACGCCGGCAGCGCCACGCGGAGCTCCTGCCACAGCCGCTCGCGGCCGAACTGCAGCTGCTCGACGGCCGAACCGGCGACATGCTCCACGATCACCAGGCGCGCGTGCGGTGTGACGACGAGCCGCTCGGGCGCGATCAGTCCGTGCGACGCGTCGCGCGCGTTCTCGTGCAGCAGCGCCACCGCCGGCACGAGCTGGCGGATCAGGCAGAGCGCGGCGTTGGTATCGAGCTGGATGCCGCGCTGGTGCGCCACCCGGAGGATCTCCGAGAGCCGCGTGCCCTCCACGTGGTCCGACACGACAGCCAGGGTCCCGTTGGCCTGTCCGCGATCGACCCGGCGGACGCGGGCGTAGTAGGCGTGGCGAAAGTTCATCAGCCGCGCCGTGCGCTCGCGCAGCGCGAACTCGAACGACGGCACCGCGGTCAGGGCCGGCCGCAGCCTGAGAATCTGCAGCAGTTCGCCGGTGGTCGCATCGGCCACGACCACCCGCTCCCCGAGGCCATCGGCAAAGACCGGTGCTTCCGCGCGATCGACAGAAGAGGATGCGACATTCATTTTTGTTGACCCGAAGACCGCCAGTGCAACCCTCAGACCACCGCCGGCCGTATGCGCGCGCCGGTCCCCAAGTGCATATTTCCCAACAACTCGCCGCCTCGCGACCCGCCGCCCGCAGGCGCGTGCTTTACAAGGCTGTCCCGCAAAACGCGATTCTGTAATGGGCCGGCGGCGCGGACGCCACGGCCGTCCTGGCTTCGGCTATTCTTCTGGTTGCACACCTGAAACACCCTGAGGAGCACGCGATGAGATGTACGCATGGGCGGCGGCCGCTCCTGGCCGGCGCCGCCTTCGCCGTCGGACTGGCGCTCGCGCCGGTCGCGGCCCAGCCGGCCGCGGAGAAGGTCGACTACGACGCGATTCACCGGATCAAGGAGGAGGGCTTCCAGCGCTCCCGGATCATGGAGATCGCGAGCTGGCTCACCGACGTGTACGGGCCACGGCTGACCAACTCGCCGGGGTTCCGCAAGGCGGGCGACTGGGCGGTCAAGGAGATGACGTCGTGGGGCCTGGCCAACGCCCGGCTCGCGCCGTTTCCCTTCGGACGCGGCTGGGCGAACGAGACGTTCGCCATGACCGCGGCAACGCCCGGCGGCCGGTTCCCGGTGATCGGCATGGCCACCGCGTGGACGCCGGGAACGGATGGCGCGGTCTCCGGCGATGCGGTGCTGGCGGTGATCGAGTCCGACGAGGACATCGCGCGCTACAAGGGCAAGTTGCGGGGCAAGGTCGTGCTCGCCCAGGCGATGCGCGACGTGCCGGCGCTGTGGATCGCACCCGCCTCCCGCTACACCGCGGCGGAGCTCGAGGCGCTGCGCGGCGACACCAGCGCCTCGCCGCAGCGCGGCCGCGGCGGGCGGGCCGGCGGCCCGGGACGCCAGGGGGGCCCCGCCACGCCGTCGTTCGCCCAGCGCCGGGAGACGTTCTTCAAGGACGAAGGGGTACTCGCCACGGTCGTTCCCGGCCGCGGCGACGGCGGCACGGTCTTCGTCAGCGGCGGCGCCGCCGGCCGCGCGCCTGACGCCGAACCCGGCCTGCCCGCCGTGGTCATCGCCGTCGAGCACTACGGCCGCATCGTCCGCACCCTGCAGAAGGAGATGCCGGTCAGGCTCGATTTCGAGATCAGGAACACCTTCTCCGACGACTCCCCGGCCTTCAACATCGTGGCCGACCTGCCGGGGACGGACAAGGCGGGCGAGGTCGTGATGCTCGGCGCCCACTTCGATTCGTGGCACGGCGCGACCGGCGCCACCGACAATGCCGCCGGGTCGGCGGTGATGATGGAAGCCATGCGCATCCTCAAGAAGAGCGGCGTGACGCTGCGCCGCACGGTGCGGATCGGGCTCTGGGGCGGCGAGGAGCAGGGCCTGCTCGGATCGCGCGCCTACGTCGGCGAGCACTTTGCCGACGTCCAGGGCATGGCGCTGAAGCCGGCGCACGCGAACCTCTCCGCCTACTTCAATCTCGACAACGGCACCGGCGCGATTCGCGGCATCTACCTCCAGGGCAACGAGGCCGCCGCGCCGATCTTCGCGGCCTGGATGGACCCGCTGCGCAGCCTCGGCATGACGACGCTGAGCATCCGGAACACGGGAGGCACGGACCACCTGGCGTTCGATCGCGTCGGGCTGCCGGGTTTCCAGTTCATCCAGGACGACGTCGAGTACGGCTCGAGGACGCACCACTCCTCGATGGACGCGTACGAGCGCCTGCAGGAAGAAGACCTGCGCAAGAACGCGGTCATCGTTGCCGCCTTCGCCTACCACGCGGCCAACCGCGAGGAGAAGCTGCCGCGGAAGCCGCTGCCGCCGGCGGCCGGCGGCGGCCGCGGGACGGGCACGGCTGGCGCGCGCTGAGGAAGGGCCGCTGCCGCCGCACCAGCCCCGGCCACATCCCCTCGTCGTCCTGGCGCTGTTCACCGCGCTGGCGCTGGCGTGGACGTGGCCGCTGCCGACCCAACTCGCGGCGCGCATCGCGTTCGACCCCGGCGACCCGTTCCTGAACGCCTGGATCCTGTGGTGGAACGCGCAGGCGGTGCCATTCACGCCGGAATGGTGGAACCCGCCGATCTTCCATCCCATGCCCGGCGCCCTCGCGCTGTCGGAGCACCTCGCCGGCGTCGGGCTGTTCACGACGCCGCTGCTGCGCCTGGGGGCCACGCCGGCGCTCGCCTACAACACGGCGCTCCTGCTGTCGGGCACGCTGTCCGGCTTCTTCACCTACCTGCTCCTGCGGCGCCTCACCGGGTCCACGCTCGCCGCCATCTGCGGCGGCGTGGCGTACGCGCTGGCGCCGGTGCGGGCGGGCCAGCTGTCCCACCTGCAGGTGCTGACGTCGCAGTGGCTGCCGCTGATGCTGCTCGGCCTGCATGCGTATGCCGACAGCGGCCGGCGGCGGTGGCTCGCCCTCTTCGGCGCCGCCTGGCTGCTGCAGGCGCTGTCGAACGGCTACTACCTGCTCTTCGCGCCGATCCTGGTCGTGGCCTGGCTGGCCTGGTTCGCGGCGGCCAGGGGCCGAGGGCGCCCGGCGCTCGAAGTCGCCGGCGCCTGGGTGCTGGCGTCGATACCGCTGATTCCGGTGCTGCTGAAGTACCGCGAGGTCCACGCGGCGCTCGGGCTGTCGCGCGCCCGCGACGACATCCTGCAGTTCAGCGCCACGGCCGGATCGTTCCTGAAGCCGCCGCCGATGCTGGCGTTCTGGCCGGAGCGCGCGGTGCCGGCAGTCGAGGACTTCCTGTTCCCGGGGCTGACCGTCCTGCTCGTTGTCCTGATCGCGATCCCGTTCGTGGCGGCGCGCCGCGGCGGACGCGCGGGCCACTCGCCGCTTGCCGGCACCTTCCTCTTCTATGTCCTGGCGGCCCTGCTCATGGCTGCGCTGACGCTCGGACCGGTGGGCCCCGGCGACGGCGTCGTGGGATGGCTGAAGCCCTACGAGCCGCTGATGTACCTGCCGGGCTTCGACGGGCTGCGCGTGCCGGTCAGGTTTGCCATGCTGATGGCCCTCTGCCTGTCGGTCGCCGCCGGCATCGGGCTGGCGGTGATGCTGCCGGCGTCGCCGCTGATGCGGATCCTCCTGGCGGCATGCGTCTGCGCCGGGCTGGCCGCGGACGGGGCGATCGAGCCGCTCACCGGATCCCCGCCGCCCGGGCGGGTGGACCTGCCCGACGCTTCCGCGGCAGCCGTGCTGGAGCTGCCCCCGGACGAGGCGGGGGTCAACGTGAACGCGATGCTCCGCGCCATCTCGCACAGGCGCCCGCTGGTCAACGGCTACAGCGGCCACGTCCCGCCGCACTACGACATTCTCGGCCAGGCGCTCCGGCGCCAGGATCCTTCGCCGATCGTGGAGCTCGCCCGGGGACGCCCCCTGCTGCTCCTCGTGGCCGAGCGGCACGACCCGGCCGGCACCTTCCGCCGGCTGGTCGAATCGATCCCCGGCGTGGCCCGCGGCCACGTCACCAGCGCCGGCACCTCGTATCTGCTGCCGGCGCAGCCGCAGCTGCGGCGGCCTGCCGGAGGGGCGGTGCACCAGGCGGCGGTCACGCTGCTGCCGCGCGAACACGCGGTCCTCGACCTCGGCGCGCCGCGTGTCGTGCGCGCCCTCGAGTTCCCGCTCGGCCGCCGCTACCCGGAGGTCGGGCGCCGGTTCGCCATCGAGGTGTCCGGCAACGGGCTCGACTGGACGACGGCATGGGAGGGGTGGACGGGCGGGACCGCCCTCGCCGGCGCGCTCGAGGATCCGGTGCGGGTCCCGATGCGCTTCGGGCTGCCCGACGTCACGACGCGCTATCTGCGGATCCATCCGGCGCCCGCCTGGCTCGTCCAGGACCTCGTCGTGCGCGGGTTGTGACAAACGGCGGGGCGGCTGCCGTCTTCGCCGGGACGCCGCCGCGGCCGCGCTAAGATTAGGGTTTCGGGCCTGCTGCTCCGTTATGACCTCAATCCGTTCTTTTTCCCTGTTGTGCACCATGCTGACGCTGGCGCCCGCTGCGCTGGTCGCACAGACACCGCGCGCCACGATTCGCGGCGTGGTGCTCGACCAGACCGGCGCGCGCCTGCCCGACGTCCGGATCAGCGTGCTCCGCGAAGACACCAACGAGACCCGCGGTGCGGTCAGCGACGGGCAGGGCAACTTCGCGTTCGCGGAGCTGGCGCCCGGGCGCTACTCCATCGAGGCGCGGCGCCCGGGGTTCACGATCTACCGTCACCGCGCGGAGGTCGTCGTGGGGCAGCGGCTGTGGCTCGAGCCGGTCCTCACGGTCACGGCATCCTCGACGACGGTGGTCACGACCGGCGGATCGGAGGAACGGATTCCGCTGCTCGAGCGCAACTCGGCCGCCCTCACGACGCTCATCACGCAGGACGAGGTGGCGAACCTGCCGCTCGACGGCCGCAACTTCCTCGAGCTCGCCCTGCTGGCCGCCGGCACGGCGCCCGCGCCGCAGGGGTCGGCCGGCTCGGTGCGCGGCGATTTCGCCTTCAGCACCAACGGCGCGCGTGAAGACTTCAACAATTACGTGCTCGACGGCATCTACAACGTCGACCCCAAGCTGAACACCCCGGCCGTCCGCCCGCCCGTCGACGGCATCCAGGAGTTCAAGGTGGCGACGTCCACCTACGACGCGTCGTTCGGCCGGAACGGCGGCGGCCAGGTGAACGTCCTCACGCGATCGGGGTCGAATCAGCTGTCTGGCAGCGCCTACGAGTTCTACCGTCCCGGCGGCTTCGATTCGCCCAACTTCTTTGCCCCCGAGGGGGAGCCCGACCCGGAGTACAGCCGCCATCAGTTCGGCGGCTCGCTTGGCGGGCCGGTCGTGCGCAACCGCACCTTCTTCTTCCTCGACTACGAGCGCACGCGGCTGCGCGAGGGCATCACGCGCGTGACCAACGTCCCGACGCTCGAGGAGCGCGCCGGCAACTTCGCGCAGTCGCTGTTCCCCCGCCCGGTGGACCCGGCCAGCCGCCAGCCGCTGCCCGGCGGCCAGGTCCCGGCGTTCTTCCAGAATCCGATTGGCGCCGCGATCGCGGCGCTCTATCCGGCGCCCAACCGCGCGGTGCCGTTTGCCAACTACGTGTCGTCGCCGACGCTGCGCGACGACATCGATCAACTCGACGGCAAAGTGGAGCACAACCTGACCGGCTCGACCAGGCTGGCGGCGCGCTACAGCATGTCGGACCGCGATTTGATCGAGCCGTTCGCGGGACCCGGCTTCTCGTCGCTCCCGGGTTTCGGCAATGACGTGGCGCGCCGCGGCCAGAACCTCGCCGTCACCGCCACCTCGTCGGCGGACGCGTGGGTGAACGACCTGCGCTTCGGTTTCAACCGGGTCTCGATCCGCGTGTTCCCCGAGAACACCGCGGTCACCAACGCGACGCTCGGCCTGCCCGCGCTGTCCGCCAATCCCCGCGACGCCGGCCTCAGCCTGATCTCCGTCGCCGGCTACTCCCCGCTCGGCCACGAGTACAACAACCCGCAGGCCAGCACCGCCGACACCTTCCAGCTGGCCGACACCGTCACCCACGCGCGGGGCGCCCATCTCTTCAAGCTGGGCGGCGAGTGGTACGGCGTGCGGCAGTCGGCGTTCCGCGATGTGCTCGCGCGCGGCTCCCTCACCTTTGCGCAGCGGGGCTACACCGGCAACGCGCTGGCCGACCTGCTGCTCGGCCTGCCGGTCGTGACCGCCGGGGCGCGGATGGACAATCCGCAGGACCTGCGGGCCAGCAACTGGAGCCTGTTCGCGCACGACGACTGGCGCGCCGCGGGCCGCCTGACCATTTCAGCGGGGCTGCGTTACGAATACGCGGCGCCGCCAGTCGACGCGAACGACCGCGCCACCCTCTACGACCAGTCCACCGGCACCCTCGTGCCCGTCGGCACCAGCGGCATGCCGCGCGGCGGCTTCCAGCCCGATCGCAACAACGTCGCGCCTAGGGCCGGCTTCAGCTGGACGCTCGACCCGCTCGAGCGCTGGGTCGTGCGCGGCGGCTACGGCGTCTACTACAACCAGGGGGCGCTGGCGACATCGGAAGGGCTCTACTTCAACCCGCCCTACTACACGCTCGGGCTCTACTTCCCGGTGGCCGCGCCGATCACGCTGTTCGATCCCTTCCCGGCGACCTTCCCGGTGTTCATTCCGCAGTCGGCGACCGCCTACCAGCGCGACCTGCAGACGCCGTGGATGGAACACTTCAACGTGAACCTGCAGCACCAGATCGGCTCGAAGCGCGCGATCGAGGTCGCCTACGTCGGCTCGCGCGGCCACGACCTCATCTCGGCGCGCGACGGCAACCAGCCGCCCGCCGACCCCCGCCCGCTCAACCTGCGTCCCAACCCGATGTTCGCGGACATCACGCTGATCGAATCCCGCGCCTCGTCCCGCTACGACGCCGCCCAGATCCGCTACCTGCAGCGCTACGACCGCGGGCTGTCGCTCCAGGCCGCCTACACCTACGGCAAATCGACAGACGATGCGTCGGGCTTCTTCACGAGCGCGGGGGATGCGAACTTTCCGCAGAACAGCCTGGATCCGGGGGCCGAGCGGAGCCGCTCCAGCTTCGACGTGCGCCACCGCGCCACGCTGAGCCTGATCTACGACCTGCCGTTTGCAGGGCATGCGTGGCTCGACGACTGGCAGGTCCAGGCGATCGGCACGGTGCAGAGCGGCCGTCCGTTCACGGTGGCCATCCACCCCGACATCGAGGTCAGCAATACCGGGCGGGCCAATCTCGGCTTTGGCTACAACGACCGCCCGAACGTCACCGGCACCGCGGCGCTCCCGGTGGACGCCCGGACCGCGGACGCCTGGTTCAACACTGGCGCCTACAGCTTCCCCGCCTTCGGCACGTTCGGCAACGCCGGCCGCAACAGCGCCGAGGGACCGGGCTACAAGAACGTCAACCTGGCGGTGACGAAGCTCTTCCGTGCCGCCGAGGCCCGGGTCCAGTTGCGGCTGGAAGTCTTCAACCTCTTCAATACGGCCAACTTCGATCTCCCCGACGCCTTCCTCGGCTCCCCGACATTCGGCAGGATTCTCTCGGCCGGGGCGTCAAGGCGGGGGCAGGTGGGGGTGAGGGTGAGGTTTTAGACGCAGGTTCAGGGTGCAAGGTGCAGGGTGCAAGGTTCAGGTTCAAGGTTCAGGTTCAAGGTGCGAGGTTCACAGGGTTCACCGAACCTTGAACCATGAACCAAGCGAACCCTGCACCTTGCACCCTGAACCCTGAACCCCGGAGGCCCCGAAACGCTCCTGAGCCGAGGGACGTAGACTTAGGTACACCTATGATGCGAATTCACAGCTTCTCCCGCGTGTTCCTCCTGTGCGCCGCGGCCCTGCTTGCGCCGGCGGCGGCGCTGCTTCATGGGCAGAACTGGCCGGAATGGCGGGGGCCGGCGCGCACGGGGGCGTCCGACGCGGCCGCGCTGCCGTCGGCCTGGGATCCGGCCGGGCAGAACCTGGCCTGGAAGGCGCCCTACGGCGGGCGGTCGGCCCCGGTGGTTTTCGGGGACCGCCTCTACCTGCAGAACGCGGCGGGCTCGGGGCCGACCCTGCAGGAACGGCTGATGGCGTTCAACGCCGACACGGGCAAGCTCCTGTGGGAGCACAAATACAACCTCTTCACCAGCGACGTCCCGCCGCACCGCATTGCGTGGGCCTCGCCGGCGGTCGATCCCGCGACGGGCCACGTGTTCGTCTTCAGCGGCAACGGCCTGCTGATGTCGCTCTCGCCCGACGGCAAGGTGCTCTGGGAGCGGTCGCTGCCCGAGGAATTCGGCATGTGGACGACGCACGGCGGGCGGGTGTCGTCGCCGGTGGTGGACGGCGACCAGCTGATCGTGAGCGGGCTGACGTTCCTCTGGGGGGCGCAGGCCGGCGGCGCCCATCGCTACATCTCGTTCGACACGGCCACCGGGCGGGCGAACTGGGTCAGCGCGCCGGAAGGGCGGCCGACCGACACGATCTACGCGAACCCGTTCATCGCGGACGTCGCCGGCACGCGCACGATGTTCTCGGGCGGCAGCGACGGCGCGATGCACGCGATCGCGGTCGCCACGGGAGAGCCGATCTGGAACTGGCGGGTCAGCCAGCGCGGCCTGAACACCGCCGCCCTGGTGCTCGGCTCCGACGTGATCGTCAGCCACAGCGAAGAGAACCTCGGCACGAGCGAGATGGGCATGATCGCGGCGGTGCCCGCGGCGTCGAAGGGCACGCTGACCGACAAGGACGCGCGCTGGATCGTCCGCGGCGTCCAGGCCGGCTACGCCTCGCCGGTCAGCGACGGCGAGCGCGTCTACGCGCTCGACAACGGCGGCGTCCTGTTTGCCTTCGACCTGAAGACCGGCAAGCGGCTGTGGAGCGAGGCGCTCGGCACGATCGCCAAGGCCTCGCCGGTGCTGGCCGACGGCAAGCTCTACATCGGCACGGAGAACACCGGCGATGCCGGCGGCAAGGTGTTCATCATCCGGCCGCACGCCGACCGGGCCGAGATCCTCGACCAGGACTGGCTGGGCACGCCGGAGAAGGCCGAACAGATCATCGCCTCCCCGATCGTCGCCCGCGGCCGCGTCTACATCACGTCGATGGACGGGCTCTACGCGATCGGGCCGAAAGGAGCCCGGCCGGACGCGAAACCGGCGGCGAAACCGGCGGCGGCCGCCACCGGCAGGGGTGCCTCGGGCGGGAGCGCCACGGCGGGAAGCACCACGGGCGGGGGCGCCGCGGGGCCGGCCGCCACGCTGCTCGTCACGCCGACGGAGCTGATCCTCAAACCGGGCGAGTCGGTGGACCTGAACGTGCGGGCCTACGACGGGCAGGGGCGCTCGCTCGAGAGCGCCGGTCAGGCCACCTGGACTTTGGAGGGATTGCAGGGCACGATCGAGAAGGGGCGCTTCACGGCCGACAAGTCGGCGGGCGCGCAGGCCGGCACCGTCAAGGCGGCCTCCGGCAGCCTCACCGCCGGTGCGCGGATCCGCGTCGTCCCCGACCTGCCCTGGACCTTCGATTTCGAGGGCAGCGACAAGGCGCCTCCGGCGCACTGGATCAACGCCACCGGCAAGTTCGCGGTCCGCGACCTCGACGGCAACAAGGTGCTGGTGAAGCTGGCCGACAACCCGTTCGCCTTCGCCAAGAGAACCCGGCCGTTCTTCGGCCCGCCGGACCTGTCGAACTACACGATCGAGGCGGACGTGCGGTCGATGGAGCGGCGCCGCCAGATGAGCGACGTCGGCATCGTCGCCCAGCGCTACGAGCTGGTGCTGTTCGGCAATCACCAGCGTCTCGAGCTGCAGCCGTGGCAGCCGGAAACCGAGCGCACCGTCAAGGCGGACTACACGTGGAAGCCCGACACCTGGTACGTGCTGAAGCTCGAGGTGCAGTCGCTCGACGGCAGCAAGGTGCGGGCGCGCGGCAAGGTCTGGCCGAAGGGTGAGCCGGAGCCGGCCACTTGGACCGTCGAGCGCATCGATCCGATCGGCAGCCACCAGGGGAGCCCGGGCATCTATGCGGATGCGATGAACTCGGCGCCGCAGGGCGGGTCCGAGCTCTTCTACGACAACATCAAGGTCTACAGGAACAAGTAGCGGGGGCAGGGATATCAATAATGAGGAAACACGCCTTCTTGGCTTGTGGTGCGGTGGTGGTGGCTGCGGGCTCGCTCGGGCTGACGGCGGGCGATGCCGGCGGCAAGGAATGGCCGATGTGGGGCGGCTCACCCGATCGCAACATGGTGTCGAACATCAAGGGGCTGCCGACCGAGTGGGACGTCAAGACGAAGACCAACATCCGCTGGGTCGCCGAGCTCGGCTCGCAGACCTACGGCAACCCGGTCGTCGCCGGCGGCATGGTGTTCGTCGGCACCAATAACGAGGCGGCGAAGGATCCCGAGATCAAGGGCGACAAGGGCATCCTGATGGCGTTCCGCGAATCGGACGGCCAGTTCATGTGGCAGGCCGTGCACGACAAGCTGGCCGCCGGCCGCGCCAACGACTGGCCGTTCCAGGGGGTCTGCTCGTCGCCGCTCGTCGAGAACGGCGTCGTGTACTACGTCTCGAACCGCGGCGAGCTGGTCGCGGTCGACGTCGACGGCTTTCGCGACGGGAAGAACGACGGGATCCAGGACGAAAAGCTGACGCGGGAGACCGACGCGGACGTGATCTGGCGCTTCGACATGATGGAGGAGCTCGGCGTCCTCCAGCACAACATGGCGAACTCCTCGCCGGTGGTGTTCGAGAACCTGATCTACGTCAGCACCTCGAACGGCCAGGATGAAAGCCACGTCAACGTTCCCTCGCCCAAGGCGCCGGCCATCATCGCGGTGGACAAGACGACCGGCAAGCTGGTGTGGGAGGACAACCCGGTCGGCGAGAAGATCCTGCACGGCCAGTGGTCGTCGCCGGCGGTGGGCATGATCGGCGACACCGTCCAGGTCGTGATCGGCCAGGGCGACGGCTGGGTGCGCGGCTACGAGGCGAAGTCGGGCAAGCGGCTGTGGGAGTTCGACCTCAATCCGAAGGACTCGGTGTGGCCGAAGACGCGGAACGAGGTGATCAGCACCCCGGTCATCCACGAGAACGTCGTCTACATCGCCAACGGCCAGGACCCCGAGCACGGCGAAGGCGTCGGCCACCTCTACGCCATCGACGCCACCAAGCGCGGCGACATCACGACGTCGGGACAGATCTGGCACTACGGCGACATCCGGCGGTCGATCTCGACCGGGGCGATCTACAACGGCATCCTGTTCTACTCGGACTTCAGCGGCTTCCTGCACGCGGTGGACATCAAGACGGGCAAGGCGTTCTGGAAGCACGACATGTTCGCCGCCATCTGGGGCTCGCCGATGGTCATCGACGGCAAGGTCTACCTCGGCGACGAAGACGGCGACATCGCCGTCCTCGCCGCCGATCGGACGATGAAGCTCATCGCCGAGAACAACATGCTCAGCTCGGTCTACTCGACCGCGGTGCCGACCAACGACGCGCTGTACATCGTGAACCGGAACGAGCTGTTCGCGATCGCCGCCGGCAAATGATCGGGCGCCGCGCCGTTGTCCTCCTCGCCGTCATCGCCGTTGCGGTGGCGGCCGCCGGCGCGCAGGCGCCGTCCGGCGTCGCCGCGGATCGCTGGACGCAGTTCCGCGGTGAGCCGGCGCTTCGCGGCCGCACGGCGGCGGCGG
The DNA here is from genome assembly GCA_963834305.1 of uncultured Acidobacteriota bacterium. GTDB lineage: Bacteria > Acidobacteriota > Vicinamibacteria > Vicinamibacterales > 2-12-FULL-66-21 > JACCXG01. Next base: position 2,498,424 of record CAWIAX010000002.1, read on the forward strand.
TCCCGGACACGCTCAAGCTGCTCTGGACCTACGACGCGGGAGAGTCCATCGAGTCGTCGGCCGCCATTGCCGATGGCGTGGTCTACGTCGGGGCCCAGCCCGGGGAGCTGCACGCGGTCAGCCTGGCCGACGGCAAGCGCAAATGGATGTACCGCGCCTCGCCGGAAGGCCTCGGCGAGTCGTCGCCGGCGGTGGCCGGCGGCCTCGTCTACTTCGGGGACCTCGGCAGCGTCGTGCACGCGGTCGATGCCGCCACCGGCAAGGCGGTGTGGACGTACAAGACGGGCGGCGAGGTGAAGTCCTCGCCGGTCGTCGTCGGCGACCGGGTGCTCATCGGCTCCTACGACTCCCACCTTTACGCGCTCGGCGCCAAGGACGGCACGCTGCTGTGGAAGGTGCAGACCGAAGGCTACATCCACGGCACGCCGGCGGTGGTGGACGGGGTGGCTTACATCGCCGGGTGCGACGAGATCCTGCGGGCCATCCGGATCAGCGACGGCAAGGAGATCTTCGCGGTGTCGTCGGGCGCCTACACGGGCGCGTCGCCGGCGATCGTGGACGGGCGGGCGTATTACGGCACCTATGAGAGCGAAGTCCTCGCCGTCGATCTGCAGGCGCACAAGATCGCGTGGCGCTACAAGCACCCGAGCCGGAGCTTCCCGTTCTACTCGTCGGCGGCGGTGGCCGACGGCCGGCTGTTCGTGGGCGGGCGCGACAAGCTGGTGCACGCCATCGACCTGAAGACCGGCACATCGCTGTGGACCTTCCCCACGCGCGCGCGCGTCGATTCCTCGCCCGTGGTCGCCGGGAACCGGGTCTACGTGGGGAGCAACGACGGCAAGCTCTACGTGCTGGACGCGGCGTCGGGAAAGCCGGTGTTCGAGTTCGAGGCGGGCGGGCCACTGTCGGCATCGCCGGCGGTCGTCGCGGGCCGGGTGGTGATCGGGTCGCAGGACGGCAAGCTGTTCTGCCTGGGAGCCTGACCGCCCGTCACCTGTCAGCGAGCGTCCACACGGGACGCTACTTCTTGCATCACGTATCGGGATCGTAGTCGCGCGGATGGCTGCCGGACTTGATGTACAGGTACGGCCGCCCCTCCATGTCCGCGAAGAGCGCCGCGAAGATCGGGTCGCCGGCGGCGCGCGCCCGCTCGGCGAACGCACGATACTTCCTGGCAGCCGTCTTCATCCCCTCTGCATTCTTCGTGTTCTCGTACGTCTCGAACGTCACGCGCTGGCGCTCGGCGATGAAGACGTAGAGCCATGGGGCGAGCGGCGATGCCGGGGCCTTCTTCAAGGCGTCCTCGGCAAACGTGGCTTCCGCCAGCGGCCCGTCGGGCATGCCGTCCCATTCATCGGCGATCGGCGCGGCGGCGACGAACTCCGCCGCGGTCTGCTCGATGCCCGGGCTGTCGATGAGCGAGACGATGGCGCGCTCGAGGACGCGGCGTTTGGCGTCGGCGCGCAGCTTCTCGATGTTGTCGGGTGTGCCCTTGTAGCGGGACTTGAAGGCGGCGCGGCGGGCGAGATAGGTGGCGAGCCGCGTGCGGAGCGGTTCGGCCATCGCGGCGAGGTCGGCGGGGACGAGCACGCCCGTCCCCGCCGAGAAGGCCGCGCGGTACAGCTTTCCCTGCAGATTCGCCGGGGCCGGCGGCGGCGTTTGGGCGGCGGCGGCGGTGGCGAGCGCGATGGCGAGGCTGGTGGCAAGCAGTGATGGCATCTTCAAGCTTCCTTGCCCGTGTGGCGTCGGGGCTGCCGGCCCCCGGCTCCCCTGATGATCAGTCTTCGCCAAGCTCGGGACCCGGCTCCGGCAGCCAGGCGCTGGCGATCAGGCCCACGACATACACCGACACGCCGACACCGGCGGCGACCAGCGCGATCTTCGTCGGCGCGTAGGCGCGGTCCGGCGTCACGGCGAGGGTGGCCGTGACCCAGGCGAATGAGGTGCCGAGCAGCCGCCCGCCGATGTTGGCGGCAAAGCTCTCGCCGGTGCCGCGCAGGTGGACGGGATACACGCGCGGCAGGTAGTTCCCCCAGAAGCTGAACTGCGCCACCGTGAAGAAGCCGGCAAGGAAGATCAACGGATACAGCAGATTGAGACTGGTGGTGGCGGCCCAGGCAAAGGCGATCGGCATGATGATGAGCCCGGGGATCTGGAACATCCGGATGAGCCGCCGCCGGCTGACGATCACCACGGCCAGCCAGGCGAGCGCCACCCGGCCGGCCAGGCCGCCGACCTCCTGGACTTTCGTCACGTCCGACGCCACGCGCTGCTCGACGGCGCGCGCCTGGGGCGCCGGCCGGTTGGCGGTCATCTCCCGCACTTCCGGGAGCCCCGGGATGATCTGCGGCACCTGTTGGATGGCGCCGAACGCCGCGCCGTAGGCCATCGCGAACATGAGCGTGGTGACAATCGTGGTGCGGCGCAGCGCCGGCGCGAAGAGCGCGGCGATGCTCGGGCGCTTCAGCGTGCCGGCGGCGCGGCGCTGCTGCCAGATCGGCGATTCGGGGAGGAACGGCCGGATCAGGATCAGGGGAATGGCGGGCAGCACGCCCGACATGAGCGTGTAGCGCCACGGCGCGTGCGGGTTGGCGATCACGCCGCCCAGCCCGAAGCCGGCAATCGCCGGCAGGCTGGTGGCATAGGTCACGCAGAGGCCGTTGGCGGTGGCCACGAGCAGGCCGCCGAGCGACGAGAACGCCTGGGTGTAGCCGAGCACCTTTTCGCGCCGCCGCGGCTCGGGAAAGAGCTCGGCGAGCCAGGCGACCGCGGCGACGAACTCGACGCAGACGCCGATGAACACGAAGCAGCGCAGCACCAGCAGCATCTCGATGGAGGTCGAGAAGCCAGAAAGGAACGCCGCCACGGCGTAGATCAGGATGCTGTAGGTCAGCACGCGGCGGCGGCCGAACCGATCGGTCATGTAGCCGCCGATCAGGCCGAAGAGGCCGCCGGCGAACGCCGGGATGTAGAACAGCCGCCCGACCCACATCTGGAACTCGGGCGATCCGGGCGCCGCGCCGATCAGCTCGAGCAGCGCCGGCCGCACGATGAGCGGCAGCATCAGGATCTCGTAGATGTCGAAGGCGAACCCGATGGCCGCGATGCCACAGATCAGCCACTGGATCGGGGTGAGGCGCGGGCTGGGAGCCGGTTCGGCGGTGGTCATAATGTGATCGGGGCACGACGCAGGTCGTCCCACGGAAGGACGTCGGCGCGGGTGATAGAGTTTACTTCACGATGGTCCCCTTCGATTTCCAGCCGAGGACGCGGGTGATCTTCGGCCAGGGGACCTCCCAGCGCGCCGGCACGGTGGCGCGCGACCTCGGGTTCCGCCGTACCCTGCTGGTCGCCGACGCGGGCATCGCCGTCGCGGGTCACGCCGCGGTGGTGCAGGGGTCGCTCGAAGCCGCCGGGCTGACGGTCGTCCCGTACGCCGATTTCGCCGAGAATCCCGACAGCGCCATGGTCGCCGCGGGGGCGCGGTTCGCCGCGCCGCATGCGGTGGACTCGATCGTGGCGGTGGGGGGCGGCAGCTCGCTCGACTGTGCCAAGGGCATCGGCTTCCTGCTGGCCAACGGCGGCGAGATGGCGGACTACCGCGGCTACGGCAAGGCCGGCGCCCCGCTGCCGCCAATGATCGGCATCCCGACCACCGCCGGCACCGGGAGCGAAGCACAGTCCTACGCGGTGATTGCCGACGCGGCGAGCCGCATGAAGATGGCCTGCGGCGACCCCTCCGCCGCGTTCCGCGTTGCCATCCTGGACCCTGACCTCACCCTCACCGCCCCGCGGCACGTCACGGCAACGGCGGGGATCGACGCCCTGGCGCACGCGCTGGAATCGGCGGTGAGCACCCGGCGGACGGCGCTGTCGGACACCTGTGCGCACCAGGCATGGCGGCTGCTGTCCGGCGCCTTCGAACGGGTCCTGCTGCACCCGGCCGACCTGGAAGCCCGCAGCGCCATGCAGGTCGGATCGCACCTGGCCGGCATGGCTATCGAGGGGTCGATGCTCGGCGCCGCCCACGCCTGCGCCAACCCGCTCACCGCCGGCGCCGGGCTCACCCACGGGCTCGCGCTGGGGATCCTCGTCCCGCACGTGATCCGCTGGAACGCCGCGAGCGCGGCGGACGGCTACACCGCGCTGCTCGGCTCGCCGCGCCGGCGGGTGCGGGATCTCGATGCGGCGGAAACGCTGGCCCGCCTGATGGAGGACTTCGCCCGCGCCGCCGGCCTGCCGGCCCGGCTCGGCGACGCCGGCGTGGACGAGGCGCTGCTGCCCGCGCTGGCGGCGCTCGCCGCACAGCAGTGGACCGGCGGCTTCAACCCGCGGCCGTTCGACGCCGAGGGAGCGCTGGACATCTACCGCGCCGCCTACTGAGGGTCACCAGCCGTACCTGGCGATCGTGGCCGCCGAGGGCGGCGGGGTCACGAGCGACACGGCCACCATCAGCAGGCCGGAGACCACCGTCATCGGCACGACCGGCATCAGGCCGAACCAGGCGAGCGCACCGGGCACCCGGGCGGTGTAGACGACCGCCACGATCACCCACAGCGCGACCGCCAGCGCGCCCCACTTCGTGCTCCGGCGCCAGAACAGCGCCGCCACGAGCAGCGGCGACAGCGCCGCATACCCCGAGAAGGCGTATTGCACCGCCAGATCGAAGATGCCCTGCGGCGCCCTGAGCGCAATCAGGTAGGCGGCAATCGTCAGCACCACCACGAAGGCGCGGCCGGTCTGCACCTGGACGGCCTCGCCGAACCGTGCGGTGCCGCCGTAGTAGGTGAAGACGTCTTCGGTGAACATCGTCGACAGCGCCAGGATCTGCGAGTCGCTCGCCATCACCGCGGCCATGATGCCGGCCCCGAGGATGCCCGCCAGCCAGACCGGCGCGAAGACATCCAGCATGATCGGCACCACGTCGTCTCCAGACGCCTGGCGGCGCAGGTCGGCACGCTCGGCCGCCGGCATCGAGGCGGGGGCGGCGGCGAGCGCCTGGCGGGCCTCGAGCTTGGCGGCAATACGCGGTGCGCCGGTCATGCTGTTGGCGGCCACGCCGAGGAACACGCAGGGCAGCCAGATGGCCAGGATGCAGACCGGATAGAAGATCACCGTGCGCTTGAACTGCACCAGCCGCCGCGCGGTGAGGCAGAAGATGGCGATGTGGGGGAAGGCGATGGTGGAGAGCGGAATGAAGGTGTAGCTGAAGAAGAACAGCGGCGAGACCCGCTCGCGCGACAGCAGCGGCGCCGTCTCGGGCGCCGCCAGCAGCGACTCCATCGCCGGGCCGAAGCCGCCCATGCCGCGGCCGATGACCAGCACCGCCACGGCGCCGAACGACAGGAAGAGCACGGTCTGGAACGCGTTCACCCAGGCGGTCCCGCGCATGCCGCCGAAGAACACGTAGCTCATGACCACCAGCGCGACCACCGCGCCGCCGAGCCAGTAGGGCACCACGCCGCCCGAGATGGCGCGGAGCGCGGTGCCCCCGCCCATCACGCCAATGATGATGTAGGGCACCAGCAGCGCCGCCTGCACCGCGAAGATGAGCGTGCCGATGTGCCCGCACTCCCAGCGGTCGCGGAACATCTGCACCGGCGTGATGAAGCCGTGCCGCTTGCCGAGCGTCCACAGGCGGGTGCCGATGAAGAACAGCGTCAGCGGGATGACGAACGCCGAAGACGAGGCCATCAGGCCGAAGGTGACGATGCCGTTGGCGAAGGCATGGCCGGCCGATCCGAGGATCGTGAACGCGGTCATGTTGGTGCCGAACAGCGACAGCAGGAACACCGCCGGGCCGAGCGACCGGCCGGCCAGGAAGTACTCCTCGACGGCCCCCTGGGCGCGGCTGCCGCGCCAGGCGAAGATGCCGATGTAGAGGACGGCGCCGAGGTAGGCAAAAACGATGAGGGCGGGGATCACCGGCGCGCGTCCTCCGGCCGGGCCGGCCGGTCCGTCCTCGCGCCCTGCGGGCCAGGCCACGCGGGTGAGCAGCCACATCAGCCCGGCCACGGCCAGGCAATAGGCGGCGTGGTAGGTGAGCCCCGGCGGCAGGAACCCGAACGCGAGCGGACGAGGTTGGCCCCACAGCCAGAGGTCCTGGTGCAGGAGGTACATGCCGGCAATCACCGTAATCAGGCCTGCTCGTGCCATTCGTGCCCGGGACCTCCGTCGTTGAAACGGTCGAGAGGGGTGGAACGTCTTTATCTCATGAGACCCGGCCGGGCTCAAAGCCGTTGATACACTTGGTCTTTTGCACCCCGTTGCTCCGGCCCGCTTGGAAGGAGCCCGCCTGATGCCTTGCCCGATGCCCCGACGCGTGTTTCCCATCTGGCTGCTGCTCCTGTGCGCGCCGGCCGCCATCCCGGCGGCGTGGGCGCAGACGGCCGCCACGATCAGCGGGACCGTCGAGGACGCCAACCGCAGCGTGCTGCCGGGCGTGAGCGTCACCGCCCGCAACGTCGACACCTCGCTGGTGCGTTCGGCCGTCACCGGCCCCGAGGGGCGCTACGTCATTCCCGTCCTGCCGCCCGGCACCTACGAGCTGCGCGCCGAGCTGGCCAGCTTCAAGCCGCACGTGCGCCGCGAGGTCCAGCTGAGCGTGGCGCAGTCGCTGGTCCAGAACATCACGCTCGAGATCGGCGGCCTGACCGAAGAGGTGACCGTCACCGGCGAAACCGCGGTCATCAACACGTCGAGCGCCGAGCTGAGCTACCTGGTCGGCTCCGCCGCCATCGAGCAGCTGCCGCTCAACGGGCGCAACTACACCGACCTGGCGCTCCTCCAGCCGGGGGTGCTGGCGTATCCGCACCGCGACGGCGGCTCGGTGGTCGCGCACGGCCTGGGGATGAGCGTGAACGGACAGGATCCGCGGTCGAACGTCTACCTGCTCGACGGCACCATCCAGAACGACTTCACCAACGGCCCGGCGGGCAGCGCCGCCGGCACCGCGCTCGGCATCGAGACGATCCGCGAGTTCCGCGTCGAGGCCAACGCCTACAGCGCCGAGTTCGGCCGCAACTCCGGCGGCCAGATCAACGCCATCACCAAGTCGGGCGCCAACACCGTGGACGGCACGCTCTTCGCCTTTCACCGCAACGACGCCCTCGACGCCCGCAACTTCTTCGACACCGGCGAGGAGCCGGACTTCCGGCGCAACCAGTTCGGCGGCACCATCGGCGGGCCGATCCGCCGCGATCGCACGTTCTTCTTCCTCGGCTACGAAGCGCTGATCGAGCGGCTCGGCCGCACGGTCAGCACGGTGGTGCCGGACGACAACGCCCGGCTCGGCCTGCTGCCGGGCGGCGCGGTGACGGTCAGCCCGGCGATTGCGCCCTACCTGGCGGAGTACCCGCGCGCCAACGGGCCGTCGCTCGGCCAGGGGCTGGCGGCGTTCACCTTCCCGTTCAGCGAGCAGCTCGACGAGCACTTCGTGCAGGGGCGCATCGACCACAACCTGGGCGGCGGCAACCAGCTGTTCGCGCGCTACACCTTCGACAACGCCGACCAGTTCCTGCCGACCGACTACCCGCAGTTCCCGCGCACCTTCCTTTCGACGCAACCAGTTCTTCACCGGCGAGTACCGCCGCATCCTGTCGGCCGGCACGCTCAACACGTCGCGGATCGGCTTCAGCCGGACGCGGATCGGCCAGAACGTCGAGGCCAACACCTCGACGCCGCTGCCGACGTTCATCGCCACCCGCGACAGCCTGGGCGACATCGACATCGGCGGCCTGCGCCGCTTCGGGCCGCAGGCCTCGGGCAACCTCCGCCTGGTGCAGAACGTCTTCAGCTTCCAGAACGACCTCGTCCACACGCGCGGGCGCCACCTGATCAAGGCGGGGGCGCTCGCCGAGCACTACCAGGACAACATGGTCAACCCGACCTTCAGCCTGGGCATCTTCTCGTTCGCCAACCTGAACGCGTTCCTGGCGAACCAGCCGGCCAGCTTCATCGGCCTCACGCCCGAGGCGCAGTTCGATCGCTACTGGCGCTTCACGCTGTTCGGCGTCTACCTGCAGGACGACTTCCAGGTCACCCCGCGGCTGACCGTGAATGCCGGCGTGCGCTACGAGTTCTCGACGCTGCCCGGAAGAGAAGTACGGCCGCGACTCCGCGCTGCCCGACCTGTCCGCCTCGGCCCCGGTGGTCGGGCCGCTCTACGAGAATCCGACCTACACCAACATCTCGCCGCGCACCGGGTTCGCCTGGGATCTCTTCGGCGACGGCCGCACGTCGCTGCGCGGCGGCTACGGCCTCTACTTCAACACCAACAACCACCAGAACCTGATCGTCACGGTGACCAACCCGCCGTTCACGCCGCGGCCGGTCATCATCAACCCGACGTTCCCGAACCCGCCGTTCAACCGCGCGACCGCCATTTCGATCCGGCCGATCCAGTTCGATCTCGAGAACCCGCGCGTACACGTCTTCAACGTCAACGTGCAGCGGGAGCTCTGGGGCCGCACCGCGATGACCCTCGGCTACGCCGGCTCGCGCGGCCGCCACCTGCTCCGCAGCGGCGACGTCAACCTCGCGCAGCCGACCGGCACCACCGCCGACGGCCGCCCGTTCATTGCCGCCGGCACGCCGCGGACCAACCCGGCCTTCTCGACCATCGAGCTCAAGAGCAGCGACGGCGAATCCTGGTACAACGCGCTCGTCTTCGAGCTGCGCCGCCGCTTCCACCAGGGGGTGTCGATCCAGTCGTCCTACACCTTCTCGAAGAGCGAAGACACCACCCAGGCCTCGACCTTCTTCTCCGACGCGCACCAACGGCACGACCTCGGCGCTCCCCGAGTTCATCCCCGGCTACAACAAGGGGCCGTCCGACTTCGACACCCGGCACAACTGGGTCATGAACTTCACCTGGGCGCTGCCCTTCGCCAGGAACCTGACCGGGCCCGCCGGCGCCCTGCTCGACGGCTGGCAGCTGTCCGGCATCTGGATCGATGCGCAGCGGCAACCCGCTGACCGTGTTCGTCACCACCAACCGCTCGCGCTCGCAGTGGAACCCGTCGCGCGGCCCGGGCATCGGCCAGGACCGCCCGAGCTACGCCCCCGGCTACAACGCCGACAACGCCGTGCTCGGCCGCCCCGACGCAGTGGTTCGACCCGAACGCCTTCGTCCTGCAGCCGGCCGGCACGTTCGGCGACACCGGCCGCGGCGACTTCACCGGCCCGAACCTGCGGACGCTGAACATGGCGCTCAGCAAGGTGCGGCCAGCTCGGCACGGGCGCGCCGCCTCGAGTTCCGCGTCGAGGCCTTCAACCTGCTCAACCGCGCCAACTTCGGCGTCCCGGAGCTGCGCGCCTTCGCCGGCACGCGCGACGACGAGCCGGCGCTCGCGACCTTCGGCCGCATCACCACGACGGTCACCTCCGCGCGGCAGGTGCAGCTCGGCGTGCGGGTGAGCTTCTAAGCCCGGGCCGTGCTACCGTGTGATGAACCGTGAAGCGAGTGCGCGTGCGTGGGCGCGTGCTGGAGGCATGTCCTGATGACTTGGCTGGCGTTTGTGGCCGGAGCGGTGTTGTCGTGGGGCGTCTACGGCGCGATGCTGCACCAGGGACAGGTGAAGCTCGGCAGCCCGATGCGCGCGCTGCTGTGCGTCGGCGTCGCCTACTTCCTCGTCGGCGTCGTCGTGCCGATCATCGTCCTTGCCGCGCAGGGGCAGGGGCTTCGCGGCTTCAACGCGGGCGGCACCACCGCCGCGACGCTGGCGGGAACGCTCGGGGCGATCGGCGCGGTCTGCATCATCTTCTCGTTCCGCACCGGCGGCACGCCGACCTACGTGATGCCGCTCGTCTTCGGCGGCGCGCCGCTGGTGAACGTGCTCTACACGATGGCGACGCACCCGCCCAAGACGGCGCCGAGCCCGCTGCTCTATCTCGGGTTCCTGATCACCGCCGCCGGCGCCGGCATGGTGCTCTACTACAAGCCGACGTCGTAGCGCTCACGCGCTACTTCCTCCGCTGCCCGATCGCCCAGAGATGCCCGGTCGTGCGGATGAAGATCTGCCCTTCGGAGATCGCCGGCGAGCTCAGCGTGTAGTCGTTCAGCGGGTTCTCCGAGATCACCTCGAACTTCGGGCCGGCCTTGTAGACCGACGTCAGCCCCTCGTTCTCGCTGGTGATGTAGAGCTTGCCGTCCGCCAGCACCGGCGAAGCGCTGTAGCTGTCCGGCCGGAGGCGCTCCGGCCCGTACACCACTTTGCCGGTCTGGACGTCGAGCGCGTAGGCGACACCCCGGTCGGTGACCGAATACAGCAGCTTGCCGTCGCTGACCGGCGTCGGCACGTCGGGCCCGTTGCCGAAACTCCACAACCGGTGCGTGGACGTGATGTTCCCCTGCCCTCCCGCCTTGATCGCGAGGAGCGGGCGCTCACGCGACGGCGCAATCACGATGTTCCCCACCACGAGCGGCGACGCGATGATGCGATGGTACGGGTTGTTCTGCGGGTTCAGGCCGTCCATCCGCCACAGCTCCTTGCCCGAGGCCGGGTCGTGCCCGGTGACCACGTCGCCGCCGGTGATGACAATCTCCGTGGACTTGCCGTATTCGAGCAGGGCCGGCGTCGTGTACGAGTCGGGCGACTCGCTGATCGCCTTCGTCGGGCGCTCCGTGCGCCACAGTGTCTTGCCGGATTTCCCCTCGATCCGCAGCAGGTACGACGGGTCGTCCGTCTTCATGCCGTGGAGCACCTGGACGAAGAGGTCGCCGCCGTGCAGCAGCGGCGACGAGGCGTAGCCCCAGTTCAAGCCGAAGCGGCCGTATTCCTTCTGGATGTCCTTGGCCCAGAGCTCCTTGCCCTTGAAATCGAACGCCTTGAGCACCCCTACGCCGGTCATCACCCAGACGGTCCGGCCGTCGGTCACCGGCGACGGCGAGGACATGTTCTGCTTGCGCTCGAGATGGTTGCCGCCGGCAATCGGCCCCTTCCACAGCGTCTTGCCGCTGCTGCGGTCGAGGGCCCACAGCTCGAGGTCGCCGGTGCCGTCGGCGGTGCCGATGTTCAGGAAGATGTGCTCACCCCAGATAATCGGCGTGGAGCCGCTCCGGCCCGGCATCGGCAGTTTCCAGGCGATGTTCTCGGTCGGGCTCCACTTGGTCGGCAGCCCGCTTTCGCCGCTCACCCCGTTCAGTTCGGGCCCGCGCCACTGCGGCCAGTTCTCCGCCGACAGGGTCGCCGCCGCCATCGCCACCAGTGCTGCTGCAAACGCGCGCTTCATTACGTGATCTCCAACGAGTGATCGCCAGGCGGACGACAGCCGCCACGGGCTGCGGTCAGAACGTCCAGAAGGCCAGCGTCCCGGCATCCTTGATCAGGACGCCTGTGCCGAACGGCGCCGGATGGGCCCAGATCGCCGACTCTGCGAGAGTGTAGCGCTTGACGACGTCGAATTTCGACGGGTCGCGCCGCAGCACGACAAGCTCTCCCTCGGTGGTGGTGGCCAGGAGCACGCCGCCGGCCGCCACCAGCGCGGCGTTCTCCCCTTCACGGCCCTTGCCCGTCCACAGCGTCCGGCCGGAGCGGGCATCCACGGCAAAGAACTGCCCCTTGTTGCGGCTGCTGAACCCGAACAGCGTCCCCTCCACGAGGACCGGCGAGCTCATGTACATCGGCACCTCCTCGTTGCGCCACACCGGCGCCGGCTCGGCCCCTGCACGGCCGAGGCGGACGGCTATCATCGGGTTGCCGATGCCGGCGTAGATCAGCAGGTCGCCGGCCACCACGGGCGTCACGCTGTTCTGGTTGTACGAGGTGACGAAGGGGATGCGCCACAGCAGGTCGCCGTTCGCGAGGTCGATGCCGACCACGTGCGATCGCGACTGCGTGATGACCTGCCGGATCCCGGCGGGAGCGGCAACGATCGGCGACGCGTAGGCCGGCCCGTCGCCCCGCCACCGCCATCGCACGCTCCCGGTAGCGCCATCGAACGCGGTCAGCGCCCCGCTCGTGTTGCCGCCGACGTGGACGATCACCCGTCCGCCGTCCGCGACCGGCGACATCGCCGTGCCGAACTCCGGCGCGGCGGCGTCGAACTCCTTCGCCGGCGGCTTGCGCCACAGCAGCTTGCCCGTCGCGGCATCGAACGCCGACAACGTCCCGTTGATGCCGAGCGTGAAGAGGCGGCCGTCCGAGAACACCGGGGTGGACTTGGGACCCTTGCCGTGCGCGGCGGCGGCCGGGTTGACGGTGTAGGGAGCGGTGTAGCTGTGACGCCAGATCTGCCTGCCGGTCGCCGCGTCGAACGCGGTCACGACGTCCTGCTCGTCGACCCGCGAGTGGAGAAAGGCACGTCCTCCCGCCACGATGGGCGACGAGTGCCCCGCGCCCACCTTCGCCTGCCAGACCCTCGTGCCCTTCGCGGGCCACTGCGCCGGCGGCGTGAAACCAGCGGCCTCGCCGGTGCGGGCCGGCCCCCGCCAGCCGCTCCAGTCCTGTGCCCGCGGCACCGCCAGGGCCAGGGCGGCAATCAGGAGCGCCGCCGGCAGCGTCCGGTTCAGGCGCGGGCGGGTCAGGGCCCCTCCACGAACGGCCGCACCAGCGTCGTCCAGAGCTCGTAGCCCTTGGGTGTCAAGTGCAGCCCGTCCGCGGCCAGCAGCTCCGGGCGCGGCTTCTCGTCCCAGCCGAGCATCGGTCCGTCCACGTCGACGAAGCCGAGACGATCGTTGCCCGTGCAGAAGTCCCTGACCAGGGCATTCGCCTCGCGGACCTTCGCGATCAGCGCCCAGCGCTGCGTGCTGGGCTTGATGCCTATGAAGGCGATCCGGGTATCGGGCAGTTGCGCGTGCACCTTGGCCACGAACGCCTGGAAATCCTCCACCACGTTTCGCGGCGTCTTGCCGGCGGCGAGGTCGTTGTCGCCGGCGTAGAAAACCACGGTGCGGGGCTTGTGCCGGATCACCAGGAGGTCGGCCCGGTTGACCGAGTCCACGATGTGGGAGCCGCCGAATCCGCGGTTGATCACGGGGAGACCCGGGAACGCGCGTGCCAGGTCCCACAACCTGATGCTCGAGCTGCCCACGAACACGATGCCGCCGGGCGCAGGAGGCTTCCCGGCGTCGGCCTGCTCGAAGGCGGCCATTTCCTTGGCCCAGGGATCGGCTTTCGCCGCCGGCGCCGGCGTTTGCGCGCCGGCAGGACTGGCGGTCGCGCACACCAGGACGATCGCACCGCACAGGCGACGGATGTCAGACACCATGCACACTCCTCCGCTCATTCTCTTCCAGTCTTCCAGTCTTCCAGCGCTGGACCGGCCGCGGCGCGGCCCGGCACTAACCTATTCGGCGCGCAGTGCCTCGAGCCTCCCTACTCGGCGCGCAGCGCCTCGAGCAGCCGGCCGCCCAGCGCGGCGCGCGTCGCCACGGCGGCCGACAGCAGGCCGGCCACGACCACGCCCGCGAGCAGCAGCGCGAGGCCGGCGCCCGGCGCGCCGCCGCCGCGCCCGAGCCAGGCCGGCGCAATCGCAATCATCGCGCAGCCGGCGCCGGCCACGAGCCCGGCCGCCAGCAGGAACCCGGTCTCCGCGAGAATCATCGTCCCGACATGCCGCGAGTCGTAGCCGACCGCGCGCAGCAGCGCCAGCTCGCGCCGCCGCTCGAGCACGTTGCGGAACACCACAGTCGCCAGCCCGATCGTGCCAAGCAGCAATCCCAGCCCGCCGAGCGCCTGGAAGGTCGAGAGGTAGGTGTTCTCCACGCGGTGGAACGCCGCCAGCCGATCGGTCGTGGTGACCGCGTCCAGGCCGAACGGCTGCAGCTCGCGCTCGACGACTTCGGCCAGCGCCGCGGCCTGCGCCGGGGTGGCCACGCCGGGCGCCTCGATGAGGAAGTAGCGGAAGCCCTGATGCCCCGGGAACAGCCGGACGAACGCCGCTTCGCCCATCACCAGCTCCCCCTGGAGCACGCTGTCGCGCAGCGCCGCGACGAAGCGGAGCGTCAGCGGCGCCGCTCCCCCGATGTCGATGGTCATCGTCTCGCCGACGGCCTTGTGCAGCACGTACTGCAGCGAGGTGGCGTCGGCGACGACCGGGACGGCGCCGTCGGGAAACGTCCGCCGGAGCAGGCGCCAGGGGTTGGCGCGCTCCGCGTCGTCCGCGGCCATCGAGGCGGTGAAGGAGAACCGCCCGCTGTCGATGAACGACTCCTCGGGCGCGATGATAGTGGGATTCTCCGGCCGGTACAGGTTCAGGCAGCTCGCGTCGTCGCCCGGACGGATGCGGAAGCGGCTGAAGCGCACGGCGTCGAGCTCCGGCGCGCTCACCATGAGCGCCTCGCGCCCGGCGCGATCGTTCGGGTTGTGGACGAGCGGGACGTCGGACTCGGCAAGCAGGGCAAACCCGCCGGTGCCCGAGCGCGGGTCCGTGGTGAGCTCCCCGCCGCCGCGCCGGAAGGCGTCCACGGACACGATGATGAAGGCGGCCGAGGCAATCAGCGCCGCCGAGAGCACGCTGCGCCCGGGGCGGAAGGCCGCGCCGCGAAACCCGAGCCGGGCGACCGGCCACGTGCCGCGGCCGCCGATGCCGCCGGTGTCGCGCGACCGCAGCCACGACGACAGGAAGAACAGGAACGCGGTGAGCAGCGCCGCGCCGGCGCCGAAGAAGGCGCCGGCCTGGACGCCGGGGATCACGAACGCCAGCGTCAGCAGCGCGAACCCGAGCACGGCAACGACCGAGCCGAGTCGTGCGGAGCGGCGGGCGCGCGTGGGCTCGACGCCGACAGGCTGTTCGAGCGAGTACGCCCCGAGGAGGGCACGCGGGGACCGCCGCGCCACCACGCGCAGTGAAACGAGCACGCACAGCAGCGCCGCGAGCACGCCGCCGGCCGCCCCGGCGGCGAGGCTGGCGGGATTGACGTGCACCGCCAGCAGCGTGGTGCCGACCGCGCCAATCCACCACGTCCGCAGCCCGTAGACGACGAGCTGCGCGTAGCCGACGGCGCCGGCCATGCCGAGCAGCGCGCCGGCCACGGCCAGAATCGCCGACTCGCCAAGCAGCATGCGCCTGACGTGGGCCGTGGTGTAGCCGGTCGCCCGCAGGATCCCGATCTGCCGCAGGCGCTGACTCGACGCCGAGGCGGAAGAACAGGACCGTCAGGATCAGCGCCGAGACGACGATGAAGAAGCTGAAGTAGGTGAAGTACTCGCCGAAGTCGGTGGCGCCGGCCGAGGCGTCGAGCGCCTGCTGGCGCGACGGCAGCAGGACGAGCCCCTGCGAGTCGGGGGGCACGGTCTGGCGCAGGCGGGCACGCAGCGCATCCGCCACAGCCGGGGCCGCGGCGCCGTCCGGCAGCCGGAAGCGGATCCCGGTCACGCTGCCGTATTGGGTCGCCCACAGCGCACGCGCCCGGTCGTACGGGACGAATGCCTTCGGCGTGGCGCGGTAGTCGTCCCAGTAGCGCTCGTCGCGCGGACGCACCCTGGCGAGGTCCAGCGGGAACGGCGGATCCCAGTCCGCCAGGCTCTCGCTGCCGGTGATCCCGGGATATTCCGGGGCCAGGTCGGGGTCGGCCGCCAGGCCGCGCATCGGCGTGACCGCCGAAACGACGAAAGAGGCCTGCGACGTGCGGAGGCCCGCGGCGGGATCCCAGAGATAGAAGTCGAGCTCCAGGGCGTCGCCCGGTGCCGCCCCGAGCTCCCTGGCGGTCCAGTCGTTCAGGACGATGGCGTCGGCCCCGTCCGCGCCTTTCGCCGCGGCTCCCGGCGCCGCGGGCTCGAGAGCGCCGAGATCGATCCCGGCCACGAGGGAGTAGGGCACCTCGCGGTCGCCCACGCGGAGCGTGTTGGCGAGGTAGGTGAACAGCGGCTCCGGCGCGAGGCCGAGCGCGCTGCCGGCGGACCGTGCCGCCTGCTCGAGCGGCTCGCTGACGATCCCGCTCGTGCTCTGGACCATCACCGCGGTGCCATCCGCCGACACCTTCACGACGACGCCGATGTCGTCGAGCGTGACCGCCGAGCGGAACGCGTCCTCGAGCCGCGCCGTTGCCGGCGGCTCGGCGAGGAGGATGCCATTGACCTGGGCCGCCACGCCGAGATCGCGCTGCAGGCGCCCGAGCGGCGCGAACACGGCCCGGACCTCGGCCTGCTGCGGCTGGAGCGAGAACTCCCCGAGCTGGCCGCGCGGCAGCGTGCCGGCGACCGAGAGCCGCACGGTGCGGGCGGCGTCCTCCTTCTGTGCGAACAGCGACTCGAGTGGGATGGCCGACGGCTTCTGCAGGCGGGTCAGGAGCACATCTCCCTCGTCCGTGCTGAGCTCCGAGGCCAGCGCCGGCGACACGAAGACGCCGTCGCGCGGATCGAGGCCGTGGAAGCGCCAGAACCGCTCGTCCACGCCGTAGACCAGGACACCGGCGGCACGCCGGCCCGACGGCTCGTGCGTGACGAAGCCGGTGGTGGCAATGAACGGCGCGGCCGGGACGGAGGACTGGCGGGTGATCTCGCCGGCCAGCGCGTCGCGGAAGTAGCCGGCGGACGACACCGAATAGCTGGCGCGGCCGAGCCGCGAGAGCGCGAGCTCCCGCAGGCTGCCGCGGACCGAGTCGCCTACGATCAGCGCGCCGCCGAGCACGGCCACGGCGGCCGCCACGCCCAGGCACACGGCGGCATTCGTGCGCCAGTGATAGGCCGC
Organism: uncultured Acidobacteriota bacterium; assembly: GCA_963834305.1. Classification (GTDB taxonomy): domain Bacteria; phylum Acidobacteriota; class Vicinamibacteria; order Vicinamibacterales; family 2-12-FULL-66-21; genus JACCXG01. Next base: position 2,515,056 of record CAWIAX010000002.1, read on the forward strand.
GCTGCGGAGCACGAGGCTGGTCATGGAGAATTGGCTCAACTCCCAACTCCCAAATCCCAACGCCCAAGTTGAACGTTCCCCTCCCACAACTTGGGAGTTGGGAGTTGGGCCTTGGGAGTTGACGTCATCTCTTCACCAACATCCCCTCGTTCACCTCGTAGCGGACGGGGAATCGTTCGGCCAGGGCGGCGCTGTGGGTCACGACGACCAGGATCGTTTCGCGCGCGGCCTGGAGCTCCAGCAGCAGGCCGGCCACGACATCGGCGGATGCGCGGTCGAGGTTGCCGGTGGGCTCGTCGCAGAGCAGCAGCAGCGGGCTGCGGATGAGCGCCCGCGCCAGGGCGGCACGCTGCTTCTCGCCGCCCGAGAGCTCGGCGGGCCGATGGTCCAGGCGATCGGCCAGGCCGACCTGCGCCAGCAGCGTGCGCGCCCGGGCCTCGTCTCCCTCCGCGGAGCGCTCGGCCGGAGGCGCCACCAGCGTGGGCGCCAGCACGTTTTCGAGCACCGAGCATTGCGGCAGCAGCGAGTGGTCCTGGAAGACGAAGCCGATCCGCCGGTTGCGGAACGCCGCCTGCTCGCGGTCGTTCAGGGTGAACGGATCCTGGCCGTCGAGCGTCACCGTGCCGGAGGACGGCGGGTCGAGCGCGCCGAGGATGTAGAGCAGCGTGCTCTTGCCGCTGCCCGACGGCCCCATGATGGCGATGGCGGCGCCGCGCTCGAGGGTGAACGACACGCCGGCGAGGATGGGCAGCTCGCCGCGGGGCGTGGGATAGCTCTTCGACACGCGGTCGACGATCAGCACGGACAGCTCCTCCGCGTCACGGGCACACCCGCCGGGTGGCGCTCACGATTCGGCCGTCCGCCGGTCGTCGCCGCGAGCCGGGCGGATCACCGATGCGTAGGCCGCTTCCGCGGCCTCCGCCATCCGGCTGACGTCGTAATGCTCGCGGACGCCGCGCGCGCCCGCGGCGCCGAGCGCCGCCGCTCTGGCCGGGTCGCGCCACAGCTCCAGGTAACCGGCGGCGAGCGCCGCCGGATCGCCGGCGGCCACGACCAGGCCGCCGCCGGTCTTGCGGACGATCTCGGGGAACGCGCCGCGCCGGGGCTGGACGACCGGCACGCCGTTGGCCAGCGCCTCGAGCAGGAACATGCCCTTCGGCTCCTCGTAGGTGGCCGGCACCGAGAGCACGTCGAGGCTGTGGAGGAAGTCGATCTTCTGCGCCCGGTCGACCTCGCCGCGATATTCGAACTCCCCCTCGAGCCCCCACTCGCGCAGCTTCCGCCTGATGCCCTCGAGGTAGCCCTGGTGCTCGGGCGGCAGGTAGCCGGCGGCAACGAGTCGCGACCGGCCAATCCCTGGCGTGGCGCGCAGCACGCGATAGGCCTCGCACAGCTCGTGCAGCCCCTTCTCCGGGGCAACGCGCGCGAGGTAGCCGATCGTGAACATGCCGTTCCGGCGCGGCGGCCGCGGCTGGTAGCCCTCCATGTTGATGCCGAGCGGCACGAGGCGCATCTTGTCCGCGGGCACGCCGAGATAGCCCGGCATGTAGTCGCGGTAATACTCGCTCACCGGCAGGAACGCATCGACGTGGCGGCTGGCGTCGCGGATCAGCGCCAGCGACTCGTCGCGGTACGGGCTGCCCAGGCCGTCCAGGAACAGATCCTCACCCTGCAGGGTGCAGCAGACCGGCGCCCGCAGCTCGCGGCGGAGGGGTTCGGCCAGGCCGAGCAGCAGCGCGTAGGGCAGGTTGATGACGTCGAACTTCGGCTCGTGGCGCAGCCAGTCGAGCAGCTTCTCGATTTCCTTTTCCTGGAAGCCCTGCTCGCCGCGGAGCATCGACACCGTCATCCGGCCGAGGCTCTGCGGATCCACCTTGATCTGCCGCTTGGTCGCCAGCCGGATCACCCACGGCGCATCCCACAGCCGATCGAAGAACGCCGGCGTGTGGCGGAACAGCGGGATCTGCTGCTCGAGAAAGACGCTGATGCCGCCGAAGAACACGTGCGCCTGGCTGACGTTGCGCTCGTCGGTGCGGGTCGGGGTGTAGACGGGCGTGAGCACCACGTCGTGGCCGCGCGCCAGCAGCGCGGCGGCGAGCGCGTTGTCGCGCAGGCAGCTGCCGCAGTACATCGCGCCGGCGCCGCCGGTGAACGACAGAATTCTCACGCGCCGGCGGCGGCCGCCAGCACCGCCTCGGCCGACTGCTGGAACGATCGCCGGGCGTAGAGGTGCTCGAACAGGTTGCCTTCGTGGGGCTGGTCCCAGCTGATCGTGTTGGTCTGGATGGCGCCGACGTTCAGCCGGTCCACGCCGGAAGACGCGAGCAGCCGGTCGATCAGCCGCCGATCCCTGGTCAGCGCCGTCACGACCAGCGTCTTGCCCATCGGCTCGGGCATCCGGCGCATCTGTTCCGGCTCCACCTTCACGACCGCGGCGTATGGGAACAGGAACTCGCGGTTGGCCAGCGGATGCTCGGGCGAGTCGCACAGCACGAGCGTCGGCTGCAGGTAGGTGCAGCCGTTGAGCGAGGCCAGCCGGTGCGATCCGCGCGCCGCCCGCGTCACCTCGCGCGCCCCCGGGGTCTCGAGCCCGCTGTCGATCTGCGCCGAGATGCGCTCGGCGACGCGGGCATCGGCAAACGGCGCCAGCGTGGCGCGCTCGTCGTCGGCCGCGCGCGGGACGATCGCGGCGAGCGCCGCCGCCACCGCCTCGGCGACGCGCTCCGCGTGCGACGCCGCCACCCAGACGCCCGAGGCGTTGACGCACGACCGCCCGCCGTTGTCGGCAATCGACGCGGCAATCAGGTCGACGTGCTGCTCCCACTCGTCGCCGGCCAGCAGATCGTCGCCAATCAGGATCTTGCTGTAGCCGGGGCCATGGAGCTCGACCCGCGGGTCCCCTTCCCAGCCGCCGACGGCCGCCACGTCGCCGAAGAACATGCTCCGGCCGGTGCGCCGCAGCACCTCGCCGGCGCCGGCATGGTCGGCCGGGTAGTAGCTGAACGCTTCGGGCGGGCAGCCCGCCTTCATGAAGGCCTGGGCAATGCGGAACGGCGTCCACGGCTCGGCGCTGCCGGGCTTGAGCACGAGCGGAATCTTGAGCGGGATCGCCGGCACCCACAGCGAATGCACGCCGGGCGAGTTGCTCGGCAGGACCACGCCGAGCGCTTCGGTCCGCGGGTAGAAGCTGATGGCGTGGCCGGCGTGCTCGCCGTGGCCGGTGTCGAGCACCGAGAGGTCAAGCCCGCGCGTCAGGCCGCGCAGCACCGTGCGCATCTCGCGCATCACGCCGGCGACCCGCTGCATGTTCCGGCGCACCAGCGCGTGCGGCATCCCGGTCGTCGCCGTGAGCTGCAGCACGTAGTCGCCGGGCGCCTGCACCGCCGTCGCCGAGGGGCAGCGTGTCGTTGCAGGAAATGGTCGGCCGCGGCCGCGCACATCTCGATCAGCCGTTCGAACGGGCACGCGGGCCAGCGCCTGCGCGCGCCGCGGCCTGCCGCTCCGGACGCAGGTCGCGCCGGATCAGCCCCGGGTTGGCCTGGCTGATCTCGACGAACGGCTCGCGCGTCCGGTGGTGCGGCACCCGCACCACGTCGAGGCTCTTGTAGGGAACGCCCTGGCGGAGGATGGGAAGGTGAAGCATGGCTAATAGACCCCCTCCACGACGGTCGCGCCGAAGCGCGAGAACGGGCGGACGTTGCGCACGCCGTCCCACGGATACTGGACGCAGGGCGCCTCGCGCTCGGCTTCGTCGCGTTCCAGGAAGCGCGGCATGAAGAACTCCTTCGTCAGCGTCGTCAGGCGCACCCGCCCGGTCTGGCCGTAGTCCACGATGCGGTCGGGGTTGTCGGGATCGACGACCTCGATCATCGCGCGCGGGCTGGGCGGGTAGTAGATGATCGCGTAGTCGTCCTCGGGCGCCGGCGGCTTGTGGGTCGCCAGGCCCATCAGCGTGTTGCCGTAGGTCGGGGCGAAGTAGATGCCGTCCAGCAGCTCCTCGACGGCAAAGCGGTGGAACTGCGGCGTCATCTCGGTGCCGCCGCAGAACACCCCCTTGATGCCCATCTTCTTGAGCGACACCTTCTCGCACAGCGCCTCGAGCAGCTTCGGCGTCGTGAACAGGCACTGGATGCCTTCGTGGGCGCGCAGCAGCGTCAGCGCCTGATCGATGACGTGGCGCTTGTAGGCCTCCATCTGGTCCATCTGGCGGGCCTTGATCAGCTTGATCACCCAGCGCGGGTCGAGGTCCACCATGAAGCAGATGCCGCCGCGGTGCTGGGCCAGGTGCTCGATGGCCAGGCGCAGCCGGCGCGGCCCGCTCGGCCCCACCATCAGCCAGTCCGCCCCCTGGGGAAACGCCTCGTCCGGCAGGGTCTCGCTGAAGTTCGAGTAGTCGATGCGGAAATCCTCGTAGGCGATGCGCGACTTCGGCACGCCGGTGCTGCCGCCGGTTTCGAAGACGTAGATCGGCTTGTCGGCGTACGCCTTCGGCACCCAGCGGCGCACCGGGCCGCCGCGCAGCCACTCGTCCTGGAACGGCCCGAACTTGTCGAGATCGGCGTAGGTGTTGACGTCGGTGCGCGGGTCGAAGTCGAATTCGCGGGCCTTCTCGAGCCAGAACGGGCATCCGGTGGCGGGGTCGAAGTGCCAGCGGACGATGTCGCGAACGTGGGCGTCGACGCGCTCGGCGGCGGCGCGGACGGTGGCAGGATCGAGCCGGGACGGCGCGGTGAGGGATTCAGGCATTTGCCGTAAGTTTATCAACTCAGGTCCGGCGAGTCTCTTTCGCCAGGTGCTGGAGGAAGGCCGCGCGCTCCCCCGCCTCGGGCTGCGCCGGCAGGTCGTCCACCGGCCAGGGCAGGCGCCAGGTCCAGTTGTCGTCGGCGACGATGCCGGGCACGTTGACGCGGTCGCGCCAGCCGAAGACGTCCTGGACGGGCAGAATCACGAAGTCGGAGCCGGCGCCGAAAATCGCGCGCAGCAGCGCGTCGCGGATGGCGGGGGAAAACGGCGTGTCCGGGCCGGCGCCGGCCTCGGCAAGGCCCGGGAGCCCGGCACAGAGCCGCCGCTCCTCGGCGTCGGCGCGGTCCCACCATTCGGCCTGCGTCTCGGTATCGTGCGTGCGCGCTGATGGCGACCGAATCCGCCGGGTAGCCGCGGCGGCCAGCGGAACGGCTGGCCGGGTTCGTTCCAGTCGCGCTCCCAGCGGAGCACCTTCAGCCCGGGCACCCGCAGGCGCGCGAGCGACTCGCGGACGAAGTCGGGCACCACGCCGAGGTCCTCGGCGATGATCCGGGCGCCGCTCTCCGAGAAGAGCCGCATCATCCGCTCCCCCTGGGCCAGCTGCGACGGCTCGTCCGGCGGCGAGAACGTGCCGTGGCCGCTGCGGTCGCGCGCGTAGGTGCGGTAGAAGCCGACGAGATGATCGATGCGGTAGCCGTCGTAGAGCTCGACGCTGCGCCGGGCCCGCTGCCGGAGCCACTCGTAGTCGTTGCCGCGCCATCGCGTCCCAGCGATACGGCGGCAGCCCCCAGTCCTGCCCCTCCTCCGAGAACGGATCCGGCGGCACGCCGACCGACGCGTCGACGTCGAACTCGCCCTGGCGCGCCCAGACGTCGGCGCTGTGGCCGCCCACCATGAACGGAAAGTCGCCGAAGATGCCGACGCGGCCGCAGTCGCGCCGCGCGCGCGTCCACTGCTCGTCGGCCAGCCACTGCAGGTAGCGGTAGAAGAGCGTGCGCTCCCACAGCCGGCCGCGGGCGTCGGCCAGCGCCTGCGGGTCGCGATCGCGCAGCGCCGGCGCCCACTCGCGCCAGTACACGCCGCCGTGCTCGTCGTGCAGCGCGCGGAACAGCGCGTACTCGTCGAGCCACCAGCCCTCGCGCCCGGCGAACGCCTCGAGCTCGCGCGCGCGCCCGGCCCCGTCGCCCTCCCGGCGCGCGAGGAAGATGGCGAACGCGGCGCGCAGCGCCCGCGTCTTGAGCCCGCGCACGGCGCCGAAATCAACGGCCGTCGCGGCCCTCACGCGCTCGAGCTGCTCGCGGTCCTCCGGCGACAGCAGCGCGTGGCCGCCGCCGTCCGAGAACTCCGGCACGTCCTCGAGCGAGATGAACACGGGATCGATCGCCATGGCGCTCAACGCCGAATACGGCGAGTTCTGCCCCTCCTCCATCTCGTTGACCGGCAGCAGCTGCACGAAGTCGAGCCCGGCCTGCTCGAGCCATCGGGCAAAGCGCGGGAGGTCGGGGATCTCCCCCACGCCCCAGCTGCCGGTGGACGGAATGGAGAACAGCGGGACCAGGAGTCCGGCGTGCCGTCCATGATGGAACCAATCGGGCTCAGGCATTGACTCGCTCCAGGAGGCGGCGCACGCCCTCCGCAAAAAGCTCCGGCTCCGGCAGGAGGCTGACGACAACGAACGCCTCGTGCGGGAAGTCGAAGAAGAACCCCGGATGCACGACCAGGCCATCATCCTCGATCAACCGCAGGACGACGTCTTCTTCGGCCGAGACGGCGGGAATCCGCAGGACCGCGGTCCAGCCGCCGTCGGCGTGGAGCACGTCGACCGAGGGGTGAACGGCCGCGGCCGTCCTGAGCCGGTCGTAGTTCCCCCGGACCCGGCTCGAGACCTGGCGGCGCGCCGCCGCCCCGGACGCGATCAGGGCCGGCGCGGCCACCTGCACCGGCGTCGAGACGGAGAGATAGGTGTCGCAGATCAGCTCGAGCCGCTCGAGCGCGTCGCCCACGAGGGTCTCGGGCCCGTCCACCGCAATCCACCCGAGCTTGACCTGCGGCAGCGCGGCGGACTTCGACAGGCCGCCGAGCCGGAAGGTCAGCGCCGCGGGAGGCACGGCCGTGCCGGCGTTGACGATCGGGGCACCATCTTCCGCCAGCGGGTAGTCGGCAAACACCTCATCGACGATCAGCGCCGACGATCTGGCGGCGCACCGGCTGTCGAGCGCGTCGAGCTCGGTCGCCGCTCAGGACGGAACCGGTCGGGTTGTTCGGGCTCACCGCCAGCACCGCACGGGTCCGCGCGCTCCATCCGTCGTCCAGGCTGCCGGCATCCAGCCACCAGCGCCCGTCGTAGTGCAGCGCGTAGGGCACGGCGCGCACGCCGTCCAGGCTGGTCAGGTGCTCGAAGAGCGGGTAGCTCGGCACCGGGACCAGCACCTCGTCGCCCGATGGCGCACACAACAGCTTGAAGAGCAGCGAATAGGCCTCGCTCGTGCTCGCGGTGAGGACGATGCGCCCGGCGTCGACGTGCAGGCCACGCCGCGCGTAGTCGCCGGCAACGGCATGGCGCGCCGACTCGAGGCCGAATGCCTGCGGCGCGTAGTCGGCCGCCGCCGGTGCCGACAGCGCCTGGAAGAGATCGGCCGGATAGCGGATGCCGGCCCTGGTGGGATTGGCCAGCGTCAGGTCGAGCAGCGGCCGGCCGGCCGCCCGGGCGCGGGCCAGCGCGTGCGACAGCGCGTTCGGATCGAGGCGGCACGGCACGCGCGACGAGAACATACGGCTTGATAGACTATAGACCGTCGCGACGCGCCCACCGACCATGACACTCAGCCTCAGCCTGGACGAACTCCTGCGCTACACGAACGGCGAACGCGACAAGTGGCGGGCCTGGTTCCTGCAACACCCGGCGGCGATGGACGCCGCCGTGCCGCAGAACGGGCGGTTCCCCACCGTCGGCAAGCTCATCGACCACATCTTCCTCGTCGAGCGGCGGCATCTGCAGCGGCTCACCGCGAGCCCCCTGTCCGCGTCCACCGGCTTGACGGGCAACAACGCCCCGCCGCTGTTCGATTACGGATCGTCGGTCCGCCGCGAGCTCCAGCAGTTCGCCGACGACCTCGACGCCGATGTCGCGGACGAGGCGCGGACCTTCGACATCCTCGACAGGCAGTGGCTGATGACGCCGCGCAAGCTGCTCTTCCACATCCAGCTGCACGAAGTCCGGCACTGGGCGCAGGTGGCGCTGGCGGTCCGCGCCGCCGGCTACGCCCCGCCGGGCGAGCACGACCTGTTCCACAGCACCGCGCTGCGGTAATCCCGAAAGAAGCCATGCTCGAACCCCTCGCCCGTCTCGGCTACGCGTCCAAAGCGTTCATCTACGCGATCATCGGCATCCTCGCCGCGTCAGCCGCCATCAACCGCGGCGGCGGGGTCACCGACACCAGCGGCGCCCTCAAGGTCATCCTGACGAAGCCGTTCGGCAACACCCTGCTCTTCGTCCTGTCGGCGGGCCTGTGCGGCTACGCGCTGTGGCGCGTGCTCGACGCGATCTTCGATCCCGACCGCCACGGCACCGATTTCGGCGGCCTCGTGTCGCGGATCGGAAGCGTCGTCCGCGCCCTCATCTACGGGGCGCTCGGCCTCGAAGCGTTCCGGCTCGCCAGGGGCCTGCGCGGGTCCGACGGCGGCGAGGCGCAGATGTGGGCGGCGCGCGTCATGGACCTGCCGCTCGGCGCCTGGATCATCGGCATCGCCGGCCTGATCGTCATCGCCTACGGCCTGTCGGAGATGGTTACTGCGGCGAAGGAGAAGGTCGCGAAGCACATCGACGTCTCGAGCATCCCCGCCTCGGCGCGGGACACGCTGCTGGTGATCAGCCGCATCGGGGTGGCGGCGCGGGCCTTGATCATCGTCGTGGCCGGCATCTTCCTGGTGCGGGCCGGGCTGCAGAACGACCCCAGCGAGGCGCACGGCACGCGCGAGTCGATGATCGAGTTGGCAGGCGTGTTCGACGGCCGCTGGCTGCTCGGAGCGATGGCCCTCGGCCTGATGGCCTACAGCATCGATCAGGCGCTCCATGCGCGGTGCCGGCGGATCCGGTCGCCGATCGGCTGATCCCATGCGGCGCCCGGCAAGCGTCGTGCGGGCTCTCGTGCTGGCCCTCGTGCCGGCTGTCGTGCTCGCGCTCGTGGTGAGCGCGGCCGCCGCGCCGCAGCCGCCCGATCCCCGCACACCGCCCGGCGGCCTGATGGCAGTCGGCGTCACTTACCGCCCGCCGGCCGGCGCAGACGCCCGGCGCCGGGATCTCGACGAGATGCGGCGCCTTCGCTTCACCGTCGTCCGGCTCGCCGGAGACCGGTCGTCCCCGTCCCGCCTCGCGTTCGTCGAACGGCTGCTCGCGAACGCCCCGTTTCCCGACGTCGAGGGAGTCGCAGACGACGAGGCGATGATGATTGCTGGCGGGCTGGAGCCGGACGAAATCACGCTGCGCGCCTGGTCAGCCCTCGGGCGGGGCCGCCGGATCATCCTGTTCGACGACTGGGCCGCGCTCGGCCGGCGTCCGGACGCGCTGTCCGCCGCGGCGGCGTTCGCGGAAGCCGTCACGCGCAATGCCGGGCTCTACGCTCCGCTCCGGCCGCGGGTGCCCCGGCCGGGCGCGCCGCCGATTCGCGTGACCGGCGAGGGGCGATCGATCGACGTCCACGTGCTCGAGTCTGCGAGCGCGATCGTAATCGTGGTCGTGAACAACGCCCGCGCGGCGCGGAAGGCAACCATCACGTTTCCACCCGACATGCCGGAGGCCATCTGGCAGAACCTGGCGACCGGGGCGACTGTCCACTTCGTGACCGGGCCGGACGGGCCCGCTTACACGCGGGCGTTTGCGGCGCGCGAGGTGGGGGTGCTGATGATCAATACGAGGTTGAGATAGAGGGTGTCGGTTCAGGGTTCAGGGTGCAGGGTGCAGGGTTCGCTTGGTTCAGGGTTCAAGGTGCAGGGTGCGCGGTTCGCTTGGTTCAGGGTTCAAGGTGCAGGGTGCGCGGTTCGCTTGGTTCAAGGTGCAGGGTGCAAGGTGCAGGGTGCAAGGTGCACGGTTCGCTTGGTTCAAGGTGCAGGGTGCACGGTTCGCTCGGTTCAGGGTTCAAGGTGCAGGGTTCGCACGCAGGCGGCACCCCGTAGGCCTGTCTCTGCGAGCGGGGCAGTTCACCGAAGTAGAGGCCAGCACTTCAGCGACCAATCGCCCAGAGGATCAGCGACGGCGGTCGGGGTGCGGTTCGTTGAGAGCATCGTCGGCGCGTGGCGGGTGAGCCATGTCGGCCTGCCGGCGCAGTGCGGCTAGCGCGACAGCGTCAGTCTGAAAAATGCGCCGCAGGCGCTCCGGCCGCGCAGGCGCTGATTCGCCACTGACGCCCGGATCAGCCGGCCGGCCAACTGATTGCGCACCGGCTCTCGCATCACCCCAGCCGGAGCGGGCACCGTCAGCGCACTCGCCGGAGGCGCATTTTTCCGCGCGTAGGCCGAGGCGCGGCAGGGCTGATGTGGCTCGTCCGCCACGAAGCGCCGCGCAGGCGCTCGATCTGCCAAACGCCGCAAGGGGCGGGGAGCGAGCATACCGTCTGTATGCGAGCCGCACCGCCGGATATCGGGATACGGCGCGCGTCGATGCAGCGGGCTTCGAATGCAGCGGGCGCAGCGCCGAGGCGCGGCAGGGCGATGTGGATCGGCCGCCTGAAAGCGCCGCGGGCTCGCACGACGGAGCCGTGCCGGCACTGCCCGTCCGGGGCCCGCTTCCGCGAGGCGGGAACGCGGCCTGCGCTCGTGCCCTCGCTGCGCTCACCGGCGCGGCGAGTAGGGACAGCCAGGGCGACACAGGCCAGGCGCACAGATGCGCCGGTGGTGTTGCGGGCGCCGCGGATCACAGGGACCGGACTCGCCGCGAAGAATCGCTCCGGCCGCGTTCCGGCTGCGCGGCGAGCGCCTCGCTCCAAGGTCCGCCGGCCGGTCAGCACCGGCACGTCTCCCCTGGGCGATGAGATTAACGCCGCGCGCGGCGGGTGAGCCTTGTCGACTCGACGCGCTCATGAAGCGGCGGAGCGGCCAGGACATAGAATCTCCCTGTGATGATCAGCCTGGAAGACATCGAGGGAGCGCGGCGGCGCATCGCGCCTATTGCGCGCGTCACGCCGCTCGTGGACGTGTCGGCGGCGGCGGGCCGCCCCTTTTTCCTCAAGTGCGAGAACCTGCAGCCGGCGGGCGCCTTCAAGATTCGCGGCGCCTACAACATGATCGCGCAGCTCGGCGGCGACGAGCGGCGCCGCGGCGTCATCACCTATTCGTCGGGCAACCACGGGCAGGCCATGGCGCTGGCGGCGCGCGAGCTGGGGGCGCCGGCGGTAGTCGTCATGCCCACCACGGCGCCGGCCATCAAGGTCGAAGGGGCGCGGGCGTTCGGCGCCGAGGTGATCTTCGAGGGCACCACGTCCGCGGAGCGCCGCGAGCGGGCGGAAGCGGAGGCCCGCGCCCGCGGGCTCACCATCGTTCCTCCCTTCGATCACGAATGGATCATCGCGGGGCAGGCCACGGCCGGCCTCGAGATCCTCGAGCAGCGGCCGGATGTCGCAGCAATCGTCATCCCGGTCGGCGGCGGCGGGCTCGTCGCCGGGGTGGCGGCGGCGGTCAAGCCGACCCGTCCGGGGGTGCGGGTCTTCGGCGTCGAGCCCGCGGGCGCGGCAGCCATGAAGGCGTCGATGGACGCGGGCCATCCGGTCACGCTGCCGCAGACGAGCAGCGTCGCCGACGGGCTGATCCCCGTCCGCCCGGGGGACCTGACGTTCGCCCACGTCAGGGAGCTGGTCGATGCCGTGCTCACGGTGGAAGACGACGAGATCATCGATGCCGTGCTGTGGACCGTGACCCGGGCCAAGATCGTGGCGGAGCCAAGCGGCGCCGCCGGCGTCGCCGCCGTGCTGACCGGCAAGGTCGATGCGCACGGCCGCATCGACGGGCCGATCGTAGCGATCGTCAGCGGCGGCAACATGGACCTCGAGCGCCTGGGCAAATTCCTCCAGGACCGCCTCTAGCGCACCTTGAACCTTGCACCTTGAACCTTGAACCCCTGTTAACCTCCCCCCCTCCCCCTCGTATCTAGAAGCATGAGCCAGCCGTGCTTCCGCGCCGCCGCCGCCCTCAGCCTGCTCCTGGCCTTCGCTCCCGTCGTGTCCACCGCCTCTGCCGGCCAGGGCCCGGCGGAAGCGCCAGCCGATGTTGGCGGCCTGCGTTCCCGGACGGGAACCCGTCAAGCACCCGTCGAGGAGCCGCGGCGCCAGTTCGACCGGCGGGCCGGCGAACCGATGAATGCCGAAGCCACCCGCCAGGCGTTGACCCAGGTGCTCGCGAAGCACCCGCCGTCGGTCGGCCGCGTCCTCAAGATGGACCCGTCGCTGATGCGCAACGAGGCCTACCTCGCCCCCTATCCCGAGCTGCGGGACTTCCTGGCGGCACATGAAGAGATTGCGCTGAATGCCGGCTTCTATCTCGATAACATTCACGTGTCCGAGGACAACTGGCAGCCCCCGAGTCCCGAGCACCGGATGATCGAGTCCATCCTGGGCTGGTTCGCCGGGTTCAGCGCCTTCGTGGTCGTGCTGGGCACGTTGATCTGGCTGATTCGCACGTCGCTCGACCACCGGCGATGGAACCGGCTGTCGAAGATCCAGGCGGAAGTGCACACCAAGCTGATGGACCGGTTCTCCACCAACGAAGAGCTGCTGGCCTACGTGCAGACGCCGTCCGGCCGCCGCTTCCTCGAGTCAGGGCCAAGCCCGCTCCAGGAGATGCCGCCGGCGATGGCGGCGCCGTTCGCCCGCATCCTCTGGTCGGTCCAGATTGGCGCCGTGCTGCTCGTCACCGGCCTGGGGCTGCTTTTCCTGAGCAACCGGGCGGTCCAGGAAGCGCGGCAGCTCTTCTACATCGCGGGCTGCCTCGCGACGGCAATCGGCGCCGGCTTCCTGGTCTCGGGCGCTGCCGCTTACGTCCTGTCCCGCCGGCTCGGGCTGCTCGACACGCCCGTGCCACCCGTGCAGAACAATGCGTGAGCTGACACTCTCCGAGATTGAACGGCTCCGCGCCGCGGACGACGCCGACGCCGTCCCGCTCCAGATGGACGAAGACGCGTTCCGCGGGTTCTACGACCGCACCGCCCGGACGCTGCGCGCCTACCTCGCCCGCGTCACCGGCGACCGGGCGCTGGCGGACGACCTGCTCCAGGAGGCCTACTACCGGTTCCTGCGGGCGCGGGGCGGTTACGAGAGCGAGGCACACCGGCGGAACGCGCTGTTCCGGATTGCCACCAACCTGATGCACGACAACCGCCGGCGGGCGCGGCTCGAGCCGCTGCTGATCGACGTGGACGGGCAGCAGGTGGCCGGGCGCCACGGCAGCGCCGACGCGACCGAGCGGGCCACGGATTCTCCGGCGCGCGATGGCGCGCCTCAAGCCGCGCGAGCGCGAGCTGCTCTGGCTGGCCTACGCCCAGGGCTCGTCCCACCAGGAAATCGCCGCGTGCCTCGGCCTGCGGACGGGAAGCATCAAGCTGCTGCTGTTCCGCGCGCGGCGCCGCCTCGCCGGGCTGCTGCGCGGCGGACGCGACTCCGGGAGGGCCTCGTGACGCTCCAGTGCCAGTTCGAACAGGACCTGCTCGATGCGCTCGCCGCGAGGCGCTGGCCCGCTGGCGCCGAACCCGCGCTGCGCGAGCACGTGGCCGGCTGCCGGATCTGCGCCGACGTTGCCGAGATCGCGGAGGCCTTCTTCGACGAGCGCGAGATCGCGTGGGCCGAAGGACCGGTGCCCGCCGCCAGCGGCGTGTGGTGGCGCGCCCAGATCAGGGCGCGGGAGGAATCGGCGCGGCTGGCGTCGCGGCCGATTGCCCTCGTCCAGGCCGCGGCAACGGTGTGCGTCGCGGCAGTCTCGATTGCCGCGGCCCCGTCGGCGTCGGCATGGGTGCGGCAGGCCGTCACCACGCTCGGCGCCGCCAGCTGGTGGTCTGCCCCGGGGGATGTCAGCCTGTCGTGGGTCCTGAGCGCCGCGGCCTACACCACGCTGCCGCTGCTCACGGTCGGCGTCTGGATTGTCCTGGCCCCGGTCGTGGTCTACCTGGCGCTCGACGACTAGCTCGCTGCCCGTTCCGGCAACGGCCCGGCATCCCGGCAACGTCCCCGCGGCCCCTCAGCCCTCGCGCCGGCAGGCTACTTCCCGCGGACCAGTGCCGCACCAGGGCGCGCCTGCGTGTGCTCCCCTTTGCGCACGACCACCACGCCGTTCACGAGCACATAGGGAATGCCGCCGGCAAACGCATGCGGCCGCTCGAAGGTGGCCGCGTCGCGGACGGTCGCCGGATCGAAGACCACGACATCCGCCGCGTAGCCCTCCTTGAGCAGGCCGCGGCGATCCAGCCGGAAGTGGCCGGCCGGAAGCGACGTCATCTTGCGCACCGCTTCCTCGGTGCGGATCACGCCGCGGGTGCGGACGTACTCCCCGAGCACACGCGCGCTGTTGCCGTAGCCGCGCGGGTGAGGCACGCCGGCGCCCGCCGTCAGCACCCCGCTGTCGGACGCGAACGCAACGAACGGATGCCGCATGATCCGCTCGACATCGCGGTCCGACATGAAGTGGTAGACCATCGACGCGCCCCCAGCGATCATCATGTCCCGTGCCGCCTCGAGCTGGGCGTCGGCCGAGCTCGAGCCTTTCAGCTTCACGGCCACCGCGGCCATGGTCAGGCCGTTCAGCGAAGCGTCCGGCGGGTACGAGGCGACGACGGCAAAGGACAGATCGGCGAGACCGCGGCCGGCAAGCAGCGCGCGGATCTCGTCCTTGATCTTTGCCCACTGCGCCGGGTCGGTGAGCCGCGCGGCGATGGCGGCCTGGCCGCCCTCGAGCGACCAGTCCGGAAACCGGATGCCGAGCGTGGAGCTCGCCGCGGTGTAGGCATACTGGTCGGCCATCACGTCCACGCCGCGGGCGCGCGCCGCGTCGATCATCTCGAGCGCCCGCTCGCTCGCGCCCCAGTGGCTCGGGCTGTCCACTTTCAGGTGCGACAACTGCACGCGGGCGCCGGTGGTGAACCCCACGCGGATGGACTCCTCGATCGCCGCTTCGAGCGCCGTCCCCTCGTTGCGCATGTGCGTGGCGTAAACGCCGTTCGAATTCGCCGCCACCCGCGCCAGGTCGATGATCTCGGGAGCCTTGGCGTACGTGCCGGGCACGTACTGCAGGCCGGTCGAGAACCCGAGCGCGCCGTCGGCCATCCCCCGCCAGACGAGCGACCGCATCTTCTGCAGGTCGGGAATCGACGGCAGCCGGCTGTCGGTGCCCATGACGGCGCGGCGGACGCTGTTGTGACCGATCAGGGTCGCGAAGTTCACCGCCACCCCCGTCCGCTCGACGGCGGCCAGCGCCTCGCCGATGTCCAGCGCCGAGCTCCCGCAATTCCCCGCAATCACCGTCGTCACGCCCATCCTGACGAAGTTGGCGGCGAGCGGCGATTCGGCGAGATCGTCGGCGTGGGTATGGACGTCGATGAAGCCCGGCGAGACCAGGAGGCCGATGGCGTTGATGACCTCGCGGGCATCCTCGCGGGCGACTTTCCCGACTACCGCGATGGCCCCGTCCCGGATGGCGACATCGGCACGGCGCGGTGGCGCGCCCGACCCGTCGACGACCCGGCCGCCCACGATGGCCACGTCGTAGCGGGGAGTCTGGCCGGGAGGCTGGCTGGAGAGCTCAATGGATAGGACGATGGCGACCGCGAGGGCGGCCGCGAGCGCTTTCACCCGGACAGAATATAACGGTCCGCCGGAGACCGACCGTGGAAGGGGAAGGGCGGGTTCTGGGAGGCAGCGCTACAGGTTACGCGACCGGGGACCCCAGGCCGTCGTCCATCCGGTGGGCCGGCCCGCGCGGACGCGATATGCGGCCGGCGCCGATGACGAAGTCGGCGTGGGCATCGACGTCGCTGCGATTCACGTTCATGACCCCAGGCGACTTGACCAGGGATTCTCCGTCGCGCAGCTGGAGCTCGACACGGTAACTGCCCGGCTTGACCTTGAATGTGAACCCGCCGGCATTGTTGGTCGTGGCGCGCTGCCGCTCGTTGGTCTCGACGTTGACGACTTCGACCACCCGTCCTTCGATCGCTTCGGTGCTCTCCGGCCCGCGCACGGTACCGCTGATGGTGCCGTTGGCTTCAGCCGGACGGGGCCCGGTGTCGAGAACGGGCACGCCCGGCCGGCAACCGGTCAGCGCCAGCAGCGAGAGCATGCCGAGGGTGAGCCACGTCATGGCGGCCCAGTGCGGCCAGTAGGGATGCCGGATGCGCCGCGCCAGTGCTCGTGATTTCATCGCGCCGTCCGTTGCTGCAAACCGTGGGCCGGGGATTTCAGCTCATCGCTGGGACAGCGACCCTTCAGGTTGTGGTGCTGCGCCCCGGGTGGGCGACTGCTGACCCACCCGGGGCACCGTGCGTTCCAGACTGACCAACGTCAGGGCTACAGCGCTGAGTCCTCCGGCACCGTCGGGTTGTTGTGATAAATGACCGTGCCGTGGTCGCGCGCCGGGGTCAGGCCGGCGGAACGTGCATTCGAGCGTTGCCGGGACCATAGCCAGGCGCCCACTGCCGAGCCAAGAACGCCAGCCATCAATCCAAAGGTTCGTTTGCTCACGCGAGAGTCCTCCTGCGCGGAGAAACGCAAGCGTGGTGCCAGGAGATTCAGGCACCGGGGGGCGGCGCACCGGTCGTTGCCGGGGCGTCGTCGAGATCGATTCCGATGAGGTGCATGAGGCGCAGGGCGTTGCGGGAAGTGGCCAGGCCGTCGCGCAGGCGGTAGTCGAAGGTCATGCCGCCGTGTTCGTCCACCGTCTCGGTGAAGTGGACCAGCCGCGCGGCGGTGTTCAGCGGCTCCTCCGCGGCAAGGCCCAGGTCGTGGGTGGTCATGACGCCGATGGCGCCGGCGCGAGCAGGTGCCGCGCCACCCCGCGCACCGCGATGGCGCGCTCGGCGGTGTTCGTCCCCTGCAGGATCTCGTCGAGCAGGTAGAGAGGGTACGACGCCGGCGGCTGCCCGGGCGCGCGGCGAGCGATCGATTACGCCCTTCAACCGCGCCAGCGCCGCCATGAAGTACGACAGCCCGTGCTCGAGCGAGTCCTGCACGCGGATGCTCGTTTCGAGGTCCACCGGCGGCAGGCGGAGCGACGTCGGCGCAGACCGGCGCGCCGGCCTGGGCCAGCACGGCGTTGAGGCCCGATCGCCCGCAGCAGCGTGCTCTTGCCCGACATGTTCGAGCCGGTGATCAGCAGCAGGGTGCCCGGCGGCCCGACCGTCGACGTCGTTGGCGACGCGCCGGTCGTCGGGGATCAGCGGGTGGCCGAGATGGCGGCGCGCGGCCCTTCGATGACGATCTCGCGTCGGAGAGCTCGGGCAGGCACCACTCGGGTTGTCGCCTTGATCTGCGCGAAGCGCGCTGAGCGCGTCGAGCTCGCCGAGCGCCGCCATCCAGCCGCGCACCGCCGACCCCACCTGGCGCCGCCAGCGTCCAGCGCGAAGATAGACGTGAAAGTCCCACAGCGTGAGCGCCTGGATCGGGAAGTGGAGGATGCGGCGCCCGACGCGCAGCTGGGCGAAGCCAAGGATGCGGTTCAAGCGGCGCAGGCAGGCCGGGGCGCCGCGCCGGATCCGCCCAGCCGCGTCGGATGGCGCGAGACGCGGCGCGGCGTCGGCGTCGACCGCGTGCGCGAACGAGGTGGGCGTAGCGTGCGAACGCCTGCTGCCCGACGAGCGCGCGTCGAAGTGCTCGGTGGACGTGCAGCGCGGTGACAAACGAGAGGATCATCCCCGCGACGATCGGGATGAGCCAGAGGACGCCTCGCCGTCGCCGGCGGCATCCAGCGCGATCAGCCCCAGATCGACGCGGTCATCGTCCATCACCGCCACCCGCAGCGCCTCGCCGCCTGGGGCGTGAAACGATCCCGGCCCCTCAGCCCAGCTGAGGAAGGCGTCGAGCTCCGCCGGCCGGATGCCGGCGACAGCCGGCCGTGCGCCGCCAGGTGTCTCGCGCCAATCGACCGCGGCCGCCAGCTCCGATCACCGCCAACTGCCGTGCCGCGACGTCGCCGCCGGCGCCGGATCCGACACCCAGCGCTGCAGCGTGCAGGCCCCGGCCGCGGTCGCGGCGGGCCGAGCCACTGCAGCAACGACGCCCGGCCGAACAGATCGAGATCGTGCGCGTATGGGTGACGCTCGAGGTCGAGCCAGGGGGCGGGTCGGTCGGGCCGGCCGGCGGCAATCGATCCCAGGCCCGGCCGATCCGCGCCAGCGCGTGAGGTTCACGGTGCGCAGGGCATCGTGCCAGGCGACCCGCTGCTCCACGCGCGCATGCCAGACCACCAGCACGGCGAAGGTCGGCAGCAGCGCGAGCCCGCCGGTCAGGCGGCGGCCGAGAAGGTGCGGGCGCCCGCGCCCAGCGAGCAGCGCCACGCCGGGAACGACGGTCGCAGGCGCAGACGCGAGATGCGGGTGCGAGACGGCGCTCCGACATCGCGGCGAGCCGTGTGCGCGGCCACCTGCGGCTCGTAATGGGCGATCACGCGGGCTTTCGCGCGTCGATGTTGAGGCGCCAGTAGTCCAGCGTGAACGCCGGAGAGTCGTCCGCGGCGCGCGTCGGTCAGCTCTGCGCGAACGGGGTCGCGCAGGCCGAGCGGGAGGCGGTCGAGGTGATGACGGATGCAGACGCACGAGACGAAGTCGGCGTAGGCCGTTCCGCGGTGCCCAGATCGACCGGCGCTTCCTCGAGCCAGGTCTCGACCGCGGTCAGCCCGGCGGCGTCCAGCCGGCTCCCGTCGTTCGCGCGTCGGCGAAATTCCACGGCTCCTGCCATCCGTGGAAATGCTCGCGGTAGGCCGGCGCGCCATCACCGCCGCGGCATGCTCGAGCATGCGCTCCAGGTTGCCCTTGCCGCCGCACTGCGCCACGAAACGGCCGCCCGGCCGCAGCGCGGTGGCGACCTGCGGAACACCGCCGCGTGATCCTGGATCCAGTGCAGCGTCGCGGCGCTGAACACCGCGTCGAACGCCCGCGAACGGCAGCGCGGCGCCGTCGCCTGGACGTAGCCCGACCGGTGACCGGACGCCTCGCCGCCGGCCCTGGCCACCGCGAGCATCGCGCCCGAGCGTTCGCGCCACGACCTGCCCGCCGGCGATGGCGCGCCGCTCGATCTCCAGCGTCAGCCGTCCGGTTCCGCACCCGAGATCGAGGATGCGCTCGCCCCGGCACGGCTTCAACCGCGCAATCACCCGCTGTCCCCAGTCGAACTGCGGCGCGGACATCCGGTGATACCGCGCCGCGTCCCAGTCGGTTGCCGGCGCCCGCTCCAGCGTGCCGCTCCCGGCGATCCGACCTCCTGCGCCCGTTCCGTGCCTTCCGGCCGCCCTGCGTGTGCCATCAGGCTTCCAAGTGCACAGTCCGGCAGCAGACCGCGTTCGTCCTACTCACGAGGTGCATATGCGGCTGGTCCCGACGTTCGGTGCGGCCTTCCTGATTGCGCTCGCCGCCCCGAGCGCCAACAGCCGGCAGCGCCGGCTGCCGCCAGACCCGGCACGCGGCTGGCCACGCTGACCTGGCCCGCCGCGGTAAACGGCTGACGGCAGACACCGTGGTGGTGCTGCCGCTGGCCGCCGGCGCGCAGCAGCATGGTCCGCATCTGCCGCTCGGCGTCGACGCGACCCTCGCCGACTATCTGATTGGCCGGCTGCTCGACAGCTCCGACGTCGTGGTCGCGCCGCCGCTGACGTATCACCATTTCCCGGCCTTCGTGGAGTATCCGGGGTCGCCGTCGCTGTCGCTGAACACGGCCCGCGATTCCTCACGGTCGACGTCGCCACGAGCCTGGCGAGCCACGGGCCGCGCCGGTTCTACGTGCTGAACACCGGCCTGTCCACCACCCAGGCGCTTGCCGACAGCGCCAAACTGCTCGCCGCGGACGGGATCCTGCTCCGCTTCACCGATGCCCGCACGCTGCTCGCGCCCGCCGCTCGCCAGGTGCAGCAGCAGTCCGCCGGACGGCACGCGGACGAGCTCGACACGTCGATGGCGCTGCTCGTGGACCCGGCGGCGGTGGACATGAACGTGGCGGTCAGGGAGGACGGTGCGGCCTCGGACCCGTTCCGGCTCACCCGCCGCCAGGGAAACGCGGGCACCTACTCGCCGACCGGGGTCTTCGGGCGACGCGACCCTGGCCACCCGCGACAAGGGACGCACGCTGCTCGACGCCCTGGTGACGGCAATCCATGCCGACATCGAGGCGACACGACGCGCGCCGCTGCCGGCGGCCGGCCTCGCGGACGGCGCCAGGCTCCGGCGGCGGCCCCGGCAGGCCGGGGGCTGCCCGGGCAGCCCCCTCGGTCCCCGGACGGCTGCCTGGCCGCCGACGATTGGGCCATCCGCGCCCTCGGCCCGGCCTACACGATCGCCTGGATGAACCACGACGCGGTGGCGCTGTCGGACCTCTGGACGGCCGAAGGGGACATGGTCCACCCGGACGGCTTCATCGAGCGCTCCGCCCAGGTGATCCGGTACAACCGCGCAGCCCTGTTCATGCGTCCCGAGGTACAAGCATTCCCGCCACCCCTTGACCATTGGGCGGGTCCGCTGCATCACCGGAGACGTGGCGGTGGCGGACGCGAAATGGGAGCTGCGGGGCGTGACCGACGACAAGGGGCAGCCGGTCCCGGCCGCCGATGGCCTCTGCACGATCGTCCTGGCCAGGCGCGGCGGATGGAACATCGAAGCGTATCGCTACAGCGTGACCCCTCCGCCGGTCGCCCTGCCCACGCTGTTCAAGCGTCCGGGCCTGCCTGGCGGACGATAATCCCGTCATGCAGACGTCCCGATGGACCTTCCTGGTGCCGGCCGTTGCGGCGGCCGCGGCACTGTTCAGCACCGCCGCCGTCCGGCAGCCAGCGGCCTTCGACGTGGTGGTGCGCGGCGGCACCGTCTACGACGGCACCGGCGCGCCGGGACGGCGGGCCGACGTCGGCATCCGCGGCGACCGCATCGCCGCGGTCGGCGACCTGCTCGGCTGCACGGCGCCGGCGTCGTCATCGATGCCACCGGCCTGGCCGTCGCCCCCGGCTTCATCAACATGCTGTCCTGGTCGACCGAGTCGCTGCTCGTCGACGGCCGCTCGCAGGGGGAGATCCGCCAGGGCGTGACCACCCAGATCTTCGGCGAAGGAGCGTCGATGGGCCCGCTCAACGCCGCGATGAAGAAGCGGGCGCTCGACGAGATGGGCGACATCAAGTACGACATCACCTGGACGACGCTGGCGGAGTACCTGCGGGAGCTGGAACGGCGCGGCGTGTCGCAGAACGTGGCGTCGTTCCTCGGCGCCACGACCGTGCGCGAGCACGTCATCGGTCTCGCGGATCGGCAGCCGACCGCCGCCGAGCTCGACGAGATGCGCGCCATCGTCCGGCGCGAGATGGAGGACGGGGCGCTCGGCATCGGCTCGTCGCTGATCTACGCGCCGGCGTTCTACGCCACGACCGACGAGCTGATCGAGCTGTGCAAGGTGGCGGCGACGTATCGCGGCAAGTACATCTCGCACATCCGCAGCGAGGGGAACCGGCTGGTCGAGGCGGTCGACGAGCTGATCCGGATCAGCCGCGAGGCGAAGCTGCCGGCGGAGATCTATCACCTCAAGGCGGCCGGCCAGGCGAACTGGCCGAAGATGGAGCGGGTCATCGCGATGGTCGAGGCGGCACGGCGCGAAGGGCTGAAGATCACCGCCGACATGTACACCTACACCGCCGGCGCGACCGGGCTCGATGCCTCGATGCCGCCGTGGGTCCTCGACGGCGGCTACGAGGCGGCTTACACGCGGCTGCAGGATCCGGCGACGCGCGCGAAGATCGCGGCGGCCATCCGCACGCCGTCGCCCGAGTGGGAGAACCTGTACCTGGCGGCCGGGCTCGGCCGATCGCGTGCTGCTGGTCGAGTTCAAGTCCGACGCGCTCAAGCCGCTCACCGGCAAGACCCTCGCCGAGGCGGCCAAGCTCCGCGGCGAGGATCCGGTCGAGACCATCATGAATCTGGTGCTCGAGGACCGGTCGCGGGTCGGCACGGTCTACTTCATGATGTCGGAGGAGAACCTGCGGCGTCAGCTCACGCTGCCGTGGGTGTCGTTCGGATCGGACGCGGCGTCGATGGCCCCGGAGCCGCCGTTCACGAAGTCGTCGGCGCACCCGCGCGCCTACGGCAACTTCGCCCGGCTGCTCGGCAACTACGTGCGCGACGAGAAGGTGCTGCCGCTCGCCGAGGCGATCCGCCGGCTGACCGGCCTGCCCGCCACCAACCTGGAGCTCGACGGCCGCGGCTTCCTGCGCGCCGGCATGTTCGCCGACGTCGTCGTCTTCGACCCCGCGACGATCGCCGACCGCGCCACGTTCGACCATCCGCACCAGTACGCCGTCGGCGTGAAGGAGGTGCTCGTCAACGGCGTCCGCGTCCTGGAAGGCGGCGAACACACCGGCGCGAGCCCGGGCCGCGCGCTATGGGGTCCCGGCAAAATCGCACGGTAACAGTGCACCTTGAACCTTGAACTTGAACCTTGAACCTTGAACCCGAACCCTGAACCTTGCACCCTGCACCCTGAACCCCGCTTTAAGCACATGCCATAATCCGCCATGCACGTCGAGCATCATCGCTGGCACTCTCCTCGTCTTGGCTGGGACATGGGAGTGGCAGTGTTCGGGCACTGGGGGCCGCCGCTGCTCGCGTTCCCGACGAGCCATGGCGACGAGTGGGAGCTCCAGCGGCACGGCATGGTGGACGCCGTCGTGGACCTCATCGACAGCGGCCGGGCCAAGCTGTACTGCGTCGGCTCGAACAACCAGGATTCCTTCTACAACCGCCAGGCCCATCCGTTTCACCGCAGCTGGCGGCAGCGGATGTTCGACGAATACGTCCGCGACGAGGTCATTCCCTTCATCCACGCCCACTGCCAGTCGTCCGATCTTCCGATCGGCGCATTCGGCGCCTCGCTCGGCGCCTACCACGCGGCCAACACACTGCTGCGCTATCCGCACCTGGTGAAGCGCGCCTACTGCCTGTCCGGCCTCTACGATCTGCGCCGTTTCATGGACGGGATGTACGACGAGAACTTCTACTTCCACAACCCCATCGACTACGTCGCCAACCTGACCGACCCGTGGTTCCACGAGCAGGTTGCCGGCTGCGAGCTGCGGATTGTGACCGGTTCCGGCCCGTGGGAGGAGAGCCGGCACTCGTACGCATTCTCGGGCGTGCTGGCGCGCCGCGGCATCCGCCATCATCTCGACGACTGGGGCCCGCGCGGCGGCCATGACTGGCCGTACTGGAAGGGGATGCTGCGGGAATATCTCAGCCGCTGGTAAGCCTCGGCCGTAAGGATCCGATGCCCTCGCACCGGTGGCTGGCCGAAGAACATCGAGATGACCGCCGTACTCGCGGCCGCCGACCGCGAGCGTCTCGCCGCCGCGCAGGCACACACCGACTCGACCATCGACAACGGCGCCACCACCACGGAGATCCAGACACTCGCCCGCGTCTTCGCTGCCACGAACCTGCCGCGCTTCAGGGCTGGCGCCCTGGCCGGCCTCGACTACCTGCTCCGCGCGCAATATCCCAACGGCGGCTGGCCGCAATACTTCCCGCTCCGCGATAACTACTCGCGCCACATCACCTTCAACGACGACGCGATGGCCCGTGTGCTGACGATGCTGCGGGGCGTGGCGGAGGGCCGGACGCCGTTCGCTTTCGTGGATGCGAGCCGGCGCGCGCGGGTGCGCGCCGCCGTTGCCGCGGCCTGGACGTCATCCTTGCCACACAGATCAGGGTGAACGGCGAGCTCACGGTGTGGTGCGCGCAGCACGACGCCGTGACCCTGGCGCCGGCGGCGGCGCGGGCCTACGAGCTGCCGTCCTTCAGCGGCAGCGAGTCCGTCAGGCTCGTGCGCTATCTGATGGGTGTGCCGCACCCCGCGCCGCGTGCCGTTGCCGCCGTGGACGCGGCCGTCGCCTGGCTGCGCGCGCACGCCCTCCGCGGCAGCCGCCTGGAGCGTCGTCCCGCCCCCGGCACACCGCGTGGATCCGACCTGTTCGTGGTCGACGATCCGGACGCGCCGCCTCTCTGGGCGCGGTTCTACGATCTCGAGACTGGCAGGCCCATCTTCGTGGGCCGCGACGGCGTCAAGCGGGACAGGCTCGCGGACATCGAGTACGAGCGCCGCAACGGCTACAGCTATCTCGGCACCTGGGCGCAGTCACTGCTCGATGACGAGTATCCGGCCTGGAAACTGGCCCAGCGATAGGACTCGGCCCCACTGCCCTGATGCGATCCGCTGCCTGCCGCAGGGCCACGTCGCACGTGTCTCTTTCTTGCGCGGATGCAGCTCGTCACCGCCAGATTGATGGTGCGGCACCTGAAATACGCCGTCCTGGTGAGCTTCATCGTTGCCGCGGCGCTGACGCCGTCGCCCGATCCCTGGAATCAGGCGTTGTTCTCGGCTCCGATCCTCGGGCTGTACGTGATCAGCATCGGGATCGCCTGGCTGGTGGCGCCCGGGCGGCTCGCGGAACCCGCCGCCGGGGGGCGTCCGCCACATCTGAAGCAGGTGTTCGCGGCGGCGGTGATCGACCACGCGCAGAGACGCCGGACCGGATCCCAGGCTGCGTTCTCCAGCGTGCCAGCGGGCCCGCGTCACCCGCGAAGCGGCCGCGGCAGGCTGTAGCCCGAGCCTCCGGACGTTGGCCAGGTTGACAAGTGGCGACCGGCTGCCGGCGCAAGGGCGGGCCGTTACGGCGCGGTTGCGCGCGCCGGCGCGGCGTGCGGGTCCAGGTCGAACCGCTCGAGCAGATACTGGCCGTCCGCTATCACCTGCTCATCGTCGATCCAGACGTTGCAGTTCCGCGTCAGCACGTCCACGTGCGTGCGCGACGACCAGTTGGCGTGCGTCTGGCTGCCGTAGGGATCGCCGAACGCGAGGTGGACGCCCGGCACCTTCTCGTCCTGCAGCAGGATCCCGATCATCCGCCGCAGCCCGAAGTTGGTGCCGAAAGCGAGCTCCCCGACCCGATTGCTGTTGCCGTCGGTGTGGCAGTAGCGCCAGAAATCCTGCTCGAGGTCCTTCCTCGCGCACTCCGCGCCGGTGAGCCGCGCGCCCTGGATCTGGAGCACGAGGGGCGTGCGCTCGAGGCTGCCGTACTTGCCGTTGAAGTAGTCGCCGGCGGTGCCGTCGCACACGAAGGTGCCGTCCACCGACGCCGGGGTGGTGAACACTTCCCCAGCCGGCAGGTTGGACCAGTAGCGCGGGTTGATCAGCCCGCTCGTCTTCACCCAGGCCAGCGACGGGTCGAAGGTGGCCGAAAAATCGGTCCCCGCCGCGGTCTTCACGCGCAGGGTGCCGGCGGTCTGCATCCGGTCGCAGAGCTGCTGGCTGAGCGTGTCCACGAGCCGGTAGTCGGCGCGCAGCCCCTCGCGCATGATCTGCGGCGTAACGCCGATCATGTGCGCATAGCGGATGCGCCGCCGCTCGACCGCCGCGACGATCGCCATGCGGACGGCGAGCTCCCCTTCCTGCGGCTGGACGCAGAGAATCCCGGCGTCGGCGGTCTCGAGTGCCTCGAGGACCGCGCCAGGCGCCGACGGCATCGGCCGGGCGCTCACCGCCTCGACCCGGATGGCCGTCGCCTCGGCACCGGCCTCCGCCAGGGCCTGCTCCAGACTCGCCGCCACCGCCGCGCTCGCATCGTCCGCAATGAGCGCCACCCGCTCGCCGGCCTTGATAGCCAGACAGGTGCCGATTGCGTTCCGCGCGCCGGGCATCAGGTCCGGCTGGGGATTGCCAAACGTCATCATTTTTAGTGTAACAGGCTCGTCGCAACTCCCAATTTCCAATTCCCAAGGCCCAACTTCCAACGCCAGGCAGCTCAGCGCGGCGCGTGGCGGACGAGCCCTATCGCTCTGCCGGGGCAGTGCGGTTGGCGCGACGGCGACCAAGAAGCGGCGCCCAGTCTGGTGCTTCAACGCCCAACTCCCAACGCCCAACCCCCAACGGCACCAGGCCCAGCGAGTGCGTTGCACGAGTCCTCGTCTAGATCACCAGCGGCGCGTAGCGGACGAGCCACGTCGGCCTGCCGGCGCAGTGCGGTTGGCGCGACAGCGTCGGTCCACGAATGCACTGGATGTCTGGTCGCCCGACGAAGCCGTGCCGGCACTGCCCGGTCCGGGGCCCGCTTCCGCGAGGCGGGAACGCGGCCTCCGCTCGTGCGCTCGCTGCGCTCGCCGCCGCGGCGAGTAGGGATGGTCAGGGCGACAACTGGCAGGCGCACCGATGCGCCGGTGGTGATGTGTGCGACACGGATCACACGGACCGGACTCGCCGCGAGGAATCGCTCCGCCCGCGTTCCGGCTGCGCGGTGCGGCGCCTCGCTCCAAGGTCCGCCGGCCGATCAGCACCGGCACGGCTCCCCTGGGCGACGAGACCGCTGGCGCGCGGCGCGACCACGCGTCTCAACGCCCAACCTCCAACGCCCAACCTCCAACGGCACCGGCGCGACGAGAGGGAGCACCGGGAGTGGTCGGCGAGATCACCAGCGGCGCGTGGCGGACGAGCCACGTCGCTCTGCCAGCGCGATTCGGCTAGCGCGACGGCGGCAGTCTGAAAAATGCGCTGCAGGCGCTCCGGCCGCGCAGGCGCCCTTTCGCCTCTGACGCAGGGATCACCTGGGTGCCCAACTGATTGCGCACCGGCTCCCGCATCACCCCAGCCGGAGCGGGCACCGTCAGCACACTCGCCAGAGGCGCATTTTTCCGCGCGTACGCCGAGGCGCGGCAGGGCGATGTGGCTCGGCCGCCAGAAAGCGCCGCTCGCCAAACGCCCAACTGCCAACGCCCGACCGCCAACATCGAAGCGCACACCAAGTTCCGCAGGCGACTGGACGTCGTCGCCCACCAGCGGCGCGTGGCGGACGAGCCATGTCGGCCTGCCGGCGCAGTACGGTTAGCGCGACGGCGGCAGCAGTCTGAAAAATGCGCCGCAGGCGCGCAGGCGCTTCAGATTCTGCGAAGTGTTGGGAGTCGGGAGTCGCTCGCTTGGGCGTTGGGCCCTGGGCCTTGGGCGTTGGACGTTGCAACTAAACTTTGATCGATCAATCAACAACAAAAGAAGGCACCTGCCCGCCACCCGACGTGACGTTGGCAAGGCCGGTCGTGCTCAGCCGGGTCAGGTAGCCGCCCATGCGGCCGCGGAACAGGTAGGGCGCAAGGTCCACCAGCATGTCCGTCATCGAGACCACCCCGGCATCGTCGAAGCACGGAAACACCTCGCGCCGGACGGGAATCCGCTCCTGGATCACCCAGCACCCGGGCGCGTCCGCCAGGGCGCCCTCGAGCGCCGCCTCCCACGCCGACTCGGTGAGCTCCCAGCCCAGATGGACGCCCTTGCCGCCGTATTCGTCGTTGGGCTTCAGCACGAGCCCCTCGCGATCCCGCCGCGCGATGTCGAGCAGGCCGCTGCGGCGATCGTGGCGCTCCGTGGCGATGTCGGCCACGAGCCTCGTCCACGGGACGCACGCCGCCACGACGGCGAGCTCGCGCGGGGTCAGGAACTCGGCGTATGCCGGGTCGGTCAGGATGGCGAAGAACGCCTTCTTGTGCGGCAGCTTGCACCGGAAGGTATTGGCCATGCACACCGCCCGCTCCTCGCAGGCCTCGACCAGGGCACGGCACTCGTCCGGGCGCGCGATGATGTCGTTGATCAGGACGCGGCGGTAGACCAGGTCGACCGCGCGGTCGCCGGCGCGTAGCACGTTCCCCTCGTAGGTCAGCTCGCGCGGATCCGCCAGCACGGTGGGGATGCCGCTCTGCACGAAGGCATCGCGCAGCAGCTCGAACTCGGTCCAGGTCGGCACCTCGCGCCAGTCCACGATGGCAATCGTCGGCGAGCGCTCGTGGCCGCCCCACTCGCGATAGCTGTCGAGCAGGGCGTCGAGCAGCAGCGGAATCGTCCGGTGGTAGGACACGCCATGCCCCTCCCGGAACCGCTGCATCGGCTCGAGGCCGTCGAACAGCTCGCAGAGCCGCTGGGTGTAGGCCAGGCCGGCCGGCGACTCGGCGTTGTACTCGGCGAAATGCAGGGCATCCGGCAGCAGGAACGCGTCGAGCCGCGACGTCGTGGTGGCGGTGGCGTAGCCAGGCTCGATCCGGATCAGGCGCTCTTCGTCCTCCGTGACCCCGAGCGCCGCGAGCAGCCCCGCATCGTCCACCACCGCCGCCGCAACGCGCTCGCCGATCGCGGCAATGGTTTCGGCCGCGGCGCGGATGCGGGCCTCGTCGGACGCGCTCAGGAAGAACGGCCGCAGCACCGGACAGTGCACCCGGTCGCCGAACGTCAGCTTCCGGGCCCGCATCGAGTCGGCAAAGGCGGTGCAGTATTCCGCCGTCAGCTCGTGGCCGGGCCGCAGGAGCGCGTGCCACTCGGCGGCAACGCCGTTCACCGCGCCCATGGCGCCCCCGTGAAGCCGGAGCTCTGCCCCATCCCGAGCATCTCCTCCCACCGCGGCCAGCTCTGCCCGGGCTGGCCGTTCAGCGCCCGATCGATCACCAGCTGCGACATCTTCTCGACCACGTGGCTGAAGTAGAAGCCGGTGATCCGATCCCGCTCCATGTCGGGCGCCGGGTTCAGGTAGTCGATCGCGTACGGCACGTCGTCCTGGATGGCGAACTCGATGGTGTTCATCTCGTAGCCGAGCGCCAGGTTGATCGTCTGCGCGTCGCGGACCACCCGGGCGCCGAGCGCCGGCGACAGGTACTGGTGATCGACGATGTAGCGGCGCTCGCGCGGATCGTAGGCAACCGGGGTGATGTCGGTCTTGCCGAACGTGAAGCAGCGGACGTAGCGGTCGAAGTCGATGAACTGCTGCAGTGTCATCGCGTACGGCGACGTCTTCTCGTACGCCTCGAGCAGCTCCTGCCGGTCGTGCACCTTGTAGACGTGCTTCCACCCGCCGCCGGAATACGGCTTGAGGATCGCCGGACGCCCGACGTAGTCGAGCAGGGCGTCCCAGTCGAGCGGATAGATCAGGTTGCGCAGCGATTCCGGCGTCAGGTCGACGTCGGACGGATAGCCCTTCTGCGGCAGCAGCACGGTGCGCGGGATGGCGATCCCGAGCTTGTGCATCACGCAGTAGTTGAAGAACTTGTCGTCGGCCGTCCACCAGAAGGGATTGTTGATGACGTAGGCGCCGTGCAGCACGGCGTGCTTCAGCGCGCCGCGGTAATACTCGACCTCGTGCGAGATGCGGTCGACGATGAGCCGGTAGCCCGACGGCCGGTCCATGACGGTCCCGCCGAACTTCACCATCTCCGCCACGATCCCCTGCGAGGCGCCGAGCTGGTTGACGCGCTCGATGAACGCCGGCGGGAAGCTGTACTCCCGGCCACACAACAGGCCAATCTTCATCATGCCGGTCCCCGCCCTTCTACGCCTTGCCGCGTTTCCCGGACGATGTGCTGGACGACCTCCTTGAGGTCGCCGGTGGCGCGGTAGACGGCGAGCTGCCGGTCGGCGCTGGTCCCTTCCGCGAGCACCGTATGCACATGGTTGACCGCGTCGCGGCTCCCCAGATCGTCCACCACATCGTCGATGAACTCGAGCAGCTCGAGCGCGAGGTCGCGCATCGGCACCTCGGCCCGCTTGCCGAAATCGATCAACTTGCCGTCCATCCCCCAGCGGGCGGCGCGCCACTTGTTCTCCTCGATGAGCGCCCGGCGATAGAGGCGGAACCCCTGGTTGCGCGTGTAGAGCCGGTGCAGCTTGACCACGATTGCCTGGCACAGCGCCGCCAGCATCACCGCGGTCTCCGGCTTGCTCGGCACGTCGCAGACGCGGAACTCGAGCGTGCCGAACGTCGGGTGCGGCCGCACATCCCACCAGATCTTCTTGGCGTCGTCGATGCAGCGCAGCTCGACGAGCAGCTGCACGTAGTTTTCGTATTCGCTCCACGAGCCGAAGTGATCGGGCACGCCGGTGCGCGGGAACCGCCGGAACACGGTGGTCCGATACGACTTCAAGCCGGTGTCGCGCCCCATCCAGAACGGCGAGCTGGTCGACAGCGCGAGAATGTGCGGCAGGAAGTAGCGCGCCATGTTCATGAGATCGATCATCGTCGTCCGATCCGGGACGGCGACATGGACGTGCAGGCCGAAGATCAGCAGCGATCGCGCGAGGTGCTGCAGCTCCTCGACGATGCTGTCGTAGCGGACACCGGGGGAGAGGACCTGATCCTTCCAGTGCGAGAAGGGATGGGTGCCGGCGGCCGCCACCGCCAGTCCGACGCGCTCGGCCGCGCCGGTGAGCTCGCGGCGGAGGCGGTAGATCTCGCCGCGCAGCTCCGCGACGTCGGCGCAGATTTTGGTCCCGACCTCGACGATCGACTGGTGGAGCTCGCGCTTGATCTGCTCACCGAGCGTCGGGGCGCCGGAGGCGAGCAGTTCCGTGACGTGCGAGCGCAGCTCCCAGGTTTGCGGGTCGACGATCTGGAACTCTTCCTCGACACCGACCGTGAAGCGGTGGGACATGGCTGTCAATCATGCCATATCGGCTTTTTGCCGGGCGTTTCCTCGCGGACGGCCGAACCGACCGGGCGGCGGCAGGTTAGAATTGCGGATATGAGTCTTCTGTGGTTCCGCCGATCCCGGCGCCCCGAGCCGAGGGAGGAAGCGCAGCCGCCCGTCGAGGCCGCGGCTGCCGCGCCGCGGCAGGAGCGGGCCCCGCTCCGCATTCGCGGGCTGCTGCTGCTCAACCTGCAGCCCTCTGATGGGACGGACCGGATTGAGAACGCGCCGCCGCTCGGCAGCCGGCTCCGCGTGGTGAGCACCATCCAGGCCGCGATCCCTGGCATGCAGTTCCAGGACGGACGCGGCGAGCTGTCCGGCAGCGATCACCGCTTCACGATCGACCTGGGCCCGCACGATCCGGTGCAGGCGGCGGTGGCGACGGCGGAGGGCAGCGCGGGCGTGGGAATGCTGGAAGACCTGCTGCGCCGGGCGGGCTGGCGGGCCTATGCGGCCCGCGCCGGGGTGTTCATCGAGCCCGAAGGGCTCGACATGTTCGCGCTGCAGGACGCCGCGCCGCGAAACACGCGCCTCGACTGAGGCGCGCCGCCTACTTCAGATCTTCGCGGATCAGGTCCGAGTTGATCGCGAAGGCGGCTTCCGCCCCTTCCGCGGCCGCCACCACCACCCACTGCACAGCGCGCGACGCGTCGCCGGCAACGAACAGTCCGTGGATGTGCGTGCTCTCGTATTTCCCCGTCCGGACGGTCCCCTTGTCGTTGAATTCACAGCCGAGCCGCACGAGCAGATCGGAGCGCTGATACTGCCCGGTGGTGAAGAAGAGCGCGTGCCGCGGCAGCGCCGCGCCGCCGTGGAACACGACCTGCGTGAGCACGCCGTCCTGCCCCTCCAGCCCGGCGACGCGCTCCTCGCGCACGCCGATGCCGTTGCGCGCCAGCCGCGCCTGCCCCGCCTCGTCGATCTCCGCCGGCCCGTCCGTGCACAGGACGACATCGCGGCTCCAGGCGGTCAGTTCGAGCGACAGCCCGAGGCCGCGCTCGCCGCGGCCGTAGACCGCGAGCGGTTGATCGCGCTGTTCCCAGCCGTCGCAGTAGGGGCAGTGGAAGACGCTGCGGCCATAGAGCTCGGCAAAGCCTGGAATCTCCGGCAGGTTGTCGCAGACGCCGGTGGCCAGCAGGAGCTTGCGCGACTGGAAGCGCTCGCCGGTTTCCAGTTCCACCGCGAACCGGCCATCTTCGCCGCTCGTCGCGGCGGTGACGGTCACGTCGCGGAACTCGACGGTGTGATACTCCGCCAGCTCCTCGCGGGACAGCCGCAGGAACTCCGCCGGCGGCGTACCGTCGCGCGACAGGAAGCCGTGGAGCGCGTGCGACGGGGCGTTGCGCGGCCGCCCGTTGTCGCAGACGAGCACCGTCCGCCGGCAGCGGCCCAGCATCAACGCGGCGCTCAGCCCGGCGGGGCCGGCGCCGACGATGATGACGTCGTAGAAGGCGGACGTGGTGGTCATCGCGGGGAGGGGCAGCGGGATGGCGCCGCGGTCATGCCGCGACGAACCGCGTCAGCAGCGCGGCGAAGCGCGGATCGTCGCGGAGCGGCTGGAGATCGGGGTCGCGGCGCATGCGGGCCACGGTGAGGGCGGGCAGCTTCGCGGCCACCCGTTCCAGGGAATCGAAGGCGCGGTCGGGAGCGCCGGCCAGGGCGTGCGCCACGGCAATGTAGTAGCGCGTGAAGGGATCGTCGGCCCCCTTGGCAATGAGGCTGTCGAACATCCGGACGGCCCGGTCGAAGTGGCGCGTGGCCTCCGCGGAGCGGCCCTGGCGGTGGTAGGCCGCCGCCATCTTGACGGTGATCTCGATGGCGGTCCGGTCCTTGAGCGCATGATCGCTCGAGGCGACGAACGACAGGCCGCGCTCGTATTCGAGCAGCGCTTCGTCGTAGCGCGCCTGGAGGTAATAGACGTAGCCGAGCCGGGCGTTGGCGCCGACGACCTGCAGGCCGGCGTTGCCGGAGATGTATTGATCCTGCAGATCCACGGCGCGGCGCGAGACCTCCTCGGCGCGCGCGTAGTGGCCCTCCCAGGCGAGCAGCAGCGCGAGCTGGAGGTAGGAGTAGCCGGCGTCGGGGTTCAGCGCGATGGCGCGCTCGAACTCCGGCAGCGCCGCGGCGAAATCCCCCTTGCCGACCCAGAAGGCGCGCGCCAGCGCCTGGTGCGCCTGGCCGTTGTCGGGCTCGAGCCGGACGGCCTCGCGGATGGCGGCAATCGCCTCGTCGGTGCGTCCCGAGGTTGAGCAGCGCCGAGCCGAGCCACATGTGGGCGTCGGCGAGGTCGGGGTCGATGGCGAGCGCCCGCCGCTCGATGTCGATCGCCTTCTCGACGAGGTCGCTCAGGCTGAGGAAGGCGCCCTTGAGGCTGTAGGCGCCGCCGAGCGCCGCCCACGCGATGGCGTATTCCGGATCGTGCTCGGTGGCGTGCTCGAAGGCGGCAATCGCCCGCTCGATCGAATCGCGGCTGGCGAGACGCAGGTTCATCATGCCGCGGGCGTAGCTCTCGTAGGCCTCGACCGAACGGGTCTCGCGGCGCTCGATGCCGGCGATCTCGGTGCCGCGCAGGACGAGATTCAGCCCCTGGCTCAGCTCGAAGACGATCTTGTCCTGCAGGGCAAAGATGTCGCCGACGCGGCCGTCGACCTTCACCGTGCGCCGCACCGTGCCGGTCGCGACGTCGAGGAAGTGCGCGGTGATGCGGACCATCTCGCCCATGCGCTGGAAGCCGCCGACGACCACCCAGGTGGCGCCGAGGCGGCGGCCGATGTCGATGGCGAGCGAGTCGTCCAGGCTGGGGTTGGAACCGAGGTTGCGCAGCGCGTCGTAGACCCGGGCACGGCCGATCACGGTGAGGCCGTGGATGTTCTTCAGGTCGGAGCTGACGGTCTCGGCGATGCCGGTGCCGATCCAGTCGTCCACCGCCTCGCGGCTGATGTTGACGAAGGTCATGACCGCCACCGATCGCTCGATCGCCGAGGCCTGCTGCGCCGCGATCGCCGCCGCGGCGCGGCTGCCGCTGACGCGGAAGGCCTGGTCCATGCCGGCTTCGAGCGCCGCCAGGTCGCGCGCCAGGTCGCGCGCCGACTGGTAGCGGAACGTCGGCGACTTCTCGAGCGCGCGCGCGACGATGGCATCGAACGGCGCGGAGACGGCGGCGTTCAGCGCGGACGGCGGCGGCGGGTTCTCGTGCAGGATCTTGTCGATGATCTCGGTCACCGCGCCGCCGCCGAACGGGATGCGGCCGGTGGCGAGCTCGTAGAGCACGACACCGAGGGAGAACAGGTCGGCGCGATGATCGACCACGCGGCCGAGCGCCTGCTCGGGCGCCATGTAGGAGATCGTGCCGACGATCATGCCGGCGATGGAGACCTGCGGCTGGGTGGCGAGGTCGTCGCGCGTCCCCGCCGGGAGGAACTTCGCGAGGCCGAAGTCGAGCACCTTGACCAGGCCGCGCTCGGTCCGGATCAGGTTCGCACTCTTGATGTCGCGATGGATGATGCCGCGGCCGTGCGCCTCGTCCAGCGCTTCGGCCACCTGGATCCCGATCTCGACGACGTCGCGCAGCGGCAGCGGACCTTTGGCCACGCGCGCCGACAGCAGCTCGCCTTCGACGTACTCCATCGCGATGAAGTCGGCGCCGCCGTATTCGCCGATGTCGTAGGTCACCGCGATGTTCGGGGAGCGCAGCAGCGAGGCGGCACGCGCCTCGTTCAGCAGCCGGGCGCGGCTGTCGGGATCCGCCTTGAGCGCCGGCGACAGGAACTTCAACGCCACCTGCCGGCCCAGCCGGACGTCCTGCGCCAGGTAGACCTCTCCCATGCCGCCGCCACCGAGCCGCTCGCCGACCTTGTAATGCTGAATCGTGGTACCGAGCACGCGCTGGGCTCCTTACTTCCCGTCAGACGCCGGCAGCCGGCGGCGAGGTTCGATCACCGGACCCGCGATCCAAGCCAGGCGGCGCGGAACGCCTGCTGGGCCGGGGTCAGGGTGCCGTTCGCCTTCTCGACGGCCACCGCGGCCTGCTGCGGATCCTCCCCGATGGTCAGGCTCAGCCGGGCGACCCGGCCGTTCGCCCGGCGGACGGCCACAGTCGTTTTCTGCCCCGGTTTCCAGGCCTTCATCGCTGCCGGCGCAAAGGGCGCACCGCCAAGCTCGACGACCACGTCGCCATGTTCCAGGCCCGCCTCGAAGGCGGGCGAGCCCCAGGGGGCAAGCCCCTCCGGCGCCCGCACCCGTCCTCCCGCGTCGATCGCCACCCCGATCCAGGCGGCGCCGGGGTTCCGCTTCCGGACCACCACGCCGGCGGGGGCCAGCAGCCGGGCGTAGTCGGGGACCTCTCGTCCTTCGACGAACCGATCGAAGAAGTGCGTTCGCCAGCGCCGCGGTCGAGACCTCCGCCAGCCGCGCCCGGGCGTCCGCCAGGGTGTACGGGTTGGCGACGAGGCCGGGCTCCGGCCCACCCGGCTTGCCGTGCACCCGCCACATCGCCCGCATGTAGTCATCGAGCGTGGTCTTGCCCTTCGACCATTCGCGCAGCTCGAGGTCGAGCGCCAGCGCGAGCGCGGCGCCGAACGGATAGTAGTTGACGAACGCGTACGAGAAGTTGGTGGGGTCGTTGGAGCGGGCGGCGTCGGTGAACGGCGCCAGCTGGCTCATCTCGACGGCGGACCGGAACCTGTGCGCCGGGCTGCCGGCCACCTCCAGCGCCGAATTCGCCAGCGCCTCCATCGTCCGCACCGCGTCGGACAGGCCGGCGCGCGCCATCACGAGCTGGCCGTAGTACTGGGTGAAGCCTTCGGCGAGCCAGAGCTCCCCCGACATGTTGGCTTCCTCGAAGTTGAACGGCTCGAGGGAGGCCGGGCGGATGCGCTCGACGTTCCAGGCGTGGAAGAACTCGTGCGAGACGGTGCCCAGCACGCCTGCGGCGTTGCCCTTGATCGATGCCCCCTCGGCCACGACGGTGCTGTTGCGATGCTCCATGCCGTCGCCGCCGCCCCACGGCAGGTAGTCGCCGAGAAAGGTGTAGGTGCCGGTGTCGAAGACGGGGAACTCGCCGAAGATCGCCCCCTGCTCCCTGACGATCTTCTCGGTGCCCGCCGCGTACTCGTCGACATCCGCCTCGGTGGCGTCGTGGTGCACCGCGGCGACGATCGTCTGCGTGCGGCCGTCGGGGTTCTGCACCGTGAACGACCGCACGGAGTGGGCGCTCAGCTCCGTCGGGCTGTCCATCAGGTACTGGAGGTTGGGCGCGGTGAACGTCCACGGGTCGGCGGTCGGGAACAGCTGGGTCGCCGCTTTCCAGGCGAGGGCCGGCGGCGGGACGAACGTGATCCGCACCGGGCGGGCGTCGAGCCCGCGCGCCCACATCAGCGTGGCCGGCATGTTCATGTGGGCGTGCGAGGCGTCGATGCCGAGATAGGTGCCGTCCACGCGGTTGCCGAAGACCTTGTAGGCGATGCGGACGCTGCCGTCGTGCCGCGGCACCGTCCAGCCGTAGGGATTCGGCCTGGCGAGGGGCAGGCTGCGGCCGGCGCCGTCGCGGGCCTGGACGTCGAACACGTTCTTCGCGTATTCATGCAGCGCGTAGCGCCCCGGCGACGATCGGCTCATGCGCACCTCGAGCGGGCCGGCCGGCAGGTCCGGGAAGGTGACCTCGACCTGGGCGTAGTGATGCTCGGGCGCGGGAAACGACAGCCGGTAGGTGACCGGCGCCGGCGCGGCGGCCTGGAGGGCGGTCCCCAGCAGCGCGAGCGGGACGAGCAGAGAGGAAAGGCGGCGTGCGGCGCTCATTGCGTAATACGGGGAGCCATACGGGACCTCGTCAACCACGCGATTCTGGCACTATTGCCGGGTCGAGCGCCAAAGCGGCGGGCGCGGGGTGGGGTTGACACCTTGTGAAAAGTTTCACATTATGAAGCAGCGTAAGGTCTGGCACTTTCTGCAATACCGAGCATTGGAGTAGTCTTAACGCTTTGGCGCGCGCCCTCGTCTGGGTCAGGGCGCGTTCAGCAGTCGAGACAGGGCGCGGACGTCGACACGATGAGT
Source organism: uncultured Acidobacteriota bacterium (assembly GCA_963834305.1). Classification (GTDB taxonomy): domain Bacteria; phylum Acidobacteriota; class Vicinamibacteria; order Vicinamibacterales; family 2-12-FULL-66-21; genus JACCXG01. The sequence continues at coordinate 2,551,546 of CAWIAX010000002.1, forward strand.
CAGCTCTTCCATCGCCACACCAACATCTATTCCCGGCTCAGCATCGTTGCTCTTGGCGTGTTTGCCGCCGGTCTGGGCGCGGTGGTCGGGGCGCTGCACCTGGGCAGCTTCAACACCAACCAGGACGTCTTCGTGACGCAGCCGATCCAGTTCAGCCACGCGCACCACGTCGGCGGCATGGGCATCGACTGCCGGTATTGCCACACCTCGGTCGAGGAAGCGGCGTTTGCCAACATCCCGCCGACCAAGACCTGCATCAACTGCCACTCGCAGATCTGGAACCAGGCGCCGATTCTCGAGCCGGTCCGCAGCAGCTTCCAGAACAACACGCCGCTGCAGTGGACCCGGGTCCACGACCTGCCCGATTTCGTGTATTTCAACCACAGCATCCACGTGAAGCAGGGGGTCGGCTGCGACACCTGTCACGGGCCGGTGGACCAGATGCCCCTGATGTATCAGAAGGCGCCATTGACGATGGTGTGGTGCCTGGATTGCCATCGGAATCCGGCGAAGTACATCAGGCCGCGTGAAGAGGTCTTCAACATGGCCTGGGAGCGCCCGGCCGGGGATCCCGAGTTCGGCGCGCGGCTGGTCGCGGATTACAAGGTGGGCCGGGTCGAGCAGCTCACGAGCTGCTCGACGTGCCATCGGTAGACGGTGCGGCCTCCACTGAAGCCGGCAATTAGCTGATTAATATGGACTTTCCAGCCATTCGTTCCCGCCTGGCCGGCTCCGAGCGGGCGCCTGTACTGGCGCAGTCTCGGGGAGTTGGCCGACACCCCGGAGTTCCGGACCTACCTGCACCGCGAGTTTCCGGAACAGGCCTCCGAGTGGAACGACCCCAAGGGGCGGCGGAACTTCCTGAAGCTGATGAGCGCCTCGCTGGCGCTGGCCGGCGTCGGGGCGTGCACCAAGCAGCCGCCCGAAGCGATCGTCCCCTACGTCAAGCAGCCGGAGGAGATCGTTCCGGGTCGGCCGCTGTATTTCGCCAGCGCCATCCCGATCAGCGGCGTGGCGATGCCGGTGCTGGTCGAGAGCCACATGGGGCGTCCGACCAAAATCGAAGGCAATCCGGATCATCCGGCCAGCCGCGGCGGCACCGACCTGCTGACGCAGGCCGCGATCCTCGATCTGTACGACCCCGACCGCGCCAAGGTCGTGACCTATCGCGACGAAGTCCGGAGCTGGGCGCAGTTCGTGGGCGGCATGCAGCAGGCGCTGGCCGCGCAGCGGCTGAAGGGCGGGGCCGGTTTCCACCTGCTCACGCCGCCGGTCTCGTCGCCGTCGCTGGCGGAGATGATGGCCGGCATCCTGCGCGAGTTCCCGAGCGCGCGGTGGCATCAGTACGACGCCGTCTCGCGGCCGGCCGCGCTGTCGGGTGAAGCGGCCAAGTCCAGCACGGTCTATCACTTCGACAAGGCCGACGTGGTCGTGTCGCTCGATGCCGACTTCCTGACCGCCGGGCCGGGCAGCGTGCGCTACGCGAAGGATTTCGCGGCACGCCGCCGGGTCGTCGACGACAACAAGTCGATGAGCCGCTTCTACGCCATCGAGAGCACCCCCACCCTGACCGGCGCCAAGGCAGATCATCGCCTGCCGCTGCGGGCGTCGCAGATTGCCGGGTTCGCGCGCGGGCTGGCGGCGGCCGTTGGCGCCGGGGCGGACGCGGCCGCGGGTGATGCGGCGTATACCCCGGTCGCTGACGAAACCAAGTGGATTGGGGCAATCGCCAAAGACTTGCAGGCCCACCGCGGCCGCTGCCTGATTGTCGCCGGCGACTATCAGGTCGAGGCGGTGCGCGAGCTGGCCAAGGCGATGAACGACGCGCTGGGCAATACCGGCACGACCGTGATCGTACGGCGCCAGCCTGGCGCCGGTGCCGGCGGCAGGGAGCGGCGTCGATTGCCGACCTGGCGCGGGCGATGAGCGCCGGTCAGGTGGACGTGCTGCTGATTCTAGGCGGCAATCCGGTCTTTACCGCGCCGGCGGACCTCACAGTTCGCCGAGGCCCTCGGCAAGGTGCCCCTGGCGGTGTACGTCAGCACCCATCACGACGAAACCTCGCCGCTCTGTCACTGGAACATCCCTGAGGCGCACCCGCTCGAAACTTGGGGAGATGCCCGAGCGTTTGACGGCACCGTTACGCTGACCCAGCCGCTCATCGCGCCGCTCTACGAGGGACGCGCCCAGAGCGAGGTCCTCAGCGTCTTCACCTCGCAGCCCGACCGGCGCGCCCTGGCGATCGTCAAGGACTTCTGGACCAAGGCGTACAGCAGCGGGCAGGGGGGATGGTCGTTCCGCCACCCGCGCGACGGCTCGTTCGCGAATGCGGAGGCCTTCTGGCGGACCGCGTTGCACGAAGGGTACGTCGCCGGGACGAGTTTGGCCGACGGCGGCCCCGGCACCACGCTGCAGGCCGCTCCGGCGCAGGCGCCGACGACCGCCGCGCCTGGTACCACTGCTGGTGCCACTGCTGGTGCCGTCTCGGGCGCCGCAGCCGGCGGTGCCGCGGCCGGTGCCGGAACCGGCCAGGCGGCAGGCCCCGCCACGTCGCAGGCCGCGGCCGGGCAGCTGCCGCCGCAGGCGGCAGGCGCGCAGCAGTCCGCGGCGATTCCGGATCAGCAGCTGCCGGCCCCGCCGACCGGGACTGCGCCGGGGGCTACTGCGACGAATCAGCCGGCGCCCGGCGGGCGGACCGCCGGCCAGCAGCTGGCGACGCCGAACGCCGGGACCCCGAGAGCGCTGGCCCCCGCCCCGGCACCTGCCGCGAACGGCGGGCTCGAGATCATCTTCCGGCCGGACCCGACGGTCTGGGACGGCCGCTTCGCCAACAACGGCTGGCTCCAGGAACTGCCCAAGCCGTTCACCAAGGTCACCTGGGACACCACCGCCTGGATCGCCAAGAGCCTGGCGGACGAACGCGGCCTGCGCGACGGCGACGTCATCGAGCTGCGCTACCGCGGCAACACGGCGCGCATGCCGATTTTCGTGGTGCCCGGGCACCCGGCGCAGGCGGTCACCGTGTTCTTCGGCTACGGCCGCCAGACCGCGGGACGCGTCGGCAACGCCGTCGGCGACGCGGCGGCGTTCAATGCCTTCCAGCTGCGGACGTCGGATGCGCCGTGGTTCGGCGGCGGGCTCGAGATCGTCAAGACCGGCGCCAACTATCCGCTGGCGACGACCCAGGAGCATCATTCGATGGAGGGGCGGGCCCCGGTGCGGGTGGCGTCGCTCGCGGAATACGCCGCGCGGCCCGCGGTCATCCACGACCAGGGGCACACGCCGCCCAAGACGCTGACCCTCTATCCCGAGTTCGAGTACACCTGGCTACAAGTGGGGCATGGCCATCGATCTGAGCAGCTGCACCGGGTGCAGCGTGTGCACGATCGCCTGCCAGGCGGAGAACAACATCCCGGTCATCGGCAAGGACCAGGTGCTGGTCAGCCGCGAGATGCACTGGATCCGCGTCGATCACTACTTCGCCGGCGATCCGGAGAACCCCGAGTCGTTCCACCAGCCGGTGCCCTGCATGCAGTGCGAGAACGCGCCCTGCGAGACCGTCTGCCCGGTGGCCGCCACGACGCACAGCCCGGAAGGTCTGAACGAGATGACCTACAACCGCTGCGTCGGCACGCGCTACTGCTCGAACAACTGCCCCTACAAGGTGCGGCGCTTCAACTTCCTCCTCTACGCCGACTGGGACACCGAGAGCCTTTACGGCGCCCGCAACCCCGACGTCACCGTGCGCAGCCGCGGCGTCATGGAGAAGTGCACCTACTGCGTCCAGCGGATCAACCAGGCGCGGATCGACGCCAAGCGCGAGGACCGCCAGATTCGCGACGGCGAGGTCGTGCCCGCCTGCGCGTCGGCCTGCCCGTCCGACGCCATCGTGTTCGGCGACCTGAACGATCCGGCGAGCCAGGTGAACAAGGTGAAGGCGCAGCACCGGAACTACGGCGTGCTGGAAGAACTGAATACGCGGCCGCGGACCACCTATCTGGCCGAGATTCGCAATCCCAACCCCGAACTCGCCCCGGCGCCGTCCGCGGGCCAACCGACGGGACACTGATGGATCCGAAATCGGAGCGAGCACAGGAACGGGGCGACTACGTCAACGTGTCGGGGCGCCAGCGCGCCCCCGCGCCGCGGGCCGCCGCCGGCCCGGCGGAGTACGTCGAATACCCGGTCATCGAGCCCGGGCACACGCTGTCGTCGGTCACCGACAAGATCAGCAACGTCGTGCTGAGCGGCCGCCACCCGGTGCCGTGGTACGTCGCCTTCTTCATCGGCTTCCTGCTGCTCAACGGCCTGCTGGTGTCGATCGGCTGGCTGCTGCTGAAGGGCATCGGCATCTGGGGCAACAACCAGCCGGTCGGCTGGGCGTTCGACATCATCAACTTCGTCTGGTGGATCGGCATCGGCCACGCCGGCACGCTGATCTCGGCGATCCTGCTGCTGCTCAAGCAGGACTGGCGCACCTCGATCAACCGGTTCGCCGAGGCGATGACGCTCTTCGCCGTGGCCTGCGCGCTGCTCTTCCCGCTCATCCACACCGGGCGTCCGTGGCTGGCGGCCTACTGGCTGCTGCCCTACCCGAACACGATGGACATCTGGCCGCAGTTCCGCAGCCCGCTCATCTGGGACGTCTTCGCGGTCTCGACCTACGGCACGGTGTCGCGCTGTTCTGGTACATCGGGCCTGGTGCCCGACCTCGCCACGCTGCGCGATCGCACCAAGAACAAGCATCTCGCGCGGCTGTTCGGCAGCCTGGCACTCGGCTGGCGCGGCTCGGCGCGGCACTGGCAGCGCTACGAGAAGGCCTACCTGCTCCTCGCGGGCATGTCCACGCCGCTGGTCCTCTCGGTCCACACGGTCGTCAGCTTCGACTTCGCGGTCGGCATCGTGCCGGGCTGGCACGCGACGATCTTCCCGCCCTACTTCGTCGCCGGCGCCATCTACGCCGGCTTCGCGATGGTGCTGACGCTGGCCATTCCCCTGCGCAAGTGGTACGGGCTCGAGGACTTCATCACCATGCGGCACCTCGAGAACATGGCCAAGGTCACGCTGGTGACCGGGCTGATGGTCGTCGTACGGCTACGGCACGGAAGTGTTCTTCGGCTGGTACAGCGCCAACGAATACGAGAAGTACATGATCCTGAACCGGATGACCGGGCCGTATGCGCTGGTCGTACTGGGCGCTGATCTTCTGCAACGGCCTGATCCCGCAGACGCTGTGGATCAAGAGCCTGCGCACCAACACCACCTGGCTCTTCATCATGGCGCTGATCGTGAGCGTCGGCATGTGGCTGGAGCGCTTCGTCATCATCGTCACCTCGCTGCACCGCGACTTCCTGCCGGCGTCGTGGGACATGTATTACCCGACGTTCTGGGACTTCTCGACCTTCCTCGGCACGATCGGCCTGTTCATGACGCTGATGTTCCTCTTCGTCCGGGTGCTGCCGATGATCTCGATCTTCGAGGTGCGGACGCTGGTGCCCGAGGCGAAGGTCAAGGGCGGCGGAGGGCACTAACATGGCGAGCAGCGCAACCGCGACCGCACCGATCTTCGGCCTGATGGCGGAGTTCTCCGACGCGACGAGCCTGGTCGAGGCCGCCCGGCGCGCGCGGGAGGAAGGCTACCAGCAGACCGACGCCTATTCGCCGTACCCGATCCACGAGCTGTTCGACGCCCTCGAGCTCGACGACAAGCGGGTCTCGCGCTTCGTGCTCCTGGCCGGCATCTTCGGCATGCTGGCCGGCTTCGGCCTCTGCTACTGGGTGTCGGTGGTGGCCTATCCGCTGAACATCGGCGGCCGGCCGCTACAACAGCTGGCCGGCGTTCATTCCGGTCACCTTCGAGCTGACCATCCTGTTCGCCTCGTTTGCCGCGGTGCTGGGAGCTGGATCCTCCTGAGCGGCCTGCCGCTGCCCTATCACCCGGTGTTCAACGTGCCGCGCTTCACCGAGGTGGCGAGCAACAACGGCTTCTTCCTGACCATCGAATCGACCGATCCGAAGTTCGATTCGCAGCGCACGGGGGCGTTCCTGAAGGGCCTCGGGGCGAGGGAAATCAATGAGATACCCGCGTAACCTGTCCGGGCTCGTGTTCGGCGCGGTGGTCCTGGCGGCCGCCGGCGGCTGCCGCCAGGACATGCACAACCAGCCGAAGTACCGGCCGCTGCGGGCAACGACCTTCTTTGCCGACGGGTCGAGCGCGCGGCCGCTGGTCGAAGGCACGGTGGCGCGCGGCGCGCTCCAGGACGACACGGCGTTCTACACCGGCAAGAACGGCAACACGCCGGTGGCGGAGATCCCGTTCGCGATCGACCAGCAGGTGCTGGACCGCGGCCAGGAGCGCTTCAACATCTTCTGCACCCCCTGCCACGACGGCACCGGGTCGGGGCGCGGCATGGTCGTGCAGCGCGGCTACCGCCAGCCGCCGTCGCTCCACGAGGACCGGCTGCGCGCCGCGGACGCCGGCTACTTCTTCGACGTCATCACGAACGGCTTCGGCGTGATGCCGGACTACAAGGCGCAGATTCCGGCGCGCGACCGCTGGGCGATTGTCGCCTACATCCGCGCGCTGCAGCTCAGCCAGCGCGGCACCGCGGCCGACATCCCGGGCGGCGACCCGGCCGCCGCCAACGCCGCCGGCGCGGCGCCGGCAGCGCCGGTGAAGCACTGATGCAGACCATGCAGACACCTCCGATCAGCGACATTCCCGCACTCGGCCAGCTCCAGCAGCGGGCGCTCGTCGTCGGCGTCGTCGGGCTGCTCGCCGGCGCGGTCGGCGCCGTCGTCAATCTCGACCAGTTCTTCCGGTCGTGGCTCATCGGGGTGCTGTTCGTGCTCAGCCTGGCGCTGGGATCGCTGGCGCTGCTGATGCTGCAGCACCTGTCGGGCGGACAGTGGGGGCTGGTCGGGCGGCGGGTGTTCGAGGCGGCGACGCGGACCCTGCCGGTCGTCGGGCTGCTGTTCGTGCCGCTGTTCTTCGCGCTGCCGCGGGTGTTCCTGTGGGCGCAGCCGGAGGCGGTGGCGGCCGATCACATCCTGCAGATGAAGCAGCCCTACCTGAACGCCGGCTTCTTCATCGTGCGCGCCATCCTCTACTTTGCCTACTGGCTGGCCTGCGTGTGGGCGCTCAACAAGTGGTCGGAGGCGCAGGATCGCGGCGAGGGCACCACCAAGCTCGACTCGGTGCGCTTCCGCCGCCTCAGCGCGCCCGGCCTGCTGTTCCTCGTCATCACCGTCAGCTTTGCCTCGGTGGACTGGGTGATGTCGCTCGAGCCCGAGTGGTTCTCGACGATCTTCGGGCTGCTGACGATTGCCGGCTACGGGCTGACCGCGCTGGCGTTCACCGTCGTGGTGCTGTCGCTGGTCCACCGCGACGGCGGCGGCGCGACGGTGCTCAACCCGCGGCATTTCCACGACCTCGGCAAGCTGCTGCTGGCGTTCACGATGTTGTGGGCGTATCTCTCGTTCTCGCAGTTCCTGATCATCTGGTCGGGCAACCTGCCGGAAGAGATTCCCTGGTACATCGCGCGCATCAGCGGGTCCTGGGGCGCGGTGGCCATCGCGCTGGTGCTCGGCCACTTCGCCATTCCGTTCGCCATGCTGCTCTCGGCGAGCGTCAAGAAGCGCAGCGCCTCGCTGGCGAAGATCGCCGCCTTCATCCTCGTCATGCGCCTGGTCGACATGATCTGGTACGTGGCGCCGTCGTTCCGGCACGATGTCGGCGACGCCGTGGCCGCCACCCACGTCGCGCTGGTGCCGATCCACTGGATGGACCTCGCCATCCCCGTCGGCCTCGCCGGCCTGTGGATCTTCCTCTTCGCCCGGCAGTTCCGCGCCCGCGCGCTGTTCCCGGTCAACGACCCGTACTTCAAGGAGGCGTTCGCGCATGACACCCACTAGCGGCCACGCGAACCCCTACGACGACGGCGTCGTGCACCACCCGCACGACGACGGGCATGGCCACGACGACATGCACAACGACGCCGTCTCGCACGAGCACGCGGACGTCAACCTGCGCGCGGTGATGCTGTCGGCGGTCGCCCTGTTCGTTGTCGTGCTGGTGTCGCAGGTGCTGATGTACCTGCTGTTCGGCCTGCTCGACCGCCAGGCGGCGGCCAACGACCCGCAGGTGTCGCCGCTCGCGGCGCCGGCGACGCAGATGCCGAACCGGACCGAGGCGCCGGCGTTCAGCCCCAACCAGAACGCGCCGCAGCTGCTGACGAACGAGCCGATGGCGCTCGAGCGTCACCGCGCCGACGAGCAGAAGCGCCTGGCGGAGTACGGCTGGGTGAACCAGGGGACCGGCGTGTCGCACCTGCCGATCGAGGCGGCCATGAAGCTGATTGCCGAGCGCGGGCTGCCGGTGCGCGAGGGAGCGGCGCCGCCGTCGTTCACGGTGCGGCCCGAGGTGCGCGGTGAAGCGTCGGGCGGCCGCACGGTCACGGTGGACCTGCCGGACCGCGCCGCCCCGACCGGCCAGCCGGCAACCCCGCCGGATCACGGCCAGCCAGCGGGCCCGTCGGGTCACGGCCAGCCGCCGGCAACGCCGCCGCCGGGGGGCGGCCACTGAACGAGGGGCGAGGCCACAAACGCATGCGTCACCGATCGATTACGGTCCGGAGTCTCGCCACCGCCCTCGCCGGCGTGCTGTGCGCAGCCGCGCTCTCCGCCCAGGTGGGCGTGATTGCGCCGGAGCCTGGCGATCCGACGTCGGCGAAGCCGGGTCTGCTGAGCAAGATCCACATCGACCAGAAACTCAACGGCCAGGTGCCGCTCGACCTGCCGTTCGTGGACGAGACCGGCCGCAACGTCCGGCTCGGCGACTATTTCGGCCAGCGGCCGGTGATCCTTGCGCTCGTCTACTACGAGTGCCCGATGCTCTGCACCCAGGTGCTGAACGGCCTGGTGACGGCGCTCGGCGTGCTCAACTTCGAGCCGGGACGCGAGTTCGACGTCGTCGCGGTCAGCTTCAACCCGAAAGAGGGGCCCGGGCTGGCGGCGCAGAAGAAGGCGGCCTATATGGACCGCTACCAGCGGCCGCACACGGCCGGCGGCTGGCACTTCCTGACCGGCCAGGAGGCGTCGATCAAGGCCCTCACCGACGCCGTCGGCTTCCGCTACGAATACGACGATCGGATCAAGCAGTTCGCGCACGGCGCCGCCATCGAGGTGCTGACGCCGCAGGGCCGGATCTCGAAGTACTTCTACGGCATCGAGTATTCGGCGCGCGACATCCGCCTCGGGCTGATCGAGGCGTCGGACGAGCGGATCGGCACGCCGATCGACGACTTCCTGCTGTTCTGCTACCACTACGACCCGGCGACCGGGCAGTACGGCGCGGCCGTGCTGCGCATGGTGCGCGTGGGCGGCATCGCCACCGTGCTGGCGTTCCTGTCGTTTCTCGTTGTTGCCCTGCGACGCGAGCGCGTGGCCAGGCCGGCAGGCCCGGAGATTCGAACCTAGACGATGTTCAAGAACTTTCCGCTGTTTCCGCAGCAGGCCTCCGTCCAGGCGGGGCAGGTCGACGCCATCTACTTCTTCATGGTGGCGGTCACGGCCTTCTTCTCCGTGCTCATCGCCGGCCTGCTGGTCTTCTTCGCGATCAAGTATCGCCGCCGCCGCGAAGGCGACATCGGCGCGGCCATCCACGGCTCGCTCGCACTCGAGCTGGCGTGGACGTTCATCCCCTTCTTCATCGCGATGGGGATGTTCGCCTGGGGCGCCAAGGTGTTCTTCGACCTCTACCGGCGTGCCCGCCGGCGCGATGGAGATCTTCGTCGTCGGCAAGCAGTGGATGTGGAAAGTGCAGCATCCGGGCGGGCAGCGCGAGATCAACGAGCTGCACGTCCCGGTCGGCCGCCCGGTGAAGCTGATCATGGGGTCGGAGGACGTCCTCCACAGCTACTACATCCCGGCGTTCCGCGTGAAGGCGGACGTCATCCCGGGGCGCTACAACACGCTCTGGTTCCAGGCGACGACGCCCGGGCGCTATCACCTGTTCTGCGCCGAATACTGCGGCACCCAGCACTCCGGGATGATCGGCGAGATCATCGCGATGGAGCCGGCAGCCTACCAGGAGTGGGTCTCGGGCGGCCGGGCGGAGGACTCGCCGGTCGCCGCCGGCGCCAAGCTGTTCCAGGATCTCGCCTGCGTCTCCTGCCACCAGGCCGAGAGCCAGGGGCGCGGGCCGTCGCTGGTCAACGTCTTCGGACACGAGGTGGAGCTGCAGGGGGGCGCGAAGGTGCTGGCCGACGAGGCCTACATCCGCGAGTCGATCCTGCAGCCGCAGGCCAAGATCGTCGCCGGCTACCAGCCGCTGATGCCGACGTTCCAGGGCCTGGTGACCGAGGAGCAGCTCCTGCAGCTCATCGCGTACGTGAAGTCGCTCGGTCAGCCCGACTCGCCGGGCACCGCGCCGCAGCAGTAGTAGCGGGACCCTCAGCTCCGCGACACGGGGACATATGGACGCACCAGCTTTGAACTATCTGAACAACGGCCACGGCGCGGCGTCGTGGCTGTTGACCAAGGACCACAAGCGCATCGCGCTGCTCTACCTCGTCTCGATCACCGCCTTCTTCGCGATCGGCGGCTTCTTCGCGATGCTGATCCGCCTCGAGCTGCTGACGCCCGGCCGGCGATCTGATGCACGTCCGAGACCTACAACAAGATGTTCACCATGCACGGCGTCGTGATGGTCTTCTTCTTCCTGATCCCGTCGATCCCGGCGGTGCTCGGCAACTTCCTGATCCCGATCATGATCGGGCGCCAAGGATCTCGCCTTTCCGCGGCTCAACCTGCTGAGCTGGTACATCTACATCGCTCGGCGGCGCGTTCACGCTCTACGCGGCGCTCAGCGGCGGCGTCGACACCGGCTGGACCTTCTACACCCCGTACAGCACCGCGTTCGGCCAACTCGCACGTGCTGACCGCCGCGCTCGGCGTCTTCATCACCGGCTTCTCGTCGATCCTGACCGGCCTCAACTTCATCGTCACGATCCACCGGATGCGCGCCCCGGGCCTGACCTGGTTCCGGCTGCCGCTGTTCGTCTGGGCGCACTACGCGACCAGCCTGATCATGATGCTGGGCACGCCGGTCATCGCCATCACCCTGCTGCTGGTGGCGGTCGAGCGGGTGCTCCGGCGTCGGCATCTTCGACCCGGCGCTCGGCGGCGACCCGGTGCTGTTCCAGCACCTGTTCTGGTTCTACTCGCACCCGGCCGTCTACATCATGATCCTGCCGGCGATGGGCGTGATCAGCGAGATCGTCGCCGGCTTCTCGCCGCAAGAACGATCTTCGGCTACTCGTTCATCGCCTTCTCGTCGCTGGCCATCGCGATCCTCGGCTTCCTGGTCTGGGGCCACCACATGTTCGTCGCCGGCCAGTCGGTCTACGCCGGGCTGGTCTTCTCGTTCCTCAGCTTCCTGGTCGCGATCCCGTCGGCGATCAAGGTGTTCAACTGGACGGCGACGCTCTACAAGGGCTCGGTGTCGCTCGACACGCCGATGCTCTACGCCTTCGGGCTTCATCGGCCTGTTCACCATCGGCGGCCTGACCGGCCTGTTCCTCGCCGCGCATGGCGCATCGACATCCACGTCCACGACACCTACTTCGTCGTCGCGCACTTCCACTACATCATGGTCGGCGGCGCGATCATGGGCTACCTCGGCGGGCTGCACTACTGGTGGCCGAAGATCACCGGCCGGATGTACCCCGAGTCGTGGGCCAAGTTCGCCGGCGCTGCTCATCTTCGTCGGCTTCAACCTGACGTTCTTCCCGCAGTTCATCCTCGGCTACCTCGGCATGCCGCGGCGCTACCACGCCTACCCGCCGGAGTTCCAGGTGCTGAACGTGCTGTCGACCGCCGGCGCGTCGATCCTCGCCGTCGGCTACCTCCTCCCGCTCATCTATTTCGCCTACTCGATCGTCGGCGGCGAGAAGGCGGCCGACAATCCGTGGGGCGCGCGCGGGCTCGAGTGGGAGATCCCGTCGCCGCCGCCGACCGAGAACTTCACGGTCAGCCCGGTCGTGACCGAGGGCACCCACCAGTACGTGCGCCCGAGCCAGGAGACGAGCCTTGTCTGACAAGTACCCGGAGCATTTTCCCGGCCCGATCCACCAGCCGCCGCTGGTGTCGAATGTCGACGCCATCCAGCCGGGCGCTCACGTCGAGTACGCGCACCACCCGAAGCTGCAGCACCAGTTCGACGACATGGAACAGCAGGCCGAGGCGGCAACGCTCGGCATGTGGGTGTTCCTGGTCACCGAAATCATGTTCTTCGGCGGCCTGTTCATGGCCTACATCGTCTACCGCGCCGCCTCGCCGGAGGCGTTCCAGGAGGCCAGCGCCCACCTCGACATCCGCTGGGGCGCCTTCAACACCGCCGTCCTCATCTTCAGCTCGCTGACGATGGCGCTGGCCGTGCGCGCCGCGCAGACCGGGCTGGCGGCCCGCACCCAGGTCGGGTGGCTGGTCGCGACCATGTTCCTCGGCGCCGTCTTCCTCGGCGTCAAGGTGATCGAATACGCGGACAAGTTCGAGCACCTCATCGTGCCCGGCCCGTACTTCGACAAGACGCAGTGGACGCACCCGGCCGGCGTCGAGCAGTTCTATTCGCTCTACTTCATCATGACCGGCCTGCACGCCCTGCACATGGTCATCGGCATCGGCATCATGACGGTGATCGCGATCATGGCGTGGAAGCGGCAGTTCGACAGCAGCTACTACACGCCGGTCGAAGTCTCCGGCCTGTACTGGCACTTCGTCGACATCGTCTGGATCTTCCTGTTCCCGCTGCTCTACCTGATCGGCCGCCACTACGGAGCCGGCCACTGATGGCACCCCGCAGGCCGCACGCCGCAGCCGGCCCGTCTTCCAGGATTTCCCAATGAGTGGTCACGTCGCACCGTTGAAGCTCTACTTCGCCATCTTCGGCATTCTCATGGTCGGGACAATCCTGACCGTGGTGGTGGCGTTCTTCGACCTCGGGCCGCTGAACAACGTGGTGATGCTGAGCATCGCCAGCGTCAAGGCGCTCTTCGTCATCCTCTACTTCATGCACGTGCGCTGGAGCTCGCGGCTGACCTGGGTGGTGGCCGCGTCGGGCTTCTTCTGGCTGCTCATCATGTTCTCGTTCACGATGACCGACTACCTCAGTCGCGGGTGGGTCGCCGGCTCGCTCAGGTAGATTGCGCGCGCCTTCCGCGCGCCTCCCGCCGCCGTTGACGCCGCACCGAACGTCCGAGGCGCGCTTGACCCTGTTCGCGGTTCGTGGGTAGAATCGCCGCCTCAACCATCGGGATATCGGTCGTACCCCTGTCACGGATCATTTGGGGGCGCGCGGATGTGGCATCGCAGTTCCATCGCGAACTCTCAGCCTGGGCGGGTGCCCAGCGGCGCGGCGGAGCCCTAGCCATTGGGCCTGACCCCAAACCCCTGGTGCAGCACCCATCCGAACGTGGCCGCCATCGCGGGCAGCCTCGCTCCGGCCTTCGCCCTCGCTAGCGATCGCCGCCGGATTGTTCACCACACCACGGTCCCGCGGCCCGGGCCGGCCGATCCTCGACATCATCACGCACCGGCCGGGCATCGCGCCCGGGAGCATCGATTCAGGGAGACGCCGTGATGAACGCCATGAGGAGCCGCAGGCTGCTGGTGCTGCTCGGTCCCGTCACCGCCCTCGTGATGTTCGCGGGGGCCGTGAAGATGGCCTCGGCGCTGATGACCCGCGAGGCCCAGGAGCCGGTCACGGCGCCCTCCGCGGCCGCCGCGGCGCCCTCGGCGGAGGCTCAGGCCGCCGACGAGGCGGCGGCGGCAAAAAAGGCCAGGGAAACGCCCTACGTCGAGGCGGAGTACCGGCGGTTTCCCGTGGTCGGCAGCCGCGTCGCGATCTGGGCGGTCGCCCAGCTCCACCTGCTGTTTGCCGCGTTCGTCCTCGCCGTCCCCATCTTCGCGTTCATCGTCGAGGCGATCGGCTACAAGACCGGGGACATGCGCTACGACCGGCTCGCCTACGAGTTCACGAAGCTCCTCTCCGTCTCGTTCTCCCTGACCGCGACGTTCGGGGCGTTCCTGACGTTCATGCTCATCATCCTGTATCCGAAGTTCACCAACTACCTGATGAGCGTGTTCTCGCCGACGTTCCTGCCCTACGTCCTGCTCTTCTTCTTCGAGGCGCTGTTCCTCTACACCTACTACTACGGCTGGGGGAAGTTCCATCCGCTGGTCCATCTCGGCCTCGGGCTCGCCCTCAACATCGTCGGCACGGCGATCATGTTCATCGCCAATGCCTGGCTCACGTTCATGATGTCGCCGCGCGGGATCTCTGACAGCGGGGCGGTGCTGTCGGTCTGGGAGGCGGTCAACAACTTCACGTGGATGCCGATCAACGTCCACCGGGTCATCGCCAACGTGGCGTTCGGCGGGTCGGTCGCCGCCGCCTACGCGGCGTTCAAGTTCCTCCAGGCCGACAGCGACGAGGAGCGCGCGCACTACGACTGGATGGGCTACATCGGCAACTTCGTCGCGATCAGCGCCTTCCTGCCGCTGCCGTTCGCCGGCTACTGGCTGGCCAAGGAGATCTACGCCTACTCGCAGACGCTCGGCCTGACGATGATGGGCGGGGCGTTCTCGTGGCTCTTCATCATCCAGGCCGTGCTGATCGGGAACCTGTTCCTCGCCGCCAACTACTACCTCTGGCTCGGGATGGGGCGGGTCGAGGGGGCGCAGCCGCTGCAGAAGTTCATCAAGTACCTGCTCGTCGGGATCGCGCTCTGCTTCATCGTCTGGGCCACGCCGCGGTCGATCATCGCCACGGTGTCCGAGATCCGGGCAATGGGCGGCTCGTCGCACCCGATCCTGGGCTACCTCGGCGTGATGTCGGCCAAGAACACCGCCGTGAACATCCTGATTCTCACGACCTTCATGAGCTTCCTGCTCTACCGCCGGACGGGGAAGATCGCGACGGTGGCGTGGGCGAAGACGGGCCATACGGCGCAGCTCACGATCTTCGCCGGCGTGGCGCTGTTCGTCATCTTCCTCGGCGTCTACGGCTATTTCGTCGAGGCCACGGTCCGCATCGGGCTGTCGGTGCCGCAGGTCCTGTCGGTCCTGTTCGCGATGGTGGCGATCACCGCCATCGACGTCTTTCTCTTCCGCGGTGCGCGGAAGACCGGCGAGGTGCGCTGGGGCCGGATCCCGGCGATCTCGCAATACGTCCTGATCTTCATTGCCGTCACCTTCACCTGGCTCATGGGGCTGATGGGATACGTGCGATCCGGGCTGCGCCAGCACTGGCACGTCTACGGCGTGATTCGCGATCAGTCGGCCGACGCGTTCACGCCGACGCTCGGCTTCGCGACGCAGGTGGTTTCGGTGACCGTGCTCGCGTTCTTCGTCCTGATCGGCTTCGTCTTCTGGATCACGAACCTGCACGACCGGCCCGATTACGGGCAGCGGACAGGTCCGTCCCACGGTTCCGGCGGCGGCCCGCCGGAGCTCGCCGTGGCCACTCCAGCCGAAGGGGGGGCCGGGGCGTCATGAGGATCCCGGTCATCGTCCGGATCGGCGGTCTGGTCATCGCGACCACGGCCTTCTATGGCTACGTCGGCCAGATGGTGCCCCAGAAGGAAGTGCAGCCGCCCAAGGAGACGGCGCTGGCCGGCGACGTGTCCACGGCCGACCTGGTCAAGGTCGGCCGCGAGATCATGGAAGGCAAGGGCCTCTGCCTGACCTGCCACACGATCGGCAAGACCGGGGCGCTGCGGTTTCCCGACCTCGCCGGCATCGGGGCCCGCGCCAGCACCCGCGTGCCGGGCCTGAACGACGTGGATTACCTGGCCCAGTCGCTCTACGAACCCATGGCCTACGTGGTCGAGGGGTTCCCGCCGGCGATGCCCCCCATGAACCAGCCGCCGTTCGGCCTGACCGACCAGGAGATCCTGTCCGTGATCGCAGCCCTCCAGACGCTGGGCGGCACGCCAACGGTCACGCTCAAGACGACGCACAAGTACCTCGGCGGCGGGACGGCGCCGGCCGCAGGGGGGGGAGACCCGCGATGAACCTCCTGATCGTCCTTGCCGTGGCCGTCGTCTTCGCGCTCCTGCGCCTCCGGCGCGCCAACATCCTGACCTGGGCCCTCGCCTGGTGGATCGGGATCTACGTGCTCCTCCGCTTCGGCTTCACCGCCCCGATTCCGTCTTCCGTCGTGTCGCTCTACATGGGGATCGTCACGATCGCCATCCTGGCATACGTGACCTCGAGCCAGGAGCGCCGCGACGAAGCGGCCGGCCCGCTCATCCGGTTCATGACGGAGGGGCGCTACACCGCGCTCCTCGGCGCCACCATCGTCGCCATCCCGGCGCTCGCCGCCGCGAACGTCTACGTCCAGATGAACGTGCCCCTCCAGCCGCCCTTCTTCCCGCGGACCGTCCATCCGGCATCGCCGACAGAGATTACGGTGCACGACAAGCGGATCGATCTCGACGCCGGCGAGAATCCGTTCGCCCCCCTCGCGGCGTCGAATCCGGAGGAGTTCCGCAAGCACGTCGAGAACGGGCGGCAGATCTACTATCGGAACTGCGTCTTCTGCCACGGCGACACCATGGCCGGCAACGGCATGTTCGCGCACGGGCTGGACCCGATCCCGACCAACTTCACCGACCAGGGGGCCATCGCGATGCTGCGCGACACGTTCCTCTTCTGGCGCATCTCCAAGGGGGGGCCGGGGCTGCCCGAGGAAGGGGGGCCCTGGGACACGGCGATGCCCGCCTGGGAGAAATTCCTGAAGGAAGACGAGATCTGGGACGTGATCCTCTTCCTCTACGACTTCACCGGCCAGAAGCCTCGCGCCAAGGAGGAGGTCCACTAACATGCCCTCCCGACTGCCTGGTGCGCTCTGGTTTCTCGCGGCGGCGGGCTTTGCCGCCGCGATCGCGTCGTGGTCCCCGGGGCCGCCGTATGTGGTGCGCGCGGCGGCCCAGGACGTCGGGACCGAGGCGCAGCGCGAATCAGGGAAGAAGATCTACGACAAGTTCTGCTCGCAGTGCCATGGCGAGCAGGGGGACGGCGAGGGCTACGCGGCCTCGCACCTGCGGCCCAGGCCGCGCAATTTCACCACAGGCAAGTACAAGGTCCGGAGCACGCCCAACGGCGCGCTCCCCACGCACCAGGACCTCGTCAGCATCATCCGGCGCGGCATGCCCTACACCTCGATGCCCGACTGGCCCACGCTCTCGGACCAGGAAGTGTCGGATGTCGCCCACTTCATCACGACCTTCTCGCCCGATTTCGCCAACCCCGAATACGCGCCCAAGCCGGTCCCGCTCGGGGACGCGCCGAAGGCCACGCCCGAGTCGATCGAGCTCGGGAAGAAGCTCTACGTCGATACCGGCTGCGTGCGGTGCCACGGCCCGCTCGGCCGGGGCGACGGACCGTCGGCGCCCACGCTGAAGGACGACTGGGGGCATCCGATACGCGCGGCGAACCTGGCGCAGAGCTGGACGTTCCGGGCGGGATCCTCCCGCGAGGACATCTTCAGGACGATGAGCACGGGGTTCAACGGGACGCCGATGCCGTCGTTCCTCGAGGCGCTGTCGCCCGAGCAGCGCTGGGCGATCTCCGACTACATCGTTTCGCTATCGGGGAGCAACGGGCCCGGCTACTCGAACCTGGTCATCGCCCGGCACGTGGCGGAGCCGATCGATCTGGCCAAGGGAGCGGCGAGCTTCGCGGCGGCTCCCATGGCCCGCTTCCCGATTGTCGGGCAGATCATGGAGCCGGGGCGCGCGTTCCACCCGCCCGCTTCCAGCGTCACGGTGCAGGCGATTCACGACGCGGACTCGATCGCCCTCCTGGTGCGGTGGCACGACATGAGCGCGGAGAAGACGGGCACGAACGGGCCGTCGCTGCCGGTGCCCAGTGAGGAGGAGGAGGAACCGGCGGCGGCACCCGCGGGCGGCGGTGATGCGGGCGGCGGCGGCCTCTTCGGCGACGCGGAAGTGGCGCCGGCCCCGGCCGGGCAGGCCGCGGCGGATCCGTTCGCCGAGCCGGACGTGGCGCCCGCCGGCGCCCCCTCGGAGTTCTCGGACGCCGTCTCCGTCCAGGTGCCGGCGGAGGTGCCGGCCGGCGCCCGCAAGCCCTACTTCCTCTTCGGCGACGCCCAGTACCCGGTGGATCTGTGGTTCTTCGATCTGGCCCGCCCCGATCCGCTCCGGTTCACCGGCAAGGGCAGCGGCGATATCGCGCCGGCCGACACCGGCGACCTCACGGGCGCCGCCAGCTACGACCAGGGGGAATGGTCGGTGATCTTCAAGCGGCCGCTGCGTGCCGCCGCCGGCGCGCCGTTTTCGCCCGGCGAGTTCATGCCGGCCGCCTTCTCGGTCTGGGACGGGTTCTCGCGCGAGCGTGGCAACCGCCGCGGCCTCACGCTCTGGTATTCCGTGTACGTCGAGCCGGAAGAGGTGCCGTCGGCCGTCGGCCCGATGGTGAGGACGGCGCTGCTCATCCTGGTGCTCGAGCTGGCGGTGATCGGCTGGGTACGGTGGCGCTACGGCTCCCGCCGGGGCGCACTGAATGGTCAGCCGGGTCAACCGGCAGCCGGCAGCGTTTGAGCCACGGAGAGTGACTGTGTCAACGCCCAACTCCCAAATCCCAACTCCCAGGCGGAGCGTGTCGTCAACCGCGTCCCGGGGCTCCGGAGGATCCATGTACAAGAGCATCTACGTGCCCGTCGACAACTCGGACCACTCCAACCGCGCTGTCGCCTGCGCTCTCGGGCTCGGCCAGGCGTATTCGGCGAAGCTGGTCGGCTGCCATGTCTATGCGGCGCGGCTGCACGACTATCGCTTCCGGCAGATGGAGTACACCCTGCCCGAGGAGTACATCGACGAGGTCGAACTGGAGCGCCAGCGGAAGATCCACGACAGCCTCATCACGATGGGGCTGAAGCTGATCTCCGACAGCTATCTCGACGGCATGTCCCGGCTGTGCAAGGAGTCGAGCCTCGAGTTCGAGCCGCGGATGATGGATGGGAAACATCACCTCGAGATCCTCAAGGATATCGTCGGCTCGCAGCACGACCTGGTCGTCATTGGCGCCCTCGGGATCGGACGGGCGCGCGATAGCGTGATCGGCTCGGTGTGCGAACGGGTGGCCCGCCAGTCCGACCGCGACGTCTGGGTGGTCAAGCACGTGCCCGAGCCTGGCGAGGCCGAGCGCGACACCATCCTGGTCGGCGTCGACGGCAGCCCGCAGTCGTTCGGCGCGCTGATGACCGCCATCGAGCTGGCGCGGACCTTCGGCAAGAAGGTCGAGGCGATCGCCGTCTACGATCCCTACCTCCACTATTCCGTCTTCAACGGCATCGTCAACGTCCTCACCGAACAGGCCGCGAAGGTCTTCCGCTTCGAGGAGCAGAACCAGCTGCACGAGGAGATCATCGACACCGGGCTGGCGCAGATCTACCAGTCCCATCTCGAGGTGAGCGAGCGGATGGCGAGCGAGGCGGGCGTCGCGATCAAGAAGACGCTGCTCGACGGCAAGCCCTTCCAGAAGATCCTCGACCACGCGCGCAAGACGAATCCCTGGCTGATCGTGCTCGGCCGGATCGGCGTCCACAGCCCGAAGGACGAAACCGCGCTGGGGAGCAACACCGAGAACATCCTGCGCGCCTCGCCCTGCGATGTCCTGCTCTCCACGCGTCTCGAAGTGCCGCGGCTCGACGTGCGCGCCGAGGAGACCGTCCGGTGGACGCCCGAGGCCGAGGAGCGCATGACGCACGTGCCCGAGCAGGTCAAGGGGATCGCCCGCACCGGCGTCCTTCGCCTGGCGCTCGAGAAGGGGCACTCGGTGGTGACGAGCGCGGTGATAGACGAGGCGATGGACCGGTTCATGCCGAAGAGCGCGTCCGCCGCGACCAGGGCCCTGGCGGAGGCGGTGGCGCTGGAGCGGGCCAAGGCCGGCCCGGTGTCGATGTGCCGGGCGTGCGGCGTGACCGCGACGCAGGCCGGCGCCGTGCGCTGCACCGTCTGCGGCGCTTCGGATTTCGAGCTCGTCTCGCAGGAGATGATCGAGAAGATCGCGGCGGTCGAGGGGGGCCTCCAGGAGGAGACCACCTACGACGGGCGCAAGCTGCGCTGGACGGAAGAGGCCCGCAAGGGCCTGTGGACCATGAAGAACGCCTACCAGCGCCGCCGCACCAAGGCGCGGGTCGAAAAGCGCGCGCGCATGAAGAAGCTCGACGCGATCACGCTCGCCTTCGCCCGCGAGGTGATCGAGGAGGAAACCGGGGCGCCGTTGGAGATCCAGTCCCCCTCGCCTGAGTCGGCGCGGGGCCTCGGTGCGCGCGAGGCGAGCGGCGCCGGAGCCTCCGTGGAGGCGGGCGTGGCGCCGCACCCGGGAGCGGAGAATGAGACGCGGCTCATCGCCCGCGACGACAGGAAGAACCCGCTGATCTCGACCTTCGAGTGGACCAGCGAGGCCGTGCAGCGCATCTTCCGCGTGCCGGCGGGGTTCATGCGGAGCCAGACACAGGAGCGGATCGAAGCGCTGGCGCGGGAACGCGCCGCGGCCCGCCGCGCCGACGCCGCTGGCGACGGCAGGACGACGATCGATCTGACGCTCGTCGAAGACGGGATCGAGATCGGCAAGCAGATGATGGCCGAGATGATCGCGAACTACCAGGCGCCGGGCAAGGGGCAGCCACAGGGCAACGGCCACGCCGCGGCGGGAGCCGCACCGGCGGCCCATGGAGCCGCGGCCGGGGGCGCTCCCGCCGCCGAAGGCGCGGGCCCGGCTCGCGACCCGGGCACTGCTCCGGCGGCGCCCCGGGTCACGGACGGACGCGGCTACCTCAACGAGGTGAGCGCGCTCGGGCCAACGCAGCACTGACGGATGACCCGATAACCCGAATGTCCGCATATCGTTTCTGCCGGACGGACGATATCGGGCTGCTGGTCGATGCACTGAATCGCTGCTGGGCGCCGTATTTCCCCGGCGAGCCCGACACGACGCCGGTCTCGTTCAAGCGGTCGATACGCAACCTGCAGGTCTGGTGCAGCAGCTGCATGGTGGCGTTCTCCGGCGGCAGCCCGATCGGCGTCCTGATCGGCGCGAAGCGGCCATGGGGGACGCTCGTCCACACCATTGCCGTGCATCCCGAGCACCGGCGGCAGGGGCACGCCCGGCACCTGCTCACGTCGCTCAGCTCGAAGCTGGCGATTCTCGGCCCTCCCCGGATGGTTGCCGAGGTCCCGGAGGCGTTCGTTCCTGCCGGCGGGTTGTTCGGCACCAGCGGATACGCTCGCGAAGCCGTCCTGACCGACTACGTCCTGCAGCGTGACGAGGCCGATGCGGCGGAGCCGCCAGGCGGGCGACCGCGTGGGCCGACCGGCCTGGACGCCGGCCGGTTCGTGATTCCCGTGACCGTCGGCGATCTCGCCGCCAACGGCCTCCTGGGAGAGGATTTTCCGCAGGTGTGCTGGCAGCGTTCGGTCGAGACGCTGATGGCAAGGAAGGACGACATCGCGGGGCTGGCCGTCGCCTCCGACGAGCGCATCGAGGCCTGTGTGCTCTACGTGCAGCGCGAAGCGGCGGCGGAGATTGTCTCGCTGCGCACGTTCGTCGAGGATGGTGGAGCCCGTCTGCAGCAGCTGCTGGCCGGGCTCCGCGCACAGGGGATCGAGACCGTCAGTTTCCCGAAGGTCCACCCGGCGGAGATTTCAGCGGCGATGCTGGCGACGCTTGGATTCCGCCCGGCCGCGAGCCATGTGCTCTACGCGGCGCGGGCACAGGCATCTTAAGCCCGGCCGTTCGAGGCTGGACGGTATAGGCTAGGGCCGGTGGGGCGACGCCCCCGGTTGAATATGAAGGGATACCGCGACATCGTTGGCGACGGAGGATCCCGGGTCCTCGAGCAGGTCGCCGGGCAACGCACCCGCATCACCGGCGGGCTTGCCGGGGTGCGCCATCTCGTAGCCGTGGGCTCGGGCAAGGGGGGGGTCGGCAAGAGCACCCTGACCTTCCATCTCGCGAGCGCCCTGCGCGCCCGGGGGCTGCGGATTGCCATCCTGGATGCGGACTTCAACGGCCCCTCGCAGGCGCGCATGGCCGGCGTCCAGGGGGCGGTGTTCGTGCCCGGGCGCGACCGGGTGGCGCTGCCGCGCACCGCGAACGGCATCGGGGTGTTCTCGATGGGATCGCTGATCCCGGAGTCGGAGGCGCTCGAGTTCGAGAGCGCCGCGCACGGAGAGTCCCAGACGTGGCGCGCCACGCGGGAGTTCGCGCTGCTCGGCGAGATCCTCGGGTCGTTCGAGTGGGGCACCCTCGATCTGCTGATGTTCGATCTGCCGCCGGGAGCCGAGCGCACCGTGCAGTACGCCGATTTCCTCGGGCCGCGGACCTCGTTCCTGCTCGTGACCATCCCGTCCGAAGTGTCACGGGGCGTCGTCGCGCGCTCGGTGGCCGCGCTGTCGAAGGGACCCAATCGCGTCCTCGGCTACGTCGAGAACATGAGCGGCTACTACTGCCGCGACTGCAACGCCATCAAGCCGCTTTTTGCGTCGGCCGAACCCGAGCGGCCGGGCCTGGGGATCCCCTGCCTCGGGACCGTCCCGTTCGATCCCGAGCTGGCACGGCATTGCGACACGGGGGTCCCGCTCACGGAGCTGCCTGCCACACTCGTGGGCCGGGCCGTCGAGCAGGTCGCGCAGCAGCTGGTGGACCGCCTCGAATCACCGTCCGCCTTCGCTCGCGCTTCGCGCGAGCTTCGGCGGGACCAGGAGCCTCGCACATGAAGTTCCTCTGTGTGCCCTGCGACAGCCCGATGAAGCTGCAGACCATCGGGCCGCCCGACGGCGGCTCGCTCTCGGTCGTCTACTCCTGCCCGGAGTGCGGCTACGAGATGGCGATGCTGACCAATCCCTACGAGACTCAGGTCGTCCAGTCACTCGGCGTGCGGATCGGTCCCGACAACCAGACCGAAACGGCAGCGAAGGCCGGCGGCTGCCCGTTCACCGCGATGATGCCCGGGATGGCACGGCCGGAGGGGACAACAGCGGCGGCGCCAGCCGCGGTCCGCTGGACGTCCGCCGCCGAAGCGCGGCTCGCCAACATTCCCGCGTTCGTGCGCCCCATGGCGCGGACCGGCATCGAACGATATGCCCTCGAGCAGGGGGTCCTCGAAGTGGACGAGAAGATCCTCGACGCGGCGCGGGACTTCTTCGGGATGTAGGGGCTGCTAAAGGGCAAAGGGCAAAGGGCAAAGGGCGAAGGGCCAAAGGGCGAAGGGCTAAAGGGCGACGGGCTAAATCATGAACATTCACCGTCCAGAGCCGGAGCCCTTCGCGCGGCCCTACGTTGTTTCGTGGAACCTCACCTACCGCTGCAACCTGGCCTGCGAGCACTGCTATCTCGACGCCGGCGGCGCGCCGCAGGTCGGCACGGAGAACTTCGCCGACCGGAGCGAGCTCAACACCGAGGAGTGCTACCGGGTCATCGACGAGATCGCCGCGTTCGCGCCGGAATGCCTGACGATCCTGACCGGCGGCGAGCCGCTGCTGCGGCGCGACATCCTCGAGATCGTGCGCCGCGCGTCGGAGCGCGGCCTGTGGGTGGTCGTCGGCACCAATGGCGTGAGCATCACCGAGAACCTGGCGAAGCGGCTCGCCGATGCGGGCGCGCGCGGGCTGTCGCTGTCGCTCGATGCGCTCGAGGCCGACCGTCACGACCGCTTCAGGAACGTGCGCGGCGCCTGGCGGAACACGGTCGAGGGGGCAGCCATCCTGCACCGCACCGGCCTCCCCTTCATCGTCCAGACCACCGCAGGCTCGCACAATCTCAACGAGCTCGAGCAGATCGCCGACTTCGCGCACGATCGCCTCGCCGCCAGGGTCTGGAACCTCTACTTCCTGGTGCCGACGGGGCGCGGGCAGTTCGTGTCGGACATCACCCCGGCGCAATACGACGAGGTGCTCGCCTCGCTCTACCGGATCCAGCGGAAGTACGACCGCCGGATGCTGGTGAACGCGAAGTGCGCGCCGCACTACATCAAGACCGTCCTGGAGCACGCGCGCCTCCGCTCGGAGAGCTCCAGCGAGTCCACGCGAGCCCCTGAAGAGGCCGATCCTGAGCCGGCGCTGTCGGCGATCCGGACCTACTCCGGCGGCGCCGGGGGGTGCCCGGCGGGCACGCATTACATGGGGATCCGGCCGAACGGCGACGTCACCCCGTGCCCCTACCTCCCGGTCTTTGCGGGAACGCTTCGCCAATCCACTCTCGCGGACCTCTGGACGTCTTCCGAGCTGTTCACCGGCATCCGCCGCCGCACGTCGCTCGGCGGGCGGTGCGGCGAGTGCGAGATGAACGCCCGGTGCGGCGGCTGCCGCGCCCGGGCTTACGGGATGACCGGCGATGTCATGGCCGAAGACCCCCTCTGCACGCACGTGCCCGGCACGTTCGCCGGGTCGCCGCTGCTGGTGGCCCGCAGTGCCGGCACACCGACCGATGGAGCTGGCGCGTCGGCATATCCCGCCGGAGCTTCAGCCGCAGCGGGCGGAACGAGGCCCCCTGGCCTGACCATCGAATACGGCGCCGACTCGACGGCGACCATCCCCTGGGACGATGAGGCGGCGGCGCGGATGAAGAAGATCCCGGCGTTCGTGCGGGGTATGGTGGTGAGGGCCGTCGAAGACTCCTGCCGCAAGGGCGGTCTCGACCGGGTGACCGTCGAGGAGCTCGACCGGATCCGGGCGCGGATGCCGACGCCGAAGATCTTCGGGCGGGCCTGACGCGCCGGGCGGGTGCGGTCAGGCGCCGTGCCGGCCCGCGCCCTGCCGGCTGCCTCAGGACGGCCGCACGACCTGGGACACGTCCAGCAGGTACATCTGCCGGCCGTTGCCGCCGTGCGGCGAGTCAATCACCACCTTCGTGCCGGTCGCGTCGCTGCGCGGGTGCAGGTCGCACCGCCACTGGCCCTGGTATGGCGGCGGCGAGTGAAAGCGGCCCAGCACCACCTGGCGATCTGTCGGCTCGTGATAGAGATACAACGTCTGCAGGCGATCCTCGCGGCTCGGAACCGTGTCGTTGAGGATCCAGCCGCTCCGCGCGCCGCCGCCGAGATTGGTATTGTGGCCGTTCTCGGTCATCACCCCCGCCCCCACCGGCACCACCTCCGGGCTGCGATCGGTGAAGCGGTAGAAGCCGCTCTCCATGCCGATCGGCCGCGTCCAGGCGGTGATGTGCCGCGGATCGTCCCAGATGAAATGCGAGGTGTACCCGGAGGGGTCGAGCACGTACAGCGCCGTGCCGTCAACGTTCGCCGTGAACATCCGCGTGCCCCAGCCGCCCACCGCGCGGTACTTCTCGCGCGTCACCGGCGACCGCCAGCGATGCAGGAAGATGAAGCGCCGTCCATCCGGGCTGACCAGCAGGTGATTGAACCAGTGCGTGGCGATGCTGAGGTCGTCGTGCGCGAACGGCACGGCAGCGGCGTCCCGGTACGAGAGAATCTGCTCTTTCTTTCCCGACTCGAGGTCGAGCCGGTAGATTCCGGTTGCCTCGGGCGCCCGCTGGGCCGCGTACGGATCCGGCAGCCCGGCGTAGCCGTAGCCGGGACGCGTGTCGTTGAGACGGCTGAAATCGGTGCCGACGGCGAACCGGCCATCCGGGCTGAGTGCGTACGATGGCTCCGGGAGCGTGCGGCGCCTGCCGGTGGCGCGATCGACCACGCGCGTCACGAACCGGTCGCCCTCGCGATCGTTCCAGACGATCTCGCTCGCCGACCCCGGCCGCCACTGAAGCATGCAGCCCTGCTGCCAGCTCCACGCCCGGCTCGTGCCGATCTCGACCCAGCGGTCGCCGTCCGCCGTGTCGATCGTGCCGATCCGGACGACATCTTCGGCGCGCGGCGGGCGACCCTCGAAATCGACCGCCATCCCGAGCACGTAGCGCGACGACGGGTCGAACTGGATCTTGTCGTAATAGCCGAACCAATGGTGCCGCGGGCCGCGCGTGATCGCGCGGACGGGCACAACATCCGTGGACTGGGGGGGTGACCGGGCGGCGGCCGCGGAGCGAACCAACGCGGGGACGGCCCCGCCCGCCAGCGTCTGGAGGAAGGCTCTTCGGCCGATCATCGCGCCAGTCTATACCCGGCCTCTGCCGCGGGGTGCCGCCCGGCCCGTCCCCGCCACCGACAGAAAAACGACAAAACCCGACTTGACTGGTCGGATATCCAGCGCTAGTCTAGACGGCGTCAAGTGAGACTGGGTCTCATTATTAATCCCGTGTCGAAAACCGGTTCTCCCCGGCACCACGCAAGGAGTGCTCGTCGATGGTTCGCTCTTCCGTCGTTCTTGTCTGCGCGGCAGTGGCCGTGCTCCTCGCCACACCCGCCTCCGCCCAAAACGCCCCCGCCGCCTCATCCATAGGCGGCGTCGTCGTCGACTCCAGCGGCGGCGCCATTCCGGGCGCCCTCGTCGCCCTCCGCGTCGCGGCCACCGCCGCTCCGGTCACCACCCTCACCGATGGCGCCGGCCGCTTCGGGTTCGACGGCGTTCCCGCCGGTGCCGCCACGGTGACGGTCAGCCGTGAGAAGTTCACGCCGGCGGTGGTGGCCGTTCCGGCCGAGCGCGCGGAGCTCAGGGTCGTCCTCGCCCCCCTGACGGTCGCGGAAGCTATCACGGTACGCGCGCCGCAGCTCGCCGACGTCGAGATCACGACGGCCACCAGGACCCCGACGCCGCTCCGCGACGTTCCGCAGGCCGTCACCATCGTCAACCGGCAGCTCATGGCCGATCTCGGGATGCTGAGCCTGGGCGATGCCATGCGCCACGTCCCGGGCATCGGCGTCGCCCAGGGCGAGGGCAACCGCGACGCCGTGGTCTTTCGCGGCAGCAGCTCGACCTCCGACTTCTTCGTGGACGGCGTGCGCGACGACGTGCAGTACATCCGCGATCTGTACAACGTGGAGCGGATCGAGGCGTTCAAGGGGCCCAACGCGATGATCTTCGGCCGCGGCGGCGTCGGCGGCGTCATCAATCGCGTCACGCGGCAGGCCGGCCATGCCGACTACCGCGAAGCCAGCCTGCAGCTCGGGTCGTGGGACCACCGGCGGATGACCGCCGACGTCGGCGGCGCTCGCGGCGGGGCCGTCGCGGCGCGGGTGACCGGCGTCTATGAAGACTCCGAGTCCTACCGCGCGGGGACCAGCCTGGAGCGCTACGGGATCAATCCGACCGTGCGCGTCCGGCTCGGGTCCGACACGATCCTGCGCGCCGGGTACGAGCATTTCCAGGATCACCGGACCGCCGACCGCGGCGTGCCGTCGTTCCAGGGGCGTCCCGTCGCGACCGCCGCGGGAACCTTCTTCGGCAGCTCGAGCGACAGCCGCGTCGACGCCCGGGTCCACATGCTGTCGTCGGCGCTGGAGCACAGTTTCACCCCGCGGCTGTCGCTCCGCAGCCGGGTCAGCTACGCGGATTACGACAAGTTCTACCAGAACGTGTTTCCCGGGGCGGTGAACGCGGCGGGGACCAGCGTCAGCATCTCGGCCTACAGCAACGCCACCACGCGCCGCAACCTGTTCAGCCAGACGGACCTGGTCTTCCGCCAGCGCACCGGCCGCATCGGCCACACCATCCTCGGCGGCGCCGAGCTCGGGCGGCAGGTCACCGACAACTTCCGCGCGACCGGCTCATTACCGCACCCTCGGGCCATCGGTGACGTCGGCCAGCGTGCCGCTCACCGATCCGGTCACGACCCTGCCGATCACTTTCGCCCAGAGCGCGAGCGACGCCGACAACCACGGCGTCACCACGGTGGCGGCACTCTACGTCCAGGATCAGATCGCGCTGTCGGACCACGTCAGGCGATCGCCGGCCTGCGCTACGACAGTTTCCGGGTCGACCTGCTGAACAACCGCACCGGCGGCTGGCTTGCCAGTCGCGACGGCCTCGTCTCGCCGCGCCTCGGGCTCGTCGTCAAGCCGGTGCTGCCGCTGTCGCTCTACGCGAGCTACACGCTGTCCTACCTGCCGCGGGCCGGCGAGCAGCTCGCCTCGCTGTCGCCGACGACCGGGGCGCTCGAGCCGGAGAACTTCCGCAACTACGAGCTGGGCGTGAAATGGGATCCGCTGCCGGCCCTGGCCGTGACCGGCGCCGTCTACCAGCTCGATCGCGGCAACGTCGTCGTCGCCGATCCGCTCGATCCCGCCGTGCTCAGGCTGGTCGACGCGCACCGCGCCCGCGGCCTCGAGATCGGCTGGACGGGACGCGTGACGCGCGCGTGGAGCGTGCTGGGGTCCTACGCCTATCAGCAGGGGGAGATCCTGCAGTCGCTCTCGGCCAGCATCCCGGCCGGCGCACGGCTGGCACAGCTGCCGGGCCACACCATATCGCTGTGGAACAAGTACAGCCCGTCGAGCCGGTGGGGCCTCGGGTTCGGCATCGTCCACCGCGGCGGGATCTTCGCGTCGGCCGACAACGCGGTCACGCTGCCGGCGTTCACCCGCGTGGACGGGGCGGTCTACGTCGGGCTGAGGGACGGCCTGCGGGCCCAGGTCAACGTCGAGAACCTGTTCGATGCGGCCTACTTCGCCTCGGCCCACAGCAACACCAACATCATGCCGGGGTCGCCGCGCGCGCTGCGCGTCGGCCTGACGACGAGGTTCTGAAGGCGCGCGGGATCAGGCGGGAGACGGTTCGGCGGCGCGGCGGGTGCGGCGGATGGAGACCCACAGGGCAACGGAGCCGAGCAGGGCCGTCCCGGTGAAGATGGCCATCGCCGCCATCTGCTCGCCAGGCGTCCAGGGGCGCGGCGCCAGCGGCGCGAAGAGGGTCTTGGCGGTCGGAGGGTCGAGCAGCAGCAGATCCCGCGTCCAGTTGGCGGCGGCATGCACGCCGGCCGCGGCGGGGACGCTCCGCCATCGGATGAAGACGAATCCGAACAGCAGCGATCCCGCCGTCGTCCCCAGCACCGCCACCGTCCAGGGCCAGCCGCTCATCACGTGGAAGAGCGCGAAGAGCAGCGCGGTGACGAACTGGGCTTGCCACAGGCCGATGCCGGCGATGAGGCGTTCGAAGCTGTAGCCGCGGAAGATCAGCTCTTCGACCGCATTGAAGCACACCAGCCAGGCGAACGACCAGGCGGCAAGACGGGAATCGAAGGCCGGATTCAGGACCCACGGGAACGGCAGGAAGGCGCGGACGAGAAGCGCCATCGCCAGGACGAGCATGGCGCCGCCGCACCAGCCGGCGGCGAGCTCGCCGGCCCGCCGCCATCGGAGGTCGAGCCCGAGTTCGGCTGGCGATCGCCGATCCCGCCAGAGAAAGAGCCGTGTCACGCCGAACACTGCCGCCAGGAGGAGAGCCGGGTGGGGAACGGCGATCGCCCCAGGCATCAGCCACAGCGGTGAGCAGAGAAGAAGAAAGAGCACCGCGGACAGCGTTGCGGAAGAGGTGTGAGAACGGCGGACCATCGCGGTAAGAGTATCCCGCACCGGCGTGCCGGCCAGTGGCCGAGTACGCGGCGGCCGTCGTGTCCGTCGGACCGCCGCTGTCGCGCGAGCCGCACTGCGTCGGCAGAGCGACATGGCTCGTCCGCCGCGCGCCTTCGCCCTTCGCCCTTCGCCCTTTGCCCTTCGCGTAGCAGCGCTCTTTGGCGGCCCAGCCACATCGCCCTGCCGCGCCTCGGCCTACGCGCGGAAAAATGCGCCTCCGGCGAGGGCGCTGGCGATGCCCGCTCCGGCTGGGGTGATGCGGGAGCCGGTGCGCAATCAGTTGGGCATCCAGGTGATCCGAATGGCAGTGCCGAATCGGCGCCTGCGCGGCCGGAGCGCCTGCGGCGCATTTTTCAGACTGCCGCTGTCGCGCTAGCCGCACTGCGCCGGCAGAGCGACATGGCTCGTCCGCCACGCGCCGCGCGTTTGCCCTTCGCCCTTGGCCGTTCCCCCTTCGCCCTTTGCCCTTTGCCCTTTGCCCTTCGCCCTTCGCCCTTTGCCCTTTGCCCTTTGCCCTTTGCCCTTGCCCTTCGCGTGCGGGGCGCCGGGCTGGTGTTCCGGCGTGCGAGCTGAGATGATGGCCGTGCTCGGTCATCCGCAACTCCGCCACCCGGGAGAACCGCACGCCATGAGTCCATCGACGCGCCAGCTGGTTGCCGCGATCGCGGCCGCCGGGATCGCCCTCGGCTCGCCCGCCAGCGGCCAGTCGCCCGGCCCTTCCTCCCCGGCCGCCCTGACCAACGCCTATGATGCGTTCGGCGCCGAACGGAAGGGCCTGCACTACGACTTCGGCTTCTCGACCGTCGTGGAACTGAACGGCCGCACGATCCTGTTCGACGCCGGGACCGACGCCCGGGTCTTCGAGGCCAACCTGCGGGCGCTGAAGATCGACCTCCGGACAATCGACGCCGCCATCGTCTCGCACGGGCACTACGATCACATCGGCGGGTTCGACTACCTGCTGAGCGTGAATCCGCGCGTCAAGATCTACGTGCCCAACGACTTCTTCTCGCTGGGGGCGCCGATCACCTTCCCGTTCCGCGAGACGGAGCCCGGCGCCGCCAAGGCGCTGCCGAAGGACCACCAGTATTTCCGCGGCGAGCGCGTGGTCGACGGCATGCTCACCACGCCGACGGGGCGGTTCTGGAAGGCGAACGTGGAGTTCGTCACCGCGCCGCGGGAAGTGCTGCCCGGCGTGACCGTCGTGCCCACCACGTCGCAGTTGATGGGCACCTTCGTCAAATATCCGCCGTTCGCGGACAACCCGCAGTTCATCGGCATGCCCGAGCTGTCGGTGACGTTCGCCACCCCGGACGGCCAGGTCGTGCTCGCGGGCTGTTCGCACAGCACGATCGAGACGATCGTGCAGGCGGTCCGAAAGGTCCGGCCGGAGAAGATCCGCCTGGTGGCGGGCGGCTTCCATCTCATTCCCTATCCCAGGGAGTACATCGCCGCGCTGGCCAAGCGGATGCGCGAGGAATACGGCGTCGAATCCGTCGCGCCGGC
Source organism: uncultured Acidobacteriota bacterium (assembly GCA_963834305.1). Lineage (GTDB taxonomy): Bacteria > Acidobacteriota > Vicinamibacteria > Vicinamibacterales > 2-12-FULL-66-21 > JACCXG01. The sequence continues at coordinate 2,582,558 of CAWIAX010000002.1, forward strand.
GCACTGCACCGGCCACCTCGCCTTCACGATCTTCCAGGAGGTGTTCGGCGACCGTTACCGGTTCTTCGGACTGGGCGAGCGCCTGCTCCTCTAGGGGCCCCAGGCTTCAGGTCAGCGGCCTGGCGATTCCGCTACGGCTGACTTTGCGCCCTGCTGCGCTCTGGGCGTAGGCTCGTCATCTGGGCTCCGATCCCTGCTTGCCAAGGAGGGCTTCGATGACCACCCGCACCATCTTCCCCGCTGCGCTGTTCTGTCTCGCCGGCCTGCCGTCGCTGCTGTTCGCGCAGGATGGGCCGCCGATCATCGATATGCACCTGCACGCGGACCTGCCGCCCGGTCACGTCGAGGCCGGGGACCCGTCGCTCTGCCGCCCGGAGCCGTGCCGCGGCGACGGGAAGGCGACGACCACCCACGCGGAGACCCGCGCGCAGACGCTCGAGATCATGCGCCGCCACAACATCGTCAAGGCGATGCTCAGCGGCCTCGACCTGGCGATCGTCCAGGAATGGGTGAAGGCCGACCCCGACCGCTTCATTGCCGCACCGTTCGTCCTGAAGCCGGGTCAACACGACCTGAAAGACCTGCGGAAGGAGTACGAAGCGGGCCGGCTCGCCGGCATGGGAGAGATTGCCGCGCAGCTGGTCGGCGTGCCTCCCAACGATCCATCACTCGCACCCTACTTCGCGCTGGCCGAAGAGATGGACGTGCCGGTCCTGCTTCACACCGAGGGCATCGGCCCCTACCTGCCCGGCTTCCGCGTGGCGGCGGGCAGTCCCCTGCTGCTCGAGGAGGTGCTGCTGCGCCACCCGAAGCTTCGCCTCTACATCGAGAACGCCGGCTATCCCTTCCGCGACCAGATGATCGCGATGATGTATCAGTATCCGCAGCTGCACGCCGACGTCTCGACGATCACCTGGGTCGTCCCGCGCACCGCCTTTTACGACTATCTCGAGGCGTTCGTGCGGGCGGGGCTGGGCAAGCGCCTGATGTTCGGCTCCGATCAGATGCGCTGGCCGCAGAAGATCGTCGAAGGGATCGACGCCATCGAGGGGGCGCCGTTCCTGACCGCGGACCAGAAGCGGGACATCCTCTATCGCAACGCGAGGCGGTTCCTGCGCCTGGACAAAGAGTCGGACTGAGGCGCGGCGGAGCGTCAGAGATACTGCTTCAGCCAGGCCACGATCGCCTGCCGGCCCTCGGGCGTCTCCATGTGCCCAACGTCGTAGCGCAGCAGCTTCCAGCGCTCCGGGTGGCCGGCCTGCGCATACACCTGCGTCAGGGCGCGGTCGATGATGTCGAGGCCTTCGACCGGGGTCAGCTCGTCCTGCAGGCCGGCGAGGCCGAGGTGGGCGCGTGGCGCGATCAGCGCGTTGATCTGGGCGGTCGTGAAGTGGTTGAGCAGGTCCGGCACGTAGTAGTAAACCCCGTGCCGCGACAGGTGCTTCTTGGCCAGCAGGGTGTGAAAGTCGGTCAGGCAGCAGATGTCCACCGTCACCTTCACCCGCTCGTCGAGCGCCGCCAGCCACCAGGCCATCGTGCTGCCCATCGAGATGCCGAGCGTGCCGATGCGGGCGGCATCGACGTCGGGCCTGGCGATCAACCAGTCCAGCGCGCGCAGGCTGTCGTAGACCATCATGCCCCACAGCACCTGCCCCTGCCAGAGCATGGCCTTGAACATGTCGGCTTCCGAGGTGTGGCTGCGCTCGCCGAAGACCCAGTGATCGATCGCCAGCGCCGACGTAGCCGAGGTCCGTCAGCTCCTTCGCATACGGCACCGGCTGGAGGTAGCTGCGCCCGTCGACGAACTCCTGCCTGCCGATCTTGTAGCCGCCGCCGTGTGAGTGGTTGAAGACGACCGCGGGCAGGCGGCCGGCCTGGCCGCGCGGGCGCGCGAGGTAGGCAGGGACGGTCTCGATGCCGTTGAGATCGAGATCCCAGGTTTCGAGCAGGTAGCCGTCGCGCTCGGTCTCGCCGCGCTTCGTGCCGCTGACCGGCCGGGCGCGGTCGGGCAGGTCGCCAAGCAGGCCGTAGAGCTCCCGGCGGCGATCGGCCGGCGCCGGTGGGGGCTGGGATGGTGCGCTCTGCAACATCATCAGCGGGGTCAGGCCTGCGAGCGCCAGCAGGTCGCGTCGCGCGACGTCGGTCTTGATCACGGGTTCGCCTCGGTTGGGGGGGACAGTATCATGGAGCCTGGCGCCGGAGGGAAAATGGCTCCGTGCCCGTCAGCCAGGAGATGCCCGACATGGTGATTACGACCGTGCCCGACCGGTCCGAAGCAGCCGAATACTATTTCACCTACATCAATCAGGTGACCGGCACCGACATCTGCGCAATCCTCGACACGCAGCGCGACGAGACGGCCGCCGCGTTGCGCGCCATTCCGGACGACCAGTCGCACCATCGCTACGCGCCGGGCAAGTGGAGCCTCCGCGAGGTGGTCGGCCACCTGAACGACACGGAGCGGATGTTCGTCTTCCGCGCCTTCTCGTTCGCGAGGGGGCTCGACGCGCCGCTGCCGAGCTTCGACCAGGATGTTGCCGTCGCGTCCGCCGGCAGCGAGGCGCGATCCTGGAGCAGCCTGATCGACGAATTCCAGGCCGTCCGCGGCGCGACGCTGTCGTTCTTCCAGACCCTCCCGGCGGAGGCGTGGGCGCGCCGCGGCATCGCCAGCGGCAACCCCTTCACCGTCCGCGCCCTCGCCTTCATCACCGCCGGGCACGTCGCCCACCACATGCGGATCGTGCGGGAGCGGTATCTCGCCGGGTCAGCTCCCGAGCGGCGGGACATCTCTGCGGGTTGAGACGGGGAAGCGGATGCGCGGCATGGCGTTGGCGCCCATGCGGGCCCTACACCCGCCCCTTCAGGATCCCGTTCCAGTACAACCACGGCAGCACGTACCGCTTCAGCAGATACATCGACCAACGCGGCTTCGACTGGTCGAAGGGGAACGTCTCCGTCGGCTGCTGCGTGTAGTCGAACTCCGCCAGGATGACGCGGTTGTGCGAGGTGAGGAGGGGACAGGATCCGTAGCCGTCGTAGCGGCGCTGCGCGGGCGCTCCGCGCCGCGCGCCGAGGAGATTCGCGACCACTACGGGCGCCTGCTTGCGCACTGCGGCGCCGGTTTTCGCATTCGGCGTATTGGTCGCATCGCCGAGCCCGAAGACATTGGGGAAGCGGACGTGGCGGAGCGTGTGCCGATCGACGTCGATCCACCCGTTGGCGTCGGCGAGGTGACTGCTGCGGACGGCGTCCGGAGCGGATTGCGGCGGCGTGACGTGGATGAGGTCGTACGGGACCTCCACGCGGCGCGGCGGGCCGCTGGGATCGGCCACTGCGAACACGGCCACCTTGTCCGCGGCATGAAGCTCCACCAGGTCGTGCCGCACGTGCACCTGGATGCCGTAGTCGCGCACCACCCGCTCGAGCGCGACGAGATACTTCTGCACGCCGAACAGCACCGTGCCGCCGGTGTAGAACTCCACCGCCGCGCGATCGAGGATGCCGCGCCGCCGCCACTGATCGGCGGCGAGATACATGATCTTCTGCGGCGCGCCGCCGCACTTCACGGCGGTGCTCGGGCTCGTGAAGATCGCGCGCCCGCCCTCAAACTCCCGCAGGCAGCGTTCCGTGTGCCGGGCGTGCTCGAAGCCGTAGTTGCTGCACACGCCGCCGTGATCGATAGCCTCGGCCAGGCCGGGGATGGCCCTCCAGTTGAGCTGGATGCCGGGCGCGGCCACCAGGAACCGATACGTGAACTCCGCCCCTGACGCCGCGACCAGGCGGTTGCTATCAGGATCGAACGTCGTCACCGCGTCGCGATACCAGCGGACCCCGGCCGGCATGACGTCCCGCTCGAGCCGGCGGGTCTGCCGCGCGTCGAAGAGGCCGGCGCCGACGAGCGTCCAGGCCGGCTGGTAGTAGTGAAACTCGGCAGGGTCGATCACCGCGATGTCCAGCCGCGGGTCGGCCCGACGCAGCCGGGCGGCCACCGACAGCCCGGCGTTCCCCCCGCCGACAATCACGATCTCGTGTGCATGCGTGGCCATGATTCTCCTGCTCCATTTGAAAAGCGGCGCCTCCGGCCGGTCGAGCCCTCACAATGAAGAGGGGGCGGGGAACGAGAAGGATTCGCCGGCATGTCCGTGCAACCGTGGCGGGTGACATGGCGGGAGCAAAGGGAACGGCAGGAGTCGAGGCCCGGCGTGCCGGCCGCCCACCCGCGAGCCAACCAAGAAGGAGCCAGACAGATGTCAGGTGAACAGACCGCGAAGACCGCCTACGGCTACACCACCCACCTCAAGGGGGTATCGTTCGACGCCGCCCGCGCGCGCGTCACCGAGGCGTTGAAGAAGGAGGGCTTCGGCGTGCTGACCGAGATCGACGTGAAGGCCACGCTCAAGACTAAGCTGGATCAGGATTTCCGCCGCTACGTGATTCTCGGCGCCTGCAACCCGCAGCTGGCGCACCGGGCGCTCGGCGCGGAGCTGGGCATCGGGCTGCTGCTGCCGTGCAATGTGTGCGTGTGGGAGGAAGAGGGGGGCGCCGTCGTCGCCATCGCCCGGCCGGACGCCATGTTCGAGCTGGTCGAGAACGAGGCAGTGCGGCCGATCGCCGGCGAGGCCGACGAACGCCTGCGGCGTGCGTTGGAGGGGATCGCGCAGTCCTGACAGACGCCGTCGCGCTGATTCCGCGGGTCCACGCGGGCGCGGCATAATGGCGGCATGGACTTCGATGCGCTCGCGACCGCCCACAAGGACGCGGTGTATCGGCAGCTGATCAAGGCATGCGGCAACCGCGAGGACGCCGAGGACGTGCTGGTGGAAGCGCTGCTCAAGGCCTACCGGAGCCTGGGCCAGCTTCGCGAGCAGACGGCGTTCCGGGCGTGGCTGGCGCAGATCGGCCGGCGCGTCTGCTGGCAGCTGAAAGGGCGCCAGGCGCTCGAGCCGGTGCTCCAGTTGTCGGCCTTGGAAGACCGCGGGTGGCTGGCCGTAGACCCGGCGCCGTCGCCGGAGGCGATGCTGGCGCGCGGGCAGCTCCACGAGCTGCTGCAGGGCGCCATCAACGCGCTTGCTCCAGCCTTCCGGGAGGTCTACGTGCTGCGCGACCTCGAGGGACATTCGGGCGAAGACGCCGCCCGGCGGCTGGGCATCTCGCTCGCGGCGCAGAAGTCGCGCCTGCACCGCGCCCGCGCGCTCGTTCGCGCGCGCCTGGACGGTGAATTCGCCGGCCGGCCCTGAGCTCCCCCCACTGTGCAGCTGCCTTGGCTCAGCAATCCGGTGGCTTCCGCCTTCGGGCGGAAGGCCCGTGCCCCTCGCAGCGCGGAAGCCTTCGCGGCATCCACCCGCCCCTGTTCGATCTTGCCCCGCCAGCCGTGGGATCTTCGTAAGTACCAATAGCGACAATCGCCGGGACCGCGGTGGTCCGGGACGAACGGAGGGCGTGATGACGATCGAGCGGTTTTATCCCAGGCTCCGATTACCCGTCCTGTTCCCCGTCCTGCTGGTCATGACTGCGGCACTGCCTGGAGTGGCCCCGGCGTTCGCGCAGAGCGCGGCGCCGGCCCACTGGCTCACGTCCGGCACCGCCTTCGTCAGCGCCTCGGGCGCCCTCGCGTACGGGTTCTCCCCTGCCCCCGTGACGGCGCCTCCATCCGGGACAGGGGACCTTGCCGCGATGCTGGCGGACGGCTCCTCGATCCCGGGGACGGTCCGCCCGCTCGTCGAGCGGATGTACCGCACCTCCCCGACGTTCCGGCGGCAGTGGACGCGGCTCGTGAATGCGCGCGTGCAGGTGGAGATCACGCTGCATCACCCGTGGGTTGCCGGCGGCCCTCTCGCGCATTCGGTCATCACGCGCAAGGGACACCTGCGGATCACCATCCACCTGCGCGGCGCCGATCCCGACGCGCCCAGGAACCTCGCCCACGAGATCGAACATGGGCTCGAGCAACTCGACGACGTGGATCTGGTGTATGCCGCAACGCACCGGCTGCACGGCGCCTGGGAGCTGCATCATTCGCACACCTTCGAGACGCGCCGCGCGATCGTGATCGGCCAGCGGGTCGCGGCCGAAGTCAACCTCGGCCATGCGGGGAGTTAGGCCATGCTCAGTCACCTCGCGTTCGCCGCCCTCGCCTCCGCCATCGTCCCGGCGTGGCTGCAGTCGGACGCCGCGCACCGCATCGTGCTGCGGCAGGCCTGGCCGGGGGGAATGTCCGTCGCTCTGTCGGGCGCCGTCAGCGCCGAAGGCCGGCACGTGGCATTCATGTCGTTGTCGCGCCTGCTTCCGGCCGACACCAACAACCTCGAGGACATCTATGTCCTCGATCGCGGCGCACGGCAGCTGACGCTCGAGACCCTCGCGCCGGATGGGCGGGCGGCCAACGGGTCATCGCTGCACCCTCAGCTGAGCGCCGACGGCCGGTATGTCGTCTTCGAAACACAGGCGACCGACATGACCGTGGGCGACCGCAACGGCTGTGTCGACGTCTTCGTGCGCGATCGGCTGCTGGGAACGCTCACGCGCATCAGTGTCAGCCGGAACGGCGAGGACACGGACGGCAGCAGCGCGTTGCCGGCCGTCGGCGGTAACGGTCCGCTCGTGGCGTTCGCGTCGCACGCCACGAACCTGGTCGCCGGCGAAGACGAGAACGGGGGGGCGGTCGACGTGTACGTGGCGGACCTGTCAACCGGCGCGATCACGCGTGCCGGGGTCGACGGTCACGGACGACAGTTCGGTCAGAGCTATGCGGCGAGACTGTCCGGCGACGGACGCTATGTCGTCTTTGTCGCCAAGCCCCGCCCTTCGCCCGGGGGTGGCCGAGGCGCCCGGGCCGCGGGGACGCCGTCGGTCTACCTGCGTGACCTGGTGTCCGGCACTACGACATGCGTGAGCTGCGGCCGCGAGGGCAAGCCTGGCGTAGCGGCCTTTGCGCCGGACATCAACGGCGACGGGTCCGTGGTGGTCTACGCGGTCCAGACCGACCCCGGCCGGTCCGACGTCGTCGTGCACGTTCGGGCGAACGGGTCGCGCGTGGTGGTGACGCGGCGGGCGAATGCCGGCAGCGCCGCGCCGCGCCTGTCGGGCGACGGCCGCACGGTGGCGTTCGAGTCGCTGGCGTCCGACCTGCTGTGCGACCGCAGGTGTCCGGAAGACACTCTCGACGAAAACGTGCTGCCCGACGTCTATCTCTACGATCGCGACAGCCGGCGGTTCAGGCGCGCGAGCGGCGCCCGCGGCACATGGTGGGCGCCGAGCGTGGCGCCGGCGATCGACGGTGGCGGGCAGGTCGTGGTCTTCTCGTCGCGCCAGGCGTTCGGCCCGGAGGACGTGACGGCGGATTTCGATCTCTTCGTCTGTGAGCCGGTCTGTCCGTGAGCGCCGGCTCGAGCGTCGCGGGAATGGGTCGAGGGTGGACGGGACCGCGGCGCCGGCGCTGCCGCCGGGCCGGACCCCGCCTGCCAGGAACCGTCAACGGACGGCCGAGCGCGTGGAAGGTGACGAGTCAGGGGACCCGGTCGGTACTCAGAAGCCTGGGCAGCCTGGCCGGCTCCTCGGTGCGGGTCGATCGGCAGCTGCGCCTGCAGCCGGCGTTCGCGACGCCGCTCACCGCGGACGAGGAAGTAACTCACGGCGTCTGGATCCGCCACGCGATGTTCGAGAACCCGGCGAGGTGGCCGCACCCGCGTGCTGCACCTCCGGCAACGGACCCTTGACCGACTGTCCGGTTCTGAACACGGATTCGTGCGATGTCGAACGGCAAGAGCGCCATCGTCCCCGTAAGTCGTTGCAGTGACAGACTCGCGGCGGCATGGACCTTGGACTGAACCGGCGGCGTGGACCGCCCCCTGCCCCCGGACGTCGAGCGCCAGGATCGCCTTCGGCGCTTCGTCAAGATCGCCGGCCCGATCGTGGTCATCGCCGTCGTGCTGGCCGCGCTGCCCGGCTGGATCCGGCCGTCCGTCACCCGTTCCCGCATCCGCACCGCGCTCGTCACCGCCGGCTCCGTCGAAGCCGTGATCACCGCGGGCGGCACGGTCGTGCCCGAAGTCGAGCGCGTGCTCTCGAGCCCGCTCGACGCCCGCGTGCTGCGCATCCTGCAGCGTCCGGGTGCGAACCTCAGGCAGGGCGACGCGGTCGTCGAGCTCGACATCAGCGAATCGGTGCTCGCGCTCGACAAGGTCGTCAAGGACCTGAAGATCAAGGAGAACCAGCAGGCGCAGAACCGGCTCGCGCTCGAGAAGTCGCTCGTCGATCTCGACGGCCGGCTCGAGGTGAAGGGCCTGGAGCTGCAGTCGGCGCAGGCGCGCCTGCAGGCCGACCAGCAGCTGTTCACGGCCGGCCTCTACTCGCGCGAGTCGCTCCGCCGGACCGAGCTCGCGGCCAGGCAGGCCGAGATCGAGCTGGCCCAGCTCCGCCAGGAGCGCGAGAACGCGGAGAAGTCCGCCGCCGTCCAGCTCGAAGGCCTGGCGCTCGAGCGCGGCTCGCTCGACAAGGAGGCCGCCCAGGCGCGCCGCGTGCTCGACCTCTCGACCACGAAATCCGACCGCGACGGCGTGCTGACCTGGGTGCTCTCGCAGGAAGGCGCGCTGGTGCGGCGCGGCGACGTGATCGCGCGCATCGCCGACCTGACCTCGTTCCGCGTCGATGCCACCGTCTCCGACGTGCACGCCGGCCGGCTGCGCACCGGCATGGCGGCGATCGTCCGCTTCAACGACGTCGACCTGCCGGGCACGGTCAGCGAGGTCTTCCCCACCGTCGAGAACGGCGTGCTGCGCTTCACGGTGATCCTCGCCGACCCCTCGCACGCCGGGCTGCGCCCGAGCCTCCGCACCGACGTCCTCGTCGTGACCGATCGCAAGGCGCGGACGCTTCGCGTCAAGCGCGGTCCGTTCGCCGACAACGAAGCGCGGCAGGCGTTCGTGGTGCGCGGCGACCGCGCCGTGCGCGTGCCGATCCAGCTCGGCCTGGCCGGCGCTGACGACGTCGAGGTCCTGTCAGGAGCCGGCGAAGGGCGACGAGGTGATCATCTCGGACATGAAGGACTACCTGCACCTCGCGCGAAGTCCGCATCAAGTAGAGGACGGCCATGATTCAGTTGAAGGACATCGAGAAGGTCTACCGCACCGACCGCATCGAGACGGTGGCGCTGTCCGCCGTGAACCTCACGGTCGGCGAAGGCGAGTTCGTCTCGATCATGGGCCCGTCGGGATGCGGCAAGAGCACGCTGCTCAACCTGATGGGCCTGCTCGACGCGCCGACGCGCGGCACGGTGCAGATCAACGGCGCGCCGATCGCCAGGTATTCGGACCGCTCGCTGGCGGCGCTGCGCAACCGGGACATCGGCTTCGTCTTCCAGGTCTTCCACCTGGTGAGCGACCTGAGCGTGCTCGACAACGTGCAGATTCCGCTGCTCTACCGCCGCATGTCCAACGCGGAGCGGCGCAAGCGGGCGGAAGCGGCGCTCGACCGCGTCGGCCTGAGCGCCCGCCTCCATCACTTACCCGTCGCAGCTGTCCGGCGGCCAGCAGCAGCGCGTCGCGGTCGCCCGCGCCATCGTCGGCCGGCCGCGCATCCTGCTCGCCGACGAGCCGACCGGCAACCTCGACTCGCAGATGGGCGACGAGATCATGGCCATCCTCGGCGCGCTCAATCGCGAGGACAAGACCACGATCGTGATGGTCACCCACGATCAGCAGAAGGCGGCGCAGACCGGGCGCATCGTGCGGCTGTTCGACGGCCGCCAGGTGAACTGAGCGAGGCGCCATGCTGACTCACTATCTGGTGCTCGCGGTCAAGGTGCTGCTGCGGCGCAAGTTCTTCACCTTCATCAGCCTGTTCGGCATCAGCTTCACGCTGCTGGTGCTGACCGTCGTGGCGGCGATGCTCGATCACGCGTTCGGGCCGGGCGCCGAGGAACCGCGTCAGGACCGCACGCTCTACGCCAGCCGCACGGTGATGTACGGGCCGCACAGCACCTGGTCGAGCGACGCCGGCTACCAGCTGCTCGATCGCCACGCCCGCGGCCTGCCGGGCGTCGAGCGTCTCTCGCTGTTCGAGAACCCGCGCACCGTCCACTCCTATCTCGACGGCCGCAAGATGTCCTCGCGCATGAAGCGGACCGACGACGAATACTGGAAGATCCTGGAGTTCACCTTCATCGAGGGGGGCCCGTATGGCACGGCCGACGTGGCGGAGGCGCGCCTGGTCGCGGTGATCAACCGCACCACGCGCCAGCGCATGCTTCGGCGGCCGGGACGCCATCGGCCAGACGCTCGAGGCCGACGGCCAGCGCTTCCCGTCGTCGGCGTCGTCGAAGACGTCTCGGAGCTGCGCCCGGCGCCCTTCGCGGACATCTGGGTGCCCTACACCACCGCCAAGACCGACGCCTACCGGCGCGAGCTCATGGGCGGCTGGAACGCGATGGCCCTGGCGCGCGACGAGACGGCGATGGCGGCGATTCACGACGAGTTCAACTCGCGCCTGCTGCGCGCCGAGCTGCCGGATCCCAAGCGGTATGAAGCGATCGTCGCGCCGTTCGAGACGAAGTTCGAGGGCTTCGCGCGCCTGATGCCGACGGCGGATCGCAAGGACCCCGAACCGCAGGTGGCGAAAGCGGTCGGCATGCTGATCGGGCTCGGGCTGCTGTTCGTGCTGGTGCCCACCGTCAACCTGGTCAACATCAACGTCAGCCGGATCATGGAGCGGGCGTCGGAGATCGGCGTCCGCAAGGCGTTCGGTGCTCCGGCGCGGGCGCTGGTCGGCCAGTTCCTGCTCGAGAACGTGCTGCTGACGATGCTCGGCGGCGCGATCGGCTACGTCCTGTCGTTCTTCGTGCTCCGGGCCATCGCCAGCAGCGGCCTGTTCGCCTACACCCACTTCACGATCAACTTGCGGGTGTTCGCCTACGGCATGGCGCTCGCCGTGGCATTCGGCATCCTGTCCGGCGTCTACCCGGCGTGGCGGATGTCGCGGCTCAACCCGGTGCAGGCACTGAAGGGAGGCCCGCGATGACCCGGCATCTGCTGCGGCTGATCTGGAACCGCAAGCGGCAGAACTTCCTGCTCACGGTCGAGATCTTCCTCTCGTTCCTGACGCTGTTCGGCGTCGTGCTGGTCGCGGCGCACTACTGGAACAACGCGCGGCAGCCGCTCGGGTTCACCATCGATCGCGTCTGGAACCTGAGCGTCGACCGCAAAGAGTCCGACGAGGACGCCGCGGTCAAGGCACGCCATCGCGAAACCTACCGCCAGCTGATGCTGGCGCTGCGCGACCTGCCTGAGGTCGAGTCGGTGGGCGCCTCATTCACCGGCCCGTACGCGAACGCGAGCTGGGGCGGCGCGCTGCGCCTGGCGGGCGGGCGCCGCGTTCGGCACGGCGTCAACCGGGTGACCGACAGCTACGGCGAGCTGTTCCGCGTGCCGATCGTGGAAGGCCGCTGGTTCTCGCGTGAGGACGACGGCGCGACCTGGACGCCGGTAGTGCTGAACCGGACGATGGCGCGCGAGATTTTCGGCGACGGCAGCGCCGTCGGTCAGGTCGTGCGCGAGGAGCGCGACCCGAACGATCAGCCGCCCGACCCTGGCGACAAGGCCGAGGTCAAGCGCGTCATCGGCGTGGTCGAAGAGTTCCGCCAGGACGGCGAGCTCTCCACGCCGGGGGGCTACCTCTTCTACCGGATGCGGCTCGACGGGCCCGACCCGGCGGAAGCGCTGCCCGACCGGCTCTACGTCAGGCTCGCGCCTGGCACCAGCGCGCAGTTCGAGGAGGCGCTGGTCAAGCGCGCCATGGCGGTGGCCGGGGCGTGGTCGTTCGAGGTCCAGCCGCTCGACACGATGCGCACCGACAGGCTGCGCCAGTACGCGATTCCGCTGATGGTGCTCGCCACCATCGCCGGCTTCCTGCTGTTGATGGTCGCCCTCGGGCTGACCGGCGTCGTCTGGCAGAGCGTCACGCAGCGGATTCGCGAGTTCGGGCTGCGCCGCGCCAAGGGGGCGACCATCCGCGACATCCGCGCGCAGGTCCTGATCGAAGTGGCGATCATGACTTCGATCGCCCTGGTGGCCGCGGTGGCGCTGGTCGCCCAGCTGCCGCTCCTGCCGCTGACCCGCGAGCTCCGCGTCGTCACCGCCCCGGTGTTCATCGGCAGCATTGTCGCCTCGGTGGTGGCGATCTACGCGCTCACCCTGTTCTGCGGCTGGCAGCCCAGCCGCCTGGCGACGCGGATCCCGCCGGCCGAGGCGCTACACTACGAATAACCTCGCCGGTCCATGATTCTCATCGTCGACGACGATCGTTCGGTGACCGCCTCGCTGGCCCTGCTCCTGAAGCAGGCGGGCGTCGAGTCGGTCTCCGTCTCGTCGCCAGAGGAGGCGCTCGCGGTGCTCGGCCGGCAGCCGTGCCAGCTGGTCATCCAGGACATGAACTTCACCCGGCGCACCTCGGGCGATGAGGGGCTGGCACTGCTGCGCGAGATCCGGCAGCGAATGCCGATGCTGCCGGTGATCCTGATCACCGCCTGGGGCTCGATCGGGCTGGCGGTCGAGGGGATGAAGGCGGGCGCGTCGGACTTCGTCACCAAGCCGTGGACGAACCAGCAGATGCTGCAGGCGGTGCAGACCGCGCTCGGCCTGGTCGGGGCGCGGGAGCAGAGCGCCGCCTCTTCGCTGACCCGCGACGAGCTCGACGCCCGCTATGACTTCGGCGACCTGGTCGGGCGCGATCCGCGGATGCTGCGCATCCTCGAGCTGATCGGCCGGGTCGCGCCGACCGACGCCTCGGTGCTGATCACGGGCGAGAGCGGCACCGGCAAGGAGCTGGTCGCCGAGGCGATCCACCGCAACAGCCGGCGCGCCGGCAAGCCGTTCGTCAAGGTCAACCTCGGCGGCGTGCCGGCGACGCTGTTCGAGAGCGAGATGTTCGGCCACCTGCGCGGCGCGTTCACCGACGCGCGGGCCGACCGCAAGGGGCGCTTCGAGATGGCGCACGGCGGCACGATCTTCCTCGACGAGATCGGCGATCTCGATCAGCCGTCGCAGGTGAAGATGCTGCGCGTGCTGCAGGACCGCACCTTCGAGGTGCTCGGCTCGAGCCAGCGGCGGGAGGTCGACACGCGCGTCGTCTCGGCGACCAACCGGCCGCTCGCGACGATGGTCTCGCGCGGCGAGTTCCGCGAGGATCTCCTCTACCGCATCAACCTGATCGCGATTCACCTGCCGCCGCTGCGCGAACGCCCGGACGACATCCCGGTGCTGAGCGCGCGCTTCCTCCAGCGCGCCGCCGAGGTCTACCAGCGCGAGCCGCTGACGATCAGCGCCGCCGCGACGCGCTGGCTCAAGGCGCAGCCGTGGCCGGGCAACGTCCGCCAGCTTCGCCAGTGCGTCGAGCGCGCCGTCCTGGTCGGCACCAGCAGCGACCTCGACGTCGCCGACTTTGCCGATTCGGCGGAGGTCTCACGTCCGGAAGCCGCCGAGGCGCTGCCGCCGGTCGGCTCGATGACGATCGACGAGATCGAGCGGGCGATGATCGTCAAGTCGCTGCGCCACCATGGCGGCAACGTCAGCAAGGTCGCCGAATCGCTCGGCCTCAGCCGTGCGGCCCTCTACCGCCGCTTCGACAAATACGAGATCAGCGTGTGAGCCTGCGCGGGCGCGCCATCGCCTACCTCGTCACGCTGCACGCGATCTTCGCGGCGCTGGCGTTCTACCTCCTGCGCGAGACCACATCCTGGCTGATCGCCGTCGAGATCGTCTTCGCGCTGTCGCTGCTCGCCGGCCTGCATCTCGCCCGCGAGATGTACCGCCATCTTGGCCTCGCGACCGAGGGGCTGCGGCTGATCCGCGAGCAGGAGTTCACCTCGCGCTTCCTCCCGGTCGGCCAGCCGGAAGTCGATGAGCTCATCGCCATCTACAACACGATGGTCGATCATCTGCGCGACGAGCGCGTCCGCGTCGCCGAGCAGCACCAGTTTCTCGGCCGGGTGCTGCAGGTCTCGCCATCCGGCATCGTCATCCTCGACTTCGACGGCGCGATCAGCAGCCTCAATCCGGCGGCGGAGCGGCTGCTCGACACCGATGCCGCGACCGCGATCGGCCGCCGGCTCGAGACCCTGGCCTCGCCGGTGGCGAAGGCCCTCGGCGGACTCGCGCCGGGCGACGCCCGCCTGATTGGCATGCTCGGGGCGCGGCGGGTCAAGTGTCATCACGGCACGTTCGTCGACCGCGGCTTTCCGCGCAGCTTCCTGCTCATCGAGGAGCTGACCGAGGAGCTGCGCCAGCTGGAGCGGTCCGCCTACGAGAAGCTGATTCGCGTGATGTCGCACGAGGTCAACAACACCGTCGCGGCCTCGAACTCCCTGCTGCACTCGTCGCTCGCCTACGCGGGCGAGATCGCACCGGGCAATCGTCACGACTTCGAGCAGGCGATCGGCATCGTCATCGAACGGACCGAACAGCTGGGCAGCTTCCTGCGCCGCTTCGCCGACGTCTTCCGCCTGCCGCCGCCGCTGGCCCGGGCGCACGATCTCGTCGCAATCCTCCAGAGCATGTCGCGGCTGCTCGCGGCAACCGACAGCGCCCGCGGCATCACCTGGCAGTGGCAGCTGGATGCTCCGGCAGCGTGGGTCGACCTCGACCGCGGACAGTTCGAACAGGCGCTGGGCAACATCCTGAAGAACGCCATCGAAGCCATCGACGGCGACGGCACCATCACCATCAGCCTGACCGCGTCCGCCGGCAGGACCACACTCGCCATCGAAGACACCGGACCAGGCATCGCGCCGGAGGCGCAGTCGAACCTGTTCACCCCCTTCTTCAGCACCAAGCCGCATGGCCAGGGCATCGGCCTGACCCTGGTACAGGAGATCCTCAGCGCGCACGGGTTCGACTACAGCCTCGAACGCACGGCGCACGCCACGACCCGGTTCACTATCGTGATGGTTACGACCCGGCAGGAGACCGTGCGTCCGATCGACAGCGAAGTGACCGGACTTCGCCCTTAGCCCTTAGCCCTTTGCCCTTTACCTCCTACTGCCCCGTGACAATGCGGATGTTGGCAGGTGGCCGGGGGATCGAGACCGCAGCTCCGACCGCGTAGGTCGCGGCGACCGGACGATGATCGGACACGGTGCCCGTGTCGTAGACCTGCGCCGACTGCAGGACCAGCCTCGTTGCCTGTTTCGATCGCCAGATGTAGTCGATCCGGCCGTTCCGGGTGTTCCCCGCCGTATTGCCCGGATACGACACCGCGGTGCCGGCGGCAGCCGCCACCGCCCACGCATCGTCCCACCCTGTCCGCAGCGGCTCCAGTTCCACGGCGTTGGCACTGGCGTTGAAGTCCCCCATCAGGATGCGGTCCGCGGCCGACGTCGCGGCCCAGGCCGTCAGCTCGGTCACCTGAATCGCCCGGGTTGGGGCGGAGGCGTCGTCGAGGTGGGTCGAGAAGACGGTGACGAGCACATTGCCGACCGAGAGCGTGGCGCGCGCGACCGACCGCGTGGCGCTGAGCAGCAGCCTGTCGCAGGACTCGAGACGGATGCGGCTGAGCAGCAGGTTGCCCTGGCCGTTGGCCGCGCCGGTGCGCTGCGCGAAGCAGCCATACCAGGGGACGCCCGTGCGCGACTCGAGGGCGGCTTCGAGGACGGCGGGCTCGTCGGCGTTGCTGTTGTAGCCGTTCTGCTTCTCGACTTCGTTCAGCGACACGACGTGCGCGTCGATGTTCACGATCCAGGTCACGACGCGATCCAGGTTCTTGACGTTGCTGGTGTCCACCCCGTGGTGGATGTTCCAGTCCATCACCTTGAGGGTGGCCGTGCCCTGCGCCTGGACCGGCGCCGCCGGGACGAAGGCACCAGCGAGCAGGAGGCCCGTCGCCGCTGCGAACGGGGCCATCTGTTTCGCCAGTCTCTGCAGGGGCGTCGTGCGACGAATGTGTGGCATGCGGTGCTGGAATCCTCCCGGGACGGTCCGGCTCGCGATTGCGAGAAGAATGCCGGAGTCAACTGCCACCAAATCAACGGGATAGCGTGTCCACCCCACACCGGCGCTTACAGACCTGTCGGGCAATCACAGGACTGGCGATCGCCTGGAACTCGGCACAGTAGACCAAGGGACGCTCAGCTCGTCAATAACAAGTTCGCGCTGCGGGTCCCGTATAATCCCCGGACCCATGCTCACCTCCGGCACCAGGCTCGGCCCCTACGAAATCATTGAACCTGCCGGCTCCGGCGGAATGGGCGACGTTTACCGCGCTCGCGACACCCGGCTCGACCGGGACGTCGCCGTCAAGACCCTCAAGGGTTCCTTCAGCGAGCGCTTCGAGCGGGAGGCGCGGACGATCTCGTCGCTGAACCACCCCAACATCTGCACGCTCCACGACGTCGGCCAGCACGACGGCAGCGGCTACCTCGTGATGGAGTACATCGAGGGCAAGGTGATCGCCGGACCGCTGCCGGTGGAACAGGCTGTGGCTTACGGCGTCCAGATCTGCGAGGCGCTCCACGCCGCCCACCGCAAGGGCATCGTCCATCGCGATCTGAAGCCGGCCAACATCCTGGTGACCAGGCAGGGGATCAAGCTGCTCGACTTCGGCCTGGCGAAGCTGGCGGCCGCCGGCGGGGCGGCCGGGGCAGGCGGCGCTACCTCGCAGGACCAGGCAACCATCGCCGCCCTCACCGGGGCCCATACTGTCGTCGGGACGCCGCAATACATGGCGCCCGAGCAGATCGAGGGGCGCGACGTGGACGGGCGCACCGACATCTTCGCGTTCGGGTGCGTCCTGTACGAGCTGCTGACCGGGCGGCGGGCATTCGAGGGGCAGACCGCGTCCAGTGCAATGGCCGCGGTGCTCGCCACGAAGCCGCGTCCAATCGAGGAGCTGGTGCCCCTGACCCCGCCGGCCCTCGAGCGCATCGTCTCGCGCTGCCTGGCCAAGGACCCCGAGGAGCGCTGGCAGACGGCACGGGATGTCGGGGCGGAGTTGCAGTGGGTTGCCCAGGGCGGGTCCAAGGTGGGGCTGCCTGCCCTCGTCAGCGGACGGCGCCGGGTGCGCGAAGGGGTGGCGTGGGCGGCTTTCGCGGTGGCGATGCTGGCGGCCGCCGGGTTTGCCGCCGCCTGGGCTGGACGGGCGCCCGAGCCGGCGCCGGTCGTGCGTTTTCCGCTGGCGACGCCCGCCGGGACACAGAATCCCAGCCCGCCGGTCGTCTCCCCCGACGGCCGCCAGATCGCCTTTGCGGCCGACAGCGAGGGCAAACGCCAGGTCTGGCTTCGTCCGCTCGATTCGCTCGAAGCGCGGCCGCTGCCGGGCACCGAAGGCGTGCTGCGGCCGTTCTGGTCGCCAGACAGCCGCTTCATCGCGTTCATGGCAGGCGGCAAGCTCAAGAAGGTGGACATCGCCGGGGGCCCGCCGCAGACCATCTGCGACGCGCCCAACGGGGCCGACGGATCCTGGAGCGAGAAGGGAGTGATCCTCTTTGACGGCCGGGGCATCGACCCGCTGTGGCGGGTCTCGGCCGCCGGGGGCATCAGGCAGCCGGTCATGCTCGAGAACGGCAAGCCGGAGGGCACGCCGGGCGCGGGCTGGCCCGAGTTCCTGCCCGGCGGGGAGCACTTTCTCTACACCGTCTCGGAACCGGCCTCGAGCGAGATGACGGTCATGGTGGGGGCCCTCGACTCGACGGCGAGGACATCGCTGTTCAAGACGACCACGCGCGTGCAGTACGCCGAGCCCGGCTACCTGCTGTTCGTCCGCGAACGCACGCTGGTCGCGCAGAAATTCAACTTGCGCTCGCTGACGCTCGAAGGTGAGCCGGTGCCGATGGGCGAAGGCCTGGGCACCGACGACCTCGGCTTGGCCTCCTTCTCCGCCTCGCGCAACGGCGTGCTGGCCTTCCGCGGCGGCGAGCTCACCGGCACCCGCCTGCTGTGGATCGACCGCAGCGGCAAGGAAACGCCCGCCATCGACACTCCGGCCGACTACCGCGACACGTCCCTCTCGCCGGACGGCACGCGCGTGGCCTACGACGTGAGCGACGGGAACGGCCGGGGCGATCTCTGGATTCGCGATCTGGTCCGCGGCGTGTCGTCGCGTTTCACCTTCGACGCGGCCGCCGAGATCAATCCGCTGTGGTCACCCGATGGGCGGCGCATCATCTACACGTCGCGGGCAAAGGGCCCTGGCGGCCTATATCTGAAGGATGCGTCGGGCACGCGGGAGGCCGAGGCCCTGCTGGTCAATGCAGACGAGAACTACGTGTCCGACTGGTCGCCCGACGGCCGGGTCGTCCTGTTCACGGCCCGGGGGGATGGGAGCGGCACCGACTGGGACATCTGGTCGATGCCGGCGGCTGGCGACGGCAAGCCGGTGCCCGTGGTCCAGACGCGGTTCATCGAGATGTGGGCGACCTTCTCGCCCGACGGCAAGTACATCGCGTACCAGTCCAGCGAATCGGGGCGAACGGAGATCTACGTGCACGAGTTCCCGGCCGCGCGGAACAAGTGGCAGGTCTCGACCGAGGGCGGCAGCGAGCCGTACTGGCGCAAGGATGGCCGCGAGCTGTTCTATCGCTCCGGATCCCGCCTGATGGCGGTGCCGCTGCAGATCGGCGAGACCTTCAGCGCGGGTACCCCCGTGCCGTTGTTCCAGACGCGCTTTGCGACGGTCACCGTCCGCGGCCGCTATCGCCCGGCGCCCGACGGCCAGCGCTTCCTCGTGCTCGGCCCGCTTGCCCGCGAGGCGGAGCAGCCCGCGGCCGTCGTGCTCAACTGGACGGCGGCGCTCAGGCCCTGATCTCACCGTCGCTGCCTGGAGGGCCAGCGCGAACGATCCTGACTACGGCACAAGGTCCCAACTCACAATTGCCGACTCCCAACGCCCATGAAGCCCCTGCCCCACTTCCTCCTGTGGCTGATCGGTCTTCGGTGCGCCGAGACGCAGACGACCGCGCGCGAGCGCGCCGCCCTGGCGGCGCACGCCGCGGGCCGCGTCCGGCTCGTCGAGATCGGCGTATGGCATGGCGTGACCACTGCGGTCCTGCGGCGCGCGATGTCCAGCTCGGGGACGCTGTGGGCCGTCGACCCCTTCCCGGCCGGCCGGCTGGGCGTGAGCCTGCAGCGTCCGATCGCGCTGGCGGAAGTCGGCCGCGTCAGCCACGGTCGCGTCCGCTGGGTCCGGACCACGGGCGATCGTGCCGCCGGGATCTACAGGCAGGAAGAAGAGGCGGGGGTCGAGCTGATTTTCATCGACGGCGACCACAGCTACGAGGGCCTGCTGCGTGACTGGCAGGCCTGGAGTCCGCTCGTCGCACCGGGTGGCCTCGTCTGTCTGCACGACAGCCGGTCCACCCCGGAGAGGCCGATCGAGGATGCCGGGAGCGTGCGGGCAACCCGGGAAAACATCCGGACGGATCCGGCGTTCGAGCTGATCGAAGAAGTCGACAGCCTCACGGTTCTGGGGCGATCTCTTCAATCGCCAACTGCCGACGTCCAAGGCCCAATCCGACGCTAGACCCTGGCGGGGGGAACTTGGAGATTGAATGAAAGAACTTACCTGAACAGATCCGATTCTCCCTGCGCCTTCTCCATTTCGTCCGCCAGCCATTTCTGGAACTCGTCGGCCCCCTGAACGGTGACGTAGCCGCGCATCCGGTAGTGGCCCAGGCCGCACAACTGGGCGCAGGCAATCTCGTACTGGAACTCGGGGTTGCCGGTCCGCGTCCGCATCTCGGCCGTCGTGACGTTTGGCACGAACCAGATCGGGATGGTGAAGCCAGGGATGGCGTCCTGCTTCACCCGGAACTCGGGCACGCCGAAGCTGTGGATGACGTCTTTGCTCCTGAGCCTCACGATGATTGGCTTGTTCACCGGCAGGTAGAGCTGGTTGAGGCTCGTGACGTCGTCTTTCGCGGCGGGATCGGAGCGATCGATGCCCAGGGGATTGCCCTGGAGGTCGAGCAGCTTGATGTCGGTGCGGCCGAATACGCCGTCGGGGCCGGGATAGTGGACGTTCCAGGCGAACTGTTCGGCGGTGACCTGCACGACCAGCGCATCGCTGTCGCGGGGAATGTGATCGACGCGCGCCGCCCACAGCGGCACCGAGAACCCGAACAGCAGCACCACTTCGACGACGAACACGGCGACCTCGAGATAGCTCGAGGCGTGCGACTTGACCGCGGTGTAGTTCGCCACCGGGTTCCGCGAGCGCCGGAACCGGACCAGGCAGTAGGTAAAGAAGCCGCCCCACCCGACGAACAGAAGGAGCATGAAGATGTGGGTCCAGCCAATCAGGCTGTCGATCTGCCCGCCGTGCTCGACGGCAATCGGCGGGAGCATGAGCCACTCAGTCATGATGTCCTCGGCCCCCTCTGGAGCTCCGACCATTCGCTGTCGAGCTCGACCTCCGCGTTGCGCCTGGCGCGCTTGCGCAGGTAGAAAAAGAAGCTGACGAAGCCGCCCTGCACCGCCAGGGTGATGCCCAGCATCACCAGGACGCCGAGCTTCGTTCCGTCGACCATCGACGTCTCCGCCGCCCCGAAGCACATCGGGCAGGCCAAGACGCTGGCGCCGCCGCCGAACAGCACGGCCGCCACCGTCGCGACGCAACGCCGGGGCGCCTCGGCATTCCTTGGTGCGCGCGACATCATGACAGGGTCCTCGTCTTGCGCAGGAACCACGAGTCGTAGAAGAGCAGGGCGCCCGCCAGGGCAAACGACGCGATCGCGGCGATCACGCTGCCGGCCCCGCCGCCGCGGCTGTAGCCCGCCAGGCACCACACCCCGAACAGCACCGCGAGAGCCGCGGACAGGAGGATCAACACGGCGTGGACGGTCCTGAGGCTCATTCGTGAATCCAGAAGCCGTTGCTGTGGGTCATGGCCGGCAGCGCCACCAGGGGAATGATGGAGAGCACCGTCAGCACGAGCACGACGTAGATCAGCTTCTTCTCCGACAGCAGGTGCATGAAGTAGCAGGCCACGAGCGTGCCCTTGACCGTCGCGACCAGCAGCGCCACGGCCACCGCCATCGGCACCGACAGGTGGAGCCTGGAGACTGCCACGGTGACGACGGTCAGGACCATCAGCGCGGCGAACACGGTCATGTAGACCTTGACGTGTTTGTCGATGTCAGCGGCGTGATCGGTGGTCATAGGATCCTCAACTCCCAACGCCCAACTCCCAATGCCCAACTCCCAATGCCCAACTCCCAGTGCCCAACCTCCAAACGCTGCAATTTTGGGAGTTGGAAGTTGGAAGTTGGGAGTTGTCATCTTCGCCCTGTCAACATCCAGCTATACCCGCTACAAAAGATAGAGCGTGGGAAACAGGAAAATCCACACCAGATCCACGAAATGCCAGAACAGGCCCGAGTGCTCCACCCGGTTGGTGAACCACCGCGGGTTGGTCTTCCAGAGCCGGGCGCCGGGGAACAGGAAGTAGCCGTTCACCGCCATCCCGCCGGCCACGTGCAGCATGTGCAGGCCGGTCAGGGTGAAGTAGATCGCCAGGAAGTTGCTGGTCGAGGGAAACAGCCCGGCGTGGAACTTGTGGCTGTACCTCGAAGTACTTGACCACGAGGAAGACGAAGCCGAGCAGGATCGTCGCGCCCATGTAGAGCCGGAACGTGCCGAACCGGCCGCGCACCAGCGACGCCCAGGCCATGACCATCGTGACCGACGACGAGATCAGGACGAGTGTGTTGAAGAAGGCGAGCGGCACGTTCAGGATCGTGTCGCCCCGCGGCCAGCTCGGCGCCCCCGCCCGGATCAGGATGTAGCTCGCGAACAGGGCGCCGAACAGCATGACTTCGGAGGCCAGGAAGAGCCAGATGCCGATCCGGCCGTTGGTCAGGCCGGTGTCGGGCCGCATCTCGACGGTGTAGGGAATCTCCATTACGACCCCGCCTCATGCTGCGGCACGAAGTCCCGCGCCGCGCCCGGCACGCTGTATTCGTAGGGCCCGCGGTGCGCTTCCGGCGGCACGGCGAAATTGCCGTGCGGCGGCGGCGATGGCGCCGCCCACTCGATGGTCGTCGCCTGCCACGGGTTCGCGTCCGTCCGCTCCCCCTTCCGGATGCTCCAGAAGAAGTTGAAGATGAACGGGATCTGGAAGATTGCGAGGATCCAGGCCCCCCACGACGACACGACGTTGAGCTGCAGCACCGGCGCCGCGAAGGCGTAGCTCGCGCCGCCGTCGAACAGCCGCCGCGACACGCCGGCCAGCCCGACCAGGAACATCGGCATGAAGATCACGTTCATGCAGATCAGCGAGCCGGCGAAATGGATCTTCCCGAGCGTCTCGTTCATCTTCCGCCCGGTCGCCTTCGGGTACCAGTAGTAGATGCCCGCGAACAGCGCGAAGATCGTCCCCGGCGCGACCACGTAGTGGAAGTGGGCAATGACGTAGTAGGTGTCGTGCAGCGGGATGTCCGCGACGTTGAGGCCGAGCGGCAGCCCGGTCAGCCCGCCGATGCCGAACATCGGCAGGAAGCTGACGGCGAACAGCATCGGCGTGTTGAAGCGGATCGACCCGCCCCACAGCGAGATGACCAGCGCCGTCAGGATCACGACCGACGGGATCGAAATGATCATCGTCGTGGTCTGGAAGAACGCCGCCATCGCCGTGCCCATGCCGGTCATGAACATGTGGTGCGCCCACACGATGAACGACATGAAGCCGAGGAAAATCAGCGACGCGACCATCGAGCGGTAGCCCCACAGCGGCTTCCGCGTGTTGTTGGCGATGACCTCGGCGATGATGCCCAGCGCGGGCAGGATCAGCACGTAGACTTCGGGGTGCGCCAGGAACCAGAACAGGTGCTGCCACAGCAGCGGGTTGCCGCCGCCGGCCGCGGCCACGATCTGGCCGCTGACCACGAGGCCGCTCGGCAGGAAGAAGCTGGTGCCGGCCACCCGGTCCATCAACTGCATCACCGCCGCCGCCTCGAGCGGCGGGAACGCCAGCAGCAGCAGGAACGCCGTGACCAGCTGCGTCCACACGAAGAACGGGAAGCGCATGAACGTCAGCCCCTTGACGCGGAGCTGGATGATGGTCGTGATGAAGTTGATCGCGCCGAGCAGCGACGAGGTGATCAGCCAGATCATGCCGATCAGCCACCACGTCTGGCCGGTGCCCGCGATCACCGAGAGCGGCGCGTAGGAGGTCCACCCCGACTGCGCGGCCCCCCCGGGCACGAAGAAGCTGGCCAGCATCGTCACGCCACCGACGAAGAAGAACCAGTAGCTCAACATGTTGAGCTTCGGGAAGGCCATGTCCGGCGCGCCAATCTGCAGCGGGACCACGAAGTTCCCGAAGCCGCCGACCGCGAGCGGGACGACGCCGAGGAAGACCATGATCGTGCCGTGCATCGCCCCGAGCTCGTTGTAGAACTCGGGGAGCATCGTCCCGCCGGGCATGCGCGTCTCGCCGAGCAGGCTGCCGAGCAGCGGCAGCGGCACGCCCGGGTAGGCGAGCTGCCAGCGCATCAGCATCATCAGCGTGAAGCCGAACAGCAGGAACAGCAGGCCGGTGATGGCGTACTGGATGCCGATGACCTTGTGATCGACGGAGAACACGTACTGGCGCCAGAAGCCGAGCGCCTCGTGATGGGCCTCGTGGTGGGCTTCGTGCGCGACGTGCGGCCTGGGGGCGGCGACGGCGTCCGGGTGCTTCATGCGCGTGCTCGCGGACCGCTACTTCGCGGGGAGGACGAACTTGAAGTTCTGCGCCTTCTTGTCGCTGGCGCCGACGGTGACCGACGCCGTCTGCGTGCCCAGCCGCTCGTGCCAGGCGGTGATCTCGTAGGTGCCGGCGTCGAGCCCCGAAATCGTGAACTTCCCGTCGGTGTTCGTGACCGAGAAGAAGGGATGGGTGAAGACGCCGACGTAGGCGCTCATCCAGGGGTGGACGTCGCACTTGATGTGGAAGATCGCCTCTTCCTTGTCGAACGCCGTGGTCACTTCCTTGAGCGTGGCCGGCATCGCCCGGTTGAAGGCCTTGTTGACCTTGGGCAGGGTGTGGACGTTGTGGAGGATGCCGTCGGAGTTCAGGATGCGGTAGGTCTGGCCGACCATGATCCCCATGACGTGGGGCTCGTACTGACAGCCCTTCTGGTCGAGCACTACCGGCGTCTTGGGCACGGGCCACGTCTTCCCCGCCGGGAGCCCCTTGGAGACCCAGACCATGATGTTGCCCATGGTGTTGCCGCTGCCGAGCACCAGCATCTCGTTCGCCACCGGACCCGAGTGCTTCTTGGCGCACGCGGGGTCGGCGTCCATGGCGAGTGGCCTGAGAGTGGGGACCTTGCCGTCGAAGGTGACGGTGCCGGTAATGGTCGAGGCGGCGAAGGCCACACCCGGCCAGACCGACATGGCAACCACCCCGGCCGCCAGCCACAACCTGTTTCCTGTCACGCGCATGCTCGGCTCCTTGGTCATGAACAACAACAACCTGGTCTCCGTGGTCATCCGCCGACGCCGCCGACGCCCGCCGCTATCTGATGTGGGCCGACTGTACATCCGGCCCGCCGTCCGTGCAACCCCCACCCCATCCGCGGCCGGCGCGTGGCCATGCGGCCCGCGCGGGACGGGCACCAGCGCTCACCGTGGCACCCCCGCCATTCGCCGACCGGCGCTACCGCCGGGACCCTGTCGGTCGTAGAGTCCGTATGTATACTGAGCAGCAGCCACCCTGGCCGTCCGCCCAGAGCTCTCGACCGTGTCCACCAGAAACCTCAAAGACGAACTCGCCTCGCTCCATATCGACCAGTCCGCGCGCACCGGCGGCAGCCGGCGCGGCGTCTGGATCGCGTTCAGTGTCCTGGCCGTGGCCGTGGCCGCGGGCGCCTGGATCTGGTCCCGCCGCGAGCCGGTGGCCGAGGTCCGGAGCGTGGTCGTCCAGGCCCAGACCGGCGCCGGGGCGGCCGCGGGTGCGGTGCTGAACGCGTCGGGCTACGTGACGGCGCGGCGCCGCGCCACGGTGTCGTCGAAGGTCACCGGCAAGGTGATGGAAGTGTTCGTCGAAGAAGGCAAGAGCGTCCGCCGCGGGCAGGTGCTCGCGCGCCTGGACGACTCGCAGATCCGCGCCGGGCTGCAGGTCGCCGAGGCGCAGCTGGCGGCGGCTGAACGCGCCGCGGCCGAAGACGAAGCGCGCCTCCGGGAGGCCGAGCTGACCTTGAACCGCGGGCGGGAGCTGGTGAAGGCCCAGGTGATCTCGCGGGCCGAGCTCGACACCGCCGAGGCGCAGGTCGCCTCGATCAAGGCCCGCATCGCGCTGGCCGGGCAGCAGGTGGAAGTCGCCCGCAGCCAGGTCAACGCCCGCCGGACCGACCTCGACGACATGGTGGTGCGGGCCCCCTTCGACGGCGTCGCCATCTCGAAGGACGCCCAGCCGGGCGAGATGATCTCGCCGGTGTCGGCCGGCGGCGGCTTCACGCGGACCGGCATCTGCACCCTGGTCGACATGTCGTCGCTCGAGATCGAAGTGGACGTGAGCGAGAACTACATCAACCGCGTCGAGCCGGGGCAGCCGGTGGAAGCGGTGCTCAACGCCTACAAGGACTGGCGGATTCCCGGGCACGTCATCACCACCGTGCCGTCGGCCGACCGGCAGAAGGCCACCGTGCGGGTGCGCATCGGCTTCGACGGGCTCGACCCGCGCATCCTGCCCGACATGGGGGTCAGCGTGGCGTTCCTCGAGCAGGCCCGGCCGGTCGAGGCCGCGGCCCGGCCGCGCATCCTTGTCCCGGCCGCGGCGGTCCGCTCCTCCGGCAACACGCCGGTGGTGTTCGTGGTGAAGGACGACCGGGTGGAGCGGCGCGCGGTCAAGACAGGCATCGAAGAGAGCGGGCAGGTGGAGATCGGATCGGGGCTGAACCCGGGCGAGCGCGTGGTCGTCGAGGGGCCGGACACGCTCGCCGACGGAGCCCGTGTGAAGGAGCGCTGAATGGAAACGCTGGTGTCGATCCGGGACCTGCACAAGGTCTACTACCGTGGCAGCGAGCGCATCGACGTGCTCCAGGGGGTCACGCTCGAGATTCCCAAGGGTGATTTTCTGGCGCTGATGGGCCCCTCCGGCTCCGGCAAGACCACGCTGCTCAACCTGATGGGCGGGCTCGACACGCCGTCGGAGGGCTCGATCGAGGTGGCCGGCGACCGCATCGACAAGCTGTCGGGCGGGCGCCTGTCGGCGTGGCGCGCCCGGCACGTGGGCTTCGTCTTCCAGATGTACAACCTGCTGCCGGTGCTCACCGCGGCCCGGAACGTGGAGCTGCCGTTGCTGCTGACCAAGCTCGGCGGCGCCGAACGCAAGCGCCGCGTCCAGGTCGCGCTCGACGTGGTCGGGCTCGGCGACCGCGCCAACCACTACCCGCGGCAGCTGTCGGGCGGGCAGGAGCAGCGGGTCGGCATCGCGCGGGCGGTCGTCACCGATCCCACGCTGCTGCTCTGCGACGAGCCGACCGGCGATCTCGACCGCAAGTCGGGCGACGAGATTCTCGATCTGCTCCAGGCGCTCAACCGCGATCTCGGCAAGACCATCGTCATGGTCACGCACGATCCGCATGCCGCGGCCAGGGCGAAGCGGACGCTCCACCTCGAGAAGGGGCTGCTGGTCGAAGGGGTGGCGGCATGAAGTTCCTGCCGCTCGTCGTCCGCAACCTGATGCGGCGGAAGATGCGCACCATCTTCACGGTGCTGTCCGTCCTGATCGCGTTCGTGCTGTTCGGGGCGCTGATGGCGATCCGCGCGGCGTTCAACATGGGCATCGACCTTGCCGGCGCCGACCGGCTCATGGTCATCCACAAGGTCTCGCTCATCCAGCCGCTGCCGGTCAGCTACCTCGGACGCCTGCAGGCGACCGAAGGGGTGGTCGACGTCTCGCACGCCAACTGGTTCGGCGCCTACTACCGCGACCCAAGCAGCCTTCTTCGCCAACATGGCGGTCGAGCCCGCGAGCTGGCTGCGGATGTACCCGGAATACGAGCTGCCGGAGGAGCAGAAGCAGGCCTGGATCGCCAACCGCACTGGCGCCATCGTCGGCAGCGACACGGCCCGCAGGTTCAACTGGAAGGTCGGCGACCGCGTGCCGCTGATCTCCCCGATCTATCGCAAGCCGGACGACAGCCCGTGGGAGTTCACGATCGACGGCATCTACGATTCGGCGGTCGGCGGCGTGGACAAGACGCAGCTGTTCTTCCACTACGCGCTGCTCGACGAGACGTTCCGCGACAGCGGGTTCTTCAGCGGCCAGGTCGGCTGGTACGTGCTGCGGGTGGCGGATCCCGCGACCTCCGACCAGCTCGCGAAACGGGTGGACGCCCTGTTTGCGAACTCCCAGGCGGAAACCAAGACGGCGACCGAGAAGGCGTTCGTGTCCGGCTTCGCGAAACAGGTCGGCGACATCGGCGCCATCATGATGGCGATCGCCGCGATCGTGATGTCGTTCATCCTGTTCGTGGCGGGGAACGCCATGGCGCAGTCGGTGCGCGAGCGCATCAACGAGATGGGCGTGCTCAAGACGCTCGGGTTCACCGACGGCCGCATCCTGGCGCTCGTGCTGCTCGAGTCGTGCGCCATTGCCGTGGTCGGCGGCGGCCTGGGGCTGCTGATCGCCTGGTTCATCATCGCGCAGGGAGACCCGACGAACGGCCTGCTGCCGGCGTTCTATCTGCCGGCGCGCGACGTCGTCTTCGGGGTCGCGCTGATTGCGGCGCTCGGCCTCGGCACGGGGCTGCTGCCGGCCTGGCAGGCCAGCCGCCTGAAGATCGTGGACGCGCTGCGGCGGACCGGCTGACGGCGCGCCGTCTTTCCTCGAGGACGCTATGAACTGGCTGTCACAGACCCTGGCGGTGACCTCGGTCACCTTGCGCTCGATCCCGCAGCGGCTCGGCTCGTCGGTGGTCGCGATCATCGGCATCGCCGGCGTCGTGATCGTGTTCACCGCGGTGCTGTCGATTGCGGAGGGGTTCCGCGCCGCGATGCAGGGCACCGGCGACCCGCGGACGGTGCTGGTGCTGCGCGCCGGCAGCGACACCGAGATGACCAGCGGGTTCTCGGGGGAGCAGGCGCAGATCATCACCGAGGCGCCCGGGCTCGAGAGCGGGCCCGACGGCCGCCACGCCTCGCCGGAGCTGTTTGTCATCCTGGGGCATCCGTTGAAGCGGTCGGGCTCCGACGCCAACGTGCCGCTGCGCGGCGTGTCGCTCGCCGCGTTGAAGGTGCGCCCCGACATGCGGATCGCCGAGGGGCGCATGTTCCAGCCGGGCACGAACGAGATCGTGGTGGGACGCGCCGCGTCGCAGCAATACGAGGGGCTGTCGGTGGGGGCGACGATCGCGTCGGGAGAGACCTCCTGGCGCGTGGTCGGGATCTTCGATGCGGGTGGCAGTGTGGCGGAGTCCGAGATCTGGTGCGACGCGCGGGTGCTCCAGTCGGTCTACCGCCGCGGCAACTCCTACCAGGCGGTCTACGCGCGGCTCGCCTCGGTGGACAGCCTGCAGACGTTCAAGGACGCGCTGACCACCGACCGCCGGCTGAACGTGACCGTCATTCGCGAACCTGACTACTACACCCAGCAGTCGCAGGTGCTGCAGCAGGTCATCCGCACGATCGGCTTCGGCATCGCGGGCCTGATGGGGCTCGGGGCCATCTTCGGCGCGGTCAACACCATGTACTCGGCGGTGGCCAACCGCACCCGCGAGATCGCCACGCTCCGCGCCCTGGGATTCGGGTCGCTGCCGGTCGTCCTGTCGGTGCTGACCGAGTCGCTCCTGCTCAGCCTGGTCGGCGGGATCGTGGGAGGCGCCATCGCCTGGGCCGCCTTCGATGGCTACCAGACGGCGACGATGAACTGGCAGTCGTTCAGCCAGGTGGCGTTCGCCTTTGCGGTAACGCCGGGGCTGCTGCTGCGCGGGATGTTCTACGCGGCGGTGATGGGGCTGCTCGGCGGCCTGCTGCCGGCCGTCCGCGCCGCACGCCTGCCAGTCGTCTACGCCCTGCGCCAGCTCTAGGGGGCGCGGGGACGCCCGGCCAGGTGTGCAATAAAGTAGAGCTGGCGTATGATTCCACGACGCAGCGTGGCACGGTGATATACACGCTCACCACGTCCGGCTCGGCTTTTCGATCCTGCACCCACGCCGCACCAGGCCATTAAGTCTCTATTCAAAAAGTACTTGCGCGCGCGGGTCTGATGCACCCGGCGTTGCGGTCGCAGAACTTTATACCCAGGTACACCAGTTGCATCTTCTTCGGTGCACCACGAAAGAAATCAGGCGGACGATCCTTTTGCGGGGGAATCCATGCGAATCAACGAGGTGATCCAGAGGATTCAAGGCGAGTTCATTGAAATGCCTGGTCTCTGTCTGACCGCGCCGCAGGCGCAGCGCTTGTGGGGGCTCGATCGGGATGTCTGCGAGGCCCTGCTCGGTGCGTTGGTGGACGCGAAGTTCCTGTCCCGGACCCGCGAGGGTGCGTTCGTGAAGTTGGACGGCGCGGTGCGGTCCCGGGGCACGACGACTCGAACCCAGAAGTTGGCGGTCGCGTAAGTTTTCCCACCGGAGCCGGTCGGCTGACTACCTGCCTCGTCAGCTAACAAGGCCGGCTCACGACCCACGATCCCGGGCAAACGCGCCCGCGGCCAGGCTCGTCGAAGGTTGAGGGCATCGGCCCTCTACCTTCGACACCACACCTTCCCTACTTCTTCAGCGTCTCGACCGCCGCGGCCCGGCTGATCAGCCAGACGTCGCCGCTCTTCTCCAGATCGAGCGCGAACTCGCGGGCATCGAGCGATTCCTCGTCCGCGCCGATCACCCGCCGGCGAATCACCACGGTCAGTGAAGCCGCCGCGCGTCCGGGATCCAGGACTGTCACAGTCACGTCCCGGAAGTCGACCACGAACGCCGCCGTCCGCGGCTGCAGCCGCGCCGCCATGCCCATCAGCGTCTCGCGCCCCTCGATGGGCGGGCTGCCGCCGCCAAGCTCGACGACTACGTCCTCGGTGAAGTAGGTGCCGAACCGGGTCGCCCGGGCGGCCGTGCCCAGGCCGTCGGTCGTGGACAGGTTGAACTCCTCCCCGAGCTCGTCGATCCGCCGGGCGACCGCGCGCTCGTCCGTCGGCGACAGGGATTGCCAGATCCACAGGCCAGCCGCCGCGAGCGCCACGGCCAGGAGCACACCGGCCAGCCTCCGCTTCTGCGGCATCAGAAGACGAGCTTTCCCAGGATCCGGCGGGCGTCGACGCGGCCGAAGTCGTGATCGCCAATGCGCATCCCGCGATTGTCGCCGATCACGAAATATTCGGAGGCGCCCACGGTCACTTCCTCGTAGTCCCACGGCGCGCGCTGCTGCACGTAGGGTTCGACGAGCGGCGTGCCGTTGATTTCCACCGTCCCCTGGACGATGGCGACGCGTTCAGTGGGGAGACCGATGACCCGTTTGATGTAGAGCACACCGGGGCCGGCCAGGCGGATCGCCACGACGTCCCCCCGCGCCGGCGAGCGGACCCGGTAGATCAGCCGGTTGACCAGGTTCAGTGTCGAGTCGCGGTAGGTCGGCTCCATGCTGATGCCGAGCACCCGGGTCGGGGTCAGCACCCAGCCGAACGTCGCCAGGCACAACGCGGCGAGCACGGCAATCCGAACGGCGGTTCGCTTCGGATCGCGTCCGAAGAGGAAGCGGTTCGTCCGGGACACAGCCCTGAGTATAAGGCGTCAGCGCGTCTTGTAAGGCGAGAGCAGCCCGGGGGCGCTGGTCGACAGCGACACGTAGATGACCCCCCGCTGTCCGGGCGCTTCGTAGACCGGGAAGCCGCGATAATCGCCAATCCGTGTGAAGCGATCCGGGGTCAACTCGACCGCCGCGCCGTCGGCGAAAAACCTGGCGCCCTCGAACTCGAGATACACGCCGTTCAGGCCAACCGGGCGCCGGGCCGACTGCAGCGGGGACGGGCGTGCGGGAGCCGGGGCCACGCCGGCCGTCCCGACCGGCTCGGGAGTCACAGGCGGGTCCGCCGGACCCGCGGCCGGGAGATCGAACGTCTCGACACTGCCCGGGGGAACCGTCGCAAATCCCCTGGCCGGCCCCTGACCGGCGCTTTCCTGTGCGGCGAGGACGACCGGGAAGCCGGGCGCGGAGCTGCCGACGGTGCCGGCCAGATCGCCGCTGCGCCGCCGCTCGTAGGGCTGCATCACGCCCCCCGCGAGCGGGACGTAGACGACGCTGTTCCGCTCCTCGGTGGGCCGGACGTAGATCGCCACGCTGCCGAACCAGCCGCTCGGGACCATCTCGTTCCGGTTGAAATGCACCCTCGCGCCGGTCTTGTAATACACGCCGCCGGCATGAAGGATGGGATCGCCGCTCTGGAACCAGTCCAGGTTTTCCGCCGTGGCCTCGGGGGGAGCCGGAGTCCGCATCGACACCTGACCCTGGGCGCCGGGCGCCGTCGCAAGCATGGCGAGAAGACTGGCGCAGGCGATCCTTGTGAACATTTGACGCTCCACCCGGGATGGTTTACAAGCCACGTGCCACCGCTGCCGGGCTGGCTTTCCGCCAGTAGCGCGCGAGCCCCTGCCACGAGTAGGTCAGGCTCCCGGCGCGCAGATACAGCTCAGCTTCGACGGGCCCAAGCACCCGCCGGAGGTCGGTCTCGACAGTCTGGACGAAGCGCGCCTCCCGCTCCTCTTCCGCCAGCGTCGCGCCGGCCAGCAGTTTCCGCGCGATCCGGCTCCACTCGGCGGTCCGGTCCATGAGCTGCTGAAAGTGGAGACGGGCGCCATGAAATGGGCCGAAGTGCGTCAGGAACAGGGTCTCCGGGTTCCACGCGAGGATCCGCTCCTCGCTCGTCCGCCACGCCTCGAGGTCGACGTCCGGCGGCGGCGTCACCGGCATCACGCAGGCGCCGGTTCCCCGACAAATGCCGCCGGTATCCCCGACAAAGGCAATGCCGCTCGACGGTTCGAAATAGCTGACGTGGTGCGAGGCGTGTCCGGGGGTGTAGGCGACCTCGAGGGTGCGCCCCCCCGCCTCGATGCGCTCTCCCCCTTTGAGGATGCGCAGCCGGTCGCCCGGCACCGGGAGGAACTCCCCCCACAGCCGCTCCATGTCCTGGCCATAGAGCCGGGTCGCGCTCGACAGCAGGCGCCGCGGGTCCGCCAGGTGCGGGCCGCCGCGCTCGTGCACGAACACCTCGATCCCCGGGTTCGCGGCGACCAGGGTGCCGGTGCTGGCGGCGTGATCGAGGTGGATGTGGGTCAGGAGAATCTGGCGCACGTCCGCCAGGCCGAAGCCGCTGGCCTCGAGGCTCCGGCGCAGCGTCCCGAGCGTGGTCGAGGGCCCGGGGTCGATCAGCGCGACGCCGGCCGGGCCGTGCAGCACGGCCGTGGCGATGACCCCCGGCGTGCCGAGGAACTGCAGATCGACATAGCCCATGCCGGCCGCGAGAGGATTCATGGCTCCGCCGGGCATCCTACATCAGGACTGCTACAATCGAAGAGGCAGCCATGGCTGGAACCGATCGGCAGACCACCGGAGAAATCCTCGAGCGCACGCGGCAGGAAACGAAGAAGCCGGAGCTCTTCAAGGTCCTGCTGCTGAACGACGACTACACGACGATGGATTTCGTGATCGACGTGCTCGAGTCGATCTTCCACAAGCAGCCGGCCGAGGCGCACCGCATCATGATGATGGTGCACACGCAGGGCAAGGGCCTGTGCGGCGTGTATCCCTTCGAGGTCGCCGAAACCAAGGTCGCCACCGTCGTCGAGCGCGCGCGCGAGCACGGCTTCCCGCTCCGTGCGGCGATGGAGCCCGAGTAGATCGAGAGGAAACAGACACCGTGTTCAGCCCCGCGCTCGAGATCGTGCTCACCGTCGCGTACAGGGAAGCGACCTCGCGGCGCCATACGCATCTCACGCTCGAGCATCTTCTCTACGCGCTCGCGCACGATCTCGAAGGGGAGCGGATTCTCGCCGCCTGCGGTGCGGACCTGCCGCAGCTGCGGAAGGATCTCGACCGCTACCTGAACGAGACGGTCGAGAAGTTCGACCGCGGCCAGCAGAAGGAGCCGGAACAGACGCTGGCGTTCCGGCGGGTGCTTCAGACGGCGGTGATGCACGTGCAGAGCGCCGGGCGCCAGGAAGTGCAGTCGGGCGACGTGCTCGCCGCGACGCTGCAGCAGAACAAGTCCCACGCCGCGCAGCTGCTCGCCGCCCAGGGGGTCTCGCGCCTGGACGTCCTCGAGTACATCACCCACGGCATCAGCAAGGTCCCGTCCGCCGGGCCGGTGGCGGGCGAGGAACCCGTGGCCGGCGATGCCGAGGGGGGCGCCGGCGAGCCGGGCACCGCGACGTCGCGCGATCCGCTCGCCGCCTACGCCACGAACCTGTCGGCGCGCGCCCGCGCCGGCGAGCTCGATCCGCTCATCGGCCGGCTCGGCGAGCTCGAGCGCACGCTGGAGATCCTCTCGCGGCGCCGCAAGAACAACCCGGTCTTCGTCGGCGATGCCGGCGTCGGCAAGACCGCGCTCGCCGAAGGGCTCGCCGCCCGCCTGCTCGAAGACGACGTGCCGGAGCTGCTCCAGGGCGCCGAGGTCTATTCGCTCGACACGGCGGCGCTGCTGGCCGGCACCCGTTTCCGCGGCGACTTCGAGGAGCGCTTCAAGGCGGTCATCAACGCGCTCGCCCGGCGGCAGATGCCCATCCTGTTCATCGACGAGATCCACTCGACCGTCGGCGCCGGCGCCACCACCGGCGGCACCATGGATCTCGCCACGCTGATCAAGCCCATCCTCACCGCCGGCCAGCTCCGCGTGGTCGGCTCGACCACGCACGAGGAGTTCAAGCACATCGAGAAGGACCGCGCCCTGGCGCGCCGGCTGCAGAAGATCGCGGTCGACGAGCCTTCGATCCCCGAAACGGTGAAGATCCTGAAGGGCCTGCGCTCGCGCTACGAAGCGCATCATCGCGTCCGCTTCTCGGACGACGCCCTCGAGACGTCGGCGAAGCTGGCCGCCCGGCACCTGCGCGACTACAAGCTGCCCGACAGCGCCATCGACGTGCTCGACGAGGCGGGCGCGCGGATGCGGCTGCGCCAGGCGCGGCGGCCGCCGGAGGAGCGCGACAGCGACCCGCCGGTCATCGACGTCGGCACGGCGGATATCGAGGAGGTCGTCGCGCGCATCGCCCGCATCCCGGCCAAGCAGGCCTCGTCGTCCGATCGCGACCGGCTGAAGTCGCTCGAGGAGGCGCTCGGCCGCGTGGTCTTTGGCCAGGCGGAGGCCGTCGGCACGGTGGCGCGGGCGATCAAGCGGTCGCGCGCCGGGCTCGGCCAGCCCGACCGGCCGGCCGGCTGCTTCCTGTTCGCCGGCCCGACGGGCGTCGGCAAGACCGAGCTGGCCAAGCAGCTCGCGCTGCACCTCGGCAACGAGTTCGTGCGCTTCGACATGAGCGAATACATGGAGAAGCACGCGGTGGCGCGGCTGATCGGCGCGCCGCCGGGCTACGTCGGCTTCGAGCAGGGCGGCCTGATGGTGGACGCCATCCGGCAGCATCCCTACGCGGTGCTGCTGCTCGACGAAATCGAGAAGGCGCATCCCGACATCTTCAACATCCTGCTGCAGGTGATGGACCACGCGACGCTGACCGACAATACCGGGCGCAAGGCGGACTTCCGCCAGGTGGTGCTGATCATGACGTCCAACGCCGGGTCGCGCGAGCTGAGCGCCGGGTCGATCGGCTTCGTGGAGTCCGGCGAGTCGCTGCGCGCGGTCGACGCGCGGCAGAAAGCGTCGCAGCAGCGCTCGAAGGGGGCAATCGAGAAGGTGTTCAGCCCCGAGTTCCGCAACCGGCTCGACGCCATCGTCTCGTTCGGGCCGCTGTCGCCGGGCGTGATGGAAACCATCGTCGAGAAGTTCATCCTGCAGCTCGAGGCGCAGCTCGCCGAGCGCCGGGTCGCGATCGCGCTCGAGCCGGCGGCGCGCGAGTGGCTGGCGGCGAAGGGCTACGACCCGGTCTACGGCGCCCGGCCGCTCGCGCGGGTCATCCAGACCGAGGTGCGCGATCCGCTGACCGACGAGATCCTGTTCGGCCAGCTCGAGAACGGCGGCACCGTCACGATCCAGCTGCGCGACGACAAGCTGGCCTTCACCTACGAGCCCAAGCACGCCTGACATGTCGGACCGCCAGCACCCATCGGACAAAGAGCAGGAGATTCCCGTCAAGGTGGTCGACCGCCGCTGGTGGGTCAACCAGGATCCGGCAGCCGCCGGTGGCGACACCCCTCCCCCGCCGCCGCGTAAGCCGAGCTACGTCGAGGACCTCGAGCAGCAGCTCGCCGACAAGGATCGGCAGCTGCAGGACGCGATCGTGAAGTACCGGCAGGCGGCGGCCGAATACGACGAATCCCGGCTGCGGCTGCGGCGGGAGATCGCGAAGGACGTCGAGCGCGGCCGCCGCGAGATTCTCGCCGACCTGCTCGAGGTCGTGGACAATCTCGACCGCGCGCTCGACGCGGCCGCGAGCGGCACCTCGCCCGACGCGCAGCAGGCGCTCCGCCAGGGCGTCGAGATGGTCCGCCGGCAGTTCCTCTCCAAGCTGGAAGGCTTCGGGGTGCGGCGGATCGACTCGGACGGGCAGCCCTTCGACCCGGCGCTGCACGAAGCCATCTCGACGGTGCCGGCGGCCTCCCCCGAGCAGGACGGCACCGTCGTCGGCGTGGTCCGCCACGGCTACCGCATCGGCGACGACGTCCTGCGGCCGGCTTCGGTGGCCGTGGCAAAGCGCTGACCACGATCGTCCTCGCGACGTTCGGGTCGCTCGGCGACATCCACCCGATCATCGCCCTCGGGCTCGAGCTGCAGCGGCGGGGCCACGACCCGGTCGTCGCCACCGCCCCGTTCTACCGCGACAAGATCACCGGCACGGGGCTGCGCTTCCACGCCATCCGCCCCGATCTCACCCCTGACGACAAGGACCTGCTGCGGGCCGCGATGCACGAGCGCCGCGGGCCGGAATACATCGTCCGCCGGCTGATGCTGCCGGCGCTCCGTGAGACCTACGCCGATCTGCTCGACGCGGTACGGGGCGCCGCGCTGCTCGTGGCCGCCGACCTCGTCTATGCCGCGCCCGTCGTCGCGGCGGTCGCGCAGATTCCGTGGGTGGCCGTGACGCTGGCGCCGCTGACGTTCCTCTCCGTGCACGATCCGCCGGTGCTGCCGCAGGTGCCCTGGCTGGCCCGGCTGGCCCGCGTCTCGCCCGCGGCGTACGGCGGGATGGTCCGGTTCGGCCGCTGGGCGGCGCGCGGCTGGGGCGAACCTGTGTACCAGCTGCGCCGCGATCTCGGGCTGCCGCGCGGTCCGGAACCGCTGTTTGCCGCGCGTGGCGAGGCGGCGGCGCTCCTGGGCATGTTCTCGCCGCTGGCCGGCGAGGCGCAGCCGGACTGGCCGGCCAACGCCAGGGTCACGGGGTTCGCCTTCTACGACCGGCACGAGGAGATGCCCGGCGCGCTGCAGTCGTTCCTCGACGCCGGGGATCCGCCCATCGTCTTCACGCTCGGATCGGCGGCGGTTTTCGATCCCGGGGCCTACTACCGGGAGAGCGCGGCGGCAGCGCGGCGGCTGGGACGGCGCGCCGTGCTGCTCGTGGGACCGGCGCCTGAGCAGCTGCCGGCCGCGGACCCGCGTGTGCACGTTGCCGCGTATGCGCCGTTCTCGGAGCTCTTTCCCCGGGCCGCGGCCCTCGTGCACCAGGGCGGCGCGGGCACGACGGCGCAGGCGCTGCGCGCCGGCCGGCCGATGCTGATCGTGCCGTTCAGCCACGACCAGCCCGACAACGCCGCGCGCATGGTGCGCCTGGGTGTGGCGCGCACGATTTCCCGGCGGCGGTATTCCGCCGCGCGGGCGGCC
The DNA here is from genome assembly GCA_963834305.1 of uncultured Acidobacteriota bacterium. Lineage (GTDB taxonomy): Bacteria > Acidobacteriota > Vicinamibacteria > Vicinamibacterales > 2-12-FULL-66-21 > JACCXG01. The sequence continues at coordinate 2,619,437 of CAWIAX010000002.1, forward strand.
ACCGCGCTCGAGACGCTGATCGCGGAGCCCTCCTACGCGGCACGCGCCCGCCAGGCGGCGGCGCAGCTGCAGCGCGAGAACGGCGCGGCCGCGGCCGCCGACGAGATCGAGCGGGTGCTGGGGCGGCCGACGCCGGCGCCGGCATCTGCCTGAGCCGCGCCCGGCGCCGGCGGAGTTTGCTAAAATCGGCGCATGCCCATCTTCGAATACACCTGCGGCGACTGCGACCGGCGCTTCGAGGCCTTCGTGACCGCCGAACGCACCGCCGAGTGCCCGGCGTGCCAGGGATCGAACCTCGTGAAACAGCTGTCGAGCCCCGGCATGGTGGGCGCCGGCAGCAGCGCAGCCCCGCGAACGGCCGCGCCGATGGCCGGCGGCTGTGGCGCCGGAGGCGCCGGATGCGCCTGCCGGGCTGCCAGCCACTGAGCTGCGCCTCTCCCGCGCCGGTGTCGCCGGCCGGCCCCGCCCTGGGCGTCCTTGGGTTCCTTCGTTCGCGATCCCTTCGGTTTCTCGTGGCCTGGAACCATAATGGGGGTTTCGAGAAGGATCAGGAGAGTTCCATGACCGCCAAGATTGAAGAGAAGGGCTACGCCCATCCCGGCGTGCTCACGAGCACCGACTGGGTCGCCGCGCACCTGAACGACCCCGATGTCAGGCTGATCGAGTCCAACGAAGACACGCTGCTCTATGCCTCGGGCCACGTGCCGGGCGCCGTGCACGTGGACTGGACCGCGGACCTCAACGATCAGATCCGCCGCGACTACATCACGCGCGAGGGCTTCGAGGCCCTGATGTCCCGCATCGGCGCGACGCCGGAGACGACCGTGGTGTTCTACGGCGACAAGAACAACTGGTGGGCGACCTATGCGTTCTGGGTGTTCCAGCTGTTCGGGCACACCAAGGCCAAGGTGATGGACGGCGGCCGGATCAAGTGGGAGAAGGACGGGCGGCCGCTCACGCGGGAGGTGCCCTCGTACCCGGCCACGAAGTACAAGTCGAGCGACCGGTCCGACAAGGCCAACCGCGCGTTCCGGGAAGACGTGCTGAAGCACATGGAGGCGAAGGGACAGCTGGTGGACGTGCGGAGCCCGGAGGAGTACGCCGGCACGCGCATGCACATGCCGGACTACCCGAACGAAGGGGCGCTGCGCGGCGGGCACATCCCCGGCGCCAAGAGCATTCCATGGGCGCGGGCCATCAACCCGGAAGACGGGACGTTCAAGTCGGCCGACGAGCTGCGGAAGATCTACTGCGACGAGAAGCAGCTCACGCCCAAGGAGCCGACCGTGACGTATTGCCGGATCGGCGAGCGCAGCAGCCACACCTGGTTCGCGCTCAAGTACCTGCTCGGCTTCGACCAGGTCCGCAACTACGACGGCTCCTGGACAGAGTGGGGCAATCTGGTGAACGTGCCTATTGAGAAATGAATCTCGATAACTCCCAATTCCCAAGTTCCAACTCCCAAATTGGAAGTTGGGAATTGGTAATTGGGAATTGATGTATGTCCTCCAAGCTTCAGGAGATCCTGGAGACGTTCGACATGTTCCCCGATCCCGCCGATCGGACGAACATGCTGCTCAGCTTTGCCGATCAGTATCGCGAGGTGCCGCCGGCGGTGGCGACGCGGCCGTTCGACACGTCGCACCAGGTGCCGCAGTGCGAGTCGGACGCCTACGTCTGGGCGATGAAGCGCCCGGACGGCACGCTCGACCTGCACTTCGCGGTGGAGAATCCGTCGGGGGTCTCGGCCAAGGCGATGGCGGCCATCCTGCAGCGCTCGCTGTCGGGACGGCCGGCCGAGGAGGTCGCGGCCGTGGATGCCTCGATCGTCGAGCGCATCTTCCGGCAGAACATCTCGATGGGCAAAGGGATGGGGCTGATGTCGATGGTCAACGCCGTACAGGCGCTGGCGAAGAAGGCGGCACGCGGCTGAGCGCGTCCGCCGGAGCGGTCAGCGTTCGCGGAACGTCAGGTTGAAGCGGCCGGGCCCGAGCCCCTCCGGTGCGGTGCCCGGCAGGATCTTCGTGACGCCGTGGAACCGCAGCCGCGACGGCCCGCCCATCACCACCACGTCGCCCGATCGGAGCAGCAGCGGCCGCGTCGGCTCCCGGCGCGTCACCCCCCCGACCACGAACCTGGCGGTCTCGCCGAGCGACACCGAGACGATCGGCGCCCCCCGCGCAATCGATTCGGGACTTTCGTCCTTGTCCTGGTGCACACCCATCCGGCTGTCCGGCGTGTAGAAGTTCATGATGCACACGCCGGGGTCCAGGGTGAACCCGGCCCGCGCGGCGGCCTCGGCCGCGAGGCTGGCGAACGCCGGCGGCAGCGGCGGCGCCGGCAGGCCGTCGTGGTCGCTGCGCCGCGCTTCGTATTCGTAGGTGCGGGCGTTCCAGTGGCTGCCCAGGCACAACATGCCCACGCTCATCTTGCGGCCGCCCCGCACCGTGGGGGTGTACATCGGGACCGGTCCGTCGGCCAGCGTCCGGCACGCCTGCCACAGCTCCCGCTGTCCGGCCGCCGGGAGATAGCCCTGAAAGTAGAACAGCCCGTCTTCGATCCGCATGGGTGGCGTTCCTGGCGCAGGCATTTCCTGCGCACCTAGTCCCTGGACGCGAGGCGCTCGAGCGCAACGGCGGCCGCCACCGTCACGTTGAGCGAATCCACCGCCGGCTCGATGGGGATGCGCACCCGCGCATCGGCGCGGGTCAACACCTCCGGGCTGAGCCCTTCGCCCTCGGCGCCGACCAGCAGGATCAGCCGTGCCCCGGCCGCCAGGCTGGCCGCGAAGCCGGAGATTGCCGCGGCCTCCGGGTCGGGCGTCAGCGCCACGAGGCTGAAACCCTGCGCCCGGAAGGGCTCGAGCCCGGCCGGCCAATCCGCCAGCGTGGCGAAGGGAACGCGGAGGACCGCGCCCATCGACGTACGAATCGCCTTGCGGTAGAAGGGGTCGCCGCAGCGGCCGTCGAGCAGCAGGCCGCCGGTCCCGAACGCCGCGGCGGTGCGGAAGAGCCCGCCGATGTTGTCGGGGTTGCCGACGCCTTCGAGGGCAAGCAGCGTCGAGGCGCCATACAGGGTCCCGGGCGGGACCGGCGCCGGACGCCGGGCCAGCGCCAGGCATCCCTGATGAAAACGGAAGCCGGTGATGGCCGCCAGCGCCGGCTCGTCACAGACCAGGACGTCGGCGTCGACCGCGGCCAGCGTGGGCTCGAGCGCCGCCAGCGCCGGCGCGGTCACCAGCACGGCGGCGACCTCGAACCGCCCGGACTCGACGAGCCGCCGGACGACGAGGCGCCCCTCGGCTACGAACAGCTGCCGCTCGCGCAGCCAGCCGTAGTCCCCGACGTGGCGAAACGGCTCGAGCCGAGGATCGCCCGGGGACACGGCCCGGCCAATCATGTATCGGAGCGCACGACCGATCGGCGGCTGCGATGGCTGTCGATCACGTGCTGGCCGAGGCGCTTGCTGAAGAAGACCTTCGACTCGCCGTGATCGGTCGGGTGCTCGACGAACCGGATGATGTCGAACCGCAGCTGCGCCAGCGTGCTGCGCATCTCGTAGAAGCGGTTCTTGGTCTTGACGATGATCTCGTCGAAGCCGTTGTCCATCGCCCAGACTTCCTGCTCTTCGGTCAGCGCCCGGAAGTGCCCCTGGCCGCGCCAGTCGCTCCGCGTGCCGCCGATCCACTGGTAGAGCACCCGCCGGCCGTCGAACTCCACGCAGTCCTCGAGCTGGGCGACCAGGTCGGCGAGCTTCGGGTCCGTTTCCGCGGCGCGCAGCTCGTGCGACACCTTGAACGAGACCGGCACGAACGTGCCGCGCTCGTCGGGCAGCGTCGCCTCCGCCATCAGGATCTGATGGTCGCGGTTCGAGAGCCGCTGCATGACCTCGGCCGCCGTCTTCTTTCTCGGGAAATCGAGGAAGAACTCCTCGATGTACTGGATCTCCAGCGCGCCCTGCTGAAGCCCGTATTGCTTGATGAGATATTCCGCGGACATGAAGTGTCGTCGTTCCTCTCGCGTCTCGATCGCCGGGCCGGACGGGGGCCGGCACGGCTCCGCCACGGTCGGGCTCGTCCGGCCGGAGCAAAGTGTACCAGCAGTCGGGACCGAGCCGCCGGGCCGAGGGCGGCTGTTCACGTCACGTTGCTTTAAAGTAAAATAATATTGCTTGTAGGTAAATAGGCGGACGACCAGAGACCAGGAGGCGGCCCCATCGTGCTATCGCCAACGCTGCAGGAAGGACTCACGAGTTACGGGATCGGCGAAACCATCCGCACCCTGCGCCTCAAGAAGAAGATGGGGCTGGTTGAGCTGGGGCGCCATTCGGGCCTCTCCCCGGCCCTGCTGTCGAAGATCGAGCGCGGCAAGCTCTTTCCCACCCTGCCAACGCTCCTGCGCATCGCGCTGGTGTTCAGCGTCGGCCTCGACTTCTTCTTCGCGGCGGGGCGCGAACGCCGGCACGTCGGCGTCGTCCGCCGCAAGGATCGGCTGCGCCTGCCCGAGCCCGGCGAGTCGAAGGAGCCGGGATACCTGTTCGAATCGCTCGATTTCACGGCCGTCGAGCGGCGGACCCACGCGTTCTTCGTGGATTTCCAGCAGCAGAAGGGAGCCAAGCTCCGCACCCACACTCACCCGGGCGGCGAGTTCATCTACGTCCTGGAAGGCACGCTGGAGCTGACGGTGGGCCTCGAGGAGGTCAGCCTCGACGCCCACGACTCCGTCTACTTCGACGCCTCCCGGCCGCACGGCTATCGCCGTGCCAGCACCAAGCCCTGCCGCGCCATCGTCGTGACGTCGCCTCCCTAGGCGGAGCTCATCCGTCGCGGTTAAAATGGGCCACGTGGATGCCACCATCTCCCTCCCGGCCGACCTCCAGGATGTGATCGACCAGATTGATGCCGCCGATCGAGCCGCCGACGTGTTGAACACCGGCTTGTCGGATCGGCAGTTCCACTGGCAGCCCGACGGTGGCAGGAAGTGGAGCATTGCGCAGTGCCTGGAGCACCTCACCGCCATCAACACGCTGTATGCCGGCGGCATGAGGGGCGCCGTTGAAGAAGCGCGGCGGCAGGGCTGGGCACGCCGCGGCCCGCTCGCGCCCGGCCCGTTCGGCCGGTTCTTCATCAGGAGCCAGGAGCCGCCGGTGAAGCGCCGGCTCCGTACCCCTGGCAAGGTGAGTCCCGCTTCCGGTGCGGCGCGCGACGAGGTCCTGCGCCGGTATCACGCGGTGCACGACACGCTGCGGCAGCTCGCACGCGAAGCGGCTGCGATCGATGCCAACCGCGCCACCTTTGCCAATCCGTTTCTCAAGCTGCTGCGGGTGAAGGTCGCGACCGGCCTGCAGCTCCTGCCGGCGCACGACCGGCGGCACCTGTGGCAGGCCGAACAGGTCAAGGCGCTTCCCGACTTCCCCGCGAGCTGAGCGGCGGGACGCGTCTACAGAGCGGGCGGCCGCCACGCCGGATTGATCCGGGAATAGAGCAGCTGGTCCTTGACCACTCGATCCTTCACGCTGCTCGAGCGGAGCAACCCCTCGCGCTCGTAGCCCGCCTTCTCGAGCACGCGCACCGACGCCGGGTTGTCGGCAAACGGCAGGGCAAACAGCCGCAGCAGGTTCTCGCGCGCGAACAGCTGCCCGGTCAGCAGCACCACCGCCTCGGTGACGATCCCCCGGCCCCAGTACGCCTCGCCCAGCCAGTAGCCGATCTCGGACGAGTAGCGCTCGATGTCGCTGCCGTGGCCGAAGCCCACCGCGCCCGCTGCCTCGCCGTCCACTTCGATTGCCAGGTTCGTCTCGCCGCGGTCGAGCCGCACGCTGTCGGCGATGAACGCTCGGGCGCTCGCCGGGGTGTAGGGATGGGGAAAGCGGTCACGCAGGTGCTTCGCCACGTTGATGTTGTTGGCGTGGCGGACGAGCGAGTCGACGTCGCCGTGGCGCCACGGCCGCAGCGCGCAGCGGGTGCCGCGCAGCTCGATCAAAACAGCGCCCGTCCTTCCTCGCGCAGCCACCGCTCGGCGGCGCGGAACTCCGGACACACCTCCTCGACGAGGCGCCAGTAGCGGCGCGAGTGATTCTGCTGGCGCAGGTGCATCAGCTCGTGGAGCAGGACGTAGTCGCGGACGGCCGGCGGCATCTGGACGAGCCGGAAATTCAACGCAATCGTGCCGCTGCGTGAACACGAGCCCCACCGGGATCGCTGGTTGCGCACCGTCACCCGCCGCACGGACAGGCCGTGCACCGCCGCGAGCGCGAGCAGCCTCGGCCCGAGCTCGCGCACCGCGATCCGGCGCAGCGCCAGCTCCGCGGCGGGCCGCAGATCGACGACGTCCGCCGGCACCGTCACCCGCTCACCGCCGAGCGCCAGGAAGGGTCCCGACGCGTCGCGCGCGGGCTCCAGCCGCGCCGGTTCGCCGGCAAAGAGAATGGTGTGCCCCGCCGGCCACTCCGCGGGCGCGTGCTGGACCGCGACGCGGTGCCGTTCCCGCTCGGCCCACGCGCGATGCTTGTCCAGGAAGGCCTCGGCGTCGCGGCGCGACCCGCCGCGCGGGATCGTGACGCGCAGCGATCCGTCGGGCCGGACGCGCAGGATGTACTTCCGCGCCCGCCGCATGCGGATGAAGTGCACGAGCGCACGCCCGGCGGGCACGGCCGGAGGACACTCGGGGGCCGGAGGACACGCCGGGGCCGGCGGGCTCTCGGATCGCAGGAACGGGAGGTCGAGCTGCACGGAAGACCAGCATACACAAACGGCGGCCCGCCGGCCGTGCGAGTGTCAGCTGCCGAGATGCTGCGTCATCCAGCCGAAGACCGCCTCGTGCCAGGCGCGGCTGTTGGCGGCGCCCAGCACCCAGTGCCCCTCGTCGGGAAACACCAGCGCTTCGGCGGGCACGCCGTTCCGCCGCAGCACCGAGAACATCTGCAGCCCCTGATCGACCGGCACGCGGAAGTCCCGCTCGTTGGTGATGATGAGGGTGGGCGTCCTGATCTTGTGCGCGTGCAGGTGCGGCGACCACTGCAGGAACTGCTCGGTCGCCTTCGCGGTCCCGGCCTTGCCGCCGAACTCCCACTCGGTGAACCAGAGCTCCTCGGTCGTCATCGACATCGACTCGAGGTTGAACACGCCGTCGTGGGTCACCGCGGCCTTGAACCGATCGGTGTGGCCGATGATCCAGTTGACCGCGTACCCGCCGTAGCTCGCGCCGGCAATGCCCATGCGGGCAGCGTCGGTGAAGGGAAGCGCCGCGACGGCGCCGAACACCGCGTCGAGGTCGGTCATGACCTTGCCGCCCCAGTCGCCCGTGATCTCGTCGACGAACCGCTGCCCGAAGCCGGTCGAGCCGCGAGGGTTCGGCGCCACCACCACCCAGCCCTGCGCCGCCCAGAGCGACGGGTTCCACCGCGTCGACCACGCATCCTCCCACGCCCCCTGCGGCCCGCCGTGAATGAGGAAGACCACCGGGTACTTCTTCGCGGCGTCGAACGCCGGCGGCTTCACAAGCCAGTACTGGATCGGCGTCCCCCCCGCCCCCTTGACGGTGTGGGTTTCCGGGGTGGAGAACGCCACCTCGCGCAGCCACCCGGCGTTCTCCGCGGTCAGCGGCTTCCCGCCGCTGCCATCGGCATCGACCCGGTAGACCTCGGCCGGCGCCGTCAACGTGGACTTGGTGAACACGACGAAGCCGTTGCCCGGCCTGGCTGCGGTGATCGCCCCGCCTTCCGCGATGCGCTTCGGCGTCCCGCCCGCGGCAGGGACGACGTAGAGGTGCTCGCGCCCCTGGCTGCCGGCGGTGAACCAGACGGAGGAGCCGTCGGGGGACAGGGCGAAGTCGGCCACCGACAGGTCCGGCGTCTCGAACAGCGTGCGCCGCGTGCCGGCGGCGCGATCCCAGGCATCGAGGTACCAGCGATCCGACTCGAACCCGGCCCGGCGCTGCGCGCGCACGTAGACGGTGCGGCCATCCGGCGAGAACACCGGCTGAACGTCCGCCGCCGGATTGGCGGTCAGCTTCCGTGCCGGGCCGCCGCCGCTCGCCACGATCCACACGTCGTTGTTCGTCGTCCAGGCCTCGCGATCGTTGCCTTCGCGGTTCGACACGAAGGCGATCTCGCGGCCATCCGGCGAGAACCGGACGGCGTCCCCTTCCTGCTGCACCGGCGGCGAATCGAAGTCCCCGGGAGTCACGTCCACGACACGGCGGGTGGCAAGGTCGGCCACGAACAGGTGATGGCGGATGTTCTCGCGCCACTCGTCCCAGTGGCGGTAGAGCAGCCGGGTCAGGCGCCTCGCCTTCACCGGATTGTCGTCCGCCGCCTTCTTCGTCCGCGCGGTGCAGGCCTCGTCCGCGCATGCCGGATACACATCGGAGACGAACGCCAGCCGCGTTCCGTCCGGCGAAAAGACCAGCGGCGCCTGAGCGCCCATGGCGAGGTCGGTGACCTTCTTCACGTCGCCGCCATCGGCATCGGCGACGAAGACCTGCGATGTCCCGTCGCGGTTCGAGATGAAGGCGATGCGCTTGCCATCGGGCGACCAGCGCGGCGTGTTCTCCGACTTGTCACCGTCGATCAGCGCCTTGCGCCCTTCGCCATCCGTGCCGACCACCCAGATGTCGGCGTTGCGCCGTCCGGATGGCAGGTCGGTGGTGGTCCGCATGTACGCCACGCGCCGCCCGTCGGGCGACAGCTGCGGGTCGGCAACGCGGACGGCGCCGAGCAGGTCCGCGGTCGTCATCGCGCGTCCGCCTTGCGCGAGCAGCGACGCGGACACCCCGAGACCACACAGGAGCGCGACGGCGGCAGCACGGGGCATGGCCTTAGAACCTGAACAGCGGCCGGGCGTTGGGAGTGCCGGGCCAGGGAATCGATGCGGCAATCGCGAGGAGCGCGAGCAGGATGAAGACGGCGGCGACCCGGTGCTTGCGGACGGGATCGGTGATCCCCCGCACACGGGTGCGGCCGCGATGCGCCAGGATCAGGGCCACCACCACGCCGAACACGTGCTCGACTGCCCAGTAGCGCAGGCCGGAGCTCTTCATGGCCGCGCCGAAATCGGCCATCGCCGCGGAGGTGGTCGGGCTGAGGAAGAAGTACAGGATCAGCCCGAGCACGATCTGGATATCGAGGGCGATGATGAAGAACTTGCCGGCCTGGTCGTCGGCGGGGAGCCAGGGACGGCGGCCGGCCGCCCCCGCGACGGCGCGCACGAGCGCCAGCAGGCCAAGGAGCAGCACGGCCCAGCGCAGCCACGAATGCAGGAAAAGGACGGAGGTGTACATGGGGTGAATTGTAGTCAATTGTCCGGCGGGGAGCGGCCGGCGGCGCGATCAGTCGCGGCCCTGGATGCCCTGACGCGCCCTGACCGTGATCCCCTTGCGCAGCACCTTCACCTCGACCTTGCGGAGGTCCGCCGTGCGCTGGACGGGCGGATTGGCCATCGCCAGCACGTAGCCGGCGCCCGCCTCGGCCAGGATCCGCCGCGCCGTGCCCGCCATGTCGTTCGTGTTCACGAACGCGTAGCCGCCGGTCTCGTGCGCGAAACCGGCCGCACCGCCGTACGCGCCCCGGCCCCGGCCCATGCCGACGCCGGACGGATCCAACACGTAGAGGCTGGTGTGCGTGGCCGCCATCGTCCGCATCGCCGCCACCCATTCGCGCGTCAGGTCGCCGAGAGCGGGCGGCGGCATCGGGGTATCGAACAGCCACGCCGACCCGATCGCCACGATGGTGTTCCGGCCGCCTGTCTTTTCCGGCAGCTGTCGCGCCAGCGACGCCACCGTCTGCAACACCTGCGCCCCGGCATCCTCCAGGCGGAACGGCACGCCCTGGACGTTGTAGCGGTCGATTGCCTGAATCAGCACGGCGCGGTCGGTGGACGTGACCGCGGCGCGGCCGTTCAGTGTGAGGACGCTCAGCTGGTCGTCCGCGGACTTCTGCTCGACGAACGCGCGGGCGGCGCCCCTGACGCGCTGCGCCAGATCCGGACTGGCTGCCGCGTCGTCCAGCAGGAGCACGACCAGCCTCGGGCGGTCGGGGACGGGCGCATAGACGTCCGCAATCGGCACGCGGTAGCCGCTAATCCAGACCTCGAACTCGGCCGGGCGCAAGTCGAGGACCGGGACACCGGCGCTGTCAACGGCCACGACGTCCAGCCGGAGGCTTGGCGCCGGGGAGGCCGGCGCGGCGGGCGCCTGGCTTTCCTGCAGCCGCGAGGACGCGGGGGAGGCCGGGGACGCGGCCAGGGCAAGAAGCAGCAGCAGGTGCGTCATGATGGCGGGGCCCCCTCAGCCCAGCGCAGTCCAGACGCCGATCGCTACCACCCACCCGGCAGCCGCGTCGGCGGCGTAATGATACCGCCCGAGGACCGTTCCGGCGGTGATCAGCAGAGCGGCCACGGCAAACGCCGCGGCTGCCGGCCATGGCGCGGCGGCCACCAGCAGTGCGGCGGCGGCCGCTTCAGCCGCATGCCCGCTGGGAAAGGTGTTGACGTGGATGCTCGCCCGGTCGAGCACGCCCAGGTTCAGGCGGCGGACCCGCGACGCCCAGGGCGGGTGCGGACGGAACGCGCGCGGCGGGCGGGTCTGCACCCAGGGCAGGAGGCCGAAGCAGACGAAGTCGGTGACCAGCACCACCGTCCAGAACGTATCAGCACTGGGCGCGGCACTGGTCAGGAGGTGCACCGCCAGCGCGGCCGGGACGATGGGGTAGACGGCAAGGTAGGCGAGCTCGAGCAGCTCGGCCAGCCACCGCGGGGTGGCGGCCGCGACGGCGTCCACCCGCAGCATGCCGTCGATCGCCTCGAGCCGGCGCTCGGCGCCGGGCATGGCCGCGGTGAACAGGAGGCCACTGGTCCAGTACGCCAGCAGCAGCAGTGACGGCGGCAGCACCCAGTCGTGCAGAATGGAGTGGCCGGGCAGCAGGCGGGCGCCCGCCGACACCGCGAGGCCCGCGCCAGACAGGAGCAGCGCACCGAGCCGGCGCCCCGAGGTGACGCCGCGCACCAGCCGCGACACCACGGCCAGGTAGGCAAAGAACAGGGTCGCGGCGGTTTCCCACTCGTGCATCGGTCTACCGGACTCGCGTCCGGCGAAAGCGGAGAAGGATCGGATGCGGCACAGCCATGAACGCTAAGGCGCAGACCGCCGGGGGATGAGCTCAACGATGCTGATTGTCTTCGACCTGGATGGAACGCTGATCGATTCGAGCCGCGACCTGGCGGATGCCACCAACGCGCTGGTCGGTGAGTACGGCGGACGGACGCTCGACCGTGCCGAGGTCACAGCCATGGTGGGCGAAGGGGCGGCGGTCCTCGTCCGCCGTGCCCTGACCGCATCCGGCCTCGATCCCGACACCCCCGGCGCGCTCCCCCGCTTCCTGGTGCACTACGCCGAGCGCCTGACCCGGCATACACACCCTTACGACGGGATGCTGGACGCGCTGTCCTCGCTGCGCCGGGCCGGCCGGACGCTGGCCGTGCTGACCAACAAGCCGCAGCAGGCCACGTCCACCATTCTCGAGCGGCTCGGGCTGGCGCCGTCGTTCACCGATGTCGTTGGCGGCGACACGGCCACCGGCCGCAAGCCCGATCCCGCGGGTCTCCTCGGTATCGTCGGCCGGGCCGGCGCCACACCGGCATCCACCGTCCTCGTCGGAGACTCCCCCATCGATCTCGAAACCGCCCGCCGCGCGGGGACGCGCATCTGCCTGGCGCGATACGGCTTCGGGTTCCGCTTCGAGCCGGGCGCGTTCCGCGGCGACGAGCTCTTCGTGGACGCGCCGGCGGAGCTGCCCGGGCTGCTGTCGTAACAGGGCCTACCGCTCGTACGATTCGCGCCGGGCGGAGGCGGAGACCTTGATCAGGTATTTCTGCGGATCGGCCCAGACCAGCCGGCGCAGCTCGGCCAGCGACGAGGCGCCGCCGTAGCTGATCGACGAGCACAGGTGCTTCATCATGTCGCGGACGATGGTGCGGGCGGAGCCGCGGGCGGGCACGCTGATCTCGATGCCCTCGGCGCCGAGCGCCTCCAGCTCGCGGGTGTCCGCCTCCTCCACGTCGAGGCGATCGCGGATCGCTTCGATCGACGCCATGCCGCGCAGCACCTTGAACGGCACCTTGACCGTCTTCTGCGACTCCGGCAGCACCACCGCCTTGTGCACCACCTCGCCGGGGGCCTCCTCGGTGCCGGCGAACACGCTGCCGAGCATGGCGCAGTCGCCGCCGAAGATCAGCGCTTCGGCGAGCGCGCCGTGCCGCTTGATCCCGCCGTCGGCGATGATCGACACGTCCGATCCGGCAACCGCGAGGCGGCACTCCACCAGCGCGTGCACCTGCGGCACGCCGAAGCTCGTGGTGATTCGCGTCGTGCAGCCGCCGCCGGGACCGATGCCGACCTTGACGCCGTCGGCGCCGCGCTCGACGAGGAAGCGGGTGCCCTCGGCCGTCGCGACGTTGCCGGCAATCATCGGCACGGCGGGAAACTGCCGGCGGAACGCCGTCATCGCGCGGTCCATGACCGTCGAGTGGCCGTGCGCGATGTCGATCACCAGCACGTCCACGCCGGCTTTCACGAGCTCGGCCGCGCGTTCGAGGTAGTCGCCCGTGGCGCCGATCGCCGCCCCCACCATCAGCCGCCCCTGCGCGTCGCGGGTGGCGAACGGCCGCCGCCGCTGCCGGATCAGGTCCTTTGCCGTCATCAGTCCCAGCAGCACGCCGCCGTCGTCTATCAGCGGCAGCTTCTTGACCTTGCGATCCACCATGATGCGCTGCGCCTCCTCCGGGGAGGCGGGCCCGCGGTGCACCACCAGCCGATCGAGCGGCGTCATCCGCTCGGAGACGCTCGACGAGTGGCCTTCGACGAAGCGCAGGTCGCGCTCGGTGAGCAGGCCGACGAGCCGGCGGCGGTCGTCCACGACCACCAGCGTGCCGACGTGGGAGCGGGCCATGAGCTTGCGGGCGTCGGCCACCGTTGCCCCCGGCGCGATGCTGTAGGGATCGCCGATGACGCCGTGCTGCGTGCGCTTGACCTTCTCCACCTCGCGCACCTGCGGCTCGATCTCCCCGGGCCGGTAGCCCCGGTCGATGATGCCGATGCCCCCTTCCTCGGCCTGGACCACCGCCATGGGCGCGCGGGTGACCGTGTCCATGTTGGCCGAGACGACCGGGCGCTTGAGCGTGATGCCGCGGGTGAGCCGGCACGAGAGGTCGATGGTTGCCGGGTCGCGGCGCTGGAGCACGCTGTACTGCGGCGACAGGATGAAGTCGTCGAACGTGCAGCCGTGCACGAGATCGAGCACGGCCTGCCCCGTGCGGGCGTCGATGGATGGAAAGCCCGGCATGCGCCTTATCTTACTTCCCGGTCCGGCCACCGCGAGGCGCGCGCAGGCGGCGGGCTGCCGCTGCGCCGCCGGTTCGGGGACAATATCAGGATGCACCTGGCGGAAATCGAGGCCACCCTGCGGGTCAGCCTGGCGGGCACGCTCCCTGGCCTGGAGGCGCAGATCCGGTTCGCGCCGTTCCCGGGGCGCATGGGTGACCGGCCGGCCGGCGCGCGGACGGCGGCCGCCCTGCTCCTGCTCTACCCCGGCGAGCACGGCGTCGCCGTGCCGCTCACCGTCCGCGCCAGCACGCTCACGCGGCACGCCGGGCAGATCAGCCTGCCGGGGGGCGCCACCGAACCCGGCGAAACCCTTGCGGAAGCGGCGCTGCGCGAGGCGTCCGAGGAGATCGGCATCGACCCGGGGGCCGTGCGGGTTCTCGGCGAACTGACGCCGGTGCACGTCATTGTCAGCGGCTTCACGCTGCACCCGGTCGTCGGGGTGACCGACACCCGGCCGCCATTCCAGGCCGCCCCGGACGAGGTCGCCGAAATCGTGGAGGTGCGGCTGGAAGAATTGCGGGATGCCTCGCGGATCCGGACCGGCGTCCGGGTGCGCGAAGGGGTGGCGGTCGAGTACCCGTATTTCGACCTGTGCGGCCACCACGTCTGGGGCGCCACCGCCATGGTGCTCGGCGAGTTCGTCTGCCTGCTGAACTGATCCGGCCCGTCCCGAGGTGGCGTGGCCGCTCTGCCTGGAGGTATCTCTCGTATGCTGCCTGCTGGTGTCCTCGGTGCCCTGCCCGCACTCGCCGCGGCCCTGATCCTGTCAACGGACAGAAAGATCGTCCGCGGCCTCCGGTCGGCGGAGGCGACTGATGCCGCCCACGCTGTCCCGTTCGCGCCGCCAGGTCCCCTGGGCCGGAGCCGGCTCCGGCGGCTGCTGGGCGTCGGGGCGGTCGTGGAGGCCGGCGGACGGTATTACCTGAGTGAGCCCGGGTATGCGGCCTGGCGCACCGTACGCCGCAAGCGGGGTGTGACCATCATGGCGGTGATGGCTGTCGCCATCGGGGTGATGGCGGCCGTGGGGATCATCCGGTTCTGACCGGTCAACCGGCCCCTGCCCGCCAGGTTGGCCTGGTTGATAGAATCAGCTGTGATCGGCGGCGCGGCGCGCCATCTGCTGCCGCGGCCCCGGCAGGGGCCGGACGGCCGAGCGCCGCGGTCCTATGTGAAGAGCGGTGCCGTGGCAGCGGCCGTTATGGTCGTTCCGGCCGGCGTGGGTGTGACGAAAGGTTGCGTATGAATCAGCGTGTTGTCGAAGCCATCAACCAGCAGATCAATTCCGAGCTGAGCGCGTCGTACTCCTATCTCGCGATGTCGAACTGGTGCGAGCGCCAGAAGTTCACCGGCGGCGCGCGCTGGCTGAGGCTGCAGAGCCAGGAAGAGGTACATGCACGCCATGAAGCTGCTCGACTTCCTGCTCGCGCGCGACTGCCACGTCGATCTGCGGCCGCTCGAGGGACCGCAGCTCTCGTTCAAGACGCTGCTCGAGGTCTTCGAGCGCGCGCTGGCCCAGGAGCAGGAGGTCAGCAAGCAGATCGACGCCCTCTACGAGACCGCCTTCAACGAAAAGGCGTTCGCCGCCGTCGCCGAGCTGCAGTGGTTCCTCACCGAGCAGGTCGAGGAAGAGAAGGTTGGCCGCGAGATCGTCGCCAAGCTGCGGATGATCGGCAGCGATGCCGCCTCGCTGCTCGACATGGACCGCGAGCTCGGGTCGCGCAGCGGGGTGGACGCGCCGCCGCCGGCGGCCACGACGTAGCGCCGCCGGTTCCTGCACGTCCCATCGTCCAGGCGTCCCGCCGCGGCATCCTGCCCGGGCTCACTCCGGGACCGCTCGAACGATCGTGGGCAACAAACGAAGACCAGGGGTCGAAGGTCAGAGGTCGAACAATGATGTCGAAGAAGCAGTTGGTGCTGGCGGCGGTCCTCCTTGCGGCGGGCTGTTCCGGGTCTTCCGATCCTCAATCGGAAAATGCCGGCAGCACGCCGGCCAGGCCAGTACCGCTCGCCTCGCTTCCGGCGATCGACGCCGGCGCCATCCTCGAGCGCACCACAGCGCTCTCGGCCGACGCGTTCGAAGGGCGGGCGCCCGGCACCACAGGTGAAGATCTCACGGTGAAGTACCTCGAGGAGGAGTTCCGCAAGCTCGGCCTGCAGCCCGGCAATACCGACGGCACCTTCATCCAGAAGGTGCCGCTCGTCGGCATCACCGCGGCCAACACCCAGCCGCTGACCGTCACGAAGAACGGCCGGAAGAGGACCTTCAAGTGGGGCGACGAGGTCGTGGCCTGGTCGAAGCATGTCGCCGACAGCGCGGCCATCCACGACTCCGAGATGGTGTTCGCCGGCTACGGCGTCACCGCGAAGGAGTTCGACTGGGACGACTTCAAGGACGTCGACGTCAAGGGCAAGACCATCATCGTCCTGGTCAACGATCCCCAGGTCCCCGACGCCTCGGACGCCGCGAAACTCGACGCGCGCCTCTTCAACGGCACGGCCATGACCTACTACGGCCGCTGGACCTACAAGTTCGAGGAGGGCGCGCGGCGCGGAGCCGCCGGCATCCTGGTCGTGCACGAAACCGGTCCCGCCGGCTACCCCTTCAGCGTCGTCCAGGGCAATCTGCGCGAGAAGTTCGACCTCGTCACCCCCGACAAGAACATGGGGCGCGCCGCCATCGAGGGCTGGCTCACGCGCGACGCCGCCAAGGAGATCGTCTCCCTGGGCGGCCAGGACTTCGACGCGCTGAAGAAGGGGGCGCTGTCCCGTGATTTCCGGCCGGTGCCGCTCGGCCTCACGGCGTCGATGGCCATCCGCAACACGATGCGGACACTCGATTCCCGCAACGTCCTCGCCAAGGTCGAGGGCCGCGATCCCCAGCGGCGCGACGAATACGTCGTCTACACGGCGCACTGGGATCACCTCGGCGTTGGCGCTCCCGTCCAGGGCGACCGCGTCTACAATGGCGCCCTCGACAACGCCTCCGGCGTGGCCACGCTCCTCGAGATCGCGCGCGCCTTCACCGTCGTCGATCCGAAGCCGGCGCGGTCGATCCTGTTCGCGATGGTCACCGCCGAGGAACAGGGGCTGCTCGGCTCGCAGTACTACTCCGTCGCGCCGGTCTACCCGCTCGCGAAGACCGTCGCCAACATCAACGTGGACGGCGTCAACCAGTGGGGCCGCACCAGCGACGTCACCGTCGTCGGCATGGGCGCCTCGGATCTCGACGACTACCTGCGCGACGCGGCCGCCGAGCAGGGGCGCACGCTCCGGCCGGACCCGGAGCCCGAGAAGGGCTTCTACTACCGGTCGGACCATTTCAACTTCGCCAAGCAGGGGGTGCCGGCGCTCTACATCGACACCGGCGTCGACTACGTCGGCAAGCCGCCCGCCTACGGTCAGCAGAAGCGCGACGAATACACCAGCACGGACTATCACGCGCCGTCGGACGAGGTGAAGGCCGACTGGGACCTGGCGGGCGCCGTCGAGGACGCCCGGCTGCTGTTCGCGGTCGGCTACCGCGTAGCGAACGCGGAGAAGTTCCCGGAGTGGAAAGCGGGGAACGAGTTCAAGGAAACCAGGGAGAAGTCGCTCGGGCGGTAGGGGCGATCACGGCAACTCCCGATCACCAAAGCCCAGCTCCCAATTCCCAACTCCCAAACGCCCGGCTTCCAAGACTGCCAGAGCCGCGCCTCAGCGCGACACGATCGCTCGGTCGCACAGCGGCTTCGCCCTTTGCCCTTCGCCCGCCCTTCGCCCTTCGCCCTTCGCCCTTCGCGCAGCGGCGCTTCTCGGCGGCCGAGCCACATCGGCCCTGCCGCGCCTCGGCCCGTCAGCCCGTGACGGGGCGCCCGCTGCATTCGACGGGCGCTGCATCTCGTCATCCGGCGTTGCGGCTCGCTCGCATACAGACGGTATGCTCGCTCCCCGCGCCTTGGCTGCCGAGCGCAGCGCCCGTCTCGGTGCGACGCGGGCGCCCCATCACGGGCTGTCGGCGCGGAAAAATGCACCTCCGGCGAGGGCGCTGACGGAGCCCGGTCCGGCTGGGGTGATGCGGGAGCCGGTGCGCAATCAGTTGGGCGCCCGGGTGATCCGGGCGTCAGTGGCGAAAGGGCGCCTGCGCGGTCGGAGCGCCTGCGGCGCATTTGTCAGACTGCCGCTGTCGCGCTAGCCGCACTGCGCCGGCAGGCCGACATGGCTCGTCCGCCGCGCGCCGCCGATGGCCTCGCGCTTTTTGCCCTTCGCCCTTCGCCCTTTGCCCTTCGCCCTTCGCCCTTCGCGTAGCGGCGCTTCGTGGCGGCCGAGCCACATCGGCCCTGCCGCGCCTCGGCCTACGCGCGGAAAAATACGCCTCCGGCGAGTGCACTCACGATGTCCGCTCCGGCTGGGGTGATGCGGGAGCCGGTGCGCAATCAGTTGGGCACCCGGATGATCCAGGCGTCAGTGGCGAATCGGCGCCTCCGCGGCCAGAGCGCCTGCGGCGCACTTTTCAGACTGCCGCTGTCGCGCCAGCCGCACTGCGCCGGCAGGCCGACATGGCTCGTCCGCCGCGCGCCGCCGATGGCCTCGCGCTTTTTGCCCTGCCCTTCGCCCTTCGCCCTTTGCCCTTTGCCTTCGCCCTTCGCCCTTCGCCCTGTGCCCTTTGTGTAGCGGCGCTTCTTGGCGGCCGAGCCTCATCGCCCTGCCGCGCCCGGTCTCATTGGAGGTTGGGTGTTGGACGTTGGCAGAGTAGTGTCCCGTCAAGTCGTGGAAATTACTCGAGCCTTCTCCTGAGTTCACCACGGCGTGGACGCTGCCGAGGCCGCGGACGGAAAGAGCGCCGTCCACATCGCACTCGCATGATCGGGTTGCGCGAAGATCGTGCGGACGATCGCCGCAATCGGCTCGCGCGCACCCTGCGGCACCGTGGCCGGCGGGTTCCGCATGAAATGCACCCGGCACCGCTGCCACGTGGCCCTGCTCAACACCGTGCCGATCGCCTGCTTCAACCCGACATGCGCGTCGGAGATCACGAGACGTACCCCTTTGGGCCCCCGTTTCACGAGACTCCGCAGAAAGGCCGTCCAGAAGGCGCGATCCTCTGACGGCCCGACGTCGATCCCCAGGACCTGACGCTCGCCTTCGGCGGTGACGCCGACCGCGACGACCGTCGCCTGGCTG
This sequence comes from uncultured Acidobacteriota bacterium, assembly GCA_963834305.1. Classification (GTDB taxonomy): domain Bacteria; phylum Acidobacteriota; class Vicinamibacteria; order Vicinamibacterales; family 2-12-FULL-66-21; genus JACCXG01. The sequence continues at coordinate 2,637,973 of CAWIAX010000002.1, forward strand.
GTGACATGCCCATCGACGCGGACCGTGTAATACGTCGCATCGACCCACACGTATGGGTGCTCGCCGGCGAGCGGCCGTGTGCGAAAGGCTTCGACGAGTGGATCGAGCTCCGCGCAGATGCGCGAGACCTCCGACTTCGACACGCCGTCGAGTCCGAGCGCCTGCATCAGCTCGTCGACCTTGCGCGTCGAGACGCCGTGCACGTACGCTTCCTGTACGACGGCGAGCAGCGCGTGCTCGGCGCGCCGCCGCGGCTGCAGCAGCGACGGAAAGTAGCTGCCGGGCGTGACCTTGGGAATCGCGAGCTCGATCGTGCCGACCCGAGTGTCCCAGGTCCGCGTGCGCGCGACATTGCGATAGGCCGTCCGCTCGCCGGTGCGCTGGTGGCGCTCCGCGCCGATCGACGCCGCCACCTCCGCTTCCATCAGCGCCTGCGAGAGAGCACGCGGATGCCATCCCGGAGCACGTCGCCGTCTTGTTCCTCGAGGAGCTTGCCAACAATCGCCGACAGATCCATCCTTGGTTTGGCCATCGTCTCAACACCTCTGTGTTTTCGTCGCCAGCCAGAGAGAACCCACGGAAAGATGCACAATGGCCGCTTCGCTTGTCTAGCGGAGAGGCCTTACCGAATTTCCACCACGTCCGGGGACTCTAACGTTGGCAATGGATGTTGAAGGGCGGGGATGCCGCGCCGGTGATCTCGTCGCCCGGAGGAGACGTGCCGGTGCTGACCGGCCGGCGCACCTTGGAGCGAGGCGACACGCCGCGCAGCCGGAATGCGGCCGGAGCGATTCTTCGCGGCGAGTCCGGTCCGTGTGAACCGCGTCGTTCGAATCACCACCGGCGCATCGGCGCGCCTGCCAGTTGTCGCCCTGGCCATCCCTACTCGCCGCGGCATCGAGCGCAGCGGGGGTCCGAGCGCAGGCCGCGTTCCCGCCTCGCGGAAGCGGGCCCCGGACCGGGCAGCGCCGGCACGGCTCATTCAGGGCGACCCATGCGACCCATGCGACCCAGGGCAACCCAAGCGACCCTTGCGACCCGGGCGCCCCGCGCGACGGTGACGCCGCTTCGAGCATCCCACGCGTCCGCTAGATGCTGGGCGGTCGGCGACGGCAGTTGGGCGTTGGGCGTTGGCAATTGGGCTTTGGCGTTGGGCGTTGGGCGTTGGTCCTTGAGGCGCCAGACCGCACGCGCCGCGCTTTCGCCCTTGGCCCTTAGCCCTTAGCCCTTAGCCCTTAGTCTCTATCTCTCTTTAGGATCTTCCAGGTACGTATACCCCTGCAGCCCCTCTTCGTAGAACTCGAGCAGGCGGCCGGACTCCTCGTAGCTGATCTTCCCCTCGCGCACCGCCAGCTCGACGTCGTGCCGCAGCTTGCGCACCAGCGTGTCGGCGTCGAACTCGACGTAGTCCAGCACTTCCTTGACCGTGTCCCCCTTGATCACCGCGTCGAGGATGACGCTGCCGTGATCGTCGAGGCTGACGTGCACCGCGTGGGTGTCGCCGAACAGGTTGTGCAGGTCGCCGAGGATCTCCTGGTAGGCGCCGACCAGGAAGACGCCGAGGTAATACGGCTCGCCGTTGACCGTGTGCAGCGGCAGCGTGCGCTTGACGTCGCGGCGGTCGATGAACTGATCGATCTTGCCGTCGGAGTCGCAGGTGATGTCGCCGAGCACCGCGTGCTGCGTCGGCAGCACGTTGAGCCGGTGGATCGGCATCACCGGGAAGAGCTGCTTGATCGCCCAGCTGTCGGGGCAGGACTGGAAGAGCGAGAAGTTGCAGAAATACGTGTCCGCCATCAGCGTCGTCGAGTCCCTGCAGGTCTTCCGGGACGTCGTCCATCTGCGCGACGAGCTTTTTCAGCTTCACCAGGATCGCCCAGTAGAGGTTCTCGGCCTGGCAGCGCTGCTCGAGCGGCAGGTAGCCGCCGCTGAACAGGTTGAGGGCCATGTCGAGCGCCTGCTGCGCGTCGTGATAACTCTCGAGGGCGTTCCGCGCCGTGAGGCTCTGGTAGGTCAGCAGCAGGTCGATCACCGGCTGCTCGGCCTCGGCCGGCGAGATGGTATCGGGGATCTTCTCCTCGCCGAAGGCCGACACGCCGAGGACGTTGAAGACCAGCACGCTGTGATACGCGACGATGGCGCGGCCGCTCTCCGAGACGATCGTCGGGTGCTTCACGTTGGCGTCGTCGCACACCGTCTGGATGTGGTAGACGACGTCGTTGGCGTACTCTTCGAGGGTGTAGTTGACGCTCGACTCGAAGTTGGTCTGTGAGCCGTCGTAGTCCACGCCGAGGCCGCCGCCGACGTCGAGGAACTGCAGCCCGGCGCCCGCCTTGACCAGCTCGACGTAGACGCGCGCCGCCTCGTTGAGCGCCCCCTTGACGATGCGGATGTTGGGGATCTGGCTGCCGAGGTGGAAGTGGAGGAGCTTGAAGCAGTCCTCCATCCCGCGCGAGCGCAGCTCCTCGAGGCCGCGCAGCACTTCGGCGACGGTCAGGCCGAACTTGGAGCGGTAGCCGCCCGAGCCCTGCCAGCGGCCGCCGCCGCGCGCGGCGAGCTTGACGCGCATGCCGATCTGCGGGCGCACGCCCACCTTCTCCGCGTATTTCAGGATCAGGCCCAGCTCGGTGTACTTCTCGACCACCGGGATGACGTTGCGCCCGATCTTCTGGGCGAGCATCGCCATCTCGATGAACTCGGCGTCCTTGAAGCCGTTGCAGATGATCGGCGTGTCGTTGTAGGCCTGCGCCGCCACCGCCAGGAGCTCGGGCTTCGAGCCGGCCTCGAGGCCGAAGCCGTATTCCCGCCCGAAATCGAGGACCTCCTCGACCACCTGGCGCTGCTGGTTGACCTTGATCGGGTACACGCACACGTAGCCGCCCTGGTACTGGTGCTGCGTGATGGCGGTCCGGAAGGCGTTGTGGATGTCGGCCACGCGGTGGCGGAGGATGTCGCGGAACCGGATCAGCACCGGCAGGTGGATGCCGCGCAGCAGCAGGTGATCCACCAGCTGCTTCAGGTCGATGGACCGCGCCTGGTCCTTGGTCGGGTGGACGAGGACGTGCCCCGCCGACGACACGGAGAAGTACCCCTTGCCCCAGCGGTCGACTTCGTAGAGCTCGGCGGCGTCGGTCGTGGTGAACACTTCACCCGTCTGCCGGTTGCGCACACCTCGAGACGCAGGAATAGTCACGCGATCATCATAAAGGAAAAGGCCGGAGGGAGAAGGGAAAACGTAGTCGTCCCGCGCGTGGGATCCAGGTGTCCGCGTGCGGGCACCGCAGGGGCGAACACAGATTTTTTTTCGGCACGGTGAGAGCGGTGGCTGGCGCCGGCGGGAGGGCCGGGTCGGCGGGACGAACCGACGCCGGGCGGTGACGGACAGCATCGTGGTCCGGACGAACGGCGGGCTGCCGCGCGCTCTACCAGGCGCGGCGCCCTCCCGCGGCGCCGTTCGGCCCGCTCGGTGCAGTGTTTTCGCGCAAGTTCAGAGAGACGAAATGCCGGTTTCCTCCGTCTAACGGGAACATACTCTGCGCGCGCAGGGCACTCGGGACCGATCCATGAAACCGCCGGCGGACAGGCTCCTCGATCTCCAGGGCACGGGCACCGACTCGCCGGCGCCCGCACGCCCGACGTACGGCGTGCGCTGGCCGCCCATCCTGATCGTCGCGACCGGGCTCGGCCTGCTCTCGACGGTGCTCGCCTGGGAGGTCACGCGGCTCACCGGGAAGGCGTCTCCCCCGTTCAGCACGCTCGTCGCGCTCAACTTCGCCTGGTGGTACGTCTGGGCGCTGATGGCCCCGGGCGTGATCTGGCTGGCGCAGCACTTCCGCTTCGAGCGGGACGGTCTGTTCCGCGCGCTGGCCACACACCTCCCGGCGGTCGTGGCCTGCTCGTTCGTTCACACGGCGGCGCTCGAAGGCGTGCACTGGTGGCTCGCCCGCGCCCACGGCGAGAGCTACGCCTGGTGGTCGCACCTGCAGCGCTCGGCCGTGCTCTACCTCGACTGGGAGATGATGACCTACTGGGCCATCGTCGGCCTGAGCCACGCCCTCCTCTATTACCGCGAGTCGCAGGCGCGCGCCCTGCGCACCGCCCAGCTCCAGACCGCGCTCGTCGAGGCGCGGCTCACGGCCCTGCAGCAGCAGCTGCATCCGCATTTCCTGTTCAACACGCTGCACTCGATCTCGGCGCTGATGCACAAGGACCTGGCGGCCGCCGACCGCATGCTGGTCCGGCTGAGCGACCTGTTGCGCCTCACGCTCGAGCACCTCGGGCAGCCGGAAGTGCCCCTCGCGGCGGAGCTGGGCGCGCTCTCCACCTACCTGGAGATCGAGCAGACCCGCTTTGCCGACCGGCTCGACGTCCGCTTCGACGTGCATCCCGACACGCTCGACACCCGGGTGCCCAGCCTGCTGCTCCAGCCGCTGGTGGAGAACGCCATCAAGCACGGCATTGCCCGCAAGGCCGGGCCGGGACACATCGCGATCTCGGCCCGCCGCGACGGCGACATGCTCCGCCTCGAGGTGCGCGACGACGGGGTCGGGCTGACCGGGGATGCGCTGACGGCGCTGCAGAAGGGCATCGGCCTCTCGACCACCCGCGCGCGCCTGCAGCATCTCTTCGGCGCCGATTTCCGCTTCGAGTTCCACCGCCTCCCGCAGGGCCTCGCGGTCGTGGTCGCCCTGCCATGGCGGACGGTGGCGGCGGCCCCGGCCAGGCCGGCGGCCGGCGCCGCGCCGGCCTCGCCGTCACCCGAGCGCTATTCGCATCGACCGGTGTTCCGCAGCCAACACTCGTGGGCGGCCCCTGCCGGCTGCCTCTCGAACGCCTGAGGAGACAGCCATGAAGAAAATCAGGGTACTTCTCGCAGACGATGAACCGCTGGCCCGGGAGCGGCTGGCCAGCCTGCTGTCCGCCGAGCCCGACGTGGACCTGGTGGCGCAGGCCCGCGACGGCGAAGAGGCAGTGATGGGCGTGCACGACTACTCGCCCGACCTGGTGTTCCTCGACGTCCAGATGCCGCAGATGAGCGGCTTCGACGTGATCGAAGCCGTCGGCACGGAGAGGATGCCGCCGGTGGTCTTCGTCACCGCCTACGATCAGCATGCGCTCAAGGCGTTCCAGGTGCGGGCGCTCGACTACCTGCTCAAGCCGTTCGACCGGGAGCGCTTCAGCGAGGCGCTGCAGCGCGCCCGGCACCAGATCGCGCGCGACGAATCCGGCGACCTCGGGCGCCGTCTGCTCGCCCTGGTCAAGGACCTGCGGCGCGACCAGCCGAAGTCGGACCGCCTGGTCGTCAAGTCGGGTGGCCGCCTGTTCTTCCTGCGCGCCGACGAGATCGACTGGGTCGAGGCGGCGGGCAACTACGTGCGGCTGCACGTGGGGGCGGCCTCGCACCTGCTCAGGGAAACGATGACCGCGATCGAAGGGCGGCTCGACCCCGAGAAGTTCTTCCGCATCCACCGGTCGCGGATCGTCAACATGGAGCGGATCCAGGAGCTGCAGCCCTGGCTGAACGGCGAGTACGCGGTGCTGCTGCGGACGGGAACCCGGCTGACGCTCAGCCGGGGGTGCCGCGAAAGGCTCCAGGAGCGGCTGGCCCCCTGACGCTTTCGTGATCAGTGTTCAGTTTGGTAACGGTGCGGCCGCCGGGCGGGCGGAGAGCTGCGTCGATTTCCGCCGGAAAATTCCGGCACCCGCCTTGCCTATAGCTGGGTTGGTTCCCAACACAGCGATGCAACCGTTCACCACCCTCCGCGTGTCCATCCCGGTTTCCGGGGAGTTGCCCGTGCCCGGGCGTGCCGTGTCGCTCCGCCGCGTGCTCTTCGTGAGCGCGGATCCCGGCCTGCGGGATGTCGTGGCGCGGGTCCTCGCGCCGGAGGGCTACGACGTGCGCGCGGTGCCGCACTCGGGCCACGCCCTGCTGCTGTCCCGCACCGCGGAGTTCGATGTCCTCATCGCCGAGCTGAGCGGCCCGGACATGTCGGGGCCGTCGCTCGCCGAGCAGCTGCGCCGGCACTGCCCGCGCCTGTCCACCATCTACCTGGGGAATCCCGGAACGCCCGAAGGCGTGGACCACGTCCTCGTCCGCCCCTTCACGCGCGACGATCTGCTCAAACGGCTTCGCCTCGCGGCTCAAGTAGTCGCGGCCTGATTCGCCGCCGCTACTGGCCGGGCATCCTGAACACCTTGTCGTCCACGCCGGTGTTGAACTCCACCTTGTCGATCGACATCTCGACGACCGGCTTGCCATTCATCAGCTGCCGGACGGTCTTCGGCACCATCACGCCCTCGACCTGCTGGTAGTCGGCCATCTCGGTCTCCAGCCGCTGCTTCTGGCCGGTGCCCATGTCCACTTCCTCGGCCTTCTTCAGCTCGATGCCGGTGGCGGCGTCGAGGTAGTAGTGCTGGACGGTGCCTCCCTTCATCGTGATCTTCAGGTGATGCACGTCCTTGTCGCCCAGCTTCTCCTGGCCGACGATCTCGATGGTGTTCCCCTTCTCCTTGTAGTTGACGAGGGGACCATCGAAGTCCGACGTGTTTCGCATCATCTCGGAGACGGGCGCTGGCAGCTCCTGCGGCGCGTCGCTGCCCATCATCGGATTGATCATCCAGCCGGTGGTGCCGTCGAAGGCCTGCACCAGTTTGCGATCGGGTGGCAGAGTGATCTCCTGGCGCGTCAAGTTGGGACGCTTGGCGTAGACGATGAGCGGCATGTTGGTGCCCTGCATCGTGATGGTGCCCGTCATCTTGACCGAAGACACCGATTTCCATTTCTCGGCGCCCCCCTTGGCCTGCATGTTCTTCGCGACGAGCTCGTCCACCGACTGCGCGTGGGCCGCGGCGGCGGAGAGCAGCAGCAACCCGATGACAGTACAAGACACACGTCGGCGCATAGAACCTCCAGCGGAAGCGGCCGGGCAGGCGGCATGGGCTTCCGAGAGTGCGATTGTACCTTTTACGGGAGTGCGAATCGGGGAACGAACGGCAGGGGAATGCGGGGGACCCCTGGCCCCCCGCGTGTCGAGCGCGAGCTGGTGCCTCCGACTCTAGACGCGGCGTCGGGCCATCATCCGGTAGAGCGCGAGCAGGATGATAGCGCCCAGGATGGACATGATCCACCCCGCCCCCTGCCCTTCACCGTAGAAGCCCATGGCGCGGCCGATGAAGCCGCCCATCAGCGCTCCCGCGATGCCCAGCAGGATCGTGATGATGAAGCCGCCGGGATCGCGACCCGGCATCAGGAGCTTCGCAATCACACCGACCACCAGACCAAACAGAATCCACGAAAGAATACCCATGCTGTCCTCCTCAGACGTCGTGGGCCTCCACTGCAATCGCGGCACCAACTTTCATGGACGAGGCGGCCTTGCCGTAAGTCATTCAGCACAAAGGACAAAGGCCGCTGCTTCGGCTCGCGGCGAGCCGCAACGGAGGCCGCCGGGGCCGCGGCGCGGCTGGCACGGGGTTCCGACATGTGGCGCTGCACTTCCGCGTCACGCTGATTCGCCCTCCGCCCTTCGCCCTTCGCCCTTCGCCCTTCGCCCTTCGCCCTTTGCCCTTTGCCCTTTGCCCTTTGTGTAGCGGCGCCTCCTGTCGCCCTGCCGCGCCTCGGCGTACGCGCGGAAAAATGCGCCTCCGGCGGGTGCACTCACGATGCCCGGTCCGGCTGGGGTGTTTCAGGAGCCGGCGCGCAATCAGTTGGGCACCCAGATGATCCGGGCGTCAGTGGCAAATGAGCGCCTGCGCGGCCGGAACGCCTGCAGCGCATTTTTCAGACCGCCGCTGTCGCGCTAGCCGCACTGCGTCGGCAGGCCGACATGGCTCGTCCGCCGCGCGCCGCCGGTGGCTCGCGCTTTTGCCCTTCGCCCTTCGCCCTTCGCCCTTTGCCCTTTGCCCTTTGCCCTTTGCCCTTTGCGCTGTGCGCTGTGCGTTGGCGACGGATCGGCCGTCGCGACGCAGCTCCGGACGATCAGCGCACGGTGATGGTGGACTCGACGGCGTTGCCGACGCTGTCGCGGACGGCAATCGTGTGGCGCCCGGCGCGCAGCGGCCATTCGACGGGCGTCTCCGAACTGGCCGCGATGAACGGCACGCCGTTGATGCTCCACTCGAGGCGCGTGGGCGCCGGCGCCACGACTTTCAACTGGAGCGTCTGGAAGTCGCGGCGCAGCGTGGGATCGAGAAGATAGGTGGCGCCCGGCGGCGGATTGACCAGTTGCAGCGGCGCCGTGGCTAGCGTCCGTCCCGCCACGGGCAACGCGGACCGGCGCCTCGACGCGACGCCCGTCGTTGCCACGCGGCCAGCGAGCGGCTCCAGGCCGGCTGTCGTCTGCCCGTTCCGCTGCGCCCAGTCGCGAAACTCGGGAGGCCACGCGACGATCACCCCGGCTGGGCCGAGGTGGTGCCAGCCGCAGGACGGCAGATCGCGAGTCCGGACGAGCCACTCGCGGCGGCGCGCCGGGCACGCGGACGAGGCCGCCTCGCCCGAGAGCGCACAGATGTCCCGCTCGGCCAGGCCGTCCGGCACGGCGAGCGGTTCGTCTCCCCCGCCCGTCCGCTCGTGCGCGGCCATCATCACCGCCTGGAAGATCGGCGCCGCGCCGGTGACGCCGCTCGAGTTGCGGAGCGGCCGCCGATCGAAATTGCCGACCCAGACGCCGACGGTCACCCGGCGCGTGTAGCCGACCGTCCAGTTGTCGTGATACGCCTGCGACGTGCCGGTCTTGACGGCAACCCGGAACGGCAGCTCCAGGCTGCCGCCGCGGCCGAAGATATAGGCGCGGGCGTCGCCGTCCGACAGGATGTCGGAGATCCAGAACGCGGTCCGCGGCGACATCACCGTGCGGCGCTCGCGCGGGGCGGCGGGCGCGCGCAGGTAGGTCGGCTCCATCCCCACACCCCCGCGCGCGAAGGCGGCATACGCCGACACCAGCTCGTCGAGGCGGACTTCGGCGTTCCCGAGCGTCATGCCGAGGCCGTAGTAGGCGGCGCTCTTGTCGAACGTGGTGAACCCCGCCCGGCGGAGGAAGCGCAGCAGCGACGGCACGCCCAGATCGGACGCCAGCGACACCGCCGGCACGTTTTCGGATCCGGCAAGCGCGGCGCGCACCAGCAGCGGGCCGCGGTAGCGCCCGTCGTAGTTCCGCGGGCTGTAGACCACGCCCGGCTCGGCGGTCGGAAAGTGCATCGGCACGTCCGGCAGCACGCTGGCCGGCGTCACCCCCTGCTCGAAGGCGAGCGCGTAGGTGAACGGCTTCAGCGCGGAACCGGGCTGACGCGGCGACAGGGGCCCGTTGATCGCGCCGCCATGCGCGGCGTCGAAGTAGTCTCCCGATCCTTCCCACGCCAGCCACTCGCCGCGCGCGTTGTCGAGCACGACGACGGCGACGTTGGCCGCGCCGTGCCGGACGAGCGACTGCCGCTGGGCGCGGATGATCCCGGCAACCTCCTCCTGGAGCCGCCGATCGATCGTCGTCTCGATCCGCGCGGGACGGCTGGAGCCGGCAGCGGCAAGCACCATCTCGACGAAGTGGGGCGCCAGGAAGGGCCGGTCCGGGGAGACGAGGTCGAGCCGCTCCTCGCGCGCCGCGGAAGCCTCCCCTTCGGTCAACGCGCCGGCGGCAGCCATCCGGCGCAGCACCACGCGCTGGCGCGACTGCGCGAGCGCCTGGCTGCGATACGGATTGAAAGCGGTTGGGCGCTGCGGCAGCCCGGCCAGGAACGCCGCCTGCGCCGCCGTGAGCATCCGCGGCTCGACGCCGAAGTAGGCGCGGCTCGCCCGCTCGAGTCCGCTGATCTGGTTGCCGTAGGAGGCCAGGTTCAAATACGCCGCGAGAATCTCGCGCTTCGTCAGGCGATGCTCGAGACGGATGGCGATGACGGCCTCGTGCACCTTGGCCGCCCAGCCGCGCGACCGCCCCGGCGTGCGCCGGAGCAGCGCCAGCTTGGCCACCTGCTGGGTGATCGTGGAGCCCCCCTCGACAATGCGTCCCTCGGCGGCGTTGACCTTCAGCGCCCGCGCCACGGCAACCGGATCCACTCCGTAGTGCGACCAGAAGCGGCGATCCTCGGCGGCGGTCGTGGCCGCCGCCACCACATCCGGGACGGTCCCGGCGGTCATCCGCAGGCTGCGGGTGCCGTCGCCGGACAGCGCCTCATATAGAGGAGCGCCGGTCCGATCCACCACCACGGTTGATTCCGCCGCCGCGGGATCGAGCAGCCCGCCGGGGAGCGGCCCGCACCGCAGCCACACCAGGCCGGCCAGCACGCCCGCGCCGGCAAGGGCGGCCACGCCGCGCCGCGTCCTGAAGAAGGACCTCACCGCTCCCACGCTGATCATCGCTGCACCGCGATCACCGCGGTCCCGGTACGGCCGAAGATCTCCGGCTCGTACATTTCCTCGGCGCGGGCGGGCGCCGTGCGGAACGTGCCGGCGGTCGTCGCGCGCGCCACGTAGGTGAACTCATGTTCGCCTTCCGCCAGCCGCGTCGCGAACAGCTGCACGCGATCGTCGTGGCGTTCGACGTGGTCGAAGCCGCCGCGCTGCCACACGGTCTCCCACGACGCCTCGCCGCCGCCGAGGTCCGCATCCTGGTCGGTCAGCGATCGCGCCGTGGTGGCGAGCCAGGACTCGAGCGGCTCGAACCCGGCCGGCAGCGGGTCGGTGACGGCGACGAACCGCCGCTCCTTCGTGAGGTGCAGGGTCAGCGTGACGCGGACGAGATCGCCGGCCTTATAGGTGGTGGCCGCCCCCTTCGTAGCTCCCTCGACATACGGCGCGTACGTCCGTTCGATGCGGACGCCGTTGTCGAGGCCGTCCTGGAACAGCCGGTCGGCCGCGTAGCGCAGCCGCGCCGTGTAGAAGAGCGTGCCGGCGCCGTCGCGCGTGAAGGTGAGCGTCCGGCTCGACTCCGGCGTGCCGGCGGACAGGATCTGCGACATCGGCAGCTCGGACGAGAACGAGCCGGTGGAGCGTCCGGTGAACGTCTCGCGCGCGATCTCGCGGCCGTCGAGCGCCGCCACCGACGTGAAATCCGGGACCGTGCCCTCGTAGCGGCGATAATAGGCCACCAGCGCTTCCATCGCGTGCGCGTTCTCCTGCGTGTTCCCCCACCGCCCGTTCTTCCGCGCCGCCATCATCCACCGGACGATCGGGCGCACCTGCTCGAGCGGCGCCCCGCCGCCAACCAGGGAGTTGAGCACGATCGCCGTGGACCGGACGTTCGAGTTCCAGAACCACAGCAGGTACGGATCGCTCAGCTCCTCGACGTGCGCGCTGCCCGCTTCGGGCAGGATCGCGTTCGCCATCCGGCGCCGCAGCTCGTCCACCCGCGCGCCGCTGGCTTCCCCTTTCGCGCGGAGCGCGTCGTGCAGGTAGGCGAGCGCGAACACCGGCATCCGATCGCGATAGCCGTAGAGGCGGGTCAGGTTCGAGTCCTGCCCGCGGCCTCCCTCGACGAGCACCTTCACCGCGAACGCCTGCCAGGCGGTGTACGCGGGCCACCAGCTCTCGTTGACCGGGGGAGGCGCCGCGAGCTGGTGCTCCAGGTAGGCGTAGGCCCGGCGCTGCATGCCGGCATCCACGGCGTATTTCAGGCTGGCGGCATTCCTGAAGACGTGCAGCAGGTAGCTGGTCAGGTACGGCGACGTGAAGCGGCAGTCGCCGGCCCAGTAGGCGAATCCGCCGTCCGGACACTGGAAGCGCTCGAGCTCCTTCAGCGACTGCTGCGCCGCCGGACGCATCTGCGCGGTGTCGATCCCCGGCAGGCTGAAGGCGTCGCCGAGATCGGCGGCAAGCACCAGCCCCAGGCTGCGGGAGCCGCGCTGCTCGGCGCACCCGTAGGGATACTCCACCAGGTAGCGGGCGCCCTCCCCCAGGCCCACCATCGCCGTGGACGCCATCTCGAGATGCAGCCCGCCAAGGCCCGGCACCACGCCCGCGGGAATGGTCAACGTCTCGGTCGCCCTGGCCGTCCCGCCCGCCAGCTCCCCGTAGGCCGCCACGGTTTCGGGGGACGCGAGCACCTCCACGGGAATGGTGTCTTCGAACGAGTCCGTCTCGTCGCCGACGCGCACGCTCATCTGCACGCGGGCACGGCCGACCGCCTTTGCCGCGGCGTCGAACCGCGCCTCGATCGAGCCGCCGGCCGCAATGGTCACCGTCTGCTCCGCCGTGCCGTTGAAGGCGAGCAGCGCCGGATCGAGGCTCCTGATCGTCACCCGGGCTTCGCCGGCAGCCGGCAGCTGGCTGGTCACCACCGCGCCGAACAGCGCCGTGTCGCCAACCGCGAGGAAGCGCGGGAACGCCGGCTTCATCGTCACCGGCTTGTTGACGCGCACCTCGGTGTCGCCGCCGCCGAAGCGCGACGCCCGGTCGGCCGCCACGGCCATGATGCGGTAGGTGGTCAGCGACTCGGGCAGCTTGACGTCGATCGTGGCGCGGCCGCTGGCGTCTGTTGTGGCCGATCCCACCCAGAACGCCAGCACGCGGAAGTCCCGCCGCACGCTGCCGCCATCCACACCGCCGCCGCCCCCCTCCCCTTCGCCCTTCGGCGTCAGCACCCGGCGGCTGACGATGCGCTGGCGGCTGTCGGTGGTCATGACCTGGAGCGCCTTGTGGACGTAGACGGAGCCGAGCACGTCCGGCGTCCGGTAGGCGGTCAGCGAGAGCACGCCGTAGTCCACCGCCCACAGCGTCACTTCGCTCGCCGCCGGTTGCCCCTGGTGATCGCTGACCTGGACGCGCACCTGCGCGTCGGTGGCCGGCCGGTACTCCGCGCGGTTGGCCGACACGGCCACGGTCAGCCGCTTGCTCGCATCCTCGACTTCCAGTTCCACGTAGCCGAGACGGAACGCCGGCTTGCCGGGGTCGCTCGCGTCGTCGACCGAGTAGGGGCCGCCGGTTGGCGCGCCGGTGTCGGCGGCCGGTGCGGGCGCGGCGCTCCGCCCCTTGACCAGCAGCACCGAGACGTAGACGTTCGGGATGTCTCCTTCGCCCACCGGAATGCTCACCGACTGCTGCGTCGAGGTGAGGGCAAACTGCCGGTGCGACCGGATCCCTTCCCGCTCCGTTGTCACCAGGGCGGTCGCCTGCTCCCACGGCGACTGGATCATGATGCGGGCGGTGTCCCCCGGCTTGTAGCGCGGCTTGTCGGCGACCAGCGTGATGCGGTTGTGATCGAAGCGCTCCCACGCGGTGTAGCCGCTGCCGATGGCGTAGAACGACGTGCGGGTCACGGCATGGCGTCCGGATGCATCGCCGGCGGTTGCTTCGAGCTCGAAGAAGCCGCCGTTCGGTACCGTTACCGTCAGCGGGACCGGCGCGGCCGCGGTGGTGACCGTCCATGAGCCGGCGGGCACCCTCTTCCGCTCGGTCTCCCACGTATAGAAGCCGTTGCCCTCGGCGCGGCGCACGCTGGTCCATTGGATCTGCGTCAGCGTGACCTCGACCGGCACGCCCGCCGAGATCTGCCCCTCGGGAGTCACCGCCACCACCGCCGTCTCGAGCCCGGCCTTCTGATCGACGAACCATCCCGGGCGCTCGAGGCCGATGTACCAGTCCGCCGGATGCACGGTGATGGCCGCGCGGTTGGCAATGTGCTGGCGCGAGACGTCCTCGATGTCGGCCTCGAGCGTGTAGCGGTAGGGCAGGCCGGCATCGAGGCGGGTGGGCAGCTCGAGGCTCAGCTCGCCGGTGCGCGACGTCTTGACCTCGCGGCTCACGACCGGCGACTGGTCCACCGGGCGCTCCGGCGATCCCACGAAGACCCATTGCGCCCCGTCGGGCAGCGCATCCTCGACAGCCTGCGGCGCGGCGCTGGTCACCGCGCGGGTCCACGTCCAGGCCGCCGGACGCTCCGGCATCGCGGCGCCGAAGAGGTACTTCGACGAGACCGTCCCCTTCACGCTGTCGCCTGCCTTCACCACGCCTCCCTGGAGCGTGACGTCCACCCGGAAGTCCGGACGCCGGTATGCGGCCACCAGGAAGGATCCGTGCACGCTCTTCTCGTAGGCGACGTAGTCGTCCAGTTCGGGGCCCGGCGTCTCCTCCGGGCGAAGCGCTTCCGGTTTCTTCGGCGCCGGCTTGTCGCTCGCCAGGATCGCGCGCACGGAGTACTGCCCCAGCCCCCCGGCGGCCGGCAGCGTCATCGTCCATTCGGCGCTGCTCCAGGCGTTGGTCCGGACCGTACGCTCGTCCACCGCGCGGTCCTGGCCGTCGCGCACGGAGATGAGCACCGCGGTGTCCGGGGGCAGCAGCTGGATCCCCTGCGGCGTGTTGTGCCGCAGGATCGCCTTGAAGTGGATCTCCTCCCCCAGGCGATACACGCCGCGGTCGCTGAACACCGTGCCGCGCAGCATCGGCCCGGCCTGGTTGAGGTCGAACGGCAGGCCGAAGTTCCAGGGGGAGATGCCCTCGTTCCAGTCGCTGCCGACGTACGCGATGTCGCCGTCCTTCTCGGCAGTGGCGATGAAGGACAGCCGCCACCAGTCGTCCGGCTCGCGGAGATCCGGCGTCTTCGGCGCGATGGCCACGCCGTCGGCGGTGGTCGTGCCGGACCAGACGCGCCTGTTCCCGCGATCGATGAGCGACACGCGGGCGCCGGCGACCGGCGCGCCGGTGTCGAGCCGGGTGACGAAGAGCAGCGTGTTCTGCGGGCTGTCCTTGACCGAGATGCCGAGATTCGTCACCTGGACGAGCGTCGAGCGATCGGTGGCGCCGCGGAAGCGCGCGGCTCGCGGAATCGGCTCCCCCTGGCGCACCGCCGCCCACACGAGGCCGGTGCCGTTCGGGCCGAGCGCCGCGGACAGGTCGAGCCCGTGCGACCCAATCCGATCCGGCGTCACGCCAAGGCGGACGGTCTGCCCCGGTGATGCCGGAACGGACTGGAACGGACCGCCGTCGCCCGGCTCGTCGCGCCCCTCCTGCCGCTGCAGCCGCAGCGCGGTCGGCATCACGTCCTGCAGCGTGAGGGGCTGCGCCCACTCGGTGACCGTCTGGAAGTTGCGGGCGTAGAACGGCAGCCGCGTGCCGCCCGACGCCTCCCACACGCCGTGGCCGTCGCCAAAGCTCGTGAACGCCCGCTCGTGCCAGTTCTCGACGACGCCGGCCCAGGTGTAGCCGAGCGTCTGGCCGTCGACCGAGCGCAACGACGGGTCGATGGTCACGGCGTAAGTCCGGGCGGGCGGCTGGCGGTCGAACCCCGCGTCCTCGAGCGAAAACGCCGTCCCCTGATCCATCTCGTAGTCGCGCCGCGGCCGGGCCGCCCTGGCCTTGGCCACCGGCGCCGGCTTTGCCGCGTCAGTCGCGTCGACCGCCCGCACCGCCGCCGCGAACGTGGCCGTCCTGACCGCCGACCGCAGCTCCAGCCGGTTGCTGTCGTCGGCCGGGCAGGCCGCCACGCACTCGAAGCCGTCAACGAAGAATGCCGGCTCGGCCTGGATAGTGAAGTGGCCCGGCGTGCGCGGCGTCTCCGGCCCGGCGGCCGAAGGAACAGCCGGCGCCACGGTGAGCCGCACCCAGGCCTCGGGAGGAACGGTGGTCGTCGTTTCGAGCACGACGAGGCTGGGATCGTCGGGAAACGTCTTGCGGTCCCAGCCGGCCGTGGGGCGCAGCAGCACCGGCGCCCGCGACGCGGCAACCGCGCGCGTGGCGGTCACTTTGGCGTTGAACCGCTCGATGGCCGGCGGGTCGATTGCCCGCAGCCGCGCCATCCCCGCGGGTGAAAGCACGGGGGTCCGCCACTCGTGCGGCTCGAACTGCGCGGTGATGTGGGGAGCGACCTGGGCTGTGCGCACCGGCTGGTTGAACCGCAGCAGGATCACCATCTGGGCGCCGGCGCGGCCGCCGCGGCGGTACCACTGCGTCTCGAGCAGCTTCACCGTCGGCGTCGTGAAGCTGAAGTGGTGCGCCCGCGGGAGCCGCCGTCCGCTGGCGGCAACCGCGGTCGTGTCCACGGTCACGTCGTACTTCGTGGCGTAGGGCAGCGGCCGCTTGGGGTCGGGCGTGAAGATCAGGATCGTGGTGCCCGACCAGCGGAACGTGCCGGTGATGGCCGGGGTGATGCGCACGAACGGCGCGTCCACCCGCGCCGGGACCCGGCCGAGGGTCACCATCGGCTCGGAGAAGACGATCCGGATCTCGTTGGCTTCCGCCAGCGACGCCACTTCTCCTTCGGGACCGGCGCTGACCACCCGCAGCGGCGGGGATGCGGCAGTTTGCGCCGCCGGCGCAGCCGGCCACAGGAGACACACGAGCGCAATACACGACGGAATCTGGAAAGAGCGCATGACGGGCCTGTTCACGTGGGACGGGAGGCGGGGTGGAGGGGCGACTGGAGCCGCATGGAGTGCTCTAGCCGGATTAGACACCGGATCGCGGCCGGCGGCCGCGCGGTGCGCGCTCAGGCGTGCGCGCGCCGCTCCGGCACGGCAAACAGCGCGGGCATGCGCTGGCGGATCGCGCTCACCGCGTGGCTCCCGGGCGTGGTGCCGAGCGCGATGGTCGAGAGGCCGTAGTAGGCGAGGCCGACGGCGCCGGCCGTGGTCCAGAAGCCGGTGTGGAAGACCATCGAGACGCCGGTCGCGAGCAGCAGCGCCCCGCCGGTGTCGAACGTGGCGGCCACGGTCCGCGGCGCCAGCCGGATGCGCCGCGCCCAGACCTGCTCGGTCGCGGTCCGGGCCGCCGCGCGCCGCTCGCCGGTCGGCGGCACCATCGATCCGTCGAGCGCCACGGTGTGGCCGATGAGCTCCCCCTGGGCCTTGATCACGCGCTCGGCACGCCGGTCGCCCTGCTGCGGGAACAGGCGGCAGAAGTCGTCGATGACCTCCTCGGCGTCGAGGCCGACGGCACGGGCGTAGTCGCGGACGAACGCCCGCGCGAAGATCCCGGACGGCCAGCGCGAGAACTCGTTCCGCTCCAGGCCGGCCCACAGATCGGCGCTGACCTTGGTGACCGAGGCGATGGTTTCGAGGGAGATACCGCGGCGTTCCCGCTCGCTCCGCAACCGTGGACCAAAGGTTTCCCTGCCGGACGTCTCGGACATGGCGATGCGCCATATTCAGCAAGAGACGGGCCTGCCGCAGGTGGGCGTTTTCCCGCACATCGGCGCCACGCGGCGCGACCGCGATGGCGTTTTCGTAATCCGCCTGACACTTCCGCAACTCCTCGGCCGGCGGCGCCTGCGGAACCCGGGTGCCACGGCTTATCATCGACCGGTGCGCGCCTTCTGCCTCAGCATCCACGCCCGCTACGCCTGCGGCCGCTCCGGCGCCTGCTGCACGGCAGGATGGCCCATCCCCATCGAGCGCACACGCGTGGACGCCCTGCGGGATCGCGGCCTGCTCGACCGGGCCGCCGCGGGCGCTCCCCTCCTGAAAGGCCCGCTGCACGACGGCGCCAGCGCGCCGCTCCTCCTCGGCACGACGCCCGCAGGCGCCTGCGTGTTCTTCGACGCGGCTCACGGGCGCCTCTGCTCGATCCAGCGCCACGCCGGCGCGGGGCTCATGCCGTCGGCCTGCCAGCACTTCCCGCGCGTGGCCCTGCGCGACGGGCGCGGCATCTTCGTCACGCTCTCCCACTACTGCCCGACGGCGGCACGCCTGCTCCTCTCCGCCGGACCGATCGCAATCGTCGATGCCCCCGCGTCGCTCTCGCTCGACGGCCGCGTCGAAGGGCTCGATGCCACCGCCGTGCTGCCGCCGCTGCTCCGCCCCGGCATGCTGATGGATCTGGACGGCTACAGCGCCTGGGAGCGCCGCGCGCTCGACGTCCTGGACGACGGGGGGTGGTCGGCGCGGGAGGCGGTGGACATCATCCGCGAAGCCACGGCGGGAGCGGCCGGATGGAAACCGGGCCGGGAAACCCTCGCGGCCTGCGTTGCGGACGCCTTCGACCGGGCCCGGGCGGCGCGCCGCGCTCGACCCCACGGCGAACGCTCCCCGCTCGACCGTCCCGCGAAGGCCTTTCTCGCGTCGCACCTCTTTGCCAGCTGGCAGGCCTACCAGAATGGCGGTGTGCGCGCGGTCGTGGCCGCGCTGGAGGATGCGTTCGCCCGCGTCGCGCCGGCGGACACCGAGGCGGCCTTCATCGCCGCCGTGCGCGCCGCGGACCTCGAGCTGCGGCATATGTCCCCGGCAACCACGACGCCCCCGCTGGCCTGTTGAGCGCCCTGTGTCCCTCTCCGTCCTCGACCGCTTCCTCCGCTACGTCGTCATCGACACCCGCGCCGACGAGAGCTCGACGGCCTGTCCAAGCTCTCCTGGCCAGCTGGTGCTGATGCGCCTGCTGGTGGACGAGCTGACGGCCATCGGCCTGACCGACGCCGCCGTGGACGAACACGGCTACGTCATGGCGACGATTCCCGCGACCGTGCCCTGCGTTCCGGCGATCGGGTTCATTGCCCACGTCGACACCTCCCCCGAGATGTCCGGCACCGATGTCCGCCCGGTCGTCCATCGCGGCTACGACGGCCGCGATCTCGTGCTGCCGGACGATCCGGCCGCCGTGCTGCGCCTCTCCGACAACCCGGCGCTTGCCGACCAGATGGGGCACGACATCGTGACCGCGTCGGGGCTGACGCTGCTCGGGGCGGACGACAAGGCGGGGGTGGCGGAGATCGTCGCCGCCGCGGACTACCTGATGCGGCATCCGGAGATTCCGCACGGCGACATCCGGATCGGGTTCACGCCGGACGAGGAGATCGGGCGCGGGGCCGACCGCTTCGACGTGGCGCGCTTCGGCGCGGTCTGCGCCTACACCCTCGACGGCGGGTCGCGCGGCGAGCTCGAGTCGGAGAGCTTCTCGGCCGACGCGATGACATTGACTTTCGGCGGCTTCAACACCCATCCCGGCTATGCGAAAGGGCGCATGGTCAACGCGATCCGGCTGGCCGCCCGCTTCATCGATCGGCTGCCGGCGGCGGCGCTCTCGCCGGAGACGACGGCGGGGCGCGAGGGATTCGTGCACCCGTACCAGGTCGAGGCGTCGGTGGATCGCACGCGGGTCAAGGTCCTGCTCCGGGATTTCACCACCGCGGCGCTGGCGGACAAGCGGGCGCTGGTCGAGAGCACCGCACGCGCGGTGGTGGACGGGCAGCCGGGCGCCACGCTCGATATCGACTTGGTCGAGCAGTACCGCAACATGCGCGAGGTGCTGGATCGGCATCCGGCGGTCGTCGAGCGGGCGCGCGAGGCCATCCGCCGCGCCGGCCTCGAGCCGATCGAGACGCCCATCCGCGGCGGCACCGACGGATCGCGCCTGTCGTTCATGGGGCTGCCCACGCCCAACCTGTTCGCAGGGGAGCACAACTTCCACTCGCGGCTGGAGTGGGTGTCGGTGCAGGACATGGAGAAGGCGGTGGAGGTGATCGTCCACCTGGCGCGGGTCTGGGCCGAGGACGCCGGCAGGTAGGGAGCCGGGGCGCGTCCCCGGCTCCCCGCCTGTGGCTTACTGCAGGGTGAAGTTGACGGTGACGGTCATGACGATCGGCACCGGATTGCCGTTCAGCAGCGTGGGCGTGAACTCCCATTGGCGGACGGCATCCACGGCAGCCTCGTCCAGCAGAGGAATCGATCGAAGCACGTGCGCCTGGCTGACCGTGCCATCGCCCTCAATCCGCGCCTCGAGAATGACGACGCCCTGGATGCCTGCCACCTTCGCTTCGAGCGGATAGACCGGGTTGACGGCCTTGGTCTTGACGGGCGGCCGGATCGTCCCGCCCACGCGGAGGGCGCCTTCCGTGAGCGGCCGGGCAGGCTCGACCCGCCCGTCGGCTGCGCCGGGAGGGGGCGGCGGCGGTGGCGGCGCGCTGCCCGATCCGATCTTGGCGGTGAGACGCGCGGGCGGTCCGGATGCGGCTGCCGCCGTCGAGCCGCCGGCCTTCGCCGCCGGTGCGGCAGGCGCGGTTCCCACGGGCACGTTCACGTCGAACGCGATGGGACCGTTCGACGGTGCGGCGTATGCCCACTGCCCCACCGCGCGTGTGGCCTCCCGCGCCATCGACTCGAGCGCCGCGCGGAAGCCGGCCGCGGGCACCTGGCCGGCGGACCCGGTGCGGACGGCGGCCCGCATGGCGCGGTCGATGTCCTCATCCGACAGGCGCGTGAAGCTCATCGCCGACTGCCCGGCGGTACGGAACGACAGACCCACGGCGCGCGTTTCGGCGATGCGGCCGGATTCGTCGAGCACCACGCGCACGGTGACCGCGCCGCTCGCGCCGGCCTGCTCGGCCTCGAATGGATAGTCGGCCGGCACGGCATGGGTGCGCGCGGGCACCGGGTTCTCCGGCGTGACGGGCTTCGCCCGCTGCTCCACCGGGCCCGGCGCCGCCGACATCGCGCCGGACGCACGCGGCGCCTGCACCAACGGGAAGGCGTGCACGGCCTGCCAGCCGGTGAACGCCACGATCGCGGCCAGCGCCGCGCTGCACACCACCACTCGTTTCGCGGACATGACAACCTCCTTCGAGATGAGCACCATGCGATGCACCAGGTGCCGGCGGCGCGCGAACGCCGTCGCGGCAAAGATCGGCGGCCTGTCCGCAAAGGCGAGCAGGGCGTCCACGTAGCTCCGCCGCGAGCCGGTCGTCAGGATCGTCAGCTCGTCCACCACTTCCTCGCGCGTGGACTGGATGGCCGAGATCAGCAGCCAGATCCCCGGGTGGAACCAGCACACCGCTCGCGTCCCTTCCTCGGCAACCGCCCAGGCCCAGTCGCGCCGCCTGACGTGCCACAGCTCGTGCGCGAGCACGGCCCGCTGGATGGCCGGCGGTTCGCTGCGCAGCGAGTCGGGCAGCAGGACGACCGGACGCCGGAAGCCGAAAGTGACCGGCTGGCCGAGACCGCTGACGTAGCGGATCGCGGCGCGGGTGCCGATGAGCGCCTGCAGGTCGTCGTGCTCGCCGTTGGCCGGCGCAATCTCCCCCGCCCGCCGCAACTCGCGGAGGCGGACGACGCCGAGCGCCATCCAGCCGAGGCGTGCCGCGATGCCGGCAGCAAGCAGGAGCGCCACGAGGGTCAGCCAGGCGGAGGGCAGCAACGCCCAGGCTGGCGTCGCGGAGATCGGCGGCCGCGGACGCCAGCGCAATATCGGTGATGGCCGTGCCCGCGGAGCCTGCGCGCGCCGCATCGGCGAGCGGCAGCAGCGCCACGAGCGGCAGGAGGAAGCAGGCGGCCAGCAGCGTCCGGAGCAACGTATAGCGGACGGCCGGCACGTCGAGCCGGAGGACGCGGAGCGCGAGCAGCGCCACGCCAACGATCAGCGCCACCTGCACGCTCCAGGCAGCGAGGTTCGGGAGAGTCAGGAGGGTCATTCGTCGATCTCCTCGGTGAGCCGCCGGATCATGTCCTTGTCGTCCTTCGAGAGCCGGCCGTCTTTCGCCAGCTGCACGAGCAGCGGGGCGGCGGCGCCGTCGAACACCCGGTCGAGGAAGTCGCGGACCATCGCGCCGATCACCTGGTGGCGGGGCTGCGCGGGGCGGTAGACGAACGCCCGCTCCACCCGCGTCTTCTTCAGGAACCCCTTCTCCTCCAGGATCTTCATCATCGTCATCACCGTGGTGTAGGCGATGTCGCGCTTGTCGAGCAGCGCTTCGTAGACCTGGCGGACGGTGGCCGTGTCGAGCCGCCAGACGATCTTCATGATGGCCAGTTCCTGTGGGGTGAGGGTGTTGTGTGCCTGTCGCATGTTGGAGGTCCCTGCGCTGCGTCCGATTTGCTACTAAATATTTAGTACTTAGTAAGCAGAATGTCAAGCGCTGTTTTTAGGCTCCCCACGCCGGGCCGCCGGGAGGCGTGCCGGTGCTGGCCGGCCGGGGACCTTGGAGCGCGGCGCCGCGCCGCGGAGCCGGAAAGTGGCCGGAGCGATTCCTCGCGGCGAGTTCCGCCCCTGCGATCCGCGGCGCCCCGGATCACCACCGGCGCACCTGTGCGCCTGGCAGATGTCGCCCTGACCCGTCCCTACTCGCCGCGGGTTCGAGCGCAGCGAGCGTACGAGCGCAGGACGCTTTCCCGCCGCGCGGAAGCGGGCCCCGGACGGGCAGTGCCGGCACGGCTCCAGACGCGGTCCACTGGAATCGGATCGATCAGTCGAGCGCGAAGTCGGCCACCACCGGCGCGTGGTCGCTCGTCCCGACCTCGCGCTGCACCTCGCAGGCGCGGACGCGATCGAACACCGCCTGGCTGGCGAGCAGGTAGTCGAGGCGCCAGCCGATGTTGCGCTGCCGCATGTTGCGCCACGGCGCCCACCAGGTGAACAGGCCGTCGTTGTCCGGATCGAGCGCCCGGCCGACGTCGACCAGCCCGGAGCCGATGATCCGCTCGAGCAGGGCGCGCTCCTCCGGCAGCTGGCCGATCGCGCGCGGCTTGCGCTCCTTCGGGTGGACGTCCATGTCCGTCCGCGCGATGTTCAGATCGCCGCAGATCACGACCGGCGACGTCTGCGCGTGCAGGTCGGCGGCGAACCGCTCGAGCGCGTCGAGGAAGCGCAGCTTGGCCGGAAAGTCCTTGCCGCCGTTGGGCACGTAGACCGACGCCACCGTGAGGCGCGGCAGCTCGACCAGGACGATGCGGTTTTCGTAGTCGAAGGCGGGGTGGGAGAAGCGCGGGCGCTCGGGGGCCACCGCGTGGCTGACGTGCAGCGCCACGCCCGAGTAGCCCTTCACGCCGTGCCAGTAGCACCAGTAGCCCTCCATCTCGCAGAGCCAGACCGGGATCTGGTCGGGCGAGGCCTTGATCTCCTGCAGGCAGACCACGTCGGGGCGCTCGCGTTCCACCCACTCCTGCACCTGGGCCTGGCGGGCCCGGATGCCGTTCACGTTCCACGTCGCTATCTTCACAGGCGCACGTCGCGAAAATTCCGGCATCGCTCTTGCCACGGCCGGACCGTGGCCGCAGCCGTACGGTACCGATCACCAACTCTACCCTGTCGCGGGCGGCAGCCGTTCCAGGCCACGCAAGCCGTGGGCCCGGCCGCGCGCGCCGCTTGCCCGGCCGGACGCGGCTGGCGCGTGCGCCGGGCCGATCGTCAACTCCGGCAGAGGCGCGGCGTAATGGCGAACGGCGTCCTGCTCTATGTGCTTGCTGGCGCCGCCGGCACCGCCGTCGTCATCTGGGGGCTGCGGCTGACGTGGCTGGCGATCGGCCTCTATCGCATCCGCCGCGCCGGCCCGCGCCGCCTGTCGGCGAAGCGCCACGTGATCTGGCGCGATCCGGGGGACGTCTCCCGCCGTGCCCTGGCCGACGGGCCGGGGCACGAGACCGGGCCGCCGGTGCCTCCGTTTTCGTTCGTCGAGGAACACCTCAGCGGCTCGCAGCCGTGTGTGTCGGTCACCGACGGCCGCCGCCGGCAGTGGCGCGTGAAGTGGGGCGACGAGGTCCGCTCCGAGAACTTCGCCGTCCGCCTGGTGTGGGCCTGCGGCTACTTCGCCGAGACCACCTACTTCATCGAGCGCGGCACGATCACCGGCGCCACCGGGCTGCAGCGCGCCGGCACCTGCATTGGCGAGGACTGTTCGTTCAGCGACGCGCGCTTCGAGCTCGACGACCCGGGCGTGCGCAAGCACTTCGAGGAGCACAGCTGGGCGTGGGACGACAACCCGTTCGTCGGCACGCCGGAGCTGCACGGCCTGAAGATCCTGGTGATGCTGCTCTCGAACTGGGACACCAAGGATCGGCGCGACGTTGCCCGCGGGTCGAACACGGCGATCTTCGAGCATCGCACCGGCCGCCGCCGGCGCGAGGCCCGCTATCTCATCACCGACTGGGGCGGCTCCATGGGGCGCTGGGGTGGCAACATCGTCACGCGCGACCGGTGGGATCCGGAGGGCTTCGCAGCGCAGACGCCGCAGTTCGTGACCGGGGTCGAGGACGGGCTGGTGCGCTTCGGCTATGCCGGCCAGCGGACCACCGACGTGGCGGAGGGGATATCGGTGGCGGATGTGCGCTGGCTGTGCCGGCTGCTCGCGGCCGTGACCGACGGCCAGTTGCGGGAGGCGTTGCGGGCGAGCGGCGCGAGCGCTGGGGAGGAGGACCGGTTCACGCAGTCGCTGCGCGAGCGCATCGCGCAGCTTGGACGGATTAGACAGCTAGTGTTTCGAGCTCGTCTCGAGCGCGGCTCGGATGCCGTCTTCACTGCGGTCGCTCTCCGCTTCCAGTAGGTACCTGCACGTCGTGGCGCCGCGCTCGCGGGACGCTCGTCGGCAGGCGGGCCAGCCGCGGCCCGACGCGGAGAGCTGCCACGCGCGCGGGGGCCTCGACCCGTGAATACGCGTCTGACTCGCCATCGAAGTCGGCGCGACGATGAATGCTGAGAAGCGCGCGAAAGACGGCGGCCCGTCGGTCCTGCCGCGACGGCGCGGGAGGCGGCGCTGTGCCTGCCGCCGCCGGCGGCGCGGCGTCCAAGTGCCGCGCGCGGCGCGGCCGCACTGCACGCCGGTCGGCGGGCGGGGATGTCGAACGCGCTCGCCTGGCACATCACCCTGGAGACGTTCGCCATCTCCGGCGATCAGCCGCGGCGCCGTACGACAACGCTGGCTCCGCGCGGCAGCGAGGCGGGGGCGCACGACGGGCTCCTGTCGTCAGCGAACGCTCGAAGAGCCGAGCTGGCGGGCACGGTCGACGCCGATGAGGCTGGTCGCGGCCGCCCTGGAGGATGCCGGGCGATGTTCAGCCGTCGCGGGCGTCGTACGGCGTGACGGCGCAGCTGGCGTCGCAGCGCGGCAGATTGGTCGCCGGCGCGGGCGCGCCGCGCTGTGCGGGATGCTCGTGCGCGAGAACGTTGGCACCCTGCTGCTGGGCATCGTTCCGGGCCTGTTGCTCGGGCAAATGCGCCGCCCTGACCCTCCAAGGAGCGCGTTCCGCAACCTGCAGCCGTTGCGACCCATGGGCGCTGGCCACTGTTACAGCCGTGCTGCTCGTAAGCGGCCTGGTCAGCGCGGTGCTGCCGTTCTGGCACGTGGTGCGCGATACCTACGCGCCGCTGCGCGAATGGTAGAGGTTCGGAACGCAGTCAGCTCCGACCTGCCTCGCTCCGGCGGACGTCGTCAAGCCGGTGGGCGCCCTCGGGTACCAGGCGCGCGACCCGACCAGCTTTACATGGCGACCCGCCGCCACTGCGGCTGCTCTAGCCGCGCGCGTCGATCTTCGCCCAGCTGTCCTTCAGCGTCACCGTGCGGTTGAACACCAGCGACCCCGGCGTGGCATCGGGATCGACGCAGAAGTAGCCGAGCCGCTCGAACTGGTAGCGGGTGCCGGGCGCCGCGCCGGCCACGCTCGGCTCGATCTTGCACGCCGTCAGCACTTCGAGCGAGGCCGGGTTGAGATCGTCGCGATAGTCCCCCTGGCTCTCCGGGGTCTCGCTGAGGAACAGCCGGTCGTAGAGCCGGACCTCGGCGTCGAGCGCGTGCGCGGCCGACACCCAGTGCAGCGTCGCCTTCACCTTGCGCCCGTCGGCGCGTCGCCGCCGCGCGTCGCCGGGTCGTAGCTGCAGCGCAGCTCCACGATCTCGGCCGGCCGCGTCCTTCTCGACGCCGGTGCAGGTCACGAAGTAGGCGCCGCGCAGCCGCACCTCGCGGCCGGGCGCGAGCCGGAAGAACTTCTTCGGCGGCTCCTCCATGAAGTCGTCCTGCTCGATGTAGAGCACGCGCGAGAACGGCACCTTCCGGCTCCCCGCCGCCGGATCCTCCGGGTTGTTCCCGATCTCGAACTCCTCGACCTGCTCCTCGGGGTAGTTCTCGATGACGACGCGCAGCGGCTTCAGCACCGCCATCACCCGCGGCGCGCGCAGGTTCAGGTCCTCGCGGACGGCATGCTCGAGCAGCGCGACGTCGACCAGGTTCTCGCGCTTGGCCACGCCGATGCGATCGCAGAACGCGCGGATCGCCTCCGGCGTGTAGCCGCGGCGCCGCATGCCGACAATCGTCGGCATGCGCGGATCGTCCCAGCCGTTGACGCGCCCCTCCTCCACCAGCGCCAGCAGCTTGCGCTTGCTCATCACGGTGTAGGTCAGGTTCAGCCGCGCGAACTCGATCTGCCGCGGCCGCGCCGGCACCGGCAGGTTCTCGATCAGCCAGTCGTAGAGCGGCCGGTGATCCTCGAACTCGAGCGTGCAGAGCGAGTGCGTGATCTGCTCGACCGCGTCGGACGGCGGGTGCGCGAAGTCGTACATCGGGTAGATGCACCACGCGTCGCCGGTGCGGTGATGGTGCGCCCGGCGGATCCGGTAGAGCACCGGGTCGCGCATCTTGATGTTGGGCGACGCCATGTCGATCTTCGCCCGCAGCACGTGCGCGCCGTCGGGGAACTCCCCGGCCCGCATCCGCGCGAACAGGTCGAGGTTCTCCGCCACCGGCCGGTCGCGATACGGGCTGTCGCGGCCGGGCTCGGTCAGCGTGCCGCGATACGCCCGCATCTCGTCGGCGCTCAGGCTGTCGACGTAGGCCAGTCCCTCCCCGATCAGGTGGACGGCATAGCCGTAGAGCGCCTCGAAGTAGTCCGACGCGTAGTGCGGCTCCCCCTGCCACTCGAAGCCGAGCCAGCGCACGTCCTCCTGGATCGAGTCGACGTATTCGACGTCTTCCTTGGCCGGGTTGGTGTCGTCGAACCGCAGGTTGCACGTGCCGCCGAACTCCGCCGCGACGCCGAAGTTCAGGCAGATCGACTTGGCGTGCCCGATGTGCAGGTAGCCGTTCGGCTCCGGCGGGAACCGCGTCGAGACGCGCCCGCCATGCTTCCCCGCCCGGACGTCTTCCGGGACGATGGTGCGGATGAAGTCGAGCGGAGCTTCAGCCATGCGTGCGGGGCCTGTGGTGGTTGCGTCGGATGCCATGGGGCTAAACCTTTATTATAAGGGGAACCGTTACAGGTCTTTCCCGGGAGGATCAGATGGGGCGCGTGCTGTCCGGACTCGTCACCGCCGTGGTCGCGCTGGCGGCCGTCGTTCCCGCGCTATCGGGCGCCGCGGCGCCGCGGCCGGGCATCGACTGGCCGCAGTTCCGGGGCATCCGCGCCGCCGGCATCGACGATCGCCACCCGGCGCCCGCCACCTGGGACGTGGCGAAGAACGCCGGCGTCCGCTGGCGCACCGCCGTGCCCGGCCTCGGCCACGCCAGCCCGGTCATCTGGGGCGACACCCTCTACCTCGCCACCTCGATCAGCAGCCGCAAGGACACCGATCTGAAGGTCGGCCTCTACGGCGACATCAAGCCGGTGGACGACGACACGCCGCACGAGTGGCGGGTCTACGCGATCGACAAGGCCACCGGGGCGGTCGGTGGCAGCGGACGGTCGTCGTCGCCATCCCGAAGATCAAGCGCCACACCAAGGCGACCCACGCCAACTCGACGCTCGCGACCGACGGCGAGCGCCTCGTCGCCTTCTTCGGCTCCGAAGGGCTGCACGCCTTCGACATGAAGGGCACGCCGCTCTGGACGAAGGACCTCGGCGTGCTCGATGCCGGCTACTACGTGGCGCCCGACGCCCAGTGGGAGACCGGCAGCTCCCCCGTCATCCACGACGGCGTGGTGGTGGTGCAGGCCGACGTCCAGAAGGGCTCGTTCCTCGCGGCGTTCGACGCGAAGGACGGACGCGAGCTGTGGCGGAAGAGCCGCAACGACGTGCCCACCTGGAGCACGCCGACGGTGCACGAGGTCAACGGCCGGACGCAGCTCCTCGTCAACGGCATGCGCCACGTCGGCGCCTACGACTTCAAGACCGGCGAGGAAGTCTGGAAGCTGTCGGGCGGCGGCGACATCCCGGTGCCGACGCCGGTCGCCAGCGGCGGCCTCGTCTACGTGACCAACGCGCACGGGCTGATGGCGCCGGTCTACGCCATCAGGGACACCGCCGCCGGCGACGTGTCCCTCCAGGCCGGAGCGGCGACGAACGCGGCGGTCGCCTGGAGCTACCCGCGCGGCGGCGGCTACATGGCCACCCCGCTCGTCTACCGCGGCCTGCTCTACGTCGTCACCTACAACGGCATCCTGACGGCCTACGACGCGAAGACCGGCGAGAAGCGGTTCACCGAACGGCTCGCCGACGGCACGACCGCCTTTACCGCGTCGCCGGTGGCGGCGGACGGCAAGGTCTACTTCGCCAGCGAAGACGGACGGGTCTTCGTGCTCAAGGCGGCGCCGGCGTACGAGCTCGTCGCCACCAACGACATGGCGGAG
Organism: uncultured Acidobacteriota bacterium; assembly: GCA_963834305.1. Lineage (GTDB taxonomy): Bacteria > Acidobacteriota > Vicinamibacteria > Vicinamibacterales > 2-12-FULL-66-21 > JACCXG01. The sequence continues at coordinate 2,666,145 of CAWIAX010000002.1, forward strand.
AGCACGCTGGCGACGCCGGCCCTCTCCGAGGGGGTGATGTACTGGCGGACGCAGGGCCACGTCCTCGCGGTGAAATGAGGCCGGGTCAGCGCGCCGGCGGGACGTTGCTGATCACGAACTCCTCCACTACGCCACGGCGGCCGGCGTTCGAGTTGATCGCGCGCCGGGCCGGCACGCGGTGGGCCTGCAGTCCGGCCTGCCGGGCCTCGGCGGTGTCGTAGAGCTCCGACACCAGCGGGGCGGTCGAGTTGCTCAGGACGACGAAGCAGCCGCGGCGCGCGAGGCGCAGCACGGTTTCCTGCAGCCGGCGCTGATCGTCGCCGCTGAAGCTTCCCCGCGTGTAGGACGTGAAGCGGGCCGTGGCGCTCAGCGGCGCGTACGGCGGATCGAGGTAGACGAAATCCTCCCGCTCCGCCGCGTCGCCGACCGCCGTGAACGCCTCGTGCCGGATCTCGACCAGGGGGGAGCCGAGCACTTCCGCGGCAGCCCGCAGGTTCACCTCGTCGCAGATCCTGGGGCTGGCGTAGCGCCCCACCGGCACGTTGAAGTCGCCGCGCGCGTTCAGCCGGAACAGGCCGTTGTATCCCGTCCGATTGAGGTAGATGAACATGGCGGCGAGCGCCGCCGGGTAGGCCTCGCCGTCCGGCGCGGCGTGCCGCGCGCGCCGTTGCGGATTGAACGCGCCGTCCCGGACGCCGTAGTAGGTCTCTGAGGCGTCGCGCGCGTGGCGCTCCGCCAGCCGGTGCAGCTCCGCAATGACCCCCTGGACATCGCCGGCGATCGCCTGGTAGCAGCCGACCAGGTCGGGATTGATGTCGGTGAGCCGGCAGCGCCGGCCGTCGAGGAGGCGCCGGCGCCACAGATCAAAGAAAAGTGCACCGCTGCCGAGAAACGGTTCATGATACGCGGCAAAGCGGGACGGGACGAAGCGGCGAAGCTCAGGAAGCAGCTGGCGCTTGCCGCCGGCCCACTTCAGGAACGGCCGCGGGCGGGTTGCCGACTCGAGAGCCGTGGGCACATGCATGCGGGAACTCGCATGCTACCGCGGATTTGCCGGCGGATCGGGGTGCGGCCGGGACGGGTCACGGAGGGGTGGCCGGGCCGAGAACGGGCGGTTCCGGGCACGGACGCCGGCACTGCCGGCCAGGTACGAAAAGTGAAACCGATTGCAGTAAACAGCCGGGCTCTGTGCGAACGCGCATTTCTGGCGTAAACTGCACGGGGCCGTTCGGACTGCCTCCGGCGGGAAGGCCTATTCAATGGCGACCATTCTCATTGTCGACGATCATCGAGTGACGCGCCTGGGACTGGCCGAATTGCTGGAGCAGGCCGGGTACAGCGTCGTGACCGCCGGCACCTTCCCGGATGCGCGGCGCATTCTCCGCGAAACGCCGCCGGATCTGCTCATCGCCGACGTCCGCCTCGGCTCGTTCAACGGCCTGCAGCTCGTCATCAGCGGGCCCAATCGCATCCCCGCCATCGTCATCACCGGCTACGCCGATTCGGTGCTCGAAGCCGAAGCCCGGCGCGGCGGCGCCGATTACCTGGTCAAACCGTTCGACCCCGACACGCTGCTCGGCATCATCCGGCAGAAGCTCGGCCAGAACCTCACCGAGTTCGCGGTGCCGCGGCGCTGGTGGCGGAAGGCGGTGGCCGGCCTGATGGCACACGTCGGGGAGAGCCAGGCGAAAATCGTGGACGTCAGCTACGGCGGGGTGAAGTTCGAGATTCCCGCCGATCGCGGCGTCCCGCCGGACCGCTTCCAGCTCCAGCTGCCCAACGCGATGTCGCTGCAGGCGGATCTGGTCTGGAAGAGCATGCTGAACAACGACATGTGGGTGTGCGGCGCGGCGGTGTGGCCGGAAGAATCGAGCGCCCGCCAGTGGTTCGGCCTGGTCGATACCGTGCCTCGCTCCGGCGGACGTCGTCAAGCCGGTGGGCGCCCTCGGGTACCAGGCGCGCGACCCGACCAGCTTTACATGGCGACCCGCCGCCACTGCGGCTGCTCTAGCCGCGCGCGGCGATCTTCGCCCAGCTGTCCTTCAGCGTTACCGTGCGGTTGAACACCAGCGACCCCGGCGTGGCATCGGGATCGACGGCAAAGTAGCCGAGCCGCTCGAACTGGTAGCGCGTGCCGGGCGCCGCGCCGGCCACGCTCGGCTCGATCTTGCACGCCGTCAGCACCTCGAGCGAGGCCGGGTTGAGATCGTCGCGATAGTCCCCCTGGCTCTCCGGGGTCTCGCTGAGGAACAGGCGGTCGTAGAGCCGGACCTCGGCGTCGAGCGCATGACGGGCCGACACCCAGTGCAGCGTTGCCTTCACCTTGCGCCCGCTCGGCGCGTCCCCGCCGCGGGTCTCGGGGTCGTAGCGGCAGCGCAGCTCCACGATGCGGCCGGACGCGTCCTTCTCCACCCCGGTGCAGGTCACGAAATACGCGCCGCGCAGGCGCACCTCGCGCCCCGGCGCGAGCCGGAAGAACTTCTTCGGCGGGTCCTCCATGAAGTCGTCCTGCTCGATGTAGAGCACGCGCGAAAACGGCACCTTCCGGTTCCCCGCCGACGGATCCTCCTGGTTGTTCCCGATCTCGAACTCCTCGACCTGTTCCTCGGGGTAGTTCTCGATGACGACGCGCAGCGGCTTCAGCACCGCCATCACCCGCGGCGCGCGCAGGTTCAGGTCCTCCCGGACGGCGTGCTCGAGCAGCGCGACGTCCACCAGGCTCTCGCGCTTGGCCACGCCGATGCGATCGCAGAACGCCCGGATCGCCTGCGGCGTGTAGCCGCGGCGCCGCATGCCGCCAATCGTCGGCATGCGCGGATCGTCCCAGCCGTTGACGCGCCCCTCGTCGACCAGCGCCAGCAGCTTCCGCTTGCTCATCACGGTGTAGGTCAGGTTGAGCCGCGCGAACTCGATCTGCCGCGGCCGCGCCGGCACCGGCAGGTGCTCGATCAGCCAGTCGTAGAGCGGCCGGTGATCCTCGAACTCGAGGGTGCAGAGCGAGTGCGTGATCTGCTCGACGGCGTCCGACGGCGGGTGCGCGAAGTCGTACATCGGGTAGATGCACCACGCGTCGCCGGTGCGGTGATGGTGCGCCCGGCGGATCCGGTAGAGCACCGGGTCGCGCATCGTGATGTTGGGCGACGCCATGTCGATCTTCGCCCGCAGCACGTGGGCGCCGTCGGGAAACTCCCCGGCGCGCATCCGCGCGAACAGGTCGAGGCTCTCCGCCACCGGCCGGTCGCGATACGGGCTCGTCGCGGCCGGGCTCGGTCAGCGTGCCGCGATACGCCCGCATCTCGTCGGCGCTCAGGCTGTCCACGTAGGCCAGTCCCTCCCCGATCAGGTGGACGGCATAGCCGTAGAGCGCCTCGAAGTAGTCCGACGCGTAGTGCGGCTCCCCCTGCCACTCGAAGCCGAGCCAGCGCACGTCCTCCTGGATCGCGTCCACGTATTCGACGTCCTCCTTGACCGGGTTGGTGTCGTCGAACCGCAGGTTGCACGTGCCGCCGAACTCCGCCGCGACGCCGAAGTTGAGGCAGATCGACTTGGCATGCCCGATGTGCAGGTAGCCGTTCGGCTCCGGCGGGAACCGCGTCGAGACGCGCCCGCCATGCTTCCCCGCCCGGACGTCTTCCTGGACGATGGTGCGGATGAAGTCGAGCGGAGCTTCAGCCATGCGTGCGGGGCCTGTGGTGGTTGCGTCGGATGCCATGGGGCTAAACCTTTATTATAAGGGGAACCGTTACAGGTCTTTCCCGGGAGGATCAGATGGGGCGCGTGCTGTCCGGACTCGTCACCGCCGCGGTCGCGCTGGCGGCCGTCGTTCCCGCGCTGTCGGGCGCCTCGGCGCCGCGGCCGGGCATCGACTGGCCGCAGTTCCGGGGCATCCGCGCCGCCGGCATCGACGATCGCCACCCGGCGCCCGCCACCTGGGACGTGGCGAAGAACGCCGGCGTCCGCTGGCGCACCGCCGTGCCCGGCCTCGGCCACGCCAGCCCGGTGATCTGGGGCGACACGCTCTACCTCGCCACCTCGATCAGCAGCCGCAAGGACGCCGACCTCAAGGTCGGCCTCTACGGCGACATCAAGCCGGTGGACGACGACACGCCGCACGAGTGGCGGGTCTACGCGATCGACAAGGCCACGGGGGCGGTGCGGTGGCAGCGGACGGTCGTGGTCGCCATCCCGAAGATCAAGCGCCACACCAAGGCGACCCACGCCAACTCGACGCTGGCGACCGACGGCGAGCGCCTCGTCGCCTTCTTCGGCTCCGAAGGGCTGCACGCCTTCGACATGAAGGGCACGCCGCTCTGGACGAAGGAGCTCGGCGTGCTCGATGCCGGCTACTACGTGGCGCCCGACGCCCAGTGGGAGACCGGCAGCTCCCCCGTCATCCACGACGGCGTGGTGGTGGTGCAGGCCGACGTCCAGAAGGGCTCCTTCCTCGCGGCGTTCGACGCGAAGGACGGACGCGAGCTGTGGCGGAAGAGCCGCAACGACGTGCCCACCTGGAGCACGCCGACGGTGCACGAGGTCAACGGCCGGACCCAGCTCCTCGTCAACGGCATGCGCCACGTCGGCGCCTACGACTTCAAGACGGGCGAGGAAGTCTGGAAGCTGTCGGGCGGCGGCGACATCCCGGTGCCGACGCCGGTCGCCAGCGGCGGCCTCGTCTACGTGACCAACGCGCACGGGCTGATGGCGCCGGTCTACGCCATCAGGGACACAGCCGCCGGCGACGTGTCCCTCCAGGCCGGGGCGGCGACGAACGCGGCGGTCGCCTGGAGCTACCCGCGCGGCGGCGGCTACATGGCCACCCCCCTCGTCTACCGCGGCCTGCTCTACGTCGTCACCTACAACGGCATCCTGACGGCCTACGACGCCAGGACCGGCGAGAAGCGGTTCACCGAACGGCTCGCGGACGGCACGACCGCCTTTACCGCGTCGCCGGTGGCGGCGGACGGCAAGGTCTACTTCGCCAGCGAAGACGGGCGGGTCTTCGTGCTCAAGGCGGCGCCGGCCTACGCGCTCGTCGCCACCAACGACATGGCGGAGAGCACGCTGGCGACGCCGGCCCTCTCCGAGGGGGTGATCTACTGGCGGACGCAGGGCCACGTCCTCGCGGTGAAGTGAGGCCGGTCAGCGCGCCGGCGGGACGTTGCTGATCACGAACTCCTCCACCACGCCACGGCGGCCGGCGTTCGAGTTGATCGCGCGCCGGGCCGGCACGCGGTGGGCCTGGAGGCCGGCCTGCCGTGCCTCGGCCGTGTCGTAGAGCTCCGACACCAGCGGGGCGGTCGAGTTGCTCAGGACGACAAAGCTGCCGCGGCGCGCGAGGCGCAGCACGGTTTCCTGCAGCCGGCGCTGATCGTCGCCGCTGAAGCTTCCCCGCGTGTAGGACGTGAAGCGGGCGGTGGCGCTCAGCGGCGCGTATGGCGGATCGAGGTAGACGAAATCCTCCCGCTCCGCCGCGTCGCCAACCGCCGTGAACGCCTCGTGCCGGATCTCGACCAGCGGGGAGCCGAGCACGTCCGCGGCCGCCCGCAGGTTCACCTCGTCGCAGATCCTGGGGCTGGCGTAGCGCCCCACCGGCACGTTGAAATCGCCGCGCGCGTTCAGCCGGAACAGGCCGTTGTATCCCGTCCGATTGAGGTAGATGAACATGGCGGCGAGCGCCGCCGGGTAGGCCTGGCTGTCCGGCGCGGCGTGCCGCTTGCGCCGTTGCGGATTGAACGCGCCGTCCCGGACGCCGTAGTAGGTCTCTGAGGCGTCGCGCGCGTGGCGCTCCGCCAGCCGGTGCAGCTCCGCAATGACCCCCTGGACATCGCCGGCGATCGCCTGGTAGCAGCCGACCAGGTCGGGATTGATGTCGGTCAGCCGGCAGCGCCGGCCGTCGAGGAGCCCCCGGCGCCACAGATCAAAGAAAAGTGCACCGCTGCCGAGAAACGGTTCATGATACGCGGCAAAGCGGGACGGGACGAACCGGCGAAGCTCAGGAAGCAGCTGGCGCTTGCCGCCGGCCCACTTCAGGAACGGCCGCGGGCGGGTTGCCGACTCGAGAGCCGTGGGCACATGCATGCGGGAACTCGCATGCTACCGCGGATTTGCCGGCGGATCGGGGTGCGGCCGGGGACGGGTCACGGGGGTGGCCGGGCCGGGAACGGGAGTTCCGGGCCGGACGCCGGCACTGCCGGCCAGGTACGAAAAGTGAAACCGATTGCAGTAAACAGCCGGGCTCTGTGCGAACGCGCATTTCTGGCGTAAACTGCACGGGGCCGTTCGGACTGCCTCCGGCGGGAAGGCCTATTCAATGGCGACCATTCTCATTGTCGACGATCATCGAGTGACGCGCCTGGGACTGGCCGAATTGCTGGAGCAGGCCGGGTATAGCGTCGTGACCGCCGGCACCTTCCCGGACGCGCGGCGCATTCTGCGCGAAACGCCGCCCGACCTCCTCATCGCCGACGTCCGCCTTGGCTCGTTCAACGGCCTGCAGCTCGTCATCAGCGGGCCCAATCGCATCCCCGCCATCGTCATCACCGGCTACGCCGATTCGGTGCTCGAAGCCGAAGCCCGGCGCGGCGGCGCCGATTACCTGGTCAAACCGTTCGACCCCGACACGCTGCTCGGCATCATCCGGCAGAAACTCGGCCAGAACCTCACCGAGTTCGCCGTGCCGCGGCGCTGGTGGCGGAAGGCCGTGGCCGGCCTGATGGCGCACGTCGGGGAGAGCCAGGCCAAGATCGTCGACGTCAGCTACGGCGGGGTGAAGTTCGAGATTCCCGCCGATGGCGGCGTGCCGCCGGACCGCTTCCAGCTCCAGCTGCCCAACGCGATGTCGCTCCAGGCCGATCTGGTCTGGAAGAGCATGCTGAACAACGACATGTGGGTGTGCGGCGCGGCGGTGTGGCCGGAAGAATCCAGCGCCCGCCAGTGGTTCGGCCTGGTCGATACCGTCGCCTGAACGGCGCGGCTCCTCTCGACGACGACGGGAACGCCCGAGGTCCCATCAGACCCTGACGCTCGTCGGCAATCACCCAGCGTGCGGGCGCCCGGCTGGAACCACCGGCCGGCTCTCGGCCGCGACCCCCTCGCTCAGCCGGAACCCCTGGAACAGGCTGTCCGGCTCCTCCTCTTCATAGGTCAGGCCGGGCGGAGGCGCCAGGTCGCGGCGCCGCAGGAACGCGAACCCCGCGGCGGAGAGCGCGACGATGACGAAGACGGGCACGAAGAAGACAGGGTGCTTCAGGAGCGCGGCCTCGAGCCCGGCGAGCGAGTAGGCGTAGAGGCTGAACGCAAGAAGATAGATCGGCAGCAGGCTGCGTGCCCGCGAGCGGCCGGGGACGTAGGTGCACGTGAACGGAATCTTCCGCAGGCCAACGAGCAGCACGTCGGTCAGCAGCAGCCCCAGTGCGCCAACGAACAGCGCGTGCAGCGCGGCAGATTCGAACGCCCCAGAGCGGCAGGCCCGCCAGTCCCGCGGCCGCAGCAATCGGCAAGACGATGGCGAGCACCAGGAAGCTGCGGACGCCGCCCACTGCCGCGGCAATGCGTTGGTCAGGCGCATGCAGCCGGAAGACCCAGTTCGCTTTGATGTCGGTCGGAATCGCCAGCAGGACGCGCACGCCGCCCAGGATGATGAAGTTGGCCACCAGCGGCGCCGACAGCAGGGCCACCGACGGGACATCGAGCGCGGCCAGTCCCCTCCGGGCGACGAGCGGGATCACCCCGGCCAGCACGAGCGCGAGCGCCGCGCCGGCATAGGACGCAAGCAGCATCAGGTGCGCGCGGCTCCGCGTCATCGTCCTGAACGTGAACCCGGCGACCGCCCGCTGCACCGGATCCCTGGCCACCAGCATGCCCAGTGCTGCCGACACGCGTCGGAGGGCGCTCGAGCGGCGGCGGGTGCCCGGGGGTGTCTCGAGTGCCAGGCGCACGAGCCGCCCGTAGCTCGCGACCAGGAGCAGCGTGGCACCGGCCGCGGCCGACGCCGCACCCGCGACGGCGGCGAGCGGGTACACCGGCGGGACCTGGCGCGACCAGCCCGCGACGACACCGTATAGCGCCAGGAACCACGCGGGAGGGAACATCGTCAGCGCGCCTCCGGCCCGGCTGTCGTACGCGTCGCGGATCATCAGGCCCAGACCTGGGACCCAGAAGAACGCCTGCAGCAGGATCACCACGAAGATCGCCTGCAGCACCAGGGCGAGGCGCTGCGCGGTCCGGGCGCCACAGACCACCAGGATGGCGCCCTGTCCGGCAATCACGAGAAAGAAGGCGAACAGGCCGCCCATCCCGGTGGCGGCAAGGTGCGCCACGATGCCGCGCACGGGACCGGCCGTCCCATCGCTGCCGGCCAGGAACCCGCCGTAGACAACAGCCGAGGGCAGGTTGACGCCGGCGCAGAACAGGATCGCGATCGTGGTGAGCGCCCCGAGACGGCCCATGACGTGGATGTGGCGGGCGAGCGGCAGCATCCCGAGGATCCGCGCGTCCCGCCGGTCCGGGAACACCCGTTCCCACACCACCAGACCGACCAGGCCGAGCGCCGTCATGCTGAACGTGACGAACAGCAGCTGGTCGCCGAGCATTTCATCCGGCAGGAGCGCGGGGGCCAGCCGCCACAGCCGGTCGTACTTGATGGCGAAGACGAACGACAGCACGTAGCCGGGGGCGGCGAGCAGCGCGATCGCCCAGATGACGACCTGGGCCTGCGGCAGTCCGGCCGGCATCAGCTCGCTCTCGAAATACCGTCCGAAGAACATGCGCGCGAGCAGCCGGGCCGGGCCGGGGGACGTCACCCCTTCATGACCTCGATCAGCTGGCGCGCCAGGCCATCGACATCCGACGTGACGACCAGGCGACGGAACACCTGCTCGAGCGACGGCAGCGCCAGCAGGCCGCGCAGCTCGGCGATCGATCCGTGCGCGGCGACGCGGCCGCCCTGCAGGATGAGCACGTCAGTCGCCACGGTCTCGACGATCTCCAGGACGTGCGAGCTGTAGAGCACCATCCGTCCTTCCGCCGCGAGCGCCTGCACCAGGCTGCGGAGCACCAGCGCGGTCGTGACGTCAAGGCCGGAGTTCGGCTCGTCGAACACGACGATCCGGGGATCGTGCAGGAGCGCCGCGGCGATCAGGATCTTCTGCCGCATGCCCTTGGAGTAGGCCGACATCGGCGCGTGCTGATCGTCGGCCAGCCCGAACACGTCGAGGAACTCGGCAATCCGGCGGTGCAGAATGGCGTCGGGCAGCGAACGGAGGCGCCCGACCAGCGCCAGGTATTCGGCGCCGGTCAGGTAGGTATAAAGATGGGCCTCTTCAGGAACGTAGCCAATCGAGGCCTTGTAGGCCAGAGGACTCTCGCGAATGTCCGCGCCGTCCAGGCGGACGCTCCCCCCGGAAGGCTCGAGGAGCCCGGTGATGATGGAGACCGTCGTGGACTTGCCCGAGCCGTTGGGCCCGAGCAGGCCGAGGATGCTGCCTGGCTGCAGCGTGAAGCTGACGTCGCGGATGGCGGGAATGGCGGCGTAATACTTGGTGAGGTTCCTGGCTTCGAGCACGGAGGCCCCCGCAATGAACCCGGCGCCGCCGCCGGCCGGGCTGGTCCCCGCGCCGACTGTGTGGCGTAGATGCTAAGACACCGGAGACGCGGGTTGGTTCCGTCAGCTCCTGTTTGAGCGACGAGGGACCCTTGCGCCGCCGTCCGGCACAAGGCCTGAACCGGTCGCCGGCGCCCGACGTCTAAGGCCCACGAGATGCGCTTCCTGTCCGCCAGGCTCCCCCACGTCGTCAACGGGGTCCTGCTAGCACGTCCTTCTGATCGCTCTCGCCACCGCCACCCTGATCTCCGGTGACGCCACCGGCACCTGGATCGGCAC
>CAWIAX010000003.1:0-2176535 GCA_963834305.1 uncultured Acidobacteriota bacterium
GCTCACCCCGTCCGACGGCCAGCCGGGCCCCGCCCACGTCGTGCTGAAGCAGGACGGCGACAAGCTGACCGGCACGGCCGGCCCGGACGCCAGCGAGCAGCATCCGATTCAGATCGGCCGGGCGGAAAACGGCACGCTGACCTTCGAGCTGCAGACCGGGGACAGCCTGATGAAGGTCACGCTTGCGCAGAAGGGGGAGGAGATGACCGGCAGCGCGGCGCGCGCGCGGGAAGAAAGGGCGCAGACGGCGACACTGGTGCTGAAGCGGGCAAAGTAGGCTACCCTCTCGGCCCATGCCGATTTCACGACGACAGTTCTGCGAGCGCCTGGCGGCTGGCGGCGGACTCCTGGCGGCGGCACCCGGTCGCGCCGGCGCGGTCGCGGCACCGTCGCAGGCCGCGGCGGCAGGCGCCACCGCTCCGCACCTCGGCAACCTCCATCCGTTCGTGCAGGGACAGGCCGATCAATCGCCGCTCGAGCTGTCGTTCCTGCGCCCCGAGTTCCCGCGCCTCGACAGCTGGCAAGGCACGGCGAGGGCCAGGGTCTTCCAGCACCTCTTCTACGCGCCGCCGCCGGTGGCGCCGCAGCCGGAGCTGATCCGGCGGACGAACAAGGGAAGCTACATCGAGGAGCTCCTGACGTTCCAGACCACGCCGGACCTGCGCATTCCGGCCTACGTGCTGATCCCCGCCAACGCCACGAAGCCCGCACCGGCCGTCCTCGTCCTCCACAGCCACGACGGTCTGTATCTGTGGGGCAAGGAGAAAGTCGTGGCCGCGGACGGCGAACACCCCTACCTCACCGCGTTCAAGGCGGAGCGCTACGGCGGCCGCAGCATTGCCGTCGAGCTCGTGAACCAGGGCTACGTGGTGGCCGCCATCGACGCGTTCTACTGGGGCGACCGCCGCATGCTGCTGGACGACGACCCGCCGGCCTACCGGACGCGGCCGGCCACGATGACCGACAAGGAGATCCAGGCGTTCAACGCGCGCGCGTCGCAGAACGAATCGCTGGTCGGGCGAAGCCTCTTCACCGCCGGCATCACCTGGCCGGGGGTGCTGCTGTGGGACGACATCAGGACGCTGGACTACCTGGCGTCGCGGCCGGAGGTCGATCCGCGCCGCCTGGCCTGCGCCGGCCTCTCGGTCGGCGGCTATCGCAGCTTCCTGCTCGCGGCGCTCGACGAGCGGATCAAGGCCGCCGTGGACGTCGGCTGGATGACGAGCTTCGCGTCGCAGATCCGGAGCCACGTCGTGCACACCGTCGGGCTCTCGTTCCACATCAACGGGCTCTACCGCTACCTCGATTTCCCCGACCTCGCCGCCCTCATCGCGCCGCGCGCCGCGCTGATCATCAACGGCTCGCGTGATCGCCTGTTCGCGCTCGACGGGGTGAAGGCGGCGTTCGAGAAGATCGCGCGCCTCTACACCAAGGCCGGGCACGCCGACCGGCAGCGCTGCCGGCTCTTCGATGCCCCGCACGAGTTCAACCTGGCGATGCAGGCCGAGGCCTGGGACTGGCTGCGCCGCTGGGTGTAGGCCTGCAGGGCGCCGTTGCCGCCGCGGCCTGCCGCCGGGTCACCCCCTGATCATCGGCGTGGCGCGCTTCACCAGCTGCAGCGCCAGCCCCCACGGATCGCGCAGCATGACCAGCTCGTCGCCCGCCGGCGTCTGCAGGCGCGGGTCGACGATGCTGGCGCCCGCGGCGACCAGCCGGTCGCGATCCGCCTGCGGGTCCGCCGAGACGAACGCCAGGTGCACCAGGCTCGGGTCCATGCCGGCGTAGTCGGGCACCGGCGCGTTGGGGCTGCGGTACAACTCGAGCATCGAGGCGCCGGAGCCGTCCTTGAGGAAGTGCACGAACGGCGCGTCGGGGGAGGAGCGGGCCACCGAGCAGCCGAGATGCGCGACATACCACTGCGCGATCGCCGCGGGATCCGAGACCTGCAGGGCCACGTGTTCGATTTTCATGGCGTCATTGTGCACCGACTTCCGTCTTTCCTTGACACGCCGCTGCCGTCGTGATTAATGCGGTCTCATCCGCGCCCTGACTGCCCCTGGTCACACTGCTCGTCAAGGAGGCCTGTCGTGAGCGATCCCACCGTATTCGCCAGCGCATTCCCCGGCCGTAGCCCACTCCTGCAATGGCAGCGCGCCGCGCTGGCCGCCGCGCTGACGCTGCTGCCGCTCGCCGCTGCCGCCCAGGCGCTGTACGGCAGCATGACCGGCACCGTCGTGGATGCCTCCGGCGCCGGCGTTCCCGGCGTCACGGTGAGCATCCAGAACGAGGACACCGGACTCGAGTTCAACGCCACCTCCGATGGCACGGGCGTCTACACCATCCGCAACGTCGCCGGCGGCACCTACACGCTCAAGGCGGCGCTGCAGGGCTTCAAGGAGTTCGTGCAGACCGGCATCCCGGTCACCGCGGGCGGCATCGTCCGGATCAACGCCCGGCTGGAGATCGGCGCGCTGAGCGAGTCGGTCACGGTGACGACGGAGAAGGTGCTGCTCAAGACGGACAAGGCCGACGTCAGCGTCGACCTGCGGCCGGAGGACGTCGTCAACCTGCCGCTGAACCAGTACCGCAACTACCAGTACCTGATGAACCTGGTGCCCGGCGCGACGCCGCCGCAGTTCCAGAACGCCCAGACGGACACCCCCGGCCGGGCGCTGACCACCAACATCAACGGCACGAACCGCAACAACAACGTGACGCGGATCGACGGCGCCGCCAGCATCAACGTCTGGCTGCCGCACCATGCCGGCTACATCGCGCCGGTGGAGACCATCGAGAACGTCAACATCTCGACCAACAGCTTCGACGCGGCGCAGGGCATGACCGGCGGCGCGGCGACGGCGGTGCAGACCAAGTCGGGCACCAACACCTTCAAGGGCTCGGCCTTCTTCTTCCGCCAGCAGGACGAGCTGAGCGCCCGCACGGGCTATTTCGATCCGAGCAAGGTCGACTCGAGCGTCTCGATCATGGGCGGGACGGCGGGCGGACCGATCCGGCGGAACCGGCTCTTCTACTTCGGATCGTGGGAGCGCAACGCCGAGCGCAAGGGCCTGTTCAACCAGTACACCGTGCCGACGGCGCGGATGCGGAACGGCGACTTCAGCGAGGTGCTCGCGCTCAACCCGACCTTCCGGATCTACGACCCGGCCACCGGCACCCCCGACGGGCGCAACCGCGAGTTCTTCCCGAACGCGGTCATCCCGGCCAACCGCCTCAGCAACATCAGCCGCAACGTCCAGTCCAGATACCCCGAGCCGAACAATCCGGGAACGAACAACGGCCTCCAGAACAACCTGTTCATCCCGCGGAAGCCGACCGCCGACCGCGACAACTTCGACGGCAAGATCAACTGGAACCGCACCTCCGCGCACCAGATCTGGGGCAAGTTCTCGAGGATGGAAGCCTCGGTCTTCGATCTGTTCTACCTCGGGCTCGACGGCGCCGGCGGCGGCGATACGACCACGACGGTCTACACGTTCGGCCAGACCTGGACGCTGACCCCGACGCTCCTGCTCGACGGCAGCGTCGGCGCGAACGTGATGCAGCAGAGCATGACCGGCCCGGACTACGGCACCAACTACGGCCTCGACGTCTTCGGCATCCCCGGCCTGAACAGCGCGGGGGTGACCGGCCCCGGCTCGGCCGATCTCGAGCGCTACAGCGGCATGCCGGTGTTCAACACCGGGCTCTCCGACCTGGGCAACACCTCGACGTGGACGCCGGTGTGGCGCGACGAGCGCAGCTACACGGTGTCGACCAACCTGACCAAGGTGGCCGGCCGCCACGAGATCCGCACCGGCTTCGACTTCGTGCGGCTGCGGCTGACCCACTGGCAGCCCGAAGTGAGCAACCCGCGGGGGGTGCTGACGTTCGGCGGCGGGGTGACCGGCACCCCCGGCTATGCCGGCGTCGGCGGCTGGAACGGCTACGCCGCGTTCCTGCTCGGCGAGATGAGCAACTACGCCAAGAGCGTGCAGTTCGAGGAGCTCAGCGGGCGCGAGAACCAGTACGGCGTCTACGTGGCGGATCGCTGGCAGGTGGACGAGAAGCTGACGCTGAACCTCGGCCTCCGCTACGAATACTACCCGCTGATGATGCGGCAGGACCGCGGCATCGAGCTGCTCGACTTCGACACCTTCAACATCCGGCTCGGCGGTCTCGGCGGCAACCCCGACGACCTCGGGATCAAGGTCAGCAACACGCTCTTCGCGCCGCGCTTCGGCGCCGCCTACCGGCTCAACGACGTCACCGTACTGCGCGCCGGGTATGGCAAGACGTTCACGCCGCTGCCGTGGTCGCGCCCGATGCGCGGGCGGTATCCGCTGACGATTGCCTACAGCGACGCCGGCCCGAACGGCTTCATCCCGTACGGCAACGTCTCGAATGGCATTCCCGGCGCCCCGAACCCGGACATCCAGAGCGGCAACATCCCGCTGCCGCGCGGCGTCGCGATGACCTCTCCCGATCCCGACAACGTGGAACGCGGCGCCACCCAGTCGTGGAACGTGTTCGTCGAGCGTCGTCTGCCGCTCGACATCGCGGCCAGTGTCGGCTACGTCGGCACGCGCACCGACAACGGCTACGCCAGCCGGGACCTGAACTACGCGGAGTCCGGCGGCAACGCCAACCGCCAGCTGTTCGCCAGGGCCGGCACCGCCAACATCTCCCGCTTCGCCGCGGTGACGCGGGCCCGCTACCACTCGCTCCAGATCGCCATCAATCGCCCCTACCGCAACGGGCTGCTGCTCAAGGGGGCCTACACCCTGAGCAAGGCGATGAACGAGGTCGATGACGACGGCGGCGGCTTCACGTGGAACCAGCCGTCGCAGTTCGCGCGCAACTACGCGCGGGCCGGCTACGACCGGCCGCACATGCTGCAGATGGGGTTCGTCTACGAGCTGCCGTTCGCCCGCCAGAGCGCCAACCCGCTCGCCCTGGTGATCAAGAACTGGCAGGTCAACGGCATCGCGTCGTGGCTGTCGGGCACCCCCTTCTCGATCGGCGGCGACAACGGGCTGCTGCAGCAGGCGGGCGGCTTCCAGTCGATCAACGTCACGGGAGACCCCCAGGCGGGCTTCGGCGAGGCCGGCCCCGACGAGCGCTGGTACGACCCGTTGGCGTTCGCCCAGCCGGGAAACGCGTGGGGCAACTCCGGGCGCAACGCGTTTCGCGGCCCGTCGAACTGGAACCTCGACTTCTCGCTGTTCCGCACCATCCCGTTCGGCCACTACCGGCTGGAGATCCGCGCCGAGTCGCAGAACGTGCTGAACCACGCCCAGTTCGGCAACCCGGTGACCGGCTTCACCGATCCGAACTTCATGCGCATCCGCAGCCTGGCCCGCCCGCCGCGCACCGTGCAGCTCGGCCTGCGGTTTGTGTTCTAGGTCGCGCAGGAGGCCTGTCTGCGGCCCCGGCGCGCAGAAATTGGATCGCGATATCCACTCCGTTGAACCGCGCAGTGTGACGAACGGCGTGACCGGATTCCGGCGCGCCGTTCGTCCCTGATCGCCGCGACCCGCCCCGCGAATCCCACCGCCTGCCCCACGCGCCGCGCGCCGTCGCCAGCCGCGTGTGCGCCCGCGTCAGGGCACGGCCGTTGCTCGATATCCACGCCGGACCGAATCGCTTTCCAAGGAGCTCTCCCGATGAAGTTGACGATGACGCTGTGGCGCGCGTGCCTCTGCCTGCTGCTGGCCAGCCCCGCATTCGCGCAGGGCAATCCCACCGGCACGGTGTCGGGGCGCGTGGCCGGCCAGGACGGCGCGGCGCTGCCGGGGGTCACGGTCACCGCCACCTCGCCGGCGCTGCAGGGCGCGCGCACCGTGACGACCAACGACAGCGGCGACTACATCATCCCGTTCCTGCCGCCCGGGGACTACACGCTCACCTTCGAGCTGCAGGGGTTCCAGACCGCGCGCCAGGACACGCTGGTGACCGCGGCCGCCACCGTACCGCTCGACGCCAGGCTGCAGGTCGGCGGCGTCACCGAGGCGATCACCGTGACCGGCAGCGTCTCGGAAGAGTTCGCCGCCGGCGTGACGGCCGCCACGACGATCCGGCAGGACACCGTCAACGACCTGCCGCTCAACCGCGGCCTGGATCAGACGATCGCGCTGACCCCGGGCGCGCTGCGGACGGGCCCGAGCAACTCGAACACCGGCAACCAGCAGATCTCGATCTCCGGCGCCATCACCTCCGAGAACCTGATCCTGGTCAACGGCGTGGTGGCGCAGGACAACGTCCGCCGCACCTCGCTGCCGCTGTTCATCGAGGACGCGCTCCAGGAAACCACCATCTCCACCGCGGGGGTCTCGGCCGAGTTCGGCCGCTTCGCCGGCGGCATCGTCAATGCGATCACCAAGTCCGGCGGCAACAGCTTCAGCGGATCCTTCCGCACGACCTTCAACAACGACGACTGGCGGTCGCTGACGCCGTTCGCCAACGACACCAAGGCCGACATCCTGGTGCCGACCTACGAGTACACCGATCGGCGGCCCGGTGCTGCGCGACCGGCTGTGGTTCTTCCACGCCGGCCGCTACGAGGACGAGAGCCTCGGGCGGAACCTCCTCGCCCCGGTCAGCACGCCGTACACCCGGCAGACGATGCGGCGCCGGTTCGAGGGCAAGGGGACCTACAGCCCGTTCCAGGGGCACACCGCGCGGGTGCTGTACCTCAACAACTTCTCGCGCTCGGTCAATAGCAACTTCCAGAACGAGCTCGACCTCGCCAGCCTGACCGATCGCGAGGATCCCGAGAGCACCTGGTCGCTCAACTACACCGCGACGCTGACCTCCCGCCTGTTCGTCGAGGCGCAATATTCCCGGCACGAGGCGACGATCAAGGGCTCGGGCGCCAAGGCCACCGACCTCATCGACGGCACCCTGGTGATCGACGAGCTGTCGGGCGGGCGCTACAACTCCGCGACGTTCTGCGGCGTGTGCCGCGGATACCGAGCGCGACAACGAGAGCATGGTCGTCAAGGCGTCCTACTTCCTGTCGCGGCCGGGCCTCGGCGCCCACACCATCGTCGGCGGCTACGACGGGTTCGCCGACAAGGTCGCGGCCGACAACCACCAGAGCGGCAGCGGCTACCGGATCCTCGGCACCTCCTCGATCGTGCGCGACGGCGTGGTCTATCCGGTGTGGAACAACATCGGCAACAGCACCGTGATCCGCTACAACCCGATCCTGAACCAGACGCAGGGGTCGAACTACCGCACGCACTCGCTGTTCGTGAACGACCAGTGGCGGCTGAACGACCACACGACCGCCAGCCTCGGCCTCCGCTACGACATGAACGACGGCGTCAATTCCGCCGGCGTCAAGGACGTCAAGGACTCGAAGCTGAGCCCGCGGCTCGGGCTGACCTACGACCTGCGCGGCGACGGCCAGTGGGTGCTGAACGGCAGCTACGCGACCTACGTGTCGTCGCTCGTCAACGGCATCGCCAACTCGGGATCGAATGCGGGCGGACCGGCGCGGTTCGATTTCCAGTACCTCGGGCCGGCGATCAACCTCGATCCGGGCGCGCCGCTCGTCGGCACGAAGGACGCCCTGCGCATCCTCTTCGACTGGTTCCAGGCCAACGGCGGGCTGTCGCGGCCCACCGTCGGGGCGGCGCTCCCCGGCGTGAACCAGCAGATCTCGCCGGATCTCCAGTCGCCGAGCGTGGACGAATACGCCGGCGGGCTGACCCGGCGGCTCGGGCCGCGCGCGCTCGTGCGCGTGGACGGGGTCTACCGGAAGTACGAGGACTTCTACTCGACGCGGGTCGACACCACCACCGGGCAGGTCGTCAACGACCTCGGGCAGCGGTTCGACATCAACATCGTCGAGAACACCAACGTGGTCGAGCGGCAGTACAGCGGCATGAACGTCTCGGCGTCGTGGCGGCCGGCGGACCGGCTCACCGTGGGCGGCGCCTACACGCTGTCGCGCACGTGGGGCAGCGTCGACGGCGAAACCTCGGCCGGTGGCCCCACCACCGCCACCGCGCAGTTCTACCCGGAATACCGCGAGGCGCGCTGGAACTACCCGGTGGGCGACCTGTCGATCGACCAGCGCCACAAAGCGCGCGTGCACGCCGTCTACACGCAGTCCCTGCTCGGGCAGGGGGATTTGTCGGTTGGCGTGGTCCAGTCGTTCAACTCGGGCACCCCCTACGCCGCGTTCGGCGACGTCGCGGTGTCCCCCTACGTGCCGGCCAACCTCGGCTACCGCTCGGCGCCGGCCGCCCTGGCCTACTACTTCACGGACCGCGACGCGTTCCGCGCCGAGTCGTCATCGAGCACCGATCTGGCCGCGACCGTCCGCTACCGGGTCCCGGGGGCGCGCCAGGCGCAGCTCTTCCTCAAGGCGGACGTGCTCAACCTGTTCGACGAGTCGGCGATCGTGAACCCGTTCTTCGTCAACACCGGCGTGCTGACGAACCGGACCACCCCGTCTCGCTACGCCGCCTTCGATCCCTTCACCCAGACACCGGTGCAGGGCGTGAACTGGGACCTCGGCCCGACCTTCGGCCAGCCGCAGAACCGGTTCGCCTACCAGGTGCCCCGCACCTACAAGGTCTCGATGGGGGTGCGCTTCTAGCCGGGCGCGGGCACGCCGGCCGGGGCCGGGCACGGGCGGTAAACCCACGGAGCCATCCGCGGCGTATTAGATGCTGGTCTATCATTGTCAGCTCTCGGCGCCAGGGAGGATGGTCCTGCTCGCGCCGTGGGGGCCTGCCCCGTTGATCCCGGAGATCCGCATGAATATCCGTCGTGTAATTGGTCCCGTCGCCGTTTTCGTCTTCATGAGCCTGTGCGCCGTCCCCGGCTACGCACAGGAGGCTGCCACCGGCCAGGCGTACGAGCCGCAGGTCGGCCAGAGCGGGAAGGACGTCGTCTGGGTCCCGACGCCGCAGGCGCTCGTGGACAAGATGCTCGACATGGCGAAGGTCACCCCGCAGGACTTCGTGATCGACCTGGGCTCGGGCGATGGCCGCACCGTCATCACCGCCGCCAAGCGCGGGGCCCGGGCCATGGGCATCGAGTACAACCCCGACATGGTCGAGCTGTCCCGCCGGAATGCCGCCAAGGAAGGGGTGTCCGACAAGGCCACGTTCGTGAAAGCCGACCTGTTCGAGACCGACTTCTCGAAGGCCCAGGTGATCACGATGTTCCTGCTGCCCTCGATCAACCTCAAGCTGCGCCCGAAGCTGCTCGAGATGACGCCGGGCACGCGGATCGTCGCCAACTCGTTCAACATGGAGGACTGGGATCCGGACCAGACCGAGACCATCAGCGACGACTGCACGAGCTGGTGCACGGCGATGCTCTGGATCGTGCCGGCGAAGGTCGAGGGCACCTGGGCGATGGCGCAGGGGGACCTGAAGCTGACCCAGCAGTTCCAGATGGTCTCGGGGACGATGGGGACGCAGCCGATTTCGGAGGGGCGGCTGACCGGGAACGAGCTGAGTTACAAGGTCGGCACCGTGGCCTACAAGGGCAAGGTCAACGGCACGACGATCGAAGGGAACGGCCCCAGCGGCAACTGGAAGGCCACGAAGAAGTAGCTCAGCGGCCGGGCGCCGGGGGAGGGGGCAGGGTGAACGTCCGCGTCACCACCTCTCCATCGCGCCCGAGCAGCCCCTGATCCTTGCCGCCGATGGCCAGGCGGACCGCTCCGGCATCCCCTGTCCGCACGGCGATCCGCTCGCCGGTGTTCAACGGAATGCGGACACCGCCCTCCAGCTCCCGCTCCACCGTCCGTTCCCCGTCCACGAGCACCCGCACCCAGACGCGGCGGAGCGTTGCCAGCTCGGCGCGCGGTGCGGGCCCGGTCGCGGCGGGTGCGGGGGCCGGCGCCGGCGCGGGCGCGGCAGCCGCGGGCGCTGCCGGACGGGCGGACGCCTCAGGCGGCGGCGCGGCCACTTCCGCCTCCGTGCCTGGCCGCATGAACACCGCGACGAACGCCAGCAGGAGGACACCCAGCAACGCCACCACCGCGATGGTGCGGCCTCGGCCACCCACCTGGCCCGGGGGAGGCGCGAGCGCTGCGGGCACGGGGCGATCGCCGATCGGTGCGGCCGGCGGCGGCGCGGGCATCACCGGTCCGGTGCCTTCGCCGGCGTGAGTTTCGCGACGGGGCGGGAGCGCGGGAGTTGCCGGTGCCGGCCGGGCAGCGGCCGGCTGCGGCTGCTCGAGTGGAAAGGCATCCAGGTCGGTGGACTCGGTTGGCGCGATCGGCGCGGCGGACGGCACGTCGGGCGGCGCGGCCGCGGGCGGCACGTCGGGCGGCGCGGCCGCGGACGGCGCCTCTGGCGGCGCCGCGGCGCCCTGAGGCTCGTCGAGCGCGCGCAGGAACCGATCGAACGCGTCGGTGGCCTGGCGCCGCCGGCGCTGCGAGTCCTCGATCGCGCGCTGCAGGCGCTCGAGCTCCGCGAGCGCGGCCTGCTCCTCGAACGGAGCGCCTGGATGATCGTCGCCAGCCATCGTGCTGCTCATTCTACGCGCGTGCGCGATCCGCGGCCCCGAAATCGGGCCGCGCTCATCCCCGCCCCTCGCCGAAATATTCCGCGCGCTTCTGCTTGAGAAAGGCCGCGGACCGGGCAATCTCGTCCAGCCCGTTCATGCCGTCCTCGATCGAGATCCAGCCGTTGAACTGCACGCCGGCGAGCAACCGGAAGATGGCGTCGTAGTCGTTCATGCCCTGGCCGGTCTCGCCGTGCTTGAGCGCCGAGGCGTAGCCGGTCGCGCCATCGCCGGTCTTGAGGTCGTCGAGCGTGGCGCCCGGCGCCAGGTAGCGATCGGAGGCGTGCATGGTGACCACGCGGTGGCACACCTTCTCGAGGAAGCGGATGGGATCGAAGCCGCCGACCACCGCGTTCGACGGATCGTACTGGACGCCGAAGTACGGCGAATCGATCTGCCCGATGATCTCGAGGAAGATGTCCTCCGGCTGGGCGAACTCCGGGTAGCGCCAGGTCCCGTCCTTGTAGTGGTTCTCCATGCACAGGACCACCCCCTTCGCCTCCGCGTAGTCGAGCGACCGCCGGATGCCGTCAACCGTCCGGCGGATCCCTTCATCGCGTGCGAGGCCCGGATAACGCTGCCCGCTCAGCGTCCGGCAGTGCCGTGCGCCGAGGCGCACCGTCAGGTCGATGGCCGCCTTCTGGCGCTCGACCTGGCGGCGCCGTTCATCGGGATCGTCGTGGGTGAAGTCGGGCGAGAAGCACACCATCGAGCTGATCTGGCCGGTCGCCTCCATGGCCCGGACGATCGGATCGACGCCGGCGGCATCGAGGCTCGGGAAGAAGCCGTCGTAGTGCTCGACCCCTTCGCCGCCCAGGGTGGCCGCCTCGTGGATCCACGCCTCGTAGGAGCGGCGGCCTTCGGTGAAGTCGTCGAAGTAACACTTGGGGAACACGCTGATGCGGGGCGCCATCCTGCGACTGTATCAGCGCGGCGGGAGCGTGGGAAGGCACGCCGGGCCGCGCGCCGGACGGGCGCGCGTCAGCGGGCGCGGCGCGCGGTGAGCCAGTTCGCCAGCACGTGCAGCGGGGCGGAGGTGACGTCCTGGACGGCCACCTTCATCAGGAAGCGGCTGCCGTCGCCGCTCACGTCGTAGCTGCTCAGGTAGGGGTCGCGCGGCGGCGGCGCCGTCACCTGGAACATCCGCTGCGGGGCGGCCGGCGCCCCGGCGGTGAACGACACGGTGGTCATCCACGAATCGGCGGAGATGTAATACAGCTCGCGTCCGTCGCCGCGCCAGCGCGGGTCGGTGCCGCCGCCCGCCGAGACCTGCCAGCGCCGCGCCTCGTCGGCCAGGCTGCGGACGTAGACCTGCGCCTGCCCGGATTCAAGCGAGGCATAGGCCAGCCAGGCGCCGTCGCTCGACACCTGCCCCTGCATCTCGTGGAAGCCGGTCTTGACGATCGGCGCCGGCTGCGAGCCGTCGGCCGCGCTCAGCCAGATGTCGGACCCGGTCTCGCGCTCGTACGTATGGAACACCAGGCCGCGTCCGCCGGGCCGCGAGTCGGTCGGATACTTCGCGCTCGGGCTCTGCAGGAGCAGGGTGTCGGGTCCGGACCCGTTGGCCGCCTTCGTGTAGAGATCGTTCAGGCCGCTGCGGTTGGAGCGGAACACGATCTGCCGGCCGTCGGCGGACCACACAGGGGACGCATCGGTTGCCGCGTCGGAGGTGAGGCGGGTCTTGGCGCCTCGGGCGAGGTCGAGCACGCGGATGTCGGGACGGTGGCTCTGGGGATCGACCTCCGCGACGGCGAGCTGCGTGTCGTCGGGCGACAGCCGGAAGTCCACGTAGTCGGCGGGTGGCGCCACCGGTCCGATTCGCTTCCCCGCGCGATCAATCCACACGAGCTCGGAGCTGGCGGCGCTGGTCGCGTAGACCAGAACCCCCTCGCCGGCCGCCGAGAACGCGCCAAAGAAGTTGCTCGAGCCAGCCACCGACGGCACCAGAGGGAACGGCTCGCCGGTCAGCTGCGCGGTCTTCGGGTCGAACGCCGCCGCCATCAGCGTGTCGTTGGCCACGAACAGGAGGTGGCCGGGCGCCGCGAACGCCGCGCTCAGGCTGGAGGAGACGACCTTGCGGGGCGCCGGGCGCTCCAGGTCGTCCATGTACACGCCATGGCCCTCCGGCGCCGTACCCTGCACGAAATAGACGAACTGGCGGTCGTCGGGCAGGAACTGCGGCCAGCGATGGGATGCCTGCAGCGAGGCGGTGTCGGGCCGGGTCACCGGCACGACGTCGCCGCCCCCCTCCGGCACGCGAAACAATCCCCCCTCGGTGTTCGGCGCAAAGAGGATGATGCCGCTCCGGCTCCAGGCGCCGCCGCGCCCGTGCGCCGCCGGCGCCAGCGTCCGTGCGGGTCCGCCGGCCAGGTCCACCCGCTTGAGGGACCCATGGGCAAAGAACCCCAGGGAGCCGCTGTCGGGCGCCCAGAACGGGTATTCCGCGTCCTGCGTGTCGGGCACCGGCTCCGGCGTCAGCGAATCCATCGCCCGGATCCACAATTGCGGCGCGTCGCGGCCGGTCGAGGCCACGAACACCAGGCGGCGGCCGTCCGGCGACAGCGCGAACTGCGGGCTGCGCACCGACGAGGGTGTCGGCGTGAAGCCGCCGCCGGCCGGCGGAAGAATCGGGAACGTGAACGACGGGGCGTCGGGCGGCGGGGTGCGGTAGCGTGCGACGATCAGCGTCGAGAGACCCGCCACCGCCAGCCCCAGCACGACCGCGACCGGCGCAAGCCACCGGCGCCGTGGTGGCGGAAGCGCCGCCGCCGCGGCTGGCCCCGGCGCGCGCTCCAGCCACTGCAGGATCTCCACCAGGTCTCCTGCCGACTGCCAGCGCGCCTCCGGATCCTTGGTCAACGCCTTGAGCACGACCCAGTCGAGCGCCGGCGGCAGGCCTGGCTGAACGGTCGAGGGAGGCGCCGGCTCGTCGCGCAGGATCCCGGCAATGACACTCGTCGTGCTCTCCCCTTCGAACGGCTTCGCGCCGGTCGCCATCTCGTAGAGGACGCCGCCGAACGAGAACAGGTCGGACCGCGCATCGGCCCGCCGCCCCTCCAGCCGCTCCGGCGCCACGTAGTAGACCGTGCCAAGCAGCGCGCGATCGGAGGGCGCCTGCCCCCGGGGGGCCGGCGTCTTATCGGGTGGCGCCGGGGCGGCGTCCTCGCCGCGCAGCGTCGCCAGGCCGAAGTCGAGCACCTTCACGCCCGACGGGGTCAGCATGATGTTCGCCGGCTTGAGGTCGCGGTGCACGATCCCGTGCCGGTGGGCGTGGTCCAGCGCCTCGGCGATCTGGATGCCGTAGCGGAGGACGTCGCGCAGGGGCAGCGGACCCTTTCCCAGGCGCGCCGCCAGCGTCTCCCCCTGGAGATGTTCCATCACCAGGTAGGGTGCGCCGGCCTCGCGCCCTACGTCGTGGATGGCGCAGATGTGCGGGTGGTTGAGCGCCGCGACGGCGCGCGCCTCGTGTTCGAGCGTGCTGGCGTCCCCCGAGAGCGCCAGCGCCGGCCCCAGCACCTTGATGGCCACAGTGCGGTCCAGGCGGGTGTCCCGCGCGCGGTACACCTCGCCCATCCCGCCGGCCCCGATGGGGACGCCAATCTCATAGGGGCCGAGCTTTGCACCGACAGGAAGCGGCATCGTTCTCTTTTATCGACGCTCGTCATGCGCGCCGACACACCTGTCGCCGCACTTCACGCCGTGGGTCCTGCGATTGCCGGTCATTCTGGCGACCCGGCGCCCGGGCGCGCGTGGGCCCGGGTCTTCACGCGTCCAGCGGACTAGGCCGCACAGACGTAATCCACGCCCTCGACCCGCCCGATCGACGACAGGACGCCGCGAATCTCGCGGCGCGGTCCGTCCCGCGCCACCGACACGACAATCGGCGCGCCGTCGAGCCCCGCGAGCCCGGTGTGCTCGATCACAGGGGCGCCATGGATGCGCTGGCCGATGCGTCCCAGCTTCACTTCCACGATGTGCGACGGCGTCTTGCCATGTGCCGCCAGCGCACGCCGGAGCGCGCGGCCGGTCCCGCCGTATCCCCACAACACATAGGTGGCCGCCCGGCGCAGGAACCCCGCCGCGAGGTAATGCGCCTTGCAGGCAGTGAAGCGGTCGAGGGCATACCGCGGATCCGTTCGCGACAGCGTGCCCGTCCCCCGCCGCCAGCCGAGCAGCCGCCGCGCCACCATGCCGACCCGCAGGCCCGCCCCGAGCGCGCGCAGGACCAGGTCGTAATCCTCCGGCCACCCCCGGTCCGCATACCCGAGCGCCGCCATCTCCCGCCGCATCATCACGGCGGGATGCGCGACGGGACACTCCACGAACGCTTCCCGCGCGACATCGCCGTCCGACCGCATGCCGTTCAGCCACGCTTCGTATTCGCGCAGCCGCGGCGACAGCGCCGCCCGCGGGAACAGCCGCACGTGACAGCCCACCGCCGACAGTCCCGGCTCGCGGTCGAGCACCGCCGCCTGCATCGCCAGCCGCTCGCGGTGCATCACGTCGTCAGCATCCATGCGCGCGACGAGCGGCGCCCGGCAGTGCGCCAGCCCCTCGTTGAGGGCCGGCACCAGGCCGCGGGGTGGAGTGGACACGAGCAGGATGCGGCTATCCGCGCGCGCCGCGCGGGCGGCAATTCCTGCCGTCCCGTCGATGGACCCGTCGTCCACCAGCACGCATTCCCAGGAGGGTTCAGCCTGGCGGACGATGCTCCGGAGGCAGGATTCGAGCGTTCCGGCGGCGTTTCGCGCCGGCAGGAGGATGGAGATGCGCGGACAGCTGGCGGCGCGCGCGGTCAGGGTGCTCCCTCCTCCGGAAAGGGCGTACTATACCCCGCGTAATGATTGGCGAGGTGTGATGACTGGCGATGAGATAGTGGCGCTTTCGAAGAAGCACACGATCCAGGAGTGGTCCGCCCAGAAATCAATCGACCCGATTCCCGTGGCGGGGGCGAAAGGGGTCTACTTCTGGACCCCCGAAGGCAAGCGCTTCCTCGACTTCAACAGCCAGCTGATGTGCGTGAACATCGGCCACGGCGAGCCCCGGGTGATCGCGGCGATCCAGGCTCAGGCCGCGGCGCTGGCCTATGCCAACCCGTTCATGGCGACCGAGCCGCGGGCGCGCCTCGGCGCGAAGCTCGCGGAGATCACGCCGGGCGACATCGACGTCTTCTTCTTCACGAACGGCGGCGCCGAGGCCAACGAGAACGCCTTCAAGATCGCGCGGGCCGTCACCGGCCGGCAGAAGATCCTGGCGCGCTACCGCTCCTATCACGGCGGAACGGCGGGCGCGATTGCCGCCACCGGCGACCCCCGGCGGTGGACGCAGCCGGCGCTCCCTGGCATCGTCCATGTGCTCGACCCGTATCACGGCATCGAGCGCGGCTGGGACGAGGCGGGCGCGGCGCTGCAGTACCTCGAAGAGGTCATCCAGCTCGAAGGCCCGGACACGATTGCCGGCTTCATCCTCGAGCCGGTCACCGGGACCAACGGCATCCTCGTGCCGCCGGACGGCTATCTCCAGGGCGTCCGGGCGCTCTGCGACAAGTACGGCATCCTGATGATTGCCGACGAGGTGATGTCGGGGTTCGGACGCACCGGCGCCTGGTTCGCCGTGAACCACTGGAACGTCGTGCCGGATCTCCTGACGATGGCCAAGGGACTGACGAGCGCATACGTGCAGCTCGGCGCCGTCGGGCTCAGGCGCCCGATCGCGGACCACTTCTCGACCCGCGTCTTCCCCGGCGGGCTCACCTACAACAGCCATCCGCTGGCATGCGCCGCCGGCCTTGCCGCGATTGCCGTCATGGAAGAGGATGGCCTCGTCGAGAAGGCGCGCGCCACGGGCGAGGTGATGGCCGGGCTGCTCGCGGATCTCGCCGCCCGGCACCCGTCGGTCGGCGCCGTCCGCTCCATCGGCCTCTTCGGCATCGTCGAGCTGGTGCGGAACCGTGGCACGCGCACGCCGATGGCACCGTTCAACGGCACGTCGCCGGAAATGACCGAGCTCGGCGCGTTCTTCCGCCGGGAGGGCCTCTACACGTTCGTGCGCTGGAACTACTTCTTCACCAATCCGCCGCTGTGCATCAGCGAGGCGGAGCTGCGCGAAGGCTTCGCCATCATCGATCGCGCGCTGGCCATCACCGACAGGGCGGCAGAGTAGCGCGCCGCCGCGAGCCCACACCATGCCTGCCACCCGACGCCTCCTCCTTCCGTTCCTCTGCACGGTCATGCTGATCGGCACCGTGGCCGCCCGCTACCAGGCGCCCCAGCCCGCCACCCCCGGCGCGGCGGGCGGCCGGTGGCTGAAGGGCAACACCCACACGCACACCGTCAACAGCGACGGCGACAGCACCCCCGACGAAGTCGTCCGCTGGTATCGCGAGCACGGCTACCAGTTCCTCGTCCTGACGGACCACAACTACCTGACGAGCGTCGAAGGGCTGAACGCGCTCCACGGCGCCTCGGAGAAGTTCCTCGTCATCCAGGGGGAGGAAGTCACGATGACGGCGGCCAGCAAGCCCGTCCACGTCAACGGCCTCGGCGTCGAGTCGCTGGTGGCGCCGCCGGCGGGCAGCACGGTGCTGCAGGCGCTCCAGCAGGCGGTGGATGCGATCCGCGCGGTGAAAGGCATCCCGCACGTCAACCATCCGAACTTCGGCTGGGCGCTGACGACCGCCGACCTCGAAAAGCTCGAACGCACGCGGCTGTTCGAGGTCTACAACGGGCACCCCCAGGTCAACAACATCGGCGGCGGCGGCCAGCCGGGCCTCGAAGAGATGTGGGACCGCATCCTGACGAGCGGCCGGCTCATCTACGGCATTGCCGTAGACGATGCGCACCATTTCAAGAGGGCGGGGGATCCGGCGGCGTCCGGGCCGGGGCGGGGATGGGTGTTCGTCCGCGCCGCCAGGCTCGAGTCGCGCGCCATCCTCGAGGCGCTCGACCGTGGCGATTTCTACGCCTCCACCGGGGTGGAGCTGGCCGATTACCAGCCGGCGGCCACCGGCATCTCGCTCAAGGTCCGGGCGAACGCCTGGAGCAAGTACCGCGTGCAGTTCATCGGCCGCGGCGGCCGCGTGCTGTCGGAAGTGCGCCGACGCGTCGGCCAGCTACACCTTCAAGGGCGATGAAGGCTACGTGCGCGCCAAGGTCATCGAGTCCAACGGGCAGGTGGCCTGGATGCAGCCGGTACCGGTCGGCGCCCAGGCGCCCGTGGCATCGCCCACCGCCTTGCCTTGACACCATCTGAACGCCGGGCGTAACGTGCCCTGATGGGAGGCGGCGCGGCGGCTACGCACGCGCCGCGCGCCGGGACCGGGTTTTTGCGAGGGGGACACATGCAGATCGTCCGCAGCCGCACGATGTACGACGTGTGCGTCGTCGGATCGGGCGCCGGGGGCGGAATGGCCGCCATGGTGCTCGCCAAGGCGGGAGCGAACGTCGTGATGCTCGAAGCGGGGCCGATGTGGGACGCCACGCTCGACACCTTCATGTACGCGTGGTCGTACGACACGCCGCGGCGCGGCGCGGCGACGCCGGAGCGGCATTTCGGCGAGTTCGACGCGGCGCTCGGCGGCTGGTCGCTCGACGGGGAGCCCTACACCTCGGCGCCCGGCAGCCAGTTCGACTGGTTCCGGTCGCGCATGCTGGGCGGCCGGACGAACCACTGGGGCCGCATCTCGCTGCGCTTCGGGCCCGACGACTTCCGGCGCAAGAGCATCGACGGGCTGGGCGACGACTGGCCGATCACCTACGACGACGTCAAGCCGTATTACGACAAGATCGACGGGTTCATCGGCATCTTCGGCACCAACCTGCCGCAGTTCCCGAACGAGCCGGACGGCCTCTTCATGGAGCCGCCGGCGCCGCGCTGCTACGAGCGGCTGATCAAGAAGTCGTGCGACCGGCTCAACATCCCGAGCGTGCCGTCCCGGCTGTCCATCCTGATGAAGCCGCTCAACGGCCGGGCCGCCTGCCACTTCTGCGGCCAGTGCGGACGCGGCTGTTCGACGCACTCGAACTTCTCGTCCCCCTCGGTGCTGATCCCGCCGGCGCTCGAGACCGGCCGCCTGAAGATCATCCCGAACGCGATGGCGCGCGAGGTCACCGTGGACGAGGCGGGGCTGGCGAACGGCGTCACCTACGTGGACAAGGGCACGACGCGCGACAACCACGTGCGGGCGCGAATCGTGGTGCTGGCAGCGAGCGCGTGCGAGACCGCCAGGATTCTCCTCAATTCGACGTCGGCGAAGTTCCCGCAGGGGCTGGCGAACTCGAGCGGCACCGTCGGCAAGTACCTGACCGACTCGACCGGGACGTCGGTCCGCGGCTTCATCCCGGCGCTGATGGACGGCATCCCGCACAACGAGGACGGCACCGGCGGCATGCACCTCTACACGCCGTGGTGGCTGGACAACAGGAAGCTCGACTTCCCGCGCGGCTACCACATCGAGCCGAGCGGCGGGCGGCGCATGCCGAGCGCCGGGTTCGGCAGCGGCATCTACAACTTCACCCCGAACGCGCCGGCCGGGCACCCGGAGGCGTTTGGCGGCTGGGGGGCGCGGCTCAAGAACGATTACCGGCGGCTCTACGGCGCCACCGTCGGCTTCGCCGGGCGCGGCGAGATGGTCCCGAACAAGGACAGCTACTGCGAGATCGATCCGGTGCAGGTCGACAAGTGGGGCATCCCGGTGCTGCGGTTCCACTTCAAGTGGAGCGACTACGAGCACAAGCAGGCCAAACACATGCAGGAGACCTTCCGCGCGATCATCGCGGACATGGGCGGCACGCCGATGACGCCGATGCCGACGGCGGAACAGGGCTACGGCATCGAGGCGGGCGGCCGGATCATCCACGAGGTCGGGGGTCACGCGCATGGGGAAGGACCCGTCCACTTCGGTGCTGAACGCGAACTGCCAGGCGCACGACGTCAAGAACGTGTTCGTGGCCGACGCCGGCCCGTTCGTGTCGCAGGCCGACAAGAACCTGACGTGGACCATCCTCGCGCTGGCGATGCGGACGGCGGAATACATCGCCGATCAGCGGAAGGGAGGCACGCTCTGATGGCGAAACCCAATCGGCGCACCTTGCTGCAGCTGCTGGCGTCGGCGCCGGTCGCGGCCGGATTCGTCTGGACCGAGGCCGAGGCGCAGCAGGCGCACCAGCACGCCCAGGCGGCACAGGCCAAGGCCAAGCAGACCGCCACCCCCTTCAAGCCGAAGTTCTTCACCCGCCACGAATACGCCACGGTGACCATGCTGGCCAACATGGTGATCCCGAAGGACGAGCGGTCGGGCAGCGCCAGCGACGCCGGCGTCCCGGCGTTCATGGACTTCATGATGGTCGATCAGCCGGCCCGGCAGACCGCGATGCGCGGCGGGCTCGCCTGGCTCGACCGCGAGGCGGTCAGCCGCTACGACAAGACGTTCATCGCCGCGACCGCCGAGGAGCGCGGCAAGATCCTCGACGACATCGCGTGGCCGCAGCAGGCGAAGCCGGAGGTGCGGCACGGCGTCGCCTTCTTCAACAGCTTCCGCGACCTGACGGCGAGCGGCTTCTTCACCAGCAAGATGGGGATGGCCGACCTGCAGTACATGGGCAACCGCTACGTCCCGGTGTGGACCGGGTGCCCGGACGAAGTGCTCGCCAAGCTCGGGTTGACACCGCCGAAGGCCTGACGCGCGGCTCAGACCACCTTGGCGTACTTCAGCATCTCCGGCTCGAAGCCCGCCCGCTCGTAGAACCGCCGGCCGCGCGCGTTGCCGGCAAAGACGTTGAGCGTCAGCAGCGACAGCCCCCGGCGCCGCGTCCAGGCCTCGGCGTGCGCCATGAGCGCCCGGCCGACGCCGGACCCCTCCGCCGCCTCGGTCGTCGCCAGCACCGACACGTGCGCGTGGCGGCGGCCGAAGAAATCGGTCACCGCCACCATGTGCAGGCACCCGGCCACCACGCCGTCGCGCTCCGCGATCACCACGTCCTCGTCCGCCTGGCGCGCGCCGACCGCCTCGAGCATCGCGCGGGCATCGGCCACGGCAATCTCGGCGGGCGTGCGCCACGGCGGCAGCGGGAAGGCGGTGAGCCGTGCCGCCAGGCTGGTCAGGGCCGGCTCGTCGGCGGGGGTGGCGGGACGGATGGTCACATCGGGCGGCATGCTCTTCATCCCTGGATTATCCCTGGACGCGGGCCGCGGCGGCCGCCGCGCGCCGCGCTGGCCAACCAGGACCCCCGGCACTAAAATAGGCGGACATGGCTGCCCTGATTGAAGCAATCGAGATCAAGCGCAAGATGTTCTTCGAGTACGAAGATGCGCCCTACCACTGCGTCGGCGTCGAGGTGTCGAGCCCGACGGCGCGGGGCGGCCAGACGCTCGTGCGCATCAAGATGCGCAACCTGCTGACCGGATCGGTCTTCGACAAGACCTTCAAGGCGGGCGAGAAGTTCAAGGAGCCCGACCTGTCGTCCGGCCCGGCAACGTTCCTCTACGCCGACAGCGGCGGCTACCACTTCCTGGACCAGGAGACGTTCGACACGCTGACGCTCTCGGCGGCGACGGTCGGCGACGGGCGCGCGCTGCTCGCCGACAACGTCCTCATCGACATCCAGAAGTACAACGGCAACCCGATCGCCATCGAGTTCCCGCCGCACGTCGAGCTGACCGTCGCGTCCACCGAGCCCGGGGTGCGCGGCGACACCGCCAGCGGCGGCGTCACGAAGGCCGCCACGCTCGAGACCGGCCTCGAGATTCGCGTCCCCCTGTTCATCAAGGAGGGGGAGAGGGTGAAGGTCCACACCGAGACCCGCGAGTTCGCGGGGCGGGCGTGAGGCGCACGGCCATGGCCATCACCCGCCGCACCTTCGTCGCCACCGCGGCCCGCGCCGGCGCCGGGCTGATGATCGTGCCGCGCCACGTGCTCGGCCGCGGCTTCCAGGCCCCGAGCGACACGGTCAACGTCGCCACCGTGGGCATCGGCGGGATGGGGGCGGTCAACACCCGCGCCGTGATGAGCCAGAACGTCGTCGCCATCTGCGACTGCGACCTCGACCTGCTCGACCGCCGGCTGGCGCAGTGGGTGAAGGAAGCCGGGGCGCCGCCGGCCGAGCCGCGCACTCCCCCGCCCGACCCGGCGTTGCGCGCGTTCAAGGCCTTCGGTGCGTCGCCGGCGCAGCTGGCGGCGAATGCCCGGTGGCCGGATCAGGATGCCCGCGCCTCGCTGCAGCGCTTCGTCGGGCAGCAGCTGCCGAAGGTGCGGAAGTACCAGGATTACCGCGAGATGCTGGCGCAGCAGAAGGACATCGACGCGGTCATCGTCGCCACGCCCGATCACATGCACGCGGTGATCGCGTCGAACGCGATGGATGCCGGCAAACACGTCTACGTGCAGAAGCCGATGTGCTGGTCGGTGCACGAAGCGCGGCACCTGGCGAAGAAGGCCAGGGACACGAAAGTCCAGGCGCAGCAGGGCAACCAGCGGCACTCGGGGGACGAGAACCGCCGCGCGGTGGAGTACATCCAGGCCGGCGCGATTGGCGACGTCCACGAAGTGCACGTCTGGACGAACCGGCCGTTCGGCTTCTGGCCGCAGGGCGTGCCGCGCCCGGCCGCGCTTCCCGCCGATGCGGGCAAGGTTCCCTGGAACGGCCGCGGGGTCACGAGCCGCCTCGCCGCCGCCCTGCAGGGCGACGGGACCGCGACGCCTGATCGGCTGGCGTGGGACCTGTTTCTCGGCGTCGCGCCCGACGTGCCCTACCACCCGATCTACCACCCGTTCAACTGGCGCGGCTGGGTCGACTGGGGGCAGGGGGCGCTCGGCGACATGGGCGCGCACCTCATTGATTTCCCGGTCTGGGCGCTCGGCCTCGGCCTGCCCACGACGATCGAGACCGAGTCCACGCCGTTCAACGGCGCCTCCTACCCGGAGGCGACGACGACCTATTACGAGATGCCGGCCCGGCAGGGGACCGTCAAGCTGACGTGGTACGACGGCGGCCTGATGCCGCCCGATCCGCCGGAGCTCGAGGGTGAACGCCTGAATACCGGCGGCGGCGCGCTCTACGTGGGCAGGAAGGGCAAGCTGCTGCACGACGGCCCGATGCCGCGCCTGCTGCCGGCGGCGAAGCACAACGCGTATGGCGCGCCGAAGGAGCGCCTGACGCGGGTGCCGCACGAGGATCACGAGATGAACTGGATCAACGCCATCAAGGGGCGGGATCAGCTGTCGTCGGACTTCGAATACGGGGCCCGCCTCACCGAAATCATGCTGCTCGGGATCGCCGCGCTGCGGGCCGGGTCGAAGCTGCACTACGACGCCGCCGCCATGCGGGTCACCAACAACAGCGAGGCGGACCAGTTCCTGACCCGCGAGTACCGGAAAGGCTACGCACTCTGATGCACGTGGTCATCACCGGCGGGGCCGGGTTCCTGGGACGCCGGCTCGCCGGCGCCCTGCTGCAGCGCGGCACCCTGCTGCGGGCCGACGGCCCCGCCGCCATCGATCGCATCACCCTGGTGGACGCGGCCGCCGGCGCGCCGCTCGACGATCCGCGCGTCGAGCAGGTGACCGGCGACATCGGCGACCCGGCGCTCCTGGAACAGGCGATCGGCCGCGACACCGCCTCGATTTTCCACCTCGCGGCCATCGTCAGCGGCATGGCCGAGGCGGACTTCGACCTCGGGATGCGCGTGAACCTCGACGCCACGCGGGCGCTGCTCGAGGTGTGCCGGGCGCGGGGGCACTGCCCGCGATTCGTGTTCACGAGCTCGGTCGCGGTCTACGGCGGCACGCTGCCCGACCCGGTGCCGGAGCCGTACGCGCTCAACCCGCAGACGTCGTATGGCACCCAGAAGGCGATTGCCGAGCTGCTGATCAACGACTATTCACGGCGCGGGTTCGTCGATGGCCGCTCCCTGCGCCTGCCGACGATCAGCGTGCGGCCCGGCAAGCCGAACGCCGCCGCCTCGTCGTTCGCGAGCGGGATCATCCGCGAGCCGCTGGCCGGCACGGACGCCGTGTGCCCGGTGGGTCCGGAGACCCGGCTGTGGCTGCTGTCGCCGCGCACGGTGACCGCCTGCCTGGTCGCGGCCCACGAGCTGGCGCCCGGCGCCCTGGGAACGGATCGGGCGCTGAACCTCCCGGGCCTGTCGGTCACCGTCGGCGAGATGGCCGCCGCCCTCGCGCGCGTTGCCGGTCCGGCGGTTGCGGAACGGATCCGGTGGGAGCGGGACCCGAAGCTGGAGAAGATGGTGCTCGGATGGCCCGGCGCGCTGGACGCCCGCCGCGCCGAGGCGCTGGCCTTTCCCGTGGACACCAGCTTCGACGACATGATCCGGCAATACATGGAGGAGCACCTGTCCGCAACCGGACGGGGGTGACGGCCGATCCTCCATCGTTGTCGCGAGTCCGTTCGGTCCGACATTCGTGTATCTGCAATTTTCCCCTGCCGGCAGCGAAAGAGCCCGTCAACAAGGCCTGATCCCGGGCTGCGCAACTGGTCTGTTCCTTGCTAATTCATCCGCATGTGGCGGCGGTCCTCGAGGACGGCAGCCATTCACCACACATACGCAAGACGATGGCGAATACGAAGACGACAAAGACGATGACGATGACAGCACGAGCGAAGACAGCGCGAAGCGAGCCGGAGGCGGGAACGGCGGCGTCCCTCGACGCCATCGCGGACCGGGCGTTCCACTACTATGCGGCGCGCGGCGGCGAGCACGGCCACGACCTCGAGGACTGGCTGCGCGCCGAGCGTGAGCTGACCACCGCGGCGGCGCCGGCCAGGAAGCGCGCGACGACCCGCAAGGCCACGTCCAAGGACTGAACCCACAGCGTTCGAGCGACAGCGGTGTCGCCTCAGGCTACACAAGCGACAGAAGTGTCGCGCATGGTGACGTGTCTCTGCCCGCCGTGTCCCCCGGCGCCGTACCGGGACGCTGGCATCCTGATTGCTCCGTGAACGGCGTGCCGCGGGTGGCGGCCACGCGCTGGCCACCGCGACTGGCTATCCAGCAACGCTCACTCGAATTTGAACGGGACTCTCTTATGAAGTTCGAAGGTCAACTCCTCCCGGAACAGCAGCACGTCCCCGAGGTCAGCGCGGAAGGCGGCCTCGATGCGTCGACGCATGTCGTTTCTACACACGACCACGAGGTTATCCGTCAGTGGGCCGTCAAGCGGCACGCGGAGCCGGCGACCGGCGAGGCCACCGTCAGCGGTCCGGCCAAGGTCAACGTCAACGACGGCGGCGCCGGCATCCGCTTCAATTTTCCGGGCACCGGACTCTTCCGTCCCATCGAGTGGGACGAGTGGTTCGCCAACTTCGACCGCAACGGCTGCGTCTTCGTCTTCGAGCGCGACGAGCCCGGCAGCCCGCTCAGCCACCGCTACCGGATCGTCCGGACGGAGGAGTGGAAGGGGCAGCTGAAGTAGGTCCACGCGACGGTCGGTTGTATTCTTGACCTGCTGCGGGTGCCCCCTGACGGGGATCCGCGAGGAGGTCCGAGAATGCGTCTGCACAAGTTCATCGTGGGAATGGCCGCGGCCGGGATGATGGCGACGGCGGCCACGCCCGCGCGCGCCCAGAGCAATCCGTTCGTTGGCGCCTGGAACATCACCGGCGAACCGCCCAACCAGGGCAACGTCTACTGGCTCGAGGTCAAGGACGAGGGGGGCACGCCGTCGGCCACGTTCCTCAACCGCGGCGGCAGCCCGGTGCCGGTGTCGGGGGTCAAGATCGCCAACGGCGAGCTCACCTTCATGCTGCCGGGCCGCGGTGAGCCGCGGCCGACCGCCACCTTCCGCGTCTCCGGCGGCAAGCTGACCGGCACCGTCGGCAACCCGGGCGTCGCCGTCGTCGGCGTGCGGCCGCCCGAGTGGGGCGCGTGCGACGCCAACGCGACGCACACCTTCGGCAAGCCGGTCGTGCTGTTCGACGGCACGTCGCTGGATGCGTGGGGCGTCCAGCACCAGTCGCGGCCGATGGCGTGGAGCGTCGCCGACGGCGCCATGACCAACCAGCCCAAGGCCAACAACCTCGTGTCGAAGGAAAAGTTCAAGGACTTCCGCCTCGACGCGGAGTACAAGCTCTCGCCCAAGGGGAACAGCGGCATCTACCTGCGCGGCCGCTACGAGATGCAGGTCGTCGAAGATGCCGGCACGGCGCCCGAGAGCCACGGCCACATGTCGGTCTACGCGCGCAAGGCGCCCGCGGTGAACGCCAGCAAGCCGGCCGGCGAGTGGCAGACGGTGCAGATCACCCTGGTCGGCAACTGCGTGACCACCGTGCTCAACGGCCAGAAGGTCCAGGACAACACCCGCATTCCCGGGATCACGGGCGGCGCGCTCGACGCCAATGAGACCGAGCCGGGACCGATCATGATCCAGGGGGACCACGAAGTCGTGTGGTTCCGCAAGGTCGTGGTCACGCCGATCACCAGCGGCGGCGCGTCCGGAAAGTAATCCGCCAGGCGGGCCGGGCCTGCGGGCCCGGCCGCGGCCCGATCTACTTCCGCGCGGCCGACACGCTCAGGCGATAGTCGCTGAGCGCCTTGTAGATCTCCTTGCGCGCGCGGTTCATGCTGCCGAGCGGCCGGTGGTCGGCCAGCGTGTGCCACGGGTTGAACGCCGTGGTCTCGCAGCCCGCCGCGGTCCCCTCCTGCACGGCCTGCCGGGGAATCCGGATGCGCGCCACCGGATGGTACGGCGACTCCTCCTCCTTCCACTCCACCGTCGCGTCCTCGATTGGCGTCCGGCTGTCGTCGACGTGGAACTGAATCAGGAAGTCGAAGAGGGCCTCCCCCTGCTCGAGGCGCGCCTTCAGCGCGTCGGAGAGGTAGGTATCGGTCAGGCGCTCCGGCATCGGGCTGGTCGCCTCCGAGCACGGCCTCGCGATGTACTTGACCGCGCGTCCCCGTCCGAACGTGTAGGGCGTGGTGCTCCAGTAGGGGATATCGAGATGGCACGACGGCTGCCCCCGCGACGCGAAGGCAATCCGCGCCGCCCCGGGGTGCGTCGCGAAGTAGAGGATCCGCTTCAGGCCGCCGGCTTCGTTGGCCCGCAGCAGCGCCAGGAACTCGCGGGCGTCCGGCGCCACCATCACCGGATGGCTGTTGAGGACGAAGTCCTGCCGCGTCGAGCCGGGCGTCAGGTTCGGGCCAAAGGCGTCGGCCAGCGTGATGGCCATGCCCCGCGTGTCCTTGTCGCGATCGGTGGCCGACGTGGCGCTGGCAAAGCGGATGAACGCGCGGTAGGTCCGGCGCTCCGCGAACAGGCCGACCCGATGTTCGGCCGGCAGGCCGTCGCGCACCGTGAACTCCGCCTCGACGCAGCCCGCGGCGCGTCCCTGGTTGAAACGGCGAACGGGGCCCTTCGGGTGACGCCTGGCGCTCGCCTCCTTCAGGAAGGCGATGAACTCGGCCGTCAGTGCTGCTTCGTCCGGGGAAACCGTCTCTTCGACGAACCCGATGCCGCTGGTCATACGCGCCTCCTCAAGAACCGAGGGCCGAACGGTGCATGGGGACGAGGGTACTCGATTCACGGCATCGGGATCACGCGCACGTACCAGAGCCGGACCCCGACCCGCGCGCCGGGGTCGAGCCACGCCAGGCGCGGCCCCACCGCCCCCGCCGGCACGAGGGTGGCCGGAGCCAGCGTCAGCTCGTTGCCCCCCGCGCGCACGAACTCCTCCCGGATGGGGATGCGGTACGAACCCATCCGCGCGGGATCCCACAGCAGCCGCAGGGCCGCCACGAAGTGCCCGTTGAACAGCACGTCGACGCGGTCCTGCCTCTCGGGAATCACCGGGTCCACGCGCAGCACCAGGTCGTAGGCGCGCCGGCCGGGCAGCGGTATCCGCACCGTCGAGCGGGCCCCCTCGGAAATGCGCACGGTCACGCCGTCCACGTGAGGGTCCGACCAGCCCTGCCGGAAGAACACCAGGTCGCGCGCGCCGGTCTCCACGCTGGTGGAGTCCCCCGCGGCGATCGCTTCGCGCACCACCAGCCAGGGCAACCCGAGGTACGCCGCGACTCCCAGCGCGGCGGCCACGGCAACCGCCGCGGCCCGGAGCGTCAGCGGCAGCGGCCTGATCCCCTCCGGCCAGGCGCCGGTCGCCAGCCGCGCCCGCAGCACGGACGCCGCCGCCACCACGGCGTAGCAGGCCGCCACCAGGTAGAACGGGTAGGCGTGCATGGTGAACCGCCACTCCCCGCCGCCGCCCAGGTTCCAGGTGAAGATGTAGGGCAGCAGTGAACCGGCCAGGAGGACGAGCAGCAGCCGGCCCCGCGCGCTGAACGGCCACACCGCGAGGCCGACCAGGCTGAGCAGACGAAGGCCCTCGCCGATGCCGTGCAGCCACGGGGTGAAGCCGTGAAACTTGGTGGCGAACGGCCGCACCAGCAGCCCGTTCATCCCGATGTCGAGCGTGGCGATCGGCCGGTCCGACAGTTTCGTGCGCAGGTATTCGGCCGCGCTCATCGGCGCGTCGATCGGGCGCCCCTCCGCGAACCGGTAATAGCTGGTGTGGTAGTTGATGGCATAGAACGGATCGCCGGTGACGATCGCGCAGCTGATCAGGTAGGGGCCAAGGACCAGCGTCAGCGCGGCGAGCGCCACGGCGGCGTATTTGAGCCGGGCGCGCCTGGCAGCCGCGTCGCCGTCGATCACGAACCAGCACAAGGCCGGCAGCGCGAAGGTCAGCGCCGTGACCCGCGTCAGGGCCGACACGCCGCAGAGGACCCCGGCAAGCACGGCGGTCGAGACCGATGGCTGCCGCCACAGCCTGAGCAGGGCCCAGGCGGCAAACACCACGGTCGCGGTAAACGTGTCGTCGCGCCAGCCATCCGGCGCCCAGGTGATGGCGTCGTACTCGACGGCCATCAGCAGCGCCGCCATGAGACCGGTGACGGGCGACAGCAGCGTGGCGCCGAGCAGGTAGGTCGCGAAAACCGCGAGCGTCGAGCCGACCGCCGACGCCAGCCCGACGGCGGCGTCCTGGCCATCGAGCGCCCAGAGCCCGGCGCGGGTCAGCGCGAGGAACACCGGCTCGCGGACGTGCGCCTGGTAGAACCAGGTCATCTCGCGGGCGAATGTCAGGTAGTTGATGGGATCGCCGCCAACGTAGGGCCGCGGTTCGCGGCCCCAGTGCACCTCGGGCCGCAGGTGCTGCGCCAGCGGCGCGACCTCCGACGTGACGAATCGCGCCCAGGCCGGCGCGCCGAGCTCGCCGTATTTCCCCGTGAAGGCGTCGAGACGCAGCAGGCCGCCGTAGAGCATGATGATCGCCGCCAGCACGTGCGCCGCCGCCGGACGCGGCCGCACGACCGCCCGCCGGCCGATCACCTGGCGCTACTCCGCATGCATCCTCATGTGGTCACATTGTCGGCCATCTGGAGGCAGCCACGGTGGGAGAGGCGCGCCGACGGATGGAACGGCTGAGATCCAGGCGCGCGGGCGGCATGGTAATCTTGGAACAACCGCCGTCGGCACTTGGAGCGGCGCCAAAAAAAGGCTGATGCGACCACGTCCCGCTCGAACGGGGCACCCCATACGGTCGCGGCCGGGAGGTGCATGCATGCAAAACACCACCGGGAGTCGTCGCTAGGACGCTCCCTGCAAGTCGGAAAGCGGCCGGCGGACACGCCGGCCGTTTTTCTTTGTGCGGACCTCCTGCCCGCCAGCCTCTTCCCCGCCGGTCCGCCCGTCCCCCACCCTTCCCGGTCGTGTCCCCGTCTTCCAGGCGTCGCACCGCGTTCACCGCGCTGGCGTATACTTGCCCCGCTCAAACCTGAGGAGATCCCATGATTCCGCGATTTCGTCCGTTCCGCGCGTACCGGGCCGCCGTGGCCGTGCTGGCCGCGCTCCTGCTACTGCCGGCGTCCGTTTCCGCCCAGTTCGACGCGGCAACCGTGCTCGGGTCCGTCCGCGACTCGTCCGGCGGCGTCGTCCCTGGCGCGACCGTGACGCTGAAGAACGTCGCCACCGGCATCACCGCCACCACGGTGAGCGACTCGAACGGCGACTACCAGTTCCTCAACGTGCGCATCGGCACCTATACCGTGCGCGGCGAGCTGCAGGGCTTCTCGGTCGCCGAAGCGGAGAACGTGCAGGTCACCGTGAACGCCCGGCAGCGGGTCGACCTCGCGCTCAAGGTCGGCAACATCGGCGAGACTGTGGTCGTGACCGGGGCCGCCACGCTGCTCGAGAGCGGACTCGAGCGACCGCGGCCAGGTCATCGGCAAGGAGCAGATCGTCAACCTGCCGCTGAACGGCCGGGCCTACGCCGACCTCGCCCTGCTCAGCCCCGGCGTGCGCCGCTCGGCGATCTCCGAGTCGCGGGATGCCTCGTTCAACGTCAACGGCCTGCGCAGCGCGCTCAACAGCTTCATCCTCGACGGCGTCGACAACAACTCCTACGGCACGAGCAACCAGGGCTTCTCCAACCAGGTCGTGCAGGTGTCGCCCGACGCGGTGGAAGAATTCAAGGTCCAGACCAACAACTTCAGCGCCGAGTTCGGCCGCACCGGCGGCGCCGTCGTCAACGCCTCGATGCGCAGCGGGACCAACCAGTTCCGCGGCACGCTGTGGGAGTTCAACCGCAACGACGCGCTGAACGCGGTCGGCTTCTTCAAGCCGAGCAGCGGCGTCAAGCCGAAGCTCAATCGCAACCAGTTCGGCTTCGTCTTCGGCGGTCCCGTGGTGCGCAACCGCACCTTCTTCTTCGCCGACTACGAGGGCTTCCGCCAGGTCTCGAAGGTGACGACGTTCGCCAGCATCCCGACGCTGGAGCAGCGCCAGGGGGTGCTCGGCCGGCCGATCCAGAACCCGCTGACCGGCGAGGTGTATGCCAACGGCGTCATCCCGGCGGCCGCCATCACCCCCTTCGCCAGGCAGGTGCTGGCCGGCCTGCCGGAGCCGACCCGCGCCGGGGTCGTCGAACAACTTCGACTCGCTGCCGCGCCGCGAGGACTTCAACGACAAGTTCGACATCAAGCTGGATCATCAGTTCAACACCCGGATGAACGCGTTCGGGCGCTTCAGCCACCGCAAGCTCGAACAACTTCGAGCCGCCGCCCATCCCGGGCGAGACCGGCAGCCCGAGCAACGCCTTCGTCCACGTGCTCAACCAGCAGTTCGCCGGCGGGTTCACGTTCACCCTCACTCCGACGTCGCTGCTCGAAGTCCGCCTCGGCGTGTCGCGCACCGAAGCCGGCAAGGAGCCTCCCGGCGTCGGCGGACCGACGATGCTGGACCTGTACGGCATCACCGGGCTGCCGACCGATCCGCGGTTCGCCGGCGGGCTGACCGAGCAGGGCGTGACCGGCTGGACCACCTGGGGACGCCAGAACAGCAACCCGCAGTTCCAGGATCCGTCCGTCCTCAATCCCGCGCGTCAACTACTCGTGGATCCGCGGCCGCCAGAGCTTCAAGACCGGCTACGAGTACCAGGCGATCGACACGAAGATCGACGACTTCAACCCGAAGTACGGCCGCGACTCCTACGGCGGGCAGTTCAGCCGCCCCGCCGGCGCCGCCGCGGATCCGGCGACCTACAACCTGGCCGAC
Organism: uncultured Acidobacteriota bacterium; assembly: GCA_963834305.1. Taxonomy (GTDB): domain Bacteria; phylum Acidobacteriota; class Vicinamibacteria; order Vicinamibacterales; family 2-12-FULL-66-21; genus JACCXG01. The sequence continues at coordinate 31,094 of CAWIAX010000003.1, forward strand.
TTCATGTTCGGCGCGCGCAACGCCTACGCGCTGATCAACCCGTTCATCGCCAACCTGCGCCAGCGCATGCACTTCGCCTACATGCAGGACGACGTCAAGGCGCTCGAGAACCTGACGCTGAACCTCGGGCTGCGCTACGAGGTCGCGACGCCGCAGTGGGAGGCGGACAACTTCCTCACCAACTTCGACCCGGACACCAACACGCTGCTGCAGGCGAAGGACGGCTCGATCTACGACCGGGCGCTGGTCAACCCGACCGCAACAACTTCGCGCCGCGGCTCGGGCCTTGCCTACTCGATCGACAGCAAGACCATCCTGCGCAGCGGCTACGGCATGAGCTACATCCACTTCAACCGGCTCGGCGGCGAGAACCTGCTGTCGTTCAACGGCCCCCACGTCGTCGGGCTCAGCATCACGCAGCAGCCCTCGCAGGGGCTGTGCGGCGCGAACACGCCGCCGACGACCTGCTTCCGGACGACGCAGCAGGGGTATCCGGAAGGGCTGAACGTGCCGGCGAACTTCAGCACGCTGAATGCGCGCGTCAACTACATCCCCAAGGACAACACGATCGGGCAACGTGCAGAGCTGGCACGTGTCGGTCCAGCGCGAGCTGTTCCGCAACCTGCTGGTCGATGTCGGGTATGTCGGCAACAAGAGCCGCGACATCATGATCCTCGGCGACTACAACCAGGCGCGGCCGAACGGACCGAACGAGAACGCCACCCTGCAGTCGCGGCGCCCAATCCAGGGCTTCCAGGAGATCCAGATCGCCTACGACGGCGGCAAGGGGGACTATCACGCGCTGCAGGTGAAGGTGGAGCGCCGCTACTCGCGCGGCCTGTATCTGCTGAACTCGTTCACCTGGTCACGGGCGCGCGACAACGCCTCGGGCCACCTCGAGACGCAGAACGGCGACAACAGCCGCGTAAACTACCGCAACGTCGACGGCCGACTTCGGCACCTCCGGCTACGATCAGCCGTTCAACAACACCACGAGCTTCGTCTACGAGCTGCCGGTCGGCCGGGACCGCCGCTTCGGCGCCAGCATGCCGGCCGTCCTCGAGGGCATCCTGGGCGGGTGGCGCGTGGTCGGGATCAACACGATGACGAGCGGCGTGCCGGTGAACCTGTCCTATTCGCCGGCGTCCACGTTCTCGGTGAGCGGCAGCCCGACCTACCGGCCGAACCTGAACGGCGACCCGCTGACGCCCGCGCGATCAGCGGACGATCTTCAACTACCTGAACCCGGCCACCGTCGTGATCCCGACCGATCGGACGCAGCCGTTCGGCGATGCGCCGCGCAACGCCGCACGCGCGCCGGCCTTCTACCAGTTCGACCTCGGCCTCCACAAGTCGTTCGCGCTCGGCAGCCAGGAGCGCCGGATCGAGGCGCGGGTCGAGGCGTTCAACCTGTTCAACAAGACGAACTTCGGGTCACCCAACGGCAACCGCTCGTCGAGCACGTTCGGGCAGATCAGCTCGACGTATGCGGCGCGCCAGATTCAGCTGGGCGTGAAGCTTTATTTCTAAGGTGCCGGCAGCGCCGGCAGTGGAGTTCCGGCAACGCCGCGGGCGCGCTCGGTGCCCGCGTCGGCCGCCGGACCGGCCCGCTGCGCCACGACCGTCCGGAGCGACGACAGGTTCTTCAGGACGTTGAACCAGAAGGGCGCCCCCAGGCTCAGGAGCAGGATGGACGCCAGGATGCCCCAGAAGTGTGGACCGGCCACTGACAGGTCCGCATAGGTGTGGTCGTGGCCGGGAAAGATGGTCAGCCCCGTCGCGGCAAGGTCGGCGCGCGTGGTGTTGAAGCGATCGAGTGCCCGCTGCAGGTCGTCCTGCAGCCTGGCGTCGAGCGTGCTCGTGAACTCAGCCTCGAGCAGCGCCGCATCTTCTGGCGTATTGGCGCCCGCCTCGAGCCAGCGCAGCGCCTGTTCGCGGCTCGCCGGGCGGTCGCCCGGCTTCAGCGTCACATTTTGCCGGAAGCGGCCGCGCTCGCGCTGCACCAGGCCGTCCAGGATCTCGACGTAGGCATCGCGCACCCGCTCGGTCTGTGCCACGATGCCCGGCGACTGCTCGAGCAAGGTGCCCGAGATCGCCTGCAGGCGGGACCGGACGTCGCGGTCGCTGCGCAGCTGCTGCAGCATGGCGAGCGAGTCGAGGTGGAGGGCGAAGGCCACCACCACGGCGAGCGCCACGGTCACCCAGCGGCTGTACATCACGAACCACTGGGACGTGCGCGACATCGCGGAATCGAACCATTGCGTGACGGCGCGGCGCTGCTCCTCCGCCAGATCGGCCAGCCCGCCCGGCTTCACCCCGCTGGACTTCAGCACGTCGTCGAGGATCGGCAGGAGCTCGTCGCGGGTCAGCGCGGTGGCGCGGCCCCACAAGCCACGGCCCGTCGCCGAATCGGAGATGAGCGGGTGCCGCACGATGCGCTCGCTGAGGGCCTGCGCGTGCGTGCGGAGGTCGGGCGCGACGTTCTCGAGGAGGTGGCGCAGCCCGTTGCGCAGGTTGCGCCCGCGCATGTCCATCAACGCCAGCAGCGCCTGGGTGAGCGTCGTGATCATGAGGCTGACGCCGAGCATGATCGTGGCAAAGCCGATGGCGATGTCCAGTTGGTCCAGCATAGAGCCACCTCCGCGGCATCGAAACGTTACCTGGGAATCGACGGACGCGGCGATTCCGTTCCCGGCGGGCCACCGCGGCGTTCACGCCAGCAATCCTGTATAGTCGCGGGATTGCAACGCGGGCCGTCAGGAGGGACAGTGGCGTCAGCCTGGATCTCGAGTCAGTCGCTCATCTGGTTCGGTGTCGCGGCGCTGCTGCTCGGGGCGCCAGGGCTGCTGAGCAGCCTGCTGTTCCACGGGACTTTGAACCAGACGGGGCTCGTCGTCTCGCGGCTGTTCGGCGCCGAGCTGCTCGGGCTGGCGCTGGTCAGCTGGATCACCCGCGACGGCGGCTGGCACCCGCGCGCGCTGTTCGCCAGCTACTTCGCCTGCAACTTCCTCGGCTTCGTCGTATCGGCCGGGGCCGGGGCGGCCGGGCTGATGACGCCGCTCGGCTGGGTCCTCGTGCCGCTCTACCTTGCCTACGCGAGCGCGTTCGCGGTGCTGTGGGCGCGTGCCCGCCCGCGGATCACGGTCGGCACCTGGGCGTAGGGTCCGAGCAGCCACCCATCGGTTCCTGTTCCCCGGCTACTGCTTCGTCCGGCGCTGCGCCGGCACGGCGGTGCCGCTGCACGCCGCAGCGTGGCCGGTATCGTGCCCGGCAGCCCGCCGCTGCGGCATGTCGCTCATCGCCTGGATCGTGATCTTCGTGTTCCTCGGATCCCACCCCTGCTGGCAATACACGGCAACGCAGTACTTCAGCTCCGGCTCGCCGACGTAGTTGCTCTTGAAGTGGACCTCGTACGAGGCATGGTGGGAGTCGCTGACGATGCGGAAGTAGGAGAACTGGTAGGTCCCCTGCGACGGCGCGTTTGCCGCCTCGCGCGCGGCCGCGTTCAACCCTGCCCGCGGGCAGCCGAAGGTCAGGGAGTTCAAGTCGGTCAATCCCTCGCCGGATGCGGCGCTGACCACGATGGGCGCCGGTGATTCCTGGGGCGCAGGCGTGGCCGCGGTGGCCGCGGTTCTCGCCGGCGCGCAGGACAGGGCCAGCAACGCCGCGGCGGCCGCGGCGCAACCCGCCAGCGTCCTCATTGCGCTCCGCCGAGCTGAGCGCTCCCCTGCCCCGGAGCGGGAAGATGCCGCCATGTCGATGTTCCTTTCTCGTGCAGCCGTGCACGGCACCCATGTGCAGCGACCCGGCGGCGTTCGTCAGAGGCCGTACTGGATGACCTTGTTGCTGAACGTCGAAACGTAGACCCTGCCGTTGGCCACCACCGGCGTCGCGTATTTGGCGAACGTGCCGAGGTCGCTGGCCGGGTTCGCGTCGCTGTGAAAGAGCTGCTTCAGCTTGCCGCCGTCCACCGCGGTCGCGTCGTAGGCGACGAGGGCGCCGTGCACCACCGCCGAGTTCGCATTCCCCTGCGTGGGATACACGCCCCAGATCACGGCAGTGCCGGGCGTCGTGCCATTCGACGACACCACGAGCCGTCCACCCGGCATGCCGCCCGGCGGCGGCATGTCTCCCGAGGCGAACTGCGTCCCCTGGCCACGGAACGTGGTGATGCGTTTCGTCGCGAAGTCCAGGTTGTAAGCCTTGAGCCGTTCGTTCTCGCCCCACACGAAGACGATGCCGCCCGTCGCGGTCTCGAGATAGACGGGCGTGCCGTGGATGTGATGGCTCTTCCCGCCCGGGGTCTGCATCGGGAGGTTGCGGTCGCGATTGACGATCGGCCAGTTCGGATCGGGCGCGGTCGTCGTCGGGAGACCCGCCGGCCCCTGCGGCGGGTTGGGCAGATAGGTGGCGACGAAGGGCAGGTTGAAGTGCGGCGCCCAGCTGTTCTTGCCGAGGTTGTTCCGGTCCAGGTTGTAGAGGATGCCGTCCTTGCCGCCGCCGATCAGGTTGCCGCGCTCGGGGATGAGCACGACGCCGGCCGCGCCGAGATCCTGATCCTCGTCCGCACGCCCGAAATCGCTGAACGCGCTCCAGTAGTCGGCGACGGCGAGCGCCGGCTTTCCGCCGGCCGTGCCGGCGACACCCGCGGTGTAGCGCAGCTTGACGAAACACTCGCCAAAGCTGCCCGGGCTGGTTCCCGGATCCATGCCGTTGCCGGTGGCCAAGTAGATGTCGCTGCCGTCGATCGCCGGACCGGAGCCCGACATCCACACCCCGCCGGCGCCGCCGCCAGGGGTGACGTTCCAGACGGCGGGCGTCGGCGTGAAGCCGGCCTCGCGGTTGAGGCCGCGCACGTCGTAGGCCACGACGAAGCCGTGCCCCGGGCCGCGCGGGTTCTCGCCGTTGATGGAGAACGAAATGATGACGGCTTTGTTGCCGTTGGCGTCGGTCAGCAATCCAAGGCCGGCGCGCAGCTTCTGGTAGGGAACCGCGGTGCCGTTGGTGATGCCGCCGCCGCCGTTGTCGGCGTTGCCGGCAATGAGCACCGGCGGCTGCCTGTCGGCCAGGGTGTTGGCGTCGAGGATCCAGAGCATGTTGTTGCGCTCGGTGTTCGGGCTGTTGGCGGCCGGCCTGCCGAACGTGGTGACGTAGATGGTGCCGGTGGCCACGTCGATCACCGGCGTCGCGGTGATGCCCCAGCTGCGGTAGATCAGCCAGCGGTCCATCTGTCCGGGATCCGGGCGCGGATCGAATGGCGGCGCGAGCTGGCGGGGGGCGGCGAGCTGGGCGCCGGTGGTGACGTCGAAGACGAACGCCGTGTTCGTCATCGTGAACACGTAGAGCTTGTTGCCGACGACGAGCGGCGACACGTCGATCTTCTCGTCGACGGCGAACTCGCGGATCTTCTTCAGCTTGGGCACGTTCGCCGCGGTCAGGACGGTTTCGGACCGGTTCCAGCCCTGGCGGGTGTTGTTGACGGCAACGGTCCAGATGTCCACCGCCTGGGCCGACAGCGCCGCAACGAGGGCTGACGCCGGGATCAAGGCCAAGGGGATCGTACGTGGCAGGAACGTCATGGTCGTGCTCCCGAGCGGCCGCGCGCCTTCTTACGTGTGCCGGCGATTGTATACGGCGGCGCGGGCCCGGTGCCAGCCGCACGTGGCGGCGTCCTACGGCTCAGGCGGCTCGGGAATGTGGCCGGGCTGCCGGTGCACCGCATGGCTTGTGTCCGGGCCGGCAGCTGAGTAGGCTGTTGCCCCATGCGACGCCTCATCCTCCTGGCCGTCCCGTTGGCGGTCCTTCTTGCTGCGGGATTCCCCGGTAATGCCGCCACGCCGCCGAACGTCATCGTCGTCCTGATCGACGACATGGGCTGGGGCGACCTGTCCAGCTTCGGCAATCGCGAGGTCCGCACCGAACACCTCGATCGCCTGGCCGCCGAAGGCGTCCGCTTCGAGTCGTTCTACGTGAACGCGCCGATCTGCTCGCCGTCGCGGACGGCGCTCTTGACCGGCCAGTATCCGCAGCGCTGGCGCATCACGTCGTACCTCGAAACCCGCCGCGCGAATGAGGCGAGGGGCATGGCCCAGTGGCTCGACCCCAAGGCGCCGTCGCTCGCGCGCGCCCTGAAAGGCGCCGGCTACGCCACCGGCCATTTCGGCAAGTGGCACATGGGCGGGCAGCGGGACGTCGGCGACGCGCCGCCCATCTCCGCCTACGGCTTCGACGCGTCGCTGACCAACTTCGAAGGGCTCGGGCCGCGTGTGCTGCCGCTGCTCGACGCCTACGACGGCAAGCCGGCGCGCAAGTACTCCCTGGGCTCCGAGGCGCTCGGCGGCGAGATCAAGTGGGAGGACCGCGCGACCGTCACGGGCTCATTCGTGTCGGCGGCGCTGGACTTCATCAAGCGGGCGGAGGCGGACGGCAAACCGTTCTACGTCAACCTGTGGCCGGACGATGTCCATTCGCCGTTCTTTCCGCCGCGCGATCGACGGGGGGACGGCAGCAAGCACGCGCTCTACCTCGGGGTGCTCGACCGGATGGACGAGGATCTCGGGGCGCTGTTCGACTACGTGCGCTCGAGCGAGCGGCTGCGGCGCAACACGGTGATTCTCGCCCTCTCCGACAACGGGCCCGAGCAGGGCGCCGGCACGGCGGCCCCCTTCCGCGGCCTCAAGGCCATGCTCTACGAGGGGGGCATCCGCTCGCCGCTGATCGTGTGGGGGCCGGGCCTGATGCCGGCGAAGGCGGCGGGCCAGGTGAACAAGCAGTCCGTCGTGGCGGCCATGGATATCGCGCCGTCGCTGCTGGCCCTCGCCGGCGTCAAACCGGCGCCGGGGGTGGCGTTCGACGGCGCCGCGATGCCGGACGTGCTGCTGGGCAAGGCCGAGCGATCCCGGCCACGGCCGATTTTCTATCGCCGCCCGCCTGATCGCGACGGCATCTTCGGCCAGAACGATCTGCCGGACCTGGCGGTGCGCGACGGCCGCTGGAAGCTGCTGTGCGAATACGACGGATCCGAGCCGCAGCTCTACGACCTCGTGGCCGACCCCGGGGAGACGAACAATCTCGCCGCGCGCGAGACCGCGCGCGTCAAGCGGCTGACCGCGGCGCTCCTGGCCTGGCACCAGTCGATGCCGCCGGACGCCGGCGCCACCTACACGCCGGCGGCGCGATAGGGCGACACTACTGGCGCGCGGGCCGGCTCGGGCTGTCGTCGGCCTGCAGATCGCCGAGCACGTATTGCATGCCTGCCAGCAGGTGCGCGAGGAGCAGCTCGTTGGCGTAGACCTTCTCGTTGTGGCCGTGCGCCTCGTAGAAGACGCGCCCCTTGCCGTCGCGGCGGATCCAGCTGAGCGCGTAGTCGCCGTCGGCGCGCGGGTTCTGCTCCTTCGCCTTGTCCTCGGCGCTCATCTTCGCGTAATCGACGCTGGTCAGCACGCGCAGGTTCTGGCGGGAATAGGTATCGCGGCCGAAGGTGTAGGTCTCGTCGACGATGACGTAGCCCTTGCCGTTGAACGGCGCGTTCAGCGGATGGGACGGCTCGTCGATCTTGACCGTGATCGTCTGCCCGTCGTTCCAGTGGAACTTGAAGAAGGCGCCGATCATCCGGTTGAACTCGGGCCAGGTGCCGACCTCCGTGTCGGGGCCGAGATCCGTGGCCTTCGCCTGGCTGTTCGCGCCGGCGCCCGCCGGCATCGCCGGCGGCGGCAGCGCGCCATAGCGGCGCGTGAAGTCCGCCCGCGCGAGCCGGCCGGACCTGTCTGGATCGAGCTGGTCGTACCACACGCCGGCAAAGGCGCTGACTTCCTCGCGCGACAGCCGCCCGTCGCTGTTCGCGTCGCCCGACATCAGGCGCAGGATGAACGACACCAGCCCCCAGTTGATCGGGCCGGCCCCCGCGCCGCCCGCAGCCGGCGCCGGGCTCTCGTGATACGAGTCGGCCGCGGCGTGAATCCCTGCCAGCCCCTTGCCACCGCGCACGAAAGCGAGCAGTGCCTCGCGCCGCGCCGCCGTCGCGGCAGGGTCCTTCGGATCGTCGAGGAACGCGCCGGTGGTGCTGGCAAGGAAGATGGCGTCGTACTGCTTCAGGTTCGCGGCGTTGATGTCCGCGGCGTCGTAGGTGATCGTGGTGGACCACGCGCCCGTCTTCTTCCCCATCTCCTCGATGGTGCGGGCAGCCAGCGGGATGGACGAATGAACGAAGCCGGCCGCCCGGCCGAGCACGAGCACACGCCGCGGCTGCCGCGGCTTCGCCGGCGCCTGCCCGGGCAGCGCCGCCATCATGGCCGCGACGTCCTCGGCTCGTGGCGTCTGGTTCTGTTCCTGAGGCGCGGCGTCTGCCTCGGCAGGCACGGCGGCGTTCAGCCCCATGAACACCTGTTCCAGGGGCAGCGCGTTCGTCTTCCCGCGGTCCCACTGCGTGTACCAGGCATCGAAGCCTGTCCTGACCTCGTCGCGGCCGAGCGCGCCGTCCTTGTTCGCGTCGAGCAGCGTGAAGATGGCCGCGGGCACTCCGCCGCCTGCGCCGGCGGCCTGGCCTGCACCGGCCGCCTGGCCTGATCCGGCCGCCTGACGGGCGGCCGTGGGAATCGCAACCGCGGCAACCATGGCCGCCGCGAGGAATGCCGCCGGGCCGGCGCAACGGGATGCTGTGTGCCGCAACTTCATGATGGCCCCGCCGGAGGTTTGGCGATTATCCGCCGTTGGTGGCGCGCCGCTCGTCGTTGAAGCCGAACGCGTGGAGCGTGCCGTCGCGTGTGCCGACGTAGACCTGTCCCAGGGTGCTCCACAGGCTGCCCGGGGAGGCAGGCTCGGTCATCGCCTTGTCGCTCGTCCACAGCCGCTTCCCCGTCGCCCCCTCGTAGGCGTGGAGAACCGCTCCGGCGCCCTGCCCTCCCGCCGCCGGCTGGCCGGTGGCCAACGTGAAGACCACGCCGTTCACGATGATGGGCGTGGCCGCGCCGGCGAGGTCGTGCGACACCCAGCCCGGCTCGAGCGAGAGTGCGCCGCCCGTGCCGGCGAGCTTGAGGGCGATCACAGCCCCCTCGGAGATGGATCCGTTGGCGCCCGCGGGGGCGGTCGCCGGGCGGCCCCTGACCGGCACCAGGATCCACGACGCCGGCGCTGCCGGCGCTGTCTGCTGCCATGCGGCGATCGCATCCGCGCTCACGGTGGCGCCCGGCGCCAGCAGCGTCTTCGAGGCGTGCAGCGGCGTCGCGTGATCCGCGCCGCCCAGCGATGCCGCGTCGAGCAGCAGCACGCGGCCGTCTTTCGTCGCTGCGGCGACGATGTCCTTGTCGTTGTGGCGGATGATGGTCGGACCGGTCACGAACTCGGCCGTCGGATGGGTGAACCAGTCCTTCAGCTGCAGCGTCTTGGGATCGAGCGCCACGATGGCGTTGGCCTTGCCGTCGCCACTGGCCTGGCCGGCGCCGATCGCGGCGATCAACGTGCCATCCGAGGTGAAGGCGATGGCGCCCACCACATCGCCGCCGTTGGTCTTCCACGACACGACCGGCTTGGCGTCGCTGTCGAGATCGATCGCCCAGATGCCGCTCGGGGCGCCGCCGCAGCCGCCCGATGTCGCGGCGTACAGGCTGGTCTCCACCGCAATCGGCGCGGACCACTTCGCGTTCGGCGGCAGGAACTGCGCCGGGCGCTGCATGTCCTTGCCGGACGGCAGGCCGAGCACGTGCAGCATGCCGTCGCTGGTGACCACGTAGCTCACGCCCGACGGCCGGAACAGGAAGCCGTAGGCCCCACGGCCCGCGGCCAGCTCCTCCATCCGTGGCGATCCGGGAATCCGGTCGCCCGCCTGCGCGCCGCGCGCTCCCGGCGGTGGTGGTGCCGGGGCCGGCACCGTGGCTGCGCCGCGGCCCGCGCCTCCCTGCCTGGCGCCGTCAGCCGGCGCCGCCCCGCGCGCGCCAGCACCAGCCGCCGGCGCGGCGGCGGTCGGGTCGCCGGTACTCCTGCCCCGGCCCGCCCGGCCTTCCACCGGGACGCCCGCGCCCGGCTCGCCGACCAGACTGCGGTATCCCACGGCGCCGCGACCAGAGGCGGGCAGGCTGGCAGGCGGCTTCAGCGCCGTGTCCACCCTGACAATCCGTGTCGCCGCGGCTGTGATCCCGCCCGGGCACGCCGTCGTGGCCGGCGGCATGACGACGTCGAAATCGCGTTCCCAGACGACGTAGCCGATGTCGTTGTCGATGCCGAACAGCCGGTTCGAGCTGCCGGCGACGACCGACATCGGCACGAACAGGGTGACGCCGCTGGCGGACACCCCCTGCGAGAGGCCGTGCTGCCCGCGCGGCTGGTTGTCGAGCTTCGACGTCCACTGCAGCTCGAACCCCGGCTGCGCCATCGCCGCCACGGAGATCTTGTCGTCCGTGCGGATCCAGGACGTGCGCTGCGCGTCGGCCAGCGCCGTGTGCCACTGGGAGCCGCCGCGGCCGGGCTGCGCGAGCGCGACGCTCACGGCCACCGCCGCCATCAGCCCCGCGATCAGGAAACGTTGCGCGCGCATCGTGGCCCTCCGGCTCACCGTTCGATTCCAAAGCAATACAGGGTCCCGTCGAACGTCGCGAGATAGACGCGGCCGTTGGCGACGGTGATCCCGCTGAAGTGATTCCACGACGCGATCGGCGTCGCCGCTCGACCACAGTTCCTTGCCGGTCTGGCCGTCGAGCGCGTAGATGCGTGGCGCGGCGCGACGTCGGGATGCGCCGGACCGGGCCGGAGCTGAGGCCGCCGCCGTAGACCGGGCCGCCCGGCTCGTCCCACGCCTTGTCCGGCATGATCTGCGAGGCATCTTCGCCGGCCGCGTAGGTGAACACGATGCCGTTGGCGATGACCGCTTCCTCGGCCAGGTCCATGTCGCGCGACAGCCAGGCCGGCGTCAGCTGCCACTTGCCCGCGCGCTCCTCGAGCTTGAACGCGGCGACGCCGCCGCCCTTCGGGCGCGCGAGTGCTCGATCGGCGCCTTGAACGTCGTGCTCACCGGCCCCCAGAACGGCGCCAGCACCCACTGGGTGCCCTTGGCGTCCTGCCAGGCGCCGAGCGCGCCCCACACCCCTTTCGCGTCGAACGCCTGCGCGTCGTTGCAGATCAGCGGCGTCGTGTGCAGCGTCGTCCGGTGATCCTCGCCGCCGAGCGCGTCGCGATCGAGCAGCCACAGCCGGCATTCCTTGCTCGTGCCGACGAGGAACTTGCGGCCGCGGTAGTCGATCGCCATCGGCGTGGTGTTGACGTCGAGATCGCGGCGCCAGAGCCAGTTCGCGTTCGGCGCGCCGAAGTAGTCGACGAGCTGCAGCTGCTTGTTGGCGTCGAGCTTGACGCCGACGATGCCGTTGCCGAGGCGACGGGTCAGGGGATCGAACTGCGCGTCGCCGGTGCCGAGGAAGACGCGGCCTTCCGCATCGATCGCGGCGCCGCGGCGTCCCCACAGGCCGCCGCCCGCAGGAATGAAGGCGCTCGGCGCGGCGTGGCGAGGTCGAAGGAGTAGAACGCGTTGGTCAGCCCGCCGCAGCCCTGCGCGGTGGCGGTGTAGATGACGCCGTTCTGCAGGTTCAGCGCGTAGGGCTTGCCGCCGCCGGGGATGAACTTCTCGGGGGCGGCGACGTCCTGGCCGTCGGCCAGGTTGACCTGCCGCAGCCGTCCGTCCCACGACACCGCGTAGATCGTGTATTTCCCCGGCGACGTCTCCGCCATCGTCGGCACCGCCGTCTGGCCGCCCGGGCAGAGCGTGTCTGTTGGTGCCGCCCGGCGTTGTTCAGCGTGCTGTCGAACTTGCGGTGCCAGATCTGCTTGCCCGCCGCGACGTCGATGCCGAACAGGTCGTCGGAGACGCCGGCGACCACGCGCGAGCTCGCGCGGGCCCTGCGGGGTGGTGACCCGTTCGGCGACGAGCGGCGCGAACAGGTTGTGCATCGCGCGCGGCGTGCTTTCGAGCTTCACCTTCCACAGCAGCTTCGTGCCGCCGACGTTGGCCGGGGTGAAGATCTTCTCGTCGCGGACCCACCCGGTGCGGGCGTTGTCCACACCTTCGGTGAGGAAGTCGGATGCCACCGCCGTCACGCCGGCAGCCAGGGCCAGGGTTGCGATGCTCGCGGAGCACCAGTTCAGTCGCCGCTTGTCAGGGGTCACGAGGCGGATCTTAGGCCGTGAGGCAGACCGGGGACAAGCCGGACTTGCGGCGGCACCGGCGCGTCTCGCAGTGCGAACCGCGGCGGCGAGGCGGCGCCGGAGCGGTGGCGCGGGGAGTATGATTTTTCGGGGGGTGAAGATGGTCAAGTCGATGCTCGGGATATGCGGCCTGGCGGGTGTGATCCTGGCGGCCGCTGCCGGCTCCGCGGCGCAGCAGGCGCCCGCGGCGCCGGCGCTGTCCGGCCAGGGGATGCCCGATGGACCTGGCAAGGACGAGATGGTGCGGGCGTGCGCCCCCTGCCACGAGGCGCGCCGGGCGGCATCGGTCCGGCTCACGCGCGAGGGCTGGGTCGCCGTGATCGAGGACATGAAACGGCGCGGCGCCAAGGTCCCGGACGACGAGTTCCCGGTGATCGTCCAGTACCTGTCCACGCACTTCCTGGGGGAGGCGTTGCAGCCGCTCAACTTGAACACGGCGTCGCAGATCGACCTCGAAGCGGCCGGCGGGCTGCTGCGGCGCGAGGCCGCCGCGGTCATCAAGTATCGCGATCAGCACGGCCGGTTCAAGACCGTGGACGATCTGAAGAATGTGCCGGGGCTCGATTTCACGAAGATCGAGAGGCGGCGCGACGCGGTGGTGGTGATGTAGCCGGCGCGGCGCGTCCGGGCCACGCGGCGAAGCGGCGGGCGGGCCGGCTTACTTGCGGCGCTCGCCCACCACCCACAGATTGGCGTCGGTCTTGACGAACAACTGGCCCTGCGACACCGCGATCGAGGCGAGGCAATATGGCGCGCACGGATCGCCGAAGGTGTTGGAGGCGAGGATCTCGAACTTGGGGCCAGCCTTGAAGACCGTCGTGACGCCGGTGGTTTCACCGGTGACATAGATCTTGCCGTCGGCCAGCACCGGCGACGAGCTGTAGAAGTCGTTGGGAATGCGTTCGGGCCCGTACACCAGCTGTCCCGTCTGCAGCTCCAGGGTGTAGACCACCCCCTGTTCGCTGACGAGATACAGATACTTGCCGTCGCTGACCGGCGACGGCACGTCGGGGCCGCGATGGAACGTCCAGGCCACGTGCGTCTGCGCGACGTCGCCGCTGCCGCCGGGACGCAGCGCCACTAGCGGATTGACGCGGGTCGGCGCGATGATCAGGCCACCCGCCACGATCGGCGACGAGATGATCCGGTAGTTGCGGCTGCGGCTCGGGTTGAGCACATCGGCCCGCCACAGTTCCTTGCCAGTCGCCGGGTCGTGCCCGGTCACCAGGTCGCCGCCGGTCGTCACGATCTCGGTCTTGCCCTCGTACTGCAGCAGCGCGGGAGTCGAATACGAGTCGGGCGATTCGTGCAGCGCCTCGGTCGGCCGCTCGGTGCGCCACAGCGTCTTGCCCGTCAGCGTATCGATCTTGAGAACGTACGACGGATCGTCGGTGAACAGCCCGTGCAGGACCTGCAGGTAGAGCGCCCCCTCGTGCAGCAGCGGCGAGGAGGCGTAGCCGAACTGGATGCCGAACGCGCCATAGTCTTTCGGCAGGTCGCGCGACCACAGCTCCTTCCCGGCGAAGTCGAACCCCTTCAGGATGCCGGTGCCGGTGATCACCCAGACGTGCTTGCCGTCGGTGACCGGCGAGGGGGACGACATGTTCTGCTTGCGCCCGCGCTTGTTGGCGCCGGCCAGCGGCCGCTTCCAGGCCACCGCCCGCTTGCTGCGATCGACGGCCCACAGCTCGACCGCCCCCGTATCCGCCTCGGTGGCCACGTTCAGGAAGATCGTGTCGTTCCAGATGATCGGCGTCGAACCGCTGAAGGCAGGGAGCGGCAGCTTCCAGGCGACGTTCTCCGTCGCGCTCCAGGTTGTCGGCAGGCCGCTCTCGGTGCTGACGCCGTTCATGGACGGCCCGCGCCAGTGCGGCCAGTTCTCGGCCACGAGCGTGGCGCCAACGAGCGAGAGGAGGACGAGGGTCAGGGCGGGTCTGCGCATGGGTCAGTGTAAACCGGGAGAGCGTTGGACGGGGTTCAAGGTGCAGGGTGGGCTGGGTGCAGGGTGCAGGGTGCAGGGTTCAGGGTGCAGGGGCGCTGCGCGCGTCCCGGGCGATAGGCGACGCCGCGCCACGTAGCACGGCGGTGAGCCGGAATCACCGCCTTCTGCACATTACACGGCGAGGACGGGATCGCCATGGTCATGACGCGGATACGGGGCATCGGGCGCGGCGGCGGGCTGATCGTGCTGGGGCTCGCGCTGGCAGCCCCTGGCGCCGACGCGCAGGAACGGACGGGGCCGCCATTGCCGGACCGCCGGCTGAGTCTCGAGGCCGCAGCCGGGCCGCAAGTCTCCTATGTCGGCAGCACGTTTTCGGCCGCGTTCGGGTTCGCGCCCGTACGCCGCCTCACGCTCCTCGCCAGCGTGGAACGGTCGCACATTCGCGACGAGATCAATCAGTATGCGGACGGCTACAGCTTCGAGCGCGGCGGCACGGAGGTGTTCGTCAGCGGCGAGCTGCGCTACACGTTCCTGGCCGACAGGCGTGTGTCACCCTATGTGGTGGGCGGCGCCGGCCGCGGCATCTCCCGGCCGAGCGTCAACCAATTCTTTCCGCGTCCCAACGAGCGGCACATCCAGGTCCTCTTCTACGGCGCGGGCGTGCGCATGCCGCTCGGGCAGCGGTTCGACCTGTTCGCTGATGCCCGGTTCCTCCTGGCGGTCGAGGCCTCGTCGGACTTCCTGGGCGTCCGCTTTCCCGTGCGCGGCGGGATCGCCTGGCGCTTCTGATCCCGAGACCTCTCCACGACGACCGAGCCGGGCGCTGACTGGCTGTCCGTGGTGACGACGGCGACTTGCTCGGTCACACCGTACTCGGTCTCCATGGAACAATAGGTTCCTCGTCAACTGGAGGCCACGCCCTTCACCCACCTACGGGGACGACAGCCGGGACGGCCCGGCCCTTTCGGAAGGAGGGCCGAGATGGCCTGGACGTTCCTGCTCGCCGCCGGTCTCTTAGAGATTGTCTGGGCCTTCACGATGAAGCTCTCGCAGGGCTTCACGCGTGGGTGGCCCACCGCTGTCACCATCATCGCGATGCTCGCGAGCTTTGCCCTGCTGTCGATCGCGATGAAGACCCTCCCGCTCGGCACGGCCTACACCGTCTGGACCGGCATCGGTGCCGTCGGGGCCTTCGTTGTCGGCGTGGTGGTCCTTGGCGAGCCCGCGACGATTGGGCGCGTCCTTGCCGCGGTGCTGATCGTGGCCGGCCTGGCGCTCATGAAGCTGACTGCGCAGCCGTGAGCAGACGAACCGGGTAAGATGAGCCCTCTCAACGAGGAGCTGGACTATGGCGCGCAGGAAGTCGTGTGACGGGATCGACCGGCGATCGTTCCTCAGCGGCGTCGGCCGCGCCGCCGCCGGGGGACTGACTGCCGGCGCCATCATGCCGCCCGCCTGGGCCTGGGCCCGGCAGGCGAAGCCAACGCACCCGGCCTCCGCCCGCATCGTCCAGCGGCTCAGCACAACCTTCACGTTCCAGATGTCGGTCGACGTTGCCACCATCAAGCAGGGCCTGGCGGTTGCAGGCGCGGCGCTGGCTGGCGGCATTACCATCGTGGAAATGGGGACGCCGCTGCTCAAGAACGAAGGGGTCTCCAACGTGGTGCCCGCCTTCCGCCGGCAATTTCCGGAGGCGCTCCTGCTGGCGGACATGAAGACCATGGACGGCGGGGCCTCCGAGGCGCGCGGCGTCTACGCGGGGGGCGGCAACATCATTGATTTCCTGGCGCTCGCCGGCGTAGACACGGCGAGGTCGATTTGCGCCGTGCGGGACGAGTTCCGCCGCGACGGTACCGGCCTGCCGCGGCTGGCCTTTGCCGACATCCTCGTGCCGCACCAGGGCCCGGCGGCGCAGGCCGTCGAGACCGCGCTGCGCATGATCGACGCGGGGGTTGACGGGGTCGGCGTGCACCTGCAGTCCGACGCGCGGCGCGCCGATCCGAAACTGATTGAGAGCGACTATCTCGGGGACGTGGCGCGCGCCGTCTTCGCGCGCGTCGGCAAGACCGCGCCGGTGCAGGTGGTTGGCGGGCTCAACACCGCGCAGGCGAAACGCCTCGCCGGGGCGGGGCTGCGCGCCTTCGTCATCAGCGGCAATCTCGGCCAGCCGGATACCCGCTCCCGCTACGACCTGCCGCCGGACCAGATCCAGCGCCACGTCGCCGAGTTCATCGCCGGGGTCTCGACGTAAGTCAGACGCGCCTTGACAGCGCGGCTACCGCCTCAGGTCGTCGGCCCCTCGGGATCGAATCACCGCCGCCGCGACGCACGCTTTCACATGCGTGCTGGGCGAATCGCCAACAGCACTCGTGAGAGGGTCAAGGATTTCCAACGCGGCCTGGCGGTCCCCGCTCGCGTGCAGCGCGAGCGCTCTCTGCACGAGCAGCGATCCTCGCGTGTCCGGGTCGGGACGCGCGAGCAGGCCGCGCTCGATCGCGGCGAGCTTGCCAGGCGGATCCTCGAGGAAGCTGGCGTGCAGCGCCCATGCCGGCGCATGGGACGGAAACTGTACGACCAGCTGTTGAACGACGTGGCATTGCTCGTCGGCGGGCATGTGCTCCAGCATCGCGAACGCCGCGTACAGTCCGGCAGGGAACTCGCCGGCAGCTTCTCGTGTCAACAGGTCAGCCGCTGTGGCGGCGGTGAAGTACCCGAGCGGAGACAATTCGAGCGTCTTGCGGTAGTCGGCGAGGGCAGCATCGAACTCGTGCTTGAGCAAGCGCGCAAAGGCCCGGTCGTACACCGGGTACGGCCATGACGGATCGAGGTCGGCAGCCTTCGTGAAGAGCGCGATCGCGGTGTCGTGATTCCCATTCTGTCCGGCGGCACAGCCTTCTTCGTGCAGCCGCTGCGCCTCCGGGTGCACGGGCCTGTCATCTCGAATCTGCCACGTGCACCGTCCCGAATTGCCGGGCAGCTCTTCGGGCAGGAGTGTTCGCCCGTCCGAATCCCTGAAGACGATGGTGAAGCGGTGGCCGCCCCCCGGGTCGGCAATCTTGCAGCTGCCAATCGCCTCCAGGTTCTGGATGTATACCTTCACGCCCTCCTCATCGCCGGATTCCCGGCAGATCTCCAGGGCTTCACGGGTGACGCGAACCGCCTCGGGCGTATTCCCTACCTTGTTGAGCGCGATTCCGAGGCTGCCGAGACACCGGGCGCGGTAATGACTCGCACCGGGTCCGGTCGTGGTGGCGATGTTGTCGAGCGTCGCACGCAGTAGCACAACCGCCTCGGCAGCCTGTCCGCTTTCCGTCATCCGCGGCGCCCGCTCCAGAGCATCGTTCCATTGGGTGAGAGGAGTCTCGCGACCCTTGCCTTCGAGCCAGGCGAGCAGCGAGGCGTCGCCGGACTCCTTGAAGACCCTTGCGATTGTTACGAGAGTTTTCAAGTACCGGCTCAGCGCGACCGCATCGCCGCGGAGCGATTCCGGAGCCTCGGTCCAGGAGGAAAATTCGCTCCTGATCCGGCCGCTGTTGTCGTTGATGAGCCGCATCGCCCGCTCATGGTCCTGGCGCTCGAACGCGTCGAGGAGCGCGGCGCGCAGGTCGTCGGGACGTGAGGAAGTGGAGCGGGATCGAAGCCAGTCCGAGATACCCATCAGGGCCACTCCTTGGTGGGACAACGTCGAATCGGCCACCGCGGTCTGTCCGCGCCCAGGCTACGTCACGAAGGCTTCGTTCCGGAACAGTCCCGCGAACAGTTGCCGCAGCAGCTCTGGCCGTTCCGAGGTCAGCGCCAGGAGGTCGTCGCGATCGAGCCTCAGGGCCACACCATCCCGGACGACGGTCGCCGACCGGCCCAGGCTCCGCCCGGCCATCATGCTCATCGAGCCGATGACGTCCCCTCCGGCTGCGGTGACCGGCGGCGCGCCAGAGGGGCTGACGAGGACGACTTCACCCGACAGCAGCAGCCACACCGCCGCGGGCGACGACGCCGCGAAGAGCGCGCTCCCGGCCGTCATCGCGACGATCTGAGCGGCGTCGGCGAGGTGGCGCATCTCCTCGGCAGAGACCCGCGAGAATGCGGGGACGCGCTGCAGAGCGAAGACTTTCTCCACCGGCGCGAGCCCATCCGCCGGGAGGGCGTCCAGATCCGCGGCCGCCGCCGTGTGCTGCACCGGCGCATCGGCGTCCTCCCCGCGCTTCGCCAGCGTCGTGAAGAGCCCGATGACGAGGTCGGTGTTCTCCGAGAGCAGCGTGCGCAACTCCTCGACCGTCAGCGCCAGCGTGACCGCCCCGTCCATCGTTCGCAGCGCGTCGCGCATCGCGGTTCCCGCCAGCGCCTCGGAGAATCCGAGCGCCATGGGCGGATCGAGCCGCCGCGGCGCGCCCTCGCGGCTGGACGCGACGACGGCGCCGTCGAGCAGCAAATGAATGCTCTCGGGCACGGCCCCTTCCTGCAGGAGCACGCTGCCCGTCTCGTGCTGCACCTGCCGGCTCGCGCCAGCCAGGCGGAACAGCTCGTCGACGCTGAGCGAGGCGAACAACGGCAGCTGCCTGAGACGGGCTGCGAGCTCCGCCGCGGGGAGCGGCTCGTGCCAGAGCTCCCGGCGACGCTCCGCCGGCATGCGGCGTTCGGCCAGCGCCCAGGAGGCGGACTCGAACACGTACCAGTCGCGCGCGTCCCGGTGCGCGAGCACGTGCTCGAGGTCGTCGGCGAGCGACCACATCTTCCGCTGGCGGACGAGGTCGATGGCGGCGGCGGCGACGACCTGGTCGTCGTCATTGATCAGCTGCAGGAGCGTTCCCTCGACGTCCCGCGGGCGCGTCTTGAGCAGGACGTTGCCCCGGCGGACCTTGTCCTCGATCGGCTGGTCTTCCAGGACCGGCAGGATCTGCTTCCGGAGGGGTCCGGTCAGGAGGTTGTCGAGGTACTCGAGCGCGCTGGCGCGGCTTCGCGAATCGCCGCGCCGCAGCGTGTCACGTGCCGCGAGGATGTCCTGCCACGGATACACCAGACTGAGGAGGCGGAAGATGCGGTCCCTGATGCGATCCAGCTTCTGATCCAGCGCCAGCTCGAGGAGCGAATCGGGCGGCAGCGTCCTCTTGCCGAACAGGTTGTCGCGCAGCGACAGGTAGTTGAAGAACTGGCGTCCCTCTGACAGCGCCAGCCGCTCGATCTGCTCGCGCGGGAAGGCCAGGCCATCGGCGTCGCGACGGAGCCGCTCCAGCGCGGCCACGACCTTGTAGCGGAGGAAGCCGTCGGGATCGCCAAGGGCGGCCCCCAGCGCGTCCACCGACTGCTGGCTGGGGATGAGCGCCAGGGTGGCCGGGATGTGGCGCCGCACCCAGCTGTCTTCCTCCGGTTCCCGCAGGAAGTGCGCGAGCACGCCGATCACCGGATCGCCGTAGCTGACCAGGACCGAGCGCGCCTGCCCCTTGAGCCGGCGGTGCCGCAGGAGCGCGACGAGCGTCGGGACGAAGACGACGTCACCCGTGCCCGCCGCGCGGACGCTCGCCATCGCCTCGTCGGCCACGTCGGGCGAGGGATCGTAGAGCAGCGGAATCAGGAGGCGGCGGAAGCGGGGAGCGGCCGCCTGGCGAATCGCCACCGCGGCATCGCGGCGCGCCTCGCGCGCCCCGCTGGACGTGTCTGCGATGACGTCCACCAGCGCGGCCTCCGCCGCGTTCAGATCGTCATCGTCTCCACTCGCGGCGAGCGCGGCCGCCGCGGTGACCCGAATCCGCGGATTCCCGTCCGAGAGCATGGGGCGCGCGAGCGTGGCGGCGTCTTCCTGGCTGATGGCGCTGAGCGCGCAGATGGCCGCCGCGCGCACCCCGGCATCGGCGTCACCCACCATGCGGCGGATGTGCGGCGCCCACCGCGCGGCGATGTCCGGCCGGGCGGCGCCGAGCGCCGCCAGCGCGCGCGCCCGGACGGCGGCGGCCGCGTGATAGAGGAGGAGCGGCGTCACGAGGTTCCGCTTGTCGAGCGATTCCAGCACGTCGATCGCGTAGACGACGCGCGCCGGATCGGGATGCGCCAGCTCCTGGACGAGAGCCTCCACCGTCGAGAGCTCTGAGCCGCTCAGGCGGACCTCTTCGGGCCTGACCACGCGCTGCTCGATGCTGCGGCGGAAGGACGCCAGGTACTCACGCTTGGCCCGGAACGCCATCACGTACCACACCGCGGCGAGGCCGAAGCTGACATAGCTCAGTTGATACCACTGGAGCGCGACCCCCCACGGCTGGATGAGGACGAGCATCAGCAGCGCGCCGAACCCACGCGACAGCCGATCGACGGTGACGTCCACGAACGGCTTCACCTCCTGCCGGAGCTGCGACGGCAGCGGGAGAAACAGCACTTCGCGCGTGGTCTTGTCGACGGTGTAGCGGAACGAGCGATCGAGGACGCTCGACAGCGACGGCGCCCACAACGCCTGGTTCAGGAGGATGAGCCCGGCGGTCAGCCCCAGATTCGTCGGCAGGATGAGCAGCGCGAACCCGATGCCGAGATAGCGGTGGATGCGGGGGGTGATCCACACCTGGATCACGAACGCCGCCGCCGAGATGTAGAAACGGATCTGGGCCAGGAAGGCGCCGACCGAATCCTCCTGCCCCGCGCCGCGGAAGATCTCGGCGGCCATGTTGAGCTGCTGGTCGATGAGCGCCGCACCGAGCGATCCGAACCCGATGACGACCGCGATGAGCTGAATCTGTCTCGACTCGCGCAGCAGCTGCAGCGCTCGCGCGAACGTGACGCCGCGCTCCTCGTCCACGGCCGCGCCGGCATCGGCCGCCTGCCGCTCCCTGCCCAGGATGATCGACACGATGACCAGGCAGGCGATCAGGGCGCCTGCGCTCCACAACAGCAGCGCGTTCGCGCCGACCGTTTCGATGATCGCCGCCGTCAGGCCGGCGCCGGCCATGCCGCCGAGCATCACGCCGCCGCCGACGAAGCCGAACAGCCGCTTCGCCTGGCGTGGATCGTAGATCGCGTTCGCCAGCGTCCAGAACTGGCTGATCAGCAGCGCGCCGAGCAGGAAGCCCCAGAGATAGAAGGCGACCGACACCCAGTCGCCCCCCGTCTGGAAGAGCGCCCAGAACGCCAGCATGACGCCCGCCATCGCCGCCTGGGTGACGGGCAGCGCCCAGCGGCGCGGCAGCAGGCCGACCAGCCGCGTGTACCCGACCATCAGCAGGCTGATGACCAGGCCGGATCCCAGGATCACCCAGGGTACGTTCACGGCGCCCAGGCTGTTGATCAGTTTCGAGCGGGTCAGCGGCTGAATGATGTTGTAGGCGGCCATCGCCAGGAAGGCGTAGGCGAACAGCAACAGCGCAGTCGGCGTCTCGTCGCGGCGGACGTCGGCGAACGGAGTCAGTGCCCGCTGCAGCAGGGACATGGCGAGACCTCGTTGGTGCCGGAGATCAGGCTGTCAATCTACGTCGTTACCGCCTCACTGGCGGTGCCTGTTTTGATCAGTATGGCTCGCGGCTCTCGAACGCACGCTTCCACCGCTGTCGCGGGTTGTCGAAGACCACGGCGGCGGGTTCGAACGAATCCGGATCGTATTCGCCTCCGGCCCATTGCAGCGTCGACTGGTGCTCGGGATGGCGGGGGTTGGCGACCGTCCGCAGGAACTCGGCGTAGCCATGGACCCCGCCGCAGTCTTCGGGGGGACACCGCCGCGCGCCTGCCACGCAGCGCGGATAAGTGACCGATTCGTCAGCGCCCTCGATGCCCTCGTGAACCACGACGTGTTCCCAGTCGTCGCCGAAGTCGTAGGCGTACATCGCCGGGGGCGCGTGCCACGCCCGGCGCTCGAAGAACCGCGACAGCCGGACTTCCCAGCCCGGAAGCACGGGCCGGTCCGCCGGGTCTTCGTCGTCAGGAATACCGATGGAGACCACCTGGTTCTCCGACGCATCCAGCAGCCGGAACTCGTGCAGGTGATAGTCGAGCCATCCCATCGCGTCCTGGATGGCCACGTGCAGGTCCCAGAAGGAGTAGCGCTCCGGGACCTGGATTCGCCGCCATACCAGCGGATTCGTGCCGGTGAGGACGATGAGGAACTGGTGGACGATCTTGGGCCGGCTTCGCTTGACGGCGGCACCAGCGGTTGAGGGCGTCTTGGACAATTGCCGGGCTCCTCGTTTGCGGGTTGCTTGATGATGCCGCATTTCGTCCGCCTTCGCCCGCTGCGGGCCACGGCGGGACAGGAACCCCGATAACGTGGTCCAGAGGTCACACTCACCCCGGCGGGCGCACCCCGAGATCAGCGCCGGCCAGGCGGCCGACGGCGGCAATCAGCTGCACCGGATCCACCGGCTTGACCAGGTGCGCGGCAAACCCCGCGGCGGCGCTCCGCGTCCGGTCGTGCGGCTGGCCGTAGCCGGTCAGCGCAATCATCTGGAAGACGCGATCGGGATGCCGCAGCCGCAGCTCGGCGGCGGTCTGGTAGCCGTCCATGTCGGGCAGGCCGATGTCGAGCACGACGACGTCGGGGTGCCAGCCGGCAACGCGCTCGAGCGCCTCCAGCCCGCTGTAGGCGACTTCGACCCGGTGGCCGGCATCGGTGAGCACGGTGGCCGCCAGAATCCGCGGCATCGCTGTTGTCGTCCACCACGAGCACGTTGATGCCGCTGCCCGCCGCCACACTGTCCAGCTCGTCGTCGGGGTCCACCGCGCGCGCGGTGGCGACCGGCCCCGCCGCGAGCGGCAGCGTCACGAGGAACTCGCTGCCCGTGCCCGGCCCGTCGCTGAACGCGGCCACGGTGCCGCCGTGCGCCTGCACGAGCTGCTTCACGAGCGCCAGGCCGATGCCCAGTCCGCCTTCCGACCGGCCCAGGCTGCGCCGCCCCTGCACGAACAGGTCGAAGACGTGCGGCAGCAGGTCGGGCGCCAGGCCGGTGCCGTTGTCGATCACCCGGACGGTGACGATGGCGCCGCTGGCGGTGGCGAAGACGGCGATGCGGCCGCCGCCGGGCGTGTACTTCGCCGCGTTCGTCAGCAGGTTCAACAGCACCTGGGTCAGCCGCAGCGGATCGCCATCCACGACCAGCCCTTGCGGCACCTCCACCTCGACGGCGTGCCCGGCGGCTTCGACAGCCGGCATCACCGCCTCGATGGCCCGCGCCACCACATCGGCGAGATCGATCCGTTCTGAGCGCAGCTCGATCTTGCCGCGCGCGATCCGGGAGACGTCGAGCAGGTCGTCGACCAGGCGGCGCAGGTGCTGCACCTGCCGTTCGATGATCTGCTGCTCCCGTGTCTTGGCGGCGCCCGCCTTCAGGGCCATCAGCTGTACGGCGGTCACGATTGGCGCCAGCGGGTTGCGCAGCTCGTGCCCCAGCATGGCCAGGAACTCGTCCTTGGCGCGCTGGGCTTCGTCGCGCTGATGAATGACCCGGGCGGTCTCCAGGCCGGAGGCGGCGAGGCTCAGGCCGGCACGCACCAGCACCAGCTCGGTCGCGTCGGGAAACCCGGGCCGGGACGAGCCGACAACGATGCGCCCGACTTCGCCGGCGTAGCCAATCGGCAGGCACAGACAGTGGACGGCGGTGCCCGACAGATCGATGGTGTCCCGCCGCTCACCAGGAGTGCCGGCGTCGGCCACCGCGATGACCGCCGCACCCGCGGGGTCTGCCGGCAGAACGGGCATCCGCCCGATGCGGAGGACGTCGAGCCGCACGGTGCCGTCGATGGTGGTGGAGCCGTAGCACACGTCCAGCCCGAGCAGGGACTCGAGCGCTTCGAAGAACGTCCGCAGCACGAGCGCCGGATCGGTGCCGCTCCAGAAGGCAGGGAGAGCGAGCAGACTCGTCAGGTCGCGGAGCAGGCGCTGCTGCGCGACAGATTCCGCGACCTGACCAGGGACGTCATTCATCACATACGACGTGTCACACAGCTGCGCCGGACATCAGCTCCCGCTGCCGCAGCTCCTCGAGCATCTGCGCCGGCGGGGTGAAGAAGGGATTGCGGTGCACGACGCCGTTGACCAGCGTGAGCGGGTGGGCGCGGAGGATGTCCATCATCAGCGACCCGGGCAGGCGGCTCAGGTCGTAGACGCACACCGCGGGCTGCTTCTCGCGCGACAGCACCTCGTTGACCCGCACCTCGTATTCGATCAACCGGTCCGCTCCCGGGGGCCCGTCGAGCGCCCAGTTCATGTTGCCCATGATGCGGGTGCGCGGATAGCCCTCCTGGCGGGCGTTCTCGATCACCCCCTGCACGGCCGTCAGCATCTGCTCCTGGTCGAACACGCCATTGCGAAGGTAGGTGTCGGCCCAGGTGTAGACCTGGAACTGCCCGGTCTTGCCGCAGCCGCAGGCATCGATGCCATGCTGCTCGAGCCTCGCCTCGTGATCGGCGACGAGGCGCTGATCAACGACGTGCAGCAGTTTCTCTCCCCAGTCGAGCGTCTCGCGGTAGAAAGGGGCCAGCACGCGATATTCGTCTTCGCGGCTGCCGAAGAAGGCGCACACGTGGTAATACGGATCGAGCGTGGTGCCGGCAAGCGATGGCTCTTTCATAGGGTCCTCCGGTAGTCGTCCAGGCCGGGCCGGGCCGCGGGTCCGCACGGCTGTGGATCCGGGACTCCGCCACGGACCGTCGTGGCGCGCGTTCACTGCTCAGGAAAATTGGTCCGACGCCCCGATTTTAAGGGAAAAATCGACGCTTTGAACTAGGGGTCTTCCCCTAGGGACGCCCTGGCTTGTCCTTCCACATCCCCAGCAGGTCGTAGAGGTTGGTGAGGTGCCGGAGCATGATCTTCTCGCCGGCCCCGACCTCGATGCGGGTGCTGGCGTCCGCGCCATAGCCGCCATAGGCCGCCGAGCGCAGGTCCGGAATGTAGCCAGCCCAGGTGCCCCCCGCACTCCAGGTGTAGCCGTAGAAGAGGGGATGCGGCACGTCGGCCTGCTCCTTCCACATCCGCTGGAGCTTGTGGAGCGGCTCGCCAGGGACGGTCGCAATCGCCACCTCGCGGCCGATCAGGATGGTCGTGATCCCGGTCTCGACGGTCTTCTCCTTCTCCCAGCGCTCGGCAAACGTCAGCACCTCGCTGCGGACGCGAATCGGGCCGGTCACGGACTCAAGCGCCCGCACGGTCTTGTTCACACGCAGCACTTCGCCCGCAAGCAGCTGCCCCATCTTCTCCATGACGGCAAAGTCGTCGTCTTCCCGGCCCGATCGCCCCTGGAAGAGCGGATTGATGTCGCCGGCGCCTCCCTGCACGAACATCACCTGGGTGCCCTCGAGCGCTTTCTCGACCGCCGACTGCACGACGCCGGGATAGTCGGCTGAATACTTACAGCTGGTCGTGCCGAGGACGACGGCGTGCGCGGCGTAATGGACGAGGAGCGCCCGCCAACGGCCGTCCGCGTCTTCCACCCGCAGCAGCACGAGCTCGGGATCCACCGGGCCGTAGGGCACGCGTTCGAGGTTGTCGAAGAGGGCGCGCGACCGTCCATCCTCGCGAAGGAGCAGCCGGTTGTAGCCCAGTTGCAGGGATCCCCTGCCGATCGCCAGGCGCGCCGGAAACATCGCGCGCGACGCGTCGCCGATGGCGACGAAGATCCGGCGCTCGAGCTCCGTCAGGTAGGTCGTCGCGTCTCCTCCGGTCGCCGGGGCGCTGCCGAACGGGAGGAACGCCGGCGCGGAATGGGTGTGCGACGCGGCAAGCAGCAGGACCGGGATGTCGAGCTTCGACGCCACGTCGCGGCGGAGGTTGTCCGACACCAGGCTGCCGAGGTCGGCGGTCACCAGCGCCACCCGGCTGCCGCCGGACTCGAGGACCAGCACCTTCGCGAACAGCGGATCGTGCGTCCCGTCCGCCGGGCCGCACTTCCGGTTGGCATAGCCGTACATCGTCATCAGCGTGGCGGGCGTGATCTCCACGCGGGCAACGCCGGCCCTGAGCTCGGCGGCCGCGGGCGCGGCAGCCGGGAACGCCAGCGCGGACAGGACAAGGCCGCCCGCGATCCAGGCTGCCGGCGCGATTCGCTTCATCACTTCGCCTGTCCTCCTGGCGCCTCGGGCGCCTCATACAGCCGCAGCCGCTCCATCGTCCAGACGGGCGCATCTTCGACCGTGGCGGTCTGCGTGATGCGCACGAACTTCGCGTCCACCGGTGCAAAGGCGATCGCCGTGGTGCGGCCGGTGCCCTGTCCCTCGGCAATCGGCCCCTTCCAGGTCTTGCCGTCGAGCGACACCTCGACGCGGTAGCCCTTCGGCGCCGTCACCGCCGGTGCCGCACCACCCCCGCCGCCAGCGATGATCTGGGAATCGAACTGGATCTCGGCCAGCGTGAAGACGCGCGGCAGCTCGACCTGGAACCACATCCCGGCCTGCTGGGGTGCCCCGCTCGACCAGCGCGTGAAGTCGAACGCCGCGGCGGCGGCGGCCGCGTTGTGGCTGGCGCTCGCCCGCCACGTGGCGTCCGGCAGCAGCGGGCGCGGCAGCGCGCGGGTCAGCTCCTCGACGGTCCACAACGTGCTGCGTCCGGCGGTCGCATTGCGAGCGCGCGCCACGTCGGCCTCGGTGACGACCGACGCCGAGTTGCCGAAGCTGTTGCGGACGAAGCTGGCGATGTCGGCGATCCAGGCATCGCTGCTCGCACCCATCGGCGCCATGACTTCCGCATACTTGCGGCCGTCGATCGGGCCGGTCAGCCCGTGGAGCATCGTACGGATCACGTAGTCGCGATGGCCGGCCACGCGCGGGGAACCGGCCAGCGACGGCGCCCGCAGGCCGCTGCCTCCCGGCATGGGCGCGCCGCGGCCGTCTTCCCCATGACAGGCAAAGCAGGTCTCGGCGTACGCGGTCGCGCCGCGCTCGACCGCGGTCCGCTCGAGCGCCGTGAGTGCGGCGCCGCGGCCCGCCGCGGCGGGCGGGTTCAGGATCCGCCCGGCAACGTGCTCGATGCCGCGCGCCTGACGGGAGTCCTTCACGGCAGTCACCGCCTCCTTCGTGCCGGGAACCTTGAGGTGGTTCAGCGTCAGCATGGCTTGAATGAGGACGTCCGTCTCCTTGTCCCCCTTCGCCACTGCCTGCCAGTCGGCGGCAAACGAGGTATCACCCGCCTTGTAGAGACTCTCGCTCGCCCGGATCGCCTGGATGCGCATTGCCGGATCCGAATCGTTGATCATCTCGCGCGCCAGCGCGGCGTCGAGGCTGCCAAGCCCTTCGAGCGTCCACAGCGCGTGCAGGCGGGCCAGCGGGTCCTGCCGCGCCCGCACCAGCTTCTGCAGCGCGGGAGCTACCGAACGATCCTGCTTCAGGACAAGGAGCTGCTGCGCCGTGTCGCGCCACCAGCCGTTGGGGTGGGAGAGGTGCTTCACCAGCTCTGCCGGCGGCGCGTTCAGCATGCGCGGCTTCGTCCGGTCGGGCGCCATCCCCTCGTGGGTGAGCCGCCACACGCGGCCGTGGCCGAGGATCTTGTTGAGTTGGTACTGCTTGATCTTCTCCCACAGGTAGGTGCCTTCCTTGGCCCACGGCGCCCCTTCAATGACGCCGCGATACATGTCGGCGATGTAGACCGCGCCATCGGGCGCGTTGGCGAGGCCGATTGGGCGGAACAGCGGATCGAGCGACCGGATGAACTCGCGCCGCGGATACACGTTCTGCAGCTGCGTCAGCCCGTCGCGTTTCACCGGACGCAGCCGCCGGACGGATCGCGCCACCGTTTCGCCGTAGAGATAGTCGCCAACGAGATCCTTCGGCAGCCGGTGGCCACGATAAATGGTGTTACCGGCGGCGGCCGTGCCATAGATCACGGAGCCGTCGGGCAGGCGCGTGCCCGGGAGCCCCGCCTGGACGTCGCCAATCAGGATGGGCGCACCCCACACGATCTCGAGGTCGGGCTCGAACTGGTCGGACCACGCGAAGTTGCCGTAGTGCACCGGGAACTGGAAATACCCTGGCAGGCCGCTGGCGCCGTGCTGGAACCAGACTTTGCCGTGATTGTCCTGGGTGGCGCCCCACTGCGACGCGCTCGGGCCTGTAGACTCACGGATCACGCCGTTCGGCGTCCAGCGGATGCGGAATGAATTGACGGTGCTGTACAGCCAGTTGTCCATCGCCCAGAACAGGTTCGAGGGCTGCGCCTCCATGCTGCCGCCGCGGCCGAAGTTCGCGGTGAACAGCTCCTTCCGGTCCGCCACGCCGTCGCCGTCGGTGTCGGTGTACTTCCAGACCTCGTCGTTGTTCGTTTCGGCCGTCAGCACGGCGTTCGCGCCGAACGGCATCGCGAAGCGCGGGAACATCAGCTTGTCGACGAACACGGTGTGGTGCTCGAACGTGCCGTCGCCGTCGCGATCCTCGTGGGCCGAGATCCGGCCGGTCTGCGCCAGCGAATCGACGCCGTCGGTCTGCTCGTAGCCGCGGAGCTCGACCACGAACATGCGGCCGTTGCCGTCGAACGTCACCTGCCCGGGAGAGTCGATGAGCGGGTCCGCGAGGACGGGCTCCATGCGGTAGCCGGCGGGCAGCCAGAACTGCTGCGCCTGTTCGTCGGGGCTGAGCGGCTTGACCGGGGGCTTTGGCGACAGATCGGCGGTCGCGTTGGCAGGATCGCTGGCTTCGGGCGCGGCGCCAGGCCCCTTGCCGCCGCCCGGCGTCTGGATCGCGCTCGCGCGCCCCTGCGCCAGCACCGTGCCACCAGGCAGCGGAGAGGGTGCCGAAGGCCCGCTCAGCATGCCGCCGACGAGGAAAGCAAAGGCCGGCAGGGCAGCGATTCCCGCTGCCGCCGCGCGCACGCGCCGCATGTTCATCTCTGCGAATCTCCTGCCCCGAAGGCGCACGCACGCGGTGCGGGGGCTGCACGCCCCGTCTTCACGCGGGCGAGTGTGGTCGTTGAGTGTCCCGCCGCGGTCAGGAACTGATGTAGCGCTCGAGCGAGCGGATGGTGAACTGCTGTTCGTCGACGATGGCACGGACGATGTCGCCGATGGAGATGACGCCGGTCAGCCGCTCCCCGTCCATGACGGGCAGGTGGCGGATGCGCTTCTCGGTCATCAGCGCCATGCACTGCTCGGCGGACCATTCCGGCTCGACGCAGATGACCGGGGTCGTCATGATCTCGCTGACCAGCGTGTCCTCCGACTTCTTGCCGAGCAGGATGATCTTCCGCGCGTAATCCCGCTCGGACAGGATGCCGTCCACCTCCTGACCGCTGAGGACGAGCACCGCGCCGATGTTCTTCTCGGCCATCAGGCGGAGGGCGTGCAGCACCGTATCGTCGGGTTTGACGGAATAGATGGCGGGCTTGCCACGCAGCATGTGTCGCACGGTGGCTGACATGTTCCGGCACTCCTCGCGCCGCTCCCCGTCCGGATCCGCACCCGGACGGAGCGGCTCGCTGTTCGACGTGACCGATGGCCGCGCCGGGCGGTGGTCGCCGCTGCCCGGCCGCAGCAGGCGCCCATGGTAGCCCAATCGGCTCGACCGCGCCACGCGGCCGGCGCACGGGGGGCGCACGGGTGGGCCGGATGGTCCGGCGGCTACTCCGTGCGCAGCGCGGTGACCGGTTCGACCTTCGTGGCCCGGCGCGCCGGGAGGTAGCTGGCGACGAGTGTCACGACGCCGAACAGGATGCCGGCACCGGCGAATGTCACCGGGTCGAGCGCGCTGATCCCGAACAGCAGGCTGCGCAGCAGGTGCGAGCTGGCGGCGGCCACGACGATGCCGATGGCAACGCCGGTGGCGGCCAGCGCGGCACCCTGGCGCAGCACCAGCCTGACGACGTCGGACGCGTCCGCGCCGAGGGCCATGCGGATGCCGATTTCCCGCGTCCGCCGGCTGACCGCGTACGCGGTCACGCCGTAGATGCCGACAATGGCGAGCAGCAACCCGACCAGGCCGAGACTCGCGGCCACGGCCGCGGCGATGCGCTGGGGGACCACGCCGAGGGCGGTGATCTGTTCCAGCGCCAGGGCTTCGGTGACCGGCAGGTGGGGGTTCATCTGCCGGACGAGGGCACGCACCTGCGGAACCATCGTCCGGCCGTCCGTCGAGCGGACGATCAGGTTGAGGCGTCCCATGAACTGCTGCGCCAGCGGCACGTAGACGAATGGACCCGGCTCGCCGTTCAGCGAGTTGACCTTCGCATTGGCGGTGACCCCCACGATGGTCAGGACCTGGCTGCCGTCGGGGCGCTGCTGCTCGATCTGGCGGCCGAGCGGATCCTGACCCGGCCAGCACAGGCTGGCGAACGCCTCGTTCACGATCGCCACGGCCGGCGAGCCATCGAGGTCGGCGCCGGTGAAGTCGCGGCCGCGCAGCAGCGGCAGCCGGAGCGTGGCGAAGTAGCCGGGTTCCACGACGTTCCAGTCGGCCTGCAGCCGGTCCCGGCCATGCGGCAGCTCGACGCCCGGAACGCGGACGCCGCCGAGACTGAACCGGCCGCCATCGAGCGGAAGGTCGATGGCCGCGCTCGCCGCGGCGGCGCCGGGCAGCGCCCGCGTGCGCGCGACCAGGTCCCGGACGAAGGCCTCGCCTGTGCCGGCCTTGTAGCCGGCCAGCGACAGATCGAGTGCCACGACCTCGACGTGCTGCTGCTCGAAGCCGGGCGCGATGCTCGACGCGTGCTGCAGGGCGCGCAGGAACAGGCCGGCGACGATGAGCAGCACAAGGGACAGCGTGATCTGTCCCACGACGAGCGCGCTGCGCAGGCGAAGCCGGGGTGCCGGGTCGAGGCCTTCCGCCTTCAACGCCGGCACGAGGTCGGCGCGGGAGGCCTGCAGCGCCGGCGCCAGGCCGGCAGCTGCCGCCGCCGCGAGCGTGAGGACGGCGGCGAAGGCGATTACGCGCCAGTCCGTGCCGAGTTCCAATGCCATCGGCATCGGCAGCTGGGGCAGCACCGCCAGCAGCAGCGACGTGAGCCAGCGGGTGAGGAGCAGGCCGGCCAGGCCGCCGGCGGCGAAGAGCACCGCAGTTTCGGTCAGCAGCTGGCCAATCAACCGGCCGCGGCCGGCGCCGATGGCCAGGCGCACGGCAATCTCGCGGCGGCGGCCCGCGCCCCTGGCGAGCAGCATTGCCGAGATGTTGACGCAGGCAATCATCAGCACCAGGCCCACGATCACCATGAGCAGGCCGATGAACCCGGCGATGATCGGCACCTGTCCGGGCACGAGCGCCGCCGGCTGCACGGCGTAGCTCCTGCCCTGGTTTTCGCGCGGATACTCCCGGACGAGCGCGGCGCCGATGGCGCCCGCCTCGGCATTGGCCTGCGCGACCGTGACCCCGGGCTTGAGCCGGCCACCCATGAACAGCCAGACCGCCTCGCGAGAGGTCCGGAGGGTGGGGGGCATGCCCGGCGACGTCTGCGCCAGCATCGAGATGGGGACCCAGAGCTCCGGTTTGAGGAGGGTGGTGCCCTGGAAGCCCCGCGGGGCGACGCCGGCGATGGTGAAGGGGTGGCCGTTCAGGATGACCGTACGCCCCGACGGCGGCCGGGTCCGAGCCGAACCGGCGCTCCCACAGCTCGCGGCTGATGACCGCCACCGGGCTGCCGCCCGCGGCGCGGTCGTCGTCTTCGCGGAGCAGCCGGCCGAGATGCGGCCGCGTCCCCAGCACCTCGAAGTAATTGGCCGAGACCATGGTGCCGTAGACACGCTCGGCGATGCCGTTCTCCGACAGGCTCATGGGCTGGGGCTCGAGGCGGATGGCATAGACCCCCGCGAGTGTCGTGGTGCGGCGGCGGATGTCTTCGTAGTCCGGGAAGGAGGCGGTGTCGAAGCCGCGGCCATCCTGTGTCCGCCCGACGTCCACGAGGCGTCCGGGCTCCGACAATCCCGGCAGCGGCCGGATCAGCATCGCGTTGGCGATCGAAAAGATGGTCGTCGAGGCGCCGATCCCGATCGCCAGGGAGAGCGCGGCAATCAGGCTGAACCCGGGGCTGTGCCACAGCAGGCGGGTGCCGTGCCGCACGTCCTGCCTCACCGCATCGAACCATCGACTTGACATGGAGCCTCCTGGCCGTTTGCGGCTAACTACGAAAACGTCGCGCCGCCGGTTCGCGAGGCGCCTGCCGCCGCAGCCGGCCCCACAAATCGCCCCTGCTGTCCCCTCCTGGTGTCAGTGGGAAAAACTCCGCCACTCTCCCGAAGCCACTAACGAGGCAGGCTGAGGAAGCCACCAGGCAAGACGACGAACCTTCGGCAAAGATGACTGCAAATGCGCGACTTTCTGCACCCTGCACCGTACCTTCCGCAGCCCCCGGCCCGCCCGACTCCGCCAACGCGTCCCAGGTACTGGGTATGGGTATTGCTCCCAACCTGAGGCATGACCGCCAGAACCCTTGTGTTTGCCCTGGCTGCAATTCTGTCCGGCCCCCTCACGGCTGAGGCGCAGGACCGCCTCTGCGACACCGCCAACGAGAACTGCCGCGTCCCCCTGATCGACCTCATCCGGAACGAGGAGGTCGGCATCGACGTCGGCTTCTGGTTCATGGAGGACGCCCGCTACACCACCGAGCTGCGGCGGAAGATGGAGGCTGGCGTACCGGTGCGCGTCCTGGTCGACACCCGGGCCAACAGCTCCTATCCCTTCAACATCGAGCGCCTCGCGGAGCTCGAGGCCGCCGGCATCCCGATGCGGCGCAAGGTGACCTCCGGCATCCTCCACTGGAAGGCGATGCTCTTCGCGGGGCAGAACACCGTCGAGTTCAGCGCCGCCAACTACTCGTCCGCCTTCGTGCCCATCGTGCCGTACGACAACTACGTCGACGAGGCGATCTACTTCACCGACGACCCGGCGGTCGTCAACAGCTTCCGGACGAAGTTCGACGACCTCTGGACCAACACCAGCCATTATCGGGACTACGCCAACGTCACGCTCCCCCGCCTGCGCCACTACGACCGGTTCCCCATCGACCCCGAGCTGAACTTCTCGCCGCAGCCGCGCTACCGCGACCGCGCCATCCCGCTCTACAACGCGGAAACCGTCGCCATCGACGTGACGATGTACCGCATCACCGACCGGCGCCACACCGACGCGATGATTGCCGCCATGGAGCGCGGTGTTCCGGTGCGCCTGCTCACCGAACCCAAGCAATACCGCGACGCCAGCCGCTACTGGCACTCGTGGAACGTCGACCGCCTCTACGTGGCGGGCGCACAGATCCGGCACCGCGCGCATCAGGGCCTGATGCACCAGAAGTCGGTGCAGCTGCACAGCCAGGGGATGACGATCTTCGGCTCCTCCAACTGGACCTCCCCCTCCAGCACCATCCAGGACGAGCACAACTACTTCACGACCAAGCCGTACTTCTTCACCTGGTTCACCGATCAGTTCGAGCGCAAGTGGAACAACCTGTCGGGCCACCTCGAGACGGAGCCGTTCCAGCCGCTGCCGCCGGACACGCCGGCGATGGTGTCTCCCGCGGACATGTCCCTTCAGCCGGACGAGCCGACGATCACGCTGCGCTGGAACGCCGGCATCTGGGCGCACCTCTACGACATCTACATCGGCACCTCGCCCGATCCGCCGCTGGTGGCCGCCAACGTCGAGCTCGGCCCGAGCACCAGCCCCTCGAGC
Source organism: uncultured Acidobacteriota bacterium (assembly GCA_963834305.1). GTDB lineage: Bacteria > Acidobacteriota > Vicinamibacteria > Vicinamibacterales > 2-12-FULL-66-21 > JACCXG01. Next base: position 64,761 of record CAWIAX010000003.1, read on the forward strand.
CATCGCAGCTTCGCCGTCGGCGGGCTCGTCAGCGGCACCACCTACTACTGGCGCATCGTCGCCAAGACGATGGCCTACGAGGGCAGCGAGGGTCCTCTCTACAGCTTCACCACCGCCGGGGCGCCTCCCCCTGGGCCCGCGGGCGATGACGTCGTGCTGTACGCCGCGGCGGCGCCGGTCGTGGCCGGGAACTGGATTGCGGTGAGCGACGCGACGGCGGCGGGCGGCATGCGCCTCGAGAACCCGGATGCCGGGCTCGGCAAGCTCTCCCCAGCGCTGGCGCAGCCGGCGGACTACTTCGAGATGACGTTCCCGGCGGAGGCTGGCCGCCCCTATCACCTGTGGATCCGCGGCCGCGCCGATCGCGACTACTACGCCAACGACTCGGTGCACGTCCAGTTCGCGGGCTCGCTCGACTCGTCGGGCAACCCCGCCTTCCGGATCGGGACCACAGATTCGACCGAGGTCCTGCTCGAGGACGGGCGCAACGCCGGCCTCGCCGGGTGGGGCTGGCAGGACAACGGCTGGGGTGGGCTCGGCAACCACATCTACTTCGAGGCGAGCGGCACCCAGACCGTCCGCGTGCAGCGGCGCGAGGACGGCATCTCGATCGATCAGATCGTGCTCTCGCCCGCCACCTACTTGCAGGCAGCCCCCGGCGCCATGAAGAACGACGCGACAATCCTGCCGGCGTCCGATGGCAGCGGTGGTGACGGCGAACCGCCCCCACCGCCCCCACCGCCCCCACCGCCACCGCCGCCCCCGAGCAGCTCTCCGGGCGACGTGATCGTGTTCGCCTCGACCGCGGCCATCACCGGCGGCGACTGGACGACGGTTGCCGACGCCTCGGCCGCCGGCGGCAGCGCGCTCATCAGCCTCGACATGGGGGCCGGAAAGCAGGTCACGGCGTTGGCCACACCTTCCAGCTACGCCGAGCTGACATTCCCCGCCGATGCCGGCGTGCCGTACCGCGTCTGGCTGCGCAGCCGGGCGGAGCGCGACTACTGGGGCAACGACTCCGTCCACCTGCAGTTCTCCGGCTCCGTGGACGGCGGCGGCCTGCCGGCCTTCCGGATCGGCACCACGGACAGCACGGTCGTCAACCTCGAGGACTGCAGCGGCTGCGGGCTGAGCGGCTGGGGCTGGCAGGACAACGGCTGGGGCGTCGGCGTGCTCGGCCCGCCGATCTACTTCGCGGCGACCGGGCCCCAGACCGTGCGCATCCAGATTCGCGAGGATGGCCTCCGCATCGACCAGATCGTGCTGTCGCCGGATACCTACGTGAACAGCGCGCCCGGCGCGCTCAAGAACGACACCACAATCTTCGAACCGCCAGGCTGAGCCGGCCCGGTTGACGGCCGGGCACACCTGGCGGGGCGGGCCGTGTAGAATCCCGCTGCATGCACGCTAGCGTCACCCGGCAGCGCAGGACGATCCAGGTCGCGGCATGTCTCTGACACTGCCCGACTGGATCATCCTGATCGGTTACCTGATCATCATCGCCGCCATCGGCCTCATCGCCGGCCGGCACGTCCGCAAGAGCGGCGACTACTTCCTCGGCGGGCGGAAGTTCGGCCCCTGGCTGATGATCGGCCAGAGCTTCGGCGTCGGGACGCACGCCGAGATGCCGGTCGCGCTCGCCGGGGCCGTCTACAGCATGGGCGCCTCCGCCATCTGGTTCCAGTGGAAGAACCTGTTCATCACCCCGTTCTACTGGCTGATGGCGCCGGTCTTCCGCCGCATCCGGCGGACGACGATGGCGGAGTTCACCGAGGATCGCTACGGATCCTGGATGGCGGGCGTCTACATCCTGTTCGCGCTCTGCTTCTTCATCATCAACACCGCCAGCATGCTCAAGGGGGCCGGCAAGGTCATCAGCCAGGCGAGCGGCGGCGACGTCAGCGCGAACGAGATCGTCGTAGCGATGACGGTCATCTTCATCCTCTACAGCTTCGTCGGCGGCCTCGTCGCGGCGGCCTGGACCGATCTCTTCCAGGGCTTCCTCATCGTCGTCCTGTCGTTCATGCTCGTGCCGCTGGGCTGGGCGGTGGTGGGCGGGCTGGACGGGATGAAGGGGTCGCTCGAGCCGTTCCGCTTCTCGCTGGCGACACCGTCGGGGCTCGGGCCGTGGATGGTGTTGATGCTCACGGTCAACGGGCTGGTCGGCATCATGGCGCAGCCGCACATGCTGGCGACCGTCGGGACCGGACGCGACGAGCGGACGTGCCGGGTCGGGATGCTCTACGGCAACCTGGTGAAGCGGGTGTGCACCGTCGGATGGGCGTTCGTGGGCCTCATCGTGGCGGCGATGGTGGCGCAGGGGGTGACCAACGGCGCGGCGCTCGCCGACCCCGAGGACGCGTTCGGCTTTGCGTGCCGGCAGCTGCTGTTCCCGGGCGCGCTGGGGCTGCTGATTGCCGCCATCCTGGCGACGAACATGTCCACCTGCTCCGCCTTCCTGGTCGACAGCGGCGCGCTCTTCACGGAAGGGCTCTACCGCCAGCGGCTGATGCCGAACCGCGCCGATCGGCACTACCTCTGGGTGGGCCGCATCAGCGGCTCGGCAATCACGCTGCTCGGCGTGCTCTATGCGATCTTCCTGATCGAGAGCGTGCTCTACACCTTCCTGCTCACCGAAACGCTGGCGACGTTCGTCGGGGTCAGCGTGCTCGGCGGCATCGTCTGGCCGCGGGCCAACCGCTGGGGGGCGCTCGCCAGCCTGGTCGCGGCGCTCGCCACGAACTTCCTGCTCTACTGGGTCACCGGGCAGCGGCTCGACTACTGGGATCCGAACGTGTTCCTGGCGGCGCTGCTGGCGGGCATCGCGGCGCTGGTCGTGGTCAGCCTGCTGACGCGCCCGGAGCCGCAGCCCATGATGGAGTCGTTCTTCGGCCGCCTGCGGACGTCGAGCGACGACGAGCGGGAGGATCCGCTGCTGCTGGTGAACGTGCTGAACCCTGGCCGCGGCGCTGGTCCGGAGGGCTGGCGCGCCTACCGCGAAGATCTCGGCGGCTTTGCCGCCGGGTGGGTCATCGTGTTCGTGCTGGTGGCGATTACCGCCGTCTACCTGGCGTCGTGAGGCGGTCAGCTGCCGGAATCCATCGCCATGAACAGGTCGTTCAGCGACTCCGACACCGTGGGATGGGAGAACACGCCGTCCTTGAGCGCCGTGTAGGGCAGCCCGGCCATCATGGCGACCTGGATGACCGTGGCCACCTCGCCCCCCTCAATCCCGAGAATCGCGGCGCCGAGGACGCGGTTGGTCATGCGATCCACGACCGCCTTCATCACGCCACGGGTCTCGTCCGTTTCCATCGCGCGCGCCACGCGGCTCATCGGCAGCGTCGCCACGCGCACGTCGTGCCCCTGCGCCCGTGCCTCCCGCTCGGTCAACCCCACGCGCCCGAGCGGCGGGTCGATGAAGAGCGTGTACGGCACGACCCGCCCCTTCCGCGAGGCCCGTCCCCCCTCGAGGATGTTGGTCTTGAGGATCCGGAAATCGTCGTACGAGATGTGCGTGAAAGGCGGCCCGCCATTGACGTCGCCCAGCGCGAAGATCCCAGGCACGCTCGTTTCCAGCCGATCGTTCACCGTGATGTAGCCGCGATCGTCGAGCGCCAGGCCCGCCTTCTCCGGGTCGAGGGTGTCGCTGTTCGGCACCCGGCCGGCCGCCACGAGCACGTGCGAGCCTGCAATCCGTCGCTCGCCGTCTTCGCGCGCAGCCGTGACGGTTATCTTTCCATCCGCGCCGCGCTCCACCCGCTCCACCTTCGATCCGCACAGGATCTCGATGCCGTCCTCCTCGAGCACTTTCCGGACAGCCGCGGCCACGTCTTCGTCCTCGCGCGGCAGGCAGTGCGGATCCTTCTCCAGCACGGTCACCCGGCTGCCGAACCGCCGGAACATCTGCGCGAACTCGAGGCCGACGAATCCGCCGCCGATCACGATCAGGTGCGCGGGGGCTTCGCCGAGCTCCATGATCGACTCGTTGTCGTACGCCTCCACCCCGTCCAGTCCGGGAATCGGCGGCACACCGGGCCGTGTGCCGGCGTTGACGAAGATGTGCCGGGCGGTCAGCACGCGCGTGTCGCCGCCATGCGTCTCGACGGTGACTTCCATGGGGCCGCTGAACCGGGCGTGGCCCATCACGAGCTCCAGCGTCTCGTGCCGCTCCATCCCCTTCCGGCTTCCCGCGCTCCACGACTGGACGATGTCGCGCTTGCGCTGGCGGACGACGGCCAGGTCCACCTCGATGGGACCGGTCCGCACGCCGTAGTCGGCGGCGCGCCGGGCCAAGTGCGCGACACGGGCGCTCGCCACCATGGTCTTGGTCGGCGTGCAGCCCGTGACGACGCAGGTGCCGCCGACCCGCTCGGCTTTCTCGATGATCGCCGTCTTCCAGCGGGCCTCGGCGAGCGCGCCGGCCAGCGGTTTTCCGCCCTGCCCGGTGCCGATGATGATTGCGTCAAGTTGTTCAGGCATCGATCACTTCCCGCCGAGATCCAGCGCCACCATCACCTCCCGGTTGCGCGCGTAGAGCGTGCTGCCGAGGAGGGTGGGGACGGTCCAGGACGTGCCGCCGAAGATGGGCGCCTGGGCCAGGATCTCGGCGCCCTGCGGCGTCAGCCGCGCCAGCGCCAGGTCGCCGTCCTCGTCCAGGATGATGACCTTGCCGTCGGCGTGCAGCAGGCTGGACCTGCCGAAGCCGCGCTCCTGCCATGGCTGCTTGCCGGTGCGGATGTCGAGCGCGCCGAGAAACGCCGGGCCGAAGTCGCCGCTGGTGCCGTAGATGTAGTCGCCGATCAGCAGGGCGTTGCTGAACATCAGCCGGAAGCGGTTGCTGAACCACAGCTCCTCGACGGCGGTGTCGCTGCCCTTGCGGGTCAGGCGCAGCGCGCGGCTCCCCTGGTTGTAGGCGGAGGTGATGAAGAGGATGCGGTCCGGCCCCCAGACCGGCATGCTGTTGTTCATGTCGCCGTCGGTGTCGTGGGCGAACGACCACAGCACGCGGCCGGTGTCGGGATCCAGGCCGTGGACGCCCTGGCCGCCGAGCACGACGAGCTGCGGCTGTCCGTCGAGGTCGATCAGGATCGGCGCGGCCTCGGCCGAGTTGAAGTCGCCCCCCTTCCAGACCACCGACCCGTCCTTCTGGCGGAACGCCATCACTGCCTGGCCGGGGCCGCCCACCTGCATCAGAATCGTGTCCTTGTGGGCGATCGGGCTCGAAGCGAAGCCGGCCTTCACCGCCGGGCGCAGCAGCGTGGGTGGGGCATTGAAGGCCTTCACGAGGTCGTGCGACCACACCACCTTGCCGGAGGCCGGGTCGAAGGCGTGCAGCTGCTTGTTGGTGCCGACCGTGAACAGGAGGCCGCCCGCGAGCAGCGGCGTGGCATGCGGGCCGGCGCCAAAACTGAAGTGCAGCGGCTCGGAGGGATATTCGTACTCCCAGAGGGTCTTCCCGCCCGCGGCCTCCACCGCGACCACCCGCTCGGTGGCCTGCCACGGGCCGCGCCGCGAGATCTCCTTGCCGGGGCGATACATCGTGTAGAGGCGGCCGTCTGCAGAGACGATGGCGGAGTGGCCGAGCCCGAGCGGCCGCGACCAGACGACGGGAGGTCCGCCGGCGGGCCAGCTATCGGCGAGGCCGGTGGAAGGCGAGGTGAAGTTGCGATCGGGGCCGCCCCACTGCGGCCAGCCGGGAGTCGTGGTTCTGGGCGTCTGGACCGGCGCGGCCGCCAGCAGGACTGCCAGGGACAAGACGATGAGGCTGAGCGGGACGGCTACAAGACGAGGGACCAGGCGGGACGTCGGCATCCGCCCACTCTACACCGGGCTTCGGCCCCTGAGGGATCCTCCGATTGCAGCGGGAACCCGGTGGAGGCTCAGGCGCGGCTGCGCGCCTGCTGCGCGCGGGCGAGATCCTCGAGCAGCGGCTCGGTCTGCTCGAGCGAGATGCAGGCGTCGGTGATGCTCTGGCCGTAGACGGCGTCCCGGCCGGGCGTGTAGTCCTGACGCCCCTCGACGAGGTGGCTTTCGAGCATCACGCCGAAGATCTGGCGCGAACCGGCGGCGACCTGCTCGCCCACCGCGGCCGCGACCTGCCCCTGGCGGCGGTGGTCCTTCTCGCTGTTGCCGTGCGAGCAGTCGATCATGATGCTGTCGCGCAGCCCCTTGGCCGCCAGCCGGGCGGCGAGGTCGCTGACGTGCTCGCGGCCGTAGTTCGGGCCGGTGCGGGATCCGCCGCGGAGGATGACGTGGCAGCTCTCGTTGCCCGACGTCTGGAAGATCGCGGACACCCCCTGCTTGGTGACCGAGGGAAACCAGTGCCGCGTCCGCGCCGCGAGAACGGCGTCCACGGCGGTGTGGACGTTGCCGTCGGTGCTGTTCTTGAAGCCGACGGGCATCGACAGGCCGGACGCCAGCTCGCGGTGCACCTGGCTCTCCGTCGTCCGGGCGCCAATCGCCACCCACGACGTCAGGTCGGCGATGTGCTGCGGGATCTGGGTGTCGAGGAACTCGGACGCGGTCGCCAGCCCGAGGTCGTTGACGTCGAGGAGCAGCTTGCGCGCCAGGCGCAGCCCCTTGTTGATGTGGAAGCTCTCGTCGAGATCGGGGTCGTTGATGAACCCCTTCCAGCCCACCGTGGTGCGCGGCTTCTCGAAATACGTCCGCATCAGGATGATCAGGTGATCGGAGAAGCGCTCGGCCAGCCGCTGCAGCCGCGAGGCGTAGTCGAGCGCCGCGGACGCGTCGTGGATCGAGCAGGGGCCGGCAATGACGACCAGCCGCGGATCCTGACCGGCCAGCGCGTTGGCGACGGCCACCCGCGTTCCGGCCACGACATTCGACGCCCGCTCGCTGATCGGAATCTCTTCGAGCAGGATCGCCGGGGGTATCAGCGGGCGGACCTGGGTGATTCGCAGGTCGTCGGTCTTCTTGAACATCTCCTTAAAGGATAAGGCACGCGGCAGCGGGGACGCCGCGTCTGGCGCGCTTTTGACCGATGACATTGCTTTTCCGGAACGAAAACGGCGGGCCAGGACTCAGCTGGCCGAGCGGCTGGCGTGAACGGCGTCCGGCAGCCCGACCAGCGCCGTGTCGCGGGCCACGGTGCGTCCGGGCGGCGCCGGCGTCGCGAGGCCGGGGGCCACGCGGGCAAAGAACTCACGCACCTCCGCCCACGACTGCACCCGCGGGTAGCGCGTCTCGCCGCTGTTGTGCGGCGCCGCGAAGAGCAGCGCCTGGCCGCGGAAGCGGGCAAAGTGCCGGGCGCGGTCATCGATCAGGTAGTCGGCGTCGATGATCGTCTTGTCGCCGCAATAGACGATGTGGGAGGGCTGGATGAAGGGGAAATGCCGCCGCAGCCAGCGCAGCTTGGCGTTGAACGAGCACGGCACCTCCATCGCGGCGGTGGCGACGTAGACCTCGTGCCGGGCCGCCAGCTCCCGCACGACCTCCTGGCACCCGGGAAACGGCTCGAGATCCTCGAAAAAGCTCTCGTCGATCAGCGCCTCGGTCGCGGCGCGCTGCTCGGGCGGGACGCACTCTTCCAGGTGACGGCCCCGCAGGTCGTTCGCGGTCAGGCTGGCGCCGAACGCAGCGTTGTAGCGCCGTACGTGCTCCGCCAGGGCGTCGGCCATCACTTCGTCCATGTCGATGGCAATCCGCACCCGGCGGGTCGCCGGCACCGCGCCGTCGGGGCGCGCCGCCTTGACGGCAGCCACCGCGGCGACCAGCGCGATCGACGCCACGTTGGCGGCAATCACCGCCACGGCGTTGTTCAGCGCGCCGTAGACCAGCCACAGGCTCATCCCGACCAGATACATCGACAACATCGTCGACGACAGGCCGTTGCCGCCGTGCCGCCAGACCTTGATCAGCTGCGGCAGGAACGCAAGGGTGGTGCAGAGGGCGGCGAGCGTGCCAATCAGCGCGCTCCACAGGGCGACGGACATCGATAGTTCTCCTGACTGCTACCGCCTCAGGATCGCCCGGCTGGCCAATTCTGTCCAATGAATCGTTGTCGACCATCTGATAACCTGTGGTTATGGAACTCGACCTCCGCGATCTGGAGGCGCTCGTCGTGCTCGCCGAGACACTGCATTTCGCCCGCGCCGCCGACCGGCTGCACGTGTCGCAGCCGGCCCTGAGCAAGCGGATCCGGAAGATGGAGGATCGGATTGGCGGGCCGCTGCTCGTCCGGCGCTACCGCGACGTAAGGCTGACCGAGGCGGGGCGGCTGCTGGCGGGGCGGGGGCGCTACCTGCTGAACGAGTCGGCCGCGACGTCGGCGCTGGCCCGCCGCGCGGCACGCGGCGAAGCGGGGCTGCTGCGGATCGGCTTCGGTATCGCCAGCATCCTCGGCCTGCTGCCGGACGTGCTGCTGCGGTTCCGGCGCGCCTATCCCGCCGTGGAGCTCCAGCTGCGCGACATGTCCACGCCCGAGCAGGTGGCGGCGCTGGTCGAGCACACCATTGACATCGGCTTCGTGCGCCTGCCGGTGTCGGACGAACGCCTCGTCGTGCAGCCCGTGCTCGACGAGCGTCTGGTCGCGGCGCTCGGGCCGCGCAGCCCCTGGGACGCGAAAGCCGGGTTGCGCTCGGTGGCGGACGAGCCGTTCATCATCGTCGCCCGCCGGCGCTCGGCCAGCTTCTACGATCACGCCCTGAGCGTGTGCGCCGCCACCGGATTCGCGCCGCGCATCGTCCAGGAGGCCGACGAGCTCTTCACCGTGCTGTCGTTGATCCGCGCCGGGCTGGGCGTGTCGCTCGTGCCGCGATCGGCGGCGCTCATGCGGCTGCCCGGGGTGCGCTTCCGGGAGCTGACGCTGCCGCAGGCGGAGTGGAACATCGGGCTGGCCTGGCATGGAGACGCCGCGGATACGCCGCTCGTCCGGCAGTTCGTCGAGATGGTGGCCACGACCACTCCGCCGCGGCAGCCGGCGCCCCGCAGGCCCGAGCCGCGGCGCCGGACGCGCTCACCGGCGCGCGGTCAGTAGCCGGCTTTCTTGTCCACCACGTTCAGCAGCGGCGCCCCGATGGCGTAGCGGCGCACGTTTTCGGCGTAGAGGTCGATCAGCCTGACCTGCCGATCGGGGCTCCACCCGGAAGTGTGGGCGGTCATCACGACGTTGGGGAGGTCGAAGATGGGATGGTCTGACGGCGGCGGCTCCTTGGGAAACACGTCGAGCCCGGCCCCGGCGATCCACTTTTCCTTCAGCGCCTTCACCAGCGCCAGGTCGTCGAACAGCATGCCGCGCGACATCGCGATGAAGTAGGCGGTGGGCTTCATCGCGCGGAACACCGCTTCGTTGAACATCCGCTCGGTCTGGCGCGTGTGCGGCGCGGCGGCCACCAGCACGTCCACCATCGGCACCATCTGCATGAACCACGACGGGTCGCGAAGCTCGGCAACATACTCCGGCCGCGGCAGCGGGCGCGCGTCGATGGCGACGACGCGCATGTCGAAGCCGTAGTGCGCACGCCGAGCTATCGCGCTGCCGATGCCGCCGAGGCCGACGATGCCCATCGTCTTGCCGGCCAGCTCGACGTGATCGGCCGACTTGACCGTGCCCACCGGCTTCATCTGCCGCTTGGCGAACTGCGGCATGTAGTAGGTGGTGATGCCGCGCGTGAGGCAGAGCAGAAGCCCCATCGCGGTCTCCGAGATTGCCGGGGCAAAGATCCGCGCCGTGTTGGTCAGGACGATCGGGCTGGCCATGAACTCGGCATCAAGTGTCTCGACGCCTGCCGCGCCGGTCTGGACCCACCGGACGTTGCGCGCCGCGTCCAGCTCCGGGCCGGTCAGGTTGCCGAGGACGACCTCGGCCTCGGGCAGACGCTGGCGGAAGTCGTCGCGCGACTTGGCCACGATCAGCTCAACGCCGGGCGCCGAGGCGCTGATCTTCTTGATCTCGTGCGGCTCGAGCCCGGGCATGGTGAGGATGCGGATGGGACCGGAGGCCGTGCGCGGGACCGGCTGCGCCGGATCGGCCGCCACCGCCGCCTGGCGGTCCTGCGGCGTCAGGCCGGCCGCCGCGGCCAGTGGTGCACCTGCGGCCAGCGTCGCGCCGGAGGCCAGCGTCGCGCTGGACGCGAGGAAGCGCCGGCGGGAAGTCGTTGGAAGTCCAGACATGGCCCGACACCTTAGCATGGAAGCCGGGCCCCGCAGCCAGCATCGTGCGCCCTTCAGCGCGTCTTGCGCTGCCGGGTCGCGGGCGGGCGGTCGCTGCCGCCGGCCGGGCCCTCGTCAGCCGATCCGGGCGGATCGAGCGGCTCCTGCGCGGGCCGGGAGGCCACGGGCACGTGCTGCAGGTTAACCCGGATGCGCGTCCAGGTGTGGTGGCGTCCGCGCATCGCATCGACCAGGATGTCGGCCGGCTCGAGGTGCGCGGCTGCCTCGGGGTGCCGCTGGCGCCAGCGCTCGAGACCAGCCAGGGCGTCTTCTTTCCTGTCGGCGCGGCCGATCTCGATCAGCGGGAACTTCGAGGTCCTGCGGCGCGACGGCTGCGCCCGCACCGGCTCCCCCGGCTGCTTCCGGTATTGCGGCGGCCACGGCGCGTCCCCCTGCCCGTCGCGCTCGTGCCGCGCCGACAGCTCCAGCAGCGCGGCCAGCGAGCACGGGCGATCGTCCATCCCGGCATGCGGGTCGCCGATCTCCGCAAAGCGCCCGGGCATGGTCGCCAGCGTGAAGTCGCCGGGCTCGGCCTCGTCCACCTCGTTCCAGTCGAGCGGCGCCGACACCCGGGCGTCGGGCCGCGGCCGCACCGAGTAGGCGCCCGCCACCGTGCGGTCCTTCGCATTCTGGTTGTAGTCGAGGAACACGCCGTGGCGTTCTTCCTTCCACCACTTGCTGGTCGCGATTGCCGGGGCGCGGGACTCCACCTCGCGCGCCAGCGCCAGCGCGGCGCGCCGGACCTCGCCGAACGTCCAGTGCCGTTCGATGCGCACGTTCACGTGGATGCCGCGCGATCCCGACGTCTTCGGCCAGCCCACGAGCCCGAAGTCGGCCAGCGTCGCGCGCACGACGCGGGCCACCTCGCGCAGCTGCGGCCATTCCACGCCAGGGACCGGATCGAGGTCCACGCGCAGCTCGTCGGGATGATCGAGGTCGTCGGCGCGCACCGGGTGCGGGTGCAGCTCGAGGCAGGCCAGGTTGGCCATCCAGGCCAGCGCGGCCGCGTTCCTGGGAACGATCTCCTCCGCCGTCCGTCCCGACGGAAACTGCAGCTCGACGACCTCGATCCAGTCCGGGCGGGAATCGGGCGCCCGCTTCTGATAGAAGAACTCACCCTTGATGCCGTTTGGGTAGCGGACCAGCACGTTGGGCCGGCCGCCCGAGCCGCGGAGCGCGCCGCCGGCCACCGCCAGGTAGTAGCGGACGAGATCCAGCTTGGTGTAACCGGCCTCGGGGAACAGCACCTTGCCGGGGTTGGAGATCGCGACCTCGTGGCCGTCCACCACCAGCAGTTCCCGTGCGGCCGTCGCCTTTCCCATGACATCTCCGGAACGAGTCTCGTGCCGCGCGCCAGCCAGGCGCCGCACCGGCATGTAGAATACCGGCGGCTTCGACAGACAGCCGAGGAGGTCCGCCCGTGATCCGTTGCCGCCGCCTGATCGCACTCAGCATCGACTGCACGCTGGCGCTCGCCTGCGCCTGTACCCTGGCGCTCGCCTGGCACGGCGCTTCAGGGAGCGCGCCGGGCACCGCCGCCGCGCAGCGCCTGCCCAACGTCATCATCGTATATGCGGACGATCTCGGCTATGCCGACATCGGCCCCTTCAGCGCCGGCAGCAAGGCGCCGCGTCCAAGCACGCCGAACCTCGACCGGATGGCTGCCGAAGGCATGCGGCTGACGAACTTCTACGTCGCGCAGGCGGTCTGCTCGGCCTCGCGCGCGGCGCTCCTGACCGGCGCCTACCCGAACCGCGTCGGCATCCGCGGCGCCCTCAACCACACCGCCAAACGCGGGCTCGATCCCGACGAGGTCACCATCGCCGAGCTCCTCAAGACGCGCGGCTACGCTACGGCCATCTACGGCAAGTGGCACCTCGGCCACCAGAAGCCGTTCCTGCCGCTGCAGCAGGGCTTCGACGAATACCTCGGGCTGCCCTATTCGAACGACATGTGGCCGCGGCACCCGCAGCAAAAGGACTTCTATCCCGACCTGCCGCTCATCGAGGGGGACGAGGTCGAAGGCGCTCGACCCCGACCAGTCGCAGCTGACGACCTGGTACACCGAGCGCGCCGTCAGCTTCATCGAGCGCAACCGCGACAAGCCGTTCTTCCTCTACGTCCCGCACACGATGCCGCACGTGCCGCTGTTCGTCTCGAGCAAGTACAAGGGGAAGACCGCCGGCGGCCTGTATGGCGACGTCGTGGCCGAGATCGACTGGTCGGTGGGACAGATCCTCGACACCGTCAAGCGTCTAAAGCTCGACGACAACACGCTCGTCATCTTCACCTCGGACAACGGGCCGTGGCTGAGCTACGGCAACCACGCCGGATCATCCGGACCCTTCCGCGAAGGAAAAGGCACGACGTTCGAAGGGGGCGTGCGCGTGCCGTTCGTGGCGCGCTGGCCGGGCCGCATCCCGAAAGGGGCCACCAGCACCGTTCCGGCCATGACCATCGACATCCTGCCGACCCTGGCCGGCCTGACCGGCGCCACAGTCTCCAAGGAGCGCATCATCGACGGCCGCGACATCTGGCCGGTACTCTCGGCCCGCGCCGGCACCCCGGCGCCGCACGACGCGCTCTACTTCTACTGGGGCGCCGAGCTGCACGCCGTCCGCAGCGGGCGGTGGAAGCTGCACCTGCCGCACCCCTACCAGTCCCTCGACGCCGCCGCCCACGACGGCAGCCCCGGCAAATACGTGCGCAAGGAGATCGAGCTCTCGCTGTTCGACCTCACCGCGGACCCCGGGGAAACCACCAACCTCGCAGCCCAGCACCCGGACGTCGTCAAGGAGCTGCTGGCCTACGCCGAGCGGGCGCGCGAGGATCTCGGGGACTCGCTGACGAAGAGGGTGGGGAGGAATGTGAGGAGGGAATGAGAAATCGCAGGTTCAAGGTTCAGGGTGCAAGGTGCAGTTCCGAGGTTCGGGGTTCAGGGTGCAGGGTGCACGGCTAGCCGGGTTCAGGGTGCAGGGGTGCAGGTGCAGGGTTCGGGTGCAGGGTTCGCTTCGTGGCAGATTGCATGAGTGCAGGTGACCCGGAACCTGAACCCTGAACCTGGCAGCTGAACCCTGCACCTTGCACCCTGAACCTTGCACCTGAACCGCGCGTGCACCCTGAACCTTGAACCCCCGCACCCCGCACCTGCTTCTGATCCTCGTCGTGCTCCGCGCGGTCGGCCTTGTGCATGCGCAGCAGCCCGATGCCGCGCAGATTGCTCAGGAGCGCAGGCAGGCCGAGCTCGATGCGCCCAGGCTCGTCGAGGTGCTGGAGCTGGAGCCCGGCATGACTGTGCAGGGTGCGCTCACTGGGTTCAGGGTGCAGGGTGCCGGGTGGGGCGTCCGCTCAGGTCCAGGCGCGCTCGGTGGCCAGCGTGAGCGGCGCGCACGGACGTCGAGCTCCTCATGCGACAGCGCGCTCACGGACACGACTGATCGTGAACTCCGATGCGAGGCCGGCACCTGAACCCTGAGGCGTGAACCCTGCACCTTGCACTTTGGACCCTGAACCCCTGCACCCTGCACCCCTGCACCCTGCACCTTGAACCCCGGACCCCTGCACCTTGCACCTTGCACCCTGAACCCCTGAACCCATCTTGTTCTCATGGCCCCAGAACAAGATGATGCCTCCCCATCCAGTAGGGCAGCAGAAAATACGCCCCGTCGTCTTCGCTGCGGCCGCCGCTTGCCGCCGTCGAGGTTGTAGGGATTGCCGTTCCACTTCGACATCGGCAGCTCGTCGTAGGGCAGGACGATCAGCGCCTGGCGGCGCTTGAAGCGGTCGGCCAGCGGGTCGACCGGCACGTCCAGGCGGTGGGAGTTCTCGACCGTCCACTCGATCTGATCCATCGGGATCTCCCGCAGCGTCCGCATCGACTCGTCCTGGTCGAATTCCTTCGCGCCGGTGCCGGCGGCGTAGATCACGTTCCACAGCGGATTGCGCTCCGGCCGCTCGATCTGCCAGCTGCGCTCGAGGCTCTGTTTGTAGACCGCGAGCAGCGCGGGGTCGCGTCTCGTAGCGCAGCAGCGGATAGAACGACAGGAACGCCAGCTCGTCGTCCGAGTGATTGATCGAGCCCGGCACCATGATCTTCTGGTTGCGCGTGAGCAGGTGGTACTGGTGCGTCTTGATCAGGTCGTCGTACGCCGCCTGGTACCGCGCGCGGTACGCCGGCGTCGCCGGTCAGGTGCAGCGCGACGCGCAGATGCGACAGCATGTGCAGGGCGCGCAGGCCGGTCTCGTCGGGGTCCTCCCAGATCACGTCCGGCCCCCACCAGCCCCAGCGCGTCCGCTTCCCGTCGACGTCGATCAGCTGATAGTCGTTGTCGAGGATGTGGTTGGTGATGCGGTCGATCACCGCGCGCAGCGCCGGCTTCTCCGACTTCGTCGGCCACCAGGTCGTGGTAGATCGGATAGACGAAGTAGTGGCCGACGATCTCGTCCGAGCTCGTGTCCCCTTTCCACCGCCACTGCCTTGTCCGGCGTGTCGTGCCATTCGCCGTCGGACGGCTGCTCGTCGACTCCGACCTTGATGAACGAGCGCGCGGGAAAGCCGGGCCGGCCGGTGATCGCCTCCAGGCGGACGATCGCCTTCATGCCGCTGCCGGGCGTTGTCGCGCGCGTCGGCCTCGCCGGTCACCTTGAACCGGAAGCTCTCGGCGGCCACGTACATCGCGGTCCACAGGCCGTCGTTGTCGGTCGACACCGGCTGGTTGGTCGAGAGATCGCCGGCGACCCGCGAGGTGCGAATCGGCGGTGAGCCCCCAGCGGTTGTGGCGCGCCTGGATGCGCTCGACGAACGCCCGCGACTTCTCGGCCAGCGTCATCGGCACGATAGTCGATGCGCGCAAAGCCCTTCGCGCGTCTCGAGCCAGGCGGTGTCCCCGTCGATGCCGATGCCGAGTGACGTGATCGTCGGGCAGCCAGCGGAGCCCGGCGAAGTATTCGCGTGTGTTCGACGGTCGCGGGCGCATGCGGACGGCGCCGCGGCGCGTGCCGACCCAGGTCGCCGGACGGGGACTCCGCGTGACGACGGTGAGCTCGTTGACCGGCAGCGGTGACGCCGTGCGGCGCAGCGCCTCTTCGCGCCGGGTCGATTCCGCGCACGATGCGCACCTTGCCGCCGGCACGCCGCTCGAACTCCTCGGCGGTGTGGAACGTGCGGGTCTTCTGCAGGAAGGTCGCCGCCGGCTGGGGCGGCCTGGCGCGGCGGCCGCCACGACGCTCGGCGACCAGCCCTGGCCGACCAGCAGGCATGCACGTCTGCGAAGGGATGCAGCACATCGGCAATCGACTCCTCAGGGTAACTCCGTCGGCCGGGGCCGTCGGTCGAGCCGGCGCCGCTCCGCCAGCCTGGCGAACGGGAAGATACACGACCATGGCGAGGACGATCGAGACGGCGCCCCACACCGCCGCCTTCCAGTCGCCGCCGGTCACCAGATAGTGCCCGATGATCGGCGGCGTCGTCCACGGCACGTTGACGAACGGCCGGTGGATCACGTTCCAGTGCATCAGCAGGTAGCTGCCCGTCGTCAGCAGCAGGGCGTTCAGGACGTACGGGATCATGAAGACCGGATTCAGCACGATCGGCAGGCCGAAGAAGATCGGCTCGTTGATCTGGAAGATCTGCGTCGGCAGCGACAGCCGGCTCGACCTTGCGGAAGCCGGGATCCTTCGAACGCCACAGCACGAGCGCCAGCGCGATGGTGGCGCCGGTGCCGCCGACGTTCACGAAGGTGGTGAAGAAACCGTAGGCCGTCACGTAGGGCAGCGGCTGCCCCGCGGTCATGGCCATCACGTTGGCGGCCAGATACTGCAGGAAGATGGGCGCGACGATCGCGTCCACCGCGTTGTCGCCGTTGATGCCGATCGACCAGAGCAGCGTCACCAGGAAGCGCATACGCCGAGGATGCCGGGCAGCGTGTTCAGCGCGAACACGAGCGGCGCGAACGCCGTCTGGACCAGCCCGTCGATGTCGACGCCGAGCACGAACCGGATCACCCAGAAGACCACGACGAGGAACATCAGCGGGACGAGCGACAGGAACGACTGATAGACGACCGCGGGCACGCTCGCCGGCATCCGGATGACGAGGTTGCGGTCGGCGAACAGCTTCTGCACCCGGACGGTGACGAGCGCGACGAGGATCGCGGTGAAGAGCCCTCGCGAGCCGAGGCCGTCCATGGTCGAAGCGCCTGATCGTCGCGGGATCGGATCTGGATCATCAGGAACACGACCGTCGCCATCGACGCGCTGACGATCGCCTCCTGGCTCAGCTGCTTGCCGAGGTCGTAGGCGATCGGCAAAGCAGGCAAACGACGGCGAGCAGGCCGAAGGTCGCGGTGACCGGCATCTGCAGCAGCGGCAGATACGGCGCGACGCGCGCCTCCCAGCCGGGGACCGGCAGGTGCGACGACGATCATGAAGAGGCCGCCGATGATGGTCAGCGGCACGATGGCGACCATGCCGGCGCGGATGGCGGACAGGTAGATGTTGTCGCTGAGCCCGGTTCAGGGCGGTCTGCAGCCTGCGTCATCGGCGCTCAGCGCAGCGCGTCACGATGGTGGTGGACCTTCTCGAAGGCGCGGGCGATGTCGTCCACGTCCGAGGCGCGGGCCGAGCAGCAGCGTACTGTCCGAGCCAGATGCCTGCTTCGCGGCAGATCAGATCGCTGTTCGGGCAGCGTGACTGCGCCGGTAGTCGAGCCGATCGCGAGACGCCTGCGCAGGTACGGGCCGAACGCCTTGTTGCGGAACAGCGGCTGCTCGGGCAGCGGGATAGCCGTAGCCGGCGGAGCAGGGAATGCCTTCGGCCGCGAGCGCGTCGACGCACCGCGTCGCGCGGCGCGCCGAACGCCGCCGGGTCGAGCCGCAGCATGAAGAGGTGATAGCTGTGGCGCGTGCATTCGGCGGGACGCTTCTGCGGATGGAGGCCGGGCAGCGTCGCCGAGCCGCGCCGCGAGAGCGCGGGCCGTTGCGGTCACGCGTCTCGGTCTGCTCCTCCAGCCGATCGAGCTGGGCGTTGAGCACCGCCCCCTGGAATTCGCCGAGACGGTAGTTGCCCGAGATGACGTGGTGCTCGTACCAGACGCCGCCCTCGACGCGGCCGCAGTTGTGAATCGAGCGGCACGCCGCCGCCAGGCGATCGTCGTTGGTGGTGATGATGCCCCCTTCGCCGGCGGTCAGGTTCTTGCTCGACTGGAACGAGAACGACGCCATGTGGCCGAGCGAGCCGGCCGGGCGGCCGCGGTACGACGCGCCGTGCGCGTGGGCGGCGTCTTCGATCACGGCAAGATCGTGCTCGCGGGCCACCGCCATCAGGCGCGTCCATGTCGGCGGGCTGCCCGGCGAAGTGCACCGGGATGATGGCGCGGGTGCGCGGCGTGATCGCGGCCTCGACCGCGGCGGGATCGAGGTTGAACGTGTCGCAGATCGATGTCGGCGAACACCGGAATGGCGTTCGCTTCGATCACGGCGGACGCGGTCGAGACAAAGGTGTAGGGAGGGACGATGACCTCGTCTTCGGCCTGGATGCCGGCCGCCAGCAGCGCGATGCGCAGCGACACGGTGCCGTTGACGACCGCGATGCCGTGCGGCAGCCGTGCATCGGCCGCGAAGCGCTCCTCGAACTCCGCCACTTCGGCGCCGTCGCAGCCGGCCCCAGTTGCCGCTGCGCAGCGCCCGGAGCAGGCGCGTCTTCTTCGGCCTCGCCGAAGACCGGCCACGCGCGTGAAGGGCGTGGTGCGGACCGGTGCTCCTCCGGAAGTGCGAGTCGTGAGGTCTCGCCGATCATGCGGTCATGCGCTCACAGCGCCCTGCCCATGTAGATGACCCGATCGTGCGCCGCGACCGTCGCGGGCCAGCTCGCGGAAGCCCGAGGCGCCGGTAGAACGCCTGCGCGCGCGAGTTCAGCGCGCTCACGCCGAGATGCGCGCCGGGCGATCCGCGCCGCGCGAAGCATCTCCATGACCTGCTCCATCATGCGGCGGCCGTAGCCCGCGGCCCTGCGCGCGCGGCAGCAGGTCGATGTGCAGGTGCGACGGATACGCCTCGTAGGGCTCCGGGCAGAAGTAGTCGGGATGGTGATAGCATGTGTGGACCTGCTGCACGCGGCGTCCAGCCGGCGGGATCCCCCTCCGGCGCGGGAAACTGCGCGCACAGGCCCGGCCGCCACTCGCGTTCGTAGCGCTCGTAGAACGCGTCGCGAGTCGAGCGCGCCGAGCGCGTAGCCGCAGATCGCCGTGCTCGTCCTCGAGGATGAGACTCAGCTCCGGCTCGAACGCGAGATACGGCCCGACGAAGATGCGGCCGAGCGCGTCCGGGTCCTCGCGATAGAACGGCTCGCCGTCCTCGCCGTGATCGCCGGTCTTCAGGCAGACGTGGTAGGCGCCAGCCTCGTCGCCCGGCCGGGCGGGACGGATGACGGCGTCAGTCGTGACGGGATCACTCATGACGGGTCCGCCCGGAGGCCGCCGCGAAGGTGCCGTCCCGGCGCGCAACCAGCAGCTCCTGGAGCCGGGCGATCGTGCCGCCGCGGAACGTGCCCGGCAGGTGGAAGTCCGAGTGCACCGGCACTTCATCACTGCCGCTCGCGAACCGGAGCGTAACGTAGCGCTCGAGCAGGTCCAGCTCCTCGCGCAGGTCCCACACGCGGCGGCTGAGCGCGTGGAACAGCGGGCGATCGCGCAAGGTCGGCAGCGCGCCGCACAGCTCGCGCAGCCGCGCCGCCGCGCGCAGGAACTCGCCGGCATCGCCTCCCCACTCCGCCGGGCTGCGCCGCAGCAACCCCCTCGCACAGTCGAGGAACGCCTCCGCCTCCGTCCCTTCTTCGTACGGCAGGTAGAAGCAGTCGCCGAAGAGGACGAGGTCCTCGAGCGCCAGCGGCGGACCCGCGGACGGTCTCGAACGACGCCCCCACTCGTCCATCGCCGCCAGGTACGCCGCGCGCGGATCCCACGAGCCACGGCCTGGAGGAACGCGCGCGAAGCGTGCGCAGCGGGCACGTAGTTCAGCGGAAACTCGCTGTTCGGATTGCAGCAGCAGGCCGCTGACCTCGCCGCGCAGCTCCGGCGGCCGGCCGGAGTACGGCCCGCAGAAGAAGCGGCGGCCGTCGTAGTCGTTGGCGTGCAGGTTGTCCCAGATGAGCGGCTTGCGCCGCAGCACGCGCCGCCATCTCCCGGACGTGCTCCACGGTGATCTCGCGCGACACGATGTCGGGGCCGGTCCAGAACACGTCGATTCCCGGCAGCAGCTCGCGGCCGACGGTCGCAGGTAGCCGTCGCCGCCGAGCGCCGGCGTCGACCATCCGGCCGCAGTACGGCGTCGGACAGAACAGGAAGACGCCCGTCCGGCTGCCGCCCGCGCAGCCAGGTGAACGTCGCGTTCGCGACGTGGCACTGCGCCGAGGCGAGCGAACCCCACCGGCGCGGATCGTCGCGCGTCCATGCGGTCGGGAATGTCGTCGAACAGCAGCGAGAAGTCGCCGGCATCCGAGCGCCATCATCTGCTCGAGCCGCGCAGCAGAGGTTCTGAGCTCCGTCGCGTCCCGTAGCGGATGTCGAGCCCGGGACTGAGCCGTAGACGAACCGGATGCCGCGCGCGCGCGCAGGCCTGGATCAGGGCGCGAACCGATCGGCCTCCGCCGGGGTACGGCTCACGCCAGAGCGCGCGATGGTGCAGGTCGTCCTTCGGCGCGTACAGGTAGGTGTTCAGGCCCCACGCCGCCATCCACTCGAACAGCTCCACGCGCTCGGCGCGCGACCACGGCTGCCCGTAGAAGCCTTCGATCACCCCGGACAGAAAGGTGGCCTGGTGGGAGGATTCCGCCGCCGGCCCGGTCACGCCAGCAGCTTCGTCACGACGCTTGCCGTGGACGTCGGTCAGCCGGAAGTCGCGGCCCTGGAACTTGTAGGTCAGCTTCTCGTGATCGAGCCCCAGCAG
Source organism: uncultured Acidobacteriota bacterium (assembly GCA_963834305.1). Lineage (GTDB taxonomy): Bacteria > Acidobacteriota > Vicinamibacteria > Vicinamibacterales > 2-12-FULL-66-21 > JACCXG01. The sequence continues at coordinate 84,875 of CAWIAX010000003.1, forward strand.
GTGCAGCATCGTCGCGTGCAGGTCGTGGACGTCGACCGGGATCCTCGACGACGTTGTAGCCGAGCTCGTCGGTCTCGCCGATGGTGATGCCCGGCTTGATGCCGCCGCCGGCCATCCACATCGTGAACGCGCGCGGGTGGTGATCGCGGCCGAGGAACTTCGAGCCGTCCGCGCGCCTCGTTCATCGGCGTGCGGCCGAACTCGCCGCCCCAGATGACGAGCGTGTCGTCGAGCAGGCCGCGCTGCTTGAGGTCCGTGAGCAGCGCGGCGACGGCGCGATCGGTCTGCGCGGCACAGGTGCGGCAGCTTCGTCGACGATGTCGCTCGCCGACGCAGGCGCCGTGGGTGTCCCAGCCGCGGTGATAGAGCTGGACGAAGCGGACGCCGCGCTCGACCAGCCGGCGCGCCAGCAGGCAGTTGTTGGCGAACGACGCCTGTGCCCGGCTCGGTGCCGTACAGCTCGTGGATCGTCGCCGGCTCCTTCGAGATGTCGGTCAGCTCCGGCACGCTGGTCTGCATGCGGTAGGCCATCTCGTAGGCGGCGATGCGCGTCTGCGATCTCCGGGTCGCCGCACGTCGACGCGCGTGCAGCCGGTTCAGGTCGCTGATCGGCGTCGAGCGACTCGCGCCGCGGCGTCGCCGTCGACCCCGTCGGGATTCGAGACGAACAGCACCGGCTCGCCGCTCGAGCGGAACTCGACGCCCTGGTGGACGGTCGGCAGGAAGCCGCTGCCCCAGCACGACTTGCCGCCGTCGGGCTGCGTTCTCGCCCGAGAGCAGCACGACGAAGCCGGGCAGGTCGCGCGTTCTCGCTGCCCAGGCCGTAGGTGAGCCACGAGCCCATGCTCGGCCGGCCGATCACCTGGTGCCCGGTGTTCATGAAGATCTGCGCCGGCGCGTGGTTGAACTGCGTCGTGTGCATCGAGCGGACGATGCGCGATGTCGTCGGCGATGCTTGGCCAGGTGCGGCAGCAGCTCGGAGATCTCGGCGCCGGACTGGCCGTGCTTCGCGAACGTGGAACGGCGACGCCGAGCAGCTTGCGGCGTGCCCTTGATGAAGGCGAACCGCTCGCCCTTGATCGAACTCCTCGGGGATGTCCTGCCCGTCGTGCTTCGTGCAGCGCCGGCTTGTGGTCGAACAGGTCGAGCTGCGACGGCGCGCCGGCCATGAACAGGTAGATGACGCGCTTCGCCTTCGGCGGCGAAGTGCGGCGCCCGGACGCCGGACGTCGCCGGTCCGCCGGCGCATGCCCTGCGCCGCCGCGAGCAGCCACGTCGTCCAGCAGCGACGCGAGCGCGAGGCCGCCGATGCCGAACGCCGGCCTGTTCGAAGAAGTGGCGGCGGGTGAGCGTGCGGCGAAGGTTCGTCGCTCATTGCCTTGGTCAGTGGCTCTCGTCGAGGTTCAGGCAGCACGTTGGCGACGATCGTCCACGCCGCGCAGCTCGGCGGCGCGAATCGTCGGCGACCGCGTGGCGCCGTGATCGTGCGCGCGGCCGCCTCCGGATCGTGCCGGAAGCCGCGCGAGCTGCCGTGCGCTACGAGGCGACGATTCGATCGCGCTCGCCGGGCTCGGCGCGCGGTCGACGCACCAGGCGGAAGGCGTCGCGCGGCGCGGTTCGCGTCGGACGCCGTCGCTGCCGCGGCGGTCTCGCGCATACGCGGCGGGCGAGCGCGCGCGCGGCTTCGAACGAACGCCGGATCGTTCAGCAGCGTCAGCGCCTGCAGCGGCGTGTTGGTGCGAACGCGCCGCACGATGCAGTGCTCCCGGCTGGTCGCGTCGAACGTCATGAAGCTCGGGTACGGCGAGCCGTGCGCCGCCAGAAGGTGTAGAGGCCGCGGCGGTAGCGGTCCTCCGCCGTCGACTCGGCGTCCACTTGTCGCGTGCTGTACGGGCATGTCCCAGATGCCGTCGGGCTGCGGCGGGAAGACGCTCGGCCCGCCGATCTTCCGGCTGAGCAGGCCGCTCGCCGCCAGCGCCGTGTCGCGGATCATCTCGGCTTCCAGCCGAAGCGCGGGCCGCGCGCGAGCAGGCGGTTGTACGGGATCGCGCTCCGCTAGCGCCGGCCGTCACCGCCGACGACTGCCGGTAGGTGGCCGACAGTCACGATCAGCTTGATGCATCGCCTTCTGGCTCCAGCCCTTCGGCGCACGAATTCGGTGGCCAGCCAGTCGAGCAGCTCCGGATGCGTCGGCGGCGCCCCCTGCGTGCCGAAGTCCTCGCTGGTCTCGACGAGGCCGCGGCCGAAGAACTGCTCCCACAGCGCGGTTGACGGCCACGCGCGCCGACGAGCGGGATTGTCCTCGTCGACCAGCCAGCGCGCCAGGCCGAGCCGGTTGACGGCATCGATCGTCGCGCATCGGCGTGCAGCGACGCGGGGCGTGCCGGCGTAGACCCGCTCCCCCTTGCCGAGAAGCTGCCGCGGACGCCGCAGCTCGTACGACGGCCGCTCGAGCGACGGCCGCTCCCGCATCACGAGCGTCGACGGGAATCTGCAGATCGGCCAGCTGCCTTGCGCGCGCCGCCAGCTGCGATCGCGCGCCGGCTTCAGCAGCGGCGCGATCGCCGGCGGAACGCCGCGCGAGCTCCTCGGTCTGCGCCGTGCGTGCGCTCGGCCGCGGCCAGGGCGAGGATCGGCCGCAGCCTGGCGGGCACGTCGGCGCCACGCGAGCGGGTGCGGCGCGGTCGTGACGCGACAGCCGGAACCGGCCGATGCCCTGCCCGATGCGTGCCGTCGAGGTGATCGATGCGGACGGTGAGCGCGCGTGCCGCCGGGCGAACCCGAACGGCGCCGCGGCGGCCGAGCACGAGCCTGGCGCGGCAGGCGCTCGCCGGCGTCGCGCATCACGTTGATCGCCCAGGACCCGCTCTTCCGCGCATACCCGGCGAGCGCGACTGCCGAGCAGCGTCGCCGGGCTCGAACGGCGGACGCGAAGTCGTCCACCTTGCACCGTCGTCGACGCGCACCGCCTGCGGTTCGGCGCTGCTGCCGGCGGCGACCGATCCCGACGTCGCAGGCCGGTCACGCGGAAGTGTGCCGTAGCCGTCGCGCCCGGGACCGCCGCGCGGCAGCGACGGATCCGGCAGCGCTTCGATCCGGACGCCGGTGATGCCCGGCAGCGCGGTCGTCGGCCGTCGACGGTGTAGGTCGTCAGCGCGGATTCGGACCCGACGCCAGCACCGACCCGTCCGGCGCGGCTGCAGGACGACGCCGCCGGTCGCGGCGAGACTCGCCGGCGTCAGCACGCGTCCAGCCGGCGCTGCGCCGGCCGCAGCTCGCGCTTCCCAGCGCGGCCTGCGCCGCGCGCGAGCTCGGGCGTCGCGGCCTTCAGCGTCGCGTTCGAGGTCGATCGATCTCCGCCTGCATCGTCTTGCGCGCCGTTTCCTGCTCGGGCGTCGGCACGTCGAGCGTCGGCTCGAAGTAGCGGGTGCCGTCGCCGAGCCGTGCGCGCGTCGAAGTCGCCGTTCGCGAAGAACGCGATCATCCGGAAGTAGTCCTTCTGCGTGAAGGGGTCGTACTTGTGGTTGTGGCACTGGGCGCAGCCGAGCGTCGATGCCGAGCCAGACGGTGGCGGTCGTGTTGACGCGATCGACGAGCACCTCGTACGCGGACTCGTCCGGATCGATGCCGCCCTCCTCGTTGGTCATCGCGTTGCGATGGAACCCGGTGGCGATCTTCTGGTCCACCGTGGCGTCGGGCAGCATGTCGCCGGCGATCTGCTCGACGGTGAACTGGTCGAACGGCATGTCGCGGTTGAACGCGTCGATCACCCAGTCGCGGTACGTCCAGATCGACGCGGCGGCTGTCCTTTTCGTAGCCGTTGGAGTCGGCGTAGCGCGCCAGGTCGAGCCAGGGCCGCGCCCAGCGCTCGCCGTAGTGCGGCGAGGCCAGCAGCCGGTCGACCAGCCTGCTCGTAGGCGCCGGGCGACGCGTCGGCGACGAAGGCGTCGACCTCCTCCGGCGTCGGCGGCAGCCCGGTGAGATCGAGCGAGACGCGGCGCAGCAGCGTCGAGCCGGTCGGCCTCGGGCGACGGCGCCAGCCTCTCCTGCTCGAGCCGCGCCAGGACGAACCGATCGATCGCGTTGCGCGCCCAGGTCGCATCGGCCACGGCCGGCAGCTCGGGCCGCGACCGGCTTGACGTACGCCCAGTGCTCGCTCGACGCCGGCGCGGCCGCCATCGCGCCCGGCATCGGCGCGCCCTGGTCGATCCAGGCCCGCAGGATCGCCACCGTGGCTGCCGGCAGCGGGTCGGCGTCGAGCGGCATCCGGTCGTCTTCGCTGACGTCGAGCACCCGGCGCATCAGCACGCTGTCGTGGCTGTCGCCCGGCAGGATGGCCGGCCCCGACTGCCCGCCCCTCCGGATGCACGCGGGGTCGTGCAGGCGCAGCCGGGCCCGCGCCTTGGAGCGGCCGTGGCACTCGGCGCAGTGCTGCTCGAAGATGGGCTGGATGTCCCGTTCGTAATCGACAGGCGTCTGGCTTGACGCAGTCGGTCCCTGCCTGGCCGCGGCCGGTGCCTGACTGGCGGCAGCCGGCGACTGCGCTCGCGCCAGCATCGAGCCGGCGGCGAGCGCGGCGCCGCACCCGATCACGATTGCTCGCCCGAGAAGGTTCATGCGCACCCGCAGGATGGTTGGGACGGCCGTACGTCGAGGCAGTGTCTCACCGCCCGCCTGTCCAGATCAAGGCGAAGGGGGGCCGGGCGCGGCCGAGCTCGGCACCCCCCCGGCGGCTCCGGGCTCGCCCAATAACAGGCGGTTTTGCGGGGTGATTTGCGCGGGAATCGTCTGCGTCCGGACCCGGTAACCCCGGCGCTCCAGGCGCAGCGCCCGGACGACGTCGATGGCCAGCGGGGCGGCGAGCCAGCCTTGCAGGTGGCCGGTGTCGCAGGTGGCCAGGTCGTGGCAGCAGGGGAGCACGGCCACCCGCGCCCCCGCGGCGGCGGCGCGGTCGAGAATCCGGTCCGTCAACGCCCCGCAGGCGTGGCTGGCCACCACGACGTCCGTCGGCAGCAGTGCAACCTCTTCGAGCGTCTTCGCCATGAACTCGACGCGGCCGGAGAGGCGGGGCCAGGCGTCCACGAGGGCCTGGTGCAGTTTGGCCGTCGACGGGGGCAGCGTCGTGTCCACGACGAGCGCCGAGGCCGACGAGTCGTCCAGCAGCAGCATGATGTGCGCCAGCAGGCCGTGGCCGCCGCCGAGATCCACGACGCGGCCGCCGCGGAACAGCCGCCGGACGCGGCGCGCCACCTCCCACGCCTCGTAGAGCTCCTTGCGCGGCAGGCATCCCGCGTGGCACACCGCGCGGGCGACGCGGTCGAACAGCGTGTCGCCGGCAAACCGTCCGACATCGCGCAGCGTCAGGCGTCCCTTGGACGCGTGCGAGAACGTCCCCTCGCCGTCCGCCGGTGCGCGAGCGTCGCGGTGGGTCATGCCGGCTCCAGTCAGCGTCGGGCCCGGCGGCCCAGTCGGGAAACGATGTCGTATTCCGCCCTGGTGACCGGCTGGATCGACAGCCGGCTGCCCTTCTGCGTGACCATCATGGCTTCGAGGCCGGGTGTGCGCTTGAGGGTGTCGAGCGGGATGGTGTCAGGGAACCGTTCGACAAACGCCACGTCCACCATGTACCAGATCGGCGATTCCTTCCTGGTGCCGGCGTCGAAGTACCTGTGGCCTTTCTTCCAGGCGAAGGCATCGGGGTAGCCGCTCCGGGCAATCCGCGCCAGGCCGGTGACGCCGGAGGGGTCGGCGTTCGAGGCATAGAACAGGACGCCATCATCGACCTGCATGTCGTCCCTGAGGAAGTTGCGGGCCTGGTAGTTGCGGACGCCTTCCCAGCTGGTCGTGCCGTCGCGGGCGAGGTCGTCGATGGTGTAGGCGGCGGGCTCGCATTTCATCAGCCAGTAGCGTCGGGGCATGGGTCTGTTGTCCGGGTGGTGCAGGCACCATCCTATCTCTTGACCTCCTGCCTCGTGTCAGCCGCTGCGGGGCCTGTGCCCCGCACGGCGACACCGCGGCGTGCGTGCTATCCAGATAGCCTGACCGGGATCCAGATAGCCAGCCGCCGGGAGGTCGGGTATCCTCTTGCCGCCCTCGGGGATTGGGGCGCCGGGTGCGAGCGTGCCGGCTGTTTATCTTGCAGGTTTCCCGAGCCCGTGCAGGTTACTTAGTCGTTAGCCTGTCAGAAGGAGGGGGAGAGTACATGTCTACGACCAAGATGAAGACGCGTGTGACCTCCTTCGCTCCACAGTTCCTCGTCGACGACCTTGAACGCTCGATCGCGTACTACCAGAAGATCGGCTTCAGTTTCGATGAGCCGTGGGATGGCTTTTACGCCATCGGTCATCTGGACGGTCTGGAAGTCCACTTGAAGGAGGCGCCGAAGAACCAAGCGGAGCGCCAGTGGCGGCGCGACAACGAGCATCTCGACGCCGCGGCCGGCGTCGATGGCATCGAAGCGTTCTACGAACAGTGCGTCGCCAACGGCGTAACCATCATCAAACCGCTCGCGGCCACGGCCTGGGGCACGAAGGACTTCTATATCGACGACCCAGACGGGTACATCATCTCCTTCGGAGGCAGCCCGGCGGCAGGCTAACAAGCCGCTGCACCTGACGGCACCGGGTCGCGCTCACGCGCGCCCCTCGCGCGCGGTGCTATCGTTGACGCGCGTGCCGCAGGTGAGCGGCAGTCGTTAGGCCGATTTGAAATGGCGAGGCCTCTTCCCCAATTCGCGATTCACCACCTCGAAGACGGCACCGTCGTCGGCATGGCCGACGCATCGCGCTGGATCGGCGTGGGTCATGTCGTGGCGCTGGTCCTTGGGAACCGATTCATCTGGGGCAAGTGGCGTGACGGTGACCAGTCGGGTGGCAGCGCGTCAATTCACTTCAACAATCCGGCCGACGCAGGTGGGCTCCAAGCCGGCGTGGCATATCCGTTCATCGACAGCTACTGGGGCGATCGGGCTGAACTGGTACTCGATTCGTCCACTTCTTGGCGTAGGGCAGTTTTCGCGCCGGTCGACGCCGTGTCCGTCACCGGCCCCGACGGCAGTCTCATGAGGAAAGCCGGGCCAGACGATGTGTCTGGGCAGATCGTAGCGGGGGCATGGGACCACGAGCACTGCGAAGTGTGCTGGCAGAAGATCGGCGCAGGCGGGCAGGCGGTAGGCTGGGTGAACAGCGAGGGGCAGTGGGCTTGCGAGTCTTGCTACGTGGCATACGTGGCAGCGCGATCCCTCGAGTTCGTAAACGTCGAGTAGAACAGCGGCCTAACCAGCGGTCGAGCAGCCGACGGCGGTCGGGCGCTGTGGCATCATGCGGGCATCAACCGCCCGCGGCTGAGCGGCAGGTCGTTGGGCTGACAGAACGAGGAACGGGAGGTGAGACGGGGAGGAGATGACGTCTGGCTACTTCAGGCGTCCTTCCAGTAACCGGGCTTCCGGCGATCGTGCGCAATGGCGAGTATCCGGATGTGCGTCGCCATCTCCAAGTAGACGAGATAGTAGGGGAAGCGCTTGACGGCACGGCGCCGAACCGTCAGGTCTGCGGGCAAGTTCGGGATCCTGGAACCGGCGCCGGGCATCGCCACGATCTGAGATCGCGAATGCCCGAAGCGCCCCCGGTGCTTTCGATGACCGCTCGGTGGAGGGTAACGACCTCACCGAGGGTGAGATACCGCATCAGGCAAGGCGCTTGTACAATTCGCGGTTCTTGGCGACGACTCGCGCCGCGACCGTCTGAATCTCGGCATCGGGTGTTGCAAGCAGGTCCGTCAGTGCCGCGCGCGCCAACTCCTCCGGCGAGAGCCCAAGGCGCTGAGCTTCCGCGGAGAGCTTGTCGGCCTGGGCCGGGGGAAGCTCAAAGGCCAGCTTCATGCGCGTACGGTAGCGCGCAGGCACGCCGTCTAATAAGCGTTTGCAGCCGACGCCGCCCGCTGCGATCATGAGGGCGCCGCGGCTGAAGCGGCGCGTCAGCCCGACACGAAATCAGTAATGACGACCGGATCGGACGTGGGACACGCCGCGGCTCCTGGCCAAGCCTGCCACCCTTGTGGACGCCGACGTCGTGTTTGCTGAATATGCGAGCGATCCTTTAGTCGCCAAGTACATGACGTGGAAGCCCCATCCCAGTGTCGAGGAGACGACCGAGTTCTTGCGCCGATGCGAGCGGGTCTGGGCTGATGGTTCGGCATTTCCTTGGAGCCTCTGGGTAGGGAAGACGGAGCGTTCGTAGGGCTAATCGAGATTCGTGTGAGCACAAGCGCCGTGGATGTGGGCTACGCGCTCGCGAGACGATGGTGGCGCCAGGGCCTCATGAGCGAAGCTGTGACGTCGGTGGTTCGGTGGGCCTTGGCACAACCGACGATCTATCGCGTGTGGGCGACCTGCGACGTTGAGAATGTCGCGTCGGCCCGGCTTCTGGAACGAGTCGGGATGGAGCGTGAAGGTATCTGAGTGAAGCTCCACGAGACGCCTTGTGTTATTCAATTGTGAAGGCGGGCTAACAGCCGCTGCAGCGCCGCGCAGAAGCTCAGAACATCGACGAAGCATGGCACCACTGGCAATTCTGGTCACCGCGACACTTCTTGCTCGCCTTCTCGGATACGCAGGGCGCATGCGTCCGGACTGGCGAGCGGCTGCTCGATTGGGCCTGGCTGTCATGTTCGCGTTCACCGGCTCCACGCACTTCACTGAAATGAAGCATGACTACGCGGCGATGGTGCCGCCGCCGTTGACAGGGCAGCTCTGGGTCATCTATCTGACAGGCCTCCTGGAACTCGCGGGAGCGGTGGGCTTGCTGATGCGCCCGACACGACGTCTGGCTGGCATGTGTCTGCTTCTCCTGCTTCTGGCACTGTTCCCGGCCAACGTGTACGCGGCGATGCAGGGCGTCCGGTTCCGTGGCGCGCCGCCAACTGACATCTGGCTTCGCGGCCTGATTCAGGCCGTGTTCCTGCTCACCGTGTGGTGGAGCACGATTGCGGGTGCCGGTCGACTTCGAAGAGCCGCCCAGCCCGCCGCTGAAGCCGACCGCTGACATGCGCCGGCGGCTCAGCGGCGAGCCGCTGGGCCGCACAAGGCGTCACGCCCCGGTGATCAACGAGGCTCGACAGGCACGCGGATTGTGCAGCTTGAAGATGGAGGTGGTGTGGCCAAGCTCGTATTCGGAATGAACCAGTCCCTGGACGGTTACGTCGACCATCTGGCGTTTGCGCCAAGCCCCACGCTCTTCCGCCATTTCATCGAGGAGGCCGAGGGGCAAGCGGGCAGTGTCTACGGTCGGCAGATGTATGAGGTCATGCGGTACTGGGACGACGACCATCCCGAATGGAGTGCAGAGGAACAAGCCTTCGCGGCTGCGTGGCGTCGCCAGCCGAAATGGGTCGTCTCGCGCTCGTTGCAGTCGGTCGGCCCCAACGCGAGCCTGGTTGCTGGCGATCTTGCCGGCGCAATTTCCCAGTTGAAGGCCGAGCGCGACGGAGAGATCGAAGTTGCGGGACCGACCGTGGCGCACAGCCTGACCGCCCTGGGCCTGATCGACGAGTATCGAATCTACCTGCACCCCGTCGTGCTCGGTCACGGCAAACCATATTTCGCCGGACCCCGGCCGCCGCTGCGCCTTGTGGCTCATAATCGGATTGGCGATAACGTGATCAGGTTGACCTATGTGCCTGCCTAGTCCCGAACGCACCGGTTGGCAGTCGCCGCGGAAGCCCGCCAGGCGCAGTACAGCCGCCGATACTCAATTCGGTCAGGACCGAGTTGGTGATCCGCCGCTCGCCGCTGAGCGGCATGCCATTAGGCCGGTTTCGGACAGGAGATAGCGCATGTGGATGCAGATCGCATGGCGGAGTGATTTGCCGCTTGTAGAATGCGAGGAACGCCTGGGCAGAATGCCGCGACGGTCCTTCCTCGTCATTCGCTCCGGCCCTCCGGTCGTTGTGGCCAGGCCATCAGGGCGGCTGTTCCGCCTGTTTGTTGCCGGCGGCCCCACGCGCGTACTGCTCGCGCCCTATTTCTACGGGTTCCTCATCAACAAACACGGTGCGACAGAAATCCGCGGCCGCTTGTTCCCATCGCCCGTCGCACAGGCAGCGGTGGTGCTCTGTGTATTCGTGCTGGTGCTGCTAGGTCTGGCGGTGATAAAGGGTGTCGTCGGGTCGTCCCTCTCGGCCCTACTCTTCGGATTGCTCACGATCTGCGCCGCACTCGCGGCACTGGGTTGGCGCACGGGTCGTCACGGGTCCGATCTCATCACGACATCGATCGAGAATACGTTTTGCGCTCACCGCCTGACATCCGGATGGAGCCGGCGCACCGCTGAATCGTGACGGCGCGCTACCTGCCCGGGGGCGGGCCGCGGCGGACTCGTTTCTGCGGGCATCACCGGTGCTAGACTCCCCGGACGGCTGTGATCCTTACCTGAATGTCCCCGCCCGATCCCGGCGCGCTCACCGCACAGATCTACCTCGCGGCGCTTTCCCACGACCAGTGGCCGAAGGTGCTGGACGCGATCGGCGGCGCCCTGCGCGGCGCGTCCGCGATCCTGGCGGTCCATCCGCTGTGCGGCGGCCTGCAGTGGGCGATGACATCGCACATCGATCCCGCCTCGCTGGTCGCCTACGAAGCGAAGTTCTCGACGCCCCAGACGAACCCGTATCTGCTCCTGTGCGACCGGCTTCCCGTCGGTGAGCCGCTGGCGGCCGAGACGATCGCCGGTGCCGAGCAGTTCGAAGACACCGACTTCTATCTCGACATCCTTCGCCCCCAGAACCTTCGCCACAGCGTGGTCCTCACCCTCTTCAAGGACCAGCACTCCGTCGCCGGCGTCGCCTTCCTGCGCACGGCCGACGCCGGCCCCTTCACGCCGTCCGAGCTGGATTCGCTTCGCGGGCTGGCGCCGCACCTGCAGCGGGTGGTGCACCTCACGCTCCGCACGGAACAGCTCGCCCTCCGTTCCAACGCCCTGGCCGAGGCGCTCTCGGTCTCGGCCACCGGCGTGATGATTGTCGACGATGCGGCCCGTGTGGCGTTCATGAACCCGGCCGCGACGCGCCTCGCCGCCGCCGCGGACGGCCTCGCGATTGCCGACGGGCACCTGACCGTCGCGGACCGCGGCACACGCGCGCGCATGCTGGAGCTGCTCGCGACCGCCACGCGGCCCCTCTCCGGCGAGCTCGGCGCCCGGGCGCTCTCGGTTACCCGCCCCTCCGGCCGCCGGGCCTACAGCCTCATCGTCTGGCCGCTGCAGATTGCCGCGGGGCTGTTCGCGCTCGACGCGCCGGCCGCACTCGTGCTCGTGGCCGATCCGGAAGCCGAGCCCCATCTGCCTTCGGACCTGCTCACGGAGGTCTACGGACTGACGCCTGCGGAAGCCACCGTCGCCGGCATGCTGGCAGGGGGGCGAGACCTGCAGGAGGTCGCCGACGGCCTCGGCGTCAGCCGCCATACCGTGAAGTCGCACGTGAGGCAGATTTTCAGCAAGACCGGCACGCACCGCCAGGCGCAGCTCGTACGGCTGCTTCTGCAGCTCCCATCCGTGCGCCTTCGATAACCGCCTCATCCTTACGGGCGATGCGCGCGCAGGCCGCCACCCGTTAGAGTCCTCTCCGTCATTGCCGCGAGGAGCGGACCCTACCAGATGCCTCGATTCAACCGCCCGTGTCTCCTTCCGGCCTTCCGCTGCGCGGCAGTGGCGGGCCTGCTGCTCTCGTGGCTCTACGAGCCGGCCTCCACATCCTTGTCTGCGCAGGGCCGGGGCCTGGCCGAACGGATTACGTCGATCTCGCCGGCGGCCGGGCGTGCCGGGGATCAGGTCACGATCACGGGCATCGGCTTCGGCGCGCAGAACGTCCGTGTGACGGTGGCGGGCCTGCCGGCCGCCCTGGTGAAGGCCACGGGCAGCTCGGCGACCTTTCTCGTGCCCGGAGGCGTGCCGCCGGGGATAGTGACGGTCGTCGCAACCAATCCCGGCGGCCGGACCGGAACGATTGGGTTCCGCGTCCTGGAGGGGGTCCTGCTGCAAGGGAACCCCGGCGGCCCCGCGCGGGACGCCTTCGTGGATCTGCGCCCCACGCCGGCGGCTGCCGCGGACGTGGACGCCGCGGGCTTCATCCTCACGCGCATCGACGTGAGAATCGTGCCCGACGCGGCGGTTGGCGAGATCAATGCCGCCCTGGCCCGCGTCAACGGGGGCATCGTCGCGATGCAGCGGGGCGTGATGGGGATTGTGATCGCCGTGCCGCGCCAGGGCTCTGCCGGCGACCTGCAGCGGCAGGCGGCCCTGCTCGCGACGCTCCCCGGGATTCGTGCCGCAAGCGCCGGGCGGCAGGCGGCGGCCAAGGTGCTGCCGTTCGACGCCACGGCGGTCGTTCCCGGCAGCTCTGGGATCCAGAACGTTCAAGTGGTGCACCATCTGCTGCCCGCCCGGTTCCCGGCGGCCTGGAATGCCGCGGGCTCGGGCCAGCGTCTGCTCATCGGGTGCCAGCCCGTGCCGGTTGTCGTCCAGGACTTCTTCGGGCAGGTTCGCACCAGCGGCTGGTTTCAGGAATTCCCGGGCTTCGCCCCTCTCAGCGTGGCAAGTGACGGGTCGGGAAAGACACATGGGTTCGACGTGCTCACGACGCTTGGCGCAAACTTCGATGCGGGCCCCCTGACGGGAGCGAACCCCTTCCAGCAGTGCCTCGACATCCGTCGCCTGAGCGTCAGCGGCCTTTCCTTCGATGGGATCAGCCTGCAGCTGGCGGCGGAGCTGCGGTCGCTGCCGGCCGGCAAGGTCGCCGTGAACCAGTCGATCGGGTTTGTCGACGATTGCGGCACATGTGCGCCGGCGGATATCCCGTCAACGCTGTTGAGCGGGCTCGAGCGCGCCCATCGCACGCTGACGTGGAAGGAAGCGACATACCGCAGCTGGAACGACTTCGCCATCTCGGTCGCCGCCGGCAACGACGCGGACGCTCCCCTGGCGTCCGTGTACCGGGGGCTTCGGACTGGCGCGATACGACAACCCGGCCTCGATCGCCACGACCTTCGATCCGTGGCTCCAGTTCGCAATACGGTCCAGCCTGTACGAGCCGCCGTCCACACGGCCCGAGTTCCCTTCGCTTGCCGCCTCGCTCGAGGAGCTGCTGACGCTCGAAAGGGATGTCCGGGCCGCCGGCCTCGACACGCTGCCTCGCGAGTACAACGTCATCGTCGCCGGCAGCACGGGCAGTGGCCTCGACCCGCGAACGTTGACACAGTCGCCTTTCTCCGAACCTGGCTCGGATCTCGACGGCGTGGGCGAGTGCGTCCCGTTCGCCGTCGACCCCTTAGCGTGCGGCAACGGCACGAGCTTCGCGGCGCCGCAGGCGGCGGGTCTCATCTCCTATCTCTGGCTGCTCTCACCCGAACTGCGCAACAACCGGTCGTCGTCCGATACCGTGGACGCGATCAAGGCGAACGCGAGACCAACGCCCGCCGGACTGTTCGTGCTGGACGCGTACGCGGCGGTGCTGTCCCTTGACGCCGCCGGGGCGCTGTCGCCCGCGACCGCCCCCATCCGCGTGGCGCTGCTCGACGCCGACGGCAACGGCTCGTTCACCGACGGCGACCTGGCGACGTTCGTGCCGCGCCTGGCCGGCGCCGGCCTGCCGGCGCAGCCCACGCTCCGGGACTACAGCCAGTTCGATCTCAACGGCGACGGGTTCACGGGAGGCCCCCGCGTGGATCGCTTCGACCTGGATCGCACCGGGTCCGTTCAGTTTGGCCCGTCGCTGTACAACACCGTACAGTTCGACATCGGGGGCGAGCGTGTGACCATCGACGAGACCGGCGCCACGGATCTGCAGATCCTCTGCTACTACGCCTACTCGCCTCTCTATGCCGGAGCCGAAGACCGGCGGGAAGCGCTGCTGGCGAACCACTGCGCGCCCATCACGGTGGCCGTCACGCCCGCCAGCGTCACGCTGGCACGCGGCGCCACGCAGCAGCTCGCGGCCGCCGTGCGCGGGACGACCGACCCGCGGGTGACCTGGCTGCTGCCGAATGGCGGTGGCAGCATCACGGCGACCGGCCTCTTCACGGCGGGGACGACGCCGGGAACCTACCTCGCCCGCGCGATCAGCGCTGTCGATCCGGGGGCGTTCGCCGACGCGACGATCACGATCGGCGGCGGGACCGCTTCGGTGCTCTCGGGTGCACTCTCGCGCCAGTCCCACCGCGACTTCGCACCGGGCCTCAGCGAGGACACGCGGATCTCGGTCGCGCTCACGGTCGAGCCGCAGGCCGTCGAGCCGGGTGCGACGCCGAGGTTCACGGTGAGCGCGATCAGCGGAACCGGAACCTTCACGGCGGAAGCAACGTCCGGCTGCAATCGTCCGCCGGAGGTCCGGAGCGGCACGGCGGTCTCGGGCACGCTCACGATATCGCCCGACCTGCTGGCTGCCACCCTCTCGGTGCGATTCACGGGCACGCGAACCCACACCTCCTGCACGAACCCCACGGTGGTCACCACCTTCACCGAGGGAACGCTGCCGGACGGCACCCTGATCGGCACCCCCGTGATCGTGAACGGCGCCATCGTCGCGATCGATTTCAACCAATCGACCACGACCCCAACCGTTCCACCGCGGGTGATCGTCCAGACCGGAAGGCTCGAGCCCTAGACCGAGAGGGGCCTGGCCAAGGTCGCCTCCGGCCGGCTCGCCTGCGAGGAACTGCGACACCGGGGCCTGCGTGCTGCTGTCCAAATAGCCTGACCGGGATATCCAGATAGCCAGCCGGCCGGGAGGTCGGGTATCCTCTTGCCGCCCTGGGGGATCGGGGCGGCGTGCGCGAGCATGCCGGATGTTGATCCCGAAGGTTTCCCGAGCCTGTGCAGGTTACTTAGTCGTTAGGCAGCGATATCGTTCACCAGTTCCAAGAGGCGTTGATCATGAACCTCGATGACCTCTTCCCGCACTGTGACTGCTTTGACCAGTACTGGTCGATCCAACCTTCTGAAACCAAGTTTCACGGGGAAGTGCAGGACACCAACTGTAATGGTTGGAAACGGCTTCTCGAGCTCATTGAGTCAGCGGCAACAGACGGAAGAAAAGAGTTCTCACCAGGGAAGGAAATACCGAGAGACCAGTGGCAACAAGTAATTACTCTGCCCGCCTCGATCGCGAGACTAAAGGCAGTACGGCGCCTCGTGTTGTACGGAAGTTGGCTGGTTCGAATCCCTCCAGAGATTGGGGAGATGGAAAGCCTCGAGAGTTTCGAGCCGTATACGTCCCACCGCCTTCATTGGTTTCCCTACGAAATCATGCGTTGCAAGAAGCTGAAACACAGCACCGTGAAGTACCCGATCGCTTTACGGCAACTGCAAGTATCGGCCGCCGTTTCCAAGCCTTCAGACAGGCACTGCGTCCGCTGCGGCCCTCGACCTGGCTCAGCTCGCCCCAGCCGTCTGGGGAGTTGAATCGGCCTCGACGTGCAGCGTGTGCGGCAGGTCGTTAACGAGTGCAGGATTGCACCAAGCGTGGCTGTCGGCACTTGTCGCAACCGACGCGCTGCCTTTACTGGTGAGCGCTTGTTCCGACGAATGCCTCCGCAAGCTCCCTCTTGGAGCGGAAGGTTACGTTAGAACGCCGCACGGCGGCGGCGCCGCTGTACAGCAACCGCCACCAGACCGTTGACTTGTGGAAATATGCCATCATTCAAGCCCTAGCGCTGCCTAACACGCGTTTGCAGCCGACGGCGGCCGGTGCGATCATGAGCCGCCGCGGCTGAAACGCAGCACGTTAGGTGGATCAAGGACCGGACATGCGTTGGCCGTTCTCGAAGAAAGATCCTGATCTCAGAATCCCTTCGGTCGAAGTGCAGCGCTGGTCCGTCGGGCAGACAGACGACGGAGGAGCCCCGCTTCTTGTGCGATTCAATGTGACCGCGCGTGAGTTGGCTGAACATCCCGGACTTCCAATCAAGGTTGGCTTCGCGGTCCCACTCAATCGACCCAATGAGGGCGGACTCCCAGACGCGGATGAGAATGAGCAACTGCTTTCAGTAGAAGATCTCATCGTTGCCCACGTTCTGGCCGTGGGAATCGGAATCCACGCACTCACGTTGACCAACGGGGTCATGAAGGAGTGGGTCTTCTACGTGGCGGCCGGCCTAGACATCGCAGGTCTTCACGCTGCTGTACGCGAGCGAGTCTCGAGCCATGGCGTCCAGTGCATGGCCGACCGCGAGCCTCGCTGGGACACGTATCGGCAGTTCGTTCCCTGATTCCGTTCGGCGGTTATTCCGATTGAACGGACGGGTTGATGGTTAACGAAGGTCCGGCAGGATCATTGATCGGGTCGTTTATGTAACGCTATGCATTTGGCCGTTTCCTGCCCCGCGATCTCGCGCCGGGCGACTGGAGCACCTCGGCGCGGTCAACATCAGCACCGCGGGGACCTTTCGTGATCGGCAGCCAGTCAGCCGCGCGCAACTGCGGCTTGAATTACTCACGCCGCCTGCCCTTCGATGCGCGGATCCTGATCTGCCACGGGCGCGAAATCCTCAGGCGGGTCGCTTGCGACTTCTTCCCGGGCTGGCACGGTGAACGAGGTCTTCAGGGGTGCCGGCCACACGCGCAGCTGGAGTACATCACCGCAGTCGCCCGCGCGGTGGTCCGTGGCGACATCCCAAGCCCGGAGCGAAACCGATGGCACGCGAAGACCTGGTGAGCCGCGTGAGGGCGGCCCTCGCACACATCGCCGGGGTCGAGGAAAAGCGGATGTTCGGGAGCCTCGCCTTCATGGTGCGTGGCAAGCTGTGCGTCACCGCCCGCGCCGACCGCATCATGTGCCGTATCGACCCGAGGCTGCACGCAGCCGCGCTGGCGCGCAAAGGGTGCCGGACGGTGGTCATGAAGGGCCGGCAGTACCCAGGCTATCTGTTCGTGGATGCCGAATCCGTGACAACGAAAGCCGCTCTGCGGCATTGGATCGATCTGGCCCTGGACTACAACGAGGTCGTGACCTCAAAGGCGAGGGCCCGTTCATAGTTGTGGCTGCCATGAGCGCTGAAGTTCTCGCGGCCCGGCGACGGGCGGCACGGCGTTGGACCGGCGAGCCGCTACGCTCGGCGCAGTCCCAGCGCGATCAGCAGCCAGGCGATCGTGAGACAGCCGAACGTGACCACCAGGCTGACGACCGATTCGGCGCCCCCCGCCGCAATGCGCCGCCACGTGTCGGTCGTGAACGATGGCGTTACGGCGATCCCCTGCAGAACCGACGTCACACCGACCGTGAACGAACCGAGGCCGCCAAAGATGGCGGCCAGGGACAGCGGGCGCATCAGCGCCAGCCGCCCTTCGCTCGGCTGGATTGCGTAGGCCAGCGCCATGATCACCGCCGCCAGCGACACGAGCAGTCCCAGCAGGCCGACAAGGCTCGAGCTCCCCAACAGGTCCATCACGTTCATGCTTGCTCCCCTCCAAAGGTACTGGGATATAACGTGGCAGCGCTCCGGGCGTGACGGCCGTCACGCTCGCGGTTCTCGAGCGTTATGACTTCCATGGACCGCGACCTCGAGCTGGAGCTCGTCGCACGCCTGAAGCGGGCCGACGGCGCAGCCTTCGACCAGGTCTACGCCGCCTTCAACCCGCGCCTGTTCAACCTGCTCGCTCGCCTCTCCAGGCGACGCGACGTCGCCGAAGACCTGCTCGAGGAAACGTGGCTCCGGGTCGTGGCCCACGCGCACCGGCTGCGCGACGACACCCGGCTGGCGCCGTGGCTCTTTGCCATCGCGCGGAATCTCTACGCCAGCTACTGCCGCTCGCGATTCCTCGACTACGACCTGATGGCCGGCCTTCATCTCTGGCCGGTGCCATGTCCGGAGCCGTCACCGTTCGAAACAGCCGCCGCCGGAGAGCTGCAGCAGCGCGTGGAGGCCGCGCTCGCGACGCTGCCTGGAATCTATCGGGAGGCCTTGCTGCTCGTTGCGGTGGAGGGGCTGACGCCTGCCGAAGCGGCCGCCGTCTGTGGTGTGACCCCGGAAACGATGCGCCAGCGTCTCAGCCGCGCGAGGGGTATGCTGGCGAAGCGGCTCGACGCGTCCCGACCATCTTCGATGGCCGTCCTGAAGGAGGTGCTACCGTGAGGGCCGAATATCCTGACGACCCCTTGATGCAGGCCGTCGCCACGCTACCGGCGGTGCGGCCGGATGAGGCGCGTGCTGACCGGCTCCGTGTCCGATGCCGCACGCTGCTGGAGCAGCCTCAGCGGCAGGTGCCTGCCAGCCTCGAGCCCGCGACCGTCGGCGCTGTCTGCGCGCTTTATGCGTGGCAGATCGCGCGGATCGTCATCCGCTGAGCACGGCATGCGAACAACCATTCACAACTTCCTAGCGGAGCAGCTCGTTCGCATCCCCGACTCCGAGACGAGGCGTACCGTCGCGGCGATCCTTATGCGGGACCTCTACCGATGACGTGGCTGCAGAGGTGGGCTGTGGCCCAGGGCGCCGATCTACCAAGAATCCCACCGGCTCACGCCTTTGTTAGAGAACTGAGCGGGATGGGGGACGTTCTGAAGGAGATGGAGCGTGTAAAGTGAAATGGCACCGCCGGTTTCAAAACGCGCGTCGACTTCGCGCACGCGAGAGCGCCTTAACAATGCGCTGAACCCGACAGCCGCGCAAGGGTCCTTTGCCGATTGGTAACGGTTTCGTGGCGCGGCTCGCAACTGAGCAGCGCTCGTTGGGCCGACAACGGAACATCGAGGAACGTCGAATTTCAGTCGCGAGATCGGCGTCAGACGGCCATTACGATGTGGCGAAAACTTCCATGAGGATCTGGTCTCTCGTTGAGTCCACTGGCACGGGAGTCGATCGTCCTCTCACGCTCTTCTTTGTGCTCGCATATGGGATCTCCTGGCTCGTGTTCATGCCGATCATTCTGTGGCACGCGCCGATCCAGTTGATCGCGGCTGCAAGCTTCGGTCCCACGGTAGCTGCTCTGGTCACTCACCGGCTCAGCGCCGGGAGTTTCCGTGCCTTTTCCTTCCATTGGACCAAGCCACGCACGCTTGTGGCGAGCATCGTCGGCGCGGCTGTCGTCGTTCTCGCTTATGTTGTCGTCCCTGGATCGCTACTCGCCGATCCCCGCGCACTCAACTGGAGCGTCTTGGCATCGCTCGCTGTATACAACTACTCGACGCTGCTCGGCGGACCACTGGGGGAAGAACCCGGCTGGAGGGGCTATGCCCTTCCTCGGCTTGAGGCGCACCTCGGACCCATTCGAGCCTCCTTGCTCCTTGGGGTCCTCTGGACTGGTTGGCATCTTCCGCTGTTCCTCATCGCCGAATGGGGGAGTCTGCCGCTCTGGAGCTACTGGCTCGTCCTGGTGGGTGTGAGCATCATCATGAGTTGGGGCGTTAACGTCGCTCGCTTCAGCGTCCTGACCGCTATCGTCATGCACGCCGCGCTCAACACCGCGGCAAGGTTCTTGAACGGTCTGTTTGTCGGCATCGAGCCGCGCGCGAACCTCCCGTTCGAAATGGTCTTCCCGATGTCCGGGCTGCTCGTCGCGGTCGTTCTCATCGTCATGACGCGAGGACGTCTCTCATATCACCGGGATACCCACTCGATTGGGGTTTCCATCGCGGCCGAACATCGGCTTCCCGCCGACGGCGGCCGGTAACATGTGCCGCCGCGGCTGAAACGCAGACGTTAGCCAGACCGTATTCAAAAGAAATCCACACCAGCCGGCATTGATAAGGAGACGTCCTCATGGCATCGATCACGAGCGTCGCGGAGGCCTTCTTCGCGGCCTGCGAGACGGGTAAAGGATGGGAGGTGTGCAGCGCCTATTGCAAGTCGGACGCTACGTTCAGCGCCCAGGCGGAGCCGCTTCTCGAATTGAAGACGCTTGCTCAGTACACGGACTGGATGAAGGGCATTCTGACGGTTCTGCCGGACGCTCACTACGACGTGAAGTCCTTCGCGACGGACGCAGCGCGTAGCAACGTTGCCGCGTATGCCGTGTTCCACGGAACTCATACGGGCCCCGGCGGCCCGGTTCCGCCGACGGGACGCCACACGAGCACGGACTACGTCTATGTCATGCAGTTCGACGGTGACAAGATCATCCACATGACCAAGATATGGCACGCTGGCCTCGCGATGAAGGAGCTCGGCTGGGCCTAGCGCGGATCGTTGGTCAGCGGCCGGCACCAGCCGACCCAGGCCGACTGCCATCATGAGCCGCCAAGTCGAATCGTGCAGTTGATGCGGCCGATGTAGCCATCGAGACTCGGCCAGACGTTAGCCAGACGCCGAGGAAGCCATGTCCGGACCCTTGAGCGGACGCATCGCCGTCGTAGCCGGCGCAACCCGTGGCGCCGGGCGGGGAATCGCGCGAATGTTGGGAGCGGCCGGCGCCACGGTGTATTGCACCGGACGCAGCAGTCGGGTGCAGCCGAACCTTTCCAGCCACATCCACGCCGGGCGGCCCGAGACCATCGAAGACACCGCGGAGATGGTCACCGCCGGCGGGGGGCTCGGCATTCCCGTCCGGGTTGACCATACCGCGGAGGATCAAGTGGCCGCGCTGTTCGATCGGGTGGGTCGTGAACAGCGCCGGTTGGACGTACTGGCCAACGTGATCACGGGACCACCGGCTTCATGGAAGAACTTCCTGGAGGAAGCGCCGGCTGAGGGGAGGACGTTCGTCGAGGGCTGGATCTGGCCCCACGTCATCACCGCGTGGCATGGCGCCCGGCTGATGGCACCGAATGGATCCGGGTTGATCGTGGAGCTGGTCGATCAGGACAACGTCCGGTATCACGGCGCGTTCTACTTCGACCTGATGGAAGCACTGCTGAAGCGCCTCATTCTTGGCTTGGCGAACGATCTGGGTCAGGCTGGCGTCACAGCGGTAGCCGTGGCGCCGGGCTTCATGCGGACGGAGGCGATTCTCGACGGGTTCGGCGTCAGCGAGTCGAACTGGCGTGATGCGCTGGGCAATCCGCAGGCCGCGGCAATGGGCTGGGGCGGGTCCGAGACGCCATGCTTCACTGGCCGTGCCATCGCTGCGCTTGCCGCAGACCCCCAAGTCGCGCGAAAGAATGGTGGTATCTACTCGACGCGGGCGCTTTCGGCGGAGTACGGGTTCAACGACGTCGATGGCACCCGCCCCGACTATGCCGTATTCGATGCCGCCTTCGAGCAGGCCAGACAGACGTTCCTGGCCCAGATGGTGGACGCCGGCCGTTTCACGGAGGTCGACTGGACGCTGGCCTCCAAGGAGAAGATGCCGTCGTGACAACCGGAGAGCTCCCGACATCACTCAATGCTTCACTCACTGGCCGACGAACTTACCCGCGTGATTGACCTTGCCGGAGTCGAGCTCCGGACGATCGATGACTCCGTCGCCGCCTCGACGCGCGGCCCTGACGTCTGGTCCGTCAAGGAAATCGTCGGCCACCTGGTCGACTCGGCAGCCAATAACCACCAGCGCTTCGTCCGAGCGCAACGGGCCAGAGAATTCTCCTTTCCCGGGTACGAGCAGGACGCCTGGGTGCAGTCGCAGGACTATCAGAGCCAATCCTGGCCTGAACTCGTCGACTTACTGGTTCTCTACAATCATCATCTGGCGCACGTGATTCGCCGGATACCGGACGCCGCGTCGGAAGTGCCCTGCCAGATTGGAAACAACAAGACGGTCAGCCTGGCGTTTCTTGTCGAAGACTACCTGGTTCATTTACGGCATCATCTGAAACAGATCGAGGACCGGCGGCATCATGATGATGGCCAAAGGAGGTGCGGTTGAACCTGGGATCGGTCGTTAGTTCAGCCGCGTGAGCAGGCGCCAGCGCGGCATCGGCGCACATCCGCCCAACCGGAGAACGACTATGAAGGCCGTCGCCTATAGCACCCCTGGTCCGATCGACCGCGAAGATGCCCTGCAGGACATCACCCTCGAGACCCCCAAGGCCGCCGGCCGCGATCTGCTCGTTGCGATCAAGGCGGTGTCGGTCAACCCCGTGGACACCAAGCTGCGCATGCGCAGGGCGCCCGAGGGCAGTGAATGGCGGGTGCTCGGATTCGACGCCGCCGGCACCGTCGAGGCCGTCGGGCCGGAGGTGCGGCATCTTCACGCCGGGCGACGCGGTCTTCTACGCCGGCTCCATCGTCCGGCCCGGCACCAACAGCGAATATCATCTCGTCGATGAACGGATCGTCGGCCGCAAGCCTGCCAGCCTGAGCGATGCCGACGCGGCCGCATTGCCGCTCACGGCGATCACCGCCTGGGAGATGCTGTTCGACCGGCTCGATGTGCACCGCCCGACCCCGCAGGGCGGGGAGGTCATTCTGGTCATCGGCGGCGCCGGCGGTGTGGCTCGATCACCATCCAGCTGCTGCGGGCGTTGACCGGTCTGACGGTGATCGCCACCGCCTCGCGTCCGGAAACGCAGGAGTGGGTGCGCGAATGCGGAGCCCATCACGTCATCGACCACCGGCAGCCGCTGGCGCCCCAGGTCGCAGGCGCTCGGCCTCGGCGCGCCCGGTTTCGTGTTCTCGACCACCCAGACCGGCGGGCATCTGGCCGACATCGTCGAGCTGATTGCGCCGCAGGGCCGGTTCGGCCTGATCGATGACCCGGCGGAGCTCAACGCCATGCCGTTGAAGCTCAAGGCGGTGTCCCTCCACTGGGAACTGATGTTCACGCGTTCGCTGTTCGACACGCCGGACATCGGCGGAACAGGGCAAGCTGCTGAACGAGGTGGCGGCGCTGGTCGATGCGGGGCGTATCCGTTCCACCGCGACCGCCGTCGCCGGCAGGATCGACGCCGCGACGCTGCGCGCGGTGCACGCGCAGATCGAAAGCGGCTCGGCGCGGGGAAAGATCGTGCTCGAAGGGTTCTGAGGCGACTCCCATGCCGAACCTGCTCAGGAACGCGCTCGCCATCCTCGCGGGCATCTTCATCGGTGGGGCCGTCAACATGGCCCTCGTCCTTCTCAGCCCGTCGATCGTTGCGCCACCTGCCGGCGTCGATCTCAACGATGCCGGGAACCTGGGGGCCTCGATGCACCTGTTCGAGCCCAGGCACTTCGTCATGCCGTTCCTGGCGCACGCGGTTGGCACTCTCGCTGGCGCGCTGGCGGCGTACCTGATCGCCGCAACCCACAGGCGGCAGATCGCGTACGCGATTGGCGCGGTCTTCCTGTGCGGTGGCATCGCCGCGACGTTCATGATTCCCGCGCCCAAGTGGTTCGTCGCCCTCGACCTCGTGGCGGCCTACCTGCCAATGGCCTGGCTCGGCGTGCAGATCGGCAGCCGCATGCGGCGGGAGAACGCAGGCCGTTATCAGGCGACATCTCAATGGTAAACTGATGGCATGCGAACGACCATCGACAAGGCAGGACGGGTGGTCATTCCTGCCAGCATCAGGGACCGCGCCGGCCTGACGGCGGGCACGATGCTCGAGATCTCGATCGACGAATTCGGCGTGCGGCTCCAGCCGGTCGCACCTCCTCCCCGGCTCGTCAAGGTCGGCCGCCGCCTGGTGGCGAGGCCGACGAGCGACGCCAACACGCGCCGGTCGGTGGACGTGGCCAGCCTCATCGAGGAGGAGCGCAATCGATGGCCCTGAGCGTCTTCCTCGATACCAGCGTGCTGCTCGCCGGGCTCGTGGACTTCGGGCCACAGAGTGCGCCGGCGCAGTCCATCCTGCACGGGGTCGCCGAGAAGGCGATTCAGCCGGCGGGAACCGCCTGGCACTGCTGCCTCGAGTTCTACTCCGTCGCCACCCGGCTGCCGCCCGAGTTCCGGCTGACACCCGGGGATGCGAACGAGCTGCTCCGCGAGGAAGTGTTCGCCCGGCTCACCGTTCACGATTTGCCGGCCGGGGAGCACGGCGGCCTGTTCGCAGCCGCCGCGCGCGATGGCATTGCCGGCGGCCGGATCTACGACGCGCACATCGCCGAGGTCGCCCGCTCGGCCGGGGCCCGGGTCATCGTGACCGACAACCGGCGGCACTTCCTCGCCGCGCTGCGTCACGGCATCAAGGTGGAGACGCCGGCCGAGTTCCTTGCCGGGACCAAGCCGCGTCGAGCCTGAACAGGCACGAGCGCGACGTGCGCACTGTACATCACCGTTCGTGGCGCCTGGCCGCTGGCGGCGGCAGCGCAGGCGCGGGCGACCCGTACCATTGCCAGCCGGCGCGACGCCCCCAGCGGCGCGCCTGGCGGATCTCGCATGGCTGCAAGGCGAGTGAGTGGGAAGGGCACCTCGAAGGCCGCAGGCCTCGACACGTTCCGCCTCAGACCCAGGAAGGGGGAGCCGGCCTGACCGCGGCTATCGCGACTCCGGCTTGAGCCGCTCGAAGATCTCCAGCTCTTTCGCCGCCAGCGCGTCCTGCCCCGTGCGCTGGTAGGCCTGCGCCAGGCGGTAGTGTGCCTGCGCGAGGTCCGGCTCGAGGCGGATGGCGCGGCGCAGGTGCGGGATCGCCTCCGCGTAGCGCCGCTGCTCCGACAGCAGGATGCCGAGCTCCACGAACGCCTTCGTGAGCGTCGGATCGAGCGCGACGGCGCGCGTGCAGCAGCGCTTCGACCTGCACGAGGTCGCGCCGGCGGCGAGCCCGGCGGCTGTCCCTTCCACAGGCTGAGCGCGTAGTGCATGCGGGCCAGGGCGTTGCGCGGCTGCGCCTTGACGAAGCGGGCGAGGCGCGACGTGACCTCGGCGCCCAGGGCCGGGCGCCACGCCGTACATCTCGCCGAGAAACTGGTAGGGGCGGGGATCGTCCGGCGCCAGGTCCGCCGCGGTGCAGAACGAGCGCACGGCATCTTCGTACTGGCCGCGGGAGTAGCGAGCAATGCCGAGGCCCGACGTGCAGGCGGGCCGACGCCGGGTGCCGCGCGACGGCGGCGGTGAACACCTCGGTGGCCGGCTCGAAGGCCTTCAGCTGCACCAGGTTGTTGCCCCAGTCGAACAGGTGCTCCTCGGTGGCGTCCATGTGCGCCGCGCGCTGGTAGGACTCGGCCGCGCGCAGCAGGTTCGCCGGCCCGCTCGTCGATGTCGCCCAGCAGGTTGTGCAGCTCCGCCGGTCTCCTTCACGCCGAGCATGCGCTGCACCTGGGCGCGGGCGCGATCGAGCTTGCCGGTCTCGAGCAGCGCCAGCGCCAGGTCGTAGCCGCTCGCGTAGTGGGCCGGATCGATCGCCTGGGCCCGTTCGAGATGGGGAATGGCCTCCGCGACCCGCCCCTGCTGCGCGTAGAAGGCGCCAAGCGCGTGGTGCGCTTCGACGCTGCCGGGATTGCGCCGGACCGCCTCCAGGAGGCGCTTTCCGGCAGCGCTGTTCTGAGGTGAGGTCTTGCCGGATGGCGGGCTGGCGGTCTGTGCGCCGTTGGCCTGGCCGGTTGACAGGCCGAGGGCCAGTGCGGCGGCAAACACCAGGCCTGGAGGAGAGATCACGGCAACACGACCCGGGCGGATGCGGTGAGCAGGCAACCAGCCGCGCCCCATCGCGCGCGGCGCCGGCTGCCCGCTCACCAGCGTCAATCCTACCAGTAGATCTTCGCCCCCAGCTGAATCTGCCGCGGCGTGTTCCGCATGCTCGTGATGCTGGCGAAGTTGCGCGCGTCGTTGAAGTTCAACGACCCGGGCAGGTTGAACCCCGGGGTGTTCGTCAGGTTGAACGCCTCGGCGCGGAACTCGAGCTGGCGCTGCCCCCAGATCCGGAACTGCTTGGCGACGCCCATGTCGAGCTGGCGCAGCGCCGGCCCGGTGACCTGGCTGCGCTGGCCGCCGAGCGGGCTGAAGTCGGTCTGGCCGATGGTCGCGACCGGCGCCGGGTTGGCGAACGCCGCCGGGTTGTAGAACTGGTTCACGTCGTTGCTGCCGCTGTAGGGATCGCCGACGACGAGGGCGTAGCAGCCGGTGCCCGATCCGGTCGACGGGTTGCAGTTGATCGTCTGCGCCTGCCCGCTGTACATCGACAGCACCCAGTTCGCGCGCCAGCCGCCAAAGATGGCGCCGCTTCCCGGCAGATCGTAGTTGCCGCTGACCACGAAGGCGTGCCTGGTGTGGAAGCCGGACAGGCCGATGTCGTTCTTCAGGTCCCACCCGATCACGTCCGGCGCGCGCAGGCCGCCGACGCCGCCGCCCGACAGCGAGTCGCCGGCGTTGGTCTTGGCCTCGCTCAGCGTGTAGCTGACGAGGAACTGCAGCCCGTTGTGATAGCGGCGCTGGAACTTCGCCTGCAGCGAGTCGTACGAGCTGACGCCGACCGTGCGCACCAGCAGCGAGCCGCGCGCGAAGTCCGGCCACGCCACGTAGGGCTGCGGGTTGGTCCCCGGCGGCAGCAGCTGGCGGACGTTGTTCATGCCGGTGAACGTCTCGAGGTTGCGGCCGCGCGTGCCGACGTAGCCGACCTCGATCGAGTGATTCGGCAGGACCTCGGTCTGCAGCGTCACGTTGTAGTTGTGGTAGCGCGGCGTCTTGTAGTCGAACTCGACGCCACGCAGCGTCAGGCCGTTGGCGTTGACGTTGACCGGGATCGAGCACGATCCGCTCGCGGGCGTCGAGCCCGACCAGCGAGCCGTCGCCCAGGCGGTTGGGCGTGACGTCGTTGGGCGCCTGGTAGAGCAGGGTGAACTGGAACGGGTAGTTGTAGCCGAGGCTCGGGTTGCCGCCGCGGTTCTCGAACGCGCCGTAGAACAGGCCGTAGCCCGACCGCAGCACGTACTTGTCGGTGAGCTGGTAGGCGGCGTCGAGCCGCGGCGCGAAGTTGGTCTTCGGCATCTTGCCGAGGCCGCTGCCGAACTCGTCGGTGTAGACCAGCTCGATGCCGTCCTTCGCCAGGTTGTTGACGAAGCTCGCCGACAGCGGCTTGTCGCGCCATTCCGCCGGAATCAGGTAGCGCGCCGGCGGGCCCGGGACCATGTTGGCCTGCTCCGCCTCGCGCTCCTGCTCGCGGCTGAAGTAGTCCCAGCGCACGCCGTAGTTGAACGTCAGCTTCGGCATCGCGCGCCAGCTGTCCTGCACGTAGGCGCCGTGGTAGGTCTTGAAGGCGTCCACCGCCCCGAACGGCGACACGCGGATGTCGTGGATGCCGCCGAGGAAGTCGACGCCGCCCGGCACCAGCGACGGGATCTGGTTGAGCAGGAACTGCGCCCGCGCCGTGCTGTTGTCGGTCTGGTTGACGACCGACGTATAGCGGCCGTCCCAGTTGTATTCGCCGCGCGCGTAGGGCGGCTGCGTCGAGCCGAAGAAGATGTCCTGGTAGGTGTAGCCGCCCTTGAAGGTGTGCGACTTGTACACCTTGGTCAGGTTGTTGCTGAACTGCAGCGTGTTGCTGAAGCGCTCGCTGACCACCCAGCCGGAGTGGCCGAGGGCGCTCAGGTTCGCCGTGTTCAGCAGCGGCAGCCCGCCGTTGCCGACCAGCTGCGGCACGCCGAGCACGCCGTAGCGCCCCGGGATGTTGCTGGTGTCGTCGCCGTTCGGCTGCAGCCGGTTGGTGTGCTCGCGGCTGAGGCCGAAGCGCGCCTCGTTGATCAGCGTCGTCGAGAACATGTGGGTGTGGCTCGCCGCGAAGCCGTGGACCCGCACCTTCTCGTCCCCTTCGGCGAAGCCGCCGCCGTCGGCGTCTCCTTCGAAGGGCGGCGGCCGCACCTTGTGGTTGTTCGAGAAGCTGTAGCGCGCGAAGAAGCGGTCGCTGCCGCTGAAGTTGTGGTCGACGCGGACGTCGAACGAATGGGTGTCGTCGTTGTTGTTGCGGTTGACGACGTAGTTGTTGTTGAGCCCGGCCTGGTTCGGCTCGGGGTAGAGCTGCATCAGCCGCAGCGCGTTGGCGTTGATCCGGCCGGCCGGAATCTGGTTGCCGGGGAAGGCATCGCGCACGAACCCGGCGCGGGTCGCGACCATGCCCGTCACCGGGTCGAGCTGCCCGGCCTGGAGCTGGCGGGTCGTCGCCGGATCGAAGATGGTGCCGCGCGGGAAGCTGCGGCCGAGCACGTCGGCGCCGACGGTGCCGCTCTGCAGCGCGGTCAGGTCGGCGAAGTTCGTGAAGCCGCTCGCCCGCTGGCTGGCGGTCGGCACCGTGGTCACCCAGGTGCGCGCCTGCTTGATCAGGCTGCCCTCGTAGTCGGCAAACCAGAACGTCTTGGTCCCGATCGCCGGCCCGCCGGCGGTGAAGCCGTACTGGTTCGACAGGTAGTCGCCCTTCTTGATGCCGGCGCGGTTGGCGAAGAAGTCCGTCGCGTTGAAGGCGTCGTTGCGGTGGAACTCCCAGATCGTGCCGCGCAGCTGGCTCGACCCCGACTTCAGCGTGGTGTTCATCACCGCGCCGCCGGCGCGGCCGTATTCGGCGCTGAACGAGCTCGTGAGAATCTTGATCTCGTCCACCGCGTCGACCGGCGGCTTGACGATGTAGGCCACGCCGCTCAGGAAGTCGACGTTGCTGGTGTTGTTGTCGATGCCGTCGAGCAGGTAGTTGTTCTGCGCCGGGCGGACGCCGTTGGCCGAGAACATCAGCGGCGCGCGCGCCCCAGGCTGCGGCGGCACCACGCCGGCGGTCAGCCGCGCCAGCACCGTGTAGTCGCGGCCGTTGATCGGCAGGTCCTCGATGGCGTCCGACTTGAGCGTCTGCCCGACCGTGCCGGTGCCGGTCTGGAGCAGCGGCGCGTCGGCGGTCACCACGAGCTCCTCGGTCAGCCCGCCGGGCTGCAGCGTGAAGTCGAGCAGCGCCTGCTGCTGGATGCTGACGTTGACGCCCCGCCGGATGCCCTTCTTGAAGCCGACGAACTCGACTTCCACCGAATAGGCGCCGGTGCGGATGGGCGTGAAGATGTAGGTGCCGTCGGTCCGCGTCACCGTGGTGAGCGTGAATGACTGGCCTTCGTGGGTGATGGTGACCGTCGCGCCCGGCAGCACGCCGCCCGAGGGATCCTTGACCGTGCCGAGGATGGTGCCGGTATCGACCTGGGCCGCGGCGGGCACCGCCGCAAGCAGCACCGATGCCATGACGACCGCCAATGCCTGAACGCGCATCACGCCCCCTTCCATCGCAATTGATCGTTGATGCGGGGCCGAGGGTAGCTTGACCGTTGGTGATTTGCAAGCCTATCCTGCGGTCATCGTTGCAGTTCCGGCGACTCGATGACCCCACTCTCGCGCGCGTCCTGCGTCGCGCTGGCCGCGCTGGCGCTCCTCCCCTGGCAACCCGGGCGGGCCGCGCTCGCCGGCTCGACCACTCCCTCCCTCCAGCCCGCCAACACGGCGCTGGCCGACTTCCGCGACCTCGCCCCGTCCGCGGGACTCGACGCCCCGACGACCATCGGTGGAGCACGCACGAAGGAGTTCATCCTCGAGACAACGGGCGGCGGCGCCGCCATCGTGGACTACGACAGCGACGGCCGGCCCGACATCTTCCTGGTCAACGGCGCCCGGCGTACGGCCGCCGGCACCGACAGCGCGCCCAGCCGCCTCTACCGCAACAACGGCGACGGCACCTTCACCAACGTCACCGACACGGCCCGCATCGGCGGACGCGGCTGGGGACAGGGCGTGGCCGCCGGCGACTACGACAACGACGGCCATCCCGACCTTTTCGTCACCTACTACGGCCACCACGCGCTCTACCGCAACCGCGGCAATGGCACGTTCGCCGACGCCACACCGTCGAGCGGGCTGGCGTTCCCCTCCCCGCGCTGGAGCACCGGCGCCGCCTTTCTC
Source organism: uncultured Acidobacteriota bacterium (assembly GCA_963834305.1). GTDB lineage: Bacteria > Acidobacteriota > Vicinamibacteria > Vicinamibacterales > 2-12-FULL-66-21 > JACCXG01. Next base: position 114,562 of record CAWIAX010000003.1, read on the forward strand.
GATTTCGATCGCGACGGCCACCTCGACCTCTTCGTGTCCGCCTACGTCGCCCACGCCGACGCCGCCCGCTACGCCCCGGGCAGCCGCCCCGACTGCTTCTGGAAAGGGCTGCCGGTCATGTGCGGCCCGCGCGGCCTCGAGGGCTCGCACAACGCGCTGTTCCGGGGCAACGGCGACGGCACCTTTACCGACGTGTCCGGCAAGGCCGGCCTCCTGAAGGTCCGGCCCGCGTATGGCTTCACGCCGCTCGTGCTCGACTACGACAACGATCGCTGGCCCGACATCTACGTGGCCAACGATTCGAACGCCTCCTTCCTCTTTCACAACAACCGTGACGGCACCTTCCGCGACGTCGGACTCCAGGCGGGCGTGGCGCTCACCGCCGACGGCCGGGCGCAGGCGGGCATGGGCGTGGGCGCCGGCGACTACGACCGCGACGGCCATCTCGACATCGTCAAGACGAACTTCGACGACGACACGACGTCGCTGTACCGGAACCTGGGCAAAGGCACGTTCGAAGACGCAACCGCGGCGAGCGGCCTCGGCGCGGTCACGCGGTTCCTCGGCTGGGGCACCGGCTTCATCGACTTCGACCTCGACAGCTGGCCGGACATCTTCATCGCCAACGGCCATGTCTATCCGGAGGCCGACACGATTGGCGGCCACTACAGCTACGCACAGCGCAAGCTCGTCTACCGCAACCTCGGCAACGGAAAGTTCGAGGATGTGTCCACTCGGGTGGGCCCGGGGATCGCCGCCCCCTCCGCCGCCCGCGGCGCCGCCACTGGCGACCTGTTCAACTCCGGCCGGCAGGACATCGTCGTCAACAACATGCACGGCGTGCCGATGCTGCTGCACGACTGCGCGGCGGCGGCCGGGCACGCGCTGGTGGTGCAGCTGGAAGGGACGCGCTCGAACCGGAGCGGGATCGGGGCGCGGGTCACGGTTCACACGGCCGGACGCCGGCTCATCGACGAAGTGCGGAGCGGCGGCAGCTTCTGCTCGCAGAACGACCTGCGGCTGCACTTCGGCCTCGGCGGGCGCACGACCGTGGAGCGCATCGAGGTGGACTGGCCGGGCGGCACAACAGAGACCCTGGCGGATGTCGCTGCGGATCAGCTGGTGGCGGTGCGCGAAGGGGCCGGCATCGTGCGAACGCAGCCCCTGAAACCCCGGGCGTTCGACGCGTGCGGGACAAAATAGGAGGCGGTCCCCGTTGCCCGGGAGTGATTGTAAGGGGCCGGAATCGGCGGTAAGCTCCGAGGCATCGGAGGACCCATGGACCGCCGCGCGTTCATCCAGTCGGTGCTGATTGCCGGCGCCGCCGCCGCGGTGCCTGGCGGCAACGCGTTCGCCCAGGCGCGGGCGGAGCGGCGCCGCGCCGGCTGGATCATTCCCACCAACAAGCCGGACCGGTTCAACCTGAAGGTCATGGCCTTCAATCCGATCCCGGCGCCCGATCCCGCGACCTGGGAGCTGACGATCGACGGCCTCGGCAAGGAGCCGGTCCGCCTCAAGGCGGCCGACCTCGACCGCCTGCCGCGCGTGACGCAGAGCAGCCGTTTGAAGTGCGTGCAGTGCTGGTCGGGGCGCGTGAACTGGGAAGGCTTCCGGCCGCAGGACCTGCTCCGCCTCGCGGGGGCGCAGCCGGAGCTGGCATGGATGCGGGTGGATTGCGCCGACAAGTACTACGACTTCGTGAAGATGGAGGACCTGCTCCATCCGCGCACGCTGTTCGGGCTGGGGATGAACGGCGAGGCGCTGTCGCCGGAGCACGGCGCGCCGCTCCGGCTCGTCCTGCCCGCGAAATACGGCTACAAGTCGTCGAAGCTGATCACGAAGCTGACGTTCGTCGATCAGGGGGGCATGGGGCTCGTGGCCGACGGCTGGCCGTATTATTCGGCCTCTGGCGACATCCTCGCCGGCGTCGATCACCCGTTCGAGTTTCCCGACGAGACGCGCAAGATTCCCGGCGGCGAGATCGTCGAGTACTAAGGCCCGTGGGACACCAACGAAAGGGACCGTCGTGAGCTTCCTGGAGTCGGCGGCACATCTGCGGCGGCGCGACGCGCTGCGCGTGCTGGCCGCGTGCCTGGCCGACTGGTGGCTGCCGCGGGGCGCCTTCGCGCAGCGGGCGCCGAAGCCGCGCCGGCCGGATCGCCGGGTGATCGTCGTCACCTTCGGCGGTGGCGTGCGCTTCGAGGACACGCTGGCGCCCCAGGGCTGGGTCAACATCCCGCACCTGGCGAACGAGCTCGTGCCGCAGGGGCTCGTCTACCCCGTCGCCCGTTACGAAGGGCTGACCGGCCACTTCAACTCGACGGGCGCGCTCGTCACGGGATGCCGGCAGGACGTGGATGCCTACGGCAGCGAGGCGCCGGTCACGCCGACGATCTTCGAGCTGTTCCGCAAGGCGCACAACCTCCCGCCCGAGGAAGCCTGGGTGGTGGCCACCAACAAGAGCTTCAGCCTGATGGGCGGCAGCAAGCTGCGGGCCTTCGGCGATCCCTACTCGGCCAACGTCGTCCTGCCCAAGCAGCTGCTCATCGAAACCATCAAGTCGGCCGTCAGCACCGACGCCGGCCCCGGCGTCGAGGATCGGCAGGCGCTGGCCGAGCGCATGATGACGGCCCTCGACGAGGGCTACGAAGGCTTCGGGTGGAAGGTCTTCGAGTCGGGGCGGACGATGGGGGCCGACCTGAAGGCCAGCCTGGCGAAGTCGCTGCTCGATTACTTCAACGACCCGACCGTCCCGACGAGCGGCGACGAGCTGACGTTCTTCATGACCAAGGAGATCATGAACCGGCTGGCGCCGTCGCTCCTGGTCGTGAACTTCTGGGACATCGACATCGCGCACTACGGCGCCTACTCGCTCTACCTCGAAGCCATCCGCCGGACCGATCGGCTCGTGCACGAGCTCTGGCAGCACGCCCAGGCGCTGCCGCAGTACCGCGACCGCACGACCCTGCTGGTCGTCCCCGAGCTCGGGCGCGACGGCGACGTGGTCGGCAACGGCTTCGCGAACCATCGCAGCGGCGACGAGTCGTGCCGGCGCGTCTGGGTCGTGGCCCTGGGGGCGGGCGTGCCGAAGGGCTCCGGCACCGAACGTCCCATCCGGACATTCGACATCGCGCCGACCGTGGCGCGCATGCTCGGGTTCAAGATGGCCGAGTGCGAAGGCACGCCGCTGTCCGAGCTGGCGTTCTGAGCGGACCATGCAGTTCGACGCGGGATTGACCGGTAACGCCGCCTCGCTCGCGCGGGCGCACGCCGCCGTGCTCGCGCGCCTGCCGGCAACGGTGCATGCCTTCATCCTCGTGGAGCTGCAGAAGTGGCCGGTGCTGTTTCCGGCCGAGCAGCGCTATCAGCAGGCACTCCTCGAGCAGCTCTCCCGCCTGCCCGGTCCCGAGCTGGAGACCGCCGGCGCAGGCATCGCGCGGGTGGAGGCCGAGGCCGGTACCGGGCGCATCGGCTCGCGCGACCCGGCGCGCTTCCAGGACGACGCGCAGGCCCGGCTCCGGGCGCGGCGGCTGCTGTCACGGTGGCGGGAGGAAGTGGACCGCTTCTTCAGGACCGTCGATCCCGCGCTCGAGGCGCAGCTCTTTCCGGCCGACGCGCCGCGCCGCCTCGTGGTCCAGATCTACGGCCGGGAGATCGCGGTGCAGCCCGACAAGGTGTGGAGCCGCTTCAAGGATGCCGGCGTGCGCGTTCCGCTCGATCTGGAGGGGATCCAGGGATCGGCGGCCTTTCTTCGCGCGCTGTTCGCGTCGGCCGGGGGAGACGATGCCGGGCCCGGCTTGCTGAGCGCGGCAAGGGCGTCGTCCGCCCTGGGCCCGCTCGACACGTGGGTCGTCGAGGCGCACGAGGCGCTGCACGAGCTGTGGGGTGGCCGTCCGGCGGGCGGCGAAGCACCGACCGGCTTGAGCTACGACCGGCTGCGGGATTACCGCGACGAGCTGATGCGCGCCCTCTACAAGCGGATCCAGAGCGGCGTCGAGAGCCCGCAGGCCTTTGCCGCCTACGCGCGCAGCCTGAAGATCACGCCAGGGGCGGACGCGATGTTCTCGCCGTCCGACCTGCTCCAGGCCTTCGTCCGCGAGGTGCTGCTGACCGGCAACGGCACGCTCTTCGTCAACAACACATTCGTCGAGTGGGCGGCCGTCCAGGCACTCCGCCGCGCCCAGCCCCGGATCCTCATCACGCGCTTTGGCGTCCGCGACAGGCTGAAGCCCTTCAGCAGCCTGCTGCTGTTCTCGCAACCCCGCGCCACCGACGCGATCCCCCTGATCGAGGATCCCGTCGGCTCGTTCGTGGACGTCGAGCAGTTGTCGTATTACATCTGGCTGAACGCCGAGAAGAATGCCGCCTACCGCTCCAGGACGCTCTATCTCTTTCTCGCCGAGGGCATCGACGAGATGCTCGCCATCCAATCCGGCGCCCCCGCCGCACCCGCCGCCCGCCTGCCGAAGGCCACGCTCCCCGACGTCTGCCAGACCATGGCCGCGTGGCTGGGCACCACAGTGCCCGGCGCGCCCGGCAGGCCGCTGTCGCAACTGATCTCGTGAACCTTGCACCTTGAACCCTGAACCCTGAACCAGAACCCTGCACCCTGAACCCTGCACCCTGAACCCTGCGGTAAACTTCCGAGCAGATGAAATCCGAACCGGTCCGTCGTGTCGTCGTCACGGGCGTGGGGCTCGTGTCGCCCCTTGGAGTGGGCACCGACGTCACCTGGCGGAACGCACTGGCCGGGCAGTCGGGCATCGCGCCGATCACCCTGTTCGACGCGTCCCGGCACGCCGCCCGCTTTGCCGGCGAGGTGAAGGGCTTCGATCCCCAGCAGTGGATGGAGAAGAAGGAAGTCAAGAAGTGCGCCCGCTTCATCCAGTTCGCCCTGGCGGCGACGACGATCGCGGTGGACGCGAGCGGCTTCCAGGTGACGCCGGCGAATGCCGATCGGGTCGGTGTCGTGATCGGCAGCGGCATCGGCGGCTTCGAAGTGATCGAGCGGGAGCACCGCGTGCTGCTGGAGCGGGGACCCGACCGGGTCTCGCCGTTCTTCATCCTCTCGGCCATCGTGAACCTCGCCGCCGGGCAGGTCTCGGTCCGCCTGGGCGCGAAGGGGCCGAACTCGGCGGTGGCCACGGCCTGCACGACCGGCGCGCACGCCATCGGCGACGCGTTCCGCCTGGTCCAGCGGGGCTACGCCGACGCGATGGTCTGCGGCGGCAGCGAGGCGGCCATCACGCCGCTCGGCATTGCCGGGTTTGCCGCGATGCGGGCGCTGTCCACGCGCAACGACGACCCGGCCCGGGCGAGCCGGCCGTGGGACGCCGGCCGCGACGGCTTCGTGGTCGGCGAGGGCGCCGGCATCCTGGTCCTCGAGGAGCGCGAGCATGGCCGAGCGCCGCGGCGCGCCCATCCTGGCGGAGCTGGTCGGCTACGGCATGAGCGCCGACGCCATCCATCTCGACCGCGCCGCCGGAGGACGGCGACGGCGTCGAGCGCGTGATGCGGGCCGCCCTCGCAGACGCCGGCCTGGAGCCGGCGCGACGATCCAGTACCTCAACGCCCACGCCACGTCGACGCCGCTCGGCGACAGGGCGGAAGCCACAGCCATCGCAGCGCGTGTTCGGCGCCGGCGCGGACGCCCTGGCGGTCAGCTCCACGAAATCGATGACCGGGCACCTGCTCGGCGGCGCCGGCGCGCTCGAAGCCGGCCTCACCGTGCTGGCGCTCCGCGATCAGATCGCGCCGCCCACCATCAACCTCGACACAGCCGGACGAGGACATCACGCTCAATCTCGTGCCGCATCGCGCCGCCGCCACGCGCGATGACGCACGCGATGACGAACTCGTTCGGCTTCGGCGGCACCAACGCCAGCCTGATCTTCACCCGCCCGGAGGCGTGAGCGGGCGCCGCGTGGCGTGGCTAGGCCAGCAGCGCCTGCACGACCTCGCCGTGCACGTCGGTGAGGCGGAAGCGCCGGCCCTGGTGCAGGTAGGTCAGCCGCTCGTGGTCCACGCCCAGCAGGTGCAGCATCGTGGCGTGGAAATCGTGGACGTGGACGCCCCCGTCCGTGACGTTGTAGCTGAAGTCGTCGGTCGCGCCGTAGACCAGCCCCGGCTTCACTCCCCCGCCCGCCATCCAGATCGTGAAGCAGCGCGGATGGTGATCGCGCCCGTAGTTGGTGGCCGTCAGCTTGCCCTGTGAATAGCTGGTCCGCCCGAACTCGCCGCCCCACACCACCAGCGTGTCGTCGAGCAGGCCGCGGCGCTTCAGATCGATGACGAGCGCCGCACTGGCCTGATCGGTCTCGCGGCACTGCCGCTGGATGTTGCGCGGCAGGTTGTCGTGCTGGTCCCAGCCCTGGTGATAGAGCTGGATGAACTTCACGCCCCGCTCCGCGAGGCGGCGCGCCAGCAGGCAGTTCGCGGCGAACGTGCCCGGGGTCGCCGCGTCCTTGCCGTAGAGCTCGAAGGTCTCGGGCGTCTCCTCCGACACGTCCATCACGCCCGGCACGCTCGCCTGCATCCGGTACGACATCTCGTAGTGCGCGATGCGCGCGTCCACCTCGCTGTCCCCCAGCTTCTCGGCGGCGTGCAGGTGCAGCTCCCTGAGCCGATCGAGCAGCAGCCGCCGGCTCTCGCGCGACACGCCGTCGGGATTCCCCAGGTAGAGCACCGCGTCCTTGCCGCTGCGGAACTGCACCCCCTGGTGCTGCGACGGCAGGAAGCCGCTGCCCCACAGCCGCGAATAGAGCGGCTGGTCCACCTTCCCCGGCGTGATCAGGACCACGAAGGCCGGCAGGTTCTCGTTGTCGCTGCCGAGACCGTAGTGGATCCACGACCCCATGCTCGGGCGGCCGGCGATCTGCGATCCGGTCTGGAAGAAGGTGATCGCGGGATCGTGGTTGATGGCGTCGGTGAACATCGAGCGGACGATGCACAGATCGTCGACGATGGCGGCGGTGCGCGGGAGCAGGTCGCTGACCCAGGTGCCCTGGCTGCCGTGCCGGCCGAAGCCGAACTGCGAGCCCGCGAGCGGCAGCGACGACTGGTTGCCCGACATGCCGGTCAGCCGCTGCCCCTGCCGGACCGAGTCGGGCAGCTGCTCGCCGTTGCGCTGGTTGAGCACCGGCTTGTAGTCGAAGGTCTCCATCTGCGACGGCCCGCCCGCCATGAACAGGTAGATGACGCGCTTCGCCCTCGCCGGGACGTGCAGCCGGCCGCCGAGGATGCCCGTGTCCTGTCCCGGCAGCGCCGGCGCCGCGGCAGCCAGCCGTGCCGGATTCACCAGGCCCGCCAGCGCGATGCCGCCGAGGCCCATGCCGAACTGGTTGAGGACGCGGCGGCGCGACAGGCCGGCAGCGGGCAGCGATCCGGTGCACTTGTGATCGGACATCGTTCAGCCTCGCGCGCGGCCGGCGGACGGCATCGACTGCCCGACGGGGGCCGTCCTCATCGGGACACCACGAACTCGTCGAAATTCATGATCGCGTTGACCACGCTGGTCATCGCGGCAGAGCACCGCCGACGTGCCGCCGGCGTCCGCCCGCAAAGAGCTGCTGCTGTTCGGCAAACAGCCGCGCGAGAATGCCCGCTTCGACGGCATCCGGCGCACGGCCGGTCAGTGCGCGGAACGCCTCCCGATTGCGTGCCGCCCCATCACCCGGGTAGCGCGCGAGCAACTGGCTCGCCAGCACGCGCGACGCCTCGACGAACTGCGGATCGTTCAGCAGGACGAGCGACTGCAGCGGCGTCGTGGTCACGTCCCGCCGGGCAACGCAGACCTCGCGGGACACCGCGTCGAAGGTCGTCATCGACGGCGGCGGCGACGTGCGCCGCCAGAACGTGTAGAGGCTGCGGCGATACAGCTTGTCGCCGGTGTCCTGCTTGTAGACCTTGCCGGTCCCGGCCTGTTCCCACAGCCCGGCCGGCTGATACGGCTTGACGCTGGGGCCGCCGATGCGGGGGACGAGCAGCCCGCTCGCCGCCAGCGCGCTGTCGCGGATCTGCTCGGCCATCAGCCGCAGCTTCGGCCCGCGCGACAACAGCAGGTTGTCCGGGTCGCGGACGGCAGCCTCCTGAGTCACCCGCGACGACTGGCGGAACGTCGCGGACGTGACAATCAGCCGGTGCATCGCCTTCACGTCCCAGCCCTCCGCCATGAACCGCTCCGCCAGCCAGTCGAGCAGCGCCGGATGCGTGGGCAGCTTGCCCTGGCTGCCGAAGTCTTCCGGGGTCGCGACGATGCCGCGGCCGAAGTGCAGGCGCCAGATGCGATTGACCACGACGCGGGCGGCGAGCGGGTGCTGGCGGCTCGTGAGCCAGCGCGCCAGGCCGAGGCGGTCCCGCGGCTGGCCGGCGGGAAACGGCGGCAGGCTCCGCGGCGTGTCGCGCGGGACGACCTCCCCCGGCGCGTCGTAGGCGCCGCGCTTGAGCAGGTGCGCGGGGCGGGCGCGCGCCATCTCCTGCATCACCATAATTTCCGGCACGTCCGCGACGAGCGCGTTCTCCTGCTGCCGGAGCGTCCTCAGCCTGGCGAGCGCCGACATGTACGGCGCATGATGCCGCGCGAGGAAATGTTCGAACGCGGTGGCGGGGCGCGGCTCGGCCGGCTCGGCAGCCGCCACCTCGGCGGCGGTCAGGCAAGTGTCGAACACCTGCAGATCGTCCAGCAGGCCGTTCTTGAAGCCGCTGTCCCGGAACCGGGACGCAATGGTGAAGGGGTGCGACTTCGCGGAGTTGTCGTCCGGGCCGTAGCCGATGTCCTTATAAAGATGGTCGCGGACGACGTCCGCGGGCATGCGGACGCCGTCCAGGTAGAGCCGGATGCCGGCCGCCCGGCTCGACCCGTCGTAGGTGACCACGAGATTCGACCAGGCGTTGAGCGGCAGCGCCTGCCGGGCGCGGACGGCCACCGCGTTGCCGGGCCAGAAGTGAATGAGCCCGAAGAACGGCCGCCCGCGATCGAGCGTGAGCTCGAAGCCGCGGCTGCCGGCGTCTGTCCAGGCGCGCGATTGATGGAAGATCACGGCGCGCTCCTGGAGCTCCGTTGGCTTCATCCGCACGCTGATGGAGAACGCGTCGGTCCGCGTGAACGGCGGCACGCCCGGGTGGACCACGCCGTTGTCGCCGCTGAACCGAAGCGCGCCGCCGGTGCCCCCCGCGCCGTTCGTGACGAGCGCTGGCCCGTCCTGGAGCTGGGCAGCGGTGCCGGAGACGGGATCGGGCGTTGTCTCCCCGTCCACCTCGTCGAAGGCGAGGCGGGCAACCGGAGCGGGCCTCGCGACCCGTGCCTCCGGCAGCCAGGCGCCGTACGCGGCGCGCGCCGCGCCGGCAATCCGGGTCAGTTCCTTCTCCGCGACGCCGATCCGTGCGGCCAGGCGGGCGTGGTCCTCTTCCCGGCCCTTCGGCCACAGCAGCATGGACGGCGACGGGGTGGCATTGGTGAAATGCGAATAGAGGCCGGACTCGTCGATGTTGTTGAAGAAGGCATACATCGAGAAGTAGTCGCGCTGGGTGATCGGGTCGAACTTGTGATCGTGGCACCGGGCGCACTCCATCGTCAGGCCCATCATCGCGGTGCTGAAGGTGTTGACCCGGTCGATCACGTATTCCGTGCGGAACTCCTCCTCGATGCTGCCGCCTTCGTTGGTCTGGCGGTGGAGGCGGTTGAACGCGGTGGCAATGCGCTGGTCGCGCGTGGCCTCCGGCAGCAGGTCGCCGGCCAGCTGCCACGTCAGGAACTGGTCGTGGGGCAGGTTGTCGTTGAATGCGCGGATGACCCAGTCGCGATACGGCGACATGTCGCGCTCCACATCGGCCTGGTAGCCGTAGGTGTCGGCGTAGCGTGCGAGGTCGAGCCAGTCCATGGCCATCCGTTCGCCGTACGCCGGGGACGCCAGGTAGCGTTCCACGGCCCGGGTGTAGGCGTCGGGGGAGCGATCGGCGAGGAACGCATCGATCTCGGCAGTCGTCGGCGGCAGCCCGGTCAGGTTGAGCGCCAGCCGCCGGAGCAGGGTCTCGGGTGGCGCCTCGGGTGCGGGGGCCAGCGATGCCTGGTCCAGCCGCCGCCCGACAAAGGCATCGATGGGATGTTCGGGCGCGGCGGCCGCGGACCGCGCCGGCGGCTGGACTGCCGCCACCGGAATCAGCGACCAGTGCGGCCGGTAATCCGCTCCCTCGACCACCCAGCGCTTCAGCAGCGCCTTCTCGTCGTCCGACAACGCGAGGTGCGAATCGGGCGGCGGCATCATGTCGTCTTCGAGATCGGCGTAGATACGCCGGACGAGCTCGCTGCGATCCGGGTGGCGCGGCTTGACGATGAACCAGCCGTCGCCGATGTCCTTGAACGCCCCCTCGCGCCGGTCGAGGCGGAGCTCCGCCTTGCGTTTGCTCGAGTCCGGCCCGTGACAGCGGAAGCATCGATCGGAGAGCAGCGGACGGATCTGGGTGTCGAAATCCACGCGGACCGGCGTGGCCGTCGTCGCCTGCGGCGATGCCGCCAGGCGCAGGACGGCCATTCCGGTCAGGCAGGCGATCCCGGTAAGGACAAGCGTCGCCGCGACACGGGGCCGGAGGAGCGGCATCAGGGCATTCTGGGGACCGGACCCCGGCGCTGTCAACCGCGCGCGGGTCCGCCCGCGGCCCGCGGGCGCGCCCGCCGCGTCGTGGGCCAGCGCCAGGAGCGCCACGCAGGCCGTGTCGGTGCGCAGCGTGCGGGGGCCGGTGCCGACGAGGTGGAACCCATGCGCCTGGAGCAGCGTCAGCTCGAATTCGTTCCAGCCGCCTTCCGGTCCGACGGCGAGCAGGAGGCGCTCGCCCGGCCGCGCCGATACCAGTGCTTCCATCGACGCTTCCGCGCCGGGATGCGCCGCCAGCCTGAGGCCGCTGCCGAACAGCCCGTCGAGATGATCTTCGATCAGGATCCGGAAGCGCCTGTGGATCGACACGGCAGGCAGCCGCGTATCGCGGGCCTGCTGCAGACCTTCGATCAGCAGCGGCCGATAGCACGCCGGGGTGAGGACGTGGGTGTCGAAGTAGTTGCGCTCCACGCGGGCGGCGTTGGTGAGGATGATCCGGCCGACGCCGAGCGCCGCCAGCTGGGCCCACAGCCGGCGCATGACCTTGGGCCGTGGCGGCGCGAGCATGAGGTCGATTGCCGGCATCGGCGGCACGGCTTCTTCGAACTGGCAGCGCAGACGCACCGCGCCGGGCACCACGTCCACGACCGTGCCGGTGCCGGCCGGCCCGTCCACGAGGCCGACCCGCACCAGCTGTCCGGGCCCGGCCTTCAGGACGCCGGCGAGATGGGCGGCGCGCTCCGCCGTCAGGACCACCTCGCCCGCCGCATCGACCTCGTCAGGCTCGAGCAGGATCAGGTTCACGCGGTCAGGCCTGGGTGGCCTTCTGCCTGTCCATCTGCGCGCGCAGGCGCTCTTCCTGCTCCCGGAGCTCGGGCGTGAACTCCTGGCCAAAGTCCTCCGCGTCGAAGATCGGGCGGATTTCGATCTCGCTGTCGCCGGGCATCGGGTTGGGGCAGCGTTTCACCCATTCGATGGCCTCGTCCAGCGACTTCACCTGCCACAGCCAGTAGCCGGCAATGAGCTCCTTCGTTTCGGCAAAGGGGCCGTCGATCACGGTCCGGTTCTTCCCCGAGAACCGGACGCGTGCGCCCTTCGAGCTCGGGTGCAGGCCTTCGCCCGCCAGCATGACGCCAGCCTTGACCAGCTCTTCGTTGAAGTTGCCCATCTCTCTCAGCATCTGCTCGTCCGGCATTGCCCCCGCTTCGCTCGTCTCGGTCGCCTTGACAATCACCATGCACCGCATCTGTCAGTCTCCTTTGAAGGTTGCTGTTCCGCTCTACCTACCTGTCGTTCGAGGGGGCGCTGGATCGACAGGCCGGTCTTCAGGTCCGAGATTATCCCGGCGGGTGCGGAACACAGCTCTGCCATTCCTGCGGGCTGGTGCGCGCCACGTTCGCGAGTGACGGCCGGCAATGCAAGCGGACGGGCGACGGCGGTCCGGCGGCAGCATCGCGGGCTGCCGCCGGACGTCCACGTCAGGCAGGCACGGAAACCGGCAGTTCCCTGCCCAGCAGCACGCCGCGATAGGCGAACTCCTGCCGCTCGAGCGCGGCCAGGTAGCCTGGCAGGGCCGCCTTCGTCAGGGTGCCGCCGTGCATCGCGTGCACCCAGTCCGGATCGAGCTGGGCGATGCGATCGGCCACCCGCCGCACCGGCAACTCGTGGGCGAAGATGCCGGTCTTGCGGTAGACCTCGCACATCGCGTTGCCGAGGTTTTCGGTGACCACGGGGGGCTGATCCCCCGGCTGGAGGAACAGGTCGGCGGGAAACAGGCTGTTGGTGGTTTCCTCCACGACCATCATCGAGTCCCAGTGGTGCACGTGCGGCGTTTCGAGGAAGCGCAGCGTGTGCCGGCCGAGCGCGAGCGTCTCGCCGTCCTTGAACCCGGCGATGCGCTCGGCGTAGCCGAAGCCGCGCGCGTTGAGGTCGATCGAGAGCGCCGAGCCAACGAGCGTCGGCCCGGTGGCTTCGCCGAGGAAGCGATCCATCCCGCCGTTTTCGTCCCCCTCCCAGTGCAGCAGCGCCACGTAGGCCAGCCGGGCCGGGTCGAGCACCTCGGCGATGGCCTTCCTGATCGGCTCGTAGAGGCTGTGCTCGCCGGTGTGGATCAGCGCCGGGCGCTCATCGTCTATCAGGAACTGGTTGAAGGTGATGCCGAAGTTCGGCGCCCAGGTCGAGATGCGGTAGATGCCCCCGGTGAGGTGGTCGATGCGTGTGTCCATCTGAATCGTCCTTTCCAGTGCACAACTGTGTGCCTTCAAAAGATACTACGATTGATTGCACACCTTTGTGCAATAATTTTTTTGTGGCGCGACCCTACCAGCTGCGGAAGCGGGCCGACCGGCAGGCGGAGACGCGCCGCCGGATCGTGGAGGCGGCCGTGGCGCTGCATACCTCGGTCGGGCCCGCCCGCACCACGGTGAGCGCGGTGGCGGCGCGCGCCGGCGTGCAGCGGCACACCTTCTACCGGCACTTTCCCGACGAGCGCGGGCTGTGGCTGGCCTGCTCGGAGCTCTACAGCAACACCCACCCGCTGCCCGAGTGGTCGCGCTGGCGGCGCATCGACGATCCGGAGCGCCGGCTGCGCCGGGGGATGGCGGAGCTCTATGCGTTCTACGAGCAGAACGCCGGGACGCTGCAGCCGATCGTCCGCGATGCCGCGGTCCATCCGCTGACCGGGGAGATGGTGGAGCTGCGGATGGGGGGGCCGATGGCGGAGATGCTCGCGGTGCTGCTCGAGCCGTTCGAGGCCCGCGGCCGGCGGCAGGCGCGGCTGCGGGCGGTGCTCGGCCTGTTCGTGGACTTCACCGTCTGGCGCACGCTGCGCGCGCGCCTCGGCTCGAGCGCGGAGGTGGTCGACGCCGCGGTGCTGGCGGTGCGCTGCCAGTAGGAGCTGCCTGCGGGGACTAGGCGGACGCGGCGGCCTTGACCGCCGCGAACGGGTTCTCGTCGGCGCTGGGTCCGTAGATGGCGGGCACGGCCACCCCTACCTGTCGGAGGTAGACCGAGAGCTGCCCGCGGTGGTGATACCAGTGGTTCAGCATGATGGACCGCAGCAGTGCGCCCACCGGCAGCGCCATCACGTCCTGGCCCCCCGCCGTTGCCCGCCACATCTCTCCCAGGCCTCGATCGTCCATCCCCTGGAGCACCTCGCGCGCCGTCGCCACGCTCTGCTCGAGCGCCGGCAGCAGTTCGTCCACGCTCGCCGGACTCGGCTGCGTGAACTCGGGAAGGGGAAAGGGCGACAGCCTGGCGATCCGGGCGATGGCCCCCGGGACGATGGCGACGTGCAGCGCCAGCTGGCCGAGCGACATCGACTTGTCGTGCGGCTTCCAGCCGAGGCGGTCCGCCGGCACGCGCTCGAGAACGCGCCGGGTGGTCTGGGCTTCCTGCTCGAGCTCCTGCAGCAGGCCTTCGATGATCGACATGTGCAACTCCTTCCTGCAGCCGTTCAGCGCTTCGTCGTCGTCTGCTCGGCCCGGGCGCGGACACGCTCGAACAGCGGCGCCCAGCCCTGCCCCAGGCCGTCGCGGAAGTCGTCCGGCACCACGCCGAATGCCGCGTGGCAGAAGCTGATGACCGTGCCGTCGCCGGCCGCCTTCAGCCGGTACTGCACGTTCGAGACGACCGGCAGCGACATGAACAGCGGCCCGGTGATCTCGAGCAGCGTCGGGCGCTTGATCGCCTGGACGTGCCCCCAGAAATGGCCGTTGTCGTCCCCCAGATCGCGGAACCAGCGGCCGCCGGGGCGCGCTTCGAGAGTCATCGGCAGCGGCGTGCCGTCCGGGGTGGCATTGGCCGGTCCCATCTCTTCGAGCAGCGCCTCGAAGGTGGCGCCGATTGGCGCGTTGACGTGGATCTCCTGCGTGATGTGCAGGGTGAGGCTGTCGAGTGCGGGTGCAGTCACGGTCACGAGTGTTCTCCTTTTTCCGCCTCCGCGCGCGCCTTGACGCGCGTCAGCTGCTGCCGCCAGAAGCGCTCGAACGTCAGCGTCCAGTCGTGCACGGTCCGGATCGCCTCGACGTTGGTGCGGTAGAACATCAGGCGCCCTTCCCGGCGGACATGGACGAGGCCCACTTCGCGCAGCACCTTGAGGTGCTTCGAGACCGACGGCTGCGCCAGCCGCAGCGACGACCCGATCTCGCCGACCGGCCGTTCGCGAGGCGCCAGGTAGGCCAGGATGTCGCGGCGCCGCGGCTCGGCAATCGCATTGAACACGTCCGAGGTGGTGGCGGCGCGGGGCACATCCGGAATTATATTCCCATCAGGGTATATGTCAACCCCGGCCCGGCAGGCCACTGGACTCCCCGCCGCCACTCGGGAGACGATGCGCCTGCACGTCAACGCTGATGAAGGAGCTCTGACCATGCGGACACGAACGATCATGTCGGCGGCAGTCCTCATCCTGGCCCTGGGCGGCGCCGCGGCAGCACAGACCCAGATCACCACCGCGGTCGTCGAAGGCGTCGTCACCGACGCCAGCGGCGCCGTCCTGAGCGGCGTCGACGTCCAGATCCGGAACACGGACACCAACCTCACGCGCAGCCTGGTGACGGACCGCGACGGCCGGTTCGTGGCGCCGCAGCTGCCGTCGGGCCGCTACACCGTGACCTTCCGGCGCGCCGGCTTCACGACGCTGGTGCAGGAGGACGTGCTCGCCACGGTGGGCGAAGCCGTGCGGCTGACGCCGGTGCTGGCCATCTCGGGCGTCGAACAGACGGTGACCGTGAGCGCCGGCTCCTCCGCGGTCCAGGCCACCCGCACGGCGGCGGCGACCACGCTCGACCAGAACACCATCGAGTCGACGCCGATCCTCGGCCGCAAGTTCGAGGATCTGCTGACCCTCACCCCGGGCGTCAGCGTCGTCCAGGGGCCGGACGGCGACGAGATCACGTTTGCCGGGCAGCGCGGCGTGTTCAACAACATCAGCCTGGACGGCGGCGACTACAACAACGGGTTCTTCGGCGAACAGGTCGGCGGGCAGCGCGCGGCGATCGACATCACGCTCGACGCCGTCAAGGAGTTCCAGGTCATCGCCACCGGCGCCAGCGCGGAGTTCGGCCGCACCGCCGGCGGCGTCGTCAACGTGATCACGAAGTCGGGGACGAACGAGGTGCGCGGCAGCCTGTTCCACTTCCAGCGCCTCGAGGGGCTGACGTCGAACACGTCGGACGGCAAGCCGCTCAAGGACTTCCACCGGGAACAGTTCGGCGGCACCGTCGGCGGACCGGTGGTCAAGGACCAGGCCTTCTACTTCCTGGCGCTCGAGGGCGTCCGCGAGAACCTGCAGCGCGCGAACCTGTCGGAGGCGATCGGCGCTCCCTGCCCGGTGGGGGCGCCCACCCTCGCCGCCCACGAGGCGCTGATCAACGGCAGCCCCGACTGCCAGCGGCTGGCGCTGCTGGACTTCTTCCGCGCCCGCCTGGGGCAGGAGGAAGGGCAGCCCGTCGATCACGAGGTGAACAACAACGCGCTGCTGGCCAAGATGGACTGGAACCTCACGCCGAGCAGCAACCTGTCGGCGTCGTACAACTTCAACTACTCGAAGAACACCAACCAGACGTTCGACGTGGCGACCTACGGCAATTCGGCGAACGGCATCGAGGGACCGTCGAAGATCAACGTGGTCAACGTCAACCTGTTCACCACGGTGACCGCCACCAAGCTGAACGAGCTGCATTTCACCTACTCGCGCGAGGACCGCCCGCGCTCCGCCGTGTCCTCCAACGTGCCCGCCGACACCGGCATGGGATTCGGCCCCACCTTCCGCTTCGGCAACCCGTTCTTCATCGCGCCGAACATCGACGAGCTGTTCACGCGCGTGCAGGTCAAGGACAACTTCTCCGTCGTGCTCGGCAAGCACACGGTGAAAGCCGGCGCCGAGTGGCTGCACACCAACAACTTCCAGGTCTTCCGCGGGTTCTTCAAGGGCCGCTACCTTTTCGACAGCGTCACCGGGTTTCTGCGCTACGCCTCGCCGCCGGCGGCGGGCGGGTTCGGGCCGTACGCCGTCGGCTGCTCGAACGGCGCTTACGTCACGGCGCCGGCCTCGTGCCCCGCCGGCTCCACGCCGAGCGGCGGGCCGCTGTTCTTCTACCTGCAGAGCAGCAGCCCCGACGGCGTGGCGCGCGACGCCGCCGGCATGTCCGACATCAACAACGAGGAGATCGCGCTCTTCATCCAGGACAAGTGGGCAGCCCGCCGGGGCCTGACGATCGACGCCGGCTTGCGCTGGGATGCCCAGCTGATGCCGGAGACGGTGGACCCGGCCACCACGGCCTACGCGCAGTTCCTCGGCGATCCGCGCTTCCCCTCGGACGGCACGATCCCCGACCAGTGGAAGCAGTTCCAGCCGCGCCTCGGGATGGCCTGGGATCCGGGCGAGAACGGCCGGTCGGTGCTGCGCGCCAGCGCCGGCATCTATTACGCCCGGCAGAACATGCTGAGCCAGGTCGGCTCGGTCACCACCAACGGCATCCAGCAGAAGAGCGACTTCCGCAACACCAGCTTCACGGCGTTCGCCGACATGCCGGTCTGGCCGAACCTGCTGGCGCCGAGCGCGGTGCCCCCCGGCACCTTCCCGCTCTTCACCGGCGTGCGCGTATTCGACCGCAACTATCGCAATCCGCGCATCTACAGCTTCAACGTCGGCTACGAGCGGGAGGTTGCCCGCGACGTCGCCGCCTACGTGGACTTCACCGTCGCGAAGGGGACGAACCTCACCCGCTTCCTGAACTACAACGTCCACGGCACGGCGGCCGCCGCGAATCAGCCCGCGACCCGCGACACCACGGTCTACACGGGCGCGAACCCGTTCGAGCCGGCGCTGAGCGATGTCTTCGTGACCAACAGCCGCGGCCGCGGCCTCTACCGCGGCGCCACCGTCGGGGTGCGCAAGCGCCTCTCCCGGCGCACGCAGCTCGAGGCCAACTACGTGCTCTCGAAGGATGAAGACGACGATTCCAACGAGCGCGACCCCTTCACCGACCGCACCTTCAACTTCTACGACCTCGGCCTCGACTACGGGCCGTCCGACCGCGACATCCGCCACAAGTTCAACCTGTTCGCGTATGTCGAGCTGCCGGCGCAGGTGCGCGCCAACGCCCGCATCCAGGCGCGCACGGCGCAGCCGATCACGACCTCGCCGCGGGTGCTGAACGGCACCGACCGCGGCCGCAACTGGGATCGGAAGGACAACGAATATTTCTCGTTCGACTGGCGGCTGCAGCGGGCGTTCCGCTTCGGCAACGGCTATGAGCTGATCCCCAGCGTCGAGATGTTCAACACCTTCAACAACGCCAACAACATCAACCCGCTGGCGACGCCGGCGCTCTTCAATTTCGACGGGTTCCTGCGCCAGGGGGTCGGGGACCCGCGGCAGCTGCAGGTGGCGGTGAGGGGGACCTTCTGAAGGGGTTCAGGGGTTCAGGGTGCAGGGTTCAAGGTTCGGGGTTCAAGGTGCGGGGTTCAGGGTTCTGGGAGGGATGGCGCACGCTGTTGGCGTGACTGTGGCAGTATTGGCGCGGATTCTGGCGGGCCGGTCGCGGTGACCGGTCCCGGGGGATCCGGGAGACACTGCAGTGACCATTCGACCGTACCTCCGCTTCAGGCGGGCTCTCGTTCGTTCCGTTCTCATGGCGCTGGCGCTCCTCGCCGGCGTGGCGCCGGCGCTGGCGCAGTTCGATACGGCCACGGTGCTCGGCACCGTGCGCGACAACACCGGCGGCATCGTGCCCGGGTCCACGGTCACGCTGACCAACCTCGACACCGGCATCACCGCGACCAAAGTGACCGACGAGAACGGCAGCTTCGAGTTCGCGACGGTCCGCATCGGACGCTACAAGATCACGGCCGAGCTCTCCGGATTCTCGATTGCACTGGCCGACAACGTCCAGGTCACCGTCGGGGCGCGCCAGCGCGTTGACCTCCAGCTCACCCCCGGCAGCATGCAGGAGACGATCGAAGTGGTCGGCGCCGCTACCCGGCTCGAGACCGACACCAGCGAGCGCGGCCAGGTCATCACCGCGCAGCAGGCGGTGCAGCTGCCGCTCAACGGCCGCGAGTACTCCTCGCTCGCCCTGCTCAGCCCCGGCGTCCGGCTCTCGTCGCTCAACACCGGGTCGGCCTCGACGGTGCGCGAAGGCTCCTTCAACATCAACGGCCTGCGCAGCACCTTCAACAACTTCCTGCTCGACGGCATCGACAACAACGCCTACGGCACGAGCAACCAGGGCTTCTCCAACCAGGTCATGCAGCCGTCGCCCGACGCCGTCGCCGAGTTCCGCGTCGTCACCAACAACATGAGCGCCGAATACGGGCGGAGCGCCGGCGGCACCATCAACGTGTCGTACCGCAGCGGCACCAACCGCTTCAGCGGCGCCGTCTGGGAGTTCCTGCGCGACACCAGGCTGAACGCGACCGGGTTCTTCAAGCCGGTGACCGGCGAGAAGCCGCCGCTCAGCCGCGACCAGTTCGGCGGCACGTTCGGCGGGCCGCTCGTCCGCAACCGGGCCTTCTTCTTCGCCGACTACGAAGGCTTCCGCCAGGAGCGCCAGAACGTGGCGTTCCAGACGATCCCCACGCCGGCGCAGCGCCAGGGGATCCTGTCGCTGGCGGTACGCAACCCGGTGACCGGCGAAACGTATCCCGCCGGCACGCCGATCCCGATGACCGCCCTGGCCCGGAAGGTGCTGGGCGGGCTGCCCGATCCGACCTCGGCCTCGGCGGGCAGCAACTATTCAACGCTCCAGCAGTTCACCAACGACACCGACAAGTTCAACGTCAAGGGGGACCTGCAGTTCAGCCCGGCGCTCAGCGGCTTCGCGCGCTATGGCTACCGCGATGCCGACATCATCGACAACCCGCCGCTGCCGCTGCCGTCCGGCGGGAGCGGCAACGGCCTGACCTATGTGACCAACAAGCAGTTCGTCACCGGCTTCACCTGGACGCGCAGCGCCTCGTCGCTGCTCGAGGGGCGCTTCGGCTGGTCGCGCACCGTCGCCGGCAAGAGCCCGCTCGCCCTCGGCACCGACGACGCGCTGGCCGCCTACGGGATTCCCGGCCTCCCGACCGATTCGCGGATCGCCGGCGGGCTGCCGACCCAGCTCATCGTCGGCTTCTCCGATCTCGGCCGCCAGGCCACCAATCCCCAGTGGCAGTACCCGGAAGTCTTCAACCCGAAGCTCAACTACACCTGGGTGCGCCAGCGCCACTCGCTCAAGGCGGGCTACGAGTTCCAGCACATCAACACCGAGGTGCAGGACGTCAACCCGCTCTACGGACGCGACTCGTACGCCGGGCAGATCACCCGGCCGGCCGGGGCCGCCGCGAACAACCTCTACAACCTCGCCGACTTCATGTTCGGCTTCCGCAGCCAGTACGCGCTGAGCAACATCCTGATCGCGAACCTCCGCCAGCAGATGCACTTCGCCTACGTCCAGGACGACTTCCGCGTGAACAGCAACCTCACGCTGAACCTCGGCCTGCGCTACGAATACGCGACGCCGCACTGGGAGCGCGACAACATCCTGTCGAACTACGACCCGGCGGCGAACGCCATGGTCGCGGCACGGGACGGCTCGCTGCGCGACCGCTCGCTCATCAACCCGGATCGCAACAACTTCGGCCCGCGCTTCGGCTTCGCCTGGACGGTGCTGCCCGACACGGTCGTCCGCGGCGGCTACGGCCTCAGCTACGTGCACTTCCACCGCGCCGGCGGCGCCAACGTCCTGCCGATCAACGGCCCGCAGGTCATCAACGCGGTGGTCAACCAGACCAACCCGCTGGACCCCGCGTTCCTGCGGACGGAACAGGGCTATCCCGCAACGCTGACCGAGCCGGCCCGCTTCAACCCGCTGGCGGCCAACGTCACCTACATGCCCGAGGACTACCACTCGAGCTACGTGCAGAGCTACTTCATCTCGGTACAGCGGGAAATCGCCCGGAACATGCTGTTCGACGTCGCCTATGTCGGCAATCGGGCGGACGACATGCTGCTGCTCGCCAACTTCAACCAGGCGGCGCCGAACAACGCGGCCGGCACGATCCCGCTCGCGGCGCGCCGGCCGATCGGCGGCTTCGCCGACATCACCTACGCCTTCAACGGCGGCATCTCGCGCTACAACAGCCTGCAGGTCAAATACGACTACCGGCCGCGCCGCGGCCTGCTGCTGCTGAACGCGTTCACCTGGTCCAAGGCGAAGGACAACGGCGCCGGCTCGCTCGAAGGGCCGAACGGCAACTTCCCCGCGCCGCAGGATTTCCGCAACCTCGACGACAGCTACGGCACCTCGGTCTACGACCAGCCGCTCAACAACACGACCAGCGTCGTCTGGGCGCTGCCGTTCGGCCGGGACCACCGCTGGCTGTCGGACGCCGGCCCGGTCGTCGACGCCTTCCTCGGCGGCTGGACGCTGAGCGGCATCAACACGATGACCTCGGGTGAAGTCGTCAACCTGATTTACTCGCCGGCCTCCGCGTTCCAGGTCTCGGGCATCCAGCAGGACTTCCGCGGCGCCAACAACTACCGGCCGAACCAGAGCGGCAGCCCGTACGGCGACCGGAGCTCGGTGACCAATTACCTGAGCCGCGACACCATCACCGTGCCGACCGATCCGAGCCAGCCGTTCGGCGACGCGCCGCGCAACAGCGTGCGCGCGCCGTGGTTCTGGCAGATGGACGTGGTGGCGGCCAAGGACTTCGCGCTGCCGTTCGGCACCGACACCCGGGCGCAGTTCCGGCTCGAGGCCTTCAACGTCTTCAACCGCGTGAACTTCCGCGGGCCGAACGGCAACCGCAGCTCGAGCGCCTTCGGCACGATCAACTCGACCTACGACGCGCGCCAGCTCCAGCTCGGCGTGAAAGTGCTGTTCTGAGGGGACGCTACTTGTAGGCGATCGCCGCGCTCGACGGGCCCGCCAGATGAATGACGTCGAAGCGGCTGAAGCCCGCCGCGGCGCACCACTGGCGGAAATCCGCGCCGGAATAGTCGAACGCATCACCGAACTCGATCAGCATGTTGAGCGACATCAGCAGGCCGAACGCGTTCTCGCGCCGCGCGTCGTCGATCAGCGCCTCGATGGCGACGAGCGCACCGCCGGGCGGCAGGGCGTCGTAGGCCGCCCGGATCAGGTGCTGCTTCTTCTCCAGGTTCCAGTCGTGCAGGATCATCCCCATGGTGATCACGTCGGCCCGCGGCAGCGGATCGCGGAAGAAGTCGCCGGTCGCCGTGGCGACCCGATCGCCGAGCCCGGCGGCGGCGATCGACCGCTGCGCGATCGGCTCGACCGGGGGCAGGTCGAAGCTGGTGCAGCGGAGGTGCGGATGACGCTTCGCCACCTCGATCGACAGCAGCCCGGTTGCCCCGCCGACGTCGCACAGCGTCGTGTAGGCGCCAGAAGTCGAACTTCTCGGCGAACGCCTCGAAGTTCAGCCGCGACAGCCCGGTCATCGCGCCCATGAACTGTTCCAGCTTCGGCAGCTCGGCGTAGAGATCCTCGAAGATGCTGCGGCCGCCGTCCTTGGTTTCGTTCTGCGGCCGGCCGGTGCGCAGCGCCTCGGGCAGGTCGTGCCAGAAGCGGAACAGCCGGGCGTTGAGCATCACCAGGATGCCGCCGACGTAGCGCGGGCTCGAGCGATCGAGGTACAGGGCGCCGGCCGGGGTGTTCGAATATTGCCCGCCCTGGCCCGTCGCCCGCGCGCTGAAGAAAGCCCATCGCCACCAGGGCGTCGAAGAAATCCGCGCGGGCGCGCGGATGGATGCCGACCTCCTCGCCGAGCTGGTCGCCGCTCAGGCTGCGGCTGCCGATGGTCGAGAACAGGTCGAACTCGACGGCGGTCAGCAGCGTCTTCGAGGACCAGAAGGCGAAGGCGGTGGCCAGGATCGGCGACACATCGGTTGGAGAGTGCATGGCTGCGCAGTCTAGTCGAGAGCACGACGTTTTTGCGAGGGCAATCCGGCCGCGTCCGGCCGGCGGCCCGCGGCAGCCCGGCGTGACCCGCGCATGAAGTTCATCATCAGCCAGCTCACCTTCCTCGTCACCGACCGCGAACAGCGCGCCAACCTGCGCGCGCTGGTCAAGTACCTGGCGTTCCTCGCCGTCCTCGTGACCACCTACGCGGTGCTCTTCCACGTCATCAAGCTGAACGTCGAAGGGGAGCAGCATTCCTGGATTACCGGCTTCTACTGGACCCTCGTCGTGATGACGACGCTCGGGTTCGGCGACGTGACGTTCACCAGCGACATCGGCCGGGCGTTCAGCATCCTCGTGCTGCTCTCTGGCGTCGTGTTCCTGCTGGTCATGCTGCCGTTCCTCTTCATCCGGCTGTTCTACGCCCCGTGGCTCGAGGCGCGCGTGCGGCTGCGCGCGCCCCGGGACGTGCCGGAGGGCACGGCCGGCCACGTGATCATCGCCAAGTACGACGCCATCGCCGTTGGCCTCGCCGCGCGCCTCGCCGCGGAGGACATCCCCCACTTCGTGATCGAACCCGATCCATCGGTGGCCGCCCGGCTCTCGGCCGAAGGGGTCTCGGTCGTTCTCGGCGAAAGCGACGGCCGGGCCACCTACGAGAAGCTGCGCGCGCCGGCGGCCCGGATGGTCCTGGCCAACTGCGAGGACACCGAAAACACCAACATCACGCTGACCACGCGGGAGGTCGCGCCGGACATCCCGATCGTGGCGATTGCCGAATACGAGGATTCGATCGACATCCTGCAGCTGGCTGGCGCGAGCACGGTGCTGCCGCTCAAGACCCAGCTCGGCGAATACCTGGCCAACCGCGTGGCGGCCGGCCGTGCCGAGGCGCACGTCATCGGTGGCTTCCGCGGGCTGCAGATCGCCGAGCTGCCGGCGCGGGACACCCCCTTCGCGGGCACTACCGTGCGCGACACCGGCCTGCGGCGGCGGACCGGGCTCAATCTCGTCGGGTTCTGGGAGCGCGGCCGGCTCCGCCCCGCCTACCCGCAGTCGGCCATCCAGCCCGACAGCGTCATCGTCGTGGCCGGCACCGCCGCGCAGGTCGAGGCGCTGAACCAGGTGATCGGCGCCAACGGCAAGTCGTCGCTCATCCTGATCATCGGCGCCGGCAAGGTCGGCCAGGCCGCGGCCCGCGCCCTCCATCGCAAGGGGCTGACGGTCCATTCGATCGACCGCGGCGAACGGGCCCTCGACAGCCTGCGCGAGTTCTCCGACGAGATCTTCGCCGGCGACGCCGCCGATCGCGCGCTGCTCGAGCGCGCCGGCATCCACCGCGCCGCCTCCGTCCTGCTCACGACCAACGACGACGCGATGAACATCTATCTCGCCGTCTACTGCCGCCGCCTCAACGGCAGCCTGCGCATCGTCAGCCGCATCACGCACGAGCGCAACGTCGAGGCCATTCATCGTGCCGGCGCGGACTTCGTCCTGAGCTACACCACGCTCGGGATCGAGGCGGTCATGTCGCTGCTGCACGGGCACGAGCCGGTGCTCGTGGGTGAAGGGGTGGAGCTCTACGCGATCCCCGTTCCGGAATCGCTGGCCAACCGCCCGCTGCGCGAGAGCGGCATCGGGTCGCGGACGGGCCTCAGCGTCGTGGCGCTGCGGACCGGGGAAAACCTGGAGGTGCAGCTGACGGCCGAGACCATCCTGGGCCACGGCGCCGAGCTGCTGGTGCTGGGCAGCCGGGAGCAGCGCCGGGCGTTTGCGGATGCCTTCGAGTCGTGACGAGGTGCGTCAGGCGGGCCGCCGCTGCCCCACCGCCGCCGCCAGCGCGTGAATGCGCTGGCGCTCCTCCGGCAGCTTGAGGGCCTGCTCCGCGCGCGCCATCGCCAGCGTCGCGTGCAGCACGGCAGCCTGCCGCAGCCGCTCGTCGCCCATCGAGGCGAGCGCGAAGAGGGCCTTCTGCAGCCGGATCCCCACCTCCACCGTCCCGGCGCCGTCCCGCGCGATAGCCGTGAACGCATCGTCGAACATGTCCATCAGCGACAGCTCCGGCACCATGACGCGGTCGAACCGGACCGGGGCTTCTTCGACCGGCGTCACCCACCGCGCGAAGAGCCGGACGAACGTCCCGGTGATGTCGATCGCGGTGCCAGGGTCGTTGACCGCCGGCGACAGCGCCCGCGCGGCGATCTCGGCCAGCGTCACGAGGCCGAAGCGCGGGTCCTCCTCGAACGTGCGGTCGTCGCCGACGATGAACGCCCCGGCGATGTCGTGGGCAGCCGCGCCGTCGCTGCCGGGGGGGAGGTCCAGCGTGGCCAGCGCCTTGCCGGGCGCCACGAACGTCCCCGGCAGCGCTTCGAGCACGACGCGCCCGTCCAGCCGTTCGGCGCAGCGCTGGATGGCGCCGACGTCGATCGTCTGCACGTAGCCGATGGCGGTCGAGTAGACTTCCGGTCCGCTGGCCCGGCGGCCGTCGAGCGCCACGCCGCCGAGCAGCGGGGTGACCCGGCGCGCGTCGATGGCGGCACGGGCGGCCTCTTCGACACGGTCGATGGTGGTGCCGAGGCGGCCCAGCCGGGCGATGCGATCGACCCAGCGCAGGAAGATCATGATCACCATCGCGAAAATCAGGACGGTGAACGAGAACGTCACGAACAGCCCGACGGCGCCGTAGCTGCCGGTCTTCACCGCGGTGAGCGCCACGATGCTGAAGATGAAGGCGCCGATGAAGCCGGACAGCGCCATCTGGGACACGTCGTCTGCCACCACGAGCGAGAAGGCGCGCGGCGTGGCCGTCGAGCTCGCGGAGGCGTAGGCTGCCACCATCGACGCCACGGCGAGAGTGGCCACCGACAGCATGCTGCTGGCGATGATCGCCAGCAGGTCTTCCAGCGTCCCACGATCCACGCGAGGAACGACCTCGGCGTCAACGAGCCGGTCAGCCGCGGCGGCCACCAGGACCGCAAGAATGGCGAGCAGGGCGTAGAGCAGCGGCCGGACCCAGAGCTTCTTGCGTACGCGAGAGAACCACCATTTGACGCGATGCCACATTCGCTCCTCCGCAAGGCCGGGAAACCGGTTGATGCTATAACGCCGCCAGCCGCGGCGTGATGGAAACTGTTCTTGACGCCGTGAATGTCCCTGTTCAGGGACGGTTTACGCCTTCTCAATCGGGGGAAGCCCTGCGATGCGGGGCCGCCCCAGGATGGGAGGAGCTGTGGCGGTCGATCTGCAGAACAAGGTCCCGGTGGACGAATCGGCGCCGGAGGTCCAGGCCTGGCTTGCAAAGTTGCAGGGCAACATCCTGCGCGGGCACGGCCGCGACTACGCCTCCTACATCGCATTCTCACTGGGTGCCGATCAGGGCGTGGCCAGGCGCATGCTGAAGGCCCTGGCCGCGAAGTACGTGACCTCGGCGCGGCAGCAGTATCAGGACACGCTGCTCTACCGGCAAACGGGCATCCCCGGCGCCATGTTCGGGAACCTGTTCGTGACCGCCAGCGGCTACCGGCGCCTCGGCTTGCAGCCCGAGGGGCACTTCGACGAGGCGGGAGAGGAGCCGCCCGGGAAGCGCGACCCGATCTCGACGTTCGTCAAGAGCATGCGCGAGACGGCCGTCGCGGACTTCGGCGATCCGCCTCCCCACACCTGGGAGGACGGCTACCGCCAGCCCATCGATGCCATGCTGCTGCTCGCCGACGACGACGAGGGGCACCTGGGGCGTAAAGCCAGGACCGCCCTGCTGAACATCGCCGCCAGGCACACCATCCTGGCAGGCGAGCGCGGCCGCGCCCTGAGGAACGCCGACGGCGAGGGCATCGAACACTTCGGCTACGTCGATGGACGCAGCCAGCCCCTCTACCTGGCGGACGACTTCCGGATGAGCGGCGGTGTCCCCGCGGCCGAGCGGGATGGCGGCGCCATCACGCTATGGAATCCCTTCGAGCCGCTGGAGCGCGTCGTGCTCAGGGATCCCTTCGGCCCGGATGCCGAGTGCCTGGGCAGCTTCGTCGTGTTCCGCAAGCTGGAACAGAACGTCCGGGCGTTCGCCGCTCGCGAGCAGGAACTGGCCGACCGGCTCCGGCTCACCGGCGAGGAGCGCGCCCGGGCGGGGGCCATGATCATCGGCAGGTTCCGCGATGGCACGCCGGTCGTGGCGTCGCCGACGCCCGGCTGGCACCCGGCGCACGACAACAACTTCACCTACGGGCAGGATCCGCTCGGGCGGAGATGCCCGATGCACGCGCACATCCGCAAGGTCAATCCCCGGGAAGATCGACTGCGGCCGCGCGACCCGGCCACCGACCGCCTGCGCCGCATCACCCGGCGCGGCATCACGTATGGGCAGCGCGGCTCCTTCCCGGCCATCCCGGAACCGCTCGAGGCGATGCCGACTCACGGCGTGGGAACGCTGTTCACGTGCTTTCAGGCGAACATCAGGCGGCAGTTCGCGTTCATCCAGAAGAAGTGGTGCAACGACATGCACTTCCTGGCGTCGAATGCCGGCATCGATCCCCTGGTCGGACAGGGTGAAGATGCCGCCGCGCCCCAGCGCTGGCCGGCGCGCTACAACCATCCCGACGCAGAGAAACTCGGCTTCAACGGCCTGGTGACCATGAAGGGGGGAGAGTTCTTCTTCGCGCCCAGCGTGCCCTTCTTCGAGGGGCTGTGATCAGCCGGACGTCCACGTGCGGAAGGCCTCTTCCATCTCCCGGGCGAGGGCGCGGCCGTCGGTGAGACCCGAGGCGAGGACCCGCTCGCGCAGACCCGCGCGGCATGCGGCGAGCGCGTCGATGTCCGACGTTGCGGCCGTAGCCGCTTCGACGTAGGTGCTCGAACAGGCGGCGACGAGTGCGGGCAAGCCGGCGCGGTGCAGCAGCCCGGCCGACACGCGGCTGACATGGGTGCGGCCGGCCACGGTCACCACGGGAACTCCCATCCACAGGCACTCGGTCGTGGTGGTCTGACCGCCGTAGGGATATGTATCCAGCGCCAGATCCACGCCGGCCAGCAGCTCGAGGTGCTCGCGATGCGTGCGCCGTCCTGCCAGGGTGAGCCGTGCCGGGTCGACGTCCCGCGCCGCGAGCTGCTGCCGCAGGAATCGCGAGATGTCGCTATCGGGGCGGTCGAGTGCCGGGTCGCCGTAGTGCAGCAGCAGCCGCGAGCCCGCGGTGTGGTGGAGCACGCCGGCAAACCAGTCCCACATGGTGCTGGAGATCTTCATCAAGCGCTGGATCACGCCAAAGGTGATGTAGCCGTTCCGGAGGGCAGGGAGCGGCGCCACTTCCGGGGCCCGCGGCGGAGGCAGGTACTTCAGGTAGCCTGACGGCAGCCGGTAGAGCTTCTCGGAATACTCGACATCCGAGCCGTCTGGACTCGTCCAATGGTCGGTGAAGAAGTAGTCCATCTCCGGCAGGCCGGTGGTGCAGGGATAGTTGGGAAAGGTGGCCTGCACCGCCGCCGGCCGCCGCGCGAAGATCCGCAGCCGGTTCTCGGGAAAGTGTCCCGACAGGTCGACCAGTACGTCCAGATCGTCCCCGCGCAGCGTCGCCAACATCCCGCTATCCGACGCACGCGCCACGTCGCGCCAGCGATCCGCGTCTTGACGGTACGCCGGGGGCACGGCGCCGGGCCGCGGGTTCGTGCTGTAGAGGAACAGCTCGAGGGCGTCGCGGTCGTGAGCGGCGAGGAATGGCGTCAGGAAGTGGCTGGCGGGCGGCTGCGTGAAGTCCCCCGACACGTAGCCCACGTGGATACGGGACCGCCGCCGGGCACGAGCGCGCGCACGCGGCACCGCGGGGCTGGTTCGCGCGAACGCCTGCCGGCAGGCGGCGAGAATGGTGTCCGCGCTTTCGGCCCCGTCGGAGAGCATCAGGTACAAGGCGGTTGCGTACGGCCCTGGTGCCAGGCCGTGCTGCACGGCGGCGAGCCGCGCCGCGCGCGACTCGTGCAGCCGGCCCCATTCCGCCAGGGCAGCCGCAAGGCGAAGCCGGACGTGGCCATCCACCGGCTGCAGCGCCGCACAGGCGTGCCACTGCGCGAGCGCGAGGTCGATGCGGCCCGTCTTCTGATACAGCAGCGCGAGCGCCTCGCGGCCGCGCCCGTTCGCGGCGTCCGCCGCCAGGCAGGCGAGCAGCGCCGCTTCGGCGCCCTCGACGTCGCCCGCGGCGTGGAGCGCCCGGCCGTACTCGGCGAGCACGCCGCCGCTGGAGTGAAGGGGGGCCGGATCGAGCGCGCGCACTGCCCGTACCGCGGCCGCAGCCTCGCCACACTCGACGGAGGCGGCCAGGTAGAGCGCGAGCGACCGCTCGTCCAGGTCGCGCAGCGCGGGCGCAAGCAGGCAAACCGCATCCTGCCACCGTTCGAGTCGCGCATAGACGATGGCGAGGTCGAGCAGGCCGTGCGCCGGCGCGCCGCCAAGCGCGCAGGCACGCTCGAGATGCGTCACCGCGAGGTCGAACGCGCCCTCGCCGCACAGGCTCAGGCCGGCGGCATGATGTGCCGCGGCGAAGTCCGGAGCCTGCGCGAGCAGATCCCGGCACTGCGCCCGCGCCCCCTCCCAGTCGCCGCGGCGCAGCGACTCGTAGACGGGGCCGAGGGGCTTCACGCCGTTGGTTTGAAGTTCAGAATCAGGCGGGGGGTCCGATCCTCGTCGCTGAAATGCGTGAGCTCGACCTGGACCTTCGTGCCGCCCGCATGCAGCACGAACGCGTGCGACCCGTCTGTCTCGATCTCACCGGTCGGCACGCCTTCGACAGTCTCCAGTTTGCCCATGAACTTGACGTCGTACTGGGGGTAGGTCATCGCTGCGCTCCTTCTCTGCGTCACGCTCTACGTCACTGGACGAGCTTCATCCGCGCCTGGAGCGCACGGAAGCGTGGCTCGGTGCGGATGGCGTCGTACAAGGGGGATACATTCAAGTACATGAGCTCGCGGTCGCGTTCGGCCTCCGCCGCTTCCAGCGCCTCGAGGGCGTCGCCGGCCCGCCGCTGGACGGCGTAGATGCGCGCCGCGAAGGAGGGAGAGGCGACGTCCCGCGCCCACGCGGTTTCGAGCCGTTGCAGGGGCGCGCGCGCCGATTCGAAGTTCCCCTGGTAGCTCCAGGCAAGCGCCGCCACCAGATCGGCATATCGATCTTCGGCCGGCTTGCCGATCTGCCGGAGGACGTCGGACTGCTGGAGCGCCTTCCGGAGGTACTCCTCCCGGCTGGCGGGGACCGTGGCGGAGAGCTGGGCGTAGACCTGCCCCAGGATCAGGTGGGCGTGGACGTGGTCTTTGCGGGCGAGCAGGCCTTCGAGATGAGCCGCCGCCTCGAGCGGGCGCCGGGCGTAGAACAGCGCCAGCCCGTAGGCCGACAGGCTGGGGAAATCGTAGGGATCGAGCTCGAGCGAGCGCTGGGACAGCCGCAGGCTCTCGTCGAAGCGGCCAAACTGCAGCAGCATCCCGCCGAACCAGCGGTGCGCGCGCGCGAACGTCGGGTGCAGCTCGAGGGCGCGGCGATACGCGGTCTCCGCCTCGACCCAGCGCGATTGCATCTGCCGCACGGCGGCCAGCGACAGCTGCGCCTCCGGCAGGTTCGGATCGATGGCCACCGCCTCGCTCGCGTAGCGGTCGGCATCGCTGAGCAGCTGACCGTGCGGCGCCTGGTGCAGATCCATGAGCACGGCCTGCACGTCGGCCAGGCCGGTGTACGGGGCGGCGAACTGCGGATCGATCTCGACCGCGCGACGGTAAAGCTTGATCGCGGTCATCGCGGATTCCAGGGTGCGATCCTCGGCGATGTAGCGCCCGCGCAGGTAGTTGTCGTAGGCTTCCGGCTCGGACGTGCCGGCGGCTGGCAGGGGTGGGCGGCTCTTCCCGAATGGCAAGTCCCCGGTGGTCAGCGACGCCAGGCTGCGGAGCGGGCCGGCGGCGCGCTTCGATGCCTCCCGCTTCAGCGCGGTCAGCGTCTCCTCTGCGAGCTTCTCCTGCAGATCCAGGCCGCGCGCCCGCGATCCCTCGAAGTTCTCCGACCAGAGCAGCGTGCCCCTGGCGGTGTCGGTGAGCTGCACCGTGATGCGGAGCGTGGTGCCCTCCTGCTGCAGGTGGCCCCCCAGCGAAAACGTCGCCCGCATCGACGGCGCGACCGGCGCATCGCGTTCGCGCGCGGTATAGACGTTCCAGCCCGGGACGCGGTTGAGGCGGCGGCCGAGCTCACCGACGGTGCCGGCCGTCAGATACTGGTTGCCGGTGTCGCCTGAGAGGTTGGTGAACGGCAGGATCACGACCGAGGTGGGCACCGCCGCCGGGGCGCTGATCGAAACGGCGCCGGTCAGCGCCAGGACACCCGCGGCGGCATAGCCGGCCAGCCGGAGACGGCGCCCGGGCCGCGCGGGCCGGTGCCATGGCGGCAGCCACCGCAGCGGCCCCCGCTCGCCCGACAGCGACGCCATCACCGCCGCCGCACTCGCGAACCGGCTGCCGGGGTCGGGCGCCAGACACCGGAGGATGGTGGTCTCCCACGCCCGCGGCAGCGCGTCGGCGCGCTGCGAGGGTGGTGTCGGCCCGTTCCCGAGCTTGTCGAGCAGCAGGCCGTGGAGCGAGCTCGCGGCAAACGCCCGCGTCTTGGTGACCATCTCGTCGATCAGCAGGCCGAGGGCGTAGATGTCCGAGGCCACGCTCGGCCTGCCGTCGCGGAAGAGCTCCGGCGCCATGAAGAACGGGGCGCCGCCGTGCGCCGTACCCTGGGTCTCGAAAATCCCTTCCTCGAGCGGCTTCGCCAGGCCGAAGTCGGTCAACACCGCGCGCGGGCCGTGCTCCGACGGCACCAGCATCACGTTCGACGGCTTGAGGTCGCGGTGCACGACGCCGGCGTCGTGCAGCACCTGGAGCGCCTCGGCAATCTGGCGCACCAGCGGCAGCGCCTCGCCAGTAGCCATCGGCCGCCGCACGGCCAGCCGTTCCTCGAGGCTCTCCCCTTCCAGCATCTGCATCGTCAGGCACGGCACGACCGTGCCCTCGGGAAAGCCGGAGCCGCTCGGCAGCGGGTGCTCGACCAGGTCGAAGACGCGGCACAGGCCCTCGTGCGCGATGTTGCGGGTGACCGACACCTCGCGCCGGAAGCGCTCGACGGTGCCGACGTCTCCCAGGAGCTCGGGACGGATGGCCTTGAGCGCGACGTGCAGGCGGAGGCGCTCGTCGTAGACGCGGTAGACCTCGCCCATCGCGCCCCGCGCAATCGGCTTGACGACGCGGAAGCGGCCGGCCACGGTGTCGTTCGGCTGGAAGAGCCACGCGGCGCGGACAATGATGGTATTCGGCTCGAGGAAGGTGCCGGAGGCTTCGTAGTGCGCGCGCAGCAGCTCGTCGACGGCGGTGCGGATCTCGTCGCGGCCGGCGCAGGCGCGTTCCAGGTGCTCGTCCCGGGCGGCGGCCGGGACGTTGAGCACGGCGGAGAAGATCTGCTTAATGGTCTCCCAGTCGTTGGGTGACATCGGAGTCGTGCCGTTGGAGCCGGCTGTAGAGCCACGCCCTGGCGATCTGCCAGTCCCGCTTGACCGTGCGTTCGTGAATGTCGAGCGCCGCCGCGATTTCCTGGTTCGTCAGGCCGCCGAAGAACCGCAGCTCGACGATCTGGGCCATGCGCGGATCGGAGGCGGCCAGCCGCGACAACAGCTCGTCGATCTCGAGGATGTCGACGAAGTGGGCGTCCTGCGAGGGGTCGGCGTTTTCGATGTCGACCCGCACGCGGTGGCCGCCGCGCTTCTCCGCCGAGCGCGCGCGCGCGTAATCGACCAGCAGCCGCCGCATGGCCACCGACGCCACCATGAGGAACTGCGAGCGCGTGCGGGTGGTGAAGTTCGGGCTCCTGGCGATGTGCACGAAGAACTCGCTGACGAGCGCCGTCGCCTGGAGCGTGTGATCCTGACGCTCGCGGCGCATGTGCGCCTCGGCAATGCGCTTGAGCTCCGGGTACAGGATCGTGATGACCTGGTCCCTCGTCGCCTCGCTCGTTTCGGCCGCGCGAAGCAGCTCCGGCAGGTCCGCCCACAGATCCTCGGCCGTGCGGGCGCCGGAATCGTTGCTGGTCATGATGTTTAGAGGCTGCGAATCATAAGCGATACATCGCTGGGGCCGCAAGGACGGACCGCGTGCACGTCCAGCCCAGCCGGCCAGTAAATGCTGGGGAAACGAGCGCATGGGCATCAGGGACACCTCCCCCCGGCGGCGTTCCGGCAAGCAGCCCCGAAGTAAGCGCCGTCACGAGACGCCCCGTCCAGCCGGGCGGTATCCAGATGAGCCGCCGCCTCGGGACGTCCGGCCCCCGGCTGGAGCGGGCCGCTTCGACCCTCTGTCAGCTCCAGCCGCCCCAGCCAGCCCTCGACCTCGGCACCGGCAATCCCCTGTGCCTCGAGGGCGGCCCTGAGCCGGCGGAGCAGCGCCGCGAAGCGCCGGTACACGGTCTTGTGCTCGAGTCCCCGCCGGTCGGCAATCTGTGCCAGGCGCAGCCCGTGGACGAACCGCTCCTCCAGCATGAGGCGCTCCTCCACCGTCAATCGGCCGACCGCCTGCCGGAGCGCCCGGTGCGTCCGCGCCGCGTGCCGCCTGTCTGGCGCGGCGTCAGGCGTGACCCCCACCGTGGCGATGTCGCTCAGTTCGGCCTCGGCAACCGTCCGGCGGCGGGGCTTGGCCGGCAGCAGGGTGAACAGCCGCCACAGCTCCGCGCTGCTGCAGGGCTGCTGGTGATTCGTGCGAAGCGTCTCCACCGCCTCCCCGAACGACAGCCCGTCGCGAGACGTCAGCATCTCGAGCCGGACGGCAATCGGCCCCAGGCGCCGCGCCTCGGTCGAGGGGCGCCATTTGCCCCACTTGGCGATGCGGTAGTCGAGCAGCATGCGCTCGACCACGACCCGCAGGAAGGTACGCAGGCTGCTCCGCCCCTCGAACTTTCGCAGGACCGAGCAGTCGTCTTCGAGCAGGCGGAGGAACACCGTGGCCGCGAAGTCCTCCGCCTCCTGCTGCAGCACCCGCCGCCGGCGGACGACCGCCGTAATCGCTTCTTGGATGAGCGCGTGGTTCGCGGCAAAGACACCGTTCGCGCCGGGAACCGGCTGTGGGCCTGGCACAGCGGCACCCGCCTGCGCCAGCGCCCGGCGCAGCGTGCTGCCTGGCCGGGCCCGAACGGGCGGGTCCTGCCTCAGCAGGGGAGGCAACAGGTTGACGCCGGCCGCTGCAGCGGCCGGGAATGGAACGATCGACATGGGCAAGCCTCTCGGGACAGGTGAGCCGGCCGGGCACGGAGTCCGGCGCGCCGTTACTCTCAATGGCGGAAGAAGCGGGCGGAAAGGGACAGGGGAGAGTGGTTCGATGCTACAGTTCCGTCGGCCGCGCCCTCTGCCCCCTGCCGCACCCGTTGGTTGCGCTCTGGTTCAGGCGCGCCACTCCACAGGGAGAATGCCGATGCGGATTCCGCTTGCCTGCGTCCTCGTCCTGGCGCTCCTGCCCGCGGGCCACGCGCCGGAGTACGACGAGCCGCTGCGGCCGCGCTTTCATTTCACGCCCGCCCGCAACTTCATGAACGACCCGAACGGGCTGGTCTTCTACAAGGGGGAATACCACCTCTTCTACCAGCACAATCCTTTCGGCGAGAAGTGGGGGCATATGAGCTGGGGGCACGCGGTCAGCACCGACCTGCTCCACTGGCAGCATCTTCCCGTCGCCCTGCGCGAAGAGGACGGCGTCATGATCTTCTCCGGCAGCGCCGTCGTCGATCGGCAGAACTCGAGCGGGCTGTGCACGCCTGCGGGCGAGGATCGCTCCTGCCTGGTGGCCATCTATACCGGACATGGACGCGGGAAGCAGACGCAGAACATCGCTTCGAGCCAGGACCGTGG
The DNA here is from genome assembly GCA_963834305.1 of uncultured Acidobacteriota bacterium. Taxonomy (GTDB): domain Bacteria; phylum Acidobacteriota; class Vicinamibacteria; order Vicinamibacterales; family 2-12-FULL-66-21; genus JACCXG01. The sequence goes on from CAWIAX010000003.1 coordinate 148,948, forward strand.
CCGGACGTGGAAGAAGTACGCGGGCAATCCGGTCATCGATCTCGGGCTCAAGGATTTCCGGGACCCGAAGGTCTTCTGGCACGAGCCGACGGGCCGCTGGATCATGGTCACGGTGCTGCCTGACCAGCACAAGGTGCGGTTCTTCGGGTCGCGCGATTTGAAGCAGTGGGACGCCCTGAGCGACTTCGGGCCGGCCGGCGCGACCGGCGGTGTGTGGGAATGCCCCGACCTGTTCGAGCTGCCGGTCGGGAACGATCCAGCGACGACACGCTGGGTGCTCGACGTGGACCTGAACCCGGGCGGCGTGGCGGGCGGCTCAGGGAACCAGTACTTCATCGGCACGTTCGACGGGACGCGGTTCGTGAACGACAACCCTCCAGGGCGGACGCTGTGGGCGGACTACGGCAAGGATTTCTACGCGACCATCTCGTTCGCTGACGTGCCGCCGGCGGATGGACGGCGCATCTGGATGGCGTGGACCAGCAACTGGCAATACGCGAACGAGGAGCCGACTGCCGGCTGGCGCGGAGCGCAGTCGATACCGCGCACGCTGGCGCTTCGGCAGACCCGCGAGGGGCCGCGGCTGGTGCAGGCACCGGTTGCCGAGCTCGAGACGCTGCGCGCGCAGCCGGACATCGTCAAGGACGCCGCCCGCCTGCCGCCCTCCGCCGACATCGTCCTGGAGCTGACGCCGGGCGACTGGGCCGAAGCCGGCGTCCGTCTGTTCAACGCCGCCGGCGAGCAGGTAACCGTCGGCGTTTCTGCCAGGCCGCTCGAGCTGTTCGTCGATCGGCGTCAGTCGCGGCGCACGCCGTTTCACGCTGCTTACCCCGGCCGTCACGCCGCGCCGCTCGAGTGGCGCGACGGCAAGATCACCGTACGCCTCCTGTTCGATCGATCGGTCGTTGAAGTGTTCGGCAACGATGGCGAGGTCGTGGTCACGGATCGGGTGTATCCCACACAGCCACTCGATCGGCTGGAGCTGCTGGCCGCAGGCCGCGGAGTGTCCGCGGCGCGCCTGTGGGAGATCCGGTCCGTCTGGACGCGCTAAGGCCTGCTGCAAGGAGGACGGATGAGCCCGACCGACGACTACCCCGGACCGTTCGGCCCGGTTTCGCGCCGCGCCGCGATTGGCTCCACGCTGCTGGCCGGCGCGGCCTTTCTGGCGCCTGGCGGTCTTGCCGCACAGCAGCCGCCGGCGCCCGCGGCATCGCCGCGGCGGAAGCCGTACGCGATGAAGAAGTCGATCAACCTGTGGGCCTTTCCCTACCCGCAGCGGATGACCCTCGTCCAGTGCCTGCGAGCTGGCAAAGGACGCCGGCTTCGACGGCATCGAGCTGAACTACGACCTGGAGTCGCGACCTCTCCCCCAAGGCGGGCACCCGGGAGTTCCAGGACATCCGCCGCGCCGCGGACAGAGATCGGCATCGCCATCAGCGGGCTCTGCTCGTTCCTGTTCTGGCCCTATCCCCTTACGAGCAACGACGAGGCCAGGCGGCGCCGCGCGCTCGAGCTCGCCACGCGGATGGCCCACGCCGCGCACGACCTCGGGACCGACAACCTGCTCGTCGTCCCCGGCGCCGTGCACATCCCCTGGCGCGACGACCATGAGCCGGTCCGCAACGACGTCTGCGACCGCCGGGCGCGCGAGGCAGTCGCCACCCTGCTGAAGACCGCCGAGACGGTCAAGGTGCACCTGAACATCGAGAACATCTTCTTCAACGGCTACCTGATGACGCCGATGGAGATGAATGCCTTCGTCGACGGCTTCTCGAGCCCGTACGTGCGCGTGCATTTCGACACCGGCAACATCATGCTGTTCCAGCACCCGGAGCACTGGGTCCAGATTCTCGGCACGCGCATCGGCAATATCCACTTCAAAGAATTCACCAAGAAGGGCACCGACCATTCGCTCGAGTCGTTCCGGCCGCTGCTCGACGGCACCACGAACTGGCCGGCCGTCATGGCGGCGCTGGATGAGACGGGCTACACCGGCTACTGCACGTTCGAGTACTTCCATCCGTACGCGCACTATCCGGAGGCGCTGATCTACCAGACGTCGGATTCGCTCGACCGCATACTCGGCCGGAAATAGCCGCCGGAGTGCGCTGGCGCCCACCGGTTGCCGCAAACCGAACGGGCGGTCCGTCAAGTAAGGCATCGGTCCGCCGAAACGCGCCCGCGTAGCGCCGCATCCGACCTCGAGGTTCTATGGCCAAGAACATTGTGCTGCTCTCCGACGGCACCGGCAACAGCTCCGCCCAGCTGATGAAGACCAACGTCTGGCGCGTGTACGAAGCGCTTCAGCTCACGGATCCCAGCCGGCAGGTCGCCTGTTACGACGATGGGGTGGGGACCTCCTCGTTCAAGCCGCTGGCGCTGGCCGGCGGCGCGTTTGGCGTCGGGCTCCGGCGCAACGTCCTGCGCCTCTACCGGTTCCTCTGCGAACACTACGACCCGGGCGATCGGATCTATCTCTTCGGATTCAGCCGTGGCGCCTTCACCATCCGCGTCCTGGTCGGCCTGATCTGTGAGCAGGGGATCATCAAGACGCGCCCGACCCTGCCGGTGGCGGGGGCCAGCGAGATGTCGCTCGAGGGAGTACCGGCGCGGCTGCGTCAGGCGGTCCAGGGAGCTACCGCGGTGGCGGATCCCCCGGTGTCGTTCGACGGGCTGACGTTCGGCAGCGAGCTCGCCCGGCTGTCGAGCTGGGCGTACCGCGACTTCCGCAGGGGCTTCAACCAGACCGGCGGACTCGTGACCGCGGCCCGCGCGGCGCGCGACCTGGCCCTCCGCACTGCCGAGGGCGCCAGGGGGCTGCCGCCCTACGACAAGAGCAGGAATCACGAGGTCGAGGCAATCGACTTCGTTGGCGTCTGGGACACCGTGGACGCCTACGGCCTGCCGGTCGACGAACTCACGAGCGGCATCGACCACTGGGTCTGGCCGCTCTCCATGCCCGACCTGTCGCTCAGCCGGAAAGTCGTCCGCGCGTGTCACGTGCTGGCGCTGGACGACGAGCGCAACACGTTCCACCCGGTGCTGTGGGACGAGGCGCACGAGGAGCGGGAGCACCTGGCCGCCACGCACACGCGCGACGAGCGCATCTCGCAGGTGTGGTTCGCGGGGATGCACTCCAATGTCGGCGGCGGGTATCCGGACGACGCGCTGTCCTACGTGTCGCTGCAATGGATGACCGACCAGGCGACCGACCGCCAGCGCGGCATGCAGCTGCTGTTCGTGCCGGAACTGCTCGAGCACCACACGAAGAAGGCGGATCCGTTCGGCCGGGTCTACGACTCGCGCCAGGGGTTGAAGGGCTACTACCGCTACAACCCGCGGCGCATCGCCTGGCTGACCAACGGCCAGACGCACGAGCGCGGCCTGGCACACCCGACCGTCACCATCCCCCGGCCGAAGATCCACGAAAGCGTGTTCCGGCGGATCGCGGCGGCGCCCGAGGCCTACGCGCCCATCGTCCTCCCTCGCGAATACGCCGTCGTCATGGACGATGGGCAGGGGGCCGCCCACCCGGGGAACGGGCGCATCGTGCACGGAGAAGGCAACCCCTACGAATCGGCGGCCGCGGCGGCGCGGCGTGTTGCCGCGCAGGAGGCCGCATGGGATCTGGTGTGGCAGCGGCGGATCGTCTACTTCGCGACGGTGGCGGTGTCGCTCTACCTGCTGCTGCAGCCGCTGCTCGCGCCGGTGGCGGAAGGCACGAGCGGCGTTCGCCATGCCGGCGCCCGCTTCGTGGGGCTGATTGGATCGTTCCTGCCAGCGCTGGCGGCCCCCTGGATCAGGTATTACGAGGCGCATCCAGTCGCGCTCTTCGTCGGGCTCGGGATCGTGCTGCTGCTGATGAAGCGGGGGCGCTCGCTGCAGGCGGCGATCTGCCAGAAGATGCGCGGCATCTGGTTGAGGGTGGTGCCGCCGGCGCGCGAGGAGTGGCAGGCGCTCGCCGGGTCGGAGAGCCGGCTCACGACGCTGCGGAACAGCCCCGCCTACCAGCTGGCGTTTGCCGTGCTGCGGCGCAGGGTGCTGCCGAACGTGTTCGGCCTGCTGGTGCTCGTGCTCCTCGCGGCCGTGGTGAATCGCGGCCTGTTCGAGGCCGCGCAGAGCGCCGGATTGTGGGGATGCCGCGCCAGCCGGAACGCGGCCAGCCCGCTGTCGGCCACCCCGCGCGTGGTAGCGCTGGACAGCGGTGACTTCTGCGTCCCGACCGGCATTCTTCTCGAGGGCGGGGCACGGTATCGGCTGGAGTTCGCCAGCGGCCTTCCGGCTGACTGGAACGACGGCGGCAATGTGGCGGTCAGCTCGCCCGCGGGGGTCGATGCCGGCACGCCCGGACTGAATCTCCTGCAGCGGACGGTCTATACCGCGGGCCTGCCCTTCAAGCGTCTGTGGGGCACGGACTTCTTCGTGCCGGTCGCGCGAATCGGTGTGGGGGGCCTGGACAACTACGCGCTGACGCAGCGGCAGACCGAGATGACCGCGCAGACGAGCGGGGAGCTGTTCCTGTTCGTCAACGACGCGATCGCGCCGCTGAGCGTCCGGCCGTTCTGTCTCGGCTGGGCGGCGTACTACACGAACAACCTCGGGGTGGCCGAGGTCACGGTAACGAAGGTGCCCGCCCGCTAGGTTGGACCTCGCTGCGCCCTCGTCCGCTCAGGCTTGGAAGTTGACAATCGGCGCAATCCGAAGACCATTACGTGACGCTGATGTCCGGATGGCTGTCACATGACAAGGGAGCGAACGATGCTGAGCAGACGTGACTTCGGGAAGCTGGCCCTCGCGAGCGCGCCTGCGGCGGCGATGCTGGGTGGCAGCGACTTCTTCACCGCCTTTGCCCAGGGCAAGCCCGACTCGAAGATCGCGGGGGTGCAGATCGGGACGATCACCTACAGCTTCCGGAGCATGCCCGACCAGAGCGCCGAGGGCACGCTGAAGTACATCCTCGAGTCGGGTCTCAGCGCGGTGGAGCTGATGGGCGGCCCGATCGAGAGCTTTGCCGGCATCCCGGCCGCGGCTGGCGGCGGTGGCGGCGGACGCGGTCCGGCAGGTCCCGCCGGAGGCGGACGCGGACCGGCGGGAGCACGGGGCGTCATGCCCACTGAACTGCCGCCCGGCGCCACGCGCGGCTCCTGGGCGGGGCAGGACTGCGTCGTGCCGGCACCGGCGGGGGCGGCACGCGGCGGCGGCGCCGGCCGTGGACGCGGCGGGCCCAACCCCGAACAGCTGGCGGCACAGCAGGAGCAGGCGGCCAAGGTCAAGGCCTGGCGCACCAGCGTCTCGATGGACGCCTTCAAAAAGCTGCGCAAGATGTACAACGACGCCGGCGTGACCATCTACGCCACCAAGATGCTCAACGCGAACATGTCGGACGAGGAGTTCGAGTACGTCTTCAACGTGGCCGAGGCGCTCGGCGCCACGCACACCACGCTCGAACTGCCGACCGACGACGCCCAGCTCAAGCGGATCGGGGACTACGCGATGAAGCGGAAGATCTACGCCGCGTATCACACCCATACCCAGGGCAACATGACCGCCTTCGACAAGGCCTTCGCGCTGTCGAACGGCAACCAGGCGAACGTCGATTTCGGCCATTGGGTGGCCGCCGGCAACGTCGGCGGCACGCCGATGCAGTTCCTCGAGAAGCACCACGCCCGCATCGCCAGCTTCCATCTCAAGGATCGGACCACGCCGGAGCATTGCGCGCTGAACCTGCCGTGGGGCACGGGAGAGACGCCGATCAAGCCGATCCTGCAGCTGGTCAGCAGGAACAAGTGGGCCATCCCGGCGTCGATCGAGCTCGAATACACGGTGCCGGAAGGCTCGGATGCGGTCAAGGAAGTGCGGAAGTGCGTCGAGTACTGCCGGACGGCACTGACGGCGTGAACCTTTCGTGGCGTCCGCCTGTAGCGGAGCGCACCGTGTGTCGAGGTCGATGAATGCGCATCGAGAAAACACTGGCCCTTGCCGCCGTTGTCTGGGCGGTCTCACTCGGCGCGGCGGGGCCCTCCGCCCAGGACCCCGCGCCGCCGGCGCAGGGCGGGCGGGGCCGCCAGGGAGGCGCCGGCCCGGTTGGGGGCGGAGGCGGGCGTGGACCGAACTACCCGCAGCAGCAGCGGCCGCTCGCCGACGCGGCGGTGCTGGCGCGCGGCAAGGGGATCTATGAGGCGAACTGCGCCGCCTGCCACGGCATCGACCTGCGCGGCGGGCAGCAGGGAGGCCCCAACCTGCTGCGCTCGCAGACCGTGCTCAGCGACAAGTCCGGCGAGCTGATCCTCCCCATCGTCCAGGCTGGCCGGCCCACCCCCCCCTCCGGCGCCGTGCCGATGCCGGCCTTCGCGCTCCCGCCGGAAGACGTCAAAGCGATTGCCGAATACATCCACAGCGTGCTCGCGCGGGCCGGGCGGCAGGGGCGGCCGCCGGAAGGGGACGTCGTGGCACCGGAACAGATCCTCGTCGGCAACCGCGCCGCCGGACAGGCCTACTTCGCGGCATCGTGCGCGACCTGCCATGCGGAGGCCGCCATGAAGGGGCTGGCAGCCCGCGTCGCCGACGCGCGCGAGCTGCAGAACCTCTGGGTCTCCGGCGGCGGCGGTGGCCGCGGCGGCCGCGGCGCCGCAGGACGGTCCGCGACGGCGACGGTCACGCCGGCAGCCGGTCCCCGCGTCGAGGGACGCCTGGTGCGGATGGACGACTTCTTTGTCGTGCTCATGCAGGAGGACGGCGCGCGCCGGACTTTCGTGCGCAAGGGGGGCGACCCGAAGGTGGACGTGCGCGACCCTGCCGACGCCCATCGCGCCCTGGTGCCGGGCCTGGCCGAGAGGGACATGCACAACGTGACCGCCTATCTCTGGTCACTGAAGTAGTTCCGCGCGTCCCTTGCTGGAGTCTTCTCCCGATGCTGAGAAAACTGATCCTCCTGACGTCGCTGGCCGCCGCGCCGGTACTGCTCGCCGCGCAGCAGCCGCCGGGACTCGATCCGGCGGCGCTGCTGAAGCCGCTCGGTGAGACCTGGCCGACCTATTCGGGCGATTACACCGGCCGCCGCTACAGCTCGCTGACGCAGGTCAACCAGTCCACCGTCAAGAACCTCGGGCTCGCCTGGATTTCGCGCGGCTTCGTGCAGGGCTCGGGGCCGGCCGGCCGGGCCGGCGGCGCAGGTCCCGCCGGCGGCGGGGGCGGCGGACGCGGCGGTGGCGGGGGGAGGTGCCGCTGATCGTCGCCGGCGAAGCCACCGGCGAGTACAACAGCGGCGGGCCGGCGCAGATTCGCGGATCGATCCTGATGGTCGACGGCATCCTTTATCCCACGTCGCCCGACAACCTGTGGGCCGTCGATGCCCGCGACGGCACCATCCTGTGGCACTTCTACTGGAAGACCCGCGGCGGCACGCACACCGGGCACCGCGGCGTCGGCATGTGGCGCAACTTCCTGTTCATGGAGACCCACGACAACTACCTGGTGAAGATCGACGCGCGCACCGGCAAGGAAGTGTGGCACGTCGAGATCGCGCCGTTCGAGCAGCAGTACTTCTCGTCGATGGCCCCCGTCATCATCGGCAACCACGTCATCGCCGGCACCGGCAACGACCTCGACGCGCCCGGCTACCTCCAGTCCTTCGATCCGGAGACCGGCAAGCGGCAGTGGATTTTCTATACCGTGCCTATGAATCCCGGCGATCCCGGCCTGGAGACCTGGCCCAGCCTCGAGGCGGCGCGCCACGGCGGCGGGATGCCGTGGGTGCCCGGCGTCTACGATCCCGAGACCAATCTCTATATCTTCGGCACCGGTAACCCGACGCCCGCCTACACGCTGGCAGGGCGCGGCACCGGGCCGGGCCTGTTCACCTGTTCGCTGATCGCCGTCAACGTCGATACCGGCAAGATGGCGTGGTACTACCAGACGTCGCCGCGCGACATGCACGACTGGGACTCGGCCCAGACCCCCATCCTGGTCGACGGCGTCGTCGCCGGCACCCGGCGCAAGCTGGTCTCGACCGCAGCGCGCAACGGCTACTTCTTCACCGTCGATCGGGTGACCGGCGAGTACGTCGCCAGCGGCAAGTTCGGCACGCTGTCGAACTGGGCGAGCGGGCTCGATCAACAGGGGCGGCCGGTGCTGAATCCCGAGAAGGTCGCCACCATCCCCGGCGCGATCGTTTCCGGCAGCGCGACCAACTGGCCGCCGCCCGCCTATTCGCCCGACACCGGGCTGTTCTACGTCCCGGAGAACAACCAGCTCTCCATCGCCTACCTGATCGATGCCGACCCGCGCGGCTCGATGGGCCTGGGCGGCCGGACGATGGGCGGCGGGATTTCGGGGCGCAGCTTCATCACCGCGATCGATCCAAAGACCGCGACGATTGCCTGGCGGCACAAGCTGTCGGGGGGCGCCACCGGCATGCTGACCACCGCCGGGCGGCTGCTCTTTGCCGGCGACGGCAGCGGCAACTTCGTCGCGTTCGATCCCGCCAACGGCAATCCGCTCTGGCACTCGCGGACCGGCACCGTCTCGAACGCGCCGCAGACCTACATGCTCGACGGCAGGCAGTACGTGCTGGTGGCCGCCGGCGACGCGCTGATGGCCTACGCGCTGTATTAGGCGCGATGGGCGCCGGGCGCGCCCTCGCCGTTTTTAGAGCGGTTCAGTGCCTTCGCCCAGGATGGCCAGGTATCGGTCATGCGCGAAGACCCTGTTCCGACGGAATCCAGTCAATTCCCGCACCAGACCGATGTTCATGAGCGCTGTCATTCCCTTGGCTGACGTGGGGAACGAGAGGCCCGTACGCCGGGAGACCTCATTCAGCGTGCTCACTGGTCGCTCGTGCAGCGACTGCAGCACCCGGAGCATCGTCGTCCCCGCCCGCCCGGCCGCCTGTACTCGTGCCGTGTCCTCTTTGAAGAGCGCAACGATCCGCTGCGCTGTCTCGACGGCGCCGGCTGCCGTAGTCTCGACGCCTTCGAGAAAGAAGTCGAGCCATGATTCCCAATCGCCGGCCGCTCGAACGCGATCCAGCAGCCGATAGTATTCGTCTCGATGCTGCTTGAAATACAGGCTCAAATAGAGCAATGGCTGCTGCAGGATGCCAGCGTCATGCAGCAGCAGCGGTATGAGCAGCCGCCCGATACGACCGTTTCCGTCGAGGAACGGATGGATCGTTTCGAACTGCACGTGGGCAAGGGCGGCAGTTATCAGCACGGGATATTGCGATGCCGGCTCGTGAAACGCACCCTCGAGCGCGCACATCAAGTCATCGACGAGCAAGGGCGGTGGCGGCACGAAGTGCGCCTTGCCGGGCCTGGTGCCGCCGATCCAGTTCTGCGATCGCCGGAACTGGCCCGGTTGCTTCTCGCTGCCGCGCCCGCGCGCGAGCAATTGCTCGTGCATTTCGCGGATCAGGCGATTCGACAGGGGGAAACCGGCGCGGAGCCGGCCCATGCCGTGCTCCAGCGCGGCGACGTAGTTCGATACCTCCACGACGTCGTCGAACGGCACGCCGGGTGCCCCTTCAAGCTCGAAGAGCAGAAGGTCGGACAGGGAGGATTGGGTCCCCTCGATTTGCGATGAGAGCACGGCCTCGCGTCGCACGTAGGCGTACAGGAAGAGCTGCGAATCCGGCAGAAGCGTGGTGATGCTGTCGAGCCGGCCGAGCGCGAGGATGGCCCGTTCCAGCAGGCGTTGCCGACCGCCGCTCAGCTCGACGGGCGGCTGCGGAGGCAGCGGGTTCGGCACAAACGCGCGGACCTCTTCGCCGCCAGCCCGTGTGACGTCGAATCGTCCGGTGGGCCCTCGCTCCATTCAGCCTGTCTTTACCAGTGGTTTAATAAGGCGACGTCTATTTAAGGATTCGCCTCTTTACTTTAACATGGTAGCGATCCGGGCGGCTTGGGTCTCAGCAGGCGCCCAAATGCTGCGGGTGGGCATGTGTCCGAACTGATTCCCGGGCTGTACGAGCAGCTTCTCACAGTCGAGCTTCAGCGGCTTGTTTCGGCGCTCGAGGCTGGTCGAGCTGATGTTGGCTTGCCAGGGGCAGCCGACGCGCACATCGCGGTCGCCGACCACCTGCGTCGCCTTCTCGAGCGCGCCCTGCATGCCGTGCCGGAGGAAGAGCGGCTCATACGGCAGGCGGAAATCTGCAACGCGCTTCTGGGGTGGTTGAGAGCGGAGCAACGATCGGCCTCGGTCGAGCCCGACGACGCGCTAGTCGTTCCATTGACCGTTCTGCGTGAGGTTCGGGCGCTCACCCGGGGCGCTGCGCCGTCCGGAACCACCCCCCAGCCACTGGTTCCCCTGTCCGCCGCCGATCTGCTGGTGAACGCCCGCGGCGAGCCGTCCGTCGGGGCCGCCATCGAGCGGGAGATTCACTCCGCCGATCGCATTGACCTGTTGTGCGCGTTCATCCGTTGGAACGGCCTTCGAACGCTCCGGCCGGCTGTGGAAGGCCATCGCCAGGCGGGACGGCCGCTCCGCGTTATCACCACCGTGTACACCGGGTCTACGGAGCGGCGCGCGCTCGACTGGCTCACCTCCATCGGCGCCGAGGTGAGAGTGTCGTACGACACGCGGACCACGAGGCTGCACGCGAAGGCGTGGCTCTTCGAGCGACTCACCGGGTTCTCGACGGCGTTCATCGGTTCATCGAATCTGACGCATAGCGCCCTGCTGGACGGGGTCGAGTGGAACGTGCGTCTTGCGCAGGCGTCGACACCGGATCTGATTGAGAAGTTCAAGGCCGCATTCGAGAGCTACTGGGCCGATCCCGACTACGAGCCGTACGATCCCGCGCGCGACGCCGACCGGTTTGATCGCGCAGTGCGGGCAACCGTCGCCCCGGATCCGTCGCAGAACTTCCACTTCGACCTGCAACCCTGGCCGTTCCAGCGCGAGATGCTGCAGCGCCTGGACACCGAGCGGGAACGGCATCTTCGGTATCGCAATCTCGTGGTGGCCGCGACCGGCACCGGCAAGACGCTGGTGGCGGCATTCGACTACCGTCGCCTTCGGCAGCGTTTACAGAATCCAAGCCTGCTGTTCGTTGCGCACCGTCGCGAGATCCTGGCGCAGAGCCTGAGCGCCTACCGAGCCGTCCTCCGCGACGGCTCATTCGGCGAACTGCTCGTCGACGGCCAGCGGCCCGAGCAAGGACGACACGTCTTCGCATCAGTGCAGTCGCTGGCGCAAATCGATCTGGCGGACATCGCGCCGGACGCGTTCGACGTGGTGGTCGTTGACGAGTTCCACCACGCCGCCGCGCCCACGTACGAGCGCCTGTTGAACCACCTGACGCCGCGGATTCTGCTGGGCCTGACCGCCACCCCTGAGCGCACCGATGGCCGCAGTGTGCTGGAGTGGTTCGATGGTCGAATCGCTGTCGAACTGCGCCTCTGGGATGCGCTGGACCGTGGACTACTGAGCCCGTTCCAGTATTTCGGTCTGCATGATGGGATCGACCTGTCGCACGTCCAGTGGTCCCGCCGCGGCTACGACGTCGTTGCGCTGGAGAAGGTCTACACCGGAGACCAGGCCCGCGTCTCGCTTGTCGTTCAGGCCATACAGGACAAGATCGCCAATCCGGCGGCCATGCGGGCACTGGGTTTCTGCGTCAGCGTCGCACACGCTCAGTTCATGGCCCGGGAGTTCACACGCCGCGGCCTTCCGTCGGTGGCGGTCTCCGCGGAGACCTCCGGCGCGGAACGTGAAGCTGCACTCCGCGGCCTGCGCGACCGGCGAGTCAACATGGTGTTCTGCGTCGATCTCTTCAACGAGGGTGTCGACGTGCCGGAAGTCGACACTGTCCTGTTCCTCCGGCCAACTGAAAGCGCGCTTATCTTTCTGCAGCAGCTCGGTCGCGGCCTGCGACGCGCAGAGGGCAAGGACTGCCTGACTGTGCTGGACTTCATCGGCGGTGCGAATCGCCGGTTTCGATTCGACCTGCGGTTCCGCGCGCTGCTCGGCGGCCACCGCTCAGACATCATTCGACAGGTCGAGGAAGGCTTTCCGCGGTTGCCGTCCGGCTGCGCGATTCAGCTGGATCGAGTCGCGTCCAAGGTCGTGCTGGACAACGTCAAGGGAAGCCTCGGTTCCAGCTTTGCAGGTCTCGTCGCGGAGCTCCGCGCCATGGCTGATGGAAGGCGACGAGCCGGGGGCGATCCGGCGGGCATCACGCTCGCCGGGTTCTTGCGTGATGCAGCCTTGGATGTCGACGATCTGTATCGGTCCGCCGGATGGACCTGGTCGCGGCTGCGCCGTGAGGCTGGCCTCCCGACCGCGCCCGAGGGACCCGACGAGGCTCATGTTGCGCGCGCCATTCCGCGGCTTCTGCACCTCGACGACCCGGAGCGTCTTGCGCTGTACAAGCATGCCGTCGCTGGCGAACTCCCGGCCGAGGCCCTCGACCCGAATACCTTTTCCGGACGAGCGCTGATGGGGTTGCACTTCGCGATCTGGGGACCGGCCTCCACGCTTCCGTCGCTGCGAGAGTCGATGGACCGGTTGCGACGACACCGCGCCCTCGCCGGCGAACTAGGCGAGCTGTTCGATCTGCTCGAAGAGCAAGCCGAACACGTCTCGGAGCCGCTGGAACGCCACATGCAGTGGCAGCACAGGATCCCGCTTTCCGTCCATTCGCGCGCGTCGCTCGACGAGATTCTTGCCGCCTTTGGACGAATGACGTTCGAGCGTCGAAACCGGCTACGCCAGGGCGTCGATTTCGATCTGGTCACTCAGAGCGATCTGTTCTTCGTAACCCTGGAGAAGGCCGAAGGCCACTACTCGCCAACGACGATGTACCGCGACTACGCGATCTCGCCGGATCTCTTCCACTGGGAATCGCAATCGACCACGTCTGTGCAGTCGCCTACCGGTCAACGCTACCTGAATCATCAGAGACAGGGCACCAACGTGTTCCTCTTTGCCCGTCACCGCAAACACGAGGCGGGAAGAACGGCTGCATACACGTGTCTCGGCGCGGCCGAATACGTGTCACACGAACGAAGCCGCCCCATTGCAATCACGTGGCGCCTGCGCAAACCGATGCCGGACGATTTCTTCCGAGAGGCCAAAGTTGCGGCCGGCTAGAGGCGGGCGGCCCGTTCGCTCGCTGCCCTTCTGCCGATCGCAGCCTGCGGTGATTCGGCCAACATTCACCGCAAGTTCGTGCGGAGATTATTCGCGCCGCTTGGGAGACGCAGCGTTAGAACGATTCACGGTCACGTTCCGATTTTTCGGCGGCCTTCAAGCCACAGACGCGCGTAGCTCAGTCAGGCGCCGAAAGAGGCGCAGGCGGCATGGTCGCGCCGTAGACGCGACCGGGCGCCGCGCGGCATGCTAACGTGCGGCCATGGACCCGCTCGCCGGATCACCGTGGAGCGCACCGGCAACGGTCGCCGGCTTCGCGCAGTCGGCCCCCAACGACGCGCTGATGCGGTTCGCGGCGGACGAGCTGCCGCGCGCGGCGGGCCGGCGGCTGCTCGACCTCGGCTGCGGCGCGGGACGCAACGCCATCCCGCTCGCCAGGATGGGCTACGACGTGCTCGGCCTCGATCTGTCGTGGCCGATGCTCGGCGCCGCGGCCGGGCGGGCGATGGACGATCCAGGTGCCGGCCGTCTCCGTCTGGCGCTCGCGCCGATGGACAACATTCCCGTGAGGAATCGCTGCATCGACTTTGTCGTGGCCCACGGCATCTGGAACCTCGCGCCCTCGGCGGCGGTGTTCCGAAACGCGCTTCGCGAGGCCGCCCGCGTGGCCCGGCCGGGCGCCGCGCTGTTCGTGTTCACCTTTTCCCGGCACACGCTTCCACCACAGACACTGCCGGTCGCCGGGGAGCCATTCGTGTTCACCCAGTTCTCGGGCAAGCCGCAGCTCTTCCTGACGGAGCACCAGCTCGTTGCGGAGCTCGGCGCGGCCGGCTTCGTCCTGGAGCCGTCCTACCCCCTCAAGGAGCACAACCGGCCGGCAGGGGCAAAGCTCATTGGCGCGACGGTGCCCGCGATCTACGAAGGGGTCTTTCGCCGGCGCGACGACTACAGCGCGACGTCCAACTCCTCCCCCTCATCGAACCGATCGAGAGGAGCGATCAACCGGTAGGCGCCGCGCGCCGGCATCGTCGCGTAGCCTTCGGCGACGAGCGCCCGGTTGCCGAGGCCGGCTTCCGGCCGCGACAGGCCGGTCACGCGCGCCAGCTCGCCGGGGACGGTCATCCCCGCGCCGGCGAGGAAACAGCGGGCAATCTCGCGCCGCGCGGTCTCCCGGCTCATGCGCTTGCGCAGCGCGTCGGGAAACCGGCCCACGCCGAGGCTCCAGATGTAGGTGAACTTCGGCCGGTAGTAGACGGCGCTCGGGATCACGATCATCGCGGCCTGGAGCTCGTCGAGGGCCCGGGTGAAGGCAGGACGCTCCTTCACGCCGGATTCCTCACGGAGGTCCGACGAGCTCATCTCCCATTCCCGGCGCAACACGCGCAGCACGGCCTGTGCCTCCTTCGACAGTCCCCGCTTCTCCTCCGCCCGCCGCAGCCCCCAGATGGCGTGGAAGCACGGGATCATCCGCGGCGCCAGGAACATGGCCCGGCCGCGCGCGAGCTTGGCGTAATAGACCTTGCCGCGCCCCATGACCTCGTCCTTCAAGGTCCAGGCCAGCGAGGCCTCCTCGTCCTTCTGCACGTTGCGCGGCATCACCGCGTCGCGCCGCCCGCAGACGGCGCCATAGAGCGATGGCCCTGGCCGCCGCGAATCGGTCAGGCAGGCGGCGAACCCGGCGCGCTCGATGAACCGCTCCGCCGCCAGCGCGGTCTCGACCTGCCGCGTCGCCTCCCGATGCCAGTGCCGATCGCGATGCTCTTCCACCTCCGGCGGAATCGCCGGCCCGACTTTCATCGCCACACCTGACTTCCGGGTCATCGGAACGATGGTATGGCGGCCGATGCCGCCGGATCCAGAAGCATGAGTACACTCTGCACATGCGAGCAGCTCACTTCATGCTGAATCACGTAACCCGCCGGCTCCTCGTGTTCACGCTGGCAGCGATCGCGGCCGCCGGCGTGCTGGCACGGGCGCAGGCGCCCGACGCGCAGGTGTCCGCCGCGCCGGCGCCGCAGGCCCGGGACTACACGCCGCCGCAGGTCCAGCACCTGACGGCCCGCACGCTGCGCGTCTTCCCGGCGCCCGAAGCCGGCCAGGGGGTGGCCGCCGACGCGCGCCACTTCTACGCGATCACCAACGCGATGATCGCGAAGTACGAGATCAGCTCGGGGAAACGGCGCGCCGAATGGATCGGCCCCAGGAACGGCTTGATCCAGCATCTCAACAGCTGCCTGGCCGATCTCGGCCGGCTGTGGTGCGCCAACTCCAACTTCCCGCAGACGCCGATGGGCTCGTCGGTGGAGGTCTTCGACACCGCCACGCTTGCCCACGTGGAGAGCCACGGCCTGGGCATGCTGGACGAAGGCTCGATCACCTGGTTCGACCGCTATCGCGGCGGGTGGATCACGGGCTTCGCTCACTACGATGAGAGGGGCGGCGTGCCGTTCAAGGATCACCGCTTCTCGAGCGTGGTCACCTACGACGCGGAGTGGCGGCGGACGGGAGGATGGCTGTTCCCCCGGTCGGTGCTCGAGCGGATGGCGCCGCATGCCGCCTCGGGTGGCGCCATCGGCCCCGACGGATTCCTCTACCTGCTGGGACACGATCGTCCCGAGATGTACGTGGTCGCCCGCCCGACAATGGGGCCCACGATGATCCACCTCGCCACCATCGACCTCGAAGCCGAAGGCCAGGCGTTCTCCTGGGCGCAGGACGGATCGCGCACTGTCTTTGCCATCGATCGCCCGAAGAAGGTCGTGCGGACGATCGAGCTGCCGGCCGTGCAGCCGGCGGATCCGGCGGTCAGCCTGCGGTTCCGCTGATCGGTCTTGCCCCTGCCCGCTGCCCGGCTGGCGGCAGACGGGCACGGCTGAGCCGGTCGCCTTGCACCTTCATGGCGGCTGCCGCAGAATGCGCAGGTATCCGTCGGCGGCGACATCGAGAGGGAGTGATCATGAGCACCGAATCGAAAGCCACGCGTCGCGAGTTCCTGCGCGAAGCGACCCTGACGGGCGCCGCGCTCACCGCCCTGGCCAGCGACATCCTGGCCGGCCAGCAGCCGGCCGCCGCGACGGGGCTGCCCACGCGGGTGCTGGGCCGCACCGGCCAGCGTGTCTCGATCCTCTGCCTTGGCGGGTGGCACATCGGCTCGGTGAAGGATCCGGACGAGGCGATCCGGATCATGCACACGGCCGTGGACGAGGGGCTCACGTTCTTCGACAACTGCTGGGACTACCACGATGGCGGCTCCGAGGAGATCATGGGGCGCGCCCTCGCCGGGGGGCGCCGCGACAAGGTCTTCCTGATGACGAAGAACTGCGAGCGCGACTACGCCGGGTCGATGAAGTGCCTCGACGACAGCCTGCGGCGCCTGCGGACCGACCGCATCGACCTCTGGCAGTTCCACGAGATCATCTACGACAACGATCCGGACTGGGTCTTCGAGAACGGCGGCCTCAAGGCGGCGCTCGAGGCGCGGAAGGCGGGCAAGGTCCGCTACATCGGGTTCACCGGCCACAAGGATCCCCGCATCCACCTCTCGATGCTGAACAAGCCGTTCGACTGGGACAGCTGCCAGTTCCCTGTCAACGTGCTCGACCTGCACTACCGCAGCTTCCAGAAGGGCGTGCTGCCGGTGTGCCTCGAGAAGAAGGTCGGGGCGATCGGCATGAAGGGGTTCGGCGGCGGGAACGGCATCGCGCGGGACGCCGGCCTCACCGTGGAGGAAGCCTATCGCTACGCGCTCAGCCAGCCGATCGCGTCGCAGGTGGTGGGCATGACCACCATGGAGCAGCTCCGGCAGAACATCGCGCTCGCCCGCGGCTTCACCCCGCTGCCGGCAGCCGCGCAGTCGGCGCTCGCCGAGAAGGTCAAGCCCTTCGCGACCGACGGCCGCTTCGAGCAGTTCAAGTCGACCCAGAACTTCGACGGGCCGGTGCATCGGCGGCAGCACGGGTTCACGGCGTAGCGGCGGATACTTCGCAATTGCAGGAGGACATCGTGAGCAACTCCGTGACCGACTCGTGTCTGCAGAGCAACAAGCAGTACGCGAAGGGCCAGGCGGTTCATACCGCCGCACATCCCGGCAAGCAGCCGATCCAGCCAGGCAAGCGCCTCGCCGTCGTCGCCTGCATGGACGCGCGGCTCGACGTGGAGGACCTGCTCGGGCTGCAGACGGGCGATGCGCACATCATCCGCAACGCCGGCGGCGTCGTGACGGAAGACACCATCCGCTGCCTGATCATTTCGCATCACCTGCTCGACACCCACGAGTTCGTCCTGATCCATCACACCCGCTGCGGCATGCTCGCCTTCACCGACGACCTGCTCAAGGCCGGCCTCGAAGGGGACCCGGCCGCCGGGCAGATGCTGGGGCAGGCGACGGGGCGCCCGTTCGTCAGCTGCAAGACGAGCGCGGCAACGCCGGCGGCATTCCACGCCTTCCGCGGGCAGCTCGAACCGCTCGACGCCCCGCCGGGCGCCCAGAACAAGGAACGCCTCGCCTGGGACGTCCGCCGCGGCATGTCCTCGATCCTGAGCCACCCCTGGCTCCCCACCAATGGTCCGGACGCGGTTACGGTGCGGGGCTTCATCTACGATGTGGACACCGGCCTGCTCGAGGCGGTGGCGTATCCTGGCGCGACCGGGTCGATTGGCTGAGGCGCCGCCCTCCATGCGGCCGGTCGCTGTCGCCTGATGATCACCATTGCACGGGTCTTCGCGCACCGGGTCGAGCTGCCCCTGCACGAAGGGCGCTACAGCTGGTCGGGCGGCAAGTCCGTCTCGGTCTTCGACAGCACCATCGTCGGCGTCGAGACCGACACCGGCCTCGTCGGCTACGGCGAGGTCTGCCCGCTCGGGCCGTTCTACCTGCCGGCCTACGCCGAGGGCGTCCGCGCCGGCCTGCGCGAGCTCGCGCCCGCACCTGCTCGGCGAAGACCCGCGCGAGCTGTCCAAGCTGAACGCGCGGATGGATGCCGCGCTCAAAGGGCATCCCTACGTGAAGTCCGGCATCGACATCGCCTGCTGGGACATCCTCGGCCAGGCGACGGGGCTGCCCGTGTGCACGCTGCTGGGCGGCCGCTTCGGCGAGCGCGTGCGGCTCTACCGCGCCATCTCGCAGCAGTCACCCGACGAGATGGCCGGCAAGGTGGCCGGCGTATCGCGCGGAAGGCTACACGCGGTTCCAGCTGAAGGTCGGCGGCGATCCCGACCTGGACATCGAGCGCATCCGCGCGGTGCGGGCGATGCTCCAGCCGACGGATCGCCTGGTCGCCGACGCCAACACCGGCTGGACACAGCACGACGCCATCCGCGTGGTCGCGCGTCGGTGCGCGACGTCGACGTCTACATCGAGCAGCCCTGCCTGACCTACGAGGAATGCCTCGCGGTGCGGCGGCAGCACCGATCATCCGTTCGTGCTCGACGAGAACATCGACGGCCTCGACGTGCTGCTGCGGGCCAAGTGCGGATCTCGCGATGGACGTCGTCAACCTGAAGATCAGCAAGCTCGGCGGCCTGACCCAGCACGAAGCAGGTGCGCGATCTCTGCGTGGCGATGGGCATCGCGATGACGCTCGAAGACAGCTGGGGCGGCGACATCACCACGGCGGCCATCGCGCATCTCGCGCACAGCACGCCCGAGGAGCTTCGCTTCACCAGCCACCGACTTCAACAGCTACGTCACGGTCAGCACCGCCACGGGAGCGCCCCGCCGGGAGCAGGGATTCATGACCGCCGGCACCGAGCCCGGGCTCGGGCATCCGGCCCCGCCCCGAAGCTCTCGGGCCACGCGTCGTTGAAGTGGCGTGAGCTGATGCTCACCGGCCCGCGAGCGGCAGGCGGAACGCGGCCATCTCCTCGCCGTTGCGCACCAGCAGCACGTTGCCGACGAGCACCGGATGGTTCCAGGTCTTCCCTTCCAGCGCCGGGAACCGTGCCAGCTCGGTGAACTGATCGGGCGCGGCGCGGACCAGCGCCAGCTCGCCATCCTCGGACAGCACCAGCAGCAGATCCTGTTCGGGCAGGAGCACGAGCTGGCCGTGGCCGAACCGTCCCCCCTTCCACTTGCGCTCGCCGGCGCCAAGGTCGATGCACGCCAGGATGCTGCCGTCGAAGCCGTAGGCATGGTCCCCGTGCACGACGAAGTCGTTGAAGTACGGCTTGAGCCCGCGCGACGTCCAGCGTTCGGCCACCGTCCAGCCCTCCTGCCCGTGCGCCACGGCGAGGCGGCGCGTGGCGATGCCGGCGGTGTCCGATGCGTTGATCAGGAGGTCGCCATCCGCGGTCACCGCCGGCTGGACGATGCGGCTGGCGGGCCAGGCGTGTTCCCAGAGCACCGTGCCGTCGGCGGGCGCAAGGGAGATCGCGCCGGCGCTGCTCAGCATCAGGACCTGTGCGACGCCATCGATCTTCACGAGGTGCGGCGAACTGTAGCTCCCGCCCTTGGACGGGCCGATCCAGCGGCGTTCTCCGGTCTCACGGCCGTAGGCCACGAGCGCCCCGGCATGGACGATGACCACGTCTTCGACGATCAGCGGCGAGCTGGTGAAGCCCCAGTCGGGAACCTGTTTGCCGGTGTCCGACGCCGCGTTGCGCGACCAGATGACGGCACCGGTGCGGGCATCGAGCGCGTTGAGGATGCCGGTGGCGCCGAAGGCGTAGACGCGGCCGCCGCTCAGCGTCGGCGTCGCGCGAGGTCCGGCGCCGCCATTCGACTCCCAGAACCGGACGGCGTCGCGATGCTTCCAGACCGGCGTGCCGGAGCTCACCCGGTAGCAGGCCACGATCTCGTCTTCACCGCGCTGTTCCTGGGTATAGAGCAAGTCGCCGTGAACGGCGAAGGATGACCAGCCGGGTCCAATCGGCCGCCGCCACATCTGAACAGGTGGAGAGGCGGACCAGTCGGTCTGGATGCGTGCGCCGTGAACGACGCCGTCGCGCCCGGGTCCGCGAAAGCCGGACCACTCGGCCGTCGATGCGGCCGGATTGGCCGCGGCCGGCTTCGGATTCGATGGTCGGAGGTGGCCCTGGCTCGCCGGCAGGAGGCGGTGCGGCTGGTGGTTCCTCCGGGGCGGGCGCGGCCGCGGGGGGAGGAGGCGTGACCGGAACCATTTCGGCGCGGGTCCGGGCCAGCAGACGCTGCTCCGCCGTCGGCGTCCACCGCCAGTGGAGATCCGAATCGGCATTGCCGTCGAGGCCCTCGGTCCGGATAGCAGCGAGCGCCGCGCAGGCGACCAGGACGGACGCCAGGAGCGATGCGTAGCGGAGGCCGCCGGTCAGACCCCGGCTGGCGACAGCCCAGACGACCAGCGCCAGCGTTACGGCCGGGATGGCGTAGATGTACACCATGAAACCCATCATCCCGTTGGCGATCGACTCGTGCACCAGGCGCGACGTCACGGCCACCGCCGCGATGATCAGGGCAAGCGCGCCGAGCCGCTCGGCCCACCGCGCACGGCTGAAGAAGAGCCACCAGACGACAATCACCAGCCCGAGGAGAAGGCCCCCAATGATGGCCTCGCCCCCCCATTGCGGAAAGAAGGCCGGCATGACCAGCCAGATTAGCCACTGCAGCGCCGCGGCCACGACGCCAGGCCACAGCCGGAGCGGTTTGCGGGGAACGCCAGCGTGATTGATAGTCATGAGTCCTTTTCGCCAATACTGCCTAACTTACCCCAGACATGTGACGGCGCAGCCCGGGCGGCGGTTCCGGGAAGTCACGTGCGGTGAACGGGCGCGGGCGGCCTGCCGCCATGCGGTAGGCTATCCCCGCCATGCGACCGCTCATCCTGCTCCTCGTCTCCGTCTGCACACTCGTCGACCTCCGTGCCGACACTTACCCGAAAAACCCCCGGGTGGACGTGATCAACTACAGCTTTGCCCTGGAGGTGCAGGACAAGGACAACCGCATCTCGGGCACGGCCGACGTCGACGTCCGCTTCGACGGCGACGGCGTGACCTCCCTGCGGTTCGACCTGATCAACCAGGACGCCAGCACCGGGCGGGGCATGACGGTCAGTGCGGTCTCGGCCGGCGGCAATCCCCTCGCCTTCGTGCATCGGGACAACGCGCTGACCATCGAGCTGCCCGGGCGCTTCGCCAGGGATCAGCGCCTGCGCCTGCAGATCGCCTACGCGGGTGAACCAGCCTCTGGCCTCAAGATTGCCAACAACAAGCACGGCGATCGCACCTTCTTCAGCGACAACTGGCCCGACAAGGCCCGCCACTGGCTGCCGACCGTCGACCACCCGTACGACAAGGCTACCTCCGACATGATCGTGACGGCGCCGGCGCACTATCAGGTCGTCTCCAACGGCCTGCTGATCGAGGAAACCGATCTCTCCGGTGGACGGCGGCGCAGTCACTGGCGGCAGTCCGTGCCGATCGCTCCGTGGCTCTACGTGCTCGGCGTGGCCCGCTTTGCCGTGCAGCAGGTGGACACGTTCCAGGGCAAGGCCATCCAGACGTGGGTCTACGCGCAGGATCGCGCCCAGGGCTTCTACGACTTCGCCGTGCCCACGCGCGACGCGCTGGAGTTCTACTCCAGCAAGGTCGGGCCGTTCTCCTACGAAAAGCTCGCCAACGTGCAGTCCAACAGCGTCAGCGGCGGCATGGAGGCAGCCAGCGCCATCTTCTACAGCGAAGGATCGGTGACCGGCGATCGCAGCATCCGCTGGCGCAACGTCGTCATTCACGAGATCGCCCATCAATGGTTCGGCAACGCCGTGACCGAATACGACTGGGACGACGTCTGGCTGAGCGAGGGGTTCGCCACCTACTTCACGCTGCTTTTCATCGAGCATGCCTACGGCCGCGACGAGTTCCTGCGCGGGCTCGACGCCAGCCGCCAGCGCATCATCGAGTTCGACAAACAACACCCCGACTACCGGATCGTCCACGACAACCTCGACGACATGTCGAAGGTGACGACCGGCCAGACCTATCAGAAGGGCGCCTGGGTGCTCCACATGCTGCGCGGCATCGTGGGCGACGAGGCGTTCTGGGCCGGCATCAGGGACTACTACCGCGAGCACAAGGACGGCAGCGCGACCACGGCGGACTTTCGCGGAGCGATGGAGCGCGCCTCGGGGCGCGACCTGGCCGGGTTCTTCGACCAGTGGCTGACGCGAGGGGGACTGGTGCGCCTCAGCGGCGACTGGCGCTATCGCGCGGACACAGGCACGATCGCCGTACGCCTGATTCAGCGCGACAGCGCTCGGACCTTCTCGATGCCGCTGCAGATTGGCGTCTACGCCGCGGGGAGCGCCACGCCCGCGGTGACGACCGTGCGGCTGTCCGAGGCGTCACACGAGGTCGAGATCGCCGCGGGCCAGAGACCCGACCGCGTGGTGCTCGACCCCAACCACGTGGTGTTGATGGAGGCAGATTTCAGCGAGGCGAAGCGGTGACGGCCCGCTCCTGGAACTTCAGCCATGCCGCCACGAAGTGGTCCGGCGCCGCCGCTGGGGAGTTGTGGCCGGCTGCCAGCTCCAGCGGCTCGGCTCGCGGCAGCGCGCGCAGCAGCGCCTCGTTCATCGCGCGGTGGAAGGGCACCGTCTGCGCCCCGCCAACGACCAGCGCCGGCATCCGCAGCGCCAGGAGCCGGGCCGGGTCGCCGGTGTAGTCCTTCACGGTGTAGAGACCGCGAAGCGAGTGGCGGTATTTCACCCACCGCGGCCACTGCGGCGACTGCCGCGGGGACCGGCCGCCGGCGCAATCGCCGAGCAGGCAGCGGAACCGCTCGACGTCCTCCTCATTGATCGATCGCCCGCGCAGCGCGGCCAGGAACTCCTGCATCGCTCGCGCGCCGGGGTCGTCGTACCCATGGTGGGGGAGCAGCCAGAATGCCGGCGGCTCGATCAGCGTGAGCGTGCGCACCCGGTCCGGATGACCCAGTGCAAATGCCAGGGCGATGACCCCGCCGTGCGACATGCCGATGACGTCGGCGTCGGCCACGCCCATGGTGTCGAGCGTGCGCTGCAGTGCCTCGGCTTCCGTCTCAAGGCGATACTCCGCCGGTAGATCGCGACCGTCCAGCCCGTATTGCACCGCCAGGCTCTGCAGGTTGATGACCCGTCTCGTCCGCGCCAGGGCCTCCGGGACCCCGCCCCAGCCGTCCGCGCCAAGATGCCCGCCCCCGAGCAGCACCACCGGCTGTCCGTCGCCGAGCACCCGGGCCTGCAGGAGCAGCGGAACGCCGTCTTGGGAAGACGCACCAGTCAGCGGCGACAGGGCTGCTCCCAGACAGAGCGTCAGGAACACGGTACGCATGCGGGCTATTCTGGCATGAGCCGCACGTGGGGTCCGCGGGCGCTGGTCAGGTCGGAGTCGACGGTGCGCTACTCCGCCAGCTCCGCCAGTCGCCGCTCGAGATGACGCCGTTCGGGCTCCTGCCGCGTGAGCGCCAGCGCGCGGCTGAAGGACGCGCGCGCGTCCGTGGTGCGTCCCAGCCGCCGGCACAGCTCCCCCCTGGCCGCGTGTGCGAGGCGGTAGTCCGCAAGCTCGCCGCGCGTGAGGATGGCGTCGATCAGCGCCAGGCCCGCCGCGGGCCCGTCGCGCATCCCGACGGCCACGGCGCGGTTGAGCGCGACGACGGGCGACGGCGCGCCGGCGAGCAGCACGTCGTAGCGGCCGACGATCTCCGCCCAGTCGGTCTCGGCGGCCGTGCGCGCCCGGGCATGGACGGCCGCGATCGCCGCCTGCAGCGTGTAGGGACCCGGGCGAGCCGCGCGGCCTGACGCCAGCGCCTGCCCGGCGAGCCTTGTCCCCTCGTCCATCAGCTCGCGGTTCCACAGCGAACGATCCTGGTCTTCCAGCAGGATGACGTCGCCGGATCCCGTCGTCCGCGCACCGCGCCGCGAGTCGTGCAGCAGCATGAGCGCGAGCAGGCCGATCGCCTCGGGCTCCGGCAGGAGGTCCGCGAGCAGCCGCCCCAGCCGGATGGCTTCAGCCGAGAGATCGCAGCGGGTCAGCTCGGTGCCGGACGAGGCGGCGTACCCCTCGTTGAACACGAGATAGACCACGCGGAGGACGGCGTCGAGCCGCTCCGGCAGCGCCTCGCGCGGCGGAACCTCGTAGGGGATGCGGGCGCGGCGGATGCTGCCCTTGGCGCGGACAATCCGCTGCGCGAGGGTGGGCGCCGGCGTCAGGAACGCGTGCGCAATCTGCTCCGTCGTCAGGCCGCACACCTCGCGGAGGGTGAGGGCCACCTGCGCGTCCAGGCCGAGCGACGGGTGACAACAGGTGAAGATCAGCCGGAGCCTGTCGTCTTCCACGCTGTCGCGGTCCGCCCACGCGTCCGGGTCGGCGGAGGCCAGGGGGGTACCGTCCCGCTCCTCGTCCAGCGGCTCGAGACGTTTGCGCCGGCGCATCGCGTCGATGCCCTTGAACCGGCCGGCGGTGACCAGCCATGCCGCCGGGTTGTTCGGGATGCCATCGCGCGGCCATTGCTCGAGCGCCGCCCGGAAGGCCTCGTGCAGCGCCTCCTCGGCGACGTCGAAGTCGCCGAGCACACGGATGAGCGTCGCGAGCACGCGGCGGGAGTCGGACCGGTAGGTCCCGCTGACGATCTCGTGCACCCGATTGCTCGTCTCCAAGACGGTCGATCACATCATGCGCCACCTCCGCCGGCAAGCTCAGGCCACCAGCAGCGCCGGCTGCGCTACCCTGTAGCTTGACCATGACAATGCTGCAGAAGCTCCTCGATCATGCGGGGTGGGCCGACACGGAGGCCGCGAACGTCATCGCCACGCTGCCGGAAGGCGCCGGACGGGAACAGGCCACCAGGATCTACGCGCACCTTGCCGCCGCGGCCCACGTCTGGCTCTCACGGTTGGAAGGGCGCACGCCGGCCCATCCGGTCTGGCCGGACCTGCCGCTCGAGGTGGCGCGGGCGCTGGCGGCCGAGAGCGTTGCGGGCCTCAGGACCTGGGCTGGCCGGGACGCAGACAGCCTGGCGGCGGAGGTGGAGTACCGCACGAGCGCCGGGCACCTGTTCCGGAACACGGTGTCCGACGTGATCGCCCATGCGGCGCTTCACGGCAGCTATCATCGTGGCCAGCTCGCCCTCCTGGCGCGGCAGGCTGGCGCGACCCCCGCGGCAACCGACTACATCCTTTTCGCGCGCGGTTTACCGTCGCCTGCCCCGCCGCCACCGGAACGGCGCTGAACACCGCGCACCACGTTGAACGTGCCGGCAGGCATCGCCGTGCCATTGACAATGACGTTCACGGCGTGAGGGCCCGGGTGCGGCGTGCGGGTGGTGTGCACCGCAAGGGACACGGACGTCGAGAACGCGGCGCGGCCCCGCGCCGGCAGCACGACGCGCTTCACCTTGAACACCTTTGGCGCCGGCCGCCCGTTCGCCTTGACGAAATGGACCGCCAGGTCCACCAGCAGATCCTGTGACGCGCGCGATCGGCTGCGGAGCGTGAAGCCGACGGACACCCGGCCGCCGATGGCGACGCGCGCTGGTGAGATGCGCACCTCTTCCACCGCCACGGCCGCCCGCCGCCCGTAGCCGAGAAGACGAAGCGCGTCGGGCTCGCCGCGCTTCACCGCGCTGCGCAGCGCGTGTTCGATCAGCTGCTGCCGGGCCGGGGATGCCGTCTCGAGCCAGGCCGCGGCCGTGCGCATCAGGAGATCAGGACGCACCTTGCCGAGGTCGTTGAGGTTGTTCGCCACGCTCCGGCGCACCACCGTCGCGGGATCGTCTTTCAAGAGATCGAGTAGCGCGAGCACCCGTTCGGGGTGGGCGTCGAGCCACGCAACGCGCGGCGCCCAGGGCAGCCGGAGCCTGGTCCCTTCGGAGACCAGCCGCCGCACGTGGGCATTCGAATCCCTGGTCCAGGCGAGCAGGAACCCGAAGGCACGCTCCGGATCGCGGGCGATGTAGGGGCGGATGCTCGACTCGGCGCTGAAGCGCTTGGTGAGCTCGTATTGCGCCTGCATCGAGAGATCGAAGTGCTCGAGCCCGCGTTCCGCGACAAAGAGCGTGTGCGGCAGGTAGAAGAACGGCGCCATGCCGGCGCCGAGGAGCTCATCGCTCGCGTGCTCCGGTCCGAGCGATCGAAGAAGGACAGCAATCGCGTCGGGATAGGCCGCCGGAAGGTGGCTGGCGAGCGCGCGCGCAATGTGCCGGCCGCGATCGAGCAGCTCGAGCGCCTCCAGCCCGGCACACGCATCGGCCACGAAGCGCCGGGCGGGGAATGCCGGATGAATCCGCGCGAGATCCGCGCCGAGACGGCGAACGAGCGGCGGGGAAAAGAAGGTCTTGAGAGGCTCGGCCACGCTGATCCGTCAATCCTACATCGGTCCGATCCATACTGGTCCTGACACCTCGATCGGACCGTCGGCGCGAGCTGTATCGAAAGGAGCGCCTCATGACAGGATTCGTTCGACGCCTCGGGCTCGTCGCCATCTTTGCGGCAATGGGCTCCCTCTCCGGCGCCGGCAGGCAGGCCCCCGCACTCACGCCGCTCGAACAACTCGGCAAGTCGGTGTTCTTCGATCAACGGCTGTCGCTCAGGGGCAACCAGTCGTGCGCCACCTGTCATGCTCCCCAGGTTGGCTGGACGGGGGATCTGCCGCTCGTGAATGCCGGGCCGGCGGTCTACGAGGGCTCCGTCGCGGGCCTGTTCGGCAACCGCAAACCTCCGACGGTGGCGTACGCCATGGCACCGGTGCTTCACGCCCAAAGAGACGACGGCGACATCCTGTTCGTGGGTGGAAACTTCTGGGACGGCCGGGCCACGGGTGAGCGGCTCAAGGACCCGATCGCCGAGCAGGCCCAGGGCCCCTTCGTCAACCCGGTGGAACAGGCGCTGCCCGACACGCGCCTGCGTGGTCCGGCGTGTCTGCAACGGCGGCTACTCGGCCGCGTTCGAAGCGCACTACCCCGGCAGCTGCGGCATCGCATGGCCGGCGGACGCCGATGCCGCCTGCGCCCGGCCGTCGGGCACGCTCGGGATGCCGGCGCCGGAGCGCGAGAAGTCGGACCGTGCCTACGACCAGATCGCCCTGGCCGTTGCCGCCTACGAGCGGTCGCGGGAGGTCAATCCGTTTTCGTCGAAGTTCGATCGCTACCTCGCCGGCGAGGCATCGCTGACCCCCGAAGAGAAGATCGGATTGGACGTGTTCACTGGCCGCGGCGAGTGTGCCGACTGCCATCCCGTCGAGCGGGGGCCGGGCGGGCAGCCGCCGCTGTTCACGGATTTCACGTTCGACAACCTCGGAGTGCCGCGCAACGTGGAGAATCCCTGGTATCAGGCCTCAAATGAGCTCAATCCCGCAGCTGCCGCCTGGCTGGACACCGGCCTCGGCGGGTTCCTCTCCACGCGGCCGGACTGGCGCGCGGTTCGCCGACGCGAACGTGGGCAAGCAGAAGGTGCCAACGCTGCGCAACGTCGACCTCCGCCCGGCTGAAGGATTCGTCAAGGCCTACATGCACAACGGCTACTTCAAGACGCTCGCCGGCGTGGTGCACTTCTACAACACCCGCGACGTGAAGCCGGCCTGCAGCGGGCCGCTCGGCGAACAGGCGGCGCTCGCCGCCAACTGCTGGCCCGCCCCCGAGGTGACAGCGAACGTCAACAAGGACGAGCTCGGCAACCTCGGGCTCAGTGGCGCCGACGAGCGCGCGATCGTCGCCTTCATGAAGACGCTGTCGGATGGCTACGCGGCGCCGGCGAGCCAGCGATAAGGCTGCGGCCCCGGGGACTTACCAGGGCGGCAGCGTCATGTAGAGGAACTCGCGCAGGTACTTGTCGGGCGACGCCATCAGCTCGGCGGCGGTGCCGCGGAAATGGATCTGCGCATCGCGCAGGACCATGAACGTCGGCCCGGCGTGCTCGTCCGGCGAGGCGACAATGGCAATCTGGCCATCCTTCCGAACCGCGTGGTGCTCGGCGATGTAGAAGGCATCGCGGATCTGCTGGGTCACGAAGATCGACGTGACGCCCTGGAGATCCCGCAGCTTCACGATCTCGTCGTCCACCGTCGACGCGATGATCGGATCCAGCCCGGTCGTCGGATCGTCGAACAGGATGAGGCTGGGCGTCGGCGCCATGGCGCGGGCGATGGCGACGCGCCGGCGCTGGCCGCCGGACAGCGCCGCCGGCATCCGCTCGGTGAACTCGCCGAGCCCGATGAAGGTGAGCACGTCCTCGACGCGCGCCCGGACCTGGTCCGCCGGCAGGTGCATCTCTTCGGACAGGCGATAGCCGACGTTCTGCGCCACGGTGAGCGAGTCGAACAGGGCGAGCTCCTGGAAGACCATGCCGATGTCTCCGCGCACGCGCATGAGATCGGGCTCGCGCATCGTGTCCACGCGCTCGCCGTTGATGCGGATGGCGCCGCTGTCGGGACACATCAGGCCGAGGATCAGCTTGAGCGTGACGGACTTGCCGACGCCGCTCTCCCCGAGCAGGATGGTCATCGTGCCCCGCGGCACGGTGAAGCTCACGTCGCGGAGGATGACGTGATCGTCGAAGGCGAACGAGACGCGGTCGAACTCGACCGCTGGCGGTGCGTTCGCGTCGTCAGCCACTCCCGTCATCGCCCTTTCAGTGCCCCGCGCAGCTTGTCGGCAAGCGAGCCCAGTCCGCCCTTGGAGTCAGCCTCCGGCCGGGCGGCATACTCGCGGATCTCCGCCTGCTCCCGCTGCTGCGCCACCGCCTTCTTGCTGAGCCGGATGCGGCGGCTCGCCGCGTCCACCTCCAGCACGGCGACCTCGATCTCGCTGCCGACCGGGAAGGCCTTCTGCAGGTCGGCGTCGCGATCGAGCCCCGTTTCGGCGAGCGGCATCAGGCCGGTCTTCCCCGGCGCCAGGAACACGAACACGCCGAACGGTTCGTGGCGCTCGACTTTGCCGGTGACGATCGCCCCGGCGGCCAATCCGCCCTGCGGCAGGGCGCTGGCGGCCCGCGTGGAGCCGTCCTCGACGCGCGCGATGCCGATGCGCTTCTGCGCCGGGTCGATGCTCAGGATCTCGAACGAGGCCGTGCTCCCCACTTCTACCGACTTCGCCCATCCGCCCGCCCGCCCCGTCGGTGGGAACGTCGAGGCGTGCGCCAGGCCTTCAACGCCGGGCTCCAGTTCGACGAACGCGCCGAAGTCGGCCAGCCGGGTGACCCGGCCGGTCCGCACCTGGCCGACCTCGTAGGCCGACGCCACCGTGCTCCAGGGGTCGTCCTGGAGCTGCTTCAATCCGAGCGAGATCTTCCCAGTGCCCTCGTCCACACGGAGCACCTTGACGGTGATCTCGTCGCCGCGCGCCACGACGGCGTTGGGTGTGACGCTGCGCGACCAGCTCATCTCGGACACGTGGAGCAGGCCCTGGATGCCGCCGCCGAGCTCGACGAACGCGCCGAAGTCGAGCACCGACGCGACCCGCCCTGTCAGCACGGCGCCGGGCACGATCGACGTGCGGATCACCGCGGCGCTGGCGCGCTGTTCCTCCTCGAGGTACTTGCGCCGGGAGAGCACGATGGACTTGCCGCCCTCCTTGTATTCGATGATGCGGAACGGGTAGACCTTGCCCTCGTGCACCGCCGGGTCGGTGGTGCGGACGATGTCGATCTGCGAGAACGGGCAGAACGCGCGTTCGCGCGCGACGCGCACCTCGTAGCCCCCCTTGACGACCGCCTCGACCTTGCCGTCCACGGCCAGGCCAGCCTCGAACGCGTCCTCGAGCTCGCGCTGGGTGGCGGCATTGCGCACTCCCTTGCGCGAGAGCATGATGCCGCCGCTGGTGGACACGACCATGGCCTGGATGCGATCGCCGACCGACACCTCGACGTCGCCGTCCTCGTCCTTCAGCTCGGCGAGATCGATCTGCGCCTCGCTCTTGCCACCCACGCTGACGAAGGCGACCGCCGGCCCGAACGCGACGATCGTGCCCTCCACGGTCTGCCCCCGGGTGAATCGGCGCGCCTGCTCGGACGCCTCGAACATCGCGGCGAAGTCTTCTTCCGGATTGCTCACTGTGTACTCCTCGGGATCGGTCACCATCAGCCATTATAGGGGGCGTCACACCCTCAGGCTGTCGAGCCGGCCGGCGCACCTTCAGTCTCCGCGATCCCGGCGCATCCTGCGGTAGACTGCCCATCCCATGGCACGGTTCATCCTCCTCGTCACGCTCCTGATCTCGACGGCCGGGCTGCTGCGTGGCCAGGACAGGCCGCCCTTCCAGAACGACTTCCCGGCCGACGAATTCGTGCAGCGGCGCGCCCGGGTCATGGACGCCATCGGTCCCGAGGCGATCGCCATCGTCCAGGGCGCACCCGGGGTGGACGGCTTCAAGGTGTTCCGCCAGTCGAACGAGTTCTACTACCTGACCGGGCTGGAGAGCCCGCATGCC
This sequence comes from uncultured Acidobacteriota bacterium, assembly GCA_963834305.1. Classification (GTDB taxonomy): domain Bacteria; phylum Acidobacteriota; class Vicinamibacteria; order Vicinamibacterales; family 2-12-FULL-66-21; genus JACCXG01. Next base: position 179,399 of record CAWIAX010000003.1, read on the forward strand.
TACCTGGTGCTCGACGGACGGACCCGCCGGACCACGCTCTATCTGACCCATCGGAACGAGGCGCTCGAGCGCAGCACCGGGACAGTCTGGTCGGCCGAAGACGCCGCCGACGTGACGCGGCTCACGGGCGTTGACGCGGTGGCCCCCGTCGAACAGCTGTCACGACAGTCCTTCGGCGCGATGCTGCGGCCGCCGCGCCCGGTGCTCTATGTCCCGTTCAGCCCGGCCGAAGGGGAGGCGCAGAGCCGCGACGAGCTGCTCGCGCACCAGGCCGGCGTGGCGGGCGATCCGTGGGACGGGCGGCCGTCACGCGAGTCGTACTTCCGCCGCCTGATCGCCGACCGCTTTCCGGCGCTCGACACGCGCGACCTGACGCCTATCCTCGACACGCTCCGCTACACGAAGAGCCCGCGCGAGATCGCGCTCATCCGCAAGGCTTCCGTCCTGGCCGGGCTCGGGCTGCTCGAAGCCATGAAGAGCACGCGGTCGGGCGTGTTCGAGTACCAGGTCGCCGCCGCCGCCCGGTTCACGTTTCTCGCCAACGGCGCCAGGTTCGAGGGCTACAACCCCATTGCCGGCGGCGGCACCAACGCCTGGATGGGCCACTACTCACGCAACCTCGACGCGCTCAAGGCCGGCGACCTGGTGCTGATGGACTACGCGCCCGACCTGCGCTACTACACGAGCGACGTCACCCGCATGTGGCCGGTGAGCGGCACCTTCACCGATGAGCAGCGCACGCTGGTGAAGTTCATCCTCGAGTACCGGGCGGCGTTCTTCAGATACATCAAGCCCGGCGCAACGCCGGACGAGGTGCTCGCGCGTGCCCGCCGCGACATGGAGAAGGTGCTCTCGACCACGACGTTCGCGAAAGACAGCCACCGAAAGGCGGCCGCGGAGATGCTCGAGTTCCGTGGCCACTTGCAACATCCCGTCGGGATGACGGTGCACGACCCCGGCCGGATCTGGGGCCGGCCGTTCGAGGCAGGCGTGGTGTTCACGGTGGACCCGATGATGTGGATCCCGGACGAGAAGCTTTACGTCAGGATGGAGGACACCGTTGTCGTCACCAAAGACGGCATGGAGAACTTCACCGGGGATCTCGCGAGCACGCCCGAAGAGATCGAAGCGGTGATGAAGCAGGACGGTCTGCTGCCGCGAGTCCCTCGCCTGCAGTGACGGGCGGACGCGGCAACATGGCGACATCCGTGCCTCCCCCGGCGACACCTGGCGACCTTCCGCGCAAACTCACCGTCTTCGACGGCACCGCGCTGCTCGTCGGCTCCGTCATCGGCTCCGGCATCTTCGTTGTTCCCAGCCTGATCGCGCGGCACGTGCCCGACCCCGGCCTGGTGCTCGGCATCTGGGTCTTCTCCGGGCTGCTCGTCCTGTGCGGTGCGCTGACGCTCGCCGAGCTCGGGGCCATGCTGCCGCACTCGGGCGGCCTCTACGTCTATATGCGGGAAGCCTACGGCCCGTTCTGGGCGTTCCTCTATGGCTGGACGATCATGCTGGTCGCGATCCCGGCGTCGATTGCCGCCCTGACCAGCGTCTTCCTGCTCTACCTCCGGCTGTTCCTGCCGCTGTCGTGGCCGGCCGAGAAGGCAGTCGGCATCGGCATCCTGCTCGGGCTCGCCTTCATCAACGTCCGCGGCGCCAAGCTCGGCGCGCGGGTGCAGAACGTCTTTGCCGTGCTCAAGGCCGGCGGCCTCGTCGGCCTGATTCTGCTTGCGCTGCTGACCGGGCGCGGCGACGCGGGGCATTTCCTGCCGGTCGTGCCGGCGGAGTTCTCCGGCGGGCTGCTGACGGCGATCGGCCTGGCGATGATCTCGACGCTCTTCGCATACGACGGCTGGCAGTTCGTCAGCCTCCTGGCCGGAGAGATTCGCGATCCGGGGCGCAACGTCCCGCGCAGCATCATCACCGGCGTGCTCGTGATCATGGCGCTCTACGTCAGCGCCAACCTCGCGTACATCTACGTGCTCGGCCAGCCGCGGATCGCCGGGGCGGAGCGGGTTGCCGCCGACGCCATGCAGGCGATGATCGGGCCGGTGGGCGGCACCATCATCGCCCTCGTCATTCTCTGCTCGACGTTCGGCGCCATCTCGGCCAACGTGCTCGCGGCGCCGCGCGTGCTCTTTGCGATGGGGCGCGACGGGTCGTTCTTCCCGCAGCTGGCCCGCGTGCACCCGGACCACGAGACTCCCTCGACCGCCATCTGGGCGCTGGCGCTGTGGGCAGCGCTCCTCACCCTGACCGGCGGCTACGAGCACCTGATCACGATGTCGGGGTTCGCCAACTGGATCTTCTTCACGATGATCGTGCTGTCGGTCATCGTGCTGCGGCGCCGCCATCCCGAATGGCCGCGCCCCTACCGCGTCACCGGCTATCCAGTCACGGTGATCGTGTTCGTGCTGGTGTCGTCGGTGTTCGTGCTCAACACGCTGGTGAACTCGCCGGGCAGCTCGCTGCTCGGTCTCGGGCTGCTGCTCGTGGGCATCCCCTTCTATCTCCGCTCGAGAGCGGCGTCGTAGCACCCGATACGACGGAGAGCCGGGCGCCGTCAGGGCTGGCGCGGCCGGGGCTGGCGTAGGATACGGCCATGCCGACCTGCCGGGCTCTTGCCGTCCGCTGCACAACCGCCGTCCTGCTCATGATCCTGCCGGGGTGCTCCCGCCAGGAACCGCGGCCCGCCTACGACCTGCTCATCACCGGCGGCTCGGTGATCGACGGCAACGGCACCCCCGCGGTGGCCGCGGACGTCGGCGTCCGCAACGGCGTCATCGCCGCCATCGGCGACCTCGCCACAGCCTCCGCCACGCGCCGGATCGACGCGTCCGGGCTGACAGTGGCCCCCGGCTTCATCGACATCCACAACCACTCCGACTACACGATCCTCAGCGAGCCCCGCGCCGAGAGCATGATCCGGCAGGGAGTGACGACGATGGTGTTCGGTGAGTCGCGGTCGGCGGGCCCGCGGAAGCCTGGCGTGAACGAGGACCCGCGAGCCGGCTCGGATCGGGTTGCGCCTGACTGGACGACGCTGGGCGGATATTTCGAGAGGCTGGAGCGGCAGCGGATGGCGACCAACGTCGCCTCGTACGTCGGCCACGAGCAGGTGTGGACCCACGTCAAGGGCTACGGCCAGTCCGCCGCCACCCGGGACGAGCTCGACGAGATGAAGACGCTGGTGGCGCAGGCCATGGAGCAGGGCGCGATGGGGCTGTCCACCGCGCTGCTGCAGCCGCCGTCGAGCGTGGCGACCACGGCAAACCTGATCGAGCTGGCGGCGGTAGCCCGGGCACATGGCGGCATCTACTCGACGCACATCCGCGACGAGGGGGAGGGGGTTTTCATGGCGATCGCGGAGGCCATTGCCGTCGGCAAGGGAGCCGGCGTGCGCGGTGGACATCATCCACATGAAGATCGCGCACCGCAGCCTGTGGGGGCGCGCGAAGGAGATCATCGCGACCGTTCAGCAGGCGCGCGACGCCGGCCTCGACGTCCGGGCCAACGTCTACCCCTACACCGCCGGGCAGAACAACCTGTCGTCGATCGTGCCCCCCTGGGCGCACGACGGCGGGCGCGAGCGGATGCTCGAGCGCCTGGCCGACCCGGCGGCGCGCCGGCGGATGCGACGCGAGGTGCTGGAGGGGCTGCCCGGCTGGTACAACCACTACCTGGCGACCGGCGACGGCTGGGGCGGGATGCTGCTGGTGTCGCTGCAGCACCCGCGCAACAAGCCGTTCCAGGGGCGGCGGATGAGCGAGCTGATTGCCGCCCGCGGCGGCAATCCCGCGGACGTGCTGTTCGACGTGCTGCTCGAGGAGAAGGGCAGCGTGCCGACGGTGTTCTTCCATCATTCCGAGGAAGACATGCAGGCGGTGATGCGGCAGCCCTGGACCTCGATCGGATCGGACGGCAGCGCGGTGAGCCCCGATGGACCGTCGGGAGCGTCACATCCGCATCCCCGCTACTACGGCACGTTTCCCGCGGGTGCTCGGGCGCTACGTCCGCGAGCTGAAGGTCCTGACGCTGCCCGAGGCCGTCCGGAAGATGACCAGCATGAACGCCGACAAGATCGGCGTCACGGATCGGGGACGGCTGAAGGAAGGCACGTCCGCCGACATCACGGTCTTCGATCAGGACCGGGTGATCGACCGGGCCACCTTCGAGAAGCCGCACCAGTTCCCGGACGGGATCGAGTTCGTGATCGTGAACGGCGTGGTCACCATTGACCGCGGCGCGCACACCAGCGCGCTTGCCGGGCGGGTGCTGTACGGGCCTGGCCGGAAGTGAGACCGGCGGCCGGGGCCGGTGTCAGGGCCGGTACCAGGCCGGCGTGCCGAACCAGTCGTGCATCTCGCTGGTAAACGGCGCGACCACCTCGGGTGGCTCCGCGATGTGGCCGCGGTCACCGGTCTCCGCAATCCAGGCGTCGAGGGCAGCGCGCAGGCGCAGCCGCGCGGCACGGGGTTCTGGCGCGGTCGAAGCGGCCAGGTTCACGATCTGGTGCGGGTCGGCCTCGGCGTCGAACAGCTCCTCTTCCGGCGCACGCTCGGCCATGAGCGCCAGCGGCGGGCCGGTGAGGCGTCCTTCGGCGTGCAGCCGTCGCATCAGCGGCATGATAAGGAAGCACTTCTCCTTGTAGCGGTTCAGCGAGGCGACGGTGGCGTAGGGCGGATAGTTGCGGATGTAACGCCAGCGCGCGTCGCGCACGCTGCGGACCCTCGCCTGCGTCTCGTCGATCCGATCGCGGGCGCTGAAGACGAAGGTCCGCGCCGGGGCGGCATCCTCGCCCAGCAGGTTGCGGCTGTGCATGCCGGCCGGCCTCGCCACGCCGGCAATCGCCATCGTCGTGGCGGTGACGTCGAGCAGGCTCACCATGTCGGTGGCGACGGCGCCCGGGCGGATCTGCGGCGGCGCCGGGAAGTTACGCGGCCAACGGACGATGAGCGGGACGTGCAGGCCGCTGTCGTAGAGCCAGTGGATGCCCCGCGGTTCCATGCGGCCGTTGTCGGCAAAGAAGAGGATGACGGTGTCTTCGAGCGTGCCCTCGGCCTCGAGCTGCCGCAGGATGCGCCCGACGTGAACGTCCATCAGCGACGTCGTGTTCAGGTAGCGGGCCCATTCCTCGCGCACCACCGGATCGTCGGGATAGTAGGGGGGCGGGGTGACGTTCGCGGGCGTGGCGATCCGGGGCAGGCGGGGATCGCGCTCCCCCACCCATTCGACCCGCTCTTTCTTCCACGTCTGCCGGTCGTAGATGTCGTACTCCGCCTCGGGCATGTTGAACTGGGCGAAGAACGGCTGGCGCCCCTTCAGGACCGGCCAGTCCTCGGTGTCGTAGATCGGCCCTTCGTTGACGAAATTCAGGTCCAGCTTGCCCGTACCGACCGTCTCCCCGTCAATCTGCTTGATGTTGGCCGTCACGTAGCCGGCGGCCTTCAGCCGGTGCGTGAACGGCCGGGCACCCTCGGGCAGCCGGAACGTGTCGCTCCGGTGGGAGCGCATGTGATGCGTGTCGGTCGAGGTCTGATAGAAGCCGGTCATGAGCGCCGAGCGGCTCGGGGCGCACACCGGGGCGGTCGAAAACACCCGGGTGTAGCGCAGTCCCTCCGCTGCCAGGCGGTCCACGTTCGGCGTCGCCACCAGCTTCTCGCCGTAGGCGCCGAACTCCAGGTTGGCGTTCTCGGCCACGATCCAGACGATGTTCGGCCGCCGCGGCTGGGCGGCGCCGGGCGGGCCGGGCGCCAGCAGCAGTACGGCCGCGAGGAGAGTGCAGGCGTATCTCATGTCGGCGTGCCGCTCATTCTAGTCCGTTCGCGCAGGGCCTGTGAGGCGCGCGAGGCCAAGGAACGGCGCGGTAATATAGCGGTCAATAAGGAGACCATCGTGAAGCTGACCACGTACGTGAATTTCCCGGGCACATGCGCCGAGGCGTTCCGGTTCTACGAGAAGCACCTCGGCGGGCAGATCGGCAGGATGATGACGCACGCCCAGTCACCCGATCAGAGCCGGGTGAGCCCGGACTGGAAGGACGCGGTCCTGCACGCCCGCATCACCATCGGCGACACCGAGCTGATGGGCGCGGACATCCCGAATGCCCAACCCCTGCGCAGCGCCTACCTCTCGCTCACCGTCGACAGCAACGCCGAGGCGGAGCGCATCTTTGCCGCGCTCTCCGAGGGCGGCGAGGTCCTGATGTCGATGCAGGAGACGTTTTTCGCCTCGCGCTTCGCCCAGTTGCGGGATCGGTTCGGCATCAACTGGATGATCATGCACGAGCGCCCCATGCGCCCGGGCGCGTAGTCCTTGCCTCAGCGCCTCCCCACCACGTCGGCGCCCCACGGGCAGTAGCGCGGAAACTCCGGCTGGTGCGCCTCGACGTAGGACGGGCGGCCGTCGCAGATCTCGATGGCCACCTCCACGAATCGCGTCTCCGCCGGGTCGAGGTGCCACGTCCATGGCGCGTTGAAGCCGCCGTCGCCGCTGCGCAGCGGTCCCAGGGGGAAGGTGGAATTGGTTCCCCGCAGGTTGCCTTCCGCCAGCGCGATCGTCTGCGGGTCGGTGAGGCGCACCACGAACCGCTCCCCGGCGACATCGACCACGAAGTCGGTGCCGTTGGGAGAAGGGCTGGTGGCCTGCGAGCAGGCCCCGCCCAATGCGATCGCCAGGACCGCCGTGCCCATCCGTATCGCCATCACACCAGTCATCGCCAGGCTCCTCATCCGATTGGACGACGGCAAGCGGGCTTCGGATCACGGGTCATGCGGGAAGGGGGGTAACGGGCCTCGTCGCCGCAAACAGCGGGCTCCGTCCGGGGTAAGCTACCGGCCCATGGGCGACAAATGGTCGGGAGTGGCCGTGATTCCGTCCGGCAGGAGGCCGGATGGGATCAGTCGTTTCCGGAAGTGCGCGCTGACGGCCGTCCTGCTAGCATGCGGGATCATGACGCTTACGGCGCAGACGTGGCCGTTTCCCTGGCCCGAGGACCGCATCGCCAGCTACACCGCGCGGCGCGCCTCCTCGCCCATCGTGGTTGACGGCCGGCTCGACGAGGCGGCCTGGCAGGCGGCGGAGCGCTCGCCGCGGTTCGCCGATCTCATCGGCGGACGCCCCGGGATCCACGACACACGCGCGGCAGTGCTCTGGGACGACACCTACCTGTACGTCGGCTACTGGATCGAGGAGCCGTTCATCGAGGCCACCCTGACCGAGCGCGACGCGCCGATCTACACGAACAACGACGTCGAGCTGTTCATTGCCGGCCGCGACGCGTATTACGAGTTCGAAATCAACGCGTTCGGCACGATCTACGAAGTCTTCTTCATCTGGGAGCGCGAGTTCGAGTCGAGCGGCTACGCCCGCCTGCCGGCCTTCGATCGCTCGCGCCCGGGCGTCAGGCCTTTCCCCGGCGTCGGCTTCAAGCAGCATCCGCGCGGCCCGCGCATCGGCTACTGGAACTGGGACATGCCCGGCCTCGAGACCGCGGTCCATGTGGACGGGACGATCAACGACAACACGGACCGCGACCGCGGCTGGACGGTCGAGATGCGCATGCCGTGGCGATCGCTCGAGCACCTGGCGATGCCGGACGGGCGCGCCCTGCCGCCGCGGGACGGCGACGAGTGGCGCATGGACTTCTCCCGCTTCAACATCTACAAGGAAGCGCCGCCGGCGAAGGATCCCGGCGGCTGGGCATGGAGCCCGCACGGCGTGTGGGATTCGCACATCCCGGAGCTGTTCACCCGCGTGCGCTTCTCCACCGAGCCCGCCGGCCGCAAGTAAAGGAGCTGCCATGCGACGTGCCGTCGCGCCACTGCTGCTGGCGCTCGCGATCGTCAGTGCATCGGCAGCGCAATGCGCCGCAGCGCCGGAGCCGACGACAGGGTTTTCGCGCCTCTACGTGTTCGGCGACAGTTACTCGGACATCGGCGCCGGGTACATCGACGGCAACGGTCCGACAGCAGTCGCCTACCTCGGCTGGCTGATGGGGCTGCAGGTCGCGCCGGCCAACGCGGGCAACGCGGCCGGGAAGAGCCTGGTGTTCGCCGTGAGCGGCGCGGGGACGGGCGAGGGGGAGGGACGCCGCGTCAAGGAGGCGCTCCTCGGCTACGGGATGATGAACCAGGTGCGCGACTTCGCCGCGCGCGTGAAGTCCGGCGACATCGTCTTCGATCCGGAGGGGACGCTCTTCTTTCTTGCCGGCGGGCTCAACGACGGCCGGCGGGAGACCGCGTTCACGCTCGCCAACCTCCGGCAGCAGATTCAGATCCTTCGCGGCCTTGGCGGCCGGCATTTCACCATTGCCCGGCTGCCCACGAAGATCCCGCAGTTTGCCGCCGTAGGGCTTCGACTGAATCCCGCCTACGAGCAATTCGTCCGCGACGAGGCCGGCGCGGGGGGCGTCGACCTGTGGCTGAACGGCTGGGGCGCCGCGTTCGACGAGGTGATGGCGAACCCGGCGGCGCACGGCATTGTCGACACGACGAACGCGTGCGCCGGACGGGCCATCTTCGATCAGGAGCCCACCCCGGCCGGCGATCCGGCGACCTACTTCTTCTACCACGAGGGGCACCCCTCGACGGCGGTGCATCGCATCGTCGGGAAGAAGCTGTTCGAGGAGATCGCGGCGCACTCCCTCAGCATCCTGCGCCCTTCCGCGCACATTGCGCGGGCGACTCGGAACTACGCACCCCTCAGAGCTTCTCAGCGGTCAGGTATCCTTTCAACGATTCGTTGAGGATATCGGCGACACCGGGCGAGGCTGCCGCTGAGCCCGCGGCGTTCGCGGAACGAGCACGAGGAGCACACGAACATGACGCCAAAGAACACCATCTGCCTCTGGTTCGACAAGGACGCGCATGAAGCGGCGCGCTTCTACGCCGCCACGTTTCCGGACAGTCACGTGACCGCCGTGCACAAGGCGCCCGGCGACTATCCGGGCGGCAATGCGGGCAATGTGCTGACGGTGGAGTTCACCGTCGTGGGCATCCCCTGCCTCGGCCTCAACGGCGGCCCGCAGTTCAGGCACAGCGAGGCCTTTTCCTTTCAGATCGCGACGGACACGCAGGAAGAGACGGACCGCTACTGGAACGCGATCGTCGGCAATGGCGGCGAGGAGAGTCAGTGCGGCTGGTGCAAGGACCGCTGGGGGCTCTCCTGGCAGATCACGCCGCGCGCGCTCACCGAGGCACTGGCGGCCGGCGGCGGCGAGGCCAAGCGTGCCTTCGAGGCGATGATGCCGATGAAGAAGATCGACATCGCCACCATCGAGGCGGCCCGGCGCGGCTGACGGGCACGACGGGCGTCCAACCGCAAAGCGCCGCTCCCGGTTCAGCGGACCGCGCCAGGCACTCCAAAGGCGACCGTCCCGACGTGGTCGCGGATGTGCTCGAGCAGTCCCCGGATCGCGAGGACCACCCCGACCATTTCCAGCGTCTCCTCGACGGTCGTGATCAACCCGTACTGCAGGTTCTCCCGTCCGTTGAGCTTCCGCGAACATGCCGCTGAGCGCCTCGACGCCGAGCGCGCCGGTGAGGAAGACGGCGGCGGCGGTCAGCAGCGTCGTGCGCGTCCTGGCGGGCAGCGCCGCCACGAACGACCGGGACGCGACCGCCGCCACCACGACGACGGTAAAGCCGACGATCACCCAGGGATAGTAGAGAAGGCCGGAGGCGCCCAGGGCCGCCCGCAGCGGCTTGACCGACAGCTCGTGGATCGCGGCGGCTTCGTCGGCCGAGAGGTAGACGCACCCCACCGCCAGGACCGCCCAGTGCATCCGGAAGGCGTTGCCCGAACGGAAAGCCGCGACCGCGACGACGGCGGCTGCCGCGGCGAGGGCGAGCAGCGCCGAGGACTGATACCACGTCGGGATGTTCCCTTCGCGACTGAGGTTCACCAGCCGGACGATCGCGGGAATCTCCGCGGCGGTGAGGTAGTGCACCGCCTGGGCAGCAAGGCTGGCCGCCGCCAGGCCGGCGACGAGCACGAAGAGTGCGTGACCGACCCGCCGCGGCGACAGGCAGAAGGCGGGGCGCGGCACGGCACGGCGCTGGTCGAAGCTGAGGACGAGCGGCGGCTGGAACGTGCGGACGTAGTCGAGCAGCGCCAGGAGGAAGATGGCGACGCCGATCATCTCCAGCATCTCCTCCACGATCACCAGCCCGCCGTGTGCAAGCGTCCCCTTGCCTGACGCGGCATAGAGCGGGGCGGCGAGCAGCTCCATGCCGGCGGCCCCGAGGACGTAGATCGCTCCGGCGCTCACGAACAGCCAGCGTGTCGAGCGGGGGAGCTGCCGCAGGAGCGCGCGTTGCGACACCGCAACGCCGGCCGCCAGGGTGAGCCCGAGGGCCACCCAGGGAAAGTAGAAGAGCGGTGACGCCCCCAGCATCGCCCTGAGCGGCGCATTGGTCATCTCGTGCAGGCTGGCGCTTTCATCGAGCGAGAGATACAGGAACACCGCGGCCAGCTGCAGCCAGTGTCCGCGCACCCGCCGGTGCGATCCGCACGCGGCCGCGACGAGCAGCGCCGCGGCCGAGAGCAGGAGGGCGCTCGAGAACCAGGTGGGCAGGTTCCGCTCACCATTGAGATCGAACACCGGCGCCAGCCCCATCAGGTGGTCGTGTCCGAGACCGGTCACCAGGATCGTGACGGCGATCCCGGCCGCCAGCAGCACGGTGAGCCCCGCGGCGACGGCCACGGCGGCCCACCGGACTGGGAGGTCGAGGAGCACGCCGCCGCCGGACGGCAGCGGCTGCACACGTGTGCGGGGGGTGACCGGACGAACCAGCGTGGCGGGAGCGAAGAGAGCGGAGGACATGGGCCACCTCGGGGATGCGGCGACGCGGCGCCGGGTATGGCCGGGGTAGCAAAGACCTTGCCTGAACCTCATCCATACAATTTGCCGAAATCGTTCGAGATTCCGCGCCTCTCGGGGCATGTACCTTGCCGCTGCGACATTTTTCACCCGCGGTAGGCAGAAGCTCTGACTTATGTGGGTATGGTTGAGCCACTTCGGATGACCGGCGAGGCCGCAGCCGGCAGGTTGGCAGGCGTGCGTACGCTACAGCGGCGAAATCCGGCACCGCGACGCAAGCAGGCCGGTGGCCGAGCCGAGATCCAGGTCGGCCACCAGGAGGCCATCCTGGCCATACGGCTGATAGCACTGCACCGTGCCGTCCGGCCGGATCACCGCCGATGTCGTGCCCGAGCCCTCGCTGGCAGCGTTGACCGAGGCGAAGTAGCACGTGTTCTCCGCCGCGCGGCAGAGCATGGCCTTCTCGTGGAAGGTGTTGGCGGGATCGGCAAACGTCGATGGGCGATAGCTTCCCGGTTCGGCGACATGCGCATGCGGGTGAAACACCACCTGGGCACCGCGGCGCGCCGCCCACCGGACGGTCTCCGGGTAACGCCAGCCTTCGTGGCAGATCACCACGCCGAAGGTCAGCGGGCCGAGACTGAACAGCCGACGCTCCGTTCCGATCGCCGGATAGATGCCCTCTTCGGAGGGATCGATCTGACACTTGTCCTGCCACCCGGCAATCGTGCCGTCGGGATCGATGACGCACACCGTGGCCTGCAGACCGCGCGCAGTGATGCGCTCGGTGCCCAGAATCACGGCGACCCGGGCGGCGCGTGCGGCCTCCGCCACCCCGGCCCAGGCTCGTGCGAGGAAGGCCGCATCGGCCGCCGGTGCTTCCCGGCCAGGCCACCGGTAGCCGGGGACGTAACACTCCGGAAAGCAGATCACCGCGGCGCCGCGACGCCCCGCGTCCTCAACGGCCGACGTCGCGAAGCGGACGGCATCTTCCCGTGTGGCTGGCACGCGGATGTTGGCGAGGGCGATGCGGATGCGGCTGATGGTGGTCCTCCTCTCGGGCGCCGCGCGGGCGAACCCCGGCCGAGGCCGCTACTCCGCCGTCTTCCAGTGCACGGCGTCGAACCGGATCGGCTCGGGCCGCTTGCCGGCGATGTGCTTCATGATCTGGCGGGCGTGGAACCGGCCGTTCTCGATGAACCAGCGGCTGGTCTGGTAGCCGCCGCACACCGTGCCCGCGATGTAGACGCCCGGCCGGGTGGTTTCGAAGGTCGTCTCGTCGTAGACCGGCGTGCGATACCCGTCTTCCGCGAACTCGAGCCCGAGCCGCTCGAGGAAAGCGTAGTCCGGCCGGTAGCCGGTCATCGCGATCACCCAGTCGTTCTCGATCGACGTGGTCCCCTCGGGGGTGCGCAGGACCAGCGAGCGCTCGCCGATCTCCTCGACCGCGGTGTTGAAGAAGGCGCGGATGCTGCCCTCCTTGATGCGGTTCTCGAGGTCCGGCCGAATCCAGTATTTGATCTTGTCGGAGAGTGTCGCGGCACGGACGATCAGCGAGACCTCGCTGCCGTGCCGGTAACAGTCGAGCGCCGCCTTGGCGGCGGAGTTCCGCGCGCCGATCACCGCGACCTTCTGGCGGGTGTAGGCGAACGGCTCGCGGTAGTAGTGCGTGACCTTGGGCAATGTCTCGCCGGGCACGCCGAGCAGGTTCGGCCGGTCGAAGAACCCGGTCGCGATCACGAGGTTGTGCGCCTGGTGCTCGCCGCGCGTGGTCGCGACCGTGAACTCGCCATGGGCGCCGGTGACGCCGGTCACCTGCTCGTAGAGGCGCACGTCGAGCGCCTCGCGCTGGGTGACGCCGCGGTAGTACTCGATGGCCTCCTCCCGGGTGGGCTTGTATCCCTTCACCGGAAAGGGATAGCCCCCGATCTCGATGAGCTCCGGCGTCGAGAAGAACTCCATGTTCGCCGGGTAGCCGACGATCGAGTTGACGAGGCTGCCCTTCTCGATGATGCGAGCGGTCAGCCCTTCGCGGCGCGCCTCGATGGCACACGCGAGGCCGACCGGCCCGGCGCCGATGATGATGACGTCCAGCATTGCCGGGACCTCAGCCGCCGCCGACCTTGCGCGGCGTCCGGCTCTTCGGCACGAACCCGCGCGAGGTGCTGCCCTTCCACGGCTGGTGGGTCTGGTGTTTCTTCGGGGGCGGCGGGACCGCCGGCGCCTCCGTCGCAGGCTGATCGGCATTCTCCGAGGCCGCATCCGCCCGCGCGGCGGACGCCCGCGCGTCGTCTTTAGCGAGGCAGCACTGCTTGTATTTCCGCCCTGAACCGCAGTAACAGGGGTCGTTGCGGCCGGGCCGCGGTCCGGCAGGGGCCGGGGTCTTCTTGGCCAAGACATTCTCCGTATGCATCTGCCCGACGGTCGGTCCGGGCCGTAACGATGATGATACCCGGCCCGGGGGGCCGGCGAGCGCAAGCTCACCGATGGCACGCGTGAGGCACGAGTCGCGGCTCGCCACTTGCATCGAAGCGGGCATGTTCTTCCTCTTTTCCAAGCGTCTCGGCTGTGGCGGGTCGATCCTCGTTTCCATAATCGGCACGATCCTGCTGGTGTTGCTGTTCCGCGCCTGCTCCTCGGGCGGAGCGGCGTGGTAGCCGATGCGCTTGTTGTAGGATGCACCCACGTATGCAGAAGTCGGGTCGAGGGGGAAGCATGTTTGCTCGAGTCGCAATCGGCGCCGCGTTGATGGCCGCGGCCGCGGGGTCTCCCGGAGCTCTCGCCCAGCCGCGGGCCGCCTCCGACGCGCTGCTGGGCCGATGGGATCTCGTCGTCCAGCGCGGCACGCAGGCGTCGCCGTCGTGGCTCGAGGTGGAGCGGTCCGGCACTGCCACCCTGGTCGGGCAGTTCGTGGGCTCGGGCGGCAGCGCCCGGCCGATCGCCAGGATCGAGCTCACCGGCGGCACGTTCCGGTTCGCCATCCCGCCCCAGTGGGAAGCCGATCCCCGCGACATCACGTTCGAGGGACGGCTCGAAGGGGATCGCATCAGCGGTTCGATGACGATGGGCGACGGCGAGAAGGCGACATGGTCCGGCACGCGGGCGCCGTCGCTGCGGCGGGCCGCACCGCCGGTCTGGGGCGAACCGGCCACGCTCTTCAACGGCACGTCCCTCGACGGGTGGCAGCCGGTTGGCCGCCGCGACAGCGAGTGGCGCGCGGTCGGCGGCAACCTGCAGAACGCGAAGAGCGGCGCCAATCTCGTCACGGTGCAGAAGTTCGACGACTTCAAGCTGCACCTGGAGTTCCGCGTCGCCAAGGGCTCGAACAGCGGCGTCTACCTGCGGGGCCGCTACGAGCTTCAAGTGGACGACTCCGCCGGGCTGGCGCCGTCGTCACATCACCTCGGCGGCGTCTACGGCTTCATCGCGCCGAGCGAAAACGCGGCCAGGGCCGCCGGCGAGTGGCAATCGATGGATGTCACGCTCGTCGGCCGGATGCTCACCTACGTGCTGAACGGCACGACCGTCATCTGCAACCGGGAGATTCCCGGCATCACCGGCGGCGCGCTCGACAGCGCCGAAGGGGAGCCCGGACCGCTGCTGCTCCAGGGCGATCACGGCCCGGTGGACTACCGGAACATCGTGATCACGGCTGGCAAGAGCGCGCGATAGCGTCGGCGCGCCGGCCGCTTGCCGAGCTACGGCCCGCGCGCAGGCTGCTGGAAGCTTGACCAATCCATAAGCATATGCTTATGATAAGCCGTGAGTGATGCCGCCAACCTCGCATTCAAGTCCCTCGCCGACCCGACGCGGCGGCTGATCGTCGAGCGGCTGGCGACGCGGCCGATGACGGTGCGCGAGATCACCGATGGGCTGACGATTTCCCAGCCGGCGGTCTCGCAGCATCTCGACCGCCTGAAGAAGGCGGGGTTCGTGACCGCCGCGAGCCGGGGAGCCTCCCGTGTCTACAGTGCCAATCCGGACGGGCCAGCCGTGATCCGGGCCTGGCTCGACCGCTACTGGTCCGGCGCGCTCGACAACTACCAGCGGATTCTCGAGCAAGAGGAATGACGCCGATTCGCAAGACCCTCATCGTCAAGGCCACTCCGGCGAGGGCGTTCGAGGTCTTCGCCCACCGCATGCACGACTGGAGCCCCGCGGTGCAGAGCCTGCTCGGCGCCCGGCGCGACATCGTGGTCGAACCACGCGCCGGCGGGCGCTGGTATGAAGTGAGCGAAGACGGCTCGCAGGCCGACTGGGGCAAGGTCCTCGCCTGGGAGCCGCCCCATCGCATGCTGCTGGCCTGGCAGCTGAACGCGCAGTTCGCCTACGATCCAGCGCTCGTCACCGAGGTGGAAGCCCGCTTCTTTCCGGAAGACGGCGGGCGGACCCGCGTCGAATTCGAGCACCGCAATCTCGAGCGTTTCGGCGAAGCCGCGAACGACACCAGGATTGCACTCGACGGCGAAGGCGGCTGGAGCGGCTCGTTCGCCCTCTACGAAGCCCTCTTCATCAACAACGGAGCAGACAGATGAGAACGGTGGAACTGATTCTTTGCGGCCTCCTGGCGCTTGGCGGACTCGGACATCTCGCCGGCACGATCACCGGCTACCCGGCGGGGTCCGAGGTGTTCGTCTGGTCCCTTACGGCGACGGCGTTCGTCTTCCTTCTCGTGTTCCTGCACCTGCTGCGCATCTACCGTCCCGAGGACAGGCCGGTCCGGGTGGCGGCGAGCGTCGCCAGTGTCGCCTGGGTCGGCCTGGCACTCGCCTTCGGGGCGGCAGTTGGCAGCATCGCCGATCCCCGCGCGCTCATGCATGCCGTCGTCACCGCCGGCCTGCTGGTCACGAGTGCGCTGGGTGCTCGTGCGAGACCGGCGGGCGAAGCGGCCATGGCGTGAGGCCAGTGCGATCTGTTACTGCGCGGGCGCCGCGGCACGCCGCAGGTGCGTGTCGAGGAAGTCGGTCACCGTCTTCCACACCGGCGTGAACGGTAAGGGATTGCTGACGGCGCACCCGGCAGCGCTGGTGGATCGCATCGTTGCCGCTTCGCGGACCGCGTCGTTGGTGAGGAACGCGTTCCACGGACCGTGCCCTGCCTTGGGCAGGCTGATGAAGACGGACTCGAGACACGCCTTGTTGAGCGCCATGTAGAGCTGCTCGCCCTGGTGGTGCGGGACCAGGGGATCCGATCCGCCGTGCAGGATCATCAGGGGCGGGTCGGCGTCAGTGACGTAGCGCAGCGGATTCGCCGCCTGCACCCGGTCGGGACACGTCTGAATCGCGCAGCCCACCAGCCGGGACTCGGGTGAACCCGGGTCGTCATGGCAGCGCGGCGGCGTGCACCTGCCGACTGCCCAGGCGTCCATGGTCAGAAAATCGGTCGGCGGATAGAACGCGACAGCCGCCTGCACCCTGCTGGACACGCCGGTGGTGCCGACATCGCCCTCCATCTCGGGGGCGTCACCGGTGAGCGCGGCCATCGCCGTCGTCCAGCCCCCGGAGCTGTCGCCCATGATGCCGATGCGATCGGGATCGAAGCGGTAGGTGGCGGCATTTGCCCGGAGCCAGCGGATCGCGGCCTTGATGTCGTGCACCTGGCCGGGAAAGCGAACCTGTGAGCTCGACCGGATGGACACTCCCGCGACGGCATAACCGGCGGGCAGCAGTTGCGCCGCGACGCCGGGCGCCGATCGCTTGCCGGTGTCGGCCATCCATGCCGAGCCGCCGGTCCAGATGACCACGGGGATGCGTCCGCTGACAGACGACGGCATGTAGAGGTCGAGCTTGTGCCCGTTGCTGGTCGCGGGGTCGGGTGGTGCGTAGTCGACATCCGCGTGCGTGGGACTCGGCCCCGACACGGCCGGAGGGACCTGCCCGAAACTCGCGGACCCGAGGACGAGCGTGAGCAGCGTTACGAAGATCGTTGTGTGTCTGCGCATTCAATTCCCGATGGCGAACAGCGTCCGGTCGCTGCGGAGGAACACCCGTCCGTGCGAGATCGCCGGCGAGGCGATGAAGCGCTCGCCGAGATCGTTGCGCGCCAGCACCCGCGGCGTGCGCCCGGCCTGCAGCACGAACGTCTCGCCGGTTTCGCTGACCATGTAGACCTTACCGTCGCCGGCGACCGGCGACGCGAAGAACACCCCGCCCAGCCGATGCCGCCAGATCTCCTCGCCGGTCCGCGCGTCGGCGCAGGTCACCACCCCCACCTCGTTCGTCATGTAGAGCAGCCCCTGGTAATAGAGGATTGAGGGGACGTAGGAGGCCCCGGAGCGGGCCCGCCACTCCACGTGGCTGGCCGTGACGTCGCCACGGCCGCCCGGGCGGATCGCCATGTAGTCGCTGTTGCGGTAGCCGCGGCTCAGGTAGATCCGTCCGTCGTGAAAGACCGGCGACGGGATCGGCGTCTGACGCTTGTCGCCAGCGAACCACAGCAGCCCGCCGGTGCGGGGATCGTACACGTCGATCCGCTCGGACGAGTTCACGAGCAGCTCGGGGCCGGCCGCGCCGCGGACCACGAACGGTGTGCTGGCCGACGTGCGCTCCTCGCCGCGATCGACCTTCCATCGATCCTTCCCGGTCCGCGCGTCCACCGCCAGCAGGTAGGCGTCGCCAAGGTGGTCGCAGAGCAGGATCAGCAGGTCGTCGAAGAGCACCGGCGAGCTGCCATGGCCCCACAGCGTCCTGAACGGCGCGATCTCGACGCCGAGATGCCTTGTCCAGACCGGCCGTCCCGCCATGTCGAGCGCGACGACCTGCCCGTTGCCGAACCACGCGTAGATGCGCTCGCCGTCGGTTGTGGGTGTGGGTGTGGCGAGGTTGTGCTTCTCGTGAACCTCGGGGAGCGGTCCGGTCGCCTTCGCGCGATGCTCCCACAGGCGCCGGCCATCGATCCGGCTGAACGCCTCGACCACCAGCCACACGTCGTCCGCCGCCGGATCAGGTCCGCCGCGCCCGCCGCCGATCGGCTGTTCGCGCTCCGCGAGCGCGCGCTCGTCCCTGGCGAGCTGCGGGTGGCCGCCCTCCCCCGCCCGTGCCGATCGGCCGACCTGCGACGTCACGATTACCCGGTCGCCCCACACGATGGGAGACGATGTGCCGAGCCCGGCGAGGGGGGCGCGCCACGCGACGTTCTCGCTTGCGCTCCACGTGGTCGGCAGCGGGCTGTCGGTCGAGATGCCCTGGCTCGATGGGCCGCGCCACTGCGGCCAGTTGCGTGCGGACGGCTCGGCGCCGGCGAGGACCGTCGCGGCGCAGGCCAGAAGCCATGCGGAGGAGCTGTTCACGAACCCAGTATGCCCCGGGCCGCGGTCCTGGCGTGCACCGGCGGCATCCTTCGTCCTGCGGCACCTCGTGGGCGGGGCTGGTCAAGAGACCTGCTCGCCGCCCCCGTAGCGGAACACCTGCTCGAGGGGCACGCCGAAGACGGCTGCGATGCGGAACGCCACTTCGAGCGACGGCGAATATTTGTTCCCCTCGATGGCGTTGATCGTCTGCCGCGTGACGCCGACCCGGTCGGCGAGTTCCTGCTGCGTCATCTCAGCGTGGTGGAAGCGCAGGACCCGGATGTCGTTGGTGATGGCGTGTTCCCCCTTGCCCATCTCAGGCTCCACGGCGGTAGTGGACGAGCTGCGAACCGATCTGGACGAGCTCGGCCAGGACCCAGAAGGCGAGCAGCACGTGCGTGAAGAGGAAGGTGCCTTCGGTGATGAGGGCAAGGCAGAGCGACACGAAGACCCCGACGGCCAGCACGTAGGCGCCGTTGCGGGTGCCTTTGAGCTCGATCAGGCGGCCGCGTTCGTCGGTGCCGTGGCGCCGATCGACGAGCGCCAGCACGGTGTGGCCGACGATCTGGACGACCACGAGCAGCACGACCAGAGTGATGAAGAGGACGACCTGGTGCGGCAGCACGTCAGCCGACTCGCCCGGCAGGACCGACGTGAAATAGACACCGAACACCACGACGAGGCCGACGAACGTGACCCAGAGACTTTTTTCCTGGAACGAGAGGTTCATGCGACGCTCCTTTCCAATGTCCTGTTAAAGATACATTACGTAAAATAAACTTTACATTCTCAACTCTAACGCGACGCACCCTTGATATCAAGTTTTTTTGACATCCCCAACTCGGCCATGTCGCGGGTCGGCCGCGCCCCGGGGCTGGAAAATGTGGGGTATCCCTGTGTGGAACGAGGCCGCGCCCGGATACCCGGCGCCGGGAGGTCCGCTAGACGGAGAGCATTCGATAGTTGAGGAGCGCCACGATGAGGGAGAGTGCGAGCAGCGTCAGGCTGGGCAGCATCTTGAACGCCGGATTCTTCACCCGGATATGGGTGAGTACCGCGCCGCCCATCAACACGGCCACGACGACGCCGCCGACCACGGCCAGGATGGGCCTCTCAATCCCTAGCAGCATCAGCAGCGCGGCCGTCATCTTCAGGATGCCGACCAGGTCCCGCAGCCAGTCCGGCAGGGCGTAAAACCGGAACTCCTCGACGATATTGCCGTAGCGGACCACCCACACGAAGAAGATCGAGGTGGCCACCAGCGCCTGCAGCGCGATCGCCAGAGTATGCATGCCTGCCATCCTATGGCGCTTCGGTCCGAAACGCCAAAGGGACCGCGCACACGGCACCAGGCACTCCGCGTTCACGCGCAGTTCCTTGTGCTTGTCATATTTGTGCGGCGTGGAAGTGCTGGCGATGTGGATGGGATTGCCGCATGATCGCGGGCGAGGACGTACTGAATGGGCTGCACTTCACAACAGGCGCCGGCGGGCAGCCCGCCTTGGGGGTCTCCATGCGTTTTTCTGACTATCTCGTGTTGGGCGCCGCGGGTATCGCCTTGGCATTGTCGGTCTTCCTGTGGTTCGGGGGCTCCCGCGACGAAGGATTGTTCGTAGCGGTCTGGGTACCGTCGATCCTGACGTTCGCGACGTACATCAAGGTGGCGTTACGGGGCGGACGCTGACCATGGCACCTATTACGCTCGTCGCCATCGGCGTCTTTACGGTCGTACTCCTGACCATCTTCGTGTACGTCTCGGTGCGAGAGGTGACGAAGCCGCCCGCGGAGCCGGCACCGTTCGACGACCTCCTCCGAGCTGACGCCGGAGAGGCCCCGCATCCGCTCAGAATCCTTCTGGCTATAGACGGGTCGCGGTGCAGCGTCGCCGCAGTGAACGACGTGGCGCACTGCCGGCTGCCGAATGGGAGCGCGGTCGAGGTCCTGACCGTCATCCACTCGCGCGTGCCCGCGATTCCCGATCCGGCGCTTGCGTTCGCTGCGGGACGCGCGGATGATCTCCACGAACAAGCACGGCGGACCCCTGAGATCCAGCAGGCGGCCGTCACGCGCCTCAGACGCCACCGGCCGCACCTAGAGGTCACGACGAAGGTCGTTGAGGGCGACCCCAAGGACGTGATCGTGCGCGAAGCCGCCGAGTGGCACGCCGACCGTGTGGTGTTGGGATCGCACGGGCACGGACGCATCGGCCGGGCCGTCCTGGGATCGACGTCCGCCGCTGTCGCGGCCGAGGCCCACTGCTCGGTCGTGATTGCCAGGCCCGCTCCGGGCGGCGAGTGACCGGCCCTGACTTGAACAGGCCGGAGAACTCAGGAGCGGAGAATCCACCCGTGTGCGTTCTTCGACCCTTGACGCGCCAGGAGTGCACGGTCCACGAATGCTTTCCGGCCCGCCTGCACACCTCCTGCCCGTCTGCTCCCAGTCAGCCTTCGAGCAGGAGCCGAGAGGAACGTGACGTTGAAGTCTGACGACAGGTACTACGCGAGCACCGCCCCTGGCACGATGGTCGCGGCCGAGACGAGTGACTGGCTCGGCCGGTCGGTCATGGATGAAATCCGCAATGAATCGTCCGGGCTGCGGGGCAAGAAACGGCGTCAGCGCACCGGCGCCCTCGGCCAGTCGTTGGCAGCGACATCCGGGGCGTCCGCCACCTCGTCGACCAGACGGGTCAGCGCGGCGCGGGCGAAGAGGCGGCCGCGCAGCACGACGGCGCTGATGCGGGAGACGTGCGTGATGTCGTCCAGCGGATTGCCATCGAGGAGGAGGAGATCGGCCTGCCTGCCGGGGGCAATCGAGCCGATCTCCTGATCGCGGCCGAGAAACACCGCGGCATCGCGCGTCGCCGCGCGCAAGGCGCCGAGCGGCGACAGGCCTGCGTCCCTCACCAGCAGCGTCAGCTCCTCGTGCAGCGCCTGGCCGGGCACGACGTTCAGCACGCCGATGTCGGTGCCCGCGAGGATGCGCACGCCTGCGGCGTGCATCTCACGCAAGTCGCGCCGGCTGCTCTCCTGCAGCCGGTGGTAGAGCGGACGCCGTTCGGGTCCCTGTTCGGCGAGCTGCTCCCGCCAGTCGGCGCGAAGATACGTTGAGAGCAGCGGCCGGCCATTCGGCGGCCGGTCGGCCTCTTCAACCCGGCGCTTCAGCGCCTCGTCGTCCGGCGTCCCCAGGCGTTCGAGCACGACAAGCGTCGGTACTATCGCCACGCCGGCAGCGGCGAGGCCGCGGAAGAACACCCGGCGATCGACGTCCCGCCGATCCTCGAGGGGTGGATAGAAGCCGTGTTCCAGCGATGCCTGACCGGACGCGAGGACGTCGTCGAGCGAGTACGGCGGGATGTGTCCGGCCAGGGCCAGGCGGTGCCGCCGTGCGGCAGCGCCAATCGCCAGGTACGTCTCGCGATCGGTTGTCGTCCGGATCTTGAGGTGATCGACGCCGCGGGCGGCGAGCTCCGCAATGATGCGGTCGGCGTCCGCAGGCGTAGCGACACCGACGCGGGTGCGCTCGGTCGGCTCGATCATTTCGGTTGCGGGCGTGCGGTGCTGACGCGCCGCGTTGCCCGCCGACTCGAGATAGGGGCCGGCGATCAACAGTCGCGGACCGACATGTGTCCCGGCCTCGATCTCGCGGCGCCACGCCAGCAGCTCCTCGTGGTCCCCGCCGAGATCCCGGACGGTGGTCACGCCCGCTGCCACCAGCAGCGCTAGCGACGACCGGCGCGTCTTCGACACGTGGGTGTGCATGTCGATCAGGCCGGGGATCAGGAAGCGGCCCGTGCCATCGACGACCCGCGCGTTCGGCGCAGGCGGGACCGACGCCGTCGGCCCAGCGTAGGCGATTCGATCGCCGCGCACGAGGACCGACCCACGCTGCGCCGCCTCGTCGTCCATCGAGAGGATCGTGACGTCGCGGATCAGGAGCTCGGGAGGCGGAGGCGAGGGGCGCGCCGAGCAACCGGGGCCCGTGACTGCCATCAACATGGCGCCCAGGGCCGCGAGGCGCCCACGGCGAATCGGCATGGCGGAAGTGTAGACGACGATTGGCGCGGCCGGCTGTGCCCGGCGGCTTGACACTGCCGCACCCGGTGGCAATAATCGCCGCGTCCGCTCGGAGCGACCCTTCGTGACTCTCCCACGAATCCTTCTCACGCTCGGTTGCCTGTGGGCCGCCGCCTCCGCCGCGGCGCCCGAGCGCCCGCACATCATCCTCGTCATGGCCGACGACATGGGATGGGGCCAGACCGGCTACAACGGCCACCCCGTGCTGAAGACGCCGCACCTCGACACGATGGCTGCCGCCGGGCTGCGCTTCGATCGCTTCTATGCCGGCGCGCCCAACTGTTCCCCGACCCGCGCCACGGTGCTGACCGGCCGTTCGAATGACCGCAGCGGCGTCGAGAACCACGGCTACGCGCTCCGCCGCCAGGAAAAGACCATCGCCCGGGCGCTGCGCGACGCCGGGTACGTCACCGCACACTTCGGTAAGTGGCACCTCAATGGCTACAGCGGGCCGGGGGCGCCGATCCTCGGCACCGACGACCACCATCCCGGCCACTTCGGCTTCGACGAGTGGCTGTCGGTCACGAACTTCTTCGATCACGATCCGCTGCTGAGCCGGCAGGGGCAGTTCGAGGAGCACCAGGGCGATTCGTCGGAGATCATCGTGGGGGAGGCGCTGAAATTTCTCGCGCGCCACACGGCCGGCGGCAAACCGACCTTCACCGTGATCTGGTACGGCTCACCGCACACGCCGATGCGTGCAAGCGCGGCGGACAAGGCGGCGTTCGGCGCGCTCGAGCCGAATTCACAGGATCATTACGGGGAACTCGTCGCGATGGACCGCAGCATCGGCACCCTGCGGGCCGGACTGCGCAAGCTGGGCCTGGCGGACAACACGATCCTCTGGTTCAACAGCGACAATGGCGGGCTGCCCGAGATCACACCCGGCACCGTGGGCCACCTCCGCGGCTTCAAGAACACGATGTACGAGGGCGGGCTGCGCGTGCCGGCCATCGTGGAGTGGCCGGCCCGGATCACGCCGCGCGTCACGAACTACCCGGCGGGCACGGTCGACATCTTTCCCACGATTGCCGACGTCGTCGGGCTGCCGGCGGGCGCGCTGCTGCCGCCGGTCGATGGGCTCAGCCTGCAGCCGCTCTTTGCCGCGGACGCCGGCGAGCGGAGCAAGCCGCTGCCGTTCCGGCACCAGCGGCGCGGCGCCTGGATCGACAACCGCTACAAGGTGGTCTCGCCCAATCTCGCGGAGGGGGCGTTCGAGCTCTACGACCTCGAGACGGATCCATCAGAACAGAGGAACATCGCCACCGAAAAGCCGGACGTCGCCCGGCGGTTGCACGCCGCCTTGCTCGCCTGGAATGAGACCGTGAAGGCCAGCGTTGCCGGCCAGGACTATTCCGAGCGCAAGGTGAATCCGGGCGAACCCGGGACCCGGCCCTGGGTCACCGCGCCGGAGTACCAGCCTTACGTCCAGCAGTGGAAGGATCGCTGGGAGTTCAAAGCGGCGCTGGCGAAGTCCGAGAAGAGATAAGCCGCGCGGCACCTCCCTTCGGGCATTCACTCCAACCAAGCCCTGGAAGCTTGGCACAATGTGAATATTAGAAAGTTCGCATATACTGATATGCGTGAACACTGCGCTTCGAACATTCAAGGCCCAGATCTTTCAGGCATTGGCCAACCCCACACGAATCGCGATTGTCGAGGCGTTGGGGCAGGGTGAACTCACGGCCGGTGCACTCCTCGCTCGGCTGGGGGGCGAGCAGTCGAACCTTTCGCAACACCTGGCTGTCCTGCGGGCGAAACACGTCGTCTCCAGCCGCAGGTCCGGTAACCAGGTCGTCTACGCGCTCCGCGATCCTGTCCTCATGCAGGTGCTCGACCTGCTGAAGCAGTACGTCACCGCCCACCTCAACGACACCCTGGCCATGCTCGGCGAAATGGGTCCTGAACACGATCGGGGCGTATGACCGCGCTGGCGCTGTTCAGTCGGATCCCGTGGCGAACCTGGCAGCCCAAGCTGTTCCAGAGTCTCGCCACCTACGACCGCCGCGCGCTTGTCGCCGACGTGGTCGCGGGGCTCACGGTGGGCGTCGTCGCGCTGCCGCTGGCGATGGCGTTCGGGATCGCGTCGGGAGTGACCCCACAGGCGGGCATCTACACGGCCATCGTTGGCGGGTTCGTGGTGTCCTTCCTCGGGGGCTCACGGATTCAGATCGGCGGACCGACGGGCGCGTTCGTGGTCATTGTCGCGGGCATCGTCGCCGCGCACGGCCTGTCGGGCCTGCTGATGGTCACGATGATGGCGGGCGTCATCCTGTTGTTCCTGGCCGTCACCGGCCTCGGCCAGGCGATCAAGTTCATCCCGAGGCCCGTCGTGCTGGGCTTCACCAACGGCATCGCCCTGCTGATCGCCTCCACCCAGATCAAAGACTTCTTTGGTTTGCGTATCGCCAACCCACCGAGCGAGTTCTTCGAGCGCATGTACCTGATCGTCGAGTCGATGCACACGTATCATCCGGCGGCACTGGCGCTGGGCATCGGCTCGCTGGCGCTCGTCCTGCTGGTGCCGTGGTGGCTGACGCGCGTGCCCGGCTCC
The DNA here is from genome assembly GCA_963834305.1 of uncultured Acidobacteriota bacterium. Taxonomy (GTDB): domain Bacteria; phylum Acidobacteriota; class Vicinamibacteria; order Vicinamibacterales; family 2-12-FULL-66-21; genus JACCXG01. The sequence goes on from CAWIAX010000003.1 coordinate 204,136, forward strand.
ATCGTGGCACTGGTCCTCGGCACGGTGGTGGTCGCAGCGTTTCAGCTGCCGGTGGAGACCATCGGCTCGAAGTTCGGCGCGATCCCTGGCGGCCTCCCGCCGGTCCACATCCCCGCGTTCCGCGTCGACCTGATCCTGCCGCTGCTGCCGGCCGCCATGACCGTGGCGCTGCTGGCCGCGGTGGAGAGTCTCCTCTCCGCGGTCGTCGCCGACTCGATGACCGGCGATCGGCACAATTCGAGCGCCGAACTCATGGCGCAAGGAGTGGCCAACATCGTCACGCCGCTCGTCGGCGGCATTCCCGTCACCGGAGCGATTGCCCGCACGGCAACGAACTTCCGGTCGGGCGCCCGCTCGCCGGTCGCTGGTCTGGTGCACGCCGCGACGCTGCTGGCCATCGTGCTGCTGCTCGCGCCGCTCGCCACGTATGTGCCGTTGGCGACCCTCGCGGCCGTGCTCTTCGTCGTGGCCTACAACATGGGCGAGTGGCGGGAGATTGCGGGCATCTGGCGGCTCGACTGGGCCGACAAGTCCGTCTGGATGATCACCTTCGCGCTGACCGTGATGGCCGACCTGACCATCGCCGTCGAAGTGGGCATGGCCCTGGCCGCGCTGCTTTACATCTACCGGGTGACGGACACGACGAGCATCGCGACCGTCACACCGGAGTACATCGAAGATGGCCGTGCCCACGTCCTGCAGGACAAGCAGGTGCCGTCGTTTGTCACGATCCTGCGTATCCACGGGCCGTTTCTCTTCGGGATGACCGACAAACTGGTGGACGCGACGGCCGACCTAGCGGCGTTCACGCCCATCGTGATCCTGCGGCTGAGGAACATGACGGCCATCGACGCGTCTGGTCTGCATGCGCTGGAGACGCTCAGCGACCGCCTGAAGAAATCCGGCCGCACGCTGATCCTGTGTGGCGCCCGCCTTCAGCCCGCGCAGTTCCTCCACCAGGCCGAATTCATCCACCATGTCGGCGCCCACAACATCGTGCCGCACGTCCAGGCGGCACTGGCGCGGGCGCAGGAGGTCCATTCGCGTTGCTCACCTGCAGGCGAGGACGCCTCCCGCGCTCTCGCGACCGCGTCTGTCTCGGCGTCATCATCACCTGGCCGTCCCTCATGAAGGTGTTGACGTACCCCGATTATTAGGCCAGCCCGGTGCTCGTCTCCCGCGCCCTGAGGTGTGCGCAGGCTGCAGGGTATCGTGCTCCAGGCGGCATCGGCGTGGACAGCTGGCGCGTGAGAGGGCGAGCGGGATCAGTCGAGGGCGGCGGTCGCGTGAGTCTTCGTCTCGATCAAGCGCGACGATCCCACTGGTCACCCCGCACGCCCCTGACGAGCAGCCACAGCGCGAGCGAGAGTTCCGCGACCAGCGCGGGCATGAGAATGGCCGGAAAGATCCGGCGCGAAAGCGGCGGCGACAGGATCAGCGCGAAACTGTTGACGACATAGCAGCCCCCGGCCACCACCATCAGCACTCCGATCCACCTCGGGATGTAGCCTGACCGGGCGATCAGGAACCCGAGGATCACGCACTCGATGCCGAAGAACACCAGCCCGATGCCGAATCCGAGGCTGTGAGCCCGGATCAGCAGCAGCACGGTGCCGTCGGTGACCGCGGTAAGGAGCACCGCGGCGAGGGCCACCGCCGCCACGCCTTCGATCGCGATGGCGACGAGATTGAAGAGAACCGCCATGGCCGCGAGGGGGCGGCTGACGGGACGCAACAGGATGTAGAAGATCAGCGCGAGCGCAACCGCGGACGCGAGGAGGACGATCTCCCCCGCGACGCCCACCCGCCAGAGCCACTCCATCGCGCGCAGGTTGGCCGCCGTGCGTGCCGCATCGGTCGGGACGAAGACGCGGCCCCTCACCACCATCTCGCCGCATGCACCAATGACGATGATGGCGAGATACAGGACACCGCCGATCCTCGCGAGACGCTGCGCGCTCCTGGCATCCGGCCGCTGCGTCATGGGGCGCCAAACAGCCGCACAGCCCACCCGTCGCAGGCGGGAGCCGGAGGAGGTGGACGGCGACCCACTCGGGCAGTGTCGCACATGCCGGCCGATACCAGCAGGATTGCCTAATCGACGAGGCCCGGGTCGCCAAAACGGGCCGGGCCCGCCCTGGGAACGGACGGCCCGCACGATCGTATATACTGTGCATACTGTCTATGAACAGTAGCGACGTCTTCATTTCTCAGGCCGACCCGCGACCGATGTACGTGCAGATCATCGAGCAGATCCGCCGCCGCATTGCCGTCGGCGACTGGCCGCCGGGCTTCGAGCTGCCCTCGATTCGCGCGATGGCCGCCGCCACCCGGGTGAGCGTGATCACGGTCAAGCGCGCGTATTTCGACCTCGAGCGCGACGGCGTGATCGTGACACGCCAGGGCAAGGGGTCGTTCGTGGCCGAGCAGGCCGACCTGAGCGTACGCCTGCGCCTGGACGAACTCGACATTCACCTCTCGGCCGCCACGTCCCTCGGCCGTGCGCTCGGCCTGTCGGACGAGGACCTGCACGCGCGGCTGCGCCAGACGCTGGCTGCGAAGGATCGACACGAATCATGACCGAGCCCGTCTTCTCGCTGAGTGGCGTCGCCAAGCGCTACCGCTTCTTCCAGCTCACCGACCTGCACCTGCGCCTCGAGGCCGGCCAGGTGATGGGCCTGGTCGGGCCGAACGGCGCCGGCAAATCCACCACGCTGCGCATCCTGATGGGCATGGTGCGCCAGGATCGCGGCGACGTCCGCGTGCTCGGCCAGCCGATGCCGGCCGCCGAGGCCGCCGTCAAGCGCGACGTCGGCTTCGTGTCCGATGACATGCGCCTCTACGGCAGCCAGACGCTGGCCTGGCACATGCGCCTGGTCGCCCGCATGCACGGCACCTGGGACGCTGCCTATGCCGACGATCTCGTCGGCCGCTTCCTGCTCCATCGCGATCAGGCGATCCGCCTGATGTCGCACGGCGAGCGGGTGAAGGCCACGCTGCTGCTCGTGCTCGCCCGTCGTCCGCGCCTGCTCGTCCTGGACGAGCCGACCACGGGGCTCGACCCGGTCGCGCGTCACGAAGTCCTGGCGGAACTGATGGACGTGGTGCGCGACGAGAGCCGCTCCATCCTGTTCTCGTCGCACAACACACAGGACGTCGAGCGAATCTGCGACCGCATCGCCTTCCTCGATCGCGGCCGCGTCATCGAGGACAGCGACACCGAGGCCTACCTCGATCGCTGGCGCCGGCTGCAGCTTGACATGCCGCCCGGGGCCACGCTGCCGCCGATCGACGGCCTCGTCGACACGGTGTCTGCCGGGCGTCTCGTCGCCGTCACGACCAGCGCCTACGCCCCGGCGCTCGACGCCGCCTGCGTGCGCGCCGGCATCGCCGTCCGCGACGTCCAGCGCATGACGCTCGAGGAGATCTTCGTCGCCACGGTGATGCGCGACCGCCGGGAGCGTGCGGCATGAGCGCGACCGTGCGCCACCTGATCGCCAAGGACCTCTCGCTGCTGCGCTGGTGGATCGCCGGCACCATCGCCGGGGGCCTGCTCGCCGCCTGGTTGATGACCGCCAGCGCCCTGCCGCTCGGCGCCGGGGGGGTGCTGATGATCTGCACGCTGATCATCCTCAACATCTTCGTCGTGATGACCGCCGTGGTGACCGAACGGAAGGAACACGTGGTCCTGTTCCTGTTCACGTTCCCGGTGTCGCGCGGGCAGTACCTGGCGGCCAAGGTCGCCGCCAGCGCCATTGCCTTCGGCCTGCCCTGGCTCGTTCTGAGCCTGGCCGTCGTGGTGGCCATCCGGACGTCGGCGATTCCCGACGGATACCTGCCCCTGTGGGTCTCGCTGCTCGGCTTCGTCTTCTTCTACTACTGCGCGCTGCTCGGGGTCGGGCTCAACACCGACTCGAACGGCTGGCACGCCACCGCGATCATCATCGGCAACGTCTCGGTGAACTTCTTCATCATGCTGCTCTTCGGCCTGCCTTCCGTGCAGCGCTTCGGCAGCGGGCCGACAGCCGTGTGGGCCTCCGACATCGTCTTCGTCACGGTGAGCGAGATGGTGCTCGGCGTGGCCATCCTGGCCGTCGCGGCCGTCGTGCGCGCCCGGCGCGCCGACTTCATCTGACTTGGGGAGAATGCCATGACCTCGCACGAACGCCTGCACGCCCTTGACGCCGTCCGCGCGGGCGCCCTGCTGCTCGGCGTGGTGTTCCACGCCGGCTTTTCGTTCATCCCGGGCATGCCGCCAGGCATCTGGGCGATGGTCGACAGCTCACCGAGCACGACACTCGCGGTGGTGCTGTTCGCGTCGCACATGTTCCGGATGACGCTGTTCTTCCTCATCGCCGGCTTCTTCGCCCGGATGGCGCTCCATCGCCGTGGCGCGCGCGGCTTCTGGGCGGATCGCGCCATGCGCATACTCGTCCCCCTTACCGTCGGCTGGATGGTGCTGGCCCCGACGATGGGCGCGGTGTGGATCTGGGGCCTGACGCGGACATTCGGCGGCACGCTGCCGGCACCGCCGGCCAGCCTCCCGCCGCCGCCTGCGGCCGCCTTCCAGTTCATGCACTTGTGGTTCCTCTACTACCTGCTGATCCTGTACGTGCTCGTGGTCACCGCGCGCGCGCTCGTGCTGGCCGTCGACACGCGGGGCACGCTGCGTGGCATGGCCGACAGCGTCGTCGCCCGCCTCGTGCAGTCGGGGACGGCAGCGCTCCTCCTGCCCGTGCCTCTGGCCCTGGCACTGGCGTGGACGCCGATGTGGTTCATGTGGTTCGGTATTCCCACGCCGGATCAGTCCTTCATTCCGCGCGCCGCGTCGCTCATCGGCTACGGCACGGCCGTCCTGTTCGGATGGCTGGTGCATCGTCAGGTCCACCTGCTTGCCACCTGGAGCCGCCGGTGGCCGCTGCACCTCGGCGGTGCGCTCGTCGCCACGGCCGCCTGCCTCCTGATGACCGGCCTGACGCCGCCACTCACGCCCGCCGTGCCCGGCGCGCCGATCACGTTCGGGTATGCACTCGCCTACGGCATCGCGCTGTGGTGCTGGTGCTTCGCGCTCATCGGCCTCGCCATGCGCTTCCTGGGCCGGCCGAATGCGGCGGTCCGCTACACCGCCGACGCGTCGTACTGGATCTACCTTGCACACCTGCCGCTGGTCGCCGCCCTGCAGGTCCTTGTCGGCCAGCTGCCCTGGCACTGGACCGTGAAGTTCCCGCTCGTGCTTGGCGTCAGCCTGGCGCTGCTGTTCACCAGCTATCGCTACCTCGTGCGCCCGACGTTCGTCGGGCAGGTGCTCAACGGACGTCGTTACCCCCGTGGCCTCGTGCGCGGCATCACCGTCGACCCGGCACGCGAGCCAGGCCGCGGACCGCAGGGCACCGCCAACCCGGCCCCGGCCAGTCCCGCCACGGCAGCCAATAGCCCCATCGCGTCGTTGCGCGACGTCCACAAGCGGTACGGTACGACGGTCGCGCTCGCGGGGCTCGACCTCGATGTCCAGCCGGGCGAGTTGCTGGCCGTGCTCGGCCCCAACGGCGCGGGCAAGTCCACGGCCATCGGCCTGCTGCTCGGTCTGCTCGAACCAGACCAGGGCACGGCCACGCTGTTCGGTCGCTCGCCGCTCGATGTCGGCGCGCGACGGCGCGTGGGCGTGATGATGCAGGACGTCACCCTGACACCGGAGCTGCGCGTCCGCGAGCTCATCGCCTGTGCGTCGAGCTACTACGCCAGTCCGCTCACCGTCGCCGAGACGCTGGCGCTGACACGCCTCGATGCGCTTGCGCGCCGCCCGTACGGCAAGCTCTCGGGCGGACAGAAGCGCCTCGTGCAGTTCGCGCTGGCCGTGTGCGGCCAGCCTCAGCTGCTTTTCCTCGACGAGCCGACGGTGGGCCTCGACGTCCAGGCACGCGAGGTGCTCTGGCAGACGCTGCGCACCCTCGTCGGCCAGGGCTGCGCCATCGTCTTGACGACGCACTACCTGGAGGAGGCCGAGGCGCTGGCCGACCGCGTGGCGGTGCTCGCGGGCGGACGGCTGCTGGCGTCGGGCAGCGTCTCCGAGGTGCGATCGCTCGTCTCGCGCAAGCACATCACGTGCACGAGCGGCGTCGACGTGGCTGGCGTCCGCGCGTGGCCCGACGTGGTCGCGGCGGCGCGCGACGGACAGCGGCTGCAAATCACCGTCGTCGACGCCGAGGACTGTGTCCGGCGCCTCCTCGCGGCCGACGCCAGCCTCCGCGATCTCGAAATCCGCCAGGCCGGCCTGGCCGAGGCGTTCACCGCCCTCACGAAGGAGGCTGCCTAGATGCGTCCCGCCACCACTCCGGCCTTCACCGTTCGCGCCGGCGACGACGCGATCATGCCGCTGCGGCTCGTGCTGCGGGCGTACGCGATGGAGGTGCGCGTCGAAGCGCTGCGCGTGCTGCGTACCCCGGGCCTGTCGATTCCGTTCCTCGTGCTGCCGGTGCCGATCTACCTCTTCTTCGGCATCGTGCTGCCCGCGGGCGAGATCGCGAAGAACCCGGCACTGGGCAGCTACCTGTTCTGCAGCTGGTGCGTCTACGCGACGATGGGGCCGGCGATGTTCGGGGCGGGGTGCATGCTGGCGGCCGAGCGCGACGCCGGCTTGTTCCGGCTGCGCCGCGCGCTGCCGTCGCCGCCGGGCGCGTGGCTGGTCGCCAAGACCGTGGTGGCGATGGCTTTCACGGCGCTCGCCGTCGCCTCGATCGCCGTCGCCGCGCGTGTCGCCGGGGCGGCGCCGCTGTCCATCGCGCAGATGGCCGCCATCGCGCTCGTGATGGTGGCGGGCGCGCCGGCGTTCTGCGCGCTCGGGCTGTTCGTCGGGGCGCGAGCCTCGGCGTCGTCAACGCCGGCGATCATCAACGTCATCTTCCTGCCGATGCTGTGGCTCTCGGGACTGTTCTTCCCGCTGCCGGCGTTCCTCGAAAAGCTCGTGATCGTGTGGCCCGCGTTCCACCTCAATCAGGTGGCGATCGGCGTTGCCGGAGTCGATGGCTTCAGCTACGTGCCGCCGGCGACGTCGGCCGCGCTGCTCGTGGGCGTGGCCGTCCTGTTCGGCGGGCTGGCCATCAGGCGTCTCGCGCGGCACGGCTAGCGGCGTCCAGGGAAGGCTTGACTCGCGACGCTACACCCACTCCTTGCGCAGTGTCCAGACTCCCTCAGCCGCTCGCAGCGCGAGCGCGCCGATCGTGGACGTGGGATTTACGCCTCCTGATGTGGCAAACGAGCTGCCGTCCACGATGAAGAGGTTGGGGACGCCGTGCGCCCGATTCCACGCGTTCACCACCGACGTGTTCGGGTTGCGACCCATCCGCGCCGTGCCCATATAGTGGGCGAAATTCATCACGCGGCCCGAATCCAGTATCCGCGCGGCACCGGCGGCCTCGAGCACCTGCCGCGCTGAGGCGGCGCCGTGCGCGAGCATCCGCCGCGTGTTCTCTGACGCGCGATAGGTCACGCGCGGCGCCGGGATGCCGTTCGAGTCCTTCGCGTCGGGATCGAGGTCGACCCGGTTGATCTCCTCTGGCAGGTCCTCCGCCATCACGGCGATACCGACGCTGTGGCCGAACCGGCGCGCCATCTCGTCGTGATGTCCGCTTCCCCACGGGACCGACTCGCTGTCGCCCCACGCGACACTGGCCGGTCCAAACGGACGGTAGACCATCAGCGAGTAGCCCCGCACGAAGCCGCGGTCGCGGTCAGTTTCGTAGAACTGCTGGCTGAAGAACGGATTTCCTGTGAATGTCTCCGTCTCGAACGGCTCGTCGAAGATGCCCTCGACGTAGCGGCCCGGGTGATTCATGAAGTGGCGGCCCACCTGACCGTTCGCGTTCGCGAGGCCGTCCGGAAACCTCGCGGACTTGGACGCGAGCAGCAGGCGTGGCGTGCCGATGCCGTTGCAGCAGACGATGACCACCCGCGCCGGCTGCATCTGCAGCTCGCCGCGTCGTCCGAAATAGACGACTCCGGTCACGTGGCCGTCGCTGCCAACCGCGATTTCTTTCACCCGTGCGCGCACGGTCAGCTTCGCACCGATCTCCAGCGCTTTCGGCCAGTAGACGACGTCAGCGGACGCTTTCGCTTTGAGCGGACACCCGAAGTTGCAGCGGCCGCGATAGTCGCAGCCGACGCGGCCGTCGTAGTCGCGCGAGATGATCGCGTTGTCCGACGGCCACCAGTGCCAGCCGAGCTTCTCGAAGCCGCGCACGAGCGCTTCGCCCGACCGGCCGAGCGGGAGCGGCGGGGTGCCGCGCGAGCGCCGCGGTGGATACGCGGGATTGCCAACAAGACCCGAGACGCCCATCATCGCGTCGCTCGTGTCGTAGAACGGTTGCAGGTCGGCGTACGAAATCGGCCAGTCCTCCGCGACACCGTCGAGTCGCCGCACGGCAAAGTCCGACGGGTGCAACCGCGGGAAATGACCTTCCCAATGGACCGTGCTGCCGCCGACGCCGTTCCACATCACGATGTTCGTCGGGCCAGCGCCGGCGGTGGTCACCGGATAGTCCTCGGGCCGCTTGCGGTCGTTCGGCAGGAACGCGTACCGGCCGCGGCGCAGCGACGCTTCGAAGTCGTGCCGCGCCGACGCGAAGTCGTCCGGCCGCAGCCAATCACCCTGCTCGAGGCACAGGACCGATGCGCCGTACGCGGCGAGCCGCCACGTGACGGCGGCCCCGGCCGCGCCCGACCCGATCACGACGACGTCCACGCGGTCGGCCGCCATCAGGAGACCTGGCGGTAGATCGGCTTCTGCCGCCGGACGCGCGCGACAAGCTGCTCGTCGAATGGGGCCACAGGGACCGTGCGGCGGCGACCCGAGCGGAAGCTGTAGCCGATGCGCTTCTGCACGCTCGGTTGGGTGTAGTAAGCCTCGTAGACCAGGTCGCGCAGTGTTCCGAAGAAATTGGCAGGAGTGTTCGTGGCCTCGACGTGCGCGAGCACCTCGATCTGTCGTTCGATCGCAAGCTGATCGAAGCGGATGTGCGGCGCGGCTCCCGCGAGCGCGATCGCGCGCAGTCCCTCACGGAGCAGTTCCTCCACGGCGCGATCCGCGACGGCGATCCGCTCGATATATCTGACCGCGCCGACAGCCGAGGCTGCCGGCATCTGGCGCCCGGCCGGGATGATGACGTCCGCGGCCGCGCGCAGCGCTCGACGATCGACCGCACGGAATGGCGTCCGCGTCTGCCCGGCCGCGGTGAGCGGCTCGAGAGGAATCAGCGGTGTGACGAGCGCCAGTCGGACGGTTCCGTCTACGAAGCGCCGCCGGCTGAGCCTCTGTGACATGCCCGCCATTGTAAGGCCGGCAAGCCGAACGGCCGAAGGCACCGCCGAGGAAGCCGCTCGCCGGACACAACATCCCGCTGAGCCTTCGGCGGTGCACGGGTGGCCGTCAGCTCTTGGCGGCTGCGGAGAGGACCTCCAGGAACCGCTCGAACTCCGCGGTCGGCAGGCTGCCGCCGGTCGCTCGCGGATGGCCGTTGGCGAACTCGGCCCCGGTGGACGGCGTGAACGGCAGGCCGCGCAGCCACGCGACCAGGTCGATGTCGGCGGCGGCCCTGATCGCGAAGTTCACGCGACCGGGCAGGAAGCCGTCGTTCGCGGCGATGACGACCGCCGGCGCCAGCCGGCCGGACCAGCGGACGGCCACCAGCGGATGGACCTGCGCGGCGGAGGAGAAGCGGATGAGCGCCGCGGGACCGATCTTCTTCGGCGCGACGCGCGAGCAGCGCGCCAGCTCTGCCTGGACGGCTCGCCGGTACTCCTCCAGCTGCGCGACGCCGGGGACCCGGCCGGCACTGATCTCCTGCGGGCTGCTGGCGCGCTCCAGCACCTCCAACGCGGCAAACACGTCGTCTTGCGGCGCGCGCCGGGCGGCGTTCAGCAGCGACACGGCCTTCGTCCACGCGCTTCCCTTCGCGACGATCCCGAGCAGGTCGGTGAACGGCGCGGCCGTACCCAGATCGGCGATCGCTCCGAGCGCCGCCAGCCAGGCGCACCCCTCCGTGCCTGGCAGGCCGCGGCAGACCGCCCAGGCCAGCACGCTGGTCGGGGGGACCGGGTCGCGATCGTGGCCGTTCACGAACACCGCGCCGCGGGGACCGCCGCCGCGCGGGACGTGATGATCGATGACCAGCGTCGGGACGTCATCGAGGATGGGATCGCTGCGGCTCCCCATGTCGAGCACGACCAGGGCATCCGGCTCGAGCGCCTGCATCCGTTTCCGCATCCCGTCCTGGTGCACATGCTCCCCTCGCCTGCCCGGCAGCGGAACCGGCTCGCTCCCGGACCCCGCGAGCGCCCGGCAGAGGATGAGGAGCGACGCGAGGCCGTCGACGTCGTTGTGTGACGCGACGACGACCCGGCCGCGGCGGGACGTGACGAACTCCCGCGCGGCGACGACGGGAGACCAGCGATCGAGCCGCACGGCACCTCCACGAATCCTCAGCTGTCGGCGCGACAAGGGCCTCCAGGCGCCGACCCGAGCCAAGGTTGATAATTATCGTATGCTCGCGCGTCTCGGCTTTGTCGCCTCCGTGCTGTCGGAAGGGATCACCACCAGCCGGACCTGCCGGCTGAAGAATGCGACGGCAGCGCGGCTGCGGGAGCTCATCCGCGAAAATCTCGACGGGCTCGGCCGGGTGATCGACTTCCTCGAGCGCGAGCGGATCCTGCTCTACCGGCTCACGAGCAACCTCATCCCCTTCGCCTCGCATCCGGTCAGCACCCTCGCCTGGTGGGACGAGTTCGGCGCAAGTCTGGGAGCCATCGGCCGCCGGTTCACCACGCTCGGCGTCAGGATTTCGCTGCATCCCGGCCAGTACACCGTGCTCAACTCGCCCAACCCGAATGTCGTGCGCGCCTCGATTGCCGAGCTCGACTATCAGGCCCAGCTGCTCGACCTGCTCGGCGCCGGGCCGTCGGGCAAGATCGTGCTGCACATCGGCGGCCTCTACGGCGGCAGCGAGCAGGCGGCGATGGACCGCTTCTGCGCCGTGGCGCTGGATCTGCCGGCACGCGTCCGGCGTCGGCTCGTCATCGAGAACGACGATCGCCTGTTCGACGCGGAGGAAGCGCTCTCCGTGTCACGGCGGATTGACGCCCCGGTCGTCTTCGACTGGCTCCATCACCACGCCAACCCCTGCGCCGCCCCGCTCGGGGAGGTGCTGCCGGCCATCTTCGCCACGTGGCAGGAACGGGACGGCCGGCCGAAGGTGCACCTGAGCAGCCAGGCGAAGGGGGCTCCGGCCGGAGCGCACGCCGACTTCATCGACCCCGCCGATGCTCGCGCCTTTTTCGCCGCCACACCGCCGCACCCGTTCGACTGCATGCTGGAGGCGAAGGAGAAGGATCGCGCCCTGCTCAAGCTGCGCGCCGCCCTCCGCCGGCGTGGCATCCTCGAGTCTGACCTGGGGATGCGGCCATCCTAATCGCTACTTCGCCTCTGCGGGACCAAAGTGCCGCGTCGCGAATGCCCGGCCTGAGCCGGCGTGCCGAGCGGGATAGTGACGGATCCAGCGTGGATCGGCAGTTGTGCGCACCCCGCGTACGCAGGATCTGCGCGGTCAGAGGGGGGATGACGTAGCGTTTGCTGAACGGTCCGCCTGCGCCTGTCGGAATGCTCGAGGAAGCTGGTGGGCGAGAAACTAACGCCCTCTCGCCTGCCCAGCCGAAGCTCGCGCGAAGCGCGAGCGAAGTCTGGCTGGGTGTGAGGGACGGAATTCGCAACTGGCTAGTTACCGCGGCCTGACGCCAACGGTCTCCACACGTATGCTCGCGAGGGGATTGCGGTTGATCTTCGCCGCTCGTCTTCGCGGGGCGTCCGAAATATGTATACAAATCTTGGACACGGATCTCGCGGCCCAATGGTGAGCTTTGCTGAGGTGGCCCTGACGGTCAGGAACTGTCAACAGGCAATCGCTGGGCAGTCTTGCCTCGTGACTCTCAGCGCACCCGCGCGGCAAAGCCGATGATGATCAGGGCTCCCGAGATCGCCAGAGCGGCTCCCACCAGGTCGGTGCGTGTGGGCACTTGTCCCTCGATCAGCCAAAGCCAGACCAGCGACGCCGCAATGTAGATCCCGCCGTACGCCGCATATGCTCGCCCGGCAAATACCGAGTCCACCCGCGTCAGCGCAAACGCGAAGGCGATGAGGCTTACTACCCCGAGCACAGCCATCAGCGGAGTGGCGCCGCGGCGAAGCGACATCCAGAATGCGAAGCAACCCGCGATCTCAAAACACGCCGCGAGCGCGAAGATGACAACGTTGGTGGTCACTCTTCGATCAAGGCGCTGACGAACTCTCGAGTCCCAGCAGGTCCGGTCACCTGAATCGTCATCGTTGAGCGTGACCCGTAGGTTCGTATCCAGCCAAGGTCCATGAGAACCTCAAGGCCGAGAACATCTTCATAGAAGGTGCTGGCCCTATCCACGTCAGAAGTCGCGACATTCGAGACGATACGTTTGACCTTCACCGATGCTCCTTTGCGTCGAGCTGCATGATGAAGGGCCACACCGCGCCACAATCGCGATCGCCATCCTCACCGAACTCGATAGCGGCTCAGCGTCGCCCCCGACTGGAACCGGTCGGTGTCGGCCAGCTGCAGGTTTCGTCGCTCGCCCCCCTCCCTGAACAGTGGCGTGCCGCCACCGAGCAGCACCGGATACCGAATCAGTCGCATCTCATCGATGACGCCGAGAAGCGACTGCGCCGCACCAGCGCCGGCGAACAGGGCGATGGGCCGGCGGGATTCTCGCTTCAGGCGCGGCACGTCATCCACACGGATCGCGTGGGAGCGAGACCAGCCGGTGCGCTCGTCACCATGCGTGAGCACATACTTAGGCAGGGCGTTCATCAGCTTCGCTTGCTCGATCAGATCAGGCGATGCCTCAGGCGCGTCCGCGGCCGCCGGCCAGAACTGCGCGAGCAAGGCGTGCGCCTTGCGGCCGAAGATCATGCCGTCGATGGAGTGCAGCGTCGTCGTTGCCAACGTGTCGATCGACGTATCACTCGTCATCCAGGAGATATCGTGATCGCGATCCTCGATGTACCCGTCGAGCGAGACGCTGATTTGCAGAAACAGTTCGGCCATCGGCTGCCCCCTCACTTCTCGCGTGTGGTAAACGACCTAGCGCCGGCCGCGTCGGACTTCGACAGAAGCGAGCCGGGCCGGACCTGGCTGTGCGAAGGTGATCTGATTGCCGTCGTTGTCCGTGATCTGCGCGAAGCGAGCGAAATCCCCATCCGAGGTGGGCCCGAGCGTGAGCTGGCGTGCCTCCAACGCGCCGCGCAGCCCCTCCAGGTCCGGAACGATGACCGTGAGCATCGAGTGGCCCGCCTGCGTCGCATCGTCCACCAGCTGCATGCCGCAGTCCCCGAAGTGCCATTCGTAGACGTTCGCCATCGGGTGGAGATCGGCCGGACGGTGGAACAGGCGCGAGTATTACGCTTGCGCCTCTTCGAGTCAGCTGCTACTGATCACCGCAAAGACCCTGTTCAAGTTCATCTTTCGACTATGACGGATCCGCGCGGTTGTGCTCAAGCTCAAGGGGGGAGCCTGATGGGCCAGGCGTCGCCCGCGGCGATAGCCGCCGCGTGAATCCGGCCGCTTGACGGAAGACCGTCGTCAGATGGCTTTGGGAGGCGAAACCGGTGTCGGCCGCGATCCGTGCCGACGACGTCGTCGTCTTTGATCGATGAGCCGGCGCGTGCGATGCGGCGCTGCTCGATGAAGGAGTCCCGCGTGATGCCCGTTGAGGCCCTGATCGCGCGTCCGAATTAGTGCGGGCTCACGCCAGCACGAACGGCGAGGTCGGCGATACGGATCGTCCGACCGAGGTTCGCTTCCACGAACAACTGCGCGCGGCGCAACGCCGCGGGTGACATGGACGCCACCCTGTGCCGCAAGTGATTGAAAACACAGGGCACTTTTTGTGGCTGGGAGGCATGGATTCATCCGCCGGAGCCTCGCGCCAGAATATGTTCGGGATGATTTCCGAGACGACTGAACGTGGAGAACGGGTGATGAGCATGGGCCATCGCCGAGCCAGGCGAAGCCAAACCGGCGCGAGAGACCCGGTCGGGGCAGGCTATTCAGCTTCCTCCTCCCCTTCGAGCGCATACACTGCTGCCACCAGCGCCTCGGCGTCAGCGGGCGAGACCTTCATGCGGTAAGCGACATACTCGGCGGGGCCGAGGCTCGCCCGTTCCATGCCCGCCTCGTCGTCCATCCAGCGTTTCGCCGCCAGCACTTGACTTCGGTTCTGGGCAATCGGTTCTGTCATTCTGCGCATTCCTCCGAGTGGGTCCTTGCGGGGGCGGGGTCCAGACGCGCCGCCGTCCTCTACTGGGCCGATGCCCATACAAGGCCGTCAGTCTGATTAGGCACCATGCATCGCCTTCGAGCAGTTGCTGAAGGCCGCCGCATGCTGCTTCCACGTAGCTGCATCCGCCATCCCCTGCACCCTCCACCGCTCTGCCGGTCACGCTCAAGACGGAGTTCGTGCAACGGGTACGCCGTGTTCGCGGCGAGAACTGTCCCGACGACGCGCTCGCCCGCGAGCTGGGCGCGATGGCGCTGGCTCTGAGTCAGCGCGCGCGCCGGTAGTGCATGGCGACCGCGCCGCTGCGGAGCGGCTTCGCCGAGACCAGCTCGAGCCGTCGCGTGCTGGGCAGCCCGCTCTGGTACAGGGTCGGGCCGTGGCCGGCGATCCTGGGGTGGACGAGGAACTTGTACTCGTCGATCAGATCCAGCCGGTCCAGCTCGGTCGCGAGCTTGCCGCTACCGAGGAGCACGCCGGCCGGGGTCGCGTCCTTGAGCTTCTGCACGCCCGTGCGCAGGTCGCCGGCGATGTGGTGGCTGTTGGTCCACGGGAAGTCCTTTCGCGTCGACGACACCACGTACTTCGGCTTGGCCTCCAGCTTGACCGCCCACTCGCGCATCGCCGGCGGCGCCTCCTCGTCGCCGCGGGCGACCGCCGGCCAGTAGCTCTCCATCATCTCGTAGGTGACGCGGCCCCACAGCATCGCCCCGCCCTCGTCCATGAGGCGGGTGAAGAAGGCGTGTGTCTCGTCGTCGGCGATTCCCTCCTGGTGGTCGACGCAGCCGTCCAGGGTGACGTTGATGCTGAAGGTCAAGAGTCCCATGCGGCGAGTCTAAGCCATACAATCGCCCGCGGATGCCCGCCGACGAGATCCACAGGCTGCGCTCCTCACCCACCGTGACGCGTTGCGCGAGCATCCCTTCGCTGGCGAGATCGTGCGCCTGTGGATGGGGCCTCCATCGCTTTGAACGCGTGAGGAGACGCCGGCCTTCATTTGTTCTGCTCATCGGCTTGCCATTCAGCATTCTAGATTCTCGAATAGGGAATGGCCCCAGGCCTGCTGCCTCAGGACGTGGTCGTGCTCGCCAAGCTGGTGAGCAACGGCGGAGAGTGAGGTCGTCACTTTCTTGGGATCGACGTCCCCGCGGCCGGCGCTGGCGAGCCGGCCACGTGATGCGACAGTGATAGCGAGCTTACGGTCGTGTGATCTGTCCGAAGTGCCGCTCGGCGAAAGCCCGTCCGGATCCGGTCTTCAGGTACCGTTCGAAACGGCGTGCCTGCACCTCCGTCGCAAACTCGATAACCACCAGGAGCGACCACAGCCGGTGCTTCACGGTCTGCCCGTGAGGACCGTGATTGTGCCATTCGAGCCGGTTGTCCACGTCGCTCGTGAAGCCGGTGTAGTGGCGTTCGGGATGGAAGTCGTTTTGGAGGATATCGACGAACCGCTTTCCGATACCGCGCATGGCTCAACGCCGAGGCACGAGGCGTACCGAGCGGGATAGTGACGGATCCAGCGTGGATCGGCAGTTGTGCGCACCCCGCGTACGCAGGATCTGCGCGGTCAGAGGGGGATGACGTAGCGTTTGCTGAACGGTCCGCCTTCGCCTGTCGGAATGCTCGAGGAAGCTGGTGGGCGAGAAACTAACGCCCTCTCGCCTGCCCAGCCGAAGCTCGCGCGAAGCGCGAGCGAAGGCTGGCTGGGAGGCAGGGATTCGAACCCCGATAACCACGTCCAGAGCGTGGTGTCCTACCGTTGAACGACCTCCCAACAGAGCGCCGACCGCGTGCGGGGACAGGGCCCCGCTGGCCCCGGAGCTGAGAACCGGGGACTGAGGAAACCACGATTATACGGGGAATCCCGGGTCAGCCGCAAGCGGCAGGGCCCCCGGGGGGCCAGCCTACTGCGTGTCCGCCTGCGGCTCCGGCGGCACCGGCACCCCGCTCGCCCGCCGCACCGCGGTGATGACCTGCTGCAGGTCGTAGGGCTTCCCCACGATCTCGATCGTCTCGGTCTTGCCGACGAGCGACTCGAGCGCGCGCTTGTTCGTGGTGGTCAGCACGAACCGCCGTCCCTTGATGACCTCGTGCCCCATCAGCATGTGCACGAAGCGCCAGTTCTCCTCGTAGGGCAGGCTGATGTCCCACAGGAACACGCCGGGCTCGTGCGTCTGCACGAACTCGACGACATCGGTCACGCCGCGCTTGATCTCGGTGACGTGGGCGATGACCACCGAAGTGAAGCCGTGATCCTGCAGGCTGGCGCGCAGCATCTCGGTGGTGTCCTGGTTGCTGTTCACAACCGCGATCGTCGGCTGGGTTCTACTCATGGCTCCCTGGTCGCTGCCTCCGGGCCCTCGAACCAGAACGGCAGCCGCGGCCGCGGATGGTTGCCGATCTCGTTGAGGGTCTTCGCATCATACAAACGGCCGTTCAACATCACCATGGCCAGCGCCTCAGTGTCGCGGATGTTCTCGAGCGGGTTGCGGTCGAGCACGATCAGGTCGGCGAGCTTGCCCGGCTCGATCGACCCGAGATCGCCGTCGAGCCCGAGGTAGCGCGCGCCATCGATGGTCGCGGCCCGCAGCGCCTCGATCGGCGTCATGCCCCCCTGCTGCAGCATCCACAGCTCCCAGTGCGCGCCGAGGCCCTGGAGCTGGCCGTGCGCCCCGAGCAGCACCATGCCGCCGGCATCGGTGATCTGCTTGGCCCCTTCGGCGATCAGCACGTGGTTGAAGTCGTCGTCCGGCGCCATGAGCCGCCGCCGCGAGCGCGCATCGACGACCTCGCGCGGCGTGAACCGCAGCAGCTGCTCGTGCTCCCACACGTTGGTGTGCTGATACCAGTAATACTCCCCCGACAGCCCGCCGTAGCCGACGATCAGCGTCGGCGTGTAGCCCGACTGGCTCTTGGCGAAGAGCTGAACGGTGTCCTTGTAGATCCGCGGCACCGGCAGCGAGTGCTCGACGCCGGTGTGCCCGTCGAGCACGTGCGTCTGGTTCATGTAGAGCAGCGAGCCCCCCTCGGGCACCACCATCATCTCGAGCGCGCGCGCCGCCTTGATGATCATCTGCCGCGCGTCGCGCCGCTGCTGGTTGTAGCTCTTGACCGAGAAGGCGCCCATCGCCTTCTGCCGCCGCAGGTGCGACAGCGCGTCCTCGTAGGTCTCGACCACGGCCTTGGCGGGTGTTTCCGCGCCGTAGAGGATCGTGCCGGTGGAGAAGAGCCGCGGCCCGAGCTTGGCGCCGGACCGGATCAGCTCGGCGTTCGTGAAGACGGTCTCGGTGTCGTTCGACGGATCGTGCGAGGTGGTGACGCCGAACGCCAGGTTGGCCGCCAGCGGCCAGCTCGATTGCGCCAGCAGGCCGCTCGACTCGCCGCCGACATGGCCGTGCACGTCGATGATGCCGGGCATGATGGTCTTGCCCGCCACGTCGATCCGCCGCGCCCCGGCCGGCACCGGCACGGACGCCGCCGGCCCGACGGCAACGACCCGGTTGCCGTCCACGACCACCGTCGCGTTCTCGATCACCCCCGGCGTGCCCGCGATCCCGCCAGGCGTGATGCCCGCCATGGTGATCACGCGGGCGCCAACGAGCGCCAGCGAGCCCGACGGCCTGTCGGTCTTCACCGAGAACCCGATGGCGGTCCCCTTGGCTTCCGGCTCCGCCCTGACGGTACGCGGCGCGGCGCCGGCCGCCGCCGCATCCCCCGCGGCAAACGCAAAGGTGTCGCCGAGCGCCCGCGAGAACAGCTCCGGCCCAAGCGCCCAGTGCAGCCGCTGCCCGTCGCCCGACCAGTGCAGATAGAAGCCCGCGTCGCGCGACACGCGCTGCACGGGATACGCCTCGGTCGACGGCCCGATGTCCACCGGCCGGCCGGTGCGCGGGAACGGCGCCACGAACGTCTTGAAGCGCTCCTCGAAGGCGATCCAGCGGCCGTCGGGCGACGGCGCAAACTGCGTCGCGTTCTCGCTCCGGACGTGCACGATCTCGTCGCGGCCGGGCAGCGGCGACGCCCCGGCCGGCACGCCAACGCTCAACAGCGTGAACTTCCCCTCGCGGACTTCCCTGACGTAGATGCGCGTGCCGGTATGGTCGAACTCGGGCGTGTCGCCGCTGTCGCGGACGAGCACCGGCTCGCCTCCCGCCACCGGCACCACGTAGACGCCGGCCCCCTCGCCGAAGTAGCGCCCGCGAATCCGGTCGCCGCCGGCATGGCTGTAGACGATCTTCTGCCCGTCCGGCGAGAACGACGGCTCGACGTAGTGCCCCGGCGCCGCCACGACATCCCGGGCCGCGCCGCCGTCGGGACGCATCATCCGGATGCGGCCCATGCCGGCATCGCTCCAGGTCGCATAAACGATCCACTGGCCGTCGCGCGAGAACGACGGAAAGAATTCGAGCGCCTCGTCTTTCGTCAGCCGCGCCGGCGCGCCGTCCGGCAGCGCCTTCACGTAGAGCTTCCCCAGCGCGCTGTAGACGACGGAGCGGCCGTCGGGGGAGACGCGGACGTCGCGCAGCATGCGGACGGCCATCTCGTCGGGATGCACCTGCTGCGGAAACCGCACGGCGTCGTTGATCGTCCCCTCCACCCGCGCCGTGAACGGGATCGGCGTGCCCTTGCCAGACGCCGCATCCACCTTCCAGATCTTGCCCTCGCCCCAGACCACCAGGGACTTGCCGTCGGGCGTCCAGGCGTACTGCGGGTAGAGCCCGTGGATGGCCCACGCCTCCTGCAGGTCCTTGTCCACGCGATCGAACAGCTCGCGCTCGCGGCCGCTCTCGAGGTCGCGCAGGTAGAGCGCGCTCTTCAGCCGCACGCGGCGGATGTAGGCGATCGTCTTGCCGTCGGGCGAGACCTGCGGGGCGACGGATCCCCCCTGCACGTTCACGACGCGGCGCTCCCGGCCGGTGGTCAGGTCGCGGCGCAGCACGGCGTAGATCGTGCCGTTCGGATCCTTGTTGTATTCGAACGTCTCCCCCGGCGTGACGTCCTTGCTGTAGTAGAGATACCGGCCGTCGGGCGAGACGTCCGGCTCGCCATTGTCCTTCTGCCAGCCGACACGCTCGGTGACCTGGAGGCCGTCG
Source organism: uncultured Acidobacteriota bacterium (assembly GCA_963834305.1). GTDB lineage: Bacteria > Acidobacteriota > Vicinamibacteria > Vicinamibacterales > 2-12-FULL-66-21 > JACCXG01. The sequence continues at coordinate 223,578 of CAWIAX010000003.1, forward strand.
GACGGCCCGGCCGCGTGGAACATCCAGATCTCGCCGGCGCCAAGCGACCGCTCCTTGACGAAATGCCGGCGCGCGTAGATGTACTGCCCGTCGGGCGACCAGGTCGGGCTGTTCACGAACCAGCGCTTCTCCCGCGAGACCTGCCTCGCATCCTTCCCCGCCACATCCATCGTCCAGATGTTCCAGAGGCCGTCGCGGTCGCTGGTGAGCGCGATGCGCCGGCCGTCGGGGCTGAAGCGCGGCTGCATGTCGAAGACCGGTCCGCTCGTGAGGCGGGTCGCGGGCGACGCGCCGCTGCCGTCGATCGACATGATGTAGATGTCGCCCAGCAGATCGAAGACGATCCGCTTGCCGTCGGGGCTGACGTCGACGTTCATCCAGGTGCCTTCGTCCGTGTCGAAGGCGAGCTTCGAGACCGGACCGAGGTCCGCCGCGACATCCCACTTCTGGTCGGGCTTGTCCTTGCCTTCCACCGCGGCGGGCCTGGCCTGCGGCGCGGGGCGCGGCTTCTCCTGCGCTCCTCCGGCCTGCCGGGCCTGCGCCGGCGCCAGGGACGTGGCGGCAAGCGCCGCCGCCAGCGTGGCGGCCCCGAGCCAACCGGTCGTCGTCTTGTTCATCTCGCGCGTTTCTCCTGACGTGCCGGCCTCACTACTGGCGTTGCCCGCACGGCGCCGGCATTGTCGAGGCTGCGCCACAGATACCAGCAGGCAATCGAGCGGTAGGGCTTCCACGGCTCGGCCAGGCGGCGCAGGCGATCGGGCGTCGGGCGCTTGCGCAGGCCGTACGCCTTCTGGACCGCCGTGACGATCCCCAGGTCGCCGACCGGCAGGACGTCGGGCCGGTGAAGGCGGAACATCAGGAACATCTCGGCCGTCCAGCGGCCGACCCCCTTGACCTTCGACAGCGCCAGGATCACCGCCTCGTCGTCCAGCACCTCGATCTCGTCGAGCGAGACCTCGCCGCTGGCCACCTTGCCGCAGAGATCGCGAAGGTAGGCCGCCTTCTGCCGGCTCACGCCCACCGCGCGGAACTCGTCGTCTGTCAGCGCCGAGAGCGTGGCAGGGGTCGGCAGGCCGCCAGGCATCAGGGCAAGCAGGCGGTCGTGGATGGTGGAAGCGGCCTTGGTGGACAACTGCTGGAAGATGATGGCGCGGACGAGCGCGGAGAAATGGTCGGCGCGCAGCGCGTCGGCGAGGCCGCACGGACCGTGTTGCCGGATGAGTGCCGCCAGGATGGGGTCGCGACGCAGCAGGAGGCGCCGGGCGCGCGCGTAATCGTCCGAGGTCACAGGGCCCGGATCATATCAACTCGGCAGTCCTACCCGGCTGGATCAGGCAGCGTGAGGGCTGGGGCCGGCAAGCCGTCCCAGGGGAAAAGCCGAGCGAGCGAAGCCACCCCTTCACCCGCTCGATACTGTTCGGCCGTACCGGGCTATTCGCCGGCTACAGGCTCGACGGTGCGGTTTTCAGACTGGCCGCCGAAGTCGGCGCCGATGCCCGCGCTCTCGCGCATGGCCCCCTGGGTCTCCGATTCAGTGCCCACGCCCTGCTCCCGGCGGCGCTTGTGGCTGGCGAGACCGCCCTTGCGGCCGGCGTCGCGCGCTTCCTCGCTCGTCCACTCGTGGGCCGTGCCCTTCTGGTGTGCCGCCTTGCCGCCCTTGCTGGCAATCTCCCGCTGCTTCGTCCGATCCATCGACGCAAATCCGCGATCTTCCTTGGCCACGTGTGTCCCTCCCCCCGGTCGCCGGGTAACCCGCTGGTCCGACTCTCTCGGGCGAGCCCATCAAGTGCAACGGGAATGCCATGGAATTGCCGGAAGTGCCTGATCCTGTTGAGGATACGGCCTGGAAGCGCGGGAGGACATTACGCGAAAGGTTTACCGCGTCAGGGCAACGCCGTGCCCCGTTGAGCCGGACCGGCCCCTGTCAGCGGCCTTCCGGCCGCAGATGTTGCCCAGTTCGGGAAGTCGATTACTCAGCCCGGAATCCATACGGCAGGGAAGGATCTTCTCCATAGCAGGGTCGTCAAACGGGACAGTTGGGCCGCCCGCCTCCCTCCAGCTGGAGAAGGACCCCTCTCTAAGGAGACGGGTTCGCCTGGAAAGACCGCCCGGAAAGCGCGGCGTGAAGCCGCGCGAGCGTCCGGTCCCGTCCCAGGAGCTCAATCACCTCGAACAGGCCTGGGCTGACCGCCCGTCCGGTCACCGCAACCCGGGTTGCATGGATCAGGCTGGCGGGCTTCAGGGCATGTTCCTGGGCCGCGTCGCGCAAGGCGGTCTCGAGTGTGTCTTTGTCGAAGCGCCCGGCCGCTGCGAACCGCTGGTGGAGGGTCCGCAGCGGGGCCTCGAGCTCGGGCTTGTAAAGGTGCTTCCGGGCCGCCGCTTCGTCCAGCTCCAGCGCTTCCCCGAGGATCGGTCGCGCGTCCTCGGCAAAACTGACGAGCCTCTTGAGTCGCGGCTGATAGAGCCCGACGACCTGATCGAACCAGTCGCGGCGGTCTCCGGCGTATTCCTCCCGCCACAGCCCGGCCGACCGCACCGTCCCCTCGAGCCGGCTGGCAAGCTCGCGGGGCGTCAGGCGCCCGATGTATTGCTGGTTCATCCAGTCGAGTTTCTCGGGGTTGAACACGGCGTTCCCGCCGCTGATGCCCTCGAGTGAGAACTCCTGGATGAGCTCGCCGCGCGTGAACAGCTCCCGGTCCCCGCCCGGCGACCAGCCGAGCAACGCCAGAAAGTTGACCATCGCCTCCGGCAGGAAGCCGGCGCGCTCGTACTCCGTCACCGAGGTGGCGCCGTGCCGCTTGCTCAGCCGTTTCTTGTCGGGCCCCAGGATCAGCGGCACATGGGCGAACGCCGGCACGGGGACACCGCACGCCTCGTAGAGCAGCACCTGTTTGGGCGTATTCGAGATGTGGTCGTCGCCCCGGACGACGTGGGTGATGGCCATGTCGATGTCGTCCGCCACCACCGAGAGGTGGTAGGTGGGCTGGCGGTCCGACCGCAGGATGACGAAGTCCTCGAGCACGGTGTTGTCGAACGAGATCGGGCCGTGCACCTGGTCGGTGAACGTGGTCTTGCCGGGGGGGACGCGGAACCGCACCGCCCGCGCGGTGCCGGCGGCTACCAGGCCCGCGATGTCGGCGGCCGAACGCCCCAGGCAGGTGCGGTCGTACATCCACCCCCCACCAGAGGCCTCCGCGGCGGCCCGCTTGGCCTGGATCGCGTCCGGCGAGCAGTAGCAGCCGTAGGCGCGGCCATCCGCCACCAGCCGATCGGCCATCGCGCGGTATTTGTCCAACCGCTCCGACTGGAAGTAGGGCGCGTGCGGGCCGCCGATGTCCGGCCCTTCGTCCCAGTCGAGCCCGAGCCACCGCAGCCCCTCGACGATCCCCGACACCATCTCCCACGACGAACGCTGCGCGTCGGTGTCTTCGATCCGCAGCACGAACGTCCCGCCGTGGCGCCGCGCGAACAGCCAGTTGAAGAGGGCCGTGCGCGCCCCTCCGACGTGCAGGTAGCCGGTGGGAGAGGGGGCAAATCTGAGGCGGACCATCCCGCCATCTTAGCAATGCGGCAGGTCCGCGAGCATCGCGGGAAGCGCGATCGGCGGTTCAGAACACTTCGCCGAAAGTTGACCAGAAGCGCTCGCGCGTTTTCTGCAGCAGCGAACGCCGGCGCCAGTCCTCGAGGGTGATCCGCTTAGAGACCGCCAGATCCTGCTCGAAATCGCGGAGGAACCTGGCGGCCAGGTCCTGGCTGCTCACGGCCACGTTCAGCTCGTCGTTCAGCTCGAGGGAGCGGTTGTCGAAGTTCGCCGACCCGAACATGCTCCAGATGCCGTCCACCACCAGCACCTTCGCATGCATCATCGTCGGCTGGTACTCGTAGAGCTCGACCCCCTGCTGCAGCAGCCGGTCGTAGGCGTGCCGGGAGGCGTATTTCACCGGCATGGCGTCGGTGATCTCTCCCTCGAGCAGGATGCGGATCTTCACTCCGCGGCGGATCGCATCTTCGAGCGACCAGGAGGTGGACTCGTCGGTGACGAAGTAGGGGGTGGCGATGTCGAGGCTGCGCCTCGCCGACGCGAGGCTGAGAAGGTAGAGACGCTTCAGGTCGTTGCTGCCACCGGTGGGAGAGCTGCGCACCTGCAAGGCCGGGGCGGCTTCGGCGGCCGGGGCCGAGTCGGCTGTCGGCGCGGAGTATTCGTCGAGCACCGGGGCTTCCGCGCCGTCGGCTTCGAGGTAGTTCTCGTAGAACGACGCTTCCATCAGGCGGACCACCGGCCCGGTGATGCGGACCTGGGTGTCGCGCCAATGGTCCTTGCTGTCGGCGTTGCCCATCCAGTGATCGGCCACGCCCACGCCGCCGGTGAAGCCGACCTCGCCGTCGACCACGAGAATCTTGCGGTGCGTCCGGTAGTTGACCGTCTCGAGCGAGTACCACGTGGGCGGGTTGAACTCGGCCAGGTGGCAGCCGGCCTGGACGAGCCGATCCCGGTGCGCCGCCTCCATGGTGCTGCCGCCGATGGCGTCGACGACGATCCTGACCTGCACGCCGCGCCGGGCGGCGCGTTCGAGCGCGCTGGTGAACTGCTCGGCGACCTGCCCCTTGTCGAAGATGTAGGTTTCAAACGAGATGCGGCGGCTGGCCCGGTCGATGGCCTCCAGCATCCGCGGCAGCATCTCGACCCCGTTGGTCAGGACTTCGAAGGTGTTGCCGCGGGTCAGGTCGCCGCCGACCAGCGCGGCGACGTATTCGGGGTGGCGGGGGTCGTCCGCCGAGACGGTGCTGCGCACCTGCAGCGTGACCTGGTCCTGCGCGAGCAGGAGGCCCAGGGCAATAACCGCCGCCGCGCCCAGCAGGATGAGGAACGCCCGGCGAACCGGTGACATGGCCATCGGGCTGCCCGTCTGCAATTCGCGGTCCGTTGCCGCCCGGCGGCCGGCTGGAAGTAGAATCGGGCCGACATGAACAACGGATCTCCCCGGGTCCTCGTCGCGTGGACGGCTCATCACGACAACGGGTGGGTCACGACCGTGCTCGAGACGCCCGCCGGCACGTTCTCGGCCTGGGTCGCGCGGGAGGGGGAAGCCTCGAGCGTGGAGTACGCGGGCGACGGACCCGAAGACGCCAAGTTGGCGGCGGAGGCGGCGTTGCGCACGCGAACCGATCACCTCGCGTGCTCCGAGCGGTGCTCCGGCTGGCGGCTTCACACCCACGAGATTCAGACGCAAGGCGAGCAGGAGGCCCTCCCATGACGTTCTTCCATGCGCTCCGCATCAGCGTGCTTGCGGCCGCAGTCATGGCCGCGGCGGCCGGAGTGGCGTCCGCCCAGACGGCCCAGATCACCGGCACGGTGCTCGACTCGAGCCAGGCCGTGGTGCCGGGCGCGACCATCACCGTCACCAACGTCGCCACCAACGACGCCCGCGTCGCGGTCTCGAACGCCAGCGGCCAGTACAACGTCCCCTTCCTGCCGTCGGGCCGCTACAGCCTGCGCTGCGAGCTCGAAGGCTTCCAGACAATCGTCCGCGAAGGCATCGTGCTCGAGACCGACCAGGAAGTGCGGGTCGACTTCGGCCTCCGGGCCGGCCAGCGCACCGAGGAGGTGCTGGTCGTCGGCACCCCGGTGCTCGCTTCCGAGGCGTCGGCGGTCGGGCAGGTGGTCACGGGCAAGACGATCAGCGATTTGCCGCTCAACGGCCGGAACTTCCTGCAGCTGGCACGCCTGGCCACCGGCGTGCTGGAGGCGCCGGGCGGCGACCGGGCGGCGGAAGGGGGCTCGTTCGTGGCCAACGGCGCCCGCGCCGTCCTCAACAGCTTCATGCTCGACGGCGTCGACAACAACGCCCGCATCGTCGATCAGCAGAACAGCTCGAACGTCGTGTCGCAGCCCTCGGTGGATGCGCTCGCCGAGTTCAGCATCCAGACCAACAACTTCTCCGCCGAATACGGCCAGGCGGCGGGCGCCATCGTGAACGCGACGATCAAGTCGGGCACCAACCGCTTCCACGGCAGCGGCTTCGAGTTCCTGCGCAACGATGCCTTCGACGCGCGCAACCCGTTCGCGCCGCCGACCTACAGCAAGCAGCTGAACCGCCACCAGTTCGGCGGCACGCTCGGCGGGCCGGTCAGGAAGGACCGGTCGTTCTTCTTCTTCAGCTGGGAAACCACCGACGAACGGCGCGGCGAGGACTACCTCCAGACCGTGCCGACGGCGGCCGAGCGCGCCGGCGACTTCAGCGATTTCCGCAACGCCCAGGGGGGCATCAGCGTGCTCTACGACCCGGCTACGACGCGGCCGAACCCGAACGGCACCGGGTTCATCCGGACGCCGTTCCCGGGCAACCGGATCCCGGTCGAGCGCATGAACCGGACCGCGCGGGAGCTGATCGAGATGCTGCCGCTGCCCAACCTCGGCGACCGCGTCGGCAACTACGCGGTGACCAAGGACGCGACGCGCCTGCGCCACCAGATGGACACGCGCGCCGATCACGCCTTTTCCACCAGCAGCAAGCTCTACGTGCGCTACAGCCTGACCGATCGCGGCGACCAGGTGCCCGGCCCCTACGATCCGCCGCTCATCGGCTCGACGACCTTCCAGCAGGCGACCAAGAATCAGCGCGCGCACAACCTGGCCATCGGCCAGACGCAGGTGTTCGGCAGCAACCGCGTCAACGAGATCCGGATCGGCTACAACCGGATCAAGGACGACCTGTTCCCGTTCGTGACCGACGCGTTCCCCGGGAGCTTCGGCTTTGCCGGCATCCCGGAGGCGTCCGGCGTGACCGGGATGCCGCGCATCTCGATCGGCGGCTTCTCGAACATCGGCGAGGCGACCTTCCTGCCGAACTTCAAGATCTCCGAGGTGGCGCAGGCCGGCGACACCTTCTCGTTCCTCAAGGGCAACCACGCGTTCAAGACCGGCGCGAACTACCGCTTCATCCGCAGCTTCTTCAACATCTCCGACACGCAGCGCGGCAGCTTCAACTTCAGCGGCGGCTTCACGCAGAACCCGCTGGCGCGGAGCGGAAGCGGCTCCGGCCTCGCCGACTTCCTGCTCGGCATCCCGGCAACCGCCGCGCTCAGCAACGGCCTGGCCGGCGACATCCGCTACCACTATGTTGCGGCCTACCTGCAGGACGACTGGCGCGTGAACCAGAAGCTCACGCTCAACCTCGGGGTGCGCTACGAGCTGTTCACGCAGCCCTACGAGCGCAACGGCAACCAGGCCAACCTGCTCCTGCCGGACTACCGGCTGATCTACACCGGCAACAACGTGCCGCCGGTGATTCCCGGCGCGTTTACCACGTCGATCCCCGACGGCGTGTCCGCCTCCTCGCTCATGCGGCTCGACACCAACAACGTTGCGCCGCGGCTCGGCATTGCCTACAAGCTGTCGCCGCAGACCGTTCTCCGGGGGGGCGCCGGCATCTTCTACGGCGACCATCCCACCATCGGGGCATCGGGCCGGCTTCCCGCCAACCCGCCATACCGCGTCAACGTCAACTACGCGAGCGACTCGATCACGCCCATCGTCACGCTCGACTCGGGCTTCCCGGCCGACGCGCTGACCGCCTCGTTCAGCCCCTTCCTCTCGTTCAATGCCTGGGACCCCGACGCGCCGCAGACCGAGGCCTACCACTGGAACGTCAATGCGCAGCACGAGTTCCCCTGGTTCGTGGTGGAGCTCGGCTACACCGGGTCGCGCGGCGAGAAGCTGTCGGTCAACTACAACCCCAACGCCCCGCTGCCGGGGGCGGGCTCGGTGGCGTCGCGGCGGCCCAACCCGCAGTTCGGCAACATCGGCGGCCTCAAGTTCACCGGCGAGTCCGACTACCATGCCGGGCACCTCCGCGTGGAGCGGCGCTTCAGCCGCGGCGTCTCGGTGATCGGGCACTACACCTACGGCAAGTCGATCGATCTGGGGGGCGCCAACTTCATCGCCGGCGACACGGTGTACCGCGACCCGAACAACATCGAGATCGATCGCGGCCTGTCGTCGTTCGACGTCCGCCACAACATGGTGCTGAGCTACATCTGGGACATCCCGATCGGCGCCGGACGCCGCATCGACCTGCAGAACGGATGGCTCAACGCGATCGTCGGCGGCTGGCAGTTCAACGGCCTCACCACCGCACGCAGCGGTACGCCGTTCACCCCGGTGCTGAGCTTCAATCCCTCGCAGTCCGGCCACGCCCGCCCGAACCGCCTCGCCGACGGCAACCTGCCGCGCGGCGATCGGACGGTGGACCGCTGGTTCGACACCAGCGCGTTCGCTGCCGCCACGCCGTTCAACATCGGCGATGCCGGCCGCAACATCCTGTTCGGACCCGGCTACTTCAACACCGACTTCGGGCTGTTCAAGCGGTTCCTGATCCGGCCGCAGGGGGGCGGCCAGGAGATCCAGCTGCGGCTCGAGGCCTTCAACGTCTTCAACCAGCCGCACTACCAGCAGCCGGACGCCACGGTCGACCTGCCGCGCGGCGGCCGCATCCTCGGCATCGTCGGGACGATGCGGGAGCTGCAGCTCGGGGTGAAGTTCCTGTTTTAGCGGGCGCCGATGATCGCGTCGCCCAGGGGAGGCGCCAGCAGCGCATGTCTCGGAGTGCCGCTGTCGCGCTAGCCGCAGTGCGTCGGCAGGCCGACATGGCCCGTCCGCCTTGCGCCGCCGGTGAGCTCGACGACACTCGTGCACCGCACTCGCCCCGCTGGTGCCGTTGGAGGTTGGGCGTTGGGCGTTGGGCGTTGGGCGTTGGGCGTTGGGCGTTGGGAATTGATCTGACGGTCCCGTGCGCGGCGCTTCTTGGCGGCCGAGCCACATCGGCCTGCCGCGCCTCGGCCTACGCGCGGAAAAATGCGCCTCCGGCGATGACCTGACGATGCCCGCTCCGGCTGGGGTGATGCGGGAGCCGGTGCGCAATCATTTGGGTACCCAGGTGACCCAAGCGTCAGTGGCGAAAGGGCGCCTCCGCGGCCGGAGCGCCTGCGGCGCATTTTTCAGACTGCCGCTGTCGCGCTAGCCGCACTGCGTCGGCAGGCCGATATGGCCCGTCCGCCGCGCGCCGCTGGTGGACGACGACGTCCAGTCGCCTGCGGAACTTGCCGTGCGCTCTGATGTTGGTGGTTGGGCATTGGATGTTGGGCATTGGCGAGCGGCGCTTTCTGGCGGTCGAGCCACATTGCCCTGCCGCGCCTCGGCCCGCCAGCCCGTGACGCTCCGCCCGTCTCGGTGCGACGCCGGCGCACCCTCACGGGCTGTCGGCGCAGAAAAATGCGCCTCCGGCGAGCGCGCTGACGATGACCGCTCCGGCTCGGGCCATCCGGGAGCCGGTGCGCAATCAGTTGGGCAGCCAGGTGATCCCGGCGTCAGTGGCGAATGGACGCCTGCGCGGCGGGAGCGCCTGCGGCGCATTTTTCAGACTGCCGCTGTCGCGCTAGCCGAATCGCGCCGGCAGGCCGACATGGCTCGGCCGCCGCGCGCCGCCGGTGAACTCGACGACACTCGTGCACCACACTCGCTGCGCCTGGTGCCGTTGGGGGTTGGCCGTTGGTAGTTGGGCGTTGACGCGGCGAGAGCCCAGGAAGACGGGCCGTGCTGACCGGCCGGCGGACCTTGGAGCGAGGCGACACGCCGCGCAGCCGGAACGCGGCCGGTGCGATTCGTCGCGGCGAGTCCGGTCCGTGTGATCCGCGTCTCCCGCCCGATCGCCGGCGCATCGGTGCGCTTGGCACGTGTCGCACTGGCCATCCCTACTCGCCGCGGCAGCGAGCGCAGCGAGGGCGTGAGCGCAGGCCGCGTTCCCGCCTCGCGGAAGCGGGCCCCGGACCGGGCAGGGCCGGCACGGCTCCTTTCGGGCAACCCAGGCGACCCGGGCGGCGCTTCGTGGCGGCCGAGCCACATCGGCCTGCCACGCCTCGGCCTACGCGCGGAAAAAGGCGCCTCCGGCGATGATCTGACGATCTCCGCTCCGGCTGGGGTGACTCGGGAGCCGGTGCGCAATCAGTTGGGCACCCAGGCGACTCAGGCGTCAGTGGCGAAACAGTGCCTGCGCGGCCGGAGCGCCTGCGGCGCATTTTTAGACTGCCGCTGTCGCGCTAGCCGTATCGCGCCGGCAGGCCGACATGGCTCGTCCGCCGCGCGCCGCCCGATGATCTGACCGACGAGCCCCACAGCACCTCGCGCGCCGCGCTGGCTCGATTGGAGGTTGGGCGTTGGTAGTTGGGCGTTGAGGCGGCGAGAGCCCGCGCGCCGCTGATCCGTCGCCCAGGGAGACGTGCCGGTGCCGACCGGCCGGTGGACCTTGGAGCGAGGCGACGCGCCGCGCAGCCGGAACGCGGCCGGAGCGATTCCGCGCGGCGAGTCCGGTCCCTGTGATCCGCGCCGTTCGGATCACCACCGGCGCATCGGTGCGCCTATCATGTGTCGCCCTGGCCATCCTTACTCGCCGCGTCGTCGAGCACAGCGAGAGCATGAGCGGAGGCCGCGTTCCCGCCTCGCGGAAGCGGACCCCGGACCGGGCAGTACCGGCACGGCTCATTCAGGCGACCCGGGCGACCCACGCGCCACGGGCGACCCGGCAGCTCCAAGCGCCCAGGCGACCCCCGTCGCCGGCGAGCGGCCACAAAGCCGCACTGCGCCGGCAGGCCGACATGGCTCGTCCGCCGCGCGCCGCCGATGATCTGACCGACGAGCCCCACAGCACCTCGCGCGCCGCGCTGGCTCGATTGGAGGTTGGGCGTTGGTAGTTGGGCGTTGAGGCGGCGAGAGCCCGCGCGCCGCTGATCCGTCGCCAGGGGAGCCGTGCCGGTGCTGACCGGCCGGCGGACCTTGGAGCGAGGCGACACGCCGCGCAGCCGGAACGCGGCCGGAGCGATTCCGCGCGGCGAGTCCGGTCCGTGTGATCCGCGTCGTTCGGACCACCACCGGCGCATCGGTGCGCCTGCCAGTTGTCGCCCTGACCATCCCTACTCGCCGCGTCGTCGAGCACAGCGAGAGCATGAGCGGAGGCCGCGTTCCCGCCTCGCGGAAGCGGGCCCCGGACCGGGCAGTACCGGCACGGCTCCTTTCGGGCGACGCGGGCAGAACCGTCGCCGCCTCGTTCAGCGCACGCGCCCGGCGCATGTTGGGCGTTGGGCTTTGGGCGTTGGTAGTTGGGCGTTGACGATCGGACGTTCAGTCGTGCGGTCAGAACCGGACCCGCACGCCGGCGTTGACGGTGCGGCCGTCGAGCGGCGCCCAGGCGTCGACCGTCCACCGGCCCGCGGTGTCGCGCGCCGGCCGGACCAGCGGATGTTCGCGCGTCTGGCGCACGTCGGCCAGGTTCTCCACGTTGACGAAGATTCGCGCCGGCCCGACCGCCCAGTCCACCAGACCGCCCACGAGCACGTGCGGGAAGCCGCGCTCGCGATACGGGTTCTCGTCGAGCGCCTGGCGTCCGGTGTAGAACAACTCGAACCCGATTCGGGCCGGCCCGATCTCCTGGAGCACGTCGAACGTGGCGGCGTGCCGCGGGTTGAGCGGCACCTCGCGCATCCCGCCCGGGCCCGGCTCGGTGGACCAGAGATACATGTGGGTCAGGATCACGTCGAGCTCGTCGCGATGGAACCGGGCGATGATCTCCGTGCCCCTGGTCCGCGTCAGCCCGCTGGTGTTGACGATGGCGATCGGGAAGTCGGCGCGGCCCGAGTCGCGCACGGCGAGGGCGCCGTCGATCCGGGAGTAGAACAGCGTTCCGGTGATCTCGAACGGGCTGCGGGCCCAGGTGACGTCGGCCGACGCGCTGTCCGCCCGCTCGGCGTCGAGGGCGCCGAGTGCCGCCACGCGGGCCAGCCCCGTCGCCTCGGTCTCCTCGGTGAACGGGATCGGCGCGAAGTGGCCGCGACCGCCCGACAGGCGGACGGTCCAGGCCTCGGCCGGCCGCAGCAGCGCCGAGAGCCGCGGGCTGACGAACGTGCCGTACGCGCTGTGCCGGTCGACGCGCGCGCTGGCCGACAGCGTCAGCGCCTTCGTGACCGGCAGCTCGTCCTGCACGAAGATGCCGGGCACCGTGTGGGTGTAGTCGAAGCGCGGCACGTCGTCCGAGGCGTAGCGATCGCGCTGGAGCGCCGCGCCGGCGACCCAGGTGTGGCGGCCGGCGGTGCCGGTCGCCGAGAGCTCGCCAAAGAGCGTGCGGTGGCCGTCGCGCTCGATCACCGGTCCGAACGTGTGGGTATGGTCCTGCACCGTGGTGCTGCCGCGCGCCGCCAGCAGCACGCCGCGGGACGTCGTCATCCGCGCCACGGCGCCGCGCGTCGAACCGCCTGGTGTCGAGATTCTCGGGAAAGGGCTGGCCGTCGGGCGCGGCCGTTCCGGGCGCGGTGCCGCCGCGCCGGTTCTCGATCATGCCGCCGAGCGCCACCAGCACCGACTTGCCGCGGCCGTCGTCCCAGAACAGCCTGGGCCGGGCCACGGCCCGCTGGTACTCCGACAGGTCGGTCCAGCCGTCGCCGTCCAGGTCGGAGCGATCCTGGAAATGGCCGCCGCCGACGAACGTGTAGCCCCAGCGTCCGCCGAGCGGCGCCGCCAGCCAGGTCACCAGGTCGGTGCCGGCATGGCTGGTGCGGTTGACGAGCACCTCGGCCTCGCGGCCGGCCGCCGGCGGCCGCCGCGACACCAGGTTGACGACACCCCCGATGGCCGACATGCCGTAGAGGGCCGAGGCCACGCCCTTGATCACTTCGACCTGGCGCAGGTCCATCGGCGCGATCTGGAGCAGGCCGATCGAGCCCGTCTGCCCGCCGTAGAGCGGCAGGCCGTCCGCCAGGATTTGCGTGTAGCGCCCGCGCATGCCCTGAATCCGCACGCTGGCACCGCCAAGCGACGGCGACGTCGTCTGCACGCGCAGGCCGTTGGTTTCGTTCAGGAGCATCGAGATGTCGCCAGGCGCCATCATGATCTTCTCCTGCACTTCGTCGGCGGGGACCACCTCGACCCGCATCGGCTGATCCTCGAGGCGCTTGTTCGTGCGCGTCGCGGTCACGACGATTTCTTCCTCGAGCGCGACCAGGGGCTGCAGGTCCACCGTGACCTGCCGCGTCTGGCCGGCGGCGACGGCGACCGACGCCGACGCCGTCGCGAAGCCGTCCTTGACGACCGACAGCGCCACCGTGCCGGGAGGCACGACGGCCGACGCCTTGCCCAGGACGTCGGTCAGCAACGTGTCGCCACCGACGACGACCCGGGCGCCGGCAACGGGGTCCGGCCCGCTGCGGACCGTGACCTCGAGCCGGGCCGGGCGGTTGCGCGGCGGCGGATCCCCGGAATCGGGCGAAGGACCGAGCAACAGAATCGTAAGTACGAGGAGTGCCCACACGCGCATCTTCCAACTCTAGACGGATTCCGCTACGTCAGGGCGTTTTCGCGCTTGTCACCCACCGGTACCGGCAGTAGGATTCCCGCCATCACACGCCGCTGATGGCCCTTCCAGCGCGCAATCCTCTCAGGATTGAAGGGCACTGGTGTCTTTCGGAGGAGGTTCGTCATGAAACTGTTATGCAGCGCACTATGGGCCGTCGCACTCGTCTGCGCGCCGGCGGGCATCGCCTCGGCGCAGGAGGCGCCGCAGGACACCGCCGATGCCCAGAAGGTCGCGATCGATCCGGCAACCGGGAAACTTCGTCAGCCCACCGCCCAGGAGGCCAAGGAGCTCGAGGCGCTCGGCCGCATGTTGAGCCGTCCGGTCGAGAGCCTGCCGGTGCAGGTGCACGGCAACGGCATGCTGTCGGTGAATCTCGAGGATGCCTTCATGGACGTGTCGTTCGTCCGGCTGACGCCGGAGGGACATCTCGAGCACAGCTGCCTGCATCTGCTCGACGAGGCGACACGGTTCCTGCTGGAGCCGCCGGCGGCGAAGCCCGTGCTGGAGGAGAAGTAGCATGCGCCGCCTCATCGTCCGAGCGGCAGCGCTCGCCGCGTGCCTTGCCGTGCCGGCATCACTGGCGCAGGCCCAGGCCCAGATCGTCATCGTGAACGGCAATCGGCCCGGCGTCGGGTTCAACGATCCCACACCGGCGGTCCCCGTGGGCGGGAACACCGGGACGACCGTGGGCGAGCAGCGGCTGATCGCCTTTCAGCGCGCCGCGGACATCTGGGGACAGACGCTGGCCAGCGCCACACCCATTTCCGTGCTGGCGACGTTCGAGCCGCAGACCTGCACGGCGACCGGCGGGTGCTGGGATCCGCGGGCACCATCAGCATCTTCGCGAATTTCGGCTCGGTCGGCCTGCACCCCGGCCCTGAGTTTGGAGACACCTGGTATCACTCGGCGCTGGCCGACAAGCGGGCCGGCGGCGATCTCGAACCCCGGCAGCAGCCGACATCCGCGCGCGCTTCAACAGCAACCTGAACGGCAACCCGGCGTGCCTCGGCCGCGCAGTGGCTGGTACTACGGCCTCGACACCAACCACGGGACCAACATCGACCTCGTGACCGTCCTGCTGCACGAGTTCGCACACGGCCTCGGGTTCTCGCAGTTCGCCAGCACGACCTCCGGCGCGCAGATTCTGGGCCTGCCCGACGTCTACAACCGCCAGCTGTTCGACCGCACCGTCAACAGGACCTGGCCCGAGATGACCGATGCCGAGCGGGTGGCGTCGGCGATCAACTCGCGCCGGGTGGTCTGGGAGGGCTTCGAGGTGTCGAACGCCGTGCCGGCCGTGCTGAGCCTCGGCACGCCGCTGCTTCGGGTGCTGGGTCCGGCGTCCCTCGCCGGCGTCTATGCCGTTGGCGCGGCCGCCTTCGGCCCGCCGCTCGCCTCCCCCGGCGTAACCGGCAGCGTCGTCCTCTCCGTCGACCCGGCTGACGCGGCCGGGCCGAGCACGAGCGACGCCTGCTCGCCGCTGACGAACGCCGCGGCTGTCGCGGGGCAGATCGCGCTCGTGGATCGCGGTACATGCGGCTTTGCCGTGAAGGTCAAGAACGCGCAGAACGCGGGGGCGGTGGCCGTGATCGTCGCCGACAACGTCGCCGGCACGCCGCCCGCCGGGCTGGGGGGCGCGGACCCCACCATCGTCATATCCTCGGTCCGGATCTCGCTGCCTGACGGCAACGCCATCAAGGCCCAGCTGGCCTCCGGCGTGAACGCGCAGCTTGGCGTGGACCTGACCGTCCGGGCGGGCGCCGACGAGCTCGGACGCGCCCTGATGAACGCGCCCAATCCGGTGCAGCCCGGGTCGTCCATCTCGCACTGGGATCCGATTGCCTCGCGGAACCAGCTGATGGAACCGGCGATCAACGCCGACCTGACGCATTCGGTGGTGCCGCCCCAGGACCTCAGCCTGCCGCTCATGCGCGACGTCGGCTGGTTCCCGGACGGCGACGTGGACGGCCTGGAGGATGCGCTCGACAGGTGCTCGGCCTCGGTGCTGGCACCGACGGTGGTGATTCCGCCAACCGACACCGGCGTGCCCAACCTGCAGTTCACCAACGGCTGCACGCTGCAGGACCTGATCAACGAGTGCGCCGTTGGCGCGAAGAACCACGGGAAGTTCGTGTCCTGCGTGTCCCATCTCACGAACGATCTCAAGAAGCAGGGCGTGCTCACCTCCGCGCAGCGATCCGCGATCGTGAAAGCGGCCGCCAGGAGCGACATCGGCAAGAAGCACAAGGATAGGAAGGACGACGACGACGACGACGACGAGGAGGACCACAAAGACAAGGACCACAAAGACGACGGGAAAGAACCGAAGAAGAAGTAGCGCGGCACCCGCGGTGGCACGAACGGGCCGGGACCTCGTGTTCCGGCCCGTCTGCATTTCCAGCTCGTCCGTTGTCATGGCAAGCATGGTGCGCGGCACGGGTCGCCGCGACCCATTCGGATTCGCTTGACAGCAGCGCTCGGCGGGCGTAGCGTCCCTCGCGTAGGGGATATGGAATCGGTTCCTCACTCGCCCGGGGCGTTCGCTCCGGGGACCCGGTTCACCCCTGCGGCTGGAGGCTGTCATGTCGGAGTCCCGCTCCGGAGTCGCTCTGGTTGCGAGCGTCCTGCTCGCCGCGCTCGTCTGCACCCCCGCACCATCATTCGCTCAACGCTCGGACCGGGCCGTCATCAGCGGCGTGGTCATGGACGAGCAGGGATCGGCGGTTCCCGGCGCCACGGTGACGGTCCGCAACAAGGCCACCGGCGTCGAGACCGTGCTCACGGCCAACGCGTCCGGGGCCTACACCACGCCGCCGCTCGTCCTCGGCACCTATGTCGTCAAGGTCGATCTCCAGGGCTTCAAGACCATGACCAGCGGCGACATCCTGCTCCAGGGCGGCGATCAGGTCCGCAACGACGTCAGGATGCAGGTCGGCGCGGTCACCGAGACCGTGCAGGTCACCGGGCGCACCGGCATCGACGTCACGACCCCGGACGTGAGCCACACCGTCGATGCGAAGTATTACGAAGACCTGCCGTTCATCACCGGCGCGGACGTGCGGCTGGCCGAGTCGGTGCTGCTCATGCAGCCGGGCTACCTGCCGATGCGGCCGAACGGCGACCCGATGTTCCGCGGCAGCCAGTTCAACTCGCGCATCAACGGCGGCCAGGCGATGGCCACCGAGAACTTCTTCGACGGCGCCGCGTTCGGCTACGCCTCGGGCCACCAGCAGAGCCACGAGAGCACGCCGCCGCTCGAAGCGATTCAGGAAACGAAGGTCATCTCGACGACCTACTCGGCGCAGTACGGCCATACCAGCGGCGGGTTCATCGAATACACCAGCAAGTCGGGCACCAACAACTTCCGCGGCAGCGCCTACGACTACATGGCGGACGACGCGTTCAACAAGAACACCGTGTTCGCGGAGCGTGGCGGGATCGAGAAGACGCCCATCCGCAACGACAACTTCGGCTTCACGCTCGGCGGCCCGATCCGCCGCAACAAGACCTTCTTCTTCACCAACGTCGACTACACGCGCATCCGCTCGGGCACGATCGCCGGCTTCGGCAACACGACGCCGGTCGACGCCTTCAAGAACGGCGACTTCGGCGCGCTGCTGACGGGCAACCGGATCGGCACGGACGCGCTGGGGCGGCCGATCCTCCAGGGGCAGATCTTCGATCCGCAGACGACGAGGCTGGTGAACGGCATTCCCGTGCGCGATCCGTTCGCGAACAACGTCGTTCCGGCCGGTCATCCGCTGCGCAGTCTCGTCGCGTCGCGGATCGTGCCGCTGATGGTGCAGCCCGACCGCGGCGGGCTCGCCAACAACGTCGCCGGCATCGGCACGGGGGACCAGACCTGGGAAATCGATGCGCGCAACATCATGTTCCGCGTCGATCACAGCTTCACGCCGAACTTCCGGGCCAACCACAGCTTCTACTGGAACCGCCGCCCCTCGGTGCGGAACTGCGAAGGGGTGGACGGCTGCAACTACGAGTTCAATCCCGAGACGGAGCCCGAGAAGAACGTCGACTACTACGGCAGCGGGTTCTTCCAGCGCATCTCGACGCACCACGCGCACCAGCAGTTCGACTGGATCATCTCGAACAACCTGCTGAGCCACTCGACGATCGCCTGGGACCGCTGGTTCATGGGCGGCAATCACCTGTCCGCCGGCGCGAACTGGCCGCAGCGGCTGTGGCAGGGCACCGCGAACCCGACCGGCGGCATCGTCGCGCAGGACGCCGGCCCGCCGACGATGAACTTCAATGGCGGCACGGTTCCCTATTCGCCCATCGGGCTGGCGGGATGGCCGCGCTTCGGCTTCGAGAAGAACGATCGCTGGCAGTTCTCGAGCGACGTCACGTGGGTGAAGGGACGCCACACGCTCAAGACCGGATTCGAGTTCCGCCATCACAACTTCCCCCAACGCGGATGGGGCACCGGCGGCGTGGCAGGCAACTTCAACTTCGACCGTCTCGGCACGGCCGGATTCGACGCGGCCGGGAACAACCTGAACCAGACCGGCGATCCGTTCGCCTCCTTCCTGCTCGGGACAGGTCCACACGTCGAATCAGACCATCCCGGTGTTCCCGACATTCCGGGAGACCTACACGGGCGTGTTCGTCAACGACGAGTTCAAGGTATCGGACGCCTTGACGCTGACGCTCGGCCTCCGCTTCGACTATCAGGCGGCCCGTACCGAACGCGAGAACCAGTACTCGACCTTCAGCCCGACCACGCCGAACCCCGGCTGCGGCGGCTGCCCGGGAGCCGTGATCTTCGCCGGCGAGGGCCCGGGCCGCTCCGGTCAGACCAAGTTCGAGGACGTCCCGAAGGATGCCTTCGGTCCGCGGGCCGGCTTCGCCTACCGGATCGACGACAACCAGGCCATTCGCGGCGGCTACGGGATGTACTACGCCCACGTCGCGTTCAGCCAGTTCACCGGCGCGCCGACACAGGGATTCGCGTCGAGCCCGTTCGCGCCGAACAACACCAACGGCATCTTCCCGGCGCACCACCTCGACACCGGCTTCCCGGAAGACAGAATCCAGTTCCCGCCGTTCATCAATCCGGCGATCAACCTCGGCGGCAACGTCGTCGCCGTCGTGCCGGACGGGCTGACGCTGCCCCGGTTCCAGAACTGGTCGACGACCTACCAGCGGAAGCTGAACGACAGCATGATGCTGGATATCTCCTACATCGGGAACCGCGGCAGCCGGTTGAACCATCACTTCGCAGACGCTCGGCGTGGGCGCGAACATGAACCACCCCGACGTGCTGCGGCTGGGCACGCCCGTGCTGCAGTCGAACATCAACTCGGACCTGGCGCGCAACGCCGGGATTCCCATCCCGTATCCGGGCTTCAACGGCAACGTCGCCCAGGCGCTCCGGATGTACCCGCAGTACCAGACCATCCAGTGGCGGGGCGTGCCGGTCGGCCGGAGCCAGTACCACGCGATGGAGATGGTGCTCGAACGCCGGTTCTCGCGCGGCCTGCAGGCGCGCGTCGGCTACACCTACTCCCACCTCATGAACAACGGGACCGAGACCGGGCAGGGCGGCGACGGCCGGAACGGTGGCATCCAGAATCCGGCCGACCCCTTGCCCTGGATTCTGAGCGACGACGACACGCCGCACGTGCTGCTGACCGCGTTCACCTGGCAAGTCCCGGGGCCCTCCCAAGGCGCGATGAAGCAGGTGTTCGGCGGGTGGAACGTCAGCGGCATCATGCGCTACGAGAGCGGCCGGCCGATGACGGTCACGATGACCAACGACCTGGGCGGCCTGATCTTCAACACCCAGAAGCGCCCGAACAAGACGGGCGACGGCAGGGCGGACGTCGGCGATTTCGATCCGTTCAGCGATCGCTACTACAATCGCGACGCCTGGGCCGATCCCGGGCCGCTCCAGTTCGGCGACGCGCCCGAGCGCGACGGCGACGTGCGCGGGTTCCCGAACTTCAGCGAAGACGTCAACTTCTTCAAGGTGTTCGATCTGGGCAACACGAAGCGCATCCGGTTCGAGGCCCAGGTCGGCAACCTGTTCAACCGGACCACTTACTGCAACCCCGCGTCGAACTGGAGCGCCGGGAACTTCGGGCAGGTGTTCACACAGTGCAATACCGCCCGCTCCGTTCAGCTCGGGTTCCGGTACGACTTCTAGCGAGGCCCAGCCTCGGCAGACCGGGAAACACTGCCGCCGTCCCGGAGCCATCGGCCGGCTCCGGGGCGGCGCAGCCGTTTTTGGCCGGCCGGGCGGGCCGGCCTTAAACTGCCAGACATGTTGCGGCGGATATCAGGTATCAGGGAACGGCCCGCCAGGACGAGCCGGGGACCAGCAGGGCGGTCCATCTGCCTGTGCGTCCTGATTGTGCTGACAGCCTGGATGCCCGCGGCTGCCGGGCGCGGCTCGCAGGCCGCCAGCCCCAACGGCCGCCAGGCGCTCGAAGCCGCGGCCGCGCTGGTCCAGCAGGGCAAGCTTGCCGAGGCGGACCGCCAGGCTCAGCGGGCACTGGCCGATCCCGAAACCCGCGCCGTCGCCCACTCCATTCTCGGCACGATCAGGCTGCAGCAGAACCGGCTCGACGAGAGCGTCACGCTGCTCAACGAGGCGATTCGGCTGGAACCTCGGCTGGTCGGGGCCCAGCTCACGCTCGCGCAGGTCTACACAATCCAGAACCGGCCCGACCTCGCGCTCGCGCGGTTTCGGACCGTCCTCGACCTCGATCCCGGCAACCCGTCGGCGCGGCTCGCGCTGGCGCGTGCGGAAGTCGAGAAGGGGAACTACGCCCAGGCCCTGAAGCTGACGGCGCCCGTGCATGCCGCCCTGCGCGGGTCCGCGGAGGGGCTGTACGTGGTTGCCGCGGCGCTGCTGAAGACCGGCAAGCGTGACGAGGCCGCCCGGCTCGCCGCCGACTGGAACCGGCTGCCCGACACCCCGCAGGCCGCTTCGATTGCCTTCGGCCTGCTGCTCGTGCAGGGAGGGGCGATCGACGAAGGCATCGCCGTGCTTCAACGCGCGACGAAGGCAGATCCGCAGAGCTATGAACTGGCCTTCAATCTCGCCGGCGCCTACCTGATGAAGAAGGATGCGGCCCGGGCCCTCGAGCACTACGACGCGGCGCTAGCCATCCGGCCGGATGCGCTCGACGCCCTGCGCCTGGCGGCGGGGATCGCGGAGCGCAACGGCGAGCTCGAACGCTCGCTGTCGTACTGGTCACGAGCAAAGAAGCAGGCGCCCGAAGATCCCGAGACGCTGCTGGGGTTCGGGCGGGTCTGCTTCAAGATGGATCTGCTCGAAGACGCCGAGCCGGCGCTGGCAAAGGCCGCCAGCCTGAAGCCCGGCGTCATCCCCTATCAATACACGCTGGCAGCGGTCAAAGTCGGCAAGCGCCAGTACGACGAGGCGCGGAGCCTGCTCGCGCCGCTCGTCGAGGCCCACCCCGCGGACGCGCACCTGCGGTATGCCATGGGCACCCTCCTGCACACCCAGGGGCACCTGGAGGAGGCCGCAAAACATCTCGAGGAGAGCATCCGGCTGGAACCCGACCAGCTGCCCTCGTACTACTACCTGGCGCTCGTCGTGCGGGATCAGGGCAGGCACGAAGACGCGATGGCGATGCTCGAGGCGCTGCTCGGGCGCCATCCCGACCACGCCGCGGCGAACGAAGTGCTCGGCATGCTGCTCATGACCGCGCAGCGCCCCGAAGACGCGGAACGGCGCCTGCGGGCGGCCGTAAGGCTGAACCCGAAGTCCGTCCGGGCAAACTACCAGCTCGGCCTGCTGCTGGCGCGCCTCGGCAAGCGGGAGGAGGCCGACCGTCAACTGGCGTACGCCAAGACGCTGCGCGAGGAGGATGAGGCGTCCTCGCGCCTGTCGCTGCGCCTGCTGGATCCGGAGCGATGAAGCGGGGCCGTCTTGCCGTCGCGTCCGTCGTGTTGGGGCTGAGCGCTGCTGCCGCCGCGTCCGGGGCTCAGGATGCCGCCGGTCCGGCACGTGCGCCCGCGACACAGACGAAGGCGGCGCCGGATCCGGTGCCGCAGCTGGAGCGGGCGCTCGCGAAGAGCCCCGACGACCCGAAGCTCAACGTCGCGCTGGGCCTGGCCTATCTCGACCGCGGCGACAATGCGCGCGCGCTCCAGAGGTTCGAGCAGGCGGTGAAGCTGGCACCTGACTCGGCAGAAGCTCACAACTGGCTCGGCGTGGTGCTGCTCGGCACGGCTGGCGTGCCCCGCGGCGTCGCGGCGCTGCGAAAGGCTGTCGTGCTCGACCCGGCCTACACGCGGGCATACCTGAATCTCGGGTCGGCACTGGCGCAGAGCGGCGAGCTGGACGAGGCGGCGGACCTGTTCCGCAAGGCCCTCGCGCTCGAGCCCGGGAGCATGGCCGCGCACTTCAACCTGGGCATGGCGCTGCGGGAAAAGGGGGACCTCGACGCCGCCCTCCAGCACCTCCGCCTCGTCGTCCAGGCCGAGCCCGCGAATGCGATGGTGCATTACGAGCTCGGACAGACGTTGCGGCAGAGCGGCGAGCTCGCCGGCGCGGTCGCGGAGTTCGAACGCGCGATCGAGATCGAGCCCGAGCTGCGCGAGGGGTACTACGCGCTCGGCGCCGCCTTGAAACAGCAGGGCGCCACCGCGCGGAAGCCCGCTGCGCCGGCATCGAGCCCGGCGGACGAGGCCGTCGCGCGGGCAAAGGCGGCGGCCGCTCGTCGCGATCTCGCTGCGGCAAAGGAGGCGCTGACCGAGGCCCTCCGGCTCGACGCGGATCATGCGGAAGCCCACACGCTGCAGGGATACGTCCTCGGCCAGGCGGGCAATCTGTCCGCCGCTCTGCCGCACCTGAAGCGGGCCACGGCCCGGCGTCCCGACTGGTCCGAGGCCCGCTACAACCTCGGCGCGGCCCTGTGGTACGGCGGCGCACGGGAGGAAGCGATCACCGAGCTGCGCGAAAGTGTGCGGCTCGATCCCGGGTCTGCCGGCGGGCACGCCTTCCTCGGCATGGCGCTGCGCGAGACCGGCGATCTCGCCGGTGCGCGCGCCAGCCTGCAGCGCGCCATCGCGCTGGCGCCCGCGCTGGCGGCTGCCTACGTCGATCTCGGCGTCGCCTTCCTGCGTGCGGGGAAATTCGAGAACGGGCTCGGGCAGCTCGAAGCCGGGTTGAACGTCCCGGCGCCGGTGCCGCCGCCGCCAGACTGGGAGCCGGCCATCGCCGCGCTGCGCCAGGCGGTCGAATCGAATCCGCAGGCCGCGGACACGCCTGTGGCGCACAACCTGCTCGGGCTCGTGCTCGGCCGTAAAGGCGCGGCGGCAGAAGACGTGGCGGCAGCCTTTCGTGAAGCCATCCGCCTCCGTGCGGACTACGCCGAAGCGCACAACAACCTCGGCCTCGTGCTGATTCAATCCGGGAACGACGAGGAGGGCATCGCCGCCCTGCGCGAAGCCGTCCGCCTCGCGCCGGCGTATGCGGAGGCCCGCACCAACCTCGGCGCGGCGCTGACGCCAACCGATGCCGAGGCAGCGATCAAGGAGCTGGAAGAGGCGATCCGGCTCGCGCCCGGATCGGTGAAGGCCCTCTTCAACCTGGCGGTGGCCTACGGCGCCGGCCCCGCTGACGGGCACAAGAAGGAGCTCGCGCACCTCGAGCGGGTGATCGAGATGGCGCCCGACTTCCCGCGGGCACATCTCGCGCTCGGCAAGGCCCGCCTGCGGGACGGCCAGGTGCCAGGGGCCATCGCCGCGCTCGAGGAGGCCACGCGCCTCGAGCCGGCTGGCGGCGAGGCGCACTACCAGCTCGGCCTCGCGCTGGCGCGGGCCGGGCGCAGGGACGAGGCCGCGGTCGCGCTCAAGAAGGGGCGCGACCTGGTGGCCGAGAGCGATCGCGTGCAGAATGCCAGCCTCGATTTCGTCGAGGGGCGGGCCGCGCTCGATCGAGGCGATTTCGCGGAGGCGGTCACGCGGCTGCGGCGCGCGGTGCAGGTCCGCCCCGACTCTCCCGACGTCCACCGCTCTCTCGGGACGTCGCTCGAAAAGCAGGGCGATCGCAAGGGTGCCGCGGCGGCCTATCGCCGGGTCATCGAGCTCAATCCTGGGGACGAGGCCGCGCAGCGGAGCCTGGCGTCGCTCACGGCGGTCGTCCCCGGTACAGACGACATGACGCGCGTGGCCGAGCTCGAAGCCTACATTCGCGAGGGCAAGTACGCCGACGTCGAGCCCCTGCTCGCGGCCTACGTCAAGGAGCGGCCGCAATCGTCGTGGGGCTGGTACGCGATCGGCTACAGCCTGTTCGCGCAGCAGAAGATCGGCGACTCGATCAAGGCGCTCGCCAGGTCGCTGCAGCTCGACATCCGGAACGCCGAAGCGCACAAGATCCTCGGCCGCAACCTGATGATCATCGGCCGCTTCGACGCGGCGCGGCTCGAGTTCGAGCAGGCGATCCGCTACAAGCCGGACTCGGCCGAGAGCTACTACAATCTCGGCAAGCTGTATTCCATCCAGGACAACTGGGAGCCGGCGCGGAAGGCCCTCGAGTCGGCGATCGGGATCGACCCGCAGTACATCGAGGCCATCGACGCGCTCGGCTTCGCGCTCGAGGCGCTCGGGGACGACGAGGCGGCGGTTGCGCACTACCGGCAGGCCATCGCGCTCAACGACGGGCGGAAAGGCAGCTTTGCCGGTGGGCACGTGAACCTCAGCGCGTTCTACAACCGGACCGGCGACCCGGCGAAAGCGCTCGAACACGCCGCCGCGGCGATCGCGATCGACCCCGAGGCCGACCGGGCCTGGTTCCAGAAGGGGCGCGCCGACGAACGCCTGGGCAACATGGAAGAGGCCGTCAAGGCCCTCAACCAGGCCATCGTCTTCAATCCCAACGCCTCGTCTTATTACTACGTGCTGGCGGGTGTCTACCGCCGGCTCGGCTGGATGGACGAGAGCCGCAAGGCGCTCGACGAGTTCAAGCGGCTGGAGAAGGAATCGGGCGAGCTGGAGAAGCTGCGCCGCAACGTCGATGCCGCCGCGCCCCCAGGACGAAAGCGTGACTAGCCGTGCCGGCCGAAGCCCGTCCCGCCGCGGTTTCCTGGGGATGCTGGGGAGCTCGTCGCTGGCGGCGCTGCTGCCGGGTCCCGGCCTCGAGCTGCTGACGCGCCAGGTCCCGGGCGCGTCGCCCCCCCTCTTCACGGACGTCACCGGCCCGGCCGGCCTGCTGCAGGCCAGGAACATCTCGGGCAGCCCGGACGACAAGCAGTTCCTGCTCGAGGAGATGGGCGGCGGCGCCGCCTTCTTCGACTACGACCACGACGGCTGGCTCGACATCTTCCTGGTGAACGGCAGCAGCTTCGATCCCGCGGTGCGCGACCGGCGCCCCACGAGCTACCTGTTCCACAACAATCGCGACGGCACCTTCACCGACGTTACGAGGAAGGCCGGCCTGACCCACACCGGATGGGGCCAGGGCTGCTGCGTCGGCGACTACGACAACGACGGCTTCGACGATCTGTTCGTGAGCTACTGGGGCCACAACGTGCTCTACCGGAACAACGGCGACGGCACGTTCACCGACGTGTCCGGCAAGGCCGGCGTTTCGGGCACGGGCACGTCGTGGGGCGCCGGCTGCTGCTTCCTCGACTACGACCGCGATGGCTATCTCGATCTCTTCGTCGCCAGCTACGTCAACTTCGATCCGGCGAAGGCGCCCCGGCCGGGCGACGGTCCGTACTGCCTGTACAACGACATCGCGGTCCCCTGCGGGCCCCTGGGCTACGCCGGCGGGACCAACACGCTCTACCGCAACCGCGGCGACGGCACCTTTGAAGACGTGTCCGAGCGATCCGGGATCACCAGCCCGCGCGGCCCTTCGACCATGGTCTTCGTCGGCAGCAACTGGCGGCCGACGGGATCGTACGGGATGGGCGCGGCCTCGGCCGACTTCGACAACGACGGCTGGCCCGACATCTACGTCGCGTGCGACACGGCGCCCAGCCTGCTCTATCGCAACAACCACGACGGCACCTTCCGCGAGGTGGCCGTGCCAGCGGGAGCGGCGTTCGACGAGAACGGCGTGGCGCTTGCCGGCATGGGTGTCGGCGTCGCCGACTACGACGCCGACGGCCTGCTCGACATCGTCCGGACCAACTTCTCGGAGCAGGTCACGACGCTGTACCGCAACTATGGCGGCGCCTTCGAGGTCGCCAGCATCCGGGCCGGCCTCGGCGTGAACCGCAAGTATCTTGGCTTCGGCGTGGACTTCGCCGACTTCGACAACGACGGCTGGAAGGACCTCTTCATCGCCAACGGCCACGTCTACGCGCAGATCGCCGGGAAGAAGCTGCACATCCCGTATCGCCAGCCGAAGATCCTCTACCGCAATCTCGGCAACGGCCGGTTCGCCGACGTCTCGGCCGGCGCCGGGCCGGCGATCCAGGCCGAGAACCTCGGCCGCGGCTGCGCGTTCGGCGACTTCGACAACGACGGCGACGTCGATATCGTCGTGAACAATCTCGACGGACCGCCGACCCTGCTGCGCAACGACAGCGAAAGCCGCAACGTGTCGATCCTGATCAAGTGCGTCGGCACCCGCTCGAACCGTTCAGCCATCGGCACACGGGTAGCGGTGACGTGCGGCGGGCGCCGCCAGATCGCCGACGTGATGAGCGGATCGAGCTACTACTCGCAGAACGACCTGCGCCTGCACTTCGGCCTCGGGCAGGCAGCCGTCGCGGACCGCGTCGAGCTGGCCTGGCCGTCGGGAGCGAAGGACGCGCTCGAGAAGCTGGCGGCGAACCATCTGTACGTGATCCATGAAGGCAAGGGAGTCGTCACGCGCACGCCACTCGGCAAAGGAAGCGGGCGATGAACCTTTTGCCCTTCGCCCTTTTGCCCTTCGCCCTTGCGACCTTTGCCCTTTCCGTCGCCCTTAGCCCTTCGCCCTTTGCCCTTGCCCCCTCCCCGACGTCCGCTTTACCGACACCACCGCGGCATCCGGCATCGACTTCGTCCACGCCAACTCTGCGACGTCGAACAAGTACCTGATCGAGACGATGGGCGGCGGGGTGGCGCTGATCGACTACGACAACGACGGGCGGCTCGACGTGTTCTTCACCAACGGGGCGGCGCTGCGGGATCCGATGCCGGCCGGCGCGAGGCCGGAGAAGGCGGACCCGAGGTTCTGGAACCGGCTCTATCGGCAGCGCGAGGATGGCACCTTCATCGACGTCAGCGAGAAGGCGGGCGTCACGGGAATACCGCAAAATCAGTATGGGATGGGCGTCGCGGCGGGTGATTACGACAACGACGGGTTCACCGACCTCTACGTGACCAGCTACGGCGCGAACACCCTCTACCGCAACCAGGGCGACGGCACGTTCAAGGACGTGACCGCGGGCGCCGGCGTCCCGGGCGGCGGCTGGAGCGCCAGCGCAGGGTTCTTCGACGCCGACAACGACGGCCGGCTCGACCTGTTCGTGACCCGCTACGTGGAATGGACGTTCCAGAACAGCGGCCACTGCGGCGAGAAGAAGCCCGGCTACCGCGCTTACTGCCATCCCGACAACTACGAGGCGATCGCGAACATCCTGTATCGCAACAACGGCGACGGGACGTTCACGGATGTCTCCGCGAAGGCAGGCATGAGCGGGTCGAAGGGGAAGGGGCTGGGCGTGGCGTTCGCCGACTACGACAGCAACGGGTTCACCGACGTCTACGTCGCGAACGACTCGTTCCAGTCGTTCCTGTTCCAGAACGAGGGGGACGGCACGTTCGCCGAAGTCGGCCTGCCGGCCGGCGTGGGCTTCACGGAGGACGGGAAGACCTTTGCCGGCATGGGCGTGGACTTCAGCGACTTCGACAACGACGGCCGTCCCGATCTGATCGTCACGGATCTCTCCAACGAGCGCTACCGGCTGTTCCGCCTCAATGCCGACGGCAGCTTCCGCGACGTCACCAACGCCTCCGGGGTGGGGGGCGCCACGCTGCCCTTCTCGGGCTGGAGCACCCGGTTCTTCGACTTCGACAACGACGGCTGGAAGGACATCTTCGCGGCGCAGGGACACGTGATGGATACCATCGAGAAGATCTCCCCCAACCTGAAGTACCTGCAGCCGCCGCTGCTGCTGCGCAACGAGTCCGGCCGGTTCGTGCGGATCACGCCGGGGGAGATCTTCGAGCGGGACTGGGCCGGCCGCGGCGCCGCCTTCGGCGACCTCGACAACGACGGCGACATCGACGTCGTGGTGAGCAATCTCGGCCAGCCGGCGGTCGTGCTGCGGAACGACGGCGGCAGCCAGGGAAACTGGCTGCGGATCGAGACGATCGGCCGCTCGTCGAACCGCGACGGCATCGGGTGCCGCGTCAAGGTCGTCACCGCCTCCGGCCTGACGCAATACTTCACCGTCACCACCGCCGCCGGCTACCTGTCGGCCAGCGACAAGCGGCTGCTCGTTGGCCTCGGCGCCGATGCCGCGGCCACCCTGGTCGAAATCCGCTGGCCATCGGGCGTTGTCCAGACCTTCACGGATGTGCGCGCCGGCCGGACGCTGGCCGCCACGGAGCCGGCGCGATGATCACCCGCCGCACCCTGCTCGCGCTGCTCGCCTCTTCGGCGGAGGCCGCGTTCCGCCAGGGGGTGTCGTCGCGCGGCGTCAGGCCGCAGCCCCGCGGCAAGCCGTCCGGCCTGCCGTTCGCCGCCCGCTTCACCGACGTCGCCAGCCAGGCCGGCCTGACCCGGCCGTCGGTTTACGGCGGCGTGGACTCGAAGGGCTACATCATCGAGGTCGTCGGCTGCGGCGTCGCCTTCCTCGACTACGACAACGACGGCTGGCTCGACGTCTTCGTGCTGAGCGGCACCCGGCTCGACGGGGCGCCGGAGGGGACGACCAATCGCCTCTACAAGAACAACCGCGACGGCACCTTCACCGATGTGACGGGGAAGGCAGGGCTGACCTGGACCGGCTGGGCGTCGGCGGTGACCGTCGGCGACTACGACAACGACGGCTTCGACGATCTCTTCATCACCGCCTACGGCCACAACGTGCTGTATCACAACAACGGCGACGGCACGTTCACCGACGTCACCGCGAAGGCGGGGCTGCGCGGGGCCGCGGTGAAATATGGCGCCGGCTGCACCTGGATCGACTACAACCGCGACGGCCGGCTCGATCTGTTCGTGGCCACCTACCTCGACACCACGCTCGAGAAGCTGCCCAAGCCGGGAGAGAACAAGGATTGCCGCTGGAAGGGGATCCCGGTGAACTGCGGCCCGCGCGGGCTGCCGACCGGCTTCGTGCAGCTGTTCCGCAACAACGGCGACGGCACCTTCACCGACGTCAGCCGGGAGTCGGGGGTGGCCGCGGCGTCCGGCAGCTATCCGATGACCGCCGTGGCGGCCGATTACGATGAAGATGGGTGGCCGGACGTGTACGTGGCGTGCGACTCCACGGCCAGCTGGCTGTTCCGCAACCAGCACGACGGCACCTTCCGCCAGGAGGGGCTCGAGCGCGGCGTGGCGCTCAGCGAGGATGGACTCGAGCAGGCCGGCATGGGCATCGGCCTCGGGGACGTCGACCTCGACGGCCGGCTCGACATCTTCAAGACGCATTTCTCGGACGACACGAACGTCCTCTACCGCAACGACGGCGAGGGCTACTTCACCGACGTCACCATCCGGGCCGGGCTCGGTGTCGAGACGCGCTACGTCGGCTGGGGCGCCGGCATGGCCGACCTGGACAACGACGGGCTCCCCGACATCTTCATGGTGACCGGCGGCGTCTACCCGGAGGTCGAGCGCACCCTCCCCGCTTATCCGTTCAAGACGCCGCGCCTGGTCTTCCGCAACCTGGGCAACGGCCGGTTCGAGGAGCTGATCGAGGAAGCGGGCCCTGGCGTTTCGGCGGTCCACGCCAGCCGGGGCTGCGCCTTCGGCGACTTCGACAACGACGGCGACGTGGACGTCCTCGTGTGGAACATGAACGAGCCGCCGTCGCTGCTGCGCAACGACGTGACCGGCGGCGGGCAGTGGCTGAAGGTCCTCCTGGCCGGCGTGACAGTCGAACGCCAGCGCCATCGGCGCGCGGGTGACGGCGCGCTACGGCGGCCGCGTGCAGTCGCAGGAGGTGACCGCGCAATCGAGCTTCTATTCGGCCAACGACCGGCGGCTCCACTTCGGCCTCGGCCAGGCCTCGTCCGCCGATCTGATCATCCGCTGGCCAACCGGCATCGAGGAGAAGATCCCGAACGTCGAGGCCGGTCAGCTCGTGGTGGTTCGCGAGGGTGCGGGCATCGTCCGGCGCGACAAGTTCGCCGGAAAGTAGCCCGGCCACGTCCGGGAAAGACCCATCAGCCGACCATTCCGCGCAAAACTGGCGCAAAGTGACGACGGCGCTTGACTCAGCCCGGCAGCTTGGATAGCCTTGCGCTTTAGATTTCGACTGTTCAAAAATAATGCTTTCAAGCGACAAAATGCCCGTGCCGGCGATCCTGTCCCGGCGGCGGCAAGCCATACGGCCGGGATGCGCCCAAACCGTTGCGGCTGTGCCTGGCCGCGCTCCTTTATTGGAGCGCGCCGGCCGTGGCCCAGGCGCCGCCGGCCGATACCGCGAGCCGGACCGGGCCCATTTCCGGCTACATGGAGATGCACCTGAACAAGCCGGTGGACGATCCGATCGCCCCGGCGGTGCTCGACTTCCATCGCTTCGTCCTCCTCTTCTCCCACAGCTTCACCCCGCGCCTTCGCTTCGTCGGCGAGCTCGAGCTCGAACATGCCGTCGTCGAGGGGCTGGAGGAGGCGGGCGAGCTCGAGCTGGAGCAGGCGTATCTCGATTACCTGCTGACCCCGGCGCTGAACGTGCGCGCCGGCATGCTGCTGGTTCCCGTCGGCATCATCAACGAGCGGCACGAGCCGCCGACCTTCCACGGCGTCGAGCGCCCCTTCGTCGACACGGTGATCATCCCCACCACCTGGTTCGACGTTGGCGCCGGCGTGCACGGCACGATTCGCGGCAAGCTGCGCTACCGCGCGTATGCCATGGCGCCGCTCGACGCGGCGGAGTTCACGGCGGAAGAAGGGATCCGGGGCGGGGCACAACATGGCGCCGAGGCGCAGGTGCGCCGCATGGCGTATACCGGCCGGGCCGAATACGTCGGGCTCCGTGGACTGCAGGTGGGCGCCAGCTTCTGGCGCGGCAGCAGCAGCGTGACGTTGCCCCGGCTCGCGACGTCCACCGGCCTGATGGAGGCCGACGTCCGCTACACGCGCGGCCGCTTCGAAGGCCGCGGCGAATACGCGCACGTCTTCATCGGCGGCGCCGCCGAGCTGAACGACGCGCTGGACCAGTTGACAGGCATCGGCCCGAACGTCGCGCGCCAGCTGCGCGGCTTCTATGTCGAGGGGGCCTATCGCCTGCTGCCCCGCAGCTTCCCGCACGATCTCGCGGTGTTCCTGCGCTACGAGAACTTCGACACCCAGTTCCGCATGGACGCGGGCGACGTGCGGCTGCCCGCCTTCGACCGCGACGCCTGGGTGGCCGGCGCCACCTACTGGCTCGATCCCGACGTGGCGCTGAAGATGGATTACTCGCACGTGCGATCGCAGAGCGGCATCGTGCCGGCGCCGCGCTCGTTCAACGTCGGGATTGGATGGTGGTTCTGATGGCGTCGTGCACCTGGCGGCATCGCGCAGCCGCACTCACGGGAGCGCTGGCGCTCGTTCTGCTCGCACCCGCCACCGCATCCGAGGCACCAGCGCATCACGATCCGGACCGCGCGCAGGCCGCACCGGGCGCCCGCCGGGTCGTCCACGTGGTGGCCGAGCGATTCCTGTTCGTGCCGTCGGAGATCACGGTGGAGGCCGGCACCACGCTCGAGTTCCGGCTGACGAGTGAAGACACCGATCACGGCTTCCGCATCGTCGGCACACCGGTCAACGTCACCATCCCCAAGCGGGGGCGCGGCGAGACCGTCGTGGAGTTCGCGGCCACCGAGGCCGGCGACCTCACATTCGAGTGCTCGCACATGTGCGGGGCCGGGCACAGCTTCATGCGCGGCCGGATCCGGGTGAAGCCGGCGGCGGCCGGCCCGGCGGCGGCCGCCAGCGAGGTCACACGATGAACCGGACGTCCCTGCTGACCACCGCCGTGCTCCTGCTCGTGACGTCGCTCGCCTGGCGCGCCACCGGCCAGCCCGCTGGCGTGCCCGTGGGCGGGCCGATCGCGCGTATCACGCCGGCGGATTTCGAGCGATTCCGTGTCGGGCTCGACGACTTCCTCGAGGTGGAGACTGCCGAAGAGGGCCTCGGTCCCGCATTCAACGGCACCAGCTGCGCCGCGTGCCACAACGTTCCGGCGATCGGCGGCATGGGCCTCATCGCCGAGGTGCGCGCCGGGATCCGCGAGCCCGACGGCGGGTTCCGTCCCATCCTCAACGCCGACGGGAGCGACGGCGACACGCTGTTCCACCTGTTCTCGACGCCCAGCCACGCCTGCCAGCCCTCGCTGCCGCCGGAAGTGAACGTCATTGCCCGCCGGATCCCGATTCCGCTGTTCGGCGCCGGCCTCGTCGAGGCCATTCCCGACGACGTGATCGAGGCGCTGGCGGATCCGGACGATCGAGACCGCGACGGCGTGAGCGGACGCGCCGCCCTCGTCCGCGATCTAGTGACGGGAGCACGGCGCATCGGCCGCTTCGGGTGGAAGGCGCAGCACGCCACGCTCAAGGCGTTCAGCGCCGACGCCTATCGCAACGAGATGGGCATCACCAACGAAGTGCTGCCGTTCGAGCTGGCCGTCGGCATCTCGGCCGAGCAGATGCGGCTGTGCGACCGCATTCCCGATCCGGAGGACGTGCCCGATCCACGCACCGGGCTGTCGGCCCTCGACAACTTCGAGGCGTTCATGAAGTTCCTCGCGCCGCCGCCGCGCGCCGCGCATGTCGGTCGAGGTCCGCGAGGGGGAGCGCGTGTTCGGCGACATCGGGTGCGCCACCTGTCACGTGCCGGCGCTGCGCACGGGCCCATCGGCCAATCCGCTGTTCGATCGGCAGATCGTCCCGCTGTTCTCCGACCTCCTGCTGCACGACGTCGGCACCGGCGACGGCATCGGCCAGGAGGCGGCCCGGCCGAACGAGATCCGCACCCCGGCGCTCTGGGGCCTCCGGTTCCGGCGGATGCTGCTGCACGACGGCTCGGCGGTCACCGTGGACGAGGCCATCGAGCGCCACGGCCAGGAAGCCGCCCCCTCTCGCGAGGAGTTCAGGCGGCTCGAGGACGCCAGGCGCCGCGCATTGCGGGCATTCCTCGCCTCGCTCTGAGGCCGTGGCTGGGCGGCGATCGTGATGGAGGATGCCCCGGCAATGCGCTAGGATCCCGGGCAGGCGATGTCCTCGACACGCTTTGCCACCCTGACGTTCGTGCTGGCGCTGGCCGCCTTCCCCGGCGGCCAGGCGCCCGACGAGGCCAGCGTCGCGATTGACGCGGCCAAGGTCGAGAACCGCATCAGCCCCCGCCTCTACGGCCAGTTCGCCGAGTTCATGTTCGAGAACATCAAGTTCGGCCTGCACGCCGAGCTCCTGCGCAATCGCGGCTTCGAGGAAGCGGCGAACGAGATCGGCCTGCCGCGCTCCTGGGAGCGCAACCCCGACAACAGGAACGACGACGTCATCCGGTTCCGGTGGGACGATTCGGTGGCGTATCCGCCGTCGCGGCCGATGCGGCTGGACCGCGTCGAGCACTCGCTGCGCATCGATGTGTCAGGGGAAGACGGGCAGCGGCGCGGCGTCCATCAGGCGGGCGTGCCGATCCGGGAGGGCGTCGAGTATCAGGGATCGCTCTGGCTGCGATCGAGCGGATTCTCCGGGCGGCTCATGGCGGCGCTCGAGCAGGATCGCACCGGCGGAACGATCTATGCCTCCGCCGATGTGGGCAAGATCTCGGGCGATGCCGAGTGGACGCAGTATCGCTTCACGTTGAAATCGGCGCAGGCCGACCCGCTGGCCAGGCTGGCCATCCTTCTGGACGGGCGCGGACGCGTCTGGATCGATCAGGTGTCGCTGATGCCGGGCGATGCCGTGGACGGCGTGCGGAAGGATGTCTTCGACCGCGTGGAGGCGCTGCGGCCGGCCTTCGTCCGCTGGCCGGGCGGCAACGTGGCGCAGGATTACCACTGGCTCTGGGGCGTGGGCCCGCGCGACGAGCGCGCCGACTGGATCAACCTGTCGTGGTGGAACGACCGGGAGCCGAGCGACTTCGGCACCGATGAGTTCATCCGCTTCTGCCGCAATCTCGCCGCCGAGCCGCACCTGGTGGTCAACGTCGAGGGGCGCGGCGCCACCGCCGAGGAGGCCGCCGCGTGGGTGGAGTACGCCAACGGCGGCGCCGCCACGAAACACGGGGCGCTGCGCGCGCAGCACGGCAGCCCCGAGCCCTTCGGCGTCACGACCTGGGAGATCGGCAACGAGATCTGGGGCGACTGGGTGCGCGGCCACAGCGACGCCGAGACCTACGCCGCCAACTACCTGCGCTACCGCAAGGCGATGAGCGCCGTGGACCCGTCGCTGCGCTTCATCGCCGTCGGCGACAACGACATGAAGTGGAACCGCACGGTGCTCGCGCGGGCCGGCGCCGGCGATCGACTACCTCGCGATCCACCACTACTACGGCCTGCGCGAGGGGGCGGACGAGTTCGAGAACCTGATGGCACGGCCGCTCTTCTACGAGCGGTTCTACCGCGAGGTGGCGGGGGCGATCGCCGAGCTCGTGCCGGGGCGCCGCATCCCCCTCATCATCAACGAGTGGAACACCTCGCTGCCGGTGCCGCGGCAGCACTCGATGGAGTCGGCGCTCTACGGCGCCCGGCTGATGAATGTGTTCGAGCGTTCGGGCGATCTCGTCGAGATGACCGCGGTGTCCGACCTGGTGAACGGCTGGTCGGGCGGGATCATCCAGGCCAGCCGGCATGGCGTGTTCGTCACGCCGACCTACCACGTCATCCGGCTCTACAACGACCACCTCGGGCACGAGCGCCTGGCCGCGCGCGTCACCTCCCCGACCTTCGACAGCTCGAAGGAAGGCACCGCCATTCCGCTCCTCGACATCGTCGCCACCCGATCGGCGGACGGCCGCCGCCTGTTCGTGAAGGCGGTCAACACCAGCCGCGACCGCACGCTGAACACCACGGTGTCGGTGACCGGCGCCAGCGTCGGCGGCGAGGGCGTCATGGAAACCATCAGAGGCGACACGTTCGATGCCGCCAACAGCTTCGCGACGCCGGATGCCATCACCGTCCGCCGGACCACGTTCAAGAGCGGACCGCGCGCCACCGTCGCCCTGCCGCCCCACTCGGTGTCGGTCCTGACCTTCCCGATCGCCTCCACGCCAGCCGGCGCGCCCAAATAGGGGCCCGGAGGGCCGACGCCGGAAGCCACGCATTGCCAGCTGGCACCAGCTCGACCCAGTGGTTGCGGCAGGTGGAGGCGGCGTCGGTAGGATGATATACAATCTTCAATGTATATCAAGGAGACGCCGGATGCAGGTCGCAAAGTGGGGGAACAGCCTGGCCGTTCGGCTTCCCGCAGCCGTCGTCGAGGCGCTCGAACTGAAGGAAGGCGATCAAATCGAGATTCGGATCGCCGGGGTGAGGACATTCGAGATCCAGCGGGACCGGAGTCGCCAGGACGCGCTCGACAAGCTGCGAAAGCTCCGTCGGCCTCTTCCTCCCGGGTTCGTCTTCGACCGCGACGATGCGGACGCCCGGTAGACCGTTTCTCGATACGAACGTCCTGATCTACGCGATCACTAAGGACGACGCGCGGGCGGAGATTGCCGAGGCGCTTCTGGCGGCGGGCGGTGTCGTCAGCGTGCAGGTCTTCAACGAGTTCGCGGCAACGGCGCGGCGGAAGCTCGGCATGTCGTGGGACGACATCGCCGAGGCGCTCGATGCGATCCGCATCCTGTGTCCGTCCCCACGGGCCATCTCGATGGACACGCACGACGCGACCGTGAAGATCGCGCGGACCCACGGTTTCCACATGTACGACGCGCTGGTCGTCGCCTCTGCGCTTGCCGCGGACTGCGAGACCCTCTACACGGAGGATCTCCAGGATGGCCAGGTCATCGAGGAACGGTTGACGATCTGCAATCCGTTCAAGGCTCTTGCGTGACCAGCCCCGTCGACGCGGCCGGTTCGGTGCCTGTCTGCGGTCGCATCAGCGCGAGGCACTCGCCTTGGCGTCGCTCCTCATTGCGCCTAGCAGCGCCGCCGGCCCAACGACGCTGATTCGCGCCTTCCCCCGATCGGAGACCCGCGCGACGCGGACCGCGCCTCCGGCCGCGTGCCGGGGTGTTCGTGAAGGTATTCCATCAGGATCGCGCGGATGGCGCGTTCTGCCTTCGCGTGCGAATCTTGACCGGGTTTGTGGTGACCCTAACGTTCGCGGGGTGGAACCACATTTGCCAATGGCTCAGACGGCTGGACAATTCCGACGGGTGGCGTAAGCGGGCGAAGGTTGCGGACAGTTCCGCCCATACCTGAACGCTACGGTCCTCGAACTCCCAAGCAACCGGCCCCGGCGCCGATCCTTTAGGATCGCGTGACGGCTTCAGGCAGCAGCCTCAGCATCCGTCGCACCTTGCTGAGCGGATGATCCGGAAATCTTTGATCGTAGCGTTCGTCATCAGCCAGGCAGCGCAGCGCCGTCCGGTCAACGGCAGCGTAGGCCGGCTCATACGGGTCCTGGGCCCAGGACACGTCGTAGTCAGCGAGGCTCAGTTTGCAGTCGTTCAATAGCTCGGTGCTAACAGCAGATTCCCTCACCCCGATGCGGGTCCCCCGTTCTGCGGCCGCAATCGTCCACACATGCAGCGAGAGTCCGTCAGGGACAAACAGCATCCCCGTGTACGTCAGTCCAGGCTGGCCCGGTGTCTTGTAGATCACGCTCCACCCTGACAGGCGTGTTCCGTCGACGGCCCGGACTTCGATAAGCCCGGCGCCCCGACTTTGGGCGATCTCGCGACCCGTTCGCCGGCGCGTCGATTCATCGCTGAGTTCGCGCGGATTCACTGACGTGCCTGTCACGTGGAGGAACAAACAGTCGCCCTCACTGTCGCGCCATACACACATGTCCTCAACCGAGTCGGCCACAATCCATCCCGGAATGTTGTGGGTCAGGGGAGGGCGCCGGCGTGGCTGGAAACCGGCGCGTCGTGGCCAGAGGCGCGTCCACCACGGCTTGGTCTGACCTTTGTCGCCAGCTCGCCCTAGGCTCACCGCGCGCGCGGCACGAGAGGCATCCTCGGGCGATCCGTGTCGAGCGGACAGCATGAAGAGACGCGTGCGGACAGCGTGCTGGTCGGGGACTCGACCATCGGCGTCACGGACAACTGCCATCGCCTCCTGGACCCTGCCAAGTGCTTCAAGGCTTTCGCTGAGGGCCAGCGACACGACAGTATTAGAGGGGGCCTTCGAGAGCAATTGCTTAAAGTGAGGGATGGCTTCGGACGGCCGGTCGAGTGACTGGAGCAGCTGTCCGATCGCGAAGTGACGCGAGTCGGATTCGCCGTCCACGTCGACGGCCCTCTGCAGAGCGGCGAGGCCCTGTTCCAGGTAGGATTTGGCGTCAGTCTTCTGATTCCGCTCGATGAGACCGTCTCCGATGGTGAGCAGTGCCTTGCCACGCCCCTCCCAGTCGGTTGCACTCATCGATTGCTCAAGGGCTGACGTGGACAGCGGTACGGCTACTTCGCCGTTGAGACCGATTGGCCTTGCAGCGTCAGCCAGGCCGGCGGCCAGTTCGGAGAAGCTCTGGAAGCGATCCGTCGGGTGCTTCGCTAGACACTTCAGGGCGACGCTCTGAAGATCGGCCGGCACCGTTGAAGCGGGCAGCGGGCCAGGCAGCTCGTTGAGGTGGCAGTCGCGATACACCGCGACGTCGGAGGCCACAAATGGCAAGCGACCTGAGAGCATTTCGTACAGGATCACCCCGAACGAATACACGTCGGAGCGGGCGTCGACCGGGCCACCGAGGAACTGCTCCGGCGACATGTAGGGGACAGAACCGGCGATGACGCCCGGGCTCGTGAACGCCAGGTCCATGACGGCAGCGTCTCGAGTCAGATCGCTAGGGGGAACGATCGACGCGCCGGACAGCTGGACTAGACCAAAATCTGTGATCTTCGCCACACCGTCAGCGCCCAGGAGGATATTCGCAGGCTTGAGGTCGCGGTGCACGATGCCAGCCACGTCGTGCAGGAACGTCATCCCCCGGCACACGTGTAGTGCGATACGGAGAACTGCCCCCACGTCCAGGCCGCCACGGATGACCTCGCGGAGGTCGCCGCCGGGAACGTATTCAAGAACCGCGAAAGGCAAAAGGCCGGCGACCCTGTCGACCGTGAACGCACGCACGATGTTGGGATGCGGAATTAACGTGGACCAGATGAGGCACTCGCGCTCGAACTGCTGA
The DNA here is from genome assembly GCA_963834305.1 of uncultured Acidobacteriota bacterium. Taxonomy (GTDB): domain Bacteria; phylum Acidobacteriota; class Vicinamibacteria; order Vicinamibacterales; family 2-12-FULL-66-21; genus JACCXG01. The sequence goes on from CAWIAX010000003.1 coordinate 261,425, forward strand.
ACATCGAGCAGATGGGGTACTGGCCCTGGACGCAGCATCTTGAGCGCAAACCAGTGGCGCCGCAAGAGTCGCGCCGCATCGTCACCTGCAGGCTCGTCAGTCAGGGCCTCCAGGAAGGAGAGACGCGCGGGCAGTCGCTGTCCCGCCGCTTCGAGCTCGACGACGTACACGACGCCCATGCCACCCCGCCGGATGTGTTTCACACGAAATGCGTTCTCGATCAGATCACCCTCGGTGAATCCGGTTTCGTCGACCGGGTTCCGGTGTCGAGCGGCCTGTCTGCCGACGTCGGCGCTGGAGGAGGTGCGAGTCTCGGCGTCGGCATCGTGAGGAGGGTCCACGCCGGAGCCTCGCCGATCGTGGCCGCCAGGGCTGCCTGCCGCCTCGATACCCTGAGGGGCATCGCCGACCGACGCCTCAGTGATCTTCAGTCCGTGAGCGCGAGCCTGCTGGACGAGCTCGTGGTCCCAGTGCGTGAGCTGAAGGAACTGTAGGAACCCGCGGGCGTCTTTGAACAGACCCTGATCGCCAAGCCGTATTCCAAGCTGGCCGAGTAGCATGTGCGGGCGGGGATCCTCAAGGGCGACATGTCCGACGATCTCCAGAGCCACTTCGCGAGCCAGGTCCAGATCCCCCGACTGTGACGCGGCCTTCGCATAGTCGAGGTAGAGCTCCAAGCGCGCGCGCTGGCCGGCCTTGGCAATCGCCCACCAGGTGATCGCCCGGTCGGGCGAGTCGATGGAGGCCGCCTCCGTCGCGGTAAACGTCGAGCATCTGGCACACCGATCGAGAACGATGTGCTTTACGAGCGTTCGCCGGAGCCCGGACACCAGGCTCATCAAGTCGGTCGGGGAGGATATCCAGACTACCAACGTCTGCCCGTGCAGCTGCTCTTGCCCGTAGTCGAGAGCTCGCAGCAGCGACGTAAACAGAACGAGGCCGAACCCACCGTTCGGCAGATTCACCGAAACCTTGGCAGTTGCGGATTGCCCTAACGTCAGAAACAGCGGCACGTCGTCGGCTGGCCGGGTGCCCACCGCCAAAAGGCGGGTGAGGATTTCATCGACGCGTTTCCGGAAAGGCGGCTCATGTTCCTGCTCAAGCAAGGCCGCCGGCAACTGTCGTGATGGCCGGATGCGGAGCAACTCGTAACCAGGGATGCGCTGACTGTTGGACGACACCACCTGGTCCTGGGGGGCCATAGGCCACACAGTGTAGCCGTCACCTCGAAAGTTTTCTATTCTCTGAGTTTCTGCGTGGGACGAGTTGCCTGACAGTACCGCAAGGTGCTGCTGGACTCGTTCCAGACTGATGACCCCTGAGTAGTCGCGTCGTGGCGAGTGACGCGGTCCAGTGTGACCCACAATTTCGCCAGTTGGAACCAGTTGGCGGAATGGCTGAGGCAGTTCGATCAGCTGCAGGCCGCCGCATGAGCGCCTGGAGTCGTTGCGTCCGAATGGTACAACTGATCACACCGGCGCCATCGTGATCACCCGAACTGCGGACCAGTTCAGGGCGGCAGCCATCGCGACGACTATGCAGCCGACAACCTCCAATCCGCTCAGGATGCCGTTGTCGAACGAGCCTCCGGTCCAGATGATCACACAGGCAGCAGCGAGGACGGCCGCAATAGGCCTCAGCTCCGGGGATCTAGAACGCCAGGCGGCAACGAGGAGCGTTTGAGAAGCCACCGCGTACGCCGTGATCGCGAAGCCGAACACCCGGATGAACGCAGAGTCGCCGCCAATTGCGGCGCTCACGCCCACAATCGAGAAGCCGATAGCCGCCAGCACGGAGAGAACAGTTGCTGCGAGTTTCATCACGTGTTCTGCATTACGGGATAGTCCGGAGGGAGTTCCAAGGCCGCCCAAAAGGAAAGGGACAATTGGATGACGACCGGACGGATATCCCGTAAGCTGGGGTTTAAAGGAGGTCTCTGATGGCAGCCCTCGATTGGTCCGAATGCCCGGTGGTAGAGAGCATTCCTGGCAAGGTCAGCGGCGCCTGGGTATTCAAGGGGACCCGCACGCCTGTGGCGGTCGTCTTCGAGAACCTCGAAGACGGCATGACCATTGACGAAGTGCTGGAGCAGTTTCCAGTATCGCGGGAACAGGTCAAAGCCGTTCTCGAGTTCGCCGCAAGGAGCCTCGACGCCCCAGTGTCTGGTCGTTGATGCGTGTCCTCTTTGACAACGGCACGCCGAGGGGCGTTGCCGCCGCGTTGGCCGCACACGTTGTCGAGGAAGCCCGCTCGCGGGGATGGGACACGTTGCGAAATGGCGAACTTCTCGATGCGGCCGAGGCCGCTGGTTTTGACGTGTTCGTCACGACAGACCGCAACATCCGGCACCAGCAACACCTTACTGATCGGAAGATTGCCATCGTCGTACTTGGCAAGGGGCGGTGGCGGTTGATCAAACTTCGGCTTCAGGAGATTGCCGCCGTCATTGCCGCAGCGACACCTGGAAGCTTCACCGAAGTAGAAGTCCCTTCGATTGAAGGTTGACGCTAAAGATGCATGGGCCGCTTATGGCTGAGGCCGGTGATGCCTTCGGGCAACCAATCGATGCACAAATTGCAGGCGTCTCTCGACTGCAAGCAGCGGCTGCAGCAGCTGTTCTTCCGGGATCGCGTACGACGGAAATCGGTTCAATCGAACCGCCGTAACGGCGCATCCTTGCCAACTACTTGGCGCCGGATCTGAGTGCTGATGAAAGAGTGGCTTGCCAGCCGTAGCTCGATGCGCGGTGAGGTCCGCCTCCGCTAAGCTACGGCGGACAGCCTCCGCGAGAAATGAGAGCTCGGCTCGCCGCGCGGGAATCGAGCCGCCGGCCGCCGCTAGCGTTTGCCGGAGGACGCGTGGGCCGCGGCGGCATCCTTCAGCAGGGCGACAGCCGTGGCCTCGCTGGCACCGGGCCCCGCCACCGACACCCGCAGGGCCTCCTCGCCGACGATGGCGCCAGCGAGCCAGCCGTCCATGTACGGCGCGACGAACCCGTCGCGGCCAGGCTCGGCCAGCGGCTTGAACCCGGCCGACGCCTTGGGCGGCTCGTGGTTGGCCGCCGGCACCACGGCAACGATCGCGTCGCCGCTGTCGTCGGTGGCGCTCCACTGGCACCCGAGCGCGATGTCCTCCGGTGCCCCCACCGGCGTGCCGATGTACTTCGCCATCTGCGCCTGCGTGAAGTACCTGCAGATCGGGCTGCGGGCTTCAGCGGCACCTCCGTCCGGCGCCGGGGAAGCGGTCTTGACCGGTTCGGTCCGGTCAGGCGCCTCCCCGCCGCCGCAGGCGGTGAGGCTGACGAAGCCGGCAAGGACGGCACACTGCACGTGGTTCATTGAATCTCCTGTCAGTAGCCCAGGCGCTGCGATTCCTTCGCCGCGCTCCTTACACTCTACCCGCTGGCGCGAGACTGCCGCGCCGGCCCCCCAGGTGGGATACCATCGACCTTCCTGCTGCCATGCGAGCCCTGAGCCGACTCCGCGCGCCCCTGGTTGCCGCCCTGCTGGCATGTGCGGCGGCGCGCGCCGAGGCTGGCCCGCCGCCGCAGGACCCTCCCCAGACACGGATTCGCGTCGCCGTGGACGTCATCGCGGTTGACGTGCAGGTCATCGATCGCGCCGGCCAGCCCGTTCCCAGCCTCGGGCCCGAGAAGTTCACCGTCACCATCAACGGCCGCCGCCGGCGTGTCGTCTCCGCCGAGCAGATTGGCAGCGATGCGGGCGACGGGCAGGAGGGGGCCGCGAGCAGTGCGTCTTCGCGGGTGCCGGGACGCGTGATCATGCTGGCGGTTGACTGCATCAGCTTCGACGCGACCGCGTCGCGCGACGTCATCGAGAGCATCGCACAGTTCGTCCGCGGGCTGCAGCCGGACGACCAGGTGGGCCTGTCGGCCTATCCGAACGGCGCGCAGGTGTCCCCGACGACCGACCATGCCGCCGTCCTGCGCGGTCTCGCGACTGTTGTTGGACAGCGCGACGGTCCCGGGCTGAGCCAGTACCACCTGCGGCCCACCGAAATCATCGACATGTCGCGCGACATCTGGACCGGCAGCGGCCCGACGCTGGACGCGGTGGTGGCGCGGGAATGCGGGCAGAACCCGGATCCCAACTGCCGGTATCAGCTGCTGGCGGAGGTCACGAGCAGTGCCCTCTACTACGAAGGGCAGGCGACCGCGAGCCTCGGCATGCTGCGCACGCTGGTCACGCAGATGCAGGGATGGCAGGGCCGCAAGACCCTGATCCTCGTCAGCGGCGGGATGATCGCCAGCGACGCGCCCGGCGGACGGCCGGACCTCGGCTCGATGGGTATCAAGGTCGGCGAGGCGGCCGCCGCCGCGAACACGTCGATCTACACGCTGTTCATCGACTCGAGCCTGCACGACCGCTATGCCGCCGAGACCAGGCGGGGCGATCGGACGTCCGACAATCGCGGCCGGGACAGCGCCGTGCTGGCGCGCTGGCTCGAGCAGTTCTCCGGCGCAGCCGGCGGCGCGCTCTTCAACGTGCTGGTCGGCAACGCCGCGCCAGCGCTCGCCCGGATCCAGGGGGAGCTGGCGTCCTATTACCTGCTCGGCGTCGAGCCGGCGGACGAGGACCGCGACGGGCGGACGCATGCGGTCACCGTCAAGGTCACGCAGCCGAACGTCACCATTCGCGGCCGGCGGTGGGTGATGATTCCCGCGCGCTCGACACTCGCGTCCACGCCCGCGGCCGCTGCTCCCACGCCTGCGGCGCCCGCACCGTCATCGCCGGCTTCTTCACCGCCCGCCGCGGCGCCGCGCCGGGTGGTGCCCGCCGACGTCACCGCGCTCGCCGACGTGTTCGACCGCGGCAGCACCGACGCGTTCCATCAGGCCCTGGCCCAGGCCGACGACCTCACCCGCGTCATCCGCGGCTTCCGGCAGTCCGACAGTCCCTGGCCCGACGGGCGCCGGCGCACCGCCATCTTTGCCCTGGAGCTGGCGCTTGCCGGGCTGCGCAGCAGCGTCCGCGACGCGCGCGACGAGGCGGGCCGGCTGCTTGCCGAATACCACGTGCGCGTCCGCGAGCCGGCCGGCGCCGATGCGTTCGAGTGCTGGTGGCTGGTCACCGAAGCGGCGGCGCTCGAGAGCCTGTTCGTCCCGGAGAACCTGCTGCTGTTCGTCCCGCGGGGGCTGCAGCGATGCCCCGGCAGCGCCCGGCTTCACCTCGCCCACGCCTTTGCGCTGGAGCAGCAGTGGCTGCGCGGCCGGACCACCGCGGCGCAGGAGCCCGAGATCGTCGGCCGTTACGAAGAGGCCATGAAGTTTCCTGAGACCGCACTCGAGGCCCGCGTGCGCGCCGCGCGGTTTCTTCTCGGCCTCGGGCAGTTCGACAAGGGGCTGGCGATGCTCGACGGCATCACCGTGCCGCCGGCGGATCGGGAGATGGGCTACTTCACGCACCTGATCAGCGGCCAGCTCCTGCTGGCGGCCGGCCGCAGCGAAGACGCCGCCGCCGCGTTCAACGCCGCGCTCGCCTCATGGCCGGGTGCGCAATCGGCCCGGGTGGCGCTGATGACGCTGCTCCTCGGACAGGGGAAGCGTGTCGACGCCGCCGCGATTGCCGAGGCCATCCAGACCGCGCCCGTCGATCAATACGACCCGTGGTGGATGTATTGGCTCGGCGATTACCGGGTTTACCCCGCCATCCTCGACAAGCTTCACGAGCTCGCGCGATGACCGGCCACGCTGTCACGGGCGCGCTTGCTCTCGTCGCGGTGGCGCTGATCGGGCCCGCCGTGGCCGGCCAGACGCCGCCGCCGCCCGCGGGCCAGGCCGCCCCGCCCGTCTTCCGTGCCGATGCCGACGTCGTCAGCGTGGACGCGTCCGTGCAGCGTGAAGGGCGGCCCGTCACCGGCCTCAAGGCCGGCGACTTCGAGGTCCTCGACAACGGCGTGCCCCAGGAGATCGCGGAGGTCGCCTACGAGCGACTGCCCGTGGACGTAACGATGGTGCTCGACGTGAGCGCGAGCGTGACCGGCCCCGCGCTGGACGAATTGAGGAAGGCCGTGCGCCAGGTCCGCGCCGACCTCGGCGCCGGCGACCGGCTGCGCCTTCTCGCGTTCAATATGCGCATCCGCCGACTGGTGGACTTCGAGCCGCCGGCGTCCGATCTCGGCAGTGCGCTGGCGCCGCTGCGTGGCGAGGGCAGCAGCGCCGTGTTCGACGGCCTGGCCGTGGCGCTGGCCGGCGCCGACGCCCCGGGGCGGCGGCGGCTCGTCGTGCTCTTCACCGATGGCCAGGACAGCAGCAGCATCAGCGACGTCGGCACGCTCCTGGCCGTCGCCCGGCGCACCACGCCCACCGTTGCCGTCGTCCTGGCGTCGCCGTCGCTCGAGCGCCCGGCGTCGCTGCACCGCACCGCGGCGCCGCCGGCGGGAGTCACCGTCGGGGCATTCTCGGAACGGATTGCCGGGGAGACCGGCGGGATCGTCAGCGTGTTGAAGCCGGGAGAGAACCTGACGTCGAAATTCCGGCGGCTGCTCCAGGATTTCCGTTCGAGCTACGTGCTCTATTTCACGCCGCGCGGCGTCGAGCGCACCGGCGCGCACACGCTCGAGGTGCGCGTGAAGCGCCCCGGCGTGGAGGTGCGGGCACGCCGCGGTTACGTCTGGCAGTAGCGCAGCTGTTCACAACCTCGCGTCGCCTCGCGTCTTGCCGTCTGCACCCTGGCGTTAGGACTCCCGCTGATGCCGGCCGCGGCCGCTGCCGGTCCCTGCAAGCAGGTGCATGCCCAGATCGTTTCCGATCCGATCCTCGGCTGCGCCGAGAGCCCGATTGGCCTGTGCACCTCGGGCCGGATTGCCGGCAACCACGGGCTGAGGGGCACCACGTTCTTCACCGGCGATAGCGCCGGCGAGTCCCCGGCCACCGCGCCCAACCCGGCGGCAACGCTGTCCTACAGCGGTACCCTCGAGATCACCACGCCGAAGGGGACGCTGGCGCTCCGCGACACCGGCATCTTCGATCAGTTCACCGGCCTGTTCAGCAGCTTCGACGTCGTCGAAACCGTGAACAGCACCGGCCGGTTCGCCGGCGTCAGGGGCAAGCTGTTCATCGGCGGCGAGGTCGTCGGCGGGCAGTTCGTCACCACGGTGATCACCGGCGAGCTCTGTTTCCCGTAGGGCTACTCCTCGGACTCGCGCGTCCGCCAGCCGAATCGCAGCACGATGAACTCGGCCGGCCTGACCGGCGCGACGCCGATCTCGCAGATCAGGCGTCCGTTGTCGATGTCCGCCTGTGTCATCGTGTCGCGGCCGCAGCGCACGTAGAACGCGTGCTCGGGCTTCGTGCCCAGGAGGGCGCCGTCTCGCCAGGCGGCCACGAGGAAGTTCTCGACCAGCCGCCGGACCGCCGTCCACAGCGGCTCGTCATTCGGCTCGAACACTACCCATTGCATGCCCCGGTCGATGGAGCGCTCGAGGTAGATGAGCAGGCGCCGGACGTTGACGTACTTCCATTCAGGATCGCGCGGCGAGCAGGTGCGGGCGCCCCACAGCAGGATGCCGCGGCCCGCCGACCGGAAGTCGCGGATCACGTTCACGCCAAGCGGGTTGAGCACGTCCTGCTGATCGTTCGTGATCTGATACTCGAGCGGGCCGGCAGCGGCGTTCGGAACGGTGCTCACGAGGCCTTTGACCTGCGCGTTGGCCGGTGCCTTGTGCACGCCGCGTTCGATATCCGTGCGGGCGTAGATGCCCGCGACGTGGCCGGCCGGCGGCACGAGCACGCTCTCCCCCGAACCCGGATTGGCGACCCGGACCCAGGGATAGTAGACCGCCGCGTAGCTGCTGTCCCGCGGCGGACGGATGGCCGCGATGTCTGCCTGCCCCTGCGCTATCGACAGCACGGCAAAGCGGTCCCGCCGCGTTTCGCATTGTTCGACCACCGCCTCGGTGATGCGGCCGCCGTCCGGCACGCGCGCATGCACTTCGTCCGGCACCACCAGCACGCGGACGTCGTCCACCCGCGCGAGGCCGGCAAGCCCTGTCGCCTCCCCCGCCGGCGCGCCGGGATCGCCTATGTAGTCCGCCGCCGTGACCGCGTCGGCGTCCTTCGCAATCACCCGCGCGATCCAGGCGTGGTGGCCGCCGTTCTCGAAGAAGCCACGGACCGCGAACGGCAGATAGGACGTGTCCGGATCGAGGACGTCGCCAAACGCCTCGACGTATTCGGCCCAGCTCGCGACCTTCATCGGCGCGGCGGGGCCGCGTTCAGTCCGTCCGGCGAAGCCGGTCGTGTGCGTGTTGACGCCCTCGATTGGTCGCGGCCCCGATCTGCCCTCCTCGATGTGAACTTCGGGGCTGCGGTAATCCGGCATGGTGCGTCCTTCCTCAGAACTGGAATCGCACCTGCGCCTGGATGCTCCGCGGGCTCATGTAGCCCGTCGCCACGCCGAAGCCCGCGCCGCGCGGCCGCGAGCGCGACTCGATCAGGTTGCCGTTGGCGTCGTAGGGCAGGTTCGTGATCGTGACCGGATCGCTCGGGCTCGACAGGTTCATCGTCGTATTGCGGCCGGTGATGACCGCGGCGTTCGGGGCGTTGAACATCTCGACGCGCAGCTGAACGAGCCGCCCTCGCGGCAGCTTGATGTTCCGGGCAATCGACAGGTCCAGCACGCTCTGGAAACAGCCCTTGACGTAGTTGTTGCCCGATTCGAGGCCGACGCTGCCGACCAGCGGCCCCTGGAACGCCGCCGTGTTGAACTGCTGGTAGACGTCGCCGCTGCAGCCCGAGCCAGGGTCGCCGACAACGCGGACTCGGGGAGCGTAGTCGGGTGACCCGGTCAGGTTCACGTTGCTGCCGCCGCTCTGGTAGTTGAAGCCGATCTGATAGGGCGCGGCTGTCGTGGCCGTCCAGATGCCCGAGAGCTGCCAGTCGTTGACGATGAGCGCGAGCGCGCGGAGGGCGGGCGCGTTGGCCCGCACGTCTGGCAGGTCCCAGATGAAGTTGCCCTTCAGCGTGTGGAAGACCGGATCCGTCTGGAAGAGCGCGTCCGCCTCCGCCTGATCGGCGCGATAGGAGAACGATCCGTCGGGCGCGTGCTGCAGGCGCGCGCCGCTGTTCTGGCGGTCGTAGAAGCTGATGGTGTCGTTGAACCCGAACGACAGCCCGCGGAAGAAGCGGCGCTGGAACGAGACGTTGAGGCCGTGGTAGGTGCGCCACAGCGTCGACATCCGGCGATTGATCGAGCCATAGCCCCGGTAGCCGCGCAGCAGGTCGGTGACCAGCGCGGTGGCCCCGGGTGTCGTGCTCGGCGCCAGCGTCGGATCCTGGTACTGGGCAGGAACGCCGTGCCGAAGTCCACCGCATTGACGTTCACCGGCTGCGGCGTATTCCAGCTGTGCTGCCCGGTGTAGGCCACGTCGAGCGACGTCGACCAGGGCAGGGCGAGCTGGACGCCGCCGTTCCACTGCCACGAAGACGGCAGCTTGGCGTCGTACTGGTAGACGTTGAGCGCCGGCGCGCCCACCGTGGACAGGCCGCTGCTGAGCGCCTGCAGCTGCGCGTAGCGGACCGTCACGTTCTGCACCGCCGGCGGGTTGGTCACCTGGGCGTAGATGTCGTTGCCGTTCGGCCGGTCGTAGAACAGCCCGCCGCCGCCGCGCAGCACCACCCGCTGGGTGCCGGACAGGTCGTAGGCCATGCCGAATCGCGGCGCCACGGCCAGCAGCGGATAGGTGTACGTGGTCTTGGCGATGCCTTCGCCCGAGAGGAACAGCCCGTTCAGGCGGTCGCCCGTGCCAGGCACCAGCGTGCCGAGCGCGGCACCTCCGCGCCGGCACACGGGCTCAGCGACCGTCCGACTTGCCTCGCCGCGGACGCGCTCGTTCACGGACGGGCATGGTGCGGGACTCACCGGGACGGAGTGTTCAGGAGCGACGATGCCGGACGGTCCTGGCGTGCTGTCGGCCTTGCGGGCCGGTTGATCATGGCCATCACCGCGAGCCCCGTCGAGCCGGATCTCGTGTGGGTGGGGACAGAGCCGAGCGAAGTGTGGCGCTCGGCGGATGCGGGTACCACGTGGGAGCCGACGAGCCCACTGGAGACGTTGTCCTCGTCGTCCACATGGTCTTTTCCGCCGAGGCCGGACACTCATCACGTCCGCTGGATCGCGTGCCACCCGCTCGAACCCGAACGACTGTGGGTGGCAATCGAGGCCGGCGCGCTCGTATCCACGCTCGACGGCGGCCGCACCTGGCGCGACCGCGTCACCGGTGGTCCGTGGGACACCCACGAGCTCGCCGTTCATCCCAACGCACCCGATACCCTGCGCGTCTCTGCGGGCGACGGATACTTCGAGAGCGACGATGCCGGCGCGACGTGGCGCTCACCCGGCACTGGTCTCGACGTCGGCTACCTGCGCAGCGTATCGATTGATCCGGCAGCACCGGATGTGGTCGTCGTATCAGCGTCGTCCGGACCGCACAGTGCGTACGTGGCTGGCCGCTCGGATGGCCGATTGTATCGCCGACTCACGCGCGAGCGCTGGGAGCGCGTCCGCGACGGCTGGCCGGAGCCACCGGGCACAATCGCGCCGCTGCTGTGCGCCGGCGGGAAGGCGGCGGAAATGTGGGCTGCCGATGAGCGTGGCGTGCACCGTTCGGACGATGGCGGAAAGGGTTGGCGCCGCGTCGGCGGCTATGCGACGTCGCCGCAGCATCTACGCGGCCTGGCGTTGGTACGATGACTGTCGGCTATCCCGGCGCGCCGGCCTAGTCGATGATCTTCATATCGCCTTCGGCTTCCATCCGCGCGAGGGCGTCCTTCATCTCCTTGAGGCGTTCGGGCGGGTGTGGCTCCCATTCCGTGACCTCGCCGACGATTCTGAGCGGCGCGCGGGAGCGGTAGGATCTGGTGGGATTGCCGGGGAATCTCTTGTCGGTGAGGTTGGGATCGTCCTCGAACGCGCCGGTCGGCTCGACGACGTAGATGCGCTCGGGACCATCGCCCCTGGCCAGCTCGCAGCCCCAGATCGCCGCGTCGAGCGTGCCGGAGAAGTAGATCCAGGAGAGCTTCTGATCCTGATAGTTGGAGGCGAAGCCGGGCGCGAGCAGATCGCCCACCTGCAGATCGGCGCGGGTGCCGTGGTAGAAGGGCGGAGTGGCGTCCTTGGCATAGGTCATTCTGCGAGGGCTCCTCGGACCGCCTGGGCGGCGATCACAGCTCTCGTTCGGCAAGGCGTCGGAACTCGTCGGGGACGGAGCGCCCGACCCGCGATGCCGACCCGTAGTCCACCGCTTGTCCTCCGAAACGCTTGCGGATCGCGTCGACGGCCCGGTCGGCGCGCGATCGCGCCAGGCCCTTCCTCGTGCCAGGGCGGCGTCCTTCGTCGGGAAGCCCAAGCGGCAGCTCCAGTTGCACGATCGGATGCGCTTCGAGATGAGAGACGGAGATCGCCAGCAGCGAGATCGTCCTCTCGTCCCGGTGATCCGCAAGGACGCCGCGCACCAGGTCCTCGGCGATCTCGGCGAGCGCCCGGGTGGCAGAAATCGGCGCTGGCAGCGTGAGCGAGCGCGTGACCGAGCGCAAGTCGGCGAAGCGCACGCGCACCGTGATCGTCCGGCCCGCCAGGGACTTGGCGCGGAGCCGCGCGCCGATGCGGTCGGCGAGATGATGGAGCGTCGGTTTGAAGACGCGCTCGATCGCCGGCTGTCGTCCGAGCGCCGATTGTGCGCCGGCAGAGCGCGCGCGCCGGCGCGTCTGGATCTGCCGCGGATCGCGGTTCCAGGCGAGTGCCGTCAACTTTCTTCCCGACCGCGTGCCCAAGCAATCGCTCCACGGAGTGAGGAGAGCTCTGCGCCAATTGGCCGATGGTGGTGACGCCGATCTTGGCGAGCCGCGCCTCGGTGGCCGGTCCCACGCCCCACATCAGCGCGACCGGCAGCTCGTGCAGGAAGTCGAGCTCGGTGTCTGGATCGACGACGACCAATCCATCCGGCTTGGCGACCTGCGATGCGATCTTCGCCAGGTGCTTGGTACGCGCCACGCCGATTGATATCGGCAAGCCAAGCTCGGCGCGCACGCGCGCCCGAACCGTCCTGGCGATCTCTGCCGGCGAACCGAAGAGATGCGTGCATCCGGCCACGTCGGCGAAGGCCTCGTCGATGGAGATGCGCTCGATGGACGGCGTGAAATCGCTCAGGACTCCGATGGCGGCGTCGCCGAGCCGTTGGTATTCGTCGAAATGTCCATCGACGAACACGAGGTCGGGACAGAGTTGCCGCGCGCGCCGTCCCGGCATGCCGCTTCGTACGCCGAAGGCCCGCGCTTCGTAGGAGGCCGCGAGCACGACGCCGCCGCCGACCGCAATCGGCTTGCCGCGCAGGCGCGGGTCGAGCAGCTGTTCGACCGACGCATAAAAGGCGTCGAGGTCCGCGTGGAGAATGGTGGCTGTGGAATCACGCATCACACCCGCCACAGCGCAGAGGCGAGTCGCGACTCGTCGAGTGCCGGTCCTGCGCCCAGGCGCCATCGGAGCGACGGACAGCCCTATGATATTCGCTTTTTGTTCGCTTAGCGATGAAGTAGCGGCGGATTCGGAGCAACTGACCGCACAGCCCTTCGTCGGGAGCGGGGTGGACTTCGCCGGCCGGTATCACCCCGGCTGGGTGGGCTGCGCGATTTTCACCGTTTCACGGAACAGGCCCCACGTTGCGAGAAGACATCGTCTACACCGCATCTTGCTGCTGACGTGCGGCTTGCCCCGCGCCCAGCACCACACTCTCGATCCCCAGCTCCGCGCATCGCGCCGCCCACCCCTCCGTACTCACCTGCCCCGCCGCCACGGCCATCAACTCGGCAAAAGGCCGCATCGCATGCCCGTCGCGGCGGAAGACGAACTCCTCGCCGGGCGATGTTCGGACTGTCCAGCCGGCATCCAGCAGCGCCAGCTGCAGGGCCATGGTGACCATGTGAACCTGGTATAGAACCGTCTGCTGGGGGTTGTCTTCGTCGAGCGCGCCACCAGCGACGAGGCGGCCGGCGAACGGAAGCCGGGTCAGCGTGACGCCCTGCAGCACGCGCGCATTCTCCTTGACCGCCGCGCGCCACATCGGGATGTAGACCTTCTCGAGGACGGCGTCCCAGGTGACGGGAGTCAGCGACCGCGCCCAGTCCTCGTTGATCGAAGCCGCCAGAAGGCGGCGTTCCCAGCGTTGCGGATCGCCGAGCAGGGCGACAGCTGGGCGCGTGTCGCCCTCCTCCCCCGACGGTTCGCAAAGCCGCCAGCATGGTCAACCGAAGCCTCGGCGCCAGCGACCCCCTGCGCCCAAGGCAGGAGCGCCTCACCCCTGCGACGCGATCGTGATCTTGAACCCGCTCGGGTCGGTCGCCTCGAACGCCCGGCTCCCCCACGACGTGTCGTGCGGCTCGGCATCGAGCTTCACGCCGGCGGCCTTCGCCCGCGCCGCGGCCTCGTCGATGTTCTGGGCCGACTCGAGGTAGAGACGGACGCCGACGCCCTTCTGACGGTCGCGCCCCTTCTTCCAGTCGTCCTGGCTCAGCCCGAGGCGGGCGGCGCCGGCGCGCAGCATGACGCCGAGCAGCACGCCGTTCTCCTCCCAGCGCTCCTCCACTGCAAAGCCAAGCCCCTCGTAGAACTTGATGCTCTGCTGCACGTCGTCCACGGTCAGGCTCGGCATGACGCTCGTGGCCTGCAGAGGACTGTCAACGGTTGTGGCCATATGATGCCGCCTCTCTGTGATGCTTGTTGAAGGAAGGACGCAGTATAGCCCGCGATGGCGGGGCCGGCGGCCGGGAACCCTAACCTTGATGGCGCGAGGGCAACAGGCTGAAGAACACGACAAACCCGGGCGCGACCCGCCCCGAATAGCGAGGGCCCAGCTCGGACGGAACGACGCTGAGTGTGACGGTCCCGCCAATGCCAGGGCTCAGCTGTCCCCAGCTTCCCAGCCGGCGCAGGTAGCCCAGCTGCAGCTTCCCGACTGTGAAAACGCGGCCCTCGTATTCGTGCGCGTGCAGATCGTGCGCGGGCTTCTCCACGAGCTCGGCCCGGCCAAACCACGTGTCGCGAACGCCAAGTGTCACGCTGCTCTCGAGCAGCAGGGCATGCGTGGCGGTGTCCATAATGCGGCCGGGGACATCCTCGTGCCCGGAATTGACGCCCCAGGCCAGGGTGGTTCCCCAGATTCCCCCCGCGCCCACGGGACGATGATAGGCGGCGGACGCGGTGGCACGGGCCACGTCGCTCCGCGGACCGGACGCGATGTCCGGCTCGGCCTCGCGCAGGTGCGCGGCGGACACCTGCAGCGCCAGCCGCGGCGTCGGCAGCAGCGATAGCCGGCCGGAGACTGAATCGAGCGGCCCGAGGTCGAGATCCCAGCGCCGCTCGTCGGGCTCGCGGCCGTTGAACACGGACATCTCCGCCTTCCAGCGCCTGTCGTAGACGCCGCCGGTGACCAGGCCATAGGTGATGTGCGTCGAGTCCATCCAGTGATGCGAGATCGGCGCGACAGGATTGGCCATCGCGGACAGGCGATGCGGGAAGCCGCCCGGCCCGAGCGCCGGCTCGCCAGCCAGCCCGCCATACACCTGCAGGCGCAGGGCGCCGCGCAGCGGACGGTCGTAGTCGGCGGCCAGCTCCATGATCAAATCGTGCGGGTGCTGCCGATCGTGAATGGTGTCGCCGTCGCAGATCTCACCGGTGGCCAGGAAGTTCAGGTAGCCACAGTCGGTGACGGTCCACGGCTCGACGCTGACCATGCCGCGCACGCCAACACGCCCGGCACCAACGGCCCGCCTCGCCATGCCCATGGCCCAGTTCACGCTGCTGATCTGGCTGTTCGCGGTTCCGCCCGTGCGATGCCGGTCGCCCGGCTCGTAGATGAACTGGCCAAAGACATGGCCATGCAACATGACCTCCCACCCACGCCACGCGCGATGGACGCCATGCATGGGCCCGGTCTCCGGCTGCCAGGAGGTCCCCGACGCCTCGCGCAGCGGGAACAACTCGACCTCCGTTCCAGCGGCGCCGCCATGATGCTGATGGTCCTGGGGGACGGGCGGTGGATCCGCGTCCCTGCCGGCCTGTCCTTGATGCTGGTGCTCCTGCGAGACGGGAGATTGCTGATCGGTGCCGCCCTGGCCGAACACGGTGCTGCCCACACCCATCAACAGCACGACAACCGCGAAACAGAACGGGATGCGACCGAAACCCTGGGGAGTCTTCATGCTGGGGAGGAACGGTGGGCTAGGGACGCTGCAGCTGCGCCGCCAGGAAATCCACGACCCGCTCGAACGGGTCGAACCCGAACGCCGCGGCCACCGACGGCCGCAGGTTGGAATTGGCATTGATGTCGTAGAACACCCGCCGCCCATCATCGGTCTCGAGATACTCGATGCCGCCGACATCGAGCTTCGCGGCCTGGACGATACGTTTGGCGGTGGAGACGGCGTCGGCAGGCACCTCGGGATAGGGGAAGAACTCCACCGGCAACGCATCGACAGACGATTCCGGTATCTCGCACACTCCCTCGCCATCGTCCGGATTGCAGACCGGCGACGGGCACAGGTTGAAGCGCCCGTGCGTCTTCACGCGCATGGCGTAGAGCAGCTCGCCGCCAAGGAACTCGAGGCGGATGATCCCCTCTTCCGGATCGTGCGGCAGGTATTCCTGGAGCAGGAAGAGGTTGTCGGGCAGCCACACCGACGGATCGCGCCGGAAGATCTCCTCGATCTGGTCGAACGACTCGACGACCTGGATGCGCGCGCCGCTGCCCCCCTGGTCCGGCTTGAGCAGGGCGGGCCAGCGGATCTGATCGGCATGCGCACGCAGCGCGGCGGCATCGTTGAACGTGATCGACCGCGGGCCGTCGATGCCGAGGGTCTGCAGCAGCGTGGCCTGGACGCTCTTGCTCAACTCGAGCGCAAACACGTCGGCGCCATTGAGCACCCGGGCCCCGAGCAACTCCAGGGTGCGCATGTAGGCCAGCGCCAGCGGCACGGCGCGGGTGTTGCCCCGGATGTAGGCGCTCGGGCTGGCCTGGTTGAAATAGAGCGGCGCACGCGGCGTGTCGGTGTTGCCGAAGGCGGCCCGCGTCACGTCGAACGCCTGAAACGAAATGCCGCGACGCTCGAGCGCGGCAAACAGCGGCTTCTGCCATTCGGGGTGCTCGTGCAGGACGATCAGGTCCGGGGCGGATGGGGCCATCCCTTATGGTCCCACATGATCTTCCCAGCCCCTCTGGCGGGCCGAAGCGGTGGAACGTCAGCCGCACTTTCCGGGGGGCCCGCCACGGCCCATAATGCTTTCGGGCGAGAATAATCGTTCCCAGGCGCTGCGCCCTTCCGGCAGCACGATGCACAAAACCGTCGGCCCGTACGAGATCACCGGCACCCTCGGGGAGGGTGGCATGGGGATCGTGTATGCCGCGCGCGACGGGAGGCTCGACCGCACGGTCGCGCTGAAGATGATCCGCCGCGCCCTGGCGGATCCCTCCGCCGCGGAGCGGCTGCGGCGCGAGGCCCGGACGGCGGCGACGGTCAACCATCCGAACATCTGCCAGCTCTACGACATCGGCGAGCAGGACGGCGAGCTCTACATCGCGATGGAGTACCTGGACGGGGAGCCGCTGGCCGCGCGGCTCGCCCGCGGCCCCCTGCCCCTCAACGAAGCGGTCGCGATCGAGGTGGCGGTCCTCTCCGCGCTCCAGGCCCTCCACAACAGCGGCGTCATGCACCGCGACCTCAAGCCCTCGAACATCTACCTGACTACTCACGGGGTGAAGCTGCTGGACTTCGGGCTGGCCCGCGCCATCGGGATGGACGAAGCCGAGACGCGCCTGACGATGCCGGGCACGCTGCTTGGAACGCCACGCTACCTCGCGCCGGAGCTGATTGGCGGGCTGCCGGTGGACGCGCGCGGCGACATCTTTGCCGCCGGCGCCGTGCTCTACGAGATGCTGACGGGGGACGCGCCGTTCACCGGCCGATCGCTGGCCGAGGTCGTCCATGCGATTGTCTACGACCAGCCGCCGGCGCTGGGCGGGTCGCCGGCGGTGGCCGCTGTCGATCGCGTGATCCACAAGGCGATCGCGAAACGTCCCCACGAACGCTACGCATCAGCCGCGGCGATGGCCGACGAGCTGCGGACGGCGATGCAGCTGGACGACAGCGGCGCGGCCGCCCCCGCGGTGCGGCGGATGACGCGGATCGTCGTGCTGCCGTTCCGGGTGCTCCGGCCGGATGCGGACGTGGACTTCCTCGCCTTCGGCCTGTCCGACGCGCTCACCACGTCGCTCTCCGGCCTGAGCTCGCTGGTGGTGCGGTCGAGTCTTGCCGCCGCCGGCCTGACCGGCGACACGGTGGACCTGGCGCAGATCGCGGCCAAGGCGGACGTGGACGCGGTGCTCACCGGCTCGCTGCTGCGCGCCGGCGATCAGCTCCGCGTCACGACCCAGCTCGTCGAGGTGCCCGGCGGCACGGTGCGGTGGTCGCAGCAGACGACGGTGCGGCTCGGCGACATCTTCCAGCTGCAGGACGCGCTCACCAGCCGGATCGTCGATTCGCTCGCGGTGCCGCTGAGCGCGCGGGAGGAGCGCATCCTCAAGCGCGACGTGCCGGCCACGGCCAAGGCCTACGAGTACTACCTGCGCGCCAACCAGATCGCCTACCAGTCCAAGACCTGGACCGTCGCCCGCGATCTCTACCGCCAGTGCCTCGAAGAGGATCCCGGCTACGCGCCGGCATGGGCGCGGCTGGCGCGGTTGTACCGCGTGATCGCGATGTACACGGGGGAAGACTCGGACGCGACCTACGCCCTGGCGGACGAAGCCTTCAAGCGGGCGCTCGAGCTGAACCCCGATCTCTCGATCGCCCACAACCTCTTCACCGTCGTCGAGCTCGAAACCGGGCGCGCACGGGAGGCCATGCTGCGCCTGCTCGGGCGCGCGCGGGTGCAGCTCGCGGACGCCGAGCTGTTCGCCGGGCTGGTGCAGGCCTGCCGCTACGGCGGCCTGGAAGCGCCAGCCATCGCCGCCCACGAACAGGCACGGCGCCTCGATCCGCACATCAAGACGGCGGTGAGCCACGCCTGCCTGATGGCCGGCGACTACGAGCGGGCGATCGAGACAGACGAGGAGGAGCCGCCGTTCGTGACCGCGCTGGCGCTGGACCTGGTGGGGCGGAGGGGACACGCCATCGACCACCTGCGCCGCTATCTCGCAGCCGGCGTGCCGCAGCTCTATCGCTTCTACCTCGAGACGACGCTCGGCATCCTGCAGGAGGACCGCGCCGCGGCGACGGCCGCCACCGACGGCATCCTCAAGCGCTTCCGTCTCCGCGATCCCTGCGCCCGGTTCTACCTCGCCCGGTCACTGGCCGTCCTCGAACATCCCAGCGCGCTTGCGGTCTTGAAGGAGACGGTTGACGCCGGCTTCCACCCCTACGGCTTCTACGCCACCGATCCCTGGCTCGACCCGCTGCGCACGAACGTCGAGTTCCAGGGTCTCCTCAAGGTCGCCGAGGCCGGACATCACAACGCCGTCAAAGCGTTTGCCGAGGCAGGGGGAGAAATGCTGTTGGGCAAACTTAATGACGCTTTCAATTCCCAACTTCCAACGCCCAACTCCCAAGGCTCAACGCTCAATTCCCAAGGCCCAACGCCCAATTCCCAAGTTTCCTAGTTCCCCAGCTCCCCAGTTCCCCAGTTCCCCAGTTCCCAGTCCAGTTCCCCAGTTCCCCAGCTCTCAGCTCCCCCGTTTCTTCCGCGCGTCTGCGAGCGCTTTCACCCAATACGCCTTCGACCCGATGTAGCCGCTGGTGTCGGGCATGTTGGCCAGGATGACGCGGCGGACTTCCAGGATGTCGATCTTTCCCGTGTTCCGGTAGAGCACCTCCCCACCCGGCGCAATCACCATCGTCAGGGGGGACTGCGGGTTCCACTTCTCGCCCCAGGCGGCCTGCAGCGCGGCGCGGTCGGCGGTGGCGAACTGCTTGTTGGGGCTCGACGCGTACTCCTTCTTGAGGAACGCCATGACTGCGGGGGCGTCGGCGGGGGGATTGGTGCTGACGGTGACGAGGTCGAACGCCCGCTTGCGGAACATGCGGTAGGTGGTTTCGAGGTCGAAGAAGTCGGCGGTGCAGGGGGCGCAGCCGGTGGACCAGAAGCGCACGAGCAGCACCTTGCTGGTGGGGTTGGCGCGCAGCGTCTTCAGCTCCTCGGCGCCGACCATGTCCACGGTGACGGGCTCCTTCTGGATCCGCGCCCATTCCTGCTCGACGCCCGAGGCCTTCGACAGCCACTTCGTGGTGCAGCCAAACGCCTTGGTTTCGGCGACGGGCACCGGCCCGCCGGCAAGCAGGGCGTCGATGGCGTTGCGGGCGTCGTGCGTCTTCACCAGCTCCTCGCGCTGGTTGTCGTCGATCCGCCCCTGGTAGCGGAGCTTGCGCTCCTGGTCGAAGATGAAGATGTGGGGGGTGGCGACGGCGCCGAACTTCATCGACGTCACCTGCGTGTCGCCGTCGTAGAGGTAGGGCCAGGAAATGCCGCGCGCGCGCGCCCGCAGCTTCATCTCCGGAAGGGAATCGGTGACGTCGGTGTAGCCGAGCTCGTCGAGGCGGACGGTCTTCGGGTTGTTCGGGTTGATGGCCACGAAGGTCACTCCCTTGGCCTTGTACTCGTCGTGCAGCTTCTCGATCCGCGCTTCGTAGAGCTGCGACACCGGGCAGTGGTTGCTCTCGAACACCACGGCCAGCAGCTTGCTCTTCGCGTAGTCGCCGGACTTGTGGGTCTTGCCGTCGATCCCGGGCAGAGCAAAGTCCGGAAGTGGAGAGCCAATCGGCAGGACCGGGTAGGCGGCGTCGGCCTGGATGCCCTTGCCTGCCTGCGCCGGCGCCTGGCCGTGCACGGGGGAGGGCACGCAGACTGCGAGGAGCGCGGCGGCGGCGGCGGCGACCCAGCGGTGGGAGAGAGATTGCATCATGATGTCCTCGCTCATGGCTCCGGTGCGGTCCAGTAGGCCTGCTGACCCGGGTACTTCGCATCGCCCGGAAGGTGGGAAAGGATGGCCCGGCGCAGTTTGGGGATGTCCGCCTCCCCCAGCTCCTGATACAGCACGTCGCCGTTCGGCGCCAGCAGCAGCGTGAACGGCACGGGCGACGGCATGGCCGGATCGAACGCCGCCTGCAGCCCGTAGACGTCGGCGGTCGCGAACAGAAGGTTCGGGTGCGACGCGTGGTGCGCCTGCAGGAACTCGAGCACGGCCGGGCGCTCCTCGGGGTCGTTCACCGACACCGACACGAACTCCAGCCCGCGCGGCTTGTACATCTGGTAGGTCTTCTCCAGCTCGGGAAACTCGCTCGCGCACGGAGCGCACCAGGTCGCCCAGAAGTTGACCATCAGCAGCTTGCCGGTGCCGTTCTGCCGCAGCCGCTTCAGCTCCTCCGCGCCGGCCATCTCCACGGTCACCGGCGCTTTCTCGATGGCAGCCAGCTGGGCATCAGGTCCTGGAGGGCCTGACAGCCCTTTCACCGGACAGCCCTCCACGGCGGTGCGGTCCTCCGCCACCGGCCTGCCGGCCAGCAGGGCGTCGATCGCGTCGCGCGCATCCCGCGCCTTGACGAGATCCTCCCGCGGGTTGTCGTCGATCCGCCCCTGGTAGCGCAGGACGCGGGACTCGTCGAACACGAAGACGTGCGGCACGGCAACGACGCCGAACCCCTTCGTCACGGCCTGCGTTTCGCCGTCCGACAGGTAGGGGAACTCGAGGCGCCGGTGCGCGGCGCGGGTCTTCATGTCGGCCAGCGATTCGCCAACGTCGGTGTACGCGAGATCGGCCAGCTGCATCGCCTCGGGCCTGTTGGGATTGATGGCAACGACTGCCACCCCCTCTTCCCGGTACTGGTCGTGGAGCTGGCGGATGCGGGCCTCGTAAAGCTGCGACGCTGGACAGCTGTTGGACGTGAAGACGACGGCCAGGACGCGGCTGCCGGCGTAGTCGCGGAGCGCGTGGGTGCGGCCGTCCACGCCCGGCAGCGAAAAATCGGGGGCGGCCGAACCGGGAGCCAGTCCGGCCGTGCCGGCGGTGCCGCAGGCGGATGCCGCCAGGGCGAGCAGGATGGCGATTACAGGGGCTTCCGCATGGTCAGGCCTTGAAACAGGGGGAGGTTACCACCATCCGCGGCAACAAATTCGGCCGCTGACGTCCAGGCAGCAGGTTTGCGGAGCACAATAGCGGGAGCGATGGATCGCGCGACACCTGGTCCCCCGCCCCGCCTCCTTTCCCTCGAAACGCTGGCAGCGCTGCTGGAAGCCCTGCGCGCCGACGGCTATCAGCTGATGGGCCCGACGGTGCGCGACGGGGCGATCGTCCATGCGCCGATCGCGGGCATCGCCGATCTGCCGCGGGGCTGGACCGAGGTGCAGGAAGCCGGCACCTACCGCCTCGTCCGCCGGGACGACGAGGCGCTGTTTGGCTATTCGGTGGGCCCGCAGTCGTGGAAGCAGGTGTTCTTCGTGCCGCGGCTGCGCCTGTTCACCGTGCGCCGATCGGACGCCGGCCTGAGCATCGAGCCCGAAGACGCGCCGGCGCCAAAGCTCGCGCTGATCGGGACACGCTCCTGCGACCTCCACGCCATCGAGATCCAGGACCGGACGTTCCTGCAGGGCCCGCACGTCGAACCGGATTACGCCGCGCGGCGGCAGGACACATTCGTCGTGGCCGTGCACTGCGGACAGGCGGGCGGCACCTGCTTCTGCGTGTCGATGGACACCGGGCCGCGGGCCACGGCGGGTTACGACATTGCCCTGACCGAGCTGTTCGAGCCGCACCGGTTCCTGGCGGAAGCCGGATCGGATCGCGGCGCCATGCTGCTCGATCGGATCGCGTCCGGGACGGCGGCAGCGGGCGACGTCGAGGCGGCCGACCGGACGATCGCCGCCACGGCGGCTTCGATGGGACGGCAGCTGGACACGAGCGACATCAAGCCGCTGCTCTATCGCAATCTCGAACACCCGCAATGGGAAGAGGTGGCGGATCGCTGCCTGAGCTGCACCAACTGCACGCTGGTGTGCCCGACCTGCTTCTGCGCCACGACCGAGGACACGAGCGACCTGGCGGGCGCCACCGCCGAGCGCTGGCGGCGCTGGGACTCCTGCTTCACGCTCGACCACTCCTACCTGCACGGCGGCAGCGTACGGGCCACGACGCGCGCGCGCTACAGGCAGTGGCTGACCCACAAGCTGGCGAGCTGGATCGATCAGTTCGGCAGCTCCGGCTGCGTCGGGTGCGGGCGATGCATCACCTGGTGCCCGGTGGGGATCGACATCACCAAAGAGGTCGCGGCCATCCGCGCAACCGACGGGGCCGCCCGCGAAGGGACAACGACATGACGCCGGTAGACCAGCTGGCACGGCATCCGGTGACCCAGGGCCTGTCGGCGGGGCAGCTCGAGGTGCTGGCATCGTGCGCGCGCATGGCTGTCGCGCCGGCCGGGACGATCGTCTTCAAGGAAGGGGGGGTGGCCGACAGCGTCTACCTCGTGCTGGACGGGCGCATCAGTCTCGAGCAGCACGTGCCGGGCCGTGGCAGCACGCAGCTCGAGAGCCTCGGAGCGGGCGACCTGCTGGGGTTTTCCTGGATCATGCCCGACCGCCGGTGGCTGCTGCATGCGCGCGCCGCCGAGACGACGCAGCTGATCGTGCTCGACGCGGCGTGCGTCCGGACGCATATGGCCGCCGACTGCGACCTCGCGCTGCGGCTGTCGCAGCAGGTCATCCTCCACCTGTATCAGCGGCTCGAGCGGGTGCGCCTGCAGCGGCTCGACGTCTACGGGCAGGATCGGTGAGGCAGGCCGCACGTCCGCTGGTGCCGCGGCAGGCGGTGGTGCTGAACGTGGTGAGGGAAACCCCGGACGTCGTGACGCTGACGCTCGAGGAGCGGCCCGGGGACGGACGCGCCTTCGTGCCCGGCCAGTTCAACATGCTCTATGCGTTCGGCCTCGGCGAGGTGGCCATCTCAATCAGCGGCGACCCCGCACACGCCGGCGTCCTCGTCCATACCGTGCGGGCCGTGGGGGCGGTCACGACTGCCATCTGCGGGCTGAAGAAGGGGGACGCCGTGGGCGTGCGCGGACCGTACGGCACGCCGTGGCCGCTCGACGCGGCACGCGGATCCGATCTCGTGATCGTTGCCGGCGGCCTGGGACTGGCGCCCATGAGGCCGGCGGTGCTGCACGTGCTGGCCCACCGCAGGGAGTACGGACGGGTCTGGCTGCTGGTGGGAGCCAGGAGCCCCGAGCACCTGCCGTTCGCGAGCGACCGCGAACGGTGGCAGGGACGCGACGACCTCGACGTGCTGGTGGCCGTGGACCAGGCCCCGCTCGGCTGGCAGGGACGCGTTGGCGTGGCGCCGGCGCTGCTCGCCGAGGTGCCGGCACTGGAGAAGGCCGCCGTGCTGGTGTGCGGACCCGAGCTGATGATGCGCTTCACCGTGCGCGAGCTGACGCGGCGCGGGGTGCCGGCCGACCGGATCTACCTGTCGATGGAGAGGAACATGAAATGTGCCGTGGGCTTCTGCGGGCGGTGCCAGCTGGGCCCGAGCTTCGTCTGCAAGGACGGGCCGGTGCTCAGGTACGACCGCATCGAACCGCTGTTCTGGCTGCCCGAGATGTGACATGACCCGCAAGAAGCCCCGCCTGGCCGTCTGGAAGTTCGCCTCGTGCGACGGCTGCCAGCTGTCCCTGCTCGATCTCGAGGAGGAGCTGCTGGCGCTCGCCGGCGTGGTGGACATCGCCTACTTCCGCGAGGTGACGAGCCGCGACTCGGGGGGGCCGTTCGACCTGTCGCTGGTGGACGGGTCGATCACCACGCCGCACGACGAAGAGCTGATCCGGGATGTGCGCCGGCGCTCCAAGTTCCTCGTCGTTCTTGGCGCGTGCGCGACGACCGGCGGGATTCAGGCGCTGCGGAACTTCCAGGACGTGCGGGAGTTCACCGAGCGGGTCTACGCCTCGCCGCAATACATCTCGACGCTGACGCACTCGCGCGGCATCGCCGAGTACGTCCCGGTTGATTTCGAGCTGCGCGGCTGCCCGCCGGACCGGCGGCAGCTGCTCGAGGTCGTCCGCGCCTTCCTGATCGGCCGCAAGCCCGACGTCCCGCCGCACAGCGTCTGCCTCGAGTGCAAGCTGCGCGGCAATGTCTGCGTGATGGTGACGGGCACCCCCTGCCTCGGGCCGGTGACGCACGCCGGCTGCGGCGCGCTGTGTCCCACCTACTCGCGCGGGTGCTACGGCTGCTTCGGGCCGATGGAAGCACCGAACACGGCGGCGCTCGCGGCAGCCTTCAAGGAGGCGGGCGTCTCCAACGTCGATCTCGTCAGGGTCTTCCGGACGTTCACCGGCAACGCACCGGCGTTCCGCGAGGAAAGCCGGAAGCACGAGCCGCCACCATGAGCGACCCGCGCACCATCCAGGTCAACTACCTCGCTCGCGTCGAAGGCGAGGGCTCCCTCACCATCACGCTGCAGGGCGACGCGGTCACGAGCGTCCGGCTCGGCATCTTCGAGCCGCCGCGCTTCTTCGAGGCGCTGCTCCGCGGCCGCTCCTATCGCGAAGCGGCGGACATCACCTCGCGCATCTGCGGCATCTGCCCGGTCGCCTACATGATGAGCGCGTCGCACGCGATGGAAGATGCCCTCGGCATCCGCGTCACCGGTGCGCTGCGCGAGCTGCGCCGGCTCCTCTATGCCGGAGAGTGGGTCGAGAGCCACGCGCTGCACGTCTTCCTGCTTCACGCGCCTGATTTTCTTGGTTTTCCCGACGCCGTGGCCATGGCGAAGGACCATGGCGACTGGGTCAGGAAGGGGCTGCGCATCAGGAAGGCCGGCAACGCCATCATGGACTGCCTTGGCGGGCGCGCCATCCATCCCGTAAACATCCGGATCGGCGGGTTCTTCCGCGCCCCGGCACGAAGCGAGCTCGACGCCCTCCTCCCCGAGCTGCGCTGGGCGCGGCAGGCCTGCGCCGAGTGCCTCGACTGGATGACCGGCTTCGATTTCCCCGCGCTCGAGCGGGACTACGAGTTCGTGGCGCTCCGTCACGAGCACGAATATCCGTTCTGCGAAGGACGGATCGTGTCGTCCAGGGGGATGGACATCCCGGTGTCGGACTACGACGCTACGTTCGTGGAAGCGCAGGTGCCGTATTCGAACGCGCTGCACTCCACCATCCGCGGCCGCGGCGCCTACCTGTGCGGACCGCTCGCCCGCTTCAACCTCAACTTCGACCGCCTGTCGCCGTCGATCCAGGAGCTGGCGCGCGGCGCCGGCATCACGCCGCCCTGCCGCAACCCGTTCAAGGCCATCCTGGTGCGGCTCGTCGAGATGGCGCACGCCTTTGACGAGGCCATCCGGGTGATCGAGAGCTACGAGCCGCCTGCCGCGCCGTTCGTCGAGTCAACCCCCAGGGCCGCGTCCGGCGTGGGGGCAACGGAGGCGCCTCGCGGGCTGCTCTACCATCGCTACGCCATGGACGCCGACGGATCGATCACCGAGGCGCGGATCGTGCCGCCGACGTCCCAGAATCAGCTGGCAATCGAGGAAGACCTCTTTGCCCTGGCGCCGGAGCTGACCAGCCTCCCCCACGCCGATGCCACCCATCGCGCCGAGCAGGCCATCCGCAACCACGATCCGTGCATTTCCTGCGCCACGCATTTCCTCACGCTCCGCTTCGAACGATCATGAGGGCACGGCCGGTGGTTGCCGCGCTGGGTGGGGCCGCTGGCGGAGACGACGGGGTGGGCCATGCGGTGCTCGAGGAGCTGCGTCAGCGTGGCGTGGCGGAGAGGGCCAATCTCGTTGCCGTCACCGATCCGATCGAGCTGCTGGCGCTGATCGAGCGCGGCCCTGCCGTGGTCGTCGTCGATGCGGTGGCCGCATCCCCTCCGGGCGTGGTCCTGGAATTGACGCCGGCCATGCTGGCGGATCGGCCGATGGCGAGGCTGTCGTCACACACGCTCAGCTTGAGCCAGGCACTCGGTCTTGCCGCGGAGCTGGCGCCGGCGGACGCGGCGCCGCCCGCGATCCACATCATTGCCGTGGGCATCGACACCCCCGTGCAGCAGGCCGAGGGGCTGTCTCCGGCGGTGGCAGCCGCCGTGCCCGCCGCGGCGGCGCGGGTGCTCGAGGTGCTGGATCGCCTGCCGGCGTGACGGCCCCACGACGGCACATCTCTCGATGCACCCGATGAGCCCTCCTGTCACCTGCGCGCCGGGCTGGCCCGGCCTCGATCCCCGCTGGACGTCCAGCGCCAAGACCGGGCTCGGCACCGCGCTCTCTCCGGACAGCCCCGGTGTGGTTCACGCTGAGCCACGGCATCCTCGACGAGATCTACTTCCCGCGCGTGGACCAGGCCTGCACGCGAGACCTCGGGCTGATCGTGACCGACGGCCGCGACTTCTTCTCCGAGGAGAAGCGTGATGCGCGGCACGAGTCGGCCTGCCTGTTCGAGGGGGTCCCGGCCTACCGGCTGGTGAACACCTGCGCGCAGAACCGCTACCGGATCGAGAAGGAGATCGTCACCGACCCGCGCCGCCCGGTCCTGCTCCAGCGCACGCGCTTCGCGGCGCTCGCCGGCCCGGCCGGCGACTACCGCCTGTTCGTGCTGCTCGCGCCGCACCTCGCCAACCACGGCGGCAACAACACGGCATGGGTGGGGGACCTCGACGGCCGCCCGATGCTGTTTGCCGAGCGCGATGGCTGCGCCCTCGCCCTCGGCCTGCTCGACAGGCTGGCTGGCCCGATCCGCCGGCTTTGTCGGAACGTCAGACGGCTGGCAGGACCTGCACGCCCACCGGCAGATGACGTGGTTGTACGACCGCGCCGAGAACGGCAACGTCGCCTTGACCGGCGGCATCAGCCTGGCGCCCGGTGCGCCGTGCCGCCGTCTACCTGCTCACCAACGGGCCGGTGGCGCTGCAGGATCGCTGGAGGAAGATCCGGGCTACTCCCCGTTCACGCTGGCCGCGACGATCGCGGCCCTGCTGGCCGCCGCGGACCTCGCCGATCTCCACCACGAAGCGGTCTTCGCGGCCTACGCGCGCGACACCGCCGATGCCTGGAACGCCGCGATCGAGCGCTGGACCTACGTCGCCGGCACCGACCTCGCGCGGCAGTGCGGCGTCGCCGGCTACTACGTCCGCATCGCGCCGCCGGAGGTCGCCGACGCGGCATCGCCGGCCGGCGGCTTCGTCCCGATCAAGAACCGTCCGCCCGGCCACAGCCGCCAGCCCGCCGCTCATATCGTCAGCCCCGATGCGCTGGCCCTCGTCCGGTTCGGTCTGCGTGCGCCGGATGACCCGCGCATCCTCGACACCGTGACGGTGATCGATGCGCTGCTGAAGGTGGAGCTGCCGGCGGGGCCCGCCTGGCATCGCTACACGGAAGACGGCTACGGCGAGCATGCCGACGGCGCCGCCTTCGATGGCGTTGGCATCGGACGACCCTGGCCGCTGCTCGTCGGCGAGCGGGGTCACTACGAGCTGGCGGCCGGACGGCCGGACGAGGCCGCACGCCTGCTCCAGACGATGGAGGCCTTTGCCAACGAAGGGGGACTGATTCCCGAGCAGGTCTGGGATGCACCGGACGTGAGCGACCGTGAGCTCCGTCTCGGCGGTCCAACCGGCTCTGCCATGCCGCTGGTCTGGGCGCACGCGGAATACCTGAAGCTGCGGCGCTCATCTGGCCGACGGCCGCGTCCTGGACCTGCCGCCGCAGTCCCGCACGCGCTACGTGCAGGACCGCCACTCGTCCCGCTACGCCATCTGGCGCTTCAGTCACAAGATCGCCGGGTTGTGTCCGGGACAGGTCCTGCGGCTGGAGACGATGGCGCCGGCTGTCGTGCACTGGAGCAGCGACGGCTGGCGGACGGTCCACGATGCCGGCACCCGCGATACCGAGGCCGGCCTGCATGTGGCCGACCTGCGGACGGGTGCGTTCGGCGCCGGCGTGCGCGTCCAGTTCACGTTCTTCTGGCCGCAGGCGGACCGCTGGGAAGGACAGGACTTCACCGTGACGGTGGAGCCGCCTCGCCGCCTGCCCGGCGCAGGCTCCTGAATCATCGCGTGGCGTCCGTCCAAACCAATGGGAGGTCTGCGCAACTTGCAGGCTCCCAAGGTAAGGAGGCACGACATGTCGAAAAGCCATCTCGCCGGGCTGCTGGCCACGGCGATGTTGCTGGGATCGAGCGAGTCGCCGGTGCGGGCGTCCGGAGCCACGGCGGAGGTTGTGATCGCGTGGAATCAGGTGCTGCGGGACACGATTCCCGGGACCGTCGGGCCGACGGCACCACGCTACTTCGCCACCCTGCACGTCGCGATGTTCGACGCGATCAATGCCATCGAACGCGACTTCGAACCATTCCGGACCGCCGTCAGGCACGCGAGCGGATCGCCGGAGGCGGCCGCGGCGCAGGCCGCGCACGACGTGCTCGTCGGGCTCTTCCCGGCGTCCACGGCCATTTACGATGGCGCGCTGGCCCAGCAGTTGGGGCCCAGGCCGTCGGGCTTCGTCCGCCGCGGCGCCGCCGTTGGCGCCCTGGTCGCGAAAGCCACCCTCGACTGGCGCCAGAACGACGGCTGGCTGGCCCCGGCGCCGGCCTACGTGCTGCCGCCGTTTCCGGGACTCTGGCAGCCCACGCCGCCTGGCTTCTCGGTCGCCGCGCTCACGCAGGCGCCTACCGTCGAGCCGTTCGGCATCCTGACGCCAACGCAGTTCCTGCCGCCGCCGCCGCCAACGCTCACGAGCGAGCGCTACGCCGCGGACTTCATCGAGACGAAGCTCGTCGGCCGGTTCGACAGCACGGCGCGGATGCCGGACCAGACCGCGCTCGCGCGGCTGTGGGCGGGCATCGGCGCGAACGGGGTTGGAACGGCCACCGGCCTGTTCGACACTCTGGAACATCGTGGTCCGCGATCTCGTCCGGGAGCGCCGCCTGTCGCTGGTCGAGGCCGCCCGCCTGTTCGCGCTCGTCAACGTGTCGATCCACGACTCGCTGCAGACCAGCGCCACCAGCAAGTTCGTCTACGGGCTGTGGCGGCCGGTCACCGCCATCCGGCGTGCCGACGAGGACATGAATCCGGCGACGGACCCCGACACGTCGTGGCTGTCGCTCCTGAACACGCCGCCGTATCCCACGTATGGCGGCAACATGGCGTCCGTCGGCGCCGCCGCGGCGCCGGACGCTGGAGCTGACCTTCGGCCCGGGCGACGTCCCCGTCACCGCGACATGGCAGCAATCGAACGGCCAGCCGGACGTTTCACACTCCCACCCGCATGTCTGGGGCCTGGCCGACGAAGAGGCCCGAAGCCGCGTCTATGGCGGCATCCACTATCAGTTCGACAGTGATGCCGGGAAATACATCGGCACGAGAGTGGCCGACTACGTCTTCGCGCACTACATGCGGCGAGATAGATGAAGAACTGGGGAACTGGGGAGCTGGGGAGCTGGAGAACTGAGTTCCCTGACTCTCCCGTTCTCAGTTCCCCAGTTGTTTCATCTCGTCGCCACCAGAAACGCTCCCAGCACCTCGCTTGCGGTGAAGTTGCAGTGGCCGTAGCGGAAGACCGGGAGCGGAACGAAGCGGCCGCGTCCCGACAGGTCGAGCTTGGGTAGATACAGCAGCTCGTGCCAGAACGGGACCACCTCGTCCGCGGTGGTGTGGAGCGTGACGAGCGGGATCTGCAGGTCGCCGCTCGTTTCGTACTCGCGGAGCGAGGCGCGCGCAACGGGGGACGCGGTGAAGCGCCGCACCGACAGGTTGAGGCGGAGATCGTCCCTCGACCCGAAATACCATCGCAGCCGGTTGCCGAACGGATTGCCGCCGAGTTTCGCGACGGCGTCGTTGGTGGCGAACACGTTGTACCAGAGCATGTTGATCGTGGTGTTCCCGATCGTCGCGGGATTGGCCGGGTCGTAGGCCGCCCGCGACACGCGCATCAGTTCGAGCGCCCGATCCGGGTGCGCGGCAAGCGCGCCGAGGATCACCGGCACGTAGGCCTGCCAGTTCGCCATCAGCTGCGGCGGGATCTGTACCGCGCTGCCAGGGAGCAGGTTCGGGAAGAAGTAGTCGAAGAGCACGCGGAAATCGCCGAAGGAGTCGATCTGCGCGCGGAAGCTGCCGACGGGGCCGCAGGTGGCAAGCGCGCTGACGAACAGCTCCGGCCAGCGCTCGGCCAGCAGCGTCGCGATCAGCCCGCCCTCCGACACGCCGGTGACGTAGGTGGGCACGGGTGACGGGAACGCCGCCACCAGCTCGCGGATATCCTGGACGCCCTCGAGAATCGCCAGCCCGTTCTGGCGGTAGCTGGTTGTCGCAAAGGCGAAGCCGAGGCTCTGCACCAGCGCCGGCAGCGAGGTGCCGTCGGGAAGGGAGAGGTTGTAGAAGCCCAGCGGCAGCCCGGGCGCGACGTAGCCGTGCGCAAAGACGACCAGCGCGCCGTTCCATCGCTCCGGCACGCAGGTGAGCGACAGCGCGCCGCCGGGCAGCACGCCCTGGACGCAGTTCGGGGGGAGTGCCTGGGCGCGGGCCGGGCCGGGGACGAGTGCCGCGCCGAGCATGAACACGCCGACCAGGATGGACTTCAGTGATCCGGTCATCGCACGCTCCTTCTTGGTGGGGGGGCGATTATAGCGGCGCGCGGCCCGCACCGCCCGGGTTTCGCCAATAATGGTCCCCTCCGGTTCCATTCAGGCACCCTCCCAAGGAGACAACACGCCATGACATACCGCAGACGCTGGCCGTTGGCCATTGCGCTGGCGCTCGCGCTGGCGCCGGCAAGCGCGGCGCTTCCCGCTGATGCACGCCAGCTCGCGGCACGGCCGGCCGACGAGTGGATCAAGATGCTCGAGGCCCCCGCCCGGGTGGCGGGCCTGAGGGTCGACGAGATCATCGCGAAGCTCGGGCTGAAGCCGGGCAACGTGGTCGCCGATCTGGGCGCCGGCGCGGGCGCGTTCAGCCTGCCGCTCGGGCGGGCGGTCGGCCCTGCCGGAAAGGTTTACGCCGTCGAAATCGAGAAGGGCCTGGTCGACTACATCGCCCGCAAGGCCACCGATCAGCAGGCCGGCAACGTGCACGCGGTCCTCGGCCGGTTCGCCGACCCCGCGCTGCCTGCCGCGGATGTGGACGTGGCGTTCATGCACGACGTGCTGCACCACGTCGAAGATCGCCAGGCCTACCTGAAAAATGCGGCGAAGTATCTCAAAGCGGATGGCCGGTTCGCCATCGTCGAGCTCGACGCGCAGACGGGCCCGCACCGCGAAGACGCGCGGCTGCAGGTGACGAAGGAGCAGCTGACGGCCTGGATGGCGGCGATCGGCTTCGCCCCGGCCGAAGAGTTCCCGATGTTCAAGGACAAATGGTTCGTCGTCTACACGCGAAAGCCGTAAGCGCCGGCGCATAATGCCCCGTGCTTGAAGCTGTCCTGGCGCTGGTTGCCGCCGCTACGGCGGTGACGCTTGCCGTGGTGCTGCCGATCCTGTCGTTCGTGCGGGCGCGCCGGGCCCTGCGGACGGCCGCGGCGGCGCTGCGGCGGGTGGAAGCGCTCGAAGCGCTGGTCGCGCAGCTGCGGCCGGCGTCCACGCCTGCTGCCGCCGACGCCCCGCCAGGGGAGACCGCGGGGACTGTGGACACCGCGCCACCGGCCTCCTTCGTCGTCACTGGCACTACCCCTGTCCCAGCCCCCACCGCCGCTCCCGCCGCCCCCTCACCCGAGCGGCGTGACCTCGAGCAGCAGATCGGCAGCCGCTGGCTGCTCTATGCCGGCATTGCCGCGGTTGTCCTCGGCATGAGCTACTTCGTGAAGTTCGCCTTCGACAACGGCTGGATCAGCGAGCCGCTGCGCGTGACGGCGGGCCTGGCGACGGGACTCCTGCTCGTTGCCGCCGGCATGCGCTTCTGGTCGCGCGGCCTGGCGGTGTTCGGCCAGGCGCTCGCGGGCGGCGGCATCGTTGTCCTCTACGTCTCCATCTATGCGGCGCTGCATTTCTACGGTCTGCTCGCGCCAGCGCCGGCGTTCGGCCTGATGGTCCTCGTGACGGCGGGCGCCGCCTGGCTGGCCGATCGCCAGCGGTCGCAGTCGATGGCCGCCCTGGCGCTGATCGGTGGCTTTGCCACGCCGGCCCTGATTGGCGGCCGCGGCTCGCAGACCGTGCTCTTCACCTACATCGCCATCCTGATCTCGGGCAGCGCGGTGCTCGCGCGGCGGCACCTGTGGCCGCTGCTGAGCGCGGTCAGCTACCTCTGCACCTTCATGGTGGTGGTGGCGTGGTCCTTCTCCTCCTACGAACCTGGCGACTGGCTCCGGACCGAGCTGTTCCTCACGTTCTACGCGATCGTGTTCGCCTACCTGCTCGGCGAACTGCTCGCCTCGTCTGACACGTCACTCAGCAGGCAGCTTGCCGCTACCGTGCTGGTCACGGCGCCGCTCGCCTACCACCTGGCGTCGGTCATCCTGCTCAACGGTCACCCGGCAGCCTGGCTCATCTACGTGATCCTGGCCACGGCGGCCGGCCTGGTCGTGAGCAGGCGCACCGGCGCGGCATGGCTGCGCGTTGCCGTCCTGGTGCTCGTCGGCCTGCCGGCCCTGGTCTGGCTCAACGGTCTGCACCAGCCGCGCTGGTACACGGCAGCCGTCGTCGCCATGTTCGTGATCTATGCGCTGCATCTGCTGGCGCAGTGGGAGGCGGAGGGGCGGGCTCGTGACGGGGCGCTGCCGTTCGTCGAGATGGCGCACACACAGCTGAACGGGCTTCTGCTGCCACTGGCGCTCTACCTGTTCCTCGACACCCGGTTCGCGGCCTGGAATCCATGGATGACGGGCGCGCTCGCGGCCTGGAACGCAGGACTTGCGGCGGCGGCGCGGCAGCGCGGCTCGCGATTGAGCCTGCAGTTCGTGGCGCTCGCCGCAACGCTGACCGCGGCAACCGTGGTCCTCGCGTTCGACGGCCCGGCGGTCGCGGCCGGGTGGGCGGCCGAGGGGGTGTTCGTGGGCTGGCTCGCGCTCCGCGAACGCAACCGGCCTCTTGCCGCCGGCAGCGCCATCCTCATCGCAATGGGCAGCAGCCAGCTCGCCCGCCTGCTGGGCACGCCCCTGCCGATCGGCGAGACGCCGCTGCTGAACGGACGGGCGCTGGCCGCGGCGATCATCGTGGCCCTGCTGGCGTGGCTGGCCTGGCGCATGCGGAGCGACGACGCGGCTGCCGTTCGAGGCCGGGCGCGCGACGCGGTCGTCGTGCTCGCGAACCTGCTTGCCCTGGTCATGCTCTCGGCAGAGATCCACGCCTACTTCGACCATTGGGCCGCTGATGCCAGCGTTGGCGGGGAGGCGCGGGCAGCCGGGCTGGCCGGGCAGCTGGCGCTGTCGGTCACCTGGGCCCTCTACGCGGTGGGGCTCATCGCGGCCGGCATCCGGCGCAGCTATGCGCCGGCGCGCTACCTGGCGATAGCGCTGTTCGGGGTCACCATCGGCAAGGTCCTGCTGCAGGATATTGCCGGCCTCGATCGCTTTCACCGGATGCTGAGCGTGCTCGGCGTGGGCGTTCTGCTGCTGCTGGGGTCGTATCTGTATCAGCGCCGTTCGGGCCAGGGAACGTCGCATTTGTGAACACCTGCGGCGGATCCATACGCGAGCGAGCGCAGGCTGCTGCCTTCCTGTCGTGCATCGCTACACACCGGGGATAGCTGGACCCCCGCTTTTGCGGTCTTTTTGCAGCCGAGGTGTAGAACATGCACCCCGATGAGTCGTAAAACAGAACTCACGCGGCTGCCGTCCGGGTCAAATTTACCGTAACCCTTCTGGACACGGCGCTTACGGACTCTGGCCGGACCCTTGCCATACCGGCACTCAGTATGGGTCGCCGCTCAACGGGGCCCAATCTCCAACTCAATCCAGACCACCACGGGCGCGGCTGATCGTTGCCGCCGCGTGCGCACGCCGGTCCCCGGCTCGACGGGGTCCTGCGCGACGGTGGCGTTCTGTGTTTTCGAGGAACGATGCAACAGTCCGTCAAGTTCGCCCTCCGGCCCGCCGCGCGCGGCGCCATGCTCTTCACCGCTCTCCTCGCCCTGGCGCTCCCGGCGCAGGTCCGTGCCCAGGGAGAGATTGCGCTCGATGCCGCCTCGGCGACTGCCCGCTCGGGAGGGTGGGCCGTCGCCAGCGAGTCGGGTGCCACCGGCGGCGGCGTCATCCGCCACCGCGACGCGGGCGGGTCGAAGATCAGATCGGCGCTGGCGAGCCCCGCACACTACTTCGAGCTCACCTTCCAGGCCGCGGCGGGCACGCCGTACCGCCTGTGGATCCGCGGCCGGGCGCAGAGCGACCACTGGGGCAACGACTCCGTGTTCGTGCAGTTCGATCGCAGCGTGACGAGCTCGGGCTCGTCCACCTACCGCATCGGCACGACCTCGGCCGCCGAGGTCAACCTCGAAGAGTGCAACGGGTGCGGGCTGTCGGGGTGGGCCTGGCAGGACAACGGCTACGGCCGCAACGTCCTGGGCCCGACGGTCCGCTTCGCGTCTTCCGGCACGCAGCGGATCCGGGTGCAGACCCGGGAGGACGGCCTCTCGATCGACCAGATCCTGCTCTCCTCCGGCACCTACCTCTCCGCGAGGCCGTCCTCCGGCGGCAGCAGCAGCGGTTCGCCGACGGACATCGTCATGCAGGCGAGCTCGGCGTCGGCGCGCGCCGGCCGCTGGAGCGTAGGCAGCGACAGCTCGGCGATCGGCGGCGCGAAGATCCGCCATGCCGACGGCAACGCGTCGAAGATCACGCGGCCGCTGGCCAGCCCGTCGAACTACTTCGAGCTGACGTTCACGGCGCAGGCGGGTGTGCCCTACCGGCTGTGGCTGCACGGCCGCGCCGACAGCGACGATTGGGCGAACGATTCGGTGTTCGTGCAGTTCTCGGGCAGCGTGACCTCGTCCGGCTCGTCGGTGTATCGAATCGGCACGACCTCGGCCACGGAAGTGAACCTCGAGGAGTGCAGCGGCTGCGGCCTGAGCGGCTGGACCTGGCAGGACAACGGCTGGGGGCGCGGCGTGCTCGGGCCGACACTCTACTTCGCCTCGACCGGCACACAGCGGCTCCGCGTGCAGACGCGCGAGGACGGCCTGTCGATCGACCGCATCCTGCTGTCGCCGTCGACCTACCTCCGGACCGCGCCGCCGGCCACCGGCGGCACGACGCCGAGCACGCAGCAGCCGTCCACCGGCACGCCCACGCCGGCGTCGCCGCCGCCCGCGCCCAGCACGTCCTCTTCCACGCTCAAGGTGCTCGACTGGAACATCCATCACGGCGTGGGAACCGACGGCAATTACAACATCACGCGCATTGCCGACTGGATCGTGCGGACCGGCGCGAACGTCGTGTCGCTGAACGAGGTCGAGCGCTACACCGGATGGGGCAACGAGGACCAGCCGGCGCGCTTCGCGTCGCTCCTGCGCTCGCGGACCGGCCGGACCTGGCACTACAACTTCGCCCAGCGGACCGGCGCCACCAACGGCCAGGGCAACCTGCTGCTGACGACGTTCCCGATCGAATCAGACGATGACTTCCGACTGAGCTACGACCGCTCGGTGTCGCGGATCGCGATCATCGTCAATGGCATCCGGGTGAACGTGTACTCGACGCACCTGGACTCCGACTCGAGCACGCGGCGCTCGACGCAGATGCGTGAGCTGCGGGGCTGGGCGGACAACTACCCCGAGCAGCGCATCCTCGCCGGCGACTACAACGCCTGGCCGGGGGCGGGTGAGATCGACCTGATGACGTCCGGGCACCACGACGCGTGGGCGGTGGCGCAGCAGCAGGGGGATGACGTGGCCTACTCCGGCAACAGCGCCGGCAACACGCGCAACAGCCGCATCGACTACGTCTTCTACTCGAAGGGCGCCTCGCGCCTGCGGCTGCGGGAGACCCGCGTGTTCGACACGCGCGACTCGCGCGGCGTGATGCCGTCGGACCATCGCCCGGTGATGGCGACATTCGAGGTGCGGTAGCGGCTGGCGGACGGCGGCAGACGGCCGGGCCCGATCTCGTCGGGCCCGGGTCGATCGAACGGTCCGCGGGCAGATCGGGACCCTTCAGCGCCTGCTGGCGATCGTCGCCGGAATGGAGACTGAGCCGTAGTTTGACACTGGTCCACCCAGGCACTAGGCTACGAATGCCGCGTGACATTGGATGTGAGAGGAGCCTGCCATGCCGCCCGTGGAAATCCACCTGAAGAACGCCAAAGTCGCAGCGATCGACAAGGAGATCGGCGAGCTTCGCGAGATGTACGATCTCTACAGAGTGGCGCGGAAGATCACCCGCAAGCCCGGGGATCTGACGATGACCTACAACATCCGCGGCCCTGCCGGCGCCTCGGCCGGGCGGGGTGTGACGACCGACAAGCTGTTGACCGAAGCCGCGAAGTTCCGGATCCTCACCGGCATCCGCGAGCACGTGGCAGCACGTGTCGGCGACGTGGCTGCCTTCGACCTGGCGTTCGACCTGGCGTGCCGCGAACTGCCTGAGATCATCAATCCCGAGGAGATTCTCGCCGGCAACCCGGCCGTGGGTCTCTGATCGACACGTCACCGGAGGATCGGGCGCGCCAGGTTGCTGGCCCCGGCCTCCGGAGGCAACCGTCATGCTCCGGGAACGCCATTTCTCGAGCGTCATTCTCAAGCTGACGGCCTTCTGTAATCTCGACTGCTCGTACTGCTACATGTTCAACCTGGCGGACGCGACCTACACCCGCGTCCCCCGCTACCTGCCCGCGCGAACGGCGGCGGCGGCCGTGGTCCGGCTGGCCGAGCACGTCCGTGCGCATGGCGGCGCACGCCTGCACGTCATCCTTCACGGCGGCGAGCCCAGTCTCTGGCCGCTGGATCATTTCGAGCGGCTGTTCGCGGAGATCGCGCGGGTGCGCGCCACCGGTTGCCGGGTGGACGTGGCCCTGCAGACGAATGGGCTCAAGCTGGCGCCGGCACTGCTGCGGATGCTCACCGGGCACGGCGTCGCGCTTGGGATCAGCCTCGATGGCCCCGGGCCGGAGAACGATCGGTTCCGGGTCACGCACGACGGGCACGGGTCGTACGCCAAGGTCATCGGCACGCTCGAGACGGTCATCGCCGGCGGATTCGATCCGCGCCGCGTTGGCATCCTGAGCGTGATCAATCCCACGCTCGCGCCTGATGCCTTTCTCGACTGGGCGTCGAGCCTGCCGGTCCGGCACGTCAGCCTGCTGTGGCCGATCCAATATTCCTGGGCACACCCGCCGTGGGACCGCGACGGGCGCGGCGACTACGCACGCGCGCCGAGATACGGCACCTGGATGGCCGAGGCATTCGCATCCTGGTGGCAACATCACGCCTCGCGCGTGTACGTCAGACAGTTCGTCGAGACCATCGCCCGCATCATGGGCTCTCGCGACCACTCTGACAGCCTCGGCAACGATTTCATCGACATGTTCGTCGTGAACACTGACGGCGGCATCGAGTATCCCGATTATCTCCGCGCGCACGTCGATGGCGGGAGCCGCACGCCGTTCAACGTCGACCGGGATTCGCTCGAGGACGTCGCCCGCGACCGGACCTTCGCCACGATGCTTGCCCTCCGGACGCACCTGCCGGAAGAATGCGGACGCTGCCCCGAGCAGGACGTCTGTGGCGGCGGCTTCCTCGCCGGTCGCGCCGGAGATCACGGGTTCGATCCAGTACTTCGATCGGTCCTCTGCTACGACCAGCTGTACTTCTACCAGTCGGTGAGGGCGGCGATAGCGCCCTACTTGCAGGTCATGGCGGAGTCGTGAGCCTGCAGCGCCTGCTGACGTGGTCGGACGACGGCGAGGATTTCGAACGCTACCGGGCGGCGTTCGTGCGGAAGGCGGAGGCGCGGCTCGTCGCAGCGATTCAGCTGTGCGAAGCGCACAGCGACGGGAACGCAGCGCTCCTGGCCGACATCCTCGAGGACCTGCCGCCCGAGCGCGTCCTGCACGTCGCCTGCGCCCCGCAGCTGGAGTTCCTGGTGCGCGAAACACGGGTTTCTGCAACCGCCAGCGCCGCGCTCACCCAGTTCCTCGCCGACAGCCTGTTGGCTGAGCTGCGCCTGCAGCATGCAACGCAGGACCGCGAGGGGCGGCGGCCGGTCTGGAGCGCCCTGGGCGACCGGCAGCTGGGCTCGACGGATGGCCATGACGACGCGGACGACGAGCGCGACGTCGGGCGACTAGTCGGGCCCGGCATCCCGCTGGACCTCAGAAGTCCCTACCATCGCGGCGACCTGCCCTTCAGGTTCCCCGACCATGCGAGCTACGACGAATCCTCCGCGAGTGAGCTCGGCAGGAAGATCGATGCGGCTTGTGGCCTGGTGCTGGCCGGCGGCCAGCGGGTCGCGCGATTCGTCGACGCCTTCACGACGGTCATCGTCCCCCTGCACGTCGCCGGCGCCAGCCGCTGGTTTGGGTCCTTCTCGTCCAGCTGGTACCCCGGGCGGAGCGTCCTGGTGAACGCGCACCTCGAGGAGATGCGCGGGCACGACATCGCGGCGGCGCTCGTGCACGAGGCGATTCATTCCCTGATCGACGTCAGCGAGCTGGATGGGCGCCTGTTGAGCGAGGCCGGGCCGTCTGCGGCCACGGTGCGCTCTCCGTGGACGGGCAACTCGATCTCGCTGCAGTCCCTCCTCGATGCGTACTTCGTGTGGTTCGGGCTGCTCTTCTTCTGGAAGCAGGTGGCCGCGCAGCCGGGCGCGATCGCGCCCTCGCTCAGCGGGCAGTCGATCGACCGCTGCCGGCGGGGCTTCGGGCCGGCCTTCGAAGATGTCGTGCGCGATACCCTGCCGGCCGTGCATCCGTTCGCACGGGAATCAATCGAGTCGCTGCGGATGGCCGCCGCGCAGGAGCTGGCCGCCGCTCAGGGCCAGTAAGCAGCTGCGGCGAGAGTCCCGGCGCAGCCCTGCTACTTCTCGCTGCCCTCCGTCGCGGCCACTCCGCCCGACGGACAGCCGCTCGGCTGCAGGCCGAGCGAGACGCGGGACCCGCACCGGATCAGCACGGCTTCGCCCGGGCCCTGGAAGAACGCATAGCCTTTCCGGCTGTTCTTCCAGGCCAGCGGGCCGCCCACCTTCAACCCGGCCCTCGTCGTCGTCTCGAGCACCTTCGTGACCATCGTCTCGTAGCGTGGCTCGTTCTGCTTCAGCCCGGAGAAGCTGGACAGGTCGGTGCTGGCCACGAAGACGACGTCGATGCCGGGCACCGCGGCGATCTTGTCGACGATGTCGACGCCGGCCGGGTTTTCGATCATCGCCACGATCATGATGTTGTCGTTCGCGGTCTGGCGGTACTCGCTGCCCCACAGCGCGCCGTACTGGCCGCCGCCCTGGCTGCGCCGCCCCCCAGGGGGATAACGGGCGAACTTCACCGCCGCGGCGGCTTTCTCGACCGTGTCCACCATCGGCAGGATGATGCCGAGCGCCCCGATATCCGTCGCCTTCTGGATGTCGCCTTCCGTGGCGTCCGGCACCCGGACGAACGGAATCGCCGCGGCACCCTTGCACGCCATGATCATGCGCGCCACGTCCTGGTAGGTCAGCGGGCTGTGCTGCATCTCGATCCAGGTGAAGTCGAAGCCGGCGTTGGCCATCGCGCAGTAGAGGTCGGGATCGGGGAGCGAGACCGTGCCGCCGACGACCTGCTTGCCGTCCGCGAG
Source organism: uncultured Acidobacteriota bacterium (assembly GCA_963834305.1). Classification (GTDB taxonomy): domain Bacteria; phylum Acidobacteriota; class Vicinamibacteria; order Vicinamibacterales; family 2-12-FULL-66-21; genus JACCXG01. The sequence continues at coordinate 301,153 of CAWIAX010000003.1, forward strand.
CTTCTGCTTGACGGTGTTGTAGAAGCGGGACCCGGAGGCGGGCGCTTGTCCGGACAGGTCCACTGCCAGGACGAGCAGCAGCACTGAAGAGAAGCCGAGCCATCCGCGGGCTGGACCGATGCGCATACGGGCTCCTTGACGTCGTTGTTGGCGTGCGAAGCAGCGGGGGCGCTGCTCCGGGGGGAGTGTAAGCGAATTCGCTATACTGCGCGCTGTCGCGGAACCGCGGATGCCACCGCGCGTCCGGACGGGCGAGAGGCAGGGCATGACACGGACGCAGGGGATTCTCCTGGCAGGCGCCTGCCTGCTGACGACGGGCTGGTTTGTTGCGGCGCCGGCCGGGCAGGCGGCGGCCGTGCGCGTGACGAAGGACCCGCAGGGCTACTGGTTCACCGAAGGGGATACCAAGGTCCTTTTCTATCAGGCCGAGCGCAAGGCGCTGCCCGATGGCCAGGCTGCCCGCTCGAACTATTTCCATCCCCTCTACGACCTCGACGGCACCATCCTCACCGAGGATTTCCCGGCCGATCACATCCATCACCGCGGCATCTTCTGGGCATGGCACCAGGTGCGGGTCGGCGGCCGGACGGTGCAGGACCAGTGGGTCAACCGCGACTCGTTCTGGACGGTGCAGGAGGCGCGGACGGATTCCGATGCCAGTTCCGCCTCGCTTGCGCTGCGCGTCCTCTGGGAATCGCCGCTGTTGACGGAAACCGGGGGCGGGGGCGGGCGCCGGCCGTTCGTCGAGGAGCGCAGCGTCACGCGCGTCCACCGCGCTGAAGGGGCGATCCGCAAGATCGACTTCGACGTCCAGTTGCGAGCGCTCGTGGACGATGTCGAGATTGGCGGGTCGGAGGACGCCAAGGGGTATGGCGGCTTTTCCTACCGTGTCGTGATGCCGCCCGACATCCGCTTCACCGGCGCGCAGGGGGCGGTCACGCCGATCGAAAATGCTGTCGAGGCGAGCCCGTGGATGGATGTGTCGGGGAGTTACGGGGCGTCGGGGACGAGCGGCCTCACGGTCCTCACGCACCCGAGCACCACCGGTTTCCCGCAGCGCTGGATCCTGCGTGCGCGCGGCAGCATGCAGAACGCCGTCTACCCGGGGCGGCAGCCTGTCGCCATCCCGCGCGACCGGCCGGTGCTCCTCCGTTACCGTCTCGTCGTGCATCGCGGCGCGCTTGCGCCGGCGGACATCGAGCGGCTGCAGGCGGAGTACGCGAAAGAGCGCATTCCGCAGTAGGTCCCCGCCGGACGGGCGCGCGATTGGTGCGGTGCGCCCTACTGCCCGAGCGCCCGGGCAACGAACGCGAACACCTCCGCCGTCACGGGGTCGTCCGCCTTGCCGATGTTGTCGTTGAGGCTCGAGTGCGTGGCCTCGCGCGATGAAACGACCTTGACGGAGATCCCTGCCGATTCGAGCACGCCAGCCAGGCGCCGCGCCTGGGCGCCGGTGTCGGGGTTGCCGCCGATGTGCAGGATCAGGAACGGCGGAATGCCCTTGCCCTTCGCCACGTGGGTGACGGTGGAGAAGTCGCGGTGCTTCGCGGGGTCGTTGCCGAACTTCTGGCGATGTCCGTACGTCGGCATCGGCAGGTGATGCACCCGGGCGCGCGTTTCGGCCATCTCGATGATGGCGGGGATGTCGAACGTGTCGGCGTCCACGGGTACGCAGCCCTTGATCGCCGTCAGGGCAACTCCTTCCGCCTTGGCATAGCGATCGTCCGTGCACAGCAGCGCCGCAAGCTGGCCGCCGGACGAATGGCCCATGACCAGCAGCCGGCCCGGGTCGCCGCCGTGCTTCGCGATGTTGCGATGGACCCAGCCCAGCGCGCTCGCCACGTCCCTGGTGATGGCGCCCATCTCGACCGTGGGCAGCAGGCGGTGGTTGATGCTCACGAAGACGAAGCCGGCGTCCGTGAAGGCCTTCGGCTTGAGCGCAACCATGCCCTTGTCGCCCGTCTGCCAGCCGCCGCCGTGAATCCAGAACACCACGGGCAGGCTCCTGGCGCCGGGCGGGCGCATACACATCGAGCACCTGCCGCTCGTGTGCCGCAGCGTAAGGAATATCGCTGGTGACACCCTGGGCGAACGCGTCGGGCGCACAGGCGAAGGCAGCAAGGAGCAGGCAGGCGGCGTGTCTCATGGAGCGCATCCTACTTCAGCCGCGCGCGTTCCAGGGCGGGTTGCCGCTGGCTTTCCTGCCAGGCGTCCAGATAAGCCTGCAGTCCTTTCGCCACGTGCGGCGGCGGCGCCGCCGCGATCATCGACCGGACCTGGGCTTCGAACGAAGCCGGCTCACGGGCGCGCAGCAGGCTGGCGGCCTGCGTGGCGACGGCGCTGTCGTACGGTGTCAGCCGCCGGACGAGAGCGGGCCCGCCGTCCGCAGCGGCAGACGACACTTCCCGCCGGGCATATTCGAACGCGCTCTCGAAGGCGCCGCTGCCATCCCCGTCAACGAACAGGGCGCCGCTCAGCCCCATCACGCGTGGCGTGAACTCGATCGACGTCGGCTGATACGGTTTGGCGGTCCGCCAGTAGGGGGCGGCAATGCCGGGGCCCGTCGCCACTGCCACCAGGTGCACGTCGTGCGCCGGCCGCGGCAGCCGCCACGTGCCCTCCCATTTCACGCCGGTCTTCGATCCCTCTGAAATGGCTGTCTCGCGGACCTGCACGCCGTTGACGTAGAGCGCCACGCGGTCCGCGCGTGTCCATCCCGGGCCCTTCACGCGAATGCGCGCCTGCAGATCGCCTCTGGGAGCGACGAGCTCTCCAGGCCCCTTCCCCGCCACCTCGAGCTCCGTCAGCAGGCCGTAGCTGACCATGACCTGCCCGGCCCGGACGCGCTCCGCCGCCTGCGCCAGGTCGAGGCGCCCCGGCTCGCGATCGTTGCACCGCACGTAGGTTCGCCCCTGGCCCACGATGTAGCGCGTGACGTCGTGCGAGTCGCTCGATCCCACCGGGGTGAGCCGCACGCCGCGGTTGAGCAGGCCCATCCAGTCGCGGGCCAGCGCCATCCCGTCCGTGGCGATGGCGCCGGAGTTGATGACCTCCATCGCGTTCGCGGGCAGCGTCCAGCCCTCGAGGTCCTCGCCCGCCAGGCTGATGTGCCGCGCGGGCCCTAGCGGCCGGAAGCCGCCGTGATTGTCGCGTCCGTGGTTGAGCACGATCACCGGCGCAGTCGTCGCCGCCGAGATCGACTCGCCCAGGCGCGGCCAGTCCGGCGACCGCTGGTCGATCGGGCTGCCGTCCGGCGGCAGGGGAAACACGTTGAAGTGGCCGAGCGAGGGTGTGGTGACTTCGCTCCCGAGGAACGGCGTGAAGTAGTCCCGCACACCCGCCGCGCGCGCGTGCGAATCGAGCTCGACGCGCATGCCGTGTTCCGTCGAAACGGGAAGCTCGATGCCTTCGCCGGCAATCGTCAGCATCCGCTCGGCGATCGCCGCATCGCCGTGGCGCGCGTAGGTGCCTGTGTGTACGTGCGTATCCATCGACGCCCAGCCGGCCGTGTCCACCTCGCGCCGGATCGTCAACCGCCGCGCCGCGTTCGTGCCGGGGGCGAGATGGACCTCCGCGCGGGAGATGCCGTACTCGAAGCCGCGGCCGGCATAAATGACGTAGCGTCCCGCCGGGAGCTGCAGCCGCGCCGCGCCGGTGGCGCTGTAGACGACCCCCGGCCTCACCGCATGTTGCGCGTCGGAAACGTTGCCAAGGGCGACGAGTGTGCCGCGGGTGTCGGCGATGGTGATGCGGCTGGGGACGGCGTGCCCGCCCGGATCCTCCTGCACGGAGACGTCCACCGTGGCCTCCGCCATCAGCTCCGCCCTCGGACGATCGATCAGCGTGGCCTCCCCGATCCACACGTCATCCGACACGCGTCCGGCGGTGTGCACCCGCAGCTCGTTCGCGCCGGTCTTGAACGTGCCGGCCGGCACCGCCCAGTACGTCCGCATGTCGTTCTCGTCGAGCGGCAGCCGGGCGACCTCGGTGCCGTTGACGTGGACCAGCCACTGCTGTCTCAGGTCCCGATGGCGCAGGCGCAGCGTCTGCTCTTGCGCGTTCGACTGCGCCTGGAATGCGACCTTCAGCTCCGTGCCTTCCGCCTGCGCGGGGAACTCCGCCCATTCCCGGTCGGCGCCGGACCGCAGGTGGTGCATCCGTCCGGTGATCGGGAGGTCGGCCGCGGCCGGAGGTTGAAGTGCCATGAACAGCAGCGGCAGCAGCGCGAGCACGCCTGATTGGATGCGCATTGCCGCCTACGATATCGCCGCAGCACGGAGCGGGCAACGTCGCCCGGTGCGGTGCCTTCACCCTGGGCCGGTGAGGGCGACGGGCGGCTGGTATGCTCGATGGGATTGCCGGAGCTGCCAGAAGTCGAATCCGTCCGCCGCCGGCTCGACCCCGTGATGCGTGGCGCGCGCATCGAACACGTCGAGCTGCGCCGGCCCGATCTGCGCACGCCGTTCCCGAGACGCTTCCGGGCCCGGCTCCAGGGGCACACCGTGCTCCGGGTCGGCCGCCGGGCGAAGTATCTCGTCGCGCCGCTGTCGTCCGACGAGACGCTGGTCATGCACCTCGGCATGTCCGGGTCGTTCCGGGTCGAAGGCGGGGGCCGGGTCCCCGCGAAGGGCGACCCGCACGATCATGTGCTGTTCCACCTCTCGTCAGGACCCGTCGTCATTTTCAACGATCCCCGCCGCTTCGGCTTCATGGACCTGGTGCCGGCCGGACGGCTAGAGACGTACCCGGCGCTCAGCAGGCTCGGGCCCGAGCCCCTGTCCGAGGCCTTCGACGCCGCCGCGCTGGCACGCGCCTGCGCGGGCAAGAGAACGTCGCTCAAGGCCGCGCTGCTCGATCAGTGCGTCGTCGCCGGTCTCGGCAACATCTATGTCAGCGAGGCGCTGCACCTGGCCCGGCTGTCGCCGCAGCGTCTGGCGTCAACGCTCGCGACGCCGACGGGTCTGCCCCGCGAATCGGCGTATCGCCTCGCAGCCGCGATCAAGCAGGTGCTCGAAGCGGCCGTCCGCCGCGTGTCCCGCGGGGATTACCGGACGTCGAGCTTTCGCGTCTACGACCGGGAAGGGGAGGCGTGCCGGCGGCAAGCGTGCGGCGGAGTCATCCGGCGGAGGACGCAGGCGGGGCGATCGACGTTCTATTGCGCGCGATGCCAGCGGTAGCAAGGACGGCGCTCGACGGACTCCTGACCCCCGACAAACGCTACCTGGTCGTGCGCGGCCGGCTGTGGCGCGCGACGAACCCCTCGCTTGACGAGGCCGAACGCGAGCAATGGACGAAGCGCTTGATGGACGCGCGCCGGGCCGTCGGCAAGGGGCTGCGGCAGGACGATGAGGCCGGCGTACGGCGGGCGCGGGCCCGGGTGCATCGCGCCAAGCTGGCCCTGGGGGAGCGGGGTCCGGCGTGGTGGGAAGACGGGGCGCCCGACTACAACCGCCGCCTGGTCGTGAACACCCCCTATCGCGACTGGCACGAACGCGCGGTCCGGTGGGCATCCGAGCTCGATCGGCTGCTCGATCACCGCGCCCGCGGCGCCTCGGTCTGTCCGTCAGACGTCGCGCGGGCGGCGGAGCCCAGGGACTGGCGGAAGTACCTGGATGAGGTGCGCGCGGTGGCGCGCCACCTGGCGCGGCAGGGCGCCATTCGCATCACCCAGCGCGGGTGGGAGATCGACCCCGACGCGGACGTACGAGGGGCGATCCGCTTGTCGCGCACGCTTGATTCTTGACCGCTCGATGCCAGCCGGCAGCTGACGGCCGGCGTCTTCACGCGGTTCCGGCGGCGGGATACAATCCGTCCGGCCGTCCTCCCGCTGGTTCTTGCGCTTTCGTGAGGGGCGCCCGATGAAGCCGGACGCGCCTGAACGAGAACGATGGCCATCTCCATCCCGACCCTTCTGCTGGCTGCTGTTGCGCTGGTCCCGGCTCAGAAGGCTGGCGAGCTGCCGCCGCTTCCGCGGCTGAATCTCGAGGGACTGCCGCCGGCCGCCCGCGACACGGTCGGTGCCGCCAGCCGGGTGGCAAACGCGAGGCCGCAGGACGCCAGCGCGGCAGGCAATCTGGCGCGCGCGCTGCACGCCTGGGAGCAATGGGACGCGGCGCATGCCGCATACGTACGGGCACAGGCGTTCGCGCCGGAGTCGTTCGAGTGGCAATATCTCGACGGCGTGGTCCTGCAGCGCCTCGCCAGGCACGCCGATGCAGCCGACCGGCTGCGCGTGGCGCTGTCGCTCCGGCCCGGCTACGTGCCGGCGCGTGTCAAGCTCGCGGATGCCCTCTTCGAGGCGGCGAGGTTCACCGAGTGCCGGGAGATCGCCGCTGCGCTCGCCAGCGAGCCGGCCACCGGGCAGGTCGGGCAGTTCTTCCTTGGCCGCATCGAGGCCGAAGAGGGGCGTCATGAGGCCGCAATCGAGCACCTGCAGCGTGCCGTGCAACAGTACGCCGAGTGGGGGGCTGCCCACTATGCGCTCGCGCGCTCATACCGGGCTCTGAACCGCCGGCAGGACGCGGAGCTCGCGCTCGCAGTCCACGCGCGGCACGGGCCGCGCTGGCCGGGGTGGGACGACCCGCTGCTCGCAACGGTCGATGCGGTGCGCGAGGATGCCCAGGCTCTCCTGACGCGTGCGGTCAGGATCGGCGAAGGGGGCGACGTTGCCTCAGCCATCGCTGCGCACGAAGCGGTGCTGCGCAAGGATCCCCGCCTCGTCCAGGCCCGCCTGAACCTCATCACCTTGTATGGCCGCGTCCGCGACTGGAACCAGGCCGAGGCGCACTACCGCGCCATCCTCGAGAGTGGCGAGGAGGCCGCCGCGGCCCACTACGATTTCGGCGTGCTGCTTGGCCTCCAGGGCCGGTGGGCGGAGGCTGAGGCGGCGTACCGCCAGGCGATTGCCGCCAACCCGCTCAACGCGCAGGCGCACAACAACCTCGGCGAGGCGCTCGAACGCGGCGGGCAGCTTGCCGCCGCGCTGGCCGCCTATCGTGACGCGGCCGCGCGGCAGCCCACGCTGCGGCTGGCACGCTTCAATGCGGGCCGCATGCTGCTCGCCTTGAACCGTCCGGACGAGGCCACAACCGAGCTCCGTCCGCTCGCGGCGGGTCGCGACGCCGAGGCGCCGCGCTACGTCGCAGCCCTGGCGCTCGCGACGTTCCGGGCCGGCCGCAAAGACGAAGCGCTCGACCTGGCGCGCCAGGCGCACCGGCTTGCGCTGCAGCACGGCCAGACCGAGCTCGCCGCCTCCATCGCGCGGGACATCGGGGCCGGCCGATGAGCCTCGCGGCACGCGGCCTCGCAAGCCGGGGCTGCTCCTCAGTGGCGGCCGTGCTCTCGGCGCTGCTGCTCCTGCCCACCGGGCAGGGAGAATCGCGAAGTTCCGATCCGCCGTTCGTCGATGCCGCGGCGGAGCTCGGCCTGCAGTTCACGCATGCCAGCGGCGCGACCGGCGAGTACTACATGGCCGAGCAGATGGGAGCCGGCGTCGCGCTGTTCGACTACGACGGCGACGGCGACCTGGACGTCTTCTTCGTCCAGGGCGGCGCGCTTGCGCCCGATGCCGCACGCGGCGGCCAGGCGCCGGCGGGCCGGCTGTTCCGCAACGATCTGTCGAGCGGCGCCGGCGGCCGCGGGAAGCCCGGCTTCACCGACGTCACGGATCGGGCGCGCCTGGCACGGCGCGGCTATGGCATGGGCACCGCCGTCGGCGACTACGACAACGACGGGGACCTCGATCTCTACGTCACGGCGTTCGCCGCGGACGCCTTGTTCCGCAACGGGGGCGATGGCACATTCACCGACGTCACCACCGCGGCGGGCGTCGGCGCCGGGGACACGCTGTGGGGGACGAGCGCGGCGTTCGTCGATTTCGATCGCGATGGGCACCTGGACCTGTTCGTCGCCAACTACGTGGATTTCGCCCTTACCGCGAACCGCCGCTGCGTCGACGCGGTTGGCGCCCGCGACTACTGCAGCCCGCGGATGTACCGGCCCGTGCCCGACCGCCTGTATCGCAACCGTGGCGACGGAACGTTCCAGGACGTCTCGGAAGCGGCCGGAATCTGGCGCACCTACGGCGCTGGCCTCGGCGTCGCCACCGGGGACTACAACCAGGATGGCTGGCCCGACCTGTTCGTGGCCAACGACGCAACGCCCAACCAGCTCTGGATCAACAGGCGGGACGGAACCTTCGTGGACGAGGGGCCGCTCTCGGGCACGGCCTTCAACGCGGCCGGGAACCCGGAAGGGAGCATGGGCATCGCCTCCGGCGATTACGACCTCGACGGCGACGAGGACCTGTTCGTCACCAACATCGTGGGCGAGACGTTCGTTCTTTACGAGAACGATGGCTCAGGCTCGTTCAGCGACGCGCGGACCAGGACGGGCCTCGCCGTACCGACGGCGGCGTTCACCGGGTTCGGCACCGACTGGATCGATTTCGACAACGACGGCTGGCTGGATCTGTTCGCCACGAACGGCGCCGTCAACACCATCGCGGCGCAACGCGGGGAACCGGCGCCGTACCGCATGCGAGACCTGCTGTTCCGCAACGTCGAGGGCAAGCGCTTCGAGGAGATGGGTACGCGGGCCGGGCCGGCGTTCGCCATCGAAGGCGTTGGCCGCGGCGCCGCCTTCGGCGATCTCGACAACGATGGCGACGTCGACATTGTCGTCACCCGTAACGGCGGTCCCGCGCGCCTGCTCCTCAACATGGCCGGCAATCGCCAGCACTGGGTGCAGGTCCGGCTCGACCAGCCGTCGCGCAACCGGTTCGGCGTTGGCGCCACGGTGGCGATCGAACGCGCCGGCCAGCCCACGCTCTGGCGCCGCGTGCGGACGGACGGGAGCTACCTGTCGGCAAATGACGGCCGCGTCCACCTCGGGCTCGGCTCCTCGCCGCAAATCGACGCGATCGTCGTGCAGTGGCCGGACGGCGAGCGGGAGCGGTGGGCGGACGTAGCCGCGGATGGAGTGGTGACGCTCCGGCGCGGAACCGGGACACGCCGCTGAAGACCGCTGGCGAAGCCACTCGCCGGCTGGGGGATTCAGTTATCGACGTCTTCGAGGATCCACACGGCGCCGGAGGCCTGGGTCACTGGCAGGATGAGACGGTCACGGGTGACGGCGAGCTGCAACGCAGAAACGTCCGGCCCCACCATCTGGACCGACGAGTCGAAGTGGGAGATCTGGAACGGCTCGCCGGACGGTTTGCCCGCCTCGGGATCGAACCGGCGGCCCCACACATTCCAGAAGCCGGTGTGATTGGAAAGGAAATACAGCGTGCGCCCGTCCGGGGACCAGCGCGGCAGATCCCGGAACGCCTGATCGTCGCTGCTCGTGACGGGCACCCAGGCGCCGCCGGTGGCCGGACTGACGAACACGGCGGACTGCGTCAGGTTCCGCGCGGCGATGAAGCTTACCCAGCGACCCTCGGGCGAATACGCGGCCGCATACAGATTCCGGGTGGCGTCGGAGGCGATGACCTGCAGCGCGGCTCGTGGGCCGGGCGAGGCCGATAGCCGGCAGATCGCCCATGGGTCGGTGTTGGCCCGGCAGCGCACGAGGAACCCGCGGCCATCGAGCGACCAGTCGTAGACCATCTCGAGATGCTGCCCGCTCGGAGCAAGGTGCCGCTCGTCGTCGCTGCCGGCGGCGATCAGCACGACAGATGACGGCTCGCTCTGATTGACCGGGCGCCGGAGATACGCCAGCTGTGTTCCATCCCGCGACCAGCGCGGATGAATGATCGCGGCATCCACCTCGACTTTCCGCAGGCGATCGACCTGGCGGTCGAGGGATCGGATCCACAGCTCGTCTGTATCCCGGGCCGTCACGCGGTAGACGAGCTGCTTGCCGTCCGGCGAAATGTCGAGGATCTTTGCGTTGGCGCCTTCCGGTGTGACGGCGTGGCCGTCGCCCGTGATCCGTCCCTCGATCGGGTCGAACGGCAGCGACCAGACGCTCGTGCGCTCGAATCGGCTCCCGAACGCCAGCCGTCGTCCGTCGGGCGAGAGGGCCAGGGCGTTGTCGCGCCCCGGGCTCGTGGTCAGCCGGTCGGGGCCCGCGATCAGCTCGAGCGTCCGGGGATTGACGCGAATCCGCCACACGTTTTGCGTGCGGTCGGAGCGCCCCTCGAAGTAGAGCGCATCCCCCCGCGGCGACCAGACGAAACTGCCCAGCCGCAGATCCGCCTCCCGCAGGCGCTGTTCCACCGAGGATGCGACCGCCGAGCGGACGGGCGTGCCGCCGCGCAAGGGGATCGTGAGGAGCGTGGGACCTTGCTCCTGGTGACGCCCGTACACCGAGATGCGCTGTCCGTCCGGATGCCACGCAACGCGGCAGCGGCCAGGCAGGTTCGGCAGGACGTCGCTCGCGACCTGCGACGGCGCCGAGCCGTCCAGCGCGGCGAGGTGAACATCGCGTCCAGAGCAGAAGAGAACGCGCGATCCGTCGGGGGACCACTGCGGCTGGTGGCCGAACGCGGTGATGCGGCGCGCGCCTCCCCCTGCCACGGGCACCACGAAGATCCCTCCGCCGTCGCGTTCCGAGCGGAACGCGACATGCCGCCCGTCCGGCGACCACGACGGCTGCCAGTCCCGTGCCCCTCCTGTCGTGAGCTGGACCGGCGTGCCCCCCCTGATCCGCTGCATCCAGATTTTGGGGCTGCCGTCGCGATCGGAGCTGTACGCGATGGATTCCCCGTCGGGGGACCACGTCGGCTCGCCATCCAGCCTTCCGGCGGTCGTGAGCTGCCACAGCCGGCGCGAGCCGCCGGGGTCCGCCCCGTCCGCCCGGTAGCCAATCGCGAGCGCTCCCGCGACGCTGAGCAGGCCCGCCAGCAGGGCGGCTACCGCAAGCGCCGGCCGCCACCGCGGCTCCGTCGCAGGACCCGGCTCGGCGGGCTGCGAGTGGGAGCCCTCTGCCGCCCGGTTCTCTGCCGCGGGTTGAGAATGCCCGGAGAAGGCGGCGCGTGTGATCCGCGCGACCGGCGTGACGAAGCGATAGCCCCGCCCGCTGACGGTGACGATGTGCTCGTGGTCGCTGTCGCGTTCGTGGAGCGCCCGCCGGATCATCGAGACGTGGCGGGCGAGATTGTTCGGCTCGACGAAGGTGTCCGGCCAGACCTGCTGGAGCAGCTCCTCCTTGTCGACGAGGGTGCCAGGGGATTCGAGGAGCACCATCAGGACCTTGAAGGCCTTCGGTGTCAGGGCCACTTCGCCGCTCGCGTGGTGCAGCCGCCCCACGACCGGGTCGGCGCTGAAGTCGCCGAACTGGTAGAGCGGATCTTCGGGGCCGGCTGTGAAGTGCATGGCGGCGGCGCGCGAGGGGGCGCCGTGTCCAGGAGCTATTGGTTGACAGGGCGGATTCTACCTCAGATCGTCCTTTCCCTCCCCCGAGCCGGCTTTCACAATCTTCCAGCCGATTTCACATCGACTGACAGGACTTCCGGCCGGGCCTCTCATATAGTCCCGGCCATCTGACGGTGATCGCATAAATCCGGATCTGCCCCGATCGGGCGGACACTCGGCCGGCGGGAGTCAGCGTGCCCTTGCCATCCAACGTACGCCCCTCACATCGACGCAGACCCCAGGTTGCCATCCTCACGGCCGCCGCCACGTTCTGCTGCGCCCTGATCTGGCCGGCCGCCGGGCAGGAGCGCAGCGGCCGCGGCTTCGTGCCGGCACCAGACGCCGGCGACCCGCTGAACGCTGCCGCCGATCTCTCCCCGAGACCCCCCATCCTCCCGCTGCGGCCGGAGGAGCAGGCGAAGCAGTTCTGGCTGCCGCCGGGGTACAGGCTCGAGCCAGTGCTGGCGGACCCGGTGATCGAAGACCCCGGCCAGATCGCCTTCGATGGCAACGGCCGGATGTACGTGGCCGAGCTGCGCGGTTACGTCCAGACGCTCGACGGCCAGGATCTGGTCCCACCGGTCGGCCGGATCTCGCGCCACGAAGATCGCGACAACGACGGCGTCTACGAGCACCACAGCGTGTTCGTCGACGGGCTGGTCTTCCCCCGTTTCGTGCTGCCGTACGGGGCCGACAGCGTCCTGACAATGGAGACGCATCAGGACGAGATCTGGCGGTACTCGGACACCAACGGCGACGGGACCGCGGACAAGAAGGAACTGTTCACCGCCGGCTTCGGCCGCCCCGGCAACATCGAGCATCAGCCCAGCAGCCTCTTCTGGGGCATGGACAACTGGCTCTACAGTACCTACAACGCCTACCGCCTGCGGTGGACCCCGGCCGGGCTGCTGCGGGAACCCACTGGTGCCAACGGCGGGCAGTGGGGCATCAGCCAGGACAACAGCGGGAAGATCTGGTTCCAGGCGGGCGCCAGCGGCATGCCCGGTTACTTCCAGTTCCCCATCCATTACGGGAACTTCGACGTCCCCGACAGGTTCGAGCAGCACCTCAACACCACCTGGGGCGCTCCGATCCTCGTGGGCGACATCCAGGCCGGCATCCCGGGTACCCGCCTGCCCGATGGCTCGCTCATCTACGCCACGGCGGCCGCGGGCAGCGAGGTATTCCGCGGGGACAGGCTTCCAAAGGATCTGATCGGCGACTACCTCTACGGCGAAGTCGTCGCCCGGATCGTCCGGCGGATGCGCCCCGTCAAGGCGGAGGGGCTGACGCAGCTTCGGAACGTGTACCCGCGATCGGAATTCATCCGTTCGCTCGACCCGCTGTTCCGCCCGGTGGACGTGGCGGGGGCGCCGGACGGCACCATCTACATCGCCGACATGTATCGAGGGATCATCGAAGGCGGGCCCTGGGCGAAGGAGGGCACGTATCTCCGGCAGAAGATCGCGCAGCATCAGCTGGAGAAGGTTCACGGGTACGGCCGGATCTGGCGCCTGACACACGCCGGTACCGCGCGCGACACCGCCCGCCCGCGGATGCTGCAGGAGACCCCGGCGCAGCTCGTCGGGCACCTCTCGCACCCCAACGGATGGTGGCGCGACACCGCCCAGCAGCTGATCGTCTTCAAGCAGGACCGCTCCGTTGTTCCGGCGCTGCAGGAGCTGGCACGACGCTCGCCGAATACTCTGGCGCGCGTCCACGCGCTCTGGACGCTCGAAGGGCTCGGATCGCTGCAGGCATCCCTGGTCCGCGAGCTGCTGAAGAACCGTGATCCGGAGATCCGGATCCAGGCGATCCGCGCCAGCGAGTCGCTCTACAAGGCGGGCGATCGTTCTTTCCTCTCCGATTACGCCGCCCTGACGGCCGATTCCGAAGCGGACGTCGTCGTCCAGGCGCTGCTCACGCTGAACCTCTTCAAGCCAGCCGACCTGGAAGCCACGGTCAGGGCGGCGCAGGCAAAGCACACGGCACGCGGCGTCCAGCACGTCGGCGGACAGATCCTCAAGCCCGCGGCGTCGACAAGCGGAGGCCGGGGACGTGGCGCCCTGCCCCCCGAGCGGCAGGCGGCGCTGCAGCGGGGCGAAACGGCATACAAGGAGCTGTGCGGCACCTGTCACGGGCCGGACGGCCGCGGCGCGTCCATCGACGGCGCATCGGGTGCGCTGCTCGCCCCACCGCTGACGGGCTCACGCCGCGTCATCGGGCACCGGGACTACGTGATCAAGACCATCCTGCACGGCCTGACCGGCCCGGTCGATGGCCGGCCCTACGGCGTGATGGTGCCCATGGGCGCCAACAGCGACGAGTGGATTGCGGACGTCTCGTCGTACATCAGGAACGCCTTCGGCAACAGCGCCACGTTCGTCACGCCGGCCGACGTGCGCCGGATTCGCGCCGCGGTTCCGAACCGGAAGGACCCGTGGACGGTCGAGGAGCTGGACGCGTCAGCTCCCGTCCTGCTGGTGCCCGGGCCCGGCTGGCGGGCGTCGGCCAGCCATAATCCCGGCGCCGCGGCGTCGGGTCTGACCTACCAGGGCTGGGCCTCCGAAGGCCCGCAGGCGGCGGGGATGTGGTTCCAGGTCGAGCTGCCGTCCCCGATCGAGGCTGCCGAAATCGAGTTCTCGTCGCCAACCCAAGGGGGTGGCCGCGGCGGGCCGCCTCCGGTCGACACCCACCCTCGCGGCTACCGGGTGCAGGTGTCGCTCGACGGCCAGCAGTGGAGTGCGCCGGTCGCGGAAGGCGCCGGAACCGGGGTGACGACAACGATCGCGTTCACGCCGGTGCGGGCAAAGTTCATCAGGATCACGCAGACGGCATCGCCCGCGGCGCCCGCGCCATGGTCGGTTCAGCGCCTGCGCATCTTCGTTGCGCCGGCCCCGGCCGCGCCAAACGCCAAGGGTCAAGGAGGGAGTCGATGACGGGAGCGGTTCGCGGGGTCGGGTTCTGCGCGGCGGCGTGCGCGGTCTGGGTCGTGGCGTCGGCGGCCGGCGCGGCCCGGCAGCCAGGCCCCTCTTCCGCCGTCGCGACGGCTGCCCAGGCTGACGGGGGCTCTCTCCGCGCGTCGGCCGTGAAGGTGGACATCACCCCGAGGAAGCCACAGTGGCTGAGCGGCTACGGCCCGAGGCAGTCCGCCGGCGTGCTCCACAGCATCTATCACCGCGTCGTTGCCATCGAAGCCGGCGGCACACCCTTCTACCTGATCTCGAGCGACCTGTGCCTGTTCTCGCCGCGGCTCTACGACGAGGTGATGGCCGACCTGCAGAAGGACACCGGCATCGACCCGAAGCACGTGCTCTGGAGCGTGACGCACACCCACGCGGCGCCGGAGATCGGGCCTCCCGACATGTACAAGGCGCTCCTGGGCCGCTCCGATCACGACTGGGACCGTGAATACACCGGAGAGACCACCCAGGCGCTGATTGACGCCGTGCGCCAGGCGCGGCAGCAGCTCGAACCGGCGCGGATCGGATTCGGCACGGGCGTCGCCTTCGCCAACATCAACCGCCGGGCGAAGGACGTGGACGGCCGCGTGTCGATCGGGTTGAACCCCGAGGGCCCGGTCGACAGGCAGTTCGGTCTGATCCGGGTCACGCGTCCCGACGGATCCCCGATTGCGCTCGTCGTCAACTACGCGATGCACGGCACGGTCATGAGCGGCCAGAACGTCAGCATCAGCGGGGACGGCCCCGGCGTGGTCACGGCCTATCTCGAAGAACGGGTGGGCGGCACCGTGCTGTTCGTCAACGGTGCGGCGGGCAACATCGCGCCGATCTACTCGGTCTACGCCAACGCGCGCAGCGGGCACCTCACCGAGTTCCGCGTGCTGCTCGGCAACCGCGTGCTGGCCGCGCTGGCGGCCCTCGGGCCCGGCACCGGCGCCGTCACGATCCGCCATGCCGAAAAGGTGGTGGAGACGCCGCGCAAGGAGGGGATCACGTGGCCCGACAGCCTCGAGGCCTACGCCGGCAGCGGCGGCCGGCCCCTCGTGCGGATGCCGGTCCGGTTCGTCCGCATCAACGACACCGTGATCTGGTCGGCCCCCGTCGAGATGTTCTGCGAGATCGCGATGGACGTGCGGGATCGCTCACCGTTCGCGCAGACGATGTATTTCGGCTACACCAACGGCTGGTTCGGCTACCTGCCGACCGCGAAGGGCTTCGAGGAAGGGGGCTACGAGCCGCGCACCTCCCCCTTCACGCCGCAAGTCGAGGCCGACCTCGGAAACGCCGTCACCGCCGTCATCCACGGGCTCACCCGATGAGAGGAACGCCTGTTCTGCGTCTTGCCCTCGTGCTGGCCGGGACCGGGCTGGCACTCGCGGCGGCGCAGGAGCTGCCCCTGCCGCAACATCAGCCGGTGGGCGTCCGGCCTGGTGATGCGCTCGAGCGGCTAGGCGTCACGCTGGCGGACCGGCAAGCGGCAAAGCCGCACCAGTCGGTGCGCTACGCGGGCCTGACCAAGTTCCTCGACGGCGCCCGGACAGCGGTGACCGGCACGTTCGACGATTCCAACCTGGCTGTCCTGAAGACACTGGACGCGCTCGACGCCTACGGCGTCAAGGCCACCATCGCGATCAGCACGCAGAGCGGCCCGATCGCCGAGCTGTGGCCGCGGCTGCGTGCCGCGGTGGGCAACGGGCACGAGATCGCCTCGCACGCGCGCCGCCACCTCTGCCAGTGGCCCGATACGCCGACGTTCTGCCGCAGCGCCTACAGCCGCGACGAGCTCGAAGGCTCGCGCGACGACATCGTCGCGCAGACGGGGCAGCCCTACGTCTGGAGCTGGGTTTACCCATGCGGCAACTGCGCGGAGTATGAGTTCGTGCACGAACGGCTGCAGGGCGCCGGGTATCTGGTCGCCCGGACGTACCCGGACGAGCGCCAGGGCGGCCATCTGGTGCCGGACCTGCAGTCGTGGGCGGCGGATCCCTACCGGGCGGCGTACACGCAGGTGGTGCAGCGGCACGGCGGGATCGCCCCGGCCGGACGGACGGATGTCGCGCTGCTCAACCGCACGTTCGACGAAATGCACCCGGAGATGACGGCGGTCGGGAGCGGCCGTGGCGGCGGCCGCGGCCGCAGCGCCCAGTCGGCTGAGGGAGGGATCTACCACCTCGTCTCCCATCCGAGCCTGCTCGACTTCGGGCCGGACGGCTTCTTCGAGAAGCACCTCGGCCACATCAGCGGCCGCTCCGACGTCTGGTACGTGCCGTTCGGGCCGCTCTATGCCTATCAGATCGTCCGCGAGGCGACCGTCGTGACGCCGCTCGGCCCGCGGAACGGGTGGGAACGCTTCGCGGTGCACCACACGCTCGACCCGCAGATCTACGACAACGCCGTGACGCTGTCGTTCACGATCCCCGCGGCCACCGGGGTTACGGTGCGGGCCGCCGGCCGCGAGCTGGCGCTGAGGACATCGGGGCTGACGGATCGCTGGAATGTCGAATACTACCGCCGCGACGGAACGGCCACGCGTGTGACCGTCAGGCCCAATCAGATCGTGGAAATCAGGGTGTCGGAATAAGGGAGGACAGCACATGTGGGATCGTCGATGCAGGTCACGCTTGACAGCACTTCCGGCCGCGGGCCTCGTGGCCCTCGGCCTTGCACTGGTGCCCGCCATGGCGGCGGCCCAGGCGGCGTGGGGTGGACTCGTGGGGGTCGTCCGTGACGCCCAGGGCGGAGTTCTTCCCGGCGCCACCGTGACGATCACGGAGGCGGGGACGAACCTGACGCGCGAGACGACAACCGACGCGCAGGGATCGTACAACTTCGTCAACGTCCTGCCGGGCCGCTACGACGTCCGCATCACCCTGGCGTCCTTCCGCGAGAGCGTGCGCACGGGTGTACCGGTCACCGTGGGCCAGATCAGCCGCGTCGACGTCGACATGGAGGTCGGCGCGCTGTCGGAGACCGTGACCGTGCAGTCCGAGGCGCAGCTGCTGCAGACCGACCGGGCGGACGTACGGACGGATCTGCGATCCGAGGAGATCACCAACCTGCCGCTCAACCAGTTCCGGAACTATCAGTCGCTCGTCGTGCTGGTGCCGGGATCGCTGCCGCCCACGTTCCAGAACGCGGAGACCGATACGCCGCAGCGCTCGCTGGCGATGACGGTGAACGGCCAGAGCGGCAACGCGAACAGCACGCGGACCGACGGCACGGCGAACACGTTCGTCACGATGCCGCACCACACGGCCTACGTCTCGCCCGCCGAAACCATCGAGACGGTCAGCATCACGACGGGCAGCATGGACGCCGAGCAGGGCATGGCGGCCGGGGCCACGATCAATGTCGTGACCAAGTCGGGGACCAACGCATTCAAGGGATCCGCCTTCGAGTTCTTCAACAACGAGAAGCTGAACGCCACGCCGTATTACTTCGGGCGCGGCGCGGTGCCCGCCAAGCTCCCGATCGAGCGGCAGATCTTCGGCGGCACGTTCGGCGGACCGATTCGCCGCAACTCGGTGTTCTTCTTCGGCTCGTACGAGGGCTACCTCAGCCGGCTGGACCAGTACGCGTTCTTCTCGGTGCCGGACGAGGCGCTGCGGAACGGTGACTTCCGGGCCGCCTTGAACCAGGATGGCTCGCTGCAGCGGATCTACGATCCGATGTCCGCAGCGCTCACCGCCGCGACCGCCGGCCGGATGCAGTTCGCCAACAACGTCATCCCCGGCAACCGCATCGATCCGCTGGCCCGCACGCTGCTCGCGATGTATCCGCTGCCCAACATCGAGGGCACGGGCGCGGGCGGCCTCACCAACAACTATCGCACCGTGCGGCGGAGCACCACGGACCGCCACAATTTCGACCTCAAGCTGAACTGGAACCGGACGCGCGCACACCAGATCTGGGGCAAGGTCAGCCGCATGGATGCCCTGGTGGACGACCTCTATACCTTCCCCATCGGGGAATCGAACGACGACGGCGGCGATACCAAGGTGCTGCACATCTCGGCTGGTCACACCTGGACGCTGAGCCCGACCCTGCTGCTCGACGGCTCGTTCGGCGTCGCGCACCAGGATCAGTTCGTCAGCTCGCCGGACTTCCACCTGGGCAACATCGGCCTGGAGCTCGGCATCCCCGGGACCAACGATCAGGGGCGCGGCGATCCCCGGTATGCCGGCATGCCGCAGTTCTCGACCGGGTTCACGGCGCTTGGCAATACGCCGGCGTGGAGCCCGATCTACCGCGACGAGTACAGCGAGTCGCTGAACCTCAATCTCACGAAGCTGGCCGGCTCGCACGACGTGAAGGCCGGGTACTTCATGAACCACCTGACGCTGGACGACTGGCAGCCCTCGGTGACCAACCCGAGGGGCATCTTCACGTTCGCCACCAATGCGACGAGGACCTTCGGCACCGGGGCGCAGACGGGCAACTTCTACAACCAGTACGCCGCGTTCCTGCTCGGGCTGGTCGGCAACGCGCAGAAGGCCTACCAGTATCAGAACTTCACCGGCAGCGAGTTCCAGCACGCGCTGTACGTCCGCGACCGGTGGACGCCGCGGCCGAACCTCACGCTGGACCTCGGCGTGCGCTGGGAGTACTACCCCATCCTGAGCCGGCAGGGCTGGGGCATGGAACGGCTCGATCTCAACACCCTCGATATGGTCCTCGGCGGCCTCGGCGGCAATCCCCGCAACGTCGGCCTCGACGCCCCGAAGGACTTCATCGCCCCGCGTGTCGGTGCCGTCTACCGCATCGACGACAAGACGGTGCTGCGCTCGGGGTATGGGCTGATGTACGACGGGCAGAGCATGATCGGCGAGTTCGCGTTCTACGGATATCGCAGCTATCCGCTGACGCTCAACGCGACGTTCCAGCCGTCGGCGGCCGAGTCCCAGTTCGGCTGGTACGGCAGGCTGGCGCAGGGCATCCCCCGGCTCGAGGATCCGGATCTGAGCAGCGGACGTCTGCCGCTCCCCAACACGGTCTCCATCCAGACCGCGGTGCCCGAGTCGGTGGACCGCGGCAGGACGCACTCGTGGAACGTCACGCTGGAGCGGCGGCTGCCGGTCGTCTCGGTCGACGTGGCATACGTCCAGAACCGCGTCGTCGGCGCGCTCACGCGCTACAACGTGAACGCCGCCCAGACGCTGGGCGGCGGCGGCCTCGACCGGCCGTACCTGGTGTCGCACGGCCGCCAGCTGCCGGTGGACGTATATGCGCCGTTCGGCGATCCATCGCGCGACTACAAGGCGCTGCAGATCGGCGTCACCCGGCCGTTCCGTGACGGGCTGATGCTCAAGGGGCACTACACCTACAGCAGCTCCTGGGCGCTCGGAACCAGCTACGAGCTGCCGACGCCCGACGCGCAGGCGCGCAACTGGTCGGAAGCCGCGGGCAGCCGGCCGCACACATTGACGATGGCGTTCCTCTATCAGCTGCCGTGGCAGGCGAAGGGCGGCGGCGGCAACCCGGCGAAGCTCCTGATCCAGGACTGGCAGGTCAACGGCGTCTTCCAGGCGTTCAACGGCGCGCCGTTCAGCGTGACGGCGAGCGCGACCGAGCTGAACACGCCGGGCAATGTCCAGACCGCCGATCTCGTCGGATCGGTGAACAAGGTTGGCGAGATTGGCGCGGCCGGCTATTACTTCGATCCCTCCGCGTGGGCACAGCCAACGGGCCTGCGCTTCGGCGACACGCGGATCAACCAGTTCCGAGGGCCAGGGGGCTGGAACGTCGACCTCTCGGTCTTCCGCACGTTCCCGCTGCGCGGCTCGCACAAGCTGGAAGCGCGGATCGAGGCGACCAACATCACCGACACGCCGAAGTTCGGCAATCCGACGAGCACGCTGACGAGCGGCGATTTCATGCGGATCTTCAGCCTGAACAACGCCTTCACGGAGCGCCGCGTCAGGGTCGGAGTGCGCTACAGCTTCTGAGCCGGCTGCGGAACAGATCGTTCCGCATCGCTCGGAGGGGAATCCCGCCACGAAGCAGGGCAGCGATGCCGCTGCCCTGCTTCTAACCCCCGTCACACAGGGCCCGTCCACGGGCCGCGCAAAGGAGCAGGATGCCGCAGCCCCGCACCCTGTCGCTACTCAGGACCTCGGGCCTGGCGCTCTTCGCGCTGGCCGTGACTGCCCTTGCCGCGCAGTCGCGCGACGGCACATTGAACGTCGAGATCCGCGACCGCGAGTCGGGCCGCGTCGTGCCGGCGATGGTGTGCATCACGTCGCTCGACGACCACAAGTGGCGAACGCCGCCAGATGGTCGCGTGATCCCGCCGTACACGCGGGTGCCCGACTTCATGGATCCGCCGGAGTGGAAGCCCGGGGAGATCGGCCCGGTCCGGCTGACGGTTGGCGACCCGAAAGACAACAACACCCGCTCGTTCCTGTACGGCGAGAAGTCGGGGTATCCATTCTGGGCGGAGCCGGCCGCCTATTTCGTGCCGCGGCCGTTCTCGATCCGGCTTCCCCCGGGCCGATGGCGGCTCGCCGTCATGCGCGGCATTGAACACCTGCCCGTGTTCGAAGAGTTCGAGATTCGCCCGGGAGACGTGCGCAACCGCCGCATCGACCTCCGGCGGTGGGAGCACATGGCCGGCAAGGGCTGGTATGCCGGCGACGATCACGTGCACTTCCCGCGGACCCAGCCCTGGCACAACGAGTTCCTGCTGACGTGGGCCGAGGCGGAAGAGGTCTATGTTTCCACGACGCTGCAGCAGCGCACGCTGAAGACGCTGACCTTTCCACAGGGCGACCCCTCGGGATTCCGATTCCAGCGTGGCAACTACGTGCTGCAGGCCGGCCAGGAGGATCCGAGCACGGAGATCAACGAGCTGGGCCACACCCTCGCGCTCAACATCCGCAAGCCGTTCTTCGATCTGTCGCGGTTTCACCTCTACGACGTGATGTTCGACGCGGTACGCGCGCAGGGAGGCCTGACCGGCTACGCGCACATCGCCTGGGCGCCCGAATGGTACCGCCGGGCCGACAGCCGGCGATCCGCCACCTGGGACTCGACGATCAACGTGATCCAGGGGCGGCTGGACTTCTTCGAGATCATGCAGTTCCGGCTGCTCGGTCTGGACGACTATTACGACTTCCTGAGCATGGGCATCAAGCTGACGGCCTCTGCCGGATCCGACATGCCCTGGGCATCTTCGCTCGGGGAGTCCCGCGTCTACGCCTATACCGGCCAGCCGTTCACGGCAGACGGCTGGTTCCGCGCCTTCAAGCAGGGGCGCACGTTCGTGACCAACGGACCGATGCTGTCGCTGACGGTGAACGGTGCCGGTCCGGGCGAGGACCTCGACGTCAAGCGCGGCGAAACGGTGCACGTCCGGGCGCGGGCGTGGGCACCGCCGATAGTCGGCTCCCCCAAGACGCTGGAGATCATCTCCCAGGGCGCCGTGGTGCACACGGCGACCTCGTCGGACCCCGCCAAACAGGAGCTGCGGGCCGACCTGCGGCTCCCGGCAGGCGAGGGGCGATGGATCGCGGCGCGAGTCCGGACGCACAACGACGGGCTGGCGCACACCTCGCCCGTGTACGTGCTCGGCGACGGCGGCACGTTCCGGGATCGGGATCGCCTGCCGCAGCTCGTCGCCAAGCGGCTCGAGATTCTCGACTACGGAGAGGGGCGGCTGCAGGACGCGCGGTACACCGCCTCGTTCGCACCCGGCGAGGTGCAGGCGCTCCGCGAGCGGATCCAGGCAGCCCGAAAGGCCTACGCCGGCCTGCTCGCAGCGCGATGAGGAGCGGCGCGCGTCACAGCGGCATGAAGGACAGGTCGAAGGTGCGCTGGACGAACCAGGTCATGCCGAACACGAAGATCACCCCGGAGACGGCCACGATGATCCGCTGTCGATAGCGCTGATCCGCCAGCCAGCGGGCCAGGGGGAACAACGCGGCGGCAACCGCCAGCTGGCCGAGCTCGACGCCGGCATTGAAGGAGAGGAGCGACGACACGAGCTCGCTCCGCGCCAGATTCATCTCCGACAGCACGTTCGCGAAGCCGAACCCGTGGACGAGCCCGAAACAGAACGTCAGCAGCCACCGCGGCCTGTCCGCCCGGGCAAAGAAGTTGTCGAACGCCACGTAGGCGACGGTCAGCGCGATCCCCCCCTCCACGAGGCGTGAGGGCAGCACGACCACCTCCAGTGCGGCCAGGGCGAGCGTGAGGCTGTGCGCGACCGTGAACGCCGTCACCACCTTCACCAGCTGGAGCGGCCTGCCGCCGACGATCATCAGCGCGCACAGGAACATGAGGTGGTCCCATCCGAAGAGGATGTGCTCGACGCCAAGCCAGACCAGCGCACCGTACGGCGCCAGACCGTGCTTGTAGCCGGTCGTGAGCGTCATGAACGGCCGGTCCCGCGTGATGACGGCGCGGCTGGCGCGCCCTTCGACCGAAAGCGTCACGAAGTGCGAGTGCTGCTGGCCAAAGCGCTCGAAGAACTCAGGGTCCAGGCCAATCGACAGCGCCGCGGGTGCGCTCTCGAGAGGGTGGCTGAAAGCCAACCGCATGAACGTGCCGTTCCCGGGGATCCCGTGTGCCTCGTCCTGCAGACGCACCGCGGTCCCGTTCACGAGCAGCCGGAAGCGCTCGCGCAGGAACGCCGCCACGGCCGGCAACGCGCTTGCCGGTTCCCCGCCGGCTCCGTGAATCAGGGCCGGGAAGTGAGCCGACACGTCCTCAACGGAGATTAAAAAAACGACGTCGAGCCGGGCGGGGGTGAGGTTGATGTCGCTGTAGCTCGCATTGAGGCCGTGGGCGGCCGGCGAGACCTGCCACGGCAGCATGAGGAGCAGCAGTGCCGGCAGCCAGCGCCTCAGCCGCGTGCGGTCCTTGTCTGTCAGCACCTTTTCGAGTGATCCTCAGGGACCACATTGTACGGGAGAGGCGGGTCAGCTGTGTCCTTGCCGCGTCCCGAGACCGGAGAGCAGACATGCGGCGCGTGAACGATCTCTTGATGCTCTCGACAGCCGCCGGGGCGATCGTCATCCTTGCCGCAGTCAGCCTCCCGGCGCGCGAAGGTCCCGGCCGGGTGCGCGCGGCAGCGCCTCTTGGGCAGGCGCGCGCGGCGCACACCGCCACCACGCTGGCTGATGGCAACGTCCTGATCGTCGGCGGCTTCACCGGCAATGAGTCGCAGCTGGCTGGCGCCGAGCTGTTCGAGCGCAAGCAGGAGCGTTTCCGGCCCATCGGCGGAGAGAGCGTGCGGCGCCAGAGCCACTCGGCCACCCGCCTGTCCGACGGAACGGTGCTGATCGCGGGCGGCATGAGCGGCAACGGCGGTTATCACGACACCGCCGAGCTCTACGATCCATCGGCGGACACGTTCCGGGCGACGGGCCGGATGACCGCGGCGCGATCGAACCATGAGGCGGTCCTTCTCGCCGATGGCCGGGTGCTCCTCATTGGTGGTGTCGGCACCGGATGGACGTTTCTCGCTAGTGCCGAGATCTACGATCCGAAGACCGGCCGGTTTTCCGCCGCCGGGGTCATGCAGGAGCCGCGCGAGAGTCACGTCGCGGTGCGGCTGCGCGATGGGCGCGTGCTCGTGGCCGGCGGCCATCGGGGACGCCGCGCCGCCATCATGATCTCCAACACGGCCGAGATCTACGATGTGGCCGCGGGCCGGTTCACGCCGGCGGCGGCGATGGGCATCCGCCGTCACAAGCACGATGCCGTGGCGCTCGAAGACGGCCGGGTGCTGGTACTCGGCGGCGCCGACGAGCGCGACAACGAGGGCGTCTACTCCAGCGTGGAGATTTTCGATCCGGTCGTGGGGAACTTTCGCGCGAGCGGGCCCATGAGGCTGGGCCGCTACAAGCATCGCGGCACCTCCCTGCCCCTCGGTGACGGACGGTGGCTCCTTGCCGGCGGTGCCCCCAGCGTCGAGGTGTATAACGCCGCCACCGGGGCGAGCGACCTGGTTCCCGGCGGTCCGCTCGCGGGGCAGTTTTCCGCCGCCGCCCCCCTCGACGGCGGTCGCGTGCTGGTCACCGGCGGCTACGGGGAGGGTCATGGCCCGAGGACGAATGCCTGGATCTACGAGGCCGCCGCAAGCGAGTAGTCCAGCAGAGAGGGCGACCTCGTCCATTTGCTCGAGGGGGATGTCACATCTCCTGCGCCTGGTTCGTCCTACCGTCAGACGGGATGGAACCAGGGGGATGTCATGGTGAAGTGGCTCATGCAGCGCGGGATAGCGGCCTTCGAACGGCAGTGGAACTACGATGCCAGTTACCTGCACGAGATGGTGGAGGTCAGCCCGCGTGCGGCCTGGATGTTTTCGCGTGCGGCGGCGATCGGCAAGTATCGGACGGACGTGCCGCCTGCGGCGTGGGCAGCCGCGGCAATCACCGCAACCCGGCACGAGGACTGCGGGCCCTGCACACAGCTGGGCGTCTCCATGGCTGAGAAAGCGGGCGTCGATGCGGCGGTGCTTCAGGCCGTGCTGACCGGCAATCCGGCGGCGATGCCGCCCGACGTGGCGCTGGCCTGGCGGTTCACGCGCGCCACGCTCGACCACGATCCGTCGGCGGACGAGTATCGCCACGAGATCATCCGGCGATGGGGACCGCGGGCGGTACTCAGCCTCGCCTTCGCCATCGTCGCCGCGCGGACGTATCCCACCGTCAAGTACGCCATGGGGCACGGCAAGGCCTGCACCCGCGTCTTCGTTGGCGGCGCGCCTGTTGCGTTCGACTCCGCCGCTCTCGCTGCGACCCGCGGATGAGCACCGATCCCTCCGCGAGCTTCGAGCCGTACCGGCGCCGGCTGCTTGGCCTGGCGTATCGCATGCTGGGCTCGATGGCCGAAGCCGAGGACGCCGTGCAGGACGCCTATCTGCGCTGGCACGACACCGACCGCGCCGGCGTTGCCGACCCGAGAGCTTTTCTGATGACGACGACCACGAGACTGTGCCTGGATGTGCTGAAGTCGGCGCGGGTGCGGCGGGAGGAGTATGTCGGGCCGTGGTTGCCCGATCCCGTCACCGACACCGCGGCACTGGCGCCCGACGCGCAGACCGAGCTGGCGGAGGATCTGTCCGTGGCGCTGCTGCTGGCGCTCGATCGGCTGTCCCCGCTCGAGCGGGCGGCGTTTCTGCTGCACGACGTGTTCGACTATTCGTTTACGCAGGTGGCCGGCGCGTTGGGCCGGAACGAGGCCGCGTGCCGCCAGCTGGCGAGCCGCGCCCGGGCGCGGGTGCGCGAGTCGCGGCCGGCCGGTGCGGTGCCGGCGCCGGGCAGTTCCCTCGATCCAAAGCATACGGAGCTGGTCTCGGCGTTCATTACCGCGTCGCGGTCCGGCGACGTTGCGGCGTTGACGCGGCTGCTCGCCAGCGATGCCCGGGTCGTCAGCGACGGCGGCGGCAAGGTGCCCGCGGCGCTCAATGTCATCGAAGGTGCCGATCGCGTGGCGGCGTTCCTGGCCGGCGTCGTCCGCAAAGGCTGGACCAACGAGACCGCCGCCCGCTTCGAGACGATCAATGGTCTGCCCGGGTTGATCCTGAGCTGGCCGGACGGCTCGCTGCAGACCGCCGCCTTCGAGATCGCAGACGGCGTCGTCACAGCGATCTATATCGTGAGGAATCCCGACAAGCTGCGGCACCTGCCGGTGTCCTAGGAATCGATCGTCCTCGATCCGCCGATCGGAAGCGCACGCTATTTCCTCCGCCACCGGGGTCATGCAGGAGCCGCGCGAGAGTCACGTCGCCGTGCGGCTGCGCGACACGCAGGCCGCGAACGGTCCGTTCGTCGAGCCCTGCGAGCGAGTCTCCGCTCACCAGCGCCTGATACACTGCTGCCACGCATGGAGTTCGGAACGAAGGACACCCTGGTCGCGCAGCTGCAGGAGCTCGTCACGATTCCGAGCCAGGGCGGGATCGACGACTATCGACCGATCGTGCTGGCGGTGCAGCGCTGGCTCGGGACACGCGGCATCGAGGCCAAGCTCCTCCAGGACGCCAATCGATGCCTCGGCGTCTGGGGTGCCATTCGCGGCGGGAAGCCCGGTCCGACATACATGGTGAACGCGACCGTGGACACGGCGCCGCTCGGCGCCCCCGAGACATGGTCCCGCCATCCTCTCTCGGCGCACATCCAGGACGGATGGCTGTACGGCCGCGGCAGCGCCGACAGCAAGTCCGGCGTCGTCGTTTTCTGCCACCTGCTCGCGACGCTGGCTCGCGAGCTCCCGAATCTTCGCGGATCGCTCGTCTTTCTTTTCGACGGCGACGAACACTCCGGATCGTTTGGCGGCATTCAGAGCTTCGTGAATCAGCACCCGCAGGCGCTGCCTCGCGATGGGGTCCTGATTGGCTATCCCGGTCATGATCGGATCGTGATTGGCTGTCGCGGCTTCTTTCGTGCGAAGCTCACGGTGCACGGCCTTGCCGCGCACTCCGGCTCCTCCAGCCATCGTGGAGTGAATGCGATCACCCGGGCGAGCGAGCTCGTGCGGCGAATCGAGTCGCTCAATCTGCCAGCCACCGCCGGATCCGACTTCGGAATGCCACCCGGAGTCTCCGTCACCGAGATTCACGGGGGCGAGGGGTTCTCGACCATTCCGGACCAGTGCCGCGTCCACCTCGATTTCCGGCTGACGCCGGCCTTCACCGAATCGCACGCGAGAGCGGCGCTGGCCGCCTTGATTGCCGAGTTCGACCGTGACGACGGGCTCACGCCGACGAATATGGACGCCTTGCCGGGGTGGCCGGCCTACCGGCTGTCCGAGGACGCCGCCATCTACCGGGCGTTGCGGACCGCGGCGCAGACCGTCCTGCTCCGCACCTTGCCCGGCGAGGTCGTCGGCCCGGCCAGCATCGGCAATTACCTGGCGACGCTGGACATCGACGCGACGAGCGGCTTCGGCGTGCGCTATCGCCACCTCCACGCCGCCGACGAGTGCATCGAGATCGCGTCCCTCGAACCGACGTTCAACACCTACCTTGCAGCGGTGCGCCTGCTGCTCGCATAGTGCGCCGTTGGTCGCCCGCGGTTCGCGGGTTGGAGACGTCATGACGCCACGAGGTCCAGTTCCCCCGGCTGACTACGAAGAGCTGCGCATCGCGCTGGTCATGAATGGTGGCGTGAGCCTTGCGGTATGGATCGGCGGCGTCACTCACGAGATCAACCGCGCGATGCGCTGCGAGGAGCTCTACGGCGAGCTCCTGGATCTGACCGCGACGACGGCGCGGGTGGATGTCATCAGCGGCACCAGCGCGGGCGGCATCAACGGCGCGCTGCTCGCGCTCGCCCGGGCCTACGACGTCGACCTCGCCCAGGTGCGCAGCCTCTGGCTCAACAGCGGTTCGCTCGATCGGCTGCTCCACACCCCGTACGACCGCACGGCCTCTTCCCTGCTCCAGGGGAACACGCGATTCTTCGATGACCTGCGCGCCGCCTTCAGCGACATCCAGGCCGGCGGCGCCGTCACCGCGGCCGCCGACGCGCCGATCGATCTCACCCTGACGACGACAATGTTGCGCGGCGTGCCGAATCAGCGGAGCGACGACCTCGGCGTTGCGGTCAACGACGTCACCCATCGGGGCCGCTTCGAGTTCCGCCGCGGCGAGCAGTTCGAGCAGGACCCCTTCGCGGACGAGACGATCGCCCAGCGGCTCGCGCTTGCCGCGCGCGCGACGGCGTCGTTTCCGGTTGCCTTCGAGCCGCTGTTCTGCCCAATCGGGCCACAGGACGGCGTGACGGACGTGCGCCTGCTCGATATGCACGGTATCGCGTCTTTCGAGAAGAGCCGCTTCCTGGTCGACGGGGGCATTCTCGACAACAAGCCGCTGGAGGCGGCCATCGATGCCGTGCTGCGGCAGCGCGCCACGCGAGAAGTCCGGCGCGTGCTCGCGTATGTCGTGCCGGCTCCGGGGCAGACGTCTGCCGACCTGGCCGACAGGATGGCGGACGTCCCAAACCTCGGGACGGTGGCTCTTGCCAGCCTGATCGAACTGCCTCGTGCGGAATCGATCTCGGCGCAGCTCGAGGCCATCTTCGAGCACAACCGCTCGGCGCGCCGCAAGCGCGATACCCGGATCGCGCTCATCAGAGAGCTCGGACCGCAGGGCATGGACAGCCTCGCGGCGAGTCTCTTCACGGTCTACCGGCGGCGGCGCGCCGAGGGCGCGGCGGAATACATCGGCGACGAGCTGGCGATTGCCTGCGCGCGCGCCGCGGCGGCGCCCGTGACGTTCGGACGCCGCCGGCGCGAGTGGATTGGCCAGCTGTTCCTGTCGCTGCCGCGCGTGCCCTGGGTGCCCGACGCGCTGCCCACCGCGGACGCGCTGCGGCGGCCCGACGCGCTGCAACGCTGGCAGTGGGGGGCCTACGCGATAGAGCACATCGCGGAGATCGTCTTCGATCTGTTCCGTCGCGCGCTGATCGCCTCGCCACTGCGGTGGCCGGCGGATCCGGCGCTGCGCACCAGGCTGAAGGACCACTACGCGATCGTCTTCGAAGTGGTTGCGGCCCTGCCACGCAGACGCCGCGGCGATCAGGCCTTCTGGGGACGCCTGGCCAAGCCGCTCGCGGACATCCTGGCCGCGGATCCGGCCCGGCTCGTAGCGGATGCACAGAACTGGGCGGCGCACGCGCTCGACGAATGGTCGAAGCGGCAGACGACCGTGACGTTGAGCAGCGCCGCCACCGCATACAGCGGCGGCCGGCTGCCGGCGGCCGACATTCCAGTGACCCAGGCGCTCGGCGGCCTCGCCGGGACGATGGCGTCGCTCCTGGCGGCATCGCTGGACGATATCGCGGCGGCAGGCCGTGGCGCCGCGCGCACCGCCCGCACGCCCCAGGAGCGCGAAGCCGCGGACGATCTCGTCAAGTATGCCGGGTACTTCGGGTCGGACCGCACCCCGGCGGCGGTGCTCGCGCGACTCCTGGCGCTCGAAGTGGTCCAGTATTCGACTGGCGCCCACCACGATGTCCCCGAGCAGTTGTTGGAGTTCGTCCAGATCAGCGCCGACACGCCCAATGCCTTTGGCGGCGCGTCGCTGGCCTCGGACAAGCTCGCCGGCGCGCAGCTCGCCAACTTCGGAGGCTTCTACAAGAAGGCGTGGCGCGCCAACGACTGGATGTACGGACGGATGGACGGCGCCGATCGCCTCGCGCGGATCCTCTTGAATCCGGCGCGGCTCTCGCGGTTGTACCCGGGCGACCGCGGCGCCGTGCTCGATGCGCTGCACGCCATAGCCGTACCGGCCTCGCTCGGACAGGATGAGCGCGAGTGGCTCGAGCGGCACTGGAAGCAGCGGGAGGCGCTCATCACCGGAGAGCTCGCCTTTCTCGAAGAGCCGGAGATTCCGATTCCCGAGCAGCTCCCGCACACCATGACTGCCCTCGTCGCCAGGATGCACCTCGCGATCATCCGCGAAGATCTCCGTGTCGTGTGCCAGGCGGCACAGGATGACCGCCGCGGCGGCGCGGGCAGGACGGGCCCGTCCGCGGACCTGATCGCCGCGGCAACCCTCCTGGTCGGGGATGACCCGACGAGGTGGGACACGCTCCCCGCGAAAAGCCTGGTCGGGTTATTCAAGGAATGCCGCATCGGCCAGGAGCGGTTCTCGGGTGAGATTGGCACCGATCTCTTTACGAGCACCCTCACTCGATCGCTGGCCGTGGGCACGAGCATGCTGGCGGGCCGCCACTCGGGACTCGGCTGGCTCGGACGCGTACTGAACGCCGTGCGCCTGCCAATGCTCGTGATCGACGCTCTCGCCCAGAACGCCGTCTCGACATCCCGTTCCGCGGCGTTTGCGTCGGGCGTCGTCGTCACGTTCGGTGCCTCGGTCGTGGTGCTTCTGCTGCTCACTGCGGTGTCGGTCCCATTCGTGATCGCATGGGTCGGCAGTCTGGCATTCGTGATGTCGATCGCGTTGTCGCTCCGCCGTCACCCGCGCCTCTCCGCGTGGTGGCTTGGATTCGCGCTCCTGGTGTGGTTCCTGGCCGCCATCATGCCGGACGCGCTGGACTACGTGCGCGCCCGCATTTCATCGTCTCGATAGCGTGACTGGCCGATCCTCACGGCGCTGCGCTGCCGGCGGATCGCGCATGGCGCCGACCTCCGGGTTGATGCCGGCACGTGTCCGTCGACGATGTCGGCAGGATTGACGAGTCCAACGGCTCCAATACAATGCAGGAGCCAGTGATCAGCGGCTTCTT
The DNA here is from genome assembly GCA_963834305.1 of uncultured Acidobacteriota bacterium. GTDB lineage: Bacteria > Acidobacteriota > Vicinamibacteria > Vicinamibacterales > 2-12-FULL-66-21 > JACCXG01. The sequence continues at coordinate 331,666 of CAWIAX010000003.1, forward strand.
GTTTCGCGGCAGCCAGGCGAGCGGTCTGGCCTCTTGATTGGAGTTGTATTGGCGAAGACCTTGGTGATCGCGGAGAAGCCCTCCGTGGCGCAGGACATCGTGAAGGCGCTGACGCCGGTCGCCGGCAAGTTCGAGAAGCACGACGAGCACTTCGAAAGCGAGCGCTTCGTCGTTACGAGCGCCGTCGGCCACCTGGTGGAGATCCAGGCGCCGGAAGAATTCGAGGTGAAGCGCGGCAAGTGGAGCTTCGCGCATCTTCCGGTGATCCCGCCCTACTTCGACCTCAAGCCCGTCGATCGCACCAAGGCCCGGCTCGCCGCCGTGGTGCGCCAAGCGAAGCGTCCGGACATCACCGAGCTGATCAACGCATGCGACGCGGGCCGCGAGGGAGAGCTGATCTTCCAGCTCATCGTGCAGTACGCGACCGGCAGGAAGCCGTTGAACAAGCCGGTGCGCCGGTTGTGGCTGCAGTCGATGACGCCGCAGGCGATCCGCGACGGGTTCGCGGCCCTGCGCGGCGACGAGCAGATGCAGGGACTCGCCGATGCCGCGCGGTCTCGATCCGAAGCCGACTGGCTGGTCGGCATCAACGGCACCCGGGCGATGACCGCCTTCAACTCACGCGATGGCGGCTTCTTCCTGACGACCGTCGGCCGAGTGCAGACGCCGACTCTCGCCATCGTGGTCGAGCGCGAAGAGCTGATCCGCAAGTTCGTCAGCCGCGCGTACTGGGAAGTACATGCTTCATTTATCGCCGAGGCTGGCGACTACCCGGGCAAGTGGTTCGATCCCGGATGGAAGAAGAGCGAGGACGACGCCGAGCTGAAAGCGGATCGTCTGTGGAGCCTGGCCGAAGCGCAGGCCATCGCGGACGCGGTCCGGGGAGAGCCCGCCACGGTCACCGAAGAAGCCAAGCCGACCACCCAGGCAAGTCCCCTGCTGTTCGATTTGACCTCGCTCCAGCGCGAGGCGAACGGCCGGTTCGGCTTCTCGGCCAAGACTACGCTCTCGATCGCGCAGAGCTTGTACGAGCGCCACAAGGCGCTGACCTATCCGCGCACGGATTCACGGGCGCTGCCGCAGGACTACCTGCCGGTCGTGCGGCAAACCTTCGAGGTGCTGGCCAAGAGCAGCATGCCGCACCTGGGCACGCACGCGCGCACGGCGATCGACGGTCAATACATCAAGCCGACCAAGCGCGTGTTCGATGACACGAAGGTCAGCGACCACTTCGCAATCATCCCGACGCTCGAGGTGCCGCACGGCCTGTCGGAAGCCGAGCAGAAGCTCTACGACCTGGTCGCGCGACGCTTCCTGGCGGTCTTCTTCCCGTCGGCGGAGTACCTGGTGACGACCCGTATCTCAGTGGCCGCAGGACACAGTTTCAAGAGCGAAGGCAAGGTGCTCGTCCGCGCGGGCTGGCTCGCCATCTATGGCAAGGAAGCGCAGGACGAAGGCTCGAAAGACCGGCCGAGCCTCGTGCCCGTGAAGCCCGGGGAACCGGTGCGCGCCGACAAGGCCGAGACGAAGGCCTTGAACACGCGTCCGCCGGCCCGGTTCTCGGAAGCCACGCTGCTCGGAGCGATGGAGGGCGCGGGGAAATTCGTCGAAGACGACGAGCTGCGGGAAGCGATGCAGGAGAAGGGGCTCGGCACGCCGGCCACCCGCGCCTCGATCATCGAAGGTCTCCTCAACGAGAAATACATGCTTCGTGATGGTCGCGAGCTGATTCCGACGCCGAAGGCGTTTCAGCTCATGACCCTCCTGCGGGGCCTCGGCGTCGAGGAGTTGTCGAAGCCTGAGCTCACGGGCGAGTGGGAATACAAACTCGCGCAGATCGAGCACGGCGAGCTGGGCCGCAAGGAGTTCATGGACCAGATCGCCCAGATGACGCACCGCATCGTCAAGAAGGCCAAGGAATACGACCACGATACGGTGCCCGGCGACTACGCCACCCTCGAAACCCCCTGTCCCAACTGCGGCGGCGTGGTGACGGAGAATTATCGCCGCTTTGCGTGCACCGGCCGGGACGGGACCGGTTGCGGGTTCTCGTTTGGCAAGAACCCCGGCGCACGAACCTTCGCGTCTGCCGAGGTCGAGCAGCTGCTGACGGACAAACGGATCGGCCCGCTCGAAGGGTTTCGCTCGAAGGCCGGCTGGCCGTTCACCGCGTCGATCATCCTCAGGTTCAACGACGACGAGAAGAACTGGAAGCTCGAGTTCGACTTCGGCAACGACGACAAGGACACCGGCGAGCTCGTGGACTTCTCCGCCGACGAGCCGCTCGGCACCTGCCCGAAGGACGGCGGTCGGGTGTTCGAGACCCCGTCAAGCTATGTCTGCGAGAACGCTGTCCGGACCGAGAACAAGCCCGAGCCGACCTGCGATTTCAAGACCCGCAAGGTGATCCTGCAACAGCCGATCGAGCCCGCGCAGATGATGAAGCTGCTTGCGACCGGCAAGACCGATCTGCTCGAGAAGTTCATCTCCAACCGGACGCGCCGTCCGTTCAAGGCGTTTCTCGCCTGGGACAAGGACGCGGGCAAGGTCGACTTCGAGTTTGCGCCGTCGAAGTATCCGTCTCGCAGGCCGCGGGCGGCTGCCCGTCCCACCCGCGAAGCAGCCGCGGCCCCGCGAGCGAGAAAGGCCAGCGCCAAAGGCAGGACGAGCGCCCCAGCGAAAGCCGGCGCGCCCAAGGTGGCGCGGAAGTCGACTGGCAAGCCGCTGACGCCCAGCGCCGACCTTGCCGCCGTGGTCGGCAGCGAACCGTTGGCTCGCACAGAAGTGATCAAGAGGCTGTGGATCTACATCAAGGCGAATGGCCTGCAGGATGCCGTCAACAAGCGCGCCATCAACGCCGACGCACGGCTGCTGCCCATCTTCGGCAAGCCGCAGGTGACGATGTTCGAGCTCGCCACAGTCGTCGGGCCGCACCTCACCTGACCGGGTCGTGCTCGCGCGCGGACACGATCGGCACCGCTGGCGGATGACAACGACCGGTAGGCTGTGACCCCGGTGTAACCCCGGGACTCGGAAAGTGGTCGGGGCGACTGAACAGCACGCTCGACGGCAGGTGCGCGGCCACCATGATATTGATTTAGTCCGAGCGGGTTGCCAGCCAGGAGCGCCGAGAGCCCGGGCAAAAGGCGTTGTGCTACAAAATTATGCTCGACCTCGCCTACAGCGCGTCAGGTAGCGGCCCGGCGGTGCTCTGCATCCAGGGCGTGGGTGTCGCGGGCAGTGGATGGCAGCCGCAGGTCGCCGCCCTGTCAGCCCGGTTCCGCGTAGTCACATTCGACAATCGCGGCACAGGGCGGAGCGCAGACGGCGGCGGCCCGCTCACGATCGAGGCGATGGCGTCGGACGCGTGCGCCATCCTCGACGAAGAGCGCATCGACCGCTGCCATGTCGTCGGCCACTCGATGGGCGGACTGATCGCCTTGCGGATGGCACTGACCGCCCGCGCGCGCGTCAAGAGCCTGGCGCTCCTGTGCACGTTCGCGGACGGCGCAGCGCCGACCCGTTTGACCCTGCGCATGGCCGTCCTGGGACTGCGCACCCGGGTCGGCACGCGCGCCATGCGCCGGCGCGGCATGCTCCGGATGATCCTGCCAGCGGCGTATCTCGAAGAGGTCGATCAGGACGAGATGGCGGCACGGTACGGCGCTCTGTTCGGGCGCGATCTCGGCACCACGCCTCCCATCGTCTCCAGGCAGCTGAAGGCCATGGCCCGCTACAGCGCCCAGCCGCAGCTGGCAGAGCTCGACGGCCTCCCCGCGCTGGTCGTCAGCGGCCGACACGATCCGATTGCGCCACCGATCCTCAGTCGGACGATCGCGCACGGGATTCCCGGCGCGCGCTACGTGGAGTTCGCGGACGCGAGCCATGCGCTGCCGATCCAGTGCGCCGACCGGATGAACGCACTCCTGCTCGAGCACTTCGAGGCCTCGGAGCCGCAGGCGCCCTGACGGCAGGCGTCAGGAGGCACGCCGGTCCAACGAGGATCGAAGTCCATGGAACCTCGTTTGGAGCAGACGCGCGTGCAGCGCTCGCGGGTGGCGCCGGACGGGGCAGCCCCGCGTGGCGCGGAGCCCTGAGTCGTGACAGGGGCACTTGGGCGAGCACCACGTGGGGCTGTCCGGCGACAGGACCCGCGAGCTGTTCGAGCGCCCGGCAACACGATCCGAGTTGTCGTCTTCGCGACCGGGTCGTCGCCGCAGGTACGCCGTGCACAGCCGGGGAGGCCGGGGAGGCCCGCGCCGGCGGCCTCCCCGCTCGATGGTCAGCTCCGGCTAGTGTTTGTGACGCGGCCGCATGCAGTTCGCGAACACATAGTCCGCCACCTTCGTGCCGAGCACCTTTCCGGCGTCGCTGTCGAACTGGTAGTGGATCCCGCCAAACACGCGGCTCCGCGCCTGCTCTTCGGCCAGCTCCCAGACGCCCGGATGGGCATGGAGCACGTCCGGCTGGCCGTTCGACTGCCGCCAGGCGGCGGTGACCGGAATCTCGCCGGAGCCGAAGGCCAGTTCCAGCGCCCTGGCCGCGCCGGCGGCGACGGATGCCTGGTTGCCGCCATACGAGGGGTACGACGGCGTGTTGAGCAGGGACGTCCACGCGGCATCGGCCTCGGTGGCGTCGTTCAGGTCTTCGTCGGCGCGCCGGATTGCCGTCACCGGACGCCACAGTCCGTAGACGAACTTGCCCGTGACACTGCTCTGCAGCGAGTCGTGCATCGACACGGTTACGAGCGCGAACGCGCGGGCGGCCTCGACGAGCGGAAGACCGCGCTCGCGGACCAGGTCACGCACGACGTTGTTCCAGACTGACACCATGGGGGTGGCGGTCCCGGCACCGTTGGCGCCGATGCTTGCCCACAGCCGCGCGATGGCGGTCTGTTCCGGGGTTCGTGCCGCGCTGTCGGCGCGGCCGAGCAGCTTCGTTTCATTGAAATCGGCCGCATAACGGGCACTCGTCAGCGTCGGCGGGGGCGGCGGCAGGTACTGCGTGGGCGTCAGCAGCGCGAACGGCACCACGTTTGGCGCCTGGGTCAGCGAGGCGGCCGCCAGGGCGGGCGGGCTGGGCTGCCAGAGGCCCGGAAAGGGCGGCAGCACATACGCCGACGGAGCGCTCAGCCAGCCGTCGTTCTGGCGCCACTCGAGGGTGGCCTTCGCGACGAACGCGCCGATGGCGGCGCCGCGCCGGACGAAGCCCGACGGCTTCGGACCCAGCCGGGCCGCCAGCAGCGCGTCGTAAGTCGCGGTCGACGCCGGAAACAGGCCCACCAGCACGTCGTGGGCGGCCTGCGCCGCGGCCGCCTCCGGCGACCCGCCTCCCCAGCGAACGGCCGTGTGGAACGGCTGGAAGTCGCGCTCGATCGCGTTGATCGCGTCGAACATCGCCACGTGGAGCGTGGCGAAATAACGCGGGGAGGTCGGCCCGACCGACCCGGGAATCGTGTCCTGCAGGACCTGATTCCATTCAATCACCACGTCCGCGGACGGGGTGGCCCGCAGATCCCCCCCGTAGGTTGCCGCGCCAAGAACCACCGCGGTCAGTAGTGCACCAGACATCAGCTTGCGTTGCATTCTGTTCCTTCCTTTCGCCAGGCTCCGGTTGGAGCGCTCGTGCACGATCGGCGATGGCTGCACGCGCGGCAACGCGCGAAGAGCGGCAAGCGCGAAGATCCGGCCCTTTCCTGCGGAATGCCGTCCTTTGCCGCGTGGTCAGCCGGGCGGTACAATCACCTTCCACCGTGACCGACCATCCGCCCACCGCGGAACCAGGACCGGGCGGCCGTGCGCACGGCGACCGGCTGGAGTCCTGGAAAGAGATCGCCGCCTACCTCAGGCGTGACGTCACGACGGTGCAGCGATGGGAGCGCCGGGAAGCCATGCCCGTGCACCGGCACGTGCACGACAAGGCCGGGTCGGTCCACGCGTTCCGGTCCGAGCTGGATGCCTGGGCGAAAGCGCGGACCGCCGGGCCGATCTCCGAGGAGCGGTCACGGGGTGCCCAGCCGGAGCACGGCCCCGTCCCCGCACCCGTCCCCGAGGGCGCCGCGAGCGCGCCGCGGCGGCGGCGCATCTGGGCGCTGGCCGCGGCCGGGACGGTGCTGGCCGCCGCCTTCATCTCCTGGCGCATCTCGCGCGACGACCGGCCGGCGAACCCTCTGGCTGACGCCCGCTTCATCCAACTGACGACGGCTGGGGAGAGCGAGCAGGCGGCAGCCCTCTCCCAGGACGGGAAGTTTGCGGCTTTCCTGTCGAGCCGCGACGGCCGGCCCGACGTGTGGGTCACGCAGGTTGGCAGCGGGCAGTTCCACAAGATCACGCAGGACGTCGACGCGGAGCTCGTGAATCAGTCCGTGCGCACGCTCGGGTTCTCGCCCGACGGCGCCATGGTGACCTTCTGGACGCGGAAGCCTGGCGGCGCGAAGGATCCGTCCATCAGCGTCTGGAGCGCGCCTGTCCTCGGCGGACCGCCGCGGCCCTACCTGGAGAACGCCGCGGAGTTCGCCTGGTCGAGCGACGGCACCCGCCTCGTCTGGCACACGCCAGGCCCCGGCGACCCGATGTTCGTGCGCGATCCCGGCCAGGGGGACCGGCAGATCTTCTCGGCCGCTCCCGGTCTGCACGCGCACTTCCCGGTCTGGTCGCGGGACGGCGCCTTCATCTACTTCGTGCAGGGCTCCCTGCCCGATCGCATGGACCTCTGGCGGATCCCGCCAGCCGGCGGCCCCCCCGAACAGATGACGCATCACGCGTCGCGCGTGAGTTACCCGGTCTTTGTCGACGAACGCACGCTGTTGTACCTGGCCAGCGGTCCGGAAGACGGGGGGCCGGCGGTGCACAGCCTCGACGTCGAGCAGCGCGAGCCGCGCCGGGTCAGCTTCGGCCTCGAACGCTATACCTCGCTTGCCGCCAGCGGCGACGGACGGCGGCTCGTGGCAACGGTCGCGGGCCCCAGGAGCAGCTTCTGGCGCTTCCCCATCGCAGCGGCACCGGTTGACGCCGCTGCCGGCCGCCGCATCCCGTTGACGACCGGGAGCGGAACGTCGCCACGGCTGGGCGCCGGCTACCTGCTCTACGTCTCCTCCAAGGGAGAGAGCGACAGCATCTGGAAGCTGCAGGGGGAGGTGGCAGGCGAGCTGTGGAGCGCCGCGGACACCCGGATCATCGACGGCCCGGCGATCGCGCGCGACGGACGCCGCGTCGCGTTCTCCGCCCGGCGTCACGGTGAGGCATTTCTCTACGTGGTGAACGCCGACGGCACGGACGCCCGCATCCTGACGCAATCACTCGCGCTGCACGGCGCCCCGGCCTGGGCCCCCGACGGGCAATCGTTGACTGTCGCGGCGGTGGCCGATGGCGCGCCGCGTCTTTTCAGCGTGCCGCTCGATGGACGTCCGCCGGCGCCGCTGGTCGAGAGCCACGCCGGCCACGCCGCCGATCCCGCCTGGCTGGCCGATGGTGAGGTCGTCTACTCCGGACCGGACGTCGGGACGGTCTTCGACCTGAGGGCCGTCTCGCCCGCCGCGCGCACCGCCGCCTCGCACCACCTGACGCTGAGCCGGGGATCGAAGTACCGCGCTTCCTCGTCAGGCCTGGCGGGACCACGCTCACTCGTCGTGCTGCGCGGTGAGCTCGATCACCGGAACCTCTGGCTGACCGATCTCGAGAGCGGCGCCGAGCGGCAGCTGACCGCCCTGCCCCAGGGCTTCAACGTCGTCGACTTCGACGTCTCCCCCGACGGCCGCGAGCTGGTGCTCCAGCGCGTTGAGGAGCACTCCACCATCGTCCTGATCGAGCTGCCGCGTCGGTAGGCCGCCGCGGCAGACCCCGTCACCGCGTCAGGCGCTGGACGTCGCCGAACACCTTCCACGTCCCGGCCGTTGTCGAGAACGTGCCGGCCTCGATCAGGAAGAATTCCTTCACCGTTGCCGGGACATCCAGCACGACGCGGACCGTGCTGGTGGACCCGGGCGGCAGGTCGCCCACCTTGAGCGGCTGCGCCGGCGAGATCACCTTGATCCGGCCCGAGCCGCTGGCGGGGATCGCGGCGATCAGTGCCGTCGCGCGCAGCGCCATGCCGCTGCCGGCGTTCGAGAACGTCAGGTCCACGAACTGGCGTGTGGCGGAGAGCCGGCCCCGTCCGGTGATGCTCGGTGCGAGCCGCGGCGCGCCCTCGACGACGGTGACGATGGAAGTCGTCGTGCTGGAGTTGCCGCTGGCGTCGGTGAAGGTGAACTCGACCGTAGTCGTGCCCGCCGGGAACACAGTCGCCTCCGTCGCTTCGGCGCCGCCGGCCGGAGCGGGATCGACCAGGTCCCGGGCGATGGCGCTGCGCAGCCACGCCGCGAGCTCGGACGACGAGCGGCCGCTGGCCCCGCCAGCCTCCGAGGCAGCAAGCGTGAGCGGCGCCGGAGCCGTGACGACAGGCGCCCTGGTGTCGGCAACGGTGACCCGGAAAGTGCCGCTCGCCATATCCCCTGCTGCGTCCGTCGTCGAACAGGCCACCGTTGTGGTGCCGAGCGGGAATGTGCTGCCGGAGGCGGCGCTGCACGTGGCCGGCAGCGGCCCGTCCTCTGGGTCGGAACCGCTAACCGTATAGCCGACGACGGCGCCTGACGGGCCGGCCGCCTCGACGACCATGTCGGCCGGCAGATCGAGCGCCGGCGTGGCATTGATGACGAACGGCGAGAGCGACGTCACGTAGCCGCAGATGGGCTGGTTGGCCAGCACCGGCCGGATGGTGATGTCCTCCCACTGGCCGGTGACGGCGTTGTAATGCCACAGCTTGTCCGCGCCATAGAGGTGCGGGAAACACACCTTGATCGGCCCTTGATACTGCGCCGTGGTCGAGATGTCGCACGAAATCGTGTACGACGAACCGAAGGCGTGAGAGGGCGCCGCGCAAGGCCGCGGCGCGCCGTTCGGAAAGTAGCCGCAGTAGGGCGTAACCGGCAGGACGTCGAACCGGAAATCGGCCGGCGTGGTCGCGCTCGCATTCCGGTGGCAGGAAGCACCTGTGGTGCCCGCGGTCAGCACCTCGTCGAAATCAACCGTGACACCGGTGGGCTGACCGGCCGCATCGACCGCCGCGATCGCCGCGGGCATGCCCGTCGCGGTCGCGGCGCCACGCTGCACGGTCACCCGGCGGATCGCCGCGCCGACGTTCCCGGCCTCGTCCCGGAACGCGAAGCGCACGCAGTTCTCCGCTCCGATCGGGAAGGACGTGGATGCGTCCACCGCAGCGCTCAGGATCACGCCGCTCACGCAGTGGCGCAGCTCGGTCGGCAGCTGAACCGGGGTGCTGGTCTCGTCGGTGGCCGTCGCGCTCTGGAGAAAGCCGGACAGCGTCGGCAGCGGCGTGCCGGCCCAGGGGTAGTAGACCGCCGCGCCGGTCGCGCCGGCGGCGTCGGTGGCCAGGACGCGGATCTCGGGCGGCGCGTTGACGACTGGTGGCGTGGTGTCGATGACTGTCAGGCCGCGCACGTCGATCGTCACCGTCGCGGTCACGGTCCGGTAGTTCGGATCGAGCGGCACGAACTCGACGCTCAGGACCTGTCCCGCGCCGACCGCCAGCAGCGTGCCGGGGCCCGGTGTGTAGGTGAAGGTGCCGGGCACGTCGGCGGTGGCATTGAGCTGTGCCGCCGAGAGCGGCGTGAAGAAGAAGATGTCCGCCGGGTTGTGCCACACGACAGCCGGTGTGAGCCAGTCGATCGCCAGCAGGCCGGTCTGGGCCGTGCTGGTGTAACCGGGGTTCGCCAGGGACGCCACGACGGTGTACCCGCCCGGGGCGGTCGGCGGAGTCGCTGACCCGTTATAGGTCACGGTGAGCGTGCCACCCTGGAGCGCATCGGGCGGCGTGACGGTGACTGCGACCGGTTTCGGGGTCCCGTCGTAGGTGAACTGCAGCGGCCCGAGCGTCAGCACCGCCAGCGGCAGCGGCGGCGGGCCGCTGGGACAGGCGTCGCCGATGCCGTCGCCGTCCACATCGCCCTGCGACGCGTTCGCCTGGATCGGGCAGTTGTCCAGCGTGTCGCGCACGCCATCGCCATCCGAATCGAGCTGCAGGCGGAACAGCACGCCGCCGTCGAAGTCGCCTCCCTCGCGTGCCATCCCGTACAGCGATCCGTCAGCGGCGAGGGTCAGGCCGCCAAGAGGCGAGCTGCCATCCGTCGTGGTGAACGCGTGAAGGGGCCGGAATGCGCCGGCGGGGCCAATCGCGTAGACCGTGCCCTGTCCGCCAGCCGGCCCTCCCGAGCTGTTGACGCCGTAGAGCCACCCACCCGCGCCTGCGGTGAGCCTGCCGCGTGGATAGCTGCCAGTCGGGTTGACACAGCAGTCCTCGAACGAACGCAGTACGGCGAACGTCGCCGGGGACGTGCTGACGTCGAGTGAATACGCGATTCCACCGCCAAAACCGCCACCGCTGTACGCCCCGCCGACCGACGCGGTGCCGACGAACCGCCGGGCGCCGACCTGCACGAGCGCCGACTCGATACGGCGGCCGCCGTAGGCGTCCGTCGCGTCGAACGCGTGCAGCACCTCGAAGCCCCCGCCAGCAGAATTCAGTCGGAACGCCGTCCCACCGCCGAGCGGTCCGCCTTCACTGGTGGTGCCGTAGAGCAGGCCGTCGCTGCCCAGCGTCAGGCCGGCGACGGGAATCGACCCGTCGGTGGACGGCTGGAACTGGTGGAGGATGACGGAGTTGGCGCCGGTCAGGTCCATGCGGAAGATCCCGCCTCCGGCGTGCGCGCCCCCCGCCGACAACGTGCCATACAGGACGCCGCCGCTTTCAACCAGCCGTCCGGCGGGCCCATACGGGCCGTCCGCCGGGTCGAACCACCGCAGCGTGGTGTAGCCGCTGCCGTCGGCGTTCAGCCTGAACACGGAGCCGTCCGGCGGGTACGGGGTCGTGCATCCAGCACTGCAGCCCGCGGGGCCTCCCAGACTGATCGTGCCATAGAGCCGTCCGTCGCTGCCGGCCAGCAACGGCCCCTGCGGATAGGCTCCGTCAACCGTGCGATCGAACGAGTGGAGCACTGTTGTCGCCAGCGTTCCGGGATCGAAGCGGAAGACCGTGCCGTCCCGTCGTGCGCCGCCGTGGGGAGACGTGCCAAAGAACTGGCCGTTCACCTCGGTGAGCGACTCGGTTGGCCACTTCGGGCCGGTCGGACCAAATGCGGCCATTGTCGTGGTCGCGCCGCTGGCCGGGTCGAACCGGTAGACCGTCCCGTTGGACGCCGGACCGAAGTCGGACGTCGTCCCGTACAGCAGCCCGCCGGCCTCGACGAGCCCCGCTCGCGGGTCACCCCCGGTTGTCCCTGGCGCGAAGCTGTGCCTCGTCGTCACGCTCAGCGGGGTGGATGTGAAATCCACTTCGAAGACCGTGCCACGCCCGTGCGAGCCGCCAGACCGCGTGGTGCCATACAGCCGCCCGTTGGACGCCTGCAGCAGGCTGGCGTGCGGATACGCTCCGGCGCTGTCGAAATTGTGCACGTACTCGAGCGCACCGGTCGTCGTCTCGAACCTGAAGATGGAGCCAAAGCCGTTGCCGCCGAAAGCGGTGGTGCCGTAGAGATCGGTGCCGACCGCGATCACGCCAGCGAAAGGATGCGTCTGCAGATCGGCGACGTGCTCGAACATATCGCCGGCGCCGACGCGAAAGATGGTGCCTCCGTCGTGTTGGCCGCCCCGCTCGGTCACGCCGTAAAGCTGTCCCTGCACCGCTACCAGTGCGCCCACCGGAAAGGCGCCGTCGGTATTCATTTCCCCGAATGCGTGCAGCACCTGCAGGGATGGCGTCGCGGCGCCCGGGTCGAGCGAGTAGAGCACGCCACGATCATGGACCCCGCCGGAATAGGCCACACCGTAAAGCAGGCCGTTCGACACGAGCAGGCCTCCGACCGGGTTCGCCCCGCTGGCGCCGTCGAACTGATGGAGGACCGTCACCCCTTGGGGATTGGCGAGGTCGAGCCGGAAGATCGTCCCGGCGTAGAAGGCGCCTCCCGCCGTCGTGGTGGCATACAGGGAGCCCGCGAACTCGACGAGCTCGGCCGACGGGTTGATGCCGTCATCGAGGCCGAACGAATGCAGCACCTGGAACCCCGAGCCGCTCGGATGGAGGCGGAAGATCGAGCCGAGGCCGTGAACGCCTCCCTGGTGGGTCGTCCCGTAAAGAAACCCGTCGCTGGCCAGCAGCAGCCCGGCCCGCGGCGCCCCGGCATCGGCCCTGAAGTGCGCCAGCACCTCCAGGCTTCCCTGCGCGAATGCGGGCGGCCCAGGGGCCACCAGGCCGAAAAGAGTGACGAAAGCGACAATCAGCATTCTCGAAATGGGTCGCATGCAGCCCTTCCCTTGGATCGGAGACACGGGTGATGGCTCCATACGCGCCAACCGGCGAAGAAGCGGCTCACCGGCGCCTCCGCGGCGGCTTTGCGATTTCTCCGGGCTGTGGTCTACTGACGCCCCGCTGACCCGATGGCCGACCCAGACGCCGCCGACCTGACCCGCCTGCTGCACCAGTGGAAAGCCGGAGACCGCGAGGCGATCGATCGGCTGATGCCGCTGGTCTACACCGAGCTCCACGCCTTGGCATCGCGCCAGTTGGCCGGCGAATGGCGGCACAACCGGCTGCAGACGACGGCGGTGGTCAGCGAGGCCTACCTGCGGCTGTTCGGCCAGCGCTCGGTGGACTGGCAGAATCGCGGCCACTTCTTTGCCATCGCCGCGCAGCTGATGCGGCGGATCCTGGTCGATCACGCCAGGCGCGAGCGCCGCGGCAAGCGCGGCGGCGACGCGGTGCCGGTCGCCCTGGACGACGCGGTGGCGGCGGCACCGGCGCCGCTCGACGCCGTGGATGCCCTGGATCTCGACCGTGTGCTCCAGAAGCTCGAACAGCTCGACCCGGACGCCGCGCGGATTGTCGAGCTGCGCTTCTTCGCCGGGCTGACGATCGAGGAAACGGCGGCCGCCCTCGACGTGTCGCCGGCCACGGTGAAGCGGGAGTGGGCGGTGGTGAAGGGATGGCTGCATCGCGAGCTGACGGGCACTTCACCGGAGCCGTCGTGAGCCGGTTGCCCGTCATCTGACGCGTACTGACAGACGCAGATGACGCGCGAACAGTGGCTGACGGCGAAGGCGATCGTGGCTGACGCGCTCGATGTGCCCGGGCACGAACGGGCGGCGCTCGTCGCCACGCGCTGTGCCGGCGATGCGGCGCTGCACGCCCAGGTCGAGGCGCTGCTCGAGTCGGCGGTGACCGCCGTGGACCTGTTCGAGGCGCCGCTGCTCACGGCATCCGCGCTGCAGGCTGTGCTGGTGGAAGCCGAAGGGGCGGCCGACGCGTTCATCGGCCGTCGCGTGGGAGCCTACCGCATTGTCGGGGAGATCGGGCGCGGCGGCATGGGGGCGGCGTTTCTCGGCGAGCGCGCCGATCAGGCGTTCACGCGCCGCGTCGCCATCAAGCTGATCAAGCGGGGCATGGATACCGACGCCATCCTGCGCCGGTTCCTGCACGAGCGCCAGATCCTCGCCAGCCTCAGCCACCCGCACATCGCGACGCTGCTCGACGGCGGCTCAACAGAAGACGACCGGCCGTACTTCGTCATGGAGTACGTCGATGGGCTGCCGATCGACGAGCTACTGCAACCGCCGGCAGCTCTCCATCGATGACCGCCTGCGGCTGTTCCGTACCGTTTGCGGCGCCGTGGCCTACGCGCACGACAACCGCGTCATCCATCGCGACCTGAAGCCGGCCAACATCCTCGTCACGCAGGAGGGGCTGCCGAAGCTGCTCGATTTCGGCATCGCCAAGGTGCTCGATGCCAGCCGCGGCCCGCATACCGCCGCCGAAACCGCCGCGACGCCCGCGATGACGCTGGCGTACGCGAGCCCGGAGCAGGTGCGCGGCGCCGCCGTCACCCCGGCCACCGATGTCTACTCGCTCGGCGTGCTCCTCTACGAGCTGCTGTCCGGACACAATCCGCAGGTGCCGGCCGGGCGCAGCGCGCAGGAGACCGAGCGCGCGATCTGCGAGGAGACACCCGCCTTGCCAAGCGCGAAGGCGGACGCGGCGGCGGCCTCCGCGCGAGGCGTCAAGGCCGAGGCGCTGCGCAAGCGGCTCGCCGGCGATCTGGACGCGATTGTGATGACCGCGCTGCGCAAGGATCCGGCGCGGAGGTACGCGTCGGTCGCGGCGCTGGCCGACGACCTCGGGCGCCACCTCGACGGCCTGCCGGTGACGGCGCGGGCCGAGTGGATCGGGGCGCGGGCGCTGCGGCGCGTCGTCCGGCAACGCGGCCGCCTGGCGGCTGCCGCCGGCCTCGTCGCGGCGACCCTGGTTGCGGCTACCACTCTCGACCTGCCGGCCCGGCGCGCCGCGGCGCCGCATGCCGCGATCAGGTCCATCGCCATCATGCCCATCGAGACCGCTGGCGCGAACCGCATCGACCTCGAATACCTGGCCGAGGGCATCACGGAGAACATCATCCGCCGCCTGTCGCGGCTTCCGGAGCTGCAGGTGGTGGCCCGCGATTCCGCCTACCATCTCGCCAGCCGGGGGAGCCTGCCGCTCGCAGCCGCCCGTGAGCTCGGCGTGCAGTCGGTGCTCGACGCCACGTTGATCGAACACAGTGGCATCCTGACGCTGGACGTCGCGCTGCTGGATGCCGCCAGCGGCGGCCGCGTGTGGGGCGAGCAGTTCACCCGCGCCACGACCGGCGTGCAGTTCCTGCAGGCGGAGCTGGCCAGCGCGATCACCCGCCAGCTGCAGCTGCAGGTGGCGCCGCAGGCACGGGCGATTCGCCGCGAAAGCGTGGATCCGGAGGCCTACCAGCTCTACCTCCGCGGCCGCTACCTGTGGAACAAGCGGACGCCGGCGGATCTCTCGAAGAGCATCGACTACTTCACGCAGGCAACCGAAAAGGATCCGTCGTTTGCGCTGGCGTATACCGGGCTTGCCGATGCCCATGCCCTGCTCAGCGAATACCACGCCGAGCTGCCGAAGGAGACGTACGGCGTAGTGAAGACCGCCGTGAGCCGCGCGCTGGCGCTCGACGACGAGCTGGCCGAAGCGCACGCATCGCTGGGATACGTCCGGCAGTTTTACGAATGGGACTGGCCGGGCGCCGAAGCGGCGTTCCAGCGGGCGCTGGAGCTCGAGCCGCGCTACGCCACCGCCCACCAGTGGTATGCCGAGCTGCTCTCGGCGATGGGACGGCACGACGAGGCGCTCGCCGAAATCCAGCGCGCCACCGAGCTCGACCCGTTCTCGCTGATCGCCAACTCGGTGCACGCCTACCTGCTCTATTTCGCGCGGCAGTACGATCGCTCCATCGCTGTCAGCGAGCGCGTCCTCGAGCTGGACCGCAACTTTCCCGAAGTCTACGAATATCTCAAGCGCTCGTACGCACAGCTGGGGCGCTACGGACAGAGCATCGCCGCGCGGCAGATGCGGCGGCGGCTGCTTGGTCTTCCGGCGGACATGACGCCGGCGCTGCGTGCGGCGGCTGCCGCCACCGACAGCCACCACTACTGGCAGGGGCGGCTCGCGCAGGAGCTGCTCGAAGGGAAGACGGAAGGGCTGCCGCCGTTCGACATGGCCGAGATCCTGGCGCAGGCGGGCGACACGCGCCAGGCGCTCGACTGGCTGGAACAGGCCTGCCGCGACCACGACTTCATGATGGTGAGCGCCCGGGTGATGCCGACGCTGGACCCGCTCCGGCCGCATCCGCAGTTCCAGGCGCTGCTGGCGCGGCAGTGCCGGGTGCCGGAGTAGGCCTGGATCCCGGCGCGATCGAGCGTGGCGTCAGCGCCGCAAGCCGAAGCCGAACGATGCGACCAGCGTGGACCGATCCCCGCCGTTGAAGACCCGTGGCGTGTGGCCCAGTGCCCACCATTCGACGCCCGCGTGAACGAGCCATCGCGACCGCCGGTCGAGCGGGATCGTGGCCATCGTCCCGACACTGACAAAACCAAACGCGTGGTCCCTGCCCGCCACTTCGTAATAGTTGCCGAGACTGGCGCCGACCTTGACCGGAAACACCAGCACGATGCGTGCGCGGGAGAACCGCGGCATGGCGCCCAGCTCGAGATAGCGCCCGGCCGCGAGGCCGCCATCGAGCTGTCCCATGCCCGGCGCGGCGTCGAGCTCAAAGGCCACGTGCGCGTAAGGCCGGACCGCCGCTGCCCCGGGGATCCCGCCGCCATCCATCGCCAGCGTGACGCCAATCTCCTTGACCGTCTGGAACAGCTCGTTCGGGCTGGTGTACGCCGTGTAGCTCGAGGCCAGCGAGACGCCGGCGCCAAACCGGAGCGTGACCGCTCCGGACACGCGTGCTTCGTACCAGGGCCCGCTGACGGGGCCGCCGGATCCGGTGTCGCCGGAATGCACGCTGTTCCAGGACCGGCCGCCAATATCGACGCCCCTGAACAGGCCGTCGCCCCCCGAGAGCACCGTGGCTGTCAGCTCGACGTAGGGTGCGACGGCCAGCCCCGTGGAGTTCTGCCGCACCCCGCGAAACACGTAGACGTTGGCGAGTTCGAGCCCCGCCGCCACCGCGACGGCGCCGGCGTCGGGACGGGAACGCTCTTGCGCCAGGGCCGGAGGGCCGAGCGCGACGAACAGGCCGGCCAGTGCCGCGATCCACGCTCCGTGATTCCGTCTCATCGTTCTCGATGCCATGTCCACCTCGATTCCGCAGGCACGCATGCCGGCTCACCGGGCCCGCGGGCTGCCGTCCATGCCGGTGCTGTCGGTGAGCCGCGTGGCGCCGGTGCCGTCCCGGCGCATGATGAAGATCTCCATGTCGAGGCCGGTATCCGGCCGCGAAGACATGAAGTAGATGTAGCGGCCGCTCGCCGACCAGGAGGGGGCCCGGCTGATCCAGTCGCTGTCGGAATCGCCTGCCGCCTTCGGTGTCAGGTTGGTCTGGTTGGCGCCATCCGCACCCATCAGGAACACGGACACGTACCCGTCGCGCAGGCTCATGAATGCCAGGTGCTTTCCGTTCGGTGACCAGGCCGGCATCTGGTTCAGCGGCGGCGCGTCCGTCAGGCGACGGACTTGACCGCTCGCGAGCTCCAGCACATGAACGTCGACGTCTCGCCGGAAGGCGACCAGCCGGCCGTCCGGCGACCAGTCGGGAAACTGGTCGACGCCGGGATGGCTGGTCAGCCGGGTCAGGTCGCCGCCATCGCGGTCCATGACATACAGCTCGAAGTTGCCATCCCGGTTGCTGTGAAAGACCACGTGGCGGCCGTCGGGCGACCAGCGCGCCCATCCATCATTGGCGGGATGGGCCGTCAGGTTCACGGCCGTCCCACCGCGGCTGCCAACGACGTGGATGTCATTGTTGCCGCTGCGGTTGGAGGTGAAGACGATGTCGCGTCCGTCCGGGGACATATCGGGATCGACGTCCGAGGCAGCGTCAGTCGTGATGCGGCGCGGCCGCCGGCCGTCCCACTCCGCGACGTAGACCTCGTTGTTGCCGTCGCGAGCGCTGAAGAACGTCACCGGGCCCGGAACCCCGCGGCCCTGGCCAGGCAGGTCGGTGAAGCCGCCGGCGAGGACCACGACCACCGCCGCTGATCCGAGAACCTTGCCCCTCATACGCCTCCTCTGCGGGCGCGGACATGCGCCCCTGTCGGAGATCGCGCAAACGGCGGCCCGATCGGGTCACGGCGGGCAGCGCACCGTTTGCGCTCGCTGCTCCGGCGACCCTATCCTATTGGCGCGGCGACGCTTTCGACCATGGCTGCACCCCCGGACATCACGGCGCTACTCGACGGCTGGAGCCGCGGGAACCCCGGAGCGCTCGACGAGCTCCTGCCTGTCGTATACGGCGAGCTGCGCCGCATCGCGCGGCGGCAGCTCCGTCGTGAAAGGGCGGGGCAGACCCTGCAGCCGACCGCGCTCGTCCACGAGGCCTACCTGCGTCTGGTTGCCCAGCATCAGCTCAGCTGGGAAAGTCGCGCGCATTTCTTTGGCGTCGCCGCGCGCCGACGGGATGTCGTCGAGATGCGCTCGCGCTCGACGACGCGCTCGGCCGGCTGGAGGCCGTTGACCCCGGGCTCGCGCAAATCGTGGAGCTCCGCGCCTTCGGCGGGCTGACCATCGAAGAAGCTGCCCACGTGCTGAAGGTCTCGGCGTCGACCGCGAAGCGCGAGTGGCGCACCGCGAAGGCATGGCTCTCGCGCGAGCTCGGCATGACTTCCTCATGACGCCCGAGCGCTGGCAGCAGGTCAAGGCCGTCTTCCACGCGACGCTGGATCGACCGCCAGCCGAGCGCGCGGTGTTCCTCGCCGCGGTGACCGGTGAGGACGACGCGCTGCGGCAGGAAGTCGAGTCACTCCTCGAAGCCGACACCTCCGGAAGGGGTTCACGGATCGGTTGCCTGGCCGTCAGGAGCCCCTGCCGGCCGACGCGGCCGACGAGATGTCTCCGCGGAACGACGGAACCACGGCGGGACCGGGCGTTGTGGCTACGCACGTCGGACCGTATCGCATCATCGGACTGCTCGGGGCGGGCGGGATGGGCGAGGTCTTCCGCGCCCGCGACAGCAAGTTGAATCGGGATGTGGCGCTGAAGGTCCTGCCGGGGGAATTCGCCGTCGACCCCGACCGTCTGGCGCGATTCAGGCGCGAGGCGCACGCCCTCGCCGCACTCAACCATCCCCACATCGGCGCGATCTACGGCATCGAAGAGTCCGACGGCCGGCAGGCACTGGTCCTCGAGCTCGTCGAGGGCGCCACGCTGGCGGGCCGAATCGCGGAGGGGCCGCCGCCTCTCGTCGAGTCACTGCGCATTGCACGGCAGATCGCCGACGCTCTCGAAGCCGCGCATGCGAAAGGCATCATCCACCGCGATCTGAAGCCGGCCAACATCGCCGTGACGCCGGCCGGCGTCGTGAAAGTCCTGGACTTCGGGCTGGCAAAGACCGCCGCCGAGGCGCAAGCCACCCGCACGCAGTCGATGCTCGAGGCGCCGGACGAAACGAGCTTTGGGATCGTTGTTGGAACGGCAGCTTACATGAGTCCCGAACAGGCGCGCGGGCAGCCGGTCGACGCGCGCACCGACATCTGGGCGTTCGGCTGCGTGCTCTTCGAGATGCTGGCCGGACGGCGGGCGTTTGCCGCGGCCTCGGCGGCCGATGCCGTCAGCCGGATTCTCGAAGGCGAACCGGATTGGGATCAGCTGCCGAGGAAGACGCCCGCGAGGGTTCGGCAGTTGCTGCGGCGCTGCCACGCCGAGCCTCGGCGATGGTCTGCAGCCGCTGGTCGCGATCCTTCTGCAGGCGCAACCGGCTCTGTCGCCAGACGGCCGCATGCTGGCGTTCGTCCGCGGGCCCGGCACCTTCGTGACGCCGGGGCAGATCTACGTCAAGCTGCTGCCCGACGGAGCGCCGGTCGCGTTGACAGACGATCCGCGGCCAAAGATGAGCCCGGTGTTCTCTCCCGACGGCAGCCGGATCGCATACACCGTGCTCGAGGGGGGGTCCTGGGACACGTGGGAGGTGCCGACGCTGCGCGGCGTGGCGCGTCCGTGGCTGCGGAACGCTTCGGGGTTGACCTGGATCGGGCCGCGGGATCTGCTCTTCTCGGAGATCAAGACCGGGAACCATATGGCCGTCGTCACATCGACCGACGACCGATCGGCTGGGCGCGACCTCTACGTCCCTCCGCACACGGCCGGGATGGCGCACCGATCATCCGCGTCACCCGATGGCAGATGGGCCCTGATCGTGGAGATGGACCACGCGGGCGTCTGGGTTCCCTGCCGCAAGGTACAGCTGAGCGGCGGCGCTTCCCAGCCTGTCGGACCGGTGAAGAGCCAATGCACCGACGCCGCGTGGTCGATTGACGGACGGTGGATGTACTTCACCGCCAACGCCGGCGACGGCTTCCATGTGTGGCGGCAGCGCTTTCCCGACGGCGTTCCGGAGCAGGTGACCTCCGGCCCGACGTCGGAACAAGGGCTGGCCATGGCGCCAGACGGCCAGTCGCTCGTCACCTCCGTCGGCCTGACGCAGCGGAGCGTGTGGGTCCACGATGCGTCCGGCGATCGTCAGATCTCGCTGGAAGGCCATGCCTACTGGCCGCTGCTTGCGGCCGACGGCCGAAGGGTCGTGTTCCGTCTGACGCGGACCGCGGTGACGGGCCAGACGCCGAGCGAGCTGTGGATGGCCGACCTCGGTTCCGGGCAGAGCCGCCGGCTGTTTCCCAATCAACTGGTGACGGGCTACGACCTGTCGGCTGACGATCGCGTGGTGGTCGCAGTCGCCGAGCGCGATGGCCGCCAGCGGCTGTGGGTGGGATGGCTGGACGGCCGGGAAGCCGCGAGGCCGATCTCCGGAGGCGAGGGGGACAATCCGAGATTCGGCCGTGGAGGCGAAATCGTGTTTCGCGTGCGCGAAGGGAACGCCGCCGCTCTTTACCGTATCGACTGGAACGGCGAGGGGCGGACGCGGGTCACGGACGTGGCGACCCACGTGTTTGGCACGGTCTCTCCCGATGGCGCGTGGCTGAGCAGCATGGCTGTGACCGACGGCCGCATGGTGCTGCAGTCGACGACGGGCAGGCCGCCGCTGCCCGTCTGGGCTTCGTCGCAGGCGAGCCGCCTGCGCTGGAGCCGTGACGGCACGCGCGCCTACTTGTCGATACAGAACGGCGAGGCGACCGCGTTTGCCCTCGGCCGGACGTACGTCCTGCCGATCGCCCGCGGCTCGGCCCTGCCGTCCCTTCCACCTGGTGGCTTCCGCACCGAGGCCGAGATTGCGGCGGTTCCAGGTGTCGCAATCGTCGAGCATGCCGACGTTGATTTTGGCCCGTCTCCAGGGTCGTATGTCTATTCCCGGGTCACGGCCGCGCGGAACCTCTATCGCGTCCCGATGCACTGACGCGCACGACCGATGCCGAGGGGGTCGCGGCAACTCCCGCAGTTCCAGGCGCTGCTGGCGCGGCAGTGCCGGGTGGCGGACTGAGCGTCACGCCAGCCGCAGCGAGGTCTTGACGCCGTTCAGGAGCATCTGCACGGCCACCATCACGAGCAGCATCCCCATCAAGCGCTCCATCGCGATCAGGCCGCGTTCGCCGAGCACCCGGTGCAGGAAGGTGGACGACAGCAGGATGACGCCGGTCAGCGCCCACGCGATCGTCACGGCGAGCGCCAGCGCCCACGTGGTGGTGGAAGCGGCGCTCTGCAGGAGCAGCAGCGTCGCCAGCGTGGACGGGCCGGCCACCAGCGGGATGGCGAGCGGGACGACGAACGGCTCCCCCTGCAGCGGTTCACCGGACAGCGTCCCGTGGCTGGGGAAGATCATGCGCAGCGCAATGAGGAACAGGACGATGCCGCCGGCGATGCTGACCGCTTCCGGCTGCAGTCCGAGAAAGCGCAGCAGCGAGCTGCCGAGCAGCAGGAACACCAGCAGCACGCCGTAGGCAATCAAAACTTCCCGGAACAAGACGATGCGCCGGCGGCGGGGGTCGACCGTCTTGAGGACGGAGAGGAACAGCGGGACGTTGCCCAGCGGGTCCATCACCAGGAACAGCGTGACCACCGCGGACATCACATCCATCCGCGTATCGTATCGTTCCCCTCGCCCGAACCTATTCCGGCGGGCCTGCCTCGCGTTTCTTGCGGAGGTCGCGCGCCAGCGTCAGCGCATCTTCGGCCGTCAGCCGCCCGACCTTGCCGCTCGAGTACACGGCGTGGACCAGTTTCCCCTCCGGATCGAGCACGAAGGAGGCGGGCTGGATGTGCGGGCTGCCGTCGTGCGTGCCGGTGTAGCAGCCGATAGACCGGGAGGTGGCGGCGGGATCGAGGCCGTAGAGCACGGGAAAGTGCAGGTTGAGCTTGCTGACTGTGCCCTGGGCGCCATCCTGCGTGTCGGACGAAAGCGCCAGGACGCGGACATCCAGCTCGTCCAGTTCCGGCTTGTGCGTTTCGAAGTCAGCCAACTGCTGACGGCAGTGGCCTCACCAGTGGCCGCGATAGAACAGCAGCACGGCCGTATGCCCCCGAACGTCCTCGGGAATCCGGACATCCTGACCGCCCGTAGAGCGCGCCGTCATCTCGGGGAAGCGCTGCCCCGTTTTCAGTGTCTCCATACTGCCACTTCGCTATGCCAGAATCGCGCCGCCGGACTAGGCGAACCCTGAACCCTGCACCGTGAACCCTGCACCCTGCACCCTGCACCCTGAACCTTGAACCCCCCGGAACGGGGTGTAACATCCTCCCCTAAGACCCGCCCGCACCGTCCGCGGAGGAGGAAAGCGAGTGACGCCATGCACAAGCGAGAGTTCATCCGGCTGGCGGCGGCGGCGCTCGCGGCGCCGTTCGCCTGGCCGTTCGTTGCGCGGTCGCAGAGCGGGCGCTTGAAGAACTGGGCGGGCAACCTCGAATACAGCACCGGCACCGTCCTCTATCCGACGTCGGTGGCGGAGGTCCAGGCGGCCGTGCGCAAGCACCCGAAGCTGAAGGCGCTCGGGACCCGCCACTGCTTCAACACCATTGCCGACAGCCGGCACGCGCAGGTGTCGCTCCGCGACATGAACCGCGTCGTCTCCCTCGACACCGCGGCGCGGACGGTGACGATCGAGGGTGGCATGAACTACGGCCAGCTCTGCCCGCTGCTGCACGAGAAGGGCTTCGCGCTGCACAACCTGGCGTCGCTGCCGCACATCTCGGTGGCGGGTGCCGGCGCGACGGCCACGCACGGGTCGGGCGTGGCCAACGGCAACCTGGCGACCGCCATCAGGGCGCTGGAGATCGTCACGGCGGACGGCAGCGTCATCCAGCTTTCGAAAGCGTCGAACCCCGGCGATTTCGATGGTGCGGTCGTCGGGCTGGGGGCACTCGGCGTCGTCACGAAGGTCACGCTGGCCGTCGAGCCGGCGTTCGAGATGCAGCAGTACGTGTACGAGAACCTGCCGTTCACCCAGGCGACCGGCCATTTCGACGAGATCATGGGCGCCGGCTACAGCGTCAGCCTGTTCACCGACTGGCAGGGCGACACCGTCAACGAGGTGTGGGTGAAGCGCCGCGCCGGCGATCGCTCGCCGCACAAGCCCGGCGCCGACTTCTTTGGCGCGAAGCCGGCCAGCCGGAACCTGCACCCGATCGCCGACCTCTCCGCCGAGAACTGCACCGAGCAGATGGGCGTGCCCGGCCCGTGGTTCGAGCGGCTGCCGCACTTCCGCATGGGGTTCACGCCGAGCAGCGGCGCCGAGCTGCAGGCGGAGTACTTCGTGCCGCGCCAGCACGCCGTCGAGGCCATTCGCGCGGTTCAGCGCATGGCGCCGCGCATCGGGCCGCACCTGCTCATTTCCGAGATCCGCACCGTCGCCGCCGACACCCTGTGGATGAGCCCGTGCAACGGACAGGCGTCCGTGGCCATTCATTTCACGTGGAAGCCGGACTGGCCGGCGGTGAGCGCGCTGCTGCCGGTCATCGAGCGGGAGCTCGCGCCGTTCAAGGGACGGCCGCATTGGGGCAAGCTGTTCGCCGCCTCCCCTGCGGCGTCCTACGAGCGGCTGCCGGCGTTCCGGCAGCTCGCCGCGCGTCACGATCCCCGCGGCAAGTTCCGCAACGAGTTCCTCGACAAGTACGTGTTCGCGGGCTGACCGTCGGGACGCCCATCAAATGCTCACCGCGACCGCCAGACTCCGCGCGCTGCTCGATCGGCCCGGCATCCTCGTGATGCCCGGATGCCACGATGCCATGTCGGCCCGGCTCATCCAGGAGGCCGGGTTCGAGCTGGGGTTCATGAGCGGGTTCGCGGTGTCGGCCGCCCGGCTGGGCATGCCCGACACCGGCCTTATCTCCTACGCGGAGCTGGCCGACCAGGGGCAGAACATCTGCCGGGCCGTGTCCATCCCGCTCATCGGCGACGGCGACACGGGTTTTGGCAGCGCGCAGAACGTCAAGCGGACAGTCCGCGGATACCGCGCGGCGGGGTTTGCCGCGATCATGCTCGAGGATCAGGTGGCGCCCAAGCGGTGCGGGCACACCGAGGGGAAGGCGGTCGTGGGCCGCGACGAAGCGCTGGTGCGGGTGCGCGCGGCGGTCGACGCGCGCGACGCGGGGGAGGACATCCTGATCATGGCGCGCACCGACGCGCGCGCCTGCATCTCGCTCGAGGAGGCGATCGTACGCTGCCGGATGTTCCGCGAGATCGGCGCCGACATCACGTTCCTCGAGGCGCCGCTCGACGAGGACGAGATGCGGCAGTACTGCGCGGCGGTGGACGGGCCGAAGATGGCGAACCTGATCGAGGCGGGCAGAACGCCCATCCTCCCGATCCCGCAGCTGGCGGCGATTGGCTACAAGATCGCGGTGTTTCCGCTGTCGCTCCTCAACGTGTCGATCCAGGCCATGCGGGACGCGCTCGTGAGCCTCCGGACCGGCCAGCCGCCGCCGGCGGTCATGGATTTCGAGCAGCTGAAACGGGCGGTGGGGTTCCCCGATTATTACGCCGAGGAAGCGCGCTACAAGACGCCGTAGCGCCCGCCACGAGTTCCCTGGACATCTGCGTGCTCTCGGGGGGAACATGCCAGGGTCATGACCATACCTGACCCGTCGGCGCCGCCGCACCCCCTGCCGGTCGCCCGCGTGGATCGATGGCTGGCGCCCGTCAACCGGTTCCTGCACATCGAAGCCGCCAGCGGCGGGGTCCTGCTGGCGTGCACGGCGCTCGCGCTGGCACTGGCCAATTCGCCGCTCGCGGGATGGTTCGCCGGCCTGTGGAAGACGCCGGTGTCGCTGTCCCTGGGTGCGTTGACGTTGTCCGGCGACGTCGGTCACCTGGTCGTGAACGACGGGCTCATGACCATCTTCTTCTTCGTGGTCGGCCTGGAGGTCAAGCGCGAGATCGTGCACGGCGAGCTGCGCGATCCGAGGAAGGCGCTGCTGCCGGTGTTCGCGGCGCTCGGCGGCGTGCTCGTGCCGGCCGCCATCTACCTGGCGCTGCAGTGGGGGGAGCCGGGCCAGCGCGGCTGGGCGATTCCGATGGCCACCGACATCGCCTTCGTCGTGGGATTCCTCGCCCTGTTCGGCAGGCGGGTGCCGCTCGGACTCAAGATTCTCCTGCTGTCCCTGGCGATCGTGGACGACCTCGTGGCGGTGCTGATCATCGCCTTCGTGTTCACCGACGCCATCTCGTGGGGCTGGCTGGGCATGGCGGCTGGAGCCTTCGCCGTCGTCTATGGCTTGAATCGCATCGGCGTGAGGGCCGTCGGTGTCTACGTCCTGGTCGGCGTCTTCATCTGGCTGGCGTTCCTGCAGTCCGGCGTCCATCCCACAGTGGCCGGTGTGCTGCTCGGCTTGTTGACGCCCGCCCAGGCCTGGATCGGCCAGCAATCGTTTGCCGGCGTGCTCCAGGCGGCGTGGCAACGCTCGGGTGCAGACGACGCCGATGCGCAGACGATGCCGGTGGAAGCGGGACGGACGCGATTCGCGGCACGCGAGGCGGTGTCGCCGCTGCAGCGCCTCGAGGACGGGCTGCACCCCTGGGTGGCGTTCGTCGTCATGCCGCTGTTCGCGCTGGCCAATGCCGGCGTCAGCCTGAGCCTGTCGAGCCTGGGTGAACCAGTCGCGGTTGCCGTTGCCGTCGCGCTGGCCGCCGGCAAGCCGCTCGGCATCCTGGCGCTCTGCGGACTCGCCATCCGCCTCCGCGTGACCACGCTGCCAGCGGGCGTCACCTGGGGAATGCTCGTGGGCGGGGCGTGCCTGGCCGGCATCGGCTTCACGATGGCGCTGTTCCTCAACACGCTGGCGTTCCCCCCGGCCGTTTTCGCGGCCAGTGAAGCCGCCGGCAAGATCGGCACGCTCGCGGGATCGGTGGTGAGCGCCGTGCTCGGTGCGGCGGTGCTGGTGACCGTCCTGCGGAGGTAGCCAGCCGGACCCCGCACGGTCCGGCGGCGGGCGTCAGCCGCCCGCAGCCACCTGATCGAAGGCGTCGAGGACGGGGTGGCCCGCCCAGTCCGCGGGCCGATCCACCGCGAGCAGCCAGAGGACGGTGGCCGCGGTGTCCATCGTGCGAACCGTCGCGTCCTGCAGCAGCCCCGGCTTCACGCCCTGGCCCCAGGCAATCCAGGGAATCAGGACATCGCGCGGATCGTCGCTGCCGTGGCCGGTATCGTGCCCGCCGTGGTCCGCGGTCACGATCACCGAGAAGTTGCCGTTGCCGAACGCCTGCCCGGCACGCGTGATGAGCCGGCCCAGCGCGCGGTCGGCTTCGCGCACGGCCTGGCCGTATTCCGCCGTCATCCAACCGGAGCGGTGCCCGGCCGTGTCGGGATCGGTGAGGTGCACGAACAGGACATTGGGACGGGCGGTCGCGAGGTATTTCGAGACGTCCCCCACCGTGCGGCCGCTCGACCAGCGCCCGAACAGGCCGCCCGGCGCCTGCGAGTAGTCGAGCGTGCCCGCGACCTGGAGCGGCTGGAACTTCGCCTTGCTGAAGAACGCGGCCGTGCTGTAGCCGCGGGCGCGCGCGAGGCCGAAGACGTTCGGCAGATCGATCGACTCGGCCTTGGCTGTTGCGACGTTGTTCCACAGCACCCCGTGCCGGTCCGGCGGCTGGCCGGTAAGCATCGACGTGTGCGACGGCAGGGTCGTGCTGGGATCGATCGTCCGGCCGGACAAGGTGTAGCTGCCCTCGCGAATGAGCCGCTGCAGCGTGTCGGCGCGGTAGACGTCGATGGCGTCGGGCCGCAGGCCGTCGATCGAGACCACCACCACGTGCCGGCTCACGCTGGCGAGCGGCATCGGCGTGGCCGGCGGCGCATCCGCCCGGACGTAGCGGGCACTGCATCCGGTCGCGGCGGCAAGGAGCACAGCGGCGGTGACGAAGCGGCCAACGATCGGTCGCAGCACGTGGCTACCTCATCCTTTCACGGGGGCTGTGAGTCACTGATCCTTTGGACGCGACGGAGCCGCGCCGGGGTTGTCGGTTTTCGGTGACCGAGGTGTGAATTTTCCATGGCGTCCGCGCCGGAAGCCTCGTCGTCCGCGTGGACACCTGTCCGCCGGGACGAACCCCGCAGGCGGCGGGGCGGACAGAGTTTGGCGGAAACGGGGCAGGCGCCCTGGGGAAAGGCGTTCGGTGGTAGCCTCGGGGCCTCCTGGCGTTCTGCCGCCATCTCCGCGTCGAGCCGTGCACGTTTTCGCGCTCCGTTGCCGCTTCAGAGATTGGGGGATGCCATGATAATCGGCACCGGACGCGCCCACGGTCTCCGACGGCTGGCACAAAGCCTTGCCGTCGCCTGCCTCGTGGTTCCACAGGTCACCGTCGCCCAGGGACTGACGGGAGCCCTGATCGGAACCGTCACCGACGCGGCGGGCGGCGTCATTGCGGGTGCCGTTGTCCGAATCAGCTCGCCGGCGCTCATCGGCGGGGAGTTGACGACCAGGACAGACCAGCGCGGGCAGCTGCGATTCCCGAGCGTGCCTCCCGGATCGTACGCGCTCGACATCGTGCTGACCGGATTCCGCCCCTATCGCGACGCGGACATCCGGATCGGGGCAGGCGCCACCATCGAACGAACGCCTGTGCTGACGCTGGCCGCGCTCGCGGACTCGATTGTGGTGCGCGGATCCGGCTCGCGCCTCGAGGCCCGCGCCCCAGGGTTCGGCACGCGGTTCACGGCCGAGGACCTCGACGCGATCCCGATGAGGCGGTTCAGCTACCAAGATTGGGTCAAGGCGGCGCCCGGCATCTCGCCCACCTCGCCGGCAGGCAGCAGCGTCCTGGTGTCCGCCCTCGGATCCGGGGTCGATCAGAATCAATATCTGCTCGATGGCACGAGCATCACCGCCACCGGCAACGGCGTCTCGCGGGCCGAGCCGGGTGTCGCCTTCATCCAGGAACTGCAGATCCAGTCGGTAGGCGCATCGGTCGAGTACGGCAATGTCCAGGGTGCCGTCGTGAACGTGATCAGCAAGTCCGGCGGCAACCGCTGGCAATATGACGCCGCGTACTACTGGCAGACTGGGGCGCTCACGAGCCAGCCGGTTCGGCGCACCTACGACCCGGTGGGGCAGCTCGACAGCGGATACGAGCGCGCGGCCTACCGTGACGTCACGACCAGCCTGGGCGGCCCGATCGTCCGCGACCGACTGTGGCTCTTCTCGGGATTCCAGCACCTGCGGGACTCCGACAGTCAGCCGGCGACCAATCCCGCTGGTCCAAGGGAATACGAACAGGACAAGATCTTCGCGAAGGCCACCTGGCGCCTGGGACGGGGCTGGCAGTTGACGCAGAGCTTTCACGACGAGTTCTGGTCACACCCCGAAACGCCGTCGGCGACGAAACCGCGCGAAGCGACCCAGCGCCTCGACGCGACGGTGCCGGCGATCAATTTCGGCCATCTCATCTACACCGCCTCACCCAGGACCGTCTGGGACATCCGCGTGGGACGGTTCCGCTTCACCCAGGACACGTCGCCGACCTCGGGCGATCCGACGATCCCCAACCGCATCGACCAGCCCGACAACATCTGGAGCGGCGGGCCCCTGCAGATCGGCCAGGTGCGGCAGGTGCGCACGACGGTCAAAGCCACCGTCAGCCACTATCGGGCCTCCTGGTTCGGCGCGGATCACGAATGGCGAGTGGGCGCGCAGGTCGATCGCGGCGAGCACCGCGCGGTTGCCATTCTTCCGACTGGCGCCAGCTCCGTCTACCGGAACGGCACGTTGCGGCAGCGCACATTGCAGGCGCCCGCCAACTCGGGCGGCCGGTTCGTCACCGCTGCGACGTTCGTGAGCGACGCGGTCGGGCTGGGAAGCCGGGGCGTGATCACCCCGGGGCTGCGCTTCGATCACAGCCGCGCAATCAGTCAGGACGTGCCGGAGTTCGACGCGCTCGTGCGCGAGACCGGACGGACGATCGCCGGCCGCGGCACGGTCGACTCCTGGAACACCGTGTCGCCACGCGTCGGCGTGGTCTTCAAGCTCGATGCCGGCGGCCGCACGATGCTGCGAGCCAATGCCGGACGATTCAGCCAGGGCCTGTTGACCGGGGAGATCAGCGGGATCCACCCGGGGCGGACCAGAAACACGATCGTCCAGGAGCCCTCGGGCATCACCCTCGTCCGCGATCCGAGCCAGGTGCAGCTGGATCCCGGGCTTCGGCTGCCCTACACCAATCAATACTCGATTGGCCTGGATCGCGAGGTCGGCCGTCTGCTCGCGGTCTCCGCCGCCTTCGTCCGCAAGGACGGCCGCGACTTCATCGGATGGAAGGAGCTCGCCGGCGCGTATCGGCAGGAGTCCGCGACCCTGAACGATGGCCGGGTCGTGCCGGTGTGGAAGCTGACCAGCGCGTCGGAGGCCCGTCTCTTTCAGCTGACCAATCCGGAGGACTACTCGCTGACCTACAACGGCCTGGTCATCGCCGCGGAGCGGCGGCGGTCCGGCGGGTGGCAGGCGTTCGGATCCTACACGCTGTCGAGGGCCTCCGGATTGCAGCCGTCGAGCGGCACGAACGCCGCAGGCGCCGCAGGTCGCGACCGTGGGGTCCCCGCCGGCTTCCTTCGCGCCAGGGGTCACCTTCGGCCAGGATCCGAACGATCTCACCAACGCCTACGGCCGACTCCCCAATGATCGCCCGCACATGTTTCGCGTGATGACGTCGGTCGATGTCAATGCCATCGGCGTGGTCGTCGCCGCGAACCTGCAGCACTTCAGCGGCAAGCCCTGGGCAAGGACCGCGCTCATCAACCCCAATGAGGGGGCGCGGCCGATGCATGATCGAGCCCCGTGGCGCCAGGCGGCTCTCCTCGCAGACGCTGCTCGACGTTCGTGTCTCGCGCACGTTCCACGTCACCCGCCTGGGACGTGTCGAGCTCTGCCTCGACGTGCTCAACGCGCTCAACGATACGGCGGAGGAGAGCATCCGGACCGAGATCTACGACGCCGGCCCCGCGCTCGGCCTGCCCAACATCTTCATCGACCCGCGCCGCGCCATGCTGAGCGTGCGGCTCAATCTCGGCCGCTGATCGATCCGCATCAGGCGTTCAAGTTTTTCCCGTGCGTTCCCGCTTCACAGATCGGAGGGCGACTGTGAAGACATCATCATGGTTGGTGGCGTGCGGCCTGGTGTTCACCTCGACGCTGCTGGTGAAAGCGGCCACCGACGGCTGCGGCGGCGAGCCGTGCGACGCTGTGACCCGCGGCTTCCGCGCGTTCTTCGACCGGACGCTGGAAGGCTTGTCCGCGAACGGCCGCGCCTGCGCCGACTGTCACATGCCGACGGACAATTTTCAGCTCTCGCCAGCCAGCGTGGAGACGAGGTTTCAGCTCCTGCAATGGCGGCGCCGGTGGAATCCGGCTGCCGACGACCCGCTGTTCCGCCCGATCGATGCCGACGACTTCCGGACCAACGGCGAACACGCCAGCGATTTCAGCAACCTGCGCCAGAACGGCCTGGTCCGGATCACGTTCACGCTGCCGCCCAACATCAGGCTCATCGATCCAGTGACCAACCTGCCCTCGGCCGAGACGGAAGTCGATGTGTGGCGGAGCGTTCCCACGGTGAACGACGTCGCGCTGACCGGGCCCGACCACGGCATCCTGTGGCCACGCGGACCGAACGAGACCGGTGGCTATCAGCTCGACGGCCGCTTCGCGACACTCCAGGAGCAGGCGCTGGCGGCGCTGACCACGCACGCGCAGATCCGTCAGGCGCCGCCGCCACGGCTGCTCGACGATTTGTCGTCGTTCCAGCGGGTCCTGTTCACGAACGAACGGGTTCGCGCCTTGTCGGATGCCGTGCGTCAGGGCACGGTGCCGCTGCCGGATCCCGATCGCAGGCTCACCGCGCTCGAGCGGCAGGGCAAGGCGGTATTCGAACGGGCCTGTGGCCAGTGCCACGGCGGCCCCGGACAATCGACGCCCCAGGCGACGGTCAACGATCCGCCGGCGCCGGTGATTCGGTATCACAACATTTTCAGCCAGTGTCCGC
Organism: uncultured Acidobacteriota bacterium; assembly: GCA_963834305.1. Classification (GTDB taxonomy): domain Bacteria; phylum Acidobacteriota; class Vicinamibacteria; order Vicinamibacterales; family 2-12-FULL-66-21; genus JACCXG01. The sequence continues at coordinate 362,633 of CAWIAX010000003.1, forward strand.
GCCCCGTCGATCCAATGGCGCGCTATGTCTTCGCGGCGTGTTCGCCGCAACTGGCACGCAATACCCGCACCTACGAAATCGCGTTGTCGGTTGCGACACCGGGCGCTGGAGGGACCACGCTCCCGCCCGACAGCCTCGTCCGGCGCACGTCGTCCGATCCCGGCCGGGCGCTCGTGACCGGGTTCGTTGGCGGCCCCGGGGCGAGAGACGACTGGGAAAAGTTCGACGTGCCCGGGCTCCGCGGCATCAGCAGGACCGCGCCGTATTTCATCAACAACAGCGCCGCCACGCTCGAAGAGATGGTCGATCACTACATCGCGCTCTTTACCCGCGCCGAGGTGAACTTCGTCCGCGTCCCCGGCGCCGTCGTGCCGCCGATTGCGACGACCGACGGCGTGAACTTCGATCGGCGGCCGACGCTCGAAGAGCGCGCCGCGCTGCTGGCGTACTTGAGAAAGTTGTAGGGCGAGCGGCCCCGGGCGCTATTTCGCCGGCAGGCTGATCAGGACGATGTCGGAGTTCTGCATGGTGCGGTCGAAGACCAGGGACTTGCCGTCAGGCGTGACGTCGAACGTATTGAGGAAGCCGTGATCGCTGAAGTGCGTGAGCTGCCGGGTCGTGTGCGTGGTGAGGTCGAGCAGCCGGAAGTCCTTGGCCTCGAGGTTTGGCAGGTAAACCAGGCCTGTGCCGTCTGGCAGGAAACGATGGGCTCCGCCAACGCGGACCTCCACCTCGGGCATGGGCATGTCGGTGCCGTCCGGTTTCACCCCGCGCAGCAGGTTGCGACCGCCGGCACCGCCGAAGCCGGCCGCATACACAATCCAGTCGCCCTTGGGCGACCAGACGGGGTTGAACGCAGGCTTCGTGACGAGCCGTTCAGGCACGCCGCCGTCGACCGGAATCAGGAACAGGCCCGGCCCTTGCGCGTCCCTGCCAGCCGCGACAATCCGGGTGCCGTCGGGCGACCAGTCCGCCGCGCTTTGCCCCGCGAACCCCTGGATCTCGATTGACGCTGCCAGGGTTCGTGCGTTGGTGCCGTCTGCCGACATGACCAGGAGGTGCCGTTTCCCCTGCTGCCGGACGACGACCGCCACACGGCTGCCGTCCGACGACACCGCGGCGGGCTCGGACAAGACGCCGTCGGCCCCCCTGGTGACTTCGAACGCCTGGCCATTCCCCCGGTGCCACAGCCCGTCGCCCGTCCCGCGTGTCGAGAGCGACAGGTAGAACAGCGACGTGCCAGCGAAGCGCGGCGCCAGGGCTCGCTCGGCCGAGACCGGATACCGCTCGACGTCGCGATCCTCGATGCGCCGGTCGTGAAGCGGCACGCGCCACAAGCCGGCTGTTGGCCTGGCCACGGTCGCGACCACCCGGCTGCCGTCCCGGCTGACGGAAACGGACGTGTAGTGCTCGAGGCCCACGGTCACCCGGCGTGTCACCCGGCTGTCCACGTCGAGGGCCCACAGCCACGGTCCGGACCAGTCGTCCGCGCGGCCGACAAAGAGCAGCGTGCGCAAATCGAGCGGCGCCAGGAAATTCACGTCTGCGTGCTGGTGCGTGAGCTGCTCCGCCGATGCACCAGACGGTTTCATGCGCCACACGTCCATTCTGCCCGCCGGTCCCGTCCCGTGCACGACGTAGATCCATTCGCCGTCCAGGGACCACACCGGATTGTGGGTGTGCTTGCCCTCCCTGACAAACGGCTCCTGACCACGGGGAAGGACATCGATCGCCACGGGATTCGCCCCGGTACGGTCCGCGAGATACAGCGGATCGCCTTCCCCGGTCGCGTCGATGAAGGCGAGCCGGGCGTTGTCCGGCGACCATGATGGCGTCGAGCGCCCCGCAGGCAGGAACGGCCGCGGCGTCCCGCCGGTCAACGACACCAGTGACTTGGGCGCCGCGGGGTTTCCGTTGAGACTGAACCAGATCTCGGAGCCGTCGCCGTTGAATCCCAGGCTCCGCAGTATGTTTCCTGGCGTCCGCATCGGCGGGATGTCGAGCGTCAGGTTGTCGTAACGTCCCGCTACCGACCTGGCTGACCCACACGTCGAGTTGTCCGGCTGTGTCGGCGACGAAGGTAACGAACTTGCCATCGGGCGAAATGGCCGCCTGCTCTTCCGTGCCCTCCCAGTCGGTCAGCCAGGCGAACGTCGCGTTGTCGAGGGGGTTCGGCGGCGGCGCCGCGGGCCGCCGCGCCTGCTCCGCGACGAACGCCGCGGCGAGCACCATCACCGCCACCCACGGCAGCCATCTGAGCCAGGCGCGCGCTGGAGCTGCGGGCGCTGCCCGCACACGAGCGACGCCGGGGACCACGTCGGCCATCGCGTCGATCTCGATCCGGACATCACCGATGTCCCGGAGGCGCCCCTTCGGATCCTTCGTCAAGCAGCGGAGCAGAAGCCGCCGAATCGGCTCGGGGGTCGTGGCGGGCAGCGCCGACCAGTCCGGTTCGCGCTCGAGAATCCTGGCGATCGAGTCCGGGATCGTGTCGCCGGGAAACGCCACGCGCCCGGTCACCATCTCGAAAAGCACGCAGCCAAACGCCCAGATGTCGGTGCGCTTGTCGACTGGCAGCCCGCGTGCCTGCTCGGGGCTCATGTAGGCGGCAGTGCCGATGATGGGACCGGCGCCCGCCACGCCATCCGCCGCCGGTGCGCTCGAGAGGTCGGCGGACGGGCCCTCGCCACCCACCGTCTTGGCGAGGCCGAAGTCGAGCACCTTGACCATTCCGTCCGGCGTGATCTTGATGTTGGCCGGCTTCAGATCGCGGTGGATGATTCCCTTCTCGTGCGCGGCCTCGAGGGCCACGGCCATCTGCCGCGCGATAGGCCACACCTGCCCGCCCGGCAGTCCGCCGCCTTTCTGAAGCGGGTTCGCCGCGAGGGTCTGCGCGAGCGTGCTGCCCGCGACGAGCTCGAGAACGAGATAGCGAACGCCGTCAGCTTCCTCGAAGCCGTAGATGGCACAGATGTTGGGGTGGTTCAGCGCCGCGAGCATCCGCGCCTCGCGCTCGAAGCGCGCGAGGCGATCGGGATGGCTGGTGAACGCCGCCGGCAGAATCTTGATCGCGACGTCGCGCCCGAGCTTCGCGTCGTGCGACCGGTAGACCTCGCCCATCCCGCCCGTGCCGAGCAGCGCGTCCAGGCGATACCCGCCGAGCGACTGGCCGGTCATGCCCGACCGTGCGGCCGGCGCCCCGGAGGCCGCCACGGACACCGATGCGAGAGTGAGCGGGGTGAGGAATTCGTCGTGAGACGACTCGTTCAGCAACGATTCCACCTCTCGTCGCAACGTGGCGTCCCCTCGACAGGCCTCGGCCAGGAACGCCGCACGCTCGCCCGCCGGGGTGGCGTAGGCCGCGTGATACAGCTCCTCGACCCGCTGCCAGCGTTCAGGCGTCATAGAGGCGCGTCGTCCTTCGCGTGATCGCCCCGCATCTCTTGCTGCAGCCACGCCTTGGCCAGCCGCCAGTCGCGCATCACCGTGTCTGGCGACACCTTCAGGACCGACGCCGTCTCGTCAACGCTCAACCCGCCGAAGAAGCGCAGCTCGACGACGCGGCTCTTCCGCTCGTCGAATGCCGCGAGCGCCTCGAGCGCGTCGTCCAGCGCGACGACGTTCTGATGGGGCTCGTCGGTCACGACAAGCGCTTCGTCGAACGTCACGCGGGCGCCGCCGCCCCCGCGTTTCTGTGCGCGCCTGGCGCGGGCGTGGTCGACGAGGATGCGGCGCATCACACGGGCGGATACGGCGAGGAAATGGGCGCGGTCGTGCCACGCCACCGCCTTCCCGTCGACCAGGCGGAGGTACGCTTCATTGACGAGTGCAGTGGCCTGGAGGCTGTGCCCCGCGCGCTCTCCGGCCATGCACCGGCGGGCGATCCGATGGAGTTCCTGATGGATGAGCGGGACCAATTGCTCGCGAGCGTCGTCGTCTCCCTTCCCCCATTTGAGAAGGAGCGCGGTGACGTCGGTGGGGCGTTCGGTGTTTCCCACTTGCAGGCGGCTGCAACTTCTCACGGCACTTTGCCGCTTCCCTGGATAGGAGGGCACTGAGCCATGCCGAAGATATCCTATCGGGGAGTATTGCTGCTGGCATTCGCGATCGCGGCCTGCGACGGACGGTCGCCGGCAGGACCGACCGCGCCGCCACCCGCCGCGCCCAGCCCGCCGACCGTGACAGCGATCTCGCCGACTGCCGGTTCAACGGCCCGTCCCACGCCGGTCACGATCAGCGGGAGCGGATTCCTCGCCGGGGCAACCGTGACGGTCGATGCCGTCGCCTCGAGTGTCGTCGTCGTCAACAGCACCACGATCAAAGCCATCGTTCCCGCCCACGCCGCCGGGCAGGCCGACGTCGTCGTGACCAACCCGGGGGGTGCACGTGGCACGCTGACCGGGGCCTTCACCTACTCCTTCGACGAGCCCATTACGCTCACGCCGAGCACCAACGCGGTCGACGCTGGCGGCGAGATGACCGTGAGCTGGACAGCCTCCAGGCCTCAAGCGAGCGACTGGATCGCCGTGTTCAGGGTGGGAGAAAGCTACGACGACGAGTGGTGGGGTCCGACGGATGGCGCGAAGTCCGGTACGCACACACTCACGGCGCCCACGCGGCCAGGGCAATACGAGTTTCGCTACCTGTTCAACGGCGGCTTTCTCGAAGGGGCACGTAGCAGCGCGGTGACGGTCCGATGAGGCCCCGTCCTCAACGTCCGCTCGAAGGGCGACGTGATGCTGGCGACGCCACAATACTCTGTGTCATTCGTCGCCAACATGCCGACGAGCAGCCATTCATCGCGGAAACACGTCCGTGCTTGCGCCGGACCGGGCGCAGCAGCATACTGACGCGTCCCGAACCGTCCGCGGCACGCGTGAAACGCTCCACCCCCGACGACCACCAGCAGGTGGCGCCCCCTGGCCCGGGTCTGGGGCGGGCGGTTCACCTGCCGCCGTGCGAATGCAGCTTCGTCTTCCCGGGAGGGAGCGATGGCGGTTTCGATCGAAGTCACCCGGCCTGACGATCTGCTCCGGCTGCGGATCGAGGGCCGCAATCTCCGGATACACCGCGGCGGCGACTCCACGCCAGCGCTGGTCGTGGACGACGGCCAGCAGCCGGCGTTCCTCGTGGTGCACTTCGCGCCGCAGTCGATCGCCGAAAGCGCGTATTACGAGGCGACGATCGTCAACGTCGACCCTGACGTCCCGGACGACGTGCCGCCGCCCCCGCCGGAGACCGTTGAGCCGGTGCCGCCAGCCGGCGGCGTGCCGGTGCGGATCGCGCACAACAGCCGGCTGGTCTTCCGTGTGCCGGCCGGACGCGAGATTCCCCTGACGATCGACGGCCTGCTCGACTGGTCGGACCTCGAGTTGAGCGTCAATCCCATTGCGGCCATCGGGCCGTCGCCGACAGCGGCCGAGATCGCCGGCGCACCCGCCATCGGGCGTCCCGCCGACACCGAGACGGCGCTCGAACTGCCCTACAAGCTCGTGGTGTCCCCGACCGCCGGCGTCCGCTGGGGACATCGCCGGGCCCCCTTCACGGCGCGCGGACGAACGGAGTTGTGGCACACGCGCATGCAGTGGCCGGGCGAGGCCGGGCCGGAGGAGTTGTCGCCCAGGCAGCCGGCGTCCCTGCGCGCCATCTGGTCGGCGGACTACAACACCCCGGACGGCCGGAACCCGAATGCGGACGATCCACAGCTGCATCGCGCGGCGATGACGCCGAACGATCGCCATCAGATCGTCGTGAAGACGTCGGCCTTCCGTGGCTTCGAGAACGAAATCTCGGTCAACCTGACGCCAGCCCTCGCTGCGCCGCCACGCGCCGGTTTCGCGCTCAGCGCCGTCTCGCCCCTGGCCGGGGCAGGCATCGCGCTCAAGTACTGGGTGCCGTTCGTGCCCAGGCCGTTCTACGCGGACCAGGTGATGCTGTCGTCGCTCGGCGGATGGCTGCACTCGCGCGGCGCCTGGCCGGTTGTCCGCAAGGCGCGGCCGCGATTCCAGTTCGAAGCGCTCGCGCTCACCGACCTGCTGCGCGCGTTCGTGCGCGATCCGCGGTCCGGGGGTGGACCGGCGGCACCGGGCGACGTCGCCGAGGCGGCGCTCGTGACGCCGCTGGCGCCCTTCGGGCTCGATCGCTTCCAGCCCGCAGCCGACGAGGAGGGCCATCTCGATCTCTCAGAATGGATCCATGTCGCCACGCAGGGCCGCGACCACTACGTCCGCATCGTCTACGAAGGGGAGCTGCTGCCCTATCGCAACCGCGCGGCGCTGGTGAAGGTCACCGAGCGCAAGTTCAAGGAGCAGGGGGGCCTGGTCGTCGCGCAGCTCTTCCAGCGCAACTTCATCGTGGTGCGGGAGCCGGAGAAGCGCTTCGCGGACGACGACTTCGGGATGATCTTCAAGAAGGTCGTGCTGAAGACGACGGTGACGCCGGACATTGCCAGCCCGGCGTACATCGGCCCGCGGTCGTTCTGGGTCGAGGTCATGACGTCCACGACGACCAGGGTCCGGCTTCCCTTCCATACGCTGGGGACGGATGCGGGGACCGACGACCTGGACTTCACGATCCCGATGCTGTTCCTCTCGGATTCGGCCCAGGGCGCGGCACGGCAGGCGGTCATCGACGCCTACAACGACAGCAGCACGATCAAGGCGATGGCCGATCGCAGCGCGACGGTCCCCGGCCACAAGATCCTGTTCGCGCCACGCGATGCGGCTGCCGCCGCCGACAATGCGCGGCTGGTGACGCGCACGCTCACGTTTGCGCTCCGCAACGGCGCGCCGCAACTCCTCAAGGCGGACGTGAACGTGCCGCAGGTGCAGGAAGTGCTGGGGCGCGATGCGCCGACGACCATCCGGCTCTATCCGCCGTACGTCAGCTCCGGGCCCGATGCGGGCAGCGGCGTGTTCGCGGAGATCGTCAACCAGACGCCGGCCGCCGGCGATCCCTTCAAGGCCGTCTCGCCGAGCACCCTGGGCGTCAACTTTTCGAGCGACCAGGCGGGCGGATTCGCCACGCCGAACCTGTCGGTGTCCACCCTGTCGCGCAAGCGCGGCCCGCTCGCCGGCACCGCGGCCCAGGCCGTCAGCGACACGTTCGACCCGGCGAGCTTCTTCCCCGCTGGCACGGCCACGCTGTTCGGCACCTTCGACCTCTTCGCGCTGCTGCTGGGCGGGACGCTCGACGGGGGCGCACCGAAGCTCCAGACGGACGCCCAGGACATTCCGGGAGGCAAGCTGATTGTGGCGACCCTGGACTGGCTGCCCAAGGTCCGGGACGAACTGAAGCTGCCGCCTGGAGCCACGCCGCCCATCGCGGAGTTCCGGAAGAATGGCGCGACGGAGCTGGTGGTGCACGGCCGGATCGAGAAGCCGGTCACCTTCGATGCATCGGGAGCGCCGGTGCCGGGTCCCGTGACGTCGCTCTTCACGGGCACGCTCAACGATTTCCTCGTCATCCTGCTCGGCGTGGTCGAGGTCAGGTTCACGCTGTTCGGATTCACGGCCCGCAGCGGCGCCAAGCCGGACCTGACGGTGACGCTCGATCCGGCCAAGCCCATCGCGTTCACGGGCGACCTCACCTTCGTCGAGGAGCTGCGCAACGCCATCCCGCCGGATCTCTTCGGCGACGGCCCCAGCCTGGATCTCTCGCCCACCGGCATCCGCGCCGGCTTCTCGTTCGCGCTCCCGCCGGTGGCGGTCGGCGTGTTCGCCCTGAAGGACGTGAGCCTGGGCGCGGCGCTGACGCTGCCCTTCCTGGACGGACGTCCGTCGCTCGATTTCAACGTGTCGGAGCGGCCGCATCCGTTCCTGCTGTCCGTCGGCATCTTCGGCGGCGGCGGCTTCTTCCACCTGCAGCTCGACACCGCCGGACTGAAGATCGTCGAGGCGGCCTTCGAGTTCGGCGCCACGGCGTCGATCGACCTGGGTGTCGCCAGCGGCGGCGTCCACATCATGGCCGGCATCTACTTCAAGCTCGAACGCCGCGACCCGGGGAACGAGCTGGCGCCGACGCTCACCGGCTACCTCAGGATGGGCGGCTACCTGAGCGTGCTCGGCCTGATCAAGATCTCGCTGGAGTTCACGCTCAGCTTCACCTACGACGGCGGCCGCGACAAGGCGTACGGGCGCGCCACGCTCACCGTGCAGGTCGAGATCGTGTTCTTCAGCACCTCGGTGGAGATCACCGTCGAGAAGGCCTTCGGCGGGTCGAGCGGTGACCCGGCCTTCGGCCAGCTCTTCCCGGCGGCGGACACGTGGACGGAGTACGCCGAGGCCTTCGCGTAGGCGGGGCGGAGATATCGATCATGGCGGTGACACAGACGGTTCTCTTCACGGTCATCCCGCGCGGGGTCGTCCTGAACAGCCCGACGCTGCCGGTCTCGGTCCTGGTATCGCCGCGGCTGGCCGGCGCCGATCGGCTCGACGCCTTCCCGGACTTTGTCGACTGGACGCAGAAGCTGACCGGCGGCTTCCGCATGGTCTTCGCCTGCGACGGCCGCACCGCGACCGTGCCGGTCGACACGTCCACGCTCAGGCCGGATCTCTGGCGCGCCCTGTTCGGCCCGGAGACGTTCGTGCGGTCGCGCACGTTCGACGACTATTCCGGCCACGGCGTCCTGTCGTTCTCGGTTCGCGAATCGCTGAGCGCGCTCAAAGCCATCTACCAGGAGGCGGGCATCGTGCTCGCGATGCCCGATCCGCCGCACGAGGCCGACCCCAACGAGCAGGAGCCCGGCGAGAGCGGACGATTCCCCGGCGTCACCAATCGCCAGCGCCTGGGCGCCATCCTGAACGGCCTCGACGTCCACTGGAACCCCGACATCGCGAAGCGGTGGCGGGCGATCGCGCGCCACCGGAGCACGAACGCCAGCGGCGAACGGGCCCTGAACGGTCCGCTGGATCGGGAAGGCCTGATCACCGCCGCGCGCAACCCCGCCGCGTTCCGGAGCGTGGCGGGTCCGTTCAGTGCATACCATCACATGCCGACGCCGACCGAGCAGCAGGCCGGACCGGTGGCGATCGATCCGGACGCGTTCGACTTCCACCAGGCGCTGAGCGCGCTGGACGCGCATCCAGCCCTGCAGCGGGCGCTCGGGATCGTGTTCGACCTCGAGTTGCCGCGGGAGCTGCTGCCGCCATCGGCGCCGCGGCCGCGGCCAACATCTCCGTGCGCTCCACGTCGATCGGCTGGCAAATCAGGCCCCGCTCCCATCCGCTCGAGACGGCCTGCCTGCACCTCCAGGCGGACAACCTGACGTTGTTCTCCGCCGCGTCGAGGACGCAGACGAAGAACGCCGGACCGCTGCAGGTGTTCGGGCTCCTCAACCTGGACCCGGCGCGCTTCGGCCTGGCGCAGGTGGACGTGGACGGCGCGATGCACAAGGTCATCACGACCGCCGAGATCTACAACAACCCCGACCCGGGCCGCAGCGTGAAGCCGGCCGATCCGGACCCGGCGCCCAACCCCGAGGTCTACGATCCCGAAGCCACACTGCCGTCGATGCGCTCGGGCGGCCTGCAGTTGTACATCGACGGCCGTGGCGCGGCGACCGTGGACGCCATCACCCAGTCGAAAGCCTTCAACCAGGCGCTGGAAGCGGGCGGCGGCCAGCCGCGGCCGTTCTATGCCGAGGACCTGGTCCGCGGATTCCGTCTCGACATCTGGGACTCGCGGACGGGCGACTGGCACTCGCTCCATCGCCGCTCCGGCCAGTACGCTATCGGCGATGATGCCGTGCCGTTCGCCAGCGAGGACGAAGAGGGCTTCTTCCAGTTCGCGTCGACGCAGCCCGCCCCGGGCGCCAATGCCGACAAGGATCTCTACGTCCATGAAATTGTCGCGCGATGGGCCGGCTGGAGCCTGAGCGTCCCGTTCCCCGGCAAGGCGCTCAGCCGCTACGGGGATCCGGCCGACGCGATCCCGCCCGACGACGACGATCCGAAGTACCGCACCGACGAAGCGGTGACGGCCTTCAAGGTGGCGGCCACCTACAAGGTCGTGCCGGGCACGCTGCCCAGGCTGCGCTTCGGCTCCCGGTATCGCATTCGCGCACGCGCCGTCGATCTCGCCGGCAACAGCCTGCGCGTGGACGATCCCGTCAGCCACGCGCTGGCCCTCGTCATGGGGCTGCCGCGGGATCCCGAAGGCCGGGTCTACCTGCGCTACGAGCCGGTCGCCGCGCCGCTCGTCGTGATTCGCGAACCGGCCGCGGTCACGGGACCGGGCTCCGCCATCCATCGGCTGGTGATGCGATCCTTCAACGCCGGACCCGAGAACGACGGCATCGTCCCGGATGTGACCGCCAGCGATCGGCATATCCTGCCGCCGCGGACGAGCGTCGAGCTCGCCGAGCGCATGGGGATGCTGGACGGCCCGGACGGGAAGCTGAAGAGCGGAGCGGACACCTACAACCTGGCGGTCGCCAGGGACGCGGGACAGCTCGGCCTGTCGGCGCTCGAGGTTGCCGGCAAGACGGCGGACGTGCCGCTCGAACCGGGCGCGACGATCGACGCGCTCCCCTACCTGCCGGACCTCCTGGCGCGGGGCGCCGCGATTCGCGATCTGCCTGGATCGACGACGCCAACCGTCGGGCGGGCCGGGCCCGAAGCCGCGGCCGCCGGACCGGTGCCGTACGACGTGCTTGCCGACATCAATCCACGGCCGGGGTCGGCCACGCTGGTCTCGTTCAACGCGGGGACGGATTGGGAGCAGACGCTCGGATTCCGCCTGGCGCTCGACGAGACGCCGGCGGGCGCCGCTGACGCGGGGCCGCACTGGGATCCGGAGGCCCGGCTGCTCACCGTGTATCTCCCGAAAGGCCACACGGCTGTCGTGCCGCTGAGCAGCTACCTGTCAGTCGCGGATCTCAAGCTGATGGGCCAGTGGCAATGGCTGCGCGAGTTCGTGGACCTCGTCACGATCTTCGGCGCGCAGCCCGCGCACCTGCTGCCCGATCGCCCCGTCGATCTGATCGCGCACGTGCTCCAGCGATCCGTCGAAGGCGGCCACTGGATGATCAGCCCGCCCACGCTGCTGACGCTCGTGCACGCCGTGCAGCAGCCCATCGGCCGGCCGGCCTTCGCGGCGCTCAACGTCCTTCACAGCGACCTGACTGGCTCGTACGTGCTCCAGCCGGATCGCTTGCGCGGACGCACGGACCCTCAGGAACTGACCCCGGTCACCGCCTGGCGGCGCCTGCACGAGACCTCGTCCTACCTGATGGGCGCGATCCGGATCCACGGCGCCAGCACCGCCAAGGTGGACATTCGCGCCGCGTGGGTGGATCCGGTTGACATCCCGTCGGAGCCCGCACCGAGGACGAGCCTGTTCCAGTCACCCGTGGACGAGCTCCCGCTCCCGAGAGCCCGCGAGGGATATGTGGTGGCGCCGGGCAACGGACAAGCGCCGTGTCGGCTACTACGATCCCGAGAACGACCAGATCGCGATGGTCCGGTCCGGCGACCACACGGGACCGGCCGCCGCCTCCGAGAAGTACTTCTCCGACGCGGCGCCGAAGCACGAACTGGGCGACACGCAGGCGGCATCTCGTGCGCTACACGGCGATCGCCACGTCGCGCTACCGCGAGTACTTCGATCCGGCGGCCGGCCTGGACTTCACCCGCTCGAGCGAAGAGGTCCTGGTGGACGTGCCCGCCTCGGCGCGTCCGCTCGCGCCGGACGTCGTCTACGTGGTGCCCACCTTCGGCTGGCAGCGTCAGACCGACACGAACATGAAGCGGAGCATCCGCTACGGCGGCGGTCTCCGCGTCTACCTCGAACGTGGCTGGTATTCGTCTGGCGTCGGCGAGCTGCTCGGCGTGGCGCTCTGGAATGGCGCCAACGGCGTCCTGGACGATGCGAAGCGGGATACGTTCAAGGGGCTGTTCACCCAGTGGGGCATGGATCCGATCTGGAAGACCGCGGGCCTGACCGGTGTTCCCGCGGTGCGCCATTTCCCGGACGCCGTCGCGTCGGACACCTACGTGTCGCTGGAGGAAGGGAGCGCGCACACCGCGGCCGGCCAGCCGGGCCGCGTGGACGTCGTCGGCTTCACTCCGCAGTACGACGAGACCCGCGGGCTCTGGTTCGCGGACCTGACCATGGACCTCGCCGGCAGCCAGGCCGAGTTCCTGAAGAACGCGACCTACGCCCCGTTCGTGCGGCTCGCGCTCGTCCGCTACCAGCCCCATGCCCTGGACGATGCCCGGATTTCCCGCGTCGTGCTGGCTGGCTTCGCGCAGCTGACGCCCGATCGGACGGCGCTCGTCACGTCCGATCCGCATCACCCGCGTACGCTGCGCATCGTGGTCAGCGGCGTGGCGCCGAGCGCGCCGTTGCCCCAGGGCCCCGGCGTCAAGCCGGCGCGGCCGACGCACGTGCAGGTGCGTGTGCAGAAGCGCACGCCGCTCGGCGGCGACCTCGGATGGGAGGACGCCCCGGCGGACGAAGCGGCGGTGACGCAGTTCTACGAAGGCCAGGGACTGAACCAGCCGAACCTGGCGCTCTGGATCGGCGCCGTGGCATTCCCCGAAGTGCCGTCCGCGGACGGGTGGCGGCTGCTCGTCGAGGAATACGAGTACATCTCGGCGAACTACACGGACGGCGACCGCCGTGCACCCGGCCGGTTGATCTACGCGGAGACGTTCCTCGTGGACGCGGCGCTGGTTGGCCAGTAGCAGGCCGGGAAAGTGTGTCCGGCCGTCGGAAGGCCGGAGGCCTGCCGGCGACGACGAGTCGATGTCATGATGGACACGCCATGAGCATGGCGGCAGGGGCGGGGCCCTGCCGACTGTTGTTACGAGGAGCCGCATGCCGATCCATCGACCCGCCCGAACCGTTGCCTCCCCGCCGGCGCCCGCCTCCTCGGTGAACCGGCGCGCGTTTCTCGCCGCGGGCGCCGCCGCGGCGGCGGCCCTGGCGCCGCGGGCGTTGGCGCAGTCGCAGCGCTTTGCCGCTCGGCCCGGAACCGATCCGCTATCCATCCGGGGTCTGGAAGGTCCTCGACGACCGCTTCCGGAAATACATGATCGGCAACACGCCGCTGGTGCGCGAGTGGACCGGGGCGCTGTGGGCCGAAGGCCCGGCGTGGAACGGCGTCGGGAGGTACGTGGTGTTCAGCGACATCCCCAACAACGTGCAGCTGCGCTGGGATGAGGTGACCGGGACACGTCACCCCGTTCCGCACGCCGTCGAACTTCTCCAACGGCAACACGTTCGACTGGCAGGGGCGGCAGATCTCGTGCGAGCACCATCCGGCGCGGGTGGTGCGCTACGGGTATCAGGGGGAGCCGGCGATCCTGGCGGACGGCTTCGAGGGCAAGCCCCTCAACGCGCCCAACGACGTCGTCGTGCACCCGGACGGCGGAGGCGTCCTCTTCACCGATCCGGGGTACGGCAGCCACTGGCACTACGAGGGCACGGTGCGCGAGCTCGAGCTGCCGACCAGCATCTATCACATCGATTCAGCGAGCGGCCGCCTCGCCAGGCTGACCGACGAGATTCAGAAGCCGAACGGCCTCTGTTTCTCCCCCGACTATCGCACCCTCTACGTTGCCGACACGGCGCCGACGCATCATCCAGGAGAGAAGGCGAAGATCATCGCGTGGACCGTCCAGGACAACGGCAGCCGTCTTGCAAACCGCCGCGAGTTCGCGACACTGGACGCCGGCTTCCACGACGGCATTCGCGCTGACGTCGACGGCAACCTCTGGTGCGGTACCGGCTTCGGCGGCGAGGGGGTGGACGGCGTCCACGTGTACGCGCCCGACGGCACGCGGATCGGCCAGATCGTGATGCCCGAGGGGACCGCCAACCTGTGCTTCGCCGGCAAGCAGCGGAACCGGCTGTTCATGACGAGCAGCCAGTCCGTCTACACGCTGTACACGGCCGCGCAGGGGGCCCACCTCACCTGACGCCGTGCGTCGCAGAGGAACGAGCGGAGCATGAGCCACACGATGATGGCGGTCGGCGCGATGCGCACGCCCTTCAGCGAGACCTCGCAGATTCCCAAAGGTCCGGATGCCCAGCACCACGCCGAGGGGATCATCGAGGTTGATGCCGCTCTCGAAGCCGGGCTGCAGGATATCGAGGGCTTCTCGCATCTCTATGTCATCTGGCTCTTCCATCGCGCGGAGGGCTGCGATCTCGTTTCGCGCCCGCCGACCGACGACCGTGCTCACGGCGTTTTTGCCACCCGGTCGCCGCGCAGGCCGAATCCGCTCGGCCTGACCGTGGTGGAGCTGCTGCGCCGCGACGGCCGCCGCCTGCACGTGCGCGGCGTGGATATGCTCGATGGGTCGCCGGTCCTCGACATCAAGCCGTATCTGTCGAGCGTGCCAGAGGATCGGATTCGGCGCGGCTGGCTCGCCGAAGCGGAGGCCCGCCGCCGGGACCGCATCGCCGGGGAGCGCTGACAGGGGCACGAGACCGTCCTGCCGGCGTGGCGCCGGCCCCGGTCGAACGCCGAGCCTTACTCGACTCCGCCAACCGCGTCCCTGCCATCCTGGCGCGGGCCGGGTTGCATGGGTTCATGCGCTCCGTCCGCGAGTTCTCGGGTTTCCAGTCACAGCGTTCCGACCGTCCGCGAGGACTCTCCTATCGGTGTTCGCCTCTCACTTACTGGATAGTCCAGGAAGGCCGCTGTCAGTGGCCTTCTCACCGGCGCACTCGGAGTGCCGAGCGAAACGTCGCGTGTTGGCGCATTTTCACGATGCCCACGCAGCGGCATCCTCGTTGCTCCCATAACCTGCGCCCTCACATAACCCTTTCTCACCGAGGGTCGTGCCGGCTCTGCCCGCAGGGACAGGCCGGCTGTGTGCCGGCCAACGATGTCATGAAGACCGTCAGTGGCACCGGCATGTTCACGAACGCCTCAGGCCTTGATGCGGCGCCCGCGCGGCTCGCGTCCAGGGCGCGCCAGTTGCGGCGATGGTGGCGGCGCGATCACGCGTGGCTGGGCGCTGTCGTCCGGCTCGCGCACATCCCTGTCCGGATTGATGGACATGTCTTCGATACCTCGCATCCGCTCATCTCGGACGCGATGCGCACCCGGCTGTGGCGGGGAACCTACGAGCGTTCCGAGCGCGCGCTGCTGCAACGCTGGCTCGACTCGCAGGCGCCGGTCGTGGAGCTCGGTGGCGGAATCGGAGTCGTCTCGACGCTGGTGAACTGCCGCCTGAACAATCCGACCCGCCACGTCGTCGTGGAAGCCAACCCGGGACTGCTGCCAATCCTGGATCGGCAACGCCAGCTGAACGGCGCGAGCTTTACCGTCGAGTACGCGGCGATCGACTACTCGGGGGCCGCCACGACAACGCTGAACATCTCCGACGGCTTCCTCGCGGCGCGCGTTGGCAGCGACGGTCCCGGCATCCAGGTCGTGACGACAACCCTGAAGCGGGTGTTCGAGCGGCACCCGTGGACTGGCGTCACGCTGATCTGCGACATCGAAGGGGTGGAGACCGATCTCGTTGAGCACGAGGGCGAGGTCATCGAGCGTCACTGCCGGACGCTGGTGATCGAGGTCCACCCCGAGTTCCGCACGGACGAAGCACGAGCGCGCATGGTCGAGGCGCTGCAGCGGCGAGGCTTCAGGCCGGTCGATCGCCTCCGCAAGGTGCACGTATATTCCCGTTGAGGGGCTGTAGAAGCGCTCGATTCCTCGCGGAGTCGTTCGGGCCGCGCCGGCCACCAGCGCCTTGCTTTCGACGACTACCGCCGGCGCCGCCGCCTGCACGAATTACCGCAGAGGCAGCCGCGTTGACACCGCCGCGCGTAATTTCTGTTGACACCCGGACCGAAGGAACGGTATCCACAGCCTTCGAAGATATGCAGCACGCTGCATGGAGGCGCGGATCAATGCTCACAAAGGCCTGCACGACGCTCGTCATCGCGATAGTCCTGGCCTCGGCCAGCACGGCGCACGCGCAGGTGGCGCGCTCGCAGTTCAACGGCACGGTCACCGACGCCGCCGGCGGCGTCATGGTCGGCGCCACGGTCGTTGCCACCAACACCGAAACCAACGTCGAGTCGCGGACCACGACCACGGACGCCGGCGTTTACGTGCTGCCCTACCTGCCGCCGGGCGTCTACCGGCTCAGCGCCGCGGCCCAGGGGTTCCGCAGCGCCGCCTCCGACAACGTGACGCTGCGGGCGGCGCAGACGTTGACGCTCGACTTCAAGCTCGACGTCGACACGGTCACCGAAGTGGTCAACATCGCGGCGCCGGTGATCGAAACGAGCACCGCGGAAATCGGCCACTACGTCTCGACCAAGGAGTTCCAGACCTGGCCGGTGCCGGTCGGCGACGGCCAGCGGCAGATCCAGCAGTTCATCTTCTCCAGCCTGCCCGGCACCACCGGCGGCACCTTCGAGGGCGCCATCAATGGCGGCCGCAACTACTCGCACGAGATCCTGATCGAGGGCATCCCGCTCGGCCGCAACCTGCAGGGCGGCAGCAACAACGAGATGTCGCCGCCGACCGAGGCGATCTCGGAGTTCAAGCTGCAGACGGGCACGCTCGGCGCCGAATACGGCGGCGGCCAGACCGCCGTCGCCAACTTCGTCGTCAAGTCCGGCACCAACGAGTTCCACGGCTCGGGCGCGGTGTATATGCAGGATGCCAAGCTCGACGCCCGGCCGTTCGTCGCGAAAGCGCTGAACCAGGCGGTGCCGGTGCGCGAGCTGCAGAACGGCGCGGTGGCGTTCGGCGGGCCGATCAGGCTGCCAGGCCTGTTCGACGGCAGGAACCGCAGCTTCTTCTTCACCACGTTCGAGAAGACGCGGCAGCGCGAGCAGACGTCGACCGCCTTCCGCACGCTGCCGACCCGCGAGTTCCAGAGCGGCAACTTCGCGCGCCTCTTCGATCCGGCCTATACGGGTGACGCGCGGTCCGGCACGGTCGTCGGCACCGACGCGCTCGGCCGCCCGGTGCGCTTCGGCCAGATCTACGATCCCCGCTCGACCCGGACCGTCGACGGCCGGGTGGTGCGCGACCCGTTCCCGAACAACCAGGTCCCCCAGGGGCTGTGGGACGCCGTGGCGCGCGCCACGCTCGAGCAGGGTCTGTGGGACGCCCCGCAGCTCGATCGGCTGCTCAACAACCAGCCGACGCTGGCGACCTGCTGCCCGGTCTTCGACCAGAACACCTTCGCGATCAAATACGACCAGGTGCTCCATCCGGCGCACCGGGCGTCCTTCTACGTCAATCGCGAGTGGCGGACGCGCAACAACTCGCCCGGCGGACGCTACGGCGCGCCGCCCGGATTGCCGACCAACCTCTACCAGCTGCAGAAGACGCCGAGCTGGATGGTCCGCGCCTCGGAGAACTGGGTGATCAGCGACCGGCTGCTGCACCGCATCGCGTTCGGCTACAACCGCTTCGAGAACGACAATCGCAGCGTCTTCTTCGGCGCCGGCTGGCCGTCACGCATCGGCCTCACCAACCAGCCGGACACGACCTTTCCGCGCTTCGCCTTCGGCGGCGTCGCCGTCCTCGGCGGCAACCTGGGCAACTACGGGTCGGTCTCGCGCGGCCTCAGCTACGAGGGCAGCACGATCATCCAGGACGACCTGACGTTCATCACCGGCCGGCACAGCATCAAGACCGGGTTCGAGGGACGCTTCTACTTCGTCGACAACGAGAGCGCCGACGGCACCGCGTCGTACAACTTCAATCCGGCGCAGACCACCCTGCCCGGCTTCGATCAGACGACCGGCCACTCCTATGCCAGCTTCCTGCTCGGCGCGGTGCAGAGCTCGAGCCGCCCGGTGCAGGCGGTCAATCCCGACTACTACCAGCGCGACTTCGGCTTCTACGTCCAGGACGATTTCAAGGTGTCGCAGAAGCTGACGCTCAATCTCGGCGTCCGCTGGGAGATCATCCCCGGCCTCTACGAGAAGAACGGCTACGTCACCAACCTCGACCTGACCCTGCCCAACCCCGGCGCCGGCAACCGGCCCGGCGCGCTGCGCTTCGCCGACCAGGACGGGCGCAAGACCTACATCGACACCTACTACGGCGCGGTGCAGCCGCGGCTGGGCGTGGCCTACGCGGTCTCGCAGAAGATGGCCCTGAGCGGCGGCTACAGCGTGAGCCACCGCGCCGCCACCGCCTACAGCGGCGGCGAGGACTTCGGCGGCCTCAACTCCATCGGCTACAACCCGAGCATCTCGGTGACGCGCGCCACCCGCCCCACGCCGAATCCCCAGGATCCGGTGATGTACCTCAGCGAACCCTACCCCGGCGTCACGGGGCCGGTGCCGAACTACGACCCGGCACAGTTGAACAACCAGGGGTTCGGTCAGCTGATCGTCGGCAACGAAGCGCGGCGTGAGAAGTATCACAACGTCAACGTCACGCTCCGCCGGCAGCTGCCCGCGAGCTTCTCGTTGACCCTCGCCTACATCGGCGCCCAGGGGCGGGACCTGCCGTTCGATCTCGGCAACGACGGCCACCAGCTGAATCGCGTGCCGTTCGACGCGGTCGGCCGCTACGGCGATCTGCTGTTCAGCAACCTGTCCAGCCAGCCGCAGCTCGGCATCCCGCTGCCGTATGCCGGCTTCAACGGCACGGTGCTGCAGGCGCTGCGCCCCTACCCGCAGTACACGGGCATCAGCTACCTGAACAGCTTCCGCGGCAAGACGCGCTACAACTCGCTGCAGACCACCGTCGAGCGTCACTTCAGGAACGGTCTCGCGGTGCTCGGGGCCTACACGCTCTCGAAGACGGAGGACAACTACCTGACGCAGGACGCGTCCGGCGACGAGTGGGGGCTCGCGGCCGGCCGCCACATCCCGCACTTCCTCAAGCTGACGTGGATCTACGAGCTGCCAATCGGTCCGAACAAGCCGATCAACGTCGGCGGCGTGCTCGGGCACGTCGTCGGCGGATGGACGCTGACGGGCATCCACAACTACCGCACCGGCGGTACGGTCAGCGTCTTCGACAGCCGGATCAACGGCGCCGGGTTCCCGATCCGGCCCGACGTCATCAGCGGCGTCGACCCGGTGATCTTCGACGGGTCGCATCTCGACCTGGCGAGGGGCACCCCCTATCTCAACCCCGCCGCCTTTGCCACGCAGCCGCTCACCGCGCAGGGGGTGCCGACGCGGCTCGGCACGGCGCCGCCGGTGCTCGACGGCGTCCGCGGGCCGGCCTTCTTCTCGGAGGACATCGGCCTGATGAAGCGCTTCAATGGCGGGGCGGAGCGCAGCCTGGAGTTCCGCGTGGACGTGATCAACGCGTTGAACCGCTCCGGCCTGGGCGGGCTGAACACCGACATCTCGAGTCCGAACTTCGGCCGCCTGTTCGGCATCGGGATCGGCGCCCGGCGGCTCCAGCTGTCGCTGAGGCTGACGTTCTGACGCGGGTCGCCGCGTGATCCTTGCCGTCTTCGTCGCCGTCGTGCAGGGGTGCACGGCGCTGCAGGACCTGGGCCGGGCGGCGTACGACGACAGGCGCTACGAGCAGGCGGCGCGGCACTTCGCCGGAGCGCTCGGCGAATGCGGCGCGAGCGGGCCGCTGCTGCTGGCGCTCGGCCAGGCGCAGCTGCTCGCCGGGCGGCCGGAGGAGGCGGCCGCCACCCTCGCCCGGGTGCGGCGGGACGATGCCGTCTACGCCGCGGCGCTGAAGGCCACGGCGAAAGCGCTCTACCTGCTGGCGAGGGACGGCGCGGCGCAGGCGGCGCTGCACGAGGCAGCGGGGCTTGCGCCGCGCGACGCTGAAGTGCCCTACGACCTCGGCCGCATCCTTTATCAGCAGGGGCGGCACGCGCAGGCGGCGGAGGCGTTCCGCCGCGCGCTGTCGCTCGACCCGGAGTCGCACAAGGCGTGGGACAACCTCGGGCTGGCCATGGAAGCGCAGGGCAACGCCGCGGAAGCGCGCGCGCACTACCTGAAGGCGCTGTCGCTCGTCCACACGCGGCACCCGTCCTACGACGTCGTCTACGCGAACTTCGCCGACCTCCTGATCAAGGAGGGCGACTATCAGCGTGCCTTCGACCTTGCCGCGGAAGCCGCCGAACGCAACCCGCGCGACGCCCGCAACCTGTTCCTGGCGGGCAAGGCGCTGCTGCGGCTCGACCGCCCGGACGTCGGCCTGCGCTGGCTCGAGGGGGCGATGACGCTGGATCCCGACTACCCGGAGCCGCACTACCTGGCGGCGCAGGCCTACCGCCGCCTCGGGCGGCAGGCTGATGCCGAGCGGGCGCTCGCGGCGTTCCAGTCGGCGCGGGCGAAGGCGCCGGCGCGGCGCCGCTAGCGGGTGCACTGAAGGCGAGTAGCTGCGACCCTCGCTCTGCAGGTCGACGTGCGAGCAGGATCTGGGCAAGCGCAACGGAGCACTCGGGATCAGTGCGCGGCCGAGCTCCTTGGGTGGGCGCTGGCGCGGATTGCCGATTTCTGTCGGGAATTTGGCCACATGCGACGTTCGAACGACTGTCGCGTTCGTGCATGTATAATGTGGAACTGCCAAGTCCTGATTTCACGTACACTTAGCGTCTGCGGTGAGGTGGCCGAGTGGCCGAAGGCGGCGGTTTGCTAAACCGTTGTAGGGCCTTTAAAGTCCTACCGAGGGTTCGAATCCCTCCCTCACCGCCAACCTTCGCCACGCGGCAACCGCCCGTTCCTTCCCCTTAGACAGGCCCGCGAGCCCGGCCCGACGAGCACGTCGACGTCCCGCAACGTCCGGCTGGCGCGAGGGAAACAACGGTGCGAACGGCGGCATGCAGGGTGGGCGCCTGGCGCTTGCGGGCGTTCGCGCCTGGCGGCGGACGACAAAGCGGCCGCATGAAGTGGTAGTGTCCGCCCATGCGTGCCATCCTGCTGCTCGCCTCCCTCACCGTGGCGCAGACTCCCCCGCCGACCTCCGCGCAGCCGCCGGCACCGCCGTCCTGCACCGCGCCCGGAACACCGGCAGTTCGACTTCTGGCTCGGGGACTGGACGGTCCACGATGTGAAAGGACAGCAGGTCGGCACCAATCGCATCGAGAAGGTCGAGAACGGCTGCGGCATCGCGGAGAGCTGGCGCTCGGCGGGCGGCGTCACCGGCCGCAGCCTCAACTTCTACCGGCCGGCGACCGAGACCTGGTTCCAGGCCTGGGTCGGCGCCGGCACCGCGCTGATCCTCGAGGGGCGCTACGACGGCCAGCGCATGCGGCTCGAGGGGGAATCGCTGAACCCCAAGGGCGCCCGGGTCAGGAACCGGATCACCTGGTCGCCGCTCGAGGGTGGCAAGGTCCGCCAGCTCTGGGAACAGTCCGCCGACGCCGGGAAGACCTGGACGGTGGCCTTCGACGGGACCTACTCGCGCACGAGCGCCAGGGCGGGCGTCGAACGGTAGCCGATGTGCCTTATCATGGCGCCGGATACACCAGTGAAACCCATCGACCGCCGCACCTTTCTCAAGACCGTTCCTGCCGTCGCCGCCGTGGGCCGCGGCCGCTGGCAGGCCGCAACCCCCGCCACGCCCTTCGGCGCGGAGTATCCCCAGCTCGACGCGCAGACCACCGGCGAATGGTGGACCAGGGCTGACGACGCGGCAGCGCCGGCGGCGGCCCAGGCGGGCGCCGGGGCGAAGCGGGTGCCGCAGATCATCGACCTCAACGTGCCGCGCGACCGCGTCGTCGCCTTCGCGCTCTACACGCACGACAACGGCGTGCTCAAGCTCACGGCCCAGCTGTATCCCCTGCTCGCCGGCGAGCCGCGCGAGGCCCGGCTCGAGCTCCGGCGCAACGGCGCCTGGACGGAAGCCGCGACGGCGCCGGTGACCTACCCGGGCTGGAGCGCGCACTTCCGCGTCGAGAAATGGGACGGCGCGCAGACGGTCCCCTACCGCGTCCGCCACGGCGCCACCGCCGCCTTCGAAGGCACGATCCGGCGCGACCCGGCGGACAAGGACGAGATCGTGGTCGCCAACCTGTCCTGCAACTCCTCGCGCACCAAGGGGGCGCGCCAGGAGATCGTGGACAGGCTGCTGAAGCAGGACCCCGATCTGCTGTTCTTCTCCGGCGACCAGACCTACCATCACACCGAGCACACGGCCGGATGGCTCGAGTTCGGCCTGCAGTATCGCGAGGTCATCAAGGATCGCCCGACGGTCTGCATTCCCGACGACCACGACGTCGGGCACCCGAATCTCTGGGGCGAGGCGGGCGGACATTCCACGCACAGCGGCGGCGCCGACGGCGGCTACTTCTTCCCCGCGGCCTACGTGAACATGGTGCAGCGCGCGCAGTCGTGGCACCTGCCCGACCCGGTCGATCCGGCGCCGGTCCGGCAGGGCATCTCCGTCTACTTCACGCGGCTGCGGCTCGGCGGCGTCGACTTCGCCATCCTCGAGGATCGCAAGTTCAAGACCGGCCCGCTGGGCACGATTCCCGAGATGGGCCCGCGGCCCGACCACATCAACGACGAGTCGCTACGACCCGAAGGCCATCGACCTGCCGGGCCTCGAGCTGCTCGGCGACCGCCAGATGACGTTCCTCCGCCAGTGGACGCAGGACTGGACCGGGGCCGACATCAAGTGCGTGCTCTCCCAGACGGCGTTCTGCGGCGCCGTGCACATGCACGGCACGCCCGACAACCGGCTGCTCGCCGACCTCGACTGCAACGGCTGGCCGCAGAAGGGACGCAGCGAAGCGCTCCGCGAGATCCGCCGCGCGCGCGCCACGCACCTGTGCGGCGACCAGCACCTGGCGGTCACGCTGAAGCACGGCATCGAGGAGCACGGCGACGGGCCCTACGCCTTCACCAGCCCGGCGCTGGTCAACACCATCTACGGACGCTGGTGGCATCCCAAGAACGAGCGGGCGGGCGCGAACCCGGTGTCCGGCAGCCCGCTGCCCTGGACCGGCGACTACACCGACGGCCTCGGGAACAAGATCTCCGTGCTGGCCTATGCCAACCCGCAGGACCTGAAGGACGAGCGCAAGCGCGGCGACGGCTACGGCCTCGTCCGCTTCAACAAGAAGTCGGGCCAGGTCACGTTCGAGTGCTGGCCGCGCTTCTCCGACGGCAGCCAGTACCCCGGCTGGCCCATCACGGTCCGCAACGACGACAACGACGGCCGCCGGCCGGCGGCGTGGCTGCCGGAGCTCGTGATCGAAGGCGCCGCCCGCCCGGTCGTGCAGGTGATTGCCGATGCCACCGGGGAGGTGCTCTACACCGTCCGCGCGCGCGGCAACCGCTTCCAGCCGCCGGTGTTCTCGGCCGGGCACCTTCACCGTGAAGGTCGGCAAGGATCGGCCGGACGGGCCGACGCTCGCCGGCCTGCGCGCCTCGGCCCGGGACGCGGCGGGCACCCGGACCGTCACGCTGTAGACCGCCAGCCATGCAAACCGACATCTTCGACGTCGTGATTGTCGGCTCCGGCGCGTCCGGCGGCACGCTGGCGTCGCACCTCGCCCGGCGCGGCGTCCGGGTCGCCATCGTCGAGGGCGGACCGCGCGTGAACACGCGCACCGACTTCAACACCCACGCGATGCCGTTCGACTTCCCCACCCGCCAGATCCCGACGATGCGGCCGGGGAAGGAAGGGTTCGACTCGGAGCGGAGCCGCGGCGTCGGCGGCAAGACGATGCTGTGGAACGCGGTGGCGCTGCGCTTCAGCCAGCGCGACTTCAAGGGGCGCACGTTCGAAGGCGCCGGCGAGGACTGGCCGATCGACTACAAGGAGATCGCGCCCTACTACGACATCATCGAGCAGGAAGTCGGCGTCTGCGGCAACCGCGACGGCCTCGAGGATCTGCCCGACGGCACGTTCCTGCCGCCGGTGCCGCTCAAGTGCAGCGACGAGATCCTGAAGCGCGCTGCCCGCTCGGTCGGCGCCGACCTGGTCCACGTCCGGAAGGCCACGCTCACCGTGCCGACCAGCACGCGGCTGGCGTGCCACTTCTGCGGCAACTGCATGGCCGGCTGCGACGTGGTCGCGAAGTACAACTCGGCCGACGTCCACATCGCGCCGGCGGAGAAGGCCGGTTTCGTCACCGTCTTCCCCGACTGCATCGTCCGCGAAGTGCTGGTGTCGGACGACAACCGGGCGACCGGCGTCCGCTACCTGCACCGCGTGCACGAGCGCGAGGGTGAGGTGCGCGGCAAGTCGGTGGTGCTGGCGTGCGCGTGCGTCCAGAGCATCGCGCTGCTGCTGATGTCCACGTCGCGGCGCTATCCGCAGGGCCTGGCCAACTCGAACGGGCAGGTCGGCCGCCACTTCATTCCGCACTTCACCGGCGGCATCGAGTGCGTGCTCGACGGGCTGCGCGGCCGGGCGCCGGTGAACGACGAGGGCTTTCTCGACCACGCCTACATGCCGTCGTTCGCGCACAGGAACCCGAAGCGCGGCTACGCGCGCAGCTTTGGCGCGCAGCTCAACTACCAGAACAAGCGCCTGGCCGGGTGGGCCAAGACCATCGGCGGATTCGGGGCGGGCTACAAGGCCGCCGTGAAGGCCGCCTATCCGGCGTTCATCCAGTTCACGCCGTACGGCGAGATGCTGCCGAACGCCCAGTCGTATGTCGATCTCGATCCCGCGAGGACCGACAAGTTCGGGCTGCCGGCGGCGCGGCGGCACGTGCACTGGGGGGAGAACGACGAGAAGCTGTTCAACGACATGGTGCGGTGGAGCCTGGCGATCCTCGACAAGGCCGGGGCCGAGATCCTGACCGTGCCGGCCGGTCCGGCGCCCAACCACGAGCTGGGCGGGTGCCGGATGGGGCGCGATCCGCGCACGTCGGTCGTCAACAGCGACTGCCGGACGCACGACGTGCCGAACCTGTACGTCGTGGATGGCAGCGTGTTCCCGTCGGCGTCCGAGAAGAATCCGACGCACACGATCATGGCGCTGGCCGTGCGTGCCGCCGGGCACATCGCCGGGCGGGTGCAGAGGGGTGAGCTGTGACCGAAACCAGACGACGAGCGCTGAAGATGCTCGGGACGATCGGCGCGACCTGCGCCTTCCCGTTTGCCGGCGACGAGCTCTACGGCCAGCACGTGCACAGCGTGCTGGTGCAGACGCCCGCGGCAGGGCCGTTCACGCCGGCGTTCTTCACGCCGGCGGAGTACGCGGTGCTCACCCGGCTGACCGACGTGATCATTCCGGCCACCGACACGCCGGGAGCGTCGGGCGCCGGCGTGCCCGAGTACATCGACCGTGTGGTGTCGCTGAACACCGGGCACCAGGCGCTGGTGCGGGCCGGGCTGGCGTGGCTGGGGCAGCAGGCGCAGGCCAGGTTCTCGCGGGACTACCTGGCGCTCGACGAGGCCGCAGCACGTCGCCATCCTTCAGCCGCTCAGCGACGAGATCGATCGCGAGGCCCGTGACGTGCAGCAGGCGCGCTACCGCAAGGAAGCGTCCGGGATGGTCTACTACGTGCCGCTCACCGGCGAAGACGCCGCCGGCGCGGGCGGCCGACGCGCCCGCTGCCGATCCCCGGCTGGGCGCGAGGTTCTTCCGCCTGATCAAGAACCTGACCGCCGACGGCTACTACACGTCGCGGGTCGGATTGCTGCAGGAGCTTGGCTACAACGGGAACACCGCGCTGGCGCGCTTCCCTTCCTGCACGATACCCGAGCAATAACGGCAGCGCTCATTCCGCGCCGCTCTCCCCCTCCGCCCGCGGCTGCCCCGCCGTTGCCAGCGACACGATCGGCAGCACCACCAGCGGGACCAGCGTGGCCGGATACGACGGATCGACGCCCGTCCGCTCGTACGCGGCCAGGTACCAGACAACCGCCGACGCATACCCCAGCGCCATGCCCCAGAAGGCCCCGGCTTCAGTGGTCCGGCGCCAGTAGAGCAGGAAGGTGATGGCGATGCCGGGCGGCACGAGCATGCCGAAGCCGATGAGCAGCAGCCGCATCAGCGAGACGTCGTGGCGCGCGGCCAGCAGCGCCAGCGCCGCGCCGAGGATGCCGAAGAACACGGTCGCCAAGCGGTAGGCGGCAAGCCGGCGCGCAGGACTCCACCGCCGCGATTGCGGCACGCAGTCGCGCACCAGCAGCATCGCGCTCGCCAGCAGCACCGGCCCGCCCGACGAGACCACCGCCGCCAGCACCCCGGCCAGCGCCACGCCGCCGATCCACGGGCTGATCTCGAGCGCCATCGCGGTGATGCTGGCGTAGCCTTTCGGTCCGGCGGCAATCCCGTAGCGCGCCAGCGCCTGCATGCCGATGATCCCGGCAAACAGCGGCATGACCGCGGCGGCGGCCGCGCCGAGCAGGAATCCCGGGACGATGGTGCGCGGCGATCGGGCGGCGCTCGAAAAATTGGCGTAGATGGACGCGGCGGGCGTGTGGATGATGGCCGCGAATGCCATGCCCAGCGCGGCGACCCACCCGCCGCCGACCGGGCTCCACCAGCGGACGCTGTCGCGCCCCGCCTCGGCCAGCCGCAGGTCGATCGACGCCTGCATCGCCGCCCAGCCGCCAAGGTGCGCGACGCCCAGCACGGCCACCAGCGCGAAGCCCAGGATGATGACGACGGAGTGGATCAGGTTGGTGACGACCGCTCCCCACAAGCCGCCGAGCGCCGTGTAGCTCACGAGGATCACCGCGCCGATCGCGATGCCGAGCGGCAGCGGCATGCCGGTGAGCGACTGCAGGATGGCGCCGATCACGTACGGCTCGATCACGTTGACGGCAAGGTAGAGCGTCTGCACCGACAGGCTGGTCACCACCTGGCAGCGAGCCGACCGGAACCGCCGCCAGAAGATCTCACTCGTCGTCTGAAGCTCGAGACGGCGGTAGGTCCGGGCAAAAAACAGGCCCACGATCGTGATCGCGAGGAAGGTCGAGAGCGCGTACCAGATCAGGTGCCAGACGCCGCCGGCGATCACGTCGCCGGCCACCCCGTAGGTGCCGGCGCCGCCGATGCGGGTGCCGGCAATACCCCCCGCCAGCACCGTGACCCCAAGGCCGCGCCCGGCGATCGCCCAGTCGCGATCCGTCCGGCTCCACCGGGCAAGGATGACGCCGAGCGCGGTAACGGCGGCAAGGTAGCAGGAAATGATGACCAGCGGGACGGGGTGCACCGGGGAGATTCTATCGTCACCCCGCCGCCCGCCGGCCGCGAGCCGCAGGGGTATGATCTCCGTCGGGCAGATCAGCGTGGGAGGACACATGTTCGGTCGAACTTTCGGGACGATGCTGGTGCTGGCGGCACTGGCGACGCAGCCGCTCGCGGCGCGGCAGGAAACGGTCATCACGGGCACGGTCACCACGGTGGCCGATGCGCTGTCGCTGCCGGGCGCGGAAGTCACCATCCCGGTCCTCGGCCTCTCCACGGTGACCGACACCGCCGGCGCCTACACGCTGCGGGTGCCGTCGGGCAGCGCGCGGGGGCGGACGGTCGAAGTGCGCGTCACCTTCCCCGGCCTCGTGCCGCAGGTCACGCGGGTCACCCTCTCCGGCGACACGGTCACGCAGGACTTCGGGCTCGTGGTCGGCTTCCAGGAAGCGATCACCGTCGGCTCGCGCGTGCCGGGCGTGGCGTCGCAGGAAGCCGTGCCGGTGGACGTCATCACCGCCACGGAGATCCAGGCCACCGGCTACAGCGAGACGACGCAGATCATCCAGGCGCTGGCGCCGTCGTTCAACTTCCCGCGGCCGACGATCACCGACGGCACCGACACCGTGCGCCCGGCCACGCTGCGCGGACTCGGGCCCGACCAGGTGCTCGTCCTGATCAACGGCAAGCGCCGCCACACGAGCGCGCTGGTGCACGTCAACGGCAGCATCGGCCGGGGCTCGACGGGGGTGGACCTGAACGCCATTCCGCCGTCCGCGATCGAGCGCATCGAGATCCTGCGCGACGGCGCGGCCGCGCAGTACGGCTCCGACGCCATCGCCGGCGTCATCAACATCGTCCTGAAGTCGGGGCGGGCGCCGACGTCGATGGCCTACAAGGTTGGCGGCACCACGGAGGGAGACGGCGAGCTCAACGAGCTGAGCGCCAGCCACAGCTTCACCGCGGGCAGCGGGTCGATCATGGTGGCGGGGGACTATCGCGATCGCAACCGCACGAACCGGGCGGCTCCCGATCCGCGGCCGCAGGGCACGGATCCCGGCGTGGCGCCGCCCGATCAGCCGAATCACCGCTGGGGCGACGGCGACACCAACGACGCGATGCTGTTCGCCTCCGCCGAGCTGCCGCTGGGCGCCGCGCAGCAGCGCTTCCTCTATGCCTTCGGCGGCGCCAGCCGCCGGCTCGGCAACTCGGCGGGCTTCTACCGGATCGCGGGCGACGCCCGCAACTGGAAGGCGATTTACCCGCAGGGCTTCCTGCCGCAGATCGAGCCCGATGTCGTGGACGGCTCCGCAACGGCGGGCGTGCGCGGCGCGGCGCGCGGCTGGTTCTACGACGGCAGCCTCGGCTGGGGTCACAACAGCTTCGACTTCCACGTCGTCAATTCGCTGAACGCGTCGCTCGGCCCGGCGATCCCCCCCAACCAGACCGAGTTCTACGCCGGCTCGTTCCTGTTCGACCAGTGGGTGGCCAACGTGGACCTGTCGCGGCCCCTCGACGATCGGGGCGATCGAGAAGGTGAACGTGGCGTTCGGCGCAGAATGGCGCCGCGAGAACTACCAGATCCTGGCGGGCGAGCCGAACTCGTATCTCGACGGCGGGCAACCGAACCAGCTCGGCGGCCGCGCCGCGCCGGCGCGCAGGTGTTCCCCGGCTTCCGGCCGTCGAACGAGGTGGACGAGGCGCGCAACAGCGTCGCCGGCTACGTGGACCTCGAGGGGGAGCTGACGACGTGGCTGCGGGTCGGCGCGGCCGGCCGGGCCGAGCACTATTCCGACTTCGGCGCCACCGCCAACGGCAAGCTGACGGTCCGGGTGGAGCCGTCGAAGCAGGTGGTGCTGCGGAGTGCGGTGTCGAGCGGCTTCCGGGCGCCGTCGCTGCAGCAGTCGTGGTTCTCCGCCGTCAGCACCAACTTCCTGAACGTCGGCGGCACGCTGATCCCGTTCGAGGTCGGCACGTTCCCGGTCGCCAGCCCGGTCGCCGCGGCGCTCGGCGCCCGCTCGCTCGAGCCGGAGACCTCGGTCAACGTGAGCGGCGGTATCGTCGTGCAGCCGGTCGAGGCGCTGGAGCTGTCGGTGGACGGCTACCGCATCGACATCGACGACCGCATCGTCTTCTCGGGCAACTTCACGGGCGGCCGCATTACCGAGCTGCTGGCGCCGTTCGGCGCGAACGGGGCGCGCTTCTTCACCAACGCCATCGACACGAAAACGACAGGCGTCGACCTGTCGGCGTCGTACCGCTGGACGATCGGGGATCGGAACAACCTGCGCGTGTGGAGCGGCTTCAACTGGAACGAGACCGAGATCGGGCGGCTGCTGCCCACGCCGCCGCAGCTCGCCGGCTTCGAGAACACGCTGTTCGACTGGATCGAGCGGCGCCGGATCGAGTGCGGCCAGCCGAAGACGAACATGATTCTCGGCGGGCGGTGGGATCAGGGCAGGCTGGCGGGCACGGTGCGCGCGCAGCGCTACGGCGAGTTCTGCAGCTTCACGGCCACGGAGGCAACCGACCAGGAGTTCAGCTCGAAATGGCTCGCCGACTTCGAGCTGACCGTGCGGGTGCGGCAGGCGTCGCTCCAGGCGGGCGTGCAGAACGCCTTCGACGCCTATCCGGATCGCAACATCGCGCCGAACTCGTTCAACGGCATCCAGGTCTACCCGAGTCACTCGCCGTTCGGGATGAACGGGCGGTTCGTATACGCGAGGATAGGGTACGCGTTTTAGCTGGGGAGCTGGGGAACTACTTGGGCGTTGGGATTTGGAAATTGGAAGTTGTCTGAAGCATTCCTGCCGCCGTAGCGATCGTGTTGGCGTGAATCCGGGCGATGGTGTCGACGTCGGGACAGTAGCCGCCGCCCATGGTGACGGCGGTCGGCAGGCCCTGGCAGCGCTCGAACACCAGGGCGTCGCGCCGGCGCATGCCCTCGATAGTCAGTGCCAGGCGTCCGAGCCGGTCACCGGCAAAGGCGTCGGCGCCGGCCAGGTAGAAGACGAACGCGGGCCGCTGCGCCATGACGACGTCGAGCGCCGGCCCCAGCTGCGCGAGATACTCGTCGTCTTGCGTCCCGTCCGGCAGGGCGATGTCAAGGTCGCTCTGCTCCTTGCGGAACGGGAAGTTCTTCTCGCCGTGAATCGAGAAGGTGAACACTGAGGGGTCGTCGCGGAAGATCGCGGCGGTCCCGTTGCCCTGGTGCACGTCGCAGTCGATCACCGCGATGCGGCCTCCGGACCGGCTCGACTGCAGCACCCTGGCGGCGACGGCAATGTCGTTGAAGACGCAGTAGCCTTCACCCCGCCCGGCAAAGGCGTGGTGGGTGCCGCCCGCCAGGTTGATGCCCACGCCCTCGAGCAGCGCGGCACGGGCCGCGGCAATCGTGCCGCCAACGCTGCGCCGCGACCGCTCGACCATCTCGGGCGACCAGGGAAAGCCGATGCGCCGCTGGTGATCCGGCGCGAGCGTGCCGGCCATCACGGCGTCGACGTAGCCGGCGTCGTGGGCCAGCGTCAGTTCCTCGCGCGTGGCCGCCGCCGGCTCCATCAGCCGGCCGGGCGCAACGGTCCCATCGGCCACGACCAGCTCCCGGAGCCGGCTGTATTTGGCCATGGGGAACGAGTGCGTGGCCGGGAGCGGAAGGACGAAATGATCGCAGTAGTACGCTTTCACGCTGGGGCCGCGCATCGCGCCTCACCGGCTTCCGCCGGCGCCCGGGACTCGGGAATCAGCGGCAGGCCGGGTGGTTGCAGCCGCACCGCAGCTCGGTGATGTCCTTCGCCTTCTTGCAGTGATCGCTGCAATACTTGCCGAACTCACCATTCGGAGCCACGGTGCACGAACACGAGGGGTGGGCGCACGGAGCGGGCTGATCCATCGATTCCCTCCTGGTTACGGTTTGGCGTTCGGCCCCATTGTCAGCGCTTTCAGGTCCGCCACGCAACCCGCCGGCTCACGCGCCCCGCGGCACGTGCAACCGTCGAGCTGCGGGCCGCCGAGCTGAGCACGAGGGGCCTCGCCGGGCGTCGTCAATGCTGATACTGTCTCGTCGGCGACAGCGCCCAAAACGCGCCGGCCCGCCGCCTCATTCCCTGGTGCTCACGATATGCGCGTTGCCCTCAAAGAGTCACAGCTCGCCCTGCGAAACTCGACGACGCGGATCCCGTTCCGCTATGGCAGCGCCGTCCTGTCGCGCTGCCCGCAGGCCACCTGCCGGGTCGTCGTCGAATGCGACGGCCAGCTGCAGCAGGGGTTCAGCGGCGACTGCCTGCCCCCGAGCTGGTTCGACAAGTCGCCGGACAAGGACTTCGCGCGGCAGATTGCCGACATGTTCGAGGTCATCGCGCTGGCCAGGGAGGCCTACGCCGACGCCTTCCGCGCCGGCGTGGACTTCTTTCCGGCGTGGCTCGGCGCCGAGGCGGCCGTCCAGCAGCAGTCGGGCGAGTCGGGCCTCCCGCCCCTGCTGGCGAGCTTTGGATCGAGCCTGCTGGAGCGCGCCGTCCTGGATGCGGCCTGCCGCCGCCATGGGGTGGGGTTCGCGGAGGGCGCCCGCGGCAACCTGTTCGGCATCGATGCCGCGATGGTCCACGGCGGGCTGAAGGGCGCGGCTCCCCGCGACTGGCTGCCGCCTGCGCCCGCCCGGTCGCTGTACGTGCGCCAGACCGTTGGCCTCGGCGATCCGCTCACGCCCGGCGAGATTCCGCCCGCGGACCGTCTCGAAGACGGCTGGCCGCAGGCGATCGAGGAATACGCGACGCGACGCGGGGTCCGCTACTACAAGGTCAAGGTCTCCAACCGGCTGGAGCACGATCTCGAACGCCTCACGCGTCTCGCGCGCCTTCTCGAGCACCACCTGGGCGGTGACTATCACCTGACGCTCGACGGCAACGAGCAATACAAGCGGGCCGGGGACTTCGAGGAGCTGGTCGCCGCGATCCGGGAACGGCCCGAGCTGGCCACGCTCTGGGAGAACGTCCTCGTCATCGAGCAGCCCTTCGACCGCGCCATTGCCCTGACCGCGGACCGCATCGGATCGCTGCGCGAGCTGTCGCGCGCCAAGCCGGTGATCATCGACGAATCGGACGGCACGCTGCAGGCCTACGCGCAGGCCATCGACCTGGGCTACCGCGGCGTCAGCAGCAAGGGCTGCAAGGGGGCGATCCGCAGCCTGCTCAACGCCGGGTTGACGTGGCTCCACAACGACCGCGGGCGCGGCGGCGACTTCGCGATGACCGGAGAGGATCTGTGCACCGTCGGCATCATTCCGACGCAGTCCGACCTGTGCCTGGCCGCTACGCTCGGCCTGCAGCACGTCGAGCGCAACGGCCACCATTACCATCCCGGGCTGACCTACCTGCCCGAGCCGCAGCGCCGCGCCGCCCTGGCCGCGCACGGCGATTTCTACGTGGACGAGCATGGGATAATCGGCCCCAACATCGTGGACGGCCGGCTGCGGATCGGCTCGCTGCACTGCCCGGGCTTCGGCTTCGCCGTCGAACCGGACATGGCGTCGATGGAGCCGATGGAAACCTGGACGTTCGACTCATTGGGCTTCGAGGCCTGACCCCGCGCCCGCGCTACCCACTGGAGGAAAAGGGACGCACCCCGCATCATGACCACCATCAAGACCACCGTCGTCGGCAGCTATCCCGTGCCCACCTGGCTGCGCGTGTTCAGCACGCGCGAGAGCCTGCGCGATGCGATGCTGGCGGTCATCAAGACCCAGGAGCTGGCGGGGATCGACGTCGTGGCCGACGGCGAACTGTACCGCTGGGACATCAACCATGCCGAAACCAACGGCATGATCGACTACTTCCTCCGGCCGATGGACGGCATCTCGACGGACCTGACCGTGGACCAGCTGCAGCGCTGGCGGAGCACGCCGGGCCAGCACTTCCGCTCGGCGCCCCCCGGCATCGTGACCGGGCCGCTCGGCGGCGGCCGGCTCAACCTCGAGCGGGACTACCTGCTCTTTCGCGACCTGACGGCGCTGCCGCGCAAGTTCACGATCACCAGCCCCTACATGCTGGCCAGGACCGTGGGGGACGAATACTACGGCGACCTCGAGCAGCTGGTGATGGCGCTCGCCGACGTGCTGCAGAAGCAGGTCCGCGGCATCGATGCCGACGTGGTGCAGGTGGACGAGGCGAACGTGACCGGCAATCCGCAGGATGCCCGGCTGGCGGCCGCCGGCATCAACCGGGTGCTCGAAGGGGCGAAGGGGGAGAAGGCGGTGCACCTCTGCTACGGGAACTACGGCGGACAGACGATCCAGAAGGGCACCTACGATCGGCTGCTGGAGTTCCTGAACCTGCTGCAGTGCGATCACCTCGTCCTCGAGATCGCGCGGCGGCCGGAGCACGAGCTCGATCTGCTGAAGGACGTCCGGCCCGAGATCGGACTGGGCATCGGCGTCATCGACATCAAGGACAACGAGGTGGAGTCGGCCGAAGTCGTGGCCCGGCGCATCGAGCGGGCCGCCAAGGCCCTGGGCCCTGAACGCGTACGCTACGTGCACCCGGACTGCGGATTCTGGATGCTGCCCCGCAGCGCGGCGGACGCCAAGATGCGTTCCCTCGTCGCCGGCCGCAATCTCTTCCAGGGCCGCGGCCACTGACCATCAGCGACCGCGATGCCGAACTCCGTGCCGCTGCCGCATCCAGCAGACGCCACCACCCGCACCGCCCGCTCGGGCTTCGTCCGGCGGACGCACCATCGCGATCTGCTGGAAGCCGGCCAACGCATCGTGAGCCCCGAGTCGGGGCTGACCTACCGGGTTGAGCGGCTGCTCGGCCAGGGCGGGTTCGGGCAGGTCTATCTGGCCCGGCGCCTTGGACGCTCGGACGAGGTGCCCGAGACCGTCTGCATCAAGGCCAGCAGGCACATCGACGGCTGGCTGCGCGAGGCCTATTTCGGCATGCTCCTGGCCGGGCATCCCCGCGCGATCCGCATCTTCGACAGGTTTCCCCTCACCGTCCTCTCGTCTGCCGGCAGGGAGCGGGTCGTCTATTGCCTCGCCCTGGAGTACGCGGCGCACGGCGACCTGAGCGCGTTCCTCGCGGCCGGCGCGAAAGGCTGGACCGAGAGCGGCGCCCGGCGCGAGATTGCCGGGATCCTCGAGGTGCTCGGCAAGCTCCACCGCGGGCACACGCTGCACCGCGACCTCACACCGATGAACGTCTTCGTGTGCGACAAGCGGCGCCTCAAGCTCGGCGACTTCGGCATCGCCAGGCAGCAGAGCGACATGCGCGGGATCACCGTCCGCACCCTGAACGCCATGACGGCCCCGAGCGACATCCTGGCCCGGACGGCGCCGAAATGGCAGGCGCGTGACGACGTGTATCAGGTGGGACAGCTGCTCGGGATGCTGGTCAAGGGAGATGCGCACGCGAGGATCCGGCCGCCGGACGTGCGCGGGCTGTCGTGCAGCGATCACCTGAAGGAGATCGTGTACCGGTGCATCGGCGAGCGGCGCAAGCGCTACGAGAGCGCCGCCGAGATGATCGAGGCGCTGCGCAATCCTCCGCCCTCGCTGCAGGCGGGCGTGGTGCGGAGCCTCAAGGGCGTGCACCTGGCGTTCACCGGCATCCTCAGCCGCCCGCGCAAGGAGGCGATCGCGGCCGCGACGCGGGCGGGGGCGATCGTCCATGGCGGGCCCTCTTCGCAGACCACCGTGGTGGTGCGCGGGCGGCCCAACGCGCTGCAGGCGGCCGGGCGCGACGGCGGGCTGAAGCTGATGGAGATCAAGCGGCTCCGCGAGAAGGGGCAGCGGATCACGCTGATGAACGAGACGCAGTTCTGGCGGCTCGCCGCCCCCTCTTCTCCGCGCGCGCGCTGACTGGAGCCATGCCCATGAAAGGCCGCCTGTTCTTCTGGTCGCTGACGTCGGCCCTTGCCGGCTTTCTCTTCGGCTTCGACACCGTGGTCATTTCCGGCGCGGAGCAGACCATCCAGGCGCTGTGGTCGCTGAGCCCGGCGATGCACGGCGTCGCCATGGCCTCGGCGCTCTACGGCACCGTGCTCGGGTCGCTGGTCGGCGGCTGGCCGACCGACCGCTACGGGCGCCGGGCGACGCTCCTGTGGATTGGCGTGCTCTACTTCATCTCCGCGGTCTGGTCCGGCCTCGCCACCGACGTCTATTCGTTCATCCTGGCGCGCTTCATCGGCGGCCTCGGCGTCGGCATCTCGACGGTCGCGGCGCCGCTCTACATTGCCGAGATCTCGCCGCCGGAATGGCGCGGGCGCCTCGCCGGCATGTTCCAGTTCAACATCGTCTTCGGCATCCTCGTGGCGTTCCTGTCGAACGCGCTGCTCGGCGGCATCGGCGACAATGCCTGGCGGTGGATGCTCGGCGTGGAGGCCATCCCGGCGCTGATCTACACGGTGCTGTGCTTCGGCATTCCGGAAAGCCCGCGCTGGCTGATTGCGCGCAAGGGGGACCGCGCCGCCGGGGTCGAGGTGCTGCGGCTCATCCAGCCCGAGGCGGCGCCGGAGGTGATCGCGATGACGGCCGACGTCATCGAGGCGTCCGCGGCGGACCGCCTGACCGCCGGGCGCTTCTGGACGTACGGCCTGCGGATCCCGATCATGCTGGCGTTCCTGGTGGCGTTCTTCAACCAGCTCTCCGGCATCAACGCGATGCTCTACTTCGCGCCGCGCATCTTCGAGATGACCGGGCTCGGCGCGCAGGCGGCCCTGCTGCAGTCGATCGGCATCGGCGTCACGAACCTCGTGTTCACGTTCGTCGGCCTGTGGCTGATCGACCGGCTCGGGCGGCGCACGCTGCTGTTCATCGGGTCGTTCGGCTACATCGCGTCGCTCGGCCTGACGTCGTGGGCCTTCTTCACCGGCAACGTCGCCATCGTCCCGGCCTGCATCTTCGCCTTCATCGCCGCCCACGCCGTCGGCCAGGGGGCGGTGATCTGGGTGCTCATCTCCGAGATCTTCCCGAACCGGCACCGGGCCGGCGGCCAGGCGCTCGGCAGCTTCACGCACTGGATGTTCGCGGCGCTGCTGACGACGTTCTTTCCCGGCATGGTGACGGCGTTCGCGCCCGGCTACGTGTTCCTGTTCTTCTGCGGCATGATGGTGCTGCAGCTCATCTGGGTGATGTTCATGGTGCCGGAGACGAAGGGCGTGCCGCTGGAAGACATGCAGCGCACGCTCGGGATCGCGTGACCGCCGCGGCCGATTGGGGCCGCCCGGGTTGACACCTCCTCGCGTCTCCCGCATCCTTGGTGAAGTGCGTTCCATCAGCCATCGTCTTTCGGCGCTTCTCGTGGCGCTGGCGCTCCTCGCCAGCCCGCTGACGCTGTGCGCTGGCTGGGTGGCAACGCCTGAAGCGCGGATGGCATGCTGCGCCGGCGCCGAGGGGTGCCCGATGCACGCCTCCGGGCACGACTCGGGCGCGCCCGAAGCCGTCACCCAGGCGGACGCGGATCGCTGCTGCGGCGCCGCAGAACAAGACGACGCCTCGTCGTCTTCGGTGATGCTGACGTTCGGCGTCTCGATCGCGCCGGTGGCGAGCCCCGTACCGTTGATGGTGCCCGCTACCGCCCCCCAGCCCGACGCCTGGCGCAGGCGGCTGCCGCTGCCAGGCAGCCCCCCCGCGCCGCACCTCCTGCTCTCCGTCCTGATCGTCTAGCCACCACAGTCGTCGTGTGTCTGCCCGGCAACTCCCGGGCTCCAGTACGCGTGCGTACGCGCGCGTGCATGACGAGTGTCGTGGATCATGATCAACAAGCTGCTCGAGCTCTCGCTCCGGAATCGTGTCCTGGTGATTGCGGCGTACCTCGGCCTCGGCGCGTGGGGCTGGTGGGCGGTGTCCGCGACACCAATCGACGCCATCCCCGATCTGTCCGACAACCAGGTGATTGTCTTCACCGACTGGCCGGGGCACAGCCCGCAGGAGGTGGAGGACCAGGTCACCTACCCGCTGACCGTCAACCTGCAGGGGCTCGCCGGCGTCCGCGTCGTCCGCTCGCAGTCGGCGTTCGGGTTCTCGATGATCTACGTGATCTTCGAGGACGACGTCGATCTCTACTTTGCGCGGACGCGGGTCCTCGAGCGCCTGAGCCTGGTCGGCAAGACCCTGCCGGACGGCGTCGCGCCAACGCTCGGTCCCGACGCCACCGGCGTCGGCCACGTCTTCTGGTACACCGTCGAGAGCCCGACCCATTCGCTGCGCGAGCTGCGGACGCTCCAGGACTGGTTCATCCGCTACCAGCTGAATGCCGTGCCCGGGGTGGCCGAGGTCGCGTCCGTTGGCGGGCACGTCCAGCAGTACCAGATCGACGTCGATCCCAACCGCCTCCGCGCCTACGGCCTGCCGCTCAGCGCCGTGGTGAACGCCGTGCGGGACAGCAACGTCAACGTCGGCGGCAACGTGCTGGAGGCCAACGGCGCGTGGCTGATCGTCCGCGGCGTCGGCCTCATCGCGTCGCTGGACGACGTGCGGAAGATCGTGGTGGGCGCGGCGAACGGCGTGCCCGTCTACGTCGAGCAGGTGGCCGACGTGCAGATCGGCAACGCGTTCCGGGTCGCCTCGCTCGTGAAGGGCACGTAGCGAGGCGGTCGGCGGCGTGGTGGTTGCCCGGACCGGCGTAAACACGAAGACGGTGATCGACGCCGTCAAGGCGCGCATCGCCCAGCTCGAGCCGGGCCTGCCCGAGGGCGTCCGGATCGTGCCCTTCTACGACCGGTCCGCATCTCATCAGCCAGGCGGTGGACACCCTGCGCCATGCGCTGGTCGAGGAGATCATCCTCGTGACGCTGGCGCACGTGATCTTCCTGATGCACCTGCGGTCGATCCTGATCGTGACGATTCCGCTGCCGCTCGCGGTGCTGACGGCGTTCCTCGGCATGTATTACGCCGGCATCTCGTCGAACATCATGAGCCTGGCGGGCATCGCCATCGCCATCGGCGTGCTCGTGGACGCCGGCATCGTCGTCACCGAGAACGCCTTCCGCTACCTCGAGCAGCGCAAGGTCGATCCGCGCGACACGCAGCGGGTGCGGGAGACCGTGCTCGAAGCGACGCCGGCTGGTCGGCCGTCCGGTCTTCTTCTCGATGGCGATCATCCTGCTCGCCTTCGTTCCGGTCTTCGCGCTCACCGGGCAGGAAGGGAAGCTCTTCCATCCGCTGGCGTTCACGAAGACCTTCGCGGTGCTGGCCGCCACGGTGATCGCCGTCACCCTCGTGCCGGTGCTCTGCACGCTGCTCCTCGGCGGCC
This sequence comes from uncultured Acidobacteriota bacterium, assembly GCA_963834305.1. Lineage (GTDB taxonomy): Bacteria > Acidobacteriota > Vicinamibacteria > Vicinamibacterales > 2-12-FULL-66-21 > JACCXG01. The sequence goes on from CAWIAX010000003.1 coordinate 400,886, forward strand.
GGTTCCACGCGGAGGAGTCGAACCCGGTCATGCGCGTGCTGCGCCGCGCCTACCAGCCGGCGCTCGAGGCCGCGCTCGCGCACCGCGTCGTCACCGTGATCGTGGCGGCCGCGCTGTTCGGCGGCGCGCTCGGCGTGGCCCGCGGCATCGGCAGCGAGTTCATGCCGCCGCTGAACGAGGGGGACCTGATGTTCATGCCGATCGCCGACCCGAGCATCTCGCTCGAGGAGAACACGAAGATCGCCGCCCGCCAGAACCAGGCGCTGCATGCAGTTCCCCGAGGTGGAGTACGCCGTCGCGAAGGTCGCCCGGGCGGACACCTCGACCGATCCGGCGCCGCTCAACATGACCGAGACCGTGGTGCACCTGAAGCCCCGCGACCAGTGGCGGGCGGGCATCACACTCGACAGCCTGCGCGCCGAGATGGGGCGCGCCGTGCAGCTGCCCGGCGTCTCGAACATCTGGACCATGCCGATCATCAACCGCATCGACATGCTCACGACCGGCATCCGCTCGGAAGTCGGGCGTGAAAGTGTTCGGCACCGACCTCGCCGTGCTCGAGGCGTCGGCGCGGCAGGTCGCCGAGGTGCTGCAGCGCGTGCCCGGCGCAAGCAACGTCTACCCGGAACAGGTGACGAGCGGCCAATACCTGAACATCGAGGTGGATCGCGCGGCCGCCGCCAGGTACGGCATCGGCGTCGGCGAGATCCAGCAGGTCATCGAGAGCGCCGTGGGCGAGAAGGTGCTGACCACGACGATCGAGGGGCGGGCACGCTTTCCGGTGCGGGTGCGCTATGCGCCGGAATACCGCGCCAGCGCCGCGGCCATCGGCGACGTGCTGGTGGCCTCACCCGCCGGCACGCAGATCCCGCTCGGCCAGCTGGCGCGAATCGAGCACACGCGCGGGCCGGCGATGATTTCGTCGGAGAACGGCCTGCTTCTGGCGACGGTCCTCCTCAACGTGCAGGGGCGTGACGTCGGTGGATTCGTCAACGAGGCGCGCCAGGCCGTGGCGCGCGATGTCGCGGCTGCCGGCCGGCTACTACCTCGGCTGGAGCGGCCGCTGGGAGAACCAGGAGCATGCCCGGCGGCAGCTGCAGCTCGTGCTGCCCATCATCCTCCTCGTCATCTTCGTGCTGCTCTATTTCACCTATCACTCGGTGGCTGAGGCGGCGCACGTCCTGCTGGCGGTGCCGTTCGCGCTGACCGGCGGCATCTACCTGCTGTGGCTGCTCGGCTACAACTTCTCCGTCGCCGTCTGGGTCGGCTTCATCGCGCTCTTCGGCACCGCCGTCCAGACCGGGGTGGTGATGGTGATCTACCTGGAAGAGTCGGTCGCGCGCAAGCGGCAGCTGCTGGGCGGCACGATGACCAGGGCCGACCTGCGCGACGCGGTCGTGGAAGGCGCCCTGCTCCGGCTGCGGCCCAAGGTGATGACCGTCACGACCGTCATCGCCGGCCTGCTGCCCATCATGTGGAGCACGCGCGTCGGCGCCGAAGTGATGAAGCCGCTGGCCACCCCGGTGCTGGGCGGGATGGTGTCGTCGCTGCTCCACGTGCTGATCGTCACCCCCGTCCTCTACTACTGGATCCAGGAGCGGCGGCTCGGCCTGCGCCACGAGCTCCTGCCAGCGCAGTCGTCAGGCGCATTCCCCGTTCGCCGCGCCCTGGCGGCCGCCGGCCTCGTCGCCGCCCTGGGCGGCGCGTTCGTGGCCTGGCAGGCGTTCAGCGGCAGCCGGCCGGCGCCTGGCGCTGGGGGCGGGGATCCGGTGATCGAACGCGTAAGCGCCAGCGGCCTCGAGATCGTCCTGCGCGCGCGGGCCGGCGTGCTCCGGCAGGGGCGCAACACCTTCGTCATCGAGTTCCGGGACGGCAGCGGGAAGCTCGTGGACGTTGGCGCAGTTCGCGCCAGCGCGAACATGCCGATGCCGGGCATGGCGATGTCGGGCGGGCTGAAGGTGGCGCCGGGCGGTACGCCCGGATCGTACGACGCCAGCGCCGAGTTCGGCATGGCGGGAGCGTGGCAGATGGCAATCGAATGGGATGGACCAGCCGGACGCGGCTCGGTCAGCTTCGAGGGGACTGTGCAATGAGGACGCAGGTGGCACTTGTGGTGATGCTGGGAATGCTCGGGCCGGCGCGGCTCGCTGCCGCGCAGGCCGACGCGCGCGAGTCCGCCGCCGCCCTGGCCCGGCAGCATGTCGATCCGGCCAACGGCCTCAGCGTCGAAGCCGCGGTCGCACAGGCACTCGAGCAGGAACCTGCGTTCCAGAGCGCCCGGCATGAGGTCGATGTGGCGCGCGGGCTGCGCCTGCAGGCTGGCCTCCGGCCGAACCCGACGGTCTCGTTCATGCAGCAGGCTGAGCCCGCCGGCCTGGACAGGCAAACGCGCCTCGAGATCGCCTGGCCGCTCGACCTGTTCCGGAAAGCCGGCCGCGTCCAGGTCGCGGACCGGCAGATCGACACCGCGCGCCACGTCCTGGCCGATCGCGCCCGCCTCCTGGCCGAAGAGGTGCGGACGAAGTACGGCGCCGTCGCGATCGCGCTGCGCGAGCTGGCCGTGCTCGACGACCTCTACGACACCGTGTCGCGGCAACAGGGACTCATCGCGGCCCGGGTGGAGGAAGGGGCCACGCCGCGGCTCGAGCGCGACGTCCTTCGCGTCGAGGTGCAGCGGCTCGAATCGGAGCGCCTGCTCCAGGCGGGCACGGTGGAACGCGCGCTGGTCGAGTTGAAGCGGGCGCTGGGCATGGCCGCCGACGCGCCGCTGAAGGTGAAGCACACGCTGGAGGAGCTGGTCCTGCGGGCGGCGCCACCGCCGGGTCCAGCCGAAGACCACGCGCTGGCCGGCGCCCGCCCGGATGTCGCGGCGGCGGAGTCGCGCGTCGAGGCGGCCGACGCGCAGGTCGAGCGCGTTCGGCGCGAGGGCCGCGTGGACGTCAGCCTCTTCGCCGCCTACATGCGCATGGACTCCGGCTTCCCGCAGCGCGGCTTCGGCATCGCGGGCGGCCTGGAGCCGGTCCGCGGCATCTTCCACTACGTCGCGGCCGGCGCGTCGGTGACGGTGCCGCTGTTCGACCGGAAGCAGGGGGAGGCGGCCGCGGCCAGGGCGGAGCGGGCAGGCGCATCGGCGCGGCTGGAGGCGGCCCGGCTGACCGAGCTGGCCGAGATCGCCGCGGCTCGGGCCCGCGATGCGCATGCCCGCCAGGCGGTGGCGGTCTACACGTCCGAAGCCAGTTCACTGGCCCGGCAGAACCTGGCGGTTGTCGCTGAAACTCACGCGCTCGGCCGCGTTTCGATTTTCGATGTGCTGGGCGAGCAGCGGCGGTATCTGGATCTGGAGCGGGCCTTCACGCGGGCGCTGGGCGAGGCGTACCAGGCACGGCAGGCGCTCGCGCTGGCGCTGGGAGAGGTGCGATGAGGCAGTGGGCAGTACTTGTCGCGGCTGGCGTGGCGCTGCTGGCCGCTGGCGCCGGCGGAATGTACATGGTCATGCGGCCGGCGCAGGGGCCACAGGCGTTCCCCGGCCGGCCGGACGCTCCGTCCGAACGCGCCCCGGCGCGCCCCGCGTCCGCCGAAGCGCCCGGCTCGCCGTTGCCGGACGTTGTCGTCACCCTCGGACCGGACGCCGTCAATCGCGCAGGCATCACGACCGCACCTGTCGCGGCCGGGAGCGCCGCTCCCGGCCTGCGGCTGCCGGGGGTGGTCGCGCCGAATGCCTACCGGCAGGTCGCCGTCACGCCGCTCGTTGCCGGCCGCGTCACCCAGGTGGCCGTCGAACTCGGCCAGACGGTGCGAAGAGGCCAGCCGATGGCCCGAGTGTTCAGCCCGGAGCTGTCGGAGGCGTACACCAGGTACACGTCGGCACGCGCCGAGCTTGGAGCCCACGAGCTGGAGCTCCAGCGGACGGAGAAGCTCGTTGAGATTGGCGCGGCCAGCCGGCAGGAGCTCGAACGCATCCATGCCGAGCACACGGCGAAGACCGCTGAAGTCCAGACCGCGCGGGCGCGGCTCGAGCTGCTGGGTGTGCCGCGCGCGGCGCTCGACGGCGAGTCCGCGCCTGACGCCGGCGCCAGCGCCAGCGTGCCTGCGCCCATCTCCGGTGTGGTCACCGAGCGTCTGGCCAACGTCGGATTGAATGTGGACCCGTCCACCACGCTCTTCACAGTGACGGACCTGTCCACGGTGTGGGTGGTGGCGGACGTCTACGAGAAGGATTTCGCACAGGTGCGGGTCGGCAGCGCCGCAACCGTCACGATGGCGGCATATCCGGAGCTCGCGCTGGAGGGTCGCACCAGCTACATCGATCCACAGCTCAACCTGCAGACGCGGACGGCTCAGGTCAGGGTCGAGGTCCCGAACCCGCGGAACGACCTCCGGCTCGGCATGTACGCCGATGTCGTCATTGCGCAGGCTGGCGCCCAGGCACGCCCCGTGGTCCGCCGCAGTGCCGTGCAGAACGTCGGCGACCGGCAGGTCGTCTATCTGGTGAACCCCGCGGCGCCGGGAACCTTCACGGAACGCGAGGTTCGACTCGCGCCTGGCTCCGGCGATGCGGTGGAGGTGCTGTCGGGCCTGCAGCCCGGCGACGTGGTGGTGACGGAAGGCAGCTTCTTCGTGCGAGCCGAACGCGAGCGGCTCGGGCTTCGGCCATCCTCTCCGGCCGGTGCAGGAACGGGATCGCCGGCTGCCACGTCAGCCACCGGCGGCGCCAGCCGGACGAACGTGCAGACCGCCAAGGTCCGGGTGGGCGAGGCGGGCTTCGAGCCGGCCCGGCTGACGCTCCGTGCCGGCGTGCCGGCGCGCCTCACCTTTGTGCGGACCACGGACAACACGTGCGCCACCGAGGTCGTGTTTCCGTCGTTGGACGTGAAGCGCACGCTGCCGCTGAATCAGCCGGTTGCGATCGACCTGACGCCCGCGAAGGGCGAGCTGACGTTCGCCTGCGGCATGAACATGTTCCGGGGTGCGATCGTCGCGGAGTAGCGGGGTCGCGCTGCCAGCGGCGGCCAGTCCGCCCTCGGGCTCGAGCGTGTTCGCGCGCTTACACGCCGGCGCCAGCGTCCGCCGGCGCGCCGGCCCGCCGCGCGATCACGCGCGCGTAGCCGATCAGTCCGCTGCGGGCCAGGCCGGTCGCGCGGTCGAAGGCGTCGGTCTCGCGTTCCGGATACGGCCCGTGTCCGGCGCTCCTCGCTATCCGTGCCAGCTTGTCGAAGTGCGCGAGGAACTGCTCCGTCATCGCGTCGAACGCGATCACCTCGAGCGACGCGCTGCCCAGCGCCGCGCGCCACTCGTCGCCGGACAGGAGCGCGCCGCCCCAGAGCCGCTCCAGCTCGTCGAGCGCGCGCGCCTCGGAGGCGCCGCGCGGGTGGCGCGCCAGGTACACCTCCTCGAACGCCACGCGGCCGCCCGGCGCCAGGGCGCCAGCCGCGAGCTGGAACAGCGCGCCCGCGTCGGGAATGTGCATCCACGCGCCCTGGCCCCAGATCACATCGAACGTCCCCGCCGGCAGCGTGGCCGACATGATGTCGCCGCACTGGAACGTCACCAGGTGGTCGAGGCCCACGAGGGCGGTGAGCCGCACCGCCTCATGGCATCTCGCCGGGCTGAGCTCCACGCCTTCGACCCGGCACCCGAAAAGGCAGGCCAGGCAGCGTGCGGATCCGCCCAGCCCGCTGCCGATGTCGAGCACCCGGCTCGCCGGCTGCACACCCGCGGCGAGGGCAAGCCGCGCGAGCGATCCCACATCGCCCACGTGATTGCGGTCCGTGATCTCGGTCAGGCTGTCGTGCGCCAGATCGAGCTCGGTGATGCCCTCCAGGGTGCCGCGCCGGTTGAGGATGCGCTGCAGGATCGTGTCTTCGCGCAGCGGATGCTCCGCGTAGATGTCGATCAGCGCCTGCCGGTCCGCCCTGTACCTGATCAACTCTCGGCCTCCGCCGCTGCGTGCCGGGCACGAGCGCGGGCCAGCAGCTGCTCGGCCTCGGCCGCGAGCTGCGGCTGCTGCGCGTCGAGCGCGAGCCGGACGGCGTCGGCCAGGATGCCGGCCGGCTGGCGCAGGTCGGGGTTGGACATCGACGCCCGCGCGACCGCCACCAGCGCCCGCGCCTCGGCAGGCGCCAGGCCCGCCGCTCGCGCCCTGAGCGCATCCTTCAAGGCGTGCGCCGCCGGCAGCTCGCCGCCGCCGGTCTTCGTGAACAGCCGCACGGCGTCCTCGGCGCACTCGAGCGCCTTCGCCGCCGCCGCCGGATCCAGCCGGTAGGCGTGCGCCAGGTTGAACTGCGTCATGCCTTCCACGCGGATGTCTTCGACGAGCCGCGCTTCCTGCCGCGCGCGCACCAGGCAGTCGATCCCGACCTCGATCTCGTTCAGCTCGAGATGCGCCAGCCCCTGGACGTTGAGCACGTAGATCACCGTGTGCTCCCAGGTGCCCTGCTGGTAGCGCTCGAACGCCGTGCGCGCGGTCTTGATCGCGTTGGCGGCATCGCCTCGCGCCAGGTGCACCAGCGCCAGGCAGTCGACCGCCAGCGCTTCCCAGTTCACGTCGCGGATCGCCACCGCGGTCTCGTAGGCCTCCTCGGCGTACTTGAGGGCCTCGTTGAGCTCTCCCCGGTAGCAGCACGTCAGGCCGAGCTCGGCCAGCCAGCGCGCCACGGCGGTGCGATCGTTCACCTGCCTGGCGGCGGCCACCGCCGCCCGGACGGCGACGACGCCGGTGTCGAGGCGTCCGAGGCGGCGCAGCACTTCGCCCATCCAGCCCAAGGCCTCGATCTCGACGGCGGTGTCCTGCTGGGCCCGCGCCATCTCGAGCGCCTGTTCGTAGGTGGTGACTGCGGCCTCGAGTGGTCCGATGTGCCGGTAGGCGTGCGCCAGCCCGAGATGGTTGAGCATGCGCACCCGATCGACGGTGATCCGCCCGAGCACCTGCAGGTGCATCGCCAGCGAGCGGGCGGCATGCCCGTACCTGCCGCGGAACTCATCGTCAAATTCCACCAGCACGGCCGCCGCGTCGTCGTAGAGGCCGGCCTTGACCCGGTGGTCGAACTCGCGCAGCAGCGGCTCCAGGCCGTCGGGCGTGTTCCACTGCTCGCGTGGAGTGCGAATGGTCGCATACCACTCGGCGGCACGCTGGTGCAGGGTCTGGCGGCTGTAACGCCCGGCTTCCGGACAGCGGGCGTAGGCGTAGTCCTGGTCGATCGGATGGAGGGCCCATGTGCCCTTCACGCGGTCTTCCACCCGCACGATCTGCCCGCGGCTGAGGCGGCGCAGGATGGCCGGGAGATCGAGACCCGGCGCGAACGGCTGCAGGACGAGGTCCACGGCGGCGGCCGGCACGGGATGGCCGAGTACCGCGAGCGCCTCGACCACGCGCTGGGACGGCTCGTCCAGCCGCTTGATCCCTTCCTTGAACAGATCGTCCACGACATCTTCGCGGTGATAGAAGCGCTCGAGCAGGTTGTCCACCGTTTCCACTTCATCGTCTGCCAGGATGCCGGCGAACACTTCGAGCGCCCGGGGAACGCCGTGCAGGCGTTCGACGATCGACGCCAGCGCCTCTTCCGGCAGCGACTTGAGCCCGGACGTGCCGGACGCGTCGAGGTCGCGCAGCATCGCGATGCCGTCGTCGATCGAGAGCCCGTCCCTGAGCACGACCGAGCGGTCCAGTTTGGCCGCCTCCCGCGACAGGGCGAGGCGGACGCGCGAGGTGACGAGGAGCCTCGGCCCGGCGGGACTGGCAAGGCTGCGCTGCACGAGCAGCCGGACTTCGGGATCGACGATCTGACCGTCGCCGTCGAGCAGGTCCTCGATGTGGTCCAGCAGGATGACGTAGAGGCCGCCGGCCAGGGCGTCGAGGAGGCGCGTGATCTTCTCGTCGATGGCGAGCTGGTTCTTGCCCCAGTCGCGCTCGAGATCAGCACGCCGCGAGCCGCCGAGCATCCGGGTGCAGGCAAAGAACAGGCGCTCGAGCGTGATGCCTTCGGACCGCGCGCTGAGATAGGCAATGCCGTCCACCGTCCGGCCGTCCACGCTCGGCGGCCAGCGGTTCTCCTCGAGCGCCGTCAGCACGCTGACGGCCAGGGCGGTCTTGCCGATCCCGCTCGGCCCGATCACGCTCACGAGCGGCGTGTGGGGGGACGTCAGGTGGGCGCCGATCTCCTGCTGCTCCGTCGTGCGCCCGCGGAAGTGCACCGGCCGGTTCGGCCGGTCGCCAACGACGTGCTGCGGCTCGGCGCCGCGCTGCGCTTCAGCCGACACGGCGAAGATCTGGCGCTGGGCGTCGATCCCCTGCTCGATGCGGGCGGCCTGGGTGGCCACGCGGCGGCGGCTGCCGGCGCGTGTGTCCTGCGCCGCGAGGAACGTCAGGAAGGGCGCGATCAGATCGAACCGGCCGGGCGGGAGCCACAGCGGCCTGACGCCGACGTTGGACAGCGCGCGGGCGCGTTCGAGGCACTGCGCCTCTTCGCCGGGATGCGCCAGCAGGGCATAGTGGCCGACACCGGGATGGCGCTGCGCGAAGGCGTGCAGGATGCGGACGGTGCGGTCCTGCTGGAGGCTGCTGCCGAGAAACAGTACCGGCCGGCCGACGAGCAGGTTGTCGAACAGCCGCGGCAGCGGCTTCAGCCAGTCGAACTGCGTTGGATCGCTGTGGCCGTAGTGCTCGACATACTGGCGTTTCGTGAGGACACGGTCCTCTTCGTTCTTGAAGTCTCCGTGGAGCTTCCAGAGCAGGGCGACGTTGACATGGAGCGCCTGCGCGACGCGGCTTGGCGGCGCGCCGGCCACGCACTCGTCGAAGCGGCGCCCCGCTTCGTCGAACACCGTCTCGAGCACGCGGTCGAAGTTGGTGGTCAGCACGGGGCCGCGCGCCAGCGCCGGCAGCGCGCGAACGGCGGCGTCCGGCAGCCGGCCCCGGATGCCGTTGGCGCCGAACGTACGCCGGATGGCATCTTCGAAGGCCAGCAGGCCGAGTGCCTGCTGGAGGTCTTCTGCTGCCTCCTCGTACTCCCCCGACGCGAGGCGGGCCTCGAGCGCGTCGCGGATGCCGGCGGCCGATGCCTGGGCGCGGAGGAAGTCGCCCCACTCCGGGAAGCCGAAGGGGCGGGAAAGGCCCGCGCCAACGAACGGAATGAGGCCCGGCCCTCCTCGCAGCGACGCGAGGAGATCTTCCAGGTTGTCCCTGTTCCGGGGACTCTCGACCACCAGCTCGATGCCGCCCTGCCCCGACTGCATGACGTTCCTTGAGGCCCGGACCTGGCCGGTCCGCGGGCGGCACGCCCCGCGAGAGGCTCGACCGGGCTCGACTGGAGTTCTCCCGATCATAGCCCCGCTCAGGGCGCGTGGCTGAGGGCGCGGCCTTCTAGTGCTTCATCCCGCCCATCTTGTGCATCTTCATCATGGGACACATCGCCATGGATTCCTTGCCCGCCTGCGTGTGCGCCATCATGTGCTCCATGCCCTCGTGCCCGGCCATCATGGCCTTGCACTGAGCGGACATGTCGGCGGGGGCTTTCGCCATCATTTGCTTCTGCTGGGGTTGCTGCTCGGGCTTCGGCTCGGGCTTCGGTTCCTGGGCCGCACCTGCACTCAAGCCAGGGGCGAGCATGAACATCGCCGCACAGGCAAGCGCCGCAAGTCTCTTCGTCTGGATCGACATCAGTCCTCCTGGTCGTTCGGACCTGGGGATTCTTCCGATCACGCCGCGAAAATCCCGCAGGCCATGGGGTGGATCCGGCCCGCACGCTGCCGCACGTCGGCAGTGGCCGCGGCGAGCGGCGGGATCGGGATGGCAGAGAGCAAGGCCGGTGCCCGGCTGCGTGCGGATCAGCCGGCGAAGGACAGGGCGTTGAAGGCGTACCAGATGCCGAACACGAGGCTGGCGCCGCCCAGGGCGGGCACCACGCGCTCGAGCCGCGGCGCGATCGGGCCGCGCACCAGGCCGTAGCCGACGACGGCCGACACGAGGGCCATCGACAGCGCGGTGGCGGCGGCGAACAGCAGCAGCCCGGCAACCGCGTTGACGCGGTCGGCGACGGACGCCACCAGCAGGATGCCGACGCCGGCGGATCCGCCCAGGCCGTGCATCAGGCCGATGCTGAAGGCCGTGGCGGGCGACCGTCCCATGCCCTCCGCGTGCCGGTGCGGATGGGCCGCCGGGTGGCCCGCCTTCGGCGCGTGCTCGTGGACGTGCGGATGTGTGTGCCGCACGTCGCCGTGGCGGTGCGGATGCGAGTGGAAATAGCCGCGGCGCCACCGCAGCAGGAGGCGGACGGCAAGAAACGCCGTCACCACCCCGACGAGGAACTCCGCGGTACGGCCGACGGCGTCCGGCAGGCTGGCGCCGAACATCACGATGGGGACCCCGAACAGGAAGAGCGTCGTGGCGTGCCCCAGGCCCCAGAACAGGCCGAGCACGCCGGCGCGCCGGCCGCCGCGTCGATCGTCCGAGAGGATGAGCGTGGAGACGGCGGTCAGGTGGTCCGCGTCGGTGGCATGCCGGGCGCCGAGCAGCAGCGCCACCACGAAGCCGAGCGTGAGCCCGCCGCCGCCGAGCCCGAGAATCCAGTCGTCAAGGAAGTGCATGCGCACCCCGTTCACCGGCGCGCGCACCGGCGAAGCGCAGCCACTCGTCCATGCCAACGCCTGTCTTTGCCGACAGCTCGAAGACGGTCATGCCCGGCCGCACGCGCTGAATGTTGCCGCGAAGCGCGGCGAGGTCGCAGCCGGCGGCCTCCGCCATGTCGGTCTTGGTGACCACGGCGGCGTCGGCGGTGTTGAAGATGGTCGGGTACTTCAGCGGCTTGTCCTCTCCTTCGGTGACCGAGATCAGCACCAGCCTGAGCGCTTCGCCAAGGTCGTAGGACGACGGGCACACGAGGTTGCCGACGTTCTCGATGAACAACATGTCGAGATCTTCGAGGCGCCACCCGGCCAGCGCCGCCTCGACCATCTCGGCTTCCAGATGGCAGACGGTACCGGTGACAATCTGCTTCACCGGCACGCCGCTGCGGGCGAGCCGCATCGCGTCGTTCTCCGTCGCCAGGTCCCCCACGAGCGCCGCCACGCGATGGCCGGCGGCCAGCGCCGTCAGCGTGCGCTCGAGGAAGGCGGTCTTGCCGGCGCCCGGGCTCGACACGAGGCTCACGACGAACACGCCGGCGTCGAGGAAACGGCTGCGCAGCTCGCGGGCGCGCAGATCGTTCTTCTTCAGCAGGTGCTGGCGCACTTCGACGAGGCGCGGACTGTCCATCACTCCAGCTCCAGGGCGGCAAGCTCGAGCTCGCGGCCACGTATCAAATCCGTCGAGGTGGCCCCGCAGACCTCGCACGTGAACCAATCGTACTGCCTCGTGACACGGTCCTCCCGGCAGGTTCCGCAGTGAATCACCGCCGGGACCTCCTCGATGACCAGCGCCGACCCTTCCAGCGGGGTCCCCTCCGACGCCATCTCGTACGACGACTGCAACGCCTCTTTCACCACGCCTGACAGGGCTCCAAGCCGCACGTGCGCGACAAGGACCCGGGCACCCCGCCGCTCCGCCTCTTCGCTGGCCATCTCGACGAGCGACATCGCGATCGACAGCTCGTGCACCTCAGTGGCCCGCCCCGCCTGCAAAGGCCGCGAGCGCCGCCTGCCCGAGACTGATGCCCCCGTCGTTGGGCGGGACGACGTGGTTGGTCCACAGCTCGAGCCAGCCGGGACGGTGCGAATGCAGCGCTTCCAAGAATAGCTGGTTCTGAAATACTCCGCCGGAGAGCACCGCCGTGTCCAGGCCCCGCTCCCGCGCCACGCCCGTGAGCGCGGCGAGGACACCCTGGGCAATCCCGGCCTGCGCGGCACGGGCAATGGCCGCCGGCGGCTCCCCTGCCAGCCGCCGCGCAATGACCGCCTGCAGCAGCGGACGGAAGTCGAGCTCCCCGTCGCGGAAGGAAAACGGGTACGGGTCGACGTCGCGTGCATCCCCCGCCAGCTGCTCGAGCCAGATCGCCGCCTGCCCCTCGAAGGTGACGGGACGCGTGAATCCGACCAGCGCGGCAATGGCGTCGAACAGCCGCCCCATCGACGTGCTCGCGCCGATGCGAATGCCAGCGTGCAGCAGGGCCGAGGCCTGGGTGAAGCGCTTGGGGAACAGGAACGGCGCACGCATCAGGTCGGGCACGGCGTCGAGCTGCTCGATGAATCCGGCCGCTGCCTGCACGGGATGCCTGGCCGCCGCGTCGCCGCCGGCCATGCGCACCGGACGCAGGCTCGCCACCCGGTCGAACCCTTCCCGCACACTGCCGACCAGGATCTCGCCTCCCCACGTACTGCCATCGTCGCCGTATCCCGTGCCGTCGAAGCTGGCGCCGACGACCCGCCGGTCCCATTCCCCCCGCTCGGCCAGCACCGACGCGATGTGCGCGCGGTGGTGCTGGACCCGATAGACGGCAGCCGCGGGCAGCCGCTCGGCACAGTCGGTGGAGCGATAGCCGGGATGCGTGTCGCAGGCAACGACCGTGTCGCCCCAGGACACCTCGTACAGCCGCATCAGGTCGCGGATCGTCGCCTCGAACGATTCCGTGGTCCGCGCGTCTTCCAGGTCGCCGATGTACTGGCTCATGAACGCCTGGCCGCTCACCACCAGCGTCACGGTGTTCTTGAGATTGGCGCCCAGCGCGAGAATGGGGCGGCCGGACGGGATGGCCGCGACGGCGCCTGGCGCGTAGCCGCGCGAGCGCCGCAGGAACATCGGGCCGCCAGGAGCCATGCGGACGACGGAATCGTCAACGCGCCGCGCGATCGGGCGCTCGCCGACGAGGAACAGGTCGGCAAGCCCCGCGAGGCGCGCGACCGCGTCCTCGTCCTGGTAGGCCAGCGGTTCGCCGGACCGGTTCGCGCTGGTCATGACGAGCAGCGGCGGCGCGCCGTGCCGGAACAGCAGGTGGTGAAGCGGAGCGTAGGGCAGCATCACGCCCAGCTCGTGGTTGTCGGGCGCGACGTCCGGCAGCTCCACCGCGGCCGGACCGAGCACGATCGGGCGGGCACTTGATTGGAGCAGCGCAAGCGCGCTCTCCGGCAGCTGCACCGCGGCCTGTGCCGTGGCAAGGTCCCTGGCCATGAGGGCAAACGGCTGCTCCTTGCGGAACTTCCTGGCCCGCAATCGACCCACGGCGGCAGCATCCGCGGCGTCGCAGACCAGGTGGTAGCCGCCGAGGCCCTTGACGGCGAGGATGCGTCCGGCGGCGAGCAGTCGCGCGGCAGTACGAATCGGGTCGGCGCCCGCTCCCTCCGCGGTCGCAATCTGCTCGCACCCTGGCCTCAGACCGTAGCGGGGCCCGCATGCGAAGCACGCGGTGGGCTGCGCATGGAAACGCCTGTCGCCGGGATCGCGGTACTCGCGGGCGCATGCCTCGCACAGCGGCCAGCCACGCATCGTGGTCTGCCCGCGGTCGTAGGGAAGCCCCTCGACGATCGAGTAGCGCGGCCCGCAGTTCGTGCAGTTGATGTAGGGATATCCCGAGCGCAAGCCGCCGGGCCGGGAGAGCTCCTCGAGGCAGTCCTCGCACACGCACAGATCGGGCGACACCCGCACGGTGGGCGTGGCCCGCTCGCGAGCTGGCGCGAATGGTGAAGTCGTTGAACCCCTGGGGCGCCGCCGGCTCGACCTCGAACGCCGCGATCGTCGCGGCCGGGGGCGGATGGTCCTTCAGGCCGCGCAGGAACGCGTCGAGCGATGACTGCCCTCCCTCGAGGTGCATCTCGACACCGCTCTCCGCATTCACGACCCAGCCGGTCAGCGCATGCTCGCGGGCCAGCCTGAACACGCTCGGCCGGAACCCCACGCCCTGGACGACGCCGCGGACGCGGACCGTCAACGCGGCGGGCGGCCGGCCGCCCGCCTCGGCGCCGGCGCGCAGCCGGATGGCACTCACGCGGTCTCCCCGCCGGCCGGGCCCACGTAGCAGCTCCGCCCCTGCCAGCCGACCTCGACGACCCGGCCGTCCTCGACCAGCACCGGCACGGCGCGCTGCCCGGTGAGCGCGAGCAGCCGCGCCAGCGCCCCGGCGTCGGCCTCGACGTCGTGCTCGACGAACGGCAGGCGCTTCCACTCCAGCGCTTCGCGCGCGTCGCGCGTGAAGGGACAGCTGGCGGTGCCGTACAACTCGCGGTCAGGCATGCGTTCCCCCTGCCATCAGCTCCCGCATGACGTGATACACGGACGCCTGCACCTCCTGGATGCGGGGGATGTAGTCCGAGCGGACCACGACCGCGTGATCGGCAAGCCCGCGGCGGCCGATCTCGCCGCCGTCGCAGCCGAGCAGGCCGACGGTCAGCAGGCCGCGCTTTCTCGCTTCCTCCAGCGCCGCCACCACGTTCTTCGATCCGCCGCTCGTCGAGATCGCAACGGCCACGTCCTGCGGCTGGGCGTGCGCAATCAGCTGCCGGACGTAGATCAGGTCGTTGCCGACGTCGTTGGCAATCGCCGTGATGTTGGCCGGTTCGTGCGACAGCGAGATGGCCGGCAGCGGGCGCAGCCCCGCGGGCGGGGCGACACAGTCGATCGCCCAGTCGTTGGCGTCGGTGGCCGAGCCGCCGTTGCCGAACAGGATCAGCTTGCCGCCGCCCGCCAGCCGCTCGCCCATGGCGTCGACCGCCCCGGCAATGGACACCGCTTCCGTCCGCCCGACGTCCTCGCGCAGCCGCTCGACGTCGCTCGCCTTGGCGACGATCGACCGTGCCACGTCCGCCACGAGCGCCTCGCTATCGTGCCCCTCGGTGCCGAGAAAGGGATAGAGGAACCCCGCCGGGCCCGGTCTCGAGCCCGAGCTCCCGGTGCTCGAAGAACACGTGCACGGTCTCCCACAGCGTGTGGTACAGGATCTCGATCAGCTCCTGGTGGACGAACGCCGCGGCGTCGATCCGTACCGCGTAGTCCCCGTCTTCCCCCGGAAGAGCGAAGGTCATGGCGCCGCGGCGGCGCGCCCGACCGAGCGCCGCCTGGACGTCCGGGTCGCCGCCCGGCGGGCCGAATCCCATCACGATGTCGTCGGGACGGCAGATCGCGTCGAGCCAGGGCCCGTACACGAGCGACAGATCCATGGCCGGCAGGGCGCGCTTCCCGACAATCACGGGATGCACGAACTCCACCGACACGTGCTGCGCGTCGGTGGCGAGCGCGCCACGGCCGAACGCGAGCAGGCGTCCGCCCCGGGTGAAGCGCTCGGACATCAGGCGGCACGCCGCCGCCAGCCGCGGCGCTTCCCGCGCGAAGAACGCGCGCGACAGCTCGTTGCGCGACTGCAGGCGATCCCGGACCGCGTCGGGGAGCACGGCCTCAGCAGATCCGCGGCAGGGCATCGCCCACGAGCATGTCGATCACCCGGCTGCCGCCGTAGCTCGTTTCCACGATCACCGTTCCGGCCGGGGCGGCGCGAATCTCGCCGATGTCGGCGGCCAGGCTGCCGCCCGGGATGGCCGCCAGCGCGGCCAGCGCGGTCGCGGCAACCTCGGGGGCCACGATGGCGAGGAACTGTCCTTCGTTGGCGATGTGCAGCGGGTCGAGGCCAAGGAGCTCGCAGGCGCCGCGCACGCCGTCGCGCACGGGCACGCGGTCCTCCGCGAGCGCGATGCCGAGGCCGCAGTCGCGGGCCAGCTCGTTGAGCGCCGTCGCCACGCCGCCGCGGGTCGGGTCGCGCATCCAGCGCACGCCGGCACCGGCCGCCGCGACGAGCGCGCTGACGAGCGGCACGATGGAGCGGCTGTCGGTGGTCAGGTCCGCCTCGAGGTCGAGATCGCCGCGGGCGAGCAGGATCGTGATGCCGTGGTCGCCGACGGGTCCCGAGACGAGTACGCGGTCGCCCGGGCGCACGCTCGCCGGCGTCAGCGCCACCCCCGGCATCAACTCGCCGAAGCCGGTGGTGGTGATGTACATCAAGTCGGCCTTGCCGTGCTCGACCACCTTCGTGTCGCCGCCCAGGATCCGCACGCCGGCGCGCCGCGCCGCGTCGCCAATCGCGCGCACCTCGGCTTCGAGCACGTCGGACGCCAGCCCGGCCTCGAGCACGAAGGTCACGAGCAGCCCCACCGGCCGGGCGCCGGCGACCGCCAGATCGTTGAGCGTGCCGTGCACGGCGAGCTCTCCAATCGAACCGCCGGGAAACCGGATCGGCGTCACCACGAAGCTGTCGCAGGTGACGGCCACGCGCCCGCCGGCGATGTCGACGATGGCGGCATCGCCAAGCGGTTCGGTCGTGTCGCCCATCAGGATGGGCGCGATCAGCCCCTCGACCAGGCGGCGGCTGGCCTTGCCTCCGGCGCCGTGCGCCATCTCGATGCGCGGATCCCGGAAGCTGGTCCTCGCCGCCGCGCTGCCGCTCACACGGACGCCTGGCGAGCCGACACCCATTGAACCTCCGCCACGGTCTTGCGATGCACGTAGGTATAGTAGGCGGCGCAGGAGCCCTCGGACGACACCATCAGGGCGCCGACCGGCTGCTCTGGCGTGCACTCCCTGCCGAACAGCTTGCAGTCGCTCGGCCGCAGCACCCCCTTCAGCACTTCGCCGCACTGCGCCGCCCTGGGATCCGTGACGTGCACGCCGGGCACGGCAAAGCGCCGTTCCGCGTCCCACGCCGCGTAGCGGTCGCTCACGCGCAGCGCCGACTGCGAGATGAAGCCCATGCCCCGCCACTCGAAGTACGGCCGCAGCTCGAAGGCGTCGGCCATGGCCGCGAGCGCCGCGCGATTGCCCTCCCATGGGACGACACGGTCGTACTGGTTCTCGACCTCGGCCCGCCCCTCCCGCAGCTGGCGCAGCAGCATGGCGATGGACTGCAGCAGGTCGAGCGGCTCGAAGCCGGTCACGACGATCGGCTTCCCTTCCCGTTTGGCGATCCACTCGTAGGGGCGGCAGCCAATCACCGTCGAGACGTGCCCCGGCCCGACGAACGCGTCGATCCGCATGTCGGGAGAGTCGAGGATGGCCCTGATCGCCGGGATGATCGTCACGTGGTTGGAGAAGACGCTGAAGTTCTCCACCCCGAGCGCTTTCGCGCGCTTGAGCGTCAGCGCCGTGGACGGCGCCGTGGTCTCGAAGCCGATGGCGAAGAACACGACGTGCCGGCCGGGGTTCGCCTGCGCCAGGCGCAGCGCATCGAGCGGCGAATAGACGATCCGGATGTCGCAGCCGCGCGCCTTGCAGGCGAGCAGGCTGCCTTTGGTGCCGGGCACCCGCATCATGTCGCCGAAGGCCGCGAGGATGACCGCCGGGTCCTCGGCCATCGACAGCCCGTCGTCCACCCGCCCCATCGGCAGGACGCACACCGGGCAGCCGGGCCCGTGCACCAGCTCGATGTTCGGCGGCAGGAGGTCCTTGAGGCCGAAGCGATAGATGGCGTGCGTGTGGCCGCCGCAGACCTCCATCAGCCGGTACTGCCGCCCCGGATCCGCCAGCCGCCGGATCTCGTCGGCGGCCTTCATGATCAGGTGCGGGTCGCGAAACTCGTCGACGTATTTCATGAGGCGTCTCCAGAGCCGCGGTCGAGAATGCCGTTGAACTCTTCGAGCGCCGCCGTGTCCTCGCCGAGCAGCGCGAGCATCCGCATCTGCTCGCGCGCCTGCGCCTCGCCGATCTTGTTCATCGCGAAGCCGACATGGATGAGCACCCAGTCACCGACGGCGACCTCCTGACCCTCGAGCAGGCCGATGTTCACCCGCCGCCTGACCCCGCTCACGTCGACCGTGGCGAGGTCCGTGCCGGGCGCCTGGAACTCGACGATCTGACCCGGAATTGCCAGACACATGTCGCCTCTCCCTCCGTCAGGCGGCCGTCGAGGCCGTCTCGTCGACGAGCGCCTCGACAATCCGGACCGCTTCGTCCACCGCCGCTGCCACGCACGGGCTGAGGCCCATGTGCCCCTCGTGCTCGGGACCGAACGTTTCCGGCTCGCAGCCTACCAGGATGACACGTCCGAGGGTGCCGCCGAGCGTCTGGGCCATCCGCAGGACTTTCACCGGGTCCATGCCGTGCGTGGCGAGCGTCTGCGACTCGTCCGGCCCGCCGGCCTCGGGCAGCTCGGGCTCGATGGTGTAGAGCGTCCCGGGGGGGCCGCCACGGGCGGTGGCATCGACCAGGATGGTCAGATCCGCGCCGTCAACGAGGTTGAACGCGAGATCGAAGCCGCGAATGCCGAAGTCCTTCACCCGGACGCCGGGCCGGAACGTCCGGCCGCCCAGCCGCCGCACCACCTCGACGCCAAACCCGTCGTCGCCCAGGAACATGTTGCCGATGCCGGCCACGAGAACCGTCGGCAGCCCGGCGCCGGGCTCGGGGCCGCTCATGGCACCGGCTCCACTTCGTCCACCGAGAAGAAGAACCGGTGGCCGGGCTGACGCAGCAGGCCGAGGTCCCGGCCGGGGTCGGCGTCCACGACTACCGCCACGTGAACGCGTCCGTCGTAGTCCTGCTCGATCGCCTCGATCACGGCCAGCTGCCCGGCGAGCGCCAGGTCGAAGATGTCGCCGCCGGCCCGCGGCGCGAGCTTCACCCGGTCGCCGGCGCGGATCCGCGCGCCGCGGATCTCGACCGAGTCGAGCGCCGTGTGATCCTCCAGCACCTGGAACTGCCACTCGTCCATGGCCCCTCCCGCGGACTATCTCCCGCGCGCAGCCGCGCCGCGCATCACGCCGTGCAGCTTCATCAGGTGTTCCGGCGTCAACGCCTCCGTCCGTTCGAGCAGCGCGCGCGTCCGCTCGTCGGCACGCCGCATCTCGTCTTTCTCGCCGTCGGTGAGCGTCAGGATGCGCAGCGTCAGGATCTCGTCGATCTCCGCGCCGTCGAAGAGGTCGCCCGGGCTGTCGGGGGCGACTTCCGGATAGTCGTAGAGGATGATCGGCGACGACAGCAGCACGTCGCGCGCGCCCGGCTCCCCCGCGAGAACCGGGAACACCCCGATGTTGGCACAGGCGGCGGCCGCCGCCCGCCAGTCTTCGGCCGGCTCCAGCAGCGACACGAATTCTCCGCCGGCCAGCGACAGGATCGAATGGGTGGAGACGAAGGCAGACGGGAGGAGCTCGTTGTGCCCCAGCGGGGCCCCTGGCGCGAGTGCCGTCGTGTTCGCGACGGTGAGCGCGGCACGGAATCCTCCGATCGGCAGCGGATCAGCGCACAGCTCGACCCGCCCCTGCAGGTGGTCGAACGAAAACAGTTCCTGCCGGGGCAGCGCCGGGCCTGCCGCAAGATCCGCCATCGCTGCTGCGGGCAGCGTGACAATGCGCTCGACCGCGTCCAGCCAGGGTTCCTGAGGGACGCCGGCGCCGGGGGGGTCGTCCCCCGGGCGCGGGATCAGCTGCAGGAAGCGGACGGTCACCGACAGGACCGCCTGGCCGCCGCCCTGCACGAGGCACTCCGTCCGCGTTTCCCACGCGTAGCCCTGGTCCTCACGCTCCACCGCGGGGCGTGGCGCCAGCACCCCGAAGTTGAAGCGCCGCCTGCTCTTCACCGAGCTGGGCCGATAGGGGTAGAGCGCGTAGCCCTCGTAGAGGATCGCGTTCGCGATCGCTTCGACACGGGAGGCGCTCATTGCGGCACCGTGGCGGCCGCCTCCGACAGGAGGTGATCGATGGCCTGTTCCCAGGTGGCCAGGCCGAGCCGCCGCTTGTGCGCGGCGAGCTTGTCGAACACGTCGCGATGCAGCCGCAGCCAGGCGCCCTTGGGATAGTAGTGGTCCATCATCGCCGTCCAGACCTGCACCGGCAGCCGGTAGCGCGCCTCCTTGTCCCAGGAGATCTGCATCACCTGGAGCGGCAGGTCGGCCCCGGCGTAGAACACCGTGCCGCTGAACAGGAAATTGAGCGGCAGATCGCCGCTCTCGAGCCCCTCGAAGTACTTCGTGGCCGCCACGTTGAAGTCGAACATGCACGGCACGTTGAGATCCACGTCGGCGGACCCGGCGAAGCGCGGCACGACGGTCTGCGCATGCGTCCACAACATCGGGCGCACCGTGCGGCTCCACCGGTCCGGCTCGCCAAACAGGTCGAACAGCCGCTCCTGCTCTCCGGCGCTGTAGCGCCGCCGCGCTGGCTCGAGCTGGATCTGGCACCGCAGGGCGATCGTCTGGATGACCTGCTCGGCTGGCAGGTTGTCGAGACGCAGCTTGAACGCCAGCTGCGGCACCGCGGCATATGGCACCACTTCCGCTCCGGTAACGGCGAAGGTGAGGTCAGGCATCGGCCCGCGCTTCCAGATCGGCAAAGAACGCCGCGATCTCCGACCACACGACGGCGCCGCCGGACAAGCCGCGCCAGGACTTGCGAATCAACCCGACCAGCCGGTAGCACTCGTCGATCGGCACGACGAAGTACTGCGCCCGGGGGCTCTCGACCTGGTGCCGCACGCGGTTGACGAGCAGCGCTTCGACGTCGGGCTCGAGTGCCTCCAGCCGGCGGTGGCCCGCAACGATGTCTTGCCAGGCGTCGAGCTGGAGGAGCGACTCGGTGGCGCCGGCGGGGCTGGGATACACCGCCACCGCCTGGCCGGCCGGGCTCGAGTGGAGGAAGAACGCCAGGTCGATCGGGATCAGCAGCGCGTCCCACTGCTCGTCCGTCATGGTGAAGTCGTCCAGCATCGTGATGCGGCGCGGCACGCGCTTGTAGGCCGTGGCGCCCGTACCGGCGAACAGCAGGGCACAAGGCTCGCACGCGCACACCAGCTGGCGGTGCTCCGTCTGGACCAGGTGGGAGTGCACGGGCGCCAGCGCCTTCCCGCACAGCTCGCACCGCTCGAGCGGCACTCGCTGGCGGACGAAGCCCCGCAGCGCCGCAAGCGGCGGTGCGTGACCGGATCCAGCTCCCTCCATGCGTTGGGTCCTCCGTTGGCGCTGGCGCGATGCCTTCAGGCCGGCGGCATGTCGGGGCTGTCGGGGTCGATGGGATCCGACGGCGTCACCGTGCTCGAGTCGCGGCCGGTTCGCGTACCTGTCGGCCGACCGGCGGGGGACTCGCCGCTATCCTGGCGTCCCGGCTCCTTGCCCTGGGAATCCGTGATCTCCTCCCCCTTTCGCGTGCCAGTCGAGTGCGTGGGCATGTCGTTCGCGTCGCTCATCGTGGTTTCCTCTTTCTCGGAAGTTCCTTCCTCGCCGGCGCCTCTCACTGTTCCGCGGCCGCGGCTGGCGGTCCGGCCGTGCTCCGGCGCAGCGAGGCGAGCGGGACGACGGCGATCGGCGCGGGGTCGAAGATCTCGTCGATCTCGAGCCCCTGCAGATCGGGGGCGGCCTCGTAGAAGGCCGCGCGGATGGTCTGGTGCAGGGCGGTGGAGCCGGAGCAGCCGCGCTCGCTGCGCGACAGCCGCAGCCGCACGACGCCGCCGGCGGCGTCGAGCAGCTCGACGGATCCGCCCTGCGACCGCAGCGCCGGCCCGAGCCGCTCGAGCGCCTGCTGGATCCGGGTCTCGAGATCCACCGGGTGCAGCCCGTGCAGCAGCAGCAGGCTCGCCACGAGCTCGTCGCGGCTGAACCTGTCGACCAGCGCCGCGCCGTCGCCGGCTACCCCGGTCACGATCTCCATGATGCGGTCGAGCCCGGCGCCATGGAGCTCGAGGATCGCCTCGACCAGCTCCTGCGCCGCCGCGCGCACGCTCGGGTCCGCCGTGCGCTGCACGGTGCCGACCAGCGCCTCGACGCGCTGCAACCGCTGCTGGACATCCTCGAGATCACGCATAGCCACCCCGGCCCATCCCTGCGCCCGTCGTCCCGGCGCCGCCTACGGTTGCGTCCCGAACATCGGCGAGTGGCGCGTCTCGATCGTCCGGCCGTTGCCGACGTACATGTGCACGCCGCACGGCAGGCACGGATCGAAGCTGCGCACCGTCCGCATGATGTCGATGCCCTTGAAGTTGTCGGGGCCGTTCTCCTCGAAGATCGGCGTGTTCTGCACCGCGTCCTCGTAGGGCCCTGGCGTGCCGTAGACGTCGCGCGGGTTGGCGTTCCACGGTGTCGGCGGGTAGGGATGGTAGTTGGCGATCTTGCCGTCGCGAATCACCACGTGGTGGGAGAGCACGCCGCGCACCGCCTCGTGGAAGCCGCAGCCGATCGCCTCCTCCGGCACCTTGAACGGCGTCCAGGTCTTGGTGCGGCCGGCATAGAGCTCGCTCATCGCCTTTTCGCAGAAGTAGAGCGCCGCGGCGGCCGCGTAGGCCTGGAAGTAGGTGCGGGCGCGATCGCGCTCGAGGGTGTTGCTCCACTTCGGGATCTTCCACTCGAACTCGACCTCGGGCAGCGACGCCGTCTTCGGCAGGTAGATCTTCACGCTCTTGCCGGTCGCCTTGATGTAGCCGATGTCCACGATGCCGGCGAGGGCGGTCGCCCAGAAGCGCGCGATCGGCCCGCCGCCGGTGTCGAGCGCCAGGTACTCGTCCGTCCGCTTGTCGTACCAGCGCGGCGACATCACCCAGGTGTAGTTGCCGTTGAAGTCGCGCTTCTGCGGCCGCGGCAGCGTCGTCTGGTTCCACGGGTGGCGCGGATCGACCGGGTTGCCCAGCGGGTCCTGCCGCACGAACATCTCCCCCTTGCCGGCCCAGTCGTCGTAGTAGGAGCTGCCGAGCAGGATGCGGATGTTGAGGTTGATGTCGACCAGGCCGTTGGTCACCAGCTCGCCGTCGACGACGACGCCCGGCGTGACGTACATGCCCCGGCCCCAGTCCGCCATGTTCTCGTAGGTGTAGTCGCAGACGTCGGGGTTGTTGAACGATCCCCAGCAGCCGAGCAGGATGCGCCGGTAGCCGACCTTCTCGTAGCCGGGCAGCGCCTCGTAGAAGAAGTCGAACAGGTCGTCGTGCAGCGGCACCACCTTCTTCATGAATTCGACGTAGCGCATCAGCCGCACCAGGTAGTCGGTGAAGAGCTGCACCGTCGGGACCGTGCCGACGCCGCCGGGATACAGCGTCGACGGGTGGACGTGGCGCCCCTCCATCAGGCAGAACATCTCGCGCGTGTAGCGGCTGACGTGCAGGGTCTCCTTGTAGAAGGAGCCGGTGAACGGGTTGAGCGCCCGCATGATATCGGCGATCGTCTTGTAGCCGTGCAGGTTCGCGCCTTTGGCCGGCGTCTTCTCCGCCTTGGCGAGCACGCCGGGATTGGTCTCCTTGACCATCTGCTCGCAGAAGTCCACGCCGACCAGGTTGTCCTGGAAGATGTTGTGGTCGAACATGTACTCGGCCGCCTCGCCGAGGTTGACGATCCACTCGGCGATGGCCGGCGGCCGGACGCCGAAGGCCATGTTCTGGGCGTAGGTGGCGCAGGTGGCGTGGTTGTCGCCGCAGATGCCGCAGATGCGGCTGGTGATGAAGTGGGCGTCCCGGGGATCCTTCCCCTTCATGAAGATGCTGTAGCCGCGGAAGATGGAGGAGGTGCTGTGGCACTCCGCCACCTCGCGGTTCTCGAAGTCGATCTTCGTGAAGATCCCGAGGCTGCCGACGATCCGGGTGATCGGATCCCAGTTCATCTCGACCAGGTTGCGGCCCTTGGCAGGCGTCTTGGTCGCGCTCGTCGTCATGGTGCTCATCGGCGTCAGCTCCT
This sequence comes from uncultured Acidobacteriota bacterium, assembly GCA_963834305.1. Lineage (GTDB taxonomy): Bacteria > Acidobacteriota > Vicinamibacteria > Vicinamibacterales > 2-12-FULL-66-21 > JACCXG01. Next base: position 424,435 of record CAWIAX010000003.1, read on the forward strand.
CCCCTCCGTCATGTGGCTTAGAAGGCCTTGGGCGTGTATCCGGTCGTCAGCTCAGGGCGTGGATGGCGCCACTTGGGCTCCTTGTTGAGGGTGGCGGCGGTCATCTTCCGCAGCACCGACACCGTCCGGCCGTAGACCGAGGCGATCGCCGACGAGACACGGGCCCCGGGAGGCTCGTCCATGAAGGGCATGAACTTGTCGGGAAAGCCCGGCATGGTGCAGCCGATGCAGATGCCGCCGACGTTGGGGCAGCCGCCGATCCCCGCCATCCATCCGCGCTTGGGCACGTTGCAGTTCACGACCGGTCCCCAGCACCCCAGCTTGACAATGCACTTCGGCGAGCCGTATTCGGCGGCGAAGTCCCCCTGCTCGTAATAGCCGGCGCGGTCGCAGCCCTCGTGCACGGTCTTGCCGAACAGCCACGTCGGCCGCAGCGCGTCGTCCAGCGGGATCATGGGCGCGAGGCCCGCCGCCTGGTAGAGCAGGTAGAGGATCGTCTCCATGAAGTTGTCGGGCTGCACCGGGCAGCCGGGCACGTTCACGATCGGGATGCCGGCTTTCGAGCGCCATTGCCAGCCGAGGAAGTCGGCAAGCCCCATCGCGCCCGTCGGGTTGCCGGCCATCGCGTGGATGCCGCCGTAGGTCGCGCAGGTGCCGCACGCCATCACGGCGAGCGCCTTCGGCGCCAGCCGGGTGATCCACTCGTTGGTGGTGATCGGCTGCCCGGTGCGGGGATCGGTGCCGAGCGCCGCCCAGTAGCCCTCGGACTTGATGCTCTCGTTCGGGATCGAACCCTCGACCACCAGGACGAAGGGATCGAGCTCCCCCTTCTCCGCCTGGTACCAGAACTTCATGAACTCGTCGCCGACCTCGTAGGCCAGGACGGGATTGTGGAGATGCACGCGCGGCAGGCCCGGGATGGCGCCGAGCAGCACGTCCTCGATGCTCGGCTGGGTGGCGGCGGTGATCGACACGGAGTCGCCGTCGCACGACAACCCGGCCGTGATCCACACGACGTGGACGTCAGCGACGGCGGGCGCCTTCTGTGTCACCCTGCCGTAGGGCTTCTGGTCGGCCATGGGTCGCTCCTCCTCGATCGGGCGCACGATCGGCGCCCCCTGCAGTCGCACCTGGCTGAAGCGCAACACGGGTCCGTGCTGCCGTTCCTATTAGCTTGCGAACGAGGGGAGGCCAGCAATCGGCGGACACCCGATTCTGGGATACGGGAAGTTCTCTGGGCGACACCGGGGATTCCCCGGCGAACAGAAGAAGAAGATCAGCCGGTACGGTCCGACTCGACGCACCACTCGACCGCGCAGCGCATCAGCTCGCTCGCCGAGGCCAGCCCAAGCTTCTCCTTGATGTGCGTGCGGTAGGAATCGACCGTCTTCACGCTGAGCCGCAGCTCGTCGGCGATCTGGCGGGTGCCGTGGCCCCGGCCGATCCGCCGGAACACCTCGAGCTCGCGGTCGCTGAGGCACTGCAGCGGCGAGTCGCCGGCGGACGGACGCGTGCCGGTGATCTGGCCGAGCAGGCGGGTGGCCATCCGGTCGCTGACGTAGACGTCACCCGCCAGCACCCGGCGCAGCGCCACCAGCACCTGCTCGGCGGCTTCCTGCTTCATCAGGTAGGCCCGGGCGCCGGCGCGCAGAGCGCGCTCGGCGTAGAGCGATTCGTCGTGCATCGAGAGGATGACGACCGGGATCGCGCTATGGCGGGCCCGCAGGTTCTTCACGAGCTCGAGCCCGTCCGGCCCCTGCAGCGAGAGATCCACCACCGCCACGTCGGGCTTGAGGGCTTCGATCCGGTCGAAGGCGGTGGCGGCGTCCGCCGCCTCGCCGCACACCTGGAGGTCGGCTTCCTGGTTGATGAGCTGCGCCAGGCCGCCGCGCACGATTGGATGGTCGTCAACGACGAAGACGCGGGCTTTCATCGCAATGCCTCTCGGAGGTGATGGGGAAGGCGCAGGTGACCACGGTGTGCCCCGACGTCCGCTCGATGCCCAGCGTGGCGCCGATCATCGCGGCGCGGTGGCGCATGATGCGCAGCCCCATCCCGGAATGCGCGGGGTTGCCGTCCGCCGCAAATCCGCCGCCGTTGTCGCTGACGGTCAGGATGCCCGGCCGGTGGCCGACCGCGAGGTCGATCTGGATCTCGTCCGCACGGCCGTGGTGGATGGCATTGTTCACGGCCTCCTGCGCAATGCGGAACAGGTGGGTGGCGGCGCTCAGGTCGTGGAACTCCAGGGTGTCGTCGCAGGTGAACCGGCAGGTGACGTGCCACACGTCCTGCACTTCGACCGCCAGCGCGCGCAGCGCCGCGTTCAGCCCGTGCGCGGCGACGTGCCCGGCCAGCAGTCCGTGCGACAGCTCGCGCGTCATGGCGATCGCCTGGTTGAGCAGCTGCGCGATGCGCGCCGCGTCGGCCGCCGCCGCCGGCTGGGCCGCGTCCGCCAGCCGCTGCTGGAGCACCTTGCTCATGAACGCCACGCCGGTCAGGTGCTGCCCGAGGCCGTCGTGCAGATCCTGGCCGATGCGCACCTGCTCGCGCTCGCTGGTGTCGAGCACAGCGGTCTCGAGCAGCCGGCGATCGGTGACGTCGAGCCCCGTCACGATCGCGAACGCAATCGCCCCCCGGGCATCGCGCAGCACGGTGTGCGACCAGGCGATCAGGCGGTGCCGGCCGTCGCGCGCGGCCCAGCGGCTCTCGTGGCTCGGCGGCGTGCGCCCGCCGAGCAGCCCGGTGAACAGCTCCCGCAGGTGCGCGCGATCGTCCTCTTCCACGCACAGATCCCAGATGTGCCGGCCGCGGATCTCCTCGAAGGCATACCCGGTGGTCTCCTCGCAGGCACGGTTCACGCGGACGATGCGGCCCGCGGGATCGACGACGACGACCAGGGCGCCCACCGTGTCGAGAATCGCGTTGACGAAGCTGCGCTCGCGCTCGAGCGCGGTTTCCGCCTCCTTGAGGTCGGTGATGTCGAACGCCACGCCATGGATGAACCAGGGCTGCCCGCCATCCTGGCGGACGATCTTGGCCTCGCACTGGAACCAGACCACGCGTCCGTCCCGGGCAATGACACGGTAGACCGATCGCAGCGGCTCCCCCGTCACGAGCAGCTGCGCCGCCTCCCCCGACCAGCGGGTCTTGTCGTCCGGGTGGATGTGCTGGTACCAGCGAACCGGGTCCTCGAGCCACTCCGCCTGCGAGAAACCGAGCGCGGCCTCGATGTGCGGGCTGACGTACGCCTTGCCCGTGCCCTCGTCGAGGAAGGCCATGAAGACAACGGCGGGAAGCTGCTCGACGAGCGTCCGGTAGCGGTCGTCGACGCTCGGACGCTCGCGCGCGAGCGCGGAGGCGGGCCGCGCCGGCGCGCCGAAGGCGCCCGCGAGTGCCTGCAGCACCCCCTCCGCCTCGGACGGAGAGAGCGGGCGCAGGAAAGGCTCGACAGCCATCGATGTGCACCTCGTGCCGGCAGCCCGCGGACGGCGCGGGCCGCCGGGCGTTACATCGTGCTGATGCGGATGTAGCGCTTGATGTCGGGGATGCTGGTGACGACGACCATGGCAACGGCCACCACGGCGAGACCGCAGATGACGGACCAGGCCGTGAAAGCGGAAGACGTCCCGTCGTGATCGACCAGCGACTCGTGGTGGCTCATGATGCGAGATCCTCTCCGTCGAGTGGCGTGGCGCTGCCCCACGCTCCCGGCTGTGAAGGCGGTCGGGCGGCACCGGCCCGGCTGGCTGCCGGGGAGGCCCGCTCACGACCGCAGTGTAACGCCGATGCGCCGCGACGCCGGCTCGCGGTTGAGCGACTCCTGCGTGAACCGCCGCAGGGCGCGCACCGCCCGGCCGTAGGTCATCAGCGCCTCCGACGACAGCAGCGATCCGGGCGGCTGATCCATGAACGGCTGGAACTTGTCGGGGAAGCCCGGCATGGTGCAGCCGATGCAGATGCCGCCGACGTTGGCGCAGCCGCCGATGCCGCCCATCCAGCCCCGCTTGCCGACGTTGCACTGGACAACCGGGCCCCAGCACCCCAGCTTCACGATGCAGCGCGGCGAGCCATGAGCGTCCGCGAAATCGGCCTGCTCGTAGTAGCCGCCCCGATCGCAGCCCTCGTGCACCGTCTGGCCGAAGAGCCACGTCGGGCGCGACGCCTCGTCGAGCGGGATCATCGGCGCCCCCCCCGCCAGCTGCCGCGCGAGGTACAGCAGCGTTTCCGTCAGATTGTCCGGCTGCGTCGGGCAGCCGGGAATGCAGACGAGCGGCATGTCGAAGGACGACCGCCATCCCGGACCGAGATAGTCGACCAGCCCCATGGCGCCGGTCGGGTTCCCCTGCATGGCATGAATGCCGCCGTAGGCGGCGCAGGTGCCCACCGCCACGACAGCCCAGGCCCGCGGCACCAGGCGATCGATCCAGTCCGACGTCAGGATCGGCTGGCCGGTCTCTCCGTCCGTGCCGAACGTGGCCCAGTAGCCCTCGGCCTTGTTCCGCTCGTCGGGGACGGATCCTTCGACGACGAGGATGAAGGGCTGGAGCTCGCCGCGCGCCGCGCGGTGGAAGCGATCGACGAACGCCTCGCCAACCTCGTAGGCGAACACGGAGTTGTGAATGCGGAGGGCTGGAACGCCAGGCATGGTGCCGGCGCGGAGATCTTCAACCGCGGGCTGGCTCGCCGCGGTCAACGCGATCGATTCACCGTCGCATCCGAGACCGGCGGTCAGCCACAGGACGTCGATGCCGTCCTTCACCGAGCCGGGCACGCGCGCAGACAGGTCGCTCATCGGGACCGCACCTCTCCGAGGCCACTACTCTACTCCGTACGCTGAAACTGGGGAACGGGGAACTGGGGAACGGGGGGGACTAACTGGAGAACTTTGGAGGTGGGAGTTGGGCGTTGGTTGGGCGTTGGGAGTTGGGCGCTGGGAATTGACGAACGGAGAGCCCCCCAAGAGAGCCTCTCCGTCCGTCCGGTGTTGCACGAACTGACTAAGCGAGCACCGCGAGCAGCTCGTTGAGCAGGGCCACGAGCCGGGCGACGGGGCCGGGGCCGTCGAGCAGGCCGGCGACGGCGCACAGCAGGTTGCCGAGGAGGTTGCCCGAGCCGGGCACGGCGGTCACGTCGAGCACCGACCTGATTGAGCTGGACGCGCAGGCCGAGCAGGTTCAGGTCGAGCGGCCCGAGCACGAGATTGAGCACGTCGCAGGCCGCGGGAGGCTGCGCGGCGGCAGGTCCGCTCTGCGGCGCGTCAGGCTCGGCCGCGCTCGCCTGGCTGGCGCTGGCGCGCCGGTCGAGCGGCAGCGCCGCCACGGTCACCACGGTGCGCGCGGTGTTCGTCAGGGGATCGGTGAAGCTCGCGGTGAGCGTGCCGATCGCCACGACGCCGTCGTTCTGCCGCGCAAACCGCTGGATCGTGAACGTGCCGGTGAGCGGCTGCGCCACGGCCGGGTTCGCCTCCGGCCTTACGGTCCCGCTGACCGGAACGGCCAGGCTCGCCCGCTCTCTTGCTCTGCTGCTGTTCGTCCCGATCGTCCCGCTCTGGCCGGTCCTGGGCGAAAGATGCTGTGACAGGGGTTATCGCCAGCGCCGCCGCCAGGGCGAGCCGCAGCAGAGTTCCATTCGTCGTTGTCTTCATGAAACGGTTGACCTCCAATGTTCATTGCTGAACCGTTCGCAGCGGCTCACGCGTGTGTAGTGCAGGAGTGATGCCCACGCGAAATCAGCGGGAACCGGAGCAATCTGCGGCGGAGGTGGGACGGTGAAACGGATCAGGCGTGTAGGTTGTACAGGCCCGGCGGTTCATGCACGTATGGTTCGTGCGTCGAGCTGGAGTGACGGCGGTGCGAACGCGGCTCGCGCGCCGTCAGGCCGGCTGCAGGTCGACGGTGCAGTGCGCGCAGCGCGTGGCCTTCCGGGGAATGCGGGACAGGCACCGCGGGCAGTCGCGCGACTCGTCCGTTGGCGGGGCGGGCTCGGGCGTTTTCAGGCGGTTGATCTGCCGCACCATCAGGAACACCGCCGCGGCGACGATCAGGAACTCGACAACGGTGTTGAGGAACTGGCCGTAGGCAAACACGGGCGCGCGCGGCGGCTTTGGCAGCCTCGAGCGACGGATACTCATTGCCGTCGAGCGGCAGGAACAGGTCGGCGAAATCGATGCGGCCGATCAACATCCCGATCGGCGGCATGATCAGGTCGTTGACGGCCGACGTCACGATCTTGCCGAACGCGGCGCCGATGATCACCCCCACCGCGAGATCGATGACGTTGCCGCGTGCGGCGAAGTCGCGGAACTCCTTCAACATGCTCATGGTCAGTCCTGACGGATGGCGCGGTCCGCGCGTCTATTTCTTGTAGCTGATCCGGTAGACCACGCCCGCCCGGTCGTCCGACACGAGCAGCGCGCCATCGGGCATGACCAGCACGTCGGCCGGGCGCCCCCACACGTCGCCGACCATGGCGTCGCCGACCGGCGCCTTCTTCAGCCCGCGCAGCCAGCCCTCGGCAAACCTCGTGTACGAGACCGCCTTGCCGCCATCGAGCTTCACGAGCGACAGGCGATAGCCCTGCGGCATCGAGCGGTTCCACGAGCCATGCTCCGCGATGATGATCTGGTTGCGGTACTCCTCCGGAAACATCGTCCCGGTGTAGAACCGCATGCCGATCGCCGCCACGTGGGCGTCGAGCTTCCGCGCCGGGGGCTGGAACGCGCTGCACGGCTTCTTCGCGCCGAACTCCGGATCCGGCACGTCTCCCTGGTGGCAGTACGGGAAGCCGAAGTGCAGCCCCGCTTTCGCCGCGCGTGTTCAACTCGTCGACCGGCACGTCGTCGCCAAGGTTGTCGCGGCCGTTGTCGGTGAACCAGAGGGCGCGGGTGCGCGGATGCCAGTCGAAGCCGACCGTGTTCCGGACGCCGTGCGCGAAGACCTCGAGGTTGGAGCCGTCCGGCTTCATGCGCATGATGGTGGAATAGCGCGGGTCCTCGCGTTCGCAGACGTTGCAGGGGGCGCCGACCGGGACGTAGAGCAGGCCGTCCGGTCCGAAGGCGATGAACTTCTGGCCGTGGTGGGTGTCCTTCGGCAGGGTGTCGTTGACGACGACCGGTTCACCCGGCGAGTCGAGCCGCGACTCGATCGCGTCGAAGCGCAGCACGCGGCTGATCTCCGCGACGTAGAGCGCGCCGTCGCGGAACGCCACGCCGTTCGGCTCGTTGAGCCCCTTGGCGATGGTGAGGACCTGCTCCGCCGTGTGGTCGCCGTCCTTGTCCACCAGCGCGAAGACCTTGTCGCCGGTCTTGTTCCGGTTGCCGACGAAGACGGTGCCCTTGCTGCCCAGCGCGAGCTGGCGGGCGTTCGGCACGCCGCTGGCGTAGACGGCGATGGTGAAGCCGGGCGGGAGCTTGATCAGGTCGAGCGGCAGCGGCGCCGCCGCGGCGGCGGCAGGAGCCTGCGCGTCGGCACGCGGTTGACGGCAAACGGCACGGCAGTGGCGGCCGCCAGCGCAAGGGCCAGCAGATAGCGTCTTGGCATGCAGCAGATGCTACGCCAGACGGCCGGGCAAGCCCAAGTGGCCGGCGCGCGCAGGCGCGCCGGCGGTCACGGTTGGATGATGGTCGAGTCGTTCTTCGGCTGTGCCCGGGAGACTGCCCGAGATACCGGCTGGGCGAGAGCACGACCTGGTCGATGGACAGGCCGTCCTCGCGCGTCTGGATGCGCAGCCGCTGCGGACCGGACTGCGCGAAGTAGATGTCGGGCCCGAAGACCCCGGGGCCCCAGCCGTTGTCCTCCCAGCCCCAGCCGGACAGACCGCAGCCGCTGCACTGCCTCGAGGTTGAACGTGGTGGCGCCCGTCGTGCCGATCCGGAACTCCGGCGTGCCCGACGCGTTGACCGATCCGTCGAACTGCACGAATGCCGAGTCGTTGCCCCAGTAGTCGCTGTCGGCCTTCCCCCGTATCCAGAGGTGGTACGGGACGCCTGCCTGCGCGGTGAACGTCAGCTCGAAGTAGTCGGCCGGCTGGGCAAGCGGGCCCGTCCGCTTGGCCGCGCCGGCGTTCGGGTGCCGCAGCCGCCGTCCGCCGGCGGCGGTCGAGTCCGCCACCTCCACCCAGGCTCCCTGCCGGACCGCGGCGTCCGCGGCATACAGGATCACTTCCTCCTGGGCCGGCGGCGGCGGCGGTGGTGGTGGTGGCGGTGCCTGGCAGCGATCGATCTGGGCACTGTCGAACGCCGCGCCGTCGAGCCCGATCGCCTGGAGCGACAGCGTGCAGGCCGTGACGTCCGTCCGCAGGTAGTGGTGGCGCGTCGCAGAGAATGCCGTCCAGCTGTCCGATGCCGCGGCGTAGAGCGGCGCGCCGCCGCCGCCCGCGACCACGTAGGTCACGGCCGTGCCGGAGGTCGACGCGCGGATCGGCACCGTCCGTTCGTAGTCGTGCTCGTGCGCCGAGATCGACAGCTGCACGCCGTACTGCTCGAAGAGCGGCGCGAACGCCGATCGCACTTCCAGGTCGGATCCATGCTCCCCACCGGCCGAATAGGGCGAGCGGTGATACACCGCAATCTTCCACGGCTGCGTCGTCGCTGCCAGATCCGCCTCGAGCCACGACAGCTGCTCGGCGCGGCGCGTGGCGTCCTGGAACGCGAACTCGGTGTCGAGCGCGACGAAATGGACCGGCCCGTAGTCGAAGCTGTAGTAGCGCTCGGCATGATCGGGATAGGCGGCGGACGCGCCGTTCGCCGGCAGCGTGAAGGCGTCGAGATAGGCCGTGCCGTCCCCGTTGCTCGGCCGGCTGTCGTGGTTCCCCTGGGTGGTGAACAGCGCGGCCGATCCGAGCCACGCGGGGTAGATGCCGAAGAACCAGTCGTTGTAGCCGCGATAGCTCGCGTCGCCGGTGCCGCCGCTGTTGCCGTAGGCGAGGTCGCCGGGCAGGATCGCCAGGTCAAAGCTGTCGCTCGCCATCACGGACGCCAGCTGCCGCTGCTCGGACGAGCCGGTCCCGCTGTCGCCGAACGCAATGAACGAGAAGGCGCCTTCACCGGTGGCCGGCGCTGTCCGGAAGGTTGCCGACGCCACCGGCGCGGTCGTCCAGGGTGGCCTCGTACGCGTAGGCCGTCTGCGGCGTCAGGCCATCGATGGCGACCTCGTGGTGGTAGTAGTCGTATCCCAGGCCGCTGGCGGAGGCGGGAACCTGGCGGCTGCCGCCGGTCACGGTGCGCGTGGCCGGCGACGTCAGCTGCACGCGCGGTTCGCCCGCTTCGCGGGTCGCGAACACCACGACGACGCTGCGGTCGGTCATCTGCTGGAGGTACGGACGCCGGACGACGGTGACTGCCGGAGCCGGGCCGTCGCGCGGCAGAATCGTGGCGTCGTTCTTGGCCGGGCCGGGGGCCGACGACAGGTAGCGCTGCGGCGACAGCACGATCTGGTCGATCGTCAGGCCGTCCTCGCGCGTCTGCACGCGCATCTGCTGCGGGCCGGTGGTGGCAAAGGTCACGTCGGGACCGAGCACGCCCGTTCCCCAGCCGGTATCCTGCCAGCCCCACTCCGACAGGCCGCAGCCGGAGCACTCCTCCAGGTTCACTTCCAGCGCGGACGTGGTGCCCGTGCGGTAGCGCGGCGTGCCGGTGCTGTCCACCGAGCCGCTGAACTGGACGAAGACGGAGTCGTTGCCCCAATAGTTGCTCTGGGCACGGCCCCGCAGCCACAGGTGATAGGCGACACCGGCTTCGGCATCGAACGTGAGCTCGAAGTAGTGGACCGGCTGCGCCAGCGGCTGGAGGATCTTGGCCGCCCCGGCATTGGAATGCCGGACGGCGGCGCCGCCCGCTGCGGATGGATCGCTCACGACCGCCCAGGCGCCGGCGACCGCGGCCGACTGGCCCGGCCACAGCACGATGTCGGGCGCGGACTGGGCCGCCAGGCGGGGCGCGAGCCCGGCCGCGGAAAGCGCAAGAGCTCCGAGCAGAATGGCTGTTCGGGAAAGTGACATGGATTGGCCGCGCAGGGTGCTTCGTTCAGTCTGGGATGCGGAACCTTGCCGGTCAAGCTGAGCGGTCCGACTCAGCCGTATGTCTTGCGATACGATCGCACGTCAATGCTGCTGGCCTCGCTGGTCATCTTTTCCCTCATCCTGCTGACCGGCCTGTACGTCGCCGCGGAGTTCGCCGCCGTCGGCGCGCGCCGCAGCCGCCTGCGCCGTCTCGCCGAAGACGGCAACAGCCTGGCCGCGCGGATCCTGCCGGTCGTCGAGGATGCGCACGAGCTCGACCGCTACATTGCCGTCTCGCAGATTGGCATCACCCTGTCCAGCCTGATCCTCGGCGCCTATGGGCAGGCGGCGCTCGGGCCACAGGTGGCCCCGGTCGTGGGCCGGCTGTTCGGCCTTGATGCCGACTCCGCCCGGTCCACCGCGGCGATCCTGATCCTGCTGATCCTCACAGTGCTGGCGATGATCGTCGGGGAGCTCGTCCCCAAGTCGCTCGCGCTCCAGGACCCGACGCGGACCGCGCTCGCCACCGTGCTGCCGATGCAGTGGTCGCTCCGGATGTTCTCGTGGGCGATCGACGCGCTCAACGGCAGCGGCGTGCTGCTGCTCCGGCTCATGGGCGTTCCGTCCACCGGGCACCGCCACGTGCACTCCCCCGAAGAAATCGAGCTGCTCATCGCCGAGAGCCGCGACGGCGGGCTGCTCGAGCCGGAAGAGCAGATCCGCCTGCACCGCGCCCTCCGGCTGGGGCTGCGGACGGCCGGCCAGCTGATGGTGCCGCGCGAGCGGCTGTCCGGGATCGAGATTGCCACGCCGCTCGACCAGATTCTCGAAACCGTGGCGGCAAGCCCGTTCAGCCGGCTGCCGGTCTACAAGGGCACGCTCGACAACGTGCTCGGCATGCTGCACACGAAGGACGTCGTCACGGAATACGTCGCCGGCATGCGCCGGCGCTCGCTGGCGTCGCTGCTGCGCCCGATCGTGCGCGTCCCGCACGACATGCCGGCGGACCGGCTGCTCGCCTACCTGCGCGAGCGCCGCACCCATCAGGCGCTCGTGGTGGGCGAGGACGGCAGCCGCATCGCCGGCCTGATCACGCTCGAGGACGTGCTCGCCGAGCTCCTCGGCGGCGTGGCCGACGAGTTCAAGGTGGCGCGGCTGCGGACCGTCCGCGCGCGCGAGGAGGGCGCGTCATGATCACGTTCCTGATCATCACGGCGCTGATCCTGCTGAACGGCGTGTTCGTGGCGGCGGAGTTCGCGATCGTCGGCGCCCCGCGCTCGGCGATCGACGCCCGCGCCGCGCAGGGCGACCGGCATGGCCCGGCTCGTCCAGACCGTGCTGCGCGACCCGCGCAAGCAGGATCGCTACATCGCGACCGCGCAGCTCGGCATCACCCTGGCCAGCCTCGGGCTCGGCATGTACGGCGAGCACGTCCTGGCCGAAGCCATCTACCACGGCCTCGGCGCCCGCGGCGCCCCGGCATGGCTCGCCTCGCACGGCGTCGCCAGCACCATCGCCGTCGCCATCCTCACCTATTTCCACATCGTGGTGGGCGAGATGGTCCCGAAGTCGCTGGCGCTGCAGCGGGCGGAACAGCTCGCGCTCTGGATCACGCCGCCGATGCTGTGGACCAAGAACCTGCTGTTCCCGTTCGTCTGGTCCCTCAACGAGCTCGGCAACCTGCTGCTGCGCGTGTTCGGCGTCAACCGCCAGGTGCAGAACGCCGACCACTACTACACGCCGGAGGAACTGCAGCTCATCGTGCAGGAGAGCGAGGAGCTCGGCGCGCTGCGCGCCGAGTCGAGCCAGATGCTGCAGGAGCTGTTCGAGTTCGGCGACCTGACCGCCGACCAGGTGATGGTGCCGCGCGTCCGCATCTCGGGGCTGCACGTCGGCATGACCCCGGAGCAGATCCGCGAGGTGCTGGGCGGGACGCCGCACACCCGCTATCCGGTCTACGAGGAGGACCTCGATCACATCGCCGGCGTGATCCACATCAAGGACCTGCTGCGGGTGCTGCTCGACGACACGCCGATCGCCGTCACGCACGCGCGGCCGGCGCCGGTGGTGCCGGAGACCGCGGCGCTCGACACGATCCTGTCGGCGATGCGGCGCGAGCGCACGCAGATGGCGGTGGTGATCGACGAGCACGGCGGCACCGCCGGCATCGTCACCATCGAGGACCTCTTCGAGGAAGTCATCGGCGACATCGACGAAGGCTCGGCCGCCGGATCGCCGATTCACCGCGATCGCCACGGGCGGCTCCGCGTGCCGGGGACGATGCGCGTGGACGAGGTCGGCCAGGAGTTCGACCTCGACGTCGAGCACGAGCAGGTCGACAGCGTCAGCGGGCTGGTGCTGACGCTGCTCGGCCGCCCGCCGGTGGTCGGCGACATCGTCCGCTACGACCGGCTGGTGCTCGAGGTGACCGCGGTGAAGGGCCACGGCGTGGACGAGGCCGCGGTGCACGTCACCGACGCCGAGTCATTTTGATTTCTTCCCTTTCGGTTTCTTGGTCGCGTCGTACTTCTGGCCGTCGTCGATGGCCGGCTTGTTCGGGGAGTGCGGCACCACGACGGGCACGCTGCCCTGGCAGGACGCCCCGGCCTCGTCGGTCGCCTTGAACGTGATCCGGTAGACCCTGCCGTTGCCGCTGCCCGAGCGCTCGGCGCGGACCAGCACCTTGTCTCCGTCGATGATCGCATCCGGACTGGTGTCGCCGTCGCCGGTTCCGTCGACCGGCTCGTCCTGCGTCACGCTGATGATCTTGACGGTCAGGCGGTCGCGGTCGTCATCGTCATCATCGTCGTCGTCATAGCGTCACGTGGTTGTCGTCGCCGTCGCGGTGACTGGTCGTCGCCGTGGCGCAGGCCGGCGATTCTCACGGTGATCAGCTTGTGGTTCGGCGGCCACAGGATCGCGGGGCTGGCCGACGCTTCTGAACAGACGGGGGCGTGGGCAACGTCGAGGACCCTGATGGTCACGCGGTCGGGCAGGCTGTCCACCACGCCATCGTTCACGCGCAGGTCGAACGCCAGCGTCGAGCCCGTGGGACCGCCGATCGGAGCGGTGAACGTTGGCTTCGGCGCGATGTCGCTGGACAGGACGACCGCGGGCCCCGACACCTGTTTCCAGCGATAGGTCAGCGTGTCGCCGTCCGGGTCGCTGCTGCCACGGCCGTCCAGCACGACCGCGTCGTTCTCGTGCACGGTCTGATCCGGCCCGGCATCTGCGGTCGGCGCATGATTCACAGGGTCGACGGTGACAGCGACCCGCGCGCTGGCGTCGTCCACGCCATCCGAGACTGTCAGCTCGAAGGTGAGCACCGAACCCATCGCCAGCACAGGTGCGATGAACGCCGCCTGTGCGGTGTCCGCGCCTGTCAGATCCACCTGCGCACCGTCCACCTGGCGCCACGCGTAGGTGAGCGGATCGCCATCGGGGTCATAGCTGAGTGAGCCGTTGAGGGTCACGGCCGCATTGGCGCCCACGCGCTGCGCCGCACCCGCATGGGCCACCGGGGCGTGATTCACGTTCTTGATCGTGATGTTGACGTGCGCCGGCTCGCTGCTGGCCTGCGCGTCGGCAACGACGAGCCGGAACGTCAGCGTGGCGCCCCCCGCGGCAACCTCCGGGGCGGTGAACATCGGGCTCGCGTTCTCGCGGTCGGTCAGCGTGACCGCCGGGCCCGCAACCTGGCTCCAGGCAAAGGTCAGCGGGTCTCCGTCAGGGTCAATGCTCCCCGAGCCATCGAGCATCACGGTGCTGCCTTCGTTCGCGCTCTGGTCCGCGCCGGCGCTCGCCAGCGGCGGGCGGTTGACCGCGCCGACCGTGATCTCGACGGTCGCGGTCGCCTCGAGGCCGTCGGGATCGCGCACGGTGACGGTCAGACGGTCGAGGCCGGCAAAACCTGGCGCCGGCGTGTAGGTGAGATCCGGCGCGGTGCCGGTCACAACGCCGTTCACCGGCGGGACGATGGCAAACGAGAGCGGGTCGTTGTCCGGATCGGCAGCCTCGAGCGTCCACGAGACCGGGATGCCGGCAAGAGTGGTCAGGGACTGGTCGCCCGCCTGCGGCGCCCGGTTGACGTTCTCCACGGCAACCGTGACCCGCGCCGGCGGACTGTCGAGGAGACCGTCGTTCACGACGAGCTCGAACACCATCGACGCCCCGCTGCGGGGAACATCCGGCGCGTCGAATGCCGGACGCGACCGGGTCCGCGATGTTCAGGACGACTGGCGGGCCATCGACGAGCGTCCAGCGGTAGGTCAGGGCATCGCCGTCCACGTCCGCGCTGCCTGCGCCGTCGAGCACGACCGCCGTTCGCTCGAGGACCGACTGGTCGGCTCCCGCGTGCGCGGACGGTGCGTCGTTGACCGGCGCCACTTCGATGGTCACCGTGGCACTCGCCGACGTCGCGGTCGCGTCTGACGCGGTGAAGGTGAACCGATTGGCGCCGTGGTAGTCGGGCGCCGGCGTGTAGGTCAGGTGTCGGAGCGATGCCGCTCAGCGTGCCGTGGGCCGGCGCGTCACGACGAAGGTGAGGACGTCGCCATCCCCGTCGGCAGCGCCCAGCACTATCGCGACCGGCGTGTCCTCGTCGAGCGCGACCGACTGGCCGTCCACCGTCGGGGCGCGATTCACGTTCGTCACCTGCACGCTCACGCGGGCCGCGCGCGCTATCCACGGTTCCGTCGCGAACGACGAGGTCGAAGATCACGATGGCCCCTGGCGGCCCGACTTCCGGGGCAACGAACGCCGGCATCGCGGGGTTGGTCAGGTCGAGGACGACGGCGGGACCACCAGCCTGCGTCCAGCGATACGTGAGCGGGTCGCCGTCCACATCGGCGCTCGCGGCGCCGTTCAGCACGACGGCAGCGCCCTCGCTGACCGACGCCGGGGCCGTGACGCGGGCGACCGGCGGATCGTTGACCGGGGTCACCTGAATCGTGACGATCGCCGGAGCCGACACGCCGGTGCCATCGCTGGCGGTGAAGGTGAACTGGTCGGCGCCGTGGAAGTCCGGCGCCGGCGTATACGTCACCGCCGGGGCGGCGCCGCTCAGCGTGCCATGCGACGGCGGCACCGTGACGGCAAACGTCAGCGCATCGCCGTCTGCATCGACCGCCGCGAGGACGATGGCGGCCGGCGTGTCCTCGGGAGTCGTCACGGACTGGCTTGCCGCGACGGGTGGCGTGCCGCCGGCCTGAATGGTGAAGGACACCGTGGCGCTGGCCGCATTGCCCGCGGCGTCGGTGCTGGAGACGGCCAGCGTATACGGTCCCGCGGCACTGACCTCCGTCCCGCTGATGAACGGGGCGCCGTTCAGCAGGGCCGTGGTCGTCAGCGGCGACGCGTCGGTCACCGCGATCACGGGCCTCACCGCGGCCTGATAGACCTGTCCCGCGGCGACGCCGGCGATCGCGATCGCTGGCGGCGTCACGTCGATGACGAACGTGCCGGCGGCCGGGTTCGCATCTTCCGTCGAGGTCGTGTCGGAGTTGCCGGCACGGTCGACGGCGCGGACGCTGAACGTGTGCGGGCCCTCGCCGGCCTGCGTGGCCGGGAACGACGCCGTGAACCGGCCGGCGGCCGCGTCGCTCAACGTCATCGCCTGCCACTCTCCGCCGTCGAACCGCACGTCGAGGCGCGCCACGCCGGAGGCGTCGTCCGTGGCGGCGGCGGATACCTGCACGGCGGTGTTGGCGAACAGGCCCGGCGCCGGCGAGATCACGCTGACCACCGGCGCCTCACGATCGACGATGCTGACCGTGGAAGACGCCAGCGTGCGCAGCGTGGCCGGCGTCGCCGATCTGCAGGAGCACGCTGTAGGTCTTGAGCTCGAGGCCGGTGCTCTCCGCGCTGACCTGCCAGGGCACGGGCACGCCCGGCACCAGGTCGACCACGCGGGTGAACTCGCGGACCACGGCCTGACGTTCCACGTCGAGGAGGACGAGGCGCAGCGGCGCCCCCGAAAGCGCCAGGCTCCCGGCGTTCGACGCCTCCGCCGACAGCAGGAGGCTGGAGCGAAGCGCGACGGGCGCCGGGGTGACCGTCACGCGCCCCTGGAGCCGGCTCACGCCGGCACACGCTGAAGTCCACGTGCGCGGCCGCCAGCGCCTGGCCATCCTGCGAAACGGTCACCTGCACGGTGTACGAGCCGGCGTGCGCGGCCGCCCACTGCACCGGGAGCTGCGCCGCGGCGCCGGTGAGCAGGACCGGCACGTCCCGCTCCGCGCTCATGACCTCGGCACCACTCGCGTCAACGATCCGGGTGAAGATGCGCAGCGGCCCGAGATCGACGGTCTGGCTCGGATTCGTGGCGCGCGGCGAGATCTGCACCACGTCGCCCACCTGGTACTGGGCGCGGTCGGTCGTCACCTCTGCCTGCGCCACGCGCTCGCCGGTCACCGTGAAGGGGGCGGTGGCCGAGAGCTCGCCGGCGCCCGCGCGACGCAGCACCGCGCGGGCATGGTAACCCCCGGCGAACACGCCGGCCGCCGGCCAGGTCGCCCGCACGCGGCGGCTGTCGTAGCCGAAGGCCGGAAGCGGCTCGGTGAGCAGCGACGACACCAGGAAGCCGCCGTCGTCTTCGATGCGCAGCTCGAGGATGAAGTCGGATGCCCCTCCCGGATTGGCGACCTCGGCGTCGACCGTCACCGTGGCACTCGCGGGATACAGCGACCGGTCGGTCGCGACGGTGACCGCCGGCGAGCCGTCAACGGTGATGACGACCGGCGCGCGCCCCTCGTTGTTCAGCTCGGAGAACTCCGGGATGGCACCCGCAGCGTCGGCGATCACGAAGATGGTCTGGCCGCCGGAGAG
Source organism: uncultured Acidobacteriota bacterium (assembly GCA_963834305.1). Taxonomy (GTDB): domain Bacteria; phylum Acidobacteriota; class Vicinamibacteria; order Vicinamibacterales; family 2-12-FULL-66-21; genus JACCXG01. The sequence continues at coordinate 441,256 of CAWIAX010000003.1, forward strand.
TCCGGCCGTCTGCCAGTCGAACGACACGACCGCCTGCTGGCGGCTGGCGAGCGCGGCGATCGTCCTCTCCGCGAGCAGAACGAGGCGCCCGCCGGCCAGTTGCCGGTAGAAGCCGACCGTTGCACCGGTAGCCGCCACGTCCCCCTCGTTCAGCACCGTCGCCGACAGACGGACGGACTCCCCCTGCACCGGGAACCGTGGATACGCGACGATCGAGGCATCGGAGATCGCCAGGTCGGGAAGCGACCGGCGCTCGCGCAGCAGGGTGATCGGTTCGGCGGGCGCGCCCTGGTTGCCCGCCGTGTCAGCCGCGACTGCCGAGAAGACGTTCCGCTCGAACGGCAGGGCAACGTCGCGGAACGAGAAGACCCCTGCCGGCCGGATCCGCCGGACGGAGGAGGAGTCGGGCAGCAGCATCCCGCGTTCGAGCGTCCACAGCGGCGCAGTGGTCGGCGCGTCCCGGTAGAACTCGCTGTCCGCGGCGGTCGCAAACTCGTAGACGTAGATCGTCTGGCTGCCGCCTGGAGCGGCCCGCATGTATGCGATCCGCTCGCCGTCGGGCCCGAACACCGGGCTCGTCCGCTCGGCCCCGTCGTCCACGAGCGGTGCCGCCGTCCCGCTGGCTATGTCATGGATCCACAGTTCGGCGCGGCCGTTGCGGAGCGAGGTAAAGGCGAGCCGGCTGCCGTCGGGCGCGAACGAGGACGCCTCGGGAAGGACGTTGGCGTCGATCACCGAAACCGCGCCAGTGGCCACGGTTACCAGCTTCAGCTCGGCGACACCGGTTGCCAGGCGGTAATCGCTGAATGCGATGACGTCGCCGGCCGCCGACCATGCGGGTTCGAACGGATATTCGGTATCCGTCGCGACCACACGGGCCGCACCGGTGACGACGTCGAGGATCCACACGGCGTAGCCGGGATACGAACCGCCGATGTAAACGATCGAACGGCCGTCCGGGGAAATCCGCGGCGCCGAGACCTCGTGCGGTCGCGCGAACGTCGCGGACACCTGGCCGGTGGACCTGTCGAACAGGGAGAGCGCCCTGCCGTTGCTCTCGACGTAAACCAGGGTCCGGCCATCGGGCGCAAACGCCGGCGAATAGCCGTCAGCCGCGGCCGGGAAGGCCGCCGTCGCGCCGGTCACGATGTCCACGAACGTCAGCGCGGCTACGGGGGTCCCTGACGGCCGCGCGAAGGTGGCGAGCAGCGAGTCGGAGGCGAGGAACGCCGGCATGCTGTTGCCCCCCGGTACGGTCAGCACGTCGGACGTGACGGCGCTGGTCGCAGCCGACTGGCCGAGCGGGTACCCCTCGTTGAGGAGCGTGACCGTGGAACCGGGTTCGGCCAGGCCGCCGATGGTCGTGACGGCCGCGGTCATCGACCGCGGACGCGCGGCATCGGTCGGATACAACAGCACCGGAGCCGCCGGCGGGAGCCGGTCGACGGGCACGCCGTCCGCCACGTTCGAGTCGGCACTCTCGTTGCCGGCCGCGTCGAGGGCCCGTACGACATAGAAGTAGCGCGTGCCGCTGACCACCGCGGCGTCGCGGTAGGCCGCCGCGGGTCCTGCCGTCGCGTGCAGCGGCAGGTAGGGACCACTGGCAGCGGCGGCGCGCAGGATGCGATATCCCACGACGCCGCCCGGCGCCACCTGCCAGCCGAGATCCAGTGCGCCCCCTTCGGCCGGCGCGGTCACGACGAGGAGCGTCGCCGGCGGCAGCGGCACGTCAACTGTCACGCCGGCGTCGTTCGACGGCGCGCTCTCGTTGCCCGCCGCGTCCACCGCGACCACGCGATAGAGGTGATCGCCGTTGCGGACGTTGGCCTCGACGAAGCCGGGCGACGGCACAACGGCGTCGCTGATACGCGTCCACGTGCCGCTGCTGTGGCGATAGACGTGATAGCCGGCCGTATCGGGATCGGCCACGGGGTTCCAGCTCAAGGTGACGGTGGAGCCGGCGGCTGACGCAACGAGCGCTGCGGGAGCGGCCGGCGGAATCACGTCCCCGACCGCGGCCTCCGCGCGTGCCGGCAGCCCTTCGAGCCCGCACGTGTTGAGCGCGGTCAGCTCGTAGGTATAGCGGCCGTCGGGCAGTCCAACATCCGTGAACGACGTGCCGCGGACGAGGCTGCGGCTGAACACCTGCACCTCTGTCAGCTGCAGGGGGCCGCCGGGGGCGGCCAGCCGATTGAGGCGAATCGCCGAGGCCAGAACCGGGGCGTTCAGGGCGATGGTCTGCACCGCGGCGGTGCTGGCCTGCACCTGGGCCAGCGTGCGCCAGGTCGAGCCGTCCCACGCCTCGATGTCGAAGCTGCGGACGGGGTCTGGTGAGCCGGAGTCGTTGCCCCAGTTGAGGGTGACCCCAATCACCGGCTCTGGCGCCGGGAAGGCGAGTTGCCACCACGGCGCCGGATCGGAGACGGCTGGAGACCAGTAGCTGGAGTCGGAGCCGTCCACGGCGTTCTGCGCCTGCAGCCACCACGGCCAGGCGGACGAGGCGGCAGCGGTGCCCCGTGACGTGACGTTTTCGGCCGGGGTTGCCGGCGCACCGTTTCTGGTCAGCGCATAGAGGCTGATTCCGGCGGACGGATCCCACGACAGCGCGACGTCGTTCCCGCTCACCGACGCGGTGAAGTTCCGCGGCGCGTCTGGACGGGCGCTCTGCGTGATGGCCAGCGCCGCAGAGGTCCGGCTGACGTTACCCGACCCGTCCGTGGCCCGCGCGGTGAAGACGTTGACGCCTGGCGCGATGGCGACCGCGGTGAACGAGAACGCGCCAGCCGCGTCGGCCAGGGTGGACGCCACCGGCACCGGATCGCCGCCCGCCGTGGCGACGAACAGCGCCACGCTGCTGAGGGGCGCCGCCCCGGTGCCCGCGATACTCGTCGTCTCGCCGGCCAGGCACACCTGCGGCGCGGTGAGCGCCGGCGCCCCGATCGCCGCCGCCGCCGCGGGTGACGCCGCGCTTTCGTTCGCCGATCGATCGATGGCGCGCACGCTGTAGAGGTAGTCGCCGTCCGGCACGCCACGGTCCGTGAACGTCGCGGCCGTGACGAGCGCGCCGCTGATTCGCACTGCCGGCTCCGTGCCGGTCCGCCGGTAGACGGCATAGCCGTCCAGGTCGGCGTCGCCAACCACCGGCCAGGTCAGCACCACCGAATCGCCGTTCACCACTGCGCTGATCGCGCCCGGTGCGGCTGGCGGCGTCAGGTCGCGCAGCGTGACGGCAATCGATGGCGGCGCGGCGTCGGTGTTGCCCCGGGTGTCGGTCGCCACCGCGCGGAAGTGGAAGACGCCAAACGCCAGCCCTTGCGGATCCCACGCCGCCTGGTAGGGCGCCGCCGCGTCCGCCGCGCCGAGGTCGGTCCAGCCGGCATCGGCGTCCGCCCGGATCTGGAACTGCACGCGGGCAACGTCCTGGTCGATGGATCCTGCCAGCAGCGTGATCGCGGTTTCGGTCGCCGAGTTGTTGGCCGGCTGCGTGATCGTGGCGCGCGGCGCACGTGTTTCGAGCGTGACGACCAGCACGTTCGATGCGGCGCTGATGTTTCCCGCCCGGTCCACCGCGACCAGGTAGTACTCGTGGTCGCCGTCAGGAAGCGCCCGGTCGAGGAACGCCGGTCCCGGCAGGAGGTACGGCGTGATGCTGCCGTTCACGATGCGGCGGACGTTCGCGAGCAGGTGGTTGTCGTAGAGCAGGTAGCCGGCGAGGTCAGCCTCCAGGTTGGCCTGCCACTGAACGGTGATGTCGGACCCGCCCGGGACAGCGCTCACCAGGACCGGTGCGGCAGGCGCGACGTTGTCGATCGACACCGTGACCTGGTCGGTGGCGACGTTGCCTTCGAGATCCTCGCCCTCGAGGCGGAATGTCAGGACCGTGCCTTCGGGCCGCGCGGTGGTGTCGAATTCCGCGAGCAGCCCGGCGGTGACCTGCGCCGGCGACCGGCGGACGAGCGTAAGGGCGGACGGCGCCGCGCCCTCGCCGACAGACAGGCGGTACTCACGGAAATCGTCCGGCGCGGCCGCGGTGCCGCGAATATCGACGAGGCCGCTGACCACGGCGCCGGCTGCCGGACCGGTGATCCTGGTGGCGGGCGGCGTCAGGTTGATGCGGGCGGAGGCCGGTGCCGAAGGCGCGCTCTCGAGGCCGCCCGCGTCTACGGCCCGCACCAGGTACTGATAGGCGCCCTCCGGCAGGTTCTCGTCAAAGTAGGTCAGCGCGGCCAGCGGCGTTGACGTCAGCCGTGTGCCATCGCGATAGACGTGGTAGCCGGCAGCGTCGGCGTCCAGGCTCGCCAGCCACGTCAGCCGCACGTTCCGGCGCGCTTCAACCGCCGCCGCCAGGTTTGACGGCGGGCGCGGCGGCTCGGTATCGAGGGTCACCTGCACGCGCGATTCGGCTGTCTGTCCGAGCTGGTCGGTCACGCGGAGCCGCAGCGTGTAGGCGCCGTCGGGCGGCAACGCCTGCCAGGCGAACAGCACGCCATCGGCGATCGGCTGCGTCAGCTGGATCAGCGGCTCGAATCGCAGCGCCGCCGCGCCGTGGCCGGGCGCGAAGTCGAGCACCGCCTCCCTGAAGTTGACGTCGGCGGCGTCGCCGCGGATTGCCGCGGCGGCGCCGAGGCGGGAGCCGTCCAGCGGCTGGCGGATGATCGCGGTGGGGGGGGTGTTGTCAACGACGAGGCTGACCCGCGCCTCCGCCGTCGCTCCGGCCCTGTCCGTTCCAACGAGAGAAACCGTATACGGTCCGTCCGCGAGCGCCGCCACGTTCCACGTGGCGAGCGCGGACCCCGGCGCGGGAGCGGCCGTGCCGGTGGCCAGCGCCGTCCACGACTGCGGGTCGGCGCCGGGGCCAACGCGCAACGTCCAGTCGCGCAGGTGCACGTCGCGGACGGTCCCGCTGATCTCGACCGCGGCAGTTGCACCGCCGGCAAACGCGCCGCCTGCTGGCGCCGTCAGCGCTACCTCCGGCGCCGTGTTGTCCACGGTGAACGCCACCGTCCTGGTCGCGGTGTTCTGCGCGACGTCCTCCGCGGTGAGCGTCAACGCATAGAGACCGTCCGGCAGGCCGGCCAGCGCGCCGAACCGGTAATCGGTGCGGCTCTGACGCCCCTGGTCGAGCATGGTCGCGGCGCCGTCGGGCTGCAGCGCAAACGACACCGCGTACGAATCCAGGTGGAGATCCGACGCGCTGCCCGTGACCGCCACTTCGCCCCGCACGAAGCTGGCATCCGTGGGAACCGCCGCGGCCAGGGCCGGCAGCGTCGTGTCAACCACGACAGCCGTGCGCTCGACCTGCGTGCGGGTCACATCGGCCCTGGACGCCGCGGTCAGGCGCACCACGTACGAGCCGTCCGGCACCACCACTCCCGCCTCGTTCCGGCCGTCCCAGCCGACGGTGTAGCGGCTGGAGGCAAGCGCATCGCTTTCCGACAACACCCGGACGACGGTATCGGTGCTGTCGAGCACGTCGAGGCTGATGCGCAGGTCGGACAGCGCTTCGTAGGCCACGACTGTGGTGTCGCGGCGCCCGTCCAGATTGGGAGAAAAGAGCGCCGGCGCCGCGGTCAACACGCTGACGAGGCCGGCGGTATCCGACACGGTCAACGGCAGCCGCGCTTCGCGGACGTTGCCGGCGGTGTCAGTGGCGGTCAGGCGCAGCGTGAAGGTGCCCGCGGTCCCGGTGCGGGTCCACGTGCCCAGCAGCGAGTCCTGCGTCGGGGTAAGCCCCGCGGCCACGAGCGTCCAGCTTGCGGGCGCGTCGGTCTCCCCCACCTCCAGGCGGTAGGACTGGAAGTGCACGTCGCTCACCGTTCCGCGCACGTCGGTGACGAGGCCCAGCGGCGCACCCGCCAGCGGCGAGGCGATCAGCGCCTCGGGCCTGGTGTTGTCGATCACGATGGGCACGACGCCTTCGGCCGCGTGCCCGCAGGCATCGCCGCCGGAGATGACAACCTGATACGTGCCATCAGGCGGCGCGACGCCGCCGTCGTTCAGGCCGTTCCACGCCACGCTGTTGGCGCCGGCCAGCTGCCCCGTGTTGAGGACGAGGGTGCGCACGGGCACCGCCGCGCGCTGACCGTTCTGGAGGGCGTAGACCCGCACCGAGATCGTCGCGGGATCCCGCAGCTCGTAGGCAATCGTCGTGCTGTCGCTGACCCCGTCACCGTTCGGGGAGATCAGCCTGACGTCCGCGCGCGGGTTCAGCACGGCGATCGGCCCAGGCAGGAAGAAGCTGACCGTCGAACACGACAGGCTGCCGCCGCGGTCGTAGACCCGCTGGCGGAGGGAGTAGGTGCCGCTCTGGAACCCTGTCACGTCCCAGTTGGCGAGGATGCCGCGCCGCGGCGTGGCGCCGGCACCAAGCGACGCGTCGATTGGCGCCTCGCTCCACGCCTGGGGATTGTCACCAACGCCGTATTCAACGACGTAGCGGCTGAAGTTGGGATCTTCCGCGATGCCCTCGACGGGCACGAGTACGCGGTTGTTGACCTGCACGCCGCAGAACGACTGATTCGGCACCGGATACGTGATCCGTGCCGTCGGCGCCTGTCGATCGACAACGAAGGTCCGGGTCTTCACCACTGACGGCTGCCCGTCCGCCTGCAGGCCCGCCGTGGCGCGGACCTGGTAGACGCCTTCCGGCATCCCGGCTGTATCGATCACGGCCGAGAGCCCCGGCTGCTCGACCAGCGGACCGTTCAGGATCCGCTGCACGAAGAGTTTGGCGCCGGGCAGGCTGCCGTCCGTCAGGATGGTAACGCGGACCTGCCCCGGGGACGGCAGGCCGCAGACGGGTGCCTCGAGCGTGCTGACCTGCAGCGTCAGGCTCTGTTCGGATCCGCTGCCGGTCGAGGGGCACACCACCGCTGACGGCGGGGGGAACTGGTTCACTTCGGCGCTGTTGGAGTAATAGACCCTCCCCGTCGCGCCGACGGCCTTGAACCTGACAATCCGCGGTCTCGACGAGCACGACTTGATCGTGGCGTCGCTGACGACCTGCACCAGGAAGTCGGGCCCGCCGTGGAAGGTGCTGGCGCCTGTCAGGTCCTGGTCGCCGGCCACGGTGACCAGCGTCAGGCTCTGGATGGTGTCGTTGAGGCTGATGACGCCGCGAACGGCCCGCACATCCTCGAGGTACTCCAGCAGCAGGAAGACGTTCGATCGAATCAGGATGGCGTTGGACGTCAGCTGGGCGCCGTTGGCGTCAGTCGAGACCACGCGGACCTCGTAGACACGCCCGGGGGCCAGCGTCGAGTTGTCCCACGGCAGGTCGGCGCCGGCCGCCGGCGCCACCGGCGCGCTGCTGGCCCACTCGCTTGTTCCCTGCAGCCGGTGCTGCACGGTGAACCACTGCGCCGGCGTCCGCCCTGTGTAGGCCAGCGAGAGCGCGTGCACGCCCAGCCGCTGCTCGATGGCGATCGCGGTCGGCACCGGCTCGCCGTCGTAGGCGTGGAGGATCAGCTCCTGCGCCGCGAGGTTGCTGACGGTCACGGAACGGTTGCCAGCCTGGTCGATCGCGGTCAGCCTGTAGCGGCGGTTGACGACGGTGTCGAGCGCCGTGAGCGTCACGAACGGGGTCTGCGGCCCGTGGTTGGCAGAGCCATCGGCCACGAACTGCCATTCGGCCGGGTTGCTGCCGACGCCAATCTCGAGGCGCCACTGGGCGATCTGCGGGTCGACGGCGGTGCCGGCGAGCTCGAAGAACGGCGTCTGCACGAGCGGTCCCGGCACGACGCGACAGCCGACACCGGCGCCGGGCGCCAGGCAGACGACTCTCTGCGGCACCACGTGGAACCCGCTACCGAGCGTCAGCGCGGTCGCCGGAACGGTGGTGTCCACGGTGACGAAGAAATCGAAATCGAGCACGTGGATGCGGTAGGCGCCGTCGGCCACGAACTGGCCGGCGTCGCTGCGGCCGTCCCACGCCACCGAGGCGGCGCCGAGCGCGGTGTGGCTCTGTTCGATACGCCGGACCAGCGTGTTGGCGGCATCGTAGATCTCGAAGGCCAGGTTCACCGGCCCGAGCACCAGGTAGTCGACCGTTACCGTGTCCCTGGTGCCATCGGCGTTCGGCGAGAAGATGCGCGGCGCCACCGCGACGTTGGTGATGCCCGGCGTCAGGCCCCAGGTGATGCGGCGGCGCGTGGTGACAACGTTGCCGGCCAGGTCCTGCGCGGTCAGCCGCACGTAGAAGGTGCCGTCGGACGGGGGAATCCATTCGCTCAACAGGCCGTTCACCACCGCGGTCTCGCTGGCGGCGCCGATCGGCTGCCAGGCGGACGCGGCCGCGACGGGCGCGTATTCGAGCCGGTAGCCCGCGAAGTTGGCGTCCTCCGCCGTGCCGCGCAGCGACAGCTGCGAGCGGTCCCGCTTGAAGCCGAACTGGGCGGTGAGATTCAGGACCGAGGTCAGCGCGAAGTCGTCCCTGCCGTACTCCGTGCCCTTCCAGCACGGGCGTGTCGGATCGCTGGCGTCCCGGCTCGACGTGTAGAGCAGGTACTTGCCGGATGGCGAGAAGGGGAACTCCTCGAGCGACAGGTGCGTGTCGGCAAGGATTGTCGTGCGGGTCCCGTCCACCAGGCTGACGGCCAGCAGGCGGCCGTCGCCGTCCTGGAACATGAACGACCCGCCGTCCGGGAACAGGCCGATCGGGTTGACGTACTCCTCCGGACCGGTGATCGGGACAACCGTCGCGGCCCCATCGCCGAGCCGCACGGAACCGACGGCGGAGAGGCGGACCGGGCAGGGGTAGACGCCGCTCTCGGGATCGCTGCAGGTCCGCTGCTCGACGATCAGCTGCTCGATCCAGGCGAGCCGCCCGCCGTCGGCGCTCCAGCCGAGCTGGTCAAGAGTAGAGGTCGTGTCGCCTGTCGTGTAGAGGTCGCGCGCCACGCCGTCCGGCCCGGTGACCCAGATGCGCTGCCGCCCAACGCCGCCGACGACCGCGTCTTCAGCGAAGGCAACCTGGCCGCCTTGCGGCGACACCCGTGCCTGCCTGGTGGCGCCGCCGCCGCGGCTGATCAGCTGCGGGGCGGCGCCCTCGAGCGTCAGCAGGTAGAGCTGCGTGTCGTTGCCGTAGTCGAAATAGCCCTCCGGGGTGAGCCGGCCCGACGTGAGGATGGCAAACCGATCGCGGCTCAACCAGAGCAGTCCCGACAGGTCGCTGAAGTCCTGCCTCGATGCCGCCAGCATGCGCCGCCCGGTGCCATCGGGCAGGATCGCGTAGAGGTTGTAGATATAGCCGTTGGACGGCAACTGCTCCAGGACGGAATAGAGCAGCCGGGTGCCGTCGGGAGACCAGGCCAGCCGGCCGAGCGAGGAGATCCGCTCGTCGATTGTCTGCACCAGCGCCTGGCCGGAGCCGTCGGCGTTGGCCAGGTAGAGCCGCGCCTCGGTGATGCCGAACCACGAGCCGAAGCTGACGGTGAACGCGACGCGATCGCCACCGGGCGCCCAGTACGTTTCCAGCTGGTAGTAGTAGGGCGCGTCAATCAGCGCCCCCTCGGGGGTCTCGCCGATCTTGCGCAGCCCCGATCCGTCGGTGTTCACGACCCACAGCTCGACGGGGCCGTAGAAGTCCTCGAAGTTGAAGGCGTGCCGATATTTCTGCACCGCCACGAGCACCTTGCCGCCGTCGGGCGACAACGACACCTTCACGAGCCGCGTCCCGTCGCCGGCGGGCGGATGGACCGTCCAGCTGTCCGGCGTGATGCGAGTCGTCGTCTCGCCGTCGGGAGCGATCACGTAGACGCCTACAGCCTGCTCGGAATACTGGATGCGCCCGCCGCGCAGCACGGCCGCGGTGGCGAAGGCCTTCACCAGGCCGGTGTCGTCCGGCAGCCAGCCGATCGTGGAGTAGCCGACAACGTAGCCATCTCCGGATTCCAGGGGAAGGCCGCAGGTGAGGTTGTGGTCGAGCAGGAAGCGGGTCCCAACCGCATCACCGACAGGCAGGTTGTTGGTGTCCACCACCACCCGCGTCGCGCCCAACGGAACGCCCGCCGCCGAGGCGACGGTCATGTCATACGCGCCATCGGCCACGATCCGTCCCTGGTCGTCCCGTCCGTCCCAGGTCGCGCTGCCGGAAGTCGTGGCCTCGTCCGGAAGCTCGATCGTGCGGACCAGCCGGCGCTGGCGGTTGGCAATCGTGACACTGCCCACCACCTGCGGCTGCTCGAACCGGAAGAACAGGACGGTCGTGTCCTGCCGCTCGTCGCCGTTCGGCGAGAAATAGAGGTTGGACGCGAACAGCGATCCATCCTGGATCCCGAGCGTGCGGAACGCGATATTGTTCGCCTCGTCCTGCTCCGCCACTTCGTTCAGCGGATCCACCTGCACGTAGATCGCCCGGACCGCCGCGGTGCCGCCGTCGAACGCGACCTGGACGGCCGCCGTGCTCTGGCCGGGGAGCGATGGAATGACCTGGTCGACGCCAAGCGCGACCCCGCCTCTCGCGGGATCCCCGTCGAAGAACCGCACGCGCGCCGGCGCCGCCTGTTCGCCGGTGTTGGTGATGATCGCCGTCGCGACGACCGGCTCCCCCTGACGCGGGAACGCGGGCGCGAAACTGATCGTCGCCGGCGAGATCGCGAGGTCCGGACGTGAGCGGACCGGCACCGTGATGAAGGCGCTGTTGTCGGCCTCGTCGAACTCGGCGACCACGCCGGCCGCGTCGACCACGGCAAAGATCAGCTTGTCGCCCCGCTCGAGCGGCGTCCACACCACCGAGGCGATCGCCCGGTCGCCCGCCGGGAGGACCGGTATCGTCTGCGTCGTGCCAATCTGAAGACCGCCGCTCGCGGGCAGGCCGACGAAGAACGCGACGGTCACGTTCGCGGCATCCGCCGCGCCGTTGTTGAGCACCGGCAGCGAAACCGTGGCCGGGGCGCCTTCGTTCACCGGCGTGGTGACCTGGACGCTCGCCGGCGCCACGTGGAGGTTGGGCGCCGAAGACGACGACACGGTCAACGGGATCGACGCCCGGTTGTTCGTCTCCGAGCTCTCGGGGAACGCGTTCGCGGGGTCGATGTCGACGGCCAGGGGCACGGCGTTCAGGGCCCGGCTGGTACGCCACACGGCCGACACCGTGGCCGTTCCGCCCGCGGGAAGATCAACAGTCCGAGAGGCGACATCGATGGCGCCGCCCGGATCGTCGATGTAGAACCGGACGACGACGGAGAAGGCGTCGGTGGTCCCCTGGTTGCGCACCTGCGCGCTCACCGCCAGATCCCGGCCGGGCGCGGTGGGATTCTCGGAAGCGGTGAGGGTGCCTGGGACCACCAGGAAGTCGTGTGTGCTCTGGACGAGCAGCGTCGTGAACGCGACGTTGTTCGTTTCATCGGCTTCCGCCACCTGGCCGAGCGCATCGGCGACCACGAAGTAGCGGTGCTCTCCCGGCGTGGTCACGCGGAACGCTACGGTGACCTGCGCCTGGCCGCGGCCTGGCACGGTCACCGCGGTTTCCCCCACCTGGCGGCCAAGTGCCGGATCCCCCTCGAACACCGTCACGCCCACGTTCGTTGCCGTCGTCAGGCCGGAGTTGGCGATCGTGGCGGTGATCGTCTGGTCCTGCGGCAGTGCCTGCAGCAGGCCCGGCATCAGCACCAGGGCGGCCTGCTCGATGCTCAGGTCCGGTTCGACCGGGGGCTGACGCACCGTGATGTCGGCCGAGGCAATGTTGTCCGCCTCGTTGAACTCGTCGATCTGGCCGGCGCGATCGACCGCGACGAAGACGCGACGCGGGCCCGCCCTGCCGGTCGTGTCCCACGTGACGGTCAGCGGCAGTTGCGAGAGCGCCGGCAGGTGGGCGATCACCACGTCGGCGCCGATCGGAATGCCGCCGGCCGCCGGGTCGCCGTCGAACACGCCGACACGAAGGTTCGTCACGTCCTGGACGCCGTCGTTGACCACCAGCGCGCGAACGGTGACCGCCTGGCCGTCGATCGGGCTCGCCAGCGAGAACGTGATGCCGGCGGAAGACACCGCGGCGTTCGGCAGCTCCCCCACCTTCAGCGCCCGGAGCGCCAGGGCTGTCTGGTAGGTGCTCTCGTTCCAGCTTCCGTCGGCCAGCTGCCGCGAGCGCAGCCAGTCGAGCGCGTGGGCAATCTGCGGCTTGGGGAACGCCGTATGCAGCAGGTACAACACCGCGTCCGCGGTTTCGTACACCGTGCTGCCATCCTCGCCGAACCCGCCGTCCGTCCGCTGCCGGGAAGCCAGCCACTCCTCGCCGCGCTGCAGCGCCGCCGTTAACGCGGCGTCGGCCAGCCGGCCATTCAGGCGGAGCACGGCCAGCGTGCCCTGGACCGAGCTGGGGCTGCCCGGCCGGACCGCCCAGCCGCCGTCGGGGTTCTGCGCGTTGACGATGAAGGCGATGTCGGCCGGCCCGGGGGCTACGGGGGACGCGAGCAGGGCCAGGGCGGTGTCGAGGGCGTCGCTCCGGTAGCCGCGCCGGAGACCCCATCCACCGGCGCCGTTGCGCGCATCGGCGAGGAACGCCGCGTCGGTTGCCGAATACTGCGGACTGATGGCCAGCAGCCGGCGGGACACCATGTCGACGTTGAGGTGCTCCTGGAGCTGCGACAGCCACGCGAGCCCGCGCTGATGCGACGTGAACGCCGCGGGAACCTCGCGCAGCAGGTCGAGCGCGGCCGCGGTGTCGCGGACGCGGGTCGCCGCGGAGTCCGCGAACAATCCGTCAACGGCCTGCCGGGCCAGCACCCAGTCGAGCGCCTGCACGAGGTCGACCGGCGCCGAGCGCGGGCCGCTCGACGGCGGCAGAATCGTTGTCGTCGGCCCGCCGGGCGCGGCGGGCTCCTCCGGGTAGACCTGCACGACGCCCTTGCCGCCCGTCAGGATGAGCGCGCGCGTGGAGAAGGCGTCGCGAATGGTGTTGATCGCGGACAGCTCGAGGCCTTCCGCCTGCTCCCCCGGCCGGACCAGGAAGACGAAGCCCATCTTGAAGCGCTTCGGCGCCGCGGCGGCCGAGGGCAGGCGCTCCCCTTCAGCCGCCACGATGTCGTCGATGGTGACCTCGCGGCGCGTCCCGGTGATGGTCGTGCCCACCTCGGGCAGCCTTCCCGGGGGCACGCTCGGGTTCTCGATCAGGAAGAAGGGAGGCACCTGGCTCCGGTCCAGCATGCCCATGAGGTAGAGGTCGAGCGGGCTGTAGAACGTCATGGCCCGGCCGACCGAGGTGAACGTGCCGTCGCCGTTGTCGCGCCACTCGTGCCCGTAGTGCACGGAGTTGTGGGTGTTCAGCAGGAAGTTCCAGTGCGATCCGTCCCGGCCGAGCAGCGCCGGGCTCAACGAGCCGTCGGCGGCGCGGAACCGGACGTGCGATCCCCAGCGGTGCATGAACTCGTGCGCGAGGACCGACAGCGTCTGCTCGAAGCGCGGATCGGTCGGGTCGGTGCCCAGCCGCGACAGCACGCCCATGTCGATGAAGCCCTGCAGCCGGCCGCTGGCGCTGCCGAACTCCGCGGACGCGTCGAACGGCGCCACACCGATGCCTTCGACGTCGTTCTTGACGCCGTAGTAGCGGCCGCCGACCTGCGCCCCCTCGCTGTCGCTGCCGAGGGAATAGCCGAAGCGGGTGAAGACCACGATGAAGTCGTAGTCGTCGGTGTGGGTGCGCAGGAACTCGCGCGCGACGGCCTGGCGCACCTGCTGCTCGTAGGCCTGGTTCGCCTCGGGCTGCCGATCGTAGACGCCGCCAAACTCCATCACGGTAACGTGGTCGCGGTCCTCGAGCGTGCGGACGTGCTGGCTCTGCGCCACAGCGACGCCGCTGCCGGGCGCGAGGAGTGCCAGGAGTGCGAGGAGCAGCCGGAACGGACGGGCGCCGGAAGAGATCATTTGCGGACCGGGGCCTCGGGCTCGACAATCTCGGGCCTCAGTCCCACCGGCGCATTCAGATCCGGATGGCGCGTGAAGCGCTTCCCTCCCGTCTGCCCGTCGCGCAGGACGATCTCCGTGCGGAGCGGCTTGCCGTCCGGCGCCGCGGTCACCTCCTCGAGCACGAGGCGGCCGGGCGCCGCGGTCACCACGGTCGCGGCGGTCTTGCCGACCCGGTCGCCAACCGACAGCAGGTGCAACGGCGACTCGCCGAAGCGGACCACCGCCTTCCCGTCGGCGCTCTTCACCAGCGTCATCGACGCAAGGCTGTCCGTGTCGGCAACGATCACCCCGGCCGCGTCCTGCCCCCGGGCGCTGGCCGCCAGCAGCAGAACGAGGACGGCCGCAGAGCACAGGTGGGTCGTGACGTGTGGTCGGTTCACTGGATGGACTCGAGAATCGGTTTGTTGACGGCCACGGGGTGTTTCTTCGCCAGCGCGGCTTTCCACGACTGCAACTCCGCCTGCAGGACCTTCTGGCGGACGGCGGCGATGACGGCGGCGAACGGCGCCCGCGCCGGCGCCTCGATGCTCTCGACCCGGACGATGTGATACCCGTACGGCGTGCGGACAACCGGGCTGACCTCGCCGACTTTCAGCGCGAAGAGCACCCGGTCGAAGGCCTCGACCATGACGCCGCGCGCCACCAGGCCGAGGTCGCCGCCGGCGTCGCGGGTGGCATCGGCGTTGTGCGCACGCGCGAGCTGCTCGAAGTCCCCGTTGCGCCGCACCCGGCCGAGCAGCGCGGTCGCCTCCGCCTCCGTCTTGACGACGATGTGGCGGGCGCGGACGCGGCCTGGCGTCTCGAACTCCCGGGGGTGCTCGTCGTAGTACCTGGCGCAGCGCCGGCTCGTCCAGGGGCACCGCGCGGGCGCGCTCGCCGGCGAGCGTCTGGGCAAGGACGATGTCGATTGCGTTCTCGATCTGATGCCTGACGTCGGCGCGGGTGTGCAGTCCTTCCTCGCGCGCCGCCGCGGCAAAGCGCTTGACGTCGACGAGCTGGTCGAGCGCGTCGGCAGCGGCGCCGGACCCGAAAGCCTCGAGCCGGCTCTCCGCCGCTGCCTGCCGCCGCATGGCCGCCAGCTTCTCGCGCACGTCGTCCGCCCGAATCTGCCGGCCCGCGACCTCGGCGACGACACGGGCGTCGCCGGTCTGGGCAACCGCCAGGGCGGGAATCGCAACCGCGAGGAGTGCCGCGCGCGCGCGTGTGATGTGCTGACGCATGAGAATGTCCCTGCCTCGAACGCCTATTGGTACGGCACGACCTGGTCGGCCTGCGCCGTGCCAGGGGTCGAATAGACCAGGATGCGCGCCGCGCCGAACGCGCCCGGATACTCCGCGCTGAAGCGGATCACCCCCCCGGCCGACAGCACCTGGACGCCTTCGCGCAAGGTGTCGGCGTCGGCCGTCGTGATTGTCCCGAACGGCGTCAGGTCGGAGCCCTGCGACATCAGGGTGTGGACCGTGAAGACCGTGCCGTCCGGCACGACCTGCCCGGTGTTCATGCGGATTACGCCGCTGGTGTACTGGACGGCCGTGCGGCGCTCCGTCGGCGTGCCGGCCATCGACGTCTGGCTGGCGAGCGTGAAGCGTCCGCCCGGCATCGGCGGCGCCGCGGTATAGAGGCCGAGCGTCCGGACCTGCGTGGTGATGGTGTTGGCCGCCGGATTGACCGTGCCGCCGACGTAGTCCCAGTTCGCCGTCGTCTCGTTCCACGAGTAGATCGCCAGCGTCCGCTCGTCGAGTGCCGCGACCTCGGCGTCGCGGTAGAAGAACGTGAGGGTGCCGGGGGCGGTCAACTGGGCATCTTTGGGCAGGAACTGGTGGTAGCCGCCGACGCCGTAGTGCGGCGCGTCGGCCGCCCCGCTGGTGTCGCCGGGCAGCTGCAGCGTCGCGGCGACCGGGCCGGTCACCGGCTGGAAGGTGAACGACGCGATGCTGATTCCTCGGAGAACGGCGCGGTCGCCCCGTCGAACGCCAGCTCCGCGGTGTTGCGGGACCGGATGGTGTTCGGCCCGCTGGTGACGGTGGCGTTCACGGTGTCGACCACGCCCCCGGCTGCCGCCACGACGCCGTCGAGCGTCTGCTCGAAGAGCTCGGCGAGATTGCTGAGGTCGTCCACCGCCGGCAGCCGCCCGGGGATGATGTTGTCGTCGGGGTAGCGCTCGAGGCGGTAGGCCTGCCCTTTCCTGACGATCCCTTTTTCCTTCGTATAGCTCACCGAGCGGTCGAGCGCGATGCCGGCCGACGCCTTGAAGCGCGCCCCGGCGCCGAGGTCGATGCCGATGGGAAAGACGACGCCGTTGCCCTCTTCTCGCCGGCCACTTCGGTCTCGGCATCGGCCTTGGCGAGGATCTCCCAGAGGTGGAGCAGCTCCTGATCGAGGAGCGTCGGGCCGAGGAACACGCCGGCCCCGGTCAGCGCGCCGCCGGCCACCAGCCGGCTCAGCTCCTGGATCGATGACAGGTGATTGACGAGCTGCCCGATGACCTGCGGATCCGCCACGGTGTAGGTGTAGGTGACCTTCTCCGGGTCACCGCTCACCGCAATCGCCCGGTAGGTCTTGCCGGCGGCTCCCCAGCCGAAGCCCTTCTGTGACGCGAAGGACAGCGTCAGCCTCTTCGGCCGGTAGTCCCTCGCGGAGTCGAGGGCGAGCTTCACCTTCCAGCTCTCGTTGATGACTCCCTTGAACGACGCCTTGAACTTGTTCTTGATGTCGAGAACCTTCTCCTTCGACTCTTCGTCCAGCTCCTGGCTGATGTCGCCGATGCCGATCGAACCGCCGGCGTCGGCCGAGAACTTGGCGCTGAAGCTCGGGACGAGCTCGGCCTCGCGGAACTTTCCAGTATCCACGCCGAAGTTGACGCTTCTGCCGACGGAGCCCGAGACGCCGCCGCCGACCCCGAACTTGAGCGTGCTGAAGTCGGCGTTCCGGCTCCGGTCGGACGCCTGGAGGCCGGCGATGGCGCCCCCATCGACGCCGGCCGACGCGTCGATGCCGAGCGCCACGTTGAAGCCGGACTGGTAGTTGTCGTAGTTGGTGACGTCCGCCACGCTGCTGAGGAGCGCGTGCAGCATCGGGTTGTTGTAGTTGGCCACCGCCATCGTCCCGAGCAGCAGTCCACCGAGCGCGCGCGAGTCGCCGGGCGTCAGCTGCGCGGTGCCCGGCGCGTAGGCGAAGTCGTGCGTGTCGCCCATCATCAGCGTGCCGAGCAGCGTGCCCTGGGCGCTGGCGCCAATCTGCCCGCGCAGGCCGGGAACGGTGCCCTTGAGCTTCGGCGACGAGATCCCGATTTGGCCGCCGAAGGCGCCGTTGATGCTGCGATTGAACGACAGCTTCGTCCGCGGACCCTCGACCTTCTCGTCGATCGACACCCCGAACCCGAGGCCGGCCTTGCCGGCGAGACCAACCGCGGCGGTCGCGGCCGCCTCGATGGCCGCGCCGGCGGTATAGCCGCGCGTGAACTCCCGCGGCGTGACCTCGATGAAGAAGGGCTGGCTGCAGACCGACGGCGAGCCATTCACCGCCTCGAACTTCACCGGGTAGGTGCCTGGGGCGCCGATATGCGCCGCGGTAATCTCGAGGCCGCGCAGCTCGTCGGCGGGTGTCTCCTCGTCGCCCGGCCGCGGCGGATGGGTCAGATAGCCCTCGGCGTCGAAGACGGCGGTGAACGGCCGGCCGTTGATGGAGAACGTCACCACGCCGGGGCCGGCCACGCCGACCACACGGTAGTGGCGGTAGGCGCTGCCCCCCTCCATCACGGTGGAGACGGCGGCGCCGTTCTCGGCGTAGGGGTTGGGATCGGCGTCGAGCGGCGCGATCAGCACCGGGCACGGCGCCCGGACGACGTCGATGCCGACGCTGTCCCAGGCCGTCGCGGTCCGGCCTCCCGGCGCAAAGGCGAGCACTTCGCTCGGGCCGATCAGCTCCTTGCCGAACACGCGCGGGCGGAACGTGTCGGTGACGGTGTGGCTCTGGCCGGGCGCCAGCGCGAACGGGCCGTAGGTCCGCTCCGTGAGGAGGTCCGCCACCACCACACCGTCGATCGCCACCAGGCCGGTGTTCGAGAGGCGGTGCGTGATGGTGACGGTGGTGTCGGCCGCGACCTTGATGTGGGGCTGCTGGTTGACCAGCTTGGTGACCGCCACGGCCGGCACCGCCTGGCTGGTGCACTCGGGCGGCGGGGCGGGGAACTGGACCGGGCTCTGCGGGTAGTCCGGCAGCCCCGGCAGCGGCACCGGGTTGGCCGGGTCGAGCGCGTAGGTGAAGAACCCGATGACGTTGTCCGTCTTGTCGCACTCGCGCACGGTGTTCCGCGGATTGAGGACGAACGACACCGACGTCGTCGACGTGGCCGGGACGTCCGGGGTGAAGACCTTCTCGAAGCGGCCGCGGCCGTCGCGGATCGGCTGCCCGTTGGCGTCGCGCCGGATGTCGACGATCGTGTCCGAGAACGGCTGCACGCGCGGGACGGCGTAGCTCACCCACGGCAGGACCGGCGAGGGCGCCGCGCTGCTGTACATGTCGAGCAACGGGGAGAGCAGGTCGAGGTCGTTGGCGTTGAGCACCCGATCCTCGATCGTGCGCCGGGCCGATCCCGCCGCGGCCGCGCGCTTCAGCTCCGCACGCTCGGCGTTGAGCAGGCGCAGCGCCGCGCGCTCGTCCCGGCCGCCGGCGAGCGTGGCATCGTAGACGCTCTTGGTCGCGCCGGCCACGCTCTGGATGAACCGGAGCGTCGAGGCGACGAATGCGGTCATCGCCGCCTCGCCGGTGATCTGGGTCTGGCAGGCCGTGGCGGCGCAGGGAGCGTCCGCTTTGACCCGGTAGAACTGGTAGATCAGCGCCACGTCGGCCGGCGTGAAGATGCCCAGGTTGTCCCGCAGGCTGCGGACCGCGGCCGAAGCGATGTGCGCTTCGAATGAGTCGCAGGCGGTCGGGAAGAGCTCGAGAGGCGGCCGCGGGCTCGACGGGTTCTCGGTGCCGGTGAGGCAGCCGCTGGCCGACTGATAGAGGTCGCGCGTGATGAACAGCAGCCGGTTGCCCTCGGGGTGGGCGGCAAGACGGCCCATCGCGGCGCGAATGCCCGCCTTCGCGGCGTCGTGCAGCTCCTTCTGCTGCAGATCGTAGAGATAACTCTTGGGATCGACGGCCTTGCCCGCGAGCCGCACGTGCGACCGCGACTTGTAGAAGTTGTACTCCTGCAGCGTGGCCCACTCGAAGCCCTCCAGCCGCGGGATCCCGGTGGGCTCCCCTTCGATGATGGGGGTATTGCGGAGGGTGGCGAGCACGGTCGCCAGCGGCGTGGCCGGCGGTGGCAGGGCAGGGATGCCCGAGACGTCCTGCTCCTTCGAGCGCCCACTTCAGCAGCAATGACTGGCGCCCGAGGCCCAGGTCGCCGGTGACGTCCGCACCGCCGCCCGATGGCGGATCGATGTTCAGCCTTCCGGAAAGGAATTCCTCTTTCGGGACGGCAAAGAAGGAGACGTCGCCGAGATCGGCGTCCTCCCCGGCCTTGTTCAGCGCTTCGAGGACGCAGGCCGCCGCGCCCAGGTCGGCCGCCGGGATGAAGACTTCGTAGTCGTGGTCGCTGACCTTGGGATGGAACGCGGCGCAGGCCGACACCGGATCGACGTCGAAACCGGCGCGCCAGAAACAGGCGCCGCTCCCCTGCTCGAGGATCGACAGGCGGGCCGCCGGCACGCCGCAGGCTGCGGCATCCGCGAGACCGGCGGCGATATGCGCCGGAGCACCGACTTCTCGGTGACGAGGGCGTCCCTCAGGTCGACTGACTTCTTCTTGCGGCTGTGCTCGGCTGTCTGCTCGCGCGAGCGGAAGTCCACGCCGAAGGGAGCGGTCAGGTACGCGCCGAGCTCCTGTCGGGCGCTCCGGATTTCGGCCTCGCTGCCCCGGTTCAGCACGAGCTGCGCGCGATAGTCCCGGGTCGGGTCGAACCCGCCCGTGCCCTGGTGAATGCGCGCCCGGCCGTCCGCCTGCATCGCGTTCCCAGGGAGCAGCCCGAGCCAGGTATCGCCCGGCGGCGACACCTTGAAGAGGTCGACCTCCACGAGATTCGGCGCTGTAGTCGGCCGGCTCGATCCGGTACTCCAGATTGAAGTCGGCCGTGGTGCCGCCGGACGCGCCGATCAGCACACTCTCCCTGTCGAGGATTTGCGCGCGGACCCCGTAGACCCAATGCGTCAGCCGGGTCGCGATGCCTTTGGGCTGGACGATGGGCGCGCCGCCCGTCTCCTCGAAGCCGAGCAGGCTCTCGCCGTCGCGCAGTGTGATGAGACGCGGTGTGACGCTGCCGGTGAACAGGTTGGCCTGGGGCACGTAGACCTGGGCGGTGGCGTCGAGCTCGACGGCATTGAGGGCCGGCGCCGGGCCAACGGTCAGCCTCGAAACGTACTGTCCGGCAGACGGATTGAACTGCTGTTCGGTAGCCGCCGCCGGAACGGTCGTGCCGCCGCCCTCGGTCACCGCGAAGCGGACGCTCGCCGTTTCGTTCGCCTTCTGCGCGCTGACGACGAGGCCGTCACGCTGCGAATAGGTGATCGTCCCCGCCCGGTGCACGTCGACCGGCCGCACCCGCAAGGTCTTCGTCGAGACCAGCTCGTAGCACGGGGGACCGGGCGGAGCGGTCACGCACCCCGCAAGGCCCGACGGCTCGATCGAGAACCGGTCCTCTGCCAGCATCAGCGAGGCGCCGAGCGGCCGCCTGAACTCGGTGCCCACCTCCGCCGCGTTCAGCAGCTGTCCGCGGTCGTTCACCAGCGACAGCCGGGTCATCGTCAACGTCGGCCCGACGTAGGAGGGGCTGGAATGGTCCCGGACGCCGGCAGTCGTCAGCCTGAAGATTCGGGGTGGGCACACCGGCGGACGCGGCGGCGACGTGGTAGTCGGTCGCGATGGTGTCCCCCATGATCGCCTCGACGTCGGCACCAAAGACCGACGTCACGACTGCCTGCTGCGGGGCGGCGTTGCAGTCGTCGAGGAGAGGCGATGGGTTGCTGCACTCACTGGCCTTGAAGAGCGCCAGGTTGCGCGCCGCCGGCGGCAGCACCCCCGTGACGGCCGTCGCCGGCTGCACGGTGAAGTCGATCGTCCGGTTGGAGATGGGGTTGCCGTGCAGATCGACGAGCCGCGCGCGCACGGTGCCGCCGGCGGTGCCGACAACGGCACGGTTGCCGTCGCCGAGCACTTTTAGGATCTGGACCGGTTCGCCCGGGAAGCCGAACAACTGGAACGGCGTCGCCACGCCGATGTCGCCGCCCGCCCCCCGGACCCGCGCCTGGATGATGTTCTCGCCGACCTGCGTGGCGTGGGTGTCCGACGCGTCGCTCTTGACGTAGAACGGCGCCATCGCGGTGTACCTGCCCAGGGTCGGCCGGGCGGTGGCGATGCCGAGGTTGTCGGTCTGCGCCACGACTTCCTCGGCCGCGCCGAATTGCCCGCCGCCGGCCACCACCGAAAACGTCACCGTGGCGCCCTCGACCGGTTTGCCCTGCGCATCACGCACCCAGACGGCGAGGGGGCGGTCGATCGGCTGGCCGGCCACGCCTTCCTGCTGGTCGGTCACGACGACCTTGCGGATGCTGAACGCGGCGTTCGCGTCGCGGTTGGGCAGGTCCTGGTAGGGACGGCCAAGCTCCCTGACGTACTGCTGCTGCACCCATGCGGCCGGGTCCTGCGCGCTCATGCCGCCGGCGATGCCGCCCGAGATGAAGTAGCCGCCCGCGCCCGTCACCGGGTCGGTCAGCACGTAGCCAAGACCTGTCCAGGCGTTGCGCGCAAAGTCGCGGACGGGCACGGATGCCAGCCAGCCCTGCCGCACCGCATCGCTTATCTCTGTCTTTACGATGTCGGCGGTCTGCAGCAGCGGCAGCTCCGCTGCCGCATTGGCGGCGTCGATCTGACGGATCGGCACCCCGCCGGCGTTGGCGAGCTGCAGGAGCTTTGCGGCGGAAACCGCGTCCACCCCGAGGTTGTCCTCGAGGACGCTCCCCTCCAGCATCGACCCGGCAAGGCCGGACAGGCGGAGGAAGTCCGCCGACCGGGTGTCCTCGGCGCCGGCCGGCACCGGCTCACTGATGCGCAGGTCGGCGTCGACGAACACACCGCGCCAGTCGATCGACTGCGGCTGGCCGAAGAGCAGCGTGCGGTTGTAGACGTTGCCGACCACTACCTCGGAAACCATCGGGGAGACGTTGACGACGTGCAGCAACTCGGAGAGCGCGCGCTCGGCGTCGTTCCAGGCGGCGAGGTAATCGGAGGCCTGCCGATAGAGAAGGTCCGCCGCCGGGCGCTCGGTGTCCTCCGGCGCGCCGGCAACGGCGGCATAGGTGGTGGCGCTGCCGGCCAGCCCGATCGCGTAGTAGCCGCCCGCCACGTACACGTTCGAGACGGGCACCATGATCCGCGGCGTGCGGAGCTCGAGCGTGACGCGGTGCAGATCCCCCATCTGGACCGAGGCCTCGCCCGCCGCGCGGATCACGCCGCCGACCTTGATCACGGGTCGCACCCGCACCAGGTACGCCGGGGTGTTGTCCAGGCCGAGGAACGATGCCGAGACGATCTGGTCCTCCACCGACGCCGGCACGTAGGACAACGTCAGGCGCCGGCCGAGCAGGTCCGACACCGCGAGGGTCACGTCGAACGCGACGCCGCCATCCCCGTCGGCCCCATGAGCCACGAAGCGGACGGTATGCCGCAGCTCCGCCGGAATCTCGGTGAGCTCGGCGCTGACCGAGATGGTCTCGTACGGCAACGTGCTCGGGAGGAGGCCCGCGGCGGCCGGTGGCAGCGTGCGCCGGAAGAGCGCCTGGTCGAGCGTGGGGCCGCCGGCGGCGGCAAGCAGGGTCGAGATCCGGGCCGTGAAGAAGTCCAGCGGCGGGAGCGCCTGCGGCCCTGACAAGTACTGCGCGACGAGCGCACCGCCGGTGAACGCAAGGCCGGCCGGCAGGCCGCCGCTGATCTGCGGCGCCTTGTACGAAGGATCGAGCGGCACCCACGCGCGGCCGGCGCTATCCAGCGGCGCGCCGCGATAGTTCGCATAGGGGACGTAGGCGGTGACCCAGGTGTGCTCGACCTGGAGGCCCGCGATCACGCCGCCCTGCCTGACCGGCGTGAATGGCACGCCGCCGCGCGTGAGCACCTCGGCGGCGCGCCGCGCCGAGCCGACGCTGGTCCACGCCTGGGCCTCGCGATCGGTCAGGCGGACGACGCCGCGGACGTAGCGGGCCGGGATGCCGCTCGCCCGAAGCAGCGCAATGAGCAGCGACGCCTGATCGAGGTCGTTCCCGGATTTCTCGGCCAGGGTCTGCTGCGCGCCCTTCATCGCACCGTAATAGAACTCGGTGGCGACCTGCGTCTGGACGAACTCGAAGATGGCGATCGGGTTGAACCCGAGCGCCCGGGCCCTGGCGACAATCTCGGGAGACAGCGGCACATCCGCCGCGGCCGCCGAGTCGGCGCTCGCCGGCGCGGGAGGCACCGGCTGCAGATACGCAGGCACGACCGGGGCGCCGGGGGCGGGCGCTACCTGTGGCAGGTTCAACGGACGGTGCGGAAGCGTGACGCCGAGGGGGGTGCGGTCCACGCTCGAACCCGACGCGCTCGCCAGCTGCTGAATGACCGCTTCGACCGCCGCCGTCAGCCGCGTCCGATCACCGGCGGTGCTGGCGGCGTGGAGTTCCCCGGCCGCGCGGCCGAGCGCTTCGAGCTGCCCGCGCAGCAGCGCGGACATCTGTAGCTGGCGCGCGAGCACCGGCGCGGAGGCGCCCTCTTCCGCGAGCGCCTGGCCGCGCGCCTGGTGCTTGTCCGCAAGCAGCAGGTCCGCGGCACGGATGCGGCCGAGGGCGATCGCCAGCGGGGCGGCCGCGTCGGCGCCGCCGCCGGCGAGCAGGCGGGCGCGGGCGTCGCGGGCGGCTGCCAGCGCCGATGCCAGATTGCCGGCGAGGTCCTGTTCCACCGAGGGCGGGTTCGCGAACGCGCGCTCCTGCGCGGACGCCGGCGCCAATCCGCAGAACAGGGCCAGCATGGCGGTGATGCCACACAGACGAAGGACCGGTGGTGGATGCATGTCAGGGAACCGGACGGGCGGCGATGTCCATCCGGAGCCGCTGCCCCGGGGACCACATCAGGCGCGTCGCATCAATGGAGATACGTGAAGGGCTGCGGGCCCCCGACGTCGGGAGGGGAAAAGGGGACCGCACGTGACCAAGCTGATCCGCAAGAGCAATGCCCCGGCGCGGATGGGGCGGACGCGCTCATTTTCTAGCGTTTGGGAGAAAAGACGGATTCGTAAGCCGTTAAGGGGCTCGGGAGGCAGACTTCAGTCTGACGGAATTGCTGGGCTGAGCTCGGATTTGCGTCTGCGGGTGCAGGATGCGGGGTGCGGGTTCAAGGTGCAAGGTGCAGGGTGCAGGGTGCAGGGTGCGGGGTTCACGGTGCAGGGTTCAAGGTGCAGGGGTGCAGGGTTCAGGGTTCAGGGTTCAGGGTGCAGGGTGCAGGGTGCAGGGTTCGGGGTTCAGGGTGCGGGCGGATGCGCGCGTCAGTGCGCGACGAACGCGCCGCCGGCGGCGAGCGCCAGCGGAGCGGTGTGCCGGCTGCTGATCTGGGCGGACCGCACGCAGTTGCGGCCGGCGGCCTTGGCCTCGTAGAGGGCGCGGTCGGCGCGCTCGATGAGGGCGGCGGCGGAGGTGTCGCCGCCGAAGGCGGTCGTGATGCCGACGCTGATGCTCACCCGGATCGGCGGGTTCGCGTCGATCTTGATCTGCTCCATCTCCGAGCGCAGCCACTCGGCGACGCGGAGGGCGCCGCTTTCGGGTGTGTCCGGCAGGACGACCATGAACTCGTCGCCGCCGAAGCGGCAGCGGATGTCGCTCTTGCGCAGGACGTGGCGGAGGCGCTGGCCGACGGCCGAGAGCACGGCGTCGCCCGAGAGGTGCCCGTAGGTGTCGTTGACCCGCTTGAAGTGGTCGACGTCGAACATGAGGACCGACAGCGGCGTGCCCGACCGGCGCGACCGGCCGATTTCGGTGTCGAGCGCGTCCGACGTGTGGGCGCGGTTGAAGCAGCCGGTCAACGCGTCCCGGACGCTGTGCTCCTGCACCTCCGCGAACAGCCGGACGTTGTCCACCGCGACCGCGAGCAGCGCGGCGGCGGCCCCCGCCTTGCGGCGGAGCGCCAGGTCGCTGGCGGTGGTCTCGCCCGTCGCGATCCCGACGACGCCAATCGGCCGATCGCCGGCAATCATCGCGAAGCAGACAGATCCGCGGCACTCGACCCCCATGCCCGGGGCGCGCTGCTCCATCGCGCCCGACAGCACATCGTGCGCGACATCCTCGATGGTCCCTTCGGGCCACCGGGCACCGCCCTGGTCGTTCAGCCGCTCCCACTCGTGCTCGTGACGCAGCAGCACCCAGACGCTCCGACGTGCCGATGAGGCCGGGCATGTGCAGCCAGGCGGTCTCGCGGATGGCGTCGATCGTCCGGGCGCGCGTGAGCGCCTGGCCGAACAGCATCAGGTGCTCGAGCTCCTCGGCCCGGGCGCGGGCCAGCGCGGCCTCGGACGCGGCAGCCGCGGCTTCCGCCTTCATCTCGCGCCGGGCGGCGTGCTGGTGAAAGATGAACATGACCGACAGCAGCATCAGCGCCGGGATGAGCGCAACGCCGTAATGCCGCTCGATCTCACGGGCCACATCGAGACCAACCTGGACGGACGGCTGGAAGATGACGAGCAACGCAAAGGCGAGCCCCGCGAGCAGCAGGGGGTCGTGCCGTCCGGTGATCCGCAGGCGCATGTTCCAGGTCAGAGCATGGGGTATGCCAGCCCTGCCGTATTTGTTATCAACAAGTTACGGCAACATGCCGCGCAACGATGTGCGATTTTCGTGCGTTGCGCGCGGTTTGGGACACCGAATCGTCAGCCGCCCGGACGGGCCGTGCCGGCGGGCGAGGGGGCCGCGAACAGGCTCCTGGCCAGGAGCTCCTGTGGCCGGAGCCCGGCGGCGCGGGCCAGGTCGCGCTGGCGCCGCGGCAGGACCGCCGGCACCCGCCACTCGTCGGCCTGCCCCCCGGCCGCCGTCACGGCCGCTTCCCAGGTGCTCCACCAGGGGGTCACTCCCCGGGCCAGGGGTTCGATCGACCAGGATAGAGGCCCCCGACGCCCGTGCCTCGAGCAGGCGCGCCAGCATCCCGTCGCGGGCCGGGTCGGACAGCTCGTTCATGGTGTACGCCGCCACGATCCCCGTCCGGGGTGCGGGCACGAGCCGGGCGCGGGTCACCTCCTGCTGGGTGGCGCGGCCATCCAGGCCGAGCGTCCGGTAGGTCCAGTTCGCTTCGGCGACGGCCCATGGATGCCGGTCCACGCCCGGAGATCCGGGCGCCCGGGCTTTCCAGTCCCCAGGCCGCCCCGGCCGACCCCGTGCCACAGCCGAGGTCGAGGATGCGGGTCACCGGCGGCGGCGCCAGCGCACGCAGGACGTGCCGGATCAGGAGGAAATGCGTCGGCGCATAAAACAGCGCGAAGGCGGCCCGTTTCCCGGCGGTGCCGAGCGCGCTGCCGGCGGCCAGCTTCGCGCGCCGCTCGACGTAGAGGGACGACAGCGCCCGCAGGGCGCGGGCCACCTCGGAGGGCGTGAGGTCGGCGAGGTGCTTCTCGTCGAGCGCGCTCAGCCACGCGTCCACCCGCGCGTCGGGACGATTGTCGGCGGCCATGGAAATTTGCTGGTAACGAAGTAATTCTTACCGCAGTAGATTTTGACGGCGATCGGTGGCAGGATCCCGCTTACGTGGAAGATGCACGGCCGGACGCGCGGTGACGCGAGGCCCCAATCTTGCACGACGCGCCTTTCAAAGCTAGCAGATTGTCGTCGTCGTATGGCTTTCAAAATTCTGATGGTCGCCGCAGGCCTGCTGGCCGCGGTGGTCGCGGGTATCGCGGCTCGTGCGTGGCGCTCGCGGTCGGAGCAGGTGACGGGCGAACAGGTGAGCGGCGACTGGCTCGCCGCAGCGCGCGCGCGGGAGGAACAGCCATGGTAAGGACGTCGAGCGAGCGCCAGGCTCTCGGCGAGCGGTTGAAGCGGCAGCGGGAGCGCCGCGGCATCACCCTCGAATCGATCTCCCAGGCCACGAAGGTGGCCGCCTCGCTGTATGCCGGCCTCGAGCGTGGCGACTGCTCACGATGGCCGGCCGGGCTCTACGGCCGCGCCTATGCCCGCGCCTACGCCGAGGCGATCGGCATGAACGCCGATGAGGTCGTCGAGGATTTCACGTCCGCCTACGGCGGCGGCCTCCAGCCGGACGGCTCCGAAGGCCCGGTCACGCCCGCGCCGCGGGTCGCTGCGCTGCGGCTGGCGATGGTGGACGAGCCGTCCGCCACGCTCGAACGCACCGCCCGGCGCGCCAGCCTGACGGCCGCCGATCTCGTCATCGGCTCCTGCTCGCCTCGATCGCCCACGTCGGCCTGGGCCTCGGCGTCTGGGGAACGCTCGCCTTCCCGCTCGCCTACCACGCCGCCGGCCGCCTGGTCAGCGACGAGCCGCTGCTTTACTGGCTGTACCTGCGGATGCGCCGGCCCGCGGCCGCGCCGCCGGAGGCCGAGCCGGCCGAGGTGGCCGTCCGCGACACCGCCAGCACCGCGGCGTAGCTCCTTTTGCCGCCCGCCCGCCTTCGCGCGAGTCGGCAGGCGGACAACTGGCCTGCCAGCCGGAGCTCCCCATCGAGCGCACTGAGGCCCGCCTCCACCAAGGCTGCGGCGGGGCAGCCGTCCCGCGAGTCGGCAGCGAACAACTGGCTTGCCAGCCGGAGCTCCCCGTCGAGCCGAGTATCAGGCGGGTGTGGCTTGCCAGCCGGAGCTCCCCATCGAGCCGAGTATCAGGCGAGTGTGGCTTGCCAGCCGGAGCTCCCCACCGAGCGCACTGAGGCCCGCCTTCGCCAAGGCTGCGGCGGGGCAGCCTTCGCGCGAGTCAAGAGCGAAGGCTGGCGGAGGGAGAGGGATTCGAACCCCCGGGACCCTTCCGGGCCCAACGGTTTTCAAGACCGCCGCCATCGACCACTCGGCCATCCCTCCGGTCGGCTGCTCCTGCCGCATCCCGATGGCGACGCACCGGGACCACAAGCATTCTACCCCCCGCAATCCTGCCGGGCGGGCCGCCCCGCGAACGCCGGTGTCTAAACCGGCACGACGGACTCGTACTTCCCAGGGGGCCATGATGCTCAGCGCCAGGCACGTCCACACCGTTGTCCTCACCACCTTCCTCGGATCGTCCTCGGATCGTCGCCGCTGCTCGCGCAGTCGCCGCCGGCCTCCCAGACCCCGAAGCCGGGGACGGTGACGACGGGCGCGCTGCCGGTGCGGCGGGTCGTGCTCTACAAGACCGGCGTGGGCTACTTCGAACATCTCGGCCAGGTGCGCAACCGGCAGGACGTCACGGTGCGCTTCACCAGCGCGCAGCTCAACGACGTGCTCAAGTCGCTGACGGCGGTTGACCTCGGCACCGGCCGGGTCACCGGGATCAGCTACAACTCGATCGCGCCGCTCGAGCAGCGGCTCGGCGCGCTGCGCCTGCCGCTCGGACCGGGCGCCACGATGGTGGAGCTGCTCGGCTCGCTGCGGGGCGCACGCCTGGACGTGACGGCGGGAACCGCGCGCGTGACCGGCCGACTGGTGAGCGTCGAGCGGCAGACGCGCCTGAGGAACGACCGGGAGCAACCGGTGGACACGCTGACGCTCGTCACCGACGCCGGCACGCTCCGCACCTTCGACCTCGGGCCCGCGGTCGGCGTCCGCATTGCCGACGGCGACCTGCGCCAGGAGCTCTCGCGCTATCTCGACGTGATGGGCTCGACGCGCGATCAGGATGTCCGGCAGATGGTCATCTCGACGACGGGTGCGGGGGAGCGGCCGCTGTTCGTGAGCTACATCAGCGAGGTGCCGATCTGGAAGACGACCTACCGGCTGGTGCTGAGGGACGGCGGGGCCAGGCCGCTGCTGCACGGCTGGGCGATCATCGA
Organism: uncultured Acidobacteriota bacterium; assembly: GCA_963834305.1. Taxonomy (GTDB): domain Bacteria; phylum Acidobacteriota; class Vicinamibacteria; order Vicinamibacterales; family 2-12-FULL-66-21; genus JACCXG01. The sequence continues at coordinate 470,173 of CAWIAX010000003.1, forward strand.
CAACACGATTGGCGAGGACTGGAAGGACGTCGAGCTGTCGCTGGTCGCCGGTGCGCCGCAGTCGTTCATCCAGAACGTCTCGCAGCCGTACTACGGCCGGCGGCCGACCGTGCCGCTGCCGCGCACGGCGCTGCTGACGCCGCAGACGCACCAGGCCGCGGTGGCGGTGGCCGTGGCGGGCGTCACACGCGGCGGAGGCGCCCAAGGAAATCGTGCCCGAGGCGCCTCCGCCGTCAGTCCGCGATTCGGGAGTGTCCGGAATCCCGGTGCAAGGCCAGTCGAGCGTGCCGGAGTGATGGCGGCATCCGGGGGGAACCATCGGCGGCATCGTCGGCGGCCTGCCAGCGGCGCCGCCGCCGCCGGCAGCGCCCTCGCGCGTCCGGGCGGAAATGGCGAATCAAATGGCCGCTGCCGACGCGGCCAGCCTCGGCGACCTGTTCGAATACCGCATCAAGGAGCGGGTGACGCTGCAGAAGAACCAGTCGGCTCTCGTGCCGATCGTGACCGCGGAGGTGACGGCCGAGAAAGTCGCGCTGTGGAGCCGGGCGCCGGGGCAGCGGACGGCCGCTCCGCGCCGTCTGGATCACCAACGGCAGCGGCCTCACGCTCGACGGCGGCAGCATCGCGGTGGTCGACGGCGACGCCTTTGCCGGTGAAGGCCTGATCGAGCCGCTCAAGCCCGGCGAGCGGCGGCTGCTGTCGTACGCCGCCGACTCGGGCGTCCTCGTGGACGCGCGGCTCGACTCGCCGCCCGGCCGCGTCGTCCGCCTCCGGGCGCGCGACGGCATCGTGATCCAGGAAACCGAGGAGCGTGCGACGCTGGACCTACGCCGCCCGCAGCGAGGAATCCACGCCGTCCACGCTCGTCGTCGAACACCGCCGGCGGCCGGGCTGGACGCTGGCGGCTGGCCAGACACCGGCCGAGACCACGCCGGACGCCTACCGCTTCAGGCTGGCCGTCGGTCCGGGCCAGGAGGCACGCTCGACGTCCGCGAGGTGAGTGCGCGGCGAAACGCGGGTGGCGGTCGGCGACATCGACGACAGCAGCCTCGTCCAGATGGCCGGGTTACGGCGAATCGACCGCCGCGTTCCGTCAAGCGCTGGCGCCGATCCTCGAGAAGAAGGCCGAGCTCGCGCGGCACGAACGGGAGCTCGCGACGTTCGAGGAGCGGGTCACGACGGTGGTGAGCGACCAGGCGCGCCTGCGCGAGAACATGAAGGCGCTGCGCGGCAGCTCGCAGGAGAAGCAGCTGCTCCGGCGCTACACCGGGCAGCTCGACGCGCAGGAGGACCGCCTCGCTGAACTGCGCGCCAGCATGGCCGCCGCCAGGACGAGCCGTGACAAGGCGCGCGCCGAGCTCAACGCGCTGATCGCCAGCCTGACGTTCGATGCGGACTGACGGGACACCGGCGGGCCCGGCCGGCGGCTACCGGCCGATCGTGTCGAGCCCGCCCATGAACGGACGGAGCGCCTCCGGCACCACGACCGTGCCGTCCTTCTGCTGGTAGTTCTCGAGGATGGCAATCAACGTGCGCCCGACGGCGAGGCCCGATCCGTTCAGCGTGTGGACGAACTCCGCCTTGCCCGGTGCCCTCCCGCCGGAACTTGATGTTGGCGCGGCGCGCCTGGAACGCCTCGGTGTTGCTGCAGGAGGAGATCTCGCGATAGGTCTTCTGGCTGGGCAGCCAGACCTCGATGTCGTAGGTCTTGGCCGATCGCGAAGCCCATGTCGCCGGTGCAGAGCAGCATGGTCCGGTACGGCAGGTCGAGCCGCTTGAGGATCTCCTCGGCGTTCCGGGTCAGCGCTTCGAGCTCGTCGTAGGACGGTCTCGGGCGTCGTGAACTTCACGAGCTCGACCTTGTCGAACTGGTGCTGCCGGATCAGCCCGCGGACGTCGGCGCCGTACGAGCCGGCCTCGCTGCGGAAGCAGGGGGTGTAGGCGGTGTAGTGCATCGGCAGCTGGCGGCCGTCGAGGATCTCGCCGCGATGCAGGTTGGTCAGCGGCACTTCCGCGGTCGGAATCAGGTAGAGATCCCACTCGCCGGCGATCTTGAACAGGTCCTGCTCGAACTTCGGCAGGTTGCCGGTGCCGCGCAGCGCCTCGGCGTTGACGAGGAACGGCGGCTCCACTTCGGTGTAGCCGTGCTCGCGGGTGTGCAGGTCGAGCATGAAGTTGATGAGCGCGCGGGCCAGCCGCGCCCCGGCGCCGACCAGCACGGAGAAGCGGGCGCCGGACATCTTCGTCGCCCGCTCGAAGTCGAGGATGCCGAGCGCCGGTCCGAGCTCCCAGTGCGGCCGCGGCTCGAAGTCGAAGGTGCGCGGCTCGCCGTGGCGCCGCACCTCGGCGTTCTCGTCGGCGCTCGGCCCCGACCGGCACACTCGCGTGCGGCAGGTTCGGCAGCGTCATCAGCAGCGCCGGCGCGCTGCTGCTCGACCTGATCCGCCTGGACCTCGAGCTGGCGGATCTGCTGGGCCCGCGCCTTGTTGGCCGTGAAGATGTGCGAGGCGTCCAGGCCCTGGCGCTTCGCCCGCGCCACTTCGTCGCCGGCGGCGTTCTGCTCCCGCTTGAGCCCCTCGAGCTCGGGAATCAGCCGGCGCCGCCTGGCTTCCAGCGTCGCCAGCTGCTCGAGCTCGGCGTCGGCCTTGAGGCCGCGATTGGCGAACGCCGTCCGGACTTCATCCATGTGTTCGCGGATGTACGCGGGATCGATCATGACGTCAGATCGTATACCGGCGCCGTGTCGATCGGTTACGATCCGAGGGTCATGGTCCTAGCGCAGTGGAGCCACACGTGAAACGTTCGATCCGCAAGGCGGTGTTCCCGGCCGCCGGCCTGGGCACCCGGTTCCTCCCCGCCACGAAGGCGCAGCCGAAGGAGATGCTGCCGCTCGTGGACAAGCCGATCATCCAGTACGGGGTCGAGGAAGCCGTCGCCTCGGCGCCGACAACATCATCCTGGTCACCGGACGCGGCAAGAACGCCATCGAGGATCACTTCGACGTCTCGATCGAGCTCGAGAGCTTCCTCGAGGCCCGCGGCAAGAAGGATCTCGCGGCGCAGATCCGGAAGATCTCCAGCTCGGTGACCTTCTCCTACGTCCGCCAGGGGGAGCCGCTCGGGCTCGGCCATGCCGTGCTGGTGACGCGCAACCTGGTCGGCGACGAGCCCTTCGCGGTCATCCTGGCCGACGATGTGATCGACGCGGATCCGCCGGCGATCCGGCAGATGATCGACGTGTTCGAGGAAGTGGACGGCCCGGTGCTGGCGATCGAGGAAGTGCCGCGCGACAGCGTCAGCTCCTACGGCATCATCGACGCGGAAGAGATCCGGCCTGGCGTCTATCGGATCCGCGACCTGGTCGAGAAGCCGCCGGTGGACGAAGCGCCGTCCAACCTGGCGATCATCGGCCGCTACATCCTGACGCCCGACATCTTCGAGGCGCTCGACGCCACCGCCAGCGACCGCACGGGGGAAATTCAGCTGACCAACGGCCTGCGGCGGCTGCTCAAGGACCGGCCGATCTACGGCTGCCGCGTCGAAGGCGTCCGCCACGACACCGGGAACAAGCTCGGGTTCCTCAAGGCGGTGGTCTACTTCGCGATGCGGCGGCCCGACCTGGCCGGGCCGTTCGCGGAATACCTGCGCGGGTTCAATCTCGAGGCGCCGGGCACGCCGGCGGCGCAGCAGCGCTCCTGACCGGCGGCTGACGCGCCGTTCCGCGCGCGCTACTTCTTGTCGGACGAACCGGCGGACCCGGACGACCCGCTCCCGCCGGACGATCCGGACGAGGACGACACCGGCGCCGACGATCCCGAAGAAGACGACGAGGAAGAAGACGAGGACGAGGACGAGTCGCCGCTCGAGGAGGATGCCCCGTCGGACGACTTCCCGCCGTCCGAGCCCTTGCCGCCATCCGAGTTCTTGCCACCGTCCGGCGACGACTTCTTCGCGTAGTCGGTGATGTACCAGCCTGTGCCCTTGAACTGAATCGCCGGCGAGGACATCAGCTTCCGGATGGTGCCGCCGCACGACGGGCAGGCCGCCGGGGGCGGGTCGGAGAACTTCTGGATGCGCTCGAACCGGTGGGAGCACGCGTCGCACTGATATTCGTAGAGGGGCATGGCTACTCGATGATATCGCCGCTGTGGTCGCCGAGCATCAGGCTGCGGTGCAGCCAGATCGGCACCGTGCCGTTGCCGAGGAGCGTATCGTGGAACTGCCGGAGCGAGTACTTCGAACCGGCCTTCGCCTTGTAGTCCTCGCGCAGCTTCAACAGCATCAGCTTGCCGATCGAATAGACGATGTAGGACGGATCGAAGGTGCCGCGCTCGGCCTCGCGCCGCGCGCTCCCCTCCTCGAGGAACGCTTCGTCCTTGAAGAAGCGCACGCCCTGCTCGACCGACATGTCCTCGCAGTGCAGGCGGATGCCGACCACCAGCCGGCACAGGCGGACGAGCGCCTCGGCGAGCTGACCGAGGCGGACGGTCGGGTCGTTCCGGCGGAACCCCTGCTCCACCATCATCTGCTCGCAGTAGTGCGCCCAGCCCTCGACGAAGGCCGCTGACGAGAAGAGGATCGATTTCCGCAGCTTCGAGCCGACCTGGCGCAGGTGCTGGTAGTGGAGGAAATGGCCGGGGAACACCTCGTGGATGGAAATCGCCCACAGCGCGCCGTAGTTGAAGTCGCGCAGGTGTTCGTCCTGCCGCTCGGCCGGCCATGCCGGATCCACGTCGGTGATGTAGTAGAACGCCCGCATCGGCTTGGACTCGAACGGCCCGGGCGTCCACATGCTGGCGAACGTCCAGCGGTAGAAGCGCGGCGTCGGCGCCACCGACACCGGCTCCCCCTGCGGGATGCTGACGATGTCGTTGCGGCTGATGAATTCGAGGAGCTCGTCGAGCTGCTGCTGCGCCACCGGCACGAGCTCGCCGGCGGCGGGATGGGACCCCTTGGCTTTTGCCCACGCGGTGAGGGGATCGCTGCCGTTCAACTGGGAGGCGACGCGGCGGAACTCCTCCTGGTTGGCGCGCAGCTCGCGCATCGCCAGATCCAGCAGGCGGTCGGCGCCGATGGCGATGCCTTCGTCGAGGCGCAGCTTCTGCTCGAACTTCTCGCGCCCGAGCCGGAACGACCCCTTGCCCTTGGGAGCCAGCTCCTTCTCGGCATAGTCGATGTAGCGTTCGACCGCCGCGGCCGCCTCGGTGGACGCATCGGCGAGGTCGCCGAGGATGTGCATGTCGTCGAGCCGGCTGACGGCGCGGGGCAGGTCCTCGTTGATGAACTTCAGGGTCCCGCGCAGGCTTTCCAGGCCCACCTTCACGAAGATGCCGGGCGGGTCCTTGATGTTGTCGCGGGCGGCCTGCATCAGCCGGTTGACCTGGCGCAGCTTCGAGACGATCCGGCGGGCCCGCTCCGGGAGGGGGGCGTAGGTGAACAGCGCCTGCCCGGCGAGGCTGGTCGCCAGGATGTCCGAGTAGTGCTGGGGGCTGCGCTCCCAGGTCCGGACGGACTCGAGCTCGAAGAGGCGGGCGCGGATGTTGGCTTCGAGGGCCGGGCGCTCCAGGCGTTCGGTTTCGGTCAGGCGGGCCGGGTCGATCGCCCCCAGCCGCCGGGCGAACGCTCCAAGCTCACGGATCTGACCGTCAACGGCATGACGCCCGAGGTCTTCGAGCAGGTCGTCGTGCACGTGGACGCCGTCGAACGTCGCGCTGGTCGGGTGAACCTCGTACAGGTACGAGAGGTATTCGTCAACGAAGTGCGGCAGGGGTTCGGCTGAATACATGCGGTACAATCAGATATCCACACATGCCCGGGATCCTCTACGTTGTCGCCACACCAATTGGCAACCTGGAGGACATCACGCTGCGGGCGCTCCGCGTGTTGCGGGAGGCCGCCGTCATCGCCGCGGAGGACACCCGCAGGACCGCTCGCCTCCTTCAACACTACTCGATCTCGACCCGGACGACGAGCCTGCACGAGCATAACGAGCGGGCCCGGATCCCCGTGATCCTCGGGCGGCTGGAGGCCGGGGAGTCGGTGGCGCTGGTGTCCGATGCCGGGACGCCGCTCATCTCGGACCCGGGCTGCCTGCTGGTGGCGGCGGCGCACGCCGCCGGGATTCGGGTGGAGCCGGTTCCCGGGCCGTCGGCGGCAATGGCGGCGGTCTCGGCCGCCGGGCTGGCGGCGGAGCAGGTCCTGTTCCTGGGGTTCCCGCCTTCTAGGTCTAAAGCCCGAAAAGAATGGGTTCAGGCGGTGGCTGGTGAGCAGCGGCTCCTCGTCCTGTTCGAGGCGCCTCATCGCATCCTGGCCACGCTGACCGACCTCTACGAGATCCTGGGTGACAGGCCTGCTGCACTGGGCCGTGAACTGACAAAGGCTCACGAAGAGTTGGTTGTTAGACCTATTTCGCAGCATCTAGAACAGATCGGCGAGCCCAGAGGTGAATATACCCTGGTTGTCGCGCCGGCCGTTCCAGTCGCGCCGCAGGTTACGGTGCCCGATCCCGCCACGTTGGCAGCCGAATTTGGTGAATTGACCAAAGATTCAACCGCCTCGAGGCGCGACCTGGTCAGAGTGCTGGCGGAGAAGTATCACCTGGCCCCGCGAGAGATGTACCGCCGCCTCGTCGAAGCCGGTAAGGATTAGGGCTGAGGCCAAAACATAGCGCCGCGCTTGCCGTTTCCGGGCCCTTCTGCTACTGTGTCCCGTCCGACTAGCTGACCTGAACAGGGGCTGCATGGCCAAAGAGACCAGGCAGAAGAAGAGTGCGGCCGCAAAGCGGCCAGCGGCGAAGCCGGCAAAGTCCGCCGCCGCGGCAAAATCGACCAAGGCAGTCCCCAAACGGGCGACAGCCGGATCCGGCCGTACGGCGCCAAAAGGAGCGGTGTCCCCGCCAAAGCGCGCCGGGTCGTCCGGCCCGCCGAAGTCTCCCGGGCCGCAGAAGAAGGCAGCCGCCAAACCGGGCCTCAGGGGCGGCCGGCAAGCCCCTCCGCCCGAATCCAAGGCCGCCGCCCCGCCGGCGCCACCCCCGCGCAAGCCCGGCTATTACGAAGCGCTCGCCATGTACGAAAGCGGCGTCCGCGCGCTCCAGCGCCACGATTACCCCGGGGCCGCCATCCAGTTCAGCGCCATCATCGAGCGCTACCCCGAGGAGCGCGAGCTCCAGGAACGGTCCCTGCTCTACCTGCGTGTCTGCGAGCGCGAAACCGCCCGTCGTCCCGCAACCCCGCAGACGCCGCAGGAGCGGGTCTACGCCGCCACCGTCGCCCTCAACGCGGGGGACACCGCCGCGGCGCTGGACCACCTGCGCCAGGCGCTCTCCGGCGCCCCGGACAGCGACCACGCGCACTACATCATGTCCGTCGCGCTGGCTTCCCGGGGCGACTCGGGCCAGGCGCTCGAGCACCTCCGCCAGGCGATCAGCCTGAACCCCGAGAACCGGGCGCTGGCGCGGCAGGATCCCGATCTCGAACCGGTCCGCGGACGGGAAGAGTTCCGCGAGCTGCTCGACGCGGCCTCCGGCTCCGCGCGGAGCCGGGTGCGGAAGAAACGGTGAGCGCGCCGCACCTGGTTGTCCTTGCCGCCGGCAAGGGCACGCGGATGCAGTCCGCGCTCCCCAAGGTGCTGCACGCCCCTGGGGAACTGCCGCTTCTCGAACTGGTCCTGCGGACGGCCGATCGTCTCTCCCCCGCCTCCATCACCATCATCGTCGGCCACCAGGCGAACGTCGTGCAGTCGGCCCTCCGGGGCCGGCCGGGCGTGCGCTTTGCGCTCCAGGAACCGCAGCTCGGGACCGGCCACGCGCTGCTCCAGGCCGAATCCGCACTCCGCGGCGCCACCGGGACGGTCGTCCTGCTCTCCGGCGACGTGCCGCTGCTGCGGGCCGAAACCTTGCAAGGGCTCGTGCAGCGCCACGAGGCGTCGGGGGCGGCAGCCACGGTGCTCACGGCGGTGGTGCCGGATCCTCATGGCTACGGCCGCATCCAGCGCGAGGACGGCCGCATCGCCGCGATCATCGAGCACAAGGATGCGTCGGACGAGCAGCGCGGCATCCGGGAGATCAACAGCGGCATCTACGCCTTCGACCTGGCGCCGCTGTTCGACGCGCTCAGGCAGATTGGATCGGCCAACGCACAAGGGGAGTATTACCTACCCGACCTGGTGACGATCTACCGCGCGCGCGGGCTCGGGGTGGACACCGTGACGCTGGACGATGCGCAGGAGATCATGGGCGTCAACAGCCGGAAGGAACTGGCACAGGTGGGGGCGATCATGAAGACCGCGCGCAACGACGCGCTGATGGCGTCCGGCGTCACGCTCGTCGATCCGGCCACCGCCTACATCGGCGCAGACGTCACGATCGGGCCCGATACGATCATCCATCCGAACGTGCAGCTCGAAGGGCGCACGACGATCGGTTCGGGGTGCGAGATCCAGTCCGGTGTCCGGCTGGTGAACGCCGTGGTGCACGACGGCGTGTTCATCAACAACCACTGCCTGGTCGTCGATTCCACCATCGGCCGCGGCGCGCGCATCGGACCCTTCGCGCACATCCGGCCCGACTCGGTGGTCGGCGAAGAGGCGCACATCGGCAACTTCGTCGAGCTGAAGAAGACCACCTTCGGCAGGGGATCGAAGGCGAGCCACCTCAGCTACCTCGGCGACGCCACGGTCGGCGAGAAGGTGAACGTCGGTGCCGGGACCATCACGTGCAACTACGACGGCACCGCCAAGCACCGGACGACGATCGAGGACGGCGCCTTCATCGGCAGCGATTCGCAGCTCATCGCGCCGGTCACCGTCGGCCGCGGCGCCTACGTCGCCGCCGGGTCGTCGATCACGCACGACGTGCCGGCGGGCTCGCTGGCCCTGTCGCGCGGCAAGCAGGTCAACAAAGAGGGCTGGGTGAGCCGGAAGAAACCGCAGGGCAAGAGCTGAACCGGCCGCCTCGGGCGCGCCTCGCCACGGCACCCTGCTTCAGGTGACATATGTGCGGAATCATCGGATATATCGGCCGGAAGCAGCTCGTTCCCATCCTCATCGACGGCCTCCGGCGGCTCGAGTACCGCGGCTACGACTCGGCCGGCGTCGCCGTCGTTCGTAACGGATCGATCGAGCTGCGGCGCAGCGCCGGCAAGCTGGCGCGGCTCGAGGAAGTCATCGCCACCAGCCCGCTCGAGGGGGAGTACGGCATCGGCCACACGCGCTGGGCGACGCACGGCCGGCCGACGGAGGAGAACGCCCATCCCCACCGCGACTGCACCGGCCGCATCGTGGTGGTGCACAACGGCATCATCGAGAACTATCTCGACCTGAAGCGGCAGCTCCAGGCGGAAGGGCACAAGTTCGTCACCGAGACGGACACCGAAATCGTTGCTCACCTGGTCGAGCGGGAGATGAAGGACGACGGGCTGGAGAACGCGGTGCGGCGGGCGCTGCTGTACATGCGCGGCCTGTTCGGGCTGGTGCTGATCTCGGCCGACGATCCGAACAAGATCGTGACCGTCCGCAACGGTCCGCCGATCGTCGTCGGCCTCGGCGACGGGGAGTTCTTCGTCGCGTCGGACATCCCCGCCATCCTCGCCCATACCCGCGACGTCGTGTTCCTCGGCGACGAGGAGATGGCCGTGATCACGCCGTCGGGCGTCGAGTTCACCGACTACGCCGGCGGCGCGGTGTCGAAGAAGAGCACCCGCGTGTCGTGGGATCCCGTCATGGCCGAGAAGGCGGGATACAAGCACTTCATGCTCAAGGAGATCTTCGAGCAGCCGATTGCCATCAAGGAGACCGTGCTCGGGCGGGCGTCGGTCGAGACTGGCAAGGTCTTCCTGCAGGAGATCGAGATCCCCGACGAGGTGCTGCGCACGGTGGAGCGCGTGGTCATCCTGGCGTGCGGCACGTCGTGGCACTCGGCGCTGGTCGGCAAGTTCCTCATCGAGAGCCTGGCGCGCATCCCGGTGGATGTGGACTACGGCTCCGAGTACCGCTACCGCGACCCGATCGTGTCGCGGAACACCCTGGCGATCGTCATCACGCAGTCCGGCGAAACCGCCGACACGCTGGCCGCGCTGCGGGAAGCCAGGAAGAAGGGGGCGCGCAGCATCGCCATCTGCAACGTCGTCGGCAGCATGGCTACGCGCGAGACCGACGGCACCGTCTACACCCATGCCGGGCCTGAAATCGGCGTCGCCTCGACCAAGGCGTTCACCTCGCAGCTGGTGGCGCTGCAGCTGCTGGCGATGTATCTGGGACAGATCCGCGGCACGCTGAAGGCGGAGGACGCGCGGCCGCACCTGGAAGGGCTGATCCAGCTGCCGCTGCTGATCGAGCAGACGCTGAAATGCGAGCCGCTGATGGAGGAGATCGCCAAGCGCTTCTACCAGCGCAGCGACTTCCTCTACCTCGGGCGCGGGATCAACTACCCGATCGCGCTCGAGGGGGCGCTGAAGCTGAAGGAGATCTCGTACATCCACGCCGAGGGCTACCCGGCCGGCGAGATGAAGCACGGGCCGATCGCGCTGATCGACGAGCAGATGCCCGTGGTGACCATCGCGCCGCACGACCACGTGTTCGAGAAGATGGTCGGCAACGTGCAGGAGGCGAAAGCGCGCGGCGGCTCCGTCATCGCGCTCACGACCGACGGCCACGACGGCCTGCGCGACCTGCTCGACCCGGCCAACGACTACCTGGTCAGCGTGCCGGCGTCGCACCCGCTGCTGACGCCGGTGCTGATGGTGGTGCCGCTGCAGCTGCTGTCGTACCACATCGCGGTACGGCGCGGCTGCGACGTCGATCAGCCGCGGAACCTCGCGAAGAGCGTGACGGTCGAATAGCGCCCGGGGATCAGGCGGCTGACGCCACGCGGCCGGCGATGGCGTCGGCCATCTCGCGCGTCCCGGCCGCCCGCTCCCCCTTGGCCGCGAGATCAGCCGTGCGCGTGCCGGCACGGAGCACCTGCTCGATGGCTCCCTCGACCGCGCGCGCTTCCGCCTCGAGCCCGAGCGCGTGGCGGAGCAGCATCGCCGCCGATGCGATCGCGCCAATGGGATTGGCGATGTTCTTCCCGGCAATGTCGGGGGCCGAGCCGTGGACCGGCTCGAACAGGCCGACGCCGTCTCCCAGGCTGGCCGACGGCAGCAGGCCGAGCGACCCGACGACCGCACCCGCCTCGTCCGAGAGAATGTCGCCGAACATGTTCTCGGTCACCACCACGTCGAACGACGACGGCGCGTAGGCGAGCTTCATCGCGCAGGTATCGACCAGCATGTGGTCGAGCGCGACGTCCGGATACTCCGCGGCGAGCCCGGTCACGACCTCGCGCCACAGCCGCGACGTCTCGAGGACGTTGGCCTTGTCCACCGACGTCACGCGCTTACGGCGGCCGCGCGCCGCCTCGAAGGCGCGGCGGGCGATGCGCGCCACTTCGCTGCGCGAGTAGCGCATCGTGTTCTGCGCGCTGTCGCCATCGGCCGAATATCCCCGCGGCTCCCCGTAGTACAGGCCGCCGGTGAGCTCGCGGAAGATCAGCAGGTCGGTGCCCGCGAGCACCTCGGGCTTGAGCGGTCCCGCCGCCTCGAGGCCGGGCCAGACGCGGGCCGGCCGCAGGTTGGCGTAGAGGCCGAGCTCGCGGCGGATCTTGAGAAGCGCCGCTTCCGGGCGCTCGAGCGGCGGCGCGGTGTCGTACTTCGGATCGCCGACCGCGCCGAGCAGAATGGCGTCGGCGGCCCTCGCGGCGGCAAGCGTCGCTTCGGGCAGCGGCGTGGCGCCGCGCGCGAGCGCCGCCCCGCCAATGGGTTCCTGGGTCAGCGTAAAGCGATGGCCGAATCGATCCGCCACGGCCCGCAGCACCATTTCAGCCGCGGCCACCACTTCGGGACCAATGCCATCACCAGGCAGGAGAAGAATCGAGGAGTTCATGCGAAAGCAGGGAGCTTAACACGTTGCACCCTGCCCGCAGCGCATACGCCCGGCCGCGATCAGACGCCGTGGCCGTAGCCTTTTTCGGCCGGGGTGTTCGCGAAGTCGGTGGCCGACGAAGGGGCGTAGACCGGCGGGTCCTGTTCGGTGGAGGTGCGAACCGAGGCGACCACCTTCAGGAGATCGTCGTCGCTCACGATCTTCTCGCGGTCCGCCAGCGCGATCACGGCGCGGTAGACGCGGTCGAGCTCGTGGCGCTCGAGGACGACGCCGAGCTGCTCGCAGCGGCGCTGCACGGCGTGGCGACCGGAGTGCTTGCCGAGCACGAGCGTGGCCTCGGTGACGCCGACGTCCTCGGGCCGCATGATCTCGTAGGTCCGGCGATCCTTCAGCATGCCGTCCTGGTGGATGCCGGCTTCGTGCGCGAACGCGTTGCGCCCGACGATGGCCTTGTTGGCCTGCACCGCCTCGCCGGTCAGCGAGGTGAGGAGCTGGCTGGCGGCGAAGATCTGCCTGGTATCGATGTTGGTGGTGAACGGCAGGCGATCGGCGCGAACCCGCGTCGCCATGACGACTTCCTCGAGCGAGGCGTTGCCGGCCCGCTCGCCGATGCCGTTGACCGTGCACTCGACCTGGCGCGCGCCGCCGGTCAGCGCGCCGAGCGTGTTGGCGACGGCGAGGCCGAGATCGTCGTGGCAGTGCGCGCTCCAGGTGACCTGGTCGGAGCTCGGGACGCGGTTGATCAGGCCGGAAAAGAACGCGTGCATCTCGTCGGGCGTGGAGTAGCCGACGGTGTCCGGCAGGTTGATGGTCGTGGCGCCGGACTGGATCACCGCCTCGATCACGTGCCACAGGAAATCGGGGTCGCTGCGGGTGGCGTCCTCCGCCGAGAACTGCACGTCGTCGGTGAAGGTGCGCGCGAAGCGGACGGCGTCCATCGCCACCGTGAGGCAGTGGGCGCGCGACATGCGCAGCTTCCGCTCGAGATGCAGGTCGGAGGTGGCGATGAAGACGTGGATGCGCTTGCGCTCGGCGGGCTCGAGCGCCCAGGCGGCGCGCTCGATGTCGGCGCGGTTGCAGCGCGCGAGCGCGGCGACGACCGGGCCGCGCACGTGGGTGGCGACGGCGCGGACCGCCTCGGCGTCGGCGTCGGACGCGATGGGGAACCCGGCTTCGATGATGTCCACGCCGAGGGCCGCCAGCTGACGGGCCATCTTGAGCTTCTCGTCGATCCGCATCGAGAAGCCGGGGGCCTGTTCGCCGTCGCGCAGCGTCGTGTCGAAGATAATCAGCCGGTTCGCAGACATTGGTCCTCCACCTTCCATCCTTTGTAACCCGCCCGTCGACTTCTGTCCAATTTATAACTTTTCGATTTACATAAGGAGAGATTATGATCAGGGCATGCAGCTGCAGGATCTGGCGGTTTTTGCCACGGTCGCGGCGGAGCGCAGCTTCTCCAAGGCGGCCAAGAAGCTCCACCGGACGCAGCCGGCGGTCAGCCAGGCCATCAAGCGGCTCGAGGAAGAGCTGGGGGACCGGCTGTTCGACCGCTCGTCCCGCGACGGCACGCTGACCGAGGCGGGCCGGCTCCTCCAGGACTACGCCGGGCGCCTGCTGACCCTGGCCTCCGACGCCGAGCAGGCGGTGCGCGAGCTCCAGGAGGTGCGGCGCGGCCGCGTCGTCATCGGCGCCAACGAGGCCGCCGTCCACTCGCTGCTGCCGGTCATCTCGGCCTTCGGCGGCGCCCATCCGCACATCATGATCGACGTCCGGCGGATGCCGTCGCGCGGCATTCCGGCGGCGCTCCTCGACCGGACGATCGACTTCGGCGTGCTCACCTTCTCGCCGGCCGAGCGCGCGCTGGAGGCGGTGTCGCTCGGGCACGACGAGCTGGTGATGCTGGCGCACCCGGCGCATCGGTTCGCGTCGCGCAAGCGCGTGTCGATCCAGGAGGTCGGGACCGAGACGGTCATCGCGCACAACGATCCGTCGCCGGCGCGCGACCGCGTGCTGCGGCTCTACGAGCAGCGGCACGCCGCGATCAACATCCGCGTGGCGCTGCCCAGCCTCGACGGCATCAAGCGCGCGGTGGAGATGGGGATGGGGGTGGCGCTGCTGCCGCGGCGGGTAGCGCTGGCGGAGCTGGCGGCGGGGCGCCTCGTCGCCGTGAAGGTGCCGGAGCTGAGCGCACAGCGCCACGTCCGGCTGGTCTTCCGGCGATCCGCGGAACTGTCGCACGCGGCGGAGGCGTTCCTCGTCGCGGTGAAACAGCTCGCGCTTCCCGCGCCGCCGTAGCACCCGCCTTGGCGGCCCCAGTGGACGTCCCTGCGCGCGGCGCCGCCGGGCTGGCGCTGTCCGTGCGGTCAGCGCCAGCCGTTCAGATAGGGCAGCTGCGCCATGGTGCGTTCGACGTCCTCGTAGCGATCGAGCAGCAGCCCGGTCGCGTCCCACGAGCCGTCGAGGAACGACTCGCGTGCCGCCGGCGGCAGCGCGACCGCCATCTGCCAGCCCCCGCAGCGCAGCTCGCCGGCCGCGAGGTCGATCTCGATCTTCGCGCCGGGATCCTCGTCGATCGTCCGCTGCAGACGCTCGACGTCCTCGCGTGCCCCGGTCACGCACGGCATGCCGAGCGCGACCGAGTTCCCGAAGAAGATCTCGGAGAACGACTCCCCGACGACGACGGAGAACCCGCGCCGGCGGATGGCCTGCGGCGCGTGCTCGCGCGACGACCCGCACCCGAAGTTGCGGTTGACGACCAGCACCGTCGCCCCCGCGAACCGCGGATCGACGATGGCGTGCGTCTGACCCTGGGCCTGGAGCTGGGCGATGTCGTCCTCGAACAGGTGCGTCTCGAGCCCCTCGAACGACACCGATCGCAGGAAGCGGGCCGGGATGATGCGGTCCGTATCCACGTCGTTGCCGCGCAGCGGCAGCCCCTTCCCGGCCAGGCGGGTAATGCGTTCAATCGGCATGGGCGAAGTCCCTGACGTCCACGACTTCGCCGGCCACTGCGGCGGCGGCGACCATGGCCGGGCTCATGAGCAGGGTGCGTCCGGTCGGGCTGCCCTGACGTCCCTTGAAATTGCGGTTCGACGACGAGGCGCAGATCTGGCGGCCTTCGAGGCGATCCTGGTTCATCGCCAGGCACATCGAGCAGCCGGCCCCCCGCCACTCGAAGCCGGCCTCGGTGAAGACGCGGTCGAGCCCCTCGCGTTCGGCCGCCGCCCGCACCGCCTGTGAGCCGGGCACGACCAGCGCCTGCACGTGCGCGGCGACGTGATGGCCGCGGACGACGCGCGCCGCTTCGCGCAGATCGGACAGCCGCGCGTTGGTGCACGAGCCGACGAAGGCGACGTCGATCCTCGTGCCCTTGATCGGCTGGCCGCCGCGGAACTCCATGAACTCGAGCGCCTCGGCAACGGAGGCGCGCTCGTCGGCCGGCAGCTCCGCCGGCGACGGCAGCCGGTCGTCCACGAACACCGACTGCCCGGGGTTGATGCCCCACGTCACCCGCGGCCGGATCTCCGCGGCGTCGATCACCACCTCGTCGTCATAGACCGCCCCCGGATCGGACGCCATGCTGAGCCACCAGGCGGCCGCCTGGTCGAACGCCGCACCCTGCGGCGCGTGACGCCGCCCGCGCAGGTAGTCGACCGTCGTCGCGTCGGGGTTCACGTAGCCGACGCGGGCGCCCCCTTCAATCGACATGTTGCAGATGGTCATCCGCTCGTCCATCGACATGCTGGCGATGGTGTCGCCGGCGTATTCGTAGGCGTAGCCGACGCCGCCGTTGACGCCGAGCCGGCGGATGATCTCGAGGATGACGTCCTTGGCGTAGACACCGGGCGCCAGCCGTCCGTTGACGCTGATGCGCCGGACCTTCAGCGGGTCCATCGCCAGGCACTGCGACGCCAGCACGTCGCGCACCTGCGAGGTGCCGATGCCGAACGCCACCGCGCCGAAGGCGCCGTGCGTGGAGGTATGGCTGTCGCCGCAGGCGATGGTCATGCCGGGCTGCGTCAGCCCGAGCTCCGGGCCGATGACATGGACGATGCCCTGCGACCCGCTCGACAGGTCGAACAGCGGCACCCTGGCGCTCGCGGGTGTTGCGCTCGAGCGCCGACAGCATGTCTTCCGCCATGACGTCGCCGAACGGACGGCGCTGGTCGCGCGTCGGCACGATGTGGTCGACCGTGGCGACGGTGCGGTCGGGAAAGCGGACGCCCCAGCCGCGCGCCCGCAGCATGTCGAAGGCCTGCGGGCTGGTCACCTCGTGGATCAGGTGCAGGCCGACGAACAACTGGGTCTGGCCGTTCGGGAGCGTGCGCACGGTGTGGAGGTTCCACACCTTCTCGAAGAGCGTCTGAGGCATAGGAGAATGCTACTACGGGGTTCAGGGTTCAAGGTGCAGGGTTCAGGGTTCTAGGTTCACGGTTCAGGGTTCGAGGTTCGCTATACTGATAGTCTCTCCATGACCTTCCTCGACAAGCTGAATCCCGAGCAACGCGCCGCGGTACTGCACCGCGAGGGGCCCCTGCTCATCCTCGCCGGCGCCGGCTCGGGCAAGACGCGGGTGATCACGTATCGCATCGCCTACCTCATCGGCGACGGCCACGCGCGGCCCGACGAGGTCCTCGCGGTCACGTTCACCAACAAGGCGGCGCAGGAGATGCGCGAGCGCGTCGAAGCGCTCATCGGATCCGAGGCGGGCGGCGTCTGGCTGTCGACGTTCCATGCGCTCTGCGCCCGGCTCCTGCGCCGCGAGGCGCCGAAGATCGGCCTGTCGCGCGACTTCGTGATCTACGACTCCTCCGACCAGATCGCGGTCGTCAAGCAGGCGCAGCGCGAGCTCGGCATGGACGACAAGCTGGTGCCGCCGCGCATGGCGCTCTCCCGGATCAGCACGGCCAAGAACCGCATGGAAGGGCCGGACGCGCTGCGCGGGAACTGGAACCTGCGCGACGAGCAGATCGCCAAGATCTACGAGAAGTACCTCCAGGCGCTGAAGGACAGCAACGCGCTCGACTTCGACGACCTGCTGCTCAAGACGGTGGAGCTGTTCGAGACCTCCGAACAGGCGCGCGAGTTCTACGCCAGCAAGTTCCGCTTCGTCATGGTCGACGAGTACCAGGACACCAACCGGCCGCAATACCTGCTGATCAAGCGCCTCGTCCGAGGTCTACCGCAACCTCGCGGTGGTCGGCGATCCCGATCAGTCGATCTACAAGTGGCGCGGCGCCGACCTGCAAGAACATCCTCGACTTCGAGCACGACTTCCCCGAGGCACAGACCGTCAAGCTCGAACAGAACTACCGCTCGACCCAGGTCATCCTCGACGCCGCCTCGGCCGTCATCAGCCAGAACCGCAACCGCAAGGACAAGCGGCTGTGGACCGACCGCAAGGGCGGCGCCCGGATCGTCTACTACCGCGGCAACGACGAGCTGGAGGAAGCCGACTTCATCACCCGGACGATCCGGCAGGCCCGCGCCGCCGACGTCGACTCGATGATCGCGGTGCTCTACCGCACCAACGCCCAGTCGCGCGCGATTGAAGACTCGCTGATGCGCGAGAACATCCCCTACAAGATCATCGGCGGCGTCCGCTTCTACGAGCGCAAGGAGATCAAGGACGCGCTCGCCTACCTGAAGCTGATCATCAATCCGCACGACGACGTCAGCCTGCGGCGGGTGATCAACGTGCCGACGCGCGGCATCGGCAAGGGGGTGATGGACTCGCTGCAGGCGATCGATCCCGACGCGGTGCTCGCCGACGCGCCGCCGCTGCTCGCGGCCGGCCTGCAGGAAGTCGTCTCCGCCCGCTCGCTGTGGGCACGGCTGGTCTACGCGGTCGACGAGGCCAAGCTCGGCAACCGGGCGGTGTCCGCACTGCGCGTCTTCCGCGACCTCGTCGCCGGCCTGTTCGACGCCGCGCGCCAGGACGCCGTCTCGATCCTCATCGGCAAGATGCTCGACCGCACCGGCTACCTGACCGATCTCCGCGACGAGAACAGCGAGGAAGCCAACGAACGGATCGAGAACCTGATGGAGCTCGTGTCGGCCGCCCGGGAATACGAGACACGCGAGCCCGACGCGTCGCTCGGCGGCTTCGTCGATCGTCTGTCGCTGCTCTCGGAAGCCGACGAGGAGTCCGGCACGCGCGAGGCCAAGGTCTGGATGATGACGATGCACGCGGCCAAGGGGCTCGAGTTCCCGACGGTCGTCATCGCCGGCCTCGAGGAGGGGCTGTTCCCGCACTCGCGCTCCGCCGAGGACGAAGAGGAGCTCGAGGAGGAACGGCGGCTGTGCTACGTCGGCATGACGCGCGCCCGCCAGCAGCTCGTGCTCACCGGCGCCGCCCGCCGGCGCGTCTTCGGGGAGTACCAGTCGCGCGAGCCGTCGCGCTTCCTCGACGAGATTCCCGGCGGAGCTGATCGACCGCATCGCCCAGACGCCGAGCACCCGCTACGACGGCAGCTTCTCGCACGCCCACTACGAGTTCCGGACCAACCCCTACGGCCGCCAGGGGCGGGGCGGGCGGACGAAAGAGGCGCCCGCGGCCTACGCCTACGAGCACGAGGATCAGTCCGCGACCGGGGTCAGGACGGGCATGCGCGTCCGCCACGCGCAGTTCGGGGTCGGCACGGTCATCGCGGTCGAAGAGCACAACGACGACGTCAAGGTGACCGTGCGGTTCAACACGGTCGGGCGTGAAGAAGCTGCTCGCGAAATACGCCAAGCTCGAGCCGGCGTAGGCCGCCGGCCCGTCCGTCAGGCGCTCACGAGTCCGAGGGCTCGTCCGGCGCTGCCGGGGCCTGCCTCGCCGGCGCCTGGCTCGCCGCCCGGCTCCACCACGCCGCCGTTGACGGTCTCGTCTTCCTTCTCCGCCAGCTTCGCAATCGCCACGACCTGGTCGCCCTCTTCCATCTCGATCAGGCGGACGCCCTGCGTGGCGCGGCCGATGACCCGGGTGTCTCCCGCCTTCATGCGCAGGATCATCCCCTGCTGCGAGATCAGCATCAGCTCGTCGTCTTCGTAGACGTAGGCCATGCCGACGACCTTGCCGTTGCGATCGGAGGTCTGGATGTTGATGATGCCGACGCCGCCGCGGTCTGCAGCCGGTACTCCTCGAGGTCGGTGCGCTTGCCGTAGCCGTTCTGGGCCACGCGTGAGCATCGTCCCGCCCGGCGCGCACGACCTCCATCGCCACGACCTCGTCGTCTTCGCGGAGGGTGATGCCGCGGACGCCGTAGGCGGTGCGGCCCATCGGGCGCACGTCGCTCTCCTCGAACCGGATCGCCATGCCGTCGCTGGTGCCGAGGAAGACCTGCTCGGTGCCGTCCGACAGCTCGACGGCGATGACCGAGTCGCCGTCCTCGATGCCCATCGCGATGATGCCGCCGGCGCGCGGGTTGCTGAACGACGAGAGGTCGGTCTTCTTGACGACGCCCTTGCGGGTGCCCATGACGATGAACTCGCTGGCCTTCCTCGTCGGGGAACTCGCGCACGGCGAGGAGCGCGGCGATCTTCTCCCCTTCTTCCATCGACACCAGGTTGGCGATCGCCTTGCCCTTGCCGCCGGGGCCGACGTCGGGGATCTCGTGGACCTTGAGCCAGTAGGCGCGGCCGCGGTCCGAGAAGATCATGATGTAGGCGTGCGTCGAGGCGACGAAGAGGTGGCTGACGAAGTCCTCTTCGCGCGTCCGCATGCCGATGCGCCCCTTGCCGCCGCGGCGCTGCGCGCGGTAGGTGGAGATCGCGCGTGCGCTTGATGTAGCCGGTGTTGGTGACGGTGATCGCCATGTCCTCGTCGGCGATCAGGTCCTCGATGCGGAGCTCGCCCTTCCTCCTCGATGATCTCGGTGCGGCGGTCGTCGCCGAAGCGCTCGCGCACCGCCTTGAGCTCGTCGACGACGAGCTGCATCAGCAGCTCGTCGCTCGACAGGATGGCGCGCAGCCGCTCGATGGTCTTCAGCAGCTCGGCGAGCTCGTCGACGATCTTCTGGCGCTCGAGCCCGGTCAGGCGCTGCAGCTGCATGTCGAGGATCGCCTGCGACTGGACCTGCGACAGCCTGAACTCCGTCATCAGGCCTTCGCGGGCTTCGGCCGGGCTGCTGCGATCCGCGAATCAGCTTGATCACCTCGTCGAGGTGGTCGAGCGCGATCTTCAGCCCTTCGAGGATGTGGGCGCGGGCCTCGGCCTTGCGCAGCTCGAACTCGGTGCGGCGCCGCACCACCTCGCGGCGGAACTCGACGAACTGCTCGATGATGTCGACCAGCGGCAGCACCCGCGGCCGGCCGGCGACGATCGCCAGCATGATGATGCCGAACGTCGTCTGCAGCTGGGTGTGCTTGTAGAGGTTGTTGAGGACGACCTCGGGCACCTCGCCGCGCCGCAGCTCGATGACGATGCGCATGCCGTCGCGGTCGGACTCGTCGCGGAGATCGGTGATCCCCTCGATGGTCTTCTCGCGCGCCAGCTCGGCGATCTTCTCGAGCAGGCGCGCCTTGTTGACCTGGTAGGGGATCTCGGTGACCACGATGGACACCTTGTCCCCCTTCTTGCTCTCCTCGGTCGTCACGCGGGCGCGCATGGTGATGGCGCCGCGGCCTTCCTTGTAGGCGCTGTAGATGCCCTGGCGCCCGACGATGAAGCCGCCCGACGGCAGGTCCGGTCCGGGAATGGTCTTGAGCAGCGTGCGGAACAGCTCCTGGCCGTCCCCCTTGCCGCCGGCGGCGGCGCGGCGGTGGTCGATCACCGCGATCACGCCGTCGATCACCTCGCGCATGTTGTGCGGCGGGATGTTCGTCGCCATGCCGACGGCGATGCCCGACGAGCCGTTGACCAGCAGGTTCGGGAACGTGGTCGGGAGGACGGTCGGCTCTTCGGTGGTCTCGTCGTAGTTGGGGACGAAGTCGACGGTCTCCTTGTCGAGATCCGTCATCATCGCTTCGGCGAGCGGCTCGGGGCGCGCTTCGGTGTAGCGCATCGCCGCCGGCGGGTCGCCGTCGATCGAGCCGAAGTTCCCCTGGCCGTCGACCAGCGGGTAGCGCATGTTGAAGTCCTGCGCCAGGCGGACGAGCGTGTCGTAGATCGAGGCGTCGCCGTGCGGGTGATAGTTGCCCATCACCTCGCCGACGATCTTGGCGCACTTGCGGTAGGCGCGGTTGCTCGCCAGCCCCATGTCGCGCATGCCGAAGAGCACGCGCCGGTGCGCCGGCTTCAGCCCGTCCCGTACGTCGGGCAGCGCGCGCCCGATGATCACGCTCATGGCGTAATCCATGTACGAGCGCTTCATCTCGTCTTCGATGTTGACGGGGACTTTGTTGGCGGCGATGTCGGACATCAGAGCTTTACAGGGTTCAAGGTTCAGGGTGCAGGGTTCAGGGTTCCGGCGAAAGGTTCAGAGTGCAGAGTGCCGGTTCAAGGTGCAGGGTGCACGGTGCAGGGTTCCGGTTCAGGGTTGAAACCTGGAACCCGGCACCCTGCACCCTGAACCCTGAACCTCAAATATCAAGGTTCTTCACGTCCAGCGCGTTGTCCTCGATGAACTTGCGGCGCGGCTCGACCTGGTCGCCCATCAGCGTCGTGAACATCAGGTCGGCTTCGGTGTGGTCTTCGGCCCTGACCTGGAGCAGCGTCCGCTTGGCCGGGTCCATCGTGGTTTCCCACAGCGTGTCCGGGTTCATCTCGCCGAGGCCCTTGTAGCGGTTGACGTCGAAGCCCTTCTTGCCGGCGGCGATGAAGAATTCGACCAGCGCGTCGAGCGACTCGATGGTGACGTCGGCGTCCTTGGCGCGGCCGGCGCCCTTCGGCATCGAGCTGGCGTCGGGCGTCTTCGACTCGGCGGCCAGCCGGGTCGCCTCGTCGAGCGGCGCGCCGCCGATGGCGGTGGCGTGGGCGGCGGCGCCGGTCTCCTCGACGTCGGCGGCGTGCTGCGACGCCACCATGCGGACGGTCATCGGGCCCTTGATGCCGTCGACGTCCTGGTAGCTCGCGGCCAGCATGCGGAACTCGGTGGTGCCGACGAAGTCGATGTCGACGCGGTGGTGGCGCGGGTAGCCGCCGGTGCGATCCTCGATGACCAGGCTGTGCGCCTGGTTCTCCTCGTCCGGCTGCACGCTCGCCGACACGGTCGGCGCTGTGCAGCGCGTCCGCCACCGCCTGGACCTGGTCGGCATCCTGGAAGAAGGCGCGGTCGTGCGCGCCGCGCTCGAGCAGGCTGAGCACGATGCGCCGCGACGGGCCGCGGCGCTCGACGATCTGCAGGTACTTCTGGAACGCCATCAGCTTTTCCAGCCGCGCCTCGAGCTCGGCGCCGGTCAGCTGCCGGCCGTCGGGCAGCACCAGCACCCGCGACTCGGCCGCTCGCTTGAGCAGCCACTTCTCCATCTCGCGCTCGTCGCGGATGAAGAACTCGCTGCGGCCGCGCTTGGCGCGGAACAGCGGCGGCTGCGCGATGTAGATGTAGCCGGCGTCGACCAGCGCGCGCATCTGGCGGTAGAAGAACGTCAGCAGCAGCGTGCGGATGTGCGAGCCGTCGACGTCCGCGTCCGTCATGATGATGATGCGGTGGTAGCGCAGCTTGGCGAGATCGAAGTCCTCGGCGCCGATGCCGCAGCCGAGCGCCGCGATCATCGTCTTGATCTCGTCGCTGCCGAGCATCTTGTCGAAGCGCGCCTTCTCGACGTTGAGGATCTTGCCCTTGACCGGCAGGATCGCCTGGAAGCGGCGGTCGCGCCCCTGCTTGGCCGACCCGCCCGCCGACTCCCCTTCGACGATGTAGAGCTCGCTCAGGGCCGGATCGCGCTCCTGGCAGTCGGCCAGCTTGCCGGGCAGCGAGCTGCTGTCGAGCGCCCCCTTGCGGCGCACCAGGTCGCGCGCCTTGCGCGCCGCTTCACGCGCCCGCGCCGCGTCGACCGCCTTGGCGATGACCTTCTTGGCGACGGCGGGGTTCTGCTCGAGGAACGCCCCGAGCTTGTCGTTGACGATCGTCTCGACGATGCCCTTGACCTCGGTGTTGCCGAGCTTGGTCTTGGTCTGCCCCTCGAACTGCGGCCGCGGAATCTTCACGCTGACGACCGCGGTCAGCCCTTCGCGGATGTCGTCGCCGCTGATCGTCGCGTCCTTGAGGTCCTTGGTCAGGTTGTTGCGCGCCGCGTAGGCGTTGATCGTGCGGGTCAGCGCCGCGCGGAAGCCGGAGAGGTGCGTGCCGCCTTCGTGGGTGTTGATGTTGTTGGCGAAGGTGTAGACCGTCTCCGTGTAGCTGTCGTTCCACTGCAGCGCGATCTCGACGTCGATGCCGTCCTTGTCGCCGTGCATGTAGATCGGCTTGTCGTTGGCGGCGGCGCGGTTCTGGTTCAGGTACTGGACGAACGAGTTGATGCCCCCCTCGTAGAGGAAGTGGTGCGACTTGCCGTCGCGCTCGTCGTCGATCGTGACGGTGACGCCGCCGTTGAGGAAGGCGAGCTCGCGCAGCCGCTGCGCCAGGGTGTCGAAGCTGTATTCGGTGGTCTCGAAGATCTGCGTGTCGGGCTTGAAGGTGATCTTGGTGCCGCGCTTCTTGGTCGTGCCGGTGACCTCGAGCGGCGCGTCGGGGTTGCCGCGGCGGTAGGTCTGCTTGTAGACCTCGCCGTTGCGCCAGATTTCCAGCTCGAGCAGTCTCCGACAGCGCGTTGACGACCGACACGCCGACGCCGTGCAGACCGCCCGAGACCTTGTAGCTGTCGTTGTCGAACTTGCCGCCGGCGTGCAGCACCGTCAGGACGACCTCGGCGGCCGAGCGGCCGCTCTCGTGGCGGTCGACCGGGATGCCGCGGCCGTTGTCGACCACGGTGATCGAGTTGTCGATGTGGATGGTGACGTTGACCTGGTCGCAGTGCCCCGCCAGCGCCTCGTCGATCGAGTTGTCGACGATCTCGTAGACGAGGTGATGGAGCCCGGGCGCACCGGTCGAGCCGATGTACATCGCCGGCCGCTTGCGCACCGCCTCGAGGCCCTTCGAGGACTTTGATCTTGTCGGCGCCGTAGTCGTCCGCACCCGCACCGTTGCCGTTGGCCGAGACAGCGGCGGCAGGCTCAGCGCTCGGGAGCCGGATGCACGGAACTGACGGGTTCGACGGGCTGCTGAGGGTCGTTCGGTGGTTCGAGTGGTGACATTCAGAGTTTGACCGACCGCCGACGCGGGAGTCGCGGCTGCGCGCGCCTCACACCCGCATCGGCATGATCACGTAGGTGTAGTCGTATCCTTCCGCGTTGACCGGCTTCATGACCGCCTGGCTCATCTCGTCCTTGAACTCGAGGCCGACGGTGTCGGTGTCCGACACGCTCAGGAAGTCGAGCACGTACTGGGCGTTGAAGCAGATGGTCACCGGGGTGCCGGTGTAGTCCACCATCAGGACTTCCTTCGCCTCGCCGAACTCCGGGCTGCTCGAGGCGATCTCGACCTTCCCGCCGTCGATCGTGAACTTGACCGCGCGCGAGCGCTCGTTCGAGAGCAGCGCCACGCGCTTGACCGCGCTGGTCAGCCGGTCGCGATCGAACTCGACGCGCTTGTCGTTGCTCTTCGGGATGACCCGCTCGAAGGCCGGGAACTGGCCGTCGATCATCCGCGAGATCAGCAGGCGGCCGCCGATCTCGAAGAACAGGTGGTTCTCGCCGCGCTCGTAGTGGATGTCGCCTTCCCCCTCGGCCAGCAGCCGGCCGAGCTCGAGCAGCGTCTTGCGCGGCAGGATCACCCGCACTTCCTCGTCCGCCGCAGCCCCCTTGGCCTTCCCCTTCGCCGCCTCGCGCGGCACCGAGATGAGCGCCAGGCGGTGGCCGTCGGTCGACACCAGGATCATCGCGTCGGGCCGCAGGATGAACAGCGCGCCGTTCAGGAAATAGCGCGTGTCCTCCCCGGTGATCGCGAACTGCGTCTTGGCGACCATCTGGCGCAGCACGTCGCGCGGCAGCGTGGCGCTGTAGGTGCCGCTCGCCTCGGGGAGCGACGGGAAAGTCTTCCCGCGGCAGCGTCTGCATCCGCGAGTCGAAGCGATCCGCCGCGACCTTCACCCCGTTCTTGTCCTCCTCGATCCGGACGTCGGTCTCGGGCAGCGCCTTGACGATCTCGTAGAGCTTCTTCGCCGGCAGCGTCAGCGAGCCGCTCCTGGTGACCGACGCGGCACACCGGCTGCGCAGGCCGACCTCGAGATCGGTGGCCAGCAGCTTGACCTCGTGCCCGTCGGCCTCGATGAGCACGTTGGCGAGGATCGGAATGGTGTTCTTGCGCTCGACGATGCCCTGGAACAGCTGCAGTTCGCGCAGCAGGTCGGTCTTCCGGACGACAAGCTCCATGTGCTGATGACCTCGCGGGACGAGCCTCGTTGGTGGCGGCAAGATCCCTATGACTGCTCTCAGAAGATCGTGAATAAAGAATTATAACAGGAAAGAGGTCCTGTGGAAAAGATTCACCCCGTCGATAAGCCACTCGCTGTCAGCGACTTACGCTGTGGGTAAAGGGGTGATTCGGCGGCGCGATCCGGTGCGCGTCGCGGTGGAAAAATCAGCACGCGGAACTGTCCACAGATCTTCCGCAGGGCCGCCGCCACCACGCGTGTGGAAAAGCGGACGGCAACGGCGGGAACCTCAACGAAACGACTCGATGAAGCTGTTGATAAGCGTGTTGAAATCCCCGTCGCGCTGCCGCAGATCCTCGATCTTCCGGATCGAGTGGATCACGGTCGAGTGGTGCTTGCCGCCGAAGCTCTTGCCGATCTCCGGCAGCGACGCGCTCGTGAGGTGCTTGCAGAGATACATCGCGATCTGCCGCGGCATCGCGATCGACTTCGAGTTGTTCCGCGACTTGAGCTCGCCGAGCTTCAACTGGTAGTAGTCCGAGACGAACTTCTGGATGATCTCGATGGTGACGGCGCGGTCGTCGTTCTGCAGCACGTTGCGCAGCACGTCCTGGGCGAGCGCCAGCGAGATCTCACGGCCGGTCAGCGAGGCGTAGGCGATGAGGCGGATCAGCGATCCTTCGAGCTCGCGGATGTTCGACTTGATCTTGCCGGCGATGTAGATCGCGACGTTGTCGGGCAGCGGTAATCCCTCTGTTTCCGCCTTTTTTCGCAGGATCGCCACCTTCGTCTCGAGATCGGGCGGCTGGATGTCGGCGATCAGGCCCCACTCGAAGCGCGAACGCAGGCGCTCCTCGAGCGAGGGGATCTCGTGCGGCGGACAGTCGCTGCTGATGACGATCTGCTTCTGCGCGTCGTAGAGCGCGTTGAAGGTGTGGAAGAACTCGGTCTGCGTCCCTTCCTTCCCCGCCAGGAACTGCACGTCGTCGACGAGGAGCACGTCGACGCTGCGATAGCGCTCGCGGAAGTCGAGCACGCGGTCGAAGCGGACGGCGTTGATCATCTCGTTCATGAAGCGCTCCGACGAGATGTACGTCAGCTTGAGGTTCGGCAGGTTCGTCATGACGTAGTGGCCGATCGCGTGCATCAGGTGCGTCTTGCCGAGCCCGACCCCGCCGTAGATGAACAGCGGATTGTAGGAGCGCGACGGCGCTTCCGCGACGGCCCGGCTCGCGGCATGCGCGAACTGGTTCGACGGCCCGACGATGAACGTGTCGAAGGAGTAGCGGGGCCCGAGGCCGGAGGGGGCCGCGTCGGTGTCGTCAGTGCTGCCCGGACGGCCCTGACCGCCAGCACGGCCAGGGCCGTCGTGCCCGTTCTGGCCGGCGTGTGCCGGCCGTGGCGGGACCGCGGGCGCGGGGGGCGGGGCCGTCAGGGTGGCGCCAGGCGGCAGGGCGTCTTCGGTGATGAACTCCACCCGGTCCCCCGAGCGGTCGAGCTCGCGCAGCGCCTCTTCGATGACGACCGAGTAGTGCTTGGTCAGCCAGTTCCGGAACAGGACGTTGGGAACCAGGACCTGGATGCCGCCGTTGGCCTCGGCCACGAAGGCGGTGGGCTTGAACCAGGTGTAGAAGCTGTGCCGGTTGATCTTGGTCTCGATCCGGGCGAGAAGGGCGTCCCACACGCTTGCCGCGGTCATTGTGGTCCTCGTGGGCGGCCTGTCAGCAGCCAGGGGGCCATCTTGCGGCGACATTCGCCTGGTCCTCGCGGGGGGGCGAAATGTCCCATGTCGTCGTGCGGGGGGCGCGCCGGGGTTCCTTGCACGTCTGGCCTATCGTCCGGCGCGGGTCAGCCGGGCTTTGCGGGGTTTTCCAGCCAGAAACACAGTAGCCATCGACTTTCGCCTCACAAACCGCACGCTGTCACGTCGCCTTGACCGCTCTTGATCGCGCGAGGGCCCGAGAAATAAGGGTTTTCGAGCCTTCGCCCCGTGAAAAGTGGCTTCACACCGGCGTTACACCAGGGCAGCAAAGCGAAAATCTGGGCTTTTCCACATTTTTTTCCACAGTTGTGGAAAACTTCGGGGGGAGACCCTACGGTAGTCGCAGGGAGGCGACTCTAACATAGCCGCGGAGCGGCTGACAATGAGTCCGGGAAGGGGCTTCCCGGACGTTTGACAGCCCGGCAGAATGTCCGCTACTATCTAGGTTTTCTCCGCAAGTATTCGCGAGTTACAGGGGTAGCGAGGATCATGAAAGGCAAACGCACGTTTCAGCCCAACCGCCGGCGCCGCAGCCGTACCCACGGCTTCCTGGTGCGGATGGCTACGAAGAACGGCCGCCATGTGTTGAAGCGCCGCCGCGCCAAGGGCCGTAAGCGGCTCACCGTGTCGTCGCCGGCCTGAGTCTGCCCGTCGGGCTGCGACCCCCGGGCGGCGCTTCCTGTTTCGTGCGGCGGCAGCGGTCCTCGCGGGTAGAAAGTTTCCTTGCACCAGATGGTCGCCCAGCCGGCGGTGAACCCGGTCGACAGCTCAGCCGCGAACAGGCGCTTCACGAAAGCGCAGCGCGTTCGCCGCCGCGCCGAGTTCACCCAGGTGTTCGAACGCGGCACCCGCCTCCATGGGCGGTTCTTCACG
Source organism: uncultured Acidobacteriota bacterium (assembly GCA_963834305.1). Classification (GTDB taxonomy): domain Bacteria; phylum Acidobacteriota; class Vicinamibacteria; order Vicinamibacterales; family 2-12-FULL-66-21; genus JACCXG01. The sequence continues at coordinate 498,061 of CAWIAX010000003.1, forward strand.
CTTCTCGTCGTGCCAAACGCCCGGGGTGGTGCGCGGCTCGGCATCGTGGCGTCCCGCAAAATCGGGGGCGCCATAGCACGCAACCGGGCGAAACGCCTCATCCGCGAACTGTTCCGCCACCTCCCCGGACGGCGACTGGGTGTGGACGCCGTCGTGATTCCACGCCGTGAGCTGCTCGATGCCCCCTTTGCACACCTCGCACAGGACTTCCGCGCCGTCTGGCGGCGGGCCGCCGACCGGGTGGTCGCCCATGGCCGATGAGCCGGCGGTTGCAGGTCCGGCGTTGAGCGGGCCGCAGCGGGCCGCGATCGCCGTCCTCCGCGGGTATCAGCTGCTCCTTTCGCCGCTGTTCACGGGATCCTGCCGCTTCGTGCCGTCCTGTTCGGCTTACGCGGTCGAAGCCGTGGGCCGCTTCGGCGTGTGGCGCGGGTCGTGGCTGGCTCTTCGTCGCCTTGCCCGCTGCCGTCCGCTGGCTGCGCACGGATTCGATCCGGTGCCTGCGTCCCCCGCGCCCGCGCGGGACGGACGCCGCCCGCGCGGCCACGTCACCTCAAACTGAGTGTTCATGGAAAAACGCGTCCTGCTGGCAGTCGTGCTTTCGTTCATCGTGCTGTACGGCTACCAGGCCATGTTTCCGCCGCCACCTCCCCGCCCGCAACCGGCCGCGGCAGGAACCAGCCCGCAGCCGGCGACGCAGGCAGAGCCGGTCGAGCGGGCGCCGGCCGATGCCGCGGCGGCGGCGGCCTCGCCGGCCGCAGAGCCGCTCGTGGCCGATGCCGCCGAGCGTGAGATCGTGGCGGAGAACGACAGCGTGCGCGCCGTCTTCTCGACGCGTGGCGGGGTGCTCAAGAGCTGGCAGCTCAAGCGCTACTCGACGGTCACCGGCACGCCGCTGGATCTCGTTCCGGAGAAAACGCCGGCCGGATCGCCGCGGCCCTTTACGCTCACCCTGGACGACGCGGCGGTAACGCGGACGCTTGGCCAGGCGCTCTACAAGCCGAGCGCCGACAGTTTGAACACCGGTGCCGGGCCGGCCACGCTCACGTTCGAATATCGGGACGCCAGCGGGCTCTCGGCCCGCAAGACGTTCGCCTTCACGCCCGAGCAGCCGTACCAGATTCTGTTCACCGCGGAAGTCTCGACCGCCGCCGGCGCGCTCGAGCCCGCGGTCACCTGGGGACCCGCCCTCGGCACCGGCGAGGTGTCGAGCGGGCTGACCTACAGCCCCTCGCCGCAGCCGCTCTTCTACAAAGACGGCAAGGCCACACGCGTCGGCTTCTCGGACATCGCCGAGCAGCGGACCGTCGAGGGCAGCATGCTTTTCGCCGGCGCCGACGACCACTACTTCCTCACCGCCGCCCTGCCGGCCGGGCAGCCGATCACGGTCAATTACGACCCCGTCGAGGTGCCGGTCGCGGGCAGCGACGAGACGCTGCAGTTCGTCTCCTGGAGCGCGAAGTACGCGGGAGCGCCGGCGCAGGCGCGGTTCTTCATCGGGCCGAAGGATTTCGACGTGCTCGAGTCCGTCGACCCGCAGCTCACCTACGCCATCGACTTCGGCTGGTTCCGCTCGCTCGTCGTCCCGCTGCTCCGGGCGCTGAAGTGGGTCAACGAGTACATCGGCAACTACGGCTGGTCGATCATCGCGCTCACGGTCATCATCAACCTGGCGATGTTCCCGCTCCGGCACAAGAGCGTCGTGTCGATGCGGAAAATGCAGGAGATCCAGCCGGAGGTCAAGGCCATCCAGGAGCGCTACGCCAAGCTCAAGGTGACCGACCCGGCGCGCCAGAAGATGAACGTCGAGGTGATGAACCTCTACCGGGAGCGCGGCGTGAACCCCGCCAGCGGCTGCGTGCCGATGCTGCTCACCATGCCGGTGCTGTTCGCCTTCTACTCCATGCTCTCGGTGGCGATCGAGCTGCGCGGCGCCCCCTTCGTGCTGTGGATCCGCGACCTGTCGGTCTACGACCCGTGGTTCGTCACGCCGGTGGTCATGGGGTTGACGCAGTTCGTCCAGCAGAAGATGACGCCGGCCACCGGCGACCCGGCGCAGCAGAAGATCATGCTGTTCATGCCGCTCATCTTCATGACGATGTTCATCTGGGCGCCGAGCGGGCTGGTGCTGTACTGGACGGTGAGCAACCTGTGGGCGATCGGCCAGCAGTTCATCACCAACCGCCTGATCGGCGCGCCGGTGCCGCGCACGGTCCGGCCGCCGGCCGAGCGGCAGCTGAAGCACGCCGGCGGCGGCAAGAGCCACGGCGCGAAGGAGCGCAAGTAATGGATGTCCACGGCCGCGTGAAGGAGTTCGTCGGGCAGACGCTGGAGGCGATGGGGCTGACCCTCGAGATCACGGTCACCGATACGCCCGACAGCGTGCGCATCGACCTCTCGGGCGATGAAGGCGAAGTGCTGCTGCGCCGCCGCGCCGAGGCGCTCGACGCCCTGCAGCACATCGTCAACACCGCCTTCCGCCGGGAATTGGACGACGACCGCACCCTGGTGGTGGATTGCCTCGACTACCGTCGCGCCAAGGACGCCGAGGTCAAGCAGATGGCGAAGTTCATGATGGAGCGGGCCAAGCTGTCGGGCGCGCCGCAGGAGATGGGGCCGCTCAATCCCTACGCGCGCCGCCTTGTGCACCTGACGGTCGCCGAAGACCCGAAGATGGCTTCGGAGAGCGTTGGCGATGCGTTCCTGAAGACCGTCATCATTTCCGTGCGCAAGTAGGCCGGCGCCGCGGCCAGGGCCGTGTTCAGCACCTCCGACACGATCGTCGCGATTGCCACGCCCCCCGGCCGGGGAGGCATCGGGGTCGTCCGGCTCAGCGGCGGAGAGGCGCACACGGTCGCCGCCGCGCTGACGGACCGCACCCTCCCATTCGAGCCGCGCCACGCCACGCTCGCCCGGATTGTCGCTGGCGGTGCCGTGGTCGACCGGGCTGTCGTCACGATGTTCGTCTCCCCGCACTCGTATACCGGCGAGGACGTGGCGGAGATCAGCGCGCACGGCAGCCCCGTCCTGCTCGAAGCGATCGTGCGCGCCGCCATGCAGGGTGGAGCGCGCCTGGCGGCGCCGGGTGAGTTCACGTTGCGCGCGTTCCTGAACGGCCGCGTCGACCTGGTGCAGGCCGAGGCCGTGCGCGATCTCATCGACGCCGTGACGCCGCTGCAGGCCCGCGCCGCCTTCGATCAGCTCGAGGGCACCCTGACGCGCGACATTGCCGCGATCGACGCCGCCCTGTTCGACCTGTGCGCCCGGCTCGAGGCCTCGCTGGACTTCCCCGGCGAGGGCTATCACTTCGTGGACGAGGGACGCGCCGCCGGCGAGATCCAAAGCATCGAGGCGCGGATTTCCGGCTTGCTGGACGAGGGGCGGCGCGGACGGATGATCCGCGAAGGTGTCCAGATCGTGCTGGCCGGGCGGCCCAACAGCGGCAAATCGTCGCTGTTCAACCGGCTGGCCGGGGCCGGACGCGCGATCGTCACCGACGTGCCGGGCACCACCCGGGACCTGATCACCGAGACCATCGATCTCGAGGGCATCCCGGTGACCATCGTGGATACCGCCGGCGTGCGCGAGGCGGCAGGGGACGCGATCGAGGCCGAGGGGATTGCGCGCGCCGCGGGTGCGCGCCGCGTGGCCTCGCTGGTGCTCGTCGTGCTTGACGGGTCGGCGCCGCTGACCGGCGACGACCGGGCGCTGCTGGAAGAGACCGCGGCCGCGCCGCGGCTGGTGGTGGTGAACAAGCGGGATCTTGCGCCCGGCTGGCAGGCCGGGGAGCTCGGCGGTGACGTCGTGGCGGTTTCCGCGCTCACCGGGGAAGGGCTGGGCGGGCTGCGCGCGGCGCTGCTCACGGCGATTTGCGGGACGGCGGCGGGGCGCGACGTGCCCGCGGTGACCAACCTGCGGCACCTCGATCTGCTGACGCGCGCCGGCGAGGCGCTGGCGCGGGCGGCGGCCGCCGCGGCGGCGGGGGTGCCGGAGGAGTTCGTGCTGTCCGATCTGAACGAGGCGCGCGGGCTGCTCGAAGAGGTGACCGGGTCGCGGACGGCGGACGATCTGCTGGCGTCGATTTTCTCCAGGTTCTGTATCGGAAAGTAGTTTGCCGTGCAAAGTAGAAGGGCCGCCGATGACGCCGCATGATGGTCGCCTGGCCGCGAGCAGGCCGCCCGCGAGGACTGGTGAAGCCGGCCCCCTGGCCGCGAACAGGCCGCCCGCGAGGACCAGCGGAATGCCGCCGCAAGATGGCCCCCTGGCCGCGAACAGGCCGCCCGCGAGGACTGGTGAAGCCGGCCCCCTGGCCGCGAACAGGCCGCCCGCGAGGACTGGTGAAGCCGGCCCCCTGGCCGCGAGCAGGCCGCCCGCGAGGACCAGCGGAATGCCGCCGCAAGATGGCCCCCTGGCCGCGAACAGGCCGCCCGCGAGGACTGGTGAAGCCGGCCCCCTGGCCGCGAACAGGCCGCCCGCGAGGACAACCTACGACGTTATTGTGATCGGCGCCGGGCACGCCGGCGTGGAAGCGGCCTGGGCAGCGGCGCGCATGGGGCAGTCCGTCGCCATCTGCACGCTCGAGACCGGCACCATCGCACACATGCCGTGCAACCCGGCGATTGGCGGGACCGCAAAGGGACATCTCGTTCGCGAGATCGACGCCCTCGGCGGCCTGATGGGACAGGCCATCGACGCCACCGGCCTACAGTTCAAACTGCTGAACCGGTCGCGAGGCCCGGCGGTGTGGTCTCCCCGCGCGCAAGCCGACAAACGGGCCTACGGGGTGTGGGTCCGAGAGGTGCTGGAGGCGCAGCCCGGCATCTCCTGGATCATCGGCCGGGCCGGTCGCATCCTCCGCGACGGGCATGGCATCAGCGGCCTGGAGCTCGAAACAGGGGAGGTTCATGCCTGCCGCGCCCTGGTCGTGACCACCGGCACCTTCCTGAACGGCCTCGTCCACATCGGGCCGGAACAGCGTCCATCAGGGCGGGCAGGCGAACCCCCGTCCCGTGCGCTGGCCGAATCGCTCAAGTCCCTTGGTTTCCGGTGGGGCCGGCTCAAGACAGGCACCCCTCCCCGCCTGTCGAGGCGCAGCATCGACTTTTCGCGCTTCGAAGAGGAGCGAGGGGACGATCCTCCGGTCCCCTTCTCGTTCGTGACCGAGCGCCTGACTCGGCAGCAGATTTCCTGTCACCTGCTGCATACGACCGACCGCACCCACGACCTGGTCCGGCGGCATATCTCCAGCTCGCCTCTGTTCAATGGGCAGATTTCCGGCATCGGCCCCCGCTATTGCCCCTCGCTCGAAGACAAGGTCATGCGATTTCCGCACCGGGAGCGCCACCAGATTTTCCTCGAGCCGGAAGGGCTCGACGTGGACGAGATCTACGTCAACGGCTTCTCGATGAGCCTGCCTGCCGGCATCCAGGAGGAGCTGGTGCGTTCGCTGCCCGGTCTTGAAGACTCGGTGATGCTCCGTCCAGGCTATGCGGTTGAATACGACTTCATCCAGCCGACCGAGCTTCGCCCGACGCTCGAAGCCCACCGGTTGCCCGGCCTGTTCCTGGCCGGTCAGATCAACGGGACGTCGGGCTACGAAGAGGCGGCTGCACAGGGCCTGGTCGCCGGGGTTAACGCGGCCCAGTCCTGCTCGGGCGCGCCAGGTTTCGTCCTTGGACGGGCTGAGAGCTACATCGGGATCCTGATCGACGACCTGACCACGAAGGGCTGCCTCGAGCCCTATCGCATGTTCACATCGCGTGCGGAACATCGGCTGCTGTTGCGGATCGACAACGCCGACCTGCGGCTGACGCCTCGGGGCCGCTCTGTCGGGCTGGTGGATGACATCCGCTGGGAGCGCTTTAACGGCCGGAAGGAACGGTTCGACCGCAACCGGGCAACCGTAGCGGCTGCGTCCGTCCGGACGGTCGCGGGGAAGATTCCGGTCGCCCGGGCACTCAAGCAACCTGATGTTCGCCTCGAGGGCCTGCTTCAGTCAGGTCAACTGACTCTCGATCTCTCCGGCTCGCAGCGGGCATTGGATGTGGCGAGCATCGAGACGGAGTTCAAATACGAGGGGTATCTCCTGCGGCAGCGGGCCTCGATTCAGCGCCAGAGCCGGCAGGAAGGCAGGCCGATCCCGGACAGCTTCGAGTTCAAGGGCATTCCCGGTCTGTCCAGGGAGATGGTGGATCGGTTATCGGAAACCCGTCCTGGGACGCTGGGCCAGGCGTCCCGGATACCAGGGGTCACCCCCGCTGCCGTAGCTGTAATCGCGGCGTACATCGACAAACCGAGAACGGTTCCGGAGCCAGGCTAGAGGTCTGATACGCTTCCCCGGTGGCACCGCGCGACTTCCCCACCCGGTTGACACGCCGCGCCGGCCGGGGCGGGTTGTTCATCCACGACGACCTGGTGCGACAGCTCGACGCCTTCTACTCGCTGCTTGCCCGCTGGAACCAGAAGATCAACCTCACCTCGCTCTCGGATCCGGACGAGGCCATCGACCGGCTGTTCCTGGAGCCGTTGCACGCCGCCCGCTATTTGCCTCCCGGTGAGATCACGGTGATGGACATCGGCTCTGGAGGGGGGTCGCCTGCCATCCCGCTGGCGCTTGCCGCGCCGAGAGCCAGCGTAACCATGGTGGAAGTGAAAGCGCGCAAGTCGGCCTTCCTCAGGGAAGCCATTCGACAGGTCGGGATCGAGCGTGCCGCCGTTGAAACCGCGCGGGCGGAGGAACTGCTCACGCGGACCGAGCTGCATGAAGCCTTCGACGTCCTGACCATGCGGGCTGTGAGAGTTGAGGGTCGAACGTTGAATACACTTCAGGCCTTCCTCAAGCCTGGCGGGAGCATGCTCTTGTTTCGCGGGCCAACCGGGCCAAGTGCCCCGACCATCGTCGTACCGCCACTGGAGTTCCGAGACACGTTCCCCCTCGTTGATACCTTACAGAGCCGGCTGACCGTACTCACGAAGCGGTCGGTTGGTCTGGATGGCAGGGGGACATCCCGCTCGTAAAATGTTCCACGTGGAACATTACTGATGAGATTACGGCAAGACAACAACCACACGTCTTCCGCGTTAAACTACCAAGTCACGTCTCTGCTTGTAGGTCTTTTGCCCTAATGTCAGCGCGCATCCTGGCCGTCGCCAACCAAAAGGGGGGAGTCGGCAAGACCACCACCGCCATCAACCTGGCGACCGCCCTCGCCGTGTCCGACAGGCAGCGCATCCTGCTCGTCGACATGGATCCGCAGGCCAACCTCACCAGCGGCGTCGGCCTCAAGGGCCAGGCGGCTCCCGCCGGGACGATCTATCACGCCCTCACCGGCGAGGTCGCCGACCCGGCCGCGTTCGTCATGCCGACCGCCGTCTCGGGCCTCAGCCTCATCCCTGCCGACCGCAACCTGACCGGCGCGGAAGTGGAGCTCGTGATGCTTCGCCGAACGCGAAAGCCGCCTGCGCGCGCTGCTGCACGCGCTCCGCGGCGACTTCGACTACATCTTCATCGACACGCCGCCGTCGCTCGGCCTCCTCACCCTCAACGCGCTCGTCGCGGCCGACGCGGTGCTCATCCCGCTCAACTGCGAATATTTCGCGCTCGAGGGCCTCGCCGATCTCGTGGCCACGCTGCGCCGCGTCCGCGCCTCGCTGAACGCCTCGCTCGACATTGCCGGCGTGCTCATGACCATGCACGACGAGCGCACCAACCTCGGCCAGCAGGTCGCCGGGGACATCCGCTCGTTCTTTGGCGAGCGCGTCTTCGGCACCGTCATCCCTCGGAATATCCGGCTCGGCGAAGCGCCCAGCCACGGCGTGCCCGGTGTGCTCTACGACGCCCGGTCCAAGGGGGCGGAGGCCTACGTGGCACTCGCCCGCGAGATGCGCGCCCGCGATACGGCGCCGGCGCCGCCACCACAGGAGCAGCACCATGGTTGAGAAACGGCCGGCGCTCGGACGCGGCCTGAGCGCCCTCATCCCCGACGCCCCCCAGGCCCCCGCCGCGTCCTCCGAGCGCCCCCTCGAAGTCGACATCGACCTGCTGCGCCCGAATCCGGTCCAGCCCCGCACCCACATGGACGACGGGCGGATCGATGAGCTGTCGCGCTCCATCCGCGCGAACGGGATCATCCAGCCGATCGTCGTGCGCAAGCGGGAGGGCGGCTACGAGATCGTGGCCGGCGAGCGCCGCTGGCGCGCGTCGCAGCGCGCCGGCCTCCAGAAGGTGCCCATCGTCGTGCGCGACGTCCCCGACGAGCGCCTGCTCGCCGTCGCGCTCATCGAGAACATCCAGCGGGAGGATCTCAATCCCGATCGAGGAGGCGCACGCCTATCGCCGCCTCGCCGACGAGTTCGCGCTCACCCAGGAACAGATCGCCGAGGCCGTCGGCAAGGACCGCTCGTCGATCGCCAACTACGTGCGCCTGCTCCGGCTGCCGCCCGTCATCCGGGATCACGTCGCCTCCGGCACGCTGTCGATGGGGCATGCCCGCGCGCTCTTCAGCCTGCCGGACGAGGCCCAGCAGCTCCGCACCGGCCAGGTCCTCGTCGATCGGCAGCTGTCGGTGCGCGAGGCCGAAGCGCTGGTGAAGCGGGCCGTGGAGCCCCCGGCCGCCAAGCCCGCGGCGGAGGCCGACGTGCACACCCGGGCCGCCGAGGAGCGCCTGCGCTTCTCGCTCGGCACACGGGTCCGCATCGCCCGCAAAGGCAAGGGGGGCCGCATCGAGATCGACTTCGGCGACGAGAACGAGCTGCAGCGGATTTTCGAGCGGCTGACGGAGGGGGGGTAGAACGGACGGGGGGTTCAGGGTGCAAGGTGCAGCGTTCCGGGTTCAGGTGCAGGGTTCCGGGTGCAAGGTTCCAGGTTCAGCGGCCACGGTTCAGCGGTCAGCGATTGGCTGGGCGGGTGGCCCGTGGGCGCGCGAACATGGTATAAATTGACGTTTGCCCGCCGTGAGAGTGGCCGGGCAGTACGGGCTCTGAGGGCTTGGCTAGAACAGCGGCAAGAACGCCCCTGGGCATCGGCCGAGGCCGCCCGCGAGGAACTGGGTGTCGCCGCAAGAATGCCCCTGGCCATCAAGCAGGCCGCCCGCGAGGAACGAAAAAGGGACTGCCGCAAGAATGCCCCAGGGCATCAAGCAGGCCGCCCGCGAGGAACGAAAAAGGGACTGCCGCAAGAATGCCCCAGGGCAACAAGCAGGCCGCCCGCGAGGAACAATAATGTCTTCTGCCGCCAAGCGATACGCCCGGGCCCTCTTCGACGTGGCCCTCGCCGAGGGGACCGACCTCGATCAGGTTGCCGACCAGCTGGACGGCTTCGCGGCGCTCGTGCGTGGGCACGAGGGGCTCCAGCGTGTCCTCGTCAACCCGGCCATTCCCGCCGCCCGGAAGCGCGGCCTGGTCGAGGAGCTCCTGACCCGCGGCGCGGTGTCGCCGGTGGTGTCGCGGCTCCTGCTGCTGCTCGCCGAGCGCGACCGGCTGGTGCTGCGTCCCGGATCTGGCCGCGGCGTACCGCTCGCGGCTGATGGATCATCAGCAGGTCGTCCGCGCCGAGGTGACGACGGCGGCGCCGATCGGGGAGGAGCGCACCGCGGCGCTGCGCCAGGGGCTGGCGAACGCGACCGGCCGGCAGGTGCTGCTCGACGTCCGCGTCGATCCCGCCCTGGTCGGTGGCGCCGTGGCCCGCATCGGCAGCACGGTCTACGACGGCAGCGTGACGACGCAGCTCGAGAAGATGAAGCAGCAGTTGGTGGAAGCAGAGATCTGACGCGCCGCCGCGCCGCCAGGGATTCAAGGAACTGATGAACATCAAAGCCGAGGAAATTTCCAAGATCATCCGCGACCAGATCGGCAGCTACGCGGTTGACGTCGACGTCGCCGAAGTCGGGACGATCGTGTCGATCGGCGACGGCATCGCCCGCGTCCACGGCGTCGAAAAGACGATGGCCGGGGAGATGCTCGAGTTCCCGCACGGGGTGTTCGGCATCGCGCTCAACCTCGAGGAAGAGAGCGTCGGCACGGTGCTGCTCGGCGACTACACCGAGCTCAAGGAAGGCGACGTCGTCAAGCGCACCAACCGCATCATCTCGGTGCCGGTCGGCGAGGAGCTGGTCGGCCGGGTCGTCAACGCGCTCGGCCAGCCGATCGACGGCAAGGGGCCGATTGCCGCGAAGCAGAGCCGCGAGATCGAGCGCATCGCCCCGGGCGTCGTCGACCGGTCGCCGGTCAAGGAGCCGCTGCAGACCGGCATCAAGGCGATCGACGCGATGGTGCCGATCGGCCGCGGCCAGCGCGAGTTGATCATCGGCGACCGCCAGACCGGCAAGACCGCGGTCGCGGTCGACGCGATCATCAACCAGAAGGGGAAGGACGTCATCTGCATCTACAGCGCCATCGGACAGAAGCAGTCCACTGTCGCGCAGGTGGTGCGCACCCTCGAAGAGGCCGGCGCGATGGAGTTCACGATCGTCGTGGCGGCGAGCGCGTCGGACCCGGCGCCGCTGCTCTACATCAGCCCCTATTCGGCCTGCGCGATGGGGGAGTACTTCCGCGACAGCGGCCGGCATGCGCTCTGCGTCTACGACGACCTGTCGAAGCACGCCCAGGCCTACCGCGAGATCTCGCTGCTGCTGCGCCGCCCGCCGGGCCGCGAGGCCTACCCGGGCGACGTCTTCTACCTGCACTCGCGCCTGCTCGAGCGCGCCGCCAAGATGCGCAAGGAGCTCGGCGGCGGCTCGCTGACGGCGCTGCCGATCATCGAGACCCAGGCCGGCGACCTCTCGGCCTACATCCCGACCAACGTCATCTCGATCACCGACGGCCAGATCTTCCTCGAGAGCGACCTGTTCCATCAGGGCGTGCGTCCGGCCATCAACGTCGGCAACTCGGTGTCGCGCGTCGGCGGCTCGGCGCAGATCAAGGCGATGCGGCAGGTCGCCGGCTCGCTGCGGCTCGACCTGGCGCAGTACCGCGAGCTGGCGGCGTTCGCGCAGTTCGGCAGCGACCTCGACAAGGCGACGCTGAACCAGCTCAATCGCGGCCGCCGGCTGGTCGAGGTGCTGAAGCAGCCGCAGTATCAGCCGCTCGCGGTCGAGAAGCAGGTCATCATCATCTACGCCGCCAACACCGGCTATCTCGATGCGGTGCCGGTCGAGCGCGTGCTCGATTACGAGACCGAGCTGCTCAAGTTTCTCGAGTCGCGGCGGCCGCAGCTGCTGACGGCGATCGCCGAGAAGAAAGAGCTGATCGACGACGATCAAGACCGAGCTGAACGCGACGCTGAAGGAGTTCGGCGAGCAGTTCGCGGCGACGGCGAAGACGGCGGCGGCCTAGCCCATGCCCTCGCTGTTGGACATCCGCCGCCGGATCCGCGCGGTCAAGTCGACGCAGCAGATCACCAAGGCGATGAAGATGGTCGCCGCGTCGAAGCTGCGCCGCGCGCAGGAGCGGATCCAGCAGGCGCGCCCCTTCGCCACGCAGATGGCGCGGGTGCTGAACAGCGTGGCCGGCCGGGTCGACGAGGCGTCGCACCCGCTGCTCGACGAGCGCACGACGCCGCGGGCGGGCGGCAAGACGCTGCTGATCGTCATCACCGCCGATCGCGGGCTGTGCGGCAGCTTCAACGCCAACGTCATCAAGGCGGCCTCGACGTTCATCGCCGAGTCGGCGGAGCGGCCGGTCGTGCTCGGCCTGGTCGGCCGGCGCGGCCGCGACTTCTTCGTCCGCCGCGGCTTCGAGGTCAGGGTCGAGCGCGTCAACCTGTTCGCGAAGCTGCAGTTCCAGGACGCGCGCGAGATCGCGCAGACGGCGATCGAGGCGTTCATCGCCGGCGAGGTCGACAGCGTGCACCTCGTCTTCAACGAGTTCAAGTCGGTGATGACCCAGCGGGTCGTGGTCGAGCAGCTGCTGCCGATCGCGCGCGGCGCCATCGAGGCGGCGGCCGGCGATCAGGATCAGGGCGCGGGCGGGGTCTCGACCGACTACCTCTACGAGCCGGCGCCGGAGCAGCTGTTCACGACGCTGCTGCCGACCCACGTCGAGGTGCAGGTCTTCCGGGCGCTGCTCGAGTCGAACGCGGCGTTCTTCGCGGCGCAGATGACGGCGATGGACGCCGCGACGCGCAACTCGGGCGAGATGATCGACAGCCTGACGCTGTACATGAACAAGGTGCGGCAGGCGGCGATCACCCGGGAGATCATCGAAGTGGTATCGGGGGCGCAGGCCCTGTAACGGGGGATTTCAGCAAGTCATGGCCACAGCAGCAGCAACTGACAAGAAAACCGGCCGCGTCGTCCAGGTCATCGGGCCGGTCGTCGACATCGAGTTCGAGGGCGGGCAGCTCCCGGCGATCTACAACGCCGTGCAGATCAAGACCCGCGGCGCCGACGGCGGCGTCGTCGACGTCGTCTGCGAGGTCGAGCAGCACCTCGGCGAGAACCGCGTCCGCACCGTCGCGATGAAGCCGACCGACGGCATGCAGCGCGGGATGGAGGCGGTCGACACCGGCGCCCCGATCTCGATGCCGGTCGGCACCGCCACGCTCGGGCGGGTGATGAACGTGCTCGGCGAGCCGGTCGACTTCCCGGATCGGCCGATCGAGGCGAAGGAGCACTGGTCGATCCACCGCGCCGCGCCGTCGCTCGAGGATCAGTCGACCGAGCTGCAGATGTTCGAGACCGGCATCAAGGTCATCGACCTGCTCGAGCCCTACCTGCGCGGCGGCAAGATCGGGCTGTTCGGCGGCGCCGGCGTCGGCAAGACGGTCATCATCCAGGAGCTGATCCACAACGTCGCGATGAAGCACGGCGGCGTCTCGGTGTTCGCCGGCGTCGGCGAGCGCACGCGCGAGGGGAACGACCTCTGGCTCGAGTTCCAGGAGAGCGGCGTCATCAACATGCAGGACCTCGAGAAGTCCCGCGCCGCGCTGGTCTACGGCCAGATGACGGAGCCGCCGGGCGCGCGCCTGCGCGTGGCGCTGAGCGGCCTGACCGTCGCCGAGTACTTCCGCGACGCCGAGAACAAGGACGTCCTGCTCTTCATCGACAACATCTTCCGCTTCACCCAGGCGGGCTCGGAAGTCTCGGCGCTGCTCGGGCGCATGCCGTCGGCGGTCGGCTACCAGCCGACGCTGCTGACCGAGATGGGCGAGCTGCAGGAGCGGATCACCTCGACCAAGAAGGGCTCGATCACCTCGGTCCAGGCGATCTACGTGCCGGCCGACGACTACACCGACCCGGCGCCGGCGACGACCTTCGCGCACCTCGACGCCACCACCAACCTGTCGCGCGCCATCGTCGAGCTCGGCATCTATCCGGCGGTCGATCCGCTGGCCTCGACGTCGCGCATCCTCGACGCGCGGATCATCGGCGACGAGCACTACAATGTCGCCCGCGCGGTGAAGCAGGTGCTGCAGCGCTACAAGGACCTGCAGGACATCATCGCGATCCTCGGCATCGACGAGCTCTCGGAAGAGGACAAGCTGACGGTCGGCCGGGCGCGCCGCATCCAGCGGTTCCTGTCGCAGCCGTTCTTCGTCGCCGAGCAGTTCACCGGCTTCCCCGGCAAGTACGTGCCGATCGCCGACACCGTCCGCAGCTTCCGCGAGATCGTCGACGGCAAGTACGATCACCTGCCGGAGCAGGCGTTCTACATGGTCGGCACGATCGAAGAAGCGGTCGAAAAGGCCGAGAAGATGAAAGGATAGCGCGCCGGCAGCAATGGCTCTCCCGACCAGCATCGACCTTCAGATCGTGACGCCGGACCGCATGCTCGTGCACGAGCAGGTGGACGAGGTCGAGATCCCCGGCGTGGACGGCTATTTCGGCGTGCTGCCCGGCCACACGCCGCTGCTCGCGGCGCTGACCGTCGGCGAGCTGTGGTACCGCAAGGGCCAGGAGACGGTCTACCTGTCGATCGTCAACGGCTTCGCGGAAGTGCTGCCGGACCGCGTGTCGATCCTGGCGCAGGTCGCCGAGCGCGCCGAGGACATCGACGCCGGCCGCGCCGAGGCGGCGCGGACGCGGGCGGCGGAGCGGCTCGAGCAGAAGTCGGACGTCGACTACGAGCGGGCGCGCTTCGCGCTCATGAAGTCCATGACTCGTCTGCAGGTGGCGTCGCGGATCGCTTCGGGCGCCGGCGCGCGCCTCAAGCGGGTGCAGCGCGACGGCGTCTGATCCCGCCCATGAGCCTCCCGACGTTCTCGTGGGCCGTCACGTCGGACCCGGGGCTTCGTCGCAGCAGCAACGAAGACAGCTACTGCACGCGCGCCGACCTCGGCCTGTTCATCGTCGCCGACGGGATGGGCGGGCACGTCGCGGGTGAGGTCGCGTCGCGCGTCGCCGTCGAAGCCATCCAGGTCTTCATCCAGGAGACCGCCGGCGCCGACAAGAACCAGACCTGGCCGTTCCCGTTCGAGCCCGAGCTCAGCCTCGAAGCCAATCGCCTCAAGGCGGCGTTCCGCCTCGCCAACCGCCGCATCGCCTCGACCATCGCCGACTCGCACGACCTGCGCGGGATGGCGACGACCGCCTCGGCCATCCTGACCGGGCCGGACGGCGCCTGCGTGGCGCACGTCGGCGACAGCCGCGTCTACGTGCTGCGGGAGGACGGGTTGTCGCAGATCACCCACGACCACTCCTGGGTCGAGGAGCAGGTCCGCGCCGGGACGATGAGCCCGAGCGCGGCGCGGCAGCACCCGTGGCGCAACGTGGTGACGCGCGCGCTGTCCGGCGGCGACGACCCGGAAGTGGACGTCACCCAGGTGCAGCCGGCGCGGTCCGAACGCTACCTGCTGTGCTCCGACGGCCTGTTCTCGGTGGTCAGCGACGATCAGATCGCGGAGATTGTCGGGGACCGCGCCGCCTCCCTGGAGGAGCTGTGCCGCCGCCTGATCGACGCCGCGAACGCGGCCGGCGGGCCCGACAACATCACGGCGCTGGTGCTGGAGGTCGATGTTCCGTAACCTGGCGCGCCTCGGCCGCTACCGCGGCCTGATCCAGAGCCTCGTGGCGCGCGAGTTGAAGGCCCGGTACCGCGGATCGGTGCTCGGCTTCTTCTGGTCGTTCATCAACCCGCTCGCGCTCCTGCTGATCTACTCGTTCGTCTTCCAGAACATCCTGCAGCAGCGCGCCGAAGGCATCGACCCACTACGAGCTCTTCCTGTTCTGCGGCCTGCTGCCGTGGACCTGGTTCTCCTCGTCGCTGCTCGAGTCGTCCGGCGTGCTCATCTCCGGCGGCAACCTGATCAAGAAGGTGCTCTTCCCGGCCGAGATCCTGCCGATCGTCACCGTGCTGTCGAACATGGTGCACTTCTTCTTCGGGCTGTCGATCCTGGCCGGCTTCTTCCTCTGGTTCCAGTGGCCGCGTCTCGATCACCGAGCTCGCCTGGTTCCCGGTGGTCGTGCTCGTGCAGCTGATCCTGACGCTCGGCTTCGCGCTGCTGCTGTCGGCGCTGACGGTGCACTTCCGCGACATCCGCGACATCCTCGGCAACCTCCTGACGTTCTGGTTCTTCGCCACCCCGATCATCTACTCCTACCTGACGATGGCGGGCTGGCAGCGGCAGATGCTGAACCTCAACCCGTTCACGCACCTGGCGATCTCCTACCAGGAGATCCTCTTCTTCCCCGGCCCGTTCGGCCACCGCGACTGGATGCTGGTGCTCGGCGGGCATCTCGATCGTCTGGTTCCTGTTCGGCTACTTCGTGTTCGATCGGCTGCGCGACACCTTCGCGGAGGAAGTCTGATGGTCAACGCCATCGACGTCCGCCACGCCTCGAAGATCTACCGGCGCTACAGCCGCAAGCGGCAGTTCGCGACGCTGAAGAGCGCGCTGCTGTCGGGCAGCCTGATCCGCGACCTCAGGCCCGACGACACCTTCTCCGCCGTGCAGGACGTCAGCTTCAGCGTGCCGCGCGGCCGCACGCTCGGCGTCATCGGCCGCAACGGCTCGGGCAAGAGCACGCTGCTCAAGCTCGTCGCCGGCATCACCAAGCCGACCACCGGCACCGTGGCCGTCCACGGCCGCATCTCGGCGCTGATCGAGCTCGGCGCCGGATTCCACCCGGAGATCTCCGGCCGCGAGAACGTCTTCATCAACGGCATCATGCTCGGGCTGACGAAGCGCGAAGTGGCGCGGCGGTTCGACGAGATCGTCGAGTTCGCCGAGATGCAGGACTTCATCGACGCGCCGGTGAAGACCTATTCGTCCGGCATGTACATGCGCCTGGGCTTTGCCGTGGCCATCCACGTCGATCCCGACGTCCTGCTCGTGGACGAGGTGCTGGCGGTCGGCGACGAAGGCTTCACCCACAAGTGCCTCGACAAGTTCGCCGAGTTCAAGCGCCGCAACAAGACCATCCTGCTCGTGACCCACTCGCTCGGCCTGGTCGAGCGCTTCTGCGACGAGGCGCTCTGGCTCGATGGCGGCACCATGAAGGGCATGGGCGATCCCAAGCGGATCATCGGCGCCTACATCACCAACGTCGAGCGCAGTGAAGAGGCGCGAGCTCGCCGCGGCCGACGCCAAGGCGCAGGATGCCACGGTGACGGTGTCGCCCGACGAGCCGGCGGCCGCCGTGCTGCCGGATCACCCGGTCGAAACCGCGGCGGCGCCGGCCGACATGTTCCGCGCCACCGAGGGGCGCTGGGGCTCGCGCGAGGTCGAGATCACCGACGTGATGTTCTCGAGCAGCGGCGAGCGCGGACACGTCTTCCATTCCGGCGACCGCCTCGACATCCGGATCCGGATGCGGGCGCCGCTGCCGGTGGACGACTTCGTGCTGGGCATCGGCCTGTTCAACGCCGAAGGGGTGTGCTGCTACGGCACCAACACGAACATCGAGCAGTACCGCAGCGAGCGGATGGCCGGCGACGTCGAGGCGACGTTCACGATCGAGAGCCTCGACCTCGTCGAAGGGACCTACAAGCTCGACGTCGCGGTCCACAAGCTCGACGGCTACCCTTACGACTACCACCGGCTGCTCTACACCTTCCGGGTGAAGTCGCGGACCAAGGACGTCGGGATCTATCGTCCCCGCCACGAGTGGCAGTTCTCCGAGGGCATCACGCTGACGCGCGAAGAAGGCGGGGAGCCCTGACGGATCCGGCAGCGGGTGGCCGCATCCTGACGCGGGACGAGGCCGGGGACTACGCCCGCGAGCTGCGCAGCGCCGGCAGGACGGTGGTCTTCACCAACGGCGTGTTCGATCTCCTGCACCCGGGCCACGTGCGCTACCTCCAGCAGGCGCGCCGCCTCGGGGACGCGCTGATTGTCGGCTTGAACGCCGACGAATCGGTGCGGCGGAACAAGGGGCCGGCGCGGCCGGTGAACCCGGAAGGGGAGCGCGCCGAGGTGCTCGCCGCCCTCGACTGCGTGGACGCGGTGGCGATCTTCGCCGAGGACACCCCGGCCGCCATCATCAGCGCCGTGCAGCCGGACATCCTGGTGAAAGGGGCCGACTGGCCGGCCGACCAGATCGTGGGCCGCGATACGGTCGAGGCACGCGGCGGCCGGGTCGTCCTCATGGACGTCGAGCAGGGGCACTCCACGACGTCGATCCTCGACCGTATCCGGCGGGCTGGCATCTCCGGCATCTCAGGCTGACGTGGTAACGGCCCGGCCAGCCGGCGGCGTGGCCCCGGCGGGTTCATTCGATGCCGTATAATGAGCGGTTGCGGCGCTTCCGGCGACGCTCGCCATGTCCACCTACACCTCCAGCTCACTGACGCTTCGCGCTCTCCTGAAGACGGCCGCCGGCCGCCTCGGCGTGGGCTCGCCGGCCGGCCGTGTCACCGGGCTGACGCCGGCGGCGCAGGCCATGTACGCCGCGGCGTCAGCGGCTCGCGGCCGCACGGTGCTCGTCGTGCCGACCGACGCCGACGTCGAGCGGGCCACAGACGATGCGCGGTTCTTCCTCGCCGCGCTCGAGGGGCTGTCGGATGCCGACGCGGAGCGCGTGGTGCTGCCCTTCCCCTCGCACGAAGTGGACCCGTACCGCGGGCTGGCGCCGCACTTCGACATTGCCTCCGCCCGCGCCCGGGCGCTCCACGCGCTCAGCGCCGGCGCCAGGCCGGCGCGCCTGATCGTTGCGTCGGCCGCCGCTCTTCTGCCGCGCGTCAGCGCTCCGGACCGGCTCGGCGCCGTGTCCATCGTCCTGACGCCAGGCCAGGAGATCTCTCCCGTGGACCTGGGCGACCTGCTCAGCGCGGCCGGCTACACGCGGCAGGATCCGGTTGACGAGTCGGGAGAGTTCTGCGTGCGCGGCGGCGTGGTGGACTTCTTCCCGGCCGGGGCCAAGCAGCCTCTCCGGCTGGAGTTCGTTGGCGACACGATCGAGTCCATCCGCGCCTACGACGCCGGCACGCAGCGGTCCACCGCTTCCCTCGACCAGACGGCGATCACGCCGCTCCAGGAGCTGATGGCGGCCGAGGGCGGAGCGCGGGATGAGGAAGAACGTCACGACCGCTCGGCCACCGTCTTCGACTACCTCTGGGCCGGGCAGCCCCCGTTGATGCTCGTGTCGGAGCCCGACGAGGTGTCGGCCCATGGCCAGAAGCTCACGGCGCAGATCCACGCGAGCTACGAAGAGGCCACCGGCAAGGGTGTGCGTGCCGCGCCACCCGCGGAGCTGATCATCGACTGGGAGGAGGCGGCCGGCTGGCTGCGGGAAGCCACGACGCTCGAAACGCTCGAGATCAGCGAGGGTCCAGGGCCTGCGGCCCGGCCGTCCAGGCATGTGTCCTGCCAGCCCGCGCTGGAGTTCGGCGGCCGCGTCCAGGATTGGGTCGCCGAGATCCGCCGCGGCCGCGAGCAGGGCGACACCGTCGTGTTCATCGCGAACTCGGCCGGCCGCGCGGAGCGCACCATCGAGCTGCTCGCCGACTACGACGTGTTCGCGGTGGCGATCGAGCGCGCCGAAGACGCGCACCGCACCTCCGTGCTCGTCGGGACCGGTTATCTCTCGCGCGGCTTCCGGCTGCCCGAAGCCGGCCTGCAGCTCTGGGCCGAGACCGACGTCTTCGAGGAGGAGCGGAAGGTCCACGAGCGCCGGAAGTCCGCGGCCCGCGCCTTCCTGTCCGACTTCCGCGATCTCAAGGTCGGCGATCTCGTCGTCCATGTCGATCACGGCATCGGCGTCTTCGTGGCGCTGAAGCGGATCGAGGTCGGCGTCGAGCCGCAGGAGTTCATGGAGCTCCGCTACGCCGGCGACGACAAGCTGTTCGTGCCGGTCGAGCGCCTCGACCTGGTCCAGCGCTACACCGGCAGCGCCCGCCCCGCCCTCGACCGGCTGGGCGGGACGACGTGGGAGAAGGCGAAGACGCGCGTCAAGAAGGCGATGCGCGACATGGCGGAGGAGCTGCTGAAGCTCTATGCCGCCCGGAAGGCCATGCCGGGCCACGCCTTCAGCCCCGACTCGCACTGGCAGCAGGAGTTCGAGGACGCCTTCGAGTGGGACCTCACGGCCGACCAGCAGACCGCGGTGGCCGACATCAAGGGGGACATGGAGTCGCCGACCACGATGGATCGGCTGCTGTGCGGCGACGTCGGCTACGGCAAGACCGAAGTGGCGATGCGCGCGGCGTTCAAGGCGGTGATGGACGGCAAGCAGGTCGCGGTGCTGGCGCCCACCACCGTGCTCGCCTTCCAGCACCTGAAGACGCTGAACAGCCGCTTTGCCGCGTTCCCGGTGCGCATCGACATGGTCAGCCGGTTCCGCACCAAGGCGGAGCAGAAGGCCACGCTCGAGGACCTCGCCGCCGGCAAGGTCGAGATCATCGTCGGCACGCACCGGCTGCTGTCGAAGGACGTGCAGTTCCGCGACCTCGGCCTGCTGGTCGTGGACGAGGAGCAGCGCTTCGGCGTGGCGCACAAGGAGAAGATCAAGCAGCTGCGCAAGCGCGTCGACGTGCTGACGATGACCGCGACGCCGATTCCGCGGACGCTGAACATGTCCCTCGCCGGGATCCGCGACATGTCGGTCATCGAGACGCCGCCGAAGGACCGGCTGTCGATCCAGACGAATGTCCTGAAGTTCGATCCTGCCGTGATCGCCGCCGCCGTGCAGACCGAGATGGAGCGCGGCGGCCAGATCTACTTCGTCCACAACCGGGTGGAGTCGATCTATTCGATGGGCGCGCTGATCACGCGGCTGGTGCCGCAGGCCCGGATTGCGGTGGCGCACGGCCAGATGGGAGAGGACGAGCTCGAGAAGGTCATGGTGGACTTCGTGGCGCACAGGTACGACGTGCTCCTGGCCACCACCATCATCGAGAACGGGCTCGACATCCCCAATGCGAACACGATGATCATCAACCGCGCGGACCGCTACGGCCTGTCGCAGCTCTACCAGCTGCGCGGCCGGGTGGGGCGATCGGACCGCCGCGCCTATGCCTACCTGCTGATTCCGCCGGAAGAGACGCTCTCGCCCGTGGCGAAGAAGCGGCTCGCCGCGATCCGGGAGTTCAGCGACCTGGGCAGCGGCTTCCGGGTGGCGGCGCTGGACCTGGAGATCCGCGGCGCGGGCAACCTGCTCGGCGGCGAGCAGAGCGGGCACATCGAGGCCGTCGGCTTCGACATGTACATGAAGCTGCTCGAAACCACGATCAAGGAGCTCAAGGGGGAGGAGATCGAGGACGAGGTCCGGGCGAACGTCAACCTGCGGGTGGACCTGCGGATCGCCGACAGCTTCATCCCCGACATGAACCAGCGGCTGACGGTGTACCGGCGGATGGCCGCCGTCCGGAGCGACGCCGAGCTGGACCGGCTCATGGACGAGGTGCGCGACCGCTACGGCGCCCCGCCCGATTCCGTGCTGAATCTCGCGGAATATGCCGCGATCCGGCTCCTGGCCGACCGCATTGGCCTGGAATCCATCGACCGCGAAGGGCAGGTCGTCGTCTTAAAGTTCAGGCCCGAGGCCAGGCTGGATCCGCAGTGGCTGTTCCGGGTGGTGCAGGAGCGCGGCGATGTCGCCCTCGTCCCGCCGGCCACTCTCAAGCTCGACCTGCGGGCCGCGCCGGCGGCGAGGCGGCCGGCAGCCGCCAGCCCGTCCGGGGGCGTCAAAGGGAAGAAGACGGACGCCGTGGCGGCCGGATCCTGGTGGACCGCGCGGGCCCGGGCGGGGGAGGTCACCGGCGGGTTCACCCGCGACGAGATCCTGCGGCCGGCCAAGGAGGATCCCCGCGGCGAAGGGGGCGTCTTCACCCGGGTGGCCGGGCTGCTCCGGGAGTTGAGCGCCGGCGGCGCGATGCGGTAAAATATTGTGGTTCAGGGACTTAACTAATGAGACAACTCTTCCGTCCGGCGGCGTGCCTGCTGGTGATCGGCGTTCTCTGCACGCCGATCAGCGGTGAGGTCATCGAGCAGGTGCTGGTCAAGGTGAACGGCGACATCATCACCAAGAGCGAGCTCGAAGCCCGGCAGATCGCCGCCCTGCGCCAGCGCATCGGCAAGGACATCGAGCCGGAAGCGGTGCAGAACGACGAGCAGCTGAAGAAGATGCTGGCCGAGATCACCCCGATCATCCTGGTGGATGCGATCGACGAGCTGTTGATCGTGCAGCTGGCCAAGGAGCGCGGCTACAAGCTGCGCGACGAGCAGTTCAGCGAGTGGCTGACCAACCTCCGCAAGGAGCAGAAGCTCGAGGAGGACGACCGGTTCAAGGCCGCGCTGAAGCAGGAAGGGATGACGCTCGACGACCTGCGCAAGAACGTCGAGCGCGAGTTCATGAAGTCGCAGGTTCAGCGCGACGAGATCGGCTCGAAGCTGTCGATCACCGAAGAGGAGGCGCGCCAGTATTACCTGGTGCACCCCGACGAGTTCACCGACCCGGCCAACGTGACGCTGCGCGAGATCCTGATCGAAGCGCCGTCCGCGACCAAGGGCGGACAGTCGGTCTTCAGCGTGGCGGAGGACGATCAGGCGCGCGCCACCGCTGCGGCGGTCCGCAGCCGCCTGCTGGCGGGTGAAGATTTCGCCAAGGTCGCGGCGGAAGTGTCGGCCGCCCCCTCGAAGGCCAACGGCGGCCTGATCGGGCCGGTTGTGATGTCGGAGCTGTCCGAGTCGCTGCAGACGCTGGTCAAGGGCATGAAGCCCGGGGAGGTGACGCCGCCGATCCGGACGACGCGCGGCTTCCAGATCCTCAAGCTCGAGACGCTGAAGGAGTCTGCCGTGCAGCCGTTCGACAGCGTGCGCGATCTGGTGGCCGAGCGCGTGAGCAACGACCGCCAGCGCCAGGAGATGCGCAAGTTCCTCACGCGCATGCGCAGCCAGGCGATCATCGAGTGGAAGAACGCCGAGCTGAAGAAGGCGTACGATCAGGTGATCGACCAGGCGCTTCCCGGCAACTAGGGGCGGTGGACGGGCCCCCGCGCGGCATGAACGACGCCTGGTACGCCATCTGGACGCGATCGCGCCACGAGCAGCGCGTGCGTGAACAGCTCGAGCGCAAGGGGTACGAAGCGTTCCTGCCGACGGTGCCCAAATGGAGCCGCTGGAAGGACCGCCGCAAGAAGGTCGACTGGCCGCTGTTCCCGGGGTATTGCTTCGCGCGCTTCGACGCCGGCGACAGCCTGCCGATCATGAAGTGCGCGGGGGTCGTGAACATCATCGCCTTCGACGGCTCCCTGGCGCCCGTCCCGGACCAGGAAATCGAGGCCATCCGCAAGCTCATTACCAGCGACCTGCAGTTCGACCCCTGTCCGCTGATCCGGGAAGGGATGGTCGTCGAGGTCGTCTACGGGCCGCTGAAGGGCGTTCGCGGGAGGCTCGTGCGCAAGGGCAGCCAGTCGCGTCTCGTGCTGTCGGTCGACCTGATCGGCCAGGCGGTGAGCGTGGAAGTGGACGCGGCGGACGTGCAGGCGGTATAGGGACGCGACAACCCATGAAGATCGGCACCATCGACCTCGCCCCGCCGTTCGCGCTGGCGCCCATGGCCGGGATGACGGACACCGCCTTCCGCCGGCTGGTCAAGCGCCGCGGCGGCTGCGGCCTCGTCGTTACCGAGATGGTCAGCTCGGAGGGGCTGGTGCGCGGGATCGACCGCACCCTCGAGTACGCGGAGTACACCGAGGAGGAGCGCCCAGTCTCGATCCAGATCTTCGGCGGCGATCCGGCGAAGATGGCGGCGGCGGCGCAGATCGTCGAGCGCATGGGGGCCGACGTGGTCGACGTCAACATGGGCTGCCCGGTGCAGAAGATCGCCAAGCACAACGCCGGCTGCAGCCTGATGCGGGAGCCCGAGCACGCCGCCGACGTCGTCCGGGCCATGGCGCAGGCGGTGAAGATCCCCGTCACGGTGAAGATGCGCGCCGGATGGGACGCCAACGCCATCAACGCGCCGGAGCTGGCCAGGCGGATGGAGGATGCCGGGGCGGCGGCGGTGACCGTGCACGGCCGGACGGCCGCGCAGTCGTATTCGGGCTTCTCGGACTGGGACCTGATCGGGACCGTGGCGGCAGGCGTCGGCATCCCGGTGTTCGGCAGCGGCGACTGCGTCGAGCCGCAGCAGCTCATCGATCGCCTGGCCGGCTCGGGCGTCGGCGGCGTGCTGGTGGGACGCGGCGCCCTGCGCAACCCCTGGATCTTCGAGCAGGCGGCGGCGCTCGCCCGCGGCGAGGCGCCGCGCGAGATCTCAGCGCGCGAACGCGGGCAGTTCCTGCTCGAGTACGTGGATCTCCTGCTCAAGGAGCAGTCGGACGAACGCCAGGGCTTCCGTCACGTCGCGCCCGGGCAGGCGCCGGTGGGGACCGCGCCGGCACGCGGGCGCGAGAAGTGGGTGATCAACAAGCTGCGGGCGCTGAACTCATGGTTCACGCGGGGGCTGGACAACGGATCGCACCTGCGTGTCGCTATCAACCAGGCCGAGTCGATCGCCCAGCTGCGCGACACCATCCACGCGTTCTTCCTCGAGGAGGAGCCGGCGGGCGTTTAGCGCGCGTTCTTCAGGTTGTTGGCCACCACGGCGGCCGTGACGCCGTTCATCACCGCCATCAGGACCATCGCCCCCTTGCGGTTCTTCTTCCAGGCCCGTTCCGTGAAGAAGACCGATCCCGCCGTGGCCACCGCCTTCGCCGCCAGCATCGCCCCGGAGTTCCCCGCGGATTTCCGCATGATCGGGTTCAGTTCCGTGCCGCCGGCGGCAACCGCCCGCCGCGTCGAATAGACGTCCATCGCCTGGAGCGCGCCGAGCGACGCATACATCGCCACCAGCGCGCCCGGGCGCCGGGCCGGGCCGTCCTGCATCCAGGCGGGGACCGGTTTGCCGCCCTGGAGCGGCCCCGCCTGTCCAGGCCCTGACACGTCGAGGGCAATCGTGGTGACCGCGTCCGCGAGCGGCGTGTAGGCCGCCGCTGATTCCACCGAGCCGGTGTTGCCGGTGGTCAGCGCGACGGTCAGCACGAAGGCGGAGGCGATGGGCAGCATGGTTGGCAGTCCTTGAAGGTCGTGTGCGCACGGAAGGTGCGCACGGCTCTCTAATGCGCCAGCTGTGCCATACCAGATCGTCAGAAATGGGCCTGAATCCGTGCGATGAGGCGTGCGCCTGCGGCCGGCGCGTGCGGGGATGGGCGCCCGAGGCGCACACGCCGGCTCACTTCCGGACGACGTACCAGTTGTTCTGGATGTCGTGGGCGAGCTCGTGCTTCTCCACCGAGCGGAACCCGGCCCGCTCGAGATAGTCCCGGGTCTTCTCTTCACCCCACATCGCGCCCAGTCCCTCGCCTCCCTGCGCCAGCGACACGGTCATGCAGTGCAGGCAGGACACCGTGTAGAGGAACGTCCCGATGGGATGGCTGATGTTGTTGGCCACGTGGCTGGAGCCCTTGATGTCCTGCATCAGGTAGCTGCCATCGGACTTCAGCGCCCGGTGAATGCCCTTCAGCAGGTTGAGCGGCTTGCCCTGGTCGTGCACCGCATCGAAGGTGGAGATGAAGTCGAAGGCGTCCGCTTCGGCCGTCTGGTCGAACGTGCCGAGGTCGGCCTCCGCGAATTCGACGTTGCTCAGGCCCCTGGCGGCCGCTTCCTCACGAGCGGCCTGGAGGGCTTCCTTCGAGAGGTCCATGCCCACGAAACGGCTCTTCGGGAAGAGCCCGGCGAGTCGGACCAGGATGCGGCCGCTGCCGCATCCGGCGTCGAGCATGCGTGCGCCCTGCCCCAGCCTCGAGGCGAGGTCGGGAACGAGCGGGATGATGTGCGACTCGAGCGACGAGAGGACTGACAGGCCGCTGTCCTCGGCCATGACCGCGTGAAACCGCGGGAACCGCGAATACGGAACACCGCCGCCATTCCTGAAGCACTCCACGATGTCGTCTTCGACGGTACCGAGCACCGGAACGTATTGGGCGAAGACAGCCAGGTTGTCCGCCCCTGCCGGCCGCGTCAGGCAGGCCGCATGCTCCGCCGGCAGCTGGTAGCGCGGGTCGTCCCCCTCGACCTGGACGACGCCCGAAGTGACCATGGCGCCGAGCCACTCGCGCACGTAGCGCTCGTTGAGCCCGGCGCGGGAGGCAATCTCGGAGGACGTCTGCGGCGCCTGATCGAGCATCGAGTCGAGGAGGCCGGTGCGGTGGCCGATCGAGGTCATGAGGCAGAGCGAGGCGTCGTTGAGTGCGCCCAGCATCCGCGCCGCGAACGCCGCCGCCTTGTCGGGATCGTAGGCCGCTGGAGTGGAGATGCCAGGTGTGTCTGCCATATCTCCCTCTACGGGGCGTTCCGCCCCTCCGTTCCCGGGGGCGGCCGGCAAATCATCCCGGCGACGCCACCTACTGTCCCGGGCCGTCGGCATTCCAGATGTCCACCGAGCAGCGCCACTCGCCGTCCGGCTCGCGTCGCCAGATCGTGACCGCGCGCCCTTCCATCTTCATCGGCGCCCCGTCCGGGCCGTTCACGGTGACGGCATTCCGGCTGAACATGTAGGCGAGCTGCCCGTCGGGCGACAACGTCACGTCGTCTGACGTCCAGGTGATGCTGAAGCCGGGAATCCGCAGGCTGTCGCTGACGTACTGGCGCAAGGCGGGCTTGCCCGCGATCGACGGGACGCCAGGCGGCATGACGACCGCGTCTTCGGTCCAGTAGGAGAGGACGCGTTCGACGTCGCGGCCCTCGGATGCCGCCTTTGCCCACTCGGCGTCACGTCGCAGCAGGCGGTCCTTCTCTGCGGCTGAGTTCACGGTTTGCTCCTTCCGCGTCAGTTGAACATGGCAGTGCCGAGATCAACGGTCAACCCCGATCGTGCGCGAGACCGTGGCCGCCAATCGGGTCGGTGTCGAATTCTCCGACAATCGCCGACACGACTTCGTTCACCAGCTCTGCGAGCATCTCGATGTCCGTTGAAGGCGAGCGCGCGTGCGCGCCATCGCCGTGCCGCGCGACGCAGGGCAGGCGCAGAGCACGTGCGTCGCCACCTTCGTCAGGCTCGACCGCCCGTTCATCGACAGACGGCTGGTTCGATCGTGCGAATGGCGAATCGAGTGGCGCTGGGGTTTGGTCGAAGCGCGATACCGGGGTCGATCCCAGGATCGCTGGGGATTAACACCATACCGCACTTGACGACGGTCTCGCTGCGAGGCGCAGGCGTCTGGGAGGCGCCGGGCGCCGGCCGCGGGCCCGGCCGCGGGCTGGCTGGTTGAAACAGACGGCTATAAGGGTTCGACCGCGCGACGCCGTTACGCGAGCTGCCTGCTGGCCGCGACTCCTGGCTTCGTGGTGCTGGCGCCTGCACGGCACCCGCGGTGCCAGGAAGCATGCCGACTACGAGGAATGCCAAGAGAATCCGTGCTTGACGTCGCACGATGGCTCACTCCCGATGTTACGAGTTCAGCCGGACCCGCCATTCGGCGGCCGTTCGGCAGGATAGTGCCATAGCACTGGCGCTTTGTCGACCTCACTCGCGCGTGGCCTGTGCCGGCCAAGCCGTCAGGGCAGGAATCGGGCGTCAGGCGCTAGAGGCGCAGCCCACGGTGCACCGACACGCTGGATCCTACGGCCACGAATGCCGAGCGTGGTGGCCTCGAGAGGACCTCGCCAAAAGCCGGACCATACAGCGTGGAGAGAGGGCCGGACACGCTCGCCGACGCGGCCTCCCAAATCAGCCAGGTTGGATGCTCGACGTGGTACTCCAGCGTGCCGCCGTCGCGCTGTCGTGTGTATCCCCAGTAATGCTCGGTAATGAACTCCGCCTCAGAGCCGGGCACGGGTCGTCGCGCGGCGCCGAAAACATCGGCGGTCAGAACGAAGTTTCCGCCGCGGTACGACCATGAATAGCAGAGGCGTCCCCCCTCGGCATGGTGAAGTGAGGTGTCGTGTGTCATAGGTACCGCGAGGTACGGCTCGTTGTAGAGCCAGCGCGCAATGGCCGCAATGCCGGCGCGGGGAACAAGCTCCCGCACGAAGACCACCGCGCGCCGCACCTCCCCCGAAGACGTAGCGCGGCGCACATAGAAACGCAGGTTCACTTCTTCGAACGTCTCGTGGAACGGGACCCGCACGCCACCCACCCGAGTGTTCCGGAACAGAAAGCCGACCAGGCTGACAAGGGCGTCGCCATCCCAGAGATCGAGCACCGTGCCGCGCGGTACGAGCGGCTCCAGGACTTTGACAGGACAGGAGTAGTTGAGGAGCGCGAGGTCTTCCCAACGAGCGGTCAGAAAAGGACGGGGCATACCGACCGCACTCCGTCACTGGCGTCCGAGATCAGGCAGATCAGTCGCGTCGGAAATCTCCTCGAGACCCTGCACCTCGTAGTCATACGCGAGCGACGCTTCGGCAGCCGACGTGAAGACCGCGCCGACCGCCTCGTGGAGCGGGTGCCGCAGATACTCGCGCAGCCCCTCGACGCTTTCGAAGTCGAGCAGCAACGCAAAAGCGTAGTCGGTGGACATCGCCTGTTCGTAGCCGGGGAGCCCGTGGCGAACCCGCCGGCCGATCCGGCAGGCCTTCACTGCCGGGCACGCCCGGACCACGGCGTGGATACTTTCAAGTACGCCCCGCTGCTGATCCGATGAGAAGGCCGCCTGCGGCGCGAACAGGACGACGTGGGTGATCATCGTGATTGACTGCCGCCGCCGCGCCCGCCGCCGCCACCTGGTTTCCGGCCGCCGCCCGGTGGACGGCCGCCGCTGGGTGGACGGCCGCCGCTGGGTGGACGTCCGCTGCCGCGCGGGCCCTGGCCCCCCGGCTTGGAAGATGGTGGACGAGACCCGCCCGGCTTCCAGTCGGATCGCGGGGGGCGCCGGTCCCCCTCGCCGCGGGGCTTGAAGGCGGGTTTGTCGCCGGACTTCCAGTCCTGGCGCGGCGGGCGGCGGTCCCCTTCGTCGCGTGGCTTGAAAGGCGGCCGCCGCGCGCCTTCGTCGCGGGGTTTGAAGGCGGGTCGCCAATCTCCCTCGTCGCGTGGCTTGAAAGGCGGCCGGCGCGTGCCTTCGTCGCGGGGCTTGAAGGGTGGTCGTCGCGCGCCCTCGTCACGTGGCTTGAAGGCGGGCCGGCGCTCGCCTTCGTCGCGTGGCTTGAAATCCGGCCGGCGGCCCGCCGGTTTCCACGCCGGCTTGTCGCCGGACTTCCAGTCCTGGCGCGGTGGCCGGCGGTCCCCTTCGTCGCGGGGCTTGAAAGCGGGTCGCCGATCTCCCTCATCGCGTGGCTTGAAAGGCGGCCGGCGCGCGCCTTCATCGCGGGGCTTGAAATCCGGCCGGCGGCCCGCCGGTTTCCACGCCGGCTTGTCGCCGGACTTCCAGTCCTGGCGCGGCGGCCGGCGGTCCCCTTCGTCGCGCGGCTTGAACGCGGGCCGCCGCGCGCCCTCGTCACGTGGCTTGAAGGCGGGTCGGCGGTCCCCCTCGTCGCGTGGCTTGAAAGGCGGTCGTCGCGCGCCCTCGTCGCGCGGCTTGAACGCGGGCCGCCGATCGCCCTCGTCGCGCGGCTTGAACGCGGGCCGCCGATCTCCCTCATCGCGCGGCCTGAAAGGCGGCCGGCGCTCGCCTTCCTCCCGCGGCTTGAACGGCGGCCGCGCGGGACGATCGCCGCCGGCCGGCGCACCGCTGTCGCGCGGTGGCTGTCCGCCGCCGCCTTCCGCCGGCTCGAACGGCTGCGGCGGACGGCCGCCCTTGCGCCCTCCGGGCGGCCCGCCGTCCAGCTCGTCGCGGCGCTGCCGTTCGGCAAACCGCCGCCGGCGCTCGTCGCGCGGGATGTCGAACCGCGCCCGCGGATCGCGATGCTCCCCGCCCGGCCGCCAGTCCGGCTTGCGGCGCTCGCGCCCCAGCTTCTCCGCGGCCAGCGCCTCGTCGCGCGACGGCCACAGCTTGCCGCTCTTGAACCACATCAGCGCCACGTCCGGGTGCTTCGCCTGCAGCTGATTGAAGGTGGGCAGGAGGTCGTCGCGCTCCTGCGCGCGAAAGGCCGTCGGCTTGCCCTCCAGGATGATCGTCCAGTACGCAAAACGTGGAGGCATGGCTTAATCCGCGGCCTGGTTCGGCGCCAGGCGCTTGAGTTTCTCGATCAGGGTCGTCCGTTTCAGGTTCAACAGCCGCGCGGCCTGCCGCTTGTTGCCGCGCGTCCGCTCGAGCGATCGCTTGATGAGCGCCAGCTCGACGCCCTCGATGTAGCGCTCGAAGTCGATGCCGTCTTCGGGCAGCCACGTATCGGCCCCCTCGACAATGCCCGTCTGGTTCTGCACTTCCGGGGGTAGATCCTGGACGTCGATGTGCGAGCGCCCCTTGCTGAACGCCAGCGCCCGTTCGACGGCGTTCTCGAGCTGCCGGACGTTGCCCGGCCAGCGATACGCCATCAGCCGGCGCATCGCGTCCTGCGACACGCTCATCTCGCCGCGGCCGTTGTCGGCCGCCAGCCGCTGCAGGAAATGCTGGACGAGCAGCGGGATGTCCTCCCGCCGGTCGCGCAGCGGCGGCAGCTGCACCGGCAGCACGTTCAGCCGGTAGAAGAGATCCTCGCGGAACGACGACTCCGCCACCATCTTCGTGAGATCCGAGTGCGTGGCGGCAATGACCCGCACGTCGATCTTCACCGTGTGCGAATCGCCGACCCGCTCGAACTCGCGTTCCTGCAGCACCCGCAGCAGCTTGGACTGCAGCGACGGGCTCATCGTGCCGACTTCGTCGAGGAACAGCGTGCCCTTGTGCGCCTGCTCGACGCGCCCCTGCCGCGCGCCGACCGCCCCGGTGAACGCGCCGCGCACGTGGCCGAACAGCTCCGCTTCGAGCAGCGTTTCGGGAATGGCGCTGCAGTTCAGCGCCACGAACCGGTTGGCCCGGCGCGCGCTGTTGTGATGGATGGCCCGTGCCGCCAGCTCCTTGCCGGTGCCGGTCTCGCCGGTGATGAGCACGGTGCTCGACGTCGCGGCAACGGTCTCGAGCAGCTGGAACAGATCGCGCATGACGCGGCTCTGGCCGACGAGGCCGTCGATGCGGTAGCGCTCCTCGAGCTGCGACCGGAGGTAGGCGTTCTCCGACTTGAGGCGCCGCTGTTCGAGCGCCGACTGCACGACGTGCAGCAGGGCATCGAACTGGAAGGGCTTCGTCACGAAGTCCGCCGCCCCCTGCTTGATGGCATCCACCGCGTCTTTCACCGTGCCGTAGCCGGTGATGACGATAGCGATGAGCTCGGGGTAGCGCTCGAGGGCGGCGTCCAGCACCTCCCGGCCGTTGATCCCGGGCAGCCGGAGGTCGGTGATCAGGATGTCGAAGGCGAACTCCGCCAGGCGCTGCAGCGCCTCCTCGCCCGAGCCCGCCTGCTCGACCGCAAAACCGTGGTCGGCGAGGCGTTCCGCGATCGCCGATCGCAGCGCGCCCTCATCGTCCACGATCAGCAGATGTTTTTGGTTATCAGCCATTTAGGGGGAGCGGGCGGTATTGTGACAGCTGCACCAGAGCGGGTCAATCCGGCCCATTCATCTTCCGACTACAGCGCGGCCGATCCCGCTCCGATAACCTCAGCGAACCTCAGAAGGCTCCGCTCATGAACGACCGCAAAACCATTTCCATCATGAAAGCGTGCGAGCTGGTTGGCGTCAGCCGGCGCACGATCTACAACTGGATCGCCAGCGGCAAAGTCGAGTACATCCGCACGGCCGGCGGGTCCGTCCGGATATTCGCCGATACCCTGTGGCGCCACCCCGGCCGGACCGACCTCGCAAGCAAAGAAGCCTCATGATGACGTCCGCCGACGCGACTCCAGGGTCTTCGAGCGAGTCGCCGGATCTCGGGCTGCTCTTTCACCGCCTCAACAACCAGCTCGGCATCATCCTCGCCAACGCCGAACTGCTCGAAGCCAAACTGAAGGACGAGGTGAGCCGGGCCCGCGCGAATCAGATCGTCGCGGGTGTGCTCGACGCCCTCGCCACCGCGCGCGAGATCCGCCTGCGCGGCCGCCCTCACGACCGCCAATAGTTTGACACTTCGCCGCGAGCCGCTGTCAGAAAACTGACACGCGGCCGTCCACCGTTGCACTCTTCTGCCGCGCACTTCCCGCGCTGTCTCTCCGCAACTCCTCTTTCTGCATGCACTTGCGGACAACTGCACGGGCGTGCGCAGATTCGCCAAAAGTTCGCTTTGTGGCTGGTATCGCCGTTGCGGAATGGAAGCCGCGTCCGCAGCGCGAATAGGTCGCGCCGCGCGGGTCACCTCGCGCCACGGACTTCCATCCGGAGTAGACCGATGCGTCAGCCACTTGAAGCCAGTCAGCGCGACCGGATTGCGGCCGGCCTGCCGTTCGTGGAATCGCTTGCCCGCCGCGTCGCCTCGTCCATGCCGCACTCGATCGAGCTCGGCGACCTGGTGCAGGACGGCATGATCGGCCTCATCGACGCGGCCTGCCGCTTCGACGAGGCGCGCGGCATCAAGTTCGAGACGTTCGCCGAGCGCCGCGTCCGCGGCGCGATGATCGACGCCCTGCGGCGCGACGCCTGGCCGCGCGGCGTGCGGCGGCAGCGACGGCAGCTGGAGGCGGCGCGCGAAGAGCTGCGCCGCGAGCTCGGCGCCGAGCCGTCGCTGGCCGACCTCGCGAAACGCGTCGGCTCCGACGAGACGCGGCTCGGCCGCACCATCGTGCGCATCAACACCATCGAGTCGACGTCGCCGCTCTCGGCCGGCGACAACGTGGACAACAACTCGCTGCCGGCGGCGCTGGTGCCCTCGGAACCGCAGGCGCCCGACAAGGCCTTCGAGGACAAGGAAGTCCGCGACCGCATCCGCGCCGCCATCGCCTCCCTGCCGCCGCGCGAGCGGCGCGTGGTGGCGCTCTACTACTACGGCGAAGCGACGATGAAGCAGATTGGCGCCGAGATCGGCGTCAACGAATCCCGCGTCTCGCAGCTGCACGCCCGTGCCGTCCAGCGGCTGCGGAAGGCGCTCGGCAGCGAATGCGGCGCGTCCGAAGCGGCGCACATCCTGCGCCCCGCGATCCTCGCGTTCCAGCAGACGATGCGGCGGATGCAGATGGCCAAGACCGGCGGGGCGGCGGCGCCGGCGGGCGCGCGGGCCGGCGTGGTGCTGGCTTACAAGGCGCCCGTCAAGACCGTCACGAAGCATCGCGCCCCGGTCAGGACCGTCGAGCGGCGCGTCGCCGCGGGCGGCCGCTAGGCAAGCATCTCGGTCGCGGCCTTGAGGAGATCCTTGAGCCGGAAGGGCTTCGGCAGCCACCGGCAGCCGGTCTCCTCGAGGAAGCGCTCCGCGTCGGTGCCGGCCACGTCGCCGGTGACGAACAGGACGCGGCGCGCCATCGGCGCGTGGTCCTTCTCGAGCTGCCGGTAGAAGGCGCTGCCGTCGAGCCGCGGCATCTTGAGGTCGCAGACGATCAGGTCGTACGGTCCTTCCTTCACGCGTTCGAGCGCCTCGAGCCCGTCGTTCGCCAGCCGCACCGCAAACCCCGCATCCGCCAGCGCTTCCGCTACCGCCGCGCCGAGCGCGGCCTCATCCTCGACCACCAGCACCGACGCCCCCGACCCCAGGGTGCCGGGCCGCTCGATCGGCCGGGAAAAGACCGGCTTGAGGGAAGCGGCGCCCACCGGCAGCTCCACGGAAAAGGTGGCGCCGCGCGACGGCTCGGAGCTCAGGGCAATCCGGCCGTTGTGCTCCTGCACGATGGCGTAGGCGACGGTCAGGCCAAGCCCGGTGCCCTTGCCCACTTCCTTCGTGGTGAAGAACGGATCGAAGATCCGCGGCTGCACCTCTTCCGGCACGCCCGGGCCATCGTCGTGGACCTCGAGCGTGACCGAGTCCTTCTGCAGATCGTGCCAGGTCCGGATGATGAGGGTGCCGCGGCCGTGCGCGCCGATCATGGCCTGTTCGGCGTTGATGATCAGGTTGAGCAGCACCTGCTGCATCTGGTGCGGGTCGGCAAAGACCTGGGGCAGGCCGGACGCGAGCGCCTCGAGGATGTTGATGTTGCTCAGGCGCTGCTCGTAGCGGCGAAGGGCGAGCGTCTCGCGGACGACCTGGTTCAGATCGACCATCGCGCGCGTGGTGTTGCGCTTGCGGGCGAACGTCAGCAGGTTGCGGACGATCTTGGCCGCCCGCTCCGACTCGCCGAGGATGGCGTCGAGGCCGCGGCGCGTCTGCTCGTCGACCGGCCGCTGCGACAGCCGTTCGGCCCAGGTCAGGATGGTGGCGAGCGGATTGTTCAGCTCGTGCGCCACGCCCGAGATCGTCTGGCCGAGGGCGGCGAGCTTCTCCGCCTGCAGGAGCTGGTGATAGAGGTCGCGCGCCTGGTCCTCGAGTCGCTTGCGCTCGCTGACGTCGCGCATCAGCGCCTCGATCCGGAGGGCGTCGCCGTCCACCGTTTCGGTGTGGGCGGTGACTTCGATCCAGACGAGCGAGCGATCCGCGCGGCGCAGCCGGAGCAGGTAGTCGGTAACGGCGCCGTCGCGCCGCAGCCGCTCGAGGAAGAGCTCGCGGGCCTGCGGATCGACGAAATGTTCGAGCTCGAACGGCCGCACGTCTTCGGCCGGCGTGTCGGCGGCATAGCCGAACATCAGCTTCAGGTAGGGGTTGGCGGAGATGGTGGACGCGTGGCGCGGGTCGAGCACGCCGATGTACACCCCCTCGTGGACCGCCTCGAAGAGGCGGGCGAAGGTCTCTCCGGCCGTAGCCGCCGGGGGGGCCGCATCCGGCAGCACCTCGATGAGATCGCGCTGCGGCGACGGCGCCGGCTTGGTCGATCGAGCGGCGCGAGCCCGCCGCGCGTCAGGCATGCGGCGTATGGTAACACCCCGGTACGTGGACAAGGACTCGCGCGGGCCGGTAATCTGACCCTCTATGTTCTCGGCAACGATGCTCAAGGGGCGGGTCGCGGTCATCACCGGCGGCGGGACCGGCATCGGCCTGGCCGTGGCCAGGCGGCTCGGCGATCTCGGCGCGCGGATTGTCATCGGCAGCCGCAATGCCGCCAACCTCGAGGCCGGCTGTGACGCGCTGCTGCACTCGGGGCTCGACCCGCTCACCGTCCAGGTGGACGTGCGCAAGCCGGACCAGGTGGATGAGCTCGTCGAGCGCACGCTCAAGCACTTCGGCCGCATCGACATCCTCGTGAACAACGCCGCCGGCAACTTCATCAGCCGCGCCGAGGACCTGTCGCCCAACGGGTGGAACGCGGTGGTCGGCAGCGTGCTGAATGGCACGTTCTACTGCTCGCGCGCGATCGGGCGGCACATGATTGCCCGCGGCGAGGGGGGGGCGATCGTCTCGATCCTCGCGAATTACGTCTGGACCGGCAGCGCCGGCACCGTCCATTCCGCCGCCGCGAAGGCCGGCGTCATGTCCCTGACGCAGACGCTCGCCGTGGAGTGGGCGCCCCACCGCATCCGCGTCAACGCCGTCGCCCCGGGCCCCATCGAGTCCGCCGGCGCCGCGCGGCAGCTGTGGAACTCGCCGGAGGCGGTGGCCCGCATCACCGAGATGGTCCCCCTCAAGCGCTGGGGCAAGCCGGAGGAAGTGGCCGACGCGGTCGGCGTTCCTCGTCTCCGACCACGCCGGCTTCATCACCGGCGAGGTCCTGACGGTCGACGGTGGCGCCTGGCTCGGCCGCGG
This sequence comes from uncultured Acidobacteriota bacterium, assembly GCA_963834305.1. Lineage (GTDB taxonomy): Bacteria > Acidobacteriota > Vicinamibacteria > Vicinamibacterales > 2-12-FULL-66-21 > JACCXG01. The sequence goes on from CAWIAX010000003.1 coordinate 533,080, forward strand.
CTCGTTCGGTTTCCTGAAATGAGCGCGCTCACCACCCCGCGCGAGAAGCGGCTCGCCTACCTCGCCTGGCTCGTCGTCTGCGTCGTCTGGGGGACGACGTATCTGGGGATCCGGATCTCGCTGGAGTCGATGCCGCCGGCGCTGATGGCGTCGCTGCGCTGGCTGATTGCCGGCAGCATCCTGGTGGTCTACCTGGTGCTGCGCGGGGAACCGCTGCCGCCGCGATCGCGCTGGGGCGGCACGGTGATCATGGGCTTTCTCCTGCTCGTCATCGGCAACGGCGGCGTGGTCTACGCGGAGCAATGGGTGCCGAGCGGCCTCGCCGCCGTGCTGGTGGCAACCGCTCCCTTCTGGATGGCTGGCGTGGAGGCGTCGATCGCCAACGGCGAGCGGTTTGGCGCCCGCGCGATTGCCGGGCTGCTGGTGGGGTTCACCGGCATCGTCGTGCTGGTCTATCCCGAGCTGACGCTGGGCACGGCGGACAGCCGCCAGTTCCTGATCGGCGTGGTGGCGCTGCAGGTGGCGGCGGGCGGGTGGGCGATCGGGTCGGCGTATTCGCGGCGGCACACCCGCGGCGACCATGTCCTCGGCACGAGCGCGCTCCAGATGCTGGCCGGCGGCGGCATGCTGCTGGTGATCGGGACGCTGCGCGGGGAGTGGCCGCAGCTGGGCTTCACGACGCGCACGACCGTGGCGCTGCTCTACCTGTCGACGCTGGGCGCCATCGGCGGGTTCGTGGCCTACACCTACGCGCTGCGCCACCTGCCGGTGTCGTTCGTGTCGCTCTACGCCTACATCAATCCGGTGATCGCGGTCGCGCTCGGGGTGGTGCTGCTCGACGAGCCGTTCAACGCGCGCATTGCCGCGGCCGCGGCGCTCGTGCTGGTGGGGGTGGCGATCGTCCGCTCGCGGAAGCCGGGCGGCGGCGCGCCTCAGGCGCCGCTGGCGGCGGCCTCGCTGCGGGCGCCGAGCGCGAAGGTCATCGTCCCTTCGACGACCACCGTGCCGCCGACCCGGGCGACGCCGCGGAGCTGACCCATGCGGCTGCGCAGCCGCTTGACCATCGCTTCGATCTCGACGACATCTCCCGGGTGGACGGCGCGGCGGTAGCGGACGCGCTCGATGCCCATGAAGTAGATCAGCTTCTCGCGGTTCTCCGGCTTGGCGAGGATCATGATGGCGCCGACCTGCGCCACGGCCTCGGTCAGGATGGTCGGCGGCAGCACCGGTTCTCCCTCCTCCGAGTGGGCCAGGAAGCGCTCGTTGAGGGACACGTTCTTGATCCCGACAATCCGCTTGTCGGGCTCGAACTCGGTGATGCGGTCGACCAGCAGGAACGGATACCGATGGGGCAGGATCCGTTCGATGGCCGAGTAGTCGAGGGGCAGCGTCAGGTCCATGGGTGCTCCCAAAGTATAATCGGAAGGATGCGGGACCGTTCGGGTGCGCTCCCGCGCAGAAGGATCGTCATCTCTCAGTGAGTCACGGATACACACCGGATGTGCCCCCGCCCCCGGCGCTCGACCAGGCGGATGCCCAGGCGCAGGAGCTCGTCACCACCCTGTTCGACCTCGGCCGCCGGGTCACGGCCGTCCTCGACATCGACGAGCTGCTCCGGCAGATTCCCCGGCTGATCGGCCGGCTGATCTCGTTCGAGGCGTTTGCCGTGTACCTGCGCGACGAGCGGCGCGGCGAGATGCGCAGCGCCTACGCGGTCGGCTACCCGGCGACCGGCGCGCCGGTGCGGCTCGAGCCCGGCGCCGGGCTGGTCGGCGCCGCGGTGCTCAGCGAACAGCCGCTGCTGGTGAACGACGTGACCGCCGATCCGCGCTACGTCGAGACGGTGCCCGGCATGCAGTCGGAGCTGGTGGTGCCGTTGATCCACAAGTCGCGCCCGATCGGCGCGCTCAACATCCTCAGCCGCAGCCGCGACCAGTTCACGCCGCGCGACGTCGCGATCGCGACGCAGTTCGCGGCGCACGTGGCGGTGGCGCTGGTGAACGCCCGGCTGTTCGAGCGCAGCCGGCGGGATGCCGAGGCGTTCGAGACGCTGGCGGAGATCGGCCGGGAGGTCGCTTCGATCCTCGACCTCGACGAGCTGTTCACGCGCATCGCGCAGCTGACCAAGCGGGTCATCGACTACCGCACGTTCGGCATCCTGCTGGTGAACGAGAACAACGAGCTGGAGATGAAGCACGCCGTGCAGTACGGCGAGAAGGTCGACGTGCCGCGCGTGCAGCTCGGCGAAGGGCTGGTCGGCTACGCGGCGCTGCACCGCGAAGCGGTGCTGGTGCCGGACGTGTCGCTCGATCCCGCGCTACATCAAGCTGGTGGAAGACGTCCGCTCGGAGCTGGCGATTCCGCTCCTGATCAAGGATCGCTGCATCGGCGTCGTCGATCTGGAGAGCCCGGAGCTCGACGCGTTCAGCAAGCGCGACGCCGAGATCATGACGCTGCTCGCCAGCCAGGCGGCGGTGGCGATCGAGAACGCACGGCTCTACGAAGAAGTGCGCGCGACGCGCGAGCGGCTGGAGAAGGAGGTGCGGTTCGCGCAGCGCGTCCAGGTGGCGCTGCTGCCGGCGGGGCCGCCCAAGCGCCTGAAGGGGGTCGATCTCGCCGCCGCCTTCGCCTCGGCGCGGGAGCTCGGCGGCGACTTCCACGAGTTCCTCGCGCCCGAGACCAACACGCTGGTCGTGGCGGTGGGCGACGTCTCGGGCAAGGGCGTGCCGGCGGCGCTCTACAGCGCGTTCGCCGCGGAGCTGGTGCGCGGGCGGGCCTTCCGGCGGCGCTACCTGCCCGAGCGCTCGAGCCCGGCTGGCGTGCTGTCCTCGGTCAACACCATCCTGCACCAGCGGCAGCTCGAGGAGTACTACTGCACGCTGTGCTACACGATCTTCGATCTCAAACGCCGGACGCTGACGCTGGCCAACTCCGGCCTGCCCTACCCGATCCGCTGCTCGCTCGACGGCTGCACCCAGATCGAGCTGCCCGGCGTGCCCCTCGGCTCGTTCCAGGGATCGACCTACGACGAGGTGTCGTTCGCGCTGCACTCCGGCGACGTGTTCGTCTTCTGCACGGACGGCGTCTACGAGGCGATGAACGGCGCCGGGCAGGAGTTCACCGCCGAGCGGCTGCTCGACGTGGTGGGCCGCTCACGCGATCTCACGGCGAAGGCCATCGTCGACAACATCTTCGCCGCGGTCGCGGAGTGGCGGGGCGACACCCCGCCGAACGACGACATGACGGCGGTGGCCGTCAAGCTCACGCTGTAGCCGTCAGCGCCTGAAATCGCCAAGCTGACGCGGAGTCGTCAGCGCCTGAAATCGCCAGCTGACGCGGGAGTCGTCAGCGCCTGAAATCAATGTCCCGCTGCTGGATGTGCAGGCCGATCGCCTGCCCGCCCAGCGTGGCGACGTCGCTGACCCGCCCCTTGACGCGCACCCGCGCCCCCTTGGTCGGCACCCGGCCGTTGCTGGCGACCACCGTGACTTCCCCGGTGCCGTCGTTGACCTTGTACAGCTTGAACGGCACCAGCGGCACGTTCCAGGAGCTGGTGACGACGCCGTCGACCGCGACCGTGCGGTCCTGATACCGGCCCGGGTTGTATTTGAGCTCGGCAATGCTCGGGCGCCGCATCGCGAGCGCACAGCCCGACAGCATCACGGCGAGGGCGAGCAGGGCGACGAGGCGGGAGAGCCGGTTTCTCGATGATGTCGTCATGGTGACCCCTCTGGGACAGCAGTGGCCGCACGGAATCGACAACGTGCAAGACGGGATGCGAGCGATGCCAGCGCCTGCCTGAGTTAACGCACCCCGTTGATTCCGCGCGACCGCAGGAGAACACATCAAATCGCGTGCCCGGCAAAAACACAGCAAAAACGCCCGCGCCCATTCGATGGCGTCCCATGCCGGTGACGCTGCCTGACCTCCGGCCGGGACGGTGCGGCACAACCTTTCGCCGAGGCCATCCGTCTGACTGGTTGAGGCCGCCACTCTTCGGAGGGGACGTGCCGCGGAACGGCAAATGGCAACCAAGGAGATGCGCATGAAGGGCTGGAACATCGCCGCGGCGGCGGGAGCATTGACGATGGCCGCTGGCATTGGCGCGGCTGTTGCCCCCATCGCCGAGGGGCAGGAGCGCGTGGCGCGGGTGGAGCCGCGGCGGGCCTTCGACATGATGATGGGCGGCAGCCGCATCGGTGTGTCGATTCGCGACGTCGAGGCGGCGGACGCCAAGACAGGCGCGGGCGCGTCGCGTGGCGTGGTGGTGGAAGACGTGACCGCCGGCGGACCGGCAGACAAGGCAGGGGTCCGCAAGGGGGACGTGATTGCCGAGTTCGACGGCGAGCGCGTGCGCAGCGCCCGCCAGCTGACGCGGCTCGTGCAGGAAACCCCCGCCGCCCGCACCGTGCAGGCGGCCCTCGTCCGGGATGGCCAGAAGACCACGGTGTCGATCACGCCGGACGAGGGCGGTGAGTTCAGCTTTGACGGGCTGGCCGACCTCGGCGAGATGGCGCGGGGCTTCCGGTATCGCTACCGGACGCCACCCCCACCGCCCCCGGCGCCACCCGCACCGCGGGTGGCCCCGACACCTCCCGTGCCGCCGACTCCGCCGGCGGTGTGGGACGTCGACGAGATGTTCGATTTTGGCGGTACGAGGCTCGGGATGAGCGTCAGCCCGCTGACGCCGCAGCTCGCGGATCATTTCGGCGCGAAGGGCGGTGTGCTCGTCACCTCGGTCGACGCAGATTCCAGCGCCGCGAAGGCAGGGCTCGAGGCCGGCGACGTCATCACGTCGGTCAACGGGAGCGCTGTCGTCGATCCCGGGGACCTGCGCCGGCGGATTCAGCGGCTGAACGACGCGGACGAGTTCACGCTGGATGTGGTGCGCGACCGCAAGCCGGTCGTGCTGAAGGGGAAGGCGGAGCGCACCGAGCGGCGGCGCACGCGCACGACCCTGTGAGGCAAGGAGTTCAGGAGGCCCCCGCCACTTCGGCCTTGCCGGCACGCGGCGCCGGGGGTGCCACCAGCGTGGCCAGCTGCGCCGCGACGATGGCCGCGACCGCGCGGGTGGACTCGCGCTGCTCGCCGTCGTGGCGCACTTCGGCCGCCATCACGCCGACCGCCCCCCCTTGCGCAAGCAGCGGCGCCGCCAGCGCGCCGTTCGAGGCGCCATCCGACCTGACCGTCTGCACCAGGCCCGTACGGTACGCGGCCGCGGTGACATTCGCCGCGTCGCGATCGATGGTGCCCATCCGCGCCAGGAGCTGCGGCGGGTAGCCATGCGACAGGATCGGAGCGAGCTCGCGGCCGTCGGGCTGGGCGATCCAGATCACGATGCCGCTGGCGTTCAGGACGGCGGCGGCCCGTTCGAGCGCCGCGGGCAGCGTGCGGGTGTCCACGACCCGCGCCAGCTCGGTGCACACCGCGGCCACGCGCTGCAGGTCGACCTCTTCGCCCGGCGCTGGGGCCGGCGCTGGGGCTGGCTCCGGAGCGGCGGGCGGAGCGGCGGCTGACGGTAGCGGCTGCGGTTCGGGTTGCGGCTCCAGCGGTGCGGTGAGGGACAGGTTCAGGCCGGGTTCGGACGCCGTTGCGGCGCTCGTGGTGACGGCCGCAGCCGGCCGGGCGGCGGGCCCGGACACGGGCACGGGCACGAGCGCGAAGACAATCAGGCAGCCGAGCGCGGCGGCGCCGGCGAGCGCGAACGCCTGCATGCGGCGGTGCTCGCGCATGGCCGCGTCGTGGTGGGCCAGTTCGGCTTCACGGGCACGGTCGAGCAGCGCCAGGGCCGCGTCGAGCCGCTCGACACCGTCGGAAAAGATGAGGTCGGAAGCGAGCAGGCGCTGGCCGTTGCGGGCGTACTCGCGGGCCCGGCGGTCCATCTGCCCGAAATCGTCGATGGTCTCGACGGCAGCCGCGAGGGCCTTCTGCGACTCGACCGACCGTGCCTGCGGTTCGAGCGCGGCAAGGGACTCGCGCAGGGGCGACAGCGACGCATCGACCCGCGCGGCCCAGAACTCGTCGCCCTGCCCCGCGGCCACGTAGCCCGGCTGCGCGCTCTTGACGTCGAGCAGCGCGCGGGAGGCGGTGTGGAGCCGGTGATCGAACGCGCGCGCCGCGGTGCGCTCAATCCGTGTCTGCGCCTCTTCACTCCACACGACGTAGGCCGCGCCAGCCAGCACCCCGACAAACAGCGCCAGGAGCGTTGTCCGAAGGGCGCGGCTCTTCATGAATGCCTCCCACGGATCATGTCGGAACGCTACTATAGCAGACAGATTGTGAAGGTCGTCGCGATCATCAACCCGATCTCGGGCGCTGGCGCGGATACGCACGCGGCCGGGCGGCGCGTCGCGCTCCTCACCGCGGAGCTCGCGCGCCGCAACATCGAGGCGGCGCTCCACGTCACGGAACATGCCGGCCACGCGCACGCGCTGGCCCGGGACGCGGTTGCCGATCGCGCGGACCGCGTCGTGGTCTGGGGCGGCGACGGCACGGTCAACGAGGCGGGCACGGCGCTGCTCGACAGCGGCACGGCGCTCGGCCTGGTGCCGGCCGGGTCGGGCAACGGGCTCGCGGCGTCGCTCGGGACGCCGTTCGAGCCGCGCGCCGCGATTGCCGCCGCGCTCGACGGCACGGTGCGCGCGATCGACGCCGGGATGCTCGCCGGCCGGCCGTTCTTCAACATCGCCGGCATCGGCGTGGACGCCCGCATCGCCGCCCTCTTCAACGTCCGGGCGCGCGGCGCCCGCGGCCGCTGGCCCTACGTCCTGATCGGCATCCGGGAAGGCTGCCGCTACTGCTCGACCGACTACGAGATCGAGCTCGACGGCGACCGCCGCCAGGTGCGGGCACTCGTCATCGCCTTCGCCAACGGCAATGAATACGGCAACGGCATCCGGCTGTCCACGACGGCGCGGCTGGACGACGGGCTGCTCGACGCCACCATCGTCGAGGATCGATCGGTGCTGGCCCGGTTCTGGCAAGCCCGCTACCTGGGTTTCAGCGCCGCGGACCGTGCGCCCGGCGTGGTCGCGCGGCAGATCCGGAAGGCGACGATCCGGGCCCCCGGCCCGATCGAATATCACGTGGACGGCGAGCCGGGCATCACGGAAGGGCCGGTGGCGGTGTCGATCCGGCCGGGCGCGCTGCGCGTCAGCGCCTGACGCGCGCCAACCGGCCGCGGTGGAACGCAGGCGACAGCGGAAGCAGGAGTCATATGAGCCAGGAACTGCTGGAGGCGGCAAAGGCGGGAGACAGCGACAAGGTGCGCGCGGCGCTCCGCGCCGATCCCTCGGCGGCCGCGGCGCGCGCCGAGTCCGGAGAAACGCCGGTGATGGCGGCGCTCTATCGCGGGCACCATGCGCTTGCTGAAGAGCTGGTGGAGGCGATTGAGGCTGCCGGGACAGCCGCTCGACATCTTCGCGGCCGCTGCGCTCGGACGGATGAGCGCGCTCGAGGCGGCGCTGGCCCACGGCGGGGCCGGCGGCATCGTTCGCCTACGACGGCTGGACGCCCCTGCACCTGGCCGCCTTCTTCGGCCGGGCGAACGCCGCCGAGCGCCTGCTGGCCGCCGGCGCCCCGCTGGACGAGCCGTCGCGCAACTCGATGACCAACACGCCGCTGCACGCGGCGGTCGCCGGAGGGCACGTCGACCTGGCGGTGATGCTCATCGAGCGGGGGGCGCGGGTGGATGTGGCCGACTCGGGCGGCCATACCCCGTTCCACATCGCCGCGGAAGCGGGCTACGTTCCGGTGGTCAAGGCGCTCCTCGATCGCGACGCGGATCCGCACGCGGTCGACAGGGAGGACAAGACGCCCCTCTCGCGCGCCGCCGCGCAGGAACCACACGGCGGTGGTCGATCTGATCAACGTCGATCGCTAGGGGCGGAGATGCGCCCCTAGTCGACTTTCGTCAGCGGGATGGCGTTCACCAGCGCCGCCAGCGAGGCGGACCGGCTCTCGAACTTGACCGGCGGCAGGTCCTGGAACATGAAGTCCCACTTCCAGCGCTCCGAGGGATTCGACGCCTGCAGCCAGGTTCGCGCCGACACCGGCCGGGCAAACTCCAGGTTCGCCAGGCCGGCGTAGCGCTCGTTGCCCGGCAGCGCGGCGGCAATCTCCGCCCGCACGTCCCCGCTCGACGCGTACTTCAGGTCGGCACCGAGCGCCTGGCCCACCTTCACGAAGATCTGCCAGTCCTCGAGGGCGTCTCCGGGCGGCGCCATGGCGCGCGCGGCCCCCTGCAGCCGCCCCTGCTCGTTCACGTACGAGGCATCCTTCTCCACCCACGCGGCGCCCGGCAGCACGACGTCGGCGGCGTTCGCGAGCGGCGTCATCAGCACGCCCTGCACGATCAGGTGCTCGATGCGGCCGGCCTTGCGCGCCTCGACAATCCACGACACGTCGCCGAGCGATCCCTCCGGCCCCGGGTCGAACACGTACAGCACGCCCGCGCCACCCTGCTCGACCTGCGCACGGAACGCGGCCAGGTCGGGCTCGCCAGAGGCCGTGGCTTTCACCGGGAACCCGAGATCGACGGCGCCCAGGACGTTCGGGGCATCGACGGGCGGAATCTTGAACTTGACGTCCTTCGGCTGCGGCTTCTCGCGGCGGCGCCAGCCCACGCCGACCCCTTCCTCGGGCACACCCAGCTTGCCCCCGAGACGGCCGACGATGGCCAGCTCTTCGAGCGAGGCGTGCGCCGAGACGAAGAAACGCAGCGACGAGGGGCCGCCGGCCGACGTCACGCGCTCGGCCGATCGCCGCCACCGCCTTCGCCCAGTCAACCGGCTCGAGCGTGCCCGCCGCGGAGCGGACGAGCGGGCGTTGCAGCCGGTCGTCCCCTTCGATCCAGTGGTAGTCGAAGCGGCCGATGTCGCACATCCAGTAGCCGTTGACGTCCGGGTTGTAGCGCGGCGTCATCCGGATCAGGTTGCGCGCCCTTGGCCCATTCGGGCTTGGCCTTGATCCACGCGGTCGTGTTGCAGCCCTTCTCGCACAGCGTGCAGATGGTGTCCACCGCGTCGGGGTTGTCCCACGGCCGCGACTTGAACCGGTAGTCGCGCGTCGTGATCGCCCCGACCGGACAGACGTCCATCAGGTTGCCGGAGAGCAGCGAGTGAACGCCCTCCTCCTGGAACGTCGCGATCTCGCTGCCGTAGCCGCGGTCCACGATGTTGATCTGGGCGTCGGTCTCGACCTCGCGCATGAAGCGGACGCACCGCGTGCACAGGATGCAGCGGTTGCGGTTGAGCATCAGGGTCGGGCCGAAGTCGACGTCGGCCTTCACGCCCTCGCCGTCGAACACCCGGCGCGGGAAACTCCATCCGGCTCTCGTTGGGCCCGTAGCTGTACGAGAAGTCCTGGAGCGGGCACTCGCCCCCCTTGTCGCACACCGGGCAGTCGAGCGGGTGGTTGATCAGCAGGAACTCGAACACGCTCGCGCGCGCCTCGACCACGTCCGGCGTCTGGGTGGACACCACCATGCCGTCGGCCACGGGCGTCGAACACGAGGTCTGCAGCTTCGGCAGCTTCTCGATCTTGACGATGCAGACGCGGCAGGAGCCGTCGATGCCGAGGCCGGGGTGATAGCAGTAGTACGGCACCTTGATGCCGTTCTCGATGGCCGCCTGGAGGACGGTCTTGCCCTTCTCGGCGGTGACCTGGCGTCCATCAATCGTCAGCGTGACGGTTTCCATAAGCTTCCAATCATATCAATGCCGAATGCCGACTTCCCGGCGCAAATTCGGCAAACCGCTCCCGGCCGGGTCCCGGTTTCCCTGGCCTTCGGGCCATCCCTGATCTAGAGTGTGCGTCTCGGGCCAACCTCCACCCCAGCAAGGGAGGCCTCATGCACGCACTTCGACTTCCGCACCGGCTCCGCGTGGCCCCGGCCTTCGAGTGGCTGGTGGCCGGCGCGTTCCTCCTGGCGACCATTGCCGTGGCCCTGCTGCTCGCGCGCGAGCTCCAGGGGCCGGCCGGCGCGGGCGCCGGGGCGCCGGTGGCGCGCCCGCTCGTGGCGCCGGTTCCACCGTCCGTGCCGGCCGGCGCCGTGTCCGTGCCGGTGCTGCCGTTCGTCGACGGCACCGAGATCCGCGTCGGCGAGAGGGCCGCCGCCGTCGCCGCCCGGCTCGGCCCGGGCGCGGCACGCGGACCGGCGGCGATCGACCGCGGCACCCTCGGCGACCGGCAGGCGCGCCTCTACGAATATCAGGGATCCCGCTTCATCCTCGTCATGGAGGCGTTCGAGCGGAACGGCGAGACGCGGGTCGCCGCCATCTACCTGCCGTAGCCGGCCGCGCGGCGGGGCGCTACTTCCTGATGTCCGCCACCGCGGCGTAGTCGCGGTTGGCCTCGATCGATCGCACCGCGTCCCTTGAGCGGCAGCGTGCGCTCGACGACTTTCTCCACCACCTCGAAGATGACGTCGTCGACCTGCCCGTCGGCGTAGTAGATCGTGACCGTCACCGGGACCGGCACGACCTCCCCTTCGTGCTCGAGCCTGACGACCGCCGACCCCTCGCCGATCGTGGAGGTGAACCGCAGGCTGGGCACGCTCGACCCGTAGACCCAGCCGTCGAAGAACGCGCGCCAGGTCGCGCCCGCGTCACGCGCTCCATCACCCGGCGGAAGTCGTCGGTGCCCGCCTTCTTGAACTTCCACTCGCGGTAGAACTCGCGCAGCCCGGCGAAGAACCGCTCGTCGCCGACCAGCCGCCGCAGCATGTGCAGCACCATCGCGCCCTTGTTGTAGACCAGGGCGCGGAACACCCGGCTGTCTCCCTTGATGTGCCCGAGCCGGTAGCCGAGGTACACCGGCCCCTGGTCCGACTCGCTCGATCGCCCACCGCCCCATCTGCCGGAGCATCGACGACGAAGGTGTCGCCGCCGCGCTCGTCGGCGGCGTAGAGTGCGGCGAAATACTGGGAGAAGCCCTCGCTCAGCCACTGCTCGTGATAGTTCTTCCAGCCGATCGCCTGCCCCCACCACTGATGCGCGATCTCGTGCGCGAGGAAGATACGGCGGATAGCCCTCGAAGGCGACCGGATCGTTGCGCCACACCAGCGGCGACATCGGCAGCGGCTGATGGAGCAGCGCGAAATACGGCGGGCTGTGGCCGCCGGGCAGATCGCTCTCGGTGACCGCCAGGGTGAAGCTCTGATACGGCGCGTCGCCGAGGATGGCCCCGTAGAACTGCGATGATCGACGCCGCCCGCTCCCCGAGCGCGCGGGCCCGCCCGTCCTGCCGCGGGTTCGAGTGCACATCGAGCGTGACCACCATGCCCTCGTCCTGGTCGCCACCGGGAGGCAGCGGCTCCTCCCGCCGCTCCCTCTTCGCCGGCAGGCGCCGCGGTGATCGCGGAGGGCCGCGCCGGAATCAGCACCTGCGTCGTGCTGATGGGGTTGAAGCGGCTGATCACGCAGGCCAGGTAGCGGACGGGCTCATCCGCGAGGAAGACCACCTGCTTGCGCGGGCGTTCGCCGCTCGGCACGGGCCCCGGCGCCGGCGCCGGCGGCCCGGTGCGCGTGCCGGTCGCCACCACGTCGAGGTCCGGCGGCACCGAGACGCGCAGGGTGGCGGTCGCGTAGTCGGTGACGGTGGACTGCGGATACCAGTAGCTCCGGTTGCTGTAGATGTAATGCGGCTCCACCGGGATGAAGTATTCCTGCACCATCGGCTGCTGGGCGGCGGCGACGGCGATGCCCTCCCGGTCGATCTGCTGCGGCTCGAGCCGCCCGCCGTAGACGACGTTCAGCCACAGCTCGGTGTCCCGCGCCAGCGGCGTCGGAAAGTTCACGATGACGCCGTTCTGGCCGGCGACGCGGAGGTGGAGGAGCCGACCGAACTCGGGCGAGACGACGCTGCGGACGACCAGCGAGTCGGCGAGGCGCAGGGTGATGGCCGTCAGCGAGTAGGCGCGGATCTTCAGCTTGAGCCGGGCGTTGCCGTCCACCCACAGGCGATCGGGCGTGAAGTCGGCGTCGAGGTCGTAGCGCAGGACGTCGTAGTCGACCAGGTCGTCCTCGTTGTAGAACGGCCCGCGCACGGCGAGCTTCTGGCGCGAGGCGTAGACCGCGATGTTGCGGCGGCGCTTGCGGTCGAAGATGCGTGATGTCCTCGGCGTCCTTGGTCGAGCGCGCGTAGGTCAGGCTGCCCAGGCGCCGCGTCTTCACCTCGGCGATGAAGTCGCCCAGGGTCGGGACGAGCGACCAGCGCTCGCGGCTCAGATCGGTCAGGTCGAGCCGCAGCGTCTCGCCGACGTAGTCGTCGAAGACCTCGGTGGCCTTCCGCAGGTCGCTCGGAGAGGTGGCGCGGGGCACCAGCGAGCCGGCGGCGAACAACCGGGTAAACTCCGATGGGCGCACGCGGATGAACGCCGCGCTGAAGTCCGTCGTCAGGATGTCGTCGCCGGAGAAGATCCGGACCTGCGTCCGCTCGGCCGGATCGGACGGGGAAAAGCGCATGCGGCCGCGCCCGAGCAGGACAATGGCCGTCGGCCCTTCGGGAATCTCGGCAACGAATGCCTGTCCGCTCGCCATCTCGAGCGTCAGGTCGGTGGCCGACACCGTGAGGTCGCGCACCTCGAACTGGCGGTCCGGGTTCAGCGCCAGCCGGTAGAGGCCGCTGACGACGGTCAGCTGCTCCATCAGCGCGATCCTGGGGTCGGGCCCGGGCGTGACATCGACACGCCAGGTGGTGATGGCCGCCTCGCTGCCGAACTCGGCGAACACCTCGAGCAGCAGCCGGATCGCCCGCGACCGTGAGGTCGCGGCGGTCGCGTTCCTTGATGACGAAGCGGGTCGGCGCAGGGCTGAGGCTGGCGGCAAACGCCTGGACACCGGGCGCGTCCGGGGCGTGGGCGAGCGCCAGGATGCCGGCCGCGCTGCCGGCGGCGCCGGCCTCCTCGAGGCGCTGCACCAGCCGGGTGGCGGCGTCCGGCAGCCGGCTCCTGCCGGGCCGCCGTTGGGGAGGCGGTCGCGAAGCCGAGCGCGAGCGTGAGGAGAGCCCGCAAAATCATGGATAGTTCCATCTTAGACCCCGCGGCGGGGTCGCAGGGCATCGATCGAGCGGTCGCCGGCGGGCATGGCGGTCCGGCACGGGACGAGTGGCGGGACGACAAGGGAAACGGATGACCGGCCGCCTGCGCGCTGCCGTTCTGCTCGCCGCCGGTGCCGCCGCTGGGCTCGCCGCCTTCACCGTGGTGTCGGGCGGGATCGACCTGCGCGTCGCGGGAATCCCCATCCGCTCGCGCTCGTGGCAGCGTCCCGCTGTCGTGGCGGCGGTGCTGGCGGCCGTTGCCCTGTACGGCGTGCGGCGGCAGGCCGGGGCGGTTGCCTGGCGTGCGCTCGGCAGCCTGCCCTGGGCCGCGGTCGCCTGGGCTGCCGCGGCCGGGATGATCTACGGCACGCATGCCGCCGGCGGATCCGACTCCTACGGCTACGTGAGCCAGGCCGCGTTGTTCGCCGACGGCCGGCTCACCGAGCGTCTGCCGCTCGAGCCGGCATTCAGCTGGCCCAACGCCGCTGCAACGCTGACGCCCCTCGGTTATACGCAGGGACGGTCGCCCGAGGTCCTGGCGCCGATCTATCCCCCGGGTTTCCCGCTTCTCCTCACGCCGTTCGCGCTGGTTTCACCGACCGCGGTGTTCCTGCTCGTTCCGCTCTGCGCCGCCGCCGTGGTGTTCCTGGTCTGGCGGATCGGCCGCGAGCTTGGCGAGCCGCTGGCGGGCGGCCTTGCCGCCCTGCTCGTCGCGGCGAGCCCGACCTTCCTGTATCAGGCCGTGCAGCCGATGAGCGACGTGCCGGTGACGGCGTGCTGGCTGGGGGCGCTGTGGCTTGCCGCCGGGGCGCGGCTGTCGGGCGCCGTCGCGGCCGGGCTCGCGGTGTCGGTGGCCATCCTGGTCAGGCCGAACCTCGCGCCGCTCGCGTTGCTCGTGGTGGCCGCCGCGGGCCTGGCGACGCCAGCGGCGGGCCTGCGCCGCGGGCTGGCCTGCGCCGCCGCCGCGGTGCCAGGCGTTGTCGTGCTGGGCGCGATCCAGTTCGTGCGCTACGGGTCGCCGCTGGCGTCAGGATACGGCCCGTTCGATGAGCTGTTCTCGCTCGCGCATGTGGCGCCGAACCTCGCCAGGTATCCGCGCTGGCTGATCGAGACACATACCCCGTTCGTGTGGCTCTGGGTGCTGGCGCCGCTTCTGGATCGTGCGGACCACCCCGGCGGTGAAGCCGCTGGCCTGGATCTGTTACGCCTTCTGCCTCGCCGTGCTTGCCGCCTACCTGCCTTACGTGTCCTTCCAGGCCCACGAATGGCACTACACCCGCTTCCTGCTGCCCGCCCTGCCGCTGATGCTCCTGCTCGGTGCGGCGGCCGCCATCGATCTGTTGCGGCGCCTCCTGCCGCGGGCTGCCGTCGTTCCGGTGGCCGCGTGCCTGGGCGCGGCGCTGGCGATCTGGCTCGGCCTCAGGGTCCACGCCCTCGGCGTGCTCGATCTCCGCGTCTCCGAACGCAAGTACCCGATCGCGGGATCGTTCGTGCGGGAGCGGCTGCCGCCGTCCGCCGTCGTGCTGGCGATGCAGCACAGCGGCAGCATCCGCTACTACTCGGGGCGGACGACACTCAGGTGGGATTTGCTCGAGCCGCGGTCGCTGGATGCCGCCGTGGCGGCGCTCCGCGCGTCGGGCCACGAGCCGTTTGCCGTGCTGGATCGCGGCGAGCTGGCGGCGTTCCGGTTCGCGGTTCTGTCGGGCCGCAGGGGAGCGCCGCCGATCGGCTCGAGCCGGTCGCGACGATCGGCCCCACCACCGTCTACAGGATCCGCTGATCCGGTCCCGGATCGGCGAGGCCGCGCCGCTTGAGGATGAGGATCGTCAGGTCGTCGGCGAACTTCGGGGCCTGCGCATGCGCCTCCACCGCCTTGATGACGCAGGCGCCGAGCTCCGCGGCCGGCGCGGCCTGGTGGTGCACGACGACGCCCTGCAGCCCGGTCTCTTCGAACGGCTGTCCGGACGGATCCTCCGCTTCGGTGATGCCGTCGCTGTAGAGGATCAGCCGTTCGCCCGGCTCGATGCGTGTCTCGACCGCTGCGTAGGCCGACAGGTCGAACATCCCGAGCGCGACGCCGGTGCCGGCGAGGCGCTCGAAGCGTCCGTCGCGGCGATGCACGAGCGGCGGATTCTGCCCGGCGTTGACGTACTCCAGCCGGCCCGTCGCCGGCGTGTAGACCGCATAGAAGATGGTGATGAAGCGCGACGGCGGACTGTGCCGCCAGATCTGCGCGTTCAGCCGCTCGACCAGGGCCGGCGGTTCGAGCCCCTCGTCCACCAGCGTCCGGAGCATGGCCAGCAGCAGGGCCATCAGGAGCGCCGCGGGACTGCCCTTTCCCGCGACGTCACCGAGCGCCAGGATGATGCGGCCGTCGGGCAGCGGCAGCACGTCGTAGAAATCCCCCCCGACGGTGTTGGCCGGCCGCGTGGCGCCGCAGATCTCGATGTCGGCGGCGGTGTAGGTGCCGGCGGGCAGCATCGCGAGCTGGATCTCGCGCGCCACCTCCAGTTCTCCCTTGAGCGAGAGCCGGTCGGCAACCTCGAGCAGCACCAGCAGGTTGACGAGCAGCAGGCTGACGAGCAGCGCGAACGTGCCGTCCGCCCAGGCCGGCACCAGCATCGAAATCTGCAGGAACGGCATGCCGAAGGGGACGTCGATCACCGCGAACCCGCGGAACAGCTTGATGACGCCGAGCAGCGCGATGGCGAGCGCGCCGATGTAGAGCGCCCGCCGCGCCGGCGGCAGCTTCAGGGTGAAGGCGACGAACACCTGGCGGAACCGCAGCGGCACCTGCTTCCACCAGGGCAGCCGCGACAGCGACTCGTCGTCGGTGCCGCGGCTGAAGAAGCGGTAGGCGTCGCGGGTGTCGTGGGTGAACAGGCGCTGCAGATCCTCGCCTGACAGATCGCGGGTGTAGGTGTCGAACCACTCCTTCGCGCGCTCGGCGCCGGGCCCCTTCACCAGATCTTCACCAGCTCTCTCCGCAGGCGGCGGCCGGTTTTTCTCGCCATCCCCTATTAGACGAGTCCCAGCTCTTTTCCGACTTTCCCGAACGTGTCGAGCGCGAACTGGAGGTCGTCCCGCGTATGCGTGGCCGTCACGATCGTCCGGACGCGCGCCTTGTCCCTGGCCACCGTGGGGAAGGCAATCCCCTGCGCGAAGACCCCCTCCTCGAACAGCCGATCCGAGAGCTTCATGGCCGTGGCGCTCTCCCCCGCCATGACCGGCGTGATCGGGCTCTCGCTGAGCCCGGTGTCGAACCCGAGCTGCTCGAGGCCGGCCTTGAAGAAGCGGGTGTTGTCCCACAGCCGCTCGATGATCTCCGGCTCCTCGAGCAGCACGTCGATCGCGGCGATGCAGGCGGCCGCCACCGCCGGAGGATGAGAGGTCGAGAACAGGAACGGGCGGGCGCGATGGTAGAGGAACTCGATCAGGTCGCGGCTGCCGGCGACGTAGCCGCCGAGGGCGCCGACCGCCTTCGACAGCGTGCCGACCTGCACGTCCACCCGGCCGTGCATGCCGAAGTGGTCCACGGTGCCGCGGCCGTTCTTGCCGAACACCCCGCTCGCGTGGGCGTCGTCCACCATCATGATGCAGCCGGTGTCCTCGGCCAGCGCGCACAGGTCCGGCAGCGGCCCGAGGTCGCCGTCCATGCTGAAGACGCCGTCGGTGATGAGCAGCTTGCGCCCCTTGGCGGGCAGCGTGGCGATCACCTTGCGGGCGGCATCGACGTCCTTGTGCGGGAAGACCTTGACCGTGGCCCGGCTCAGACGGCAGCCGTCGATGATGCTGGCATGGTTGAGCTCGTCGGAGATGACGACATCCTCTTTCGTGAGGATGGCCGACACCGTGCCGGCATTGGCCGTGAACCCGCTCTGGAACACGACCACCGCCTCGACGCGCTTGAACTCGGCCAGCTTCCGCTCGAGCTCGAGATGGATCGCCATGGTCCCGGCAATGGTGCGGACCGAGCCGGACCCCACGCCGAACGCCTCAACAGCCTCGAGGGCCTTCGCCCGCAGCCGGGGGTGCGTGGTGAGCCCGAGGTAGTTGTTGGAGGACAGGTTGACCACCGACCGGTGGTCGAACGACGTCCTTGCCTTCTGTTCGTCGTCCAGCACGCGCAGGCGCCGGTAGAGATTCTGCTCCTTGAGGGCGTCGAGCTCGTGGCCGAGGTAGGCGAGAGGATCCTGGCGCATCCCGCGAGTATACGTGGGCAACTGGGGAACTGGCATCGGGCTTGAGGAATCCCCGGCCGAGGTCTGGATTCCGGCGCCGGCGCGCCCTCGAGGTTCCACGTGTACGCAACCGAGGCAGTCAAAATGAGCAGCGTCGGCGCCACCAGCCGATCGGCCTTTGGCGACCTGGCGCTGCTGGTCTTCCTGCTGGCTCAGGCGTTCGACGGCGCGTTGACCTACGTCGGCGTCAGCACGTTTGGCCCGGCGATCGAGGCGAATCCGCTGATCGGCTGGCTGATGGCCTCCCTTGGCGACGGCGCCGGGCTGGCTCTGGCCAAGGGGGCGGCGGGAGTGTTCGGCATCGCCCTGCACCTCTCGGACGTGCACAAGGCGGTGGCGGCGTTGGCGGGCTTCTACCTGATTGTGGCGGTCGGCCCCTGGTACGCCCTGCTATTCCTGTGGCAGTGAGAGGGTCTCTTCCTCTTCCTTGCGGCTCAGCCACTCGTTGAGCAGCACCTGCAGGATGGCCGCGGTCGGCACCGCGAGGATCGCGCCGGGAATGCCGAGCAGGTTGCCGCCGATCAGCAGCGCGACGATGACCGTCACCGCGCTGATCCCGACCTGCCGCTCCATCATCTTCGGCACCAGCACGTGGTTCTCGATCTGCTGCTGGACCACGAAGAAGATGATGACGAACACGACCTTCTGGGTCGAGACGGTGGCGGCGACGGCGATCGCCGGCACCGCCGCGAGAATGGGTCCCACGACCGGGATCATCTCGCCGATCCCGGAGATGAGCGCGAGCACGTAGAAAAAGGGGATCCCCAGCAGCCAGAGGCCGATCGCCGACGTCGCGCCGATGATCCCCGCGAGGAGCAGCTGGCCGCCGAGCCAGGCACTGACCTTGGTCGTGATGGCGCCCACCATCGCATCCACCCGGCCGCGCCGGCTCGGCGGGAACAGCCGCATGAACCGCCGGCGCAGCTCCCCCGCCTCGACCAGGAAATAGAAGGTCAGGATGAGGATCGTCAGCAGGCCGACGATACCGCCCGCCACGCCGATGATCGCGGAGAACACCGTGCCCACGGCCTGCGTGCCGCGCGCCGCGGGGGCGCGCTCGACCGCTTCGCGCAGCGTCAGGTGATCGCTGAGCACGCCCTTGGCGATCAGGAAGTCCTGGGCCCGATCGAACATGTCGGGCACCGCCCGCCACAACTGCTGCGCCTGGCGGACGAGCGGCGGCGCCACCAGCACGGCGATCAGCGTGATCGACCCCAGGATCACCAGGTAGAGCAGCAGGATCGCGAGCCAGCGCGGGAAGCGGCGGGTCCCGATCGGCAGCACCTTCTGCCGCTCGATCAGCCGGACGATGGGGCCGAAGCCGATCGCGAGCAGCGCGCTCACGTAGAGCAGCAGCAGGACGTCGCGGACGAGATAGGCCGCCCAGATCAGGATGACGGTGAGCACCGTCATCGCCAGCGTCCAGAGGATCAGCGGCTTGTAATCGGACGGCTCGCTCACCGGCTCTCCAGGAACCGTCCGGTGAAATCGGCGATGAGGTCGTAGATCTCCGACAGCTCGGCGGGCGACGCCAGGAACACGATGCGGAAGAAGCCGTCCTCCGGCTTCGTGCCGAACCCTGACCCGTAGACGCAGAGCACGCCCGTGGCCCGCAGCAGGGCGAGGACGTAGTCCTCGTCGGTCACCCCGCCGGCAGCGTGACCTGCGGCATCGCGTAGAACGCCGCCGCCGGCTGCACCACCGAGAGGCCGTCCACCGCGTTGATGCGCCGCGTCGTGACCTCGGCGCGGGCGCGCAGCTCGTCGCGGAAGGCCTGCTGGTGCGCCCGGTCGCCGTTGAGGGCGGCGACGATGGCGTGCTCCATCGGCGCCGTGCTGCACAGGCGGCCGTCCGCCAGCTTCTTGATCCCGGCCAGCACGTCGTCCAGCCGCTCGGTGCGTCCGACCGCGAGCCAGCCGGAACGCCAGCCTGGCGCCAGGTAGGCCTTCGACAGCGAGGAGAAGGTGATGACCGGCGCGTCGGGGTTGAGGCGCGCGAGTGCGTCGACCGGGCCGTCGAAGGCGAGGTCGGCGTAGACCTCGTCGGCGAGCAGCGGAATGTTGCAGTCGTCGGCCACCTGCAGCAGCCCGCGGCGGACCTCGGGCGGATAGCTGGCGCCGGTCGGGTTGTTGGGATCGATGACCACCAGCGCGCGCGTGGCCGGCGTGACGAGGCGGCGGATCTCGTCGACGTCAGGGACCCAGCCGTTGGCCGGGTCGGTGCCGTAGAACACCGGCCGCGCGCCGATCTTTGCCAGCACCGCTGTGTAGAGCGGGTAGGTCGGCACCGGGATCAGGACCTCGTCGCCCGCTTCGGCGAGCGCCGTCAGCGCGAGCTCGATGCCTTCCGACGTGCCGGCGGTCACCACCACGCGATCGGCGTCGAGCGGCATGCCGCGCCGCTGGCACTCGGCCGCCACCGCTTCGCGGGCGGCGGGAATGCCGACCGACGGCGCGTAGCCGTTGTGGCCGTCGCGGATGGCGCGCTCAACGGCCTCGACCAGGTGCGGCGGCGTCTTGAAGCCGAAGATGATCGGATCGCCGATGTTCAGGTACCGCACCTTTCGGCCCGCGGCTTCCACCTTCCTGGCTTCGGCGACGATGTTGCGAATCGCGTAGACGAAGCCGCTGATGCGCTTCGCGACGGGGATCCGGGAGGTCGTGCGGACGATCATCTGCGGTCGATATTACCGCACGTGCGGCGCATCCCTTCCCGGACGCGGGGGCGCCGGGGCCGGCAGCAGGTTTTCGCCTACGGCTGAGCATCAGCATCGAGGCGTGTAACAGTAACAGGCGCGAAAAGCCGTCAGAATGTATTATTACACGAAAATGAGCGGATCCGGCTCAGCCGCAAATTCGTCATTCCTGTTGAACTCCCCACGCCGCAACGAGTTGACGGGTTGGCAGGGGGTTTGGAGTACCTACCGGCATGACGGGGGGATTGGTGCTGGCCGGCACCTTCAGCGTGGTCGCGGCCTTGACGACAGCTCATCCGCTGCAGGAGGTTTTTCCCGCGGCGGTGCGGCGACGTTTCCAGCGCAGGCTCAGGCGCAGGCCCAGCCGCAGGGTGGAGATCCGGCGCACCAAGTTCCGCTCGTCGGTGGAGCTGGTGTCGGTGGCGGCCGTCGTGCGCGACCAGGACGGCAAGTTCGTCAGCGATCTCTCCAAGAAGGATTTCGAAATTGTCGAGGCCGGGCAGTCCCGGCCCATCCTGGACTTCCGGGCTCAGCTGGACGCGCCGGTGAAAGTGGCGGTGCTGCTCGACATCAGCGGCAGCATGCGGCTGGGCAGCCGCGCAACCGATGCGCGCCGCGCGGCGTCTTTGATCTTTGCGGCGCTCGGCGAAGGCGACGAGGCGGCCGTCTATACCTTTGACACGGGCCTGGACGAAGTGCAGGGCTTCACCAGCGACCGGGCCGCGCTCGATGCGTCGCTCGGCGACGTCCAGCCACCCTATGGCCAGACGTCGCTCTACGACGCCATCGCGCACACCGCGGGTGCCGCGAAGGCGGCGAGCGCCGGGGCGCACGGTCTGCCCGAGCGCAGCGCGGTCGTCGTGATCACCGACGGCATCGACACGCGCAGCCGGATGACCCCCTCGGACGTGTCGGTGGCCGCCAGCGGCATCGACGTTCCCGTCTACATCGTCGCCGTGATGGCGACGATGGACGATCCACGCGAAGCACGTCACGGACGGACTGCGGCCGTCGCGTCGGATCTCCAGGAGCTCGCCCGCGGCACGGGTGGCGAGCTCTTCATCGCGAGCGCGCCGGCGCACGCGAGCGTGGCGGCGCGGCAGCTCGTGAGCGAGCTGCGCCACCAGTACGTGCTGGCGTTCGAAGCGTCCAGCCAGAACGGCTGGCGTCCCCTCGAGGTCCGCACACGGCAGGCCAGCCTGGTCGTGCGCGCTCGGACGGGATACAGCGGCGGATCATCCGCTTCACCTTCATCACCCTCAGACGATGCCACACCTGCGGTGGCATCCCGGACCAGCCAGCGCCCGGCGCACGCCGGTCGCTAACAGACGGAGGCAATGGCAATGACGAAAAAGTTCGTGGTGGTCGTACCTGTCCTGGCGCTCGCGCTGAGCGGCACAACAGCCTGCGCGACGAAGAAGTTCGTGCGCACCAACGTCGGCGAGGTCAACGACAAGGTTGACACGCTGACCCGCTCGGTCGAAGAGAACCAGGAGCGGACCCGCGTCAACGAAGGACGCATCGGGGAAGTGGACCAGAAGGCGGCCGCGGCGGACCAGCGCGCGGCGGCGGCGAACACCCGCGCCGACCAGGCCTACACCGCGGCGGAAGCGGTGAACGCCCGCGCCGAAACGATCGAGAAGGCGTCGAAGCGGCTCGTCTACGAAGTCGTCCTCAGCGAGGACAAGGGCAACTTCAAGTTCGGCAAGGCCGTGATGCCGGACGAGGCGAAGGGTGAGATCGATCAGCTGGTGCAGACGCTCAAGGCCGAGCCGAACGGCGCCTACATCGAGATCGAAGGGCACACCGACTCGTCGGGCACCCAGGACATCAACTACCGCCTCGGCCTCGAGCGCGCGGAGAACGTGAAGCGCTACCTCTACGAGCAGCACCAGGTGCCGCTGCACCGCATCAACGTGATCAGCTACGGCGAGGACAAGCCGATTGCCCCGAACAAGACCCGCGACGGCCGTGCCCAGAACCGCCGCGTCGTCATCAAGGTGCTCACCTAGAGCGGGCACCAGCGCAAGGTGCTCCCCAGGACGAGCACCTTCCACGCCGCGAAGCCTCATCCTCCCGTCGGAGGCTCGCGGCGTGGACCTTTCTGGCCGCGAGTGCGGCGGACCGGGAGCGGAACGTAATCACGCCTTGTCGGGCTGGTCCGGCGACGGCGTGCAACGACTAACGTCAGCACTTTCGCAGGGTGCTTCGCGTTCCGCTTCCGGTCGGCCGCACTCGCGGTTGGTTTCCCCGGCTCCCCAGCCCAGTTCCCCAGTTCCCCGTTCCCCAGTCTCCAGTTCCCCAGCTGCTGAGCTATTCCTCCCTCCCGCCAGCTCCGATAAGCGATACTAGAGGTCTTCTCATGCGTGCACTGCTGATTGGCGCGGCGGCGTTGCTCATCCCGGCAGCTTCGGCGGTCGCCCAGGACGGGGCGTTCGGCATCGGCGGACGATTCGCGATGGTGCGCGGCGACGTCGACACCGCGACCGCGGACCAGCGGTTCACCGGCGGCCAGATCCGGGCGCGGATGTCGCCGCGGACGGCCATCGAGGTGGCGCTCGACGTGCGCACCGACACCAACGAGGCGGAGACGGAGCGCGTCCGCCAGCTGCCGCTCCAGGCGTCGCTGCTGCTCTTCCCGGTGCGGTCGCGGTTCGCGCCGTACGCCCTTGGCGGCGGCGGATGGTACACGACGCGCGTGGAGACGCTCGCCGGCAAGGAGACCCTCGCCTCGGAGAGCAGCCGGAAGTTCGGCTGGCACGGCGGGTTCGGCGCCGAGCTGCGGCTGGGCCGGCACGCCGGCGCCCACGCCGACTACCGCTACACGTTCCTGGATTTCGGTGACGAGGAACCCGTGGCGGGAGCCGCTCCCGCCGAAGGCAAGACCGGGCTGTCGCGATTCCTTCCGTCGTACAAGGGATCCATGTGGACGGCGGGCCTGACGCTGTATTTCTGATTCCTACCAACGCTGGTCAGTTCACGCCCTTTTCGGCGATCTCCTCCATCGCGCCGGCAAACGTGTCGATCTCCTCAATCGTCGTGTAGACGTTCGGCGTGATCCGCGCTCCCTCGTATTCGGCATGGACGATGGGCGTGGCGATGATCCGCCAGCGGGCCCACAGCCGCTCGACGACTCTTGCGACCGGTACCCCAACGATCTGTACCGTGCCGATCGCGCACGAGTGGGCGGGATCCAGGCTGGTGTGGAGCGTCACCCTGGGATGCGCGGCCAGCCGCCGGGCCCAGCGATCGCGCAGGTAGCGGAGCCGCGCCGCCTTCCGCTCGCTGCCGATGCCTTCGTGGAAAGCCATCGCTTCCGCGATGGCATTGTGATTCGCGGCCGGGTGCGTGCCGATCTCCTCGAACTTGCGGATGTCGCCGCTCCTGGCCGCGGCGGCCGGCGTCAGCGGCCACAACCCGGGGATGTGCTCGCGGCGGACGTAGAGGAAGCCGGTGCCGATCGGCGCCAGCAGCCACTTGTGCAGGCTGGTGCCGTAGAAGTCGCAGCCGAGATCCGCCACCGTGAAGGGAAAGTGGGCAAAGGCATGGGCGCCGTCGACGATGGTCCTGATCCCGCGGCGGCGTGCCTCGTCGCAGATCCGGCGCACCGGGAAGATCTGGCCGGTGAGATTGGTGATGTGGCAGAAGTGCAGGACCCTGGTCGCCGGCGTGATGGCGTCGAGCAGCCGATCGGCGAGCACGTCGAGCGATGGCGGCGGCACCGGGAACGAGATCTTCTTGAGGCGGATGCCGTCGCGCCGCACCCGCTGCTCCCAGGTGTCGAGCATCCGGCCGTAGTCCTGGTTGGTGGTGACGACCTCGTCGCCCGCCTGGAGCGGGATGCCGAGCTGGGCGATCTGCAGCGCCTCGCTGGCGTTGCGGGTGATGGCCATCTCCTCGGCGTCGCAGCCGAAGGCCGCGGCCAGGCGCCGCCGGACGGTCTCGATGTTCGGCTCGAGGATCTGCCACATGTGATACACGGGCGCCTGGTTCGAGATGTCGAGGTAGCGCTTGAGCGCCTCGTGCACCACGCGCGGGCTGGGGCAGCAGCCGCCGTTGTTCAGGTTGATGATGGTGCGGTCGAGGGTGAAGGCCTGCTGGATCTCGCGCCAGTAGCGCTCGTCCGCCGCCGCGTCCTCCGGCGCGTGCCCGCGGGCGGCCGCCGCGGCGCTCTGCGCGCGCGCGAGGCTGTCGTCGCGAAAGGCGGTGGTGACGCCGAGCGCCGCCGCGCCGGCCGAACCGGTGGTGTGGAGAAACGCGCGGCGCGTGAGCATCTGGGTGCCTCTTCCTGCCGGGCGGCCAGGGGCTGCGGCGGCCGGCGCGCCGCACGGCCTACTGTATATCCGCTCCGTGAAGAGTGTCACAATACCTGGCGAGGGCACTGACGCCCGTGGAGACAAGGCCCAATGGAGTCCTATGGGCCCGCCGTGCTTCGGCTGATGGTGGGCGCGATGTTCGTGGCGCACGGCATGCAGAAGCTCTTCGGCGCGTTCGGAGGCGGGGGGCTGACTGGCACGGCCGCATATTTCGAGTCGATCGGGCTCGCCCCCGGGTTTCCCCTGGCGGTGGCGGTTGGCGTGGTCGAATTCGGCGGCGGCCTGCTGCTGATGGCTGGCGCGCTGACCCGCTATGCGGCCTCCGCGCTCGTCCTCGTGATGCTCGGCGCCATCTGGAACGTGCATCTCGCCAACGGGTTCTTCCTCAACTGGGGGCTGACGCCCGGCCGCGGCCATGGCATGGAATACGGCCTGGTCATCATCGCCGCGCTCGTCTGCCTGCTGCTCTCCGGTCCCGGCGCGCTGTCCGTCGATCATTCACGGTCGCGTTCAGCGGAGTCCGATGCCGCCGGGCGCGCCCGCCTGCTGCGGGGCAAGCTCTAGACATGAACACTCCGACTGACCGACCGGGTCGCTGTCGTCACCGGGGGGAAGCGCATCGGCGCCGCCGTCGCGGCGGCACTTGCGCAGCGCGGCCTGGACGTCGCGCTCGCCTTCCACACGTCGCAGGCGGAGGCCGATGCCACCGCGGCGCAGGTGCGAGCCGCCGGCCGGCGCGCCTACGTGCACCAGGCCGATCTGTCGCACGGGGCGCAGGCCGCCGCGCTCATCGACGGCGCCGCCGCCGCGCTGGGGCGCATCGACGTCCTCGTCAACATGGCGTCCGTGTACTCGTCGGCGCCGCTCGACGAGACCGACGAGCAGGCCTGGAACAAGGTGCTCGACGTCGACGTGCGCGCCGCGTTCCTGTGCGCGCGCGCGGCCGTGCCGCACATGCGCAAGGCCGGCGGCGGACGGATCATCAACTTCACCGACTGGGTCGCCGCCAGCGGCCGGCCGCGCTACAAGGGCTACCTGCCGTATTACGTGGCGAAGCGCGCGGTCATCGGGCTCACCGAGGCGCTGGCGCTGGAGCTGGCCGGCGACGGCATCCTGGTGAACGCCGTGGCGCCGGGGCCGATCCTGGCCCCGCCGGGAACGACCGACGAGGAATACAAGTCGGTCGAGGCTGCGACGCCGCTCGGGCGGTGGGGCGGCGAGGCGGAGATCGTGAAAGCCGTGCTGCTGCTCATCGACTCGGAGTTCATCACCGGCGAGACGATTCGCGTGGACGGCGGGCGGCACCTCAAGTAGCGCTGCCGAACGCCGCCGCCATCGAGGCGAGCGCCCCGGCCAGCTCCTGCCGGTCCCGGGCGAAGCAGAAGCGGATGCAGCCTTCCCCGTTCGGGCCGAAGTCCACGCCGGGCACGCAGCCGATGCGGGCGCGGGCAATCAGGTACTCGGCCATCGCCCAGGAGAGCGACGAGCCTGCCGCGGCCCCGGGCGGACGCCAGCCCGGATCGATCCTGAGGAACGCGTAGAACGCGCCGGCGGGCGGTGCGCCGGAGAGGATGCCGGCCGCGGACGCCTCGATCCCCCGGTAGAAGAGATCGCGCCGCGCCCGCAGCTCGTCGCGGAACTCGCGGATGCACGCCTGCGAGCCCTCGAGCGCGCCGATCCCTCCGAACTGGACAATCGACGTGACGTTGCTCGACGTGTAGAAGAGCAGCTTCTTCATCCGCTCGCGCAGCTGCGCGTCCTGCGCCGCGACGTAGCCGAGCCGCAGGCCGGTCATCGCGTATGTCTTGCTGAAGGTGTAGACGGAGATGGTCCGCTCGTACATCCCGGGCAGCGATGCCGGGCTGATGTGGCTGCCGTCGAACAGGATGTCTTCGTAGGCCTCGTCCGAGACCAGCCACAGGTGCCGCTCCTGGACGATCGCCGCGATCCGCTCGAGGTCCGGCCGGGTGAGCACGCCGCCCGTCGGGTTGTGCGGCGAGTTGATATAGAGCGCCCGCGTCTTCGGCGTGATGCGCGACTCGAGCTCGTCGAGGTCGAAGCGCCAGCCGAGCCGCTCGTGCAGCGGGCAGCCGACCGGGACACCCCGGGCCGCCAGGATGTTGCCAACCGCCGGCGGCCAGGTGGGGTCTGGGATCACGACCTCGTCGCCCGGCTCGAGCAGCGCCTGGCACACCAGGTAGAGCGCATGGATGCCGCCGGTGCTGACCATGATCTCGTCGGCCGCGCCGACCGGGATGCCGTTCACCCGGCGCAGCTTGTCCGCCAGCCGCGCGAGCAGCAGCGGCAGGCCGGTGGTCTGGAGGTAGTGGCTGCGGTTCTCGTCGATCGCGCGCCGCATCGCGTCTTTCACCGTGTCGGGCGCGTTGAAGCTGACGTCTCCCTGATCGAGCCGGTAGGGATCCGTGACCCCATACATCATGTCGCGGATGCGGATGATGCCGGAGAAGGGGACTCGGTCGAGGTCCGTGCCCACGGCTGCTGCCTACTCGCCGCCGGCGCCCCGGAACTGATCCTCGTCGTCCGCGAACAGCACGTTGAAGCTGGTGAGCGAGCCGTAGCAGCCGCTGATGTACCCCTGGAGCTTGATCTTCACGTCCTCGGGCAGCTCCGTCGCGTTGACCTGCTGCTCCAGCGTCCGCAGCCGGTTGCGGAGCATGACGATCTTGTGGAAGAACGTCTCGACCGGCCAGGTCTTCTCCTGCAGCTGCGGGTTGCCCGGCCGCAGCGCCAGCGTGCCGCCGCGCCATTTCTCGGCGGGGACGACGGCCGTGAGCCCCGTTTCCTCGCGAATCACCCGGCGCAGGAGCATCTCGAGATCGACAGCGCCGTCCGCAGTGTCCACGCTCATGGCTGGTGCAATCCTTTCACGCTCGGCAACGAGGGGAAATGCCTCCCGTTCGGCCTGCCCGCTCCGCGCCGGGGCCGCAGCGTGGCGCGCCGGCCCGCTCCTCGCCGCCCGGCCTCCATTTTCCGTCCCCGCCGCCGTGCCGCTGTCGCCAGCGTTAATGCGCGGGCCCCCCCGGTAATTGTGCTCGCTGTGGCACCAGCCGCACACCACCCGCAACGGCCGCCCCGCAGCGTCCGCCGCCACCACCGTGTGCATCCGATCCGTCTTGCAGGCCCGGCAGAGATCCTCGACAGAATCCCCCGCCCGATACACGCGTGAGATCGTCATGATGTGCTCACCCCAGAACCAGATCCTGCACCCTGAACCCTGAACCCTGAACCTTGAACCGAACCCTGAACCTTGCACCCTGCACCCTGAACCTATTCCAGAATTCTCCTGAGCATCCCCGCCGCCTTCTGCAACGGCAGGTTGCTGACGTAGAAGTGCCGCGCGCCCGCCGCCCGCAGCGCCCGGATCGTCCGGGCGCAGATCTCGTCGGCCGGCACGCCCGAGGCGAACTCCTCCGTCAGCTCCGCCGCCGGCACCGGAATGAAGCTCTTGAGCGCCGCCAGCGTCCTGGCGTTGGCGGACCGGTAGTAGAACACGCCGAACATGGCCGGGATCGTCAGCTGGCGCCGGTCGGCCTCCTCGAGGAAGGCGTCCACGCGGGGCAGATCGTGATGCGACACGATCTGGGTCAGGTAGAACTCGGCGGTGGCGCGGCCGTCGAGCAGGTGGCCGACCTGGTCGGCGGCCTTCGCGTGCGGGTTGGCCCAGCCGCCGAGCGCGAGCCGGGGCTGGTGCGCCCGGATCGCTTCGCGGAGCTGCCAGGCGTGGTCGACGCAGCGCGGCGGCCCGACGTTCTTGTCGCCGCCCAGGACGACCAGCGATTCGAATCCCTGCTGCGCGGCGCGGTCGGCATACGCCAGGCAATAGGGCATCGGGTGCTTGCTCGTCAGGAACGGGACGATCGACGCCCGCGGCACGTCGGTGCCGAGGTTGCTCACCAGATGGCGGAGGTTGTCTTCCTCCTTCAGCCCGACCGCGCTGTCAGTCAGGAAGACCGGCGTTCCTCCCCGCGTCAGGCTGCGCACGGCATGGTAGGTGTCGATCCACGCATCCATGCTCGCCGTCGTCTCGAGCTCGGCGCGCGGCGGCCGCAGCTCCGCCGCGACGACGGAGGGCTCGGTGCGAAGACGCTCGAGGATGGAAGCCAAACGAACAGTATACTGAAAAGGTCAATGTTCGAGGCCCTTTCGGCGCTGCCGGCGGTCCGCCTGGCGCCGTTCGCTACGCCGGTCGAGGGCCTCACCCGCTTTCGGGACGCGCTCGGCGGCGGCCCCCGCCTCCTCATCAAGCGCGACGACGCGATCGGGTTTGCGTTTGGCGGCAACAAGGTGAGGAAGATGGCGCTCGTGGCGGCCGACGCCGCGCGGCAGGGAGCCGCCACCCTCATCACGAGCGGCGGCGTGCAGTCGAACCATTGCCGGGTGACCGCGGCGGCCGCGGCGCGGCTCGGCATGCGCTGCGTGCTGGTGGTCAACGGCATGAAGCCGGCAGCGCCGACCGGCAATGCCCTGCTCGACGGCCTGCTCGGCGCTGAAGTACGGCATGTCGCCACCCGCGACGAACGGGCCGCCGCGGTTGAGCGCGCCGCCGAGGACGAGCGCCGCGCCGGGCGCCGGCCCTACGTCGTCCCGATCGGCGCGTCCACGCCGCTCGGGGCGGCCGCCTACGTCCTGGCCGTGCGCGAGCTGCTCGGCCAGATCGATCCCCCCGACGTCATCGTCCATTCCTCCTCGTCGGGCGGCACCCAGGCCGGCCTTGCCGCGGGGTGTGCGCTGGCGGGCGTGCCGACGCGGGTGATTGGGGTGAGCGCCGACGAGCCCGCTTCGGGGCTGGCGCGCGACGTCCGCGCGATCATCGACGGGCTGCCGGATCTGCTCGAGCCCGGAAGCCGCCGCGCGATCGGCGACGTCCATATCGAGGTGGACGATCGCTTCGTCGGGGACGGCTACGGCATCGCGACCGGCGAGTCGCGCGAGGCGATCGCGCTGACGGCCCGGACCGAAGCGATCTTCCTGGACCCCACCTATACCGCGAAGGCGATGGCCGCGCTCATCTCGGCCGTGCGCGCGAAGGCCTTCTCCGATGCGGATACCGTATTGTTCTGGCACACCGGTGGGCAGGTGGCGCTCTTCGCGTAGCCCGATCGAAAGGACATCGTGATCACCCTGACCTTCCTCGGCGCGGCGCGTACGGTGACCGGCTCCAAGTACCTGCTCGAGACCGGCAATGCCCGGATCCTGATCGATGCCGGCCTGTTCCAGGGCCTCAAGGAGCTCCGCGAGCGGAACTGGCAGGATCTGCCCGTTCCCGCCGCGTCACTCGACGCCATCGTCCTGACGCACGCGCACCTGGATCATTGCGGCTATCTGCCGCGGCTGGTGATGCAGGGCTTCCGCGGCCGCGTGTTCTGCACCGCGGGCACGCGCGATCTCTGCCGCATCGTGCTCCCCGACTCCGGCCGCATCCAGGAAGAAGACGCGGCCAACGCCAACCGCCACCGCTTCTCGAAGCACTCGCCGGCGCTGCCACTCTACGGGGAGGCGGACGCGTTCCGCGCCGTCTCGCTGCTGCAGCCGGTCGGCTACGAGCGGCCGATGCCGGTCGCCGAGGGCGTCGAGGTCGAGTTCCTGAGCGCCGGTCACCTGCTCGGATCGGCGTACGCGCGGGTCCGGACCGGCGGCCTGACGCTGCTGTTTGGCGGCGACCTCGGCCGCTACGAACGCCCGGTCCTGCCGGATCCGGTCCCGGTCGCGGAGGCCGACTATCTGCTCGTCGAGTCCACCTACGGCGACCGCGTGCACGAACAGGACGACAGCGGCGAGCACCTGGCCGCGGTGGTGCGAGCCACCGCCGAACGGGGCGGCAAGCTGATCATCCCGTCGTTCGCGATCGGCCGGGTCGAGGAGCTGCTCTACTGGATTGGCCGGCTCGAGGAAGAGCAGCGGATTCCCGTCCTCCCCGTGTTTCTCGACAGCCCGATGGCGCTCGAGGCGCTGGCCCGCTACAGCGAACGGCTGCACGAGCTGGATCCCGACCTGGTGCCGGAGGAGCGCGACGGCAAGGCGCCGCACGACCACGCGGCCCATCAGCCCACGCCGAAGCGGCGCGAGCAGGCGGCGCGCGAGCGGCACGTGTGCGCGTTCTGTACCCAGCGCTTCCGCGCCATCGAATCGAGCGCCGAATCCAAGGAGCTCACGAAGTCGAGCATGCCCGCCATCGTCATCTCGTCGAGCGGCATGGCCACGGGCGGGCGCGTGCTGCATCACCTCAAGGCGGCGCTGCCCGACGGGCGGAACACCGTCCTGCTCGCCGGATTCCAGGCGGCGGGCACCCGCGGGCGGGCGCTGATCGACGGCGCCCCGACGGTGAAGATCCACGGTCAGCAAATCCCGGTGCAGGCGCGCATCGACCGCCTCGAATCGATGTCCGCGCACGCCGACTCCAGCGAGATCCTTCGCTGGCTCGGCAACTTCACGAGGCCGCCGCGCACCACGTTCCTCGTGCACGGCGAGCCGGCCGCCATGGATGCGCTGCACGGGACCATCAGGTCCAAGCTCGGCTGGACCGTCCACATGCCGGAGCTGGGCGAAGCCGTTAAACTGGAAC
This sequence comes from uncultured Acidobacteriota bacterium, assembly GCA_963834305.1. Taxonomy (GTDB): domain Bacteria; phylum Acidobacteriota; class Vicinamibacteria; order Vicinamibacterales; family 2-12-FULL-66-21; genus JACCXG01. Next base: position 563,953 of record CAWIAX010000003.1, read on the forward strand.
CATGAGGGTTTCTCTACCGATTGGAGTGGGGATGGCACTGGCACTCGCAGCCGCCTGGCAGCTGGGCGGACAACGACGGATCCGATTCTCCGGCGGCCGGCACGCTGCAGCCCGCGCCCGCCACCAGCCAGGCACCCGCGGGCCGCAAGTACCTGCGTCGAGCAGATCGACGATGCGGCGGTCAGCCAGCTGTACGTGGACGGTTTCAGCGAGCTGCCGCTCGAGCAGAAGCAGCTGATCTGGCATCTCTATCAGGCGGCCCTCGCCGGCCGGGACATCTATTACGACCAGCGCTACGCGCACAGCCTCGAGATGCGCGACGTGCTCGAGGAGATCCTGACGCACCCGGCCGGGGTCGACCCGCAGACGCTCGCCGAGATCCAGCGCTACACCAAGCTGTTCTGGCTCAACACCGGGCCCTACAACAACCTGACGGCGCGGAAGTTCGTGATGAAGGGGACGTTCGAGGCGTTTGCCGCCGCCGCGAAAGCCGCGCAGAAGGCCGGGGCGAACTTCCCGCTGAAGCGCGGCGAGTCGCTCGACGCCATGCTCGCCCGGCTCCGGCCGATGTTCTTCGACGCCACCGTGGATCCGATCGTCACCAACAAGACGCCCGGGCCGGGAAAGGACATCCTGCAGGCGAGCGCCAACAACCTCTACGTCAACGTGGCGATGAAGGACCTCGAGGGGTTCACCGAGAAATACCCGCTGAACTCCCGTCTCGTGAAGAGGAAAGACGGCAAGCTGGTCGAGGAGGTCTATCGCATCGGCGGCCGCTACGACAGGCAGATCCGCGCGATCGTCGGCCACCTCGAGGCGGCCATCCCGTTCGCCCCCGAGAGGACCGCCGCGGCGCTGCGCGCGCTCATCACGTGGTACCAGACCGGTGAGACGGCCGACCGCATCGCCTACGACATCGCCTGGGTCGAGGACAAGGACTCCCCGGTGGACACGATCAACGGCTTCATCGAGGTCTACATGGACCCGCGCGGCCACAAGGGATCGTGGGAAGCGCTGGTCTACTTCGTGAACCGCGAGAAGACGGAAGACATCCGCAAGATCGCGGCGCACGCCCAGTGGTTCGAGGACCGGATGCCCTGGGCCGATCAGTACAAGAAGCAGGGTGTTCGCGGCATCACCGCCAACGCCATCGACGTGGTCGTCGAAGCGGGCGACTCGGCGCCGATCACCCCGGTCGGCATCAACCTGCCGAACGACCAGCAGATTCGCGAGAAGCACGGCAGCAAGTCGGTGTCGCTGTCGAACGTCAACGAGGCCTACGACCGGTCGACCACCGCGCAGTTCCGGCGGGAGTTCGCCTGGACCGACGCCGAAGCGGCGCGCGCCGAGAAGTGGAGCAGCGTCGCCAGCGAGCTGACCACCAACATGCACGAGGTCATCGGCCACGCCTCGGGGAAGATCTCCGGGAAGCTGCAGGGCAGCCCGCAGACGGCGCTCAAGGAGCAGTATTCGGCGCTGGAGGAAGCGCGCGCCGACCTGGTGGCGCTGTACTTCATCCCGGATCCGAAGCTCGCCGAGCTCGGCATCGTGGACGCCCGCGACCAGCCGGAGATCGTCGCGGCCGAGTACGAAGGGTATACGCGCAACGCGCTGGCGCAGCTGCGCCGGATCCGCGAGGGCACCCAGATCGAGGAAGACCACATGCGCAACCGCCAGATGATCGTGCGGTGGCTCATGGCCAACACCAAGGCGATCGACGTGCGCGAGCGCGACGGCAAGACGTTCTACGTGATGGTCGACGCGAAGGCGTTCCAGGAAGGGGTCGGACGGCTGCTCGCCGAGGTCCAGCGGATCAAGGCGGAAGGGGACTACGAGGCGTCGAAGAAGCTGTTCGAGACCTTCGGCGTCCATTTCGACGCCAAGCTGCGCGACGAAGTCGTGGCGCGCGTCGACAAGCTGAACATGCCGTCGTACACCGGCTTCATCCAGCCCCGGCTCGAGGCGGTCACCGGCGCGGATGGCAAGATCACCGACGTCACGGTGACGTATCCCCTCGACCTGACCACGCAGATGCTGGAATATTCCGGCCGGAAGCAGCCATAGGGCCGCGCGGCCCTGCCAGGAGAGCCACCATGCGACGTGCGATTGCCTTCTGCCTGCTGCTCGGGTTCACCTCCCTCGCGGCGGCGCAGGACGCGCAGGAACCGGAAGGCAAGCCGGCGGCCAAGCCGGTCCGGAAGGGGGACAGCCTGACGGTCAAGGGCTGCCTGGCCGGCGGCGCGCTGGAGGCCACGGAAGCCGCGGCGCTCGAAGCCAGCGGCGTGCTCGCCACCGGCCTGACGTTCCGCCTGACCGGCGACAAGAAGCTCCTGAAAGATCTGCGCGACTCGCACGATGGCCGGGTGGTGACCGTCCGCGGCGTGCTGAAGTCCGATCTGCCGAAAGAGGCGGGGCAGTCCGCCCGGGTCGGCCGGATGCGGATCACGATCGGCGGCGCGAACCCGAGCCCGCATTCACCGCTGTCGGAATCGCGGCGCATGCTGCCGGTGCTCGACGTGAAGTCCTTCGACGGCGGCGCGACGGCCTGCGGCCGCTGATGAACGCCCCGGGGCGTCTTCGTGGTCCGGCGCCGGCGCCCCGGGCGGTGGCGCTGGCCGTTCTCTGCCTCCTGCTCGTTCGCCCCTTCTTTCTTCCCTCCTTTCCTTTCTTATCTCCGTCCTTCTTTCCCGGCAGCGCGCTCACCGCCGGCTCCCTCCCGCAGCCCGCGGTTGCGCTCGGCCCCGGACGCGATCTCGCGCCTGGCGTGACGGTCTACCACGTGACCGACCCGTCCACGCTCGACCCGCCGGCGCCCGTCTCGATCTGGATCCTCCGGGTGGACCCGGCGGCGGCGGAGCTGCGTGCGGTGCTGGCGAACGACGAGGTCATGGAGACCGAACGGGTCGCGGACATGGCGGCCCGCCACGGCGCGGTGGCGGCCATTAACGCCGGCTTCTTCCTGCCGAACGGCGATCCGGCCGGGATCTACAAGCTCGGCGGCCGGCTGGTGAGCGATACGCGCCGGCCCCGCGGCGCCGTCGGGCTGATCAGGAACCCGGCGGGCAGCCGCCTGATCTTCGGCCGCGTGACCGCGAAGATGTCGCTGGTCGTCCGGAAGAACGCCCGGCGTGACGGGCGCGTCGAGATTGCCGGGGTGGACACGACGCGGCGCGTCGGGCAGCTGATGCTGTTCACCCCCGCGTACCACGCCCACACCGACACGGCGCCCGGCGGGCTCGAGTGGATCCTCGATGGCCGGCCGCTCCGGGTGCGCGAGCCGCCGCGGCGGCAGGGGAAGACACCGATCCCCAGGGAGGGCTTCGTCCTGTCGTTCGGCGGTTCGCGGCCGCCGCCGGCGCTGGCGGCGCTGCGGCCGGGCGCGCGCGTGGACCTGGAAACGCACTACGGCGCGGCCGGCGATCCGGACGCCTGGGCGGAGGCCAGCGACATCATCGGCGGCGCCGGCCTGCTCGCCCGCGACGGCCGGATGGTGGACGACTGGTCCGCGGAGGTCTTCAGTCCCGGCTTTGCCGCGATGCGTCATCCCCGCACCGCCATCGGGACGCGGCCCGATGGGACGATCTGGCTCGTCACCGTGGATGGGCGGCAGCCCGGACTGAGCGCCGGCATGACCCTCGTGGAGCTGCGCGACTTCGCCCGCCGCCTCGGACTGGTGAACGTCCTGAATCTCGACGGCGGCGGCTCCACCACGATGTGGGCGGCAGGCAAAGTGCTCAACAGCCCGTCCGACCTGGCCGGCGCCAGGAAAGTCAGCGACGCCCTTCTTGTCGTGCGGCGCTGAACGCCCGCGTACAATTCACTCCGCCATGCCGGCACGAGCGTCCTACCGGTTCGGTCCTTTCGTCGTCGACGGCGCTGCCTGCCGCGTGACGCGCGACGGCGCCGCCGTGGCGGTGTCGCCGAAAGTCGTGGACTTGCTGCTGCTGCTCGCGGCGCGCCCATCGGTGCTGGTGTCGAAGGACGAGCTGTTCGCGGCGCTGTGGCCGGACGTGGCCGTCACCGACAACGCGCTCACCCAGGTCGTCTCCGAGCTGCGCCACGCGCTGGGCGACGACCCGTCCAGTCCGACCTACGTCCAGACCGTTGCCCGCCGCGGCTACCGCTTCGTATCGCCGGTGCAGGTGCTCGACCCGTCGGACTCCGATCCTCCCTCACCCGGAGCGGGCGACACCGCACCCGGCGCGCCCGGCGTGGTAGCGGTGCTCGATTTCGAGAACGTGAGCGGCGATCCGGGGCTGGCCTGGCTGTCGTCGGGGATAGCGGAAACGCTGACCAACGATCTGCGTCCCGCGGCGCCCCGCATCATCGATCGCGTGCGGGTGATGGAGGCGGTCAGCCGCAGCGGCCGCGACCTGGCCGCCCTGAGGGCGGCCCTCAGCATCGACCGCGTCGTCGTCGGGAGCTTCCAGCGCGCCGGCGATCGGCTGCGCATCCGGGGCCGGATTGTCGACGTGGCGAGCGGCGCATGCCTCGCGGACGCGAAGGCCGACGGACCGCTCGACCAGGTCTTCGAGCTGCAGGACCGCCTGGTCGCGCAGTTCGCCGGGGCACTCGGATCCGGGCAGCCGGCAGGCGGCGGCCGGCGGCACCACCGGGAAACGGCGAGCCTCGAGGCCTATCGGGCGTTCACGGAGGGGCGCGTGCGGCTCGAGTCGCTGGATGCCGCGCACGTCGCCGGCGCGATTGCCGACTTCGAGCGCGCGCTTGCCCTCGACCCCCGGTATGCCGCGGCGTACGTCGGCCTGGCCAACGCCCACTTCTGGCAATACGAAATGTCGCGCGCCCGCAATGGGCCGGACGGCGCGCTGCTCGCGCGCGCGATCGATCACGTCCGGCGCGCCATCGAGCTCGAGCGGGACCTCGCCGACGCCCATGCCACGCTGGCATTCCTGCTCGTCGGCGCCGGCCGCGCGGCGGACGCCCGCGCCGCCGCCCGGCGGGCTGTCGCGCTCGAGCCGGAGTATTGGGGCAACCAGTTCCGCCTGGCGCACGCGGCCTGGGGAGACGAACGTTTGCAGGCGGTGGCGCGGACGGTGGAGCTCTATCCCGACTTCCCGTTCGCGCATTTCGAGGGGGCCATGGTGCACATCGCGCGCGGCGCGCTCGACCATGCCGAGTCCACACTGCGCGAAGGGACGATCGTGCAGGATCGGCAGGCGCACCTCCGCCAGCGCTACCCGGCCAAGGGGCTGCACTGGCTGCTCGGCCTGGTGCGGCTGGCACGCCGGGACGCCGCCGAAGCGCTGCGCGAATTCGACAAGGAGATCGCATCGGGCCCCGGTCAGCTCTACGCCGCCGAGTTCGCCATGAATGCCCACGACGGCGCAGGGTTCGCGCTGCTGGCGGGCGGCCACGCCGCGGCGGCAGCCGGCAGGTTTCGCGAGGCGCTCCGGCTGTTCCCGGACCATGCGCGGTCGCTGGCCGGCCTCGGGGCCGCGCTGGCCGGGACGAAGGAAGCCGCCGCCGCGGACGAGGCGCTCGACCGCGCCGGCGAGGCCATCGAGGCGCTCCGCCGTGGCGGCCGTGGCGGCGAGGCCCTGCTGGCTGAGGCCCTGCTGCATGCCGTCCGCGGGAAGCCCGCCGAGGCGGTGGCCGCGCTGCAGCACCTGCTGGAGAAGGCCGACCTGCCGTTTGCCGGCTGGACGATCCCGGTCGAACCGCTCCTCGGACGGATCTCCGACGCCCCCGGTTTTACCGCCCTCCTGGCCCGGCTGGCCGCACGGGCCCGCTGATTTCAGGCTTCTTCATCCCCGCGTCACGACTTCTCAGCCCGCGGCGGCCTATCGTGCTCTGCATGGACGCGCGCCCTCACCCGATGCTGCCCGGTTCCCCCGACAGTGGACGGACGGCCCCGGGGAGTGTTGCCGGTCCGGGAGCCAGCCATGAAGCCGGTTGTTGCCATTGTCATCGCGGCGATCGTCCTTGCCAATGCGTCGTCTGCCGCCGCCCGGCAGGTGCGGGATCCGGACGCCTCACCCCATATCGAGACGGTGCAGGAACTCATGCTCGACGATGGCTCGCGGTTCTACGGGGTGGTGGAGGCCGAGAGCGACGCGGAGATTGTCTTCCGCACCACGTCCGGCGCGCTGGTGCAGTCGGCTCGAAGCAAGGTGGCTTCGATGCGCCGGGTGACTGGCCGGGTCATCGAGGGGAACTTCCGGCGCGAGGATCCCAACAGCACGCGGCTCCTGTTCGGGCCGACCGGGAGGCCGCTGAGGAAGGGTGAAGCCTATCTCGGCGTGTACGAGTTCGTGATGCCCTTCGTGCAGGTCGGCATCACCGATCGCATCTCGATTGGCGGCGGCACGCCGCTGTTCTTCGGCCCCGGCGAGTTCGACCGGCCCTACTGGATCACGCCCAAGGTCAGCCTGTATTCCCGGCGCGGCACGCACGTCTCGGCCGGTCTCTTCCACGGCTTCGGTCCCGACAACCAGGGACTGGGCATTGGCTATGGCGTGCTGACGCGCGAGCTCGCCGGCGGCTCGTTCACCGTGGGCGCCGGGATGGGCTACACCACGGACGGCAGCCGGCGCGCCGTCGTCATGGTGGGTGGCGACCGGCCGCTGCGCCGCAATCTGAAGCTCATCACGGAGAGCTATCTCTGGTCGTCGTCCGGGGTGCTGTCGGGGGGCGTGCGGTTCTTCGGCGACAACCTGTCGGCCGATCTCGCGATGGCCGCCCTGTTCATCGACGATCAGGTCGTGGCTGCGCCCGTAGTCAACTTCGCGTATCGCTTCTGATCGGCGCCGATTACCTCGCGCCCGCCGCCGCGTCGTAGACGGCTTTCGACAGGTCCGCCATCAGCGCTCCGCTGACCTTGCGGTCGGCGATCCCGCGGACCAGCAGCACCAGGACGTAGGGCCGCGGCGCGAACACAATGCCGGCGTCGTGGTGGATTCGCGTGATGTTGCCCGTCTTGTGGGCGACCGCGACGCCCGGGGGCAGCCCCGCCGGGATGGCGTCGTTGAACGCCTGCCGCTTCAGGATCTCCACCATCGCCTGGTCAGCGGCGGCATTCACCGCGGTGCCGTGCGCCAGCCGCTCGAACAGGGTCAGCAGCCCGCGCGCCGTGGTCGAGTTGTTCAGTCCCTGCTCGAAGGCTTTGCCGTCTTCGACGCCCCGCAGCACCTGCATGCCGCCACCGTCATCCGCGCCGAGCCTGGCGACCGTCCGGCGGATGTTCGCCACTCCCAGCCTCTCGATGAGCAGGTTGGTGGCGAAGTTGCTGCTGACCGTGATCATCGCGTGGCACAACTGGCCGAGGGTCAGCGTCCGGCCCACCGCGGCGTAGACGTCGCGATCCGAGTCGTCTCCCTCGCTCAGCGCGTAGGGGCTGCCGTCAACGATGCTGTGGAACTCGTTCCTGATCGGGACGGGATCGTCCAGCGTGACGCCGCCCTCAGCCACCTGATGGTAGAGCTCGATCATGACCGGCACCTTCATGGTGCTGGCGGCATGGAACACCCGGTCGGCGTCGAGCAGGAGCTCGTCCTTTCCATCGAGCGTGCGGTACGCCACCGCCACTTCGGCGCCGCTCTCCGCGATCCTCAGCCGCAGCCGGTTCTCCAGTGCGGGGGCGGGGCCGCCGGGCGCCTGCTGGGCCAGGATCGTCACGAACACCAGGGACCACACCATGCTCAGTGCGTCGAGGCGGGAGCGCCCGTTTCGGGCAGCTCCGCGAGCTCCCCCCACGTGTCGGGATCCTGCGACACCAGCGTCGAGAAATAGAGCGCCACGTCGTCCGCCGGGTATTTGCCCGCGATCTCGGCCGCCGCCGCCCGGAGCTTGTCCGACTCGGGCTTGACCGTGGTCTCCTCGTTGATGAGTCCGTCCTCATGCTCCACGCCGAGCGCGTCGAGGAACGCCGCCATCATGGCGCGCTGACGGCCGAGGTGGTAGTTGACCAGCGCGCGCGCGGCCACCGCGTCCGAGACCACGGGCAGCCTGACGAGGTACTGCGCCTTCTTTTCGGGCGGGAGGTTCAGCACGCTCTTGGCCCGGAACTTCATGTGCGTGGCAATCGAGGCGCAGGCTTCGACCTGCTGCTCGGCCGACTGTTCGTCGCTCCAGAAGAGCTCGGCTGCCGCCTGCCGCCGCTCGGCGGGCAGCCGCTTCCAGATGCGTGACGGACGGAACTCGTTGTAATCCTGTGTCATAGCAGGAAATCTTAACAAAGAGCCGGGACCCTGATCCGGCAACTTGCCGTCAACCTCCAGCCGGCGTTCTCCGTCCAATCCCATCATGCTCGAAATCCTGATGCGGGACCTGCGGGTGAGCGTCCGGGCGCTTCGCCGGAACCCCGGCTTTGCCGCCATCGCCGTCCTCACCCTCGCGCTCGGCATTGGCGCCAACGCCGCCATCTTCAGCGTCGTTCGCGCCGTCCTGCTGCGTCCCCTGCCCTGGTCGGAGCCGGACCGGGCGGTGATGATCTGGAGCAAGTGGACGTCGTTCGACAAGACCTGGGTGGCCGAGGGGGAAGTGGTGGACTACCGGCGGCGGTCGCGGACGTTGTCGGACGTGGCGGCCTGGGGAGAGAGCCAGGTGAACCTGACCGGCGACGGAGAGCCGGAGCGCGTGGCCGCCGCGGCGGTAACCGCGAACCTCTTCACCGTTCTGGGCGTGGCGCCGCTGCACGGCCGGGTGTTCTCCGCCGCTGAGGACCTACCCAACGGTCCGCGCCTCGTCGTGCTCGGGCACGCGCTGTGGTCGCGACGTTTTGCCGCGGACCCCGGCATCGTCGGCCGGACGATCGCGATCAACGGCCAGCCGCACGAGGTCGTCGGCGTGATGCCGCCGGGCTTCGTGCTGCCGACCGACTTCCAGAATCCCGAGCCGTCACAGCTCTGGCAGCCGCTCCAGATGGATCCGGCCAGCACCGACCACGGCAGCCACGGGTTGTATGCCGCGGCACGGCTGAGGCCCGGCGCCACCGTCCAGCAGGCCGCCGGCGACCTGAGCGGCATCGCCCGCGCCATGACGAACGAGGGGCTCTATCCCGTGCAGATGCAGTTCGACACCGTCGTGCTGTCGCTCACTGATGAGGTGGTCGGCCCCGTCCGCCGTGGCATCTGGCTCCTGTTCGGCGCCGTGGGCTTCCTGCTCCTCATCGCCTGCGCGAACGTCGCGAACCTGCTGCTCGCGCGCGCGGAAGGGCGGCAGCGCGAGATTGCCGTGCGCGCCGCGCTCGGCGCCAGCGCCGCCCGCGTGATCGCGCCAGCTCCTGACCGAGAGCCTGCTGCTGACCGCCCTGGCCACCGGTGCGGGGCTCGCGCTCGCCTACGGCGCCGTCCGCCTCGTTGCCTGGTGGAACCCCGCGAGCGTGCCGCGCGTGGCGGGAGCGGCGGTCGATCCCCAGGTGCTGCTGTTCACCGCGCTCGTGGCGGTCTTCACCACCGTGATGTTCGGCGTGGCGCCAGCCATCCGGGCGCTGCGCGTGGACCTCACCGACTCGCTCAAGGACGGCGCCCAGGGCGCCTCGAGCGGAGGAGCGCGCGGCCGCTTCCGCAACGCCCTGGTCGTCGTCGAGATGGCACTTGCCGTGATCCTGCTCGTCGGCGCCGGCCTGATGATCCGCAGCCTCTGGTCGCTGCAGCAGGTGCCGCTGGGCTTCGAGCCCGCGCGGGTGCTGACGATGCGCCTGGCGCTGCCGGCGGCGACGTACGCCGACGCCGGAGCATGTGGTGGAGTTCTACGCGCGCCTCAACGATCGCGTTCGCCAGCTGCCCGGTGTGCAGAGCGCCGGCGCCGTGCGCGCGCTGCCGCTCGGCTCCACGATCGGCGACTTCGGCCTGACGGTCGACGGCTACACGCCACCGCCCGGTACCGGCGCCAAGGGGGACTGGCAGATCGTGACCGACGGCTATCTCGAGGCGATGGGGGAGCGGCTCGTCCGCGGCCGCGCCATCTCCGCCGCCGACCGCACCGACGCGATGCCCGTCGCGCTGATCAACGAGGAGATGGCCAGGCTCTACTGGCCGGGCCGCGACGCGCTGGGCGGCCGCTTCACCATCGGGCGCGGCGGCGCCTCGCGTCCCGCGATCACCGTCGTCGGCATCGTCGCGGACGTGCGCCACAACGGCATCACCGATGTGGTGAAGGAGAAGTTCTACGTGCCGCACACCCAGTGGCACAAGTCCGTCGGCAACCCCGTCCGCGGCATGACACTTGTCGTCAGGAGCGCGCAGGATCCGCGCGCGCTCGTGGCTCCCGTCCGCGCGCTGATCCGCGAGATGGACCCGAATCTTCCCGTTGCCGACATCCGCACCATGGACGACGTCGTGTCGGCGACGCTGTCGGCGCCGCGTTTCACCACCGTGCTGATGGGCGTGTTCGCGGCGCTCGCGCTGGCGCTGTCGGCGATCGGCATCTACGGCGTGCTGTCGTACGTGGTCAGCCGACGCACGCGCGAGATCGGCATCCGCGTGGCGATCGGCGCCGGGCGCCCGCAGGTTCTCCGCCTGATCCTGATGGACGGCCTTGGCCTGGCCCTCGTTGGCGTCGCCGTCGGGCTGGCCGCCGCCGCCGGCCTGTCGCGGCTGTTGACCAGCCTGCTGCACGGCGTCACGCCGGCCGATCCCGCGACGTTCCTGGCGGTTGCCGCGGCGCTCACGCTCGTCGCTCTGCTGGCCAGCCTGATCCCTGCCTGGCGCGCCGCCAGCCTCGACCCCGTTCGTGCCCTGAAGTCCGAATAGCGGGAGCACGGCGCCGCACGGCGCAGCCGTAGGGCGCGTGCTACGATCCTCTTCCTCCCCATGTCCCCTCCCGATCGTCTGTTCACCCCGCGCTTCTTCGTGATGTGCGGGTTCACGTTCACCGTGTTCCTGTCGGCGTTCCAGCTGCTCCCGACGGCGCCGTTCCACATCCTCGACCTCGGCGGCACGACATTCGCCTCCGGGATGTTCCTTGGCTTCCTGACCTACTCGTCGGCGTTTTCGGCGCCGCTGACCGGCGCCTATGTCGATCGGACGGGCAGCGGCGCGTGCTCATCATCAGCAGCCTGGCGCTCGCGGTCTTTGCCGCCGGCTACGCGGTGATCACCGACTACCGGCTGATGCTGGCGCTGGCCGTCGTGCAGGGGGTGTTCTGGTCGGCGCTGCTGTCGGCGTCGGCGGCCTACATGACCAACATGCTGCCCGAGCGGCGGCGCGCCGAAGGCATCGGCTACTGGGGTCTGTCCACGATGGCGGCGATTGCCGTGTCGCCGATCGATTGGCTTCTGTATCTACCGCCACGGCTGGATCTGGCTCTGCGTGGTCGCGGGCGTGCTGAACCTGGTGATGGCGGGGATCGCGTGGAATCTCGAGGAGCATCCGCCGGACCGTGTCCGCCGGGCCGCGCAAGGGCCTGCTCGAGTGGCGGGTGCTCGTGACGTCGCTGACGCTGTTCCTCTATTCGTTCGGCTACGGCGGCATCACCAGCTTCGCGGCGATGTATGCTGACGCCAGCGGGACGTCACCCCAAGGGGCTGTACCTGACCACGCTGGCCGTGGTGATTCTGTGCACGCGGCCGATCACCGGGCGCCTCGGCGATCTGTGGGGCTACAAGCGGGTGTTCGTCCCCTGCCTGGTGATGATCAGCTGCGGGCTGGCGGTGCTGTCGATCGGCGGCACGCGGCCCTGGATGCTGATCTCCGCCATCGTGTTCGGCCTCGGCTTCGGCACGGCGTATCCCGCCTACGTGGGCTACGTGATGCAGGACGTGGCGGCGGACCGGCGGGGAGCGGCGTTCGGCGCCATCCTGGCGGCGTTCGACACCGGGATCGGCACCGGGTCGACGTCGATGGGCTGGCTGATTCAGCACCTCGGCTACGCCACGGCGTTCGGCATTGCCGCAGCGCTGTCGGCGCTGGCGCTGCCCTACTTCCTCGTGGTGGATCGGCTGCACAAGCCCGCGCGCGCGTGAACCGGGCGGGGCTCGATTCCCGTCCCGCCGCCGGCGGGCAGGACGATGCGCGTATCGATTCCATTCGCCGTTGCGGCAGCCTTGCCTTGCAGCGCGATGTGCGACACGATGCCTGAACCGCCCGGCATCATCATCGGCGGTCGCATCCCGGTCGATCAATTGACGCGAGCCCGCGTATGAGCGCAAAGGTCCCGGCGCCCGCCACGTCCCCATCACCGTCCTCGTCCCGCGACGAGCGGCTGGCCGAGCTCGTCGATCAGGAGCTGAAGCGGTGTCTCGACCACGCCGCCGAAGGCCTGCACTGGGTCGGGTCCGACGGCACCATCCTCTGGGCGAACCAGACCGAGCTCGACCTGCTCGGCTACGCCCGCGAGGAATACGTCGGCCGCAACATCGCGGAGTTCCACGCCGACCCGCCGGTCATCGCCGACATCCTGACCCGCCTCACCGGAGGGGACACCCTCCTGAACTACGAAGCGCGGCTCCGGCACAAGGACGGCTCCCTGCGCTTCGTCCAGATCAACTCGAACGTGCTCCGGCGGGACGGCCGCTTCCTCCACACGCAGTGCTTCACCCGCGATGTCACCGACCGCAAGGTTGCCGCCGAACTGGCGCTCCGCCTCGCCGACATCGTCGGGAACTCGGACGACGCCATCATCAGCAAGGACCTGGACGGCGTGATCACCTCCTGGAACGCCGCGGCCGAGCGCTTGTACGGCTACACGGCAGCCGAGGCGATTGGCCGGCCCCTTGCCATCATCATTCCGCCCGGCCGCGAACAGGAGCAGGAGGATGTCGTGCGCCGGATCCGGGGCGGCGAGCGGGTGCCGTCGTTCGAAACCGTCCGGCGGCACGCCAGCGGCGCCTTGATCCCGGTCGCGCTGACGGTGTCGCCGATTCGCGACCGCGACGGCCGGATCGTCGGTGCCTCGAAGATGGCCCGCGACATCTCGTCCCGCCAGCGCCTCGAGGCACGCGACCGGTTTCTCGTGGCGCTGGACGACGCGGTCCGGCCGCTGACCGACCCCGAGGAGATTACGTTCACCGCGGCGGCCGCGCTGGGGCGGCACCTCGCCGTGAACCGCTGCGCCTACGCCACGGTCGAGGAGGACGAGGACACGTTCGATCGTGACCGGCAACTACCACGCGGGCGTGCCGAGCATTGCAGGCCGTTACACGTTCAGGCAGTTCGGCGACGCCGTGCCTGCGTCTGCTGAAGGACGGCCATCCCTACGTGGTGGCCGACAGCACGACCGATGAGCGCATCACCGCGGCCGACCGGCCCTCGTACGCCGCGGCCGACATCGGGGCAGCCATCAGTGTGCCGATTCTGAAGCAGGGCCGCCTCGTGGCCGCGCTCGCGGTGCACACCGTGCAGCCGCGACAGTGGCAGCCGGACGAGGTCGAGCTGGTGCAACGCGTCGCGAGCCGGTGCTGGGAATCGATCGAGCGCGCCCGGGTGACGCAGGAGCTCGAGGAGAGCGAGCACCTGTTCCGCGCCCTCGCCAACTCCATCGCGAACCTCGCCTGGATGGCGCGGCCCGACGGCTGGATCTACTGGTACAACGACCAGTGGTACGCCTACACCGGCACCACCCCGGCGGACATGGAAGGCTGGGGGTGGGAGCGCGTACACGACCCGGCCGTGCTGCCCGGAGGTCAAGGCGCGCTGGCAGGCCTCGATTGAGTCAGGCACCCCGTTCGAGATGGTGTTTCCGCTGCGCGGCGCCGACGGGACCTCGCGGCGGTTCCTGACGCGCGTCAATCCGGTGCGCGATTCGCGCGGGCAGGTCTCCCACTGGTTCGGCACGAACACGGACGTCGAAGACGAGCGGCGGGCCACCGAAGCCAATGCCGTGCTGCGGGAACGGGAGCACCTCGCGCGGCAGGACGCGGAACTGCAGAAGCGGCTCCTGCATTCGCTCTTCATGCAGGCGCCGACGCTGATCGCGGTGCTGCGCGGGCCCGACTCACGTCGTCGAGCTCGCCAACCCGCCGGCGTGCGAGGTCTGGGGGCGTCCGGAGGACGCGCTGCTCAACCGCCCGCTGTTCGAGGTGATGCCCGAGCTGCGCGACCAGGTGTTCCGCGCGCGCCTCGACGACGTCTACCGGACCGGCGTGGCCTACGCCGGCAAGGAGACCCCGGCTCATCTTCACGCGCGAGGGGGGCGGTAGCGAGACCGTCTACTTCAACTTCGTCTACTCGCCGTTCCGGAACATCGACGGGGAGATCGAAGGCATCTTCCTCATCGCTTCCGACGTCACTGAGCAGGTCCTGGCGCGCGAGCAGGTGAACGAGCTGCGCGAGGCCGCCGAGGCGGCGAACCGCGCGAAGGACGAGTTCCTCGCGATGCTGGGCCACGAGCTGCGAAACCCCCTGTCGCCGATCCTCACCGCCCTGCAGCTGATGCGGCTGCGCGGCCGCGACGGCTCCGAACGCGAGCGCACCGTCATCGAGCGGCAGGTCACCCATCTGACCCGGCTGGTCGACGACCTGCTCGACGTCTCCCGGATCGCCCGCGGGAAAGTCGAGCTGAAGGAGGAGATCGTCGAGATCGCCGACGTCGTGGCCAGCGCCGTCGAGATGACCGGTCCGCTGCTGGAGGAGCGGATGCACACGCTGGACCTCGAGGTACCGCGCCGGGGCCTGGCGGTGAAGGGAGATCCGACGCGCCTCGGCCAGGTGGTGTCGAATCTGTTGACGAACGCCGCCAAGTACACGCCGCCGGGCGGCCGCATCCATGCCAGCGCTGCGGCGGAGGGCGGAGAGGTGGTGCTCCGCATCCGCGATACCGGCATCGGCATCTCGGCCGAGGTGCTGCCGCAGATCTTCGAACTGTTCGTGCAGGAGCGTCAGCCGATCGACCGGTCGCAGGGAGGGCTGGGACTCGGCCTCACGATCGTCCGGAACCTGATCGAGCGCCACGGCGGGACCGTGGCGGCCCGGAGCGATGGACCGGGCCAGGGCAGCGAGTTCATCGTCCGCCTGCCGAAAGCGGCATCCGCCGGGCTGCCGCGCGACAGCGAGGCGCCCGCCGCGCGCGCGGCCACGACCCGCGGCGCTGCGGACTTGCCGAAGATCCTGGTCGTCGACGACAACGAGGATGCCGCCGAGATGCTGGCCCTGGCCCTGGGCTCCAAGGGCTACACCACACGGGTGGCCCACGATGCACCCGCGGGGCTGCGGATCGCCGCGGAGTTCCGTCCGGGCATCGCGTTTCTCGACATCGGCCTGCCCGTCATGGACGGCTACGAGCTTGCTGCACGGCTGCGCGAAATACCTGGCCTGGCAGGCATCCGCCTGATCGCGCTGACCGGCTACGGCCAGGAGTCGGATCGACAGCGGACCTTCGCGGCGGGATTCCAGCATCACCTCGTGAAGCCTGTCGACCTCGCCGATATCGAGGCGCTCATCAGCGGGTGAGCCTGGCCACCCCATCGACCGGAAGCGCCCTCGCGATGCCGTTCCGCTTCAGGCATTTCATCCTGCTGGTGGCCGTAGCGGGAGCATGGCTGGTGCACCCCCGCGATCTGGCGGTGGGCGCTGTCCGGGTGCCTCGAAGCACGCCGCAGGCGGCGCCTGCCGGCCAGGCGATGCCGGTTGACGCCGCGGCGCGGGCCCAGTGCGCCACCTGCCACGCGTTCCCGCCGCCCGACAGCCTCCCGAAGAACGCCTGGCGCGACGAGATCGCCCGGATGTACCTGATCCAGACGGGACAGCCGGAGCCGAGCGGCCCCCCAGGCACGGCGGCCCGGATGGTCCGGCTGCCGCCGCAGTGGCAGTCGATCGCCAGCTACTACGAAGCGAACGCGCCCGTGCGCCTTGCCTCACCGGACAGGTGGCCCGCTCCGGATCAGGCGCTGCCGTTCCGCAAGCGCGTGCTGTCGATCGCGGGGGGACCGGCAGGCCAGGCGGTGGCGAGCATCCGGCTGGTCGATCCGGACGGCGACGGGCGGCTCGAGATGGTGCTGAGCGACATGCGCAGCGGCATCGTCTACATGGCCAGGCCGTACGAGGAGCAGCCGGCGTTCGCGGCGATCGCCCGGCTGGCGAGCCCGGCGCTGATCGAGCCGCGCGACCTCGACGGCGACGGCGTTCTCGACTTCCTGGTCGGCGACCTCGGCCGCTTCCTGCCGTCGGACCACGATCGCGGCGCGGCGGTCTGGCTCCGCGGGCGGAAGGACGGCACCTATCTGCCGGTGACGCTCCTGCCGGGGCCGCGCACCGCGCACGTCGCTGCCGCGGACCTCGATGGCGACGGTCATCTCGACGTCTCGGTGGCGGCGTTCGGCTGGCGCCGCACCGGCGCCTTCACCATCCTGAAGAACGAGACCCTCGAGCCCGGCGCGCCATCGTTCGCGCCCCACCAGGTCGACGGGCGCACGGGAGCGATCCAGGGCATCCCCGTGGATGTGAACGGCGACAAGCAGCCGGACGTGATCACGCTGTTCGCCCAGGAGCACGAGACCGTGGTTGCGTTGGTGAACCGCGGCGGGATGCGCTTCGAGCCCCGGGTCATCTACGCCGCGCCGCATCCCAACTGGGGATCGTCGGGGATCCAGATCGTCGATCTCGACCAGGACGGCGACCCCGACGTGCTGATGAGCAACGGCGACACCTTCGACGATCGAATCCTCAAGCCGTATCACGGGATTCACTGGCTCGAGAACACCGGCACCTTCCCGTTCACGCCGCACCGCCTGGCGGCGCTGCCCGGCGTCAACCGGGCGCAGGCGGCGGATCTCGACGGCGACGGCGACCTGGATGTCGTTGCCTGCGCGCTTGTCCCGCTGGACGACCCGGAGGCACGCACGGTACCAGCGGTCGTCTGGCTGGAGCAGACGCGGCCAGGCGTCTTCGCACGGCATGTGCTGGACGCCGGGCCGCCCACCCACGCCACCCTCGATGTCGGCGACTACGACCACGACGGCGACCTCGACATCGTGGTCGGCAACTTCTCGCTCGATGCGCCGGTGCCGGGGCTCGTCGAGGTCTTCGAGAACCTGCGCGTGCGAAGATAACCGGCATCCATGACCTTCTCGAAGCTGGTGCGCCGGACGCACATGTATCTCGCGCTGTTCCTCGCCCCCTGGATCCTGGGATACGCGGCGAGCACCATCGCGATGAACCATCACTGGACCGGCGGCCCTCCGTCGTTCGTCCAGGAGCGCGAACAGACCTACGGGACGCGCTTCGCGCAAGGTACCCCGCCGGTTGAAATCGGCCGGCAGATCCTGTCGGACCTCGGTCTCGAGGGGGCCTACGGCGTCCAGGGCCCGGCGGCGGACGGCCGCCTCGTCATCAATCGCCAGGACCTCGTGCGGCCGTGGCGGATCGTGTTCACGCCCGCCGACCAGCGGCTGGTCATCGAGCGCGCGGAATTCCACAGCGGCGGGCTCCTCAACCGCTTTCACCGCCGGCGCGGCTACCAGCAGCCGTACGCCGCCGACAGGCTGATGGCGCTCAGCGTGGACGCCATCATCGTCGCCATGGTGTTCTGGGCGCTGTCCGGGATGTGGATGTGGTGGGAGATGCGGGCCACGCGGGTGTGGGGAGCGGCGTCGGTGGCCGTGGGGCTGGCGCTCTTCGGCTTCCTGGTGTTCGCGATATGACGTTCCTGCTTCTGGTCCGCCGCGTGCACCTCTATCTGGGCCTGGTGTTCCTGCCGTGGGTCGTGCTGTTCGGCGTCAGCTCGTACCCGTTCAATCATCCGGCGCAGGTCCGGCCGGTCTGGCACGTGCGCGCCGACCGGCCCTATACCCTCGACGTTCCGCCGGGTGGCGATCTGCGCGCCGCCGGCGCCCGCATCCTGGCCGACGCCGGACTGCGCGGCGGGTTCTACGTCAGCCAGCCGAACGCGCAGCAGATCAACGTCAACTCGCCGGACTTCTTTCATCCGACGCGCATCACCTACTTCATCGATCAGCGGCGGCTGCTGGCCGAGCAGCGTGAGTTCGTCTGGCGGCACTTCCTGACCAGCATGCACGCGCACGCCGGCTACGAGCTCGACTCGGTCTGGAGCACGGTCTGGGCCGTGACCATCGATCTGGTGTGCGTGTCGCTGATCCTGTGGATCGCGAGCGGGCTCGTGATGTGGTGGCTGCTGCCGGGCAGCCGCTCGTGGGGCTGGGTCGCGATCGGGACGGGGTTGGCGACGTTCGCCTTCATCGTGGCGAGACTCTGAGGCGCGCGGCCGTCGTCAGTCGGGCAGCGCGAAGGCGACAATCGTGCCTCCCGCCGGCCGGCCAGACTTCCCGCCGCCAGCCGAGATGACGACATATTGCCTGCCGTTCGCCATGTAGGTGCTCGGCGTCGCGGTGCCGCTGAAGGGCAGCGTCGCCTGCCACAGGATGCGGCCGCTGGCCTTGTCGAAGGCGCGGAAGGTCTCGTCGGCGGTGGCGCCTATGAAGATGAGGCCGCCCGCCGTCACCACCGGACCGCCGTAGTTCTCCGTGCCGGTTGGTGGAATGCCCCGCTTCGTCAGCTCGGGATATTCGCCGAGCGGTACCGTCCACTTGATCTCCCCCGTGTTCAGGTCCACCGCGTTGAGGGTGCCCCAGGGCGGTTTGATCGCCGGGTAGCCCTCGCGATCGAACCACCGCCGGAACCCGGCAAACGCGTAGGGCGGTCCCTCGCGGGCCGGGCCGTCCGCGCCCGGGGCTGCCGCATCGGCAGCGGCCGGCCGCTCCGTGCCGAACAGGAACTCGACAATCGCGCGGCGCTGCCCCTCCGCGAGCTGGCCGAAGGGAGGCATGCGCCCGCCGCCCCCAACCACGACCTTCATCACGTAGTCGGGCGACATCCGGTCGTGCAGGTTCCGCAGCGCGGGCATGCCGCCGGCGGGATCTCCGCTCCGGTCCATCCCGTGGCACGAGGCGCAGTGCACCAGGTACTGGCGCTCCCCCGCGGAGACCGGCGCCCCTTCCGGCCCGCGCGTGGGAATCATCTGGTGGAACCAGGGAATCTCGTTCACGTTGGCGTAGAGGACGCCCTCGGGGTCGGCCGCCGCGCCCCCCCACTCGAAGCCCCCATCGGGACCCGGAAACAGGATCGTCTCCTTGACGCTTGGCGGAGGCATTGCGCCGGAGGACCCGGCGCGATTGTAGCGCTCGCTCGTCAACGCCCACGCATCGGGGCCGATGGTCGAGACGTCGTCTTTCGTGTAGATCTGCCGGATCAGCGGCGCCGGCTTCTCGGGAAACGGCTGTGTCGGCCAGGTCCGGACACCAGGAATCTTCGACGCGTGCGCGGGGCGCTCGTGGATCGGCCAGAGCGGCTTCCCCGTGACCCGATCGAAGACGAACAGCAGGCCATGCTTCGTCCCCTGCGCGACCGCGTCGATGCGGCGGCCGCCGTGGGTGACGGTGAGGAGCGTCGGCGGGCAGGGCAGGTCGAGGTCCCACAGATCGTGGTGCACGATCTGGTAGTGCCACACGCGCTCGCCGGTGGCGGCGTTCAGCGCAATGATCGAGTTCGCGAAGAGGTTCTCGCCGTAGCGGTCGCCTCCCCAGAAATCCGGCCCGGCGGTTTCGGTCGACAGATAGACGATGCCCCGCGCCTCGTCCAGTGAATGACCGGACCAGTCGGAGGCGCCGCCGGCCGTCTTCCAGGCGTCGGGCGGCCACGTGTCGTAGCCGTACTCACCCGGGCGGGGGATGGTGTGGAACGTCCAGCGGAGCTCTCCCGTGCGCACGTCGAAGGCGCGGATCGCACCAGCCGTCTGTTCGCTGATCAGTCCCCCGAGGATCAGCAGATCCTTGTAGATCACGCCAGGCGTATTGAGCCTGACGGACGGCGTGCCGCCGACGCCCAGCCCGCGCCCGAGATGGATCGAGCCGTTGTCGCCGAAACTGCGCACCGGCACGCCGGTCCGGGCGTTCACTGCGTAGAGCCACGTTCCGGCGGACGTGAAGATGCGGCGATCGGCGCCGTCTTCCCAGTAGGCCAAACCGCGCTGCCGGTTGCCGACCAGGTCATCGCGCTCGGACTTGGGGTCGAACCTCCAGAGCTCCTTTCCGGTCGCCGCGTCGAGCGCGATGAGCTTGCGCTGCGGAGATGCTGTATAGAGCACGCCGTCGATGACGAGGTTGTTGGTCTGGAACTCTCCCTTGTCGCCGGTCTCGTAGGTCCACGCGACCTGCAGCCGCGCGACGTTGCCGGTATCGATCTGATCGAGCGTGGAGTAGTGCGTGCTGGCCTTGTCGCCGAGGTAGGTACGCCAGTCGGACCCGGCGCCGGCCGAAGGGGCTGCGGCAGGCACCCCGTGGAACTCAGCCGGGGACAGCGCGCGCCGCGTGAAGCGCGCCGAGTGGATCGCCCCCTTGAAGTAGTTCACCAGGTTGATCCGGACGCCGGCCGACGTGCGCCCCGGTCCTTGCGGCGCGAGCGCGACCGCCGCCTCGCCGTCCTGGACGCCGTTGACGTAGTTGCGGAACACCGTGCCGTCGTATACGGACGCCACGTGGTACCAGGCGCCGAGCGGGTGGAGGCTGCTCTTGTTCATCAGCGTCGCGCTGCCGGTCGCGCTGAAGATGTAGCTGTCCAGGAACCACTGCTCGCCGGCGACGCGGATCTCGAACAGCATGCGGTGTTCCGAGCCGGTCTCCTGCAGGTGGAACCAGCGCTGCTCGCGGCTGCCGCCGTCGGGACGGAAGATGGCCTCCCAGGTGAACGTCTGCGCGCCGGCCAGGGGGTGCACGTCGACAAACAGCGCGTCATCGACCCCGTCGAACTCGGCCGCCCTGCCGATCGGGGTCTCGACGATCCGCGGGCTCCCGAGCACTGTTGTCGGGTGGCCGCCGAGCCGATCCAGCCGGTCGAAGGTCCAGACCTCTGGCGCGCCGGCGTGTTCGCCCTGGCCCGATGCGAACGCTCCGGCGGCGAGCGCGCCAATAAGAATGGCAAGAGCGGTCATGGGCGTCATCGCCGACACTCTGCCACACCGGCGGCTTTGCGGCCAGCCGGATGTCGGCTACATTGGCGCTGAGCTGCCGGCACCGCCGCAGGCACCCGCCCGGCAGCCACAACCTGAGGAGAGCATATGAGCATGGCGACAGGCACGATCGCGGCCGCCGCGGTCCTGTCACTGTTGGGAAGCGTGATGCCGGCCGCCGCGCAGGCGCCGGACGGCAAGCTGCGGATCATCGCGTTCGGGGCGCATCCCGACGACAACGAGCTCCGGCTGGCCGGGACCGCCGCGAAATGGGCGGCGCTCGGCCACCACGTGAAGTTCGTCTCGGTGACCAACGGCGACATCGGGCACTGGCGCGAGGCCGGCGGCCCCCTGGCGCACCGCCGCAAGGCCGAGGTCGAGGAGACCGCGAAGATTCTCGGCATCACTACCCAGGTCCTCGACATCCACGACGGCGAGCTCGAGCCGACGATGGAGAACCGCCGCACGATTACCCGGCTGATCCGCGACTGGAAGGCGGACATCGTCATGGGACACCGGCCGAACGACTACCATCCGGACCACCGCGCGGTCGGGCAGCTCATCCAGGATGCGTCCTACATGGTGACCGTGCCGTTCTTCTGCCCCGACACGCCGCACCTGCAGCGCAACCCCATCTTCCTGTCCTACGAGGATCGCTTCACCCGGCCGCTCCCGATGCGCGCCGACATCGTCGTGGCGATCGACGATGTCGTGGAGAAGAAGCTGGCAGCGGTCGAGGCGATGCCGTCGCAGTTCTACGAGGGGGGAGCCAACGGCGGCCCGCAACTCGTGCCGGGCGACGACGCCGGGAAGGCGCGCCGGAAGAACGAGGTCCGCGAGGGATTCCGGAAGCGCTTTGCCAACAGCGCGCAGCACTTCCGGGAGAAGCTGCGCGAGCTGTACGGCGCGGAGCGCGGCAGTGCCGTGCAGTATGCCGAGGCGTTCGAGGTCTCGGAGTACGGCCGGCGGCCTACGGCGGAGGAGATTCGCACGCTGTTCCCGTTCTTTGGCAGCGCGCCCGCCCGCTGAGGAGGCCGGCCCTTGCCGGCCCGGCGTGGATCCGTGAGAATACGGACGGGTTCCCGATGACATAGCCAGCACACTGGGGATGGATCCCGGCGCTGCAGCGACGAGACACATGAACAAGAAAACGAGCAAGAAGGCCGGCCGGCGTCAGATGACTCGCCGGGAGTTCGTCGGCGGGGCGCTTGCCGCCGCGGTGGTGGCGGGCCGGGCTCCGGCGATCCTGCGTGGCCAGAATCTCAACAGCAAGCTGGACATCGCCTTCATCGCCGCTGGCGGCCGCGCCAACGCGAGCCTCAACGAGCTGACGATCAGGCCGGGGTGCCGCCCGCCGGCCGCGGCCGCGGCGAGGCGTTTGCCGGTCCGCATCCCGACGAGAACGTCTCCGTTCTGTGCGACGTCAACGACAACGCCATCGACTCGGCGTCGGAGCGGTTCCCGAAGGCGCGGCGGGTCAACGACCTCCGCAAGGTGTTCGACAATCCCAAGGACTTCGACGCCGTCGTGGTCTCGACCGCCGAGCACACCCACGTCTTCGCGACCTACCTGGCGCTGACCCACGGCAAGCACGTCTACTGCGAGAAGCCGCTCACCTACAACATCTGGGAGGCGCGGCTCATCCGGGAGCTGGCGGCGAAGTATCCGAAGCTGTCGACGCAGATGGGCAACCAGGGCCATGCTTCGGCGATCGCGGCGCCAGATCAAGGAGATCCTGATGACCGGCGTCATCGGCCCGGTGCGCGAGGTCCACGTGTGGGCCGACCGCGCGTGGGGGCTGCAGGACGCGGCGTCGGCCGAGAAGTTCGACAAGGCGCACGGCTTCTACAAGGGCATCCAGATCGTCGACCGTTTCAAGGAAGAGATGCCGGTCCCGTCGCACATGCACTGGGACCTGTGGCTCGGCCCGGCGCCGGCGCGGCCGTATCACGACACCTACTTCCCGGGTCCGCGCTGGTACCGCTGGTGGGATTTCGCCAACGGCACGATGAGCGACCTCGGCAGCCACGACAACGACGTGCCGTACACCGTGCTCGACATCAGGCAGCCGCTCACCGTCGAAGCGGTGTCGCCCAACGTGCCGGTGGCGCACAAGGAGCTCGCGCCGGCCACGATGATGGTGACCTACGAGTTCCCGGCGTCCGAGTCGGGGGCGCCGCCCGTCAAGCTGGTCTGGCACCAGGGGGACAGCAAGCCGCCAGGCTGGGTGCCGGAATGGGGCGGCCGCTCGAATCTGTTCATCGGCGACAACGGGATGCTGCTCGGCAACGGGAAGCTGCTGCCCGAGGAGAAGTTCAAGGACTTCGAGACGCCGCCCGAGACGCTGCCGCGCTCGCCGGGCCACTGGGTGGAATGGGTCAACTACGCCAAGGGGAACGGTCCGGTCCCCGGCTCGAACTTCCAGTACGCCGGCTGGACCACCGAAGCCAACCACCTCGGCAACGTGGCCTATCGAACCGGCAAGAAGATCGAGTGGGACTACCAGAACATGCGGGCCCGCAACGCGCCGGAAGCGGACCCGTTCATCAAGCGCCCGGAATACCGCAAGGGCTGGACGGACATACTGAAGTTCTAGATAAGGGCGAAGGGCTAGGGGCGAAGGGCTCGTGCGATCGCCGCGGCGCGTTCGAGTCAAGCCGGGCATCTTCGCCCTTCGCCTTCGCCTTCGCCTTCGCCTTCGCCCTTCGCCCTTCGCCCTTCGCCCTTTCAGAACCCCACCCTCACCCCGACATCGATCCGCCGTGCCGGCAGGGCGGCGGTTGCCTCGCCGAAGAACGGCGAGGTGAGCACGCCGGAGTAGCCGATGCGCCCGACGGTGTTGAACAGATTCAGGGCGGCGACGTAGACCTCGAACCGGACGCGCTTGTTCTCGGCCCCGCCGCCCCCTATGACGCCGCCGAGCAGCTCGCCGGCGCTGGCGCCGCCGGGGCCGATGCGCTGGATGACGTTCGGTCCGCCGCCGCCGGCCGACGCGGGCCGCTCGCCAAAGCCGAAGGCGTAGCTCACACGGGCGGCCACGTCCCACGTGCCTCTGCCAACGGCGCTGTTGCGGCCCACGCCGGCGGGACAATCCGCAAACACGCCGTCGCCATTGTCGTCGCGGCCGGTCGTGATGGTGTAGCGGGAGCCGGACCGCGCCGTGGCGGTGAGGCCGAGACGGATGCCGGCGACGAGCGGCGTGTTGAGCACGGCGCTGGCGGTGTGGCGCGGCAGGCCGGCGGCCGGTGCCCACTCGGCGCCGAGGTCGTAGCTGCTGGCGGGCAGGCTGAAGGGGCCGTCGGCATCGTTCTTCTGGTCGGCAAAGATGTAGTTGGCGAACAGGAACATCCGGCGGGCGGGCACGTTGATGTTCAGGCCGGCGTGCACCTGGTTGTTCCGCATCCGGCCGCTCGACTCCACCTGGGTGATGTTGGCAAGGGAAGGATCGGGCCTGATGCCGTCCAGCGGCGCGTTGACGTTCCGGCCGCGCAGGCGGTGCGTGCCGGTGATGTGCATGACGCTGACGTTCACGGCCATGACCCCCGACACCTGACGCGAGATGCCGGCGCTGGCCATGCGGCGCTGCGGCATCACCAGGCCGGACGCCAGCTGATAGCGGCTGCCCGGGACGGTCTCCGGCGTGCCCCCGTCGAACGGATCGGGGAAGCCGGGCTGATGGACGACGAGTTCCTGCTGTCGGGAGCCGTCCACGCGCAGCGTCTGTTCGTAGACCTCCGCTTCCAGCCAGTCGTAGAAGATCCCGCCGCCGGCACGGACGGTCGTCCGGCCGTTCCTGAACGGCGACCAGGTCAGGCCGCCGCGCGGCGCCAGGTTGAGCCCGTCGCCGAGGTGCGACTGGAACTCCTGCCGCAGCCCGCCACTGAGCGTCAGGTCCTTGCGCACCCGCCAGTCGTCCTGCACGAAGACCCCGGCCTGCACGTGGGCGTACTCGACATACGGATCCCCGAGCCGCTGCGTGTACGAGGCGGGGCGGCCGGCGCGATAGTCGTCCAGGCTCGCGAAGGTGTAGGTGCCCAGGTAGTTGCTCCGGGTGCTGCTCCGGTACCAGCCGCCCTCGACCAGCGCGCCGATGCGCACGGCGTGGCGGCCGTGCGCCCAGTCGAGGTTGCTCGCCCACTCGAGGTCCGTGCTCTGCCGGCCGCCGTCCTGCTGCGCGCCCCCCGCGGTGAAGGCGTCGAGCACGCGCAGGGCCGGCGCCTCGACGGCCGAGGCCGTGCGGGTGTCGGTCCAGCGGACCTGCAGGCGCGAATCACCGAAGAGTGTGCGCGCCCATGGGCCACTCTCCCCAAGCCTGAGCACACGCTCAGCCGACGTGCGCCCGAACGCGCGCTCCGGCAGCTCGAACCCGCCCACGCCGAGGTTCTGCTGATCGTGGTCGTTGTGCTGGAACGTGGCCCGCAGGGTGTGGGCCTTCGTCAGCGCATGGTCGAGCCGCCCGCTGAAGTTGATGCGATCGCTCCCGCGCCTGATCCCGGTGGCGCTGCGTGAACCATCGGCAAGCGCGGCAAAGACGTGTGCCGAGTCGTACAGCGAGGCGCCGCCGGCCGACAGCGCGAACGAGGTCCGTTCCTTGAAGAGGGTGCCGCCGAGGTTGAACGTGTACTGCTGCGTCCGTTCCGGCCCCTTGTCGCTCTGGAATGCGTTCCGCGCGTTCAGCGAGTCGTCGCGGAATACCGCGTCCACGCTGCCCCGCACCGGTCCCAGCCCGGGGGCGGTGGTGATGTCCACGAACGTCATGCCGCCGCCGTGGTTCTCGGCCGCGAACATCCCGCTCGCGAACCGGATCGACCGGATCTGCGATTTCGGCGGCAGCCTCCCGCCGCGGAAGCCGTCCACGCGGATCGTGGCGCCCGGCCCGGCCATCCCGGCGAGCACCTTTTCCATCTCGTCCGGATCGTCCGGCAGCGCATCGATCTGTTCCTTCGTCAACACGCTGCCGAACCGTTCGTTGTTCGGGTCGGACGCGCTCGTGGCGGGATCCCGCCCCACCGCCACGCTCTCGTCCACCCGCTCGATCGACAGCGTGACATCGCGGCGGTTGTTGCCCGCGCGCACCCGCACGTCCGGAAGAGTCGCCGTCTCGAAGCCGGGGAAGCCGACGGTCACCACGTAGCGGCCCGGCGGAAGACCCTGGACGGTAACGGCCCCCTCGCCGTCCGAGAGCAGGTCGCTCGCGTGCGTGCGCCCTGTCGCCGGCTCGGCCCCGGCCACCACCACCCGCGCGCCGGGGACGATCGCGCCGCTCGGATCCTTGACGACGATCCGCAGCGTGCCGGTGCGCGCCTGCGGCGCCGCCGCTGCCCCACGGCCGGCAGCAAGGAAGACTCCGGCGAGGATCAGGCAGCCCATCGCTGATATGCGCGTCATGTCGGGACCCGGTCCTTTCAGCCCTTGAACTTCGCGGCATCGAGCTTCGGGTTCACCCTGACACGGGTGATCGTCCACTCCTCGCCGACCGCGCCATCCGTTGCCCGCCGCATCGTGTGGGGAAAACGCAGTCCCCCGACCTCGCGCCAGTCGTCGAAGTAGACGGTCACGTCGGCCATGGCCGCGGCCGGCTCTCCCGCGGCGCCCGCCCGGCCGCGCAGTTCGTCGCCCTGCCCGCGACGATCCGCGCCGTCCGGCGCGCCGCCGCGCCGCCCCGGCCCGCCCATGGTGACCACGCGCGGCTGCGGCGCGCGGAAGGTCACCATGAGCGGCAGGCTGGTGTCCTGGTCGATGAACAGCCGTGCCGCGAAGCCATCCGCGCCGGTGGCGTCGATGACGTGCGCCCTCCCGTCGGGAGCCTCGGCCTCGCCGGCATAGCTGTAGCGGGCGTCGAGCGCCGGATGGGCCTTCGCGAACCAGCCGAGCATCATGCGCGACAGCTCGACGCGCGTGGATCGCAGCATCAGGCCGTCCGCCTTCTCCTGTTCGTCCGGTGACAGCGGCTCGCCTGGTGGGGGACCACCCGGGCCGGCGCCCATCCGGATCACCATGCCGCCGCCCGGCAGCAGCGAGCTGCCGGGCGGCCGGATCGCCCGGTCGCCGTTGAAGCCGATCGAGAAGCCGCCGCCCATCGGCCCGCCGCTGAAGACGTCGGTGCGCAGGTACTTGTCCGGCAGCTCGATCAGCAGTTCGACATCCGCCGCCGTCTGCATCGCGCCGGCGTTGCGCCGCATCGAGGCATCCACGGCCAGGGTCTTCAGCTCCTCGAGCTGCCGGCCGCCGATGGCCTGCCGAGCGGCAGCCAGAACCTCCGCCGCGCGGTCCTGGGCCGTGGCCGGAAGCCCGCCGCACGCCACCATCGCGGCAAGGACGCCGCGCGAAACGAGATGCCGTCGTGTCATCTGCCTGACCTCTGAAGATGGAATCGCCGCCGCCTGCACGCCAGGACGATCCATCATCGCGTTCCGTGCCGCCGCGGTGGTTAAGGGGATGCTAAGAGTTTGTTAAGAACGTAAAACCTCGCGTCCGGGCTGCTGGACGCCCGGAATCTGCTGCTAGACTCGACGCATGCGAGCCCCCCGGCGGCCGCCGCTGATCGCGATCGCGGCCGCGCTGCTCGGCCTCATCGCGGTGCTGGCCACGCTCCAGTACCGGTGGCTCGGACGGGTGAGCGACGCCGAGCGCGAGCGCGCGGCGGCAATGCTCACGGCCCGCGCGGCCGCCTTCGCCCGCGACTTCGACCGCGAGCTGACGCTGGCCTACACGCTCTTCCAGTTCGAGGCGCCCGACGCGCCCCTCGCGCGTCACGCGGACGATGCGCCGGCCGGGCGACTGGCCGCCCGCCACGACCGCTGGCGCTCCAGTGCGCGCCACCCGCAATTGGTCAAGGATGTCTATCTGGCCCGCCGGACGCAGGACGGCGACCCGCGCCTGGAGCGCTTCGATGCTGCGGCAGCCGCACTGGCGCCGGCGGACTGGCCTGCGCCCCTGACGGGGATCCGCGACCAGATTGCCGAAGGCTCCGTCACCACGACCACGACCGGTGCTCTCGTGGTACGGATGATGGCGAGCGCAGTCTGGCCCGACGTGCCGGCGCTGATGGTGCCGAATGCGCGGCTCCTGCTCGCCGCCGTGAGCTCCGGACCTGACCGTCAAGCTGACCTCGTCCGGCCGGATCCGGCGCTCGTCTTCACTGTGCTGGTGCTCGACCGCGACTACATCGCGGAGGAGATGCTGCCGGCCCTCGCGCGCCAGCACTTTCAGGACATGGACGATGGGCTCGATTATCAGCTTGCGGTCGTTGCCGGGGACGCCGGGCCCGTCGTCTACCAGTCCACGGCGGCCTTCACGCCGGGGCCTCGGACATCCGCGGATGCCGCCGCCAGCATGTTTGCGCTGCGGCCGCAGGAGTTCCCCGAGCTGTCGGCCAGCATGCGGCGGTTCACGACGCTGATGGCGTCGCCGGCCGCCGGCCGCGCCGCTGCCCCGCGCGGCGACCGCACGGTCTTCATGCCGTTCGCCGGCGCTGGCAGCGCCGGCACCGCCGACGGCTGGCGTCTCCTCGTCACGCATCCGTCGGGCTCGCTGGAAGCGGCGGTCAGCAGCGCCCGGCGGCGCAACCTGCTGATCAGCGGCGGCATCCTCGCCATCCTCGCCGCCAGCCTGGTGCTCATTGTCGTGTCGGCCCGGCAGTCGCAGGAGCTGGCCCGCCAGCAGATCGAGTTCGTCGCCGGCGTGTCGCACGAGCTGCGGACGCCGCTGGCCGTCATCAGGTCGGCGGGCGACAACCTGGCGGAAGGCGTGGTGCACGACCAGGCCCAGGTCCGGAAGTACGGGGCGCTCGTGCGCGACGAGGGGCGGCGCCTGACCGGCATGGTCGAACAGATCCTCGAGTTCTCCGGCATCCATTCGGGCGGGCGCGCGCTGCAGGTGGCGCCGGTGGCGCTGGCCGGGCTGATCGACAGCGTGCTCGAGGCGTGCGGCGCCTCGATTCGTGACGCCGGCATCGGGGTGGAGGTTGCGATCCCGCCGGATCTGCCGCCCGTCGCCGGCGACCGGGCCGGCCTGACGCGGGTGTTCCAGAACCTGGTCGAGAACGCGGTCAAGTACGGCGCCGGCGGCCGCTGGATCGGGATCACCGCGCAGCGCGCCGCGGCGGAGGTGCGGGTGTCGATCCGGGATCGCGGGCGGGGCATCGCGCCGGCCGACCAGCCGCGGATCTTCGATCCCTTCTACCGCGCCGCCGACGTCGTCGCGGCGCAGATTCAGGGCGCCGGGCTTGGCCTGAGCCTCGTGCGCCGGCTCGTCGAGGCCCACGGCGGTCGCATTGCAGTGACGAGCGCGAAGGGCAGCGGCAGCGAGTTCGTGGTGCACCTGCCGGTCGCGTCCGGGAGCATGGCCGCGGCCGGGCCGGAAACCGGCGCCGTGCCGTCCCGGCCGGCAGCCGCCGGCTGAGCCCCCGGTCCCGCATGACATCCGAGGAGAACAGCCGCCGCCTGCTGCTCGTCGAGGACGAGCCGGGCCTTGTCCTGACGCTGACGGACCGCCTGGCGCGCGAGGGCTACGCCGTCGAGACCAGTGCCGATGGCGAGAGCGGCCTCGAGCGGATCGCGTCGGGGGGATTCGACCTGGTGCTGCTCGACGTCATGCTGCCGCGGCTGAACGGCTTCGACGTGCTGCGCGAGCTCCGCCGCCGCGGCGTCGAGACCCCCGTCATCCTGCTGACGGCGCGCGGCCAGGTCGTGGACAAGGTCGTCGGCCTCAAGCTCGGCGCGGATGATTACGTCACGAAGCCGTTCGAGATGATCGAGCTGCTGGCGCGCATCGAAGCCAAGCTGCGCCGCGCCCCGGCGCCGCCGCCGCCGCTCGACGGCTATCAGTTCGGCGACATCCGCGTCGACTTCCGCCGGGCGGAAGTGACCAGGCAGGGCGAGCCGCTGGAGATGGCGGCCCGCGAGTTCCAGCTGCTTCGCTATTTCATCGAGCACCGCGGCGCGACGCTGACCCGCGAGGAGCTGCTCAACGAGGTATGGGGCTACAACGCCATGCCCTCGACCCGCACCGTGGACGTGCACGTCGCGTGGCTGCGGCAGAAAGTGGAGCCGACGCCGCGTCACCCGCAGTACATCCTCACCATCCACGGCCTGGGCTACAAGTTTGCCGGGTAAGGCTGGACCTCGTAAGATCGCCCGGTGCCCATCTGCGATGCTCATTGCCACTTCTTCTCGTCGCGCTTCCTCGAGCTGCTCGCGAAAGATCGCCACGACCTGCCGGTAGAGGACCGCGCCGCGGCGGTGGCGGCGCAGCTCGGATGGGAGGCCCCGGGGCCGCCCGACGACCTGGCGGATCGATGGGTTGCGGAGCTCGATGCGCACGGCGTCGCGCGCGCCGCGGTCATGGCCAGCCTGCCCGGCGACGAAGCCTCGGTCGCCGCGGCAACGGCGAGGCATCCGACCCGCCTCGTCGGCTTCTTCATGTTCAACCCGGCGGCCGCCGACGCCGCCGAGCGGCTGGCACGCGCCCTCGACGATGCAAAGCTGCGCGGCATCTGCCTGTTTCCGGCGATGCACCACTACCGGTTGGACGACGACCGCGTGGCGGCGACGTTCGAGGCGGCGTCGGGACGAGGGGCTGCCGTGTTCGCCCACTGCGGCGTGCTGAAGGTGGCTGTGCGCGCCAAACTGGGGCTGCCGTCGCCGTTCGACCTGCGGCTGGGCAATCCGCTCGCGCTCGCCTCGGTGGCGGCGCGGTTTCCGCGCGTCCCGGTCATCATCCCGCACTTCGGCGCCGGCTTCTTCCGTGAAGCGCTGATGGCGGTCGATCAGTGCCAGAACATCCACCTCGACACGTCGAGCAGCAATGCCTGGATGCGCTACCATCCCGGCCTCACGCTCGAGTCGGTCTTCCGGCAGGCGCTCGAAGTGGCCGGTCCCGATCGCCTGCTGTTCGGCAGCGACTCGTCGTTCTTCCCGCGCGGCTGGCAGCGCGGCGTCTACGACGTGCAGCGCGCCACGCTCGAGGCCCTGGGCGTGGCCGCGGACACCCAGGACCGGATCTTCTCCGGCAACTTCCAGAGACTGTTCGCGTGAACGTGAGCGGCCCCGCCCGGCACGCGATCCTGCTCGCGGCCGTGGTGGCCGCGGCGGCGCTGGCGGGCAGCGCCCTGGACGCCACGCAGCCGCCGCCGGAGGCGGCGGAGCTCGTGCTCACCAACGGCAGGATCACCACGCTGGAGGAGCCGGCGGAGGTGGCGGCGCTGGCGGCGCGCGGCGGGCGCATCGTGGCGCTGGGCTCCGCCGCCGACATGAAGCGCTTCATCGGGCCGGGGACCGAGGTCCTCGACCTCGAGGGCCGCCGCGTCGTCCCCGGGTTCATCGAGGGGCACGGCCACTTCACCGGTGTCGGGCAGGCGCAGCTGCAGCTGCAGCTGATGACGGCGTCGAGCTGGGACGAGATCGTGCGGATGGTCGAGGCGGCAGCCAGGGCCGCACGCCCGGGGCAGTGGATCTACGGTCGCGGGTGGCACCAGGAGAAGTGGCGGACACCGCTGGCGTCGAGCGTCGAAGGGTTCCCGACGCACCAGTCGCTCAGCCGCGTCTCGCCGGACAATCCCGTCCTGCTGACGCACGCCAGCGGCCACGCCAGCTTCGCGAACGCGAAAGCGATGGAGCTGTCGGACGTGATGGCGTCCACCCCGAACCCCCCCGGAGGCGACATCCTCAAGGACGCGGACGGCAACCCGACCGGGCTCTTTCGCGAGACGGCGTCCCGCCTGATCCGGCGTGGCACTGGCGAACCGCCGGCCACGCCTGACGAGCAGCGGACGCGCGCGCGGCGCGTGCTCGAACTGGCGTCGCAGGAGGTCGTCGGGAAAGGGGTCACTTCGTTCCAGGATGCCGGCTCCAGCTTCGCCGATGTGGACCTGATGAAGACCATGATCGACGAGGGGCGGATTGCCAACCGCCTGTGGATCATGCTCGGGGCCAGCAACCAGGCCCTCGCCGTCAACCTGGCGAAGTACCGCACGATCGACTACGGCGGCGGCTTCCTCACCGTCCGCGCGATCAAGAAGTCGATCGACGGCGCCCTCGGCTCGCGCGGTGCCTGGCTGCTCGAGCCCTACGCCGACAAGCCTGGCGACACCGGGCACAACACGACGCCTGTCGCCGACATCCGCGAGGCCGCGCGGCTGGCGCTCGAACACGGCTACCAGCTCGCCGTCCACGCCATCGGCGATCGCGCCAACCGCGAGACCCTCGACCTGTTCGAAGAGGCGTTCAGGGGGCGCGACGGCCGGGCGCTGCGCTGGCGGATCGAGCATGCGCAGCACCTGCATCCCGACGACATTCCGCGATTCGGACGGCTGGGCGTGATTGCGTCGATGCAGGGCGTGCACTGCACCTCGGATGCGCCGTACGTGCTGGCCCGGCTGGGCGCGCGGCGCGCGGAGGACGGGGCCTACGTCTGGCAGAAGCTGATGCAGTCGGGAGCGGTGGTCAGCAACGGCACCGATGCGCCGGTCGAAGATGTCGATCCGCTGGCCAGCTTCTACGCCACGGTGAGCCGGCGGCTGCCCGACGGCACGGTGTTCCACGGCGGCCAGCGGATGTCGCGCCTCGAGGCGCTGAGGTCCTACACCATCAACGCCGCGTACGCGGCGTTCGAAGAGGATGCGAAGGGGTCGTTGAAGGTGGGGAAACTGGCCGACCTGGTGGTGCTGTCGAGCGACATCCTGAACGTGCCGCTCGAGCAGCTTCCCGCCGCCAAGGTGCGCTACACCATCGTCGGCGGGAAGATCCGATACCGCGCGCAGTAGGGAGCGGCCGGCCTCAGCGGCTGCCGACCGTGCGCGCCCCGCGGTGCGCCTGCTGCTGCGGCGGCACCTTGCGGCGATACATGTCGAAGAAGCGGCTGGTGGCGCGGTGGAAGCGCTCGTTCAGCGCGCGGCCCGCCTCGCCAGGCACCGGGCCGAGCCGGCTCCACGACGCCTGCGCCTGACGCACCTCCTCCGCCATCGTCCGCCACTTGCTCTCTTCGCCGGCCCGGCCGCCAATCGTGTTGGAGGCAAGGGCTTCGCGCAGCATGTCGGCGAGCGCCTGCGAGGAATTCGACGGCGGCGGCGCGGCATCGGCCAGGAAGCCCTCGACGCGCGCGATCAGCTTCTCCATCTTCTGCCGGTTCGGCTCGATGTCGAGCTCGGTGCCGCGGAACGCGTCGGGGTGCGCCGCCAGCGTCCGCTCGAGCGCGCGCGACGAAGCGTGCGCTCAGCGGGTCGGCGCCCTGCCGGACGACGGGGGTGGACTGGTTCCAGCGGCTGCGGAGCGAGCGGACCTGCTCGAGCAGGGTGGCGGCGTCGCCGCCTTCGGCCACCGCCGTTCCTTCAGCCGGCGCGAGCGCCTCGAGCTCGGCGACCAGCGCTTCCCGGTCGGCCTGCTTCGATTCGAGCTCGATCTCGTCGCGCCGCTTGTAGCGGTCGAAGAACGTGTCGCAGGCGGTACGGAACCGCCCCCAGATGGCGTCGGACTTGTTGCGGCGGACCGGGCCGATGGCTTTCCAGTCCACCTGGAGCCGCCGGATCTCGGAGGCCGCCCTCTCCCAGTCCTTCGACGCGGCCAGCTCCTCGGCGCGGACGCAGAGCGCTTCCTTCTTGGCGAGGTTGGACGACCAGGTCTCCTTGCGCTCGGCGAGGTCGACGTTGCGCCGCGTGAAGAAGCGATCGCAGGCATCGCGGAATCGTTTCCAGGTCGCCTTCGTGTCCTGGCGCGGGGCCGGCCCGATCTGCTGCCACTCCGCCTGCAGCTTCTTGAGCTCGTCGGCGGTCTTGATCCAGTCGGTCGAATCGGCGAGCGCCTCGGCGCGCGCGATCAGCGCGAGCTTGAGGTCGAGGTTGCGCTTGCGGTCCTCGTTCCGCTGCGCGAAGAACTCCCGCAGCCGCGACTGGACGGGGTCGGCCGCCTGGCGGTAGCGGTGCCACAACGCTTGCGCCTGGGCGCGCGGCGCTTCGGCGACCGTCTTCCAGCGCTCCTGGATGTCGTGCAGCTCGCGCGCGGCATGTTCGAGGTCTTCGTCCTTGACCTGAGCCGGGGCCGGCGCGTCAGCCTCGGACGCCTGCGCGGCGTCAGGCGCCGCCGGCTCCGTGCCCGGCTCAGCGCCCGGCGCCACGGCCGCCGCCGGCTCGGCAGCGGGGGGGGTGGCAGCAGCCGGCGCGAAGTACTTCACGCGCAGCGCCTCGGCCCGGGCAATGAGCTCTTCCTGGACCGCGGCGTTGGCGAAGCGCTTCCACTCGTCCATCTCGCGCAGGTCGTGCAGCTTGGGACCGACCACGGCGGTGGCCGCCTTGAGGCGCTCGGCGAGGGCGTGCTGTTCGCGCTCGTCGACCGGCGGCAGCGCCTCGAGCGCGGCCCGCAAATCGCGCACCAGGCGATCGGCCTCGCGAAGGGTCAGGTCCTCCGCGGCACTCCGCTTCTCGGCGCGTTCGATCAGCTGCTCGACGCGGGCGACGTGCTGCCGCCGGCTGCGCTCGGCGGCAGCGGCCCGTTCGTCGGCGCGCTGCCGGACACGGCCGGCGGCCTCCTGGTACTTCTGCTCGATCGCCTCGTCCAGCTCGCCGTCTTCGACGCGGCCGCGCAGCGCGGTCCACTCGGCGGTGGCGGTGTCCCACGCCGCGGTGTCGAGCGGCTCGCTGCCCGACAGGCGCGCCATCTCGTCCGCGAGTGCGGTGAGCCGCGCGATCGTCTGTTCGCGGTCGAGCCGGTTCTGGTGGCGACGCTCCGCCCGCGCGCAGGCGTCCTCGAACCGGGCACGCGCCGCGGCCGCTTCCGGGCTGTCGTCGTCCGATGCGAGCCCCTCCCACTCCGCACGCGCGCTGGCCACCTGGTCGAGCAGGTCGTCGCCGCGGCAGGCATCGAGGCGGTCGGCAATCTCCGATTGCCGGTCACGCCGCGCCGCGCGTTCGGCCTCGACAGCCCGCCGCTCGGCCTCGACGCGCTGGTGTTCGGCCACCGCCGCCCGCGCGCGCTCGGCGGCCGACGTGAAGCGCGCCGCCGTATCGGCATCGAGCTCGAAGGCCTCGCCGGAGGCCAGGCTGGTCCACTCCGCCTCCGCCTCGGCGAGCTCGCGAGCGGCATGCCCCGACCCCGACGCCGACGCGAGGGCCTCGACGCGGGCCACGAGCCCCGCGACCTGCTGTTGCCATGTCTCGAGCGCGATCCGGCGTGCCGTCTCCGCTTCTTCCATTGCCTGCATCATCGACCGCGCTTTCTTGCCAACAGACTTGTTCCTGGCCCGCGTGCCAACCGTGTCCAGCATCTCCCGCAGCTCGCCCGGCTCGGTCAGCTCGACCGTGCGCTCGAGGGCGGCGATGCCGGCCTCCTTGTGTTCCGTCTTGAGGGCTACCGCCAGCAGCTCCGCACGGTCGGCAATCCGCGCGACCGCCTCGAACGCCGTCTGCCCATGCGCGGCGTTCCGCGCGACGCTCCCGAGCGCCTTCACGTCGTGGACCCGCCCGAGCGCCGCGGTCCGCACCGTGTCGTGCGGCGACTGGCGGGCCACCATCGCGAGCTGCCGCCTGTCGTCCAGCCCTTCGAGGGCGAGCGCCGCGTCGCCGTCCGAGGCCGCCGGCGCCGAGGCGATCGCCACGAGACGCTCGCTCACCTCACGACGGAGATCCGCATCGGTTTCGGACCGGACGAGCCGCACCAGATCCACGGGAGAGGACAGCCGGCCGGCTGCCGCCCGGCGCACCCGCACGTCTTCGTCCTCGAGCGCCAGCTCCACGATGACCGCGTCGTGCTCCTCGTCGTCCGGGATCTCGGGGACGGCAGCCGCACGAACCGCGGCATCGGCGTGTTTCCATCGGGGTTGCGGTTTGAAACGGTCCAGAAAAGACATGCGCGAGCTGCCAGCCATCCGTTCAGCCGTCGTTAGAGTCCCCGGTGAGCCAGGCCGCGTTCCGCCCGCGGCCGTGGCGACAGTGCTCGTGCCACAGTCCGCTCGACACGGGCGCCCCATCGCGAAGAGACGTTATGCCGAGCGACTCGCAAAATGTCTGCCGCCGTCAGGAAGCCGGGCTGTCCCCCCAACTCGTTGTGAACTCACGCCAATCGGCGCAGGTCCTGGCCTGTGAAGGACGCCGCGATCCATCCGGTTGAATCGCCCGGGGGAGCGCCGGATCTCACAGCGGGGTGAAATTCCCCGCCGGCTGCGCAGGGCACCCCACTGATAGGATGTAGGAGGTATGACGCTGTTGACGTTCGCGACGTTTCTGCTGGTTCTTCCGCTGCTGCAAGCCCCCGCACCTGCCCCGGCGCCCCTCCCGCAGCCCGCGCCCGGCAACCCGGTCGTCGTGATCTCCACGTCGATGGGCGATATCGTGGCGGAGCTGTACAAGGACCGGGCCCCGGTCTCGACCGAAAACTTCCTCTCCTACGTGGCGGACGGCTTCTACGCGGGAACCATTTTTCACCGGGTCATGCCCGGGTTCATGATCCAAGGGGGTGGATTCACCACCGACCTCGTGGAGAAAACCACCCGTCCCCCTATACGCAGCGAAGCGACAAATGGATTGTCCAACGTCCGCGGCACCCTGGCCATGGCCCGGACGATGTCCCTCCGGAGCGCGACTTCGCAGTTCTACATCAACGTTGCCGACAACCGGGCGAAGCTCGATCACCGCGGCTATTCGCCCGGGGACTTCGGCTACGCCGTGTTCGGGCGCGTGCTGGAGGGACTGGACGTCGCCGACCGGATCGCGGCCGTCAAGACCCGGGTGTCCGGGCCGCACGACGACCTGCCGGTCGAGCCCGTGGTGATCAAGGGCATACGCGTGCGGCGGTAAGCGGCGCCGCGCATGTCCAGACCACTGCTGGTAATTTTCCTTACGATCTTCGTCAACCTCGTCGGCTTCGGCATCATCATCCCGCTGCTGCCGTTCTACGCGGAGACCTTCGGCGCGTCCCCCACGGTCATCGGGCTGCTCTTTGCGTCCTTCTCCATCAGCCAGCTCGTGGCCTCCCCGGTGCTCGGCGAGCTGTCGGACCGCTGGGGGCGCCGCCCCGTCCTGCTCGTCAGCCTCGTCGGCACCGTCATCAGCTTCCTGATGCTCGCCGTCGCCCAGAGCCTGACCATGCTGTTTGCCGCCCGGATCGTCGACGGGCTGTCCGGCGGCAACATCACCACCGCGCGCGCCTACATCGCCGACATCACCACCCCCGAGAATCGTGCCCGGGCGTTCGGCGTCCTGGGCGCCGCTTTCGGGCTCGGGTTCGTGGTCGGCCCCGCGCTCGGCGCCGCGTTTGCCCACATCAGCTACACCGCGCCGATCTGGGCGGCGGCCGCCATCACCGTCGTGGCCACGGTGTTCGCCTGGGTCTGGCTGCCGGAAACCGTCCACAAGGCCCACGCCGGCGGCACGCCGTGGAAAGCGCTCCGCGACCTGAGCGCCCGGCCCGGCCTCCGGCTGCTGCTCAGCATCGACTTCGTCTACTGGATGGCGTTTGCGGTCTACCAGACCACGTTCGCGCTGTTCGGCGCCCGGCGCTTCGGGTTCGACGTCACGCACATCGGTTACCTGTTGACCGCGTTCGGCGCCCTGGGCGTCATCGTGCAGGGGGGCCTGGTCGGGCCGATCGTCAAGACCTTCGGCAGCAGGCGCACGCTGCTGGCTGGCCTGGCGTTCGCGGCGATCGGCTGGGGGGGAAGCGCGCTGACCTACAGCGTGCCGGTCTTTGTGGCCATGCTCGTTCCGGCCGCGATTGGCATCGGGCTGTGCAATGCGACCCTCTCCGCGCTCGTCAGCACCGCCGCCAGCCCGCACGAGCAGGGCCGCGTGCAGGGTGCGGCGGGCGCCCTCGAGAGCCTGGGACGGACGATGGGGCCGGTGTGGGGGAATGCCGTGCTGGAAGATGTCGGCGAAGGCGCAGCCTTTGGCGCCGCCGCCACCCTCCTCGTCGGCGCGATGGCCATGACGTCGCGCTACCACCCGGCCGATGCGGTGAAAGCCCCTCCTGCCGCCTCAGGCTGACGCCGTCACGCCGAGCTCGGCCTCGAGCCGCGTGACCAGATCGTCCAGCTGGCTCACGACCGCCTGCACCGTGTCCGGCTGGCTCAGGTCCACCCCCGCCTTCTTCAACAGGTTCATCGGATAGTCGCTGCCGCCCGCGCGCAGCAGATCCAGGTAGCGGACGCGCGCCTCTTCCTGGGCCTCCGGGCTGCCCTGCAGAATCTCGCGCGCCAGCCGCGCCGCCGACGCAAAGCAGGTGGCGTACTGGTAGACGTAGTACGGCGAGTTGTAGAAGTGCGGGATGCGCGCCCACGTCAGGCCGGTCAGCGGGTTCAGATCGACGGCGTCGCCATAGTAGTCGGTGAGCAGCTCCGTGTACATCGCCGTCAGCACCTCGGCGGTGATCGGCAGATCCCCCTCGACCAGGCGATGGGCCCGCAGCTCGTAGTCCGCGAACATCACCTGCGTATAGAACGTCCCGGCGATGTTGTCGATGGCGTGCTGCAGCAGCACGATGCGCTCGACCGGATCGGCCGAGTGCTCGAGCATGTCTTCGAGCAGCAGCGCCTCGCTCAGCGTGGACGGCACTTCCGCCACGAAGATCGTGTAGCTCGAATAGATGAACGGCTGCGTCTCGTGCGACAGGATGGTGTGCATCGAATGCCCCATCTCGTGCGCCAGCGTGAACACGTCGTCCATCGTGTCGGTGTAGTTCAGCAGCATGTAGGGATGCGTGCCGTAGACCGGCGCCGAGTAGGCGCCCGACCGCTTCCCGTCGTTCTCGTAGACGTCGATCCAGGCGCCGGTGAACCCCGCCCGCGTCTGCGCCTGATACGCCGGGCCGAGCGGCGCCACCGAGTGGACGATGCGGTCGAGCACGTCTTCGTAGTGGTACTTCTTGTCGAAGGTCACGAGCGGAATCGAGAAGTCGTAGACCTGATAGGTCGGCACGCCCAGCGTCTTGCGCCGCAGGCGGTGATAGCGCCGCAGCGGCTCCACCCCGGCTCGCGTCGAGGCAATCAGGTTCTCGACGACCGAGGTCGGGATGTTGTCGCCGTGCAGGGCGGCCTCGAGCGTGCTCGCGTAGCCGCGGGCGCGCGCATGGAACCAGTCGCGCTGGCACACCGCGTTGTACAGCGTGGCGTAGGTGTTGAGGCTCGACTGATAGGTGGAGTGGAGCGCCTCGAACGCCCGGGCGCGGTCGGCCTGCTCGCGGCGCGTCGCCAGGATGGCGCGGTACTGGCCGTAGGACACGACGATCTCCTCGCCCGTGGACAAGGTGATGGTCGGGAAGGTCACGTCGGCCGTCGAGAGCGCGAAATACGCCTCGTTCGGCGCGCCCGAGAGCCGGCTGGAGAGCGACATGAGCCGCTCGCCCTTCTCGTCGAGCACGTGTTCCTGCTGGCGGTAGAGATCCTCGATGGCAAAGGCGTAGAGCCGCAGGTCGGGGGTGGCGTCGAGCCACCCGCGGACGGTCTCGAGCGGGATGCCGAGCAGCTCCGGGTTGAACCACGACTCCGCCTGCTTCCAGCGCGCGAACAGGATCTGGACCTGCTGGCGCCGGGCGTTGACGGTATTGTCGCGCTGGTCCTCGTCGTAGCGCAGCGACGGGAAGTACCAGACGCGATAGGCGAGCTGGCCGAGCTGCTCGGACAGGCGGAAGGCCTCGAGCAGGCGCGCCGGCCCCTGCGCCAGCGTGCCCTGGAGCGCCGCGTACTGGTCGATACCGCTCTCGAGCTTCTTGTAGGCGGCTTCCCACTCCTCCCAGCTGCGGAAGATGTCGTCGAGGTTCCACTTGAACCGATCGGGGATCTCCGCGCGCGTGCGCCGGCGCGTCTCCGGTTGCGGGACGGCGGCGTCAGGCGGCTCGAACAGCTCGGCGGTACGCATGGGATCAACTATACCAATCGGGCCGCGGCCTCTCCCGGGACGCCGGGGCGGGCCCGCCTCAGGCCGGCGGCGCGCCCCCCGGGTCCGGCACCGCGGACAGGACGCCGTCCATCCAGCGACGCACGACGTCGAGAATCTGCGCCAGGACCTCGTCCGGCTTCGGCGCGCCGCGCCCGGCCACCTTGAACGAGTGATCGCCGCCGGCGATCTCGTGGACGCTGGCCCGGTGCAGCCGCGGCAGCAGCGCGCGAATCTCGTCGGCGGTCCCGAACGCGTCGCGCGCGCCCTGGACGAAGAGCATGGGCTCGCGAATGGCCGGCAGGTGCGCGTCGCGCCGCACGTCGGGCTTCCCCGGCGGATGGAGCGGATAGCCGAGGAAGATCAGTCCGGCCACGCCGTCGCAGCCCTGCGCCGCCACCTGGGACGCGATGCGCCCGCCCATCGACTTGCCGCCGATGAAGAGCGGCAGCCCGGCCGCGTGCTCGCGGGCGGCCTCGATGGCGTCGCGCCAGCAGCGCTCGAGCACGTCAGCGCGGTCCGGCACCCGCCGCCCGGCGGTGATGTATGGGAAGTCGAACGTGGCCGCCGTGACCCCGCGCGCGGCAAGTCCGGTCGCCGTTCGTACCAGGAACGGGCTGTCCTGTCCCGCCCCGGCGCCATGTCCCACCACCAGCACAGCCGACGCGGTATCCCCGCTGTAGTATTTCAAAGGCATTTTCATGGGCGCCGTCCGGTGCGGCGCGAGGTGCAGCATGGTCAAGCCCGCCGTCGTTGCGATTGCCATCCTGGCGGTGGCCTCGTCCGCCTTGGCCCAGCGCCTGCCGGCCGGCGTCGTCCCGATCCACTACGACATCAGCGTGGCGCCCGACCTGGCCGCCGCGGCCTTCACCGGTGACGTGACGATTCGCGTCAGCCTGTCCAAGCCGTCGTCCCGGATCGTGCTCAATGCCGCCGAGATCACGTTCAAGGACGTCCGCATCACCGCCGGCGGCATCACCCAGACCGCCACGGTCACCCTGGATGCCAAAAACGAGCAGGCGGTCTTCAGCGTCCCCAGGGCCGTCCCCGCCGGCGAGGCACAGATCGCGATCCGCTACGACGGCATCCTCAACGACGATCTCCGAGGCCTCTACCTGAGCAAGGCAAACAACCGGCGCTACGCGGTGACACAGCTCGAAGCCACCGATGCCCGGCGGATGTTCCCGTCGTTCGACGAGCCCGCCTTCAAGGCGACCTACGCGCTCAGCGCCACGATCGACGCCGGCGACCACGCCATCTCGAATGGCGCCGTCGTGTCCGACACGCCCGGGCCCGGCGCCGGCAAGCATACGCTGAGGTTCGAGACCACGCCGAAGATGTCCACCTATCTCGTGGCGCTCGCGGTCGGCGACTTCGAGTGCCGCGGCGGCACCGCCGACGGCATCCCCGTCCGCATCTGCGCCACCCCCGACAAAAAGGCGCTGACCGGCTTTGCTCTCGAGGCCACGCAGGCCATCGTCCAGTACTTCAACGACTACTACACCATCACCTATCCCTTCAAGAAGCTCGACATCGTGGCCGTGCCGGATTTCGCCGCCGGCGCCATGGAGAACACCGCCGCCATCTTCTACCGGGAGGCGCTGCTGCTGGCCGACGATAACGCTTCGCTGCCCGTCCGCAAGAGCATCGCCGAGGTGCTCGCCCACGAGATCGCGCACCA
Source organism: uncultured Acidobacteriota bacterium (assembly GCA_963834305.1). Taxonomy (GTDB): domain Bacteria; phylum Acidobacteriota; class Vicinamibacteria; order Vicinamibacterales; family 2-12-FULL-66-21; genus JACCXG01. The sequence continues at coordinate 605,346 of CAWIAX010000003.1, forward strand.
GTGGTTCGGCAACCTCGTGACCATGCAGTGGTGGGACGACATCTGGCTGAACGAAGGCTTTGCCAACTGGGCGATGAGCAAGCCGCTCAAGGCATGGCGGCCGGACTGGCACGTCGAGCTCGACGAGATCGAAGACAACCACGTGGCGATGGGGCTCGACTCCCTGCGCTCGACCCGGCCCGGTCCGCGCCAGGGCCACGACGACCGCCGAAATCGCCGAGCTGTTCGACCCGATCGCCTACGAAAAGGGGGCGGCGGTGCTGCGGATGATCGAGGCGTGGGTCGGCGAGGAGCCGTTCCAGAAGGCGGTCAACGCCTACATCGAGCAGTTCCAGTACGGCAATGCCCGCGCGGAAGACTTCTGGAAGACGCTGGCCCGCTCGACAGGGAAGCCGGTGGACGAAGTGATGCCGACCTTCGTGGACCAGCCGGGGCTCCCGCTGGTGTCGATCGACCTCCGCTGCTCGGGAGCCGCGCCCCACGTCGTCGTGTCGCAGGATCGCTACCTGCGTGACCCCGCGCCCGTGGCGGCGAAGAATGCCGTCCCCTGGCAGATTCCGGTCTGCCTGCGGACGTCCACCGGCCAGACGACGTGCGAAGTGGTGAAGGAGCCGGAGGAGGCGATCGTCCTCGACGCCTGTCCCGAGTGGGTGATGGCCAACGCCACCGGCCGGAGCTACTACCGGACGGCGGCGCCGCCCGCAATGGTTCGGAAGCTGGCGGCGGAGATCGGGAAGCTGACGCCGGCGGAACGCATGGTGGTGCTCGCCGACGAGTTGGCGCTCGTCCGGACCGGCCGGCACGACGTGGATGCGCTGCTCGACCTCGCCGCCGGCTTCGGGAACGAGCGTACGGCCGACGTGGTCGGCACGCTCGCCTCGGTGCTGGCGGCGGTCGGCGGCGACCTCACGACAAAGGACACGAGCGAGCCGTACCGGCGATGGGTGGCCCAGCTCGTGGTGCCCGCCTGGGACGACGTGGGTGGCATGGCGTTGCGGCCGTCGGACAGCGACGATACGAAGGCCCTGCGGGCCACGCTGGCGATGCTGCTCGGGCGGACCGCCCGCGATGCCGGTGTGCTTGCGTCGGCACGCGGGCTGGTGCAGGCGGAGCTGAAACAGAAGGGGTCGGTGGATCCCACGCTGTTGAATGTCGTCATCGAGCTGGCCGCGAGCAGCGGCGACGCGGCGCTCTACGACCAGTATCTCGCGCGCGGCCAGGCGGCCGTCGCTCCGGAAGAGCGCTATCAATATCTCTTCGCGCTCACGTACTTTTCCGACCCGGCGCTCGTCCGCCGCACCATGGACCTGGCGCTCTCGCCCGCGGTCCGGTCGCAGGACACCAAGCTGGTGGTCGCGAACCTGCTGGGCAACACCGCCGACAAGCGGCTCGTCTGGGCGCTCGTCCAGGAGCGCTGGCCCGCGATCCAGGAGAAGACCGGCGAGTTCGTCGGCAATGTCGTGATCGTCGGGGCGCTGGCCTCGACCTGCGACGGCGCCCAGGCCGATGAGATTGAACAGTTCTTTGCCGCCCGGCCGGTGCCTGACGCCGACCGGACCCTGCGGCAGGCGCTGGAAAAGATCAGATCCTGTTCGCGCTACGTCGAGGCCCAGCGTCCGAAGCTGGCGGCGTGGCTCGAGGGGAAATAGAGAACTGGGGAGCTGGGGAACTCAAGGCTTGTCTTGTCATATCTATTGATGTAGATTCATAGATATGAATCTGGGCGGCCCCCTCTTCCGTCTCCTGGGAGACGACGCCCGGTTGAGGATCCTGCGGCTGCTGGCTGCCGAGCGCCTCAATGTCACGGAATTGACAGGCATTCTCGGGCTGGCCCAGTCGGGCGTCTCCCGCCATCTCGGCATCCTCAAGGATGCCGGTCTGGTGACCGAGCAGCGGGAAGGGGGCTACGCTTTCTACCAGCTGGCACCTGCGGTAGCCGACGGCGCCAACGGGTTCGGGCCCCTCTGGCCGCTCCTGTCACTCCATTTCGAGCAGTCTGCCCGCACCCCCGAGGGGCGCGAAGACGACGCCCGGCTGGAAGAGGTGCGGCGGGTCCGGAAAGAGAACTTCGAGCAGCATGGCGGCCCGGACGCGCGCGAGCGGCAGCTCGTGCCCGGACGGAGCTGGGCGGCCTGGGCGCGGGCGCTGGGACACCTGCTGCCGCCCCTGCGCGTGGCGGATCTCGGCTGCGGCGACGGCTACCTGACGATCGAAGCGAGCCGCTGGGCCGCGCGGGTGATTGCCATCGACCGGTCGCGCGCGGTGCTGACCCGGGCACGGGACCTGGCGCGCCGGCGCGGCGTGCGGAACGTGATCTGGCGCCGCGGCGACCTCGAGCAGCTGCCCCTCCGCGACGGCGTCGTGGACGTCGCGCTGCTCTCGCAGGCGCTGCATCACGCGGAGGATCCCGGCCGGGCCATCGCCGAGGCCGCGCGCGTGGTCGTTCCGGGCGGGCGCGTGCTGGTGCTCGATCTCCGCGAGCACGACCAGGCCTGGGTGCGGACGAGGCTGGGCGATCGCTGGCAGGGCTTCTCCGGCCGGACGCTGTCGGACCTGCTCGAGGCCGCGGGGCTGTCGAACGTCACCGTCAACGTGGGCGCCCGCCGGACCGGCGACCCCTTCACCGTCCTGATCGCCAGTGGCGTCAAGCCGTCCGGCGTCCCTTCCGGCTCGAGCGACACCAGTCCAACGAACCGCAAGCCCCAATCCATCGCACGCCAACGAGTTTCAGGCACATGACCACCGAGAAGCAGACCTCCACCTCCCCCGCTGCCGCCGCGTCGCGGTCCGCCGTGTTCGATGCGCTGCACGAACAGCTGCGGCAGCGCGTGCTCATCCTGGACGGCGCCATGGGCACGATGATCCAGCGCCACAAGCTGACCGAGGCGGACTTCCGCGGTGAGCTCCTGAAGGATCACCCCAGCGACCAGCGCGGCAACAGCGACGTCCTGATCCTCACGCGGCCCGACGTGATCAGCAGCATCCATCACGAGTACCTGGCGGCCGGCGCCGACATCATCGAGACCAACACCTTCTCGAGCACGGTGATCGGGCAGGGCGACTACGGTCTCGAGCCGCACGTCTACCAGCTGAACGTCCAGGGCGCCCGGCTCGCCAAGGCGGCGACCGACGAGTGGACGCGCAAGACGCCGGGGCAGCCGCGTTTTGCCGCCGGCTCGATCGGGCCGATGAACCGCACGCTCTCGATCTCGCCCGACGTGAACGACCCGTCGTTCCGCGGGATGACGTTCGACCAGGCGCGCGACGCCTACGAGGAGCAGGTGCGCGGGCTGATCGACGGCGGCGCCGACCTGCTGCTGCTCGAGACGATCTTCGACACCCTCAACGCCAAGGCGGCGATCGTCGCCATCGAGAACGTCTTCGACGAGAAGGGCGTCCGCCTGCCGCTGATGATCTCGGTGACGATCACCGACCGCAGCGGCCGCACGCTCTCGGGCCAGACGCTCGACGCGTTCTACACCTCGATCCGCCACGCCCGGCCGTTCAGCGTCGGCATCAACTGCGCCCTCGGCGCCCGCGACATGCGGCCGTATCTCGCCGAGCTCGCGCGCATGGCCGAGTGCTACGTCAGCAGCTACCCGAACGCCGGGCTGCCGAACGCCTTCGGCCAGTACGACGAGCTGCCGGAAGAGACCGGGCAGCTGCTCCGCGACTTCGTCACCAGCGGCTTCGCCAACATCGTCGGCGGCTGCTGCGGGACGACGCCGGATCACATTGCCGCGGTGCGCCGCGCCGCCGAAGGCGTGCCGCCGCGCCCGCTGCCCGCGGACTCCTGGCTGCACCGCCGCCCGGGCGGCGCCCCGCCGGCGTTGCCGGCCGACCACTACTCGCAGTTCGCCGGCCTCGAGACGCTCACCATCCGGCCCGACAGCAACTTCCAGATGATCGGCGAGCGGACCAACGTCACCGGCTCGGCCCGCTTTGCCCGGCTGATCAAGAGCGGCGACTTCGCCGAGGCGGTCCACGTCGCGGCGGAGCAGGTGCGCGGCGGCGCCAACCTGATCGACGTCAACATGGACGAAGGCATGCTCGACTCGGAAGCGGCCATGACGACGTTCCTGAACTACATCGCGACCGAGCCGGAGATCGCCCGCGTTCCGATCATGTCGACAGCTCGAAGTGGTCGGTGATCGAGGCCGGCCTGAAGTGCGTGCAGGGCAAGGGGGTCGTCAACTCGATCAGCCTGAAGGAGGGGGAGGCCGACTTCCTGCACAAGGCCCGGCTGGTCAAGCGCTACGGCGCCGGCGTCGTCGTCATGGCGTTCGACGAGGTCGGCCAGGCGGACACCATCGAGCGCAAGGTCACGATCTGCCAGCGCGCCTACAGGCTGCTGACCGAGCAGGCGGGCTTCGATCCGACGGACATCATCTTCGACCCGAACATCCTGGCGATCGCCACCGGGCTCGAGGAGCACAACGACTACGCCGTCAACTTCATCGAGGCGACGCGCCTGATCAAGGCGACCTGCCCGGGCGTCAAGATCAGCGGCGGCGTCAGCAACCTGTCGTTCTCGTTCCGCGGCAACGACATCGTCCGCGAGGCGATGCACTCGGCGTTCCTGTTCCACGCCATCCAGGCGGGCATGGACATGGGGATCGTGAACGCCGGCCAGCTGGTGGTCTACGAGGACATCCCGAAGGAGCTGCTCGAGCACGTCGAGGACGTGATCTTCAACCGCCGGCCGGACGCGACCGAGCGGCTGGTGCAGTTCGCCGACACCGTCAAGGGCGCCGGGAAGAAGCGGGAGGCCGACCTGACCTGGCGCGAGGCGGACGTCGAGAAGCGCCTGAGCCACGCTCTCGTCCACGGCGTCGTCGACTTCATCGAGCAGGACGTCGAGGAGGCGCGGCACAAGTACGAGAAGCCGCTCCACATCATCGAAGGCCCGCTGATGGACGGGATGAAGATCGTCGGCGACCTGTTCGGCGCCGGCAAGATGTTCCTGCCGCAGGTCGTCAAGAGCGCGCGGGCGATGAAGAAGGCGGTCGCCTACCTGCTGCCCTACATGGAGGAGGAGAAGCAGCGATCGGGGTCGCCGTCGGCGCAGGGCCGCATCCTCATGGCCACGGTCAAGGGGGACGTCCACGACATCGGCAAGAACATCGTCGGCGTCGTGCTCGGCTGCAACAACTACGAGATCATCGATCTCGGGGTGATGGTGCCGGCGAGCGAAGATTCTCGACACCGCGGTCGAGCAGCACGTGGACATCGTCGGGCTGAGCGGGCTGATCACGCCGTCGCTCGACGAGATGGTCTTCGTGGCGCGCGAGATGGAGCGCCGCGGCATGAAGCTGCCGCTGCTCATCGGCGGCGCGACGACCAGCAAGCAGCACACCGCGGTCAAGATCGCGCCGGAGTACAGCGGCCCGGTCGTCCACGTGCTCGACGCGTCGCGCGCGGTCGACGTGGTCTCGAGCCTGCTCGGCGGCCGGCGCGAGGCCTTCGAGCGCGAGACGCGGGCGGCGCAGGCGGAGACGCGGGAGAAGTACGCCGGCCGCAAGGAGAAGCCGCTGCTCTCGTACGAGAAGGCCCGGGCCAACCGGCTGCGGATCGACTGGGACGCGCACGAGATCGCGTCCCCCTGGTTCATCGGCCGCCGCTACCTGGACGACGTGCCGCTCGGCGACGTGGCGAAGTACATCGACTGGACGTTCTTCTTCTCGGCGTGGGAGCTCAAGGGCCGCTACCCGGCGCATCCTCGTCGCATCCGGAGTACGGCGCGGCGGCCACGGAGCTGTTCGAGCACGCCCAGGCGCTGCTGGCCCGCATCATCGACGAGAAGCTGCTCACCGCCCGCGGCGTCTACGGCTTCTGGCCGGCCAACACCGAGGGGGACGACATCGTGGTCTACGGGGACGATTCGCGGCGGACCGAGCTGACGCGGCTGCCGATGCTGCGGCAGCAGGAGATCATCGCCGACAGCAAGCCCAACCGGTCGCTCGCCGACTTCATCGCCCCGCGCGAGAGCGGCGTGCCGGACTACATCGGCGATGTTCGCCGTGACCGCCGGCCTCGGCGCCGACGAGCTCGCCCGGCAGTTCGAGGCCGACCACGACGACTACAGCGCGATCATGGTGAAGGCGCTCGCCGACCGGCTGGCCGAGGCGTTCGCCGAGTACCTGCACGCGCAGGCGCGGAAGGACTGGGGCTACGGCCAGGACGAGCAGCTCGACAACGCCGCGCTCATTGCCGAGCAGTACCGCGGCATCCGGCCCGCCTACGGCTACCCGGCGTGCCCGGACCACAGCGAGAAGTTCAAGCTGTTCGAGCTGCTCGACGCCGGGCGCCAGGGCATCACGCTGACCGAGAGTGGCGCGATGCTGCCGGCGGCGAGCGTCAGCGGGCTGTACTTCTCGCACCCCGAGGCGAAGTACTTCAACGTCGGGCGCATCGACCGCGACCAGCTGGAGTCGTACGCGAAGCGGAAGGGGATGGCCGCCGACGAGCTCGAGCGCTGGCTCGGCTCGATCCTGGCCTACGATGCGGCGGCCGCCGGCGTCAGGTGCTGACCGGCCATCCTGGCGTATAGTGCGGCTGGCGGCTGGCGCCCGGTAGCCGGGAAATTCCGCGGGGACCCAACCATGGCGTCCCCGTGTCCGTCTGATATGCCGTAGCCCAATGACCTTTCGCAGGACCGGCGTGCGCACGCTGGCCGCGTCCCTGGCAGCCGTGCTGGCTTTCGGGGGGGCGGCGGTCTGGATCGGCTGGGGTAGCCGGCATGCGGCGGTGGTGTCGGCGGCCGGGTCTCCCGGGCAGGCGGCCGGGCGGCAGACCACCGTGACCCTCGCCCGCCGCGATTTCGTCCGCTCCGTGCGGTTGAGCGGGACGGTCGAAGCGATCCAGTCCACGACCATCTCGGCGCCGCGCCTCTCGGGTCCCAGCGCCAACTCCCTCGTCATCACCCGCCTCGTCCGCGCCGGCAGCACCGTCAAGCCGGGCGACCTCGTCGTCGAGTTCGATCGGCAGCAGCAGGTGACCACCGCGCTCGACCGCCGGGCGGAGCTCCAGGACCTCGACCAGCAGATCCGCAAGCGTGAAGCGCAGGAGCGGGCGGCCGCCGCGCGGGACGAGAGCGAGATCGCCCTGGCCGAGAGCGCGCGCGCCCGCGCCGAGCTGGAGATGGTCAAGAACGACATGATCCCGAAGATCAACGCCGAGAAGAACCGGACGGCGCTGGAACAGGCGCGCGCCACGCTCGCGCAGCTCCAGGCCACCTACGACCTGAAGAGGAAGGCGGCGGCGGCCGACCTCCGGATCCTGGCCATCCGCCGCGAGCGCGCCGGGAACGCGATGCGCATGGCCGAAAGCAACGCCGAGCGGATGGCGATCCGGGCGCCGATCGGCGGGATGGCCGTCCTCAAGACGGTCTGGAAGTCGAACACCATGGCGGAGGTCCAGGAAGGCGAAGAGGTCCGTACCGGGGTGCCGGTGGTGGACATCGTGGACCCCTCGGCGATGCGCGTGCGGGCCCGGGTCAACCAGGCCGACATCAACGGGCTGCGGGTCGGCCAGGCGGTGCGCGTCGGGCTCGACGCCTACCCGGAGCTGGCGTTTGCCGGCCGCGTCGCCCAGATCTCCCCGCTCGGCGTCGCCTCGACGCTGTCGCCGAAGGTGCGCAACTTCATCGTGTTGATCGACGTCGACGGGGCGCACCCGAACCTGATGCCCGACCTGACGGCGTCGCTCGACGTCGAGCTGGAGCGGGTGCCCGGCGCGCTGGTCGTGCCGCGCGACGCGCTGCACGTGGACGGCGACCGGACGCTGGTGCGCCTGCAGCGCGGCTCCGGCTTCGAGGATCGGGCGGTCACGCTCGGCGCGATGAGCGCGCACGAAGCGGTGGTGGCGTCCGGCCTCGACGAGGGAGCCGTGGTCGCACGGAACGTCGCACGGAACGCCGCGCGGGGCACGCAGTGAGGCGCCTGTCCGCCCTGCGGCGGCCGCGCTACGCGGCGCTTGCGGCGCTGGCCGCCGTGCTCGCCTTTGCCGGCGCGTTCGTCGCGGTGGGCAAGACGACCGCTCCGGACCTGCCGACCGCGGCGATCGCGAAGGGGGAGTTCGTCGATACGCTGGAGATCCGCGGGGAGATTCGCCCGCTCAAGTCGATCGTGCTGGCGTCGCCGATGCAGTCCGGCGAGCTCCAGATCATCCAGCTGGCCAAGAACGGCTCGCCGGTCAAGCCCGGGGACGTCGTCGTGAAGTTCGACGGGTCGACACTCCAGCGCACCATCCAGGAGAAGCAGGTCCGAGCTGCGCCAGTCGGAGGCCGAGATCGAGCAGGCCAAGGCCCAGGGCCGCCTGCTCGAGGAGCAGAACGCCACCGCGCTGATGAAGGCGCGCTACGACATCGAGCGCGCCCGCCTCGACGTGAACAAGGGAGACACCGTTCCGCGCATCGAGAACGAGCAGGCCAAGCTGACGCTGGGCGACTCGCGCGGCAAGCTGAGCGAGCTCGAGGCCAAGATCACGTCCGACGCCGCCGCCACCGAGGCGGACGTCGCCGCGCGCAGCAGGAAGCGCGAGAAGGCGCTGTTCGACCTGCAGCGCGCCGAGCTCGGGCTCAAGAACCTCGAGCTCAAGGCGCCGTCGGCCGGCACGGTCAACATCCTGCCGAATTTCCGGTCCGGCGGCATGTTCGGCGGGGAGCAGGAATTCCGCGAGGGGGACCGCGCCTGGCCCGGCGCCGCGATCGTCGAGCTGCCCGACATGTCGTCGGTGCACCTCGAGGCGCGCCTCGACGAGTCCGACCGCGGCCGGCTCCAGGCGGGCCAGCAGGCGATCGTCCGGATCGAGGCGATCCCGGGCAAGGACCTCCAGGCACGCATCCAGCACATCTCCGTGCTCGCCCGGGTGGACTTCAGCTCGGGATGGCCGCCGGCCCGCAACTTCGATCTCAACCTGGTCCTGGTGGACACGGATCCGCGGATCCGTCCCGGCATGACCGCGGTGGCGCGGATCGCGACCGAGCGGGTGCCGGACGTCGTCCTGGCGCCGGCCGAAGCGCTGTTCCAGCGCGACGGCGCGCCGATCGTCTACGTGCTCGACGGCTCGGAGTTCGTCGAGCGGCGGGTGGCGGTGCAGCGGCGCGGCCGCGAGCAATCGATCATCTCGTCGGGCCTGTCCCCGGGCGAGCGGGTGGCCACCCGGCGGCCGGCGCCCGACATGGTGCGGAGGGAGAATTGAGGCGTCGCCTCGTCATTGCCGTCGCGGTGCTCGTGGTCGCTGCGGCCGGGGCCGCCGCGGCCGTCGCGTTCGCCAGGCTACCCGATCGCGGCACGATCGTCCCGACGGCGCGCGTGGCCGGCACCCCCCTGAAGCTCACCGTCCATGCCACTGGCGACCTCCGCGCCGGCCGCACGGTCACGCTCGTCACCCCGCCGGTCACCGGCACCCTCCGCATCGTCCAGCTGGTGCAGACCGGCATGCCGGTCAAGGCGCAGGACGTGGTGATGGAGTTCGACCCGGCCGACCAGCAGTTCGCGCTCGACCAGGCGCGGTCGGAGCTGGCGGAAGCGGAGCAGGAGATCGTCAAGATGAAGGCGGACACCGCGGTCCAGAAGGCGCAGGACGCGGTCGCGCTGCTGACGGCGCGGTTCGACGTCCGGCGGTCGGAGCTGGACGTGTCGGGCAACGAGTTCATCCCGCAATCGACGCGCAGAAGAACGTGCTGTCCCTCGAGGAAGCGAGACGCCGCCTCGCGCAGCTGGAGGAGGACGTGCAGTCGCGCGACACCACCAACCAGGCGTCGCTCGCCGTGGTCGAGGAGAAGCGCAACAAGGCCAGCCTGGCGATGCAGCGCGCCCAGCAGGGCATCGAGAGCCTGGTGCTGCGGGCCCCCTTCGACGGCGTGGTCTCGCTCAAGGAGAACCGCAACGCAGCGGGCGGGATAATCTTCTTCGGCATGGTCCTGCCCGAATACCGCGAGGGCGACCAGGTCTTCCCCGGCCAGCCGGTGACCGACGTGATCGAGTCGGGGCGCATGGAGCTGCGCGCCAAGATCGACGAGAACGACCGCGGCAACCTGACGGCAGGGCAGGTCGCGGCGGTGCACGTCGAAACGCTCCCTGGCGAGGTGTTCAAAGCGAGGGTCGGGGCGCTCTCCGGCCTCGCCAGCCGCGGCCGGTTCTTCGACAGTGCGTCGGTGAGCCGGCTGTTCGACGTCACCTTCCAGTTCGAGAGCCCGGACCCGCGGCTGAAGGCGGGTGCCTCGGCGCGCCTGGTCATCGAGGGCTCGGAACTCGCCGGCGCGCTGCACGTGCCCCGCCAGGCCGTGTTCGCGCGCAACGGCAAGAACCACGTCTTCCTCAAGGCCGGCGATCGCTTCGAGGAGCGCGAGGTCAAGGTCACCCAGCGCACCGAGAGCCGCGTCGTCGTCGAAGGGCTGTCGGAGGGGGCGGAGATTGCGCTCGTCGATCCGGGCGCCCGTCCGGCCGGGGCGCAGCAACAGGCGGCGCCGGCGCTGCCGGCGGCGGGCCCGCGATGAGCTCGTCGCGCATTCCCGCCATCGGCGCCTACGCCGACTTCCTCCCCGACTTCCGCATGGGGCTCGAGAACCTCCGCGCCCACAAGCTCCGCTCGCTGCTGACGATGATGGGGATGATCTTCGGCGTTGCCGCGGTGGTCGCGATGCTGTCGATCGGCGCCGGCGCGCAGCAGGAGGTGATGGCGTTCATCGAGCAGCTCGGCGTGCGCAACCTGATCGTCGAAGCGCGCGAGGCCCCGGACCAGCAGGCGCTGCAGAAGATCCGGAAGCTGTCCGCCGGCCTCAGCTTCCAGGACTACCGCGTCATCCAGGCCAACCTCGACGGCATCACCGCCGCCACCGCGCGCAAGCGCTTCACGCCGGCGCAAGCTGCTGCCCAAGCCGCAGGGCGATGCGCCGGTGGTCTACGGCGTCAGCCCCGCGTATCAGGCGATCGCCAATCTTCAGGTCGTCAACGGCCGCTTCTTCGACGATGCGCGAAACCGCCGCCGCGGCGCCGGTGGCCGTGCTCGGCGAGGGGGCCGCCGCCGCCATCTTCGGCACCGACGATCCCGTCGGCCAGCACGTGAAGGTGAACGAGCAGTGGTTCCAGGTGATCGGGGTGGCCGGGCCGCAGCTCACCGCGCAGACCGACGTCGCGGGGATCCCGGCGCAGGACCGCAACAACCTGATCTACGTGCCGCTCTACTCGGCCATCTTCCGGCTCGAGGACGGCCAGACGCGCTCGAAGGACGAGATCGACGGCATCTATCTCCAGATGCGCTCGGCCGACGACGTGCCGTCTTCGGCGGCGCTGCTGCGCGGGCTGCTGAACGTGGCGCACCGCGAGGCGGGCGACTTCACCATCGTCTCGCCGGCGGAGCTGCTGGCGGAGCAGCGGCGAACGCAGCGCATCTTCGAGATGGTGATGGTGGCGATCGCGTCGATTTCGCTGCTGGTCGGCGGCATCGGCATCATGAACATCATGCTCGCCAGCGTGATGGAGCGGACCCGCGAGATCGGCGTGCGGCGGGCCATCGGCGCGAAGCGGCGCGACGTGATCCGCCAGTTCCTGATCGAGACCACGATCATCTCGCTGGCCGGCGGCGTGATCGGCGTGCTGCTCGGCGTTGGCCTGTCGCAGCTCATCGGCTATTTCGCCGGCTGGTCCACCATCGTCACCACCTGGTCGATCGTGCTGGCGTTCGTCGTGTCGGTGGCGGTCGGACTGGTGTTCGGCCTGTATCCTGCTGCCCGGGCCGCGAGCCTCGACCCGGTCAAGGCGCTGCACTACGAATAGCCCGGACGATTCCTCGCGGGTCCTCGCGAAACGTGCGCAGCGGACTCAGATCCGCATCAGGACACCGCGCGCGGGCTGTTCCCAGAGCGCCGAAAGCGCCTGGCAATAAATCGTGAGCTGCCGGCGATACTGCCCGGCCTCGGCGTCGAGCTCGCGGTCCGTCTTGAAGTCGAGGACCACCAGCCGGCGCGCCCCTTCGCCTTCGCCGTTCGCCTCCTCGAACGCCAGGTCGATCGTGCCCTCGATCAGCGTGCCCCCCTCCGCCTGCCAGATGATCGGCAGCTCGCGGTAGCAGCGCCCCGCCGCGTTCGCCGCCCGGATCCGGTCGAACAGCGGATGGCGCAGGACCGCGGTGACCACTTCGACCGCGGCATACACCTCCTCCTCGACCCCGTCGCCCAAGCCGAGGAGGATGCGCCCCTGCGTCCCCGCAATCCGCCTGACCACGTCGTCCGATGCGTCGAGCGGCACTGTGGCCAGCGTGGTGTGCACGAGCGTGCCGAAGCGCGGGCCGAAGGGACGCCCGGCGACGCGCGACACGTCAATCAGCTCGATCGCGGGATCCGTCAGCCCGAGCAGCGGAAGGGCCGGGTCGCCTGCCACCTGCGTGGCGGTCCGGGTGACGACGGATGGCGCGCTGGCGGACGCGATCGCCGCAGCGCGGGTGGACTCCCAGTGCTGAAAAGCCGCGAGCCGTTCCGCGCCGCCAGCCGGGTCGCCATCCCTGGCGATCAGATCGTCGCGGCGGAGGCCGAAGGGAGAGCCCGCATCCAGCGCGAGGACGTGCGGGTCCCACCAGACGGCGTGGTATTCGCCGGCATCCGCGGACGGCGCGCCGGGAACAGGATCGTGCGGCGCGTCGGGGCCGAAGCGGTAGGCGCCGGGCGACACCGTGGTCTGCCGCGCCGGGTCGCCATCCGGGCGTGTGAGCACGGTGTCTTTGGATGGGAACACCGGGCAGCCCGCCGCCGTGCCGGGACGCCGCCGCTCCGACACCGGCGGATAGATCGCGGGCATCAGGGGATCCAGCCAGCCGCCCTCGTAGACCTCGTCGCCAATGGCGGGAACGACGAGGACGTCGCGCGCGCGGGTGGCGGCCACGTAGGCGAGCCGCTCTCCCTCGGCGCGATCCCTGGCCGCTTCCTCCGCGCCGTGCAGCAGCAGGTCCGTCGGCGCCCAGCCGCCCAGCTTCACCGCGCACAGGTTGCCCGACGGATCGATCCACCGCCCCGCCTCGGGGCGCGACAGCTTGCACGACAGATCGGCCAGGATGACGATGGGGAACTCGAGGCCCTTGGCTTTGTGCACCGTCATCATCCGGACGCCGTCGCTGTCCTCTTCGAGGATGGGTGCTTCCGCCCCCTGCGCCGTGTCGGCCGCGGTCCGCAGCTCTTCGACGAAGCCGCGGAACGAGATGCCGCCGCCCTGCTCGTACTGCCGCGCGAGCTCGGCCACGTGCAGCACATTGGCGAGCGCCTGCTCGCCGCCGACGCGCAGGGCGAAGCCGACGTGTGCCCGGGTGGCCACGAGCAGCTCGTGCAGCACGCCGGAGGCGCCCCCCCACTCGCGGGTGTCCCCGGCGTCGGCAAAGACGCTGTTGCGATGGCGATGCAGCCGCTTCAGCAGCGCCAGCGCGCCGGCGATCGGCCGCAGGTGCTCGACATCGGCCGGCGTGTCGCGGGCGAAGATCTCCGGGATGCGGTGCGGATGGAAGACGTGGCGCTTGAAGCCCTTCTCGGTCTTGCGGCCGAAGCGGTGCGCCCAGTCGAGCAGATCCTCGTCGCTGATGGCGAAGAACGGGCCGCGCAGCGTCGCGAACACCGACAGCTCGTCGTCCGGCCACTCGACCGCGGCGAGCGCCGCCCGGATGGCTTCAATCTCTTCGCGCTCGTGGAACGCCCGTCCGCCGACCAGCACGTGCGGGATGCCGCGCGCCTCGAGCGCGTCCACGTAGGGCCGGGTGACGTCGCTCTGCCAGCTGACGAAGCGGCGGAACAGGAGGCAGATGTGCTTGGCGGCGACGGGCACGGTGGCGGCGCCGCTGCGCTCGGTGACCTGCCATCCGCTCTCGTTGACGATCCAGTCGACCAGCGCGCCGACCGCCGCGGGCAGCGACTTCTCGATCGCAGAAGCCGCTGATGTTCCTGATCGCGTACGGCGACGGGACCGGCAGCACGACAACCGCGGGCTGGCCGGCGAGCGGCGGGCGGTCCGGTGCGAGCGGGACGTAGGGCGCCTGGAGCGTCAGCTCGTCGCCGGTCATCACCGGCGCGAACGCGGCGTTCACGCAGGCCTGGATCGCGGGCACGCTGCGGAAGCTGGTGTTGAGGTGGACGAGCCGGGCGCCCTGCGCCTCGAGCTGCGCCGAGACCTCGCGGTAGATCCCGACGTCGGCGCGGCGGAAGCGGTAGATCGACTGCTTGGGATCGCCGACCAGGAACAGCCGCCCCGCCACCGGCCGGGCACGGCGCCAGTCGGTTTCCGTTTCGTCGTCCGCGGCGAGCAGCAGCAGGATCTCGGCCTGCAGCGGATCGGTGTCCTGGAACTCGTCCACGAAGATGCGCTTGAAGCGGCGCTGGAAGCCGCGGCGCACCTGCGGGTTGTCGCGCACGAGGTCGCGCGCGAGCAGCAGCAGGTCGAGGAAGTCGAGCGCGCCGGCCGCGGCCTTGAGCTCCTCGTAGCGGTCGATGGCACCGCGCAGCTCCCGCTGCAGCAGCGCCGCGAGGTCGGCGTCGGCGTCCATGCGGAGCCGGTCGAGGCGGGCGCGCAGCTCGTCCACCGCCTGCAGGATTGCGTCGCGGCGCACACCTTCCTTGTAGGTGGCGCCGCGCCCGGGCCGCAGGTTGCCGAGCACGCGATCCCGCGAGAGGTCCACCAGCCCGGCTTCCCAGCCATCGAGGTCGGTCGTGCCGGCGTCGCCGAATTCCTGCTGCAGCGCAATCTCGTCGCTCAGCCGCCGCACCGGCTCGGTCGAGGTGAACAGCGGATCGTTCCTGGAAGAGGGTGCCCGGGTCAGGGCGGCGACGTCGTGGAGCATGCCTGCCGTCGCGAGGATGTCCTCTTCGCGAGCGAAGGGGTTCCGCGTCCAGGGCGCCGTGAAGTCGCGCCACTGCGCCAGGTCCCACGCCGCCTTGCGCAGCCGGTCCACCGGGCCGTCGCCGCCGCCGAACGCGCTGCGCCGCAGCGCACGGCGGACGCCTTCGGGAGGATCGGCGAGCTCCTCCTGCAGCCACCGGCCGAACGCCTCGTCGAACAGGCGGGCTGCCGAGCCTTCGGTCAACACCTCGAATAACGGATCGATCCGCGCCTCGACGGGGCGCTCGCGGAGCAGATCCGCGCAGAAGCCGTGGATGGTGCTGACGTGCGCTTCTTCGAGCCCGGTCAGCGCGGCGTCGAGCCGCGACCGGCGCTCGGAGTCCTCGTCCGCGGCGCTGCGCTCGCGATCGAGCCGCTCGCGCAGGCGCAGCTTCAGCTCGCCGGCCGCCTTCTCGGTGAAGGTCACGGCAACGATCTCGCCGACCTTGGCGCGATCCTCCGCGAGCATGCGGACGATCCGGCCGACCAGGGCGGTGGTCTTGCCGGTGCCCGCGGCCGCCTCGACGATCAAGGTGTCGTCGAGGGCGGTGGCGATGAGGTGGCGTGCCTCGGCGTCCGACAGCCGCCCGGGGGCGGGGGTCATGGCATGCCTCGCAGCGCCGTGAGGTCGGCCAGCGAGTCCGCCGGCTTGCGCCGGACGTGCTGCGGCTCGTCGGGGCCGCACACCGGCCGGAAGTCGCACCACGAGCAGGCGCGTTCGGCGGGCGCCGGCGGCAGGAACCCGAGCTCGATCGCGCGGTCGATGATCTGGAGCGCTTCGAGCCCGGCGCGCCGGTTGGCGTCGGACAACGGCACGGGATGCTCGACGAAGCCGCCGGGAGCGGTGCAGTAGAACAGGCGCCCCCCCGTGACCGGCCGGCCGAGCACCTGTTCGATGGCCAGGCCGTAGATGACCGGCTGCAGCGTCCCGCCGCCGCCAATGACCGTGCGCGGCGTTGTCCGGTTGCGTCCGGTCTTGTGATCGGTGATGCGGAGCTCGCCGGTGCCGCGTGTCTCGATCACGTCCACCGAGCCGCGCAGCAGGAACCGTCCATCGATCAGCACCGGGCCCGGCACGCTGCGCTCGTCGCGGCCGTCGTCCGACAGCCCGAAGCTGAACTCGAAGTATTCGGGGGTCCAGCCGTCGGCTTCCGGCAGCTTCCGGACCCAGACCCGCAGATCGCGCCCGATCGCGTCCATCTCGTCGCGCCAGACGCGGTCGATCGCCGGCGCCAGCTCCTCCTCGTGCCGGGCGGCCACCTCCTGCAGCACGCCGTCGAGCACGCGCAGCGCCGCCGCCACGCCGCCGGAGGTCACCGGCAGCCCGCCGGCGTTGCGCAGCGCGCGGAAGAACTCCGCCTGCACCTCGTGGAAGATCGCGCCCTTGGTCAGCGGGTCGAGACGCTGGAGCGGCTCCGGCTCCTGGTTCGGCTCGAGCCGGTAGATCGCCGAGAGCGCGAACTGGTAGGGGCAGGTGGTGAATTTCTGCAGCGCCGACACCGAGTAGGGACGTGCGCCGAGCCGCTGGCTGTCGAGCATGGGCCTGACGGCGGGGCTCAGGTGAACGAGGCCGTCCTGCGCGCGCCAGCGCGACTGTGCCCGCACCCACCGGCGCCGCACGGACCGGCGCAGGGCATCGTTCAGCCCCAGCATGTAGTGGGCATGGCCGCGTACCGACGCGCGGTCCGGGTGGGCAATCAGCTCGCCGAGCGTGGCCAGGTCGTGTTCCACCGCATCGATGGCCCGCGCCGCCTGCTGCGGCGCCGGCCAGTCGAGCCTGGCGCCCCCTTCGGCCGCCGCCTCGCGCTGCAGCTCTTCATGGTGCGGAATGCGGCCCGTCACCGCCCGCATCACGTCGAGCACGTAGAAGGAGGGGACGCGCGGCCGGGCGCCGCTGACGTCGAGCCGCGGATAGGACAGCCACAGTCGGTCGGTGGCCGCGCCGACCGCGAGCCGCAGCCGGAGCCGCTCGATCTTGCGCGCGGTCCTCCTGCACGGCCAGGCCGGCCGCGAGCGGCAGCCGCATCTCCTCGTCGAGGAGCATCGGGTCCTCGCGGGGCTTCTGCGGAAACAGCCGCTCGGCCAGCGCCGGCACGAACACCACACGGAACGTCGCGGCCGCGCGCGGCGTCGGGGGCGCCCACGAATACGCGTCCGTAGCGATCGGCCGGCGGGTGCTCGTCGAGCGTCCGGAGCCGCTCGGCGAGCACGTCGCGCGCCTCTTCGAGGGTCACCGGACCGATCGCCGTCATCGGCCGCAGCTCGCCGAGCACGCGGATCACGCGCCCCGGCTTCCGCAGCACGCGCGGCGCCAGCGCGTCGAAGCGCTCCAGCCACTCGCCCCACGTGGCGGCGGCCGGCCACGACGCCAGCGCCTCGATCACCGGCAGCGCGAACGCCGTGAGGTGGCCGAGATTCCGCAGGTCCCGCTCGAGCCGGGCCACCCGCGGCGACTCCGGTTCCTCACGCTGCTCCTCCTGCAGCTGCTTCTCGAACAGGCCGTGCAGCCCACGCAGCCGCCGTTCCCAGCGGTCCGGGTTGCCGCCAATCACCGCCGAGTCGACGATCAGCTTTTCCCACTTCCAGGGGGCGCGCAGGGCGCCGCCGACAATCCCGGCGCTGTCGCCGTCCGTCCCCTTCTCCTCGGACCGGTCGCTTTCGCTTTCCCTCCCCCTCTGCCTCACCGTCTCCGTCTTCGTCTCCCTCCGCCTCTGCCTCGTCCTGCGCCGCCTCCACACCGGTGAACCCGATCACTTCGTCTTCCGCCGGCAGCGCCGGCTCGGGCAGCCGGGCGGCTTCCTCGGCGTTGGGAACCTGTCCGAGCGAGAGGTATTCGGCAAAGCGCACCGCGGACAGCCGTTCGACCGCGCAGCTCAGGATCGCCAGGAACGCGCGCCCGGCAGGATGGGGACGACGGCCGCCGCGGTCGAACCAGCCGGGAATCGAGGCGCGGTCGAAGGCGTCTTCGAGCAGGCCGACATAATCGCCAGGCGCGCGGAGCAGCACCGCCATCTCATCGAAGGGGACGCCGGCGCGGGCTTCGTCGAGGATGCGGCGCGCGATCTCGACGCACTCGCGGCTTTCGCCGGGCGCGGAGAACAGCCGGACGTCACCGCTGCGCTCACGCGCCGGTGGCTGCCCCCTGGCAAAGAGGTAGCGGCGCAGCGCGGTGAGGTCCGACTCGCCGGCCGGCACCAGGACGTCCACGTCGTGCCCAAGCGTGTGCAGGTGGCCAAGCGTCAGCAGGTCGCCGAACGGCACCGTGACCAGCGCCGGGCCGGCGCCTTCGAGCAGCCGGCGCGCCAGGTCGAATTCGACCGCCGACTCGAAGGGGACGTCGAGGAGCAGCAGGGGCCGGCCGCGCACCGTGCCGGCGGCTTCCCTGGCCGCGGCGAACAGCGCCGCGCGATCCGTCGCGGCGGCGGCCGCGAACTGGCTGTCGAACCGTTCGAGCAGGCTGGCGAGGTCCGTCCCGCCGAGCGGCAGCGTGCGCAGCGCGCCGGCGCCGACGCGCGCCAGCGACAGCTCGTGCAGCGTCCGCGCCAGCGCCCGCGGGAACCCCGGCGTCGACGCGACCGGGCCGAAGTAGCCCAGATCGCCGTCGCGGCGCGCCTCGAACGCCGCGCGTGCGGCGACCGCCTCGGACGCCACCCGGGTCGCCGGCACGACACCGCGCGCCGCGAGGACGGGCGCCGCGAGATGGGCAGCCAGCTGCGTGAAGCTGAAGCGGTGCAGGCCGGCGGCGCCGCCGCGCGTCCGCGCCACCGCGCGCGCCAGATCGTCGGCCGCTCCACGCGACGCCGACACGATCAGCGCGCCGCGCCCGGCGTGCGCCGCGAGCCAGGCGCGTGCCTCGTGCAGCCGCCGCGCGGCGTCCGACGATTCGATGATGCGGAGATCGGGAGAGGAGGAGAGTGTCATGGCCGTCACCTTCCCGGACGCCGTGCCGGGTCACCGTTGACGCCCGCGCAACGAGGGCGTGGGGGGGAAGATAGCACGAAGAGGGGTTCAGGGTTCAGGGTGCAGGGTGCAGGGTGCGCGCGGTTCAAGTTCAGAGTGCAGGGTGCAGGGTTCGCTGGGGTTCAAGGTGCAGGGTTCACGGGTGCACGGTTCGCTGGGCGACTGCTGTAACAAACAGTCCAACAATCGTGCGGGCGCACGATGCACGGCGCAGGCTTCGCTGAGATCGAAGGTGCGGGTCACGGATCCGGTTCGCCGGTGTTCAACCTCCAGGGTCTCGCCCTAAAACCGCATCGCCCCTCTCTCGAACACCCGGATGTAGCTCACCTTGCACCCGAAAGAACCCTGCACCTTGCACTCTGCACCCTGAACCCGGCGAAGCCGCCCCTGCACCTTGAACCGGCGGCCTGCCCCCAGCGAACCCTGCACCTTGCACTTTGCACCTTGAACCCAGCCCACCCTGCTCCTCTTTTCACGTTTCCGGCCCGGTGTCCCAGCCGGTCGGCGCCCGGCCCTGGCAGCTGTCCAGGTATCGGAGCAGGCCGGTTGTGGCACCCAGGGCGCGGTTGCAGAGCGCGAGGAGCTCCTCGCTGACGCCTGCCTCCAGGTAGCGCCGGGTCTGCGCGTCGAGGAGGTGACTCCTGGTTTCCATCAGCGACCGGCGCGCGATGCGGGTGAAACGGGCGAATTCCCGTGGCTTGAACGCGCCGAAACCCTCGGCCAGGTTGCGCGGCGCCGAGGCGGCGGCATCGCTGATCTGTGCCCGGAATGCGCGGTCGCGCCACACCGCTTCGCAGGCACTGACGCGAAGCACGCGGTCCCGGAGCTCGACGCTGAGCCTCCACGCATCGAGCTCCTCGAACGACCGGGCGCCAGCCACATCCCCGGAGGTGCACCGGCCGCGCCAATCGGCCTGGGCCCGATTGGCCGAGCCCTTCTCGAGGAGGAGCAGGAAAGGTCTCAGAAAGCGCAATCCGCCCAGTCCCTTGACCGAGCAGCCCCCGCGATCTTGAACCTTGCAGCCTGAACCCTGAACCCCGAACCCTGAACCTTGCACCCTGCACCCTGCACCCTGCACCTTGCACCCTGCACCCTGCACCCTGCACCCTGCACCCTGAACCCCCGTTACCTCTCCACCCGCACCCGCGTGAGCTCGATCCGCGTCACCGGCGTCTCGCCGTTCAGCGCCGCCTGCTCGATGGCCTCCACGGTTTCGATCCCCTGTATGACCCGGCCGAACGCGGTGTATTTGCCATCGAGGGACGGCGCGTCGCCGGTCACGATGAAGAAGGACGTCGTGGCGCTGCCCGGATCGTCGCCACGCGCCATCGACAGCACGCCCTTCACGTGCGCCGTGTCGTTGAACTCCGGCGCCAGCGGACGCACGATCTTCTGCTGCGTCTCGTCGAGCGGCCCACGCGAATCGAGGGAGCCGGTCTGGACCACGAAGCCGCGGACGACACGGTGGAAGGCGGTGCCGTTGAACACCCCGGCGGCCGCCAGCCGCAGGAACGCCCGCACGGTCTCGGGCGCGTTTCCGGGCAGCAGCTCGATCGTGATCGGTCCGGCGCTGGTCTCGAGCACGGGGTGGTACGCGGCCAGCTCCTCGACGGACTCCGTGCTGAACGGCTCGGGCACGGGCGGCGGGGTATCGCGAATCTCCACCGATCGAATCTCCACCCGTTCCGTGGCCTTGCCGTCTGCCGTGGCCGGGGTTTCGGAGATCTTCTCGAGCACGGCCATCCCCTCCGACACTCTGCCGAACACGGTGTATTTCCCGGTCAGTGCCGGCTGGTCGGTGACGCATACGAAGAACTGTGCACCGCCGCTGTCGGGCTTCCCAGGCTGCAACACGGCTGACACCGCCCCACGTGTATGCGGCTCGCTGCTGACCTCCGCCTCCAGCATCCCCAGCCCGCCAGTGCCGTAGAGCTTCGCCTTCGCGGGATCCGTCGAGAGCGGGTCGCCCCCCTGCACAATGCCCATCCTGACCATCCGGTGGAACGTGGTGCCATCGTACGCCCCCTCGCGGGCGAGCTTGATGAAGAGGCCGACATGATTCGGCGCGAGATCCGGCCGCAGGTCGATCACGAACCGCCCGGCCGAGGTCTCCACCACGGCCTGCTTCTTCACCATCTCCGCCATCGGCAGCGGCGTTTTGAAAGGGGCCGCGCCTCGCTGCGGCGCCAGGAGGAGCAGAAGCGTCAGGAGTACAGGCACAGCATTACTCTACCTGCAGCCCGGGGGGCGGCGGAACGGGGGACGCACCCTGCACCCTGCACCTTGAACCGAGCGAACCCTGCACCTTGCACCCTGAACCTTGAACCCCGGCCCCCCATACAGTCCCGCTCCACGCAAATCCCACAATCTGAAGGCCTGCCATGCGGCCGAGACCCGTTCGGAGGATAATGGACTGTTGGCCAGAGGGCCGGAAATGCCTCGCACCGGGGCCGCGGCGACGCCGCCCCGGGTGGGCGCCTGGTAAATGCGCCGCGAAGGCGGGAAGGGAAGACTAGAAGGTTTGGCGGATACACGACTCAAGCTGGCGGTATTCATCGATTTCGACAACATCGAGATCGGGGTCAAGAGCACCCTCGGAACGCAATTCGACATCGGCGTCGTGCTCGAAGCGCTGAAGGAGCGCGGCGATGTGGTCTCCAAGATCGCCTATGGCGACTGGACCCGGGCCGGGGACTACAGTCGCTCGCTGACCCAGCACGCGACAAAGCTGGTGCAGCGCAACCTGACGCCTGGCGGGGACAAGAACGGCGCCGACATCAACCTGGCGCTCGACGCGCTCGAGATGGCCTTCACGCACACGCACATCAGCGCGTACGTGATCGTCGGCGGCGACAGCGACTTCATCACCCTCGTCGAGAAGCTCAAGCAGTACGACAAGCAGGTCTTCGTGGTGGGCGGCCGCGCCTTCACGAGCGGCGTGATGCAGCGGAACTGCCACGAGTTCATTGCCTACGAGAACCTCCTGGGCTCGCGGCGCAGCGCGGATCGCGGGCGGCAGGCGGGTCCGGCGGTGGCCCAGGCGCCGATCGATCAGGCGCTGCCGCTGGTGCGGCGTGCCCTCAAGGTGCTTGTCGATCGCGAAGTCTCGCCGCAGCTCGGCCTGCTGAAGAGCACGCTGCTGCAGCTCGATTCGACGTTCTCCGAGCGCACTTACGGCGCCGGCAGCTTCCGCGATTTCGCCCAGAAGCTCGCCACCGCCGGCCACGTGCGGCTGCGCGAGCACGGACGAAACGTCCTGGTCGAACTGGCCGAGGGTGCAACCGGCATGCGGGCGGACGAGCCGTCGTCTGCCGTCGCGGCCGAGGCACCCGCGCCGGAGCGCCGGACGGGCCAGCCGGCGGAGCGGCCGGAGCGGCCGGAGCGGCCGGATCGGCCTGAGCCCCAGGACGCCGACGCCACCCAGGCTCCCCTGGGCGAGCCGCGAGCGGCCGACGGCATCCGCGAGGTCCGGCGGATCTTCCAGGCCGCCCCCAATCCGCCGCGCTTTCCGATGTATGTCCGGCAGGCGAAGCAGTTCATGCGCGCGATCGATCCGACCTTCGACGAGCGCAAGTTCGGCTTCGGCAGCCTGCAGGACCTGCTGCGCGCCTGCCAGCGCGACGGCCTCTTCCGCATCGAGCGCGATCGCCAGGGCGTCATCCGGCTGTTCCCGGGCAATGTGATGCAGCACGTGCCTGGCGCGGAGCACGACGCCGAGCCGGTGCGCGATCGCGAGCGGGATCCGGTGGAAGCCCGCGCCGTCAGCTACTCGAACACCGGCGACGCGCAGGGCTGGGGCCGCGGTGGTCCCGGCCATCTCGCCGACGAACCGGCGCGCCAGCTCGATGACGAGGACGACGAGGAAGACGAAGACGACGAGCGTGGGAACGTCGGGGAGGCGCGCGAGCCGCAGCGGGCGCAGCGTGCGGAGCCCGAGCAGGAAGTCGTCGAGGGCGCCGTCGTGCAGGAGCGCGAAGTCAGCTCGGTGATCGACGGCGAGGAAGCGGCGCAGGAGACCGCAGGCGAGCCGGCGAAGCCGGCCCGTTCGACCCGCCGCCGCACGGGCACGGCTTCGCCGCGGAAGAAGGCCGACAGCGCCAAGACCGAGGGGGAGGCGCCGCGCGCGCGGAAGACCGCCGCCCGCCCGCGGGCCGCGGCCGCGTCCCGTCCGCGGTCGCGCAAGACACCCGCCGAATAGCCCGTCTCAGTTCGAGCGCGAGGTGGGGACTGGCGGCGAGTCCTCTTCGAACGGCAACCTCGGTTCACCGTCCGCGGCCGGCTCGAGTGCCGCCGGATCCACCAGGTTGTGGACGCTGGCGCCGAGCAGCCGGACCGGCCGGCGGCCGGCTTCCGTCCGATCGAGCAGCGCCAGGGCGCGCCGGGCGATGTCGTCCGGATGGCGCGTGGGCGGCGCGCTGTGGCTGCGCGTGATGGTCGTGAAGTCGGAGTAGCGGACCTTGATCGTCACCGTGCGGCAGAGCAGCGCCTTCCGTTCCAGCCAGCCGGCCGCGTCGCGCGCCATCTCGTCCAGGGCGGCCTGAATCTCGACCAGGCCGGTGAGGTCGAGGGCGAAGGTATTTTCGGATCCGGACGACTTGGGCTCGGCATGCGCGACCACCGGCCGATCGTCCTGCCCGTCGGCGAGCCGGCGCAGCCACTCGGCCTGGCTGCCGACCGCCTCCCGCAGCAGGTCGGGGGCGGCCGCGCGCACGTCGACCAGCCGCTCGATGCCGCGCTCGCGCAGGCGTGCCGCGGTCACCGGTCCCACACCCCAGAGCGCGTCGACCGGGAGCTGCTGCAGGAAGCGCTCCATGCGTTCGGGCGCAATCACCGTCAACCCGTCCGGCTTCTTCCACGCCGAGGCGATCTTTGCCAGGAACTTGTTCGGCGCCACGCCGGCGGACGCGGTCAGGTCCGTTGCCCGCTTGATCTCCGCCTTCAACCGCGCGGCCACTGCCTGGCCGAGCGGTTCTCCCCACGCGTTCTCCGTGACGTCGAGATAGGCCTCGTCGAGCGACAGCGGTTCGACCAGCGGCGTGACGGAGCGGAAGATCGCGAACACCGCCTGCGACGCGGCGCGGTACTTCGCGAAGTCGGGGCGCACGATCCTGAGCTCCGGGCACAGCCGCACGGCGCGCGCCATCGGGATGGCCGAGCGGACCCCGAACTGGCGCGCTTCATAACTCGCGGCGGCAACGACACCGCGGCCGCCGGGGCTGCCGCCGACCGCCACCGGCTGGCCGCGCAGCGACGGGTCGTCGCGCTGCTCGACCGAGGCGTAGAACGCGTCCATGTCGATGTGGAGAATGCGCCGGATCATGCCGCGTCCCGCACTACAGCGCGTCGAGCTGCGGTTGCATGCCGTCCGCCATCGCCTTGATCGCGCGATAGGCGCGGCCGAGCGCGCGCTGGCCGGGATCGTTCATCACGTAGTGCTTGCGCCGCCGGCCGCCGCGTTCGGGCGACGGCTCGCCGACGTACGACACCACCATCTTCTTCTTCTCGAGCCGCGCCAGCGTGACGTAGACGCTGCCGATCGGCACGTCGCGGTGGGTGCGCTCGCGGATCTCGCGCAGGATGGTGGCGCCGTAGGCGCCGTTGCCGAGGCGCAGCAGGGCCAGGAGCACGAGCTGCTCGAACTCGCCCAGCACCGGGGCGTAATAGTCGTCGATATGTATCACTTGATTACGTATATCACATCATATTTTCACAAATCCCGCTTGCCCCGCGCGCCCCCGCCCGTCCATAATGGTCCCCTCCATCTCGCGACGGGCACGGTCTTCCGGCTTCATTCCTCCGCAATCGAGGGCCAGAAAGGACATCGTTCATGGGTTCTGCATCTTCAGGCGACGCGCTCCGCAACATTCACGACTGGAGCGTCGCGGCGCGCACGACGCCCGCGACCTCCACTCGCAAGCCGACCGACGACTTCGGCTCGTTGACGTTCAACGAGGAAGTCCAGCGCGCCCGCCTGCCGAAGGACGTGTTCCGCGCCCTGCGCCGCGCCATCGCCCACGGCGAACCCCTCGACCACTCGGTGGCCGACATCATCGCCAGCGCGCTCAAGGACTGGGCGGTCGAGCACGGCGCCACGCACTATACCCACTGGTTCCAGCCGCTCACCGGCATCACCGCGGAGAAGCACGACGCCTTCCTGAACCCGACCTCCGACGGCCGCGCCGTCGCCGAGTTCAGCGGCAAGGAGCTGGTGCGCGGCGAGCCCGATGCCTCGAGCTTCCCCTCGGGCGGCATGCGCTCCACCTTCGAGGCGCGCGGCTACACCGCGTGGGACCCGACCAGCCCGCCCTGGCTGCTGGTCACGCCGCACGGCACCACCCTCGTCATCCCGACCGCGTTCGTCAGCTGGACCGGCGAGGCGCTCGACACCAAGACGCCGCTGCTGCGCTCGATGGAGGCGCTCTCCAAGCAGGCCGTCCGCATCCTGACGCTGTTCGGCTCGAAGGCGCAGCGCGTGCAGACGACCTGCGGCCCCGAGCAGGAGTACTTCCTGATCGACCGCCAGTTCTACTTCAACCGTCCCGATCTCATCAACGCCGGCCGCACCCTGTTCGGCGCCGAGCCGCCCAAGGGCCAGGAGATGGAGGACCACTACTTCGGCTCCATCCCCGACCGCGTGCTCGGCTTCATGATGGAAGTCGAGCGGGAGCTCTACAAGGTCGGCGTGCCGCTCAAGACGCGCCACAACGAAGTCGCGCCGAGCCAGTACGAAGTCGCGCCGATCTTCGAGAACGCCAACGTCGCCACCGATCACCAGATGATGACGATGGAGATGCTGCGGCGCGATGGCGCCGAAGTTCGGCCTCGCCTGCCTGCTGCACGAGAAGCCGTTCGCCGGCGTCAACGGCTCCGGCAAGCACCTCAACTGGAGCATGGGCGACGACCTGGGCAACAACCTGCTCAACCCCGGCGACACGCCGCACGACAACATCCAGTTCCTGGTGTTCTGCGCCGCGGTGCTGCGCGCCGTCAACAAGTTCCAGGGCCTGCTGCGCTTCAGCATCGCCAGCGCCGGCAACGATCACCGCCTCGGCGCCAACGAGGCGCCGCCGGCGATCATCTCGATCTTCCTCGGCGACCAGCTCACCGACATCTTCGAGCAGATCGAGAAGGCCGGCAGCGCCAAGACGACCAAGTCGCGGCGGCATCATCGACATCGGCGTCGTCGGTGCTGCCGAAGCTGCCGCGCGACGCCGGCGACCGCAACCGCACCAGCCCGTTCGCCTTCACCGGCAACAAGTTCGAGTTCCGCGCGGTGTCCGTCCAACCAGAGCATCGCGCTGCCGAACGTCGCCCTCAACGTCGCGGTGACCGAGTCGCTCGACTACATCGCCACCGAGCTCGAGAAGAGCGTGAAGGAAGGCAAGAAGCTCCAGGTCGCCGTCAAGGGCCTGCTCACCCGGCTGGTCAAGGAGAACAAGCGGATCATCTTCAACGGCAACGGCTACGCCGACGAGTGGCAGAAGGAAGCGGGCAAGCGCGGCCTGCTCAACCACCGCACGTCGGTCGACGCCTTCGGCGGCATCCTCGAGAAGGAGACGATCGCGACCTTCGACAAGTACGGCGTGCTCAAGGAGCGCGAGCTGCGCGCGCGCTACGAGGTCGCGCTCGAGCAGTACAACAAGAGCCTCAACATCGAAGGCGCAGCTGATGGTGCTGATGGCCAACCGCTACATCCTGCCGGCCGCCTACCGGTTCCAGGGGCAGCTCGCCGAGACCGTCGCGGCGCGTCAAGGCCGCCGGGGTGGCGGCGCAAGGAGACGAAGAAGGCGCTCGACCAGGTGAGCCGCCTGGTGGACGCCGCGAAGGTGGGCGTCGATCACCTGCAGCACCTGCTCGAGCACGAGTCGAACGGCGACGCCATGAAGCACGCCAAGTACTTCCGCGACAAGGTCGTCCCGGCGATGGCCGACCTGCGCGAAGCCGCCGACGGGCTCGAGATGGTGGTGCCGCAGGACCTCTGGCCGCTGCCGACCTATCGCGAGATGCTGTTCATCAAGTAACCGCCGCTCGCGGCCGGCCGCACGAACGTGAACAGGGCGCCCCGCTGGCGCCCTGTTTTGTTGTCATCCGGAACCTTCCAGCGTTACCCGTCGCTCAACAGGTCGCGCTGCCACGTCACCGGGTCGTTGACCCGGACGTCGCCGCCGCGCACCACCTCGGCCCAGGCGCCGCCGCCCCAGCGCGACTCCATCACCCCGCGCAGCCCGGCATGGGCCTCGTCCATCCGCTCGCACGGCCTGGTCTCGCCGCCGATCCGGACGACGCACGGGCCGATCTCGAGCAGCCGGCCGCGGCTGCCTTCGAGCTCCACCCCCGACACCAGCAGCTCGGCCCGCCGCGCCGACGGATCGACGTCGGCGCCAAGCTCCGCCATCATGTCGAGCCAGCGCTCGAGCGCAATCAGCGTGACCTGCCGGTAGCTGCCAAAGGTCGCGCTGTCCTGCACGCCGCGCCCCTCGACGAGCGTGGCGGCATCGACCGGGTCCATCACCCCCCGGCGCGCGCGTTTCAGCCAGATCTGTTCGAGACGTCCGCTCATGACCGCAGGAGCATAGCAGAGGGCAGGGTGCCAATGGCCGGGGCTCGCCGAGCCGATAGTCCACACAGGATGACAAACCACCTCTTCCCGTCCAGACGGGAGCTGCTCGGGGTGGCGGGCGCGCTGCTCCTGCCGCGGACCCGGGCGCAGGAGGCCGGAACGGCGGTCAACGACGTCCACTCCCGGCTGAATCGCACCACGGTGCGACGCATCCTGTCCCCCTCTTCCGCCACCGCCCTCCAGCGCATCGTCCGCGACAGCGCGGCCCGCGGGGAAGCGCTCTCGATTGCCGGCGGCCGGCACGCCATGGGCGGGCAGCAGTTCGGTGACGACACCGTGCTGCTCGACATGCGGGGCCTGAACGCCGTCCGCCGCTTCGATGCACGGCGCGGGACCGTCGAGGTCGACGCCGGAGTGCAGTGGCCAACGCTCGTGCACGCCCTGGTCGATCGCCAGCGCGGATCGGCGCGCCAATGGGGCATCGCGCAGAAGCAGACAGGCGCCGACCGGCTGACGATTGGCGGAGCGGTGGCGGCCAACGCGCACGGCCGCGGCCTGCGGATGGCGCCGTTCGTGGCCGACGTCGAGTCGCTCGAGCTGATCGACGCGAGGGGGAACGGCGGCGCTGCAGCCGCACGTCGGACGCGGAGCTGTTCAGCCTGGTTGTCGGCGGCTACGGCCTGTTCGGCATCGTGACCTCGGTGACGCTGCGGCTCGTTCCCCGCCAGAAGGTCGAGCGCATCGTCGAAATCCGCGGTGTGGATGGTTTGATGGAAGCCTTTGACGAGCGGATCAAGGACGGTTTTCTTTACGGCGATTTCCAGTACGACATCGACCCGCGGTCCGACGGCTTCATGCGCCGCGGCGTGTTCTCCTGCTACCGGGCGGTCCCCGACAGTGCCCCGATCGACGACACCCAAAAGGAGCTGGGAGACGACGACTGGGCGGCGCTGATCGCGCTGGCGCATGCCGACAAGAGCGCGGCGTTCGACCGGTATGCGTCCTATTACCTGAAAACGAGCGGCCAGGTGTACTGGTCGGACCTGCACCAGCTCAGCACCTACCTCGACGACTACCACTCGGCGCTGGACGCCCGCCTGAAGCGCCAACGCGGCACCGAGATGATCACCGAGATCTACGTGCCCCGCCGCCTGCTGGCCGACTTCTTCGGGGAAGTCCGCCAGGTGTTCCGGGAGAACGGCGCCGAGATCGTCTACGGCACGGTGCGGCTGATCGAGCGCGATACCGACACATTCCTGCCCTGGGCGCGGGACGCCTGGGCCTGCACGATCTTCAACCTGCACGTGGAGCACACGCCGGCCGGCCTCGAACGGTCCGCCGCCGCCTTCCGGTCCCTCATCGACATGGCCGTCCGCCGCGGCGGCAGCTATTTCCTGACCTACCACCGCCACGCGCGCCGGGAGCAGGTCGAGGCGTGTTACCCGCGCATGGTGGAGTTCCTGCGCCTGAAGCGGCAGTACGATCCGGACGAGAGGTTCCAGAGCGAGTGGTACCGCCACTACGCGCGGATGTTCGCCGGCGCGCCGGGCGGGTCGTGACGATGGGTCGGAGCGGCGTGGCTGCTGGCCTGGCCGGCGGCACGCCGCGCCCGGATGCGGGATGCAGACCGTCACTGAACCGGCCACGCTCGCCACGGACTACCTGCTCGCCGCGTTCACGGCCACGCTGGCCTGGAAGCTGACGGCTGGCGCACGCCCGCAGCGCTGGTGGGCCGCCGGCCTTTTCGCGAGCAGCGTTGCCGGCCTTGCCGGCGGCACGGTTCACGGCTTCGTGCAGGTCCTGCCCGCCGCGCTCACGGCGGGGCTCTGGCTGCTGACGCTCGAGATGCTCGTCGTGGCCGCGCTCGCGGTGACGCTCGCGACGGTAGCCTCGACCGCGCTTCAGCCCGCGGCCCGCCGCATGGCCACGACGGCGGCGTGCGTCGTGTTCGCCGGTTGGGCTGCATGGATTCCGTCGCGTCCGGCCTTCGGGATGGCGATCGCCGCCTACGGCGCGTCGCTGCTGCTGATGTCGGTCGTCGAGGCGCGGCGATGGCGGACGTCACGCCTCGCGGCATCCGGCTGGCTCCTGGCGGGTGTGGCGATGTCGGCCGTTGCGGCGGCGGTTCAGCAGGCCGGCTGGGCGCCGCACCGCCACTTCAACCACAACGACCTGTTCCACGTCATCCAGGCCGGCGCCGTCTGGCTGCTCTACCAGGGAGCGCGAGGCCTGCCGGACGCGGTCCACTCGACGCTCCGTCCTGATCGGCGAGCCGGCCAGGGCACCGCGGCCCCGGCCGATGCCGGCTCGCGACGCATCCCCGCGCTATAATCCGCGTCACGCTGTGACGCCGGCACGGCGGGGGACGTATCACGCCCCGTCATCCGGCGCAACCGTCCGTGACCAGGAGACAGCAATGCACGACCTCAAATCGGCGCTGCGGGCCATGGCCCTTCTGGCCGCCCTCCTGCCTGCCGCGGCGCCCGTCGCCGCGCAGACGATCACCGGCACGATCGCCGGCACCGTGAAGGACGCCAGCGGCGGTGTCGTCCCCGGCGTGACGGTGACGATGACGCACGTGCAGACGAACCGCGAGGAAACGGCGGTGAGCGACAGCGAGGGACGCTATACGTCGGTGCCCCTGCCGCTCGGCGACTACCGCGTGGAAGCGGCGCTCTCCGGGTTCCGGAGCGCCGCCCGCACCGGCATCACCCTGACGCTCGACCAGACGGTGCGCGTGGACTTCACGATGGAGGTCGGCACGCTCACCGATGTCGTCGAAGTGCGCGCCGAGGGCTCGCTGCTGCAGACCGACTCGGCGTCGCTCGCCAAGCTGGTGGACAATCGCCGCATCGCCGAGCTGCCGCTCAACACCCGCAACGTCTATTCGCTCATCTTCCTGACGCCGGGCGTGGCCGGCAGCGTCGGCAACGCCTACAACCAGATGAGCTACTCCGTCAACGGCGCCCGGACGACGATGATGGACACGCTGATTGACGGGATGACGGCGTCGTTCCCGACGGTGAACGGGTTCAGCGGCATCTCGATCTTCCCCTCGGTGGATGCCATCCAGGAATTCAAGGTGATGGGGGCGAACTACTCGGCCGAGTTCGGCCGCAGCCTGGGCAGCGTCCTGAACGTCGTCTACAAGTCCGGCTCGAACGAGATGCACGGCAGCGCCTACGAGTTCCTCCGCGATTCGGCGCTCGACTCGAACAACTACTTCCAGAAGCTGCGCGGACAGCCGCTCGGCGACTTCTCGCGGCACCAGTTCGGCGGTTCGGCGGGCGGTCCGCTGCAGCTGTCGAAGATGTTCTACATGGTGTCGTTCGAGGGGCTGCGCGAGGACAGCCTGGCGACGTCGACGTTCAGCGTGCCGACGCTGCGCGAACGGGCGGGCGACTTCTCGCAGAGCCTGGCCGCCAACGGACAGCTCATCCGCATCTTCAATCCCGTTCACCACCCGCGCCGAACCCGGCCGGCGCCGGCTTCGTGCGCGACCAGTTCCCCGGCAACGTGATTCCGCGTGAGATGTGGGACCCGGTCGCCACGCGCGTGCTGCAGTACTTCCCGCAGCCGAACCAGCCGGGCGATCCGGTGACCGGCCGCAACAACTACGTCGGCAGCGGCACCCGCACCGTCGGCATCAACAACACCGACGTGCGGATCGACCGCAACCTGTCGGCGAAGGCGCGCGCCTTCGCGCGCTACTCGCACCGCTACACCGAAACGGTCCCCGCCGCAGTACTTCCCCGACGACCTCACCATCGCTGAAGGGCGCATCGTCGAGGAGAACCGCGCGCACAACTTCGTCACCGAGTACTCCCACACGCTGACGGGAAGCACGCTGCTGACGGCGCGGATCGGCTTTGCCCGCACGCTGTTCGTGTTCAACAACCAGGGGCTCGGCTTCGTGCCGTCGAGCCTCGGCCTGCCGGCCGGCGTGGACCAGGCGGTGGACCGCCAGATGTTCCCGCGGTTTGGCGCGAGCGGCTACGTCACGCTCGGCGGGAACGACCATCGCTACAACGCGTTCATGAGCTACCCGGTGCTGCTCGGGCTGACCAAGACGACGTCACGGCACACGCTGAAGCTCGGCATCGACGGCCGCATGCTGCGGGTGAACGTCTGGGAGGCACGGGCGGCAGGCACGTTCGACTTCTCGGCCGGCTTCACGCAGGGACCGAACCCGACGCAGGCGAGCAGCACGGCGGGCAACAGCATCGCGTCGCTTCTGCTCGGCACGGGCACCTCCAACAACGTGCTGATCCAGAACTGGAAGAACGTCGCGTCGAACAGCTTCTACGTCGCCGGCTACCTGCAGGACGACTGGCGCCTGAACTCGAAGCTCACGCTGAACCTCGGGCTGCGCTACGACTTCGACACGCCGCGGACCGAGCGCTACAACCGGATGAACTACTTCGACCCCAACGTTCGATCCCCGCTGGCCGACGTGGTCCCGGGCTTTCCGGACCTGCGCGGCGGACTGGTGTTCGTGGGGGTGGACGGCCGCGGCCGCTCGCAGTACAAGGCCGACACCAACAACCTCGCGCCGCGGTTCGGCGTCGCCTACCAGCTGAACGACGGCCACGGTGGTGCGTGCCGGCTACGGCCACGTCTATGGACCCTCGAACCAGGCGGCGCAGGGAACCGTCGGTCCCTTCGGCTTCCGCACCGAGTACCCGTGGGTGACGACGCTCGACGGCATCACGCCGCTCAACCTGCTGAGCAATCCATATCCGCAGGGTTTCCGGCCGTCGCCGGGTGCCAGCGAAGGGCTGCTGACGCAGGTCGGCGCCAACCTGCAGGCGCCGTTGCGCGAGGGGACGCCAACTCCGTGGAACCGCCAGTGGAACGTCACGATCCAGCGGGAGCTGCCCTGGCAGAGCGCCCTCGAGCTCGCCTATGTCGGCACGCAGGGGAACGACCTGCACACCAACGGCGAAGGGGGCCTCAGCCTCAACCAGCTCGATCCGCAGTACCTGTCGCTCGGCTCGGCGCTGAATCAACTGGTGGACAATCCGTTCTACGGCATCGTGACCAACGGCGTGCTGGCCGGCCCGCGCGTCAGCCGGGCGCAGCTGCTGCGCCCCTATCCGCAGTTCACCGACGTCATCCCGCTCTATGCCTCCGGCGCGTCTTCGCTCTACAACGCGCTGCAGACGAGCCTGACGAAGCGGATGACCGGCGGGCTGCAGCTCGCCGGTTCGTACACCTGGGCGAAGACCCTGGACGAGGGGATGACGCACCAGAACAGCTACGACATCCGCGCCAGCCGCTCGGTGGCGTCGTTCGACGTGCCGCATCGCTTCGTCATGAGCTTCCTGTACGAGCTGCCGGTTGGGCGCGGCCGGCGGTTCGGCGGGGATTTGCCGGCGATCGTCGACGCGCTGGCGGGGGGCTGGCAGGTGAACGGCATCCTGACCCTTCAGAGCGGCACGCCGCTGTCGTTGTCGGCCAGCAACACGGCGGGCATCTTCAACCCGGTGACGCGCCCGAACAACAACGGCGACCAGCGGCCGGCTCACCGGTCCGGCCGAAGAGCGGCTCGACCGCTGGTTCGACACCAGCGTCTTC
The DNA here is from genome assembly GCA_963834305.1 of uncultured Acidobacteriota bacterium. Classification (GTDB taxonomy): domain Bacteria; phylum Acidobacteriota; class Vicinamibacteria; order Vicinamibacterales; family 2-12-FULL-66-21; genus JACCXG01. The sequence continues at coordinate 638,298 of CAWIAX010000003.1, forward strand.
AGCCAGCCGGCGCCGTTCACGTTCGGCAACGTCAGCCCGACGCTCGACGACATCCGCAGCCACGGCGTGCGGAATCTCGACCTGTCGGTGTTCAAGCACCTCGAGATGCCGGGCCGCGCGCGGCTGCAGGTGCGGGTCGAGGCGCTCAACGCGCTCAACCGGGTGCAGTTCGCCAACCCGGACGGCAGCGTGACCTCGCCGTCGTTCGGGCGGGTCACAGCGCAGGCGAACGCGCCGCGCCAGATTCAGCTGGGCGTGAAGCTGCTCTGGTGAGATCGCTCGCTCTTGCGGATCACCAGCTTCAAGCCAGACCAGACGTCGGTGACCGCGCAGACCTTGATGTCCACGAACCCGATCGGCAGCGCGATCTCCCGGATGACGTCTTCGGTGATGTCTGTCGGTACCGTCGACGCCTTCTTGGGCCACGACACCCACACGAACCCTGTCTGTTCCAGTTGCCGGCGAAGCGCGGTCAGGTGCTCGTGCAGCGCCGCGCGCTCGGTCACGAAGAGGTGAACGGCCCGCACGGGCGTGCCTGCCCTGGACACGATTCGGACCCCGGCAGGAAGCTCTCCGAGCCAGGCGCGATAATATTTCGGCGCGCCGATCACGGCCAGGGTCAGTGGCGGTTTGAGGCCGAGCTTCTTTGACAGCGGCGTTCCGGAATAGCCGGGCGTCTTATCCTTCATCCGCCTCGGACTCCTTGGCTTCGAACGTCCGCAGGAGTCCGAGGAGCTGATCGACGTCGACCGGCTTGACCAGATGGGCATCGAAGCCCGCTTCCGCCGACTGTCGCCGGTCGTGCTCCTGCCCGTAGCCGGTGACGGCGACCAGCCGCGTTCTCCGCAGCTCCGGATCGGCGCGGAACTGACGGGCCAGCTCGAAGCCGTCCATCACCGGCAGGCCGATGTCCAGCAGCGCCACGTCCGGCCGGAACTGCCCGGCCGCCGCGAGCGCGCCGGGCCCGTCCTCCGCCGTTGCCGTCACGTGCCCGCTCACGTTCAGGATCTCCGTCAGCATCATGGCGGCATCGTCGTTGTCGTCGACCACGAGCACGCGGAGTCCGCCGTTGCCCGCCTGCGCCGGGACGCTGTCGGACGGCTCGGCCCGGCCGGCTGGATGCGCGGCCTCGACGCGGGGCAGACGGATCACGAACTGACTGCCGCGGCCTGGCCCGTCGCTGTGCACGGTGACCGAGCCGCCGTGCAGCGCGACGAGACTGCGGACGATCGCCAGCCCCAGGCCGAGCCCGCCCTGGGCGCGATCGAGCGCCTGGCGGTCCTGCGTGAAGAGCTCGAAGATGCTGGGCAGGATATCCGGGTCGATGCCGATGCCGGTGTCGGAGACGCGGAGCACGACATCGTCTGCGTCGCGCTGGGCGTCGACGCGGATCCGTCCGCCTGTCGGCGTGTACTTCGCGGCGTTGGTGAGCAGGTTGCTGACGACCTGCGCCAGCCGCTCGGGATCGGCGAGAACTCCGAGGCCCGCGCGGGGGACGTCGACCGACAGATCGTGCTGGTGGTGCTCGAGGAGGGGACTGGCGACCTCGATGGCCCTGGCAATCACCTCGTGCAGCTCGATCGGCGCCCGCTTCAGCAGGATCTTGCCCCTGGTGATTCTCGATACGTCGAGCAGGTCGTCCACCATCGCGACGAGATGCCGGACCTGGCGCTCGATGATCGCGCGCTCGCGTTCGCCGGCGTCGATGCCGCGCAGCCGCAGCAGCTGCAGCGCGGTCAGGATGGGGGCCAGGGGGTTCCGCAGCTCGTGCCCGAGCATGGCCAGGAACTCGTCCTTGGCGCGGTTGGCGTGCTCGGCGGCCTGCCGCGCCCGGGCCAGTTCCGTGACTTCGAATCCCACCGCCGCGATCCCTTCGACGCGGCCATCACGGTCGAAGATCGGCTGGAACACGAAGTCGAAGAAACACTCCTCGAGCTCTCCCGCCGGGCCGCGCTGGAGCGTGATGGACTGCGATCGCCCGACGAGCTCACGGCCCGATCGGTAGACCTCGTCGAGCTGCGCGAGGACCGGCTGGCCGGCGAGCTCGGGCAGCGCGTCGCGAAGCGGCAGCCCGATCACGTCGCGGTGGTTCACCACTTCGAGGTAGGGCGGATTGGCGAGCTCGAAGACCAGGTCGGGCCCCCGCAGGATGGCGACGGCGACGGGCGCGTGGGTGAACACCTCGGCGACCCGGCGCCGCTGCTCGTCTTCCACCGCCCGGATGCGGGCGCGCAGCAGCTGCGCCTGCACCCTGGCCACGAGCTCACGGGCCGTGAACGGCTTGACGACGTAGTCGTCGGCGCCCGCCTGGAATCCTTCGAGCCGCGATTCCTCCCCGGCGCGGGCCGAGAGCATCATGACCGGGATGTGGCGGGTCTCCGGATCCTCGCGCAGCTCGCGCAGGAGCCCGAAGCCGTCCAGCCCGGGCATCATGACGTCGGTAATCACGAGGTCCGGCCGTAACCGCCGGGCGAGGCCCAGTGCGTCCCGTCCGTCGGCCGCCATCTCGACCTGCCATCGGCCGCCGAGCAGGTGCTGCAGGTAGCGCCGCATGTCGGCGTTGTCCTCCGCCAGGACTATCCGTCCACGCCCCGTCGGGTCCTCGGACGGCATCAGATCGACGGCAGCGAAGCCGTCGCCCGCGATGTCCGCCGAAGCATCGGGGAGCCACCGCGTGGCCTCGGCAATGAACGCCTCGCCGCCCGCCATGGCCGGCCGCGGGCTGAGGTCCCTGGCGATGCGCGCCGCCGGCAGGTGCGCCGTGCCGAGCGGGATCGCCACGGTGAATGTCGTGCCGCGCCCGGGCGCGCTCTCGGCAGCGATGGTCCCGCCGTGCAGCTTCACGAGCTCGTGCACGAGCGCCAGGCCGATGCCCGTGCCCTCATGAGTGCGGCCGCGCGCGCCTTCGACCCGGTGGAAGCGCTCGAAGATGCGGGGGAGCTCGCTTGGAGGGATGCCTGTGCCGGTGTCTCGCACGCGCACGATCATGCGGTCGTCCTGGCGGGCGACCGAGACCGCGATCTCCCCCTCGAACGTGAACTTGAACGCGTTCGACACCAGGTTGAGCACGACCTTCTCCCACATGTCCCGGTCCACGTAGACCGGCTCGCTCCAGCGGCGGGCCGTCGACGATCGAGCCGGAGGCCGGCGCGGTCGACGGCCGACTCGAAGGCGCTGACCAGCTCGGCGGTGAAGTGCCGACGAGATCGACCGGCTCGTAGCTCGGCCTCGCATCCGCCCCGCCTCGATCCGCGAGAAGTCGAGCAGGGTGTTGACGAGCTTCTGCAGCCGCATGCCGTTCCGCTGGACCAGATCCAGCGCCTCTCCCTCGAGGGCCCGTTCCACTCCCGTGCAGCGCGTCGGCGACCGGGCCGAGCATCAGGGTCAGCGGCGTGCGCAGCTCGTGGCTGATGTTGGAGAAGAAGGTGGTCTTCGCGCCGATCGAGTTCGGCCAGCTCCTCCGCCCGCTGCTGTTCGGCGGCGTAGCTCCGCGCGCTGCCCAGGCCCGCCGCGAGCTGCCCGACGTAGAGGCTCGACGAAGCCCCGATAGCCGTCGTCGACCGAACGGACGATTAAGGGTGACCAGGCAATGAACACGCCGACCGGACGTGCCGCCCTGCTGCGGAATCGGCATCACGATGCGCCGCGGTCGGCGGGTCGCCCAGGCGCCGGTCGGCAGTTCGAGCATCCGCCGTCGCAGGTCCACCAGGATCGGCTCCCGCGTGGCCGCCTCCGGCGACCGGCCAATGGCGGCAGTCGACGGGCCACGAGCGCTGCGGCACCGCCCGATGACCGACGGCGATGCCGCTGACGCCAGCCAGGCTGCGCGTCGCCGCAACGTGCCGGTCGTGTCGCCGAACAGGTAGGTCAGCGTGAACGGAAGGTCGTACGGGTCTGCCGCGAGCGAGTTGCTGACCGCGAAGGCGAGCATCTTGGCGGCTCGGTGCGGACGACGCTCGGATCCGAGCCGAGGTCGCGCAGCGTCGCCATCCGACGCTCGCCGATCACCCGCGTCGGTCTCCTCGCTGACGACGCAGAACATGCCGCGACCAGGCCGGTGCCTCGTCGCGCAGCGGACTGTAGGAGAACGTGTGATAGGTCTCCTCGGAGTAGCCCGCTCGCTCGAGGAAGAGCAGCAGCGCCTTCGTCCCACGTCGCCTCACCGGTGGCGAGGACCGACTCGATCCGCGGTCCGATGTCGGGCCAAATCTCCTGCCACACCTCGCTCGCGGGCCGTCCGAGCGCCCACGGGTACTTGCTGCCGAGGGTGTCGCGGCGATAGGCGGCGTTGCAGAAGAACGTCAGATCCGGCCCCCACGCCATCCACATGGCATAGCGGGAGGTGAGCATCATCCGGACGATGGCGCGGACGCTCTGGGGCCACTGGTCGATGGGGCCCATCGAGGTGCGCGCCCAGTCGGTCCGGCGCATGAGCGCCGCGAGCTCGCTGGTGCCGACGAAAAGGCTGTCCGAGATCGGTGTGTGCATCGAGACGAGGCCGCCGCCGTCCGGATCGGGCTCCGTTTAGGATACCCGGCCCGGCCGTGTTCCTTCCAGCCCGGGCGCAGACCAGCAGGCCCGGCCCGGGCCTGCGCGCGCAGCGGAGGGATGGCGACAGGTAAGCGACGTCAGGGACGGGGCTCGAACTCGAGCTCGATGCCGCCCATCAGGCCCGCGAAGAAGTTGTAGAGCGCGGCGGTCACGGCTCCGGCGGCCAGCCCGAGAAGCCCATAGAGGACCGGCATCATCACGGCCGCGGCAGCCCCGAACAGGACGCCGCTCGCACCAGCGAACCCGTTGGAACTGCCGGAAAAGAGGGCGCTGGCGAGCCAGCCGACAGACATCACGGCGCCGAACACCAGGCCCAGGCCGGCGTAGAGCGCGCCGGAAATCCTCGCGGCTGACCAGACGCCGATTCTCTGCAGTGTCATGTGCGCTCCTCGCTTATGCCGGTCCGATCAGGCCGGCGCTGGTTCCGGACGGATCCTTGAAATAGCCGAAGCACCCCAGGCCGGGCATCGCCATGGGGTCGCCAAGGCGGGCACCGCCTGCACCGTCGACTGCCTGCAGCGTGGCGCCAACGTCCGCGACGTAGATGTACACCACGGCCGGCAGGCCTGGCGTGTGCGACTGGAACACGCCGCCGATCCCCGCCCCGGGATCGAACCCCATGTACTGCGGCATGGTTTCGCCGCTGCCCCAGCCAAACAGTTTGGTGAAGAAACGGGCAGCCGCGGCACCGTCGACGGCATACATCTCCAGCGAGCAGACCGTCGTGTCGGGTGGCTTCGGTCCGGCCCCCAGCGGCGACTGGAGCCGCGGCAGCCGGCCGGCCGGCACGGCGCCGGTCAGCCCGTAGATCGTTCCCGAGGGATCCTTGAAGCGCGCCAGCCGGCCGGTCGCAGGCATGTGCCAGGTGTCGTGGTCGATCGACCCGCCCGCCTCCGCCACGGCCTTCAGGGCGGCATGAACGTCCGGGACGGCAATGAATGGGACGGTGCCGGGGAAGCCCTCGGGGACGTCCGAACGCAGGGACACCGCCGGGCCGGCCGGCGCCGTGGCAACCGTCAGCTCCGGGGAGACGGGCTCCATGCGCCATCCGAAGATCCCGGCATAGAACGCCGTCGAGGCGGGAAGGTTGCCGGCAGACAGGACCAGCAGTGTGATGGGATGCCGGCCGTTGCCAGCCGGGACCTCCGGGATCTCGACGTCCATCAATCACCTCCATCGACCGCAGCGCGCCTGCGGGACAGGTCGTCAGCCCGGTCGGGGGCTCCCGGCCAGTCCATCGATCCTTCGGCCTCACTTCAACTACGGATCCGGCGCCGCCGCGTGAGGAAATGTACGGTGCCGCCGGTCGCCGCTCCCACCGCCGCCTGCACCCACACCGGCTGCACTTCATACATCATCGCGCCCATCAGCGGAAAAATCAGGATGAACTTGAGCCGCTGCAGATCAGCGGGGAAGCGCGTTCCCTCCAGCACGTAGCCGAGGCGCGCGAACGCCCACGGCAGCACGATCCCGAGCAGCGCGCCGGCGACGATCCAGGGAACCGGCCCGGCCAGGCGGCCCGCGCGCGTGGCCCGGAGCAGCAGCGCGGCAAAGGCCACCTGCATCACGGCCCCCCAGGCGAGCGCCAGCCCGTAGGTCTGCGCAAAGCCGGCGAGCCATCTCCCCTCCAGGCCCCAGCTCCGCGCCGAGTCAGCGAAGTACGCCAGGGTCACGAAGAAGGTGCCCGTGAGTATCGCGACGGGGAAGTAGAAGGCCAGGCTGTCCCGCCGGAACATGACGCCATTCTCGGTCAATTCGACGATCTGGCGTGAATTTCCCGGACCGCGATGCCGATGTCCCGCGCTCGAGCCCCGGTGCGGGCTCGCCGACACGTCTGTGATATCTCTAGGGTCAGGAGGCCGCCTTGCGTTTCCTTGCAGCACTTCCGCTCGTCCTGCTGCTTGCCTCGTCGTCTTTGGCGCAGCCCGCGGCGGCATCCCGCGACGTCGCGCTGACCGCGACGGACGGCACGCCGCTCAAAGCGACCTATTACGATGCCGGCCGCCCCGGCCCCGCCGTCCTCCTGCTGCACATGTGCAACGCCACCCGGAAATCGTGGGAGCCGCTGGGGACGCAGCTGGCGGCTGGCGGCATTCATGCCCTGGCCCTCGATTACCGCGGCTTCGGCGACAGCGCGGGTGACCGCTACGACAGCCTGCCGCCCGCGGCGGCGCAACGCGTCGTGGCCGAGCAATGGCCGGGGGATGTCGATGCCGCCTACCAGTTCCTCCTCGCGCAGCCCGGTGTCGACAGGACGCGCATCGGCGTGGCGGGCGGCAGCTGCGGGGTCACCCAGGCCATCCGGACGGCCATGCGTCATCGTGAAGACGTCCGCTCTCTCGCCTTGCTCGCGGGACCACCCGACCCGGAGGGCATCGCCTTCCTCACCAGCACGCCGTGGCTGCCGATCTTCACGGCCGCCGCCTCTGACGATCAATTCGACCCGGATGCGCCGGGGACGATGAGGTGGATCCTGGAACTGTCGGGCAATCCCCGCAACAAGTTCTCGGGCTTCAGGGACGGCAGGCACGGCACCGAGATCTTCGGTCCCCATCCGGAGCTCGTGCAGCAGATGGCGGCCTGGTTCACCGACACGCTGGTGACGCGTCCGGCGGATCCGAAGGCGGACGTCGACGTGAAGAACAGCCCGGTGCGGGAGTTCTGGCGCAAGGCGGCGTCGCCCACCGGCGTGTCCGACGCGGTGCAGCTGTTCTACGACCTGGTGCAGCGCCAGCCGCGCACGGCGCTGTTCGCGGAGGGGCCGTTGAACCAGCTGGGCTACTTCCACATGCAGGCCGGGCGGACGGAGGACGCCGTCCGGCTGCTGCGGCTGAACACGCTGGTCTACTCTGGATCGGCGAACACCTACGACAGCCTGGCCGATGCCCATCTGGCCAACGGCCAGGAGGAGCTGGCGCTTCGCATGTCGGAGAAGGCCCTCGAGATGCTGGCCAAGGACCCCGGCAGCGACGAGCGCAAGCAGGCGATCCGCGAGAGCGCCGAGGCCAAGATCGCCAAGCTGAAAGGGACGGTCAAGGACCGGAACTGAGCCGCCCGTCGTTCACCAGGAACGGCCTGGCCTCGCGATGCACGCGAAGCTCGAAGAGATCCGGGCGGGCGTAGTGGCCCGCGACGTCCAGCTGCCACCGGGGTCCGACGAGTTGATGGCCTTCGACCTCAGCGTACAGGATGCCTTCCTTTTCCTCGAGAGGTCCCGCGACAACCTTTCCGTCGGGATCCACGATCAGGCTGAGACCCGGATTGATCCAGCCCTCGACCGCGCCGAGGACGGTCTTCTTGAAGTCGAGCGCATCGGGGATGTCGTCCTTGTGGAAGGCCTGGCAGGCTCCCAGCACGAAACACCGGCTCTCCTTGCCGATGTGGCGTAGCGTCGAGATCCACGGTTCGCCGCGATCCCAGGTGGGCGCGACGTGGATTTGCTGTCCCGCCGCCGACAAGGCGTACCGGGCCAGCGGCATGTAGTTCTCCCAGCAGATGAGCCCGCCAAGGCGACCGAAGGGAAGGCTGTACACCTCGAGGTCCGCTTCCGCGCCCTGCGCCCAGACGAGCCGCTCGCCGGCCGTCGGAATCAGCTTCCGATGCTTCCCCAGGATTGTCCCGTCCGGTCCCAGGTAGAGCAGCGTGTTGTAGAGCGTCGTGTTGCTGGCTTCGGCGTTTCGTTCGTTGACGCCGATGGCCACCGTGACCTTGCAGTCTCCCGCCGCCTCAGCCAGCCGGCGCACCGCAGGATCCGGTATCGACACGGCGCTCTGGACGAGGGCTGCGAACAGCGTCCTCAAGGCATGGGTCTGGCCCGCCGGGATGAACCACACCCACACCGGATACCCGGACACGAACGCCTCTGGAAACGCGACCAGCGTCGCGCCGGCGCCGGCCGCTTCCTCGATCAACCTGCATGCTTTGTCGATCGTCGCGTCGCGGTCGAGGAAGACGGAGGACGCCTGCACGGCTGCGATCTTGAAACGTTCTGGCTGCACTGGGGACTCGCTTCCGGTCATCGACCTGCGCCTACATTCCCTTAGGCGGTTCGGCCAGTGTCACGCGGTTGCCATCGGGGTCGCTGGTCTGGGCAACAATCCCGAAGTCGCCCTGCACGTCGGGCTCGAGCTGGAGTGACGCGGCGGCCAGTTGCTGTCGCGCGCGAGCCATCTCCGGTGTCACGATCGTGATCAGGCTGCTTCCGGCCTTCCCCGGATCGCGAACCAGTTGCACTCCTGCGCCGGTGCTGCTGCGCCACTGGACCAGCCCGTCCATCGGGCGATCATCCGGCGCCCGCCCGATCAATCGCGCATACCATTCGACGCTGCGTTCCATGTCGGTGACGCAGGCAACGGCAAAGATCCCGAGAATCTCCATGATCAAGCCAAGGGCAGCTGACGTGTCATCGGGCACTCCCCATTCTGCAGGGAGCGCAGGGCGGCGTTTGAGGTCTTCATGGACTTGAAAGGGCGCTTCTATGACGAGCGCGGCGACCGCGCCGCCTGTGCGATCAGGCCGTCCTCGAACTCGTAGGACATCGGCCGGCGCGGCTGCTTCTGGTACCACGCGAAGCCCTCTCGCAGCGCCTCGTCGAGAGGAGCAGGCGAGAGCCCGAGCAGACGCGGCGCCTTCTCGACGATCGAGGTGAACGGCGGCAGATCGAGATATTCCCCGAAATAGATGGACGCACCCATCAGTTGACCGCCAGCCGCGGCGATCGCTGCGCGCGGTACAGGCACGAATCGCGGCGGCACGCCCGCGGTGCGGGCCAGCGCCTCGACGAACGACCGCTGGGTCAGTGGCTCGACGTGGGCCACGTTGAACGCCTGACCGGACGCCTCCGGCACCTCGATCGCCCGGACGCAAGCCCGGGCGAGGTCGTCTACGAAGACCCACTGCATCGGCGTGTCGCCCTTGTCCGGAAGGACGATCGGGCGGCCGTCCAACAGCCGGTCCCAGAAGAACTGCTCGCGGTAGAACGGCTGCCGCGGGCCGTGAACGAACGGCGGCCGGAACGTGACGACGGGGAGGCTTGCGTTTCGATGCAGCCCGAACAGGGCCCGCTCAGCGGATGCCTTTTGCTGTGCGTAGGGGTCGGGGCTGTCGTCGGGCGCGAGCTCCTCGTCCTCGCCGTGGTCGAGGCCTGGCGGGTAGGCGGCGATGCTCGACATGAAGACGTAGCGTTGCAGCCGGTCGCCGCACGCTCGCGCAGCCGCCTCGACGTGGCTGGCAGGCGTGCCCTTCGCCCAGTCGTACGCCAGGTCGAAGACGGCATCGGCATTCTCCCGCCGCAGGATCTGCGCCACCCGGTCGAGATCCGCGCGGTCGGCCTGGAGGTTCCTGACCCGCGGCCCGAGATCGTGCGTGGCACGGCGATGGAGGACCGCCACGTCGTGATCCCGTTCGAGCAGCAGCTCCACGATCCGCCGGCCGATGAACTGCGTGCCGCCGATTACCAGAGTACGCATAGGTCCTCCCGGAGTGCCGAAACGCCTTATCCCGGTCAGGCGGTTCTTCGAACCGCGTGGCGCTTTCGTCCAGCCGCTTCGGCCTTGGCCAGGTTCTGTTTCACCCGGAGCACCACGATTCGCCTGATCAGGCCGTAGGGAATGGGCTGGTCGAGTGGGAAGCGGAGATTGCCTTTGGGCCCTGCGTATCCCGAGAGTGCCTGTTCGAGCCGTGCATCACCACGGACCGGCGGGTAGACACCGATGTGGGTCCTGAAGGCCGCGAAATAGAGCAGGATGCCGTGTTGCGCGAACGCGGGCATGCGATAGCTGATGAGCTCCCGTGCGTCCGGTGCTGCGGCGGCAATCGTGGCCCGGATCTTTCTCAGGATCTTCTGAAGCGGCAAAGGGAACCCCGCGATATACGCGTCGATGCTGGCCGATTTCGCCGCCTTGTCTGTCATGCGCGCTCCGGGTGTCGATCGGCCGTAACTTACGCGGCCCAAGGCAGACAGAGTACTTCGACGAACGAGGGATTGCTCGGAAATCAATCGCTCGTCCGCCGTCGCCGGAGATCGCGTCGGCCCGCTGCCGTGTGGCACCGTGCAAGCCCTGCTGCACACGTGGGGGCTCATCTTCCTGCTAATGCACGCGCCCGCTGCGGAGGTCCGCCTCGGCCTGGTCGACGTACGCGCGATAGCCTTCGGGGTCGATGAATGCGTCTGCCGGGCGTTTCGCGGTGGCGCTCGCGACGAACTTGCGGTATCTCCCCCACGCCCTGGCATGGTTGGTCACCCAGATGTCGGGGTGGAGACTCCGCAGCAGGCGCACACTGCGCTCGCGGTCGGCCGCTTGTTCCGGATACCGCAGCGTTGCGAGCACCCCCGGAGCGCACACGCTCACGACGTTCAGCGTCCGGTCGCCGTCGCGGACAGGGAATGACCACGAGGTGCAGCCGCGCGTGTGCCCGGCCGTGATGTGCGCGGTGAGCGCGATCGGCCCGACGCGGATCGTCTCGCCGTCCTTGAACCGGTGGTCCACGCGCGCGCCCGGGTAGCCGAGAACCCCGATCCAGATGAGGGCCCGCAACGGCAGGATCATGTCGGGGTCGTCGCCGCCGGCAGCGAGGGAGTCGGCACTCGCGTCGCTGGCCCACAGCCGGGCGCCCGATGCCTGCTTGAGGACCGTGAGCCCGCCGCCGTGGTCGGGATGCGGCTCCGAGTTCAGGAGCACTTTGACGTCCTTGATGTCGAAGCCGAGCTTCGCGATGCTCGCAATGATCAGCCGTGCGGTGCTGGGATACCCGCCGTCGAGCACGACATGCCCCTCTGGCCCGGTGATCAGGAAGGCGGCCACGTCGTTCGCGCCGACGTAGTAGAAATTGCCGGCGATGCGGAACGGCTCGGCGGGCTGCTGTCCGCCAATTTTTGTCGCGTTCAGCCACCTGCCGACCAGTACCAGCGCAAGCACAGTCCCCAGTCCCAGCAGGGCGACCAGCCGGTATCGCTCAGGAAAGTGGGGCAATCGTCGCTCTCCCCCGCGAGCTCACGCGACCCGTCGGATTCATCGACTCGTGTCGACCCGACTACCTGGTTGGCCCGGTGTCCTCGCGAACGTGTTCAACATTCGGGTCTCGGCGGAGCGGAGGTCGCGATCAGGCGCCTCTCCGTGCGGTCAGACCTCCTCCGGGTCCGAAAGGAACCACTCGATGCGACCGCACAAGGTGCACGTCAAGGTGGCGGCGCTGCGATTGGCCCAGTCGAGATTCAGGAACGACAGCCCCGTTCCCTGACCCGTACCCGCCTGCCGGCCCTACACCGCCAGCACCCCCTCCGCCGCCAGGACCGCCTGCCCCCCCACCCGCACCCGCGTGATCCGATCGTCGTCGCTGTCGATGGAGATATGAATGCGGCTCGGCCGCCCCATGGCCACCCCCTGCAGGCTGACCATCGCCCGCGCCGCCTCGGCAGTGACGGCGCCGTGATAGAGCAGATACGACCCGAGCGGGCCGCTCGCGCTGCCGGTGGCCGGATCCTCCGCGATGCCGAAGCCGGGCGCCAGCATCCGCGAATAGATCGCCTCGCCGCCGGCGGCGCCGGTGCGGTCGGTGGTGAAGAAGAACATCGGCAGCTCCGCGCTGCCCGCCGCGCGCAACAGCCGCCCCACCGCGCGGCGCTCGACGGCCAGCGCGTCCACCGCCCGCCGCGTCGTCAGCGGCACGAACAGGAACGGCACGCCGCACGAGACCTCCTCGATCGGGAGGCCGGGCGAGAGGTCGGCGCTCTCCAGCCCGACGGCGGCGGCAAACCCGGCCCGGTCCGCGACCTCGAACCCGAACGCCGGCAGCGGCTGCGTCATCCACGCGAACGACAGCCCGTGCTCGTCCCACTCGAGCGAGACCGGAATAGGACCGACCCCCAGTTCGAACACGAACTGGTCCCTCCCGTGTGCGATCACGCCTTCCCGCGCCAGCGCGAAGGTGCTCCCGATCACGGGATGCCCGGCCATCGGCAGCTCGGTCGCCGGCGTGAAGATCCGCATCCGCACGTCGCCGGCGCCCTCCTTCGCGAACACGAAGGTCGTTTCGGCGAACGCCATTTCGTTGGCGATCCGCTGCATCCGCTCGCCGGGAAGATCGGCCGGCGGCTGCGGGAACACCGCGAGCTGGTTGCCCTCGAACGGGGTGTCGGTGAATACGTCGAAATGAAGGAAACGCACGGTGTCTCCTGCGGCTATTCAGTGTACGTGAGATGTTATCCTCAAATCCTGGAGGCTCACGGGTGGCAAAACGTACGACCAAGGGGCGTCGCTGTTCGACGAAGACGGCGATGCGGGCGAGACAGGTGATGCCGGCGAGACAGGCAATGCGGGCAAGGGCGGCGGCGGCCGGGGCGGCGGCACGGCGCAACCGCCAGGCGGCGGCGAGCCCGAGGTGGTGGCGCTGCACGAGGCGGCGCAGTCCCGCTACCTGAACTACGCCCTCTCCGTGATCACCTCGCGCGCGCTGCCCGACGTGCGCGACGGCCTCAAGCCGGTGCAGCGCCGCATCCTGTTCACGATGTGGCAGCAGAACCTCACCGCCGACGTCAAGCACCGCAAGTGCGCGAAGGTGGTCGGCGACGTGATGGGCAACTACCATCCGCACGGCGACTCGGCGCTCTACGAAACGCTCGTGCGCATGGCCCAGCCCTTCTCGCTGCGCTACCCGCTGGTGGACGGCTCCGGCAACTTCGGCTCGCTCGACGGCGATCCCGCCGCGGCGATGCGCTACACCGAGTGCCGCCTGGCGCGCCTGAGCGACGAGATCCTCCGCGAGATCGACCAGACGACGGTGGCGTTCCGCCCGAACTACGACGGCACCCGCACCGAGCCGGTGGTGCTGCCGGCGCGCATCCCGAACCTGCTCGTCAACGGCGCCACCGGCATCGCGGTCGGCATGGCGACCAACATCCCGCCGCACAACCTGTCGGAGGTCTGCACCGCGCTCACCAAGCTGCTCGAGAACCCGGACCTCACCGCGTGCAGCTCTGCCGCTACGTCAAGGGGCCCGACTTCCCGACCGGCGGCCAGATCCTCAACTCCCCCGACGAGCTCAAGCAGATCTACAAGACCGGCTCGGGCGCGATCCGCCTGCGCGGCACCTGGGAGGAAGGCCCGGTCACCAAGACGGGCCGCACGATCTACATCACGAGCATCCCCTACACGGTGAACAAGGCGACGCTGGTCGAGCAGATCGGCGACGTCGCGCTCAGCCGCAAGCTGCCGCCGCTGGTGGACGTCCGCGACGTCTCGACCGACGACGTGCGGATCGCGATCGAGCTGAAGAAGGACGCCGACGAGAAGATGGTGATGGCGTACCTGTTCAAGCACACGCTGCTGCAGAACAGCTTCATCGTCAACCTGACGTGCCTCGAGCCGACGGAGGCGAACGTCGAGGTCGGCCGCCCCAAGCGGATGGACCTGCACGAGATGCTCTGGCATTTCCTGCACTTCCGGCTCGAGGTGGTGACGAAGCGGCTCGAACACGAGCTCGAGGCGCTCAGGCGCCGCGTCCACATCCTCGAGGGCTTCGAGAAGGTCTTCGACGCGCTCGACGAGATCCTCCGCATCGTCCGCAAGTCGGAGGGCAAGCAGGACGCGGCCGGGCAGATCATCAAGCGCTTCGGCCTCGACGCCGACCAGACGGACGCCATCCTCGAGCTGAAGATCTACCGGCTGGCGCGGCTCGAGATCCTGATCATCCGGAAGGAGCTCGAGGAGAAGCGCCGCCGCGCCCGCCAGATCGACACGCTGCTCAAGGACGAAGGCAGCCGCTGGGACATCGTCAGGGTCGAGATCGAGGAGATCCAGAAGAAGTACGGCGACCCGCGCCGCTCGAAGATCGCGAGCGACGAAGGGGAAGCGGAATACAGCGCCGAGGACTTCATCGTCGAAGAAGACAACGTCGTCATCGTGTCGCGCGACGGCTGGGTGAAGCGGCAGAAGGAAGTGAAGGACGTCTCGTCGACGCGGCTGCGCGAAGGGGACGCGGTGCTGGCGGTGCTGCCGGGCAGCACGCGCGCGGCGGTGGTGTTCTTCAGCAACTTCGGCGTGGCCTACACCGCGCGCATCACCGACATGCCGGCGTCGACCGGCTACGGCGAGCCGATCCAGCGGTTCTTCAAGCTCAAGGACGGCGAGCGGATCGTGTCGGCGCTCAGCCTCGACCCGCGCGTGTCGGGCGAGATCGCCGCGAAGAAGGAAGGCGCCGAGCCGCCGGTGCACGCCCTGGCGGTGGCGAGCGACGGCTACAGCCTGCGCTTCAGCCTCCAGCCGTTCGTCGAGCCGAGCACGCGCAGCGGCCGCCGCTACGCGCGGGCGGGGGAGAAAGCCGAGATGATCGGCGTGGCCCGGGTGACCGGCAGGGAGATCGTCATTGCCGCCACCCGCGAGGCGCACGCGATGCTGTGCAAGGCGACCGAGGTCAGTTTCCTGTCGGGGCCGGGCCGCGGCGTGATCCTGATCAAGCTCTCGTCGGACGACCGACCGGTGCCTCGGCTTCATCGCGTCGACCGGCGACCGCGACCTGATGACGGTGGAAACCAGCCGCGGCGCGGAGCAAACCATCAGCACGACGAAATACGACATCACCGGGCGGGGCGGCAAGGGGCGGGAACTGCTGCAGCGCGGGCAGTTCACGCGGGTCGTCTGGCCGGCGCCGGAGGCGCCTCAGCCGCTGCCGGAGTAGCGGTGGCCCGCCTGCCGGACTCCCTTCCGCCCGGCGGCGGAAGCCAGGTGAGTGCGATACCATTAGAGGATATGCCTGCGTGGGGTGAGTTTACCGGTCTGAACCGGGGCTACGTCCTGGAGCTGTACGAGAAGTTCCGCCAGGACCCCTCCTCGGTGGACGAGACGACGCGCGCAGCCTTCGAGCAGTGGACGCCGCCGGCGCTCGAAGAGGACCTCGAGGATCCGGTCACCGGCATCACGCTGCACAAGGCGGTCGGCGCCTTCAGCCTGATGCAGTCGCTGCGGCGCTACGGCCACCTGGCCGCCACGCTCGACCCGCTCGGCCTGCGCAAGCCGGTCGGCGACCCGTCGCTCCGGCCGGAAACGCACGGCCTGACCGAAGAGGACCTGCGCAAGCTGCCGGCCTCGCTCAGCAACTCGCCGCTCCGCGAAAACGCCGGCTCGGTGTTCGAGGTCTTCGAGGCGCTGCGCCGCCTCTACTGTTCCACGACCGGCTACGACTACGCCCACGTCTTCGTGCCCGAGGAGCGCCGCTGGCTGCGCCAGGCGGCGGAGTTCGGGCGGTTCCGCGCCCCCGCCGATCCGATCGATCCGATCGCGCTGCTCGACCGGCTGACCCAGGTCGAGGCGTTCGAGCGCTTCCTGCACCGCACCTTCCCGGGCAAGACGCGCTTCTCGATCGAGGGGGTGGACATGATGGTCCCGATCCTCGACGACGTGATCGCCGAGGCGGCCGAGGCGGGGATCGGCAACATCCTGATCGGGATGGCGCACCGCGGGCGCCTCAACGTGATGGCGCACGTGCTCAACAAGCCGTACGCGCAGATCCTGGCGGAGTTCAAGGATCCGGTGTCGTCCAAGCGCTTCCGCGAGGACATGGCGTGGACGGGCGACGTGAAGTATCACGCCGGCGCGCACCGCGCGATCCAGGGCGGCCGCCAGATGGATCTGGTCGTGTCGATGCCGCCCAACCCGAGCCACCTCGAGGCGATCGATCCGATTGTCGAGGGCATGGCGCGCGCCGCCGGCACCTCGGTGGACGGCCGCGGCGCGCCGCGCTTCGATCCCGCGCGCAGCCTGCCGATCCTGATCCACGGCGACGCCGCGTTCCCGGGGCAGGGAGTGGTCGCCGAAACGCTGAACCTGAGCCGGCTGCCCGGCTACAGCACCGGCGGCACGATCCACATCATCGTCAACAACCAGCTCGGCTTCACGACCGGCGCCGAGGATACCTACAGCACCTCGTATGCGAGCGGCCTGGCGCGCGGCTTCAAGATTCCGATCCTGCACGTCAACGCCGACGACCCGGAAGCGTGCGTCGAGGCGGCGCGGATGGCCTTTGCCTACCGGGCGAAGTTCCAGCGCGACTTCCTGATCGACCTGATCGGCTACCGCCGGCACGGGCACAACGAAGGGGACGAAGCCTCGTTCACGCAGCCGCTCATGTACCGGGCGATCGCGTCGCACCCCACCGTGCGCGAGCTCTGGGCGCGCACGCTGGTGCAGCGCGGGGTGGTCACCGAGGAGCAGGTCGAGGCGCTCAACCAGAAACACACCGCGGCGCTGCAGGCGGTGATGGACGCGCTGCAGCCGGAGCAGGACTTCGTCGAGCCGCAGCCGGAAGCGCCCCCCCCGGGCGCCGCCTCGAAGGCGGAGACCGCGGTGCCGCTGGCGCAGCTCAAGGAGCTCAACGCCGCGCTGCTGGCGCTGCCGTCCGACTTCACCATGCACCGCAAGCTCGAGCGCGTCCGCGAGAAGCGGACGACGGCGCTGAACGACCCGGACGAGCGGACGGTCGAATGGGCGATGGCCGAGGATCTGGCGATGGCCTCGATCCTGGCCGATGGCGTCAGCATCCGGCTGACCGGCGAAGACGTCGAGCGCGGCACCTTCAGCCACCGCCACGCGGTGTTCCACGACGCCGAGAACGGCCGGGTCTACGTGCCGCTGCAGGCGCTGCCGCAGGCCAAGGCGGCCTTCGAGGTCCACAACAGCCCGCTCACCGAGAACGGCGTGATCGGCTTCGAGTACGGCTACAACATCCAGGAGCCGTCGCGGCTGGTCATCTGGGAGGCGCAGTACGGCGACTTCATCAACGGCGCGCAGGTGATGATCGACGAGTTCGTGGTGTCGGCCCGCGGCAAGTGGGGCCTCCGGCCGTCGCTCGTGCTGCTGCTGCCGCACGCCCACGAAGGCCAGGGGCCCGACCACGCCAGCGCCCGTCCCGAGCGTTTCCTGCAGCTGGCCGCCGACCTCAACATGCGGGTGGCCAACTGCACGACCGCGGCGCAGTACTTCCACCTGCTCCGCCGCCAGGCGGCGCTGCTCGAGATCGATCCGCTGCCGCTCGTCGTCCTGACGCCGAAGAGCCTGCTCCGCCATCCGCTGGTGTCGTCGGCGCCGCGCGAGCTGGCCGAGGGGCGGTTCCGGATGGTCATCGCGGACGACGCCGCCGCCGAACGCGCCGCCGACATCCGCCGCGTCCTGGTGTGCAGCGGCAAGGTCTACACGGATCTCGTCGCCGCCGAGCAGCGCAAGACCCGCCCCGACGTGGCCATCTGCCGGCTCGAACAGCTCTATCCCGTGCCGATGCGCGACTTCCGCGCCATGCTCGACCAGTATCCCAACGCGACCGAGATCGTCTGGGTGCAGGAGGAGCCGGAGAACATGGGCGCCTGGGACTTCATCCGGCCGCACCTCACCGACGTGGCCGGCGGCCGCCCGGTCACGAAGGTGGCGCGCCCGCGCAGCGCGAGCCCGGCCGAAGGGTCGGCGGCGCGCCACGCGATCAACCAGCAGGCGCTCGTCAACCAGGCCTACGGCGAGGACTCACGGCCAGCGGCTGCGCCGGAGGGCGCGGTGGCCGCCAAGGGCCGGCGCGACGCGCAGCTCACCAGCAGCAAAGGGTAGCGAAGCCCCAGAGGATTCATGTCCGTAAACATCGTTGTGCCAGAGGTCGGCGAATCCATCGTTGACGCGCGAATCGCCAAGTGGCTCCGCAAGGAAGGGGACGTCGTCGCGGCCGGCGATCCGCTGGTGGAGCTGGAAACGGACAAGATCGACCTCGAGGTGCCGGCGCCGCAGGGCGGCGTGCTGAGCCGGATCGACCGCAAGGACGGCGAAGACGTCAAGGTCGGCGAGGTGCTCGGCGTGATTGACGAGGCGGGCGCCGCAGCGGAAGGAGCCGAAGGCGCGCCAGCGCCAGCGGCGAAAGCGGAGGGTGCGCCCGCCGGATCTGCCGCGGCCCAGGCGCCCGAGCCCGGCAAAGACGCGGAGCCGAAGGGCGGCAAGGCCCGGGCCACGCCCACCGCGAAACGGGCCGCCGAGCAGAATGCGGTGGACCTGCAGAAGGTGCAGGGCACCGGCGACGCCGGGCGCGTGATGCGGCGCGACGTCGAGCGCGCGGCCGACGGCCACTGCGCCGGCGGCGTCCGCACCGCAGGCTCGCCGCCAGCGCACCGGCGCAGGAGGCGAAGCCGCCCGCGCCATCGACCGCCCGCCCCTCCCCGCCGGTGTCCGAACGCCCCGCGGCGGCGGGCGAGCGGACCGAGGAACGCGTCCGCATGTCGAAGCGCCGCGCCACGATCGCGAAGCGCCTGGTCGAGGCGCAGAGCACCGCGGCGATGCTCAGCACCTTCAACGACGTCGACATGACGGCGGTGATGGCGCTGCGCGAGCGCCACAAGGCGGCGTTCAAGGACAAGCACGGCGTCGGCCTCGGCATCGCCTCGTTCTTCGTCAAGGCCTCGATCGGCGCGCTGCGCGCCTTCCCCCGGATCAACGCCGAGGTCCAGGGCGACGAGATGGTGCTCAAGCACTACTACGACATCGGCGTGGCCGTGGGGGCCAGCGAAGGTCTCGTCGTGCCGGTCATCCGCGACGCCGACACGCTGACGTTCGCGGCGATCGAGAAGCAGATCCGCGATTTCGCGCGGCGGGCGGAAGACGGCTCGCTGTCGCTCGCCGACCTCAAGGGCGGCACGTTCACGATCACCAACGGCGGCGTGTTCGGCTCGCTGCTGAGCACGCCGATCCTCAACCCGCCGCAGGTCGGGATCCTCGGGCTGCACAAGATCCAGGACCGCCCCGTCGCGGTGAACGGCCAGGTCGCAGGTCCGGCCGATGATGTACGTCGCGCTGACCTACGATCACCGCATCGTCGACGGCAGCGAGGCGGTGCGGTTCCTGGTGCGCCTGAAGGAGCTGGTCGAGGATCCGGGAGCGCTGCTGCTCGAGTAAGCCGGGCGCCGCGTCAGTGGCTCATCGCGTACAGGAGCGTGTTGATCCCGAACGCGTAGCCGTCCACCGAGAAGGTGTAGAAGTAGTTCGGGTCGTCCCCTTCGCGCTCCCACGAGTCGCCGATGTCGGTGTTGAAGGTGACGAGCGCCATCAGCCGGCCGTCGCGGTCCGAGATGCCGCGCGCGTGCGGCGTGGCGCTGTCGCCGCCGCGCTCGGACGTGCCGCCCGTGCCCATCCAGAAGTTGATCGAGGGAATCTGCGGCACGCGCGTCACGTTGAACTGCGCGCGGAAGAGCGCGTGGTCCGGCGGCAGGTCGCGCATCGGATATTCGGCCGGCGGCAGCACCTTGCTGAACTCCGACGCCCAGTGCTCCCAGGCGTACGAACCCCAGAAGTCATCGGCCCACAGGAACCCCCCCTTGAGCAGGTACTCGCGGAGCTTGAGCGCCTCCTCGGGGCTGAAGTAGACCGATCCCACTTCGGTCATCATGATGAACGGGCACTGGAACAGCTCGGGATCGGTGAGCCGGACGACGAGGTGGTTCGGCTCGCCCGAGGGGTCCATGCCGACCTGCGTCTTGGTCAGCTCCGCCAGCCGGATGGACAGGTTGACGTCGGCCCGCGGGTAGTCCACCCACCAGCCGCCGCCGTATCCCATGCTCGAGCCGGAGAACATCACGCGGCAGAAGCTGAAGCGGCCGTCGAAGCTTTCCGGCGTGGGGGTGCGGACGGAGACCGTCATGCGGCGGCCGCGCCGCTGCGCCTCGGCGCCGACGGACAGCGCGAGCGCCACAGCCAGGAACAGCACGACGACCACGCTCCGTCGCGGCATGTCCGTATTGTATGCCGGGCCGGGCCGGCCGGATCCGGCATGCTAAGATCGCCGCACCTTCCGCAATGGCTTCCTATACCGCAAAAGACATCACCGTTCTCGAAGGGCTCGAGCCGGTTCGCAAGCGTCCGGGCATGTACATCGGCGGCGTCGGCTCGGCCGGCCTGCACCACCTCGTCTGGGAAATCCTCGACAACTCCATCGACGAGGCGATGAACGGCTACGCGTCGAACATCACCGTCACGCTCCACGAGGACGGCGTCGTCGATGACCATCGCGGACGACGGGCGCGGCATCCCGGTCGACAAGCATCCGAAGACGAAGAAGAGCGCGCTCGAGGTGATCTTCACCACGCTGCACGCCGGCGGCAAGTTCGAGGCGGGCAACTACAAGACCTCCGGCGGCCTGCACGGCGTCGGCGCCAGCGTGGTCAACGCGCTGTCGCGGGAGCTCGTCGCGACGGTCCGCCGCGACGGCGCCCAGTGGGAGATGAAGTTCAAGCAGGGGCAGGCGGTCGGCGCGCTGAGCAAGAACGGCGCGGCGCGCGGCACGGGCACCACGGTGTTCTTCCGCCCGGACTCGACGATCTTCCCGAAGGTCGAGTTCGAGCCCGACCTGATCCGGCAGCGCCTCGAGGTCTCGAGCTACCTGCACAAGGGCGTCCGCATCATCTTCGAGGACGAAGGCAGCAAGGAGCGGGTGGTCTTCCAGCACTCGGAGGGGCTGTCGGACTACCTGAAGAAGATCCTGCAGGAGCGCACGGCGGTCCCGGTGCACGACGTCCCGTTCGCGATCGCGAAGGAGAGCGACGAGAGCGGCCTGCGGCTCGACATGGCGCTGCAGTGGACGCAGTCGACCGACGAGCACGTGCGCAGCTACGTGAACGGCATCCCGACCGGGTCGGGCGGCACGCACGAGAACGGCTTCCGCGCCGGTCTCGGCAAGGCGATCCGCAACTTCATCGAGACCCACAACCTGTCGCCGAAGGGGGTCACGCTCACCGCGGAAGACATCCGCGAGGGGCTGGTCGCCGTGCTGAGCGTCTTCGTGCAGGAGCCGCAGTTCCAGGGGCAGACGAAGGATCGCCTCAACAATCCCGAGGTCCTCTCGGCCGTCGATTCGCAGGTCCGGCCGGCGCTCGAGCACTGGCTGAACAGCAACATCAGCGTCGCCGAGTCGATCGTCGCGCGCATCATCCTGGCGGCGCGCGCCCGCGAGGCCAGCCGGGCCGCGGCGCAGGAGGTCACCCGCAAGAGCCCGACCTCGAGCCGCCTGACGCTGCCCGGCAAGCTGAGCGACTGCTCGTCCTCGGGTCGCGACGACACCGAGCTCTTCATCGTCGAAGGGGACTCGGCCGGCGGGTCGGCCAAGCAGGGACGCGACCGCACGCGGCAGGCGATTCTGCCGCTGCGCGGCAAGGTGCTCAACACCGAGAGCGCGCCGCTGGCGAAGGTGCTCGAGAACAAGGAGCTCTCGGACCTGGTGACCGCGCTCGGCTGCGGCCTCGGCAAGAACTTCGACCTGTCGCGGCTGCGCTACGGGCGCGTGATCATCCTGGCCGACGCCGACTCGGACGGCCACCACATCGCCACGCTGCTGCTGACGTTCATCTACCGGCACATGCCCGGCCTGATCACCTCCGGCCGCGTGTACCTCGCCCAGCCGCCGCTCTACCGCATCGACATCGGCAAGGAGACCTTCTGGGCGCTGGACGACGCGCACCGGGCACGGCTGCTGAAGCTGCACGGCAACGGCCGCGCGAATCCCGAGATCACCCGCTTCAAGGGGCTCGGCGAGATGATGCCGAAGGTGCTGTGGGAGACGACGCTCAATCCGCGGACCCGCCGGCTGCTGCGGGTGGACATCTCCGACCAGATCCTCACCGACCGCGTGATCAACGAGCTGATGGGCAAGGATCCGTCGGCACGCTTCCGGTTCATCATGGAGCGCGCCGAAGAGGCCGTGGAACTGGACGTCTGAGCCGTCATGCCCCGGGGCCTGGCGGTCCTGCTGTGCGCCTACCTCCTCGGCTGGGTCCCGCTGAACTTCTCGGTCAAGCTGCTTGGCGCCGTGCCGTCGCTCGGGATGCGCGGCGCGCTGGCGGTGGCCGAGCTCGCCGGCCACGGCCTCGTCGCGATGCTGTGCGCGACTGCCGGGTGGATGGTGTGGACGCGGGCGCCAGCCGGCTGGCCGCTGGCCGCGGCCGCGGTGGCCGCCGCCGGCGCCGCCTCGATTCAGTCGCTGTTCTGGACCGCGCTGCCCAGCAGCCTGGCGCCGGGCGAGCAGGGGCCCTTCACCGCGCTCGCGGCCGCGCACACCATCTTCTGGCTCCTGCTGATCGCGCGCGCGTGGCGGGCGGACGTCAGGTGAGTGCGGGCGCCGGCGCTGCCCCGGTGGTCAACACGATCTTGCCCACCACCTCGCCCGACTCGAGGGCGCGGTGTGCCTCGGCGGCCTGCGCCAGCGCCAACGTCCGATCCACGACCGGCGCGATCGCGCCAGACCCGAGCAGCGGCCAGACGTGCTGCTCGAGCGCCCGCGCGATCGCGGCCTTATCGTCGACCGATCGCGCGCGCAGCGTGGAACCGGTGATGGTCAGCCGCTGCCGCATCAGGAGGGCGAGGTTCAGGGTTCCGGCGGTCCCGCCGAGCAGCCCGATCTGGACGAGCCGTCCATCGACGGCGAGCGCCTCGAGATTCCGCGCCAGATAGTCGCCGCCGACGATGTCGAGCACGATGTCGACGCCGCGCCCTGACGTGAGATCCGCGACCGCGCTGACGAAGTCCGTCGTCTTGTAATTGATGGCCGCCTCGGCGCCGAGCCGGCGGCAGGCGTCGCACTTGGCGGCCGAGCCGGCAGTCGCGAAGACCCGGGCGCCGAAGGCGGTCGCGAGCTGGATGGCGGTCGTGCCGATCCCGCTCCCGCCGCCATGGACGAGGACCACGTCGCCGGTCTTCAGCTGGCCGCGCTCGAACAGGTTCGTCCAGACGGTGAAGAAGGTCTCGGGGATGGCGGCAGCGGCGACCGGATCGAGGCCGGCCGGAACGGGCAGGCACTGCCGCGACGGGACGGCGGCGTATTCGGCGTAGCCGCCACCCGACACGAGCGCGCACACCACGTCGCCGGGCGCCCAGCGCGGCGGCTCTCCATCTGGAGCCTCGCCGGCGCGGACGACCGTGCCCGCGAGCTCGAGGCCCGGGATGTCCGGCGCGCCTGGCGGCGGCGGATATCTGCCGAGGCGCTGGAGGATGTCCGGCCGATTGACGCCGGCGGCGTGCACGCGGACGAGCACCTCGCCGATGCCCGGTTCGGGCGTTGGACGCTCGACGGCGCGAAGCACGTCGGGCCCGCCAAAGCCGTTGATCTCGATGGCAATCACGTCAGCTCACTGTGGCGGCGGCGGGCGGCGGCGCGCCCGCGCGAGCCCGAGCGCCACGCCGGCGGCGAGCGCCGCGCCGGCCAGCACGCGGGGCAGTGGATCGGGCGGCAGCGCCATGACGCCGCGGTCGTTGGCGACGGCGGGCTGCGCGACATAGCGCCCGAACGCCGGCACCTCCCGCTCCTGGAAATGCGCAGCCATGTCGCGCAGGGCGGCGCGCATTTCCGCGCCGCGCCACGGCTCGCCGTGGCCGCTGCCGAGGACCTCGGGCTCGAGCGCCGCGAGCCGGCCTGCCGATTCGGTCGCCGCCCCCCAGTCTTGCGTGAAGTAGGCCGGCGGGCCGTGCAGTTCGCGCCGCTGCGCGGCGACGGCCAGCAGCGACTCCTGCTGGGTGGTCGTCACGGCGTCGCCGCTGAGCAGCGTGCCGTCGCGCTCGCGGAAGAGGGAGATGTGCCCGGGGGTGTGACCGGGCGTGTGCACGGTGCGCCATTCGGGCAGCGCCGGCAGCGGCTGGCCGTCGGCCAGCCGTTCGAGCCGGCTCCCGAGATCGATCGGCCCGCGCGGGTAGAGGCGCGAGACGAGCGACATCACGCCGCGCCCGACCAGCGGATCGGCGGGCGGATAGGGGGAGGCGCCGGTCAGGAACGGCCGCTCGAGCGCATGCGACAGGACGGGCACGTCCCACGACTCGAGCAGCGACGGGAGCGAGCCCACGTGATCGAAATGGCCGTGGGTGAGGACGATCGCCGCGGGCGGGTGCCCGCCGCCGATGAACCGCGCGGCGGCGTCGCGGATCGTGCCGGCGAAGCCGCTGAACCCGGCATCGACCAGCACCCAGGCATCGTCGCCGCGCAGCACGAACAGGTTGACCATGATCGTGCGCAGGCACAGGACGCCGTCGGCGATCTCGCGCGGGGTCGTGCGCATGGCGTCAGTCCAGCGGGTGGCGCGCGATCATTTGAGTGCCGAAGGCAGCCGCGGGGACGACAGCAGCTTCTCGAACTCTTCCCAGCGCCGCCCGGGATTGCCGGCGACGCCGGGGCGGGATTCGATGTACTGGCGGACCAGGTCCTTGCCGAGGTTGTAGTTGATGACGTAGCTGCGGTACTGGTCCATGAAGCGCACGCGCTGCGCCGCACGATCCTGCGACATCAGGGCGTAGCGTTCGAGCCAGGCGGCCGCGGCGGCGGCGTCGATCTGCCCGTTGAGATAGCGGCGCGCCGCCTCGTTGCCGGCGTACGCCAGCTTGTCCACCATCGCCTGCACCTTGTAGTAGCGATCGGCGCGGGACGGGTCGAGGCCGGCGGCGGGGAAGAGGGTGGCGGTTTCGAAGGCCATTCGCTCGGCGCCAGGGAAGGCGACGTCGATGCCGTAATTGGCCGTGCCTTCCGCGATCAGCGACTGCGGCGAGAACAGCGGGTAGACGGAGAACTCGACCCAGCCGCGGTCCCGGACCAGGTGCTGCTCGAGCAGCACATTGTAGACGTGATGGCCGGGATAGCCTTCGTGGCACGCGAGATCGAGGGCCCGATCGATGTAGATCGGCAGATCCGCGTTCATCTGGATCAGGCTGGTGAAGTTGCCCTGGTACCAGTTGTAGCCGCTCCACGACTTGCCGGTGACGTATTCGAGGGTGAAGCGCTCCGAGTCCGGCAGCTTGACGTGCGCGAGCGTCCGCTCGCGGCAGCCGGCGATGGCGGCCTTGAACACGGCGTCCTGCCTGTCGCGCGGAATGACGAACTCGCTGCGGAACCGCTCGTAGCGGGCGACGAGCGGCCCGGAGCCGGGGATCTCCGCGGCGAGGGTGTCGAGGATCTTCTGGAAGTGCGATTCCGGGAGCGTCGGCGCCACGGCGTCGTAGAGCGCGCGCGACTCTTCGTCGAACGTGAGCCGCTCCCCCTCGAGCATGCGGATGCGGGTGGCGACGGCCGCGAGCTGGTGGGCGAGGTACTGCACGCGGAGCCGGTCGAGCTCGTCCGCCGGCGGCGGAACGCCGGCTACCGCGCCGTGCAGCGCGCGGGCCCGCGCGCCAAGGTCGTCGAGCGGGACCTTCGCGGCGGCGGCCTCGGCTTTCCACTCGGGAGGCCCGTAGTAGGCGTCCACGTAATCGGCGTCGTGCTGCCCGAGCGCGAGCACCAGCTTGACGTACTGCTCCGCGATGCCGTTCATGCCTGTCCCCCGCTCCGCGCGCGGCCGGGCTGCCTCCTGAGCGCCCATCGCCGCCACCGCCGTCGCGAGGCACACCACCGCAATCAGCGCTCTCATGTCCCCATTCTGTCATCTGCCCTGAGGAATCGTCGACCTTTGATACACTCCCGTGGCCGGTTCCGTCGGCGTCCATGCGGTCCCTCTTCTACGCCCTCCTGGGCTATTTCCTGACGCCGTTCGGCCTGGTGGTGATGGGTGCCCTCGACTCGTCGCTCGTATTCTTCCTTCCCCTCGGGATCGACTTCGCGGTGATTGTTCTGGCGGCGCGCAAGCCCGAGCTGTTCTGGCTCTACGCCGTCCTGGCCACCGCCGGGTCGCTCGCCGGCGCGATGGTCACGTTCTGGATCGGCCGCAAGGTCGGCGAACACGGGCTGACGCGGTTGCTGAGCCCGGCGCGTCTCGATCGGGTCAAGAAGCGCGTGAGCCGGCACGCGGCCGCCGGTGTGGCCGCGCTGGCCATCATTCCGCCGCCGTTCCCCTTCACCGCGTTCCTGCTCGCGAGCGGCGCGTTCGGGGTCAAGCGGTGGAGTTTCTTCACGACGCTCGCCGGGGTGCGGCTCGCGCGGTTCCTGGCGGAGGGGGGGCTTGCCGCGCTCTACGGCCGGCGGATCCTGACGTGGATGGAGTCGACCGTCTTCGAGGTGATTGTCGGCGTGCTGATCGCGCTGGCCATCGTCGGCACCATCGTGTCGGGCGTGGCGGTGTATCGCGGATCGCGGCGCTCGGGCGGCTCCACGGGGCGATCGGGCACGGGCGAGGGGCAGGCCACCGGCGCCGACGCGTGAAGACCCCGACAGCCGGCGTTCCGGCCGTCGAGGTCCAGGAGATAAGGGGAGGCCCGCCGTCAGATGGTGAATCGGAGGATGGCGGCCACGCCGCCGTAGCCGGCCAGCAGCTCCGGATCTTCCACGAACGTGATCCTGGCGGAGGTCTGCGTTGCCCGGGTGATCAGCTCGTCGGCCAGCCGGACCGTCTCGGACGCCACCGCCGCCGCCTCGCCGGCGGCGACGGACTCGACGGCCGGTTCCGGCAGGCCGTTGCCCAGCCCGTTGCCGGTGTGCGGGCGCGCCGCGCCGGCAGCGGCCCCGGCCAGCTCGCGGACGCTGGCGGTGATCAGCAGCTCCTCGACCTGCCCGTTCGCCAGCGCGTCCAGCGTCGCCTCCGGCCCCACCACCCCGAGTCCGCCGCCGCGGTAACCGCCGATGGCTTCTTCTGCCTTCTCGCGCTCAGTCTGGCCGTGCACGCGCTTCACCGCATCCAGCGACGCCTTCACCACGTCGTCCAGCGGCGCGTCGGTGTCGATGCGGACCTGGTCGACGATCTTCTCGGTGAGGTGCTTGGGCATCTGGTCGCGCAGCAGCGGCATGATCACCTCGTCGCCGGCCACCACGATCTCGGCGATGCCTTCCCGCTGGACGATCTTGTCGAGCGCCTCGACGACTTCCTTCGCGTGCTGGACGTGGAAGTTCTCGGTGTGGCGCTGGAACCGGGCCTGCGACCATCCACCCTGGGAGGTCCGCCGGGTCTTGACGCCCTTCACTTCTTCCTTGGCGACGAGCTCGCCGGTGGCGAACACGAGGATGCGCGCCGTGTTGGTGTCGGCCAGCACCGCGGCGTAGCGCGGGTAGAGCGATTCGACGCGCGCGAGCGGATAGAGATGAGGCTGGTCGCCGATATAGAGCCAGTGCTGTTCGATCGGGGCGGTCAGCTGGATGGTCTCGAACAGGTTCGCCACCGAGCACGCGAACACCGCGACGCCGTTGGCCGCGGGATCGATGTCCGACTCGAGGAAGCTCGAGATGCGTTCCAGATCCTTGTCGAGCGACTCCCGGTCCGGCGACCCCGCGGGATACGTCTGGCTCCTGGCCGCGAACTCCTTTTTCACGAAGCTGTGGAACTGATCCCGTCCGGTGCCGCCCGGCTGGGTGTTGAGATACAGGCTGACCACCGGATAGGGCACGCGCTCGAACGCCGCGAGCCTGTCCAGCTGATCCTTGACTGGCATAGACACAACCTCCGATAGAGAAATCCGCAAGGGACATGCCACCCGATAGTTATCCCACGGGCGCCGCCGATCCGACACAGATACAATATGCGCCGAATGAAGCCGCGGTTCGCACCCTTTTGGTACGACCGGTTCCCCGAGCGTCGCCGTCCCGCATTTCCCCGCCAGCGCGCGTCCCTCGACACCCGCGTCGTCGTGGTCGGCGGCGGACTGACGGGGTGCGCCTGCGCCAGCGTGCTTGCGGCCGCCCGCATTCCGGTGGTGCTGGTCGAGGCGGCCAGGGTGGGTGCCGGTGCCACCGCCGGCGCGATCGGGCTGGGCCGCGAGGACTTCGACGGTTCCTTCGAGGACGCCGCTGCCGCCCATGGCCTGCGCGCGGCGAGGCTCATGTGGCAGGCGATGCGCCGGTCGGCACTCGAGTTCCCGGCCGCCCTCCGCCGGCTCGACATCAAGTGCGACCTCCTGCCTCAGGACCTGCTCAGCGCGGTCATTGGCGCCGACCGCGCCGCCGCGAAGGCGTTGCGCCACGAATACAACGCCCGCCGCGCCGCCGGCCTCGAACATCGTTGGACCACCCCGGCTCAGCTCTCCCGGGCGGCGGCCCTTGGCGGCGGCGGTGCACTCCGGACCCACGGCTTCGTGCTCGACCCCTACCGCGCCTGCCTGGGCCTGGCGTCCGCCGCTGTCGATCGAGGGGCGGTCCTGCTGGAGCGCTCAGAAGTCCGCCGGATCCGCGGCGGCCGGAAACAGGTCGAGATCCAGACCTCGAACGGGCTGATACGCGCCGAAACCGTCGTGGTCACCGCCGGTTCGTCCATCCAGGATCTTCGTCCTCTCCGGCGGCACCTGCATCCACGTCACGGCTACGGCGTGGTGACCGAGCCCCTGCCCGCGGCCGTCCGGCGGGAGGTTGGGCAGCGGTCTGCCGTGTTGAAGGACTCTGCCGATCCGCCGCATGTCGTGCGCTGGCTGAAGGACGACCGCGCCCTGGTGGCGGGCGCTGACCAGGCTCCAGTGCCTTCCCGCCTGCAGGCCGCCACGCTGGTGCAGCGCACCGGGCAGCTCATGTACGAGCTCTCCGTGCTCTACCCCCCGGTTTCGGGTGCCCGTCCCGAGTGGGCCTGGTCGTACTCGTTCGACGAAACGGTCGACGGCCTGCCGTACATCGGCACCCATCGCAACTTCCCCCGTCACCTCTTTGCTCTCGGCCTGGGCCGGCACGGAGTAGCGGCCTCCTGGCTCGCCGCCAGGCTGGTTCAGCGGCTGCTTACCGAACAATCAGCGAAAGGTGACGATTTGTTCGGTTTTCCGCGCATCCTTTCCGGCCACTGAGCATGGCGCGGAGCCCCGGTTTTACTTCCGGGGCTGCTGAACGCACTAAAAAAGACAAGGTCTTCGCCAAGGCAGAGCTTAGAATGGAAGCCCGCCGCGAGCGGAGGGGGAGTCTTCCCGGAGAAACCTATGGCCAGGGGACGCGAGGAATACGTCGAGCACCTGCTTCGCCGCGCGGCGTTCGGCGCCGTCGCCGACGAGGTGACCCGCTACGCCAACATGCCCTACGTGTCGGCGGTCGAGCGGCTCCTGAGCTTCGAGCGGATCGACGACACCGTCGATGGCCGCCTCGGCCAGCCGGGCTACGTCGGCGTCACCGCCCGCGCCACGGGCGGCTTCCAGCCCGCCGCCAACATAGACGATGCCCGGCAGCGGTGGCTGTTCCGCATGGTGCACAGCGAGCGGCCGCTGCAGGAGAAGATGGCGCTCTTCTGGCACAACCACTTCGCCACCGCCTACTCGAAGATCGCCGGGACGTACAACGCCCTCGAGGCGACCCGGATGCTGGCCGCGAAGCCCGCAGAGGATCCCAACGGCGTCGTTGGCCAGCTCGAGCTCTTCCGCCAGCTCGCGCTCGGCAACTTCCGCGACCTGCTGCTCGCCGTCGCGAAGGACCCGGCCATGCTCGTGTGGCTCGACGGCCGCACGAACGTGCGCGGCCGGCCGCAGGAGAACTTCGCCCGCGAGCTCATGGAGCTGTTCACCATGGGCGTGGGGACGTTCCAGGAGAGCGACGTCTACGCCGGCGCCCGGGTGTTCACCGGGTGGAACCTGTCGCGTCCCGGCAATGCCTACTACGCGTTCAGCTACAACGCTGGTCAGCACGACACCGATGCCAAGGAGTTCTCGTTCGCCGTCAACGACAGCGGCAGCCGCACCATCCCGGCGCGCGCCGCGGCGCAGGGGATGCAGGACGGCGTCGATCTGATCAACGCGGTGGCCCGGCACCCGGCGACCGGCCCCCGGCTCGCCCTCAAGCTGTATCGCTATTTCATCAACGAGGTGGACGCCCCGGACGACGCGCTGATCCAGGACGTGTCGCGCATCTACTACTCGAGCAACTTCGAGATCAAGCCGATGGTGCGCCGCCTGCTCGCCTCGACGCAGTTCCTCGACGAGCGCAACCTCTACAAGCGCTACGCGTGGCCGGTCGAATACGTCTCCCGATCGCTCAAGGAAGTGGGCTGGAACGGCTTCTCCCTGAGCAGCGCGCTGACGCCGCTCGTCAACATGGGGCAGCAGCTGTTCGAGCCGCCCGACGTCAACGGCTGGGAGCTGGGGACCGGCTGGTTCTCGACCGGCGGCATGCTGGCCCGCATGAACTTCGCCTCGCAGCTGGCCACGAACCAGAAGTTCAACCTGCGCGACCTGGCCCGGAAGGAGGGGCGTACGCCGGAGGCGCTGGTGTCGTTCGTCCTCGATCGGCTGACACCCGGCGAGTTCGCGACGCCGGCCTACAACGCGCTGCTCGACTACGCGCGCGGCGGCATCACCTGGAGCGGATCCGACGACCAGCTGGCGGTGAAGACGGCCGGCCTCGTCCACCTCGTCGTCGGTTCCGGCGACTACCAGCTCGTATAAGGGCGACCATGGCCATCAGTCGACGTAAGTTCGTGCGCGGAGGGGTGGCGGCGTTCACCGTCAGCTTCGCGGCCCCCGCCTTCCTCTCCGACCTCGCCCGCGCGCAGGGCCGGGCGCAGCGCAACCTCGTGGTCCTCTACCTGAGCGGGGGGAACGACGCGCTCAGCACGCTCATCCCCTACACCGACGCGCAGTACTACGCCAGGCGTCCCACGCTGGCGGTCCCCGCGGCGAACGTGCTCCAGATTGGCCGCGATCGCGCCGGCAACGCCCTCGGCCTGAACCCGCGGCTGCCCGGGCTCAAGTCGATCTTCGATTCGGGGCGGATGGCCGTGATTCAGCGTACCGGCTATCCGAACTCGAGCCGGTCGCACTTCCTCGGCACCGACATCTGGTCGACCGCCGACCCGAGGTCGCCGCAGGGGAGCGGATGGCTGGGACGCTACCTGGACATGCTGCCGTCGCCGGTGGATCCGCTCACCGCGTGGTCCACCGTCCGGGAAACGCCGCGCACCCTCCTGGCGAGGACCGTGAGCGTGCCGTCGATCCCCAGCGTCAGCGGCTACGCCCTGGCCAGCCCGAACACGCCGGCCGACGCGGCGTATGCGCGCGACAGCGCGCTGCGCATCGCCTCGCACCTGCCAGGCGATCGGCCGCACCTCGCCTTCGTCAACGGCACGGCGCAGGGCGCGTTCGCCACCCTCGACCGGGTCGCGCAGGTGGCCACCTACGCGCCATCGGTGGCGTATTCGAACAACGGCTTCGCGCAGGCGCTGCGCGCCGTCGCCGGCGCCATCAACAAGGGGGTCGGCACGCGGGTGTTCTGGGTCCAGACCGGCGGCTACGACACCCATGCCGGGCAGAGCACCAACGCCGCCAACGGCGCGTATGCGAACCTGATGACGACGTTGAACGACGGCGTGACGACGTTCTACCGCGACCTCGAGAACCAGGGGATGCTGCAGGACACGTTGATCCTGCAGTTCTCCGAGTTCGGCCGCCGCATCAGCGAAAACGGCAGCCAGGGCACCGACCACGGCGCCGCCGGGCTGATGCTGGCGATCGGCGGGAGCGTGCGCGGCGGCATCTACGGCACCGCGGCGCGCCTGCAGGCTACGCCCGACAACCAGACGCTCGAGAACAACGGCGGCGACGTGCGCCACGAGACCGACTTCCGCTCGGTCTACGCCCGCGTCATCGACTCCTGGCTGGGAGCAGACGCCAACGCCGTGCTCGGCGGCGATTTCCGCGCCGGGGCGCCCCCGTTCCTCTGATTCGCGGGTCAGCCGCCGAAGATTCCCCTGAGCGCGATGTCCAGCTCAGGGTAGCGGAAGGTGTAGCCGAGCGCCGCCGCGCGCGCGGGGATGACCCGCTGGCCGGTCAGCACCGACTGCGCGAACTCGCCCAGGACGAGGCGCAGCGCGAAGGCGGGTGCCGGAACCAGTGCGGGGCGGTGCAGGGCGCGTCCGAGCGCCTGCGCGAATTCGCGGTTCGTCACCGGGTTCGGGGCGGTGAGATTGATCGGGCCCGCCGCATCCGGGTTCTGCACGATCCACTTCACCATCTCGACCCAGTCGAGCCGGTGAATCCACGACATGTACTGGCGGCCCGACCCCATCGGCCCGCCGGCAAAGAGCCGGAACACCGTCGTCATCTCCGCGAGGGATCCCCCGGACCGCTCGAGCACGATGCCGGTGCGAATCACGGCAAGGCGGATCCCCTGCCGCACGCGGCCGGCTTCCGCCTCCCAGTCCTGGCAGAGCCGGGCCAGGAAGTCGCTGCCGGGGGGCGAAGCCTCGGTGAGCAGACGGTCGCCGCAGGCGCCGTAGTAGCCGACCGCGCTGGCGCTGACAAAGACACCGGGCGGCGTGGCGACGGCGGCCATGGCGGTCACCAGGCTGCGCGTGGCGAGCAGGCGGCTGTCCCGCAGCTCGGTTTTATACGCGCTGGTCCAGCGCTTGCCGGCGACCGAGGCGCCCGCCAGGTTGATCACGGCGTCCGCGCCGTCGATGGCCTCCGCCCACGGCCCGCTCCCGCCGTCCGGGTTCCAGCCCACACTCGTGATGCCCGGTACGCCGGTGCCGGACTCGTGGCGGGAGGCGCCGGGCGGCAGCGATCGCGTCAGGACCCGGACGTCGTGGCCATCTTCGGCGCAGCTCTCCGTCAGCGGCCGGCCGAGAAAACCCGACCCGCCCGCGACGACGAGGCGCAGCACCCCTGGGTCTGCCATCAGCTGCACTATAACGCGCGGGCTTCGCTCCAACGCCCAATTCCCAACTCCCAACGCCCAACCCCCACCCCTCAGTTCCCCAGTTCCCCCGCTCCCCGTTCCCCAGTTGGTTAGAATTGTCGCCATGACAACCCTCGCCTGTGTGGCTCTGTTGGCGGTGCTCGGCGGCCCGGCTCTCTTCGCGCCGCAGGACGCCTCCGGGCCGGTGGCGGCGGCCGAGCAGCAGATCGCGTCGGGGAACATCACGGCCGGGGCGGCGGCGCTCGAGAAGATCGTGGCTGGCGCGCCCCGCAGTTTCGCGGCGCGGCTGGCGCTCGGGCGGGCCCTCGACCTGCTCGGCCGCCACAAGGAGGCGCGGCCGCATCTGGAGGAGGCCATCAGCCTCGCACAGGACAACGAGCGGAACAGCGCGCTCACGGCGCTCGGCATCTCGTACGCGTTCGAGGCGAAGGCAGACGAGGCGGCGCGCTACTACCAGCGCGCCTTCGACGCCGAGATGCAGGCGGACGATCGTGCCGGCGCGGCGGGGCTGGCCAATGCGCTCGGGCGCATCTACCTCGAGTCGGGCAACCTGCAGAAGGCCGAGGAGTGGTACACGACGGGCTACGAGACCTCCCGGAAGATTCAGGGCATCACCCCGGGCGATGCCGTGCTCTGGGAGATGCGCCGCCACAACGCCTTCGGCCGCATCGCCGCCCGCCGCGGCAACAAGGCCGCGGCCGCGGAGCACGTGGCGGCGGTCAAGGCGCTGCTCGGCAAGGGGGGCCACGAGAACCAGCGGGCGTTCTATCCCTACCTGGTCGGCTACATCGCGTTCTTTGCCAAAGACTACCGCCAGGCCGTCGCCGAGCTGCTGAAAGGGGACCAGGAGGATCCGTTCATCCTCGGCCTCATTGCGCAGTCGCACGAGAAGCTGCGCCAGCGCGAGGCGGCGGCCGAGTACTACCGCAAGGTGATGGCGGTGCCGTCGCACAACATCAACGCGGCGTTCTCGCGGCCGCTGGCGCGGAAGTTCCTGCGCTAGAGGCCCGCCCGCGGGCCTCGCGGCGTTCCGCTACGGCGCCGGCCTGAGCGCCACTTCCGCTTCGCGCGCCGCGCGGCGCCCGGCGGCGACGTCCACGAACGCCAGCACCGCCGCGCCGGCAATGAAGAAGATGGCGACCGCCAGGATGGCGCTGCGGCCCGATCCGGTCCGGTCGATCACGAACGCGAAGATGGCCGGCCCGAGCACGCCGGCGTAGCGTTCGAACACGCTGAAGAAGGCAAAGAACTCCGACGACTTGTGCCGCGGAATCATGCTGGCGAAGAGCGAGCGGCTCAGCGCCTGGGTTCCCCCCTGCACCATCCCGACGAGCACGGCGAGCGCGAAGAAGTGCGTCGCGGTCGTCATGAAGTAGCCGAGGATCGTGATCACGAGGTAGACGCCGAGGCCGAGGTAGACCGCCGGCAGGGCGCCGACCCGGCCGGCCAGCGCGCCAAAGGCGAAGGCGCACGGCACGCCGATGAACTGCGTCAGCAGCAGGGCGGTGATCATCGCGCCCTCGGGCAGGCCGATCCCGATCCCGTAGATCGTCGCCATCCGGATCATCGTCTGGATGCCGTCGTTGTAGAGGAGGAAGGCGATCAGGAAGACGAACGCGTGCCGGTAGCGGCGCAGCTCGTGAAACGTCTCGGCGAGGCGTGTCATCCCGGCACGCATCGCGTTCGCGCCGCGGTGCTCGTCCGGCTCGAGGCGCACCGGCGGCTCTGCCACGCGCCGGAACAGCGGAATGGAAAACAGGACCCACCACACCGACACGCTGGCGAGCGCGAGCCTCGTGGCGGTGGCCGTGTCCGGAATGCCGAACAGCGCCGGCTTCTGGATCATCAGCAGGTTCAGGGCGAGGAGCGTGCCGCCCCCGAGGTAGCCGATCGCGTAGCCGGCCGCCGAGACGCGGTCGAGGTCGGCCTCGCCGACGAGGTGCGGCAGCAGCGACTCATAGAAGACGATGCTGCCGGCAACGCCGACGTTGCCGATCACGAACAGGGTCAGCGCGAGCGGCCAGTCGCCCGGCCCGATCCAGTACATCGCCGCCGTGGCCGTCGCGCCGATGGCGAGGAACACGGCGAGCAGCCGCTTCTTGATCGCGGTGTAGTCGGCTATGGCGCCGAGGACCGGCGCGACGATCGCCACGATCAGGATGGCCAGCGCGGTGGCCCAGGCGAACCGGCTTGCTGCGAGCGCCGGCGGCTGGCCGGCCGCGGCGACCTTCTGGTAGTAGATGGGAAAGACGGCGGCGATGATCGTCGTCTGGAAGGCGGAGTTGGCCCAGTCGTACATCGCCCAGGCGCGGAGGTCCGGCCGCCCCAGGCCGAGCGTGTCGAGGAGCTTACGCACTGCCGGCCGCGCATCCCGGCGGCGGGCCGGTCAGAACGTCCTCCGCGCGACCCACTCGCGCAGCAGCGAATCCACCACGAGGTAGCGGTCGCCGTCGCGCGCCAGGACGTCCTCGCGCACCAGCGCGGCGAGGGATGCCTGCACGGTGGAGGCGCCGCTCAGCCGGTACCTGGCGCGCGTGTCGGCCGACAGCAGCTCGCGGCCGTCCTGGAGGACCGCGGCGCGCAGGGTGGCGCGCTGCGCCAGCGTCAGGCGCTGCCAGGTCGCCTCGAAGAGCGACTCGTGTTCGCCGAGCAGGCGGATGAGCGTCGCGTGCAGATCTTCGAGGCCGGCGCTCCGCCGCGCGTCCGCCCGCGCGTCGTCCCAGAGCTCGTGCGCGAGGCGCTGCACGTCATAGGGCAGGTTGCCGGCGAGCTCCACGATCGCCAGGCCGAGCCCCGGCGCCGGCTTGATCCCGGTGCTCCGGAACTTCGTCTCGAGGAAGGCGGCAAAGCGGTCGGCCGGGATGCGCCCGAGGCGCATGACCGGCCCGGCCTTGTAGAACGGCCGGCTGCGGCCGAGCATCCGCTCCATCAGCGCCGGCTCGGAGCCCGAGAAGACGTAGCCGACGTCGCGCTGGTGCTGGACCGCGGCGCGCAGCGCATGCTCGACGCTGCCGCCGTTGAACGCCCCGATCGCCTGGAATTCGTCGAGCGCGATGGCCAGCGTGCGGCCGCGCCGTTCCGCGATGCGGCCGGGCAGGGCGAACACTTCCTGGGCGAGGCGCGACACGTCGCGCTCGCTGCGCGCCGCCGGGAAGGACACCGAGACCGCGGCGTGGCCGGCGGCGGCCGGGTCGATCCGGACCTCGGGCCGCTCGGCCGCCAGCACCTCGCGGAGCCAGGCCGCGGCGCGGCCGGCCTGGCGCTCGACGCCGGACAGCGCGCGGGCGTAGCCTTCGAGGAAGGCGAGATACGAGCTGTAGCTGCTGACGGTCACGTCGACGACCAGGGCGCCGCGCCGCGCCGCGGTGCGCAGCGCCTGGCGCACCAGCGACGACTTGCCGTAGCGGCGCGGCGAGATCAGGAAGACCTTCTGGCCCGCCATCAGGTCGCGCGCCAGGCGATCGAGCTCGTCCTCGCGATCGACGAACGCCGACAGCGGCACGACCTCGCCGTAGACGAAGGGATTGCTCATCACGCCATTACGCAAGACAACGTAACCGTTACGGAGTTTAACGTAAGGGGGGCACGGGGGCAATCCCGGGGCCGGCGGTCGCCGGCACCACCCACGCCGCCGCCGCCGACCACACCACCGTGTCCTGCGGCAGCCATCCCGGCAGCGACTGCCAGCCGTCGCCCCCCGGCAGCCGCGCGGTGCCGATTCCGACCACGGTCTCCCGCAGCTGCTCCGGCGCCACGCCGCGGAAGCTCGCCTCCCACGCCAGCCCTTCCGGCGGCGGCGCGACGAACGTGGCGGACCAGCGGCCGTCGCGCTCGACGCCCGGCAGGCTGCTGCGGACGGGCACGACACCGGCCGGCAGGATGAAGCGCAGGACGAGGGAGGGCTCGCGCGGGACGACCG
This sequence comes from uncultured Acidobacteriota bacterium, assembly GCA_963834305.1. Taxonomy (GTDB): domain Bacteria; phylum Acidobacteriota; class Vicinamibacteria; order Vicinamibacterales; family 2-12-FULL-66-21; genus JACCXG01. The sequence goes on from CAWIAX010000003.1 coordinate 675,271, forward strand.
AGAGCAGCAGCCGCTGGCCGTCGGCGGCCGGCTCGACCACGAACGAGGAAATCGCCGCCGGCGGCGGCCCGAGCGGCGGCCCGGCGGACCGGAAGACGAAGGGAAACGGGGACCGGCCCCACGGCACGCTGGACGCCGCCGGACCGGTCACCGGCCGCCAGTCCCCGGGCGCGCCTGGCCCGAGGTCGAGGCCGGGCTCCACCGACGCGACCTCCCAGATGGATCCGGCCGCCCCGGCATCCTGCAGGGCGCGGACAGAGCGGCGCAGCGGCCGCTCGGCGGTGTAGGCCGGCGAGACGTAGGCGGCGGACGCGGCGGCGGCGATCGCCAGCAGCAGCACCGCCGTGACCAGCCAGGGGCGGACGAGCGGACGCTCGCGCGCGAGCAGCGCGATGAGCGGCGGCACGACCATGATCCCGGCCGCGCCGATGACGGCGGCGTAGACGAACACCGGGGTCACGAGCGGCAGGCGGCCCATCACCGCGACCACGAACCAGAGCAGATCGTAGGTGTCCGGCAGCCACAGGGTGGCGGTCGCCGCCAGGATGACGAGCGAGGCCACGCGCACTGCCACGTCCCGGTAGGGCGGCAGTGCCGCCAGGAGGACCGCCGCGACGAGCAGCGGCAGGACCCACAGGTATGCCGCCGCCGGCGCCAGCCACAGCATCAGCGCGGCGAGCAGGATCCAGGCCGGCAGCGCCGCGCTCCAGGCGAGCGCCGGATGCCGGACGGGATGCGCGCGGCGGGGCAGCCATTGCCCGAGCCGCGCCATGCTCCAGCCCGCGAGCGCGCCCGCCACGAGCAGCAGCAGGAACAGCCGGCCGGGCCCGGCATACCAGGGGTGATAGACCGCCCGGGCAGACCGCAGCAGCCAGGTCGCGCCGACCATGGCGCCCAGCACGACCGCGGCGCCGAGCCACGCCCAGGCCAGCGTCAGCAGCCACCGCCCGAACCCGTTCGTGCGCACGGCATCGGCCGATACGCGCAGCCACGCGATCACCCCGAGCAGCAGCGCCACGCCCGCCAGGAGCCAGTGTGCGATCGGGCCGTAGCTGAGGGCGGTGGTGCCGCCGATGTCGAAGAACGTCGGCGACTCGGCACGCCGCGCGGTGATGTCGACGTCCTGCAGCCCGCGGGCGATCGCGACCACGTTCTCTCCCAGGGCCCGGATCGCGGGCCTGGCGAGCCGATCCGGCGTGTCCCGCGCCGTGTGGTAGGCGTAGCTGTCGCCGATGGCGGCAAAGTTCAGCCCCGGCACGTTCGCGGTCTTCAGGATCGAAAAGTCGGTGTCGTTCGGCAGGCGCCGGTAGATCTCGAGGGCGTACGAGCCGCCGCGCGGGTGTGGCGCCCGGCGCGCCCATTCCGAGACCAGCCAGGGATTGCCGGGTCCCGTTTCGAACAGCACGACCGGTCCCGCCGACCCGATCGACTCGAGGTTGATGTAGGCCCGCAGCCTCGTCGTCACCTCGGGGTCGGTGAGGAGGGCCGCCGCCCCCATCAGGCCGCTCTCTTCGCCGTCGGTGACGAGGATCATCAGCGTCCACTGCCGGCGGCCGGACGCGGCCAGCACGCGCGCCGCCTCGATCGACACCGCCACGCCCAGTGCATCGTCTGTCGCGCCCGGCGCGTCGGGCGACGAGTCGTAGTGCGAGACCAGACCGAGCGCTTCCGGACGCTCACCCGGCAGGACGGCGATGATGTTGGCGACCCGTGCGGTGAGACCGAGCTCTGGGCGCCGCGCATCCGTTTCCTGGACGCGGACGGTGAAGCCGATCCGGCGCAGCTCGGACACGACGTAGTCGCGCGCCCGGGCGTTGGCGGGGGAGCCGACCGGCCGGCTGCCGATGGTGCCGGCCAGCATCCCGACATGGGCGCGGACGTTCTCCACGACAAAAAGGCCGGCATCCCTGGAGCAACCGGCCGCGGCGAGCAGGAGCAGCGGGAGGAGGAGGCGACAGGCCATCGGCCAACAGGTTACTCCGGATGGTGGCCGGGTTGCGGCCGCGGTGCGGCGTGCCGCTCGACGCCTACCCGGGCGCGGCGGACGGCGGGGACGGCAGCGTCAGCCGTCCGGTGTACAGCGCCATCCCGACCACGGCGTCCACGTTCATGGCGGCGAGCTCGTTCACCTCGTCCATGGTGGTGATGCCGCCGGCCGCGGTGATCTCCCGGTTCGTCGCGTGGCGCACCTGCGTGATGGCGCCCATGTCCGTGCCTTGCAGCAGCCCCTCGCGGTCCACGTGGGTGTAGAGAAAGCCGCCGAAGTAAGGCTCGAGCTCACGAATCGCCTCGACGGCGGTCATCGCCAGCGTCGTGCGCCACGCGTCGATGACGACGTGGCCTGCCTTGCTGTCCACCGCGGCGATCAGCCGATCGGCGCCAAGCGCGCGGGAGAGCTCCGCGGCGAACGCCAGGTCGATGGCGCCGCCGCGGAAGAGCGAGGAGCCGATGATCGCGTGGGTGGCGCCGCCGGCGAGGACGGCCTCGGCGCGCGCGAGCGTGCGGATGCCGCCGCCGACGCGGCAGGGGAGCGCGGCGCAGATGCGGCTCACCAGCTCGTTATTGTGCCCCTGCGCCTTGGCGGCGTCGAGATCGATGAGCTGCACTTTCGGCCAGCCCGCGAAGCGGTCGATCCAGGCATCGATGGCGCTGCTTTCGAGGGCGAGCCGCTCGCCCTGCACGAGCTGCACGATGCGGCCGCCGAGGAGATCGATGGAGGGAATCAGCATGGGGTGAAAGGGCTCAGAGGAGCCGGACCGGCACGGCGCGTGACGACAGGAACTGCTTGAGCTCCGAGACAGCGTGCTCGGAGTAGTGGAAGACGCTGGCGGCGAGGGCCGCGTCGGCGTGGCCCGCGGTGAAGACGTCGAAGAAATGCTCGAAGGTGCCGGCGCCGCCCGAGGCGATGACCGGGATCGATACGGCGTCCGACACCGCGGCGGTGAGCTCGCAGTCGAACCCTTCGCGCGTGCCGTCCTGGTCGATCGACGTCAGCAGGATCTCGCCGGCGCCGCGGGACTCCGCTTCCCGCGCCCATTCGACAGCCTGGCGGCCGGCCGCGGTGCTGCCGCTGCGCGAGTAGACCGCGAACGTGCCGTCCTGGCGCTTGGCGTCGACCGCGACGACGACCGCCTGGCTGCCGTAGCGCCGCGCCAGCCGGGTCACGAGCGCCGGGTCGCTCAGCGCCGCGCTGTTGACGCTCACCTTGTCGGCGCCCGCTTCAATCGCCGCCTCGGCATCGTCCAGGGACTTGATGCCGCCGCCGACGGCGAGCGGGATGAAGAGCTCGCGCGAGACCGCACGGATGGTGTCGGCCAGCGCCCGCCGCGACTCGAGCGTGGCGGTGACGTCGAGGATCACCAGCTCGTCGATGCCCTCGACGTTGTAGCGGCGGGCGAGGGCGGCGGGGTCGCCGGCGTTGCGCAGCCCTTCGAACTGGACGCCCTTGACGACGCAGCCGTTCCTGACGTCGAGGCAGGCGATCAGTCGTTTGGAGAGCATAGCGAGACGAAGTTCTTCAGCATCCGGACACCGGACTCCCCGGATTTCTCCGGATGGAACTGGACGCCGAACAGCTGGCCGGCCTCGACGACCGACGCGAACGGCGCCGCGTGCGTCGTCGTCGCCACCGCGTCTTCGGTGACCTCGGCGGCGTAGGAGTGGGTGAAGTAGACCTGCGTGCCGCCGGCGATCCCCTGGAGCAGGCGGGACGGCCGGCGCAGCTCGAGCGAATTCCACCCGACGTGGGGCACCTTGAGGGTGGGCGGCAGGCGGTGGCAGCGGCCGCGCAGCGCGGCAAAGCCCGGCACGTCGGGCGCCTCGTCGCTGCCTTCGAAGAGCCACTGCTGGCCGAGACAGATGCCGAGGAGCAGCGCGCCGCGGTCGAGCGCCCGGCGGATGGCGTCGCGCCAGGCGCCGTCGAGCGCCGCGGTGGCGGCGAAGTGGCCGACGCCGGGCACGACCACGCCGGTGGCCGGCAGCAGCTCGTCGGGCACGCTGGGGACGAAGAGATCGGCCCCGGCGGCGGCGAAGCCCTTGCGCACCGACGTGAGGTTGCCGGCGCCGTAGTCGATGAGCGCGATCACAGCAGCTCCTTCGTGCTCGGCAGCACGCGGGCGAGCTGGCGGTCGCGCGAGCAGGCATAGCGCAGCGCGCGGGCGAACGCCTTGAAGAGCGCCTCGATCTGGTGATGCGCTCGACCGGCCGTAGAGCACCTTGACGTGGACGTTGGCGCGGGCGCCCTGGGCAAAGCCCTCGAAGAAGTCGTGGACGAGGTCGGCCTCGCAGATCGCCGACGCGCTCGACCTTGAGCTTGAGGTCGGTCACCGCGTGGACGCGTCCGCTGAGGTCGATGGCGGCCACGCCCAGCGTTTCGTCCATCGGCATGACGAAGTAGCCGGCCCGGTTGATGCCGCGCCGGTTGCCGAGGGCGGCCGAGACCGCCTCGCCGAGCGCGATGCCGACATCCTCGACGGTGTGGTGCTGGTCGACGTCGAGGTCCCCTTTCGCGCGCAGCCGGAGGTCGAAGCCGCCGTGGCGCGTGACGAGCTCGAGCATGTGGTCGAAGAACCGGATGCCGGTGGAGACGTCGTATCGTCCCTTGCCGTCGAGCACGAGCCGGACGGCGATGGACGTTTCGGTCGTCTTCCGGTTGATTACCGCGCGTCGCACAGGACCTCCTCGAGCACGGCGATCGCGCGCTCGGTGTGCGCGACGACCCCGGCGGTGATGCGGGCGCAGCCGGCGCAGCCCGGGTCGTGCGAGCGGTCGCGGATGTTGATTCCGCGCCCGGCCAGGCGATCGACGACCAGGCGCAGGTCGCCGCCGAAACGCGCCAGCACGAAGTTGCCGTCGCTCTGCCAGAAGTGGACGCCCTTGCGCGCGAGCACGTCGTAGAGCAGCCCCTTGGAGTCGCGGACCTGCGCCAGGTACCAGTTGAAGTACTCCACGTCCTCGAGCGCCGCGGGCAGCGCGGCGGCGGCAAAGACGTTGAGCGTGTAGGGCAGGACCGCCCGGCGCATCGGCGCGAGCGCCGCGGCCGTGCCCACCAGCGCGCCGACGCGAATGCCCGCGAGGCCGTAGGCCTTGGCGAACGTCCGGCCGATGACGAGATTCGGCAGCCGTCCCGACACCGCCACGTCGATCATCGTCTTTCGCGGGAAATCGGCGTACGCCTCGTCGAGCAGCACGCAGAGCCTGCGGGGCCGCCAGCGCCACCGCCTCGATGTCGGCCCGGCCGATCGAAAGCCCGGTCGGGTTGTTGGGGCTGGTCAGGAACACGACGCGGGTCTTCGGGGTGAGCGCGGCAAGGACCGCGCGGCAGCGAGAAGGCGAGGCCGGGCTGCGGCGGCACGTCCACGATTCGTCCCCCCATGGCCGTCAGCGCACGCCGCGTACATGTCGAAGGCCGGCTGCACGATGACCGCTTCGAACGGGTCGGCCGCCCCGCCGTCGCGCAGCGCCACCAGCGCCGTCAGCATGATGCCGTCGTCGAGGCCGTTCGTCAGGAGGATCTCGCCGGACGAGACGCCGAGCCGCGCGGCCGCCGCGGCGACGGCGCTGTCGTAGTCGGGATAGACCGCCGCCTGTTCGCGCGTCAGCCGCTGCAGCACGGCCATCACCTTCGGCGAGCAGCCGGCGGTGTTCTCGTTCAGGTGCAGGCGCAGCTCGCCGCCGCCGGCCGGCTTTTCGTACTGGTGAGTCATGGCCGCTTCCGTCCGGAGCGGGAACGCCGCCGGCCTGCCGCCTCCTGAAGCCTGATGCTGACGGAGGCGGCGTGTCCTGACAGCCCTTCGGCCCGGGCCAGCGCCACCGCCGCCGGCCCGATCCGGCCGAGACCCTGCGCGGTCAGGCGCTGCACGCGTCGACACCCGGACGAAGTCGGCGGCACTGAGGCCGCCGCGCGCCGCCGCCGCGCCGCTGGTCGGAAGCACGTGGTTCGAGCCGGTGACGTAGTCGCCGCACGCCTGTGCGCTGTGCCGGCCGACGAAGACCGTGCCGGCGCGCGTGAGTCGCGCCGCGGCGGCGTCGCTGTCGCACACCAGGTGCTCGGGCGCCATCCGCTGCGACAGCGCGATGGCCTCGTCTTCGCTGGCGGTCACGATGATGCCGCCGTTGCGCTCGAGCGCCTCGGCCGCCGGGCCGGCGCCCGGCATCTGCCGGGCCAGTTCGCCGGCGACCGCCAGGGCCAGGGCACGGGACGGCGTGAAGAGGATCGCGCGGGCGTCGGGGTCGTGCTCCGCCTGCGCGATCAGGTCGGCGGCAATCCACGCCGGGTCGCCCGAGGTCGAGACGATCGCGATCTCGCTCGGGCCGGCGAAGAAGTCGATCGCGCAGTCGGCGGCGACCATGCGCCTTGGCCGCCGCGACGTAGGCGTTGCCCGGCCCGACGATCTTGTCGACGCGTCGGAATCGACGCGGTGCCGTACGCGAGCGCCGCAATCGCGTGCGCCCCGCCGACCCGGAACAGGCGGTTCACGCCAGCCTCCCGCGCCGCGAACATGACCGTCGCGTCCGGCTTCGGGCAGACCGCGATCACCTCCGGCACGCCGGCGGCCACCGCCGGGATGGCGGTCATGAGGAGTGACGACGGCAGCGGGATAGCGCCCGCCCGGCACGTAGCAGCCGACGCGGTCGAGCGGCACCACGCGCTGGGTGATGCGGACGCCCGGCGCCGGCGAGACGGTCCAGGTGCGCGGCAGCTGCCGGGCCGCGACCCGGCGGATGTGCGCGGCGGCGGTCCGGATGGCGCGCCGCACGTCGGCCGGCACTTCGCCGCGCCGCGCGCCGCATCTCGGCGGCCGTGACCTCGATCGGGCCGTCGAGCCGATCGAACCGCTTCGCGAAGGCGAGCAGCGCCGGCTCTCCCTCCTGCCGGACGCGCGACGACGATGCCGGCAACCGCGCGCTCAACGGCGGGGTTGCGGGACTGGCCGGCGGTCCACCAGCCGCGCGACCGCCGCGGTGTCGGTCGAGCGGACCAGCGGCACACGCCGTGCCCCGGCTGCGGACGGGCGGGAAGCGGTTCTGGAAGCCATCGGCATCGATCACAGGACGATCTTGTTGAGCGGATACTCGACGATCCCCTGGGCGCCCGCCGCCTTCAGGCGCGGGATCAGGTCGCGCACGGTGCGCTCCTCGATGATCGTGTTCACCGCCACCCACTCGTGGTCGCTCAGCGGGGAGATGGTCGGCCGCTGCAGCGCCGGCAGCAGCGCCGAGCACGTGATCGAGATCGGTCGCCTTGCACGTTCAGCATGATGCCGACGCGCCCGTGCGCCTCGATGGCCGCCTTGAGCAGGAGCGCGATGTTGTCGAGCTTGGTGCGCTTCCACGGGTTCTCGAGCGCCGTGGGGTTGGCCATCAGCTGCGTGTTGGACTCGAGCACGGTGTCGATGATCCGCAGCCGGTTGGCGCGGAGCGACGAGCCCGGTCTCGGTGACCTCGACGATGGCGTCGGCGAGCGTCGGCGGCTTGACCTCGGTGGCGCCCCACGAGAACTCGACGTTCACCGACGACGCCGAGCCGCGTGAAATACGCCTGCGCCACGCGCACGAGCTCGGTGGCGATGGTCGCGCCTTCGAGGTCCTGCGGCGTCTGGTAGCGCGATTCCTCCGGCACGGCGAGCACCCAGCGCACCTTGCCGAAGCTCTGCTTCGCGTAGATCAGGTCGGCCAGCGGCACCACCGTTCCGTTCGCGCCGTTGGCGCCGGCCGCGTGCTCGGCGATCCAGTCCTGGCCGGTCAGCCCGGCGTCGAGCACGCCGTCCGCGACGTAGCGCGCCATCTCCTGCGCGCGAATCAGCATGCACTCGATCTCGGGGTCGTCGATCGCGGGGAAATACGACCGCATCGAGGCGTAGATGTTGAACCCGGCGCGCGCGAACAGCTGGATCGTCGCGTCCTGCAGCGAGCCCTTGGGGATGCCGAGCTTCAACTTGTCCATATCACCTTTGCACTGCGAACCATGGGCACGACGCCCGGCCTACTGCAACGCCCTGAAGAAACACGAGCGCTCGCCCGTGTGGCAGACGACGCCGTCGCCGAGCGCGTCCACCTGCAGCAGCACGGTGTCGTCGTCGCAGTCCACGAGGATGTGCTTCACCTGGAGGCGGTTGCCGGACGTTTCCCCCTTCGTCCAGAGCTTGCCGCGGGACCGGCTGAAGAAGGTCGCGAAACCGGTGTCCCGTGTCCGCTGCAGCGCCTCCTCGTTCATGAAGCCCACCATGAGCACGTCCCCGGTGCGGTCGTCCTGCACCACCGCGGGAATCAAGCCGTCGAGTTTCGAGAAATCCATAAGTCCTGCAAACGAAAAAAGCCTCGCCGTGTCCGGCGAGGCCCTGGTGATTTGCGTTGCTGAAGTCTCGTGTCAGCGCATGCGCAGCTCGACCGGCCCGCCGGAGCAGGTGCGGTGATGGTGATGATGGTGCGGCACAGCGCGAAACATGCTCACAAGAGCCTATCGCCCGGCTGCGGGTGCTGTCAAATTCCCCGGCACGGACGCCTTCGAATCGGGGGTCCGGCTGTCGTTCGCCCCGTAGGGGGTGCCGTCCGGCGCCACCCAGATGGAATGTGCGCGTCCCCCTGGCGCCTCGCCGTGCTGACGTCGTGCCCGAGCGCACGCAGGGCGTCGGCCAGCGCCCGCCGGGAAGCCCTCTTCTTCGAGCGACGACCCGATCGGGCATCCACTGATGGTGCAGGCGCGGCAGCGCCACCGCTTCGCGTCCCGGTCAGGCCGTACTCGATGACGCCGAGCACCACCGAGAGCACCGTGTTGATGATCGTCCGCCCGCCCGGTGAACCGGTGACGAGCACCACCTTGCCGTCCTTGGCGACGATCGTCGGCGTCATCGAGCTGAGCATCCGCTTGCGCGGCTCGATCAGGTTCGCCGGCGTGCCGATGTCGCCAACCGTGTTGGTGTAGCCCGGCTTCTTGTTGAAGTCGCCCATCTCGTTGTTCAGCAGGAACCCGGCGCCGTTGACCACGACGTGCGAGCCGTAGCTGCCCTCGAGCGTGGTCGGTGGTGGCGACGGCCATGCCGCTGCGATCGATGACCGAAAAATGCGTCGTCTCGTCAGGCTCCTGGGCGGTGACCACGCGCAGCATGTCGGCGCCGAGCTCGGCGCTGCTCGACGCCTGGCCGGCGGCGATCGAGGCGGCGACCGCCCGGGCGTGCGCCTTCGACGTCAGCCGGGCCACCGGCACGTCGGACGAAATCGGGGTCGCCGAGGTGCCGCGCCCGATCGAGATAGGCGCGGCGCATCGCCTCGATCTCGGCGTGCAGCGCGGGTGCCGTCAGCAGCCCCTTCGACTTCAGATCCAGCGGCTCGAGGATGTTGAGCATCTCGATCAGGGTGACGCCGCCGGAGCTCGGCGGCGGCATCGAGACGATGTCGAAGCCGCGATAGGTGCCGCGTGACCGGGGCGCGCACCTTGGCCTCGTAGGCGGCAAGGTCCTCGCTTGGTGATCAACCCGCCGTTCGCCTGCATGTCGTCGGCGATGCGATCGGCGATCCAGCCCTTGTAGAAGACGTCGGCGCCGTCGCTGGCGATCGCGCGCAGCGTGCGGGCGAGATCCGGCAGCACGAGCCGATCGCCCGCCGTCCACGGCCCGCCGCCCGGCTTGCCGTAGGCGGCAACCGAGGCGGGGAACCTGCGCCATGTGTCTTCAGCTCGGCGTTGAGACTCTCGGCCAGCGCCGCCGACATCACGAACCCCTGCTCGGCGAGCGCGGCGCCGCGGCATCACGACGTCCTTCCACGGCAGCTCGCCGAGCGTCTTGTGCGCCAGCTCGAGGCCGCGCACGCGTGCCCGGCACGCCGGCCGCGAGATATCCCGCCGCGGTCAGGCTGCGGTCGATGTTCCCGTATTCGCCCGACGTACATCGTCGGCGTGGCCTTGAGCGGCGCCGTTCTCACGGTAGTCGAACGTCGTGACGTCGCCGGCCGCGGTCCGGACCAGATCATGAAGCCGCCGCCGCCGAGGTTCCCGGCGGACGGATGGGTCACGGCCAGCGCGAACGCCGTGGCCACCGCCGCGTCGACGGCATTGCCCCCGGCGGCCAGGATGGCGGCGCCGGCATCACAGGCCGGGGCCGACGTGCAGACGACGAGGCCGTCGCGTCCTGGCGTGCCACCATCGGGCGGACGCTGTACGCTGTGGAGTGGCGCGGCGCCGATCAGGACGATCGCGGTCAGCAGCAGGCGTTTCTTCATGATGGACGTCGAGCTTATCCCAGCGCCACCGCCGCGGAAACCCGGCGGCACAGGAATTGTAGGTTCTCTGTAAGCGCTGAGCTTGGCGCGTATCGGTAACCTCTGCTTCGGAGTGTGCATGAAGATCTGGCCGGGGCAGCCCTATCCGCTGGGCGCCACCTTCGACGGTGGCGGGACCAACTTTTCGATGTTCTCGGAATCCGCCGAACGCGTCGAGCTGTGCCTGTTCGACGAGGCGGGCAACGAGACAGCGGATCGACCTGCCGGAAATCACCGCGCTGTGCTGGCACGGCTACGTGCCCGGGGTCCAGCCGGGGCAGCGCTACGGGTTCCGCGTGCACGGGCCGTGGGCCCCCGAGCGACGGCCACTGGTGCAATCCCAACAAGCTGCTGATGGATCCCTACGCCAAGGCGTTCGAGGGGATGTGGGACTGGAACGAGGCGATCTTCCCCTACCATTTCGCCGATCCCGAGGGCTCGAAGAACGACCTCGACAGCGCGCCGTTCTGCCCGAAATCCGTGGTGATCGATCCCCGGTTCGACTGGGGGCAGGACCGCCGTCCCAACACGCCGTGGCACAAGACGGTCGTCTACGAGACGCACGTGAAGGGCTTCACCAAGCGGCATCCCGGCATCCCCGAGAAGCTGCGCGGGACCTACGCCGGCATGGCGCACCCCGAGGCCGTCAAGTACCTGCAGAAGCTCGGCGTCACCGCCGTCGAGCTCCTGCCGGTGCACCAGTTCGTCCAGGACTCCACGCTGCATCGAGAAGGGGCTGCGGAACTACTGGGGCTACAACTCGATCGGCTACCTGGCGCCGCACAACGAGTACGCGCAGGGCCAGCTCGGCCAGCAGGTGCAGGAGTTCAAGCACCTGGTGAAGACGCTGCACGAAGCGGGTATCGAGGTGATTCTCGACGTGGTCTACAACCATACGGCCGAAGGCAATCACCTCGGGCCGATGTTGTCGTTCAAGGGCATCGACAACCAGGCCTACTACCGCCTGATGCCCGACAACCGGCGCTACTACATGGACTACACCGGCACCGGCAACACCTGAACATGCGGCACCCGCACGTGCTGCAGCTCATCATGGACAGCCTGCGCTACTGGGTGCTCGACATGCACGTCGACGGCTTCCGCTTCGACCTGGCGGCGACGCTCGCGCGCGAGCTGCACGACGTCGATCGGCTGTCGGCGTTCTTCGACCTCATCCAGCAGGACCCCGTGATCAGCCAGGTCAAGCTGATTGCCGAGCCGTGGGACATCGGCGAAGGCGGCTACCAGGTCGGCAACTTCCCGCCGCTGTGGTCGGAGTGGAACGGCAAGTACCGCGACACCGTCCGCGACTTCTGGCGCGGCACCGACCAGACGCTGGCCGAGTTCGGCTACCGCTTCACCGGCAGCTCCGACCTCTATCAGGGCACCGCGCGGCGGCCCTACGCCAGCATCAACTTCATCACCGCGCACGACGGCTTCACGCTGCACGATCTCGTCTCGTACAACGAGAAGCACAACGAGGCGAACGGCGAGGAGAACCGCGACGGCGAGAGCCACAACCGCTCGTGGAACTGCGGCGCCGAAGGGCCGACCGACGACCCGAACGTGCATCGCGCTGCGCAACCGCCAGGTGCGCAACTTCCTGACGACGCTGATGCTCTCGCAGGGGGTGCCGATGCTGCTCGGCGGCGACGAGATCGGGCGCACGCAGGGGGGCAACAACAACGGCTACTGCCAGGACAACGAGATATCGTGGTACGACTGGGAGAATGCCGATCAGGATCTCCTCGCAGTTCACCCGCGCGCCTGATCCGGCTGCGGCATGCGGCATCCTGTGTTCTGCCGCCGCCGCTGGTTCCAGGGGCGCCCGATCCACGGCATCGCGGGTCAGCGACATCGGCTGGTTCACGCCCGGCGGCACGGAGATGTCGGAGGAAGACTGGCAGGCCGGCTTCGCCAAGTCGCTCGGCGTGTTCCTCAACGGCCGCGGCATCGCGACGCCCAACGAGCGCGGCGAGCCGGTCGATCGACGACAGCTTCTACGTCATGTTCAACGCCAGCCACGAGGCGCTCGAGTTCACGCTGCCCGAGGCGAAGTGGGGGCAGAAGTGGGTGGAGCTGCTCGAGACGGACGAGAGCAGCGACGAGATGGACGAGCAGAAGACCGGGGGAACGTTCAAGCCGGGCGCGACGGTCAGCGTCCAGGCCTGGTCGATGGCGCTGCTGCGTCACACCGCCTGATTGGAGCACGGTGCGCATGTCACGGGTCCAGAAGGAGTATCTCGACGCGCTCGGACGGCGGCATCGCCCGCCGAAGGCGACCGTCGAGGCCATCGAGCGATCGATGGCCGGGCGCGGCCGGCAGGGATCGCCTTCCCGGACGTTGGTGGTGCGCGAGGGGCAGGGGCCCGTCACCGGGCCGGCCGAGATCCGGCTCGAGGACGGCACGTCCCTCACCGTCGATCGCGCGCTGCCGCGCGACCTGCCCACCGGCTACCACCAGCTGCAGCCGCGCCGCGGCCAGCCGCGCCCGCTCATCGTGGCGCCCGGCGCCTGCTATCTCCCGGCCGGTTTCCGGACCTGGGGCTGGGCCATCCAGCTGTATGCGGCGCGCTCGCGCCGGAGCTGGGGCATCGGCGACCTCGGCGACCTGCGCTGGCTCGGACGATGGGCGGCCGGCCAGGGCGCGGGCATCGCGCTCATCAACCCGCTCGCGGCGCCGGCCCCGACGCTGCCGCAGCAGGCCAGCCCCTATTTCCCGTCGAGCCGGCGTTTCCGCAGCCCGCTCTACCTGCGGATCGAAGAGGTTGAGGGCGCCCGGGAGGTGGACGCCGTCGGCGACCTCGCCCGCCGCGCGCGGCGGCTCAACCGCGAGCGGCTGATCGACCGCGACGAGATCTTCACCCTCAAGACGACCGCCCTCGAGGCGATCTGGAAGCGCGTGCGCCGCCAGCGCGACGCGGCCTTCGAGGCCTTCCGCCGCGATCAGCCCGGGCTCGACGAGTTCGCGGCGCTACTGCGCCCTCGCCGAGCGCCACGGTGCCGGCTTCCGGCAGTGGCCGGCCGAGTACCGCCATCCCGCCTCGCCGGCGGTGGCCCGCCTGGCGGACGACCCCGGCACTGCGCGACCGCATCCTGTTCCACCAGTGGCTGCAGTACCAGGTCGATCGGCAGCTCGGCAAGGCGGCGCAGGCGCATGCCGGTGATGCAGGACCTGCCCATCGGCTTCGATGCCCAGGGCGCCGACGGCTGGGCCTTCCAGGACGTGCTGGCGCACGGCATGAGCGTGGGGGCGCCGCCCGACGAGTTCAACACCCGCGGGCAGAACTGGGGCCTGCCGCCGTTCGTGCCGGACAAGCTGCGCGGCGCCGGCTACGAACCGTTCGTGCAGACGATCCGCGCCTGCCTGCGCCACGCCGGCGGCCTGCGCATCGATCACGTGATGGGGCTGTTCCGGCTGTTCTGGATCCCGGCGGGCCTGGAACCGAAGGACGGCGCCTACGTCCGCGGCGACGCCGACGATCTGCTGGCGATCGTCGCCCTCGAGAGCCAGCGCGCCCGCGCGGTGATCGTCGGCGAGGACCTCGGCACGGTCGAAGATCACGTGCGCGGGCAGCTGGCTTCGCTCGGCGTGTTGTCCTACCGGCTGGTGTGGTTCGAGAAGACGCCACCCGCGCGGTATCCCGAAAACGCGCTGGCCGCCGTGACCACGCACGACCTGCCGACGATCGCCGGCCTCTGGTCCGACAGCGATCTCCTGGTGCAGGCCGAGCTCGGCCTCTCGCCGAACGAAGCGGGCACCCGCGAGATCAAGGCGCGCGTCCGCCGCATGACCCGCTCGAACGGCGCCACCCCGGCCGCGGAAGCGGTGGTCAGGGTCCACGAAGCGCTCGCCCGGGCCCCCTCCCGCCTGCTGACCGCGACCCTGGACGACGCGATGGTGGTCGAGGAGCGCCCGAACATGCCGGCCACCAACGACGAGTGGCCCAACTGGCGCCTCGCCCTGCCGCGCCCGATCGAGACGCTGGAAAAGGACAAGCTCGCCACCCGCATTGCCCGCGCGCTCGCCGCGTCGAGGATGCGAAACCCCGCGCCTGAACCTGTTGTACGCTTTCGGGCACGTGTTCTGTCTCCCTCTCCTCCTCTTCACCCTGGCCCAGGCTCCCGCCGGGCCGCTCACCGTCTCGGCCGCGGTCAGCCTGACCGACGCGCTGGAGGACATTGCCCGGGCCTACCGCACGGCGGCCGGCGGGTCCGTGACGTTCAACTTTGCCGGCTCGAACGTGCTCTCCCGCCAGATCGTCAACGGCGCCCCGGTTGACGTCTTCGTCAGCGCCGACGAGGCCCAGATGGACGTCGTCGAGCAGGCGGGTCTGACCGTGGCCGGCAGCCGGGCGGCGGTGGCCGCCAACCGCCTGGCCGTGGTGATCAGCGCGCAGGCGCCGGCCATTACCACGCTCGAGGAGCTGGCCGGAGCGCGCATCCGGCGCATCGCGATTGGCGACCCGGCGGCGGTCCCGGCCGGCGTCTACGCCCGGGAGTACCTGGCCCGGGTCGGTCTCTGGCCGCGGCTGGCGCCGGAAGATCGTGCCGACCGCCAACGTGCGGGCGGCGCTCAGCGCGGTGCAGAACGGCAGCACCGAAGCCGCGATCGTCTACGCCACCGATGCCACGCTGTTCGAAGGGCTGCGGACGGTCGTGGTCGTGTCGGGGCCGGACAGTCCGCGGATCGTCTACCCGGCCGCGGTGGTGCGGACGACACGCCGGGCGGACGCCGCGGCGCGGTTCATGGACTTCCTGCGCGGACCGGCGGCGCAGCGGATCTTCCAGCGCCACGGCTTCCTGCCCGCGGGCGTGGGCCGCTGAGCCGGGGCCGTCATGCTCACTGCCGACGTCTGGCAGATCACCTGGTTCACGATCGCCACCGCCCTCGCCGCGACGGTGATCATGATCCCGCCCGGCCTGCTGCTCGCCTGGGTGCTGGCGCGGAGACGCTTCCGGGGCCGGGTGCTGCTCGACACGTTCGTCTCGCTGCCGCTGGTGATGCCGCCGGTCGCCACCGGCCTGCTGCTGCTGATGCTGATCGCGCCGCGCGGCCCGCTCGGCGGCCTGTTCGCGAGTGCCGGCATCGAGATCGTCTTCACGTGGAAGGCCGTCGTGCTGGCCATGGCGGTGATGGGGCTGCCGCTCTTCGTGCGCACGGCGCGGTCGGGCTTCGAGCAGGTGGATCGCCGCTACGAGTCGGTGGCGGCGACGCTGGGCGCGGCGCCGCTCCGCGTCTTCTTCACCATTTCGCTGCCGCTGGCGGCACCGGCGGTGAGCGCGGCCACCGTGCTCGGATTCGCCCGGGCGATCGGCGAGTTCGGCGCGACGATCATGATCGCGGGCAGCATACCCGGCGCCACCCGCACGCTGTCGGTCGCGATCTACTCGTTCGCCGAAACCGGACGCGACCGCGAGGCGGCCGTGCTGCTCGCCATCTCGGCGGCGATTGCGTTTGCGGCGCTGTGGCTGTCGACCCGCATGGCGTCGCGGCACGGAGCGGGCGCGTGATTGCCCTGTCGTTCGCGCTGCGCCAGGGCGACTTCACGCTGGAGATCGACGAGCGGCTCGAGGGGCGCGTGACGGCGCTCGTCGGCCCGTCGGGGGCGGGCAAGACCACCGTCCTCGAAACCATTGCCGGCCTGCGCCGGCCGCAGCGCGGCAGCATCCGCATCGGCGGCCGGGTCGTCTACTCGAGCGATGACGGCATCGACGTGCCGGCGCACCAGCGCCATGTCGGGTACGTGCCGCAGGATGTCGCGCTCTTTCCCCACATGAACGTGCGCCGCAACGTCGGCTACGGCCGCCGGCCGGGCCAGCGTCCCGATCTGGATGCGGTGGCGGCGATCCTCGAAGTGCAGCCGCTGCTGGATCGCGGCGTCGGGCAGCTGTCCGGCGGCGAGCGCCAGCGGGTCGCGCTGGCGCGCGCCCTGATGTCCCGCCCCGAAGTCCTGCTGCTCGACGAGCCGCTGGCCGCGGTGGACGTCGAGCTCCGGCGCCGCATCCTGCCCTACCTGGTGCGCGTGCGCGACGAGCTGGCGGTGCCGATTGTCTACGTCACGCACGACCGCGGCGAAGCCGTCGGGCTGGCGGAAGACGTCGTGGTGATCGAGAAGGGGCGCGTCGCCCGCCACTGCGGCATTGCCGAGTGGGGGGCCGCTCCGTCCCCTTAGAAGCCGCCGGCGTTGCGGAAGCGGGGATTGACGACGCTGTTGAAGATCGAGCCGAACGAATAGCTCAGGCCGAACCGGAAGTCGTAGGAGTAGTCGGTCGCCAGCTCGCGCTGGCGGATGAGGATCTCCTCAGTCGTGGCCTCACCCCGGCGCAGCGACAGCTGGTCCTGCCGCTTCGACATGCCGCCGTCCACGCTGATCGAGAACCCCTTGAACAGGCGGACGTCGGCGCCGCCGAAGGCGCCGACTCGGTACTTGCCGGACCGGTTCAGGTAGTGTGAGGTTTCGAATGCGGCGTTGGCCGTGCCCCACGGCTGCCGCAGTCCCACCGAGAGCTCGAGCTGTTGATCGAGGAGCCGCTCGTCGAGCCGGCCGTAGATTGTCTCCTCGGTGTAATCCGCTGTCTGGACGCCGACCGAATAGAGCACGGTGAAGATGCGCCGCGTCGAATCAGCGTAGGGGAACACGTTGTATTCGATCGCCGGCGCGACGCGGGTGCGGAAATCGTAGTTGGTAAACGTCGAGGCGGCCATCGCGCCGGTGGCGCCCACCGACCAGTGCGGCGTCAGGCTCTTGACGACCAGGCCGCGGCCGTCGGTGTTGCGGCGGATCGCGGTGAAGGTTTCCCCGTCTTCGAGATCGAAGCGCTGCTGGCGGTAGTTGCCGAAGCTGAACAGGCTGACCTTCCAGCCCTCGGTGGTGCGGTTCGCCGAGAAGTTCATCGAGACGGTGCGCTGCGACGTGGCCGACTCCCCCTCGAAGCCGCCGCTGCCGCCCAGGCGGAACACCCAGAAGTTCCACGGATCTTTTACCGGGACCGGCGAGTTGACGCCGCCCTGCTCGAACCGCAGCGACAGGCGCGAGGCCAGCGAGGTTTCGGCGACGTAGCGCACCAGCCCCAGCTTCAGGACCGACGCCAGCCCGCGCCGGCGCTCGTCGGGCGTGGCGGTCTGCGGCGCGGGATAGGTGAGCAGGTGGTCAACGCCCTTGAAGCGTTCGAGGCCGATGAAATTGACCGTGTATTGGATCCCGCCGCCGCCGGTGCCCTGCGTCGTGATCAGGACGTGCACGTCGGCCGCGGTGCGGTCCCGGACGTAGCTGACGAAGGTGATCTCGGTCCGCAGGTAGTTCTCGTCGCACGCGCCGCAGTCGAGGAAGACGCGGATGGCGTCGGTCCGTTCCGCCGGGGCGATTTCCTGTGCCGTGGCCGGGACGAACGCGCAGAGAAGCAGGACAGCGGCAAGGACGAATCTGGACACGTAACGGGTACCTCGGATCGGGACGAGCGTGCGGGTCAGCCGTTGGCGGCTGCGTGCGGACCTAGATTTTACCATCGTCGCCGGCCCTTCGCCCTTGGCCCTTCGCCCTTGGCCCTTTGCCCTTCGCGTAGCGGCGCTTCCTGGCGGCCGAGCCACATCGCCCTGCCGCGCCTCGGCCTACGCGCGGAAAAATGCGCCTCCGGCGATGACCTGACGAGGCCCGCTCCGGCTGGGGTGATCCGAGAGCCGGTGCGCAATCAGTTGGATTACCGGGTGGCCCGGGCGTCAGTGGCGAAACGGCGCCTGCGCGGCCGGAGCGCCTGCAGCGCATTTTTCAGACTGCCGCTGTCGCGCTAGCCGAATCGCGCCGGCAGGCCGACATGGCTCGTCCGCCGCGCGCCGCGCGCCGGAGACTGGGCCTTGGCCCTTGGCCCTTGGCCCTTGGCCTTTTGCCCTTGGCCCTTTGCCCTTCGCGTAGCGGCGCTTCCTGGCGGCCGAGCCACATCACCCTGCCCGCGCCTCGGCCTACGCGCGGAAAAATGCGCCTCCGGCGAATGCACTGACGATGCCCGCTCCGGCTGGAGTGATGCGGGAGCCGGTGCGCAATCAGTTGGGCGGCCGGGTGATCCCGGCGTCAGTGGCGAAACGGCGCCTGCGCGGCCGGAGCGCCTGCGGCGCATTTTTCAGACTGCCGCTGTCGCGCTAGCCGAATCGCGCCGGCAGGCCGACATGGCTCGTCCGCCGCGCGCCGCGCGCCGGAGATTGGGCCTTGGCCCTTCGCCCTTCGCCCTTGGCCCTTCGCCCTTTGCCCTTTCCTCCCCTCGTCATGTCGTCAACACGACTTTGCCGATGTTCTGTCGATCCTGGATGAAGCGGTGGGCGGCGGCCGCGTCCTCGAGGGGGAACGTGCGCGCGACCACCGGGGCGATCCGCCCCGCGTGCAGCTCGCTCATCAGCATCTCCATCTGCGGCGCCACCTGGCGCCCCTCGCCCCACAGGTGGCCGACGTGCAGGCCGAAAACGCCGCGGTTGCGGTTGATGAGCGAGAGGGGATCGAACCGGGGCGTGTCGCGCCACGCCTTGAACGCCCGGAACAGGCTGCGGCGCTCGCCCGGCGCGGCCGCCGACAGGCCGAAAATGACCAGCCGGCCCAGGGGCGCCAGCATCCGGTAGCTCGACACGAAGCTGCGCCCGCCAATCGGATCGAGGATGACGTCCACGCCGCGGCCCCTGGTGATCTCGGCCACCGTGCGGGCCACATCGGCGCTGCGGTAGTCGATCGGGTGCTCGATCCCGAACGTCCGCAGCGCGGCATGTTTGTGGGCGGAGGCCGTGCCCAGCACCGAGGCCCGTCTCAGCCGCGCCAGCTGCGTGGCCGCGACCCCGACGCCGCCGCCGGCGTTGTGGATGAGCACGGTTTCCCCCGGCGTCAGCGCGGCCATGCGGTAGAGCGCCAGCGCGGCGGTCAGATAGTTCACCGGCACCGCCACCGCCTCCGAATCGCTGAGCGCGTCGGGGAAGTGGAACGCCCGCTCCGCCGGCACCGTCACCACGTCGGCGTAGCCGCCGAACCGCGTCAGCGCCACGACGCGGTCGCCCTCGTGGAAGCCGGTCACCGACCGGCCGATCCCGTCGACCTGGCCGGCGACTTCGTAGCCCGCCACGAACGGCGGCTTCGGCGCGTCGGGATACAGCCCGAGGCGGGCCAGCACGTCCGCGAAGTTGATCCCCACGGCCCCGACCCGGATGCGCACCTCGCCCTCGGCCGGAACCGGATCCGGGGACTCCCTGACGATCGAAGACATCCGGTGGGCCGTGGCGGGGGATGACAACCTGCCGCATGGGTAGGGGAGGGTAGCACACGGGAAGGGCAGGGCGAAGGGCGAAGGGCGAAGGGCGAAGGGCCGATACTTCCGGCATCTGCGCCGGCGGGTCCGGCCGGACGGGCGCCGGGGGGTATGATGGCTCGCGGCCTGCTGGCCCGCGGGTCGCGGCCCCGTCGAGCTCAGGTGTGGCGCAGGGCGGTAATGACATACGAGGACTTCGACCTCTCCCTCGAGCGCACGGCCGGCGGGTTCGTGGCGCGCGTGCTCGAGGCTCCGGGCGGCCCGGTGCCGTTCCAGCTGCCCTTCAGCGAGGTCAGGCTCGAGAACTTCCTGCTCCGGCTCGGGCGCACCCGGCGGGTGGTGCGCCGTGTCGAGTCCACCGAGATGCAGGCAGCCAAGGCGTTCGGGTCCGCGCTCTTCGGGGCGGTCTTCAGCGGCGAGGTGGACACGGCCTTCCACGCCAGGCTCGAGGAGGTGAGAGCCCGCGGCATGGGGCTCCGCATCCGGCTGCACCTTGCCGACCCGGAGCTGGCCGACCTGCCGTGGGAATACCTGCACGATGCCCGGGTCAACCGGTTCCTCGCCCTGTCGATCCAGACGCCGCTCGTCCGCTACATGAATCTGCCCGGAGCCATCCAGCCGATTGCGGTCACGCCGCCCATCCGCGCCCTGGTCATGATCTCGAGCCCGAGCGATTACCCGTCGCTCGACGTCGAGGCGGAGTGGACGAAACTCACGGCCGCGCTTGCCGATCTCCAGGCATCGGGGCAGATCTCGATCGACCGCCTGGACAACGCCACGCTGCCGGCGCTGCAGCGCAAGCTGCGCAAGGCGCAGTACCACATGTTCCACTTCATCGGCCACGGCGAGTTCGACCAGGCCGCACAGGAGGGGGTGCTGCTGCTCGAAGACGACAAGCACCGCGGCCACCGCGTCGGCAGCCAGTACCTCGGCATGCTGCTCCACGACCACGACTCGCTGCGCGTCGCGATCCTGAACGCCTGCGAAGGCGCCCGCACCTCGCGGCTCGACCCGTTCGCCGGCAGCGCGCAGACGCTCGTGCAGCAGGGGATCCCCGCCGTCATCGCCATGCAGTTCGAGATCGCGGACGATGTCGCCGGCACGTTCGCGCACGAGTTCTACGGCGCGCTCGCCGACGGCTACCCGATCGACGCCGCGCTGACCGAGGCGCGCAAGGCCATCTTCGCGGCCGGGCGCGATGTCGAATGGGGCACGCCGGTGCTGTATCTCCGCGCGCCCGACGGCCGCATCTTCGACGTCGACCGGCAGGGGCGGGCGGCACTGCCGCCGCGCACGCCAATGACGACGGCGCCGGCCGCCCCGGCAGCCTCGGCGAGCGGCACCCTCACCGTCCTGGTGCAGGCGGCAGACGTGGCGCTGGCCAACGGCGAATACCTCGAGGCGCTGGCGCTCCTCGCCCAGGCGCGGGCGATCGACGCCGGCTTGCCGGCGCTGCGCGAGCTCGCCGACCGGGCCGAGCAGCAGCGGGCGGTGGCCGAGACCCGCTCCCGGAGACGGCAGGCGCTCGACGGGCATCTTGCCGCGGCCTCCGACCTGATGGCCCGTTCGCAGTTCCAGGCGGCGCTCGTCCGGGTGCGCGAGGCGCTGCGCCTCAAGTCCGCGCACCCGGAAGCGCTGCGGCTCCGGGCCCGCATCCGGCAGTCGATGGCGCGCGAGCCTTCCCTGGCCGGGGCCGTTGCGGTGCCCGACGCCGTTGCAGGCGGGGCACCGGCGGGCACCCGCGAGCCGGCTCCGCCCGTGAGCCCGGCCGAGCGTGGCCACGACGCCCCGGCGCCGCGCCCCGCGGCGAACCCGGTCAACGATGAAAGCGATCTGATTGATTGAGCGTCAGGCGAGCATCGCCAGCAGCGCCTTCTGGGTGTGCAGGCGGTTCTCGGACTGATCGAAGACGACCGAGGCTGGCGAGTCGATCACGGCGTCGGTGACCTCGTCGCCGCGGTGCGCCGGCAGGCAGTGCATGAAGAGCGCGTCGGCGCCCGCCTGCGCCATCAGGCGGGCATCGACCCGGTAAGGCGCGAAGATGGCCTGGCGGCCCTCTGCCTCGGCCTCCTGGCCCATCGAGGCCCAGACGTCGGTGTAGACGGCATCCGCGCCGCGCACGGCCTCCACCGGATCGTGCGTCACGAGGATCGAGGCGCCGGGATCGGCGCCGCCGGCAATCTCCTGCCGCGCCGCCTCCGTGAGCTCGTAGCCCGGCGGCGACGCGACCCGCACCGCCGCCCCCAGCATGGTGGCGGCCTGGGCCAGGGAGCGCGCGACGTTGTTGCTGTCGCCGACGTAGGCAACGGTCCGGCCGCGCAGGCTCCCCCAGTTCTCGATCATCGTCAGGCAGTCGGCCAGCGCCTGGCAGGGGTGCTCTTCGTTGGTCAGGGCGTTGACGACACGGAGGCGCGGCGCGGCGGCGGCAAAGGTCTCGACGCGCGACTGGGCGAACGTCCGCACGACCGCGGCGAACACCCACCGTTCGAGGTTGCGCGCCACGTCTTCGATGCTTTCGCGGCCGCCGAGGGCGGCGTCCGGGGGCGGCTCGATGACGTCGCCGCCGAGCTCGCGGACGGCAATCTGGAACGTCGCCCGCGTGCGCAGCGACGGTTTCTCGAAGAGCAGCGCCACGTGCCGTCCTTCGAGCGGACGGGCATGCGCCACGCCGCCGGCCCGGGCGCGCTTCAGCTCGCCGGCCAGCCGCAGGCAGGCCTCAAGGCCGGCGCGGTCGAAATCCGCGATCGACAGGAACCTGGTCGGCCTCGCCCCGCCACCTGTCGCGGCCGCGCCCGGCACGGCGTCTCCAGGTCCGGGAGCGGCGCCCGCCTCGCGCGGCAGGGGCCGGGCGCTCACGTCCGGTACTCCGCGTTGATCCGGACGTAGTCGGCGCTGAGATCGCAGGACCACATCCGCGCCTCGCCGGGTCCGCCGGTGCCGAGGTCCACTTCGAGGTGGATGTCCGTGCCCGTGAGGTAGTCGGCCGCTTCCGGCGCGCGCTCGTCGTGCGGGGCCCCGTTGCTGAACAGCTCGACGGGGCCGACACGGACGCGGGCGCGCTCGAGCACCAGGGTGCGGGTGGCGCGGCCGGCAACCGCGACCAGCCGCCCCCAGTTCGGGTCGCCGCCGTGCACGGCGGTCTTCACGAGCGGTGAGTTGGCGATGGCCCGCGCGGTCGTCTTGGCGTCGGCATGGGTCAGCGCGCCGGTCACGCGAATCGTGATGAGCTTCGTCGCTCCCTCGCCGCCGCGGACGATGTCGATGGCAAGCGGTTCGCACACCGCCTTGAGCGCGTCCACCAGGACGGGGAAGTCATGGTCCTCGATGGCGACGCCGCTGGCGCCGTTGGCGAGCGCGAACACGCAGTCGTTGGTCGAGCACTCGCCGTCGACGCTGATCGCGTTGAAGGTGTCCTCCACGGCCGCCCTCAGCGCGCGCTGGAGCAGCGCCGGCTCGACGCGGGCGTCGGTCGTGACGAACCCGAGCATGGTGGCCATCAGCGGCTCGATCATGCCGGAGCCCTTGGCCATCCCGCCGACGCGGAACGTCCCGGCCGCGGCGGTGGCTTCCACGGCAATTTCCTTGGCAAACGGATCGGTCGTCATGATCGCGCGGGCCGCATCGGCGCCGCCGTCAGGCGAGAGCGCGGCGGCGGCCTGGGTGATGCCGCGGGCCACTGCCGCCATCGCCAGCTTGACGCCGATGACGCCGGTGGACGCCACCAGCACCGCGTCGGGCGCACAGCCGACCGCGCCGGCGGCCAGGCGGGCCATCTCCACGGCGTCGGCGTAGCCGTCCGGTCCGGTGCAGGCGTTGGCGCAGCCGCTGTTGACGACGACGGCGGCGGCGCGCCCGGCCGACGACTGCAGGTGCTCGCGCGACACCAGGATGGGCGCCGCCTGCGCCACGTTGGTGGTGAAGACCGCGGCGGCCGACGCCGGGCGGTCGCTCACGAGCAGCGCCAGATCCGGCTTGCCGTTCGCCTTGATGCCGCAGGCCACGCCGGCGGCCCGGAACTCCGCCGGCGCGGTGACGCCGCCGGCGATCGCCTGCGCGCGGGTGGCGATCATGCCAGGACGGCCTCGGGGAGCGCCTGCTCGCTGTCGGCCTCGGCGCCGCCGCCCCCCGGCGCGACCGGCGTCAGCCGCAGCCGCTCGATGTTCAGCCGCCGCGGCGCCACGCCGCGGCCGTGAATCATCGCCGCGGTCCGCTCGGGCGCGGCGCGCGTACCCTGGCGGAGCGTGAGCCGCACGGCGTATTGCCCGCAGCGCCGGAAGTGCGCGCAGCCGGTGCAGTCGTGCGCGATCTTCTCCGGCATCCAGAGATGCGGCACGATGGTGAAGCCGTGGCGGACGAAGTGCCCGGGATTGTGGGTGAACGCGCACAGCGTGTCGTACCCGGCGACGGTCGCCCTTGTCGCGAGGTGGTCGATGATCCGGCTGCCAATGCGCTGGCCGCGGATCGGGGCGGCCACCACGAGCGAGCGCACCTCCGCGACGGCGGCGCTCAGCCGGGCGAGCTCCGCGCAGCCGACGACCGCGCCGTCCTGCTCGGCCACGAAGAACCGGCCGATGTGCTCGGCAATCTCCTCGATGGACCGCGGCAGGAGATGTCCGGCGTCGAGGTTGTCGGTCACCAGGCCGTGGATGGCCGGAACGTCCGCATACACAGCCGCACGCAGTTCCACGCTCATGAGCGTTCCCCCCCGATGGCGGCCCCGATCGCCGCATCCAGCAACCCCGCCATCTGTTCGACGTCCGCGGTCTCGACAATGAAGGGCGGCAGCAGCCGCAGCACCGTGTCAGCCGTGCGGTTGATCAACAGGCCCCGCTCGAGCGCGGCCTCGACGACCGGCGCCGCCGGGCGGTCGAGCTCGACGCCCCAGATCACCCCGGCGCCACGCACGTCCACGACCGCCGGGTGCCGTGCCGCGACCCGGCGCAGCGCGCCGCCAATCTCTTCGCCGACTTCGGCCACGTGGTCGAGGAGGCCGGAGGTCAGCTCGTCGAGGAACACCAGCGCCGCGCGGCACGCCAGCAGGTTGCCGCCGTAGGTGCTGCCGTGATCGCCGTAGGCCGCCGCCGCCGCGACCCGCTCCGAGAACAGCGCGGCGCCGACCGGGACGCCGCCGCCGAGCGCCTTCCCGAGCGCCATCAGGTCGGGCTGCAGGCCGAGCACGCCCGAGTAGAACGGCACCCCGGTGCGCCCCAGGCCGCACTGCACCTCGTCGGCGATGAGCAGCGCCCCGGTGTCGTGGCACGCCCGCGCAATCGCGTTGGCCAGCTCCTGGCTGATCGGCCGGACGCCCCCCTCGCCCTGGAACGGTTCCACGATGATGGCCGCGGTGTCGTGGGTGACCGCCCGGAGCAGCGCTTCGGGATCGCTGTTCGAGACGAACGTCACCCCCTCGAGCAGCGGCGCGAACGGCGCCCGGTAGTGTTCGTCCCACGTCACCGACAGCGCCCCCATCGTCCGGCCATGGAAGCCGCGCTCGAAGGCGACGACGCGGCCTCGCGGCGTGCCTTGCGTGTGCCAGTAGCGGCGGGCGAACTTGAGGCAGGCCTCGACCGCCTCCGTGCCGGAGTTGCAGAAGAACGTGCGCGACAGGCCCGACAGGGCCGAGAGCCGCGAGGCCACTTCCGACTGGAGCGGATGGAAGTAGAGGTTCGACGTGTGCAGGAGCTGGCCGGCCTGCTCGGCCAGCGCCGCCACCAGCTTCGGGTGGGCATGCCCGAGCGACGAGACGCCGATCCCGGAGATGAAGTCCAGGTAGGCGCGCCCCGTGGCGTCATACATGCGGCAGCCGCTGCCGCGCTCGAACACGACGCAGGCCCGGCGGTACGTCTGGAGGACGTGGGCGCCGTCGAGCGCCATGATGTCAGCCGGCGTTGAATGTGTCGTGGTCGTCATGCTGCACTCCGCTCCGTCGTACTGCCAAAAAACGAAAACCAGGCCGGGCGCCGCTCGCGCGGGCCCGGTCAGGAAACTCTGGTGCCGACTGCCCGATCGAAATCCTCGACGCCGCGCCCGGCGACGATGGAGACCTCGGCAACGCCGCGGGCGAGCGCGTGCCGGCACGCCGTGAGCTTGGCCACCATGCCGGAATGCGCGGTGCCCGAATCCGTCAGCTGCTGCACCGCCGGCGCGGTCAGCTCGGGAATCGTCGCGCCGCTGCCGTCGAGCACGCCGGGCGTCGTCCCGGCCACGATCAGCCGTCGCGCGCCGAG
Source organism: uncultured Acidobacteriota bacterium (assembly GCA_963834305.1). Taxonomy (GTDB): domain Bacteria; phylum Acidobacteriota; class Vicinamibacteria; order Vicinamibacterales; family 2-12-FULL-66-21; genus JACCXG01. The sequence continues at coordinate 701,033 of CAWIAX010000003.1, forward strand.
GACGGCGGCCAGGTGCGCCGCGAAGGTGTCGGCGTTGACGTTGAGCAGGGCGCCGTCCGCCGCGACGCCGACGCTGGCCACCACCGGGATGTAGCCGAGGCGCAGCAGGTCGGCCATCAGCCCCGCGTCGCCGCCCGACGGTTCGCCGACCAGCCCGAGATCGACGCGCTCCCCGCTTATCGTCGCGAGCGGCGCGGCCTTCACGGCCAGCCCGATCCGGCCGTCGGCTCCGGTCAGCCCGACCGCCCGGCCGCCCAGCACGCCAACCGCGGCGACCAGCGCGGTGTTGGTGCGGCCGGCGAGCACCGAGACCACGCTGTCGAGCGTGGCGGCGTCGGTGATCCGGAGGCCGTCGGCAAACCGCGGCGTCAGGCCGCGCGCGCGCAGCTCGGCATCGATCGCGCGCCCGCCGCCATGGACGACCACGAGCGGCCCGCGCTGCGCCAGCCGGACGATGGCCGCGGCCGTTGTCTGCACGGCGGCGGCGTCTTCGAGCAGCTCGCCACCCAGCTTCAGGACCGTTGCCACGTCAGTCGAGACCCGCCGCTTCCGGGAACCCGAAGGCGACGTTGAAGTTCTGGATCGCCTGCCCGGCAGCCCCCTTCACCAGATTGTCGAGGCAGGACACCATCACGAGCTGCGTCCCGTCCGGCGACACCCGCCAGCCGATGTCGCAGAAGTTGGTGTGCGCCACGTGCTTGATCTCCGGCAGGTCCGCGCCGGTCAGCCGCACGAACGGCGAACCGGCGTACGCGGACTCCAGCGTCCGGGCGATGTCGCCGGCGGCCACGCCGGGCTTGAGCCGGGCGTAGATGGTCTCGAGGATGCCGCGGTCGAGCGGCACCAGGTGCGGCACGAACGTGACCGCGAGCCCGACTTCCTGCTCGATCTCGGCGCCGTGGCGGTGGGCGAAGACGCCGTAGGCCGCCATGCTGCCGTGGATCTCGGAGAAGTGCGTCCGTTCCGTCGGCGTCTTCCCGGCGCCCGAGACGCCCGACTTGGCGTCGATGACGACTCCCGGTTCGAGCAGTCCCGCGGCGACGAGCGGCTGGAGCGGCAGGATCGCCGCCGTCGGATAGCAGCCCGCGCAGGCCACGAGCTGCGCCTGGGCGAGCTCGCCGCGATACCGCTCGGTCAGGCCGTAGGTCACCGCCACGCCGGGGTCGGGCGAATGGGGATACCAGCGGGCGCGCAGCTTCGTGTCCCGCAGCCTGAACGCGCCCGACAGGTCGAACACCCGGGGCCCGCGGGAGGCCAGGGCTGGCCCGATTTCCGCCGAGAGCGTGTCGGGCACCGCCAGGAAGACCGCATCGAGACCGGCCAGCTCATCCAGATCGAGCGGCAGCACCGGTGCATCCCAGATGTTCTTCAGGGACGGCAGCCGGCGGGGCTCCGCGCCCCTCGACCCCATCGCTGCCTTCAACTGCACCGAGGGGTGCCGGGCCAGCCGGCGCACGAGCTCCACCCCGGAGTAGCCCGTGGCTCCCGCGACACCCACCCTGACGCTCGCATAAGTATTCATCCGAACGAACAGAATACAGGAGTATTCTCGCTCAAGTCAAGGGTTTGGCCTCTGGATCTTGCATGTTGTGATGCATATCCTGTATAAATATTAGTCCAACATCCATGAAGCAGCAGCGCCAGGCGGCCATTCGTGAGCTCGTCGAGCAGGAGGCCATTTCCAGCCAGGAACAGCTGCGGACGAGGTTGAAGGCGCTCGGCATCGACGCGACCCAGGCCACGTTGTCCCGGGATATCCGGGAGCTCGGGCTGGTGAAGCGGACGGCGGATGGCGCCTACCGGTCGCTCGGCAGCCTGGCGAATGGGGATGCCGGCGCGGAAGCCGGCCTGGGGCGGGCGGCGGCGGAATACCTCCGCAGCCAGGAGGCGGTCGGGCACATGATCGTGCTCAAGACCGATCCCGGCCAGGCGCAGACGCTGGCCATCGCCATCGACCGCGCGCACCCGCCGGAGATCGTCGGGACGATCGGCGGGGACGACACGATTCTGGTCATCTGCCGGTCGGCCGACGGCGCCCGGATGGTGGCGGATCGCTTCGCGGCGCTCCGCGGCGCCGAAGCCAGCCTGTCGGCCGGCGATCGCTGATCGCCAGGCCCTGTCGCATCACAAGAGGGAACCTCAAGAAATGCAGCGCATTCTTCTCGCCTATTCGGGCGGGCTCGACACGTCGGTGGCGATCGCCTGGCTGCGCGAACGCTTCGCGGCCGAGATCATCGCGGTCACGGTCGATCTCGGCCAGGGCCGCGAGCTGCCGGCCATTCACGAGCGCGCGCTGGCGGTGGGCGCCGTCCGCGCCCACGTGCTCGACGCGCGCGAGGAGTTCGTCCGCGAGTACATCCTGCCGGCGCTCCAGGCGGGCGCCGTCTACGAGGATCGCTACCCGCTCGCCACCGCGCTGGGGCGGCCGCTCATCGCCAAGCGCCTGGTCGAGATCGCCCGCATGGAAGGGGCCACCGCGATCGCCCACGGCTGCACCGGCGTGCACAACGACCAGGTGCGGTTCGAGGCCTCGATCCGGGCGCTCAATCCGTCGATCGCGGTCATTGCCGCGGCGGAGCTCTGCGGCATGTCGCGCGAGGAGAAGCTGGAGTACGCCCGCCGGCGCAACATCCCGACACCCGACGCGGCCGCCAGCCCCTACAGCATCGACACCAATCTCTGGGGACGCGCCATCGGTGCCGGCGGGCTCGAGGACGCCTGGGTCGAGCCTCCCGAGGACATCTACACGCTCACGCGCTCGCCGCAGCAGTCGCCGGACGAGCCCGCCTACATCGAGCTCGATTTCGAGGCCGGCGTGCCGGTCCGCGCCAACGGCGTCCAGCTCTCGGTGCTCGAGCTCGTCGAAAGCCTCGAGATTCTCGCCGGCGCCCACGGCGTCGGCCGCATCGACGTGGTCGAGAACCGGCTGGCGGGGATCAAGGCGCGCGAAATCTACGAAGCGCCGGCGGCGGTCGTGCTGCACACGGCGCACAAGGAGCTCGAGAATCTCGTCATGCCGCGCGAGCTCGAGCGCGTGAAGCACGATCTCAGCCGCATCTACGCCGACCTGGTCTACAGCGGACTCTGGTTCTCGCACACACGGCAGACCATCGACGCGTTCGTGGCGGCCATCCAGCCGCGGGTCACCGGCTCGGTCCGGCTCAAACTGTTCAAAGGCGACTGCCGCATCGTCGGCCGCAGGAGCCCCTTCTGGAGCGCCGCGATGGACCTGCCGTTGCCGGCCCCCGCGGACACGCAGGCACACTGATGGCACATCTCTGGTCCGGACGCTTCGAGGGAGGGCCCGACGCCGCGCTGTTCGCGTTCGGCGCCTCGTTCGGTTTCGATCGCCGGCTGTTCGAAGACGACGTCACCGGCAGCCTGGCCTGGGCCGACGCGATCAGCGCCGCCGGGGTGCTCGCGCCAGAGGAGGCGGCGTCGATCCGCCAGGCGCTCGAGGAGATTCTCGCGCGCGGGCAGGACCCCGCCTTCTTCGACAGCGCCGCGGCCAAAGACGACGAGGACGTGCACTCGTTCGTCGAGCGCGAGCTCATCACGCGGGTCGGCGACGCCGGCCGCCGGCTGCACACCGGCCGCTCGCGCAACGAGCAGGTTGCCCTCGACCTGCGGCTCTACCTCAAGCGCCGGGTGCCGCTGCTCCAGCAGCAGATCGCCGCGCTCGCCGCGGTCCTCGCGGACCAGGCGGCCGCGGCCGGCCAGGCGCTGATGCCGTCGTATACGCACCTGCGGCGCGCCCAGCCGGTGCTCGTGGCGCACTTCTTCCTCGCGCACGCCGCGGCGCTGCGCCGCGATCACGCCCGCTTCGCCTTCCTGCTCCAGGAGATCGACGAGCTGCCGCTCGGCTCGGGCGCCATTGCCGGCACCAGCTATCCCATCGACGTCCAGGCGCTCGCGCGCCGCCTCGGCTTCTCGCGCGTCGCCGCCAACAGCATCGACGCCACCGGCGAGCGGGATTTCGTCTCGTCGCTGCTGCACGCCGCGGCCCTGACGATGGTGCACGTCAGCAGGATGGCCGAGGACTTCATCCTGTTCACGTCCGAGGAGTTCGGCTTCTTCGAGCTGGCCGACACCGCGGCCACCGGCAGCAGCCTGATGCCGCAGAAGAAGAACCCCGATCCCCTCGAGCTGGTGCGCGGCAAGTCGGGCCGCGTGATCGGCCGTCTTGCGGGCTGGCTCGCCACCATGAAGAGCCTGCCGATCGGCTACAGCAAGGATCTGCAGGAGGACAAGGAAGCGGTGTTCGAGGCGGAAGACACCCTGCGCGGCTCGCTCGAGGCGGCCGCCGCGGTCATCGCCGGGCTCACCCTCAACGACGGCGCCGCGGCGGAGGCCGCGTCCGGGCTGCTGCTGGCGACCGACGTTGCCGATTACCTCGTCGGCAAGGGGGTGCCGTTCCGCGACGCGCACGAGATCGTCGGCGCGATGGTCCGGCGGCTGGTGCGCGAGCGCCGGTCGTTCGAGTCGCTCTCGCTCGAAGAATGGCGCGCCCACGCCACCCTGTTCGAGGCGGACGTGACCGCGGTGATCACGGCTGCGGCGTCGGTCGGCCGCAAGCGCACGCCCCAGTCCACGCACCCGGACGCCGTGGCCCGCGCGCTCGCCGACGTCCGGGCGTGGATCGACAGCACGCGGGGCTGATGCCGTGCTCTTCCTGGTGCATCATGCCGAGGCGATGGACGCCGCCGAGGATCCGCGGCGCCCGCTGACGGCGCGCGGCCACGCGCACGCCGGGCAGCTGGCGGCGCGCGCGCACGAGCGCGGCGTGAAGCCGGCGGTGATCTGGCACAGCGGCAAACTGCGCGCCCGGCAGACGGCGGAGCATTTCTGGCAGCTGTGCAACCCGCTCGCGAACTTCGCCGCGGCGCGCGGCATCCAGCCGGGCGACCCGCCCGAGTGGATTCGCGACGTGCTGCTGGGCGACGATCGCAGCATCATGCTGGTCGGCCACATGCCGCACCTCGGCAAGCTGCTGGATCTGCTGAGCCGGCGTGAGCGCGCGGACGCACCGCCCTTCCCCGCACACGGGCTGGTGGCGCTGGAGCAGGTGAAGCCGGCGCACGGCGGCGACGGATGGCAGGAGGCCTGGCGGCTGGAAGAGTGAATCTGAGGGCTCGGGATCGAGCCCGCGGATGCGGAAACGGGCCGACGCGGCGGACCGGCTGGCGGCGGGATTGCGATAGCCGCGTGAGCCGGAGCGTCAGTTGATGACGCTCCGGCCTTCGTGCGTTAGAAGCGGAAAACCAAGCCGACCGTGCCGCGCCAGAAGCGGAACGACCCCAGCGCCACGGGGAACTCGTTGTCCGGCTCGTTCTCCTGCAGCGAACGGAAGTAGCGCACGTCCCCCTGCAGGCCGATGTTGTCGCTGAAGAATCCGGCCAGGCCGGCGCCGACATTCATGCCCCAGTCGGTGCTGTCGATATTGAACAGGTCGTCCGCATCGTCAATCCGCGACTTGATGATGCCGACGCCGCCCGACGCATACGGGCGGATGCCGCCGCCCGACTGGCCGCCGATCGGCGCGCCGAGCTTCAGGTTCGCCATCAGCGTCGTCACGTTGCTGTCGCCGAACTGGAAGTCTCCGGAGCCAGTCGTGTTCTCGAAGAAGTTCGGCGAGTAGCCGAAGTCCACCTCGAACCCGAGGGCGCCCGCGCCCATCCACGACAGCGACGCGCCGAAGGTGCCGCGGCGTTCGAACTCGTCCTCGAAGTCGCCGATGGCGTCGTTGAATCCCGCCGTGCCGCCCCAGTTCACGCCGACGAACGGCGTGAAGAGCCAGTCGGCCGACGCTTTGGTTGGCGCGCCCGCGACCGCCACGAGTGCCAGGGAAACGGTAATAAGCCACTTACGCAGAGTCATACGATCGTTGCCTCACTTTGCGGCCCGGCCGCGTGCGTGCCGCGCGCCTCGCGCGGCGCATCATCGCGCTCGAGCCGTCGATTCACGGTCCGACGAATACCCGGCACACCGGTTGTGCAAGCGATGTGCCCGTGGCCGCACCGCGGTCAGGCGTCCGGGCCGAGCTCTGCCAAAACCCGCTGGATGAGCGTCCATGCCGCGGAAACGTGGGTTTCGGTGGTGTGCAGGTTCCCGATTGCGAGGCGCAGGGTATAGCGGCCGTTCAGCCGGGTGTGGGAAAGGAATAGCTTTCCTGACCCATTCAGGCGCGCCAGCAGCGCTTCGTTCAGCTCGTCGGTGCCGCGGGCCCGGAAACACACGACGCTGAACGGCACCGGCGCCGCCAGCTCGAAGGCCGGGCTGGCTTCCACCCATTCGGCGAAGAGGCGCGCGAGACGCATGTGCTCGGCCAGGCGCGCGCGCAGCCCCTCGGCGCCAAAGTGCCGGATGACCATCCACAGCTTCAGCGCGCGAAAGCGCCGGCCGAGCTGGATGCCGGTGTCCATCAGGTTGCGCACGCTGCCGGCCTCGGTCGTCTCGAGATATTCGGGCGTCAGCGAAAACGCCGCGCGGACGACGTCCATGCGGCGGCAGTAGAGCACGCTCAGATCGAACGGCGTGAAGAGCCACTTGTGCGGGTTGACGACGACCGAGTCGGCCGCCGCGGCTTCCTCCAGGATCCAGCTGCACTCGGGCACCATCGCCGCGACCCCCGCGTAGGCCGCGTCGACGTGCAGCCAGATCCCCTCGCGTTCGCAGATCGCGGCAATCGCTCCGACCGGGTCCACGCTCGTGGACGACGTGCTGCCGACCGTGGCGACGACCGCCATCGGCAGGAACCCGGACTGCCGGTCGGTTTCGATCGCGGTGGCGAGCGCATCGGGGCGCAGGCGCATGCTGGCGTCGGCCTCGATCCGTACGAGCGCTTCGTGGCCGAGGCCGAGCAGGATCACCGCCTTGTCGATCGAGGAATGGGCGTGCTCCGAACAGTAGACGCGCAGCCGCGGCAGATCCGCCCGGCCGGCGAGGCCGTGGGCCCGAACCCCGGCAACCGCCTGCTCTCGCGCCGCCGCGAGCGCGTGCAGGCTCGAGATCGACGCGGTGTCGTAGATGACGCCTTCGAACCCCCCGGGGAGGCCGATGAGACGCCGCAGCCACGCCAGCACCACCTCTTCGAGCTCGGTCGCCGCCGGCGAGGTACGCCAGAGCATGGCCTGCACGTTGAGCGCGGCCGAGAGGAACTCGGCGAGCACGCCCGGCGCGCTGCCCGAGATGGCGAAGTAGGCAAAGAAGCTGGGGTGATTCCAGTGCGTGATCCCCGGAAGGATCACGCGCTCGAAATCCGCGAAGATGGCGTCGAAGGGTTCACCGCGCTCTGGGGCGGCCGCTGGAAGGGCGTCGCGGATCTCCCCGGGGCGGACCTGCGACAGCACGGGATAGCGCTCCGGGTCGGCGAAATAGTCGGCGATCCAGTCGGCGATCCGGTGGGCCTCCCGGCGGAAGGCCTCCGGATCCATGTCGCCCGACGCGGTCATTTCCCGCGCTTGGCGGTGGCGTAGTCGACGGCGAAGCGCGTCAGCGGCTCGCTCGTGAGGCCGATGGCCTCGGCTTCCGCGGTGGCGCGGGGCATGTCCCAGCCGTCCACGACCACCCGCTTGATCAGCCACATCGCGCCGACGCGGTTTGCCGACGCGCAGTGGATGTAGACCGGCTGGTTGGCCTTGTCGCGGACCGCCGAGAGGAAGGTTTCCACGCTGGACGCTTCGGGGGCTGCGCCGTTGACCGGGATGTGCAGATACTTCAGGCCGGCGGCGGCCGCCGCCTCCCGCGACGCCGGGATGTCCACGCCTTTCTCGCTCGCCTGGCGCAGGTTGATGACGGAGGCGAACCCGTCCTTCCGGAGGGCGGCAAAGGCGTCGTTGGTGGTCGCGCCGCCACACGCGACGACCGCGTCCACGCGGGTCGTGTTCATGGCGCCGGGCAGGGAAAACGGTGTCGGGCCCTGGGCGGGGGCCGTGGCCAGTGACAGCAGGAGCAGTGTGATGTGCAGCATGCTCGGATTCTAGCAGCTGGGCGCCAGCCTCAGCGCCGCTCCACGTCCACGCTGACCGGTGCCGCCAGCCGGACGGTGACCACGGCGCCGACCGGCAGCGTGGCGGCGTTCCGGTCCCCCGACATCACCACGGCCGAGCCGCCCGCCGCCCCCGCGGCGCCGCCGACGACTGCCCCTTTCTTGCCGCCGAAGAGGGCGCCCAGCAGCGCGCCGCCCACGGCCGCCCCCCCGATCTTCCGGGCGCTGTCGCCGGCCGGGGATTCCCCTTCGCGGATGATCGTGTCGGTCCGCATCGGCAGCCGGGAGCCGTCGGCGAGGACCAGCGTGTGGAAGCGCACGCCGAGCCGGGCGCGTTCCTTCACCCGGCCGCCGCGATCGACCTCGGTGACGACGCCGAGCGCCCTGGCGCCGGCCGGGATCGCCGTCTTCCCGTCCACCGCAACGTCGCGAAGGACCCGCGCCTCGACGCGGTCCTCGAGCCGCGCCCGTTCGCTCGAGACCGGCGTTTCAATCTGCAGGCCGATGACGGACGCGGAGGGGATCACCACCTCGTCGAACAGCCGCGGCGGTGGCGCCGGGGCCTCCGCGCGCAGCCCTTCCCGCGGAGCTTCGACCGCCGGCGGATCGACGGGGCCGGCCGCCTCAGGTCGCGTGTTCGAGCGCTCGCCGTCCGCCGTCGTGCCGGTCACGGCGGCGGCGGTGGGAGCCAGCTCCGGCTGGGTGACAGCCGGACGGGACTGGCCAACGGATGGACGAGCCGGTTCCGGCCGGACCGGTTGTGGACGAGCCCGTCGTTCCACGGTCGGGCGGCCTGGGCGGGCGCCCGCTGCCGGGGGTGCCGAACTGGCCCGCAGCGCGGGACGGGCAACCGCCGCGGGGGCGCCGGCCTCGAGCGCGGGCTCGTCGGACGAGACAGGAGGCGACACCCGCGCCTCCGTTTCCAGCACGGCCGGGCCCTCCGGCGCCGGCTCCGGGCCTCGAGCGGCGGTCGCGGCCGGCTCGGGAGTCGCGGCGTTATGCCTGACCGCGACGTAGGCTCCGGTGGCGGCGGCCGTCACCGACGCAAGGACCAGCGCCGCAACGGCGAAAGGTTTGGAAAGCATTTTCTTGCTGCTCCTGGATACCGCTGGGTGAGCAATACCCGTGCCCCGGGAATGCGCGGGAAACGCCCGGTAATCAACGCCCCGGACGTGCGCCCCCCTCCGGTATCCTAATATCGGTGACAACGGCTGTCCTCGTGACAGGACCGCCGGCCGGCCGCCGGCGGCAAACGCTCCGGAAAAGGGCGCGGGCGCCCGGTACCGGTTGCACATTCCGTTCAGTGGTTGAGGACGACTGGAGGTAGGAATGCGTCGTGTTGCCGCCGCGCTGATGACTGTGGCCCTCGCCGTCGCGGCTCCCGCTGCCGAGGCGCTCACCGTCCGCGACATCATCGAGCTGTCACGCGCCGGGCTGGGTGAGGACGTGCTCCTCGCGCTCATCGACGTCGACGGGGGGGTCTACGCCATCGACCCCGGCACCCTCAAGACACTCCAGGAGTCCGGGGTCAGCCAGAAGGTGATCGTGGCGCTGGTACGGAGCGGCCGCGAGCGCCCCGCCATTCCGCCGCCGCTGCCCGCGGTGGTCGAGGAGCCGGCCGCGCAGCCCCCCGCGCCGCAGGTCGTCGTCATCGACCATCACGCACCGCAGGCGCCGCCGGTCTACGTTCCCGTCTACGTCGGCGTGCCCGTCTCCGGGCACCCGCCGCGACGGACGACTGTGCCGCCGCCAGCCGCGGATGCGCGCTTCGTCCCCTTCCAGTCGGGGACCGCGTTCATCCCGCCGCCGGCACCGCCACAGGAGCCGGTGTATTGGGGCTTCGGCGGCAAACTGCGCCCCGACGCGTGGGGCCAGCCGGCCAAAGCCGCGGCACCGGACGCCAGCCAGAAGAAGTAGCGAGGCGATCGGCCCTCACGGCTCGCGATCCGCCTCGACCTTCCGCTTCACGTCCTGTCCGATCTTGATCGCCGCGGGAAGCAAGGCCGCCGCGCCGATGAGGACGTCGCTCGGCCGGACCGGCGGTGGCGCCGGCGGCGGGCCGTCGATGTCGCAGTTCACGTCTTCGGCGAACGCCGCCTCGCCGTCGCGGCGGGCCCGGCTCGCCAGATAGGCACGCTCGGCCGCCGCGCCGATCTTCCGCCTCTCCCCCTTGTACTTCTCCCCGGGGTCCTTGCCGTAGGGGGAGGCATGCTCGATCTCGCTGTTCAACTCCGCTCCCACCAGCATCGAGATCCCGGACAGGTAGAACCAGAGCAGCAGCACCATCACGCCGCCGATGGCGCCGTAGGTTTCGTTGTAGCTCGCGAAGTTGGCGATGTAGACCTTGAAGCCGAGCGAAACCGCGAGCCACAGCGTGGTCGCAAGGACGGCGCCCGGCGTGATCCAGACCCAGTCCTGCTCGGCATCGGGCGCGAAGTAGTAGACGAGTGCGAACGCCGTGACCACCAGGGCGAACACGATCGGCCACTGCACAATCTTCCAGGTCCACTCGAAGACGCCACCGAGCCGCATGGCCTCGGCGATCTTTTCCGCCAGCGCCGGGCCGGCGACGACCAGCGTCATGGACGCGAGGATGAAGACCGCGAGCCCGAGGGTGAGCCCGATGGCCGTGAGCCTGACCTTCCACCAGGGCCGTCCCTCGGTGATGTCGTAGGCGGCGTTCAGCGTGGTGCACATCGAGACGACGGCGCTCGACGAGCTCCAGATGGTGAAGAGGAAGGCGATGGTCAGCACGCCGCCCGCGTTGCCGGCCGCGATCTTCTCGATCTGGTTGCCGACGATCTCGACGACATCCTGGGGGGCGATTCTCGCCAGCATCACCCGGATCTGTTCGACGAGGTTCTCCACCGGGAAGAAGCTCGCGATGGAGATGAGCGCGAGCAGGGCGGGGAACAGCGCGAAGAAGAAGTAGTAGGCCTGTTGCGCCGCGAGGTTCAGCACGTCGTCGGCCAGCGCTTCCGTGGCGGTGCGCTTCAGCAGTTCCGACCAACTCAGCGGGACGCGAAATCGGGCCAACATGCCTTCTCGAGGTAGCAAGCGTGCTGCCAAGTCCCGCCATTTTCGCCAATTTTCGCCGCCGAAGATGCCCACGTGCGCCGGTTGTTATGATGCCGGTGTGGCGGGTGGGCAGGACGTTGTCGTCATCGGGGCCGGCATCATTGGCTGTTCGGTTGCGCGCGAGCTGGCGCGGCGGGGCGCGCGCGTCCGCCTCTTCGAGGCGCGGACCGTCGGCGCGGGGGCCACGCAGGCCTCCGCCGGCATGCTCGCGCCCTATATCGAGGGGCACGATCGGGGCCTGCTGTTCGAGCTCGGCGTGCGATCGCTCGGGATGTACGACACGTTCGTGCGGGAGGCCGCCGACGAGTCCGGACTGCCCATCGAGTACCGCCGCTGCGGCACGCTCGAAGTGGCCACCGACGCCCGGACGGCGGCGCGGCTGCGCCAGTCGGCCGCCGGCGACGCGGCCCTGACGTGGCTCGATCGGGACGCGGCGCGGGGGCGCGAAGGGGCGCTGGCGGCCTCGATCGAGGGCGCCCTTCTGGCGGCGGGACACGGCTATGTCTCGGTGCAGTCGCTGATGGACGCGCTGGCGTGGGCCGCGCTCCGGCACGGCGTCCAGATCGAGGCCGCGCACCGCGTGACCGGCATCGTCGTCGAACGGCGCGGCGTGCGGATCAACACGGAGGATGGCACCGCCTGGTCGGCGGACCAGGTGGTCATCGCGGCAGGAAGCTGGACCGGGCGGCTCGACGTCGACGATCCGGCGGCGGCGACCATCCGGCCGGTTCGCGGCCAGCTCCTGCGCCTGCAGTGGCGCGGCGCGCCGCTCGGCCACATCGTCTGGGGGCCGGATTGCTACGTTGTCCCGTGGCGGAACGGTACGGTGCTGGTCGGCGCCACCGTTGAAGACGTCGGCTTCGACGAGCGGACGACCGCGGCCGGGGTCCGGGATCTGCTGGATGCGGCCTGCGAGCTGCTGCCGGAGGCGTGGGGCGCGACGTTCATCGAGGCGCGGGTGGGGCTGCGGCCCGCGGCGTCCGACGAGCTGCCGCTGCTCGGCCCGTCGGAGCGCTCGGACCGCATCGTCTATGCGACCGGCCACTACCGCAACGGTGTGCTGCTGGCGCCGCTGACCGCGCAGTTGATTGCCGACTGGGTCGCCGACGGCCGCGACGATCCCGCGCTCCAGGCGCTGCGGCCCGGACGCCTGAAGATCAAGAGCGGGCGCTGACGCGGCAGGCCGAGCCGGGAGCCTGCGCCAGCGGCAGCTCGAGACCCGCAGCCCGCTCTAGCGCGGGACGACCTGCCCGACGCGCTGCACCCGCTCGAACCCGACCACGGCCAGCTGGTAGTCGAGATACGAGCGCTGCTCGTTGTCGCGCGCGACCGCGAGGTCGCGCTGCGCCTGGATCACGAGGAAGCTGGTGGACATGCCCACCTCGAAGCGCTTCTGCTCGGCGTCGAGCCGCTGCTCGGCCAGTTCACGCCCGAGCGTGGCGGTCTCGATGCGCTGGCGGTTCTGCTCGAGGCGCAGCGCCGCGTCGCGGACCTCCTTGACCACTGACAGCTCGAGGCTGCGCAGCCGCGCCGCGGCCTGGTCGCGCTCGATGCGCGCCCGGGCCAGGTTGGCCTGCTCGGCGCTGCGGCCGAGCGGATACGACAGCGTGAGCCCGACGGTCCACGTCGGGTAGTCCGACGACAGCACCTGGCCGAGCACCGAGCCGTACGCGGTGTTCTCCGAGCCGATGATGGTGCCGGGAAAGCCGTTGGTCCGCAGCAGGCGCGAGCCGCCCTGGCCGTTGGCCAGGTAGGTCGCCTGGGCGCGCAGGTCGGGCAGCGCCTGGTTCTTCGCGAGCGAGATGGTGGTGTCGCTGTTCTCGATCAGCTTGCGCGCCTGGGCCACGTCGGAGCGTTCGCCCAGGGCGCGCCGCACCGCGCTGTCCACGTCGGGCGGTCCGGTCACCGGCGGCTGGCGTTCTGCCGGGTCGAGCCTGACCGACCAGTAGTCGGTCCGCTTCGGGTCCACGATCAGCGTCCGCAGCGTGTCTTCCGCCTGCAGCGCCGTGGTCCGCGCCACGATCAGGTTTTCGCGGCGCAGCGCCACTTCCGCCCGCGCGGCGACCAGGTCGAGGGGCGGTGACTGGCCGACGTCCACCCGCGCCCGGTTGGTGCGCTCGAGCTCGAGCGCGAGGTCGAGCGAGCGCTGCTGCACGGTGACCGAGGCCAGCGCCACCACCAGGCCCCAGTACGCCGCTTCGGCGTCGGCGCCCACCTGGGCGCCCCGTTCGTTGACCTGGATGTCGGCGATGTCGCGGTTGCGCCGGGCAATCTCGACCTGCGAGCGCAGCGCGTCCGTCTTGAAGTTGCGCAGCAGCGGCTGGGACAGGATGGCCTGGAGCGACGAGGTCAGCGACGGCGTGAAGCTCGTGAAGGGATTGTCCGTGGTCGTGCGCTGGCTGGTGAAGAGGACGTCGTAGGACGCGCCACCCCAGGGCAGGGTCTGCCGCAGGCCGGCGTCGCCGGACCAGTAGTCGGTCGTGATGCCGGACTCGCCCGAGAAGAGGTTGGCCGGCGGCGTCTGGTTGCTGTTGCGCAGCAGGGCCGAGTTGAAGGTCGGCAGGAACACCGCCTGCGCCGCCGCCACGCGCGCGTCGTTCACGCCCGGCTCGAAGCGCGCCACCGCCAGGTCCGGGTTGTTCTCCATGGCCATGCGCACGGCCTCGTCGCGCGTGAGCTTCAGCACCTCGCCCGCGGCCGGCTCCTGGGCGACCTGGGGCAGGGTGGACGTGACCGGCTGTGCGCCCGCCGGGCCGGGCAGGAGCAGCAAGGCGAGCAGCGCCGCCGTTGCCGCCGCCGGCCTGACGCCGCGGCGCCATCGCCACAGCCGCATCGTCGACGCCTCGTCGAAGAGCGAATACGCCACCGGCGTCACGATCAACGTCAGCAGCAGGACCATCGACTGGCCGCCGATGATGACGAAGCCGATCGCGCGGTTGGTGGCCGAGCCGATGCCGCTCGACAGCACCAGCGGAATCATCCCGGCAACGAAAGCGAAGGTGGTCATGAGAATCGGCCTCAAACGGTCGCGGCTTGCCTGGAGGATGGCGGCGTCACGCTCCATCCCACGGTCGCGCAGCTGGTTCGCATGGTCGATCTGGAGGATGGAGTTCTTCTTGACGACGCCGAACAGCACCAGCAGACCGAGCGCGGAGAAGATGTTGAGCGACTGTCCGGTGATGATAATCGACAACAGCGCGAATGGCAGCGTGAGCGGCAGCGACAGCAGGATCGTCACCGGATGGAGCCAGGACTCGAACTGCGCCGCCAGGATCAGATACATGAATACGAGCGAAAGGCCGAAGGCGATCAGAAAATTCTGCGCCGCCCGGCCGAGCTCCTTCGATCGCCCCGCGAAGCGGGTGCTGTAGCCGGGGCCCATGTTGAGCCCATCCGCGGTGCGGACCATCAGGTCCATGGGGCCGGTCTGCGACACGCCGGGAAGCAGGCCGGCGTAGATCGTGACCTGCCGCTGCCGGTTCAGCCGGTTGATCTCGGCGGGCGAGGTCCCGGGCGCGAACGCGCCGAGGTTGTCGAGCGGGACGCTGCCGACCCTGCTCGACGGCACCGTGAGCTGGCCGATCGCCGCGGCGGTGTCGCGATGGCCGGCCTCGGCCCGGACGTGCACCTCGTACTGCTCGCCCCCTTCGTTGTAGGTCGTGACCTGGTCGCCGCCGACCAGCAGCCGCAGCGCCTCGGCGGCATCGGAGATCGGCACGCCGAGGTCCGACGCCTTCAACCGGTCCACCCGCAGGGAGAGCTCCGGCTTGCCGACGTTCATCGAAGTGTCGACGTCGACGACGCCCGGCTGCTGCCGGGCGGCGCCGGCGATCGCCGCGGCGAACGTCTCCAGCTTCTTCAGGTCGGGACCGTTGATGGTGAACTGGATCTCAGCGTTCTGGTTGCCGCCGCCGCCGATCGTCGCCACCGGGCGCACGCCGGTCCGCAGGTCCGGGGTCGCGACCTGCGGCAGGATGCGGCTGCGCACGTCGTCCATCACCTCGAACTGGTCGCGATCGCGCTTGCCGACGGCGGTGAGCCGGGCGTAGACCGTCGCCACGTTGCGGGTCCCCGCGGGGTCGTCGGCAACCGACACCAGCGTGTATTCGATCTCGGGCAGCTGCGCGCATCCGCGTGGCAATCCGGTTGGCGATGATCTCGGTCGCCTCGAGGGAGGTGCCCTCGGCCGCCCGCAGCCCGACTTCGAACTCGGACTGGTCGTCGTTCGGCAGGAAGTTCTTGTCGGCGAGCGCAAAGAGCGGAATGCTGCTCAGCAGCACCAGCACCGCCAGCCCGGCCACCACCCAGCGGTGCGCCAGCGACCACTGCAGCATCGCGGCGTAGCCCTGGTCGAGCGGCCGGAAGAAGCGGGAGTCCTTCGACGAGGCCCCGGCGAGCTCGTGCCCCTCGGCATCCTCGCGGCGCGGCCGCATCTTGATCCAGCGCGCCGCGAGCATCGGCGTCAGCGTGAAGCTGACCAGCATCGACACCAGGATGGCGAACGACATCGTGAAGCCGAAGCTGGTCATGAAGCGGCCGACGATGCCGCCCATGAAGCCGACCGGGACGAAGATCGCCACCAGCGACAGCGTGGTCGCCAGCACCGCCAGGCCGATCTCGCGGGTCGCCTCGACCGCCGCCTGCGCCGGCGGCCGGCCCTTTTCCTCGACGAACCGGTAGATGTTCTCCAGCACGACGATCGCATCGTCGATGACGATGCCGACCGCGAGCGTCAGCGCCAGCATCGTCATCGAGTTGAGGGTGAAGCCCTGGTACCAGATCAGGCCGAACGTCGAGATGATCGAGGTCGGGATGGCGATGGCCGCGATCAGCGTCGAGCGCCAGTTCCAGAGGAAGACGAGCACGACCGCGGCGGCGAGAAACGAGCCGACGATCAGGTGCTCTTCGACGCTGCGGATCGACGCGCGGATGAACTCCGACATGTCGCGCACGACGCGGATGTCGTAGCCCGCCGGCACCGTCGCTGACACCTCGGCGAGCCGTTCCTTGACAGCGTCCACGACCTGGACGGTGTTCGTGCCGGACTGGCGGCGGACCGTGACGAGCACCGTGGTGTCGCCGTTCAGGTTGGCGCGCGTCCGCGCCTCGGCCGTGCCGTCGTCGATGCGCGCGACGTCGCGCAGGAGCACCGGATGCCCGTCGCGCTGCCGGACGACGATGTCGCCGAATCCGGCGACCGACTCGACGCGGCCGCGCGTGCGCAGCGTCAGCGCGGTCGCGCCCTGCTCGACGCGGCCGCCGGGAATCTCCGCGTTCTGCGTCTGCAGGGCGCGCGAGACGTCGGTGACGGTCAGGTCGTAGGCCTGGAGCCGCGCCGGGTCGAGCCACAGGTTGATCTGCCGGCCCTGGCCGCCGGTGACGAGCACCTGGCCGACGCCGTTCACGTTCTCGAGCTGGCGCCTGAGCGTCTTGTCGGCGTATTCGGTGATGTCCCGGATCGGCTGCCTGGCCGACACGGCGAGCGTCAGCACCGGCGCCGAGTCGGGGTCGAACTTCTCGACCGTCGGCTGGTCGATCGTCTTGGGCAGGAGCGGCAGCACGCGGTTGACCCGGTCGCGCACCTCCTGCGCGCCGATGTCGGCGTCCTTCTCGAGCAGGAAGGCGATGATGACCTGTGAGACGCCCTCGGACGAGTTCGAGCGCAGCTCGTCGATGCCGCTGATCGTGTTCACCGCCTCTTCGATCTTGTCGGTGATCTCGGTCTCGACTTCCTCGGGCGCCGCGCCCGGCAGCCGCGTCGTCACGACGACGGTGGGGAAGTCCACCTTCGGGAACCGGTCGAGCCCGAGCCGGCCGAACGACACGGCGCCGACAATGGTGAGCGCCAGGATGATGACCGTGGCAAAGACGGGACGCCTGACGGAGATGGAAGCGAGCCACTGCATGACGACAACCTGCTGAAGCCACCCCTGCGGGTGGCCAGAAAGAGAATGGGCCGACCGGGGATCAGCTGGCGCGAACGGGCATGCCGTCGGTGATGCGGCCGCGCGGCTCGGCCACCACCTTCTCGCCGCCGCTGACGCCGCTCGTGATCTCGACCTGTCCGGATACCGGCTCGCCCAGCGTCACGATCCGCTCTTCCGCCCTGCCGTCCTTGACGACGTAGAGGCGGCTGGTGCCGGCGACCGTCTCGACCGCCGAGGCCGGGACGGTGAGCGCCGGGACGGGAGCGCCCTGCTGAATCAGGGCCGTCGCGAACAGGCCCGGCTTGAGCCGGCCGTCCTTGTTCGGCGCCACCGCTTCGATGGTGAGCGCGCGTCGATCGACCCGCACCGACGGCGACACGAACCGCACCGTGGCGTCGAACTGCTCGCCCGGGTAGGCATCGACCGTCAGCCGCACCGGCTGGCCGGCCTTGATCTGCGCGATCGCCTGCTCAGGCACCGTGAGCTCGACGCGGAGCGGATCGATGCTGACCACCGTCGCCACGCGCGTGCCCTTCGTGACGTAGTCGCCGACGCTGACGGCCCGCTCCATGACCAGGCCGGCGAAGGGCGCACGCACCGCGGTGTCGGCCATCGACTTGCGCGCGAGCGAGACGCGCGCCCGGGCGGCCTGCAGCGAGCGGTAGGCCTGCTCGGCGCCATTGAGGGCGACCTGGAGCTGCTGGCGCGCCGCCTCGACCTGCGTGCGCCGCTGATCGAACTCGCTCTGCGAGACGACGCGCTGATCGAGCAGCGACTGGATGCGGGCGAACTCGGCTTCAGCCAGGCTGAAAGCCGCCCGGGCGTTCATGACCTCGGGGACGCGCTGCGGGTCGAAGGCCTCGCCGGCCGCCAGGCCCAGGCGCGCCTCGATCTGCCCGGCATTGGCCTCCGCCTCCTGGAGCTGCGCCGTGGTTTCAGACCCGGAGAGCTGCACGAGCAGCGTGCCGGCCGCCACGCGGCTGCCGCGTTCGATCGGCGTGGCGGTGACCCGCCCGGCGACTTCCGCGCTGACCTCGGCCTGCTCCCCCGCGACGAGCGATCCGGTGACGCGGAGGTGCCGTTCGAGGGAGCGGCTTTCGACGTCGGCGAGCGGAACGACCGCGGGCTCGGGAGCGGCCGCGAGCGCGGCTCCGGACGCCGGCGTATTCGACGAGCAGCCGGTCGACAGCACGGCGAACGACAGGATGGCGGCGGACGAGAGCACGACGAACTGACGGGACATCGATCGATACCTCATCGCGAAACGGAAGGGCCGTCGCAGGGCGACGGCTCGAATGTGGTGGGAAAACCAGTGCGGAGCCCGGTGAGCGCCGCCTCGAGGGTGTCGCGCGCCAGCGCGTCGGGGTCCTCGCCGGGCGCGAGGCGGTTGCACAGGTGCAGCACCGAGGCGCCGACCATCGCCGCGCTCAGGATGCGGAACACGGCATGCGGGTTCGTGCCCTGCGGCAGGTGCCCGTCGTCCACGGTGCGCTGGATGATCCGGGAGAGCCGCTCCTTCATGGCGCCGACAAAGGCGAAGCGCTCCCAGTTCTGGCTGATCCGGGGCACCGAGCGGTCCACGAACATCAGCGCGAAATATTCGGGATGCGTCCGGCTGAACTCGTAGACCCGCCAGAAGGCCTGCCGGAGGGCCTCGAGCCCCTGCGAGCTTCCGGCTGCCTCGCTGCGCGAGAACAGGATGAGGAACCCTTCCTCCGCGAGCGCGAAGAAGATGTCGTCCTTGCTCGGAAAGTAGCTGTAGATGGCGGCGGGGCTGTACTCAATCCGGTCGGCAATCTTCCGGATGGAGACGTTCTGATACCCCTCGGCGACGAACAGGTCGCGCGCCGCGTCGAGGATTGCCCTCGCCACCGCTTCGCGTTCCCTCTCCTGGCGTTCCTTGACTCCCAATGCGAACCTTTCGGCACAGCCACGCTGCTGAACAGTGTTCAGAATGATAACACCGTTGGACACATAAACGGTGTTTTTGTGGCTATGCTTCCGCCATGGGCACAATGAAAGACGACGAGGTGCAGGCCAGACTGCTGGAACTGCCGGGCTGGGGCTTCGCCGAGAGGGCGATCCGGCGTGAGTTCACGTTCGCGGATTTTGCCGACGCGGTGGCCTTCGTTGTCCGCGTGGGGTTTGCCGCCGAGGCGGTCGATCACCACCCCGATATCCTGATCAACTACAGGCGGGTGACGCTGACCTACAGCACCCACAGCGCGGGGGGCTTGACGGAGAAGGATTTCGCGGGGGCGGCAGAGGCGACGCGCCTGGCCGTCTAGGTGATGGGAAAGACGGAATCGAGGCCGTCAGCCGGGTTCGCGATGACGTGGACGCCGACCAGCTCGCCCACCCGCCGGGCGGCCGCCGCGCCGGCATCGGTGGCCGCCTTCACCGAGGCGACGTCGCCCCGCACGATTGCGGTGACGAGCCCGGCATCGACCTTCTGCCAGCCGACGAACACGACGTTGGCGGCCTTGACCATCGCGTCGGCCGCCTCGACCATGCCCACGAGGCCGCGCGTTTCCACGAGGCCCAGCGCTTCGCCCGGAAGGTCTTTTGCCACGTCGAGGATTCTACTACGCGATGCGGCCGCGCGCGGCGACGCGCAGGGTGTCTCGCGCCTCCCCCCCGTCCACGACCCAGATCTCGTCCACGAGATTCGACACGACACACGAATGGTTCGGCACGATGCGCACCAGGTCGCCGGGCGCCAGCCTGGAGCCCTGCCCCTGCACGCGCACGACCGCGTGCTCTTCCGAGAGCCGCTCGATCAGCAGGCTGTCGTCCGGCACGAACGAGTCGAGAGACCGCAGCACGGTGCCGTACCCGCGCGGCGCCCGCGCACCAGGTCGCTCGTCAGCGTCTTGCTGCCCGCGTCGAGGATCGAGCCGATCCGCCGATGGCCGGCTGACGACGCGCGCGAGGACGGTGAGGGCGCAGTCGTCCCAGGTCGCGGAGCCGAGCGTCACCTGCATGCGGTCGTAGTAGATGTAGTTGCCCGGCCGCAGCTCGGTGATGCCGGGCAGCTGGGCGCTGAAGCGCGCGGTGGGCGTGGCGCCGACGCTGATCTCCTCGACCGCCACGCCGCGCCCGGCGACCCGCTCCTTCAGGGTCGTCAGCAGCTCCGCTTCCTCGCGTGCGATGGTCGCCACCTGCGTCCTGCGAGGTGGCGCCGTAGGCATGGCCGGCGTGACTGAGCAGGCCCTTGAACCGCAGGCCGGGCAGCGAGGCGACCCGCTCGATGAAATCGACGGCGGTCGCCGGGTCCGGGTCGATCCCGCAGCGGTGCAGGCCGACGTCCACCTTCACGAGCACGTCGACCTCGCGTCGCGCGGCGCGCAGGACGTCGGACCAGCCGCGCGCGACGTCGAGATGATCCACGATGAAGGAGAGCCGGGTGCGGTCGAGCAGCGCGAGCACGCGGTCGCCGTTGGACGGGTGCAGCGGGTAGGGCAGGCGGATGTCTTCGACGCGATGATCGGCGAAGACCTCCGCTTCCCCCAGCTTCGCGCAGCAGATGCCGACGGCGCCGCGCGCGATCTGGATCGCCGCCAGGTCGGGGCTCTTGTGCGTCTTGACGTGCGGCCGTAGCCGCTTCCCCCGGGCCTCGGCGGCCGACTGCATGCGATCGATGTTCCGCTCGAGCCGCGGCAGGTCGGCGAGCACGCACGGCGTACGGAGGGCGGTCAGTGTCACGCCCGCGAGTGTACTTCAGCGCCGCTCGAAGAGCCCCAGCGGCGCCGCCGGTGCGGCGAACCCCGGGAACACGGTCCGCGTGTCGGTCAGCCCGAGGTGCCCGCGCACGACTTCGTTGAAGACCGCGCGGAAGTCCGTGGTGATCGCGAGGTCGCGCCGGTCGTGGCGCTGCTCGGGAGCCAGGCCGGGCCAGCGGCCGTAGATCCGCCCCCCCTGCACCGCACCGCCAATCACCATCATGGCGTTGCCGTGGCCGTGGTCGGTGCCGCGGTTGCCGTTCTCGGCCACGGTGCGGCCGAACTCCGACATGGTGAGGATGACGACGTCCTGCATGCGATCGCCGAGATCGCGCGCCAGCGCGGCGATGCCGCGGCCGAAGTCGTCGAGGCGGTTCGCGATCTGTCCCGTCGCCCCGCCTTCATTCGCGTGATGGTCCCAGTTGCCGCTCTCCGCGAACGCCACCTCGAGCCCGACGTCCGCCTTCACGAGCTGGGCGATCTGCCGCAGCGCCTGGCCGTAGGCGGACGAGGGGTAGGCGGCGCCGTTGGCGGGGGCGTATTGTTTCGGGTCCGCTTCCTTCAGCAGCCGGACGGCATCGAAGGCATCACGGCTCGCCGTGTTGAGCACCCGGTCCGCGGCCTGCGCGTACTCCCGCTCGAACGACGACTGCACCATGTCGCCGCCCCCTGCCCGGATGCCGAAGCGATCGATCTGGCCGACGGCCAGCGCGGGCGCGCTGCCCTGCAGCGAGCGGGGCAGCTGTGACGCCAGCGCCACCGCGCGGAACGGGGTCGCGGCCTGATGTTCGCGCGCGTGCAGGTAGCGGTTCAGCCAGCCGTCCGGCGTGCTCTTCACGCCCGGCGTGGCGGTTTCCATGTAGTCCTGGGCGTCGAAATGCGACCGCGTGGCGTCGGGCGATCCGCACGCGTGCACGATGGCGAGCGTCTTCGCCCGGTAGAGCGGCTCGAGCGGCGCGAGGCGGGGATGCAGGCCGAAGAACCCGTTCAGATCGACCGCCGCGCCGGCGCCCGAGCCGGGCGTGCCGATGGCGATGCTCGGGCGGGCCTTGTAGTACTCGCGCTCGCCGAACGGCACCACCATGTTCAGCCCGTCGACGGCGCCGCGCTGGAAGATGGTGATGAGGACCCGCCGCCGCGCCTCCGCCGCGGCCACCGTCCGCGCCAGGAACGCCGGCGCGAACCCGAGGCTGACGAGCGCCAGCCCGCCGTTCTTCATGAAGACGCGACGTGACACCATGATCGCCTACCTCTTCTGGAATTCAGGGGAGCCGAGCACCAGGGCGGCGGCCTGCCCGGCCGTCGTGGCGCGGGCCACGGTCGAAGTCGTGTTCTCGGAGACGTCGCCGGCGAGCGCGGTTGTCATCAACGCCTGCCCGTCGCTCCAGCCGTGACGAGGACGGCGACCGGGCGCCCTGCCCGACGCGGCCACTGGTGAAGGCCACCGCGAAGTTCATCCGGTTCAGCAGCGCTCCGGAGTTCACCCAGACGTCCGCGCGATCGACGTAGCCGGTCGGCGGCTGCGCACCGTAGAGCGGCATGCCGAGATCGCGCAGTGCGACCACCAGCGGCAGGCCGCCGGCGACCTCCCCGCCGGTCGCCCGGACGGCGCTGACGACGAACTCGAAGGGGGTCTTGACCTTGGCCCGGTAGGCCTCCGGCGCGAAGAACTCCGGCGACGTCACGATCGTCCGTACCACTTCGCGGATGTCGCCGTCCGTCCGGGAGAAGCGCTCGGCGGCGCGCGCAACCAGCGCCGGCGGCGGATCGTCCGAGACGAACCGCCGCGCCAGCTTGGTCGCGATGAAGCGGGCGGTCGACGGATGCTTCGCCAGCAGGTCGAGCAGCTGCTCACCGTCGCGCTGCCCGCCGCCGGCGGCAATCCGCTGCCCCAGGACAGTCTTCTCCCCGTCGTCGTGCAGCCGCGGGTCGAAGCGGAACCCGCCGCCGGCTCGCGGGCTCTCGATCGTCCAGCCGGTGAAGGCGCGCGCCACTTCCTGGACGTCCTTCTGCGTGTAGCCGCCGTCGACGCCGATGGTGTGCAGCTCCATCAGCTCGCGGGCGTAGTTTTCGTTCAGCCCGCGCCGGCGGGCCTGCTGGGGACGCTGGGCCATGGCCGCGGCCCCGTTGCGGCGCGGCTGGGCGCCGCGCTGGAGGCCGGATCGCCGGCCCTGCTGCGCCGAGGCGGTCGTGGCGGCGCCTTCAGCCGCGCTGCTCTGCCAGTTGTCCAGGTAGAAGAGCATCGCCGGGCTCGCGGCCGTTGCCCCGAGCAGATCGCGGAAGCGCCCGAACACGTGCGGCCTGATGGCGTCGCGCTCGTATTCAGTCAGGTAGGTACGGACCTGCCCTTTCCCCGCGAAGACATTGAAATGATTGAACCAGAAGTCCACGAGCGCTTCCTCGAGCTGACGCTCGCTGTAGGCGGCGCGCAGGATCTTCTGCTGCGCGAGCTCCGCCATCGGCGTGCGCTGCAGCTGCCCGTCCCGGAGCGCTTCCGGTGAACGCCGTGCAGCCGGCTCAGAACCCTGCTGCTCGCGCCTGGCCATCAGCGCCGGGACGAAGAACTCCTCGGCCAGCTGGCGCGAGCTTTTCGTCAGGGTGGTGAAGCCGGACAGCCTTGCCGCCATGGCGGGGTCGGCCACCCGTTCGGGGTGCAGCTGCTGCTCGATGTAGGCCGCCAGCCCGATCTGCCCGACGCGCTCGATGGCGCCTGGCGAGGGCCCGAAGCCGAGCCGGTTCAGCACATGAACCACAGTTTTGTCGTCCGGCTTTGCCGGAATACCGGATTTGGTCTCGGGGGACGCCGCCCGCGAGCCGGCGATCAGGCAGAAAGCCAGGAGTGCCGTGGCCGGAACCGTTGCGCGAACATGCATGAGTGTCACCTGCCACGTTAGACAGGCGGGAGGGCAGCCGGGTTGAATCGCGGGCCGGTGAAGGCGGGGGCAGGTTTGCCCCCCGGGGCGGCCTCAGCGCCCGCGCAGGTGCGCCGCGGCGCGACGCAGGGCGGCGGCGAGCCGCATCGACTGCGCGGCCACCATTCGTTCATCTTTCGCGTCGATCGCGGCGGTGACCCCCGGGAGCACCGACGGCGCGTAGGTGAACGCCGGGGCATGAATCAGGTGGCGATACCACGGGCGGCCCGGCAATCCGTCGGGATCGAGGAACGTGCGCTCGAACCCGAGGAGGATCGAATCAACCCTCCGCTGCGCGGCGCGATCACCAGACTCGAGCGCCCGCTGCCGCCATGCCGCAAACTCCAGCGCCTCATTGACCAGCGCATCAGCCGCATCGCGCACGTCCGCGAGCACGTGGGGCGGAACCCGACGTTCGAGCTCGCCGACGAACCCGGCAATGCGCGCGGCAGACGCCGATGGGTCGAGCGGCAGCGTGTCGGCGTCCGCCAGGCGCAGCGCGGCCACGCCCCACAGCCGGACGAGCGCCGCGTGATACCGGAACCCCGGATCGCCGAAGCGTTCCACCCAGGCATGCGTGTCGTACTTCGAGTGATACACGGCGAGCGGTCCGTCGAACGCCAGGTCGGCGATCGGCACGCCGAGAAAGTTGAGGAACACGGTGTAGTCCGAGCCCCCTCCCGGCCGCGGGTCGATGAAGGTGTTGTCGCCGGAGACGAGCGGTACGCCGCGTTCGTCAGCGCTGCGCCCGCGCGCGACGGCGGCAACGGGCACGTGCGCCACCGGATCGCGGACCGCCTGCGCCGCCTCTCCCACGAGCCGCACCAGGGATGGCACCGCCGAGGCCACGAACCGCGGCCCCGAGGCGGCACTGTCCACGTTCAGATAGGCCACCGCGTGGTCGCGAGCCCAGCTCTCATGCTGCTCCCCCCACTCGGTGGACGAGGTGAGGGCCAGCTCCTCGGCGTCCCAGCTCGTGAAGAGGATCGATCGCTTCGGCCGCCAGCCGCCGCGGCCGAGCTCGCCGAGAGCACGCGCCATCTCCACCAGCGCGGCGGAACCGCTCGACGGATCGGCGCCGCCGTACACCCACGCATCGCGATGGTTGCCGACGATCACGTGCTGATCGGGCCACTCGCTTCCCGGGATGACCCCGGTCACCGTCCAGATCGCCGCCACCTCGTCGTCTGTCCGCACGGCAAGGCGCACCCGCGCCGGTCCGGGTCCCACGTGGGTGGCCTCCCGCAGACCTCCCTGCCAGCCAGGCGGCGCCGGCGTCCCGCCCAGTGCCTGGAGGATCGGCCGCGCATCCACGGCCGACAGCGGCGCAGCGACAATGGCCGGGAGCGACACGGCGTCCCCGCGCGCGACGCGCCGCGCGCCCGGGACCGACGGCCAGCCGGGCGTCAGCGGGTCTCCCGGCACCAGGAAGTCGTAGGCGATGCTGCCGCGCTCGATCCGGCTGTCGGGACCCCACGGTCCGTCGGGATAGGGCGGCCCCTGCGCGGAACCGCCGGCCGAGGGATCCGAATACATCAGGATCCCCGCCGCGCCGCGCTGCTGCGCGGTGAAGGCCTTGAACCCGCGATAGCTGTACGGCAGCGAATGACGGACGAGGACAATGAGCCCGCGCACGTCGATGCCGCGCGCGGCGAGCCAGTCGTAGTCGGACGGCGATCCGGTGCCCGCGTACACCACTGGCGCGGTCACCTCGCCCGGCGGGGAATAGGCGAGCGTGGGCACGTCCGGGATGTCGCGCGCGGTGTCGGGATCGCCCGCCACGCCAGGCTCGAGCATCGAGGCCCGCCAGCGCGCCGGCTCCACCATCTCCACCGTGACCTCGCGCGGCTTCGGCAGCAGCACCTCGTGGGTGACGATCGACACGTCGTGCAGCCCCGCCTCGCGGAACTGCTGCGCGGTCCAGTCGGCAAGCTCGCGGTCCCTCCGTGAGCCGGCCGGGTGCGGCTCGCGCGTCAGCAGCCGGTGGGTCTCGCGCAGCCGCGCCGGATCCGGAAGCGCCTGGAACCGCCGCTCGAGCGCCAGCTGTCCGCCAGCGGACGCCCGCGCGAAGCCGAAGGGCACGTCAGCATCCCGTCGCGCAAAGTCGAAGACCGCGGCGATGAGCGCCGCCACCACCGCACAAAAGACGATGAGGCCGGCCCCCGCTCGACTGCTCACGACCGGCTACTTTCGCAGCGTCCTGGCGATTTCACGGGCCGCGTTCCGGCCCGGCGCGCCGGTGATGCCGCCGCCGGGATGCGTGCCCGCGCCGCACAGGAACAGGCTCTCGATCGGCGTCCGGTATTGCGCCCATCCGAGCACGGGCCGCATCGTGAAGAGCTGGTCGAGCGACGGTTCGCCGTGGAGGATGTGACCGTGCGTGTACCCGTAGGCCTCTTCCAGATCCACCGGCGTCAGGATCTGCCGGTGCTCGATGGTTCCCCGGATCCCTGGCGCGTACTGCTCGACGACGCGGAGCACGTTGCCGGCCAGCTCTTCGCGCGCGGTCCGCCATTCGTGCTGGTTGGCCAGCCGGTACGGCGCGAACTGCGCGCAGATCGACATCACGTGGTGCCCCGGCGGGCAGAGCGACGGATCGAGCACGGAGGGAATCGTGATGTCGAGGTACGGCTCCGTCGAGATCTCGCCGTACTTCGAGGCGTCGAACGCCTTTTCGAGGTAGTCGACGCTCGGGCCGATGTGGAGGCGGCCGCCGAGGCCGGCCGCGTCAGCCACGCCCGTGAACGCCGGCAGCGCGTTCAACGCCAGGTTCACCTTGGCGACCACGCCGGGCATGCGGTAGTTCCTGATCCGCTGGAGAAAGCCCGGCTCGAGCTCCACCGGGTCAACCAGCGCCAGCAGCGTGCGACGGGGATCGGCGCTCGACACGACGGCGTCGGCAGGGATCTCGGTGCCGTCGGCCAGCACCACGCCGGTCGCGCGGCCGTCGGCAACGGTCACGGCACGCACCGGGGCATCGGTCCTGAATCGTGGCCCCGGCGTCGCGGGCGGCGGCGGCCAGCGCCTCGGCGAGCGCCCCTGGTCCTCCTTTCACCGTGACGCAGCTGCCCCCTGGCGCCGGATCGAACGCCGCGTTGAGCAGCATCGTCGCGCCGGTGCCTGCCGACCAGGGCCCCGCCGCCGCGCCCCAGATGCCGCGCGCCGCGATGGCCGCCTGCAGGAGGTCGGTCGAGAACCACTCGGCCACGAGGTCGGCGACCGCCATCGGCATCCACCGCAGCAGCCGGTAGCTGTCGGTCCGGCCGAGCCCGCGGAACCGGCGTCCGGTCTTCAGCAGGTGCCAGATGTCGCCGGCCGCGCGGGTATCGAGTGAGGGCGGGGTACGCTCCAGCGTCGGCAGCAGGAACGACGACAGCCGCTCGATCACCTGGCAGAACTCGGGATAGCGCGCCGCGTCAGCCGCCGAGTGCGCCCGAATCGCATCAGCCGTCCGCGCGACGTCGTGCGAGAAGACCAGCGCCGGGCCGTCCGGCGACAACGCCACGAGGCGGGGATCGGGCTGCAGGAACTCGACGCGCCGGGCCAGGCGCATGTCCTGGACGATGGACGGCCGCAGCGGGCCGGTGGCGTGGGCGAGCGTCGGACACCGGTAGCCGGGGGCGACCTCCTCGGTCGCCGCGCCGCCGCCCACGCCGCCGCGCGCCTCGAGCACCAGCGGCCGGTAGCCCGCCTTCGCGAGGTAGAACGCGGTGACGAGGCCGTTGTGTCCGGCGCCGATGATGACGACCTTCTTCACGGCTTCCGGCGCCCCGTTTCCTTCAGCACCCGCAGGGCGCTGTTCCGTCCGGGCGCACCCATGATGCCGCCGCCGGGATGCGCCGCCGACCCGCACATGTAGAGGTTCCTGATCGGCGTCCGGTACTGCGCCCACCCCGGAGCGGGGCGCAGGAAGAACAGCTGTTCGAGCGTCAGCTCGCCCTGGAAGATGTTTCCCTCGGTCAGCCCGAACTCGCGCTCCAGGTCGAGCGGCGTGAGGACCTGGCGGTGGAGGATGATGTCCTTGATGTTCGGGGCGTATTCGGCGAGCGTGTTGATCACCGCATCGCCGAACGCGTCACGCTGATCGTCCCACGTGCCCTCCTTGAGGTGATACGGCGCGTACTGGACGAAGCAGGACATCACGTGTTTGCCGGGCGGCGCCACCGAGGGGTCCGTCAGGCTCGGGATCACGACGTCGATATACGGGCGCCGCGAGTAGCGCCCGTACTTGGCATCGTCATAGGCCCGTTCCATGTAGGCGACGCTCGGCGAGATCGAGATGGCGCCCCGCAGGTGCGGGCCGGGGCCGGGCAGGCAGGTGAAGTCCGGCAGCGCGTCGAGCGCGAGGTTCACCTTGCCCGACGAGCCGCGATACTTGTAGCGGCGCACATCCGCCGCGAACTCGCCCGGCAGGTGTTCGTCGCCCACCATCTTCATGAACGTCAGGTTGGGATCGACGCTCGACGACACGACGCCCGCCGTCAGGTAATCGCCGTTCTCGAGCACGACGCCGACGGCGGTCCCGTCCTTGACGATGATGCGGGACACGGTCGTCTCCGTGCGGATCTCGGCGCCGGCCTCCCGGGCGGCGTCGGCGCAGGCGTTGGAGATGGCGCCGGTGCCGCCGCGGGACAGCCCCCACGAGCGGAACGCGCCATCGATCTCCCCCATGTAGTGATGGAGGAGGACGTAGGCCGTCCCCGGCGACCGCACGCCAAGGAAGGTGCCAATGACGCCGGACGCGGCCATCGTCGCCTTGAGCACGTCGGTCTCGAACCACCCGTCGAGGAAGTCGATCGCGCTCATCGTCATCAGCTGGATCTGGTTGTAGCGATCGCCGTCGGGCAGCGCCCGGAACCGCCGGCCGAGGGAGAGCAGATCGAGCAGGCCGCGCGGCTCGAGCGACGCCGGGTCGGGCGGCGTCATCGTCAGGATCGGCTTGACGAAGCGCCCCATCTCGACCATCGCCTTGCCATATTCCTCGTAGGCCTCGGCGTCCACTTTCGAATGCCTCGCGATCTCCCGGCGGGTCTTCGCGTGGTCGTTCACCCGCCAGAGATAGTCGCCTCCCGGCATCGGGGTCAGCGTGCCGTCGAGCGGGAGGATCTCGAGGCCGTGGCGGGGCAGGTCGAGCTCGCGGATGATCTCGGGGCGGAGGAGCGACACGACGTACGAACAGACGGAGTACTTGAACCCGGGATGGATCTCTTCGGTGACCGCGGCACCACCGACCAGGTGGCGCCGCTCGAGGACGAGCACCTTCCGGCCGGCGCGCGCCAGGTAGGCGGCGTGGATCAAGCCGTTGTGTCCGCCGCCGATGACGATGACGTCGTAGTGCATCGAATGGGTCTCATGGTACACGCCGACGCCGGCTCAGCCGTAGAGCCTGTCGCGAACCGCGGCTTATAATCGCGCCCGAGCCTCCACCGCCATGCCCATCGGCACCCCCCTGCACCCGCGCACCTTTCCGCTCTGCGAGAGCCTGAACTACCGGGAGTGGTCGGGATACTATGCCGTCAGCGCCTACGAGGGGAATCACGAGCACGAATACAACGCGATCCGCAACGCCGCGGCGCTGATCGACGTCTCGCCGCTCTTCAAGTATCTCGTCACCGGCCAGGACGCGCCCCGCTTCGTCGACCGCCTCATCACCCGCAACGTGGCGAAGATGGAGGTCGGCCAGGTGTTCTACACGCCCTGGTGCGACGAACACGGCAAGGTGATCGACGATGGGACGGTGTCGCGGCTGGGGGACACGAGATTCCGCTGGACCGCCGCGGACCCGAGCCTGCGATGGTTCCGGCAGAATGCCGCCGGGATGCAGGTGTCGATCGAGGACATCTCCGAGGAGATCGCCGCGCTCGCGCTCCAGGGCCCGACGTCCGCGCGGCTGCTGCGCGCCGTGTCGGATGCCGACATCGATCGCCTGAAGTACTTCCGGGTGACGAGCGGCACGATCGGCGGCGTGCGCGTCGAGATCTCGCGCACCGGCTACACCGGCGATCTCGGCTACGAGATCTGGATGCCGGCGGCCCAGGCGGTGCGGGTGTGGGACGCGCTGATGACGGGGGGACGGCCGTTCGACATCAAGCCGGCCGGCATGCTGGCGCTCGACGTCGCCCGTGTCGAGGCCGGGCTCCTGCTGATCGACGTCGATTTCCACAGCAGCAAGAAGGCGCTGACCGGCGCGCAGCGCTATTCGCCGTACGAGATGGGGCTGGGCCGGCTGGTCAGCCTCGACAAGGCGCGCTTCATCGGCCAGCAGGCGCTGAAGCGCGAGCATGCCCGCGGCGCCGCCCGCCGGATTGTCGGCCTGCAGTTGGACTGGACGGAGGTCGAGCGGCTCTACGACGAGGCCGGCCTGGCGCCGGCAGTCGCGGCGACGGCGTCGCGCGTGGCGGTGCCCGTCTACCGCGAGGGCCGGCAGGTCGGGAAGGCGACGACCACGACGTGGTCGCCGGTGCTGAAGAAGATGATCGCCATTGCGACCGTGGACCGGCCGCACGCCGCCGATGGCTCGCGCCTGCAGATCGAGCTGACCGTGGAAGCCGTCCGGCATCGCGTGCCGGCCACCGTCGTGCCCACCCCGTTCTTCAATCCGCCGAGGAAGACCGCCACGCCTCCTCCCTAGAGCGCCTGCCGCGGAGGACGACGCGGGAGGTGCCGCGCTGATCAGGCGCCGGCGCGGCCGCCGTGAAGCTCCACGATGAGGCGGTCGAACGCAAACAGCAGATCCTCCCGGTTCGAGTAGGGCCCCGGCGCGTAGGCGCGCGAGCCGATGCCCGCCTGCGACAGCTCGCAGACGTGCCAGTCCTGCCGGTTCGTCAGATCCCAGAATTCGACGGCGTCTGCCGCGTCGAACCCGTCGCGCGCCACTTCTCCGGGATGGAAGTGCCACTCGCAGATGTTGATCGTCCGGTCCGGCGCCTGCGGCCAGAGCGTGTGCACCAGCATGTAGTCGGGGTGCAGGCTGAGGAGCATGTTCGGGAAGATCGCGTAGTAGTACACGCGGCGCCGATCGGCGGCCGACAGGCCGGGCAGGAACGCGCGCGGGCAGGTCCCGTCCATCGACAGCGTGTCCACGCCCGGGCGCAGGTCCATCCGGCCGCCCATGTAGCCCTGGTGCAGCGGCTCGTTCTCGCCGCTCAGGTAGTGCGACAGCCGGTTCAGCGCGGGGTGGAGGCCGGGGCAGTGCAGGCACTCGCTGTAGTTCTGGATCAGCAGCTTCCAGTTGGCCTTGACGTCGTAGACCACCCGGTGCCCGAGCCGCAGCTCTTCCATCCGCCAGGGCCTGAACTTCGCCGGGAGATCGGCGAGCTGGGCCGCCAGCGGAGAGGGGTCGCGATCGAGGTTGATGAAGACGTGGCCGTCCCAGGTGTCGGCGGCAACCCGATGCAGCGGATAGTCCTCCTTCCTGAAATGCGGCACGTCGTCCATGTGGGGGGCGCCGATCAGCCGTCCCTCGAGGTCGTAGGTCCAGGCGTGATACGGGCACTGGATGCTGCCGGCGAAGGTGCCGCTGGCGTCGGTGCAGAGCCGCGTGCCGCGATGCCGGCAGACGTTGTAGAAGGCGTTGACCGGCGACGTCTGGCCGCGCGCGATGATGATGGGCTCGCCCAGGACGTCGCGGAGGAAGAACTGGCCGGGCGCGGCGAGCTGCTCGGTCCGGCCGGCGCAGAGCCACATCCGGGCGAAGAGCTGAGCCATCTCGCGGTCGAAAGGGGCGCGGTCCACGTAGTATTCCGCCGGCAGCGTGAGCGCTGTTGCCGGCAGCACGCCCCGGGGCGTGCCGGCTGCCCGTTTGTCCATCTGCATGACCCTGCCCGACGGCGCGGCGGCAACGCGGTTCGCGTGCGCGCGCAGGAAATGATACAACCACGGGCGTGCCCGTCACGCCCGGCGCCAACGCGCCCCTGGCGCTCCGCCGCGAGCTTGGCCGCTGGGATCTCACCGCCATCGGGGTCAACCAGGTCATCGGCGCTGCCGTGTTCGCGCAGCCGGCTCTGCTGGCGGCGCAGGCCGGTGCGTGGAGTCCGTGGATGGTGGCCGCGGTTGGCGGTGCGTCGATGCTGATTGCCCTGTCGTTCGCCGAAGTCGGCAGCCGGTTCGAGGGCACCGGCGGGCCCTACCTCTACACGCGGGCCGCGTTCGGCCGGTTCGCCGCGTTCGAAGTGGGCTGGATGCTGTGGTTCACGCGCGCCGTCAGCTGGGCGGCGGTCATCAACGTGCTCGCTTCCTCGCTCGGCTACTACTGGCCGGGTCTCACCGCGGGCTGGCCGCGCGCCCTGCTGATCACCGCGATCATCGCCGCCATCGCCCTCGTCAATATCCGCGGCATCCGGGAGAGCAGCTTCGTCGTCAACGGCCTGACGGTGGGGAAGCTGGTGCCGCTCGCCGTCTTCATCGTCTTCGGGCTGATGGCGGTGGACCCGGCGCGGCTCGTGCCCGGCGAGTCCATGAGCGCCGCGAGCATCTCGGCAACGGGGCTGCTCCTGATCTTCGCGTTCGGCGGCTACGAGGTCGTGCCGGTCGTCGCGGGCGAGGCCAGGAACCCGACGGCGACCGTGCCCTTCGCCCTCATCACCACCATCGCCATCGTCACCGTGATCATGACCCTGGCGCAGGTCGTGGCGCTCGGCACGCTGCCGTCGCTCGCCACGTCGGTGACGCCGCTGGCCGATGCGGCGAGCGTTTTCCTGGCCGGGGGAGGCGCCGCGCTGATGACCCTCGGGAGCACGCTCTCGGCGTCGGGCAACAACATGGGCCAGGCGCTCTCGGGCTCGCGGAACCTGTTCGCGCTGGCCGAGCAGGGGGACCTGCCGCCGTTCTTCGGCCGCGTCCACGCGAGCTACCGGACGCCGGTGAACGCGATACTGGTCACCGCCGGCGTGGCGCTGGTGCTCGCGGTGTCGGGCCGCTTCGCCGCGCTGGCGGCGGTCAGCGCCGTCAGCCGGCTGATCGTCTACGTCTTCACCTGCGCCGCCACGCTGCGGCTGCGCCATCCCCGGTTCGCCACGGTGGTCAGGCCGGCAGCGTTCGTCGTACCCTTCGGGCCGGTCATCCCGGCGGTGGCCATCGTGATCGGCCTGGCGATCCTGGCCGGGGCGACGCCGCGCCAGCTCTGGGCTGGCGTGTATGCCCTTCTCGCCGGCGCGGCGCTCTACCTGGCGGCGCGCTGGACCTCCGGCCGCGTTTCCGCGGCCGAACTGCTCAGGGAGAACACATGATCCGCACCGTTATCGCCGCTGTTCTGATCCTGGCCGGCGCCGCCACCGCGGCTGCCCAGTCCACCGTGTTCCTCGTCCGGCATGCCGAACGGGCGGACGGCGGCGGCAACATGCAGACAGCCGACCCCGACCTGTCGGAGGCAGGCCGCGCCAGGGCCGAGTCGCTCGCGACGCTGCTCAAGGACGCGAAGATCACCACGGTCATCACGTCCGAGTTCAAGCGCACCCGGCAGACGGCGGCCCCGATTGCCGCCGCGCTCGGCATCGAGCCGGTCGAGGTGCCGTCGAAGGACTCCGCGGCGCTCGTCCGCAGGATCGGCACCGCGAAGGGCAACGTGCTCGTGGTCGGCCACTCGAACACCGTCCCGGAGACCCTGAAGGGCCTTGGCGTGCGCGAGGCCATCACCATCGGCGAGCAGGATTTCGACAACCTGTTCGTCGTGGTCAGGGGCGCGCGTCCGACCCTGGTCCGCCTGCACTATAAATAGCGGCGCTCAGGTCCGGGCCGCTGCGGGAGCGCCGCCGCGCCATCTCGACCCCGGGAAGTTCCGCGCGATAATGCGCGCATGCCTCATCGTCTGACCGCGCTGCTGATCCCCGCGGTGATGCTGGGCGGCGGCCCCGTTCCCCAGCGCTCCGCGCCCGCCGCACTGTCGCCGCAGGAGCTCGCCCGGGTCTGGGACGCTGAACATGTCTCGCCGCCGCTGCCGCCGCTGCTGGCGCACGCCGATGTCGTGGCCCGGCTCGACGCGCTGCGCACCGGGAGCGGCGGCCTCTTCCGCATCGAGAAAGTCGGCGAATCCGTCGAAGGACGGGCGATCAATCTCGTGCAGGCGGGCACCGGCAGCTTCCCCGTGCTGCTGTGGTCGCAGATGCACGGCGACGAGCCAACCGCCACCGCCGCGCTGTTCGACCTGTTCGCCTATCTCGAGAAGCATCGCGACGATGCCGCGGTGCGGCGGATGCTCGGCGCGCTGACCCTCCATGTGATCCCCATGCTGAACCCCGACGGCGCCGAGCGGCACCAACGGCGGAACGCGCAGGGGATCGACATCAACCGCGACGCGCTCAGGCTCCAGACGCCGGAGGGCCGCACCCTCAAGGCGGTTCGCGACCGCTACGCGCCGCGCGTCGGGTTCAACCTGCACAACCAGGCCTGGCGCACGTCGGTCGGAGCGCCGCCCAAACCGGCGTCCATCTCGCTGCTCTCCGTGGCCTTCGACGAAGCGCGTTCCAACAGCGCCGGGCGCACGCTCACCAGGAAGATCGGCGCGGTCATCCGCGACGCGCTCGAGCCATTCGCCTCCGGCCAGATCGGCCGCTACGACGACGCCTTCGACGGACGGGCCTTTGGCGACCAGCTGACACTCTCCGGCACGCCGGTCGTGCTGATCGAGACCGGCCCCTGGCCGGCCCGCGAGCCGGATCCGGCGCTGGTCAGGCTGAACTTCATCGCCATCGTGTCCGCGCTGCAGGCGCTGGCGAACGGGTCCGTGGACAGCGCCGATCCCCGCCGCTACGATTCGCTGCCGCTGAACGACACCCGCCTGATGTACCTCCTGATCAAGAACGCCTCGATCATCAACGGCACCGGCGTGCCTCCCTTCGTCGCGGACATCGGCATTGCCGCTACGCGCCGGATCAGCACCGAGGGGGAGCGCCAGCTGCAGACCACGACCACCATCGAAGACATGGGGGATCTCCGCACGCTCGGCGCCCTGCGGATCATCGATGGTACCGGCATGACCGTCGTCCCGTTCCACGGAGGGACACTGGCTGAGGGGCAAATCGTCGACCTGCCGGAATGGAGGGCGAAGGGGGCCGCGACCGTCGCCGTCGGGCAGCCGGCGCGGCTGGTCCTGCTGAAGCCGGCGGTCGAGCCGGGCAAATACCAGGTCGAACTAGTCCTGCGCTGACGGCAGCGGCGCCGTTTCGGCGCGGGCCGGGCGGCGATAGACGATCTTGCCGTCGAAGATCGTGACCGCGACCTGCGCCGCTGGCAGCCCGCCGTCTGGCGCGGGCCGCGCACCGAAGATGTCCTCGGACAGCACCACCAGGTCGGCGAGCATGCCGGGGGAGATCGCGCCCTTGCGCCCCTCGTCGAACGATGCCCAGGCAGGGATGGAGGTGTACGCGTCGAGAGCTGGCTTCAATTCGAGTCCCGCCTCGGGCCGGGCCGCGTCGCCGGGCGCCGCGGCCGGTGACGCCGCGCGAGTGGCCGCCTGAAGCCCGAGGAGGGGGTCGAGCCCGAGCGCCGGCCACCCGCTGCCGAACACCATCCGGGTTTCGTCCGACAGGAGCCAGGGGGTGTGTGCACGTGCCGCGCGCTCCGGCCCGAGCTGCCGCGCCAGCATCGCGGTCCGCCGCGGCGTGGGGCTGCCGAGGAGCGGCTGTATCGACGCGACGACCCCGAGTGCGCCGAAGCGTGGCACGTCGGCCGGGTCCACGAGGCTGAGGTTCTCGATCCGGTGGCGCCGTCCGCGCCGCGGGGACCGGTTGGATCGGGCGGCGTGGGCGTAGGCGTTGAGCGACGCGCGCACGGCCCGGTCTCCCGTTGCGTGGGTGATGACCTGCCAGCCGGCGGCGTCCGCCAGACGCACCGTGCGGTTCAGGTCGTCGGGGGTGAACGACAGCTCGCCCGCCGCATCTTGTCCCGAACGGCCCTCGTAGGGCTCGAGCATCGCGGCCCGCCGCGCGGCGACCGGGCCGTCGAGTTGAATCGAGAGCGCCCCCGTCTTCAGCAGCGGGTCGTCGGGGTACTCCTTCCGGGTGTCGTCCAGCCGCTCCAGATCCTCGTCGGTGAGGGGGGCGGCAACGGGCAGCGCCGCATACACCCGGAGCGTCAGGTCTCCGGATCGGCGCAGCCGATCGTAGAGGTCGAGGCTCTCGGTGGAGTCGATCCGCGTCTGCGCGCTGGTGATGCCGAGGGCGTTCGCTTCGGCAATGGCGCTCAGGAGCGCCGCGGCCCGCTCCTCCTGCGTCGGCGCCGGAATGAGATCCGCCACCAGATCGCCCGCCGCATTCTGGAGCACACCCGCGGGCTCGCCGCTGCGAGGCTCGCGCACAATCACGCCGTCTTCCGGGTCCGCGGTCCGGCCCGTGATCTGCGCGGCGCGCAGCGCCGTGGAATTCACCCAGACCGAGCGTTCGTCGGCGCCGTACATCAGGGCGGGCCGATCCTTGACGACCGAGTCGAGCAGCTGCCGCGAGGGCAAACCGCCGCGAAAATGCTCAGCCGACCATCCCCGCCCGACGATCCAGGCGCTCTCGGGGTTGGCGGCCGCCCACGCGCCGATGCGCTCCAGCATTTCCGCGGCGCTCGCCGCTCCCGCGAGATCCACCCGGGCCAGGGCCCGTCCGCCGTCCAGCAGCCGCACCTGTGCGTCGTTGAACCCGGGGACGACGGCGCCGCCGCGGGCATCGACGACGATGGTCTGTGGCGCCTGCAGCCGCGCGACCTCCTTCTCGGAGCCGACCCGGAGAATCTGGTTGCCCCGGACCGCCACCGCCTCCGCCATCGTCCCGCGCCGATCGGCCGTGTAGACCGTCGCGTTGCGGACGATCAGATCGACCGGCCCCTCGCTGTCGTCGCGCTGGGCGCCGACCATCAGGCCGGCAATCAGCGTCGCCGCGACGATGGCCACGACGACGTAAGCGGTAAGGCGGGCCGCCATGGATCCTCCAGGTGAAAGACGCCTGCCGTGTCAGGGGGCACGCTGTCGATCCGCAGCCGGACTGTCGCGCATTCTAGCACGGGGGGCAGGTTGTTCCCCGGGCCCGTCTGCGGCCATAATGGCGCGAGAACAGCCTTTATTGTCAGGCATTTACAGCTCCTCATGAGATTTGCCATCGTTGGTGCCGGGGCGGTCGGCGGCTACTACGGGGCGCTGCTCGCCCAGGCCGGCCACGACGTGACGTTCCTCGCGCGCGGCGCCCACCTCGCGGCGATCCGCGAGCGAGGGCTGCAGATCCGCCGGCCGATGCTGGGGGACTTCACCGTTCGGGCGCCGGCCGAGGAGGATCCGTCGCGCGTCGGGCACGCCGACGTCGTCATCCTGGCGGTGAAGGCCTACGACAACGAGCAGGCGCTGCGCAGCGTGGCGCAGATGACCGGGCCGGAGTCGAGTGTGCTGACGCTGCAGAACGGCGTCGACAGTGCCGTCGAGCTGGCCCGGGTCGTGGGCGAGGGTCCGGTCATCGGCGGCACGACCTACATCGCCACCGCGCTCACCGAGCCGGGCGTCATCGAGCAGAACGGCGTCCACCGCCGCATCGTGCTGGGTGAAGTGTTCGGCCGGCTGCCGCGGTTGTCGCCGCGGGTGGTGACGCTCCGGGAGGTGCTGGCGTCGGCCGACATCCAGGCGGAGGCGGTCGAAGACGGCCGGATCCCGATCTGGGAGAAGTTCATCCTGCTGGCGTCGGTAGCGGGCTTCACGGGGGCGGCGCGGCTGCCGATCGGGGCGATCCGCGAGGACGAGTACTGCCGGGCGCGGTTCCTCGACGGCTGCCGCGAGGTCGAGCAGGTCGCGCGCGCGGAGGGGGTGCCGGTGGCCGGGGACATGATCGCGCGGATCAACGCCTACATCGACGGCATCCCGGCGTCGATGCGGTCGTCGCTGCTCATCGACCTGTCGCAAGGCAAGCGGATCGAGGTGGAAGCGCTGCAGGGCGCCGTGGTGCGGCGGGCGGAGCGCGCCGGCGTGGCGGTACCGATCATGTCGGCGCTGTATGCGGTGCTGAAGCCCTGGGCGCACCCACCCGCCTGAGGAGCGCCTCGTAGCGGTCGCGACCGCGCAGCTGGCGCAGCGTGTCGTCGACGCCGATGAAGACCGCGTTGCCGGCGCGGGCGTCGACCATCTGCTCGAGATGGTCGAGCGCGAGGTCGGGCTCGCCGAGCTCGAGATGCACGACCGCGAAGGCGAAGCGGGATGGCGGCGCGATCGCCCCGGTTGCGTGCATCAGCGCCAGCCGCTTCCGCCAGTAGGCGGCGGCGCCGCCGGAGCGCAATGCGGCCCGCAGCTGGCGCGGGATCGAGGCGCAGGCCCCAGCACCGCTGCTCGCCGATCAGGCCGATCGCTTCGTCGAAGCGCCCCAGCTTTTCGTAGGACCGAATCAGGACGTTGCCCGCCGCTTCGAGCGACGGCGCCAGCTCCCGCGCCTTGAGCGCCTCGTGCGCGGCCGCCTCCGGGTCGGCAGCGAAGTGATGGACCCAGGCGACGCTCATGTTGGTCACGAGCGACAGCGGGTCCAGCTGCCGCGCGGTCGTGGCCGCCGCCAGTGCCTCGCCGGCGCGGCCGGAGGCCGAGAGGAACAGCCCGCGGATCGCATGCGCCATGGCCAGCTTCGGATTCAGGGCCACCGCCTGATCGAGCTCCCGCCCCGCTTCGGCCCAGTTCCAGTCGGCGAAGAGCCGGCCAAGCGCGAGGGTGACGTGCGCGTCGGGCAGATCGCGATCGAGCTCGAGCGCCCGTCTCGCCGCGGCCGTCGCCCGCGCGAAACCATCCCGCGGATCGATCTGGCCGTAGAAGGCCATCGATCCGCAGGCGTCGCCGAGCCCCGCATAGGCGGCGGCGTACAGCGGGTCGAGGTCGATGGCCTCCTGGAAGCATTCGACAGCCTTGCGGAACCCCTCGGGCGACCACTGGCCCCAGTGGTGCCGCCCCCGCAGATAGGCCTGGAGCGCTTCCGGGTGCACGGTCGGCCGCTTCCGCATCTTCTTCTTCTGGGCGGACGTCAGCTTCAGCCGCAGCGCTTCCGAGATCTGCCAGGCGATCTCTTCCTGCACGGTCAACAGGCCGTCGAGGCCCTGCCGGTACTGCTCGCCCCAGAGCTGGGCCTGCGTGCCGGTGTCGACGAGTTCGGCCTGGACGCTCAGCACATCCGCGTGCCTCGAGACGCGTCCCGTCAGGAGCGTCCTGACGTTGAGCGCCATCCCGACGGTGGACGGGTCGGCCTGGAGGCCCTTGTAGCGGAAGGCCAGGCTGCGCGGGATCACCCGCACGCCCTCGAGCTGCGACAGGGTGTTGATGATGCTCTCGGTAATCCCGTCGCTCAGGTAGTCCATGTCCGGACCGGCGGTATTGACGAACGGCAGGACCGCCAGCGACTTCCCGCGCGGCCGCGACGGCCGCAGCGTCCGCGCCGCCGAACCCGAGAGCAGCGCGCGAAGCGCGCCGGCAAGCCCTTCGGCCGACTCGAACCGCCGTGCCGGATCGCGCTCGATGCAGCGCGCCGTGATCGCCCGCAGCTCCGGGGGGGCAAGCGAGTCGAACACCGGCAGGTCCGCCGCGGTCTGGTGCAGGATCTTGGCGAGGACTTCCTGAGGCGTGCCGCCGGTGAACAGCCGGCGCCCGGCGAGCATCTCGAAGATCAGGCAGCCGAGCGCGAAGACGTCCGCCCGGCCGTCGACCCGGGCGCCGGTGATCTGCTCCGGGGACATGTAGCCGAACGTCCCGAGCACGACGCCCTGCGCCGTCCTCACCACGGTGGGTCCCTCGCTGTCCGCCGGGGCGTCGAGCCGCTGCAGGGCGATGCCGAAATCCAGGATCTTGACCTGCCCGTCGAGCGTCAGGAACACATTCTCCGGCTTCAGGTCGCGATGGACGACCCCCTTCGCGTGCGCGGCTGCGAGGCCGTCGGCAATGGCCGCGGCAATGTCCACGGCTTCGGCCCACGACAGCGGCCCGGCGGCCATCCGCTCGCGCAGGTTGCGCCCCTCGAGCAACTCCATCACCGCAAAGGGAACGCCCTCGAACACGGCGAGCTCGAAGATGGACATGATGCAGGGGTGCGACAGCGAGGCGACGGCGCGCGCCTCGGTCTCGAAGCGCCCGCGCATCACGGGATCCGCGGCGATGTGCGGCGCCATCACCTTGAGCGCGACATCACGGCCGAGCCGCGTATCCCGGGCCCGATAGACGACGCCCATGCCGCCGGCGCCGACGGCCGAAACGATCTCGGTACTGCGCCAGACGTGAGCCGGCCGCGAAAACCATGGGTGAGGTTACAATCCCGGGGTAATCCGGTGATGATAGCACCCGGGTTCCCGCCCCGCCGGGGCGGCGACGCCTTCGCCGGTCATCCTTGCCTGACCTTTCCCCCCTCGTCATCGGGATCGTCATCGCCGCCGGCGCCGGTGCCGGAGGCGTCGGCTCCATGCTCGGCCTGGGCGGCGGTGTCCTCCTCGTCCCCTTCCTCAACATCGTCCTGGGATTCCCGCTGCCCGTCGCCGCGGCGACCGGGCTGATGACCGTGGTGGCGACGTCGAGCGTGGTGGCGCGCGGGACGGCGGGATCAGGCGTGGTGAACCTCCGCCTCGGGATGGTGCTGCAGATCGCCGCGGTGACCGGCGGCTATTTCGGCGGCACGGTCGCCGGCCGGATTCCCGAACGGCTCCTGCAGGGCATGTTCGCCGTCGTCACCGCGGCGATCGCCGCCATCATGCTGGCGCGGCTGGAGAAGCGGAACGTCATCCTCGATCGCTCGGTCGAGCCCGGCTTCTTCGGCGGGCGCTACCACGAGGACGAGAGCGGCCAGGAGGTGGTGTACCGCATGCGGCGTGCGCCGGCGGCGCTCGGCGTGTCGCTGATTGCCGGGAGCATCTCCGGCCTGCTGGGCATCGGCGGCGGCATCCTCCAGGTGCCAGCGCTGAACGCGTGGTGCGGGGTGCCCCTCCGCGCCGCCGCGGCGACGAGCGCGGTGATGATCGGCATCACCGCCGTCGCTTCCGCGCCGCTCTACTACGCCCGCGGCGATGTCGTCCCGCCGCTCGCCGCGGCGGCGGTGCTCGGCACCTTCGCCGGGTCGAGGGCCGGCCTGTGGGCCGGCGCCCGGGCGCGCGCCCGATGGCTCAAGCTGCTGATGGCCGGCGTGCTGGTCGCCGTGTCGTGCACGTACCTGATCAAGCTCCGATGACGCTGCTGACGCGCCAATGACACCGACCCCCCCGGCCACTTCGCTGGCGGAACGTGCCCTCACCCTGATTCTCGCTCACGGTCTTCTGGGCCGCGTTCCTCTGCCTTGCCGCCGGACTGGCGCTCTGGACCACGGTGCCCGCGGCGCCGCCGGCCGGCGGGCTGCTTGCGGCCGGCTTCGCCGGACTCTTGAGCCTGCCGCTCCTGCGCCTGGCCTCCGCCATCGCCTCGGCGCTGCACAGCCGCGACCGGGTCACCCTGGCGGCTACCCTGGCCGTTCTCGCCATCCTGCTCGCGCTGACGCTGCGCGACGCGGTGGCCCACCGCTGGGGCGGCCTCGGCTGAAGAGCCGCACGGCGGAGGCCGCCCTACGGCTGGTTCCCGGGCTCGTAGCCGTCGGGGCTCGTCGGAATGCCCGTTCCCTCCATCGTTTCCGCGACTTCCTTGAGGCGATCGTGGGCGGCAGTCCGCATCTTCTCGAGCAGCTCGGCGATGCGTTGGGCCTGGCGGATCACGGTCGCCAGATCCCGCTGCAGGCTCCCGTCGGCGTGCGTTCGCGACAGCAGGTCGCAATGCCCGATGATCGTCTGGAGCGCGCTGTTGATCTCGGCGGCAATCGACAGCGTGAGATCGGCCATCGCCTCAATCGTCCGGTACTTCCCGACCAGCATCTGCAGCTGCTGGGCGACGTGCGCCACGGCCAGGATCTCGGCAATCGGGCGGAGCGTCTCGATGTGCGCCGCCGCGAAGGCATCGCGGCCGCGTGCCACGACGTTGAGCGTGCCGACGGCGCGCCCCTTCGACACGAGCGGCAGGATCAGCGCGGACTGGAAGCCGGCGGTGTGCAGGACGTTGGCGTCGAGGAAGTCCGTGGCCACCTCGCTCATGTCGCCGACGAGCAGCGGCTCCCCGGTCCGCACGACACTGCCGATCGCCGTGCGCTCGACCTTGAACACGACGTCGGCCCGCGGCCTGGCCCGCCGCTCGTCTTCCTGCACCCGCGCCGTGGAGGTCTCGAACTCCTGCCCCGACTCGGTCAGCAGCGCCAGGCCGACCCGGTCGCACGGCACCAGCCGGGCAATCCGCAGCGCCAGGGCCTGGAACGCCAGCGGCACATCGACCGACCGTGCCACGATCTGGAGCATGGCATTCTGCGTCTGCAGCTGGTCGATCTCGGCCAGCGTGGCGCGGTGCGCCCGCTCCTTTTCCGTCAGCCGCTCCGTCAGGCTGCCGATCCGCCGCGACGCCAGCACGGCAAGCGCCAGCGTCACCACCCAGCTGACCACCAGCTGCACCACCAGGGCCGGGTGGGGCGCCTCGCTTCCGGCAATAATCCACGACCCCACCTGGATGAGGGCGACGATGAGCACGAGACCCCAGATGATCGATCTGCGGGCGCGTTCGTTCATGGTTGGGTGAAAGTTCACGATGTATCGCCGGGGCTGACCGAATCCGCACACCGCCGGCTCGATGACCTCCCCGCGCTGCATACCTTCATGCACCGTTCGCGCCGCCCGAGGGAGGAATCCGCTGATCATACCTTCTGCTCCTGGTACAGCCGCAGCACTCTCACGCGCTCGGGGGAGGGCGCCAGCGGAAACGTGCCGAGCACGTGCGCCAGCTGGCCGTGCGACAGGCCGTAAAGGGCTGCAACCAGCGCCTGCAACTGCGCCCGGGCGGCCGGGTCATCCGCGCGCGCCAGGCGGCGACTGAGGCCGGCGATCTGTCCAAAAATCGGGTCACTCACCGGCGGCCGGGGGACAGGGAGCCGGGCCATGATGGCGGCCGTCACATGCGTGCCGACGCGCATGCGGACGAGAAAATTCGCCACGTAGCTGTTGAACACGCCGCAGAGGAAGTGCTGCGCCTGCTCGTCCAGGTCCTCCTTCAGGCAGAACACGGTGTGCGTGGTGACGACTGCCGCCGGAATGATGGCGGCAATGAGGGTCAGCCGGTTCGTGGACGACGCCACCTCCCGGTAGCCAAGCCGGGCCCGCCCGAACGTCCGCGCCGGATCGAGCAGCTGTGCCGCAGCCGGGCGCGGCAGGCTGTGGCGCGCTGCCGCGACGTTCACCCGGAACGGCGCGATCTGCTTCCCTTCAACGACCGGCAGCCCCTTCCCCGGTCCGCTGAAGTGCGGCCGGTCGTCGCTCGCGTTCAGCTCCCGGCCGAACCGGAGGCCCCAGCCGTCAGGGCTGCCGCACCCAGGCACGCGAAACGCCACCATCGAGACGATCTCGAGATCGGGCGGGGTGCGAATCTCCGGTACCGCCAGGCTGGCGCCGCTGATGCGCTCGATGAGCGCGCGCGGCACGGGCAGCGTGCCGGCCCCGGCGCCGGCGTCCGGCACCCGATCGAGCACCTCGACGGACCGCAGGCCCGGGCACGCGGGGAGCGCCGGTGTCGACCCCGCCTGTGTCAGCGTCAGCAGCAGGAACTTGAGGCCGCGATGGATGGGGAAGATCCCATCGCGGTTCTCGAGCATGGTGAACGTGTCGACCGACGACCGCTCGAAGATGAGCCGCCGCAGCGCCGCGCACGACTGGTCGCCGGCAAAGCCCGACGGCAGGATCAGGCCCGCCCGCCCCCCTCTCCGCAGGATCTGCAGCGCGCGCTCGACGAACAGGTGATACAGGTTGCCGTGCCCCTGGCCCTGCACGCGGTAGACACCCGAGCCTCGAACGAACGCGGACAACTCGCCGGTGCGCGCCGCGCCGGGGTCGTGCCGCAGCATCTCCCACGGCGGGTT
Organism: uncultured Acidobacteriota bacterium; assembly: GCA_963834305.1. Taxonomy (GTDB): domain Bacteria; phylum Acidobacteriota; class Vicinamibacteria; order Vicinamibacterales; family 2-12-FULL-66-21; genus JACCXG01. Next base: position 744,548 of record CAWIAX010000003.1, read on the forward strand.
GCCCACCACCGCGTCGAATCCGCCGGCGGGGTCGCGCACGCCCCGGTCATCGTGGAAGACTTCGGGGAACTCGAAGACCCAGTGGAAGAACCGGCCGGCCGCGGCGGCGGCGCCGGCCCGCGCCAGCAGGGCATCGGCGACGTGGCCGGGCAGCGTACCCGCGTTGCGCAGGACCCGATCGAGGAGCGCCCCGAACGTCGCCCGCCCGGGCGCCGCCACACCACGCTCGTACCAGCTCGCGCACCAGACGTCGGCAGCCATGCGCCACCGGGCCAGCGGCGCGTCCGGCCGCGCCAGCCCGGCATGGGCACGCTCCTTCGCTCGAACCTGCTCGACGGTGTCGTCCGGCGTGCCGCAGAGCGCCAGCCTCGCGCCCACCGCCGACTCGAGCGATGCCTGCAGCAGCTCGTCCTGGAACAGCGGCAGCTCCCGCGCCGGCACCGCGCCGCCCCCCGGCGCGGGCCGCCGCAGGATGTCCTCGATGCCCGCCCCCACGAGACTGTTGCCCACGCGCACGTGATGGTCGAGAAAGGTGAGCGGCTTGTCGGCCGACAGCGTGGCCAGCCACAGCGACAGACGCCCCAGCTGCACGGCCATCGGATTGACATCCACGCCGTACAGGCAGCGCTGCGCCACCGCCCGCCGGAACCCCGCTCGATCGTCCTCGCCGATGTCGCTCGCGGTGACGGCGCCTTCCCGGATCAACGCCTGTTCGTACGCGGCGGCAAGATAGCGGCACGCGGCCACCAGGAACGCGCCGCTCCCCATGGCCGGATCCACGACCCGCACGGCGAGGATCCGTTCCGGCCCAGCCTCCTGCACGATCGGCCCGAGCGCCCGCCGGACAACGAACTCGGTCAGCGATCTCGGGGTGTAGAACGATCCGGTCGCCTTCCGCCGGCCGGTGGGCACGAGGAGGGCGGGGCCCCGCCCCGCCCCCCGTTCCTTCCCGCCGCCGCCCTCGATGTCGTAGTCGAGCAGGTGCTCGTACACCGCGCCGAGCTGCTCCACCCCCAGATCGGCATACGAAATCCTCTCCCTCCCCCTCTTCCCCATCCTCGTCGTCAGGGAGGTCAGGGCGCGGCAGACAAGCCCATCATCCAATGGGACGGCATCGGCGAGAGGAGCGGTGAGGGGGGAGAAGAGACGGCCGTTGAAGGGGGGGACGCGGAGGGCACCGGCGCGGCACCCGCTGTGCGCGAGCCGCGACATCGCCTGCAGCGTATCCCACAGCCCGCGCGGAACGAGTCCGCGGTCGAGGCGGCCGCGCAACGCTTCGATCGTGTAGCTGTCGCGGTATGTCGGATGCCACGCCGGCACGAGCGACCTCGCTTCGGCAAACAGCAGAAACAGGATGCGATAGACAACGATCAGGGACTCGTCGAGGAGCTGGGGGGCGCGCCGGCCCCGGGACGCCGACTGGAAGCCGCGCACGAGGTACTGCAGCGCGTCGTGCACCCCCTCCCGGAGGGAGCGGCGCACCTCGGCGCGGTGCTCATCGCACAACGCGACCATGCGGTCGAACGTGGAGCCGCCACCCGCCGGCGCCAGCGCCGCGGCGTTCAACAAACTCCAGAAAATCCCGCACGCCCGCTCGTCGTCCAGGGTGAGGGTCAGGTCGAACTCCGCGTAGCGGCGCCCGTGCGGCCGATCGACGTCGACAATCCTCGCGGTGGGCCCGGTCAGGCAGAAGCACCACCGCGTGCCCTGCGCCAGGCCCAGGTGCACGGCGTGACGCCACAGCGCCGCCTGTGACTGCCCCCAGGAGGACACGACCATCACCGCGAGCGACACGCCGTGACCCTGGAGGACGGCGTCGACCGTCGGCGCTCCGCCCGGCACCGGGACGACCGAAAAACCAAGGACGCGGGCGAGCGGCTCGGCCACCACATCAAACACGATGCGCGGGCTGGATGCGGGGCCGAGCCTGGTCCGGACGTGAGCGTGCCAGGTACGCAGCTGCCGAATCGCGCCCCCCGGCGCCTCCCACAGAGCAGGCCCGCTGCCCGCGGGCTGCCCCATCGCCTCGATCGCATCATGCGACAACAACGGACCCGACAGCCCCGCGATCATCGTCTTTCCAGCAGCACGGCGGAGACGTCGCAGCCGATGTCGATCGGCGCACCGGAGCGCTCCAGCTCCTGGCGCCGCGCCGCCCAGTCGTCCTCCAGCACGTCCACCGCGCCGGCACGGGTGGCGGCCGCCCGCATCGCCCGCCGGTCGAACAGCCCCGCCTGCACCAGCTGCCGCGCGGTCGACGGCAGGTGCCCCCGCATCTCCGCCTCGCGCCGCGCGAGTGCCTCGATCACCAGGTCGCGACAGGGCACTACTTCCGCCAGCCTGGCATGGACGAGGGGTGCGGTGGCGCGGTGGATGTGTGGCTCCAGCCGCTCTATCCATGGCTTTGATTGATCCAGCAGCCGTTTATGCCCGCGCTCCCACCCGGCGGCCGTCTCGAGATCGACTTGTATCCAGAGAACGAGTCGATCGAGGACGGCACCCCGCGGTTCGCGCAGCGTGATGGTCACGGCAACCCGGACCCGCTCCGTTCCCTCCTCCGTCTTCCGGCCGGAGTTCTTGCGGGACAGGGCGATGGGGATCCCGCCGCCCGCCAGTGCCGCGACCCGACGCCTTCCTGCACCCCGTGGCCGGCCATTCCCCTGCACATCCCCCTCACCAGGGTCGGAGTCGGAAAGGTCAAACGGACGACGAGTCGTGGATGCGGCGAGGCGCCGGAGAGCTGCGAGACGGCCCGCCTCGCGCCGGGCTTCTTCCGACAGGTCCATGGTGACCACGGCCGGCGGCGGCCCCGGCGCCGGGCCAGGCGCGGGCGCGGCCCCGCTCACGATCCGCGCGGCCATGTCGGCCTCGGTGAGGCGGGACGTGATCCCGCTGCGGAAGAACGGCTTCGCCCGCTCCGCCCGGCGGAGCAGCGGCGCCAGCACCACCTGCTCCGCGGTGTGCGCGGCCACGATCGCGATCTCGTGCACGCGGCGGTTCTGCCCGATCCGGTTCACCCGGCCGCTGCGCTGGTACAGCCGCAACGGCGTCCACGGCAGCTCGAAGTGCACCACCAGCCGGCAGGCATGGTGCAGGTTCAGACCTTCTGATGCCGCGTCGGTGGCCACGAGCACCAGCCCGCCGCCATTGAACGCCGCGACCGCGTCTGCCCGCTCGCGCGGGGTCAGCCCGCCATGGAGCAGCCGCACCCGATGACCGGCATCGGCGAGCTGCTGCCGGATCCGCTCGGCGGTGTCGCGATACTCCGAGAACACCAGCGCCGGCTCGCGAACTCGCCGGAGCAGCCGCTTCAGCACCCGCGCCTTGCTCTCGTCGAGGCTCGCCTCCTCCGCCGCCACGGCAATCTCTTCCACCACCCTCCGCTCCTCCTCGCCGTCCTCGAAGCCCTGCGCGGACAGCAGCCCATCCGGAGCGGCATCCTCACTCACCTCGTCGTCTTGCCAAGGGAGCGGCAGCTGTGCCGACAGCGGCTCGACAGACGACAGCAGCTGCAGGCGCCGGCGCAGCGACAGCGCCAGCGCCCAGGGGCTCGACAACGCCCGCTTGCGAAGCACGGTGGCCACCAGCTTCCCGCGCCCGTCGCGCCGGCGGGTCGCTTCGAGCCAGAGCCGGGTGGTATAGGTTTCGAGCCGGCCGTGCATCACGGATTCCCGGGGGTCGGGACGGACGGCCAGAACGAGGCTCCGCGTCTTCACGGGCCCGAGCGGCGTATCCGACCGCGACCGGCTGAAGACCACCAGCGGCGGTGAATTTCTTCCCGCGCCAAGCCCGCACAGCGCGCTGAACTCTTCGTCCCTGCCCGAGTGAGGCGTGGCCGTGAGCAGGATCACCCGCCGCGACCGGCAGCCGAGCGCATGGACGGCGGCATACCTGTGGCTCGCGCTCGTTGCGGCATGCGCTTCGTCCACCACGAGGAGGTCCCAGCGGAGCTGCTCGAGCGAATGCAGTGCCTCGGGACGCTTGATGAAGTCGGTCGAGGCCAGGTGGATGCCCGGCACCGACCAGGGATTCACGTCCGGCGGCAGCTCCCGCGCGGCCCGCCGCAGCCACGCCGCGCCGGCAACGGCCGGCGTCAACCCGAACAGCGTGCCCAGCTCCTTCGCCCATTGCCCGCTCATCGCCGCGGGACAGACGATGAGCGTGCGCGAGAGGGGCGCGGCCATCGCCACCTCCCGCACGATGAGGCCAGCCTCCACCGTCTTCCCCAACCCCACATCGTCTGCGATGAGGACGCGGAGGGCGCCGTGGCGGAGGGTCGCGAGGGCAGGTTCGAGCTGGTAGGGGAGGAGGCGGATGGCCGGAGGACAGAACTGGAGGCCGCCGAAGGGATGGGAGACGCGGAGGAGACGGGTGACCGCGTGGGCCCATTTGCGGCGTGAGACGACGAGCGGACGGCCGGGTGGAATAGGGCGAGGACGATCGAACGGGAGCAGGACACTGAGGGTGCCCGCCGAGTCCTCGCTCGAGAGATCGAGGAGTGCACAATCACGGAACGGCGTGTGGCGGATGACGCGGAAACTGCCGCCGCGGAGAGCGAGCCGGTCGCCTGAGAGCCACGCCATGTCGGGTAGCTGAACGGCAAGGGGAGTGCCGCGCCGGGAAAGACCGATTTGCTGGTCTTTCCCGCGGGAGTCGCTCGTGATGTTGCAGGTTCGACACCATGCCGCAACGGCGTGGTTGTCGGATCCTGCGTCCCGTGCGGGAACGGGATGTCTATCGGGAGGCCGTGCGGGCCTGCGCGAGAGCCTGGCGTGACACGATGACCGTCGGCTGCGAGCCGTCCGGGACCGCGCTGACGGGGACGGCCTTGCCGCTCGGTACCCGGACTCGACGGATGCGGCACCCTCGCGGGTACGCCACCCCGGCCACCTGCGGCGGCAGCCGGAACCCCGCCATCAACTCCCTCACGTCGTCTATTTCGGCGGGAGAGGGGGAGTCGGGGCGGGCCTCAGCGTGCGCGGCCTCGGCCCGGGCCCAGGCCGTGACCGGCATGTGCCTGAAGAGTTCCGGGACGACGAGGTCGTAGGCTTCGTGGAATTCGGCGAATTGATCAGAGACGACGAGGGGGGCGGAGAGCGGGCGAGCGTTGTCCGGCCCGGCGTCAGGGGCGCTGCGGCGGAGGGCGCGGCGACGCTGGGCCGCGGCGCGCTTGTCGCGGGCGGCTGCCTCGGCATCGCGTTCACGTTCGGCAGCCAGGCGGCTCCGTTCTTCCTCGCGTGCGCGTTCGGTGGCCGCAGCCGCTTCGGCTTCAATGCGCCGGCGCTCGGCCCGTTCGTGAGCTGCCAGGGCTTCGGCCTCGATTCTCAGCCGCTCCGCTTCGAGGCGGCGGGCCTCCTCCTGGCGGGCCCGCTCGGCGATCGCTTCCGCCTCGACGCGGAGGCGATTGGCCTCGCGTTCGCGGGCCGCGGCCGCTTCGAGCTCGAGCCGGCGCTGCTCCGCGGCGCGCTGCCGCTCGGCGGCGAGCTCACCCTCCAGGCGGCGGCGCTCCTCTTCGCTGGCGCGGCTGGTGGCTGCCGCCGCTTCCGCCGCGATGCGGCGCTGTTCTTCCTCAGCCTGGCGCTCCGCCGCGCGGCGCTCCGCCTCGCGCCTGTCGGCGGCGAGACGTTCGGCCTCCCTCGTGCGCTCCGCGGCAAGGCGCTCGGCTTCCCGGCGCTCGGTCGCGAGCCGTTCTTCCTCGCGGGCGCGTTCGGCGGCGAGGCGCTCTTCCTGGCGGGCCCGCTCGGCGGCGGCGGCCGCTTCGACGGCGACACGGGCGCGTTCTTCTTCGCGCGCTCTCGCCTCGGCGACCGCAATCTCGGCGTGCAGGCGGCGGCGCTCCTCGTCGCGTGCCCGGTCGGCGGCCTCGGCGGCGACCGCCTGCAGGCGCGAACGTTCCTCTTCGCGGGCGTGCTGGACCGCCTCGGCCGCTTCCGCGGCCAGCTTGGTCCGTTCCTCTTCACGGGCGCGGACAGTGGCGACCGCCGCCTCCGCTTCGAGGCGGCGGCGTTCTTCCGCGCGTGCCTGCTCCGCCGCGCTGGCGGCCGCCGCCTCGAGGCGTGAGCGTTCTTCGTGGCGGGCGCGCTCGACCGCCTCCGCGGCGTCGGCGGCCAGCCTGGCACGCTCCTCTTCGCGGGCCCGCGCGGCCGCGGCCGCGGCTTCGGCCTCGAGCCGGCGCCGCTCCTCGACGCGCGCCTGCGCCGCCGCCGTTTCGGCGGCAGCCGTGAGGCGGGCGCGTTCTTCCTCGCGAGCATGTTCGGCGGCCGCCGCCGCCTCGACGGCCATGCGGGCGCGCTCGTCTTCCCGGGCGCGCGCCGCCGCGGCGGCCGCTTCGGCATCGACCCGCCGGCGTTCCTCCGCGCGTGCCTGCTCCGCGGCGGCAGCCGCCGCAGCCTCGAGCCGCTCGCGTTCTTCCTCGCGGGCGCGCTCGACCGCCGCCGCCGTGGCCGCTTCAGCCTCCAGGCGCGCCCGCTCCTCGTGGCGCGCGCGGGTCGCGGCCGCGTCTGCCTCGGCCCGGAGGTGTTCGGCCTCGAGCCTATGAGCCTCCGCCTGCCGCCGCAGCTCCTCCGCCTGTTCCCGCTCGGCCGCGGCGTTGGTCGTCGAGATCCTCCGACTCCTGCTGTTCCTCTTCCGGCTGCAATCCGCTGCCGTGCTGCTGGAGGAACAGATCGCGCAAATCCTCAGCCGCCGACGGCGCGGGCTCCTGGGCGGCTGGCGCCGGCCGCTCGCCGTAGCTCGACTTCCAGGCAAACGGGTCCGACCATGTCGAGTCGGCGCCGGCCGACGGGGAAGCGGACTCCGCGGCGGCCGCCGGACGCTCGGCCGCGAAGCGGCGCCGCTCGTGCGACGCCGCGAAATCCACCTCGAGCTCCTCGGCGGCCTGGGCGATGGCTGCCACCGACTCGGCCTTGAGCTGTGCCGCGCGCAGCAGGAAGGTGCGGATCTCCTCCGCGAAGATCTCCGGGTCGCACCCGGCCATCGGCGCCTGCACTTCCTTCCGCCGCAGCAGCTTGCCGAACAATCCGCCGCTCCGGGCAGGCGATTCGTCGGTCACGCGGGTGCCGGAGAGCAGCGGGATGGTGTGGGTCTGGAGGTGTTCGGCGCCGTCGAGGCTGCGCAGGTGCGTCACCAGCTCGTCTTCGTCGCGCGGCGACAGCAGCGCGGTGACCAGCAGGACGTCCGGCACGCGGTCGGCCAGCGCCACGATTGCCGCCTCGCGGGACTCGACCAGGACCAGGTCTGCGCCCACCAGCTCGCCGACGATCCGCCGGAGGATCCCCCCTGCCGCGCGTCCGGCTCGATTGCTAGAACGAATGCCACGATGTCCCCCAGCAGCAGCCCGCCATCCGCCTTACGCCCGCACCATGAACACGAACAGGATGGCGCCGACGACGGCAAAGACCATGAGCGGCGCGTTGTCGATGCTCTGGTTGCGCACCGCCGTCACCAGCGCGTTCCCGACATCCATCGCGCGGTTGTCGAGCGATGCCACCCCGCCGCTCGAATAGACCAGCGCCTCGACGCGCTCCCTGACGCGAGGATCGACCCACATCACCGCGAGCACGATGCCGCAGAAGATGGCGGCCGACACCGCAGCCTGTCCGCCTCGTTTGATCTTCATTTCAGGATCCCAATTTCGTTTTTGGAGTACCGGCCGCGGCGCCCGCTTCCCACGCATCACGGAAGGCGACGCCAGCGGCGCTTTTCCGCCGCCGGGCCCATCGCGTCTTTGTCATGTCGCAAGCGACGTGCCGCCGAACAGGCCTGCCCCGCCCGCCTCCCCTCCGCTGGCCTGGACGGGGGCGGTCTGACTGCGAAAGGTAGCGGCGGCATTAAAGGAAAGCGCTCCCGGCGGCGTCCCGGGACGCCGGCAACCCGCCGGGCCACGGAATTGGCGCGATCGCTTACGAAACTGCCGGGCGGACGGGGCCCGGCGGCAGGCGGCCGGGGGCCGCCGGCGCCCGCGCGCCGTTCTGAGAAATCCGCGAATTGCCCAGCAATTCACCCCGTTTCCACCGGTCTGCGGGGGACAGGGCTGAGCCGTGGCACAGCGGTTGCGATGTATGGGTCCCGTGCGGCGTCGCGCCGCGAGTTCAACAAACCAATACATGCGGCGACGCCGCACATTCGCACCGAAGAACCGGTGCAGATGCCTCGGGGGAGGTTCCCATGTCGAATCTGATCACTTTCGTGAAGTCGTTCTCGAACCAGGAAGATGGCCAGGACCTGCTGGAGTACGCGCTGCTCGTCGCGCTGATCGCGCTCATCGCGATCGGTGCGGTTGGCATGGCCGGGACCTCGGTGAGCACGATCTTCACCGGCATTGCGAACGGGCTCAACGCCGCGTCGTAGTCGCCGTCGCGCGGTGCACGGCCACCACGAGCCGTGCACCGCGCACATTTAAGGGCTAAGGCCAAAGGGCTAAGGGCTAAGGCCAAGCGTCGTGCACGTCGTGATCCAATGGAGGACAGTCGCCATGCAGTCACCGGTTGCCGTTGACGTACTCATCAAGATCGCGCACGCCCGACGCTCCGAGGAGGGGCAGGACCTGCTCGAGTACGGGCTGCTGGCGGCGCTCATCGCCATCATCGCCATCGGTGCGGTGACGACGGTGGGCAACACCATCACCACAGTTTTCTGGACGACGATTGGCGTTGCCAGCAGTTTCTAGCCCGGCGCTCGCCGTCCTTGCGGCGGGCGCGCTCGTGGCCACCATCGTCGACCTCCGCACCCGGCGCATCCCCAACGAGCTGACGGCCGCCATGGCCGGGACCGGTGTGGGCCTGGCCGCGGCCGGGGTCAGCGGCGTGTCGCTCGGCGGGTCGCTGCTCGGCCTCGCGCTCGGGCTCGCGCTGATGATGCCGGGGCACCTCTTCGGCGGAACGGGAGCGGGCGACGTCAAGCTGATGGGCGCCGTCGGCGCCATCGTCGGCCCCGCCCTCGTCGTGAGCGCCTTTCTCTTCACCGCGGTCGCCGGCGGCGTGCTGGCGGTGGCGGTGGCAGCCCGCCGGCGGCGCCTGGTCGCCACCTTCGCGGGCACGGGACGGCTGATAGCGGCGGCCGCGGGGCCGCGAGAGGACGTGCGCACCGCGCCGGCCGCACGGCGGTTCGCCTACGGACCGGCCATTGCCGTCGGCAGCGTCCTCGCGGGCCTCATCGGGTAGCGGCCAGCCCCTCGCGGACCGGCGGTCAACGCAAGACGATTCAGAACCACGCTCGGGAACGAAAGTCAGGGGACATATATGCGCAGCCGAATCTTTGCCGTTCTCGCCGTCGCCATCCTTGCCGGAGGCGGCCTGGCATACGGAACCTACAACCTCGTGAACAACCAGGCGGCGCCCGCGGCGCAGCTGCAGACGACCGGCGTCGTCGTGGCCGCGTCGGACCTCCAGCTCGGCGCCGAGCTCAAAGCCGACGACCTCCGGGTCGCGCAGTTCCCGCAGGGGCAGGCGCCCGAGGGCGCCTTCTCGAGCACCGAGGAGCTGCTCGGCCGCGGCGTCATCTCGCCGCTCGTCAGGAACGAGCCGATCCTGGCCGGCAAGCTCGCCGCGAAGGAAGCCGGCGCCGGGCTGCCGCCGATCATTCCCCAGGGCCAGCGCGCGGTCTCGGTCCGCGTCGACGACGTCATCGGCGTGGCGGGCTACGTGCTGCCGGGCGGCCGCGTGGACGTGCTCACGACCGTGAGCCCGACCGAGCAGCACTCGGACATGACCACCAAGGTGATCCTGTCCAACGTCCAGGTCCTGACCGCCGGCACCCGCATCGACCAGGACCAGGAGAACAAGCCGGTCCAGGTCACGGTCGTGACGCTGGTGGTGAATCCGGAGCAGGCCGAGCGCCTCGCGCTCGCCAGCACCGAAGGCAAGATTCAGCTGGCGCTGCGCAACCCGCTCGACCAGGGCAATCCCGAGACGCCCGGCATCAAGAAGGCGTCGCTCGTCGGCCCGGTCCGCGTCGTGGCGGCGGCCACGCGCCGCGCCACCCCGAACCCGCGCTCCTCGAAGGCGCCGCAGGCCGTGACGATGGCGCCGCCGGCGCCGGAAGCGCTGCCGACCGTGGAGATGATCCGCGGCGACAAGCGCGCCCAGGAAGTGATCAAGTAGACCCGCGTGATCCCCGTAGACAAAGGACCTAACATGACTTCGGTATACACGACCGCTACCGGCCGCTCGCGGCGCGCCACGAAGGGCAGGCCCGCCTCCACCGCGGCGCTTGTCGTGGCCATCATCGTCATCCTCGTCGCCGCGCCCGGCGCGCAGCAGCCGGGCCCGCAGGCCCCGCCGTCGTCCGCGTTCGTCGCCGCGGCGTCGAGCAGCGGCGCCGCCGCGCTGCTGGCGGCGCCGACCGGCGTCGACCTGCTGGTCGGCCGGTCCACCGTGCTCAACATCGGCTCGCCGATCGCCCGCGTCTCGCTGACCGTGCCGGACATCGCCGACGCGATGGTCACCGCGCCCGGGCAGCTGCTGATTCACGGCAAGCAGCCGGGCACGATTTCGCTGTTCGTGTGGGACCGCGCCGGCGCCATCACGACCTACGAGGTCAACGTCCGCCGCGACCTGACGGCGCTCGGCGCGCACCTGCGCCAGCTGTTTCCGGGCGAGCCGATCGAAGCCGTCGGCAGCGGCAAGGACGTCGTCCTGTCGGGCACCGTGTCGGGCCAGTACGTGATCGACAAGGCGGCGAACGTCGCCGCCGGCTACGTCGAGAAGAAGGAGAACGTCGTCAACCTGCTGCGGCAGCAGGAGGGGGTGGCGTCCAACCAGGTCATGCTGCGGGTGCGCTTCGCCGAGGTGAGCCGCAGCGCGGTGATGGAGCTCGGGGCGAGCCTGTTCACCGGCCCGACCGGCTACAAGGACTGGATCGCGCGGACCACGACGCAGCAGTTCTCGGCGCCGAACTACACCGAGCTGAGCCGCACCGCCGATCTGAGCGACAACCTGACCGGCGCCGAGGGCAAGTATTCGCTCAGCGACTTCCTCAACATCTTCGTCTTCAACAACAAGTACAACATCGGCACCGTCGTGCGCGCGCTCCAGGAGAAGGGCCTGTTCCAGAGCCTGGCCGAGCCGAACCTGATCGCGACCAACGGCAAGGAAGCCAGCTTCCTCGCCGGCGGCGAATATCCCTATCCCGGTGGTGCAGGGCGGCGGCAACACCAACTCCGTGACGATCATGTTCAAGGAGTTCGGCGTGCGACTGAGCTTCACGCCGACGGTGCTCGGCGGCGACCTCATCAACCTCAAGGTCAAGCCGGAGGTCAGCTCGCTCGACTTCGCCAACGCGGTCACGGTGTCGGGCTTCCGGGTGCCGTCGCTGTCGACGCGCCGCACCGAGACGGAAGTCGAGCTGCGCGACGGCCAGACGTTCGCCATCGCCGGGCTGCTCAACAACACCGTGCAGGACTCGATGCGCAAGATTCCCGGCATCGGCGACATCCCGATCCTCGGCTGGCTGTTCAAGAGCCGCGCGATGCAGAAGGCGCAGACCGAGCTGGTCGTCATGATCACGCCGACCATCGTCCGCCGCGGCCAGACGGGCGTGTCGGAAGGGCTGCCGTCGCTGGTCGAGCCGTATCTCGGCGCGCCGGCGAAGACGATTCCCAACGCCGATCCCTACGTCGGCTCGCCGCGCTACCCGGCCAACCAGCCCGCCCAGGGCCCGGGCGGCACCAACGCGCCAGCGCCCGACGCGCAGCCGTCCGCCGCGGCGCAGGATCCCGCCGTGCCGCAGGTGGCGCGCCCGGTCACGAACCCCGCGGCGACGCAGGCCAGCCAGGCGGCGCCGGCCGCCGCGTCAGCCCCACTCGCCAGCCGTCCGGTGTCGCCCGCCGTCGTGACGCCGCCGCCGGCGATGCATGCGGCGGCTCCGGCGCCGCCCGCCGTCCCGGCGCCCGCCGCGGAGCCAGCCCCGGCGCCCACGAAAGAGGAGCTGAAGGCGCTGAAGCAGGCGCGTGAAGAGGAGCGCAAGGCCGCCGAAGCTGCCGCGAAGGGGCAGGCCGAGCAGGACAAGCGCGACGCCGCGGCGCAGAAAGAGGCGGCCAGGGCCGAAGAGAAGCGCGCCGCCGAGCAGGCGCGCCTCGATGCCGAGCAGGCCCGGCGTGATGCCGAGCAGGCCCGCAAGGACGAAGCGGCGCGCGCCCAGGCGGAGAAGCTGGCGAAGGAGCGCGAGAAGCGCGAAGCCGAGGAAGCCCGGATCCGCGAGAAGCGCGACGAGGAAGCCGCCCGCCGCAAGGCTGCCGAGGACCTCAAGCGTGACCAGGCGCTCTCCGAGGCGAGCACCCGCCTCAAGCAGGCGCAGGCGCAGTACCAGGCGGAACTCGAAAAGGCCGAGAAGAATGCGCCCCGCCAGTAAGGCGACGTGGGGCGGGTAAGCAGGTAACCACCATGGCACAGCTCGCGGCATCCATCGTCAGCCACGACGAAGAGTTCAGACGGCAGGTCTCCCGGCTGCTTCGGGCCGGCGGCGTTCCGGTCGCAGTCGTCGAGGGGCGGGTCGAAGGGGCCGCCCCCGACGTCTTTGTCGTCGACATCCGGACCGACCAGTCCTCCGGCATGGCCGCCATCGAGCGGCTGCGCGCCGGCCACGGCGGCGTCGCGGTCTTCGCCATCGCGGCGACGGCCGAACCCGACCTGATCCTCCAGGCCATGCGCGCCGGCGCCAACGAGTTCTTCCCCTGGCTGCCCGGCGGCCAGACCCAGGCCTCGCGGGCGATGGAAGAGTCGTTTCACGGCGCGGTGCGCCGGATGGCGGCACGCCGCGAGGCGACGTCCGCCGGCGGCAAGCAGCCCTGCGTCACCCACGTCTTCCTCGGCGCCAAGGGAGGCGCCGGCACGACGACGGTCTCCGTCAACTGCGCGGTGGAAGTCGCCCGGCTGTCGAAGCGGCCGACCATCATCGTCGATCTCAAGCCGTGTCTCGGCGAGGTCGCGCTGTTCCTCGGCGTCCGCCCGCGGTTCACGGTGCTCGACGCCATCGAGAACCTGCACCGGCTCGACAAGGACTTCCTGCGCGAGCTGGTCTCGAAGCACAAGTCCGGCCTCGACATCCTGGCGGGATCGGATCAGTTCGACCGTCCGGGAGCGCCAGGACGCGGGCGCGGTCGAGGAGCTGCTGCGCGTGCTGGCGCGGATGTACGAGCACATCGTCATCGACGTCGGCAACACGATCAATGCCTGCGCGGTGGCGGCGCTCTACGCCGCCGAAACGGTCTTCCTGGTGACCAATCCCGACGTGCCCTCCATCCGCAACTCGCAGCGGCTGGTCGACCGCGTCCGCCAGCTCGGCGCCGGCAGCGAGCGCGTCAAGGTGCTGCTCAACCGCGTCTCCGACCAGCACCTGATTGCGCCCAAGCAGATCGAGACCGCGCTCGGCTACGGCATCCACCACACGTTTTCGAGCGACTACCGCACGGTGTCCACGGCGCTGAACTCCGGCGTGCCGCTCGTCCTGACCAACCAGTCGGAGCTGGCCACCCAGTTCGGCAGCTTCACCCGCCAGCTCCTCGGGCTGCGCGACGACGTGCGGGCCGAGCCGGAGAAGCGCCGGGCGTTTCTCGGGATTCTCTGAGTCAAGGAACCGTAAATGACCCTAGGGCTGACCACACCGTCCTCCACCACTCCCGCACCGGCCCGGCCGGCCCGGGTCGATGCCGCGCGCCCGCAGTACCTCGAGCTCAAGGCCAACGTCCATCGCAAGCTGCTGAACCGGCTGAACCTCGAGGCGCTGGCCAGCGCCGATCGGACGCGCGCCGAGGCGGAGATCCGCACGCTGCTGTTCGACCTGCTCGCCGAGGAGGGCACGCCGCTCAGCATGGCCGAGCGCGAAGTGTTCCTCGGCGACGTCATCGACGAGGTCTTCGGCCTCGGGCCGCTCGAGCCGCTGCTGCGCGATCCGGACGGTCAGCGACATCCTCGTCAACACCTACAAGTTCGTCTACGTCGAGCGCGCCGGCAAGCTCGAGCGCCAGCCGACGACGTTCCAGGACGACCAGCACCTGCTGCGGGTCATCGATCGCATCGTGAGCGGCGTCGGCCGCCGCGTCGACGACAGCTCGCCGATGGTCGACGCGCGCCTGCCCGACGGCTCGCGCGTCAACGCGATCATCCCGCCGCTGGCCGTCGACGGCCCGCTGCTCTCGATCCGCCGCTTTCCGGCGGAGCGGCTCAAGGCGGAGGACCTCGTCACGTTCCGCTCGATGACGCGGCCGATGCTCGAGTTCCTCGAGCACTGCGTCCGCGCCAAGCTGAACATGCTGATCAGCGGCGGCACCGGCGCCGGCAAGACGACGCTGCTGAACGTGCTGTCGGGCTTCATCTCCGAGCGCGAGCGCATCGTCACCATCGAGGACGCCGCCGAGCTGCAGCTGCACCAGGAGCACGTGGCGCGGCTCGAGACCCGGCCGCCGAACGTCGAGGGCAAGGGCGCCATCCGCCAGCGCCAGCTGCTGATCAACGCCCTGCGCATGCGCCCCGACCGCATCGTCGTCGGCGAGACGCGCGGCGAGGAAGCGCTCGACATGCTGCAGGCGATGAACACCGGCCACGACGGCTCGCTGACCACGGTGCACGCCAACACGCCGCGCGACGCGCTGTCGCGAATCGAGACGATGATCGCGATGGGCGCGACCAACCTGCCCGAGCGGGCGATGCGCCAGCAGATCGCCGCGGCCATCCAGATCGTCATCCAGCAGTCGCGCATGAGCGACGGCACCCGCAAGGTGACCAGCATCTCGGAGATCACCGGCATGGAAGGGGACGTCATCACCATGCAGGAGATCTTCGCGTTCGAGAAGCTCGGCCTGACGCAGGACGGCAAGGTGATCGGCCGGTTCCGCGCGACCGGCGTCCGGCCGAAGGCGTGCGAGCGGCTCAAGGCGTCGGGCATTCACCTGCCGCCCGACATGTTCGAGGGCGTGACGGAGGTGAAGTGATGGTGCTGCTGGTGGTCTTCCTGGCGTTCGTGCTCGGCGTGGCGCTGGTGATCGGCGGCTATACCGCCGTCACCCGGCTGCCGCAGGCGCTCGAGCAGCGGCGGCTCGATCGCCGGCTGATGGAGCTGTCGGCGCCGCCCGACGCCGACGCGGCGCCGCAGGAGAGCCGCGGCATCGTCAAGGCGCTGCACGTCGGCACCCTGCCCGCGTTCGATCGGCTGATGGCGGAACACGACGCGGGGTTCCGCGCTCAGCCTGTGGATCGACCAGTCGGGCGTCAAGGCCAGCCTGAGCGGGGTGTTCCTGGTGGCCGCCGGCCTCGCGGTGCTGATGGCCTTCGTGGCCGGCGCGGTCGTCGGCTCGAAGTGGGGCTGGCCGGTCGGCGCGGCGCTCGGCTTCGCGATGCCGTTCCTCTACCTGAAGTCGAAGCGGACCCGCCGGATGCGGACGTTCGAGGAACAGTTTCCCGAGGGGCTCGACCTGATTGCGCGCGCGCTCAAGGCGGGGCACGCCTTCGCGACCGGGCTGAAGATGGTGGCCGACGAGATGCCCGAGCCGGTCGGTCCCGAGTTCCGCAAGACGTTCGACGAGCAGAACTTCGGCCTGCCGCTCAAGGACGCGCTCGACAACCTGACCCACCGCGTGCCGCACCTCGACGTGCGGTTCTTCGCGACGGCGGTGCTGATCCAGCGCGAGACCGGCGGCAACCTCTCGGAGATCCTCGAGAACCTGGCGCACGTCGTGCGCGAGCGCTTCAAGATCCTGCGCCAGGTGCGGGTCTACACCGCGCACGGCCGGTTCACCGGCTACGTGCTGCTGGCGCTGCCCGCGGTGCTGTGCATCGCCCTGGCGTTCATCAACCCCGACCACATGAACCTGCTGTTCCGCAACTCCATGGGCCAGATGATGCTCGGCGGAGCGCTGGTGATGCAGTTCATCGGCTACATGTGGATCAAGCAGGTCATCAAGATCGAGGTGTAGCGTGGCGATGCTCCTGCCGCTCCTGGCGTTCGTGTTCGGATCGCTCATCATCACCGCAGCCGCGCTCGTGCTGCTGCCCAACCGCGCCGCGGTCATCGACCGCCGCCTCGAGGAACTGCTCTCGGGGGCGGAGCCGGACGAGCCGGTGCGCAAGCCCCGCCTCGAAGGGCTGATCGGCTTCGTCAAGCGGGTCGGCGAGAAGGCGCCGCGGTCGCCGAAGGAAATGGGCTCGCTGCGGCTGCGCCTGGTGCAGGCCGGCTACCGGCGGGAAGAGGCGCTGACGGTGTTCTTCGGCATCCGGATCGTCTTCGCGCTGGGGCTGTTCGCCCTGTTCGCGACGTCGCTCCTGACCAAGCCGAACCTGATGTTCGCGATGGGCGGCCTCGCCCTCGGCTACCTGCTGCCGGGCATGGCGCTGGCGCGGATGGCCAAGGCGCCGCGCGCACCGGATCCGCCTGTCGCTCGCCGACATGCTCGACCTGCTGGTCGTCAGCGTCGAGGCCGGCCTCGGGCTGGACCAGGCCATCTCGCGGGTCGGCGCCGAGCTCGCCTTTGCCTATCCCGAGCTGTCCGACGAGCTCCGCCTGATCAACCTCGAGCTGCGGGCCGGCAAGGCGCGCTCGGAGGCGCTGCGGAACCTGGCGGACCGCACCGGGGTGGACGACCTCAGCTCGCTGGTGACCATGCTGATCCAGACGGACAAGTTTGGCACGAGCGTCGCACAGTCGCTGCGTGTCTACTCCGAGACGCTGCGCACGAAGCGGCGTCAGCGGGCCGAGGAAGCGGCGGCCAAGACCGGCGTGAAAATGGTGTTTCCGCTGGTCTTCTGCATCTTCCCGGCAATCTGGGTCGTCACCATCGGCCCGGCGGCCATCAGGTTCGTGACCGTCCTGTTCCCGCTGATCGAAAAACAGAAATAGGATTCCGGCCCGAGTTTTGTCATGCCGCTCATCGCGAAGAATCTGAACACCGGCGTGGTGGTGGCCGACAACGTGGCGGTCGCCGACACCCGCGCGACGCGCGCGGTGGGGCTGCTGACCCGGAGCGCCCTCGAGCCTGGCGAGGCGCTGTGGATCGTGCCCAGCCGCGGCGTCCACACCTGCGGGATGCGCTTCGCCATCGACGTCGTGGCGCTCGACGACCACGGGGTGGTGGTCGACGCCGTCACGGCGCTCAGGCCCTGGCGGATCCGGCTGCCGCGGCGGGGAACCGCCGGGGTGCTCGAGCTGCCGGCCGGCGCCCTGGAGGCGTCCGGCACGCGCCTCGGCCACACCATCGAGCTCGCCGGCGGAGGTGGCCAGTGAGCGCGGCCGCGCCTGCCGCCCGGCCGGTCACCAGCGAGTCGTCGTTCTCGGCCCAGCCGACGCCGCCGCCGCCGCCGGCGACGATCGCGGAGACCGGGCTGCATCCGGACACGCTGTCCCAGCTGCTGCTGAAGACGCTGGTCGGCGGCGAGGCCACCGGGACGCATCCTGGCGGAGAAGCTGCGCCTGCCCTATTCGGTGCTGGACGCGCTGGTGCAGCACGCCCGCGTCGAGAAGCTCGTCGAGGTCCGCGGCGCCAGCGGCACCGGCACCGCCGGCTACCGCTACATCCTCACCGACCTCGGCCGCGACCGCGCGATGCAGTTCTTCGAGGTGTCGCGCTACGTCGGCCCGGCACCGGTGCCGCTCGCCCAGTACAACGCCTACGTGCGCGCGTGCATGGCGTCGCGCCCCTACGTCGACCGCGACCGGCTGGCGACCGGCTTCGACCAGCTGATCGTCGGCAAGGGGATGCTCGACCTGCTCGGCCCGGCGGTCAACTCGGGCAAGTCGCTCTTCCTCTACGGCGCGCCCGGGCAACGGCAAGACCGTCGTCGCCGAAGGCATCGGCCGCGCGCTCGGCACCGAGATGTACGTGCCGCACGCGATCGACGTGGACGGCCAGACGATTACCACCTTCGACGCGGTCAACCACCAACCGATCGAGTCGGCGGCCCAGACGCTCAGCGTCGTCGCCTCGGCGTCGCTCGACCGCCGCTGGGAGAAGATCCAGCGCCCGGTGGTGGTCGTCGGCGGCGAGCTGACGCTCGAGATGCTCGACCTGACGTTCAATCCGATCTCGAAGTTCTACGAGGCGCCGATCCAGATGAAGGCCAACGGCGGCGTCTTCGTCGTCGACGACTTCGGGCGCCAGCGGATTCCGCCGCGCGACCTGCTGAACCGCTGGATCGTGCCGCTCGAGAGCCGCGTCGACTTCCTGACGCTGCACACCGGCCGCAAGTTCGAGATCCCGTTCAACGTCCTCATCGTCTTTGCCACCAACCTGCAGCCGGCGTCGCTCGCCGACGAGGCGTTCCTGCGCCGCATCCCGTACAAGATCGTCGCGAAGAACCCGACGGTGGACGAGTACTGCCAGATCTTCGAGCTCAACTGCCGCAAGCGCAGCCTGGCCTTCGACCCGGTCATGGTCGAGTACCTGCTGCGCAAGTACTACCAGCCGCGCCGCCTGCAGATGCGCGCCTGCCACCCGCGCGATCTCGTGGAGCAGGTCGTCAACATGTGCCGCTACCAGAACCGCGAACCGGTGATCACGCGGGAGCTGCTCGACGCGGCGTGCGCCAGCTATTTCATCGAAGAGACCGAGTCCCAGGGGGCGGAGCCATGAAGCGGATCCTGTCGGCGGTGGCCAGAACTCCCGGCGGGACCGCCGGCGCCCTCGGCGTCGACGTCGGCCTGCTGCGGCGTGCCGCCGCGGCGCCGCCGCTCGAGTTCGCCGAGATCTCGGCGCGCATGGCGATCGTCGGCCTGTTCACCTTCCTGGCCGTCCGGCTGGGCGCCGACTTCGCGCATACGGGACGGATGACCAGCCTCCTCCTGCTCGCCAGCGAGGCGCTGGTCGTGGTGCTCACCGTCTTCCGGCGGCCGACCGGCGTGGTCGACCGCAGCGTCCGCGCCCGCGCGCTGACGACGATCTCGCTGATGGGGCCGATGCTGGTGGCGCCGGTGGCCGCCGCGTCGCTGCTGCCGGAGCTGGCGACCGCCACGCTCTCGGCGTGCGGCCTGGTGGTGGTCATCGGCGGGAAACTGTCGCTCGGCCGCAGCTTCGGCCTGATGCCCGCCAACCGCGGCATCGTGTCGACCGGGCTCTACCGGCTGGTGCGCCACCCGATCTACCTGGGCTATCTCATCACCCATGTCGGGTTCCTGGCCGCCAATGGCACCATCTGGAACCTGCTGACGTTCGTCGGCGCCGACGTGGCGCTGCTCGTGCGCGCGGTCTACGAGGAGCGTGTCCTCGCCCGCGACGCTGCCTACCGCGACTACCAGCAGACCGTCCGCTGGCGCGTCGTCCCCGGCCTGTTCTAGCTCCCGGCATCCCGTCGTGACCGGCGTGTTTCAGCCGGCTGCTGCGGACGCCACGCCTTCGGCCAGTCATCCCCTCGACCAGGGCACCCCTCGACCCGGCACGCCCTCGACCCGGAACGCCCCCGGCCACGCCCGCCGTGGGCACGGCGACGGCGGTCCGGCCGGATCCGCCGCCCGTCAAATCTGCGTTCCCCCTCACAATCGCGTCAGCCCGGACGCCAGATACGGAAATCGAGGCCGCCGTAACCAGCTCTCCTGACTGGACTTGCGGGGCTCGCGCCGACGGCACCGCCGTTGCTCTGGAGCGTGACGGACTCACACTCGCATGACTCGAACTTCACTGCATCGCATACTCGCGCGGCTCCGGGACAGCGACGGGGCGAACATGCTCGAGGCGGCGATCGTCACGCCGCTCATCCTGCTCCTGACCTTCGGGACCATCGAGTTCGCGTCGGTGTTCTACACCTACCTCACGCTCCAGAACGGCGTGAGCCAGGCGACGCGCTACGGCGTCACCGGCAACACCAATGGCAGCATGTCGCGGGTCGATTCGATCAAGAACGCGATGCGCGAGGCGACGCCGACGCTGACCATCCCGGACAACGCGTTCACCTTCCAGCACATGGCCGTCGGCGGCTCGTCCTGGGCCGGCGGCACCGGCGGCCCGGGCGAGGTCGAGAAGGTGACGGTCGCCTACACATGGACATTCTTCACGCCGCTGATCCGGCCGTTCTTCACCAACGGGCGGCTGACGATCAGCGTGGATTCGACCATGAAGAACGAAAGCAGGTTCCAGTGATCGCCCGTCCGCTCCGCCGCCGGTCGCGGCTCGCCGGCGCCGCCGGCCAGGCCATCGTCGAGACCGCGCTGATCATGCCGCTGTTCATCGTCATGGTGCTGGGCGTGTCCGAGGTCGGCTGGGCGCTGCTCGACCAGCACGCCGTGACGAGGATGACCCGCGAGGGGGCCAACCTGATCTCCCGCGACGCGACGCTGCAGGACGCGGCGCAGGCGATGCGGGGGATGTCGAGCCGCCCGGTCAACTTCGACAACGGCACGTCCCGGATGATCTTCTCGGTGCTCAAGCGCGGCGAGACCTCGGGCACCAGCAACTTCGACCGCGTGATCCTGTACCAGCGCTACGAGTACGGCAGCTACCCCGGCGCGAGCAAGCTGCTGACCGCCGGCGGCGGCTCGTTCGGCGGGCCGCCGAACTACGAAGCCGCCAACTCCGACAACAACACCGGGCTGCGCGTCACCAACGTGCCGTCGAACCTCGTGGCCGTGCGCGGCGGGCTGATCTACGTCACCGAGATCTACACCCGGCACACGCTGATCACGCCGCTCGACCGCTTCGGGATCACGGTCCCGCAGACCCTCTACTCGATTGCCTACTTCTGATCCCGACAGGGACCGCCGAGGCTGCTGAAAGGCGACGGACCATGACCAACAAGCGATTCGATATCTCCGGTGAAAAGGGCTTCGCGCTGATCTACATGGCGGGAATCCTCTCCGTACTGCTGATCTTCGCCGGCCTTGCGGTCGACGCCGGGCGCGCCTACGTCGTCAAGGCGCAGTTGAGCAAGGCGGTGGACGGCGCGGCGCTCGGCGCCGCCCGCATGCTCAACAGCGGCGACCCGCGCGGCGAGGCGGAGCGCATCTTCAAGGCGAACTTCCCCACGGGCTACATGGGCACCGCGGGCAGCGACCCGACCGCGGCCGGCGGCTTCTATTCGATGCAGACCGTGCAGGCGAGCGGCGTCAACGTCGTTACCGTCACCGCCGCGACGACGCTGCCGACGACGTTCATGCGGCTGGCGAACTTCAACGAGGTGCAGATCACGAGCACCGGCGAGGCGCAGCGCCGCATGGTCGACCTGTCGCTCGTGCTCGACGTGTCGAGCTCGATCGGCTCGCGCTGGGGCGCCGTCCGCGACGCCTCGCGCGCCTTCGTGAACTCGTTCGACCGGAACGGCGACCGCGTCGCGCTCATCACCTACAGCAACGGCGCCCGCGTCATCGACCAGATGCCGGCCAGCCGCGGCTTCGACAAGACGCGGGTGATGGCCGACATCCCCAACACGCTGCCCGGCGGCAGCACGGCGATGGTGGAAGGGCTGTATCGCGGCTGGGACGAGCTCCGCGCGGTGCCGCGCGGCCAGCAGTCGGGCCTCCGCGTGATCGTGCTGTTCACCGACGGCGCGTCGAACAGCGTGCCCGGGATGTACGACACGTCGGGCGCGGCCAAGGGGCTGCGCACCTGGGACTTCCCCGACAACGGCGCCGACCCCGACAACCAGACGCACCTCAACCCGCAGATCGCCGGGCTCTACGACACCGAGACCGGCAACGGCAGCCCCAATTTCGGCTCGGCCTTCCGCTGGGACTGCACCACGCCGCTGTCGTCGTGCACCCGGCCGGAGGCGCCGTGGCTGCCGACCACCAGCCGCCACACGCACTTCCGGAGCTCGGGAATCCCGACGACGTTCCCGCTGCAGAGCAGCACGCTGACCGTGAACGGTGCGGCGCAGTCGAGCCGCCGCGGGCTGCGGCACTTCAGCACCGCACAGGGGCGCTACCCGGCCCACGTGATCAACATCAACAACGCGGCGCGCAACCTGGTCGAGATCATCGCCGACGCGGCGCGCAGCGATACCGGCGGCGACTACCCGGTCCGCATCTACTCCATCGGCATGGGTGAACTGGTGCGCTACGACCTCGGGTCGATTCCCGAGACCTCGGAGAGCATCCTGAAGCGCGTGGCCAACGACCGGACGTCGCCCGACTTCAAGAGCACGCAGCTCGAAGGGAAGTACTACTTTGCGGCGACGGCCGCGGACGTCGGTCCCGCCTTCCAGCAGCTGCAGAACCAGATCATCCGGCTGAGCAAGTAGCGGGACGTCCCGTGTGGCTGCCGCCTGACGGCGGCAGCCGCGCATCATCCAGCGGCGGGACGACGCGCGATGGCGGGAGGCCGCGCGACGACGGAGACCCTCCGCCGCGGCGGAAAACGGACTCGGGTTACGCCGCGTCGCCTGGCGGGATCAGCCGCGCGACCGTGGCACCGAGATGGGACTCCGGTGCGTCCCAGAACTCCTCGACCAGCGGGTGCCGGTCGAGCGCCGCCTGCACGATCCCGCGCTGCACCCCCTTGCCCCTCCCGTGAATCAGCCGCACTTCAACCAGCCCCGCGTCGCGCGCCGCGCGCACGTATTCTTCCACCACCGACGGCATGTCGCGCGGGGCGAAGGTGTGGAGGTCTAGGGAGTCCTCGATGGGGAGGGAGTGCATAACGCAGGTTCAGGGTTCAGGGTTCAGGGGTGCAGGGTTCGCTCGGTTCAGGGTGCACGGTGCACGGTGCGCTCGGTTCAAGGTGCTCGGTGCAGGGTGCAAGGTTCAGGGTGCAAGGTTCGCTCGGTTCAGGGTTCGAGGTGCAGCGAAGGTTCGCTGCTTCGCTGGGTCCCGAGTGGAGGATTCAGGATTTCGCCCCGACCAACTGATCGGCTCTCTCCGTGCGCGGCCCACCGCTTGGCGTCCCTTGCACCGTGCGACTCCTGCACCGTGCACCCTGCACCGTGCGAACCCTGCACCCCTGAACCTTGCACCTTGAACCTGGCGAAGCTTTGCCCCTTGAACCTGGCAAAGCCTGCACCTTGAACCTGGCGAACCCTGCACCCTGCACCCTGAACCCTGAACCCCTAAACTTTCTCCCCCCTCCACTCCGCCGTCACCCGGGTCGAGATGCCGCCGCGGGCGCTGAAGTCGCCCACCACGGTCATGCGGCGGGGACGGCAGACGGCGACGAGATCGTCCAGGATCTGGTTGGTCACGGCCTCGTAGAAGATCCCGCGGTTGCGAAACTCGACCATGTAGAACTTCAACGCCTTCAGCTCGATGCAGAGCTCGTCGGGGACGTAGGTGATCCGGATCTCGCCGAAATCGGGCAGACCGGTCTTGGGGCAGACCGACGTGAACTCCGGACAGCGGATGGCAATCTCGTAGTCGCGGCCCGGCCGCGGGTTGGGGAAGGTCTCGAGGGTCGGGGTGGCCACGCAAAAAATTGTAGCATTCAGGCCGTTTTTCGCGCGGTTCTCGACCATCGTGATTGACAGCGGAAAACGCGGCGCGCTAGGATACCCCCTGATTTCATTGCATTTCTCCGTTGCCGACACTTGCGCGCGTAGTCGGCGGCGGGTTCTGAAGAGCGCGCCAAAGCAAGGGGAATAGCCAATGGCAGAGGCCCGCAGGATGGGCAAGTCCGAGCTCTTTTCGCATTTCGCGGATCGCTTCGAAGTGAAGCGGACGCAGGCGAGAGAGTATTTCGACGAGCTGAACACGCTGGCGGAAAAGGAACTCAAGCGTTCCGGCGAGTTCGTGCTCCCGGGCATGGTGAAGCTGGTCGTCCAGAAGCGGAAGGCGCGGATGGGACGGAACCCGGCCACCGGCGAAGCCATCAAGATCCCCGCGAAAACGGTGGTCAAGGCGCGCATCGCCAAGCAGTTGAAGGACGCCGTCCTGCCGCGGAAGTAGCGGCAGCAGGCGTGGCGCCGGCTCGCCGGCGTGCAGCTCCACGGAGATGCGCGCGGTGGCCGGCTGTGCACTCTCGGCCCCTGGCGCCGCGTGACGGCGGTTCGCCAGCGGGCCGGTTTCTTGTACGCCGGACGCGGGCGCCTCGCGGCCCGGCGGTACTACGCCGCCACCGAGGCCCGTCCAGCCAGCAGGCGGCTGTAGATCGTGGCCGGCGCCATGCACGCCACCTTCGACTCGAGCCCGGACATCGAATCGTCGTCCACGATGATCCGATCGCCGGCGGCGAGCAGTACCTCGCAGCTGAACCGCCGCGTCCCCCGCACGGTCTTGTGCTCGAAGTACTGCGCCGCGTAGCGCTGGCCCAGGATCTCGATCTCTGTCGCCTTCACGGGTTTCCGGACCATGTCTGTTCTCCTCATAAAGATGGCCGCGCCGGCGTACTGCGCCGGCTCCCTCTGGTGCGGGACGGCCCGCACGCGTGTCACCCCGCGACCAGCATGGGCCGCGCGTGCGTGCGGGGAAAATCCAGAACGAACGTCGTGCCCTTGCCGACGTCGCTCGTCACGGTAATCAGGCCGCCCAGCTGCTCCACGATCTTCCGGGAGATGGCCAGCCCGAGCCCGAGGCCGCGGCGCTTCGTGGTGACGAAGTCCTCGAAGATCGCCGCCAGCCGATCGGCCGGAATGCCGCACCCGGTGTCCTGGATGCGGACGATCACCCGGTCCTCCACGGTCCGGGCCTCGACGGTAATCGTGCCCCCCGGCGCCGTTGCCTGGATGGCATTCAGGATCAGGTTGCGGTACACCCGCCCGAGTGCAAAAACGTCTCCATCGATGAAGGCCGGCTCCGGCGTCAATTCGGACCGCAGCGTGACCCCGGCCATGTCCGCATGCTGCTGCATCGATTCGACCACCTCGCTGACCGATCGGTTGACCTCGACCGGGAAGCGCTCGAGCGGAATCGGGCGCGCGATGTTGCGCAGGTCGTCGAGCACCCGCTTGATCATGACCATCTCGCGCTCGATCGTGCGCTTGAAGGTCTCGCGATACTCGAGGTCGTCGAACATCTTCACGATCAGCTTGCAGCTGTTGCCGATGTTCTGGATCGGATGCGAGAGGTCGTGCACCAGGCCCGCCGCAATCCGGCCGAACATGGCCTGGCGCTCCTGCTTCCTGACGTCCTCCTGCAGCTCCACCAGCCGGTCCGCCATGGAGTTGAAGGCATCCCCCAGCTGATGGATCTCGTCGCGGCCGCCAATCGACACCCGCTCCTCCATCCGGCCCGCCGCGAGCGCCCGCGTGGCGGTCGTCAGGGCGGCAATCCGGGTGATGAACGAACGCGCCCAGCTCCACCCGAGAACGACGGTGCCGATCAGGGCCAGGGTGATGGCGGCCAGCAGCTGGCGCTGCAGCTCGGTGGTGACGGCAAAGGCCTCGCTGGTCGGCTGCTCCACCATCACCGTCCAGCCCAGGTCGGGCACCCGCGCCCCGGCGAACAGCTTCTCCCGGCCTGACTGATCGGTGTCCCGCCGGGCAAAGGTGGCGGCTTGCGGGTCCGCCTCGCGCAGCACCCGCCGCTCGGCGAGCTGCGCCTGGGCTTCGGGCGGCAGGGCCACCAGCCGCTTCTCGGCCGGATCCCCGTGCGCCACGATGCGGCCGTCGTCGGAGAGGACGAGCGCGTAGCCCTCGTCGCCGACGCGGACCTTGTCGACGAACCGCCAGAGCTCCTCGAGCGACAGCCGGGCCACCAGCCAGCCGGCGTCGTCGGCCGACGAGTGCAGGCCGACCATGAGGTCGAGCGCGGGCAGGGTGTCCTCGTCCTCGAAGAGCGGCGAGACGTGGACGCCCTGAGTGGTCCGGCCGGACGTGCCGTCAACCACCCGGGTTGCCGGCGGGCCGAAGCGGCTGGTGGCGACCACGCGGCCGCTGGCATCGAACAGCGAGATCTCGCGGAACTCCGGGAACTCGAGGACGTGGTTCTTGAGGACGCGTGACTGCTGCCAGCCGGCGAGCCGGGTGCCCTCGAGCTCGGCGCCCACCGATCGCAACACCCGGGCGTTGGTGTCGATGTAGAGCTTGATCTGGCTGGCGACCTGCTCGGCGACGCGGGTGTTGCCTGCCTGCACCGAATCCTGGATGCCGGCGCGGAGGCGGCCGAGCGAGACGGCGCCATAGATGACCAGCGGCGCCACCGCGGCGGTCGCGATGAGCATCACGAAGCGGGAGGTGATCCGCCTCATCGTGCGCCCGCCGCGGCCAGGGTGGTGCGCTGCGCGCGCCACAGCGTGCCGAAGATGTCCCGCTCGGGCTCGTATTCGACCACGATCGAGGAGTCGGCGGCCCGCGTCTCGTAGGGCCAGACGAGGAAGAGGGCGGGCGGATCCTCGCGCAGCACCCGCATGACGTCGGCCACGGCGATCCGCACCGCCTCGTCCGTGCCGGCTGCCCGCATCCGATCCAGCTCCTCGTCCGCACCGGTGTAGCCGATGGACACGCTCTCGGTCAGGCCCGGGGAGCGCCACCAGGCATACGGCCAGGCGAGCGTGCGCCCGCTGGCCATCTCGATGAGGAACGCGTCGTAGTTTCCCGCTGCGAGCCGCTTGTTGAACTCCGCCGCGGGCACCGGCTGCATCTGCATGTCGACGCCGATTTCGAAGAGCTGGCGCTGCACGACCAGCGCAATCCGCTCGAACCTGGTGTCCCCCTCGATCGTCAGGCAGGTGAAGGCGAAGCGGGCGGGCATGCTGCCCGGACGCGCCGCCGCGACGGGGAGCTGCTCGGCGTCGAGCCGGACCCGTGCCGCCTGGGGGTTCGGGGCGGGCGCCTTGCGGCCACCGGGATGCGCCCAGTGATACGGCCAGATGGGACCGTCCGCCGCCCGGCCGTGGCCGCGCATGCCGTTGCGCACGATCTCCTCGCGGTCGATCGTCTCGTTCAGCGCGACGCGCACGGCGCGGCGCTGCAGGATCGGGTGGGCCTGATTGAAGACGAGGCCGTAGTAGTAGGGCCGGAGCATCGGATAGGCCGCGATGGTCCCGCCGGCCTGGATGAAGTCAATCGACTCGCGGTTGACCTCGTGGAGGAAGTTGACCTCCCCCCGCAGCATGGCCGTCCACGCCGCGCGATGGTTGGGATACTGCTGGATCTCGATGCGGGCCACCGTGGGCATGCCGCGGTGGTACTGCGGAAACCGCTCCAGCACCGCATTGGGCGACGCCGACACGATCCGGAACGGACCGGTGCGGAGCTGCGGGTTCTTTTCGTCGTGGATGGTGTATTCGCTGAGCGCGGCCAGGCTGAGCGCGTTGGCGCTCTTCAGGCGGATCCGGATGGTGCGCTCCCCCTCGGCGTCGACCCCGGCCACGTCCTTCATGAAATCCGCTTTCGCCGACAGCAGGCCGCGGACGCGCTCCGCCGTGACGACTTCGCCGGTGTGGAACTTGATCCCGGGCCGCAGCGTGACCGTCAGCGCCAGGCCATCCGCCGACACGGCCGCCGACTCGGCCAGCAGGAAAGCCGGACGCCCGTCCCAGTCCACCGTGACGAGCGTCTCTCTCGACAGGACGTCCGCGAGCCGGCCCCCCGTGTTGGCAAATGTCCCGATGCGCAGCTCCGGCGCGGCCCCGGCCGCGGCGCGCCCCCCGTTTCCCGCACAGCCGGTACACAGCAGTGCCCAGACGACCACAATGCAGGCTGGCGCCCTGACGCGTCTCACGGTCATGCGACTCACAGTACCGGATCGCCGGCGCCAACCGCTACCTTTCCGGTTCGCCCGGCACGCCGGCGAGCCATCGCCGGCCGGCCTGCGTACGCCGCAGCGCCGGCGGGCGGACTCGTGGACTCCGACCTACTTCTTCACCGCTTCCGGCGGGCACTCCACGAGCCAGGGGCACGATTCCATCACCTTGACTTTGCTGTTGCCCTTCTTGACGATCTGGACCTTCATGTGCGGCTCCTTGATTGAAACAACGATTGAAAAACCGATCGGATCGGCGGACTACTTCTTGACCGCTTCCGGCGGGCACTCCACCAGCCAGGGGCACGACTCCATCACCTTGACCTTGCTGTTGCCCTTCTTGAGAACCTGAATCTTCATCGCGTCATCCTCTCTGCAGTTGTTTCGTTACCAGCCCGAGTACGCTCGGCTCCTACCGCTGGCAGTCGACGACGATGTCGACCAGCCACGGGCGAAGCGGCCCCTTGTTCTTGTCGCCCTTCTTCCAGCTCTTCATCGCGTGCTCCTGTTCCGAGTGACCGCCAGGTCCCGCCGTCAGTTGATCGTGGCGCCGGCCCGCGCCGTGTCGTGCGCGAGCGCCACCAGCCCTGCCTGCAGCGCGCTCTTGTGGCAGTTAGGGGCGTTCATGTCGCCGAGCTCGTTGTACGCCGCCACCGTGCAGCCGCCGGCGCACACCGGGATGAAGGCGCAGTCGCGGCACTCCTTCCAGGCAGCCAGCGCCTCGAACTGGGCGGCGGCCCGCGACCGGTACGGCTCCTCGCGCCCGTCGATGTGCCCGGTCGACTGCTGCGCGTCGCCGGCGAACCCGGGGCAGGCGTAGAGCGAGCCGTCCGGGCCGATCGTGTGGGCGTGCTTCTTGTGAATCTCGCAGGGGCCCATGTGCACGCCGTCGATGGTCGGGAACCCGCGCTTCTTCGTCTCCTCGCGCAGGAACGACATCTGGTCGTCGAGCACGTTGCAGCTGTCGCAGCCGTTGGTGCCCGTGCCGGCCGAGGTCATGCAGGCGCCGTTCAGCGGCTTCGACTCGGCGCTCACCGTGGTCAGGGGAATGAACTTCGAGCCGCGCACCGCCGGCGCCGGGGCCGCCGCCGTGCCCGGCTGGCTGGTGCGTATCACCGGCTTGAACGCCACCTTCGACAGCTGATCGGCGAAGTCCTGCTCCTTCAGGTAGTCGAGCAGCGCGGGATAGCTGTCGGCGGTCTCGAGGTCGAAGTTGCCGCCAATCGCAATCCGGCACTTGCCGGCGACCTGCCGGATGTTGTGGATGATCTTGTCGAACGTGCCCTGGCCGCCGCGCAGCGGGCGCATCTTGTTGTGCGTGTCGCGGTCGCCGTCGAGCGTGATCTTCACGCCGTTCAGGCCGAACGGCGCCAGCCGGTCCACCACCTCCGGCGTCAGCAGCAGGCCGTTGGTGATGATGTTGATCAGCATGCGGATGCCGCGCGGCTCGCAGTAGTTCCACATCCGCTCGGCCATGTAGTACACGACCGGCAGGTTCAGCAGCGGCTCGCCGCCGAAGAAGGTGAGCACGTACGACTGGGCGCCGAGCTGCGCCAGCCGCCCTTCCGCCCATCCCGACACGCGCGCCGCCGTCTCCATCGACATCTTCGCGGCGTGCTTGTTGTAGTCGCCGTGGTCCCCCTGAATGCAGTAGTCGCACGCGAAATTGCACTGCAGGGTCGTGAGCACGGTCATGCGCAGCTGGTCCGTGCTCTCCCGCACCGTGTGGAAGAACTCCCGCAGGTGGCGGTGATCGGCCTCGCCGTCCTCGACGATGAAGCCGTTGTCGGCCAGCGTCGTGAGCGCATCGCGCTCGTCGGGCGTCCAGGCATGTGGATCACGGTCGAGCCGGTCGAGCAGCTCGGCCACGTCTGGCGAGACGATGAGCTGGGCGTCCGTGAAGGTGTTCATCAGGAACACTTCGTCCTGACCCTCGAGAGGAACGCGGACGTTGAACATCGACGGCTGCATGGGCACTCCTGGTCTCTGGCCGTTCGTATTGATGTGGTAACCGGGACGCGGCTGGCGGGACCGCCGAAAATTACATCCGTCGTCCGAAATCACAAACTTGAAATTGCAACCGATATTCCGGAGTGGCCGGCAGCTGTCCACAGAGTCTTATCAAAGTGTGCGCTTTTGTGTGCGCACAGCAAATCCAGCCGTGCTGAAGTGACTCTATGTAACGCGCAGAAAGTGAAAAAGTGTGCGGAATTGACCGAAAATCGGGCCATTGGCGGATTGGCCGGTCAACCTGTTGGCCGCACCGGCCAAGAAATTGGCCGGTATGTTTGGAGTCACCCGCACACTCGAGCTGGCCCGGGAGCCGGAAGGACGCAGGTGAGGTCAGGCGCCGCGGAGCTTGCGCGCCAGGTCGCGCAGGTCGAGCCGCGCCATCTTGTGCTTCAGGGTGCTGAGCGGGATGCCGAGGTAGCGGGCGGTGCCCGTGACGTTCCAGTCGGACTTCTCCAGCGCCCGCAGGATGAAGTTCCGCTCGAAGGTGTCGCACGCCTCCTGGAACAGCGCCTCGCCGGTCGGCGGCGCGGAATCCAGCCGCGCGAAGTGATACTCGAGCGGCAGGTCCTCGTCGGTCACCCACTCCTTGTCGCTCACCGCCACCAGCCGCTCGATCAGGTTCTCGAGCTCGCGGATGTTTCCCGGCCACCAGTACGACTGCAGGATCTTCAGGGCCGAATCGGAGATGCCGCGCACCGGCTTCCGGAACTTGATCCGGTAGCGCTCGAGGAACAGCCGCGCCAGCTCGGGCAGGTCGTCCATCCGCTCGCGCAGCGGCGGCATGCGGATCGGGATGACGTTGATGCGGTAGTAGAGGTCTTCCCGGAAGCGCCCGTCCTTGACCGCCTTGTCGAGGTCCACGTTGGTGGCCACGACCAGGCGGAAGTCGGTCTTGATCGGTTTGACGCCGCCGACCCGCTCGATCTCCCCCTCCTGGATGGCGCGCAGCAGCTTGGCCTGCAGGTCGAACCGGAGGTCGCCGATCTCGTCGAGAAACAGCGTGCCTCCCGCGGCCAGCTCGAACTTGCCGAGCTGCTGCTTGTGCGCGCCGGTGAACGAGCCGCGCTCGTGGCCGAACAGCGTGCTCTCGACGAGCTCGTGGGGGATGGCCGACAGGTTGACCGCGATGAACGGCGCGTCGCCGCGCCCCGACTCGCGGTGCAGCAGCCGCGCCAGCAGCTCCTTGCCGGTGCCGCTCTCGCCGAGAATCAGCACCGTGGCCGACAGCCGCGCCACCTTCTGGACCAGATCCACGATGTCGCGGATCTGCTTGCTCGGGCCGATCAGGAACTCGCGCTGGCTCTGCTCGGCCACCTGGGCGCTGAGCGTGATGACCTGGCGGTTCAGGTCCTGCCGCTCGCAGGCATTGCGCACCAGCGACCGCAGCTCGTCGTAGTCGAAGTGCTTGGTGATGTAGTGGTAGGCGCCGTGCTTCATGGCCTGCACGGCCGTCTCGACCTCGTTGATGGCCGAGATCATGATGCACTCGATGAGGTTGTAGTTCTCCTTGACGATGCGCAGGACATCGAAGCCGCTGATGCCGGGCAGCCGCACGTCGAGCAGGATGAGGTCGACATCCTCCTGTTTGAGCAGCCCGAGCGCAGCTTCTCCGCTCGAGACGGTCCGCACGGTGTAGTCGCGCTTGAGGATTGCGGCGATGGTGTCGCGCATCCCCTGATCGTCGTCGCAGATCAGGATCGTCTTGGCCGGCGCCATGGAACGCGCCGATTATACGTCCCTTGGCCCCGTCCGGGGCCTCCGGGCTGCCGGGGCCGCTCCGCCGGCCGATCCTTGCGTCGTCCTCGGCGGTGCTGTTAAGGTACGACGGTTGTGGCCCTCTGGATTGTCGCAGGCATGGCGCTGCTGGTGGCGGGTGCCGCGTTATGGGCCGTCAGGCGGCTGTCGCGCAAGCTCGAGGCGCTGAACCAGTCCTACTGGGAGCTGCGCTACGACTACACCCGGCTGCGCTCGCACCTCGCGCGCCTCGATCCGGAGCAGGCCGGCCCCCCCGAGCCCGAGCCTGCTCCACCCGCCGCGGTCACGTTCGTGCCGCTGTCCAGCATGCGAAAGAAGGATTCCTAGTCCCTTATGGCCAAAGAATTCGACGTTGTCGTCATCGGCTCGGGCACGGGCGGCTACGTCGCGGCCATCCGCGCCGCCCAGCTCGGCCTCCGCACGGTCGTCGTCGAACGGGCGCCGGCGGTCGGCGGCACCTGCCTGAACTGGGGCTGCATCCCGACCAAGGCGCTGCTCGAGCACGCCCACGCGCTGAAGATCGCCCAGGGCTGGAAGGAATGGGGCCTCACGCTCGGTGAAGCGGCGGTCGGGATCGACATGGCGCAGGTGCAGGCCCGCAAGGACAAGATCGTCAAGGGGCTGACCGGGGGCATCGAGCTGCTGTTCAAGAAGAACAAGGTCACCCTGGTGAAGGGAAGCGCCCGGCTGGCCGGCGGCGGCCGCGTCGAGGTCACCGAAGGGGAAAAGGAGACCTTCGTCGCGAAGAAGGAGATCATCGTCGCCACCGGCTCGCAGCCGCGGACCGTGCCGGGCATCGCGATCGACCGCGAGCGGATCATCACGAGCGACGAAGCGGTCTTCCTCAAGGAGATACCGAAGTCCCTCGTGATCCTCGGGAGCGGCGCGGTCGGCGTCGAGTTCGCGTCGATCTTCCGGCGCTTCGGCAGCGACGTCACCATCATCGAGCTGCTGCCGCGGCTGGTGCCGATCGAAGACGAGGCGGTCTCCGCCGAGCTCGAGAAGTCCTTCAAGAAGCAGGGCATCAAGGTGCTGACCGGCACCAAGGTGACGAGCGCCAGGGCCGGCGCCGGCGGCGTCGACATCGAGGCGCAGGGGGGCGACGGCAACGTCTCGCGGATGTCGGCCGAGTACCTCCTCGTCGCCACCGGCCGCGGCCCGGTCACCGCCGGCCTCGGCGCCGAAGACCTGCAGGTCCGGATGGAGCGGGGCTACATCCACGTCGACCATGAGTTCCGCACGAACGTGGCCGGCATCTCCGCGATCGGCGACGTCATCACCTTCGACGAGCCCGGCCATCCGCAGCTGGCCCACCTCTCGTCGGCGGAAGGCATCGTGCTGGCCGAGCGGATCGCCGGCCACGAGTCGCGCCCGATCAACTACGACCAGGTCCCCGGCTGCACCTACTGCGACCCCGAGATCGGCAGCGTCGGGCTGAGCGAGAAGGAAGCCCAGGCGCGCGGCTACGACGTTCGCATCGGCACGTTCAAGTTCGGCGTGCTCGGGCGCGCCCGGATCGCCGGCGAGACCGAAGGCTTCGTGAAGATCGTTGCCGAGAAGAAATACGACGAGGTGCTCGGCGTGCACATGATCGGCCCGCGCTCGACCGAGCTGGTCGCCGAGGCCACGCTGGCGCTGCGCCTCGAGTGCACGGTCGAGGAACTGATGCGCACCATCCACGCCCATCCGACGATGTCGGAAGCCGTCGGCGAGGCGGCGCATGCCGCGCACGGGGCGGCCATCCACGCCTGATCGGGCGAGACGAGGGACCGCATGCCAACAAACGTCGTGATGCCCCAGATGGGCGAGTCGATCGCCGAAGGCACCATCGTCCGCTGGATCAAGAAGGTCGGCGACGAGGTCGACCGCGACGAGCCGCTTTTCGAGATCTCGACCGACAAGGTCGATGCCGAGATTCCATCGCCGGCGGCGGGTGTGCTGACCGACATCAAGGTGAAAGAAGGGGAAACCGTCCCGATCAACGCGGTGGTCGCCGTGATAGGCGGCGCCGCGGCCGGCGCGGATGCCGCGCCCGCGGCCGCCGCGCCGGAGCCGGCAGCCGGAGGGGAGTCCTCGCTGCCGCAGGCGGCCGCCGGGCAGCCCGAGACGGTGTCGCCAGACGCCAGCGCGGAAGGGGATGCGGACGACGAGGACGCCCAGGACGCCGACTCGCGCGACGACCTGCGGCGGCAGAAGTCGTCGCCGCTCGTCCGGCGGATCGCCAAGGAGCACAACGTCGACCTGAAGCTGGTGAAGGGGACGGGCATCAGCGGACGGGTCACCAAGCAGGACATCCTCGGCTTCCTCGAGTCAGGGCCGCGTCCGGACACGACAGCGGCCGCCGCCCGGCAGGCGCCGCAGCCCGGGCCCGCTTTCCAGCCCGGCGAGAACGTCGCGATCGTGCCGATGCCGTGATGCGCCGCAAGATCGCCGAGCACATGGTGCTCAGCGCGCACACGTCGCCCCACGTCTATTCGGTGCACGAGGTGAACTTCGGCCGCGTCGCCGCGCTCCGCGACGCGCCGCAAGGCGGACTACGAGGCGGCGGGCGCGAAGCTCACCTACACGACGTTCATCGCCAAGGCGATCATCGACGCGCTGCGCCAGTTCCCGATGGTCAACGCCTCGATCGACGGCGGCAACATCGTCTACAAGAAGGACATCAACCTGGGCATCGCCGTGGCGCTCGAGAACGGCCTGATCGTGCCGGTCATCCGCGGCGCCGACGAGAAGAACCTGCTCGGGCTCAGCCGCGCCATCAGCGACCTGGCGTCGCGCGCGCGCACCAAGAAGCTCACCCCGGACGACGTCCAGCACGGGACCTTCACCATCACCAACCCGGGCATCTTCGGCGCGCTGTACGGCTTGCCGCTCATCAACCAGCCCCAGGTCGCCATCCTCGGCGTCGGCTCGATCGAGAAGCGCGCCGTGGTGATCGACGACGCGATCGCGATCCGGCCGACCTGCCATCTCACCCTGGGCTTCGACCACCGGTTGATCGACGGCGCGGACGCCGGGCGCTTCCTGACCTTCGTCAAGGAACGGCTCGAGCACTTCGACGAAGCGTGGATGTGAGCGGCGGTGCGGGCCCTCGAAGTGCGGCGGCTCGGGCTGGTGCCGTATGCGGAGGCGCTCGCGCTGCAGGGGCGCCTCGTCGAGGAGCGCCGGGCGGGCGCCATCGCCGATCAACTGCTCCTGCTCGAACATCCGCCGGTCATCACCCTCGGCGCCAGGACGCGCGGCGACCGGTCGCACGTCCTGGCCACCGAGCCGGAGCTGCGGGAAGCGGGCGTCGAGCTGATCGAGGCCGGCCGCGGCGGCGACGTGACCTATCACGGGCCGGGGCAGCTGGTGGGATATCCCATCCTCGACCTGCGGCCCGACCGCTGCGACGTCCACCGTTACGTGCGCGACCTCGAGGAGGTCCTGATCAGGGCGGCCGCCGGGTTCGGCGTGACCGCCACGCGCGCCGCGGGGCTGACGGGCATCTGGGTCGGCCAGGAGAAGCTGGCGGCCATCGGCGTCCGTATCTCGCGCTGGATCACCAGCCACGGCTTCGCCTTCAACGTCTCGCCCGACCTCTCGCATTTCCGCTACATCGTCCCCTGCGGCATCGCCGACCGGGGCGTGACCTCGCTGGGACGGCTGCTGGGACGGGATGTGCCCGTAGCTGAGGTCGAGGATGCCGCCATAGAGGCATTCGGCGAGGTGTTCGGTCGCCGCACGTTCGAGCCCCTGGTCCGCCAGCCCGCCGCGCCGCGGCCATAACTTACTCGTATATAGCTACTTACGGCTTGTGTTATTTCTTCTCTTTCAGAAGGAATAAGGGGTCTCCGTACGGTGTTCAGTTCAATACGGAGGCCCCAGCAAATGCGGAACACAGGCGAAGAACGGGAGCTCATTGGCCGGATGCAGGCGGGCGACGCCACGGCGGTCGCGGACCTGTCGTCGACGTACGGGTCGCGTATCCACCAGCTGGCGTTCAGGTACATGAAGAACTGGGAGGACGCGGAGGAGGTCACCCAGGACGTGCTGATGAAGGTGTTCCGCAAGATCGACGCCTTTCGCGGCGATGCGGCGCTGTCGTCCTGGATCTACCGGATCACGTTCAACACGGCGATGTCGCGGCTGCGCACCGGCAAGGCCGGCCGGGCGGCGCAGAAGCAGCCGCGAATGGACGGCCAGACGGACGATCTGTCCGCGATGCCGCCGCAGGACCCCGCCGACTGGTCATCGCTCGCCGACGACCATGTCATGCGCCGGGAGATGCGTCAGCAGCTCATCACGGCGCTGACGCAGCTGCCGGAGGTCTACCGCACGCCGGTCGTGCTGCGCGACATTCAGGGCCTGTCCACTGAGGAAGCCAGCCGCGGTCCTGCACGTGAAGCCGCAGACGCTGAAGTCGCGCCTGCACCGCGGACGCCTGGTGCTCCGCGAGGCGCTCGGCGAGTTTGCCGGCGGTGTCGCGCTCCACGGGCGCGACGCCGTCAGCTGATCGGCCCGGCCAGCGCGTTCTCGAGCTGCGTCCGTTCCTGCCGCGACAACGCGGGCTGGACGACGCGCTCGAGCCCACCCCGGGTGATTTCCACCGGCATCGCCACCACCGCCCCTCTCTCGGGCGGCTGCTCCCTGACGACAAAACACGTATAGCGGCGGCGCGACCCGTTCGCGAGCGCCTCGGCGACCCGCGCCGCGGCGGATGCCAGCGCCAGCGGACCCGGTGGCCAGAGACCGGGCAGGCGGGCCGACAGCGCGGCGAGCCGGTGCGCCGGCACCAGCGCCGAGATCGGCTGGCCGAACGCGGTGGCCCCCTCCCAGGCGATCACCGCGCCACGCGGCGGCACGCCGACCACCAGCAGCTGGACGTCGACGCCGGTGCCGTCGAGCTCGAGCGCGGTGAGTGCCCGCACGGCCGAGGTCAGCGCCCCCGGTGCGGAGCCGACTACCCGCCGGGCGCGCACGTGCAGCTCGGAGACGGTGCGCGCCATCAGCTCGCGCTGGTTGGCGCCGGCAAACAGCAGCGGAGCGGTCGCCTCGCAGGCGGCGACACGGCGGACCAGCGCCAGCCCGGTCTCCCCCGCGTGCTCGACATCCCCGCGCGCGGCATCCGCAAAGACGATGACGTCGGCGCCGGCAGCCGCCTCGAGCCGATCGGCGGCGGAGACGCGGGCGCTGAAGCCCTCGATGGGGGACGACTGGAGAATATCGAGGGCCTTGCCCTGCGCGACGGTGCCCTCGACGTCGATCAGCCGGACGTCGCGGGTGCGGTCCCGGGAGGCCAGCCGGTGCGCAAGTGCGCCGCCGAGGGCGCCGGCGCCCACTATCGCGGTGAAGGACATCGGAGTCGACTATTCTACTGAGATGAACACGACGTCTCCAACCGGCACGGGCGAGCTGACCGGAAAGGTCGCGCTGATTACCGGCGGCAGCCGCGGCATCGGCTTCGCCATCGCCGAGGCCGTGATCGCCCGCGGCGGCCGCGCCGCGGTGACCGGCCGCACGGCTGCGGATCTCGATCGGGCGGGCGCCCGCATGGGGGACAGCCTGCTCCCCATCGAGGCCGACGTGCGCGACCCCGAGGCGGTCGCGCGCGCGGTGGCGCAGGCGGTCGAGCGTTTCGGCGGCCTCGACATCCTGGTGAACAACGCGGGCGTGGGCAAGTTCGCGCCGGTCTCGGAGCTGTCGGTGGCAGACTGGCAGGCTACGCTCGAGACCAACCTCAGCGGCGTCTTCTACTGCTGCCGGGCCGCGCTGCCGCACCTGCGCACGCGTGGCGGCGGCTGGATCATCAACATCAGCAGCCTGGCGGGCAAGAACGCCTTCGCGGGCGGCGCCGCCTACTGCGCCTCCAAGGCCGGCCTCAACCAGTTCTCCGAGGCGCTCATGCAGGAGGTGCGGCAGGAAGACATCCGGGTGAGCTACGTCATGCCCGGTTCGGTCGCGACCGGCTTCGGCGGGAAGGAAGGGCAGGACAAGGCCGCCTGGAAAATCCAGCCCGAGGACGTCGGGCAGGTCGTGGTCGACCTGCTGCTGATGCCGCCGCGCAGCCTGCCCAGCAGGGTCGAGCTGCGGCCGTCGAAGCCGTCGAAATAGCGCGGGGCCTGTTCTGGATCCACGAGCTCCCCACGAGACCATCGGCGTCGTCGCACATTACAACCTGCTCGAGCGTGTTGGCGACGGCGGCCTGGGCGAAGTCTACCGTGCGCGCGACACGAAGTACGGCCGTACGGTTGCGCTGAAGCTGGCGCCGCCGGCGCTCGCGGAGGGCTACCGGCGCGAGCGATTGATTGCCGATGCCCGGGCCGCGGCGGTGCTGTCGCATCCCAACATCGCGACGCTGTTCGACGTCGGCTTCCACGACGGCCGGCTCTACCTGGCCTACGAGTTCGTCCAGGGTGCGACGCTGCGGCAGCAGATGGCCGGCGGCCGCATGAACACCCGTCATGCGCTCGACCTGGCGGTGCAGGTGGCCGAGGCGGTCGCCGAGGCGCACGCGCGCGGCGTATTGCACAAGGATCTCCGTCCCGACACCATCCTGGAGACGGCCAAGGGCAGCGCCAAGGTCCTCGACTTCGGCATGGCCGTCTGGACGCGGGGCGGGCAGACCCGCGGCCTCGCCGCGGCGGCGCCGGGCAGTGTGCCGGGCGGGGCGCTGGCGGTGGTGTCGTACATGTCGCCGGAACAGGCCGTCGGCGGCCGGGTGGACGAGAAGTCGGATGTGTTCTCGCTCGCGCTGATCGTCTACGAGATGGCCACCGGCACGAACCCGTTCACCGCCGCCGACATCGCCGCGACGCTGGGCTGCATCACGGAAACGGTGCCGCCGCCGCCGACGGCATTGAATCCCGAGCTGCCGAAGATGTTCGACGTGGTGCTGTCGCGCGCGCTCGAGAAGGATCTCAGCCGCCGCACGAGCACTGCCGTCAAGCTGGCCGCCGACCTGCGGCGCTGCCGCGGCCTGCTGGAGGCGCCGGCCGAAGGGCAGCCGGTGGATCTGCGCACCGCGAGCGAGCCGGCGGACCTGCTGCCGCTCGAGGAGGAGCGCGGCGGCGGCCTGTGGCTCCTGCTGGCGCTGCTCGGCGCGGCGCTGGCGGCGGCGGTCTACTACTGGATGCGGTAGGCGGCTGGATGCGGCTGGCGGCGACCAGCGGGCCGCTTCGATCGCGGACCTCGTGATCAGGCGGGGGAGCTCTTCGACGACAGCAGGATGTCCGCGAGGTTGCCGGCAAAGGCCGAGCGTGGAACCACCTGGTCGGCGCCGGCCTGCCGGGCGGCGGCGATGAGATCCGTGTGCACGTGCGAGGCGAACGCCAGGGTGCGGATCGAGGCGAGGGCGGGGTCCGCCTTGAGCGCCGTGATGGTCGCGATGGGGTCGGACTTCCCGCTGTTCAAGTCGAAGATCAGCAAGGCCGGCTTCGCGGTGCGCGCCTGCTCGAGGATGTCGGCTGGCGTCCGGGCGAACGTCAGCTCGACGCCCGCCTGCTTTGCCGTTGCGCGGATTTTGGAGCTGAACATCAGGTCGTCGACAGCCACGAGCACCATGGCGCGATCATATCAGCGCCGGGCGGCTCCGCGCCGGTGATCTCCGGGACGCGCGATTCGCCGTGGCTGCCGCGCGGGCGTCATCGCGGCGGCCCGCCGGGGAGCGGTTCCAGCCGATACAGCCTGGCCACGTTGCCGGCGGTCGAAACGAGGAACGTGAAGAACAGCGCCGCCGCGCCGATGCCGGCGCCGAGATCGAACAGCAGCATGCGATGGTCGCCGATCGTGCTCCAGGGCGATCGCAGGAGCTGGAGCGTGCCGATCGCCAGCAGGATCCGCAGTTCGGTGGGGCCGAACTTCCAGTAGGAGATGCGGAAGGTGCCGAGCGCGTGTGTCGCCAGCGCGATCTCGATGGTGAGCAGGTAATAGGCCAGCAGGAACGCCGCGCCTGGCCCCGCGCTCAGGAAGCCGCCCGCGACCAGCCCCGCGATGGGAAAGAGCATGCCCACGGCGTCGAGCACGTGATCGACATAGAAGCCGTAGCGCGGCCTTTCGTGGTGACGGACGCGTGCCAGGGTGCCGTCCAGGCTGTCGCCGAGCCAGTTGACGGCCAGGCAGACCACGACCAGGAGGAGCGTCCACGGCCACGACGGCGCCAGCGCGTACGACACGCCGGCGCCGGCCATGGCCGCCGCGCCGAGGGCGGTCAGGTGGTCCGAGTTGATCCCGGCCGGCACGCGGCCGGCCAGGCGGACGAGCAGCCGCTTCTCCGCCGCGGCGAGCAGGCTGCCGTGAATGCGAATCTCCCGGGTTTCTGCGGGCATCAGTGGCCTCCGCCCTGTAATGCGAAAATAGCCGGATGGCAGGCTCACGATGATCATCGAAACCAGGGCGGTCGAGCCCTTCTTCAAGAACGGCTACGTGGTCGGCTGCGAGGACACGCGGGAAGGGATCGTCATCGACCCCGGCGACGAGGTCGAGGCGCTGCTCGACGCCGTGCGGCAGCACCAGCTGCAGATCCGCTACATCCTGCTGACGCACGCCCACCTCGACCACATCACCGGCGTCGGGCGGGCGAAGGCGGCGCTCGGCGTCCCGGTCGGCCTGCACCAGGCGGACAACTTCCTCTACGAGGCCGTGGTGCAGCAGGGGCAGGCGTTCGGCTTCGCCGTCGAGGCGCAGCCGCCGGTGGACTTCTTCTACGAGAACGAGGGCCCGATTCGCTTTGGCGCCCTGGCCGCCTGGATCCGCCACACGCCGGGCCATTGTCCGGGCGGCGTCTGCCTGGCGGTCAGCCGCGAAGATGCCACGGCGCGCACCCTGTTCGTGGGCGACACCCTCTTCCAGGGCTCCATCGGGCGGACCGATCTGCCCGGCGGAAACACCGGCACGCTGCTCCGCTCGATCAGGGAGGTGCTGTTTGCGTACCCGGACGACACGATCGTGTATTCGGGACACGGCGCCCCGACGACGATCGGCGTTGAACGGCGGACCAACCCGTTCCTGACGTAATGGGCGGGGCGCGCGAGGGGGAAGCCGGAGCGCTAGCTCTTCATCACCACCAGCTCGACCTCCCCGACGCGCAGCTTGTCGCCATGCTTGAGGGTGCCGCGTTCGATCCGCAGGCCGTTCACGAAGGTGCCATTCGTGCTCTCGAGATCGACCGCCTCGATCTCGGCGGCGCTCGCCGCGAGCTGGCAGTGCAGCCGTGACACGAGCGCGGCGTCGACCACGAAGTCGGCCCGCGGTGCCCGGCCGATCGTCTTGATGTTGCCCGGCGTGATCCTGAACAGGAAGGGCTGCTGCGCGGTGTCGTCAGTTCTCAGCATCCACACGTCGATCTCCCTCCTGTCTGCCTGTCCCCGCGGTTACGCTTTGGCGCCGAGCAGATCGCGCACGCGCGGATGCACGACGTCGCCGTCGCGCGTCAACAGGGTCTCGCGGGTGATCTCGTCGGCCGTGTCGATCGGCAGCGCCGCCTCCTGCGCGCCGTTCTTGCCGAGCAGGTGCGTCAGGAACGTGATGATGTTCTTCGAGTACATCTGGCTGGCGTGGTAGGGCACCAGCGCCGGCGGGTTGGACGGTCCGACGATGGCGACCTCGCGGTGGACGACCATTTCGTCGGGCCTGGTCAGCTCGCAGTTGCCGCCGCGTTCGGCGGCCAGGTCCACCACCACCGACCCGGGCGCCATCGCTTCGACCATCTCCGTGGTCAGCAGGATCGGCGCGCGCTTGCCGGGAATGAGCGCCGTGGTGATGACCACGTCGCTGGCGGCGACGACCTTCAGCATCATCTCGCGCTGGCGGCGGTAGAACGCCTCGTCCTGCGCCTTCGCGTAGCCGCCCTTGTCCTCGGCATCGGCGGACTCGATCGGCAGCTCGACGAACCTGGCGCCGAGGCTCTGCACCTGCTCCTTGACGGCCGGCCGGACGTCGTAGGCCTCGACCTTCGCGCCGAGGCGCCGCGCCGTGGCGATCGCCTGGAGCCCGGCCACGCCGGCGCCGACGATGAAGACGCGGGCCGAGGCGATGGTGCCGGCGGCGGTCATCAGCATCGGGAACATGCGCGGCGAGGTGTTCGCCGCGAGCAGGACCCCCTTGTAGCCGCTGATCGTCGCCATCGACGACAGCGCGTCCATGCTCTGCGCCCGGGTGATCCGCGGCATCAGCTCCATCGACAGCAGGGTCGCGCCGGAGGCGCCCGCCTGGCGCACGGTCTCCGGGTCGCCGAGCGGATCGGCGAAGCCGATCACCGCCTGCCCCTTGCGGAGCGGGCCGCCAGCCGGCGTGGCCCGGACGGTGAGGATGACGTCGGCGCTGTCGAAAATCGCCGCGCGGTCCACCACCGTCGCCCCCTGCTTGACGTAGGCGTCGTCCGGGAAGCCGGCCGAGGCGCCGGCGCCGGCTTCGACCGCGACCTCCAGCCCCGCCTTCTTGAGCACCGCCGCGCCGGCGGGGATCACCGCCACCCGTGTTTCGCCGGGCCAGGTCTCTTTGGGGATGCCGACTCTCATTGCGGAGAAAGTCTAGTCGATTTTCGCGTCAGCGTGCGACGGTCGGGAACCATTCGGCAATGCCCCGGGCTATCGCGGGGCTGATGGCTTTTGCCTCGAGGGTGGCGTATTCGGCGATGTCGCCGGTTTTCGCCGGCAGCATCAGGTGGTTGAGGCCGGGGAGGTGCTCGACCTTCACCGGGGGAGCGTTCTTGCGCGCCCGCGCCATCTCGGCGAGCCGATCCGCGTGGTAGGGCTGGATCTGCTTGTCGAGATCCGCCTGCAGGATCAGGATCGGCTGCTTGATGCCGGGCATGATCGTTTCCGGATCGAACGCGAGCAGGCTGCGGTACCACGGGGTGTCCACGGCGCGCCGGACCTCGGGAGGCAGGTCGTCCCAGCCGGTCTGGGACATGGCCGCATCCAGGATGTCCCGCTGCAGCTCGACCTTGGTGGCGCGATCGGGGTCAGTCACTTCCGCGGCGTCCAGCAGATAGCGCTGCTGTTCGAGAATCAGCGCGCGCCCGGTGGTGCCCATCCCGTTGATGAGGACCAGGGCGGCAATGCGCTTCTCGCGCGCCGCGGCGAGCATCGCCACCGACGCCCCTTCGCTGTGGCCCACCGCGATGATCCGCCGGTTGTTGACGTCCTTGCGTTTCGCCAGCCACTTGACGGCGCCGACCAGGTCGTCGGCGTAGTCCTGCAGCGTGACCGTCTCGATTCGTCCGCCGCTCTGCCCGGTGCCGCGCTTGTCGTAGCGCAGCACGACGTAGCCGAGATCGGCCAGCGCGCCGGCGAGCTGCGCGAAGAGCGGTACGCCGGCGACGGTGGCGTCGCGATCGATCGGACCCGAGCCGGCCACGAGCACGATTGCCGGATGCTTGAGGCGGCCCTGCGCTGCCGGCGTCGTGATCACCCCGGCAAGCGAAAATCCGGCGGCCGGCACCTGCACGTCCACGTCGGTGGGATTGCGGACGGTCTGCTGCCGGGTGGCTACGCCGGCCAGATCCTGGCGCGCCACCGCCAGCGCACCGCCGGCGATGTCGACCCTGGCCAGCCGGTTCCGGTCGTCGATCGTGATTTCGGCCTCGACCGGTCCGCCGGGGTTCTGGAACGTCACGCTGTAGCGCCGCGTCGCGACGGAGCCGGCTGGTGTCTCGAAGGTCGAGGGGCTGACCGTCCGGACGATCATCCGGACCTCCGCCTGCGGCGCAACGTAGACCGGAATGTCCGCCCCGGCCGCCGAAGACGCGAGCCGCACCGCCAGCGCTTCGTAGGCGGCAAAGAAGTTGTTCGGCAGGACCACGGTGCGGACGGTGATCTGGTCGTTCTTCGAGTTGGTCGTGCCGTTGCTCGTGATCTCGTTGATCGCGGTGGTTGTCGCGAACGACGTGTTCAGGCCGAGCGTGCGCTCGCCGACCACGGCGTCGATCTCGAGCTCGATGGGCTGCCAGTCGGGGGCGTAGGTCAGCTCGAAGCGCTTGTTGATGAAGTTGAGCGGCTCGCCGAGCCGGCCGCTGGAGGTGATGGTCCAGCCGGACGCCGTCCGGGAGAGGTTGACCTGTTCGCGGCCGACCTCCCGCCCCCCGGCGAACACGATGAACGTGGCGTCTCCGGTCGCGGGGGCCGCCGTGGGGGCCTGCTGTGCCGCGGCGGGCCGCCACACGAGCAGGCAGAGGGCGGCGGCGAGCGCGACGTTACAATAGCGAAGCCCCTGCATCCCGTCAGGATATCAGCGCCTCCGATGTTTGCACACGACCAGTACGACGCCCTGCGGGGCGGCGCCGGCCTTCTCGATCGCACCGCCAGGGGCCGCCTGGTGCTGACCGGCGCCGACCGCCGCGCCTACCTGCACGGCCTGCTGACCAACGATATAGCTGCGCTGGCCGCCGGGGCCGGAGCCTACGCCGCGCTGCTGACCCCCCAGGGCCGCATGATCAGCGACATGCGGGTGTCGGAGCTGGGAGACCGCGTCCTCATCGACCTGCCCGCGGCGTCGGCCGAGGCGGTCCGCCGGCGGCTGGCGGACTTCATCTTCAGCGAGGACGTGGAGGTGCACGACTCCTCCTCCTCCCTGGCGCAATTCGGGCTCTACGGCCCCGATGCCGCCGCCGTCCTGTCGGCGGTGGCTGCCGCGCCGGACGGGAAGATCAGCCTTCGCGAAGCGCTCGACGGCCTGCCGCTGCACGCAAACCTGGCGGCACGCTTCGACGAGGCCGGGATCACGGTCGTCCGCAGCGACGACTACGGCGCGGCGGGCTTCGAGATCGTCGTCGAGGCCGCGGGCGCCGCGGCGCTCGCCGGCGCGCTCACGGACGCGGGCGCCGTGCCGGTTGACGCGGAGGCAGCCGAAGTGACGCGCGTCGAGGAGGGGCGCCCGGCCTTCGGCGTCGACATGGACGAGCACACGATCCCGCTCGAAGCCGGGATCGAGGATCGCGCCATCAGCCTGACGAAGGGCTGCTACGTCGGCCAGGAGATCATCATCCGCGTGCTCCACCGCGGCGGCGGCCGGGTCGCAAAGCACCTGGTGGGATTCGTTGGCGGGCGCGGCGA
Source organism: uncultured Acidobacteriota bacterium (assembly GCA_963834305.1). Taxonomy (GTDB): domain Bacteria; phylum Acidobacteriota; class Vicinamibacteria; order Vicinamibacterales; family 2-12-FULL-66-21; genus JACCXG01. Next base: position 788,869 of record CAWIAX010000003.1, read on the forward strand.
CGGCGAAGCCCGCCGCGGCGATCGGCTGCGCGCCAACGGCAAGGACATCGGCGTGGTCACCAGCGCGGTGATGTCGGTCCGTCTGCGGCGCCCGATCGGGCTCGGCTATGTCGGGCGCGACTACGCCGCCCCGGGGACCGCCCTGGAACTGGCCGGGGCCGACGGCGCCTCGAGCACGGTCACCGTGGCTGCCGTGCCGTTCACCGCTCCAGCAGAGTAATCAGCGCCTCGTCCGCGGGCGGGAACTCGAGCGATCGGAGGTCGCTCCCGGGCACCCAGCGGATCTCCTGCCCGAGGAGCGCCTGCGGCTCCCCCGTCAGGTCGCAGCGGAAGAAGTGCAGCTCGATGGTGCGGTCGGGGTAATCGTGGCTGACCGAGAGCAGCGGCGCCTCGATCCGGATGCCGCATCCCAGCTCTTCCCGGATCTCGCGCTCGAGGCAGGCCTCCAGGGTTTCCCCGGCGTCGCACTTCCCGCCGGGAAACTCCCAGCAGCCCTCGAGGTGCGTGCCGCGGAGCCGCCGCGTCACGAGGAAGCAGCCCCCGCGTTCGACCACCGCGGCGGACACGATCACGCGGCGCTCAGCCACGCTCGTTGTCGGGATTGAACGGGTAGGCGGCGCAGCCGGCGCGCATCGGGCAGATCAGGCACTTGGGCTTGCGCGCCGTGCACAGCGTGGCGCCGAAATCCATCAGCGCCTGGTTGAAGTCGAAGACGTGCCGGATCGGCAGGAGCGTGCGCGACAGCGTCCACAGGTGCCGTTTCGAGGCGTGCGACTTCAGGTCGCCGCGGCCGACGAACACCCGGAACAGGACGCGGGCGACGTTGGTGTCGAGGATGGCCGCGCGCTGGCCGAACGCGAAGCTCAGCACCGCCCCCGCGGTGTACGCGCCGATGCCCTTGAACGACAGCAGCGTCTCCTCGTCCGACGGCAGCGCCCCGCCGTAGCGGGCGACCGACTCGCGGGCGATGGCATGGAGCCGCCGCGGCCGCACGTTGTAGCCGAGCGGCCGCCAGGTAACGGTCACGTCTTCCTCGGGCGCGGTCGCCAGCGCCTCGAGCGTGGGATATTTCTCCAGCCACTGCAGGTACTTCGGGAGCACCCGGTCCACCTGGGTCTGCTGCAGCATCACCTCGGAGACGAGGATGTGGTACGGGTCGCGCGTCTGGCGCCACGGCAGGTCGCGGCCGTGGCGCCGGTACCACGTGAGCAGCCGGCGCCGGAAACGCTGGCGGGCGGGGCTGTCGGGCAGATCGCCGGCCGGCACCGGGCGCCGGCGGGGTCTCGTGGCTTTCGCGGAAGTCATTCAGGACGGCGTCGAAGGGTGCGTAGTGGAATAATTGGACGGTGAAAATTTACACCAGGACGGGCGATACCGGCGGCACCGCGCTGTTCGACGGCACCCGCGTGCCGAAAAGCGACCGTCGCGTGGCGGCCTACGGCGACGTGGACGAGCTGCACGCCTGGCTGGGGCTGGTCAACGCCTCCCTCCCCGACACGGACCTCAAGGACAAGCTCCTGCACATCCAGCGCGACCTCTTCGCGCTCGGCGCCCGCCTCGCCGATCCGTCGCACCGGATCGCCGGCCGCGTGACCAAGGCGGCCATCTCCGCCGCCGACGTGGCCCGGCTCGAGAGCTGGATCGACGTGCTGGACGAGGAGCTCGCGCCGCTGCGGCGGTTCATCCTGGCCGGCGGGACGTCGCCGGGCGCCGCCCTGCACGTCGCGCGCACCGTGTGCCGCCGGGCCGAGCGGGCGATGGTCGAGCTCGGCGAGGACGCCTTCGAGGGGGAGCTGCTGCAGTACATCAACCGGCTGTCCGACCTGCTCTTCACCATGGCGCGCGCCGTGAATCACCGTGCGGGCGTCCCCGAGATCGAGTGGTGAGCACCCTGGCGGCGGCAAGCCCGCAACCGGCGCTCGCGCCGGCCTACGCGGCCTGCGCACAGCTCGCGCGCGACCATTACGAGAACTTCCCGGTCGCGTCGATCCTGCTGCCGCGGGCCATGCGTCCGGCCATCGCCGCCATCTATGCCTTCGCGCGGCGCGCCGACGATTTCGCGGACGAGGGTGAGCACCCGGACGCCGACCGGCTGCGCCGGCTGGACGAGTGGCACGATCGTCTCGTCCACTGCGTGGCGCCGGCCCGCCCGCCGGTCTCGCAGGACGACCTCGATCTTTGCCGCCCTCGGCGACACCATCCGCGCCCACGCCCTGCCCCTGTCGCTCTTCGAGGACCTGCTGAGCGCGTTCCGGCAGGACGTCACCGTCAAGCGCTATGCGACCTGGGAGGACGTGCTCGACTACTGCCGCCGGTCAGCGAACCCCGTCGGCCGCCTCGTCCTTCGTGTCGCGGGCTACGACGATCGCCATCTGGACGCGGCATCCGACGCGGTCTGCACGGCGCTGCAGCTCACCAACTTCTGGCAGGACTTCGCCCGTGACTGGAAGAACGGACGGCTCTACGTGCCGCTGGCGGACCGCGATCGGGCGGGGGCGCTGGACCGCGATCTCGATGCCGGCCGCATGACGCCCGCCTGGCGTGACGTGCTGGCCGGGGCCGCGCGCGCGGACGCGCGCCCTCTTCGCCGCCGGCCGCCCGGTCTGCGACGGCGTCTCCGGCCGTCTCAAGCTCGAGCTTCGCCTGACCTGGCTCGGCGGCATGCGCATTCTCGACCGTCTCGAACAGGCGGACTACGACGTCTTCCGGCACCGCCCCGCCCTGTCGGCCGCCGATGCCGTGCCGCTGCTGTGGCGCGCGGCGGCGTGGCCTCCCCGCTGACATCACCCGTGGCCCGCGATACCAACTTCTATTACTCCTTTCTCGTCCTGCCGGCCGAGAAGCGCCGCGCGCTCGTCGCGGTCTGGGACTTCTGCCGCGCCGTGGACGACGCGGTGGACGAAGCGCAGGGGGAGGGGGCGGCGCGGGACGCCGCGGCCCGGGAGGAGCTGGCCCGCTGGCGGCGCGAGCTCGCGGCGGCGTTTGGCGAGGGTATCCCCGCGACGCCGCAGGGCCTGGCGCTCGCGCCGCTCGTCGGCCGCTTCGGCCTGCCGCGCGCGCCGTTCGAGGCGCTCATCGAAGGGGTCGAGATGGATCTCGGCGGCCGCCGCTACGAGACCTTCGCCGAGCTCTACGAATACTGCATCCGGGTGGCCTCGGCCGTCGGCCTGATCTGCCTCAACATCTTCGGCGCGCGCGATCCGCAGGCGCGCGCCTACGCCATCGACCTCGGCGTGGCGCTGCAGCTCACCAACATCCTGCGCGACGTGCCGGTCGACCTCGCGAACGGCCGCGTCTACATCCCGCAGGAAGACCTCCGCGCGCACGGCTGCAGCGAAGACGATCTGCGCTGGGAAGTGAACAGGACCGGAACGACCGGACGATCCGCCGAGGTCCGGGCGCTGCTGCACCAGCAGGGGCAGCGGGCGCGCGACTACTACGCCCGGGCCGCGAGGGCGCTGCCCCGGCGCGACGCCCGCAGCCTGGTGGCGGCGGAGATCATGGGGGCGATCTACCGCGCGATCCTCCAGGAGATCGAGCGGTCGGACTACGACGTGTTCACGCGGGTCGTCCGCATCCCGCGTCCACGCCGGGCGGCCATCGCCGCCGCAACCTGGGCCCGCGTGGTGCTGCTGCCGTGACGGCGGCTTTCGACGTCATTGTCGTGGGCGCCGGCTTCGCCGGCCTGAGCGCCGCCGCCACGCTGGCCGCCGACGGCGCCCGGGTGCTCGTCCTCGAGGCCCGGCCGCAGCTCGGCGGCCGCGCCACCGCGTTCGCCGATCGCGAGACCGGCGAGCTGGTGGACAACGGCCAGCACGTGCTGTTCGGCTGCTACCGCGAGACCTTCCGGTTCCTGCGGCTCGTCGGCGCGGAAGGGCACGTCCGGATGCAGCCGTCGCTTGAGCTGGTGTGCTACGACGAGTCCGCCCGCCGCTCGGTGCTCCGGTGTCCGGCGCTGCCGCCGCCGCTGCACCTCCTTGCCGGGGTGCTCGGCTGGGGCGCGATCCCCTGGCTGGATCGGCTCGCCGCGCTGCGGGTTGCCCGCCCCATCATGCGGGCCCGCCGCCAGCTCGAGGCGCAGGCGGCTGTTTCCGTCGAGCCCGCCGGCGCGACCGTCCAGCAGTGGCTCGACCATCACCGGCAGGGAGGCGTCCTGCAGGACTGGCTGTGGCATCCGCTCGCGGTGGCAGCGCTCAACCAGCTGCCGCAGCACGCCGCGGCGGCGCCGTTCGTCCGGATTCTCGCGGAGATGTTCGGCCCCGACGCCTCTGCTGCCGCGGTGGTCCTGCCGACGCGTCCGCTGCACGAGATGTACGCCGAGCCGGCCAGGCACTTCATTGCCGCCCGCGGCGGCGAGGTGCGGACGTCCGCGCCGGCCCGCGTCACGGTGGCTGGCGGCGCCGTCCAGCACGTGGACGTGCGCGGCGAGCGGTTCGCCGCCCCGCGTGTCGTCGTGGCGGTCCCCTGGTTCGGCCTGCGGACGCTGTTCGGGCCGGCGCCGCCAGCCGAACTGGCGCCGATCCTCGCCACCGCGGCCGCCATGCAGCCGATGCCGATTGTCACCGTCAACCTCTGGTACGACCGCACGGTGATGGAGGAGGCGTTCGTCGGCCTGCCGGGCCGGACCATGCAGTGGGTGTTCGACAAGCGGCTGGCGTTCGGCGGCAGCGCGTCGCACCTGTCGCTGGTCTCGAGCGGCGCCAGCGACATCGTGGCGATGCGCAACGAGGAGCTCGCCACGCTGGCGGCGCGCGAGGTGGAGTCGTCTCTGCCCGGGGCCCGCGGCGTGCGGCCGGTGCGGGCGACGGTGGTGCGGGAGAAGCAGGCGACGTTCTCGCTGGCGCCCGGGCAGCCCGAACGGCCCGGCCTGCGCACCGCGATCGGCAACCTGATTCTGGCGGGCGACTGGACCGACACCGGGCTGCCGGCCACGATCGAGGGGGCCGTCGTCAGCGGCCATCGGGCCGCCGCCGCGGTGACGGCCCCATGACCTCCGTCGTCGTCCACTACCAGGAGATCGCGATCAAGGGGCGGAACCGGCCGTGGTTCGTGGCGCGGCTGGTGCGCAACATCCGGCACGTGCTCGTCGGACCTGGACGTGCGCGACGTGCGCGCCCTGATGGGCCGGATCGAGGTGGCGCTCGGGCCCGGCGCGGAGTGGCCGGTCGTGCGCGAGCGCCTGTCGCGGGTGTTCGGCGTCGGCAACTTCGCGATCGCCAGTTCCGCGCCGCTCGACGTGGAGGCGATCGCCACGGCCATCCTCGGCGATCTCGGCGAGGAGGACCCGGCGTCGTTCCGGGTCTCGGCGCGCCGCGCGGACAAGCGGTTCCCGCTGACCTCGCCGCAGATCGAGCGCGAGGTCGGGGGACGCATCCGGGCGGCCCGCGGATGGACCGTCGATCTCGACGAGCCGGCGCTGACCATCCACGTCGAGGCGCTCACCGACGAGGCGTTCTATTACTTCGCCAAGCATCCGGGTCCGGGCGGCCTGCCGGTCGGCTCCAGCGGGCGGGTCGTCTGCCTGCTGTCGGGGGGCATCGATTCGCCGGTCGCTGCCTGGCGGCTGATGCGCCGCGGCTGCCGGGTCATCTTCGTCCACTTCCACAGCTACCCGGTGCTGTCGCGGGCCTCGCAGGAGAAGGCGCGCGAGCTGACGGCCATCCTGACGCGATACCAGTACCACTCGCGGCTGCTGCTCGTGCCGTTCGCCGACGTGCAGCAGCAGGCGATCCTCGCGGTGCCGCCGGCGCTGCGCGTCGTGTTCTACCGGCGGCTGATGATGCGGATCGCGGAACGGATCGCGCGGCAGTACGGCGCGCGGGCACTCATCACCGGCGAGGTCGTCGGCCAGGTGGCGTCGCAGACGCTCGAGAACCTCAACCGCACCAACGAGGTCGTGCGCCTGCCGGTGCTGCGGCCGCTCATCGGCATGGACAAGGACGAGATCACGGCCGAGGCGCAGCGCCTGGGGACGTTCGCCGTGTCCATCATCCCGGACCAGGATTGCTGCACGCTGTTCACGCCGAAGCACCCGGCAACCGCGGCGCGCCGTGCCGACGTCGAGCGGGCCGAGCTGTCGCTGCCGGTGCCCGAGCTGATCGAGCGCGCGGTGGCGGGGACAGTCGTGGAAGAGTTCGGGTTCCCCGTTGTAACATGATCGTTTCCGAGGAGAACAGAACGTGAAGATGACACCAGGAAAGCTCGCCGGCATGAAGGCCGTGTCGGATACGCGCGGCGTGATTGCCGCGGCGGCCATGGATCAGCGGGGCTCGCTGCAGAAGGCGCTGGCCAAGGAAAAGGGCGGCGAGGTCGGCGATCGCGAGATCGAGGAGTTCAAGACCCTCGTGACCGAGGTGCTGACGACCGCACGCGAGCGCCATCCTGCTCGATCCGGAGTGGGGCCTGCCCGCGAGCAAGCGGCGCGCGAAGAACGCCGGCCTGCTGATGGCCTACGAGAAGACCGGCTACGACAAGACCGGCGCCGGCCGGCTGCCGGACCTGCTCGACGAGTGGTCGGTGCGCCGGCTGAAGGAGGCGGGGGCGGACTGCATCAAGATCCTGCTCTACTACGCGCCGGACGACCCGAAGCACATCAACGACCTCAAGCACGCCTGGGTGGAGCGGATCGGCGACGAGTGCCGGGCCAACGACATCCCGTTCTTCCTCGAGTTCATCGGCTACGAGGAAGGGGCGGACGAGAAGGGGCTCGAGTTCGCGAAGAAGAAGCCGCAGATCGTCGCCGCCAGCATGGCCGAGTTCACCAAGGACCGCTACGGCGTGGACGTCATGAAGGTCGAGATGCCGATCAACATGAAGTTCGTCGAAGGCACGAAGATCTTCGGCGGGCAGAAGGCCTACACGAAGCAGGAGGCGATGGACCACTTCCGCCGCACGGCGGACGTGGCGACGCGGCCGTTCATCTACCTCTCGGCCGGCGTCAGCAACGCCGAGTTCACCGAGTCGCTCGAGCTCGCCGGCGAAGCGGGCACGCGCTACTCGGGCGTCCTGTGCGGCCGCGCGACGTGGAAGGACGGCATCCCGGTGTACGGCAAGCAGGGGGGCGCCGCGTTCCGCAGCTGGCTGGAGACCGAAGGGGTCAAGAACATCGAGAACGTCAACGCCCGGCTGAAGCCGGCGCACCCGTGGTTCGAGTTCTACGGCGCCAAGTCGGCCGACGACTTGAAATAGCGGCGGCGCGGGCCGGTCAGCTGCGGCGCAGTACCTCGGTGCCGCTGACCGGCCCGAGGCACGTGGTCCCGGAATAGGGGACGCGGACGGCATCAACCGTGATGTCCGCCGTGCCGGTCAGCGAGATGTTGCAGGAGCTCAGGCCGGGCGCGCTGCCGACGCCCTGCGCGCTCCAGGTGATCGTCGACCCGCTGAGCGTGCCCTGCGCCGTGCCGGTCAGCCGCAGGTCCCCGGCGCACGTCGCGCTGAACGCACCCCTCGCGCTCGTGCCCGTCTGTTCGGTCACGTTCCACTTGAAATCCGTGCAGCTCCCCGGCGCGGGGATGAGGTTGGCTGACGACCAGCTCCCCATCAGCGTCGAGATCCCGGCCGCCGACGGGCCGGCAACCGTGCTCTTGCGCTCGAAACCGATGCAGGCCGAAGACGCCGCGGCCACGGCAATGCAGACGACAAGCTTGACAGCGTTCTTCATGGTGGTCTCTCAGCTCGTATCGGGCGCAGGCGGCCCGGAGAACAGTCGCAGGGGAGGCATTCAGTATAGCAGGTCGCGGCCCAGTTCCGGGCTCATCCGGGCCGACGCGAGATAGTCCTCCAGCGCCTCGCGGGTGCTGCGGAAGGCCAAGGCGTCCCAGGGAATCTCGTCCGGCGCGAACAGCCGCGCCTCCAGGCACTCGTCGTCCGGGCAGAGCTCGCCGCCGGTCATCGTGGCCAGGTAGACGATGATGATGGGCGCGGTGCCGCCGTAGGAATAGATGTTGATGAGCCGCTCGATGCGGATCACCAGGCCCGACTCCTCGCGCGCTTCGCGCAGCGCCGCCGCCGGCACGGGCTCGCCGCGGTCCACATAGCCGCCGGGGAAGACCCACAGCCCGTAGCCCGGCTCGATGGCGCGCCGGACGAGCACCAGCCGGCCGTCTTCCGCCCGGATGATCGTGCCGACGGCGACCTTCGGATCCATGTAGAACACGAAGCCGCACGCCGTGCACACCAGCCGGTCGGGATCGGCGGCCTTCAGCGAGCGCGCCTCGAGCCCGCCGCCGCAGCGGGGACAGTAGCGGTAGGCCTCCTCCATCGCACGAATATAATGCGGGAATGTCGATTCTGAAGGTAGCGCGAATGGGACACCCCGTTCTGCGCACGCCGGCGCGCGCCATCGACGTCGGGGAAGTGAAGTCGTCGCGGATCCAGCAGCTCATCGACGACATGTTCGAGACGATGGCCGAATATCAGGGCGTCGGGCTGGCCGCGCCGCAGGTGCACGAAGGCATCCGCCTGTTCGTGGCCGGGTTCGCCCCGGCGCCGCGCGGCTCGAGGGGGGAGGCGGACGCCGAGGATGCAGACGACGACGTGCCGCTGATGGCGCTGATCAACCCGGAGATCACGCCGGCCGGCCCCGAGACCGTCGAGGACTGGGAAGGCTGCCTGAGCATTCCCGACGTCCGCGGCAAGGTGCCGCGCGCGCGGGCGATTGTCGTCCGCGCCCTCGATCGGCGCGGCAAGCGCATCGAGCTGCGCGCCTCCGGCTTCACCGCGCGCGTCATCCAGCACGAGACCGATCACCTGAACGGCGTCCTGTTCCTCGACCGCATGGCCTCGTTCGCCTCGCTGACGTTCCTCGAGGAGTTCGGCCGCTACTGGAGCGGCCGGGAAGTGCAGGCGGAGTGACCGTGCTGCCGACGGTGGCCGGAGCCGAAACGTTCTCGCCGGAAGAGCGGGCGCGGCTGGAGCCGTATTTCACCAACCTCGACGGGCACGTCTTTGCCCTGATCAACCTGCCGGAGACCGTCAAGGGGGCGCTCTTCGCCCGTTACTCGCGGTCGGCCAAATCGTTGCGCCGGCTGTTCCTCGACGAGTTCGCGGACAAGGTCGGGCCGGACGCGGCCGGTCCGTCCGCGCCGCCGGCCGCCGGGCGCGCCGGGATCGATCGGGCCGAGCGCCTGTACGCCCGCGTGTTCAGCGACTACGGCGACGACTCCGTGGCGCAGCTGGGGGGCGCGCACGTCGCCTGCGAATACGTGTCGAACGTCCTCACCAAGGTGCTCGAGTGGGGCCGCCTGATGTCCTACCTGGAGCAGTCCACGCGCTACGTGCCGTACACCGACAAGCTGCACGGTCGCTGGCGGTATCACGTGCCGGCCGAGCTCGAGGGCGGGGCGCTGCGCGACGAATACGTCCGGGTGATGGACGCCGCGTTCGAGGTCTACGCGGCGTGGATTCCGCGGATGCAGGACCATTTCTCGCAGCGCCACCCGCGCGGCGCGGCGGATTCGGAGGCGGTGCACCGCGCCGCCATCCGGGCCAAGGCGCTCGACACGCTGCGCGGCCTGATGCCGGCGGCGACGCAGTCGAACGTCGGGCTCTACGGATCGGGCCAGGCGTTCGAGGCGCTGCTGCTGCGCATGCGCGCCCACCCGCTCGCCGAGGTGCGCGCCTGCGCCGGCGAGCTGCTGGTCGAGCTGCGCAAGGTGATCCCGGCGTTCCTCACCCGCGTGGACCAGCCGGAGCGCGGCGAGCGATGGTCGCGCTACCTCCAGCACGCCAGCGAGGGGACGGCCGCCGTAGCCGCGGACCTGCTGCGCGGCGTCGAGATCGACACGGCCGAGGAGGTCACGCTCGCCGACTACGATCCCGACGGCGAGATCAAGGTCGTGGCGGCGGCGCTCTACGCCTCGTCGGCGCTGCCCGACCGCCAGCTGCTGGCGATGGCGCGGCGGATGACGCCGGAGGATCGCGCCCGCGTGCTCACCGCCTACGTCGGCGAGCGCGGCAACCGCCGCCATCGTCCCGGCCGCGCCTTCGAACGGACGTCCTACCGCTTCGACGTGCTCACCGACTACGGCGCCTTCCGCGACCTGCAGCGCCACCGGCTGCTGACGCTCGAGTGGCAGCCGCTCTCGACCCGCCACGGCTACAACGAGCCCGCCGCGCTGGTCGAGGCGGGCGGACGCGACGACTGGCGACGGACCATGGATGCCTCGGCGTCCCTCTACGAGCGCCTGGCGTCCGCCGGCCTGGCGAGCGTGGCCCCTTACGCCGTGTCGATGGCCTACCGCGTCCGGTTCTACATGGACATGAACGCGCGCGAAGCCATGCACGTCATCGAGCTGCGCTCGGCCCCGCAGGGGCACCCGGCCTACCGCCGCGTCTGCCAGCAGATGCACCACCTCATCGCCGGCGAGGCCGGGCATCACGCGATCGCCGCCGCCATGGCCTTCACCGATCACTCCGAGGTGGAGCTCGAGCGCCTCAACGCCGAACGCGCGCTCGAGGCCCGCCGCGCCCGTCAGACCCCCGAGCCCTGAGCCCCGATTGTGAACGCACAGTTCTCGCATTCCCTCGACGTCCGCTTCCGCGACTGCGACCCCATGGGCCACGTGAACAATGCGGTCTACCTGACCTATCTCGAGCAGGCGCGCTTCTTCCACTGGCGCGCGCTCGGCCTGTCGGGTGGGGAGGGGGACGGGTCGCCGGCTGGCGACGCGCATCCGCGCGACGGCGTGCCCGGCGTGATCCTGGCGCGGATCGAGATCGACTACCGGCGCCCGGCAATGTACGGCGATCGGCTCGAGATCCGGCTCGGCATCGAGTCGTTCGGGCGCACCAGCTGCACCTACGCCTACGAGATCCTCGACGCGCAAGGGCGCACCATCGCGACCGCGCGGTCGGTTGTCGTCAGCTTCGACTATGCCGCGGGGAAGCCGGTGCCGGTGCCCGACAGCCTGAGGGAAGCGCTGTCCCGCAACCTGCTGTGACCGGCGCGCTGCCATATCATCCCGAAGTGCTCCTCATCCGGGCCGGCAATCCTTCGCCGTGGACGGGCCCCACCGGCAACAATACCTACCTGCTGCCGGGGAAGGTGCGCACGCTGATTGACGCCGGCGTCGGCGAGCCGTCGCACCTGGCCGCGCTGGAGGACGCGCTGCAGGGGCAGCCGCTGGACGCGGTCCTCATCACTCACGGCCATCGCGATCACATCGAGGGGCTTCCCGCCATCCGCGCCCGGTGGCCCGGGGTCCAGGTGCGGAACCATGGCGGCGACCGGTGCCGCACCGGCGAGCTGATTGCCGCCGGCGACACCCGGCTGCGGCCGCTCCAGACGCCGGGGCATGCCCCGGATCACATCTGCTTCGTGGACGATCTGGCGGGCGACGTCTACTGCGGCGACCTGGTGCGGATCGGCGGGACGATCGTGATCCAGGCGAGCAACGGCGGCAACCTGACCGACTACCTCGATTCGCTGCGCCGCCTGCGCGCCCTGAAGCCGCGCCGCCTGCTGCCCGGACACGGGCCTGTCGTGGACGACCCGGCCCTCCTGATCGACAAGTACCTGGCCCATCGCGAGAGCCGCGAACAGCAGATTGTCGAAGCGCTCGCCGGCGGCTGCGCCACACCGGCCGCCATCGTCGAGCGCGTGTACGGGCCGATGCCGGTGGCGTTCGCCCGCGCCGCGGCCGACAGCGTGCTCGCGAACCTGATCAAGCTGGCGGGGGAGGGGCGTGCCGTGCAGCTCGAGACGTCCTGGCAGCTGCGCTGATTCGTGGGCCGGCGGGGGAGCCCCGGTTCAGGCCGGCTGCCACCCGGGCGGCAGTTCAGGCGGTTTGCGGCTTCGCTGCGCCGCCCGCGGCAGGGCGTCGCGCACCACCTGCCGGAGCTCCTCGAGATACGCCCGGAAGCGCTGGCGGCCCGCCGCGGAGAGGCGGCACAGCGTCTGCGGGCGCCGCCCCTCGAATCCCTTCCAGATCTCGACGAGCCGCGCCGCCTGCAGGGTGTCGAGGTGGCGGCTCAGGTTGCCGTCGGTGAGCGCACACAGGCGTTTGAGGTCGCCGAAGAGCAGCCCGTCCGGCCGCGCCACGAGGGCCGTCATGATGCCGAGCCGGGCCTTCTCGTGGAGGATGCGGTCGAGCCCGTCGTAAGCGAATCGTCCGGCCTGGTCCGTGGATGTCTTCCTGCGAATCATGGAAATACCCTGCGCCGCACACGACTTTGCAATCCAAAGACCCTGTTGTCAACCGTGCGGAGCCCAGGGTGCCGGCCGGGCCTGTGCCGCCCGCATTGATCCACGCGCCGCAACTCCACTACGATCAGCCGGATGAAAGGTTACGCGAACCCGCAGCTGCTCGTGTCCGCGAGCGAGCTCGCGGCGGGTCTCGACGCCCCGTCCGGCCGGCCCCTCATCATCGACCTGCGGCCGCCGGAGGCGTACACCGCGGGCCACATTCCCGGCGCCGTGCATCTCGACCTCTTCGGCGTGAGCCTGATCGACACCGATCCGGCGCCGCTGAAGGCCTTCATGTGGATGATCGCGCACCTGCTGGCGTCGCGCGGCGTCGACGGGGCGACGCCGGTCGTCGTCTACGATGAGCAGTCCGGCGTCCGCGCGGCGCGGGCGTTCTGGTTCCTCGAATATTTCGGCCACCCGTCGGTGCGGCTGCTGGACGGCGGATTCGGCGCCTGGACGCGGGGCGACCTTCCCGTGACGCAGGGACGCGGCGCCGCCGGCGGCATCGACCTGGACCGGCTCCCGCGACGCCGGTGCGGTGGCGACCTGGCAGGACGTCCGCGGCGCCATCGGCCGGCCGCAGGCGGTGATCCTCGACACGCGCTCGGACGACGAGTATCACGGCACCACTCGTGCGCGCGGCCCGTGGCGGCGCCGTCCCCGGCGCGGTGCACATCGAATGGACGCGCAATCTCTCGGCCGACGGCGGCTTCAAGCCTGCCGCCGAGCTGCGAGCAGATGTACGAGGGAGCCGGCGTCACGCCCGATCGCGAGGTGATCACCTACTGCCAGGGCGGCTACCGGGCCGCACATTCCTACCTGGCGCTTCGCCTGCTCGGCTACCCGAAGGTCCGCAACTACGTCGGCTCCTGGAAGGAATGGGGCGATCGCACGGATCTTCCCATCGAGGTCTTATGAACAACGTCATTGATTTCATCAACACCAACCGCGACCGCTTCGTCGAGGAGCTCAAGACCTACCTGGCGATCCCCAGCATCAGCGCGCTGCCGCAGCACCAGCAGGACGTGCGCCGCTGCGCCGAGTGGACCGCCGACGAGATGCGGCGGATCGGCCTGCAGAACGTGCGCCTGGTCGAGACCCCCGGCAATCCTGTCGTCTACGGCGACTGGCTGGGCGCCGAGGGGGCGCCGACCATCCTGTTCTACGGCCACTACGACGTGCAGCCGGTCGATCCGGTCGACCTGTGGGACTCCCCGCCGTTCGAGGCGACGGTGCGCGACGGCGAGATCTACGCCCGCGGCGCCGCCGACGACAAGGGGCAGGTCTTCATGCACTTCAAGGCGATCGAAGCCCACCTGAAGCAGAACGGCCGGCTGCCGGTGAACATGCGGATCATCCTCGAGGGTGAGGAGGAGGTCGGCTCGGCCAACCTCGACGACTTCATCAAGGCACACAAGAGCGAGCTGTCCGCCGACGTGGTGGTGATCTCGGACTCGCCGATGTTCGACCGCGGCATCCCCTCGATCTGCTACGGGCTCCGCGGCCTGGTCTACTTCCAGATCGATCTGCGCGGCACGAAGAGCGACCTGCACTCGGGATCCTTCGGCGGCGCCGTGGCCAACCCGGCGATGGTGCTCGCCCAGATCCTCGCGCAGATGAAGGACAAGAGCGGCCGCATCAAGATCCCCGGCTTCTACGAAGACGTGCGGGAGCTGCGCGACGAGGAACGGGCGGAGTTCAAGAAGCTGCCGTTCAACGAGACCCGCTATCGCAAGGAGCTCGGCGCGCCGAAGCTGTTCGGCGAGACCGGCTACACCACGCTCGAGCGCGTCTGGGGCCGGCCGACCTTCGAGGTCAACGGGCTGCTGGGCGGCTTTACCGGCGAGGGCGCGAAGACGGTGATTCCCGCCGTGGCCATGGCCAAGGTCAGCATGCGGCTCGTGCCCGACCAGCATCCCGATGCGATCGCCAAGCTGTTCGAGGCCTATGTCGCCAAGGTCGCGCCGAAGACGGTCGAGGTCAAGGTCACCCGCATGCACGGCGGCAAGCCGTGGATGACCGACTTCGACAACCGCTTCGTGCAGGCCGCCGGGCGGGCAATCGAAAAGGGCTTCGGCAAGGCGCCGGTCTTCAACCGCGAAGGCGGCTCGATTCCCGTCGTCGCCACCTTCCAGGAGATCCTCGGGCTGCCCTCGGTGCTCTTCGGCGTCGGCCTGCCGGACGAAAATGCGCACGCCCCGAACGAGAAGCTCGATCTCGGGAACTTCCACGGCGGCATCATCGCCTCGGCCTACCTGTACGACGAGGTGGCCACGGCCAGGTGACGGCTTTACCCGCCGCCGCCCTCCTCGGCGTGTGCATGATCGCGGCGGGCTGCGCCGACCCGGAGAAGGAACGCCTGAAACAGACCACCCAGGCGACCTACGACCAGAAGACGGGACGGCTGAAGGAGCTGACTTACGATGCGAACGGAAACGGCCGCATCGACACCTGGACCGAGCTCGACGGCGCGCGGCCGGTGCGGGCCCGCATCGATCGCAACGAAGATGGCCGGCCCGACCGGTGGGAGTACTACGACGACAAGGGGCAGCTCACCAAGGCCGGCTTCTCCCGTAGCGACGAAGGCCGGCCGGACGCCTGGGCATATTCAGGGCCGGAGGGCTCGGTCGAACGGATTGAGATCTCCTCGTCGCACGACGAGAACAGGATTGACCGCTGGGAGCGCTACGCGCCGGCGAGGCCGGACGAGCCGGGCATTGGCGCGCTGCTGGCGGTGGAAGAGGACTCGAACGGCGACGGCAAGCCAGACAAGTGGGAAACCTACGAGTCGGGCGCGCTCCAGACAGTGGCCTTCGACGAGAATTTCGACGGCAGGGCGGACCGCCGCCTGACCTACCGCGACGGCGTGCTCGCGCTGATTGAAACCGAGCCCGATGGCGACGGCGGCTTCGCCCGACAGCAGCCCGTGAAATAGGGAGTCGACGCACAGCCCGTGAGCACCACGTCACACACCTCTTCTCCCCGCCACGCGGTCGTGACCGGCGCCGCCGGCTTCATCGGCAGCCACCTCGTGGACCGGCTCCTTGCCGACGGCTGGCTGGTCACCGCGGTGGACAATTTCGATCCGTTCTACCCCCGGGAGGCCAAGTCGCGGAACATCGCGGCGCACCTGGTCCACCCCCAGTACCGCCTGCTCGAGCTCGACATCCGCGATCTCGACGGCCTGCGCCAGCGTCTCGACGGCCGCTACGACGTGATCGTGCACCTGGCGGCGCGCGCCGGCGTGCGTCCCTCAATCCTCGATCCGCTCGGCTACCAGGACGTCAACGTCAAGGGGACGCAGAACCTGCTGGAGCTGGCCAAGGAGCGGTCCGTGCCCCAGTTCGTGTTCGCCTCGTCCAGCAGCGTGTACGGCGTCAACCCGAACGTGCCGTGGCGCGAGGCCGATCATGTGCTGCTGCCGATCAGCCCGTACGCCAGCACCAAGGTCAGCGGCGAGCTCCTCGGGCACGTCTACAGCCACCTCTACGGCCTGCGCTTCGTGGCGCTGCGGTTCTTCACGGTCTACGGCCCGAGGCAGCGGCCCGACCTCGCCATCCACAAGTTCGCGCGCCAGATGCTGGCCGGGCAGGCGATCCCGGTCTTTGGCGACGGCTCCACCCGCCGCGACTACACCTTCATCGACGACATCGTCGCCGGCATCCGCGGCGCGATCGACTACAGCGGCTCCAGCTTCGAGGTCGTCAACCTGGGGAACAACCAGACCGTTGCGCTGACCGAGATGATTGGCGCGATCGAGCAGGCGCTCGGCGTCGAGGCGAGGATCGATCGCCAGCCCGAACAGCCGGGCGACGTGCCGCAGACCTGGGCCGATGTCGGCAAGGCGCGCGAGCTGTTCGGCTACCAGCCGGCGACCGGCTTCGCCGACGGCGTCCGCCGCTTCACCGCGTGGCTGACATCGGGCGCGGCCGAGCGCTGAGGCGGGGCTCGCGCCGGCCCGGCGTCAGTTGAACCCGGCAACCCGCTTGCGCAGGTTCTTCACGTGCTCCCACACCTGGGTCGTCCCCTCGTCGCCGCCGGCCTCCGGCGTTCCCTCCGCCAGCTCCTCGCCGCTGTCCGCCGCGTCCGCGTGGTCCACCTGCCGTGGCAGCAGGCGCAGGTAGGCTTCGAGGTCGCGCAGGGCGGCGCTGAAATCCTGCAGGTGATAGGCGAGCAGGCCCCGATCGCGCAGCTCGGACAGCGCTGACGGGTCCACGGTCAACAGCAGATCCGCGACGAAGCGCGCCTGCGGGAACGACCGCATCCGCACGTAGAGGCGCTTCAGGTTGACGAGCATGCGCACGACGATCTGGAGCCGCGTCGCCGGCTCCAGCAGCTCGCTGTCGAACGCCGCCTCGTCGCCGACGTGGTGCCGGAGCATTTCGCGGCAGTCGGCTTCCGACAGCAGCGCGCCGCCATGGAACGGATCGACGATGAGGAAATCGCCGCCGTAGTGGAGGCGCGCCCGCTCGTCCGCGGCGCGGAGCAGGAAATGGCCCGGGAAGTTGACGCCGGCGACGTGCACCCCGGCCCGCCGCGCCACCTCCATGTAGACGACGGCCAGGCTGATCGGGATGCCGGTGCGGCGCTCCAGGACTTCGTTGAGGAAGCTGTTGCGCGGGTCGTCGTACTGCTGGCGGTTTCCCGTGAAGCGCTGCTCGTCGTAGAGGTACTCGTTGAGCACCGTGATGGCGTCCTGGCCGCGGGCGCCGGTTCGGGCCACGCGCGTGCCCGCCTCGTCGCCGAGCCGTGAGATGGCATCGAGGCAGCCGCCGGCATCGAGGGTCGGATATTCGACCCGCGCGATCGCCAGCGCCGCCGGGGCGAGCGCCTCGTTCGGCGCGTTCATCGCCTTCTCGAGGTCGGCCGCCACCTGCACGCTGCGCGCCTGGAGATGCAAGGCGTATTTCACTGGCCTGATTCTATCCGGATTATCGCAGCGCTTCGATCATCTCCACCGTCAGCTCGTCGAGCGACTCGATGACGGCATCGGCCGTGGCGAGCTCGCCGGGCGGGTAGGTGTGGCTGATGCCGATGCAGCGCATGCCGGCCGCCTGCGCCGACTCGATGCCCCAGCGCGAGTCCTCGATGGCCAGGCAGACCGCCGGGGAGGTGCCGTGCAGCTCGGCCGCCCGGCGGTAGGGATCCGGCGCCGGCTTGCTCAACGGCGTATCGCCGGCCGCGACGATGAACCGGATGTGGCGGTCCAGGCCGCTCGTGCCCAGCACCGCTTCGATCTCGTGACGCAGCGCCCCGGACGCGATGCCGAGCGGGAAGCGGGCGGCGAGCCGCTCGATGCAGGCCGCCGCGCGCGGGTAGAGCACGTCGCCGGTCGCCGCCATGCGATCGAAGATCACGGTCTTTCTCGCCGCCAGCGCCGCGACCTCTTCGTCGCTCCAGCGCCGCTCCCGCGCCTCGCCGATCGCCGTGAAGGCGCCGATGTCGTCGAACCCGAGATACCGGGCGTAATATTCCTCGCGATCGAGGGTCAGGCCGAGCTCCGCGAGCACCTCCTGGTAGGCGCGGAGGTGCAGCGGCTCGGAGTTGGCGATCACGCCGTCGAAATCAAAGACGATGGCGGCGACAGGCACGTCAGCTCAGCTTCTCGCCGGCCCTGATCGGCATCGGCAGCCGGTTCTCGCGCGGCGGAAGCGGACACTCGAACTTCGCGTCGAAGACGCAGAACGGGTGATACGCCCGGTTGAAATCGAGGTCGTACACGCCGCTGGCCGTGCGGTCGAGGTCGAGGTAGCGTCCCCCCTGGTAGGTTTCGGTGCCGCTCGTCAGGTCGGCGAAGGGCACGAACAGCCGGCGCAGCTGGGCGTCGTCCACGTCGCCGAACGCCGTCAGCGTGAGCGGCTGCCCCTTCAGCGTGAAGGCCAGCGTGCCGACGCGGCGCATGCGCCGCGGGACGCCGGTCGACGTCGAGAGCTGGATGATCTCGTCGCCGCGCTCCGGCTTCAGCCCGGCCGGCACCCGGTACTGCTCGTCGATGGGGTAGTAGGGCAGCGGCTGGAAGCCGGCGCGCTTGTCGGCCGGCACCGGCGAGTCGCTCGACGTGCGCATGAAGTCGTCCTTCTCGGCGCGCCAGGCGGCAACGCTGTCGGGATGGCTCAGGGGCGGGCTGCCGCAGCCACCGGCGGCAAGGGCCAGCGCAAGGCAGGCGGCGGCGAGGTTCGGCTTCACTCTAGAAAGGATACACGCGCCGTTCCGCGACGGCATCGGCGACCTGGCGCCTGAGGGCCACGGTGTTGATCGGCGCGACTTTCAGCAGCCGCCGCAGCGCCGCGAGCAGCGTCCGCAGCATGTCCCCTTCGGTCATGGCCGCCAGCGCCTCGCGGGCGGCGAGCTCGACACGCCCGGCGGCGTCGTGCACCAGCACCTGCGCGGCTGCCTGGTGCAGCGGCCCTCCCGCCGCCCCGGCGCGGAGCAGGCCGCTTTCGGCCGCGAACACGTCCATGACGATGTCGGCTGTCCGGGTGAGCACCTCCTGCTCATCCCCGAGCTTGGCGCCGTAGGTCTGCATCGCGGTGCCCAGGACCATCAGGGCGACCTTCTTCATGGCGGCCACGGCCCGCCGCGCGTCCTCGAGCGGACCGTCGCCAGCCGGCGCCGGCAGCGACGGGGTCAACAGCTCGTCCTGCAGACGCTTGGCGGCCGGGATGATCGGCAGCGTGCCCTTGACCGCCCGTCTCGCGAGCATGCCGGGGATGAGCAGGCGGTTGATCTCGTTGGTGCCTTCGAAGATGCGGTTGACCCGCGAGTCGCGGTAGTGCCGTTCGGCGGGGTAGTCGCGCACGAAGCCGTTGCCGCCATGGATCTGCACGTTCTCGTCGACGACGAAGTCGAGCATCTCGCTGCCGGCCACCTTCAGGATCGACGCCTCGATGGCGAACTCTTCGAGCGCCGCCAGCACGGCGTCGCTGTCGTGCGTGCCCTCGAGCATCTCGTCCACCAGGCCGGCGGTGCGGAACAGCATCGCCTCGACGGCGTACTCGCGGATCACCATCTCCGCCAGCTTGTGGCGGACAGCCCCGAACGTCGCGATCGGCTGCCCGAACTGCCGGCGCTCGGCGGCGTAGCGCAGCCGCCTCGCCGATGACGCGGCGGGCGCCGCCGCTGCACATCGCGCCCAGCTTGAAACGCCCGTAGTTCAGGACGTTGAAGGCGACCTTGTGCCCCTTGCCGATCTCGCCCAGCACGTTCTCTGCCGGCACGCGCGCGTCCTGCAGGATGAGCGGCGTCGTCGACGAGCCATGGATGCCCATCTTGTGCTCTTCCTGGCCGCAGCTGACGCCGGGAAACGCCCGCTCGACGATGAACGCGGTGAACTGGCCGGTGTCGGCGCCTTCTCCCTCGCCCATCAGCCTGGCAAAGACGATGAACACGTCGGCGAAGCCGCCGTTGGTGATCCACATCTTCTCGCCGTTCAGCGCGAAGCTGCCGTCGGCATGGCGGACGGCCCGCGCGCGGGCGCTCAGCGCATCGGAGCCCGAGCCGGACTCGCTGAGGGCGTAGGCGCCCACGGACTCGCCCGAGACCAGGCCCGGCAGGTACTTGCGCTGCTGCGCCTCGGTGCCGAAACAGAGCAGCGGCGTGATGGCGAGTCCGGTCTGGGCGCCGAAGGTCGTGGCGAACGAGGCACACCGCCCGACCGACTGGCCGACGACGAGCGACGCCGCCTTGTCGAGGGCCACGCCGCCGAAGGCCTCGGGCACGTCGGTGCCGAGCAGCCCCAGCTCGCCGCAGCGGCGGACCAGCGTGCGGGCGAGCGTCCCAGTCCTTGTTCTCGAGCCTGTCGAGGACCGGCAGCACCTCGCTGTCGATGAAGTCGTCGGCCGTCCGTCCGATCAGGCGGAGCTCCTCGCTCATCCGCTCCGGCGTGAACAGCGCTGCCGCGTCGGTGTCTTCGGTCAGCCAGGCGCAGCCGCGTGCTTTCTGTGTGGTGGTCGTCATGGTCGTTCCTTCAGAGGCGCTCGAAGATGCCGGCGGCGCCCATGCCGCCGCCGACGCACATGGTGACGAGGCCGTAGGTGGACTGCCGCGCGCCGCATCTCGTAGAGCAGCGACGTCGTCAGCCTGGCGCCGGTGCAGCCGAGCGGGTGACCGAGCGCGATGGCGCCGCCGTTCACGTTCAGCCGGTCCGGATCGATGGGCAGCTCGCGCAGGCAGGCGATCGCCTGCGCCGCGAACGCTTCGTTGAGCTCCACGAGATCGATCTGCTCCAGCGTCAGCCCGGCCATCTTGAGGACCTTGCGGATGGCCGGCACCGGGCCGATGCCGAACCGCTCGGGCTCGACGCCGGCGGTGGCGAAGGCGACGAAGCGGGCGAGCGGCGCCAGGCCGAGCTCGCGTGCACGCCCGGCCTCCATCACCAGGAGCGCCGCCGCGCCGTCGCTCATCTGCGACGAGTTGCCGGCGGTCACCGTCCCCTTGACGTGAAAGGCGGGCCGCAGCTTGGCCAGCGCCTCGAGGGAGGTGTCACGGCGCGGCCCTTCGTCGGCGGCAAGGGGCATCGCCGCGGCGACGGTCTCCTCGGCAAACCGCCCGGCGTCGATCGCGGCGATCGCCCGCTCGTGGCTGCGCAGGGCGAAGGCATCCTGTTCCTCGCGGCTGATGGCGTGCTCGCGGGCGTGGTTCTCGGCGACGAGGCCGGTCGTCAGGTAGATGTCGGGATAGGTGTCGACCAGCGTCGGGTTCGGCGACGGCTTGTGGCCGCCCATCGGCACGAGGCTCATCGACTCGGTGCCGCCCGCGACGATGGCCGTGGCGAACCCGGCCATGATCCGCTCGGCGGCGAACGCCATCGACTGCAGGCCCGACGAGCAGAAGCGATTGATCGTCACGCCGGGGGCGGAGACCGGCAGCCCCGCGCGCAGGCTGGCGATGCGGGCGACGTTGAGCCCCTGCTCCGCCTCGGGCATCGCGCACCCGAGAATCACGTCGTCGATGTCGGCGCGGTCGAAGGCGGGAGCGCGCCGCAGCGCCGCGTCGATCGACGAGCAGCCGCCATGTCGTCGGGACGGGTGTGCCGCAGGGCGCCGTGCGGCGCCTTGCCGAGCGGGGTGCGGGCGGCGGAGACGACCACTGCTTCCTTCATGGCTTCATCCTTCGAAGTCGCCGAGCAGATCCTCGAGCGCCTCGCCGACTTCTGGCGTCTGACCCTCGAAGAGATGATTGGCGGCGTCGATCACCACCAGTTCCTTGGGCTCGTGCAGCCTGGCGTAGAACGCCCACATCGCCCTCGAGGGGACAGACCTCGTCGGCTTCCCCCTGGACGAAGAACTTCGGCTTCGTGCTCGCCAGCGTATTGGTGAACTCGTAGCTCATGCCCGAGACCGAGGTGGCCACGGGCGGGGCGATGCCGATCAGGGCCGGTCACGCGGTCGTCCGCCGCGCCGACCTCGAGCGCGACCCAGGAGCCGAACGAGAAGCCGGCCGCCCACAGCCTGGTTCCGGGATAGCGCGCCGCCAGGTAGTCGAGCGCCGCGCGGAAGTCCTCCATCTCGCCGGCACCGCTGTCGAACGTGCCCTGGCTCTGGCCGACGCCGCGGAAGTTGAAGCGCAGGACCGCGCAGCCGGTGCGCGCCAGCCCCTTCGCCCCCTGGTAGACGGCCTTCGTGTGCATCGTGCCGCCGTACTGCGGATGCGGGTGCGCGAAGACGACCGCGGCCCGCGGCGGCAGTCCGGCCTCGCCGGACGCCGGCTCCTCGAGCAGGGCTTCCAGCCGTCCGGCCGGGCTTGTCAGATCACTGATGGTGGGCATGGACGAATCCACTGACGATGGCGGCAAAGCGCGCCGGTTGTGTGAGCACGGCCATGTGGCCGGTGCCGGGAATCTGCCGATACTCCGCGTGCGGGATGAGCGACGCATAGGCGCGCGTCGAGCCGACCGGCACGACGCGGTCGAGGCCCTCTTCACCCGTCACGACCAGGGTCGGCGCCGCCACGGCGTCGTGGCGCGCCTGGAAGTCGATCGCGATCGCGCTCCGCATGCGGGCCGACATCAGCGACGGCACGAGCGGCGCCGCCACGCAGCGCATTCCCTGCCGGACCAGGAAGCTGGCGCGCCCGCCCCATGCGGGAAACGCTGCCCGGATCTCGGGCCACATCCGGTACGGCGACGACAGGACGAATGCCGGCGCCGATGCCCACGGCCGCGAGAGCCAGCGGGACTGCTGCGCGTTCGGCCGGAAGCCGGGGCCCGGCGCCGATGCCAGCACGAGGGCGCTGACGCGCTCCGGCCGGGCGACGGCGTAGCGCAGCGCGATGAACCCGCCGAACGACACCCCGCAGATGGCGGCGCGCTCCAGGCCGGCGCGATCGAAGACGGCATCGAGCTGCGCCACGTGCTCGTCGAAGCCGAGCCGGGCGTTGAAGGGACGGCGCGAGCCGAGGTCGCCGCACAGGGAGTAGGAGACCGTCCGGCAGCTCTCCGCCATCCGCCGGAGCGCCGGCTTCGTCCACTCCCACCGGCCCTGCAGTCCCGGCACGACTACCACTGGAGGTCCCGTCCCTTCGTCGAACACGCGATGGCCCACCCTCGACCCGATCAATTCCGCAGCGTCTTGCCGGTCTTGAGCGTATGGGCGATCCGCTCCTGCGTCTTCGGCTCGCCGCACAGGCTCAGGAACGCCGCCCGCTCGAGGTCCAGCAGCTGCTGCTCCGACATCGTCCCGGCCGCCGCCGCGTCGCCGCCCGACAGGATCCACGCGAGCTTGCGCCCGATGAGCGCGTCGTGGTCCGAAATCCGGCCGGCCCGCAACGCCAGGTGGATGCCCAGCTTCAAGCGCGGCCTGGACGCTGGCGCCGCCCACCGGTATCGCGGTGCGCGGCTGCGCCGGCACGTAGCCGGCAACACGCGCAAGCGCCGCGGTCCGGGCGTCGTCCAGCAGCCGCTCGCGGTTCATGGTGATGCCGTCCCCGGCGCGCAGGAAGCCCAGCCGGCGCGCGTCGGGTCCGCTCGTCGAGACCGAGGCGAAGCCGATGGTTTCGAAGACCCGCTGGACGAACGGCAGGGGATCGGCCCCCTTTGGCAGATCGGTCATGGCGCGCGCCAGCATCTCCTTCGTGCCGCCGCCCGCGGGAATGAGGCCGACCCCGACTTCGACCAGGCCGATGTAGGTTTCCGCCGCGGCCTGCACGTGGCCGGCATGGAGCGCGATCTCGCACCCGCCGCCAAGCGTCAGGCCAGCCGGAGCAGACGACGACCGGAACCGCGGCGTGCTTGAGCGACATCGTGGCCTGCTGGAACGCCCGGACCATCAGGTCCACTTCGTCCCAGTTGCCCTCCTGCGCTTCGAGCAGCAGCAGCATGAGGTTCGCGCCGGCCGAGAAGTTGAGGGCGTCGTTGCCGACCACGAGCGCGGCGAAGTTGGCGGCGGCCTCCTGCACGCCAAGATTCAGCATCTGAATCGTGTCGCCGCCGATCGCGTTCATCTTCGAGTGGAACTCGAGGCCGAGCACGCCGTCGCCGAGATCGAGCAGGCTCGCGCCAGGATTGCGCTTGACGACGCGGCTGTGCGCCTTGGCGTTCCTGATCAGCTGCACGCCCGGGCCGGGCCGCGAGTCGTGCGGCGAAGGCGGACGATCGCCGGCTGCAGCGCTGGACGCGTCGAGGGCGTGCTGCAGCGTGGCCGCCGCGTCCCCGCCAGCGCCGAGGGCGCGCGCGACCCCGTCCACGCCGATGGCCCGCAGGGTCTCGAACGGTCCGAGCTCCCAGCCGAAGCCCCAGCGCATGGCGCGATCGACGTCGGCGGGCGTGTGCGCCACGTCGGCGGCAACGCGCGCGGCGTAGAGCAGCGTTGGCGCCAGCGTGGCGCGCAGGAATTCGCCGGCGCGATCCTGGCCGGCGAACAGCGTCCTGATCCGCTCCCCCGTGTCGTCGATGCTCCGCGCCGCGTCCACCGACGGGAACCGGGGATGGCTCGAGGCGCGGTACTCCAGCGTGGCGGGATCGAGGGCCAGGATCTCGCCCGACCCGCTCTTCTGGTAGAACCCTCGTCCGGCCTTGGCGCCCGTCCAGCCGCGGCGCACGAGCTCCTCGACGAGCGGCGGCAGCTCGAACGGCGAGCCCCCGGACTCGCCGAGCCGCGCCGCGAGGTCCCGCGCCACGTGCGCCGAGCACGTCGAGGCCGGCAAGGTCCGCCGTGCGGAACGTCGCGCTCCTCGGCCGCCCGATCGCCGGGCCCGTGAGCGCATCGATCTCCTCGACGGAATAGCCGCCTGCGGTCAGGACGCGGAAGACCTGCATCAATCCGTAGATGCCGATGCGGTTGGCGATGAAGCCGGGAGCGTCCTTCGCCACGACGACACCCTTGCCGAGGCGGCGGTCGGCGAAGTCGGCGATCGCCTCGACCACCCCGGGCCGCGTCTCCGCCGTCGGGATGACCTCGAGGAGGGGCAGGTAGCGCGGCGGGTTGAAGAAATGGGTGCCCAGCCAGCGGCCGCGAAGCTCCGGGCTGCGGCCGGCCGCGATCGCCGCAATCGGGATGCCCGACGTGTTCGACGACACGAACGCCTCGGCCCCGAGGTGCGCTTCGACCCGCTCCAGCAGCGACTGCTTCACGTCGAGACGCTCGACCACGGCCTCGATGATCCAGTCGCAGCCGCGAAGCGGCGTCAGGTCGTCGAACGATCCGAGCCTCACCAGCGTGTGCGTATCCCGGGTGAAGAAGGGATCCGGTCTGAGGGCTCGGGCCCGTTCGAGCCCCTGCCGGGCCACGGCGTCGGACAGATCCAGCAGGTGCGTGACGACGCCGGCGTTGGCGAGGTGGGCCGCGATCTGCGCGCCCATGGTCCCGGCGCCGAGCACCGCCGCGGTCCTGATCGCTGTCATGACCGGTCCGTCCCCACGCCCCGCACGAAGAGATCGACGATGGCGTCGGCCTCGGCGGGGAGCGAATACCTGCGCCGGCTGAGGATCCAGTTGGTGGCCATCTCGTCGAGCATGCCGAAGAGCAGCTTCGAGCCGAGCGTGGGATTCACGTCGCGGCGGAACACGCCGCTGGCCTGCCCGGCGGCAATGACGTCGCGGATGATCCCGAGGTACTCGCGCAGGTGCGTTGCCGAGAAGCGCTCCATGAACTTGGTGGACTGGCGCAGCTCGACCTGGAAGACGATGGCGAGCGCGCGGTCGTGGCTCATGCGGTCGAGGTGCAGCCGGGCGATGGTGCGGAGCTGGGCGAGCGGGTCGCCGACGGTGGCGATGCTCTCCCGCCCCGCGGCGATCGCCTCGGTCATGGTCTTCTCGAAGATCGAGATCAGGAGGTCGTCTTTGCCGCGGAAGTAGAGGTAGACCGTGCCGGCCGCGACACCGGCGGCGCGGGCGACGTCGGCGACCTGGGCGTTGAAGAAGCCGCGGGCGGCGAAGGTCTCGATGGCGGCGCGGAGCAGGGCGTCGCGCTTGTCGGTGCGGTCGCTGCGGGCGGCGGCGGGCCTGGCGCGGCGGCGGGTGGCCACGGGCATGAATGAATGTTCATTCATGCGCGGGGCGGGTGTCAATGCCCCGCCCCGGCCGCCCCGGGTCGGGCGACGGTCGCGCTACTTCGCGAACCGGTCGAAGATATCCACCAGCTCGGTCAGCCGCTTCGACCGCTCCGGCTCCCCCTGCTCGATGCCTTCGGGCACGCACGTGCCGACGTGGAACTTCAGGATCGCCAAGCTGATGCGGTTCATCGCCGCCTCGGCGGCGGCCAGCTGCTGCAGGATCTCCACGCACACCCGCGGTTCCTGAACCATGCGGCGGATTCCCCGGACCTGGCCTTCGACGCGGTTCAACCGCGTGACGATCGCTTGCTGATGGGCGGCGTCGAGCATGGCAACACTATACGACACCGCCTGCGGCGGCCGCGCCGCCCCCCCGGCGCGCCCCGGCAGTCGACGGAAAAACCCCTTCGGGATTAGACTTGACGTTCGGTTCGAACGGTCGATTCGACCGCGGGAAATGGCTGAAACTCAGGCTCGGGGGGCATGATGACGGCAAGGCGAATGGCAACCGTGCTGGCGTGTGTGCTGGCGCTCGGCGTGGCGGCGGCGGCACAGGATCGCGGGAGGGCGAAGGCCCAGGGCAAGGTCCTGGACGAGCAGGGGAAACCGCTCGCCGACGTCATCGTCGCGGCGATGAAGGACGGCTTCGAGAAGCCGTTCGTGCAGGCGAAGACGAACAACAAGGGGGAGTGGAAGGTCGAGAACCTCGCCGACGGCAAGTGGAAGATCTTCTTCGGCGGCAAGGAAGGGCTCGAGGAGAAGGGCGTCGACATCGAGGTCGCCGGCAACGCCACGACCACCGTGCCGGACGTCAAGCTGGGCAAGCCGGTGGACCATCAGGCGGTGCTCAACGCCGACATCCAGAAAGCCGGCGAGCTGATGCAGACGAGGCAGCCGGCCGAGGCCCGCAAGATCTACGAGTCGATCCTCCAGAAGTATCCCGAGATCCAGAAGCAGTTCCAGGGGCAGGTCCACGGCGCGATTGCCCAGACCTACGCCGCCGAGAACCAGGCGCCCAAGGCGCTCGAGCACCTCAAACAGGCCGTGGCGCTGGACCCGGAGAACACCGACATCCAGCTGGTCTACGGCGAGCTGCTCCTCCAGACCGGCGACAAGGCGGAAGCGGAGAAGGTCCTGATGGCCGCCGACATCACCAAGGTCAAGGATCCGTTCCCCTACATGAACATCGTCATCAGCAAGATCAACGAGCAGAAGCTCGACGAGGCGATGACGCTCATCACCAAGCTGATGACGCAGTTCCCCAACGAGAGCTCGCTGTACTACTACCGCGGCCGCACCAACCTGGCCATGAAGAAGCTGCCGGAGGCCCAGGCCGACCTCGAGAAGTTCGTCGCCGGGGCGGCGCCGGACGCGCGTGAGCTGGAAGACGCCAAGAAGGTGCTCGAGCAGCTCAAGGCCGCCAAGTGACAACGGCGCCGGCCGCGTGGTTGCTTGCCGGCGCCCTCGGTTGTTGTGCAGGTTGCGGCGGGGGGAGCGGCGGATCGCCCTCCCCCGCGCCGAACCCGTCGCCCAATCCCGCCCCGGTTCCGGTTGCCCGGAACCCGTGCGAATCGCTTCCGCTCCAGGAGCTCCAGGCTCCCGCCGCGTTCGCCCAGATCCTCCAAGCGTGCCCCTGCCGACGGCTCGCCACGATGGCGCGTGCTCGACGCGCTCTGGACGCACGCGGCACGCCCGAGAGGCGCGGCGATTGCCGCGGACGGGCGGAATGCGGCCACCTCGGCCGACGTCGGCGACGTGGCGGTGCTGCGCGACGAGGGCGACCTCATCCTGCCGCCGAACGCCTACGACCTCAAGGACGCCGGCCTGCGGTTCACCCGGAACGGGACAGGCGGCTACGACGTCCGGACCGAGTCCGCGGCCTTCCGCACCACCCTCGGCACCCGCCTCACGCTCGATGACGACGCGACGGCGCAGGTGGACGTGCCGTTCGCCTTTCCGTTCTACGCCGGGTCGCACCGCGCCGCGTTCGTGAACTCCGACGGCAACATCACGCTCGGCGAAGGGGACTCGGCCAGCACCGACCGGAACGTCGCCCGCCTCCTGAGCGGCCCGCCGCGCATCGCGCCGTTCCTCGCCGACCTCGACCCCACCGCGGGCGGAGGCCGCGTCTTCGTCCACGCGGCGAGCGACCAGTACACCGTGACCTGGTGCGGCGTCCGGGGCTTCGACTCGTCGCAGGCCGCCACCGTGCAGGCCACGCTGCTGCCCGACGGCGCGGTCGAAATGAAGTTCGCCAGCACCATCACGCTCGGCAACGCCATCGTCGGCCTGTCGCCCGGGCGGACCGGGAGCTTCACCCCGGTCAATCTGGGCGCGGCGGCCGCGGCGGGCGGCGGCGGCGCGATCGGCGAGCGCTTCTCGGAGAATCCCCAGCTCGATACGGTGGCGGCAGCGCGCGCGTTCTACCGCTCGCATGCCGACGACTTCGACCAGCTCGTGTTCTGGACCGACGTCCGGGTGACCCAGAACGCGTTTGCCTACGAATCGACGGTCGCCAATGCGATCCGCGGCATCGGCCTCGAGATCTTCGACTTCGCCCGCGACTTCGGCAGCGCCGGGCGGCTCCAGAGTTTCGCCCTGATGGATTTCCTCGGCAAGTACCCCGACGACCCCGGCCAGCGCTTCCTCGGCGAGAACAGCACCCTCAGCGTGCTCGGCCAGGAGGTGGGGCATCGCTGGCTGGCGTTCTTCGAGTTCCGCGACCACACCGGGCAGCAGTCCGACGCCCTGCTCGGCCGCGACCGCGTGCACTGGAGCTTCTTCATGGACTCGGAGAGCTCGGTGATGGAGGGGAACGACATCGAGGACCTCGGCGGCGGGGCGTTCCGGACGTCGGCCGCCGTGCGGCGCTACAGCCCGCTGGACCAGTACGCCATGGGGCTCCGGCCCGCCACGGACGTGCCCGTGTTCTTCTATGTCGCGAGCCCGGTGAACCTGTCGCAGCCGAAAGAAGCGGACTCGGCGCCGACGGAGGGCATCACCTTCAACGGCACGCGCCGCGACGTGCTGATCGACGACATCATCGCCATCCATGGGCCGCGGCAGCCGTCGGCCGCCGACTCGCCGAAGGTGCATCGCCAGGCTTTCGTGTATATCGTTGGCGCGGGACGGGCGGTGGATGCCGGGCAGGTGGCAAAGGTCGATCGGATTCGACGGCAGTGGGAGACGTTCTTTCTCGCGGCCACGGAGGGACGGATGCGCGTGGAGACGAGGCTGGCACAGTGATGACGAGTCGAGTGGCGCTGCTCGTGGTGTGCGGCCTGCTGTCGGCCGGCGCGGCGATGCCGGCCGGGTGGGGCCAGGCGGCACGAACGCAGGCGAACCGGGCCGCGGCCGGCGTGGATACCGCCAGGTTCGAGACCATCGAGCGGCTCGTCGAGGAGGAGATTGCCGCGAAGCGGCTGCCCGGCGCGGTGGTTCTGATCGGCGTCGGCGATCGCGTGGTCTACCAGAAGGCCCTCGGCGACCGCGCGCTCGTGCCGGCGAAAGAGGCGATGACCCTCGACACGATCTTCGACCTCGCGTCCCTGACGAAGGTCGTGGCCACGACCACCAGCGTCATGGCGCTGCTCGAGAGGGGCAAGATCAGGCTGAACGACCGCGTCGCGACGTTCGTGCCCGGCTTCGAGCGCTACGGCAAGGGGGGGATCACCATCCGGCACCTGCTGGCGCACACCTCGGGGCTCCGGCCGGACGTCGATCTCGCAGACGCCTGGACCGGTTCGGACACGGCCATCCAGCTGGCGGTCGAGGAAGTTCTTGTCGCTCCTCCGGGAGCGCGGTTCATCTACAGCGACATCAACTTCTTCCTGCTCGGGGACATCGTCCGGCGAATCAGCGGCGTGCCGCTCGACCAGTTCGCCAGTGAACAGATCTTCGGCCCCCTCGGCATGAAGGACACGATGTTCAATCCGCCCGAATCGCTGCGGCCGCGCATCGCGCCAACCGAGGCGTGCACCGAGATCGGCTGGCCATGCGAGGGGCCTGGCGCGAAGATGCTGCGCGGCACGGTGCACGACCCGACGGCGCGGCGCATGGGCGGCGTCGCGGGACACGCCGGCCTGTTCGGTACCGCCGCCGACCTCGCGAACTTCTGCCGCATGCTGCTCTCGGGGGGCACGTTCCGGGGGAAGGAGGTGCTCGCGCCGCTGACCGTGGCGAAGCTCACGACACCGGCGGCGACGGCGGAGGACCGCGGCTCGCGCGCGCTCGGCTGGGACGTGGACTCGGCGTTCTCGTCGAACCGCGGGGAGCTGCTGCCGCTGGGATCGTTCGGCCACACCGGGTTCACCGGGACGTCGCTGTGGATCGACCCCGCCACCCGGATGTTCGTGATCTTCCTGTCGAGCCGGCTGCACCCGGATGGCAAGGGGGACGTGACGCCGCTCCGGGCGCGCGTGGCGACCGTGGCGGCATCGGCGATCGAGTCGGTGCCGGACCGCTCGCGCGCCTCCCTGTATTTCACGGGCCACGACCATGGCAGCGCGCCGCAGGCGCCGGCGGTGCGTCCGAACGCCGTGGTCACCGGGCTCGACGCGATGCGCGCCGCCGGGTTCGCCGCGCTGCGGGGCAAGCGGGTCGGCCTGGTGACCAACCACACCGGCCGGTCGCGCGATGGCGTGCCCGCCATCGACCTGCTGCACGACGCGAAGGACGTCACCCTCGCGGCGCTCTTCAGCCCCGAGCACGGCATCCGCGGCGTGCTCGATGCCAAGGTCCCGTCCTCTAAGGACGAAAAGACCGGCCTGACGATCCACTCGCTCTACGGCGAGACGCGGCGGCCCACGCCGGCAACTGCTCGAGGGCCTGGATGCGGTGGTGATCGACCTGCAGGACATCGGCGCGCGGTTCTGGACCTACATCACGACGACCGTCTATGTGATGGAAGAGGCGGCAAAGCGCGGGCTCCCGGTCTTCGTGCTGGATCGGCCGAACCCGATCAACGGCTACCAGATCGAAGGCCCCTCGCTCGATCAGGCGATGACCGGCTTCACCGGCTACTTTCCGGCGATGCCGGTGCGGCACGGGATGACGCTGGGGGAGCTGGCGCGGCTCTTCAACGGCGAGAACAAGATCGGCGCGGCGCTGACGGTGGTCCCGATGCAGAACTGGGACCGGAACCAGTGGTTCGACGAGACCGGCCAGCCGTGGGTCAACCCGTCGCCCAACATGCGCAACCTGATCGAGGCGACGCTGTATCCCGGCATCGGCTCGTTCGAGGGCACCAACCTCTCGGTCGGGCGGGGGACGGACACGCCGTTCGAGCAGATCGGCGCTCCCTGGATCGACGGCGTGCAGCTGGCCGACGCCATGAACGCGCGGGCGCTCCCCGGTATCCGCTTCTACCCGGTACGCTTCACGCCGTCCTCCAGCAAGTACGCGAAGGAGGAATGCCAGGGCGTGTTCATGATCGTGACGGATCGCTCGGCGCTGCGGCCGGTCCGCGTCGGCCTCGAGCTTGCCGCCATGCTGCACCGGCTCTACGGCGCCCGCTTCGAGCTCGAGCTGGCCGAGCGGCTGTTCGGCTCGAAGGACGGCCTGGCGCGGGTTCGCGCCGGGGACGACCCGGCATCGATCGCGGCCTCCTGGGGCGCCGCCGAAGCGCGGTGGCGGCTGCTGCGGGCGAAATACCTGTTGTATCGCTGAGGGCGGGATCAGACCGCGCGGACGCCGGCGACCCGGCTGCGGCGCTTGTTGGCGTACATCCGCTCGTCGGCCAGTTTCAGGGCATCGTGTACGTGGTCGGCGTTCTCGGCCATTTCGGCGGACCCGACACTCAACCCCACGCCCGGTGGCAGGCCGGCGACCACGTCGGGCCGGGCGAACTCGTGCTGGAGCTCGAGGCCCCGCCTGGCCGCCTCCTCCTCGCGGCACACCAGCAGCAGGAGGAACTCGTCGCCGCCCCAGCGGAAGACGTAGTCCGCGTCCCTGGTCCTCCGCATCAGGAACGCCGCCACTTCCTTGAGGACACGATCACCGGTCGTGTGCCCGAGCGTGTCGTTGATCGTCTTGAAATGATCCACGTCCACGAAGAGCAGCGACAGGGGCGTGCCGTAGCGGCGGTGGTTGTTCAGCTCGTGGGTGATGACCTCGTCGAAGAACCGCCGGTTCCGGCAGCCGGTCAGCGCGTCGGTCACCACCATCTGGCGCAGCTCCGACTGCGCTGTCTCCAGCCGGCCGTTGGCGGTGCGCAGCTCCTGCGTCATGTCCTCGAAGGTCATGAGCTGCGTCCCCAGCGCGATGACGAAGTAGAGCGCCAGCTGGAGGAGGAAGAGGTCCGCCGAGATGTCCCCCCGGGGCCCCAGCGCGACCCAGAAGTCGCTGAGCGCGACGGCCATCAGCATCACGCCAACCATGGCGGAGCCGAGCAGCCGGGCGCGGCGCAGGATCACCAGGTGGGCGCCGCTCGCGGCGGCGAGGACCAGCCCCATCAGCAGGTGGCCGGGCGCGAACACCCATTCGGGACCAAGCGCGACCGGGGCGAGCAGGAACCACACGGCCACCGGCAGCAGGACGATCAGCTGGGTGTGGCGCAGGCGGCTGCCGGGGCCGTAGGCGTCGCCGGCAAACAGGAAGAAAAGACCGCTGGCGATGCCGAGGAACTGCGACAGCCCGTACACGAAGGCCTCGAGCTGGCCGCTCGCGAGGGTGGCGCCGGTGAACATCGAGGCGGCAAAGCACCCCCAGGCGCCGATCCAGTAGAGGATGTGGCGCTGCCGGCGGTGCAGGTAGAGCAGGAGGAGGAGGCCAACGATGATCGCGGCCGCCCCGCCAGCCAGCGAGCGCGGCGTGACCTGGCCCGAATCGAGCGCGAGGATGCCGGGCGTGTCCACCGCGGTCCATGCCGCCGGCGGCTCGGTGAACAGCACCGGCGCGACGAGCAGCAGCACCACGACTACGAGTGCCCGCTTGTTTGACATTGCCCCACGACCCCGCGATCAATCCTGGCGACCGCCGTCAGTCCATCTGGTAGAGCATCCAGTAGACGACGATGCCGGTCACCGACACGTATAACCACAGTGGCAGCGTCCACCGGGCAATGGCCACATGGCGGTCGAAACGCCCGCGCAGCGCGCGCCACAGCGTGATCCCGGCCAGCGGCGGAATGACCGCGGCGAGGACCACGTGGGAAATCAGAATCGTGAAGTAGAGAACGCGGACGGGCCCCCGCCCCTGGAACGGCCGCGACCCTACATGGGCATGATAAATGACGTAGCTGACCAGGAACAGTACCGAGGTGGCGAACGCCGACAGCATCGCCAGGCGATGGGCGGCGATGCGGCGCTGCCGGATGCAGAAGTAGCCCACGACGAGCAGCACCGCGGCCATCCCGTTGAGGGTCGCGTTCACGAGGGGCAGGCTGGCGATGAGCCCTTCAGGCACGGGGAACCGGGTGCGCGCCGCTCAGGAGCGGTCCGCGATCATCAGAATCCACAGCAGCGGCAGGTAGGTGATCGACGCGAAGAAGAGGCGGCGGGCGTCTGCCGCGGACCGCGTGGCCGCAAAACGGACGGCCATGCCCAGGAAGAGGAGCGTCAGCACGAGCGCCCCGGCGAAATACAGCGCGCCGGACATGCCGACCAGCGTGGGCGCGAGGGCGACCGGCAGCAGCGCCGCCGTGTAGAGCACCGCCTGCCGCGCGGTGCTCCGTCCGTCGGGCTCGATGACCGGCAGCATCGGCAGGCCGGCCCGCGCGTAGTCCTCCCGGTACATCCAGGCGATGGCGAGGAAGTGCGGCAGCTGCCAGAGAAAGACGATGGCGAAGAGCACCCACGCGCCGCGGGACAGCGAATGCCCTGCCGCGGCCCATCCGATCACTGGCGGCAGCGCCCCCGGGATGGCGCCGATCACGGTGGCGAAGGAGGTGCGGCGCTTGAGCGGCGTGTAGACGGCCGCGTAGCTGGCCAGCGTTGCCAGCGCCACCCCGGCGGCCAGCAGGTTGACCCCGCCGGCCAGCAGCAGCAGGCCGGCGGCCGACAGCAGCAGCCCGAACGTGAGCGCGTCGCCCGGGAGCAGCCGGCCGTCGGGCAGGGGGCGCAGCCGCGTGCGGCGCATCAGGGCATCGGTATCGCGCTCGAGGACCTGGTTCAGCGCCGAGGCGCCGCCGGCCACCAGGCCGGTGCCGAGGATGGTCCACAGGATAGCGGGGCCGTCCGAGAGGTCGCCGCCGGCCATCACGTAGCCGGCCAGGGCGGAGCCGACGACCAGGATGTTCAGCCGCGGCTTCGCCAGCGCGACGTAGTCCGACGTCCGTGCGCCCATCCCGATGCCGACCGCGGTCCTCATCAGTTCGAAGGCTGCGAACCGGCCGCGGCCGCGTCGGCCTTGAACGTGAAGCTGATGTCCTTCTTCTCGTTGTCGGCCAGCGTCACCCGCGTGCGTCTGGGTGCCGAGCTTCTCGTGCCACGCCTCGATGGTGTAGGTGCCGGCCGGCAGGTTCTTGAGCTCGAAGGCGCCGCCGCGGCGGCGTGACCGCGAAGTAGGGATGGTCGAGCACGCCGGCGTAGGCCGACATCCAGGTGTGGATGTCGCACTTGAACCGCACCATCACTTCCGGCGTCGTGAAGTACTTGGTGTCCTTCTGCGTCTGGATCGGCTGGCTGAAGTTGAACTCCGGGTTCGAGCTGCCGAGCGCGTGCACGGTGTGGAGCGTCGCGTCGCTGTTGACGAACTCGACGTTCTGGCCCACCTGGACGCCGAACACGTGCGGCACGTAGCGGCAGCCTTTCTGATCCAGCGTCACCGGCTCCGCGGGCGTCTCGAAGAAGTAGTTGCCGAGGCCGTCCTTGACGTAGACGAAGACGTTGCCGAGGCCGCCGTTGTCGCTGACGAACGTTTCGTAGGTGACGCCGTTCTTGTTCTCGCGCGCGCAGGCCGGGTCGCCCGCCATCCTGATGGGCGCGTTGGCGGGCACCGGCCCGTCGATTGTCACCCGTCCGGCGACGGCCCCCGCCTTCGACGGGTCGACCCGCTTCGCGTCGGGCGGCGGCGTCCGCTCCGGCGGACGATCGCTTCCCGAGCAGGCGGCGGCCGCCGCGAGCACGAGCGCGCCGGCCGTGAGTGTCCAGTTGGTGTGCATGGTCAGTCTTCGGGAATGATACCGCTACCGCGCCCGGGCCGTCCTGCCGGCTAGCTGGTACCGGCGGCTTTCAGCTTGCGCAGGATGCGGTCCTCGATCCAGTGCGCGTCCCACCACTCGACCGGGTTGACCATCCTGCCGTTCACCAGCATCGTGAAGTGCAGGTGGTCGCCGCCGGCCATGCCGGTCATGCCGCTCCGGCCGATCTGCTGTTCCTTCTCGATCGTCTGCCCGGGCTTCACGTCCATCGACGACAGGTGGGCGTAGAGGGACTGCACGCCCATGCCGTGATCGACGATCACGCAGTTGCCGTAGATGCCGAGCTCGTCGGCAAAGACCACGATGCCGCGGTTGGCCGAGACGATCGGCGTGCCGGCGTAGGAGGCGAGGTCGAAGCCGAGGTGCACCTGCTGGTCCACCTCCTTGCCCTTGTAGATGTAGGTCCGCTGGTCGGCGAACGCCGATTCCACCGCGGAGTTCGTGAAGGGGTGGAAGACCTGGCCGCGCCACAGCAGCTCGGGCGCCGTGCCGGCGGCAAACGAGGCAATCTTCTCCGCGTTCTTCCGCCGCAGCTCGCCGTTGACGACGAGGAACTGCGCCAGGTTGTCCCCCTCGGGCTTGACCTCCGTCGTCCCCTCGAGGATGGCCGGGACGACGCGGTCGAGGAAGCGGTCGTCGAGCTCGATGCGGCTGCGCTTGAAGGGCTTGGGGAAGACGCGGAAGTCGAAGTCGGCGCGGGCCGAGTTGCCGGCCTCGTCCCTGGCGAACAGCCGGATCGGCGTCTTGAGGTCCTGGTCGTGCAGCAGGGCGAAGAACGCGACACGGAGCGCCGGGTCGGCGATGGACACGCCGTCCACCGTGGCGCCGACCGCGGGATAGCCGGGATATTCGATGTCGCCGACCACCACGCCGGACGTCACGTCGGCGGGGGTGGCGCGATAGACGACGGCTTCGGAGCCGCCGTGGTTGATGTAGTGGTGGGTCGAGGCGATCGAGACCCGCGGGCGCTCGAGCCGGACCTTGACGTCGCGGGTGGCCGTGGCGCGCACCGTGCGGATGCCGTAGAGGACCTTGCGGGCGGCGGTCACGGTGATGCGGGCGTCGCCGGACTGCAGGTCGGGGACCGCCGCCTTGCCGACCTCGCGCGCGATGCAGCACGCGGTCGGCGCCGTCCTGGCGGACCTGGGCGTCCTTCTGGTCGGCGAGGGAGAACAGCGGCACCGTCTTGCCGTTCTGCTCGAAGACGATCTGGAGCTCTTCGAGGTGCGCCCCCGGGGCCTGGACGGCGACTTCGAGGGGGCTGGCGGCGCCGACGAACCGTTCGGGCTTGTTGATCTGAATGTCCGGGCCGGCCAGGCGTCCGGCGTAGAGGTAGGCGCCGCCGAGGGCGAGGACCACGATCAGGACGAGGCCGAGCAGGAAACGCATCTGTTGATGATACCCGCTGGACGGCCGGCCGGGCCGGCGCGGCCGTTCCGGACGGGTCAGGGCCGCGGTTGACGGGCCCGGAAGCGGCCTGTTAATATTGGAGGTTCCTGCACGTGCCGGTATCGTCTAGGGGTCAGGACACGTGGTTCTCAGCCACGGGACCGGGGTTCGAATCCCCGTACCGGTACCAACCTTCGCCAAACGCTCGCTTCGCTCGCGGCTTCGGCTGGGCAGGCCATCCTTCGCTCACCAACTGACGCTGCGCGAGCTACGGCTGGGCAGGCCATCTCCCGCTCGCCAACTGACGCTGCGCGAGCTTCGGCTGGGCAGGCCATCTCCCGCTCGCCAACTGACGCTGCGCGAGCTTCGGCTGGGCAGGCCAACCTTCGCCAAACGCTCGCTTCGCTCGCGGCTTCGGTTGGCAAGCCGCGCCAAGTGAGCGCGCGCGCAGGTTGCTGCCACCAGCGGCCAGCGGCGGTAGAGGCGCCGCATCCGTAAGCAGACCCGTCCGGCCAAGAGTGGGCGCAGGCTATGGCGTAATGGCTGGCGGCGGGATAGCCTTCACGCAACAATCTGCTTTCCCCGTCTGTGGTGTCGATAGCGGCAAAGGGAGCATGTCGTGAAACACGGACTCGACGCTCGCGCCCTCTCGGTCGCGTTTGCCGGCTTCTGCCTCGCCGCACTTGCGATAAGCCTCAGAATCCTTTCCGTGTGGCTCGATTCGGCCTTCTTGGTTACTGCGCCATAGTGAATCTTGCGGTAGGACTGGCAGGATTGTGGCTTGCTGGGTTCTTCGCGAAGCGATAGACGCGGTGAGCCGAGAAGAACGTGGCTCGCGCGGACGCATTGCAGCTTCCGGTGCTGGAACTCGATCAGGCTGGCTCGTGATCGTCGGCGCCAAGCACGCGGTCATGGCCGGCCGGATATCCTTCAGGCAGACCCGGGAGAGACCCGACGAGGTGCGCCAGAGTCGCATCGACCCCGAGGTGCTACTGCCCTACAAGGCGGAGGCGACCAGGCGTTGGACGTGTACTGTTGCCAGGCGCCTCGCGGAAACCGAATTCCCCATCACTGCGTACCAGACCGACGCGATCAAGGAAGGCGTTCGAATATGGCTGGCCGAAGTGAAGATCTTCCACGACCGGGAAGGGCAGACTTTGACGGTCTGGTTCACGGACCCGTCGCTGGAAAGATTCTTGAAACTTTGCCCACGAAGCGGCCGTCGGCCCAATGCCCAATGCCCAATGCCCAATGCCCAACTCGCGGCGCGTGGCGGACGAGCCATGTCGGCCTGCCGGCGCGATTCGGCGAGCGCGACAGCGTCAGTCTGAAAAATGCGCCGGAGGCGCTCCGGCCGCGCAGGCGCCGATTCGGCACTGCCATCCGGATCATCTGGATGCCCAACTGATTGCGCACCGGCTCTCACACGACCCGAGCCGGAGCGGGCATCGTCAGGTCACCGCCGGAGATGCATTTTTCCGCGCGTGGGCCGAGGCGCGGCAGGGCGATGTGGCTGGGCCGCCGGAGAGCGCCGCTACGCGAAGGGCCAAGGGCCAAGGGCGAAGGCCGAAGGGCGAAGGGCAAACGCGCGGCGCGTGGCGGACCAGCCATGCCGGCCTGCCGGCGCGATTCGGCGAGCGCGACATCTTGCGCAACTGACATCACGTGCCGGCAATGGCCAGGCAGGATTGAAACGACCATGACCGGGTTCGCCGCCGCCGCCAACGAGTTCACCGGCCGCTTTACCGTCCAGGCGCCAATCGACCTGGTGTTCCCGCTCTTCTCGCCGCTTGGCGAACGGGAGTGGGTGCCGGGCTGGAATCCAACCCTGGTCCATCCCCCAGGCGTCTCCTGGGCGCAGGGGCAGATCTTCCAGACGACGGGCGAACACGGCGACGTGACCTGGATCGTTACGGCGCTCGACCGCGGCGCGCATCGCGTCGAGTATCACCGCGTGGAAGCCGGCCGCCACGTGGCTCGCGTCCGTGTCGCATGCACGGGCGTGGACGACCGCCGCACCGAGGTCGTCACCACCTACCTGTTCATCGGGCTGTCCGCCGACGGGAACGACGACATCACGGCAATGACCGCCGAGGCCTACGCCGGGAAGATGACGCGCTGGGCGGACTGGATCGCCAGCTACTTCAGCCGCCGCCCTTGACACGCGCGGCGGGCTCGCGGCACTCTGCCCCCACCTCGCCATGCATCGAATCACGCTGTTGATCGCGGCCCTGATCGCTGGCTCCGGCGCGCTCGCCGCCCGCCAGGCGCAGCCTCCCGCTTCCGATCCCCGCTACACCGAGGTCTACAAGGCGCAGGAAGCCGGCTACCACACCTTCCGGATTCCCGCCGTGATCGCCACGCAGAACGGCACGCTGCTCGCCTTCGCGGAGGCACGGCGCACCGGCGCGGCCGACTCCGGCGACATCGATCTCGTCCTCAAGCGCAGCCGCGACGGCGGCGCGACGTGGTCGGCGCTGCAGGTCGTCGGCGACAACGGACCGAACACGTTCGGCAACCCGTGCCCGGTGCTCGACGCACGGACGGGGGTGATGTGGCTGCTCGCAGTACAGAACCTCGCCACCGATCGCGAGAAGGACATCATCGCCGGCACCAGCAAGGGCAGCCAGACGGTCTGGGTGCTGAAGAGCACAGACGATGGCACGACCTGGTCGGCACCTGTCGAGATCACCGCGAGCGTGAAGCCGGCCGGATGGACGTGGTACGCCACCGGCCCAGGCGTCGGCATCCAGACCCGCGACGGCCGCCTCGTGATCCCGGCCAACCACGCGGAAGCGGCCACCGGCGTCTACCGCTCGCACACGTTCTACAGCGAAGACGGCGGGCGGACGTGGCAGCTTGGCGGCTCCTCCGATCCCGGGACGAACGAGAGCCAGGTCGTCGAGCTCGCCGACGGCCGGCTGATGCTCAACATGCGCAATCACCCGCCCAGGGAGGAGAACTACAGGTTGATCGCGACGAGCACGGATCTCGGCCGCACCTGGTCGGCCGCATCCCCGGATCGTGCGCTGATCGAGCCGCCGGCGCAGGCCAGCCTCCTCAGGATGACGACGGCCCGCACGCACGATCGCACTCGACTGCTGTTCGCCAACCCCGCCAGCGCGCGGCGCGAGCGCCTGACCGTGCGCCTGAGCTACGACGAAGGCGCGACCTGGCCGGTATCGCGCGTCCTCCACGAGGGGCCGGCCGCCTATTCCAGCCTGGTGATGCTGCCGGATCTCTCGATCGGCCTCCTCTTCGAACGCGGAGAGCAATCGCCATACGAAGGGATCGCGTTCGCCCGCTTCACGCTCGACTGGCTCACTGGGGGACGGGACAGCCTCGCGGCCAGGTGAAAAACGATGGCCGCTTCGACCTCGAAGCGCCCAGGATGTTCCGGGCACGAACAGACACCGCATGGCTGCACTCGTCGTCTTTGCGTTGATCGTGGTCATGCTCATCGTCCCCTGGTTCCTGGCGCGGGAACCCGGGGACGTGGGCATTCCACAGGCCGCCGACAGCCGCGGTGCGAGTCCTGGCACTCTTTTCACTTCGCCGCGCGAACGGCGCCTCTGGCTGTGGACGATGGCCGTCATGGTGGCGATCTATTCCACCCTGGCGCCGGCAGCGGGGCTCGTGGCGGCGCTCCGTGCGCACAACCTGCTCCGCGTGTCGATGGCCGCGGTCCTTCTCGTGGTGACAGGCGTGCTCGTGGTCCGGTGGGCCAGGACTCAGCCGGGCCGGCGCGAGGGGGCGGTGGCGCTCGGCGTCGCGGCGGTCTATGTGACGGCGTTGATCCGGATGCCGTCGCCGGAGGAACGGACGCACCTGTTCGAGTACGGCCTGGTGGCCCTCCTCCTCGAGCAGGCGTTCATCGAGCGCCGGCGATACGGCCGTGGGGTGCCAGCCCCGGCCGCGCTCGCCGTCGCTGCAACCGCCCTGCTGGGCTGGCTCGACGAAGGGATTCAGTCGCTCCTGCCCACCCGCGTCTACGACCTGCGCGACGTCGGGTTCAACGCCCTCGCCGGCCTGATAGCCATCGCCTCGCGGTGGGCGCTGAATGTAAGCCGAAGCCGCTGGCGACGCCGGCACACCGGGCCGGGAGGCTTGCCCTAAGCCCGGCAGTAGACGTAACGTGTGATCTCATCCAGGAGAAACGTCCCGAATGAAAAAGCTGCTCAAGATCCTCGGCCTGCTCGTCGTCCTGCTGGTGCTCGTGGCCATTGGCGTGTACGCCTGGGCCAGCGTCACGACCAGCCGGCTGCGTGCGCGGACCTTCGAGATCCACGACGAGGCCTTCCCCATCCCGTTTCCACTCGATCAGGCGGAAGTGGCGGCGGCGGGGCTGACCGAAGATCAGGCCCGCCAGCTCGCGTTGGCCCGCGCGGTCGAACGGGGCGAGCACCTGGTCAGGGCGCGATATGCCTGCATCGCCTGCCACGGCGAGAACTTCGGCGGCGGCGTGATGGTCGACGCGTTTCCCATCGGCCGCCTGCTCGCGCCCAACCTGACGCTCGGCGCCGGGGGCCGCACCGCCGGATACACCCCGCAGGACTGGGATCGCATCGTGCGCCACGGCATCCTGACGGATGGCCACCCGGCGGTCATGCCCTCCGAAGACTTCCGTCGCATGTCCGATCAGGAACTGTCCGACATCGTGGCTTACATCCGCACCCTGCCGGCGGTTGACAACAGCGTGCCGGCGCCCACCTTCGGACCGCTCGGTAAGATCCTGATCGCCACCGGCCAGATGACGTTTTCGGCCAGCTTGATCGACGACCACGATGCGCCGCACCTGGCCCAGCCACCCGCGGCCGACTCCCCGGAGTTCGGCAGGCA
The DNA here is from genome assembly GCA_963834305.1 of uncultured Acidobacteriota bacterium. GTDB lineage: Bacteria > Acidobacteriota > Vicinamibacteria > Vicinamibacterales > 2-12-FULL-66-21 > JACCXG01. The sequence goes on from CAWIAX010000003.1 coordinate 829,911, forward strand.
CCTGGCGGCGGTCTGCGTCGGCTGCCACGGCCCGGACTTCAGCGGCGGGCCGATTCCCGGCGGCGACCCGAGCTGGCCGCAGGCCAGCAACCTCACGCCCGACGCCACCGGCCTCAAAGGGTGGACCTACGACCAGTTCGTGGCGGCGCTGGCACAGAGCCGGCGGCCCGACGGCACGGCGCTCCGGAACCCGATGACGCTGATGGCGCCGTACGGCCAGCGCATGACCGACGCCGAGCGCCAGGCGCTGTGGTCGTTCCTCCAGTCGCTGCCCGCGGTCAGCAAGACGATTACGCGGTGACGCACGGAGCCGGTCGCGCGCAGGCGCTCGTCGGCCGTGCGGGGGGCTCGCGCCAGGCGCGTCCTGGACAGGGCCGGCGCAGAGACAGGCTTCGGGCCCGGCGCTACCGGCCGGGAACGGTGACGGCGGCCACGCCGACGTGCGTGTCAGCGCCGCCGTAGTAGATCAGCCAGCGCGCCGGCTCGATGACGAGCCCCTCGATGAAGACGACGTTGGGCACCTGGCCGGCTTTTTCCCACGCGGTCTCCGGCTCGAATATCGGATGGTCGCTGCGCGCGAGCAGGCGCGTCGGGTCGCTGCGATCGAACAGCGCCCAGCCCGTGCGGTAAACGAGGCGATCGTCCGCTCCGTTGTAGAGGAGCAGAATTCCGTCCTTCGTCATGATCGGCGGCGGGCCTGGCTCGACGACGCGCGAATCGAACCGTCCGGGCCGGCGGGGCAGCACTGGATGGTCCAGCGCCTCGTCCCAGGTCAGCAGGTCGTTCGACGAGGCGATGCCGGTCTGGTCGTAGTTGCCCTTGGCGTCCGCCATGTAGAACATCCAGTACTTCCCGGCGACCTGCTCGGGGAGGATGGCGCCCGCCTTCGTCCAGTGCACGTTCCAGCGCCCCTTGTTGGCGGGGATGATCACTCCTTTCCGGTCCCACTGTCGCAGATCGCGCGAGGTCGCCAGGGCAAGCTGCGCGTCTTTCCCGTTGTAAGCCGTGTAGGTCAGGTAGTAGGTGCCGTCGATCTGGACGAGCCGCGGGTCCTCGACGCCGCCGCCGCGCTCGTAGTCGGCCTCTGGGGACAGTGCCGGCTCGGGCTCGCGCCGGAACGTGACGCCGTCGGTGCTGCCGGCGTAGCCCAGGCGCGAGATGCCCTGCGCATCCTGCGCACGGTAGAGCATCACGAAGCGATCGCCGGATTTGATGACGGCGGGATTGAACACGCCGCGGGCCTCGAAGCCCTTTCCCTGCGGCGAGAGGATGGGCCGGCCCTCGTTGAGGCGGACCCATGAGCCGAGCTGCGGCCGGTAGCCCTGCGCGACGAGGGCCGCACCCAGTGCGCCCGTGAGCGCCAGTGCGCAGGCTCCAGCCCGACCAATCGGCGGCCAGCTACGGTGCATGTTGCCTCCTCGTTGACTGACAGCCAACTGCCAGCGCCTCCGGCGCCTGCAACAGCCTCGGCCGGCTGCGACCGCCTCCGGCGACGCCGCGCCGCGAGTATACTGCGTCGATTTCACTGGTTGGACCGATTCACGCCCTGGCCTGTGCCGAACGAGCTCGAACGGATCGCCGCGAGTCTTTCCGTCCGCTACCGCGTCGAGCGAGAGCTCGGCCGGGGCGGGATGGCGACGGTGTTTCTCGCCGAGGATCTGAAGCACCGTCGCAAGGTCGCGCTCAAGGTCGTGCGGCCCGAGGTGGCATCGAGCCTGGGGCCGGAACGCTTCCTCCGCGAAATCGAAATCACCGCCGGGCTGGACCACCCGCACATCCTGCCGTTGCTCGACTCCGGCGACGCCGGAGGGCTGCTCTACTACGTCATGCCGTTCGTCGAGGGGGAGTCGCTGCGCGACCGGCTGACGCGCGAGAAGCAGCTGCCCCTGGACGACGCCGTGCTGATCGCCCGCGAGATTGCCGATGCGCTGCACTACGCCCACGGCCGCGGCATCGTCCATCGCGACATCAAGCCCGAGAACATCCTGCTGGCCGGCGGCCATGCCCGGGTGGCTGATTTCGGCATTGCCCGGGCGATGACCGTGGCCGGCGCCGAGGCGCTGACGCAGACCGGGCTGGCCATCGGCACCCCGGCGTACATGAGCCCGGAGCAGGCGGCTGGAGAGCGCGAGATCGACGGCCGCGGCGACGTCTATGCGCTCGGCTGCGTGCTCTACGAGATGCTGGTCGGACATCCGCCGTTCACGGGGTCTACGGCGCGGGAGATCCTGGCGCGCCATGCCCTCGAATCCCGTGCCGCCGCTGCGGACGGCCCGCGACACGGTGCCCGAGGGCCTGGCCCACCTCGTCATGAAGGCGCTGGCGAAGACGCCGGCAGACCGCTTTCAAACCGCCGGGGAGCTCGGCTCGGCGCTGACCGGGCCGGTGGCACCTGCGCAGACGACGGCCAGGGTCGATCCGGGTGCGGCCGGGCGCACGCAGGAGATCCGGTATTGCACGACGTCGGACGGGGTGCGTATCGCGTATGCCACGGCGGGGGCCGGCCCCCTCATCGTGCGCGTGCTCGGCCACTTCACGCACCTCGAGATGGAATGGGAGTGGCCCGACCTGCGGCGCTTCTGGGAATCCCTGGCGGCGCAGTTCACCGTCGTCCGCTACGACGGCCGCGGCATGGGCCTGTCCAATCCTTTCAGCGGCGACTTCACCGAGGAGACGCGGCAGTTCGATCTCGACGCGGTGCTCAACGCCGTGGGCGCGGCGGAGGCCGTCCTGCTGGGGGTATCCGAAGGGGGTTGGACCGCGGCGACGTACGCGACCCAGCATCCCGGGCGGATCACGAGGCTCGTTCTCTACGGCGCCTACTGCCGGGGAGCCCAGGCGCGCCCGGGCTTCGACAGCGAGGAGGACCAGGCGCTGCTGACCCTCATGCGCAAGGGTTGGGGGCGGGATACACCCGCGTTCCGGCAGGTCTTCACCAGCCAGTTCTTTCGCGCCGATGCCGATCCCGCGCTGATCGCACACTTCAACGAGCTCCAGCGCCTCGCCGCCGACCCCGACACGGCGGCCCGCTACCACGCGTCAGTGCACCGCAGGGGTGATGGGCGCGACCTGTTCCAGCAACTCGACATCCCCACGCTCGTCATCCATTGCCGGGAGGATCTGGCGGTCAGCGCGGATGAAGGCCGGCTGCTGGCGTCCATCATTCCGGGCGCGCAACTGGTGCTGCTGCCGAGCGGCACGCACTATTTTCCGACCGACCCGGGGGTGGTCACGAAGGCGGCCGGGGCGATCACGCAGTTCCTCGCACCGGGCGCCGCGGCGAAGCCGTAGGGCCGCTGCCGCGCGAGGCGATACACTAGCTCCGGGAGGCACACCGGATGCGCAAACGAATCATCACGCCTGGCCAGGAGGGCAGCGCGGCCCCCGATCGGGACTGGCTGGACCTGGAAGCGCTCGCCGAAGTGGAAGTCACCTCCGAGCAGCCCACGCATCCCATCGAGGCAGCGCTGCTCCCGGGGCACGCCACGGGGTGGCGCGCGGGAGAGCCGGGAACGCAGACGATCCGGCTGCTCTTTGCCGAGCCGCAGCGGCTGCGCCGGATCCAGCTGGCTTTCGAGGAAACCCAGGTTTCGCGAACGCAGGAATACGTCCTGCGCTGGTCGGGCAATGCCGGCCAGCCGCTCCGGGACGTCGTCCGCCAGCAGTGGAACTTCAGTCCTGGCGGCGCCACGAGCCAGCGGGAGGAGCATCATGTCGATCTGCCAGCGGTGGCCGTCCTCGAGCTGACCATCATTCCCGACACGAGCGGCGGCGCCGCGCGGGCGTCGCTGGCCCAGCTGCGGCTCGCCTGACGCCGGCGCGCGGGGCTTATGATCGGACGGTGTGGACCCTCTGCCGTGGACTCGTGGCGCTGGCGCTGGCTGCCGGCGCCCTGCAGGCCGCCGCGGCCCGCCAGGAGGCGGCGCCGCAGTTCCGTGACGTGGCGGAGCCCGCGGGGCTGACCTTCGTCCATCACCACTCGCCGACGCCGGACAAGCACTACGTCGAGAGCGTGCCCGGCGGGCTCGCGGTCTTCGACTACAACGGCGACGGCCGCCCCGACATCTTCTTCACCAACGGGGCGCAGACCCCGACGCTCGAGAAAACATCCGACGCGTTCGCGAACCGCCTGTTCCGCAACGACGGCGGCATGCGGTTCACCGACGTGACCGAGGCCGCCGGCGTGCGCGGCGCCGGCTACGCCATGGGCGCCGCCGCCGCCGACTACGACAACGACGGCGACGTCGACCTGTTCGTCGCGGGGGTGCGGCAGAACCAGCTGCTGCGGAACCGTGGCGACGGCCGCTTCGAGGACGTCACGCCGCGCTCGGGCATCACCAGCGGCGAGTGGGCGGTGGCCGGCGGCTGGTTCGACTACGACAACGACGGCCTGCTCGATCTGCTCGTTGTCAACTACGTCGAGTGGTCGGCTGAGAGCAACCGCTATTGCGGCGACCAGGCCCGCGGCGTCCGCATCTTCTGCCATCCACGCTTCTTCAAGGGGCTGCCGAACCGCCTCTACCGGAATCGCGGCGACGGGACCTTCGAGGACGTCTCGGACCGCACCGGCCTGTCGAGGCACGCCGGCAAGGGGATGAGCGTGGCCTTTGCGGACTTCGATCGCGACGGCCGCCTCGACGCCTTCGTCACGAACGACGCGGTGCCCAACTTCCTGTTCCACAACGATGCCGGCGGCACGTTCTCGGAACGGGCGCTGCTCGCCGGCGTGTCGGTTCCCGCCGCGGGCCGGCCCGTGTCCGCCATGGGGACCGATGCCCAGGACTACGACAACGACGGCTGGCCCGACATCATCCTCACGGCGCTGTCAGGCGAGACGTTCCCGCTGTTCCGCAACGACACCCGCGGTGGCTTCGAAGAGGCAACCCAGAGCAGCGGCCTCGGCCGGCTGACGGTGACGTCGTCCGGCTGGTGCGCCGTGTTCGCCGACGTGGACAACGACGGGCGGAAGGACATCTTCACCGCCAACTCCCACGTGAACGATCGGATCGGGGCGACGGAAGCCACGGGGTGGGATCAGCCCAACAGCCTCTTCCGCAACGAGGGGCGCGGCCGTTTCCGCGACGCCGGCGCGGGCCTCGGCGCGGCATCCCGCGTCCATCGCGGCTGCGGCGTGGCGGACTTCAACGGCGACGGGCGGCTGGACGTGGCCGTCCTGGTGCTGGGCGCGAGGCCCGAACTGTGGCAGAACACGACCGCCTCCGATCGGCACTGGCTGATCGTCAGGCTGGCCGGCACGAAGAGCAACCGCGACGGCATCGGCGCCAGGGTGACCGTCGGCGACCAGGTGCGGACGATGACGACGGCCGTCGGCTACGCGTCTTCGTCGCATGGCGGCGTGCACTTCGGCCTGGGGAGCGCGGGCGGGCCCGTCCGCGTCGAGGTGCACTGGCCGTCGGGCGTCCGGCAGGTGCTCGAGGACGTCAAGACGGACCAGGTGCTGGATATCAAGGAGCCGTAGCGCGTCTCACTTCGGCGGGGTGATCGCCCGCTGGCCCGCCGCGGCGTTCCGCTCCTGCTCGGCACGCTGCAGCACCTGCGAGCGCTCGAGCAGCGCGTCGGACTTTTCCTTCTGCCCCATGCCGCTGTAGGCGCGCGCCAGCTGCACGTGCAGGCTCCCGTCCATGTCTTCCGCGAGCTGGGCTTCGAGCAGCGGTATTGCGGCGGCGAAGTCGCCGGCCTGCGCGTAAGCGCGGCCGAGCGCCTGGCGGGCCATGCAATCGGAGGCGTCGGCGGCGACGGCGCGGCGCAGAACCTGGACCGCCTCCTCGACGCGCTGCAGCTGCAGGAGCGAGTCGCCATACACCGTCAGCAGCCGTGCGTCCCCTTCGCTCGAGGCCAGCAGGGGCTTGAGCGTGGCGATCGCCTGGTCGTACTCGCGCGCGAGATAGTAGGCCGTCCCGAGGTCGTCCACGAGCGCGGGGTCGCCCGGCGCAAGCGTCAGCGCCACTTTCAGGTCGGCGATCGCCTCCGTGTAGCGCCGCTCCGCGCGCGCGAGGGTCGCGCGCACTTCCCGCCGCTCGCGCGAGTCCGGCAGCCGGTCGAGCTGCTTGAACGAGGCCAGGGCCAGCTCCGTGGCCGCTCGGGCGCGCCAGTAGCGCGCCTCGGGATCGGTGCGCCCCAGGGTCGCGACGAGCGCGGCGCGATGGCGGCCGGCGCGGAACTCACACAGCGCCTTGCGTTTGGCACACGCCGCCGGCGTCAGCGCCGCGCGCGCGCGCTCGATTTTCGCCCAGTCCGCGTGCCCGGTCTGGTCGTAGAGCCGGGCAATCGACTCGTGGATGCTGACCATGGACGGCAGCTGCTCGAGGGTTGACCGGTACACGGTGAACGCGTCGGTGAACCGTCCGTCGGCGAGCAGCGCGTCGGCCAGCAGCAGCTGCCGCCAGGGCTCGTCCCCGGCCCTTTCACCGAAGGTGGCCATCGCGTCCTGCGTCAGGGCGTTGTAGGCGTGGCCGAGCGCGTACCAGCCGCCGGGGAACTTCGGCGCCAGCTCCGTGACCTTGCGCAGCTGGGTCACGGCGTCAACGACCCGCCCCGACGCCGAGTAGGCCTGCGCCAGGACCCGGCGATGTTCTATCTCGGACGGCTGTGCCGCCACCACGCGTTCCAGGGGCGCGACGGCCTTGTCCGGCTGACCGAGCGCGAGGTAGCTCGAGCCGAGGAAGAGCTGGGCCGGCAGCAGGCCTGGCTGGAGCGCCAGCGCGCGCTGCAGCGGCTCCAGTGCCTCGGCCTCGTGCCCGCCCATCGCCAGCGCCATGCCCAGGTTCATCCACAGGCCGGCATCTCTCGGCAGCGTCTCGACGAGTCCGCGGTAGATCTCCGCCGCCGCGTCGAAGCGCCCGTCGTTCATCGCGCGCGACGCCTCGCGGCTGCGGGCCGCCGGATCGGGGGCCTGCGCCGCGGCCGTCGCGGACGCGCCCGTGCTGATCGCCACTACCAGCGCCAGGGTGATCCAGATTCGGGCCATCAGCCGATCGTAGCGCACGCCAGGCGCGGAGCGCAGAAGGTCAGGCCTGCGCGGAGGTGTTGGCTGTCGGTTGGGACAGAGAAGAGGAGAGGAGGAGGAGAAAAAAAGAGGCGGGAAAGGATCAACCTTTCCCGCCTCTTGGCCCGCCGTCCGGCGCTAGGGGGTCCGGGGGACGAAGTTCCCCGGACTAGTACTAGAACGCGAACCGGGCGCCGACCTGGACCGTGCGCGGCGCACGGGCCAGGCTGCGGATGCGCATGAAGTTCGGGTCGGTGAAGCCGGTCACCGGGTTACCCCACTGCGCGTGGTTGAGCACGTTCTGCGACTCGACGCGCAGCTCGAGCTTGTAGCGCCCGAACGGGATCGTCCGGAACAGCGACGCGTCGATGTTCCAGTTGGACGGGCCCCGGAAGGCGTTGCGGCCGGTATTGCCCCAGGCGTTCCCGGGCTGCGAGAACAGCGACGGATCGTACCAGCGCTCGTTCGGGCCGGCCTCACCGAAGCCGGGCTCCGGGTTGCCGGTCACGTTGATCGACTGGAAGCCGCCTTGCTGCTGCAGCAGGCCGTTGTCGCCGCCGACCGAGAAGGGCGTACCCGACAGCCACGACGCGATGCCGTTGATCTGCCAGTTCTTCACGATCTGCGCGACCGGGTTGCTGCTGCTCTTGGCGAACGGCAGCTCGTAGACGAAGCCCATCTGCAGCATGTGCGGACGGTCGTAGCCGGCCAGGGCGTAGTTCCGGTCCCGCTGCGACGGCTGGCTCCACGTCAGGCCCACCCATCCATCGTCGTCGGTCTCGTTCATGGCCTTGCTGAACGTGTAGGCGCCCTTGAGGAGCAGTCCGCCCTTGAAGGGACGGTTCAGCGCCATCTGGAGCGAGTGATAGCGTGCCCGGGTGCGGGCCGCCCATTCGTAAATCGACGCTGTGCCCGCCTTGGCGAACAGCTGCCGGTTGGCGTTGCCGCCCGACTCAGCGTAGTTCAGGTTGAGGTCGGCATAGCCGCCGTTGGTGCGGGTGCCGACGTAACCGGCGCTGACGATCAGGTCGAGGGGAATCCGGCGCTCGAGGAACAGGTTCCACGATTCTGTGGAGCCTCGCTTCACGTCGTTCGGATCCGGCGACCGCATGTCGACGCCGCGCGGCAGCAGGATGGTGCCGCTGGAGATGTCCGGGTTCGGCGCCCCCGGGATGCCGGCGGCCACCGCGCCGTATGGCGTGAAGCTGTTGGCACCCCCGCCGCTATACGCGATCGTGGCCGGGTAGAAGCCGCGCAGCGGCCGCGACCAGGGCAGCGGGTTGAAGGTCTTGCCGTAGCCGGTGCGGAGTACCGTGTTCTCGTCGATGCGGTAGGCGAGGCCCAGCCGCGGCGCGAACAACGCCTTGTCCACCTCGATGCCCAGGTCCTCGGAATTGCCGCCGACGCCACCGAGCTGGATCATGAAGGTGTCGTAGTTCAGCAGCTCGAGGCCACGGTCCGCGCGCGACATCAGCGGGTAGTACTCGTAGCGCAGCCCGAGATTGATGGTCAGCTTTTCGTTCGCCTGCCAGCGGTCCGACACGTAGAGGCCGAACTGGTTCTCGCGGCCGGTCATCTCCTCGAACTGGACGCTCTTGCCGAAGCCGCTCATCTGGCCGAGCAGGAAGGTGGCGTAGCTGTTCCAGCCGCCAACCCCGGCGTAGCCCGGCTGGCCGGTGATGTCGCCGCCGAACGACAGCGAACCGCGCGGATTGCCGACCTCGGGCTGCCAGTGGTCGAGCGTAAGGCGCACGAAGTCGAAGCCGGTGCGGATCTCGTGACGGCCGGTCACCTTGGTGAGGTTGGCCGAGGCGGTGTAGCTCACTTCCGTGCGCCACACCGGCGTCCAACCGGCGTTGTTGCCCAGCGTGGACAGGCCGTTGTTGATCTGCGGCATGCCGCTGTAGCGCTCCAGGTCGGCCGAGCCGGGCCCGGTCACGCCGGCGCTGTTCAGCCCGGGGATGCCGAACACCTCGAGACCGTAGTTCGTGCCGTAGTCCGGCCCCGACGACTGGTGGGTCATCTTGTTCGATCCGCCGTTCGCGTCGAACAGCAGCGTCGGGCTGAGCGTCCAGGTCTGGCCGACGGTCCACAGCGACACCGTGGTGTCGCCGCCGCCGACGCCGTCGAGCGGCAGGTAGAACAGGTCCTGCACCGAGGCGTCCATCACCGAGAACTTCGCCCAGATCTGGTGCGCGGCGTTGCGGTTCCAGTTCACCTTGCCGTCGTAGTTGTCGCGAACCGCCTTCGGCGCCCGGCCGACGAACAGGTTGTTCTGCAGGCCGCTGTTGGTGCCCGCGTTGTTCGGCTCCGGGTAGAGCGCCTGGATGCGACGGGAGATGTCGCTGATGCGGTTGGCGGGGATCATCGCGTTCGCGAAGGCCGTGCGACCGGTGCCGTCGGGGTTGCCGGTCATCGGATCGTAGAGCCGGAAGTTGGGATTGACGGCGAGCACTTCGCCGAAGTCGCCGTTGCGCATCCGCGCGGTCGGCACCGTGTAGGTGTCGAACCGGCTGTTGCGCTCGTCGTTGCGCTCCCACGAGCCGAAGTAGAAGAGGCTGTTGCGGCGGATCGGGCCGCCCAGCGTGCCGCCCATGGTCGAGACGCTCGAGTCGAGCTTGGTCGGGTCGAAGTAGCCGCGACGGGCGTTGAGCTCGTCCTGCTGCCGGAAGTAGAAGGCCGAACCCTTCAGCGTGTTGGTGCCGGACTTGGTCACGACCGAGGTGGCGGCGCCACCGGTCATGCCCTGGGCGGCATCGAAGCTGTTGGTCGAGATGTTGACGTTCTCGATGGTTTCGACCGGGGCGACGTAGCCCGCGTGGTGCGGCAGCCAGACGTTGATGCTGGCGGCGCCGTCGATGCGGGTGACGTTGTTGTTGCGGTTCGTCCCGTTGATGTTCGTGCTCAGCGCGCGGCCCGGCGTGTCGGTCTGCGCGTTCTGGGTCACGGGCGGCGTGGCGCCCGGCACCAGCGCCAGGAGCGACTGGTAGTTCCGATACTGGTTGAGCGGAAGGTTGGTGACCTCTTCCGGCTTCAAATTCACGCTGACGTCGGCCTTGTCCGTCTGGAGCAGCGCCGCGTCGGTGGTGACCGTGATGGCTTCCGTCAAGGCGCCAATCTCGAGGCGGCCGTTGATGCGGACAATGCCGCCGGCGGTCACGGGGATTCCTGTCTGGACGTATTCCTTGAAGCCCTGCAGGCTGGCCCGCAGGGTGTACGTGCCACCGAGGACGTTGCGGATGGTGTACGTTCCACTGCCGTCGGTGACGGCCGTCAGTTCGAGACCGGTATTCTCGTCCTTGATGGTAACGGTAGCGCCCGGGATGATGGCACCCTGCGAGTCGGTGACGGCGCCGACAACGCTGCCGTACAGACTCTGTGCCGTGGTGGGAAACGCGGTGTACAGACTGACTGCTAAAACCACCGCGAACCCTGCCGTTCTCCGCAATGCGGATAGGCGAAGGCAATCGCTCACTAGCCCCTCCTCCGAAAGGTGTGTAGATTCCTGAAAGAAACGAGCAATGCGGGTGCGGGCTGCGCCTCCACGCAACCGGTCGCCGCCATCCCCGCATGGCGGCCGCGACACGTCGACTTGTTGAAGATCGATCGGGACTAGCCCGACTTTACTACGTGCGGATAGGGGGAGCAACATCCTTCGGGGGCGGGAAATTCCCGAAAACACGGTATCGCTGAGCTGGGGCCCCTCCTGGTCGCCTCGAAGCGCCGTCCGGATTACTTGAGCCGCGCCATCTCGCGGTCGATCGCTGCCGCCAGATCAGTCTGGCCGTGGAGCACCGCCAGCCGCCTGGCTTCCACCGAGAGCGCGAGCCCCTCCGCCCGCCGGCCCGCCCGGACGTGCGCGGTGGCCAGCGCAAACACGTAGCGCGCCGATTCCCCGTCCTCCGGATACCGCAGCGGCTCGAGCTCCGCCGCCGCCTCATCGTTCCGCCCAAGCGCCAGGAGCATCCGTCCCAGGTTGAACCGCGCCAGCCTGAACGACGGCTCCGCCGCCACGGCCTGCCGGTACTCGGCCGCGGCCTCCTCGAACTCCCGGCGCCGTTCCAGCAGATGGCCGAGATTGTTGCGGGCCCGCGCATGCCGCGGGTTGACGGCCAGCGCCTGCCGGTACGCCGCCGCGGCGCGGTCCCACTGCTGCTGTTCGCCCAGCACGACGCCGTGGTCGTAGTGCAGGTCCGCGGTGTCCAGGCCGGCGGCAACCGCCGCGTCGAAGTGTGCTTCCGCCTTCGCCCAGTTGCGGACCTGGCCGTACAGCGACACCAGGTTGACGTTCGCCTCGGCGAGCGCGGGATCCTGCGCGAGGGCAGCCTCGTGCTCGTCAATCGCGGCATCCAGGTCGCCGGCCTGGGCCAGCGCCACGCCGCGCTTTAGGCGCGCTCTCCCGTCTTCGCGCGCGGCCGCGACGGACGCGAGCACCGGGTCGTCGATGCGCGGCCACGCCGGACCGTGCCGCGTGTGCGCCTCGAGCGCCGCTGCCGCGTCCTCGCGCCGGCCGGCGGCTCGGTACAGGCGCGCGAGCGCGTAGTGCGCGGCGCCGAGCTCGGGAAACAGCGTCGTGGCGCGCTCGAAATGTCGAATGGCGTCGGCGGCGCGCCCGTCCTGCGCGGCAATCCGCCCGAGAAAGAACTCCGCCGCCGGTTCCGCGGCCGGCTCCCGCACCAGCGCCTCGAACAGGCGGCGCGCCTCCGGCAGCGCTCCGGTTTCCACCAGGGCTTCGCCCAGGCGCATGCGCGCCGGCAGGTAGGCAGGCCTCAAAGCCACGGCCTGCCGCAGTCGCGGCAGCGCGTCGTCGTGGCGGATGAGCCGCTGCAGCACCACCGCATCGAGGTAAGGCCAGTCGAAGGTGTCCGGCGCCAGCGCCGCTGCGCGGGTAAACGTCCGATGGGCAGCCTCCCACTGTTCCCAGGCCTGCAGCAGCCGGCCGAGCTCACCCGTCCGCACGGCGTCGGCGGGCTGGTCCACCGCCTGGCGGTACGCGCGCGACAGGCTGTCACGGGCCGCCGCTGGAAAGACCTCGAGATCGAGTGCCGGGAGCGGGGGCGCTGTCTGGCCGGAACCGATGCCAACGGCAAGGACGAGGACGGCAGCCAGCATTCCAGGAAATTATGCGCCTCGCCGGGCGTGAATGTCAGGAGCTGCGGGGCGGAATCCGCGGCGCGTCAGCGACGCTTGATCCGACGCGACTGGAGCGACGACACGCGCGCCAGCGTGTCGTAGTCGCGATCGCAATGAATCACTTCGAGCCGGTGCCGCAGTGCGCAGGCCCCGATCAGGCAGTCGGCGCCGGACCGCACCGTGAAGCCGGCGCGCCGCGCCGCGCGGTACAGATCAATCGCCTGATCGAAGACCGCGACGGACACCGGCGATTCGACGATCGGGAGTGCCTGCATCGCCTCGCGGGCCAGCAGGAAGGCGCGCTCGTCGCGAAATCCCTGCAGGACCTCCTGGATCACCGGCAGGCAGGTGACCACGTCCTCGAACTCGACGACGTCTTCGAGGCGGACCCGCGCGGGCTTGCGGAACACCTCGATCCAGACCGACGTGTCAACGAGGACCACGGCGCCGTGTGCGATAGGTGCCGCGATCCTCGCGGACCTCCGTCAAGTCTCCTTCCCAGAGGCCGGAGCCCGCCAATTCGAGGATCCGCCTGGCCTTGGCGCGGCGGACGAAATCCTCCAGCGCCCGCTCGACCGTGCGCGAGTACGTGCGCTCGCCGCTCAGCCGGGTCGCCTCCTCCAGCAGGTCACCATCAAGCACAAGATTTGTGCGTTTCATGTGTATCGAGTGTACTTGGGAACGGGGCTCTGGTCAATGACGGGCCCCAGGTGTCGCCGCTTCCCGGGGATCAGGCCAGGCCGTCGAGCGTGGCGCCGTTCGCCGGCGGCGGGGCCGGCTGCCAGCCGCGCGCCTGGAGCCGCGCCAGCGCGGCTTCCCGCTCCCGCCGGAACAGGGCCACGATCACCTCGTCGTCCGCCTTGGGGCGCAGCTGCATGGACATGGGCAGGACGCGCTCACCGCGGACCAGCGCCAGAAGCACGAACAGCTCCCGGGGCGTGTCGTCCCCCCGCCCGGCGCCGCCGCCGTCGTCTGCCGGCCGGCCGTCCATCCAGCGGAAGCGGGCGATCTCGACTTCGTCGTGCCGGAAGCGGACGTCCCACTGCTCCTGGTCGTGCGCGCCGTCGAACAGCACGTCCGCGCCATGCTTGAGAACGTGTTCCGGGGGGCGCTGGCCGTCGAGCGTGTCGACCGCGACGAGCCCGCGCGTGACGCCGAACGTGTGGCTCGCCAGGTGGACGAACTGGCTGTTGAGATTGTCGTTGAACGTGGCGCCGATGACCGTGCCGACGTCCTCGATGGGGATGCGGCGCAGCGTGCGCTCCTGCAGGCCGTCGCCGAAGATGACGGGGAACCCCTGCTTTTCCGCGGCGCGGCAGCGCTGCGGATCGGCGTCGATGACGACCACGCTGTCCCCGGCGGCCATCATCTCGCGGGCGAGCGCGAGGCCGAGGCCCTGGGCGCCGAGGATGGCGACACGGTCGCGCGTGCGCCGCCTGAGGCCGAGGCGGTTGGCGAGCGGCCAGGCGGTGGCGCCGGCCGCCAGCACGGTGCCGGCAATCACCAGGAAGACCAGGGCCCGCAGCTCGACGCCCTGCTGGGCGGCCTCTTCGCCGATCGACCGCGCCGTCAGCGAGGCGATTGCCGCCGCCACGATGCCGCGCGGCGCGATGGCCGACAGGAACGCCTGTTCCTTCGGCGAGACGTCCGCCCCGCGCGTCGCCAGCCACACCGCGGCCGGCCGCACGACCAGCATCAGCGTGGCGAGCACCGCGACGCCGCCCCAGCCCAGCGCCCAGATGTCCTTCAGCGCGATCCCGGCCGCCAGCAGGATGAACACCGCGCCGATCATCAGCACCGTGAGCTGATCCTTGAACTCGCGCAGGTCCTCGTCGACCGGGCTCTTCACGTTGCCCACCACCAGGCCGGCCACCGTCACCGCGAGCAGGCCGCTCGGCGCCAGCAGGGCATCGCCGGCATGGAACAGCAGGACCACCAGCGCCAGGGTCAGCGCATTCTCGAAGCCGTGCACGAACGCCGGCACGCGCAGCGCGCCCGCGATCACCAGGCCGCCGGCCAGGCCGCACGCCGTGCCCACCGCAATCCGCGCCAGCAGTCCGCCGAACTCGCTCATCACGCCGAGCGCCGTCGGCGCGAGCGTCACCTGGAGCACGAGCACCGCCAGCAGCGCCCCGATTGGATCGATCAGGACGCCTTCGGCCTCGAGCACGGTCTGCAGCCGCGAGTGCAGCCGCAGCTCCCGCACCAGCGGCGACACCACGGTGGGGCCGGTAACCACGACCAGCGAGCCGAACAGCAGCGCCATCCCCCAGGGCCAGTCCAGCCAGGCGCGCGCCGCCAGGGCGCCGCCTGCCAGCGTCACCAGCGCCCCCCAGGTGATCAGCTGCCGGATGACGCGCTGCTCGCGCCGCAGGCGGGCCATCTTCAGGTTGAGGCCGCCCTCGAACAGGATGATCGCGACGGCGAAGTCCACCAGGATGAACAGCCCCTCGCCGAGCTCGCCGGGCTGCACCCATCCCAGCGCCTCCGGCCCCAGGATCACGCCGGCGGCCAGCAGCAAGACGATGGCGGGTACGCGGATGGAGCGGGCGACGCAGTGCACGGTCATGCCTGCGGCGAACGCCAGTGCGATGGTGAGCGCAACGTGGTGCGTCATGAAAGCCGCCCGTATCATACGTGCCGGCGGCGCGCGGACATACAATGCCGGATGATCAAGACCTCGAACGGCCTGCTGCCCGGGTCCGCCGGCGTGCTCGTCATCCTGCTCGGGACGGCGCTGGCCGTGCCGCTGCCCGCCCAGACGCGCCATCTGCCGGACGCCGCGGGCACGTGGAAAGCGTGGAAGTTCACGGCCGTCCCGAACGCGCGCAAGGAGCGCGCGGCCAGCGCCGCCGAGGTGAAGGCGTTCGAGGCGCAGCTGCTGGCGCTGAACGCGATCCTCCAGCGTGCGCCCGGCGTGGCCACCCCGCGCGGCTTCAGCGTGGAAACGTGGGGACACCTGGCGGGCTACCGCTCCCAGGCCGCGGGCCAGCCGGCCGGCGCCGCGGTGCCGATCGCCGGCGCGCTGTCGTTCGGCGCGTTTCCGATCTACGAGTACGAGAGCGGCGGCAAGACGATTCGCAAAGATACCGGGGAAACGGCGCCCCTCCAGTTCACCGTCAACCAGCTGGATGCGTCGGTCCTCGACGGCGTCCGCCTGGCGGATTTCGGGCAGGGTGACGCCGCGGCATTCCTCCAGCCGCCCTCGAAAGGCGAGATCGCGGGCCTTCCGCGATACGGCGACGTGCTGATCATCAAGAACAATCCCAAGCCCCTGTGGTCTCCCGTGTCGATGGAATCGGCCATCGGCCTGATCGCGGCCGCCCATGCCAGACAGTTCGCCGAGGCGGGCGCCGCGGTGGCGCGTGTGAAGGCCAGCCTTGCCGACTGGGAGGATCCGGCGAAGCGCAAGGAGCGGGTGGCCGGCTACGAGATTGCCGCCGCGTCGCAGCCGGACAAGGCGAAGTTCCTGGCCCAGATGGAGCAGGTCGAGCAGGACGTGATCGCAAGCACGCGCAAGGACCTGACGCCCCAGGGAGACACCATGAAGCAGTACCTGGAGATCGAGAGCGCCATCGCCGATGCGTCCGCGTGGCTGAAAGCCATCTCTCCGGCCGACCGCGCCGCGCCGGCCTGCTACGTCAAGTCGGGGAGTACCCCGCGCGAACGGTTCCGCGCTGGCGCCGGCGCCGGCTGCGAGCCGGTGGTGGAGCCGAACTGGGCGTTCTTCGACGCGTCGCTGCCGCGCTCGACGCCGCAGGTGATCGTCGTGCCGCAAGTGTCGCGCTGCTTCGAAGACCAGCCGGCCAATCCTCCCTCCCCGGCCGGCTGCCCCGCCAACCGCCAGCTGCTGCTGACCTGGGACAAGGCTGCCGTCCTCGCCTGGTTGAGGTAGCTCGGGCCGCACGGCAAAGAATCCGCTCGTCAGCCCTCCGCGTAGAACCGCACAGCAACACGGAGGTGTTCATGACAAGCTCGGCCAGGCTCGTTTCGGGTCTCACCCTCGCAGCCGCACTCACGTTCCCGCTCAACGGTTCCAGTCACCGCGAGGCTCCCCTCATTGCCGACGACCCGGTCGCCGACAACACCGACGTCTACGCGTTCGTCAGCCCCGACCGGCGCGATACCGTGACCCTGATCTCCAACTTCATCCCGCTGCAGGAGCCCGCGGCGGGCCCGAACTTCTTCAAGTTCGGCGACGAGGTCTTCTACCTCATCAGCATCGACAACAACGGCGACGCGCTGCCGGACATCGAATACGAGTTCGACTTCCGCACCGAAGTGCAGAACCCGGACACCTTCCTCTACAACACCGGGCCGATCACGTCGCTGAACGACCCCGACTTCAACATCCGCCAGTTCTACACCGTCACCCGCATCGCCAACGGCGTCCGGACGACGCTCGGGAGCAACCTCGAGACGCCGCCCGCCAACATCGGGCCGCGCTCGACGGGCGACACGGGAACGGCCTACCAGAGCCTCGCGGCGGAAGCGGTGCACACCCTGCCGGACGGCTCGAAGGTGTTTGCCGGCCAGCGCGACGACCCGTTCTTCGTCGATCTCGGCTCGGTGTTCGACCTGCTCGGCCTGCGGCCGTTCAACGGCGCCCACCTGATCAAGCGGCCGGCGGCGCGTGGCGTGGACGGCCTCGGCGGCTTCAACGTCCACACCATCGCGCTGCAGGTGCCGAAGTCGCTGTTGACGCACGACGGCAGCCCGGCCACCGATCCGCGCAACACCAACTCGATCATCGGCGTCTACTCGCGGGCGACCCGGCCGCGCGTGACCCAGCTGTCCGAGACGGGTGACGCGCCGGTGACCTCCTCCGATCGGGTGCAGGTGTCGCGGCTCGGCATGCCGCTCGTCAACGAGGTGGTGCTGCCGCTCGGCCAGAAGAACCGCTGGAACGCGTCCATGCCCTCGAGCGACGGCCAGTTCGCGAGCTACGTGCTCGATCCGGAGCCGGCGCGCCTCATCGAGGTCCTCTATCCCGGCGTGGACGTGCCCCCGGCGCCGCGCAACGACCTCGTCGCGGTGTTCCTGACCGGCATCGAGGGGCTGAACAAGCCCGCCAACGTCGTGCCGTCGGAAATGCTGCGGCTCAACATGGCCATCGCACCCTCGTCCTCGCCGAACCGGCTCGGCGCGCTCGCCGGGCAGTCCGACGGCTTCCCCAACGGCCGCCGGCTGGTGGACGACGTGGTGGACATCGAGCTGCGGGTGCTGGCGGGTGCGACGCCCTTCACGCCGGAGTTCAACAAGTCGCCCAACAACGCGCTCGGCGACGGCGTCGACGGCAACGACAAGCGGTTCCTGTCGTCCTTCCCGTACGTCCCCCGTCCGCACGGAGGGTACAGCCACGAGCACCATCGCTAATCAGGCTGCGGACCGTCAGGGGCGGGGTGCCCCTGGCGGCCCGCTTCCGCCGGGCGCGCCGCGGCGGCGCCGTCGGACGGCGGTGTTCTGGGCACTGGCGCTTGCCGGCTCCTTCGGCATTGCCGCGTTCGTCAACCGGCAGATGGCCGGGGTGGAGCGCGACGGCCGGCGGCCGGCGCAGGTGGGCACCGACGCCGCGACGGCGACGTCGCGCGAGAACCTGGCCCGCGTGATCGCGGAGACGGAGGGGCGTGTCCGCCGCCAGCCGCTCGACCGCGATGCCGCGCTCCTCCTGGCGGACGCGCTGCTCCGCCAGGCCCGGATCGACGACCAGCCGGTCCTGATCGAGCGTGCCGTGCAGGTCGTCGAGCCACAGGTCGCCCACGACCCGGACGACTACGAAGCGCGCCGCATGCTCGGCACTGTCTACGCCGCCGCGCACCGGTTTCGCGAAGCCATCCGCGAGGCGGGCGCCGCCCGCGACCAGCACCCCGGGGATCCGTGGAACTACGGGGTGATTGGTGATGCGCACCTCGAGCTCGGGGAGCGCGAAGCGGCGTTCCGCGCCTTCCAGCAGATGCTCGACGTGAAGCCGACCGCGGCCGCCTACGCCCGGGCGTCGTACGCGCTCGAGCTCCAGGGCAAGCTGCCGGACGCGATCATGGCCATGACGCTCGCTGTTGACGCGGCCAGCCCCCGGGATCCCGAATCGATTGCCTGGTTCCGGGCGCACCTCGGCGACCTCTATGTCAAGGCTGGCCGGCTGCCCGAGGCGCGTCTCGAGTACGCCTGGGCGGAGCGGGTGTTCCCGGGCCACCCATTCGTGCGCGCGGGCATCGCGCGCCTCCAGGACCGCGGCCAGTCATCGCCGGCGCAAAAGCCCGCGGCTCGCGCTTCGCGCTGAGACCCTCACCCGCGCCGGGAGCGCGCCCCGCAGTCCGCCATGCCCGCCGGCGCCGGCGGATGTCCTAGAATCCCCGGATGGCTTCCTGTCCCTCGTGCGGCGGTCCGTCCGACGCCGCGGGCCGCGTCTGCCTGCAGTGCGGCGCGGCGCTTCCCGACCCCGAGGGGCTGACGATGCCGGCGGCGGGCGCACTGATCGGTGGAGGAGCCACCGCCGCGGCGGCGGCGTCCGGGACGCAGAGTCCGACGTTTTCCGTCGGCGGCAGCCAGCCGCCGCTGCGTTTCCCGCCCGGGACCGTGCTGGCCGGCCGCTACCGCGTGATGGGGCTGCTCGGGCGCGGCGGCATGGGAGAGGTCTACCGCGCCGACGACCTCGTGCTCGGCCACCCGACCGCCCTCAAGTTCCTCCCCGGCTCCTTCGCGTCGGACCCTGAACGCGTCGAGCGGTTCCGCGCCGAGGTGCGCGTCGCCCGGCAGGTGTCCCATCCCAACGTGTGCCGCGTCTACGACATCGGCGAGGTGGACGGTCACCCGTTCCTCTCCATGGAGTTCATCGACGGCGACAACCTCACCTCGCTGCTGCGGCGCATCGGGCGTCTGCCGCAGGACACGGCGGCCGAGATGGCGCGCCAGCTGTGCGCCGGGCTCGCCGCGGCGCACGACAAGGGGGTGCTCCACCGCGACCTGAAGCCGGCCAACGTGATGATCGACGGCAACGGGAAAGTCCGGCTGGCCGACTTCGGCCTGGCGGCCCTGGCCGGCGATGCCTCGAGCGATGCGCTCGCCGGCACCCCCGCCTACATGGCGCCGGAGCTCTTCGCGCACGCGCCGCCGACGGTCGCCTCCGACATCTACGCGCTCGGCCTGGTGCTCTACGAGATGTTCACGGGGAAGCCGGCATTCCGCGCCGCCACCGTGATCGAGATGGCGCGGCTCCATCGCGAGTCGATGCCCACCAGCCTCTCCGACATCCTCTCGGACGCCGATCCGGTCGTCGATCGCGTGATCGAACGCTGCCTGGCCAAGGATCCGGCCGAACGGCCGGCCTCCGCGCTGGCGGTGGCGGCGGCGCTGCCCGGCGGCGATCCGCTGGCCGCCGCCTTGGCGGCTGGCGAAACGCCGTCTCCGGCGATGGTGGCGGCGTCGGGCGGGGTCGGCGCCCTCTCGGCCGGGCTGGGGGCCGCGGCGTTCGCCGCCGTCGGCCTGGCGCTGATCGCCATCGTGCTCCTCAGCGCGCGGACGCAGGTCGTCCGCTACCTGCCGATGGAGAAGGCCCCGGAGGTGCTCGCGGATCAGGCGCAGTCGATGCTGCGGCGGCTCGGCTACGTGGAGCCGCCGGCGGACACCGGCTACGGCTACACGTCCACCGATTACATCCGCCACCTGCGCGCCACCGATTCCTCGCCGGGGCGGTGGGAGAACCTGCGCGCGGGCCAGCCGCCCGGGGTGACGTTCTGGTATCGCCAGAGCCCGCAGGACCTGCGGAGCGACAGCCTGACTACGGGCGGCCGCCTGCGGCTCTTCGATCCGCCGCAGACCGAGCCGGGCATGATCGGCTTGATGCTCGACCTCCAGGGACGGCTGCACCAGCTCGGCGTGATCGCGCCGATGATGGACGAAGAACCGTCGGCAACCACGGCGGACTGGTCGGTGCTGCTGCGCGAAGCCGGGCTCGAGCGGGCGTCGCTGCAGCCAGCGGCGCCGCGCTGGGTCCCGCCCGTCTACGCGGACGAGCGGGCGGCCTGGACGGGCGTCTACCCGGACCGCCCATCCATCGCCATTCACATCGAAGCGGCGGCCTTCAACGGCAAGCCGGTCTTCTTCCAGATTTTCGAGCCGTGGAGCCCGACCACCCTGATGCCGCGCGGCATCTCGGGGGCGCAGCGGTTCACGAATCTGATGGTGGTGGCGGCGGCGCTGGCGCTGCTCGGCGGCGCGCTGCTGCTGCTGCGCCGGAACATCGCCCTCGGGCGGGGGGACCGGGCCGGCGCCTCCCGTCTCGCCATCGTGCTCTTCGCGTTCAACGTGACGGCCGGTCTGCTGAGCGCTGAACACAGCCTCGATCCCTTCGGCGTCGCCGCCCTGTTGACCCTGCTCGTGGGCCGAAGCCTGCTGATTTCGGCGCTCGTCTGGATTTCGTACATGGCGCTCGAGCCCGACCTGCGGCGCCTGTCGCCGCACCTGCTGGTGTCGTGGACGCGCCTGCTGGCCGGCCGGTTCGGCGACCCGCTCGTTGGCCGCGACGTGCTCATCGGCGTGGCCGTCGGCGCCGGGATGCAGCTGTTCGCCCAGCTCGGCGCCATCGCCCCGTCGTGGCTGGGCCGCGCCACCGGCGCCACGCAGCCGTATCCCGGCGGACCGGCGGTGGGCACGGGGGTCCTGCTCGGCGACCTGATCGGCACGATCGGCAGCGCCGTCCTGTTCGCCACGTCGCTGATGCTGCTGGTCTTTCTCCTGACGCTGATGCTGCGCCGGCGCCGGCTGGTGGCGCTCGTCTTCGCCACCATCATGACCCTCGCGTCGATTGCCGAATCGGGGCTCGGCATCACGACGCTGTTCGACCTTGCCGGGGTCGGCCTCATGGCGCTGGTCGTGCTGCGGTTCGGCCTGCTGGCGTTCGTGACCTCGAGCTTCGTCGTGCCCATCCTCCAGCATGTACCGCTGACGTTCGACCCCGACGCGTGGTACTCGGAGCAGACCTGGGTCGTGCTCGCGGTCGTGGCCGGGCTGGGGCTCTACGGCTATCGCACGGCGATTACAGGGCAGCGTCTGATTTAGTTCGCGAGGAGCAGAAGATGTCGGCCAGACACGCATTCGTCGTCTTGATGGTGATTCTTGGCGGGGCGGCCGCGGGCGCTCAGCGCCCCGCCGACCCGCAGGCCGAGGTCCGCGAGGCTGAGCGCGCCTTCGCCAGGACGATGGCCGACCGCGACCACGCGGCGTTCACGCAGTTCCTGGCCGAAGACGCGGTGTTCCTGGGTCCGAAGGAAGCGTTCCGCGGACGCGCCGGGGTGGCCGCCGGCTGGAAGCCGTTCTTCGACGGACCCGCGGCGCCGTTCGCGTGGGCGCCGGAACGGGTCGAGGTGCTGCCCTCCGGGAGTCTCGCGATCAGCACCGGCCCGGTGCTGAACCCGAAAGGGGAGCGCATCGGCACGTTCAACTCGACATGGCGCCGCGACCCTGACGGGAAATGGCGCGTCGTGTTCGACAGCGGCTGCCCGCCATGCGCGTGCAAGTGACCCGCGGCGCTCACTCCCGACCGTGCCCAAGAAACTGATCGCCGGACTCCTGCTCGGGCTTGGCGCCGCCGCCTTCGTCCTGCTGCTCGGATGGACCGGCCTGCTCGAGGTCCAGGAGCTCAGGACCTACGACTGGCGCATCGCGCAGACGGCCGATCCTGCATCCGTCAGCCCAGACATCGTGCTCGTCGAGATCACGGACGCCAGCGTCCGCGACCTGGCGCCGATCGTCGGCCGGTGGCCGTGGCCCCGGGTCACGCTGGGGATGGCCATCGATTTTCTCAACCGCGCGCCGGCGAAGCTGATTGCCGTGGACCTGCTCATCCTCGAAGCGGACAACCGGCTGGCGTTCCAGTACGGCGACGGCACGATGAGCGGCAAGGAGTCCGATGCCGAGCTCGCCGCGGCGGTCGCGCGGGCCGGCAATGTCGTGATGGTGGCCGACGCGGTCAACCTCGGAACCGTCGGCCAGGCGGAGGCCCCCCGCGACAGCTGGCCCGCGCCCCCCTACCGTCTGGGGCCGGCAATCGAGCCGCGGCCGCTGCTGACGCCGCCGATTGCGGCGCTGACCGCCGCGGCGGCCGGCCTCGGCCACAACCTGCTGCTCCTCGACAGCGACGGGCCGGCGCGCCGGATGCCGCCCTTCATCCGCGTCGGCGACAAGTACCTGCCGTCGCTTGGCGTGGCGGCCGCGCTGATGGCGCGGGCCATTCCCCCCGAGGCCGTCCGGCTCGACGGCGAGGCGATCCTGGCCGGCGATCGCTCGATTCCGCTCGTCCCTACCAAGGTCCCCGATCTCGACAACGCGGCGAAGCGCCACGACCAGCTGACGATGCTGATCAACTACCGGGCGCCGAAGCTGGTGGACGGCGAACGCTCCTATCCGATGTACGAGATGCGCCACGTGCTCGCCTCGGAAGAGCAGATGAACGACGGGGTGACGCCAATCCTGGACCCCGCGGTCTTCAAGGACAAGATCGTGTTCATCGGCCAGGGGTTCTCCGGCCTGGTGGACGTGTTCACGACGCCGTTCGGCGACGTCATGCCGGGCATCCAGCTGCACGCGTCGATGGCCGACAGCATCCTGTCCAACCGCTTCATCCGTCCGGCTCCCGATCGCGTGCGGTTCTGGACGGTGGTCGGCTTCGCGCTGCTGGTCGCGCTGATGGCCACCACGCTGCCGTACATCGCCGCCTCGACCGGGGCGCTGCTGATCTCCTCCGGGTGGATCTGGATCAGCCTCACCCTGTTCCGCGGCGGCCTGTGGCTGAACGTGGTCGAGCCGCTGCTGGCGTGCGGCGTCGCCCTCTTTGCCGGCACCGCCTACCAGTACTTCGTCGAGGGGGCCGAGAAGCGGGTCGTCAAGAAGCTGTTCGGCCGCTACGTGTCGAAGGACGTCTACCAGCAGCTCCTCACCAACCCGGAGCTGGCCGAGCTCGGCGGCAAGCGGCGCGAGATGACGGTCCTGTTCTCCGACATCCGCGGCTTCACCAGCGTCACCGAAAAAGGGGACCCCGAGGCGCTCGTCGCGCAGCTCAACGAATATTTCTCCCGCATGGTCGCGGTGGTCTTCCGCCACCAGGGCACGGTGGACAAATTCGTCGGCGACATGGTGATGGCGCTGTTCGGGGCGCCGCTGGACGATGCCGACCACGGCGAGCACGCGGTGGCCGCGGCGGTGGACATGGTGAAGGAGCTGGCCGAGCTCAACCGCCAATGGGCCGCCGCCGGGGGCGCCCAGCTCGATATCGGCGTCGGGGTGAATTCCGGCGACATGATCGCCGGCAACATCGGCTCCTCCTCGATCATGAGCTACACGGTGATTGGCGACAACGTGAACCTGGGCGCCCGGCTGGAATCGCTGAACAAGGACTACCACACCCGGATTATCATTAGCGACGCAACCCGGTCGCGTCTCCATGGCAGCTATGACATCCGCCCGCTCGGCGACGTCGTCGTGAAGGGCAAGACACGTCCGGTCGCGATATTCGAGGTCGTTGTCCCGTCGCCCCTCCAGGCGGCACCCGAGGATGCACCGCTATGAGATACACCGCACTGGCTGTCGTGTTCCTGTTGTCGGCGAGCCCGGCTGCCGCCCAGTTCGGTCAGCTCGACCGCCTGAAGCGCGGCGCCGATACCGCGAAGAAGGTCGCCGACATCAACATCAGCGACAAGGACGAACGGGCCATCGGCGAGGCGGTCAGCGCCAAGCTGATCGATGCCTTCGGCATCTACCAGGACAAGGAGGTGGCGAAATACGTCACCCTGGTCGGCACCGTGCTCGCCCAGGCCAGTTCGCGCCCCGGCCTGGCGTGGACGTTCATCGTGCTCGACAGCGACGGCGTCAACGCCTATGCCGCGCCGGGCGGGCTGGTCCACATCACCAAGGGGGCGCTCGGCCTGATCAAGAGCGAGGCGGAGCTCGCCGGGGTGCTGGCGCACGAGCTCACCCACATCACCGCGAAGCACACGGTCCGCGCCATCCAGAAGTCCAAGATGGTCGATGCCGGCACCGACGTGGCGGGCTCGCAGGGCGGGCTGGCGGGCAGCGTCGTGAACCGCCTGGCCGACGCGAGCTACGACATGCTCTTCGAGAACAAGTTCGACCGCGATGACGAGAACGAGGCGGACAAGGTGGGGGCGGCGCTGGCCAACAAGGCGGGCTACGCGCCATCGGGCCTGAGCGAGTTCCTCAACCACCTGGCGGCGCGCAACAAGGGCACCGTCGAGAACAACGGCCTGTTCGCCTCGCACCCGGCGGTCAAGGATCGTCTCGAGCGGCTGGCGAAGACCATCCGGGCGGAGAAGCTGACCGCATCGGCCACCGTGCAGCCCCGCTACGCCGGCGTGATCAAGTTCGACGCCAGGCCGGTGGTCGAGATCACCACGGTCGAGCGCGGCACCCGCGGCGTGGCGGGCGGCGGCTCCACCGCGAAGGCGGAGCCCGCGAAGGAAGACGAGAAGAAGGACGCGCCGAAGAAGCGGGGCTTCGGCAGCATCGCCAGCAGCCTGTCCGGCGGCAAGCAGGCCGACTCCAGCCAGTCCGACACCTCGGCGGCCGGTCGCATGATCGGGCCCGACAACAAGGCCAAGGGGGGCTCCAACAAGACGCCGGTGCGCGTCTCGGTCTCGGCGGCGGAGATCGCGGAGTTCAAGAAGGGGATCGCCTAGCCCCGCCGTCGCCAGGCCCGCCCGGCCTTCCGGCAGCATGCCTCACTTTCCCGCGCACATGATCATGGGCGTCGCGGCTCTGGCCGCGACGCTCTCGGTCTGGGGCCTCACGCTCAACCGCCTCGTCAAGCGGAAGCTCAAGCTCTCCATCTTCCTGCTCGGCGGCTACGTGCTGCTGCACGTGCTGCTGCTGGTCCGGCCCGACCTCGGCGGGCCGGGGGCGGCGGCAGACTTCGACGCGTCGATCCGGCCGTTCGAACGGCTGGCCCTCACCGCGGCCATCGCCAACCTGCTGGTCGTCTCGCTGATCAACCCGCTGCGCCGTGACCACGTGCGCGAAGGCTTCCCGGCCATCGTCCAGGATGCCATTTTGATCGGCACGCTCGTGGTGGTCGGCACCTTCGTCTTCAAGGAACAGCTGCTGACGACGTCGGCGGTCGGCGCGGTGGTGGTGGGGTTCGCGCTCCAGGACACGCTGGGCAACGCGTTTGCCGGGCTCGCGATCCAGAGCGAGCGGCCGTTCCGGGTCGGGCACTGGATCCGGGTGGGAGACTTCGAGGGGCGCGTTGCCGAGGTGACGTGGCGCGCCACGAAGATGCGGACCAAGACCGGCAACTTCATCGTTGTCCCCAACAACATCATCGCCAAGGAGGCGATCACCAACTACTCGGAGCCGGCCGTGCCGACGCGCCTCGAGATCAACGTCGGGGTGAGCTACGGCGCGGCGCCCGAGGCGGTGAAGGCGGCGATGCACGAGGCGATGCGCCAGGCGCCGTGCGTGCTCCGGGCGCCGGCACCGGAGGTCCTGCTGATCGGCTTCGGCGGCTCATCGATGGACTACCGCGCGCACTTCTGGATCGACGACTACGAGGAGGACGACCGGGCGCGCGACCAGGTGCAGCTGGCGATCCACTACGCGTTCGGCCGGCGCAACATCGAGATCCCGTATCCCATCCAGGTCGAATACTCGCGCGAGTGGCCGGCGGCCGACGCCGAGGCGATGCAGCGGGAGCGGGAAGAGGCGCTGCGGCTGGTCGACATCTTCGCCAGCCTGACCGGTGAGCAGCGGGCGGTCCTGGCGCGCGAGACCGTGACCCGGAAGTACGGCGGCGGCGAGGCCGTGGTCAGGGAAGGGGAGCCCGGCGACTCGATGTACGTCGTCTGCTCGGGGAAGGTGTCGGTGCTGGTGGCTCCCGACCGCCGCGAGGTCGCGACGATGGAAAAAGGCGGCTACTTCGGCGAGATGTCGCTGCTCACGGGTGAGCCGCGCACGGCGACGGTCGTGGCGAGCGGCGAAGCGGTGGTGCTCGAGCTGACCGCGGGGCAGTTCCGTGCGCTGGGCAGCGAGAGCCCGGAGACCGTGGAGCAGATCGGCCTGGCGGCGATCACGCGCCGCGCCGAGCTGGACCGGGTGCGGATGGTGGCGCGGGGCGCCGCGTCAGGCGACGCCCCCGCCAACTTCCTGGCGCGGATGAAGAAGTTCCTGCGCCTGCGCTAGTAGCGGTAGCGCCCCTCGTTGAAGCCGCGCTCGTAGCCCTGCTGGAAGCCGCGGCGATAGATATCCTTGTATTGATCGCGCGGCCCGTAGCGGCTCTCGTAGTGGCGATCGCCCGCGCGATACCACGAGTGCCGGAGGGGATCGAAGCTGCGGTTCCTGCTCGCATCCTCCCGGCCCTTGTCGTAGCCGTCGCGCGCGCCATTGTCGAACGCCGGCGACGCATACGAGCCGTAGCCGCCGGAGCTCCCGTAGCCTCCCTGCTGACCATACGGGCCGGGCCGGCCGTACGGGCCGGTGCCGTAGGGGTCCTGGCGGCCGTAGGAGCCAGGCCGCGCTCCGTTGCGCCCGTACGACGCCATACGGGAGTAGCCGTCGCGGTAGCCCGTGGCGTAGCCGTCCCTGAAGATCTGCCGGTAGCGCTCGCGATCGCCGAAGCTGCGGTGGTAGCCCTTGTCGCCGCGCTGGAAATCGCGCTCGTCCTGAAACGCGAAGCGATCGCCGCGGCGGGCATCCTTCTCGCCTTCCTTCGCCCCCTCCTGATAGCCGCGGTCGTAGGCGCGCTGGCGAACTTCGTAATACGACACCGGGGCATCGTCGGTCGATCGATAGCCGGCGTTCGCCGACGGCAGCCGCCAGCCCGCGGGTTGGGCGAACGCGGATGCCGGCACCGCCAGAACGGCGGAGACGGCCAGCGGTACGAACAGGCTCTTGAGTGTCATGGCGATTCCTCCCGGGACGATGGCCGGCCGTCGCGACGGACGCGGGCAGCTGACCGTTGAACCGTCAAGGGGCAAGAACCGAGCCGCGCGGAAACTGGCGGAATCCTGGCTGTTCAGGCCAGGCGCCGCGCGCGGGCGTCGCGGTGAGAGGACAGTAGCTGTCCTCCGCAGTGGGAATTCGAGGGGGAGGCTATCTGGACCAGACGAGCACGCGTTCGCCGTCCGTGGCTTTGTGGTCCACGATGAGCGCGGGGCCGAGGCGCTCGAGATCGTCGACCGTCAGCCTGAGATCCTCGAGATCCATGCGATTGCCGTTCAGGTCGATGGTGGCGTTCCCGGCTTTCATCTTGAGCAGCCAGAAGGGCAGGCTGAACCGGACGATCCGGCCGTCGGACGGATCGAAGGCGAGGATGTTGAGCTGGTCTGGAGTGATCTCGTGGGCGGCTGCCGGGCGATCGGTGTGCGCCTTCATGAAGCCGCCGTCGCGGTTCAGCTCGATGATCGGCTTCTGGTTGGTGAAGCTCGTCTTCACCGCCTCGAACTCCTGCGCCGCCGCCGCCGGCGTGATCCGCTTGGTTTCGATGTGCTGCGAAACGAAATAGAAGCCGACACCCGCTGCGGCAACGAGGCCGAGGACCACGATCACCGCGATCCCGACAATCACCCAGATCCAGGTCTTGACCTTACCGGCCACGCGCGCTCCGGATGAGCCCGCGCGCATCGTTGACGCACGCGGGGTCGCTGCCCTGGCCGCACAGCACCTCGGCCTGCGAGGCGAAGGCGCGGGCGCCCGCCGTGTCGCCGCCGCGCATGGCGAGGCGGGCGAGCTCGGCATGCGCCCGGCCGCGGACCCAGTCCTGCGCGTCGGCTCCCCGTGCCGCGTCGAGATCGGCGCGGGCCGCGTCGATCTGGCCGAGCGCCGCGCGCGCGGCGCCGCGCTTGTAGCGCCACAGCGCCGCTTCGCCGGGAATGAGCGCGCGTTTCTCGGCCGCCACCGCCGCCAGCCCCTCGGTCAGCAGCCGGTCGGCGCGTGCGGCCTGGCCGGCGCGCAGGGCGGTGGCGCCTGTCTCGAGCACGATCAGGCGATTGCGCGGATACATCTGTTTGAGCTCTCCCAGCGCCGTGATCGCCTCGTCGTACTGGCGCTCCCGGTTATGAAGTAAGACGAGAGCGAACAGGGCATCGGTTCGGGATTCGCCGCCAGCCGCCGCCGTTTCCCGGAGCATCTGGATGCCGCGCTCCCGCCCGCCGCCGAAGCCGACGATGTACGCCATCATGCGCAGCGGCAGAGAGAGGGTGGAGACGACGTAGCGATAGGTGCCGACGACCAGGCCGGCGTCCTTGCGGGTGGCGTCGAGTTCGAGCACCCGCTCGTGCTCGTCGTAGGCGCGCCGCGCCGCCCTGAATCCCGCCAGCATCTTTCCCTGCACGGTCGCGATGTGGGAGGCTTCGAGCCCGATCGCCGCGCCGAGATCGTAGTGGGCCTGCGGGTCCCGGGGGGCGGCCGCGCAGCGGGCCTCGGCGAGCGCGACGGCCCTGGCCACGTGCCGGCGGAACTCCGCGTCGAGCGCCGCGGGGGGCTGGCGGAGCTCGACCTGGGTGCGGCTGAACGATCCCAGATAGTGGTCGACGGTGACGGCGCCGCGCTGGAACAGCATGTTCAGCCACAGCACCGACGCAAGCGCGCGGTGCGCCGCAGGATCGTCGGGCTGGGCTTCGACCGCGCGCCTCAGCAGGCTGACGGCCTCGTCGTGGTCCAGGTTGTAGGCCAGCGCGAACGCCTGGCGCCTGAGTGCCGCGGCGTCGTTGGAGCCGGCTACGCTCGAGCTGGTGGGAGCCGTCGCGAGGAGCAATCCGAGAACCGCGATGCGAACTGGCCGGCGCCGGTTCATGTCATTATGATAGCTCTGCAGCGCTGCGCTGTATTTGCAAGCTGATATTGCAGGAGGAGCTAGATGCCCCGTGGGCGACCGAGAAAGAAAAAGGATGACGTGTTGCTGAAGTCCGCCGAGCTGTTGGGCTGGGCGCTTGGAGGGCTGGAGCGGGAGATCGCCCAGACCCGGGAACGGCTGACAGCGCTGACGGCGGAAGCGGGCAGACTGCGCAACCGGCTCGGGAGCGCCGTCGCTTCGGGCAGCAGGAAAGCGGAAACCGCCACGACACAAGGCGTGGCAGCGCTCAAGAGCGTGAAGCGGCGACGCAACATGTCGCCCGAGGGTCGGAAGAAGATCTCGGACATGATGAAGAAGCGGTGGGCCGACCGCCGCAAGAAGATGGCGAAGGCCTAAACTACCAGCTCGTTCCCCAGGCCGCGCGCCGCTGCCCGAGTCCAGGCCAGGTGCGCGGCCGCCACATCCTCGACCGCCATCCCGAGCGACTTGAAGATCGTCACCTCGCGGTAGTTCGCCCGGCCGCCGACCGTCCCCGCCAGCAGTTCGCCGAGCTCCCCGGCCAGGTGTTCGGGGGTGATGGCGCCTTCCCCGATCGCCAGCACGATGTCCCCCGCCTCGGCCAGGGCGCCCTCGCGCGAATCGACGAAGACCCGCGACCGCGCGACGAGCGCGGCATCCATCTCGCGGTGCGCCGGCCGGCAGGCCCCGACGGCGCAGATGTGCGCGCCGTCGGCCACCCAGTCGCTCGCGATCACCGGGGTCGGCGACGCGGTGGCCAGCACGATCAGGTCGGCGCCGTGCACGGCCTCGTGCGCCGAGGCGGCGGCCGTCATGTGCCCGCTCACCGCCGGTCGATGCGCCGCGACGAACGCCACGCGATGCGCCTCGGTGGGGCTCCAGACCCGGACGTCCTGGAGCCGGCGCACGCGCGACAGCGCCTCGAGATGGCTGCCCGCCTGCACGCCGGTGCCGAGCATCGCCAGGGCCGAGGCGCGTGGATGGGCGAGCAGGTCGGCTGAGACGGCGGACACCGCGGCGGTGCGTGCCTCGGTGATGTAGCGGCCGTCCACGATCGCCCGCAGCGCACCGGTCTCCGGATCGAGCAGCACGATGGTCGCGAGGTGGGACGGCAGGTTGCGGGCGCGGTTGCCGGCGAACACGGTGACCAGCTTGGTGCCGACGGCGGCGGGCTCGCCAATCGCCGCCGGCATCACGCCGAAGTAGGCCTTCTCTTCCCCGATCTCGAGCACCGTCCGCAACGGCTGCTGCACGGCGCCGGACGAATAGCCCGCCAGCGCGCTACGCATGGCCGCGATCAGGTCGTCCATCGGCAGGACCTGCCGCACGACGGCTTCGGTCAACACCAGGGGCATCGGGCCACAGCTTACAATGCCGCCACGGCGGATCGACACGACGATGACCACGATCAGGACGATAGACGCCCACACGGCCGGCGAGCCGCTTCGCCTGATCCTCGAGGGATTCCCCGAGCCCGAGGGGGCGACCATGCTCGAGAGGCGCGACTGGCTGCGCGAGCACCACGACCACCTGCGGACCGCCGTCATGCTCGAACCGCGCGGCCATGCCGACATGTACGGCGCGCTGCTGACGGCGCCCGAGCGCCCGGACTCCGACGCCGGCGTCCTGTTCATGCACAACGAGGGCTACAGCACGATGTGCGGGCACGGCGTGATCGCCGTGGCGATGCTGGCCTTCGAACGCGGCGTGCTGACGCCGCGGCGGCCGGACCATCTCGTCCTCGACACGCCGGCGGGCGTTGTCCATGCCCGTGCGCTGCGCGATCCGGCCGGGCGCGTCAGAAGCGTCCGCTTCCGCAACGTGCCCTCCTTCGTCCTGCACGCCGCCGTGCCGCTGCGCGTGAACGGCCGCGACGTCAGCGCCGACGTCGCCTTCGGCGGCGCCTTCTACGCCATCGTGGACTGCGAGTCGGCGGGCATTCCGCTGATCGGCCGCCGGCTCGACGATCTGCGCCGCGCCGGCATGGCGATCAAGGAGGCGGTCGAGGGGGCGGTGCGCGTCGCGCACCCGCTCGACAGCGGCCTGCACGGCGTCTACGGCACGATCTTCACCGGCCCGCCGTCTTCGGACACCGCCGATCTGCGGAACGTGACGGTGTTCGCCGACGCGGAAGTCGATCGCTCGCCGTGCGGAACCGGGACGTGCGCGGTGATGGCGGTGCTCGCCGCCATGGGCCTGCTCGGCCCCGAAGGCACGTTCACCCACGAGAGCCTCATCGGGAGCCGCTTTCGCGGCCGGCTGGCGGGCGACACGGTGGTCGGCGAACTGCCGGCGATCATCCCGGAAATTGAAGGGGAAGCCTACGTCACCGGCGAGCACATGTTCGTCCGCGACGACCGTGATCCGTTCCGCGACGGCTTCCGCCTCTGACCGATCCGCCGGCGGCGCCGGCACCCGGCGCGGTTGTCAGTAGCCGATGGCGAGGCCGTCTTTCCTGGGATCGGATCCCCCCATCATCACGCCGTGCGCCTGGTCGAACAGGATGCCCTGGAACCCGCCGAACGCGTTGACCGTGGTGATGATCTTGTGCCCCCGCGGCTGAGGCCGAAGCGCGCCTCGGGCGAGATCGCCGTCTCGAGCGCCAGCCCGGCGGCCGAATGCCGGAACCGCGGCGCCTCGCCCGCCTCCTGGATGTTCATCCCGAAGTCGATCAGGTTCAGCAGGACCTGCACGTGCCCCTGCGGCTGCATGTCGCCGCCCATGACCCCGAACGACAGCCACGGCCGGCCGTCCTTCAGCACCATCGCCGGCACCAGCGTGTGGAACGGCCGCTTGCCTGGCGCGAGCACGCCGGGGTGCGCCGTGTCCATGCTGAACAGGTTGCCGCGGTTGTGCAGGACGATGCCGGTGTCGCCGGCGACAATGCCGGAGCCGAAGTTCTCGAAGATGGACTGGATGAGCGACACGACGTTGCCGTCGCGGTCGGCGACCGTCATGTAGATGGTGTCGCCGCGCGCCTGCGGCGGCTCGCCGCCCCGCGGCGTCGTGCACGCCCGGCCGCGTCATCGGCCGGTAGTCCGCGGCCGCGGCCGCCTGGTCGATCTCCCGCCGCCGCTCCGCGGCGTAGTCCTTCGAGAGCATCCGGGCGAGCACGGCCTTGTCCATCGACGCCGGGTCGGCGATCCAGGCGTCGCGATCGGCGAACGCGAGCCGCTTGGCTTCGACGAGGAGGTGCAGGTAGGCCGCGGAGTTGTGGCCGAGCGACTTGACGTCGTAGCCCTCGAGCAGGTTCAGCATCTGGAGCGCCGTCACCCCCTGCGTGTTGGGCGGCAGCTCGAACACCTCGTGGCCGCGATAGGTCGTCGAAATCGGCTCGACCCAGTCCGACGTGTGCGCCGCGATGTCGGCGGCGGTGAGCAGGCCGTTGCGCCGCTTCATGTCGTCGCCAATCGCCTGGCCGATGGCGCCGCGATAGAAGGCGTCGCGCCCGCCCGCGGCGAGCTGCGCGAGCGTGGCGGCGAGCTGCGGGTTGCGGAAGACGTCGCCGGCGGCGGGCGGCTTCCCGCCGGGGAGGTAGACCGCCGCGGCCAGGGGATCCTGCGCGAGCACCGGGGCGGCGTCGCGCCACTGATAGGAGATGATCTCGCTGATGGCGAACCCCTCGCGCGCGTACGAGATGGCGGGTTCGAGCGCCTTGGCCAGCGGAATCGTCCCGTGCCTGGTGAGCAGCTGGTGCCAGCCGTCGACGACGCCGGGCACGCTGACCGAGAGCTCCCCGCGATAGGGAATCGTCTCCATCTTGCGGCGGCGGAACTCGTCGAGGGTGGCGGCGGCCGGCGAGCGGCCGCTCGCGTTCAGCCCTTTCAGCGTCTTCGTCTTGGCGTCGTAGACGATGGCGAACAGGTCGCCGCCGAGGCCGTTCATCGTCGGCTCGACGACCGCGAGGACGGCGGCCGCGGTGACGGCGGCGTCGATGGCGTTGCCGCCGTTCTGCAGCACGCGCAGGCCGGCGGCCGAGGCCAGCGGCTGGCTCGTCGCAATCACGCCGTTGCGCGCCAGCACCACCGAGCGCGTGGCGCGCGGGTTGGCCGCCGGCCGGTCGCCGGGCGCCTGGCCGAACGTGGATACCGTCATCGCGCAGGCCAGAACGCAGGGAATTCCGTAGCGCATTGCTCCACCTCGGGACCAGGCACGGGCACGCTCCGTGCGCCGTGGACGGCCGCTACTTCAGTGACGCCAGCTTCGAGAGGTCCATCTTGTTCGCGGCCGCGTGCAGCACGGCCACGTCGTCGATGGAGTTGCCCTCGAGCGTGACCAGGAACCGCTTGCCGACGAGCGCGTTGACCTCGCCGTCCTTGCTGTCGCTGTTCCACTTCTCCCAGCCGGGCTGGCCGTTGACCTTCGCGGACTTCTCGTGGCCTTCGCTGGTCTCGCGCTCGTAGCCGGCGGAGAGGAACATCGCGGCCGGCGTCAGCAGCAGCTGGTTGAAGCCCGAGTCGATGATCTTGATGTCGATCGACGCGTCCCCTTTCGTGTAGCGCCCCTCCGCCTGGGAGAACGGCACCGGCGACGTCATGCGCTCGCCCGTCGGCTTCTGCTTCTCCCAGCCGTCGAGCTCGGGCAGGATCGCCATCAGGTCGCGGAAGCTCACCGGCTCGACCGGTTTCGCGTCGCCGTCGCCGCCGCCACCCGCCATCTTTTCGAGCCCCCGGGCCATCGCCTCGAGGCCCTGGGCGGCCTGCTGCGCGGCCTGCTCCTGCGTCTGGGCGGCTTCCTTCTGCGCCTCGGCGGCCTGCTGGCGGGCTTCTTCGGCCTTGTCGTTGCCGCCGCATCCGGCGGCAAGGGCCGCCACCAGCATCAGGGCCAGCGCTGCGCGTGTCGGATTCTTCATCGCTCTCGGTCCTCCGGGAATGGGGTCGGTCTCTGGCGCGGGATTGTATCAAGAGCGGCAGCGGGCGGGGCCGGCGCGGCGCACGGCTCGACGAGCTCGAACCGCAATGGGCTGATGCGCCGTGCACAGAACCGCGACCGTCAATCGAGCTGGGGAGGCTTCGAGAGATGCGGGGATGAGACGCGCGGGAGGCCGCTCGATGGCGGCCACCGGGCAGCGGATCCCGGCAACAGCGTCGCCGGTGATCCGCGTCCGGTCAGGAATGTGAAGATTGTGTGGCGGACGCGGAAACGTCAGCGTCCGTCGCTAGACCACAAGGACGGCAACGACTGCGATGAACAGAAGCAGCGCGACCAGCCGGTCCGCATTGCTGGAGATGTCCCAAGTTAAACATTGTGAGTGCCTGCCTTTCACCATGTTTAGACGGACCGCCGGGGGCAAAAGTTTAGCGCGGCAGCGGGCGTGCCGGTGCCGGCCGTGGCCGGGGTGGTCGTCGCCGCGGGGGCCGCCACGTAGCTCTTCCGGCCCCGCGCGGTGAGGCCCGGGCGCTTCAGCTTGACCTCGAGCTTGTGGACCTTGCCGTCGAGCACCGCCGGCGAGAAGCCGAGCACGTACTGGCTGTGCAGCTCCTGCGCCACGCGGGTGAACGTCGGGCCGAGATCGTCCTTCCGTTTGAGCTCGAAGAACCCGCCGCCGGTCTCTTCGGCGATCTTCCTGAGGCCGCGGTCGGGGCGCGTGCGGACGCGCGACTGGCCGTTGAAGTATTCGCTCGACAGGCCGATCGCGTAGACCAGCGTGTCCGTCTCGCGGGCGCGCGCCAGCACGTCGCCGAGCCCGCGCCGGCTGGCGCTGTCGTCGCCATCGGTAAAGACGACGACCACGCGGCGGCTGTCGACCTGCTCCAGGCTCGCGATGCTCTCGTCGATCGCGTCCCACAGCCGCGTCGGGTAGCCGAAGTCGCAGGCCGGTCTGCAGAATGCGGATCAGCCGATCGCGATCGTTGGTGAACGGCTCGTCGCGGGGCAGCACCTGAATCTTGTCGTTGAAGGCGCCGACCTTGGCGCGATCCTCCGGCAGCAGCCGCATCAGGAACTCCTCGGCGCCCTGCTTCACGAAATCGAGGTTGAGCGTCATGCTGCCGCTGGTGTCGAGCATCACCACCGCGGTGAACGGCGAGACCTGGTTGACGAAGGTGGTCAGCTGCTGCAGCTTGCCGTTGTCGTAGACCTCGAAGTCTTCCTGCTGCAGATCGGCCACCAGCCGCCGGTCGCTGTCGATGACCGTGGCGTAGATGGGCACGGTCTGGGTGGACACCCGGAACTTCTGGGCGGCCGCCGAGGCCGACAACAGCACCGCGGCGGCAACGAGCGTCGAGAGAGCGCGTGTGTCCATAGTGGATGCCACTGCAGAAAGTGTTCCCCGGCGGTCAGCCGAGGATTCGTTCGAGTAACGGACCAATTGCCCGCGCCATGGCGCGGTAACCGGCGGGAGTCGGATGCAGCCCGTCCGCGCTCTCGGACAACATGTCCGGATTTCCGGGCGCAGCGACGGCGGCACGCGTGTCGGCGAACGCGAGGCCCGGAGCCGCAGCAGCCGGCTGCTGGATCCAGGCATTGATGACCCGCATCCTGGCGTTCTGCTCCAGGGTCGCGGTGTTGTACGGCACGATTGTACCAGCGATCACCGGGATGCCATGCGCCGCGGCGCGGCGATACATCCACCCCAGCTGGTCAATGACGTGGCCGGGCGAGAGCCCCTGGTAGACGTCGTTCACGCCGGCAATCAGCACCAGCGCCGCGGGCCGCTCCAGGATGACGTCGCGCTCGAAGCGGGCGCGGATCTGGTCGCTGCGCTCGCCGTCGACGCCCTGGTTCAGCACCTCCCAGTCCGGGTGCCGCTGCATCAGCCAGTAGGCATATTGGCTCGTCACGTCGCCCTGCCCGTCGGGGGGCGCCTCGAGCGGCGAGCGGAACGCGGGCGTGCCGGCGGTGGTCGAATCGCCGAGCGCGACGATGCGGGTACGCGGCAGGAGCATGGGCTTTCGGACAACCGGCAGCGTGACGCCCCGGCGTCACTGCGCGAACTGCGCCGGCGACGGGCCGCGGGCCGATTGCAGCGTCCTGGCCACGCGCTCGGCCTCGCGCATCACCCGCAGGATGTTGCGGCCGGCCAGCTTCCGGATGTCCTCGTCCGAGTATCCGCGGCGCAGGAGCTCGGCGATCAGCGCCGGATAGGTGGACACGTCCTCGAGCCCCTGCGGGACGCTCGAAATGCCGTCGAAGTCGCCGCCCAGCCCGATGTGATCGATGCCCGCCACCTTCCGGACGTGATCGATGTGGTCCGCGGCGTCCGCGAGCGTGGCGCGCGGCGCCGGGTGCGCGGCGGTCCACGCCGCCAGCCCCGCCTGCGCGGCCGCCGCGTCGGCCGGGTGCAGCTTCGCCAGGCGCGCCCGCTCGGCATCCTGCGTCCTGGTCCAGGCCGCGACCGCCGGCGACAGGAAGCCCGGCACGAACGTCACCATGACCACGCCGCCGTTGCCGGGCAGCATCCGCAGGATGTCGTCCGGCACGTTGCGCGGCACGTCGTTCAGGGCGCGCGCCGAGGAGTGCGAGAAGATCACCGGCGCCTCGGAGACGCGGATGCGCGTCGGCCATCGTCTCCGGCGAGACGTGCGAGAGATCGACCAGCATGCCGAGCCAGTTCATCTCGCGCACCACCTCCTCGCCGAACGGCGACAGCCCGTCCACTGCCGCGGCGTCGGTCGCGGAGTCGGCCCAGGCGATGTTGCGCGAGTGGGTCAGCGTCATGTAGCGGGCGCCGAGGCGATGGAACATCCGCAGCGCGCCGAGCGAGTTGTCGATCGAATGGCCGCCCTCCATGCCGATGAGCGACGCGATCTTGCCCTTCTTGAAGATCCGCTCGACGTCGTCGGCGGTCAGCGCCAGCTCGAACGTGTCGGGATGCTGCCGCACCATGCGATGGACGAGGTCGATCTGCTCGAGGGTGGCGGTGACCGCGGCCTGGCCGGCGAGCTCGACCGGGACGTAGACCGACCAGAACTGGCCGCCGACCGCGCCGCGGCGCAGCCGCGCGATGTCGGTCATCAGCGACGGCTGCGGGCGGCTGATGTCCAGCTTGTCGAGATCCCCCGGGCCGCGTCGCGCACCTCCCACGGATAGTCGTTGTGCCCGTCGATGAGCGGGCTGGATTCAAGGATGGCTCGGGCACGGCGGATCAGGTCGTCCGCGCCGCGGCCGGGCGCCGGGGCCTGGGCCGCCGCCAGGGCGGTGCACGCCAGGACCGCCCCGGCCGTCATTAAGGAATAACCGGACATTGTGGGAATATATCAAGGCTCAGCTACCGGCTCCCGCCCCCCTTGAATGCCGACTTGACTGGTCGGCTTTCCTTTTTATAAAGTCTCAATCGAGACTCATTCTCATTTTCCACAACAGGATCTGGCCATGCTGCAGGCATTCGTCATCACTCTCCGCGAAGGGCTCGAGGCGTTCCTCATTGTTGCCATCAGCCTCGCCTATCTGAAGAAGACCGGGCGCGGCCTCGCTGATTCCGGCGGTTCATTGGGGCATCGCGGTCGATCGTCGCTCAGCATCGGCGCCGGCGTGCTGCTCGCCCGGG
The DNA here is from genome assembly GCA_963834305.1 of uncultured Acidobacteriota bacterium. Classification (GTDB taxonomy): domain Bacteria; phylum Acidobacteriota; class Vicinamibacteria; order Vicinamibacterales; family 2-12-FULL-66-21; genus JACCXG01. The sequence continues at coordinate 867,354 of CAWIAX010000003.1, forward strand.
CCGCCAATCAGGCGCTGTGGGAAGGCATTCTGGCGCTGGTCGCCGCGGTGCTGGTCGCGTCGCTGACCGTGCACATGTGGCGCGCCGGCAAGCGCATGAAGCGCGACATCGAGACGCGCCTCGAGGCATCGTCCAGCCGGACTCGGCCGCGGCGCCTTCCTCGGCGTGCTCGGCTTCACGCTGCTGATGATCACGCGCGAGGGCATGGAAACCGCGCTGCTGATGAACACCCTGCTGTTCAGCGTGCAGGCGCCGCACATCATCGGCGGCGCCGTCGGCGGCACGCTGGTCGCCGCGTTCATCGCGTGGCTGTGGTCGCGCTACGGCCACCGGGTCAACCTGTCGCGCTTCTTCCAGGTCACCGCGGTGTTCCTGCTGGTCTTCGTCGTCCAGCTGTTCATCTACGGCTTCCACGAGCTGACCGAAGCCAACATCTTCCCGGCAGCTCGAGCCCTGGCACTGACGCGACCGAGCCGTTCGGCCCCGACGGCATCTACGGCCAGTACCTGACCTACCTGCTCGTGCTGCTGCCGGTCGGCTGGCTGGCGCTGTCGACGCTGTTCGGCTCGCCGCGGGCCGGCAACGCCCAGCGCTCGCAGGCGGCCTAGCGCGCATCCGCGGCTCAGGCTCGAGGACCGCCACGTCGACGGAAGCACGTCACGCGCACGCTGACGTGTGCCGGACCTGAATTGCACGCTGAACCCTGACCGAACGCTGACCGCGCCTGCACTTGAACATCGGCGAGATGGCCGAGCCGACGCAGGAAAAGCCCCCGACCGTCCTCGAACTGATCTGGGAGCACGATCTCGTGCTCGGCGGGAAAGTCCGGCGACGCCCGGCTCACGCTCGACAGCGCTTCGCGCGGCAGGGCCGTCGCCGATGCAGGCGCTGGCGTTCGCGCTGGCCGGCTGCATGGCGATGGACGTCGTGCACGTCCTCGCAAAGGCCGCCACGATCTGCGCGGCCTGAGGGCCGATCTCACGGGCGAGCGGCTGCCGAGCCGAACCCCGCCGCTTCACGCGAATCGCGCTTCACTACACCGTCACCGGCGACGTGCCGTCCGAGCCGTCGAGCGCGCGATCCAGCTCTCCCGCGACAAGTACTGCTCGGTCTGGCACTCGATGCGGCAGGACATCGAGCTCGACATCACGTTCACCGATCTCGGACGGCGTCTAGGCCGGATCCCGCGCATGACCGACGACCGAGGCCGGAGCCGCCCGCGTCGCGGTTATCTCGACTGGATGCGCGGCGTCGCCGTGCTGCTCATGATCGAGGCGCACCTGTTCGACAGCTGGACGGCGCCGGCCGAGCGCACCAGGGCGGCGTTCAAGCTCGCGATGATGGTGGCGGGCTGGGGACGACGCTGTTCCTCCTGCTGGCCGGGGTGGCGGTTGCGCCTGTCCGCCGGTTCCAAGTGGCGGCGCTCCGGCAATGCGGCAGCCGCCTCCATGCGCGGTCGTCCGCCGCGGCCTCGAGGTCTTCGCGCTCGCGTTCCTGTTCCGGCTCCAGGCGTGGGTGCTCGGCTGGTCCTCCGACCCTTACGCGCTCCTCGAAGGTCGACATCCTCAACATCATGGGGCCGTCGATCGTGGTCGCCGCGCTGCTCTGGCGCGTGGCGGACACGCTCCGGGGGCGCACGCTGCTCTTCGCCGCGGCCGCCGCGATCACGGCGTTCGTGACGCCGTGGATCCGCCACTGGCCGCTCGGCTTCCTGCCCGATCCGGTCGAGGCCTACTTCGTGCCGGTGCAGGGCTTCACCAGCTTCCTGTTCTTCCCGTGGATCGCGCTGGTCTTTGCCGGCGCGACCATCGGCGTGATCATCGACAGCCTGAACACGGCCGGGGCAGAAGAACGATTCAACGTGCGGATCGGTGTCGCGGGCGTGCTGCTGGCGGCCGCCGCCTATGCCTGGTCGTTCCTCCCCTCGGAACGCGATCACTTCTGGACCACGGCACCCAGCTACTTCTTCCTGCGGGTCGGCCTGATGATGTCGCTGGTCGCCGCCGCCTACGCCTGGAACCGGGCGTTCGTGGCACCCGGCTCCTTCAGCCCGATCCTGCAGCTCGGCAAGACGTCGCTGTTCATCTACTGGATACACGTGGAGTTGGTCTACGGGTTGATCTCCCTCCCGCTTCACCGCCAGCTCACACTGGGCCAGGCAGCGGCGGCCTACGTGCTCTTCACAGGCCTGATGCTGGTCTGCTCGATCCTGAAGGACCGGTGGGTGGCCAGCCGGGCCCAAGCCGGGAGACCGATGACGACGGCCGCAGGATGACGTCGTAGGTCGGCCGCGTGCGCCCGTCACGCAGGCGGACGCCGGCTGAGGACTGCGCCGCGACCAGCACGCCATCGGCCTGTTCATGGCGGCACGACACCGAGACGATGCCGTGGGAGGAGAGGGGACGGACCTCACCCGCTTCGCTGACGCCGTTGCGGTTGACGTCGTGCCAGATCGCCAGGTAACGCAGCTCGAGGCCGGTCAGTTCCCCGTCGCGATTGTCGTCGAGCGCCGCGAGCGCCTCGTAGCCGTGCGTCCAGAAGAGCCAGAAGGTCGCGTTGCCGAACAGCTGGAGGGCGGAGGTGATCTGCCCTTTCCCGGCTGGATCGTAGACGAGCCATCCGGCCTCCGCCGCTGATCCACGTCCAGCGCCGCGCCAGGCCGGTGCCATCCGCGTCGAAGGCGACGCGGGCGTCCAGGTCGACGATCCGCTTCACGGGTACGTTCTCGTCCAGGGGTATGGCGATCGGCGTGATGGCGCGCGGCACCGCGCGCAGCCGCAACGCGCGGCTCTGGAGCTCGCGGATCTCGTCCGCGTCGCGCCGGGCATCGAGCAGCGGGACCAGGTAGCGGATGGTCTCCTCGGTGTAGAAGCGCTCGCCGGGCATGGCGGCGCGCGCCGACTGCTCCTTCGGCCAGGCGCGCTCGATCACCCGCCGGTATTCGGCGATCGCCCCGGCCCGGTCGCCGGACTGCTCGAGCGTCCACCCGTAGCCGATGCGGGCCGAGCAGGCTGCCGGGGTTCTCCTCGAGCGCGGCGCGATAGTGCTCGATGCTTCGCTCGAGGAAACGCCGCGACGCCTCGCCCCTCGCCGTGCCCGGCGCGGCGACCTGCCGGGGAACCAGGTCGGGCTCATAGCCGAACCAGACCTCCTCGCTGCCAGTGCCCGCCCCCCCGCTGGCAGGCAGCTCATCCACGTTCTGCGCGTACGCCATCGCGAACAGGCGCGCCAGCTTGAGGTGGATCTCCGGGTCGTTCGGGGTGGCCGCCAGCTCCTTCTCCAGGTTGGCCACCAGCCGGGCCACCGGGACGGTCCGGGTTTCGGTCCGCATGTAGAGCGCCGCGGGGCGGCTGCCCGCCAGGATTGCCAGGATCACGACGACTGCCGCGCCGGTGCGCCTCATGCCGACCTCCTGTTTGCCTCTTGTGCTTCTTAGACCGACACAATATAAGATTGGCCGCGCCGGCCAGACCCGAAGCGTCGAACCACCAGCCCCGCAGCGCTGGGAGACCAAGGACGACTGAATCCCATGATCAGCGTTGCCGCGATCCGAATGCAGCAGTTCGGCGTCCAGTTCTACCAGGCGTCGCTCACCGCCAGCGACATCGACAAGCTCGTCCGGTTCGAGGTGCTCAACTACGGCGAGCGCAGCCAGCCGGTCCGCGGCGTGCAGAAAGGGGCGCCGGCCCCCTCGAAGGTGAACTGGGACCTGCTCGAACGGCGCATCGCCTCGAACGAGAAGGCGTACCAGCGGCAGATCATCCGCAAGAAGATCGACGAGCTCGTGCAGTACTACGAGCAGTGCCGTCAGGCGCGCGACCTGCCGTCCATCCCCGGCGCGGTCATCATCTCCTGCGACGAGGCGCTGCGGTTCGAGCCGGTCGAGCGAGGACGCCTCGGTCGGCACCCTGAAAGTGCCGGAGCGCGAAGGCATTCTGCGCGCGATCGACGGCCAGCACCGGCTGCTCGCGCTGCACGCCGACATCGAGCAGTTCGACGACGAGACGTTCACGGTGCCGGCGGTGATCTTCGACCGGCTACCCGAAGATCACGTCGTCCAGATGTTCGTCACCATCAACGCGAAGCACACGCGGCTGAACGCCGTCGCATCTCGTGTCGCTGTCGGGACGCCAGCTGTACCGCGACGACAGTCTGGCGGCGGCGCACGACATCGTCCGGGCGCTGAACGACAGAGAGGACTCGCCGCTGCACGGCGACATCAAGCTGCTTGGCGTCGGCCACGGCCGCGTGGCGCAGGCGCCGCTGGCGCAGGAGCTGAAGAAGCTGTTTGCGGCCGACGCCTTCGGCGCCGGGACGAAGGGCGACGAGTTCCGCGAGGAGTCGCGCCGGTTCTTCGTCAACTACTTCAAGCAGGTCGCGCAGGTGTTCGGCGCCGCGTGGAACGGCCGGAAGTACAGCATCAAGAGCGCGACGGCGCTCCGCGCCTTCATCCGCGTCGCCCCGGACGTCGTCCGGCGGCTCGATCAGGAGCATGCCGACCGGGCGGACTTCCGGGCGATCGGTCGGGTGATCGCGCCGTGGGGCCGACGAATCGGTGATCTGCGCTTCGAGACCGACGGCGCGTGGAAGCGAACGGGACGACGGTCGATCGCTGGCGAAGGAACTGCGGTTGGCGTTGCAGTATCCGGAAGGCGCGATGGTCTAGGCACGACAAAAAAAGGGCATCGCCATTAGCGATGCCCTTGGTTTTTGCGGGCGACCCGGCTCCCCAGCAACTCACGGCTCCCTGCCGTAAATATTCAGGCCGCCAGCACCACCCTATAGAGCAACCGGTGTACCGCACTGCCACGCGATTCATGGATGATTTCAGCAATGTTCAGGGGCTTTCTCTACGGCAGAGCCTACGGAATTCGTGCATCGAATTACGAATCTGATCGTGGTCCTCGCAGTCCTTGGCGCCGTGCCGGCGCGTGCCCAGGAGCCGCCGCGTCCGCCACACTCCAGGGGGTGGTGGTCGACGCCCGGACTGGAGCGTCGCTGCCGCGCATCCGGGTCGGCGTCGAGGGTGGCCGCGCAGTCGAGACCGGTCCGGACGGCGGCTTCGTGCTCGAGCGGGCTGACGGCCGGCACAGTCCGGGTCTACGTGTCAGCCGTCGGCTACGGTCTGGCGCAGCGCACGGTGGAGATTGCCGGAGAGACTGTCGGAAGTGAGAATCCCGTTGAGCGAGGGGGCGGCGGCGTACACCGAAACCGTGACCGTCGGCGCCGATCGGTTCGAGCGGCCGGAGCCGGTTCCCTCACAGCAGACCCTGGGCAGCGCGGAGCTGCAGAACCTGCGCGGCGTGCTGACCGACGACGCCCTGCGGGCGGTGCAGGTGTTGCCGGGGGTGGCGACAGGAGACGATTTCCGGAGTGAGTTCAGCGTCCGGGGCAGCGATTTCTCGCACCTGAACTTCACGGTCGACGGATTTGCCACGCCGTTCGTGATGCACATGGTTCGCGCGGTGGACGAACGCGCGAACACCGGCTCGGTGTCGATGGTCAACAGCGACGTGCTCGAGGAGCGTGACGCTGTCGAACGGTGGATACGCGCAGCGGTCGGGCAACCGGACCGGTGCGGAGCTGGCGTTCCCGATCCGCGAGGGATCGAGGGACCGGAGGGTCGTGCGAGCCTCGGTCAGCGGGACCAGCGCGTCGATGACCGCCGAGGGGCCCGTCGGCCGCGGACGAAAGGGATCGTGGCTCGTCTCCGGCCGCAAGAGCTATCTCGACCTCCTGATCGATCGCTGAGCGACGAGGGCCTGAGCTTCGGCTTTGCCGACCTGCAGGCCAAGGTGCGGTACGACGTCTCACCGCGGCACTCGGCCACCATGACGTTCATTGCCGGAGACTCCCGGCTGCGCGAGATCCCGCAGCAGGCCGACGAGAGCGACCTGTTCGTCGGCAACAACGCCTCGGCCATCGCCATTGGCAGCTGGCGGACCACATCGGCCGGGGGCTCGTCACCACCGCCGTGCTGGCGGCACGGAACGTCTTCGACAACTACACTCTGGGCGGCGTCAGAATCTCGAGGAGGGCACGAACCACCAGGTCGCGGTGCGCTCGGATCTCAGCCTGCGCGTCGACCGCGGCTGAGCTCGAAACCGGCGTTCTGGCGGAGCATACGTCGCGAGTTTCAGCGCAAGCAGCGCCTGACCGGCGCAGACCGCCGTCGCTCTCAACGACTATCGTGCGGACGGCGTCCGCCAGGGTGGTTATGCGCGTGTCCGCATCTCGACCGGCAGGCTGACGCTGTCGCCGGGGTGGCGCGTGGACTACTGGGATCTCACCCGCCAGACGACGGCGTCGCCGTGGCTGCAGGCGGAGCTGGCGCTGCCGCGCGGCCTCACGCTGCGCGGAGCGGGCGGGCTGTATCAGCAGTTCCCCGATTTCGAGGAGGTGCGCGGCGCCTTTGCCGGCGCCGTCGGTGCAGCCGGAGTCGGCGGTCCACGCCGACCTCAGCCTCGAGCAGCGGCTGTCCGAGGCGACCCGGTTCCAGGTGACGTTCTACAACCGCGAAGATCGACGACCTGATCCGGCGGCCCGGCGCGGATACCCGTCTGGCCGGCGGGCGGCTGGTGCGAGGCTCGCTGACCGCGCCCTACGCCAACCGCCTCGACGGCCACGCGCGCGGCGCGGAGTTCCTGCTGCAGCGCAGCTCGCCGCGGGCGTTCTCGGGCTGGCTGTCCTACGCGTTCGGCCGCAACCGGTATGCGGACGTCGTGTCGGGGGAGCACGTACTGGGGCGATCTCGACCAGCGCCACACGCTGAATGCGTACGCCTTCTACCGGTTCTCGCACCGGTTCAGCAGCAGCGTCAAGTTCAGGATGGGGAGCAACTTCCCGATCCCGGGCTACTACGCCGAGCAGGGAGCCGGCTACACGCTGAGCGAGAACCGCAACAGCGCGCGGCTGCCGTCGTACGCCCGCCTCGATCTCCGGGCCAACCGGACGTTCGACTGGACCCGCCGGCGGCTGACGCTGTTCGTTGAAGTGCTGAACGTGCTCAACCGCGAGAACGTCCGCTTCAACCCGCCGCGCGTCAGCAGCGCGACGCGTGAGGTGACGCGGCTCTTCGATTCGCTCGTGCCCGTGGTCCCGTCCGCGGGGATTCTGTTCGAGTTCTGACCCGGACATGCGCCGAGGCGAGCCCTCAACCTGTGATATCGATTGGCGCAGGGGCGAACAGGAAGAGCCGGTGACGAGCGGGACCATCCATCTCTGGACCATCGACCTCGACGCGGCCGCGGCCATCCCGTCGCTGCTCGAGACGCTGAGCAGCGAGGAGCTGCGAGCGGTCGGACCGTTTCAGGACGACGGAGCTGCGCCTGCGGTTCATCGCCGCACACGGGGCAACGCGGGCGATCCTGGCGAGGTACAGCTGACACCAATCCGGCCGCCATCCGGTTCGGGACAACGGCATCCGGCAAGCCGTTCCTGGCTGAAGGGGGGGTGTCGTTCAACCTGTCGCACTCCGACGGGCTGGCCGTCTGCGCGGTGGCGCGTGAGGGGCAGCTCGGGGTGGACGTGGAGCGGGTCCGGCGGATCGTGGATGCGGATGCGATCGTGACGCGGTTCTTTGCCGCCGGCGAAGCCCGCCGGTATGCCGCGCTCGCGCCCGCCGACCGCGACGCCGCGTTCTTCAGCGCCTGGACCCGCAAGGAGGCATTCGTCAAGGCCATCGGCGATGGCCTGCAGTGTCCGCTCGGCTCCTTCGAGGTGGACATCTCGCCGGCCGCCGCGTGGAGCCCTGGATTGTCGTGCCGGACGGCCGGGCCCTGGCAGCTTCGCTCGTTCGAGCCGGCTGCCGGCTACACGGGCGCGGTCGCCTGCGACCGTCCCATCCGCGCGCTGGAGCGCTTCACCTTCGGGGATCGGCCGCACACGGCGGCGTCCGGTCCCGTCTCGCTGGCAGGGATGATGGCTGTCGATCTGAATGCCGATCTGGGCGAGTCGTTCGGGCCGTGGACGCTCGGCAGCGACGCGGCGGTGCTGGCCAGCATCACCTCCGCCAACGTGGCGTGCGGCTTTCACGCCGGCGATCCCGGCATCATGCGGCAGACGGTCAGGGCGGCCCGCGCGGCGGGCGTTGCCGTCGGCGCCCATCCCGGCTTCCCCGATCTCGCCGGCTTTGGCCGCCGGCAGCTCGCCGCCAGCCCGCGCGAGGTCGAGGACTTCGTGCTCTACCAGATCGGAGCGCTCGCCGCGATCGCGGCGGCCGAGGGCGTCGGGCTGCAGCACGTCAAGCCGCACGGCGCGCTCTACAACATGGCCGTCCGCGACAGGGCCCTGGCCGATGCGGTGGCCCGCGCGGCCGCGTCGTTCGACTCTTCGCTCGTCCTGTTCGGTCCACCCGGCTCTGAGCTGGTGCGGGCGGGCGAGTCGGCGGGCCTGGCCGTGGCCGCCGAGGGCTTCGCCGATCGGGCCTACGAGCCCGACGGCACGCTGGCGCCCCGCACGCGCGCCGGCGCGGTCCTCCACGATCCGGACATCGTCGTGGCCCGGGCCGTCCGGATGGCGCGCGAGGGGGTGGTGCTCGCCGCGGATGGAACCGACATTCCGCTGCGCGTCGCCACCATCTGCGTCCATGGCGACACACCGGGCGCGGCGGAGCTGACGCGCCTTATCCGTGCCGCGCTCACCGCCGCCGGCATACCGGTCCGGGCCGTCCGTGGCGCGGCCGGGGCAGGAGAGTGACGGCCGCCTCGCCGTCAGGCGCGTCTGGAGGATGGCTGTTCGGCTGGTGGCGGGCCGGGAGCGTGGAGGGGCGGCGCGCGCTCGTCGCGGCCGGACTCGGCTGGATGCTCGACTCCTTCGACGTGATGCTGTACGCGCTCGTCCTGGCGTCGCTCATCCAGGATCTCGGCATCTCGAAGGAGACCGCCGGGCTGCTCGGCTCGGCGACGCTGCTCGCTTCCGCCGCCGGCGGCGTGGCGATCGGGGTCGTCGCCGATCGCTACGGCCGGACGCGGGCCCTGATGGCCAGCGTCCTGATCTACTCGATCTTCACGGCGGCGTGCGGGCTCGCGCAGACAGTCGGGCAGCTCGCGGTCTTCCGCGTCCTGCTCGGCATCGGCATGGGCGGCGAATGGGCGAGCGGCGCGGCGCTGGTCTCGGAGACGTGGCCGGCGCGAACACCGCGGCAAGGCGCTCGGCCTCATGCAGAGCGCGTGGGCGATCGGCTACGGCGCCGCCGCGCTGGTCACGTGCTCGTGCTGCCGCGGTGGGGCTGGCGCGCCGTCTTCTTCGTCGGCGATCCTGCCGGCGTTCCTGACGATCTGGATCCGGCGCCGGGTCGAGGAGCCCGCGATCTGGCGCGAGACGCGCGGCGCCGCCGGCCGCGCGCCGCGCGAGCTGTCGACCGACATCTTCGCGTCCGGGCCTCCTGCGGCTCACCGTCGCCGCTGACGGTGATGAACGCCTGCACGATGTTCGGGTGGTGGGGCTTCAACCTGTGGCTGCCCGGCTACCTGTCGCTGCCAGCCGCCCAGGGCGGGCGTCGGGTTCTCCACCGCCACCATGTCGTGCTTCATCGTCGCGATGCAGGTGGGCATGTGGCTCGGCTACGTCACCTTCGGCTTCATCAGCGACAGCCTCGGCCGCAAGCGCGCCTACGTCGCTGTACACTGCTGGCCGCGGCGCTGCTCCATCCTGGCCTACGTGCGCATCCGCGAGCCGCTGGCGCTGCTGCTGCTCGGGCCGTTCGTGGCGTTTTTCGCGACGGGCTACTTCAGCGGCTTCGGCGCGGTGACGGCGGAGATCTATCCGACCGCGATTCGTGCGACCGCCCAGGGGTTCACCTATAACATCGGACGGGTCGCCAGCGCGGCCGCGCCCTTCGCGGTGGGATCGCTCGCCCAGACCCGGGGGTTCGACACGGCGCTGTCGCTGACCGCCGCGGCTTTTCTCCTGGCGGCGTTGAGCTGGCGGTGGATTCCGGAAACCCGCGGCAGGGCCCTGGCCTGACCGCGGCCGGCCGGTCCAATTCGTGCTGTCTCCGGTGGGGGTAGCGTGTGTTGAAAGGTTCTAAACCCGGTCTTATCAAGAAGATCCAGCCAGTAAGCGTGCACGGGCAGCTGTCGCTGGACGTTTACTTCGTTGACCCTGACGACCCGGAAGGGCAGCCTACCCGCGTCAGGGTGGGGCCCGAATCGATTCCAGGCGACCTCGAGCCCGGTGATGTGGTGCAGATGCACTTCATGTTAGGGGTGGTGACAGAAATTACAAGACAGTAGCGAGCGCACGGGCGCTCCGTGCCGGAGCCGTGGTGCCGGTTGTTCCGCCCGGCGAATCACGGTAAACTGTTGAAGTTCCCCGCCCTTTTGAGGAGTTCCCGCTATGTCTGAGGATCGTTCGCAGCCAGGCCGTGCCCTGTCTGTTTCACACTTCCGCGCGGGTGCTGGCGTCGGCGGCCCTCGGCGGTCGTGACCCTGCGCAGGCCTGGGCGGGGATCGCACGGTGCACGCGCAATTTCCCCCACCGGCGACGACCGCCGAAGACCGCGCCGGGCGCGCCGGCCGCCACGCCGGCGGACACGGCCGCGCTGCCGTCGGCCCGCAGCATCCTGGACCGCCACGTTGCGGCCATCGGCGGGCGCGACGCCATCCTCAGCCACAGCTCCATGTACGTCCAGGGCACGCTCAGCATGCCGTCGGCGGGCCTGACCGGCACGCTCGAGATCTACGGCGCGAAGCCCGACAAGTCGCTGCTCAAGATTTCCCTCGCCGGAGTGGGACGAGGTGGTCGAGGGCTTCAACGGCACCCATCGGCTGGAGCGTGTCGCCGATGACCGGCCCGATGGTGCTGGAAGGGCGCCAGCTCGAAGAGAAGCGTTTCGACGCCGACTTCCACGGCGAGCTGCGCGGCGCCGATCGCTACGCATCGATGACCACCCTGGAGCGGACCGACTTCGAAGGCCGGCCGTGCTACAAGGTCCGGCTGGTGCGGAAGTCCGGCGGCGAGGATACCGAGTTCTACGACGTGGAGACCGGCCTCAAGGCGGGCAGCATCACCACGCGGGAAACCCAGATGGGCACGGTCACCGGTACGACCGTAGCCACGAACTATCGCAAGTTCGGCAACCTGCTGCATCCCGCCGACGGTGCGCAGCCAGATCGGCCCGGTGCAGCAGCTCGTCACCATCACCTCCGTCGAATACGACCGCGTGCCGTCATCGGTGTTCGACCTGCCGGCTGATATCGCAGCGCTCGTCAAGTGAACCGCCGCGCCCCCCGTTCGACGGCCCTCGGCACCTCCGTGCGCGCCGGCATCTTCGCCGCCGCCGTCGCGATCGCGGCGAGCGCGGCTGCCGCCCAGGCTCCGCAGGCGGCGGAAACCTTCGACGCCGCCTGGCGCATCGTCCGCGACTCGCACTTCGACAAGTCGCTGAACGGCGTGGACTGGAACGCCGTGTCCGCCGAGCTGCGGCCCAGGGCGGCGGCGGCGCAATCGGTTGGCGAGCTGCGCGCCGTGCTCCGCGAGATGCTCGGACGCCTCGGCCAGTCGCATTTCACCGTGATCCCGGCAACCGCCGACGTCGTGGGCGAGGTCCCCAGAGATCTCGGCGGCAGTCCCGGCTTCGAGGTGCGGCTGGTGGGCGGCGACCTGCTCGTGACGGCAGTGGACGCCGTTGGCGGCGGCGCGACCGCCGGCGTGCAGACCGGCTGGAAGCTGCAGGCGGTGGACGGGACGGCGATGCCGCAGCTGCTGGCCGCGCTGCCGGATGGCCTCGAGCCCCGGCTGCTGCAGGTGGAAGCGTGGCGCATCGCGCATGCGCGGCTGCGCGGCCCGGCGGGCTCGCGCGCCAGCATGACCTTCGAAGATGGCGCCGGCCGATCCGTGACGCTCCCGGTCGTCCGGCGGCAGGAAGCCGGCCAGCCGGTCACCGTCGGCAACCTGCCGACGATGTTCGTCCGCGTCGAGACGCGCGCCGTCCAGACACCCGCCGGCCGCGGCGCCGGCCTCATCGGCTTCAACGTCTGGATGGCGGCGGTCGATCCGTTGTTCAGCCGCGCGGTCGACGACTTCCGCCAGCAGGACGGGATCGTCATCGACCTGCGCGGCAATCCCGGCGGGCTCGCGGCGATGCTGATGGGCATCTCCGGGCATTTCATCGACGAGCGCAAGCCGCTCGGCGTGATGACGACGCGCGACAACGAGCTGCGCTTCAACGTGAATCCGCGCCGGGTCAACGCCGGGGGGAGCGGGTCCAGCCGTTCGACGGCCCGGTCGCCATCCTCGTCGACGCCATGAGCGGAAGCGCCTCGGAGTGTTTCACCGGCGGCATGCAGTCGGTCGGCCGCGCGCGGGTCTTCGGCCAGCGGACGATGGGGCAGGCGCTGCCGGCGCTGTTCGCGCAGCTGCCCGAATGGCGACGTGCTGATTCACGCCTACGGCGACTTCGTCACCGCCGACGGCACCCGGCTCGAGGGTCGCGGCGTCATTCCCGACGAGGTGGTGCCGCTCGACCGCGGCGACCTGCTGGCCGGGCGCGATCGCACGCTCGACGCCGCACTCGCGTGGATCGATGCGGCCGCCGCGGACCGCCCCGGACTCGGCGTCGGGAAAGCGCTGATGCGCACTTCCCGTACTGTTGCGCTCGGGGTCCACCTCTGCTACACTCGAAGAACCTGCGCGCGCGATTTTCCAGCCAATCTACACAGGACCACATCGGGGGAGTGAATGGAGCAGCGCCGGCTGCGTCTTGGCGACATTCTGGACGACTACTGTCCGCGTGAGCGCCGCGTGACCAACCACGCGGTCGTCGCCATGATCGAAGAAGACGTCAAACAGACCCGTTGCACGACGTGCGATGCCGAGCATCCGTACAAGGGCGCCCGCCTGCCCAAGCGGCGGGCGAAAGAAACACCAGGCTCGCTCTACAAGGAAGTGCTCGCCGGGATGCCCGAGTACGACGCCGACGCCGCGGCGGCCGCCATCGGTGCGCCGGCCCGGGCCGTCATGCCGCCGCCCGCCTCGGATGTCGAGCCCGCGGCGCTGATCGCCGCCGGTCCCGCGCCCGCCGAGGGTCGCCGGCCATGCCCAGCTCGAGCGCCGACAGCCCCGGTCCGGCCGGCGAGCCCTCGGGCCCGGCCGATTTCGAGGACGAGCCGCCGCAGAGCGAAGAGGATGCCGTCGACGGCCCGGTGCACCGCCGGCTCATTCGCGCCACGCTGCCGCGCATCGAAGGGCAGAAGGAAGCCCGGCAGATGCCCGAGTTCACCGTGCGCCAGGCACCGCCGCGCGGCAACGGCAACGGCCACGCCGGCCAGGGCAATTTCCGCGGCGACCGGATGCGCATGCGGGGCGGCGGCCAGCGGCCAGGGCCACGGCCAGGGCGGGGCCAATGGCAATCGCGGCAACGGCGGCGGCGGCCGCTTTCACGGCGGCGGCGGCAATCGGCCGGCAGGTGCCGGGCGGCCCGCCGGCCGCGGCGGTCAGTCCGGATTCCGCAACGGCAACAGCGGACCGAATGGCAAGCGGGGCCGGGGCTCGCGGGGATAGCCCCGGTTCCGCCCCATCTCCTGAAGCGGGCCTGCGCCAGCCGGTTCCGCGCCCGCGCCCGGCAGCCCCTCCAGCCGACTCCCTTTTCACGCTCGCTCCCGACACGTAAAGTAGACGTATGACTGACCTGACTGGCAAGACCGGCCTCGTCGTTGGCGTGGCGAACAAGCGGTCCATCGCGTGGGCGATCGCCGACGCGGCGGCGAAAGCCGGCGCCCGGCTGGCCATCACCTACCAGGGGGAGCGCCTCGAGGAGAACGTCCGCGAGCTCTCGGCCGGGTTGCAGAGTCCACTCATCCTGCCCTGCGACGTGACCGACGACGGGCAGATTGCCAGGGTGTTCGAGGCTATCGACAAGGAGTTCGGCGGGCTCGACTTCGTCGTGCACGGCGCCGCGTTCGCGCCGCGGGAGGAGCTGGCCGCGGGCTTCCCGTTCGTGCAGACCTCGCGCGAGGGCTTCCGCCTCACGCTCGACGTCAGCGCCTATTCGCTCATCGCCCTCGCCCGCGGCGCGGCGCCGCTCATGGAACGCGGCGGGGGCGGCAGCATCGTCACGCTGACCTACCTGGGTAGCGAGAGGGTCTTCCAGAACTACAACGTGATGGGTGTGGCCAAGGCGGCGCTCGAAGCGTCGGTGCGCTATCTGGCCGCCGATCTCGGACCCCGGAACATCCGCGTGAACGCCATCTCGGCCGGGCCGATCAAGACGCTGGCGGCGTCGGGCATCTCCGGTTTTTCCAGCATCCTGCAGGTGTATCGCGAGCGCGCGCCGCTGCGCCGCACGGTTGAAACAGCAGAGGTAGCGGAGGCCGCCCTGTTCCTGCTTGGTCCCGGCGGTCGCGGCATCACCGCCGAGGTCCTGATGGTGGATGCGGGCTATCATGCCACCGGCATGTAGCTTGCTAACTCGTGACCAGAGGACGGCTCATCCGCGCCCTGTCGGCCGCGCCGCCGTTCCGGAGGCAGTTCGATGCAGAAGAAGTACAACCCGCTCACAGTGTTCCTGCTCGCGATCACGCTCATCGCTCCGCTCGTGCTCGCGGGATGTGGCAAGACCGTCGGCGAAACGATCGACGATGCGACGATCACGACCCGCGTGAAGACGTCGCTGCTGAACGACCCCGATATCGGTGGCATGCGCATCGACGTGGACACGTTCAAGGGAGTCGTCACGCTGTCCGGCCGTGTGAGGAGCAAGGACGAGGAAGCGAAGGCTCTTGCCGTTGCCCGGAAGATCAGCGGCGTCGCCGAAGTGAAGTCGACGCTGCAGATCGAACCCTGACCTCAGGCCGCTCGGTGCTCGGCCCCAGCACGATGCCCGCGCGCTCGTGCTGGGCGCCTACCACTCTTCTATCCTGATCCGCCGCCGCTCGATCCCGAGATCGAGCAGCATGCGCGGCACCTCGTCCACCATCGCGGCCGGCCCGCACACGAAGCACAGCGTCTCCGGAGTTTCGATCAACGGCGCCAGCCGGGCCGGCGTGATGCGCCCCTGTTCGCCGCGCCACCCGTCCGCCTCGCGCGTCGCGGTCAGCGCCAGTTCGCAGCCGCCCCTCCCGCGCGTAGCGCCGCAGCTCGGCCAGGTAGGCGAAGTCGCGCGGCGTGCGGGCGCTGTAGAGGAGATGGAGACGGCCGCGCTGCCCGGCCTGGTAGGCGTGGCAGATCATCGAGCGCAGCGGCGCGATCCCGGTGCCCCCCGCCACGAACAGGAAGTGGCGCTCTTCCGGCCGCGGCGGAAAGACGAACCCGCCGACCGGCCCCTCGACCACCAGCCGGGAGCCCCGGCGCAGCGCCGCGAGGTGCGCACCCCAGGCGTCCGGCTCCACCTTCAGCAGGAACTCGAGCCACCCGTGCGCCTCGGTCTCTTCCGGGGCCGAGGCGATCGAATAGGGATACCGCGCGGGGTCACCGGGGGCGCCGAGCAGCGCCGCCTGTCCGGCAGTGTAAGGGAACCTGGCTCCCTCGAGGGCGAGCCGGACGATCCGCGTCGCAGGCGTCGCGCGCCGGATGCTCACGACGGGGAGGGAGAAAGAGGTCAGGGGGTTCAGAGGTTCAAGGTGCAGGGTTCAGGGTTCTGGGTTCACGGTTCAGGGTTCACCGTTCACCCTCCCGTTCAAGGTTCATTATCACGGACATCGCACCAAGAACCCTGCACCTTGAACCCGAACCTTGCACCCTGCACCCTGCACCCTGAACCTTCAGAGAATCCCCGCGGCGGCCCGCTGGATGTCGCTCTCGGTCAGCTCGCGTTGTGATGAGGCGGGGGCGGCCAGCTCGGGTGACGGGGCGCTGCGGCCGCCGGTCCGGCCGGAGCGGCGTTTGCGGTTGGCCTTGTCCTGGTACATCCGGTTGTCGGCGGTGGCCAGCAGGGCCTCGTAGGTGTCGCCGTCCTGGGGGAACACGGCGGTGCCGAGGCTGATGCCGAGGGGCAGGCGCTTGCCGGGGCGCCCCTCGAAGTAGACCTCGTCCACTGCCTGCTGCAGCTCGAGCCGCTTCTGCTCGGCTTCGTCGGCGCCGCAGCCGGACAGCACCACGATGAACTCGTCGCCGGCGTAGCGGACGCAGATGTCGTAGGGGCGGATGCCGGCGCGCAGGACCCGTGCGATCTCGACGAGCGCGCGGTCGCCGACGTGGTGGCCGTGGTTGTCGTTGATCTCCTTGAAGTGGTCGAGGTCCATGACCATCAGCGAGAGCTCGCCTTTGAGGCGCTCGGCGCGCGCCAGCTCGCGCGACAGGTGCATGAACATGAAGCGCGTGTTCGGCAGCCCGGTCAGCGTGTCGGTGAGCGAGTCCTCCTGCGTCTGCTCGAACAGCATCGAGTTGTTGATGACCGCGGCCGCCTGCTCCGACACCCGGTCGAGCAGCCGGCGGTGATCGTCGCGGTAGAACGCGGCGTCGACGTGATAGACCGACAGCGTGCCGATGAAGCGGTCGTTGAACATCAGCGGGCAGACGAGCGCCGACTGCAGGTTGGTCGTGGCCGACATGCCGGTGGCCTCGAAGTCGGCGCTGGGCCGGGCGTTGACGAGCGGCCGGCGGTTCCGCGCCACCCACCCCGTGAGTCCCTCGCCCGAGCGCACGGTGACGCGGTTGATCAGCTCGGCGTCGGTGCCGGTCGCGAAGCGGCAGCGCAGCATCTCGGTCTCCTCGTCGAAGAGGAACAGCGCCGCGCAGGAGAACGGCACCAGGTTGCTCAGCTTCGCCGAGATCAGCGCCATCGTGTCCGAGATGCCGAGGCTGGTGCCCATCGCCTGCGCGATCTCGTAGAGCGCGTAGATTTCGCGGTGCGCCAGCGCGATGTCGTCGAAGACGTTCTTCTTGCTCGGCTCCGGCGTCAGCCCGGTCGCCGGCTGCCCGCGCTCGGGCTGCGCGGCCGGCTCCGGCTTCCGCATCGCCTGCTCCAGCCTGGTGGCTTCCTCCTGCAGCCCCGGGATCAGCTCGACGAACTTGGCGACCACGGTCGGGTCCAGTCCCTTGCCGGCCTCCTGCTGCAGCAGGCCGATGGCGGCGTCGAAGCCCATCGCCTTGTGGTAGGGACGCTCCGCCATCAGCGCGTCGAAGTAGTCCACGACCGACAGGATGCGCGCCCCGAGCGGAATGTCGTTGGCCTTCAGGCCGGACGGATACCCCTTGCCATCCCACCGCTCGTGGTGGCTGAGGATGAGCGGCGCCACCGGATAGGGGAAGGGGACCGAGCTGACGATGTCGGCGCCCACCTTGGGATGGGCGCGGATCTTCTGGAACTCCTCCGGCGTCAGCGGTCCGGGCTTCGACAGGATGTGCTCGGGCACGGCAAGCTTGCCGATGTCGTGCAGCAGGGCCGCGGTCTTCACGCCCTGGATCTCGTTGTCGTTCATCCCCAGCGCGCCCGCCACCGCCGTCGCGTACATCTGGACGCGGCGGATGTGCGACTGGGACGTCTGGTCCTTGGCGTCGATCGCCAGCGCCAGCGCCTCGATCGTCGCCAGGTGCAGGTCCGCCATCTCCCGCACGTGCCGCTGCTCGTCGTCGATGCGGCCGAGGTAGACCTTGTAGGTGCGGTAGGTCAGGTAGAGCGGCGCGGTGAGGAGCACGGCCAGCCAGTGCGCGTGGTCCACCACCATCCAGGCGGACACCGCCGCGACGCCGGCGCCGACGAAGTAGCTCGGCGCGCTCCACAGGAAGTTCTCGTTCCACACCCGCAGCACCGACTGCCGCGTGGACAGCGCGATCGCCGTGGCAATGGTCAGCGTGTTGATGACGAAGTAGGCGGTGGCGGCGCCGACCAGCGGCTGCGCAATCCTGTGCCAGTCGAACGTGCCCGGCACGCCGCCGAGCAGGATGTAGATGTGGCCGGCCGCCTGCACGGTCACGATCAGGCACGCCATGCTGAACAGCGTGCGATGGATCGGGTTCCGCTCCTTGATCCGGAACGTGCACTGGCTGTACGCGCTCGCCGCTGCCACCACCATCGTCTCGTTGGGGCCGAGGAGGAGGAGCGAGGCGAAGTCCACGGCGTACGAGACGGACATCGTCGACCCGCTGCGGACGAGCGGCAGGTTGACCTTGAACACCGAGGTGATCGAGGACAGCGAGAGCAGGAGCAGGAACAGCCACGGCGTGCCGAAGGTCTCGAGCGGAAAAAAGACGACGAGCAGGATGGCGCCGAGCGCGATCGCCCCGCCGACGTAGAGCCGCGCCGCAAGCGGCAGGCTGGTCATGGCTGGACCTCGGCGCCGGCCGACTGGGCGAGCAGGATCGCGCCGCGTGCGTCCAGGAAGCCGGCGCCCTGTGCGCTCGAGCCGTACCGCGCGTCGGCGACGGCTGTGGCGCGCAGGATCGCCTTGACGGCGTCGGGATCCAGCCCGGGGTTCGCCTCGAGCATCAGCGCCACGGTGCCGGCGACGACCGGCGCGGCCATGCTCGTGCCGCTGAGGCTCAGGTAAGGCTCGACCGCCGTGGCCGCCGTGCCCCACCGCCTCGCGGACGGCCGCGTGACGAACAGCGTACTGCCGGCATCGGCAAGCGACTCGATACCGACGCCGGGCGCCACGAGATCGGGCTTGGCCGCCCGGTCGATGGCGCTGGGCCCGCGCGAGCTGAACGGCGCGATGGTGTCGTCGCCGCGTTCGACCGTCCCGTTGTGGTTCGATGCGCCGACGGTCAGGACCCACGGCGCGTTGCCGGGCGCCGTGATGCCGCCGCCGCCCGCCTCCGGGCGTGGGCGCCCCAGGTTGCCGGCCGCCGTGACGACTACGATGCCGGCGTCGGCGGCGCGAAGGGCGGCAAGCGTCAGCGGGTCGGTCCAGTAGGATTCGGAAACGGCCGCCGCGACCGACAGGTTGATCACGCGGATGTTGAAGGATGCCCGCCGGTCGATCGCATAGTCGATCGCCGCGATCGCATCGCTGATGTAGCCCTCGCCCCGCGCATCGAGCGCCCGCAGGACGACGAGGTGGGCGCCGGGCGCGATGCCCCGCCGCTCCCCGCCCGAGTCGTGGCCGTTGCCCGCGATGATGCCCGCCACGTGCGTGCCGTGGCCGTAGCCATCGTGCGGCGCCGCGGCCGCCTCGACGAAATCCGCGAAATGCACGACCTGGTTGCCGCCGAGGTCGTCGTGGGCCCGGGTCACGCCGGAGTCGATGATGGCGACGCCGATGCCGGTCCCGTCGAAGCCCAGGTTCTCCGTCACCCAGCGGGCGCCGATCGCCGCCGCGGTGCGGTCGAGCGCGCCGCGCAGCGGCCGGTCCACGGTGACGGCCTCGACGTCACGCCGTCCCGACAGCGCGGCCAGGTCGCTCTGCGCGACCTCCGCCACCACCGCCCGGCCGCCGGCCAGCCGCCGGCCTGTCCGGCCGCCCGTCGCGCTGATGGCGCGTTCGACAGCTGCGGCGTTGGTCGTCCGGACGATGACGCGCACCCATCCGCCGGGCGCCCGTGGTCCCGTCGGCGCCGCGAGCGCCGGCTCCGGCGCCGCCGCGCGGACGTGCGCCTGCCGGCCCGATGCAGGTGGGAGCACCAGGGTCAGGAGCAACGCGGCGAGCACGAAAGGCGCGGATCTGGCCATAGGCGGATCGGGACACCGCTCACCATGCAATTCGGCCGCCCGTCTTTCGAAGTGAGCCGAGGGGCGTAAGTGGCTGGTCTTTCTGCGCTTACGCAGGTTGGCGACCGTTCCGGGCGCGCACAATTCTGACATCGAATGTCCCGTTCTGGAACAGTCAACGTGCAAAAAGACGTCAGGCGTGCGCGGCTAGGTGGTGGCTTTCGCTGGCGTGACGCTGGCGTCGAGGCCGTATTCGACGATCTTGCGGTAGAGAGTCCCGCGGCTGATCTCGAGGACCGCGGCCGCCTGCTTCTTGTTCCAGTTCACGCTCTCGAGCACCCGGATGATGTGCCCGCGTTCCGCTTCCGCGAGGCTCGGCAGGCGGCCGCCGGCGGCTTCGACGGGGGCCTCGCTGGCGTGCAGGAACTCGATGTCGCCGGGGCGGATCACGCGGCCCGGCGACGACAGCGCCGCGCGCGACACCGTGCTCTCGAGCTCGCGGATGTTCCCCGGCCAGTGATATTGCAGCATCAGGTCCATCCCCTCTTTCGAGAAGGACTTGCCGTCGAGGGCGAGACCGTTGCCGGCGCAGTAGCGGGCCAGGAAGCGCCCGGCGAGCACCGGAATGTCCGTCGCCCGTTCGCGCAGCGAGGGCAGGCGGATGGAGAAGGCATTGACCCGGTAATACAGGTCCTCGCGGAAGCGCGAATCCCGCACGAACTGGTCGAGCGGCCGGTTCGTCGCGGAGATGAGCCTGAAGTTGACGTCGATCGGCGTGTTGCCGCCGAGGCGCTCGAAGCGGCGCTCCTCGAGCACCCGCAGGAGCTTGGCCTGCGCCACGATCGACATGTCGCCGATCTCGTCGAGGAAGAGCGTGCCGTTGTTCGCCAGCTCCAGCCGCCCCGGCTTGCGGTCGTAGGCGCCGGTGAAGGCCCCTTTCTCGTAGCCGAAGATTTCCGACTCGAACAGCGTATCGGGCAGCGCCGCGCAGTTCACCGCCTGGAACTTGTTGGTGCCGCGCCGGCTCAGCTCGTGGATCATCCGCGCCACGACCTCCTTGCCGGACCCGGTCGGGCCGAGGATGAGGACCGAGATATCCGACTTGGCCGCCGTGCGGATCCATTCGAAGATGACCAGCATCTTCTCGTCGCGGCCGATCATTTCGCGGAAGCGCTGGACGGCGGGGGAGCGGTCCTCGTGGCTGACCGTGGCGCGCCGTTCGAGGAACTGGTCGAGCAGGTCGCGCACGAGCTCGCTGTCGGGCTGGGCGTGGGCGTAGCGCGGGGTGCCGGGCCCCGCGACCCGGTGGGCCAGGCCGAATCCGGCGAGCTCCCGAACGCAGTTCTCGACGTCGAGCCGCATCCGGCCGAACGTCTGCATCAGCGCCTCGATCTCGAAGGACTCGTCCGGCCTGGCGCACAGGAAGCGGAGCAGCGCCGCGCGCAGCGGCGACTGCACGAGCGCCTGGAAGCGGGACTCCACTTCCGGCCCGTCAATCCGGCGGCCGCTCACGATCACGTTCTCGACATTGGTCGGCATCATTGTGTCCGCTGTGTCCGCGACAGATGGTTCGACTGGTATTGCTCGATGATCTGCTTCATCGCGATCGCATCCCGTTTCCGGTGCCCGTGGCAGCGCACCGGGCTCGTTCCGCCGCTGCTCTCGATGAGGACGTCGGCAAAGAACAGGTTGCGGTCGATCAGCACCGAGGCCACGTGCGAGATGTGCATCGAGTGCTCCCGCCCGCCGAACAGCTCGGGCGTGTAATGCACGACCGCCGACGGCGTGACCGACACCTGCGTCGGAAACCACAGGTTGCCGCGGCTCAGCCGGCTGGCGCGAAACACGTGCTGGCCCGGCAGGAGGCGGCCCTTCCGCCAGAAGAAGAGCACCAGTCCGGCCAGGACCGCGAGCGCGGCCGCAACGAGCCACAC
This sequence comes from uncultured Acidobacteriota bacterium, assembly GCA_963834305.1. Classification (GTDB taxonomy): domain Bacteria; phylum Acidobacteriota; class Vicinamibacteria; order Vicinamibacterales; family 2-12-FULL-66-21; genus JACCXG01. The sequence goes on from CAWIAX010000003.1 coordinate 888,816, forward strand.
TGCACCGCCGCCGAAGGCGCTGCCGGGATCGGTCATAACTTGGAATTACTGCTGGGGGGGCACATCAGAGTCGCCCGATCCTGCACATTTGTCAAGGCCTTTCGCCCGCCGCCCCGGGGCCGTCCGCGGGGACTGGTGCTAAGCTAACCCCTCTGCCTGTTCACCAAACGGAGGGCTGCATCAGTGCCGCATCGCGCGCCCGGGTCCCCGGGCCACGCTCCCAGCAATTACCTTAAAGGCAAGCCCATCAACTACTACCGGCCACGCGGCAGCGCGGATGTCCGGCAGCTCATCGACGGCGGCTTCCAGGCGTTCAACGCCGGACGGCTCTCGGAGGCCTGCCACATCTTCAGCGACAAGATGCTGGCGCCGGAAAACGACACCACCATCGGCCTCACGGTGGCCGGCGCCCTGACGCCGGCCGGCCTCGGCGGCTGTGTCATCGAGCTCATGGAGCGCGGCCTCGTCGATTTCCTGATCAGCACCGGCGCCAACCTCTACCACGACCTGCACTACGCCCTGAACTTCACGCTCCACCGCGGCTCCCCGTTCCTCGACGACGTGGAGCTCTACGAGCAGGGGATCATCCGGATCTACGACGTGCTGTTCCCGGCGACGGTCCTGCTCGAGACGGACAAGTACATCCGCGACTTTCTCGTCCGCACCGGCCTCCAGGGGGCGATGTCGACCTCGGAGCTGCACTACCGGCTCGGCCTGGACCTCATCGAGCGCCATCCCGGCTGCGAGGAGTATTCGGTCGTGGCGCGCGCCGCGTCCCTCGGGGTGCCCATCTACACCTCCTCCCCGGGCGACAGCTCGATCGGCATGAACATCGCCTACCACGAGCTGATGAACGGCGGCACGCTGATGGTCGATCCCAACAAGGACGTCAACGAGATCTGCGCGATCATCCTGGCCGGGCACCAGAACGGGTGCGTGATCCTCGGCGGCGGGTCCCCCAAGAACTTCTACCTCCAGGGGCAGCCGACGCTGTGGGAGGTCTACGGCATCCCCAAGGGGGGCAACGACTACTTCATCCAGATCACGACCGACCAGGTCGTCTGGGGCGGCCTGTCCGGCGCGACGCCCGCCGAGGCGGTCAGCTGGGGCAAGGTCAACCCCGGGGTGCTCCCCGACACCGTCGTCGCCTACTGCGATTCGACAATCGCGTTTCCGCTGTTCTGCGAATACGCGGTTGGTTCGGAGCACAATCGGCGGCCGCGCCGCGAGCTGTACCACAAGCGCGACGCGCTCGTCGCCGACCTGCTGGTGCAGGCCAGGGCGGCGGGGCCGGACAAGCCGATTGCCGACGAGCCGGCGGAGATCGACAGGCATCGGTAGGGGAGGGGAAAGGGCTAAGGGCGAAGGGCTAAGGGCGAAGGGCGAAGGGCGAAGTGGGAACTCTGGCTTCCGAATTGACGCCGTTCGTGCCGGGGGACGCGCCGCGGATCTACGCGGATGCCAACATGCCGTACGGGGCGGTTGCCTACATGCGGCAGCGCCTCGGGTGGGACGTGCTCTTCGTGCTCGAGCACGACGACTTGCGGCGGGCCCGCGACATCGAGCACTATCGGCTCGCGCGGCAGCTGGCGCGCACGCTCGTCACGCTCGATCACGACTACGAGGACCCGGCGCGGTTTCCGGCCGGGCAGGGAGCGGGCGTCATCGTGTTCATGGCGCCCGACGAGCGCCGGCTCTGCGAGCTGCTGGCCCGGGCCGACCGGGAGCTGTTCCGGGCAGCGGGCGCCCCGCCGCTGCCGCTCGAAGGGCAGAAGATGCGCTGGCACATCGCCGCGGCCGAGCGCCTGGGCGGTACCTGTTCGGGCGCGGCACAATGACGGCGCGCCCGCGTGAACGTCGGATGGCAACCGGGAGCAGCAGCGACATGAGCGGCAGAGAGACCCTGAACGGATGAACGCGGCCGGCCTGCATCTCACTCGGGGCGTTGCCCGCGCCGTGCTCGTGGGCGAAGACGGGACGGTCGCGGCCAGCGCGCGGGTGGCCGGTGACGATCTGCGCGAGGCGGCGCGGCAGGCGCTGCGCCAGGCGCTCGGCAGCGGTCAGGCCGGCGCGATTGGCGTGGCGGTCGATCCGCTGGAGAATCTCGACATCACCGCCGCGAACCATGGCCTCTCGGACCTCGGCGCCGTCGTGGTCGTGCGCGCCGGCGACGCATGCGTGGCCGCGGAGGCGTGGACCGGCGCCGCCAGGGGGGCTCGCCATGCCCTCTGCCTCTACGTGGGAGAGACGGTCTTTGCCGGCGTCCTGCTCGACGGCCGGCCGTGGACCGGTGCGCACGGCCTGGCCGGCGCGGCAGCCTGGCTCGCGCTGAACCCGGTCGACCGGCAGGACTACAGAAAACACGGCAGCCTGGCCGCGGAGGTAAGCTACACCGGCATCGCCAGGCGCCTGGCCTGGCGCATTCACGCCGGGGACCGCTCCGCCGTGCTCGAGCGGGTCGCCAACCCGGAAGCCATCACGGCGAGCCACGTCTTCGAGGCCGCGCGCGCCGGGGACGGCGTGTCGATCTCCGTCGTGCGCGACGCCGCGCGCTTCATCGGCATGGCCATCGCCAACCTTGCCGTGGCCGTCGATCCGGAGGTGGCCGTGCTCGGCGGCGGGATTGCCAGCGCTGGCGACCTCGTGCTCGAGCCGATCCGGCAGGAATGCCTGCGTCGCCTGCCCCCTGAGCTCGCCAGCCAGCTCCGCTGCGAGCTGTCGCCCCTCGGCGAAGACGCGGTGGCCATCGGCGCCGCCCGGCTCGCCGGATAATCCGGCCGGATCCGGAACACCCCCCGTCCGCCCTCCGTAGGTGCGTACATGACCCGCATTCTCAGCATCGGAACAGCCGTGCTTGCCGGCGCCGTTTCCTCGGGCTGTGTCGTCAGTGTCGACTCGCAGGGGCAGGTTGTCCGGGACGAAAAGCGCTTCGCGCTGGACGGCAAAGCCGACCTCCACCTGACCACCTTCGACGGCTCGATCGTGATCCGGTCGTGGGACCGCACGGAGGTGCTGGTCGAGATCGAAAAGCGCGGGCCGACCCAGGAGGCAGTCGACGGCCTGAAGGTCGACTCGAAGCAGGAGGGCAACCGCATCGCGGTCGAGGTCACCCGCCCCGCAACTGACACGTTCAGCGGCTTTGGCCTCCACGGGTCGAGCAGCGCCAGGTTGATCGTCTCGGTGCCGCGCGAGGCCGATGTCGTGGCGCGGACGGGCGACGGCTCGATCCGCGTCGAGCGGCTGCGCGGCCGCCTCGAGCTCCGGACGGGCGATGGCTCGATCAGGGCCGACGACGTCGAAGGAGAGCTGGTGCTGCACACCGGGGACGGCTCCGTGGCCGTCGATCGTGCGGCTGGCCGGCTGGCGCTCGAGACCGGCGACGGCGGCGTCGACGTCACCGGCAGGTTCGAGTCGGTCAGGATGCACACCGGCGACGGCTCGATCGTCTACCGCGCCGAGCCGGGCGGCACGATGGCCGACGACTGGGACATCTCCACGGGCGATGGCTCGGTGGCGCTCTACCTGCCGCGCGGTTTCGCGGCGGAGCTCGATGCCCGCACCGGCGACGGACGCATCAGGAGCGAGCTGGATGTCGAGGCCGACGGCTCGGGCAACGATCGCCGGCGCACGCTGACGGGGCGGCTCGGCGAGGGCGGCCGGCGGCTCCGCGTCCGCACCGGCGACGGTTCGATCACGCTGAAGACCCGCTGAGCCGCGCCGAGGCGCCGCTACCGCGCCGGCGTGACGGCATACTCCGTCGGGTCCGCGATCCCCGCCTCGGCGAATCCGTCGCGGCGCTCCCGGCACTTGCTGCAGCGCCCGCAGTGCCGCCCGTCCACCGGCTGCATGCACGACACCGTCAGCTCGAAGGGCACGCCCAGCTCGGCGCCGAGGGTGATGACGTCCGCCTTGCGCATCGCCGCAAAGGGAGCGCGGATTTCGATCGGGGCCGCCAGGCCCGCCGAGAGCGCCTGCCCCATGGTCTCGAAGAACAGCGGGGTCGCGTCCGGGAACGGGTTGCCGGCCAGCGGCCCGAGCAGGATCCGGCGCAGCCGGCGCCGCGCCATGAACACCGCGGCCTTGGCCAGCAGCACGACGTTGCGTCCCTCGATGTAGACGTCCTCGTCCGGGGTGTCGAACGCGGGAGCCTCGCCGCGGATGGCCCAGTGCGTCGGCGGATAGACGTCGCGCATGTCGACCGCGAGCGTCTCGAGCGGCCCGACCGCGCCGCGGTACGGCGCCGCGCCCAGCAGCCGGGCGGCGAACGCGAGCTCGGTTTCCTCCCACGCGAGTCCCGCGCGCACGTAGACCGGCTGCGCGCCGCCGTGCTGCCGCGCGGCATCCGCCAGCAGCACCGCGCTGTCGAGCCCGGCCGAAAAAAGCACCGCCGCCGGTTGCGCCGGGTCGCCGCCCTTGACTACCATCGCGTGAGCATCATGTTTCTCGTCACCAAGCGCATCGAGTTCTGCTACGGTCACCGCCTGCTCGACTACGACGGCGTCTGCAAGCACCCGCACGGGCACAACGCGGTCGCCGAGATCGACGTCCGCACCGACAGCCTCGACAGCCGCAACATGGTCGCGGACTTCAGCGATATCAAGCGGCTGGTCAAAGGGTGGATCGACCGCGAGCTGGATCACAAGATGATCCTGCGGCACGACGACCCGCTGGTGGAGCCGCTGCGGCAGCTCGGCGAGCCGATGTATCTGCTGGAGAGCAATCCCACCGTCGAGCGGATCGCGAAGCTGATTTACGACCAGGGCCGCCAGCTCGGGCTCGACATCCTCAGCGTGCGCGTCTGGGAGACGCCGTCGTCGTTCGCGACCTATTCGGAATAGCCGACCCGGAGCTCCGTCTCACCCCGTGCATCGCCAGGGCGCGCCCGCGCCGCGCAGGCCGGTGCGCGCGCGCCTCACGCAAACATCCGCCAGACGGACGCGGTGAGGAACGTGACGATGAAGGCGATCGCCAGCGGCATCAGCGCGCCGACGGTGGCCCACTTGGCGCTGAGCGTTTCCTTGTAGATCGTGATGATGGTGGTGGCGCAGGGGTTGTGCAGCAGCGCGAACAGCATCAGGTTCACCGCCGTCAGCATCGTCCAGCCGTTCTGGTCGACGAGCAGCGTGCGCAGCTCGGACATCGACTCCAGCTCCGACATCATGCTGCCGCCCATGTAGACCATCAGCAGCGTCGGCACGACGATCTCGTTGGCGGGAATCGCGATGACGTAGGCCAGCAGGATGACGCCGTCGAGCCCGACCGCGTGCCCGAGCGGCGCCAGGGCGTTGGCCGAGTGGGTTGCGCCAGGCTGGTGCCGTCCACGTAGATGTTGCCGAGCACCCAGATCACGGCGCCGGCGGGCGCGGCGGTCAGGATGGCGCGCCACAGCACGAACAGCGTGCGGTCGATGAGCGACGTGTAGAGGATGCGGAGGATGCCGGGGCGGCGGTAGGGCGGCAGCTCGAGCGTGAACGCCGAGGCCTCGCCGCGCAGCACGGTCCGCGACAGCAGCCCACGACGTCGCCGAGCGTGAACGCCGACACCGAGCAGCACGACGCCGACGACGGCGCCGGCGGCCGCGAACGAGGCGATCACCGGCGGAAACGCCGCGGCCACGAACATCGTGGCCAGCATGATCAGGGTCGGGAACCGGCCGTTGCAGGGCACGAAGTTGTTGGTGAGGATGGCGACGAGCCGCTCGCGCGGCGAGTCGATGACGCGCGTGGCGATCACGCCGGCCGCGTTGCACCCGAAGCCCATCGCCATCGTCAGCGCCTGCTTGCCGTGGGCGCCGGCGCGGCGGAACAGGAAGTCGAGGTTGAAGGCCACCCGCGGCAGGTAGCCGAGGTCCTCCAGCATCGTGAAGAGCGGGAAGAAGATGGCCATCGGCGGCAGCATCACGCTGACGACCCACGCCAGGCCGCGGAAGACGCCGTGCCAGACGAACCCGGTCAGCCACCACGGCGCCCCGAGGGCGTCGAAGAGGCCCGCCGCCTGGTTCTCCACCCAGAAGAGTCCCGTGGCGAGCATCGCGGACGGCACGTTCGCGCCGGTGATCGTCAGCCAGAAGACCACCGCGAGGATCAGGAGCATCAGCGGCAGGCCGAAGATCGGCGACGTGACGAGGCGATCGATGCGCTGGTCCCAGTCCTGCCCCTGTCCGGCCGCTCTGCTGGACGGCGCGGCGCGACAGGCGTTCGGCCTCCGCGAAGACCGAGCTGACCGCCTCGTCGCGGAAGTTGCCGGTCAGCCGGCTGCGCAGCTCCTCGGCACGCCGGATGACCTCTTCGGCGTTCCGGCGCGCCTCCGCCGACGCGCCGCCGGGGAGCGACGCACCGATCAGGGGAAGCGCGGTGCTCTCCGTGCTCACTGGGCCCCCTGGAGCGCGATCTTCCGGCTGAAGCGCTCGTCCGGGCGCTGCTGGCGGGCAACCAGGGCGGCCAGCTCGCCCGAGCGCAGGGCGCGCTCCACGCGGCGTCGCCGTCGAGCAGCCGGATGGCGATCCAGCGCGCGTTCGGGACGCCCGGGGGCAACGCCTCTCGATCATCGGCACCAGCTCCGAGATGGCCGCGTTGAACTCGTCCGTGCCGTGCGGCCGCAGCGGGCTGGTGGCGATCTCGCCGCTGATGACGCCGGCAACGGCGGTCGAGCAGCGCCTGCATCCCTTCGCCGGTGCGCGCGACGACGCGGAATCGCGGGAATGCCGAGGTCCCGCGACAGGCTGCGGACGTCCACCTCGATGCCCTTGCGGCGCGCTTCGTCCATCAGGTTCACCGCCAGCACCGCCTTGTCGGTGATCTCGAGCACCTGCAGCACGAGGTTCAGGTTGCGCTCGAGCGCGGTTGCGTCGGCCACGACGATGGTGCAGTCGGGGGTGCCGAAGAGCAGGAAGTCGCGGGCGATTTCCTCGTCGTGCGACGCCGACAGCAGCGAATACGTGCCGGGCAGGTCGACCAGCTTGTAGCGGACGGCGTTGAACTGGAAGCCCCCCTCGGCGCGGGTGACGGTCTTGCCGGGCCAGTTGCCGGTGTGCTGCTTCAGCCCGGTCAGCGCGTTGAACAGCGTCGACTTGCCGGTGTTGGGATTGCCGGCGAGCGCCACGACGCGATCGAACGCGTCCACCTTCAGCCCCATCTGTGCGAGGTGGGCGTGCGCGGGACATGTTTCGCAGTTGTGTGTGCTCATCGAACCTGTTCTCTGGCTGTCGGGGCGAGATCCTGCGCCGGCCGCACCAGGACCTGCCGGGCCTGCTCCTGCCGCAGCGCGACGAGCGTGCCGCGGACGCGGTAGGCGCGGGGATCGCCGGCAAACGTGTCGAGCGCCGGCTCGAGGCGCGCGCCCGGGGTGAAGCCGAGATCCATCAGCCGCCGCCGGCTGAAGCCCTGGCACCCCTCGTCGAGCGCGACGACTTCGGCCGCGTGCCCCCGTGGCAGGTCGGCCAGCGACATCTGGCCCGCGGACGCCGCGTGGGTGGCCGGCGTCAGGTAGACGTTGGCCGCGACCGCCGGCGCCAGCCGGAACTCGTGCTCGCCGTCGCTCAGGACGATGCGCTCGGGCGTCGATTCGAGAATCCGGACCACCTGGCCGATGCGCAGCCCCTCGGCCAGGATCTGGGCGAATGCGAGCGGCGGCTCATCCTCGAGATGCGTGATGGTGCCCAGCGTGTCGGCTGGCCAGGCGGTGACCGGCGTGTCGCGGGGCGGCGAGATCTGGCCGTCGGGCCCGGGGATCGGATCGCCGTGCGGATCCAGGCGCGGATGGCCGAGCGAGGCGTCGAGCGCGTCGACCTGATCCCGCGTCAGCGCGTGCTCGCGGCGCTCGGCGGCGGCATGGACGTCGCGGAGCGGCAGCCGTGCTTCGTCCGCGAAGTAGCGCTCGAGCAGCCGGTGCGCGCGGACAATCTGCCGCGCGACGCGCTCGCCGTCGGGCGTGAGCCGGAACTCCCGTCCGCTCGCCGTCACCAGTCCCTGTTCCTGCATGCGGCCGAGCAGCGCCATCAGCTGGCCGTCGTTCACCGCCAGCATGCCGCGCAGGGACGCAAACGACGCCTGCAGGCCGCGGTACTCCTGGTCGAAGAGATGCTTCAGCGCATCCTCGATCTGGGTGCGGCCGCGTGCCGTGCGCCGGCGGCGCAGCCGCCGGAAGGTCTCCCCCACGAGGAGTGCCAGGATGGCCGCACCGGCGAGAATGGAGAGGGCAGTCATTTCGTGTGCACCGTGCTGGATGAGTGCTTGGCCCGCCCCGCTGCGGCCGCCGCCGGTGGCGAGGGGCCAAATCTCAAATTTTGATTACTCAAAATCTTACGCCAGTTCTGCCGTGCTGTCAAAGCCACCCGTTCACGGGGGCGGCCCTGGACCGCATGGGGCGTGGGTGGGGAACTGGAAAGTCGAGCTAGGCGGGAACGACGAGCACTTTGGAGGCGGCGCGGGTGCCGATGGTCGTCAGCTCGCCGCTTCCGCTCCGGACAGTCACGCTGTCGGAGGCCTCATCGCGGGCCTCGATCTCGACATGCTGGCCCGGCTTGAGGTGCCGCTGCTCGATGAAGCGGAGGAACTCCGCATCCTGGGCCATGACGCGGGCCACGACCAGGCCGCGGCGCAGCGGCGCCGAGAGCAGGTCCGGATAGGTCTGCCGCGCCAGCTCCCCTTCCGGGCCGGGAATCGGATCCCCGTGGGGATCGACGGCGGGGCGGCCGAGCATCTCGTCAATCCGGTCGATCAGGCGCTCCGAGACGGCGTGCTCCAGCCGTTCGGCCTCGTCGTGCACCTCGCTCCAGTTCATGCCCAGAACCTGCACGAGGAACTGCTCGATCAGGCGGTGCCGCCGCAGCACGAGGGCGGCCAGGCGTTCGCCGGCCGGTGTCAGCCGCACCCCCATGTACGGCTCGTAGCGCGCCAGGCCGGACTCCGCGAGCGTCTTCACCATGGTCGTTGCCGTGCCCGGCACGACGCCCAGGGATGCGGCGATCTGCCCCATCGGCACGAGCGCATCGGGATCGGCTTGCGCGCCCTGCGCCACGTAAATGGCCTTGAGGTAGTTCTCGACGGTCTGCGAGGCCAGCATCGGCCGTAGATTATCATCCGGGTGCGTGGTGCGACCTTCGCGGCGGCCGTCCCTGCGGCGCGCCTTCACGACCCCCGACGACAAGCGATCCTACGTTCGCCACCTGTTCGACGTGATCGCGCCGCGCTACGACCTCATCACCGGGCTGCTGTCGTACGGACAGGACCGCCGGTGGAAACGCCGCCTCATCGCGCTGGCTGAGCTCGACGCGCGCTCGATGGTGCTCGACCTCGCCTGTGGCACCGGGGACCTGACATTTGCCGCCGCCGCGCGCGGCGGCCGGGCCGTCGGGCTGGACATCACCCAGCGCATGCTCGACATCGCCAGCCGGAAGCCCGAAGCCGCCCGCGGCGGCGTGTCGTTCGTGACCGGCGACATGGCCGCGCTGCCGTTCGCCGACGGCACCTTCGACGTGGTGACGACCGGCTACGGCCTGCGCAACGTGCCGCACCTGACCGCGGCGCTCGCCGAGATCCACCGCGTGCTGACGCCGGGTGGCATGCTGCTCTCGCTCGACTTCGACCGGCCGCGCAATCCTGCCGTGCGCGCCATCTATCTCTCCTACCTGACCGTCGTCGGCTCGGTCCTAGGTCTGGTGCTGCACCGGAATCCGGATACCTACCGCTACATTCCCGAGTCAATCCGCCGCTACCCCGGCGCTGCGGGCGTGTGCGCCCTGGCGCGGGAGCTTGGCTACAGCGCCTGCCGCCACGAGCCGGTGCTCGGCGGCCTGATGGCGATTCATGTCGCGCGAAAATAGTCAGATGGTGTTCCTTTTCGTTCCATCTGTGTTACTATCTCCCGTCGGAATCTAGATGCCCGACATCGCTGCCGGCAGTCGTCCTTCACACTGCTGCGCAATCGTGCAAGAAAACTCGTGAGCCTCCCCAGCAACGAGCGATTGTAGTGTCCGTGTCGTGACGTCCGTGTACGTCTCCCGGCGCAGGCCTTCCGTGAAAGTCGTCCAGCGCGTGGCTATTGCGGCCGGCGTGCTCGAGGCGTCTTCGCGGGTGTTGCGGCTGTCGCGCTAAACCGAAACATTCTCGGGAACCGTCCGCCGTCGTGCGGGCCTGTGCAAACTCGTGAATCTTCTCGACTCATTACTCGACGCTATCGTTCGTCTCGACGGCGACGCCCTGGTCATGCACGTCGGCGAAAAGCCGTACGTGGTCACGACCTCCGAAGCGACCGGCGAGTTCCGCGGACCGCTGGCCTGGGGGCAGGTCGAGCTGTCCTCGCGCGCGCTGACGTCGCAGGCGGTCATCGGCATGCTCGGCCAGATCCTGCCGATCGATCAGCGGGCGGCGCTCGACGAGTACGGCGCGACCGACTACGACGTCTCGGCGGCCAACGATTCATCCGAGCGCTTCACCATCGTCGCGGCGCGCGGCGGCGACGACATCTGGCTCGAGATCCGCCGGCTGGCCCGCCAGCGCGCCGAGTTTCCCGCCGTGCCGACCCCCGCCGAAACGCTGGCGGCCACGCCCGCGGCCGTGGCGCCGGCGCCTCAGGAGGCGCACGAGCCCGTGCTGGCCGCTGCGCCGGTCGAGGAGTCTCCGGCCGGGCAGGACGCGGCAGACACGCCGGACGCTGCCGCCGCGGTGCAGGAAACGGTGCCCGCCGACGAGGCTGTCTACGCCGAAGAGACCGCTCACCTGGAAGCGGAGGCCTTCGCGCGCGAATCGGTCGAGGATTCTGGTCGCCAGTCAGCAGGCGTGGAACGACGATGTGATGACGGAAGGGGACCTCGGCGAGCTGCTTCGCGCCTCGGCCACGGCGGTCCTGCTGGAACCCGAGGAGGAGCCGGTTCCCTACGATCTCGCGCCGGAGCCCGCTTTCGTCGTGGTCGAGGAAGATCCGACGCAGGCGTCCGCCGAGGATCTGACCGGCCCCGGGTTCGAGCTCGAGTTCCCCGCCGCCAGCGAACCGCACGAGGACGCCGCCTCACCGGCCCGGACGACGGCGCAGGAAGTCGTGAGGGCCACGCACGAGGCCCTGATGGCGGCGCAGGGCGTCAACGTCCTCGAGGAAGACCCCGCAGTTATTGCCGACGAACAGCCCGCGCCAGCGGCCGAGCAGGAGATCGCCACGGTGTCATTCGACGAACATGTGCCTGAAGGGCAGCCCTTCGAGCTTCACCCCGTAAATGCCGACCAGTCGCCGGCGGCCGGCGAAACCGGAATCAGCGCCGGCTTCCACGCCGCGGACGCGACGGCATCCGCCGAGCCGCTCTTCACCGTGGTGGCGACGGGCGCCGACACGGTGGCGGAGCCGGCCGCCCGCGCGAGCGAAGCCGCCAGCACCGGCGAGACCGCCAGCACCGGCGAGACCGCCAGCGCCGGTGACGCCTCCGGAACCGCGGAGCCCGAAGGCGAGGAGGCGCCCTCGTTCCGCCATGCCGGCGTGGTGGTGCCGCTGCGTCAGCCGCGTGCCGACGGGGTGGGCGATGCCAAGGGAGGGGTGGCGGCGATGCTGCAGCGTCTCCTCAGGCTGGCGGCGGCGCGCGGCGCGTCGACGGTCTATGTCGTGGCGCAGTCGGCGCCGATGGTGCGGGTCGATGGCGAGTTCAGCGTGCTCGATGGTGAGCCGTCGCTGAATACGGCGTTCGTCGAGCGGCTGCTGGCCGAGCTGACGCCGCGCACCCGCGACGCGGCTGCCGGGCCGGCCGCCGAGTGGGTTGCCGACGTGCCCGAGATCGGGCGCGTCCGCTGCGTCACGTTCCGGGATCACCGCGGCCCCGGCATCATCTTCCGGATGGTGCCGTCGCGCGCGATCGCGGCGGACCACCTCGGGCTCTCGGCCGAAGTGCAGGCGCTCTGCGCCGAGGCGGATGGCCTGGTGCTCGTGGCCGGCGGCCGCGGCAGCGGCCGCTCCACCCTGCTCTCGTCGTTCGTCGACCTCGTCAACCGGACCCGCAGCGATCATGTGATCACCGCTGAATCGCACATCGAGTTCGTGCACGAGAACAAGCGATCCTTCATCAGCCAGCGCGACGTGCGCGGCAGCGCCGAAGCCGTCGCGGCGGCGGTCCGCGCCGCCTGCCGCGAGGAACCCGACGTGCTCGTCGTGGAGGACCTGCGCACGCCGGAGCTGGTGTCGCTGGCCCTCGAGGCCGCCGAATCCGGGCGCCTGGTCTTCGGGTCGGTGCCGGCGGTCTCCGCCGTCTCGGCGGTCGAGCGCATGCTCGAGATGTTCCCGGCCGAGCGGCGCGAGAAAGCGCAGGCTTCGCTCGCCGGGGTGCTGCGCGGCGTCGTCTCCCAGGTCCTGCTCCGGCGGCTCCGCGGCGGGCGGGTGGCCGCCCGCGAAGTGCTCATCAATACGCCAGGCGTCGCCAGCCTCATCGCCGAAGGGAAGACGTTCGAGCTGCACGCGGCCCTCGAGAACGGCCGCCGCGACGGCATGGTGCCGTTCGCGGAATCGCTGGCCACGCTCGTGCGGGAGGGCACCGTTCATCCCGCGCATGCGCACCGCAAGGCGCCGGACCGGGAGAAGTTCCTGTCGATTCTGCGGCGCGACGGCATCGATACTTCGATCGCGGAGCGCCTCGCCTAGATACGATAGGGCGATGGAAGTGTCCGACGTCCGGCGGCGACTGCGCGCCGCCATTGAGTCCGCGCGGAAAACGGCGCAGGAACGCCGCGTGCGTTCCGACCAGGCCGCCCGCGAATACGAGGTCTTCCTCCGGGAGACCGCGGTCCCGGTTTTTCAGGTGTTCGCCTCGGCGCTGGTCGCCGAGGGACATCGCTTCAAGGTGGCGACGCCGGCGGAGTCCGTCCGCCTCACCTCCGAGTCGAGCCCGGAGGACTTCATCGAGCTGGCGCTCGACGCGGCAGCCGATCCGCCGATCGTGCTCGGGCAGGTCAGCCGCGGGCGGGGCCGGCGCGGTGTGACCGCCGAGCGCCCGATCAAGCCGGCGGCTGCGGTGGCCGAGCTCACCAAAGACGACGTGCTCGCCTTCCTCGTCAGCGAAATCCCGCCGTTCGTCGAACGCTGAGCCTGACGTCCGCCCGGTCGCCAGCCCCCGGGCGGCGGACGCGGCGCGCCTCAGATGGCCGCGTCCCTCCGCAGCGCCTCGATCTCGGCATCGCCCAACCCGAGCTCGCGGAGCACGGCACCGGTGTGCTGTCCGAGCGTCGGCGGCGCCGACCGCACGCCGCCCGGCGTCCCCGACAGCTTGATCGGCACCCCCAGCAGGCGCAGGTGGCCGGCGGCGGCATGGTCCACCGCCACGATCATCTCGCGCGCCTCGATCTGCGGATCCTCGAGCGCCTCCGCCACGGTCCGGACGCTCCCGCAGGGCACCCCCGCCGCGCGCAGCCGCGCTATCCACTCGGCCCGGGGCCGCGTCCGGAGCCGGGTCGCGAGCGTGATCCTCAGCGAGTCGTACTCCGCGACCCGCCCGGCATTCGTGGCGAAGCGCGGGTCACTCGCGGCGTCCTCCAGGCCGGCCACCTGACAGAACCGCTGCCACTGCTGATCGTTCCCGACCGAGAGTACGAAGTCGCCGTCGGCGGCGGGGAAGGTGTCGTACGGCGCGATCGTCGGGTGCCGGTTGCCCATCCGCCCGGCCGGTTCTCCCGTGGCGAAGAAGTACGACGCCTGGTACGTCAGCAGCGCGAGCGTGGCGTCGAGCAGCCCGATGTCCACCCGCTGGCCCCGTCCCGATCGCTCGCGCGCCAGCAGCGCGAGCAGGATGCCCTGCGCCGCCAGCATGCCGGTGACGATGTCGGAGATCGCGACGCCGAGACGGTAGGGAGGGCCGGCCGGGTCGCCGGTGATGCTCATCAGCCCCCCTTCGGCCTGCGCCACGGCGTCGTAGCCGGGCTCGTCCTTCCGCGGGCCCGCCTGCCCGAAGCCCGAGATCGAGCAGTAGACCAGCCGCGGCCAGCGCCCGGCCAGCGCCGCGTAGCCGAGACCGAGCCGTTCCATGGTGCCCGGCCGGAAGTTCTCGATCAGGATGTCGGCGCGCTCCAGCAGGCGGACGGCGATGGCGCGGGCCGAGGGGTGCTTCAGATCGAGCGTGACGCTCTCCTTGTTGCGATTGACGCTCAGGAAGTAGGCGCTCTCGCCGGCGACGAAGGGGGGTCCCCACGCGCGGGTGTCGTCGCCGCGGCCCGGCTGCTCGATCTTGATGACCCGCGCCCCCATGTCGGCGAGCAGCATCGTGCAGTACGGCCCGGACAGCACCCGGCTGAAGTCCACGATCGTCAGCCCCGACAGCGGCGGTTCGTCGTGGCTCATCGCCCTGCGGCCCTGCGACGGATCGTGATGAGGTCGCTCAGCAGCGCGTAGGCGGTCATCACGAGACCGCCCCCGATCTGGTGGATGGCAACGTCGCCGAGCAGGTCGGTGTGCAGTACGAGCGCGTTGGCCGTTCCGCGCAGGCCGGCCAGCAGATCGTCCGCCGGGAGGGGGGCCGGCTGCACCGATGCTTCGATCCCTCCGGATGCCGTGCGCCGGGCCGTGGCCACCAGCCGCAGCCGCTGTCCCTGCGCCCGTGCCGCCTGCGCCAGAGCCGCCGTGCCCGGACCGATGCCGCTGCGCGCCACCTCGTGCGGCGTGATGCCCGCGTCCAGCAGCACGTTGGCGAGCGCGGCGGTCTTCGCGGCAGCGTCCCAGCCTTCCACGTCGAGCGACGGGTCCGCCTCGGCGATGCCGTCCGCCTGCATGCGGGCGAGCGCCGGGGCGAACTGGTCGCCGTCCTCGAGCGCGCTCAGGATGTGATTGGTCGTGCTGTTCACGACGCCGCGGAATCCCGTCACGGTGACCGCCGGCATCGTCTCGCGCGCGAGGTTGAAGACGGGGATGCCGTCCATGACCGCCCCTTCGAACAGGAACGAGAGGCCTGCGGCGCGGGCCTTGTCCCGCAGCCGGGCGTAGGCGAAGGCGGCCGGCCCCTTGTTCGCGGTGATGGCGTGGCAGCCGGCGTCGAGCGCGGCGTCCACGTGGGCGATGGCCGGCTGGCCGTCGGCGATCGAGAGCGTTGTGGTTTCCACCAGGACGCGCAGCGGGGCGCTGGAGCGTGAGAGGGCCGCGATGATCCCCGCGGGTGTGGCGGCAGCAGCGGCGGGCGCGGCGATCGCGGCCAGCCCGTCCAGCGCGGCGTCCTCGACCGCGCGGATGGCGCGCGGCAGGTCGAGGCCGTCAGCGGCGAAGGCCGCCCCGTGCCGGGCGGTGGCAATCCCGACCACGCGGCAGTCGAGGTCGTAGTCGTCGAGCAG
This sequence comes from uncultured Acidobacteriota bacterium, assembly GCA_963834305.1. Classification (GTDB taxonomy): domain Bacteria; phylum Acidobacteriota; class Vicinamibacteria; order Vicinamibacterales; family 2-12-FULL-66-21; genus JACCXG01. The sequence continues at coordinate 904,100 of CAWIAX010000003.1, forward strand.
GCGGGTGCGCCGCTCGCCGAGCAGCGCGGCAAAGCGCCGGCCGACGTGGCCGAACCCGACCAGCGCGAGATCAGCCCGCATTCACCGCGGTGCCGGGCACCGGGTCGAGCGTATCGAGCACTTCGCCGACGCGCTCCAGTCCGCCCAGCAGCATTTCGGGGGCGCAGCCGAAGCCGATGCGCAGGTAGCCGTCGAGCCCGAAATGGTCGCCGGGGACCACCAGGACGCTCTGCTCGTCGCGGATTCGCTCGACGAGGGCGGTCGAATTGATCGCGGCGGTGTAGCGGACCATCGCGATGGCCCCGGCTTCCGGGGCAATGTGGCTGAGCAGCCCGGCGCGGCGGTCGATGAACCGCTTCAACGCGGGGTAGTTGGTGCGCAGGATGCCGCGCGTCCGCGCCAGCAGCAGGGCGCGGCGTTCGGGGGCCAGGGCGATGCGCGCCAGGCGGTCGTTCACCGCCCCGGGCGCGATCGTCGTGTAGTCGTGGATCCCCCAGAGCTCCTCGACCAGCTCCGGGGGGGCCGCCACCCAGCCGATGCGGAGCCCCGGGAGCGCGTAGGCTTTCGACAGGCCGCTCGTGACGATGGCGCGCTCGTAACGGCCCCAGACGGTAGGCGTATCGACGCCGTCGAGCTCGGCGCCGCGATAGATTTCGTCCGACACCACCCAGGCGCCGGCCGCCGCGGCAATCGCGCACACCGCGTCGAGCTCCTGCGCGGTGAGCCGGGCGCCGGTCGGATTGTTCGGGTTGCAGATCACGACGGCCCGCGTGCGGCTGCCGGTCAGGGCACGCAGCGCGTCGAGGTCCGGCCGCCAGCGCGGCGGCTCGGCGGCCGCGTCTTCGACCAGCGCCCACGGCTTGACGACCGCCCCGAGGGCGCGCGCCAGCCCGGGCATCTGCATGTAGTTCGGCATCATCACGACGACCTCGTCGCCCGGCTGCACGAGCGCGGCGAGGGTGATGAAGTTGGCCTCGGAGCCGCCGTTGGTGACCAGCACGTGAGCCGGCGTGGCGCCGTCGTAGATGCCGGCGATCCCGCTCCTCAGCTCGAGCGTCCCGTTCGTCTGCGTGTAGGCCAGGTGCTGGCGGAGGACGGCGTCGCGATCGTCCACCGACTCGAGCAGCTCGTCGACGCGCAGGGGATGCACGCCGCTCTCGGCGAGATTCCACGCGACCTTGTGCTCCCAGATCGACTGCAGCCGCTCCATGGCGAACGCTTCGAATTTCATGCCCGAAAAGTGTAACCCGGCGTCCCGCGCGGCCACCGGCTGATTGGGCTATCCTGAGGGCCAGTGTCGGCCGACATCACCATCACTCTTCCTGAACTGGTCCGCATCCCCGCGGGCGACTTCCAGATGGGCAGCGACGACGGGGACGACGACGAGCGCCCCGTTCACCACGTGCACCTCGACGAGTTCTCCATCGGGGTCCAGCCGGTCACCAACGCGGAATACGCCCGGTTCGTCAGCGAAACCGGGCACCGCGCCCCCGGCGTCTACGAGCTGCCGCTCGTCGTGACGGCGGGCAACGTCGAGCGGGAAGACGCCTTCCGGCACGAAAGCCGGTCCTATTCGTGGCTCGGGAACAGCGAGCCGCCGCGCGAGCGCCTCGACCATCCCGTCACGCTGGTGCGCTGGGCCGACGCGGTCGCCTACTGTGCCTGGCTGTCGGGCGCCACCGGGCATCCGTTCCGGCTGCCGACCGAGGCGGAATGGGAAAAGGCCGCGCGGGGAGGACTGCCGGGGCAGCGCTATCCGTGGGGCGACCGGTTCGACCAGACGAAGGCCAACTTCCTGGCCGATTCCTCGGAACGCGGCCGGCATGGCACGACGCCCTGCCGCACGTTCCCGCCGAACGAGTACGGCATCTTCGACACTGCGGGGAACGTCTGGCAGTGGGTCCAGGACTGGTACGATCCGGCGTCCCATGCTGCGCAGGCCCGCCGCAACCCTGCGGGTCCCGCCTCCGGCCGGCTCCGGATCGTGCGCGGCGGCGCCTGGCTGGTGTCGGACGTGCGGATGCTGACCTGCAGCCACCGCCACAAGGTTCCGCCCGACAGCTACTCCTACGCCATCGGCTTCCGTGTCGCGTCGTCCATCGCGGTGCCGCCGGCGTCGTAAGAGAGAACCCGTTTCCAAGGAGCTATCGTGCAACGACCTCTTGTTCCCGCGCTGATCTTCCTCCTGACGTCGGCCGCGGCGGCCGCGCAGACGCCGGCCCAGCCGCCCAGCTATGCCGGCCCGGTCGTGGTGTCCACGGGCGACGGACTGGTCAAGCGCGCCCCGGATCGCGCCTGGATCCAGGTGACCGTCGAGTCGCGGGCCAGGGGCCCGAAGGAGGCGCAGAAGGCCAATGCGGACGCGATGTCGGCGGTGCTCCAGAAGCTGCGCGGCGCCGGGCTGAAAGACGACGCCATCCAGACCCGGGGCTACGACCTGCAGCCGGAGTACGACTACAACGACGGGCGGCAGACGCTGCGCGGCTACCTGGCGCGGAACACCGTCGAGGTGCGGGTGGACGAACTGCCGCGCGTCGGCGAGCTGCTCGACATCGCGGTCGGCGCCGGCGCGACGTCAGTGGGCAACGTGCGGTTCGACCTGAAGGACCGGTCGGAGGTCGAACGCGAGGCGCTGCGCCTCGCCGTGGAGGATGCCCGGAAGCGTGCCGACGCGGCCGCGGCCGGCGCCGGGATGAAGGTCGAGCGCGTCCTGCGGATCGAAGAGCAGCGGTCGCGGCCGGTGCCGCCGCCGATGCCGATGATGATGGAATCGCGGGCGATGGCTGCCGAGAGCGCGCCGCCGCCGGTCGCGCCGGGGGAGCTCGAGATTCGCGCCGCGGTCACGCTCGTCGCCGAAATCCGCTAGCGCGGCTCGTCGATGACCACCCCGTCGATCGGCTCGTCGTCGAACAGCCCGACGAGCTCCGGCGCCCCGAGCGGGCGGGGCGTCTGGTCGATGGTTTCCGGCTCCGGGAACTCTTCCGGCGCCGTCACCCCCTTGTCTTTCAGGCGCCGCGCCGTGACCAGCACGCGGCTTTCGAGAGTACCGACCGCGCTGTTGTAGGCCTGTACCGAGCGGGCGAGGCTGCGGCCGACGGTCTCGAAGTGCTCGGCGAGCTTCGAAATCCGGTCGTAGAGCTGCCGCCCCAGCTCGCTGATTTCCTGCGCGTTGCGCGCGATGGTTTCCTGCTGCCAGCCGTAGGCGATGGCCCGCAGCAGCGCGATCAGCGTGAGCGGGCTGGCGAGCATGACCCCGCGGTTCATGCTGTATTCGAGCAGGCCGGGATCGGCCTGCAGCGCCGACGTCAGCAGCGATTCCCCGGGGATGAACATCACCACGATGTCGGGAGCGGGCTGGAAGTGGGCCCAGTAGCTCTTGTTCGCCAGCCGCGTGACGTGGTCCTTCACCTGCCGCGCGTGATCGCGCAGTTTCTGATCGCGCCTGGCGTCTTCGTCCGACTCCGCGGCTTCGAGGTAGGCCGTCAGCGGCACCTTCGCGTCCACCACCACGTTCTTGCCGCCCGGCAGCTTGACGATGGCGTCGGGCGTGAGGCGGCCCTCTTCCGCCTGGATCGATTCCTTCAGCTCGTAGTGGCTGCCTTCGACGAGCCCGGCGTTCTCGAGCACGCGGCGCAGCTGCAGCTCTCCCCACTGGCCGCGGATGTTGGGCGAACGCAGGGCGCGCGACAGCCGGCTCGTTTCCGACTGCAGCATCTGCTGCGCTGCCGTCAGGGCGCGCATCTGCTCGGCGAGCTGCGCGTGCGTCGAGACGCGCCCGAGCTCGACTTCCTGCAGCTTCGAGTCCACCCGGGTGAGCGATTCGCGGAGCGGCTGGACGAGCGAATCGATCGCCTTGTGCCGCCCCTCGAGATCCGTGGTCGCCGCGCGCTGGAACTCGCCGAGCGAGGTGCGCGCGAGCTGGAGGAACGACTCGTTGTTCTGCTTGAGCGCCTCCGACGAGAGTGCCGAGAACGCCTCGCGCAGCCGCGTTTCCGCGCCGTGGAGCAGGGCAATCTTCTCTTCCGACGCCGCGCGGACGGCTTCGAGCTGCGCGCCGACGCGCGCGCATTCCTGCCGCGCCGTGCCAAGGTCCGCCTGCAGCCCGGTGAACATCGCGTCACGATCGCGGAGCGCCCGCTGCAGCTCCGCCGCCCGCCGCCCCTGGAGCCAGCCCCAGAGGCAGCCGCCGACGGCCACACCCACAGCCACGCCGACCAGCACGGAGGAAGTCAGAAGAGAGTCCACGATGGAAAGGTTTGTACCACAGCCGGTGCGCCGGGAACTTCAGCCTCCGTTCCCCCGTTCCCCCGTTCCCCCGTTCCCCAGTTCTTCATGCCATCATCGCTTCATGACCCCCGACGAGCTCGCACGCTACAGCCGCCACGTGTTGCTGCCGGAGGTGGGGCTGGCCGGGCAGGAGCGGCTGAAGGCGGCGCGGGTGCTCTGCATTGGCGTGGGCGGCCTCGGCTCGCCGGCGGCGCTGTATCTCGCCGCGGCCGGCGTGGGCACGATCGGGCTGGTCGATTTCGACGAGGTGGACGTCAGCAACCTGCAGCGGCAGGTGCTGCATTCGACCGCGGACGTCGGGCGCCCGAAGATCGCATCAGCGGCGGCGCGGCTGTCGGCCCTCAACCCGCACGTGCGTATCGAGGCGCATGCCGCGGCGTTCGACGTCGGGAACGCCCGGACCCTGGTGGAGGCGTACGACGTCGTACTCGATGGCAGCGACAACTTCCCCACGCGCTATCTCGTGAACGATGCCTGCGTCATCGCCCGGCGGCCCAATGCGTATGGCAGCATCTTCCGCTTCGAGGGGCAGGCGTCCGTGTTCGCGGCGCCGGGGGGCCCCTGTTTCCGCTGCCTGCACCCGGAGCCGCCGCCGGCCGGCGTGATTCCGAGCTGCGCCGAGGGGGGCGTGCTGGGCGTGCTGCCGGGGATCATCGGCACCATCCAGGCCACCGAGGCGCTCAAACTGATTCTCGGCATCGGCGACCCGCTGATCGGGCGCTTCCTCATCTTCGACGCGCTGAAGATGCGCTTTCGCGAGATCGCGCTGCGGCGGGACCCGGAGTGTCCGGTCTGCGGCGACGCGCCGGCGATCCGGACACTACAGCGGTACCAGGAATACTGCGCCGGGACGCCGGCGGGCACAGCTGAGCCGGACGCCGCCATCACCGTCGGTGAACTGAAGAGGTTGCTGGATGGGGGGGACGGTCCTCTGATCCTCGATGTCCGCGAGCCTGCCGAGTTCGAGATCTGCCGGCTGCCCGGCGCCCGGCTGCTGCCCCTCGGAGAACTGTCGAGTCGGATTGCCGAGCTGCCGCGTAATGTCGAGCTGGTAGTCCACTGCAAGGCAGGCAGCCGCAGCGCACAGGCTGTGGCGCTGCTGCGCGAGCACGGCTTCGGGCAGGCGCGCTCCTTGACAGGGGGCATCCTGCGCTGGATCGACGAAATCGACCCCTCACTTGCGCGGTATTGATCCGGCAATTGAGATAAACTAGGACAAGAGTGGTCGTAGTTCCGGCGCCGCAGGGCGCCAAGGCGTAGACCCGCGTAGAACTATGGTGCAAATCAGCGAGAACGCAGGAAAGCTCATCAATAAGATGACGGCCCGCCAGGGGCTCCCCGGCGGCGGCCTCCGCATCGGCATCAAGTCCGGCGGCTGTTCCGGCCTGAGCTACACCTTTGCCTGGGAACCGGCCCCGCGCGAGGGCGACCACGTCTTCGACGGTCCCGAGGGCGCCAAAGTCTTCGTCGACCCGAAAAGCTTCCGGTTCATCGACGGGACGACGCTCGATTACGACACGAGCCTCGTGAGCAAGGGTTTCATCTTCAATAACCCGCACGCCAAGTCGAGCTGTGGCTGCGGGACGTCGTTCAGCGTGTAATCCGGTCCGGCGCACGGCGCCGCCGGACGGCCGCCCGCCCATCCGGCGCGCGGTCGTCGGACCTTACGGAACGTGCCGCTCGCCCCTCGGATCGGGGTGGCCGCGCGAGAGTCGAGAGCCATGTCCACTTCTACCGAAACAATCGAACAGCTCGCCAACCGCGAGTACAAATACGGCTTCGTCACCGACGTCGAGGCCGAGACCATCCCCAAGGGCCTCAGCGAGGATGTCGTCCGCCTGATCTCCGAGAAGAAGGGGGAGCCGGACTGGCTGCTGCAGTGGCGGCTCAAGGCCTACCGGCTGTGGCTGACGATGAAGGAGCCGACCTGGCAGAACGTCACCTACGAGCCGATCAACTACCAGGACATCGTCTATTACTCGGCGCCGAAGAAGAAGAAGGTGCTGAACAGCCTGGACGAGGTCGATCCCGAGGTCAGGGCGACGTTCGACAAGCTCGGCATCCCGATCGACGAGCAGAAGATGTTCGCGGGCGTGGCCGTGGACGCGGTGTTCGACAGCGTGTCGGTGGCGACGACCTTCCGCGAGAAGCTCGCCAGCGTCGGGATCATCTTCTGTTCGTTCTCCGAGGCGGTCCGGGAGCACCCGGAGCTGGTGAAGAAGTATCTCGGCTCGGTCGTGCCGTACACCGACAACTTCTTCGCCACGCTGAACTCGGCGGTGTTCAGCGACGGCTCGTTCGTCTACATCCCGAAGGGCGTGCGCTGCCCGATGGAGCTGTCGACCTACTTCCGGATCAACGCCAAGGACACCGGCCAGTTCGAGCGGACGCTGATCATCGCGGAGGAGGGCGCCTACGTCAGCTACCTCGAGGGCTGCACCGCGCCGATGCGCGACGAGAACCAGCTGCACGCCGCGGTCGTCGAGCTGGTGGCGCTCGACAACGCCACGATCAAGTACTCGACGATCCAGAACTGGTACCCGGGCGACAAGGACGGCAAGGGCGGCATCTACAACTTCGTGACCAAGCGCGGCCTGTGCGCCGGCGACCGCTCGAAGATCACCTGGACGCAGGTCGAGACCGGCTCGGCCATCACCTGGAAGTATCCGAGCTGCATCCTGCAGGGGGACTACTCGATCGGCGAGTTCTACTCCGTCGCCACGACCAACAACCGGCAGCAGGCCGACACCGGCACGAAGATGATCCACATGGGCAAGCACACGCGCAGCACCATCGTGTCCAAGGGCATCTCCGCCGGCCGCGGCCAGAACACCTACCGCGGGCTGGTCCGGATCGGCAAGAACGCGGCGCACGCGCGCAACTACTCGCAGTGCGACTCGATGCTGATCGGCGACCGCTGCGGCGCGCACACCTTCCCCTACCTCGAGATCAAGAACACCTCGGCGAAGGTCGAGCACGAGGCCTCGACCTCGAAGATCGGGGAGGACCAGATTTTCTACTGCCGCCAGCGCGGCCTGACGACCGAAGACGCGGTCAACATGATCGTCAGCGGGTTCTGCAAGGAAGTCTTCCGCGAGCTGCCCATGGAGTTCGCGGTCGAGGCGCAGAAGCTGCTGAGTGTTTCTCTGGAAGGATCAGTGGGTTAACGCATGCTCGACATCAAGAATCTGCAGGTACAGGCCGAAGGCAAGCACATCCTCCGCGGCATCGATCTCAAGGTCGGCGCCGGCGAAGTCCACGCCATCATGGGCCCGAACGGCTCGGGCAAGAGCACGCTGGCGCGCGCGCTCTCCGGCCACCCCGAATACGAGGTCACCGGCGGCTCGGTGCTGTTCGAGGGGCGCGATCTCCTCGAGATGGATCCCGACGAGCGGGCGCGCGAAGGCGTGTTCATGGCGTTCCAGTACCCGGTCGAGATTGCCGGCGTGAACAACGCCTACTTCCTCAAGGCGGCGCTCAACGCCAAGCGCAAGCACCACGGCGAGCCGGAGCTCGACGCGGTCGAGTTCATGCAGCTCATCCGCGAGAAGTCCAAGGCGCTCGACATCGACCAGAGCATGCTGAGCCGCTCGGTCAACGAGGGCTTCTCCGGCGGCGAGAAGAAGCGCAACGAGATCTTCCAGATGGCCCTGCTCGAGCCGAAGCTGGCGATTCTCGACGAAACGGATTCCGGGCTCGACATCGACGCGCTGAAGGTCGTCGCGGCCGGCGTCAACGCCATGCGCACCCCGACCCGCGCCGCCATCGTCGTCACCCACTACCAGCGGCTGCTCGACTACATCGTGCCCGACTTCGTGCACGTGCTGAGCGGCGGCCGGATCGTGAAGTCCGGCGGCAAGGAGCTGGCGCTGGAGCTGGAATCGAAGGGCTACGGCTGGATCGAGACCGGCGCCGAGCCGGTGCAGGCATGACCATGACCCAGGTGGCGGACAAGGTTCATCCGTGGGTGGCGGCGGCGCGTCCCGCCGGCGGCCCGCGCTGGCTGCAGGACGTGCGCGCGCGGGCGGCGGCCCGGTTCTCCGCGCTCGGCTTTCCCACGGTGCGCGACGAGGAGTGGCGCTTCACCAACCCGGCGCCGGTGGTGAACGCTACCTATGCGCCGATCGACCCGGCCGCGACGGTCACGGCGCAGGATCTCGACGGCTACCTGTATGGCTCGGCCGGGCAGCGGATCGTCATCGTCAACGGGCGCTTCTCGCCGGAGCTGTCGCGGGTGGCGGGCCTGCCGGCAGGCGTGCGCGCGGGCTCGCTGGCCGGGCACGCCAACGCTGAGCTCCAGGCCGATGCCGAGGCGGCGCAGCGCTACCTCGGACAGCTGGCCGACGTGACCGACCGGGCCTTCGCCGCGCTGAACACCGCGCATCTCGAGGACGGCGCCTACCTGCACGTGCCCGACGGCGTGATCGTCGAGGAGCCGCTGCACATCCTGTTCGTGTCGGCGACGGGCGGCAACGCCCCGGCCGCGGTCACTCACCCGCGGTGCCTGATCGTGCTCGGCGAGCACAGCCAGGCGCGCGTCGTCGAAACCTACGTCGGCGCGGACGCCGCCTACTTCTCGAACGCGGTCACCGAGGTGTTCGTCGGCGAGAGCGCCGTGCTGGATCACTACAAGGTGCAGCAGGAAGGGCTCGCCGCGTCGCACATCGCCAGCATGCACGTGCATGCGGCACGCAGCGCCAACTTCTCGTCGCACTCGTTTTCGCTCGGCGGCCGCTTCGTGCGCAACGACGTCGTCGCCACGCTCGACGGCGAGGGCGCCGAGGTCACCTTGAACGGCCTCTACCTGGCCGACGGCGACCGGCTGGTCGACAACCACACGACCATCGACCACGCCAAGCCGCACTGCCCCAGCCACGAGGTCTACAAGGGGATCCTCGGCGGCAAGGCGCGGGCCGTCTTCAACGGCAAGATCATCGTGCGGCAGGACGCCCAGAAGACCGACGCCAAGCAGACCAACCGGGCGCTGCTGCTCTCCGACGACGCGCTGATCAACACCAAGCCGCAGCTCGAGATCTTCGCCGACGACGTGAAGTGCACGCACGGGGCGGCGGTCGGCCAGCTCGACGAGGATGCGATCTTCTACCTGCGTGCCCGCGGCCTGACCTACTTCGAGGCGCGCGACATGCTGATCCACGCGTTCGCCGGGCAGGTTCTCGACCGCGTGCGGATCGAGCCGCTGAAGCAGGCGCTCGAAGCCGAGCTCTACGCCCAGCTCGCGCGCGATCTCGCGGAGGTGGACGCGGCATGAGCGATCGGACCCTTCGCCTGGCCGGCGCCGGGGTGGAGCTCGCCGGAGCGGCTGCCCCCGTGCGTACGCCAGCCGCCGCGGGGTTCGACGTCGACGCCGTCCGCGAGGACTTTCCGATCCTCCGCCGTCAGATCCGGGGACGCCGCCTGGCCTATCTCGACAACGCGGCGACGACGCAGAAGCCGCAGGTGGTGCTCGACGCGCTGACGGGTTACTACACCACGAGCAACGCCAACGTGCACCGCGGCGTGCACCTGCTGAGCGAGCTGGCGACCGAGGCCCACGAGGCGGCCCGCGAGACGGTGCGCGCGTTCTTCAACGCGCGGTCGGTGGCGGAGATCATCTTCACGCGCAACTCGACCGAGGGGCTCAACCTGGTGGCGCACGCGTTCGGGCGCTGGCGGGTCCAGGCGGGCGACGAGGTGGTGATCACCGCCATGGAGCACCACTCCAACATCGTCCCCTGGCAGCTGCTGTGCGAGGAGCGCGGCGCGCACCTGCGCGTGGCGCCGATCAACGACGCCGGGGAGCTGATGCTCGAGGCGCTCGACGGCCTGCTCGGGCCGCGCACGAAGCTGCTGTCGGTGACGCACATGTCGAACGCGCTCGGCACGATCAACCCGATCGCGGAGATCGTCCGCATGGCGCACGGCAAGGGCGTGCCGGTGCTGGTGGACGGATCGCAGGCGGCGTATCACATGGCGGTGGACGTCCAGGCGCTCGACTGCGACTTCTACGTGGCAACCGGCCACAAGCTCTACGGCCCGACCGGCATCGGCGTGCTCTACGGCCGCCAGGCGCTGCTCGAGGAGATGCCGCCGTTCCTGGGCGGCGGCGACATGATCCGGTCGGTCACGTTCGAGCGGTCCACGTGGAACGACCTGCCGTTCAAGTTCGAGGCGGGGACGCCGGACATCGCCGGCGCGATCGGGCTCGGCGCCGCGCTCGACTACCTCAGCGCCGTCGGGCTGGATCGGGTCGCCCGCCACGAGCGCGACCTGCTCGACTATGCGACGGCGTCGCTGGCGGAGATTCCCGGCGCCCGCATCATCGGCACCGCGCCGCACCAAGGCGAGCATCCTGTCGTTCGTCCTCGACGGCGTGCACCCGCACGACATCGGCACCATCGTCGATCAGGAGGGCGTGGCCATCCGCACCGGCCACCACTGCGCGCAGCCCGTCATGGAGCGCTTCGGCGTGCCGGCGACGGCGCGCGCGTCGTTCGCCATGTACAACACGCGCGAGGACGTCGATGCGCTGATGGGCGCCCTGCGCCGCGTGCTCTCGGTGTTCGCGTAAGGAAGCGATGGACCTGAACGACCTGTATCAGGAGGTCATCCTCGACCACAACCGGCGGCCGCGGAACTTCCGGCGGATCGATGGCCCGAGCCAGCGCGCCGAAGGCTACAATCCGCTCTGCGGCGACCGGGTGAACGTGTTCGTCCAGGTGGACGGCGACCGGATCGCCGACGTCGCGTTCCAGGGGTCCGGCTGCGCCATCTCGAAGGCGTCCGCCTCGCTGATGACAGATCGGCTGAAGGGGTGTACGGTAGACGAAGCGCGCGATCTGTTCGAGCGTTTCCACCGGATGGTGACCACGCCGCCCGACCAGGCCGTGGAAGACATGGGCAAGCTGTCCGCCCTTGCCGGGGTGCGCGAGTTTCCGGTGCGCGTCAAGTGCGCCAGCCTGGCCTGGCACACGTTCCGCGCCGCGCTCGACCGAGAGGAGCAGACGTCAACCGAATGAAGCCGCTGCCCGTGATTCCGCCGCCCGCGCCGGAGCGCCCGGAGGGGACCAGCCACACCGCGCCACTGGTTGCCGACGCGGCCAGGACCGAGGAGCTCAAGCCGAAGATCCTCGATGCGATCCGGACGGTCTTCGATCCCGAGATCCCGGTGAACATCCTCGAGCTCGGATTGATCTACGACGTGATCGTCGACGCCAGCGGCGTGGCCGGCATCCGGATGACGCTGACCGCGCCCGGCTGCCCGGCGGCGCAGGCGCTGCCGGTCGAGGTCGCGGACAAGGCGAAGTCGGTGCCCGGCGATCACCGACGCCAAGGTGGACGTGGTCTGGGAGCCGGCCTGGACCAAGGACCGGATGTCCGACGCCGCGAAGCTGCAACTCGGGATGTGGTGACCAGGCTATATGCTGCGACTCTCCAAGAAAGCTGACTACGCCCTGATGGCGATGAAGCACCTGGCGATCCGCCCGGATGCTCCGTCGGCGAGCGCCCGGGAAATCGCCGAGCAGTACGACATCCCCATCGAGCTGATGGCCAAGGTGCTCCAGCAGCTGGCCCGGCGCGGGCTGCTGACCTCGCACCAGGGCACGCGCGGCGGCTACCGTCTCGCACGCTCCGCGGGCAGCATCTCGGTCGCCGACATCATCCAGGCCATCGACGGGCCGCTGACGGTGACGGCCTGCTCCACCGAGGCGGAGAACTGCGGGCAGTACTCGAAGTGCAGCGTCCGCGATCCCCTCTGGCGGATCAAGGACCGCATCCTCTCCGCGCTGGCGACCTGCTCGCTGCAGGAGATTGCCGCCGACCCGCCGATGGTCGAGGACCTGCCGGCACAGCTGACGTTGCGGCGGTCCTGATGTCCGGCCAGATCTACCTCGACTATCACGCCACCACGCCCGTCGATCCGCGCGTGCTCGAGGCCATGCTCCCGTTCTTCACGGAGCGCTTCGGCAACCCGGCCAGCAAGCAGCATTCCTACGGCTGGCATGCCCAGACCGCCGTCGAAGAGGCGCGCAAGCAGGTCGCGGCGCTGATCAACGCCTCGGCCGGCGAAATCGTCTTCACCAGCGGCGCCACCGAGTCCAACAACCTGGCGATCAAGGGCGTGGCCTGCGCCCTGGCGGATCGCGGCAAGCACGTCATCACCGTGGCCACGGAGCACAAGTCCGTCCTCGACTCCTGCTGCCGGCTCGAGCGCCAGGGCTGGCAGGTCACGCGGCTCGGCGTCGATGCCGGCGGGTTCGTCGATCTCGAGGCGCTGCGCGCCGCGCTGACCGACCGCACCACCATCGTCTCGGTGATGGCCGCCAACAACGAGATCGGCGTCCTCCAGCCGCTCCGCGAGATTGCCGCCATCGTCCACGAGCGCGGCGCCCTGCTCCACACCGATGCGGCGCAGGCCGCCGGGAAGGTGCCGATCGACGTTGCCGCGGACGGCATCGACCTGCTCTCGCTCACCGCGCACAAGTGCTACGGCCCGAAAGGGGCCGGCGCCCTGTTCCTGAAGCGCCAGCGTCCGCGCATCCCGATCGAATGCCAGATCGATGGCGGCGGGCACGAGAACGGCGTCCGCTCCGGCACCCTCAACGTGCCCGGCATCGTCGGCCTCGGCGCGTGCGCGGAGCTCGCGCGCCAGCTGCTGCCGGAGGAAGCCGTGAAGCTGGCGGCCATGCGGGACCGCCTGCTGCAGGGCCTTCGCCGCGCCCTCGACGGCGTGCGCGTCAACGGCTCGCTCGAACGGCGGCTGCCGCACAACCTCCACGTCAGCTTCGAGGGGGTCGAAGGGGAGGCGCTGCTGATGGCGATCGGCGACATCGCGGTCTCCACCGGCTCGGCCTGCAGCTCCGGCAGCCAGGCCCCGTCGCACGTCCTCCTGTCGATCGGCGCGGTGGGCGAGAACGCCGGCGCGTCCATCCGCTTCGGGCTCGGCCGCTGGACGACCGACGCCGAAATCGACGCCGCGCTCGAGCGCGTGACCACCGTCGTGCGCAGCCTGCGGCAGCGGCACCCCGTCGCCAGGTCCTAGACTCATCGCAATGCCAGAAACACGCATCACCGTAGCGCACAGCCCCGACTCGGACGACGCGTTCATGTTCTTTGGCCTGGCCAGCGGCGCCGTGGAAACCCACGGCATCGTCGTGGACCAGGTGCTGGCGGACATCGAAACGCTGAACCGCGCCGCGTTCGAGGGGAAATACGAGGTCACCGCCGTCTCGTTCCATGCCTACGCGCACCTTGCCGACAAGTACGCGCTGCTGCCGCACGGCGCGAGCATGGGGGACAACTACGGTCCGATTGTCGTCGCCCCGCGAGGCGGCATCGACCGGGTGAAGGGCGCCCGGATCGCGATTCCCGGCACGCTGACCACCGCCTATCTGACGCTGCGGCTGTACGAACCCGACTTCGAGTACGTCGTGGTGCCGTTCGACGAGATCCAGCAGGTGGTGCTCGACGGCAAGGCGGAGGCCGGCCTGCTGATCCACGAGGGGCAGCTGACGTACGCCGACGAGGGCCTGAGCAAGATCGTGGACCTCGGCGAGTGGTGGGCGGAGCGGACGGGCGGATTGCCGCTGCCGCTCGGCGGCAACATCATCCGCCGTGACCTCGGCGCCGACATGATTCCCAAGGTGTCGAAGATGCTGCACGACAGCATCGCCTACGCCCTCGATCATCGCGACGCGGCGGTTGACTACGCCATCCAGTTCGGCCGCGGCCTCGACCGCCAGAAGACGGACAAGTTCGTCGGCATGTACGTGAACAAGCTGACGCTGTCGTATGGCGACCGGGGCAGGAAGGCCGTCGAGCGCCTGATGGGCGACGCCTACGCACAGGGGCTGATCCCGCAGCCGGTGCCGGTCGAGTTCGCGGCGTAGCGGGGATTCGCGTGTCAGTCGCGGAGCCGCCCGGCCCCGCCCAGCATTACATCCGTGAATACGAAGCCGCCGCGCTCCACGGTGGCGCCGGTCTGCACCTGCAGCGGGTGGCTGAACATCGGCCCGCCGACGACACAGGAGTGGAACTCGCCGTTCTCGCCGCAGGGATCGATCCCGGCGGGGAGGTCGGCCAGTAGCGCCTGGTCGAACGTCCGGCCGGCAAACGCCGCGGGCAGCACGCGCGGGTCCACGCAGGTCAGCCTGGCGTCCAGACCGCCCTCGATCATCTCGCGCGCGAGCGCTGCGGTTGGCCGTCCCCACAACGGAAAGATCGGCGTGAGGCCGGTGCCGGCGAGGCGGTCCTCGCGATACTTGCGGACGTCCTCGAGGAACAGGTCGCCGAACGCCACGTGCGTGAAGCCCTCGGCCACGGCGGTGGCGACGGCCTCGGCCATGCGCTCCTCGTAGACCTCGTTCGGGCAGGGCGCCGGCAGCGGGATTGTGAAGAGCGGCAGCCCGGCGGCGTCCGCCTGCGCGCGGAGCACCTCGGCGCGCACGCCGTGCATCGCCACGCGGCCCACCTCGTCGTTCATCGACGTCAGGAGGCCGGCGGCGTGGCCGATGCCGTCGCGCCGCAGCACGTGCAGCATCCACGCGCTGTCCTTGCCGCTGCTCCAGGAAACCAGGATCTTCATTTCGTGCCGTGGAGTATGCGGAAGAGCAGCTCGACGCCCTCCGCGACGCGCGGGCCTGGAATGACGGTGCGCGCGTCGGCGACGATGTGCACCCGCTTGTTGCGGACGGCCGGAACCGACGAGAGCGCGTCCCACGTCGCCAGTTCCCTGGCCTCGGTTGCCGGATCGATCGGGTCGGCGCGCAGCTCGAGGATGACGTCTGGCCGGCGCGTCAGGATGAGCTCCGTCGTGGCCTGAACCGCCTCCCGCTTCATGTCCGCGAACACGTTGGTGCCGCCGGCCGCGGTGACCATGTCGTGGATGAACCCGATCCCGCCGCTCGCGTAGATGCCGCGCAGCGTGAACGAGTCGCGCCCGAACACGATGAGCGTCCGAGGAGATGGCAGGCTGGCGGTCCGGGCCCGGACCGCCGCAATCCTGGCCTCGATCGAAGAGGACAGCGGGCCGGCGGCGTCAGCCGCGCCAACCTGGCCGCCAAGCCGCCGGATCGTGGCGGTCACGTCCGCGAGCCCGGCGTGCGAGTAGGCATAAATGGGGATCCGCGCCCGCGTCAGCTGCGTCCGCAGATCGTTCTGGCTGCCGTAGACGATCACGAGGTCGGGACGGAGCGAGAGAATCCGCTCCAGGTCCGGGTCGAGCAGCGCGCCGACACGCGGGATCTTCGCCACTTCCGGCGGGAACTTGTCGAAGCTGCTG
Source organism: uncultured Acidobacteriota bacterium (assembly GCA_963834305.1). Taxonomy (GTDB): domain Bacteria; phylum Acidobacteriota; class Vicinamibacteria; order Vicinamibacterales; family 2-12-FULL-66-21; genus JACCXG01. Next base: position 919,665 of record CAWIAX010000003.1, read on the forward strand.
ACCCCGACAACGCGAGGGCCGGCGCCGAGAGCAAAGAGCATCTCCGTGGCCGCCGGCACCAGCGAGACGATGCGGGCGGGCGGCGAGCCCGGCTGGGCACGCTCGGCGGCCGGACGAACGCTGGCCGTCGTCAGGGTGAGGGCGGCCAGGCAGGCCGCGGCCAGGCCTACGACTTCTTGACGAGCAGCCATAGGAAGAACGGCCCTCCGATCAGGGCGGTGATGACGCCGACCGGCAGCTCGAGGGGCGCCATGATGGTGCGTGCCAGCGCGTCGCACCAGACCAGGAACGCCGCGCCGAAGAGCGCCGACGCCGGCAGGACGATGCGGTGATCCGAGCCGACCATCAGCCGGACCAGGTGCGGGACGATGATGCCGACGAAGCCCACCGGCCCGCCGACCGAGACCGCCGCCCCGGTGGCGAGCGAGGCGCTGACGAACGCCACCCGCTGCGCCCGCACGACATCGAGGCCGCGCGACTCGGCGGCGTCCGGCCCCAGGCTGAGCAGGTTCAGCGGCCGTGCCAGCCAGGCGAACGCGGCGAAGGCAAAGACAACGAGCGGCAGCGCGGTGAGCAGCGGCGTGTAGCTGCTGACGTCGAGGTCGCCCATCAGCCAGCGCAGGATGCGGAACGTCTCGGCGAAGTCGGCGAAGTACTGCACGAACAGGATCAGCGCGGAGAAGAACGCGTTCATCGTCACGCCGGCGAGCAGCAGCACGTCGGTCGAGAGGCCGCGGTGCCTGCCGCTGGCGAGCAGGTAGACCACCGTGACCGCCACCAGCGAGCCGGCGAAGCTGGCGAGCGGCGACAGCGGGATGCCGATCCATTCGAGCGCCGGGCCAAAGGTGATCACCAGCATGGCGCCGAGCGCGGCGCCGGCCGACACGCCCAGCGTGAACGGCGTGGCGAGCGGGTTGCGCAGGAGGCCCTGGAAGACCACCCCGGCCGTTGCCAGCGTCGAGCCGACGAGCGCCCCGGCCAGCGTCCGCGGCAGCCGGGCGATGAAGAAGATCTGCGCCTCGGTGTTCTCGGCGAACGGGATCGAGAAGTCGAAGGCGCGGCGCAGGTCGATTGGTGTCGAGCCGATGAGCGGCGCCGTCAGCACGGCGCCGACGGCCGCTCCACCGAAAATGAGCAGCGCGATGGCCAGCCGCTGACCGATCGGCCTCACGCGGGCGGTCCCGGCTCGGCCTGGCGCACCGGCACCACGGTGAGGCGACCGGTGCCCTGATGCCGGGCGATCTCGACTTCGACTTCGTAGAGCTCGCGGATGCGGTCCGGCGTCAGCACCTCGTCGGCCGCGCCCGAGGCCAGCACGCGCCCGTGCTTCAGCATGACGATCGTGGCGCAGAGGCCGGCGGCAAACGCCAGATCGTGGGTCGAAACGATGATGGTGAGGCCGCGCTCGCGGTGGAGCGCGCGCAGCAGCGCGGCGACGCCGAGCTGGTATTTCAGGTCGAGCGCCGCCGTCGGCTCGTCGAGGAGCAGCACCGCGCCGCGCGGCTGCCCGCCCGTGCCGCCGGTGATCTGGGCAACCGCCGCGGCAATGATGACGCGCTGCTTTTCGCCGCCGCTCAAGGTCGAGAAGAGGCGCGACTCGAAGGCGTCGGCGCCGGTGGCGCGGAGCGCCGCGCGCGCGATGGCGACGTCTTCGGGGCCCTCGACGGCGAAGGCGCCGAGGTGCGCGTAGCGCCCCATCAGCACGACCTCGAGCACGGAGTAGTCGAACGCGAGGTGGGTTTCCTGCGGCACCACGGCCATCCGGCGCGCGATGGCGCCCCGCGACAGCGAGGAGATGGGCACGCCGTCGAGCACGACGGTGCCGCCCGCCGGATGCCGGGTGCCCGCCAGCAGCCGCAGCAGCGTGGTCTTGCCCGAGCCGTTCGGCCCGATCAGGCCGACGAGGCCGCCCGACGGCACGTCCAGCGACACGCCGCGGACGACCGGGGTGGCGCCGTAGCCGAAGACGAGGTCAGCGGCCTGCAGCAACGCGCAGCCCCGCGGTGACGCGGCGTCCGAGTGCCGGGAACCCGAACGCCTCTTCGTACGACCGGTCGAACAGGTTCTCGACGCGGCCGAACACTTCGAAGGCCTTCGCGATCCGCCAGGAGGCACCGGTGTGCCAGACCTGGTAACCGGCGGCGTCGAACAGCCCGCCGAACGTGCCGTACGACGGCTCGACGTCGAGCGCCTCGCCACGGCCGCCGCCGCGCACGAAGCCGCTGACGCCCGCCGCCGCGATCGAGAGATCCGCGAAGAACTGATGCCGGGGCCGGCGCAGCAGCGCCTGGCCGACGGTGAACGGCGGCGGTGCCGCGGTGTCCTGGTCCACGGCCAGCACCCGGGTATGGAGCAGCGTGTAGCCGACCCGCCCGCTGACGTCGATCGGGCGCCGCCCCTGCACGCGTCCCCTCATCGTCAGGGCCAGCTCGAGGCCGCGGGCGCGCGCGTTGGAGATGTTGTCCGTGCGGTAGCGGCTCGATCCGCTGAAGGAGCCGACGGCGACAATCAGGTCGTCGTAGTCGTTGAAGAACGCGGTGGCTTCGATGAGGCCGCGTCCGTCGAGGAAGGCCTGGTCGATGCCTCCTTCGGCGCTGACGCTGCGCTCAGGCTTGAGCCCCGGGTTGTCGGTGAAGGCGAGCTCGAAGCCGTCGGGCGGGCGGATGCCGGTGCCGACCGCGCCGCGCAGCCGGGTGTAGGCCGTCGCTCCCGAGCGCGCCAGCCAGGCGGCAGCCAGACGGGGATTCGCGGACACGACGGTGTCGGACGGCAGCACCGGGCGCGGCGAAAACGCGGTGGGGGATTCCTCGATCCGCTCGCGGCGGATGTCTTCGACCCGCAGGCCGGCCGTGACGAAGAGGCGATCGCGCGTGTTCCAGCGGGCTTCGCCGAAGTAGCCGGCAGTCGCGCGCTCGACGGGAATCCGCTGGAAGGTGGCGCCGGTGATGAAGGTGCTGCCGGCGCGCTCGCGCTGCAGCTCGACGCCGGCGGACAGGTCGAGCCCGGGGGCGAGTGCCACGTCGGCCTGGCCGCGGCCGGCCCACCGCCGCGAGAACGACTCCGAGCCGCCGAACCCGCTCGCGAAATCGCTGTCGAGCCGGCTGTAGCCCGCCTGCGCCTGGGTGCGCACCCGGCGCGAGACCGGGAGCGACAGCGACATGGACGCCAGCGTGCGATCGTTGCTGCCGCGAGCGACGGTGTCGATGCCTTCGTAGACGCCGATCGGGTTGCTGCCGAACGGCCCGGGGAAGCCGCGCTCGTCCGTCGAGTGGCGGAGGTCGGCGCGGACCGACCGCGCGCCGCTGCGCCAGCCGAGCGATGCGGCGCCGGTCCGGCGCTCGTAGTCGTCGTTGCTGATCACCGCTCCGGCAGGCGTGCGGTCGCCGTTCATCCCGTCGCTCAACTGCTGGTCGAAGGAGCCGCCCCATTCGAACGCGCCCCGCTGGCCGGCGGTTGACGCCGCCCACCCGCGAGGTGCCGAACTGCCCGGTCTCGGCGGTGAGCTGGCCCGACGGCGCCCCGCCCCGCCGGGTCACGACCCGGACGACCGCGCCGATCGCGTTGGCGCCGTACAGCGCGCTCTGCGGGCCGCGGACGATCTCGATGCGGTCGATGTTGGCGGTCGCGACCTGCTCGAAGTCGAAGTCGCCGCCAAACGCGTTGGCCGGCACACCGTCGATCAGCACGAGCGTGAAGTTGGATTCGCCGCCGCGCGGGAACACTCCGGTCGTGGCGCCGAGGCCGCCGGTGCTCACGACGTTCAGGCCGGGCACCGTGCGCAGCGCTTCGGCAACCGAACGGATCTGCCGGGCTTCGAGCTCGGCACCCGTCAGGATGGTGACGCTCGACGTCACCTGGGTGAGCGGCACCTCGACCTGGGAGGCGGACACGACGACCGACTCGGACAAGGCGCTGACCGCCAGCGTGATCGTGCCGATGTCGCGGGGCTCATCCGAGGCCTCGAGGGTGACCGCCTCGGCGCGAAAGCCGTCAACCGCCACGCGCAGCGTCAGGCGTCCGCCGGCGGGCGGCTCGACAGTGAACTGCCCGCTGTCGCTGGTGGTGACGGCGCTCAATGCGGCTCCGTCGCCGGAAACCAGGACGCGGGCGCCCGCCACTGGACGGCCGGCCTGATCGACGACCCGGCCGGTCACGGTGCCGGCGGCCGACACCAGGGCCGGCAGGCCGGCCAGCATGAGCACAAGGATGGTGGAGGAAAGGGGAAAACGAACGGACGGGCGGTGCATGGGGCTCCTTATCAGCGTGTCTCGCGCCGATTGGAAGGGACGGCCCGGCATCCAGGTATCCTGGCTTGCGGATCGTCGCGCCATCCCCGCCTTCCCATGCGCAAGGCGCACAGTGGCAGCCGGCCACGCCGGCGGAATCGGGATGGAGCTCCCCGCTTACAGTGGCGGCACCGCGTGGGATTCGCACCCACTTCGCAAGGCCGCCGGGCACAGTCAGTTCGACCCGAGTATAGCAGGGCCGGCTCGGACCGTGCGGTACAATGGTGGGTCGGGTTTTGCGACAGCCTGCCCGCACCAGAAGGCGCCGCGGGAGGCACAGACACCAGTCCGCAACGGCGGATCGGAAGGGGAAATGCACAAGGCTTCCAGCGTGACCATTCGCGACACTCCGGTCCAGGGGGTCACCACGACCGGGCCGGTCGTTGTCCATGCCGAGTCCCTGCTCGTCCAGACCGACCGGCGGATCGAGCTCGTGGACGTGACCGATCTCGTCATGGACCGGGTCCGCCACTCCGGGGTCCGCGAGGGCATCGCCAGCCTGTGGTCGATGCATACCACCTGCTCCCTGTTCATCAACGAGGCGCAGAAGGCGCTCCACGCCGACATCCTGCGGGTGCTCGAGCAGCTCATCGACCGCGACGCCGAGTGGCAGCACAACGACCCGCAGCACTCGGACTGCGACCGCATGAACGCCGACTCGCACCTGCGCGCGATGTTCCTCGGCCACAGCGTGACGCTGCAGATCAGCGCCGGTGAGCTCGTGCTCGGCCAGTGGCAGCGGATTCTTGCCGGTGAGATGGACGGCCCCCGCGCCCGCACCGTCCGCATGCAGGTCATGGGCGTCGCTTAGCGCGCCGCGTTTTCGCCAAGGGGTGACACAGCTGTTGACACGAGTGGAACAGGCGGGCCTGGCGGACATCGCCGGCAAGCTCGAGGCTGGCGTCCGGCTCTCGTTCGAGGACGGCGTCCGCCTGTTCGAGTGCCCGGACCTGCTGGCGCTCGGCTGGCTGGCCAACCGGGAGCGCGAGAAGCGCCACGGCGGGCGGACCTACTACAACTTCAACATCCGCCTCGAAGCGACCAACGTGTGCGTGGCGAGCTGCCTCTTCTGCTCGTTCGCGCGCCTCCGCCCCGGCGACCCGGGCTCTTACACGATGTCGCTCGAGCAGCTCTGGGACAAGCTGCGCGCCCGCGCCCACCAGCCGCTCACCGAAGTCCACGTCGTCAACGGCCTGCACCCCGATCTGCCGTTCGACTACTACCTGGAGATGCTGCGCGGCTTCAAGCGGATCCGCCCGGAGATCCACCTGAAGTGCTTTACCGCCGTCGAGATCGCGTTCTTCGCGGATCTCTACGGCCGGACCGACGAGCAGGTGCTGCGCGAGCTGATGGAGGCGGGCCTCGACTCGCTGCCGGGCGGCGGCGCCGAGGTGTTCGCCGAGCGCGTGCGGCGCAAGATCTGCCACGACAAGTGCGGCGCCGATCGCTACCTGGCGATCCATCGCCTGGCGCACGGCCTCGGCATGCGGTCGAACATCACGATGCTCTACGGCCACATCGAGACGCCCGCCGAGCGCGTCGATCACATGCTGCGGGTGCGCGCGCTGCAGGACGAGACCGGATCCGTCCAGGCGTTCATCCCGCTGGCGTTCCATCCCGACAACAACCAGATGCGCAAGCTGCCGGCGCCGACCGCGGCCGACACGCTCCGCGTGCTCGCCGTGTCGCGGCTGGTGCTCGACAACGTGCCGCACGTCAAGGCGTTCTGGATCGCGACCGGTGTGGAAGTGGCGCAGCTGGCGCTGTGGTTCGGCGCGGACGATCTCGACGGAACGGTGCAGGAAGAGAAGATTTACCACATGGCCGGTTCGCGCACGCCCGAAGCGATGTCCACCTCGGACATCCGCCGGCTCATTCGCGCGGCGGGCCGCGAGCCGGTCGAGCGCGACACGCTCTACAACGTCGTCACGGGTCCCGAAGCGGCTGACGAGGTAGCGCCCTCGCTGGCCTGACCGCCCGGCGGCCCTGAAGCGGCCGCCGCCGTCCACGCGTCCTAGTACAGAGGGAATGCGCCGACCGAGGGCTGGCGCCGTGGAAGACACCATGGATATCAAGGTTCTGACGGAGTACGAAAAGCAGAGTATCGGCGAGCGCCAGCCGCTGCCGGAGCGCTTCCTCCGTCTCTCGGACGACGAGCTCGATTCGCGGATTGCCGCGGCGAAGGCGTCGCTCGGCCCCCGCGTGGTCGTTCTCGGCCATCACTACCAGCGCGACGAGGTCATCAAGTTCGCCGACTTCATCGGCGACTCGCTGAAGCTGTCGCGCGCCGCCGCGGCGCGCACCGAGGCCGACTTCATCGTGTTCTGCGGCGTCCACTTCATGGCGGAGAGCGCCGACATCCTCCGCGCGCCGCACCAGAAGGTCGTTCTTCCCGATCTGGCGGCCGGCTGCTCGATGGCCGACATGGCCGCGCAGGACCAGCTCGAGATCTGCTGGCGCGAGCTCGAGCAGATGGGCGTGAGGACCGATGCCGTCGAAGACGGCAAGGCCGGCGTCGTCCCCGTGACCTACATCAATTCGTCGGCCGCGGTGAAGGCCTTCGTCGGCGAGCACGGCGGCATCGTCTGCACCTCCACCAACGCGCGGGCGATCATGGAGTGGGCGTGGGCGCGCGGCGACAAGCTGCTGATGCTGCCCGACCAGCACCTGGGCCGGAACACCGCCTTCAAGATGGGGGTGCCGCTCGAGGAGATGGTGGTCTGGGACCCGAACGAGATGTGGGGCGGCCTCGAGGCGGAGCAGGTGAAGAAGGCGAAGCTGATCCTGTGGAAGGGGCACTGCTCCGTTCACACGCGCTTCACCGTTCCCCAGATCGACGCGTTCCGGGCGAAGTATCCGGAAGGGCGCGTCATCGCCCACCCGGAGTGCACGCTCGACGTGGTGCGGGCGTCGGACGAGAGCGGCTCGACCGAGCACATCATCAACACCGTCAAGGCGAGCCCGCCCGGCAGCATCTGGGCAGTGGCCACCGAGGTCCACCTCGTCAACCGGCTCACGGCCGAGGTGCCGGACAAGACCATCGTCACCCTCGACCCGTTCGGCTGCCTGTGCTCGACCATGTTCCGGGTGTCGCCGAACCACCTGCTGTGGATTCTCGAGGGGCTGGCCGCGGGCGAGGTCCACAACCAGATTACGGTGCCGGAACCGACGAGGTCGCTGGCGAAGCTGGCCCTCGATCGGATGCTGTCGCTCTGACCCGATCGGTTATACGATCGCGGTTTACGCCCGGCGACGCGCGCCGCGCCGGCGCACGGGCGACCCGATTTCCTTGAAGGAGAAGCCTGCATGGCCCACGAAGTTCCACCCCTGCCGTACGACTACAACGCGCTCGAGCCGCACATCGACGAGCAGACGATGAAGATTCATCACGACAAGCATCATGCTGCTTACGTGACGAACCTGAACGCCGCGCTCGAGAAGCACCCCGAGCTCCAGCAGAAGAGCATCGACGACCTGCTGAAGGGCATCAACTCCGTGCCGGAGGACATCCGCACCGCGGTGCGGAACAACGGCGGCGGCCACGCGAACCACACGATGTTCTGGCAGATCATGGGCCCGGGCAAGGGTGGCACGCCGTCGGGCGCGCTGGGGGACGCCATCAACTCGTCGTTCGGCGACTTCGAGACCTTCAAGAAGCAGTTCGGCGAGACCGCGACCAAGCGCTTCGGCAGCGGCTGGGCGTGGCTGATCGACGCCGGCGGCAAGCTGGTCATCGAGAGCACGGCCAACCAGGACAGCCCGATCATGGAAGGCAAGAAGCCGATCCTCGGCCTCGACGTGTGGGAGCACGCCTACTATCTCAAGTACCAGAACAAGCGGCCGGACTACATCGCCGCGTGGTGGAACGCCGTCAACTGGGACGCTGTTTCGAAGCGGTTCAAATAGGCCGCATCGTGCCTCAGCCTGGGCGCGCGGCCTGTCCGCGCGTCCAGCGTTCGTCCTCTCCTTGCCGCTCCCCGGCCAGCGGGTCCTCGTCAGCCAGCGTCGATCGCCCGCAGAATCTCTTCGTGCGCCGGGAACTCCTCCTGCGACTCGCCGATGAACGAGTAGCGGATCGATCCCGCGCGATCGATCAGGAACAGCGCCGGCCGCGCGATGTTCCAGGCGTCGAGACCAAGGCGGTGCCAGCCGCCGTACGCCTTCAGCACCTCGCGAGGCTCGTCCACCAGGATGTTGAAGGGCAGTCCCGTCTCTTCGATGTAGCGCCTGACCGCATCGGCTTTCTGCGCCAGTACGGGCACGACCTGGACGCCGCGGCTTTCGTAGTCGGGGAGGTTGCGTGCCAGTTCACCGAACCGGCGGCGGCAGTTGGGTCACCAGGTGCCGCGGTGAAACACCAGCAGCACCCGGCCTTTCGTCAGAAGCGTCGCGAGCGACTGAAGCTCCCCCTTCTGGTTGGGCAGCTCGAAAGGGGGTGCGGTCTGCAGCGTGGATTTCATGGGCATGGCTAAAAGAGCTTGACGTCCACCAGATGTCCCGCTTCGACGATGTCCGTCTGCGCCGGGATCTCGATGTAGCCGTCGGCGCGCGACATGCTGGTGATGTCGCCGGAGGCCTTGAAGGCTGGCACGGCGGCGCCGTTTTCGACCTTCACCGTGTAGAACTGGTGGCGTCCGGTCGTCGAGACGACGCGCCGCGCCAGCGGGACGCGGACCATGTGGGGCGTGTAGTCCGGCAGCCGGGCGGTGCGGCGCAGCAGCGGCACCAGCAGGAGGTAGGCGTTCGAGAGGCACGACGTCGGGTTGCCCGGCATCCCGAGCGCCGGCCGGTCGTGGACACGGCCGAACACCGTGGGCTTGCCCGGCTTCACCGCGATCCCATGAAACAGCACCTCGCCGGACGCCGCCAGCACGTCGAGGACCAGGTCTTTCTCCCCGACGGAACTGCCGCCCGAGAAGATGATGATCTCGGACGAAGCCGCGCGTTCGACAGCGGCGGTGAGCTCGTCGAGGTTGTCCGGCGCCGTGGGCAGCGCCACCGCTTCTCCGCCGTGCGCCGCGACCACCGCTGCCAGCGTGTGGCGGTTGACGTCGTAGATCTGCGCCGGCCCCAGCGGCTGGCCGGGCTCCACGATCTCGCTGCCGGTGGACATGATCGCGACCGCCGGCCGTGCGTAGACCACGACATCGACACAGCCGGCCGCTGCCAGCGCCCCGATGCGGCTCGAGTTGATCACGTCCCCCGCCTGCAGGACGACGTCGCCAGTCGAGAGGTCGGCGCCGCGGCGGCCGACGTTCTGGCGCGGGTAGACCGGCGTCATGATCCGGATCTCGCCGCCGGCAGCTTTCTCTGTTTCCTCGACCATCACCACCGCGTTCGCCCCGTACGGAATCGGTGCGCCGGTGGCGATCTCGATGCACTCCCCAGGCTCGATGGCACGCGACGGCATCTGGCCGGTGTAGACCGTCCCGACCGAGAGCAGCGTCTTGGGATCGAAGCGGGTGGCGCCGAACGTGTCTTCGGCAATCACCGCGAAGCCGTCCATCGCCGCGCGGTCGAACGGCGGCACGTCGGCCGCGGCGTGGATCGTTTCCGCCATCACGCGTCCGTCGGCCTCTTCGAGGCGCACGCGTTCCGTCCGTTCGATCGGCCGTGCCGAGTCGAGCATGAGGGCCAGCGCTTCTTCGAGCGGAATCGTCTCGCGAATGGGCCTCATCGTCATCGCCGCAGCTCGCGGACGACGTGGCCGAGCTCGGGGACGATGAGGCGGGTCATCGCGAGCCGGACCGCGTTCTCGGAGCCGGGCAGCGAAAAGACAATCGTCTTGCGGATCGTGCCGGCGCATGCCCGGCTGAGCATGGCCGCCGCGCCGATCTCCTGGAAGCTGAGCATGCGGAACAGCTCGCCGAACCCGTCGAGGCGCTTGTCGAACAGGCCGGCGATCGCCTCGTAGGTGCTGTCCCTCGAGGTCAGGCCCGTGCCGCCCGTGGTGATGATGACGTCGGCGTTGACCGTGGCGCCGCGGACCGCCTCGGCCACCGGCCCGGGGTCGTCGCGCAGGATGCGCCGGCCGCTGACGGTGTGGCCGGCCTCGGTCAGCGCGCTGACGATGGCGTCCCCGCTGGAGTCGGTGGCGTCGGTGCGGGTGTCGCTGACCGTGAGGACGAAGGCGCGGACGGATGCCGGGGCATCGGCGCGGTGGGAGGAAACGGCGTCCACCGGCCGATTATAGGCCGTTGGCGGGGGCGGCCGAGGGTGCGGGGTGTGGTATGATTTTGGTTTGTATCGACGCATCGGGTCGCCGATGCGGACTTGCCTCCCGCGCCCATAGCTCAGTTGGATAGAGCGTCTGGCTACGAACCAGGAGGTCGCACGTTCGAGTCGTGCTGGGCGCACCAATCTCTTCTGGGGGGCTTCGCCCCGCCAGACCCCCCTACACGCTCTCTCGCGCGCTGCTGCGCCACGCGCGCTCCGGTCGCGTGGGCTCAGGTCGCTCCCCGACCCGCCCCGACCCGTGCGACGATAATCCCTCCCGACACGTCAGCACGACACAGCCGGAGGACCCCATGGGCGACATCCAGCAGCTCCTCGCCTTCATCGACCAGGCCTACGACCGCCGCTCCTGGCACGGCACCAACCTGCGCGGCTCGATCCGCGGCCTGTCAACCGAGCAGGCCTCCTGGCGGCCTGATCCCACGCGCCACAACATCTGGGAACTGGTGGTCCACGCGGCGTACTGGAAATACGCGGTGTGGCGGCGGCTGACGGACGGGCCCCGCGGCTCGTTTCCCCTCGAGGGCTCGAACTGGTTCGAGCGCCCGACGGAGGCGACCGAGAAGGCGTGGCGGGCGGACGTGGCCCTGCTCGAACGCACGCACCGCTCGTTGCGCGAGGTCGTCGCGAACCTCTCGACCAAAGACCTCGCCCGCACGCCGAAGGGCAGCACGGTCAGCACCGCCGCCCTCGTCTCCGGTATCGCCGCGCACGACCTCTACCACGCCGGTCAGATTCAACTGTTGAAGAAGCTGTCCGCGCGGTAGGAACAAAGGTGGAGATCGGGAGTGAATTGGGAGTTGGAGGTTGGAAGTTGGGAATTGAAAGAGAACAATTAGATGAGGAGATGTGTGACGCATGGCAGAAATGCACGAGATTGACTACAAGATCTTCGGCGACGACATGCAGTTCGTCGAGGTCGAACTGGACCCGAACGAAGCCACGGTCGCCGAAGCCGGCGGCATGATGTACATGGACGACGGCATCGAGATGGAGACGATCTTCGGCGACGGCTCGCAAGCAGCAGAGCAGGCTTCATCGGCGCGCTGATGGGCGCCGGCAAGCGGCTGCTCACCGGCGAGTCGCTCTTCATGACGGTCTTCCTCAACAAGAGCAGCCAGAAGAAGCGCGTCGCCTTCGGCGCCCCGTATCCAGGCAAGATCATCGCCGATTCATCTCGCCGAGATCGGCGGCGAGCTCGATCGCGCAGAAGGACTCGTTCCTGGCCGCCGCGAAAGGCGTGACCCTCGGCGATCGCGTTCCAGCGCAAGCTCGGCGTCGGCCTGTTCGGCGGCGAAGGCTTCATCATGCAGCGCCTCCAGGGCGACGGCTGGGCGTTCGTCCATGCCGGCGGCACGCTCCAGGAACGCGTCCTCGCTCCAGGCGAGATCATCCGCGTCGACACCGGCTGCATCGTCGCCTTCCAGCCGTCGGTGAGCTACGACATCCAGTACGTCGGCAAGATCAAGTCGGCGCTGTTCGGCGGCGAAGGGCTGTTCTTCGCCACGCTGCGCGGTCCCGGACGCGTCTGGCTGCAGTCGCTGCCGCTCAGCCGTCTGGCCAACCGGATCATCGCGGCGGTGCCCGGCCTGACAAGGGCGGGAAGGGAGAAGGCTCGATCCTCGGCGGCCTGGGCAACCTCCTGGATGGAGACAACAGCTAGCGGCCTGACCCGGCGCTCGCTCCTTTCAGGAGCTCTCATTGGAGCGGCAGCCGCGACGCGGACAGGTCGCGCCGCGCAGCCGCCCGCTCCCTTCCGCGGCAGAAAAGCTGGCGAAGAGCGGATGGTAGACGGGATCCCCTTCTGCTGGTGCCCCCCCGGCCAGTTCGTCATGGGCAGCCCGGCGAATGAACCCGAGCACCGGCCGGACGAGGCCCAGGTCGGCGTCACCCTTAGCAGGGGCTTCTGGATGGCGAAGTTCGAGGCATCGCAGGGCCACTGGACGCGCCTGATTGGCGCGTTCCCCGACAAGCCGCCATCACCGCAGACGGGCGAAGGGGAAGACGTTCCGGTCTACTGGGTGAACTACGCGGAAGCGGAGCGCTTCTGCCAGGCGCTCACGACGCGTGCGCACGCCGCCGGGGCCATGCCCTCGAATTGGGCGGCCAGCCTGCCAACGGAAGCGCAGTGGGAGTACGCCTGCCGGGCAGGCACGACGACGGCCACGTGCTTTGGCGATTCGCTTGGACGGGATCAGGCGAACTTCGGCAAGGGGCCGTACAACGGCGGACGGGATGGTCCCGCACCGGGCCGCGCCGTCCGCGGCGGCAGCTACCCGGCGAACCCGTGGGGCATCCACGACATGCACGGCAACATCTTCGAGTGGTGCCGCGACTGGTATCACACGCGGATGTCCGGCGGGATCGATCCGGATCTGTCGAACGTCAAGGGCACGGTCAATCGCGACGGCACCTATTCCCGCGCCCGCCGCGGCGGGTCGTGGGCAGACGACGGGTGGGCGTGCCGTTCGGCGTGCCGGCTGCGCTACGAGCCGCCGCGGCGGTCGGATCACATCGGCTTCCGGGTTGCGCTCGTAGAGATCGGCGCGGCTGCTGCCGGCCGGCCGTAGCGCCGGCTTGCGCGTCTACTTCTTGGCCGCTTTCACGGCCGCGTTCATCCGCTCGCGCCAGGCAGCCACAGACTTCCACGTGGCCTCGTCGGCGTGGAGCGGGTCGAACCGCGTCGCGTCGAAGTCCACGTAGATGCTCTTGTAGAGAGCGGAATCGACTGCGGGATTGGGGGTGTTCTCCTGCGCCGCCACGGACGTGCGCCATTCGCGCAGCCTGTCGCGCAACGCGGCCGCCCGCGCCGGCTGCGCGCCCGACAGGTCCTTCATCTCTGCCTCGTCTGCCTCGAGATCGAAGAGCTCCACCCGCCCATCGTCGTAGCTCTCGACCAGCTTCCAGCGGCCGTCCCGGACGGCGCCCGAGGGCTTGCTGCCCTGGTTCGTGTAGTGCGGGAGGTGCCAGAAGAACGGCCGGTCGGGCGAGGCAGGCGTGCCGGTGCGAAGGAGCGTCGCCTGGCTGATGCCGTCGAGATTGCGCGCGGCAGGCGCACCGGCCAGATCGAGCAGGGTGGGGAGCCAGTCGGTGTTGGTCACGGGCGTGTCGATGACGCGGCGGCTCGCCAGGCCGGGGCCGCGGACGATGAGGGGAATGCGGAGACCGCCTTCGTAGAGGTAGCCCTTGCCGGCGCGGTAGGGCGTGTTGTGCGTGACGCGGGGATGCGGCCCTTCCGGCACATGGAGGCCGCCGTTGTCGCTGGTGAAGATGACGATCGTGCGCTCCCGCAGGCCGCGGGCGTCCAGATGCGCGAGCAGCCGGCCCACCGCATCGTCCAGGGTCTGAATCGTGGCGGCGTAGGCCGGCTCGAATGATCCTTTGTTGGCCTCGATGAGCGACGGCCTGGCCGATCCGTATGGGATGTGCGGGTTGTTGTGCGACAGGTAGAGGAAGAACGGACGTTCACGGTTGGCGTCGATGAACTGCTCCGCCTGTGCCGTGAGGTCGTATTCCCCCTTGCCGCCTTCGGTGTCGCTCGGCTTGGTCGTGGCCTGGCCGGCGTGGTACACGTCGAAGCCCTGTTCGAGCGGGGAGAACTTCGCGCCGCCGAGGTGCCACTTGCCGATCATCGCGGTGGCATACCCGGACGAGCGCAGGAGCTCGGCGACGGTTGTTTCCTCGAGCGGCAGCTGCTGCCGCATGGGCGGATGGAGCAGCCGCTGCGACGGCAGGTCGCCGCGTCCGGGAATGAACGTGGTCAGGTGCAGCCGCGCCGGTGCGCGCCCGGTCATGATCGCCGCGCGCGACGGGGAGCAGATCGGCGACGCGACGTAGGCGCTCGTGAACCGGAGGCCTTCGGCCGCCAGCCGATCGAGGTGCGGTGTCCGATGTTCCTTCCGGCCGTAGCTGCCGAGGTCGTGCACACCCAGATCGTCCGCCATGATGAACACGATGTTCGGCGGGCGGGACTGGGCGTCCAGCGGACGCTGAAGGCTTGCGGCGAGGCAGATGCCGGCAACTGCCAGGCAGGCGGCGGCAGCGCAAAGAAACACTGATCGTGTGCGCACGGAACGACTCCTGGCTGACGTCAGTTCGAGAGGACCGGCTCTCCCTGCGGGCGGCTGCTGCCGCCTGAGGGCTCGCGGGAGATCTGGAAGCCCGCTATCGTCCCGGCAACACTGCCCGGGAGCTCGAAGGCGGCGCCCACACGCCCCTGCGCGTCAGGGACGGCAAACCCCAGGCTCACGGGGCCGGACGACATGTTGAGCCACACCTGGTAGACCTCGCCGGACGGCGGCGGGGGCACCCGCACCGCGCTGATGATGACGCCGCGGGACCGGCTCCACAGCGCCTGGCCGGCTGCCGCGGGTGCGCCTCTCTTGCCGAGCAGATCGAGCCGGCGCGCATCCGGGGCCGCGAGGATCTCGAGCATCCGGTCGGCCCTGGCGGCCATGGCGAGCGCATCCGCGATGGCGCGCGAGTTCCGGTCGGCCGACGCGGCCGCACGCGCGTCGGCGGTGGAGCGAGCCTCGACAGCGGCCTGTTCGGCGGCGGCCGCCCGGGCGGCGGCGTCCGCTGACTGCTTGTACACGAAGAAGCCGAACAGCAGCAGGATCATCACACCAAGCGTCGCCGCTATCCGCCTGGCAAGAACTGGACGGTGCTCCGCTCCGGCACGCGGCGCGGCCTCCTCGGCGCGCTGTCGCGACCCTCTCACTGCTTCAGCCGCCGAGCGAATTTCCTCGGCAGCCGTGCGGAGCAGCTGATTCAATCCCTCGTCGAAGGCCACGAGCCGCGCGTCGGCGCGGTCGAGCGAGACCTCGGCCGATCGGGCGGCGGCGTCGTATCTGTCCAGGACGACCGCGGCCTCGCGCTCGAACTCCTGCAGCCGCCGTTCGTTGCGGCTCTGCATCTCCGCCAGTCCTTGCGGCTCGCGCTCGAGCCAGGCCTGGAGCTCATCCTGCCGGCGGGCGAGGGACTCGAGGAGCTGTTCCGCCCGTGCGAGGCTGCCCGACAGCCGGATCTCGAGCTCCCGCGCGCGCGGCGTCTGCTGCGCCACGAACGAACCGCCGTCGCGCCCGGATCGATCCGGCGGCGGCGGATGCGCGTCCACGCCCGGCAGGGCCGGGGTGTCCTGCACAGGTACAAGGAGAGGGGTGTCCCGGACCATGCGATCGAAGATCGCCTGCCATTCCTGTCCTGCCGGCTCGCGCATGGTGTGTCATCATATGCCAGACTGTGCAGAGGGTTGTCCGCAGCATCTTCCCGCCGCGTGCCTTCACGCACCGGTATCGCGATCGCGAGGAACGCGGCGCGGTGATCCGATCCCGGCTGCTGGCGCTCACCGCGGTCGCGGCAGGTCTCGCTTACCTCGTCTGGCTGTGGTTCACCCTCAACCCCTACCACCCCTGGATGGCCGGCGCCTTCTTCGCGGCGGAGATCTTCTGTCTTGCGCTGCTCGTCTCGGCCACCTTCACCGTCTGGAAGCTTCGCCACAAGCCGCCGGAAGGGCTTCCGCTCGACGAATTCCCGTCGGTTGACGTCTTCGTGCCGGTCTGCGGCGAGCCGCACGAAATCGTGCGTGCCACGCTCGACGCGGCGTCGCGCATCGAATGGGACGGCCTCCTCCTCGTCCACGTCCTGGACGATGGGGAAGATGAGGCAGTGCGGGAGATGACGGAGTCCCGCGGCTTCAATTACCTGACGCGGCGGACGACCAGCGCCGAGCAGGGACAGCGGAAGGCGGGCAACCTCAACTTCGGCCTGTCGCAGACGTCCGGCGCGCTCGTCCTGGTGCTCGATGCCGACCAGGTGGCGCAGCCGTCGATCCTGAAGGCGCTCGCGGGCTACATGCGCTTTCCGGATCTCGGCTTCATCCAGTCGCGTCAGGTCTACGTGGTCCCCGAGGGGGATCCGTTCTTCAGCCAGGATCCGGTGTTCTACGAAGCGGTGCAGCTCGGCTACGACGATCGCGACACCGTGGTCTCGTGCGGATCGGGCGTGCTCTACCGGCGATCGGCGCTCGACGACAACGGCGGGTTCTCCACGTGGAATGTCGTGGAAGACCTCACCACGTCGTACGACCTGCACAGCCGTGGCTGGCGATCCTTTTATTACCCGCACGCGCTCACGCTTGGACTCGCCCCCGCGGACATCTGGGGCGTGTATCGCCAGCGCGGGCAGTGGGCGCTCGACACGATGCGCCTGTTCTTCTGGGACAACCCGCTGTGGAAGCGCGGCCTGCGCGCGTCGAGCCGGATGACGTATCTCGTCATCCCGCTGTCGTATTTCTGCGCCGGCGTGGTCTTCCCCTTCTTCTTCGTGATTCCGGTCTGGACCTACCTGACGGGGGGATCCGTGCTCGCGGGATCGGAGCTGCAGTTCGTGGTGATGCGCGGGATCTACGGCATCCTCATGGCGCTGGCGCTGCGGGCGCTGTTCCGGCGCCACCAGGCGGGCCGCCAGTTCCAGATGCTCGCGGGGCTGTTCCCGGTGTACCTGGCGGGATGCCTGCGCGCCATCTTCTACCCGCGATCGCGCGAGGCCGGCTATCGCCCGAACAACGTGCCGCAGCCCGCGACGAGGTCCGCCTTCGTCGCCGTGGTGCCGCAGCTCGCGCTCGCGGCCGCCAACGCCGTGCTGCCCTTCTACGCCATTGCCGCGGGGACGGCACAGCCGCGGCTGATTATCGGCAACGCCTTCATCTCGGCGCTGGCGATCTGGTCCCTGCTGCCGGCGATCGCCGCCGCGCTCGGCCGCAACGTCTGGGTGGCGGGCCAGACGCCTTATGGTCTCCAGCGTGACACCGCGTCGTGACCGCAAGCTGCTCGCCGCCGCGCTGATCGGCCTGAGCCTCTGGCTGGCCGCGGTGATCGTGCTGACGCTCTGGCGGTATCCCGACTTCTGGGTCGAGCCAGAGACGCACTACGCCCGGGCGCAGGACCTGTTCGAATCCGCCCGCCCGGACGAGGGGCGGACGGAGCTCGAGACCGCCATCCGCAAGGCGCCAGCCGATGCGGGGTATCGGATCTACCGTGGCTACCGCCAGCTCGACGGGGGTGAGGCCGAGGCCGCCGAGGGGAGCTTCCGCGAGGCGCTGCGGATCGACGCGGCCAGCACCGAGGCACGCCTGGGGCTGGCGCGCGCGCTCACCGATCGCGGCCAGCGCGAGCTGGCGCTGGCCGAGCTCGATCGGCTCCCGGGCGATGCCCTCAACGCCAATCAGCTCCGCAGGCGCAGCCAGCTCTATGGCATGCTGCACGCCCCCGGGCCGGCGCTGGCCGACCTGTCGCGGCTGCTCGAGCACGGGGCTCCCGATCCCGAGGTCCTCGAGGAGGCCACGGTCCATGCGGTGACGCTGCAGGACTGGCCGCGCGTGGTCTCGATCACGGACTGGATGCGGGGCATGCCGCTCGATCCAGGCACGCGGCAATGGATGGCCGGGGTTCGGGCGCGGGCCCAGCTCGCGCTGGGACAGCCGGCCGCGGCCTACGAGAGTTACCAGGCCGGAGGCGCCCCGGATACGCTCGAACGGCGGGCCGGCCTGGCGTGGGACCTCCGGAAGTTCGACGAGGCGGCGGCGCTCTTTGGCGAGCTCGCCGCGCGCGAGCCTGGCGAGGCGCGCTTTGCGCGGATGCGGGCCTTCTCCCTGCTGTCCGCTGGCCGGCGCGAGGCCGCCGAAGCGGCCCTGCGCGATCTCGTCGCGGCCGGCCTGGCCGATGCGCCGGTACGCCGCGCCTATGCCTGGATGCTGAACGTCCAGCATCGCTATGCCGAAGCCTGGCGGGTCGTCGAGCCGCTGCCGCGGCCGGCAGAGGATCCAGCGCTGCTCGAGCTGCAGGCGCGCACGGCCGTCTGGGCCCGCCGGCTGCCGGAAGCCATCCAGCTGCTGCGCGCGCTGCTCCGCATCCATCCCGACGAGCCCCGTCTGTGGATGGACCTGGCGAATGTCTCGCAGGCCGCGGGGGATCAGCGCGAGGCCGCCGGGGCGCTGGCCTCCTATCTGCGGCTGCAGTCGCACGACGCGCCGGCACGGCAGCGGCTGGCGCAGACGCTGTCGAGCACCGGCTCGCTGGATGCGGCCATCGAACAGTACCAACGCCTGCTCGTGGACGACCCCGCGGACTGGCGCACCGCCGCGGCGCTTGGCCTGCTCTACGAAACGCGCGGGGATCTGGAGAAAGCCAGGGCGCATTACCTGCACGCCGTCGAGATGGTGCCGGAGCCTGAACCGGAGCTCCTGCTCCGCCTGGCGCGGCTGCACCGCTGGACGTCGCAGCCACGCGCCGCGGTCAACTGGTACGAGCGCTACCTCGGCCTCGAAAAGGACGAAGAGCGCCGCCACCGCGCGGAGGCGGAGCTCGCGCTCAGCCTGCTCGACGCCGGCGACCCCGCGCGCAGCCGGGCGCGGCTCGAGGCGATGGCGAACGCCGGCACGCTCGACGCGGACGCCTGGCTCACCGCTGCCCGCGCCGCGGCAGCCACATCACGGCCGGATCTCGCGGCGCGCTACCTCGAAGGGCTTGCCGCGGTGCGGTCGCTGACGCCGCGGGAGCATACCTGGCTGGCCGACGCCTACCGCGCGGCCGGGGATCGCACGAAGGCGCTTGCCGTCTACGAACGCGTCGCGGCGGCACAGGCCACGCCCGATCCCCGCGTGCTCGAGGCCATTGCCGATCTTCGCTACGATGCCGGGGACTTCGCCGGCGCGGTGCGGGCCCTCCAGCGGATCGGCGAGGCCGCCGATGTTCGCCTCAAGCTGGCGCGGTCGGCGGCGCGGGCCGGCGACCTGGAGCTCGCGTCGCGGGCCTACCAGGCCTACACCTCCCAGCATCCTGCCGACGCAACGGGCGCCCTCGAAGCGGCCAGGTACTTCGCCGGCGCCGGGCAGCCGGCCCGCGCGCTCGGCTACTACCGCCGCGCCGTGGACGCCCGCGGCGCCGGCGGGCTCCGCGTCGAGCTCGCGCGCATCCATCTGGCCGCCGAGCAGTTCGCATCGGCCGAAGGGTGGGCGCGGCAGGCAGTCGCCGCCGGCGAGGACTCGGAAGACGCGCGGCTGGCGCTCGCCCAGGCGCTCCACGTGATGGGGCAGCACGCCGAGGCGGATGCCACGCTGCGCGCGCTGATCGTGCAGGCGCCCGACCGCGGCGACGCCCATGCCTGGCGTGCCCGGATCGCGGTCGCGCTCGATCGCCACTACGCGGCCTACCGTGAGTTCAGCCACGCGCTCGATCGCGGGGCGGACGCGGGGGAACGGCTGGCGCTCGCGATGAGCACTGCCGCACGCAAGCGCGGCGACTACGCCCGCGCGCTGCACAGCCTCGATCGCGCGGCGGCGCTGGGCGCGGAACCGCCGCAACTGGCCGCGGCACGCCGCGAGCTGGCCATCGTCTCCGAGCCGCAAGTGACCCTCCCGGTGTGGACCCACGCCGACTCGAACGACATGCGCTTCGCGCAGGCGGGGGCGGGCATCCGCTTCCTGCTGCCGCGCCTCCTGGGCGCCGTCACCCTCGATGCCTCGTCCGGCACGCTGTCCCAGCGCGCGTTCTCGTCGGCCCACACGGGCGTGCGCATGTCGGTGGCGCAGCTCTTCCCCCTGCCCGGACTCGAGCTGGATGGCGCCCTCGGGTTCCATCAGTTCGACCGCGGCGACCACCTCCTGGCCTGGAAAGCGACCGCCACCTGGCACGCGACGGACGACACCGAGGCGGGCCTGAGAGTCGGCCGGGCACCGCTCCTGCCGCTCGTCGGGCCGGCGCCGATGCGTCAGTTCAACCGGGTGCTGGACATCAGCCGCGTCGGCCCCGGCTTCTACAGCGATGCCGTGCACGCGTTTGGCGAGTTCATCTCCGAGACCGCTCACCGCGCGCGCGTCGAGCTGGGCGCCGCGCGCCTGCAGGACGGCAACCGCCAGGCGCAGGCCTACCTGCACTACCAGGTGCCGGTGACGCTCGGCGTCCGGCGGTGGACGGTGCTCCGGCCCAACGCGTTCTTCGAGACGTTCGACTCGAAGCGGCCCGGCTACTTCAGCCCGCTGCGCCACCTGACTGCCGGTATGATGCTGCACACGATCCGGCGCTACCCGCAGTGGGAACTCGAGCTCGAGGTGAATCCGCAGGTGCTGCGCACGGATGGGGCGACCGGCGTGGGCGGCCACGGGCTGGTCAACGTGCAGATGACCCGCGGCCGCGTACGCTTCGACCTGGGCACGTTCATCTTCTACGACGGGCTCGAGGATTACCTGCAGTGGCGCGTGGGTGGACGCGTAACGATTCCTGTCGGCCGGTGATGGGCCGGCCCTTACTGGAGCGCAGCCATGTCCCAATCCACGTATCGAACGACCCCCACCCGGGGCTTCTGGATCATCAGCGTGCTGGCGCTGCTGTGGAACCTGATGGGCATCGCCACCTATCTCATGACCGTCACGATGAGCGAGGAGGCGCTGGCGGCGCTGCCCGAGGCGGAGCAAGCCTTCTACACCGGGATGCCGGTGTGGGTCACCTCCGCGTACGCCATCGCGGTGTTCGGGGGGACGCTCGCCTCTGTCGCCCTGCTGATGCGCACCGCCTGGGCGGTGCCGCTCTTCCTCGTGTCGCTGGTAGCGATCCTGCTGCAGATGGGCCATGCCTTCTTCGGCACGGCGCTGATCGAGGTACAGGGGGCCGCCGCCGCCGTCCTGCCGCTGCTCATCGTGGTCATCGCCGCCTACCTCGCTTGGTTCTCGCTCACAGCGCAGCGCAAGGGCTGGATCAGTTGAGCCGCTGACTGGTCGCGCCTTTGGTTCCACCTCTGCTGGGACACTGCCCTTGGCCCTTGGCCCTTGGCCCTTCGCCCTTCGCCCTTCGCCCTTTGCCCTTTGCCCTTTGCCCTTTGCCCTTTCTCCGCTGAGTTATCCGCTACCCCTTCCCTGAGCAGGTCAGCGGCCGTGTAGGCAACCGCTTACCCACCGGTTGCAGCCGCCGCAGCGCAATACCTGAGAAAAAGGGCCTGTACGTGACGATCGGGGACGCAAAGAACGGTCCCCGTCGGGTGGGTGGGATATTGTCGGTCTACCAGTGCGGCGACCGAGCGTTGCTGTGACTGTATAGAGCAATGGGGATGCCAACGTTGAAAAAGGGCTAAGGGCTAAGGGCGAAGGGCGAAGGGCAAGGCCGAGGCGCGGCAGGGCCGGTGCCGTCAACGCCCGCAGCCCAAGGCCCAAGGCCCAACGCCCAAGGCCCAACGCCCAAGGCGCCGGGCGCATGGGCCGTCGAGTCGGCGCGCGTGTCGCCCGGGTCGCTGGGGCACGTGGGTCGCCTGAATGAGCCGTGCCGGCACTGCCCGGTCCGGGGCCCGCTTCCGCGAGGCGGGAACGCAGCCTGCGCTCATGCTCTCGCTGCGCTCGTCGCCGCGGCGAGTAGGGATGGTCAGGGCGACATCCACCAGGCGCACCGATGCGCCGGTGGAGATTTGAACGACGCGGATCACAGGGACCGGACTCGCCGCGCGGAATCGCTCCGGCCGCGTTCCGGCTACGCGGCGTGTCGCCTCGCTCCAAGGTCCGCCGGCCGGTCAGCACCGGCACGTCTCTTCTGGGCGACGTAGTGGCGCGCGGGCGCTCGCCGCCTCAACGCCCAGCTACCACCGCCCAACCTCCAATCGAGCCGGCGCGGGCGCGTGAGGTGCTGTGGGGCTCGTCGGTCAGATCACCGCGGCGCGCGGCGGGTGAGCGATGTCGGCCTGCCGGCGGAGTGCGGTTAGCGCGACAGCGGCGGTCCGAAAGATGCGCCCCCAGGCGCTCCGGCCGGTCGCTGAAGATGTGGCTCGGCCGCCAAGAAGGCGCCGCTCGGGTCCGGGACGGTGCCGGGCCGCCGGCCGGCTCACCGCGGCGGCCGATGCACTACGTCGGCGTGACGTCCAGGAACACGGTGTTGAGCCGGTAGTACAACGTATCGATGAATGCGCCGGCCCGCACGCGGGGCAGCAGCGGCGCGGTCGTCGTGCTCACCACCTGCGTGCGGCCGACTGCATGCCCCAGCCACTCCAGCAGGTGAATCTGATCTTCGATGCCCAGGGCATCCACGTCGTGGATGATCATCGTGCCCTGGCGTTCGACCAGCGGCAACTCCAGCCGCTGCCCGGGACGCCAGCTGCTCACCGGCTGCCGCAGGCTGCCAGCCAGCGCGTCCAGCACGCTCCTGAGCGCCTGTTCCTGCCCCTCGAGCAGGAGGTTGACCCTCGGCAGTCCCATGGTCACCAGCGCCTCCCTGGCGGCCTTCGCCTGCCGCTCCTTCTCCCTCTTGGCCCCGCGCTCCGCGCCTGCCGCACGCGTTGCTCCTCCGCTGACCTTGTGCAAAATCCCCATGGTCGCGTCCTTTGGGTGAGGTCTATCTGTTACTGATGGACCGGAATCTATGCCGTTCGGCAGAGGTGGTCCATCGGGAGAAGGGTGGACCGGGCCTAGGGAGAATCCCTGATGGAAGGCGTCTACGCGCCGTGCAGCCAGCCTTGCAGAATCGCGTACTTCACGATGTCGATCCGCCCCTTCAGCTCGAGTTTTCGCATCGCATTCGCCTTGTGGGCCTCGACGGTCTTCACGCTGAGCGCCATCTGCGCCGCGATCTCCTTGTTGCTGTAGCCGGTGGCAATCAGCCGCAGGACGTCCGATTCCCGGTCGGTCAGGATGCCGCCCGGTTTCGGGGTGCCCCTGGTCTCCTTCGATCGGAACTGCGCGGTCACGCGCGCCGTCAGCGCGGAGTCGACGTATTGCCCGCCAGCCGCCGTGGCGCGGATGGCGTGGAGCAGCTCCGCCGGCTCGCTCTGCTTCAGCACATAGCCGGCCACCCCGGCCCGCAGCAGCTCCTGCAGATACGCATCGTCGCCATGCCGCGTGAGCGTGACGATGGCCGTGCGCGGATGGCGGCGGCGCAGCTCGCGCGTCGCGAGCAGCCCGTTCATGCCCGGCATCGAGATGTCCATGACCACGACGTCCGGCCTGGTTTCGGCGGTCAGCTGCAGCGCCTGCTTGCCGTCGCTGGCTTCGGCCACGACCTGCATGTCGGGCTGCGCGTCGATGAGCAGGCGGAGGCCGTGCCGGACGGTGACGTGATCGTCGGCGAGCAGCACCCGCACCGGCGCCGTTGGCTCACGCATGATCATTCTCCTTGTGGCACCGCCGCATCCGCGGCCATGCGAAGAAGAACGGTGGTGCCCTTGCCGCGCTGCGACTCGATCTCGAGCGTGGCGCCGACCAGCGCCGCCCGCTCCTGCATGCCGAGCAGGCCGAAGCCGTGGCGCGGTCCGGCGGTGGCCGGGCCGAACCCGATGCCATCGTCCTCGACCACGAGCAGGACGTGATCGTTCCGCCGTTCCAGGATGACCTCGACGCTGGTCGCGCGGGCATGCCGGGCGACGTTGGTCAGCGCCTCCTGCGCGATGCGATAGAGCGTGGTTTCGGCCTGGGAGGACAACCGGTCGTCGAGCAGTCCCGAGGTGTGCAGCTCGGCGGCGACGCCGACGCGAACGGACCAGTCCTGGACGTAGTTGGCGAGCGCCGCGCGCAGGCCGAGGTCGTCGAGCGCGGTCGGACGAAGCTCCCACACGAGATGATCGACGTCGCGGTCGATCTGGCCGGCAACCGCTTCGAGCGCCTCCACCTGCGCCTGCAGGTCCTGGCGATCGCCGCACGCCGCCTTGAGGAGGCTGATGCGGCGAGCCAGCGCGGTCAGCTGCTCGCCGAACTGGTCGTGCATCTCGCGCGCGATCCGGCGGCGTTCATCCTCCTGGGCAAAGACCAGGCGCGAGAGCAATTCCGTTCGCGCGCGTTCGGCGCGGGCGCGCTCCGTCATCTCCTCGCGCAGCGACTCATTGGCGCGGGCGAGATCGGCGGTGCGCTCGCGAACCCGGCGCTCCAGTTCCTGTTGGGCCTGCCGCAGCTCGTCCTCGGCCCGCTTGCGCTCGGTCAGGTCGAAGTGCGTCCCGACAATGCGGACGACCGGCCCGCCGGGATCGCGGCGGACCGGGTAGCCGCGCGACAGCACGTGGACGTAGTGGCCGCCCTTGTGCCGGAGCCGGAACTCTCCCTCGTAGGTCCCGCCGAGCGCCACGCGGTCGCTGACCTCGCGCGCCCGCGCCTCGTCGTCGGGATGGAGCAGGCCTTCCCACGCGCTCACGTGCGGGGCGATCTCGCTGTCGGAGTAGCCGAGCATCTCCTTCCACCGCGGCGAGTAGACGACCGCGCCGGTCTCGAGATCCCAGTCCCAGACCCCCTCCTGCGCCCCCTCGAACGCCAGCCGCAACCGCTCTTCGCTCTCCCGGAGCGCGGCCTCGGCCCGCTTGCGATCGGTCAAATCCAGGTGCGTGCCGACAATGCGCATGACCGCGCCGCCAGGCTCACGCCGGATCGGGAAGCCGCGGGAGAGCACGTGCACGTAGTGGCCGTCCTTGTGGCGCAGCCTGAACTCCGCCTCGTAGGTCGCGCTGCCGCCGGCCACGCTGTCGTGCGCGCGATCCGCGCGCTTCCGATCGTCGGGGTGCACCAGGCGTTCCCATGCGCTCACGTGCGGCTCGATTTCGCCGTCCCGGTATCCCAGCATCTGCTTCCAGCGCGGCGAATAGACGACCGCGCCGGTTTCGAGATTCCAGTCCCAGACCCCCTCGCGGGCGCCTTCGAACGCCAGCCGCAGGCGTTCCTCGCTGGCCCGCAGCGCCGCCTCCGCCTGCGTCCGTTCGGTCACGTCGCGCAGCGCCAGCAGAAGCGCGGGACCGCCCTCGTCCTCCAAGGGCGTGGCGGTGACCTCGACATCCCGGACCGCGGCGGTGCCGAGCCGCGCCGGAAAGCGCGACAGGGTACGGGTCGTTCCCACGCGCACGAGCGTCCGCTGCACGTCTTCGCGATCGTCAGGATGAAACAGCTCGACCGGGGAGGTGGTCAGGAGCGCGGCCCGGGCTGACGCGCCAAACAGGCGGCACGCCGCCGGGTTGACGAACACAATCAGCCCCTCACGGCAGATGAAGATGCCGTCCGGAGACGGATCTGCCAGGAGGCCGTAACGGCCCTGGACGTCGCGTGGCACTGGACTTCCCAACCCGCCTGCCGGCTTCGCAGCAACCGGGCGAATCGGCGAATGGCGTCCCGGCGAGTCTATTCCCGCCGGAGCCGAAATCCAAGCGCCCCCCGGCGGCCCTGGCGCCGGCCCGCCACCAGATCGAGATTCGTGGACGATGAGGCGGAGATCAGGAGGACGAGCGCTTACAGCGCCAGCCGCCGCAGTGCCCGGACCCGCTCCGCCGACACTGGCGCTCCGATGGCCGGCGGCTCGCAGGCGGCGCGGCCGACGTGCCCTTCGCGGACGCAGCCTGCCGAGGCCAGGGCCTCCAGACCCTCGGCATCGACGCCGCCGCCCGCCAGGATGGTCAGCCGGCCCCCCGCCCGGGCCGAGAACTGCGCCAGGCGCTCGCAGCGTTCGGTCCAGTCCCCGGCGCCGCCCGACGTCAGGATGCGGTCGACCTGCGGCAGCGAGCAGAGCACGTCGATGGCGCCGCTTTGATCGCGCAGGCTGTCGAACGCGCGATGAAAGGTCACCGGAAGCGCGGGGGCGGCCGAGAGCACGGCGCGCGTGCTGGCCAGGTCCAGCTCGCCGCCGCGGGCGAACCCGGTCACCGCGCCGTGCACGCGCAGTTCAGCCAGCGCGGCGAACGTGCGTTGGAGCCGCAGCAGCTCCTGCGCCCCGGTCACGCCGAACCCCTCGCTCTCGCGCACCATCACGCGGAGGGGCAGCGGCGTCTCCGCCTGGAGGGCGCGGATCAGGTCGAGCGAGGGGCTCAGGCCGTCGCGTTCAATCTCGCGGACGACTTCGAGCCGGTCGGCGCCGCCCGCCTCGGCCGCCCGCGCGTCCGCCACCGACTGCACGATCACTTCGAGAAGGAGGGGCACGCCACAGTGTATCGCCGCCGGCGCCGGGCCGGAGGTTGACGGAGGTCGGGCGCTCCGTGCAGTATTGCCCTACCGATGAAACCCCCAACAGTCTTTCTCGGCGAGATGACCAACTCAGAAGTTGAGGCCTATCTCGCGCAGCATCACACCGTCATCATTCCCACGGGCGCCACCGAACAGCACGGGCCGCACGCCCCGCTCATCACCGACGTGCTCATTCCGCAGGAAGTGGCGCGCCGCGTCGCGCCGCGGATCAACGCGGTGGTGGCGCCGCCGATCAACTACGCCCTCTCGTACCCGCACGTCGGGTTCAAGGGGCTGGTGCACATCCGCATCCCGACCTTCATGGCGCTCTGCGAGGATCTCTGCCATGCATTCGCCGCGTCGGGGTTCAAGCGGATCATCTTTCTCAACGGCCACTACGACAACACCTACGCCATCGCCTACGCCTGCGCCAACGCCGCCGAGAAGCTGCCGAAAGACGTCAAGGCCTTCCCGGTCAATTACTGGGACGGCATGACGGCCGAAGACGTGAACGAGTGGATGGGCCTCAAGAACGGCCTGCACGCGAACGCCGCGGAAACCTCCGCGATCCTCGCCATCGACCCCCGGCTCGTGGACATGGACAAGGCCAACGTGGAGTTCCCGCCGTTCCCCGAGTACACGGTGAACACCGGCCCGGTCCACACGGCGTTCTTCTTCACCTCGCCCGGATCGGTCTACTGGGCGACGAAATCTGGCACCTGGGGCGACCCGCGCGGCTCGACGGCCGAGAAGGGGGAGCGCTACATCGAGGCCGGCGTGCGCTCGACGCTGGCGGTCCTCGAGAACATCGAACAGACGTTCGCGGCCATGCCGCCGCGCTGACGAAAGGCGGGCCCCATGCACGTTCGCGGCGCGGCGGTCATGCTTGTTGTTCTGGCGGCGGCCGCTCCGGTCTTCGCCCAGGGGGCGACGGCCGGACGGGTCAAGTCCGCTTCTGGCGCCGTGCTGCTCGTGCGCGAGAACCTGGCGACTCCCATCGCGGTGGGGCAGGCGCTGCAGCAGGGAGACGTGCTGCGGACGGGCGTGGATGGCCGGATCGGCGTGACACTGAAGGACGAAACCCGGCTGGCCCTCGGACCCGGCAGCGAAGTCCGCCTCGACCAGTTCCTCTATTCCCCCGGTCAAGGTCGCCTCGGCTTCGTCCTGCGGATTGCGCGTGGCGTCGTCGCCTACGTCTCGGGGCGGATCGCGAAGTTGTCGCCTGAATCAGTTCGCCTCGAGACCCCGGCCGCCATCCTCGGCGTCCGCGGCACGCGCCTCGTCCTGCGCGTCGAGGCGCCGTGAGCGCAAGCGGTTCGCGCCGGATCGCCGTGCCGGTGGCGGTCGTCGCGGCCGCGGGCATGATGGCTGCCGCGTGCGGGCCGAAGCGGGCCGCCGCCCCCGCCGCCCCCGAGGCGTCCACCCTGGTGGTGCTCCTGCCAGACGAAGGCACCGGCGTGCCGTCGCGGGTCGCCGTCTCCAACACCGCGGGCGCTGTGGAGCTCGCCGCCCCGCTCGATACCACCACGGTCGCCGGCCGTCAGGCGCCTGCGCCACCGTCGAAGACGACGGAGGCGGAGGTGGCGCGCCAGTTCGGCTCCGTGCTGGCGGATTTGCCGGCAGCCCCGCGGCGCTTCGATCTCCACTTCAGGACCGATTCGTCGGAGCTCACCGCGCCGTCCCGCGCGCTGCTGCCGGCAGTGCTCGAGGCGGTGCGCCAGCGCCCGGCGCCCGACGTCACGGTGATCGGCCACACCGATACCACCGGCACCGCGGCCAGCAATTACCGCCTCGGGCTCGAGCGCGCCCGGATGGTGCGGGCGCTGCTCCTCGAGACCGGGCTCGACCCCGGACTGGTCGAGGTCGAATCGCACGGCGAATCCGAGCCCGTCGCGCACACGCCCGACAACACCCCGGAGCCGCGCAACCGCCGCGTCGAGATCACCGTCAGGTGAGCGGCCCGTGAGCAGTCCGGCCAATCAGCGAGCGGCCGCCATCCGCGCCGAGAGCCGCCGTTTCGTCCTGTTGTGCGGCCTGGCGCCCGCGATTCTGACGGCCATCCTCGTCATCTACCGGCCGCCGTTCTTCACGCAGCTCGACCGCCGCGCCTACGACGTGCTGCTGCGCGCCTCGGCGCTGCGCCCGGCCGACGGCCGGGTGGCGATTGTCGACATCGACGACCGCAGCCTGGCCGCGATCGGCCAGTGGCCGTGGCGTCGCGATCTGCTCGCCAGCCTGGTCACTCAGCTTCGCCAGCAGGGCGCTCGCGTGGTCGCCCTCGACATCGTCTTTTCGGAGCCCGATCGGTCCTCTTCCGGGCCGCTGCCCGGCAGCGTCACGCCCTCCGACGCCGAGCTGGCGCGGGCGCTGCAGGAAGGGGGCACCGTCCTCGGCTATGGCCTGACGTTCACCGGGACCGGCAGCGACGAGGGGCTTCGCCCGTGCGTCCTGCATCCGCTCCCCCTGCCAGTCTTCGGGCCGCCGGACAGCGGCCCCGGGCCGCCGCTGTTCCGCGCCGACGGCGCGGTCTGCAGCCTGCCGGCTCTTGCCCGGGCCGCCGGCGCATCCGGCTTCCTCAATGCGGTTCCCGACCCGGACGGCATCCTGCGCCGCGTACCGCTCCTCATCGATTACCAGGATCAGACCTACCCGAGCCTCGGGCTGGCCGCCGTGCTCGCGGCGACCGGCACGCGCGCGGTCGCGCTGCGGGCGGTCAACGCCAACACCTCGGTGCTCGAGCTCCAGGACGGCGGGGTGCCGCTCGACGGCCGCAGCAACCTGCTCGTCCGGTATCGCGGCACCAAACGGACGTTCCCCTACGTCTCGGCGGCGGACGTGCTCGCCGGCACCCATCCGCCCCGGGTGTTCCGCAACGCTATTGTCTTCGTCGGGACGACCGCCCTCGGGACGCGGGAAGTCGTGTCGACACCGCTCGACACACGGTTCGCGGGCGTCGAGGTGCAGGCGACGGTTGCCGACAACCTCCTGCGCCGCGACTTCGTCCTGCGCCCCGAGAATGCTCTCACGCTGGAGGTGGTCACCGTGCTGGCGCTGGGCATCGCCATCACGCTGCTGGTCGGACGCGTCGGGCTCAAGCTGGGCGCGGTCGCCGGGTCGATCTTCCTGGCCGCCGTGTGGCTGGCCGCGCGCTGGCAGCTCTCGCGCCGTGGCGAGTATCTCTCGCCCCTGTTCCCGATGATCGGGATGGTGGCGTCGCTCGCGGCCGCCACGATTGCCCGAGTGACCTACGAACGCAATCGTGCGGACGTGGCCGGCCTCGAGCGCGAGACCGCGCGGCGCCTCATGGTCCGCGCCCTGCTGTCGCTCACGGAAATGCGCGACGCCGAGACCGGCCGGCACTCCCGCCGCATCCAGGAATACAGCCGGATGCTCGCCGAGCAGCTGGCGCGCCACCCCGGCTATCGCGACGAGCTCACGCCGGAGCGCATCGAGCTGCTCGCCAGCCTGGCGCCCCTCCACGACATCGGCAAGGTCGGCGTACCCGATCACCTCCTGAACAAGCCGGGCGCGCTCACCGTCGAGGAGTTCCAGGAGATGAAGAAACATCCGGCCTACGGGCTCGACGTGATCACGAACGCCCAGCGCGATGCCGGCGCGCGCGAGGACCAGATCCTCGCCATGGCCAAGGACATTGTCTATACACACCACGAATGGTGGGACGGGAGAGGCTACCCGCGGGGAATCGGCGGGGCCGCCATCCCCCTGGCCGGCCGGCTGGTGGCGGTCGTGGACACCTACGACGCCCTGACCGCCAGGCGGGTGTACCGCGAGGCGCTGTCGCACGACCAGGCCATCACCCTGATCGTCGAGGGGCGCGGCACGCACTTCGACCCGGACGTGGTGGATGCCTTCGTGGCGATAGCGCCGCGGCTGCGCGCCGCCGCTATTGCGGCTGCGGACGGGTCCCCGCCGCCCGGCCGATCCCGAACTGATCGCCGGCCCTGGCCGGTTTGGCGCCGTTGAAGACCACCTCGACGACCTTCTCGGTCTGCACCGTGCCGCCGTGCTCGTCCTTCAGGATTGTGAGGATCTGCCGGGATCGGGTGTCGAGGACTTCGCCCGTGGACGGGTAGCTATAGCGCCCGTCGAGGCTGAAGGTGATCCATCCCGGCTGGTCGCGCAGGCCGATCGACGCGATCTGCTTCGGCGGCATGACCGTCGCGTCGAAGATGTGCACGCGGCTGTTGGCCGCGTCCGCCAGCCAGAGCTCCTTTTCATCCGGCGTCAGCGCCACACCGTGGCTCGGGCAGCCGTGGCGCTTGACCGGCCCTTTCTCGAAGCCCGCGACCTCGACCCGGTGCAACATCTTGCCGCTCCGGATGTCCCCCACCTCGAAGCCGAGCAACCCGTTGACGTTGACGAAGCACAGCGTCTGGCTGCCGTTGATGGTGAACGGCCGGATGGCGCTGCCGAACGGGCCGACGGTGCCGACGACCGTGTGCGTGCGCGGATCCGCGATCGACAGCAGCGGCGACTTCAGGCCGGCCAGGAAGACCTGCCTGCCGTCGGGGCCGTAGATCGTGTTGTGCGCGCCGGAGCCGGTCTCGATCCTGGCCAGGACATCGCCGGTCAGGGCGTTGACCGCGTGCCAGTGCGGCCCCTCGAAGGAGGGCACGTAGAGGATGGTGCCGTCGGGCGACAGCGCCGGACGGTCGCAGCCGCCGTCGTAGGTGCGGTTCCAGACGAGGCGGTCCGTGGCCAGGTCGAACGCCGCGACGCGGCGCGGCGTCGTGATGTAGATGCGACCGGTGGCCCCGTGCGCGGCAATGCCCTTGATGTTCTCCGGCCGCTCGCCCGGCCCGAGGTCGAATGTCGGGATGCGCCGCACCAGCCGGTGCCCGTCGTCCATGTCGTAGACGAGGATGCCGATGCCGCCGTACTCGACGTAGTTCCGCACGCCCGGCACCGCGGCGTAAAGCAGGTGACGATCGCCGTCGGCGGCCTGCGGATGGCCGCCGGCGGGCACGAGCGCGGCGAGCACGGCGGCAGCGAAAATCAGTCGGCCGGTTGTCATGGTGTGTGCTCCCTCACCCGCCCGCGGCGCGAGGCGCGGACGGACGGTTACGTGACGTTCTTCACGACCAGGCGGCAGGCGTCGGCGTCCCACTCCGCCGCCACCGTTCCGGTCAGCGGGATGCCCATGTACGCGGCCGGCACGGACGAGGCCATTGCCACCGCCTCCTCGAGCGTCAGGCCGGTGAAGCGCACGGCGTGGCCGATGGCTTCCGGCATGGTGAGCGCGGACCCGGCGAGGAACGGCGTGCCGCGAAGGGACACCCGCCGGTCGGTGCCGACCTCGACCTCGACGTCGCCGATCCGGTAGACGCCTGGCGGGCAGGCCGCGGCCGACATGGCGTCGGTAGTGAGGATCGTGCGCGCCGCCGACTTGGCGCGGGCGATCACCTTGACCGTGGAGCCGGGCAGGTGGTGGCCGTCGGCGATCACGCTCGCCAGCAGCTCGTCGGCCGCCAGCTGTTCCCACAGCACGTTGGGATGGCGCGGCAGCGTGGCAGCGCAGCCGTTCCCCAGATGTGTGGACATCGTCGCGCCGGCGCTGATGGCGTCGCGGATGGCGGCAGGGGAGGCATCGCTGTGGCCGATGGCGACGCGGATGCCCTGTCCGGCCAGGTGCTCGATGAGCGCAATGGCGCCGGGCACTTCCGGCGCCAGTGTTACCAGCACGATCCGGCCGTCCGCCGCCTCCTGGCGGCGGGAGAAG
Organism: uncultured Acidobacteriota bacterium; assembly: GCA_963834305.1. GTDB lineage: Bacteria > Acidobacteriota > Vicinamibacteria > Vicinamibacterales > 2-12-FULL-66-21 > JACCXG01. Next base: position 951,865 of record CAWIAX010000003.1, read on the forward strand.
TCGTCCCGTGACGCGGCGATGCAGTGGAGCCGCGAGTGCGCGCCGCGCGGACCGTCCACCGGCGAGATGTACGGCCCCTCCATGTGGATGCCCGCGATCGCCGGCTCCCGGACATCGAGCAGCACGCGCGCGCAGGCCGCGAAGCGATCGAAGGGGCCGGTGATGATCGTGGGCAGGAAGCGCGTCACCCCGGTCGCGCGCAGCGCCGCCACCGAGGCGCGGACCTGCTCCGCCGTGAGGCCCGGCGTGTTGTAGTCCACGCCGGCAAAGCCGTTGACCTGGATGTCCACGAAGGGCGGGAGCTTGACGAGCATGCCGGCCACTCAGCCTTTGCTGCCGGCGAGCCGGGCGGCCGACGCGGTGTCCAGGTAGACCGTCGTGTTCGCGTGCGTCTGCAGGATCGAGGCGGGCACGTCGGGCGTGACCGGCCCCTCGAGGCTGTTCTTCACCGCCTCCGCCTTGCGCGCGTCCGGGACGACGCAGACTATTTCGTGCGCGTCGAGGATCTGGCGCACCGAGATGGAGATGGCCCGCTCGGGGACGTCCGCGAGCGAGGCGAACCATCCCTCGCCGACCTGCTGCTGCCGGCAGGCCTCGTCCAGCTGGACGATCAGGTAGGGGTCTCTGGTGTCGAAGTCCGCCGGCGGATCGTTGAACGCGAGGTGGCCGTTCTCGCCGATGCCGACGAACGCGCAGTCGATTGGCGCCGACTGCAGCGCCGCGCCCACGGTGCGGATCACCGCGGCGGGATCCTGGCGGCCGTCGAGGAAGTGGTGGCGCGCGAGACCCGTCGGCTGGATCAACCGTTCCCGCAGGAAGCGCTGGAAGCTGGCCGGGTGGTCGGGCGGCAGGCCGAGGTATTCGTCGAGGTGAAACATCTCGACGAGGCTCCAGTCGATGTCCGTCCGGCCCGTCAGGGCCTCGAGGAACTCGAACTGCGACGCCCCGGTGGCGACCAGGATCCGCGCCGTGCCCCGCTCGCCGATGGCGCGGCGGATGGCGGCGGCTGCCTGTTCGGCCGCCGCCCGTCCGAGCGCCTGCTTGTCCTTGAAGATGATGGTCTGTATGGCCGTTCTCCGGATGGCTGTCCGTGCGCGGAATCCGGCTACGCGAAGGCGCGGCGCAGCACGTCGAGGCTCTTCGGGACGGCAGTTGCCGGGTCCTCCTTGCCTTCCATCTCGAGCGAGACCCAGCCGCCGAAGCCCGCCTTGCGGAGGATGCCGGCGATGCGCTGATAGTCGAGGTCGAGCGTGTACCACTCGCCGCCGCCATAGTAGGTCTTGGCCTGGACGATGGAGGCGTGCGGCGCCAGCTTCTCGATCTCGGGATAGGGATCGACCGCGAAGTTGCCGGTGTCCATGTTGATCCCCAGCCACGGCGAGTTGACGCCTTTCCAGATCCGCAGCAGGTTCTCGGTCCTGGTCGTCAGGCCCCAGTGGTTCTCGAGCGCGAGCAGCACCCCATGCTTCTCGGCCGCCGGCAAACACGCCTGGATGCTGTCGGCCACCCAGCGGAAAGCGTCCTCGTCGGTGTGCCCCGCGATGGCCGGCTCGTCACCCTTGACCTTCATCAGGTCGTCGAACGACTTGATCGTGTTCCAGCGTCCGGAGTTCAGGCGGACGCAGGGGGCGCCGAGCCGGGCGGCGAGCTCGATCATGTTGATCGTGTGCTGGATGTCCTTCTTCCGCTCGTCGGCGCTCGGCGACACGAAGTCCTGGTGGATCGAGAGCATTGGAATTGAGAGGCCGCGGCGGAACGCCGCCTGTTTCAGCCGGTTGACGTATGCCGGGCTCTCGTTGTCCATCTGCCGGTGCAGGATTTCGACCCCGTCGAATCCCAGCCGCGCGGCATCTTCGATGACCTTGTCGATCGGATACTTCGGATCGCGGAAATGCCAGTACGAGTAGGTGGAGACCGCGAGTTTGATGCGGGTGGGGGCCGCCGCTGCAGCCGGCTGCGCCTCCGCCGTCCGCAGGCCGCCCGCCAGCCGCGCGGCGAGCGCCGCTGCTCCGATTCCAAGAACTTCGCGTCGCGTTCGCACGGTGATCGCTCCCTTGTCCGGCCTGGCCAGGACGATGGTCATTGGGTGTGAGTTGTGGCGTGCATTTTACCTGACCTCGGATGGCCGCGTACGTTACCTTTCGCCAGGTCAGCCAAAGGGAAGGACACAGGAGTGCACAAGGATTTCGCGGGGCCGCCCGCCGGACATCAGGGACAGCCGCGGGACGCTGCCGGCGAGCGCCCGGCCTCTGCAACCGGGAAGGCAGGGGGTGCGGCGCAGGACTGCTGCGACCGTTGCGGCAGCGTGCGGCTGATCCGGGTCAAGGCCTGCTGGCGGTGCGAGGCCTGCGGCTACAAGAGCGACTGCAACGGCTGGTGAGGCCGGCCGGCCTCAGGTGTTCCAGAGCACCAGCAGCAGGAGCAGCCCCCCTGCCAACACAATCGCGAGCGCCGTGTAGAGGCGGAGCCTGAGCTTGCGTCGCTGGACTTCCGCCAGCCTCAGCTCGGCGATGTTGAGCCACAGCGCCTTGTGCAGCTTCAGGTCGGTCCGGTCCCCGCGAGTGGCCGGCCGTCCGTCCGGGCCTGCCGGAGGGACCGTGGTTTCCACCGGCGCGATGAAGCGGTAGCCGCGTTTCGGGATCGTCTCGATGTAGAGCGGCTGGTCGGCGTCCTCGTTCAGGGCGTCGCGGACCTGCTTGATTGCCGTGTTGACCCCCTGGTCGAAGTCCACGAACGTCTCCGCATCCCAGAGCAGCTGGCGGATCTCTTCCCGCGACACCACCACCCCCGGGCGGCTGGCGAGCAGGTGGAGGAGCCTGAACGGCTGAGGTTTGAGCCGCACCTCCCGCCGGTTCCGCAGGAGCTGTCCAGCTTCGGCGTCCAGCTCGTACGCCCCGAAACGGATTGTTGAAGGAGGAACAGGCACCAGGCTCTCCGGCATTTCGGGGGCGGCAGCCGGGTCAACGGCTGTACAGACGGCCAGGCAACTGCTTGAAACGATTGACCTTCCCCAGTCACTCAGCAATCGGGCCGAAACCCGGTCTTTTGACGCGGAACCCGACGTAAGAGTGTATCGAAAGACCCACGGGGAGGGCATCATGGCAAACGGGAATTACGGCAAGACAGTGGACTGGGCCGGGCCAGCCGCCGCACACATGGCCACCGACCTGCGGTTGGCCGCGGTGACCGACCTTCCGGTCCTGCTGTCGGGCCCGCCGGCGGCGTGCCAGGAGATTGCGCGGGAGCTGGACCGGCGGAGCGGAGGGGACCGCCGCGCCGTCGAGGTGGTGGACTGCCGGCAGGCCGGAGCCGTCGCCATGCTGACCGGCCTGGTGCGCCGCGAGGCGGAGCACAATGGAACCCAGGCGTCCGTCCTGCTGCAGGAAGTGCACGCGCTGGACCTGGCCGACCAGGCGCTGCTCGAGAAGGAGATCGAGGAGGTGCGCACCCACCCCCGGCACCCGGTCCGGATCCTGGCGTCCTCGTCCGCGCCGTTGTTCGAACGGGTGATGGACCAGCTCTTCAGTGAGCGGCTGTTCTACCGCCTCAACATGATTCACGTGGTAGTCCCGGCTACAACGAGTCCCGTAGCCTCGAACCCTGAACCGTGAACGAGCGAACCCTTGAACGAGCGAACCCTGAACGAGCGAACCCTGAACCTTGAACCCTGAACCAGCGAACCTTGAACCTTGCACCCTGAACCCTGAACCCCCGCCCCCATGTTAAAATCCCAGATTGCCTGATTCCGACCAGCCGGACGTCCCGGACGTGGAGGTCCGGGAGCGGTTCATGCGCCAGGCACTCGCGCTGGCGGCTGAAGGCCGGCGTCGCGGCGAGGTGCCCGTCGGGGCCGTCGTCGTGCTCGGCGGCGAGGTGGTGGGAGCGGGCTTCAATCAGCCGATCGGGGCGCGGGATCCGACCGCTCACGCGGAGATCGTGGCCATCCGCGACGCCACGCAGCGGATCGGGAACTACCGGCTGAGCGGCGCCGAGCTCTACGTGACCATCGAGCCGTGTCAGATGTGCGTCGGGGCGATGGTGCACGCGCGGGTTGCGCGGGTCGTCTATGGCGCGCGCGAACCGAAGGCCGGCGCGATAGAATCGGCGATGCGCGCGCACGAGCACCCGTCGCTGAATCACCGGATCGAGGCCGAGGGCGGGGTGCTGGCGGACGAGTGCCGGGCGCTCATCCAGTCGTTCTTCCAGGAGCGGCGGACCGCCGAGCCGAGAGAGTAAGCCCGCCTTCGCCCGGTCGAAGCGACCGGGTCTTCGGCGTGGCGAGGTGGGGAATGTTAAAGGGGCCCCACCGAGCGAAGTAATAAACGGAGAGGTACCGAAGTGGTCGTAACGGGGGCGCCTCGAAAGCGTCTTGTCCGAAAGGGCACGTGGGTTCGAATCCCACCCTCTCCGCCAACCTTCGCCAAGCGCTCGTTTCGCTCGCGGCTACGGCTGGGCAGGCCGCGCAGGCGAGCGCCACGCGAAGGTTGTCCGGCCGTAGCCGCGGAGCGGCGCAGGCCGACTCCAAATCCAGTCCTTCCTCTACAACCTTCGCCAAGCGCTCGTTTCGCTCGCGGCTACGGCTGGGCAGGCCGCGCAGGCGAGCGCCACGCGAAGGTTGTCCGGCCGTAGCCGCGGAGCGGCGCAGGCCGACTCCAAATCCAGTCCTTCCTCTATAACCTTCGCCAAGCGCTCGTTTCGCTCGCGGCTACGGCTGGGCAGGCCGCGCAGGCGAGCGCCACGCGAAGGTTGTCCGGCCGTAGCCGCGGAGCGGCGCAGGCCGACTCCAAATCCAGTCCTTCCTCTATAACCTTCGCCAATCGCTCGCTTCGCTCGCGGCTACGGCTGGCAAGCCAGCGAGCGAACTCCCCATCACGCGAAGGTTGGCTCACCGACGAATGAGATCCCGCCGAAGCGCGAAGCGCGAAGGCGGACGAATCCCACCCTCTCCGCCAAATCTAAGCGACCGAAATTAACGGCTTACGCGATCCAATTTTCTGACTGTCCCTGAGGGATCCTTTTCGCTCCACCTTTCGCCAGTCAGAATCCTCGAAAATAGGCGATCCCGGCACGCAGGTTCCGAACCCACCTGCTTCATCGGGTGACGTCTGACCGCGTCGAGTTCCTTTTATGCGAGTCTGACTGCCGATTGAGGGGGGCATCAGCTGGCGGATACGGCGGCACTCGCAATGGCCGACTGTTCGAGAATGCCGGCTTGAGCAGGCGCTATTCGCTCTTCAGCACTTCGACGGGATCGACGCGAGTCGCGGCGACGGCTGGGGAAATGCTGGCGAGGATGACCACCGCGATCATCAGCAGGGCAGCGACGGCGTACGGCATCGGATCTCGGCTCGTGACCCCAAACAGCTGATTCTCCACGAGACGTCCGCTTGACCACGCGAGCGCCAAGCCTGCGGCCAGGCCCACACTCAGGACGAGTGCGGCCCGGCGCAAGACGAGCTGCAGGATGCCAGTCGGGGCGGCGCCGATTGCCAGGCGAATGCCGTACTCGCGACGCCGCTCGAGCACGGTTTGTGCGATCAGGCCGTGGAGTCCGACCGACGCGAGCACGAAGCCAATCGTTCCCAGCAGGCCGAGCATCCAGGCGAAGAGTCGCTGCTGGCCGAGTTGCCGGTCGATGCGGGCCGCGAGCGTCGTCTCCGGCGCGAGGGGAATCGTCGGATCGTATCGGCGCGCGGCTTCAACCGCGAGTCGATACGCCTCTCTCGACCCGAGCGTCGACCTCACGACGAGATAGGGGCTGTGGATCAGCGGGAACGTGCCGAGCGGTTCATAGAGCAGCGCGTCGGGCGGGCGCTCGATGCCCCTGAAGTGGGAGTCGCGGGCGATCCCGACCACGTGGAGCGCAACTGTTGCACCCGGGCCGGCCTGCATCAGGATCTCGCGTCCGATCGCCTCGTCTGATCCGAACAGCCGTCGCGCCAACGCTTCGGTGACGACCACTGGCCTGCGATCCGTCGCCGCGTTGCCAGCTGTCTCCGTCTCGGTGAAAACGCGGCCACGGACGATCGGCAGGCGAACCGCCGCGAAGTAGTCGGGCGAAACGCCGTTCCGTTCGACGTTCGTCGCCTGGCTCGCATCCTGGCCGGGCAGGTACATCGTGTCGGTCAGGCCGCCGCTGAACAGTGGAGGACTGAACGCGAGACCCACCGCTTCAATTCCGGGCTGTCCGCGAACCACGTCGGCAATCTGCTTCGCGTATTCGAAGGCCCCAGCATCGGTGTAGCCATAGCCACCGACGTCCAGCTTCACCAGCGTCACGCCGGCCGGTTCGAACCCGAGATCCACCGAGCGGAGGTGGCGGAGCGTCATGAGGAAGAGCAGGGCGCCAACCAGCAACGTCAGTGAAAGAGCCACCTGTACGGCCGCCAAGGTGTGCCGAAGCCGGCCGACGCGAGGTGGCCCGGTGCGAATCCCTCGCCCGAGTGCGCCGGTGACCGACTCGCGAACCGCCAGCAGTGCCGGCGCAACGCCCGCACACGTGCCCACGACGACCGCCACACCGGCCACCGCGAGAACCACGCGCCAGTTGATGGCGACCTCGATCGTGCCGATGCCCGGCAGCGCGACATCGGACAGGACCCGGCCAAGGCCGGCTGCGACGCCGACGCCGGCAAGAGCGCCGAGAAGGGTCAACAGGATGCTCTCGACAAGGCGGAGTTGGAGCAGCCTGCCCGCGCCCGCGCCGAGCGCTTTCCGAACCGCCACGTCGCGTCCCGATGCCAGCCCGGTGAAGATCAGCAGGTTCGCGACATTGGTCATTCCCAGCAGGACGAGCAGTCCCGCGACGGCCCCGATGAGTTGCATCGCGCGCCACGCGACCGCTTGGAGCGAGGCTGGAGCGGCCAGGCCCGGCTGCAGGATCGGCACGATGGTCAGGGAGGGCTTGAGCGAGCCCAGCTTCCGCCCAACAACCGCGCGTGTCCGAGCCGTCAGCTCGGCGGTGGTCTGGGCGAGACTCGCGCCGGGGGCCATCCGGACGATGTAGTCGTGGAAGGGCCCTTGGTTGGGGCCGTAGGCCCAGCGAGATGGCGGGAAGCTGTTCGCGCGTCGGTAGCTCATCCCGGGGATCCAGAATTCCGACGGTTGGGAAGCGTTCGTCCCGAGAAAGGCGGCTGGGGTGACGCCGATGACGGTGAAGGGCACGCTGTTCACCAGGACGGCCCGTCCGACGGCGGCGCCGGGTGCGCCAAAAAGTGCTCGCGCAAGGCCCTCGTTCAGCACCATAACCGAATCGCCGCCCGGCGCCGAGTCTTCTTCGGCGCGGAACGTTCGTCCGGCGATCAGGCGGACGCCGAGCACGTCGAAGTAGTTGGCGGTGATCGCCGTGCCGAGGGCGAGACGGGGCGCGACGCCGTCCAGCGCCAAGCCACACGAGATCGATGTCTGCCCCGCGATCCCCGCGACGGCTGTCGCGCCCTGCCGGATGTCCGCGAGGTTGGCGTACGAGATTTGGTGTGGAATGAGCCCGTCGCGCATCGGCGTTCCGAATGCGTAGTGGAGTAAACGGTCCTGATCGGCGACGCCCGGAAGCGGTCTGAAGAAGAGCGCGTCCGCCATGCCGATCACCGCCGCGGTCGGGCCCAGACTGACAGCCAGGGTGGCGATGATGGTGGCGGAGAGCAGCGAGCGCTTGCGCAGGGTCCGCACGGCATATCGAACGTCGTGCCAGCAACCTCGGAGCAGACGGCCTCGAGGGGCAGCTTCGAGGCCGGCGAGGTTCGGCGGTCGAGCAGGTTCGTGTGCCGACACCAGGCGACCGAGGTCATCGTCCCCCTCGAGCTCTCGCCACGCGCGCCGCTCGGCTTCGGCGGCCGGCTGGCCCGAGGCCAACAGCGTCTGGTAGCGATCCTCGATGTGCTGGGCAACCTCAACGACGATCCCGGATTCCCGCTCGGGAGGCAGTCGTGCCGCCGAGAGCCGTCGCCGAATCTCCCCTCTCCAGTCAGGCATGGTCAGGCCTCGTCACGAGGTTCACGGCACGGACGAACGCGTCCCACGTGGTTCGATGTGCCGCGAGGACGCGTCGGCCGGCCGCGGTGATTCGATACATCCGCCGACGTCGAGTGCCGGCCTCTTCCAGCCACCGTCCGGTGATCCAGCCGCGCCGCTCGAGTCGATAAAGCAGGGGATAGAGCGACGCGGCGTAGAAGGTCAGGGCGCCCTTCGAGCGCAGGTCGATCAAGCGGGCGATATCGTACCCGTGGAGCGCGCGGTCCTCCACGAGCGACAGGATGAGGAACTCGGCCGAACCCTTTTTCAACTCACCGTCTAGCTGTGGAGCACTCATATGTGGGACTGCAACACTATATCACACAGGTCCAGCCGAGCAGCGTGCGCAGTCGGCCGGCGGTCCGACCCTGGTATGGAGGGCGTCGTTCGCGGACGTGCAGCGGCTGGTGAGGTGGCGCTACCAGTGGCTGGCGATCAGCAATACATCCTGGGTGTTTGCGGCGCTGATGCGGTCAAAGGTACTGCTGTTGCACTGCGGCCGGAAGGAGCGCCGGCCCACCAGAGAGAGCTCGTCGCCCACCTCGGCTGGCGCGCTCCGACGCCAAGGTGGCTTTGAGCGCTCGCCGAGAACGTGGCAGCGCGGAAGCAGGCGTGCTCGGTCCACCACTTCGGGGCAGTCGCCGGCGCTGTCCCGCGTGCTTCCTGGCACCACGGCACGGGCGGCGAAAGCCGTAGACGGTACGAGATTCCGTAGGACCGCAAGGCCCGTGAGGGTTCGAGTCCCTTCGCGCGCACCAGTTCTCCGCCCGCCGGAGTTCGAGCGGCGCAGTTGATCCCGGCCGACGCGCCCACGGTACGGCGCCATCCCGGCCCGCTAGCAAGAACGCTTACGCCCGCCTTCCCGCCCGGTTGCGCCGCGGGGCACGCCGCCAGCGAGAGAGCGATGATCCATTCGGTGCAACGTCGGATAGTTTCGCAAAGCTTTCGTCCGAAATTCTGGATGCAAGCTCGTCCTCATGGCATAGTGCCTGCGGAACTCAGCATCTGCAGGGCACGGGAAACAAGCAGGATGGTGCTAACCAGCGCGATCGTTGGCTCGGCAAGGACTCGAACACCAGATAGTCGAGCGACCCGTGCATCGCGAGCTCGACGGCGGGCTCGATGCGATCGCCAGCGTATCCGGCGCCGGCGCCAATCCGCACGATCTTCATGACGGCAACTCCGGATCCCCCCGCGTGCGAACGACTCCGCCCTGCGCGCGCACGAGCGTCTCTGGTTTCGGGATAAGCTCAGGCGCTGAATCGTATGACCAGTCCGCGCGACTGTCAGGCGAGCGCAGCGGGCGATAAGAGGCAGCCTGCCGCCTCTGACTCAGGGGGCCATCCGTTCACTTCACTGGGGCAAGGTGTAAACCACCCATCCGAGCGGGGCAGACGCGGAGCCCGGCGGCCCAGAGTCCGGCGCCGCGGCCGTGCCAACTCCCGCCCCGCCGGCCGCGGCAGGGGCGCCTGCCGCAGGCACGAGCAGATACTGCTTGCCGCCCGTCTCGTACATTGCAGGTGAGCCGGTGAAATTGCCGCCGAACCGGGACGCCCACAGTTGCTCGCCAGTATCGCTGTCCCAGGCTCGAATGAGGTTGTCACGGCCGGCGCCGAACACGAGGCCCGATTCGGTGACGATGATGCTGTTCTGAATGCCTGGCATGCTCGTGCCGGTGATGCCGCGGGCGGCCAGTTCGGGATCGTCCCCGTACGGGATCTTCCACTTGATGCCCGGTTGGTTGAGGTCGTACTTCACGATCACCGTGAACGGCGGCTTGATGCGAGTGCCGACCGTGTTGTACTCGTTGATGGTGTAGCGCGTGTGGTCGGGCACACCCTCTGGGTAGGGCATCGCGGCGCCCCGCCCGCGACCGCCATTCGCCGCGTCCGGCCTGACCCACGCAGATCCTGAACCGGCAATGAGCTCTGGCGGCGCACCCGATCCGACGGGAGCCGCGCCGCGCGCTCCGCCGGGGCCGGCGCCGCGCCCGCGACCGCTCGCTGCCGTGGTGACGAAGTTGACGACGTTGTCGATTTCCGTTGCCGTCAGATGCGGGAGCGCCGGCATACGCCCCTTGCCGGTCGCGATGACGGTACGCACGGCCTCGCCGGTGAACCGCGACGCCCCCGCCACGATGTTGTTGACCGGATCCGCGACGGGCTGCACCAGCGCCGGGCCGCTCTCCGCGACCCCTTCGCGGTTGGCACCGTGGCACGCCTGACAGTGCTGTTGGTAAACGCCCTGGCCCGGCGGCATCTGCGGCGCCCCGGCCCCGCGGCCCTCGCCCGGTTTCAGGAGCCGGAGAATGCCCGGATTCTCGTGCGCGACGAGGTAGATGGCGCCGGTACGGGGCTCGGCGGCCGACCCGCCCATGAGCGTCCCGCCGTTGCTGGTCGGGAACGTGCACCGTGTCCTTCAGGCTGATTGGCGTGAAGATGCCCTTGTTGGTCGGCCTCGAGCAGACGCTTGGTGAAGGCGGCCTTCTCGTCGGCCGGCAGATCGGGATTGATGTCGTCCACCGTGAAGGTGTGCCTCACGTACGGTTCCGGCCTGGTCGGGTGCGGCTGCGTCGGCCAGCTCTCCTCACCGGGCATCTCCGACTTCGGCACCGGGCGTTCCTCGATCGGCCAGATTGACTCGCCCGTCACGCGGTCGAACACGTAGAGCCACCCGGTCTTGTTGGTGGCGACCACGACGTCGCGGTTGCGACCGTTGTGACGGATGGTGGTCAGCTGCGGGGCCGCGCTCGCGTCGAGGTCCCACAGGTCGTGGTGGACGAACTGGAAGTGCCAGAGCCGCTTGCCGGTGCGCGCCTCGAGCGCCACGAGCGACGCGCCGAAGAGATTGGCGCCGGTACGGTCGGCGCCGTAAAAGTCGTAGGTCGGTGACCCGAGCGGTATGTAGGCGATGCCGCGCTGGGTGTCGATCGTCATCTCGCCCCAGTTGTTGACCCCGCCGACGTATTTGTAGGCCTCCTTCGGCCAGGTGTCGTAGCCGAATTCACCCGGACGCGGCACGGTGTGGAACGTCCACACCAGCCGGCCACTGAGGACGTCGTACGCACGGATGTCTCCAGGCGGCGACATGTACCCCTCGCCCGTCGCGCTGCCCAGAATGAGCAGGTTCTCGAAGGTCTCGCCGGGATTGTTCGACTGGATGTTGCCGATCGTCGCCGGGTCGCGGCCGTCGAGCCCGACCCGCAGGTCGACGACGCCGTTTGTCCCGAAGGTCATGATCGACTTGCCGGTCTTCGCGTCCACCTGCTGCAGCAGGCCGTTCATCGCGAAAATCAGCCGCTGATCGCGGCCGTCGGCACTTTCCCAGTAGTTGAAGCCTCGGCTGGTCATGCCGTTCATGTTTTCGCGGACCCACAGCTCCTTGCCGGTCTTCGCGTCGACCGCGACCAGCGACCCGTTGCGGCCCCGCCCATACACCACGCCCCGGACGACGATCGGATGGCTGCCGGTATCGCCGAACGGATACGTCCACGCCACCTGGAGTTGGTTGACGTTGGACTTTGTTGATCTGTCGTGACTGGAAAAAGCGCGAGTTGTCCGGCCCGCCGCTGTACCCGGGCCACCACTTGTCCGTGGAGGACTGCGCCATGCCTGTGGCCACCGCGGCGACCACCGCCGCAAGCCGGAGCGCCGTCGTGAACGATCGTCGTGACCACCATCGACTCTGAGCCATGCAGCAGTTCCTACAGTCTGGCGGAAGCCGCCGAACCCGTCCCATGCCGGAGTGCGACTAGCCGCAACTATCCAGGCGCACTCGGCATTTTAGGTGGAAAGCAGGCCAGCATCCCATCGCGATTGTGACGGCGTCGGGCACGTCGACCCTGCTTCGACGATTGCCCCGCCGTGCTCGATACCCTATCCTGTCCGCCATGCGCACAGTGGTCATCGTTGCTCTGCTCGCGGGCGCGACCCTTCCCTTGACAGGCCTGTCGGCGATGCCGCGCTACGAAGTGAAACGGGCGCCCTCACCGCCGACGATTGACGGCAAGCTCGATGATGCCGCGTGGACCCAGGCGTCGCCGCCAATCGTTCTCCAATTCTTGTGGGAGTGGCAGACGGGGGCCAAACAGAAAACGGCCGCCCGCCTGCTCTGGGATACTCAGGCGCTCTACGTCGGCTTCGACGCCGAGGATGCGGATGTCACTGCGCAGTTCCTTCAGCGCGACGATCCGACCTATCGTGACGACGCGGTAGAGATTTTCATAAACCCGGACCCCAAGCAGGAAACGGTGTATTACGGGTTCGAGATGAACGCGCGCGGCGTACTCTACGATTATCTGAACTACAACAGCCGGACGCTCTTCAAGCGTTTCGACGCGACCGGAGTGACGATCGCCAGCTCGGTGAGAGGTACGCTGAACGAGCGGGACGACACCGACAGCGGTTGGAGCCTCGAAATTGCGATTCCCTGGGTTAACTTCGAGGAACTGTCGCGCCGACCGCCGGTAGCAGGAACCGTGTGGAAGGCGAACGTGAACCGCTGGGATGGCGTCGAGCCGAAGCGGCGCATGAGCATCTGGTCGGATCCCCGGAACACGACGTCATGGCCGCACGTCCCGTCGCGTTTCGGCGAGATCGTGTTCAGAGACTAGCTGCTGTATCGTGAGGCCCCATGGGTGGCCGCAGGGAGACGACGCCACCACCTGGGAAACAACCGGCAATACGTCGCGCAGCGCATCTTACGCTAACGCGCTTGACTCCGGGGGGCGCTTTTCCTAAGGTGCCCCCTCATGGTCGGCGCCATTCACCGCAACAGGACCAAGGAGAACGCGATGCGCACGACGGTCAGGATCCTCGCCTTCGCGGCGGCACTGGGCTGCGCGGTGAGCTGGGCCCAGTCAGCGGACGAATGCAAGCCTTCCGTGCTCAATATTCCGGAAGCGAAGTATCCGTGCGTCTACTCCGACCGGCGGGTGCTGTTCCGCGCGGTCGCCCCGGAGGCGCAGCGGGTGCGGGTGCGGATGGGGCCGGGGTACGACATGGAGAAAGGCCCCGACGGCGTGTGGAGCGTGACCACGCCGCCCCAGGTCATCGGGTTCCACTACTACAGCCTGCAGATCGACGGGGCAGTGGTCGCCGATCCATCCACCGCGACGTTCTTCGGCTCCGGCTGGCACAACAGCGCGATCGAAGTGCCCGACCCGGACGCCGAGTACTATTCTGCGAAGAGCGTCCCGCACGGCCGCGTCAGCCAGCAGTGGTACCTGTCCACCGTCACCGGCAAGTGGCGCCGCAGCTTCGTCTATACGCCGCCCGACTACGACACCAACACGCGCGGGCGCTACCCGGTCCTTTACCTGCTCCACGGGTGGGGCGAGGACGACACCGGCTGGGCCCGCCAGGGCCACGTCGACCTGATCCTCGACAACCTGATTGCCGCCGGGCGCGCCAAACCCATGATCGTGGTCATGGACAACCTCAATGCCGTGAAGCCGGGGCAGAGCGGTGCACTGTTTGCCGCGCGCGGACTCGTGCCGCCGCCGGGCACGGCTCCACCGGCACCTGCGGCGGCCCCGGGCCGCGGGCGCGGTGCTGCGCCTCCAGGGGGGCGCGGTGGCGGGGGACGGACCGGCGGCCTGGGCCAGGCTACCTACAGCGAGATGATGTTCACGGACCTCGTGCCGACGATCGAGCGCACCTACCGGGTGAAGACGGGCCGCGAGAACCGCGCCATGGCGGGGCTTTCGATGGGCGGCGCCCAAACGTTCGAGACCGTGTTGTCGCACCAGGACAAGTTCGCGTATCTGGGCGGGTTCAGCGGCAGCTGTGGCGGCTTCGGACGGGGCGGCGGCGCAATCGACCTCAAGACCGCCTGCGGCGGCACGTTCGCCGACGCCGCAGCCTTCAACAAGAACATCAAGCTGCTCTACCTCAGTATCGGATCCGAGGAGGGGCGGGGCGCGAAGACGTTCAGCGATGCCCTCACCACGGCCGGCATCAAGGCGGTCTACTTCGAGTCCCCCGGCACCGCGCACGAGTGGCTGACATGGCGGCGCAGCCTGCACGACTTTGCGCCGCGGCTGTTCCGATAGCTGGAATCGGTATGCGAACCAAGCGAGGACTCACGATGACGTCAGTTCTCCGGCAGTTGGTCGTGATGGCGGCGGGCGCGACGGCCGCATCGACGCCGGGTGCGGGATGGACTGCAGCGCAGGAGCCTGGAATGCGGGGCGGCGCCCCGCCGCTCGTTTCTCCTGAGATTGCAGCGGACCGTCGCGTCACCTTCCGCCTGCGTGCCCCAGAGGCGAGGGTGGTGACGGCCTTGGGAGATTTCGGGAAAGACGTCGAACTGCAGAAGGGGAGTGACAGCGTCTGGACCGCCACCATCGGTCCGCTCGACCCGGAGATGTATGTCTATTTCTTTACCGTGGACGGCGTCAGGCTGACCGATCCCAGCAACCCGCAGATGAAGATCGGCTATGTGGCCAGCACGACCACCAACGTGATGACCGTCCCGGGCGACGGGCCTGCGTTCTACGACGTGCAGGACGTGCCGCACGGAGAGATCCGGACGCGGATCTACAAGTCCAAGTCGAATGGTGTCAATCGCGAGTTGACGGTCTACGTTCCGCCCGGATACGACGAGAATCGAAATCGGCGTTACCCGGTCCTCTATCTTCTGCACGGCTTCGCGAACGACCATCATTCATGGCACCGCTACGGTCGGGCGAACGACATTCTCGACAATCTGCTGGCGCAGAAAAGAACCGAGCCGTTCCTGATCGTCATGCCGCTCGGCTATGGAGGGGCGCACGTCAACGGCGATGGCACCGGGATTCCGGGTCCAGGCGGTGCGCGCGGCGCGGCGCCCGGGGCAGGGCCGGGTGGCGGGCGCGGCGGAGCGCCCGGAGGAGACGCGGCTCTCTACGAGCGCGACCTGCTGGAGGACATCATCCCGATGATCGACCGCACCTACCGCACGATCGCCGACCGCAGGCACCGGGCGATTGTCGGCTTCTCCATGGGCGGCGGTCAGGCGGGCCGCATCGGCTTACGGCACCTGGAGACATTCAGCCAGGTTGGCATCATGAGCGCCGGAATGGCCGGCGGGCCGGGCACGGAGCCGCTGGCCACGCTCGCCGCCGATCCGGCCAAGACCAACAAGCTGATCGATCTCCTGTGGATTGCGTGCGGGAAGGAAGACACTGCGATGAAAGGGGCGCAGGCGCTGCACGCCGCACTCGATCAGGCAAAGATCGAGCACGCGTTCCTGGAAACAGAGGGGGCGCATCACTGGCGCGTGTGGCGGCGCTACCTCCGAGATCTGGCGCCGTTGCTGTTCAAGTGAGCCGCACCGTCCGATCTCGGCTCAGGCTCATTCGCGCCGGCATTCGCCAGATATCTGCCGTCACCAGTGCGTGAGCGATCCGTCGGGTCGCCGATGGGTCACGCCGGCGGCACCCTCCGTGATCTCCGCGATTGGGGTCAGCAACTTCTCGTCCACGCTCACGCCCAGGCCGGGCCGGTCGTTCGGCCAGACCTTGCCGTTCCTGCATTCGAGGAATTCGGGCATGTAGGGCACCGGACGTTCACCCTGGTTGTACTCCATGAGTACCTGACCCGGGAATGCCATCATCGTGTGCATGTGGCCGGCGGTGGCGATGGGGCCGGTGAAGTGCGGCACGATGCCGACCTTGTGCAGATCGCACAGCGCCATGATCTTCAGCATCTCGGTGATGCCGCCGACGTTCGGCAGAGACGCGCGGGCGAAGTCGATGTCGCGCTGCTCGACCAGCGGACTGAAGTCGGCGCGCGTGCCCCACTCTTCCCCCGGCGCCAGCGGTACCGACGTCAGGAGTCGCAGCTTCGGGATCTGGGTCCGGAACTGCTCTTCGCGAAGCGGGTCCTCGACGCAGAACGGCCGCAGCGGTTCCATCAACCTGCACAGCTCGACCGATTCGTGGAAGTCGAACTTCTGGTGCACGTCGATCATCCAGTCGCCGTCGGGACCGACCCCCTCACGAATCTGCTCGATCGCGCGGATGATCTGAGGGATTCGCGCCCGGGAGTTGAACTGCGTCGGGCCTCGTCCGCCGCCGCGCCCCGGCCCGCCGCCAGGACCAGCGGCACGGCCCGCGCCGGTCTGTCCGCCAGCCGGTGCTCCGCCCGGCGCTGCCCCGCCCGGCGCCGCCCCGGCGCCCGGTCCCGCCGCGCCACCGGCCCGGCCGCCGCCCGTGCTCGGCAGGATGCCGGCGTCGACGCGATACACGCGATACCCGGCCGCCATCGTTGCCGCGGCGCGCTCCTTCAGCCCCATTCCCTGCATTTCGCCCGGCGGCACGGTTCCTTGCGGGAGCCCGGACGTCGCGTACAACTCGATGTGCTCGCGCGCCTTGCCGCCGAACAACTGGTACAGGGGCACGCCGATCGCCTTGCCCTTGATGTCCCACAGCGCCAGGTCGATGGCGCCCAGTGCATGCAGCCGCTCCTTGCCGGGCGAGTAGAACCCGTCCATGAAGGCCGCCTGCCAGATCATCTCAGTATCGAACGCATTCCTGCCGATGACGCTTCGGGCGACGTTCCGCACCGTGTCGGGGGAGCCCCCCTGGCCGATCCCGGTTATGCCCGCCTCGGTGTCGACGAGCACGACCATGTTGCTCTGCGGGAACGCCTGCGGACCGTTGGGATCGTAGTTGGGCGGGTAGAAGATCCGGATGCTGGTGACCTTTGTCGGTGACAGCCGGCTGGCAGCCTGCGCGAGCGCGACTGGCATCCGACTCCAGGCGGGCCTGTTGCCCAGGACCCATGAACCGGCCGCCAGCGATCCTGCGGCTCCGGCAAGCGTCTTCGTGAATGTTCTGCGACCGATCTTCATAGTGGTACTGCCTTGGGCAACGCACGACTTCATCTGAGGCTCGCTGGAGAGGCCCGGCGCGATTGTTCTAGACGGTCAACCTCGTCACGAATTGGATGAACCGGGGTGAAGCGGCTGTCAGCAGGAGCCAAGCAATCCAGACACACAATTGCGCATGGGGAGTTACCCCCTTCCTGGCACATCAGCGATGGTGAGGCTGCCCACCGTCGCGACGGTCACCCACCGTTTATCGATTGGCGGGCGGATCGTAGTATCCGATCTGCACCCGAGTCAACCCGCCCCCGGCACTGCGCAGCGCTGAAGTTCCTCGCGTATCCGACTGAACGCCACTAACGGCGCGCGTGCGTTCACAGCGCGGAGGCGCAGTCTCCGCATTCCGAAAAGATGACGCGCAAGAGCCCGTGGCAGATTGACCTGTGATACTTTCGCGCTCTCGTTCGCAGTCTTCGAGATCCCGACCGCGAAGTGGGCTGAGACGCTCGGCACGAAAGCGGTCCTCGCATCTTCTTTGCCGGAGCACACCTGGTTGGCGGCCTGACACCGGCGTTGCCGTCGGGGGCCGTGGCCACGACTCCCACCGGCCACCATCAGTGCCAGATCTTCGACCCGTTGACCACACGGCCCGGCCCGCTCCGGCCGGGTCGCGTGATCCGCGACCCGTTCCCGGGCAACATCATCCCGAAGGATCGCTTCATGAACCCCGACGGCACCCGACCTCACGCCGCTTCGTCTTCGAAGACCGGCTTGTGTGGATCGATCAGCAACCAGCAGACGGCGCCCCCCAGGAACATGCTGGCGAGCATGTAGATGGGAAAGTGCTTACGGTTGGCGGGCACGGTTGAGTTGCCGGCGAGACGACCCGGCGCCGAGTCGTTGGACTGCGAGTAGTTGGCGAAAAAGAAGGCCTTGCCCCTCCCGTTGATCGCCTTCGGAATCACGACCGGCCCGCCGAGCGTGAAGGCGCCGATATGCGAGCGGCTCGCGCGGAACGCGTCCTCCTGGCGCGGGTCCTGCGCGAACGCGACCTTCTGCTGCAGGTTCGGCGCGTTCAGCCGATTGTTGCAGTGCGTGTAGTTGGCCGAGCCGCGCAGGCGTTCGTCCCCTTCGCGTCTTCATCGAGACGGTGAGTCCCGTGCCGTGGCCCTGCGAGGCGTGGAAGTTCGACGTTTCGATGCGGATCTCCTCGATCTGATCGGAATTGGGCGAGCTGGCGATGCGGTGGCCGAAGCCATTGTTGCTGACGCTGTCGAGCGTGCAGTTGTTGCCCGTGCTGCGGCTGTCGCAACCGCCCCCCGTGCCAAGCTGGCCGCCCGCGGCACTGGTGCTGGTGTTCGCAATTCTCACGATGCGCCGGGAATGACTCCACCCTTGTCCTGGACGATTCCGTTAATACTGCCGCGAGTCTCCTGGGCGGCTGCCTTGAGGGGCAGCAGAACCGCCAGGAGGGAAAGCCACGCCGTTCGTCGCATGCGATCCTCCTTCGCCTATCGACCAACCCGATTCTCAGCCCTTCCGAGTCGATCCAGACATTGCCGACGAGTTCGCGAGGAGACATTGTCAACGAGTCACAACACGCTGAAGTGGCAGCGTGTCAGCGAAGAGGGACCCACGAACCACCACAATCGCCGTCGAGTATGTTCAGCAAACGTCAGGAGACGACGGCATGGGTGAAGAAACCTCCACCGATGCGGTCGCGCAAACGCGAGGTGGATTGATACATCGACGCGCGAAGACGAGCCGGGTCGGGGCCGGTTCTCCCGTGCTGCGCCCGCTCCGTCACCCGCTCGCGCTCGTCGACCGGGTGCCGCAGGGACCCTGACGGGTGCCAGCGCTGGCTCCCACATGGGCGGCTCAGCGCGCCTGACAGGCCCCGTACGCCGAGGGTCGCATCACTCCTACGCAAAAAACGGCACGCCCTGCGTCGCGTACTTTCGCATGGCCTCTTCGTTGATGTCCACGCCGATGCCGGGTTTCTCTGAGACGCGGATGTAGCCCTTCTCCACCTGCGGTCCGTCGTAGGTCACCATCTCCTTGTACATGGGGGTGGTGTCGAAGTAGGTCTGCCACTCCAGGATCATGAAGTTCGGAACCGACGCACACACGTGGCACGACGCCATGGCGCCGAGGAACGAGGCCACCATGTGCGGCGCGAACGGCACGTAGTAGAGGTTCGCGAGGTTGGCGATCCGCTGTCCTTCACCGAGGCCACCCGCCTTCTGGAGGTCGGGCATCACGATGTCGACGCCGCCCATCTCAAGCAAGCGCCGGAACCCATGGGCGAGGAAGATGTTCTCGCCCGCACAAATCGGGGTGCTGGTCTCCTGGGCGATGAGCCTGTAGGCGTCGACGTTCTCCGCCGGCACCGGTTCTTCCAGCCACATCAGGTTCAGCGGCTCCATCCGTTTAGCCACCTGCTGGCCGGTCGGATAATCGTAGCGGGCGTGCATGTCGGCGCAGATGTCGACGTTTGGCCCCACCGCCTGCCGCGCCGCTGACATCTGATCCACCATCCGCTGTATTTCCGCCGGACCGGCCGTCCAGTTGAACTGGTCGTACTTGTTGGGGTCGTTCCCCTGATCCAAGTCGAACTTGACGGCGGTGTACCCGTTCTTGGCGGCCTGCGTTGCCGACTCGGCGAACTGGGCTGGGGTGGGCAGCTTGGCCTGATACAGCGCGGTGTCCAGGTACACACGAATCCGATCGCGGAACTTCCCTCCGAGCAGCTGATAAACCGGCACGTTCAGGGCCTTGCCGGCCAAGTCCCAGAGCGCTGTTTCCACGGCCGACAACACTGCAATGAAAACCCCCGACTGTGCGCCCCCGAACACGCCACCCTTCCTGACCTGCTCGAAGATCCGATGCACGTTCAGCGGGCTCTGGTTGCGGAGGCGCTGGCCGAAGCTCTGGACCATATGGTAGGTGCCCTGGATGGCATCGACCGCTTCGCCGCACCCCCAGATGCCCTGGTTGGTGTGGATTTTCACGAACAGGCTGCCGCGGACGTAGCCGCACTTCACATCGGTGATGCGCAGGGCCGAGGGGCTGGACGCCTGTGGGGCGCTGTCGACGGCTTGTCCAAACGCTGCCAGCGGCCGCGTGGCGGCACAGCCGGCCATCGCGCAGGTGGCCAGGAACGCCCGGCGACCGGTGCTCGACTTCTTCATAGCTCCTCCCTACTTGATCTCGAAGATGTAGGCCCGCCCCGCCTCCCCTGGCGCCGGACCCGCGTGCACCGTTCCGGACGGCACGAACGCTGCTGTGGGCGTCGTCGATCCGTCGAAGATCAGCTCGACGGCATCGCCGACGTGGCGGTGCGTGTGGGCCGACGACCCGCCGCTGATCAGCCAGGCGGCTGCGCGGTTGTTTTCCCACGCAGGTGCTCCGGCGACTTGACGCAGGCCGTCGGGCGGTTCCGCGCGGCCGTCCCGCGCAGCCGGCGTCTTCACCTCGATCAACACCGCGCGCATTGGGGGGTCGCTGGCCCCTTCCTCGACGTGAGTGACGCCGGCGCGATTAGTCTGAAACACCCAGGCCTTGGTCGGAACCAGTCGGCCGGGAGCTTGTCCCTGGGTGATGATCCGGTTCCCTTCCGCGTAGGCAATCCCCACAAGGTCATAGCGGTGAGTGTGCAGTGGGTACTGCTGTTTGAGCCAGGACACATCCCACACCGCGACCGCACCGTTTTCGAGCAGCTGCGTCGTGCCGGGCCTGGGGAACGGCGGCGGCAGGTCTGGAGCCTGCAACACCAGCATCGCGGTTATCACGACTGCATTCAGCAATCCCATCGACCCCTCCCCTCCTGTCGCGTGATCCTAACCGGGCCCGTCCGGACCGCGCTACTATACGCGAAGGCGTCAAGGAGTCTGGTCCATGCACAGCCACCGTTCGCTTCGTTTGCTGGTCGTCGTCCTCTCGGTCTGCGGCGCCGCCGCCTTCGCCGCGCTTGCAGCCGCGCAGAGCGGTGATGCACCGGGAGATCCGTTGATCGCCGGCTTCAAGAGCACCTATCCGGCGTCGGTGTCCGACGCGGTCGAGCTCGTCACCGGAAGGAACGGGACGATGCGCCATGACATGAAGCTGATGACCGGCTCGAACCTGGTCGGGCGGGCCACGACGGCGCTCGCCCGGCCAGCGCCCGCCGATCAGGCGACGCCATCACTCGCAGTGAAGCACTCGGTGGAGATGATCGACGAGGCAAAACCGGGTGAAGTGGGCGTCATCGTCATGGAAGGCACCCTCGACATCGCGGCGATGGGCAATCTGATGGCGACAGCCGCTGTCGAGCGAGGCATGGCCGGGATGGTGCTCGATGGCGCCATCCGCGATCTCTGGGACGTCCGCCGAATGGGGCTCACCGTCTATGCCAGGTCCAGGTCGCCGCGGACCGCGGTCGGCCACTATGCGACAGTGGCCAGGAATGTGCCGGTCGAGTGTGCGGGCGTGATGGTTCGTCCGGGGGACATCATCGTTGCCGACGAGGACGGCGTCGTGGTGGTGCCGCAGGAACGCGCGGCGGAGGTACTCAAGCAGGCGCAGTCGATCGACGAACGGGAGAGTGGCATGTACCCGTTCATCAGAGAGTTCAAATCGCTGACGAAGGCGATTGCGAAGTTCAACCGCATCTGACAGCCAGGTAGCGGATGAGACCCCCACGCGTGCGGTCGTTTGTCCTGGCGTGCGTCGTTGCCTCCAGCGCAACGGCGGCGCGTGCGCAGGTGGTGCGGCTCGAGATCACCCCACGCGAGCCGATGAAGGATGCAGCAGCCCCTGCACCGGCCATCCCATCCGAACTTCCCCGCGGCAAGGTGCACGGGGAGATCGACCCGAACGACCCGCACAACACGATCATTCAGGATCTCGACCTGGCGCCGACGCCGGAGGGTGGAATACGTGGCGACGTTCGCCCTGGCGAAACCGCTGGACATGTCCCAGGCGGCGCGGGTGCCGATCGCACGCTGTCGGGACTGTTCCGCAACTACCGGTCCCGTCCTCGCGCGCTTCTACGATGTCGCCGATGGTGCGACGACGGCGCCGTATCCGTCTCGCCTCGCTGGGTACCGCGCAGCCGTATCCCCCCGCCGGTCTCCAGCAGCGGGACGCACGGCTCACATGGCATACACGGGAGGCCTACTCCGGCGCGCAGGACGCCGCGCGGCCCGTCGCACGCAGCGACTGGGCGTTCGCCAATTGCGAGTCGATGCCCTGGCCTGGTACACCCGACCCAACCCGGATCTGCCTGATGGACGGCTTCCGCGCCGGTCGCATCTACGACCTCGTCTATATGGCCAGAGACCCGCTCGTGCCGCACCTGCCCCAAAATCATCGAGGTCTTCGGGTCCGCGGAGTTCTGGGGGCTGCGCATGTCCCCCGGCCTGATCGGCACCGATGCGAAACGCTCGCGCCCGAACTTCAACCTCTGAGGCTGCCCACGATACGTTCCTGAGATTCGACGCTCGTGCCGGCTGTCTTCGCTTAGCCTGCCGCCCTCCACACCTATCATCGGCCTTCTGCTGTCTTTCCCCCGCGAAGAAGGTCAGTGCCAAGCGCGACGCACGCATCGCGCGCCGCCGATCGCCGCGGCGTGTCGGCCGACGTCCTGGTCCGCGAAGCGATAGAGCGAGCCGTCGACTACGACGACTGGTTCATCCGCGAAGTCGAAAAGGGACTCGCCCAGATCGACGCCGGGCAGGTCCTGACGTACGACGCCGTCGGCACCCGCGTGGAGCAGAAGCTGGCCGAACATCAGTCCCGTCGCTGATGCAACTCCGGTGGACCCAAGAGGCCGCCGCGGATCTCGAACGAATCGCGGACTACCTCTTCGAGCACATCACCGGAGCGTGCGGAGCGCCTGGTGCGCGCCCTGTACGAAGCATCTGTCACGCTGCTGACGTTCCCAAACCGAGGCAGGCTGGGCAAGAAGGAGGGCACACGCGAACTCGTGATGTCGCCCTTGCCCTACATCGTGGTCTACGCGGTGCGAGGGGACGCCGTCTACGTCGCTCGCATCCTGCACGGTGCGCAGCAGTGGCCGTGATGGCTCCGGGCAAGCCAAGCGCTTGCTTCGCTCGCGCTACGGCTGGCAAGCCAGGCGCCGGCCCGAGCCGCAGGGCTGTCCAGCGTTCCTCGACAAGATGTGGAAGTTGATGAGCGAAGACTATGACTGTCGGCCGGCATCGCGAAGTTGCCTATGCCGGTCCTGCTGGTGTTCGCCGACAACGACTCGGTTTCGCAGCAGCGCTATATTGAGACAAAGGGAGAGTAGCCCATGCGGAAGATTATCGTCGGCGCCCAGGTGTCGATGGATGGCGTCATGCAGGCACCCGGCGCGCCAACCGAGGATCTTCGCCGCCTACTGGCCCCACTACGAAGAAGACGCTGACGATGGCGGCATCGCCAAGCTGTTCAATGGCGTCAAGAAGTATGTGGTGTCGCGCTCTGGCGAGGTTGATACGAGCTGGGCGGGCACCGTGCTCCTGCGCGACATCGCTGACGTGGAGCGGCTGAAGAAGGAAGACGGCCCGAACCTGGTCACCCAGGGCAGTGCGGAACTGGTACACGCACTGCTCGCCCACGACCTCGTCGACACGATGAGCCTGTTCACGATGCCGGTCGTGCTTGGCGGCGGCAAGAAGCTCTTCGCCGCTGGCTCGGCGCCGCATGCGTACAAGCTGACGAGCTCGCGCGCTGCATCCACCGGCATCATTGTCGGGCACTACGAGCGCGGCGGCGAGGTCGAGGTCGGCGACACCGCTCAGGAGGCGCCGAGCAAGGCGGAGTTGGCTCGGCGGGAGCGTATGCAACGCGAGGGCTGACGTGGAGAATCATGGGGAACGAAAGAGAGCTGTCGCAGAACATCGAGACCGTCAACCGCTACCTTGACGGCTTCCGCACCAACAATCACGCGCAGATCCTGTCCTGCCTCACCGACGACATCGAGTGGACCGTCGTCGGTGCCTTTCATCTCACCGGCAAAGAGGCCTACGACAAAGCCATCGACGGCGGACCCGAGTTCATCGACCCTCCCAAGCTCGAAGTCGTGCGCATGGTCGAGCAGGGCGATACCGTCATGGCAGAGCTCAACGGCACGGCCAGGCGCGCAGCGGGTGGAGAGTTGCGCATGTCCATGGCCGAGGTGTTCGTCATGCGCGACGGCAGGATTGCTGAGCGCCGCGCCTGGGTCATACCACTCAAGGAGAACGAGTAAAGTTGAAGTGGATGGCGGGCTCGACAGTGGGTCCCCCGGCATGAGGCCGATGCCTCCTCGTCAGGCGGGGAGCTCCTCCGCGGCATCGATGGTGTGAATCGCCAGCCGATGCCGCGCCGCGACCTGCGCCTTCGCCTCTTCGGCCGTCAATCCCTCATCGGCTTCGGCGCGCACGAGATCGGCGTGGCGCCTGAGGGCATTTCGCCGTGAGCCCATGCGGGTGCACGAGGCGACTTCGGCCAGGACGTGCAGCAGCCGGGTCAGCACTTCGGCGTCGCTGCGTCCGTAACGTCTGATCTGATCGAGCGCGCTGTCGAGCAGTGACTCGAACGACAGGACCTTGGCGATGACCCGTACCGCCCCCGCTTCATCGCGTCTGGCAGCGGAGGGGAAGTTGCGGGCCGCGAGCACGCACAGGCCAACGCTCAGCCAGTCCAGGCAGATCATCGCGGTCTTGGGGTCGTTGACGCCGGGGGACAGGGCCCGCGTGGCAATCTCCGTCAGCTGGTGAATGGAGAACATCGCGTCCTGTGTCTGTGTCGGGTATTCGCCCAGGCTGAAGGCATCGTTGATGCTCGTGGCCAGGTCTTCGTCCCGCTCACCGTCCGAATGCCAGATGGCGAGCGGCGTTCCGGCGGCGACGAATTCCCCCGGCATCTTGAGCAGCTCCGTCGTCCCCGTCCGCTCGGTCGCGAAGGACAGCAGCGCATCGCCGTCAATGGCTTGCACGTATCCGCTGCGGTCGGCTCGGATCATCGTCGAACGCCCCGGCACCGTTCCCGAGTCCGCGTCGGCTGCCGCGGCGGAGTCGCCGATCTGCGAAGGGAACAACCGGTCCACCCCCGCCAGCAGCTCCTTCCCCGCCATTCCGATGATCCGGCTCGCCTGTATCGAGTTGACGATGTGCTGAATGAAATAGACGAGCATGCACACGCTGAGCACGGCAAGAACGAGGCCGAGCGTGACGGCGAGATGTGGAACGAACGGCGACTCGTCGGTGCTCCGCACCGTTCGCAACACGAGCAGCGAGTAGAGGAACGTGCCGATGAACGTGCCGAGCACGAGCTGGTTGCCCGTGTCCTTGAGGAAACTGCGCAGCAGGCGGGGACCGAACTGGGACGAGGTGAGCGAGAGGACGGCGATGGTGATGGAGAACGTGGTTCCGGCGACGCCGAGCACCGCCGTGGCCGTCGCGCCGAGCACGGCGCGGGCTCCCTCAGGGCCGCCAGAGAACACCCCGGTGAGCCCTTGCAGCCATTCCTGGTCCACATTCCGATCGAGCCAGGTCGCCACGAACGCGAGGCCGGCCGCGGCAGCGAGCAGCAGACCCGGCAGGAACCAGTAAGAGCTGTGCACGCGCTCCCATAGCAGTCGCAGCTTCGCCGCCATCTTCTCTCCTTCGCAGCTCAGCGAGGCCGCGATTCCTGGCTATTTGCCGTTCCTGTGATCAGGCCAACGGAGCCGATCGGCAGCATTCCGAGACCCCTCCACCCGATCGAAGTCATCGCGGCCGCGTGTTGCGCCGACCCGGCTCTTGATCGGCGCTCGGGCGCTCATCCGGCCTGCTGTCCGTCCTCGATCTTCTCGTCC
The DNA here is from genome assembly GCA_963834305.1 of uncultured Acidobacteriota bacterium. Classification (GTDB taxonomy): domain Bacteria; phylum Acidobacteriota; class Vicinamibacteria; order Vicinamibacterales; family 2-12-FULL-66-21; genus JACCXG01. The sequence continues at coordinate 977,504 of CAWIAX010000003.1, forward strand.
GCCCGCTCCTGGTCGTCGGCAGTCGCCGGCTCGACGTCGTGGTCGTGCACCGCGCTGGCGTCGTGCACGAGCCTCACGTGCACCGGGAAATGATCCGAACCGAAGAACCCCAGGACCTCCAGCCGCTGCAGACGAAAGCTGGCGTCGAGGAAGATGTGGTCGAGCGGCCAGCGTGCGAACCAGTGTCCCGCATGGAAAGTCGGATAGGAACCACGCCCGACCCGGGGGTCCAGGAGACCGCTGATCCGCTGGAACAGACGCGTCGTGCTCGACCAGGCGACGTCGTTCAGATCCCCGCACACGATGGTCGGCCCGCGCTTGCCGGCGACCTCGCGCGCGACGAGCAGCAGCTCGGCGTCGCGTTCCTCGACGTCGTTGCCCGGCTGCGGCGGCTCGGGGTGCACGCAGTGCAGCGTGACGAGCTGTCCCGAGCGCAGTCGCACGCCGGCCGTCAGCGAGGGAATCTCGCTCGACACCCGGTCCTGCAGCCGCACGTCCTCCAGGACGAGGCGCGAGAACAGGTGCATGCCGTAGGTGTTGTCCAGCGGGTGCCGGACGGCGTAGGGATAGCGCTCTTGCAGGCAGGCAATCTGCGCGTCCCACCACTGATCCGTCTCGACGGCGAGCACGATGTCCGGGTCGGCGTCGCGCACCCGCTGCAGGAACGCGGTCGCGTCCCTGTTCTGCTGCAGCACGTTGGCAACGACGATACCCACCACGCTTTCGCTGGCGGGGTCGGCCGCCTGCGTCACCTGCACTCGGGCCAGCGGCGTGTATGGGTACATCCGGTACAGCTGCCACCCGAGGGACCCAGCGGTCGCCGCCAGCAGGGCACCTGCGGCCAGACCGCCCGGCAGCACCAGGAGTTGAGCGCCCGCCACGACGGCAAGGCCGACCGCCAGCTGGAGCCGGGGATAGTCCCAGAGCCGCACCCACCACTTCGCGCTCCTGACGACGGGCAGCAGGGTGGCGGCGATCAGGAGCACCGACAGGATCCAGACGAGGACGTAGACGATGGCCGTCACCGCTATCCCCTTCGGAGACCACGTGTTCGAAGCTGACCCTTAGAGAGGTCACGACAATCGCTGACAGATGAGTCGGCGCGGACGGGCAGCTCGTGCGTAAGCGGCTGCAGGTGCAGGATGCGACGCGACGAGGACATGATGGTGGCCAGCCTTTCTACGGAGGGTCTCCCGATGGGCCTTCAGGACGCATGTTCCGTGCCCCGGCGAGCGACGCGCGCAGCCTGCGAGGACTTTTACCCGATGGTTTATCCCGACCAGGGCCGATTCAATCGCCCGGCAGGCGCTGGCCCTGGCCCTGATCGTGCCCTCATCCATTAGGATGATGCTCGTCGCGGGACGATCGCTCCGCCGTCCGGTCGAGCCCAGGTAGACGCTTCGACCTCCCAAAAATCCGATGAATGAGCAGATGCCGCCGACGCGACCAGCCATCGACCTTGAGCGCGCGGCGCTCGTCAAGCAACTGCAGGACTGGCTGGAAGTGCCCATGCTGGTGCTGGCCTTCATCTGGCTGGCGCTGTTTCTGGTCGAAATGATCTGGGGGCTGAGTCCTTTCCTGGAGGCCGCCGGTCTCGTGATCTGGGTTGTGTTCATCCTCGATTTTGCCCTGGGGCTATCGCTGTCCCCGCGCAAACTCGACTTCCTGAAGAGCAACTGGCTGAAAGGCATCGCGCTGCTGGCCCCGGCCCTTCGGGTGTTCCGACTCATCACCGTTCTGCGACTGGCTCGCGTGGCCCGGGCCGCGCGTCTCGCGCGCGGCGTGCGCCTGCTTCGGATGCTCAGTTCGGTGAACCGCGGCATGCGCGCCCTGGGAGCCAGCATGGGCCGCCGCGGCTTTGGCTACGTCGTCGTCTCGACGCTGATTGTCACCCTGGTCGGTGCGGCGGGGATGTACACCTTTGAGAACGACAATCCTCGAGGCCCCGGCTTGAACAGCTACGGCGCCGCCTTGTGGTGGACCGCCATGATCATGACCACGATGGGGTCGGAGTTCTGGCCGCAGACGGCCGAAGGGCGCGTGCTGTGCCTCCTCCTGGCGCTGTACAGCTTCGGGGTCTTTGGCTACGTGACCGCGACTCTGGCGACTTTCTTCATCGGCCGCGACGCGGACGACGAGGAGGCCGAGTTGGCGGGTGCCAAATCCATCGCCGCGCTCAGGGTCGAGATAGCCGCCCTGCGCGACGAAGTTCGAGCGCTGACCAAATGATGGCGAGCCGCGCTACAGATAGCGCGGTGGGGGGCGCGGCCCGTCCGCCGCCCGCAGGTCATTTAGCCGGCGCGGTCGTCCCCTGCGCCAGGGCCGCGAGTTCCTCGGGCGTCCACGGCCGCACCCGATCCGCGGTCTGCGCGCGGATCCCGGCAACCGCGGCCGGATCGACGGGCGAACCGGTCTGGCCCCATTCGCGGCGGATGTAGGTCACGACGCTCGCCACCTGCTCGTCGTCCAGGGCGGACCCGAGCCCCGGCATGATCCCCACAGGCCCCTGCTTGCCGTGCAGCACGACGCGCACCGGCACGCCGGGCGGCGCCAGCACGAGCGGTGAGCCGATCAGCGGCGGACCAATCCGCTCTTCACCGCGGCCGTCAGCCCGGTGGCACGCGGCGCAGATCGTCTTGTAGATCTCCGCGCCGGCATCGAACCGCCGCGCCTCGGCAGCCGTCAACGGCGCCACCGGCGCACTCGCGCCGGGCTTGCCCGGCCACTCCACGCGCGCGAGCACGGCCCTGGCCCTCGACCCCAGCTCGCCATCCGCCGCCGCCAGGCGTGAGAGTTCGACGGGCTCGCCGCCGAGGCGCCGGATCTGCTGGCCGCCGCCACCGCGGCCGCCGCGGCCACCGCCGCCGCGCGACGTGACCGCCGGCTGACTGCCGGCGCCAACGGGACCGACGCCGACAACGCCGCGCGCGCCGGTGAACGGGTTGATGAACTGATTGGCGGATGCGGTCGGCCCGCCCGGAAACGCGTACGCGCCGCCAGGACCGCCGCGGGCCCCGGGACAGGTCGGACATGGTGCCGACGCACCGGCCCGTCCGGAGCCGCCGCCCCGGCGGCCCGTATCGCCGGGCATCGGAGCGTCGAGCAGGGCGACCTCGGCGCCGCGGAGGAGCGCCGACCGTTGCCACTCCGGCCGATCCGCGTCAGCCGCCCACGCGAACAGCCGCTGCACGGCCGCATCCGGCGCGCTGCGAACTACCGCTGACGCGAAGACCCCGATGGCGATTTCGCTCGCCGATCGCGGCGCCGTCTCCATGCGCAGGAGCTGGTCGAGCACGTCGGCCTCCGCTCCCCGCAAGCCACTCAATGCCGCGTCCACCGTGATGGGATCGGCGGCGTGCTTCGCCAGCAGCCTCGCGGCCGCGGGCTCGCGCACGCCCGCCGGCAGCAGTCCCACCGATGCCGCGAGCTGGTGCCGGACCGCCCAGTGCTCGTCGTCGAGCCGCTGCAGGATTGGCTTGTGAATCGGGTGACCGGGCTCACCGAGCCATCGCTCGGCGATGCGGACGGCCGACGCGCGCACGTCGGGCACCTTGTCTTCCAGCGCCGCGGCCACGACCGCCGGCTCGATGCGATTGAGCCCGTCGAGTGTCCAGAGCGCGTGCAGACGCGTCCGGTAATCGGCCGACTGCGAGGCCAATCGTTCGAGCGCGCCGGCGACCGTCGTCGCGCGCCGCTCGACCAGCAGGCGCTGGGCCATGTCGCGCCACCAGCCGTTCGGGTGCGACAACAGCTCGACGAGCCGCCCAGGAGATGCGCCGGTCAGCGACGGCCGTTCACCGCGCACCGTGGTTTCGTGCACGACCCGATAGATGCGTCCGAGCCCGTTGGGCCCCTGGAGATTGCGCGACAGGATCTGGTCGCGCAGGTATTCAGTAATGTCGCTGCGCTGCTGGATGATCCCGCGATACATGTCGACGATGTAGAGCGTGCCGTCCGGAGCAGCCGACAGGTAGACGGGCCGGAAGCGCTCGTCGGTCGAGGCCAGGAACTCGGCGCGGTCGTACGCCTTGCGCGCCTTGAGCAGCGTCCCGTCGTCTTCGAGCACGATGCGGCTGACCACGTTGGCGGACAGATCGGCGATGAACACATTGCCGTAGAGCTCCGCGGGGAGCCGGTCGCCCCGGTAGACGACCGGCGACGTCGACGCCGAATATCTGGCGAGCGATCCGTCCTCCTTCAGCACGCCGAGCACGTAGCCGCGGTTCACGCCGCGGTTCGGGCGCACCGGCCAGACCTGGTTGAGGTTGTTCTCCGGCGTGACCATCGACTGGTAGCTGCCCGCGGTCCGTGTCAGTGTCGGGTTGCGCAGGAAATACGGTGTCGGCACGAAGTCGACGTTTAGCGCGTTCTCGTTCGTGTTGCGGAAGATGCGGCCGCCGTCGTCGTGCGTCACGCCCCACTGCCCGCGTGAGATGGTCCGCAGCACCTCGAAGCGCTCGGCCGGCGGAGCGGCGGGATCGTAGCCTGGACGAAGCCGCAGGTAGATGTCGCTGTTGGCCGTGTACATGCGATTGTCGAGCGCCCAGTGAAAACCATTGCCGTTGTGCTCGATGCTTGCCGTGAGCTGGGCGTAGCCCGTCGCCACCAGCTCCTTGGTGTCGGCGCGCAGGTCGCCGTCGGTGTCGCGCATGAGAAAGACGTTGGGCGGCTCGGCGACCAGAACCCCTTGATCGAGCACTTTCAGGGACCGCGCCAGGACGAGCTTGTCGGCGAAGACCGTCCGCTTGTCCATCCGCCCGTCTTTGTCCGTGTCCTCCAGGATGACGATGCGCGTGTCGGGATCGAACTGTCGCGACATGACCATGTCGCGCATGTAGCCCGGCATCTCGATCACCCACATCCGGCCCTCGAGGTCCCATTCCATGAGGATGGGGTCCTGGACCAGCGGCTCGCTGGCCACGAGCTCAAGGCGATAGCCCGGCGCGAGGTGGAACGTTTCCATGGCGTCGGCCGGCGAGAGGGCCGGCGACTCGGGTGACACGGGCTGGAGTCCCGGAGGCCACGGTCGATCAGGCCCCTGCGTGCCGCGTGTGACAGCGACGGCGAGCACGAGGACGGCGGCACTGGTGGCAAGGAGACGAATGCGTGCGGAATTCATGGGGTCGAACCTCGATGGCGGCGGATGGGAGGGGACGGGACTACGTCGGCGCTCCCCGCGGCGATTGTACGGCATGCGCCGTCAGGCGGAGGTGTCGAGGCGCACGGAGACGCTAGGTGGAGCTGCCGCGCGTGCTCCGGTATCGCGAAGCACAGGCTGGCAGCGCATCACTGGAATCCAGCGGACCCGTTCCCGCTCAGGCTGGCCCGGGCGGCGGCGCCCCCGGCCGTGAAGCTCCAGTTCATGCCGACGGTGATCGATCGAGGGGCAGGAAGGTTCTGACCCCACGCCAGCTTGCCATACGTCGCGAAGACGCCGGCGCGTTCCGTGAGCTGGTAGGCGACTCCACCGCCGAAATTCAGCGAATTCGCGCGGACCAGGCGGTCATGATTGCGGAAGTGTTCATCCGTGATCGGCGTGCCATTATGGACGGCGAGGAAATCAGGTGCTCCCACGTAATCGATTCCATCGTGGGTGATCTGGAACGTCTGGATGAACTGAACCGCCAGCCGCGGGGTCACGAAGTATCCGACCGCGGTGTCTATCCCGGTCCGGTTCGGGCGGACATCGGCGGCCTTCTGGACGAAGGCGTAGGAGATGCGGGTCTGAAAGTGCAGGCCGGGCAGGAGGTAGTCCGCGAAGCCGCCGACGGCCGCGCCAACGACCAGAGCGCGGAGATCGCGGCCGACGGCCGACTGCGCGAGGCTCTCGTACTGGTGACTCGGGATGATGACTTCGACAAACGGAGTGAGCGCGAAGCGCGGCGACTCCAGTGCCTTGAAGCGGGTCCCGACGTAGAAGTCCTGAAAGCTCCCATGGTAGGTGCCATCGTCCCGGTCGGAAGGTTGGCCATCGAACCCCTCCGTGTGCGGGCCAGCACCCTTGTAGCGCACCTGCATATATGGAAGAGAGGCGTGTACCGCCAGTCGCTTCGCCAACCCGTATTCGACGTGCCAGACGAAGGCGTGCGTGTTGGTCGAGTCCTCCGGCAGCTCTGGAAGCTGCGGCGCGTTGGAGAACCACTCGCCCGACGCCCCGTGCTGGCCACGCGTGTGGATGGACTGATAGGAGACGCTGACCGTACCATCGCCACGCGCGGGGATGAAGGCCTGCGCCGACGCGTCCGCCGCGACGCCTGGAAGCAACACGCCAAAGGCCATGAGCCGCCAGGCGGCAAGCGTTCGCGGACGAGGCATCGAGGCGACGCTCCCTCAGCGCCGACGCGAGGCTTCCTGCTCCCGCTTCAGCTTCTGCTCCATCGCCAGATCGACGGCGTGGCAGTAGTGGCCGGGTCGGCCCGGGACGTCGACGATGATGTGAAAGTCCTTCGACGCCTTGTCGCGGTCAGCCTTGGACTGCTTCTTGTCGGCCCCCGGTGAGGCGGAAGCGACCAGGTAGATCGCCGGGAGAACGACCGCGTGCCGCTCCGCGAGACTCTGCGCCTTGACCAGTTCCGCAGCATGGGTGACGTTGGCAAGGACCACGTCGAAGGTTCCGGTGCTCAGAGCGCGGTCCAGGTCGCCGGGGGAGGTGACTGCCTGCACAGCGTGACCCGCCTCGCGAAGGGCTGACTCCAGTTTCGGGTCCGTCAACGCCAGCCCGGTGGCGCTCTCGGGCAGGTAGAGGAGAACGGCGGCGGCGCGAGGGGTGTGCTTCGACTGGAAGCGAATGCCCCGGCCGAGCATCATCAGCTTGTCGCCGCAGGCAAGCAGCGGAACGGCACCTTGGCTGGCGATTGCGGCGATCAGCGCGAACACGAGAGTCGGACGCATGCCGAACCTCCAGGTGGACAGTATGCCAACGGCGGTGTCCCGTCAACACCCGCAGCTCCATCCGGCCGTCGCTATTTGAGGCCCTGGGCGAGGTAGAGCTCGCCTGCAAAGGTCCAATACGAGTAGGCGTAGGACTTTCCGTCCGGGGCGATCCGCACCTGGCCGGGGTCGGAACCGATGTCGATCAGGACCGCCGGATCGGGCGGCAGCAGCGCTTTCCAGAATTGTCGATCGCCATTCTCGAGATCCAGCCGGTGAATGCGGAGCGTGAGGTTGCCGGCTTCCCGCAGATAAAGCGATCGACCGTCCGCGCTCCACTGGAGCAGCACGTCGCCGTCCAGATACCCCGGAATCGGTCTCGGCGGCGACGTGCCATCGACGGCGTAGAGGTAGTACTCGCCGTAGCGGTCGATTGTCGCCAGCGTGCGACCATCCGGCGACAGCAACTGTCCAACGAACCCGTCGGTCGTGACCGGCCTCGGCTCGCCACCATCGAGATCCTGCACGTAGGTGCGGCGTATGTCGGCGGCGTCCTGTGCCGCGAAATATACCCGGCGGCCGTCCCGCGAAAACGTGGCCCAATCCAGGTATTCAACGATCGAGCCGCGCGGCAGCCGCCTGGCATCGCCGGCTCCCGTAGGCAGCAGCGCGAGCTCGCCGGGTGTCTCACCCTGCACCGCAAGCGCCCATCGCGCGTCGGGCGACAAGGCGAGCGGGCGCCCCTCGCCCAGCCGCACCGCATCACTCCCGTCCATCTTTCGAATGAAGATCGTCGATCTGGCTTGGACGCCCTCGCCCCACTCGTAGAACAACAGCGTGCGCCCGTCGGTTGAGAGATCCGCAACGGTGGAATAGTCGAACCACGAGAGCTCACGATCGTTCGCCGCGTCGGCCGCCAGTCCCACGATTCCGCCGCGTGTCGTGCCCCGGGTGAGCAGGACGTCACCGTTGCGGGCGATGTCGTGCAACTTCAACGTCCCTGGCGACGCGAAGACCGTTCGTTCGCGACCCGCGAGGGACACGGCATACAGCGCGGAGCTGCCGCCCTTGCCCGTGCGCGAACCCGTGAACCAGATCTCGTCGCCGGCCCAGGCGAGGCCTTGCAGCGCCTTCCAGCCGGACGAGAGCGTGACCGTGCGGCCGGCCGTATCGATCAGCGCGACCGAACCGCCGATGTCTCCGAGACGAGGATGATCCAGGAACGCGATGCGATCGCCCCCCGGCGACACACGTGCATACGTAATCCAACCCGCCGGCTCGTACAGGACCTTGCCGAGCGGATACTGCAGCCGGTATCGACCGCCGGCGAACGAGACGACGGCGATGTTCTCTCCGTCAGGACTCCAGTCAGCGACATGGACGTCCTTCACCATCTCACGCGGGGTGCCGCCGGTCATCGGCACGCGGGCCAGCATCCCGGTACATTCGCCCCAGTTCAGGCGGCAGCCAACGGCGACCGCCAGCTCGCCTTTGGACGAAATGGAGAACACGCCCGCGTCGGTGAGGCCGATCGCTCCCGATTGCGGGTTCTCGGGGCGGAGGACATACACCTGCGGCGGTGAGTCGATCCATGCCGCGCTGTAAACGATGGTCTGGCCATCTGGAGCCAGGCGGGCGCCCCGAAGCGACCCGTGCTTGAAGGTCAGCTGACGAAAGGCCGGGTGGCCCGGGCCTTGACTTCGCTGCCAGAGGAATCCGCCCGCCAGGGCCGACGTGATCACGATGCCAGCCGCGACCGCGGACCGGAGCAGCGGCCGGCCCAAACGCCGGCGCCAGCCGATCCGCGCAGGGGCGGCCATCTGTGCGACGGGGACTGCCGCCAGGGCTTCGTCCAGCTCGATTCTGGCGTCGCCGATGTCCCGGAGCCGGCGGCTCGGATCCTTCTGCAAACACCGCTTCAGCAGGTCCACGATCCGAGCAGGGACCGCTGGTGGAAGGGCCGACCAGTCGGCGTCCCGCTCCAGCACGCGCGCGATGGTGTCGGAAATCGTGTCGCCTGCGAACGCGGTCCGGCCGGTGAGCATCTCGAACAGGACACAGCCGAACGACCAGATGTCCGTCCGTTTGTCCAGGATCCTGCCGCGCGCCTGCTCAGGACTCATGTAGGCCGGGGTGCCCAGAATCAGGCGCTCACCAAGGTGAGACGACGTCAGCGTCGGGCTTCCTGGAGGGACGGCGCCGGAGGCGCTCTCCCAGACTTTGGCCAACCCGAAGTCGAGGACTTTCACCACCCCGTTTCCTGAGATCTTGAGGTTGGCTGGCTTCAGGTCACGATGGATGATGCCCTTGTCGTGCGCGGCCTCCAGGGCGTCAGCGATCTGGCGGGCGAGGGGCAGCGCCTCGTCAGGATCGAGCGGGCCACGCGCGATCATTTCCGCCAGCGTCGGTCCATCGACGAGTTCGAGGACGAGTGCCTGCTGGCCGCTGGAATCCTCGAAGCCGTAGATGGCTGCGATGTTGCGATGATTCAGCGCGGCCAGCATCTGCGCTTCGCGCGTGAAGCGCGTCGAACCGGTCGTCGTCGAGCGCGAATTCGTGCGGCAGCACCTTCAGCGCGACGTCACGATTGAGCTTCGTGTCCCGGGCGCGGTAGACCTCGCCCATCGCCCCCGCACCCAGCGGCCCGAGGACCTCGTACGGTCCGAGGCGACGGCCCCGCTCGAACCTGGAGCGGATGGACGTCTCATCGATTCCCGACAGGTGGCGCGCACCATCGGCAATCGCCGCACCGGCAAGCGGCAACCGATCCAGCGCGCCGACGTCGGCGGCGTCGGACGCCAGCAGCGACTCGACTTCCCGCCGCAGCTCCACGTCTCCGCGCGGTGGCGACGGCGAGAAAGGCGTCCCGGTCGGCCGGGGGGCGTTCAACGGCGGCCTGGAACAGACTCTTGACGCGGCGCCAGCGCTCGTCGGTCACGGCCGGAGCTCGAGCTCGCGCGTCAGCCAGGCCTTGGCCGTGCGCCATTCCCGCTTCGCGGTCGATGCGGAGACGTCGAGCACGCACGCGACTTCCTCGATGGTCATGCCCCCGAACGCGCGCAACTCCACGATTCGCGCGAGGTCCTGATCGATGCCGGCCAGGCGCTCGAGCGCCTGATCGAGGGCAAGGACGGGAATGCCATCCGGCCCTGTCACCTCGCTCGCTTCATCAATCGAGACGTGAGGACGTCCGTCGCCCCGCTTGATGGCCTTATGGCTCCGGGCGTGATCGACGAGGATCCGCCGCATGACCTGTGCGGACACACCGAAAAAGTGCGCCCGATTCCGCCAATCGACGTGGCGCTGGTCGACGAGTCGCAGGTACACCTCATGGACCAGGGCGGTCGGCTGGAGCGTGTGGCCGGTTCGCTCGCCGCGGAGCGCCCGGGCCGCAATCCGGCGGAGCTCCGCGTAGACGAGGGGCAGCAACTCCGTGAGCGCACGCTGGTTGCCGCGACTCCAGTCGCCGAGCAGCGCCGTGACATCGCTGGACGAGGGCATCGGCCGATCCTGTCAGTCTGGAGGTCACAGGATAGATGCCCCTTCGCTCAACCGCAAGCCTGCGCCCGTTGACCCATCCGAGCGGGTCTTTACGCGATCTCGATCGGAGGCCGTCCACAGGCCCGGCCGCACGACGCGGCCCTCAAGGAGACGAACATGCATCGACACCTCATTGCCATCACCACGACGCTGGCAGCCGTCGCAGTCATGATGGCCCCGGCAGGGGCCTCGCGCGGGCGGAACTGGTCTGAGCCGGTGAATCTCGGACCGATGATCAACACGAACTATCAAGAGGCCGGTCCCGCCCTGTCGAAGAACGGACGGGTGCTGTTTTTCCAATCAGACCGCCCCGGCGGCATCGGCGCCGCAAACTGCGACATCTGGGTCGCCCAACGGGAGAGCGTCCACCAGGAGTGGGACTGGCCAGAGAATCTGGGACCCGTCGTGAACACGGAGATCTGCGAGAACTCGGTGTCGTTGTCACGCGATGAGCATCATCTGTTCTTCACCAGGCCGCCCGGCGACATCTGGGTCTCGTATCGGCGTGACGTGCGCGACCCGTTCGGCTGGGGGGAGCCGGTCCGTCTCGGTCCGTCGATCAATACGGACACGGCCTCCGAGAGCACGGCACGGCACTTCGAAAGCGACAGACATGGAATCTCGCAGCTCTATTTCTTCAGCACCAGACCCGGAGGACCGGGCAGCGCCGACATTTACGTGGCGGAGGCGTTCGGCGCGGCGCGACTGGTCGCGGAGCTCAGCAGCCCTGAGATCGACGCGGGTGCCGTACTGTCCCGAAACGGACTGGAAGTCTTCCTACATTCCACCCGTCCGGGCGTCGGGGGGCGGGACCTCTGGACCGCAAGACGCAAGCACGTGCTCGAGTCGTGGTCTCCGCCGGAGAACCTGGCCAGCGTGAATACCAGCTCCGAGGACCTGCTCCCCGCACTGTCGTCGGACGACGACACGCTGTTCTTCACTTCGGCACGCCCCGGTGGCTTCGGCGCGAACGATATCTACGTGTCGACGCGCGCCAGGCACTGAAAGCGCCGGCTTCTGGCGCCCCGGCGACCATCGCCTGTCGCGCCGCGGCGGGGCCTCGCAGCGTGTGCGGCCGCGTCCCGGGTGGAACTGCGGCCGACTTGTGTCGGCGCGGCTCCTTCTGTACGATTCGTTTGAGCACAACCAATCGGTCCGCTCCTGTACGGGCTGGCTCCCGACTCCGGGCTCTCTCTTGTCTCGGCCATGCCGATGCGTTTGGCGCCGCCCTGCTCCTCTATGGCTTCGTGCTTGCCCCGCGTGCCGCCGCCAGGGACGAGTAGTCCCCCACCCGGCGTCAAAGCGCCAACCGAGCGCTGACGTGCGCGTCATCGTCGTCGGCGGCGGCATCGGCGGCATGACGGCCGCCATCGCGCTCGAGCAGCGGGGCATCGGCGTCGAGGTCTACGAGCGGGCCACGGCCCTGGCGGAAGTGGGAGCCGGCGTGTCGCTGTGGCCGAATGCGCTGAAGGCGCTGCACCAGCTGGGGATGAAGCCACGGCTCGACACCATGAGCTCCGTGAGCGATATCGCGGCGGTCCGCCGCTCCGACGGTGCCATGCTGTCGCACACTTCCTCGCGCGACTTCGTTGACCGCTTCGGCCTGCCCGCGACGGTGTTTCATCGTGCTGAACTGCTGGATGCGCTGGTGGAGCGCGCCCGGCGCGTGCCCATGCACCTGGGCCGTGCGTTGGAGAAGGTAGAGATCCACTCCGAGCGCGTCACGGCGCACTTCGCCGGCGGGACCCAGGCCACGGGCGATCTGTTGATCGGCGCGGACGGCCTTCGGTCCGTCGTGCGCCAGCAGCTCGGGATTCCGGGCGAGCCGCGCTATGCCGGCTACACCGCGTGGCGGGGCATTGCGCCGATCGCGCCAGCCGGACTGATCGCTGGCGAGACGCTCGGGTGCGGTATGCGCTTCGGACTGGTACCGATCACCGGCAATCGCGTGTACTGGTATGCCACCAGCAATGCGCCGGAGGGCCGCCGCAAGGCTCCTGACGCCATGAAGACGCAACTGCTGGCGCTGTTCCAGGCGTGGCATCCGCCCATCCCGGACCTGATCGCCGCGACGGACGCGGCGCTGATCCTGCACAACGACATCTACGATCGCGATCCCGTCGATCGATGGGGCACGGGTCCTGTCACCCTGCTCGGCGATGCCGCCCATCCGATGACGCCGAATCTGGGCCAGGGGGCGTGCCAGGCCATCGAAGACGCGCTCGTGCTGGCCCGGTGCATTGCCGGCGCGCCGGGCACCTCGGCGCTGCGTCGCTACGAGGCCGAGCGCATTCCACGGACGACGTCGGTCGTGCTCGGGTCGCGGCGGGTCGGGCGGGTAGGCCAGGTCCAGTCACCGATCGCGTGCCGGCTCCGCGATGCGGCGCTGCGGCTGCTGCCGCGGTCGGTCACCTTCCGCCAGCTGGCGCCTGTCGTCGGCTATCAGGGGCATCTCGGGTGAGCCGGCGTCGGGCGAATCGACCCCAGGGCCCTTCTTCATTCACGATCGCGAGCGCGGCGACGATATCGAGATCTATTGCACGAGCCAGCCGGCAAACTGCTGCCACGTCGCGCTCGGGCCGATGACGATGGCGCGGATGTTCGCCCAGAGCAGCAGCGCAGCGCCTCCCCACAGCGACACCGGGTGGATCCGTCCATGCGCCCACCGATCGTGCATCGCGGCGGCGAAGTACAACGTCGCGAGCGGCAACAGGAACAGCGGAGGGATCGAGCGAACGACGGGAACGAACCGTCCAATCAGATGGTCGAGCGGCGCAGCCATCAGCGCGCCAGCCGTGGCCAGGATCATCAGCCGCTTGTGGACCTCAGGCTTGCGCCTGTTCCACAGGGCTGCTGATACGAGGACGGTGAAGGAGGCGAGGTCGCCCAGCGGAAACACCAGAAACATCAGCGGCCTTCCCGCCAGATCGAGATCGCCACTCAGGTCGGTGCCGCGTCTGGCCAGCGCGATGGCACTCGCGTAGCCGACAGCGACCATCAGCACGGCCAGCAGCCCGCCGGCATAACCAAGGCGCCGATGCAGGTTGATGCGCCTGGAGGCGACCAGGATGGTCTGCGCGAGGTAGAGGACGAGCCAAAGGGCGAACACACCGCCGTGGAGCGCGACGAGTGGCGTCAGCGGCGCCCGTCGCGAACCAGGGTCGATCAGCGCGGGCGTGAACGCTGCCGCCGCAATCCCGAGGACAACCAACCCCATGCCGCGATAGAACCAGGGATGGGACGCGCGTGCGGCGACGTCGGTGCGAGTGGCTGTCGCGGCGGCGGCGGCGCTGTGGTTCGGTGACATGTTCGTCCGCTCCTTGGAGCGACTCTCGAGCGTCGCTGGTCGTGCGGGGCCGGGCGGGTCTTCCAGTCGCACCGTAGCATCGATCGCGGCGGCGGAGGCGCGTCAACATGCGCCACGGCCGGACAGCCGTATGCGATACTCCGGTGAAAAGGTTCGGATGAACCCCACAGACCGCCTGGATTCCTGGAAGGAGATCGCAGCCTATCTCAAGCGCGGCGTCCGAACAGCGCAGCGCTGGGAACATGCCGGCCTGCCAGTCCGGCGTGTGGCGACCGACCGGGGTGTCGTGTACGCGTTCCCATCCGAGATCGACGCCTGGTGGGCGGCTCAGCTGCCGATCGCGACCGGCAGATTACCGGACCCGCGCGCCGAGGCCGCGTATCGCCAGGCGCAGGATCACGCCCGCCACGGTGGGATGCAGGTGCGAAGCTTTCTCGGTGAGGCCATCGCCCTCGATCCGGACTTCGCGCTGCCACACGCGCATCTCGCGACGTACTTCTTCACGCTGGTCGTCATCGGACTCATGGCGCCGGACCAGGGGCTCACCGCGGCACGTGCGTCGGCGCGGCGTGCCCTCGACCTCGACGCGACGCTCGCCGAAGCGCAGGCCGTGCTTGCCACGATCGCCGGTGTTCAGGATTTCGCCTGGAGCGCGGCCGAGAAACATTTTCTGGCAGCGCTCCGAAACGAGCCGGTTGCCCCCTCGGTACGCCTCTACTATGCGAGTTGGTATCTATCTCCGCTGGGGCGGCGCATCGAGGCCCTCACGCAACTACGCCTGGCTCTCCTTGATGATCCGCTGTCGCTGATCGGCCGGCTGCACATCACGATGGAGCTCCAGGCCCTGGGCCGAACGGCAGAAGCAGCCGCTGAGCTCGAACGCCTTCTCGAGATCGACGCACAGTTCGGACCCGCCATTGGTGTCCGCGGCCATGAGTACCTGCGGCAGGAGCGGCTCGAAGACGCGTTGGACTGCGCGGAACGCTCTCTCGCCGTCCTGCCGGATCATCCCAATGCCGTGGGGTTTCTGGCGGGTGTCCTGCGGCGCATGGGGCAGCACGCCCGGAGCGAGCTCCTGCTCGAGACCCTGGCGCACGAACGACCGTTCGGCGCGGCCAGGGCCCGTGCGGAGTGTCACCTCGCGTGCGGTGAAATGGACGCAGCCATCCCATGGCTGGAGACCGCCATCCAGAACCGCGACCCAGGCATCTGGCTCGTGCTCGCGGGGGCCGCAGGCGGAGTCGTTCGCGCCTCCAGACACTGGAATGCGCTGGCGGCTCGCATGAACATCGCGCCGTGACGCCAGGGATCGCGTAGCCAGCAGGCTGGCGGGCAACTCGACCGCGAACCCGGCCAATCAGCTATCCTGTTGCGCGTGGCACAAGGACACCAGAAGCGCGGCCGCACGCCGCCGGCGGCCAGGCAGGCCGCGGACCATCGCGCGCCTGGCCGCACCGTCGGCAGGCGCGTGTCGCGCGTCGATCAGGCCTACGAAGAGATTCGCGGCCGCATCGTCAACAACGAGTACCCGCCCTCGCACCAGGTGCTCGAGCACGAGCTCGCGGCGGAGCTCGGGATGAGCCGGACGCCGGTGCGCGAAGCCCTGATTCGGCTCGAGAACGAGAAGTTCGTGCAGATCGTGCCGCGTCATGGCATGCGGGTCGTCCCGTTGTCCTTGAACGATCTGCGGGACGTGTACGACGTGCTCACGGCGCTCGAGTTGACGGCAATCGAGCGCCTGGCTCGCTCGGGCCTGGACGACAGTGCGGCGGCCGCACTCGCGAAGGCGCTGGACGACATGGACACGGCGCTCAAGAAGCGGGACTTCGACGGGTGGGTCAGTGCCGACGAGCGTTTTCACCGCACGGTGACGGACGTCTGTGGCAACTCCCGCCTGGCCTCCATGGCCTTCATGCTGTGGGATCAGAGCCACCGCGCGCGCCTGACGACGGTGCGGATGCGGCCGGCGCTGGAGGTATCGAATCGCGAACACCGTGCGGTGGTCGATGCCATCCGGCGCGGCGACTGGCGGGACGCGGTCGCGAAACATGCCAAACACCGGGCCCGGACCAGCCGCGAGATCCTCAGGCTGCTCGAGGAGTGCCGCCTGGCAACACCGTGACCCCGGTCACGGCACGCGGTCGCTGAACGGCGCCGGCACGCCGGGAACGGGGCTGCGGAAGCGATACAGGCAGTCGCCGTGCAGCGACCCGAGAAACACCGTCTGCCGGTCGGGATCGCCGAACGAAAGGCTCGTGACATGCTGCAGCCGGGCTTCCGGGATGCGTCCGAGATGCTCCGCGGTCATCGTCCCCGCAGCAAAGGCGGTTTCGACGGCAGCGACAAAGCCATCATCGGTGTCCGCGACGATCGTCTCGAGCCCGCCGCCAGGGCGAATGCGATCGACCCGGTTGCTCACCAGGCTGGTTACCCAGATCCCACCCTCGACATCGAAGGCAAAGCCATCGGGGAAGAAGCCGTAGCCGAACTGCATCACGGTCGCTCGTGGTCCGAGGGTCCCGTCCGGAGCGACGGGATACCGGAGCAGTCGCCGGCCGAAGGTCTCGACGGCGTAGAGGAACTGACCCGACGGATCGAGCCGGACCTCGTTGGCGTAGTGCAGGCCGTCGGCGACGATGCGCGCGCCGTCAGGCGTCACGCAGGCGACGAAGCCGTCGGCAACGCCGGGCCGCCAGGCGAGTTGCCGCGGATAGTGCCGCGTGCTGACGGAAATCCACGTTCGCCGGCAGTCGTCCTCGATCGCGAAGTTGGTCGGGGGCAGCGGCGCGCCGGCGAGGTCCGTGAGGAGGGGAGTGAGGGACCCATCGGCGGCGAGCGTCCAGACGCCGCCGCACTCGCCGAGGTGCGCAATCAACAGGGATCCGGCGGCGGTGACAGCAATGCCGTTCGGGCGCAGCGGGACCGGCGCATCGACGGCCAGCCGGCGCTCGACCCGGCCGTCGGCCCTTACGATGCTGACGCCGCCGCGCCAGTCGGAGGCGATGACGTCGCCGGTGGCGGTGGCGACGACGCATTCGGGACGGCTGAGGCCAGAACCGACGGCGCTGAACGAGTCGGGAGCGCGGCGGATTGACATGGAATTAGGTAACGTATACGCTACGCCGCGCGGGTGGTCAACCCTTCAGTGCCAACCCGTTGATACGATGCGGCTCGGCGCGATTGCGGACGACCTCACCGGCGCGAGCGATCTCGCCTCCGTCATCCGGCACGAGCGCTGGACGGTGCTGCAGACGATTGGCGTGCCGCGCGCCCCGCTGCCGCCGGCCGACGCGGTGGTCGTCTCGCTCAAGACGCGCACGCTGGCGCCGGACGAGGCCGTCGCCGCGTCGCGCGCTGCCGCCGCTTTCCTGCGCGGCGCGGGAGCCAAGCAGCTCTACTTCAAGTACTGCTCGACCTTCGATTCCACCGACCGCGGCAATATCGGCCCCGTTCTCGAAGCGCTGCTGGCCGACCTCGGCGAGGATTTCACCATTGCCTGTCCGGCCTACCCCGCGCTGCAGCGGACCGTCTACCTGGGCCACCTCTTCGTTGGCCACGACCTGCTGTCGGATTCGCCGATGCGCCGCCACCCGCTCACGCCGATGACCGACGCCAATCTGGTTCGTGTGCTCGGCCGGCAGTGCCGCCGGTCGATCGGCCTGCTGGCCCTGCCGGACGTCGATGCGGGGGAGGCGGCCGCCCGCCAGCGGCTCGCCGGGCTGCGCAGGGAAGGGCACGTGGCGGCAGTCGCCGACAGCCTGTTCGATCGTCATCTCCGCACGGTTGGCGAGGCCTGCCGAGAGTTTCCGCTGGTCACGGGCGGCGCGGCGCTCGGTGGCGCGCTGGCTCGTGCGCACGGCCGGCCGGCCAGCCAGCCGGGGCCGGCGACCCTGCCCCCGAGGTCGCGCCCCGCGGTCATTCTCAGCGGCAGCTGCTCGTCGGCGACACGGGCCCAGCTCGCTCGGGTGCCGGCGACGGTGCCACGGATGGCCCTGGACCCGGTTGCACTGGCGGACGACGACCGCACGATCGCATACGTCGTCGAATGGGCTCGCGCCAATCTCCGGCACGGGCATATCCTCGTCTACTCGTCGGCGGATCCCCGGGCCGTGGCGGATGCGCAGGCCCGGCTCGGGAGGGCGGAAGCGGCCCGGTTGGTTGAGGAGGCGTTCGCGGCGATCGCCACGGCCCTGGCCGGCGCCGGCGTGCGGACGTTCGTTGTCGCCGGCGGCGAGACGTCAGGCGCCGTCGTCCAGGCCCTCGGAGTACGGGTCCTCGCTTTCGGCGAGGACCTCGACCCCGGTGTGCCGTGGACCTACAGCCTGGACCCCGAAGGATTCTCACTGGCGATGAAGTCCGGCAACTTCGGCGGGCCGGATCTCTTTGTGAAGGCGCTCGGGAACCTCGCATGACCGAAGATCTCTGTCGAGAGTCGATGGCAGCCTACGGGCGCGCCCTGTTCGCCCGAGGCTATGGATGCGGCACCTCCGGGAACCTGAGCGCCCGGCTCGAGGACGGCCGCTACCTGATGTCTCCGACGAACGTGTCCCTCGGAAGCCTGGCGCCGGATCAGCTGTGCGTGCTGAGTGCGGCGGGCGAGCACATGAGCGGCCCGAAGCCGACCAAGGAGGCGTGGCTGCACCTGGCGATGTATCGGGCGCGGCCCGCGGACCGTGGGATCGTGCATCTCCACTCGACCTACGCGGTCGCGCTCTCCTGCCGGACCGACGTTCCCGACGACGACATGCTGCCGCCGCTCACGCCCTACGTGGTCATGCGGGTTGGCCCGGTGGCGCGCGTGCCCTACGGCCGGCCTGGCGACGACTCGCTGGCGGCGACGATCGAGGCCCTGGCCGCACGTCATCGTGCGCTCGTCCTGACCAACCACGGCCCGATCGTCGCGGGGGCGGACCTCGACAGCGCGTGGGCGGCGGCCGAGGAGCTAGAGGAGACGGCACGGCTCTTCTTCATCCTTGAAGGCCGGCCGCACTGGCGCCTGGGTGAGGCCGAGATCGAGGATCTGCGACGGGTCTTCGGGCCGTGAAGGAAGTGGGTGAAGGAAAGCATGCTTTCGATCGTCGTCCGATTCGTCGTCAAGGCCGGGCACGAGCCCGCGTTTCTCGAACGGGTCGTCCAACAGGCCGCCGACACCCTGCGCGAGGAGCCGGAGTGCCGGCAGTTCGACGTCTGTGTCGATTCGGCAGCGCCGCGTCGGATTCTGCTCTACGAGATCTATCTGAGTGAGGCCGCCTTCGCCCAGCACCTCCTCACGCCCCACTTCAAGACGTTCGACGCCGACACACGCGGGTGGGTGGAGGAGAAGACGGTCGAACGCTGGACGAGGGTGGACAAGTGAGCGGGGGCGAGGCACCCATGGACCGACGGGCGACGCGAGTGAGCGCAGCGAGCGAGCCACGCGAGCGGAGCGGGCATGAGGGGCCCCCGCGAGCGAGCGTGTCAGGAGGTCCGGGGGACGAAGTCCCCCTGAAGATCATGAAAGGCGTGGGGATTGGAGCGGGCTATTTCGCGCCGTTTCAGTACGAAGCCTGGACGCGCATTCCGGAAGTCACGATCGCGGCCATCTACAACCGCACCGAAGCGAGGGCGCGCGAGCTGATGGCTCAGCACGGGGTGCCGCGCTATTACGCCGACTGGCGGGAGATGATCGACGTGGAGCGGCCGGACTTCGTCGACATCATCACCCCGCCGGACACGCACGCGGAGATGTGCGCGTATGCGGCGGCGCGCGGGGTGCACATCATCTGCCAGAAGCCGCTGGCGCCGACCCTGGCCGAGAGCCGGCGCATCGTCGAGGATGCGGAGGCGGCCGGCGTCCGCTTCATGGTGCACGAGAACTTTCGCTGGCAGCCGTGGTACCGCGCCGTCAAGCGGATCCAGGCCGAGCGGACGATCGGCGACTTCACCCACGTCCACTTCATGATGCGGATGGGGGATGGCTGGGGGGAAGAGGCGTATCTCGCGCGGCAGCCGTTCTTCCGCGACTACCCGCGCCTGCTCGTCTACGAGACGGGCGTGCACTTCATCGACACCTTCAGGTATCTGCTGGGCGAGGTGACGAGCGTCTACGCGCAGCTGCGCCGTCTGAACCCCGTCATCCGCGGCGAGGACGCGGGCCAGCTGCTGCTGACGTTCGAGAGCGGGGCGACGGCGGTGTGGGACGCGAACCGCTACAACGAGGTCGAGGCGGAGTCCCCGCGCTACACGTTCGGCCAGCTGCGGGTCGACGCCAGCGGCGGGCACCTGACCATGGACACGGAATCGCGGATTCGGCTGAAGCCGCTCGGCGAGCCGGGGCGCGACGTCGAGTACGAGCGCGACAGGAAGGGCTTCGCCGGCGACTGCGTCTACCGCCTGCAGCGTCATTTCGCCGACTGCATGCTGTCGGGGGCGCCGTTCGAGTCGAACGGCCAGGACTACCTGCGGACGATCGAGGTCGTCGAGGCGGCGTACCAATCGGCCGCGCGGTCGGACGCGGTCCGCGTCGATCCGGCCCGGCCGGGCACGCGGTAGTCGCCCCGGGCAGCCGGGGGGTTGACGGCGTCCGCAAGAACGTATACGTTAACACACTCATAACGCACGTTTCACTCTTGCGAGTTCCCGCGGCACGGGGACTCCATTAGCCGGGACTGGCCAGACATGCGTGAACTTCGGATTGCCGTCTTTCCGGGCGATGGAATCGGTCCAGAGGTGATGGCGCCTTGCCTGGCGCTGCTGGAGCGTCTCCTCGCCCGCGCGCTCGATGTCCGGCTGCGATTCGAGCAGTACCGCGCGGGCGCGGAGCTCTATCGCGAGACCGGCGTCGCGCTGCCGGACGAGTCGCTGCGCGGCGCCGAACAGGCGGACGCGATCCTGCTGGGGGCCATGGGGCTCCCGGCGGTGCGGTATCCCGATGGCACGGAGGTGGCCCCCCACCTGGATTTCCGCCAGCGGTTCGGGCTGTACGCCGGCATCCGGCCGATCCGCGTGCTGCCCGGGGCGCCGACGCCGCTGGCCGACGCGCGCGCCCGCGAGATCGACTGCGTGCTCGTGCGCGAGTCGACCGAAGGCCTGTTCGCGTCCCGGACGATGACACGGCGGGAGGGGAACACCGCGGTCTTCGACACCATGCTGATCACCCGCGACGTCTGCGAGCGGCTGTTCGCGCTCGCCTTCGCGCTGGCCCGCACCCGTCGCCGTCCGCACCGCGCCGGCCGCGTCACCTGCGTCGACAAGGCCAACGTGATCCCGTCGATGGCGTTCTTCCGCCAGATCTTTCTCGAGTGCGCCGCCAGGAACCCCGATATCGAGGCGGACTGCATGTACGTGGATGCGGCAGGGCTCCGTCTCGTGCGTGCGCCCTGGGAGTTCGACGTCCTGGTCACCGAGAACATGTTCGGCGACATCCTGTCGGACGTCGGCGCCGCGTTGATGGGGGGCATGGGCATGGCGCCATCGGCCGACATCGGGGACGCGCATGCGGTCTTCCAGCCCTGTCACGGCACGGCGCCCGACATCGCCGGCCGCGGCCTGGCGAACCCGACGGCGATGTTCCTGTCGGCGGCCATGATGCTGGACTGGCTGGGCGACCGTCATGACCTCGCGTCGTGCCGCCGCGCGGCCGCGGCGCTGACGGGCGCGGTGCAGGATGCCTATGCTGACGGCACCTTGATAACGGGCGAGAACGGCGGCGCGGCCGGGACGGCGGACGTGACCGGGCGCGTGCAGGCGTGCCTCGAGCGCCGGCTGGCCGCGGCCGAGGTCGCGACCTGATGCCGGTGCGGCACCTGCTCGTCGCCGCGACGTTCACGCTGTCGATGCTCCTCTACGTGGACCGGATCGCGATCTCGACGGCCAAGCAGCAGCTGTCCGGCGAGCTGGGCCTGACCGACACCGAGTTCGGCTGGACGCTGTCCGCCTTTGCGCTCGGCTACGCGCTCCTGCAGACCCCCGCCGGGGCCCTGGCCGATCGCTTCGGGCCGCGGCGCGTGATCGCCGGGATCGTCGCGGCCTGGTCGCTCTTCACGGCGCTCACGGGTGCGGCCTGGAGTTATGGGTCGCTCCTCGTCTTCCGATTCCTGTTCGGCGCCAGCGAAGCCGGCGCCTATCCCGCCTGCGCCCGGACGTTCTACGCATGGCTGCCCGTTGGCGAGCGAGGGTTCGCGCAGGGGGTGAACTTCTCGGGCTCACGGATCGGCGCGGCGTTCTCGCTGCCCCTCATCGCGACGCTGGTGGCCGGGGTGGGGTGGCGGCCCGGCTTCCTGGTGCTCGGCGCGATCGGCTTCGTCTGGGCGGCCGCGTGGTTCGCGTGGTTCCGGGACACGCCGGAGGAGCACCCCGGCGTGTCGGCGGCGGAGCGCCAGCTGATCGCCGAGGGGCGCGGCCCGCGCGCCGCCACGATCGCGGCGCCGTTGACCGCCGCGGATCTCGTGCGGTCCGGCAACATGTGGCTGGCGATGGGCCAGTACTTCGCATCCAATTTCACGTTTTTCTTCTGCCTGACCTGGCTGTTCCCGCACCTCCAGCAAACCTACCGCCTGGACGCGTTCCAGACCGGCCTGCTCGCCGCGGTGCCGCTCCTCGGCGGGGCCTGCGGCAACTGGGTGGGCGGGTGGCTCGTCGACCGGCTCTACCGGGGCGGCGACTGGCAGCGCTCCCGGCAGGTCCCGGCCATTCTCGGATTCCTGCTGGCCAGCGCCGGCCTGCTCGGGACGCTCGCCTTCGATCAGGTCGGCCTCACGGTGGCCTGCCTGACCGTCGCCATCTTTGGGGCGGACATGACACTGCCGCCGTCATGGGCCTTCTGCATCGACATCGGCCGCAGCCATGCCGGTGTCGTGAGTGGCACGATGAACATGGCCGGCAACCTCGGGTCGTTCGTGACCAGCCTCGCGTTTCCCTATCTGCTCGTGTTCACCGGGTCGACCGTCCCCTTCTTTGCCGTGGGGGCCGCGTTGAACCTGGCGGCCGCGCTGCTGTGGACGCGCGCCCGGCCGGCATTTCCCATCGTCGGCGGGACGCCGCCGGCGGCACAGCCGGCGATCGCGGGCGGCCCGGGACGGTAACAGCAACAGGTAACCCCGCCGGAGGCCGAGGACGCTGGCTCGTCCCCGGATGCCGGCGTCGTCATGCAGTGGGAGCGTTCATGAAGCGAATCGCATTCGTGGTTCTGGGTCTGGTGCCGGTCCTGGCCCTGGTGTCGGTGCTCGAGGCTCGGCAGCAGCCGTCCGGGGCGGCCCTGTCGGGGGAACTGCGTCAGTGGCACAAGGTCACGCTGACGCTGGACGGTCCGCAGGCGGAGGAGTCCGCGACGGCAGCCAATCCGTTTGTCGACTATCGCCTGACCGTGACATTCGCGCACGAGTCGGGGACGCCCGTTTATCACGTGCCGGGCTACTTCGCCGCCGACGGCAACGCCGCGAACTCCGGCGCCGCGGCGGGCAACAAGTGGCGCGCGCATTTCGCGCCCGACAAGACCGGCCGGTGGGACTGGTCGGTGTCGTTCGTGACCGGCAAGGGGGTCGCGGTCGATGCGGCGGCCATCGGCGCCGCGGCGTCCGTTTCGAAGGTCGACGGCCAGCGCGGCTCGCTCCAGGTCGCGGCCTCCAACAAGTCCGGCGCGGACTTCCGCAGCCGCGGACGGCTGCAGTACGTCGGGCGGCGTTACCTGCGGTTCGCCGGCAGCGGCGAGTACTTCCTCAAAGCGGGAACCGACTCGCCCGAAACGCTGCTCGGCTACGCGGACTTCGACGGCACGCGGACGATGAAGAAGGCGGGTACCCGGGCGTTCGTCGGCCAGGACGGCCTGCACCGCTACGAGCCGCATGTCGCGGACTGGCGGCAGGGCGATCCGACATGGGGAAACGGCAAGGGCAAGGGGCTGATCGGCGCGCTGAACTACCTCGCGTCGAAGGGCACGAACGCGGTCTCCTTCCTGACCTACAACGCCGGCGGCGATGGCGACAACGTGTGGCCCTTCGTCGACCGCGACGACAAGCTCCACTACGACGTCTCGAAGCTGGATCAGTGGCAGATCGTCTTCGACCACGCCCAGCAGAAGGGGCTGTACCTGCACTTCAAGCTGCAGGAGACCGAAAACGACGACCACGCGCGCGGGAGTGGCGACAGCCGCAAGACCGTGGCGACCCCCGAGGCGCTCGACGCCGGCGACCTCGGCCCCGAGCGCAAGCTGTACCTGCGCGAGCTGATCGCGCGCTACGGCTACCTGCTGGCGCTGAACTGGAACCTGGGCGAGGAGAACACGCAGACGCCGGAGCAGCAGCGGCAGATGGCGGCCTTCATCCGGAGCACCGATCCGTACGGCCACAACACCGTCATCCACACCTACCCGAACGAGCAGGAGAAGGTCTACCTGCCGTTGCTCGGCGCGCAATCGGTGCTGACGGGCGCGTCGCTGCAGAACGCCTACGACGCGACCCACGCACGGACCGTGCAGTGGGTCGTCGCGTCGGAGCGGGCGGGGAAGCCGTGGGTGGTCGCCAACGACGAGCAGGGGTCGGCGGGCCTGGGCGTGCCGCCGGATCCCGGGTTCGCCGGATGGAAGGGCCTCGACGAGAAGGGCAACCCGGTGCGGACGCTGCACGACATCCGGAAGTACACGCTGTGGGGCAACCTGATGGGCGGCGGCGCCGGGGTGGAGTACTACTTCGGCTACGCGCCGCCGCAGAGCGACCTGGACCTGGAGGACCTGCGCAGCCGTGACAAGACGTGGGACTACGCGCGCATCGCGCTCGAGTTCTTCCGGACCGAGAAGGTGCCGTTCTGGGAGATGACGCCGGCCGACGCGCTCGTCGGCAACACCAAACACGACAACAGCCGCTACTGTTTCGCCCGGCCCGGCCAGTTGTATCTGGTTTACCTGCCCGGCGGCGGGCCGGCCGATCTGGATCTGTCGGGCACCACCGGGGAGTTCAGCGTGAACTGGTTCGACCCGCGGAGCGGCGGGACGCTCAAGCCGGGGTCGGTGCGCACGGTGAAGGGCGGCGGCACCGCGTCGCTGGGGACGCCGCCGGGCGCTCCGGACGAGGACTGGCTGGTCGTCGTCGAATCGCGGACACGCCGCTGATCGCCCGGTTCGAGCTCTCGTCGAGGTGACTATGAACGCTCGTCGATCTGCAGGAACCGTTCTCGCCGTGCTGAGCTGCACGCTCGCAGCGACACTCGGGCCGCAAGCGCTTCGGCAGACACCGCGGGTTCCGGCGTTTCCAGGCGCGGAAGGCCATGGCTCCATGACCCGAGGCGGGCGGGACGGGCGAGTGATCGCCGTGACGAACCTCACTGACGCGGGGCCCGGCAGCCTGCGTCATGCGGTCGAAGCGGCGGGGCCGAGGATCGTGGTCTTCCGCGTCTCGGGCACGATCACCCTGGAGAGTCCGCTGAAGATCTCCCATCCCTACCTCACCATCGCCGGCCAGACAGCGCCGGGAGACGGCGTGACCCTTCGCAAGCATCCGCTGCAGATCGACGCCGGCGAAGTGGTGATCCGATACCTGCGTGTCCGCCTTGGCGGGGAGTCCGGGAATGACACGGATGCGATAGGGAGCCGTTACCACAGGAACATCATTCTCGACCACGTGTCCGCGAGTTGGAGCGTGGACGAAACGGTCTCGCTGTACCACGGCGAGAACGTCACGGTGCAGTGGAGCCTGATCGCGGAGAGCCTGTACGAATCGAACCACGAGAAGGGTGCGCACGGATTCGGCGGCATCTGGGGGTCCAACTACAGCACGTACCACCACAACCTGCTCGCACACCACAGCAGCCGGAATCCCCGCTTCGCCTCGGGTTGCGGATACACCGACTTCCGGAACAACGTGATCTTCAACTGGGGGCACAACAGCGCCTACGGAGGGGAAAGGCAGCAGCAAGGCAACCCGAAGTTCAACACCTGTGTCGTCAACATGGTGGCGAACTACTACAAGCCGGGGCCTGCCACCGCCTCCGGCGCCGTGCGACACCGCCTCGTCAGCCCTTCATCCCGCGATGGGGCCAATGATCTCGGGCGGTGGTACGTCGCCGACAACTACATGCACGGCAATCCCGAGGTGACCGCCGACAACTGGGCAGGCGGTGTTCAGCCGCAGGGCGGCGATATGCACATCAACGCCTTGAGGCTCACCGCCCCGTGGGAAGCCATGCCCATCCGCCAGCAGAGCGCGGAGGAAGCCTATCGCCTCGTCCTGCAGCATGCGGGCACGTCCCTGCCCGGGCGCGACGCGATCGATGCCCGCATCGTCGACGAGACCCGCAGGGGCGATGCCACCTACGAAGGCAGGGGATACGCAAGAGACCGCAAGGGGGCGGGTGCACCCGGACCGTCCGGAATCATCGACGCGCCGCACGACGTGGGCGGCTGGCCCGCGCTGAAGAGTGCACCGGCGCCGCCGGACAGCGATGGCGACGGTATGCCTGATGCCTGGGAGAAGACGTTCGGGCTGGACGCTCGCACCGCCGCCGATCCCGCGCGGGACTCCGACGGCGACGGCTACACCGACATCGAAGAGTACGTGAATGGGACGGATCCCGGGCAGTTCATCGACTATTCGCGGCCTGAACACAACATCAACACGCTGAGGTAAGCGGTGCGTGACCGCACGGTCAGGGCGGCCCGCGCGGCCCCCTTGACAGTGCCCGCAACGTCGTATACGTTATCGAACTCGCTGGCAGAGAAGTCGTCGAAACGCCTGTTCGGGCCCATGAGACTGACGCGGAGGAGAAAGTCATGCGCATGAAGACCGCGCTGCTCACGCTGGCGTTGTGCCTGGCGTACACCGGCAGCAGCAGCGCCCAGCAGCAGATTTCCACGGGAACCATCACTGGCGCGGTCCGCGACGAGAGCGGTCTCGCCGTGCCCGGCGCCACCATCGAGGGCATCAACCAGCAGACCGGACAGGTTCGTCGGACGGTGTCGGGCGACACCGGGGACTTCAGCCTGCCAGCGCTCCCCATCGGCCGCTACATCCTGCGCGTCAGTCTCGACGGGTTCGACACGGTCGAGCAGGTCGACATCCAGCTCCGCTCGAACGAAGCGTTCAACGCCGGCGCGATCACGCTCCGCGTCGATACCGTACAGGAGACCATCACCGTCGCCGCCGACTCCGCCGGCGTGCAGACGGCGACCGCCGTCCGCACCCAGGTGGTCGAGGCCGCCGAGATCGAATCCATGGTCACGCGCGGTCGCGATCCCATTCGCACCCTGAACGCGCTCCCTGGTGTGCTGCCCGATCTCTCGATCGACCCCGGCGGCGACCTGCTCGGCGGCGTCATCGGCACGACGCTCCCGACCATCCAGGGCACGGCCGGCTTCGCGTCGTATGTCGCCATCGACGGCATCGGGTCGGCCGACGGCGACACCGGCCGCAACAATGGCATCGCCAGCCTCGACTCGATTGAGGAGGTGCGGGTCGTCCTGAGCAGCTACTCGGCCGAGTTCGGCCGCAACACCGGACCTCAGATCAACATCGTGACGCGTTCCGGCGGACAGCGCTACTCCGGCAGCCTGTCCACCTACTTTCGTCACGAGGCGCTCAACTCCAACCCGGTGCAGAACGAGCGGCTCGGCCTCCCGAAGGCGCCCGCCCGCTACTACACCGGCGTCGGCACGCTGGGCGGGCCCGTGTGGCTGCCCGGCCTCGGCAAGCTCAAACGCACGTTCTTCTTCTACACGCGCGAGCAGTGGGACACGCAGCTGCCGGAAAGCCCGAACACGAAGCAGATGCCCACGGCGGCCGAACGGCGCGGAGACTTCTCGCAGACGACGCAGGCGAACGGGCAGCCGTTCTACATCCGGGACCCGCTGCGGCCCGGCGCGTGCAGCGCGACCGCGGGCGGGCCCGGCTGCTTCCCGGGCAACGTGATCCCGGCCGACCGCCTCAATCCGCTCGGCCAGTCGATGCTCAACCTGTTTCCCGAGCCGAACTTCTTCGATACCAGCGTCAGCCGCTTCCAGTACAACTACCGCGACGTCGACCAGCCGGACGTCTACCGGGCGCTGAACCAGCTCACCGTCGATCACAACTTCACTGACGGCGATCGGATCCAGGTCAAATACCGCCACTGGCGGCCGAACCGCGAGGCGACGACCCGCACCTTCGGCATCAGCTCCAACTGGAATCACTTCCGCGGCCAGTACGCCCAGAAGGAGGACGCCTTCACCATCAACCACACCCGCGTGCTGACCAATCGTCTGGTGAACGAGCTGTCGGTGGGCTACCGCTACACGCCGGAAGTGGCGCCGCTCGAGACGATGCCGGATCCCATCTCGAAGCTGCAGCGGGTGCCGAACGGCCTGGGCGCGCTGGGCCGGCTCTACGACACGCCGACGCTCAACGAGCTCGACCTCTATCCCACGCTCACCTTCACCGGCGTGCCCGGCGACGTCCCCAATATCAACTGGGATACCCGCTTCCCGATTGACGCCTCCGACCGCCGGTGGAGCCTGCAGAACAACCTGAGCTGGACGCCGGGCCGCCATCTCCTCAAGGCCGGCATCTACTGGGAGCACAACATCAACAGCGAAGGGTTCAGCGCGCCCTGCTTCTCCGGCTGCCTGAACTTCACCTCCACCGGCACGGTCGCCGCGCAGAATCCGTTCAACACGAACCATCCATACGCCAACGCGCTCCTCGGCTACTACACCGAGTACTCGGAGAGCAACGTCCGCCCGTTCCGGGGTGGTCATCAGTGGACGCTCGAGTGGTTCGGACAGGATTCGTGGAAGGTGCGCAGCAACCTCACCCTCGAGCTCGGGATGCGCTTCGCCTGGGGCACGCCGTGGCATCTGCGCAAATCCGGCTGGAAGGGCTGGGAGCCCGAGCCGGGGATGCGGGCGGCTGGCTGGCTCGCCGACGCCTACGACCCGGCGCGGAACCCGCGTCTCTACGTGCCGGTCTGCCCGGCAGGCACGGGCACCTGCAGCGCCAACGCGCGCCTCGCGATGAATCCGCTGACCGGCCAGATTCTCCCGAACTCCGTCGCGCTCATCGGCCAGCTCGTGCCCGGGTCCGGCGACTTCTACAACGGCCTCGTGCTCGACAACGACCCGCGCTCCTACGACGGCGCGTTCCAGCCGAATCCCGGCCTGCACGCCATGCCGCGCCTCGGCTTCTCCTGGGACCCGACCGGCACGGGCCGCACGGCGTTCCGCGGCGGCTACGGGATCACGAAGCAGATCTTCGACGCCTCCGGCAACTTCGCCAACACCTTCCCGCTGTCACCCCCGGCGCGCCTCCAGCCGACGCTGTACTACGGCAGCCTGTCGGACATCGGCGGGGTGTCGCAGGTCTTCTCGCCGTCGAGCGTCAACGGCTGGGCCTACGGGGACTCGGGCCAGGTGCGCACCACCCACAACTTCTCCTTCGAAGTCCAGCAGAGCGTCGGCTTCGACACCGTCGTCACCGCCGCCTATGTCGGGAACCGCCAGCGCCGCCTGCAGACGCAGCGCAACATCAACATGGTGGCGCCCGGTGCCCGCTTCGATCCCGCCAACATCGATCGGACCACCGGCGGCGTGCTGCCCGATGCGTTCCTGCGCCCGATTCCGCAGTTCAACCAGGTCAACGAGCGGACGCGGGAAGGCGTCGTCGACTACGACTCGCTGCAGCTGTCGGCGAACCGCCGCTTCAGTCACGGCTTCGCCTTCGGCGGCGCGTATACCCTGGCGAAGACCAAGGACTTGCAGGGGACGCTGACCGTGTTCCTCGATCCGCGGGAGCGCCTGTACGACTACGCCGACAGCGATCGACGCCACATCGCCTCCTTCAACGCGAGCTGGAACCTGCCGGACGGCAGCCGCCTGTGGCCCAACGCGATCACCAAGGCCTTGCTCGACGGCTGGCAGCTTGCCGGTGTTGGCTTTGTCGTGAGCGGCGCCCCGGGAGCGATCTCGTTCAGCACGACGGACGCGAGCGGGACCGACACCATCGGCGGCGGCGATCCGGTCCGGGTGAACATGACGTGCGATCCGGTCCTGCCGCGCGGCGAACGCAGCGAGAGCCGCTGGTTCGACGCCTCCTGCTTCGCCAGGCCGGCCCGGGGGGAGATCGGCAACGCCCCGCGCCAGATGATCCGGCAGCCTGGAGTGCAGAACCTCGACCTGTCCCTGTCGAAGAAGTTCGCGGCGGGGGGAAGGGCAAGTCGCTCCTGTTCCGGGCGGAGGCGTACAACGTCCTCGAGCTGACCACCCGAACGGCGGTGACCAGCGCACAGTTCGATCCACAGGGCCGCCAGGTCAACGCCGCCTTCGGGACCCTGGACCTCCCGACGGGTGAGGCCCGGGTCATCCAGCTGTCGCTCCAGTTCAAGTTCTGAATTCCGGCGGAGGGATGCCTCGTCGACGGCATTCCTCCGCGTTTCGAAACGATGGGAGAACGCATGAAACACGTAAACGTCGCGGCCGCGTCCGTGTCCGCGCTCGTCGTCTGGGTCGTCACGGCGGCCCTCTCCGGCGCGCAGGCCCAGCAGCCGGCCCAGGGTCAGCAGCCGGCAGCGGCGCAGCAGCCCGCTCAGACACAGAAGCCCGCCGAGACGCAGAAGCCGGCCCCGGCGCAAAAGCCCCAGGGCCCGCCCCCGGCACGCCTGGTGCAGTTCACGCCGCGGGACCTCGGCACCTTTCCGACCGCCGGGCAGCAGCAGTCTCCGTATCCCGTGCACAATGCGAGCAACGTCCAGTTCCGCAACTGGCTGATCGATCCGGACTTCCCGCCCGGGGCGACCGCCCAGACCTACCTGTGCGACTTCACCGGGGACGGCAAGCTCGATTACATGGTCGGCGGAACCGGCGGCCGCTTCATCTTCACGCGCAAGGACGACGGCACGTGGACGCGCTACCAGTTCCGCGCGGACCGTGGCCCGACCGACGTCGGCGCCGTGGCGCTCGATCTCACCGGCGACGGCCTCTGTGATGTCATCACCGGCACCCAGTGGCTGCGCAATCCGGGCTTCGCGAACGGCGACTTCCGCTGGCCCAATCCGCAGGACAAGGAGAAAGGCTGGCAGTGGGAGGCGTTCAGCATCGCCGAGGGTCTGGCGGGCCCCCACGACCAGATCCTCGCCGACCTGACGGGCGACGGACGCCCGGAGATGCTCTACTACCAGGACAGCGCCACGGGCGGGCTGCGATACTTCCAGATCCCGGAAGACCCGACGAAGGAATGGGTGGGCCGGATCATCGCCCTCCCGACCACCCACACGGGCCTGGCGCCGTCGGGTGCCGGTGACATCGACGGCGACGGCCGCATCGACGTGGCGATCGGCTACATGTGGTTCCAGAACCTCCCGCGCTCGGGTGCGGCCGGCCCCATCCAGTGGATCGGGCACAGCCTCCCGGCGATCCATTCCCTGCCCGTCGGCCGGCTGGACGGCATCCCGGGTGCGGCCGGCTACGTGCACGGGACGCAGACCTGGGTCGCCGACATCAACCGCGACGGGCGCAACGATATCGTCGTGGCGGATGCCGAACACGTCGGCGGCCGGATCGTCTGGCTGGAGAACCTGGGCGCGTCGGACGGGACCGTGCGGTGGAATCGGCACCTGATTGCCGGCGGCCTGCTCAACAAGGATGCCGGCGGCCGCTGGCAGTACTATGGGCGCGTTATCGGGGGCCTGCACGGCATGTGCGTTGGAGACTTCACCGGAGACGACCGGCCCGACGTGGTCACGATCGAGCAGGATTGGGATCGGGCCCGCCGCGCGGCACCACACGAGCGCCCGAAGGGCTTCCTGTGGGAGAACCTGGCCACCGGCTACGATGGCTCCGTCGTCTTCGCCGAGCACATGATCTCCGACGTGAACCTCGGCGCCGGGCACGAGATGGTGTGCGCCGACTTGACCGGTGATGGCAAGATGGACATCCTCGGCAAGCCGTGGTCGGCCGGCAAGAGCAACGCGCTCGGTGGCAAGACGTTCATCCTGTTCCTCGAAAACGTGACGGCCAGGAGAGCGGAGCCGGCCACGCCCGGCCGCTGACGGACTGCGCGTGGCGAGTTGCTGACCCGCAGTTGGAGGAATGTCGCCATGAATGCCTCGTATCGGCACATCGCCGCCCTGCTCGTCGCCGGCCTCGTTTCGGGCGGGGCACCCGGCGGCCGAGCCGAGGCGCAGCCCTCGCCCGGCAAGCAGCCCGCGCCCATGAACCGCATGGACCACGGGCCATTCGTGTCGACCACGATCGCCCTCGACCCGCTGAGCCCGAAGGGCATCATCGTCCACAAGGGCGTCGCGGTGAAGGTCGGCCCCGACGCGACGATGGTCTTCGACACGGATCTCCTGCGCGTCGTCGGCGCCTGGACCGGCGGCATGCTGCACTGGCGGCCGGCACGCGACAGCCTGCAGGAATGGCCCACGCCCGACGGCCACCTGCACTTCCTCAACCCGGAGAAAGCCGGGTGGAGCACCAACGGCGACCTGACCGACCCGCGCGGGGGGTCCTCGACGCTGAACAACGCGCGGCGCTACGGCCCGCTGCCCGGAAACCGGCGCTACGACGGGCTGCACGTCCGCGGCGACGATGTCGTGTTCTCCATGACGGTCGGCGGGGCAAAGGTCCTGGAGAAGTTCGGTTTCCAGCGGCCCGCGACCGATCCGGTGTTCACCCGGACCATCAACATCAGCCCCACGGCTGAAAAGCTGACGCTGCTCGTCGTCTCCGCGCCAGTCGGCGGGGCAACACGGCTGGAGCGGCCGCCCGCGTCTGGCGACGCCGGTCACGTGGCGATCCACTCGGGAGGGGAGGTGCGCCTCGTCGGGTTCCGCGGGCTTCCCAAGGACGCCCAGTGGAATCTCGCCGACGGACAACTGTCGCTCTCCCTGCCGGCGCTGGCCGCCGACCTCAGGTTCCAGCTCGCGATCGGACCGGTCCGGCCGGCCGCGGCCGCCATGAAGGATCCGGCACAGGGCGACGCAGGCTCGATGGATCTGACGCCGCTGCTCGAGCCGGGGCCGGCCCCGTATCAGCCGATCGAGACACAGGCCCAGATCGCCACCAGCGAGCACGGCCCGTTCGTCGTCGACACGCTCGTCCTGCCCCACGCGAATCCCTGGAACTCGCACCTCCGGCTGTCTGCCGTGGATTTCCTCTCGGACGGCCGCGCGGCCGTCGTCTCGCTGAGCGGCGATGTCTGGCTCGTAGGCGGCATCGGGGAACAGCTCGGCACGCTGCGCTGGCAGCGGTTCGCCACCGGGCTGAACCAGCCGCTTGGTCTCGTCGTGGTGAAGGACACCATCTACGTGAACGGCCGCGACCAGATCACCCGCCTGCACGACGTCAACAACGACGGCTACGCGGATCGCTACGAGAACTTCAACAACGCGGTGATGGCCGGAACGAATTTTCACGCGTTCAACCTGAACCTCGAAGTGGATGCGCAGGGGCGTTTTCTCTGGGCCAAGTCCACGCCCTGGCCGACCGGGAATCCTTCCGATCCGACCGATGCCGCCCAGCTCACCCCGCACGACGGCGTGCTGTTCAGGCTTGCGCCCGACGGCCGCCAGCTCGAGATCATCGCGAAGGGTCTGCGCAACCCCAACGGCCTGAGCATCGGTCCAAAGGGGGAGATCTACGTCTCGGACAACGAGGGCAACTGGGTCCCGACGAGCAAGGTGACGCGCATCTTCGAAGGCGGCTTTCACGGCTTCATACCATCAGCGCACCGGGCCAACCTGCTGGGCGCCTGGGCGCCCGCGGACGACTGGGTGAAACCGCTGGTGTGGACGCCGCACGCCGGGCCCGGCTCCGACAACTCGCCGTCGCAGGCGCGGGTGATCGACAACCCGGCATGGCCGAAGGACCTGCAGGGCGACCTGCTCCTCGGGTCGTACGGCCGGGGCACGCTGTCGCTCATCCTGATGGAGGAAGTCGACGGTCAGCCGCAGGCGGCACACATGATCCTGCCGCTCCAGTTCCGGTCGGGCCTGCAGCAGATGCGGTTCCATCGCGACGGCCATCTCTATCTCGTCGGGATGTCGAACTGGTCGTCCGTCTCGCACGGCGGTGAGCTCGGGGCGTTTCACCGCGTCCGCTACGTCGCGGCGAAGCCGCTCCACATCCCGGTGGCGCTGAACACCAGGACTGGCGGGCTCGAGCTGCGGTTCGCCGAGCCGCTGGACAAGGCAACGGCCACCAACCCCGGGAACTACAAGCTGTCGAAGTGGACCTACACCTGGAACTCGTCGTACGGCTCGAAGCAGTTCTTCTCGCTGGACAAGCCCGGTGAGGCCGGACCGGATCCCGTTGCGGTGAAGTCGGCGACACTCTCAGCCGACGGGCGGACGCTCACCCTTGCGATACCTGCGCTGACGCCGGGCGCCATCCCAAGCATTCCCGTCACCGGCAAGCTGCCGCACCAGATCGCCGCATCGATCGGCATGCTCGTGCAGATCGACTACGACATCCGGGCCGCGGACGGCGCGCCGCTGAAGCACCTCATCACCAAGACGATCCATCGCGTTCCCGGCGATCCGTCGACCTCCGGTGCGGTGCACCACAACACCGCCGCGCCGTTTCCCGCTGCCGCGCCGCCCGCCGCGAGCGAACCGGCCGCGGCGCCGGACCCGCCGAAGGACCTGGGACGCGTGGTCGTGGTCCGCTCGAAGGGGACCGAGTTGAGCTACGACCCAGCCGTGATCAACGCGCGCGCCGGCGAGACGCTGACGATCCGCTACGAGAACGCCGGCGAGATGACGCACAACATCGTTGTCGTCAAGTCGGAGAAGGATGTGCCGATCATCGGGGAGGCGTCCTTCCAGGCGGCGTTCAGCAACAACTGGATCCCGGCAGGGCCGGACTACGCGGCGCGGATGATTGCCCACACGCCGCTCGCGGGACCGAAGGAAACCGTGCAGGTGACGTTCACCGTCCCGCCTCCCGGCGAGTATCCGTTCATCTGCACCTACGCCAGCCACTGGACGGTCATGCGCGGGCGGCTGGTCGTCGCGCCCTGAGGTCACCGGCTCACGGCCTGGTAGCCGGATAGGGTCGTGGCGGGACCGCTGCCCGAGGCCTTAAACTACATCCCGTAGCCTGATGACCCCGGCCTCCACCGCACTCATCACCGGCGCCGCTGGCGGAATCGGCGGCGCGCTCGTCACCGCCTTCCGCGGCGCCGGCTACCGGACGATCGGCGTCGACTGTGCAGCCGCGGACGGCGTGACGGCGCTGGACGTCACCGATACGGCAGCCGTCACCGCGTTCGCCGCGACCCTCGACACGCTGGCCGTCCTGAT
The DNA here is from genome assembly GCA_963834305.1 of uncultured Acidobacteriota bacterium. GTDB lineage: Bacteria > Acidobacteriota > Vicinamibacteria > Vicinamibacterales > 2-12-FULL-66-21 > JACCXG01. The sequence goes on from CAWIAX010000003.1 coordinate 1,012,458, forward strand.
CAACGCCGCCGGCGTGCTGCGGCTGCGCGAGGAATTCGATCCCGCCGTATTCGCGCGGGTCGTCGACGTCAACCTGACCGGCGCCATGCGCATGGCCATCGCCTGCCGGCCGGCGCTGGCCAGGGGCAAAGGCGCCATCGTCAACATCGCGTCCATGCACGCCCTGTTCGGCGCGCCGCTCTCGCCGGCCTACGCGGCGTCGAAGGCTGGCGTCGTGCAGCTGACGAAGTCGCTGGCGGTCGCCTGGGCGGAGGACGGCATCCGCGTCAACGCCATCGCGCCCGGCTGGATCGAGACGGCGATGACCGTGCCGGCCCGCGCCGATGCCGCGCGCAACCGCGCGATCCTGGACCGCACGCCGCTCGGCCGGTGGGGCAGGCCGGATGACCTCACCGGCCCGGCCCTGTTCCTGGCGAGCGATGCCGCGCGGTTCATCACCGGCGCCGTACTTGCCGGTCGACGGCGGCTATTCGGTGAAGTGAGGGGAGCGTCATGAGCGCGATCGACCCCGGCGCGAATCCTCCGGTGCCGTACCGGCAACCGCAGCCCGCCGAGATGGTCCCCGATCTCGTGGTGGCGCCGGCGCTGCCGGCGGACGACCGCATCTGGGTGCCGCAGGCCCCGAACGTCTGGTTCCGGCCGCTCTGCCTGTCCGCGTCGCAGGGCTACTGGGTCAACCTCCTCAAGGTGACGCGTGCCGGCGTGCTCTCCCGCCATCGCCACACCAATCCCGTCCACGGCTACGTGCTGAAGGGCCGCTGGCACTATCTCGAGCACGACTGGGTGGCGGAAGAGGGCGCCTACGTCTACGAGCCGCCGGGAGAGACGCACACGCTCGTTGTCCCGGACGACGTGGCGGAGATGATCACGCTGTTCCAGGTCAACGGCATCATGCTCTATGTCGATCCGGACGGCAACGCGGTGGGCTACGAGGACGTCTTCACCAAGATCGCCATGTGCCGCCGGCATTACGCCGCGTGCGGCCTGGGAGCCGACTACGTCGATCGGCTGATCCGCTGACGCGGCGGCGCCCGGCGCCGCGACCCGGCCCGGCGAACAACCGGCGATCCCGCTGGGCGCTGTCGGTCACGCTCCGGGCAGCGCGCCCGCCGCGGACGGCTCGGTGGGGAGTTCGATCGCGACGGTCGTCCCCTTGCCCGGCTCGCTGTGCACCGCGATCGTGCCGGCATGCGCGGCCACGATGGCACTGGTGATGGCGAGGCCGAGTCCCGAGCCGCCGTCACGGGCCGACCGCGACGGGTCGGCGCGCCAGAATCGCTCGAAGGCGCGCGGCGCCACCGCTGGATCGAGCCCGACGCCGGTGTCGCTGACGCGCAGCCGCGTCCGCCCGTCCTCGTGGCGCACCGCCACGAGAACCTCTCCGCCAGGGCGGTTGTAGCGGATGGCGTTGGACACGAGGTTGGTGAGCAGGATGCGCATCTGGACGGGATCGGCGCAGGCCATCGCGTCCCCCTCGACCGTCACGCCGACCTGCTGCTGCCGCGCCAGCGGCGCGAGCTCGGCGACGGCCTCGTCGACGAGCGGCCGCAAGGGGATCTGCGACAGCGCGGGCGGCAGCGCCCCCGACTCGAGGCGCGCGAGGGTGAGGAGGCTTTCGACGAGGTCCTTCATGCGCCGTCCCTGCCGGGCGCAGACCTCGAGGGATCGCCGATATTCCCCGGCGCTGCGCGCCGCGCCGAGTGCCCACTGCGTCTCCGCGACCAGCGTCGTGACCGGCGTGCGCAGCTCGTGGCTGGCGTCGGCGGTGAGGTGGCGTTCCCGTGCCAGCGCCCCCTCGAGGCGGTCGAACGCATCGTTCAGCGCGGTGGCGACGCCGACGAACTCCGCGGCGACCTGTCGCACGTCGATGCGGGTCGGCTTCCCGGGCGCGAGCGAGCGTGCGGTGCCGTCGATCTGGTCGAGGGAACGGGCGAGCTGGCGCCGCAGCCAGACGGCGAGCGGCAGCGTCAGCACGGCACCGAGGAGGCTGGCGAGGAGCAGGCTCGTGGTCAGGCGGCGGACGTCGGCGTAGACCGGCGCCAGCGATTCGCCGACGACCACCACCGACTCGCGCGGACCGGCAGCGACCGCTTCGCGGTAGCCGGCGCGGGTGCGGAACGGGGTCGCGGGCGCTGGTCCGTCCGCGGCACCCGCCGGGGTACCGTCGAGCAGCTGCCCGGCGGCATCGTAGACGGCGTAGTAGCGCGCCTCGTTCTGGAGCCCCGTGCCGATCGCGGCGTCGATCTCGATCTCGAGGAGGCCGTTGGCGACGCCGATCCGTCCGGCGATCGCCCGGGCGTCGTCATGGAGGCGTGCGTCCATGGTGCGCAGGGACGTGTGCCAGTACTGCCACACCGCGACCGACGCCACGGTGAGCCCGAGCAGGCCGACCCAGCCTGCCGCTCCGAGCGAGAGCCGTCGAACGAGTGAGGCGGGCACCTGACCGTGGTCCTCCTTGTCAGGATTCGACGATGTAGCCGTGGCCGCGCCGGGTGTGGATCACGTCCGGGCCGAGCTTCCGTCGCAGGCTGCCGACGTACACTTCGAGCACGTTCGACCAGGTGCTCTCCGCGTCGCTGTAGAGGTGCGTCATCAGCTCGCCCTGCGACACCACGTGCCCGCGATGCAGGACGAGGTACTCGAGGACGCGGAACTCGCGCGGCGTCACCGCGACGGGCCGGCCGCCCTTGCTGATGATCCGCCGGGCGGTGTCGATCTCGATGTCGCGGACGAGAATAGTGGAGGTGCTGTGGCCGGCGGCGCGGCGGATGAGCGCCCGGCAGCGCGAGACGAGCTCCGCCGGATCGAAGGGCTTGACCAGGTAGTCGTCGGCGCCGGCATCGAGCAGCCGCACTCGGTCGGCGACCTGATCCCGCGCCGTCATGATCAGCACGGGCACGTGCCGGCCGCGGGTGCGCAGCTCGGCGACGATGCGCTCGCCCTGCATCCGCGGCAGCATGAGATCGAGGATGACGAGATCGTAGGCCTCGTCCAGCGCGAGCGTGAGTCCGGCCTCCCCGTCCTCGGCGATGTCAGCCGAACAGCCGGCATCCGCCAGCAGCCGCTGCAGCGCCGATGCGAGATCGGCCTCATCCTCGACAACGAGCACTCGCACGTCGCCTCAGTCGCGGCGCTCGCCATCCGGGCGTCGGGACGTCCCGGGTGAGCTGCGGCCATCGCGGTCCGCCGGCAGCGCCTCGTACCAGAGCCGCTCGAAGTGGGCGGTGGCGTCGCCCGGCAGCCAGAGGCCGACCATGCCGGGGGAGGACAGCGCGGCGTCGCGCTCGCTGGCAACCGGGACGCCATTCAGCCACACGCGGAGGCGCTCACCGACGTGTTCGACCGAGAGCTCGTGCCATCCGCGCTCGTCGAGCCGCACGTCCGACAGCCGTTCCAGCCGCACCCGGTTGCCGCGCACGAACTTGTAGAGCACGACCTCGCGGTCGTCGAAGTCGAGGCGGGCCGCATAGTAGTTGCCGGCGTCGAGGATGCGCCAGGCGATCCCGGCCGCGCGGTCGCCGCCGCTGACCCGCAGCCTGACCCCGGCGCGGACGTGCTCGAGACGCGGCGAATCCAGCACGGCCAGGCGGTAGCCGGCGCGCCCCTGCACGACCTGGCCGAGCGCGAGCAGTCCGTCCACCCGCTCCACCTGCCAGCGGCCCGGCTCCGATTCCGCCGAGGACAGGGTGCGGAAGCCCGCGGGCAGCGTGCCCGGCCGCACCTGCTCGAACGACACCACGGTCGGTGTTCCCGCGCGGAGGCTGCTGCCGGCCAGCAGCGCGCCAGCCAGCAGCGGCACATAGAGCGGCGGTGTGCGCCAGCGGGGCTGCATCGACCCTATTCTGGCCGATCCGAGCTGAAGTTCGGCTGAAGGCGCCCTTCACCATCGTTTCAGGTGCCGTGTTGTAGCGTGGGCTGATGATGCGTACCCTGCTGCCCCCGTTCCGTCCGCTCCTCCTCGCGGCTGCCACTCTGTGCGCGGCCACAGCGGCGCATGCCGCGAGCGGCCCGCAGGCGGTGCAGCAGCCGGCCGAGGCCCGGGCGGGCACCGAGCTGAGCGTGGACGTCAGCGACGCCCTGGGCGGCGTGCTCCCCGGCGCGACGGCAACCCTCGTCGGGCTCGACCCGGTCACGGAGGCGCGCGACGTCGTGGTCGACGGCAGCGGCAGGGCGGTCTTCCGCGGCCTGGCCCCGGGCCGGTATGCGCTGCGCGTGGCGCTGAGCGGCTTTGAAACGGCGTCGACCGACGAGCTGGTCGTGAAAGCGGGAGCGGCCGCGCGGCACAGTGTCAAGCTGCGGATTCAGGGCTACAGAGAAGACGTCACCGTGACGCGGGACTCGACCGGCCAGCGGCTGGCCGACAGCTTCACCGAGACGCTGAGTGCCGACGAGATCGACCAGCTCCCTGACGACCCGGAAGAAGCGGCCGCGCTCATCGCCGAGCTCGCCGGCGCCGACGCCGAGATCCGGGTGAACGGTTTCGAGGGCGGCCAGCTGCCGCCGAAGTCCCAGATCCAGGCCATCCGCATCCGCCAGGATCCGTTCTCGGCCGACGCCCGCGGCGCCGGACGGCCGCGCGTGGACATCATCACCCGGCCGGGGAGCAGCGGCTGGAGGCACGACTTCAATGCCGGGCTCCGCGACCAGGCGATCGATGCGCGCAACCCGTTCGCCGACGAGCGGGGTGACGGGCAGACCCGCCGCCTGCGATGGAGCAGCAGCGGACCGATCGTCAGGAACAAGACGTCGCTCTCGCTGTCCCTGTCGGCGCGCAACGCCTTCGACCTGGAACCGATCGTTGCCGCGCGGCCCGGCGGCAACACGCCGGCGAGCGTCAGCCGGCAGAACGGCGGGCTCGACGCGGACGTGCGGGTGGAGCACGCGCTGACCGCCACGCACGTGCTGCGCGTCGAATATCAGCGCCGATCGCGCGACGGCGACAATCTGGGTGCCGGCGGGTTCAACCTGCCGGAACGCGCCTACGACACGGAGGACGAGTCGCACCGCTTCCGCGTCTCGGACGTCGGCACGTTCGGCACGCGCATCTTCAACGAGTTCCGCCTGCAGATGTCGGCGGAGTCGGACGAGCAGCGCTCGCGCAGCCACGCGGTCACCATCGACGTCGACAACGCCTTCACCGCGGGCGGTGCCCAGCGCTCGGGGGGAACCCGCGGCTACGAGCTCGAGATCGAGAACGACATGGAAGTCGTGCTGAGCGACCGCCACAAGATCCGGGCCGGCCTCGACGTCGAGCACGTGCGGCTGCGCAGCGACCAGACCGCGAACGCGGCTGGAACGTTCGTCTTCCCGAGCGTCGACGCCTTCACGGCCGGCCGGCCCATCCAGTTCGTGCAGCGCGTCGGCGATCCAGCCCTGGCCTACTCGGGCTACGAGCTGTCGTGGTATGTCTCCGACGAGCTGCGGCCGCACAAGCGGCTGCAGCTCGGGTTCGGGCTGCGCCACGACGTGCAGTCGTTCGTCGGTGACTGGGCGAACCTCGCTCCACGCGCCAGCGTCAGCTGGACGCCGCCGTCCATGGGCGACACGACGATCCGCGCGGGTGCCGGCTTGTTCACCGAGTCGTACGCCTTCAGCCTGCACGAGCAGACGCTGCGGCTGGACGGCCTCCGCCAGCGCGACCTGATCGTCAGCGATCCCGGCTGGCCGGATGCGTTCGCCGGTGCCGGCGGCATCGCGATGCCGCGTCCCGCCATCGTCACGGCCAGCGGCGACCTGCGGCTGCCGACGACCCGCCGGCTGTCGATCGGCGTCGAGCGCGAGCTCACCGGCGCGATCGAGCTCGGCGTGAACCTCTTCGACGAGGTCACCTCGGATCGGCTGCGCAGCCTCGACGTCAACGCGCCTGTCGGCGGCGTGCGGCCGGATCCCGGCTTCTCCCGCATCACCGAGATCCGCTCGTCCGGGCGGGCCGAGGAGCGGGGCGTCGAGCTGAACCTGCGCGCGCGCGGGCGCGCGCTGTTCGGCAACCTGCGCTATCGCTGGGCGCGCGAGCTGAACGACGGCGATGGCGCGCTCTCCCTGCCCGCCGACGCCGCCAATCCGGAGGCCGAGTGGGGGCCGGCGGCGAACGACGTCCGGCACCGGCTGTTCGGCTACATGCGCCTGCGCCTCCCCTACGGCCTGGGGATCGGCCTGAACGCACGGGTGACCTCCGGCTCGCCCTACACCGTGCGCACGGGGTTCGACGACAACGGCGACGAGGTGACCAACGACCGGCCGTTCGGCGTCGGCCGCAACACGGCGCGCGGCGAGTGGCACACGTCCGCCGACCTGCGATTCGGCTGGACGGTGGCGGGCAGCTTGTTCGGTGGCGGCCGGGACGGCGGCGGGCCTGGCGGGCGGGGCGGGCGTGGCCGGGACGGTGGCGGCGGGCGCGGCGGCAGGAACGAGGGCGGCTCGGGCTCGGCTTCAGGCGAGCGCGGCGCCGAGATCTACACGCAGATCACCAACCTCTTCAACACGACCAACTTCTCGCAATACAGCGGCGTGCTGACCTCTCGCTACTTCGGCCTGCCCACGGCGGCGCAGCCCGGACGCCGCCTGGAGCTGGGGCTGCGCGTCTTCTTCTGAGCCGCGCAGCCTTTGTTCCAGGCGCTGCGCGCAAGTCTTCGCCGTTGAGTCGCCTGTCTTCCGAGCGGCCGGGCGACGCGCCGAAGCACCCGTATCGCCCTCCCTGCGTCCGCCACGCCATTCCATCGTCTACACGGCAGAGCGCGTCGAGGTCGCGGCCGGCCCGGAAGCCGGGCGCCGTCCATCTCGTCGACGCCATCTGCTGAAGGAGAGAAAGACGATGGGGATTCGACTGATTGGAATGGCGCTGCTCGGCGCCCTGGTGGCGGGGCCTGCGGCGGCGCAGAACGCCGTGAACGACTGGAGCCTGAAGGCGCAGACCGCGATCACCGCCGGCAGGCCGCCGGCCAGTTCCCAATATCTGCTCGCGCTCGTGCACGCGGCCATGTACGACGCGGTCGTCGCGATTGAAGGGGAGTTCCAGCCTTTCCGCGTGCGCCTGAAGGCGCACGCGGCGGCATCGCCCGACGCGGCCGCCGCCGCGGCGGCCTATCAGGTGCTGCGGTATCGGGTGCCCGCGGCGGAGCCCGGGCTGACGGCGGAGTATCTCGCATACGTGGCCGCGCTGCCGCCGGGACCCATGAGGGAACAGGGTCTCGCGATCGGCGCGGAGGTGGCGGCGCGATGGCTGGCGCTGCGGGCGGACGATCGGTTCGACGTCACCGTTGCGTACCAGCCGCCAGCGCCGGGACCGGGCATGTGGGAGCCGACCGCGACAACGCCCCCCGTCGACGTGAAGATGGCGCAGGTCCGCCCCTACGTGATGCGTTCGCCCGACCGGTTCCGCCCCCGCGGCCCCCGGCGCCTGGGCAGCCGCGCCTACGCGCGGGCGTTCGACGAGGTCTACGACGTCGGCCGCGCCGACAGCGCCGTCCGGACACCCGAACAGCTCGAGATCGCGCGCTTCTGGGCGGAGCACACCGCCGTGCAGTGGAACCGGAATCTTCGTCAGCTCGCCGCGTCGGCGCAGCTCGGCCTCGTGGACACCGCCCGCATGCTCGCCATGGTGCACGTCGCGAGCGCGGACGCGACTGTCGGCTGCTTCGAGGCCAAGTACAGTTTGCTGTTCTGGCGCCCGGTCCACGCGATTCAGCGCGCCGACACCGACGACAATCCCCTGACCGCTCCCGACCCGGCGTGGACGGCACTCCTCAACGTCAATCATCCGGAGTACCCGTCCGCCCACTCGTGCTGGACGCAGGCGGTCACGGACACGCTGTCGCACTTCTTCGGCACCGACAAGGTGGAGTTCGGGCTGGACAGCGCGGTCACCGGCACCACCCGGCAATACGCCCGGTTCAGCGAGGTCGCCGAGGAGGTGCAGGACGCCCGGGTGTGGGCAGGCATCCACTTCCGCTTCTCGACCGACGACGGCGCCACGATCGGCCGGCAGGTGGCCCGGCAGGTGGCGCGGCATCATTTCCGCCCGGCCAGACGCTGATTTTTCCCGCCGCATCCCAGGCGCCGCCCGGTCCCGGGCCCGTGGCGGCGCCCGTTTGCGTCCATTGGCCCGGGCCGACGTCTTAAGAGATGATCGGAGGTAGTCATGGCGCGTCCCTTCCCGTCCGAGGACCCCTCGTCTCCGCCAGCGGGCCCGGCGAGCGACACCACGCTCATGTGGGCGGAGTTCGCCGGACGGCTGCGTGCCTTCGTGGCCCGCCGGGTGCCCCCAGGTATCGAGCCGGACGACGTGGTCCAGGAAGTCTTTCTGCGCGTCGTGAAGCGCCTGCCATCGCTGCGCGAGACGGAGCGGATTGAAGGCTGGCTGTTCCAGATTGCCCGCAACGCGCTGCTGGACGCCATACGCGTGCGCCGGCGCCGGGACAGCCGCGCCGATGCCATCGAGACCGACATCCCGGCCCCGCCAGAAATCGAGGACGAACGGGCGGCGGCAGCCGAACTGGCGCCGTGCCTCACGCCCATGGTCGCCCGCCTCGCCGAGCCCTACCGCAGTGCGATCGAGATCACCTCGATGCAGGGGGTCACGCAGGCCGACGCGGCACGCCGCGCCGGCGTGTCGGTGTCCGGCATGAAGTCACGCGTGCAGCGCGCCCGCGAGCAGCTCAAGGAGATGCTGCTGCGCTGCTGCGAAGTCGACGTGGACCGGCGTCGTGGTGTGGCGGATTACAGCCCGCGCACGCCTGAAGGGTGTGGCAGCGCGAACGAGGCGGCGCCAGCGGCGTCCCCGTGCTGCGGCGCCAGCGGCGCGCGCGCGTGCTCGCCGCGGCCGTAGCCCTTGCCATGCGTCCGACGTCAGCGGCCGTCGTCTTCTCGAGTAGCGCGGCGAGGAACACCTTCGCCGCCTCACCCAAGGAGACGGACATGGCAGACACCACCGACATCCAAACGGCGCCCCGCGATGCATCACAGACCCCTGCGCAGGTGGTCGAGAGACCGGCTGCACCATCCGCGTGTTGTGGCGGGCCCGCCCCGACGGGTACCGACGCCTGCTGCGCGAAGGATGCGGCAGCGAAGGCAGCCGGGGGAGCAGGATGCGGCTGCGCATCGGGTTCCGGAGTGATCGCTGAGGCCGCGGGCGGCTCAGTAGAGGACCGACCTGAAGAACGCCTTCATGGCAGCGGCGTAGTAGACGCCGTACTTCGCGAAGGTGGCCTTGGTGCCCGCGTCCGGCTTCCAGTCGAAGAAGGCGTGGCCGGCGCCGCCGACCTGGATGTACTCGGCGCGCTGCCCCTGCTTGACGAGGGCGTCGAGGAACTCCGTCACGTCGGCGTCGGTGATCAGGCGGTCCTGGGTGCCGCGCGTCAGGAACTGCGGCACCGCCCGCTGGCTGGCCGCAGGGATGTGGCCGAGGGGCGCGATCGCTGCCTTCCATGCCAGGTCGTCGGCGTGCTCCTCCGAGTAGGTGTTCAGCCGCGCAGCGCTGAATACTCCGTAGCTCGGCGCGGCCGCCTTGATCGCCTTCGACAGCTCGTCGCGCACCTGCTCCGCCGTCTTCCCCTTGGGCAGGTAGCTCGGCGTGAACTCGAACACCCCCGGCGTCTTCCCGAACCCGCGCGACCCGATCATGCCGGTCATCAGCGCCGCCGCCGCCGAGAGGTGTCCACCGGCGCTGTCGCCGGTCACGCCGACCCGCGACGGATCACCGCCGTACTCCGCGGCGTGCTCGACAACGTGGGCGATGCCGCCGAAGACGTCGCCGATCAGGTCGGCCATCGTGTTGCCGGTGGCATCGCCATCGGCCTTGCCGGCCCAGCGGTAGTCCAGGCTGGCCACCACGAAGCTGCCGTCGCGCACCAGTTCGCGGGCAAGGCCGCGCATGATGTCTTCGTCGTTCGCCGTCCAGCCGCCGCCATGGATGATGACGATCACCGGCAGGTTCCGCGCCCCGGCCGGCATGAACACGTCGTACTTCAGCGGCTTGACCCCGGGCTTGGCAAAGACGATGTCGTGCTTCACCGTGATGCCCTTGACGACCGCCTCTTCGACGAAGGAGGCGCCAATCCGCTTGTCCTGATCGATCGTCACCGCGAACTCGCGGCCCATGCCCTCGTGGTACATCTGGCCGAAGCGGCCGGACACGGAATACCACATCGAGTCCAGCGCATAGCCCTGGTCGGGCGTGGCCGTAATCGTGACGACGGTGCCGGCGGCGTACTTGCCGTCGGCCGGCAGCGCCGGCTTCAGCTGCACCTTGCCGTGATCCGGCGGCACGAGGGTGACGGTGTAGGACGCGGGCTGGGCGTGCAGCACGCCTGCACCTGCCAGCAGCAGGGCGGCGGCAAGGACGGCGGTGATCGATGAAGTCATGGTGCGAAGAGGGTAGCAGAAAGGAGTTTCACGTTGCCCTTCTTCGCAAATGGAGCCTTCTTCTACAATCCTGATGTGGCCCGACGCCTTCTTATTCTCCTCCTTCTTCCACTCCCCCTCGTGTGGGTGGCGGCCGCCGCCGCGCCGCAGGGCTCCCAGCCCCTCGCCGAAGACGCCATCCGCGCCGCCGCCACCCGGCTGCCCCGGCTGCACAGCCTCCTCGTCAGCCGGCAGGGTGAGCTCGTGTTCGAGTACTACGCCAAGGGCAGCGGTCCGGCGCGCCCGGCCAACGTCAAGTCCGTCTCGAAGAGCATCATCTCCGCTCTCGTCGGCATCGCCATCGACCGCGGCATGCTCGAAGGCGTCAACCAGCCGATTGCCGGCTTCTTCCCCAGCCTGGCCAGGGATGGTGATCCGCGCAAGGCGCGCATCACCGTGGGGGACCTGCTCACGATGCAGGCGGGGCTGGAGTCCACGAGCTTCGCCGGGTACGGCGCCTGGGTGCGCAGCCCCAACTGGGTCACCTACGTGCTCAGCCGGCCGCTCGCCAGCGACCCGGGGACGACCATGGAATACAGCACGGGGAACACCCACCTGCTGTCGGCGATCCTGACGCGCGCGACGAAGGGGAGCACGTGGGCGTTCCTGCAGGAGAGTCTCGGCCGGCCGCTCGGGCTGACGTTCAGCCGGTGGCCGCGGGATCCGCAGGGCATCTACTTCGGCGGCAACGACATGCTGCTGACGCCGCGGCAGATGGTGACCTTCGGCCAGCTCTACCTGAATCGCGGGCGCGCCGGCGACCGGCAGATCGTGCCCGCCTCGTGGGTCGACGCCTCGTGCACGGCGCGCGGCCGTTCGCGGTTCAACCCGGATCAGACGTACGGATACGGCTGGTGGATGCGCGACTTCGCCGGACGGCCGGGCTGTTTCGCGTGGGGCTACGGCGGGCAGTACATCATGGTCTTCCGCGAACTTGGCCTGGTCGTCGTGACGACCTCGTCCACGGCGGTGAGCGATGAACGCCGCGACCATCGCCGCGAGATATTCGATCTCGTCGAGCGTCTCATCCTCGCGCCGGCGGCCGCCGGCGGCTAGACAGGTGACCGCAATGGCTCATATGACCCGAGCGCAGACCGGCCGCATGCCGGCGATTTTAGCCAGCCTCCTCTTCGGCGTCCTGGCAGTCACGCTGGCCGCGGGTTCCGGGTCGCAAGCGAAGCCGCCCTACAACGTGCTGTTCATCGCCGTCGACGACATGGGCAACGTGCTCCAGGGGGCCGGCCATCCGCTGGCGCGGACTCCGAACCTGGACCGGCTGGCCGCGCGCGGGGTGCGCTTCGATCGTGCTTACAACCAGATTCCGCTGTGCAATCCCAGCCGCGCGTCGGTCATGACCGGCCGGCGTCCGGATGCGCTGGGGGTCTACGACCTGTCGCGCCATTTCCGCGACGTCGCTCCCGACGTGGTGACGCTGCCGCAGTGGTTTCGGTCGCACCAGTACCGCACGCGGCGCATCGGCAAGATCTACCACTACGACGTGCCGACCGGCATCGGCACCGATGGCCTCGACGACGAACCGTCCTGGGAACGTACCATCAATCCCAGGGGGCGTGATGTTCGCGACGAAGCGCTCATCACCAATGCCGAACCACACCGGCCGATCAGCGGCGCGCTGAGCTGGCTGGCGGCGGACGGCGACGACAGCGAACAGACCGACGGCATGATTGCCAGCGAAGCCATCGCGCAACTGGCGGCGCTCAAAGACCAGCCCTTCTTCCTGGCGGTCGGCTTCTTCCGCCCGCACACGCCGTTCGTGGCACCAAGGAAGTACTTCGATCTCTATCCGCTCGAGCGGATGACCTTGCCTCGCGCGCCGGCCAACGATCGCGCCGACATCCCCAAGGCCGCCTTCGCGCACAACAATCCCGTTCCCAACTACAGCCTGCCCGAACCAGTCCTGCGCGAGGCCCTGCGCGGCTACCTGGCGAGTGTGTCGTTCGTTGACGCGCAGATCGGCCGGGTGATGGACGCGCTGGATCGCCTGGGCCTGGCCGACAGGACCATCGTGGTGTTCTGGAGCGATCACGGCTACCACCTGGGTGAACATCAGGGCATCTGGCAGAAGCGGACGCTCTTCGAGGAATCCGCCCGCGCCCCGTTCATCGTCGTCGCTCCGGGGGCGGCGGCCGGCGCGGCGTGCGGCCGCGTGGTCGAGTTCGTGGACATCTACCCGACTATCGCCGACATGGCGGGGCTGCCGGTTCCGGAAGGCCGGGCGGGGCGGAGCCTGCGTCCTCTGCTGCAGGACCCGGCCCGGGCGTGGGACCATGCCGCGATCACCCAGATCGTCCGCCCCAACGATGGCAACCCGATCATGGGCCGCAGCATCGTGACCGAGCGCTGGCGCTATACGGAGTGGGACGAAGGGCGCGCCGGCGCGGAACTGTACGATCACCAGGCCGACCCGCACGAGTTCAGCAATCGCGTCGATGACGCGGAGATGAAGCCTGTTGTCGAGCTTCTCAGAAGGAGCTCTCGGCCAAGGCGCGCGGGACCGTGCCGGCGGGCAGCGTGGATGTGAAGCGGTTGTAGGCGCCGCCGGGAGCCGTCTGGCCGGGGCTCCCGGCGGCGCTCATGCGGCTACGGGATGGCGAAGACGGCAATCGCCGCAGGCTTTCCCAACAGGCCATCAATCATGTTGCCGAGGTGCGGTGCACCGGCGGGCGGATCTTCCGGCGTCAGCAGCTGGCGGGCCAGATGGCTGCGGTCCGCCAGATCAGCCGGCCCGTGGCTGAACACCAGCAGCCAGACCTGCGAGCCGCGGCGCAGCCGCATCCCGCGGACGCGGCCCTCGAAGTCCTCCTCGCCGTCGGCGCCAGCGACCACCGAGTCGAAGCGGCCGAACACGCCGAGCGGTTTGACGCCGCCGAAGTCCGCGTCACTGCACGCGATTCGGCACCTCGCACTGCGAGGGATCGTCGATGTAGACGAACCAGACCGTGTAGGCGTGCCGCCGCTTCAGGTGCTCCACGTCGAGGCGGCCGCTGACGCCGCTCCGGCCGATACAGAGCCTGGCTCGCCCCGAGATGTCCGGTTCCATCAAGGGTGCGACTGCCCCCTTCAATCTCCGCTGGCACTCGTCGTCGTTCGCGACCGCGTCGGCCGGCGCCGCCAGCAGGCCGAGCGCGGCAGTGAGCAGACTCGCGATGACGGTAGACCTGCGCAGCAGCCGTGTTCCTTCGTTCTTCTGCATACGACCTCCTCGCCACACGCGGTGGCACTTGACGGAACGCCGAGCGGGGTGGTGAAGATGGCTACCGCCGTGGCGGCCAGCGCCTGGGCCGGCCTTTCTCATCGACGATCAGGTGCTCGGTCCCCGGCGGCAGCACCTGCAGCGTTTTCAGGAACTCGATGACCGCGTCCTGTTCGTCGGGCGGCAGGGCGCGGAAGGCCGATCGCGAGCCGGCCGCCTCTCCGCCGTGCGCCTGCACCGCCTGCCTGAGCGTCGTGAACTGGCCGTGATGGAAGAACGGCGGCTCGCTGGCGGCCCCCCACAGCTTCTTCGTGAGAAACCGCGGATTCCCGGCGAAGAACGCCGGCGACCCGGGGGGCTGGCTGGCGTCGAGCCCCTCGGCGTTCGGATCGTCGGGGCCGTCGCAGATGTTGTGCACCTTGAGGTCGGTGAATGCGGGGACGTGGATCACGCCGTCCGGCCCCGGCCGCAGGCGCGGCGCCGGCAGGTCGTGTCGGGTCAGGTCGAGCACGTACGGCGGCGCCTGGCCTGGCTGCAGGTTCCCCGGCGGGTTGAACGGATTGGGTTCGGAATAGATCCAGCCGCGCCGATCGAGCGGCAGGCTGGGCACGTGGCACGACGGCACAGCCGATCGTGCGCGAAGCGGCGCTCGCCGACCAGCACGGCGGCCTCGACGTCCGGGTCGTCGGGAATCACGCGGCCGGGCACGGCCATGACCGCCTGGAAAATCGACACCGCCGTGACGTCCGCGCGGGTCATCTCGCTGGCGAAGCCGTCGCCGTCCGGATCCCCGGTGCCGAACCGCTCCGTTGGCTGGATGCCGTGGTGGTGGTTGAACGCGTTGTTGGTGAACTGCCGCAGCGAGATGACGTTGCTGGCCTGGTGAAACGGCCGGATCGCCAGGCTCGGCGGATCGGCTGGGCCGGTCGTCTGCAGGCTCAGCGCGATCAGCCCTTCGACCGGCGACACGTCCCAGCGGCCATCCGGGAACCGCGCGATGCGTCCGAACGGGATCCCCTTGCTCACGAGCGCGCTCGAACGGCCTGGCGCGACGCGGTCGCGGATGGCCTGCAGGTCCGACGTCATCTGCCTGGCCAGCATCTCGATAAAGCCGGAACCAAACATGCCGGGCGTGGCGCGCGAGTTGCCGGCCGACTGCAGCGTGGCCGGCACGCCGCGCTCGTCGACGGCTCCCTGCGTCTGCAGGACGTCGGCGCCGTCGAAGCTGGCAAAGTCGAAGCGCTGCCCCAGCACGAACACGTTGGTGACCACGTCGCCGCCGCCGCCCGGCACCGGAAGGTTGTGGCAGCCGGCGCAGGAGTTGGCGTCGGGGGCGGAGACACGATTGAAGTTGCGCGGGAAGACCAGCGGCTGGGCCGGGTCGGACAGCGGCGCCCCCGTTCCCTTGCTCAGCGGCCGCCCGCCCCCTCCTGGGCCGTCCACACCGCGGTGAACAGCCGCTCGCCGTGGTTCAGCAGGGCACGAAGCGAGATCCGGAACTCCTCGCCGTCTTCGAGGTGCCGGGGCACGCTGATCTCCCGGCCGATCGACGAGCCCGCCTGCCCGATCAGGGTGACAGCGGCCGCCAAGGTCAGCAGCACCGTGAAGATTGCGCCACGTCGCGCCAATGCCATGGTGTCCCTCCAGGGATCTCCGGACCCCGGTGTCTGAGCCGCAGCTGGCTGGCAGTGCGGCTCACGATGGGGGGGAACGGCGCGGGATGCAATGACGGGCTGGTGATATCGGGATGAAAAACATCTGACGGCCGTCCGTACACCGGTCTGGTAGGATCGAGGCTCCGTAGAGGCAACCGTGGCCAGCACCATGCCGGACCCGCAAGTCGTTCGGTTCGGAGAGTTCGAGCTGGATCTGCGTTCCGGCGAGCTGGCGCGCAACGGCAGCCGGGTGCTGATGCCCGACCAGCCGCTCCGGCTCCTCGCCCTCCTGATCCGCGAGCGCGGCAGCCTGGTGACGCGCGATGAGCTGCGCCGCCAGCTCTGGCGGGACGACACGTTCGTCGATTTCGAGCCGAGCCTCAACGCGGCGGTCAAGCGGCTCCGCGAGACGCTTGGCGACTCGGCCGTGGCCCCCCGCTTCATCGAGACCCTGCCCCGGCGCGGGTACCGCTTCATCGCGCAGGTCACGGACGGGGGCGTCGCCGCCGTCGGCCGGGGACACCGGGAGGCCGGCGGCGACCCTCGTCCTGCTGGCCGCGTTCGCTGTCGGCATCGCTGCCTGGTCGCTCAACGGCGCCCTGCGCCCCAGTCGCGCCGGACCGGCAGGCCCCGACGTCGTCCGGTTGACCAGCATCGGCGCGGTGCGGCTGGCGTCGCTCGCACCGGACGGGCGGCGGTTGGCATACGTCAGGACCGACGGCGTCCGCGAGAGCCTGTGGCTCCGGTCGGGCGGCGAGGCCGATCACGTTCAGCTCGTCCCCCCCGCGATGGCACCTTCAGGTCGCTCACCTTCGGCCCGAACGACTTCGTCTATTTCACCTTCTTCCAACCCGACCAGACAGCGGTCGGCCTCTACCGCGTGTCCGTTCGCGGCGGCGAGCCTGAGGCGATTTCACCGGCCACCGGCGGGATTTCGTTCAGTGCCGACGGATCGCGCTATGCCTACGTGTCGAACATGTCCGTGGCGATGCGTGAGAGCCGCATCGTGATCGTCGACATGGACCGCGGCAGCGAGCGGGTGCTGGCGATCCGGCGCCCGCCCGACAGCTTTCTCAGGACCCCTCCCGCCTGGTCGCCGGACGGCAGCCGGCTCGGGGTGTTCGGGGTGAGCGACCAGGCGCCGGCGATCTTCGAGCTCATGACAATAGGCGTGGGCGACGGCAAGGTGATCGCATCCGCGCGGGCTGCAGCTGGGCTCGGTCGAGCGCGCGCTGTGGCTGCCCGACGCCTCCGGCTTCGTCGTCAGTGCGAGCGCGTCCCGGGCCTCGCCGCAGCGCTTGTGGCACGTATCGGCCCGGTCTGGAGCCGTGCAGCCGCTGACCCATGACCTCAACGACTACAGCTCGCGGGACCGACACCGGACGGCCCGGGCGTGGTGGCCGTCCGCGGCGAAATAGCGCGAACCATCTGGGCCGCGCACGTCGACGACCTCGACAGCGCGCGGCAGATCGCCCTTGATTCGGGCAGCCTGAGCGGGCTCGAAGGGCTGGCCTGGACACCCGATCATCAGCTGCTCTACGCCTCCGCCGAGTCCGGCACTGCCGACATCTGGAGTCTCGATCCGGACGGGGGAGCCCGGCACCGCCTGACCAACGATCCCGCGGACGACTTTCATCCAGCGGTGTCGGCCGACGGCCAGACGGTCGTGTTCGCCTCGAACCGCTCCGGCGCGCCTGGTCTCTGGGCGATGTCGAGGGATGGCACGTAACGTCCGGCGTCTCACCACGGGCGCGGATTCGCGGCCGGCGATCCCGGGAGACGGCCGCTCGGTCGTGTTCGAACGGATCGGTGTCGATACGACCCCCTTCGCGCTCTGGCGCGTGCCGGTGGACGGAGGACCGGCGGTGTGCATCGGGACGCCGTACTGATGCGGCCGGCCATATCGCCGGACGGCCAATCGATCGCCCACTACTGGATGACCCCGGAGAAATGGATGCTGGCGATCACCCGGGAAGCGGCGGACGTGCCGGCGCAGTCCTGGCCGATCCGGCGGACGCATCTCGACCGGATACTCCGCTGGTCCGCGGATGGACGGCGATCGCGTTCTCGATCGTCATGGCGGCGCTTCGAACGTCTGGCTGGAGACGCTGACTGAACGGTCGCCGGCCCGGATGACGCACTTCACGCAGGGCGTCATTTCGACCTTCGACCTGTCCCGCGACGGCTCCAGGCTGGCCTGGACCCGCATCAACGAGGTCAGGGACGTCGTCACGTTCGCCGTGGACGCGCCGCCATCCCGCGACTGGTGACGGGCCACGCATCCGCCCGGCACACCACGCCGCCGGCGCTAGACTGGCGCCATGAGCACCACCAATCGCGACGCGGCGAAGCCGATCCCTCTGCGCTCCGCTGCCGAGCCGGCGGCCGCCGGTGTGCCCCGCCGTACGGCACTTCAGGCGCTCCTCGGCGCCGCCGGCGCCGGGTTCGCGCTGCCCTCGGCGGTGGCCGCGCAACACCCGATGCATCAGCACCTCGCCAATCCCGAGGCGCTCGAACGGGCGCAGCAGAACGCGGCGGCCGCAGCCGCCACGGCGGCGTTCCTCGACGACCATCAGGCGAAGACGCTCGAGGCGCTCGCCGAGGCCATCGTGCCCGGGTCGACAGGCGCCCGGGTCGCGCCATTCCTCGACCAGCTCCTGGCCGTTGAGTCGGCCGCGAATCAGCGCGCCTTTCTCTCCGCGCTCGGCGCCTTCGACATGGCGGCGGTCAACGGCCACCGTAAGGCGTGGGTCGCGCTGACGCCGGGGGAACAGGATGCGCTGCTGCGCGACGCCTCCACCGCGGACGGGAAGACGTCGGCCATGCGCGGCCACTTCGAGAACCTGAAGAACTGGATCGCCGGCGCGTATTACTCGTCCGAGGCCGGCATGCGCGAGCTGGGTGGGACGGCGGCGTGTTTCATGCCCAGCTGCCCGGGTGCACGCACCCTGGCGGCCACCAGGCCTGATCGGGAGCGCCATCATGCAGACGACGAGCTTCGACGTGATCGTAGTGGGCTCTGGCGCGTCCGGGGGCTGGGCGGCCAAGCGGCTGTCCGAAGCCGGCATCAAGGTGGCGCTGCTCGAAGCGGGGAAGCCGCAGGGGGACGCCGATTTCACCGAGCACGTGCCGGCATACCAGCTCACGTATCGCGACCGGGCGAGCGACTGGATACGCCGGACGCGTCCGACGCAGCGCGACTGCTACGCCTGCCGCGAGTGGAACTACAAGTGGTTCGTCAACGATCTCGAAGAACCCTACACCACGCCGGACAACAAGCCGTTCAGCTGGCAGGGGCGCACCCGCGTAGTCGGCGGGCGCACGAATGTCTGGGGCCGGCAGTCGTACCGGTTCAGCGACCAGGATCTGCACGGCAAGTCGTTCGACGGCTACGGTGAGGACTGGCCGATCTCGTACGCCGACCTCGTGCCGTATTACGAGCTGGTGGAAGACTACGTCGGCATCTCGGGGCAGGCCGAGAACGTGCCGGAGCTGCCCGACAGCCGCTTCCATCCGGCGATGCCGATGAGCTGCGCCGAGACCCAGCTGCGCACCCGCGTCAAGAGCAGGCTTGGCTATACGGTGACGATCGGCCGCGCCGCCAACATCACCCGGCCGATCAACGGGCGCGGCGCGTGCCACTACTGCGGTCCTTGCGAGCAGGGCTGCGTGACGCACTCCTACTTCAACGCCGCCTTCACGACCGTGGCCGACGCGCTCAAGTCCGGGAACACCACGCTCATCACCAACGCGATGGTCTACAAGGTGCTGACCGACCCGTCGACCCACAAGGCGTCCGGCGTGATGTACATCAATCGGGTCACGCGCGAGGTGCGCGAGGTGCGCGCCCGCGCGGTGCTGCTCTGCGCGCAGGCCCTCGAGTCGGCCCGCATCCTGTTCAATTCGGCCGAGGGCGGCCTCGCCAATTCGAGCGGCGTGCTCGGGCACTACCTGATGGATCACACCTGGGTGGCCGGCGGCGCGGCCGGCGAGTTCCCGGATGCCCCGGCGCCCAAGCCGTCGCTCGGTGCGCCGCGGCGTCCGAACGGGCTCTACACGATCCGGATGAAGAACACCATGAGCGGGCCACGCGAGAAGAACTACCTGCGCGGCTTCGGCTTCCAGGGCGGCGGCTCGACCAGCTTCCGGATGAACGCCCCGGGATACGGCGCCGCCTTCAAGAAGGGGGTGCTCGATCCGGTGACGGCGATCAACCTCGTGGGATTCGGCGAGGTCTGCCGCGCTACGACAACTTCGTCGCGATCGATCCCGCGGTCGTCGACACGTTCGGCATCCCGGTCCTGCGGATCTCGATGAGCTGGGGCGAGAACGAAAAGGCGATGATTCCCGACATGGCGGTGACCGCCACCACGATGCTCGAGGCCGCCGGGGCAAAGAACATCGAGCCGTTCACCGTGCTCGACCGGATGCCCGGTTACGGCATTCACGAGATGGGCACGGCCCGCATGGGCAACGACCCCAGGACATCGGTCCTCACCCCGTTCCTGCGGACGCACGACATCAGCAACCTCTACGTGATGGACGCGTCGTCGTTCGTATCCGGCGGATGTCAGAACCCGACCCTGACGCTCATGGCGCTGGCCGTGCGGGGCTGCGACTACCTGATGGAAGAGATGCGGCGCGGCAGCGCCGCGCGGTTGGGCAAACGCGGGGATTCGCCATACACTTGCGGTGGTGTTCCGCGTCCTTGCCGCGACTGTCGCCGCAGCCATGCTGTCGACCTCAGGGTCGGCGGCGTTGCAGCACGTCCACGTCTACGTCGACCACGATCACGCCGACCACCACCACGGCCCCGCGTCGCACGGGCACTCCGCGGCGGCGGCGGCACCGCGCTCCCCGGACTCCACAGCGCCCGCCGGCCTCGCACGAGCGGTGCAACGCGGCTCGAGGGCTGTGACCCGGGCTCGCATGCCGTTGCGGTGGTCTTCACTTACGTGGCGCCTCACCCCGACCACGTGCCCGCCCCGGTCCCGCTCGAGGCGATCCTTGTGGCGCCGCCGGCGCCGGCGTGGCGCCATGTCACGCCGTCCGACGTACGGGCGCACAGTCCACCCCGACTCACCGACACTCCGCTTCGCGCCCCACCTGTGGTCCACCTCGCCTGACCACGTGACCGGCTGACACGCCGGTTACCCCGTCCGTTCGTTCAACCGAGGGAAGTTATGTCGAGCCGAGCACCTGTGTGTGCCTGGATCGCGGCGTGTGCAGTGGTCGTCCCGATCGTGGCGGGGGCGCAGGAGCGCCCGGCGCCCGAGATCGTGGAGGCCATCGTGCGCGACGGGCCGCGAGCCAACGCGATTCGATCCGACGTGGACGTCGTCCGCCGTGAGCAAGACGCCGCTTGGCATTTCCGAATCCGGGTGTGATGTATAGCCGGGAGGGTGCCGGATTCACGGAGTTCCTCCAGGTCGAGCAGCCGCTCCCCATCTTCGGGATCCGCGGGGCCCTCTCTCGCGCGGGCGTTGCCGCTACCGCCGCCGCTGAAGCCCAGCGCGATGCGCGGCTCTGGGACCTGCGGGTGGAGGCGGCGCGGCTGGTCACTCGGTGGCTCTGGACGCAGGCGCGGGTCGAGGCGATGACCGCGGATACCCAGGCGGTCGAACGGCTGGTCGAGGTGCTGCGGGTCCGCGAGCGCGAAGGCGAGGGGTCGCGCTTCGACCGCCTGCGCGCCGAGCAGGAGGTCGCCGAACTGAAGCAGGCCGCCGTCTCGCGCGCCATCGAGTTGTCCGACGCGCGCGGCGCCGTCGCCGCGCTGCTGCCGCCTGGCGTCACCGTCACGCGAGTGACGGGTCGCTCTTGGCGGTGCTCGGACGGCCGCTCGATCGCGAGGCCCTTGTGACGCGCGCCCGCGCGACCCGAGCCGAGCTTCGCGCCCTGCAGTTCGGCCTCGATCGGTCCGCGTTGGAAGCCGATGCCGCCAGGCGGTCGCGGTGGCCCGCGCCGGTGGTCAGTGGAGGCCTGAAACGCGCGGACACCGACGTCGCACGGGAGCGTGGCGGGGTGTTCGGGCTGAATGTGACCATCCCGCTGTTCGACACCGGAGGGCGTGACGCCGCTCGCTGGACGGCGGAAGGCGCGCGAATCACGGCCGAGCGCACGGCCATCGAACAGCAGGTGCGCGCGGAAGTGGTGCGCGCCGCCGAGGCGCTGGCGCTGCGCCAACAGGCGATCGCCGACGCCGGTGACGACGCCGTCGCCGCGGAACTCGTCGACCACCGCGGAGGTGGCCTATCGCGAGGGGGAGATTGGGATCGTCGTGCTGCTCGACGCCGTGCGCACGGCGTCGCGGGCACGGATGCGCGACCTCGATCGACGCCTCGACGTGCGTCTGGCGGAAATCGCGCTCGAACGCGCGGTGGGAGAAGGGCTGTGGCCATGAAGTCGATGCGTTGGATTCCCGTGCTGCTGCTGGTGGCGTCGTGCAGCCGGCCCGCTCCGGAGCCCGTCGCCGAACCCGAGATCGAGCCGCTGGCCGTCACCCGGTGGACGGACAAGACGGAGCTGTTCGCGGAGTACCCGCCGCTCGTCGTCGGCCAGACGTCCCGCTTCGCGATTCATCTCACGCGGCTCGACTCGTTCAAGGCGCTGACCGCCGGGCGCGTCGAGGTCCACCTGAGCGGCGGGCGCGGGCCGGCCGAGGTCTTCACGGTGGACGCGCCGTCGCGGCCCGGCATCTTCGGCGTGGACGTGACGCCGGCGCGCGAGGGCCCGCGCGAGATGGCCATCGTGCTCCGCCTGCCCGGACTCGACGACGAGCACCGCGTCGGCGCGGTGACGGTGTATCGCGACCAGGCCGCCGCGCGGCGCGGCGCCGGCCCCGGACGAGCCCGCGGCGGAGTCGATCAGCTTCCTGAAGGAACAGCAGTGGGCGCTCGACTTCGGCACGGCCGTGGTCGGCGTGGCGTCGGTGCGGGAGAGCCTGCGCGTCCCGGCCGCGTCGTGGCGCGCCCCGGTGGCGCCGCCGACGTCGCGGCGCCCATCGATGGCCGCCTGGTGCGCGTCGCCGACTGGTGCCGGGGCCGCGGTGACGGCGGGCCAGGAACTGGCGCGGGTGCAGCCGCCGCCATCGGCGCCGGCCGACCTCCCGCAGATCGACAGGCGCAGGCGGAAGCCGCCACGGCCCTGCAACTGGCGACGCGGGACCGCGAACGCGCCGAGCGGCTGGTGGCGGCGGGCGCCGCGCCGCAGAAGCGGCTCGACGAGGCACGCGCGGCCGAGGAGCAGGCGCAGGCCCGCGTGACCGGCGCCGAGGCGCGGCTGGCGCAGTACCAATCGGCGCGCACGGCTGGCGCGGGTCCGGCCGACGACGGACTGTTCGTGCTGCGGTCGCCTGTCGGCGGCGTGATCGCGGAGCGCACCGCCACGACCGGCGCCAACGTGGCGGCCGGCACGGTGCTGTTCCGCGTCGTCGACGCGCGACAGGTGCAGGTGGTCGGCCAGGTGCGGGAAGCGGACCTCGCGCGGGCGCGGCAGGCGACGGCCGCCGAGCTCGAGGTGCCCGGGCACGATGCGCGCGTGCCCGCGGGTCGGCTCGCCAGGCTGGGACGGTGCTCGATCCGGCCACGCGCACCGTGCCGATCACGTTCGCGCTCGACAACGGCACCCTACGGCCTCGCGGTCGGCCAGAGCCGTGTTCCTGCATCTGCTGCTGGACGAGGCCGCGTCGCACCCGGTGGTGCCGGCGTCCGCCCTGGTGGACGACGCCGGACGGCCGATCGTGTTCGTGCAGCGCGAAGGGGAGGCGTTCGAGCGGCGCCCGGTCACGCTCGGGGCGCGGTCCGGGAACGTCGTCCAGGTGACCAGCGGCGTGAAAGCGGGCGAGCGCGTCGTGACGACCGGCGCCTATCTGGTGCGGCTGGCGTCGCTGTCCACGCAGGTGCCCTCGCATGGCCATGTGCATTGATCGGGCGACCGTCATGATTGACGGACTGATTCGCTGGTCACTGCAGCATCGCGCGACCGTCGTCGCGCTGGCCGCGGCCTTCCTGGTGTGGGGCGGCTGGACCGCCACGCGCATCCCGCTCGACGTGCTGCCCGGACCTGACGGCCCCGACGGTGACGATCCT
Organism: uncultured Acidobacteriota bacterium; assembly: GCA_963834305.1. Classification (GTDB taxonomy): domain Bacteria; phylum Acidobacteriota; class Vicinamibacteria; order Vicinamibacterales; family 2-12-FULL-66-21; genus JACCXG01. The sequence goes on from CAWIAX010000003.1 coordinate 1,035,812, forward strand.
GACCGAAGCGCCGGGCATGGACCCGCTGGAGATCGAGGCGCTCGTCACGTTCCCGATCGAGTCGGCGCTGAACGGCGCGGCGGGCGTCCGTCGCGTGCGGTCGGCGACGGCCGTCGGCGTGGCCGTCGTGTGGGTGGAGTTCGACTGGGGGCAGGACATCGCGCGGGCGCGCCAGACCGTGACCGAGAAGCTGCACGCTCGTGTCCGGCGCGCTGCCGCCCGTCGGTGGAGCCGCCGTTCCTCGCCCCGGTGTCGTCGATCATGGGCGAGGTGCTGTTCGTCGACCTCGAGTCGGACCGGCATTCGCCGCATGGAGCTGCGGACCGTCGCCGAGACGGTGGTGCGCCGCCGGCTGCTGGCGGTGCCCGGTGTCTCGCAGGTGATTGCCACCGGCGGCGACCAGAAGCAGTACGAGGTCGTCCTCGACCCGGCGCGGCTCGCCTCGCACGCAGTCACGCTCGACGAGGTCGAGCACGCGCTGACCGCCGCCAACCGGAACGCCACCGCGGGCTTCCAGGTGGCGGAGGGACAGGAGTACCTCATTCGCGGCGTCGGCCGCCTCAGCGACACGGACGCGATCGCGGCGCGTGGCGGTGCGCACGACCGGCGCGCGTGCCGGTGCTGGTCCGCGACCTCGGGCTGGTGCGGGAAGGCGCCGCCATCAAGCGCGGCGAGGGCTCCCACAACGCGAGGCCGGCCGTCATCCTGGGCATCCAGAAGCAGCCCGACGTCAACACGCTCGAGCTGACCGCGCGCATCGAGGCCACGCTCGACGACATCCAGCGGGCGCTGCCGACCGGGATGCAGATTCATCGCGACCTGTTCCGCCAGGCCGACTTCATCGAGCAGGCCCTGCACGAATCTGTTCACGGCGCTGCTCGAAGGCGCGGGCCTGGTCATCCTCGTCGTGCTGCTGTTCCTGATGAACGGCCGGGCGGCGCTCATCACGCTGCTCGCGCTGCCGCTGTCGCTCGTGGCCGCGGTCGTGGCGCATCGATCGATTCGGGCTCACCATCAACAGCATGAGCCTCGGCGGCCTGGCGATCGCCATCGGCGAGCTGGTCGACGACGCGATCATCGACGTCGAGAACGTCGTGCGGCGGCTGCGGCAGAACGCGCAGCGAACCGAGAGCGGAGCGCCGCCCGGTGCTCGAGGTGGTCTATCGCGCCAGCACCGAGATCCGCACGTCGGTCGTGTTCGCGACCGTCATCGTCGTGCTGGTGTTCCTGCCGCTGTTCGTGCTGGGCAGCGTCGAAGGGCCGGCTGCTCCGGCCGCTCGGCTTCGCCTATGTCGTGGCGCTGTCCGCGTCCCTGCTGGTGGCGCTCACGGTGACGCCGGTGCTGTGCTCCTGGCTGCTGCCGGCGTCGGCGCTGATCCGCCCCGGCACCGAGCCGCGCGCTGACGCGCTGGCTCAAGGCGGCTACGAGCGCGTGGCTGCTGCCGCGCCCTGCACCACTGGCGCACGGTGCTGGCGACGGCCGTGGTGCTGCTCGCTGGCGGCCGTGGTCGGCATCGCTCGTCGCTGGGGCGGTCGTTCCTCCCGGAGTTCAACGAGGGGGCGCTGACGGTGAGCGCCGTCACCATTCCGGGCACCAGCCTGGCGGACTCGAACGCGCTGGGCAACGCGCTCGAGCGGCTGCTCCTGAGCGTGCCCGAGGTGACGTCGACCGCCCGCCGGACGGGACGCGCCGAACTCGACGAGCACGTGCAGGGCGTCGAGTCCGCCGAGATCGACGTGCGGCTGACGCTGACGGACCGGCCCCGCGAGGTGGTGCTCGACGAGATCCGCCGGAAGGTGTCGCTGCTGCCCGGCACGAACGTCACCATCGGCCAGCCGATCTCCCATCGCATCGACCACATGCTGTCGGGCACGCGCGCGAACATCGCGGTCAAGATCTTCGGCGACGACCTCCAGCTGCTGCGGGCGCTGGCGCGGCAGGTGCAGGCCGAGATGGCGCAGGTGCCCGGCGTGGTCGATCTGTCGGCCGAGGCGCAGAGCGGACATTCCCACGCTGCGCGTGCAGGTCGACGCCGCCGCCGCGTCGCGCTACGGCCTGGTCACCGGCGCCGTGGCCGAGGCGCTGCAGACCGCCCGTGTCGGGCAGCAGGTCGGCCAGGTGCTCGAAGGGCCAGATCGCCTTTCCGCTGGTGGTCCGCTACGAGCGCGGACGACGACACCGTCCCTGGACGCCGTCGGCGACACCCGCATCCAGACGCCGGATGGCCGGCAGATTCCGCTGTCGGCCGTCGCGACGCTGGCGCAGGACCGCGGCCCGAACTTCGTGATGCGCGAGAACGCCCAGCGCCGCACTGGTCGTGCAGTGCAACGTCGCGGGCCGCGACCTGCGCAGCGTCGTCAACGACATCCAGGCGCGCGTGAGCCAGTCGGTCGCGCTGCCGGAGGGCTATCACATCGAGTACGGCGGTCAGTTCGAGAGCGAGGCCGCGGCGTCGCGGCAGCTGCTGTGGCTGTCGCTCGGCGTCGATCGTCGCCATCTTCTTCATCCTGTCGTCCGCGTTCGGCTCGGCCCGCGACGGGCTGCTGATCATGGTGAACCTGCCGCTGGCGCTGATCGGCGGCGTCGCCGGGGTCTACCTGGCCGGCGGCGTGCTGTCGGTCGCGTCGATCGTCGGCTTCATCACGCTGTTCGGCATCGCGACCCGGAACGGCATCATGCTGGTGTCGCACATCCGGCACCTGCAGACCGAGGAAGGGGTGACGGACTTCCGCACCGCCGTCGTGCGCGGCGCGACCGAACGCGTCGTGCCCATCCTGATGACGGCGCTCGCCGCCGGCCTCGCGCTGGTGCCGATCGCGCTGTCGGCCGGGCGAGCCGGGCAGCGAGATCCAGGCGCCGATGGCGATGGTCATCATGTTCGGGCTGCTCAGCTCGACGGCGCTGAACATGATCGTCGTGCCGATTCTCTACGATCGGTTCGGCAGGCCAGCCTCCGGTGCCTCCGCGCCGGTGCAACGTCGCCGCATGGAGTCGAACCTGACGGAGTCGCTCCCATGAGCGGAGATCACCCGCACGGCGCAAGCAACACCAGCGTGAGCCGGCTGGGATGGACCCTGGCGCTGGTCGTGCTGTATGCCGGGGTGGAGGTCGCCGGCGGCGTCCTCTCCGGGTCCCTGGCGCTGCTGGCCGACGCGGGCCACATGGTCTCCGACGCCGGGGCCATCGGCCTGACCCTGTTCGCGATGCAATTCGCGCGGCGCCCGCCGTCGCCGGCCTGGACGTTCGGCTATTACCGCGCCGAGATCCTCGCCGCGCTGGTGAACGGGGCCACCCTCGTCGGCATCGCGCTGTTCATCCTGGTTGAGGCGGTCGAACGGCTGCGCACGCCGGCCGCCGTGGAAGGGCCACTGATGCTGGCGGTGGCCGGTGGCGGATTGCTCGTGAACGTTGCCGGGCTCTACCTGCTACGCGGCGGCCAGGGTGCGAGCCTGAACATCAGGGGGGCGTGGCTGCACGTCCTCACCGACGCGCTTGGGAGTGCCCAGGCCATCGCTGCCGCGATCCTGATCTGGATGTTCGGCTGGAACTGGGTGGATCCCGTCGCGTCCATCCTGATCGCCCTGCTGGTCGTGTACTCGTCCTGGTCTCTTCTGCGCCAGTCGGTCGCGGTGCTCATGGAGGGGGCGCCCGGTCATATCGATGTCGATGCGGTGCGCGACGCGCTGGGCGCCGTTCACGGTGTGGACGACGTGCACGATCTGCACGTCTGGACGATTACGAGCGGCTTCGTGGCCCTGTCAGCGCACCTGGTCGTGGGCGCCTCCGCAGACGCGGCGGATGTGCTGAGCCGCTCGGAGCGGTGCCTCGTCGACCGATTCGCCATCCGGCATTCGACGCTGCAGCTCGACGTCGGCACCCGCTGCGGCCAGGCGCGTCACGACACGCACTGACATGTGTCCCTGACGGGTGAGCGTCGCGGCAACCGGCGGTGCCCCCTCAGCCCAGCCGGACGGGCCGCGGTCCCTTGGGAGTCATCGCCGACATCAGCGGAGAGGCACCGCGAGTGCCGATGTTGGGCGCACGGAGTCGAGATCTTCTTGGGGAATCTTTCGCTGCCGCCGGAATTTCTCCCCGAACGTGCCGGCGACTGTAGGCGGACCGGCGATTCTGTTCGGGTGCTCGGGCTGATACGCGGCACGACGATTGCGGAAGGACGGATGTGCAGGTCGAGGCCCGGCCCACTACATTGAAGGAGTCTCGAATGTGGCCTGGTTGCGAGGGACATATGGGTCTGATGTGGCTCTGGTGGCTGTTTGGACTCTGCGTGCTGGTGGCCGCTGTATGGGCCATCACCCGTGCTGCCGGATCGCCGGCGCTGCGAGGGGACGGGGAGTCGCCTGAGGCTATTCTGAAGGGCCGGTACGCGCGCGGTGAGGTCGACGAGCAGGAGTACGAGCGCAGGCTGGCCAATCTGAGGAAGTAACGCCGCGCTGATCAGCGGCCGCCTCGATTCCATCCTGCAGCCGCTCGAGCGCGTACTCGAGCAGCGCTTCGACGCCGCCTGGATCGTGCAGTTGCCCGTCGATCGCGAGCATCGCCACGCCGTGCACGACGGCCCACACGAACCGGGCCACGATATCGGTGTCGTCGCCGCGCACGACGGCGTCGCGCTGCAGCGCGGCGAGCGCGTCCACGAGCGCCTGAAAGGCGCCGGCCGCCTCGGCGTCCAGCTCGGGGTCGGGCGCCGTCCGGTCCACGAAGCCCCCGAACATCACGCGGTAGTACGACGGATTGGCAACGGCGAAGCGGACGTAGGCCACTCCCATCGCGTCGAACGCGGTGCGTCCGCGGCCTCCCGCCTCCCACGCAGTGATGAGCTGCTCACGCAGCGTGCGAAACCCCTCGGTGGCCACCGCGGCGAGCAGCGCGCGCTTGTCGGCGAAATGCCGGTAGAGCGCGGTGCGCGACACGCCCACCCGGGCGCCGATTTCGCGCAGTGTCAGCGCCTCGACGCCATCCGCGTGGATGGTGGCGAGCGCCTCGTCGAGCAGCGCACGGCGGAGGTTGCCGTGATGGTAGGGGCGGTCCGGCGTGCGCCCGGCCGTCGATTTCGCCATGTCCCGCCATATTACCGGTCAGTGTTGACATCGTCAACATTGTGGAGTCATCATATGTTGACGTTGACAACATCGAAGGAGATCGTCATGAATTCCGCCCCAACCCGCGCCGGATATCCACCCGCCCCCCGGGATCGAGCAGCCGGGCTGATCGCACAACTGTGGCGCGGCAGCCCGCCATTGACGATGGCGGGAGCGCTGATGGCGGTGGCGGCCGTCGCGGCTCTGGTCGGCATGCTGGTCGACCCGCGCGTGATCACCGGCGCCCCCGCGTGGCTCAAGCCATTCAAGTTCGCGGTGTCCACCGCTGTCTACAGCCTGACGCTCGCGTGGGTCTTCGGATGGCTCTCCGACTGGCCTCGCGTCCGCCGCGCCGTCGGCTGGACGACCGCGATCGTGTTCGTACTGGAGGTCGCCATCATCGCCGTCCAGGCGTGGCGAGGCACCATCAGCCATTTCAACGTGGCGACGCCGCTCGATGCGGCGCTGTTCGCCATCATGGGTGTCGCCATCCTGATCCAGACGCTGGCAAGCGTGGCGGTCGCGGTCGCGCTGTGGCGGCAGCACTTCACCGACCGCGCCCTCGGATGGGCCCTTCGTCTCGGCATGACCCTGACGATCGCCGGCGCGATGACCGGCCCGCTGATGACGCGGCCGACAGCGGCGCAGCTCGCGAATGCGCGCGCCGGAAGCCGGATGACGGTGGCCGGAGCCCACTCGGTCGGCGGTCCGGACGGCGGTCCCGGCCTCCCGGTCACGGGATGGAGCCGGGAGCACGGCGACATCCGCGTGCCGCATTTCATCGGCCTGCACGCGATCCAGGCGTTTGCCCTGGCTGCGCTCGGGCTGCGGCGCTGGCGCCGGCCCGCAGCCGTGCGCGTCAGGGGGGTGCTGGCCGTCGCGGTCAGCTACACCTCGCTGTTTCTCCTGCTGCTCCTGGAGGCGCTGCGAGGCCAGAGCGTGGCGGCGCCGGATGCGCCGGCCCTCGCGGCGATCGGCATCTGGGCCGTGATTACGGTGATGGTCCTGGCCTGGATCGGCGCAGGCGCGCGCAGTAGCTCCCGCGGCAGCAAGGAATGGATGGCCGTATGACCGCTGACCAGCTCTTCTCGATCCTGAACCTGCTGACCGCGGCCGCCTGGCTGCCGCTGCTGTTCCTGCCACGGGTGAGGTGGACCGCGACGGTCCTGCCCGTGGCGGTGCCGGCGCTGCTAGCGGTCATCTACATACTGGTCGTGGCGGCGAAGATGCCGGGGAGCGAGGGCGGGTTCTCGACCCTGGCGGACGTCGGGGTGCTGTTCGACGACCCCTGGATGCTGCTGGCCGGCTGGACGCACTACCTCGCTTTCGACCTGTTCATCGGCGGCTGGGAGGTGCGCGACGCGCGGGCCCGCGGTGTCCGGCACCTGTTCATCGTGCCGGCGCTGGTGCTGACGTTCTTCTTCGGGCCGGCTGGCCTGCTGGTGTATCTGGTGATCAGGCAGTTCGCGTCTTCATCGTCCGCCGCACCGCGTGCCGTCGCTGGAGAGTGACCGGGCGCCTGACAGTCCGCGGTTACCGGACGACGGGTTCAGCGCGCCTGGGCGGCGGTGCGGTGGACGGCGGTGCCGGCACGCCGTCAACGGTGCGTGGCTCCATCAGCTCGGTACGCGTGCCGTCCGGATCGAAGAAATTCGACTGCCGCTTGCGGTTGACCCCGGTGCGGATCTCGATCGCGCGCGTATAGCCAGCCGCGCTCTTTCGCGTTTCGAGCGCCGCCACGCTGCCTTCGATGTCGGGCACCTCCAGCGCGACGTGGTGGGCCGAGCCGCGCGCCGTGGGCTCGGGGGGCGCGGCATAGAGCATCAGCTCGATGTAGTCCTCGCCGTCCGGCACCTTGAGGTTCACCCAGCTGAGGACCTTGGGATCGCGCCCGCCGCGCCAGATCTCCGTGAAGCCGAGCACCTCGGTGTAGAACCGCATCACGGCGTCGTATTCGGTCACGATGATGCCGACGTGCATGATGCGATTCGAGATGCGGCCCGGCGGCAGGTGTCTGCCTTTTTCACGCACCGTCCACCCATCCGGCTCGTACTGCACGATTTCAACGGTGTGGCCCTCCGGATCGACGATGTTGAAGTTGGAGTTGCCGATGCGGCCCGTGCCGACCTTCTCCGGCACCTTGACGCCTTTCGCCGCCAGGTATTGCCGCATCCCTTCCGCATCGTCCGTTTCGATCGCGATGTGGTTGAGGCGGTCGGTGCCGGCCGCGCGTTCCGGGAAGAGCTCGATGTACTGCCGCTCGTTGACCTTGAAGAAGGTCATGCTCGGGGAGCCGTCGGCGTTCTGGAGGGAGTATGGCTCCGCGAAACCAAGGAAGTCGCGGTAGAAGGCGCGCGATGCCTCGAAGTCCTTTGCGTAGACCGCGATGTGCGCGACGCCGGTGATCTTCGGGCGTGCGGGCTGCGCTTCCCGCGCCTCGCCAGCCGCGAGCGACCCGGACAGGACGAGGCAGGCCAGCGCGGCGGAGGGAAGGCGGAGCGTCATGTGCACCCTTATACCCTACTCCACCGCACCCACGCCTCGTCGAACACCGCATGGTTGATCACCGTCCGGCCGTGCGAGGTGTAGACGATGTGGATGCGGCCATCGGCGGCCGACCTGCCGCCCAGACAGGGATGCAGGTCGCCGTGGAGCAGCACGTCGCCACGCCCTGGCGCCTCTCCGGCAGCGTCAACTGGTACCGGCACGCGATCGATCCGCTCGAGAGGGTCCTGCCCTTCCCGACGCGGCGGCCGTTCGCCCTGCCCGGTTCCACGGACGACACCCGGGACATCACGATGAACAACCGCTTCACCCTGCCTCGCGCGGTCGAGCTGCAGGCGAACTACATCAATTATGCCTCGCGGAATATCCCCCAGGGCGTGCAGCGGGCGCGCTCGTCGGTGGATCTGGCCGCGACGTGGCCGCTGGCGAGCGAGCGGGCCGAGCTCCAGTTCACGTTTACCGACATCTTCAACGACTTCGCGATCCAGCAGGAGATCGCCGGCCGGGGGGTCGACGCGCTGTACCAGAACTTCCTCGAGACCCAGGTCGCGACGCTGGCGCTGCGGCTCCGCTTCTGACCACGAGCCGGCGGCGCGCGCCCCCGCTTCCCCCCAGGCCCCGCTTGCGGATAAGCTGTCGCCCTCGCCACTCGAACAAGGAGGCTCGCATGTCCGTTCCGTTCAGGCGGCTGGGCGCGCTGGCACTCGCCGTGGCGCTGTCGCTCGGGGCCGCGCCGATACGCCGCATCGAGTTCAGCGACACCAGGCTGAAGAACGGCCTGCGGGTCATCGTTGCCGAGGACCATTCGAGCCCGGTCGTCGCCGTGGCGGTGACCTACAACGTCGGGTCGCGTGACGAGCGCCGCGGCCGCACGGGCTTCGCCCATCTGTTCGAGCACATGATGTTCAAGGGCTCCGAGAATGTGGGCGCGCTCGAGCATCCCTACCTGATCTTCACCAACGGCGGCTCGATGAACGGCACCACCAACAAGGAGCGGACGCTCTACTTCGAGATCGTGCCGTCGAACCAGCTCGAGCTCGCGCTGTATCTCGAGGCCGATCGGATGCGGTCGCTGGACATCACCACGGAGAACTTCGAGAACCAGCGGCAGGCGGTCAAGGAAGAGCGGCGGCTCGGCCGCGACAACCAGCCCTACGGCCGCTCCGCCGAGCTCCTCGAGGACCTGGCCTACGAGAACTTCGCCTACGAACACTCGGTCATCGGCTCGATGGAGGATCTCGACGCCGCCACGCTCGCCGACGTCGCCGAGTTCTTCAAGACCTATTACGCCCCCAACAACGCCGTCCTCGGCATCGTCGGCGCCGTGGACACCAGCGGCACGCTCGCGCTGGTCCGCAAGTACTTCGAAGGGCTGCCGGCGCAGACGGCGCCGCCGGCGGTGGACACGGCGGAGCCGCCGCAGGCGTCCGAGCGGCGCGGCACCGTGGACGACCCGCTGGCCCGCCTGCCGCGCCTCGATATGGCGTTCAAGATTCCGTCGGGATCCTCCCCCGACACCGACGCAATCTCGGTGCTGGCGACCATCCTCTCGGGCGGCCGCAGCTCCCGCTTCTACGAGGTGCTCGTCCGCCAGAAGCAGCTGGCGACGTCGGTCTTCGCCAACCCGGGCACCGCGCGCGGGACCGGGCTGTTCACGGTGGTCGGCAATCCGCTCGAGGGGCGGGACGTCGCCGAGCTCGAGGCGGCCATCACCGCGGAGATCGAACGCGTCAAGACCGAGCCGATCGCCGGGTGGGAGATGCAGAAGGCCCGGACGACGGCGCGGAGCGCGCTGGTTAACAGCCTGGGGAGCGCCCTCAATAGGGCGGTGCTGCTGTCGGAATACGCGTTGTTCTACGACAACCCGGACCGCATCAACACGCAGGCGGACCGGATCGACAAGGTGAGCGCCGACGACGTGCAGCGGGTGGCCCGGCAGTATCTCGTGGCGTCGAATCGAACGGTGGTCACTACGCTGCCGGTGAAAGCCAGGCCTGACGCGTCGAAAGGAGGAAAGTGATGACGGCCGCCGCTCCGACGCTTGTCTTCGTTACGGCCGTCCTGTTCGCCCAGGCGCCGCCACCCCCCGCGGGGCAGGGAGTGCCGCCGAGCGCGGGCCTGGTGAAAAAGAGTCGGGCGCCCGTCTCCAAAGACGTGCTGAAGGTCACCCTGCCGAGGCCGCAGGAGGCCGAGCTGGCCAGCGGCCTGCGCCTCATGGTGCTCGAAGACCGGCGCCTGCCCAGGGTGTCGTTCCAGATCGTGATCCCGGGCGCCGGCGGCTATTACGATCCGGTGGAAATGGTCGGTCTCAGCAGCTACACGGCGCAGATGATGCGCGAAGGCACCACGAGCCGCACGTCGCAGCAGATCTCACAGGAGCTCGAGACGATGGCCGCGTCGCTGTTTGTCGGCGCCAGCACGTCCGGCCCGAGCGCGTCAGTGTCGGGCGGCTCACTCACGGAGCACTTCGACACGCTGTTCGGCATGGCGGCCGACGTGCTGCTCAACCCCTCGTTTCCCGAGGACGAGTGGAACCGTCTGAAGGCGCGGACGCGGACGCAGCTCACCCAGCAGCGCGCGCAGCCCGGGTTCCTCGCGGCGGAGCGTTTCTCGCGCCTGGTTTATGCCGACCACCCGGCCGGCCGCATCTCGGCCACTCCCGCCACGCTCGACGCGATCACCCGAGCGGCGATGGTCGGCGCGCATCGCGCGCGCTTCGTGCCGGATCACGCCGTCATCGCCTTCGCGGGCGATCTCTCGATGGCCGAGGCCAGGAAGCTCGTGGACGCCAGGCTGGGGTCGTGGAAGAAGGCCGGCACCGCCAAGCCGGCGGTCAGCGAGCCGGCGGCGGCCGGCGGCCCCAAAGTCCAGCTCGTCGTCCGGCCGAACTCCGTGCAGACGAACCTCACCGTCGGCACACAGTCCCTGGTCCGAAGCGACCCCGACTTCGTGCCGCTCACCGTCGCCAACCGGATCCTGGGGGGGCCGATGGGGCGCCTGTTCCGCGACCTGCGCGAGCAGAAGGGCTACACCTACGGCGTCGGCAGCTCGTTCTCCGCGCTGTCGCACCGCGGCGCCTGGCAGGCGGGCACCAGCGTGCGCAACGAGGTCACCGGGCCGGCGCTCCGCGATCTGCTCGGGCACCTGCGCCAGATGATCGAACAGCCCGTGGACCAGGCGGAGCTGGACGACGCCAGGCGGGGCATCACCGGCAGTTTTGCGCTCGCCCTCGAGAATCCGCAGCAGGTGCTCGGTTATTACCTCGAGATCTGGCAATACGGGCTGCCGAAGGATTACTGGGAGAAATATCCGGCGATGGTCAGCGCCGTTACCGCCGACCAGGTCCAGCGCGTGGCGAAGAAGTACTGGGATCCGGCGCGCCTCAACATCGTCGCGGTCGGGAACGCGGACGTGGAGGCGATCCTGAAGGCGAACGGGGCTGTCGAGCTGTTCGACGCGGAGGGGGGGCTCCTACGTCGTCCCGGTGAGCGTTTCCAGAATCAGGGGTTCCCGCGAGACCATCCAGTCCACGAAGGCGTCTCCGTATGCCCGCCGGGCCTGCGCGAGCACCGCCTCGTCGCGCGCGGCCACGTAGTAGAGGCGGCCCGGCTCGACGCGCAGCGGCGCCAGACCCTCCAGGACCGTGAGCACCGCGCGCAGCGCCAGGCCGTCGAGCGGCTGGCGCCGCTGCAGCGCCAGCATGGCCTCCCGCTGTGCCGCGAGCAGCTCGAGCAGCTCGGGATCCTCGGCGACCTTGTCAACCTCGTGCAAGCCGTATTTCCTGCCAACCCGCTCACTCATTTCTTTGGCCGCGAAGTAATGCCGAAGGCCCAACTCCTGCTGCTCGAGCATCGATTTGAGCTGCCGGACGAGCTGATCCTCCGTCACGGTTGCGCGCTCCTGGCCGTGGACGATCGCCTGCGGCTGGCCGGCGGCGGCCGGCGGCGCCTGGCTGGAAGCGGATGCAGCCGGCTGGCGAGGGCTGTCGCCGCACGCCGCGGCGGTCGCCAGCAGGACGGCCGCCAGAAACGCCGGGAATCGACGCGTCCGGCTGAACGATCCGTCGCCGGCGGTATTGCGGTTCAACGTGTAACCGCTGCTGGTCAGGCTGCCCTTCACGTCCGCCGCGAGCTGATTGCGTCGGCGACCCGCGAGATGTCCGTGCCCTTTCCCTGCGACCAGCTCTCGAGAAACCGGAGGTAACGGGGCTCGTCCCCGAGGGGCCCGCGCCTGTTGCGGAGTGCCGGATTGGCGGCCACGATCCACGCCACACGACGATGAACTCGGGGGGGCCTGTGGGTCATCGATTGAATATGGCCTGACTCATTCGGTGTGGAGTGGACGCTCGCAAACGCTGCGGGTCACGGTCCGGTGCACTCGAACTCGGTGCCGCTGGCTTCACGATGTTAGCCGCCTTGCTTCCGTGCGGCTACTGCCCTCGCACCCACGCCTCGTCGAACACCGCATGGTTGATCACCGTCCGGCCGTGCGACGTGTAGACGATGTGGATGCGGCCATCGGCGGCCTGGAAGCCGATCGGGTAGGCGTAGCTGTTGTCCCCCTCGGCGAGCGCGCGGCGGTGCGGATACGTCTTGTCGCCGTCGGTTGACAGCGCCGCCATCAGCGGCGTCCGCTTCCACATGTGGTCGTTGTAGACCAGCAGCAGCGCCCCCGATTGCAGCCGGAGGAACTCGACGGCGGAGTTCGGGTTGGGGAACGCCGAATCGCGCCCCTCGGTCCAGGTGCGGCCGCCGTCGCGCGACTCGGCCCGTATCAGCCAGCCCTCCTTGGTCGGCGCGTAGTTGCCGCCGCGCCGCGCGTACGCGATCAGGTGGCCGGGGGCGACCTCGACGACTGCCGGCTGGATGTTGCCGCGGGGCGAACGGATGTCGCCGAGCGTCTCCCACTGCTCCTTTGCCGGGTCGAAGCGCATGAAGCGCGACACGCTGGCCGGCCCGACGCTCTCGGTGTCGGCGCCGTCCTCGAAGTACACCGGCAGCAGATAGCTGCCGTCGCGCAGCACGATGGGCCGGTTGCGCACCATCATGCCGGCCTCGAGCGCGAGCGGAAAGGCGTCCGACCAGGTGTGCGCGCCGTCGCGCGACACCTTCGCCTGGATGCGCGACGTGCCCCAGGTGTCGCCGAACCGCACCACGTAGAACAGCCACACCAGCCCGTCGGGCGCCTGCCAGACGACGCCGTTGCCCACCGAGCGGAACGGGTCGCGCGCCAGCGCCACCGGCGCCGTCCATGCCGTCTGGCCCTTGACGAGGCGGGCGCCGAAGACGGTGGTGTCCTTGGCGTATTCCCCCTTGCCGCCGTAGTCGCACGAGATAGAGGTCGCCGTTGGCCAGCTCGGTGATCGAGGCGGGGTGCTTGTAGGGGCCGGTCTCGGTTTCCGGGCCGAAGACCCGGGTCGTGACCAGGCCGGCGGCGCCGGCGTTCCCGGTGCAGAGGAGGGCGGCCAACAGGGCGGTGGCGGTAATCAGGCAGTGTCGCATCAAGGGTGCTCCCGTTGTTCTACAATGGCGGCGGCCGTTTCATTTTCGACATGCCCCGTTCAACTGCCGCCGCGCTTCCGACGCCCGCGCCTCGCGCCCGCGACGACAAGTACTACTCGAAAGTCATCGGCCGCGCACTCGAGATCCTCGCGGTGCTGCGCACGAGCGGCAGCCCCCTCGGGCTGGCCGATGTCGCCGGGCGCGTCCGGCTCGCCAAGAGCTCGGTCTTCCGGCTGCTGCATACCCTCGAAGTCTCCGGCTATATCGAGCGCACCGCCGACGGCGCCTTCCGCCTGGCGCCGGACCTCCGCGTCTGGGGCGATGGCCGGCGGGTCACCGACCTCATCGACGCCGCGATGCCGAACATGCGGCGCCTGAGCCGCGAGTTCGGCGAGACCGTCACGCTGGCCATGCACTTCGACAACCGCATCGAAGTGGTCGCCACACTCGACAGCCCGCAGCTGATCCGGATGGCCAACACCGTAGGCCGCATCCTGCCGCCCCACGCCTCGTCACTGGGCAAGGCCATCACGGCCTGGCAGTCCGACGAGGTCGCCGAACGCCTCCGTCGCAGCTACGGCAACCATCGCTTCACCGAGCACACCGTCGTGGACGAGGCCGCCCTCAAGCGCGAATACGAGCGGGTGCGCGCGCAGGGCTACTCGACCGACGCCGAGGAGAGCGTGCTCGAAGGCTGCTGCTTCGGCGCCCCCATCACCGACGACACCGGCGTCGTCGTCGCGGCCATCAGCCTGTCGCTGCCCAAGATGCGCCTGCGCGACAAGGCCATGGGCAAGCGCATCGTGTCGGCCGTCCGCGACGCCGCGGCGCAGACAGGCAAGGCGCTCGCATCGCCTCGGCGCTGAAGCGGGCCGGAAGGCGTCCCTGCCGGCGCGTCCTTCAGTGCGTCAGCTTCCACTGCTTCAGCTTCGCCACCGAAAATCCGGGCGCACGGATCAGGTCGAGCAGGGCCCTCTCCTGGGCGCGGACCGCATCGCACGCCGCCACCACCTCGGCCGCGACGCCGTGCGGCACCGCGACCAGGCCGTTGACGTCGCCGTGCAGGAGGTCGCCCGGCGCGATGGTCAGGCCGTGAATCGTCACCTCCACCCCGATGTCGAGGATCACCGGCTGGCCGTGCGACACGACGAAGCCCGGGCAGAAGTCCTGGAACCCGCCAAGCGCCTCCACTTCGCGGACGTCGCGCAACCCGCCATCCGACACGCAACCCACGGCGCCAAGCGCCCTGGCGGTGGTGGCCATGATTTCGCCCATGTGACAGCCGCGGCGCGGGTCCGGGCCGACGTCCTTGATGACCAGCACCGCCGGCTTGGGCGCGGCCTCGATGGCTTCCCACAGGCCGATCAGCCCGGCGCCGTCGGCGCGGCCTTCCGTGGTGCTGTCGGCGGTGCAGGTCACCGCGTAGCCCACCATCGAGCCGAGATCCGGGAACGCGCAGCGCAGGTCGCGGTCGGCATAGCCAACTGTCCGCGGCCGCACGCCGAAGCGCTCGATCGCGTTGGCGATGGTGGGGCTGTCGATGGCGGCGAGGGCGGCAATCTGCGCGGGAGTGAGGACGGGGGGCATGTCGGTCTGGCATTTATAAAACAACTGATGTAGAAATGAAACCGCTTTCAAAACAATCGCGCCACTGGCCGCCGTGCGTGGCGGCCCACTGTTTCCGGAGGATGCAATGCCCGTCGTCTCCCGTTCGCGCCTGGCGCTGGCCGCCCTGGTCACCGCTCTGTGGGCGGTCGCGGCCCCCTTGGGCTTGGCGCAATCAGCGCCACCGGCCGCGGCCCGCGCCCCGCAGCTCGACCTGACGAAGGCCACCGTCGTCGTGGCCGCCGACGCCACGGCGCGCGAACGCGCCGCGGTCACGCTGCTGCTCGAGGAAGTCGCGCGGCGGACCAACGCCAGGTGGACCAGTGCGGAGCGTGGGGCGAACGGGCAGCCCGCGATCCACGTCGGCCGCCTCGCGACGCTGCGCAAGGGACCGGCCGCCGCGGTGGCCGGCACCGGGTCCGCCCCCGGCGCCGAAGGCTACCGGCTGCGCTCGTCCGGTGACGTGGTCGTCGTTGGCGGCGCGGACGAACGCGGCGTGCTCTTTGGCGTCGGCCGCCTGCTGCGGTCGCTCGAGATGTCTCCGGGACGGGTCCTCCTGCCAGCACCATTGGACCTGACCGAAACCCCGGTCGTGGCAGTGCGCGGTCACCAGCTCGGTTACCGTCCGAAGACCAATTCCTACGACGGCTGGGACGTGCCGCAGTGGGAGCAGTACATCCGCGACCTCGCCGTCTTCGGCACCAACGCCATCGAGCTGATCCCGCCGCGATCGGACGATGCGCCAGACAGCCCGCACTTTCCACGCCCGCAGATGGAGATGATGGTCGAGATGTCGCGGCTGGCCGACAAGTACGGCCTCGACGTCTGGGTCTGGTACCCGGCGCTCGACGAGAGCTACAAGGCCGAGACCGACATCACCCGCGCCCTCGCCGAGTGGGAAGGGGTACTGAAGCAGCTGCCGCGGCTCGACGCCGTCTTCGTGCCGGGCGGCGATCCCGGCCACACCGAGCCGGCGGTGATGTTCCGCCTGCTCGAGCGGCAAACAGCCTCGCTCAAGCGCCACCACCCGGCCATGACGATGTGGATGTCGCCGCAGGGCTTCACCGCCGAGTGGATGGAGACCTTCTATGGGCTGATGGCGAAGCAGCCGGCGTGGCTGACCGGCCTCGCCATCGGGCCGCAGAACCGCGATTCGCTGGCCACCGTGCGCAAGCGCATCCCGAAGCAGTATCGCCTCCGCCGCTATCCCGATATCACGCACACCATCCGCGCCGAGTACCCGGTGCCAGGCTGGGACGTCGCGTACGCCCGCACGCTCGACCGCGAGCCGATCAACCCGCGTCCCGCTGGACACCGCCGCCGCCTTCCGGCGCTGGGTGGACGTCGCGCCGGATTTCATCACCTACTCGGAAGGGAACAACGACGACGTCAACAAGATCGTGTGGAGCAGCCTGGGGTGGAACCCGAAGGCCGAGGTGCGCGAGACGCTGCGCCAGTACGCGCCGCTACTTCGTCGGCCCGGCCTACACGGAGGCGCTTCGCCGACGGCCTGCTCGGCCTCGAGCAGAACTGGCAGGGATCGCTCGAAGGCAACACCGGCGTGGACCGGACGCTGGCCGCCTTCCAGTCGATGGAGCGTGCCGCGGCGCCGCGCGACCTGCTGAACTGGCGGCTCCAGCAGCCGCTGTACCGCGCCTACTACGACGCCTACCAGCGGCGGCGCCTGTTGCACGAGCAGCAGGCGCAGGCACGCGCGGTCGCGGCGCTCGACGGCGCCGCCGGCGTGGGATCGGCGGCGGCCATGGCCGAGGCCGAACGGCTGCTCGCGGCCAGCGCCGAGCCGGTCGCGCTCCAGTTGCGGACGCGGATCTTCCAGCTCGCCGAAGCGCTCTTCCAGAGCAGCCGCATGCAGCTCAGCGTGCCGCTCTACCGCGCCATCGCCGTCGGGCGCGGCGCCAACCTCGATCTCGTGGACGCGCCGCTCAACGATCGCGTCTGGTTCGGCGAGCAGTTTGCCGCCATCCGTGCCCTGCCGACCGAGCGCGAACGGCTCGCGGCGCTCGAGCGCCTCGCGCACTGGACCGACCCGGGCCCGGGCGGGTATTACGACGACCTCGGCAATCCGGGCGCGCAGCCGCACCTCGTTGCGCCGCCCCCCTTCCGCGAGGATCCCGGTCCGTATCTGTCGGGGCTCACCGGCTTCGGCAACCAGCCGGGTTGGCGGCTCTCCTGGATGAGCCACGCCGAGGCGTTCTACGATGATGCGCTGCGCATGCGCTACGACAACCTCGATCCCCAGGCACGCTACACCGTGCGCGTGGTCTACGCCGGCGACATCTACAGCCAGAGCGTGCGCATCCGGCTGACCGCGGACGACTCGCACGAGGTGCACGGGCCGATGGCCAAGCCGCAGCCGGTGGCGCCGGTCGAGTTCGCCATCCCGCCGGCCGCGACCGCCGATGGACAGTTGACGCTGACGTGGCGCATCAACGAGGGCATCGGCGGCGCCGGGCGCGGCAACCAGGTGGCCGAGGTGTGGCTGATCAAGCAGCCGGCCGAGGCGGCGAGGTGACGCAGCCGCCGCGCTCCGTCCTGCCCGCCGCGCCCCCGCCGTGGCGCAGCCCGGTGCGCGAGCGCCTCGAGCGGGGTGAGTTCGTTGTCGGCGTGACGATCTCCTCGACCAGCCTGGACATGGCGGCGCTGGCGGCGCGCGCCGGCTTCGACTTTCTCTGGGTCGAGATGGAGCACAGCCCGCTGACGCTCGAAACCCTGCGCCACATCGTGCTCGTCACCCGCGGGCTGCCCGCGGTGCCGTTCGCGCGCATCCCGACCGGCGAGACGTGGCTGGCCAAGCGCGTGCTCGATGCCGGCGTCCAGGGGGTGGTCGTTCCCTTCACCAGCACGCCGGCGCTGGCCCGGCAGGCCGCCGAGGCGTGCCGCTACCCGCCGCGCGGCCGCCGCGGCTCGGGCGCGGCGCTGGCGACCAGCACCTGGCCCTGCGCGTCCCCGTATTACGATTCGGCCGACGCGAACGTGATCGTGGTCGCCATGATCGAGGAGGCGTCGGCCGTGGAGCAGGTGGAGGAGATTGCCGCCACCGACGGCATCGACGTGCTGTTCGTCGGCACGAGCGATCTGTCGTTTTCGCTCGGGCATCGCGGGAACATGACCCATCCCGACGTCGAGCGCGCCCTCGTGCGGGTGCGCGAGGCCGCGCATCGGCATGGGCGGGTCGCCGGCCGTCCCGCGGCCACGCCCGCGGCCGTCACTCAATACGCCGGCGAGGGCTTCCGCTTCTTCCAGGCGCCCACCGACCTGTCGCTCTTTGCGTCGGCGGCCCGCCAGTGGCTCGATCCGCTGTCCCGGTCGATGGCCGGCCCGAGGGCGGCGTACTGATGCGGCGACCGCTGCCGGAAGCCGGCATTGCCGGCGTGGACTGCAGGAAGCCGCCGGCCACGACGTGCCCCGGCGCACGTTCCTGCGCAGCTGCCTGGCCGTTGCGGCGGCGGTCGCCGCGGGCTGCCAGCAGGCCGAGCCCCCCTATCCCGGACGCGAGATCCCGCGTCATCGTTCACGCCTCTCCCGGTGGGATCTCCGACACCGTCGCGCGCTACACGGCGCGCGGACTGAACGAGCAGTTCGGCACGCCGGTGATCTGCGAGAACCGGGTTGGCGCCATGGGGGCCGTCGCCTTCGCGGCGGTGCGCGCCGCCGAGCCCGACGGCTACACCGTGGGCTACACGCCGGTCGAGTTCAGCATCATGCCGCACCTGCGCTACACGCCAATCTCGTTCGACGACTACGACCTGCTCGCGCGCCACCATCGGGCGCCGGCGGCGCTCGCCGTGCCGGCTTCGTCGCCCTACACCTCGCTCGACGGCTTCATCACCGCGATGCGCGCCGGCGATCGGCTGGCGCTCGGATCCGCCGGCCCGGCCAGCGTCTGGCACATCGCCGGCCTGGCGCTCGCGCGCACGCTCGGACGTCATTTCGTCTACGCGCCGTTTCCCGGCTCGGGCCCGACGGTGACGGCGCTGCTCGGCCACCACCTCGACGCCGTCATCGCGGCGGTGGCGGAGGTGCAGGCGGTCGTGCGCGCCGGAGCCGTGCGCCTGCTCGGGGTCATGGGCGACGAGCGATCCAGCATCTTTCCCGACGTCCCGACATTTCGTGAACGGGGGCTGGACCTGCACTTCGAGGCCTGGGGCGGCTTCATGACGCCGCGCGGCGTGCCGGCCGATCGGCTCGCCCGGCTCGAGCGCTCGATCCTGACGGCGTTCCAGGCGCCGGCGTTCCTCGCCTATTGCCGCACCGCCGGCATCGACGTCGCCATTCTCGACGCCGACGCCTTCCGCCGCTTCGTCGCCGCCGAATCCGACCGCTTCGCCCGCATCGTCCGCGAAGAGGGGCTGGTGCCGGCATGACCGGCACACGCGTCATCGCCACCGTGCTCGCGATCCTGGCCGCCGCGGTCCTGCTCGCGACGTGGGGATATCCCGCGGGTGCGCACGGCGTGCCGGGGCCGGCGCTGCTGCCGCGCATGTTCGGCCTTGCCCTGCTGCTGGTCGCCATCGGCCTGCTGCGCGCGCCCGGTCCCGCCGGGACGGTGCCGGTGCGCAACGGCCGCGCGATTGCCGCGGCGATCGTGCTGGTGCTCGCCTACGCCGCCCTGTGGACCGTCGTGCCGTTCGCCCTGCTCACCGGCGTGGTGCTGGTGGCGTTCCTGCGGGTCACCGGCGTGGCCTGGATCCCCGCGCTGGTGACCGCGGTCCTGCTCGGCGGCTCCCTCGTGTTCGTGTTCGAACGCGTCCTTGCGGTGAGGTTCTAGCGCGTGCCGGATCCGATGCTGCTCCTCGCGCCCCTGCTGTCGCCGGACGCCTGGCTCTACGTGTTCGTTGGCGTTGCCCTCGGCGTCATCTTCGGGTCGCTGCCCGGGTTCACCGCCACGATGGGGCTGGCGGTGCTCACGCCGTTCACGTTCTGGGTCCGGCCCGACCAGGCGCTGGCGATGCTGCTCGGCCTGCTGGTGGCCGCCATCTTCAGCGGCGGCATCCCGGCCATCCTGCTCAACACGCCGGGGACACCCGCCTCGATCGCGATGACGTGGGACGGCTATCCGCTCGCGCGCTCGGGCCGGGCGGGGCTGGCGCTCGGCGTCAATGCCGTTGCCGCCTTCGTCGGCATCTTCCTCAGCCTCGTCGTGCTGCTCCTGGCCGCGCTGCCGCTCTCGCGCGTCGCGCTCCGCTTCGGCCCCGCCGAGTACTTCGCCGTCGCGATGTTCGGCATCAGCACGATGGTCGGCGTCTCCGGCGGGTCGATGCTCAAGGGGCTCGCCATGGGCGTGCTCGGACTGCTGCTGGCCACCATCGGCCTCGACGCCATCACCGGCTATCCGCGCTTCACCTTCGGCCTGCCCGAGCTGCTCGACGGCATCTCCTTCATCCCGGTCATGGTCGGCCTGTTCGGCGTCGCCGAGGTGTTCTGCCAGATGGCGGGGCCGGCGCGCGCCACCAATCTCGACGCCGCGACGACGGCGGGGGTGCTGCCGTCGCTGGCCGAGACGCGGCCGCTGGTGCCGCACGCGCTGCGCGGATCGGCGATCGGCATCTGGATCGGGTTGATGCCGGCCGCCGGCGCCGACGTCGGGGCGATCCTCGCGTGGGATCAGAGCCGCCGCTTCTCGCGGAAGCCGGAGGCCTTCGGCAAGGGCTCGCTCGAGGGGCTGGTCGCCGCCTCGACCGGCGCCAATGCCGGCATCGGGGGGTCGCTCGTCACCACGCTGGCGCTCGGCATTCCGGGCGACTCGGCGGCGGCGGTGCTGATCGGCGCGCTGCTGATGCACGGCCTGCAGCCGGGGCCGCTGCTGTTCCGCAACCGTCCCGATCTCGTCGCCACCATCGTCACGCTGGTGTTCATGGCGGCGCTGCTCACCCTGGTGTGGGGGCTGCTTGGCGCGCGCGTGCTCGCGAAGCTGCTGCACATCCGCGACCAGTACCTGTGGGCGACGATCCTGGTAGTGAGCCTGGCCGGCAGCTACGCGCTCAACGGGTCCGTCGGCGACGTCTGGACGGCCGTCCTGGCGGGCATTGCCGGGTTCGGCCTGCGGCAATTCGGGTTTCCGATGGGCCCGCTGGTGCTGGCGCTCATTCTCGGGCCGCTCGCCGAGTCGAACCTGCGGCGGGCGCTGGCGCTGTCGGAGGGGTCGCTGGCCATCTTCTTCACGCGGCCGATCACCGTGCTGTTCCTGGTGCTGACCGTCCTGACGCTGGTGTGGCCGCTGCTGCGGCGCGGCAGGGCGCGGGGTGCGGGGGGCCGGGTGAGGAGGTCTGAGCGGCCCCTGCGGCGCAGAATCAGCGGGGACCAGGCGCGGGGTCAAGTGACGCGCGGATGCAGTCAGCGCCTATCGTTTCGAGCGAAGACGCTCGATCGTCCGCCTGTTCACGAAAAGCCAGGCGCAGCCGCAACTCCTCGCCGCTATAGAACAGGTAGTCCGCAGGTGGCGGCAATGCAGGCGCGTAGACCGGCGCGACGTAGTCGTACGTCCGCACGAACAGCCGCGGATTGTCTTCCGGCTTGTCCTGCGCGCGGCCGGCCGTCCCAATCGCGCCGATCGCGTTTGTGATGCATGGTCCCGCTCCACGGCCGTGCTCCCGGGTTGAGGGCGGAACAGGCGTCCTACGCCGCAGCCCGCGGGCGCACGTCCCGTTTGATCTGGCCCGCTGAGGCACGCGTGGCGACGTCGAGGTCGTAGGCGCCCTGCAGATTGATCAGAACTCTGGTGTCGTCTCGAAGTAGCGCGCGAGCCGCAGCGCCGTGTCGGCCGTGATGCTGCGCCGCCTATTCACGATCTCGCTCATGCGCGTCACCGGCACTCGAAGATCGCGGGCCAGCCGGTTGATGCTGAGCCCGAGTGGCGCCAGCAAATCCTCGCGGAGGATCTCGCCAGGGTGCACGGGCGGCAGCCGACGACTCTTTGCCATGGTCCCTCCCGAACGCTAGTGGTGCCCTGTCGCTGACCGTTCAGAGCCGCGTCTC
Organism: uncultured Acidobacteriota bacterium; assembly: GCA_963834305.1. Taxonomy (GTDB): domain Bacteria; phylum Acidobacteriota; class Vicinamibacteria; order Vicinamibacterales; family 2-12-FULL-66-21; genus JACCXG01. The sequence goes on from CAWIAX010000003.1 coordinate 1,057,519, forward strand.
ACGCGGTGCCGCGGGTCCAGACGGACTTCAAATCCTGACCGGCAGTCGCCTGCCAGCCCGATTCAGGTTCACATCGGATGGACGGTGGGGCCATGGAAGTCTGCGCACCGAAGTCGATCAGCCTGGAGAATTTTCCGTCAACGACGGCCCCGGGCGGTGTATAAACGTGGCAATTTGGTGGCAGACAGACGCGGGAGCGTCCAGGTCCTCACTCCAATCACCGAGGAAATCCGGTATGCGAAGAGCACTGGCGTTGGGCTGTCTTGTCGTCGCGACGCTGTTCGTCCCCCTGTCAGCCCTGGCCGGCCAGGCGGTCTACGGGAACATCGTCGGCACCGTGGTCGATCCGTCCGGGGCGGGCGTCCCGAATGCGAAAGTGACCATCACGGACACGAGCCGGGCGGTGACGTCCACGACGACGACCAACGAGTCGGGCTTCTTCACGCAGCGGTTCCTGCTGGCCGGGACGTATCAGGTGCGCGTGGAGGCGAGCAGCTTCCGCGGCTACGTGCAGGACGTGAGCGTGTCGGTCGACCAGGAGACCAGCCTCAACGTGAAGCTGCGAGCTGGGTGACCTCAGCGAGACCGTAGAGGTGAGCGCGGGCACGCCGCTCCTGAAAACCGAACGCAGCGACGTCGCGACCACGTTCAGCGAGAAGACCGTCGCCAGCCTGCCCATCCTGAACCGCCGCTTCACGGCCTTCGAGCTGCTGACGCCGGGCGTGCAGGCGACGACGTCGCAGACCGCGGCGAGCGAGGATCCGCAGGGGTCGTACCGGAAGGTGGTCAACGGCCAGAGCTTCGCCGGCTCCTCGCACCTGCTCGACGGCACCGACAATCACGACGCGCTCCTCGGCCTCATCGTCATCAACCCCACGCTCGAGTCGGTCACCGAGGCGAAGGTGACGACCGCGAACTACGACGCGGAGTTCGGGGCGACGGCGGGGGTGATCAGCGCGCAGACGAAGTCCGGCACCAACACCTTCCGGGGCGCGGTGTCCCACTTCCTGCGCAACGACGTCTTCAACGCGCGCAACCCGTTCACGCAGTTCCAGAAGATCCGCGGGACCGATCGCTATATCCCGGTGACCCAGTGGAACCAGTTCGGCGCCGCGCTCAGCGGGCCGGTGGTGAAGAACTCGCGTGTTCTTCTTCGGAGACTACCAGGGGACGCGGCGGAACACCGGCGGGTCGGCGCTGCTGCGTGTGCCGTCGGCGGCCGAGCGGGCGGGGGATCTGAGCGGCCTGGGCGTCAACATCTTCGACCCGGCGGGCGCGGCCACGCTGGCCGACCGCCAGCAGTTTGCCGGCAATCAGATTCCGGCGAACCGTCTGTCGCCGCAGGCGCAGAATCTGCTCAGGCTCATCCCGCTGCCGAACATCGAGGGCACCGTGCGTGATCAGCCCAACTACGTCGGCGCGGGAACCATCGTGTTCAACGAGGATCTGGCGAACACCCGCTGGGACTACTTCCTGAGCTCCCGCACGCATCTCTTCGCGCGCTACAGCCTGGCCGACTACCGCATGGATGCGCCGGGCATTTTCGGCGAGGTCGCCGGCGGGCGCGGGTTCGACGAGGCGGCGCCGTTCGCCGGCGTCTCGCGGACGCGCAACCAGAGCCTGGCCGCCGGTTTCGACCATTCGCTCGGGCCGAACTGGCTGACCGACGTTCGCTTCGGCTGGTTCCGCTATCGTGTCAACGTCGATCCGGGCGGCGGCAACATCAACCCGGCGAACGAGGCGGGCATTCCCGGCTTGAACCTCGACGACTTCAGCCGCGGGATGCCGGCGGTGCTCCTCAACGGCTACGGGCCGGGAGGCAACGCGGGCAACCAGTTCAACTTCGGCTACGCGCTGCAGTTCGCGCGCTGCAACTGCCCGCTGCGGCAGAACGAGCAGCAGTTCCAGGTCGTCAACAACTGGACCAGGCTGCAGGGCAACCACACCATCAAGTTCGGCGCCGACATCCGCCACGCGCGCAACCTGCGCATCCCGAGCGACCGGCATCGCGCCGGCGAGCTGCAGTTCAACGCGGCGCGGACGCAAGGGCCCACCGGCGGCGGCTCGGCGCTGGCGTCGTTCCTGCTCGGGGACGTCAGCGTCTTCGAGCGCTATGTCAGCAGCGTGACCGACGCCGAGGAGCGGCAGAACCGCTACTTCTTCTACGGGCAGGACCAGTGGAAAGCGACGCGCAAGCTGACCATCAACTACGGGCTGCGCTGGGAGATCTACCGTCCGCAGACCGTGACCGGGGCGGGCAAGGGGGGCTTCATCGACGTCGACACCGGCGAGGTGCTGGTCGCCGGCAGTCCAGGCGTCGGCCTGGACCTCAACGTCGAGGGAACGATGAAGACGCTGGCCCCGCGGCTGGGGATTGCCTATCGGGCCACCGAGAGCACCGTCGTGCGCCTGGGTTACGGTCGCGGCTACGACATCGGGATCTTCGGGTCGGTGTTCGGGCACAACGTCACGCAGAACCTGCCGGTGCTCGGCATCCAGTCCATGCAGCCGCCGCGCAACTTCGATGCAGTGTTCAACCTCGGCCAGGGGCCGCCGGCGCTCGATCCGGAGACCATCCTCGGCCGGCAGCCGCTCGGGCCGAACGGACGTCCGCTGCTGCCGAACGGCGTCACCGCGTTCATCATCCCGAAGAAGCTGCGGCTGCCGACCAACGATGCGTGGAACCTCACCATCCAGCACCAGCTGCCGGGCGACCTCGCCGTGGAGGCCGCCTACATCGGCAACAAGGGGACGCACGTCTTCGCCGGCTTCGGCGGCGACTACGACTTCAACCAGGCCAGCATCGAAGGGTTCGGCACGCTGACCACCAACCAGCGGAAGCCGTTCTTCAACAAGTTCGGATGGAGCCAGAACTTCCGCTACTACGGCAGCGACGCGAGCAACAACTACCACGGGATGCAGCTGAAGGCGGAGAAGCGCTTCTCGCGGGGCTACTCGTTCCTCACCCACTACACCTTCTCGCGGGCGTTCAACTACACGAACACCTACTACAACATCGACCGGACGCTCGCCTACGGTCCGAACGACAACCACCGCAAGCACGTCTTCGGCCTCAACGGCGTGTGGGAGCTGCCGTTCGGGGCGGGCCGGAGGTATCTGCGCGACGCCGGCGGCGCGCTGAACACGCTCGTCGGCGGCTGGCAGGCGGCGACCGTCTACACCTGGCAGAGCGGGCTGCCGTTCACGCCGACCTATCGCGATTGCAACGCCGACCGCGACACCGGGTGGTGCCGCCCGGATCTGGTCGGGGACTGGAAGCCCGAGAAGCAGACGGCCGCCGCGTGGTTCGTCACCACACCGGTGGCGGCGGACGGACGGGTCACGCCGCTGACCGTCAACGGCCAGACGCTCGGCCCGTGGCGCCGTCCCGAGCGCGGGACGTTCGGCAACGTCGGCCGCAACCGGCTGCTCGGCCCGTCGTTCTCGCAGCTGGATCTGTCGCTGTTCAAGAACCTCGTGGCGACCGATTCGTTCCGCGCGCAGTTCCGGGCCGAGGCGTTCAACCTGCTGAACACCGTCAATCTCGCCAACCCGAACACGTGCGTGGACTGCCCGGGCACGGCGGGGCGGATTACCAACATCTTCCAGCTGGCGGTGATGCGGCAGTGGCAGTTCGGGCTGCGGCTGGAGTTCTGAGCTAGGCTGGTCAGGGCCGTGCCGGGTGCGACGCTGTCGCTCACGGAGGTGGCGCGCCACGGTGGTGCGCCACCCTGATTGACGCGTTCACTGCGTCTTCTTCGCTCCACCCGTGCGAAAGAGGCGCGGGGCGAAGTCGTAGAGACTCTTGCGCCAGACCTGCCATTCGTGTGAGCCCGCTGTTTCGAACCACACGTGCTTGACGCCATCTGCCTCGAGCGTGCGGTGCAGCGTTCTGCCGTTGGCGTAGCCGCTTTCGAGATCGCCGTACCCGATCCAGAACAGGTCGAACGTCTTGTTGAAGGCCGCCACGTCGGCCATCACGCCGCTGTAGGCGGTCTGCCGATCGAAAGGGGCTCCACCGCGGCCGCCGCCGCCCCCTCCGCTGAAGGCGCCGACCGCGGCAAAGACGTCCGGATTGCCGAACCCGATGCGGACGGCCTGGCCTGCCCCCATCGACAATCCGGCGATGGCGCGATTCCGGCGATCCGTGAGCGTGCGGTAGCCGGCGTCGATCGTCGGGATCAGATCGCGCAGCACGACGTCGCGGAAGGCATCCGGCCCGCCCGCGCCGCCGCCACCCTGGCCGGCTGGCACGGGAGGCTGACCCACCCGCGTGGCATACCCCTGATCCATGACGACCAGCATCGGCAGGGCTCTCTTCTCGGCGATCAGCGCGTCCATGATGACGTTCACCTTGCCCTGCCACGTCCAGGACGTTTCGTTCTCGCCGGATCCGTGCTGCAGATACAGGACCGGGTAGCGCCGCGACGGATTCTGGTCGTAGCCGGGCGGCGTGTAGACGTAGGCGTTGCGGAACTGACCCGTCACCTTCGACAGGTAGGGGCGGATACGGACCTCGCCGTGCGGCACGTCCTTCGGACCGTAGAAGTCCAGGGTGTCGTCCGGGACTTCCAGCCCGCTGGTTGGACGCGCCCAGCCGAAGTAGGTCAGGCTCGCCGGGTCGTTCATGGCGTTGCCGTCGACAACCAGCTCGTAGTAGTGGAAACCCGGACGGATGGGCCCGATCGTGGCTTCCCAGAGGCCCTCGCCCATCGCCTGCAACGCGTAGGTCCCGGTGCCCATGCCGCTGTCGTTGCCGCGCGCGCGCACGGCGACGGTTTTCGCCTCGGGCAGGCGGGTCCGGAAGATGACGCGCCGATCGGGCAGGATCCGCGGGTACTCCCCGCCGCGCACGTTCGACGGCGCAGGTTTCCCAGGCGAAGCTTCCTGCGTGGAGCCGTGCAGCGCTGCCGCCACGATGCTGTCAGGCGCGTCGTCTGCCGCGAGGTCGCCCAGCGCGTACTGGATGCCCGCCAGCAGGTGCTGGAGCATCTGAGGGTTCGAGAACACCTCGGCCCCGTGTCCGAGGCCGCTGTAGAAGACGCGGCCTTGGCCCTGTCGCCGAATCCAGCTCATTGGAAAGTCCAGATCCTGCTTGCGGACCGGCAGTATGCGCCGCGCCGGACCAGTCTTCCCGGCGTCGATCCTCAGCAGCACGTGCAGACGGTCGCGGAGCACCGGCTCCTGCAGCTGAAAGGCCTGGTCGGCAATCTGAAAGTCCTTGCCCCCGAACGCGGCGTTGATCGGGTTGCCCGGATCTTCCACTTTCATCGTCATCACTTCGCCGTTCCAGGGGTGGCCGCCGTTCTCGGTGCCACCGAGCATCCGGCCGAACTCGGGCCACTGGTCGTATCGCGGATGCTGCACGAAGGTCGCGATCGCATCGTGAATGCCGACGAATCCATTGCCGCTTTCGACGAAGCCGAGCAGGGACGCCCTCAGCTCCGGATCGTCGAACAGCACGCCGAGGGTGTTGTTGAAGCAGATGGCGTCGAACTGCTTGATGTTCGCCGGCCGGAACATCTCGATGTCGTCGCTGAAGACGGCCTCATACGCGCCCGTCACCTTCCCCATCTGCTGGATGGCGTAGTTGCCAACCGGAATCGCGGCAGCGGAACTTCCCCGGACCGGCTTGCCGTCGCGCATCGACAGACTGGTGACGAGCATGCGCCGCGGCTGTTTGGGCCTGGCCTGCGCCTTGGACGGGATCGCGGCGTCTATGCGTGCCTGCTGTTCAGGCTGGATCTCCTGCCCCTGGAAGGATGCACAGGAGAGCACGACGACCAGGCAGATTCGTGTGATCAGAAATCGTTTGGGCATTGTTGTTCTCGCGGGCGGCCGGTCAGCGGCAAGGGGCGATCTTGCGGCGACAGGCGACCCCTGCTTCCGCTACTTCCGTTCCATCGCGAAGCCGAACGCGTAGACCGTGCCGTCACGGGTGCCGACGAACACGTGGCCGGAGCCGACCCAGAAGCTCCGGCCCGACAGCGGCGACGCGATCGTCGCGTCGCTCTGCCACAGCGTCTTCCCGGTCGCACCGCTCAGCGCGTAGAGTCCGGCCGGCGCGTTCGACGGACCGGACGCCGCGAACGCGACGCCGTTGACGACGATCGGCGTCAGCGGCGCGGCGATGTTCTGCGACGTCCAGTCCGGGTGGACGGAGAACCGGCCGTCCAGGTACGCGATCCTGACGCCGAGGATGGCGCCGTTCGACACGGGGCCATTCCCGGCTCCTCCCGGGCTCGCCGGCAGCGGGCCCGCGACCGGGATGAGCAGCCAGCGTCGGCCGTCGGCGGCCGCGGTGCGCCGCAGGCGGTCGCGGCGGCGGGGACCGTGCGCGCTCCTGCCACATCGCTGGTGATTGCGCGGCGAACGTAGCGGCCCCGCCGGTCAGCGACGCCGACGCGAACAGCGGCGTGTCGTGGGTGGCGCCGCCGAGTGAGCCGGCGTCGAGCAGCAGGACGCGCCCGTCCCGGGTCGTGACGGCGACGATGTCCTTGCCAGCCTCCTGGAACAGCACGGGTGGAGCGGCGATCTCGACGCCCGGCTGCCTGAACCAGTCGGTGAGGGCGAGCGTTGTCGGATCGAGGGCAACCACCGCGTTCGCGTAGCCGCCGGCCGTGACGGTGCCGGGGCCGATCGCCACGATGGCGGTGCCGTTGGTGGCGAAGGCGACGGACCCGATGGGAGAACCGCCGTTGGTCTTCCACGAGACAACCGGCTTCGCGTCGCTCGCGATGTCGATCGCCCAGAGGCCGTCGGCGGCGCCGCCGCACCCGCCGCTCGTGGCGGCGTAGACCCTGTCGTTGACCGCGATCAGATCGGAGAAGCGGGCGCCGGCCGGGACGAACGGTACCGGCCGCTGCACGTCCTTGCCCGACACCACGCCGAGCGTCCGGAACATGCCGTCGGCGCTTACCGCATAGACGACGCCGGACGGGACGAAACAGCCCGCCCCAGGATCCCTGGGCGGCGGCATTCGTCGGGAATGGTGACGGACGCCATTGACCTGGCGGGATCGCTGGCGCTGCCGGCGGAGGGGCTGGCGCGGGCGCTGGAGCCGCAGCCGGCGTCGCCGGTGGTGTCGCCAGAGGCGCGGGCGCGCCCCGCCCGCCGCCGCCGCGGCTGGGAATGGGTGCGCCTGCACCGGGCTCCCCGACCGCGCTGCTGTAGGACCCTCGTCCTCGTCCGCCACCCCGGCCCGCTCCGGGAGGCGGCATCGCCAGGTGCACCATCTGCGTCAGCGTGCCGGTGATTCCCCCCGGACACGCCGCAGTCCCCGCCGCCAGCGTGCCGTCGAAATGACGCGTCCAGAACAGGTTGCCGGTGTCGTTGTCGACGGCGAAGATCCGGTTGGACGGCGCGGCGATGGTGGAGAGCGGCGTGAAGATGTTCACACCCGACGTCACCACCCCTGCTGCCAGCGCGGCACCGTGCCGCACCGGACTCTCGAGCGTCGTCTGTCCACTGCAGCGCGAATCCCGGCTGGCTCATCGTCTCGGGCGAGATGTTCACGTCGGTGCGGAGCCACGACGTGTGCTGCGCATCGCCGTACGCAGTCGGCCACTCGTTCGGGTTGCCGCGTCCCTGGCTCGACACGAGGCCGGCTGCGGCGATGGTGGCGGCCAGCGCGAAGGATTTGGTGTGGCGAGGCCTCATCGCGCGGCTCACTTTCCGGCCGCCGCCGGCACGCCGAAGCTGTACATCGTGCCGTCGAACGTTCCCAGGTAGGCGCGCCCGTTGGCGACGGTCAAGCCGCTCCAATGGTTCCAGGACGTAATCTGCTTGCCGCTGGACCACAGCTCCTTGCCGGTCTGACCGTCGAGCGCGTAGATGGTCGCGTGCCGCGAGCTCGGGATGCGACGCTCGGAGTACGGATTGAGGCCGCCGCCGACCCACGGACCATCCGGCTCGTTCCAGGCGAGGTCGGGCAGCGTTTGCGTCGTGTCTTCTCCCGACCCGTAGGCGAACACCACGCCGTTGGCCACCATGACCTCTTCAGCCATGTCCATGTCGCGCGAGAGCCACGCCGGATTCAGCCGCCATTCGCCCGGGCTGGCCTCCTCCAGCCGGTAGGCCGCGACGCCGCCCATCCGGGGCCGGCCGTACTCAATCGGCGCGCGAAAGGTGCGGCTCACGGGTCCCCAGAACGGGACGAGCACCCACTGCACGCCGCGCGAATCCTGCCACGCCGCCATGGCGCCCCAGACGCCCTTGGCGTCGAAGGCCTGATCGTCATTGCACAGCAGCGGTGTCGTGTGGAGCGGTGGTGCGATGATCCTCGCCGCCGAGCGCCTCGCGATCGAGCAGCCAGACGCGGCATTCCTTGCTCGTGCCGACGAGGAACTTGCGTCCCCGGTAGTCGAACGCCATCGGCGTGACGTTCATGTCCAGATCGCGCGCGCGCATCCAGTTGGCGTTCTTCGGCGCGAAGTAGTCGACGAGCTGCAGCTGCTGGGTGTCGTCGAGCCTGGCGCCGACGATGGCGTTGCCGAGGCTCCCGGTCTGCGGGCTGAACATCGCATCGCCGGTCACCATGTAGACGACGCCTTCGGGCGACACGGCGGCGCCCCGCCGGCCCCACATGCCCCCGCCCGCCGGGATGAAGACGCTCGCCTTGCGGGTCGCCAGGTGGTACGAGTAGAGCGCGTTCGGAATGCCGCCGCAGCCCTGCGCCGTGGCCGTATAGACAACGCCATTGACGACGTTGAGGGCGTAGGGCTTGCCGTTGGGCGGCAGGAACTTGTCGGGAGGGGCGATATCCGACCCGTCGGCCGCGTTGAGCTGGTGCAGCCGTCCGTCCCATGCGACCGCGTAGATCGTGTACTTGCCTGGTGAGACCTGCGCCATCGCCGGCATCGCCGTCTGGCCGCCGAGGCAGAGCGTGTGGTAGACGGTCTTGTCGGTCGGCGCGAACGTGCTCTCGTATCGTCTTCTTCCAGAGCAGCTCGCCGCTGGCGACGTCGATGCCGAACAGGTCGTCGGAGATGCCGGCGACGATCGCGACCTCCCTCGTCCCTCGCGCCGTCGTCACGCGTTCAGCAATCAGCGGCGAAAAGAGGTTGTGCATCTCGCGCGGCTGGCTCTCGAGCTTGACCTTCCACAGCAGTGTCATGTCCCTGACGTTGGCCAGGGTGAAGACCTTCTCGTCCTTCATCCAGCCGGTACGGCCAGGATCGTTGCCTTCGGTCAGGTAGTCGGATGCGGCGAGCGGGGTCAGGGCGGCGAGTGTCGCCAGCCCCAGAAGGAGACGGGGGAGGGGGTGCAGGAGGTTCACGGAGTTCAGGAACGCTGGCGATTCGAGGTTCAGGGGGGCGCCCCCCCTGAACCCCTTGAACGCCTGGCTAGAACGTCAGCCGGACCCCGAGCTGGACCACGCGGTTCGAATTGGCGCGGACGCCGCTGATCGACCCGAACGCGGGATTCGTCTGCTCGCCGGTCGCGAAGTTGAACGTCGGCTGCGTGTTCACGTTGAGGTACTGCGTGGTGTTGAACACGTTGTAGAACTCGGCCCGGACCTGGACGTTGCGGCCGTTGCCGAGGCCGAAGTTCTTCATCAGCGTCATGTCGTGGTTGATGTAGCCGAGGCCGAGGCGGGCGTCTTCCTGCCCCTTGCCAAGGCCAGTGCCCTGATAGAGCGTGTCGGCCGCATCGGTCTGCGGGCCAGGCGGCCTGACGCACTCGGTGCGGTACTGGCGCTCGAACGTGCGCTCGCTGCGCGGCAGGTTCGGGTCGCAGACGATGATCGGGCGCATGCCGCCGAGGCCGCCGGTCAGGGTGTTGGCGCTCGGTGAGCCGGTGAAGCACAGTCCGTTGGCGCACGAGAAGTTCGACCAGGCCCCGCCGAGCATCGTGGTGATGCCCGACAACTGCCAGCCGTCGAGGACGCCCTTGACCAGGACGTTGTTGCCGAGGAACCGGCTCACGCCCGGGAGCATCACGTTGTAGGTGAACTTCGCGTTGTGCGGCCGGCTGCCGTTCTGGTGCGTGTTCCGCCTCTCGTTGTCGGCGGCCGTGCGGAACCAGTCGTAGCCGGTGTACTGCGTCGTCACCGACCCCGTGTAGTTCGCCGCCCAGGCGAACCCGTTCGCCAGGCGCCGGCGGACCTCGAACTGGATGGCGTGATAGTCGCGATACAGCTCATCGAGGAAGACGCGCTGGGTGATGCCGGCGCGGCCCGGGTAGGTGGGCCGGATGAAGTTGGTCGGCAGCACGTTGCCCGTCGTCCGATCGATCATCGCCGGCGTTGGATTGGCCACCAGCTGTGGATCGGGGTCGTTGAGCTGATCGGTGTAGGACTGGCCGGCATTGACCGCGAAGGCGTTGCGCACGGTGTTGCCGACGTAGGCGACGTCGGCGAGCAGGCGCCACGGCAGCTCGCGCTGCACGCCGACGCTCCAGGAGTGCACGGTGATCGGCCTGGTCTCTTCCTGGACCATGGTCCCGCCCAGCGGGTTCTGGAGCGACGGGATGTTGAAGCGGTCGTCGATCGTCGTCCATTGCAGGTTGACCGTCTGGTTGGTCACGCCGGTGAACCCGCCGTACTGGCCGTCGCCGAGGCGGTTGTAGCTGGTGCCGAAGCCGCCGCGGACCGCCGTCTTGCCGTCGCCGAAGACGTCCCAGCCGAACCCGAGGCGCGGGGCCGTCCGGATGCCGGCGCTCGGGAACGTATCCGGCAGCTCCTTGCCGAAGACGGTGCCGTTGTTGATGTCGCCCGATCCGGCGATGACCGCGCCGATCCACGGGCTGGGCCGCGTTTCGCCGGTGGCGGGATTGCGCGCCACGCGATTCGCGCCGGTGCACGGGAACACGCCGTTGGCGCAGTGCGGCTGCCACAGCTCCATCGCGTCCGCGGCGTTCCATGCCGACGGATCGAACCAGCCGATGTCCCGATTCCGGTCGCGGACGACCCCGATGTGCGAGAAGCGCACGCCGAGGTCGAGGGTGAGGTTCCGCCGCACGCGCCAGTTGTCCTGGACGAAGAATTCCGGCTGGTTGAACACCGGCATGGACCGCTGGTTGTTGTTTCCTTCGGTATAGGTGTTGAGGTGGCCGAGCAGCGCATTGGCCCAGCCGAGGTTGGTGTCGAGCGGATTGGCGGCGTCGGCGTTGAAGTTGTAGGTGCCGGCGTTGCTCGAGAGCGGGCCGGGCCGTCCGGTGCGCTCGTAGAAGAACCCGGCCTTGAGGTTGTGCTTGCCGCGCAGGTGCGTCAGGTTCACCGAGAAGTTGTGCGTGTCGTTCGTCGCCAGCCAGGGGAAGCTCTGGCCCTGGCCGATGTTGATCGCCCGGGTGTTGGGCAGGGCATTGGCGCCGGCGAACGTCATGTCCGGCAGGATGTGGTTCGAATTGTTCTCCTGGAAGTACTGCCGGTGTCCGGGGAGGTGCTTGCGGTAGTCGAGGGCATCCCAGTCGGACTGCTCCAGCGGATAGACGTCCTGCTCGGCCCAGTTGCTGCCGCCGATGATCTCGAGCACGGTCGAGCTGGAGAAGGTGTGCGTGAGGTTGGCGACATATCCCGCGGTGTTGATGTCGTAGCTGCCGTTGGACCACGGGAACCCCATGCCGGCGCCGGCGATCAGGGCGGGCGCGCTGGCGTTGTACTGGCCGCGGCCGAAGACTTCCGTGCCCTTCTGCACGCGGGTGTAGAAGGTCGTGCCGGGGCGGACGTTCCAGTCGAGCGCGCACGACGTTGTCGCGGCGCAGCTTCTCGGTGTCGCCGGCGAACTGATAGTTGTAGTTTCCCTGCGTCACCGGGTTGCCGACCAGCGCCGGATCCGGCAGCGGGAAGAGGTTCAGGATCTGCCGGCCCATCGGGCTGGATCATGTTCTGCGGGATGACGTTGCCGGCGAAGCAGCCGGCGCCGCCGCTGTTCACGTTGCAGGGCAGCGAGCTGAACGGGTTGCGGATGTAGCGCAGGACGCCGGCGTTGTTTCTCGTCTGCGAGAAATCACCGTTGCGCTCGAGCGCCGACGGCATCGTGCTGCTCACCAGGAAGGGATCGGTGCGCGGCAGCAGGTCCAGCGAATAGAAGAAGAACAGCTTGTCGCGCTTCTCGTTGAACGCCGTGCCCGGGATCAGCACCGGGCCGCCCAGGGTGAACGCCGCGTTGTCGTAGCGGTAGCGCGGCTTCGCGCACAACGGCGAGGTGCCGCCGGTCGCGTCGCAGGTGCGGCGGCGGTCCCAGTCGTTGGTGTTGAGGCCTTCGTGACGCTTGAAGTAGGCCGCCGATCCGCTGAAGCGGGAGCTGCCGCTCTTGGTCACGACGATGATGTTGGCGCCGCCGGCGCGGCCGTATTCGGCCTGGTAGTTCGAGGTCTGAATCTTCACTTCCGCGATCGAATCGAGCGACGGGGTGACGTAGTTGGCGGCGCCGAATCCGGTGTCCTTGCTCGACACGCCGTCGTACGACATCCCCATGAACTGGTCGCGCAAGCCGTTGATTTCCGTCCCCAGGAAGGCGTTCCAGCCGGGCGCATTGCGCACGTTGGTGTCGACCACCCCGGGCAGCCCCTGCAGCAGCCCCAGGAAGTCGCGGCCACGCAGCTGCGTGTCCTTGATTTCGTCGGCCCGGATGGTGCCGGATCGCTCGCCGCTCTGCGCCTGGGCGTGCAGCGCCGAGGCCTCGACGGTCACGACCTCCTCGAGGCCACCGACTTCGAGGGTGATCGGGGGCACCGCGAGCCGTTCCGTCGCGCTCAGCACGAGGCCCTTCTGTTCGTAGGTCCGGAACCCGGCCAGCGTGACGCGCAGGTCATACGTGCCGGCAAACAGATTGGTGAAGACGAACAGCCCTTCGCTGTCCGTCACGACATCCCGGGTCGCCGCGGTCGCGGTATTGCGCACCGTCACCGTCGCGCCCGGCACCGCGCCCTTGCTGCTGTCGACGACCGAGCCGCCAATTTGACCGCTCAGTCCCTGGGCGTGCACGAGGCCCGGCGTCCATGCCGCCAGGGCCAAGGTCAGGAAAGCGAGGACACCTCTGAAACGTTTCACCTTTCCTCCTCAGCGAAATCACTCAGTCAGGTTGCACGGAGTTCACGCGCCAACGATGTGCGTCCGACCGCACGCGTTGCGGGACTGCATGGGTATCTCAGCTTTCGTCGGACGTTGTCAACAGAAAACTTGCGTCATACGAAAGTGGACTGTCAGCCGCCGGCGCCTCGAGCAGCGCGTTGATGTGTCGGGCGGTGTCACAGACGTGCTGCGCCAGAACCGAGCGGCGGGGTTCGACCATGCGGGTGACCGGCGCGGAGACGCCGATCGAGCCGATTACGAGGCCGCCCCGATCGCGGATTGGCGCGGCCACGCACGCGACGTCGTCCAGGTACTCGCGGTCGTCCATGGAAAACCCCCGGGCGCGCACGCCGCTGCACGCCTTGGCGAGATCCGGGAGCGAGACGCACGTGCGCGGGGTATACCGCTCGAGCGACGTGGCGCCGTAGAGGGCTTTCAGTTCCGCGAGTCCGAAGTCGGCGAGCAGCGACTTGCCGTGCGCGGTGCAGTGCAAGGGCATCCGCTTGCCGGTTTGTCCGGGGACGATGACGCCCTGGTCGCCGGAGGCGTGGTGATCGATGAAAAAGACCTCGCGTCCGTCGCGAACGGCGAGATGCGCGGTTTCTCCCGTGCGGGTCGCCAGGGTCTTGACGCCGTCACGGCAGACGCTGATCAGCATGCCGCTCCAGTCGTAGCCCCGCGACAGCCGCCAGATGGCGGGTCCGAGCACATAGTGCTTCCGCCCATTCGGGTTGGCGAGGAACCCCCGGCGCTTCAGCGTGTTGGCCAGGCGAAAGACGCTGCTCGGATCGATGCCGAGAATCTCGGTCAGCCGGGCCAGCGGCACGGGATCCGCCGACGCCGCGACCGTTTCCAGGAGCGAGAGCGCGCGTTCCACACTCTGCACCAGCGGCGTTTCCACCGCCCCTTTCCTGACCCTGGCGCGCTTGTCCCCCTCAGCAACACTCTGATGGCCACTGGCCACTGTTCTTCTCCCCATGTCGTTCCGCCCCGCTTTCCGCCGTTGCACGCCCGCGCGCATCCGGCGTGCGCCCTCGCTCGTGACCCGTTGACCCCGCTCTGTGATCGACGCTCATTTCCGCTGCAGGCCGTGCAGCGCGTACCGCGCCATCGCCTCGGTGTCCTTGTGCTTCAGCATCGCGGTGAGGACCGCTTCGGCACGGGATGAGCCGAAGATTGCCAGCTGCCGGCAGATGGCATCCTTGGCGCCGAGCGGGGCCTGGCTTTGCAGCACCCGCAGCATCTTCTGCTCGGCATCAGCCGCGCCTGCCGTCGTTGCGGCGGCGAGGCTGACCTCGCGTTCGAACCGCCGGATCCGGGCGCGATCCTGCCCGAAGTCGTAGCCGGTCATCGCCGCCAGCGCCATGTCGAACGGGGCGCTCCCGCGCGGATGCGGCGTCGCGTCCGCCTCGAGATCGCCGAGCGCGTACTGGATGCCGGCGAGGAACATCGCCAGCATCCGCGGGTCCCAGAACGGGTCAGGGTTGTGTCCGATGCTCGTATAGAAGACCCGCGCCTTGCCGTGCTGGCGAATCCAGGCGACGGGATAGTCGTTGTCGTCGCGCAGGCACTGGCCGTAGCATCGCCCCTGCATCATGTCCGTCGCGATCGGATCGATGCTGAGGAGCACGCGCACGTTGTCTCGTGAGTACGGCGCGGCGAGACGGTAGAACTCATCGACGTAGTCGAACGGCTTGCCGTCGAAGGCGCGTGTGATGGGATGCGTCGGGTCCTCGACGATCAGCGTGGCCTTCTCCGTCGGTTCGCGATGGGAGGCGCCGGTCGCGCCGAGGATGGCGCCGAACTCGGTCCATTGCGGCGACGCGACGCTGGCGCCGTGGTTGCCGACCAGGCCGCCGCCGCGGGCGACGAACGCGGCGAACGCGGCGCGCATCTCCGGCGTGTCGAAGATGTCGCCGACGGTGTTGTTCAGGTAGACCGCGTCGTATTGCTGCAGGTTGGCCGCGGAGATGGCGCCGGGTTCGCTCGACAGCGTGGCGGTAAAGGCCCCGGTTTTCTCCCCCATCAGCTGCACCGCGAGATTGGCGTGCGGGATCGAGGGGTGACCGCCGTACTGCTTGCCGTTGTAAATCCCCTGCCGATCGAAGACGAGGAGCCTGCGCGGCTTCTTCGGAGCCGCAGGCGCCGTCGCGGGCAGGGCGGCCTCGATCTTCGCGCGTTCCTCGGGCGGCACCTCGCGCCGCCGGCGTGGCTCCTGCGCCTGGCCCGCCGCCGCCGGCGCCGGTGGCTGGGCGGCCGGCGCTGGCGTCTGCGCCGCCGTTGCGCGCTCGTGGGGACCGGCCGCCGAGAGGATCACCGCAGCAGCGGTGGTGAGAGCCAACACGGAGAGTCTCATATCGCGTCGCTCCAGGGCGCTCGCAGTGCGCGTGAGAGCAGGCGGTTCGCCTGCTCGTCGTCAATGAATCGTTCGGCCTTCGGATCCCAGCGCAGCTTGCGCTGCAGTTGCATCGCGATGGCGGACTGCTGGCACATCGTTTCGGCGTGCACCGCCGCGGTGATCGGCGAGATCGGCGCCGCGTTCTTCCGGATGGCGTCGAGGAAGTTCTGCTTGTGGTCGTCGGAGAAAATCACGTGCTTCTCGTTCGGCCCGATCACCGTCTGCGCCAGCGACGCCGGCTCGGTTTTCACACCCTGACGGCTGACCCAGATCCAGCCCTTCGACCCGGTGACCAGGCTGGCCATGCCGCCCAGCTCGAACTGCTTGGCCCTCTTCTTCGCGGTGACGAGATCCATATGGATCACCGTGGGGCCGCCCGCGTATTTCTGCTCGACGGTCCACGAGTACGGCACGTCGCGAATGTCCGCGAAATAGCGGGCCCGACCTTCGATCTCGGTCGGCGTCGTGTCGTCGGTGTCGAAGAAGAACTGCGCGGCGTCGAGGTCGTGAATGCCCCAGGCGCCGCCGAGACAGCCGAGGCCGTAGTCGCGGATGAACAGCCAGGCGAGCGAGACCCGGACGTCGCTGTACGGCACGTACGGCGAGGGCCCGAGCCACTGGTCGTAGTCGAAGCCGGCGGGTGGATCCGTCAGGATCTCGGGGGGCTCCGGCTTCGGCGGCGAGCCTCCGGCCGAGCCGATCATGACGTTGCGCACGTCGCCGATATAGCCGTTTCGCACCAGTTCTGCGGTGTGGCGATAGTGGACGCTGGACCGCTGCTGCGTGCCCCACTGGAAGACCACACCGTGCTTCTGCACCGCGGCCCGCAGCGCCAGCCCTTCGGCCAGCGTGACGCTGAGCGGCTTCTCGCAGTAGATGTGCTTGCCGCGGCGCGCCGCCTCGATGCCGATCAGCGGATGCCAGCGTTCCCCGGTGGCGATGACGACGGCATCGATGTCCGGCCGCGCCAGCAGCTCGCGGAAATCGGGATGCGCGGCGCATTGCGAATCGCCATACTGCTGATTGACCTGGCCCTGCGCGCGTTCGAGGGTGGCCAGCCGGACATCGGAGATGCCGAGGATCCGGACGTCCGGCATCTTGAGGAAGCCCTGCACGTGGCCGCCGCCCATCCTGCCGACGCCGATGTGCCCGATCGTGATGCGATCGCTCGGCGGCGTCGCCTGCGATCGGGCGACGACGTGGCGGGGCACGATCATCGGGGCCACGGCCGCAACCGTTGCGGCGCGCAGGAACTGACGCCGATTCACCGGCGAACCCGGAGCCTTCGGGATGGTCGACACGGTTTCCTCCCAGCGGACGCGAGTGCCTGGCTTGACACCCGGCGGCGCCGTTAGTATAAGAGCTACGCCGCGCGTTTGCGCAATGCGCAAACGCCGGTTCAAAAAAATATCCGGTGCTCCCGCGCGGACAGGGCAGCGTGCGTCGGAACAGCGAGGTCTTCCGTGGCAGGTCCAGTGAATCGTCGCGCGTTCAACAAGGCAGTGCTCACCGGGCTCGGCGCGGCGGCGCTTCCGCCGCTGACCGCCGGCGCCGCCAGCCAGCCGGCGGCCGTCAGCCAGAGCGGCGCCGCCAAGCAGCTGCGCATCGGCTGCACCTCCCTGGTGTGGGGCGTCTTTCCCCGCGCGCCGGAGCCCCTCGAAACCGCTGTCCGCGACATGTCGGAGCTCGGCTACAAGGGCTTCGAGACGTTCGGCCAGGTCCTCGAGGACTGGGACAAGAAAGGCACGCTGGACAAGCTGATCTCCCAGTACAAGATTCCGCTCATCTCCGCGTATGCCCCCCTGAACGTGATCGATGCATCCGTGCGCAAGAACGAAATCGCCACGATCCTCCGCTGGGGCAATATCCTCAAGAAGCACGGTGCCAGCTTCATCGTGATCGAGGCCGGCGGCATCAAGCGCACGGGCTACGACTTCGCCGCGCACCGCGCCAACATCGTCGCGGCGCTGAACGACTACGGCAAGGCGCTGGCGGATATCGGCGTCGGCTCCGGCCTGCACCAGCATACCGGGACGGCGATCGAAACCCGCGACGAGGTCTATGCGGTCATGGAAAGCGTCGACACGCGGGTCTTCAAGTTCGCGCCCGATCTCGGCCAGCTGCAGAAGGGCGGTGCCGACGCCGCGCAGGTCATCAAGGACTTCGCCTCGATCACCGTGCACATGCACCTGAAGGATTTCGTCAACGGTCCGCACATGGGCGGCTACTCCCCGCTCGGCATCGGCATGGTCGATTTGAAAGCGATCCTCGAGACGATGGAGCAGGCGAGTCCGAAAGCGAACATCATGCACGAGCTCGACCCGTCGCGAAACATGCCCTACACGCCGCACCAGACCGCGGAAATCAGCAAGTGGTATCTCCAGAAGCTGGGCTACATGCTGGGGACCGCATAGCCCGCCCGCATAACGCCAGCCTCCAGCACTCGAGCGGTTGCGTTCTGCCGCGCCCCAGACGTCTCACGCCGAAGGCGTGTCCGGTGCCGCGCTGGTGGTGCTGCCGACGGACAAGGGATGCTTGACGGACGCGGCGCAACGTAAACAACTATGGAGGATGGAATGATCGTTCTGACAGCGAAATACTTTGCGAAGAAAGGGAAGGGCGACGAGGTCGAGGGCCTGCTGCGGCGGATGGCGCCGCTCGTCAGCGCCAATGAACCCGGCTGCAAGCTCTACCACGCCAATCGATCTGCCGACAATCCGGACATCTTCCTGCTCTACGAGCATTATGCCGACCAGGCCGCGCTCGACGCCCATCGCAACACGCCACATTTCAAGGAGATTATCGAGGGCGTCATCGTCCCGCTCCTCGAGAAGCGCGAGCGTGAGCTGTATCAATCGGTGATTGCGTAGCGTCCGACCATGAAGCTGGTGTCGTTTCTCCTGCCGACGCCGATGGGGCCGCAGGTCCGTACCGGGGCGATCGACGCCGCGGGCGGCATTGTCGATCTCGCGGCGGCCTTCCGCGCTCTGCTGCTTGCCGAGGGGCTCCCTCAGGGGGCGGCCGTGCGGATCAGCGAGGCGCTGTTGCCCGGCGAGATGGTGGCGCTCATCGAAGGAGGGGAACGCTCGCTCGACGCCGCGCGCCGAGCCCTGCAGTGGGCGGCTGACGAAGGGCCGGACGGCGGCGGTATACCGGTGGTGCATCGGGGCGAAGGACTGCAGTTCCTCCCGCCGGTGCCGCGGCCGCCGCTGCTGCGGGACTTCATGGGGTTCGAGACCCACCTGCGCAACATCTATCCGAAGCTGGGGCGCGAGATTCCGCCGGAATGGTACAAGATTCCGGTGTACTACAAGGGCAATGCCGGCAGCCTGGGGACGCACGGCGACGACATCGCGATCCCTTCCTATGCCACGGCGCTCGACATCGAGTTCGAGCTGGCCATGGTCGTGGGCCGCGGCGGCATCAACATCCCGGCCGAGCGCGCACTCGACCACGTCTTCGGCTACATGATCTACAACGATTTCAGCGAGCGGGTGATTCAGGCGCGCGAAATGTCGGTTGGTCTTGGTCCGGCGAAGGGGAAGGACTTCGTGCGCGGCCACGTGATGGGGCCGTGTCTGGTCACCGCAGACGAGGTTCCCGACATCTACAACCTCCGCATGGTCGCTCGCGTCAACGGCGACGTCTGGTGCGAGAGCAACTCCGGGACGATCCATTGGAAGTTCGAGCAGATGATCGCCCACGCCTCGACCGACGAGGCCCTGCGCCCGGGCGAGATCCTCGGCTCGGGCACGGTGGGCGGCGGATCGGGCGCCGAGCGCGGCACCTATCTCGGCCGCGGCGACGTCGTCGAGCTCGAAGTCGAACGCCTTGGCACGTTAAGGAATCGAGTTGTGTGAATGGCAATCGCCACGATCAATCCCGCCACCGGGGAAACCCTGCGCACCTTCAAGCCACTGACGGATTCCGAGCTCGACGACAAGATCGCGCACGCGGCACAGACGTTCCAGACCTACCGCCGGATCCCGCTCGCCGAACGCGCCGCCTGGCTGCTGCGCGCCGCGGAGATCCTCGACGCAGAGCAAGGCGCGCTGGGCCGCCTGATGACGACCGAGATGGGCAAGCTGGTCACGGCGGGCGGCGAGGAGGCGGCCAAGTGCGCGTGGGGCTGCCGGTTCTATGCCGAGCAGGCCCCGCGCATGCTCGCCGACGAGCCGGCGCAGAGCACGGCGACGCACAGCTTCGTCCGCTATCAGCCGCTCGGCCCAATCCTCGCGGTGATGCCGTGGAACTTCCCGTTCTGGCAGGTCTTCCGGCTCGCGGCCCCGGCGCTGATGGCTGGCAACGTCGTGCTGCTGAAGCACGCGTCGAATGTGCCGCAGTGTGCGCTGGCGATCGAAGATATCATCCGGCGCGCCGGCTTTCCCGACGGCGCCTTTCAGACCCTGCTGATTCCTTCGGACCAGGTGCAACGCGTCCTCGACGATTCACGCGTGGCGGCGGTATCGCTGACCGGGAGCGAGGGGGCCGGCCGCAGCATTGCCGCCGCCGCGGGCCGGCAGATCAAGAAGGCGGTCCTCGAGCTCGGCGGCAGCGATCCGTTCATTGTCATGCCGAGCGCCGACCTGCGCGCCGCCATCGACACGGCGGTGAAGGCGCGCGTCGTCAACAGCGGCCAGTCGTGCATCGCCGCCAAGCGGTTCATCGTGGCAGAGGCCGCGGCGGACGCGTTCGAGCGCGGCTTCACCGGAAAGATGCAGGCGCTCACGGTCGGTGATCCCCTGGATCCGGCCACTGACGTCGGGCCGCTGGCGACGAGGACCACGCTGACGGACCTCGACGATCAGGTGCGACGTTCGGTTGCCGCCGGTGCTCGCGTGCTGGCCGGTGGCCACCCGATCGAGCGCCCGGGGAACTACTACGCGCCCACCGTGCTCACCGATGTCCAACCGGGTTCGCCGGCTTACACGGAGGAGCTGTTCGGGCCGGTCGCGGTCCTGTTCCGTGTCCGCGACGCCGGCGAGGCGATCCGCGTCGCCAACGACACGCCGTTTGGTCTCGGCTCGAGCGTGTGGACCAACGATGCTGCGGAACGCGCGAGATTCATCGACGAGATCGAGGCAGGGCAGGTCTTCGTGAATGGCATGGTGGTGTCGGATCCCCGCCTGCCGTTCGGGGGCATCAAGAACTCCGGGTACGGCCGCGAACTCGGCGTGTACGGCATCCGCGAGTTCGTCAACGTCAAGACGGTCTGGATCAACGACGCAGCCGGCGGGCATCCGGAGAGCCTGACCGAATAGAGGCGGAGAGGATCTGTGAAACTCAAAGGCAAAGTCGCGTTGGTCACGGGAGCGGGCCGGGGCATCGGCCGCGGCATCGCCGAGGTATTCGCGGCGGAGGGTGCCGATGTCGCGGTGAACGACCTGACCGAGGCTGAAGATGTCGTGCAGGCGCTCCGCGCCACCGGCCGGAGGGCGATCGCGGTCAAGGGGGACGTCGCCCGACGTGCGGACGTCACGCCGATGATCGACCGGGTCTGGCAGGAGCTCGGACCGATTGACATCCTCGTCAACAACGCCGGCATCGAAACGATCGTGCCCTTCCTGGAACTGACGGACGAGCAGTGGACGCGCCTCGTCGACGTGAACCTGCGCGGCGCGTGGCTGTGCTCACAGGTCTTCTGCCAGCGGGTCCTGGCCGAGGGCCGCAAGGGCAGCATTGTCAACATCGGCTCGATCCAGGCGGCGAAGGTCCTGCCGGGGCGCACCCATTACGCGCCTACCAAGCTCGGTCTTGAAGCACTGACCCGCAACATGTCCGCCGAGGTGACGCCGCGGGGCATCCGGGTCAACTGCATCCATCCCGGCTTGATCGACACACCCATGACGTCGTGGGTGATGAAGGATGCCGTCGTGCTGCCGCAGGTCCTCGCGCAGATCTCGCTCGGCAGGGCCGGCGAGCCGCGTGAGATCGGCACGGTGGCCGCATTTTTCGCCTCGGACGAGGCCAGTTATCTGACCGGGCAGTCGATTTTCGTGGATGGCGGGTGGCAGGGCAAATGACGCGCAGACTCATCGACCTCAGCATGGAGGTCTACAAGGGGATGATGACCTATCCCAACGTTGCCAAGCCGGTCATCATCGAGATGGAGAGCTACAGCGAGATGGCCCGCAGCGTCGGCACGGACCAGTTCGGCGTCGACGAGATCACGAATCACTGCATGATCGTCACCGGCGATCACATCGGCACCCACATCGATTCGTGGGGCCACGTGAAGCCCGACGCGCCGCGTGCCGAAGGGATACCGCTCGACTACTGCTACGGCGACGGGGTCGTGCTCGACCTGACCCACAAGCGGGCCGGCGAGGAGATCACACCGGGGGACATCGATGAGGCCGAACGGAAGCTCGATGGCTACCGCATCAAGGCGCTCGATATCGTGCTGCTCCGGACCGACGCCGCGAAGCAACGTACGGAAAAGGCCTACCTGACGAACCATCCGGGCATGACGAAAGAAGCGGTCCACGCCGTGCTCGATCGCGGCGTCAAGGTCATGGGCATCGACGCCATCGGTTTCGACCCGCCGGTGGCGCAGATGTTCGAACGGCGCAAGTTCTGGGAAGCGCACCGGGTCATGCGGGAGCGCGAGTACTACCACCTCGAGAACCTCTGCAACCTGCACGAGATCCCGGCGCCCTACCATTCCTTCCTGGTCAGCGTGCTGCCGGTGAAGTGGCGGGGCGCATCCGCGGCGCCGGTCAGGGCGGTGGCGATCGTCTGACGTTCGTCCGGCCGCGGTGGCGCCAGACACGCAACAGCATTTGCGCGATGCGCAACTTACCGTGTCGCGGCGATTGCCTCGAAACGTGGCGTCGCGCGTTCCACGAAGCCGTCGTTCGCGCGTTCGACGAACAGCGCGGCGAGGTTCAGCTTCGTCGCCAGCGCCAGGCCCTCGTCTGGTCCGAGTACCATCAGCGCCGTGTCGAACGCGTCGGCGCGAACCGCGAGCGCGTCGATGACCGTGACGGACGCCAGCCGGTGCGTCAACGGACGCCCGGTTCGCGGATCCAGGATGTGCGCGACGCGCTGGCCGTCGATTTCACGATATTTCCGGTAGTCTCCCGCGGTGGTGATCGCCAGATCCGAGATTGCCACGAGGCGCTGAATGGCATCGCCATGCCGTTCCGGACGCTCGATTGCGACCTGCCACGGCGTGCCGGCCTCGTTGCGGCCGCGGGCCAGCACTTCACCGCCGACGTCGACCAGAAAATCCGTGAAGCCGCGGTCTGTCAGTTCTCGCGTGAGCCGGTCCGCGGCGTAACCGGGGACCACCGACGAGAGGTCACACTGCACGTCCGGCCTGGTCTTCCGCACGGTCACGGCCGCCGGGTCGAGCTCCACCCGCCCGGGGCCCATCGCCTGCCGCAGCCGGGCGATCTCCTCGTTCGTCGGCGGCGTGTGGCGGGGACCGCTGGGGCCAAAACCCCAGGCGTCAACCAGCGGTCCGATCGTGACGTCGAGCGCGCCGCCGGTCACACTCCCCACCTCGAGCGACCATTGGAAGACTTCGAACGTTTCGGATGCGATGGTGAACGGTTCGACGCTCGTGGATCGGTTGAATCGAGAGAGCTCGGAGTCCGGGTCCCAGGTGGACATGAGCCCCTCGATGCGGCCGAGGCTGGAGCGGAGCGCGCGATCGACATCGTGAAGGCCGGGAGTTTCCAGCTCGTCTTTCGGGGTCACGATCTTCACGGAGAAGGTCCCGCCCATCGTGAGACCGCGAAACTCGCTGACATGCCGCTCCGCGGCGGGCCGTTCCCGGGCCTGGGAGGCGGGCAGCGGGAACAGCACAGGAAGAAGGGAACACGCGCACCAGAAGAGGAGCCGCTTCACCATTGTCGCCCCGGCCTCTTCGCCCTGTCGATGCCGCGCCGCAACTACTTGCGTGTCAGAGCGGACACCGTGCGCCTGGCAGCCAGGCGCACATGCTCCGGCTGGGGCGCCTCGGTCAACCCTTCGAGCAGCGCAATCGCCTGACTGCGCTGGCCGGCAGCCACGAGTCGATCGGCGCAAATCAGCGTGCCGTTCACCACGGCCTGCTGCACCGGCGCGGGCCCCTTCCCGCGGGCGGCGACAAGCGCTTTGGCTGCCTCCGGCGTGCCAATTTCGCCCAGCGCCTTGGCGGCAGCCGCCGCGGAGTCGGGATCCTCGCTCAGGATCCTGATGAGGGCCGGCGTGCTCGCCGCATCCCGTCGCACGGCGACGGAATTGATCACGCCGATCCTCGTGCGTCCCTTGGCCTGGCCAAGCGCCTCCCGCAAAGCCTTGTCGGACTCTGGTCCCGGAATACGCTCGAGTGCATTCCGGGCATGGACCGACAGCTCCTCGTCGAGGACCAGCGGCGTCACCGCGGGCACCGAGGCGGCGGACCCGATCAACACCAGCTGGCGGCAGACGAACGAGCGGGTGACGGAGGAGGAGGAGCCGCCAAGATATGTGAGGAGCCGCTTTTCCAGGGCCGCGCGCGCCGCCTCGTCGCCGTGCACCTCCATGACCGCCCGTTCGATGGGAATCAGCACCGTCGAGTCGATTCCAAGCTTGAACTCGTGCAACAACTCGAAGGATTGCTCCAGGGTCGGCAGCGGAGCCGGGGGCGCCTGGGGCGCGGCCGGGCGCGGTGTCTGGGTCGGAGTTGGAGGTGTTTGCATCACACGTATCCTCGTTACTTAATCCGCGTGGGGCCCCACCCCCACGCGCTGCAGCCGGCCTCCGGCCGGTGGCTGCTCAACAGCGAACTAGACCGTCCATGGCGCCCGCATCGCCCGCTGGCGCATGCGATTGGCCATCTCGTCGCCGATGAACTCTTCCTTGATCGGATCCCACTTCTGCGTACGGCCCGTCCAGGTGGCGATGTTCGCCAGGTGCGCGACATTCGTTGATCGCGTCGCGGCCTCGACATGCGACACCGGCTGCGTGCGGAGCCGAATCGCTTGAATCCAGTTGTCGTGGTGCGCATAGCCGCGCGCCCGATAGATCTGCTCGGCCAGGTCCTGCGGTGAGGTCGCACCGGTCTTGGCGTCCGGCTTGGCCAGTGGCTCAGGCGGCGTCAGCAACACGTCGGCAAGGATCTCCGGGCGAGAGGCCTTCAGCGGGCCCTCACGTCCGGCGACAATCCATCCGCGGTCGCCGACGAACAGGATCTGCCAGCTGAAGCGCGTCGCCGGATCGAAGCCCGCTGGAATGTCCTGGAACTTGGGATTGAGCTGGCCCTGGAACGACTGCACGAGGACGCCGTTTGCGTACTTGTAGTCGATGATCCGGCGCTCGGGCGTCCCGGGAACAACCTCAATGGGGCCGCTGTCGTCCATGCCCATCACCCACTGCGCGATATCCAGGTGATGCGAGCCATTGGACGTGACGCTGCCGCCCGCGAAATCCCGCTGGATATCCCACGGGACGGTTCGGGAGCCGCGTTGACCGACCGGGTGATAGCGGCTGTTGAACGGATGGTAGGGCGACGGGCCCAACCACATATCCCAGTCGAGGCCCGGAGGAGGAGTCTCGGGTGGAAGATTGAGGGCCTGGCTGGTCCCGAACCAGTGGCAGTAGATGTTCTTCAGCGCCCCGATCCGGCCGTTCTGAATGAGGCGGCGGGCGGTGGCGAAGTCGTCGACGGAGCGTTGCTGGAAGCCCCCCTGGAAAATCCGATTATGGCGGCGGAAGGTGTCGACCATGACCCGCGATTCATGAATCGTCAGGGAAACCGGCTTCTCGCAGTAGACGTCCTTGCCGGCCCGTGCGGCCATCGTCGAGATGACCGCATGCCACCGGTCGCCGGTGGCGATCAGGACGGCATCGATGTCGGGACGCGCCAGGATCTCGCGGAAGTCCCTGGTGGCCATGGTGCCTTTGTAGTTGCCGCGCTTGGTTTCGGCCGAGTAGGCGGTTTCGACCGTGTCGCGCGCGTCGTTCATGCGCCATTCGTCGACGTCGCACACGGCGACCACCTGAAGGTCCGGGTTGCTGACCATTCGCCGGAGGTTTCCGTTCCCCATGATGCCGACGCCGATGGACGCGACGTTGATCCGCTCGCTCGCCGCCTTCAGGCCGATCCTCGGCAGGACCCACGGCGCCGCGAGCAGTCCAGCTCCCTGTTTCAGCAGCGTCCGGCGGTCCATTCCACTCTTCAGCCCACTACCCATCGTCGATTTCCCTTCTCTCAGATGAGCGCACCGAGCGCTGTTCAGCGAGCCCGCTGCACCTCGCCGGGCGGCAGCAGATGAATCCTTGCTGGTTCGCTGCGCTATATCTCTGGGGGGCACGCGGTTCCATGCTTGCGTATGGCGAAAACAGCCTTGCACACATGGACCCGCACACTATAGTGACGCGGTTTCACGACTGTCAAGGGCAGGCCATCACCCAGCGTCTGAACTCTCGATACTGCCCTTCCCGTGAGGATCTCGATCCCCATGGCAATACGGCGGACAATCACGACATCGCTCCGCTGCTCGCCTTCGTGCGTTCATAGCTCTTAGCGAACCCCTGCGCCCAAGGCAGGCTCACCCCACGTCGTCGGGGTGCCAGAGGGTAGCGGCGATGTAGCGCTCGGGCCCGGTCGCGTCGTTGTAGTAGTACGCCGTCACGAGCCGGCCGTCGGGCCTGACGACTGTCCGGGGGTAGCCGAGGTCCCAGTCGTGCCCGTCGGCTCGCAGCGCGCGGGGGGCGGACCAGCTGCGGCCTTCGTCGGGGCTCAGGACGAAGCGGATGCCGAACGGCGCCGCGCGGTAGCCGTACACGGCGCACAGCCGTCCATCGCGCAGCCGCGTCAGGCTGGCGGGATTGCCGCGGCCGGTGTCGGCGGCCACGATCTCGCCGCCGCGCCACGAGCGGCCGCCATCATCTGACCGGTAGCCCTCGAGCAGGCTGTGATCGCCTTCGCGCCGGCGGATCACGGTATAGAGCGACTCCCCCTCGGGGCGGACGGTGGCCGGCATGATGCGGTAGCCAGCGGTCTCCGGTCCGATCCAGCCGAGACGCGCCCACGTCTGCCCGCCGTCGCGAGTCCGGACGGCCATCGGCCGGCCTTCCTGTCCATTCGTCTTGTACGCGGTGAGGAACACGAGGAGGTCGTGACGGCCGAGCACGACGTAATCGGTGCGCGGGTCGAGGCCCGGTGTGTCGAAGGCGGGCACCAGGAAGGGTCCCTCCCAGCTTCGGGCGCGATCGGTCGACACGAAGAGCCACGCACCCGTCATCCCCTGCGCGGCCCGGAAGGTCAGCGCCAGGCCCGGCGCGGTGAAGTCGATCGGCGTTTCCGGTTTGCGGACGACGGGCGGCGTTGGCGCGGTGCCGCCGCGGGCGAGGCGTTCTTTGCGCCACGCTGGCTGGATCAGGGCGGCCGGGGGATCGAGGGCCCAGTGGCGTCCGCCGTCGGTGCTGCGCGCGAACACGTGCGCTTCGGGAGCGCTGCGGTCGATGGGATGGCGTTCGGTCACGCCCGGCACGAGCTGCCCGGCGGTGAAGCCGCACACCACCTCGTCGCCCCAGGCCCAGATGCCGTGATTGGCCGGCCAGCCGCCGTAGCGGCCGGCCTCACGCCAGACGGTCACGTGCTCGACGGCCGCGGCCGCGAGCCCGGCGGTGTGTCGCAGCATCGCGGCAGCCCCTGCGGCGGCACCGCAGCGGGCGATGAACTGCCGGCGGGTGGCCCGCGCGTGCGCCCTTCCAACGGTCGGTCTCATCGCTCAGTCCCTCGCGGCGTCGCTCCCGGCTGATCCCCCGCGGACCCACGCCTCGCTGAACGACATATGACGGATGGTCTTCAGGTTGTCGGAGAAGGTGACGTGCAGGGTCCCATCGCGCGCCTGGATGATCGACGGGTAGTCGAAACGTTCGCCCGGCGCGTGCACCAGCTGCCGGCGGGCGCTCCAGGTGCGTCCCTCGTCGGTGGAGAGCGAGATGGCCAGCCGGTCGCGCTCCCGTCCGGTCTGATCGTTGTAGACGACGACCAGTGCGCCGCTGCGCAGGACGAGCGCCTCGATCCCGCCTGAGGGATTCGGCAGCCCGCTCGACGCGGCCTCGCTCCACGTGCGTCCACCGTCGGCAGAGTCGCTGCGCGCGATCTGGCCGGTGCCGCGCGCGTCGCGGAAGAAAGCGGCGAGGCGCCCGCCCGGCAGCTTTACGACCGACGGCTGGATGACCCCGAGGGTCGGCACCGGCGCCGACCAGGTCCAGCGGGCGCCGCCGTCGTGCGCGAGCGCCATTGCCGCGAGGTTGAAGTTTTCGTTCGCGAGCGGCACGAGCACGGTGCCATCGTCCAGCACGATCGGGTGCGTGCGTGGCATCCAGCCGAGGCGGCGGTTGAAGGGATCGGCCAGGCGCTCGACGAGTGCGGTAGCGCGCGCGGCGACCTCGGTGGTGCGCCCCTCGCCGAGCCGCGCCTTCTCGGCGGCGGCGGCCACCGTCTGCAGGAGCCCGGGGGGGCGCGGCAGGAGGGTGTGCGACGCGTCCCAGCGCGGCGTGGCGTCGCGGTCGTAATCGGACGACACCAGCGCCCGCGTCAGCGCGCTGCCCCACGCCAGGTCGGGCACGCCAAGCAGTGTCGCGTGCACGAGCCACAGCCGGCCGTCGCGATCGATGGCCAGCGCCGGGTTGTTGTCGGGCACGCCGGCAGTGTCGGCCAGCGTGTACGGCGTGCTCCAGGCTGCCTGCCCTGGCGCACGCCGGGCGCCGGCAATGCGGACGTCCTCGCGCTTGTCGCGGTCCTGCCCCTCAAACGGCCCGGCGCCGTCGGGGTCGGCATTTTCGTACCAGGCGGCCAGGAGCGCGCCCGAGGGTGTCTCGACGATCGAGGACGCGTGAACGTGGCCGCGATTCCCGGTGAAGATGACACTGCTCGTGAGCCCGGCCGCACTGGATGCCGGTGCCTGGGACTGTGTGTCAGCGCGGAGCGTGGCGAGGATGCCCGGGGCCGTGGCTGCGGCTCCGGCGCAGGCCGCCAGAGCGGCCAGCATCACGCCGCACGCACCGGACGACCCGAGGACGGCCCGACCCGCTCGTCCGTCCCGCCCCGCGCTCATGGCCGCGCCGCGGCCGGCTGCCCCACGGCGGCGCGGACCCGGTCCAGCCAGCCGGGCAGCCACGCGGCGTACTCGCGCATCTGCGGCACGCGCGACGGGGCGACGGGCAGCGGCGGCGGCCCGACGTCGATCCCGCGCGCCTGCAGCCCGAGCCGGATGCCCCACGGCGTGGGAAACCCGCTCATCTTCGCAATCAGCTCGCGCAGCAGCGCGTAGAGCGGCGCCACGGCGGCCTGGTCGTGCTCCCGCCCCGCGCGCGTGAGCGCCACCAGCAGTTCGGGGCACAGGCCCGCGCACCCCGAGACGGCGCCGTCCCAGCCGGCGGCCAGCGCCTCGGGCAGCACATTGTCGTCGCCGACGATGAGGCGCCACGGCCGGCTGCCCCGGGCCTCGGCCAGCGTGGCGATCCGGTCGCGCTGGCCGCTGCTGTCCTTGATGCCGGCGATCGACGAGTCCTCCGACAACAGCTCGAGCACGGTGGCGGTGGCCAGCGGCGTGGTGAAGTCGGGCAGGTCGTAGAGCAGCACGGGTCCGCCGACGGCGGCGGCTGTCGTGCGGCAGAACGCCGCCAGATCCTCCTGCGCGTAGCGGAAGAACAGCGGCATCGACAGCAGCACCGCGCGGGCACCGGCCGAGAACGAGGCCAGGCCGAGCGGTACGACGTCGGCGGGGGACGCGGCGCCGACCCCGACCAGCAGCGTGCGCGAGCCGACGCGGCGGGCGGCCTGCTTGATCAGCGCCTCGCGCTCCTGGCGCGTGGCGTGGGCGTATTCGGCTGTCGCCCCGCCCAGGCACACGCCGTCCACGCCGGCGCCGAGCAGCAGGTCGAGGAGGCGGGCAAAGGCGTCGCTGTCGATCGCGCCCGACGCGGTGCGCGGGGTGACGGCGGCGGCGAACAGGCCGGTGAGCGGTGGGGGAGCCGGCTCCCCCACCTGCGGAGTGGTCATGTCGGGCGACACGGCGGCGCGCTCCCTAGAACCAGGCCCGCAGCGCGAACTGCAGAATGCGCGGATCGCCGGCCGACAGGATGCGCCCGAAGTTGGCCGACGAGCGGTTGCCCTCGGGCAGGTTGAAGTTCGCGCGGTTGAGCGCGTTGAACGCCTCGGCGCGGAACTGCAGGCGCATGCGGTCGCTCAGGTTGAACGTCTTGTGCAGCCCGAGGTCGAGCGCCGCGTAGCCCGGGCCGTACAGCGAGTTGCGGCCCGAGTTGCCGAAGGTCCCGAGGGCGTTGGGCGCGTAGGCCGCGGTGTTGAACCACTGGCGGATGCGCTCGGCGGTGGGTCGGTCGGAGGCCAGCGACGGATCGCCCACCACGTCGGCGAGCTGCCCGCCCGTGCCCGAGCGCGCGTTGTCCACGCCGCTCGAGACCGAGAACGGCGTGCCGCTCTGCACCGTCAGGATGCCGGTCAGCGACCAGCGCGCCAGCGCCGCCTCGAGCACCGGGTTGCCGTAGCTGCCCGGGAGCTCCCACAGCACCGAGGTCACCGAACGGTGCCGGCGGTCGAAGTTGGCCGGGCCGTAGTCGAACTCGACGTCGAACGGGTTGGTCGCGGTGCCGCCGTTCTGCTTGTTCTCCGAGGAGGTGTCGGTCGCCTTGCCCAGCGTGTAGTTGGTCAGGACGGACAGGCCGCGGCTCAGCCGCTTGTCGAGCGTCACCTGCAGCGAGTGGTACTCCGAGCGGCCGAGCGGCTCGATGCTCGTGATGTTGCCGTAGAGCGGGAACAGCGGCCGCCGGTTGTTGGTCGTTGCCGTCGTGGCGCCGGGCTCGTAGATCGCCGGGTTGCGCTCGACGCCGATCGCCAGGTGATCGCCGCGCGATCCGGCATAGGCGACTCGCAGCAGCCACGTCGGGAACAGCTCGCGCTCGACCGTGGTGTGCCACGACTGCATCCGGCCGCTCTGCATGTCCGCGCTGTAGCTGAAGGCGTTGAACGGCAGGACGAACGCCACGTCCGACGGCACGTTGAAGATGTCCACCGGGAACGGGTTCTGCTGCCCGGCGTACGGGTTGGTCATGTCGTTGGCGGCGTTGCCGTTGACCCGGACGACGGTGCCGAACGGGCCCTGCGTCGCGGCGCTGTTGGTCGTGATGGTGTTGGGCTTGTCGTAGAAGACGCCGTAGCCGGCGCGCAGGCTGGTCCTGCCGTCGCCGAACAGGTCGTAGGCAAAGCCGAGGCGCGGCCCGAACAGCGCCAGGCTCTTCTCGTAGCCGCCGTCGGGCAGGCCCGGGTCGCCGGGATAGAGCATGCCGACCGGGGCGTTGCTGTAGACCGTGGACTGCTGGCCCGGCCGGTAGCCGGCGAGGCGGCCGTTGACGTCCGTGTACGGAATGTTCGGATCCCAACGCAGGCCGAGGTTGAGCGTCAGCCGCGGGTTGACGCGGAAGGTGTCCTCGACGAACGCCGCCAGGTAGTGGAACCGCGTGTTCTTGTACTCCCCGACGCCCTGCTCGAACTGCTGGAACTTGCCGAGCATGAAGTCGGTGAGCGCATCCCCGGTGAACGGCGCCGACTGGTTGAAGGTGTAGCGGCCGTTGGCGCGGAAGTTGTTGACGATGTCCCCCTGGCCGTAGCTGTAGTCGACGCCGGTCGTGATCTCGTGGCGTCCCTTGCTCCAGCGCAGCGTGTTGACGAACTGCACCTCGTCGCGGTTGAACTGGTTGGTGTCGCCGGTGTTGATGCCGAACCACCCGCCGACGTTGAAGAACCACTGCGGCGTCGCGTCGTTGTAGACGTTGAGGCCGAGGTCCGCATACGACGGCGGATAGATCTGGAAGTTGTCGTTGTTGGTCCGGTTGAAGGTGACGACCAGGTTGTTGACCAGCGACGGCGTCAGCACGTAGGAGTCGTTGACCGAGACGATCGTGTTGGCCCAGGTGCGGCCGAACGAGCTGGTCAACACGTTGCTGGTGTCGAGGTAGGCGGGCACCGAGGCCTTCGACAGCCAGTAGCGGCCGTAGAGCCGGTGCTTGTCGCTGAACTGGTGGTCGAGCCGGACCAGGTACTGGTGATCGTTGCCGTTGGCCGGCGCCGAGTAGCGCAGCAGGTTCGGCGAGTCGCCGGCGCCGGGGTTGGGCAGCGGCAGGTGCTGGGCGAGAATCAGCGCCGAGGCGGGATGGACCCGGTTCGCGGGGATCCGGTTGCCCGGGAACGGCAGGCCGGTGAGCGGATCGCGCAGCGTCTTGGCGAGCGACGCGAAGTCGCCGGCGCGCTGCGCCGCCGTCGGGACCAGCGCCGTGCGGTCGGCCGGGCGGCGCTCCTCGAGCGTGCCCTGGTAGGAGCCGAAGAAGAAGGTGCGGTTGCGGATCACCGGGCCGCCGACGGTGCCGCCGAACTGCTTCCGGTTCAGCCCGTCGTCGATGCCAGGGGTGAAGAAGTTGGTGGCGTTCAGCGACGAGTCGCGCAGGTAGCCGAAGGCGAGGCCGCGCAGCGCGTTGGTGCCCGAGCGTGTGACGGCATTGACGATGGCGCCGACGTTGCGGCCGTACTGGGCGCTGAACGAGTTGGTCTGGACCGAGAACTCCTGCAGCGCGTCCGGGTTGGGCATCGGGTTCGGCGCGTTGCTGTAGTGGTCGTTGTTGGAGCCGCCGTCCATGATGTAGTTGGTCGTGTTGGCGCGCGCGCCGCTCGACGAGACGCCGACGGCGCCCGGATAGGTCGCGCCCGACGTGACGGAGGTGCGCGGGTCGGGCTGCACGCCGGCGACCAGCTGCATCAGCTGCGTGGGGTTGCGGCCGTTGAGCGGCAGCTCCTCGATGCGCTTCTGATCGACGACGGTCTTGAGCGTGCTCGACACGGTGTCCACCGTGGTGCTCGCGCCGCTGACCGTGACGGTTTCGGTGAGGTTGCCGACGCGCAGCGTCAGGTCGAGGCGCACTTCCTCGTTGACGCGCACGGTGACGTTCTCGGCGCGCGCGGTCTGGAAGCCCTGCAGCTCCACCTGGACCGTGTAGGTGCCGACCGGAAGGCCGCGCAGCACGTATTGGCCGCTGCCCAGCGTGGCGGTCGATTGTTCGGCGCCGGTCGCGGTATTGGTCGCCCGCACCATGGCCCCCGGCACCATGCCCCCTTCGGAATCCTTGATGACCCCGGTCAGCCCGCCGGTCGTCGTCTGCGCATGCAGACCCGCAACGCCGGTCACCACCGCGAGGACCAGCGGCAGCACAGCCCGCATCCCTGTCCAGCTCATGACACCCTTCCTTGCGCCGTGCACGCGTCCGCCCGCTGCCCGCAGCGGGGGAAGAACGGAGTTCTCCCGTTCGTGAGTGACGGCGCGGAATCCAATAGAACCCCGAGACTGGGACCCTGTCAACTCAAAATGATACGGCGCCGTCATTTTTGAAACGGGCGGCTGGATTGAAAACGGTGGGGGAATCGGCTAAGGTGGGCGGCCATGCCCCGACCGATCGCTCGACTCGTGTTCGCTGCCGCCGTCGCCGGCCACGCCGCGCTCCTCGCGCAGGCGCCGCCGGCGCTCCAGAGCGAGACCCTGTTTCCCCTCGAGCACTGGCACAACCATTCGCCCGCGATCGTCGAGCACCCGAAAGGCGGGCTGTTCGTGACGTGGTTCCACGGCAGCGGCGAGCGGACGGCAGACGACGTCGAGGTGCGCGGCGCGTGGCAGGTGCCGGGCGCCACGGCGTGGACCGCGCCGATGGTCATCGCCGACACGCCGGGCTACCCCGACACCAACCCGACGCTGTTCGTGGACCGGCGGGAGCGCCTGTGGCTGCTGTGGCCGACGATCCTGGCCAACGAGTGGCACACGGCGTTGATGAAGTACAAGGTGGCCGCCACCTGGACGCCCGGCCAGGCGCCGGCGTGGGAGACGAGCGAGGTGCTGCATATCTCGCCCGGCGACCGCTTCGCCGCCGTGACCGCCCGCGAGACGGCCCGCCTCGCCGAGTCCCTGCCGGCCGATCCCGAGCTGCGGGCGCGCGCCGCCGATCGCATCGCCAGGATGAAGACCGACGCCGCCGACAAGCTGACGCGCCGGCTGGGGTGGATGACGCGCACCCACCCGATCATCCTGCCCGACGGCCGCATCATCGTGCCGCTCTACTCGGACGGCTTCAGCTTCTCGCTCATGGCCATCAGCGACGACCACGGGGCGACCTGGCACGCCAGCGAGCCGCTGGTCGGCGCCGGCAACATCCAGCCCGCCCTGGCGCTCCGCACGGACGGCACGCTCGTCGCCTTCATGCGCGACAACGGCCCGGCGCCGAAGCGGATCCAGGTGAGCGAGTCGAAGGACCGCGGCGAAACCTGGTCCACGGTCACCGATACCGCGCTCTACAACCCCGGCACCAGCGTCGACGTGGCCGTGCTGAAGAACGGCCAGTGGGTGCTCGTCTACAACGATCTCGAGCGCGGCCGCCACAGCCTCGCGGTGTCGCTGTCGTCCGACGAAGGGCGCACCTGGCCGGTCACCCGGCACCTCGAGCGCGACGACGTCGCCGACCCCGCGAGCCAGGAGGCCGGGCAGTACCACTACCCGTCGATCATCCAGACCCGCGACGGGCGCATCCACATCGCCTACAGCCTGTTCGCGCCGCCGGCGCGCAGCGCTCGCGACGCCGAGGGGCGCGCGGTGCGCAAGACCATCAAGCACGTGGCGTTCGACGAGGCGTGGCTGCGCGCCGCCGCGCCGCCCTCTTCCGTCCGCTGATCGCCTCCATGCTCGACCATCTTTCGACTCGTCCTCTTCGCGTCGGCCTGCTCGATTTCGGCGACGGCCGCGACTTCCTCAGCCAGCCGCTGGCCCCGGTGCAGCGGCAGTTCCGCGACGCCCTCGCCGCGCGCCTGCGCGCCGACGGCATCGACGTGGTGCTCGGCGACGAGGTCATCTGGCGCAACGACGTTGCCGTCCGCAATGGCAAGGCGATGGCGGCGGCCGACGTCGACGCGGTGATCTTCAACTTCTCGGTGTGGGCCTGGCCGCAATACGCCCGCGTGGCGGCGCAGTTCTGCCCGCAGCCGATCGCGATGTTCGCCAACATCAACCCGCAGTATCCCGGGCCTGGTGGGCATGCTGGCCAACGCCGGCTCGCTGGACCAGGCCGGCGTCCGCTTCACCAAGACCTTCGGCGACCTCGAAGACCCGGGCGTCTACGCCGCGCTCGTCGCCCGCCTGCGCGCGGTGGCGGCGGCGCGCCGGCTGCGCGGCCTGACCTATTGCCTGATCGGCGGCCGGTCGCTCGGCATCGACACCACGGTGATCGACCCGGCCCAGTGGATGGCGGAGTTCGGCATCGACGTGGATCACGTCGATCAGCTCGAGCTGGTGCGGCGGGCCGAGCAGGAGCTCGCCGGCGGTTCGCGCGTCGAGCCGGCGTTCGCCTACCTCTCGAAAACCGTCGGCCGCATCCACTGGACCGAACCGGACGCGAAGTTCCGGCTGACGCCGGAGCTGCTGCGCCGCCAGATCGCCATGTACTACGGCGCCCTCGACCTCATCGAGGAGTTCGGCTACGACTTCTGCGGCATCAAGGGACAGCGGGAGCTGACCGAACATTTCGCCACCGCCGACGTTGCCGAGGCATTCCTCAACGATCCGTACCATCCCGACGGCACGCCCAAGCCGTCGATCGTCTGCGCCACCGAGGCCGACTCCGACGCGGCGCTGACCATGCAGATCTTCAAGCACCTCGCCGGCACGCCGGTGCTGTTTGCCGACGTGCGCCATTACCACGGCGACCTCGGGCTGTGGGACCTGTGCAACAGCGGCGAGCACGCGACGTACTTCGCTGGCCACAGCACCGACCCGGCGGTGAACCTGGCGCGCACCGAGTTCCGTCCGCAGGGCTTCTACTTCCCGGCCGGCGGCGCCTCGGTGTACCACGTCGCGGCACCCGGCCCGGTGACGCTGGCGCGCCTGACCCGCAGCGCCGGCGAATACCGGATGGTCGCGCTGCGCGCCGAGTTCGCCGACCTCGGCGCCCGCGCCCACGAGGTCGCGGCCATCAGCCAGGACAACTGGCCGCACGCCTTCGCGAAGTTCTCCTGCACCCCGGACGCTTTCATCCAGGCCTTCAACTGCAACCACATCCACGGCGTGTACGGCGACTGGATCCGCGAGCTGCAGGGCCTGTGCGACGTCTTCGACATCGAGTGCGAGGTGCTCGGCTGACATGCCGCTGGTCATCGGCATCGACTTCGGGACCGAGTCCGCCCGGGCGCTGGTCGTGGACACCCGCGACGGCGCCGTCCGCGGCACCGGCGTCAGCCCGTACGCCCATGGCGTCATCGACGAGCGGCTGCCCGGCGGACACGCGGGCGCCGCGCTCGGCGCGGAGTGGGCCCTCCAGCACCCCGGCGACTGGCTCGACGCGCTGGCCGCCGCGGTGCGCCAGGCGCTCAGCGCCGCCGCCGCGCCAGGTTCTGACGTGGTCGGCCTCGGCATCGACTTCACGTCGTGCACGGTGCTGCCGGTGCGCGCCGACGGCACGCCGCTGGCGCTGACGCCGGACCACGCCGCCAGCCCGCACGCCTGGCCAAAGCTCTGGAAGCACCACGCCTCGCAGCCGCAGGCCACGCGGGTGACCGACGTCGCCGCGGCCGCCGGCACCTCATGGCTGCCGCGCTACGGCGGACGAATCTCGTCGGAATGGATGCTGCCCAAGGCCCTGCAGGTCCTCGAGGAGGCCCCTCAGGTCTTTGCCGCCGCCGACCTCATCGTCGAGGGGGGCGACTGGGTGGCGTGGCAGCTGACCGGCGTGTTCGCGCGCAACGCCTGCGCGGCTGGCTACAAGGGGCTGTGGCACAAGGGCGAGGGCTATCCGGAAGACGCCTACCTGGCGCAGCTGCACCCGGACCTGGCCGGGTTCTACCGGACGAAAGGCGGCGGGCAGAACGTCGTGGCGCCGGGCACGCGCATCGGCACGCTGACGGCGGAGTGGGCGGAGCGCCTCGGGCTGCCGGCGTCCACGGCGGTGGGCGCGGCGATCATCGACGCGCACGCGGGCGTGCTTGGCAGCGGCGCGGTCGAGAGCGGCGCGCTCATGCTGATCCTCGGCACCTCGACCTGCCACCTCCTGCTTGCCGACCGCGAGGCGCTGGTGCCGGGCATTGCCGGCGTGGTCGAAGACGGCATCGTGGCCGGCCAGTTCGCCTACGAAGCCGGGCAGGCGGCCGTTGGCGACAGCTTCGCGTGGTTCGTCGAGACGATGCTCCCGGCCGACGTCAGGGAGGAAGCTGCCGAACGCGGCGTGTCGCCGCACGAAGTGCTGGCGGCGCGCGCGGCGCCGCTGCGGCCGGGAGAGACCGGCCTGCTGGCGCTCGACTGGTGGAACGGCAACCGCAGCACGCTGGTCGATGCCGGGTTGAGCGGCCTCCTGGTCGGCGCGACGCTGGCCACGCGCCCCGAACACGTCTACCGCGCGCTGGTCGAGAGCACTGCGTTCGGGACGCGCGTGATCGTCGAGGCGCTCACCGGCGCCGGCCTGCCCGTCACCAGGCTGGTCGCGGGGGGCGGGCTGGCGCGCAACCGGCTGCTGATGCAGATCTACGCCGACGTGCTCGGGCAGCGCGTGGAGGTGGCGGGATCGTCGCAGGCCTCGGCGCTCGGCGCGGCAATGCTCGGCGCCGTGGCCGCGGGGCCGGCCGCCGGCGGCCATCCTTCCCTCGCGGCCGCGGCGGCGGCGATGGCGCCGGCGCCGGCTGAGACCTTCCGGCCCGACGCCGCCGCGCACGCGACCTACGACCAGCTCTTCACGTTGTACCAGGAGCTCTACGACACCTTCGGGCGGCGCAGCGCGCTGATGCATTCCCTCCGCGCCCTGCGCGGCTGAATTGTCACAACCGGCGGGTCGCGCTTCGACTTGACAGGCTCGCGCTTAGAACTTAATAATATGTGAAGAAATGCCCCGCGCACTGCTGACCGATTTCGAGCTGATGATTCTTCTGGCGGCGCTGCGGGTCGCCGCGGTGGCCGGCGAGGCCTACGGCGTGTCGATCGCGCGGGAGATCGAGGGGACCGGCGGCCGGCCCGTCGTGCTGGCCGCGGTCTACACCGCCCTGGACCGGCTCGAACGCACCGGCATGGTCACGTCGCGGCTTGGCGAGGCCACGGCCGAGCGGGGAGGGCGCGCCAAGCGCCTCTTTGACGTCACGCCGCAGGGGCTGCGTGCGGTCAGGCAAACGCAGCAGGCGCTCGTCGCGCTCTGGACGAACGTCCCGCAGTTGGAACGGAGGGGGCTATGAAACGCGCTGACATCCCGTCGGTCGTCACCCTGCTGCTGTCCTTCGTGGCGTCCGAACAACCGGCCCTGGCCGGCGACCTGCTGGAGGAGCGTCGCGCCGGGCGCTCGCGACGATGGCTCTGGACTCAACTGATCGGGGCGGTGATCGCGGTGGCCTGGAGCAAGCGCCGGTCCCGGCCCGCCGTTGTCCGCCTCGTGACGGAGACCCCGTACGACCGGCCGGATCGGTCCATCGGCCTGCTCGATCCCGCGATGATCAACCTGACAGGGACGAACGTGCGCAGCGTCGGCGGTCTCAGCCTGCTCGCGATGGTCGTGCTGACGACGGTGGTGATGCCGCAGACATGGCTGCTCGCGGCGGCCGGTCTCGCCGGCGGCATCGTGGTCGGCATCGTCCTGGTTCGCCGGCGGCGGGAGGTCGGCTTGTCGGGCCCGTCCGGCAGCGGTCCGCTCGGCCTGTCCGGCCCAGCCCCGGTCACCGCGGCGTCAGACAGGCCAGGCTCGAGATTCCGGGAAGACGGTCAGCGCTTGGCGAGCGCGTCGGCGGCCGCCTGCTGGAAGACGCGGCGGACGTCGCTGGCGTCGCTGTTCGGGAAATTCGAGCGCTGCACCATCAGGACGTAGGCCACCTGCTTCACCGGATCGATCCACGCCTGCGTGCCCCAGGCGCCGCCGTGCCCGTAAGTGCCCGGCGAGAGCATCACGGCCACGCCCTCGTGCGGCGTCCGCACGATGCTCGTGGCCAGCCCCACCCGTAGTTCGCGCCGCGATTGCCGTAGGTGTCGCCCTGGAAGAAGCCGGTCGGCAGCTCGGCGGTCTGCGGCGTGGCGAGGAAGCTCATCGCGTTTTCGCTGAGATAGCGGCGGCCGTCGAGCGTGCCGCCATTGAGCAGCATCCGGCAGAACCGCGCGTAGTCGGGGGCTGTTGAATAGAGTCCGGCGTGCCCCTGCGGCGGCCGGTCGCGCGGGCCGAACTCCGGACGCGGCGGCACGGCCTCGAGCGCGCCGGTTTCCTTGTTCTTCGCGTAGGCGGTGGCAATCCGGGCGCGTTGGGCGTCGGTCGGGTAGAACGTCGTATCCGCCATCCCCAGCGGATCGAGGATGCGCGTCTGCACGAACGCGTCGAACGTCGTGCCGCTCACGACCTCGACGATGCGCGCGGCGGCGTTGATGCCGCTCTGCGTGTACTTCCACTGCGCGCCAGGCTCGTATTGCATCGGCGCGGCCAGCCAGACCGGGACCAGATCGGCGAGCGTCCTGGCCTGCTGGGCCGCCGGACCGCTCGCCTCGCCGAGCCCCGAGGTGTGCGTGAGGACCTGGCTGATGGTCAGGTTCGGCCGGCTTGCCCGACGGCGTCTTCAGCGCGGCGAACTCAGGCAGGTACTTGGCGACGGGGTCGGCGACCGTCAGCTTGCCCTCGTCCTGCAGCATGAGAATCGCGACGCCGGTGACCGGCTTGGTCATCGAGGCAATCCAGAACAGCGTATCGGTGGCCATCGGCCGTTTCGCCGCGACGTCGGCGAAGCCTGTGGTGTCGAGGTGGATCAGCCCATCCTTCGCGACGACCGCCGTGACCGCGCCGGCGATCTCGTCTTTCGCGATCATCTCCTGCATCGCGGCATCGATGCCCGGGAGCTTGGGCGCCTGGGCGGAAGCGGTCAGCGTGACGGAGAGCGCAAGGAGGGCGGCAAGGCGGCAGCGGCTCATGGCGGAGAGATGTATCTGTTTGTCCGCTGACCGTCAAGTGCGCGCCGGACCATCCATGTGGTCTGTCAGGGTATTGCAGCCGCTGGCTCCGGGCTGTCCGAGGTCCGAAGCTATCCCGGTACGATTCTCGCAACGCGCGAACCCGGCCGCCTCCCAATCGTTCGCGCGACAGTCGAAATCATCGGCTTGCCTGCTCTTCGGGGTGAATCATGACGCCCACCGTCTGTCTCAAACTCATGCGCGCGCTCCTCTTTCTGGCGACAATGGTTGGGCTCACAGCGGCGGCGCAGTCGCAGTCCCCACCCCCCGACCCCGAATTTCACGGTGAACTGGCATCCGAGCCTGACGTTCAATCTCTGGCCGGGTGACTTCAACGGCGACGGGCGCACCGATCTGGTGGCCGCCACCGACGCGTCGCCGTATCCGCGGAACCCGCAGCCGGGCACTCTCGTGCTCGCGCTCGGACGGGGGGACGGCACGTTCATGGCGCCGGTAACGCTCGGCCTCGCCGCCCTGCCATTGACGGCAAGCGACATCAACGCCGACGGTTTCGAAGATGTCGTGCTGCTGCGGGGCGGCTACCTCGAAGTGCTGCCCGGCAACGGCGACGGGACGTTCGACGCCCCGGTCGCGGTCGGCGTGCACCAGCCCTGGTACGAACTGCGCCTCTGGGCCCACGTTGCCGACTTCGACGGCAACGGCCACCGCGACATCGTCGTCACGGAGCCGTACGACACGGTGCGCATCTTCCGCGGCAACGGCGACTTCACGTTCCAGGCGCCCATCGAGCTGGCGACGCGGGGCGGCGGGTATCAACCGACCGACGCCACGAGCGGCGACTTCAACGGCGACGGCCGCCGCGACCTCGCGGTGGTCAGCCAGAACGGCATCGATATCTTCATGAACACGGGTGGTGCCACGTTCGCCGCCTCGTTCATCGCCTTCTTTCCACTGACCGACATCACGACCCGCGACATGAATGGCGACGGCCGGCTCGACCTGATCGCCTCGCTCGGGAACTTCGAGCTCTTCGACTTCCTGCGGGATCCGGGGGAGGTCCTGATCTTCCTGGGTGGGGGGGACGGCACCTTTCAGCCGCCCGCGCGCTATCCGACCGGCGTCCAGGGCGCCATGTCCGTTGTCGTCGGCGACTTCAACGGCGACGGCTGGCTCGACGCAGCGACTGGAAACCGATCCGCCGTTTACGATGGCGACCTGTGGATGCACTTCTGGGACAGCGTGTCGATCCTGCCAGGAGACGGCAGCGGTCGATTGCTGACGGCCACGACATTCACGCTCGCTTCGGCGCCTCCCGAGATGCACGTGCTGGATCCGCTCTATCCCTTCCAGAACTTCCAGCACCAGCTCAACACGTCCGATCTCGACGGCAATCGCCGCACGGACCTGATCGCCTCGCCCGCGGTCACCCTGCTCAACCGCCCCGCGGCGCCGAATCGTGCTCCATCGGCCTTTGCTGGTCCGGACAGGACCGAGTTCTCGTCCGACTACGCGGTCGAGCTCAGAGGGGAAGCGACGGACCCGGACCGTCACTGGCTCGACTACACCTGGACGGACGAGACCGGGCAGGTGATCAGCCGGTGGCCCTGGGTCATGCGGTATCTGGAGCGGGGGACGACTCGCACTTACACGTTGACCGTGAGCGACCGGCACGGCGGCACGTCCACTGATTCGGTCACGGTGCATCTCCCCCGTGGGTCCTCGGACGGGGATCCGGTCATCGACTTTCAGCGGCCGAACCCGTCCGAGCCGGTCGTG
Organism: uncultured Acidobacteriota bacterium; assembly: GCA_963834305.1. Classification (GTDB taxonomy): domain Bacteria; phylum Acidobacteriota; class Vicinamibacteria; order Vicinamibacterales; family 2-12-FULL-66-21; genus JACCXG01. The sequence continues at coordinate 1,098,653 of CAWIAX010000003.1, forward strand.
CGGGGAGTTCCGTATCCGGTCGTCTGGACCGCCTATGGTGCCACCGACATCCTCGAGGGCTATTCGCTCTCGTACTCCAGCGACGACGGCCGGACGTTCGTGCCGGTGCCCGGGTGCCAGAACCTCGCCGCGAGCGCACGGCAATGCCTGTGGCAGAACCCGGGACCCGTCACCAGCACGGGCCTCCTGCGACTGGTCGCGCCCGGAGGCGGGCGGAACTGGATCGCCCTTTCGTCGCGCTTCGCGATTGCCGGCGTGCCGCCGGGATGGACGAGCGCGGACATCGGCGCCGTCGGCGCGGCGGGCAGCGCGGGGTTTGCCGCAGGCGTGTGGACGGTAGCGGGCTCGGGCGCAGACATCTGGGGCACGGCCGACGAGTTCCGCTACTTGTATCGCGAGGTCAGCGGCACGTTCACCGTCACGGCGCGGGTCCGCAGCATCGAGGACCTGAACCGCTGGGTGAAAGCCGGCCTGATGATCCGTGAAGGCCTCTCGCCAGGCGCCCGTCATGCCTCTCTCTTTGCCACGCCGACGACCGCGCGTGGCATCGCGTTCCAGCGGCGCACCGCCACCAACGGCGCCAGCACCCACACCGCCGGGCCGTCCGTCGCGCCGCCGGGGTGGCTGCGGCTCGGCCGCATCGGCGACACGATCAGCGCCTACTACCGCCCGTCGCCGGGCGTCTCCTGGACACTGGTGGGCCGCCAGACGCTGGCCGGTTTGCCGTCATCGGTCCACGTCGGCCTCGCGGTGAGCAGCCATGTGGATGGTTCGCTGGCGACCGCCGCGTTCGACAACGTGCAGGTGGAAACGGAGCTGTTCGACAGCTCGCAGGACGTTGGCGCCGTGGGGATCGCCGGCGGCATGACGTTCGACGGAGTGGTGCACGAGGTGCGCGCCTCGGGCGCCGACATCTGGGGCACGGCGGATGCGTTCCACGCCGTGCGCAGCCCCGGCCATTACGGCTCGGAGAGCGAGATCACGGCACGGGTGCGCTCGGTCGCGAATACCTACCCTGGGCGAAGGCGGGCGTGATGTTTCGCGAAGGCAACGTCCACCACGTGCAGGCGCCGCACGTCATGGTCGTGGTGACGCCGGGTCGGGGAGTGGCCATGCAGTACCGGCCCGCTTACGGCGCGGCCACGATCCAGGTCGGGCTCAGCGCCGGCACGGCGCCGGAGTGGGTGCGGCTCGCCCGGTCCGGGAACACTTTCACGGGTTACGCGTCCGAGGACGGCATCACGTGGCGGGCGCTCGGCACCGTCACCGTCGACTACCCGCCAACCGAACCGGTCCTGGCGGTGACGAGCCACGACAACTCGGCGCTCACGACGGCCATGTTCGAGAACGTCGAGGCCCGCACCTCGCGCGAGCCAGTAAGGCGCCGGCCTGCTGGCCGGAAGGAGAAGGGGGCCCCGGCGGCCCCCTCCCGTGTGCGTGTCAGAACCGAAGCCGGGCGCCGAGGAACGCCCGGCGCGGCGTCACCCACTGAATCGCGCTCGCCGAACCCCTTGTTGCCCAGTCCGGCCACCAGGTCCTGGTTGCGCACGGCGCCCTGGTTGTCGGCGATGTTGAAGATGTCCACGAACAGTTCGGCGGTGAGACCGCCGTGCAGCCGCCGGATGTACTGCGCGCGCAGGTCGAGCGTGCCGTAGGACGGATTGGTCAGCGCGCCGACGGTGTTCGGCGCAATCCAGCGGCTCGTGATGCCGGCGAACTCGAACGCCGTTCGCGTCACCCGGATCGGCAGGTTGCGGCTCGACGCCAGGAAGGTGCGGCTGGCCACGGTGCCGGAGTTCCAGTTGAAGGTCGCCGCCGAGCTGCAGCCCGCATGTCGAAGGTGTAGGAACCGCCGCCCTTGACCAGGTGCGTGATCGTCCCCGGCTGCGACCGAACTGGTTCGGCGCGCGCGGGATCGAGGAAGATCACGTCGCCCTGGAAGTCGGCGTTGCGAGTCGGAGTTGGTGTTGCCCTTCGGCGTCGTTCCAGTTGTACGACACCAGCGCCTGCCAGCGGTCGCAGAAGCGCTTGCGGAACACGAACTCGAGCCCCTGGTAGTTGCGCTTGCCGCCGGCGAGCGTCGCGATGACGAAGTTCGACCCGGGGTTCTCGGTGTAGCCGAAGTAGTCGAGCCCCAGGAACAGCGAGTTCGGGTGCGTCGATCGGGCCCGGGTAGTGGATCTCGCCGTCCTGCGCCGTCGCATAGAGCTCGAGGTCGTAGTCCTCGAGGATGTCGCGCGTGCGGCGGTTGAAGTAGATCGCGCTCGAAGCTCATGCTCCGGCCGAGGTCGACCTCGTACCCGAACTGCGAGTCGTCGGTGTACGGCGTCTGGGTGGTCGGCGCGAAGAACGCGTCCTGCGACCGTCGGGCCGCCGCGCGTGCGGTAGGTGACCCACTCGCCGAGGACGTAGACCTGCTCCTCGAGGACCGAGCCGGTGAGCGTGCCGGCGAAGTTGGTCATGTTGTTGCGGATCGGATCGTAGTAGCGGCCGTAGTAGGCCGACACCTTGTGGCGGCCGTCGCCGAGCAGGTCGTAGACGGCGCTCAGGCGCGGCGCGAACTCCCACTCGAAGGTGAAGATGTTCTCGCCGGTCGTCGCGAAGTGCTTCCACTGCTCGGCGCGCACGCCGAGGTTGACCGTGAAGCCGGTTGAACGCCGCCACGGGTCCTGCGACGAAGAAGCTCAGGCCCTCCGAGCGGGTCTCCTGCGGCCCGGTCGCCGACTGGAACGTGCGGTCGTAGTTGATCTGGTCGTCCGGGTTGCCGGCGGTGCTGTTGAAGATCAGCCGCGCGCCGAGCTCGGCCGGCGTGATCGTGCCGTCGCGGTTGGCTGTCGAAGGCGTGTAGAAGCGCGCCCGGTCGGCAGCGCGTCGATGGTGCGGATGAAGCCGCCGAAGTCGCTCGGGTTCGGAGTCGAACGGCAGGCGGTCCAGGTGCTGCCGGTCGCGCCCGCGATGTCGGCGCCGTGACGCCGGCGCCGAGGTAGCGGCTCGAGATCGATCGTGAGCGCCCGTCGACGTAGATCGTGTCGCGGAAGTTGTCGTTCTGCGACCACTCCACCCCGCCCTTGAAGGTGTGCTGGCCGACGTTCGTACCGCAGGGCGCCGCGGACGCCCGGGTGTCGCGCTGGTCGAGGAGGTCCTGGCCGAAGCCGCCGAGCTGCTCGTCGGCGAGCGTCCGGGAATCGGCGTCGCTGGAAGATCACGTCGTTGCGCGGCTCGCGGATCGCCGAGAAGTCCGAGACCTCGCCGTTGTGCTTGTTGATACGCCGATCTCGAACAGCAGGTTGCCGCACACGCGCGTGTAGTTGCCGGCGTAGTGGTTGCCGCCCTGCTCGCGCGCGCGATCGCGCTCGTTGGTGATGTCGCGATCGCGGCGGCCGGTGATGTCGGTCGGGTCGCTGAGGAACGTGAAGCTCGAGCAGGTCGCGCGTCGTCGGCGCCCACGTGCCCTTCGCAAAGCCCTGGTGCTGCGCGTTGTCCACCGTGCGCAGGAACTGTTGCGTGTCGAGGCTCGTCACGTCGTCCTTCGCGTTCAGGTAGCGGTAGCTGCCGAAGAACCAGGCCTGGTCCTGCAGGAGCGGGCCGCCGATGGTGAACGCCGTGTCCCGGTCGAGAAATCTCCCGCCGGCCGTTCTCGTTCTCGGCGACCAGCTGATCGTTCTGGAAGAAGTAGTTGACCGAGCCGGGGAAGGTGTTGCTGCCCGACTTGGTGATCACGTTCGAGATGAGGCCCGGGACGCCGACGTACTCCGCCGGAATGCCGCCGGTGATGACCTTCTGCTCCTGGATGATCTCGGTGTTGAGGTTGGCGCCGAAGGTGCCGGTGCACCGGGTCGGTCACGTTGATGCCGTCGAAGTAGTAGATGTTGTCGCTCGACACGCCGAGGTCGCCGCCGATGTCGCTGTAGTTGAGCCCGACGCGGGCGGCCGGGTTGCCGGGATCTGCGGATCGTCGGGCAGCACGCCCGGGCACCAGCTGCAGATAGCTCTGATAGCTGCGGCCGGTGGGCAGCGACTCGGTCAGCTGCAGGGTGATGTCCTGTCCGGTATGGCGCGTGCTGACGTCGACGACCGGCGACTCCACCGACACCTGGACCTGCTCGGTCAGCGGCCAGGGCGAGCGTGATCGGCACGCTGGTCGTCTGACCGGTGCGCACGAGCAGCTGCTCCGCTTGACCGCGCTGAAGCCCGTCAGCTCGGTCGTGATCTCGTAAGCGCCGAGGGCGCCAGCGCTTCGAGCGTCGCCACGCCTTCGTCGTTGGTCACCGCGGTCCGGCGGGTGACGGTGTCCGACGCGCTGGCCGTGACCGGCACGCCGGGGAGTCGCGCGCCGCTCTGATCGACGACGACGACTTCGATCGAGCCGGTCGTCGCCACCTGTGCAGCGGCGGGCTGGGCCAGGACGATGAGTCCGACGGCTGCCAGCGCTGCTGTCAGCAGTCTCGTCATGGGTTGTGCTCCTTGCTTGGTTCGGCGCGCAGGGTCCGGCTTGTCGCAGCCGCGAAATCGTTCCCACCCGGGTGGAGTTGTCCGCAGCCGTTCAGCCCCGGCCGATGCGCACGGTTATCGCCTCGCCGCCCCGGTCGGGCAGCGCCGCCATCCTGGCCGCTGATATGAGTGGAACGGCCTGCGAGCCCGCAGCGGGTGCGGGTCGCGACGGCTCTAGGCGATCTCGGGAGCAGGATCGGTGCCACGGCCCAGGGCGCCGTGTGCCTCGAGATACGCCATCAACGAGTCCGGACGGAATCCGGATGCTTGGAGCTACAACTGGATGGATCCTTCGAGGTCCAATCGATTGGAGGGCCCGCTGCTGCGCGTCTGTGCGAGGGCACGATGCCGTTGCGACCGGTCGCGGCGGCGCGTGTCGCCGTTCCCCTTGACAACCTCTGCGGTGCGGAGATAAGCAGCGGCCTCCACCACTTTAAGCCGACGCCCGGCGGCTGACTGGGAACAGGCGGCAGCGACCGCGCCTCGAGTGACGGCAGCGCGGAGCGGGCGGCTGTTACCGCCTGCCGGGCTTGCGCCGCAGCGCGTCGACGCTCCATTCCCCGGACCCTGCCGCCGCGAAGTAGAGGAAGACGAAGCAATAGAGTGCGGCGAGCTCGCCGCCGTTGAGCAGCGGCCAGATGCCGCGCGGCGCGTGCGCCTGAAAGTACACGACCGCCATTTCCCCCGAGGCGAGAAAGGCGATCGGGCTGGTGAAGAGCCCGACCATGATCAGCGCCCCCCCGAACACCTCGATGACGCCGGCCCACCAGATCTGCGTCATGAACTCCGCCGGCGCGGCGCGGCCCCAGCCGCCGACCAGCTTCGGCAGGCCGTGCAGCAGGAACAGCAACCCGGTTGCGATGCGAAAGAGGGCGTAGATGGAGGTGCGGTAGCGGCCGAGAACGGTCTGCATGTTCTGCTCCGTATGGTGATGGCGCGGGGCGCTGCCAGCATGTCTACGCCAGCCCCGCCGGGAGCCGCTTAGCGGGCTCCGTGTCGGCCAGCGGCAGCGGCTGTGGAGTGCGGACGCTCGCCTTCCGGAGACGTCGGGTGTGTCCCACGATGCAGCTTCGATCGCGGTCGCTTTTTCGCGCGGTCTTTGGCACCGGTGCCCTGTACCGCCTGAGTGCCGCGTTCACCTGCCCGCGCACCGATGCGGCGCGCCCGGCCCGAATGACAACATCAAAGTGACGAAGATCGAAACCTTCGTCCTGAAGAATTCGTGGGTCTTCGTCAAGATCTCGACCGACGCCGGCGTCACCGGCTGGGGCGAGATGCTGAAGGACGACGCGAAGGCCTGCGCGGCGGGGGCGCTGGAGGTCGGGCACTACCTGATCGGGCAGGACCCGTGCCGGGTGACGCATCACTGGCAGGCGATTCACCGCGGCGCGTTCTATCGCGGCGGACCGATCAAGACGGCCATCTCCGAGCGGCATCGACCAGGCGCTGTGGGACATCAAGGGCAAGGTGTTACGGCGTGCCGGTCTACAAGCTGCTCGGCGGGCCGACGCGGGACAGGGTGCGCGTCTATGGGCAGGTGAGCGACCAAGACGGGCGTGAACGCGATCAAGGTCGGACTGCGGGCGGACCAAGCGCGCGCCGGTCAAGTACAACGAGGGCCAGCAGTTCGTTGACGAGGTCGTGGAGCGGTTCAAGGCGCTGCGCGACGAAGGCGGGTCAACGGCGTCGATATCGGCGTCGAGTTCCACGGCGCGGTGCAGCCTCCGACGGCGATGCGGCTGATTCAAGGCGCTGGAACCGTATTAATCCGAGGTTCTACGAGGAAATCGCGCAGGCGCAGAATGTCGACGTGATGGCGGAGATGGCGCGGAAGACGCACATCCCGATCGCGACCGGCGAGCGGATCTTCACCAAGTGGGGCTTCCGCGAGATTCTGGAGAAGCACGCGGCGACGATTCTGCAGCCGGATATTTGCTACGCCGGCGGCATCACCGAATTGCGATGATCGCCGGGATGGCCGAGGCGTACTATACGCCGCTCGCGCCGCACAATCCGCAGGGGCCGTGCTCGCTGGCGGCGAGCCTGCAGACTGGCCGCCTCGATTCCCAACTTCCTGATTCAGGAGCGCGGCGACAACGAGTACTCCGACCTGCTGGCCAAACCGCTGCCGCCGCTGTCCAACGGCTACCGGCCGCTGCTGACCGATCCGGGCCTGGGCATCACGATCGACGAGAACAAGCTGATGCGCAGGTCGGCGAGCCGCGGCCTTACAGGACGGCGTATGATTCCGACGACGGCTCGGTGGTGGACTGGTAGCGTCATCCGCGGCGAAGCGCCGGAAGAAGCTGTCCGCCTTCCACTGGGGCTTCGCCTGGTGATCGGCAATTGCCGCCGTGAGGTCGCCGACCAGCCGCGTGAACGTGATCGCGCGCCAGATTGACCGGCTGCTGCAGGTCGTCCGACGGCGCATGATACCGGTCCTTCGTCCAGGCCGCGCTGATTGCCGCCTCCGCTGACCCGGGCTGAAGCCTGACCTTCATCGCCAGCGCCGGGATCCCCTCCCTGATGAAGCTGTACTGGTCGGAGCGCGTAAAACGGTTCCGCTCCGGCTGCGGATCCGCACTGACGCCGAGGCCGTTGCGTCTGGCCACCTCGCGGACGCGGTCGCCGAGATCCGACTTGTCCAGCCCGAGCACCATCACCGACTTCATCGGGAACAGCGGCAGGAACATGTCCATGTTGATGTTGGCGACGATGCTGGCGCGCGGCACCGTGGGCGCGCCGGCGAAGTAGCGCGAGCCGAGCAGGCCGTGCTCCTCCGCGGCCACGGCCACGAACAGGATTGACCGTGCCGGCCGCGGCGTGCTGGCGGCGAGCGTCCGCGCCACCTCCAGCAGGGCTGGCGATGCCGGAGGCGTTGTCCATCGCGCCGTTGTAAGAGCTGTCGCCGTTGACCTCGGGGCCGATGCCGACGTGGTCGAGGTGCGCCGTCAGCACGACGTGCTCGCCGGCCAGGGCCGGATTGCTGCCGGGCAGCAGCGCCGCCACGTTGTCGGCCTGCAGCGCGGACGTCTCGAGGGTGACCCGGGCGCGCAGCATCCCGTTGAGCGGGGAAACGCGGCAGCGTCCGGCGCGCGCCGGCAGCGTCCAGCAGCTCCTCCAGCGTGTGCCCGGAGCCCGCCAGCAGTTTGTCGGCGCTTGCCGGATTCACCGCCAGGGCGACCTGCATGCTGGCCAGGTCGTTGAAGCGGGGATTGACCAGCGTCATGACCGGGTTCAGCCCGGCGGCCCGACGTCTGCTCCCACGGCTGCTCGGACAAACGCGGGTTGGGGATGACGATGCTGCCGATCGCGCCCGCCTTCTCGAGCGCCTGCCAGCGGACGCCTGCCTGCTGGTAGTGCGCCGTCAGCGCGCCGGTAATCGCCGCGGTGCCGGCGAGGTAGACCGCCACCTTGCCCTTGAGGTCGATGCCGGCGAGGTCGTCGTGGCCCGTTTCCGGAGCGGAGAGTCCGTAGCCCACGAAGGCCATGGGCGCCTCGACCGACGGCGCCAGCCCCGCCCGCAGGTTGACCGTGACGTCGTCGCCGAACCGCAGCACGTCCTCACGGCCGTTGCGCACCAGCGCGATCCGCGACCGGTCCTCGGCGATGCGGCGCTCGGAGAAGGCAACTCTCTGGAGGTAGCCCGCCGTGCCGGCGGGCTTCAACCCCGCCTGCTCGAACTGCGCGACCACGTATTCGACGGCCTTGCGATAGCCTTCGCTCCCCGTCTGCCGCCCCTCGAGCGCATCGTCTGCGAGCGTCGTGACGTGGGCCCACCAGCGGGCCTGTGCGTCGCCGGCCGGGGCTGGGCTCTGGGCGAGAGCGGCGGTCGTGGCGAGTGCCGCGAGAACGGCGGCGGTCCGGACGGGTTTCGAGGTCATGGATTGATCGTACGGTGCCGGCGGACCGGATATAATCCGCGCCATGCGAAACCTTTCTTTGCTGGCCGTGTTCCTCACGACGGCGGTCGTCGCGCTTCCGGCGCGCGGTGCCGCGGACGCCAGGCCTCAGGAGAAGCCTGCCGGCGTGGCCGGAACCTGGGCGCTCACCGTCGAGACTGCTGCGGGCACCGGCAGCCCGACACTGACGCTGACGCAGGACGGCGAGACGCTGGGGGGAAAGTACTCGTCGGAGGTCTTCGGCGAGCAGAAGGTGACCGGCACGCTCAAGGGCACAGCCATCACGTTCGGGTTCACGGGCGACGTGCAGGGAACCCGGGTGACCGTCACCTATACCGGGACGGTCGAGAACGGCACGATGAAGGGCAAGGTCACGCTCGGCGACCTCGGCGAAGGGACGTTCACCGGCAGGAAGCGGTAGCTGCCGGCGTCAGCCGCCGCCGGCCCTGGCCTTCGCGATCAGGTCGAGCAGTTCCCTCGCTCTCTGCCGTTCGTTGTCAGTAGCTGCCAGTGTCTGTGCCGCCTGGGCCTGCACGGCGGCCTCGTCGAACCTGCGCAGGCGCACCAGTGCGGCCGCGGCCCTCAGCCGATGAAGGGCCGCGCGGGGCTCCAGCGTGACGGCGCGCATCACCAGGCCCGCCGGCTCACCGATGCCGAGCGCCGCCCGGGATCTTCCCCAAGCCACGAATAGGCTTCGGCGTACTTCGGGTTCAGGCCGATGGCGTTGGCGAGGAGGCGCTCGATGGCCTTGAGCGCCTCCGGGCCGGCATCCCGCCGCCAGGTCAGGGAGGCGAGGCGGTAATGTGCGTAGGGGCTGGTCGAACCGGCCTCCACCGCCTTGGTGAACGCCACTCTGGCCTTGTCCGGCTTGTCTTCCTGATCCAGCAGAAGGGCTTCGGCCTCGTAGCTGCCCGGCTCCTTCGGGGTCCTGCGCACGCGCCTCGGTGAGCGCGGCCCTCGCCTCTACGGGCCGGCCCGTGTTGACGTGGAAGAGTGCGCGCGCCGCGGCGCTCGGGGCCGGGGCCAGGCGCCTCACCTCCATCCGGTCCCGCTGGATGGCGAGATTGAGATTGGCGCGCATCACCTGAAGGTCCGCTCGAAGTACACGCGAAACGGCAGCTCGAGACTTTCGGGGGGACCGAACGCTTCGCGGAACGCGGCACCCGGCTCCGCGCCGCTGCTGACCGCCTGCGCGAAGGTGTTCAACTTGCCGGCGCGTGCACCCTGGCTGTCGAACATGAGGAAGTGGACGAACGCCCACGACTGGGCGTCGAATGTTGCCGCGGCCACCTCGCGCTTGATGCCGCGCGTGCGCTGCGTCATGGCGAGCAACGCGGGGAGGGCAACCCGCGGCTGATCGCGCAGGGTCTCGAGATGCCACGGAATCGGGGCACCGACGATCACGTGATCGTTCCTGATCAGCGTGTTGCTCAACACGCCGGTCAGCCCGCGGCTCAGCCACAGCGGCAGATCAGGGCTGAGGCTCTGCATCATGACGAGATTGATGTAGGAGAAGTGTGCGGTGATGTACGGGTTGACGTTGCCCTGGGTGTCAACCTCCAGGCCGGCGCGGATGGCCAGATAGTGCCGGTCAGGGCCGCTGACCCAGACGCTCGCCGGACGCGTGAGGCCGCGCCGCTCCCAAGTACTGGGGGGCCAGCGTCCGGCATGCTGTTCTCGTCCATGGCCGCCAGGACCCTCATGGGCCGGTTGAGATCGGCCCGGGCCAGGGGTAGAGCGCGACCACCAGGCTCGGCGTAACTGTTCCAGTTGCCAGGCGAGCGTCCGGGTGTCGCCGTCGCTGGCATTGGAGATCACCGTAAAATGAGCGTCTTGACCTCGGACCACTGGTCGGCGGCGACTGATGCGCTGGTCGAGACCAGGCACAGGCACGCCGCGAGGCGCCCCGCGCTGAGGATAGTTTTCATATGACCTCTTAGGATCGCCACGCCCCGCCGCATATGATGGCCCGCGCGCGCGGCGGTGAAGGCATGACGATGATCGAGACGGACGCCGGCAGCGGTTTCCGCCACCGCCCCGCCGCCGCCCGGGAGCTCATTGCCCGCCGCCTGCACAATCAGCGTCTGGCCGCCGGCAAGTTTCGCACACCGGCGGACGTGGTCGCCGGTTCGGCGGAGTGCAGGCGCAGGGGTACGCCGTCGCGAAGTGGGCGCTGGCGCTGCGCTGTGCCGGGGCTGGCGACGCCGACGTGAGCAGGCGTTCGCGGCCGGACGCATCCTGCGCACGCACGTGATGCGGCCGACCTGGCATTTCGTGGCGCCCGCCGACATCCGCTGGATGCTCGCCCTGACCGCGCCGCGGATCAGTGCGGCGATGGCGTCCTACAATCGCACGCTCGATTTGACGCCACGGCTGTTCGCGAAGAGTCACCGCATCATTGCCCGGGCGCTCGAAGGCGGCCGGTTCCTGACCCGCGCCGAGCTCGCCGTGCAGCTTGGGCGCCGGGACATCGAGGCGAGCGGCCAGCGGCTCGCGCACCTGGTGATGGAGGCCGAGCTCGACCCGGGTGATTTGCAGCGGTCCGCGCCGCGGCAGCCAGTTCGCCTACGCGCTGCTCGACGAGCGCGCGCCGCGGGCCAGGGAACTGGCGCGCGACGCCTCGCTGGCGGAGCTGGCGCGGCGCTACTTCTCGAGCCACGGGCCGGCCACGGTGCGCGACTTCGGCTGGTGGTCCGGCCTGACGATGAAGGAGGCGAGGCTGGGCGTGGAAGTGTGCCGGCCGCGCGCTGGTGCAGGAGAACATCGGCGGCCTGACTTGTTTTTCCGCCGGGTCGGCAGCCACGCCGGCGATGCCGCGCCAGGCCACCTTCCTTTTCCCCATCTACGACGAGTATCTGATCGCCTACAAGGATTGCGGGTTCGTCAACGGGTCGTATGCCCCGGCGGTGACTGTGGCGGCAGCGGCCGGGTCGCCGCACCATCTCGTGGTCGGCGGCCGGCTCGCGGGCAGCTGGGGGCGAACCGCGGGCGCCGCCGGTGTCCGCGTGGTCGTGACCCCATTCCGCCCGCTCTCGGCGGCCGAAAACCGCCAGGTCAGGACCGCGGCGGCCCACTACGGCGCGTTCCTCGGCGTCGCGGTCGAGACGGACCTGCGCGCGTTCCGGCGCCGCTGAATGCTCGCTCGCGCATGTTATAGTCCCGGCGCGCAACCCGAATTCCGAAAGGACGATCATCATGCCGCTCCGCAGGTCCACCTTCCTGGTGGCACTCCCGACGTTCCTGGCGCTGTTCCTCGTGCCGCTCGCCGCCGGGCCGCAGCCCCCCGCCGGATGGAGCGAGGGCTACGTGATGGCGAACGGCATCCGCCTCCATTACTGGCGCACCGGTGGCGACAAGCCGCCGCTCGTGCTCGCGCACGGCTCCTCGGACGACGGGCTGTGCTGGACCAACCTGGCCAAGGAGCTGCAGGACCGCTACGACATCATCATGTTCGACGCGCGCGGGCACGGCCTGTCGGATCCGCCCACGTCGGCGGACGCGCCGGACGTGCAGGTCGAGGACCTTGCGGGCCTGATCAAGGAGCTCAAGCTGAACAAGCCGGTCCTGATGGGGCACTCGATGGGGAGCGCCTCCGTCGCCCGGTTCGCGGCGCAGTATCCGGATGTGCCGCGGGCGGTGATCCTCGAGGACCCGGCGCTGGTGCGGCCGGCCACGCCGGCGGCGGCGAGCCAGGCCACCCCGGAGGAACGGCGGGCCGCCATCCTGGCCCGCAACAACACCACGGAGGAGGCGCTCGTTGCCGGCTGCATGAAGGGGTCGCCGAAATGGGGCCGCTCGGAGTGCGAGATCTGGGCGCCGTCGAAACGGCGGCACCACCCCGATACCGCGCGCATCAACACCGCCGCCCGGCCGCCGATGAGCGACCTGTTCCCGAAGATCACCGCGCCGACGCTGATCCTGAAGGCGGACGCCGACGAGCCGCTGCGCAAGCAGAACGAGCAGGTCGCCAGCCTGCTGAAGCAGGGGAAGATCGTCCACATCACCGGCGCCGGCCACAACGTCCGCCGGGAAAACAAGGAGCAGACGCTGCAGGTCCTGAACGCGTTCCTCGCCGGTTCCTGAACGGGGACCCATAATCCGGACAGCCTGGAAGGAGGCCTGTCGTGGCAGCCTGCAAGAAGTCGGTGGCGGACCGCGCACCAGGGGCGTAGCGGTGGCGGCCGGATCCGACCGCGGCCGGGCGTTCCGCCGGCTCCACGAGTCCGGCTGCTTCGTGATTCCCAACCCGTGGGACCTCGGCAGCGCCCGCGTGCTGGAGCAGCTCGGCTTTCCCGCGCTGGCCACGACCAGCTCCGGCTACGCCTGGTCGCTGGGCCGTCGCGACAACCAGGTGTTGCTCGAGGAGGCGCTCGCGCATTTCCGGACCCTCGCCCAGGGAGTGGCGATACCGGTCAACGCGGACTTCGAAGGAGGCTTTGCGACCGAGCCCGCCGCGGTTGCTGCCAACGTGGCAGCCGCGACGGCGACCGGCGTCGCCGGCCTCTCCATCGAGGATTCCACCGGCGATGCGGCCAATCCCCTGTTCGAGCTCCCGCTTGCCGTGGAGCGCATCCGCGCGGCCCGGCGCGCCATCGACGACAGTGGAACCGGCCTGGTGCTGACGGGACGCTCCGAAGGGTTCATCGCCGGACGCCCGGATTCGCCCGCAACGATCCGCCGGCTCACGGCCTACGGCGAGGCCGGCGCCGACTGTCTTTACGCGCCCGGCCTCCGGAGCATCGACGACATCAAGGCCGTGGTGGCCGCCGTGGCCCCCAAGCCGGTGAACGTGCTGGTCGGCAGCGACTTCACGACCGTGCGGGAGCTTGCCGATGCGGGCGTTCGTCGCATCAGCGTTGGCGGGGCGCTGGCCCGCGCGGCCTGGACCGCGTTCCTTCAGGCGGCAGGGGAGATCGCGGAGCAGGGCAGCTTCACGCGCCTCGCCGCCATCGTCCCGTTTGCCGAGGTGAACGGGCGCTTCCCCGCGGAATAGCCGCGCCCGGAACGCCGTGCAGCGGTTGTGTGATGCAATCCGTCCAATGACGACCGCGTATCGTTCCGCGTGGCCTCTGGTCCTCGGGCTTGCCGCGATTTCCTGCACGGCGCAGTCGCGTGAGCGGCCCGCGCGAGAACCGGCGGCACTCCTGCCCGTGGCGGTCGAGGCCCAGCCGCTTGCGGCAAACGTCCAGCGGCTGGTGGACGCTCTGGACTACCTCGGCGCGCCACTGCCCGCCGGCCTGCGTGCCGATCTCGCCAGCGCCGGCCAGACGCGGGACGCGGCCAGGCTTCAGCAGCTGCTCGACTCCCGGGTACTCCTCGCGGTCCACATCAATCCCGAAGCCCGCGTCAAGGTGGAGCGCGGTCCGGCGCCAGCCGTCCTTCAGCAGGCCGGCTACACGCCGGTCCTGGTCAAGGTCGTTAACGTAGAGCGGCGGCACCAAGCGCTTGCGATCGGGAGCCCGCAGTCGGGACCGGTCTATGCGGGCATGTCAGCTCTCAGGCAGCGGTTGCAGCAGGCGCACCTCCGGGAGAACGAGAACACCGCGGGGCGGACCGACCGTTTCCTCCAGGTCGAGATGTTCACCGCCCGCCGATGACCGCCAGTCTGAGCGGCCTGGAGGTGGAGTACGCCGTGGCCCTGATCTACGAGCGAGGCGGGCGCGCGAGGCCACGCTGACGTTCGACGTCGGCCAGGGACGCAGGATCTGGCTTCCGCGCGGAAGTGCCGGTGCTGTTCAACGTCGACCCGGCGATCCCCGTCAAGCTAAGGCCATCCGCGACGACGACGGGACGCCCACCGCCGCCCGGTTCCCGTTCGCGACCGCTGGGCGCATCTACCCGCCGCAGGCCAAGCGGCTGGCCCCGGACTTGTTCTTTCAGCAGCAAGTCTACCGCGCGGACGGCGACACCGTCCTGCTGCCGCCGGGGGAGTTCAGATGTTTACTGCCGCGGGCCCGAGTATCGCTGGATGGAACGCGAGGTGAAGATCCCAGGTGCCGCCGGCGACGGGCGGGCCGGGCACGCCGGAGATTGCGTGCGCTCGAGCGCTGGATCGACCCGGCGGCTCGCGGGTTTTATTGCGGCGACCATCACATTCACGGGGCGGGTTGCGCCCATTACACCTGCCCGACCGAAGGGGTGGAGCCCGCCGACATGTTCGTGCAGGTCAAGGGCGAGGGGCTCAACGTCGGCAGCGTGCTGACTTGGGGGCCCTGCTCGAGTTCAGCGACAGTCTTTCTCCGCCGGCCGACCCGCTCAGCGAACCGTTCACGCTGCTGAAGTACGACGTCGAGGTCAGCGGCTTCGGTTCGCAACGCTGGGGCATACGTTTTGCTCAACCTTAGCGATCAAACGTATCCCGGCTCCGACGGCACAAAGACGAAGGGCTGGCCGACCTGGACACGCCGGTGTTGCGGTGGGCGAAGCCACAGGGGGGCTTCACCGGCTATCCCCACCGCGCGAGCGGCTTGGCGATCGATTCGAAGGCCGCGGCGGCGCGGTTGCTGCTCGCACTCGACGTCGACGGCAACGACAAGCTGAGCGAAGCGGAAGCCGCGAAAGGCTTGCTGCCCGAACCGTTCGCCGCCGTCGACAAGAATCACGATTCCGTCGTGACGTTGACCGAACTCGAAGCAAGCCACTCGCGGGCCGCCGACACGCTGCCGAACTATGCGATTCCCGAAATGAACGGCGGCGGTGCGATGGAGATTTGCGTCTCCGCGGCGCACGGGGGTGTGCGACTTCATCAGCGTGATGGACACCGAGCGCATTCAAGAGTGGAACACTTGGTATCACCTGCTGAATTGCGGACTCTCCGTGAGGTGCGCGGTGAAACCGATTTTCCCTGCATGAGCAGCACGCGCGTCGGCCAGGGTCGATCGTACGTGCAACTTGGCCGCGGCGGCCGCCTCGAGTATCCGCAGTGGTGCCGGGGAATCGCCCGCGGCGGCAGCTACGTGAGCGACGGCTACGCGCATGCCCTGGGCTTCACGGTGAACGGGACGGGACCGGGCGGCGCACTGCAGCTCGCCGGGCCGGGACGGGTGACCGTGAAAGCAACCGTTGCGTTCTCACCCGACACGCCGCTCGAACCCCCTTACGGGGGCGCAGTGCCGGTGGGCGGCCGCCGGCATGCCGGCGACACGGTGATCATGCGGGAGGTCCAGTCGCTGGATCCGGTCTACCAGCGTGGACAACGGCTCGTCGAGCTCATCGTGAACGGCCGCGTGGCTGCCAGTCGCGAGGTGCCGGCGGACGGCCGCGAGCATGCGGTCGAGTTCGCCGTCTGGATCGAGCAGAGCAGCTGGGTTGCCGTGCGCCAGTTTCCGCAGCTGCACACCAATCCGGTCGACGTGCTGGTGGCCGGGAGGCCGATACGCGCCTCGCGCGAGAGCGCTCAATGGGCCATCGCGTGCATCGATCAGCTCTGGCGGGTACGCGCCGGCCGGATTGCGCCCGGCGAGCGCGCCGAGGCGGAGCGGGCGTACGAGGAAGCGAAGGCGCTCTACCGCCGGATTGCGGCCGAGTCCTCCGCGGCACGGTGAGTCCCGCGGCGCAACGGTGAGGCGCGCAAGTATAAGATGCCGGGATGCGACTTCTTCCCCTTGAAAGAGGAGCCTCCCGATGAACGAGACCGCGAGCCTGCTCGCCTCGCTGCGCCGAACCTGGGATCAGATCCTGGCCACGCTGCCGGACGTGGCGCTGGCCCTGCTGCTGCTGTTCGTCGGCTGGCTGGCCGCGAAGATGCTGCGGCGGCTGACGATCCGCGTGCTGCGCCTGTTGAAAGTCGACGAAGTCGCCGAGCGTGCCGGCATCGAGGACTTTCTCGTCCAGGGCGGCGTGCGCATGACCACGGTGACGCTGATCGCGGCGACGGTCTACTGGCTGCTGCTGCTGGCGATCTTCGTCGCGCTGCTCGACGCGCTGGGCGTGCCGGCGGCGGGACTCATGCTCGTGCGTGTCATCAACTACATCCCGAACCTGCTCCTCGCCGTCGGTATCCTGGTCTTCGGGGCGTTGCTCGCGCGCGTCGTGGGGGCGCTCGTCTCGACCTACCTGAACAACGTCGGCAGCCGTGCCGCCGAGCCGATCGGCGCCGTCGCGCGATTCGCGATGCTCGCCTTCGTGGTCCTGGTGGCGGCCGAGCAGCTGGCGATCGAGAGCCGCGTGCTGGTCGGCGCCTTCCAGATCGCTTTCGGCGCGCTGTGCCTGGCGCTGGCGCTCGCCTTCGGCCTCGGCGGCCGCACCTGGGCGGCCTCGGTCATCGACCGTCACATGCCCAAGTAACGGCCCGATGATCATCGACTGCCACACCCACGTGAACAACTACCACGACGAGTCGGTCGACGCGCTCGGCGACTGCCTCGAGAAGTGCTCGCCTGGCCTTGACCGTGCTGCAACCGCATCGACGTCGCGCTCGTCCTCACGTCCTACAAGGTGGTTCCCGGCCGTCCCTCCACCCGGGCCGTTGTCGAGGCGACCCGCGGCCTGGACAACGTCCATGTCGTCGCCGGCGTGTCCTGGACGAACTTCACGCCGGGCGACGTGCTGGAGATCCGGTCCCTGCTCGAGGCGGGGGAGATCAAGGGCCTGAAGCTCTATCCCGGCTATGAGTACTTCTACCCGGCGGACGCACGGCTCGCGCCGTTCTACGAGCTCGCCGAGGCCTTCGACGTGCCCGTCATGGTGCACACCGGCGACACTTACGCGCCGAGCGGCAAGGTCAAGTATTCGCACCCGCTCCACATCGACGAGGTCGCCGTCGACTACCCGCGGGTCAAGTTCGTGATCTGCCACCTCGGCAACCCGTGGTTCCGCGACACGATGGAAGTCGTCTACAAGAACGAGAACGTCTACGCCGACATTTCCGGGCTGGTGCTGGGCAACTTCTCGGACCGGTTCAAAGCCTACATGCGCAAGCAGCTCCAGGAGATGCTGCTCTGGGGCGTCAATCCGAAGAAGGTGCTGTTCGGCACCGACTGGCCGATTTCGACGATGGAGTCGTATCTCGGCTTCGTGGAGGAACTGCGGATGCCGGTGAAGGACAAGCAGCTGCTGCTCTACGAGAACGCGGCCAAGCTATTCAAGATCGCCACGAACGGCCGGGGAGCGGGGTGGGGGGCATGCTCGGAAACTGGTGACCGACCTCATCGGTTTCGCCACGGTTTCGCCCCCAGGTGGTAGGCTGGATCGTGAGCTCATTGCTGGTTTCCGGGAAGCTCCGCATCCTCGCGGACAGCGCCAAGTACGACGCTCCTCCTGCGCCTCCACCCGGAGCCCTCGTGGAAACTCCGCGGCGGCCCCGGGCATCTGCCACAGCTACACCCCCTATGGCCGGTGCATCTCGCTGCTGAAGGTCCTGTTCACCAACTACTGCGTGTACGACTGCGCCTTCTGCGTGAACCGGATCTGAACGACATCCCGCGCGCCCGGTTCGAGGTCGCGGAGATTGTCGCGCTGACGCTGGACTTCTACCGGCGGAACTACGTCGACGGGCTCTTCCTCAGCTCCGGCGTCATCCAGAGCGTCGACTACACGATGGAGCAGCTGATCGCCGTCGCCCGCTCGCTGCGGGAGACGCACGGGTTCGCCGGTTACATCCATCTCAAGGTGATGCCGGGCGCCTCGGCTGATCTGGTCCGTCAGGCGGGGCAATACGCCGATCGTTCGAGCGCGAATATCGAGCTTCCCACCGACGACGACATGCGGCGGCTGGCGCCGGGCAAGACGCACGACACCATCCGCCAGGCGATGAACACCATCCACGGCGGGATCCAGGCCGTGGAAGACGACCAGGCCAGCGCGCGCACGCCGGCGTTCGCGCCTGCGGGACAGACCACACAGCTCATCGTCGGCGCCACTGGGAGCTCGGACGAGGACATCATCACGACGGCGGCCAGCCTCTACGACGAGCACGGGCTGCGCCGCGTGGACTACACCGCCTACAGCCCGGTGCCCGGTCAGGAGTCGCTGTTCGTGGGTGCGCCGACGCCGCTGGTGCGCGAGCACCGGCTGTATCAGGCCGATCGGTTGATTGGTGAATATGGTTTCGGCGTGCCCGAGCTGTTCGAGGGGCGCTCCGACCTCGACCTGCGGCTCGATCCGAAGCTCGCCTGGGCGCTTCGCCACCCCGATCAATTTCCGGTCGACGTGAACGCTGCGCCACGGGAAACGCTGTTGCGGGTCCCTGGCTTTGGCCGCAAGGTGGTGACCCGCATCCTGAGCGCGCCGCCAGACGCGGCTCGGCGCGGCCGAGCTCAGGCGGCTCGGCGCCTCGCTGCGGGTGTCGCGGCATTTCATCGTGGCGGCGGACCTGCGCGGTACGGACGCCGATCGGCTGACTCCCGAGGCTTTCCTCTCGAGCAACGCCAGGCGCCGCCGCTGCCGTTCTCCGCCGGCGTGCACTGACCGATGGTCGAGGCGGTCATCGATCCGGCGTTCGACTCCTGGCAGGAGCGCGCCCGGACGTTACTCGCTGCCGGAACGCCGCCCGACAGGATCCTCTGGGTTGAACGCGGCGCTCAGCCGGTCCTCCCTCTTGCGCCTCCTGCGGTCGAGCCGCTACCGGCGCCTCCGGCCAGCCGCGCGCGGGTACCGCGGCGCTTCGTCGAGCTCGGGCGCCTCGCCGCCTGTCACCAAGCGGGCGATCGATGGAGCGTGCTCTACCGCGTCCTCTGGCGTCTGGTCCACGAACGTCGTGATCTGCTGGACGACGAGCTGGATGACGACGTGCAGCGCCTGCGCCGCCTCGTGCAGGCGGTGAAGGCGGACGAGCACCGGATGCTGGCGTTCGTCCGCTTCCGGCAGGTGGGCAGTGGCGACGAGGCGCGGCTCGTGGCCTGGTACGTTCCGGAGCACGATATCGCGGCGCTCGTGGCCCCGCATTTCGCGGCGCGCTACCCGAAGGAACGCTGGTCGATCCTTACGCCACAGGCCGGCGTCCACTTCAGCGGCGGCGTGTTGGAGATTGGGCCCTGGCCTTCCGGTTTCTTCGCTGCCGCGCGAGGAAGGGGACGAGGCCGCCGAGTCGCTCTGGCGCGTCTACTACAGTGCCGTCTTCAACCCCGCGCGCCTCAACGAGCGCAAGCTGCGGCGCGACATGCCGGTCAAGAGCCGCGGACTGCTCCCCCGAGGCCCGGGCGATCCCCGGCCTGGTGGCGGAGGCTCCCGCGCGTGTCGCGGAGATGCGTAGCGGCCGCGGCGGCGTCACCCACCGCGCCGCGGTGCCCGACACGCTCGACCTCGGCGAGCTGCGGCGCGCGGCGTCCACGTGCACGAGCTGTCCGCTGCACGCGCATGCCACGCAGACGGTGTTCGGCGAGGGCCGCGGCGCGCGCCGCTGATGGTCGTCGGGGAGCAGCCGGGCGATCGCGAGGACGTCGCCGGCCACCCGTTCGTCGGGCCGCGGGGCGCCTGCTCGACCGCGCGCTGGGCGAGCGGCGTGGCCGCGACGACGTCTACGTCACGAACGCCGTGAAGCACTTCGACTGGGAGCCGCGCGGCAAGCGCCGTCATGCACCGACACCCCGCGGCGCGAGATCGACGCGTGTCCGCCCTGGCTCGAGCACGAGCTCGCGTCGGTCACGCCGCGCGTCGTCGTCCTGCTCGGCGGCGTGGCCGCGCGCGCGCTGCTCGGCCCCCAGGCCCGCGTCACCACGCTGCGTGGCACCGTGCTGTCCACGCCCTGGGCTCCCGCCGTGGTGGTGACGACGCACCCGTCGGCCGTGCTGCGTGCGGGCGATGCCGATGCGCAGGCGAAGGCTTTCGATTTGCTTGCCGCCGATTTGCAGGTCGCGGCGGAAGCGGGCAAGTAGACGCAAGCGCGTGCGGGTCGGCCCGCCCGGGGAGAGGCCACCGGCGATTCAGGGCCGCCAGCGCAACAACAGCAGTGAAATCGCGAGCGCGGCCGGGGCGGCAAGCACCGCCGAGCCGATCGGCTCGACGACCAGCTGCAGTCCTTCGCTGCCGACCGGGAACAGCGAGGTGGACCGCGTCAGTGCAGACATGAGGAAGGCGGCGACCGTGGCGGACGCGGTTGCGCCCGCCACCTTGAGCCAGCCGCGGGCCGGCATCTGGCGGCAACCCCCGACGAGAGCCCCGCGGCAAGGAACCCCACGCACGACGCCGTGAAGAACGCGAGCGGCAATGGCGGCAACTCGCGGGCGTCCGACGCCACGCTGAACCAGACTGCCCAGATGCCGAGCGAGGCGATCAGCCCCGCGGAGACCGCCCGGAGGGGCCTGACGAACCAGAGCATCTGACGAGGATTGCCGCGCCGCCCGCGGCCAGGAGTTGTCCCGGGCGCTGGTGCGCCGCATACGCATCGCGGTCACGAGCTGCCAGGTCGACGAACGTGCCGAACCGGCCCTCGTGGCTGTAGCGGCCGCTGACCGGGGTGATCCGTCCGGCCACGGTCAACGCGAGGCCCATGTCGCGACCCGTGGCATCCCACAGCGCGTCGCGGGCGATGGCCACCGTCGAATGCGAGAGCGTCCCCGGAGCCGGTCGTCCGGAGATCGGTTGCGACAGCGTCTCGACGAGGGAGGTGAGCAGGCGGTCCCTGGTCGGGCCCTCGAGAGGCGCTCGGGACACTGCCGGCGCCGACGCGTTCGCCCTCGCGATCGGCAGGCTAATCCGTTCCGACAACGGACTGAGGCCTTGCGTGACCGCCTGCAGGGCCAGGGCACGGACCGTGAAGGGGGCTGAGGTTGCCTGGGTGAGCACCTCGTCGTAGGGAGCCGACGCAAGCCAGCACTGGAACGGGGCCTGCGCCGCCGCCGGATCCCAGCAGCGGCTCGCCAATGCAAGGCAGGTCTTCGGGTCCTGCGGCAACGCGCCGAGGGCCGCGAGGCTGCGGACGATGTCGTCAACCACCTGCGGATGGCGTTCGCGCGCGAGGCCCTGCCGCAGTGTGTCGGCGGCGCCGGCCGTCGTGCTGCGTCCCAGTGCGGCGGCCGCGGTGGAGCGGGCGTTCGGAATCCGGATCGATCGCGAGGCTGCGCTGCAGCGGCTCGGCCGCCGTTGCGCCGGCGGTTTCGCCAAGCGCCTGCACCGCCGCGGCCCGCAGCGCCGCGCTGCCGCTGGCTGCCACTTCCCGCAGCCGTGCCGCGGCCGCCGGTGTTCCGCAGCGGCCCAGGATCAGACGGGCAATCCTCCGCCACGTCGTCCCGGCCACGCGCCCGCGCGCGGCCGAAGGCGGCGTCCAGCGCCTGGGATATCGCGGGAGAGGCGCGCACGGGGTCGTTCCGGGAGAATCGCTTCGAGCGCTACACTCACTTCGTGAGGATCGCGCTCGAGAGATCCCCCATCGGGCCGTGGCGGATCGAGCAGCGCGTCGATCAGGATGCGAGCCGTGCCCTCGTCGCCGACGGCGCGGAAAAGGAAGAAATAAGAGGTGTTGTCCGGACCCGGCTCGCTGCGGCGCAGGAAGTGCCTGGCCACCGCCGGGCCACGCCCCCCGAACGTTTCCCGGGCCTGGCTTATCGCTGCCTCGAGCCTGGCCGCGTCGTGCCCGGTGGGAGGCTCCGACCGGTCAGCGAGCTCCCAGGTACCGCCCGTATGATGCGATTCGTCGAGACTCGTCGGCGCTGAGATCCTGCGCGAACGCCGCCCCTGCACCGAGCGTCCAGCCAGTCAGGATGCATGCCGCCGCAGTCCGGAAGACGCTGCGTGTCATCGGATGGGAACGCTCTCAGCTCCCCGGCTCAGAGTCTGGAGCTTCGTTGTCAGTCGGCCGCGGCCGCCAGAGCACGAGCACCTTGCCGACGCGCTGAACCGCGGCGGCACCAGTGCGGGCGCAGATGTCCTCGGCGAACGCCGCGCGGGCTTCGCGGTCGTCCCCGCCAAGCTTCACCTTGATCAGTTCGTGCGTCGCCAGCGCCCGATCGACTTCCGCCACGACCTTGTCCGACAGGCCGGCGTGCCCGACGTGGACGACGGGCTCGAGCGCGTGCGCCCGGGCTTTGAGGTGCGCTCGCTCGCGTGGTGTCAGCACGATCGGCATGCCCGATTGTAACCGCGCTGACGCTGGGGCGGCGCCGTCACCCACGGCGGCGCGGGCCGGACCGCCCGGTGTCATACTCGGGCGATGCTCCGCCGGGCGCCTGCAGTCTTCGGGGCCGCGCTGCTGCTCGGCCTCGTCATCGCCTCGTTGCTGCCGTATGTCGAGACCAACCGCTGGTTCGTCCGTATGGCCGACTTCCCCAGGCTCCAGCTGCTCGTCGCGCTCCTCGCGGCGATCGTGGTCGCCGCGATTTTGCTGCGACGCCGGCGGCTGGTCGCGGGTCTCGTGGTGGCCGGCCTGGCAGCGGCCGCCCTTGCCCATGCGGTGACGTTGTGGCCTTACCGCTACGGCGGGGACGCCTTCGTGCAGTCCTGCCCGGACGGGTCTCGCCTGTCGGTGCTGGTGGCCAACGTGCTGATGGACAACCGCAGCTCGGCCCCGATCGTCGAGGCCGTGTTGCGCGAGCGGCCGGACATCTTTCTTGCCCTCGAGACCGACGCGTGGTGGGACAAGGCGCTGGCGCCGTTGTCCGATTCGATGCCGCACCACATCGAGGACATCGGCGGCAGCTACTACGGCATCCACCTGTTCTCGCGGCTGCCGCTGGAGGAGCCGAGGATCCGGCGGTTTGCCGGGCAGGACGTGCCCGCCATCACCAGTGGCGTGCGGCTCGCGGGGGGAGAGGTCATCGGCTTCATCGGGCTGCATCCGCGGCCGCCCCATCCGTCGCAGCCGGCAACCGGCCGCGATGCGCAGCTGTACGGGGCGGCGTTCCTGCTGCGGGAGAGCGAGCGGCCAACGGTCGTGGCGGGCGACCTGAATGCCACTCCGTGGGAGACTTCGATCGTGCGCATGCGGCGCATCGGCGGGCTCATCGATCCGCGGCGGGGCTTTGGCTACGTGGCGACTTACAGCGCCACGTCATGGTGGCGATCGTGGCCGCTCGACCACGTCTTCCACGAGGCGGGCTTCGCCACGGTCGGCCTCGATCGGCTCGAAGGGGTCGGGTCCGACCATTACCCCTATCTGGCCAGGCTCTGCCGTGCTGCCGGGATGGGGGAGCGGCCGCCGGCCCTCCAGGACGACGACCTCGAGGAGGCACGAACGGCCATCGCCGCAGCCACGGACGCGGCCGGGCGTGCGCGTTGAGGCGTGAACCCGATCCGGCGATTCAGAAGCTGAAGCCGAGCCCGACGCGCACGTCGTTGACGCCGTAAGGGCGTCCACCGTTCAGCGCCGCGGACACACCGGACGCCATGATCTTCTTGTAGCGGTAGCCGATGTCCAGCGCGATCGGACCGCCCTGCAGCACGATGCCGCCGCCGGCCCCGAGCATCGGCTCGGTGCGGTTGAGGAGCGCCAGGCCGGCATCGACGAAGGTGTCGGTGCGGCCGCTGAGGCCGGAGACGCCGGTGCTCAGCCGCGCGAAGCCCCCCGTGGCCTCGGCGTACGGACGCACCGCGGAACGCGGCGAGGCGATCAGCCGCACGCCGGCAACGCCGTAGAGCGCCGACACGCGCAGGCCGATGGGCGTGACCTCGAGCAGATCGAGGAGCGGCGGCTTGATGTCGGACATGCGCCCGACCTCGCCGATTATCTGGATGTTGGGCGTCAGCCCGGCCGTCACCGTGCCGCCGAACGTCGTTGCAGCCGACGTCCCGAACACCGAGGACGAGTCGAAGGTGAAGCCGCCGAAGCCCTGAATCGATCGATTGGTGCTCTGGGCGCTGGCGGTCAGGGGCAGCGCGCAGACGAGTAATGTCGCGACCACGGGCGTGAAGATCTTGAACATGAGACACTCCGGCGCTGGCATCCCGGGTCATCGCAACGCGGATGCCACGGCGGAGAGGTCAAAAATCAGGGAAAATGTGCGTCCGGCGGGCCGCAAGCGGACAGCCTGACGCCTGGCGGAGACACCTCGACCGTCGGCGTGGCCGGACTTTCGCCATGAGGTCGCGTCCTGAACGAGGAGATGGCGGTGGCGCCAGTGATTCCGGATCCGCGGAAGATCAAGAGCTTTCGCAGCGAAGCCGCGTTCGAGGCGTGGATGAAGGCGAACCACGCCCGCGAGACCGAGCTCTGGCTCAAGATCCACAAGAAGGGCTCCGGCCTGCCGTCGGTGACGGCGGCGCAGGCGCTCGACGTGGCGCTGTGCTGGGGATGGATCGACGGCATCCGCAAGTCGTTCGACGACCGGTCGTTCCTGCAGCGCTACACGCCGCGGCGGGCGCGGAGCCTCTGGAGCCAGATCAATCGCGACCACGTGGCGCGGCTGACCGCGGCGGGCCGCATGACGCCGCACGGCCAGCGCCAGGTCGATGCCGCGAAGGCCGACGGCCGGTGGGACGCCGCCTACGCGCCGATCCGCAGCGCCAGCGAGGCGACGCATCCCCGAGGATCTGCGCGCCGCCATCGAGGCCAGCCCGCGGGCGCGCAAGACGTTCAGCACGCTCGGCCGCACGAACCTGTTCGCGCTGGCGTTCCGCACCAACAACATGAAGACGCCGGCCGGCCGTGCGCGGAAGATCGCGGCGCTGGTCGCGATGCTCGCGCGCGGCGAGACCATCGTCCCGGAGCGGCCGCGCAAGCCGTCAGCAGACGCCGGTTGAAGTGCTTTTCCTGCGCCGAGCGGGCCGTGGCCGCCAGGATAGAAGACCGCATCGAAGTCGCCGGCGTTCACCCCGGCCAGCTTGACCGTGCTGGCGAGCTGCTGTGTGGCGGCCCGGTCATCGCGAAAACGCCGCGTGTCGTCGGTCTGCGCGTCGGGCACGTCGCTCGCGGGGTCGATCGGCGGCTGGCCGCCCTTCGGGGACGCCACGGTGATGTCGGCGCCGGCGTCCTTGAACACGTAGTACGGCGCGGCGAACTCCTCCAGCCAGAAACCGGTCTTCTTGCCGGTGTCACCAAGCGCCTCGTGCGACGTCAGGACCATCAGGATCTTGTGGGCCATTGCGTCTTCCCCCTTGCCCGATCCTTCCTCGTTACTCCATCACGGCGCAACGGGCGATTCGGTTTGCGCGGTTTCCGACTGAGCCGCGGCAGCTCAGCGAGTACGGGCTGGTGACCACGCAGCTTGCGTCGGCAGCGCGTCAGTGGCAGTCTCTGAGGGCCGGCACCGCGCACGCGGCGCCCTTCAACCCTGACGGAGACCCCGGAATGCACCTGATTCTCTTGCTGCTGGCCCTGGCCGGCGCCCCCGCGCAGCCCGCCCCGCCGAGCCACATCTTCCACAACGGCAAGATCGTCACGGTGGACGAGCAGTTCCGCATCGTGCAAGCGATGGCCATCCGCGACGGGCGGGTCGTCGCCGTCGGCAGCAACGCCGAGATCCGCAAGCTTGCCGGCCAGGGCACCGCGCAGGTGGATCTTGGCGGCAAGACGGTGCTGCCCGGGCTGATCGACTCCCACGTCCATGCCCCGGCCGCCTCGATGTACGAGTTCGAGGGGAAGGTTCCCGACATGGCGAGCGTCGCGGACGTCCTCGCCTACATCAGCGGGCGCGCAAAGACGACGGAGCCGAAGCGCTGGATCACGCTGTCGCAGGTCTTCATCACCCGGCTGAAGGAGCAGCGCTACCCGACCCGCGTCGAGCTCGACAAGGCGGCGCCGCAGAACCCGGTGGCCTTCCGCACCGGACCCGACGCGTCGCTGAACTCGATGGCGCTTGGCGATGAGCGGGATCGACGAGCAGTTCAAGGTCCCCGAGGGACAGCCCTGCCGCGTCGAGCGCGACGCCGGCGGCAAGCCGACGGGCATCCTGCGCAACTGCGGCAGCTTCATCCGCTCGGGTCCGGACGCCAGCTCGCCGACCAAGGCGGACCGCCTCTCCCGCCTCCGCGAGCAGCTCGCCGACTACAACTCGGTCGGCATCACCGAGCATCGTCGACGCCAACGCCAGCAAGGAAGGGATCGAGCTCTATCAGGCGCTGCTCGACAAGGATGCGCTGACCTGCCGCACCTTTCTGGCCTACGGTGTCGACGCCCAGGCGCCGATGGACAGGATCGAAGCGTCGATTCGCGAAGCGGCGGCCCACCCGCTCCACCAGCACAGCGACATGCTGTGGCTGCGCGGGGTCAAGGCCTTCATGGACGGCGGCATGCTGACGGGCAGCGCCTACATGCGCGAGCCCTGGGGCGTGAGCCAGATCTATTCGATCGAGGATCCCGAATACCGCGGCGTGCGCTTCATCGAGCCGGACAAGCTCTATCAGATGGCCCGGCTCACGCTGGCCAGCGATCTGCAGTTCACGGCGCACGCGCAGGGGGACGCGGCGGTCGAGGCGATGGTGAACGCCTACGAGAGGATTGACAGGAACGACTTCCGGGTGCGCGACCGCCGGCCGAGCATCACGCACGCGTCCTTCATGAGCAAGGAAGCGATCGACAAGATGAAGGCGCTCGGGATCGTCGCCAACCTGCAGCCGGCCTGGCTCTACCTCGACGCGACGACGCTGCGCCAGCACTTCGGCAACGACCGGCTCACCTGGTTCCA
Organism: uncultured Acidobacteriota bacterium; assembly: GCA_963834305.1. Classification (GTDB taxonomy): domain Bacteria; phylum Acidobacteriota; class Vicinamibacteria; order Vicinamibacterales; family 2-12-FULL-66-21; genus JACCXG01. The sequence continues at coordinate 1,125,540 of CAWIAX010000003.1, forward strand.
TCCCTACCGCACGCTCTTCGAGCAGGGGGTGATGGTTGGCGGCGGCTCCGATCACATGCAGAAAATCGGCAGCCTGCGCTCGATCAATCCCTACAACCCGTTCCTCGGGATGTGGACGACCATCGTGCGGCAGCCGCGCGGCAGCACAGACGCCGGTGCATCCCGAACAGGAGCTGACCCGCGAGCAGGCCATCCGCCTCTACACGATCAACAACGCCTTCCTGACGTTCGAGGAAACGCGCAAGGGCTCGCTCGAAGCCGGGCAAGCTGGCGGATTTCGTCGTCCTCGACCGCGACATCCTGACCTGCCCGGTTGACCAGGTGAAGGACATCACGGTCGAGGCGACCTACCTCGGCGGGGCGCCCGTGTACCGCCGGCCCGCGACGCGCTGACGTTCAGGCCGGTACACTGGGCCCTGAGGTGTCGTGACGTCCTGGGACTGGAGTTGGACCGTGGGAGTCGGCCCGGGTTGCCGCCGCCTGTGCGCGCTCGCGGCTGTTGCGCTGTGGGGAGCGGGTGGCGCGTCCGTTCACGCCGCTCCCCAGGAGCTTACGGTCCCGAGGGTGACGGCCAGATCCGCCGGCGTGACCAGCACCACGGCGCTCATCACCATCGACGGCGTGCTGGACGAGCCGATCTGGCGCTCGGCGCCGACGATCGGCGAGCTCGTGCAGCGCCAGCCCGACACCGGTGCGCCCCCCACCGAACGGACCGACGTAACGCTGCTGCGCGACGACAACCACCTCTACATCGGCGTCGTGGCCTACGACTCCGAGCCGGGACGAGTCATCGGCACGCAGATGGCGCACGACGCCAGCCTGAGCGCCGACGATCGCATCGAGGTCCTGCTCGACACCTTCCGCGACCAGCGCAGCGCCTTCTACTTCGCGACCAACCCGGCGGGCGCGCTGGTGGACGGCCTCGCCTTCTCGAACGGTCAGCTCAACACCGAGTGGGACGCGATCTGGCAGGTGCGCACCGGGCGGACGGATCAGGGATGGGTGGCGGAGTTCGCGATTCCCTTCAAGAGCCTGAGCTTTCCCGCCGGACAGGACAGTCTGGGGCTTCAACATCTCGCGGACGATCTACCGGAAGCTCGAGGAGAACCGCTGGTCGGGCGCGCGGCTGCAGACGCAGTTCCTGCAGGTCTCCGAGGCCGGCGGGGTCACCAACCTCGGAGGGCTCACGCAGGGCATCGGCCTCGACATTCGCCCGTTCCTCGCCGGGCGGTGGCTGCACCTCGGCGGCAGCGGCGACAACGAGTTCAGCCGCAAGCCGGGCCTCGACCTGTTCTACAACCTCACGCCGAGCCTCAAGCTGACGGCGACGTTCAACACGGATTTCGGCGAGACGGAAGTGGACGCCCGCCAGATCAACCTGACCCGGTTCTCGCTGCTCTTTCCCGAGAAGCGGTCGTTCTTCCTTGAAGGGGCCGGGGTGTTCAGCTTCGCCAGCTCCGGTCCGGAAACCCCTGGCGGGATCCCCGCGACCGGGGCGGACGTGTTCCCGTTCTTCAGCCGGCGCATCGGCCTGCTGGCGAGGCAGCGAGGTGCCGATCGACGCGGGGATCAAGCTGACCGGCACGGTTGGCCGCACCGACGTCGGCGTGCTCGACGTCCGCTCCGGCGACCTGCGCGAGAACGGCCGGCTCGTCGTCGACGAGAAGAACTTCTTCGTCGGCCGCGTCAAGCGCAACCTGTTCCAGCAGTCGTATGTCGGGGCCATCTTCACCGGCGGGAACCCGGCGTTCGGGCAATCGGGTCAGACCTACGGCGCGGACATGCGCCTGGCCACGTCACGGTTGCTCGGCCGGACGCAGAACTTCGTCGTCAACGCCTACGCGGCCAGGAGCGTGAACGCGGGCGTGTCCGACAACGACTGGTCCTACGGGTTCTCCGCCCACTACCCGAACGATCGGTTCATCGCGCAGGTGGCGTACCGCGAAATCCAGGAGAACTTCAGCGCCGGCGCTCGGCTTCGTCCAGCGCGACAACGTCCGGCTGCTCAGGGTCGGCCGGCAGCTACAATCCCCGCCCGAAAGACCTGCTGAACATCCAGCAGATGAGCCACGACGTGTTCTTCACCCGCTTCACGAGGCTCGACAACGACCAGGTGGAGAGCTGGGACCTCTACGTCACCTGGTGGGACTGGCACTTCAAGTCGGGCGACAACATGCACGGGATGTTCGACTTCAACCCGACCTACGAGCGCCTGTTCGAGACGTTCGAGATCTCGCCGGGCGTGTTCCTGCTCCCCGGCGAATACCGATTCACGCGCTTCAGGAGCAACGCGGTCTCGACCGCGGCGAAGCGCCCGCTCTCGGGCAGCTTCAACCTGACGTGGGGGAACTTCTGGTCCGGCAAGGCCGAGCAGGTGACGACCTCGCTCACCTACAAGCTGCCGCCGCGGTTCACCATCGCGCCTGTCCACCAACCAGACGTTCGCCCGGCTGCCGGAAGGGCACTTCGTCGCGCGAATCGCGACGTCGAACATCAACTACGCGGCCTCGCCGTCGCTGTCGTTCTCGAACCTGATCCAGTACGACAACCGGTCGAAGAACCTGGGCTGGCAGAGCCGGGTCCGCTGGACGCTGAAGCCCGGCAACGATCTCTTCATCGCCTTCAACCAGGGCTGGGTGCAGGAAGAGGTCGACAACCGCAACCTGCGCTTCAGGGCGCAGGACAGCAAGCTCTCCGGGAAGTTCCAGTACTCGTTCAGATTCTGACGGTCCAGGGCCTTCTCGTAGCGCCACACTTCCAGCGGAAACGTGCCGCTGGAGGTGTCGACATCGTTGAGGATGGTGCCGGCCAGGTGCCAGCCGCACTTTTCGTAGAAGCGCGCCGCGCGGGTGTTGCCGATCGCGCACGCCAGCCACGCCGTGCGAACCCCGCGTGCCGAGAGACGGGCCTCCGCGTCCGCAATCAGCGCGGCCGCTGCACCGGACCCGCGCGCGGGCGCCGCGACGAAGAGCTGATAGAGCTCGTCGGCTTTGAGCACGCTGAACCCGAGCGGCTCGCCGGGCGATCCGATCACACGGATTTCGGGCAAGGCTGCCCGGAGCCGATCCCTGAAGCTCTCGAACGTCCGCAGCTGCGTCAGTTCTGCAGGAACCAGACTGGCGTGCGACTCGTGCCAGCCCTCGTGCCAGATGCGCGCCAGTGCGTCGATCTCGGATTCGCGTGCCGGTCTCACGCCGCCTCCTTCGTGCTCCTGCGTCTGCGACCATCCAGCCGTCTTCGCTGTCCGCGTCCTCGTCTTCGCTGCCCCAGCGCCGCCGCTGCTCCCGGCGCCGGCGCCAGCGGAACACGAACGCCACCGCCGCCAGCACGAGGATCAGTGTCCACGCCGCGGCGGGATCGGTGGCCACGAGGAGCCACCGGGAGATCCGCCGGTAGCCGCCCCACGCGCGATCGGCGGCCGCCTCGACGTCTTCGCCGGTGGCGGCCTGGAATGCCCGTTCGAACGAGGCGCCCGCCGCCACGCCCGCGGCAATGGCGCCAGGCACGGCGGGACCGTGGCGATCGCGGATCTCGTTGACGAGCGCGGCCGAGAGCCGGTACGCCAGCGCCGTGTCGGGATAGGCGTTCGATGCGAACAGCCGGCGGATGTCGGCGACCGAGGGCGGATCGAGCGCGGCGAGGAGGAGCCGCAGCTCGTCGCCGGTGTGCCAGCCGGATTCGAGCGCGGTCGCCACGCCTTCATGGAACCAGCGGGGCAGGGGGCGGCCCGCCGCGCGGCCGTCGAGCGCCAGGTGGACGATCTCGTGCCGGACGACGGACTCGAGCGAACCGTGGGGATACGTGCCGATCCGATCCGGAAAGATGACGACGTGCGACGTGCCGCCAGCCAGCCCGACGATCCAGGGCGGGCTGCTGCCGGCACGCGGATCGGTGTCGGGGATGAGGGTGACGTCCACGCGCCCGGGCATCGCCAGCCCTGCGGCGGCCAGCGACCTTCCGAAGCTCTCCAGGTCCATGCTGCGCACACGCCGCTCGGCCGGCGCGAGACTGGCGGGCGCCTCGACCGAGAGGTCCACCGCCTGTGCCCGTACCTGCGGCGCCGTGACGGCCGCGACGATCAGCGTGAGGAGCACGCCCTGCATCCACAGGCGTCCCGCCGGACCACGTGATGTGGATTCAGGCCTGGCACTGCCGCTGCTCCGATCAGGGGGAGCTCGCGGCGAGCGTGGCTGCCGCGGCCCGCGCCGCCGCGCGCAGGACGGCGAGGCGGTAGTCATGCCCGCCGGTGTCGAACTGCCCGCCGGCGTGATCGAGGCCGTTGCTGACCAGCGCCACGACGCCGACGCAGGCCGCCCGGGCTCGCGCAAAGGCGAAGAGCGAAGCTGCCTGCATCTCGACCGCCAGCGCGCCTGCCTGTCCCCATCGCCGAAGCTGATCGTCCGTCTCCCGATATGGTGCGTCGGTCGTCCAGACCATGCCGCGGCGGACAGGGGCGAGGGACTCGAGCTCGCCGGCGAGGTGCGCTGCGAGCGCGGTCGAGGGCCCGCACACCGTGGCCGACGGCGGCAGGTAGTGCAGCGACGTGCCCTCGTCCCGGATGGCTTCGTCCACGACAACGATGCTTGGAAGGGGGAGCGCGGAGTCGACCCGACCCGCCGACGTCAGGCCAACGATGACGCGTGCGCCCGCGGCGTGCAGCTGCTCGGCAATCAGCACGGCATAGGGGCCGCCAATCGTCCGCGGGATGATGCCGCACCCGACGCCTTCGACCGTGAGGGCAAGCATCTGCGTGTGGAAGCAGGCCCAGGTCTGCAGCGGCGCGGCGGCGCCGTCGCGCACCAGGCCATCCGCAAGGTCGCCATCGAAGTCGAGCACGCACAGCGCCGGCACGGCGTCGCTGGACAGCCCGCGCTGCGCGCGCACGGCCTGCATGAGGTCTTCAGGCCTGAACGCGGACGGCGCATCCAACGGGTGATCGAGGAGTGGCAGCATCGGACCGGGCATCAAGGGGCCGCGTTCATCGGTACTCCGCTTCCCGCTTGACTGATCACGCCGCTCCGTGTTTGATGGACGCACTCAGCGATCGGACAGGCCGCGCGCCTCGTCCGCGGCGGCAGATGCAGCTCTCACGGAGAAGAAGCATGAACGTCGTCTTGTGGGTGCTGCAGGTGCTGCTCGCCCTGGTCTTCCTGGCGCACGGCTGGCTGCTGCTGTTTCCGCCCGATCACCTGATCGCCGAGATGAACGCGTCGATCGGGCCGGGCGGCCGCCTGTTCATCGGCGTGGCCGAGGTCCTGGCCGCCATCGGCCTGACGCTGCCCGGCGTGACCCGCATCCTGCCGTGGCTGGTCCCCAGCGCCGCGGCCGGGCTGATGATCGTCATGGTCAGCGCCACCATCTTCCACATCGTGCGCGACGAGGTGGCGGGGGCGCTGACGACGGCCGTCCTGCTGACCATGGCCACGTTCGTCGCCTACATGCGCTGGAAAGTGCTGCCCATCAGGCCCCGCCAGGGCGCCTAGCATTGGCTCCCGCCTGCCCATGAATCCACTGCGACCGCGACGCCGTCACCGTGATCGCGCCTGCATCCCTGACGGCCGCCGCGCCCCGCCACACCGCCATCGACGCGGTGCGCGGCCTGGCCATGGTGCTGATGGCGCTCGATCACGTCCGCGATTTCATCCATGCCGGCGCGATGTCCTTCCAGCCGGAGGATCTCGCCCAGACGACACCGATGCTGTTCATGACGCGCTGGATCACGCACGTCTGCGCCCCGGCGTTCGTGTTCCTGGCCGGCGCCGGAGCGCAGCGGAAGCTGCGACGCGACGGATCGGCATCGCAGCTGTCGCGCTACCTGGTGTCGCGCGGCCTGTGGCTGGTGCTCGTGGAGCTCACGCTCATCCGCTTTGCCTTGAACTTCCAGATCGAGTGCGCAGGCCCCCTGGCTCCTGCTCGTGCTGTGGGCGCTCGGCCTGTCGATGGTGATGCTGGCGGCGCTCGTCCACCTGCCGCTGCCCGTCGATCGGGGCGATCGGCCTGGCCGTCGTCGGACTGCACAACCTCCTCGATCCGGTTCGTGCGGCGGATTTCGGCGCGCTGTCGCCGCTGTGGCTTGCGCTGCACCAGCAGGGAGCGTTCACCGTGGCTGGACACGTGGTCGTGGTGGCGTATCCCGTGCTGCCGTGGGCCGGGGTGATGGCCCTGGGCTTTGCGGCGGGCGCGCTCTACGACCTCGAGGCGAGCCGCCGCCGGCGCGTGCTCGTCTGGACCGGCATGGCGCTCATCGCCGGGTTCCTGGCGCTGCGCGGGTGGAATCAGTACGGCGATCCGCAGCCGTGGAGCGTGCAGTCCACCGCAACGCTGACCGTGCTGTCGTTCCTGAGGACGACCAAGTACCCGCCGTCGCTGGCCTTCCTGCTCATGACGCTGGGCCCGGTCCTGCTGGGCCTCGCCTGGTTCGAGCGCCGATCGCCCGATCGGGGCCACCCCCTGGTGGTCATCGGCCGCGTGCCACTGTTCTACTACGTCGGCCACTTCGCGGCCGCCCATGCTTGGCGTCGATTCTGGCCTGGTGGCGCTACGGCGACCTGTCGCTGGCCTTTTCTCTCCGGCCCGTTTCCCTCGATGGGCGGAGCACGCGAAACCTTCCCGGCGGACTTCGGCTGGCCCCTGTGGATGGTCTATCTCGTGTGGTTCGCCGTCGTCTTCCTGATGTATCCGCTGTGCCGGTGGTACGACCGCCTCAAGAGCGGGCGCCGGTGGTGGTGGCTCGGCTATCTCTGAGCCAGCACTGGCCGATCCGGCGAGGGACCGTCATGCCAGCGCCGCGCGGCAGTAGTCCACGCTCTTCTTGATCTCCGTCATCCGGTCCGAGCCCTCGGGGATCGGATACTCGAACTCGATCGTGGCCTGGATGTTCCAGCGGTTGTCGCGAATCAGCTGCAGCACTTCCTTGATCGGCGTGTCGCCCTGGCCGAACGGCACGTTCGGGCCGTTGTTCATCTTCCGGTCCTTGACGTGGATGTGGGTGATGCGATCGTGGTGCTTCGTGATGAACGGCACCGGCGACGTGTTCTGGCCGGCCACGAAGTGGCCGATGTCCAGGTTGGCGCCGTTGTGCGCCGCGTAGCCGAACACCGTCTCGAAATCCGCGGCCGTCGTGCTGGCGTGGCCGTGATAGCCGACCATCATCTTGTGCTTGTCGGCGAACCGTCCGAGTCGTTTCGTCTCCGGAATCGAGATCTCCGTCGAGATGGCGCGGGCGCCGAGATTTCTGCGCGAGCTGAAACTCGTAGTCCACTTCGTCGTCCGGCATGGTCAGGATGCCGTCGACCTTGACGATCTCGATGAGCACGCCGGCGTCTTCGAACTGCCGGCGGAGTGCCCGGACCTTGTCCATCGGTACCGCCAGGCGCCACTTGCGCAGCTCGTCGGCGTTCGCCTTCCGGGCCGCTTCCTGCTCCGGCGTGGCATTCCCGCGGCGGCCGCGGGCGGGAACCAGGTTTTCCGGCACCCCCAGGGAGGCCTCGACCGGCTGGGTGCGCAGCTCGACGCCGCTGACCCCGAGCTGGATGCAGGCCTGGATGATTTCGTCCACCCCGGCCCGGATGCCCCCGAGGTTGTAGGGCATGTTCATGCCGATGGTGACGCCTCGGACCTTCGAGTCCGGTTTGCCCTGCCACGCGAAGGCGGGTGAGGCTCCCGGCAGGGCGGCGGCCGGGAGAACGGTCAAAGCAAGCTTTCCGAGCTCGCGACGTGTGTACGGCATGCGGTGATCTCCTGCTGCGGGTTGTCCTGCGGGTCCGCGCCGGTGGTGACGCGGCGTCGGGTCGCGGCTGGCCGCGTGCGGGCGGCTTCCGGCTGCTCACGCTAGCAGAAGGGCAGGCACCGGGCAAGTGCACTCGGCCCGGCGTCAGGATCGTATGCGCAGGCTCGCGCGGCGCCAGGCGTATCACCCGAACGGGGAGGTTGGCGCGGCCGCCGCGAAGGCCTTGCCGAACTCGTCCGAATCCGCCACCCAGCCGAGCAGCGTCTGAACCGTCAGGAGCGACGCCTCGTGATTGCTCCGTGGCAGGCCGTATCCAATGGGCTCGCCGGTGCAGTCGCTGAGGAGCACGCAGGAGTAGTCGCGAAACATGGCGTCCCTGATCGTCGACTCCACGCAGATGCTCGTCGTGCACCCGGTGACGATCAGGGACTTGATGCCGGCCCGTTTCAGGATCGCATCGAGACCGGTCTCGAAGAAGCCGCTGAACCGATGCTTGTAGAGCACGACGTCCCCGGCGCGAGGTGTCAGTGCCGCGATGATGTCGGTGCTCCAGGTGTCCCTGACCAGGACGCGGCTGGGGCGGCCGTCGGGCGCCTGGATCGGCTGGCCCACGCCCAGGAATTGGACGTGCCTCACGTAGTTGGGTGAATCGCGCGCGCCCGCATCCGATAGATCGGAGCGGAATGCCATCTTCAGATAGACGGCCCTGATGCCGGACGCGCGGGCGATGCCAAGAGCTCTCGCGGTCGGCGGGACAGCCGCCTGGATCATCGAGATATCGATTCCCGCCCTGTGGAAGCAGCCCCCCTCCGAGCCGAAGTCGTTCTGCATGTCCACGACCAGGATCGCGGTCCGGGCGGTATCGATCGCAATCGGCCCCGGTCTTGCGTCGATGGTGACGATTCGTCCGGCGCTCGGCGTCGATCTCCTGGCCTGCGCGGTGCCGCGGCGCGGGACGATCGCCCCGGCCGTCGCGGCTCCCACTGTCCGCACGAATGTACGACGATTCATGTCTGTTCTCCTGCCCGGAGACGCTATCGAGGGGGCGACGGGCAGGACTAGTAAGAATGCGACACCGCGACTCGGAAGACCGGGTTAGGCTGTGAGCGTGATCCTCGCGTCGCGACCCGCCCCGGCGCTGCGCCACCTGGTTCGTTACTACTACCAGGTCCAGGATCACCTGGTTCGGCGCACGCTGGTGCAGCCGGTCCCCGCCAGGAGCCCGCAGGCGATCGAGTTCACGTTCGGCACCCCGTACGAAGTCCGCCGGCTCGATCGCGGCACGGTGGAGCAGGCCCACGCCATCGCGCTGGTCGGGGCGCAGACTTTCCGCCGGGTCGACCTCGTCCTGCACGGCACAGTCGACGCGTTCACCATCGTCTTTCAGCCTGGCGGACTGTTCATGATGTTCCGCCTGCCTGGCGAGGTGCTGACGAACGACCACTTCGAGGGGGAGGCCGTCCTCGGCCGGCGACTCGGGGATCTCGAGCGCAGGCTTGGCGACGTCGCCTCGTTTGCCGATCGCGTGCGTGTGGCGGACGAGTACCTGTCCGGGCACCCCGCTGCTGCGTATTCCATCAGCAGCATGGGCCTGGCCGCGAAAGCGGTGCTGAAACGCCACGGACGGACGCGGGTGTCCGATCTCGCGCGCGAGAGCGGGATGGGCGTGCGCCAGTTCGAGCGGCGCTTCCGGCACGAGATGGGGATTACGCCCAAGCTTTATGCGCGGATCGTCCGGTTCGAAGCCGCCCTGCAACGCAAAGCGGCGGCCCCCGGGACGTCCTGGACCGATATCGCCCACGCGCTCGGGTATCACGATCAGATGCACATGGTGCACGACTTCAACCGGTTGTCGGGAGACAGCCCGACCGCGATTGGCGGCCGCCTCGACATGTTCGTGCAGCCGGAGGTCGAGTCGATGCGCCGTCCCGGGTGAGTGGGCGTTCCCGCCGCACCGTGCTGTTGGTATAGTCTGCGCCGATAGTGTCGGCCACCCTGGCCATCAGCCGATGAAGGGAGCGCTTGTGCGGCGGAGCGTCACGATCGTCCTCCTGCTTTTTCTGGTGCTGATGCCCCGACCGGCGCAGGCGCAGCAGCCGTTCGCCACGCACTGCGCGACCTGCCACGGAGAAGACGGGCGCGGCACGGCCCGGGGACCGGGCCTGGCGATGAACCCGCGGGTGGCGCAACAGACGGTGGAGCAGCTGCGCGCCTACCTGGAGCGCGGCAATCCGGGCGCCGGCATGCCGGCATTCGCCGACCTGCCCGCCGCCGATCTGCTCGCGCTGGCGCGCTACCTGCGCCGCATCAACGTCGAGACGATCCTGCCGCCGCCGGCCGCGGATCCGGCCCGCACCGTCGAGTGGGGACCGCCGCAGCCGGGTGACTGGCGCACCTACAACGGTCACGACTCGGGCAACCGCTACAGCCCGCTCACGCAGATCACCACGAAGAATGTCGCGTCGCTGCAGTTGAAGTGGGTCTTCCCCATGGGCTACTTCGGGCTCGAGGTGACTCCTCTGGCTGCCGACGGCGTGTTGTATGCGACCGGTCCCAACCGCGTGGTGGCGCTCGACGCGCTGACGGGGGCGGCGCTGTGGGACTATTCCCGGCCGCCCAGCCCCGGCCTGGTCGGCGATTCGCGCCTGGGCACCAATCGCGGCGTGGCGCTGCTGCGGCGGCAAGGTCTATTTCGTGACCGACAACGCCCGCCTGCTGGCGCTCGATCGCGGCCACCGGCCGGCTGCTGTGGGAAACGGCGATGGCGCCGGAGGCGCCGGGCGAACAGCATTTCTACGGCGGCACGGTCGCGCCGCTAATCATGCACGACACGGTCGTCGCAGGCGTGGCCGGCGCCGATGCCGGCATTCGCGGCTTCGTCGCCGCGTTCAACGCCGAGACCGGGGCGCTCGTCTGGCGCCGGTGGACCGTGCCCCGCAAGGGGGAGCCGGGCATCGAGAGCTGGCAGGGTCCCGAGCCAATCCGTGGTGGCGGGTCCACCTGGCTCACTGGCTCGTACGATGCGGCGTCCGACACGCTGTACTGGGCGACTGGCAATCCGTGGCCCGGCGGCGACGACCGCGACCGCCCGGGCGACAACCTCTACACGAACTGCGTCCTGGCGCTCGATGCGAAGACCGGCGATTTGAAGTGGTACTACCAGTTCACGCCGCACGACGTCGAGGATCGCGACGCGACCGAACCCAACGTGCTGGTCGACCGCGTCTACCGGGGCAAGCCGTCGAAGCTGCTGCTGCACGCCGATCGCAACGGTTTCTTCTACGTCCTGGACCGGACGAATGGCGCCGTGCTGCTGGCCAAGCCGTTCCTGCGGCGCGTGGACTGGGCGTCCGGCATCGGCGCCGATGGACGGCCGGTGGTGATCGATCCCCACGGCTGCCCGACCGACGCCGCAAACTGGTCGTCCACCGCGTTCTCGCCCGACACCGGCCTGTATTACTTCCTGGCGTTGGAAGAATGCGTCGGCAAGCCCACCGGCTACCCGGATCAGACCGGACAGCGTTTCCTGCGGGCGGTGAACATCGAAACCGGCGAGATCGTGTGGGAGGTGCCGCAGCCGGGGCCGGCGCGGGCCAAGACGTGGAGCGGCGTGCTGGGTACGGCGGGAGGGCTGCTGTTCTACGGCCAGCCGAACGGCGGCTTCGTGGCCGCCGACCAGCGCAGCGGGAAAACGCTGTGGCAGTTTCCCACCAACGCGCGGATGAAGGCCTCGCCGATGACCTTCACGTTTCGCGGCAAGCAGTACGTCGCGGTGGCGGCGGGCCCGAACATCCTCTGCTTCGGGCTGTGAAGACGGGGGGCGTCAGCGTGCGGCGTCGGTGACGCCAGGAATCGGCACGGGGAACGCGTCGTTGGGTTTGACTTCACGGCGCAGCAGCGCCTCGGCGTCGCGAATGAGCGCGGCGTGCGAGGCGGCGAGGTCGTGCGCCTCCGAGCGATCCTTCGACAGGTCGTAGACCTCCCAGGGGCCCGGTGTCTTCGTCTTGAGCCCCTGCCGCACCAGCTTGAGGTTGCCCACCCGTACGGCCACCTGGCCGCCGTATTCGGGGAAGACCCAGATCATCGGCTTCCGCTTCTCGATCGTGGCCGCACGCCCGGTGAAGACCGGCCACAGGCTCTGGCCGTCCGCGTCCTCGGGAGCCGGCAGGCCGGCGGCCTCCGTCAGCGTCGGGAACCAATCGGCGAAGTAACCGGGGGCGTCGCTGACCGTGCCGGCCGCGATGCGCGCCGGCAGGCGGACAATCATCGGCACGCGCATGCCGCCTTCGTAGACGCTGCCCTTGTAGCCGCGCAGATCGGCGGTGCTGTTGAAGAACGGCGGGTCGGCGCCGCCGATGTGAAAGCGGCGCGCACCCTGGCCCGGATGCGTGGCGCCGTTGTCGCTCGTGAAGACCACGAGCGTCCGGCTGGCCACGCCGGCCTTCTCGACCGCCGCCAGGACACGCCCGACGTAGCCGTCGAGGTCGGCAATCATTGCCGCATACGCCGCGCGCGGCCGGGGATGGGGCAGGTAGTTGTTTTCGCCGCGGTAGACCTCCGTGTCCCACGCCTCGGGAAAGCGCTCGACCGAGGCGCGCGGCGGGTGCATGGCGACGTGCGGCTCGATGAACGGCAGGTAGAGGAAAAAGGGCTTGCCGGCGTTGACCGTGATGAACTTCTCGGCCTCGGCGATCATGAGCGCGGGGGCGTAGGTCTCGCCAATCCAGTCATCCATCCGGACCTCGCCCGTGGGCTGTTTGGCGTGGCCGGGGATCGGCTTCCGGTTGATGGGCACCTTCTCGGCATTGCGCCAGAGGTGGGGCGGATAGTAGCTGTGCGCCACCGCCTGGTCGTTGTAGCCGAAAAACAGGTCGAAGCCCTTGCGGTTTGGATCGCCGGTGCTGCCGACCGGGCCGAGGCCCCACTTGCCCATCGCGCCGGTCGCGTAGCCTGCTTTCTGGAACGCCTGCGCCATGGTCACGGCGCCGGCGCTCAGCGGGTATTGCCCCTCGTCGAACTCCGGGAACCGGACTTTCGCCTGCATGTTGCCGCGCACTTCGGCCCGTCCGAGGTGGCGTCCGGTCATCAGCACGGCGCGCGACGGGGCGCACACCGGGGCGCCGCTGTAGTGCTGCGTGAAGCGCATCCCCTGCGCCGCGAGACGGTCGATGTTCGGCGTTGGAATCTTCTGCTGCCCGTAGGCGCCCACTTCGCCCCACCCGAGGTCGTCCGCCAGGATGAAGACCACGTTGAGGCGCTCCTGCGCGCTCGTGGCGCGGGGCGCCACGGCAAGGCCGATGGTGGCGGCAAGGACACCAAGGCCAGAAAGGAGGCCAAGGACGAGACCGGAACGAAGGCTGGAACCAGGGCGAATGGGGAGCGGCAGTCGGTGCATCGGTCTCCGTGTCAGGGCCGCTTCGGACGGGTGGCGGCCCGCCCGTCGGGTGCCGACGGATCATAGTTCGGATTGGGCCGGGGCATCCGTGCGCCGACTTGCGTGCGCCACGCCTTCAGCTCGGCGTGCAGCCTGGCGGCGCGCTCCGGGTGCGTCCGCGACAGCTCCCGGGTCTCGCCGATGTCGTGCGCGACGTCGAACAGCTCGATCGAGCCATCCTCGAGCCACTCGATGAGCTTCCAGTCGCCCCGCCGGATGGCGGACGCCGGAGCGCCCCCCTGGTTGCCGTAGTGCGGGTAGTGCCAGAACAGCGGGCGTTCGGCGAGTGGCTTGCCGCCGAGCACCGGCACGAGGCTCGTCCCGTCGAGCTCGAGCCCGGCGCCACGCGCGCCCGTGGCCTCGAGCACGGTCGGCATGAAGTCGGGGCTGGTGACGGAAGCGTTGATCTCGCTTCCGGCTCGCGTGACCGTTGGCCAGCGGACCAGCAGCGGCACGCGCAGGCCCCCTTCGTACATCCAGCCCTTGCCGGCGCGCAGCGGCACGTTCGACGTCGGCCAGCCCTCGCTCGTCGACAGCCCGCCGTTGTCGCTCGTGAAGATCACCAGCGTGTTGTCGCGCAGGCCGAGCGCGTCGAGCCGGTCGAGCACCTTGCCCACGGCCTGATCCATCGCGTCCACCATGCCGGCGTAGACCGCATGCTCCTGCACCAGCCGCACGTCCCGCGCGTGTTCGCGGCCCCAGGCGGCCTCGAGGCCGAGGCGCTGCCGCTTCTCCTCGTACTTGCGCTGCAGATCGGCCCGCGCCATCAGCGGTGTGTGCACCGAGTAGAACGACAGGTAGGCGAAGAAGGGACGCTCCCGGTTCGCCTCGATGAAGCGCACCGTTTCGCTCGCCAGCCGGTCGGGCAGGTGTTCGCCGTCGGGCCCGTCGGGCAGGCGCGGGTTGCCGTAGGGCGAGAGGTACTGCTTGCCGCCGTACGGCCCGCCGCGATCGATGCCGCCGAGGTTGACGTCGAAGCCTTGGTGCTCGGGCCACCAGCCCTCAGTCCCGAGATGCCACTTCCCGGCGAAAAACGTCGCATATCCGGCGCCCTTCAGCGCCTCGGCCATGGTCGTCTCTTCGAGCGCCAGCCGGTCGCCGAACGGCGCGGGCAGCGCGCGGGTGTTCCGTTTCCACAGCTCAGGCCGGTCCGGTGCGCCGATGTAGTCGGTAATGGTGCTGCGCTGCGGCCATCTGCCCGTCAGGAGGCTGGCCCGGGTCGGCGAGCACACCGGCGCGGCCGCGTAAGCGGAGGTGAAGCGGGCCCCCTCGCGCGCCAGGCGGTCGAGGTGCGGCGTTTCGTAGAAGGTGCTGCCGTAGCTGCCGAGGTCGCGCTGGCCGAGGTCGTCCGCGAGGATGAAGAGGACGTTCAGTTTCCCGGGTGTGCCGCGCTGCGCGCCGGCCGGGGCCTGGAGGCCGACCCCGACGAGCAGCGACAGCAGGATGGCCGGACGCAGTGCGGTCATGCGGGACAGGATACCGCGAGTCGGGTTTACTGGCCGACTTCGACACCGCGCCACGACGCCATTGTGAGGGTTCGTCAGTCTGATGCAGTGCGTCCGCGTTGCTCGAGGCCGACGATCGCCAGCGGATTGGCCCCGCGCGTCGCTCATCACGCCGAGTCGCCGGCCCTGGGGGCTCATCACCGTCTCTGTCGCGACATCGATGGCCCGTTGGTGAATGAAGTCGCCAATCGATTCCTCGTGGGCCTCCTGCGGCTCGAAGCACTACGGCTTCACCGGCCGCCGGATCGCAAACACGCTGTTCATCGAACGGACGAACAGGACGCCCCGCGACAGAGCGGGCGTGGCCATGTTCGGCTCTCCCATGTCATTGGTCGCGACATGGCGAAAGGTCCGATCCGCCGCGACGACGACGACGGCGCCGTCCTCGTTGGCCAGGTAGAGTTTGCCGTCAGCGGCCACCGGTGATGCGCTGAAGCCGCTGCCGATCTCGGGCACGCGTGCGCGATAGACTTCCGCGCCGGTCTGGACTTCGTAGGCATCGAGCACGCCGTTGTTCGCAAGGACGTACAGGAGTCCTCGATAGGCGAGCGGCGTCGGCGTGAACGATCCGCGGTTCCGCACGCTCCAAGCCGGCGCAATCACGCCTTCGGCGCCGTGGCGCACCGCCACGAGCGGCCGTGACGATCCCATACCGCCACTGGTGACAATCGACACCCCGCCTGCACCGATGGGCGTTGGCGTCGCGATCGGTGAGCCGCTGGCGACACGCCATCGTTCGCTGCCGGTTCGTGGATCGTAGCCGCGAGCGAAGTTTCCCCCGTTGACGACGAGTTCCGCTCCCTGCGCGGTGGTGACGACGGTGGGGCTGCTCCACGACGGGATCTCATCGCGGGTCGTTTTCCAGACCTGCTCTCCGGTGTCGACCGCCAGCGCGACCAGGAACGAGTCGTCATGGGTGTCCACCTGGACGATCACCAGATCGTCCCAGATCACCGGTGAGCTCGCCGGTCCCCATTCGATCGCCGAGGATTCCACCGCCCCGACGCTCACGCGACCGAGGTCCACCTTCCACAACGGCGTTCCCTCGACGGTGTAGGCGTGGAGTCCCCGGGATCCGAACCAGGCGACGACGACCCGGCCGTCGGTCGCCGGGGTCGAGCTTGCGTACGTGGATTTCACATGACGCCTGTCGCGTGGTGGCCCTTCGTCGGCGGTCCTCTGCCAGGCGATCCGGCCGCTCGCGGCATCCAGCGCATACAGCACCCACTGGTGCGACGAGGTGTCATCCGACGCATCGCCGCCGTCGTACGGGCCGGTCTTGAAAGTGGCACCTCCGCGGCTGCTGATCGCGCTCGTCACGAACAATCGATCGCCCCACACGATCGGGCTCGAGTGTGCCAGCCCCGGAATGCTGGTGCGCCACAGGATGTTCTCGCCCGTCCCGACGTTCCAGCGGTCGGGCAGCTGCTGGCCGTCTGCAATACCGGCCGCCTGCGGACCGCGGAACGACGGCCAGGCCCCGGAGCGATCGGCGGCGAGAGGCAGCCGCACGGCCGTGTCGAACATCGTTCGCGTCACTGTTCGCGGCGGCGCCAGATTCGGCTCTCCGGGGGGGGCCCAGCGCGTCTTGTCGAGGAACATCCGGCGTGGTGCGCAGGCGTCGCCGAGTGCCGAGAGGCGGAGTTGTGTGCCGTTCACCTCGAATCGATACTGTCCGGCCGTGGCACAACCGTCGAGCGGAACCGAGACGGCCTTCAGGAGTTCGGCGCCTGCCACGACATCGTAGCCGGCCAGCTCGATGGCGCCGCCCTGGTACGTCCACGTCCCTGTGGCGCGCACTTCGCCCATGCCCTCGAGGACACTGTGAATCAGAAACGTTCCACCCGGCCTGAACTCGAGAGAGGACGCACGGAACACCAGCCGGCCGGAGGGGAGCGGCGCGTCCTGCGGGCGGATGTCAGCCGGCGCGACAGCGGAAGCGAAGAAGATGGCGGCGACGAGTTGAGAACGCCACAACCGCGGAACCTTCAGGATCGACACGGATACGCCTCCTCGGCTGCGGCACCGCGCCCCACACGCAATGTGCGGCTACTTCTTCAGGATCCCGAGCACCTTCACCCGCTTGTGTGGGCCGTCCATGCCACTGAGGCGGATGTGGTTCACCACACAGTTATTGTCCTCACGCTCTTCCTCGATCTCGTTGAACGGGTCGGCGCAGAACTCCAGGCGGTAGAGGCCGCTCGGCACGCCGGTCACTTCGATGTACTGGTCGGGAATGTACCAATCGTAGACGTCCGACCACCCGTTGTTGACGCCCTGCCGGTACTGGTCGGTGACACCGTCTGAGGCACTCGGAAACAGGCAATCGGGAGCGTAATACTTCCGGGGACCGTCGCCCTTCTCGCCCCAGGCATCGATGCGGATGTCGGCCATGCAGAAGCTCACCTTGTGCGACGCCGCCACGGGGGCGTCGCCCAGCTTGGCGCCGCGCCGGTCGGACCGCCACAACAGCGCATTGGCGAAGCTCGAGTAGTGGTAGTGGCCGTGCACCCCGTGGTACGTCACCGTCCCGCCTGGCCGATTGGTGAACGCCCCATCGCTTTCGTAGACGCGCTGCGAGACGGGAAACGGCACGTTGGCATCGGGCGTGGCGCCGGCGGGCACGTCGTAGGCGATTTCAATCGGGCCCGCGCCCCGGTTGGCGACGATCTGGTCGAACCGCAGGCACGTCTGCGCACCGTCTTCCGCCATCTCGCTGGCGAAGCAGCTGGCGCCCGCCGGAGGATCCGGCTCGAAGATCGGGAAACGACGGCGTGTCGAAGGTGATGCGCTCGGTTCCGTGGAATGTGAGATTGGGGAGCAGGCGCTTGACGGGAAACCGCCGGGCAGGTACTCCACTTCCGCGAGCGCCTCGTACTCCACGAACGGCGCGACGTTGTAGCTCGGGTCGTAGGCAATCCACACGTCGTACCAGCCGTTCTCCGGCTCCGGCAGGAAGGCCGACTGCGACACGGCGATGATCCCCGGCGACGCGGCGACGAGGGCGCCGTCTTTGTAGACCCACAAGTGCAGCGTGTCGAATTCGCCACAACAGCCGGGAATGCCCGGGCGGCAGGGTATGCCCACCAGGGTTGCCGAACCACCGCAGCGCCACCTGCACGCCGCCCGGTCGATTCGGGTTCAGGAACGTTCCGTATGGGAGGTCGATGCGCAGCCGGAAGCGGTCGCATGGCACGGCCGCGCACTCCGGCGGCTCTCCGCCGGTGGGCGCATCCTCGGGGCCTACCCGGCCTGCCCAGAACAGCGGCAACTGGCGCTGATCGAGCACTCCGCGCATCGGGGAACGCGGCGGTCGCCGCGCCACCGCCACCTCTCCCCCGGCCGATGACACCTGTTGCGCCGACCACGACTGCGCGCCAGCCAGAACGGCCAGAATCAGCGCCAATCCCGCATGGCGCAGCAGCGCCGTCCGTCCCACGCGATTGAGAAACATTAGGACTCCCTTGGTGGTCAGGCCGCACAAGCCTTCAGGCGATTGTCTCGACGCGCCACAGAGTATAGCGATTGTTCGGCCGAGACATCACAGGTCCAGCAGGACGCGTGAAGGAGGCGGGAGTGGCGGCGATACAGTCCGGCAGGCCCGCGCGGCCGTCGAGGTGCGGCGTTTCGTACAAGGTGCTGCCGTAGCTGCCGAAGTCGCGCTTGCCGAGCGACAGCAGGATGCCCGGACGCAGTGCGGTCCTGCGCGGACAGGCCACCCGCAGTCGGGTTTACTGGCCGACTTCGACACCGCGCCAGAACGCCACGCGGCCCGCGATCGCGGCCGCCGCCGGCTTCGGTGCCGGATAGTACCAGGCGGCGTCGGTGTTCTGCCGGCCGTCCACCACGACGTGGTAGTACGACGCCTCACCCTTCCACGGACACGTCGACGTGTGATCGCTTGCGGCAAAGAACTCCCGCTTGAGGGAGTCCGCCGGGAAGTAGTGGTTGCCTTCGACGACGACCGTGTCGTCGGCCTCGGCGATGGTCTCGCCGTTCCAGGTCGCTTTCATGGGCTGGCCTCCATCCTCCGAGTATCGCTCTTTCCAAAGGGCGCTGCGCACGAGACCGCCGGGAACTGGCGACGCCGCCGACCTGAACAACCTGAGGCCTGGCAGTCGCCAGCCGACGTACGACCGCGCCATCCGCTAGGGCGGCGCTAGAATCGGCGTCGCGCCGAGAGGGGCCACCAGCGCACGGTCACGCGTCCCAGGACGTACTCGCGCGGCACGAAGCCCCAGTGACGGCTGTCCGAACTGTTGTTCCTTCGATCGCCCATGACGAAGTAGGTGCCCTCCGGCACGATCTCCGGACCCGACTGATCCTGGCTTCGAGATGTCAGGTACGGCTCGTCAGTCTCGCGGCCGTTCCGAAACACGACGCCACGCACGATGTGCACCTCGTCGCCGCCGGTCGCAATCAGCCGTTTGACGAAGGTCTTCGCAGGGTCGCGCGGATACCGCAACATGACGATGTCGCCGATCGCGGGATCGCCGGCGAGATACGCACGCTTGTTGACGATCAGTCGATCCTGGTCGTTGATCGTCGGCGCCATGGCCCCACCCTCGACGCGCGCAACCTGGCAAAGATACGTCGTCACGATCCAACCCACGGCCGGACCGAGGGTGAAGCTGGAGGCGACGAGGCCGACCGCCAGTGCGGTCAGCTTCCGGCGCCGTGGGCGATCAATCTCGACCGCGACGGGCCACCGGCGTCGCCTGACGAGCCACACCGGCACGGCTACGAGCAGGGGGGCAACGTGCAGCAGGATCTGCCAGCGTATCCATCCTCGGCCGCGGCGGACGGCGTCCAACAGCATCCAGCGTGTAATCGCGAATACAGCAACAGTACGAGCAGGGAGACGACGATGAGATCCGACAGCCGCCCTCGATGGCCAGCGTGTCGACAATGGGACACGTGGCAAAGTTGCGCGATTGTGACAGACGGCGACAGCTCGGGCAATCACCGTGACCAGTCACAGGACCCTCGGCTCGTCGGTCTCCAACTCCGTCACGGTCGGGTGCAAGGACGACGGTACGCGCTCTTTGGAAGGGCACGCACCTTCGGCCGATGCCCCCGTATCTTGAGCGCATGCCAAAGGTCCCACTTGGCCTGCAGCGTCAGCCAAATCTCGGCGTCCCAATGCGTCAAGGCTTCGAACAGCAACACCGTATCGGAATGTTCATCCGCGAGGCGGCGTCGACCAGGGACACGCCCAACGGCTCAAGGAACTCCTTCAGGAGCATCTCGCCAGGGTGCGTCGGCGGACGGTGAGTCGGGAGCATATCGGTGTCCTCAATGGTAGTCGGTGCAGCGCACGTCGAATGCGTCGGAGCCGTCGAACCGGAACACGATGCGATACTGGTCGTTCACACGGACGGCCGGCTGCCCTTCCAGATCGCCGGCGAGCGCGTGCAATCGATTTCCAGTCAGAGAGCCATCCGCCGGAGCCTCGCGCCAGAATACTTCGCGAGCGAAGGCGGATGGCGGGGAGGCAGGGACTCGAACTCTACCTCGTCCCTGCGGCGTAGCGACGATCGCCTCGGACCGTGTGTGGCACCCCGGACGATAGCGGTCACCCCTCGATGGCCGATAGATCCAGCCGGCCGAGCCGCTCCCGATCCGCCAGGATGTCCATCTCGACGATCTTGCCTGCCGCGACGTTGAAGGCGATCACGGAGAACAGGCGGCCATCCGCAAGGCGCGACACGATGCCAACGTGGCCGTTCACCAGGACCGCCTGATTGGACAATCCGAGCTGCGAGAACGTCGTGGCTTGTGCCGCCACTGCCTGAGCCCCGCGGACGAGGCGTGACATCCCTTCCGCCGCGCCGCCATCCGCCCGCAGCACGATATCCGGGTCCAGGACGGCGACCAGCGCCTCGAAGTCGCCATTCTGCGCGGCCGCGAGGAAGGCGTCGACGACGCGGCGCTGCTGGCGCAGGTCCGCGTCCGAGGCCGGAGCCTGGCCTTGGACCCGTCGGCGGGCGCGGCTGGCGAGTTGGCGCGTGGCCACGGCCGAGCGATCGACGATCGGCGCGATGTCCGCGAAGGTCATGCCAAACACGTCGTGGAGCACGAACGCCAGCCGTTCCGCGGGCTCCAGCTTCTCGAGGACGACGAGCAGCGCCAGGCCGACAGAGTCGGCGAGCATGGCGTCCCGCTCGGGTCCCGTGCCGTCGCGGTCGATCGCGCGGATGATGGGATCCGGCACGTACACCTCCAAGGGCGTCTCCCGACGCGACGCTCGCGTGCGCAGCATGTCGAGGCACACGCGCGCCACCACGGTGGTCAGCCATCCCCGAAGGTTCTCGATCGCGCTGACATCCGTGCGGCTCAGCCTGAGCCAGGTGTCCTGGACGGCGTCCTCCGCTTCGGCGACCGATCCGAGCATGCGATACGCGACCGCCCGCACGTGCGATCGGTGCTCTTCGAATTGCCCGGCGAGGTGTTCAGGTGTCGGCATTCGCCATTGTAATGACGGACGAGAGGTTGCCGATGTGACGGGCCATCGGGCCACCAGCTCAGGCACGGTCACACTCGACCGGTCCGATCCGTCATATATGCAGTCACAGTCGTGGGGGTGCCGGTTAACGCGCACCCCCTTTACAGGTCCGCCGCGCTGTCCAGCTCGGCCGGCGAAAGGAGCCGTCCCCGATGTTCGTTCTCTTGTGGATTCTGCAAATCACGCTCGCCCTGCTGTCGTTTGCCGGAGGGGCGTACAAGGTGCTCATGTTCGACGAACTCGCGAACATGCCGGCTCTGAGCGTGCTCTCGCGTGGCGGATGGGGGGCGCTGGGCGTGTTCGAGATGGTGTGCGGCGTCCTGCTGGTCGTCCCGGCCGCGACGAAGTGGATGCCGATCTTGACGCCGGTCGCAGCCGTCGCGCTCGCGCTGGAAAGCCTCGCCCTGGCTGCGCTGTACGCCCGCTATTCCGTCAGCCTGGCCGCGACCAATCCCCTGGTCTGGGTCGTCATGATGGGGCTGATGGCGGCGTTCGTGGCGTACGCACGATACCCGCTCCGGCCGGTGCGCTGATCGCAGACCTGGAGACGCCAGCGGCGAGGCGCGCTCGTCGCGTGCCGCGCTCAGCGCGCGAGCGCCGTCCGGAAGAAATCCGCCATCGCGTCGAACGCCGCCAGCGTGAACTCGTGCTCCCCCGGGGGCTGGTGCGCCACGAAGTTTCTCTCCGCCCCCGCCCGGACGTAGGCCGGACGCACGGTCGCGATGAACCCGTCCACGCCCGCCTTCGGCATGCCGATGTCACTCTCCGGCGCCCACAGCATGAGCGGCCGCGGCGCCAGCGCCGCCGCAAACGCCCCCTGATCGCCGTGCGTGAGCATGTCCGGGATCCACCAGTAGAACCCGTGATACGCGGGACGCCCCTCACGCAGCAGCACGTCGATCGATCCGACGCCGCCGCAGATCGAGGCCATGGCCCGGACGCGGTCATCGACGCCCCAGGTGTAGAACGCCGTGATGCCGCCGAACGACATGCCGGTCACGCCAATCCGATCCTTCACCACGTCTTCGCGCCCCTCGAGATAGGTGACGGCCTGCCGGATCTCGTGCACGATCGCGCCCATCAGGGTGCGGCCCCGGACCAGCAGGTCCTTGGCCTGGTCGTTGGTGTCCGGCGGTGCGCGGCGATCCAGGCCGCGCTGCGTCAGCGCCAGCGTCACGAACCCGCGCCGCGCCAGCTCCCGCGCCCATCCAAGCATCCGGCTGTGCGGCTTGGCATCCCCCGGCCGCGTCCACTCACCCGGGCCGAACGCCACCGTCGTCATCGACTCGCGGCTGCCGCCAGTCCCGTGCAGGGCGACGACGGCCGGCAGCCGGCCGCCAGCCGCGGGCCTGGTCACGATGGCGGAGGCGCGCTGCCCGTCGAGCGATTCCCAGGCCAGATCCTCGATGATCAGTCCGTCCTCGGTGCGCCGGCTGACGACTTCGATGCGCACCGATGGCGGCTCCACGGAGGTCTTCAACAGCGCGCTCAGCGTGCGACGTGACTCCTCGGCGCTCTGTGGGGCGCGGCTCTGCGCGGCCGCCGGGCCAGCGAGCAGCGTGAGCAGAGCGACGAGCGTCAACACCGGCACGGCGCGGTAGGTTCGATTCATGCTCAAAATGTGTCCTTCGCACTTTCTGCCGGCCGCGGCCGCGGTCAACCGGCGATGCGCCGCGATGGAGCGGGCGTGACGATCGGGCCCACGCGCACGCGGACGTCGACCGCGCGCGCGCCGCGCGCGAGCACCTTCAGCGGGTTGATGTCCAGCTCGTGAATCTCGGGACAGATGGTCAGGAGCGCCGACACGCGCAGCAGCGCGTCCACGACCGCCGGCTCGTCCGCTGGCGGATGGCCGCGGTAGCCGCGCAGCAGCGCCACGCCGGCGAGGCTGTCCACCATCTCTGCGGCGTCGGCATCGGTGAGCGGGTGGATGCGGAACACGGTGTCCTTCAGCAGCTCGGCGAGCACGCCGCCCGCGCCGCACGCCACGAGCGGCCCGAAGGTCGGATCGATCACGGCGCCGACGAGCAGCTCAACGCCGCCCGGGACCATCTGCTGCACGATGGCGGCGGTCATCGCCGGGCCGACGCGTGACGCGAGCGCCCGGAACGCCGTGCGCAGCGCCGCGTCGTCGCGGACGTCGAGCACGATCCCGCCAACCTCCGTCTTGTGCAGGATCTCGGCACCGGCCGCCTTCAGGGCCACGGGATAGCCGATCGCCTGCGCGGCGGCGATGGCCTGCTGCTCGGTCGCCGCCAGCTGCGCTGCCGCGGCGGGAATGCCGGCTGCCTCGAGCAGGCGCTGGCCTTCGTCCGGCGTCAGCCAGCCTTCGCCGCGCGCCAGCGCGCCATCGACAACGCCGCGCGCGACGTCCCCATTGACGTCGGCGAACCGCGGGACTGAGCCCTCCGGCCGGCGACGCCAGTCACCGTACGCGGTCACGCGCGCCAGTGCCGCAACCGCCGCCTCGGGAAACGTGTACGACGGAATGCCGGCGAGCTCGGGCGGTGCGCCGCGAGCGGTGATGAAGTTCGCGAGCACCGGCTTCGGGCTGCCGGCCGCCGCCTCCGCAATCGCGCGCGCGGCGTCTTCGGACGATGTCACCAGCGGCGGGACGAAGATCGCCAGCAGGCTGTCGACGTGATCATCCGCCAGCAGGATGCTGATGGCTCGCCGGTAGTCATCGGCCGTCGCCGACGCCAGCATGTCCACCGGATTGGTGACGCTCGCTGCCGCCGGCAGGAACTGCCGGAGCGCCGCGGTCGTGGCGTCGGCCAGGACCGACAGCGCGAGCCCTTGCGCTTCGCAGGCGTCGGTGGCCAGGATGGCGGGGCCTCCGACATTGGACACGATGGCGACGCGCCGGCCGCCGGGGACCGGCTGAAGGGCCAGGAGCCTCGCGACATCGAACAGCTCCTCCATCTTCGTCGTCCGGATGACCCCGGCCTGGCGGAAGAGCGCGTCCACGACCGTGTCGCTGGCGGCCAGGGCGCCGGTGTGTGATGACGCGGCCCGCGCTCCGGCGCGCGACCGGCCCGACTTGACCGCCACGATCGGCTTCTGGCGGGCCACCCGCCGGGCAATGCGGGCGAACCGGCGCGGGTTCCCGAAGCTCTCCAGGTAGAGCAGGATGACGTCGGTGCGCGGATCGTCCGCCCAGTACTGGAGCAGGTCGTTGCCCGAGACGTCCGCCTTGTTGCCGACGGACACGAACGACGAGATGCCGATGCGCAGCTGGCGCACGTAGTCGAGAATGGCCAGGCCGAGCGCGCCGCTCTGGGTGGAGAACGCCACCCGCCCCTCGACTGGCGCGGCGGGGGAGAACGTGGCGTTCAGCCGGACGCCCGGGTCGGTGTTGAGGATCCCCATGCAGTTCGGCCCGATCATGCGGATCCCCGCCGTCCGGACCTTGTCGAGGAGCGCATCCTCCGATGCGCGTCCCGCGGCGCCCGTTTCGCTGAACCCGGCGCTGATGACGACCAGCGCCCTCACGCCCTTGGCGATGCAGTCGTCCACGACTGCGCTCACCTGCGCGCACGGTACGCAGATGACTGCCAGGTCGACGTCGCCGGGGATGCTCGTCACGCGCGGAAAGGTCTGCACGCCGTCGATCAGCGTTGCCGCGGGATGCACGGCAAACAGCCGGCCGGTATACCCGGTTGCCGTCAGGTTATGCAGGATCTCCGAGCCGATCTTCCCGCGGTCGCGGTTGGCGCCGACGACGGCCACCGCCGCCGGCTCGAAGAAGTGTCGTATCGAGGTGGCTGCCGCCGAGCGGGAGCGCTCGGCCGCCCTGGTCTCGTAGCCCGCCGTGGGCTCGAGGCTGAGGACGACGTGCACGACGCCCCCCTCGACGCGCTGCTCGACCTCGAACCCGGAGTCCTGGAAGACGCGCACCATCTGGTGGTTGTCCTGCAGGACGTAGGCGTCGAACGTGCGTATGTGGTGCTCGCGGGCAATCCGGGCGAGCGCTTCCAGCATGCGGGTGCCGACGCCCCGGCCCTGGAGCGCATCGGCGACGGTGAACGCGACTTCGGCGCGGTCGGGCGCGGCTGGACTCCGGATGTAGCTCGCCACGCCGCTGACGCGGCCGCGGGCCTCGGCGACCAGCACGAGCTCGCGCCTGTCGTCGCCACCTGCGCTGCGCCAGAGATCGGGAAGCGCCATCCCTCGGGCGTTGAAGAAGCGGAACCGCCAGCTCTCTGCCGAGAGGCGCTCGTGCAGGTCGCGGAGCGCGGCGCTGTCCTCCGGACGGACCGGACGCAGGCGAAGGGTGGACCCGTCGCGCAGGATCACGTCGGACTCGTAGTGCGCGGGGTAGCCCGCCATCGCTCATTGCCCTCGCCTTCGCGTTCCGGGCACCGGCTTCTCGAATAGCCGCAGGTAGAGGCTTCCGCCGGGTGCAGATAGAATCATCGCACGCCGGCTGGCGGGAGGAGCGTGATGATGACAGGAGTTCGCGGTCGCTGGAGATTGTTCGCGGCGGCACTGCCAGTGGCGGGGCTGGCCGGGATATTGGCCGCGGCCGCGCCGGCGCCCGCGGGGCAGGCGCCGGCGCCGGCACCGGCGCTGCGCGCGGCGCTGACCTTTCACGCCTCGTTCGATGGCAAGACCGGCGCCGTCCACGCTGCCGGCGACCCGGCCCTCTATTGGGCGCCGTCGATGAAGGGGCGGGACGACGCGAAACCCGGCCTGCCATCCGGCGGCGAGGTCCAGCACGCGCCGGGGGCCGGGCGCGCCGGCGATGCGCTGCGCTTCACGAAGAAGGGATCGCCGATCGTCTTTTTCAAGGGTCTGCGCAACATGCCGTACGAGGCGAAGGGATGGAACGGCACGGTCTCGGTCTGGCTCAGCGTGGACCCGCAACGGGAGCTCCAGCCCGGGTTCTGCGATCCCGTCCAGATCACGCCACGGGCCTGGAACGACGCCGCTTTCTTCATCGAGTTCGAGAAGCGCCCTGAATCAATCCCCTTCCGGCTCGGCGCCTATGCAGACCTCGACGTGTGGAACCCGGCAAAGCGGAAGTTCGAGGACATTCCCGCCGCGGAGCGGCCGCTCGTTGGCGTCGACAACCCGCCGTTTGCCGGCGGGAAGTGGACCCACGTCGTGTTCACGTTCGAGCATTTCAACACCGGCAGGGCCGACGGCGTCGTGACGCTGTACCTGGACGGCGAACCGCGCGGCACGCTCAGCCCGCGCCAGCAGACCTTCACGTGGGATCCGGAGCGGACGGCCATCGCCCTGGGCCTGGGCTACATCGGCCTGCTCGACGAGCTGTCGATCTTCAACCGCGCGCTGAGCGGCGCCGAGGTGCGCGCCCTTCACGCAATGCCCGGGGGCGCCGCCGCGCTCGTGCGCTGAAAGCGCGCAGGGCGCTCAGATACGGAGGAAGATCTTCCGCCGGTACATCCAGAACAGGATGAGCCAGAAGACGATCAGCACGCCGAGGCCGCGCAGCACCGGCACGAACGGCGCACCGAACATGGCAAACGGCGCGGCGCCCAGGTGCCGGACCAGCGCCTCGCTGACGAAATGCTCGATCGTCCAGCTCATGACGTAGACGGCGATCGAGTTGGCCCCGATCACGAGCAGCGGGAACGCCCAGCGCTTCCAGCCCTTCCACTCCATGACCGCGTAGAACGCCGGCCAGCATCAGGATGACGAGTCCGCCGCTGTACAGGGTGTAGGACGAGGTCCAGATGCGCTTGATGATCGGCGAGATGTGCAGCCACTGCAGCACCAGGCCGGCCAGGGTCAGCGCGAGGCCGGCCAGGACCAGACCCTGCAGCTTTCTCGTCGTCGTCCCCGGGCCCTTGAGCCACTGACCCGACCACAGGCCGAGCATCATCGTCGCGAGCGTCGGGATGAAGCTCAGGGTGGACCATCCGCCGCAGTTGAACCGGAACGGCGTCTCGCGCGGGAAGAGGTTGAGGAACCACACGTCGAACGCCCACGACAGGTTGGAGTTCTTGTTGAAGTGCGCGAGGAACCCGGTGTAGAGGTGCGGCCAGTCCGCGGGGACGCCCACGGCCGGGTAATCGAATCCGGGACCAGGCAGCGGGTAGAGGACGAAGGCCGCCCAGAAGCCGACCAGCAGCGCGACGAACGCCATCGCCTGCACCTTGAGTGACGGGAACGCCAGCAGGAACAGGAACGTGTAGCCGAGGCCGATCTGGGTCAGCGTGTCCTCGAACGTCCAGTAGGTGGCCGGCCGTTCCATCGAGCGCAGGAAGATGCCGAGCAGGATCAGGATGAGGCTGCGGCGGACGGCGTGGCCGAGCATGCGGCCGAACGAGTCCCCCTTCGCGCGGCGGCTGGCGATCGAGAACGGCAGGGAGGCGCCGGCCAGGAACGAGAAGGCCGGCTGAATCAGGTCGTGCAGCGACGTGCCCTGCCACGGGACGTGCGTCGTGTTGAACTTCACGACGGCCCAGAAGCGGCTGTCGGGGAACGCCTCGCTCACCGTCCACAGCCGCATCGCCTCGGCCAGCATCAGCAGCATCACGAAGCCGCGGAATCCGTCAATCGACGGGACGCGCGTGGATGCCTGCACGCCGGAGGCCGCAGGGGAAGGTGGGGAGATGGGCCCTGGCGCGGTGGCCGTGATACTCATGTGGAGCGAATTCTACGTCACACTGCGGACCCGGCAGGAGGATCAGTAATGCACGCGAGCCTGACAGTCGCCACGGCGCTGGCCATTGGCCTTCTCGCACCGCCCGGCGGGCACCGCCAGCTCTTCAACGGCAAGGATCTGACCGGCTGGGCGCATGTCGGCAAGGGCCGCGTCTACGTCGACGAGGGGCTCCTCAAGACCGAGGGGGGCATGGGGCTGCTCTGGTACACCGGCGACAGGTTCGGCGACTGCACGCTCCGCGTGGTCTACCGAACCACGACGGTCGACGACAATTCGGGCATCTTCATCCGGATCCCGGCGCCGCCGGGGGATCCCTGGCAGGCGGTGCACACCGGGTATGAGATCCAGATTCTCGAGAATTTCCCCGAGCACTACACGCCAAGCGAGCACCAGAAGCAGTTCGGCATGTCCTGGCACACGACCGGCGCCATCTATTCGATGAGCCCGGCCACCGCCAGGCCGCAGAAGCCGGTGGGCGAGTGGAACACGATGGAGATCGAGTTGCGCGGTCCGCGGACCGTCGTCCGCCTCAACGGCGTGATCGTGAACGACTTTGCCGAGGGGACACCCGTTCCCCCGCGCCAGCACGATTACGAACCGATCCGCGGCCTGCGGCCCGATGCGGGGTACATCGGCATCCAGAACCACCACGAACCGCAGACCGTGCACTTCAAGGAGATCAGCGTGGCGCCGCTGGCACCGGCCGACCTATCTCGCCAGCCGTGACCCCACGAGCTGTTCGATCTGCGGCACATCGAAGGCTTCGAGCAGGCCGAACGGGAACATTTCGGGCATCTGCTGCGCGCTGATGTTGCGGTCGAAGATCTCGCGCAGCGTGCGCCAGCTGTCGTGCACCTGCACGCGGCCGATTGCCTCGGGTTCGAGGGCGGCAGCGACCAGCGCGATCAGGCTCGTCCGCGGCCCCCGGGCCTCGAGCGTGACGGGACTGCCGTGCCGGGCCGCGAGCCACCGCGCCGAGGCCGCCACCTGTCCCGCCTGGATGCCCAGCGGCCGCTCGCCGAGCGCCGAGACCAGCAGCGCGAACAGGAAGTCGCGCTCGCCGAGGGCCGACTCGCCGAAATAGAAGGGGTCAACCGCAGCCACGCGGCGGTTCGCCGCAAGGAGGCGGCGGACGTCCTCCTGCGCGCTGGCGCGCCCCCCGTCCGCCAGCAGCAGCGTCGTGCCGCCAGGCGCCGCCCGTTCGATCTCGACCAGCGGCACTGTCCAGCCGTCCATGTGCAGCTTCCAGAAGGCGGCGCCGTCGGCGGCCCCCGCCTGCACGGCGCGTGCGTCGTGGCGCCGGTAGCGGACGAGCTGCTGCAGGCGGTCGCGCTGCGGCGTGCCGGGCCTGGAAAACCCCTCGGCAATGCCCCGCGCCAGCGACCGGAAGTCGGCGTTGTCCTTCGGCACGGGCACCGTGAGCGCGGCGAGGTCGCGGATCTCCGCGGTGACGTCGATCTCGCGCGGGTCGAACCCCGGGCGGCCGCCGAGCAGCCGCGTGTGCAGGAAGCGGTAGAACGCCTCGCGGTTGTCCTGCTCGTAGTTGTGCCCGTCGTCGTAGTTGACGTGGTACGCGAACTGGCCGCCCGCGCCGAGCAGCCGGAAGACCGGCGCCGCCTGCTGGACGAGCGGGCCGAGGGCGTAATCGCCCCGGTAGCAGCAGTTGTCTTTGGCGTTGTAGGTGAGCTGCAGGGCACGCGGCGCGACCAGCGCACTCAGGTGCGTGTAGTCCGCCACCGACGCGAGGTCGGACGGCGTCTGCTCGGAATCGCCGAGATCCTGCGCCGGCCACTGCGCCCGCGTGACGTAGCTGGAGAAGCCGGCGACCGGGTTGGCGAGCGCGACCCGCGTGTCGAGGGCGCTCAGCAGGATCGTCTGCCAGCCGCCGCCCGAGAGCCCGGTGACGGCAATGCGCGACGCGTCCACGTGCGGCAGGCCGACGGCGATGTCGAGCGTGCGGCGCAGCGACTCGTAGAACACGGCCAGCCCCGGCGTGCCCACCAGGTCGAGCTGGTTCATCTTGTAGTGCTGCAGCCCCTCGGTTGCGAGCTGGGTCTGTCCGATCCACTCGACGTTGATCGCGTAGAGCCCCTTCTTCGCGAGGTTGATGCAGCGGGCCTGGTGGTAGGCGTTGGCGAGGCCCACGCCTTCGTGGCCGTTGAAGTTGAGGACCACGGGAGTCGGTGCGGCCGGCGCCGGCACCGGCTCGTAGATCAGGGCGGGCACGTGCAGCCCCGGGACCGCCTGGAAGCGCACCTTGCGGACGACGTAGCCGTTCCCCTGGATCTCGCCGAACGGCTCGACGCTGACCTTCTGCCGCCGCCATTCGCGGGCCTGGCCGCGGTAGACGACCTCGTCGAGGATGCGCTGCCGCAGCGACGCGGCATCGCGCGTCCACGCCTCCTTCGTCGCCGGCACCCGCAGCACGGGGACCCTCGACGCGGTCCAGACCTGGGTGTCGATGCGCGTCTGATCAGGCGCCAGGATCGGACGCTTGAGCGCGTTGTCTACCCCTGGCTGCGCCAGCACACCGAGCGCGGCAAGAACCAGCAGGAGGGGCAGCTTCATGGCTGACCTACTGCCGCGCCGGCGCGATCTGCTCCGGCTTCGTCACGCCGGGGGGCAGCTCGAGGATGCGGGCGTTGCGGAAGTGGATCTCGGCCCCCTCGGCCTCGAGGCACAGGTAGCCCTTCCGGCGCGTGGAGCCGCTGATGCCGTTCACGAACTTGCCGTTGACCGACAGCTTGATCACGCCGTCCACCGCCACCACGTCGTAGACGTTCCATTCGCCGCGTCCCTTCGCGCGGTTCTCGATCGAGCTGCTGCGCTCGCCGCGCGGGTTGTCCGGCACGGTCTTGACGCCGCCGACCCCCCAGACCTCACCGTGCACGTATTCGATCGGCGGGACGACGCCGTTGCGGGTGTTCAGCTTGGGCCAGTCGAGCTCGAGCATCTGAATTTCGACGCCGTCGGGCAGCCGGTCCTTGGGGTTCGGGTTGGCGGCGCTCCAGGCGAACACGCCGGAGTTGCCGCCGGCTTCGAGGTGCTTCCACTCGATGTGCAGCAGGAAGTTCTCGTACATCTTCTCGCTGCACATCACGCCGATCGGCTTGCCGGTGTTGATCAGCAGGCCGTCCTTCCACGTCCAGGTATCGGGCGCGGTGTTGATGTTGGCCCAGCCGGTGAGGTCGCGGCCGTTGAAGAGGTCCTGCCACTGCGGCACCGGCGTCTGCGACAGCAGCGTGGCGGGCAGCATCAGGCCGAGGCAGAGGATCGCAGGGATGCGCACGATGAGCTCCTTCTGGACGCGGTTGCCGAATCAATCGGCCAGCAGGCACGCCCGGTGGGGCCTATGGTACACGGGACGCCGGCCGGCGCCGCGACAGAACGAGGAAGGCGAGCGGATCCTCCGGAAGCAGGCGCCTGTCGGGCCGGCTACCGCAGGCTGACCACGAGGGCGGTGGCATCGTCTTCGAACGGACGTCCCTTCTGAATGGCGGCGACGCCATCGAAGATCGCCGCCGCAGGACTGGCCGGGTTGGCCGCCATCGCGTCCCGCAGGATCCCGGACAGGCCCAGGGCGCCGAGGCCTTCTCCGCCAGGCTCCCCCGGCGCCGCGACGTCCGACAGGCCATCGGTATAGAACAGGACGACGTCGCCCGGTCGCATGGGGATCCGCTCGCTCGTGTACGACACGTCGTCGAAGGGGTAGCCGAGCGTCCAGCCAATCTGCGTCGTCAACGGCGTGCAGCCGCCGTCGCGGTAGAGGAGCGGGCAGGGCGGGCCGGCGACGGCCACCTCGGCGAGCGACGTCGCCAGGTCGAGGATCAGGATCGTCAGGGTCATGAACACGTTGGGATGGCCGTGCCGCTGCATGTGGTGATGCAGGTGGGCGAGCAGCGCATCGGGCGTGCTCTCGGCGGTCGCCGATTCGTGCAGCTGGCCGCGCATCATCGCGAGAATCGGCGTGGTCTGGGCGCCATGGCCCATGACGTCGCCGAGC
The DNA here is from genome assembly GCA_963834305.1 of uncultured Acidobacteriota bacterium. GTDB lineage: Bacteria > Acidobacteriota > Vicinamibacteria > Vicinamibacterales > 2-12-FULL-66-21 > JACCXG01. Next base: position 1,157,350 of record CAWIAX010000003.1, read on the forward strand.
GCGAACAGTATCCGCGCGGGTGACAGCTCGAGCACGTCGTAGTAGTCCCCCGAGCTGAAGGTCAGCGGCTGCGAACGGACGTCGATGGACAGCGACGGGTGGGATTTGAAGCGCTCGAGCGACGGCTGGAGCCGGTCGAGGACCTTGCGGAGGCTTCGGTGCTCGTCGCGCGCGACCATTTCACGATCGGAGATGCGCCGCAGCCGGTCGGCCAGCGCCCGCAGGAAGGTGTCGAGCAGGACCGGCGACTGGTGGAGCTCGGCGCGCAGCGTGTGCACCGACATCTCCAGCACCGAGGTGTCGAGCACGGCCCTGACGGTGGCGGTCCGGGTTCCCTCGCCAAGGCAGGCGACCTCGCCGAACAGCTCCCCGGGCAGGATCTGATTCAGCACTTCGCCGTGCACCGTGACTTCGCAGTTGCCGCTGAGCACGATGTACGCCTCGGAGCCATGCTCCCCCTCCCGCACGATCACGTCGCCCGGGGCGAACTGGCGAATGGTCGAACCTGAGGGCACCGGGACGCTCAGGAGCCCCAGAATCTCGTGTGCGGCGTCAGGAATCCTCGCGGCGGGTCCGTCATCTCCCTTGGTGCCAGGCATGGGAACCTCCCATCGTCAGGCCGGTTTGCCGATCGAACAGGAACCGGTGTTGCTTTTGGGCGCGCTGCGCCTATAATGCCCCACCTTACCCTGAAAAGTCCGGCAGGATCGCGGCGTTGCGCCAGCCGGCGCGCCGCGCACACCACCAGGACCAGCACGAGGCTGACCGAGATGAAAAAGGTGTACAGCGTCAGGAGGACGCGATCCGCCAGTCGCAGTGCGCCGGGAATGCTGGTGAGGTATCCCGCGAGCAGGACGACCGCGAGGACCAGGCCCAGAAAGGACAGTGGCACCGGCGGGCTGGCGGTCGTGCGCGCCTGCGCCCTCGTAGAGAAGGCGCGAAACGTCCAGGAGAGGAAGGCGCCCGCGGCAATGATCTGAAAGATCCAGAATGCCGCGCCCCGCGCCGGCACCAGGGACACTTCGACAGCGTGCAGCCGGGTGAGGCCGTCGTACGCGCCGAACACGACCGTGCCGACCGAGAACCAGAGCACCGCGCCAGCGAGAATGCGTTCCATCGGGGTGACCGTGCGCGGCGGTTCCTCGGGCCGGTTGAACAGGTAGAAGGCGAGCCCGAACGCGAGCCCGCCGCCCAGCCCGATGGACATCTCCCAGTTCTTCCACCAGTCGATGTCGGGTCCGGCGCCGCGCAACGTGTGCCAGAAGCCGCCTGCGGCAAAAGGCACCGCGAAACCGAGGGCCATTGTCAGCATGACCTGCACCGCGCGCCAGTCGCGCCGCACGAGCTCCACGCCCAGGAACCCCAGAAAGAGGCCGGCGTGCTGCGCGATGGTTGACGCGGAGCGCATGGCGCGGGCGCTCGTCGCGTAGGCGTCCACCTGGTAGTAGCCCTGGTCGTAGAAGGGGAGAAACAGGAAGGGGAGCCACTTGACGAGCAGGGCGCCGAGCACCGCCCCGCCCGCGCCGGCGACGAGGCGCGCGGCCCACACGGTGGGATCCGCCGGCGGCCGCGGCGCCGCCCACGCCATGAAGCTGCCGGTGACGCCTCCCCAGTGGATACCGCAGACGAACAGCATGAGGTAGCCCGTCCACGGCGCGATCGGGCGGGTGACCTCGTTGACGTTCATCTGGTAGATGCCGTTCAGCCACGAGATATAAACCCCGTAGCCGGTCAGGCCGCCCACCGCGATCCCGAAGACGATGGCCGCCATCATGCGGCCCGAGCCGTAGGGGCGACGCGCGCCGTCACCGCCGAGGTGCGAGAACAGCAGCCAGAGCGCGGCCCATCCGAGTCCGGCCAGCGTGCCGCCGGTTTCGCCGCCGAACCCGCGCGTGCCGCGGATCGCCCAGAAGAAGGCGCCCATGAGGCCCATGACCAGGGCGATGAGTACGTAGTCCGTGGCGTCGTACGATTCCCGGCGAGCGGCGGGCACCGCGGTTGCCGGCATGGCCGTCCCGCTACCTGGTCGACAGCGAGATCTCGTCGAGGACCACGCGCGGCGGCAGCGTGGCGGCCAGCCAGACGCAGGCGGCCAGGTCCTCGGGCTGCAGCATGCGGGCGCGCGCCTCGGGCGGCGGCGGCTGCGGGCGCTTGTCGAGCAGCGGCGTGTTGATGTCGCGCGGGAAGATCGAGCAGGCGCGCACGCCGTGCGCAGCGCTCCTCGGCGTTGATCTGCTGCGTCAACCCGGAGAGCGCGAACTTCGACGACACGTAGGCCGCGCCCGCCAGCTCGCGCGCCATCTTGCCGACATCGGAGTTGATGTTGACGATCGTCCCGGTCCGGCGCTGCCGCATCCCCGGCAGGAACGCCTGCACGCAGTAGTAGGCGCCGTGGAGGTTGGTGGCGAGGACGGCGTGCCAGTCCTCGAGCGACACCGTCTCGAGGCTGCGCCGCGGCACGTTGATGCCGGCGGCGTTCACCAGCACGTCCACCTCTCCCAGGCTCTCCCGCACGGCGGCGCCCATGGCGGCCACGGCTCCGGGATCGCTGACGTCGCACGGGAACATCCGGACGCGGCCATCGATCCGGTCCGCGGCCAGCGCCGCCGTCTCGGCGAGCGCCTCAGCCCGCCGCCCGACCAGCGCGACCTGCCAGCCTTCGGCGGCGAACTTGACGGCAACGGCCCGGCCGACGCCGCTCCCCGCGCCGGTCACGACGGCGGTGTTCATCGGCAACGCCCCCGGCGCCATCTTCTGGCAGGACGGAATCATGAGGCCCAAGACACTACCAGCCGGCTGATCCGCTTTCAAGGCGAGGTGGACAGGGAGCGGCCGGCGGACCTATAATTTCTAACCTTTTCGGCATCCCAGCCTGGAGTCCCATGACACGTCCCGTGTTGTGCGCCGCCGGTGTAGCGGCGCTCGCGGCAATTCTATCGGCCCAGGCTCCCGAGCCCGCATCCAGGCGCGGCGCCGCGGCCGCGGCGATCGCCTCGCCCGCGTCCGCGCGCGCCGCGCCGCGCCGGCGCCGGCAGCCATTCCTCCTGCCGACGTTCCAGAAGTACTGCTTCGAGTGCCACGGCACGAAGAAGCCCGAAGGCGGGTCTCAGCATCGAGCAGCTGGTCGAGCCAGGTTCTCGATCGACGCCCACGCCGCAGGAGTGGGAAAAGGTCGCCGAGATGCTCGAGACCGGCATGATGCCGCCGCTCGAGGCGGACGCAGCACCCGACCGACGCCGAACGGACGGCGACGGCCTCGCTGGATTCGCGACTCGCTGAAGGTGTACGAGACCGAGCACGCCGGCGAGCCCGGGCGCGTCACGGTGCGGCGGCTGACCAGCGCCGAATACGCCTACGCGATCCGCGACCTGACCGGCATCGACGCTCGACGTCGGCATCGACGCCTCGAGCGACTCGGTCGGCGGCGAAGGCTTCGCGAACTTCGGCGACGTGCAGTTCGTGCAGGACGCGAGCATCGAACGCTATCTCGAGGCGGCCAAGCTGGTCGCCGATCACGCGGTGATCGGCGCCGGGCCGCTCGAGCTTCTATCCCGACCCCGGCAAGACCGGCCTCGAGCTGTCGGCGCTGCAACCGCATCAACGAGCTCTACGAGACGAAGGGCTTCCGCGTGGTGTCGGGCGAAGGCGGCCGGCCGTTCGGGCTCGAGCGCTACGGCAAGGCGCTCTACGTCGCGTGGTACTACAAGCACCGCGCCGCGCTCGGCGATCCCAAGCGCGACGATTCGCGAGCTCGCCGCGAAGGAAGGGATCACCGGCCGCTTCGCCGATCACATCTGGACGGTGGTGAACAAGCGCGAACACCGGGTATCCGACGCGCGAGACGGTCGACCGCTGGAAGGCGCTGCCGGCGCCGACCGCCGACATCGCCGGCCTCGCTCGCGAAGGCGCGGGCCGGCTGCGACGAGATTCAGCAAGTACCTGACCACCTGGCCGAGCTGGTTCTTCGCGCGCGGCGATCTCGCCGCCGGCGGCGCCGGCGACGAGAGCCCGCTGTCGTTCGACGACGAGACGCTGAAGGTGGAGCCGACGCGGCGCTTCACCTATGGCATCGGCCGACCCGGCGGCGGCCGCGGCCGCGGCGGTCCCGTCGGCGCCCGGTCCCCAGACGGTCCATCTGATCTTCACCGACGTCGCGCCCGGTGCGAGCCGGGCGCCGGTGGTCATCTGGCGCAACCCGCGCATCGTGACGCGCGCGGCCGCCGGCCCCGGCCGCGGCGCTCCCGGCGCCGCGCGCTGCCGCTGCGGCCGATCCCGCGGCCGCCGCACAGGCGGGCGGTCGCGGCCGCGGCGGGCCGGGCCCGATCCTGTCGACGCAGTCCCTGCGCTCCCTGCTGTCGCCGGACGCCGCGGCCGCGCTCGCGTTCGGCACCAGCCCCGACGGCACCGCGATCGGACCGGACGACTTCGCGACCACCGGCACGTGCGTCGTTCGCCATCGACGTGCCGCAGGCGGACCACATCCTGGAGCTCCAGGCCGACGCCGAGCTCGGCGCGGACCGCAACGCGGTCGTCCGCGTGATGATTTCCGACCGGCCGGAGGGGGCGTCCCGCGACGCCGCCCAGCGCGTCGTCTTCGGCGATCCCGGCAGCGCCGGCTACCGGACGTTCCGCGCCAGCATGGCCGAATACGCCTCGCTGCTGCCGCCCAACTCGCACGGCGAGGCCAACCCGGCCGACAAGGATCCGGTGCCCGCGCCGTTCGACAACACCTACAACAGCCCTGAGCACGACGCCTTCGTCATCGAAGGTGAAGTACCAGCGCAGCGACGCGTTCTTCACCGACAACATGGTGGACGGCGTCGATCGCGACCGGCTGAACCATGCCTGGAACGACCTGTTCGGCTCCTGGCCGTACCACGACGCCTATCTCGGCATGCTCGCCGATCACTTCGAGCTGACGCTCGCAGAGCCGCCGCATCGCCGACCTGGACGCCGCGAAGATCGCCGCGCAGCCGGCCGCCGCACGGCCATACCTCACGTCGCTGCGGGCGCACTACGACGAGGTGAGCAAGGCGATGGCGCTCGCCGAGCCCGGCCACCTCTCGGATGCGCTCGCCTTCGCCAGCCGCGCCTGGCGCCGGCCGCTCACGGCGGCCGAGCAGGCGGGCCTGCAGGCGTTCTACCAGCAAGTCCCGCACGGTGCAACGGGCTCGATCACGACGACGCGGTGCGCGCCGTGCTGGCGCGGGTCCTGGTGTCGCCGGCCTTCCTCTATCGGCTGGAGCCGGTCGCGCGGAGCGCCGAGCAGGCGCTCGACCGCTGGGAGCTGGCCAGCCGGCTGAGCTTCTTCCTGTGGTCGTCGATTCCGGACGACGAGCTGCGCCGCGCCGCCGCGGCCGGCGAGCTGAGCAACCCGACCCTGCTGGCGCGCGCAGGTCAAGCGCATGACCGCCGATCCCAAGGCGCGCCGGCTCGCCACCGAGTTCTTCGGGCAGTGGCTCGGCTTCTATCACTTCGATCAGCTACCGCGGGGTCGACACCGGCCGCTTCCCGGAGTTCACCGACGAAGTGAAGGCCGCGATGTACGACGAAGCGGTCTCGACCTTCGAGTACATCGTCCGGCAGGAGCGGCCGGTGAAGGAGATCCTCTTTGCCGACTACACCTTCCTCAACAAGCCGCTGGCGAAGTTCTACGGCGTGCAAGCGGACGTGCCGTCGAGCGACGAAGGTCGTCAAGGTCGACGGCGCGAACGCGTTCGACCGCGGCGGCGCCCTGCGCCTCGGCTCCGTCCTGACGACGACGTCGGCGCCGCTGCGGACGAGCCCGGTGAAGCGCGGCGACTGGGTGCTGCGGCGCGTGCTCGGCACGCCGACCCCGCCGCCGCCGGCCGACGCCGGCACGCTCCCCGGCGACGACAAGTCGTTCAACGGGCTGACGCTGCGCGCAGCGGCTGACCGAGCACAAGCGCAACGCCACCTGTGCCTCCTGCCACCTGCGGATCGACCCGCTCGGCTTCCCGCTCGAAGGCTTCGACGCGGTGGGCCGGACCCGCGACAAGTACGCCGACGGCAAGGCGGTGGACGTCACCGGCGAGTTCGCCGACAAGCACACCATCGTGGGAACCGAGGGCCTGCTGCAGTACCTGCAGGGCAAGGACAAGCAGGTGATGACCACGCTGTCGAAGAAGATGCTCGGGTATGCGCTGGGCCGCACCGTGCTGGCCTCGGACCGGCCGCTCGTCGCCGAGATGACCGCCGCCGGGGGCGAGGCGTCGTTTGCCGACCTGGCCGTCAGGATCGTCACCAGCCGTCAGTTCCGCAACCGCGCCGGCGAAGACGGCGGCCCGCCGCCGCGGCGGGGCCCGCTGCCCGCCGTCGCAACGCGACTCAACCACCGCAGCTGATTACAGGTATCCGATGAGCATCGACCAGCACCTCCGGAACGCATCCCGTCGTCATTTCCTGCGCGGCGTCGGGGTCGCGCTGGCGCTGCCCTGGCTGGAATCGCTGCCGCTCTTCGGCCAGGTGGCGGCCGCGGCGAAGACGAACACGCCGCCGCTGCGCCTCGGGATCGTGTTCTTCTCGAACGGCGTCGAGCCGATTCACTGGTGGGCCAAGGGCAGCGGGGCGCGGCATGGAGATCGGTCCGGGACTGCTGCCGATGATGCCGCACCGCGAAGACATGCTGTTCATCCAGGGGCTGTACAACCAGACAGCGGCTCGCCTCGACCAGCCCGCATCTCGGCCGCATGAACGTGCTGTCGGGCGCGACCGGTCAGCCTCGATCCGAAGGAGATTCGGGTCGGCACGTCGATGGACCAGATCCTGGCGTCGCGGATCGGCGAGCCAGACGAACGATTCCGAGCCTGGTGCTGGGCATCGAGCCGAACGAGCTGCGGCTCGAAGACGGCCTGTCGATGATCTACGGCTCCAGCGTGTCGTGGATCTCGCCGACCAAGCCCGCGACGCAAGGAGATCTATCCCGTCGCGGACGTTCGATCGGCTGGTCGGCGACGGCACCGGCCGCAAGCTCGACCGCAGCATCCTCGACGAGGTGCGGCAGGACTCGCAGAGCCTGCGGCCGAAGATCAGCCAGGGCGACAACGTCAAGCTGAGCGAGTACTTCGAGTCGATCCGCGACATCGAGAAGCGCATCGAGCGCGCCTCGAAGGAGGAGCGCATCGAGGGCTGGCGGCCGACGCTGGCGCAGCCCGACATGCCGCGTCCGGCGAACGAGCTGCCGCAGAACGTGCCGGATCACATGAAGCTGATGCTCGACCTGACCGTGCTGGCCTTCCAGATGGACAAGACGCGCATCGCCACGCTGATGCTGAACAACGACCTGTCGCAGATGAACTTCAAGTTCCTCGAAGGCGTGCAGGGAGCGCTGCACCTCGACCTCACGCACAACGGGCGGGCCGCCGACAAGGAAGCGATGTACCTGAAGACGAACCAGTTCCACATCGCGCAGTTCGCCTACCTGACCCAGCGCATGAAGGACATCAAGGAGGGCGGACGGCTCGCTGCTCGACAACTCGATCCTGATGCTGACGTCGAGCCTGTTCGACGGCGACGCCCACGGCGCCAACCAGCTGCCGTTCCTGCTGACCGGCAAGGGGGGCGGCACCCTCAAGCCCGGGCGCGTGCTCGATTATCTCGAGCAAGGACGACGAGCATCGCAAGGCGTGCAGCCTGCACCTGTCGCTGATGGACCGCATGGGCGTCAGGCTGGACCGCTTCGGCGACGCGCAGGCGCGCCTGGAAGACCTGTAATCTCCCCGAGGCGGCACCGCGCGAACCAGGCGCGAGATGGCGGCACGGCCCAGGGGCGCGTGCCGCGCAACGGGCTCACGCACTCACGAAGGGGTCCACGAGGCGCACCCCGGCGGGCTCGAAGTTGGACCGGTTGCGGGTGGCCACCGCCAGCCCATGGACCAGCGCGGTCGCCGCGATCAGGCTGTCCTTGACGGGCATTGCCCGTCCCGCGGTGCGCAGGCGCGCGAGCAATCCGGCCCACTTCAGCCCGGTCTCGGCGTCCCACGCCAGGCAGTGGAGCCGCTGCACGCCGCCGTCGAACCATCGTTCCAGCGCCGTTCGCTTCTTGCCTTTCGGCAGGAGCCGGATGCCGAATCGCAGTTCGCCGAGAACGATCGGATCGACCGCGATGTCCTGTTCGTGCGCGCGCAGCCATTCGACCACGCGACGCTCCGGGAACGGCTTCGTGAGTTCGCTCAGCACGTTGGCGTCGACCAGATACTTCACAGGGTGTCCGTCGATTCCGAGGACACCGGAACGAAGAAACCCTTCCCGGGACAGCCGAGCAGCCAGTCGAGCGCGCCGTCGTTCGGCCGCGTCGATCGCCTGACGAGGCGGTATTCGCCGCGATCAATCCGCTCGCCGTCGAATTCCTGGCCAGCCTCGAAGACTAGCGCCAGGACCGGAGTGGTATTCTCGTGAAGTGGGGTCGATGTTGCATCGCGCCGTGAGCCTTGTCGTCGCGCTCGTCCTTGCGGCGGCGCCGTCGGTGGCGGCGGCCTGTGCGTCGGTGTGCCTGCCCGGTGTTGGGAGCGGCACCCACACTGCGGCGGCCGCCGCAACGCAGGAGCTCGAGGGGACCGCGCACGCCGGCGCGCACCACGCCGGGGCGTCGCATCACCAGCACCAGCAGGCGGTCGCCGAGCACCACGCGGCCGTCGATTCTCACGCGGACGCCGCTCATCACGAGGTCGCCGATCAGGGCGCACCGCCCGCCCCGGTTCGCATGGTCGCGCCGCACACGAGCGACTGTTGCGCCGGGCGAAGCGCCCTCAGCCCGGCTGTTCCGGCTGCCCGCGCCGACCTGACCGTGATCCCGCCGGTCGCGGTCGTGCCGGTTCTCGACACGGCTCGCGCCCTGCCGCTGGCCGGGAGCGGCCCATGCGGCAACGCTGGCTCGCCCCTGCACCGCCAGGCTCGACCGCTCGTCGCGCTCCGCATCTGATCTCCCGCCCCAGGCGCGTCCGCGCCATCGGCCGTTTCCCGCTTCCCATTCACGGAGCTGATGCCGGCGCCAGGCGCCTCTGGCGATCAGCGGAGGAATTCGATCATGTCGCGCGTACACCAGCAATCCCCTCAACCCTCGCGCCGGACCTTCGTCCGGGGCCTCGCCGTGGGCGGCGCAGCCGCCGGGCTCGGCCTGTGGCAGCCGGAGCTGTGGGCGCAGACGCCCACGCGCCAGCAGCCCGCCGTGCTGACCGGCACGGACTTCGACCTGCACATCGGCGAGACGCCGATGAACATCACCGGGGCCCCGCGCACGGCGATGACGATCAACGGCACCATCCCGGGACCGATGCTCCGCTGGCGAGAAGGGGACACGGTCACGCTGCGGGTGGCGAACAGCCTGGACGAGGACACCTCCATTCACTGGCACGGCATCATCCTGCCCGCCAACATGGACGGCGTGCCGGGCCTGAGCTTCAGCGGCATCCGCCCGGGGGAGTCCTACCTGTATCGCTTCCACGTGCGGCAGGCGGGGACCTACTGGTATCACAGCCACTCCGCGTTCCAGGAGCAGAGCGGGGTATACGGGCCGCTCGTCATCGAGGCCAGGGAGCCGGAGCCGTTCCGCTCCGACCGCGAGCACGTCGTCCTGCTGTCGGACTGGACGGACGAGAACCCCGAGCGGGTGTTTGCCAAGCTGAAGAAGCAGTCCGACTACTACAACTTCCGGCAGCGGACGGTCGGCGACCTCGTCGCGGACGTTCGCGAGCGCGGCCTGAAAGCGACGCTGGCCGAGCGCGCCGCCTGGGGGCGGATGCGCATGCTGGACAGCGACCTCGCCGACGTCTCCGGCGCCACCTACACCTACCTGATGAACGGCCAGGCCCCGGCCGCCAACTGGACGGGCTTGTTCCGGGCCGGCGAACGTGTGCGCCTGCGGTTCATCAACGGTTCGTCGATGAGCTATTTCGACGTGCGGATTCCCGGCCTGAAGATGACGGTGGTGGCCGCGGACGCCCAGCACGTGCACCCGGTCACCGTGGACGAGTTCCGCATCGCGGTCGCCGAAACCTACGACGTCATCGTCGAGCCGTCCGGGCAGGACGCCTTCACGATCTTCGCGCAGGCGATGGACCGCACGGGGTTCGCGGCCGGGACGCTTGCGGTCCGCGAGGGGCTCCAGGCGCCCGTCCCGGCGCTCGACGCGCGCCCGTTCCTGACGATGGCCGACATGGGACACGGCGGGATGGGCCACGACATGGGCGCCATGCAGCAGCAGGCTGCCCCGCCGGATCCGCACGCCGGGCACGCAATGCCCGCGCCGGCGCCGCCCGATTCCCACGCCGGCCACGGCATGGCGGCGATGGGCGGCACCATGCAGTCGCACCCGCCGAGCGAACAAGGCAACCCGCTCGTGGACATGCAGACCATGGCGCCGTCTTCGAAGCTCGACGATCCAGGCATCGGCCTGCGCAACAACGGCCGCCGCGTGTTGACCTACGGCGACCTGAAGAGCGTGTTTCCCGACCCGGACGGCCGCGAGCCCGGCCGGACGATCGAGCTCCACCTCACCGGGCACATGGAACGGTTCGCCTGGTCGTTCAACGGCATCAAGTTTTCCGACGCCGCGCCGATCCGGCTCACCTACGGCGAGCGCCTGCGCATCGTCCTCGTCAACGACTCGATGATGATGCATCCCATCCACCTTCACGGGATGTGGAGCGACGTGGAGGACGACCGGGGCAATTTCCAGGTGCGCAAGCACACGGTGGACATGCCGCCGGGCAGCCGGCGGAGCTACCGCGTGACGGCCGATGCCCTGGGGCGATGGGCCTACCACTGCCACCTGCTCTACCACATGGAAGCCGGGATGTTCCGGGAAGTGCGGGTGGACGAATGAGGACAGTCAGGCATCTCAGGCACCTGATGGCGATCGTCGCTCTGGCGGCCCTGTGGCCCGCGACAGCGTCTGGTCAGCACTCGTCGCACGAGCCGGTACCGGCAGCGGCCGAAAGCCACGGGTCGCACGACCATGGCCAGGCGAAGCCCGCGGAGCCCGTTGTCCCGGTGCCCCCGGGGGACCACACCGCCCACCAGGCGCCGGACCGTGAGCCGCTGCCACCGTTCATCCCGCCCATCACCGACGAGGACCGCCGCGCAGCGTTCCCGGACGTTGAAGGGCATGCCGTGCACGACAACGCGATCAACTACTTCGTGCTGTTCGACGGGCTCGAATGGCAGGGTGGCGACAGGGGAGGACTGCGCTGGGACAACACCGGATGGGTGGGGCAGGACCGGGACCGGTTCTGGTTCCGGACCGAAGGGGAGGCCTCGGATGGCCGTTTCGAGCACGGCGAAGCCCATGCGCTCTACGGCCGCGCCATCGCGCGGTGGTGGGACGTCGTGGCGGGCGTCCGGCAGGACGTGCGGCCGGGGCCGGCGCAGACGTGGGCGGCAGTCGGCATTCAGGGGCTGGCGCCGTACTGGTTCGAGATCGAGGGGACGGCCTACGTGGGGGCCGGAGGGCGCACGCAGTTCCGCTTCGAAACCGAGTACGAAATCCTCCTGACTAACCGACTCATCCTGCAGCCGCTGATCGAACTGCAGGTCTACGGCAAGGCGGACCCCGAGCGCGGCGTCGGGGCGGGCCTCGGCTCGACGGAGGCCGGGCTGCGCCTGCGCTACGTGTTCAGGCGCGAGCTGGCGCCGTATGTCGGTGTCACGTGGGACCGGACGTTCTTCGCTACCCGTGACCTGGCGAAGTCCGCCGGCGGCCGAACCGGAGGGGCCAGGCTGGCCGTCGGCATCCGGCTGTGGCTGTAGGCCGCCCGTGTGGCCCGCTCATCAGCCACGCGTGCCGCCGCCCCACCGGCGTTCGCGGGAGAACAATCATTCGGACCGAGTCAACGAGGAGAGCTCATGAGCAAGTATGCGAGGTTTGCCGCCATGATCGCGACGTCCACCGTCGTGATGTTCGTGCTGATGTACCTGAACACGTATCAGATGGACCACGTGTTCTTCAGCGAAACCCGCGCCTACATGGCGCTGGTGATGGGGGCCGCCATGGCCGTCGTCATGCTGGCCTACATGCTGGGCATGTACCCCGATCGGCGAACGAACGCCGCGATCTTTACGGGCAGCGTCGTTGTGTTCGCGGTGTCGCTGTGGCTGGTGCGCAGCCAGGCGACGGTAGGTGAGGTCTCCTGGATGAAGGCGATGATTCCGCACCATTCGATCGCGATCCTGACCAGTGAACGCGCGCACATCTCGGACCCCCGCGTGCGCGACCTGGCCGACAGGATCATCGAGGCCCAGCGCAAGGAGATCGACGAGATGAAGGCGCTGATCGCGGATCTCGAGTCACGCCAGTAGCGCCGGAGGGGCGGCGTCGTGGACCTCAGCCCGGACAGCTGGTCGGCTGGCTATTCAGGCCTTCCCGATCCCGCTCGAACGTCGCGGTGATCGTACCGCCTGAGTAGTGCACCCTGACGATGTAGAGACTGTCGTAGTCGCCGCTGGTCCACGCCGGCACCGCCGCCCGTCCGCCATAGGCGTTCATGATGTTCTGGACGACTCTCTGCAGCTGGACGTGCTCCCACGCCACGAAGATCGTCGTGTTCGCCTTCGCGCTCCTGATCAGGATGTTCTGCAGGCCGTTCACGTCGTTGTAGCCATACCGCGTGTTCACCGACAGCCCGAGCCGGATCGCGGTCGGCTCGATCGTCGCGAGCGGGCGAACATAGTAGAAGCTGCCGGCCGGATCGTTCATCTTGACCGCCGGATTGGGCGCGTAGAGATAGCTCGGCCTGTCGAACTTGCCGGCCAGTACCGCGGGAAGCGCAAGGGCGCGGTTCAGCCCCTGGCAGGTGAGCTGTCCGAGCCCGCCAGACGGTTTCTCGCCATGCCGGAAGAAGACGATGGTCTGCTCGGCAGCCGCCTCGGCTGCGGTGGCGGCCAGAAGAAGAAGGATGAGCAGAGCGGTGCGGGGCCTTTGGCGGATGCGCATGTTGCCTCTGTGTGAGAATACCGGCAGCGCGACGCGGCCAAGCCGGCAGGACTGTCATTCCAAGCTAGGCGCTCCCTTCGCCGAAGGCAAGCCGGACAGTTTGCGCGGCATCGCCGATCGAAGAGGTGAGGTTGAGATGCGTTTGCATGCCCGATCCGCCGGGTTGATGATGGTGGCGCTCGGCGCCGGCGCCTGTTCTCGCGCGGAGAAGCCGGACCCAGCGCCCGCCACGTCGGCGTCGCCGGCCGGGGCCCCGGCCACCGAGCGCGTCGTTGGCCCCCTGTCGGAAGCCGACGCGCAGGCACTCGCGACGATGAACGATCGGGTGAGGGACTACATCGACCTGCACCAGAAGCTGGAGCGGTCGCTGCCGAAAGCTGCCGGACGAGGCGACCCCGGAGCAGATCGACCGCAACCAGCGGGAGCTCGAGAAGCTCGTGCGGTCGGCCCGCGCCGGGGCGCAGCCCGGCGACATCTTCACGCCGGAAGCGCGCCCGGTGATCAGGCGCCTGCTGGCGACGGTGTTCGGCGGCGCCGAAGGCCAGCAGTTGAAGGCGTCGATCATGGACGAGAACGTCATCGATCCGGAAGAGCTCAAGGTCGGGGTCAACTCGCGATACCCCGACGCCGTGCCGCTCGCCACCATTCCCCCCGAGGTGCTGCAGACGCTGCCGAAGCTCAGCGAGGATCTCGAGTACCGGTTCATCGGCGACTGGCTGATCCTGCTGGACACCCACGCGCACGTCGTGGCCGACTACATCAAGGACGTGCTTCCCAGGTAAGCTCGAGACAGGTCGTTTATGCGTTCGTCGCCTCCTGCCCGTCCTCGCGTTCGTGTGTGCTGCCGCGATGGCAGCGGGAGCCTGCCAGGGCGCCGAGCCTCGAGGCGTTGTCACCGCCGCGCTTGCGCAGCAGCAGGCGGCACCCGTCGTCAACCTTCCCAACAAGGACGGCAGCCTCAAGTTCGCCGTGCTCGGCGACTTCGGCACGGGCGATCGCGACCCAGTTCGAGCTCGGCGCGCCAGATGGCGTCGCTGCGCGAGCGGTTCAAGTTCGAGCTTCGTGGTGCTCGTCGGCGACAACCTCTACGGCTCCGAGCGGCCGCAGGACTTCCGGAAGAAGTTCGAGGAGCCGTACAAGCCGCTGCTCGACGCCGGCGTGAAGTTCTACGCCTCGCTCGGCAACCACGACGCGCGCGAACAGCGCTTCTACAAGCTGTTCAACATGGACGGCAGGCTGTATTACACGTTCAGCCCGCAGGCCGACGTCCGCTTCTTCGTGCTCGAGAGCACCTACCCGGAGCCGGAACAGATGCAGTGGGTCGAGAAGGAGCTCGCGGCCTCCGGCAGCGACTGGAAGATTGCCGTGCTTCCACCACCCGCTCTATTCGTCGGGCGATCGCCACGGGTCCGACATCCGGCTGCGCAAGGTGCTCGAGCCGCTGTTCGTCAAGTACAACGTCAGCGTCGTCCTCAACGGCCACGATCATTTCTACGAGCGCATCAAGCCGCAGAAGGGCATCAGCTACTTCGTCGTGGGTTCCGGCGGCAAGCTGCGCGAGGGCAACATCGATCGCAGCACGGGTCTGACCGCCAGCGGGTTCGACACCGACCTGGCGTTCATGGCCGCGGAGATCGTCGGCGAAACGAGATGTACTTCAACGCCATCTCGCGTCAGGGACAAGTCGTGGATTCCGGCGTGGTGACGCGCCGCATCCCTGGCCGCGGGGGGCGTGAGCAGCGCGCCGCCGGCGGCCCCGGCCGTTGTCCCCGTGCGGGATCGCCGGGCGTTTCTGAGAGCGGTGGCCTCCGCAGGCGGGATCGCGCTGCTTCGAACCGGCATGGGAGGCACGGTCGCGGCGGCGCAGGGGCAGCCTCGTTCCTTCCCTGGCCTCACGGCCGGGGAGCAGCGGACTGTGGACGGCGTGAGCCTGTGCTGGTGCCCGTCCGGCCGGTTCGTCATGGGCAGCCCACCTGACGAGACAGGGCGCCGGGCCGACGAAGCGCAGGTTGAGGTCACGCTCACCCGGGGCTTCTGGACGGCGAAGTTCGAGGTCACGCAGGGCCTCTGGCGGCGCGTCGTCGGGCACCTCCCGGAAGTAAAGCCCACCGCGGAGTTCGGAGAAGGTGATGAGTTCGGCGTCTACTGGGTCGATTTCGAGGAGGCGGAGGCGTTTTGCCGGAAGCTGACCGACCGGGCGCGGAACGCCGGAAGCCTGCCGGCGGGCTGGGAGTTCAGGCTGCCGACGGAGGCGCAGTGGGAGTACGCCTGCCGGGCCGGCACCGCCACCGCGACCGCGTTCGGCGACCGGCTCGGCCGACACCAGGCGAACTTCAGCGGTGCGCCACTGAATGGCGGCCAGGACGGCCCCGCCGCGCGCCGTGGAACGAGAGTCGGGACCTACCCGGCCAATCCATGGGGCATCTGCGACATGCACGGCAATCTCTTCGAGTGGTGCCGCGACTGGTACCACGCGCGGCTGCCGGGCGGCGTCGATCCCGACCTGTACGAGCTGAGGGGAGTGCCCAACCGGGACGGCACCTACTCGCGCGTCCGGCGCGGCGGCGCGTGGAACGACGACGGGCGATTCTGCCGGTCGGCGCTCCGCCTGCGCTACGAGCCCGCACGCGACTCGGATCACATCGGCTTGCGGATCGTGGCCGTCGCCGTGGCGTGAGCGCCCCGTCCGGACCTGCGCAGCCGGAGGCAAAGGAGGCCCCATGGGTTCAGCGGTAGAGGCATTGAGGCTGACGGATCCCACGCTGCTTCGCCAGGCCAACTGCATCGACGGCCAGTGGGTCGGCGCCGACAGCGGCGCGACGCTGAAGGTGCGGAACCCGGCCACCGGCGAGGTGGTCGGCGAGGTGCCGGCGATGGGGGCCGCGGAAACCCGGCGTGCCATCGAGGCGGCGAACCGGGCGCTGCCGGCGTGGCGGGCGGCGCTGGCCGCCGAGCGTTCGGAGATCCTGCGCCGGCTCTTCGACCCTCATGATCGAGCACCTCGAGGACCTCGCGGTGATCATGACCGTGGAGCAGGGGAAGCCGCTGGCAGAGAGCCGCGGCGAAATCCGCTACGCGGCGAGCTTCATCGAGTGGTTCGCCGAGGAAGGCAAGCGTGTCTACGGCGACACGATTCCCCAGAACGCGGCGGGCCGCCGCATCCTGGTGCTCAAGCAGCCGGTCGGCGTGTTTGCCGCGATCACGCCCTGGAATTTTCCCGCGGCGATGATCACGCGGAAGGCGGGACCGGGCTGGGCGGCGGGCTGCACCCGTGATGCCCGGCCAGCCAGACCCCGTTCTCGGCCCTGGCGATCGCCGTGCTCGCCGAGCGCGCCGGCATGCCGCCTGGCGTCTGCAACGTCGTGACCGGGCCGGCCGAGGCAATTGGCGGCGAGCTGACCTCGAACCCGCTCGTCCGGAAGCTCTCCTTCACCGGCAGCACCGCCGTCGGCTCGAAGCTCATTCAGCAGTGCGCGCCGACGGTCAAGCGGATGAGCATGGAGCTCGGCGGGAATGCCCCGTTCCTCGTCTTCGACGATGCGGACCTGGATGCCGCCGTCGAGGGAGCGATGGCGTCGAAGTTCCGGAACACCGGCCAGACCTGCGTGTGTGCGAACCGCATCCTGGTGCAGGAGGGCGTGTACGATGCCTTTGCGGCGAAGCTCGCGGCGGCTGTCAGCCGCCTTCGGGTGGGCAACGGCCTCGACCCAGACGTGACCCAGGGGCCGATGATCAGCGAAGACGCCGTCGCGAAAGTGGAAGAACATATCGACGACGCGGTGCGCGGAGGGGCGCGGGTGCTGGCCGGCGGACGGCGGCACGAGCTGGGAGGGAACTTCTTTCAGCCGACGATCCTCGCCGACGTGCCGCCGGGGGCGGCCGTCGCGCGTGAGGAGACGTTCGGACCGCTGGCGCCGCTGTTCCGCTTCACGACGGAGGCGGAGGGCATTGCGCTGGCGAACGCCACGGAGTTCGGCCTCGCCGCGTATTTCTACAGCCGCGACATCGGGCGGATCTTCCGCGTGGCGGAGGCGCTCGAGAGCGGGATCATCGGGATCAACGAGGGGATCATCTCGACGGCGGTGGCCCCCTTCGGCGGCGTGAAGTCCTCGGGCCTGGGCCGGGAAGGCTCGAAATACGGGATCGACGAGTACCTCGAGATCAAATATCTCGCGCTCGGCGGCATCGGCACGTAAGCCGCGCCACCGGCGGCGCCTCATCAAGGAGAAGACGGATGCAGTCAGTCGGGCTCTTGCAGGTGCGCAGCGGGGTGGTCGAGAGCTATCCCGACGTGCTCACTCCCGCCGCGCTCGAGACGATCGCGGCGCTGGCGCCGTTCGACGAGGAGCGGCGCGGCTTGATGCGGTCGCGGATCGCGCGCCGGCTGCGGCGCCAGCGCGACCGCGAGCCGATCACGTTCCTGCCCGCCGACGCCACGATTGGCCGCACCAGCCTGCGGGTCAGCGATGCCCGGGCCGGCCGCTTCGAGGGCAGCGAGATCCCGGCCGACCTGGAACGGCAGTGGATCCAGGGAACCGGTCCGGCGACGAGGCCGCGCGCCGGCACGCCGGAGAGCATCCGCAACGTCGCCTACGCCCTGCTGTCGGGAGCCGACGGCTGGATGTTCGACGGCGAGGACGCGCTCGGGCAGGTCAGCACCATGTCGCTCGACAACCAGCGCAACCTCAAGCTGGCCTACGCGAAGGCCGATGTCTTCATGGCCGCCGCGGAGACCGTCGCGGGAGAAATGAACGCCTGGGCGCAGGGCTTCCTGGGCCGCGCGATCATCCAGGACTGGCGCACGCAGCTCGACTTCACGACCCGCATCTTCCGGCCGCGCGGCCTTCACCTCGACGACCGCCACGTCCGCCATGCCAGCGGCGCCTCGTTGTCGGCGTCGATCGTCGACATCTCCCTCTACGCCGCCGGCAATCACCAGGCGCTCCGCGGCGACGGCCGCAGCCTCGTGCTGTACCTGCCGAAGATCCAGACAGCCGAGGAGGCGGCGCTGTGGAACGACATGCTCGATGCCCTCGAGCGCCATCTCGAGCTGCCGCGCGGCACGATCAAGGTCTACGTGCTCGTCGAGCAGCTCGAAGCCGCGTTCCAGCTGATGGAGATCCGCGCGGCGCTCAGCCCGCACTTCGTCGGGTTCAACACCGGGCGCTGGGACTACATCAACAGCGTCTCGGACGCGGCCTCCTGGGACCCGGCCTTCGTCAATCCCAACATCGACGTCATCACGATGACCTACGGCTACATGCGGGTCTACGAGGACCGCGTGCGCCGCGCCGTCAACACGCCAGACCGGCTGGGCCGGTGCGCGCTGTGGCAGGGCGGCATGGAGCCGAACATCCCGGTGGGATCGCCGGCGGGCGTGCAGGCGAGCATGGCGCGGGCGGTGGCCGGCGCCGAGCGTGAGCAGCGCGAGGGGGCGAGCGGCAAGTGGGTCGCCCACTGGAAGATGGTCCACATCGTCCGGCCGGTCTGGGAGAAGGCCGGAGCAGCCCAACCAGCTGGGCCGGGCGTTTCCGCCGCTCACCTACGGGCAGGCGGATGCCGACGGGGTTGACGCTGCTCGAGCCGGCGCCGCGGACGATCCGGGGCGCGCGCGACCTGATCAGCGTGGCGCTGCAGTACGGCAACGCCTTCGGGCGTGGCTTCCAGGCCGCCGCGCTGAAGCCCGCCGACTTCTTCGGCAACGACGACGTGTTGTACCTGATGGAGGACATGGCGACGGGAGAGATTCGCCTGAGCATCCTGTGGGAGTGGGTGCACAAGGGGGCGCGGCTGACCGCGGCCGATGCGGCGGCAGGCGTCGGGGAAGGGGACCTGTTCACGCCCGAGCTGTGCCGGCGGCTGATCGCCGAGGAGTTCGACAAGCTGCTGCGCGCCGGCAACCGCGACGTGCACGACGACTCCAAGGGGACGACGCTGCCGATCGCGCGTGAAGTCGTCGAGGCCTACGTGTCGCAGCCGGCCAAGTGGCCGTGGTACGTCGATCTCCTGAACCTGAACCTGAACGTCCAGGACGTGGACGTGGCCCGCGCCCGGATCGCGCGCTACGCGAAGACGTTCGCGGCCGACGGCACGCGCGTGACGGAGAATGTGGACTTCGAGTAGAACAAGGAGCCTCAGGTGGCCAAGCTGAACGGCATCGTCCTCTCGCGCGATCCCTCGGTCCCGCTCGCCCGGAACACCCACCTGCTGCGCTGGGTGGAAAAGATGCGTCAGCTGACGCGCCCCGCGGCCGTCCACTGGGTGGACGGTTCGCAGGAGGAGTACGACGCCCTGTGCGCGCTGATGGTCCGGGCCGGCACGCTGACGAAGCTCGACGAGGACAAGTGGCCGGGCTGCTACTACGCGCGATCGGATGCCAGCGACGTGGCCCGGGTGGAGCAGCGGACGTATGTGTGCTCGTTGTCCAAGGACGCCGCCGGCCCGCTCAACAACTGGGTCAACCCCTACGAGATGCGCCGCACCCTGAAGGAGAAGTTCAGCGGCGCCATGGCCGGCCGCACCATGTACGTGCTGGCCGTTCAGCATGGGCGCCGTCGGATCGCCGATGTCGCAGATCGGCGTGCAGCTCACCGATTCGCCCTACGTGGTCGTCAACACGCGCATCATGGCGCGCATCGGCACGCCGGTGCTGGCGGCGATCGATCGGGACGAGAAGCGGGTGGTCCCGTGCATGCACAGCGTCGGCGCGCCGCTCGCCCCGGGCGAGGTGGACGTGCCGTGGCCGTGCAACCCGGACAAGTACATCGTCCATTTCCCGGAGACCCGCGAGATCTGGTCCTATGGCTCCGGCTACGGCGGCAATGCGCTGCTCGGCAAGAAGTGCTTCGGCCTGCGCATCGCGTCGGCGATGGCGCGCGACGAAGGCTGGATGGCGGAGCACATGCTGATCCTCGGCGTCGAGGATCCGCGCGGCGAGAAGACCTATGTTGCCGCGGCATTTCCCAGCGCGTGCGGCAAGACGAACCTGGCGATGCTGATTCCGCCCCCCGCGCTCGCCGGGTGGAAGGTGTGGCTCGTCGGGGACGACATCGCGTGGATCAAGCCGGACGCGCAGGGGCACCTGCGGGCGATCAATCCGGAAGCGGGGGTCTTCGGCGTCGCGCCGGGGACGTCGAGCCGGACCAACCCGAATGCCATGGCGATGCTGGCGAAGAACACCATCTTCACCAACGTCGCCCTGCACGCCCGACGGCGGCGTCTGGTGGGAGGGGATGACCGAGGCGCCGCCGGCCGAATGCCTCGACTGGCAGGGGCAGCCGTGGACGCCGGCCATCGGACGTGAAACCGGCCGGCCGGCGGCCCATCCGAACGCCCGCTTCACGGCGCCGGTCGCGCAGAGCCCGAGCATCGACGCCGACTGGGAGTCACCGGAGGGCGTGCCGATCGGCGCCTTCATCTTCGGCGGCCGCCGGGCGACGACCATGCCCCTCGTCTATCAGGCGTTCAACTGGACCGCCGGGGTGTACATGGGCGCGACGATGGGATCGGAGACGACCGCCGCGGCGGCGGGACAGGTCGGCACGGTGCGCCGCGACCCGATGGCGATGCTCCCCTTCTGCGGGTATCACATGGGTGACTACTTCCGGCACTGGATCCAGCTGCAGCGTTCGCTGAGCGAGACGCCGAAGATTTTCCACGTCAACTGGTTCCGCAAGGGGGCCGACGGCGCGTATCTCTGGCCCGGGTTCCAGGACAACATGCGGATCCTGAAATGGATCGTCGACCGCGTGCGCGGCCGCGTGCTGGCGCGGGAGACGCCGATTGGCTGGATGCCGCGCTACGAAGACATCGACTGGACCGGCATGCCGTTCCCGAAAGACACCTTCGACGCGCTGCAGTCGGTGGACAAGGCGCGGTGGCGCCGCGAGGTGATCGAGCACGAGGAGCTGTTCATCGACCTGCACGCCCGCCTGCCGCCGGAGATGGTCTACGAGCGCGAGCTGCTGATCTGCCGCCTGTAGGGCCAACGCTCAGCGTGCGCTTCGGGCCTTCGCGATCCGATCCACCAGCCGGCGGTATTCGCCGCTGTCCATCCCCTTGCCCGCCAGCTCGAAGTTGAAGGTGTCGCCAAAGAACGGCTCGACCTTGAGCTTGTAGATCCCGTCCTGCTTGACCTCCTTGAGGTCGGCCAGCATCCACTGGCGCGAGTCGTTGATCTCGTCGATCGACTCGAACGCCACGCGATCGGTCATGAGGATCAGGCGCCCCTGGCAGCTGCCGATCCGGTGGTCGTGCTTCACCTGATAGCTGCTCAGCACAGCGGACGGCGCGGCAGCTGCCGGCGCCGGCGCCGCGGCCGCCGGCGCGGCGGGTGACTTCTCCCACCAGGTCATCAGTTCCGGCGCCTGCGACAGGCGGAAGCGGAACGTGTCGCGCGTGCCGGACTTGTCCTTGATGGCGTTGCGCGTGGAAACCGTCACGACATCACCCGACCGGTTCATGGTGCGGATGTCGGCGCGGTCGATGACCACCGACGCGTCGCGGCTGTCGGGGCTGATGAACACGATCTGGTTCCCCGCGATGGCGACCAGGCCCTCCGCCGATCCGAAGGGCACTGCCAGCTCCGCCTCGTGAACGGCCAGAGCCGATTGGGCGGCGGCCGGGGAGCCGAAGGCGACCAGGACCACCACAGACCACGGTGCGATTCGCCGCCAAGAGAACAACATGTGACCCTCCACTGGCTGAGAAGACCGGCGTCCGACGGTGTGCATCCACGTTTCCACGGCCAGCTCCACCGGTCAAGTTACAGCCCAGCTGGCCCCCATGCCCGGTGCCGGCTGAGCTGCCTCTCGTCCATCTGGATATAATTCACGCTCACACTGGCCGCGACGGCGCATGGGCTCGTCGAGTGGATCTCCGGAGGCGCCTCATGCGGATCGGCACCATCCCGCACCTCTTCGGCCGTGTCGTCGCGCTGGCGGCGCTGGCCGGCGCCTGCCTGCTCGTGTCCGCCTGCGGATCCTCCTCCGAGGTCGTGACCACCGCGCCGTCCGGGCAGCGCTGCGGCATCTCGGCGGCGGTCCAGAGCGGGTCCTTCTCGGCCGCGGGCGGCTCCGGCACGCTGCGCATCACGACGAATCGCGACTGTGTGTGGTCCGTCCGCAGCGATGCCGGCTGGATTGCCCTGTCGTCGCCGGTGACCGGCCAGGGCGACGGCACGGTGACGTACACGGTGGCACCCAACGCCGATCCTGCCGCCCGGGCCGCGGCGATCAGCGTCGAGGAGCAGCGGCTCCAGATCTCCCAGGCGGGTGCGCCGTGCGAGTACCGGCTGTCGTCCACCCGGGAATCGCTCGACCCGGCGGGCGGCGATCGGACAATCGCGGTCACCGCCAGCAGCGCGCAGTGCGCGTGGACGATCGAACCGGACGTGCCCTGGATCACCGTCCTTTCCGGACGCGCGCACCAGGGCAGCGCCTCGGTCCGCTTCAGCGTGGCGGCTGCCGACGGTCCGCCGCGGACCGGAACCGTGCGCGTTGCCGGACAGACGGTGCAGGTGGAACAGGGCACCGGCTGCAGCGTCACGGTCGGCGCCACCGCGCTGACGTTCGACGGGGCGGGCGGATCGCGGGACGTGCCTGTCTCGGCGACGGCCGGCTGTGCCTGGACCGCCGAGAGCACCACCCCCTGGCTGCAGCTGACCGGCGGCGCGGGCATCGGCCCCGGCACGGTCACCGTCCGCGCAGCGCCCACCGACGGAGCCGCGCGCACGGGCACGGTAACGGTGGCCGGTCAGGTCGTGACCGTCACGCAAACACCCGGCTGCACGGTGTCCCTGGAACCCGCCACGCACGTCTTCGCCCAGGCCGGCGGTTCGGGCGTCGTCGCGGTGCGTGCCGGCGACGGATGCCGGTGGACGACGACCGCCACGGCGGAGTGGATCGCGCTGACCGCTGGCGAAAGCGGAACGGGGAACGGAGAGGTGCGCTTCACCGTCGCGGCGACGAGCGGCCCCGGCCGCGCCGCGGCGCTGCGCATCGGCGACGCGACGGCATCAGTCACCCAGGGCTCCGGCTGCGCCTTCACGCTGACGCCCGCGAGCCTGGCCGTCGGTGCGGCGGGAGAACAAAGCAGCGTGCAGGTCGGCAGCGGCGCCGGCTGCGCGTGGTCGGCCGCGACCAGCGCCCCGTGGATCACCGTGACGGGCGGCAGCGGGAGCGGCAGCGCGCCGGTGCAGATTGCCGCCGCGGCCAACACCGGACCCGCCCGCGAGGCAGTCGTCACGATTGCCGGACAGAGCCTTCGCGTGGCGCAGGCCAGCGGCTGCACGTTCAGCGTGTCGCCCACGGCGCACGACATCGGCGGCAACGGCGGCGGTGGGGCGGTATCGGTCGCCACGGCCGCCGGCTGTCCGTGGACCGCCTCCAGCCAGGCGGACTGGCTCTCGCTGCCGTCGTCAGGCACCGGGCCCGGGCAGGTGCCATTCAGCGCGGCGGCCAACCCCAACCCGGCGCGGGTCGGGACGTTCACCGTGGCGGGCCAGGCCGTCACCGTCAACCAGGCCTCGCAGTGCACCTGGAGCTTCTCGCCCCCGTCGCACGCGTTCGACGCCGCCGGCGGCAACGGCAACGTGCTGCTCCTCGTGAGCGGCGCCTGCGCCTGGACGGCGGCGAGCAACAACGAATGGATCCGGATGACGGCCGGCACGTCGGGCTCCGGCAGCGGACTGGTGCAGTTCACGGTGTCGCCGAACGGCGGGACCGCGCGCATGGGCTCGCTGACGATTGCCGGCCAGCGCTACGAAGTGCTGCAGGCCGGGGTGCCGTGACCGCGCCGGTTTTCGCAGCAGGGGATGAGGAGTTCCCGGCCCGCGACGGCACGTGCTTCCATTGCTCGCTCGAACAGCATGCTCGCTCCCCGCGCCTTGCGGCGTTGCCAGCGTCACCCCGTCAGGCCGGCGCCGGCCCGACGAGGGCACGGGCCTCGATAAAGATGTGCTTGATGTCGGGGTGCCGGGCCCGGATCTGCTTCTCCAGCCGCACGGTCGCCTCGGCCTGCTCGACGACCGACTGCCCCTCCGTGAACTGCACGTCCATCGTCAGGAGCACGGTGTGCGGTCCGAAGTACATGGTGAGGACGTTCCCGATTCGCCCGACCGCGGGTTCCGCCAGGGCGAGCGCGCGAATCTTCTCCAGCGTCGCGGCATCGGCCCCCTCGCCGACGAGCAGTCCCTTGCTTTCGTAGCCGAGGAGCACGGCCACCCCCATGAGGAGCACACCGATCGCCAGCGAGGCGCCGCCGTCGAAGTAGGGATTGTCGAAGCGATGACCGAGATAGACGCCCGCGAACCCGATGACGAGGCCGAGGAGGGCGGCGGTGTCCTCGAGCAGGACGACGAACGTCGTGGGGTCCTTGGTCGTCTGAATCTCGCGCCAGGTGCTGTTGCGGCCCTTCTGGGCGCGAAACGCCCGCACTGCGATCACCAGCACGATGCTCTCGAACAGCGCGGCAATGCCCAGCACGATGTAGTTCCAGGTCGGATCTTCCAGCGGCCGCGGATGGATCATGTGCCGGATGCCTTCGTAGGCCGACACCCCGCCGCCGACGCCGAAGATCAGGAACGATACGACGAGCGTCCAGAAGTAGAGCTCCTTGCCGTGGCCGAAGGGATGGATGGCGTCGGCCGGCCGGCGGCTCAACCGCATCCCCAGGAGCAGCAGGCCGCCATTGCTGGTATCAACCATCGAATGGATGCCCTCGGAGAGCATCGCGGAGCTGCCGGTGAAGGCGGCGGCGGCGAACTTGGCGACGGCAATCGCCAGGTTGCCGGCGATCGCCGCGTAAACGGCGGTGGTTGACCCTGCTGCCATCTGTGTGCCCCAGCCGCGCGCGGAACGTCTGGCTGCCCGCCCGGTGCGCGCGAGGCTGCCGGGCAACGAGCCAGTGTACCCGCGGCTGCCGCCGGATGCGGAATCGTCCCTTCCCGGTGGGCGTCGGACGTACCATGGCTCACACGCGCCTGACGGCGGGGATGCACGGACGGATCGCGCTGGCCGGGCCCGGCGCTGTATGGAGGTGTGGATGGCGACGACTCCAACGAATGCAGAACCCTGGCCCGAGCTGCCGCTCGACGCCTGGCGCGACACCTGTGCCACGCTCCAGCTCTGGACGCAGGTCGTCGGCAAGGTCCGCCTGGCGCAGACCCCCTGGCTGAACCACTCGTGGCACATCGCCCTCTACCTGACGGCCCGAGGGTTGACGACGTCGCCGATTCCGCATGGCGACCGGACGTTCCAGATCGACTTCGACCTCATCGACCACCGGCTGGCGATCGACACCAGCGACGGCCGGCGATGGGACATGGCGCTGCAACCGCAGCCGGTCGCCGAGTTCTACGCCGCGGTGATGGCGGCGCTGGCCAGCCTCGGGCTGCCGGTGACGATCGACGAGCACCCGAACGAAGTGGCCGAGGCGATCCCTTTCAGCAAGGATCACGTCCATGCCGCGTACGATCCGGACTATGCCAACCGGTTCTGGCGCGTGCTCGTGCAGGCCGATCGCGTGTTCAAGGATTTCCGCACGAGGTTCATCGGCAAGTGCAGCCCGGTGCACTTCTTC
This sequence comes from uncultured Acidobacteriota bacterium, assembly GCA_963834305.1. Classification (GTDB taxonomy): domain Bacteria; phylum Acidobacteriota; class Vicinamibacteria; order Vicinamibacterales; family 2-12-FULL-66-21; genus JACCXG01. The sequence continues at coordinate 1,182,878 of CAWIAX010000003.1, forward strand.
TGGGGCAGCTTCGACCTGGCGGTGACGCGGTTCTCGGGGCGCCCGGCGCCTCCTCACCCCGGCGGCGTGCCGAACCTGCCGGACGAGGTCGCGCGCGAGGCCTATTCTCACGAAGTGAGCAGCGCCGGCTTCTGGCCCGGCGGCGGCGCCATCAACGGGGCGGCGTTCTATTCGTATGCCTACCCGGAGCCGGCGGGGTATCGGACCGCGCCGGTCCGCCCGGCGGCGGCCTTCTTCAGCCAGGACATGCAGGAGTTCATCCTGCCCTACGACGCGGTGCGGACGGCGGACGCGCCGGATGCGGCGCTGCTCGAGTTCCTGCAGAGCACCTACGAAGCGGCCGCCGACCGGGCGCAGTGGGATCGCGCCGCGCTCGACATTCCACCAGGAGGGCCCGGCGTGCCGCGGCCGCTGTGACGGCTGACCGTGCCGGCGATCGAAGAGGCGGACGGGCGCCTTCATCACTGGAGAGGGTCCAGGCATGCGAACGATTGTGACCGTGGCGGCGGTGGCGGTTCTGTGGACGACGGGCGCGACGCAGACCCGCGAACCGATTCTCGACATGCACCTGCACGCGCTGGCCGCCGACGACCAGGGGCCGCCGCCCGTCGCCCTCTGCTCCCCGATACAGGCGATGCCGGTCTGGGACGTCCGGCAGCCGTACCCTGCCGCGTTCGTCGCGCAGCTGAAGGACTGCGCGAACCCGCTGCAGTCGCCCACATCGGACGAGGCGCTCATGAACGAGACCCTCGAGATCATGCAGCGGCGGAACATCGTCGGGGTCCTCAGCGGGCCTGCGGACCGGATCGATGCCTGGGTGGCGCGGGCGCCCGGCCGATTCATCCGGGGCCTGCGCTTTCGGCTGGACCGTGATGCGGCCCTCACGCCGGACGTCCTGCGACGCATGCACGCCGCGGGACGGCTGGAGGTGCTGGGGGAGGTGACGAACCAGTACGCCGGGATTGCGCCGGGCGATGCGCGGATGGAACCGTACTGGGCGCTGGCCGAGGAGCTCGAGCTGCCCGTCGGCATCCATATCGGGCCCGGTCCCCCAGGGGTGGTCTACCTCGACTCGCCAGCGTACCGGGCCCGGCTGCACAGCGCCCTGACGCTGGAGGACGCGCTCGTCAGGCACCCGCGTCTGCGCGTCTACATCATGCACGCGGGATATCCGCTGCTCGACGACCTGCTGGCGCTCCTCTACGCCCATCCGCAGGTCTACGTGGACGTGGGCGTGATCGCGTTCACCCAGCCGCGGCCGGCCTTCTACCGGTTCCTGCAGGGCATCGCGGATGGCGGCTTCGGCCGGCGGGTGATGTTCGGATCCGACCAGATGGTGTGGCCCGCGGCCATCGAACGGGCGCTGGCGGCGATTGAAGAGGCGCCGTTCCTGACGCCGGAGCAGCGGCGCGACATTCTCTACGACAACGCCGCGCGCTTTCTCCGGCTGTCGCCCGAGGTCACGGCGCGGCACCGGGCGATGTGACCCGGGCCGGCGCGTCTAGAACTTCCGCGTCCACTCGCGCGGCCAGCGCTCCACCACGACCTTCTCCTGGGTGAAGAACTCGAAGGCGTCGCGTCCCTGGCCGTGCAGATCGCCGAAAAAGCTTCCCCGGGCGCCGCTGAACGGGAAGGACGCCATCGGCGCCGCGACGCCGACGTTGATGCCGACGTTGCCCACCTCCGCCTCATAGCGGAACTTCCGCGCGTTGGCGCCGCTCGTCGTGAACAGGCAGGCCTGGTTGCCGTAGGCGCCGGAGTTCACCATCGCGATGGCCTCATCGATGTCGGAGGCGTGGTGGATGGAGAGCACCGGGCCGAAGATCTCGGTGCGCGCGACGTCGCTCTCGAACGGCAGGCGGTCGAGCACGGTCGGGCGGACGAAGTAGCCGCCGCCGTACTTGGGAATATCCGGCTTGCGGCCGTCCACGACCGGCGTGGCGCCGTCGCGGATGGCGTGTTCGATGAGCTCTTCGATCCGCGCCCGGCTCTCGGCCGAGATGACCGGCCCCATCTGGACCCCGTCGTCGAGCCCGTAGCCCGTGACCCGGCTCGCCGCCCGCTGCCCGATGGCGTCGGTGAAGGTGCGTCCGGCGTCGGCGACCGTGACCGCGAACGACGAGGCGAGGCAGCGCTGGCCGGCGCAGCCGAACGCGCTGTCCGCGACGATCTCCGCGGCGGCACCCATGTCGGCGTCCGGCATCACGATGACCGGGTTCTTCGCCCCTCCCTGGCACTGCACGCGCTTGCCCGCCGCGGCGCCGCGGGCGTAGACGTGCCGCGCCGTCGCGCTCGACCCGACGAAGCTGACCGACCGGATCACCGGGTGATCGAGGATGGCGTCAACCACTTCGCGGCCGCCGTTCACGAGATTGACGACGCCGGGCGGCAGGTGCAGGGTGTCGAGCAGCCGGAACACCCGCTGCATCGTCAGCGGGACGCGCTCCGATGGCTTGACGACGACCGTGTTGCCGCAGGCAATCGAGTAGGGCAGGAACCAGAACGGGATCATGCCGGGAAAGTTGAACGGCGCGATGATCGCCGTGACGCCGAGCGGCTGGCGGATCATCAGCTCGTCGATCCCGCCGGCGACGTCCTCCGAGTTGTAGCCCTGAATCAGGACCGGCGCGGCGCAGGCAATCTCGACGTTCTCGATGGCACGCCGCATCTCGCCGCGCGATTCGACCAGGGTCTTGCCCGCCTCGGTGGTGATGGTGCGCGCGAGATCCTCGAAGTGCTCCTCGAGGAGCATCTTGAGGCGGAACAGGTACTGGACCCGATCGGTGACCGGGACGCGGCGCCACCCCGGAAAGGCGCGCGCGGCCGCGCTGGCGGCCTGGTCGACCTCGGCTGCGGGCGAGAGCGGCGTCCGCCCGAGCTCCTCGCCGGTCGCCGGGTTGAGCACGGCGAGCGTCTCGGTGGCGGACGAGTCGCGCCACTGACCTTCGATGTAGTTGTGCATGATCGTGGTCCTTTCTGGCGCCGCCGCTCCGCCGGCGGTCAGCCGCTGCCCGATTTCCCGTCCGCCGGCACGGCCAGCCGCAGACGGAACGAGAACGTCGATCCCTCACCCGGGACGCTGTCGATGTGGACCTGGCTGCCGTACAGCGCCAGGAGCTTGCGCGTGATCGTCAGGCCCAGGCCGCTGCCGCCGAACTTCAGCACGGTATCGTAACTGGCCTGCGTGAACTCGTTGAAGATCCGATCCACCACGGCCGGTGCGATGCCGATCCCGGTGTCGGTCACCGCGAACGCCAGCGTTACCGCCTCGGCGGTGCGCTCGGTGGTGGCGATGGAGACGGCGACGTGGCCGCGCTCGGTGAACTTGACGGCGTTGCCCACGAGATTCATGACGATCTGGCGGATGGCCACCGGATCGCCGGTGACAACGGCCGGCACCCGGTCGTCGGCGGTGAAGCGCATCTCCACCGGCTTTTCCCGGGCCTTCGCCCCGAACGTGGAGACCACGTCCTCGACCAGCTCGACGATGGAGAGCGGCGTCTCGACGAGCGCGAAGTTGGCCGACTCGGCGCGGCTCAGTTCGAGCACGTGGTCCAGCAGCTGGAGCATGTTGCCGGACGACGACTTGAGCAGCCGCAGCAGCCGCCGCTGCCCGTCGTCGAGCGCGCTGGCCTCGAGCATGTGCACGACGCCCATGATGGCGCCGAGCGGGTTGCGGATGTCGTGGCTCAGCATGGCGAGCAGGTCGCTCTTGTCCTTCGCCGCCTGCTCCGCCTTGCGCCGCGCCAGCAGCAGCTCCCGCTCGTAACGCCTGCGGTCGGTCGAGTCGAACAGGGTGATGCGGTTGATGAGCGGCACGCCAGCGCCGTCACTCAGCTGCCGCGAGTTCACCACGACCGGCAGGATCCGTCCCCCGGCGCAGAGCAGGTCGAGCGCAATCTCGTTGGCCGCCCCCTGCATCTGCAGCAGCGGCGCATAGTGCGTTTCGTAGTAGATGCGCGAGCCGACGGTCAGGAGGGTCTGGAAGCGGACGCCGCCGAGCAGCCGGTCGCGGGTGTGGCCCGTCCAGTCGAGCAGCGTCTGGTTGACCTTGAGGATGGTGCCGTCCGGCCGCGTGGACAGGTAGCCGCACGGCGCCTGCTCGAACAGATCCTCGGCGCTGTCTTCGAGAACGGCCTCGACCCTGGGGTCGGTATCGTCGCCTGGTGTCACGGAACGGACTGCAGGAACGTCCTGATCGCCTCGGTCGTTTCCTCTGGCGCGCTGAGGTTGGGGCAGTGGCCGGTCGCCTTCATCGACACGAAGCGGCTGCCCGGCATCTGCTGATGCACGTAGCGGCCGACTTCGTCCGGCGCGATCACGTCGTCGGAGCATTGCAGGACCAGTGTGGGAATCGTGACGTCCTTGAGGTCCTTGCGGTTGTCCGACAGGAACGTGACACGGGCGAAGTGGCCGGCGATCTCCGGATTGGTGCGGCAGAAGCTGTTGGTCAGCTCCTGGCCCAGCTCGGGCCGGCCGGGGTTGCCCATAATCACCGGCGCCATGGCGCTCGACCAGCCGAGATAGTTGCTGTCGAGCGAATCGAGCAGCCCCTGGATGTCGGCCTCTGAGAAGCCGCCGACATAGTCCACGTCGTTGAGGTAGCGCGGCGACGGCCCCACCAGCACGAGGGCGCGGAAGCGGCCGGGCTCACGCTTCGCCGCGAGCACGCCGATCATCGCGCTGACCGAGTGCCCGACGAAGATTACGTCCGTCAGGCCGAGCTCCTCGCAGATCTCGAGGACGTCGGTGGCGTAGCCGTCGAGCGAGCTGTATTTGGTCCGATCGTAACGGGAGGCGTCGGAGCCGCCCGCACCGACATGGTCGAACAGGATGACGCGGCAGGCGTCCTCGAACGCTGGTGCGACCAGCCGCCACATGTTCTGGTCGCAGCCGAAGCCGTGGGCGAACAGGAGGGGGCGTGTCCCCCGGCCTGAAACGCGGACGTTGTTGCGTGCGCTGACGCTCATCTCGCAGGGTCCCCCGGGTGCTGTCACAGAATCGTGCCATCGGGGCGCAGGCCCCTGGCAGCTCTAGTACAACATATTCCGGGGACGGCCGCTGGCGGGCGGAAATCAGGGGCGGCGCGGCAGCGCCTGGAGAATGCGGGTGACGGCTTCGTCGACCTGCGCCTCCATCCAGGCCTGGTCGTCGATCACCCCTTCGACGCTGCCCTCCGCCCAGCCGCGCCAGACAAGCGCTCTGGTGCGCGCGTCCACGAGGTCGACGAACAGGGTGCCCGCGTCATAGATGAAGGGACGGCAATCCACCCGGTCGCAGTACTGGCTCCCGGGGTCGAGTTCGCGGATATCGACTTTCTGCTCGATGCTCGCGTGATAGTGGACCAGCAGGTCGGCCTGGTCGGAGGTCGTCTTGGCGAAGCCCTTGCCGGACAGCTCCCCGTCGATCGCTGTCCGGAGCCGGGTGTCGAAGAACTCGTTGTTGTCGAGGCGGGGATCGCCCGTGGACAGCGCGTCGGCCTGATTCCAGCGGTAGGTGTGGTAGCGGCTGAGATCGACGCCGCGCTCCGTATGGGACATGACGGTCATCGACGCGCAACCCGAGAGCGCCGCTGCCAGGATCCCCAGGGCCACCATGCGTGCGGTGCCTGCCGCCAGGTTCATGGCCTTCTCCTGGCGCAGCCGGTGCCCGATCACTTCGCCACCGATCGCGGAAACCGCGACAGCAGGCGGGTGACGGCATCTTCAATCGCTGCTGCCATCCGATCCGGGTTGTCGATCATGTCGTGGAGCCGGTTGGCAACCCACCCCCGCCAGACCAGCCGGCCGGTCCGGGCGTCCATGACGTCGAGCACCAGCGTGCCGGCTTCGTATTCGATCAGGTCCGACGGGCAGTCGCCGGCGTTGCAGTAGCCGTAGGCCTGGTCGATCCGGTTCACGTCGAGCCGCTGGCTGACGTTCGCGTGGTAGTGGAGCAGGAGCTCGGGTGCGCCCGAGGTGGCCAGCTCGAGGCCCCGCGCCGCGAGCTGCTTCTCGGCGGCGCCCTGCACGTGATCCTTGAAGAACGGGTCCTGGTCGAGCCGGGGATCGCCGGTTGGCAGGGCGTCCGGCGGCCCCCAGGCGTAGGTGCGGTACTGCGCGAAGTCGATCCCGCGTTGAACGTGGGAGCTGACGCCTGCCGCCGATGCACAGCCGGCCGCAGCCAGCGCGATCAGCATGGCTGCCGGCCCTAAGCGTTGTCGAAGCAACGGGTCCTCCGTCCATGCCACAGCCGTCTGGTGAGACGCCTGTCGTGGTGGTGTCACTCTCTGATTGCCAGAAGAGTGCCGTCGCGGTCGGCCGCGATTTACGCCCGCGGACCGGGTCCGTGCCTGAAAATCCGGTGCGATTCCCCCGCGAAGAGGCGGGCGACTGCGGCATTTTTCCGGTGGGCGCGGAAAATTCCAGTCTTCGACATGACGTACGGGGGAGCCGCCGTTCGAAGTAGAGTGATCGCGTGCCCCGTGCCACATCGCCGTCCGGCCGCCAGCCCCGGCCCCGCGCCCGCCTCACGCTCGACGAGGCGCTGCTTTCGATCATGATTGCGGCCATGAATGCGAACGAGCACGTCTCCGCGGAGGAGGCTGGCCGGGCGCATCACATCATCTGGTCGACCCGCCGCTTCCGCCGGCGGTCGGGTGAGGCGGTCGATCGGCTGATTGGCAAGGCGCGGGCACGGATTGAGAGAGACGGCGCCGCGGTGGTCACGGAGCAGGCGGCCCGGGAAATCCCGGAGCGGCTGCGTCCGGCGGCCCTGGCCATGGCCGCGGATCTCGTGCTCGTCGATGGCGCCTTCCAGGCCGGGGAACGGACGTTCCTGACGATGCTGGCCAGGCTGCTTGGCGTGCCGGCGCCGCTCACGCGCGAGATCCTGAAGGTGATGGCGATCAAGAACAGCGCCTGACGGCCGCCATTTCCCGTTCCAGCGCCTGCGCCAGGCCGTCGAGGTGCGTGGTGATGCAGCCCCGGTGGTCGCCGGCGATGCCCACGACGACCGCGCGCGGCGCCGCTCGACGCCAGCCGCGCGTGGCGCGGTCAGCCGTGGACCCCGGGATGAGGAGGCTGACGCGGCCGCGGTAGCGGCGAGGAACATACGCGGCCACCGCGCGGAGATAGTGGGCCCACGTGCCGGGATTGTGCCGCTCGCCCGGTGCCTCCGCGCCCGACGCCGCGGCGGCAGGCGGCGGTGCCGCCGGCGCCCGCTTCGGCCCCGTACCGATCAGCCGCGCGACCTTGGCCGCCAGGAACCGCGCCGCGCCACGGCCACGGGACGTCGCCAGCACGCGCATCGCCTCGGCCGTCCGCAGCGTCAGCGACACGCGGCTTCGTTCATCACGGCCGAGCAGCGTGCAGGCGACGCGGATCATCACGTCCACCCCGGCAAGCCTTGGCTCGACCGCCGGCGGCTGGACCATGAGCACGATGGTGACCCGGCGCTCCCCCTCGAGCCGGCGCGCGATCTCGAAGGCGATCGAGGCGCCGTGGCAGTAGCCGCCGAGGGCGATCGGGCCCTCCGGCCGGCACGCGCGAATCATGGCGACGTACTCTGCCGCCATGGCCTCGATCGACGGCGGCGGCGAGCTGCCATCGAGCCCGAGCGGCGCCAGCGAGTACAGCGGCTGGTCGGCGTCGAGCATCCGCGCGAGGCGCGCGCAGTACAGCCCGGCGCCGTTGAGATCGCCGTGCAGGAAGAACAGCGGCGGCCGGGTGCCGGTGTCGCGCAGCGCGACCAGCGGCCCCGCCGCCGAGCGCTCGGCCTCCCACAGCGTGCCCGCGAGCCCCTCGATCGTCGGATGCTGCAGCAGCGCCGAGATCGGCACGCGCCGTCCGAACTGTTTCTCGACGCGATCCATCATGGCGGCGCCGAGCAGCGAGTGGCCGCCGAGCAGGAAGAAGTCGTCGGTGATGCCGATCGGCGACACCTGCAGGAGCTCCTCCCAGATCCGCACCAGCTCCTCCTCGAGCGGGTCGCGCGGAGCGGTGTGCTGGCGTCCCTCGGCCGCGGCGGTCACCAGCCCCGCCAGACGGCGGCGGTCGATCTTGCCGTTGGGCGTCAGCGGCAGCTCGGCCACGATCGAGATGGCCGGGATGGCGAAGCGCGGCATCCGTTCACCCAGGTAGCGCACGAGCGTGGCCGCGTCCAGCGGCCTCCCGGGACGCGGCGTGACGCACGCCACCAGGCGATGGTCGTCCCCCTCGCCAACCGCGTCGACGACCGCGCCGGCAACCGCGTCGTGCCGGGCCAGCGCCCGCTCGACCTCCGCGGGCTCGATCCGGAAGCCGCGGATCTTCAGCTGCCGGTCGATGCGGGCCACGAACTCGATGGCGCCGGCGGCGTTCACGCGGCAGCGGTCGCCCGTCCTGTACCAGCGATCGCCGCCGTGCAGGACGAACCGCTCCGCCGTCTGTTCGGGGAGCCGGTGGTAGCCGAGGGCCACGCCATCCCCGCCCAGCCAGAGCTCGCCGGCCACACCCGGCGGAACCGGTGTGCCGCGCTCGTCCATGAGGCACGCCGTGGTCGACGCAATGGGCAGGCCGATGGGCACGGTGGCCGCGCGCGGCTCGAGCCCGGTCACCCGTTGGGCGGTGGCGAACGTCGTGCACTCGGTGGGACCATAGACGTGCACCAGCGCCGGCGGCGCGCCGGCGGCCAGGACGGCCGCGACCGCCCGCGGGCTGGACGCCTCGCCGCCGAACAGCAGCGCGCGCAGCGGCGCGAACGCGCGCGGGTCGTCGGCGGCGACGCGGTTGAACACCGCGGTCGTCACGAACAGCACCGAGATCCCCCGCCCGCGGATCTCGCGCGCGAGGAGCGCGGGGGAGGTCACGGCGTCGGTGGAGACCACCACGAGCGTGGCGCCGTTCAACAGCGCGCCCCAAATCTCGAACGTCGCCGCGTCGAACGCCACGTTCGACGCCAGCGCCACCCGATCGGCCGGTTCGATCTGCACGTAGTCGGTCTGCAGCACCAGACGCGCGATCGCCCGGTGGGGCACGACGACCCCCTTCGGGGTGCCGGTCGAACCGGAGGTATAGATCACGTAGGCGGGGCTTGCACCATTCGCAGGAACGGGTGCGGCATTCACCCCGGCTGCTGACTGGATCACCGCCGCGATATCCAGCGAACGCACGCCGGCGGGCGCGGCTGCCGCCGCCGTCGTCAGGAGAATGTCCGCCCCCGCGTCCTGCACGAGTGCCGCGATCCGCGCCGGCGGATCGGACGGATCGATCGGCACGTAGGCCGCCCCGGCGCCAAGGATGCCGATCATCCCCGCGACCAGCGCCGCGCCGCGATCCGCCAGCAGCCCGACGCGGTGGCCGGCTGCCACCCCCGCCTCCTGCAGGGCGCGGGTGATGACGTCTGCCCGCCGGTGCAGCTCCGCGTAGGTGATCTGCTCGCCGCCCGCGTCGATGGCGATCGCCGCTCCGGATTCCCGGGCGGTGCGCGCGAACAGGGTATGCACGCCGGCGTCCCGGGGATATGCCGGCTGCGGGCCGCGCAGCGTCAGGGCTTCGCCGGCGGCGGCCAGCGGGAGATCGGCCACGGCCATGTCTGGCGACTCGAGCGCGGCCAGCGCCATGCGGCAGAAGCTGTCGGCCGCCGTGGTCATCGTCCGCGAGTCGAACAGATCGGCGTTGAATTCGAAGCTCACCCGCACCGCGTCGCGGCTCTCGACGGCAACCATGGTCACGTCGCACTTGGCCGTCCCGGTTGGTGCCGGAATCGCGGTGCAGTCGAGCGAGCCGATCCGCTCGCGCTCGTCGCTCACGCCGTGCAGGGTGAACATCGCGTGGAAGAGCGGCGCCGCGCCGCGGGCCGCCGCCGGCCGGACCGCCTGGACCACGGCCTCGAACGAGGCGGCCTGGTGCCGGAGGGCACCCAGCATCAGCGTGCGCCCGGTGCGCACGAGGTCGCGGAACGACAGGGGCGCCGGACCCTCGAGCCGGAACCGGGTGATGGCGGTGTTGACGAAGCATCCGACCACCGACTCGAGCTCGACTCGATCGCGGCCGGCGAGCGGCAGGCCGATCGGGATGTCCGTGTCGCCGGTCCAGCGGTGCAGGAAGGCGGCAAACGCGGCGAGGACGACCACGGCCGGCGTGGTGCGCTCCGCCTGGGCCAGGCGGCGGACGGCGCGCCCCGCGTTTTCCGGAAGCCGGACGACGACCTGCTCGCCCTGCCACGTTGGCGCGGCCGGCCGCGCGAAGTCGGCGGGCCAGTTGAGCGTGGCCGGCAGACCGGCCAGCTCGTCACGCCAGAAGGCAATCGCCTCCGCCCGCCGGGTGTCTCCGGCCTGCTCCTGTTCCCACACCGCGAAGTCGGCGTATTGCAGCGGCACTGGACCGAGCGCCGGGGCCTGGCCCCGGGCGATCGCGTCGTAGGCGCGCGTCACCTCCCGATACAGCAACCCGAGCGACCAGGCGTCGCAGATGATGTGATGGAGGGTGAGGCAGAAGAGAAAGCGCTCATCCCCGCCGCGAAAGAGGCGCGACCGGACCAGCGGTCCGCGGCGCAGGTCGAACGGCCGGCGCGCCTCGCGCCGGACGAGCTGGCGAACGGCTGCCGCCAGTTCCGCCTCCGGCACCTCGATATCTTCCACCGCGAAGTCCACCGGCGCCGTCGCGGCAAGGACCTGCACCAGCCGGCCGTCCACGCGGTCGAAGTGGGTCCGCAGGATTTCGTGGCGCTCCACGACGAGCGCCAGCGCCTCGCGGAGCGCCTCGACGTTTAGCGCGCCGCGGATGAACACCGCCTTGGCGACGTTGTACGCCGCCCCGGTCGGATCGCTGTCGGCGAGGAACCACAGCCGCTGCTGCGCGAGCGAGGCGGGAAACACGTAGCTGCCGGCGGCTGCGGCAAGCTCCGTCATGCAACCCCCGCCTTGAACTGGCTGCGGTCGGCGCGGGCGATCGGGGGGGCTTCCGGCGCCGGCGTGGACGCCGCCCGCTCGATCGCGGCGGCGAGCGCGGCCAGCGTCGGCTCCTCGAACACCAGCCCGATCGAGAGGTCGACCCGGAACGTCTGGTTGATGCGCGCCACGAGCCGCGCTGCCAGCAGCGAATGGCCGCCCGCCTCGAAGAAGTCGTCTCCCCGGCTCACCTCGTTCGTGTCGAGCACTTCTGCCCACAAGCCGGCAAGCGCGCGTTCGGTCGGCGTTGCCGGCGCCTCGAATGTGCGGGGCGCGAGCGGCACCGTCGCCAGGGCGGACAGCGCCGCTCGATCGACCTTGCCGTTCGAGCTCCGCGGCAGGGCGTGCAGGCACACGAATCGCGAGGGGACGGCCGCCGCCGGCAGGTGGTTGAGCAGGTGCCGGCGAAGGGCGGCCGGCGCGGGGGCTGCCTCGCAGGCGATGTAGGCGATGAGCGAGGTCCCGCTGCTGTGGTCAACCAGCACGGCGGCATGGCGGACCGCCCGGTGCGAGGTCAGCACGGCGGCCACTTCCGCGGGGTCCACCCGCACGCCGCGAATCTTCACGGCATCGTCCAGGCGGCCGTCGATCTCGATCGTGCCGTCGGGGGTGTAGCGGCCGCGGTCGCCGGTGCGATAGACGATGTCGTCCTCGAGGCCGGTGAACGGGTTGCGCACGAAGCGGCCCGGGTGCTCGCCGGACAGGTATCCGAGCGAGCGGTAAGGCGTACGGATCACGAGCTCGCCAGGTTCGCCGATGCCGCACCGGCGGTCGCCCCGGAGGATCAGCACCTGCGCGCCCGGCATCGGACGTCCGATCGGCACCTGCTCCTTCGCCGGCGTCGCCGCGACCTCGTGGCAGCACTTGGCCAGGGTCGTCTCGGTCGGGCCGTACAGGTTCACGATCCGGCAGCCGGGCGCCAGGGCCCGCCACCGTTCGACCAGCGTGCGCGTCAGCGGCTCGCCGGCAAAGAACACGACGCGCAGCGCCGGCAGCGCCGTGACATCGGGCTCGGCGTCGAGCCAGCTCTGGGCCATCGCCGGGACGGCATGGAGCACCGTGATGGCCGCGCGATGCAACCACGACAGCGTGGCCCCGGAGGTTGTGTTCTCCACCGCCGCGGGAACGACGATCGAGGCGCCCGAGGTGAGCGGGAGGAGCGCTTCGCGGAAGAACACGTCGAAGGACGGCGAGGTCACCTGGCCAACACGGTCCGCCGGCGTCACCTCGAACGTGTCGCGCTGCCACGAGACGAAGTGCGACAAGCCGCGATGCGCGCCGAGCACACCCTTGGGCGTCCCGGTGCTGCCGGAGGTGAAGCACACGTATCCGGCGTCGCCGGCAGGCCCGGCCTCCAGGCCGGGGCCGGCGAGATCCAGCGAGTCCTCGCGAACCGGAATCACCGTGGCCAGCGAGAGCCACCGCTCCGGCACGCGCTCCGTGACGACGAAGGCCTTGACGTCGGCCTGGCGGCACATCGCCGCCGCGCGCTCGGCCGGCAGCGCCGGATCGAGCGGCACGACGACGTGGCCTTCGGACCAGAGGGCGAGGAGCGATGCCAGGAAGGCCCCGCCGGGAGTGCCTGCCACGCCGACACGGGCGCCTGGGGGCAGCCCGGCGGACCGCACGCGCCGCCCGACGTCCCCTGCCGCCCGCGACAGCTGGGCGAACGTCCAGGCCCGGCCGCGATCGTCCACGGCGATCCGATCCGGATGGGCCGCCGCCGCTTGCACGAAGAGCTCGGTCACCGTCGGGTAATCGCCGGCCGGGATGGCTGCCGCCGGCGACGGCAGCACCCGCGCGGCCTCGCTCGTCAGCAGCGCGAGGTCCTCGATCGGGACCTCGGTGTCGGCGGCCATCTGCCGCAGGACGGCCGCGACCTGTTCGAGCATCGCGGCGACCCGCGCGCGGGAGAACTGTGCGGCTCGATACACGGCCTGGAGCGCCAGCCGCCCGTCGCGGATCGACGCGTAGACCGTCAGCGCCATCTTGGCGTCGTGGCGGCCGATCGGCAGCGGCGCGATCTCGAGATCGGCGATGGTGGCACTGGCCGGCGACGTATTCACGAAGTTCAGCATCACCTCGAAGAAGGGCTGCCGTCCGGCCGAGCGTTCCGGGTGCAGCGCCTCGACGAGGCGCTCGAAGGGCAGGTCCTGGTGCGCGAAGGCGCCGAGCGCGGTCTCGCGGACCCGCGCCAGCAGCGTCCGCACGGTGGGATTGCCCGACAGGTCGCAGCGGAGCACCAGCGTGTTGAGGAAGCAGCCGATGGTGCGCTCGAACTCCGCCCGGACGCGGCCGGCGATCGGCGTGCCGAAGACGACGTCCTGCTGATCCGCGAGCCGGCCCAGGACGACCGCCAGTGCCGCCGCCGTGATCATGAACGGCGTGGTGTCGGTGGCCTTGCCGAGCGCCGCGAGCGCGGCGGTGTCCTCAGTGCCGAGGACGAAATGTTCGACGTCGCCGCGGGGGTCGTGACTGGAGGAGGCGTCGGCCGGCAGGGCCAGCTCGGGGGCGTTCTCGAGCTGTGCGCGCCAGTAGGCCGTCAGTCGCTCGAGCGCGGGACCCGACAGCTCCTGGTGCTGCCACCGCGCGAACGCGGCGTAGTCCGCCGGTGCCGGTGGCAGGTCAGGCGGGGCGTGCTCGACCGCCGCGGCGTACAGGCGGCCCAGCTCCTCGACGAATATCGCGCTCGACCACCCGTCGAAGATGGCGTGGTGGAAGGTCACGGCGAAGTGATGCTCGCCTGGCGCCACCGAAATCAACAGCGACCGCATCAGGGGGCCGGCGGTGAGGTCGAACGGCCGGACGAACAGGTCCTGCGCGAGGGCCTGCGCGGCGGCCGCCGGCTCGGCGCGGCCGGTCACGTCGGCACGCTCGATGACCACGGGGGCCGGCGGATGGACGATCTGAACGCCGTGCCCGTCGGGCGCCGCGAACGTCGTCCGCAGCGCGGGGTGCCGTGCCACGACCCCATCGAGGGCTGCCTGCAGCGCGTCGATGCGGAGCGGGCCGCGCATGCGCAGCAGGGCGCCCATCGTGTACTGGCTGGTGCCGGGCGTGAGCTGCTCGAGGAACCACATCCGCTCCTGCCAGAACGACAGCGGCGGCGCCTCGGACAGCGGTCCGGCCGGAACGAGGCCGGGGCCGGACGGCGCTGCCGGTGCGGCTGCGGCCAGGCCGTCGACGATTTCGGCCTGCGCGGCAACGGTGGGGTGCTCGAAGATCGATCGCAGCGGCAGCTCGACGCCGAACTCCGCGCGCGCTCCGGCCGCCAGCTGCGTGGCCCGCAGGGAATGGCCGCCGATATCGAAGAAGCTGTCGTGCACGCCGACGTCGTGACGGCCGAGCAGGCCCGTCCACAGCCGCAGCAGGCGGCGCTCGGTGTTCGACCGCGGTGCCGCATGGCCGCCGCCGCGGGGCAGCGCCGCGCCGGGACTGGTGGCCAGCGCCTCGCGATCGACCTTGCCGTGCGCCGTGCGCGGCAGCGACGGGAGCTGCCACAGGTCGGCCGGCACCATGTACTCCGGCAGCCGTTCCCGCAGGAAGGCGCGGACCCCGGCATCTTCCAGCCGCGCGTGGCGCGCGGGGACGAGCCAGGCGGCAAGGGCGGTCGATCCCTCGCGCTCGCCGGCCACCACGGCGGCGTCGGCGACGTCGCGGTGCGCGCACAGCGCCCGTTCGATCTCCGCGGGCTCGACCCGGAAGCCGCGAATCTTCACCTGGCCGTCGATCCGGCCGATGAACTCGAGCGTCCCGTCCACAGCGCGGCGCGCGAGGTCGCCTGTCCGGTAGAGCCGCGCGCCAGGCGCGGCGAACGGGTTCGCCACGAAGCGCGCCGCGGTGAGCGCCGGATCGTTGCGGTACACCCGCGCCAGCCCGGCGCCGCCGATGAACAGCTCCCCCGCCTGGCCGGGGGCGACCGGCTCGCCGCAGCTGTCGAGCACGTGCGCCTCGACGTTCCAGATCGGGGTGCCGATGGACACGTGCGGGCCGGGCATGCCGGAGACCTCGGCAAACGTCGCGACCACCGTGGCCTCCGTCGGCCCGTATCCATTCAGGATCCGCACGGCCGGCGAGACCTCGCGGCGCCAGCGTTCGAGCTGTTCCGCGCGCATGCGCTCACCGCCAACCAGGACCAGCCGCACGCACGCGGGCAGCGGAACGCCGGCGTCGGCCAGCGTGTGCCAGTAGGCCGTCGGCAGGTTGAGGATGCTGATGCGGGCGTCTTCGAGCCGCTGCATGAAGGTGGCCGGAGAGCTCAGCATCGCGTCTTCGCGCAGCACGAGCGTGGCGCCGGCCGCGAGGGTGGGGAAGATCTCCTCGACCGCGGTGTCGAAGGTGAGGGCGGCAAACTGCAGCGCTCGATCCGCCGGCGTCACGCCGAAGGCGTCGCGCGCATAGGCGGTGTAGTTGGCCAGGGCGCGGTGGGGAATCTCGACCCCGTGCGGCGTGCCGGTGGAGCCCGAGGTGTAGATCACGTAGGCGAGGTCGGCGCCTTCCCGCGCCACCGCCTGTGCAGCCGGCGGCGCCGCGAGCAGATCGGCGATCGCGGTCGCGCCGGCGGACGCCTCGCTGGAGACGAGCAGCCGGACGTCGGCGTCGCGTGCCAGCCGAGCGGCGCGCGCCGGCGGCGCGTCGGGATCGAGCGGCAGGTAGGCGGCGCCAGCGGCCAGGGCGCCCAGGACCGCCGTCACGTACTCGGGGGCGCGGGGCAGGCAGATGCCGACGAGGTCGCCGGGTGCCACGCCGCGCGCGGCGAGGCCCGCGGCGGTCCGCTGCACGTTCGTCACCAGGTCGCGGTAGGTGACAGTGCGTTCCGCGCTCTCGATCGCGACGTGGTCCGGCGCGGCCTGCGCCTGCCGCACGATGCTGTCGAGGACGGTGCCGCCGGGGATGGTGACGTGCGGGCCGGTGCCGGCGGCAATCGCCACCTGGCGCTCGGCCGGCGCGAGGAGCCGGAGCGCGGCAACGGGCAGGCGGGGGTTGTCCAGCACCTGGTCCAGGATCCCAACGAACTGCTGGACGAATGACCGGTGTGCTGCCGCGTCGAAGACGTCGTCGTGCGTATCGATGCCGAGCATCAGTTCGCCGGCGTTGCGTCCGTACAGCTGGATGGCCAGGCTTTCGCGCTCGGCGCCGGCGTGCACCCAGTCGGTGGCCCCGGCGAATCCCGGCAGGTACGACCCCGCTGCCGTGTGGACGTTGAGGAGCACGTCGCTGACCTGGCCGCGCACCGGTTCCGCGCCCGTCGCGCGCGCCCGGCGCAGCGCCCGCCGCAGCGCGGCGCGAACCTGCGCCATGAGATCGCCGGGGGTGTCGGAGGGGCCGCACTCGACGGCCAGGGGCAGGACGTCCATGAAGAGGCCGACGACATCCCGGTTGCCGCCCCGCCGGTTGTGATGCGGGAAACCCAGCCCGATGCGCGATTGTCCGGTCATCCGGTGCAGCTGCGCCACGAGGGCCGCGGCGAGCAGCAGGAAGCTGCCGTGATCGATGGTGGTTGCCCGCTCGACCCGTGACGCGGCCTCGCGAAGCCGGCCGGCGCGGGCCGAATCCAACGCGAAACAGGTTCGCGTCACGCGTGTCGAGGACTTCACCGGCAGCGTGCCGAAGAACCGGACGGGCGGCGCCGGGGGATCCGCCTCGCACGATCCGGCCCCGGCGGGAACGGCCGTGGTCATGAAGTCCGGGTAGGCGGCCTCGTGTGTCTCGCCGCGCCGCTCCGCCTCGTAGAGCTGCCCGAGCCGCTCGCACACCAGCCGCACGGACCAGCCATCGGTGATGAGGTGGTGCTGCACGAAGAGCCAGCGGTGACGGCCGGGGCCGCAGGCGACCAGGATGGACCGGAAGAGAGGGCCGGCGAGGTCGAACGGCAGGCTGGCGTGCGCCTGGCACCAGGCATCGATCTCCGCGGCCGCCGCGCCGCTCAGGTCCACCCGCTCGACGCGTCCGGCCCGGTCGGTGACGCGCTGGCTGGGCACGCCGGCCTCGGCGGAGAACGACAGCCTCAGCGCATCGTGGCCCGCCACCAGCCGGGCGAACGCGCGATCGAATGCCCCGGCATCCAGCGGTCCGTCGAGCGTCATCACGATCGCCACGTTGTAGAGCGGTGCGTCAGGGGTGCGCTGCTGGTCGAGCCACACCCGGAGCTGCACGGGCGACAGGTTCGTGTGTGGCGGCGCGGCGGCGACGCGGATCGGCGGCGCCACGGCGAGCGCTGGAAGCGGCTCGTCGGGAGCGTTGGAGAGCCGTTCGAGGGTCGCCAGGCACTCGTCGAGCGCACTTGCCGCGGCATCGGCAGAGAAAAGGTCCGCGCTGTACTCGAGCGAGGCCAGCCAGCCGCCCGGGCGCGGGCCGATGTGGAGCCGGAGGTCCGTTCGCGCCGCGGGCAGCTCGATGGGCAGGCGGGAACAGGTCACGCCCGGCAGTTCGGGCAGGCGTGCCACGTGCGTGGCGAACGTGAACCCGACCTGCGTCAGCGGCGTATGCGACAGCTCCCGCGCCAGCCGGAGGCCATTCAACACCCGTTCGAGCGGCGCCTCCTCGTGCTCGTGACCGGCGGTCACGGCAGTGCGCACCCGGCCAACGAGCGCCCGGAACGTCGGCGTGCCGCTCGTGTCGATGCGGACGGGCAGGGTGTTGACGAACATCCCGATCGTGGCTTGGAGCGCGCCGCGCGCCCGGCCGGCGCTGGGAGTGGCAACAACCAGATCCGGCCCGCCCGCCCGGCCGCGCAGCCAGATCGTCCAGGCCGTGAGCCCCGCCACGAACCGGGTTGCGCGTTCCTCGCGCGCGACGGCCGCGAGGCGCTCGACGACCGCCGCGTCCAGCGGGCGGTGCACCGCACCGCCGGCGACCGATTGCACCGCGCCGCGCGCGCGGTCGCCGCCGAGCGCCAGGCGATCCGGGGCCCCCGCCAATGCCTCGACCCAGTAATCCACGTGCCGATCGAGGGCGCCCATGGACTCACGCACGATCTGCCAGACAGCGAAGTCGCCGTACTGCACGGCGAGCGGGTCGGGCAGCGGCGGCGTGCCGATCAAGGCCTCGCGGTAGGCGCGCTCGAGCTCCGCGTACAACACGACCGCGGATGCCCCGTCGAACATGGCGTGGTGGAACACGAAGAGCAGGCAGTGGTCATCGGCGGCGCGCTGGAGCAGGGCCACGCGCCAGCCGGCTTCCTGCGAGAGGTCGAACGGGCGGGCGGCCAGCGCCGCGGCGGCGGTCCGATAGGCGGCCTCGTCGTCCGCACCGCCATCCTGGCCGGCGTCGATCGTGACGATGTGCACCGGTCCGGGCGGCTGGACCACCTGGAACGGCACGCCCGCCTCGGCGACGAGCCGCGTGCGCAGCACCTCGTGGCGCGCGGCGATGGCGCTCATCGCGCGCCCCAGCGCCGCGCGATTGAGGTCCCCTCGCAGCCGCAGCATGACCGGAACGTTGTAGGCCGCGGTGCCGGGCTGCAGCTGTTCGAGGAACCACAGGCGCCGCTGCGCGAGCGAGGCCGCGCACCGGGCGTCGGAGAACGGCCGGGGAATCAGCGAGTCAACCGCCGCCAGGTCGATGCCGTCGGCCGCGAGCAGGCGGGCAAGACGGTTCTGCCTGCCGCTCATGTGACGGTCGGTGCCCCGGACTGGACGCGGCGACCATGCGCGGTCTGGGGTGGAAGGGAAACACGGCTGCAACCACAGTGCATGGGCATGGGTGTATACGGTTGAGCAAGAGGCGATCCAGCCCAGCCGATGTAAGCCTATGAGGCAATTGCCCTGTCGTCGAGCTGAGCAGTTGCCACATATGGCCGCCCGCCTACCCAACCCGCGGAAGCACGATGCCGCCCAGCGCCTGTTGCAGCCCGATTGTCGCCCTTTGTTCGCCCCAGCCACCGCGGACAGCCATTGGTCGAACCGGAGATGATTGCCTCCGTTGACGCGGGCGTGGTGTCGATGGCCGCGACCGCGCGCTCCTCGTCCACCGCGGCGAGCACGCAGCGGTTGTCGGACAGGATGCCGTAGACGGCGCAGGGGTACACACCGCGCGGGGCATCCCGCCGCCGACGTCGATCGCGTAGCCGTTGAACGGCTGTTCGTAGCCGACCACCGTCCCGTCGGCGGTGGTGCTGGCGCGCAGCGCCACCCGTCGATGGTCGCCGTACAGCCGCTGCGGCGGCGACGTCGAGGTCTCCGGCGACAGCGGCAGGCGTTCGATGATGCGGCGCGTCGGCAATGCCGTGAAGACGGTGCGCCCGTCGCTGCCCGCGGCACCGCCTCCCCGTCCCGCCCGGCCCGGGGACTTGGTAGTTTTTGCCGGTCCCGCAGCCGGCAGGCTGACCGCGATGCCGGAAATGCTGCCCCCGCAGCGGTTGCGCCATGGCACGTCCCTCGCAGACGGATCCTCCGTCGCCGTGTCCGCCTGCTGTGAACGAACACCGTCGAGGGTAAGCTCTTCAGCGGTACCCTGACGCGAGGCCCGCCATGATGATTCACGAGATGACGGACCGGGAGTGCCGGGAGATGCTCGGCAGAACGAACCTGGCGCGGCTGGCGTGCGCGCGCAACAACCAGCCCTACGTCGTGCCCATCCACGTGGACCTCGATGGCGAGTTCCTCTACGGCTATGCGACGCTCGGGCAGAAGATTGAATGGATGCGCGAGAACCCCCTCGTTTGCGTCGAGGTGGACGAGCTCGTCACGCACGGACATTGGGCCAGCGTCGTGGCATTCGGGCGGTACGAGGAGCTGCCGCACGATCCCGAGTTCGAGGGCTCGCGCCGGGTCGCCGAGAGCCTGTTTCAGAAGCATCCCGCCTGGTGGGAGCCGGCCGCGGTGCCGCTGGCCGCGCACGAGCCGCGCCCGCCCGTGGTGTTCCGCATCCGGCTGTCCCGCGTGACCGGCCGGCGCGCGGCCATGGACCGGCCGAAGCCGGCGCCTGGCGAGGCTGCGCCGTCCGAGGGGAGACGCCCGGGATGGCTGACCCAGTTCCTGGGGGGCACGGACACCGAACGCCAGCAAGGTAAATAATTCCGGGCGGGCGTGAAAAATTTCCGCCGCCGCCGCTTCCGGCGCGCACGTGGACGGCCGCGGCAACGCTGTGCGCCGGGCATCCTCCTTGCTCTCTCCGGGTCGAACCAACACAACGGACCGATACTCCGCAAGTCGCGCACGCCGAGCAACCGAATCTCTGGTGGGCGGGAAAGGCCCCGGATGACTCCCAAGAACGGTGACGTCCTCGTTTCGAACCCCACGGCGACGATCGCGCACGACGTCAGCATCGTGCCGGCGCCGCCAGACATCGTGTGTCCCAACCACGACACGGCGGTCGCCAAAGCATGTGCCATGGCGAAAGAGCTGGGCGTGGACGCCTGGTTGACCGAAGATCACACGCACTTCCTGAAGATCGCCTCCTATCGCACTCACGAACGCCAGGTGGCGACGTAGGCCACGGCCCCGCCGATGCTGCGACGCTTTACCTACGCCTGCGCCGGCGGGCTCCTCTCGGCCGGGGCGCCGGTGGGCCTGCTCGGGCTTCGGCTGGCCCGCCGCAAGTCCGGCTCCCGTCTCGTCTGGCTGCGCCGGGCGGCGCGTGAACTGGCCGCCGACCGCGCCGGCTACATGTATGTCGGGACGTCGACAGCGCTGGCCTTCGTTGCCTTCGGCTACATCATCGGCCGTCAGGCCGACCGGCTGGCGCGGCTCTCGGAGACCGACGCCCTCACCGGCCTGTTCAACGGCCGCGGGCTGCTGCACCGCCTCGCGACCGAGCTCGCCCGGTCGCGTCGCTACGGCCACCCGCTCTCGCTCCTGCTCATGGATCTCGACGGCCTCAAGAGCATCAACGACCGCTACGGCCACCTCGCCGGCGACGAGGCCATTCGCGGGCTCGCGGCGGTCATCCGTTCGGAGCTGCGCGAGACCGACATCGGTGCGCGCTGGGGCGGCGACGAGTTCGCGGTCCTGGCGCCGAGCACCTCCGAAAGCGCAGCGCTGGCGCTGGCCGATCGCATCCGCGACCTGATTCCCCAGCGCAACGTCCTGCGGCCGCTGACGGGGTCGGTGGGCGTTGCGACGGTCGATCCTCGCGTGAACGACGAGCCGGTCGCGCCGCTCGACCTGATGCGGGCGGCCGACACCGCGCTCTACGAAGCGAAGCGGCGCGGCAGGAACCGGGTGGTGACGGCGCCAGCGGCCGTGCTGCTCATGCCGCGCCCGGAACACGGCGGCCAGTCCGAATCCGCGGACGGGTCGCACCGTCCCCGCCGTTTCTGGAGGCGCCGGTGATCGAGTTCACGCACATCCTCTGTCCGACCGACCTCAGCGAGGCATCCGTGCGGCCGTTGACGTACGCGGCGGCGCTGACCCGCTGGTACTCGGGACGGCTCACGGTCCTCAATGTCGTGCCGACCTTCGATCCCGTGCCGCTCCGCTCCGCCAGCCTGGACGGCGCGATGCAGCTCGTGCAGCCGCCGTCGCGCGAAGAGGTGCTCGATCACCTGCGCCGCACCGTCGAGGCCGCCGGCGCCAGCGGGGTGGCGGCCACCCTCGTGGCCGAGCCGGGCGATTCGTTCCGGACCATCGTGGACCGCGCCGCCGCCATGCCCGCCGATCTCATCGTCATGGGCACGCACGGACGCAGCGGGTGGGAGCGCTTCATGATCGGCTCGATTGCGGAGAAGGTGCTGCGCAAGGCGCCGTGCCCCGTGCTGCTGGTACCGCCGCACGTGACGGCGAAGGCGCCCGCCGAGGTCCGCTTCACCGACATCCTCTGTCCGATGGACTTTTCTCCGTCGGCGCTGCTCGCCTTCCGGCACGCGCTCGACCTGGCGCGCCAGGCCAACGGCACGGTGACCGTGCTGTACGTCCTCGAGTGGCTCGCCGAAGAAGAGCCGCGCGGCCGCACCCATTTCGACGTGCCGCAGTACCGCCAGCAGCTGCTGGACGATGCGCGCCAGCGCGTGCGCGCGCTCGTCGCCGAAGAGCCGCGCACCTGGTGCGACGTCCGCGACGAGGTCGTGGCGGGGCGGGCGCACCGGGAGATTCTGCGCGTGGCCGAGGCCCGCCCCTGCGACTTGATCGTCATGGGCGCGCAGGGCCGCGGCGGCCTCGGTCTCGCGCTCTTCGGCTCGACGACGCAGCAGGTCGTCAGGGGAGCGGGCTGTCCGGTGCTGACGGTCCGGGCGCCGGAAACGTCCGCCGCCGGCTGATGGAGGGCGGCATGCTCGAGATCCGGCGAATCCTCTGTCCGGTGGACTTCTCGGAGTTCTCGCACCGCGCGCTGGCCTATGCCGTCGCCCTGGCGAAGTGGTACAGCGCGGAGCTGACGGTCCTGCACGTCGTGTCCGCCTGGTCGGCTGCCGTCACGGCCGGTGGAGCGGACGGCCTGGCCGGACGGCCCCTCCTGCCGCACACGCCGGATCAGGCGGCCGACGAACTCCGGCGCTCGCTCGAGCTCGTGGGCGCGGGAGACGTGGCCGTGCGCCTGGCCGCCGAGGAAGGGGAGACGGCTCCCGTGGTGCTGGCGCAGGTGGCGGCGCTCGGCACCGACCTCGTCGTCCTCGGCACGCACGGCCGCAGCGGCATCGACGGGCTGCTGCTCGGATCGCTGGCCGCGACGATCGTGTCGGCGGCGTCCTGCCCCGTGCTCACGGTGCCGCGGCTGGCCGCGGCCAGCCGGTCGAGCCAGGTCCTGTTCAAGCAGATCCTGTGCGCCGTGGACTTCTCGCCGTCTTCACTGGACGCGCTGTCGCTGGCCCTGTCCCTCGGACGGGACGCGGGCGGCACGGTCTCGCTGCTGCATGTGATCGAGTCGTTCGCCGAAGTCGAGCCGCGGATCCACGCGCGATTCGACGTGCAGGCCTACCGCCGCCACCTCGAGGACGAGGCCCGTGTCCGGCTGCGGGCGCTGGTGCCCGGCGAGGCACGCGCCTGGTGCGACGTGGACGAGGTGGTGTCGGGCAGCAAGGCGCACCAGGCGATCCTCCGCCAGGCGGCGGCGCAGCGCGCCGATCTGGTCGTCATGGGGGCGCAGGGCGACGGCGGCTTCGGCCACCACCTGTTCGGATCGACCACCGAGCACGTGCTGCGCCGGGCCGGCTGCCCGGTGCTGACGGTGCGCGCGGCGCCTGCCGCCGCCTGATGGCGGACGCCGGGTTACGTCGCGGCGGTGAGCGCGTTCGGCGGGACGACGAGGACGGAGGTGGCTGCCAGCAGCAGCACGCGGTAGGCGATCGAGCCCGGGCGCGCGCCAAGGCGGCCCGAGCCGCCGATGAGCCCCATCACGATCAGCCCGGCCTGCCGCGCCTCGGCCAGCGCCGCAATCTCCGCGGACGGATTCCCGGCGGTGACCACGCACTCCGCCGCCGCGCCGCCCGCCGCGGCGGTCAGCCGGGCCAGCTCCTCCCGCGCCGACTCGAGGGAGACCTGCTGGCGCGCCTCGACCGCACGCCGCCAGCGCGCCGGCGCGCTGTCCTGCGCGACCGCGTGCACGAAGACCGGCTGCGCCTTCAGCAGCCGCGCCAGCCCCGCGCCGTAGCCGGCGAGCGCGGGTGAATCCGTGCCGAGATCGATCGCGACCACGACCGTGCCGACATCGAGACCGGGCCGGTCGCCGCTGAGCAGTGGCCGCCCGTCTTCCGACAGCCGGACCGCGAGCACCGGCACGGTCGCGTGCCGCAGCACGCGCTCGGTTGTCGAGCCCAGCAGCTTCTTGCGGTAGCCGCTCAGGCCCTGGGTGCCCATGACGACCAGATCGGCGTGGTGCTCGCCGGCCAGCTTGGCGATTTCCGTTTCCGGGGGGCCGACACTCATCACGGTTGACGGTGTGGGATCCTGGCGCGTGCCGTGAGGAAGCGTGGCCGTGACGAAATCCCGGAGGTCGGCGAACGCCTTTTCGTGGCCCGGATCGAGCGCGTATTCGGTGACCGCCATCTCGAGCAGCGGGTCGGCGATCCAGGCGACGGTGAGCCGGGCGCCGGTCAGGTCGGCCAGCGCGGCGGCATGGCGCAGGGCATTCGCCGAGTGATCCGAGAAATCAACGGGGCACAGGATCGAGCGGAACTGTTTCATAGGTCCTCCCGGCGCATCGGCCAGATCATCCCCTCATCAGGTACGACAGCGCCACCGCCGCGACGTACACGGCCGCGATGGTACCTGTATCCCACGTCACCGCAAACCGCTTCGTCATCACCCGGTAGGTCAAGCCGATGAGGAACAGCGCGTACATCGTCACGACCGCCGCGATGCTGACGCCGTGACTGAGGTCGCCGCCGGCCAGCAGCGGCCCGTGGCGGTAGAACACGTCGTCCAGGCCGAGGATGAGCAGGTTGAACAGGTTGCTGCCGAGGACGTTGCCGATGCCCAGGTCGAGCGCGCCGAGGCGGACGGCGGCCAGCGACACGGCAATCTCGGGCAGCGACGTCGTGATGGCGATGAAGAGGCTGCCGACGAACGCCTCGCCGAGCCCGGTCTGCCGCGCGAGCTCGGCGCCGACTCGCGGGAGCCACAGGGCGGCGCCCACCACGAGCGCCGCCGCCCCCGCGTAGTGCAGCGCCGCCGAGCGCAGGCTGATGGCGCCGTAGAGCAGCTCTTCGGCCACCTCCCGCGTCTCCCGCGCCCGGCGGTGCTGCTCGTGGGTGAAGATCATGCGCATCGCCACGAAGTAGACGCCGATCAGGACCGGCGTGTAGAGCCCGACCCAGCCGAGCGCCGGGAGACGGCTGCCGCCGAGCAGCCCGAGACCGGCGATGCCGATCAGCAGCAGGCCGAAGCCGATGGAGAGCGCATGGCCCTGGTGGGCGCGCGCGGTGAGCGGCTCGGGCTGGACGGCGTCCATCAAGGACAGGATGAGCAGGTTGAACATGCAGCTGCCCAGCACGTCGCCAATGGCGATGTCGGGCAGCGGCAGCAGCGCGGTGGCGCCGAAGCCGGTGAACAGCTCCGGCAGGCTTGTCGTTGCGGCCAGGAGGACCACGCCGATCCAGCTGCGGCCCAGGCCGGTCTTCTCGCCGAGCACGTCCCCGTAGCGGGCGAGGCGGGCCCCGGCCAGCACGATCACCAGCGCCGCGCCGAAGAACTGCAGCCAGATCATCGGCCGGCCGCTCCGCGGGCCCGCCACCAGGCCATCCGGGACACTGCTTCCGCCAGGCTCCAGGCCAGGAACGCGCCGCCGAACACCAGGCCCCACAGCTCGAACGGGATGTCGGCCCCGCCCAGCAGGTGTGCCGTGAACGGCAGCCAGGCGGCCGCGAGCTGGATGGCCACCCCCGCCGCGACCGCGATGTGCAGGTACATGTTGGGACGGGGGTGAGTCCAGGTATGGCGGGACGGATACGTCAGCAGCAGCTGGCCGACGGCCATGAAATGGAACGCCACGGCCCGCGCCACCCCGAGCGCGTAGCCGAGCCGGGGCACCAGGCCGAGCAGCCCGAGCGCGAGTGTCGCCTTCATGATGCCGGCGGCAACGATGAAGCGCACCGACGGCCGGTCGAGCAGCGGCGAGCTGGCCGGGCGCGGCGCCTGCTGCATCACGCCCGGCGTGCGATCGAAGGCCAGGGCCAGCGCCGGCAGCCCGTCGGTCATCAGGTTGATCCAGAGAATCTGCGCGGCGGTGAGCGGGAGCAGCAGGCCGCCGGCCTCGTTGCGCAGGTCGAGGGCGTAGGCGAGCAGGGCGCCACAGGCCACGAGCAGCACCTCCGAGAGGTTGGTGGAGAAAAGGAAGCGAAGAAACTTCTGGATGTTCTCGTAGATGCCGCGCCCCTCCTCGACCGCCTGCACGATGGTCGCGAAGTTATCGTCGAGCAGCACGAGGTCGGCCACCTCGCGGCTCACGTCGGAGCCACGCTGCCCCATCGCGACGCCGACGTCCGAGCGCTTGAGGGCCGGGGCATCGTTCACGCCGTCGCCCGTCATCGCGACGATCTCCCCTTCGCCCTGCAGGACCTCCACGAGCTGCAGCTTCTGCTCCGGGCGCACCCGCGCGAAGACGTTGACGCTCGCGAGCGCGCTGGCCAGGTCGCGCGCCGGCAGGGCGGCGAGCTCCTCCCCGCTCAGCACGCGCTCGCCCGGAATGCCGATCTGGCGCGCCACGGCGGCCGCGGTTGCCGGATGGTCGCCGGTGATCATGATGACCCGGATGCCCGCCGCGCGCGCGACGGCGACGGCGTCGCGGACTTCGGGGCGGGGCGGGTCCCAGAACAGCGCCAGCCCGAGCAGCGTCAGCTGATCTTCGGACTCTCCCGGGGCCCAGGCGATGGCCAGCACGCGGAACCCTTCGCGCGCGTAGTCCTCCGTCTTGCGGGCCCAGGCGTCGCGGTCATCGGGAGAGAGGACGCAGCGTCCGAGCAGGACCTCGGGAGCTCCCTTGAGGTAGCTGACCGGCTCGCCGTGCTCCCGCACCGTCACGCGCGCGAACTTCCAGGCGCTGTCGAAGGGGCGCTCGCCGACGAGCGGGTGCGCCTGGCGCAGCTGTGCCACGTCCACCCCCCGATCGCTGGCGTAGCGCAGCAGGCCGAGGTCGAGCGGATCCCCGGCGCCGACGTCCAGGTTCGCATCGTTGGCCAGCACGATGGCCGCCAGCGCGCGCGGCTCGTCGGGCGACTCGAGGGCGCGGACGTCCATGCGGCTTTCCGTGAGGGTGCCCGTCTTGTCCGTCGCGATGACGGTGACCGAGCCCAGCGCCTCGACCGCTGACAGGCGCCGCACCACCGCGCGCTGCCGCGCCATGCGTTCGACGCCCAGCGCCAGGGCAACGGTGAGCACGGCGGGCAACCCCTCGGGCACCGCCGCCACGGCCAGTGCCACCGCGAAGATGATCATCTCCGGCGCCCGCTCCAGGCCCTCGGCGAGCACGCCGAGGACGCCAAGAGCGGCCGCGAGGATCAGCACCCACCGCGCGATCTGATGCCCCAGCTGGTCGACGCGCCGTTCGAGCGGCGTCTTGCCCGCCTCGATGTCCCCGAGCATCGTGGCCAGCCGCCCCATCGCGCTCTTTGGCCCCGTCTGCGTGACGTCCAGGTGGGTCTTGCCCCGGACGAGGAGCGTGCCGCTGTACGCCTCGTCCTGGTCGCCCTTGTCCACCGGCACGGATTCCCCGGTCAGGATGGATTCGTCCAGCATCGCGCCGCGCGCACCGGCGAGCGTGCCGTCGGCAGGGACCCGATCGCCCGCTTCAAGGCGGAGCCGGTCGCCGGGCACCAGCGCCTCGGTCGGGAGGTGGACGAAGTGCCCGTCGCGCAGCACCCACGCCTGCGCCCCCGCGAGCGCCTTCAGCCGCGCCAGCGCGGCCTCGGAGCGGTACTCCTGATAGAGGCCGAGCGCGGCATTGAGCAGCAGGATCAGGCCGATGGCGCTCGCTTCGATCGGCCAGGCGTGCGCCCCCTCGTAGAGCCAGAGCCCGAGGTCGAAGGCGAGGGCGAAGAGCAGGATGTAGATCAGCGGGCTGGCGAACTGGTGGAGGAACCGGCGCCACAGCGGGTCGGGCGGCCGCTCGGGCAATGCATTCGGCCCGAAGCGGGAGAGCCGGGCGGCAGCCTCGGCGGTCGTGAGCCCGCCCGCCGGATCGCGCCCCGCGTCAGGCGGCGCGCCCATGGCCGTCCGATCGTCCTGCGTCACGCCCGGACCGTGAGCACCGGACATCTGGCGGCGCGCACGACGTGCTGGGTGTTCGACCCATACAGCATCAGGTCCATCCCGCCGTGCCCCTGGGCGCCCATGACGATGAGATCCGCGTCGGTGGCGGTCGCGCGCTGCAGGATCTCGCGATACGCGCGATTGACCGCCACGACCTCCTGGATCTCACACCAGGTCTGCGGCTCGCCGGCGACCAGGCCGTGCAGGCGCTCCCGGGCATGCTCGAGGACGTGCCGGCGATAGTCGCGGATGTCGAAGTCCACATGCTCGCAGGGCTCCTCGATGTCCATGTATTCGATGGCGTGGAGCACGGTCACGCAGCCGTCGGCCTGGCGTCCCAGATCGAGGGCCAGCTCCAGCGCCCTGGTCGAAGACGGGGAGAAGTCCGTCGGGCAGAGGATGTGGCGGAACATCACCGGCGACGGTGCGGCGGCCGGCGCGGCCGGCGGGACTGTCAGGACCGGGCACGGCGCCGTGTGCAGCACCTTCTCGGTCACCGACCCCAGGAGCGGGCGGACGAAGCCGCTGCGGCCGTGCGTGCCGAGCACCAGCAGGTCCGCGGGGAGGGACGCCGCGCAGCTCACGATGGCATCGGCCGCGCGCCCTTCCTGCACCAGGAGCGTCGGCTCGAGCGCGGCGGTTGCCGGGTCGATCCACCGCCGCAGCTCGGCGGCGACTTCGTCGCCCGAGGCCGGCGAGAGCAGCCGACCCGAGTCGTCGAACCGCACGAACGGTTCCGCGACCACCTCGAACGCCGGCACGACGTGGAGGATGGTCAGCCGGGCCTGATACCACCGCGCGAGCGCCGTTGCGTGGACCAGCGCCCGGGCGGACGTCTCGTAGAAGTCGACGGGGCACACGATGTGTTGAAACGAGGTCACGGCCTCTCCTTGTCTGCAGGGATCCCGCCCGGGTGCGCGGCCCGCGACGTCGTGCCGGTTAGGGCAAACGGTATGCCGGCGGGCAGCCCTCATCCCCCGCCGCATGCTCGCCCAATCCACTCCGAAGAGACGCCAGGACTGCGGATTTTTCCCGATCGTGGGGAAGATTTCGGCCCGTGCGGCCGTCTGTAGTCTCAGGCTCACTGAAATATGGCGCGGCGGGCTCGAGAGGTCCCGTAGTGTACGCTGTCGGACCGGGGCGTGGACAGTCTGCCGTCGGGCGCGGCGGCAGGCTTGATGCCGCGGCGTGGAATCCGGGAAAGGGGCTCGACCGTGAGTACGCTCGCATGACACCGGCCTCCTCGCCGCCGGACGAAACGGCACGGCTCGCCGCGCTGCACGCCTACCGCGTGCTCGACACCCTTCCCGAACAGGCGCTCGACGACCTGGCCGCCCTCGCCGCGCAGATCTGCGAGGCGCCGATGGCGCTCATCTCGCTCGTCGATGCCGATCGGGAGTGGTTCAAGTCCCGCATCGGCCTCGATGTCGGCGAAACTTCCCGCGCCGGATCGTCCTTCGCCCACAGCCTTCCTCACACCGGCCTGTTCGTCGTGCCCGACGCCGCCGCGGACAGCCGCTTTGCCGACAACACGCTCGTGCGCGGCCACGCGGTCCGCTTCTATGCCGGCACGCCGCTGGTCACCGTGGACGGGCACGTGCTCGGGGCGCTGGCTGTCCTCGACCGCGTTCCCCGCCAGCTGACCGCCGCACAGGAGGGGGCGCTCGGGGCGCTCGGCCGGCAGGTGATGTCCCAGCTCGAGCTGCGCCGCCAGGCGCGCGAGCTGATCGCCAGCGAGCGGCGGCTGCGGACGATGTTCGAGAACGAGCCCGAATGCGTCAAGCTGCTCGGGCCGGCCTGCGAACTCCTCGAGATGAACCCCGCCGGCCTGCGCATGATCGAGGCGGACTCGATGACGCAGGTCGCCGGGCGTTCCGTGCTTGACCTGGTCCTGCCGGAGCATCGCGCGGCATTTGCGGCGCTGACCGGCCGCGTCATGAACGGCGAGTCCGGCACGCTCGAGTTCGAAATCCAGGGCATCAAGGGGACCCGGCGCTGGCTGGAGACCCACGCCGCGCCCCTGCGCAGCGAGCAGGGAGAGATCACCGCGCTGCTCGGCATCACGCGCGAGATCACCGCCTACAAGCAGGCGGAGGAAGCGGCGCGCGAAAGTGCCGACCGCCTGCGCATGGCGATCGATGCGGCACACATGGGCACCTTCGACTGGGACGTGCCGGGGAACCACAGCACCTGGTCGCGCTGCCACGAGGAGCTGTGGGGATTTGCTCCCGGCGAGTTCGACGGCACCTACGAGGCCTTCGCCAGCCGCGTGCACCCGGAGGATCTGCCGGCGCTGAGCGCCGCCGTGAGCCGCGCCATCACGGGACGCACCGCCTACGCCCACGAGTTCCGCGTGCGCTGGCCCGACGGCTCAGTGCGCTGGATGGCCGGCCGCGGCGAGTTCACGTTCGACGAGGCGGGCGAGCCGCTGCGGATGCGCGGCGCGATTGTCGAGATCACCGCGATCCGGGAAGCGGCGGCGCGGCTGCGCGACAAGTCGGCGCAGCTCGAAACCGCCCTCGACATGTCGCGGATGGGCGTGTGGTCGTGGGATCTCCAGACGGACACGCTGCGCACCATCGAAGGCAGCGGACCGGTGTCGGGCCTGCCCGAGCCGCTCTATCCGAAGACCGGCGCCGCGCTGCTGGCGCTGGTGCATCCCGAGGACCGCGCCGTCGTCGCCGGCCGGATCGAGCGGGCGCGGTCGACCGGCGAATACACCGTGGAGTTCCGCATCGTCCTGCCGGGCGGTGACGTCCGCTGGGTGGCCGAGCGCGGCCGCTGCGTGCGGGACGCGGCCGGCCGCGCCGTCCACCTGACGGGCGTGGACCAGGACATCACCGAGCGGAAGGAAGCGGAGCGGCGCACCCAGCATTCCAACCGGGTCTACGCGGTGCTCAGCAACATCAACGAGACCATTGTCCGCGAGCGGGACTCGCAGGCGCTGCTCGAATCGGCCTGCCGGATTGCCGTCGAGAAGGGCTGGTTCCGCATGGCTTGGATCGGGCTGGTGGAGGAGCCGTCGGGCCCCCTGCGGATTGCCGCGTACGCCGGCGCCGCCGAGGACACGCTCGCCATGATCCGTGGTCTGCTCGGCGACGGCACCAGCGATGAGGGCTGTGTCTGGACCTACCAGGCGGTGCGCACGGGCGAGCACGGGGTGTGCAACGACATCGCCCGCGACCCGGGCGCCGCGCCGTGGCGTGATGCGGCCATCCGCCGTGAATACCGCGCCATGGCGGCGTTGCCGCTCACCTCCGGGTCGCGCGTCATCGGCACGTTCAATCTCTACGCCGGGGAATCCGGGTTCTTCGACGAGGAGGAGCTGCGCCTCCTCGACGAGCTGGCGGCCGACATCTCGTTCGCGCTGGAGGTCCACGAACGCGAGGCGGCGCGGCATCGCGTCGAGCAGGCGCTGCGCGAGAGCGAAGAGCGGTTCCGCCAGCTCGCCGAGAACGTCCAGGAAGTGTTCTGGATCACCGATCCGTCCGCGCAGCGGCTGCTGTATGTGAGCCCGGCCTACGAGAAGATCTGGGGCCGCTGCAGCGACAGCCTGCACGCCTCGCTCGAGACCTGGCTCGCGACGATCCATCCGGATGACCGCGCGCGCACCAGCCAGGCGAAGATGACGCGCGGGGACTACGACGAGACCTACCGCATCCTGCGTCCGGATGGCTCGGTGCGGTGGATTCACGATCGCGCGTTCCCGATTCGCGGCCCGGGCGGCGAGGTGCTCCGCGTGGTCGGCACGGCGGCCGACATCACCGACCGGCGGCTGCTCGAGGAGCAGCTGCGCCAGTCGCAGAAGATGGAGGCGATCGGCCAGCTGGCGGGCGGCGTGGCGCACGACTTCAACAACATCCTTGCCGCGATCATGATGCAGGCCGACCTGGCGGCGGCCGAACCCGGCCTGCCCGAGGGCAGCCGCGAGCTGTTCGACGACATCCGGGCCAACACCGAGCGGGCCGCCAACCTCACGCGGCAGCTCCTGGCGTTCAGCCGGCGCCAGGTGATGCAGCCGCGCCAGCTGGACCTGAACGAGGTCGTCACCAGCCTGACCAAGATGCTGCAGCGCATCGTTGGGGAAGACGTCGGCCTCCAGCTCAACCTCCATCCCCGGCCGTTGCTGACGCGCGGCGATCCCGGCATGCTCGACCAGGTGCTCCTCAACCTCGTCGTCAACGCCCGCGACGCGATGCCCGGTGGCGGGCGGCTGTTCATCGCCACAGCTGAGCGGCTGCTCTCGGCCCACGACGCGGCGGCGATGCCCGACGTGTCCGCCGGGCGGCACGTCTGCCTCCGCGTGTCCGACACCGGCGGCGGCATCGACCCGCAGCACCTGCCGCGCATCTTCGAGCCGTTTTTCACCACCAAGGAAGCGGGAAAGGGCACGGGCCTCGGGCTGGCCACCGTCTTCGGCATCGTCAAGCAGCACCGGGGCTGGGTGACCGTCGAGAGCACCGTCGGCTCGGGGGCGACCTTCGAAGTCCTGCTGCCGATCGACGAAGATGCCGCCCGGGCCCGGACCGAGGCGGCCGCGGCACCGGCGCTGCGCCGCCGGACCGAGACCATCCTGCTGGTGGAGGACGAGCCGGGGGTTCGGATGCTGACCCGTGTGGTGCTCGAGCGACAGGGGTACCGGGTGCTCGAGGCGGCCCACGGGCTCGAAGCCGTGCGTCTCTGGGACCAGCACCAGGCGACGATTCGCCTGCTGCTGACCGACATCGTCATGCCCGAAGGGGTCAACGGACGGGAACTCGCCGCCCGCTTCCGGGCCGCCAACCCGACGCTTCCGGTCATCTTCACCAGCGGCTACAGCGCCGAGATTGCCGGCCGCCAGCTCTCGCTGCTCGAAGGGCAGAACTTCCTCCAGAAGCCGTTCTCCCCGCGCCAGCTCCTGGAAATCGTCGATCGCAGCCTGAGCCGGTGATCATGGCTGTGCGCTGTCGTCTGCTCGCCGCCGTCCTGCCGATCGTCCTCGTCCTCTGGGGAGGGAGGGCCGCCGGCCAGGGAGAGATGCGGCCGCATTCGCGGGCGGCGTTCCTGCGGTTGATCGATCGCCCGCGCGTGCCGCTGGCGCCCGACGTGCAGACGCGGCCAGCCGATGGGCAGACGCCCGCCGGCCCGCCGGTTCAGCGCCAGCGCGTGAGCTTTGCCGTTCAGGCGGGGGAGCGCGTGCCTGCCCTGGTCTGGAAAGCCACATCGGCGGCCGGCCGCCGCCCGGTGGTCATCCTCATGCACGGCACGGGCGGGAGCAAGGAGGACGCCCGGATCGTGCAGCTGGCGCACGACCTGGCGGCCCGCGGCTTCATTGCCGTGGCGATCGACGGCCGCCATCACGGCGAGCGGGCGAAACCGGGCGCCCGGGCAGCGGAGTACGTGGACGCGATGTTGCGCGCCTGGCAGACCGGGCGGACGCACCCGTTCCTCTACGACACCGTCTGGGACATCCTCCGCCTCGTGGACTACCTGGAGACGCGCGAAGATGTCGATGCGGCGCGGATCGGGTTGACCGGCATCTCGAAGGGAGGCATGGAGACCTACCTCGCGGCGGCCGTGGATCCGCGCATCGCCGCGGCCGTGCCGGTGATCGGCGTCCAGAGTTTCCGCTGGGCGCTCGAGCACGACAGCTGGCAGTCGCGGGTGGGAACGTTCCAGGCCGCGATCGACGCCGCGGCGGCCGGCGCCGGCGCGCAGGTCGATGCCGCGTTCGTCCGCAGCTTCTACGACCGCGTGGTCCCGGGAATCTACACGGAGTTCGACGCCCCCGCCATGCTGCCGCTGATTGCGCCGCGGCCGCTCCTGGTGATCAACGGCGACTCGGATGCCCGGACGCCGATTGAAGGGGTGCGGGAGTCGGCCGCCGCCGCCGCGCGCGCCTACGGCGATGCGGGGGTGCCGGGGCGCTTCTCGCTCCATCTTCAGCCGAAGACCGGGCACGAGTTCACGGCAGCGGCGCAGACGGCGGCCGTGGAGTGGTTCGTGCGCTGGCTGACGCCGTAAGCGGCGGCCGGCGCGGCTATGGCCGGCGCGGCCGCGGCATGCGCGCGCCCGACTGCTCGCGCCAGCGCGCCAGCTCGGCGCGCAGGCTGGCGGCCTCCTTCACCCGCTCCGCCGCCAGATCGCGGCGCTCGCCCGGATCCTGCGCGAGGTCGTACAGCTCCACCCGGCCACCCTCGAACCACTCGATCAGCTTCATCGATCCCTTCCGGATCGCCCCCGCCGGCGTGCTGCCGGACCCATGGTAGTGAGGCGCGTGCCAGTGCAGCGCGGTGCGCCCAAGCGTGCCCCCTTCCCGCAGCAGCGGCGCCACGCTCATCCCGTCGAGATGCTGCGCGGGTCGCGCCGGCAGGCCGGCCAGCTGCAGCAGGGTCGGGTAGAGATCGTTGGAAATCGACGGCGTCTCAATCACCGCCCCGGCCGGAATGCGCCCCGGCCACCGGACGATGAGCGGCGAGCGGATGCCGCCTTCGTAGAGCCAGCCCTTGCCGGCGCGCAGCGGGGCGTTCGATGTGGGCATCCGCGCGCCCGACCCTTTGAGGGTGCTCAACCCGCCGTTGTCCGAGACGAATACGACGATCGTGTTGTCCGCTATCGCCAGCGCGTCGAGCGTGTCGAGCAGGCGGCCAACGCTGGCATCCACGCTCTCGACCATCGCCGCGTAGGCCGTGTGGTCCTGGCGCAGCCTGGTCGTGCCGGCGCCTTCGGAGAGCGTGGCGGGGGCCGCTGCTCCCGGCAGCCGGTCGCGCTTCGCCGCGTACTTGGCGATGAGCTCCTGCGGCGCTTCGATCGGCGTATGCACGGCGTAGTGCGAGAGCACGAGAAAGAAGGGGCGGGTGCGCGGCGCGCGGAGGAACTGCACTGCCTCGGCCGTCAGGCGATCGGTGAGGTACTCGCCGCCCGCCGCACCCTCGAGATCCGGCACGTCGGTCTCCGGCCTCGCGGCGCTGCGGTAGGGTGGGAAGAACGACGCCGGCTGGCCGGCGCCGTTCACCGCTCGCGTCCAGGCGAAGCCCTGGGCCGACGGCATGAAGGGACCGGTGCCGAGGTGCCATTTGCCGATGTAGCCGGTATCGTAGCCGCCCGCCTGGAACGCTTCGCCGACAGTGACTTCCTCGAGCGGCAGCTGCCGCTCGTAGTCGGCCGGCAGCAGCGTACCGCTCGTGTCCTGACCGCCGATCCAGTCGGTGATGTGGACGCGGGCGGGACTCTTGCCGGTCATCAGGCTTGCGCGCGTGGGCGAGCAGATGGCGCCGGCCGTGTAGAACTGCGAGAAGCGCGCGCCGCCGCCGGCCAGCCGGTCGATCCGCGGCGTCTCGTAGAAGGGGCTGCCGTATACCCCCGTATCCTTCCAGCCCAGATCGTCGATCAGGATCACGAGCACGTTCGGCTGCGCCCCCCGTCCCTGGGGGGCCATCGTCGCGGCGGGCATCGCGGCGGCAAGCATCGCCCACGCGGTCACGACGCTCAGCGTCCGGCGGAGAGTGGTCACGGGATGTCCTTTCCGTTCTGGTGCGGCACCGCCCGAATCCTGCCACGCGGGAAAGGCGGCGGCAAGCAGGCCAGGGCGCCGTTTCGGAGGGGGCCGGGAATAAACGGCGTCTTTCCGGTATTGATCAAGAGAGGCTGGGCGACAGGCGCCTGCCAGCCCATGTGCGGATCCGACATCCGCCGGCGCCGGGGCGGCGTATCTTAAGCAGGGACAGAGGAGTCCATCATGCATCGACGAGCTTTCCTGGCGGCCACGGCGGCGTTCCTGCCTGCGGCCCTCGCGTCCTGCGCCGCGGGCGCGGACACGGCGGCGGTGCCGGCCGGCGGGCCAGAGCGCTTCGAGATCACGAAGACCGAGGCCGAGTGGCGACAGCTGCTGACGCCCGATCGGTTCCAGATCCTGCGCAAGCACGGCACCGAGCCGGCCGGCTCGAGCCCGCTCAATGCCGAGCACCGCACGGGCACGTTCCACTGTGCCGGCTGCGACCTGGCACTCTACGACTCGAGCACCAAGTTCGAGAGCGGCACCGGCTGGCCGAGCTTCACGGCGCCGCTCGACAAGGCGATCGGCACCAGCATCGACCGCAGCTGGCTCATGGAGCGGGTCGAAGTGCACTGCCGCCGGTGCGGCGGCCACCTCGGCCACGTGTTCGACGACGGCCCGCGGCCGACCGGCAAGCGGTATTGCATGAACGGCGCGGCGATGGTCTTCAAACCGGCAGCACAGGGAGCGTAAGGTGATGAGCAACAGGACGCGCGCGACTCTGGCGATAGCTGCCGCCTGTGCGGTGGCGCTGCTGACAGCGGGGGCCGCGGCCCGGCAGGCTGCGCCCCCGGCATCGGAGGGGCGTGCGACGGCGACCTTTGCCGGCGGCTGTTTCTGGTGCATGGAGCCGCCGTTCGAAGAGCTCGACGGCGTCCTCTCGGTCGTCTCGGGCTATACCGGCGGGCGGATGGCCAACCCGACTTACGAGCAGGTCTCGGGCGGCGGAACGGGACATACCGAGGCGGTCGAGATCACCTACGACCCGTCGAAGATCAGCTACGAGAAGCTGCTCGAGGTCTACTGGCGCAATGTCGACGCGGTCGATGGCGACGGGCAGTTCTGCGATCGCGGCAGCCAGTATCGCCCGGCGATCTTTGCCCACTCCGACGACCAGCAGCGGCTGGCGGAGGCATCGAAGCAGCAGGTGGCGGGGCGACTGGGCGAGCCGATCCAGGTGCAGATCGCGAAGGCGGGCACGTTCTACCAGGCCGAGGCGTACCACCAGGACTATTACAAGACCAACCCGCTGCGCTACAAGTTCTACAAGTGGAACTGCGGCCGCGAGCAGCGGCTCGACGCGCTCTGGGGCAAGAAGGGGGGCTAGCGTCCCCACGTCCAGCGGATGAGCGCGGCGAGCCCGGGCCCCTTCAAGGATCTGGCCGTTCGCCATCAGCCTCGCGACGGCGCTGTGCCGCGGCCCGCACCGCGCCTGGTGCTGATCGCCAGCCCGGCGGCGTCCTGCACTTCCTGACAGCAATGTTCTGCCGGGCGGTTCGTCACGACATTTATGTCTGACGTTCAACCGTCGCTCCCGTCCCGATCCGGGAAATTCCCCTGAAAAACTCCTGATGGTGTCGCGACGCGCGCCTGATGCCGCGTGGCGATTCTCTTGCACTGTGGCCGGTGCGCCCGTGCACCTAACCACATGGCACCCGGCACGGCGCCCACCGCGCGTGCCTGGTGCGTGTCTCGAGGAGATCCGATGAGAAGGGGACTGTTGGTCGGCTCGGTGTTTGTGCTGGCGCTGTTGACGCCGGCCCTGTCGGAGGCGGCCATCGACGCGGAAACGAAAGTGGCCCTCGACACGCTCTGGGTGCTGCTGACGGCGTTCCTGGTGTTCTTCATGAACGCCGGCTTCGCGCTGGTGGAGAGCGGGCTCTGCCGGGCCAAGAATGCCGTCAACATTCTCGCCAAGAACTTCATCGTCTTTGCGGCGTCGTCGGTGGCGTTCTGGATCGTCGGGTTCGCCCTGATGTTCGGCGACGGCACCGACTACATCGGGCTCTCGGGCTGGGGGCTGCACGGCACCGACAACAGCCCGGCGACCGGCGATGCCTACCAGGGGGTGTTCTCGGCGCTCAACTGGACCGGCGTGCCGCTCTACGCCAAGTTCTTCTTCCAGCTGGTCTTTGCCGGCACCGCCGCCACCATCGTCAGCGGCGCCGTCGCCGAGCGGGTCAAATTTGTGGCCTTTGTGCTGTTCGCCTTCATTCTTGTCGCTTTCATTTACCCGATCGGCGGTCACTGGGCGTGGGGCGGCGGCTGGCTGTCGAAGATGGGCTTCGGCGACTTCGCCGGGTCCACCGTCGTCCACAGCATCGGCGGCTGGGCGGCGCTGGCCGGGGTCATCGTGCTCGGGCCGCGCCTGGGCAAGTACCTGCCCGACGGCACGGTCAAGCCGATCGTCGCCCACAACATGACCAGCGCCACCCTCGGCGCGCTGATCCTCTGGCTGGGATGGTTCGGGTTCAACCCCGGGAGCACGATGGCCGCCGACCCGTCCGCCATCGCGCTCATTGCGCTCAACACCAACATGGCGGCCGCCGCCGGCTGCCTGACGGCGACGGTGGCTGCGTGGGTCGTGCTGGGCAAGCCGGATCTCAGCATGATCATCAACGGCACGCTGGCCGGGCTGGTCGCCATCACCGCCCCCTGCAACGTCGTCTCGGTCGGCAGCTCGGTGATCATCGGCGGCGTGGCCGGCGTGCTCGTGGTCTACGCCGTGCTGTTCTTCGACAAGGTGAAGCTCGACGACCCGGTTGGCGCGCTGAGCGTGCACCTCGTCAACGGCGTGTTCGGCACGCTCGCGGTCGGGCTGTTCGCCACGGAAGGCGGGCTGCTCCTCGG
The DNA here is from genome assembly GCA_963834305.1 of uncultured Acidobacteriota bacterium. Taxonomy (GTDB): domain Bacteria; phylum Acidobacteriota; class Vicinamibacteria; order Vicinamibacterales; family 2-12-FULL-66-21; genus JACCXG01. Next base: position 1,220,790 of record CAWIAX010000003.1, read on the forward strand.
CGGCGGATTCGCGAAAACGCTGACCCAGCTGATCGGCATCGCCGCCATCGGCGCCATGACGTTCGCGCTCAGCCTGGGCGCCTGGATGGTGCTCAAGGTGACGATGGGCGTCCGCGTGTCGGCGGAGGAGGAGATCGAAGGGCTCGACGTCGGCGAGCACGGCATGGATGCCTACGCCGGCTTCGGCGAGAAGATGACGGCGGAGATCATTTAGCCACGAGTACGACTACGCTCCTCGCGCAACGGCGCGCGGGGAGCGTTCCATCCCGGCGGTCACGCCTGACGGGAACCGCGACGGTCCCGGCGTCGTCAACTCCTCAGCAGGCTTCCTGTCCCGTTCTCACCGGCGTGCCCAGTCGGACACACTCGAGCAGCCCACCACGGCTGTGCCGGAAGTGCGGCCCGGCCGCGATAAATGCGCGGCAGCGCGGGCGCGGTAAGCATTTCGCGAAGGACCCGAGTATACGAGTAGGGCTGCTCACGTCGCGTCCCGGGAGGAACTCGAACACATGCGGATGAGACGGTGGTGGCTGAGCGCAGGCTGGGCACTCGCCCTGACGGCGGTCTACGCGTCCACCGCGACAGCGCAATCGTCGGCTGAGCTGTTCGACCCCGACGCGGTGCACGACATCAGGCTCTTCATCAATTCGCGCGACTACCGGCAGCTGCGCGAGGACTACACCGAGAACACCTACTACACCGCGGACCTCGCGTGGCGCGGCCTGCGCGTGCGCAACATCGGCGTGCGCAGCCGCGGCATGGGCAGCCGGAACCCGAGCAAGCTCGGCCTGCTCCTGGATTTCGATCGCTACACCACCCGCCAGACGTTTCTCGGCCTCGAGTCGCTGGTGCTCGACAACCTCTGGCAGGATCCGTCGCTCATCGCCGAGCGCACGGCGATGGCGTTCGTCCGCCGCATGGGGGGGATCGCCTCGCGCGAGTCCTTCTGCCGGTTCTACATCAACAACGAGTTCCAGGGCCTCTACGCCGTGGTGGAAGCCGTCGACCGGCCGTTCCTGATGCGGACCGTCGGCGAGGATCAGGGCTACCTGTTCCGCTACGACTTCCAGCGGGAATGGCACGGCGAGTACCTCGGGGACGAGCTCGATGTCTACAAGTCGTTCTTCGAGCCGCAGACCCGTCAGCTCGAGTCCGACCGCAGCCTCTATGGGCCGATCCGTGACCTGTTCCGGGAAGTGAACGCCGATCAGGACGCCGCCTGGCGCGCGCGCGTCGAGCAGTACGTCGATCTGCCGCAGATCGTCACCCACGCGGCGATCGACGCCTTTCTCGCCAACGAAGACAGCCTGGCCGGCGCCTACGGGATGAACAACTTCTTCCTCTACCGGCGGGAGGATGCCACCGTGCACCGGATCATCCCCTGGGACATCGACACCGCGTTCGTCGACGTGCACTACCCGATCTTCGGCCGGACCGGCGAGAACGTGCTGGTGGGCCGCGCGCTCGCCTACGACGACCTCCGCGCGCTCTACCTCGGCACCCTCGAGCAGTGCGCCCGGTCGGCGCAGGCCGACGACTGGCTGGTGCGGGAGGTGGAGCGGCTGGCGGCGATCGCGGCGGAACCGGCAGCCGAGGACACCCGCAAGCAGTTCACCACGGAGCTGTTCGACGACACCGTGAACGAGCTGCGCGGCTTCGCGACCGGCCGCGCCGAATTCGTGCTGGAGGAAGTGGCCCGCGCGCGGGGCGCGGCTCAGTGACAGGCGCCGGTGCCGAAGTCGCGGACGCGGCCGTCGGCGGCGATGAACTCCCAGGTGTACGACCCGACGTCCAGCCTGAGCTTCAGGACGCCGTGTTCGGTGATGATCACCTCGCTGTTGGCCGTCCGCCTCATCGGCGTGGTCAGCGTGGTGCCGCCGGTGCCCACCGTGAACTGCCGGATGCCGCGCGTGGCGTCCGGCCGGCCCTCGGGATCCTGCGGCGCGAAGCGTTCGTAGAGGTGCTCGTGGCCGTTGATGACGATGTCCACGCCCGCGTCGTGCAGAACGCGCCAGAGATCGCGGGCCGGCGGGTTGTTGCCGTTGTGCCCGGAGCTGAACAGCGGATGATGCCAGTAGGCGACGGAGCACTCCGACACCGCCTCGCCCAGCTCGCCGCGCAGCCAGCTCACCTGGGCGGAGGCGGCCGCCATCGCCACGTTGCTGTTGAGCGAATACGCCGTCCACGCTCCCGCGCCGAAGGCGTAGTAGCCCCGGCCGGCGGGGCCGGCATTCATCCCGAAGTACTGGAAGTACGGCGCCGCCCCCGGCGATTCGTAGTCGTGATTGCCGGGCGACGGGCGGGTGCGGTCCTTGTGGCGGCCCCACGTCGGCTCGTAGCAGTCGCGGAAGTCCTCGAGCCGCCCGTTCGGGTAGGCGTTGTCGCCGGTGGTGAAGATCGTCCCCGGGATGCCGTCGAGCAGCCGCGCGGTCGCCGCCGCCCCAGGTGCCCCGCACAACGCGATATCACCCGCCCCGACCAGCGTCGCGCTGGTGGCAGCCGACGGAAACGAGGCCGGCACAGGTGTCGGGCCGGTGCCGGGCGTGCTTCCACCACTGCGGCCGCACGCGCCCGCCAGAACACTCGCCGCCAGGACAAACGTGCGCCACGAACGAGTCAATCTGGGAATGACCTTTGGCTCCGGGGAGGCCATCAGAATGCACCACTCGTGCGGGCGCTGTCCAGCACTATCGCCGGGCACCGGCAGCCGCCGGGGGCGCGGTGACCGGCCTGCCGCGCGCCGGCCTGCTCCCGCTGCTGGCCGCGATCTGTCTCGCCGCCCCGGTCGCCGCACAGGAGGCCAGCCAGGCGCGCGCGGATGCTGAGCAGAAGGCGGATGCGGCGCAGAAAAAAGGGGAGCCAAGCAAGGCTGTCGAGTTCCGCTGGCGCGACCACCCCTCCCTCGACTTCGGGAAGGGCACGCGCCTGGAATTCCGGGCGCGCCTGCAGGGGGACGTCAGGGCGTCGGATGCGCCGCTCGGCGACGCGGAAGACACCTCCGGCCTCGACATCGCCCGCCGGCGCGTCGGGGTCGCCGGGCAGATTCGCAACGTCGTGGATTTCCAGGTCGAAGCCGAGCTCGGCGCCGACGAGCCCTGGCGCGACGTCTACGCCAACGTCCGGTCGTTCGACGCGGTGCAGCTCCAGGCCGGCCAGTTCAAGCTGCCGTTCAGCCTCGACGAGAACACCAGCGCGACGAACCTCGATTTCGTCTACCGCTCGCGCGCGGCGGGCCAGCTGTCGCCCGGCCGCGACGTCGGCGTCATGGTCCACGGGCGCGTGCTCGCCCGGACACTGACCTACGAGACCGGCTTCTTCAGGCACGACGGCCGCAATGCCCGCACGCCGGCGTCGGACCGCGTGCACGGCGGCGGCACGTGGGCGGGGCGGGTCACCGTGCAGCCGTTCCGGCACGCCCGGTCACCGATGAGCGACCTGCAGTTCGGCGCCGCCTTCACGACCAGCAGCCTCGAAGAAGGCTTTCCCGACCTGCGCGGCCGGACGGCGCTCGATCTGCGGTTCTTCCGCCCCGACGTCTGGGTCCGGGGCACGCGTCAACGGCGCGGCGTCGAGGCCCGCTGGCGGCCGGGCCCGTTGAGCGTGAAGGCCGAGTACATGCGGCTGAGCGACGAGCGGCTGGGACAGAGTGTCGAGGACACCGACCTCTCCCCCCTGGTGGCGAGCGGCTGGTACGTCAGTGGCACGTGGGCCCTCACGGGCGAGAAGAAGGCCGACGGGCTGGATCAGCCGCGGCGCCCGCTTTTCAGGGGCGGCTACGGCGCCGTCGAGGTTGCGGCCCGCATCGAGCGGCTGCACTTCGGCAGCGCCGCCGCCGGTACTGAGCCGTCATCGGGGCCGCGTGCCGACGTGATCCTCGGCAACAGCGACCGCGTGGCTACCCTTGGCGTCAACTGGTACCTCACTCGCTGGACGAAGGTGCAGTTCAACCTGGTCCACGACAGCCTCCGCGATCCCGCCCAGGGCCCGCTCCCGTCGCGCCCCGGCTTCTGGAGCCGCGTGCTCCGGTTCCAGTTCACCCTCTGACGCCGCGCCGCGATCAGCGGATGTTCTGGGCCGGCAGTTCCTTCTTGATCCCCTCGTCGACCGGCATCCGATCGGTCTCGGGTGTCAGACCGGAGACCGCCATCACCCGGGCCAGCTCCGCCTGCAGGCGGCTGACGACCTCGGAACTGTCCGCGGCCCGTATCAGGTTGTGCCGCTCGCCCGGATCTTTCCTGAGATCGTAGAGCTCCCCCATGTGCCGGTCCGGCGAACCATCGCCATGCGGGTAGCGGATGTATTTCCACTCTTCCGTCCGGACACCGCGGACGTTGGGGGTGTAGGGGAACTGCTTTTCGTAGTTGTAGTAATAGAACCAGCTGCGGCGCCAGTCCGGGTCCCCCTCGCGCACGAGCCGCACCCATGACCGGCCGTCGGTGCGGCCGAGCGAGGCGGCGCCCGCCAGCTCCAGCAGGCTTGGCGCCATGTCCACGGTCAGCACCTGCTGATCGACGGCGCGCGGCCCGGGCGCCAGCGCCGGATACCTCACGGCCAGCGGAATCCTGATGCTCGGCTCGTGCATCGTCCGCTTGTCGACCATGCCGTGCTCCCCCTCGAGCAGGCCGTTGTCGCCGACAAAGACGACGATGGTGCCGTCGAGCTGTCCGCTCTCCTCGAGCCAGGCGCGCAGGCGGCCAACGCTGTCGTCGACGCTGAGGATGGTGCCCCAGTAGGCATGGACCATGTTCTCGAAGTCCTTCACCGCCTCCGGGCGATCGTCCGGGAAGTTCTTGCGCCAGTCGAAGAGCGGTCCGTAGATCCCGTGCCACGTCCGCAGCCGCTCCTTGATCCACGCCGGCTTGTCTCCCAGCGAGAACGCTGACGGAGGGTATGGCACCGGGATGCCGTCGAACGTCTGCGCGTACTTCGGCTCCGGGGTGTAGAAGCTGTGGGGCGCCTTGTGCCCGAGGATCATCAGCCAGGGCTTGTCCGCGCGATCGCGCTTCAGCCAGTCCAGCGCGATGTCGGTGACGACGCCGGTGTAGTAGCCGGGCCTGACCTCGCGCCGCTCGCCGTTGAAGTTGAACTCGGTGTCGAAGTACTTGCCCTGCCCCTTGTGCGTGACGAAGTAGTTGAAGCCGGGGCGCGGCTCGTCGTTGCCTTCCCCCATGTGGTACTTGCCGACGTAGGCGGTATCGTAGCCGGCCTGCTGCAGGGTCTTCGGGAAGCTGTCCAGACCTGCCGGCAGCTCGGTGAAGTTGTCCGTCACGCCGTGCTTGTGGGCATAGACGCCGGTGAGCAGCGACGCCCGGCTCGGCGAGCACAAAGAGGTCGTGCAGAAGGCGTTCCTGAAGTTCACGCCCTCGTTGGCGATGCGGTCGATTTCCGGCGTGCTGATGTGGGGATGCCCGGCGTATCCGACGCTGTCCCACCGGAGGTCGTCGAGCAGGATGAACAGGATGTTGGGGCGCCTGTTGGCCCCTTCGGACTGCGCCGGCGGAGTACGGCGGCACGCGGCCGGCAGGACGGCGGCGACGAGGACGGCCGCGATCAGCAGTCGTTTCATGCCGGGATTATGGCACGCCGCCCAACGGACCGCGGCGTCAGCGGGCCTCGGCCGTCGTGGCCGCTTCGGTGATCCCCTGCAGCAGGCCGTCGAACACCGGACCGTGAAACGGCAGGACGGCGTACCAGTAGAGCAGCCCCGCCAGCCCCTTCGGCCTGAAGCGCGCGGTCTGGGTGAGCCGGGTGCCGGGGGCGCCTCCCGGCGAGGGCGACGGCGAGAGCTCGAAGTCGAGGACGGCATCGCCGGGCAGGCGCATCTCGGCCCGCAGGGTCAGCCGCCGTCCGCGATCGAGCTCCGTCACGCGCCAGAAGTCCAGCGGCTCACCCCACGAGAGCTGCTCGGGGTGGCGCCGGCCCCGCTTCCAGCCGGGGCCTCCCGCCAGGCGATCGATCAGGCCGCGCAGCCGCCACAGCCGGTTGTAGCGGAACCAGCCCTGGCGGCCGCCGAGCCGGGTGATGATGTCGAAGACATGCTCGGGCGACGCCGCGATGACGGCGCTGCGCGAATCGTGGAACACGTCGCCGCCCGCCCAGTTCGGATCGCCGGGGACGGGGCCCGCCGCCGCCCACGTGCTCTCGACATCGGAGCGGGCCTCGGCGTCGAGCGCCGCGCGGATCGCCTCCCGGACGCCGCGCAGCCGCTGCGGCATCAGCCGGGCGGCGGTGTCGTCCTCTACGACGACGCGGTTGCGCAGCCCTTCGGCGAGCGGCCGCGCCATCTCGGCGCTGACCGGGGTGACGAGGTGAATCCACAGCGAGCTGAGGACCGGCGTGAGCACCGGCACGGGGATGATCAGGCGGCGGCGCAGGCCGCGCTCCTCGGCCATGACGTGCAGCAGCGTCTGGTACGACACGACGTCGGCGCCGCCGATCTCGAGCACCCGCCCGGCGGTTTCTGGAACGGCGAGGCAGTGCACGAGGTAGTAGAGGACGTTGCCGACGGCAATCGGCTGGCTCTCGGTGCGGACCCAGCGCGGCGTGACGAGGATGGGCAGGCGCTCGGCCAGGTAGCGGAGGATCTCGAAGGAGGCCGAGCCCGACCCGATGATCATGGCCGCGCGGAACGTCGTGACCGGGACGCTGCCCGCGGCCAGCACCTCTTCCACCTCGCGGCGCGACCGCAGGTGGGCGCTCAGCTGCTCGCTGGCGCCGCCGAGGCCGCCGAGAAAGACGATGCGCTGCACGCGGGCCGTCGCGGCCGCCGCCGTGAAGCGCCCGGCCATCTCGCGGTCGCGCCGGGCGTAGTCCTTGCCCGCCGACTGCATCGAATGCACGAGATAGAAGGCGGCGGCACAGCCCGCGAGGTGATCGCCCAGCGTGCGGTCGTTGTCGAGATCGGCCTCCACCACCTCGACGCCGGGATCCGCATACCACGGCCGATCGTGGAGCTTGCGCGGCGAGCGCGCCAGGCAGCGCACGCGGTAGCCGGCCTCGAGGAGGCGCGGCACCAGGCGGGTGCCGATGTAGCCGGTGGCGCCGGCCACGGCGATGAGTGCGCCCGGGGCGATCGACGGCTGAGCGGTGGTCGTCACCTGATTCCCTCCTGCGGCCGCGCCCGGGTGCTGCCTCGTCGATCATGACGCAAACAGCGCGCGCCGCGCCGGATTTCGGTCAGCCCAGGCTCGTGAAGGTCCGGTGCAGCGTCTCTTTGCGGTAGTCGAAGATGTGCTGCACATCGCGCCGGACTTTCGGGCCCGTGACCCAGCGCAGCCGCGGGACGAACTCGACCTCGTCGATGATGCGTGTGCCTCCCGGCACCGCCTCGAAGCGGTGCTCGTGGTGCCACCAGCGATAGGGGCCCCTGAGCTGCCGGTCGACGAAGCGGATCCCCGGCTCCCAGACGTCGATTCTCGTGCGCCACGGAATGGGCAGGCCGTGGAGCGTGATCGGGTACTCGATTTCCGCGCCGACGCGCATCGTGATCGGCATCGCGGTGAGGATCCTGAAGCTCAGCCACGGGGGCGTGAGGCGCTCGAGGTTTGCCGCGTCGGAAAAGAAGGCAAAGGTGTCTGCCAGCGAGGCGGGCACGACTGCCTCCGAGCGGAGGCGCTCGAGGCCGCGCGAGGGTCTCGCCCCGGCGGAGGGGGCCCAGGCAAAGCGAGACAGCGCGTCCCTAGCCGGCATGGCGTGGCAGCAGCGGGACGATGGCCGCCAGATCGTCGAGGTGGCGGCCCCGGTTTCCGAGAACGGCCAGCAGACGGCGGGCCTCGGGCCCGCCGACCCACAACGCGATGTCCGGCGGCAGCTCGGCGAGACCGGCGGCGAGGCTCCGGATCTCTCCCTGGGTCACCGCACCCGGCGTGGTCAGGGCCACGAGCACGATGTGCGCCTCGGCTGTCGCGGCGGCATGGGCGATGTCGGACGCCGGCACATCGGCCCCGAGATAAACGACGCCGTATCCGGCCGACGCGGCGAGCAGGGCGGCGCACAGCAGCCCGAGCTCGTGACGCTCCCCCGCAGGCGTGGCACACACGATCCGCTTCGCCGCGGTCAGGCGGGCGGATGTCCGGACGAGACCACCCAGCACGGTGCGGACGATCGCCGACACCAGGTGTTCCTGCGCGGGGCGCAGGGTGCCCGCCTCCCAGCGCTGTCCGATCGTCTGCAGCAGCGGCAGCACGACCGCGAACACGAGGTCGCCCGGCGGCAGCAGCACCGCGTAGCGGTTGAGGGTGGCCTCGATCGTGTCGAGGTCGTAGCGCTCGATTGCCGCGGTGAGCGGCGCGATGTCCGCGACGGCCGTGCGGTCTGGCGCGGCCGGGGTCCTGGGCGTGTCCTCGAGCAGCTGCGTCAGGTCGGCGGTGCTCAGGCGGGCAATGGTGCCGATGGCGTGGCCGCGGCCCACCAGCTCCCGGAGATTCGCCAGGCGCGCGACGTCGGCGACGCTGTACAGCCGGCCCCTGTCGCTCCTCGCGGGGATCACCGCCTCGTAGCGGCGCTCCCATGCCCGCAGCGTATCGACGCTGAGGCCGGTCATCCTGGCCACCGCCCTGATCGGGTAATGGGAATTCCTGGGACGCGGTTCGGCCATGGTTTCGCTACGACGCGCGGGTCAGCATGGCCGTCGCCCAGGAGGCCACGCCGCAGGAGAAGGCGCCCCACCCGATGTCGATCAACGTCATCGTGGCCCGCCAGTCCCGCAGGGTCGCATGGTTGGTGAGGTCGTAGACCGCGTAGCACACGGCCCCGAAGAAGGCGCCGAGCGCAAGCGCTTCGAGCGGGGTGCGGGCGCGCGCCAGCACCAGCACCGCCAGGCCGGCGGCGATGACGGGATACACCAGGACGGCAACCGGCCAGATCGGGTCGAGCGAGCCGTCCGCCATCCGCGCGAGGTGCGACAGGTTGCGCCGGTAGAAGTCCTTCATGACCAGTCCGAGCCAGACGCCGTCGAGGACGAGCAGCGCCGCGGTGGCGATGACGAAGTGGAGAAACATCAGGATGCCCTCTTTCTGAACAGGTAGTGCGACACGATCCACTCGCGGCCGTCGCGGTAGCCGAACATCTCCGCGCAGGCCATCAGGAAGACGCGCCAGCGGACGCGCCAGCGCGTGGCCCCGGCGGCGCCGTAGGCCGCCGCCAGCACCGGCGTCCACCGCCGCGCGGTTCCGATCGAGGTTCTCCAGCCAGGCCTCGGCGGTCCGCTGATAGTGGCGGCCGTCGAGCCGCCAGTGCCCCTCGACGACGAGGTCGTCCTGCAGGTGCAGGAACAGGTCGTCGCTCGGCATCATCCCGCCGGTGAAGAAGTAGCGCGCCATCCAGTCGGATCGATCACGGACCTCGAACGGATAGGCGAACCGCCGGTGGGCAAAGACATGCGCGAAGAAACGCCCGTCCGCGGCCAGCCAGCGGGCAATCCGCGCGAACACAGCCGGATAGTTGCGGACGTGCTCGAGCATCTCGACCGACACGATCCGGTCGAAGCGCCCGTCGGTGTCGAAGTCGTTGATGTCGGCGGTCACGACCTCGATGTTGTGCAGGCCGCGCCGGGCCGCCTTCTCCATGATGTGCCCGCGCTGCGGCGCCGAGTTCGAGAGCGCCACGATGCGGGCGTCAGGGAAGGTGTGCGCCAGGTGCAGCGTGAGCGATCCCCAGCCGCAGCCGAGCTCGAGGATGCGATGGCCGTTCTCGATGCCCGCGCGGGCGGTGGTCAGCTCCAGCATCCGGGACTCGGCGTCGGCCAGCGAACCGACCCCTGGCGGCCACCAGCAGCTGCTGTACTTGAGGTGCGGACCGAGCATGCCCTCGAAGAACGCCGGCGGCAGCTCGTAGTGCTGCGCGTTGGCGGCCTCGGGCGTGGCGGCCACCGGTGCCTGCCGCAGCCAGTCGAGCAGCGCCGCGAACCGCTCGGACTGGCCGTCGATGCCGCCCGCCTCCTGCTCGCGCAGCCGCGCCGAGACGATGCGGCGGATGCCGGCACGGATGACGGCGTCGGGCAGCAGATCACGATCGAGGAGCTGCTCGATCACGACGGGTCCCGCGGAAACCACGGAACGAAGACGCTGGTGGTGGCCTGGTACTGCCGGTAGTCGTCCCCCCGGCTGCGGACGGCCTGCGCCTCCGTCGCGGGGATGCCGGTCACCCGGAACAGCAGGTACAACATCAACGCCGGACAGAGCAGGGCGATGACGCCCCACGGCGAGGCCAGCGCGAAGAGCGCGTAGGCCACCCAGATCAGCCACTCGAAGAAATAGTTCGGGTGACGTGAATAGCGCCACAGACCCTCGCGGCAGGTCTTGCCGTGCGACGAGGGACGGGCCTTGAACCGTTCGAGCTGCCGGTCGGCAATCGATTCCCCAGCGAGCGCGACGCACCAGAGCAGCACGGCGGCGAGCTCGAGCGGCAGCAGCCGCGGTTCCCGGTTGAAGGCGGCAATCAGCATGGGCGCCGACAGCAGCGCGGCCAGGAACGCCTGCGCCTGGAAGAAGGGCAGGAAGGCCAGCGCCGCGGCGGGACTGTTGCGGGCGCGCAGGTCCGCGTAGCGGCTGTCCTCGGGCCGTCCGAGCACGCGGTCGCTTGAGCAGGTAGGTTCCCAGCCGGACGCCCCACATCACCACCAGCGCCGCCATCAGCCAGCGGCGCGGCGCGTAGCCCGGCCCGGCCACGGCATAGAGCACCGCGATGAGCGGCAGGCTCGAACGACCAGCCGACGTCCACGACACCGGCGTTGCGCAGCCGCAGGTGCCAGATCCAGAGCAGGAGCAGCAGCGCGGCGGCGACGCCCCAGCCGGCCAGAGCGAGTGTCAGTGCAGAAGCCACGTGTAGAGATTATGTCATGGACAAAGGTTTGACAACACCTATCCGAACGACTAGATTGAAGGCATGGTCGAGAGCGCCCGGTGGCGTCAGCGTCTGGTGGTGACCCGTTTCGTGCTGCTGCACGTGGCCGCACTGGCGGTGTTCCTCGTGCCGTTCACGTGGAGCCTGGTCTGGTGGCTCGCCGGCAGCTACTTGATCCGGATGTTCGGGGTCACCGCCGGCTACCACCGCTATTTCAGCCATCGTTCGTACAAGCTGGGACGGGGTGCCCAGTTCGTGATGGCGATGCTGGCGCAGACCTCGGGCCAGAAGGGCGCGTTGTGGTGGGCGGCGCATCATCGCGACCACCACCGCCATTCCGACGGGCCGCAAGACGTCCACTCTCCGCAGGGAGGGGTTCTGGTGGTCGCACGTCGGCTGGATCCTGTCCGACCCGGCACGACCACTACGACCCGGCGCGGATCGCCGACTTCGGCCGCTACCCGGAGCTGCGCTGGCTCGATCGCCATCACGGGTGCCGACCGTGGCCTTCGGCGCCGCCGTGTGGCTCACCGGCGGCTTCGCGGCGTTCGTCTGGGGCTACCTCCTCGCGACGGTGCTGCTCTATCACGCGACCTTCGCGATCAACTCGGTGGCGCACATCTGGGGCACGCCGCTCGTTCGCCACCGCCGACGACAGCCGCAACAACTTCTGGCTCGCGCTCGTCACGCTGGGCGAGGGGTGGCACAACAACCACCACCACTGCCGCTCGAGCTGTCGCCAGGGGTCCGCTGGTGGGAGATCGACTCTGACCTACCTCGGCCTCCGCCTGCTCGCCCTTGCCGGTATTGCCCGCGACCTCCGGCCGTTCGTGGTCCGACGAGGCGCGGCGGGCGGCATGAAGCACGTCGCCGTGATCGGCGTCGGGCATCTCCGGGCTGGCGGCCGCCTATTTCCTCAGCCGGCGCCACCGCGTGACGCTGTTCGAGCGCGCCGAACGCCTCGGTGGACACACCCACACCATCGTGGTCGAAGCGGGCAGGTGGCCCGGTTCCGCTCGACACCGGCTTCCTGGTGCACAACGCGCGCACCTATCCGAACCTGGTGCGGCTGTTCGCCGAGATCGGCATCGAGACCGATGCCGTCGGACATGTCGTTCTCGGTCAGCTGTCCGGCGAGCGGCTTCGAATACAGCAGCCGCGGCCTGCGCGGCTTCTTCGCCCAGCCGCGGCAACTGCTGCGTCCGTCGCACTACCGGCTGCTGCGCGACATCGTCCGCTTCAACCGCGACGCGCCGCGGGTGCTGACGACGCCGGGCGCCGAGAGCTGGACGCTCGCCGACTATCTCGCGCGGCCAGCGCTACGGCGACGACTTCGCGTCGCGCTATCTCGCGCCGATGGCGTCGGCGATCTGGTCGTCGTCGCTCGACAGCATCGACCGCTTTCCGGCGCGGACGCTCGTGCGCTTCATGCAGAACCACGGCATGCTCGCCGTCGGGTCGCATCCGACATGGCGGGTGGTCCGCGGCGGCAGCCACACCTACATTCCGCGCCTGACGGCGCCGCTCGACGGCGCGGTTCAGACCGAACGCCCTGCTCCAGTCGGTGCGCCGCGCACGACGGTGGCGTCAGCCTGACGTTCGCCGACCGGCCCGCCGCTGCAGGTGGACGATGTGGTGTTTGCCTGCCACGGCGACCAGGTGCTGCCGCTGCTGGCCGATCCGACCGACGCGGAGCGCGAGGTCTTCCGCCACTTCACGACCACCGCCAACGAGGCCTGGCTGCACACCGACGCGGCGGCGCTGCCGGCCGCGCCGCGGGCGCACGCGTCGTGGAACTACCGTCTCGGCGGCGACGGCCGCCGCGCCGCCGACGGTGACCTACCATCTCAACCGGCTCCAGGGGATTCGCCGGCCCCACCGACTACTGCGTCACGCTCAACCCGCGGTCGGCCGATCGCGGACGACCGCGTCATCCGCCGCATCGCCTACCGGCACCCGCGGTGACGCTCGGCATCGGTGGCCGCGCAGGCGCGCTGGCGCGAGGTCAGCGGCGTCGGGCGGACGCACTACTGCGGCGCCTACTGGCGCTACGGCTTTCACGAGGACGGCCTGGTCTCGGCCCTGCGGGTCGCCGCGCGATCTCGGGGTGCACTGGTGAGCGCGGCCCCGGCGCTCTACGTCGGCACGCTGCGGCACCGCCGCTTCACACCGCGTCGCGCACGAGTTCGACTACACGCTGTTCATGGCGCTGCTCGACGTCGATCGCCTGCCCGAGGCGATGGCGGTGTCGCGGCTGACGAGTTACAACCGGTGGAACTGGGCCGCCTTCGACGAGCGCGACCACCTCGGCGATCCGTCGCAGCCGCTGCGCGAGCGTCTCCGCGCGAGCGCGGCGGCGTCCGGGGAAGCGCTGCCGGACGGTCCGGTCTACCTGCTCACCCATCTCCGCTATCGCCGGCTACGTCTTCAATCCGATTTCGCTCTTCTACTGCTACGACGCGCGGCGGCGACCTGCAGCTGGTGCTGGCCGACGTGCAGCAACACCTATGGCGGGCGGCGGCACTACTGGCTGCGGCCGGCGGACGACGGCCGCCGCCGCTTCCGTGCCGCGGCGGCCAAGGCGCTGTATGTCTCGCCGTTCATGGAGTCCGACGTCGACTACGAGTTCATCCTGACGCCGCCCGGGCGAGTCGCTGCTGGTCGCACATGAACGTCGCGCCGCGTACCGGCGAGGCGCCGGCGGGCCGGATGTTCGACGCGACGCTGACGCTGCGGCAGCGGCCCTGGACGGCACGGACCATTCGCGCCGCGCTGCTGCGCTTTCCCGTTCATGACGGCCAAGGTGACGGCCGCCATCCACTGGCAGGCGCTGCGGCTGCACATGAAAGGGCTGCCGGTGATGCCGCGTGAGGAGCACCATGCGAAGCATGATTGACGGGTGGGCGGAGCGGGCGGTCATGCGCGTCGCTGCGGCGGATCCGGCAGGGGCAGCTCGTGCTGCAGACGCCGGCCGGCGAGCACCGGTTCGGCGACCCGGCGGCCCCCGCCGCGATCATGCGGGTGCACGACCCGCGGGTCTTCTCGCCGCGTCGTCACCGCGGGCGAGATCGGGATCGGCGAGAGCTACATGGACGGCGAGTGGACGACGCCGGACCTCGTGGCCGCTGGCCCGGCTGATGCTGGCCAACGGCGACCTGCTGTCGGGGACGCCGGCGTTCGCCACCTGGGGGTCGCGGCTGCATCGACGCCTGGGCGCACCGCCGCCGCGACAACACGCGCACCGGCAGCCGGCGCAACATCCACCAGCACTACGACCTCGGCAATGCCTTCTTCCGGCTGTTCCTCGACGCCAACCTGCTCTATTCGTGCGCCGTCTACCAGCGGCCGGACGACTCGCTCGAGACGGCGCAGGTCAACAAGCTGCGCACCATCTGCGACAAGCTCCAGCTCACGCCGAACGACCACGTGCTCGAGATCGGCACCGGCTGGGGCGGCTTCGCGCTCTTTGCCGCGACGCGCTACGGCTGCCGGGTCACGACCACCACGATCAGCGAAGAGCAGCACGCCCATGCCGTCGACCTGATCGCGCGGGCGGGGACCGCGGGCTCGCGCATCGACCTGCCGCTTCGAGGACTACCGGGACCTGCGGGGCGACCTACGAGCAAGATCGTCAGCATCGAGATGTTCGAGGCGGTGGGGCTGCGCCACTACGACGAGTTCTTCGCCGCGTGCGACCGGCTGCTCGATCTCGACGGCGTGATGCTGCTGCAGACCATCACTGTCGACGACTGGCGCTTTGCCGACTACCGCCGCTCGCCGAGCTGGATCGCCAAGTACATCTTCCCCGGCGCCGAGCTCGCATCGGTGGCCGAGGTGCTGGCGTCGCTGGCCCGGGTCAGCCGGCTCGATCTTCACCACGCCGAGCAGATTGGCACGCACTACGCCCGCACCCTGGGCCAGTGGCGCGAGCGTTTCCATGCGCGGCTGGCCGAGGTGCGCGCCCAGGGGTTCGACGAGCGCTTCATCCGGATGTGGGACCTGTATCTCGCCTACTGCGAGGCGGCGTTCCTGGAGCGTCACATCGGCGACGTGCAGCTCGTCCTGGCCAAGGCCGCCAACCGCCGCGTGCTCTTCGGGGAACCCTGGGGGGAGGCGCGGGCCGGGGCCGCCCCTGCCGGTCGCGCCGCCACCGCCCGCGCCTGACGCCGCCGGCGCCGCTGGCGCCCGGCCGGCTCCTTTCGCCTGGTAGTTTGAGTTCAAAATAACAGGCTGGTAGCATGGGGACCTACACAGGGGAGCCATGACGGGACATCTCGTGCAGCAGCACTACGGCCGGGAAGGGCTGGCGGACGCGTTTGGCCGCTTTACAACCGAGGAACTGTCGTCGTTCGACGAACTGCACAGCCGCGCGCGCCAGGCGACCTCGGAGCTCGCCGCGCTCGCCAGCCTGCGCCCCGGCATGCGCGTGCTCGACGTCGGCGCCGGCCTGGGCGGGCCGGCGCGCCACCTCGCCTCGGCCTACGGGCTGCGCGTCACCGGCCTCGAGCTGACCGCGGAATACGTCCGCCTCGCGCGCCTGCTGACCGAACGCGCCGGGCTGACCGATCAGGTCGGGTTCGAGCAGGGCAGCGCGCTGTCGGCGCCGTTCGCCACTCGATCGTTCGACTGCGCCTGGCTGCAGCACGTGCTCGTGAACGTCGCCGACAAGGCGCGCCTCTTTGCCGAGCTGAAGCGGGTGCTCGCCCCGGGCGGCTGCCTCGCCCTCCACGAGGTGGTCTCGCCCGCAGGCCATCGCCCCAGCTTTCCGCTGCCCTGGGGACGGTCGCCGCTCACGAGCTACGTTCCCGGACCGGAGCGCCTGCGCACCGCCATCGAGAATGCCGGTTTCGCGATGCGGTCGTGGACCGACACCACGCCGCTCGCCGCCGCCTGGTGCCGTGGCGTCGACAGCTATGCGGCTGGCGACGTGCGGCTGGCCGGGCTGTCGGCCACCCTTGGCGAAGATGCGCGGCAGATGATTGCCAATCTCGGGCAGGACCTCGACGCCGGCCGCCTCGGCGTCGTCATGGCCGTCTTCGACAGGACCGCTTGACGGTGGGCGGCAGGCTCCGGCTCGTGGCTGCGGCGCTGGCGCTCGCTGGTGCTGCCCCCGGAGCGGATCGGCCGCAGGCGCCACCGCCCACGCCGCCGCCACCAACGGCGGCTGTCGCCTACGGGCTGGAAGCGCCAGCACCGAAGGCTGACGCGCTGCGCGCCCGGTTCACCGTCGCGCAACTGGAGGTCCTGGAGGTCCTCAACCGCGCCGACTTCGGCCACCTCTCCGCGCTGCCGGTGCTGGTGGTGCCGGAGGCGTGGCATGACGACCTCCTCGCCTACAGCCCGTTTCCGCTGCACTACGACCGCTGGGCCGAAGGGCAGCCGAAGGGCCTCGTCGTGGACCAGGCGCTCCAGGCATTCGCGGCCTACGAATCCGGCCGCCTCGTCCGGTGGGGCCCCACCAACTCCGGCCGGCTGTCGAGCCAGACTCCGGCCGGCCTGTTCCACCTCAATTGGCGCTCGCGCGGCCGGCACAGCACGGTGAACGCGGACTGGTTCCTGCCGTGGTACTTCAATTTCCACAACAAGCGCGGCCTGTCGTTCCACCAGTACGCGCTGCCGGGCCACCCGGCCAGCCACGCCTGCCTCCGCCTGCTCGAACGCGACGCACGCTGGCTGTACGAATGGGGCGAGGTGTGGACGCTGGACGAGCGCGGCTGGGAGGTGCTCACGCACGGCACGCCGCTGCTCATCCTGAACTGCTACGCCTTCGGCCAGCCCGCGCCCTGGCGGACGCCCGACCGGCTGCGATCGGGCGTGCAGCTGCCCGCGACGCCCGACCTGAGCGTGCGCGAATGCGACGCCGGGCCGTAGGCGCACCCCACCCCGGCCTTCAGTTGTCCGACCTCCCGGCCTCGGAGTTCGCCAACCCGGCGAGGCTGGCCGCCTGCCGCCAGACCCGCTCGTCGATGTTCTCGAGAAACAGCTGCATGTGGTGGTAGGGGATCTCGATGCCGGCGGCATCGAGCCCGACTTTGCTGGCCTCCATCACCCGGTGGTAGACCGGCTGCTCGCGGGAGGCCTCGTCGATCCACACCCGGACGTTCATGTTCACGCTCGAGGCGCCCAGCTCGGTGACCACGAGATCCGGCGGCGGCGCCTCGAGGATGCCTTCGACGGTCCGCACGGCGGCGAGCACCGCCGCGCGCGCGCTGGCGATGTTCTCCTTGTAGGCGATGCCGATCGGCACGTCGATCCGCGTTTCGCCGTGCTTCGAATGGTTGACGAGCACGGTGTCGATGATGGTCTTGTTGGGGATGACGATATAGGTGTTGCGGGTGGTGCGGATCCGCGTCGACCGCATGGTGATGTCGCTGACGGCGCCGTAGCGGTCGGCCACGGTCACCCAGTCGCCGACCTGGAAGGGCTTGTCGATGAAGATCATGAACCCGGCGATGATGTTGGCGATCGAGTCCTGGGCGGCGAAGCCGATGGCCAGGCCGACCACGCCGATGCCGGCGAGCGCGGCGCCGACGTTGATGCCGATCTGGTCGGCGGCCATCACCAGCGCGAACACGGTGACCGCGACGCGGTAGATCCGGTCCACCAGCATCGAGACGAGCGTGGCGTGCACGCCGGCGCGCTGCAGGACCCGCCGCAGCGAGCCCTGCGTGAGCCGGTAGAAGATCCAGAACCCGAGCAGGATGGCGAGCGCGGCAAGCACCGCGGGAAGCAGCCCGAGGGCCCGGGCGACCGGCGGAAGCGTCTGCGCGGCTGTGTCTTGGTTCATCGTCTCTCTCCCGTCCTCACCGTTCTCCCATCCAGCCGCGGCGGTACATCACGACCAGTGCGCCCGCCGCGATCGACGCCATCACGCCCAGCACCAGGAAGTAGCCGTGGCGGATCCGCAGCTCGGGGATGTCGAAGTTCATCCCGTAGACGCCGGCGATGAAGCTGAGGGGCACGAACACGGTGGTCACGATGGTCAGCGTCTTGACGATCTGATTCAGCCGGTGCGACGCCATGGTGATGTAGCCGTCCATCAGGTCGGAGGCCAGGTCGTAGTAGAGCGAGGCCAGGCTCATGGACCGCTCGAGGTGCTCGTAGACGTCGTTCAGTTCATGGCGCAGCTCCTGGCGGATGCCGGGGGGGATCGCGGTCTTGATCGTCTCGAACAGCTTCACATGGTAGGTGATGACCCGCCGCAGCTTCTTGAGATTCGCCTTGTGGCCGACCAGCTCGGCGAGCAGGGCGTCGGTCGGCCGCGCGATCATCTCGTCCTCGAGCTCGTCGAGCCGCGTCTCGAGCGCCAGCAGGATGGGCAGGTAGCGGTTGACGATCCGCCGCGCCAGCATGATCGCCAGCGAGTCGGCCCCCGCGGCGACGAGCGCCGGGTCGGCCGCCGCCTGGGCCCAGAGCAGGTCGATGCTCGGCGAGGGGCCGCTGTGCCGGGTCACGAGAAAGCGCGGCCCGACGAACATGGCGATCTGGATGGTGCCGAACTGGACGGTTTCCGACGCCGCGTCGAGGCCCTTCATCAGGACGAAGGTGTGGTCGTCGAACCCCTCGATCTTCGGCGGGTGGCGCTGCCGCTGGGCGTCCTGGATCGCCAGCGGGTGGAGGCCGAAGCGCTCCTGCATCAGGGACGACTCGGCCGCCTCCGGAACATCCATCAGGTCCAGCCACAGGATGGCGGAGGAACTGACGCGCCAGCTCTCGATCAGCTCCTCGCCGCCGGCCTCGAACCGCCCCGTGGACCCGTCGTACAGCTGGGTTCGAATCATCGCGGCTCTCCTTGTTCGTGGGCGGCCCCGGCGCCGTCGGGCAGGGGAGGCATCCACGGCCACTCCTCCCGCTCGATCTCCTTCCCCCGCCGCCAGACGTAGTCCCAGGCGGGAGGGGTGTTCTGGTTCCTGATGAACCGCGACAGCCGGCGGTTCACCGTGTCGACGTAGGTCGTGCCCAGGCTGTCGTGGGCCCGCGAGATGCCGCGGTTGTAGGCGCGGATCGACCGGTGCAGGTCGCCGTTGGTCTCGTTGATCAGCATGCCCATCCAGATGGCGACGAAGCGCGTCGCCACCCAGGGGTTGTAGTAGGCGCTGTCCTCGGGGGCGATGTCCACCAGCCCTTTCTCGTAGAGCCGCCGCAGCCGGTCGCGGGCATAGCCGGAGGCGCCGCCGAGCCCCATGTCGACGCTGCCGTTGGTGTTGACCAGCCGCCCGCGGTGGTTGAACCACGACTCCGACATGACGATGGCCGCGAGCGTGTCGTCCACTTCACCAGCCGGCAGGTCGAACTGGCCGCCGACGTCGTAGTAGCCGGCCCAATACGACACCATCTGCCGGTAGGCGAGCGTGCGCATCGGCTGCGGCACGAGATCCCAGTCGTGCACGGTCATGGCGTCCCAGGCGCGCGGGTTCGTGAGGATGCCGCGGTAGCGTGCCAGCATGTTGTCGAGCGCTTCCTCGCGGAGCGGCGAGGGCACGTTGTTCCACTCCGCCAGGTGCATGCGGCGCCACAGCGAGACATTCGTGCGCACATCGTCGGCGGTCACGAAGGTGACGACGCGCTGGTCGCCGGCCCGCACCGTGACCTCCACCGTGGTGCGGTCGAGCAGCGGGGTGTAGATGTCGAGCGCCGGGACGCCGGGCGGCGTCGTGTCAATCTCCTGGTACAGCCAGAGATACCCGCCGGCCAGCGTGACCAGCAGGGCAACAACCCACGTAACCGCGTTCAGGCTGGGGGCTCGCATCCGTGCGCGCCCGTCCCGGCGGGCGGCGCCCGATCATACGCTGGATGGCCGACCCGGGGGCGGCGCCGTTCAGCGCGCCCGCGCCGCCACGGCGCCCGAGGGCTGCCCGAGCAGCAGGACCACCCCCGCGGCCATCAGCGCCAGCGACACCAGGTGTGCGACGGTCAGCCCCGCGAGCACACGTTCGTTGATGCGGATGAACTCGATCGCGAAGCGGATGGCGCCGGCCGCGAGCAGGTAGCGGCCGAGGACGAGCCGGTCGGCGACGTGCGCCGCCCGCCACCGCAGCAGCAGCCACCCCAGCACGCCGAGCGCGATCGCCTCGTAGATCTGGGTGGGGTGCACCGGCACGGTGGTGGGGGGCAGCCCTTCGGGAAACGCCACGGCCCACGGCAGGCTGCTCGGCCGCCCGTAGTCGTCGCCGACCAGGAAGCAGCCGATCCGTCCGAGCAGGTGACCGAACGCGAATCCGGGGGTGGCCGCCGCCAGGATCGGAAGCACAGGCAGACCGCGCGAGACGATCACGCCGATGCCCGCCGTCATCCCGCCCACGAAGCCGCCGAACCAGCTCAGACCGCCACGCGAGAACACCAGATCGAGGAACGGTTCCTCGCCGGCGTGCTCGAACGCCCACAGCAGCTTGGCGCCGGCCATGCCGCCGAACAGGCCGTACAACGCGGCATCGGTGGCCGATGCCGGGAACCCGGCGCGTTTGAGCTCCCGCGCGAAGATCGCGTAGCCGACGGCTGCCCCGACGGCGACCATCACTCCGAAGCTGGTGATCTCGAACGACCCGATGCGGAAGATGACGGGATACATCCTTGCGGTCTCCTCCTTCCCGGCGCCTGCGGCCGGGCCTGCGCGCGTCAAACAACCTGGACATGACCGAGGAGCGCCGGCGCAACCGTACCGCGGTCGCGCAGGTACTGTTCGAGCGCCTCCACGGCGGTCACGCCCGTGGAGCGGCGCCCGGTCCCGCGGCCCGCCGGGACCGCCTGTTCGCCCAGGAATCCCACGCTGTAGGTGTGGTCGTCGCGGACGCGCGCGCCGTCGGCTCTCAGCTCCTGGATGCGCAGCCCCGGCGGATTCTCGAGCCTGATCGCCAGTTCGAGGCCGCGGCAGCGCTTCAGATACCCGCCGCGCTGCTGCCACGGGTCGCAGGCGAACGTCGCCTCGATATTGTCCTCGTACAGCCGCCGCAGCTCGCGGCCGGTCAGCGACACGACCGATACGGGCGGGTTGGCCGGCACGATGTTCCAGAGGTCGAGCGCGGTCAGTGATCCGGGGGCGATCGGTGCGCCGTAGCGCCATCCGTTCGACAAGGCGATGGCGGTGCCGGAAGCGGCTGCGGTGGCCGCCAGCAGGAGGTTGTCCATCGTTGATTCGAATGCGGCGTAGCGATGGAGAACGGTTTCGGTTTCACCCACCACCCTGGTGCGCGGTTCGTGAAACGCCTGCAGCGCTGCGCCGGCTCGCGCCGCCATCGCGTCGTCCGGCTCGCACGCCTCGTCCACGGGCAGCAGCGAGTGGGTCCAGCCGGCGATGCCGTCGGCCCCGACCATCAGGTCGAGCCGCCCCACGAACGATCCGTGCGCGCCGGATTGCATGATGAGGGTGCCGTTGACGACCGCCGGCGCCTCCAGCCGGCTGTGGGTGTGGCCGCTCAGGAGCACGTCGATGCCGGGGACTTCCACCGCGAGCTTGCAGTCCTGAGGGAATCCGAGATGGGACAGCACGACGATGAGATCGACGGACTGCTCGCGTCGAAGGCGCGGGATCAGCGGACGGAGCTCCGCTTCGCCGAGCGTGAACGCCAGCCGCCCGCGGTCGGCAGGGGGCAGCAGGTGGCCGGCGATCACCGCGGCGAGACCGATGATGCCGACGCGAAGGCCGCCGCGCTCCACGACCGTGCAGGCCGGGAATGCCGGAGTGCCATCCGCTTCCGTGCAGTTGGCGGCCAGGATCGGGTACGGCAGGCGGCCGGCCAGCTCGCGCACGCGCTGGACGCCGTAGGCGAACTCCCAGTGCGCCGTCATCCCATCCAGCGCGAGCGCGCCCATCGGCTCGGCCAGTGCCTCGCCGCGGGTCTGCACGGCGGGCATCGTGCCGTGGAAGGTGTCGCCGTTGTCGAGCGCGATGACGGCTCCTGCCGTCTCGCGCCGGACGTTCCGGAAGATCGTGGCGATCCGGGCGAGCCCTCCGCC
This sequence comes from uncultured Acidobacteriota bacterium, assembly GCA_963834305.1. GTDB lineage: Bacteria > Acidobacteriota > Vicinamibacteria > Vicinamibacterales > 2-12-FULL-66-21 > JACCXG01. The sequence continues at coordinate 1,242,585 of CAWIAX010000003.1, forward strand.
CGAGCGAAGGGGGCTTCCCGGCGCGAGGTCGAACAGCTCCGGGTGCGGCTCGAGATAGCCGTGCAGGTCGTTGATCTGGAGGATCGTGAGCGCGCGCATGGCGGGAACCAGGCCGGCCTAGTGCGGCAGCCGCGGCTGCAGGGCGCCGTAGAGCCACGTCCCGGCCACGGCGGCGACGAGCGCGACGGTCAGAGAGGTGACGCCGGCGCCGATGAGGGCGAAGATCGGTCCTGGGCAGGCGCCGAGCAGGCCCCAGCCGAGCCCGAAGATCGTGCCCCCCATCCAGTAGCGCACGCCGAGCGGCGTCATCTCTTTGTCCGGGATGGCAATGACCTCCCCGTCCATGGTCCGTGCGCCGAGCCGGCGGAGCAGCTGGACGCTCACGGCCGCGACCACCAGGGCGCTGCCGATGACGCCGTACATGTGGAAGCTCTGGAACCGGAACATCTCCTGGATGCGGTACCAGGTGAGCACCTCCGACTTCACGAACACGATGCCGAGCAGGACGCCAACGCCCACGTACAGCACCTGCGCACGGATGCCGCCGGACGTGACGTCCCTGGCGGCGGGCAGCATTTCAGGATCGAGCGTCGTGACGGTTGAATGGTTCACCATGGGTCAGAACAGCAACGGAAAGATCACGTGGACCATGAGGAGGCCTCCCGCGAAGAACCCGAGGACCGCGACGAGAGATGGCAGCTGGAAGGTGGCGAGGCCGGAAATCGCGTGGCCCGACGTGCAGCCGCCCGCCCACCGCGTGCCGAAGCCGACGAGCAGCCCGCCGCCGGCCAGCGCGAACCAGCCCCGGGCGGTGGTCAGCGCCTGCCATCCCAGGAGCTCGGGCGGCACCATGCCGGACAGGTCGCTGAGGCCGAGCGCCTGCAGATCGCGCACCGTCGCCGCGGAGATGGCGACGGTGTAGCCGGCCGGCATCAGCAGCCGGGCGGCGATGAAGCCGCCGAGGAGAATCCCGAACGCGAACAGCAGGTTCCAGCCGCCTTCCCGCTTCCAGTCGTAGTGAAAGAACGGAATGCGCGCCGGCACCGTCGCCGCGCAGAGGTGGCGCAGGTTGGCCGAGATGCCGAACTGCTTGCCGCCGATGAGCAGCAGCAGCGGCACGATCAGGCCGATGAGCGGTCCCGCGACGTACCACGGCCAGGGGTCCTGCATCAGATCCATCGTGCGCTCACTCCTGTTGGCCCGGCTTGGGTTCGCTGTCCGCCGCCGGTCCGCATCCCCGCGTCCCGCGCGGGTTGGGGACAGCTCAAGTGGGCACCCCGAGGCGCGGCAGCACCCACAGCTGGATCGCGATATACGCGCCGACGAGAGCCAGGCCAGTCAACATGACGTTCTTCCTCCCCGTGTGTCATCTGAGTATCCGGATCGCCGCCGGCGCATTCACGAGCACCAGCGCCGAGCCGACGACGGTCACGAACCCGGCAAACCCCCGCCGCAGCTGGTGACTGGTGACGCCCCGCGCGCCGAGCATCCCGGCCGCCATCCCGATGGCGGCCGCGAGCACGAGCGGCAGCGCCTGCGCCGCCGGCACCGTGGCGCCGTGCACGAGGTGTGCCGCGAACCCTGCCGCGCTGCTCAGGGCAATCACGACGAGCGAGGTGCTCACGGCCTGCCTGATCGTCAGCCCGGCGGCGTGCATGAGCGCGGGAACAATCAGGAACCCGCCGCCCACGCCGAGAAAGCCGGTGAGGACGCCGACCGCCCCTCCGGTCAGCGTGGTGAGGAGCGGACGGGCGGTACGTTGTCCTCCGGACTCCTCGCTTCGCGCCCCCCGCCACATCCGCACGCCCACGATCACGAGCAGCAGGCCGAACAGCAGGAGCAGTACCGAGCCAGGCACCAGGTAGGTCAGGCGGCTCCCGAAGAACGCGCCGAGCAGTGCCGCCCCGCCGAACAGCGCGGCCGCGCGCAACCTGATCTCCCCGCTGCGGGAGCGCACGACGGCACTGAGCAGGCTCGTGGTCCCGACGACGGCGAGCGACAGCGGTACGGCGGCATGCGGATCCACGCCGACGACGTAGACCAGCACCGGGAGCATGATGATCGACCCGCCGGCGCCGAGCACGCCGAGCGACGCGCCGACCAGCGCCGTCAGCACCAGGCCTGCGACCAGCTGCGCCGACACCCCCCAGAGCATCAACGTGCGTCCGGCCCGGCGTCGCCGTCACGGGCCGTCGGCAGCCCGGCATCCTTCCAGGCTGTCATGCCGCCGGTGAGGTTGGCGACGTTCGTGAAGCCCGCGCGTTCCAGCACGCTCGCCGCGATCGTGGACCGGAAGCCGCTGCCGCACATGACGACCACCGGGCGGTCCCGCGGGACCGCCTCGGTCCGTTCCGGGAGGTGCCCGCCCATGATGTGCAGCGCTCCCGGCAGGTGGCCTTCCCGCCATTCGTCGTCGGTCCGCACGTCGAGAACTTGCGGCGCACCGGGCGCCGCCAGCGCATCCTGCAGCCGCTCGGGCGTGATTTGCGGGGTGCGTGCGACTGGCAGTCCGGCGGCGGTCCACGCCGGCATCCCGCCGCGCAGGTAGCCGTCCACGTCGTCGAGCCCGACCCGGACGAGGCCCCTGGCCGCCTTTTCGACCTGCGCTTCGTCGCCGACGAGGAGCAGCGGCGTGTCGTAGGGCACTACCCATGCCGCCCACATGGACAGCATGCGCTCGGCATTGATGCCGAACGCGCCAGGGACGTGCCCTTCGCCGAAGGCCTTCTGGTCGCGCAGGTCGATCGCCACGCCGCCGGCGTCGAGCCGGCGCCGGACATCGTCGAGCTCGAGCGCCCGCTGCCCGGGAATGCCCTGGAGGCGGCGCGGCCCTTCCGCGTTGACGCGCTTCATCCGCCGGTAGTACGGGGGGAACGGCGGCGCGCTGGCGAGCACCTTCTGCACGAAGTCTTCGCGCGAGAGTGCCGGGTCGAGATACGGGTTGCTCACGCGTTCCTGGCCCAGCGTGGTCGTTGGCGCCTGGCCCATGCCGGAGCCGCACATCGAGCCCGCCCCGTGTCCCGGGTGGATCGTCAGGCTGTCGGGATACGCGGCGAGCGCCCGCACGCTGTCGAACAGCTGGCGGGCGAGGCCCGCCGTTTCCTCGTCGCCGAGGAGGTCGGGACGCCCGACGGAGCCGACGAACAGGAAGTCGCCCGACAGCATCGCCGCCGGCGCGGGGCTCTGGCCCGCATAGATCAGGAAGCTCACATGTTCGGGGGTGTGCCCCGGCGTGTGAACGGCTTCGACCTCGACGCCGCCCACCCGGATGCGCGTGCCGGACATGATGTCCTGGTGCGGCCCGGTTACCTCGAACGTTTCGCCGCGATCGTGTCCCGAGACGAGCAGCTGCGCGCCGGTCCGCTCGGCCAGCTCGCGGGCGCCGGAGGCGAAGTCGGCGTGAATGTGGGTCTCGAGCACGTGCGTAATCCGTGCGCCATGCGCCGAGGCCCAGTCGAGGTAAACGTCCACGTCGCGTCGAGGATCCACCACCGCCACCTCGGCCGCTCCGTCGGCGCCCACGACGTAGGAGTACCTGGGCCAGCCCGTCGTCTTCGATTCTTTCCAGCAGCATCACCTACTCCGCTCGCTTGACCGTGTGTATATGTCCCCAGCAGGTGAGAGACACGGCCGGGACAGATGGTTCCGATCGATGAGTTTCCCGGGTCCGCTAGCGCGACCGTTGCGTACGCCCGGGCCCGGCTGTGCCGGCGGATTGCCCTGGACGCTCGCGGCGCCGCCCCGAGGCGGGCGGGGTCAGGGCGCCGCGGGCCAGGGCAGCCACTTCGGGTGGCATTTCGCCGGCGGCCAGCCGGCGGCAGGTGTCCCGCGTGAGATCCAGCGTGGCGAACAGGCTCCGGCACCGCTCGCAGACATCTCCTTCGCGGACGGGGAAGGGCACGCCGCGATCCATCGCCTCCTGCTTCGCCCTGAGGAGGTCCAGGCAGAACCGGCGCTCGTGTTCCGGCGGCGCCGGCGTGCGCGACGGCAGCGCGGCGGCGACGGTCTGGCGGACGCGCAGCCGGGCGCGGTGGACGCGCGACTTCACGGTTCCGAGCTTCAGCCCGAGCACCCGCGCCACATCCTCGAGCGGCACGTCGGCAACATCCGCCAGGATCAGCGGCAGCCGCAGCACGGCGGGCAGCGCGGCGATCGCCAGCGCCACGCGCCCTTCCATCTGCGCCCGCAGCGCCTCATCGAACGGACTCGAGTCCGACGCCAGATCAACGACGGGATCGCTCGAGGCTGGCAGCAGCGAGGACAGGGACATCAGGGCCCGCGGCTCGCCGGCACGCCGGCGGTGGCGCCGCTGGCACCGCCGGGCCGCGATCGTGTAGAGCCAGGTTGACGGGGCGGATCGGCCGTCGAACTGCTCCCAGCTGCGGAAGGCCTGGAGGAAGACGTCCTGCACGAGGTCCTGGGCTTCGTCCGCGCTCCCGCAGAATCGCACGCCCAGACGGTACAAGGCGCGCCCGTGCTCCTCGAAGAGCCGTCCGACCGCCACGTCGGCGGATTCTTTCATCGCCTAATCTTGGCACGGGCCACGGGCAGCGGCCCCCGGTCTGCTGGTTGGCCCCTCCTTTGCCCCTCGCCTCCCCTTGAACCTGGTCCAAGGAGGAAATGGTGAAAAAGTTTCTGAGATTGATACCCGTCGCGGTGCTGCTCGGCAGCGCGCCGCTCACATTGGCCTGTTCGAGCCCCGCGGATCAGCCGGATCTGCAGGCCCGGGTCAATGATGAGCTGAAAACCGCGCAGCTCGACAACAAGGTGAACGTCGATTGGAAAACCGACGAAAAGGTGCTGCACCTCACCGGTGAAGTCGACAACGCTGCCGACAAGGCTCGCGCGGAAGAGCTCGCGAAACAGGTCGTCGGCACCAGCGGCCGCGTCGTCAACGAGCTCAAGGTCGAAGATGTCGACATGGGCGCGACCGATGACCGGATCGAGGATCAGCTGGGCCGGATGTTCGAGGACCGGACGGAGTGGGACTTCGACGGCAAGGGCGTCTCGTTCGACGCGGCGCAGGGTGTTGTAACGATCACCGGCCACGTCGAGTCCGAGGCGATGAAGACGAAGATTGGCGAGCGCGCCCGCGCGACCCAGGGCGTCAAGGACGTGGTCAACAACCTCGAGGTGGACGCGAAGCCGGCCGTTCCGGATCGCGATCGCAAGTAGCACATTCGCGCGAGAGCCGCCGCGGACAGCCGCCGGCTCTCGCTATCTGCTCGGGGCGGGCGGCTCCGTCATCTGCCGCGCGTCACGGCCCCGTGATGCTTCCGGCCCCAGTCGCGGGTCCGGGCGGCCACCCCGTCAGCTTCCCGCATCGCCAGCCGCGTGAGGTCGTCGTCGCTGTCCACGTCCGTCCAGGGTTCCAGCAGCGTGGCCGGCACGCCGTGGGTCCGGGCCGCGTCGCAGGTCTGATCGAGCACGCGGTCGGTGCTCCAGTCGATGCCGGTGAACAGTTCGGGGTGCGGCCGGTTCATGCCGATCAAGTAGTAGCCGCCATCTGCGGCGGGGCCGATCACGACGTGGTCCTGCCGATCGCTCAACGCGGCCAGTGCATCGTGGAGCCGGCGCGGCGGCAGGTCCGGAAGGTCCGAGCCCACCACCACCACCGACTGCGCTCCCAGTCTGAAGACGTCCTCGAAGACGTGCGCGAGGCGCTGCCCGAGCCCCGTGCCGCGCTGGGCGACCACGTCGGCCGCGGGACCGGCAAGCGAGCGCATCCCCTCGCTGGCATTGGCAGGCTCACACGCGATGACATGTGCGGCGCCATTCACGGACCTCACGACGTCGAGCGTGTCCAGGAACAGGGCGTGCCGCAGTTCCTCGTGGGCGGCGGCGCCGGCGGCGGTGGCCAGCCGGGTCTTGCCGCCAACCCAGGGGGCCCGCGCCATCAGCACGACGGCGCGGGCTTGCCGGCCGAAATAGCGCTGCGCCAGCTCGGCCGGTGAAGCGCCCATCAGGAAGCGGGTGGCGAGCCCGACGTTGCGCGCGCTCCGCCGCATCCAGCCCTCCTGTTCCCAGCGGCGGGCCGAGGTCGTCACCACCGCCGGGGCGCGCAGGAAGGCGCCTGCCTTGCGGATCCGGCGGACGAACTCCACGTCCTCCATCAGCGGCAGGTCCTGGTAGCCGCCGGCGGCTTGAAAGGCGCGGCGGCGCACGAACAGGCCCTGGTCGCCATAGGGCAACCCGAACAGGGCAACGCGGATTCGTACGCCCCGCTCGATCAGGCGCGCGCGCCAGTCGCGGCTGTCGAAGGCCAGCCGGAACGCGCCGGCGGCGACGCTGGACATCCGATCCGCACCGGCGATGACATCCAGCCACTCGTCCGGCAGCGTGGAATCGGCGTGCAGGAACACCAGCCAGCGTCCGCCGGCGCGTGCGGCACCGGCGTTCATCTGCGCGGCGCGCCCCCTGGGGGCCCACACCCACTGCACCGCCGGGTGCTGCGCGGCGACCGTGCGGTAGCGCGGCTCGTCGCCCAGCACCGCGGCGACGATCACTTCGACGGCGGGATTCCCGGGCAGGCCTTGCAGTGCGCGGGCCAGCGGCGCCTCGTCGCGCCAGACCGGGATGATCACGCTGACGAGCGGTTCCTGGGGCATGGGGAGTGGGACAATGGAAATGTTACCAGTCTGCCGGGCTCAGGCGGGGTGGTGTCGGCAGCGGGAATGAACGCGCTCCCCGGAGGGTTGTTGAGTTGGTGACACAGCCGTCAGCGGTCGAAGTCGCGCCAGTGGGTGTGGCACCAGCAGACGAGGCGAACGTCGAGCTGGTGGCGCGTGTCCACCCGCCCGCCTGGCGCAGCCCCGTTCCGGCTCCCAAATACGACCTGGTCGTGATCGGCGGCGGCACGGCGGGCCTGGTCAGCGCGGTTGGCGGCGCCGGCCTGGGCGCCCGCGTGGCGCTCGTCGAGCGCCACCTGCTGGGCGGCGACTGCCTGATCACGGGCTGCGTACCCTCGAAAGCGCTGATCCGCTCGGCGCGTGCCGCCGGCGAGCTGCGGCGGGCCCCCGGCCTCGGCGTCCGGCCGGGAGATGTCACCGTTGATTTCCCCGCGGTGATGCAGCGCATGCGCCAGCGCCGCACCACCATCGCGCGGCACGATTCCGCGGAGCGGCTCCGGAACGCCGGCGTCGATGTGTTCTTCGGCGCGGCGAGATTCACCGACGCGCGAACGGTCATGGTCGGCGAGCATCGCCTGCGCTTCGGGCGGGCGGTCATCGCCACCGGCGGCCGGCCCACGGCCCCTCCAGTGCCCGGCCTCGATCAGGTGCCGTTCCTGACCAGCGAAAACGTCTTCACGCTGACCGAGCGACCCCGGCGGCTCCTGGTGATCGGCGCTGGTCCCATCGGCTGCGAGCTGGCGCAGGCGTTCGCGCGGCTGGGGTCGAGCGTGACCATCTTCGATCAGGCTCCCCAGGTGCTCTCGCGGGAAGATCCCGACGCGGCCGCGGTCGTGGATCGGGCGCTCCGGGCGGACGGCGTCCGCCTCGAGCTCGGCGTCACGCTCGATCGCATCGACCAGGTGGCCGGCGAGCTGCACGCCCGCTTCACGCGGAGCGGCGACGGGCGCATCGACACCGGCAGCGTGACCGGCGATGCCCTGCTCGTGGCCGCGGGCCGTGCCCCCAACATCGAAAACCTCGGGCTCGACGCCGCCGGCATCGCGGTGACGAAGCAGGGGGTCACGGTCGACGATCGCCTGCGGACGACCAACGCCCGCGTCTACGCGTCGGGCGACGTGTGCTCCGAGTACAAGTTCACGCACGTGGCGGACGCCCTGTCCCGGATGGTGCTGCGCAACGCGCTCTTCTACGGGCGGCAGAAGGTCAGCGACCTGGTGATCCCCTGGGTCACCTACACGGATCCCGAAGTGGCGCACGTCGGTGTCCCGGCAGCGGATGTCGCCCGGTCCAACGGGCGGCTGCAGACCATCACGGTGGATCTCTCCGACGTCGACCGCGCGGTCGTGGACGATGGCACCGAGGGCTTCGTCCGCGTGCACCATGAAGGCGGGGTGCTGCGCGGGTGCACCATCGTGTCCCGCCATGCCGGCGAAAACATCGCCGAAGCCGTCTACGCCATGACGCATGGCGGAACGTTGTCGTCGTTGTCGGCGGTCATCCATCCCTATCCGACCGAGGCCGAAGCGCTGCGCAAGGCGGGCGACGCCTACCGCCGGCAGTCGCTGACGCCGCGGGTCAAGCTCTGGTTCGAGCGCTATTTCCGGTGGACCCGATGAGCAGCTCGCTGCGATCGCAGTTTGCCGCGGCGCACGGCGATGTCGTGCTGCTCGACGCCGGGGGCGGCCCCGTCCTCGATCGATATCTCGTCGACCGTCGCCTGGCCGGCGGCATCGAGATGCCGGCGCGCGTCGCACGGGCGGGCGAGGGCAATATGAACCTGACGCTCCGGGTCACGCTGCTCGGCCGCACCCTGATCCTCAAGCAGGGGCGGCCGTGGGTGGAGAAGTACGATCACATCGCCGCTCCGTGGGAGCGCACGCTGGTCGAGGGGCAGTTCTACGAGGCGGTCCGGAAGGCGCCCGCGGTGGCGGATCACATGCCCGTGCTGCTGGACGTCGACGCGCACAATCACGTGCTGGCGCTCGAGGACGTCGGCACGGCGGGCGACCTGACGTCGATGTATGCCGACCGGCAGATCCCGGCCGCCACGGTGGGTGAGCTCCTGGCCTGGCTGTCGGCGCTCTCGGGCGTCGCGGTTGCCGAGTCGTCGCGCGCCGTGCTGGCCAACCGCGCGATGCGCGCGCTGAACCACGAACACATCTTCAGCCTGCCCCTCGCCCATCGCAACGGCATCGATCTCGATGGCATCACGCGCGGGCTCGATCTGGCCGCGTCCGGGCTCAAGGACGACCGCGCCTATGCGGCGCGCGTCAGCGACCTCGGCGCGGCCTACCTCGCCGACGGCGCGGCGCTCGTGCACGGCGACTATTTCCCGGGCAGCTGGGTGCGGAGCCCGGGCGGCATCCGCATCATCGATCCCGAGTTCTGTTTCCTCGGGGCGCGCGAGTTCGACTACGGCGTGATGCTCGCGCATCTCGCGCTCGCCCGCGTCGACGTCGAGGCGGCGGCCCAGGTCGTGGCCGCCTCCGTCCGCGCGCGGCTCGACGGCACGCTGATGCTCGGCTTTGCCGGTGTCGAGATCATGCGGCGGCTGCTCGGCGTGGCCCAGCTGCCGCTGCCCTACGGCCTCGACGTGAAGCGGCACCTGCTCGAGCTGTCGCTCTCGCTGGTGCTGACGCCGGAACGGGGGTTGACCCCGTGCTGGTGAGAACCGCCGCTCTCGCCGCGGCCGTGGCCGCCATCGCCCTGGCTGCGCGGCTCGTCCCGGCCCCCCGCGCGCAGGAGCGCGTGCCCGTGTGGATCGACACCGATCCGGCCATCGGCGAGCCGGAGCGCGACGTCGACGATGGGTTCGCGCTCGTCCAGGCGTTCCGCTCGCCGGAGCTCGCCATCCGCGGCATCTCCGTCGTGTTCGGCAACGCGCCGCTCGACCAGGGCGAGCCGATTGCCCGGCGCCTGGCGGGCAGCTTCGGGCCGGCCGGTCTGCCCGTCTTTGCGGGCGCCGCCGGCGCCCAGGACCGCGGCGTCGAGACCGACGCCTCGCGTGCGCTGGCGGCCGCGCTGCGGCAGGAGCGGCTCACCATCCTCGCGCTCGGCCCCGCCACCAACGTCGCCACGGTGCTCGAGCGGCACCCCGGGCTGGCGGGCCGGATCGTCCGGATCGTGGCCGTCGCCGGGCGCCGGCCCGGCCAGCGCTTCAGCACCGGAACGACCAATCGCAAGGGGCACCGCGACTTCAATTTCGAGCTCGACCCGGAGGCGTTCCGCGTCCTGGTCAAGTCCGGCGCTCCGCTCGTGCTGACGCCGTTCGAGATCTCGTCGAAGATCTGGATCACGGCCGGCGACATCGAGCGGCTCGCGTCCGGCCCGCCTGCTGCTCGTGCCCTCGCCGCCCCCGCCAGGCACTGGCTCGCCCTCTGGCGCCGTTTGTTCGCGGTCGACGGCTTCAACCCGTTCGACACGCTGGCGGTGGGCTACGTGGTCTCGCCGGCCGGCTTCACCTGCGAGTCGCTGCCCGTCGAGATACAGACGCACCCCGACGACGTGACCGAGCCCGGGATGCAGGGGACGGCGGTCGATCGCAAGCCGTATCTCCTGGTGTCGTCCTCTTTCGCCGCGGCGTCGCGCGCGCTGTACTGTTCGGAGGCGCCGCCGGGCTTCACGCGCGCCCTGCTCGACACCCTGGTGCGCTGACCATGTCCCGATCCCGCCTCGCCGCCATTCTCGCCGGCCTTGCCCTGATCGCAGCGGCCGCCTACTTCCTGCCGCTGGCCGCGTGGGTGACCACGCTGGCGCAGCGCGCGCGCGAGACCGGGACCGTGGGCGTAGTGGTCTTTTTCACCGCCTACGTGGTCAGCACGGTGGCGTTCCTGCCCGGCTCGATCCTGACGCTGGCGGCGGGGTTCGCCTACGGTCCGGTGTGGGGACTGGCGATTGCGTCGCCGGCCAGCGTGGCCGGCGCGACCTGCGCATTCCTGTGCGGGCGCACGCTGCTGCGCGACTGGGCGGCGAAGAAGGTCGGCGGCTCGGCGCGCGCCAGGGCGATCGATACCGCGGTCGAGCGGGAAGGGTTCAAGCTCGTCCTGCTGCTGCGGCTGTCGCCGCTGTTCCCCTTCAACCTGCTCAACTACGTGCTCAGCCTGACGCGAGTTGGCCTCGGCACCTACGTGCTGGCATCGTTCATCGGCATGCTCCCGGCCACCGCGCTGTTCGTCTATCTGGGATCGCTGGCGCCTGCGGCGGCGGAGCTGTCGTCGGCGGCAGAGGGTGGCGGCACGACCCGTACCGTGCTCTACGTCGCCGGCCTCGTGGCCACCGCCGCGGTGGTCGTGATCGGGACGCGGGCGGCACGCCGCGCCCTCGACGGCCAGCTCGAAGGGACCTCGTCATGAAAAGGCCGATCGTTGCCGCGGCGGGACTGCTGGCGCTGATGCTGGCGGTGATGCTGGCAGGCAGCGGCCCGCTCGCAGCGGAGACATTCGACCACCGCTACACGCACGTATGGGGACGTCCTGACCCGCCACGTCCGGCCGCCGCTGGTGGACTACGCCGCGCTGAAGGCCAGCCGCGCCGCGCTGGATCGCGCGGTGGCGGCGTTCGCCGCGCCGGCGGCGGCGGACGAGGCCGCCTGGAGCCGCGAGCAGCGCATGGCGTTCTGGATCAATGCCTACAACGCCTTCACGCTGCGGGCCATCATCGACCACTATCCCATCCGCAGCGGCTGGTTCACGCTGCAGCCGCGCAACAGCATCCGCCAGATCGACGGCGTCTGGACGAAGCTGACCTGGCCGGCCGCCGGCCGCCAGGTGACGCTCGACGACATCGAGCACCGCATCCTGCGGCCGACGTTCCAGGACGCGCGCATTCACTTCGCCGTGAACTGCGCCTCGATCAGCTGCCCGCCCCTGGCCGCGGTGCCATACCTCGGCGGAACGCTGGGCGCGCAGCTCGACGAGGCCGCGCGGACCTACCTGGCGGGCCCCGAAGGCCTCCGCGTGGACGGCGACACGTTCCGCGTCTCGAGCATCTTCAAGTGGTACGGCGACGACTTCGTCGCCGAATATGCCCCGCTGGTCCCCGGCAGCCGGCCGGCGGGCGAACGCGCCGTGCTCGGGGCGATCGCGAAGCACGGGCCGCCGGCGGCCGCGGCGCGCGCCAGGGCAGGAACGCCCGCGCTGCAGTTCCTCGAGTACAACTGGTCGCTGAACGATACCGGCCCCTGATGCGCACGCTGCCCGCGAACGACGTCGTCCTGCTCGGGATCGGCCACAGCAACGCCCACGTGCTGCGGATGTGGCGGATGCAGCCGATCCCTGGCGCGCGGCTCACGTGTGTGTCTAACCAGGCGGTCTCGGCCTATTCCGGGATGCTGCCGGGCGTCCTCGCCGGCCAGTATCCGCCCGAGCGCATGGAGATCGACCTGGTCCGCCTCAGCGCCGCGGCGGGCGCCCGCCTGGTGCTCGGCGACGTGACCGGGATGGATGTGGACCGGCGGGAACTGCATTTCGCCGATCGGCCGCCGCTGCGCTTCGACGCGCTGTCCATCGGCATCGGCTCGGTCGCGGCGGGCGGCCACGTCCGCTTTGCGGACGACACGCGGCTGCTGCCGATCAAGCCGATGCAGACCTTCCTGGACCGGCTGGACGCGCGGCTCCGCGACGCGGCCGCCGGATGCCACGGCGCCCCCGTGCGCGTGGCGGTGGTTGGCGGCGGGGCGGGCGGCGTCGAGGTGACGTTCTGCCTGCCGGCGCACCTGCGCAGCCGCCTCGGCGGGGACATCCCGTTCGAGATCACCGTCGTGACCGCGGACGATCGCCTGGTGCCCGACAGCGCCGGCCGGACGGCGCGTCGCGTCGAGCGGGTGCTGCGGCAGCGCGGCGTGCGGATTGTCACCGGCCGCCGGGTCGAACAGGTGGATGGCCGCACCATCACGTTCCACGATCGCGGGATCGTCGAGGCCGACGTGATCGTGTGGGTCACCGGCGCCGCCGCGCCGCCGCTGCTGGCCCGGCTCGGGCTGCCGACGGATTCGGCCGGGTTCCTGCTGACGAGCGACACGCTGCAGAGCACTGCCGGGGCCCCGGTGTTTGCCGTCGGCGACTCCGGCAGCATCGCCGGTGCGGCGCACCACAAGGCGGGGGTCTATGCCGTCAGGCAGGGCCCGATTCTCTGGCAGAATCTCGCGCGCATCCTGTCGGGCGCGCCGCTCCGCCGCTACACGCCGCAGCGCGGCTACCTCAAGCTGCTCAACACCGGCAACCGCCGGGCAATCGGCGAATGGAAGGGTCTGTCGTTCGAGGGCCGCTGGGCGTGGCTGTTGAAGGACTACATCGACAGCCGTTTCGTTGCCCGCTATCAGGACTATTCCCCGCCGGCGATGGCCCCCCAGAGCGGTCCCGGTGGCGAAGCGGAGCCGGCGCGCATGCGCTGTACCGGCTGTGGCGGCAAGGTTGGTGCCGGGGTGCTCTCGCGTGTCCTGGCCCGGCTCGACGTGCCGCCGAGTGAACATGTGCTGGTCGGCCTCGATGCGGCCGGCGATGCCGCGGTGGTGACGCCGCCCGAGGGGCGTCCCGTCGTGGCGACGGTGGACACCTTTGCCGCCCCGTTCGACGACCCCTACGTTGTCGGGCGGATCGCGGCGCTCAACGCGGCGAGCGACGTGTTTGCCGTCGGCGCCACCCCCTGGGCGGCGCTCGCGACCGCCGCGGTGCCGCCGGGCCCGCCGCGGCAGCAGGAGGACCTGCTGTTCCAGCTGCTGTCGGGCGGGCTGGACGAGCTGCGCGGCATGGGTGCCACGTTGATCGGTGGTCACACCATCGAAGGCGACCAGGTGACCATCGGGTTTACCGTGCTCGGGAGCGGGCAGCGCGCTGCGCCGCGCAGTCAGGCCGGCCTGCGCCCCGGCGATCGCCTCATCCTGACGAAGCCGCTCGGCACCGGCGTGCTCCTGGCGGCGCACATGCAGGCGCGATGTCGTGCGCGCTGGTTCGGGCCCCTGGTGGCTTCGATGCTGGCGAGCAACGGCCCCGCCGCGGCGTGCCTGGAGCGCTACGACGTGTCGGGGCTGACCGATGTCACCGGCTTCGGTCTGGCCGGCCATCTCCTCGGGATGCTGCGCGCCAGCGGCATGGCCGCCGATCTGTGGCTCGGGGCCGTGCCGCTGCTGCCCGGCGCCGGCGAGCTGCTGCGCGAAGGGCTCGAAAGCACCCTGGCGGATGCGAACCGCGACGCGCTGGCGGAGATCGCGCTCGACGCCGAGGGCATCGAGACGGCGGCGCCCTATCGGGCGCTGTTCGACCCGCAGACCGGCGGCGGGCTGCTGATGGCCGTGGCGGCAGCGGACGCGGAAGGTGTGCTCGAAGACCTGCGGTCCCTGGGGTTCCGGCAGTCGTCCCTGATCGGGTCGGTCGAGCCGGCGTCGGCTGCACGCCGCCGCCTCCGGGTGGCGTACTCTTCTTCTGTGACATCTGGTTCCGTGACATCCGGAACCGCGGGAGCAATGACAGGTCATGTTGATCAGCGAACCGCGAACTGACCGGCGGATGCGCCTCGCTGCCGTGCTGCTCGCAACGGTGGCCGCGGGCGCCGCCTTCGCGGCGCCGGCGCACGCCCAGGGTGGACGCCCGACGGCGGACATCACCCCCGTGGTCGAGGCCGACGGGGTGCATCCGGGCCGGCCCATTCGCGTGGCGCTGCGGGTCGCGCTCCCCGAAGGCTTTCACGTGCAGTCGGACAAGCCGAGGGACCCGGCGCTGATCCCGACCGTGCTCGCCGTCGAGCCGCCGCCGGGGGTCAGGGTCGCCCGCCTCATCTACCCGGTGCCCGCCGACTTCGCCCAGGCCGGGCAGGACCAGCCGCTGGCGGTGTTCGAGCACGAGTTCGTGCTCGGCGCGCGTCTCGAGGTCGGCGCCGGCACGGCGCCGGGCGCCGTCGTGGTGCCGGGACGGCTGCGCTACCAGGCGTGCGACGAGAACGTCTGCTTCGCGCCGCGGACCGCTGACGTCCAGTGGACGCTGACCGTGGTGCCCGCGGCCGCGCCGGTGGCCGCTCGTCATCCGGAGGTGTTCAAGCGGCTCGCTGCCGGGCGCGAGGTCGATCCGCCGGCCGCCGCGGCGCCGAGCCGCCCCGCCACGCCGGGGCCCGGCGATCCTGCCGCCGCGGCCGGCGAGAGCGCCCTGGCGCGGCTCGATCGCTTCCAGGTTCGCGGCACCACCGGGGGCTACCTGGGCTCGGATGATTTCCTTCAGTTCGTCCGCGACGCGGAAAGCGGCGTCGAGCCGCGCGGGCTGTTCGACGGCCGCGGCCCGATCGCCATCCTGCTGATCGTGTTCCTCGGCGGCTTGGCGCTCAACCTGACGCCGTGCGTGCTGCCGATGATTCCCATCAACATGGCGATCATCGGCGCGGGCGCGCAGGCCGGGACACGGCGCCGCGGCTTCCTGCTCGGCTCGACCTACGGCGGCGCCATGGCGCTCGTCTACGGCATCCTTGGACTGGTGGTGATCCTGACCGCCGGGACGTTCGGCACCATCAACGCCTCCCCCTGGTTCAACCTCGCCATCGCCGCGCTGTTCGTCGTGCTCGGCCTGGCGATGTTCGACGTCATCCCGATCGACTTCTCCCGGTTCTCGAGCGGCATGCGGGCGTCGAACAACCGCGGCACCTTCACGCTGGCGTTCACCATGGGCGCCGTGGCCGCGCTGCTCGCGGGCGCCTGCGTGGCGCCGGTGGTCATCCAGGTCGTGCTGTTCTCGAGCAGCCTGTATGCCGGCGGCACCACGCTGGCCCTGGCGTTGCCGTTCTGCCTCGGACTCGGCATGGCGCTGCCCTGGCCGCTGGCCGGCGCCGGGCTGGCGGCGCTGCCGAAACCGGGCATGTGGATGGTCCGCGTCAAGCAGGCGCTGGGCCTGCTGATCCTGGCCACGGCCGTCTACTACGGCTACCTGGCCTACACGCTGTTCGCCAACCGCTGGGTCGATCCCACCGCCGTGAGCGGCAGCGTGCAGGCCAAGCTGAACGAGGGCTGGACCGACTCGCTCGCCGGCGGGCTCGCCGCGGCCGAGCGGGACGGCAAGCCGGTGCTCCTCGACTTCTGGGCGACCTGGTGCAAGAACTGCCTCACCATGGACAAGACCACGTTCGAGGACCCCGCCGTGACCGCGGCGCTGTCGAACTACGTGAAGATCAAGATTCAGGCGGAGGATCCGGACGCGGAGCCGGTCAAAGGGCTGATGGCGCGCTTCAACGCGGTCGGCCTGCCCACCTACGTCGTGCTGCGTCCAGGCGGCGGCAGCCAGCCCGGCGCGCCGGGAGAAACCGGGGTCAGGAAATGAAGCGGATCATCATCGCCACGCTGGTCGTTGCCATCGCCGCCATCGCGGCCGGCGCGCCAGCCGCCGCGCAGGCGCCAACACTCATCCAGTCGGTCCGGGCGGCCATTGCCGCGCGGGACTTCACCGGCGCCGAACGCATCGTGAAGACGTACCGTGCCGCCAATGGCGTGACGCCCGAGATGCTCGAGGCCCTGTCGTGGCTCGGCCGCGGCACGCTGGCCGCGAAGCAGTTCTCCGCGGCGGAGGACTACGCGCGCGAGACATACAAGCTGGCCACCGCGGAGCGCAAGCGGCGGCCGCTCGACCAGGAGGCGCACCTGCCAATCGCGCTGGGCGCGGCGATCGAAGTGCTGGCCAACGTCATGGTCGAACAGGGGGCGCGCACTGAAGCCATCGGCATGCTCGAACGGGAGCTGGCGGCCAACCGCGGGACTTCGATCGAGAAGCGCATCCAGAAGAACATCAACCTGGTGAGCCTGACCGGGAAGGCGGCGCCGCCGCTCCAGCTCGGCGAATATCTCGGGGCGAAGCCGACAGCCTTCGGCCAGCTCAAGGGGCAGGTGATCCTGCTCTTCTTCTGGGCGCACTGGTGCTCGGACTGCAAGTCGCAGGCGCCAATCCTGGCCCGGCTCGCGGCGAAGTATCGCGATCGGGGCCTCACCATCCTGGCGCCGACGCAGCGGTTCGGCTATGTCGCCGGTGGAACCCCGGCGGGCGCGGCCGAGGAAACGCGCTACATCGACGAGGTGCGCCGGGCGTCCTACCCGGTGCTCGACGGCGTTGCCGTTCCTCTCAGCGAGGCCAACCACACCCGCTACGGCGTCAGCTCGACCCCCACGCTGGTCCTCGTCGATCGCGCCGGCATCGTCCAGCTGTACCACCCGGGACGCATGACCGAGCAGGACCTCGACTCGCATATCGCCCGTCTGCTGAACTGACGGGCCGGCGAGATGCCGGCTCGGCCCGCCACGCATTTGTCACATCCCTGTCACTGTCCTGCCACCGGGATGCCGTCGATCCCTGTGCCCTGCGAGGAAACTGGACTGTGAGCACACGATGTGGAGTTCCCTGAAATTGACCCGGCACGGCGTGCTCCTGGCCGGCCTGCTGCTCGCCTTCCACTTCGCGGGCGCGCTGGAGGTCACCGGCACCGCGCAACGGCCCCGGCCGACCGCGACGCTCGTCTTTGCCCCCGCCCTGGACCTGCCGGGCGACGTCGATTCCAACAGCCCGGCTGTCTGGACGCTCGACGAGGGTGAAGAGGTGCTCCATGTGATGACCTCGAATGGGGGGCAGCCGAGCGTGGCGTCCGGCATCCGCGTCTCGCGGCTCGGCGAGGCCGAGCCGGTGCGGTTCATCTCCCATCCGGGGCACGGGGTCTGGATGGAAGCCATCGTGGCCGACGAGCGGGGGACCTGGTACGGGTACTACCACAACGAAGTCCCGGCGGACGGCTGCGGCCGGCCCGACCGCGTGCTGCCGCGGATCGGCGCGGCCCGATCCCGGGACAACGGCAAGACGTGGCACAACCTCGGCATCGTGCTCGAGGCTCCGGCCGGGGCTGTTGATTGCGACAGCGGC
Source organism: uncultured Acidobacteriota bacterium (assembly GCA_963834305.1). Lineage (GTDB taxonomy): Bacteria > Acidobacteriota > Vicinamibacteria > Vicinamibacterales > 2-12-FULL-66-21 > JACCXG01. The sequence continues at coordinate 1,260,091 of CAWIAX010000003.1, forward strand.
AACAGGTATTTCGTGGGCGGCGTCGGCGACCTGAGCGTGATGCTGGACCACGAGTCGAAGAACCTGTACATGTTCTTCAGCCAGTACTCCCGGACCCCCGACACGCAAGGCGTGGCGGTCGGCCGGCTGCTCTGGGCGCATCGCGACAGGCCGGCCGGACGGATGGACGTCTGGTCCGAAGGTGCCTGGCTGCCGGTCACGCCGCTCACCACGGGCAGCGGCAAGAGCAAGCAGTTGACGTGGCACTATCCTGCCGGCACCCCGCTCGTCAGGCCGCGCCGGCCCTGGCATGATGCCGATCCGGCCACCGATGCCTATTGGGGGCCATCGGTGCATTGGAATACCCACCTCGAGCAATACGTGATGCTGCTCAATCGCAGCAAGGACGAGTCGTTCACCCAGGAAGGTATCTACGTGTCGTTCGCGCCCACCCTCGACGATCCAGGACTCTGGTCGGCGCCGCAGCGGATCCTCTCGAGCGGTTCCTGGTATCCGCAGGTGGTCGGCCTCGAAGCGGGGACGGGGACGGACAAGCGGGCCGGCGCCCGCGCGCGCTTCTTCATGGGCGGCATCTCTCATCACTCCATCGAGTTCGACTACCGGTAGCCGTCCGCCGGCAGCGCCGGACCGAGGCGTCGTATGATACGCCTCGGACTGCCGCTGCATGCCCCTCTCACCACGAGCCGCCGGATCGGCAGCACAGCCGCCGTCCCACCCGCTGTACCGGTCCGCGCTGCGCGACGCCGCCTTCAGCGCGTTCGCCCTCGCCGGTCTTGCTGCCGTCATCCTGCTGACGGACGGCTCCCCGGCCTTCAGGACCGCCGCCGTGATCGGGCTCTCGACGGCCGCGGGCATGCACGCGCGCCTGGCGACGGGGCGCTGGCGCGCGGCGGCGCTGATCGTCCTGGCGGCGGCGCTCCTGTCCGTCATGGGAGGCGTGCCCCGGCTGGTGGGAGCGGTCCTGATTGCCGGCATGGCCGGCGGCGAACTGATCGCCCGGTGCAGCCGGCGCTCGGACGTGCTGCAGGCGGGGATCTGGACCGGTCTCATCGCCGGCCTGACCAGCCTCTCGGGGCTGGCGGCCACCGTGCCGCTGCCGCCGGGCCTGGTGCTCCGCGAGGCGCTGGGCGCCCTTGCCGGCGGGTTCATCAGCGCGCCGATCATCCTGACGCTCGGGCCGCCCGCCGAATGGCTCTTCGGCCACATCACGCGGCTCACGATGAGCGAGTGGCTCAGTTACGAGGCGCCGCTGCTGCGCGAGCTCTCGGCCGCCGCACCCGGCACGTTCCAGCATTCCGTCAACGTCGGCGTCCTGGCGAACGCCGCCGCGGGGGCGGTCGGCGGCGACGCGCTGCTCGCCCGGGTTGGCGGTCTCTACCACGACGTCGGCAAGATTCAGGCGCCCGGTTACTTCATCGAGAACCAGCACGGCGAGAACCCGCACGACGGCCTGGAGCCGCGGCACAGCGCCGGCATCATCCGCGCGCACGTGACCGACGGCGTTGCCGCAGTGCGGGCGCACCGGATGGGCGATCGCATCGCCGACTTCGTCCGCGAGCATCACGGCACCGGGACGATGCGTGTGTTCGAGGAAAAGGCTGCGGCGCTCGGCCTGGCCGATCCGCCCGGGACGTATCAGTACCCGGGTCCGGCGCCGCGATCGCGCGAGACCGCGATCGTGATGATTGCCGACCAGCTCGAAGCGACGGCGCGGTCGTCGCCGCCGGCTGATGCCGCGGCCTGCACCGCGATGGTCGAGCGCACCATCGCGCGCATCCGCGACGAGGGGCAGCTGGACCGATCCGGGCTCACCCCTCGCGAGTTCGCGGCGGTCTCGGCGGCGTTCGCCCGGGCGCTGCAGGCGATGTACCACCGCCGCGCGACGGACCCGCCGTCCGGGACTCCAGCGCCCCTCCGCCCCCGACTCGCGTTCCTGCCCCGGGCGCTGACGCGGCGGCGCGCCGGCACGTGAGCACCACAGGCCGCGTGCATCCGGCCCCCCGCACCTCGACCCCCCGGACGTTTGAAAGGATCCCATGGCGCGACTTCGAGTGGCATCGCTGCAGTACTACATCCGGCCGATTTCAACCTTCGATCAGTTCCGCGACCAGGTCATCGGGCTCGTCGAGACGGCGGCGGACTATGGTGCCAGGCTCGTGGTGTTTCCCGAGTACTTCACCCTGCAGCTGCTGACGCTGAGCGATGTGCGGCGGACGCTGGCCGAACAGGTGCGGACCCTGGCCGAGCAGGAAGGGGCCTTCCTGGACCTGATGAGCAGCCTCGCGACCCGCCACGAGCAATACATCGTCGCCGGCACGATTCCCCATCTCGACGATGACGGGGCGCTGAGCAACGTGTGCCACGTCGTCGGTCCAGCCGGGCGCCACGGGTTCCAGGCCAAGCTGCACATGACGCGGTTCGAGCGCGAGTGGGCCATCGGCCCCGGCGCGCAGCTCACCGTGTTCGAGACCTCGTTCGGCCGGATGGCCGTCGCCATCTGTTACGACGTCGAGTTTCCCGAGCTGGTGCGGGCCGCCGCGCGGTGCGGCGCCCACATCCTGGCGGTCCCGAGCTGCACCGACGATCGCCAGGGGTTCCTGCGTGTCCGCTACTGCGCGCAGGCGCGCGCCATCGAGAACCAGATGTACGTGGTCCACGCCTCGACCGTCGGCTCCCTGCCGATGGTGCCGGCGGTGTCGCTGAACTATGGCCAGAGCGCCATCCTGACGCCGAGCGACTTCGCGTTCGCCCGGGACGGCATCCTCGCCGAAGGCATCCCGAACCAGGAGACGATGATCATCGCGGAGCTCAACCTCGACACCATCGTCGAGGGGCGCGAGTGGGGGACGGTGCTGCCGCTCATCGACAGCGGCGCGACGCAGAACCTCGTGGCGTCGCCGACCGTGCTGGAACTGTGACCGCCACCATTCAGGTCCGCAACACGACGGAGGCCGACTTCGACGGGGTGATCGCGCTGACCCGGCGTGTCTACCCGTCGTCGGTGCCCTGGAGCAAGGTGCAGCTGGCCTCGCACGTGGGGGTGTTCCCCGAGGGGCAGTTCGTGGCGCTCGAGGGGGAGCTCGTCGTGGGCATGGCCGCGAGCCTCATCGTGCTCTGGGACGACTACCAGTTCGATGCCAGCTGGCGGGACTTCACCGTCGGAGGCACGTTCACGAACCACGACCCCACGCGCGGCCGCACGCTCTACGGCGCCGAAGTGATGGTCGATCCGGAGCGCCAGGGGCTCGGGATCGGCAGCCGGCTGTACGCCGCGCGCCGCGAGCTGGTCGTGCGCCTCGGGCTGCGCCGCATCCGCGCCGGCGCGCGCCTGCGCGGCTACCACCGCGTCGCCGGACAGATGACGGCGGCGGAGTATGCCGAGCGCGTCTCCCGCGGCGAGCTGCACGATCCGACGCTGTCGTTCCAGCTCAATCGGGGCTTCCGGCTGATTGCCGTGGTCTCGGCCTACCTGCCGCACGACCCGGAGAGCCTGGGGTTTGCCGCCTTGATCGAATGGGTGAACCCGGAGGCGGCACCGGTGCCCGCCTCGCCGTCCGCGCTCTGAGCGCTGCCCCTTCGCCGTCCGTCTCCGGCTATCCTTCGGGATGCAGCGGCACGACGAGCACCGAACAGGGCGCGTGCCGGACGATGTCCTCGGCCGTGCTGCCGAGGGCGAGCCGCGCCAGCCCGGTCCGGCCGCGGCTGCCGACGACCACCAGCGCGGCGCCCGACGCGGCGGCCTCGTCCACGATGCCGGGCCCCGGCTGCTGACGCGACACGATGACGTCCCCCGTCGCGCCAGCCGAGGCGAGGGCGCCGGCGAGCCGCTGGCGCGCAGCTGACTCGAGATCCTGGATGACCGACTCCTCGACCGGTGGCCCGGGGACGATGACGGGTAGTCCCGCGGTGCCGAGATAGGCGGCCTCGTCAATCTCCAGGCAGTGCATCAGGCGGAGCCGGGCGCCCCGCCGCGCCCCCTCGGCCGCCGCCAGGTGCACGGCGGGCAGCGACGGATCGGAGAAGTCGGTGGCGCCGAGGACGCAGCCGCTCCCGGGTGACGGCCGGGCCACGAGGGTCGGGCAGCTGGCGGATCGCGCCACCCGCAGCGCGGTGGCGCCGTAGCCGATGACAATCAGCGCGGCGCCGGCCTCCGCGGCGGCCTCGAGCACGCCGCCATGCGGCGAGCCGGACCGGATTGTGATGTCCGGTCTCGGCCCCGCGTCACCCACGACCGCGCCGACCCGGTCGGCCACCATCGCGCGGGCCCGGTCCTCGAGCTCCCCCTGCGCGGCCCGGTCGATGCCGGCATGCTGCGGAAACAGGACCCGGACCCGGAACGCTTCCGGCAGTACATGGCAGGCGATGAAAGGGCGTCCGAGCGACGAGGCAATGGCCTGCCCCTGCCGCAGCACCGCGTCGCCCCCCTCCGAGAGATCGGTGGCGGCGAGCACCGGGCCTCCGGCACCTCCCGACTTCCAGCGTCCTGCGTCCAAAGTAGTGGCTCCAGTCCCCGGCTGTTCAGCGGGCGCGCTTATGATAGCGGCAGGATAAGCAGCTGGGGAACAAGGGAACAGGGGAACCGGGAAAGTTGGGCGTTTGGGAGTTGGGCGTTGGGAATTGGGAGTTTGTGAGCGAAGTGAGCCCGAGAGGGGTGTGAGATGAACGCGAAGCTGCTCGCCGCGGTGGTGGTGGTCGTGGTCATTGCCGGGGCCTACATTGTCGGTGACGCGCGGCAGCGGACGCTGCGCGTGGATGCGGAAGGGCGGGTCGCGGCGCTGGAGGGGCGGGTGGCCCAGGCCGAGGCGCGCGTCCGTGCCGGCGAGCTGCTCGGCCGCGTGCTGACGGTCAAGGAGGCGGTGGTGCGCCAGAACTATGGCCAGGCGCTGGAACAGTCCTCCCTGTTCTTCGACGCCGTCCGGGCGGAGGCCGGGGGGACGCCGGTGCCGGCCCTGCGGGAGGCGCTGAACGAGGCGCTGGCGAGCCGCGACGCGGTGACGGCCGCCCTGGCCCAGGGTGACCCCGCGGTGGTCGAGACGCTGACGCGCCTCGAGCTGCTGCTGCGCCGCGCGCTCGGCTATGCAATCCCGCCCGAGCCGGCGGCGGCGGCGCCGGCGACTCCGAGCTGAGACGCCCGGGCCGTCGCCGCGACGCGGGGCCGGTGCGGCCATCCGCGCGGCAGTATGATGGGGGCGGAATGACGCGATGAACGACCCAGAGCCGCGGGGAACCGGGCTGGCGTGGGCGGCGGGCGCCCTCGACGCGGTGCCGCTGCCGGCCGCCGAGGACGATCTGCTGAAGGCGATCATGCAGCTGACGTCCACGCTCGACGTGGACGGCGTGTGCGACGCGGTGCTGCGCGGCGTGGAATCGGTGTTCGGAGCCGCCTCGAGCTGGATCATGCTGCACGACCCCGGCGACAACATGCTCCGCACGCGGATGTTCCGCGGCCGGGGGGCCGACGTCTATGGCGACGTCGCACTGCCGGCCGATCGCGGCGTCGCCGGGCTGGCCTTCACGCGGCGCGAGATCCAGTTCGTGCCGGACGCCACCACCGATGACCGCTGGTTCGACGCCGGCCGCGTGCAGGGGTCGGGACTGCGGTCGGTGTTCGTGCTGCCGCTGATGGCGGGAGAGGACCCGATCGGCGTGCTCGGCATGGACTCGCCGCACTTCGGTGTCCACCACGCCCCGGGCGCCCGCGACGTCAAGCGGTTCCAGGTGCTGGCCGCCCAGGCCGCCACCGGAATTGCGAACGCGCGGCGGTATCAGTCGAGCCAGCAGGATCGGGCGCGGCTGCGCGCGTTGCTGCGCCAGCGGCGCGCGCTGCGCCAGCACGTCGTCGAGCTGCGCGGGCAGGTCCGCGATGCCTACGCGTTCGGCGACATCGTCGGCGAGAGTGCGGCCATGCGCGCGGTGCTCGCCGAGGTTGCCCAGGTCGCGGCCTCCGACGTGACCGTCCTGATCCTGGGGGAGACCGGCACCGGCAAGGAGCTGCTGACCCGCGCGCTGCACGAAGAGAGCCGCCGGCGGTCGCATCCCTTCGTGCCGGTGAACTGCGCGGCGCTGCCGGAGAACCTGGTCGAGAGCGAGCTGTTCGGGCATGAGCGCGGCTCGTTCACCGGCGCTCACGCGCGCAAGCCGGGGCGGTTCGAGCTGGCGCACCGCGGCACGCTCTTCCTCGACGAGATTGGCGACCTGCCGCTGGCGGCCCAGGGCACGCTGCTGCGGGTGCTGCAGGACGGCGAGGTGCATCGCGTGGGCAGCACGCATCCGGTCAAGGTCGACGTCCGCCTGGTGGCGGCGACGAACCAGGACCTGCCGGCCCGCGTGGCGGAACGGGCCTTCCGCGAGGACCTCTACTATCGCCTGAGCGTCTTTCCCATCCGGGTGCCGCCGCTGCGGGACCGGCTGGAGGATGTGCCGCTGCTGGCCAGCCACATGGTGTCCCGGTTCGCGCGGCGGATCGGGAAGCCGGTGCGCGGCATTGCCGGGGAGGCGCTCGAGCGCCTCCTGGCGTACAGCTGGCCGGGCAACGTGCGTGAGCTCCAGAACGTGCTGGAGCGGGCGGTGATCCTGACGGCGGGGGAGGCGGTGACGGCCGACGCGATCCGGATCGAGCCCGCCGTCGCTGGCGTCCAGGGCGCCGGCGCCAGTGCCCGGGCGCCCGGCCCGGCCGGCGGCGCGCGGCCGGAGCCGGCGACGCTGGCGGCGGCGGAGCGGAACGCCATCGTGGCTGCGCTGCGCGCGGCCGCCGGGCGGGTCAGCGGGGACGGCGGCGCCGCCGCGCTGCTCGGCCTCAAGCCGACGACGCTGCATGCGAAAATGAAGAAGCTCGGCGTGCGGCGCGCGGACGCGCTCGACCGCCAGATCGTGCACCACCCGTAAGCGCTCGAACTCGGAGGGGTCCCGGAACGCAGCCGCCCGCGCCGCCGGGCCCGCGTGCTAGAATGATTTGAGGTCAAAACAATGACGCCTGCTAATTTGCTTGCGAGGTTTGCCTGCCGGCCGGCCGGCCCCTGGGTTCTTGCCATCGCGATCGGGGCCGGCGCCCTGGCGGCACCGCGCGCCGTCTTCGCGCAGCAGACCAAGTCGCCGGCGCTGGCCAAGGAGTTCGTCACGCTGATGGTCGAGCGGAAGCTCGATGCCTTCGCCGCCGAGGACCCGGAGAAACCCGGACACTTCGTCGCGGCGCTGGTCTATCCCGGCGCGCAGCTGCTGGTGGTGCGCGGCCAGACCGCGTCCGCCGACTACATGAAATGGCAGATCCAGCAGAAGGCCTACGCCGAGGCCTATTCGGCGCTCCAGGGGAGCGCCGTGGCCGCGTCCAAGCTGTTCTTCCAGGACATGGGCGCCGACGGCCTGAGCCGGGACAGCGACATGGTCGACGTCGCCTACGAGAAGGGGGCCGACCAGGTCCTGTTCGACGGCAAGGGCAGCAACCTGTCGAAGAGCCAGTACGAGGCCAAGCTGACGTCATCCGACGCCGAATACGCCGCGATGCTCCAGCTGCTCCTCAACGGCCTGCGCGCGGCGGCTCCCGCCGGGGGCCAGGCGCCGGACCTGCTGCCGTAGAGCGGGTCGATGGCGACGAGCCAGCCGCAGGGCGCCAGCGGCGGCAGATCCGACGAGCGCCGGGCACGGGCAGGCGACCGGCGCCGGCTGACCCGCAACGGCCGCCGCGCGGGCGACCCGTTCCCGGCCTGTCCCTCCTGCGGCGCACGGCTGCCGAGGGGGGCGGCCGCGTGTCCAGCCTGCGCGCCGGCGGCCGACGCGCGCCTGATCCACCGCGAGCTGGTCATCCTCACGTGCCTGTGCGCGATCGCCGTCGTGGCGTTCTTTCTCACCCGCGCCGCGGCGGCCAGCGAACACGAGGGACGGCTCCGCGACGCGGAAACCTGGTACACCACCGGCGAGCGCGAGCGCGGCGCCGGCCGCCACGCGGCTGCCATCCGCGCCCTCCAGCAGGCCGCGGTCATCGATCCCGGCAACCCCCGCTACCAGCTGCCCCTGGCTGCCGCGCTGTCCGCCGAAGGGCAGGACGAGGCGGCGCGGCGCGTCCTGATGCGCCTGCGCAGCGCCATGCCCGAAAGTCCCGAGGTCAACCTCCAGCTCGCCCGGCTCGAAGCGCGGCGGCACGACGTGACGGCGGCCGTCCGCTACTACCAGAGCGCCCTCCATGGGCAGTGGACCGAGGAGGACGGCGCCGGACGCCGCGGGATGCGACTCGAGGTGATCCGCTACCTCCTCGACCAGGATCAGAAGAGCCGGGCGTTGTCCGAGCTGCTGGTGCTGTCGGCCAACCTGCCGGATGAACGTGGCCTGCAGCGGACCCTGGGCGAGCTCTATCTGGAGGCGGACGATCCCCGCCGTGCGGCCGAGGCGTTCACCCGGGTGCTGCGCACCGACCCGGAGGACTCCCGGGCGCGCGCCGGCCTCGGCGCCGCGTTCTTCGCGCTGGCCGACTACCCCAAGGCGCAGCGAGCGCTGGCCGCGGCGCCCGACGGGGAGCCGCGCGTCGAGGCGCTCCGGACGCTGACCAGCCTGATCCTCAACCACGACCCGCTGTTGCCCCGGCTCTCACTGGCGGCCCGGCAGCGCCGGCTGCAGGCCGGCCTCGCGCATGCCGTCGGCCGGCTCGAGACGTGCCTGGCGGCGCCCGCGCGCCCGCCCGGACTCGACGTGCCGCGGGTCCGTGACCTGCAGCAGGAGGCGGCGCTGCTCCAGCCCGAGGTGAATCGGCTCCGGGCGCTGCGCGACGCCCCGGCCACGATCGAGCTGGTCACCGGCCTGACCGGACGGATCGAGCAGGCGCTCGCGCCGTGCGGACCCGCCGACCCGCTCGGCCAGGCGCTGATCCTCATCGCCCGCCGGCACGGGCTCGACTGACGGTGGCGAACCCGCGCCCGCGTCCCGCCGGGCAGCTGCGGCTGCGGGAGAACCAGCTGTTCCTCGCCCTGACCATGGTGGTGGCCGTCCTGGCCGGCCTGGCGGCGGTGCTCTTCACCCTGACCATCGACTTCGTCTCCCGCCAGCTGTTCGGCCTCGATCCGTCGGCGCTGCGGCTGTTCCTCGTGCCCACCCTGGTCAGCATCGCGACCGGCATCCTGCTCGTCAAGGTCTTTCCCGACGTGCGCGGCAGCGGCGTGCCGCAGACCAAGGCGGCCTACCACCTGCAGGGCGGCATGATCCCGGTGCGCGTCCCGCTCGGCAAGTTCCTGACGGGGGTGCTCGCGGTCGGCTCCGGCCACTCACTGGGCCGGGAAGGACCGTCGGTCCAGATCGGGGCCGGCATCGCCTCGGTGGCCGCGCGGTGGATGGGGCTGCCGCCGGCGCGGATGAAGGACCTTCTGCCGGTCGGCGTGGCCGGCGCGCTGGCTGCCGCCTTCAACACCCCGATCGCCGCCGTGCTGTTCGCGCTCGAAGAGATCATCGGCGACATGAACGCGGCGCTGCTCGGATCGACGGTGGTGGCGTCGGTGACGGCGGTCATCGTCGAGCGATCGATCCTCGGGAACGAGCCGCTCTTCCATGTGCCGCCGTACCATCTCGAGCATCCGGCGGAGATCTTCGCCTATGTGCTGCTCGGCCTGGTCGGCGGGTTGATCTCCGTCGTCTTCTGCAAGGGGCTGCTGTGGACGCGGCGGGCGGTCCTGTCGCTGCCGCCGCGGTCGCGGATGCTGCAGCCGGCAGTTGGCGGGGCGGTCATCGGCGTCGTGCTCATCTTCATCCCGCAGGTCATGGGCGTCGGCTATGCCCATGTCGACCAGGCGCTGAACGGCGCCCTGCCGCTGAAGATGCTGGCGCTGCTGTCGATCGCCAAGCTCGGCGCCACGATTGTGTCCTACAGCTCGGGCAACGCCGGCGGCATCTTCGCGCCCAGCCTCTACATCGGCGCGATGGCCGGCGGCGCGGTCGGGATGCTGGTGAACCAGTTCGCGCCGTTCGCCACGGCGGGTCCGGGCGCCTACGCCCTCGTCGGCATGGGTACCCTGTTCGCGGGCATCATCCGCGCGCCGATGACGTCGGTCATCATGGTCTTCGAGATCACCCAGGACTACCAGATCCTGGTGCCGCTCATGGTCGCCAACCTCCTGAGCTTCTGGATCTCGCGGCGCTACCAGCCGATGCCGGTGTACGAAGCGCTCCTGCGCCAGGACGGCGTGCACCTGCCCTCGCACGCGCGCCCGGCGGCAGGCACGTGGACGGCGGAAGACGTGATGAGCGCCGCGCCGCTGTTCGTCGCGCCGGACCGGGCCGTGGCGGATGCCAGCCGTGCCCTCGAAGAGGCGGCGGCGCCCGCCTGTCTCGTCGGCGATCCCGCGCGACTCTCGGGGATCGTCACCGCCGCGCAAATCGAAGCGGCGCTCCGCGACGGCAACGCCGCGGCGCCGATCGCCTCCCTCATCCTGCCCTCGACGGTCCACGTGCACACGGATCACCCGTTCGAGCTGGTGGTCGAGCGGTTCTGGCAGAGCCCCGGCGTCCTGCCAGTGGTGGGCCGCGACGACGTGGCGCGGGTGGTCGGCGTGGTGACGCATGCCGACATCACTCGTTTCGTGAGCGGTCCGGCGGTCAGGAAAGGCCCGATGGGATGATGCCGGGCTAGCTCCCCGCGCGGGCCCCGGCCGCGCCCCCCGGCTCGGTCAGCGCCCGGGCCAGCTGCGACAGCACGCGTTGCGTCGCCTCGCGGTCGCGGGCCGGGACGGTCCCGAGCGCGTCGACGATGGCGTCCTCGACCGTGCCCGCCTGGATGGCATTGACGCGCGCGCCCTTCGGGGTCAGCGCCAGCACCGTCCGGCGCCGGTCGCCGGCGTGCGCCGTGCGGCGGATCAGGCCGTGGCGGACGAGGCGGTGCAGCACGCCGGTGAGCGTGCTGGGATGGACGTGGAGGATCGAGGCCAGGGTGCCGGCCGAGACGCCGGGAAACAGCCCGACCACCCGCAGGACCAGGCGCTGCGGGCCGGTGACCCCGAGGTCCCCGGTCATGCGCTTCGAGCGCTTCTGCAGGCCATGGACGATGGCCCACAGCAGCCGCATGAACTGCAGCACGGCCGGCAGCTCCGAGGCGCGGGCTTCGGCGGGATCGACGCGGTCCGGCGCGGACGGCGCCGCGCGGCGCGGGGCTCTGGTCATTGGGGCTCAAACAAACAGGTCCGATGGTACCATGCGCGGCCGTCCGGCGCCGGCGCGGCCCGGCGGCGGTCGGGGTGCCGGATGCCGTGCCCGTCAGGGCAGCGGCGGCTGCCGCTGCCACGACAGCACCAGCGCCGCCGACGTCCGCATGTCCGTGCGTTCGAAGCCGCCAACCGGCGTGTTGCGATACTCGAAGGCGTGGGAAATCCTGAAGGAAATGATCCGCGTCAGGTCGATGGTGAGTGCGGTGGCGCTCGTGCCGCGCCAGTTGGCGCCATCCTGGAGGTCGCCGTTGAACGCCACCTCCTCGCCGAGCTCGGCGCCCGGCGCGACGCGCCAGCGATAGGTGACAGCGGCGGTGGTGGACGCGAACCGCAGGTCCGTGCCGTCGAGCCGCCGCTCGTCCGTCAAGCCGATGCTGCCTTCCGCCTTGAGCGACTGCCGCGCCGGCAGCGACGCGGTGTAGGCGAGGCCGGCATCGATCGTGGCCCGGTTCGCGATGCCGGCGAAGCGATCCCGTGCATAGTCTCCCCGCCCGAACAGCTCGAGCCGCGGCCCGACCCGCACGCCATGCCGCGCCCGGGCGACGAGTGACCGCGCCCGCGTCACGTCGTCGGCTTCGCTCGTGAGGAAGGCGACCGACGCGCGCGTCGTCTGCGCGCCGGCGCGGTGGGTGACGTCGCCACCCACGCCCAGCGTCCGTGTCGAGGTGTTGCCCCCGGTGGCGACCAGGGAAAGCTCGCTGTTCACCTCCCAGGCCGGCGGCGGCTGCGGCACCGCGCCGAACTGCGCCGCCACGCCGGCGTCCCCGCGCGCCGCCGGCCCGGCGCGGCGGACCTGCAGCTGCCAGCCATCCGCCCCCCGGACCCAGACGTCGGTGATGAGGCTGCGCAGCACCGCCGGACGGCAGGAGGCCGGATCGACGTAGAAGGTCAGCTCGTAGGCCGTGACGATGATGTCGCCCAGCGGTCTGGCGCGGAACGCCTCGATATCCGAGCGGTCCCCCCAGCACAGTGTCACGGCGTTCCTGATCCAGGTGGCGCGGTCGATGTCGGGAGAGCCGTGCAGCGCGAAGTCCGGCGCCAGGAGCCGTTCGAGCTCGGGGCGGTCCTTGCGGTGCATCGCGTCCTTGATCGCCTGCTCGGCGGCGCGGATCTCGGCGGCGCTGTCCGGCGGCTGGGCGCGCGCCGTGGCGCTCCACGGTGCGGCACCGAGCGCGAGGACGGCGAGGACCGCGCGCAGCGCCGCGCCGCGCCGGCCGCGGCGGGGCCCGCCGGGACGCCACGGATGAGAATATTTTGAGCTCAAATTTTGCATGGCTGCCCTGCAGAATAACCGACACTCCCCAGCCTCGGTGCGGCGCCGCCCAGCGGTGGCAACGATGGTCGCACCCATCCTGACGACATGTCGCCGGACTGGCGATAGTGCGTCATCTCGCCGCGCCATCAGGCCCGCCCGCGGCGCTGTCGCGAGGCAACATCCTTGCAGTCTCTCATGGTGCGAGCGGCAATCACGCCGCCGCACCAAACCCAGGAGGTACTGATGACGTGGCTCAAGCGAACGGTGGTGGCGGCCTCGACGCTTGCAATGGTCGTGGCCTTCGCCGCAGTCGCCGGCGCCGATCAATGGAACGACCGGACGACCCTGACATTCGATGCCCCGATGATGATCCCGGGCGCGACCCTTCCCCCCGGCACCTACACGTTCAAGCTGATGGATTCCGGCGCGAACCGTCACATGGTGCAGATCTTCAACGAGGACGAGACCAAGCTGATCGCCTCGACCCAGGCGGTGCCGACCAAGCGGTTGGAGCCGCGCGGCGATGTTGTGCTGAAGCTCAACCCGACCGAGGCCGGCGCGCCGGCGGCAATCAAGGCCTGGTTCTATCCTGGCAGCGTGTACGGCCACGAGTTCGTCTATCCCGACCGCCAGGCCCGCGAGATTGCCCAGCGCACGAAGACGCTGGTGCTGTCGGGCGACGCGGACGAAAGCAGCGAGAACAAGGGGACGGGCACGCTCCACAACTACGACGCCGATGGCCGCAAGACGGCGCGGCAGGACGACGAGCGGCTGAACGCCGAGTTCAAGAAGTGGAGCGATGAAGGCCGGCGCCAGGCAGCGGCCAAGGTCGCGGCACCGGGCACCCCCGACACCCGCGAGTCCACCGCGCCCGCGATGCGGCACGACCCGGCGGGCATGACGGTCTCGATCGGTGACCTGGAGGAGAACCCCAGCCAGTACATCGGCAAGACGATCAACGTGACCGCGGAAGTCGAGGACGTCTTCGGGCCTCGCCTGTTCAAGATCGACGAACCGAACTGGGGCGACCTCGATGGCGAGGTGCTCGTCTACCTGCCGAGCGATCTGGCCGCGCTGGTGCGCGAGAACGACCGCGTGACCGTCACCGGGACGATGAAGATGTTCCTGAAGGCCGACGTCGAGCAGGAGCTCGGATGGCTCGAGCCGGATCCTGACGTCGAGATCGAGTTCGCGAAGCGGCCGATGCTCGTCGCCAGCCGGATCGTCGGCGGCGACAGCAACGTGGCGCTGGCCATCCGAGCCGGTGCGCCGGCGGCCGGGGCTTCCGGCGCGGTCGGCACCAGCGGTGCCGCCGCCGCGTCGTCCGGCGCCCTGACCGATGCCGCCGCCATCGCGCGCGGCGACAGCGAACTGGTGGGCCGGCAGGTCGACCTCGAGGGCGTGAAGGTGGCCCGCGTCGCCCGGAACCACGGGTTCTGGATCGAGGCCGGCGGGCAGAGTGTGTTCGTCCTTCCGGCGCAGCACGCCCAGGGCACCACGGCCGCCGCAGGCCAGTCGGTTTCGGTCGACGGCGTCGTGCTCTCGATGCCGCGCAGCCTGAGCGACAAGGTCGGCGACACGGGCAACGACGAGGTCTACATCTACGCCACGGCTCTGCAGTAGGCCGGGCTCAGCGCGGCGCCATCGCCTGAGGTCGCTGACGGAGCTCAGCGCGCACGGACTGGCGCACGCGTTGCACTTGATTCTGTCAGCCAGACACGGTGTGCACGAGCTCGCTGGAGCTCGTGCACACATCTCGGACCACCAAGGAGGGTCTCGCCATGGCAGAACGAAAAGAAGGGCTCGGTTGGGAGGAAGACGACGCGTATTGGCGGCAGAATTATCGCACCCGGCCCTATGCCTCGTCGGCTGACAGCAGCTACGACCACTACCAGCCCGGCTACCGCTACGGCTACGAAGCGGCGAACCGCTACCAGGACCGCAACTGGAACGACGTCGAAGGCGATCTGTCCAAGTCGTGGGAGTCGTACGAACACCGCGGCGGCTCCACCTGGCAGCAGGTCAAGGACGCGGCCCGGGACGCCTGGGACCGGGTAACCGGCAATCGGAGCAAGGCTGGCGTCCGGTAATCGTACGCACTCGTCGCACAGGCAACTCGCGGGGGGACTGGCCGGAGCGATCCCCTCGCGGGTCGCTCACCCCACGACCCATCTCCCGATCTCGTTTCCTCCGTCAGCACCCGGCGGGCATCCATGCGAGGATTGAGCCGATGCGTGCAATCACCGTAGCGCCAGGTACACCTGGCTCGGCGCGTCTCGACGAGGTCCCGGAGCCGCGCCAGGACGCGGGCAGTCTCCTCGTCCAGGCCACCGCCCTGGGCATCTGCGGCACGGACAAGGAGATCATCGCCGGCGAGTACGGCTGGGCCCTGCCCGGGTCCGGGCGTCTCGTGCTCGGCCATGAGTCGCTCGGCCGCGTGCTCGAGGCGCCTGCCGGCAGCGGTTTTGCCTCCGGCGACCTCGTTGTCGGCATCGTGCGGCGTCCGGATCCCGTACCGTGCCGCTACTGCGCGGCCGGCGAATGGGACATGTGCCGTAATGGCCGCTACACGGAACGCGGGATCAAGGAGCTCGACGGCTACGGGGCCGAGCGCTTCCGGGTGGAGCCGCGATTTGCGGTGAAAGTGGACCCGGCGCTCGGCCGGCTTGGCGTGCTGCTCGAGCCCGCGAGCGTGCTGGCCAAGGCCTGGGATCATGCGGAGCGGATTGGCCGGCGGTCCGCCGCCTGGGCTCCGGCGACGGTTCTCGTGACCGGGGCCGGCCCGGTCGGGCTGCTGGCCGCGCTGATGGGCCGACAGCGCGGGCTCGAGGTCCATGTGTTCGATCGCGTGACCGACGGGCCGAAGCCGGCGCTGGTGCGCGATCTCGGCGGAATCTTTCACGGCGGCGAGCTGTCCGTCATCGAGGAGCTTGAACCCGACATGATCATCGAATGCACGGGGGCGGCCGCCGTGGTTGCCGACGTCGTGACCAGGACTGCCCGGTGCGGGGTCGTCTGCCTGGCGGGCCTGTCGGCGGCGGGGCGGTCCATCCGTCTCGATCTCGCGAAGGCGAACCGCCGGATGGTGCTGGAGAACGATGCGGTCTTCGGCTCCGTCAACGCCAATCGTTCCCATTACGAGGCCGCTGCCGCCGCGCTCGAGGCGGCCGACCCCGGCTGGCTCTCCCGCCTCCTCACCCGGCTGGTGCCGCTGGCGGACTGGCAGGAGGCGTTCGAGAGCCGCGACGGCGACGTCAAGGTCGCAATCGACTTCGAGACGGGCGCATGAGCGCGCCGCTCGAAGATTACGCCCTCATCGGCGACTGCGAAACCGCGGCGCTGGTCTCCCGCGCCGGCTCCATCGACTGGTTGTGCTGGCCGCGCTTCGACTCGGCGGCCTGCTTTGCTGCGCTGCTCGGCACGCCCGAACACGGCCGCTGGCTGATGGAGAGTGCGGATCCGGCCGCACGGCTGTCGCGCCGGTATCGCCCCGACACGCTCATCCTCGAGACGCGCATCGAGACGGCGGACGGCACGGCGACGGTCATCGACTTCATGCCGCCGCGCGGCAGCAATTCCGACGTCGTCCGTCTCGTCCGGGGCGAGCGGGGGCGCGTGCGCATGCGCACCGAGCTGCGGCTGCGCTTCGACTACGGCCGTACCGTCCCCTGGGTGACGCACCTGGCCGACGGCACCCTCAGGGCGATTGCCGGGCCGGACATGGTGCTGCTCCACTCGCCGGTCCAGCTGCGCGGCCAGGACCTGACCTCGGTCGCTGATTTCGACGTGGCGGCGGGCGACACCATCCCGTTCGTGCTCACGCACGGCGCCTCGCACCTGCCGCCGCCCGAAGCGGTCGATCCCGATCTGTCGCTGGCGGGCACGGAGGAGTTCTGGACCGCCTGGGCAGGACACAGCCGGCCGTGCGGGGAATGGTCCGACGCGGTGACACGGTCGCTGATCACCCTGAAAGCCCTGACATACGCCCCGACCGGCGGCATCGTCGCCGCGCCGACGACCTCGCTGCCCGAGCGGCTGGGCGGGGAGCGGAACTGGGACTATCGCTTCTGCTGGCTGCGCGACGCGACTTTGACGCTGCTCGCCCTGATGAACGCCGGCTACTACGGGGAAGCGCGGGCCTGGCGCGACTGGCTGCTGCGCGCCGCGGCCGGCTCTCCTTCTCAGGTCCAGATCATGTACGGCCTGGCCGGGGAGCGGCGGCTCACCGAATACACCGTGCCCTGGCTGCCGGGCTACGCCGGATCGCAGCCGGTGCGCATCGGCAACGCCGCGCACGGCCAGCTCCAGCTGGATGTCTTCGGCGAGGTGATGGACGCCCTGCACCATTCCCGCCGCGGCGGCCTCGAATCACGCGACGCCGACTGGGGACTGCAGACAGCCCTGCTCGAACATCTCGAATCGGTCTGGGACCGCCCCGACGAGGGCATCTGGGAGGTCCGCGGCGGTCCCCGCCACTTCACCCATTCGAAGGTCATGGCCTGGGTGGCGCTCGATCGCGGCATCCGCGCCATCGAAACCTACGGCCTCGGCGGCCCGGTGGATCGCTGGCGAGCGCTGCGCTGCGCCATCCACGACGAAGTGTGCGCCCGGGGATTCGACCCGCAGCTCGGCAGCTTCGTGCAGTCCTACGGCTCGAAGGAGCTCGACGCCAGCCTGCTGCTGCTCCCGACGGTCGGCTTCCTCCCGGTCACGGACCCGCGCATCAGCGGGACGATCGCGGCGGTCGAGCGCGAGCTGTTCGTCGACGGCTTCCTGCTCCGCTACAACACGAGCACGAGCGACGACGGGCTGCCGGCGGGGGAGGGGGCGTTCCTCGCCTGCAGCTTCTGGCTGGCGGACGCCTACGAGATGCTGGGCCGGATGGACGAGGCGCGGCGGCTGTTCGAGCGGCTGCTCGGCCTGCGCAACGACGTCGGGCTGCTGGCGGAGGAATACGACACGGACGCGCGGCGGATGGTCGGCAACTTTCCCCAGGCCTTCTCGCACATCGCCCTGGTCAACACCGCGCAGAACCTGGCGAGCGCGGCGAAGCCCGCCGAGCAGCGGGCCGCGACGTGATCCGGCGCCCCGGCTTTCCATCCTAGCGGCGGCCGCGGCCGCCCAGCATCTCCTGCAGCGCCTCGATCAAGGCGGCGGGGTCAACCGGCTTGGTCAGGTAGCGCTGGAACCCGGCGGCCAGCGCCTGATCGCGGTCGGCCGCCGTCGAGTACGCCGTCAAGGCGATCGCCGGCAGGCCGCGCACCGTCGCCGAGGCGTGCGCCCGGACGCGGCGGATGAGCGACAGCCCATCTTCGCCGGGCATCCCGATGTCGGCGACGATCGCCGAGATGCGGTGACCGTCGAGCGCGGCGAAGGCATCGGCGGCCGACGCGCAGGCGAGGATCGAGGCGCCGGCCTGTTCGAGGATCCCGGTGGTCAGCTCGCGGCTGTCGTCGTGGTCCTCGACCAGGAGCACGCGGTGGCCCGCGATGCGTGCCGTTGTCGTGCGGCCGCGCCGGGCCGGCCGCGGCACCGGCGGCTCGCCAGCCACGGGCAGCGAGAGCACGAACGTCGCGCCTTCGCCGGTGCCGGCGCTCCGGGCCGCGATGGTGCCGCCGTGCAGCCGCACCAGATCCTGGACGATGGCGAGGCCGATGCCGAGCCCGCCGAAGCTGCGCGTTGTCCCGGTGTCGGCCTGGCGGAAGCGGTCGAACACCTGCGGTACGAACGAGGGATCGATGCCGATGCCGGAGTCGCTCACCTCGATGCCGACGCGGCCGTCCTCGCGCGCCGCGACGATCCGGATGCGCCCGCCGGCCGGCGTGAACTTGAGGGCGTTGGACAGCAGGTTCCAGAGGATCTGCTGAAACCGGGTGGCATCGGCCACGACCATCGCATTGTCCACGCGCCAGTCGGTCTCGAGCGACACCCCCTTGGCGGCCGCGGCCAGGCGGATGCCGTCGACGGCGGCCACCAGCGCCGGCAGGATGGGCATCGGCTGGAGCTCGAGCCGCAGCTTCCCGGTCGTGATGCGCGACATGTCGACCAGGTCGCTGACGATCTGCGCCTGGGCGTGCGCGTTGCGGTCCACCAGCTCGAGCGCGCGCAGCCGTGCGGCCGCGTCGAGATGTCCGCTCAGCAGCATGCGCGTCCATCCGAGGATGACGTTGAGCGGCGTCCGCAACTCGTGCGACAGCGTGGCGAGGAACTCGTCCTTGAGGCGGTTGGACTCGCGCAGCGCCTTTTCGGTCCGTTCCGGCGTCAGGTCGCTCACCACCACGGCCGCGGTGCGGACGTCGTCGATCACCAGCGCCGTGGCGGACAGCTGCGCCGGGATGGCGTGGCCGTTGCCCGTCACCAGGGTGAACTCGTCGCGGAACCGCGGGGCGCTCAGCAGGTCGTGGAGCCTGGCCCGGTCGGGGGCGGCGAGGAACCCCTCGATGGCCTGCCCGGTGATCTCGAGGGAGGAGCGGCCGAGCAGCTCGGCGAACCGGGAATTGCAGTACAGGATCACGCCGTCCGACGACAGCGTCAGGGCGCCCTCGTGCATCTGCTCGACCATGAGCCGGTAGGGCTGGTCGGCGCTGCGCAGCGTGTAGATCTGTTCGCCGTCGGGCAGCCGCATCACCAGGGCGTCGACGTGGCCCTCGCGGATCGCGTTGAGCGTCTCTTCCGCCTCGCGCAGCCGCTGGCGCAGCGAGCGGGCTGCGGGGCGGGCGCGGCGGGCCCGTGCCGTCGGCCTGGTCGCGCGGGTGGCGGTGGCTGCCGGGGTCTTGCGCCTGGCCATGCGCCTAGCGCGCCCGCCGCGGCTTCAGGTCGAGCCCGACGAGCACCCGCCGCTCGTCCGACATGTCGCCGATCAGCTGACGGAGAGGACGGGGCAGGCGCTTGATCAGGGTCGGTGCGGCAATGATCTGGTCGCCGCGCGCGAGCGCGATGTGCGTGTAGAGATCCACGACTTCGAGCGTGTAGCGCCCGTGGAGGTGCTCCTCGCAGATCCGGCGCACGTTCTCGATCGCCCGGATCGATTTGCCGGTCGTGCCGGTGACGTAGAGGCGGAGCAGGTACTGCTTGACGCGGGCCCGCTTCCGCCGCGGTGCAGCGGCCGCCTCACGCTTGCTCATGCCCGCACCCGCGCCGGCCGCGGCCGCGGCCGCAGATCGAGCCCGACGAGCACGCGATCCACGTCCGACAGGTCACCGATGATTCGCTTCATCGGCGGCGGCAGCCGGCGCACCAGCGTCGGCACCGCCACGATCTGATCGCCGCGGGCCAGCTGGGGATGCTTCAGCAGGTCGATCACCTCGATGTCATACCGCCCGGCGAGGTGCTCCTCGCAGAGCGCCTCGAGATTGCGCAGCGCGGCGGCTGCCCGCGCGCTGTGGCCGGCGATGTAGAGCCGGAGGAGCCATTCCTTCCGGCGCCGCGGTGCCGCACGCTTCTTCGTCATGACACCCGCCTGGCCGCCGGCCGGGGGCTGCGGACCGGCCGGGCGCCGTGCGCGGCCAAACCGCGATCGGTGATGGTGAACGCCTTTTCCTCCGCCGAGTGCGGCATGCCCCGCGACTTCAGGATCGACAGCCGCCGCGTGACGTCCTGCCCGGGGGTGAAGCCGCACAGCAGAATCCAGGTGTCCATCAGCGACGAGACGCCGACCTCGAGCTCCGTCCCGGGCTTGGCGCCGGGAATGAGGTGGGTGAACAGGGCGGTGATGCCCGACGACTTCAGGTAGTCGACCAGGCGGATGAGCATGCTGTTGACCTCGCCCGGCGTGCCGCCCGAGAAGCCGGACAGCGGGTCGACGACCACGACCGCGGGGGCGAACGTGTCGATGTCGCGATGCATGGTCGCGAGGTGGAACTCGAGGCCGTGCAGCGTCGGCCTGGCGGCGTGCACCTGCAGCAGGCCCTGTTTGGTCCAGCGATCCAGGTTCACCCCGATGGATCGCATGTTCCGCGCGTATTGCGCCGGCGATTCCTCGAACACGAACCAGAGCGCCCGCTCGCCGCGGCGGCAGGTGGCGTCGAGGAACTGCACCGCCAGGCTGGTCTTGCCGGTGCCGGCGCCGCCCGACACGAGAATGCTGCTGCCGCGGAAGTAGCCGCGGCCGTCGAGCATCTCGTCGAGCCAGCCGAGGCCGCTCGACACGCGCTCGTTGCTCGCCGCGTGCACCAGCTGCAGCGACGTCACCGGCAGCACGGCAATGCCCTGGCGGTCGATCAGGAAGGGATATTCGTTGGTGCCATGGCTCGATCCACGGTACTTCACGACCCGCAGGCGCCGGGTCGAGACCTGGTCGACCACGCGATGGTCGAGCGTGATGACGCAGTCGGACACGTACTCCTCGAGGCCCTGCCGGGTCAGCGTCTGCTCGCCGGCCTCGCCGGTGACGATCGCGGTGACCCCCCGGTTGCGCAGCCATTCGAACAGCCGTCGCAGCTCGGCGCGCAGCACCCCGACATCGCTGAGCCCGCCGAACAGCGATTCGACCGTGTCGAGCACGATGCGCTTCGCCTTGACCGACCGGATCGCGTCGTCCAGCCGGATGAAGAGCGCTTCGAGGTCGTAGTCTCCCGTCTCCTCGATCTCGGCGCGCTCGACCCGGACGTACTCGATCGCAATCCGCTTCGTCCGGATCAGGCGAGGCAGGTCGTAGCCGAGGGAGCGCACGTTGAGCTCGAGATCGACCGGCGCTTCCTCGAAGGTCACGAAAACGCCCGGTTCGTCGTAGGAGGCGGCGCCATGGAAGAGGAACTCGAGGCCGAACAGCGTCTTGCCGCACCCCGGTCCGCCGCAGACCAGCGTCGGCCGGCCGCGCGGCAGGCCTCCGCCGGTGACTTCGTCGAACCCGACAATGCCGGTGAGGGTCTTGGGCAGCGAGGGTGGGCGACGTGCGGGATCCCGGCGTGTGCTCTTGGTCGATCGGGTCATGCGGCGTGTCATGGATGTGAGGTCGCCATCGGCACACTGATTATAGCCACGGCAATTTCCCGCCGGACGGTGCGAAATCGAGCTCAACCGGGATGAAGACCGCACCCGTCCGGCGGTCGTGCGCCAGGCGCATCGTCCGCCGTATGAAACCGCTGCAGGATCGTGCGGCCGGTGTCGTGCGCGGTGACACGGTCCTGCGGAGCGCCTGCATGCGACAAGGTCCGCACGTTCGGCTACACTCGTCGCGCTCCCCGGATGCCGCGAGGTTGCGGCCCTTGGAACGCGGAGACGGGCAGGCGCCCGTTCCCTGACAGTGGAGGATCGATGAGACGGTTTTCGATGGCTGCCGCGCTGGCCGGCATGGTGATGGGTCTCTGGCAGGCCGACACGGGCGTCGCGCGCATCGCCGCCGCCGCGGCGCAGCCGCCCGCCAGGCCCAACATCGTCTGGATCTCGAACGAGGACATGAGCCCGCATCTCGGCGTCTACGGCGACGCCATGGCGCGAACGCCCACGCTCGATCGGTTCGCCAGGCAGTCCGTGCGCTACAGCCTGGCGTTCACGACCGCTCCGGTGTGCGCGCCGAGCCGTGCCGCGATCATCACGGGGATGTACCAGAGCGCCATCGGCGCGCAGCACATGCGGACGACCGAAGATCGCGTGCCGGAGCTCCCGGGCCCCTACCTGACGGTTCCCCCCTTCTACGTCAAGGCGTTCCCCGAGTACCTGCGCGCGGCCGGCTACTACACGACCAACCGCGCCAAGACGGACTATCAGTTCGGCGTGCCGTTCACGATCTGGGACGGTCTCGGCCGGACCGCGCACTGGCGGAACCGCCGCGATGCCGCGCAGCCGTTCTTCTCGGTCTTCAACCTGGAAGTGACCCACGAGAGCCAGAGCTTTCCCACGAGCTCCGCGCGCAAGGGGAAGCCGCTGGTGACGGATCCCGCCGAGGTCCGGCTGCCGCCCTACTACCCGGACACGCCGGCCATCCGCGAAGAGCTGGCGCGGATGTACGACAACATCGCCGACATGGACGCCCAGGTGGCGGAGATCCTCCGCCAGCTGGACGAAGACGGACTGGCCGACAACACCTACGTCTTTTACTGGAGCGATCACGGCGACGGGGTGCCGCGCGCCAAGCGGACGCTCTACGACTCGGGCCTGCACGTGCCGCTGATGATCCGGGCGCCCAAGGCGGCGGGCGCGCTGGCGCCGCCCGGCTCCGTCAGCAGCCAGCTGGTCAGCATGGTCGATCTCGCCCCGACCGTGCTGGCGCTGGCCGGCGTGGAAATCCCGGCGCACATGCAGGGGCGCGTGCTGCTCGGCCCGGCGGCGGGGCCCGCGCCAGCCTACGTCTTCGGTGCGCGCGACCGCATGGACATCGAATACGACATGATGCGCTCGGCCCGGGACGAGCGTTTCCTCTACATCCGTAACTTCACGCCGGAGCTGCCCTACGCCGGGCACATCACCTACCGCAATCAGAGCGCCATCATGCAGGACTGGCTGCGGCTGAAAGCCGAGGGCGCCCTGAGCGGTCCACCGGCCTTGTGGATGCGCAGCCACCGTCCGGCCGAGGAGCTCTACGACGTCCGGGCGGATCCCTACCAGGTCCGCGACATCGCCCGCGAGCCGGCGCACCGCGCCACGCTCGAGAAGATGCGCAAGGCCGTCGTGGAGTGGATGACGCGCATCAACGACCAGGGGCTGATCAACGAGGCCGAGATGATCGATCGGATGTGGCCGGGCGGTGTCCAGCCCGAAACGGCGCGCCCCTACATCCTGCCGCGCCGCACCACGGCCGATCCGTCGCGCCCGGACAGCCTGGCGATCCCGGAGCCGCTGGAGGTGACGATCTACGTGCCGACCCAGGGGGCGTCGGTTGGCTATACCCTCGAGGAAGGGACGGAGGCGGCGTGGCAGCTCTACACCGGGCCGATCCTCGTCCAGTCGCCGATGACCCTGCGCGCCAAGGCCATCCGCTACGGCTACAAGGAGAGCGCGGAGACCCGCGTCGTCTTCACGAAGTAGCGGCTACTGGCCGCCCTTGGCCGGCGCCCCGTAGTAGGGATACGAGTCCCAGCGGTCGTCATCCGACGCGGCGCGCGGATCGCCGGTCGTCCGCTGCCACGCGTCGAGCTCGCTCCTGAGCCGGGCCAGCGCCGTGGCGTAGGCGGGATCGGCCGCGACGTTGACGAGCTGCGCGGGATCCTTCGCCAGGTCGAACAGCTCCTCGGCCGGCCGCTTCGCGGTCGCCAGCTCGAAGAACGGCTTGATGGCCGCGTCGCCGCGGCGACCGAGCAGCAGGGTCTTGCTCGGCCCCCCGTCGATGTCGCCGTACGGCCCGACCGCCACGTATTGCTCCGGGTCGCCCGCCGGCCAGCGGTCGGGCCGGTAATTGCGGATGTAGAGGTGGCTGGCGGTGCGCAGCGCACGCGCCGGGTAGCTCAAGTCCCCGCGGCGGACATTGGCGTGCCGCTCGCGCTCGATGAAGGCGCGGTCCCGCGCGCCTGGCTCACCGGGACCCGCCCCGAGCAGCGGCAGCAGGCTCCGGCCGGTCATCCCCTCCGGCACCGCCACGCCGGCGGCCTGGAGAAAGCTGGGGGCCAGATCGGTCAGGCTCACGAAGGCATCGACAGTCGTCCCTGGCTTGATGCGGCCGGGCCAGCGGATGGCCAGCGGCATCCGCGTGCCGGTGTCGTAGAGATTGGCCTTCGCGCGCGGGAACGGCAGCCCGTTGTCGGACGTGACCACGACGATCGTGTTGTCGAGCTCCCCGCGGCGGGCGAGCGTGTCGATGAGCCGCGCGACCTGCTCGTCGAACCGCTGCACCTCGGCGTAATAATCCAGCAGGTCGCTGCGCACCTCACCGGTGTCCGGCAGCGACGGCGGCACCTTCACGCTCGCGGCGCGCAGTCCGGCGCCGGCACCGGCGCCGGCGTCGTAGGGCCGGTGCGGATCGGTGCTGCCGTACCAGAAGCAGAAAGGCTGGCCGTCCTTCCGTCCGGCCAGGAAGGCCTCGAACGTGTCGAAGCGGGGCCCGGCGGGGTTGCGCGGGCGGCCGCCGGGCTCGAACCGGCCCGGCCCCCAGCCCTTGCCGGTGAAGCCGACGTGGTAGCCGGCGGTCTCGAGCAGATCCGG
The DNA here is from genome assembly GCA_963834305.1 of uncultured Acidobacteriota bacterium. GTDB lineage: Bacteria > Acidobacteriota > Vicinamibacteria > Vicinamibacterales > 2-12-FULL-66-21 > JACCXG01. Next base: position 1,284,598 of record CAWIAX010000003.1, read on the forward strand.
ATACACCGCGAACCGCGACGGCAGGAAGCCGTGGAGGTTGCCGCCTTCCGCCAGCCGATGGGGCATCTGCCCGGTGAGCAGCGCCGCGCGCGAGGCGGTGCACGTCGGGGCGGCGGTGAAGGCGCGCTCGAACCGCGCGCCCTCGCGCGCGACACGGTCGAATGCCGGCGTGGAGACGGTCGCGTCGCCGTAGGCCGAGGCATGGGGGTAGGACCAGTCGTCGGCAATCACCAGCAGGATGTTCGGCCTCGCCGGCTGCACCTGCGCCGGCGCCGGCGTGCTGGATGCCGCAAGCGCCACGGCCAGCGCCGCGGCGGCAAACCTGAGAATGTTCGAGCTCATACGGCCTCCTGTGCCGGTGTCAGATGGCGGCTTCCGCGTCCGCCTCGCGCAGCGGGGCGGGGATGGTCTTGGCCTCGCCCGTGACGATCAGTGCGCGGCGCGTGAGCAACGGGCCCACCACTTCGAAGATGACCACGGCCGCCAGCACGATGCCGGTCACCGTGGACGCGTAGGCGGGGAACGCCGCCCGGATCTGGATCGTCAGGCCGACCGCCAGGGACGAGGACGACACGAGGCAGTAGCCGATCTGCTGCCGCACGACGTCGGGCACGTCCTGGCCGCGCAGCCCGATGCGGGCCCCGGCGATCTTCCCGATCGTCCGGGCGCCGGTGTAGAAGGCGCCGACCAGGCCGAGGCCGAGCACCGACGAGGGCTGCAGCTCGGCGCCCGCCAGCACGAAGAACGCCGCGTAGAGCGGCGGATCGGCGCCGCCGAGCGCGCGCAGCAGCCGGTTGCCATGCGTGGAGGCATTGGCCACCGTGGCGCCGAGGGCCAGCGTGGCGAACAGCGGCGACAGGCCGAGCCAGCGCGAGGCGCCCACGGCAATGAGCACGGCGCCAATCGACAGGATCATGGCTTCGCCGGACTCCTTCGCGCGGGCCGCCCAGAAGTCCATCAGCAGGCCGATCAGCGATCCGAGTGCAATCGAGCCGACGGTCGTCCACAGCAGCCCGTGCACGGCACGGTAGCCGGCCGGCAGCCAGCCCTGCCCCGCCGACTCCGCCAGCGTCAACCCCGCGGTCACGATGCCGAACATCAGCAGCACGTACATGTTGTTCAGCGCGACGAGCGCGAGCAGCCGGTCGGTCATCGGCCCCTTGGCGTCGTATTCGTTCAGGACCATCAGCGTCGTCGCGGGAGCCGTCTCCATCGCGACGACGGCCAGCAGCAGCGCCAGCGGCCAGGTCAGGCCGCTCACCACCAGCACGAGGCACACCAGGACGAACGCCAGGGTCCCCTCCCAGAGCGTGACGCGGACGACGCCGGGCCCGACCCGCCGGAAGTTCGAGGCTTCGAAGATCGCGCCGATGTTGAAGAGGATCAGCCCGAGCGCGACGTCGCTGATGAAGCTCAGGGTGGTGATGTTCTCGTGGGAAATCAGGTCGAACGCCGCCGGACCGATCACCACGCCGACGAGCAGGTAGCCGGTCACTTCCGGCGTGCGCACCAGCTGCGCGACGTGCCCGGCCATCAGGGCGGCGATCAGGATCAGGCCGACGGACAGGAACTCGTTCATCGCGGCGGTGATCCGATGGCGGCAAAGAAACGGCTGCCGGCGAGGTCGAGCAGCACGGGGATGGACTTGCCGCCGCGCAGCTCGCGCGTTGCCTGCGCCCGCGACGAGACCGCGCGCCCGTTCACGCTCAGCACGCGGGCGCCGGCCGGGATGCCCGCCTGGTCGAGCACGGCCTCGGGAAACAGCACCGCGGCTTCAGGCCCGGGAGGGCCGGCGACGGCGGCGCGGGCCAGCGCCGCGACCTGGTAGGCGGGGGCCGGTGTGGCCTGCACCGTCCGCACGCGGCCGTCCCGCGAGATGCGGAGCGCTGCCGCGGCGTCGGCCGTGACGAGGCTGAGGGCCCGCGCGGCCGCCTCGGTCGAGCCGGTTTCGACCTCCCCCACGGCAAGCAGCAGGTCGCCCGGCGCGATCCCGGCGGTGTCTGCCGGGCCGCCGCGGACGACCTGATTGACGAGCACGCCGCCGCTGCCGAAGATGCTGCCCAGGGCGCCGGTCACCCCCTGCAGCCCGAGGCCGAACGAGACCAGGCGCTCGCCGGCCGCGGCCCGCGCCATCAGCCGGTTGGCGGCTTCCCGCACCGGGAACGCCACGCTGTCGCGCCCGTTGCCGGCCGCAATGGCGAACAGCTCGCCGTCGAGGGTGTAGAGCGGCATGCCCGAAAACACCGCTTCGTCGCTCGTGCCGAGCCGGTAGCGATCGGTGCCCACCGTGGTCACGAACAGGGGGACGGCGATGTCGCGGCCGTCCCACCGCCCCACCGCCACGGCGAGCGTGCCGGCGCCGGGCGCGTCCTGGGCCAGGGTCAGCGACGGCCTGGACGCCGGCTCCGTCTGCAGCAGCGCCAGTCCGGTGGAGAGCTCGAACGCCGCGACGCGGGCATCGAGCATCCGGCCGCCGGCGGTGGCGAGCGGGATCGACGTCCGCCCGTCGAGCGCGGCGGAGTGGGTGAGCACGTAGCCGTCCGACACGAAGACGCCGAAGCCGGCGGGCCGCGGCCGGTCCGGCGGCTCGGCGAAGTCGTTCAGCGTCGGGGCCGCCAGCCGCGGCGGCGCGGGGATCGCGACGCTGTGCTCGCGCACCCGCGCCGCCACATCGCGGACGCCGCGGAACGGCGAGGCCGTCTGCGTCAGGGCGCTCTGTTCCTCGAGCAGCGGCGCGGCGCGCTCCTGCGGCGCCGACAGCGCGGTCGGCGCCGCCCGCGGCGCGAGCAGGGCGCCGGCCCCGAGGATCAGCCCGCAGGCGAGCGCCAGCCGCAGCTTGACGCGCGGCGCTGCCAGCAGCTTCGTTCCGGGCCTCGCCTCCTGCGCCTCAGTCATCGCCTCTCCAGCCCGCGGCAGGCCCGGGGCAGCCGCGGGCGCCGGTGATCGTTGCACGGTTTCACGTCGTTCCTTACAGCAGCCGGAAGGCGAGGGCCGCGACGATGGTCGGGATGATGGCGCCCGCCAGCAGGCCGAACGGCGAGATGGCGCCGTCGAAGAACCGCCGCAGCAGCGCCTGGCCGGCCGGGTTGGGCGCGTTCGCGATCACGGTCAGCCCGCCGCCGACGACCGCGCCTTCGACGACCGCCTGCTTCAGCGCGTCGCCGAGGTTCGGCACCAGCGTGGCCAGGTAGGTGATCAGCGCGTTGTCGTTGAAGGCGGTCAGGATCGTCGCACCGAGGAACAGGGGCTCTTCCGGCAGGCTGCCGAGCACCGGCGCAATCCACCATCCCTGCAGGCCGCCGTGGATGACCAGTCCGGCGAGGAAGAAGCCGACCAGCAGCGGCGTGCGCAGCTCGATGCGGCTCTGGTACATGACCGTGGCGCGCGCGAAGCCGAGGAAGAACAGGAATCCGCCGATGAACAGCGCCGGCTCGTGCGAGTTGAAGACGGTCCAGCCCATGAACGCGAGGTGCGTGGCGGTCACCCAGAAGGGCACCGGCAGCAGCGCGACGCCGGTGAACTCCTCGTCCGGCTGCTCGACCTCGGCGACCGGCGGGCGGTTGGCCAGCGCCCGCAGCTCGCGGCGGAAGATGAGGAAGTAGAGCCCGGTGGAGGCGATGATGGCGATCACCGCGCGCCAGCCGAAATGGGTCAGCATGAACAGCGTGTCCCACTCCCAGGTGCGCGCCACCATCAGCACCGGCGGGGCTGCGAAGTGCGTCAGCGTGCCGCCGATCGAGACGTTGACGAACAGCAGGCCGAGCGTCGCATACTTCAGCCGCCGGCCCGGCTGCAGGTCGTAGAACTGGCGCGCCAGCAGCAGCGCGCAGATGGTCATCGCCGCCGGCTCGGTGATGAACGAGCCCATCACCGGGCCGATCACCAGGATCGTCGTCCACCAGGCCGCCGGCCTGCCGCCGCCGGCCCCGGCCACGCGCCGCAGCGCGGCCTCGGCGAACGCGATGATCGGCCGCGTCGAGGCCAGCGTCATGATCACCACGACGAACAGCGGCTCCGTGTAGTGCACGGTCTCGCTGATGTAGTGCCGGGCCGGCTCCCAGCCGGCATACACCGTGGTCGCCGCCAGCAGGACGACGGCCCAGAGGCCGAAGACCACCTCGATCTCGCCGAAGAAGTGCAGGAACTCCGCGGCGACGCTCGGCGTGACCGGCCGCCCCTCGGCGCGCGCGCGGGCATCGTGGCGGTGCTGCACGTCGTGCGCGATGGACGCGACGCGGGCCGCGGCAAAGGTGTGGAAGATCGCGAGCAGGAAGATGCCGGTGGCGAGCGCGTTGAACGGCTCCATCTGCACCCGCATCACCAGCGTGTCGATCAATCCCTGGCCAGGCGCCGACGGATAGCTTTCCAGGGCGCGCGGAAGGGCCCCGCCCGCCACGATGTCACCGATCATCGAGTCACGTTACCGGATGACGTGGTTCGCGGGCAACTGGCGACGGGACTGCCGCTACGGCGCGCCGGCGGCGGCGCCGAACAGCGGCCGGGCGATCCAGGGCAGCAGCGCCAGCTTGAAGTTCAGGCCGATGACGCCGAACTGCTCGGCCACGGCCGGCGGGATGGCCACTTTCGAGAACAGAATCGCCACGACGAAGTCGCCGGATCGCAGCAGGCCGCCGAAACCGAGCACCGAGCGGATACCGTGCGCCGCGACGAACGGCTGGGCGGGGATGACGGCGCTGCCGCGCGCCTCTTCGACGTAGAACACGTTCTGGGCCGGGGGCTGCGCCGTCAGGGCATCGCCCGGCGCCGGCCGCAGCAGCGTCGCGATTTCCACCCCCAGCTGATCGATCAGGCCGGCCACCATCGGCGCTTCGCGCACGGCGGCCTCGTTCGCGAGCGGAATCGCCTGGTGTCCGCGCGACGCCTGGCGCGTGTTCCATTCCGGCAGCTCGCCAGCCGTGGCCACCAGCACCAGGCACCGCGTCCACTCCAGCGCGTCGGCGGGCACGCCGCTGACCGACGCGGCGAAGGCCTGCAGCTCCGGGCCGAGCTGCTTGAACGGGTGCGTCTTGTAGACACGAACGAGAGCGCAGGCCGGCTCGCCGCGGCTGTCCACGAGCGAGGTCCGGAACAACTGGACCACGCGCGCCGACGCCTCTTCGAAGGTCTGCGGCGCCGCCGACTCGAAGAGCGTGCGCAGCTGCGCCCGGAGCGCCATCATCTCCGTCACGCCGAACGTGGCCAGCGGCAGCTGTCTCATCCTTCCGGTCCTTCTCGCGCTAGGGCCTGTCGAACCACTGCACCGCCAGATAGGCGCCCAGGGCGGCGAGCAGCAAGGTCACGACGAGGGCGATGAACGTCAGGGTCAACAGCCGCTTCAGCCCGTGATCGGGCTCCGGCCGCCCCGCGCCCGCTTCCGGCTCCATCGACGCATTGTGCCACTGCCGCCGCCCGCGGGCATATGAAAGCGGCCGCCGGCCGGTGGCGAGTCACGCCGGCCGGCTCGCGACCAGCGTGGACACCGCCACCAGCAGCTCCGCCGGATCGATCGGCTTGGCGAGGTGCAGCGCGAAACCCGCCCGCAGCGCCCGCGTGCGATCCTCGGATCGTGCGAATGCCGTCAGGGCCGCGACAGGAAGGCTGCGGACCGCCGCCTCGGACGAGGCGCGGATGGCAGCCAGCAGCGCGAAGCCGTCCGTCCCGGGCATGCCGAGGTCGGTGACCACCGCGTCGGGCACGACGGTGGAGATGATGGTCAGCGCGCCGGCCGCGCTGTCGGCGACGAGCACGGTCGCGCCGGCGTCTTCCAGCACGTCCCGCATCAGCGCCAGCGCGTCCGCATCGTCGTCCACCACGAGCAGGCGCACACCACGAAGGCCTGCGGCGCGCTGCTGCCGGTCGCCCGCGTCCGCGGGCGTGGCAGCCGGGGCCAGGGGACCAGCGTCCGGAAACACGCTCATCAGCGGCAGGTGCACGCGGAACGTCGCGCCGGTCCCGGGGCCGTCGCTGAACGCCCGAATGGTGCCGCCGTGCAGCTCCACGAGGTCGCGCGCGATGGCCAGCCCGAGGCCGAGCCCGCCGTGCTCGCGCGAGAATCGGCTGTCGGCCTGGCGGAAACGCTCGAAGACATGCGGCAGGAAATCGCTGTCGATGCCGATGCCGGAATCGCTGACGGCGATCTCGATGTGGGAGTCGAGGCGGCCGAGCCGCACCTGCACCCGGCCGTCCCTGGGGGTGAAGCGGACGGCGTTCGACAGCAGGTTCCAGATGACCTGCTGCAGCCGGTCGGGGTCGCCGGACACCGGACCGGCCAGCGGGTCCGCGGTCACCTGGAGGCGCACCCCCTTCGCCTCCGCCGCCGTCCGGATGGTCTCGACGGCTTCATCGAGGACAGCCGGCAGGTCAACGGCCTGAATGTTCAGTCGGATCTTCCCGCCGACGATGCGGGAGACATCGAGGACGTCGCCCACCATCTGCGTCAAGGCGGTGGCATTCCGCTCGACAATCTCGAGCGCCCGCGACCGGCGGTCGCCGTCCACCACTCCCTGGCGCAGCATGCGGACGTAGCCGAGCACGGCGTTGAGCGGCGTCCGGAGCTCGTGCGAGAGCGTGGCGAGGAAGTCGTCCTTGAGCCGGTTCGCCTCGATGGCCTCGGCGCGGGCCGCCTCGGCCCGGGCGAGGAGCTCGGCGCGCTCCAGCTCGTAGCGCTTGCGCTCCGAGATGTCGAGCGTGACGCCGCGCATCCCGACCGGGTGTCCATCGTCGTCGAGGATCACCGACGAGTGGGCTTCGACCCAGACGATGGTGCCGTCCTTCCGCATCCACCGGAACTCGTTGCGGCCGCTCTTGCCGCTCTCGTAGGTGGCCCGGGCCCTGGCGGCCGCGCGCGCCTTGTCGTCGGGATGCACGACGGTGAGCCAGAAGTTCGGGGTGGCGGTCCATTCCCCCGGCTCGTAGCCGAGCAGCGTCCGGACGTGATCGCTGACGAAGTCGATGCGCTGGGAAGCCTCGTCGGGTTGTCCCCACGCCTCCCAGACGACGCCGGGGACGTTGGCGACGACCTCGGCAAGCCGCCGGGTGGCCCGGGACAGCGCGACGTTCGCTCGTTCGAGCCGTGCCGCGGCGCGCCGGCCTTCGGTCACATCGGCGTTGATGGCGACCGCTCCAACGACTTTTCCGTCGAGCCGGATCGGCGCGGCCGAACTCCGGATGTAGACGTCGGCGCCGGTGTCCGCGCGGCGCGCCAGCACCTCTTCCGCCACCATTTCCCCTGCGATGGCGCGCGAGAACTGCAGGCGGGATGCGGGCAGCGGTTCACCGGAGGAGGCGTCGCGCACGTGGAACTTCCCGCCGAGCACGCCGACCGGGTCGTTCAGGTCCTCGAGCGACGACACGCCCAGCATCTCCAGCCCGACCTTGTTGACGCGGGTGATGCCCTGCGCCGTGCCGACGTAGACCGCGTCGGGCAGCGCCTCGAAGATGGCGTCGAGCTCGCGAGCGTGCGCCTCGGCCGCCCGCGCCGCCGTCCGGTGCGCCAGATCCGACTGGCGCACGTTCTCGATCAGGGCGGCGATGGCGGAGCCGACCACCGTGAACAGGACCATCGAGACGCGGTCGGCCGTCGAGAGAACGGCAAAGCTGTAGACCGGCCGGACGAGAAAGAAGTCGGCGAAGGCCGCGGCGAGCAGGACCGAAAAGATGCCGGGGCCGAGGCCGCCGAGCCACGACGCCAGCATCACGGCAGGAAAGAACTGGAGGTACGGCACCGCATCGCCCAGCCACGGCTGGAACGCCAGGCGGCCCAGCAGCACGGCAACCACGATCAGGAACGAGATGCCGTAGCGCGCGGCAGACGATGGCATGAGCTGCGTTGATCTTATCGTGGATGACGGGGCGCTCCCCGAACGGGCAGCGGGGAACTACGGCTGCAGGCTCAGGGTGATGGCGCCGGTCACCTCGAGCGTGAACCGGCCCCGGCAGCGGGGCGCGAGGCGGATCGCCGGACACTTCTGCTCGAGGCGGCGCCGCAGGAGCAGCAGGCGGCTCTCGAGGTTGTCCTTCCACTCGGGCAGGTTCAGCGACTTGTCGAGCCGGAGCTCCCGGTTCGTGAATTCGTCCCGGCCGGTGGCCTCGCGCACCGAGAGCAGCCGCCAGAGGATCTTGGCCGGCAGCCCGCGAATCAGGTATTCGCTGTCGACGAGGATGCACTCGTCGGCCGCATAGAACACGAGATGGTGCGCCCCGGCGTTCACGGGGGCCGCCGGTACGGGGACGGTGAGCGCGGTCTCTGCGGTGCCCGGCGGCGCGCTCTCGGCAGAGGTGTCCGCCGAGCGCTCCTGCCACTGCATGTTCTGGATGGCGATGGCCAGGTAGCTGCCGAGCAGTTCGATCGCCGCCTTGTCTTCCTCGTGGAAGCGATAGCGGATCTCGCTTTCGAGGCAGAGCACGCCCACGAGCTCGCCGCGGACGAGCAGCGGCACGCCCAGCTGACTCTCGGGGTTGGGGAGCCCCGGCACGGGAATCTGCCGCGCCAGCCGGGTCACGCGCGCTTCGTGCGGCGCCTGGTGCATGGCCAGGGCATAGAGCATCCCGCGCACCAGCCCCGAGATGCGAATCGGCTTGCGCGCCTCGGCGACCAGCCCGCCGATGCCTTCTCCGTAGCGGACCTCCGAGCCCACCCCGCTGGCCCCGTAGCCGCGGGTGGCCATGGTCACGAGCACACCCTCCTGCTCCGTCGGGCCGAGGATCATCGAATACTTGAAACCAAAGCTTTCCTCGAGCCCGGCCAGGATCGAGTCGAGCAGGGTCTCGAGCGAGTCGGCGCCGTGGATGCGCGCGGAGAGGTCCTGCAGCGCCCGGACGGTGAAGACCGGGTCGAGCGTGCCGGCCTGCGGGTCCGCGCCGGCGCGGACCGTGCCCGGCTCTTCCGGAACGGGCTCGATGGCCGCGACACGGTAGACGTCGGCCGCGCGCAGCTTGAAGATGCCCTTGAGCCCGCAATACGAAGCGATCGCCTCGATGCGCAGCGCCATCCTGTCGAACAGCGGCCCGCTGGTTTCGGAGCGGACGTACTCCAGACGCAGGCTCCAGCCGCAGCCGGTGTCGGGATCGATGAGGAAGACCAAAGCCCGCGGGTTCTCGGCCACGTTGCGCCGGCTCTTGTTGAAGAACTGGAAGGAGAGCGCGACGTGCTCGCCGTCCACGTAGTCCACGTGGCTCAAGTAGGCGGCGTTCGGCACGCCGTCGGACGAGCAGGTGAACAGCTGCGCGGGGATCAGCCCCTGGAAGCACGTGGCGAGCGACTCGAGCGTCACGGTCATGTCAGCTGCGTGCCCGCCTGCGGACCGGGAGTCTGCTCGAAGACCGCCGTCGCCTTCAGCCGGATCACGGTGGCCGGCCAGGTCACCCAGTTCGCCGGCGCGGCGCGCGCGATGCCAATCGCGTCGAGCTGGTCGAGATACCCGTTCCACTGCGTCCGGACCAGGGCCCGCTCGTCCTCCTGCGCCCCCCGGGCGCCGGCGAAGACGCCCTTGACCTGGCAGGCGCGATCGTCGGTGGGCCGGCCGAACACGACGGCTGCCTGACCGTTCGACTCGAGGTCGGGCATCAGGCGCGCCGCGGCCACGGTGGCGAGGAAGACCTCGAAGTGCACCCCGTCGGGGTCCACCCGGACGGCCAGCGCGCGCGCGCCGTTGGGGCGGAGCTGACGGTCGCGGGTGCCGACGTGAATGCCGATCCCGCCCTGGAGGAACTCGGCCAGCGGCCCGAAGATCATGGCCAGTCATTATCGCTGATAAGAAACATTTAAGGTTTCGCAAGGGAATGCAAGGGTGCGGGTAGGGAAGGTTTAGCGTCCTCTCATGCTGCGGGTCGCTACAGTAGTTGGCGACTCGATTGAGGAGGATGTCCCGATGACGCGACGCAACCTGACCACCTGTGTACTTGCCCTGGGCCTGGCGGCAGCGCCGGGGTCGATGTCCTGGCGGCCGGCCCCGCCGGTGCTCGCCCGCGGCCCCGCCCCGGCGGATCCGGCCCGGATCGAACGCGGCGCCTATCTCGTGCGCACCATGGGGTGCCATGACTGCCACACGCCCTGGAAGATGGGGCCGAAGGGGCCTGAACCGGACATGACACGGGCGCTCACGGGACACCCGCAGGACCTCGTGATGCCTCCGGCGCCGAAGCTGCCGGACGGGCCGTGGCTGTGGGTGGGGGCGGCCACCAACACCGCGTTCTCCGGCCCGTGGGGCGTGAGCTTCACCGCGAACCTCACGCCGGACCCCGAAACCGGCCTCGGGAAGTGGACCGAGGAGATGTTCATCGCGACGATGAAGACGGGGCGGCACGAGGGCAAGGGACGGCCCCTGCTGCCGCCGATGCCGTACCCGGTCGTGGCGTCCCTCAACGACGGGGACATCCGCGCGCTCTTCGCGTATCTGCAGTCGCTGCCGCCGGTGCGCAACCGGGTACCGGCGCCGATCGACCCGCCGGAGGCGGCACGGTGACGCTTCGTGCCCTGTGCGCGGCGCTGAGTATGACGGGGCTCCTGGGCGTGGCTGCGGTCCCGCTCATGGGCCGGTCCGCTCCGGCGCCGTCGCCCGGGGGGCCCGAACGCCTGCCCGCCACGCTGGCCGGGACCGGGCTGTTCGATGCGGACCGTCCCGGAGTCGTGGATGCGCGCCACCGCCCGTTCGTGCCGCAGTACCCGTTGTGGTCCGACGGCATGACGAAGCGGCGCTGGGTCTTTCTGCCGCCGGGGACGCCGGTGGACGCGTCGCAGGGACATCCGTGGGACTTCCCGGCGGGCACGCGGTTCTGGAAGGAGTTCAGCTTGAACGGCCGCCGGATCGAGACGCGCATCCTGTGGAAGACGGCCGCGGCGGGCTGGCTCTTCGGCAGCTACGTGTGGAACGACGAGGGCACCGGCGCGACACTGGCGCCCGAAGACGGCATTCCCGCGTTTGTCGAAGTGGCTCCCGGCCGGCGCTACAGCATCCCGTCACGGACCGATTGCCAGGCCTGCCACGGGACGGCCGGGGTCGGGCCGCTGGGATTCAACGAGCTCCAGCTGTCCCCGGACCGCGACCCGAACGCCATTCATGGCGAGCCGCTGGCGCCGCGGTCGCTCACGCTGCGGGAGCTGATCGACGAGCGGCTCATCGTGCCGGCGCGCGCGGATCCTGCCGTCAATCCGCCGCGCATCCGCGCGTCCAGCCCCTCGACCCGTGCCGTGCTCGGCTACCTCGCGGCCAACTGCGGCGCCTGCCACGACGGCAGCGCCGGCGTTTCCGTGCTCGGCCCGTCGCTCACCGTGCGCGATCTGCTGGCCGACGGCGACGCCGTGGCGCGGAGCCTGATCGGCCGTCCGTCGAAGTGGCAGGTGCCCGGCCAGCCGGGTGCCGACAGCGTCCTCGTGCACGCCGGCTCGCCCGAGTTGAGCACCCTGCTGCTGAGAATGCGGTCCCGCTCCCCCTCGTCGCAGATGCCGCCGCTCGGCACGGTGCTGCGCGACGAACAGGCGGTGGCCGCCATCGCGGCGTGGATCGCGACTGAATCCCCGCAGCTGCGCTGAGCGCACCGCTACTTGACGGTCTCCGGCAGCCGGCGCTCCACGAGCGGCTCCCCCATGCGGATACCGGCGCGATGCGCCGCCGCCATTTCGGTGAGCTCGCGCACGACCTCGGGGTTGGCCGCGGCCACGTTCCATCGTTCGCCCGGGTCGCTGGGCAGGTGATACAGCTCCGGCACGTCGTGCCTGACGCGGGCCGGCCCGCGGTTGTAGACGCCGCGCGTGACGAAGTGGGCCTTCCACGGGCCCTTCCGGAACGCGTACAGCTCGTTGTCCCGCCAGAACGGAAACGTGTCGCGCGGGCTGCCCGCCCGCCGGAGCAGGACGGGGGAGAGATCCAGGCCGTCGAGCTCGCGATCCGCCGGCAGGCGCGCGCCGGTCAGCGCGGCAATCGTCGGCGTCAGGTCCATGGTGGCGCCGATGTCGAGCACCGCCCCCGGCTGCACGCGGCCCGGCGCCCAGAAGATTCCCGGCACCCGCAGCCCGCCCTCCCACGTCGATCCCTTGCCCTCGCGGAGCGGGCCTGCCGAGCCCCCCTGCTCGTCGTACAGCGTCCACGGTCCGTTGTCGCTGGTGAAGACGACCAGCGTCCGCCGATCCAGGCCGGATGCGCGCAGCTCGTCGAGGATTTCCCCGACGCTCCAGTCGAGCTCCTCGATCACGTCGCCGTAGCGGCCCGCCGCGCTCCGGTTCTCGAACGCCTTCGACCGGAACAGCGGCAGGTGGGGCATGGCGTGCGCGAGGTAGAGGAAGAACGGCCGGCTGCGGTTCTCGCGGATGTAGGCGATGGCCTCTTCGGTATAGCGCTTCGTCAGCGTCTCCTGCTGGATGGGGCGCTCGACGACGTCGCCATTGCGCAGGAGGGGGACGGTCCAGGTACTCGACGCGAGGGTTCATCATGATCTCGCGTCCGCCCTTCACCCCCTCGGCCAGCCCCATGTCGTTCGAGTAGGGCAGCCCGAAATGCTGGTCGAAGCCCTGGCGGTCGGGCATGTACTCCGGGAGGTGCCCGAGGTGCCACTTGCCGATGATGGCGGTGCGGTAGCCGCGCGCCTGCAGCATCTCGGCGAGCGTGACCTCCTCCGGCGGCAGGCCGGCGGCGGCGAAGGGCATGAACACCCCCGGCCCGCCCTGCGGGCTGCCGTCCGCGGACTCACGGCGGAAGACGCCGCTGCGCACCGGCAGCCGCCCCGTCAACAGTGCGGCACGGCTTGGCGAGCACACTGGCGCGCCGGCGTAGAAGCTCGTCCAGCGCTGTCCCTCGGCCGCCATGCGATCGAGCTGCGGGGTCCTGATCGTCGGGTGTCCGTAACTCGAGAGGTCGCCGTACCCGAGGTCGTCGGTGAGGATGACGACCACGTTCAGGGGGGCGTCAGGCTGGCTGTTCGCAGGCGGCTGAGCCTGCGGCGCAGCCACCGTGACGTCGAGCATGCCGACGCGGCGCTCGCCCTGCGTCACGTAGGCGTCCAGCCGTCCCGGGCCGCGCGCCAGCGCCACCCCCGCCAGCGTGGCGGTGGTGCCGCCCGCGGGAACCTGGCGCTCCACCGCCCGGCCGCCGAGCGAGAAATGGACGGTGCCGGGAACGTCGAGCGGGGCGAAGCGCAGCGTGACGTCGTAGGCGCCCTGCCGCCGGACGTCGACTTCCCAATGGCCGACGCTGGCCGCCGTCCACCCGGCCTGCCGGCCGCGCCAGTCCTGGCGGGTGAGCCGCACGGGATTCTCGTTCTCGGCGCCAAGGCTGATGCGGGAGATGCCCGTGTCGGTGTAGTCGCGCCCGCCGGTGACGTCGCTGAACCAGGCGTCGTATTCGCCGACCAGCTGCTTGACGATCTCCGGCCGATCGGCGGCGATGTTGCGGCCTTCGCGCGGGTCCTGCTCCATGTCGTAGAGGCTGTAGGCGACCTGCGGTGGCAGCGGCGCATCCCCCTGGCCTTGCGGCTGGACGACCTTGTAGCGCTGCGACCTGGCGGCAAAGGCCCGGCCGCGCTCCGGCGCGTCGCCGCGATGCCATTGGAAGAACAGCGTGCGGTCGGGCCAGGCCGCCGCGTCCCCCCGCAGGAGCGGCAGCAGGGACCGGCCGTCGAACCTGACCGCCGGCGGCGGGGCGACGCCGGCGGCCTCGAGCAGCGTCGGCGTGACGTCGATGTGCGCGGCAATGCGGTCCACCGTGTGCGGCGTGAACGCGCCGGTCCGCCGGACGAAGAACGGCACCCGGATGCCGCCTTCGTGGACCGTGCCCTTGAGCCGCGGCAGGCCGGCGTTGTAGCGCGCCTGCTGCGGGCCGTTGTCGGTCATGAAGATGACGATCGTCCGCTCGGCGAGCTTCAGCTCGTCGAGGGTCGCCAGCACCCGCCCGACGTTGTCGTCGATGTTCTCGACCATGCCGTAGATCTTTGCCGTCACGTCGGGGTCGGGGCCTTTCCCGGCCTGGCCGGGTGCGCTGGCGCCGCCATCGGCGGTCAGCGTCATCCGCTTGTACTTCTCGTACTTGTCCGCGGGGACCTGCAGCGGCGTGTGCGGCGCATTGAACGCGAGATAGGTGAAGAAGGGGGCGCCCTGGCTGGCACGGATGAAGGCGATCGCCCCGTCCGTGATCACGTCGCTGACGTAGCCGCGGGTCTTCGTCCACTCCCCGTTGCGCCGCAGCATCGGGTCGAAGTAGCTCTCGCCGCCGACCGGATCGGACGGCTGCCCGATGCCGCCGCCGTTCAGCACCAGCGATTCCTGGAAGCCCTGGTCCATCGCCCGCATCGGGTAGTTGTCGCCGAGGTGCCACTTCCCGAAGATGCCGGTGCGATAGCCGGCGCCCGACAGGGCTTCGGCCACCGTGGTTTCGTCGGGGTGCATCAGCGAACGCCCCAGGTAGGTGTCCACGACGCCGGTGCGGTAGTTGTAGCGCCCGGTCATCAGGCTCGCCCGCGTCGGCGAGCAGACCGGCGACACGTAGAAGCGGTCGAAGCGCACGGACTCGCGCGCCAGCCGGTCGATGTGCGGCGTCTGCAGGTGCGGGTTGCCGTGGATGCCGAGGTCGCCGTAGCCCTGGTCGTCGGTGATGATGAGGACCACGTTCGGCCGGTCGCTGCGCGCCTGGCCGCCGGGCGCGGCCATCGCGAGGGCGAGCGCCGCGGCAACAATCAGGGGCCGCAGCGTGCGCGGCGTGCGGCGGTGGAGCATCAGTTCATCTTCCATTGGGCTTTGATCCGTTGCAGCGCGTCCCCCGCCGGCGGCGTGAAGGGGGCCGGCTTGGGGTGCTCGACGGTCAGCGGGCTGCGGTCGCCGAGCTGTGCCTGCCACCCGCGCAGGCGGTCCATCATCCGCGCCACGCGGGCCGCCTGCGCGGGCTCGGCAGCCAGGTTGCGCGCCTCGCCCGGGTCGGCCTGCAGGTCGAACAGCTGCGTGACGTCCACCTCGGGGTAGCGGATCAGTTTCCAGCGGTCGTCCCGCAGGGCCCGCTGGACGTGGCGGTAGGCCAGGAACAGGTCCGGCCGGGCGCGTGTGGCGCGGCCGTCGATCACCGGGCGGAAGCTGGCGCCGTCAACCCCGGACGGCACGGCGGCGCCAGTCAGGTCCGCCACCGTGGGGTAGATGTCGAGCAGGTAGACGAGCGCGCCGCTGCGGCCGCTCGGTACAGCGGGGCCGGCCAGGATCAGCGGCACCTTGGTGCTGTGATCGTAGAGGCTCTGCTTGCCGAGCAGGCCATGGCTGCCCACGGCAATGCCCTGGTCGGCGGAAAAGACCACGAGGGTGTTGTCGGCCACGCCGAGCTCCCGGAGCGTCTGCATCAGCCGGCCGATGTGATGATCCAGCCCGGAGATGGTGGCGTAGTATTCGTGCAGCGTCCGCCGGATCTCCGCCTCGCTGCGCGGCCAGGGGGAGAGCAGCTCGTCGCGGACGGTCATCTCGCCGTTGTCGAACGGATGCACCGGCAGGTAGCTGGACGGCAGCGGGATGGTGTCGCGGTCGTAGAGATCGAGATACCGCTTCGCTGCCACGCGCGGGTCGTGCGGGTTCCCGAACGCCAGGTACATGAAGAAGGGACGCGTGTCCTTCTTCCCCGTCGTGTCTTTCCCCGTCGTCTCTTTGAGGAACGCGATCGCCTCGTCCACGATCTGGCGCCCGGGCTCGCCGTCGGTGCGGTCGCCGAGGTCGTCCTTCAGGTACTTGTTGATCTCGAACTGCGCCTGGATGAGCGGCGCGGTGTTGCCACGCTTGCCGTGATGGTAGGTGACGTAGCCGGCGTCGCGCATCGCGAGCGGAAAGTTGGGCGGCCCGCCTGGCGACAACAGCCCTTTCCGCTCCGGCTTGTCGCCGGGCGCCACGAAATCCTGCCAGCGGAAGTAGGCGCGGGCCGAGAGCAGCATGTTGCGGCTCGGCGTACACACCGCCCCGGTGTTGCCGCCAAGGTTGTAGGCGTTCTCCATCACGAAGCCGCGGCGGGCGAGCGCATCGAGGTTTGGCGTCTTCACCGTCGGGTTGCCGAGTGCGCCGATGGAGTCGGCGCGCAGATCGTCCGCGAAGAGGAAGAGCACGTTCGGCCGGGTCGTCTGCGCCTGCGGCGCGGCGGCGGGCGCCGCGCCGGGGCCCTGCCCAGGCGCCGCCGCGGCGGCCAGCCCCAGTGCCGCCAGCAGGCAGGAGGCGATCAGCGGCCGGGTCATCGGCTGCGCCCGCCCGCCTGGTAGCGCTCGAGCAGTGCCGTCAGCCGGGCGACCACGTCGGGCTTCTCCAGCCACAGGTTCCGCTCCTCCGCGGGATCGTCGTCCAGGTTGAAGAGCTGTCCCTGCGGGCCGCCCGGGGTCGGCTCGACGGTGCGCGGCTCGCTGAACCCGTGCGAGCCGAGCGCGAACGCCAGCTTCCACGGCCCCTGCCGGATGGCGAACGTGCCGTCGTTGGAGTGGTGCACGATGGCCTCACGTCCCGGCGCGTTCGCGGCCGCGCCGAGGAGCGCGGGCAGGAAGCTGACGCTGTCTTCCGCCGCGTCGGCCGGCAGCGGCTCGCCGAGGATGGCCGACACCGTCGCGAACAGGTCGGTCAGGCAGAGCAGGGCATCGCTGGTGGTGCCGGGCTTGACCTTCCCGGGCCAGCGGGCGATGAAGGGTACCCGATGGCCGCCTTCGTAGATGTCGGCTTTCTGCCCGCGGAGCGCCCCGTTGGCGCGGTGTCCCCATTTTTCGATGTCCGTGGGCAGCCAGTGCGCGCCGTTGTCGCTGGTGAAGATCACCAGCGTGTGTTCGCCGACCTTCGCCTCGTCCAGCGCCCGCAGGACGCGGCCAACCGAGGCATCGACCTGGGCCACGAAGTCGCCGTAGTAGTCGGCGCCGCTCTTGCCGCGGAACTCGGCGGTCGGCATCCACGGCGTGTGCGGCGCGGCCAGCGGGAGGTAGAGCAGGAACGGTCTGGCCGGGGACTGCCGGCCGATGAACGACACCGCCTTCTCCGTCAGGGCTGGCAGCACCCCTTCGTGGGTGAAGCCGGGCGCAATCGGCCCCTCGCGCCAGTAGCCGCCGCCGCCCCGGCGCCGCATCTCGCTCGACCCCACCTTGTCGGTGGGCGCGGCGGTGACCGCCGTATTCTCGACGAACACGTACGGCGCCATGTCGAGCGACGCGGGAATGCCGAAGAAGTAATCGAAGCCGACGCTCGTCGGCCCCGGCTGCAGCGGCTTGCTGAAGTCCGCCGGGTCCGCGTTGCCCAGGCCGAGATGCCACTTGCCGATGGCCGCCGTGGCGTAGCCGCGCGCCTTGAGCAGCGACGCCACCGTCGGCCGCCCCGGCTCGATCAGCATCGGCGAGTAGCCGTTCAGCACGCTCCGCTTCAGCTTCGACCGCCACGCGTAGCGCCCCGTCAGCAGGCCATAGCGAGTGGGGGTGCACACCCCCGACGGCGAATGCGCGTCGGTGAACCGCATGCCCTGCGCCGCGAGCCGGTCGAGCTCGACGGTGGCAATCTTCGACGCGGGGTTGTAGCTGCGCAGGTCGCCATAGCCGAGGTCGTCGGCCAGGATGAACACGATGTTCGGCGGACGCTCCGCGGCTCCCGTCTGTGCCCCGGCATGAACGGCCGGGAGACACAGGAGCACGAAGGCGGCGCCACAGCGGAAGAGTGACTGGCGGTAGCCGTTCACAGGCGGTTTGCTCCCTTGCGCGATAAGATGCGGGTCGCGTTGCCGGCAACGCGCGATGCCGGCACTATAGGGCACTCCTCACCGGGGTTCAATGGGCGCCTGCCGTTGCGGGCGCCCCGGATGACGTCAGGAGCAGATTCATGCGTGCAATGGCAGCCGTCGCGGCGCTCGTCCTGGCAGTGGCCTCCACGGCGGGATCCGCCGGCCCGACGCCCGGTGCGCAGGCGGCGGCCAAACCGCTCAACGTCGTGCTCATCGTGATCGACGACGCCCGGTGGGATGCGCTCGGGGCGGCCGGCAACACCGTCGTGAAGACGCCGCGGATGGACGCCCTCGCCAGGGACGGCGTCCGCTTCGAGCAGGCGCGCGTCACCACCTCGATCTGCATGGTCAGCCGCGCCACCCTGCTGACCGGCCAGTACATGTCGCGCCACGGCATCACCGCGTTCGGCCGGGAGATTGCGCCGGCGGCGTTCGCCCAGACGTTTACCGGTGCCCTCCGCGGCGCCGGCTACTGGACGGGCTACGTCGGCAAGTACGGCGTCGGCAAGCCGCGCCAGGAGGACTTCGACTTCCTGCGCGCCTACGAAGGCACCCATTGGATGGACGACGGGAGCGGCGGGCGCATCCATGTGACCGAGAAGAACGCCCGCGACTCGCTCGACTTCCTGCGCGCCCGCCCGAAGGAGAAGCCATTCTCCCTGATGGTCGGGTTCTTTGCCGCCCACGCCGAGGACAAGGCGCCGGAACAATACCTGCCGCAGGACTGGAGCGCGAAATTCTACGCAGGGGCGACGATCCCGCCGCCGCTGCGCGGCGATCCGAAGTACATGGCGGCGCTGCCGCCGTTCCTCTCGAGCGAAGCCAACGAGGGGCGCGTCCGCTACCACTGGCGCTTCGACACGCCCGCGAGCTACCAGGCGTACATGACGCGCTACTACCGGCTCATCACCGAGCTCGACGCCGCTGTCGGCCGCATCGCCGACGAGCTCGTGGCGCAGGGCGCCTACGACAACACGCTGATCGCGATCGTCGGCGACAACGGCTACTTCCAGGCGGACCGCGGCCTGGCCGACAAGTGGTATCCCTACGAAGAATCGATCCGCGTGCCGCTCGTCGTCCGCGACCCGCGCCTGCCGACGGCGCAGCGCGGCCTGACGCGCGACCAGCTCGTGCTCAACATCGACGTGGCGCCGACGCTGGTGGCGGCCGCCGGGCTGCCGGTGCCGGCGGTGATGCAGGGGCAGGATCTCAGCCCGCTCTACCTGCGGGCGCAGCCGCCGGCCTGGCGCGACGAGTTCTTCTACGAGCACCCCACGATCCTCGGCAAGGACCGCATCCCGTCTTCGCAGGCCGTGGTGCGGCGTGACTGGAAGTACGTCGAATGGCCGGAGCACGACTACCGGCAGCTGTTCGGTTTGGAGGCGGATCCGGGCGAGCTGCGCAATCTGGCGGACGATCGCGCGCACCGCGGCCAGGCGCAGCAGATGCGGGAGCGGCTGGCCGGCTGGCGCGCGCGCGCCCGCTGACCCGGCCGGCCTACTGCGGCACGCGCCACCAGCCGTCGATGGCGGCCCGCAGCTCCGCCACCACGCCGGGGTGCTCGGCCGCGCGGTTCTGCTGCTCCCCCGGATCAGCAGTGAGGTTGTAGAGCTCCGGCTCGAACCGCATCCAGTCCGCCTTCCGGCCGTCGATCATCAACGTCGCGTCCCGGTTGGGGGCATAGGGCAGGATCAGCTTCCAGCCATCTTCGCGCACCGCGTAGCGGTATTTGAGGTTGGCAACCGGATTGGCGACGTCCACCGCGGTGTGGACGAACAGCGACCCGAACAGCGCCGTCCGCCCCGCCATCGCCTGGCGGTCGAGCAGGTCCTTCCCGGGCAGATCGGCCGGCGGCGTGATGCCGGCCGCGCGCAGCAGGGTGGGGACGACGTCGATGCTGCCGGCGAGGGTCTTCTCGTCGCGCGCCGCCTTCACCCTCCCCGGCCAGCGAACCAGAATCGGCGTCCGGATGCCCGCGTCGTAGGGGGACATCTTGCCCGGCGTCGGCTGCGCGGGTTGCGGCTCGGGCGACTGGATCCAGCCGTTGTCCGCGACGTAGAGGACGATGGTGTTGTCGCGCAGCTTGCGGCGATCGAGATGGTCCACGAGCTGGCCGACGGTTTCGTCGAGCCATTCGACCATCGCGTAGTAGCGCGCGACGGGGGGCGCCAGGCCGCGATCCTGGTACCTCGCCAGGAGCCGCTCGGGCGGGTTGTGCGGCGTGTGCGGCAGGAACGGCGCGTACCAGACGAAGAACGGCTTGCCGCCCGCGGCGTCCCGGGAAGCCCCATCGATAAAATCGAAGATCGGCTGCAGCCCGTCGCGGCCAATCGTCAGCCCGTCGTCGCCATGCCGGCCGCCCCGGGGGACGTCGCCGTGAGTCATCGCCGCGGTGAACCCGGAGTCCTGCGGCCGTCCCTCCCACCACTTGCCCGACTGGAAGCTGGTGTAGCCCCGCTCCGCCAGCATCGCCGGGAGCACCTGGTTGCGCCGGAAGATGTCCACGATGGTGGACCGCGCCGCCGCGTCCTTCATGGTGGCCGCGCCGCCGGGCGGATCGTTGCCGGTGATCCCGTGCTGGTGGGGGTAGCGCCCGGTCAGCAGCGTGGCGAGGCTCGGCCGGCACAGGCTGGTCGGCACGTAGCCGCGCGTGTAGGTCAGGCTCTCGGCGGCAAGCCGGTCGAGCGCCGGCGTCCGGACGACCGGATGCCCCATGAATCCGTAGTCGGTCCAGGCATGGTCGTCCGACACGATCAGCAGAATGTTCGGCGGCGCCTGCGCCGCGGTGGAGCGGCCGGAGGGGGCCGCCAGCACGAGGAGCGCCGCCAGGAGGGCCGCGCGCCTCATTCGTACTTCCACTTGTTGACCCAGGGATCGCCGGTGCGCTCCTGGAAGGTCCGGAGCTTGCCCTGGAGCTGCGACAGGAGCGCCGCATGCCCGGGATCCGCGGCCAGGTTGGTGGCCTCGAGCGGATCGCGCTCGAGGTCGTAGAGCTCGAACTGCGGGCGCTGGACGTAGGCCTGCCGGCTGCGCGTGCCGAATGTCGGGAGCTGCCGCGTCAGCGCGCCCTGCCAGCTTTTCGACGCGAAGAGGTCGCTGGCGAAGGGATAGGGCAGGGGGTGCGCGATGTTCCAGATCAGCTTGTGCGTCCGGGTGCGGACCATCCGCATCGGGTAGTACATCGTGATCTCGTGGAAGGTGTGCGAGGCGTAGACCTCGTCCCAGCCGGCCAGCTCGGGCTGCTCGAGCGCGGCCCGGAACGAACGTCCCTGGAGCGGCGGCGTCTCGTTGACGAACTGCCCGGGCGCCACCGGTGCCGTGGGGCGCGGCGCGGGCAGCGTGATGCCGGCAACGTCGAGCACGGTGGGCGTGATGTCCACCCAGGACACCATCGCGGACGACACGCTGCCCCGCCGGGCGGCGCCCGGCGCCTTGACCACGAGCGGCAGCCGGATGCCGGGCTCGTAGACATTCGTCTTCGACCCCGGAAAGGCAGCGCCGTTGTCGGACAGATAGATGATGAGCGTGTTGTCGTAAGCGCCGGTCTTCTTGAGCGTGTCCACCAGCCGGCCGAACGCCTTGTCCACGCGCCGCACGGAGGCGTAATAGAGGGCCAGCTCTTCCCGCACCTCGGGGATGTCGGGCAGCCAGGCGGGCACGATCACCTTCGCCGGATCGACGCGGTCCTCGGGGTCGTGGTTGAACGGCCGGTGCGGCTCGTTGGTGGCGTAGTAGAGGAAGAAGGGCTTCGCCGGGTCGGCCGTGATGAAGGCTTCGACCGCCGGCAGCGTGACCGTCTGGTCGAACTTGAAAACGCTCTCCGGGGCGACGTGATATTTGCCGCCGCGGGCGGTCCGGTAGCCGGCTTCGGCGAGCCGGACCGGCAGGCTGCGCACGTTGGGGAAGGCGCTGAAGTGGTGGTACTCGTGTTCGTGGCCGTACTGGCCGTTGCGGTGGTTGTGCACGCCGCTCAGCAGCACTGAACGGCTCGCGCTGCAGCTCGCGGTCGTGGCAAAGGCGTGTGTGAAGCGGACGCCGTCGGCCGCCAGCGCGTCGAGCCGCGGCGTGGCGACCACCGGGTTGCCGTAGGCGCCGAAGGCCTCGGTGCCGTGGTCGTCGGCGACGAAGAGCACGATGTTGCCGCCGGCGGCGCGCGCCGGCGCACCGAGGAGCGCCAGCGCCAGGGCCACGGCGAGACCGCGCACGATTTCCCTCTTCATGGAGATACCTTTTACACTACGCAGCGATGTTGCGCCAACGACCGCGCGCCCGCGTCGCGCTCCTGCTGCCGCTCGCCGCGGCCATCGCACTGGCCTGGGCGGGAGCCGGGCGCGCCGCGCAGGACGCCAGGCCGCCCAATGTGCTGCTGATCGTCACCGACGACATGGGATGGGGGGACCTCCGCTCGCACGGCAACCAGCAGGTCGACACGCCGGTGCTCGATCGGCTGGCGGAGGGGTCGGCGAGGTTCGATCGGTTCTTCGTCTCCCCCGTGTGTGCGCCGACGCGCGCCAGCCTGCTGACCGGCCGGTATTTCCTCCGCACCGGCGTCTCGTCGGTGACCGGCGGCCTCGAGACCATGCGCCCGGAGGAGGTCACCCTGGCCGAAGCGCTGCGCGCCCGCGGCTACGCCACCGCGCTCAGCGGCAAGTGGCATCTCGGCGCGCACTACCCGTCCACGCCGGCGGGCCAGGGCTTCGATCGGTCGCTCGGGTTCGCCGAGGGGCATGCCAACAACTATTTCGACGCGACGCTCGACGGCAACGGGTCGCCGGCCGCCACCCAGGGCTACATCAGCGACGTCTTCACCGATCACGCCATCCGGTTCATGCGCGAGCACCGCAGCCGGCCGTTCTTCTCCTACGTCGCCTACAACGCGCCGCATGCGCCCTATCAGGTGCCCGATCCGCTCTTCGAGAAATACACCGCCCGCGGCCTCGATCCGATCGCCGCGAGCATCTACGGCATGGTCGAGAACATCGACAGCAATGTCGGCCGGCTGCTGCGGGCGCTCGATGAGCTGTCGCTGGCCGGGAACACGATCGTCGTGTTCCTCACCGACAACGGGCCGCAGACCGACCGGTTCAACGGCGGCATGAAGGGACGGAAGGGGAGCGTGGACGAAGGGGGCGTCCGGGTGCCGCTGTTCGTCCGCTGGCCCGGCCGCACCACACCGGGCACCGTCGTGCGCAGGAACGCGGCGCACATCGACCTCATGCCGACGCTGCTCGAGATGACCGGCACGCCCGCCGCACCGGGCGGCCCGGCGTTCGACGGCCGCAGCCTCGTGCCGCTCCTCGCCGGGGCCGGCGACGCGCCGTGGCCCGACCGGCAGCTGTTCACCTACCAGCGGCGCGACCGCACGCGCCTCGATCCTCTGCCGGGATCGGTGCGGACCGACCGCTGGCGCCTGGTGAAGACGCCCGCCGGCGTCGCGCTCTACGACATGCCGGCCGATCCCGGCCAGCAGGCCGACGTGGCCGCGGCGCACCCCGCGGTGGCGGCCGAGCTGAGCGCGGCGTACGATGCCTGGTTTGCCGGCGCCACCAGCGGTGGGCTGGAGCCCCCGCCCATCGACGTGGGCCATCCCGAAGCGCCGCTCGTCGAATTGCCCGCGACCGAGGCCGTGCGCGGCGGCGGGGTCGCCTTCAAGGGGGGCCAGGGCTGGGCGCATGACTGGATCACGAACTGGTCCGGCGCCGGGGATCGGGTGTCGTGGCGGATCGAGGCGGTCAGGCGCGGGCGGTTCGAGGCGGTCGTGCACTACGCCCTCGACGCCGCCGATCCGCGCTCGACCCTGATGCTCGACATCGACGGCGGCACACGGCTCAGCGCCACGGTCGCGGCGGCGTCAGCGCCGGTGCTCGCCAGGCCCGATCGGCATCCGCGGACCGAGGTGCCTGACCGGCGGTGGGCCACGCTCCGCCTCGGCACGATTGCGCTCGATCCCGGCCCTCACACCCTCACGCTGCGCACCGGCGGGATCACCGCGCCGCAGGGCTTCGCGCTCAAGGCCGTGACGTTGCGCGCCGCCGACTAGTCTTAGTCTGAGTCTTGCGGCCCGCCGGGTTGCCCGGCGGCGCGCTTCATGTCAGGATGCCGCGCATGTTCCGACACCTCACCGGCGCGGCGCCCATCTGCGTGATCTTCGCGACGCTGGCCGTGGCGGTCCCGGCGCACGCCCAGCCGGCCGCCGATCGTCCCAATGTCCTGCTGATCATGGCGGACGATCTCAACGACGACTTCGGCACCTTCGGCCATCCGATGGTCCAGACGCCGAACCTGGACCGGCTGGCGGCCCGGGGCGTCCGCTTCGACCGCGCCTACAACCAGTTCCCGCTGTGCAGCCCGAGCCGGGTGTCGCTGCTGACCGGCCTGCGGCCCGACACGACGGGCGTGCACGACCTCCAGACGGACTTCCGGAAGAACCTGCCCGACGTGGTGACGCTGCCGCAGATGTTCCGCCGCAATGGCTACCTGGCGGCGCGCGTCGGCAAGATCTACCACTACGGCAATCCCGGCCAGATCGGCACGCCCGGCCTGGACGACGCGGCGTCGTGGGACGTGACGGTGAACCCCCGCGGCATCGACAAGGACGAAGAGGCCACGCTGACCAACTACACGCCGCAGCGCGGGCTCGGCAGCTCGCTGTCGTTCTACGCGTCGCCGGCGCCAGACGAGCAGCACACCGACGGCAAGGTGGCGCTCGAAACGGTCGCGCTGCTCGAGAAGCATCGCGACCGCCCCTTCTTCATCGGCGCCGGCTTCTACCGGCCGCATTGCCCCTTCATCGCGCCGAAGCCGTACTTCGATCGCTTCCCCCTGGATCGCATCCCGGTCCCCGCCACGCCTGCGGGATCGACCGACGGCATCCCGTCATTGGCATGGTTCACCCAGCCGCCGAACTGGGGCCTCGACGAGCGTCAGCAGCGTGAGGCCATCCAGGCCTACTACGCCTCGATCGCGTTTCTCGACGCCAACGTCGGCCGCCTGCTCGACGCACTCGATCGCCTCGGGCTGGCCGACAAGACGATCGTCGTCTTTGTCAGCGATCACGGCTACCACCTCGGCGAGCGCGGACAGTGGATGAAGATGACGCTGTTCGAGCGCTCGGCGCGCGCGCCGCTCATCGTGTCCGGCCCCGGGGTGCGGGCGGCCGGCAAGGGGTCGTCCAGGATTGTCGAGTTTCTCGATCTCTATCCGACGCTGGCGGCGATGACGCGGCTGGCCCCGCCGGCCGGCCTGCAGGGGCGCTCGCTGGTGCCGCTGCTCGAGAACCCGGCGCGGGAGTGGGACCATCCGGCCGTGACGCAGCTGCGGCGCGGCGCGGGGCCGAAAGCCGTGACCGGCTACAGCATCCGCACCGAGGGATGGCGCTACACCGAGTGGGACGGCGGGCGCCAGGGCGTCGAGCTCTACGACGAGGCGCGCGATCCAGGTGAGCTGCGCAACCTCGCCGCCGATCCCGCGCACAAGGGGACCGCCGCCGGCCTGCAGCGCCGGCTGCGGCAGGTCAGCGGGCAGTGACCGCCTAGGTCTTTTCCGGCAGCACGTACGGCGCGCGATAGGTCCGGCCGAGCAGCGCGTCCGCCTCGGCGTCGGCCACGAACTTCTCCGTGGCGGCGTCGAAGGTGACCGAGCGGCCGACGCGGTAGGAGATGTTGCCCAGGTGACAGAGCGTCGTCGAGAGGTGGCCCCCTTCGATCGCGGCGCGCAGGTCCTGTGATTTCCTGGTGCGCACGCACGCGATGAAATTCTCGAAGTGCTCCTGCCCGGGATCGGCGTCGCCGCCGGCCTCGAGGACGGGGCCGCGCTCGTTCTTGCGGCCCAGGAACACCTGGGCGCCCTTGTCGCCCACCTTCATCCATCCCTTCGAGCCGGACACGTAGATCCCCTGGGCCTCGGGGGGGCCGGTGTACCAGTTGTGCAGGTTGCACTGGATCTCGGTGCCGTCGGCGTAGCGCCAGGTCGCCAGCTGGGTGTTGGGCGTCGCCTGGTCCGTGGGTGCGCCCGCCTCGTAGAGGCCGCCGCTGCAGTAGGCCGTGCGCGGGTGCTCGTTCTTGCCAATCAGCCAGCGCACCGCGTCGAGGGAGTGCACGCCGGTGTTGCCGAGGTCGCTCGTGCCGTATTCCCAGAACCAGTGCCAGTGGTAATGAAAGTGGTTCTCGTTGAACGGCCGGGCCGGCGCCGGCCCCAGCCACAGGTCGTAGTGCACGCCTGGCGGCACCGGCCCGTTCACCGCCACGCCGATCGGGTCGCGCTGCCGGTAGATGACCGTGCGGGCGGAATGGATCGTTCCCAGGCCGCCGTCGCGGAGGAACGCCGCGGCCTTGGCCAGGGCCGGGCTGCTGCGCCGCTGCGTGCCGACGGCGACGATCCGGTCGTAGCGGCGCGCCGCCTCGATCATCCGGCGGCCTTCCACGATGTTGTGGCTGACGGGCTTCTCGACGTAGACGTCCTTGCCGGCCTGGCAGGCCCAGATGGTCATCAGCGCGTGCCAGTGGTCCGGGGCGGCAATGGTGACCGCATCGACCTCCTTGTCGTCGAGGACGCGGCGGAAGTCGGTCTCGGTCTTCGGGTCGCCACCCCATTTTTCCTTCGCGAAGGGCAGCGACGTCCTGAAGTGCCGCTCGTCGATGTCCACCACGTGGCTGATCCTGACGTTGGGGATGCGCGACAGGTGTTCGTAGTGGTCGAGGCCGCGGCCCCGCCCCGTCCATGTCGGGTGGCCGGCGTTGTTGCCGCGGAGGCCGATGATCGCGACGTTGATGGTGTCGCTCGGGCTGGTCTGGGCGCGGCCGCGGACCGGCAGCGCCGCCAGGCCGGCTGTCGCGGCGGCGGTCTTCGACAGGAACAGGCGACGGTTCATCATCGGAATGCCCTCCCCGCAATACAGGACGGCGGGATCGTAGCACGGCCGCGGTGCCGGATTACTCCTTCGGGTTGGTGGCAAACACCGACAGCTCGGGGGTGAAGCCGCGGTCGTCCATTTCGAGGATGGCCTTGACCATGTGCGCGAGGTCGGCACCCTGCAGCTTCGAGGCGTTCGCCGTCTGGCTCAGGCCGGCGGTGGCGGCGAAGTCGGTGATCACCTCGCTCGGGTTGACGAGGAACACGCGGACGTTGTGCGGCCGCAGCTCGGCGCGCCAGCACTCGGTCATGCCGCGCAGCGCGAACTTGCTGGCGTGATAGGCGGTGCCGCTCGCCGCGCCGCGCAGCCCGACGGTCGAGGAGATGTTGACGATGTTGCCGCGCCCGCGCTCGATGAAGTGCCGGGCCGCCTCGCGTCCCATCAGCATCGCCCCCGTCACGTTGGTGGCGAACACGGCGTCGAAGCTGGCGCGGTCCATCTCGCTCAGCTTCTTGAAGATGCCGATCCCGGCGTTGTTCACCAGGATGTCGAGATGGCCGAATTCCCCGAGGACCTCGCGGAAGGTCCGCTTCACGTCGTCCTCGCTGCCGACGTCGGCCCGGATGGGCAGCACGCCGAGCGCGTCGGCCGCCCGGGTGAGCTGCTGGGCGTTGCGTCCGGTGACGGCGACGCGCCCGCCGGCGGCGGTGAGCATCTCCGCGATGGCATAGCCGATGCCGCGCGTGCCGCCCGTGATCAGCGCGGTCGAGCCTTTGAGGTTCATGGCTGGATCATAGCGGACTATCATGAAGCCGATTGCGGACCGGTTCGCGCCAGACGGGAGGAACGGAGCGACGATGAGCTTTTGTGAGCATTGCGAGGGACAGCGGTTCGATCGGGCGCGCGTGCTGCGCGCGCTGCGCCAGCTGCGGCGGGACATGAGCGCGGGCGATCGCCGCCGCTCGGACCACGCGCTGGACCTGGTGCTCGAGACCATCAGGACGCTCGACATCCCCCACCTCGAGATCGTGGACGAGGCCGAGGATACCGTTCACTGAGCCGCGCCGCCGCATGAGGCCACCCGCCATCGACCGGCAGCCGGCCGGCGATCCGCCATCCAGCGGTCGCGCCGCGGCCGAAACGCCCGAGGCCCGCGAGCAGCGCGTGCTGCGGCGCGTCCGGCGGCGGCTCATCCCGTTCGCCTTCATCTGCTACGTCGTCGCCTACATCGACCGGGTCAACATCGGCTTTGCCGCCAACGAGCTGCAGCGCGATCTCGGCCTCGACTCGACGCAATACGGCCTCGGGGCGGGGCTGTTCTTTCTCGGCTACTGCCTGTTCGAGATCCCCAGCAATCTCCTGCTCGAGCGCGTCGGCGCCCGCCGCTGGATCGCCCGCATCATGGTCGGCTGGGGCCTGGTCTCGACGGGCACCATGTTCATCACCGACGTGTGGTCGTTCATGGCGGCGCGCGTGCTGCTCGGCATTGCCGAAGCCGGCTTCTTTCCCGGCATGGTGCTCTACCTGACCTACTGGATTCCCGCGGCCGACCGGGCGCGGACCGGCGCCCTGTTCATGATGGCGGCCCCGGTCGCGGTGATCGTCGGCGCTCCGGTGTCCGAGGCGCTGCTCCTGCTCGACGGCCGGCTCGGGCTGCACGGCTGGCAGTGGCTGTTCCTGGTCGAGGGGCTGCCGGCGGTCGTGCTCGGCGGCCTGGCGCTCAACGTGCTGACCGACCGCCCGGAAGCGGCCACGTGGCTGCCCGCGGACGATCGCGACTGGCTGACCGCGCGGATGGCCGGGGAGCGCGCCGTCCGCCAGCGGGTGGGGCACACCTCCTTCCGGCGCAGCCTCGCGAGCCCGCGGGTCTGGCTGCTGTGCAGCGTGTTCTTCCTGAACACCGTCGCCAACTACGGCATCTTCCTCTGGCTGCCCAAGCTGCTGCAGGACGTCACCGGCGCCCGCGGGTTCACCCTGAGCGCGGTCACCGCGATCCCATTCGTTGTCGCGCTGGCGGCGATGGTGCTCGTCGGCCGGCACTCCGACCGGACCGGCGAGCGGCGGCTGCACGTCGCCGCCTGCGCGCTGACGACCGCCGCCGGGCTGCTGCTCGCGGTCGCGTCGCAACAGCACCTGTGGCTGCTCGTAGTCGGGTTCACGCTGTCGCAGATTGGCCTGCGTTCCCTGGCCGGCGTGTTCTGGGCCATTCCACCGCAGCTCCTCGGCGGGACCGCCGCCGCGGCCGGCATCGCGCTGATCAACGCCATCGGCAATCTCGGCGGCTTCGTCGGGCCGACGCTCGTCGGCGCGCTCCACGACTGGACCGGTGGCTACACCGGCGCGCTGCTCGCCCTGACCGCTGCGCTGATCGTCGAGGCGCTGCTCGTCCTTGCCCTCAAGCTGCCATCACTGGAAGCGCCGGCCGCGCCGGCCGGGGCCCTGGCTCCGGCGCAGGGATTGGAGGATTGCCGGGATGACGCAGAACGAACCTGATTCGACAACGACAGCGGCAGGTCGTCCGGCGGCGCAAGGCCCCAGGCCGAGGCAAACGACGATGGGGCTCACGTCGGATTCGTTTCAGTCGATCCGGTTCAGCTCGCCGGAGCGGCTGCTGGCCGTCGATCGACTGATGGAGCTGGCCGCGGCGGCAGGCGCCGCCGGCGCCCACGGCGGCATGACCCGGATCGACTTCGAATGGGCGGCCCGGACCCGCCGGCTGAAAGAAGAGCTCGGCATGTACGTCGAGGTCCAGACGTTCCTGCCGCGGGAGGATCCGGCGGTGTTCGAGCACGCGGTCAAGGTGGCGAAGGAGGCCGGCGCCACCAGCCTGCGAGCCGTGTGCCTGCTGGGGCGGCGCTACGAGATGTTCGAGACGCCCGCCGACTGGCAGGCGGCCATTGCCGGTTTCCACCGCCAGATCGCCGCCGCCATCCCCATCGTCGAGAAGCACAAGATGCCGCTCGGCCTCGAGAATCACAAGGACTGGCGGGTCGATCAACAGGTGGCGCTGCTCGAGCACTACAGCAGCGAATACCTCGGCGTGACGCTCGACACCGGGAACAACCTGGCGGTGCTGGACGACCCGATGGAGACCGTCGAGAAGCTGGCGCCGTACACCTTCAACGTCCATTTCAAGGACATGGCGATGGAAGAGTACGACGACGGCTTCCTGCTCTCGGAAGTGCCGCTGGGTGAAGGAATGCTCGACCTGAAAACGATGGTCGACGTGGTCCGGACGGCCAGGCCCGAGGTGCACTTCTCGCTCGAGATGATCACCCGCGATCCGCTGCAGATCCCCTGCCTCACGGACCGCTACTGGGCGGCCTTCGACGAGGTGAATGGCGTGCACCTGGCGCGGATGCTGACGCGGATCCGCGCCCAGACGCCGCGCACCCCGCTGCCGCGCATCACCGGCCTGTCACCGGACGCCCGCTATGCGCTCGAGCTGGAACACGTCGAGCGCTCGATCACCTACGCGCGCGAGCACCTCGGGCTCGTCTAGGGATTACCTCTTCTTGGTACCCGCCTTCTTGCGGGTGCCCGAGGTGCTGCTGCTCGAGCGCTTCCGCCCGGTCGAGCCGGCTGAGGATGAGCTCGGCGGAGGAACTTTCGCGCCCTTCTCCCGTGCCTCGCTGAGCCCGATCGCGATCGCCTGCTTGCGGCTCGTGACCTTGCGGCCGGACCCGCTCTTCAACGTGCCCTTCTTCCGCCGGTGCATGGTGGACTCGACGTTCTTCGATGCGGACTTGCCGTATTTGGCCATCGCACGCTCCCGCGAACATGTCTGCAAGTCGCGTGCACCTGACGGTTCCGCTCCCGCAAAGCGCGTGCACCTCGCCGTTCCGCTCCGGCCGCGGTGGAGTGGGAACCGGCTGTTCGCTGGTCGGAAGATGGCGACCGCCGTTGTGCACCCTGCGTGGCCATCTGCCCGATCCGCGGCGCGGTTAACCGGGCGATGTTCTTGCACTGCATTCGAGCGATGAACTGGATGCTCGCCTCGTCCCGCGCGTCAGGCCCGCTGCACGCGCGGCGGCACGCCGCCGTGGCCACTACCCGCATGAGCTGAACCGCCGGGAACGATCAGCATCGCCATTCACTGCGCGACGCGACTCCATACGCGGTCGGCTGGCCGCAACGGCGGCCGCCGGCGAAGGGACGTACGCACAGACACACAACGCAATCCGACTAGCAGGAGATAGACAGACATGGCCGAGGGCACACTGCACGATTTGTTCGTAGATGAACTTCGCGACGCATACGACGCAGAGAAGCAGGTCGTCAAGGCGCTTCCCAAGATGGCGAAGGCCGCGAGCTCGCCGAAGCTGCGGGCCGCGTTCGAAGCCCATCTTACGGAGACCCGCGGGCAGGTGACCCGCCTGGAGGAGGTCTTCGCCAGCCTCGGGGAGAAGGTGAAGGGGAAGCACTGCGACGGCATGGCCGGCATCATCGAGGAAGGCAAGTCCGCCATGGAAGAGGACTTCGACGACGCGACGATGGACGCGGCGCTGATCGCCTCGGCGCAGCGGGTCGAGCACTACGAGATGGCGGCCTACGGCACGCTGGTGGCCTGGGCCACCGCCATGGGCCACAACGAAGCGGCCGATCTGCTCGAGCAGACGCTCGCCGAGGAGAAGGCGGCGGATGGCAAGCTGTCGACCCTCGCTGAGGGGGGCATCAACCAGCAGGCGGCCGACGCGGCGCACCCGGACGAGGACGAGGACGACGACGAAGGCCCCAGCGTGAAACGCGCGCTCGGCTTGAAGAAGGGCGCCCGCACGTCGGCGGCGAAGAAGAGGAGCCGCTAAGCTCGAGCTGGGGGCGGACGTCCGGGGGATGTCCGCCCTCGCCCCGCGGGGCACATGATACTGTTCGGTCACTTCCTGACGGTCCTGCCATGCTGGCAGTCACCCTCATCAAGCGAGGGTGGCCATGCACGTTGATCTCTCCCCGACGACGACCGTCGAGCCCTGGCAGATCCCCGGCGGCTCCACGCCGCCCGGTTCCGCGCCTGCGTGCCGCGCCGCCGCGGCGGCCGGGCTCGGGGAACCGATGCTGCAGGCGGGCGCCCGCTGCGGGTGCCGCAAGTGCCGCCGGGCCTGGCGCCGGTTCCGCTACACCGGTGCAGTCCAGAGCGGCTAACCCTGCCGCCGCACGGCGCGCGCGGGCTTGTCGGTCCGCAGGCCGAGGAACGCCGCGTGGCGCAGGTGCCCGTCCGCCGTCCACTCGACGAAGCGCACCTGGGCGACGAGCCGGGGCGCGACCCAGTACATCTCGGTCATCTGCGCCGGCGTGACGCCGCCGCCCCAGCGTGACGGGCGGGCGCTGGGCAGATCGACGAACGGGCAGGCGGCGGCGCGGAGCGGCTGCAGGCTGGCCGCCACGTCGCGCCGGACGTGCGGCGTGAAGCCGGCCCTCACCTTGCCGGCGAAGTGCAGCCGCCGTCCCTCGAAATACCCCACCAGGATCGCGTCCACGCCCCGGGGGCCGGGACGGTATCCGCCAATCACGAACTCCTGCTGGCGATCGAGCTTCAACTTGACCCATGCGGTATGGCGATCGCCGGAGGTGTAGCGCGACGCCTTCCGCTTGGCGATCACCCCTTCGAGGCCAAGGCCGCGGACCGCTTCGATCACCTGTCCCGCGGTGCCGGGCAGCTCGATCGACAGCAGGATCCCCGAACCGTCGAGCAGCCCCGGCAGAGCCGCGCGCCGCTCGACGAGCGGCCGGGCAGTCAGGTCGCCGCCGTCGAGGTGCAGCAGATCGAACGCAAAGAAGACGACCGTGTGGCCGGCGTGGCCCGAGCGGTGCTGCAGGGCCTGGAAGGACGGCCGGCCGTGCGCGTCGATGGCGACGATCTCCCCGTCGAGCAGCGCGCGGTCCGCCCGCAGGCTCCTGGCGGCGGCCGTCACCGACGGGTAGGCGCGGGTGAGGTCCTTGTCGTTGCGCGACCGGATCTGCACGCCCGTGCCGTCCTTCCGCAGCAGCGCGCGGTAGCCATCGAGCTTGACCTCGTAGATCCACTCGTCGCCTTCGGGCAGCTCGGTGACCAGGCGGGCGGCCATCGGCTGCCGGAAGGCGATCGGGTCGGGGCGGCGCGGTGGGGCCACGCGTCAATCGTCGCCGACGGCGCCCGGTTGGGCAAGGCGCCACCCGGCGCTTCGCGGAACGGGGCCGCCGTCATAGACTGTGTGGCGCGCCGCCTGGCCGGCGGGCCGCCCGATCCATCCCCGAACCGACGAGGTCCGAACACCGCATGCTCGAACAGATTGCCGCGTGGAACGCCTGGCTGAACGGCTTCGTCTGGGGCTGGCCGACGATCGCCCTGCTGCTCGGCGCCGGGCTGCTGCTGACCATCGTGACCGGCGGCGCCCAGTTCCGCTATCTCGGCGTCGCCCTGCGCGAGGTGCTCGGCAAGATCACCGAGAAGCGGACCGAAGCCGGCAGCGTGTCGCCGTTCCAGGCGGTGGCGACGGCGCTGGCCTCCACGGTCGGCGTCGGCAACATCGCGGGGGTCGCGACGGCCATCTCGATCGGCGGCCCCGGCGCGCTGTTCTGGCTGTGGGTGTCGGGCCTGCTCGGGATGTGCACGAAGTTCGCCGAGATTGTCGTGGCGCTGCACTATCGCGAGCCGGACGCCACCGGCGCGATGCGCGGCGGCGCGATGTACACCCTGAAGAAAGGCTTCGGGTGGCCGTGGCTGGGAGCCGTGTTCGCCGGCCTGGTCTCGCTCGCCGCGTTCGGCATCGGCAATATGGTGCAGGCCAACTCGGTGGCCGACAGCCTGCGGTCCTCGTTCGGCGTGCCCCCGGCGATCACCGGGATCGTGCTCGCCGCGGTGACTGCGGCGGTGATCCTCGGCGGCATCAAGCGGATTGGCGAGGTGGCCGAGATTCTCGTTCCCGCGATGGCGGTGTTCTACCTCGTGGGCGGCTTCGTCGTGCTGCTGCGCTACGCGGCGGAGGTGCCGGCGGCGTTCGCCCTCGTCTTCGAAGGCGCGTTCACCGGCTCCGCGGCGACCGGCGGCTTCGCCGGCTCGACGATGATGATGGCCCTGCGCTACGGGGTGGCGCGCGGCCTGTTCTCGAACGAGGCCGGCCTGGGCAGCGCGCCGATGGTGCACGCCGCGGCGCAGACGGATCATCCGGTGCGGCAGGGGCTGTACGGCATCTTTGAGGTGTTCGTGGACACCATCCTGGTCTGCACCACGTCCGGCCTGGTCATCCTGGTGACCGGCGCCTGGAACAGCGGCGCGACTGGCGCCGCCCTGTCGGGGGCGGCATTCTCGACGGGGCTGCCGGGGACCTGGGGCAACCTGGTCGTGACGACGAGCCTCGTGCTGTTCGCCTACTCGACGGTCATCGGCTGGAGCTACTACGGCGAGACCGGCATCGTCTACCTGCTCGGCGCCCGGGCCGCGGTGCCCTACCGGATGTTGTGGCTGGTCTTCATCTACCTCGGCGCCGTCGGGTCGCTGCACCTGATCTGGGACATCGCCGACACCCTCAACGGCTTGATGGCGCTGCCGAACATCCTGTCGGTGCTGCTGTCCATCCCGCTGCTGCGGCGGTTGATGCGGGAGTTTTTCGCGCGGCCGCGCTGACGCCGGACGGCAGCGATTTGCCGGGAGGACACGATCGATGACACGACGGAAACTTGTGCCCGCATGCGGTGTGATGGCGTGGCTGGCGCTGGGGCTGGTGGCGACCGCGGCCCTGCAGCCCCAGCCGGCCGCGATCCGGCTGATCGTCAAGGGGGACGACATGGGCGCCGGCCACGGCATCAACGTGGCGACGATCGACGCCTACAAGCGAGGCGTCCTGACGACCACGAACGTGATCGTGCCGGGCCCGTGGTTTCCCGAGGCCGCGCGCCTGCTCGCCGAGAACCCGGGGCTCGACGCCGGCGTGCACCTGGCGCTGACGAGCGAATGGGACAACGTGAAGTGGCGGCCGCTGACCCACGCCCCCTCGCTGGTCGACGCGGACGGCTATTTCTTTCCCACCGTGCAGCCGCGGCCGGGCGCCCCGGCCGGGCGCAGCATCAAGGAGAGCGGCTGGACGATTGGCGAGGTCGAGCGCGAGCTGCGGGCGCAGCTGGACCTGGCGAAGCGGCACCTGCCGCAGGCCACCTATACCTGGAACCACATGGGCTTCCCGTCGGTGTCGCCGGAGATGGCCCAGCTGGTTTCCCGGCTCAGCCGCGAATACGGCCTGCTGGTGCCGGCCGACCTTGGCGTCCAGTCGGTCGGTCGGGTCTACGAGAGCAAGGATACGGGCGCCGTGAAAGCGGCCAAGCTGGCGGGGAAGCTCGAAACGCTCGGCCCGGGCCTGTGGCTGCACATCGATCACGCGGCCACGGACGATGCGGAGATGCGGGCGTATGGCCACCCCGGCTATGAGTGGGTGGCCGCGGACCGCAGCGCGGTGCTCGAGGCGTGGACGAGCCCTGCGGTGCGGGAGGTCATCACACGCCGGGGCATTATCCTCACGAGCTACCGCGACCTCGGCAAACCGTAGGGCTTCGCGTGCGGCGACCGGCCGATACAGAACTATTACAGTCGCCGCCGGACCCGCCTGCTATCGTGAATTTTGCGGCTGCCAGCCGCGGTTCCACCGCTTCACGCACCCCGGAGACGACTGCCGATGACCTCGCCCACCATGATGTACGGCCGCCAGTTCCAGAAGGGGATGAACTGGGTGACCGCGACGGCGATGACAGCGTTCCACGTTGGCGCGGTCGCCGCGTTCTTCTTCATCGATTACGGCGCGATGCTCGCCGCGCTCGTGCTCTACGTGGTTGCCGGCATGCTGGGCATCGGCATGTGCTACCACCGGCTGCTCACCCACCGCGGCTACAAGACCTACAAGTGGGTCGAGTACTTCCTGACCTGGTGCGCGACGCTGGCGCTGGAAGGGGGGCCGATCTTCTGGGTGGCGACCCACCGCATCCATCACCAGCACTCGGACCGGCCCGGGGATCCGCACTCGCCGCGCGAGGGCACCTGGTGGGCGCACGCCGGCTGGATCCTGACCGGGGACGGCATGCACCACGACGCGTCCGTGCTCGCGCGCTACGTGCCCGATCTGGTCCGCGACCGCGTTCACGTCGCGCTCTCGACCTGGCACTGGACCTCGAACGTGATCGTCGGGCTCGGGCTCCTCGCGTTCGGCGGCGTGCCCTACGTGCTGTGGGGCATCTTCTTCCGCACCACTGTCGGTCTCCATGCCACCTGGCTGGTGAACTCGGCGACGCACCTGTGGGGCTCGCGGCGCTTCGCGACCCGCGATGATTCGACCAACAACTGGTGGGTGGCGCTGCTGACGTTCGGCGAAGGCTGGCACAACAACCACCACGCCCATCCGACGAGCGCGCGCCACGGCCTGGCGTGGTACGAAGTGGACTTCAACTGGATGGGCATCCGCACGCTCGAGATGCTCGGCCTCGCCTGGGACGTCAAGCTGGCCCGCCTCCGCCAGGAGGTCGCCGAAGACGGCGACCAGCCGGACGTGACGGAAGCCGTCGCGTAGGCGCGCTGTACCCCTCACCGGCCACGCACCCCCCGCGACTCGAGACGTCTGCCATGTTTGCCGATCGCGCCCTGGCCGCCAGGATCGAGCTTGCTGAAGCACGACTGAGCGAAAGCGTCGTCCATGCGGTGGCGCGCGCGCGTCCCGAGTCGCGCTGCCTGGTGACGCCGATTGCCGGCGGCCTCGCCGCCTACGGAGGCGCGGCCTCTCCAGTCAACAAAGTGATCGGAATCGGCCTGGGCGGGCCGCTCGACGCCGGTCAGATCGCGGAGGTCGAAGAGGCATGGCGGGAGCGGAATGAGCCCGTTCGCGTGGAACTGGCGAACCTCGCCGACCCGTCCGTGGGGGAAGCCCTCAGCGCTCGCGGCTACCGGCTGCACGGCTTCGAGAACGTGCTCGGCCGGACGGTGGAGGACCTGACCGACCCGCCGGGCCGGGGCATCAGCGTGGAGCTCCTGCACGAGCAGGATTTGCGGACCTGGCTGGACATCGCGGTGACGGCCTTCCTGAATCTCGACGGCACGGGAAGCGTGGCCGACGAGGCGCTGCCGAGGGCCGAGCTCGAGCGGGTCCTGGCCGACTTTACCGGCGCGCCCGGTTTCACCCGATACCTGGCGCGGATCGACGGGCGCCCGGTCGGCGAGGCCGTGCTGCGCATCGATGGGCACCTGGCGCAGATCGCCGGCGCCGGCACGCTGCCGCCCTTCCGCGGCCGCGGCGTGCAGAAGGCGCTGCTGCACCGCCGCCTTGCGGACGCGCGCCGCCAGGGCTGCGACCTGGCGGTGGTCACGACGTCCCCCGGCACGCGCTCCCAGGAGAACGTGATGCGTCGCGGATTCCAGCTGCTCTATACGCGCGCCATCCTCATCAAGAACTGACGGGAACCCGAGTTGCTCCAGGCGGCTCCTGAGCAGCAGGCAGACGAGCGACGGACTCGAGACGTTATGGCACAGGGCACCCAGGGCACGGCACAGCTGACGGAGGATCCGGCATCGGACTCGGTACACCGCACGGAGGACCCGGCCCGACGCACGGCGTTCGTGCGCGTCCGCGGCGCCCGCGAGCACAACCTCAAGAACATCGACGTCGCGATTCCGCGCGAGGCGCTGGTGGTCTTCACCGGCGTGTCCGGCTCGGGCAAGTCGTCGCTCGCCTTCGGCACCCTGTACGCCGAGGCGCAGCGGCGCTATCTCGAATCGGTCTCCCCCTACGCGCGCCGCCTCTTTCACCAGATGCCGGTGCCGGAGGTGGACGAGATCGACGGCCTGCCCCCGGCGGTGGCGCTGCAGCAGCAGCGCGGCTCTCCGACGACCCGCTCGTCGGTCGGCAGCGTCACCACGCTGTCGAACCTGCTGCGCATGCTGTATTCGCGGGCCGGGGACTATCCGCCCGGCCAGCCGCTGCTCTACGCGGAGTCGTTCTCGCCGAACACGCCGGAGGGCGCGTGCCCGAAGTGCCACGGGCTCGGGCGGCTCTACGACGCCACCGAGGCCTCGATGGTGCCGGACCCGTCGCTCAGTATTCGCGAGCGCGCGATCGCCGCCTGGCCGCCGGCCTGGCACGGCCAGAACCTGCGCGACATCGTGACCACACTCGGCTACGACATCGACCGCCCCTGGCACACGCTCCCGAAGAAGGTCCGCGACTGGCTGCTCTTCACCGAGGAGCAGCCGGTCGTGCCGGTCTATGCCGGCTACGATCCGGACGAGGTGCGCCGCGCGCTCAAGCGCAAGGAGGAGCCGAGTTACATGGGCACCTTCACCGGCGCGCGGAAGTACGTCCTGCAGACGTTCGCCACGACCCAGAGCGCGCTGATGAAGAAGCGCGTGTCGCAGTACCTGGTCAGCGCCGACTGCAGCGTGTGCGAGGGCAAGCGGCTGCGCCGCGAGGCGCTGTCGGTGACCTTTGCCGGCCTCGACATCGCCGGGATCTCGCGCCTGCCGCTGCAGCGGCTTGCCGCGCTCCTTGGTCCCTACGCCCGGGGGGGCGCTCCCGGTGCGGCGCCCGTGTCGCGGGATCACCCCGAGAAGGCGCTGGTCACCCGCCGGATCCTCGAGGACCTCGACGCGCGGCTGGCGGTGCTGCTCGATCTCGGCCTCGGCTATCTGGCTCTCGAGCGGAGCACGCCGACGCTGTCCCCGGGAGAGCTGCAGCGGCTCCGCCTCGCCACGCAGGTGCGCTCGAACCTGTTCGGCGTGGTCTACGTCCTCGACGAGCCGTCGGCGGGCCTGCACCCGGCCGACACCGAGGCGCTGCTCCGGGCGCTGGATCGGCTGAAGGCCTCCGGCAACTCGCTCTTCGTCGTCGAGCACGATCTGGATGTCGTCCGTCGCGCGGACTGGATCGTGGATGTCGGGCCGGCGGCGGGACAACACGGTGGTCAGGTGCTGTACAGCGGCCCGCCCGGCGGCCTCGCGCGGGTCGAGGCGTCGCAGACGCGCCGCTTTCTGTTCGGGCCGGTAGAACGTGCCGGGCGGCAGACGCGCGAGCCGGCGGGCTGGCTGCGCCTGTCCGGCATCACGCGCAACAACATCGTGGATCTCGACGCCGCCTTTCCGCTCGGCGTGTTGACCACCGTGACCGGGATGTCCGGCTCGGGCAAGTCCAGTCTCGTCAGCCAGGCGCTCGTCGAGCTGGTGGCGCAGCACCTCGGCCACGAGGTGAACGACCCCCGCGAAGAGGGCGACGAGCTGGAGCGCGCCGCGCCGGTGCCGGCCGGCGGCCGCATTGCGAGCGGCGCCGACCGGATCTCGCGGCTGGTGCTCGTCGACCAGAAGCCGATCGGCCGGACGCCGCGCTCGAACCTGGCGACGTATACGGGGCTGTTCGATCACGTGCGCCGGCTGTTTGCCGCGACCAGGGCCGCCCGCGCGCGGCGCTACGACGCCGGCCGCTTCTCGTTCAACACGCCGAAAGGGCGGTGCGAGACGTGCGCCGGCGAAGGGTTCGTGATGGTCGAGCTGCTCTTCCTGCCGAGCGTCTACGCGCCGTGCCCGGCGTGCGGCGGCGCCCGCTACAACCCGCAGACCCTCGAGATCCGCTACCGCGATCGGAGCATTGCCGACGTGCTCGGCATGACCGTGGATGCCGCGTGGGAGTTCTTCGCCGATGAGCCGGCCGTCCGCCGGCCGCTCGGCGTCCTGCGCGACGTCGGCGTGGGCTACTTGCGCCTCGGCCAGCCCGCTACCGAGCTCTCGGGCGGGGAAGCCCAGCGCATCAAGCTGGCGACCGAGCTGCAGCGGACCGGGCACGGCAACACGCTCTACGTGCTCGACGAGCCGACGACCGGCCTCCATCCCGCGGACGTTGTCCGGCTCCTGGCGCAGCTCGATGGCCTGGTGGCCGCCGGCAACACCGTGATCGTCGTGGAGCACGAGATGGCGGTGGTGACCGCCAGCGACTGGGTGATCGACGTCGGGCCGGGGGCGGGCGACGAAGGCGGACGGATCGTCGCCTCCGGCACGCCCGCGCAGGTTGCCCGCGCGCGCGGGAGCCGCACCGCCGGCTACCTGGCGCTCGCGCTGGCACGCCCCTAGTCCCAGGCCGCGAACGGTATACTCTCAGCCATCCGCGGCAGCCACGCGCCGATGCTGATCCACGAACTGTCCGCCGCCCAGTGCGCCGACGTGCTCGACCGCACGCATCTCGGCCGTCTCGGCTGTTCCCGCCACGAACAGCCTTACATCGTCCCCATCCTGTTTTCCTTCGATCGCGAGCGCAGCTGCGTCTACAGCTTTTCGACCGTCGGCCAGAAAGTCCGCTGGATGCGGGAGAACCCGCTCGTCTGCCTCGAAGTGGACGATGTGGCGGACAAGGATCACTGGCAGACGGTGGTCGTGTTCGGGCGGTACGAGGAGATCATCGACTCGCCGGCGGACGCGGCGGCCCGGCAGCGCGCCGAGGCTCTCTTCCGCAAGCGCTCCGAATGGTGGTTCCCCGGCGCCGCCCGCGTCGGCGAGCGCGAACATCCCGACGTCGTGGTCTACCGCATCCAGATTGACCGGATCACCGGCCGGCGGGCGGCGCGGCAGAGCGGCCCGCCCGGCGGCTGATCGAGTGTTTCTCCGCTGCGCGCCGCATCGCGGCGGGATAATCCCCGGCAGGGTGAAAAATCCCGCAGCCGGAGGCCGCCGGGCCTCAGAATTACTGGAATTCTGCCAGTGGCAGGCCCGGCATTCGGGGTGCACAGTCATCCCGCTGGCCCGCATCTGCGCGGCCGCGAATCGAGGGTGCCCAGCAGCATGGCAAACGCGACGGTTCTTGTCGTAGACGATGAAGCGCTCATCCGCTGGTCCCTGACCGAGCGGCTGAAGGCCGACGGCTATCAGGTGCTCGAGGCCGAAACCGGCGCCGCCGCGATGGAGCGGCTGCCCGAGGGGGTGGACCTCGTCCTGCTCGACTACAAGCTCCCGGATACCGACGGCGTGACGGTGCTGCGGAAGATCAAGGAGTTCGATCAGGACATCCTGGTTATCCTGCTCACTGCTTATGCCAGCGTCGAGACCGCCGTCGAGGCGATGAAGCTCGGGGCGTATCACTTCGCGAACAAGCCCTTCAACCTGACCGACGTGTCGGCGACCGTCGAGCGCGCGCTCGAAACCACCCGGCTCAGGCGCGAGGTGCGGCAGTACCCGCACCAACGCCGCCCGCCCCTACAGCCTCCACAGCATTGTCGGCAACTCCGCGCCGGTGACGGCGCTGCGGCACCTGGTGGCGCGCATTGCCACCAGCCCGGCGTCCACCGTGCTGCTGACCGGGGAGAGCGGCACGGGCAAGGACCTGGTGGCGAAGATCATCCACTACACCAGCGAGCGCTCGGCGCGGCCGTTCATGAACATCACCTGCTCGGCGCTCCCCGAGCACCTGCTCGAAAGCGAGTTGTTCGGCCACGAGCGCGGCGCCTTCACCGATGCGCGGCTGCAGAAGCGCGGCCTGCTCGAGACCGCCGACGGCGGCACCGTCTTCCTCGACGAGATTGCCGAGATGGTTCCGGCGCTGCAGGCCAAGCTGCTCCGCTTCCTCGAAGAGAAGGCCTTCAAGCGCGTGGGCGGCTCGGCCGACATCCGCGTCGACGTGCGGGTGATTGCCGCGACCAACCGCAACCTGGAAGAGGAGGTCACCGCCGGGCGCTTCCGAAGCGACCTCTTCTACCGGCTGAACGTGCTGCCGATCGCGATCCCGACGCTGCGGTCGCATCCCGAGGACGTCCCGCTGCTCGTCGAGTACTTCATCGACGGGTTCAACGCGGAGTTCCGCAAGCGGGTGCTCGGCGCGAGCCCGTCGGCATACACGGTCCTCCAGCGCTACGGCTGGCCGGGCAATGTCCGCGAGCTCCGCAACGTCGTGGAACGGGCGATGCTGCTGTCGGACGACGACCGGCTCGAAGCGCGGGATTTCGCGGGACTCGCATCGGGCACCGGCCCCTCGGGCGACATCGAGCTGCCGGCGAACGGCCTCGAGCTGGAGCAGCTGGAGAAGAGCCTGGTGATCCAGGCGCTGCGGCGGTCGGGCGGCAACCAGACGCGCGCCGCCGGCCTGCTCGGCCTGAACCGCGACCAGATCCGCTATCGCATCGAGAAGTTCGGCCTGACCGTCCCGCACTGATCGGCAGCGGGCGCGCCGTCGCGAACCGCCGCGGGATTTTCCGCCCCGCGGCGCGGGAACCTTCGCACCCGCCGGCCGCATCCGGCGCCAGTCGCGCGAATCCCCTTCATTCCGCGCGCTGCTGTTCTGGCAGCGTCATTGCTCCCTCATCTGTCGCCTGCGGCATCTCGGCGCAGGTCCACCGACGGAGCTCCAATGACCACTGCCGTAGTCTCAAGACCGCCTCTGCAACGATTCGAGCGTCTCATCATCCGCGTCCAGGCCGAGTTCGAAGAGATGCCCGGCATGCACCTGACGTTTGCCCAGGTCAGACGGCTGCTGGGCCTGTCACGCGAGGACTGTGAAGTCGTGCTGGACCGCCTCGTGCACGCGGGCCGTCTCTCGCGCGACGAGAACGACCGGTTCTGCCGGTGCCAGGGGTGATGGACGCCGGCGCCCTGGCGTCCGCCCGTGCTGAACGGAGCCAGCGATGATCTTCCGCCCCACGGTGCTGTGCCCGATCGACTTCTCGGAGAGCTCGCGCGGGGCGCTGCGCTACGGCGCGGCAGTCGCCTCACACGGCGGCGCGCGGCTGACGGTGCTGGCCGTCAACGATCCGCTGCTGCAGGAAGCCGACGAGCTCGCCGGCACCGCGCATCTCGCGGCCGACACCCGGCGGGACGTCGAACGCTTCCTGGCCGAGACCTTCGAGCCCCGGCCCGAGGGCGTGGCCGAGGTGGACGTGAACGTCACGACCGGCAAGCCGGCGGAGGAGATCCTGCGCCTGGCTGGCGAGTTGCGCTGTCAGCTGATCGTCATGAGCTCGCACGGGCTGACCGGCTTCCGGAAGCTGTTCTTTGGCTCGACGACCGAGCGGGTGCTGCGCGAAACGCACGCCCCCGTGCTCGTCACCCCGGGCCTCGACGCCGGCCCCGCCCGCGTGCAGGATGTGCCCGCGGCCGTCCGCCGCGTGCTGGTGCCGGTCGACCTGACGGCGGCCACACCGCACCAGGTGCGGATCGCGCGGGGCCTGGCCGAGGCGCTGGACGTGCCGCTCCTGCTCCTGCACGTGGTCGAGCCCGTGCGCGCCACCGCCTCGGCCTCGGCCAGGCTGCCCAAGGTCGAGGCCGAGCGGCGCTACCGGGCCGAGCAGGACCTGGAACGGGCGGTGGAGGGCCTGCCCGAGGGCCTCCGGGCCGAAGGGTTGGTTGCCTACGGCGAGCCGGCGGAGGAGATTGCCAAGGTGGCCCACGACCGCGATGCCGGCATCATCGTGATGGGGCTGCATTCCTCGCCGCTGCTCGGACCGCGCATGGGATCGGTCACCTACCGCGTGATGTGTCTGGCGCACCGCCTGGTGCTTGCCCTGCCGCCGCTGCCGGTGGCCGGGGAGGCGGCCGCGACGCCCCGGGCGCAGCGGACACGTCGCAAGACGCCGATCGGCGCGTGACGCCGTCGTCCAGGCGGACGGGCGGTCACGACGCCGGCGCGGCCGCCTGCGCCGCCAGTGCGATGGTCACCTCCGCGACGGTGCCGCCGCCCTCGCGGGGCCGGAGCGTCACCGTTCCCTGCTGCAGCGCCATCAGGCGCCGCACGATGGACAGGCCGAGGCCGGTGCCGGTCTTCTTTGTCGTGTAGAACGCGTCGAAGACACGGTCCGCTTCGTCCTCGGCGATCCCGCGGCCGCGATCGAGCACGACGAGGCGGCACACGCCGTTCTCGGCCGTGGCGGTGATCTCGACGCTCTCGCCGCCAGCCTGGCAGGCGTTCAGCAGCAGGTTCAGGACCGTCGCGCGCATCATCTCCGGATCCGCCCGCACGGTCAGCGGCACCGGCGTGAAGGCGATCCCGACGCAGTCGGCGCCGACCGCTGCCCGCGCGCTGGCCATCGCCTCGTGCACGATTGGCGAGACCTCCACGCGCTGCAGCACCGCGCTGCGCGGCTGGGCGAAGCGGAGGATGTCGTCCACCTTCGTGTTCAGCGCGTCGAGCCGGTTGATCATGGCCTGGATGACTTCCCGTTCCGCGGGCATTGCCGACAGCCTGGATCGGAGCACCTCGAGCGAGGCGCCGACACCCGCGAGCGGGTTGCGGACCTCGTGGGCCACGACCGCCGCGAGCTGGCCGAGCTGGGTCAGCGCGGCCTGCGAGGTGAGCTGCGCCTCGGCCGCTTTCCGCCGCGTGATGTCGCTGCGGATGGCGAGATACTGCCGCGGCTTC
This sequence comes from uncultured Acidobacteriota bacterium, assembly GCA_963834305.1. Lineage (GTDB taxonomy): Bacteria > Acidobacteriota > Vicinamibacteria > Vicinamibacterales > 2-12-FULL-66-21 > JACCXG01. Next base: position 1,328,469 of record CAWIAX010000003.1, read on the forward strand.
CCGCGGTCGTCCAGGAACGGCACGATCGTGGTGTCCACCCAGTAGATCGACCCGTCCTTCGCGCGGTTGCGCAGTTCCCCCCGCCAGACGTCCCCCTTGGCAATCGTGCGCCACAGGTCGCGGATGAACTCCTTCGGGTGGTAGCTCGAATTGATGAGGCGATGGTCCTGCCCCAGCAGTTCTTCCCTCGAATATCTGGAGATCTCGCAGAACTTGTCGTTGACGTAGGTGATGATGCCGCGCTGGTCCGTCGTGGCGACGATGGCCGCCAGGTCGAGCGCGTGACGGATCTCTTCCAGGCGCGCCAGGGAGTCACGGGCCAGCTCCCTCTCTCGCGGCCGCCGGCCGAGCCGCGGCAGGCGGCCCAGGATGAAGCCGGCCGCCAGCGCCAGCCCGATCCCGACCAGTATCCATACACGCTCGTCGGCCACGCTGGGATGATACAACCGACATAATCCGCACGGTCGTGAAGGATTCCGCAAAGCGAAACGCCTGTTGCGGGGCGTTCCCGCGGCTTTTCGACAAATCCGGCCAGATTTGGAGTGGCACCAACGTTGCCCCCGCTGTGATTAGTCGGGGAAGCACCGACCGCCGCGGCTGCGGGCCGTGCCGCCCGGAAAGGAGGCCGACGTGGTTTCGATCCGACAGATCCTCTGCCCGATTGACTTCTCGGAGTTCTCGAAGCACGCGTTCGACAGGGCCCTTGCCGTGGCCAGGCCCCATGGCGCCCGGGTGACGGCACTGCACGTGGTGCCGGTGCCCTCCGGGATGGCTGCCGTGCCGTTCGGGCCGGAGGGCCCGGGACAGTTCGCGCTGCAGGCGGTGGACCGGGAGCAGATGCTGCGGGAGATGCGGCGGTTCCTGACCACGGATTCGATCGCCGGGCGTTGCCGTCGACGTCGAGGTCATGGAGTCCACGACGGTCCACCGCGAGATCCTGGTTCAGGCGCAGCGGCTGGCGGCGGACCTGATCGTGATGGGTACGCACGGCCGGTCGGGATTCGACCGCCTCCTGCTCGGGTCGGTCACGGAAAAAGTGCTGCGGCGGGCGCGCGTGCCGGTGCTGACAGTCCCGAGCCACATGTCCGCACCCGCGACGGCCGGTGACGGCCCGTTCATGCGCATCGTCTGCGCCGTGGACTTCTCCGCCCCGGCGCTCAACGCCTTGCGCCATGCCGACTCGCTCGCCGGCGAGAGCGGCGCCAGCATCGCGCTGGTCCACGCCGTGGAACTGCTGCCGGTCGTCTACGAGCCGTCGATGGCCACGCCGTTCGACCCGGGCAAGTACTGGCCGGCGCTCGAGCGTGCGGCGCACGATCGTCTGCACGGCGTGGCCGGCTCGCTCCGGCGGGCGTCGAACGTCGAGGAAGTGGTCAGCTCGGGCAAGCCGTATGTCGAGATCCTGAAGGCCGCCGCGGACCGGCGCGCCGATCTCATCGTGCTGGGGATCCACGGGCACAACGTGCTCGACCGCATGCTGTTCGGGTCCACCGCGGAGCACGTCGTGCGGCGCGCCACGTGTCCAGTCCTGACCGTTCGCGAGGCCGGCGCGGAAGATTGACGTATGGACCAACCATGACCGCCTCTGCTGCCGGGCGCCGGGCTGAGCATCGTGAGATCGGTCCGCGGCACGCCTGGCATGCCCGCGACACCGAACGGGTAGTCCGGGAACTCGATACCAGCCTCGATGGCCTGACGGATCGCGAGGCGGCCGCACGACTGCACCGCGACGGGCCGAACCGGCTCCCACCCCCCTCCGTCTCCGCCGCTGCCATCGCCGTCAGCCAGCTGCGCCATGCCGGCGTACTGCTGCTCGCCGCCGCCGCCGTCGTCTCGCTGGCGATCGGGCAGACGGCTCAAGCCATGGCCATCGCCGCAGTGCTTGCCGCCACCGTCGGCCTGGCGGTTGCCGCCGCCTGGCGCGCCAGGCGCCCGACGATGGCACTTCACGCTCTCGCGCCGCCGCAGGCAGCCGTCCTGCGCCAGGGGCGGCTGGTGATGGTCGATGCCGCGTCCGTCGTTCAGGGGGACGTGATCCAGTTCGACAGCGGCAGCCGCGTGCCAGCCGACGCCCGCCTGGTTCAGGCCGTGGAGCTGTGTGTTCTCGAAACCGCCCTCACCGGCGAACCCCTGCCGGTGGAAAAGACCACGGCGCCGCTGCCGGCGCAGCCCCTCGGCGATCGCGCCAACATGATCCACATGGGTACCGCCGTCGTGCGCGGCTCGGGCAGAGCGATCGTGACCGCGACGGGCGCCAGCACGGAGCTGGGCCGGATCGTCACGCTGGTCGACAGCATTCGCGAAGAGGATCCTCCCTTCACGCGGCGGCTCGACACGCTCGGTCGGCGCGTTGCCGGGCTCTCCATCGCCGTCGCCGGCGCCGTCTGCCTGCTGGGGCTGGGGCGTGGTCTCCCGCCCGCCGTCGTCCTGCAGACCGCCGTGGCGTTCGCCGTGGCTGCCCTGCCGCTGGGGCTGCCGATAGTTGCCGCCGCCGCGCTGGCCCTGGGCATGCGGCGCATGGCGCGGCGCCACGCGGTCGTCCGCACCCCGCCAGCGGTCCAGGCGCTGGGCGCGGCCACGGTGCTCTGCTCCGATACGAGCAGCACGCTCACCTCGGGACGGATGGCGGTGTCCAGTGTCTGGACCGCGGGCCGCTACTACACCCTCGGACAGGGCGACCCGAGTCTCGACGAGCCGGCAGTCGGCCGGGCGCTCGAATTCGCTGTGTACGCCACCAGGCCGCAACCACGACGCGATCTGAGCGGCGAGCCGGCGGCCGACCCGGTCGACCGTGCGGTGCAGGCGGCGCTCGACGGCGCCGGCGTCAGCGCCACCAGTGAGCGGATATTCGCGGAACATCCGCCGGCAGCCGTGCTGCCGTTCTGCTGCGGCCGCGGGCTCATGGCCGCGTTCCACCGGCGCGACGGGCGCCTCTACGCCTACGTCAAAGGGGCGCCCGAGCGGGTGATGGCGATGTCCACTCGGATGATGACGGCCGACGGCCCCGGCCCCCTGAACGAATGGCGCGGCGCCGAGCTGCTGGCGGCCAACGAGACGCTGGCGCGCGACGGCCTCCGCGTCCTGGGTGTGGCCACCGGCTACGTCAGGGACGCCTCGGAGAGCGCACTCCGCGGGCTGACGTTCGAAGGCTTTCTCGGCCTCGCGGCTCCCCCGGCGCCAGGGTTGAAGGAAACGTTTGCCGGCCTGCGCGACGCCGGGCTCCGGACGGTGCTGATCACGGGAGACCAGCGGCCGACCGCCGAGGCGATCGGCCGCCAGCTCGGATTCATCGACGCTCGCGCCCGCGCGCTCGATGGCGACGACCTCGACACGCTGTCGGCCGACGATCTGGCGGCGGCGGTGGGGCACGTCGCGGTGTTCAGCCGCACGTCGCCGGAGCACCGGCTGCGGATCGTGCGCGCCCTGCGGCGCCGCGGCGAGATCGTGGCGATGCTCGGCGGCGGCGTGAACGACACCGCCGCGCTCAAGCAGGCCGACGTCGGGATAGTGCTGGCGGGGCATGCCGCCGGGGCCGCCAGGGAATCGGCGGATCTCATCGTCGAGGACAACCGCGTGCAGACCGTAGCCGCCGCGGTCGAGGAAGGACGTGTCGTTCTCAGGAATTCCCGGACGCTGGCCTTCTGCCTGTTCGGCTGCACCCTGGCGGAGATCCTGGTGCTGTCGCTCGCATCGCTCGCGGCCCTGCCCCTGCCGCTGCAGCCCATGCACCTGCTCTGGCTCAATCTCGTCATTGCCACCGTCCCGGCGCTGGCGCTGGTGCTCGCGGCGCCCGGCGACAGGGGACTGATGCGCCGTCCGGCGCACGGCATCGATGACTCGATCCTGTCGGGCCCGTTCCTGGTTCGCATCCTCGCTTCCGGAGCGGCGCTGGCCGCGGCCACGCTGGCAGCCTACGCCTGGGGCCTGAGCGCGCACGCGGAGAGTGCAGGAACGCTGGCGTTCATGACGCTGGGGATCGGTCAGATCGTCTTCGTGGCGAATGCCCGCACGCGTTCCGCTCCCTCCGCCCCGGCGCGGGCGCCGGTCAGGCCGGCCGCGTACCGGCGCCATCGCCGCCGCCGCTGCCGTCCCTGTTCTGCTCGCCACGACGCTCGATCCGCTTGCCGGCATCCTGGCTCTCACACCGCTCGAGCTTGTCGAGTGGAGCGTCGCGGCGGCCGTCGGGGTCGCGCCGGCGCCCGCCCTGCGCTTGCTGAGCAGGCTGTTGCCTCAGGCGTCCTGATCGTCCAGCTGCGGCACGGTCAGCAACGCGTGGCCGATCCGTTCGCGGAGCAGCGCTGTCGCGTGCCGCCGCACCTCCTCGGGCCCGGACGCGGCAACCACCCGGTCCCACGCTATGGTTCCCGCTCCGGCGGCCACCTGCGCCCGCACGACGGCCGGGTCCGCGTCCGAGGCGTCGGCGCGGCGCTGGCCGGCGCGCGTGGCCAGCGTGTCCTCCGGTGCATCGAGCCACAGCCCCGCGAAAGGCACGGCGGCCGCTCGGGCCACCTCCTCGATCGCATCCCGGTCGGCGGCGCGGGCAAACACGGCATCCACGACGACGGCATGTCCGGCGGCGAGAATGCGCCGTGCCCGGTCCGCGACGGCGGCATAGGCCTGGCGTGTCACCTCCGGGGTGTAGCCCTGTGTTCCGAGCGGCGAGAGCGGCGGCACGCCGAGCAGCTGCTTGCGGACCTCGTCGGTCCGGACGACCAGCGCGCCCGGCACGGCGCCGACCGATGGCGCCAGGCCCCGGGCCAGCGTGGACTTGCCGGAGCCCGAGTAGCCGCCAATCGCGATCAGGCAGGGGGCCGGCGGCCGCAGCAGCTCGCCCGCCATCGACAGGTAGCCGCGCGACGTGTCCTCGAGCTCCCGGCGGCGGCTGCGGTCGCGCTGCAGCGCCGCGGCCGTGGCGCTCGTCTTGGCGCGCACGGCGGCGCGGCAGGCGAGGAACAGCGGGAGCAGGGCGACGCCGTCGAAGTCCAGCGTCTCGCCGAGATACTCGTTGAGGATGATGTTGGCGTGGTCCGGCAGGCGGCGCCGCCAGACGTCCATGATCAGGAAAGCCAGATCGTAGAGCACGTCGATGCACGCGATCGCGTCGTTGAACTCGATGGCGTCGAACAGCGTTGGCCGGCCGTCGATGAGGACGATGTTGCGCAGGTGCAGGTCCCCGTGGCATCGGCGCACCAGGCCGGTGTCCCGCGGGTGTCGAGCTGCGGGCCGTGGCGGGACAGGAGTGCGCGCGACGCGCCGGTGACGTCTGCCGCGGTGCCGGGGTCGAGGACGCCGGCCCCCTCCGCCGCGAAGCCGCTGGCGTTGCCCTCGACGACCCAGGCCATCCCGTCGCGTCCCCCCTGGCCCGGGCACGGTTCGGACGCGAGGTGGAATCCGGCAATGGCCGCGGCCAGCGGACGCATCAGCGCCCGGTCGAGCGCACCGCGCGCGGCCAGCCGATCGAACAGCCCGTTCTGGTCGAAGCGGTGCATGTCGATGACCCAGTCGACCGGCACGCCCGTCCCGCCCAGCGCCAGCCCGCCGCCGGTCTCCCTGGTCACCGCCACGACCGCGCGGTCGGCCGGCGCCGTACGCTGGTTCGCCGCAGCTCCGCCGCGCACATCGCCTGCCGCCGCTCCGCTGTCGAAAAGTCCAGGTAGTCGTAGCGGACGGCGCGTTTGAGCTTCAAGGCCCGGGCGCCGGCCAGGAACACCACCGACGCATGCGTCTCGATGCATTCGACTGTCGCCCCGCCGTGCGTGGCCGGCGCCGACAGGAACTCGATCACTTCGCGCTGGTCTTCAGTTTCCATGGCCCGTCACAGCGGCAGATCATCGGCACCCGACACCAGGAACGCGACCGCCGCCCCCGCGCCATACCCGACGGCCGCGACGATGATCCCGAGCAGCAGCATCTCCAGCCCGGCCTTCCACCAGCGATCGATCGTGACCAGCGACCGCGAGGCGCCGACGGCGAACAGCGTAAACAGCGTCAGGACCAGCGAGGACTCGAACAGCGGCAGGCCCAGGCCGACGGCATACGGGGCCAGCGGGACGGCGCCGGCAAGCATGAACGCCAGCGCCGTCGGCCAGGCCGTGCCGCACCGGGCTGCCGTCCTCCTTGGGCAGGTTCAGCGCGGCCTGCGCGCTGTCGTGCGAGCGGATGCCCAGGTAGTTGCCGACGCCCATCGAGAGTCCGTCGGCGAAGAGGTTGGCGGCGCCGACGATGAGGATGGCCCGCGACGAGAGCTGCCCGCCGGTGACGCCGGCGACGACGGCGAATGTCGTGATGATGCCGTCGTTGGCGCCGTAGACGAGGTCCTTGATGTATCGGCGCGCCAGGGCGGCCACCGGGCCGTTCGCGACGTGGGGCGCCGTCGATGCACGCCCGCCGCTGGCGTGTGCCCGGCGGCCGGGCCGTTACCCGCTCGTGCCGCGGCGCCCGCGTCCAGGATCCGCTCGTCGGCCAGGTCGTAGCGCCCGCGGATGGTGCTCGCCACCGGATAATCGCCGAAGACGTCCCGGACCCAGCGGGAGAAATCACCCGCCCGCATGTGCGTCTCGAGCGCGCCGGGATGCTCGCCTGCCAGCGCCTGGACGAACTCGCGGAGGGTTCGCGCAGAGGTGCCGGACGGTTTGCCCCGGCGCGTGAACACGAAGCCGCGGCTCTCGGGGATCGGGATGTCCACGTACTTCTCCCGGTGGCGGACATGATGCGTGAGGCGGGGCGCCAGATGGATGCGCCTGAGCGCATTGCCGGCTTCTTCCGTGATCGGCAGCGCCGCCGCTTCGCCGATCCTGAGCGCGCCGAGCACCGGGATCCAGTCCTCGACGCGGTCCGTGCCGTTCCGGCTGCAGGTGGCGTGCAGGGCCGCGACCTCCTCCGGGTCGGACTGGTTCGTGACGATCACCACTTCGCTGGCGCGCCGCACACCGGCCAGGAAGTGAGAAGCGCGGTAGGTGACCAGGGTGTAGCCGTTCCGGACGAAATCGAGCAGCGACACGGCCAAGTATTGGGTCAGGAAGTAGTGCGCTTCGTCCATCACGATCCGATGCGGCAGGCCGGTGCGCTGCCGCAGCGTCACCAGCGCCGGCAGCAGCGCCGACACGTAGTCCACTTTCTCGCGATGCACCAGGCGCGACAAATCCAGCACCACGCTCGATTCCGCATGACGGAGCGCGCGCAGCAGCTCGCGCGGGCGCGGCAGCGGGTCCGCCCCGCCGAGCACCGCGACACCTGGCAGATGCTCCAGCGGCCGGTAGTCCCCTTCGGGGTCGATGACGCAGACCGAGTAGCGCTGGAGGATCAGCTTCGGCCAGCAGCCCGGCCACCCACGACTTGCCCGAGCGCGCATCGCCGGCCACCAGCACGTTGCGCCCCTGCACGGCCAGCGTGAACGGCGCACCCTCGTCGGTATGGCCAAGCTGGAGCTGGCGGCGCCGGACCGGGAGGACCGGCATCCGCCCGGTGCGCGCCAGCGAGGTGATGAACGCCGCGACAGCGGATGGCCCCTCGCCGTCGATGACGAGATCGGCGGCGGCCTGCAGCGAGCCCAGCATACGGCCACGCCGACCTCGCACACGCGCAGCAGCTGGTGATCGTTTTCGGCGTCGCCGACGGCCACGGCGCTGTGCGGCGAGAGCCGCAGGATGGCGAGCGCTTCCCGCAGGCCCGTCGCCTTGCTGACTGATTGCGGCAGCAGCATCAGGCGCGACCGGTTGAAGGCCAGGACGATCGGCAGTTCCCGGGTCTGGATGGCGTCGAGGATGGCCGCCGCGTCCGCGGCGGCGGCTTCGACCAGGCACTGGCCGGCCTCGTGGTGAATGCCTCGCGCCGTCAGCTCCTCGAGGAGCGCTGGCGAAGGGGAAGGGGCCACCACAGCCGTATAGCCGGTCGCCGGGAAGTGCAGCACTCCGCCGTTCTCGGCGACGATCGCGTCAACCAAGTGCAGGTCGCCGGCCGCCTGGCGCAGATCGTCGAGCCGGCGGCCGGTGACGATCAGGACGACGACGCGGCGTGCCCGGGCGTCGGCAATGGCCTGCCTCACCGTCGGGTGGACGGTGTCGTCGCGGGCGATGGTCCCGTCGTAATCGAGGGCGATGACGGAGAGTTTCATGCGACAGGCTCGTCCCTTGCGCCCCTAGGGCTCCCGGTCCGCGCCGCCGCGGAGGGTGTCGAGATAGTGCGCCCGCGCCTCGATCTCGGTCAGGCGCAGGGAGGCGTACTCCGCCGCGGCCGCCAGCAGGGGACGCCCTTCCAGCTCCGGCAGCGCGCGAACGGACCGCAGCGTGTGGCCGCGCGCCTGCAGGTACTCCTCTATCAGCTGCTGCTCCATGATCCCGCCGGGGTCGGTCGCCATAGGCTCCTCCACAGACAGGCTTCAGCAACCGGCATACCGGGTGCCCGGCGCCGGCCAGCCTGGTGGTGCGGCGTTCCCCAGGGGTGGCCAGGCGAGGTTTTCCCCATCGGTGTGAATTTCTCCCCAGTGAGTTGTCGCCGTGCGGGGAGACTCGGGCGTGGTGTGGCCGCCGATCGAGGCATCCTCCCAGACCGGCGTGGCGCCTGCCTGGCGCGCGGCCGGCCGCGAGTCCGGGCGCGCGGCTTGCAGTAGGCGCCAAGCCCGGCGGGTGTAAGCGAATCGAAAGGAGCGGTCATGCCGGCCATCACCACGATCCTCGTTCCGGTCGATTTCAGTGCGGCGTCCGAGAAGGCGCTCGCCCATGCGTGCGACATGGCGGACGCGTTCGGCGCGTCGTTGCACCTCCTGCACGTGCTCGAGAATCCCTTCGCGCCGGGCGCCCTGATGGAGACGTACGCGCCAGCTGCCGGATGACTTCCTGGAGAACCTGGAACGCGACGCCCGCCTCAGGCTCGAGGGCATGCTGACCGACGCGCAGAAAAAGAAGTACGCGGCCAACGTGGTGACGCGCATCGGGGCCCGGCAGAGCAGATCCTCGGATACCTCGATGAGCAGTCGATCGATCTGCTGGTGGTGGCGACCGCGGGACGCGGCGCGGTGGCGCGGCTGCTGATGGGCAGCGTGGCCGACAGGCTGATACGCAGCGCCCATTGCTCCGGTGCTGACCGTGCACCCGCACGACAGGCCGAAAACGGACTCCGGTCACCGTGCGGCGTAGTGGCCATGGCGCGCGCCGTGTGCCCGGCGGCGGCAGGGACCCGGCGGCCCGGCGCCAGTGGTGCGCGAGGGTCTTCGGGGTTGATGGCCTCGTGATTCTCGCTGTCAACGGCGGGTCGTCGAGCGTCAAGTTCGCGCTCTACGTCGCGGTCCACCAGGACGGCGGCGCCGCGGCGCCCGTGCTGGCCGGCTCGCTCGATCGCCTCGGGGCCGGGAGCGCGACGCTGTCGTGGCGCGGGGCGGACGCGTCGGACACGGGTCGCGACGCGCTCGCGGACGCTGCCGCGGGCGTGGCGTCACTGGTTGGCTGGCTGGAGCGGCGGCGCGAGTTCCCGTCCATTACGGCGGTGGGACACCGCGTCGTTCACGGCCTCGACCGCACCGAGCCCGTCCGGATCACGCCGGACGTCGTGGCCGCCCTGCGGCGCGCGGCGCCATTCGCGCCGGACCACCTGCCGCGTGAGCTCGAGCTCATCGAGACCCTTGCCGCGCGGCATCCGCAGCTGCCGCAAGTGGCGCTCTTCGACACGGCGTTCCATCGCGACCTGCCGGCGGTGGCCCGGTTGCTGCCGCTGCCGCGGCGCTACCAGGCCCAGGGCGTCCGGCGCTACGGGTTCCACGGCCTGTCCTACGCCTACCTGCTGGAGGAGCTTGCCCGCGTCGCCGGGCCGGAGGCCGCCCGCGGGCGCGTCATCCTGGCGCACCTCGGCAACGGCGCCAGCCTTGCGGCGGTGCGTGGCGGGGCCTGCCTCGATACCAGCATGGGCTTCACCCCGGCGTCCGGCCTGGTGTCGAGCACGCGTGCCGGCGATCTCGATCCGGGCCTCGTCGGCTTTCTCTCGCGGCACGAAGGCATGACCGCGCGCGGCTTCCACCACATGGTCAACCACGAGTCCGGGCTGGCCGGCGTGTCGGAAATCAGCGGCGACATGCGCGACCTGCTCGCGGTCGAAGCCGAAGATGTCCGGGCGGCCGAGGCGGTGGCGCTCTTCTGCTACCAGGCGCGGAAAGGGGTGGGGGCCTTCTGCGCGGCGCTCGGCGGGCTCGACACGCTGGTGTTCTCGGCGGGCATCGGCGAGCGCAGCGCGCCGATCCGGGCGCGCATCTGCGCCGGCCTGGAGTTTCTCGGGCTCGCCCTGGACGGGGCACGGAACGCGGCACACGCCGCGGTGATCTCGACGGACGCCAGCCGCGTGGCCGTCCGCGTCATCCGAACGGACGAAGAACTGATGATTGCCCGCGCGGTCTCGCGGATCCTCGGGGCGGGCGCTGATCCGGCTGACATCACATGAGCACACGACAGTCCACGAAACGACGACCCAGCGAACGGCAGTCCACTGCGCGCCAGTCCACCCGAAGCGGGGCCACGCTTCCGGCCGCGCTGATGCAGCGGATTGACGCCTGGTGGCGGGCCGCCAACTACCTTTCAGTCGGGCAGATCTACCTCTACGACAACCCGCTCCTCCGGAAACCGCTCTCGCTGGCGCACATCAAGCCGCGCCTGCTGGGCCACTGGGGCACGACGCCGGGGCTCAACTTCGTGTACGCGCATCTGAACCGCGTGATCAAGGAACACGACCTCAACGTGCTCTACATCACCGGTCCCGGCCACGGCGGTCCAGGCCTGGTCGCCAACGCCTACCTCGAGGGGACCTACAGCGAGGTCTACCCGCAGGTCTCGCAGGACGAGGCCGGCATGAAGCGGCTGTTCACGCAGTTCTCGTTCCCCGGCGGCATTCCCAGCCACGTCGCGCCGGAAACGCCCGGCTCGATCCACGAGGGGGGCGAGCTCGGCTACGCGCTGTCGCACGCCTTTGGCGCGGTCTTCGACAATCCCGACCTGCTCGCCGCGTGCGTGATCGGCGACGGCGAGGCGGAGACCGGCCCGCTGGCGACCAGCTGGCACTCGAACAAGTTCCTCAACCCCGCGCGCGACGGCGCGGTGCTGCCGATCCTGCACCTGAACGAGTACAAGATCGCCGGCCCGACCGTGCTGGCCCGCATCCCGCACGACGAGCTCGAGTCACTCCTCAGGGGCTACGGCTACGAGCCCTACACCGTCGCCGGCGACGACCCGGCCGGCATGCACCAGCAGATGGCCGCGGCCCTCGACACCATCGTGGCGGCGATCCGGCGCATCCAGCAGGACGCCCGCACGCATGGCTTCACCCGCCGGCCGCGCTGGCCGATGATCGTGCTCCGGTCGCCGAAAGGGTGGACCGGACCACGGGAGGTGGACGGGAAGCGGACGGAGGGCAGCTTCCGCTCGCACCAGGTGCCGATGGGGGACATGAGCCGTCCGGGCCACGTGAAGATCCTGGAGAAGTGGCTCAAGAGCTACCGGCCGCACGAGCTGTTCGACGCGCAGGGCCAGCTCGTCCCGGAACTGGCCGCGCTCGCGCCCCGCGGCGACCGCCGGATGAGCGCCAACCCTCACGCCAACGGCGGGCTGCTGCTTCGCGAGCTGCGCCTCCCCGACTTTCGTGACTACGCCGTGGCGGTGACGCAGCCCGGGGCGGTGGCGGTCGAGGCGACGCGCGTGCAGGGGGAGTTCATCCGCGACGTGATGGCGGGCAACCCGCACAACTTCCGGGTCTTCAGCCCGGACGAAACCGCCTCGAACCGGTGGAGCGCGGTGTTCGAGGTGACGAGCCGCTGCTCGACCGCGGAGATCGCGGCGGACGACGACCATGTCGCTCCCGACGGCCGCGTGATGGAGATGCTGAGCGAGCACCAGTGCGAAGGCTGGCTCGAGGGCTACCTGCTGACCGGGCGACACGGCTTCTTCTCCTGCTACGAGGCGTTCATCCACATCGTCGACTCGATGTTCAACCAGCACGCCAAGTGGCTGAAGGTGTCGCAGCAGATTCCGTGGCGGCGGCCGATTGCCTCGCTCAACTACCTCCTCACCTCGCACGTCTGGCGGCAGGACCACAACGGCTTCAGCCACCAGGATCCGGGCTTCATCGATCTGGTGGCGAACAAGAAGGCGGACGTCATCCGGGTCTACCTTCCGCCCGACGCCAACACGCTGCTGTCGGTGACCGACCACTGCCTGCGCAGCCGGAATTACGTCAACGTCATCGTCGCCGGCAAGCAGCCGGCGCCGCAGTGGCTGGACATGGACGCGGCGGTGAAGCACTGCGCCGCGGGGCTCGGGATCTGGCCGTGGGCGAGCAACGATCAGGGCGGGGAGCCGGACGTCGTGATGGCGTGCTGCGGCGACGTGCCGACGCTCGAGACGCTGGCCGCGGTGGACCTGCTGCGGACCTATTTCCCCGATCTGAAGGTGCGGGTGATCAACGTCGTGAATCTGATGAAGCTGCAGCCGCAGAGCGAACATCCGCACGGGCTGAGCGACAAGGAGTTCGACGTGCTGTTCACGACCGACAAGCCGATCATCTTCGCCTACCACGGGTATCCGCTGCTCATTCACCGGCTGACCTACCGGCGGACCAACCATCGGAACCTGCACGTGCGCGGCTTCAAGGAGGAGGGGACGACGACCACGCCGTTCGACATGGTCGTGCTGAACGACCTCGACCGCTTCCACCTGGTGGCCGACGTCATCGACCGCGTGCCGACGCTCGGCCCGCGTGCGGCCTACGCCCAGCACGCGATTCGCGACAAGCTGATCGAGCACAAGCAGTACATCGCGCGCTACGGCGAGGACATGCCGGAGGTGCGGGACTGGAAGTGGCGCCAGGGGGCGCCGGCGAAGGGCGCGCCGGCGCAGGCCGCGCCGCGGCGGCCGCGCGCGGCGGCGCGAAAGCGCAAGCCGTGAACCACGACCCCGGACCGCTCCTGCTCTCGGGCCTCTCGCCGTGCGAGCGGCGCCGGCTGCTCGACGCCGCACACGCGCGCGTGCTGCAGCCACGCGAGCTGCTCGGTGCGCAGGGAGAGCCGGCGGAGCGGTTCGCCTTCGTGCAGATCGGCTACCTGAAGCTGGGGCAAGTGAGCGCCGCCGGGGCGGAAACACTCGTCAGGTTCGTCGGTCCGGGGGACTGCTACGGCGCGGTCGCGCTGGTGCCCGGCAGCCGGTATCCCCTGTCGGCTGCCGCGGTCGAGCCGTCGCGGGTGCTGACGTGGCCGCGGCCGGTCATCACCGAGCTGGCGGAACGCCTGCCGCGCCTGAAGGCCAATGTCTTCGAGGAGGTGACCCGGCGCATGGCCGGCGTGCTGTCGGTTGCGCGGGACCTCGCCACCGCGCGCGCGCCGCAGCGGCTTGCCCGGGCGCTGCTCCGGCTGGCGGTGCACGGCGGTGACCGCACCCCCGACGGGGTGCACATCGTCCACCCGGTGACGCGGCAGGAGCTCGCAGATCTGACCGGGGCCACGCTCTTCACCGTCAGCCGGCTGATGGCAGGCTGGGAGGCTGACGGCCTGCTCCAGACCGGCCGCGGATCCGTGACGATCGTCGATCCGGCGAGGCTCGAAGCCACCGCCTGCGCGGACGTGGGGTGAAACCGTGACAATCCGCAGCTACCTCATTCACGTCTACCCCGGCATGCGCGGGCAAGTGGCGCAGCGCCTGGCCGTGCTGCACGGGTGCGACGTGCACCCGTCACTCAACCGCGACGTCGTGATCGTCGTGGCCGAGCGCGCCGACGATCAGGGCGACGGCCTGGACGCGGCGCTCGCGGCCACCGAGGGAGTGGCGGGCGTCGCCCTCGTTGCCGGGTTCTCGGAGGAGCGGTGAACATGGATCGCCGGACGGCGCTCAAGCAGCTGGCGGCGGCGGCCGCGATTGCGACGGCCGAGGGGCTGATGCCCGGCGTGATCTTCGCCGCGCAGCCGGCCGGCGGGCCGGGCGATCTGACGTGGCGGAAAGCGCCCTGCCGCTTCTGCGGCGTGGGCTGCGGCCTGCTGATTGGCGCCAGGGACGGCAAGGCGCACGCCGTGAAAGGGGACCCCGACAGCCCTGTCAACCGCGGTCTCTGCTGCGTGAAGGGCTACCACTCGGTCATGGCGCTGTACGGCGCGGACCGCCTCACACGGGCGCTCGTGCGGCGGGACGGCGCGCTCGTGGCCGTGCCGATGGCGGAGGCCCTCGACCTCGTGGCGGCCAAGATCAAGGAGACCACCGCGGCGCACGGCAAGGATTCCGTCGCCATCTATGGTTCGGGGCAGTGGACGATCCCGGACGGCTACGTGGCGTCGAAGCTGTGGCGCGCCGGCCTGCGCTCGAACAACGTCGAAGCCAACGCGCGCTTGTGCATGTCGAGCGCGGTCACCGGCTTCCTGACCAGCTTCGGCCTCGACGAGCCCATGGGCTGCTACGAGGACATCGAGCACGCGGATGTCTTCGTGCTCTGGGGTAACAACATGGCCGAGATGCACCCGGTGCTGTTCTCGCGCCTGCTCGACCAGCGGCTGAAGCGGCCGGGCGTCGGGATCGTGGATCTGGCGACGCGCACGACCCGGACCAGCCAGGCGGCCGACCGGTCGATTCTCTTCCTGCCGCAGGCCGACCTGGCGGTGGCTAACGGCATTGCCCACCTGCTGCTCCGCCGCGGCGCGGTCAATCGCGCGTTCGTGGAACGTCACGTCTCGTTCCACCGAGGCAAGACCAACATCGGCTACGGCCTCGAGGACGGCTTCGCCTTCGCCGAGCAGGCCGAGACCATCACGCTCGACGAGTATGCCGCCCTGGTGTCCGAGTACACCCCGGAACGTGTCGAGCAGATCGCCGGGGTGTCGCCGGGCGACCTGCACTACCTCGCGTCGCTCTACGGCGATCCCGCGCGAAAGGTGATGAGCCTGTGGTGCATGGGGATGAACCAGCACACCCGCGGGACCTGGATCAACAACCTCGTCTACAACCTGCACCTGCTGACCGGGAAGATCGCGACCCCCGGCAACAGCCCGTTCTCGCTGACCGGGCAGCCCAGCGCCTGCGGCACGGTGCGCGAGGTCGGCACGCTGACCAACCGCCTGCCGCACGGGGAGGTGACCAGCGCGAAGGACCGGGAGATGGCCGCGTCGATCTGGGGGGTTCCGGCCGACACGATTCCGGCGACGCCGACGTACCACACCGTCGAGATGTTCCGCGCGCTCGACCGCGGCGACATCCGGTTCATGTGGATTCAGGTGACCAACCCGATGGTCACGATGCCAAAGCTGGCGCGCTATCGCGACGGCGCCCGCAAGCCGGACCGGTTCATCGTCGTGTCGGACGTCTATCCGACGCCCACGACCGAGATCGCGGATGTCGTGCTGCCGTCGGCGATGTGGGTCGAGCGCGAGGGCATGTACGGCAACTCCGAGCGGCGGACGCAGCACTTCGCGAAGCAGCTCGAACCGCCCGGCGAGGCCATGAGCGACACCTGGCAGCTCATCGAGGTGGCCCATCGCCTCGGCTTCGGGCACCTCTTTCCGTGGACGAAGGAAGACCACATCCCGAAGATCTGGGAGGAATATTCGAAGTTTCACCACGGCCCCGCACACGAGATGGCCCCCTACGGCGAGCTGACGCGCCGGCCGGGGGTGATGTGGCCCTACGTGAACGGCAAGGAGACGAAGTGGCGCTACCACGCCGCGACCGATCCGGCGGCCAGCGGCAGCGGCTTCGACTTCTACGGCAAGCCCGATCGCCGCGCATGGATCTGGTTCCGCCCGTACGAGCCGGCGCCAGAGGTGCCGGACGAGGCCTACCCCTTCTGGCTGAGCACCGGGCGCGTCGTCGAGCACTGGCACACCGGGTCGATGACGCGGCGCATTCCGATCCTGCACCAGGCGATGCCGAATGCGTATGTCGAGCTGCATCCCGCCGACGCCGGCCGGCTCGGGCTGCGGACGGGTGAGGCGGTCAGGCTGACATCGCGGCGCGGCTCGCTCGTGCTGCCGGCGGTTGTCGGCGGACGAGGCCGCCCGGCCGCGGGGCAGGTGTTCGTGCCGTTCTTCGACGAGGGCATGCTGGTGAACGAGCTCACCCTCGACGCCTTCTGTCCGATCTCGAAGCAGCCGGACTACAAGAAGTGCGCGGTGAAGGTGGAGCGCGCATGAGGCGGACCGGCGAGGGGCGCCGCTACGTGCGAATCGCGATGGCTGCCGCCCTGCTGGCGGCGAGCGTGCTGGTCATCGGCCGCGGGCTGCGCAGCGCCAACGCGCCGGCGGCGCTGCCGCTGTCGGCCCCCCCCGAAGCCTCGTCGATGGCAGGTGCCACGGGCGTGCTCCGGCCGGTGCCGCTCCGCGACGTCAGCCTCGCCGCCCCTTCCCGCGACGCAATCGCATACCGCGGCGAGCCGCCCACGCCGGTGTCGAGCCGCACGCTGCGCGAGTTCTACGCCGCTCGGGCGTACCCGGGGGCACCGCCGGCCATCCCGCATCCGGTGGCCGACCCGCTGGCCTCCGGCGGGGCGGCATGCCTGACCTGCCACGGCGACGGGGGATGGGTGCCGGCGCGGCAGGCGTATGCGCCGGTGACGCCGCATCCGGAGCTCGTCAACTGCACCGGCTGTCACGTGCCCGGGTCGAACACCCCTCCCTTCCGGCGCACCACCTTCGAGCCGGCATCACCGCCTCAGGTTCGCCGTGTTGCGGTGCCGAACGAGGCGCCGCCGATGCCGCATGGCCTGGAGATGCGGCGCGATTGCCTGGCCTGCCACGCCGGGCCCGCGGCCGTGCGAGAGATCCGGGTCTCGCATCCCGAGTTCCGGAACTGCCTGAAGTGCCATGCTGCTGCGCCGGCGGGGCCCGCGTCCGCGGCCAGAGCGCGCAGGCCATGAGCCGGCGCCAGCCCGCCTGGCCTCCCGGGTGCCGGCGTCGCCTCGCCGCGGGGACGCGGCGGGCGATCGTGGCCGCCGCACTGTGTCTTGCCGGGACCGCGTGCGGATCCGGGGAGGCCGCGCGGCCTCACGGGGACTCGGTCCTGACGACCATCGAACAAGCCGTGACCGCGCCGCGCTCCATCATCAGCCCTCCGGAGCTCGCAGGCGGGCGGCCGCTGGCCGAAGTGCCCGCCGCAGCCGACCGGGCCGCATTTTCGATCCTGGCCAGAACGCCGCGGCTGGCCAAGGCGCCCTGCAGCAGCTGCCACTCGGTGCCGACCGCTTCGATGCGGCGGAACGGCGACGGCGACAGCGCCAGCGTGCGCGCGCACTGGTCGATCCGTCTCGCGCACGCCGGGGAGGACGTGATGACCTGCCGGACGTGCCACGCTCCGGACACGCCCGGCACGCTGCTGACGCTGACCGCGGCGGCAGTCGGGATCGACCACGCCTATAAGGTCTGCGCGCAGTGCCATTCGGAGGTGGCGACGGACTGGGCCGGCGGTGCGCACGGCAAGCGCGCGAGCGGGTGGGCCGCGCCGCGCGTGGCTTTCAACTGCACGGAGTGCCACGACCCGCATCGTCCCGCGCTCGAGCCGCGGTGGCCGGCGCGCGGCGAGCGGCGCCACAGCGAGGTGGTCCAACGATGATCCGCTTGATCGACATGGTGCGGCAGCGCGCCGGGCTGCCACCGGCCGCATCCGCCACGACTGAACCCGCGAGCCGCTGCGGCGGCGCTGGCGCCTGTGCCGCCGCGCCCGCGCCGTGCGGCACGAAGGGCGCCGACCCGACGGACGTGCACGCCGTGCTGAACCGGTCCCTCGATCGACGGCAGGCGCTCGGCCGGATCTCGGCCGGGCTGCTTGCCGGCCTCGGTCTCGCGGAAGCCGCGTGCAGCCCGCTTGCCAGCGCCGAGGCGCGCGAAGAGGCCAATCTGGACTGGAAGACCTACTTTCAGAAGAACTTCCGCCTGATGTCGGAACCCGAGAAGGAGTCGACCGTGCAGCGGCTGGAGCGTCTTCACCAGCTGCGCACCGGCCGGCGCATCGACATCGACGCGGCGGGGCCGCAGCCGGGCGTGCTCTACGGCTATGCTTTCAACATCTCCAAGTGCCGCGGCTATCTGGACTGCGTGCGGGCGTGCATCCAGGAGAACAACCAGGATCGGCGGTCAGGGATGGCGTACATCCGGGTCCACGAGCTCAAGAACGGCCGGATGGATTTCGCCGACGCCGACGACCGGTTCATGCACGAAGTGCCGGCGGCCGGGCACTTCTACGTCGGCACGCAGTGCTTCCACTGCCAGAATCCTCCCTGCGTCGATGTCTGTCCCACCCAGGCGACCTGGATGGAAGACGACGGCATCGTGGTCGTGGACTACAACTGGTGCATCGGGTGCCGGTATTGCATCGCGGCCTGCCCCTACGATGCGCGGCGCTTCAACTGGGCCGAGCCCGTCGTGCCGCAAGACGAGCTCAATCCCGACCAGCACTATCTCGGCAACCGCCTCCGCCAGAAGGGCACCGTCGAGAAGTGCACGTTCTGCATCCAGCGATCGCGCGAGGGGCGCAATCCCGCCTGCGTCGAGGCCTGCCCGACCGGGGCACGGGTCTTCGGCAACCTGCTCGATCCGGACAGCGAGATCCGCTGGATCCTGAAGCACAAGCAGGTCTTCCGCCTCAAGGAAGACCTCGGGACCGATCCGAAGTTCTGGTACTACATGGACTGATGATGGCGATGCTGGCGGCCTTCATCCGGGACGTCTTTCGCGAGGCCACGACGGGCGGCCGCACCTACCATCTGTGGATGGCCACGCTATCGCTGTTGATGTGTGCCGGCGCGTGGGCGTACTCCGTGCAGCTGGACCGCGGGCTGGCCGCGACCGGCATGAGCGATTCGGTGAGCTGGGGCCTCTACATCTCCAACTTCACCTTCCTGGTCGGGGTGGCCGCCGCTGCCGTGATCCTGGTCCTGCCGGCCTACATCCTGCACGACGTCGACTTCGCCCGCGCCGTGCTCGTCGGCGAAGCGGTGGCGGTCGCGGCTGTCACGATGGCGATTGCCTTCGTGGTCGTCGACGTGGGGGGACCCGGCCGGCTCTGGCACCTCATCCCCGTCGTCGGCGTGCTCAACTTTCCCGCCTCGCTGCTGGCATGGGACATCCTCGTCCTCAACGGCTACCTCCTGCTGAACCTGCTCATCCCGTTCTACGTCCTCTTCAGCCACTATCGCGGCCGCCAGCCTGATGCGCGGTTCTACGTGCCGTTCGTGATCCTCTCGATCCTGTGGGCGGTGTCGCTGCACCTCGTGACCGCGTTCCTCTTTGCCGGGCTTCCGGCGCGGCCGTACTGGAACACCGCCCTGCTCGGCCCGCGCTTCCTGGCCACGGCGTTCACCGCCGGCCCGGCGCTCATCATCCTCGTGCTCGCCGCGATCCGGCGGTTCAGCGAGATGCCGGTCGCCGAGGCGACGGTGCAGAAGCTGGCGCTCGTCGTGACGATTGCCGCCCAGATCTCCCTCGTGATGCTCGTCTCCGAGCTCTTCACCGAGTTCTACCGGACCACCCATCACAGCCAGAGCGCCGAATACCTCTACTTCGGCCTGCGCGGCGCCTCGGCGCTGGTGCCCTGGATCTGGACGTCGATCGGCCTCAGCGTGGCCGCGACCGCCGCGCTCAGCATCCACCGCCTGCGGCGCCATCCCCCGGCGCTTTATCTCGCGTGCGCCGGCCTGATCGTCGCGATCGAGATCGAAAAGGGCATGGGGACCATCATTCCCGGCTTCGTCCCCGAGCCGTGGGGCCGGATTGTCGAATATTCCGCCACCTGGGTCGAGTGGACCGTGAGCCTCGGCATCCTGGCGCTGGGCTGCTTCGTGTTCACGGTGCTCGCCAAGGCGGCGATTCCGATCGAGTCGGGCCGTGTCCGCGCCCGGAGCCATCGCTCCACGTCGTTGCGCCAGCGCAACGATCCTGTCCGCGCCGATCTGTAACCTCTGTGATCAGGGAGGCGGATCCCCCGCGTCCCTGCCGCCCAGCCGCGGCGTCCGCGCCCGGCTGGGACATAGAGGGTCATGATGCGCGCCACGAATCGCCGCCTGTTCGTCGTGTCCGCCGCGCTCGCCGTCGCGGCGGTGATCGCCGTCCCGCTCGCCATCCGCGCCCGCAGCGGCGAGCCGGCCCAGGGCGGGCCGTCCCAGAAGGTGTGGGGGACGCCGCGGGCGGAGATCTTCCAGGAAACCGGCAGCGGCGGGCCGCTGGTGGAAGGGGACGCGGTGACTTTCCTGCCGGATATCGCCGAGCTGAAGCCCGGCAACCGGACCCATCAGGTCCGCCTCGACATCGTTGCGCAGGAGATCGAGATTGCGGACGGCGTGCGCTTCCAGGCGTGGACGTTCGGCGGCAGCGTGCCCGGCCCGGTCGTTCACGTCCGCGAGGGGGACCGCATCAACTTCGTGATGCGGAACCGTTCGGACGAGCGGGTGTCGGCCTCGGCGCCGGCCAGCGGAGATGCCCCGTTCCTCGCGCGGCTTGCCGCCACCAGCCTGCAGAAGCCCGCGCCGGCGGTCATGCCGATGCCGCACTCGATGGACTTCCATGCGGCGACCGTGGCCGCCGACGACAAGTGGCGGATGATCATGCCCGGCCAGAGCATCAAGTTCGAATGGGTCGCGAACTACCCCGGCGTCTACATGTATCACTGCGGCGTGCCGCCGGTGCTGCAGCATGTCGCGATGGGGCAGTACGGGATCGTGATCGTCTCGCCGCGTGACGGCTACGCCACCGACGCCGACGCCGCGCGGCGCTATGCGGTGGTGCAGTCGGAGTTTTACCTGAAGCCGAACAGCGACACCGGCCTGCACGAGCTCGATTACGACGCGGCGCTGCGCAAGCAGCCGTCGCACGTGCTCTTCAATGGCCACGCGTCCGCGCTGACCAGCCATCCGCTCCTGGCGCGCGTTGGCGAGCGCGTCCGGCTCTACTTCCACAACGCCGGCCCGAACGATCAGGCGAGCACGCACGTCATCGGGGCGATCTTCGACCGCGTCTATTACGAGGGCAACCCGGGTAACGAGATGCGCGGCATGCAGACGGCGCTCATCGGGTCGAGCAACGGGGCGGTCCTGGAGTTCATCGCGGCCGAGGAGGGACGCTACATCCTCGTGGATCACGAGTTCGCCGACGCGTCGAAAGGCGCCGTCGGCCAGATCGTGGCGATGCCGAAGACCGGAACGCTCACGACAACCGCTATGACGCCGATGAAACATTAGACAACTCCCAATTTCCAACGCCCAACTCCCAAATGGGCTTGGGAGTTGGGCGTTGGGCGTTGGGAATTGTCGTCGTTCAGCCTGCAGACCACCGCGCCGTCCGCCAGGCCTCGAGGCGGAAGAAGACGAGGACGGTCAGCACTTCGAGGCGGCCGATCCACATCTCCAGCGTCAGCACGAACTTGCTGAGCGGGTGCAGCCCGGCGAAGTTCGCCATCGGACCGACGCTGTCGAAGCCGGGGCCGATGTTGCCGAGGCAGGCGATGGTCGCGGTGATGCCCGAGACCAGGTCGGCGCCGAGCGCCACGACGACCGCTACGCCCACCGCGAACGTCAGCAGGTAGAACAGCATGAACACCTGGACGTCGCGCAGCAGCGGTTCGGGCACGACGCGGCCGCCGAGCTTGACCGGCAGGACCGCGCGCGGGTGCACCACCCGCTTCAGCTCCCGCAGCGTGTAGCGCGCCATCAGCAGGTGGCGCACCACCTTCGGCCCGCCCGCGGCGGACCCGGCGCAGCCGCCGACGAACATCAGCAGGAACAGCACCATCTTCGCCTGGTCGCTCCACAGCTGGAAGTCGGCGCTGGCGTAGCCGGTGGTCGTGACGATGGAGACGACCTGAAACGCACCGTGGCGCACGGCGTCGGCGAGGGCCATGCCGTCGCGCATCAGGAAGACGACGATCGCGGCCACCGCCACCACTACGACGCCGAAGTAGGCCCGCAGCTCCTCGTCCTGCGCCAGCGCCGAGCGGTTGCCCCAGACGGCGCGGTACTGCAGCGCGAAGTTGGCACCGGCGATGAACATGAACGCCGTCACGATCCAGTCGATCGTCGCGCTGCCGTAGCCGGCAATCGACAGCGGATGCGGCGAGAACCCGCCGGCCGCCAGCGTCGTCATCGAGTGGCAGACGGCGTCGTAGAGCGTCATGCCGGCGAGCATCAGGGCGGCGACCTCGGCCGCCGTCAGGGCGAAGTAGAGCCGCCACAGCGCCAGCGCCGTGTGGCGGAGCTGCGGCGTCAGCTTCTCGTCGGTCGGGCCCGGCGCCTCGGCGAAGAACAGCTGCCGGCCGGCGATCGCCAGCCGGGGCAGCACCGCGATGAAGAGCGCGATGACGCCCATGCCGCCGAGCCACTGGGTCAGCGAGCGCCAGAAGAACAGGCCGCGGCCGACGGTGCTGAAGTCGGTCAGGATCGTGGCGCCGGTGGTCGTCAGGCCCGACATCGATTCGAAGAGGGCGTCCACGAAGCCGAGCCCGGCCCAGATGTACGGCACCGCCGCGCAGTGCGCGACGACGAGCCAGGTCGCCGCCACGACGGCGAGCCCCTCGACCCGGCGCATGTGTTCGGCGGCGTCCGCCGCGGCCGGCCCGCCCGCCCGGCGCATGATCACGCCGAGGAGGAAGGAGCCGACCCCGGCGGCGAGGAAACCGCGGGCATCGTGCCATTCGCCGTAGTAGGCGGCCACCAGGGCGGGCGCCACCAGCGTGGCGCCGAACAGCCGGACCAGCACTCCCGTCAGGTGGACGACAACCGAGAGGCGCATGCGGGAGGCTCAGGCGCTGACGCTGGTGAAGTAGTCGCGGACGCGGTCGGCGGCCGCATGCGTGGTGAACACGATCAGCCGGTCGCCGGGCTCGACGCGGTCGGTGCCGCGCGGCACGATCGCCTGGGACCGCCGGATGATGGCGCCGATGATGCTGTTGCGCGGCGGCTCGAGATCGCGGAGCGTGCGGGGCGCGTAGCCGGCCGGGACGTCGAGCTCGAGGATGCGGCCGGCGCCCTGCTCGATGACCGCCAGCAGGCGCGTCGTGCCTCCCTGGATCTGGTGCAGCACCGACGCCACCGCCGCGCCGCGCGCCGACAGCGCGACGTCGATGCCGACGCGCTCGAACAGGTGGAGATAGGCGCGGCGGCTCACGCGGGTGATGACGCGCCCGGCGCCGAGCTGCCGGCCGAGCAGCGACGCCAGCAGGTTGCGCTCGTCGTTGTCGATGACGCACACCAGCACGTCGCTCCGGCCGATGTCCTCCGACTCGAGCAGCTCGAGATCGGTGCCGTCGCCGTTCAGCACCAGCACGTGCCGCAGCCGGCTGGCGAGGAGCTCGCCGCGGGCCGGGTCGCGCTCGATGATGGTGACATCGAGGTCGCGCGCGCCGTCGAGCCGCTCCGCCAGCCGCAGCCCGACGTCGCCGCCGCCGATGATGGTGACCCGCTGCCTGGGCTGATCGGCGCTGGTCGTCATGCGCCGCCGGACCTCCTGCAGCGCCTCGGGCGTGCCCATGACGACCGCCTTGTCGCCCGCCGCGAGCGCCCAGTCGCCGCGCGGGATGACGAACGCGTCGCCGCGGCGCACAGCCACGATCAACGCGCCGTGCGGCAGCCGCAGCGAGGCGATCGACTTGTCCAGCAGCGGCGACCCCGCCTCGAGGCGGTATTCGACCAGCCGGATGGCCCCCTCGGCGAAGACCTCGGCGTCGAGCGCCCCGGGTGTCCCGATCACCCGCTCGATGTCCTCGGCGAGCTGCGCCTCCGGCCAGACGATGCGGTCGATGCCGAACTGCTCGAGGCCCTCGCGTCCTTCCTGGAACTCGACCACGAAGTCCTCGCGCGACACGAAGCAGAACGTCCGCGGCGAGCCCAGCCGGTTGCCGAGCGCACAGGTCACGACGTTGACCTCGTCGAGGCCCGTGCACGCGATCAGCACGTCCGCCCGCTCGGCGCCGGCCCGGCCGAGCACCTCGCCGCTGGTGCCGCTGCCGGGCATGAACTGGATGTCGAGCCGCTCGAACCGGGTGGCCACGAGCGGGTCGTGGTCGATCACGACCACTTCGTGATCGGCCGAGAGTGCCTGGGCCAGCGCGAAACCGATCTCCCCGCCGCCGACAATGATGATGCGCATACCGCCGATGAATCTTATCGCGGAGCCGGCGCGCCCCGGCGCGGAGGCCCGATGCCGGGTGCATTTGGCCCGGCGATCCGGTACTCTGGACGGACGTGGACGGCGCGTCCACCCCCGACAGCCGTTGCGAGCACGCCCCGAACGAGCGCTGGCCGCGCCGTGCCCCATGAAGGTGAACAATGAGATACCCGGAATCCAGTCCCGCGGGGGACGCCCCGGACACGACCCCGCCGGCGAACTGTCCGAGCTGCCGGTCCACGGATGTGAGCACCACCAGCAAGGTGGTCAGCGCGGCGTCGTACTGGCGCTGCGCGGCGTGCGGCGAAGTGTGGAACGCCGGGCGCCGGCGCGAAGGCAGCCGCTACGATGGTGCCCGGCGGTGGGGCGGCCGGTAGACCCCCTGGTCGCCGCGGCCTGACGGGAGATGCGCTTTCCCATCGAGCCCCCCGTCGAGCCTATGCTCGCCCGGATCGCCGAGGCGCTTCCCGCCGGCGGCGCGTTCCTCTACGAACCCAAGTGGGACGGCTTCCGGGCCATCGTTTTTCGGTCCGCGGGTCGCAGTGATGACGTGTTCATCCAGAGCCGCGACGGCCGCCCCCTCGACCGTTACTTCCCCGAACTGCACGCGATTTTTCTCGAACGGCTGCCCGGCGGCTGTGTGATCGACGGCGAGATCGTGATCGCGGCCGGGGCGGGGCTCGACTTCGATGCCCTGCAGCTGCGCCTCCATCCTGCCGCCTCGCGGGTGGCCCGGCTGGCGGAGGAATCGCCGGCCGCCTTCGTCGCCTTCGATCTGCTGGCCGTGGATGGCGGCGACGTGCGGGATCTGCCCCAGGCCGAGCGCCGCGTCCGCCTCGAGCGGCTGCTCGCGGACACCCGGCCCCCCATCCACCTGACCCCCGTCACCCGCGACGTCGACCGTCGCGGCGGACTGGCTCACGCGATTCGAAGGTGCCGGGCTCGACGGGGTGATGGCCAAGCCGGAGGCGGGCACCTACCAGCCGGGCAAGCGGGTGATGTTCAAGATCAAGCATGCCCGCACCGCGGACTGTGTCGTCGCCGGTTTCCGCTGGCACAAGAGCGGACGCGACACCGTCGGGTCGCTGCTGCTCGGTCTCTACGATGCCGCGGGAACCCTGCACCACGTCGGGGTGACCTCGGCCTTCCCCATGGCGACGCGGAAGGCGCTGGCCCGGGAGCTGGCGCCGCTCCGGGAAGGGGCGCTCGACGGCCATCCGTGGCGTGCGTGGGCGGAGGCCCCCGGCAGCGACGGGGCCGGCCGCATGCCCGGCGGCAAGAGCCGCTGGAGCGCGGGGAAGGATCTGTCGTGGGAGCCGCTCAGGATCGAGCGGGTCTGCGAGGTCAAGTACGACCACATGCAGGGGCCGCGCTTCCGGCACGCCGCCATCTTCCAGCGCTGGCGGCCGGATCGGCTGCCGCGCGACTGCCGCTACGACCAGCTCGAGGTCACGGCGCCCTACGAGCTCGCGAAGGTCTTTGGCGTCGGGCGCACGGACGCGGGGTGAGGCCGCTATTTTCGCGGCGGCCGCGGCCGGGTGCGCGACGCGAGGCGCGCGAGCGGGAGGCGTGACGAGGGGGTGATCACCGCTTTCATCACCGACTGCATCTGGCCGAGCGCGTAGTCGTTCTCGCGCGTCGTGTTCGAGGCGATGCAATCGGCCGGGACGTAGAGGCCGAGGTCGCGCATGTAGGCGTCGTTGGCCGTGAACAGCACGCAGATGTTGCCGGCCACCCCCGTCAGGATCACCGTCCGGACGCCGAGCGCCTCGAGCAGCACGTCGAGTGTCGTGCCGTAGAAGCCGGAGTGCTTGGGCTTGAGCACGAAGTAGTCGTCCGGCCCGGGCCGCAGCATCCGCGACACCTCGCGTCCGGGCACGTCAGCGGTGGTGCAGTAATGGACGAGATGCCGGAAGTCCGACCGCCACCGGCCGAAGTTGTCGTTCACGTAGATGATCGGGATGCGCGCGCGGGCCGCCCGCGTCTTGAGCCGGGCAATCCGCTCCGCCATCGGCCGCGCATGCCGCACCAGCCGCCCGGAGCCCGGGAACTCCATGTGGTTGATGGTGTCGACCAGCAGCAGCGCCACCGGTGAGCGCTGATTCCCGCGCGGACCCTGCAACTCGTCAGGCATGCCCCGAAGTCGCTGCAAGCCGTTTGCCGGCCCCTGAACCCTGACACCCTGAACCGGCACCCTGTAGCACCCTGAACCGGAACCCTGCACCCTGCACCCTGAACCTTGAACCCGACTATACTGCCGCCAATCTTCCATCCTCCAGGAGCCGCAGCTACATGGCTGACATCGATCGGCGCACCTTCCTCGGCGGCCTGGCGGCCGCCTCCGCGTTCACGATCGTCCCGCGCCGCGTGTTGGGCGGACGGGGGTATGTGGCGCCGAGCGACATGATTCTGCTGGCCCAGGTCGGCTGCGGCACGCAGTCGCAGCGCCAGCTCAACACCGGCCTGGTGACGCGGCCCGACCTGCAGTTCGTGGCCGTCGTCGATCCCAACCGCGACTCGCAGGACTACGTGGACTGGAATGCCGCGGGCAACCGCAACCGGATCCGCAAGTTCCTCGAGGCGCCGCAGTGGGGCGCCGGCGACCGCGGCATCCGCGCCGGCCGCGATGTTGCCCGGTCGATCATGGAAACGTACTACCGGAAGCAGGAGCGCCCGGCGGCCGGCATCCGCGCCTACGAAGACTACCGGGAGATGCTCGAGCAGGAGCGGGACATCCAGGGCATCGTCAACATCACGCCGGACCACCAGCACGGCAGCATCAACATCGCCGCGCTCCGCAAGGGGCGGGCGGCCATCTCGCACAAGCCGGTGGCGAGCGTGCTGCACGAGGTGCGGCAGACGCTCGCCGCCGCGCGGCAGAGCCGGGCGGCCTCGCACCTGCTCGCCTACAGCAATCACCCCGACCGGCACACGCTCGCGGCCTGGATCGCGGGCGGCGCGATCGGCACCGTGCGCGAGGTCCACAACTGGACCGACCGGCCGTTCTGGCCGCAGGGCATGCAGGCCTATCACCAGTCCGGTCCGCCCGTGCCCGAGGGCTTCAACTGGCCGCTGTGGCAGGGGCCCGAGCCCGAGCGCCCGTATCATCCGAGCTACACCCACGCCGTCTATCGCGGCTGGTATGCCTACGGCACCGGCTGCCTCGGCGACATGGGGCACTACAGCCTGTGGCAGCCCTACCGGATCCTCGATCTCGGCGTGCCGGAGTTCGTGGAAGGGCGGCCGAACAACGATGCCGCGGTGGACGATTCCAACGTCAGCAGGGGAGGCCGGGTCACCCATGTCGGCCTGCCCAAGGCCAGCGTCGTGCGGTGGCGGCATCCGGCGACCGCGGCGCGGCCCGCCGTCGACACGTTCTGGTACGACGGCGGCATGCGTCCGCAGACCCCCGAAGAGCTCTACGCCGACAACGAGGATCTGGCCGCCGAGGGCATGCTCATCATCGGCGACCAGGGGAAGATCCTGTGCGACTTCCGCGCCACGGCGCCGCGCCTCCTCCCGCGCCGCCGTCACGACGCGTTCAAGGGCTCGATCGTCACGCCCGCCTTCGATGCCACCAGCCCGGAAGACGAGTGGGTGAACGCGATCAAGGAAGGCCGGAAATCGCAGGGCAGCTTCGAGCAGGTCGCCGCGCTGGCCGAAGCCGTGACCCTGGCGAACATCGCGCTCCGGGTGCCGTACAAGCGCCTGCTGTGGGACAAGGACAAGATGGAGTTCACCAACTCCGCCGAGGCCAACAAGCTGATCCGGCGGGAGGTGTATCGTGACGGGTGGGAGAAGAGCACCGGGCTGGCCGACTGAGACGCCTGGAGCCGGCGCGCAGCAGGGGACGAAAGCGGGGCACCATGCAGATTCTCAACCAGGCCAAGGTTCATCCGGTCATCGTCATCGGCAGCGGCGCGTCGGGCGGCATGGCGGCGTGGAACCTCACGCGCCAGGGCATCGACGTGCTGCTGCTCGACGCCGGCAGCAAGTTCGACCGCAGCAAGTACTGGACGCACGTCCAGCCGTGGGAGGCGCGCGAGCGCGCCGCCCGCGGTGAGAAGCCGCCGCAGTTCTTCCTCGACACGAAGGAGCAGCCGTACCTGACCCCGGAGGGACGCCCCTTTGCGCTCACCCGGGTGTGGGGGCACGGCGGCAAGACGAACGTCTGGGGGCGCGTCAGCCTGCGCTACTCCGAGATGGACCTCAAGGCCGCCGAGCGCGACGGCTGGGAGATCCCCTGGCCGATCGCTTACGCCGACATCGCCCCGTACTACGACCGCGTGGACGAACTGATTGGCGTCTGCGGCGGGACCGACGACTCCGAGGCGCTGCCCGGCAGTAAATTCATGCAGCCGGCGCCGGCGCCCCGCTGCGGCGAGCGCCTGCTGCAGAAGGCGATGCTGAAGCTCGACCTGCCGGTCGTGGCCGGGCGGCGGGCGAACATGATGAAGCCGACCCGCGGGTTTCCGGCGTGCCACTTCTGCGGGAACTGCGGCGCCGGCTGCGACACCGCCTCGTTCTTCTGCTCGGCCGACCACCTGCTGCCGTTCGCGCTCGAGACCGGCAAGCTCGAAATCCGCTCCAACGCCGTCGTCTCCCGCATCCTGACGGGGAAGGACGGGCTGGCGAGCGGCGTGCAATATTTCGATCGCGAGACCGGCGCCGAGCGGCAGGCGCTCGCCAAGGTCGTGGTGGTGGGCGCGAGCTGCGTGGACTCGACCCGCATCCTGCTGAACTCGAAGTCGGAGCGGCACGCCAACGGGATCGGCAACGGCTCCGACGTCATCGGGCGTTACCTGTGCGAGCAGATCCGGCTGAACGTCACCGGCTACCTGCCGGATCTCGTGGGCACGCCGACCCGGAATGACCGCGGCATCGGCGGTGCCCATATCTACATGACCCGCTTCAATCACCGGCCGGGCAAGGGGCGTGATTACCTGCGCGGGTTCGGCGCCCAGTTCTGGAACACGGGGGCGAGCGTGGCCGGCGCGCACTACGGATCGGCACAGGTGCCGGGCTTCGGCGCGGCGCTGAAGAAGGAGATCAAGGCGCGTCATCCTGCCTGGTTCGAGATCCATCCGTTCGGCGAGGTCCTGCCCTACGCCCACAACCGGATCACCCTGGACGCCGCGCGCGTCGATCGCTACGGCATCCCGCTCCCGACGATCGACTACCGGATCGGGGAGAACGAACGGAAGATGACCGAGCACATGGCCGACACCGTCGAGGAGATCGCCAGGGCCGCCGGCGGCGTGCTGGTGAACTACAAGCGCGCCGAGCTCGACCGGATGGGATCGGCGATCCACGAACACGGCACCTGCCGCATGGGAGCGGACCCGAAGCGCTCGGCGCTGAACGGCTTCAACCAGATGCACGAGGTGAAGAACGTGTTCGTGGTGGACGGGTCCGCCTTCCCGAATGCCTCCGAGAAGAACCCGACGCTCACCATCCTTGCCCTCGCCTGGCGCGCGACCGACTATCTGGCCGAGGAGGTCAAACGTGGCAACCTCTAAGCGTGGCGACACCGTTTCCCGGCGTCAGGCACTGCGGCGGATGGCGACGGGGGCCGTGGGAGCCGCAACGGCGGTGTACTGGGTGGAGTCGCTGAGCGCGCTGGCACGCGAGCAGGCGCACGCTCATGCGGCGCAGGGCACCGTCGCCGCCCGGGCGTGGACGCCCAAGGTCCTGAATGCGCGGCAGGACCAGCTCGTCGTGGCGCTCACCGAGCTCATCATCCCTGAGACCGACACACCCGGCGCGAAAGCTGCGCTGGTCAACCGCTTCATCGACCAGGTGCTGCAGGAGGCGCCCCCGGCGGACCGCGCGTCGTTCCTGCGCGGCCTGGCCTGGATGGATCGGCGGAGCCGGGCGCTGGTCAAGAAGGACTTCCTGGCGGCGTCCGGTGCCGACCAGACCGCCCTCCTCACCAGGCTCTCGGCCGAGGGGAATCCGGACAAAGAAGAGGCTGCCGGCCGCGACTTCTTCCAGGCCATCAAGTCGATGACGATCTCCGGCTACTACACGACCGAGATCGGGCTGCGCCAGGAGCTCGGCGACAACGGGCAGCTGTTCCTGCCGCGCTTCCCGGGCTGCGATCACCCCGAGCACCTGCCCTGACCCTCGTGGCCGCGCGCCCGAAACGCCGTCAGCGCGGCGTCAGCCGGGGCCAGGACAGCTCCACGCCCTGACGCTGGAGGAGTGCCTGGAAGTCCGCCAGCCGCTTCGGGTCGTTCCTGATCCGGCGCGGCGGCTGCCTGGACTCGACCGCGTGGGCGGCCAGCGCGCCCGCCGCTTCCCCGACGTTCCACTCCACCGGGTGCAGGCGGTAGCAGCCGTTGGTGATGTGCGTTACGCCGATGTTCTTGCAAGCCGGGATGAGGTTCTCGACGCGCCGTGGGATGAGCGCGCCGAGCGGAATCTGGAACGGCAGCGAGCTGATGTCGATGTAGTTGTCCCCGCCGGTGCTCATGTGGAGGTCGATGCGGTAGGAGCCGATGCCGACAGAATCGGCAAACGCTTCGGCCGTCAACTCAGCCGCCGGGCCGCCGAGGTGCTGGCGCCTGGCGTCGGTGCCGACGTGCTGCTCGAGCACGGTGAACTCCGCGGCGATCCGGCGCGACTCGCGGATGTACGGCGCCTTGGCCAGGCCGTCCGCCGTGCCGACGATGTCGGGGCGGAGGCGGAGGCCGCGCCACCCTTGACCGCCGTCGGGCCTGGGTGCTTCGGTCTGCAGCCAGTAGAGCAGCGCCAGGCTGAGTTGTTTGCCGCGCGCGAGGTGCCGCGCCGCGTCTTCGGGAGCGACCTCGAAGAGCGGGCCGAGAAAGTAGTCGTTCATCGGCCAGTTGACGATCGTCACGTCCGTCGGGATCGCGCCCGGGCTGAAGTTGCCCTTGTGCAGGACGCGGCGGTAGATCATGAGGTTCAGCGGGCGGCCGCTCACGGGGCTGGCCGCCGCCGGATCGAACGCCAGCGTGCGCGGCTTCAGCGTGATCGGGTCGGTCTGCTCCCAGGCCAGGAACCGGCCCGGCCACGGCGGCCGCAGGTCGGGCACGTAGTCCCGCCAGAAGCCGTAGTCCTGCGGCCTGTCGATCGTGTGGTCCTCGCCGTCGGCATAGTCCATCGCGAAGCAGGCGGTGAAGGCCTGCATGTTGCGCGGCTGCGCCTCGTCCGGCGCGTGCGGCTCGCCGGTCTGCCGGCGCGACTCGAAGCCGGTCACGTACTCCGTTCGGGTAAGCGGAAGGAGGGTCCCCGTTTCCGTGGCGTCGAGGACGTAGTCCGCGTGCAGGGTCCGCTGGCGGCCGGAGTCGAGGTCCTGCACCGTGACCGAACGCACGCGGTCGCCGGCGGTGTCGGCGGCAACCGGCACGTGGCGCAGCAGCACCGTCAGGCGGCCGCTCGAGGCGTGCGGCGCAAGCAGCGCCTCGAGCACGGCGAGCGACACGCGGGGCTCGTGCGCGATGCGGCTGACCGTGGCGCTGCCCGGGTTCAGCTGCGCCAGCGCACGAGCCGCCTCGGTCAGCGGATAGTGGCGGCGGTAGTAGTCGCGGACCGCGTCGCGGTAGGCGCGGTACGAGCGCGTGCAGCCGAAGGATTCAATCCAGGGATGCTCGTCGGGCGGCACCGCCTGGCTGGTGACCTGCCCGCCGATCCAGTCCGTTTCCTCCGTGAGCACCACCCGCCGGCCCATCCGCAGGGCGGCCAGGGCCGCGGCCACGCCGCCGAACCCGCCGCCAATCACGGCGATGTCGCCGTGCAGCTCGTTCGACGCGGTGAGCGCCGCCGGCAGGAGCAGCAGCCCGCTGGCGGACCCGAGGAACGCACGCCGATCGAGAACGCCGGGCAGGCGCGTGGTGGCCATCGGTGCGTGCTACGCCAGCCAGCGGCCCAGGTTCTCCTCCACGAACTCGTCGTCGGTCAGGTGCGGGTAGCGCGACAGCACGCGGTCGATGGCCTCCATCTGGCCCGGGCTGAGCTCTTCGTGCGGATCGAGGCACCACCGGCCGGCCAGCAGGCCCTGGCGCCGCAGGATTTCGTGGATGCCGGGAATGCAGCCGGCGAACTGGTGGGCCGGGTCGAACAGCGCCGCATTCGCGTCGGTCAGGTCCGACCCGATCGCCAGGAGCTGCCGGGCATCGGGGCCGCCGTTCTCTTCGGCGGCCGCGCCGCGCGTCACCGCGAGGCACTGCGAGAGCAGATCCACGGCCTGGCGGGTCCAGACGGCCCACTGCCCGAGGAGCCCCCCGGAGAAATGCACGCGGTCCCCCTCCCCGGCAGGGAAACGCGTCAGCAGGTCGGCCACGATGGCATCGTCGTTCCCCGTGTACAGCGCGACGTCCTGGCGGCCGCTCTCGGCCAGCGCCGTGGTGACGTCGAGCGTGCGGTAGCGATCGAACGGCGCGACCTTGATCGCCACGACGCGCTCGATGTCGAGGAAGCCGCGCCAGAAGCGGCGGTCGAGCACGCGGCCGCCGACGGCCGGCTGCAGGTAGAAGCCGACGACCGGGATCACTTCAGCCACGCGCCGGCAATGATCGAGGACGGCGTCGTTCGGCGCGTCGCGCAGCGCCGCGACGCTGAGCAGCGCCGCATCGTAGCCGAAGGAGGCCGCCAGCTCCGCTTCGCGCAGCGCCTGCGCCGTCGGGCCGCAGACGCCGGCGACAAGGAGCGGGCGGGGCGCTTCCGGCCGGCACCAGTCGGCGACGGTGCGCCTCGCCAGGTCGAGCACCGGCTCCAGCAGCCCGATCGCCGGATCGCGGATGGCGAACTGCGTCGTGTGCACCGCCACGGCGATCCCGCCGGCGCCGGCGTCGCAGTAGTACCGGGTCAGCGCGGCCTGGCGCCGCTCGTCGAGGCGCCGCTCCGCCGTGAGGGCGAGCGGATGGGCGGGAATGACGAGCCCCCGCAGCAGCGTGCGCCGCAGCGGGTAGAGGGCGTCCGCCTCAGAAGCGCCCATCGGTCACCTCGAAGTGCGTTGGCTTGTTGAGCGAGGCGCCGCCGCTGCGGACCCAGTGCGCCACCCATTCCTGGAGCAGGGGCAGGCCGACCGACGGCTCGCCGAGCCGCGCGCGGCACAGGCTCGAGTCGCTGAGCAGCGCCACCGGGCCCTCCGTGCTGACGAACGACGGCCGCTTGCCGAAGGCCGTGCCGAACCACCCGGCGGCGTCGCGCACCTTGATGCGGTCGGGCCCCGTCACGTTGAGCACCGCCGGCGGCGAGGTGCACAGCTGCGAGGCTGCGGAGCGCATAGCTGTTGGCGTCCCCCTGCCAGATGGCGTTGAACTCGCCGACCGTGAGGTCCACCGGCTCGCCGGTGAAGACGCGGCGGGCGATGTCCACCAGCGTGCCGTAGCGCAGGTCCACCGCGTAGTTGAGCCGGAAGATCAGCGCCGGCGTGCCCCGCTCGCGCGACACGTATTCGACGACACGCTCGCGGCCGAGGCACGACTGGGCGTATTCGCCGACCGGCGCCGGCGGATCCGCCTCCGTTGGCGCGGGCCCGCCGACCGGGACGAGCGGGTAGACATTGCCGGTCGAAAAGACCACCAGGCGCGAGTCCGAGAAGTGCTCGGCGACTCGCGCGGGCACCAGCGTGTTGGTGGCCCAGGTGACGTCGGTGCGATCGAGCGTGCCGAACTTGCGCCCGGCGAGAAAGAGCACGTGCGGGCAGCGCGGCAGCGCGGCGATCTGCGCCGGGTCGAGCAGATCGCACGCCACCGTCCGGATGCCGCTGGCCTCCAGAGCCTGGCGCGCGGCCGGCGACGAGAAGCGCGAAGCGGCCACGACCTGCGCCCGGCCACCCGCCAGCCCGAGGGCGCGATGCACCCGGCGCGCCAGCGACGGGCCCATCTTGCCGCCGGCGCCGAGCACGAGGATGTCGCCCTCGAGCCGGCGCACGCAGTCGACGTCGGCAGGCGACGGCGTCGCGAGAATCTCCTCGAGCTCTTCTTCAGAACGAATCACGTCCGGCAATGGCATTCCGCACCCGTAAAGTGGCATGGCCGGAGCGGCCACGCCGGGCATTCTATCGTGCCGCGTCCGCCAACTTCATGCGCCCGCGGCCGCACCAAGCACCGCCGGCGGCGAAGCGGCAGCGCTCGGCAGGCAGAGCTCAGTAGGATCGATAGCGTCCCACGTCCACCCACTGCCCACCGACCATCACGCGTTCGACCGAGCGGACGGCCGCGATGTCGCGCGCCGGGTCCCGCTGCAGGATCACGACATCGGCATGGCGGCCGGGCGTGAGCGTGCCCAGCTCGCCGGCGCGATAGAGGAAGGCGGCGGCGGTGCCGGTCGCGGCCGTCAGCGCCTCGAGCGGCGACAGCCCGCTCTCGACCAGCAGCTCCAGCTCGCGCCAGGGCGCCTCGCCGCGGCCCGCGAAGGGCACCTCGGTGTGGCCGCCCATGACGATGCGGGCCCCTTCGGCGCCCGCACGCCGCGTCAGCGCCTGCATCTTCGCGAAGCCGGCCGCCAGCACCGGTGCGAGCTCCGGGGCCGTCCCCTTTGGCGGCTTGTCCGTGCGGCGTTCGAAGACCGCGAGTGTCGCGTCGAGGAAGGGCTTCCGTTCGCGCAGCACGGCGTAGAGCGCCCGCGCCTCGGGCCCGTCGAGATCCGCATCGGCGAACATCCGGTAGCGGCCGTCGCGCCGCGCGTTGTTGTCGGCGAGCACCGCCTGCCGGTACGCCTCGGCGCGCATGCGCGGCAGCAGGCTGAGGCCGAGCGAGGTGATGTGCTCGACGCCGTGCAGCCCGGCCGCGAACAGCATGCGCGCGTCGAGCAGCTCGAGGTGGGCGGTGCAGGGAATCCGGTGAGCCTCGCACACGCCGATGACAGCCGCCGCGCTGGCGAGCGGCAGCCGGAAGTAGATCTTGAGCGCCGACGCGCCCTGGCGGACCGACTCTTCGGCCAGCCGGCGTGCTTCGTCCGCGTCGCGCGCCACCACCGAGTCGGCCGGATAGGCCGGACCCTCCCCGTCGATGTGCGGACCGGTCGTGAAGATGCGCGGCCCCGGCAGCCCGTCCGCGGCGATGAGGCGGCGCAGCTCGACGAACTTCTCGTTCCACTGTCCGGGATCGCGAAAGGCCGTCACGCCGTGGCTCAGCTGACGCAGCGCGAGCTTGGGATCGTTCTCGATGTGGAAGTGCAGGTCGATCAGCCCCGGGATCGCCGTGCGCCCGGCCAGGTCGATCCGCTCCGCGTCCGCCGGCGCCGCCACCTCCGCGGCGGGGCCGCTCCGCGAGATGCGGCCGGCCTCGATGACGATGCGGCCCCGTTCGATCGGAGGAGCGCCCGTCCCGTCGATGATCCGCACGTTGTCGAGGACGAGCGGCGACGCGCCCGCCTGGCGGACCGCGACCACGGCGTGGCTGGCCGTCGCGGCGCACAGCGCGAGGCCAAGCGCGACGGCCAGCCACCGGAGGGGTGCACTCATGGAATCTCCTCTACCTGTTTCTTCTTCTTCGAGGCACAGGCGCAACCGGCCGCTCAGGCGAACTCCGGACCCAGAATCGCGAACTCGACGAGCCGCGCCGGAGCTGTGCCGGCGATTGGCGGCCCGTCGGCCCCTGCCCGGCGCATCCGGAAGAGCGGACGCTGGGCGGTGAAGCCGCAGCGGCCCAGCCACTCGGCGAAGCCGGGCCGTGTCGTCGAAGGCGTCGACGATCACCGGCCGGCCGGTCGCCGCCGCGAGCGACGCGTGAACAAGCGATTGTGCCGACTCGAGACTCGACGCGGCAACCGGGCCAATCTGGTCGAAGAGCCGTCCCTGCCGTCCGACGCAGTATTGCGGACCGTCGCCGTCCGTTACGACGTGCGCGTATTCGGGAGCGCCGGCTACGCGCCCACTCGAGCAGCGCGCCGCGGCTGCCGGCAAAGACGTGGCCGTCGACCTCCAGGAGCCGCGGCATGTCCGCGTCCGTCAGGGGGCGTGTCCGGCGATGGTCTGCGCCCTCCGGGGGGGCCGGCAGCGGGCGCTCGGCCGTGTGGCGGGTGAGCACGGACTCGTCGGCAAAGCCATGCCGTTCGTACAGCGGCCGCCCGAGCGGGGTGGCATCGAGGCGGACCGGGCGTCCCGGCGGCACAGCCTCGAGAGCCGCTTCGAGCAGGCGTGCTCCAAGGCCGCGGCCGCGCCAGGCCGGATTGACGAGCATCATCGCGATCCAGGCAAAGAGGCCGTAGTCGAGGGCGATCGCCGTGCCAACGATGCCCGAGTCCGCCTCGGCCGCGAAGGCGCCCGACGGCGCCAGCCGCAGCAGCATCCGCCAGTCTTCGGCCCGCTGGTTCCAGCCAGCCGTAGAACTCAGCGCGAAGGCGCCATCGAGGTCGGCGAGCGTCAGCAGCCGGATGTCGGGACCAGGCATGTCCAGACTCTAACCCCTGAACCCTGAACCCGAACCCTGAACCTTGCACCCTGAACCCGAACCCTGAACCTTGCACCCTGCACCTTGAACCATCACGACGCATAATCATCCCCGAAGGGAGCCCTCATGAACTGGAAACCCACAGTGGCGGCGCTGGCGCTGGCGCTGGCGCTGGTGCTGGCGGCCGGCGCCCCTGCCGCCGTGCGGCAGGACGGCGGCGGCGACTGGCCGTCGATGGGCGGCGACCCGGGAGCGCAGCGGTTCTCGCCGCTCGCGCAGATCGACCGCGGCAACGTCGCCAGGCTCCAGCAGGCCTGGACGTTCGACACCGGCAGCTCGAACCTGCAGGTCACGCCGACCGTGGTGGGCGGCCTCATGTACGTCACCGCCGGCCCCACCATCTTTGCGCTGCAGCCGGAAACGGGACGGCAGGTGTGGAAGTTCATCGCGAGCGGCGCCGTCAGCCGCCGTGGCGTCGCGTATTGGCCTGGCGGCCGGGGCACGCGCCCGCGCCTGTTTTCCGGTGCCGGCGACGGCCGGATGATTGCGCTCGACGCCGCGACGGGCGCGATGATCGTGGACTTCGGCGTGGACGGGTACGTCGATCTCAAGAGCAGCGTCCGCGGCGACGCCGATGGCACGCTCTCGCTCATCACGCCGCCCGTCGTCTTCGACGACATCGTGATTACCGGCGGCAGCAACACCGAGGGGGAGCCGAGCGTCGGGCTGTACGGCGATATTCGCGGGTGGGACGCGCGCACCGGCAAACTGCTCTGGTCGTTCCACACCGTCCCGCGCGCCGGGGAGCCCGGCGTGGAGACATGGGAAGGGGAGAGCTGGCGCAACCGTTCGGGCACCAACGCGTGGACCCTGATGACCCTCGACGTCGAGCGCGGCCTGCTGTTCGCGGCCACCGGCTCGCCAACCAGCGATTTCTACGGCGCCGACCGCAAGGGCAAGAACCTGTACGGCAACTCGGTGCTGGCCCTCGACGCGAGGACCGGCGCCCTGAAGTGGTTCCAGCAGCTCGTGCACCACGACATCTGGGACTGGGACCTGCCCGCGGCGCCGACGCTGATCGACGTGACCCGCGACGGGCGCACCATTCCCGCCGTGGCGCAGATGACGAAGATGAGCACGCTCTTCATCTTCGACCGGGTCACCGGGGAGCCGATCTTCGGCATGGAGGAGCGGCCGGTGCCGCAGAGCGATGTTCCGGGGGAAGCCACCTGGCCAACGCAGCCGTTCCCGCTCCTGCCGCCGCCGCTGTCCCGCACGGCGTTCGACCCGGCGACGGACATGTACACGCTCACTCCGGAGCACGCCGCGTACTGCCGCGAGCTCTGGGACGCGAACAAGATGTACACCAGGGGCATCTTCACGCCGCCCGGCCTGGACGGGACGATGGTGACGTTTCCGAGCACGCTGGGCGGCGGCAACTGGAGCGGCCTGTCCTATCACCCGGCGAAGGGACTGGTCTTCGCCAACATCATGAATCTGGGGCAGGTCGCCAGCATGGAGGCGCGCACGGACAAGAAGACGGGCGCCGTCACCTACGCGCGCACCACGCCGTGGCGGCGGACGATCGGCCGGTTCTGGAACCCGGCCACGCGTGTCCCGTGTTCCGCCCCTCCCTTCGGCGAGCTCGTGGCCGTCGACGTCAACCGCGGCGCCATCGTCTGGCGCGTGCCGCTGGGGGTGTTCGAGGAGCTCGACGCGAAAGGGTTCGGGCGCACCGGTACTCCGAATATCGGCGGCACGATCACCACCGCCGGCGGCCTGGTGTTCGTGGGCGGAACGATCGACCGCCGCTTCCGGGCGTTCGATGCGGAAACGGGGGCGCTGCTGTGGGAGACGCGGCTCGACGCCAGCGCGCACGCCACGCCGATGACGTTCCGCGGCGCGGACGGGCGCCAGTATGTCGTGGTGGCCGCGGGAGGCGATGGCCTGCTGCAGTCGCCGCCCGGCCCGCTCGTGGTGGCGTTCGCGCTGCCGAAGCCCTAGCGCGGACCGGCGGCTAGCCGCGGGAGGCGGCAGCGAAATCGCCGCGGACCGCCTGCTCGTGGAGCGTCGCCGCCCGCATCAGCGCCGACTCGATGTCGGGAGTCGGCTCCTCGTGGACGACTTCGTCCGCGCCGGCGCAGACGAACAGGCGGCGCTTCTCTTCGCCGCCCGGCGCGAAGACGCAGCGGAGCGGATCGGCGCGCCACAGCGTGATGAGCTGGCGCGGATCCAGGCCGCGGGGCAGCCGCATCGTGAGCGGCCACCGGACCTCGAACGTCCACCGCAGCGTCACGGCGCCGTCGGGCAGGCCCTCGGCGGGCTCGACGCGGAAACGGACGGCCAGGGCCTTCCGGTCGTTGGGACGGAACCGGGCGTCGCGCTCGAACGGCCGGCCGTGCGCCGCGGCCAGCAGCTCGGACAGCCGGGGACGGTTGCCGATGAACATGTTCGGCAGCTCGCGCCCGCGGGCGCCGCGAGTGGAGTACCCGAGCATCTCGAGCGCCGCGGGGGTGCAGCTGATGACGAATCCCGCGGCGTCCGTCGTAATGACGACCTCGTCGCGCAGGGTGCCCGCCGCGGGCGCGACACGACCGGGATGTTCTGCCTGGCTACTCATCCTTGCGCGGGGAAATTGGCCGCTCGAGCGACGACATGCCGGTGTCTTCCGGGGCACCGTGCGTGCCCCCCGGGATGAGACGGGGATCGTCCGGCTGGTCGGAGCGTTCCTCGGCCTCCTT
Source organism: uncultured Acidobacteriota bacterium (assembly GCA_963834305.1). Taxonomy (GTDB): domain Bacteria; phylum Acidobacteriota; class Vicinamibacteria; order Vicinamibacterales; family 2-12-FULL-66-21; genus JACCXG01. The sequence goes on from CAWIAX010000003.1 coordinate 1,367,663, forward strand.
GGCGGTTTCCGGGGCCTTGGTGGGGGCATAGTCCGTGGCGTCCGACGGACCGCGCTTCTTGTCGTGGGATTCCATCTGTGCTCTCCTCACGCTGGGGAAAGCAATTCGCGATCCGCCGTGGTCAGGTCTGCGGCCCCAGGATGGCTTCGACGTAGGCTGACACGAGGCCCGGCAGGTCGTCTTTGGGACCGTGGAGGGTGAAGACCTTCCGGAAGCGTGGTCCGCTGATCGCCAGGTCCCACTCCTTCCCCGACTGCGACTGGAAGAGGGAGACGCGCCAGGATTCGAAGGAGGGGCGGAGCCGGCGGATCACATCGCGGACCGCGTGGTGGAGCCTCGACCGGAGCACCGCGTCACTCAGTTGCGGGCAGGAGATTGTCACTGACATGACACCAGGGAGCCGCGGGCTCGCAGGAGCGCCAGACGGCAGGCTTACCCTACTGCGACCGGCGTGAACCTTCAAGCTAAGCCGTATCGAGGCGCGGCTGAATGGACCAGGCGCCGGGGTTGCCGCCGCCTGCAGGGCTTGCGCCACGCCCGGCGACTCCATAAGCTCGGGTGATGGCTGTTGCCCAGTGGATGCGCGTGCTCGAGACCGTCGGCGGGCTGGTACAGATGTCGGCGCGGTTCCGGCGTCCGCCCGACGGAGAGATGCCGTCCGTTGCGCCGCCGGGGGGCGGGGCCGGCCCCATCGGCCAGCTCGAGGCCCGGCTGGCGGGCGTCGTGGTGGCGGCGCTGAAGGAGGCGTTCGACCGCGACCGCGCCCGCATGGACCTCGAGCGGTCGCAGATCGACGTGGAGCGGAAACGGGCGGAGGAGGCGTTCCGCGCCGAGCTCCGGCGGCAGGCGGCGGAGCGCGCGCTCGGCCAGCTGCGGCTCGTCGCCGTCATGGCGTTCGTGATCTGCATGGTGTCGGTCGGGGTCGGGGTCTGGCTGCCTGGCATGAGCGCGCTCCTTCCCCGGGTGGTCATGGGCATCGGCCTGGCGCTGGCGATTGCGGCGCTCGGCTGCGCCTTCGCGGCCTGGCAGAAGGTTGCCGCCTGGTCCGCGGATCTCGAGGCCGCGGGCCCGGGGAGCGGGCGCCAGCGGGCGGCCCTGGCGGCCCCGTGGCTGCTGCTGTCGTCGCTGGCCCTCATCGGGGTGGCATTCCTGTCGGCTCTTTAACTGGAGCGGATCCGCGTCTGTGCTTGACCGGCATCCTTTCCCCGTCTCATGCTTCGGGTGACATGATCACTGTTTACGGCGCCGACTGGTGCGAGGACACGCGGCGATCGCAGCGCCTGCTGCGGCGGCTGCACGTGCCCCACCACTACATCAACATCGACGAAGACCTGGACGGGCTGGCGCGCGCCGTGGCGTTGAACCACGGCGAGCGGCGCACGCCGACCATCGACCTCGGGCTCGGGAGCGAGGCCCTGGTCGAGCCGGACAACGAGCTGCTGACCGCCGCGCTCGTCGAGCTCGAGATGCTGACGCCCGACGAGGCCACCGAGCGCCTGGAACTGCAGAACGTCGGCGACGTCGAACGCGTGGCGCGGACCTCCGCCGGCCTGGCGCTGGCGGCGCTGGCCGCCGCGGCGCCCCGGTCGCTGCGCTGGCCGCTCCGGCTGGCCGGCGCGATCGGCGTGATCACCGGGGTGACTGGCTGGTGCCCCGCCTACCACGCCGCCGGCGTCACGTCGATCGGTGGTCCTGGCGACCGCCCCGGCGAAGCGGAGCGCCGTGGCTGGCTCGACGCACGATCGTCAACCGCGACAGGCGGCGCCGCCGGCGCTCACGAGCCCCGGCCGGCCGCGCACGGGAGTGTTCAGTGAAGGCATCGACCGACCGCGATCTCGAGGCCCTGGCAGGCGCCCGCCACCCCGATCCGTTTTCGGTGCTGGGGCCGCACCGTAGCGACGCCGGCCTGTGCATCCGGGCCATCCTGCCGCACGCCGAGGAAGTGTCGGTGGTCCGCGACGGCGTGGACCCGATCCCGATGCGGAAGGAGCATCCCGCGGGCGTCTTCGAAGCGCTGCTGAAGAAGGAGACGGCGGTTCCGGACTACCGGCTGCGGGTGGTCTATCCGGGCGGCTACGGTGCCGAGATCGACGATCCCTACCGCCACGGGCGGGTGATCGGCGACTTCGACCTCTACCTGTTCGGCGAGGGCAATCACACGCGGATCTACGAGAAGCTGGGTGCCCACCCGATGCGGGTTGGCGAGACCGATGGGGTGCACTTCGCGGTCTGGGCGCCCAACGCGCAGCGCGTCAGCGTGGTCGGCGACTTCAACAGCTGGGACGGCCGCGTGCACCCGATGCGGTCGCTGGGATCGAGCGGCGTCTGGGAGATCTTCCTGCCGGTGGCCCGCCTCGGCCATCGCTACAAGTTCGAGGTCCGGTCGCGGCACGGCGAAATCCTGCTGAAGACCGATCCCTACGGCGCCGCGTTCGAAGTGCCGCCGCTCTCGGCCTCCATCGTCACCGAGTCGGCGTATCAGTGGCGGGATGGCGACTGGATCGCGCAGCGTGCGCAGGCCGGCGGGTGGTTCGACCGGCCGATGAGCTGCTACGAGGTCCACCTCGGCTCCTGGATGCGGGTGCCCGAGGAGGGCGATCGCTACCTGACCTACAAGGAGCTCGGCGAACGGCTGATTCCCTACGTCACGGACATGGGCTACACCCACATCGAGCTGCTGCCGGTGATGGAGCACCCGTTCTCCGGGTCGTGGGGCTATCAGGTCACCGGGTTCTTCGCGCCGACCAGCCGGTTCGGCACGCCGGACGAATTCCGGGCGTTCGTCGACGCCTGCCACCGCGCGGGCATCGCGGTGATCCTCGACTGGGTGCCCGGCCATTTCCCCAAGGATGCGCATGCCCTGGCGCGCTTCGACGGGACCGCGCTCTACGAGCATGCCGACCCGCGGCAGGGTGAGCATCGCGACTGGGGCACGCTGATCTTCAACTACGGCCGCAACGAGGTCCGCAACTTCCTGCTCGCCAACGCGCTGTACTGGCTGCACGAGTTCCACGTCGACGGCCTGCGGGTCGATGCCGTGGCGTCGATGCTCTATCTCGACTACTCACGCACCGCCGACGAATGGATCCCCAACCGGTTCGGCGGGCGCGAGAACCTCGATGCGATTGAATTCGTGCGCCAGCTCAACACCCTGACGCACGCCGAGCACCCCGGGACGATCACCGTGGCCGAGGAGTCCACGGCCTGGCCGTCGGTGAGCCGGCCGACCTACGTCGGCGGCCTCGGTTTCACCTACAAGTGGAACATGGGGTGGATGAACGACACGCTGGAGTACATCAAGAAGGACCCGGTGTACCGGCGCTACGACCACTGGCACCTGACGTTCTCGCTGATCTACGCGTTCACCGAGAACTTCATCCTGCCCTTCTCGCACGACGAGGTGGTGCACGGCAAGGGTTCGATGTTCGAGAAGATGCCGGGCGACGACTGGCAGCGCGCCGCGGGCCTGCGCACGCTCTACGGCTTCATGTACGCCCACCCGGGCAAGAAGCTGATGTTCATGGGGATGGAGTTCGCGCAGGGCGGCGAGTGGAACTACGACAACAGCCTGAGCTGGCACCTGCTCGAGTTCCCGATGCACAGCGGCATCAGCCGCTTCGTCAAGGACCTCAACCAGGTCTACGCCTCGGAGCCCGCGCTGCACCAGATCGACTTCGATCCCGCCGGTTTCCAGTGGATCGACTGCAACGACTCCGAGAACAGCGTCATCTCGTTCGTCCGGCGCGCGAAGGACCCGGACGATCTCGTGGTCGCGGTCCTGAACTTCACGCCCGTTCCCCGCGAGGGCTACCGCATCGGCGTCCCGGTCGAGGGGGGCTACACCGAGCTGCTGAACAGCGACGGCGAGGTCTACGGCGGATCGAACACCGGCAACGCCGGCGCGATCTTCACCGAGCCGATCGCCTCGCACGGCCAGCCGCAGTCGCTGAACCTGAAGCTGCCGCCGCTCGGCTGCCTGCTGCTCAAGCCGGCGCGCTGATCGGCGGCGCCGCCCGCCGGACCTGTGGTACCGTTACGGGATGTCTGCAAACAACGGCGACAAGGCCAGGTACCAGAAGAACCGCAAGCGGGCCGTGCTCCGCCGCACCAAGATCCGCGAGCTGGTGGCCGCCGGCGCGGCCGGCAGCGGCGAGGCCAAGCCGCCGGCCAAGCCGCGCCGCGCCAAGGGCTGACGCCGCGTCAGGCGTGCACGCCCGGCGCCTCGTGCCCGGTGCGCGCCACGTATTCGACGTAGGATCCGGGGTAGGCATGCGGCTGCGTCTCGGTGCCGCTCTCGCCGCCGAGCTCGAGCACCCGGTTGCTCAATCCGCGCAGGAACATCCGGTCGTGCGAGACGAAGATCATCGTGCCCTCGAAGTCTGACAGCGACTGCACCAGCATCTCCTTGGTCGCGAGGTCGAGGTGGTTGGTCGGCTCGTCGAGGACCAGGAAATTCGGCGGGTCGAGCAGCATCCGCGCCATCACCAGCCGCGTCTTTTCTCCCCCCGACAGCGCCCGCACCCGCTTCTCGACGTCGTCCCCCGAGAACTGGAAGGCGCCGAGCAGGCTGCGCAGCACGCCGATCGACTCGTGCGGAAAGTCCTTTTCGATCTGCTCCCAGACCGTCAGGTCGGGGTCGAGCAGGTCGAGCGCCTGCTGCGCGAAGTAGCCCATCTTCACGCTCGCGCCGATCGCCACGCCGCCGCGGTCCGGCGGCAGCACGCCGGCAATCATGCGGAGCAGCGTGGTCTTGCCGGCGCCGTTGCGCCCCATCACGCACCACCGCTCGCCGCGCCGGATCGTCAGGTTGACGCCGTCGTGCACCACCCGCGCGGCGTAGGCCTTGGTGACGTCCTCGAGCACCGCCACCTGGTCCCCCGAACGCGGCGGCTGCCGGAAATCGAAGTCCACGACGCGCCGCTTCCGCGGCGGCTCGACCTTCTCGATCTTCTCGAGCGCCTTGACCCGGCTCTGGACCTGCGCGGCCTTGGCGGCATGCGCCGCGAAGCGTTCGATGAAGCGCTGCTCCTTGGCGAACATCGCCTGCTGCCGGGCATACGCCGCCTCGCGATTGGTCTCGCGGACGCCGCGCTCGCGCTCGTAGAAGTCGTAGTTGCCCGAATACACCGTGATCTCGCCGCCGTCGATCTCGGCGACCCGCGACACCAGCCGGTTCATGAAGTCCTTGTCGTGCGAGGTCATCAGCAGCGCGCCCGGCAGCGACTTCAGGAACGCCTCGAGCCAGATGATCGACTCGATGTCGAGGTGGTTGGTCGGCTCGTCCATCAGCAGGACGTCCGGCCGCCCGAGCAGGACCCGCGCCATCGCCACCCGCATCTTCCAGCCGCCCGACAGCGCGCCGACGTCGCCGTCGATCCGTCCGTCTTCGAACCCGAGCCCGTGGAGCACCTCGCGCGCCTGGCTCTCGAGCGCGTAGCCGCCGAGGTGCTCGTACTCCTCCTGCACCTCGCCGAAGCGGGCGAGAATCCGGTCCATGTCGTCCGCCCGGTCCGGATCGGCCATCGCCTGGTTCAGCCCTTCGAGCTCGTGGTGCAGGTCGCCCACCCGGCCGCTGCCGGCAATCGCTTCGTCGAGCACGCTGCGGCCGGACATCTCCTCGACGTCCTGCCGGAAATAGCCGACGGTCAGCTTCTTCGGGACCGACACGTCCCCTTCGTCGGGCGCTTCTTCCCCCATGATCATGCGGAAAAGCGTGGTCTTGCCGGCGCCGTTCGGACCGACGAGCCCGACCTTCTCCCCCGGATTGAGCTGGAACGAGGCGTCCACGAACAGAATCTGGCGGCCGTACTGCTTGCTGACGCGGGACAGAGAGATCATCGGAGTGAAGGTAGCACGGGGACGTGGGTTCAGGGTTCAGGGTGCAGGGTTCAGGGTTCAGGTTCAGGGTGCAAGGTTCAGGGTTCGGGTTCAGGGTCAGGGTTAGCGGGGAGCGGCGGCGAGTGGGGTTGGGCGGGTAGAATTGGGCATGCGGATGCGCTTATTGTCCGGGTTGACGCTCGCGGCGCTGGCGGCGGGGAGCCTGGCCGCAGGCTCCCGTGCAGGACTGCAGGCGGGGGCTCCGGCCGCTGAACTGCAGGCGCCGGCGGCGGCGCAGGGCGCGGGCACCGGCGTGGAAGACGCGCGCCGGCTGCTGGCGGAGGCCAACCGGGAGCTGTTGCGCCTGGGGATCGCCGACGGGCGCGCCGGCTGGACGCACGGCACCTACATCACGGTGGACACCGAGCTGATGGCGGCGGCCGCCAGCGAGGCGTTCGTCGAGGCACAGACGCGCTACGCCAAGGCGGCCACGCGCTTCGACGGCGTCGAGCTGCCCCCGCTCGAGCGCCGCCAGCTCGACGTCCTCAAACACTCCCTGACGATGTCGGCGCCGCCGGAGCCGGCCGAGGCGCAGGAGCTGGCGCGGCTGGTGGCGGGCATGCAGGGCGCCTACGGCCGCGCCAAATATTGCCCCGGCGGCACGCCCGACGATTGCCTCGACGTCGAGAAGATCACCGAGGTGCTGGCCGACAACCGCGACCCTGAGCGGCTCCGCGAGGTGTGGGACGGCTGGCACGCGGCGGCGGCGCCGATGCGGAAGGATTATGCCCGCTTCGTCGAGCTGTCCAACGCCGGCGCCCGCGCGCTCGGCTACGCCGACACCGGCGTGATGTGGCGCGGGAAGTACGACATGCCGCCCGACGCGTTCGCCGCCGATGTCGATCGCGTGTGGCAGCAGCTGCGCCCGCTCTATCTCTCGCTGCACGCCTACGTCCGCACCCGCCTGCGCGACAAGTACGGCGCGATCGTCCCCGAGAAAGGCCCGATCCCGGCGCACCTGCTCGGCAACATCTGGCAGCAGGACTGGTCGAACATCTATCCCCTCGTCGCGCCCGCCGGCGGCACCCCCTCGTACTCGCTCACCGAGCGTCTCAAGGCGCGCAAGCTGAATCCGCTCGAGATGGTCCGGGTCGGCGAGCGCTTCTTCACGTCGCTCGGCTTCGCGCCGCTGCCCGACACGTTCTGGCAGCGGTCGATGTTCGTCAAGCCGCGGGACCGCGACGTCGTGTGCCACGCCAGCGCCTGGAACGTCGACTACGTGGACGATCTCCGGATCAAGATGTGCATCGACGTCACCGGCGAAGATTTCATCACCATCCACCACGAGCTCGGCCACAACTTCTACCAGCGCGCCTACAACACGCAGCCGGTGATCCTGCGCGAGAGCGCGAACGACGGCTTCCACGAAGCGCTCGGCGATACCCTCGCCCTGTCGGTCACGCCCGAGTACCTCGCCTCGATCAAGCTGATCGACAAGGTGCCGGACGCCTCGGCTGACACCGCCCTGCTGCTGCGCGCGGCGCTCGAGCGCCTGGCCTTCCTGCCCTTCGGGATGGTGGTGGATGCGTGGCGCTGGCAGGTCTTTGCCGGCAAGACGACGCCCGCCGACTACAACCGCGCCTGGTGGGACCTCAAGCTGCGCTACCAGGGAGTGGCGCCGGCCACGGCTCGCGGCGAGACGCTCTTCGACCCCGGCGCGAAGTACCACGTGCCCGCCAACACGCCGTACGCCCGCTATTTCCTCGCCCAGGTCCTCCAGTTCCAGTTCCACCGCTCGCTGGCGAAAGCGGCCGGCTGCGATCGGCCGCTCCATCGCTGCTCGATCTACGGCAGCAAGGAGGCGGGACGGAAGCTCGAGGCGATGATGAAGCTCGGCGCCTCGAGTCCCTGGCCAGACGCACTGGAAGCGCTCACCGGCGAGCGGCAGCTCGACGCGACAGCGATGGCCGACTACTTCGCGCCGCTGAAGGCTTGGCTCGACGAGCAGAACCAGGGGAAGCCGGTGGGCTGGTAGGAGCCGGCCGCTCAGCTTGCCATGCGCACGATGCGGTCCCATTGCTCGTCGGTGACCGGCATCACCGAGAGCCGGGCCATCCGCACCAGGGCGAAGGACGCGAACCAGGGGTCGGCCTTCACGGCGGCAAGCGTGACCGGCTTCTCGAGCTTCGACACCGGCACGACGTCCACGGCGTACAGCCTGCCGGCGGCGTCAGCAGGATCGGGATAGGCAGGGCCGGCGGCTTTGGCGATGCCGACGACCGCCTTTTCCTTGCCGGTGTGGTAGAAGAAGATGCGATCGCCCTTCGCGATCGATTGCAGGTGTTTCTGGGCCAGCGGGTTGCGGACGCCGGTCCAGGACGTCTTCCTGTCGCGCATCAGCTCGTCGAAGCTGTAGGTGCCCGGTTCTTCCTTCATCAGCCAGTTCATCGCGCTCCTTCACCACCGTGTCCGACGATTCCTCAGCCCCGCGAGCAGCCGGTGATCAGCCCTGGACGTCGCGGCGGCTGCGCGACCGGATCGCCCCGGGGGTCCGCGTGCTCTTCGTCGGGATCAACCCCGGCGTCCGTTCCGCGGTCACCGGCCATCATTTTGCCGGGTTCTCGAACCGGTTCTGGAAACTGCTCACCGAGTCGCGCCTCGTGCCCGAGCCGGTGACTTATCAAGACGACGACCGCCTGCCCGGGTGGGGCCTCGGCCTGACCAACCTGATCGCGCGCCCCAGTCCGGGGATGAACGGCCTCGAGCGGGCCGAATACGCGGCCGGCTGGACGATCCTCGAACGCAAGATCCGGAAGTTCCAGCCGCAGGTCGTCGCGCTCGTCGGGGTCAGCGTTTACCGCGCCGTCCAGCCGCTGCTTGCCGCCGGGTCGCTGGCGCCACGGCCCGCGCGTTCCGGCGCGCGCCCGGCTGCCGCGCCGCCGGCCCCAGTCCTCGGCCTCCGGCCCGAGCGTGTCCACGGCGCCCGCCTGTTCGTGCTCCCCAACCCCAGCGGCCGCAACGCCAACTTCAGCCACAGCGAGATGCTGGAGGCCTTCCGATCGCTCCGCCGTTACGTTGGCGTGGCTAGAACGACCACTCCACCCCGAGCAGCGGCGCCAGGCGGTCGGTCAGCCCGGCATCCGCGATCGCGAACCGCAGGTTGAACGTCACGAGCATGCGCGAGGCCAGGTTCCCCTTCAGCCCGAACCCGCCAGATGAGGCCCAATACGATTCCGTGACGAAGCGGATGTCCCGCAGCGTGACGCTGCCGGCAGCGCCCGTGCGCGTCGTCTCGCGCGACTGCAGCCGCGGCGAGCCGATGACGCGCTGCCCGAACAGGTCGACGATCACGCTGAATCGATCGTCCACCACCATGTCCGCACCGACGGCGTAGCTGAACTGATCCGGCAGGTCGCTCTTCCGGGAGCTCCGGACGTCGCCGGCAAGCACGCTCGAGCCGTTCCACTGGTAGGCCAGGTTCACGTGTGGGGCCACCGCGCCGAAGGAGGCGGACATCGCCGCGAACGGCCGCACGCCGGCGGCGCCGGACCCGAGCAGGTTCTGCTCGTCACCGGTGGGTATCCGGACGTCCACTCCCGCGGCCAGCGCCCGCGTCCCTTCGCGCATCAGCGTCGCCTTCACGCGTGCCACCAGATCGCCAACGCCGGCCGCCGTGCCCTCGGCGAAATACTGGCGCGTCGAGCCGTAGCCCGCCATGGCGTCGTCGTCGCGGAAGTAGTGCACGCCGAGATCGGTGCCGGTGCCGATCCGGTGGATCGTGGCGTTCGAGAGCAGCGCCAGCCGGGTCCGGACGACCGGCACCGCCACGGAGATGTCGACGCGATCGGTCAGGCCGTAGGTCAGGGCGCCGGTGAACTGGTTCACCGTTGCCTCGATGGTATTCGCGGTGGCGACCACGTCGGCCCGCCCGCCGCCCGCTTCCGGGTTGTCGTGCGTGAAGAGCGCCGGCACGGCGGTCAGCGCCACGCCGTCGAGATGATCGTAGGAGAAGAACTGGAAGGTATAGCCCAGGGCGACCCGGCCGCGGCCGACGGTTTCGCCGCGGTCGGCGAGGATGGGCCCGAAGCTGCGGGTGGATCGCTGGAACGTGCCGGTCGACGGGTCGAACCTGTAGGTGAAGCCAGAGGCGGGCGACGGGAGCGGCACCGTGGCGAGCTGGCTGGTCAGCGCCACGTTCATCAGCTTGAACTCCGACTGGAACGCACTGTTGAAGTGCGCGGCATGATTCGTCCCGTCCAGCTGCACGTCGTCGCTGTTCAGCACGAGGCCGTTCGGGCCGTAGATGTCTTCGAAGAGCGTGGACAGCGTCGCCGGGCGGTCCTGGGCGTATGCCGCCGCGGCCGCGGACCAGCACGCCAGCGCCAGCACGGCGGCACGTCCCGTCGAGCGGCTCGCCGTCATTGCGGCGCCTCGAAGCGGAGGCGTTCGATGACCCAGGCGTTCTCCGCCCGCCGCACTGTCATCGTCGTGCGGCTGGTCGTCATGAGCCGCTGGCTGTCAACCGTGAGCAGCTGATAGCGGCGGATGAACGTGACAGTCCCGGCCGCCCCGGACAGGACAATACGCGGACTCTCTATCGTGACGTCGATGCTGCGGGCGTTGGCGAACTCGTTCCGGAGCGCCGCTTCCTGCCCGCCGTCGAGGGAGGGCCAGATGCGCTTCATCGCCGCCACGCTGCGGCCCTCGAGGGCGTGTTCGTACTCTGTCAGCAGATCGCGGATGCCATCCTCGGCGGCGGTGGCCGGCTCGGCTGCCACCGGCGGCGCTGGTGCCGGCGCTTCTCGTTTGGGCTGTGGAGGCGGGGATGGAGCGGGCGACTCGACCGGTTCCGGCCGGGCGGGCGTGGCGGGAGGGCTGGCGGCCGGCGGTTCCGGGGCGGCATCGGAGCCGCGAGCGGCGGGAGGCGCGGCCTGGGCCGGTGGATCCGGGCGTTCCACCGCCGGGCCGGGCGGAGCCGCCGCGGTCAGCTCCGCGCTGCTGAACAGGCCCGCGGCCTGGTAGAACTTCGCGACCGCCTCGGTGGCGCGTCCGCCGCGCAGCAGGCGCAGCCCTTCCTGCTCCGCGGCAAGCGCTGCGAGGTAGGCCGGCGACTGCCGCGCGCGCGTCCCGGCGCCTCGCGCGGCCGACTTCGCTCGCGACATCTCGCTCCGTGCATCTTCGGCCAGCGCGCGGTCGGGTGCGGCCGGGTCGCTGGCTGCCGGTGGTGGCGCCGGAGTGGACGCAGGCGCAGGCGCGGCAACGGGCGCGGACGCTGTGGGTTCCGCGGCTTGTGGCGGTACGACCGCTTCAGCTGCGGGAGGTGCTGCGGCCTGCGTGGCGGCCTGGTTCGGTGCCGGCGTGCCGGAGCGCGCGAACCAGCCGGCGGCCACGCCGGCCACCGCCAGGACCGCGAATGCACCGAGCAGACTCGCGGACCGTCCGCTCCATGGCCGCGCCGGCGATAGCGACGGCGGTGCGGGCGGCGGCGTCGGGACGGGGACCGCCGGGACACTCGCGCCCGTCGGGCCCGAAGCCCCTGGAGGCAACGGCGTCGGGTAGCGCCCGGTGACCGGATGCGCCGCGGGCGTGTCCGGCCGCGACATCTGCCGCAGGATGGCCAGGTCCCGGCCCACCTCCGTCATGTCCTGGTAGCGCTCGTCGAGCGGTTTGGCGAGCGACTTCTCGACAATCCGCACGGCTTCGGGCGGCAGCGCCGGATCGATGCTCAGCAGCGGCTCGGGCGCCTCCTGAAGGATCTTGTAGAGCGTCGTCGCATACGAGTCTCCCTGGAACGCCTTCCGGCCACACAGGACCTCGTACAGGACCACGCCGAACGCGAAGATGTCGGCGCGGTGATCCGACCGCTCACCACGGACCTGCTCGGGCGCCATGTAATTGAGGGTGCCGAGCATCATGTTGCTGGCAGTGACCTCCGACGCCACCATCCGGGCGAGGCCGAAGTCGAGCAGCTTCACCACCCCTTCGTCGGTGATGAAGATGTTCGCCGGCTTGACGTCGCGGTGGATGACGCCGTGCCGGTGGGCGTAGGCCAGGCCGTCGCTGATCTCGGCCGCCACCTCGAGCTTGCGGGCGAAGCTCATGGGGTCGGCGCGCGCCAGGCGATGCTGGAGGTCCTCGCCGGCCAGGCACTCCATGGCCAGGTACGGCTGCCCCTCGTGTTCACCGAGATCGTGGATGGTGATGATGTTGCGATGCGAGAGCTGGCCGGCCGCGCGAGCCTCGCGGAAGAACCGCTCCCGCAGCTCGGGATTGTCGTGGATGGTGGTGGCGATGACTTTCAGCGCCACGACCCGCTCGAGGAGCGTGTCGTGGGCGCGGTAGACCACCCCCATCCCACCATGCCCGATCTTGTCGAGGACCTGGTAACGGCCGAAGGTCTTCGTGGTGCGACCCCTTGAAGGTCGAATGATAACCCTTCCGGGGGCCGGGCGGCTGCCAGGCGGCGGGGGCCGTCCGTCGGGCGGGCCGGATCAGCGCCGGCGGACCCGGACGGCGCCGTCCGCGTCGCCCGTGCAGGGGCGATCCGCCGACACGAAGATCTGATAGGTGCCGGCCGCTGAATACTGGTAGGTCAGTTGGTGGGGCAGGGTTGCCGTCACGGTCATCGCCTGGCCGTCGCCGAAGTCCACCGCGAACTGACAGGTACCGCTGCCCGCCACGGTGATGTCGACCGGGGCGTCAGGCCTGGCAATCACGGGGCGCACCTGCACGCCGGTCACCCGCGAACGCGCGTCCGGGTCGATCACCTCCAGCACGAGGCTCCGCCGCTCGGTGCACGGGCTCCGCGGCACCGCGGCGACCGTGTAGCGCCGCGGCAGGGCGTAGGTGTGGCGCAGCGTGAGCGGCAGCTCGCCCGCCACGGTCTGCGTGTTGCCGTCGCCGAAGTCGACCTCGACGCGGCAGCTCCCCGACCCGCGCAGCGTGATCACCGCGGCCGTGTGCACGGCTGCTGGCGTGGGTGCGATCTCGATGGCGTCGAGCGCCGGCCGCTCTGGCCCCGGCCGCTCTGGTGCCGGCCGCTCCGGCGCCGGCCGGATCGAGACCCGCGTGAGCGCCTCCCCCGAGCAGTTGCCCATCCCGCGCGCGCGGACGATGAACGCCCCGGCGGTCTTGTAGACGTGCGTCTGGGTAATCGGCAGCTCCGAGGTTGCGTAGGTGATCGCGTCGCCATCGCCCCAGTCGACGTGCAGGGCGCCGCACAGCCCCTTGCCGCTCGCCACCACACTGATCGCGTCGCCGACCCTGCCTTCGGCCGGTGACGCGGTCAGCCCGGTGATGGATTCCGCCCGTGCCGGCGCCGCGCTCAACAGGCCGAGGACTGCCAGGACCAGAGCTGAGCTGTAGACGTGAGGCATCGCAAATATCCTCCGCCTCAGGTGTGTGCATGAAGCCCGCCAGATCGGCCGCCGGCCGCGCCGGCCCATCCCGCGCCGGCTCACAAGCCGTCGAACAGATCGTCCGACGGGCGCCGGCGTATCGGCGGGCCCCAGCCCTGCCGCCAGATCTCCGTATCGAGAATGGCCGCCAGGTCGGGCTGGTTGAAGAAGTACTTGTCGATCGACAGGTGCTGCGTCCGGTGCGCGCGTAGCGCCTCGATCCGGCGCTCGCGCCACGGCGACACGTCGAGCGCGAAGTCGGCGCCAGGCCTGCTTGCTGGCCGCCGGTCGCCGCCGAGTTCCCAGGGCGGAAAGGGGGGCGTCCAGACAACGCGCGGCGCCGCGTGCGGCGCGCCGGCGTCCGGATACCAGCGCGGATCGGCGGCCGCGGCAACGGCGTCGGTCGTGAAGCGGCTGATCGCCACGTGATCGGGATGCCGGTTGATGCCGCTGGGATCGAAGGTGAGGACCACCGACGGGCGGACGCGCCGCAGCAGGCCGACCAGCAGGGCGCGGACGTCGTTGTCGCTGGCGTCGGCGAGCTCGCGGTCACGATAGTCGAGCACGTGCAGCTCGTCGAAGCCGACGATGCGCGCGGCCTCGCGCAGCTCACGCTCGCGGCGTGCCGGCAGCTCCTCCGGCGTGCAGAGGGGCGGGTCCCCCACCTTGCCGCGTTGGCCTCGCGTTGCCGTGACGAGCACCGTCCGGACGCCGGCGGCCCCGTACTTCATGGCCGTGCCGGCGCCCGAAAAGCTCTCGTCGTCCGGGTGGGCAAAACTGAACAGGATGCACCTGTCCGTTCCGGGCATGCCCTACTTCTTCGCCACCAGCTTCAGCAGGCGGCCCTTCGGGCTGTCGGTCAGCACGTACAGCGCGCCGTCGGGTCCCTGCTTGACCGCGCGGATGCGCTCGCGGTTGGGCTGCAGGTCGGTCAGCAGGCGCTCCTCGCCGACGACCTTCTCGTTCTCGATCACCAGCCGCACGAGGGCGGTGCTGGCCAGGCCGCCGACGAACAGGTTGCCCTTCCACTCGGGGAACATCGAGCCGGTGTAGAACGTCATGCCGCTCGGCGCGATGACCGGATCCCAGTAGTAGAGGGGCTGCTCCATGCCCTCCTTCGCCGTGATGCCGCCGGTGATCGGGTCGCCCTTGTACTCGATGCCGTAGGCAATCGTCGGCCAGCCGTAGTCTTTCCCCTTCCGCGCGATGTTGATCTCGTCGCCGCCGCGCGCGCCGTGCTCGACTTCCCACAGCTCACCGGTGGAGGGGTGGAGCGTGGCCGCCTCGACGTTGCGGTGTCCGATGGACCAGATCTCGGGTTTCGCGCCCGCCTTGCCGACGAAGGGGTTGTCCTTGGGGACCGAGCCGTCGGTGTTGATCCGGACGATCTTGCCGAGCAGGCTGTCCATCTGCTGCGACTGCATGCGACCTTCGGTGATGGAGCGCTCACCGAGCGTCACGAACAGCGTGCCGTCGCGGCCGAACACGAGCCGGCCGCCGAAGTGCAGGTTCGAGTTCAGCGACGGCGTCTGGTGGAAGATGACCTCGACGTTCTCCACCTTCGGCGCGGCGGCGTCGTCCACCAGCTTGCCGCGGGCGACGGCCGTGTTGTTCACGCCGTTCTCGCGCGGTTCGGCATAGCTCCAGTAGATCAGGCCGTTCTTGGCGAACGCCGGGTCGACCTCGACGTCGAGCAGCCCCCCCTGCGCGCGGGCGTCCACGGGCGGAAGGCCGGCGACCGGTTCCGACAGCTTGCCGTCCGCGCCGACGACGCGCAGGCGTCCGGGATGCTTTTCGGTGACGAGCATCTTCCCGCCAGGCAGGAACGCCATGCCCCAGGGGTTGCCGAGCCCTTCCGCGACAGGCACGACCGTGAACGCGACATTCGACTTGGCCTCGGGTGCTCTGGTCTGCCCCGGAGACGCGGCCTTCTGGGTCGGCGCGTTCGGCGGGCGGGGGTCCACGCCGCCCTGCTGCGCTGACGCGGTGGCTGCCAGCAGGGCAAAGGCGGTGGCGAAAACACTGATTCTCACGTGCACGCTCCTCAAAAACAGGGTCGATGGGCTCAGGATGAAAAGGCTGGCCTTCGGATTACTATGTCCCGACCCTGAGACGCCGTCAAACCGCCGCAGGCCCCCGATCGGTCCGCCGGGCTGGCGCCCGCGTTCACGATGGAGACAGTCTTGACGCACCCCCTTTCCGCCACCGTCCGCCTGTTCGGGCGCGTCCTGATGGTGGCGGCCGCTGCTGCCGCCGGGCATGGGCAGGGCGCCGCGCAAGGCGCGAGGGTCGGGGAGTTCGATGGCCACGGCGACGTCGGCGCACCAAAGATTGCCGGCTCGGCCGCCTATAACCCCGTGTCGCAGAAGTACCACCTGGCCGCTGCCGGCGCCAACATGTGGGCAGGCCGCGACGAGTTTCACTTCGTGTGGAAGCGGATGACCGGGGACTTCATTCTCCAGACCCGCGTGCAGTTCCTCGGCGCGGGCACCGATCCGCACCGCAAGGCCGCACTCATCGTGCGTGCCGGCATCGAGGCCGATGCCGCGTACGTCGACGGCGTCGTCCATGGCGACGGCCTGACGTCTCTGCAGTTCCGGCGCGCCAGGGGCGCGATGACCGAGGAGAAGGCCGCGGCGATCAAGGGGGCCGACGTCCTGCAGCTCGAACGGAAGGGTTCCACCTACACGTTCTCCGCGGCGAAGTTCGGCGAGCCCTTCACCGTGACCGAGGTGACCGACATCCCCCTGGGCGACGAGGTCCTGGCCGGGCTGGCACTGTGCTCGCACAATGCCGAGGTGACCGAGCGGGCGGTCTTCAGCAACGTCCGGATCATCAGGCCGGCCAGGGAGGGCTTCATCCCGTACCGGGATTACATCGGCAGCCTGCTCGAGGTGCTCGACGTCGACACCGGCGCCCGCCAGATTCTCTACCGGTCCGACCAGCCCTTCGAAGCGCCCAACTGGACGCCTGACGGCAGCGCGCTGATCTACAACACCAGCGGCCGGGGGGAGACCCGCGGCCGGCTCTACCGCTTCGACCTGGCGACCCGCCACCCGTCGCTCATCGACACCGGCGCCTCGAACCGGAACAACAACGACCACGTGCTCTCGTTCGACGGCACCACCCTCGGCATCAGCGACCAGAGCACGGGGGCGTCGGCCATCTACACCGTGCCGGTTGGCGGCGGCACGCCGGCGCGCATCACCCCGCTGACGCCGTCGTACCTGCACGGCTGGTCGCCCGACGGCCGGACCCTGGTCTACACCGGCGGCCGCAACGGCGAGTTCGACATCTACAGCATCCCCTCCGACGGCAGCGGCCCGGAAGTCCGGCTCACCGACGTCAAGGGGCTGGACGACGGGCCGGAGTACAGCCCCGACGGGCAGTACATCTATTTCAATTCGCTGCGGAGCGGGACGATGCAGATCTGGCGGATGAAGCCGGACGGACAGGACCCCGAGCAGATCACCCGCGACGGCTGGAACAACTGGTTCGCGCACCCCTCGCCCGACGGCCAGCGCATCGCGTTCATCAGTTTCCCCCCCGAGGTGTCGCCGTCGGATCATCCGTACTACAAGCGCGTCTACCTGCGGATGATGCCCGCCGCCGGCGGCACCCCGACGGTGATCGCCTACGTCTACGGCGGCCAGGGCACCATCAACGTGCCGTCATGGTCGCCGGACTCACGGATGCTGGCGTTTGTCAGTAATTCGGGGGAGTACTGAGGCGGATCGGTTCAAGGTGCAAGGGTGCAGGGTTCAAGGTTCAGGGTTCAAGGTTCAGGGTTCAAGGTTCGCCGACGGACAGCCCGCACTTGGCACTCGCGTAGCCGCACTCTGGGCTGGAACCCTGCACCTGGCTGAGCGACGGCTTCCTCGAGCACACGCCCAGCGGGAGTGTCAGGAATTTCGTGTGTGAGGCGTTCTTCCGATCTTCCTTCCACGAGCGATGATGCGTGTGGCGCTTGTGGGAAACCGCGGTCTGTGCGGTCTTCCAAGTCCTGTGGGCGCGCCACGCACCCAGGTTGCCGTGATGTTGCGTAGCGCCAGCCACCGCAGCTTCGTGCGGCTTCATCGGCTGGCGCTCCTTCCAATTCGCGAACGCGAGGCTGTTCCGAATGAGATGGACGATACAGGTTTCATGTTTCCGATCGAGCGCGGCTCGAACGTGCCGGCCCGATCGCGCGGCACCTCGAGCGCCAACGGGCCATCGTCGGTCAGCACCGTTTTCCCGCTCGTCCCGTTGCGATGACCGGTCGAGTCGTCGGGTTTATCGCCACCGCGGGCATACCGCAAATGGTGCGTCAGCTCGCCGCCCGGCGCCCGCTCGATAATCGCCATCTTGAACCGGCGGACCACCGCCTCGAGCTCCTCGGGCGTCACCGGTCCCTGGCCGACCACCTGATCGAGAATCTCTGCGGAAATGGGCGCCAACGGCGCGTCAGACGTGAGCGATTTCGGTTTCCGGGGCATGAACACTCCTCAAGTGATGCCCCACACACAGAATTCCTGACAGGCTCCCAGGTGCAGGGTTCCAGCCCAGAGTGCGGCTACGCGAGTTCCTGTGCGGGCTGTCCGTCGGCGAACCTTGAACCGAGAACCTTGAACCCTGCACCCTTGCACCTTGAACCCCTTGCACCCTGAACCCTGTCCAGCGAACCCTGCACCTTGCACCTTGCACCCTGAACCCTCATCGTCAGATATGCGCTATGCAATCAATCTCGACCAGCGAGTAGTCGGGCACGGCGGTGATCGACACGGTGGTGCGCACGGGCGGCTCTGACCCGAAGCGGCCGATGTAGGCCTTGTTCATCCCCTCGAAGTTCTTCATGTCGGTCAGGTAGACGTTGACCTTCAGCACCTTGTCCATCGACGAGCCGGCGAGCTTCAGCGACTCCTCGATCTGGTCGAGCACGCTCTTGGTCTGTGCCGTGATGTCCGGTGGAGCGTCGGTCCCGCCGCCGCGGCCGGAGACGAAGACGAGGTTGCCGAACGACACTTCCGGGCTGTAGAGCGGTTCACCCTTGACGGTCTTGGAGGTCGGCGTGAGCTTGCGGTAGGTCCGCTTGCGGGCGGGCTGTGCCGGCTGGGCGGCCTGTGGCGGCTGCGCCGGTGGCGCGCTCGCCGCCTGGCGGGCGGCGACTGGCGCGGCGAGCAGCGCCGGGGCTGCGGCCGCCATGAACGTGCGACGGGTGTTCTTGGCCATGCGAAGTGATCCTCCTGCGCCGCTAGTGTCCTTGACCGCGAAGACTTATACAAGGCCCGGAGAGACGCCGGCTGACGAAGGGGCCCGTCCAGGAGTCGTGGATGTCACGGCGACTGATGCCGGCTCCCGCGCGCGGCAGTTCCAGGGGGCCCAGGTCACGCGCGGACCGGCCGCCGCGCGGTCCAGGTGGCCTTCAGGTATTCCCCCATGTCCAGCGTGCCCGACAGGGTGTCGCCGTCGATGGTGCCGCTGAACCGGTAGTTGAGCGCAGTCGCCATGCCGCTCGGTGACGATGCTGGCGAGCGATACGGCGGCGCCGTTGACGGTGCCCGTGATGCCGCGGGTCTCGAAGTTGCCCTGGTGCGATCCATCCAGGCGGGCGCCGTTCTGCCGCAGCTGCAGGACGTGGGTGGACGAGCTCGCGGCGTAGGTGATGGCCACGTCCCAGCGCCCGGACAGGTCCGCGGCCGCGGGCGCCTGCGGCGCCACAGGCGGCAGGGTGTGTGTCGCGGACAGGACCGCGACGAGGCGGTCGGCCACGATTTTCTCGTCGCCCGGCGCCATCATCGCCGAGGTGATCGCGATGCCCGTGTCGCCGGGCAGGTCCTGCGCCTGCCCGCCACCTGCGCCGGCGAGGGCGATGCGCGGCTCCCCCTTGTCGAGCAGCTCGGCGACGGACTGGCCGGTGATGCCGCGTTCCGCCGCAGTCCAGCGGATCGTGAGGCGCGGGCTCCGGTTGCTCAGGCTGGCGTGCGGCTCCCGCGCCACGGTCGCCGTGATGCCGGGCAGCTTCGCCACCCGGCCGGCGATGTGCTCGCACCGGTCCACCCACGATTGCCACTCCGCGGCGTGATCGCGCCGGACCCAGGACTCGACGGCCGCGAGCATGCCAATCATCTCTTCGCGGCCGACCTTCATGCTGCGGGCGTAGCCGTGGTGCGGCGCGCTGTGGACCCAGGCGGCCTGCACGAGGTCCTTGCGCCCGAGCATCAGCCCGGCGCTCTGCGGCCCGCGGATGAACTTGCCGCCGCTGTAGCCGACGAGCGTCGCGCCGCGCTGCAGGTGGATGTTCGGGATGGTCAGGATCTCGGCTGCCGCGTCCACGAAGATCGGCACGTGGTGCGGCTGGGCGATCGCCGCGATGGCTGCGGTGGACATCGGCCCCGTCTCGTTCCGCGGCCCGGCGAAGATGTAGATCATCGCCGTCTTCGGGCCGATCGCCAACCGCAGGTCGTCGGGTGTCTCGACCTCGATAATCTTGACGCCGACGGCCCGGATCGCCGCATCGTAGACGTTGCGCGAGTGCGTCGGGATGATGACTTCGTCTTTGGCAAACCCCGCGAGGTTCGGGATGCGGACATGCAGATCGGGGTTGCCGCCGGCCACGCAGGCCGCGGTGGCGTGCGACATCGCCGCCGCGCATCCCGAGCTGACCATGCCCCATTCCGCGCCGGTCAGCTCGGCGAGCCGCTGGCCGATCGCCTGCATGACCTCATCGAGGTGCGCGTGCTGCTGGTTGGCCGCGTTCTTCGCCGCGCGGACTTCCGGCAGCTCGATCGAGCCGCCGATGATCGTCAGCGTGCCGCGGCAGTTGATCAGCGGCCGCACGCCAATCGACCCGTAGACGTCGGGCACCGCCGGCGCCGCGGCCGCGACTTTCCGCTGCGCCTGCGCCACTCCCGCCCCCGCCGTGCCGCGCGACACAGGCAGCAGGCTGCCGGCGCCGAACAGCCCGGCGCGGAACATCTGACGGCGTGTGAGAAAGGGCAAGGGGGGCTCCAAAGGGCGAAGGGCGAAGGGCGAAGGGCGAAGGGCGCTACGCAACTGCCAACTCCCAACTCCCAATACCCAACTCCCAATCAATCTCCAACTCCCAATCCACCTCGGGGAGCCGGGTTGGGGTTGGGCGTTGGCACTCACTTGGGCGTTGGGCGTTGGGTTGGAAGCTGTTTGGGCATTGGGACCTGGCAGTTGGGAGTTGAAACCTATTTGGGCATTGGGAATTGGAAGTTGGGAGTTGTCGTGCGTCACTCCCAACTTCCAGCCTCACCTCAGAAGAGGATCTTTCCTCCCAGCTGCACCTGCCGCATGCTGCCGGCGCCGGTGATCCGGCCGAACGCGGACGAGCCGAACGACGAGTTGGGGTTGCTGTAGTTCACGGTGTTGAAGACGTTGAACATCTCCACCCGGACCTGCAGCCGCACGGTGCCCTGCAGCGGCACGTTCTTCATCAGCGACAGGTCGGTGCTCACGAATTTCGATCCGCGCAGGATGTTCCGGCCGGCGTTGCCGAAGGTGAACTGCGCCGGGAGCGCGAACGCCGACGCGTCGAAGCAGTTGATCAGCTGCCGGCGCTCCACGTCGCTGGCGCCCGCGGAGTTGGGCTGGCAGTTCAGCTCGGGGAGGGCGCCGACCAGGTCCGGACGCTGCAGGCCGGTGCGGCCGATGTTGGCCCGGTCCTGCCCGAACGTCACGTTCACCGGCGAGCCGCTCTGCACGGTCGTCACGCCGCTGACCTGCCAGCCGGCGACCAGGTACTTCAGGATCGGCTGCGACGAGTCCTTGAGGAACGGGATGTCGTAGAGGTAGCTGGCGACGAACCGGTGCGGGATGTCCCAGTTGGCCGGGCCGTAGTCCCGCCAGATGTCGTAGTCGTCCATCGTCGCGCCGCCGCCGTTCGAGTGCGTCGCCATGTCGCGCGTGCGCGACCAGGTGTAGTGCGCGTCGGCCTGCAGCCCCTTGTCCATCCGCTTGCGCAGGATCACGCTGAACGCGTCGTAGTCGGCGATCAGATCGTTCTGGATGATCCGGCGGTTGCGGAAGTTCTGGCTCGGACGGCGCGCGTCGACGTTCCCCGGCCCCGGCCTCGGCGTGTTGTTGAAGAAGCTGCGATCGAGGTTGCTGGTGTTCGATCCGACGTACTGCAGGTCGAGCGCCGTGCCGCGTCCGAGCTCGCGCTGGATGTCGAAGCTCCACTGGTCCTTGCGGGCGTTCGGCAGCTCGCGCGTCGGCGAGATCATGTCGGGACGCCCGATCGGCCCGACCGCGCCGGTCGGGCTGGTGAACGACAGCGTCGGGTTCGCCGGGTCGGACGTGTAGGTGGTCACGGCCGCCAGCGGCGGGTTGTTGGTCAGGAAGGTGAACGAGTTCATCTGGTTCGGGTTGTAGTAGATGCCGAACCCGGCGCGCACCACGGTCTTGTCGCCGAGCCGGTAGGTGGCGCCGAGCCGCGGCGCGATGTCCTTGTTGTTGGCTTCGGTGAACTCGAACCCCTTGGCGGGGAAGCTGCTGGGGATGATGGTCTCGAAATCCTCGGCCAGCATCGAGGCCAGCCCGACATACGTCTGGATCGGGCTGTTCCGCTCGTAGCGCAGCCCGAGGCTGAGCGTCAGGTCGCGCGACGCCTGCCAGACGTCGTTGATGAAGAACCCGTTGCGCCAGCCGCCGACGTGCCCCTGGATCTGGTCGGTCGGCGGGATCACGTTGCGCGGCAGCCCGAGCATGAAGTCGGCCATCGAATAGCCGGTGATGTCGCCGGTGAACGAGAACAGGCCGCGCGGGTCGTTGGCCGCGCGCCGTCCGGTCGTCAGCCGGCGCAGGTCGAACCCGGCCCGGACGTTGTGCGATCCGCGGGTGTAGGCCATCACGTTCGACGCCTGGAACGTCGTGTCGAACTGGTACCAGTTGGTGCCGCCGGCGCCGAGCCCGCTGAAGTTGCTGATGTTGACGCTCGGCAGGCCGGGGTTGCTGTAGCGGGTGTCGCCGTCGAAGCCGGGAATGCCAAGCGACGTGCCGGCATCCGTCACGCCCGTCCACCGCGAACTGGTTCAGCGTGTCGAAGTCGATCCGGTGGTAGCCGATCCGGAAGTCGTTGTGCAGGTTGGGGCGCAGCGTGTGCGTGTAGGACCCCAGCCAGTTCTTGTTGACGCGCGGCTGCGTCACCGCGGTCACCGGGATCGGCGCGTTGAACACGTTGCTGGAGAAGCTGTCGTGCCAGTTGTAGCGGACGTTGAGCCGGATCTTGTTGCCGAGGTTCTGGTCGACACGCGCCAGCACCTGATCGACGTTGTCGGTGTTCGCGCTCGGCGCCTGCACGTTGTTCGAGGTGCCGGAGCGGTTGGTCTCCGGGTAGTACTCGAGCAGCCGCCGCGCGGTCGGCGACAGCATCGCCGCCGGGATGATGTTGCCCGGGAACGGCTGCCCGGTGAACGGGTTGCGGATCGGCGTGGCGACCTCCGAGAAGTTCCCCTGCCGCATCAGCGCCGTCGGCACCGACGCGAACGGGCTGCTGATCGCCTCGCCGCGTACCCCTTCGTAGGCGCCCATGAAGAACGTCCGGTTTCGCCCGTCGTAGAGGCCGGGAATCACCACGGGCCCGTCCATCTGGGCGCCGAACTGGTTGCGCTGCCGCGGGTTCGCCGGCACCGCGCGGTTCTCGAAGTAGCCCCGCTCGTCGAGCGCGTCGTCCTGGAAGAACTCGAAGAACGAGCCGTGCGGCGTGTTGGTGCCGCTCTTGGTGACGACGTTGATGTGGACGCCGAGGTAGGCGCCGTATTCGGCCGAAGTGCTGCCGGTCTGGACCTGGATCTCGGTGACGGCGTCGGCGATCGGCCGCATGCTGGTCGCCGCCAGCAGGTTCGAGGACGCGTTGATGCCGTCGAGCGACAGGCTGTTCTGAATCTCGCGCTGTCCCGCGCCGCGGAAGCTGAGGCCGATGTCGCTGTTGAGGCCGCCGAGCACGCCGGGCGTGGTGCTCGCCAGGCTCCACACGTTGCGTCCGCTCAGCGGCAGCTCGACGATGGCGCGCTCGCCGATGGTTTCCGACACGGTGGCACGGTCGGTGTTGAGCACCTGCGCCCGCGCCTCGACGCTGACCGACTCGGCCAGCCCGCCGACCGCCAGCGTGGCGTTGGTGCGCACCACCTGGTTGGTGGCCACCTCGACGCCGCTCGCCGTGAACGTCCGGAAGCCCTGCATCGTCACGGTGATGTCGTAGGTGCCGGGACGCGCGAACTGGATGTTGTAGTAGCCCTCGGCGTTGGTGGTCGCCTCGTAGGTGTCCTTGGTGCCGGTGTTGACGGCCACGACCTGCGCGCCGGGCACGACCAGGCCGCCGCTGTCGGTCACCGTGCCGACCAGCGCCGTTTGTGACGCGAGCTGCGCCCAGGCGCCGGTCGCGAAGAGGAGCACGAAACCCAGTAGCAGTGACGTTCGACGCAGCATCTGACCCCCTGACGACAAACCGTTCGTATCCGCGTTCATTGCCTTCGCCTCCCGAAGTCCGCCCATCGTGGATCGGCCGCCGTGACGTCGGCCCCGAGGCGCTCCCAGGGCTCGCCCGTCAGGCCGTTGAGGTCGTACATCGCCCGGCCGTCGCGGACGGTCAGCTCGCACGTCAGCCGCGTGCTGCCGGGCAGGGTCGCGCCGACCGGATCGATGAAGCCGAACCGCCCCTTCTCGAGCCGCAGCACCGCGATGTCCCCGGCGGCGCCGACCGAGAGATGGCCGAGCTCGTCGAGCTGGATCTGCCGGGCCGGGTTCCACGTGGACCGCAGCACCACGTCTTCGAGCGTCATACCCATGGCGAGGAACTTGCCCATCACGCTGAGCATGTCCTTCATCGCCGCGTTCATGCTGCTCGTGTGCAGGTCCGTCGAGATCGAGTCGGGCACGAACCCGGCCTTCATCAGCGGCACGGCGGTCGCGTAGCGGAAGCTCGTGCCGCCGTGGCCGACGTCGAAGAACACGCCGCGCCGGCGCCCGTCGAGCATCGCCTGGCTCGGGCCCTGGGTCCTGGCGTCCTGCTCGCCGCGGCGGCCGCCGTACATGTGCGTGTAGATGTCGCCGGGGCGGAAATACTTCGTGAGCAGCGCGTCGAGCGTGCGCCCGGCCTTGACGTTGCCGCCAAAGTCCACCATCACCGGAATCTTCGCGCGGCGGCCGACCTCGACCGCCTTCTCGTAGGGTGCCCACTCCGGGCCGTTGAAGTGCGCGCTCTTGATCCCGACGATCAGCCCCTTGTGCTTCAGCGTCATCGCCGCCGTCGGCTCGACGTCCATGTCCGCGAGGTTCTGCTCGACCGGTCCGGACCCCATGCCGCCGCCGACGATGTTGAGGAAGGCGGTGACGCGGGTCTTGGACCCGTCGATCACCCGGCTCTTGAAGTCCTCGAAGTTGCGCCAGCCGGAGCTGCCGGCGTCGGCCACCGTGGTGACGCAGCTGCGCAGCGTGAAGCCATCGGGGAAGACGCTCCAGTCGCCCCCGGCATAGTCGTTCTTCTTCGGCCCGGCGTAGACGTGGACGTGGATGTCGATCAGCCCCGGCGTGACATAGAGGCCCGAGACGTCAACGGTCTTGAGGGCGCGCGACGCCGCGATGTCCGGCGCCACGGCGGCAATCCGGCCGTCCTTCACAGCGACGTCGCGGACGGCGCTGAGGGTATTGCGCGGATCGATGACGTGCCCCCCCTTGAGCAGGAGGTCGAACTCGGCCGCGGGGCGCGCCGCGGGCGCCGGCGGGGGAGCCTGCGCGGCAGCGGGGCTCGCGCAGATCAGAACGAGAAACAGGACGCCAGCACGGATCACGACGGTTCCTCCGGGTGGGCCCAGGCTGGGCCTCGGCCCAGCCTGCAGTGACGGGGGTTGCGCCGGAGTATAGCTGACTTGGCCGCGGCCGGGGCGGGGAACTTGCGCCGATCCGGCGGTGCCCGAGCGCCGTCAGCCGGCGCCGGATGGCGGGCTGTTATGCTGAGGCCCGTGCAGACCGTTCACCAGCAGTCGCAGCGGCTGGCCGCCGTGCAGCCGCCCGTCATCCCGATCGTCGGCAGATGGATCGCCGGGACGCCGGGCACCGTGTCCCTCGGGCAGGGGATCGTGTCGTATGGACCGCCGCCGGACGTCATGGACGCCGTGCGTGGCTTCGGCACCAGCCTGGGCGACCATCGCTACGGGCCGGTCGAAGGGGGGCCCGGCCTGGTCGGGGCCCTCGAGGCCAAGCTCGCGCGCGAGAACGGGATCAGCGTCCGGCCGGGCAGCCACGTGGTGGTGACCGCCGGGGGGAACCAGGCGTTCCTCAACGCGGTCCTCGCTGTCACCGACCCGGGGGACGAGGTCGTGCTGCCTGCCCCCTACTATTTCAACCACGAGATGGCGGTCGTGATCGCCGGGGGGGTGCCGGTCAGCGTCGGCACGACCGGCGACTATCAGCTCGACGTCGCGGCGATCGCCGCCGCGATCACGCCGCGAACGCGGGCGGTCGTCACGGTGTCGCCCAACAACCCGACCGGCGCCGTCTACCCGGAAGCGGCGCTGCGCGCGGTGAATCGCCTGTGCGCGGACCGCGGCGTGTTCCACGTCCACGACGAAGCCTACGAATACTTCATCTACGGCGGGCTCCGGCACTTCTCGCCCGGCTCCATCCCGGGCGCTGCCGCCCACACGATCTCTTTGTATTCGCTGTCCAAGGCCTACGGGATGGCCAGCTGGCGGGTGGGCTACATGGTCGTGCCCGACGGCCTCGGCGAGGCGGTCAACAAGATCCAGGACACCGTGCTGATCTGCCCGCCGGCGGTGTCCCAGGCCGCGGCGCTGGCGGCAATCGCGGTCGGCCGCGACTACCCGGCCGCCAGCCTGGCCCGGCTCGACCGCCTGCGGCGCAGCATCTTCGAGGCCCTCGACGACCCGCAGGTGCCGTGCGACGTCGCCCCGGTCGAAGGGGCCTTCTACTACCTGGTGCGCGTGCACTCCACGCTCGACTCGATGACGTTCGTCGAGCGGCTCATCCGCGAGCACCGCGTCGCCGCGATTCCCGGGTCCGCCTTCGGCGACCCCGCTCCCTGCTCGATCCGCATCTCCTACGGCGCGCTGGAGCCGGACGCGGTCGCCGAAGGGGTTGCCCGGCTGGTGGCCGGCATCCGCGCGCTCGCCTGAGCGGCGCAGGTGCGACAGGCGACATGTCCGATGCTCACGTCGGCTGCAACGCGTTCCTCATCTCCAACCGGGCACACGCGTTGCCTGTTTGATCCACTTGCGTAGCAGGGGCGCCTGCGCCTCTTCCAATGTCCTGAGTTTTACGTAGCGGCTCCGCCCAACGGTTCCGAGCGGCGGCGGAGGATCCAACTCCGCGCCTCCGAAGAACACGACGTTCACAGAGACATCGTAGGCCACCATCTCGATGATCCATCCCTGCTCCGGCAGGCCGTAGTACGCCTTCTGCCATTTGACGCCAAATTGAAGCCCAGGAATCGTTTCGCGGATCAACTCGTCCAGCCACTTGACGATGGGATGTAGATCAGGCATCACGCGCCGGACCCAATCCTCGATGATCGCGTGGCCATCCGCAGGCGCTGGCGCCTTCCTGGCCGTAAGTGGCTTGAATGACTTCGCCTTGTCCTGACTGTTCCCGGCCTTCATGTCAGTCGCTCGTTGCTTGGACTCATTCTCTCCGAACTGGCACGGCTCGGAGCTCGTGCCCTCACTGGCGCTCGATGAAGCTCGACCGATTGACGCCTAACGCATTGCCGCTCAGTCGCGAGCCGCGCGGGAACGGGGCTTCGACTTGGCCTTGCGCTTTGCGCGGCTCGTCGGCTGCAGCGGCCTGTTAGCCTGCCTCGCCGTCAGCGAACAACTCCTGCAGAGCGCCAAGCACTTCGACCAATGTCGACCCGGAGAGGCTGCCGAGTTTCCTTACCAACCGCTCCCGATCGACAGTCCGAAGCTGATCGAGAACGACGTACCCGGCGCGTTGTTGAAACTGACAGCGGATCCGCCACGGATACGCACGGCCGCTCGTGGTCATCGGTGCCACGATCACCGTGCGTAAGTGCGCATTCAGTTCGTCCGGGGACACGACAACGCACGGACGAGTCTTCTGAATCTCGCTGCCGAGGGTGGGATCTAAACGAACGAGGTGCACCTCGCCGCGGCTGATCACCACTGCCAGTCTGTTTCGTCGAACGCCGTCGGTGTGGGGGCATCGAGCGGCGCATCGTGGCCACGCTGGTGCATCGCCCGGGCCTTCGCGGCCCATCCCGCTCGAGGCCGGGCGGCCGCCGACACGACGAGCCGACCAGGTTCGGCCCGAAGCTCGACCTCGTCTGGAAGACCGGCTTCGTCCAGCAGGACCTTCGGCACGCGAATGCCCCGCGAATTGCCGATGCGAACGATGCGTGTCTTCGTGGTCATGTGATCACAGTGTAATCACATCGCTCCGGTCGCGCAACCTACGCGTTCATGCCGGCTAACGCGTTTCCGCTCAGCCGCGAGCGGCGCTCTCCGTCGCGCGAATCAGCCTTCCCCTACGACGTCGCTCGCCGGCTGCAGCGGCTTGTCAGGCTGCCCGCATCGGAGACGGGGTTCCGACCGATCCAGAGCATGCGGAACGACCGGTACGTGCCCAAGTACACCGTGCCGATCCGAGTCTATTTCGCCGCGCTCCCGAGATGGCGCTCGAACCACTGCACCATTGCGACATTGACACGCTCGAGATCGGCGCCGCCGAACCCGTGTCCCGCGCTCTCGTTTCGCATGAACGACGCGGACGCGCCCGCCTTCGTTAACGCCTCGTACATCGTCTCTCCCTCGGCGATCAGGACGGTCGTGTCGGCGTCGCCGTGCACGATGAATGCGGGAGCCGCTCCGGACGACACGAAGTGAATGGGTGAATACTGCGCGGCCTCGGCCTCCGTCAACGTCGCCGTGGCCGGCCACGCCTGCTTGTTCGACCATCGATAGAGATCGGTGGCCGGAAACCACGCCACGACCGCCGCGACGCGACTGGATTCCCTGAGCACGGTGTCCGACGCCGAGGGAGTCCCGGAGTCGGCTGTCGTCCCGAGCAGCAGGGCGAGTTGCCCACCGGCGCTGGCGCCCCACACGCCAATGCGGCCGGGGTCGAGGCCGTAGTCCCCGGCGTGCTGACGGATGAAGCGGACGCCCCGCCGCACGTCGGACACGATCGCGGACATGGGATACCTCGGGCCATTGCCGTGTCGGACGGCGAGTACGGTGAATCCCCTCTCATTCAACAACGGAGCGAGATAGCCGCCGACCATCAGACGGCTCATCTCCACGCTCGATTGCCAGCCGCCGCTCACGATCGCAATGACGCCGGCGCCATTGGGCCGTGCTGGACGGTACACGTCGAACGTGACCGCCAGACCGTCCTTGTGCCCGTACACGACATCCGTCGTGACCAACGGCTGACGCGCGGGCGCCGCGACAGCGCTGATTCCGCGTCCCGTCGCTGAACAGGCGCACGCAACGAGCGCGAGCAGCACGATCGACGAACGCAACCGAGTGCGGCTCATCGCTGCCGGACCACTTCGTAGTCTCCTCGCCGTGCTCCTTCCCGAACCACCCATCCAGGCGCGACCTTGAGCGTCCACCCCTCTCCTGAGATCGTCGTCTCGTCGCGCAGCACCGGCGCCGGCAGACGCCGTGTTCGGCCATCGCTCGAGACGAGCACGCCCTTCTCCGCCTCGAGCGCACCCCACGGTCCGGTCATGCGATAGGCGTGGAAGTAGATGGTCCCGACGTCCGGAACCACGACGGCACCGAGAGAATTCGAGAGCCCACTGCCTCCGCCCGGCATCAGGAGCACTGGGCCGTCAACGAACCGCCGGCGCAACTCGGCGATCCGCGCCTGCCGCTGTTGGCCGCGCTGTTCCTCGGTCGTGCGGAGCTGGGCCCCACTGTAACGCAGCGCAGCCGCGGCGACGTCCGCGACCGGCTGGACGTCGAGCGCACGCAGCAACAGCAAGGCCGGCTCGTCGCCGGCGACCAGTCTGCGCGGCCAGCCCGGCGAAGCGGCATCGAGCAGGAGACCATAGGCGGGACCGGAGTTGTACGCAAAGGTGCGCACATAGCTCTCCCCGTCCTCCGCGCTCGCCAGGAGTTCGATGGCGCGCGCGATCGCGTCCTCCGCAGACCGTGCGGCAAGCACGACCTGCGTGTACGAGGCGAGGCCTTCGTTGATGTCGAGGAAGTACTCGCTGACGACGTGCTCGGGATATCGCGCGAGACGCGCCTGGCGGAAGGCCAGCGCCTCGCGCACGGCCTGGGCGCGCAGCTCTCCTGATTCCCGTAACGCGTGTGCGAGCGCGCGCCATTCGAGGCGCAACCAGTAACGTCCGTCGACCGCATCGAGATGTTCATTCTCGCTCCGCATGCTCGGCCCGAGCCGCCCACGGTCAGGGGTCGCGACGCCTTTGGACATCTGGACAATGTGGAATGACTCGTGGAGGAACGCCTCGCCACGCGTGCGAGCCGGCCAGTTGGCGATCGTTTCCCAGGTCATCGCCGCCGACATCGTGTCGCCCCACTGAATGGGCCCGTTCAGCAGACCGATGGTGTTCGGGCGAGGTTCATCCGGCGGAGGCTGGCTGGTGGCGAACGTCTGCGTCCGCGCGTCGCCGATCACCATCGGCGCGCAGAAGGACACCCCCCACAGGCGCCCACCGTCGCGCTCACAGAGGGCCTGGGCTTCCTTGAAGAACTCTTGTGCGCGCTGTTGATCGACCTGCGCTGCCGCCGGCGGCACGACACCCGCCAGCAGGTACAGGAGAACCATCACCGGCGTCATCGGCTTGCGCATTCCTACGCCTCCTGGCCGGCCTCAGGATCGTCTTGCCGGCGAGCCCATGCGTTGTATCGTGCGACCAGTGGGTCGCATCAAGGGTCAACAATGACGCCGAACGTCAGGCTTCAGCCGCGGCGGCGCTCATTCTGACACGCGCCGCTGTCGGCTGCATGCCAAGTTAGCCGGGCTGCCGGAGTGTGAGGAGCCTATTGACGCCCACACGGAGCACGGCAATGAGAGCGACTACGCGTAGCCGAGCACAAGAATGACGACCGCCCCAATTCCCGCAATCCTTGCCCATGGCTCGACAACACCCACGGCGAGACCAATTTGGGGCGCCAGTGGGACAAAGACCCCCCAAGTATGCACAGCGGCGCCCGAAACATCAGGCGCTTCATGTCTGGTCGCTACGTCCGCCGACCCGCCAGATCGCCCACACGGCCAGGAGCAGGTAGGGAGCGCCGCCGGAAAACAGCGAGAAGCCGCCAACTCTCCGGTCGGCCAACCGGGTCTCGACGGTTGCATGAATCGGTCAGCGGCGCCGGGACTAGGAGCGGTAGCCGAATGCTGAACCGATGGAAGGTGGTGAGCGACATCGATCGCATCCCCAAGGATCCGGCTACCGTGCGGCTCCAGCGGCGAGTGTAGCGTGTTCGTTGGGTGCCGGGGCTAGGCGGTGCCCTCGAAGTGGCGGCCCCTCAGGCGCGCCAGCAGGGAACGAAGGCGTATGCGGTTGTATCGCTGCAGCATGATGGGGTACACGTTGATGAGGAGATTGGCGCCGAGTAGAACGGGCCAGCTACCCTTACCGTGAACTGCGATGGACCACCAAGTGAGCGCGAGCATGGACAGTGCGCCGACGAGATGCCGCGCCTCCCAGGACTTCGTCTGCTTCTCGTGCTGCAGCAGACTGCTGACGAGGCCGGGGCCGATAGGAGCGATGCGTCGACGACCGCGGGCGCGCGAGATTAGGTCGCCGCTGGTGGGTAGGTACCGCTTGAAGAGGCGAACGCCGAGTCGGACGTAGCGTCGACCGTTGGCAGTCTGCTCGAAACGCCTGGGTTCGAAGTACCAGCGAGCGAGGGACGGAATCCGGTTCATTCTGAAGGCACGAGGATTGGTCATCGGCGCCGCCTAACGACCAGCGCTGAGCCGCGGCGCGCTCAATTACATCAGCGCCGATGGCTCCAGCGCTTGGTTAGACATCGCGTCGGCTCCGAGGAGCCCATCATTTCAGGCTTCGCAGCAAATCGGCACTGGCCGGATCCTTCGGATCGATAGCGCGTATCGCCACGTTGGCCTGTTTGGCCGCTGACGCGATGTCGGAGAGCTCGCGCAGCAGATCCGCTGCACCCCCTTGGCCGATCGATGATGTCCCCGCGCCGCCCGCCACTATCGTAGCCCCTTGTGCTCTCAGAACTGCTTCCAGAGACGCTGCTGACGTGGCTCCAGAAGTGAGAACCAGCACGTACTTCTGACGATTGCTTATCTGTCCCAGGCTGCGCACCACATCTGCGAGAGTGGCAAGGGCAACGTGTGTGTGGTGCCGGATCTGTGCCGCGTCTGTTGTCTCCGACACCGCTCCCCCGAGCAAGGAGGGGCCATTCACGACTCCGCGAATGGCCTCGTTCAGGTTGGCACGATCGCGAGCGTCTCGAAGGTCGGCGGCGACTGCAGACGGACCAGTTGACACCACGCCGACCATATCCCCGTCGATCAGGACTTCGTCCCGCAGAACGGCCAATAGACGTCCCGCGCTCTCCACATCGGGGCGTAGAAACCGGATGTCGTCAACCAGGATACAAAAGATCCGACCCGTCTCCTGCGTCGTACCGGATGTCGAGAACACGGTGAGGAGGAGCAACAGCGACACTGAAATCAGCCGAGACCTCATAGACGCACCTTCCTTCAATGAGCGTTAGACGCTCCCGACCGCATGGCGGTCGTTTCTGACCGGCCCAATTGGCGATCCCAGAAGACGTTGCCGTCCTGCCATACCCACGGATTCAGCATCGCGGACGAAATGTAGCCTCTCGCGAATGCCCAACGAGTATTGACCAGCAGTGGCCCCTGCGCCGCCGCAGGTGTAGCGCGGCTTCGTGACCTCAGCGATACAGACGCCAACAGCCGGGTGCCACGGTCTTACCAGCGGCGGCGAGATGCGAGATATCCAGATAGACGGACCTGGATAGCCCGATACACCGCTGAAGATCACGGACGCCGGGCCGCGCTCGGACGCGCTTCCGCGCGGCCGTTCGGGCGGGCGGGTTCAGACCCGGAGCCAGGAGGCAGGAACCGTCCCGGTCCGGGCCGCTCAGCGGCCGCCGGCCGGGACCTCCGACCACAGCGGCCGCGACAGGCCGTTGAGGTCCCACACGACCTGTCCGCCCTTGATCGTCATCTCGCATTCCAGCTTCCGGTCGCCGGGGAAGCGCCCCCCCTCGACGTCGGTGAAGCCGAACTCACCCTTCCGGAGGTTCAGCACGGCGATGTCCGCCTCGCCGCCGGCGGTGAGGTGGCCCAGGTCGGGACGCTTGATGACCTCGGCCGCCCGCGCCGTGTTGGCCTTGATGACCTCGGCGAGCGGCATGCCCATGTTCAGGAACTTCGACATCGTGTTCAGGATGTCCTTCATCCCGCTGTTCATGCTGCCGGTGTGCAGATCCGTGCTGATCACGTCGGGGTGGAACCCCTGCTTCATCGCCGGCACCGCCTGCCGGAACAGGAAGCTGCCGCCGCCGTGGCCGGCGTCGAAGATCACGCCGCGCTTCCTTGCCGCCAGGACGTAGGGGCGCACGTTGCCCTTCTCGTCCACGATCGGCGTCCGTCCGCTGACGTGCGCATAGGCGTGCGTCAGGATGTCGCCCGGCCGCAGATACTTCATCAGCAGGTCTTCCAGCGACTGCGGCGGATCGTTCCGGCCGAAGTCCACCATCACCGGCACGTTCCCCTCGCGCC
The DNA here is from genome assembly GCA_963834305.1 of uncultured Acidobacteriota bacterium. Classification (GTDB taxonomy): domain Bacteria; phylum Acidobacteriota; class Vicinamibacteria; order Vicinamibacterales; family 2-12-FULL-66-21; genus JACCXG01. The sequence continues at coordinate 1,400,620 of CAWIAX010000003.1, forward strand.
CGGCGGCGACCGCGCGGGTGACCGGATCCCACTCGGCGCCCAGATAGTGCGCGACCTTGACCCCGACGATCAGCTCGGGATATTGCGCGATGCGCATCGCGGTCAGCTTCGCGTCCATGTCCGCGAGGTTCTGCTCGACCGGCCCCCCCTTCATCCCGGAGCCGACGATGTTGATGAACGAGAGGACGCGGGTGCGGGCCCGGTCGATGACCTGCTCCTTGAACTGCGGGAAGTTCCGCCACCCGGCGCCGCCGACGTCCACCAGCGTGGTCTGGCCGCTGCGGAACGAGTGGCTGTCGGGCGGCACCGCCGTGTCGGCGTTGCTCAGGTAGGCGTCCTTCTCCGTGCCGAAGAAGACGTGCGCGTGGATGTCGATCAGGCCGGGCACCACGTGGAGGCCGGTGGCGTCCACCACCCGCCTGGCCTGCGACGGATCGATGCCGGCGGCCACGCGGGCGATCTTCGCCCCGGCAACGGCCACGTCTATCACGCCGTCGATGCCGTTCCGCGGATCGATGACGTGCCCGTTCCGGATCAGCAGGTCGAACGGCGGCCCCTGGGCGGGCGGGGGCGATGGGGGAGTCTGGGCGCCGAGCGGCGAGGCCGCCACGGCGAGCAGGCAGAGCAGCGTGCGCAGGCCACGGGAACGCGAGCGGGTTGACACGATATCGCCTCCGGTCATTGCGAGGTGGTTGGTCCGCTCAGGAACACGCGTCCGCCCGTGCGCAGCGCCGGCAGCACGAACTCGGTGTATCCATCGCGGTGTTGATGCGGCAGCAGCGCCGCCGGTTCGTCAGGGGACTCGTACTGGACGGTCGAGAACGTGCCGCGCAGGCGGATCTGCACGGGCAGCGGCTCGGCGGCGTAGTTGAGCGCGGTCAGGAGCACGCCGCCGTCAGGCGCCGCGAACGGCGCCACCAGCACGGTGATCCCGTTCCAGATGTCAACGGGGCGATGCGCGCGCCCCAGCCGCCGCCGGATGTCCAGCGCGAACGCGTTCGGGTCGGCGGGCGGAGCGGGCAGCGCCACGACCTGGGCACCACGGCTCTCGAACGCCTGCACGGCCTCGAGCCCGCGGCCCGCGGGGGCGTCCACCACGATCAGCAGATCGAACGCGGCGAGGTCGCGATCCGGCAGCGCTTCCGGCGCCATCACCTCGAACGGCAGGTTGTGCCGGAGCAGGAGGTGCAGCATCTGGAACGACGCCATCGGCTCCCGGACGACCACGCCGATGCCGGCCAGCGGCCGGTAGCGCCCGGCCAGCGGCCAGGCGTAGAAGTCGATGTGCCGCCGGATCGTGCTCCAGTCGGCTCGCGCGTCGGGCCGCGCCAGCAGCAGCCCCTTCTGCAGCTGCTCGTGGAGCGGCAGCAGCAGGTCGCCGCCGAAGCTGCCGGCCTCCGCGATCGCCACCAGGTAGTTGTGGACCGCCGGCCCCGCGTCGGCGTCGGACAGCGTGATCGGCGTCCACGGATAGGCGAGCAGCGGCGGCGCCGCGCCGCTGGTGGAAGTCCCGGCCGCGCCCGACCCGAGCCGCAGCAGCGCGGCATTGTTCTCGAGCCACGGCTGCGCCGACCGGCTGGACACCTGCAGCACGCCGTTGTTCAGGGTCACCCAGTTCGTCCGGATGTGCGGCCACTTGCCCCCTTCCTCCGGGACGATCACCCGGCCTCCCCTCGGCGCCATCAGCCGCTCGAGCCGCTGCACCTGCGCCGGCGCCGGCCGGCCCGTGACGATGAGCCCCGCCACCCCGCGGGCGGGCGCGGTGAACGCCGCGGCCTTCGCGGCGTCGAGCTCGAGATACAGCTGGTAGCCCTCGCGCAGCGCGTCCCGGACGGCGTCCCGGTTGGCGGCCGGGATCACGAGTGTCGAGATGCCCAGGCTCTGCCGCGGCGGCACCTGCGGCTGGTCCCAGCGGACGAGCACCTCCGCGTCGAGCCGCGCCGCCACCGCCAGCGTGGCCGCGAGCGCGACCACCACGGGCCGCAGGACGCGCAGGCGGTTGCTCATGCGGTCAGCGTCCATCCGCCAGCACGAGCCGCGCGGCCTGATACGTGGTCGTGATCTCGCCGGCATCGGAGATCCAGAGCGCGGATGTGCCGGGGAAGCGGGCGAGGAGATCCGGGCCGCGGCCATCCGGCAGTAGCAGCAGCGTCGTCGAGAGCGCGTCCGACACGGTGGCCCGCGGCGCCACGACGCTGACCGAGACGCCGGCGCGCGCCGGCTCGCCGGTGCCGGGATCGAAGATCTCGCCGGGGGTCGTGGCGTCCAGGTCGATCGCCAGCCCCCCCTGCTGCGAGGTTGAAATCGAGCCGTCGCTGAGGAGCAGCGTGCGGCCATTCGCGGCCGCGCCCAGCCGGACGGGCCACCCGCGCTGTCCCGGCGGATGCCCGGACGCGGCAATCGAGCTGCCCCCGGCATTGACGAGCGCATGGCGGATGCCGGCGGACGTCAGCACCGCCATGGCGCGATCGACGGCGTAGCCCTTGCCGATGCCGCCGAGATCCAAAGACAGGCAGCTGGACAGAAGCTGCACCCGGTCCGGCGCCTCGAGCTCGATGCGCTGATAGCCGACGCACCGGCGTGCCTCGCCAAGCTGCGCCTCGGAGGGCTGGCGGCCAGCAGCCCGCGCCTCGCGCCAGACCTTCAGCAGCGGGCCGATGGTCACGTCGAAGGTGCCCGCGGACAGCCGCGAGAATTCGGCCGACTCCCGGAGCACGGCAAACAGGTCCGGGTGCACCGGCACGAATCCGCGGTTCCCGTTGCGCTCCAGCGCCGCGAGGTCGCTGTCCGCCCGGTAGTGGCTCAGGACCTTGTCGAGCCGGACGACTTCATCCAGCGCCGCCGCCATCGCCCGCTGCGCATCCGCCACCGGCTCGTGATACGCCACGATGTCGAACATTGTCCCCATGCTGTAGCGCTGCTGGTGCGCGACGCGCGGGCGACGCCGCCCGCGGCGATGGACCAGCCAGCGTCAGGATCAACGCGGCGGCTGCGCCGGCTGCCGCCCGCCCCTTACCTGAGCGCATAGACGACGCCGGAATACGACGCCAGGATGACGGCGTCGTCCGTGATGATGGGGGTGGACTGCAGGGACCCGCCGAGGCTCGCGCGCCAGAGCTCGGCGCCCGTGGCGGTGTCGTAGGCCTGCGTCACGCCGTAGAAGGCCTGGATGCAGACGATCGCGTCGCCGGCCAGCGGCGGGGCGGTGATGGTCCGGAGCGGCTTCGACGTCCAGACGTCGCGCCCGTCTTCGAGGGACAGGGCATAGAGCAAGCCGTCCTTCCCGCCGAAGAACACCTTGCCGGCCGCGACCGCGGGCGACGAGTAGATGCCGAGCCCGGTTTCGCGCTTCCATCGCAGCGCGCCGGTGGCGGCGTCGAGGGCGTAGAAGAAGCCGTCCTCGGACCCGGCCATGACCAGACCGCCCGCAACAGCCGGCGCCCCGGTGACGGAGTCCTCCGCCTCGAACGTCCAGCCGTCCTTTCCTGATGCGCGGTCGAGCGCACGGATGCGGCCGTCGCTGCACCCGAAGTAGATCAGCGTGTCGGTGGCGTAGGCGGTCGAATGGATCTGCCCGTCGAACTGCCGGCTCCAGCGGGGCCGGCCGCCCGCGCGCTCCACCGCCCGGAACAGGCCGTCGGTGGCCCCGACGAAGACGAGGTCGTCGTGCACGGAGGGGGAGGTCCAGATCGCCCCGCCGCCTTCCGTCTTCCACTGCAGGCGGCCCGAGCTGCGGTCCACCGCGTAGACCGCGCCGTCGTCCGAACCGGCGAGGACCAGGCTGCCGGAGATGGCGGGCGTGGAGTGCATGGGCGCGCCGGTCTGGAGCGCCCAGCGTTCCCGGCCCGTCCTGCTGTCGAGCGCGTAGAGGCGGCCATCCAGGCAGGTCACGAAGACGACGCCGTCGGCGAGGACCGGGCTGGAGCGCACGGACTCGGGCAGCTCCGCCTTCCAGACGAGCTCGGTCGGCCCGGTCCGGCGCGCGGACGCCGTGCCGCCGCGGCGATCGTTGCCCGCCAGGAGAGTGACCCAGTTGCTCACGCGAGTCGAAGCTTTCGATGGTCGATGTCGCCGAGCTCCCAGCGTCCGAGCCCGAGCTGCGAGGCGGTCCTGATGTGGCCGGGCTCGCGGTAGAACGGGTTCTTGCGCGCCGTGCGCTGGATGTCGGCGCTGGTGCCCAGGTTGGCGGGGTCGCGATCCCAGAGCGACGGCACGCCGAGCTCCTTGCGCTTCTGCTCGACGATCTCGAGCTCGATCCGATCGACGGCGACCGGGTCGGTGCCGATGAGCAGCGTGCGCGCCTCCCAGACGAACTCCGGGTTCCAGGCGAACGGCCCGCCGTGGTAGACCGCGCGGATGCCGTCCATGATGTGCAGCACCGACTTCGACCGCAGCGGGGCGACGGTGCACATCACCGGGATGACCGGGTCGGTGTAGGTCTTGGGATCCGCGTGCGTGCGCGCGACGTTGCTGAACGACCCGTAGGCCAGGTTCTTGAGGCAGCCGGTCACGCCCGAGGCGTTGTGCTCCTTCAGCGTCGGCAGGTTGATGACCTTGTCCGCTTCGATGCTCACCACGCTCGCCAGGTAGGACCGTGTTTCACGCTCGCCGAAGCAGTCCATCTCGCAGAAGACGCGGGGATCGTAGCCGGCGCGCGCCTCCCCCTTGACCGTCCACCGCCAGTCGAGCCCGACCACGCGCACGCCGGGGGGGACCAGCGAGTGATAGCCGTTGACCTCGAGCTGGTTCGAGTTCCGGTCGTAGACGACGATGCGCGTGTTGGGGACGCCGGCGAGGTTGAGCGCGCGAATGACCTCGCGCAGCAGCGCGATGGAGGTGATGGTCGGCGGCGCGCTCGACGGGTTGACCTTGAGCGCGACGACATCCGAAGGGGCGACGAACTGCGCCCAGGCATCCTGCGCCGCCGGCGCGCCGGTCAGCGCCTTGAGCCCTTCCTCGAGCATCGCCCGCACGGCGGGCTGCGAGATCCGGCGGCCGGCCACCGCGCCGGCATGCGACACCTCCACGACCCGGCCGGGATACAGGCCGGGCATGCCGAGCGGCGAGATGGGCATCTCGGGCGCGCTGATGTCGATCTTCAGCGACTTGAGGGCGGCGTCAGGCTGGCGGAACCGGAAGCCGGCCAGCCCGAGGTTCAGGGTGCCCAGCGCCGCGTTGTACACGAACGTGCGACGGTTCATTGCAGGCGCGTGCGAGTCAGGCGCGTTCGAGGACCTGCTTGAGCCGGCGCGCCACGATCTTGTCCTCGCCCGCCCGCATCATCCAGACGCCGATGACGAGCGCGTTGCCCTTCGCATCCTTCTCCGAGCGGATGGCAATCGACGGCTCCCCCTCGCGCAGCGCGGTGACGACCGCCTCGGGCGCCTGTTTCCCCTGGGCCTCGTCCCACGAGACCCGCAGGTGCGGCACGTGGTTGGCGACCTCGGGCACGTAGATCTCCGCCGTGACGCCGGGCACCTCCTCGGCCGCCTTCTTGATGGTCTCGGCGCGCTTCTGGAACTCGCGCTGTTCCTTCTCGTGATCCTTCTGGACGTAGAGCTCCAGGGCCGCGAGCATGCCGAGCATCTCTTCCTTGTTGACCTTCATGCCGCGGCCGATGGTGTTGCCGTTGGGCGGCGCGTTGAGGCGCGCGGCCGCGATCAGGTCCTTCCGGCCGAGCAGCAGGCCGGCGCTCTGCGGGCCGCGGATGCCCTTGCCGCCGGAGAACGTCACCAGGTCGAAGCCCATCTCCGTGTACTTCCACAGGTTCTCGAGCGGCGGCACGTCGGCGGCGGCATCGTTGAACGTCGGGATGTTGTGCTTCTTGCCGAGCTGCACGAACTCGACGTCGCGGATCTGTCCGACGCTGTTGTTGTTGTTGTAGAAGGCCATCATGGCGGTCTTCGCGTTGACCGCCCGCTCGAGCTCCTCCCGCGTCTCGACCTCGACGATCCGCACGCCGCAGTTGCGGATGGCGTGGTCGTAGCCGAAGCGGTGCGACTTCAGCATGATGACCTCGCTCTTCATCGTCGTGAGGTCGGGCAGCTCCACCATCTTCTGGCGGTCCATGCCGGTCAGCACGGCGGCGGTGCCGAGGGTCAGCGCCGAGGCCGCGCCGGAGGTGACCATCGCCGCTTCGGCCCGCGCCAGCTTGGCAATCCGCTCGCCGACCTTGTCGTGCAGCTCGTCGAGCATCACGTAGTGGCCGCTCGCGTAGTTGATCGCCGCCATGACTTCCGGCGGCATCAGCGAGGCGGTCATGGCGGTGTAGGTGCCCGACTGCGTTGATGAACGGCCGCACGCCGAGCTCGCGGAAGTAGTCGCGGCCGGCGGCCGTGGCCGCCGCGGCCGCGGCGGGAGCCGCCCCGACCAGCCCTCCCACCAACGGCACGGTCGAAAGGGTTTCAAGAAATTGTCTGCGGCTCCACACGGTCCACCTCCTGCCGGGCGGTGGCCCGCCCGGGCGTTTCACACTCGTCCTGTTTCACCGCGATGCGATGCAGTCGATCTCGACCAGCGAGCTGCCGGGAATCCCCCCGTAGCACGCCACGGTCGTCCGCACCGGCGGGTTCGCGCCGAACCGCCCGCGGAACGCCGCGTTCATCCCGTCGTAGTCGCGCAGGTCGTGCAGGTACACGTTCACCTTCAGGACCTTGTCCATCGACGAGCCGTTCTTCTTGAGCTCGGCCTCGATCTGGTTGAGCACCGACGTCGTGTGGACGCCGATGTCCCCCGGACCATGTTCCCCCTTGCCGGCCACGAAGACCAGGTTCCCATACGTCACCCAGCCCGAGAACAGCGGCGGCTTGTCGCCGGCGGCCTGGCCGTCGGTCGACGTGCGCTTGACCGGCGTGGTGTCGGGGGCTGGCGTCTGAGCGTGCGCCACGCCGAACAGCCCGGCGGTGGCGGCCGCGGCGGACGCGAAGAACGACCGGATCAGGGAGCGGCGCGATGCGCTGTCAGTGACATCCATGCGAGAGGCCTCCGGCAATGTCGGGTGCGAGGGTTCGCGGCGAGCATAGCGGGGCGGGGTGGGTCGAAGCAAGGCCCAAGGCCCAAGGCCCAAGGCCCAAAGGCCAAAGGCCAAAGGCCAAAGGCCAATCCGGCTAGAATGGCGAGCCATGTCGCTGATCAGAGTTCTGGCTGGGGCTGCGGTGATGATGGCGTCTGTGGCGGCGGCGGAGATTCCGCCTTCGATTCCGCTGTGGCGTGGGGGGGCGCCGGGGTCGGAGGGGAAGTCCGCCAGCGAAGTGGTTGTCGCGTCCGAGAGCGGGGAGATGCGGGTGTCGAGCATCCACAGCCCGAGCCTGACGCCCTACCTGCCGGCGAAGGACAAGGCCACGGGCACGGCGGTGCTGGTCGTTCCTGGCGGCGGCCACCGGCTGCTGGCGATCACGCACGAGGGCTACAACGTGGGGGAGTGGCTGGCCGCGCGCGGCATCGCCGCCTTCGTGCTCAAGCACCGGCTCGCCCGCGAGGAGGGCTCGACCTACCGCATCGAGGTGGAGTCGTTCGCGGATACGCAGCGCGCCATGCGCCTCATCCGCAGCCGGGCGGCGGAGTGGCAGATCGATCCGGCCCGCGTCGGCGCCCTGGGATTTTCGGCCGGGGGGAGCTCGTCTCGCAGATCGCCACGCGGTTCGACAACGGCCTCGCGGCCTCAGCCGATCCGGTGGAGCGCCAGCCCTCGAGGCCCGATTTCCAGGCGCTGATCTATCCCGGGCGCTCGGGGGACATCCAGCCGTCGAAGGAATCGCCGCCGGTGTTCCTGGCCTGCGCGTTCAACGACCGGCCGGACATCTCCGAGGGGCTGGCAGAGGCCTACCTGCGCTTCAAGCGCGCCGGCGTGCCGGCCGAGCTGCACATCTACAGCACCGGCGGACACGGCTTCGGCCTCCGGCCCACCAACACCCGCCCCGCCGGCGCCTGGATGGTGCGATTCGAGGAGTGGCTGCAGGAGAGCGGCTTCCTGGCGCCGCCACCGCGTCCCTAGGTGTCGAATTTCCCCGCCCCGTTCCCCCGTCGGGACTCGGGAGTTTGGGACTTGGGAATTGGGAGTTGGGAATTTGGAGCTGGACGTTCCCCAACTCCCCAGCTCCCCCGTTCCCCAGCTACGCCAGGATTCCCCTGACGACCTCGCCGTGCACGTCGGTCAGGCGGAAGTCGCGCCCCTGGAAGCGATAGGTCAGCTTCTTGTGATCGATCCCGAGCAGGTGCAGGATCGTCGCCTGCAGGTCGTGGACCGACACGGGATCCGAGGCGACGTTGTAGCTGAAGTCGTCGGTCTCGCCGATGCACGAAGCCGCGCTTGGTGCCGCCGCCGGCCACCCACATGCAGAAGTTGCGCGGGTGGTGATCGCGGCCGTAGTTCATCGTCGGTCAGCTTGCCCTGGCTGAAGACGGTCCGGCCGAACTCGCCGCCCCAGACGACCAGCGTGTCGTCGAGCAGCCCGCGCTGCTTGAGGTCGGTGATGAGCGCCGCGGTCGGCTGGTCGGTGCCGCGGCACTGCAGCGCGATGTCGCGCGGCAGATCCTTGTGCTGGTCCCAGCCGCGGTGATAGAGCTGGATGAACCGCACGTCGCGCTCCGCCAGCCGCCGCGCCAGCAGGCAGTTGGCGGCGTAGGTGCCCGGCTTGCGCGACTCCGGCCCGTACATCTCGAAGGTCGCGTCAGGCTCCTTCGACAGATCCATCAGATCCGGCACCGACGTCTGCATCCGGTAGGCCATCTCGTACTGCGCGATGCGGGTTTCGATCTCCGGATCGCCGTAGGCCTCGTGCCGCATCGTGTTGAGCCTCGCGGCGGCGTCGAGCATCGTCGCGCCGCGCGTGCTTGGTGATGCCCGGGCGGATCGTCGAGGTAGAGCACCGGCGCGCTGCCGGCGCGGAACCGGACGCCCTGGTAGCTCGAGGGCAGGAAGCCGCTCGCCCACAGCCGCGAGAACAGCGGCTGATCGGCGTTGAGCGCATGCGCCTGCGACAGCAGCACGACGAACGCCGGCAGGTTCTGGTTCTCGCTGCCGAGGCCGTAGCTGAGCCACGCGCCCATGCTGGGACGGCCCGGCTGCTGGAAGCCGGTCTGGATGAACGTGATCGCCGGATCGTGGTTGATCGCGTCGGTGTTCATCGTCTTGATCACGGTGATGTCGTCGACGATCTTCGCCGTGTGCGGCAGCAGCTCGCTGACCCAGGTGCCCGGTCTGGCCGTGCTGCGCGAAGCCGAAGGTCGAGCGCGCCACCGGCAGCGCCGACTGCCCCATCGTCTGGGCGACGCGCTGTCCCTGGCGCACCGAGTCGGGGATCTGCGTGCCCTGATACTTGCAGCGAGGCCCGGCTTGTAGTCGAACGTCTCGAGCTGCGACGGGCCGCCCGACTGGTGCAGGAAGATGATGCGCTTGGCCTTGGGCGCGAAGTGGGGGAGGCCCGCGAGCCCGCCGGTGGCCGCGTTGCGCGGCAGCGCCGCGTCCTGGGCGGCCGCCGCCAGCTGCGGACCGAGCAGCGACCCGAGGGCGGCGATGCCGATCCCGCGGGCCGACAGCCCGAACAGCTGCCGCCGGGTCATGTGCAGGTCGAAGTCACGCTCGAGGGTCATAAGTGCCTTCCAGGCGGCTCACTGCTTGGTGATTGTCTCGTCGAGGTTGAGGATCGACGCTCGCCACCGTCGTCCAGGCCGCCAGCTCCGCCGGGTTCAGCCGCTTGTCGCGCGGCGACTCGCCGACCGCGAGCAGCTCGAGCGCCGCCCGCTGGTCCTTCCGGAACGCCGCCAGGCGCGACTTGAGCAGGTCGCGCAGCACGCCGGTTTCCTTGCCGGACGGCACCCGCGCGGTCGCGAGGCGGAAGGCATACGCGAGCCGCGCCTTGTCGCTCGCCTCCGCTTCGAGCAGCGTCCGCTGGGCGAGCGCGCGCGCCGCCTCGACGTAGGTCGGGTCGTTCATCAGGGCGAGCGCCTGCAGCGGCGTGTTCGTCAGCGCCCGCCGCACCGTGCACTTCTCGCGGTCCGGCGCGTCGAAGGTCGCGAGCGACGCCGGCGGCACCGTCCGCTTCCAGAAGGTGTACATCGCCGCGCCGGTAGAGATCCTTGCCGTGGCTCTGCTCGTACGCCTGCCCGGAGAAGCCCTCGCCGAACGCCATTTCCTCCCACAGCCCCTTCGGCTGGTAGGGCATCACGCAGGGGCCGCCGATCTCGTCGTTCAGCAGGCCGCTGGCGGCCAGCGCGGTGTCGCGGATCATCTCGGCGGGGAGCCGGACGCGCGGCCCCCGCGCGAGCAGCCGGTTCTCCGGGTCGCGCTCGAGCAGCGCCGGCGATACCGCCGACGACTGCCGGTAGGTCGGCCGAGGTGACGATCAGCCGCTGCATCGCGCGCACGTCCCAGCCGGTGCGGATGAACTCGGTGGCCAGCCAGTCGAGGAGCTCCGGGTGCGAGGGCGGCTCCCCCTGGACGCCGAAGTCTTCCTGCGTCTTGACGAGGCCGGTGCCGAAGTACATCTGCCAGTAGCGGTTCACCGCCACGCGCGAGGTGAGCGGATGCTTCGGATGCGACGAGCCATCGCGCCAGGGTGAGGCGGTTCAGCGGCGCGTCCTTCGGCAGCGCCGGCAGGATGGCCGGGACGCCCGGCTGGACCTTGTCGGTCTGGTTGCGATAGTCGCCGCGCGCGAGCACGAAGGTGTCCCGCGGCGTCTTCAGCTCGGCCATCACCATCGCGGTCGGGATCTGCTTCTCGAGATCCAGCTTCTGCTTCTTGAGCGCCTTGAGCTCGGCATGCGCGGTGCGCAGCGGACCCGGGGCCTCGAAGGTCAGGAAGTAGTCGCGCATGGCCGCCGCTTCGTCCTTCGAGCGCTTGCCGGTCACGCCGGACGCGATCGCGCGGGGCACGTAGTGCACGGCGAGCTGGCCGATCTCCTCGGCCGCGAGCGCGCGGGTGTAGAGCCGCAGGTCGTCGATCTGGCCGGTGAACGGCACGGCGATGCCGAGCGGCGCGTCCGTCGCGATCGGCCCCGCGAGCTTGTCCTGGACGACCTCGACGTCGACCGGCGCGCCATTCAGGTAGAGCGTGAGCCCCGCGGCCGTGCCGGAGCCGTTGTAGGTCATCGCGACGTGGTACCAGTCGCTCTGGTTGAGCCGCTCACGGGTGCGGACCTGGATCGCGCCGGCGGGCGCGTCGGAGGTCAGCGTGATCGTGAGGCGCGCGGCCCAGCGCTGGATGCCGACCAGCGAGATGTCGTCGAGGAACCACTCGTAGCCGCGGCCGGGGCGCGCGGGATCGACCTTGCGGAACACGTGGGTCGGCTGCTTGGTCCGTCCCTTCAGCCAGACCGAGAGGCTGAACGGCTCGGCGCGGTCGAATCCGCCGACGCTGCCGAAGCTCACGGCGGTGTCGCCGTCGAACGACAGGGCGCGGCCGACCTGCCCGGGCTCGAACGTCGGATCGCCGCGGATCGTGCGGCCGTGCTGGTAGCGTCCGGACAGATCCGACAGGCTGCCGTCGAGCTCGTAATACGCCGACAGGCCGGTCGTGTGCAGCGCCCGCGGCGCCTCACCGAGCGCCGACTCCCACGCCGCCTGCAGCGGTGCCACGACCGCGGGGGCGAGCGCCGCCTCGCGCGCCTCGATGGCCCCCTCGATCTCGTCGAGCTGCGCCTGCTGCGCCGCGTCCGGCAGCGGCAGGAACGGCACGGCGTTGCCGGACCGGCCGTCGAGCCCGACTTCCGGGACGTTGTTGAAGAACGCGAAGAACTGGTAGAACTCCTTGTGGCTGATGGGATCGAACTTGTGCGTATGGCACCGCGCACAGCCCATCGTCATCCCCATGAACGCCGTCGACGTCGCCTCGACGCGGTCGACGACGTACTCGACCTGATACTCCTCGGCGATCGCGCCCCCCTCGAAGTTGATCATGTGGTTGCGGTTGAAGCCCGAGGCGATCTTCTGCTCGCGCGTGGCGTCGGGCAGCAGGTCGCCGGCCAGCTGCTCGACCGCGAACTGGTCGAAGGGCAGGTTGCGGTTGAACGCGTCGATCACCCAGTCGCGCCACGGCCACATGCCGCGAAGGCTGTCGATGTGGAAGCCGTGCGTGTCGGCGTAGCGCGCCGCATCGAGCCACGGGACCGCCATGCGCTCGCCGTAGCGCGGCGACTGCAGCAGCGCGTCGACCCGCCGTTCGTAGGCATCCGGGGCGGCGTCGGCGAGGAACGCGTCGATCTCGGCCGGCGTCGGCGGCAGGCCGGTCAGGTCGTAGGTCACGCGGCGGAGCAGCGTCTCGCGATCGGCCTCGGGCGACGGCGTCAGCCCTGCTGATTCGAGGCGCGCCAGGACGAACTGGTCGATCGGGTTGCGGACCCAGTTGAAGCCGGCCGGGACCGGCGGTTCCGGACGGTCGGGCGCGGTGTAGGCCCAGTGCGTGTCCCACACGGCGCCTTCGTCGATCCACTGGCGCAGCAGGGCGATCTGCTGTTCGGTGAGCGCGTGGCCGGAGTCCGGCGGCGGCATCCGTTCGTCCGGATCGGGATTGGTGATCCGCTTGACGAGCACGCTCTTCGCGGCGTTCCCGGGCTCGATGATGCCGTCTTCGGCGAAGGCGCCCTCCTTCGTGTCGAAGTGGAACTTGGTTTCGCGCTGGGCTTCGTCCGGGCCGTGGCAGGCGAAACAGTTGTTCGACAGGATGGGGCGGATGTCGCGGTTGAAGCTGATGCGTGGCTCGGCCGGCGCCTGGGCCCGGGCGACGACGCCGGAGGCTCCGGCGAGCGCCAGGCCGAGACCGGCGGCGGCCAGCAGGACCAGACGGGAGGGGGAGGGGGCTCTGCCCATGCGCCACATATTAGTGGACAAGCCCGCGGCAGGCCAGATCATCCCAGCTCGGCCGAGCACGGGGGGCCGGGGCGCCCGCTCAGAGATACCGGATGTGGCGGATGGCCCCGGGAATGACGAACACCCGCAGGTTGTTGCCGGTCGAGTCGGCGGGGGTGATGAAGAACCCCGTGCCATCGGGCCGGTAGCCCAGCGTCGCCCCCACGATCACCTCGTCGTCCAGGAAGGTGATTTCGATGCGGCGCCCCGGCAGCGGTTCGTCGAACGTCTGCCGCTTCTGGCGCTCCGGCCGGCCATCGAAATCCCTGACGAAGAACACCGCCTTGAGCCGCGACATCGGCACCAGGACCGGCCGGTGCACGACCCCGTCGATCGAGGGTGAGAGGTGGAAGTGCTGCCGCGACGCGTGGAAGTCCTGGCTGAAGCCTTTCAGCAGCCGGCCGTCCAGATAGCGGACCACGATCCGGCTCCAGCCGGTACCCGCCGTCGGCGCCGCGCCGGGCCCCGCCGCCGGCGCGCCCTCGGTCGCCGGCGCGACCGCCTCGGCGATCGCCGGGTCGACCAGCGGCCGCTGATCCGCCGCCGCGCGGAGGACGCCGAGCACCTGCGCCAGTTCGTCTTCCGGTTCGTGGACCCGCGCGACGAGCGACGCTCCCCCGCGGGGCACTGCCATCGTCGGCCGCTGCGTCGTGGCCGCGTCGTCGGCAGTGGCGGGGCCGGGCAGCGCAATCATCCGTTCGAAGGCGCAGGCGCCACGGTAGACCACGCCGCCGTTGACGCGTGCCACCTCGCAGCGGAGCACGCGGAACGAGGCGCTTTCGGCAATGCCGCGCCCGGTGATGGTGAGGATGGCGGACGAGCCCGGACGCAGCGGCGTCGTCGACTCGACGAGCGCCCCGCCAGCCGACAGGTCGAGGAGCTTCAGCGGCGCGCCGAACTTCAGGCGGACCGACTTCAGCCAGTCGAGATCCCGCGCCGGGAGCCGCTCGTGGATGCGGCGATCCCGCCCCCCTGGTTCGTCGGGGCGATGCAGCCAATCGTCCTGCGAGACGCGCGGGTGGAGGGCCGGGAGCTCGAGCACAGGTGTAGCTATGGACATTTCGGTGGTGGAGCGGCTGGCGTGACCTCAGCAATGGCAGTGCCACGCGCTTGCCGCGGGGCGTGTGCCGATTCAGGCCTGAAAATGCGCGGAGGGCGCACGTGGCGCCGCGGGGATGTGCGCGGGTCGAACGAAATCGGAACACGCGTGTGCTGTTTCGAAGCACTTCCAGACGGACGACACGCGGCGAACCGTTGAGGCACCAGGTCACCGTGCCGTGCGGCTTTGTTATAAAGTCGGTGCCGGACGCGATGCGGACCGAACCCTCTGATGATCCCCACTGAGCCCGTCGGCAGCATTCCCCGCCCTCCCGCATTGATCGACGCCGTGGCGTGCTCCGACAACGACGACCCGCGGCTGGATCCGCTCTACGAGGACGCCATCCGCGACACCATCGCGCGGTTCGAAGCGACCGGGTCGCCGGTGATCACCGACGGCGAGCAGCGCAAGTACCACAACTTCTGGACCTACTCGGTGCAGGGCTTGCCCAACACCGCGCCGGACGGCTTCCGGATCCCGTTCACCGCCGGCCACACGCGCCGCATGCCGCGTCTGACGGCGGGACCGTTCCGCTACCGGCGCTACGCGGACAGCTATCTCGACGTGGCGAAGCGCTACGCCCACGCGCCGCTCAAGCAGGCGGTCATCTCGCCGTCGGCGCTGAGCCTGATGTACCCGCGCCGACGGCATTGCCGGGCTACTCGCGCGACCAGTTCATCGACGATCTGCTCTCGGAGCACGAGACGGAGATCCGGCGCTGCTTCGAGAAGGGCGCCTACAAGGTGCAGATCGATTTCACCGAGGGACGCCTGGCGATGAAGGTCGATCCGTCGGGCGAGCTGCTGCACAGCTTCATCGATCTCAACAACCTGGCGCTCGTCGCGGTTCTCACCCGACCAGCGGCAGCGGCTCGGCGTGCACACCTGTCCCGGCGGCGACCGCGATTCCACCCACAGCGCCGACGTCGACTATGCCGAGCTGCTGCCGAGCCTCTTCCAGCTGCGGGTCGGCAACTTCTACGTCGCGCTCGCCGGCGAGCCCGATCGCGTCCGCGTCCTGAAGATCATCCGGCAGTACCTGAAGCCCGGCCACCGCGTCTTCGTCGGTGTGGTCGCGCCCATCGACCCGCGCGTCGAAACGCCCGAGGAGGTCCGCGACCGGGTGCTCGAAGCGGCGGAGTACATCCCGGTCGAGCAGCTCGGCACCACCGACGATTGCGGTTTTTCGCCCTTCTGCGACGACACCTCGACCACGCGCGACACCGCCTTTGCCAAGATTCGCGCGCGCGTCGCCGGGACGGCGCTGGCGGCGGGCGTGCTCGGAGACGGCTAGTGGCCACGCTGGACGACGAAGATCAGCTGCTGCGGTCGGTCGCGCTGCACAACGCGAACCACATCCTCCTGGCCCGCCAGCGGGCGGAAGAGGAGCTGGTGCGGACGAAGGAGGCGCTGCGCGAGAGCCAGGAGCGGCTGACCGCCGCGCTCGGCGCGGCTGGCACCGGCACGTTCCGCTGGAACATCCCTTCGAACACCGTCGAGTGGGACGGCAACCTCGATCGCCTGTTCGCGCTCGACCTCGCCGGCCACGCGCAGCCGCTCGAGATGTTCCTGGCCGCCGTGCACCCCGACGACCGCGCGGACGTGGTCGCCCGTCTCCAGAGCTCCGCACGCACCGGCGCCGACTTCGACATGGAGTTCCGCACCCTCGCGTCCGACGGCCGGGTGCGCTGGATCGACGGCAAGGCCAAGGCGTTCTGCGACGACGCCGGGACGCCGCTCTACATGACCGGCGCCTGCGCCGACGCGACCAGCCGCCGCCAGGCCGCCGAGGCCCTGCGCGAGAGCGAGGAGCGGCTCCGGGCGGTGTTCAACCAGGCGGCGGTCGGCATCGCGGTGGCGGCCCTCGACGGGCACTTCCTCGAGATGAACCGCAAGTTCACCGAGATCCTCGGCTACGACGCCGACGAGCTGCGGGCGCTGACGTTCGCCTCGATCACCCATCCCGACGACCTCGACGAGACGATGGCGCACGTCCGCGAGCTGCTCGCCGGAACAACGCTCGAGTACGTCGCAGGAGAAGCGCTACCTCCGCAAGGACGGCACGCCGCTCTGGAGCCGGACGACGGTCACGCTGCTCAGGGACGCCGGCGGGCGGCCGCAGCGGTTCATCGGCGTGATCGAGGACATCACCGCGCGCAAGCGCGCCGACGACGGCGCTCGAGGAGGAGACGCGCTTCCTCGAGCTGCTCAACGAGACCGGCAAGCTGGTCGCCGCCAACCTCGATCTCCAGGCGCTCGTCCAGGCGGTCACCGACGCGGCGACCGAGCTGAGCGGCGCCGAGTTCGGCGCCTTCTTCTACAACACCACCGACGAGGACGGCGAGGCGCTGCTGCTCTACACGCTGTCGGGCGCGCCGCGCGAGGCGTTCGAGAAGTTCGGCAAGCCCCGCGCCACGGCGCTCTTCGGCCCCACGTTCCGCGGCGACGCGCCCATCCGCATCGACGACGTGCGCAAGGACCCGCGCTACGGCACGATGGCGCCCGCACCACGGCATGCCCAAGGGGCACCTGCCGGTGCGCAGCTACCTCGCGGTGCCGGTCCGCTCGCGCGCCGGCGACGTGATCGGCGGCCTGTTCTTCGGCCACTCCGCAGCCCGGCGTGTTCACCGAGCGCGTCCGAGCGGCTGATCGTCGGCGTCGCCGCGCAGGCCGGCATCGCCATCGACAACGCGCGCCTCTACGAAGCGGCGCAGCAGGCGGCCGACGAGCGCGAGCTGCTGCTCGAGAGCGAGCGCGCCGCGCGCAGCGCGGCCGAGCGCATGAGCGAGATGAAGGACGAGTTCCTCGCCACGCTCTCGCACGAGCTGCGCACGCCGCTCAACGCCATCCTCGGCTGGTCGCAGGTGCTGCGCACCGGGCACGAAGGATCCGAGCCGACTACGTCAAGGGCCTCGAGACCATCGAGCGCAACGCCCGCGTGCAGACGCAGCTCATCGAAGACCTGCTCGACATGAGCCGGATCACCTCGGGCAAGCTGCGGCTCGACGTCCAGCCGCTCGCAGCCCGTCGGCGTTCATCGAGGCCGCCATCGAAACCGTGCAGCCCGCCGCCGACGCGAAGGGCATCCGGCTCGAGAAGTTCCTCGACCCCGCCGCCGGCCCGATCTCCGGCGACCCCGGCCGGCTGCAGCAGGTCGTCTGGAACCTGCTGTCGAACGCCATCAAGTTCACGCCCCGAGGGCGGCAAGGTCCAGGTGCGTGCTCGAGCGCGTGAACTCGCACATCGAGATCAGCGTCGCCGACACCGGCATCGGCATCAAGCCCGAGTTCCTGCCGCACCTGTTCGAGCGCTTCCGCCAGGCCGACGCCTCGACCACCCGCAAGTACGGCGGGCTGGGGCTCGGGCTGTCGATCGTCAAGAGCCTCGTCGAGCTGCACGGCGGCACCGTCGCGGCGAAGAGCGCCGGCGAAGACCAGGGCACGACGGTGACCGTCCATCTGCCCCTGACGGTGGTGCATCGCTCCGACCCGGCCGGCCGCCTGCATCCCCAGGACGGCCGTTCCCGGCGGCGCCCCCCTGCTCCCGGCGGAGCTCGCCGGGCTGAAGGTGCTGGTGGTGGACGACCAGGCCGACGCGCGCGACTTGATCAGGCGCGTGCTGGAGTCGTGCGGGGCGGAGGTGGTCACGGCCGGCGGCACCGACGAGGCGCTCGACCTGGTCGAACGGGAACGCCCGGACGTGCTCGTCAGCGACATCGGCATGCCCGAGGCCGACGGCTACGAGCTGCTCAGACGCCTGCGCCGGCTCGGGCCGGAACGCGGCGGCCGGGTGCCCGCCGATCGCGCTCACGGCCTTCGCGCGGTCGGAGGACCGCACGCGCGCGCTGCGCGCCGGCTTCCTCGTCCACGTCTCCAAGCCCGTCGATCCCTCGGAGCTGGTCGCCACCGTGGCCAGCGTCGCGGGACGCGTCGACGACGAGCCATAGAGGCAGGCTCGGCGCCCGCCCGGTCGATTTGCCGGCACCGCACGCCTCCGGATAAGCTGAGGGGGAATCATGCAGACCCTCCGGCGACGGCTGCGCGTGCTGGCAGCAGCCTGGCTCGTCTTCCAGGCGGTGGCGCTGTCGGCACTCGTCCCGAGGGATTGCTGCGCCGCTCATCGCCCTGCCGCGCCGGCGGCCACGCCCTGCCACCAGGAGGCCGCTCCGGTTCCCCACTGTCCCATGCCGTCCGCCGACGGCGTCCCCTGCCCGATGCACCAGACCGGACGTCCGGGGCCGGGCGAGGCGCCCGACACCAGCTGCCGCCTGCGCGGCGCGTGCGCCGGTCCGATGGCGGCGCTCTTCACGATGCTCTCGAGCCACGGTGTCCTCTCGGCGCCGCCCGCCGTCCTGCCGGTTCACCCGACCAGCGCGGTCGTGCCGGGGCCGCCCGAGGCCCTCGTCAGCCGTCTTCCCGTTCCTGATTCCCCGCCGCCCCGCGCGTAGCGATTCCTGTCCTGGCGCAGGCGAATGTTCGCGTGCGCCGCACGGTGTCGTCTCGTGTGTTCCGGAGGTGTATGGTGCGGACGTGCAGGATCCTGGCAATCGCGAGCTGCGTGCTCGCGTGCGCCCAGCCGACTGTTGCTCAACAATCGATTGATTACGCCAGCGTGGGCGGCCGGGTGACGGACGCCTCCGGCGCCGTGGTGCCCGGCGCCCGCGTGGCGGCCACGCATGCGTTGACCGGACAGACAACGGCAACGGTGACCGACCGGGAAGGCCGTTTCCGGCTGCCCGCGCTGCGGGTCGGCCCCTACGAGCTCGCCGTGAGCCAGCCCGGCTTCACCGAGACGAAGCACGGCCTGACGTTGACCGCGGGCGCGGCGTTCGAGCTGCCCGTCGTCCTCGACCTCGGCGGCGTGCGCTCGAGCGTCACGGTAACCGGCGAGACCACGATGCTCGATGCCGCCCGCAGCCAGATTGCCGGTACCGTGTCGGAGTCGGAGGTCCGGACGATGCCGCTCAACGGCCGCAACTTCCTGGAACTGGCGCTGCTCGTGCCCGGCGTCGCCCCGGCGAACATCGGCAGCACCCAGCTCTTTCCGGAAACCTCCGCGATCCCCGGCATCACCCTCTCCGTCAGCAGCCAGCGCAACCTCTCGAACAACTTCATCGTGGACGGCCTGTCGGCCAACGACGATGCCGCCGGCCTGAGCGGGATCACCTACGGCGTCGATGCCGTCGAGCAGTTCCAGGTGGTGACGTCGGGCGGCCAGGCCGAGCTCGGGCGGGCGCTGGGCGGCTACGTCAACGTCATTACCCGCAGCGGCACCAACACGCTGCACGGGACGCTCTACGACTTCGTCCGCGACGACGGGATGACGGCGGCCAACCCGCTGTCTGGCGTGAAGCTGCCCATGCGGCAGTCGCAGTACGGCGGCAGCCTGGGCGGCGCCGCGATCCCGGGGCGGACGTTCTACTTCGCCAACGTCGAGCAGCGCCGGCTGGATCAGATGGGGCTGACCACGATCCTGCCGGCCAGCGCCAGCGCCGTGAATGCCCGCCTGGCGGCGGCCGGATACCGCGGCCCGCTCGTGACGACCGGCGCGTACCCCAATCCCGTGGACTCCACCAACGTGCTCGCCAAGCTCGCCCACGAGGTGAGCGGACGCGACCGGCTCGAGCTGCGCTACAGCCTCTACGACGTCGGCGCCGCCAACGCGCGCGGCGCCGGCGGGCTGAGCGCCCCGAGCGCGTCGTCCGGACTGGAGAACCTGGACCAGACGCTGGCCGTGAGCAACACGCTGACGCTGACGGCGCGGACCGTGCTCGAGACCCGCGCGCAGGTGGCGCACGGGGACCTGCAGGCGCCGCCGTCCGATCCGATTGGTCCGGCCGTGAGTATCGCCGGCGTGGCCGCGTTCGGCACACTGTCGACCAGCCCGGCCGCGCGGGTCAACCGGATGTATCAGGTGGTCAACAGCGTGTCGCACCAGGCCGGCGCCCACGCGATCAAGGCCGGCGCGGACTTCCTCTACAACGACGACTGGATCGGTTTCCCGCGCGCGGCGCGCGGCGCCTACACCTTCTCGTCGCTGGCCGCCTTTCAGGCCGGGGCCTACAACAACGCCGGCTTCACGCAGACGTTTGGCGAGACCGCGGTCGCCCAGACCAATCCCAATCTTGGCCTCTACGTGCAGGACGAGTGGAAGGCGGGCGGCCAGGTCACGGTGAACCTCGGCCTCCGCTACGATCTGCAGCTGCTCGAGACCATCGACACCGATCGCGACAACGTCTCGCCCCGCGTGGGCGTCGCGTGGTCGCCGCTGGCCTCGCGCCGGATGGTCGTGCGCGGCAGCGCCGGCCTCTTCTACGATCGGGTCCCGCTCCGCGCCCTGGCCAACGCACTGCTCTCAGCCGGGAACACCACCGACCTCGAGGAGCTCCGCCAGGTGAGCGTGAGCCTCTCGCCCGCGCAGGCGGCCGCCCCGGTGTTCCCGCAGGTGCTCAGCGCAGTGGTCCCTTCGGTCACGCTGCCCAACCTGACCACGATGCAGCGGAACCTGCAGAACGCCTATTCCCAGCAGGCCGGGGTCGAGGTCGAACAGCAGCTCGGCCGGCTCACGACGCTCAGCGTCGGCTACCAGTACCTGCGCGGGCTGGACCTGTTGATGTCCGTCAACCAGAACGTGCCGGCCTGCGTGGCTTCGGGCACCAACAACGGCTGCCGCCCGGCGCCGGGCTACGCCAACAACAACCAGTACTCCTCAGTGGGGGAGTCGAACTACCACGGGCTGCACGTGTCGTTCGTGAACCGGCCGGCGCCGTGGGGGCACTACCGGGTGTCCTATACCTTGTCGCGGTCGAGGAACAACGTCGGCGAGTTCTTCTTCAGCTCGCCGATCGATCCGTTCGACCTCACGAAGGACTGGGGACGGGCCGACAACGACCAGCGGCACCGGCTGTCGGTCAGCGGCTCGGCGCGGACGCCGGCGGAGCCTCCGGCGGGTCTTGCGGAGTGGCTGCGCAACGGGTGGCAGGTCAGCGCCTCCCTGCAGGCGTACTCCGCCGCCCCGTTCAACGTCACGTCAGGGGTCACGACCATCCAGGGCACGGCCGGCCGCCCTGTCGTTGACGGAGCGTACATCGAGCGGAATGCCGGCCGCGGCAACGACTTCTTCAGCCTGAACATGCGCGTGAGCCGCGCCTTTCCGGTGGCGGGACGCGTGGCGATCGAAGCCGTGGCCGAGGGCTTCAACCTGACGAACCGGCTGAACCCGCTGACGCGGAACACGACGTTCGGCCCGGGGCGCTACCCGTCGGAGCCGCTGCCGACATTCAACCGGATCACGGCGGTGAACGAGCCGCGCACCTTCCAGCTCGGTGCCCGGCTGCGGTTCTGACGCCCATCATGCGAGGCAACATGCGTATCACTTCGTACATCCGCACGGCCCTGGTTCCATCCGCCGCGCTTTTCGCTCTCGTCGCGCTGCGCGCAGCGCCCGCCGGCCCCGCCGTCGCGCTCGGCGTCGAGGGACGCTCGAGTGCCACCCCGTCGGTGGCGGCCGAGGGCGCATTCGTGGCGGTAGCCTGGGGCGCCTCCGCGAGCGGCACGACGGATGTCTTCGTGGCGGCGAGCCGCGATGGCGGCCGGACGTTTGCCGCGCCGGTCCGCGTCAACGCCGTGCCCGGAGAAGCCCGTCTCGGCGGGGAGCTGCCGCCCCGCGTCGCACTTGCCCCCCGGGGCAAGGCGGCGGTCCCGGCGATCACCGTGCTGTGGACGGCGCGCGGCGGGACGACGGCCATCAAGTCCGCCCGCTCCGTCGATGGCGGCCGGACGTTCGACCGCCCGGTGGCGCTCCAGTCCGCCGGCGCAGCCGGCGATCGCGGCTGGCCGTCCCTGGCGATCGACAGCGGCGGAGCCGCACATGCGATCTGGCTCGATCATCGCGGGCTGGCGCCCGCCGCCGGCAAGGCGGGTGCGCATGCCGCGCATCAGGCCGGCGCGACGCGCGACGGCGTGGCCATGGCGCAGAAGTCCGGGCTCTATTACGCCTCCCGCGGCGCGGCGCCGCGCGCGGAGCGTGCGCTGGCGGGCGGCGTCTGCTACTGCTGCAAGACCGCGCTTGCCGCCGGGCCCGGCGGGGCGCTCTACGCGGCCTGGCGTCATGTCTACCCGGGGAACCTCCGCGACATGGCCTTTGCCGTCTCCCGTGACGGCGGCCGCACGTTCGGCGAGCCCGCGCGGGTCAGCGAGGACGGCTGGGCCATCGACGGCTGCCCGGACGACGGGCCGGCGATGGCGGTGGGTGAGGGGGGCGCCGTGCACCTGGTCTGGCCGACGGTGATCGGGGGGCCGGAACCGGAAGGCGCGCTGTTCTATGCCGTCTCGCGCGACGGCCGGACGTTCACGCCGCGCGCGCGGATCGCCACGCTCGGCAGTCCCCGGCCGTCCCATCCGCAGATCGCCATCGATCGCCAGGGGCGGGTCGCCGTGGCGTGGGATGAAGTGATTGCGGGGCGCCGGGTGGCGAGCGTGCGCGAGCTGAAGCGGCGGGCCGACGGCGGTGTCGACGTGGGAGCGGTGGTGACCCTCGCGCCATCGCCTTCGATGTACCCGGCGCTCGCCGCGACGGACACCGGCTTCGTGGCGGTCTGGGCGACAGGCGGAAGTCCCTCGCGCGTCGGAACGCGCGTCTTCGCGCTTCCCTGACGCCGGGGCGGGCGTCGCAGGCCGCCGCCGGGTTCACTGCCGCTGCAGTTGCGCGAGGTAGGCGCGGATGCGCCGGGCGTTGGTGCCGACGTCGCTGCCGCCCACGCGCGACACCGAACGGACGTCGACGCGGCTGCCGCCAGGCGCCGCCTGCACCCGGATCACCACGTCGTCCTTGAAGCCGAAGAACCGCGTGGTGTCGGTGGCTTCGATGCGTCCCGGCCGCCTTGTCCACCGCCACGATCTCCCACCCCGTCGCGCGCGCCGCGGCTTCGGCCCGATCGAACGCCTGATCGGGCGGCACGTTCAGCGTGGCGGGCACGATGTCCGGGTATCCGCTGCGCTGCTGCGCGGCAATCTTCTCGCCGGCGTGGACGGCGCTGTTCGGCGCGTTGGCGCGCAGCGGCAGGATGGCGACGAAGGCCGGCGGGTTGTCGAGATCCGTCGTGACGTCGTGGATGCGCGGGACGGATCGCGCCGTCTGCTGCCAGGTCCAGGGGATCCACACGATCGCGCCGCCGATGATGAGCCCGGCGAGGCCGGTCACCAGCGCGCGCCGGTTCGAGAGCGCGGCGACCATCCCGATGAGTGAGACGGCCGCCCCGGCCGCGCCGCCGTACGCCCCCCAGCGGAAGACCGTGAAGGCGGTGGACAACGGCCACCAGCCCCACTTGTAGCCGAGCCCGGCAAAGAGCAGCGCGAGGCCGGCAATGACGGCGATCGCCAGGCCGAGCAAGGCGAGCCAGCCCGACCGGCGCCGGGGGTGGGGAGAGGTGGGGGAGTGGGCCATCTTGCTGCTGGCGTTACGACGCCATTAGTACATCAACCGGTCCTGCGGTAACGAATCCGGCGACGGTTGTGGCGGCGCGTGTGCCAGGATGGAACACTTGCCGGTCCGCAGCGTGGGTTACCACTTCACGTAAACCATTGCCCCGCAGCAATTTATACGGACATCGCGGCTGGTGCCGGCCTTGCTACGCGGGTGCTTGATGGGCACAGGTGTTGGTGTGCGTGCGTCAGCCGCCTGAATGGGGTTCCAGCCTCGGCGTGCGGATGCGGGCGCGGCCGCCGCAATTCTGATCGGGTCGGTCCTCCTCTCGCGCGGCGCGGGCTGGCCGGAGGCGCATCACACGCTCGAGTTCACCGCCCTGGCCCTCGCCGCGATTCTCGTCACCCCCCTGCGGATGCAGCAGGCGGCCGCACGGGATCGCGCCATCATGCCGCCGGCCTTCGTCGTGATGGTCACCGCGTTGCTGCTCTTCGGCCCGGCCGCCGCGCTGGCGGTGGCCGCGAGCAGTGTCCTGATGGCTGGCGTTGCCGCCGCGGGGCGCGGGCAGCCGCGGGGTGCCATCGTGATCGACGCGGGGATCAGCGTCATTGCTACCGGCGTGGCAGGTGCCGCGTTCACCACGCTCGGCGGCACCGCCGCCGTTGGCTGGCCCTGGCAGGGCGTGCCGATCGGCGCCGCTGTTGCCGCCTATCACGCCACACAGGGTGCGCTGGCGGAGGTGGTGGTGCCCTTTGCCGCGCGGCGGCCGGTCAATCGCGCGTGGCCGGCGCAGGCGCTGCGCGGCTGTCCCGCCTACCTGCTGGGGGCCAGCATGGCTGCCGGCCTCGCTGCGGCGATCGACCATCGCGCCTGGAACGTGCTGCCGGTCGCCGCGGTGTCCCTGTTCTTCGCCTACCGGGTCTACGCCGACTACGTGAAGCGGCTCGAAGAAGCGACCCGCCGCCGCGAGGTCATCGACTGCCTCGACCAGGGCATGTCCGTCGCTCGACCTCGACGGCCGCATCACGATCTGGAACGACGCGCTCGAGCGGATCCTGGATTGCCCGCGCGAACGGGCGCTGGGCCACACGGTCGTGGAGGCGGTGCCGTCGCTGGGCAGGTCAGAGCTGCCGCGCGCGATCCAGGACGCCCTGGCGGCGCGGAAGCCGCGGACCCTGGAGGACGTCCGCCTCGGCACGGCCGCCGACGCGCGCGTGATGCAGGTCAAGATCGTGCCGGTGGCTGGCGGCGTGTCGCTGGTCTGGCGCGACATCACCGAGAGAGCCCGTGCGGATCGCGAGATCAGGCAGGCCGGAGAGCGGCTGGCGCTTGCCGCGGAGGGGGCCAACGACGGCTTGTGGCAGTGGGACCTGCGGTCCCAGGAATTCTACGTGTCGGGGCGCTGGCGGGCGATGATCGGCCTGCCGGGAACGGCCGGCACCGGCCGCGCCGACGACTGGTTCGACCGCGTCCACGCCGAAGACGTGGCCGACCTCAAGGCCGCGCTCGAAGCCCACCTGGCCGGCCAGACGGAGGTCTTCCAGCACGAACACCGGATTCGCCACGAAGACGGCACCTACCGCCGCTTCCTCTGCCGCGGTCTCGCCGTGCCCGGCGCCAGGTCCCGCCGCGATCGCATCGCCGGCTCGCTGACCGACACGACCGAACATGCCATCGCCCGGGAGCGGCTGCGCAGCGTCGGCTTCCTCGACCCGCTGACCGGGCTGTTCAACCGCGCCATCTTCGTCGAGGGGCTCGGACGCCAGCTCGAGGCGTTCAGGCTGCGCAGCGTCAGCAACTCCTTCGCCGTCCTCTACCTGGATCTCGATCGGTTCAAGATCGTCAACGACAGCCTCGGCCATCTGGTCGGCGACGAGCTGCTGATTGCCGCGTCGCGCCGCCTCGAGTCGTGCCTGCGCGCGGGCGACGCGCTGGCCCGGCTCGGCGGCGACGAGTTCGCCATCCTCCTCAACGGCCTCGGCGACGACGCCCAGGCCAATGCCATCGCGTTCCGCATCCAGGACGCGCTGAGCGCGCCGTTCCTGATCGGCGGGCGCGAAGTCTTCACCTCGGCCAGCATCGGCATTGCCTTCGGCCCGGCCCACTACACCAATCCCGACGAGGTCATGCGCGACGCCGATACCGCGATGTATCACGCCAAGTCGCGCGGCAAGGCCCGCCACGAGGTGTTCGACGCCGACATGCACGCCCGCGTCCGGGATCGCCTGAGCCTCGAGAACGATCTGCGCCGGGCGGTGGTCAGCAACGACTTCGAGGTGCACTACCAGCCGATCGTGTCGCTGACCTCGGGGATGTGCGTCGGGTTCGAGTCCCTCGTGCGCTGGACGCGCAACGGCGAGGCGATCTCGCCGGCCGTGTTCATCCCGATCGCCGAGGAGCTCGGCCTGATCGAGCCGCTCGGCACGTGGGTGCTGCAGCAGGCCTGCCACACCTTCTCGGGGTGGCAGCGGCAGTTCCCCGAAGCGGAGCTCGACTGCATCACCGTGAACGTCTCGAGCCGCCAGCTCATGCAGCAGAACTTCCTTCGCGTCGTCCAGCAGGCGGTGCGCAAGTCCGGGCTGCGGCCGGCCGACCTGCGGGTCGAGATCACCGAGACCGCCCTGATGGACAGTCCCGGCGAGGCCGCCGGCGTGCTGCGCGACCTGCGCGACTTCGGCGTGAAGGTCTACCTCGACGACTTCGGGACCGGCTACTCGTCGCTGAGCCACCTGCACAAGCTGCCGGTGGACGCGCTGAAGATCGACCGCTCGTTCGTCAAGAGCCTGCTGCTGCCCGATCGTCCGGCGATCGTCGAGAGCATCCTCGCGCTCGCCCGCACGCTCAACACGAGCGTGGTGGCCGAGGGGATCGAGAGCGAGGTGCAGGCGCGCGAGCTGGAGCGCCTCGGGTGCACGCACGCGCAGGGCTTCCTGTTCTCGCGGCCGCTGTCGGTCAAGGCGGCGGAAGAGCTGGTTGGCGCCAACCAGCCGCTGGGCCCGAAAGGGGCGGTCGGCCACGAAGGGCTGGCCGGGCATTCGGGGCCGCCGCTCCGCGCGGCTCACGCGACAGCGCGCGCCGCCGGCCGCCCCTCGCCGCTTGCCCGCGCCTGATCTCCCGCATCTCCTGCTGCCTGTAACTCAGCCTTTTCCGGCACGATCCCTCTGACACTGTCCCCGGATAGGGCGACAAAATTCTTCTCCCGCGGCGGCTTCAAAACCCCCCTGAACGTTTAGTCTACGGCGCAGTCCCCCGCGCGCCGGAGACGGGTGGCTTTTCAATGGCCATTTGCTGCGTTGCCGTTCGACCGGTTCTGTGCCGCCCCGCGGCCCGGATCGTGCGTTGGCCGGCCCGATCCCCGTCGGTCTGAGGAGGAGAAGAGATGTCCCCAGCTCTGCGCTGTGTGAGGCCCGTGAAGACGTCGAGCGTGCTGATAGTGCTGGCCGCGCTGACGGCGGTCCTGATGTTCCCGCGCCCCGGTCACGCCCAGGCCACACAGCCGCTGTCGTTCTTCAAGAACTACTTCGTGACCGGCGACTACGTCGTCCGGGGCGCGAGCCTGTGGCGCAGGGGCGTCCGCGACAAGGCCGTCGCACGCATCCCTGCCCTCGGCGGCCCCGGCGGCGTGCCCGCTCAGGCCGACATCCTCGCCGCGTTCCTCTACATCCAGACCGCAGAACGGATCCAGGGATCGGGCATCGACCACGCGAAGTTCAACGGCTACGACCTCGGTCCGTTCGTGGATCCCGCGGTGGGGGAGCCGGGCTCCGGCACGATCGCCAGGGCCCTCAATGACTGGAACGATGCCACCCCCGCGTGCTGGAGCATTGCGTTTCCGGTTGGCCGCCGCCTGGTGACGTACCGCGCGGACGTGCTGCGCTTTCTCCCCGTCGATCCGGCAACCGGCAAGCAGAAGCTGGACGCCACGTTCGTCGTCGAGCTGCCCGATGTCGGCTCCCTGGCCGGCGACGACGATGAGTTCGGGCGGGAGCCGAAGCATCTCGTGGGTCCGCGCGCGGTCGGCGCCAGCGTGGTCGTGGTCTACCGCGATCGCACGCAGCCGTTGCGGGGGCTCGTCATCTACGACGGCGCCTACACCAAGCGCGCCTTCCAGACCATGTCGCAGACGCTCGCCGGCTTCTACCAGTCGTCGGCGGGATCTCCCGCCGCGCGGGAAGCCAGCCTGACGCAGATCGTGGGCGACGGCCGCGGCTTCCTGTCGGAGCGGGTCTACCTCGACGGGCAGCTGCTGGCCGAGAATCCCTTCAGGAGCCTCCTCGGTCCCAAGTGGGACAACTGGCGCACGGCGGTCTCGCTGCCGGCGAACGCCGCCTCCACCACCGTCACCGTGGCGCCGCACACATGGGCCTCCGACTGCCTGTCGTGGAGCGCCATGGTCCTCAGCACGACGGTCCAGGACTCCGACGAGGACGGACTGCTCGACGTGTGGGAAACGAGCACCACGCTGCAGGATCCGAACGGCCAGGCGCTGCCGAACCTCCAGGCGATGGGTGCCGATCCCGCCCGGAAGGACCTGTTCATCGAGGTCGGGTACATGGGCACCAATAATGCCCTCATGTACGGCTTCGGCCCGGCCGCACGGATCCGCGACCCGCATACCCACCTGCCGTCGGAGGCGGCCCTGCGGTCGATGGCCGATGCGTTCGCCCGGAAGGGGATCCAGGTCCACTTCGACGTCGGGAACAACTACCAGACGCCGGCGCCGTCGTTCCCCTACGTAATCATCCCGGCGGCGGGCGGGCTGGCGCGGGGCGGGGAGGTCTTCGACGAGACCATCACGCAGTGCGCCCGCGGCGCGGCCGATCCTCCGGCGGTGTGCCAGTTCGCCGACTATCCCGGCACCGTCGGCTGGAAGACCGGTTTCCGCTTCCTCAAGGAGGAGGCGTTCGACCCCGTCCGCAAGGACATGTTCCGCTATGCCTTCTTCGCGCACTCGGTCGGCATCCCGAAGGACAGCTGTCAGCTGACGCTGGCCGACGGGACCATCGTGTCCGATCCGGCGTGCGAGCAGAAGGATCTGACCGGCCGATCCGTGCGGCCGGACTTCCACGTGCCGCGGACGAACTCGGGCATCGGCGACTTCCCGGGCGGCGACCTGCTGATCACGCTCGGCGCCTTCGACGACGCCGCGGGCAATCCGATCGGGACCCCCTTCATGCAGGCCTCGACGCTGATGCACGAGCTCGGGCATACCTTCGAGCTGACCCACGCGGGTCCGCCGGTGATGCCGCGGGAACCGAACTGCAAGTCGAATTACCTGAGCGTGATGAACTACCTGTTCCAGCTCCGCGGCCTGCTGGATCCGGCCGGCGTTCCGCAGATGGACTACTCGGCGGAGGCCAACCCGACCATCTTCGAGGGCGTCCTCGCCGACGGCGGTCCGCTCATGGCGCTGCGCTACCGCACCGGCTGGTACGCGCCGAGATCGTCCAGCTATCTCAATAATGTGGCGCCCGCCGCGACGAAACACTGCGACGGTTCGGAGCTGAGCGCGGCCGAGGAAGCGGACCGGGTGGCGGGCGGCGGCATGGTCCGGGTGGATTCCGCCAGCCTGGCCGGCTTCGAGATCGACTGGAACGCGGATGGCGTGGCGAACGCCGCCGGCGTGTTGCGCGACGGCATGCAGGACGTCAACTTCAACGGCACCGTGGCGGCGCTCAACCCCGGGGCCAACGATTGGGACGCCGTCCGCCTGAACGAGCTCGGCGGGCGCCGCAGCGTCGGCGGCTTCTTCATCGACCAGCAGGGACGCAAGGCCGTGGGCCCGCTGTCGCTCGACGTTGGCCGGGGGGACATCGGCCGTGGCGACATCGGCCGCGGCGACATCGGCCGTGGCGACATCGGTCGAGGCGATATCGGCCGCGGTGACATCGGCCGCGGCGACATCGGCCGCGGGGATATCGGCCGCGGCGACATCGGGCGCGGCGACATTGGCCGCGGTGATTTTGGCGGCGGCGATCTCGACGTCGGCGCACCCGGCGAGCCGGCCGGCGAAATCGACCTCGAAACGTTCACCGCGGCCACCGGCAATGCGCCCACGCCGCCCAACGCGCTGCAGGCCTGCCTCACCAACGGCGAGGGGCAGTGCGCTGCCGAGGGCGGCGCCGTGCCGGTCAGGCTCGACTGGCAGACGCCCAACATCGGCCGCGCCGTCAGCTATGAGATCTACCGGTTCAATCGCGACCCGGAGGCCCCCTTCCCGCCCGGTGCGCTGCCGACCGAACCGCTGGCCACCATCCAGGGCACGGAGGGCCCCGTTCCCACGTATTACCTCGACGAATCGGCGGCTCCCGGCGTGAATTACGCCTACTTCGTCATCGCGCAATTCGACGACGGGCAGCGCAGCGGCATCTCGACCTTCGCGACGGTGGACACGCCGGAAGACGAGCTGTCGTGCAGCACCGAGTTGCCGTCGCCGGTGCTCGAGTACACCGGCAGCGAAACCTACGAGACCCAATACGGCCTCTACCGGAGGTACAACCTCAGCGTGACCAATCGGTCGGCTTACCCGGACGCGCTGTTTGCCGCCGCGCCCGACCTTCCCGCGTGCGGGTTGAACGACAACGCGTCGCGGACGTGGGTCGATATTTTCGCCGACGGGCGGCGGACCTACGGCTTCTGCGCCCTGAGCGCGTCAGATCAGCTCGGCCAGCTGTGGTTTGCCCTTCCGGCCAGCCAGGACGCGCCGAGGAGAGCGAAGATCGTCCTGACCGACCGGCGCTGCGAGGATCGCACGCTGATCTCGAACGAGGTGTGGATTGGCGGGATCGAAGTGCCCTAGCGGCACGCCGTGACGGGGCGCGCGTGACTACTGCGTCAGCCGGCGGCGTGCATCCGCGGCCAGCTGATCCTGCTGGGACCCGCCGCGGATGTCCAGGTAGGCGCGATAAGCGTCCTCGAAGCCGGTGCTCCTGAGCCCCTGGCGCACCCGCCCCCGGTAGTAGTAGACCGGCGGGAAGTGACCGTAGGTGGGCTCTTCATCGAGGAAGAGCGAGAGCGCCTCGCCGCGCCGCGTGATGCAGCGGTCGAACTCGGAATCGGCCTGCGTCAGGGCGCCGGCCTCGAGGTAGGCGCGGCCCAGATCGAAGTGGCCGATCCAGGTATCGAGCAGCGCGTTGGCCTCGGTGAACGCGCCGACGGCGCGGCGTGCGTCGCCTGCTTCCAGCAGCCACAGTCCCTCGATGATGCGGGCATACGCCCGGGGCTCCGCCTGCAAGCGGGACGACAACACCTTGACCAGCGGTTCCGTCTGCTTCCGCGCGTCGGCCGCCACCAGCACGCGCGCCGCCAGGAACTGGATCTTCGCCGCGCTGCTGTGCACGAGCGCGGTCTCCGCCGCGGCCACGGCGGCCGCCTTGTTCCCCCGCAGCAGCTGCGCGTGGGCCAGCGCCGCGTACTTGTTGGCGGCGCGGTCGGGATCCTTCGACGCCAGATCCGCCGCCGCTCCCCGCGTGAGGATGTCGGCCGCCTCCGCGAACCGTCCCTGGTGGACCGCCAGGTCGCCCAGCCCCGACGCGCTGTACGACACGCCGAGCTCATCGAACTTGCCCAGGCTCTCGTAGGTCGTGGCGGCCTGCGGGTAGTGGCCCTGCAGCAGCTGCGCGAAACCCAGCGCCAGCAGGCCGAACAATCCCTGCTGCGGCATCGCCCGCACTTCCTGCTCCGCCGCCGCCGCGTCGCCGCTGTAGGCCTCGTAGAGCGCGAGGTTCTCGCGGTAGAGCGCGCGCTTCGGCAGGATTTTGATCACCTTGCGCATTTCCTCGACCGCCCGCGGCATGTCCCGCAGGTAGGTCGAGCACAGCGCCAGGTTGTTCCGGGCCGAGGTGTCGGCCGCATACCGCGCGATCAGATCGCCGAACTCCTTCACGCACTGCTGGTAATCGCTCGTGATCATGTAGAACAGCCCGCGCGTCCGGTAGCGCTCGCGCTCGGTCATGCTCCCGAGGTGGCTGACCGCCTCCTTGATGTAGCGCTCCGCGTCCTGCTGCCGGTCGAGATTGCGGGAGGCGATGGCCATGCCGGCGTACCCCAGCCCGAATTCAGGATCGAGCGCGACCGCTTTCGCGAAGGACTGCAGCGCCGCGTCGAACTGGCTGCGCGACATCTGCTCGGCGGCGGCCGCGTACTCCCGCACCACCTCGAGCGACGTCGCCGACAGCGTCTCCATCGCGAAGCGCCGGCTCGACTCCGACGTGTCGTCGCCGAGCGCCGCCCGGATCGCCGACGCCAGGTTCGTCGCGGCCGCCAGCACCTGGGTCCGGCTCGACGCGCGCTCTTCGACGGTCGTGATCTCGTTGCCGGTGACCGCATGGATGGCCTTGAGCGACATCACGTACTGGCCGCCCTGCTGGACCAGGCTGCCCGAGAGCACCACGCCGAGCCCTTCCCTGACGGCAATCTCGCGCGCCGCCCGCGCATCCATCAGGTCCGGGGGGCGGACGCCGAGACTGCGGCTGACCACGCTGCGGTCGTAGGCGCTCACGAAGCCGGCATCCTCGATCGCGATCTTGAGCATCGGCTCGAGCGTCCGATCGAAGGTGGGATCGCCCGTGCCGTTGTCGAAGTCCGCGATGATGACCGACACCGGGTCGTGTTCGACCGGTGGCGGCGGCGTCCGCGTCAGCCACAGGGTGGCCAGCGGCAGCGCCACCACCAGCACCGCCAGGACCGCCAGCACCCACTTGTTGAACGGCCTGCCCCCGGGTACCGGCTTTGGCCCGGCGTGGACGTGCTCCAGCGCATCGATCAGCGCGGCAACCGACGGGAACCGCGCCGCCGGATCAGGCTGCAGGCACCGGTTCACGATGCGTTCGACATCGTCCGGGATCGTCGGATCGAGCGTCTGCACCGACGGCGGCGCGTGGTCGATCCGGGCGAGGAGGTCGTCCACCGCATCGGTCGCGCCGCTGACGTTCCGCATGCCGACGAGCATGTCGCGCATGACCATGCCCAGCGAGTAGATGTCGGAGCGCTCGTCCGCCGGCTGCCCCTTGGCCTGCTCCGGCGACATGTAGGCCACCGTGCCGACGATGGCGCCCTGCACCGTCTGGCCGGTGAGCAGATCCTCCCGGGAGAAGCGCTTCGCCCCGGACTTCACGTGCGTCTGGATCGCCGGGACGGCGGACCTGGCGATGCCGAAGTCCATGATCAGGAGCTCGTCCCCTTCGACCATGATGTTGGCCGGCTTCAGGTCGCGATGAATGACCCCGGCTTGATGGGCCTCCTGCAGGCCGGCCGCCAGCTGCTTGATGAAGTGGACGACGCGGTCCACCGGCAGGTGCCCGGTGGTCTTGAGTGTCGTGGCGAGGTCGCGCCCCTCGACGTAGGTCATCGAGATGTACTTGGTGCCGTCGACTTCACCGATGTCGTGGATGCGGACGACGTTGCGGTGGGAAACCTTGCGCGCCAGCAGGAGCTCGCGCTTGAAGCGCGAGTGCAGCTCCGCGGCCATCGCCGGGTCGCCGCTGACTTCAGTCCTGATGAGTTTGAGGGCGACCGCGTCCCCGAGCTCGTTGTCCCAGGCGTGGTACACCACCCCCATGCCGCCCGCCCCGAGCACGCGCAGGATCCGGTAGCGGGGACCGAATGCGTCGCCCGGCCCGAGCGTGGCCGCGGCCTTGCGCGGCGCCGAGCCCGGCATGCCGGTCGTGTCGGGGAAAGGCGACGGGCGCGTCTCGCCGGCATCCCCCGGCTGCGTGCGATCGGGGTCGGGCGCGGGGGTCAGGGTGGCGACGAAAGCGGCCTTGGGAAAGGTCCGGCCGCATTGCGGACAGCTGGCGCCCTCGGCAGCGCTCGCTCCGCAATGGGGACATTTCAACGGGGCACCTCCCATTTTGTGAGGACGGACCCATTATGCTACGGCCAGGTGGGGAACTGGGGAACTGGGAAACTCCCAACTTCCAATCGCCAACTCCCACGGAGTGCTGCCGCGAGAGGGCGGTCAGGCCGGCCGCCGGGCTGAAGGACGCTCAGGGGTTTGGGAGGGCAGCCCAGAGAAAAACTGCCGGCGTCGCCTGCACGATCCCGTGGGGGCTGACGCGGATTCCTATCTTCACCCGCAGCCACGGCTGCGCCGGATCGAGCCCATACGCGCACACGAAGTTCCAGCCCTGGGCGCCGTCCACGCACCGCAGGCCTTTTGGCGGCGTCTTCGAGGCCGGCGCCTGGCGAAGCCATTCCTCGACCCGGCGCGGGCTGATCGTCGTGACCGCCGCACCGGGGCTGGCCCCCAGCGGAGCGGGCGGCCCGGGCGGCGCGGGCGGGCTCGCCAGTTCCACCGTATTCATGACCCCTCGCGCCTCCGCGGCCATCGACGTGAAATTGATCGTGGCGAGAAGCCTTTTACCGTCGGACCCGGAAAGCCGCCAGGCGAGCGGCAGGACGCCCGCGATCACGAGCCCGATGACGAGGTGTCGCCACGCGCGGCGCTGCGAGTTGATGACGTCGAGCGGGTACGTCTCGCTGCGGCGTTTAGCCATGCCGCCGGTTCATCAAGGACCGTGCCCGACGGCTCCCCCCTGTCAGGTCCGCTCGCAGAGCAGGCCGGACGCGTCCATTGCAGGGCGCATGGCGCCGCCCATGCCGAAACCGTCAGCGGCGTGGCGATTTTGCAATCGCTTCCTGCGACGTCGTCCGGAAGTACTCGTCGAACACCTCGGCCAGCCGCGCGCCATAGGTTCGCCAGTGCCGCGCCGACGGGTAGTCCTTCAGGCCCGCGATCCAGTTGCAGTTGAACTCGTGGACAACGGCGTCGATGCCGTAGCGGGCGAGCCAGCCCTCGCCGAGCGTGCCGCTGTTGCGGAACACCGCGTTCGTGCTGCCTTCGGTGAACCAGGTTTTTGCGCGCAGCAGCGACTCGAGTGTGGCCATCCGCGCGAGATGGCGGTCGAGGCCGGGCACGGGCGGCCGGCTGATGTGCAGGAGGCCGCTGCCGTCGTTGTGCAGCTCGAGGGCGAGGTGCGGCCGCCGGCCGGCAGCGATCATCGTCTCGAGCCACGCTTCGAGCGCGGCGTTCTCGGGCGACAGGTGCGGGTCCGCCGGCTGGTCCCAGTTGCGATTGAGGTCTTTGCCATGGACGTTGAAGCGGGTCCGGCCGCGCGCCACGCCGTCCTTGTTCGCCATCGGCAGGATGTAGACGGCGTAGCGCTCGCGGAACGCCCGCGCTGCGTCGTCATTCGCGAGCAGGCGCTCGATGAGCCCCTGCGCCACCCAGCTGCTGCCCGCTTCCCACGGGTGTGCCCGGGCCCGCAGGAAGACGCGGTACGGCGCGGCGTCGGTGCCGATTCGGACGACCTCCAGCGGCCGCCCGTCCGCTGTGTTGCCGATGGGGTCGACCCGGGCCAGCGGGCTGGCGCGGACCGTGGCCAGCAGCCGATCGAGATCGGAGAGACGATACGGCTCGACCCGCGCCACGTAGAGGCGTGGCCCCGGCATGGTCACGGTGAGCCGCACGCGGCTGCCCGGAAGGCTCTCGGTCGGCGCCGGCGTCCAGTCGCGCCCGTCCGCCGAGATGGCCATCGTCTTGAGCTCCGCGGCCACCGACGCCGGCCGGCCGTTCCAGACGTTGTCGAGGTTCCGGAACTCGAGCGTCAGCGTGGACCCGGCGCGGGCATGCAGCCGGAAGTGCACGTGCCCGGCCGCCCGGTTCGGCGACGAGCGTTCGTGGTCGTAGAGGAGGTAGACCTGGATGGCGCCGTCAGCGCCTCGCTCGTACCACAGCGGGGACGCGTTCTCGAAGCCGGTGTCGATGAACTCCAGCCCCGAGCCGTCCGCCGGCGGAGCCGCGGGCTGCTGGGCGAGGACTGAGAAGGACAGCAACAGGGCGAACACAGGCAGCAATCGTCAACTCCCAATTCCCAACTCCCAAGACCCAACTCCCAAGACCCAACTCCCAAGCCCAACTCCCAACCTCAAGCCTCTAGTTCCCCAGCTCCCCAGTTCCCCAGCTACTTCTCGTCGTCTGTGCGGAAGACCGAGACGGGCAGGCCGGCGGCGTTGACCAGGTTGGCGTCCGGGTTGTAGTCCCAGGCGTAGCGCACCGATTGGGGGAGCAGCACGTCGGGGCTGGACACGACGACCGTGGCGCCGTCGAGCTGGGCCGTCGCGGGGACGTAGACGCCGTCGGGGCCGGCGACCTGGAAGCCCGTGACCGGGCCGCCGCCACGTGTGGAGAGCGCCTTGCCCGCGTGGTCGAACCAGACCCGGAGCGCGGCCCCTTCGCGCGTGACCTGGCGGTAGAGCGGGCTGGCGCCGCGGTTTGCCGCGAGCAGGGCGAGCCGGCGGCCAACCTCCTGCTTGTTGGTCGGATGGATGTCGGTGGGGTTGCCGATGTCGTTGATCACGACGAGGCCGGTGTGGCGCAGCGCGGTGGCTTTGACCTGGCCTTCCTGCACGCGCATCCAGTGCCCGTTCTTGTTCGCGTTGCCGTAGTTGGCGAGCTGCACCCAGTAGAACGGGAAGTCCCCCTGGCCGAACGCGCGCCGCCAGTCCTGCACCAGCGTCGTGAGCGCCTCACCGTAGATGTGACCCTGCGCGCGGCCGGCCTCCGTTTCTCCCTGATACCAGAGCGCGCCCTTGATCGTGTATTTGGTGAGCGGCGCGACCATCGCGTTGTAGAGCGTGGTCGGCTCGTGGTGGTGGCCGGGGCCGAGGGGCGGCGCCGGGCGGGCGCCCTGCGCACCGCTGGCCTGCCACTTCTGGAGCGCCAGTTCGTGGCGCGCCAGATTCTGCGGGTAGAGGCGGATCAGGTTTTCCCAGTAGGAGAGGAAGGGTTCGAGCCGGACGTTGCCGACCAGCGACGGGCCGCTGATCCAGGACGCGATCGGCGTCCCTCCCCAGGACGAGTGGATCAGCCCCATCGGCACCTTCTGGTCCTGGTGCAGCTGGCGGCCGAAGTAGTAGAGCACCGCCGAGAAGTCGCGCGCGGTTTCCGGAGAGCACACGACCCACCGGGCGTCGACGTCCTCCACGGGAACGGCGGAGGTCTTGCGCGGGACGTAGAACAGCCGGATCTCCGGGTAGCTGGCGGCCGCGATCTCCTTCTCGGCGTTGTCGGCCTGGCGGACGGCCCACTGCATGTTCGACTGGCCCGAGCCGATCCACACGTCGCCCACCAGGACGTCCGCGATGGTGATCGTGTTGGCGCCGGTGATGGTCATCGCGGCGGCCGGCCCCGGGGCGAGCGGCTGGAGCCAGACTTCCCAGCGTCCAATCGCATCGGCCACGGTCTGGACCGTCTGGCCGCGGAACGCCACGCTGACCCCTTCGCCGGGCAGCGCCTTGCCGAAGATCCGCGCGGGCACGTCGCGTTGCAGCAGCATGTGGTCGCTGATGATGCCCGGCAACTGGACATCGGCGAAGGCGGGGGAGGCGGCCGCCAGGAAGGCGATCAGGACGGTCGTCGCGGTGCGGTGCAGCATGGCGACATTCTAGTGTGCGTCGCCCCGTGCGCATAGGTGCCTGCTCCCGCGCTAGAATCGGGCCGCGATGACGCTGCCGCCCGTGCCGCTGCTGCTGCTCGCGGTGCTGCTGGCGCTGCCGATGCGGGAGCCCGGCCCAGCGCCGCCACCGCAGCAGCCCCGTCCGCCCGGGGCGCCGGCCGCCGCGGCGGTGCGCTACATCGCTAACGCGGGGGTGCTGCTCGAGATCGACGGTCGGCGGTTCCTCATCGACGCGCCGATCCGCGACGGCATCGCACCATACGCCGTCAGCACACCAGACGACCGCCGGCGGCTCGAAGCCGCGCTGCCGCCCTACGACGCCGTGGACGCCATCCTGATTACGCACTGGCACGAGGACCACTTCAGTCCGGACGCCGCCGCGGCGCATCTCGCGCAGAATCCGCGCGCGCTGTTCATCTCGTCGCCCGAGGTCGTGGCGCGGCTCCGCGCGGCCGCGCCGGACCTGCCCGACGGCCGCGTTCGCGCGGTGCTGCCGGCGCCCGGCGAGTCGGCGGCGGTGGCGGTCGGCGGCGTGACGGTGCGGGTCCTGCGCATCCGCCACAACCCTACCCGGCGGCTGCCCGCGCAGCACGTCGGCTTCCTGATTGGCGATCGGGGCGCGGTGCTGCACGTCGGCGACGCGGATCCGGCGGCAGACAACTTTGCCGTCCTGCGCCCGTTTCCACCCGTGGACCTGGCCCTGCTGCCGTTCTGGTACGTGGTCGACGAGGCCACCCGCCGCGTGGTTGCCGACACGATGGCCCCCCGGCGGATCTTCGCCCTCCACCTGCCCCCCGGCGATGCTGATCGCGTGGCCGCCGCGCTTCGGGGCGCCGGAGTCTCCGCCACGCTGCCGCCCGCGGCCGGCACGCCCGTTCCGTTCGAGCGCTGAGATCCGCGGGCAGCGGGCGCGACTCAGCCGCCAGCCGATGCGCGGCCGAGCCACTCCTGGCGCGTCTGGCCCCACAGGTCCACCCGGTCGTGGAGAAACGGCGCCGGCAGCCGGCCGGGTCCCAGGCTGCGCGATCCGAGCTTCTGCGCGACGCGCTGCGAGGCCAGGTTGTCCCCCAGCAGTCGCGAACGATAGCCCAGCCGATCTCGGGGCCGGGCCAGCCGTCGGGTTGCCACGGACCGAGGCGTCCAACCCAGCGTCCGGTGGCCCGCTCGATGACGGAGAACATCGCGAAGCCGTTCGCATGCCAGGCGCCGATCATCGTCATCAGCGCGCGCCAGCAGAGATGGTCCCGTCTCCAGGTCGCGGCTCGAGGCATTCTACCGACGATCAGGCGGTGCGCCCGGCCGCCCCGCTCCCGGCGAAGCCCGGCCGAGCTTGAGATTCCCGCGCCCCCTGTGAGAGAAAAAAGCCCATGAGAATCCCGGCATTCATCCTCTCCGGAGCGCTGGCCATGTCCACGGCGCTGGCCCTGCCTGTCGCCCATCCCGCCGCCCAAGCGCAGGGCGACAAGACCCTGACCGGCACGGTCACCATCAAGAGCAAGGGACGGACGACAGCCGTCCACGGCACGGGCACGGACAAGGCACAGGGAGACTTCCTGTTCTGCATCGATCAGGCCCCCTCCGCTTCCGCGCCAGCCGACTTCACCGGCTCCGCCCGGGTGATCTATCGCGCGCTGCCCGCGCCGCCCATGCCGGCGGGTGTCGTCATCGAAGGACCGGAAAACGTCGCGCAGACGCTGGCCGTCGTGGCGGCGGACGGCCGGGCGTGGCAATTCGTGGGCAAGGGGCAGAAGCCGATCCTGGGGGCGGCGGACCCCGCGGCCGCGAAGGCCGCGACCACCAGCGTCCAGTTGATCCGGAGGACCGACTG
The DNA here is from genome assembly GCA_963834305.1 of uncultured Acidobacteriota bacterium. Lineage (GTDB taxonomy): Bacteria > Acidobacteriota > Vicinamibacteria > Vicinamibacterales > 2-12-FULL-66-21 > JACCXG01. Next base: position 1,439,270 of record CAWIAX010000003.1, read on the forward strand.
GGCGAGGGGCAGCGGTCCGCGGCGCGGCACTGACATCGAGGGTTGCCTCGCGCCCGGCGGCTAGTCCCGGCGGCTGCCGCTCACCAGACGCGCAGGCCTTCGCGGCTGATCGCGATCGGGATTGGGATCAGCGCCGGGTTGTCCTGCACGATGGCGCGGATCAGCGCGCGCCTGGCTCCCGGACGCGCACTGCTCAGGACCGCAATCGACCCGCCGTCGCCGCCGGCGCCGTTGACCTTCCAGCCGGCCGCGCCGTGCGCCGCGGCAATCTCGATCGCCCGCCAGGCGTCGCGGTGCACGAGCTCGGGGTGCAGCTGCGCCTGGGTGGCGGTGTTGTCGCGCATGGCCTGACCGAGCGCGTCGAGATCCCGGGCGAGCAGCGCATCGCGCGCCCGCCCGGCGGCGCCGCGCAGCGCCTCGAGCGGCGCGCAGTCCGCGCCCCGCCCTTCCAGATCCCGCATCACCTTTTCGTGCACGGCCGACGAGCTGTGCGGCCGGCCGAGATAGATGAGGCCGATCCGGCGCTGCAGCTCGCGGCGCAGCGGCTCCGGCAGCGGCAGCGGCGTCACGACGGCGTGCGGGTACTCGGTGATCTCGATGAAGTTCGCGCCGCCGAAGGCCGAGGCGAGCTGGTCCTGGATGCCGCTCTGGCGTCCGAGGTGCACGGTCTCGACGGCGTGCGCCGCCATGGCGACGGCGTGCGGGGAGCGCTGCCCTCCGGCCAGCCGATCCAGCGCGCCGAGCAGCGCGACGAGGACCGCGGCCGACGTGCCGGTCGAGGCGCCCGCCGGCGCGTCGGAGTGGATCGCCACCTCGATATCGACGTCGGGCGGCGGCGGAATCTCGCGGAACGCCGCCTCGAGCAGCGGGTGGGGTCCCCAGGTGTCGGCGTCGAGGGCGGGGGCGTAGCGCACGCCGTAGTTCTCGGCATGCAGGACGACGCGCGCGTCCCTGGCGCCGGCTGGGAAGACGTCGAGACGCACCGCGACGAGCGGGCGCACGGCAATGTTGAAGACCTTGCCGTGTCTGGCGACCCAGGTGTCGGTCCACCCGCCGTTGTCGCAGATCCGGATGGGCGCGGTCGCATGGAGCGTGCGGGGCGCGGTCATGCGGCGGCAGGCGCTGGCAGCGGGGAGGGGTTATCGCCCCGAGGCTGGCCGCGGCGCCGGTGACGCGGCGAGATCGAGCAGGCGCCGGCGGGTGGCGTCGGACCAGCCGGAGATGATCTCGCGCACGACACCCGCCTCGTCCAGCAGCAGCGAGAGCGGCACGGTCAGCTCGTCGGTCGCGTAAAGGGCTTCGACCGCCGGCACCCCGCCGAGCGCGATCGGGTACGACGCGCCGGTGCGCCGGAGGAACGCCGGAATGTCCGCGTCGGCATCGGTGTCGACGTTGAGCCCGACGACGTCGATGCCGCCGGCGGCCAGGGCGCCGCGGATCTCCTCGATCTCGCGCATCTCCTTGAGGCAGGGGCCGCACCAGGTCGCCCACACGTTCACCAGCGTGCGGCGGCCGGTCTTGCGCAGCGAATCGAACGGGACCGCGCCGCCGCCGCCGGGCGTGCCGACGGAGAGCGCCGGCAGCGGCGCGCCGGCCTTGATGGCGAGGCCGCGCGCGGCCAGCGCGTTCCTGTCGAGCGGATCCGGCAGCCGGCTCCGGGTGAGCGTTTTCGTGTCGGCCTTGCCGCCGCCGGGGCGGAGGCGCACCATGGTGCCGGCGGCGAACGGCCCGTCGAAGCGCTCGACGCGGGCGTCGGGCCAGGTAACCTCGAGCGCCGCCACGGCGCCGGTGGTGCCGAGGCCGAAGAGCAGCCGGGGATCGTGCTGCGACAGGTAGCCGGAGCCGCCGGCCTTGATCTTCGTGAGCAGCCGCGTGCCGGTGCGGGCGCGGACCACGGTGCCGAAGGCGTCGCGGCCGTAGCGGGTGTCGCCGTCCACCTCGACGCGCAGGGCGCGGTTGTCTTCGCCGACGTTGTTCCGGAACAGCTGGTGCGCCTCCCCCTGGATGTTGGTGATGAAGACGTCGGCGTCGCCGTCGTTGTCGAAGTCGGCAAACACCGACGCCCGCCCGTCGAGGACCGAGTCCAGGCCCGACACGCCCGAGATGTCGAGGAACGTACCGTTGTCGAGCCCCAGGAACAGCACGTTGCGTTCGTAGCCGCTGAACGAGAAGCCCTCGCCGAACATCAGCTGCGCCTGGTCCGGCCTCAGCGATCCTTTACCCGATTCTTCCTGCGTCACGACCTGACGCCAGAACTGGCTTCAAGTGTCCTTCATCGACTTGCCGGAGATGAATCCATTCGGCGTGTAGAGATCCTCGCGGCCGTCGTTGTCCACGTCGATGAAGCCGCCGCCCCACGCCCACTGGCCCGAGAGCCCGCCGACCTGCCTGGTCACGTCCTCGAAGAAGCCGTTGCCGAGGTTGCGGTAGAGGTTGTTCCCGGCCGCGAGCTTCTTGAAGGTGTTGGTGGTGGGGTCGGCGTCGGGGAACAGCCGGCCGAGGATGCGGTTGCCGGCGGTGGACGACATGTTGGTGACGTGGAGATCGAGCCGGCCGTCGTTGTCGTAGTCGCCGAACGCCACCCCCATGCCGTTGCCGGGATCGACCACGCCGCGCTCGCGCGCCTCGTCGCGGAACCGCTCCCCCTGGTGGATGAACAGCGCGTTCTCGCCGAAGTCGTTCGCCACGTAGAGATCGGGGCGCCCGTCGCCGGTGAGATCGGCGAACCCGGCGGCGTAGCTCCAGCGGCGGTCGTTTACGCCCCACTCGGCCGCCCGCTCGCGATAGGTGCCATCGGGCTGCGACACGAACAGCAGGTTCGGCGTGCCGTTGGTTGCGGCGGTCCAGGAGTCCGGCGTCACCTGCCCGTAGTGGTTGTAGGAGGTGACGTAGATGTCGGGCCGCCCGTCGGCGTTGACGTCCGCGGAGGCGGCGCTGAAGCCGACGGCGTTCGACGCAACGCGCTTCTCGAGCGAGACGTCCTCGAAGCGGAGCCGGCCGTCCGGCCGCAGCCGGTTCTCGAGCAGGATCTGCTCGCCGACGGCGGCGATGAACACGTCCTGGTCGCCGTCGTTGTCGTAGTCGAGGAACAGCGGCGCCGTTCCGCTGGCGAGCTGGCCGATGCCGGTCTCGGCGGAGGCGTCGCGGAACGTGCCCTTGCCGTCGTTGAGGTAGAGGACGTTGCGCCCGCCGGTCGTGACGACCAGGTCGATCCAGCCGTCCGCGTCCACGTCGCCGGCCGCGGCGCCGCTCCACGCGAAGCCGCTGTTCTGCGGCGTGCCGTAGGCGGGCAGCCGCCGGGCGACGCCGGCGGGGGCCGAGACTTCGGAGAACAGGTCGCGGGTGGCAACCATCGAGCTCAACGCCGGCTTCGCGACGGCCGTGATGTGCCAGGGGCCGTCCGCCGGATAGTGGACGCCGGCATCGATCGTGCCGCGCAGCCATTCGCGCTGCCCGTCGCGGTTGCGGCCGACCAGCCAGAAGGCGATCCGCGCCTCGCCGCGCGCCCCCGGCATGGCGGTGGGCGTGGCCGCCCCCGTCACCGCGCGCGCGTCCTCCGCGAACGTGGCGCCCCGTACCTTGAAACGCACGTCCTCGATGTCGGCGAGCGTGTCGAGCAGCCCCTCCCACTGCGCCAGCACGTCCGCCCGCGGCCGCGTGCCGGGCGCGCCGCCCGCCGGTGCGGTCCAGGCGCGCGACGCGATCCACTTCTCGGTGGGCTGCAGCGGCCCGGGAGCCGACGGCAGCGGCTCCGCCACCACGGTCTCGCCGAAGTACTTCGCCATCCGCGCCGCGTCGCGGTCGCGCACCGCCACCGCCAGGTCGAGCAGATCGTTGGCGAGCGACTCGGAGAGGTCCTCGACCACCTCGAGGCGCGCCCGGTCGGGCGCAGGGGGCGCCTGCGCGCCCTGGAGCAGCGCACCGCCGGCCAGCAGGAACAGGACGAAGAGCTTCATGGTTTGCGTGCTCGCGGGCTTTCCTGGCTCGGGCGTCCGGTACCGCGGACCTCGACCGGCAGCGACAGCGTTTCGGTCGTGGGCCGCAGACACAGCGTGTCGCTGCAGGCCTGATATCGAACCTGGAGTTTCAGGACGGCCTGGCCCGCCGCGGCGCCAGCGTCCAGCCGTACCGGCAGGGTGAACGTAACAGTGCCGTCGTGTTTGGCGCTTTCAATCTCGAACGCGGCATCCCATGCACGCTTTGGCGCCGGCCCGGCAACCGGTCCGGCGGCGGTGAACGGCTGCCCTTCGGACACGGAGATGCGCAGGGCCGTCGGTCCGCCCGGCGGCTGGCTCATCGCATAGATGTACCAGCCGGGCTCCACGGCGGCGCGTGCCCGGACGTCCAGCCGGCTTCCGGGCGCGACGCTGGGGCGATCATCCGCGGCGGTGAGCGTCCAGGCGACCCGTGCCGGAGCCGCGGCCGGAACCGGCACGGCCAGGGTGCACAACAGGGCCGCCAGCGGACCCCACGGGCGGTGCGAATGGTGATGAAGCGGCATAACGGCGCCCTCCGGCGCACCGGGCGGCAGGCCCTGAAGGGTGGCGGAGGGGATGCCCGGATCATACTATCGGACCGCCATGAATGGTGGCGCCGCGGCCAGCCGTGCGGCCCGCCGCAGGCGAGTGTAAGCTTGTGCCGGTGCGTCCGGCGCCCGCCGCTTCGGCCCGTGCCACGGTCACGCGCAGTCCAGGTCCCGTTCGACGCCGAGTCGCGTCGGCGAGCCGATCGCTCACGGATGGAAAACATGCTTCGACGAATTTTCACGCCCCTGAACACGGTCCTGGTGCTGACGCTGACCGCCGGCGCACCCCAGCAGGCCTTCGGCCCCCAGGCCGGCCAGGCCGGCCCGGCCAAACCGCCGGCACAGCCCGCCCAGGCCAAACCCCCCGCGCAGCCCGGCCAGCCTCCTGACTTCGTGCGCATCCCGCTCGACCTCTTCCAGGTCCCTGACGGGCTCGAAGTCACGCAGTGGGCCGCGTCGCCGCTGCTCCACAACCCGACCAACATCGACATCGACAAGGACGGGCGCATCTGGGTGGCCGAAGGCGTCCGCTACCGGTCCCACCACGCCCGCCAGCCCGAGGGCGACAAGATCGTCGTGCTCGAGGATAGCGACGGCGATGGCAAGGCCGACAAGACGCATACCTTCGTGCAGGAGCCGGCCCTGATCGCGCCGCTCGGCATCGCCGTGATCGACAACAAGATCGTCGTGTCGCAGCCGCCGGACCTCATCGTCTATACCGACGTCGACCGCAACCTGCGCTTCGATCCCGCCGTGGACAAGCGGGAGGTGCTGCTGACCGGCTTCCAGGGCATCAACCACGATCATTCGCTGCACTCGGTCACCGTCGGCCCGGACGGCAAGTGGATCTTCAACGCCGGCAACACCGGGGCGATGTTCACCGATCGGTCGGGGAAGACGTTCCGGATCTTCGGGTCTTACCGTCCCAACCCGGTGGGCCCCTTCAAGTTCCCGCACGACCCGGCCCAGCATGCGGGCAAGCCGAGCGATGACGGGCACGTGTATGTGGGCGGCTTCACCGCCCGGATGAATCCCGACGGCACCAATGCCGAGATCATCGGCCACAACTACCGCAACAGCTACGAGCAGTCGGTGACCTCGCTCGGCGATATCTTCCAGAACGACAACGACGATCCCCCAGCGTGCCGCGTGAGCTGGGTCATGGAGTATGCCAACTTCGGCTTCTCGTCGAACGACGGGCAGCGCACCTGGCAGGCGGACCGCCGGCCCGGCCAGTCGATCCCCGTGGCGGAGTGGCGCCAGGAGGATCCGGGGATGACCCCGCCGGGTGATGTCTACGGCGGCGGATCGCCCACGGGCAATCTCTTCTACGAGAACGGCGCGCTCGGCCCGTCCTGGGAAGGGACCTTCCTTGCCGCCGAACCCGGGCGCAACGAGGTGTTCGCCTACCAGCCGCAGCGCGCCGGCGCCGGCTTCGATCTCGAGCGGAAGATCTTCTTCACGTCGAACGTGAAGAAGCAGTACGCCGGGTCGGACTTTCTCGGCGGCAACAACAGCGTCACCGGGGCAGTCGCGACGCTGTTCCGGCCGTCGGACATCGCCGTCGGGCCCGACGGTGCGCTGTATGTCAGCGACTGGATCGACGCGCGGGTCGGCGGGCATCAGGACCTCGACGAAACCGTGTCGGGGGCCATCTACCGCATCGCTCCGAAGGGCTTCGTCTCGAAGGCGCCGGTCTTCGACGTCAAGACCATCGACGGCCTGGTCACGGCCCTGCGGTCGCCCGCGGTCAACGTTCGCGCCATCGGCTTCTACGGGCTGAAGGAGCGCGGCGCGGCGGCGGTCGGCGCGGTGGCGGCCCTGCTCGACGATCCCAACCCGTACATGCGCGGGCGCGCCATCCATCTCCTCTACCAGCTCGGCCCGGAAGGGCAGCAGCGGGCAGGGGCCCCGGAGTCGTACACCGATCCGGCGCTCCGCATCGCGGCCTACCGGGCGATGCGCCGGGCGGGACTCGACGTGCTGCCGGCGGCGGCGCGGCTGGCGCGCGATGCCGACCCCGGTGTCCGGCGCGAGGTGGCGCTGTCGTTGCGCGATCAGCCGGAAGCCAGGTCGCTCGACATCCTGGCCGACATCGCCCGCGGCTACGACGGGAAGGACCGGAGCTATCTCGAGGCGCTCGGCACCGGCGCCACGGGCAAGGAGCCGGCGCTCTACGACCGGCTGCGGCGCGACCTGGCGGCGAAGGACGACCCGACGGCGTGGCCCGCGTCGTTCGCCCGGATTGCATGGCGGCTGCACGTGCCGGCGGCGATTCCGGATCTGTCGGCGCGCGCCCGATCGCCGCGGCTCTCAGCCGACGACCGCCGCCTGGCCGTGGACACCCTCGCCTTCATCAAGGAGCCGGCAGCGTCGAAAGCCATGCTCAGCCTCGCCGGAGCGGAGGGCCCGATGCGGGAGCCGGCCACCTGGTGGCTGCTCAACCGGTTCACCGGCGAGTGGGCGGACCACGGCCTGCGGCCGGAGCTGAAGGCGGCCGGCATCTACGACCCCGATGCCGTCGTGCTGAAGGAGGCGGTCGTGCCGCCGCCCGCGGCCGACCTGCCGGAGCTGTCGATGGCGGCGGTGGCGAAGCTCACCGGCGACGCGGCACGGGGCAAGAGCACCGTCGCCCGCTGCCTCATGTGCCATGTCGTCGACGGGACCGGCGCGGCCGTCGGCCCGGCGCTGGACGGCTGGGGGCGCGGCAAGTCGGACGAGGTCATCGCCACTGCGATCGTCCGCCCCGACGCCGAGATCGCCCACGGCTACGAAGCCACGGAGATCCGCACCAAGGACGGCCTGATCATCCAGGGGCTGCTGATCAAGCAGGGCGACCCCGTCATGATCCGCAACATGGGCGGGACGACGCAGATCATCCCCGCTGACCGCGTGGCCACGATCCGCCGCATGCCGCGCTCGCTGATGATGAGCGCCGCGCAGCTCGGGCTCACCGAGCAGGACGTCGCCGACATCGTGGCTTTCTTGCGAGGACAGTAACAACTTCCAACGCCCAACGCCCAAAGCCCAAGTTGGGAGTTTTGGGAGTTGGGCATTGGGAATTGGGAGTTGATCGAGCTCCGTGAGAAAGATGCCCAACGCCCAATGCAAAGGGCGAAGGGCGAAGGGCGAAGGGCGAAGGGCGAAGGGCGAAGGGCCAACGCGCGGCGCGCGGCGGACGAGCCATATCGGCCTGCCGGCGCGATTCGGCTAGCGCGAGGGCGGCAGTCTAAAAATGCGCCGCAGGCGCTCCGGCCGCGCAGGCGCCGTTTCGCCACTGACGCCGGGATCGCCCGGCTGCCCAACTGATTGCGCACCGGCTTCCGGATCACCCAGCCGGAGCGGGCACCGTCAGCGCTCTCGCCGGCGGCGCATTTTTCCGCGCGTAGGCCGAGGCGCGGCAGGGCCGATGTGGCTCGGCCGCCAAGAAGCGCCGCCCACGGGACCTTCAGATCAATTCCCAATTCCCAACGCCCAACGGCACCAGTCGCAGCGAGTGCGGTGCACGAAAGTCGTCGAGCTCACCGGCGGCGCACGGCGGGTGAGCCATGGCGCGCTGCCGGCGCAGTGCGGCTGGCGCGACAGCGTCGGTCCACGAATGCGCTGGATGTTTGGTCGCCCGGGTCGCCCGGGTCGCCCGGGTCGCCCGGGTCGCCCAAATGAGCCGTGCCGGCACTGCCCGGTCCGGGGCCCGCTTCCGCGAGGCGGGAACGCGGCCTGCGCTCGTGCTCTCGCTGCGCTCGCTGCCGCGGCGAGTAGGGATGGCCAGGGCGACAAGCGCCAGGCGCACCGATGCGCCGGTGGTTGAACGCGGACGACACGGATCACACGGACCGGACTCGCCGCGAGGAATCGCTCCGCCCGCGTTCCGGCTGCGCGGCGTGTCGCCTCGCTCCAAGGTCCGCCGGCCGGTCAGCACCGGCACGTCTCCTCTGGGCGACGTGGTGGCGCGCGGGCTCTCGCTGCCTCAACGCCCAACTCCCAACGCCCAACCCCCAACGGCACCAGTCGCAGCGAGTGCGGTGCACGAGTGTCGTCGAGCTCACCGGCGGCGCACGGCGGGTGAGCCATGGCGCGCTGCCGGCGCAGTGCGGCTAGCGCGACAGCGGCAGTCTGAAAAATGCGCCGCAGGCGCTCCGGCCGCGCAGGCGCCCATTCGCCACTGACGCCCGGATCACCTGAGTGCCCAACTGATTGCGCACCGGCTTCCGCATCACCCCAGCCGGAGCGGATATCGGCAGGTCATCGCCGGAGGCGCATTTTTCCGCGCGTGGGCCGAGGCGCGGCAGGGCGACATGGCTGGGCCGCCAAGAAGCGCCGCTCACGGCGCTCGAAGTGCCAACACCGGCAGGCGCGGGGCGAACATCCGTCTGTATGCCAGCGAGCCGCAACGCCGGATGACGAGATGCGCGTCGAATGCAGCGGGCGCCCCATCACGGGCTGACGGGCCGAGGCGCGGCAGGGCCGAGGTGGCTCGGCCGCCAGAAAGCGCCGCCCACGGGACCTTCAGATCAATTCCCAACGCCCAACGCCCAATTCCCAAGGGTCCCCGAGCCTTTGACATTGGGAGTTGATGTTCTGGCCGGGAATTTGGTAGTTGGTATTTGGTAATTGGTAGTTTGGCGAGCCAACAGTACATTGGCGAGCCATCGGTATTGTGGCGAGCCACCGGTGATTTGGCGAAGCAAGAGGTGACGCAGATGATCGCTCACACCGCCATCCGTGAACTGCAGACGCGCTTCTCGGGCCAGCTCCTCTCCCTCGGCGACAGCGGCTACGACGCCGCCCGCGCCGTCTTCAACACCATGATCGATCGCCGGCCGGCGCTGATCGCCCAGTGCGGGAGCGCGGAAGACGTGGCGGCCGCCCTCACGTTCGCGCGCCAGCAGCAGCTGCTGGTCTCGGTCAAGTGCACGGGGCACAACGTCGCCGGCTTTGCCGTCTGCGACGACGGCCTGGTCATCGACCTGTGCCCGATGAAGCAGATTCTGGTCGACTCGGCGGGCCGCACCGTCCGCGCCGGTGCCGGCTGCACGTGGGGCGAAGTCAACGACGCGCTGCAGCCGCACGGGCTGGCCGCGGCCGGCGGCTTCGTCTCGATCACCGGCGTGTCGGGGCTGACCCTCGGTGGCGGTCTCGGCTGGCTCGTGCGGAAGTACGGGCTCGCGCTCGACAACATGCGCTCCGCGCGCGTCGTCCTTGCCGACGGGCGCGTCGTGTCGGCAAGCCCCACGGAGCACGACGACCTGTTCTGGGCCCTTCGCGGCGGCGGTGGCAACTTCGGCATCGTCACGGAGTTCGAGTTCGCTGCCCACCCCGCCGGCACCGCGCTTGGCGGCGTCGTGCTGCATCCGTTTGCCAACGCCCGCGACGCGCTGCGGCAGTGGCGCGGCTTCGAGCGCACCGCGCCGGAGGAGTTCACGGGGGGTGCGTTCCTGTTGCATTTTCCGCAGGATCCGTCCGCGCCGGAGGCGCTTCGCGGCGCGCCTGTCGTCGGCCTTGGCGGCGTTTACGCCGGCGCGGGTCCGGAAGCCGAGCGTGTGGTCGCGCCGCTCCGGGCGTATGGCCCGCCGCTCGTGGACATGTTCCAGCCCGGCCCCTACAACCAGATCCAGCGGATGGCCGACTTCGCGTTTCCTCCCGGGCTGCGCAACTATTGGAAGTCCGGCTACCTGACCGCGCTGAGCGACGAGGCCATCGACGTGATGGTCGATCACTTCACCCGCGTCCCGTCGCCGCGGACCGTCGTCGTGCTCGAGCACAACGGCGACGGCGCCCTGGAGCGCGTACCGGACGCCGCCACGTCGTTCGGGCACCGGCACTGGCCGTACAACTTCGTGGTGACCTCGGCGTGGGCCGATCCGCAGGATGACGAGCGCAACATCGCGTGGACGCGTGGACTGCACGAGGCAATGCGCCCGTTCCTTGCCAGCGCCGCCTACCTGAACTACTACGCGGGGGACGAGGGGCAGGAGGGGCTCGAAGCGGCGTACGGCATGGACAAGCTGCGGCGCCTGGCCGTGTTGAAGACGAAGTACGATCCCGGCAACGTGTTCCGGATGAACCAGAACGTGGCGCCGGCCGCAACGGCGTAGCTCGGGCGAACGATACGGCAGCAGGCCAGCGTCGTTTCAGGCGATAGCGCGGCGACTTCTGATACGCTGCCACGCCATGGAGACGACACGCTGACCCGCCTCACGCGGCGGGAGTTCGCTGCCCTGGCCACGTCCGCGGCCGCCATGCTCGGGTCCCGCAGCGCGGCGGCCTCAGCACCCGCCGCGGTCACCGCCGCGGACGTGGTCGAGCGCATCAGAAACGGCCTCGGGGGCGATCCAAAGCCCGACACCGTCGATGCCATCAAGGCCGGCGACCCTGCCACGACGATTACCGGCATCGTCACCACCGCGATGGCCTCGCTGGCCGTGCTGCGGCAGGCAGTCGAGCGCGGCGCCAACATGGTCGTCACCTGTGAGCCGGCGTTCTACGGCAGGAGCGACGCGCGCGCGGCGCCCGCCGGGCGCGGCGGGGGACGGGGGAGTGCGAACCCGCCGCCAGCGGCCCCGCCTGCCGATCCCGTCTACGCGGCCAAGAACGACTTCATCGACAAGCACCGGCTCGTCATCCTGCGGCTGTCCGACGGCTGGCGGCCCGCCGCCCCGATCCGTTCGTCCAGGGCTTCGCGGCGGCGCTGGGCTGGACGGATCGCCAGGTCCCGGCAGGCGGCGCACGCTACGAAATTCCCGCCGTGTCCCTCGAGACCCTTGCCGGGCACGTCAAGGCACGCCTGTCGAGCCGCGGCGGCGTCCGTGTCGTGGGCGACCGGGCGACGCGCGTGCAGCGCGTGGCGCTGCTGCCTGGCTCGACGCCGCTCGCCGCGGCGCTCGACGCCCTGCCGGCGGTGGACGTCGTCGTGGCCGGCGAGGTGCGCGAATGGGAGTCGGTCGAATACGCGCGTGACGTGGCGTTCTCGGGGCACAAGAAGGGCCTCATCCTGGTCGGCCGTGTCGTGTCGGAAGAGGGCGGGATGTATGCCTGCGCGACCTGGCTCGGCTCGTTGATCCCCGTCCCGGTTCGCCATCTTGCCGGCAGCGATCCGTACTGGAGGCCGGCATGACCGCGGCGGACGTCGTCGAGCGGATCAAGAAGCACCTGGGCGCGCCGTGGCGCGATGCCACCTATCGCGACACCTACAAGTTCGGCGGGCCGGACACTACGGTCAAAGGCATTGCCACCACCGCGTTCGTGACCGTCGAGGTGGTCCAGCGCGCCGCGGCTGCCGGGCTGAACATGATCATTCCCCACGAGGCCACGTTCTGGAGCGACCGGGACGACACGGCGATGGTCAGCGGCGACCCGGTCTATGCGTCGAAGGCCGCCTTGATGCGGCGGCACGACATCGTGGTCTTCCGCCTGCACGATCACATGCACGTTCAGCGGCCCGACTTCACCTACGTCGGCTCGGCGCGCGACATCGGCCTCGACAGCCGCCACGAGACGGAGCCGGGCTCGCACCGGTTCGTGGTCCCGGAGACCACGCTCGGGGCGCTTGCGGCTTCAGTGCAGCGGCACTCCGGCGCGCGCGCGCTGCGCGTCGTGGGAGACCCTGCGGCGAAGGTGAGCCGGATTCAGCTCGGCGTCGGCTACGCGACCCCGGTTCTCGCGGCGCCTGGTGTGGACGTCGTGATCACCGGTGAGCAGCAGGAAGCCGATGGCGGCTTCGACAACGCGGCCTATGCGCTCGATGCCGCCGCGTCGGGAGTGCCCAAGGGCCTGATCGTCCTTGGACACGTGGTGTCGGAAGAGGCCGGGATGCTCGAGATGGCCGGGTGGATCCGGGGCTTCGTCCCGGAGGTCCCGGTGCAGCTGGTGAAGGCGGGGGAGCCGTTCTGGACGCTCTGACGGGCCGCGTCCCCGGGCCAACCGACACCGCCGACCGCCTGCCCGTCCTGGACGCCTGCCGCGGCTTTGCCCTGGCCGGCATCTTCCTGCTGAACCTCGCAGTCTTCACCGGCTTCGTCTTCATGCCGCCGGAGGCGAGGGCCGCATCGCCGACGGCGGCGCTCGACCGCGTCGCCGCATTCGCCATCGTCTGGCTCGGCTACGGCAAGTTCTACTCGCTGTTCTCGCTGCTCTTCGGCCTCGGCTTCGCGCTGCAGCTGGCCTCCGCCGAGCGGCGCGGCGACGGCAGCCTTCGCCTTTTCAAGCGGCGGCTGCTCGTCCTGTTGGCGATCGGGGCGATCCACATGTTCTTCTGGGAAGGGGACATCCTCTTCCTCTACGCGCTGATCGGCTTCCTGCTGATCCCGCTGCGGCGGATGCCTCAGGCGGCGCTGCTGCGCACCGCGGCGATACTGGTGTTCGTGCCGGTGGCCCTCGAGGCGCTGATCGTGGTGAGCGGCGGCGCGCTGGATCCCGGCGCGCCATTCCTGCGCGCCGGCGAGCGGACGCTGGTCGCTTGGGGCTTTGCGCCGGACGCGATGCCGTACCCCGTGCTCCGCGACGCGGGCTGGGGCGAATACCTGCGCTTCCAGGTGAGCGGTCCATTCTTCCGGTACGCGGACCTCCTCACCTCGGGGCGGCCGTTCAAGGTGCTGGCAATGTTCCTGCTCGGCCTGTGGGTGGGACGCTCCGGGCTGCTGCGTGACATCGCCAGCTGGACGCCGGTGCTGCGCCGCGTGCGCTTCTGGAGCTTCGCGATTGGCCTGCCCGCTGCCGCCGCACAGGCAGCGCTGATGCTGGGCGGTGGGTCGGGTGTCGGCGGTGCCTGGAAGATTGCCGAGTCCAACGCTTACGCCCTGGGCGTCGCCCCCCTGGGGATAGCGTATGCCGCGACGTTCGCGCTGGTCTGGCAGTCGGCTGCCTGGCGGGCGCGGCTCGAGCGGCTGGTTCCGGCCGGCCGCATGGCGCTCACCAACTACCTCACCCAGACCGCAATCTCGCTGCTGGTGTTCTACGGCATCGGCCTAGGCCTCATGGGCCGCCTGTCGCCGCTGTGGTGGCCGGCCGCGGTCGTCGTGGTGCTGGCCGCGCAGGTGGCGGCGAGCCGCTGGTGGCTGGCGCGTTTCGCGTTCGGTCCCGCCGAATGGGTCTGGCGCCAGGCGACCTACGGGCGGCGCCTGCCGCTCCGCCGCGCTCCAGCGGACGCGCCGGTCTAGGAAGCACGGGTCTGCGCGTCCGCGCGCCCGCTGCGCTACCGGGCCGCCGCCGGCGCCCACGTGGGCGTGCCGTCTTCGAACTGATCGTCGGTCAGGCGGCGGACGCCGGAGCCATCCGCCCGCATGACGTGGATGTCACCCGTGGGCTGCGGGTTGTAGCGATGGAGCGGCGCTTCGTCCTTGAAGCCGCCGCGCGCGCTGGTGAAGACGATCCACTCGCCGTCGGCGGACCAGGACGCATGGGCGTCGTTGCCCGGTTCGTTCGTCAGGCGCACGACGCCGGTGCCGTCCGGCCGCATCGTGTAGAGCTCGTAATCGCCGTCCCGGTTGCTCGTGAACAGGATCCGCGTGCCGTCGGGCGACCACGACGGGAAGTTGTCGTTCCAGCTGCCGGCCGGCAGGGGGGTCACCGACTGCGAGGCGAGGTCGAGGATGAAGAGGCCGCTGACCTTCCCGTTCGAGCCCCGATAGATCAGCTTGCGGCCGTCGGGCGACCACTGCGGCAGCCCGTAGTTGCCCGTTCCGTCCGTGACGACGCGCAGGCCGGTGCCGTCGGCGTTGACGACGGCGATATCGGCTCTGGCCGCGCCGCGCACCGCCTGGAAGAAGGTTCCGAGGCCGAACGCGACCCGGTCCCCGGCCGGCGACCAGACCGGTGCGAGGGCGCTGCGTTCGGCATCGCCGAACAGCAGCCGCCGGTCTGTGCCATCGCTGTTCATCACCAGCACGCGGTTGTGGAGAATGCCGGCGGTCTGATCGTTGAGCACGAGCTGGCGGCCGGAGGGATGGTAGGAGGGGAACACCCCGGTCTTGACGAGCGCGAAGCGGCTGTCGAGCGTCGGCACCGGCTCGAAGGGCGGCCACGCCTGCCTGACCTCGCGATGGAAGACCACGCGGCGCCCGTTCGCGGACCAGCGCGGGGCGCCGAACTCGCCGCGCGCACCGGGAACGCCGCCGACGAACTCGAGCCCGCCCTCCGGGCCCCCGCTGACGAACGCGGCGCGCGCAGCGTCCACCCATTGCGGCGACCACTTCTCGCCCGCCCCGCTCGTGAGTGCCGTTCGCTCCCCCGTGGCCACGTCGATCGAGGCGACCTGCATCGTGCCGCGCAGCCGGCGGGGAGAGGCGATGGTGTGGACGTCATCCAGGGAAGACTCGTAGATGACCAGCCGCGACCCGTCCCGCGACCAGGCCGGGCTCCCGGCGAAGGCGCCCGGGCTGGTGAGGCGGCGCAGCTGCGAGCCGTCGCGCCGGACCACGTAGACCGCGGTGGAGTGCACCGTGACGAAGTTGACCTTCGGGTGCGTCGACTCGCGATCGGATGAAAATGCCAGCCATTCTCCGTCGGAAGACCATGCCGGGCGGAAGTCCCCGCCGGCCGCGTTGGTCAGGTTGCGCGCGGCGCGGGTCGCGAGGTCCATGACCCAGATGTCGGCCTGGCCGCCGCGGTTCGAGACGAACGCGAGGGAACGGCCGTCCGGGGAGAGCGCGCCCTGGTCGTCGAAAGCCGGGTCGGTGGTCAGCCGCTCGATGCCGGTGCCGTCGGCGGCGGCGCGATAGAGATCCGCCGAGCCGTCGCGGGTCGAAGTGAACACGAGCCATCGTCCCGTCGCTCGAGAGCGAGGCGTTGTAGTCGAGCGCCGGGCTCGTCACCAGGGGACGCGCCCCGGACCCGTCGCCGCTCGCGGTGAAGATGTCCGTGTCGAGCGGGGCGAAGCTGGTGAACGCTACTGTGTAGGGGCGCTCTGCTGGCGCCTGTGCAGCGGCGCCGAGCCGATGCCCCGTGGCCAGCCCGTACAGGGCGCAGGCGAGGGACAGGGCCGCACCGCCGACTGCAGGCCTGCGCCAACGCCCGCCGCGCCTCCTCGGACTCAGATCCATGTCTACCTCGTTGTGCGCGAATCATACTGCCTTTATTGGTGTGCCCGGGCCACTTCGCGCGACGACGGATGCCGCATCTTTGGTAAGATGGACGATTCCTGATGTGGTGTCTGCGTGTTCTGGGCGGTTCTGCCCGCGCTTCGATCGTGGCCGTGTTGCTTGCCCTGGCCACCCTGACGATGGCCGCCGCGACCCCGGGGTTTCCGCGCTTCACCCGCCTGTCGGTGGAGGACGGCCTGTCGCAGTCGTCGGTGCAGCAGATCCTGCAGGACCGCAAGGGGCTGCTCTGGTTCGGCACGCAGGAAGGGTTGAACCGCTACGACGGCTACCGCTTCACGGTCCATCGCGCCCGCGACGAGCCGGGCTTCCTCGGCGACCACGACATTCATGCGCTTGATCGAGGATGCCCAGGGGAACCTCTGGGTCGGCACGTCGCGGGGCCTCTATCGTCACGACCTCGACACCGGGCGCTTCGATGCTTCGCCCGCTCCCGTTGCCGATCTCGAGATCCTCGAACTGGTCCAGACTGAAGACGGCCGGATCGTCTTCACCTCCTCCGACGGCCGGCTCTGGGTCGTCGATCCCGCCAGTGCCGATCGCCGTGTGCGCGCGTTGAACGACGGCGCCTACGCTGCGCTTGTCAACGTGACCGCCCTGGCGCCGGGGCCAGGCGCCTCTGTCTGGGCCGCCGCGCAGGGCCGGCTCTTCAAGGTCGAACTCGCGGGTTCAGAGCCAGGCGCCCGGCCGGTCGACGCGCTCGAGCGATCTCGGTCCGGTCGCCGTCCTGGCGGCCGATCGGCACGGCGACGTCTGGATCGGCAGGCTCGATGGCGACCTGCTGCGCTACCGGCCCGCGGGCGGCCAGGTCGACCGCTTTCCGCAGGCGCCGCGCAACCCGCTGGCGATTCTGCCGGGCCGGGGCGGCGAAGTGTGGATCGGCGCCCGCAGGGGAGGCCTCAGCCGGCTCGACCCGGTGACCGGCGACCTCGTGGTCTATCGTCACAGTCCTGAAGATCCGGCCAGCCTGTCGGGCGACGATGTGGCCGCCATCTACGAAGATGCCGTCGGCAACCTGTGGATTGGCAGCTGGAACGGCGGCGTCAGCCGGTTCAATCCACAGGCCCAGGCGTTCCGGACGTTCCGACACATGGCCCGCGTGCCGGAGTCGCTGCCGGCAGACGACGTGATTGCGATCGCCGAGGTCGCGGATGGCAGCCTCTGGCTGGCGTCGCGCGGCGGGATCGTCGCCGCCGGCGACCCGCGGACCGGCCGGTTCCGCACCGCCGCCACGCTCCCGAACGGCGGGCGGTTGACCGCCCTCGGGTCGTTGGATGACCGCGTCTTCGTCGGCACCTCACGCGGCCTGACCGTTCTCGAAGCACCCTCGGGTCGCGAGGTCGCCCTCGACGCCCCGCTGCGGGCGCAGCAGCTCGCCAGCCGGCCGATCACCGCGATTCGCAGCGTGCCCGGCGTGGCGTGGATTGCCGCGGCGAGGGACGTGTTCCGCGTCGCGCGCGACGCCGGGGGTGGGCCGGTGCGCGTCGATCGGTTCGAGGTGCCGATCGCCGGGTCGGTCTCGGCGCTCTCGATGCCGCTTGCTGGACACCTCTGGATCGGGTCGGACCGCGGCGAGGTGGTGCGTGCGGAGTGGAGCGACGCCGGCGCCGGGGTGGTCATGCACCCGCTCGACCCCTCGGCGCCGCCGGCGCGCCATGCGATCGCGGCGCGCGGCGTGGTGGGGGCGCTGCACGAGGATCGGCAAGGGCGCTTGTGGGTCGGCACGCGGCGCGGGCTCGGCCGGGTCGAGCTGACGTCCGGTGCGGTGTCGTGGCTGGGCCAGCCCGAGGGCCTGCCGAGCACCAACATCTCCGGGATCGCGGGCGATGCGGATGGCCGGCTCTGGATCGGGCACAACCGCGGCCTGACGCGGCTGGATCCCGCGAGCGGCGCGATGACGCACTTCGGCGGGAGTGACGGCGCGCAGGGCAAGGGCTACGCCGAAGGGGCGTGGGCCGCTGGTGCGTCAGGCCTGATCTATTTTGCCGGCGAAGGGGTGACCGCGTTCGCGCCGCGCGGGGTCGCGAGCAGCGCGAACCGGCCGCGGATCGTGTTGACCGCCCTCGAGATCCTCCACCGCCCGGTGGCGCCGCGCTGGCAGGATCCCGATTCACCGCTCGAGCGCGCCATCGACGCCCAGCATGAGGTGACGCTCGGTCCCGATGCCACCGTGTTCTCGGTCGAGATGGCGCCGCTCCACTACGACGATCCCCCGAGCAACCGGCTGATGTACCAGCTCGAGGGCTTCGATCCGGAATGGATCGAGACCGACGCGCGCAATCGGGTGGCCACCTACACGAACCTGGCGCCCGGCCGCTACCTGCTGCGTGCGCGCGCCGGCACCAAGAACGGCCTGTGGAGCGAGCACGAGGCCACGCTCGTGATTCACCTCCTGCCACCGTGGTGGCGGACCCACGGCGCGCTGGCCGCCTGGGTCGTGCTGGCGCTCGCCGCGGCCGGCCTGTTAGGAGCGGCGGCCCGCCGCCGCGCCCGGGTGAAGGTCGCCCTGCTCGAGCGCGAAACGCTGCGCCGCGAGAGCCTGACCGATCCGCTCACCGGCCTGCACAACCGGCGGTTCCTCGTCTCCTGGCTCGAGCAGGAGGTGCCCAGGTTGATCCGGGAACACAGCGCCACGGGCGGGACTGCCGCCGCGCCCGGTGCCGACATCCTGCTGCTCCTGATCGACGTCGATCACTTCAAGTCGATCAACGATCGCCACTCGCACAGCGTCGGCGACCGGGTGCTCACCCGGATCGCCAGCGTGCTGAAGGAGCACATCCGCGGCTCCGACCTCGCCGTCCGCTGGGGCGGCGACGAGTTCCTGGTCGTGACCCGGAGCTTCGATCGGGTTCGCGCCGCCGACTCCGCGGAGCGGCTGCGCGCCGCCGTCGAGGCGCTGGGGGAGACACTGGCCGCCGACGGCGGCCGGGCCGGGACCGTCTCGATTGGCTTCGCGGCGTTTCCGTTCCTGCCTCACGACCCGGCGGCGCTGTCCTGGGAGCAGACGCTCGATCTCGCTGACTACGCGCTGCGGCTCACCAAGCGCCGCCAGCGGAACTCGTATACCGGCCTGCGCGCGGCGCCCGGGCTCACGGCCGCGGCCGTGCGCGAGTTCCTCGCCGGCAGCGGCGGCGCGCCATTGCCCGAGGCGGTGGACATCCTGGTGCCGGCTGAGCGTGCTGAGGGCACGGCGCAGGCGCGAAGCCTTTCGTGAGGCAAGTTGCGCCAGAATCAGCGGACGACCGGCTTCGCCGGCGCGAGCGGCCCGAGCTTCCGCGACGCGCCAGTCCGCCGCGCTTCGATCGTCTGAAACTCCCGCTCCCACGTCCTGCCGCCATCGTCCGACCGGTCGGCCGTCCAGGAGAACCTGTCCGGACGGATGTTGTAGTAGCGGATCTTCCACAGCGACGGCGTCTCGCTCGCCACGCCGAACTTCTGCTCGATGTGCATCTCGCTCCCGACCTTGTGGGCGGTGCCGAAGTCCTGCAGCCCGCCGCCCGCGTCCGCGCCGATCAGCTCCCAGCGTCCGACTGCGCTGTTGTAGTTCCGCAGCGAAGTCGTGACGTAATACGTCTCTCCCGAGTCGCCGACGACGCGGTATTCGTCGAGAATCTGTCCCTCGTCCAGGCGGACCGCGCTCCAGTAGCCGCGGAACTTGCCGAACTGCTTGCTCTCCGCAGTGAATTCCCAGTCGCCGAGCAGGTAATCGAAATCGCCCGCGTGCGCCTCGAGGTCCGCCCGCGCTTCGTCCGCGCTGCGGCGTCCGGGCGCGCTCTTGAGCCGGGCGAACTCGAAGGCGCCGCGATCGCTGCCGGCTGAGTACTTGCCGCTGATGGTGTCCGCCTGAACGGCACCCTCGACCACGTAAGGATGCATCGTGCCGTCCGGCCGCGGCGCCTCGCCTTCGAGCCGGAGCCCGCGCGTCTTCGGGTCGTAGGCGCCCTTGCGAATCGGCGTGCGTATCGCCTGCCCCTGCGCGCGCCAGAAGACGGTGCCGGAAACGGCGCCGTTGTCCTCGAGATGCAGATCCAGGAACGTCGCGCCGTCGTCGCCCCATCGGCCCGACACCGGATCGGCCGACTGCGCGTGCGCGCCCGCCGCCACCATGACCGCCACGGCGAATGTGGAGAAGATCCGCTTCAGCATGGCTCTGCTCCTGTGCTGTAAACCGGAGTGACCGTGTGTCTGGGTGGAGGATACTGCCGGGGCGGATCGCGGACAACCAGAGTGTGAAGACGGCGGGCCGGCCGGGCAGCCGCCGGCACCGCCACGCGGGTTACCGACGCGCCCGATCGATGAGATACCCGACCGCGGCGCCGATGCCGGCTCCCACCGGGACCGCCACCGCGGACCATTGGACGAAGCACCGGGTGCAGAACTTCCCCCCTTCGTTGTTGCCGTAGCGCGAAGCGGCGGCCCCGGTGAGTCCGATGCCACCGCCGATGCCGATCGCGATGCCCCAGCCGACGGCGCTCTTCCGCGACGGCCTGGTCGCCGTCGTGGCGGCGGTTCCCGCCGGCCTGCCAGGCTTGTGCTGGCCTGCCGCGGGGTCAGCCTGCAGGGTGACGGCCCGGTGGTCCGCGTCCGCCAGGGCGGCCGGTTCTGGAAAGGCCGCGCGGGCGGCTGCACACCGCAGGCATACCGCGCGCGCTGGCTCGACCGCTTGCGGAGTTTGGGCGGCGCAGACGGCCGGCCATACGAGTGCCGCGAGGAACAGCCCCGGGGTCTGTATCTTCCAGGTCACGGTCCGCATGAGCAGAACACCTCCTATTGGGGAATGCGTCGGGCGTGCGTGAAACGGCTCACGCGCTCGAGCGCCGGAGGATGTCTACTTATCCTTGGCGGGACTGATTGCGGCTGGCGCACACGGGATATAGAGTCGGTGCACGGCGCGACCGAATGATTCGGTCCGTTGGGACGGACGACAGCGCGAGGAGCTAATCGATGCGGATGATCACCCGGACCGCGGTGGCGGCGGCACTCGTCTTTCTGGCGGTTTCGACGGCGCACGGCCAGGAGCCGGCCAGGGTGCTCGTCTCGATCTGGGCCCATCCGGACGACGAGAGCTCGGTCGGCCCGGTGCTGGCCCGGTATGCCCGCGAGGGCGTGCAGGTCTACATCATCATTGCCACCGATGGATCGCAGGGGGCGGCGAACACGTCGGTCCCGCGCGGGCCCGGGATCGCAAAGCTGCGCGTGGAGGAAGCCCGCTGTTCCGCGAACGCGCTCGGCGCCAGGCCCCCCATCCTGCTCGGGTTGCCGGACGGTGAGCTCGGCGACTACCGCGCGAATCCCAAGGTGCTGTTCCAGCTGACGGAGCGGCTGCAGCAGGAGATTGCGCGGCTGCGGCCCGGCGTCGTGATCACCTGGGGACCGGATGGCGGTTCGGGCCATCCCGACCACCGGCTCGTCAGCGCCGTCGTCACCCAGCTCGCGCGCGCGGGCGCGCCCGGGATGCCGCCCCGGCTGTTCTACGCGTCGATTCCGGCCGAGGCGATGCGCGCGATGGACCCCGACCGGGAACCGCCGCCGTTTCTCGCGCCCCAGGGGAGCGTGGCGAACGTGCGCGTGCCGGTCACGGAGGCCGACCTCGACGCCGCGCACCGGTCGATGGCGTGTCACAAGACGCAGTTCCCGGACGCCCTGCTCGAGCGGATGGCCGGCGGCCTGCGGGCGATCGCGAAGGGACAGTGGCCGCTGTCGCCGATGGTGCCGGGGCCGCCGTCGAGCGGCCTGTTCCCGGGCAAGTAGCGGGTGCAACAGCCCGGGACGATGTCAGACATCACCATCGCAGTTTCCGAGGCCGCGGCACTCTTGTGGGACAGCTGGTGCCGGTCGGCCCGGATCGATCAGCTGCCGGCGCGCTGCCGTCCGCGCGATCGCGCCGCGGGCTACGCCATCCAGACGGAACTGACCCGCGTGTCGGGCCAGCAGGTCGCGGGCTGGAAGATCGCGGCGACGAGCCGGGCCGGGCAGCAGCACATCGGCGTTGATGGACCGCTTGCCGGGCGCCTGCTCTCCGGCCGGTGCGTCCCACCGGGCGCCGGCGTCGACCTCGCCGGGAACGCGATGCGGGTGGCGGAGGCGGAGTTCGCCTTCCGGATGGCGGCGCCGCTGCCATCCCGGCAGGAGCCATACATGCTCGACGAGGTCGTGCCGGCGGTCGCCTCCCTGCATCTGGCGATCGAGGTGCCTGATTCGCGGTACGAAGACTATTCCGCCGTCGGGGCGCCGCAGCTGATCGCCGACATGGCCTGCGCCTCGTGGGCGGCGATCGGGCCGGCCGTGTCGACGGACTGGCGCGCCCGCGATCTCGATGCGCATCGGGTGCTCGCGTTCCGCAACGGCCGGCCCGCTGGCGACGGGTCTGGCGCCAGCGTCGGTGGTCCGCTGCACGCCCTGACGTGGCTGGCGAACGAGGTCAGCCGCTACGCCGGCGGGCTGCGCGCCGGCGACGTCGTCATCACCGGGACCTGCGTCCCGCCCGTTCCCGTCGCGCCGGGCGACCAGCTGCGGATGGATTTCGGGAGCCTCGGCGCCATCGAGCTTCGCTTCGGCGGCAACTGAGCCCGCGAGGCCGTCCGCGCGCGCGCTGCCCGCCGCCAATCCAGCGGCGTATGATCGATGTTCGCGTGTCGGACAAGCTCGTCGATAACCTCTCGCGGACACGGTGGCGCTCGGTCTACGACTGGCTCACGGGCGCGGCGGCGCGCTCCGCCGGCAGCCCGCCTGGCGGCGCCGTCACCGGCACGGTCGTTCCCGCCCGCATCGGCCACTACGCCATCGCGCACCAGCTCGGCGAAGGCGGGATGGGCGTGGTCTACGCGGCCCGCGACGAACGCCTGGGGCGCACCGTCGCGCTGAAGATGATGTCGTCGGTCGCTCGCGACGACGCGTCGCGCAAGCGGTTCTGGCGCGAAGCCAGGGCTGCCGCCAGCGTCAACCATCCGAACGTCTGCCAGATCTACGAGATCGGTGAGGACGCCGGGGAGCTCTTCATCGCCATGGAGCTGCTCGAGGGGGAGCCGCTGACCGAGCGCCTGCGCCACGGGCCGCTGAGCGTCGCGCTGGCGATGCCCATCGGGCTCGGCGTGCTCGCCGCTCTCTCCGCCCTGCACGCCCGCGGCATCGTCCACCGTGACCTGAAGCCGTCCAACGTGTTCCTGACCGCGCACGGCGTCAAGCTGCTCGACTTCGGCCTCGCGCGGCAGGAGCTGGAGGCGTCGGCGGCGGCGCCCACGGCGCTGACGCGCGGCGTCGTGCTGGGCACGCCCGGCTACATGGCGCCCGAGCAGGTTACCGGCGAGGCCGGTCCGCGCAGCGACCTGTTTGCCGCAGGCGCCATGCTCTTCGAGATGCTGGCAGGCCGCCCCGCGTTCGCTGGCCGTACGGTGATCGAGGTGCTGCACGCGACGCAGTACGAGCAGCCGCCGGCGCTCGGCGGATCTCCCGCGGTCGCGGCCGTGGATCGCGTCATCCGCCGGGCCCTGGCCAAGCGGCCCGAGGAGCGTCCGGCCTCGGCCGACGAGATGGCGTCGGGCCTGCGCGCCGTGCGCGGCGTGGACGGCGGCGGCGGCACGCTGGCCGTGGCCCATGCGCTCACCCGGCTGGTGGTGCTGCCGTTCCGCGTCCTGCGGCCCGATCCGGAGACCGACTTTCTGGCCTTCAGCCTGCCCGACGCCATTGCCACGTCGCTGTCGGCCATCGAGTCGCTGGTGGTGCGCTCGAGCGCCGTCGCCGGACGGTATGCGGCCGACGCGCCGGACCTCAAGGCGCTCGCGGCGGAGGCCGACGTCGACCGCGTGGTGATGGGCACGCTGTTGCGCTCGGGCGATCAGGTGCGGGCCGCGGCGCAGCTCGTCGAGGCGCCGGGCGGGACGCTGCTCACGTCGCATACCGTGCAGTCGTCGCTCGGGGATCTGTTCCGGCTGCAGGACGACATTGCCCGGCGGGTCGCCGGCGCGCTGTCGCTGCCGCTGACCGGTGGCGCGGCATCGCCGGCGCCGGACGCGCCGCGCGATGCGCACGGCTACGAGCTCTATCTGCGTGCCAACGAGCTGGCGCGCACCTACGACGGGATGGCGCGGGCCCGCGATCTCTACCAGCGCTGCGTCGAGCTCGACCCGGGCTTCGCGCCGGCATGGGCGCGGCTCGGCCGCTGCCACCGCGTCCTCGGCAAATACGTCGACGGCGCCGCCGACAGCGAGGCACGCGCCGCCGAGGCGCTGCAGCGCGCGCTCGCGCTGAATCCCCGCCTGACCATCGCGCACAAGTTCTACGCCAACCTCGAGGCGGACATCGGCGAGTCGCCGCGGGCGGTCGTGCGGCTCCTCGGCGAGGCCGCCCGGCACGGCAACGACCCGGAGCTCTTCGCCGGGCTGGTCCATGCCTGCCGCTATGGCGGGCTCCTCGAGCAATCGATCGCGGCGCACAGCGAGGCGCGCCGGCTCGACCCGAACGTGCCCACGAGCATCGAGCAGACCCTGCTGATGGCCGGCGATGTCGATCGGCTGCTCGCGCTGGAGGCGCCGGCCGTGATCGCCGGAGGCGACGACGGGATCCGGGTGATCGCGCTCGGGCTGGCCGGGCGGCGCGACGAGGCCCTGGAACGGCTCCAGGTCATGCGCGCGTCGCCGCGCGTCCCGGCGTTCGCCGCGTGGATCGACTACCTGCTGGCCTGGCTCGAGGGCCGGCGCGACGAAATGCGCGCGCTCGACCGCGCCTTCAGCACGCTCAAGATTCAGGACGATCCGGAGGCGATCTTTCAGGAGGGGCGGCTGCTCTGCGACATCGGCGACTTCGAGCGGGGGCTCGAGTTGCTGCGGCGCGGCGTCGCGCGCGGCTACTATCCGCTGGCGACGCTCGCGCGCAGCCGGCAGTTCGACGCGCTGCGCGGCCATCCCGGCTTCGAGGCGATTGTCGCGGAAGCGGCCGCCGGCCGCGACCGCGCGCTGGCGGCTTTTCGCGACGCCGGAGGCGAGCGGTTGCTCGGGTCGTGAGCCGGACGACATCTCGCGGCAGGAGCACGCTGGCGGACGATTGGCTGCGGCGCGATCTCGTCCGGCGGCTGCGGTCGCTCGGTCCGGACAGCGCCCCGCGGTGGGGCCGGATGAGCGTGCACCGGATGGTCTGCCATCTCCGCGACTCCTGCCGCATGGCGATCGGCGAGACGCGCGCGCAAGCGATCGGCCGCCTGCGCGACCGCACCCTCATCAAGTGGATCGCGCTCTATCTGCCGGTCAGGTGGCCGGAAGGGATCCAGACCGTTCCCGAGCTGGATCCGGAGTTGGCGCCGGCACCCGCCTCTGCGTTCGCCGCCGATGTGGAGTCGGTGGTGGCGCTGCTGAATGAGATGGCCGCGAAGGACCGGAGCTTCGCGTGGCCGCCGCATCCGATCTTCGGCGCGATGTCCCGGGCGGCCTGGCTGCGCTGGGGCTGGTTGCACACCGACCATCACCTGCGGCAGTTCGGCGGATAGCGATGAGGAGTAAGATACGCCCGCTGCATCCTGCGTCAGCTCGGCAGTTCGATCCAGGGGAGGTGTCATGACACCGCGGAGCATCCATCCAGCCGCACGTCTCGCGGCGAGCCTGATCGTCCTTACCTTGTTCACCGCGCCGCTCCTGGCGCAGACACTCTACGGCACGCTCGTCGGCAACATCACCGACCCGAGCGGCCTGCCGGTGCAGGGCGCCACCGTGCGCGCGGTGCACGCCGGCACCGGCCTGGCGCGCGAGAGCAAGACGAACGAGCGTGGCGGCTTCCTCTTTTCGGACCTGCAGCCGGGACTGTACGACGTCACCATCGTGGCGGATTCGCTGGCGCCACTCACCACGACAGGGCTGCAGATTTCAGCGAACGCCGTCACCCGCGCCGACGCGCAGCTCCAGCTGCCGACGGTGGCGGAGGCGGTCACCGTGGCCGCCTCGGCGGTCCGGCTGCAGACCGACCGCGCGGAGGTGCGCAGCGAGATCGACGCGAAACAGGTGAACCATCTGCCGGTGTCCGGCGTGCGGAACTACACGGCGCTGCTCGCGCTCGTGCCCGGCGTGTCGCCGCCGGCCCCCGCCCACACGCTCGCCGCCAATCCGCAGGAGTCGCTCGCCGCCTCCGTCGGCGGGCAGACCGACGAACGGAACGATACGCGGATCGACGGCGCCGGCAACACGTTCATCTGGCTGCCGCGCCTCGTTGCCTACAGCCCGCCGCTCGAGACCATCGAGGCGGTCAACGTCGTGACCAACAGCATGGATGCCGAGACCGGCATGGCTGGCGGCGCAGCCATCAACGTGCTGACGAAGTCGGGAACGAACGACTTTCGCGGCACGCTCTCCGAACACCACATCAACAGCGCGCTGCGCGCGCGGAACGTCTTCTACTTCGACCCCGAGAAGCCCAAGTTCACCCAGAACCAGTGGGGCGGCACGCTTGGCGGACCGATCGTCAGGAACAAGCTGTTCTTCTTCGGCAGCCACGAGCGGACCGACCGCGAGAGCAACGTGTCGCGGTTCTTCACCGTGCCGACCGCCGAGGCGCGGCGTGGCGATTTCAGCCCCTACGGCACCGCCATCTACGATCCGCTGACCGGCAGTGCCGACGGGTCCGGGCGCACCGCCTTCCCCAACAACGTCATTCCGGACCACCGGATCAGCCGGGTCGCGCGCCAGATTCTCGAGTGGCTGCCGCCGCCGACCACCTCGGCGATCAGCTCGAACTACTTCGCATCGGGCATCGCCGAGTTCAACCGCCATTCGACCGACGTGAAGGTCAACTGGAACCCGTCGGGGCGCTTCACCATGTTCGGGCGCGGCAGCGTCCTGAAGTTCTCCGGCTGGACGCCGACGCCCTTCGGCCGCGCCTCCGGCGGCGCCATCGCACCCGACCTGTCCGAGGGCCCGGTCAGCGGCTTGAACCGCAGCGTCTCGGTCGGCTTCACCTACACCATCGGCAACGCCCTGCTCGTGGACGGCACCGTCGGCCTCAACTACGTCACCCCCGAGGCGCTGCACGCCTTGTGGGGCGAGAACATCGGCCTGGACGTCCTGCAGCTGCCGGGCACCAACGACCCCAACGACATCACCTACAGCGGCATGCCGCAGTTCCGCGTCACGGGCTACTCGACCTTCGGCAACCCGGGCAGCGCGCGGCCGCAGCGCTGGCACGACAACCAGCGCCGCTACAACGCGAACCTCTCGTGGGCGAAGGGTGCGCATGGCTTCCGCTTCGGATTCGACCTGTCGCACGAACATATGAACCACTGGCAGGTGGAGGCCGGCGGCGGGCCGCGCGGCGACTTCGCCTTCAGCGGCGGCCAGACCGCGATCCGGAACGGCCCGGCGCCCAACCAGTTCAACGCCTTCGCGGCGTTCCTGCTCGGGCTGCCCTCGTCCGTGGGCAAGGCGATCGCTCCCGATCTGCCGTTGACGACCCGCGCCTGGCGGCAGGGGTTCTACGCGCGCGACCAGTGGCAGGCAACGCGCAACCTGACGCTCACCCTCGGCGTGCGCGCCGAATACTACCCCGTCGTCACCCGGAAGAACCGTGGGATCGAGCTCTACGACGTGACGGCGAACAAGGTGCGCATCGGCGGCGTCGGCTCGGTGCCTGGCGACGTCGGCGTGTCGGAGCGTCCGCACTTCGCGCCGCGGCTGGGCGCCGCGTACCGCATCGGCGACACGTGGGTCGTTCGCGGCGGCTTCGGGATCAGCACCGATCCGTTCTCGCTGGCGCGCCTGATCCGCACCAACTATCCCACGCTGGTGGCGATGGACATCGTCGCGCCGAATTCGTTCGGGTTCGTCGGCAGGACCGAGGACGGCATCCCGCCGGTGCCCACGCCCGCGCTTGGCGACGGCGTCATCGACATCCCGGGCAACGTCACCGCCAGCACCCTGCCGGAGGAGTTCGACCGCGGATACACGCAGAGCTACAACGTCACGGTCCAGCGGGAGCTGCTGTGGGGCTTTGTCGGCCAGGCCGGCTACGTCGGCTCGCGGACCATCCGTCCGCTTCTGACGATGGAGCTGAACTATGCGCTGCCGGGCGGCGGCAACGCCGGCAGGATTCTCAATCAGCGGTTCGGCCGCTCGGCAAGCACGGTGAGCCAGATGCCATATCCCGACGGGACTGGCAGATACGATTCGCTGCAGGCGACCCTGACGCGCCGGTTCAGCGGCGGCTACCAGCTGCAGGCGAGCTACACCTTCTCCAAATCGATCTCGTGGTTCACGTCGTGGATGGACCCGTCGCAGTTCCACCGCAACCGCGCGCTCAGCTCGTTCGATCGTCCGCACAACCTGCAGGCCGGCTGGGTGGCGGAGCTGCCGTTTGGCGAGGGCAAGCCGCTCGCCTCGCGGGGTGTTGCCAAACTGCTGTTCGGTGGCTGGCAGCTCAACGGCATGTTCAGCGCCTACAGCGGCACACCGTTCACGGTGACGTCGTCCGGCACCTCGCTCAACGCGCCGGGCAACCTGCAGACGGCAGACCAGGTGCTGCCGGAGGCGAAGGTTCTCGGCGGCACCGGGCCGGGACAGTCGTATTTCGATCCGCTGGCGTTCCGCTCGGTGACGGAGGTGCGCTACGGCAGCAGCGGGCTGAACACCCTGCGCGGCCCGGGGGTGGTGAACCTCGACCTCGGGCTGTTCCGCGAGTTCCGGGTGCGCGACCTGCAGATTCAGTTCCGCGCCGAGGCGTTCAACGCGACGAACACGCCGCACTTCAACAATCCCGGCGCCAACGTCTCGAACCTGCGGCTGAACGCCGACGGCAGCGTGAACACGCTGGGAGGGTTCTCCGAGATCACCAGCGCCCGGCCGGACGAGCGGCAGGTGCGGCTCGGCGTCAGGCTCGCGTTTTAGGTGCCGCGACGCAGCGGCACCTGCAGCGGGATGAGAGCGGCACGCCTCGTGCAGATGGAGCAGCCGGACAACCGGTCGCGCCGTCGGACGCGACGCAAACGCTCGATAAGCTCGATAAGGAGGAGTAGAAGTCATGATGACGCTTCATTGGACCGCGCTCGTGCTGGTGATCATCGGCGCCCTGAACTGGGGACTTGTGGGGTTGTTCCAGTTCGATCTGGTCGCCGCGCTGTTCGGCGGCCAGGCGGCGCTGCTCAGCAGGCTGGTGTATACCCTCGTCGGTCTGTCGGGCGTGGTCGTCGCGGCGACGAGCAGCGCCGCGACGGCTGGCCACCGGCGCACGGTCTGACGGCACGGCCGGCGGATGGGGGGGCTGTCCCCTGTCCAGCCGGCGCGTATCGGCTCGCCGATGGTGTGTGGTGCCGGACTATGGCCGGCGCACGGCTGCCCGCGCCTTGGCCTTCGACGTCGTTGCCGAGCGCCGGGCACGCTTCGCAGCGAGGGTGTTGGCGACGAACTGCTTGCCCTTGCGGGATCCGGCGCGCTTCTTGCGGTCAGTGGCCCGGCGTTCACCCGGCGATAGCTTGTCCCACGCCGCCTTGGGCAGGTATCGCTTGGTGGTGTTGCCCTGACGCGCCCGTGCCTTGCCGGACTTGGTCTGCCAGCTCTCGTCGGTCCAGCGCTCGAGGTCAGTCTGGGTCTCGTTCTTCTTGCCCTTGAACCCGCCGCCCTTCTTCGCGTACTCCGCGGCGAGCAGCTGGCTTTTCCGCGCGCTCCACTGGCCCTTGCGTCCCCCCTTGTCGTCCTTCTTGATCTTCTCCTTCAGTCGCTCGCGCAGCTTGGGCTTGGTGTACTGGTCGGCGTAGTCGCGCGCAGTCTTGCCGCTCATCGTTCCCCCTACAGGCCATACGGCCGATAGAACGGAAATAGCAAGAGGGGTGCCGGCACACGTGGCCACGACGCGCCGCTGGGCCGGCGATGCTCCGGCTCATCGGCCCGGTGCGGGATGCTCATCGCGCCTGTGCCGCGAACGCGTCCCCGATCTTCGAGCCGAGCGCAGCCGTGTCCGCGTGCGCGATGTTCGACAGCACGGCGACAACGATGCCGCTGTCGCGCCTCGTGATCAGCGACATCACCGTGCCGCCCGCCAGCTTGCCGTCGATGCTGACGCCGTCCGCCAGGCCGACGCGCACCATGTCGGACGACGTCGAATAGGACGCCATCGTCCCCGCGCAGCACGCCAGGTCGCGCATGTACATCAGCCGCCGGCCGCGCCGTGGGTCGTCATCGGATCGCGGGACGTAGAACGTTGCGCGATTGCCCGGCAGCGGGTACTCGGCGGGGGCCAGGCCGAGCGGCTGCAAAATGGCGTGGCGGATGATGGTGAGAGGCGGGAAGTCCTCGCCTGGCTCGCCGATCTGCTCCGGACTCCACACCGGCGCCGGGTCCGCGCCGGTGTGGGTCAGCCCGAGCCGGGCCACAGCGGCGGCCGGGACCACCGACGCCGCCGTGCCGATGTTGAATCGGGTCGCCGGCGTGACCGGCGTCCGCGTGCCTACGTCCCTCCAGCCGAACCCTTCCGCCCAGACGACCGTGCCGCCCTCCTTCGCCAGGGCTGCGGCGGGCAGGCCAACGCCGACCGCCACCGACACCCCGGGCAGATTCTGCTCGAGGACGGCCGCGCCTGCGAGCTCCCGCGCGCGTGCGACAGCCGCGGCATAGTGCGGCGGCGGCGCCGAAGCGATGACCGAGGGCACGGCCGGCGGCTGTGCGAACAGCGGCGCGGCCACCGAGACTGTATGGGTGAGAAATGCCGCGAACGCGGCGATGAGGACGCCGGCCGCCAGCGCCGTGCGCGCGGCCCAGGCCGGCAGCCGGTTCCGCGCCGCCTTCACGCCCAGCACGACCGCGCCGACCATCAGCACCAGCCCCATGACCGCCGCGCCGGGCGCGTCGTCTGCCCCCCCGACGTAGATGCCCATGGCTGCGATGGCCAGAGCGAGGACGATGAGGATGGCCGCCTTTACGGTGTTCGTCTCAGTGGTTGTCATGTCGCCACTGTGGCCGAAAGGGGCCGCCAAGTCCTCACCGACCGGTGAGCGGGCGATGAGATTTGCATGAAACCCGGGAAAAACGGCGCATCCACATCGCCCCGGCCCGCCGGGGCATGCCGCGGCGCCAGCACTAAAGCCTGCCGAATGAAGCGCTTGCGGGAGGAGCCGCCGGCGGCGTCAGCTTGCCTGGTCTGCGACCGTGTTCAGGGCTACTATATCTGTTCACAGATTGGCTTGGGATGGGCGTGCGGGAAGCCCGGACGTCCCGCAATCCAGATCGGCTCCCGGAGGCTTCGCACATGAAATACACAGTCGTCGTCAATGGGGAGCGGCGCACCGTCGACGTGCCCGAGCGCATGCCCCTGCTCTGGGTGCTCCGGGACGCCATCGGGCTGAAGGGCACCAAATACGGCTGCGGCGTGGCCCAGTGCGGCGCCTGCACGGTGTTGATCGACGGGCAGCCCACCCGCTCGTGCATCACGCCGATTTCATCGGTTGGGACCCGCGCGGTCTCGACCATCGAGAGCCTGCCGCCCGACGCGTCGCATCCGCTGCAGCGCGCCTGGATGGAGCTCGACGTGCCGCAGTGCGGCTATTGCCAGGCAGGCCAGCTCATGGCCGCTTCGGCGCTGCTCAAGGCCACGCCGAATCCGACCGACGAGCAGATCGACACCGCGATGAGCGGCAACGTCTGCCGCTGCGGCACCTACCTTCGGATCAGGGAAGCCATCAAGGCGGCCGCGAGCGCCGGAAGGAGGGCGTAGGCCATGGCTGAAACCATGAAGGATGCCCGGCTCGACCGGCGTGCGTTTCTGCAGGTGTCCGCCGTTGCCGGAGGCGGCCTGCTCATCGGCCTCTACGCGCCGGACGTGCTGGCACAGGGGCGCGGCGGCGGTCCGGGCAGCGCGGCCTCGCTCGCCCCGAACACCTACATCACCATCAACCCCGACAACACCTTCACGATCGTCGCGAAGAATCCGGAGACCGGCCAGGGCGTCAAGACGGCCCTCCCGATGATCATCGCCGATGAATTCGACGTCGACTGGGCGCAGGTCAAGATCCAGCAGGCCGACCTGGACCCGAAGTACGGCGCGCAGATGGAGGGTGGCAGCCGCGCGATTCCCTCCAACTACCAGAACATGCGCCTGGTGGGGGCGGGCGGCCGGCTCCTCATGCTGGCCGCCGCGGCGCAGCAGTGGAACGTGCCGCAGAGCGAGTTGAGCACGGCGGGCGGCGTCGTCACGCACGCCGCCACGCAAGCGCACGGCGACCTACGCCTCGCTGACGTCGCGGGCGGCGGGCCTGCCCGTGCCGGAGAACAGCCGCCATCGAGGCCGCGCTCAAGAACCCGCGCGACTTCAAGATCATCGGCAAGCGGATCCGCGGCGTCGACAACCTGGACATCGTGACGGGCCGTCCGGTGTTCAGCATCGACGTCTCGTTCCCCAACATGCTCCATGCGGTGCTGGTGAAGTGCGACGTCTTCGGCGGGAAGGTCGTCAGCGCCAACCTCGACGAGATCAAGAAGCTGCCCGGCATCAAGCACGCCTTCATCGTCGAGCCGGCGGGGCAGGGCAACAACTCCCTCGTCTCGGGCGTGGCGATCGTGGCCGACAGCTGGTGGCTGGCCAACGACGCGCGCACCTCGCTGAAGGTCACCTGGGACGAAGGCGCCGTGGCCACACAGGGCAGCGACCGCTACCTGGCGCAGGCGCGCGAGCTGGCGGCCAAGTCGGCGTCCTCTCCGGCGCCCGCTCCGACCCCGGCCCCGGCGCCGGGTGGTGGACGCGGCGGTCCCGCCGGCGCCGTGATCGGCGACGTCGAGGCGGCCTTCCGCACCGCGGCGAAGACCATCGAAGCCGAGTACTTCTTCCCGCTGCTGTCGCATGCGCCGCTCGAGCCGCAGAACTCCACCGCGCATTTCCACGACGGCAAGCTGGAGATCTGGTCGCCGAGCCAGATTCCGTCCAAGCAGCATCCGGCGCTCGGCGCCGGCATCCCGCCCGAGAACGTGACGTTCCACCTCGTGCGCGCCGGCGGCGGATTCGGGCGGCGGCTGGTGAGCGAATACGACATCGAAGTGGCGCGGATCGCGCGGCTCGTCACCGAGGAGCGCGCGGCTGCCGGCCTGCCGAGCGTCCCGGTCAAGCTGCTCTGGTCGCGCGAAGACGACATGGCGCACGACCAGTACCGTCCGACCGGATACCACTTCTTCAAGGCGGGCCTCGACGCGAGCGGCAAGCTCATCGCCTATCGCGATTTCGTCGCCAGCACGAACTCCGTCGTCCCGGCCAACGAGTTCCCGCGCGGCTTCGTCGAGAACGTGCCAGATTACGTCGCAGAACGTGTCGCCGTTCGACATCCCGATCGGTGCGCTGCGGGCGCCACCCACCAACGGCGTCTCGTTCGTGAAGCAGGGCTTCATCGACGAAGTGGCGATCGCCGCCGGCAAGGATCCGTTGCAGTACCGGTTGGATCTGCTGAACAACCCGGTCGGTACCGGTGCCGCCGGCGGATTCAACCCGGCGCGCGCGCGCGGGGTGCTCGAAGCCGTGCGCGAGATGTCCGCATGGGATCGCCGCGGCTCGCTGCCCAAAGGGACCGGCAAGGGGGTCGCGTTCCAGTTCGCGCATGCCGGCTACGTGGCGTATGTCGTCGAGGTCTCGGTCGACGCGAAGAAGGCCATCAAGGTCAATCGCGCGTGGTGTGCCGTGGACATCGGCCGGCAGATCGTCAACCCGAGCACGTCGGAGAACCTGGTGCACGGCGGGCTCATCGAAGGCATGAGCCACCTGATGTCCTGGGCCATCACGATCGACAAGGGGCGCGTCGTGCAGCGGAACTTCCATCAGTACCAGCCGACGCGCATGATGCATGCGCCCGCCAGCATCGAGGTCCGGTTCCTGCAGACCGACTTCGATCCGACCGGGCTCGGCGAGCCGTCCCTGCCGCCGGCCATTCCGGCGATCACCAACGCCATCTTCGCGGCGACTGGCGTGCGCATCCGGTCGCTGCCGTTGGAGAATCAAGGCTACCGCTGGACGTAAGCTGCGTTCACACCTCAGCCGGTCGTTCACGTTCACGCCTGACCGTCCGCGCGGTCGACGTCCGGCGCGCTATGGCGGGACCAGTCCAGGCATGCCCCTCGCCAGATCGACCGTCCTTGCTGCCGGCGTACTCGCCTGCCTGCTGGGCGTTCGCGCGCAGTCGCAGCCGCCGGAGCGGACGCTCGTCGCGCACGATTTCGACACGTCCGCTCACGGCTGGCTGGTGTCCGGCGACACCGGCGCGGCAGAGCCGCAGTTCCACGCGGCGGGCGGCCATCCCGGCGGCTACATCTCGTACGAAGACGAAGCGGCGGGGGAGACGTGGTACTTCCGGGCGCCCGCGAGCGTGCTCAGCGCCCTCGCGGCGGCCGAGCACGGGACGCTGAGCTACAGCCTCAAGCAGTCGGCGGAGCTCCCGGGAGTCCTGGATGACGACATCATCATTCTGGGACCCGCGGGGCGGCTGTCGTTCCGGTATGCCTTCTCGCCCGGCACCGACTGGACGCCCTTCTCGGTGAAGCTCACGGCCGGGGACCGGCTGGCGCTGGAACTGGAGCACACCGGCGACCCAGGACCAGATGCGCCGCGTGCTCGCCAACCCGTGGAGCCTGGAGATCCGCGGCGAATACCACACCGGAGACGATGAGGGGGCGCTGGACAGCGTCGTGCTCAAAGCCGGCGGGTGAGCCCGTCGCGCGCCATCTGACCGCCGGCCCTGCGGCACCCTCACGGCAGTAGAGTAGCGGAACCCTCCGTCATCGAGGGCTCTTTGTTTGATCCGCATCGACAATGGCCCGGACCCATCCCGCAGCAGCATGATCGGCGCGGCCTGCCACGCCGGCCGTGAGACCAGTTGACTGCCAACACTACGAGATGTAGGCTCCCAACACATGACGCCCGAGAAAAGTGACGTGCTCTACGGCACCCTCGGCCTGATGATCGTCAAGACCTTGCAGGCCCTGGGCCCGCTGCACGGGTATCGAATAGCCCGGCGCATCGAGCAGATCAGCGGGAATCAGCTCGCGCTGAACCAGGGCACGCTGTATCCGGCGCTGCTCAAGCTGCAGCAGATGGGGTGGATCTCGTCCAGATGGGGCACGTCCGAGAGCGGCCGGCGCGTGAAAATCTACGCGCTGACCCGCGCCGGGCGCAAGGAGCTCCAGCGGGAAGAAGCGCAGTGGCAGCGGGCGGCGGGCATCGTCGGACGCTTTCTCAAGATCTCGGAGAGCTCCTGATGAGACGCCTGCGGATCCTGCTGTTGCGGTCGTGGGGCCTCCTTCGTTCCCGGCAGATGGATCGCGAGATCGACGACGAGATCGCCAGCCATCTGGCCGAAGCGACGGACGACTACGTCCGGCGGGGCCTTTCCCGCGAGGAGGCGCGCCGGGCCGCGCGGCGGAGTTTCGGCGGCGTCTCGCAGACCAGGGAAGTCTACCGGGAGGTGCGGTCGTTCATGTGGTTGGAGGATGTGGCGCGTGACCTGCGCCATGCACTGCGCACCCTCCGCAGGAGTCCGGCGTTCGCGGCGGCCGCGGTGGCCACACTGGCGCTGGCGATTGGCGTCAGCACCACAATGTTCGGCGTGCTGAACGCGGTGCTGCTTCGGCCGCTTCCGTTCCGGTCTCCGGAAGGGTTGGCGATGGTGTGGACCGGGGATCCGACGCAGAACCTTCGCGAAGGCAGGTCGGCGCTGTGGGACGTCGAACAATGGCGCGGTCTCAGCCAGACCTTCGACGACATGGCGACCTTTGATTCCGTGGGCACGGTGCTGACCGGGGCCGACGGGGTAGAGCAGATCGTCGGCGCGAGCATCTCTCCCAATCTGCTGCCACTCCTCGGGGTCCAGCCGGTTCTGGGGCGGAGCTTCTCGATCGAGGAAGCCGAGGGGCAGCAACGGCTGGTCCTGATCAGTCACCGCTTCTGGCAGGCCAGATTCGGAGGTACGCCGGGTGCGCTCGGCGCGACGCTGGTGCTCAACGGCGTCCCTTCCCGGATCGTCGGCATCCTCCCTGCGGGTTTGCAGGTGGGGAGGTTCGACGCCGACGTATGGGAGTCGCACACGACCCACCGGGGCGTGCGCGGTCCGCAGACCTGGTTCGTTCTCGGGAGGCTTCGCTCCGGCGTCACGTTCGACCAGGCCCAGGCGGAGATGAGCGCCGTGGCCCGCCGCCTGAACGACCAGCTGCCGGCCACCGAAAGGAACCAGGGCATCAACGTCGTCCCCTTGAGTCTCCATGTCGTCGGACGGCAGGCGCGCTTGGCATTGTGGCTGCTCGGCGGCGCGGTGTTCTTCGTGTTTCTCATCGCCGCGGCCAATGTCGCCAGCCTGTCGCTCGCTCGCAGCACCGCGCGCGCACGCGAGATGGCGGTTCGCGCCGCGCTTGGAGCGAACGCCGGACGGATCGTGCGGCAGCTGCTCACCGAAAGCGTCCTGCTCGCCGCCCTCTCGGGAGTGATCGGCACACTGCTCGCCGCTGGAGGCATTCGGCTCATCCGTGCCTTCGGCCCCGGCAACTTGCCGCGCCTGGATGAAGTGAGCCTCGATCTCCGCGTCCTCGGCGGGGCTGTGGCCATCTCTCTTCTGGCGGGGATCCTGGTCGGAGTGGCGCCAGCGCTGACGACCATGCGCCGCGATCTCCGTCCGTCCGAGGCGGGTGGCAGGAGCGTGTCGGGTGGAAGGGCCAGCCGTCGAATCCGTCGCGCCCTGGTGGTGGCGGAGATTGCGCTGGCGATCGTTCTGCTCGTCGGCGCCGGTCTGCTCGTCCGGAGCTGGTGGCGCGTGACTGACGTCGATCCGGGATTCAGGCCGGAACGGGTGCTGGTGATGGAGATCGCCACGCCGAATACCTTCAGCGTTCCCGCGCAACGGTCCGGCATGTATCAGCGCATCCTCGAACAGATTCAGGCGCTTCCCGGTGTGGAGAGCGCCGGCATCACGGGCGATCTGTTCAGCGATAATCCCAGGGAACACGTCCTCACGGTCGAGCGGCACGATGGAGCGGTGTCCGAGCGCGTGCGGCTGACGAGAGACGAGGTCAGCGCGGATTTCTTTCGAACGCTGGGAACGCCGTTGCTCCGCGGCCGTTTCTTCTCGATTGAGGATCGGCCCGAGGCGTCGCCGGTCGCGATCATCAACGAGGCGATGGCGCGGCGCTCGTGGCCTGGGCAGGACGCTGTGGGCAGGAGGTTCAAACCGGGCCCGCCGGATGCCGGCAGCCCGTGGTACACCGTTGTGGGTGTGGTCGGCGACATGCGGCGGCAGGGGCCGGAGCGCGAACCGCTCCCGCAGATTTTCGAGTCGCTCGCGCAGAATCCTCCGCAGAGCGCTGACCTTTTCGTCCGGACTTCATCGGACGACCGGCTGGCGATGGCCGAAGCCCTGCGCGCGGCGGTGCGTCGCGTCGAGCGGAACGCGCCGATCTACGGCGTGGTCACGCTGGAACAGCAACTCGGAACCTACCTGACACAGCGTCGCTTCCAGACCTCGCTCCTGACCGGGTTCTCCGTCGTGGCGCTGCTCATGGCCGCCGTCGGGACCTACGGTCTCATCCAGTATTCCGTCGCGACGCGCACACAGGAGATCGGCTTGCGCATGGCCATCGGCGCACAGCGGGGCGACATCGTGCGGATGATCGTCGGTGAAGGGCTGACCCTCTGTCTGGCCGGTGTCGCGCTCGGGCTCGTGGGAGCCTGGTGGCTCGGGCGGCTGGGCTCGAGCCTGCTCTTCGGCGTAGCCCCGACCGATCCGTTGACCTTCCTCGCTGTATCGCTCTTGCTCTCCGCTGTCGCCACCGCCGCCTGCTATCTCCCGGCGCGACGCGCGATGAGAGTCGACCCGATCCTGGCGTTGCGTGTGACGTAAGCAGCTGACCGCCGGTGCTCATCGCGTTTCTTGCGCGAACGCATCGGCGATCGTCAGGGCGAGCGCGGAGGCAGGTTCTGCGCCAGCACGGCCGCCCGTACGAGCTGCCCCGCGCGCTCCTCGGCCGCCGCATATCGCGGGTTGGCTGTCGCCGGTTTGAATGCCCCGCATCGGAGGAACGGCGTTGCGGTTCTGGCTGTCACCGCGAGGTGTTGGCCGGAAAACAGGGTCAGCGCAACGGCAGCGATTCGCCGAGTACTGGAATCAAGAGGCCAAGCGCCCCGAGCACCTCGCATACCCCTGTCAACGTCACCATCAGTTCCGGGACCATGTCGGCTCGCAGACTGTTGAAGTGTGCGGACGCCGTGAAGCAGAACATGACCGCGAGCCCAACGCGAGTGGCCGCGGACCATGGCTGAAGCGGCTTCGCTCCCAGCCGCCCGGCCAGTCGGGCCAGCAGCGTCGCGGCCACGAGCACGAGCCACGAGCACGATTGAGGGGGCCATCACTCGTAGAGCAGGAAGGGCCGCCGGCGCTCCACGAAGGCCGCAGCTTCCCGATCCCAGTCGTCGAGCAGCGCCGGGAGCGTGCCGCCGTCGATGGCGCGCCGCACCTTGTCGGACCCGGTCAGCCGGTTGATCGAAGGGCCCCAGGCGAAGTGAGCCAAGTGACGCCGGCGGATTTCATCGATGAGCCGCAGCGACGTCCGCACGGGGCGATAGGCGTTCCGATCGGTGATGACGAAGCGGATCGCCGGGATGGTCTGACCGGGAAACTTGGCGGCCCGGGGATCGACGGCCATCGTGATCGCCTCGAAACGGACGCCTGGAGTCCGGCGGGCATTCATGGCGGTGGCCACTGACGCCGCATCCAGCCATGGCGCGCCCACCTGCTCGAACGGCCGCTCGGTCCCCCGGCCCTCGGTGAGATTCGTCCCCTCGAAATACACCGCGCCGGGATAGCTGTTCAACGCCTCCGGCGACCGCAGGTTCGGCGAGGGATTCCTCCACGGCAGTCCGGTGTCGGTGAACCACTGTGAACGTCGCCAGTTGTCCGTGCGCGCAACGATCAGGTCGACACCGATGCCGAACGCCTTGTTGAAAAACGTGGCCAGCTCGCCCACGGTCATGCCGTGCCGCGCGGGGATTGGATACATCCCCACGAACGATTTGAACGCCGGATCGAGGAGCGCGCCTTCGACGATCTCCCCGCCGATCGGATTCGGCCGGTCGAGGACGACGAAGGGGATGTTCCGGCGCGCAGCCGCCTGCATGCACAGCGCCATGGTGGAGACGTAGGTCCACGTCCGGCCGCCGACCTCCGGCAGGTCGTAGACGAGCACGTCCACCTGCTGCAGCATGTCTGGAGTCGGGCCGCGATCCTCCGCCTGGTACAGCGAGAAGATCGGCACACCGGTCTTCGCGTCGCGATCGTCGCCCACCCGCTCACCTGCCTCGACGGTGCCCCGGATGCCGTGCTCGGCGGCGAAGAGCGCGGACAGCGTCAACTCGGGGTGCGCCGCGATCAGATCGATGGCGGAGGTGCCCGCCCGGTCGATGCCCGCATGGTTCGTGATGAGCCCGACGCGCTTCCCGCGCAGGCGCGCAGGCACATCCGCCAGGAAGACCTCGAGACC
Organism: uncultured Acidobacteriota bacterium; assembly: GCA_963834305.1. Classification (GTDB taxonomy): domain Bacteria; phylum Acidobacteriota; class Vicinamibacteria; order Vicinamibacterales; family 2-12-FULL-66-21; genus JACCXG01. The sequence goes on from CAWIAX010000003.1 coordinate 1,478,344, forward strand.
CGGACGCATGGAGCCGCCCTGATAGGTGATCACGCTGGCAGGAACGACGCCGGCAAGGGTGGCCAGGAGGAGCGTGGCGAGACACGTTCTCATGGTCAAGAGCATACCGGAGGCTGCCGGCGTCAGAGCTGCGCCGCCCGTGCCCGCCTGCGCCCCCTCATGATGCCGCGTGACGCACGGGCCGCGGAATGCTGAGATGAGGTCGCCTGCACTTCACGGCGGGCAACGACCCGACCGTCCACAATGGCGTGCTCAAGGTGAGGTGACAGGGGCTGACGGGCCTGCGTTCACGGGACACGGGCAGCCGCGTGTGCCGTGAAGAAGCGGTCGAGGATTGTCGATTCGAAAAGTTTCGCGATCAGCTGGGCGCCCCGGTCGCCGTTGGTCATGATCACGAGTGCCGATTTCGATTCGCGGGACGCGATCGAGTGGCAATGGAATCCGCGATTGTCCCCGCCATGATTGAACAGGCCGTTGTCCTGGATCTGCCAGCCGAGCCCCCAGGAGCTCGTGTATGGTCCCTGGACGACCTTCGTATGGCGGCGAAGCATCTCGTCGAGTGTGTCTCTTCTCAGGCGGACGTTGTCAGCCTTTCCGGCCTTGAGAATTTCGATGATGAACCTGGCGTAATCGGTCGGGGTCGTGAGCAGGGCCCCGGCCGACGCGTAGCGCGCCACCGCTGGAGGAGTCGGCCTGGACTGAGCGATCAGCGTGCCCTGTTCATCGTGCGGCGCGGCCATGTCCGGCAGCATGGCATCGCTGACGAAGTAGCCGCTCGATCTCATCCCGAACGGCCTCAGAACATTCGCGGTCAGGAATTCGTCGATGTCGCTTGCGCAAGTCAACAGGCCGTCCTCAAATTGCGCGCAATTCGTTGCATCCACGCGCCCTGTCAGTCGCGTGATGACGGATTGCAGATAGTAGTAGCCTTCGCCGGAGTAGCGATAGAGGGAGCCCGGCGTGAAGTGGATGCGCAGCGGGTCGGTGCCTGAACGCCAGTTTGGAAAGCCGGCAGTGTGCGAGAGCACATGGCGCGGCGTGATCTGTGCGAGGCGCGGATCCCCCTCGAGGAATGGCTCGCCAGCATATGTCGTGAGCGGTGTGTCGAGACCGATCACCCCCTGCTCGCACAGCTTGAGCGCAGCGTAGGCGAAGACCGGTTTGCTCATGGAACCGGCCTGGAAGATGGTGTCGTTGTCGACGTGCGTCCCCGTCGAGGCGTTCTTCAGGCCGAATCCCCGGCGCCATGCGACCTCTCCGTCGGCCACCACCGCGATGGAAAGGCCTGGAACATCGAATTCGGCCATCAGCGTCGGCAGTCGGGATTCGAACTCGCCGATGGACTCGCGCAGGCGAGTATCACTCCTCGTGACGCGCGGGGGCTTGTGAGCGCAGGCCGCGAAGGGAAGGAGCGCGGCGCAATGAAGGAATGCTCTGCGGTTCATGCCGTGTCACCCCGCGGCGAGTGGGCCTCCCGGGTCAGTCTCGTGCGTGCTGCGACACCGCTGATGGCCCGGTGCCTGCTGCGGGCTGCGATTCTGGGGTGACCCGGCCACGATGGCAAGCGAAAACGACGACAGCCTCGCGTCGCGGGACTCGCTTGTCAAGACCGACGGGTGGGGGTGGCGGACGATTTCCGGAACTGGCTCATCCGCACGGCGCCCTCACTCGGAGCCACCTCGGGGTAGCTGGCCTGCGATCCAGGCCAGCGGAGGCGGATGCTACTGGAAGTCCGCCTTCGCGGCCTGCCCAGCCGAAGCTCACGCCGAGAGAGGCAGGTCCACCTCCGCGCTAAGCGCTACGGCGGACAACCTTCGCATGTGCTCGCCTGACGCGGCCCGCCAGCCGTAGCCGCGAGCGTAGCGAGCGCTTGGCGAAGGATGGCGGAGAGAGTGGGATTCGAACTCTGGGCGGTCCTTTAGATTCTGCAAGTTACAGATTCCACAATGCCAGGGTTGCCGTAGATGCCAGCGATGCCGTGTCGCCTGCCCGCCATTGCCCGGACGGATGAGCCGCGCGAGTTGTCGCGGGTGCCTGCAATCAGTCGCGTGTCTGGCTTATCAATCGGTGTTGCTGGAAGCACCTGCGCCGTCTCTTGCCCGTCCGACTGCGCGAGTTACGATTGATGCAGTGCCAGGGCCGCGCGGGGCCGACAACGGCTGAGCGGCCAGCAGCTCGTAGAGCGCCTTGACCCTGCGGCCGAGCACGTCGGCGCGCGTCTCGAACTCCGCTATGTGTCGGCTCGCCGCGATCCGGTCCCAATAATCCTGACCGCGCTGGACGACCGCGCACCACGCGATCGTCTCGATGAGCAGCGTGTGAGCGACCATGTACACCGGTTCCGGGATTCGCGAATCCGGCTCGCTGGCGCCCTCTATCGCCCCTGCTAGCCCGGACCGCTTGAGGATCCGGTACCGCGTGAAATCGCTCCTCAGACGGCTCATTACCTTTGCCGGAATCACGATGTATTCGTCGATCTCAGCGGAGAAATGGTGCCAAGCGTTCCAGGCGATTTCGTCGAGCAACGGCCGTACGGCCGGTGGATCGACCCACAGCGCGGCTTCGAGCCGCTCCTGAAGCCGAAGCATCTTCGAATTGAGTCGTGTGACCCCGGCGCTCAAAAGGAGGTGGAAGGGACGCGCGGCATCGAACAAATCGTGCGAGTACAGAATGTTCAGGCCGAACCGGTACACCCGCGCCAGATCGCCGGAGACGTCTCTCTTCAGATGGTCATCGCTCGCGGTGCCTGTCGTCGGGTTCGCGTCGAGCCATTGCTGAAGGCGCAGCGCGTAGTACGCGATCTCGTAGTACTGACGGCTCCGCTGGTAAGGGTGCGGTTTCGGGGCGTATCTGTCGTCCGATCCATCCCTCGTGACGAGCGACTCCAGATCGTCGTGCAGGAGCTGATAGAACGTCTTCGCACCGCCGCTCTCAGCGAGACCATCGAGGCTCACTTGGTATCCGCAGGAGTGCTCCAGCACATCGAAGTCCAGCCAGACGGCGCTCTGCGGCGTTACAGCGCGTCGCGACGTCCGCAGCTTCATACGACCAATTCGGTCTCTGAGCGCGAAGGCCCGCTCGGCGGTGGCGACATGGTCACAGCCGCTGCGACATGCAATGATGGCGTGTTCGATCTTTGCCAGTTCGATCGCGATGTGCCAGCGGCGATCGCTGGCGTGCGAGTGCCTGAGGGTGGTGTCGGCGTCCGCGAGCTGCTGTTCGATCTCCTCATGCTCCGCCGAAGACTCGGGGAAGCTCGCCTCGTGGGCGCGTACGCGCTCGATTCGGACCTTCGCAAGCTTGTGAAGCGTCACTGCGCGTGGCTTCCCGTCGGGGGCGTTGTGTTCGAGCGTCAGGAGTAGGGCTTCAGCTTTGTCGAGGGCGCCGGAGACCAGGTCGATCGTGGCCCGATGCCGCACGATGAGACCTCGGACGGCCGTAAGGTGCGCGCCGATCGTCTGAGCCGACGGCTCGGCGGTGGCGGTCAGGCGTTCGGCTTCGTCGAGATCGGCAGCCGCCACGCCGAGTTCCCCCAACGAAATGGAGCACTGGCTTCGCGCCGCGCGCGCGCGCGCGCGCCAGAGCATCGCATCCGAGGGGCCGCTCGTTGCGGGCTGCTCGAGCAGTTCGAGAACCTGACCGTACGTCGCACGTGCTTCCTCGTACTTCCCCTGGTAGCGAAGGCATTTCCCCTGGATGAGCACCAGGCGCGCCTGCCAGTACCGGCGGCGCATCTGCGATGTACCTGTCACACCATGCGTAGGCCTCAGCCGGCGGCATGACCTCTGCCGACGCATTGGCATAGATGACAGCCGTCCGGTACCGAAGCTCCCCGGTGAAGCGGCGATCGCCTGGACGGGGCGTCGCCATCGTCCCGGCGCGATCGTCCTCCGTATCGAAAATCGCCTTTCCCAGTTGAACAACGCGGTCCCAAGAGTTGCCATTCCGCAGAGCCTCGTAGGCGCTTCCCTCAGCGTAGAATTCGGCGGCCTCGCTCGCCCGTCCCGCGGCACAGTAGTAGCGCAGCGCAAGATTCCACAATCCAGCCTTCCGTGAGGCATCGGTCTCGCGGTCCGCCCTCTCTTTCACACGATCGGCCACGTGGCGGTAGACGCTCTCTCGGTGCGGCCCGGCGTCGAGGAGCTTTCGGTAGTGGCTTGCGGTGACCGATGGGAGCTCGAACAGCTCGTTTGGGCCGAGCGAGTCGTTCCACCGCTCCAGACAATCGGCGAACGGCCTTGGCGATTGCGGCCGGCCGCCGGACGGCACAAACCCGAGCCGGACGACGTAAGGCGCCCGATCCCTGAGGAACGCGGAGATAATGGCGTTGACCTCGGTCTGGACGACGTCCGCCTCTAGCGGACCGTCGCGGTCGAAGCTCCGGGCGATCACCGCCACGAGCTCCGCGATTGACCACGGGAGAAGAAATGCCGCCGCCACCTGCAGGACGCGGCGTTCCTCGGGTGCAAGCTGCCGGTCTAGGAGCTTGTGCAGGTGATCGGTGTCGATCTGGGCGGCGTAGCGCTTGTCCAGGATCGACGCGATCCGCGGATCGGCAGCCTGCTCTGAAGCGGCTAAGCGGCAGCAACGGTTGATCCAGAAACACAACAACCACGTCTTGTACGGATCGTAGTGACTCAGGCTGGCGATCGCTCCAGCGAATCTCAGCTGCACGGCAGGCTTCCTGACCAGACGCACCGCGAGTCTAGACGCATCAAATAGGTCGGTACCGTTGTAAGGGCAATAAACGCGCTCGTCCGGAGTCACGCCGAGCGCGTCAGACAGCTGGTCGATGGCGGGATCGGCGTACGGGTCCGCTGACGACGCCGCTGTGGCGGTCGCGTTCGGTTCACCGTCACCGCTTTGTGAGATCAGAATCAACGACGAGCGGGCGCCTGCAACGGTTTGCTCCGGGATCGAGCGCCTCAACCAGCTGGCGAGTTCGACGATTAGCGTCCAAACGGGCGTCGACTCGACCGTGTCCTTCCGCTCGCCGATCAGCGGACAGACGTTGTGAACCTTGTCGAGGACGACCAGAACGGGCTGGTCCAATAGGCTGAAGCGCTTCGCGACCAGCTCGGCAATCTCCTGCTCAGAGCGGTGCCGCCAGTGTGCCACAAGCGGCGTCTCGGCAATTCCCAGTTCGGACAAAAACGAGTCCAGCCGCTCAAGAAGCGTTTCGATGCCGTCGAACTCGAGGCAGTCGTGCCAGAAAACGTAGAAGCTCGATCGGCAGGACTCCATCGCACGGGCGGCCAGGTAGCTCTTACCGCTTCCAGTCGGCGCGTACAGCAGGTACCGGTCCCCCTCGACGGATACGATTGATCAGCTCCTCAAGCGTGCCGTGGTATGCGTCGAACATGGGCGCCCGCGCGTGCGGCCGGTAGGCGGGCGAGTAGTACTCGAAGGGCCTCAGCAGCGGTATGTGGTCGTCGCGCTCCGACCATAGGATCGGCACGGACGCGAACGGGCAGGCGTAGAAGAATGACACTACAGTCGGCTCGCCGACTTCGAATGACGGCGCCCTAAGCTGCCGCGCCAGCTCTGCCGCGATTGCTTCAGGCTGAGGACCGAAACAGCTTGGTGGGCGGTCGGAATCGGTCAGCCGGTGCGCTGTCAGCACTCGAACGTCCGGGTGACGAGCATTCCGGCTCGAAGGGAGCGCGAGCTCCGATCGCACGACGTCGGCGGAATCGTGACCGACGACTGCAGCCAGGTACACGACGTGGTACGCGCGCGCGACATTAGGGAACTGTTCGAGCAGCCAAAGAAAGCGCTGCCTCGTCGTCCCACGGTTCGCAAACGAGTCGAGTGCCACGAGGCACCGTGGTCCATCGTCCGCGGCGACGCCTGACGCGCCGCCGTTCACGAATTCGAACAGGCTGCCGTGCCAGTGGTGATTTAGTGGAAGCAGTTTGGCGACGTCGAGAATCTCTGACAGCCGCTTCGGCATGCGCATCGGAACCCAGTCGACGGCAGCCCAGCGCGCCACCACGTCGACCTGCTTGACGATCCGCTCCAGATACTCGGCGAACTCGCTTTTAGAGAAGTAGTACCGGCCGAGCGCCTGTTCGACCAGGAGCATGGCCGCTCGCAGGGCCGGACCCTCGAACTGGTTCGCACAAAACCAGTCCAGCACGTGCCGTCGACGAATCTCGGGGCACTTGTCGACCGTCTGGTCGAAGATTGCATAGGCCTCGGGGGGAAAACCATCGTGCCGTGTGTTCGCTGGCTCAACCTCGCCCGCAGCCACCAGCGGGCCCAGCAGCCAGTCCAACGGTGAAACGAACCGAATGACCCGCCGACCGGCGTTCGGCAGATCGTGCTCGATGTTCGTCACCGCGCCATCCCCGCCGGGCCCGACCACGGCGGCGCTCCTGAGATGCAGCGTCAGTCCCGAGTCGTAGAACCCGTTGTATTTGAGGCCTGATGCGCTGATGTCCGTGACGCCAAGTCTGTTGTCGCCGGATCTGATCTCGAACGGCGGGTGAAACGGATCGGCGAACACGTAACGCCGGGACTGACGCACGTTCACGACTGCACCGCCTCTCGGGCGATCGCCGCAAACGATGGCGTTGATGTCCACTCGGACAGGCCATTCGGGAACTGGTGATAGTCGATTTGTGCGCGAGGGCCGAGCAACGTCTGGTACCGACGCCGCTCGTTCTCGTTCTGGGTGCTGTCGGCGTGCGTTTTCGCAACGATCGTCACCGGCAGCGCATTGGTCCGTTCCCTCGCGCAACGCGCAAGTGCACGGACGAGATGGAACCGCACGTCGACGTCCTGGGCGGGCAGCGAATACCCGAGAAAGACAAGGCGATCGGCCAGTGCTACCGCCTGCTCAGTAGCGGTCCACACCTGTTCGAGGAATGGCGGCTGCGGCCAGTCAAATGCCGTCGGCGCGACGAGCACGCGCTCGAACGAAGCGCCCTTGCCACAAGACGGGCAGCGCCGGCGGCGTTCATCGCGGGCGCTGACGCGCGGTATCGACACGATTACGACCGAACAGGCGGCGCAGTATTGCCAGCTCATCGAGCCATGTGGCTTCAGGATCACCGTCGCATCGGGGAGAGACTCGACCCGACGCGCCGACTCGTCGTGCACGGGGATGCCGTACGAAATACCGCGCAGTAAACGCGACTCCCGCGCATGGAAGACTGACTCCTCGACGAGGCAGTCCCAGTTGAGGGTGACAACGGTTGCGCTCCTGCCCTGCGCGACGATCGTGCGCACCAGGTGTCTGAGCGCGTCGCTTCTGGTTGCGCAACCGTCGATCTCGCGCTGAACGCACTGATCGATCAATCTGAGGAGGGCTTGACGGAGACCTCGGAGCCGCTCGACCGACCAGGTCGCGCCGAGCGGTGCACGGCGCGCGATCGCGAAATCGACCAGCGACATCACCTCGTCGATCGCTGGCACCTTCGGCTCTTCGTATGACGCGGTACTGCGTCAGAGTGCCGATGAACGCGCGAACCGCGCGTATCGCCGCGGCGTCGTAGGCGTCTCCGTCCGCGACGATGCGCTCGAGCAGGGTCGGCGTGACCACGCACGACGGCGTGACGGCGGCCGAAGCGCCAGCGCCAAGGACGTACACGATGCGCGGTTGGATCATCATGCGAGGCAGCGAAGGCGACAACAACTAGAATGGCGTGAGGCGATCTGTCAAGCAAAATCGTGTAGCAACAATCCGAACACAGTGACTGAGCCGTGGCGACCGCGCGTGGCCACTGATTCCTCACCTCTGCGTGGGACATAGCGTCGCACCACGTTCAGCGTAATCATCGCATCGTGCCGGACGGGCCGGTATGGGAGCTGCCGTTCCAGGTGCTGCGAACACCTCGGTCGGAGGACCTGATCGATCGCTACACCATCTCGTCCGTCCCGTCGCTCAGCGTCCTTCATGAGTCGATGAGCCGCCGGGCGCGGCGCCGGGCCTCAATTCCGTCTGTACCGACTTCCTTCGGGCTGAGCAACCCGGCGCTGGGCGGCGACCCGATCGGCCGCGTGGAGGCGCTGATCGACGAACGGCTGGAGCCGCTGCCGGAGGCCGAGCGGCGCGCTGGCGCGGCTGTATGGATCGACGCGCAGCAGCGTCTACGTGCGGATCGACGCGAGCGAGGAGCGCTACTTCAGGCGGAGTCGATGAAGCAGCTCACGGCACCGACGCTGTCCGCGACCGCCTAGGAGATCTTCGCCGCAATGCACGAAGCGAGAATCGGCGTGGGCGCTCGGAAAACTCGCTCTGTGGTATTCCAAGCAGCGCTGGACGGTGCTCTTGCCGTCCGCGGCTGCGCGAGCGTCCAAGCCGTAGTCGGACTCAGGAAAGCGGGCGGGATTTACACCAATTGACGGGCCACTACCGTGGCAGGTCTCGTCAAACGGCGGCGGCACGGTGTCATGGCCTACCCACAGTGAATGAACTGTATTACCTCGGGAACGGCAAGCTCCGGGGGATGGCAGTGAAGGGCGGGTCGACTTTCGAAATGGGTGGACGCCACGTCCTTTTCGATCAACGGAGCATTCCCCTGCGCTCGTATTCTGCTGCCAGCGGTGATGGCAGCGCTTCGTCCTCGCCTTCAACACGGCGCAGCGGCGGTGGTCAGGCTTGCGCTTCCCGGGGTGCGTCCAGATGGTGTGAGCGCTACGCCTCTGCGACAGCGAGCGCTTCAGGAAGCCGTCCCTGAATGGAGCGCGAAGGGCTCAGGTTCAGTACCACCGCGGCCGACAGGTCGACCGCTTCTTCAGTCCGGCGCTCACACCTGCAGCCTTCGCTTCCGTCACGGGTGGTCCGAGCGAGCAGGGTTCGCAATCGGAAAGGGCTTCACCTATATAGGCCTGAGTTGCCGCACGAAAGTCGGAACTCACGGTAGAAAATCGGGAAGTTTCCGGGCGGTTCCTTCGCGACTCTCAGCACTTACGAGGAAGAGCTTAGGGCTCATTGCCGCGGAAGCTCTGGCTTGCCACTAAATGATTGGAAACAAAGGAAAAAATTTGGCGGAGAGAGTGGGATTCGAACCCACGGTAGAGTTTCCCCTACACACGCTTTCCAAGCGTGCTCCTTCAACCACTCGGACATCTCTCCGTCATTAGAATCAACCGTTTGCAAGCGGTCGAGCAATTGATTATCGCACACGCCGGCGGCCTCGCCGTGCCTGCGGCGATCACGTATCGATTCAGCCCTTTAGGGCAATGGCGAGGGGCGGGAGTCGACCCTCGCCATTGCCACCCATCCGCGTTCGTCTGCGCGTGGTTCCCGAGCCGCCACGCAGAAGAGCCACCTGCCGACGTCGCGTGATTCAGACGCCGATGCTGTCCGATGGACGGCCGCTCCGTCAAGAGCTGGACGTGGACGCCACATGGGAGGACTTCAGCCCGTGGCGCGAAACAGTTCGCTGTAATCGGCCACGGTGCGCTGGCGCGCCTCGCCGAAGTAGAGCAGCATCATCAGGTCCAGCACGGCGATGCCGGGATTCGCTTCGCCGGGTACGGTGAGCATCTCGACGACGAGGAGTCGGTCCGTCTCGCGCAGCCCCTGGCGGCAGCGCGAAAGGATGGCGCGACACTCCGCGCCTGGCCCGTGGTGCAGGACCTGGCACATCGCCCACACTTCGCCGCTGGTCTGCATGAGTTCGAAGAAGCTGCCGCCAGCGCGCGCAGGGACCGAAATCTTCGCACGCGAGACCTTCACCGGGCACCGGCAACGGGTCTGCGCATCGAAACAGCTAGAATCCTGTCGTGCCGTCAGCGAGTCCGACGACGCGTCAACTGACCGGGTCCGCTGCGCGGTTACCCAGCTGGCGGCGAGTCATTCGCTCGGCTCACCCGAACACACGGTCCTGCTCGGGCTGGAGGTGATGACATGAATGCACACGACGGTCGCACGATTGCGTTTCACCGCCTGCACGCCTCCGGTTGCTTCGTAATGCCCAACCCGTGGGATGTGGGGAGCGCGCGGGCGCTCGAATCGATGGGGTTCAAGGCGCTGGCGACGACGAGCGCGGGTTTCGCGTGGACGCTGGGGCGCGCGGACAATCAGGTCACGCTGGAACAGGCGCTCGAGCATCTGCGCATGATTGCGGCCGCCGTGAAGGTGCCGGTGAACGCGGATTTCGAGGGCGGATTTGCGGTCGACCCCGCACACGTCGCCGCCAACGTCAAGCGCGCCGCCGCCACGGGCATCGCCGGGCTCTCGATCGAAGACTCGACGGGCGACGTGGCGCATCCGCTCTACGAGTTCGATCTGGCGGTCGAGCGGATGCGCGCCGCGCGACGGGCGATCGACGAGAGCGGCACGGGGATCGTGCTCACCGGTCGCTCCGAGGGGTTCGTGTGGGGGCGCCCCGACATCGTCGAGACGATCCGCAGGCTCCGGGCCTACGCCGAGGCCGGCGCCGACTGCCTCTACGCACCGCGGATCGAAACCGCCGAACACGCGTCCGCGATCCTGGCCGCCCTGTCGCCCAAGCCGGTCAACTTGCTGATCAACGCCCCGTTCATCACGGTCGCCGAGGCGGCCAACCTGGGCGTCCGGCGGATCAGCGTTGGCGGGACACTCGCGCGCACGGCATGGGCCGGATTCCTCGAAGCCGCCCAGGAAATGGCGGACGAAGGGACGTTCTCCCGGTTCGCGCAACTCCCGAACGTCGACGCCCTGTTTCGCGAACGGTAGATCGCGACGGGGCGAAAGGGCGTCGCAGTGGGCCTGGCCCCGCCGCGAAGGCCGACAATCACTCGGACACGCTCTCCGGTATAGCTGCCACCGCAGGCTGCGGAGCTGCCCGATGCCTCAGAAGACCTGCGTCGGCGTTCTCTTCCGCGTAGTGAAGAGCCAGGCGGCCGACGGCTGGATCGACTACGTCATGACCGTCCCACGCTCGCGCCCAGGGTGACGAGAAGCTCGTCCAGCTGCTCGAATGTCTCGCCCATCGCATCCGCCGCCCCGGTGCCGGCAGCGTCGAGAGCTTCCTTTGAGGGATAGCGCTCGTGCATGACCAGCAGCGTCTTGCCACCCTTCTCCTCGAAGGTCACCGTGGTGACGGGTCCACCTTCACCACCTTCCTCGTTGGTCCAGACGAGCCGCAAGTACGGCGTCACGTCGAGGTACGTGCCGAAGAACGCCAGAGCATCGGGTTCGAACTCGAGACGATACTTGCCTCCAGCACGAACATCCATCTCGCAGGAACGCAGGAACATGCCCATCGACTTCGGCGCCCACCACTGCTTGAACAGCTCGGGCCTGGTCCACGCCTCGAACACGATGCGCGCCGGACCGTTGACAGTTCGCGTGACGACGAGCTCACGGTCGGACGTCCGTTCCACAGTCGTGCGACCCTTCATGGGGGTGGGCTCACTTCCTCTTGTTGCGTCCATCGACCCTCTCCTTCCGTTGCAAATCCTCGACAACCTTGTCCAATTCGTCGAAGCGTGCGTCCCAAAGCTGGCGGTACCTCTCGATCCACACCCGCTCTTCCTCCAGCCGGCGCAGGCCGAGCGTGCACGTCCGCACGCGCCCGACCTTCTCTGTGGTGACGAGCCCCGCCTGCTCCAAAACGCCGACATGCTTCTTCATGCCCGTGAGGGTCATGTGGAACTTCTCGGCCAGGTCCGTGATCGAAGCGTCGGCACGCCCGAGCTGCTCGAGAACGCCGCGTCGGGTGGCATCCGAGAGCGCGGCGAACGAGGCATCGAAGCCGGTCTTCATATACTGAACCATTGGGTTCAGTATATAACACGCGGATTAGCGGCAGACAAGGGAGGCTGAGAGCGCGCGTGCGTTGCCGCCCATTCCCTAATGCGCAAACCATTGCAGGCGGTGCGAGACGACGAGCGATCCCGGCCAGTGATATGGTGAAGGTCCGCTGCGAGCGATCGACCGCCACATGACTCACGAGAGTGTCAAGATCGGCATCATCGGCGCGGGCCTGTGGGGGAGCAACCACGCCCTCGCGCTCACGACCTATCCGCGCTGCACCGTCCTGCTCATCTGCGACCGCGACGAAGGCCGCGCGCGCACGCTCGCAGAGCGAGTCGGGTGTGCCTGGACGACGAGCCTCGATCAGCTCGCGGCGAGCGACGTCGATGCGGTCACGATCGCGACGCCCGACCATCTGCACGCGGAGCCGACGCTGGCGATGTTGCGCGCCGGCAAGCATGTCCTCGTCGAGAAGCCGCTCGCGACGAGCGTCAGCGAAGCCCTCGCGATGAGCGAAGCCGCCGAAGCGTCGGGCTTGAAGCTGATGGTCGACTTCCACGCCCGGTGGCATCCGCTCTTCATGAGCGCGAAGGGATACGTGGAGCGGGGCGAGCTCGGCGCGCCGGTGATGGCCTACGCGCGGCTGAGCGATACCATCCACGTGCCGACGGAGATGCTGACCTGGGGCGGCCACTCCGGTCCCGAATGGTTCCTCTTCCCGCACACCATGGACGTCGTGCGGTGGCTGTTCGGCCGCAACCCGGTCGAGGTCTACGCCAAAGGCTATCGCGGCGTCCTCGAGTCCAGGGGCATCGAGTGCTGGGATGCCATCCAGGCCATGATCGAGTTCGAAGGCCGGGCCTTCTGCACGTTCGAAACCTCCTGGATCATTCCGAACTCCTACAGCAACGTCGTCGACAACCGGCTGTCGATCTACGGTGAAGCCGGGGGCCTCGAGCTCAAAAACGAGCCGTCGCTCTGGGCGTTCACCGACCGCTTCCACACGCCGTTCTCGTCCACGTCCGTGACGCGCTACGGCAAGGTGTGGGGCTACCAGTATGAATCGATTCGCTACTTCGTCGACTGCGTGGCGGACGATGTGATGCCGGAGGCGGGGGGCCGCGATGGCGTCATGGTGACGGCGATGATTGCCGCCACGTTGACGTCGCTCGCCGAGCGGCGGCCGGTCACCATCGCCGAAGTGCTCGGAGGCTGAACATGGGAACGCTCGATCGCTTTCGTCTCGATGGCCAGCGTGCGCTCGTCACCGGCGCGAGCCGCGGCCTGGGACGATCGATGGCTCTCGCGCTGGCCGATGCCGGCGCTGACATTGTCATCACCGGTCGAACACAGGACACGCTCGACAGGACGGCTGGAGAGGTTCGGGCGCGTGGCCGGCAGGCGTGGACTGTGAAAGCCGATATGGCGGTGCCCGCTGACTGCCAGCAGGCGTGCGAGCGGATCGTCGACGAGATGGGACCGATCGACATCCTCATCAACAACGTGGGCAACCGCGAGGTGAGCATGTCCATCGAGGCCGAGCCGCTCGAGACGTGGCAACGGCAGATGGATCTCAACCTCACGAGCTGCTTCCTGGGCACGAAGATCGTCGGCGGCGCCATGCGCGCCCGCAGCACGGGCGGCCGCATCATCAACATCGCCTCGATCAGCGCGCTGATCGTCAACCGCGGCATCGGCGGGCGCGACTACGAGACCGGGAAGGCGGCCGTGCTGCATTTCACCCGCTGCGCGGCGGCCGACTGGGCACCGTACGGAATCACGGTCAACGCCATCTGTCCCGGCCTGTTCATGACCGACATCAACAGGGACTGGAACGAGAAGCGTCCGGACGTGATTGCGGAGTTCGTCAAGCACATTCCCATGGGACGCCCGGGCGAGCCCGATGAGATCGGTCCGCTTGCGGTGTTTCTCGCGAGCCCCGCGTCCCAGTACGTGACTGGCGCAGCCTACGTCATCGACGGGGGATACACCGTATGGTAGGCCTTCAGGGCGGCTGTGCCGGCTGGACTCTGACTGTGCAAGACCGCATTGGCGTTCGGCGTGAGGCTTCCATGTGGACGGTTCACTGCCGTTGCCGAGCTCAAGAAGAGCGGCGGACTGCGGCGGAGCAACAGGTCGCGGCGCATCGTGCTTCGCAGCCTCACGAGACCGGGCCTTGCCGATCGCGCTCCGGGAACTCATGTTGAGTGGTCCCCCGGCAGGGCCCGAGAATCGTCATCAGCACGATTGCACGGCGGAGGGCGAGCGGGCTGCGTAAACCTGCCGCCGCCCGACGCACGCGCCCGCGTTCCGGAGCCGGCGGAGGGGATGTCTCGCGACGGCCGGCGTCCCGCGCACGCCTGCGTACGGGCGCGGCCACCGTCGCCGACACCGCCTGACGGGCGCTTGCCGGGACCGGTGGTCCCCCCCGCGGGTGTCGCGGATGCCCCACGCCGGGCGGCTGCGGTCCCGGGATTGCCGTCCCGCCCGCAGATGCTGGCCGCCCATCCGGTGGAACGGCCGCACCCGTGTTGCGCTGGCGTGCCGCGCGCACCAGTCGCTCGACCAGCGGCAGCAGGACCAGGAAGGCGAGTAACAGGACAGCTTCGAGAGACATCGATCAGTGCTCCCCGGCTACCGCTGCGGCGGTCCCGGTTGGTCGCCGCCGCCTTCGGCAATCGACTCTCGCATCGACGAGTCCGCCTGGATGTTCTTCATCCGGTAGTAGTCCATGATGCCGAGGTTGCCCTGCCGGAACGCTTCGGCCATGGCCCGTGGCACCTCCGCTTCGGCCTCCACGACACGGGCACGCATCTCCTGCTCCAGCGCGACGGCCATGGCGCGGCGCTCTTCGGCTTTTGCCTGTGCGATCTGCTTGTCCGCGTTGGCCTGGTCGATCTGGAGCTTGGCCCCGATGTTCTCGCCGACGTCGACGTCGGCGATGTCGATCGACAGGATTTCGTAGGCCGTGCCGGCGTCCAGGCCGCGGCTGAGGATGTTCTTCGAAATCTGATCCGGGTTCTCCAGCACGTGCTTGTGCGTCGCGGCGGATCCGATCGTGCTGACCATCCCTTCGCCCACACGAGCGATGATCGTCTCCTCGCCGGCGCCGCCCACCAGGCGGTCGATGTTCGTCCGCACGGTGACCCGCGAGACGGCGATCAACTGGATGCCGTCCTTCGCCACGGCGGCGATCCGTGCGGTTTCGATCACCTTCGGGATGACGGACATCTGTACGGCTGCGAGGACGTCACGTCCGGCGAGGTCAATGGCCGCCGCGCGCTTGAAGGGCATCTCGATGTTGGCCTTGTCCGCCGAAATGAGCGCGTTGACGACGCGCACGACGTTGCCTCCGGCGAGGTAATGCGCTTCCAGGTCATCGATTGAGACTCCCTGGAGGCCTGCCTTGACGGCGCTGATCCGGGCGGTGACGATCGTCGAGGGAGGCACGCGCCGGAGCCGCATCCCGACCAGGGTCAGCAGTCCGACATACGCGCCGGATGACCACGCCGCGATCCAGAGAGGGAGCGGGACGAGGTATAACACGACAATCATCAGGACGACTGCCCCGAGGAGAAGGCCGAGGGCGCCAATCGCGGGGAGATCGAGTTCAGTCATGCGTCTGCTCCTGGCGAGGCGCCGACGGCCGGACGACAATCCGGTTGCCGTCGACGCGAGTGACTTCGATACCGCTTCCGGCGTCGATGAAGCCGCCGTCCGAAACGACGTCGAGGCGCGTGTCGTCGATCTCGGCAATACCCGCCGGCCGCAGGGGGGAGAGGGCGACGCCGGTTCGCCCGAGCCACCGACGGTCGCTCTCGGGCGCCGAGACGTAGCCGACGTCGGCCGGCATGCCGGCATCGAGCACGAGGCGGCGGCCAAACGGCAGTCGTGGCAATGCCCCGAAGAGCGCAAACGCGCCAGCCATCGCGACCAGGATTGAGATCGCGACGCGCCCGAGGGCGGCGATAATCACAGAAGCCGTCGCGCCGGCGCCCACGAGCGCCATCCCGAGCCCGGCCACCAGCGCCACGATCCCGGCAATCCCTGCCACGGTCGTGCCGGGAATCACGAACACCTCGAGCGCCAGGAGAGACACGCCAAGGGTCACCAGCAGCAGTTCCTCCCAGCCGGCGAGCTGGACGATCCAATGTCCCCAGAAGAAGAGCCCGAGCGACAGCAACCCGATCGTGCCCGGCAGGGCAAAGCCCGGCGTCCGGATCTCGACCAGCAAGCCAAGCATGCCCACCGTCAACAACAACGAGCTGACGATCGGATTGGTCAGGAACCGGACGAGGCTTTCGGCCCAGGTCTGCCGCGCCATGCGGGCTTCTGCGTGTGCCAACCCCGCGGCCGCCAGCGCCGCGTCGAGGGTGTCCGCGGTCAGGTCCGCCACCTTGAGCTCGAGCGCCTGCGACGTGGTCAGGGTGAGCAACTTGCCTTTCGCGATCACCCCCGCAATCTCCACATCGGCGTCCACCATCGCTTCGGCGACGTCCGGCGGCCGGTTCCGCGCTTCGGCGGTCGCGCGGAACTCGGAGCGGACGTACGACACCGATTTTTCGGACGCCGGCTGCGTCTCGCCGGTGCCTCCGCCGACTACTGGCGAGGCCGCCCCGATCGTGCCGCCCGTCGTCATGATCAGCGTGTTGCAGGCGAGCGCGATCAGCGCGCCGGCCGAAATGGCGCGCTGGTTGACGAATGCGATGGTCCGGACCGGCGAGTTGAGCAGTGCGTCGCGCATTGCGACCGCCGCGTCCACCCGGCCGCCGAAGGTGTTGATCTCGAGCAGGACGGCCGCGGCGCCGGCCGCCTCCGCCTCGCGAACCGTACGCGAGAGGAAGGGGGCGAGGCCAAGGTCAATCGTGCCCTCGATCGAGATGACGTACACGGGCGGAACGGCGGTCTGCGCGGGAAGACTGCGCACGAGTGTCGCGGCAGGCCACGCGACGAGACCTGCCGCGATCACGCGGAGTGCCAGCCGACCGTTCATACGTCACCATCCCGGGCTTCGATACCCGCGCATATCGTGGTCAGGTCGCCCTGCCCCGGAGGCAGGCCAGCGGACGTGTGGATTCCCACTGTTCAGAGCCTACGCTTGTCCGGTCCAGCGGACGAAGAGAATGTTCCGCATTGACCCATCGGAAAAGTGGAGTATCCTCGCCGCCGGTGGAGTGGCTCAACACCCCCCTGTCTGAAGCCGCCTGACCATGTCGAACTCGTGCGCGGCACGCCAGACCTGGTGATTCATCGAACGGCAACGCACACCGAGCGACACGACGGCGTAGCCCAGCGACCCGTCGCGCCCACGACAGGAATCCGCCGCCTACGGCAGTCGCGCGTATTCCGCCCGCGCTTCCTTGAGCACCGGCACGTCCGGGTCGGCGTTCTTCCAGAGCGTCAAGAGGTCGCTGTAGGCACGCTTCGCCTTCACCGTGTCGTCCGAGAGCACGAGCGCTCGCGCCAGCTGCAGCCGCGCCAGCGCGTCGATGGGATCGACGAGGACGATGCTGCGATGGTCAACGATCCGCTGGAACTCCGCGGCGGCCTCGACCGGCTGCCGCGCCGCCAGATACGCGAGGCCGCGAACATAGATCGGATAGAGCCTGCCGAAGTACGCATTGAAGCCGATGCCGCCGGTGGCGAGATCGTAGCGCAAGGCGGTCTGCAGCGCTTGAATCGCCGCTGGCGCATCACGTGCGTCCAGGGCGAACAGGGCCCGCAGCGTCGGGAGATACATGAACTGCACCGACGTGTCCTCCGGATAGTCACGGGCCAGACGGTCGGCCAGCGCGCGGGATCGGGGCACATCACCGGACAGGGCGAGCGCGAAGGCAACGGCATAGTCCACCTCGTGGCCTCTGCCGAGCGCTTGGGCCGTGGAGACTTTCTGTCTGGCTGCGGTCGGATTCCCGTACAACGCTTCCCACACGGCCGCAGCCGCCTCGAACAAGGCAGCCCGCTCGAGCCTCCCGGACTGCTTCGGGATGGCCACAGCCACCGCGGCTGCCCGCCGCGCGTCCTGCAATCGGGCGGAGCCAGCCAGGCGCAACGCCTCAAGATGCGAGATCAAGTCTTCAGTCGAGCGACTGGCTTTGGCCACCGCGGCCTGCTGACTCATGCCTTCGGCATCGCCGCGCAAGAACGCGATGAAGTAGCGAACCAGGAAATACTCAGAGCTGAATTTGTCCTCTTCGGCTCGACGGATGGTGGCCTCGGCCGCGTCCACGCGACTCAGGTAGAGTTCGCTGTATGCCTTACTGCCATGTGCAGGTGCGGAGCCTCCATTGAGAGCAATTGACCTCTCGGCTGCAGCGATCGACAGCTCGTATTTGCCGGTACTCCTCGTGGCGAAACCGGCCAGCAATCCGTGAGGAAGGGAATCGCGTGGATACGTCTGCGCCCACGCCTCCAGCGTCTCCATTTCGCGGTCCATGTTGCCCGTGACCGACCGGTCGTACATCGCTTCGATGTAGAATCGCTCGGCATCGCTCGCGCGATGGCGCAACTCGTACGCCTTCGTCGTACTCTGGCGCGACTTCGCCGATTCTCCCTGATTGCTGTAATAGGTTCCGAGCCTCGCATGGGCGACCGCGAAGTCCGGATCGATCGCGATCGCGCGCTCGAACAGTGGTACAGCCCGGGCGCGGCCAGATGACGCGAACACCTGCGTCGCGGTGGTGAACGCCTTCCACGCGTCCAGCGATGCCGTCGTCGCTTCCTGGATTGGCCTCGAATATTTCTCGATACTGACGACCGATTCACCCAGTCGCTGGCGGACCTGGGTGGCCATCTGGCTCAGCGAACCGAGGACGTGTTCCTTGCGTACCACCTGCGCCTGCTCGTCGGCGAGGATGTCGCCGGTGGCGCAGTTTGTCGCCCGCAGAGCGAGGATGTACTGACTGCCCAGGCTGGCGATCGAGCCATCGAGGACGGCGGCGCTTGCCGTCCGCACGCACACGCCTTGAGCGATCTCTGGGGTCAGCCGCGCATCCGGCGACAGCTGCATCATCGTCAGCGTTTTGTCGATGCGGTCATCCGAAACGAGGCTGAGGAACGGCGATTGCCGCAGCTCGGCCGCCAGGCCCTGCCGCAGCGTGTCGTCGAATACCGGATCTCCGGTGGAGTTGGTGAAGTCCGCCAGGAGGATCGTATCGGTGTCGGTGAGCGTCGATGCCCGAGGCGCGAAGAAGTAGGCGCCCACGAGAGCTGCCGTCGTCACCGCAGCGGCGACGAGACGCCAGCGCGTCCGCCTGGGCGTCTGAGGGTCACTCGCGGCCGCCGCGCTCGATCCGCTCCTGAGGCGCTCGAGGTCGGTCCGCAGGTCGGCCGCGTGCTGATACCGAAGGTCGCGATCCGTCTCCAGGCACTTCGAGATGATCCGCTCCAGCTCGGGAGAGGCCTCGACCCGCAGCCGGACGGCAGCCGCCGGCCGCGAGCCCTGGGCCATTTCGTAGAGCACCAGGCCGAAGCTCCAGAGGTCGGCGCGGTGATCGACTGGCTCGCCGCGCGCCTGCTCCGGCGCCATGTAGGCGGCGGTGCCCATCACGACGCCCTGACGCGTGCCGGCCATCGTCGTCACGTCCGCCTGCGCTGCCGCCGGCCCGCTCTTGGCAAGGCCGAAATCGAGCACTTTCACGCGTTCGCGTGGTCCGATGAAAATGTTCGCCGGTTTGATGTCGCGGTGGATGATGCCCGCGGAATGGGCGGCCTCGAGTGCGTCGGCGATCTGGATCCCCACCCGCAGCACCGTCTCGAGAGGCAGCGGACCGGCAGCGAGGCGATCCCTCAGCGTCGCGCCCTCCAGATACTCCATGGCGATGAACGATCGGCCGTCCTGCTCACCGATGTCGTAGATCGTGCAGATGTGTGGATGATTGAGCGCCGAGGCGGTGCGGGCTTCGCGCTGAAAGCGGCTCAGCGCCCCGGCATCGCCCGCCAGCACGTCGGAGACGAACTTGAGCGCGACGGGGCGGTGCAGCCGTGCGTCTTCGGCTTTGTAGACCACACCCATCCCGCCGCCGCCCAGCTTTTCGACGATGCGGTAGTGGGAAAACGTCTGACCGATCAGTGAATCGTGGCCGGCCTGAGTGCCGCCGTCGCGGCGGCCGCCGGCGAGCTCGCGTGCGGCAAGATCGATCGCGGGAGCGCTGAGGAACCCGCCGGCACGGTCGTGCGCGGCGAGCAGCGAGCGGACGTCGTCTTCCAGCTGTTGGTCGCCAGCACACGCATGGCGAAGATGGGCGTCGCGCTCGGCCGCGGGCATGTCGAGCGCGGATTGCAGCAGCCGGTCGACGCGATTCCAGCGGTCACTGTCCATTGGCGGCCGGGCCGGCGAGCTCGCGATACAACCAGGCTTTCGCGCTTTTCCACTCCCGCATCACCGTGATCGGCGAGACGCGCAGCACGTCGGCGGTTTCCTCGACGCTCAGGCCGCCGAAGAATCGCAGCTCGACGACTTTCGCTTTGCGTGGTGCCCGCGCCGCCAGCGCGTTCAGGGCATCGTCCAGGGCCGCGAAGTCATCGGAGCGATCGGCGCAGATCACCGCCGCCGCATCGAGCGAGACATGCGCGGCGTTGGCGCCCCGCTTCGCATTGTGGCGCCGCGCATGGTCGACGAGGATGCGGCGCATGGTCTGCGCCGCTGCCGCCATGAAATGCGCCCGGTTCTGCCACTGCATGCGTCTGTAGTCGACCAGCCGCATGTAGGCTTCATTGATCAGCGCGGTCGTCTGCAGGCTGTGGCCGGCCCGCTCGCGCTTCAGGTAGTAGTGCGCCAGGCGGTGGAGCTCGTCGTACACGATCGGGGTGATCCGAGCGAGGGCGCGCTGATCCCCGTCGGTCCACGCACGGAGCAGGGCACTGACGTCGTCGGGAAGTGGTTCACCTGAACTCGGGCCCTCAGGCATGGTGGTGTTCCGGCATTATATCGGCCTTCTCCGTCCCTTCGACTGATAGCTCTCCCCGGGTTCCTACGCCTATTTCGGTAGAGCCCGCGCCTCAATCACTGCCCGGGCGAAGGAGCGACCGAGATGGTGAAGAAATACGTCAGCGCACTGGGAAGCGGATGTGAGCCAGCCACAACGATGACAGGGCGCACGTTCATGTCGAGCACGCGAGTCCTGTGGACACTGCTGCTGACCGGCACGCTCGCGCTCGCGGCGACCGGGACGCAGGCCCAATCCCTCGCGCAGCCTGGTCTGAGCAAGGAGCGGCAGGACTCGAGGAGCGACGAGCACGGCAAACAGGGGCGGCCGTGGGCCTTGGTCGGCTCCTGGTTTGGCACCACCCCGACCGGCCTCCGACAGCTCATCACGTTCCACGGCGATGGCACCGTGCTCCGCTCGGTGCCGGGCGAAGTCAGCACCGACCCCGAACGCCCGCCGCACACCGCGGCCCATGGCGTCTGGCGCTACCTCGGCAAGGGGCGCTTCGGCGTAACGATCTGGGACATCTTTTACGACGGCGACACGGGCCAGCTGCGTCATTACATGAAGATCCGCCTCGAGGTGACGCTGGACGATGACCGGGATGAAGGCAGCGGCAGAGCGATTCTGGAAGTGATCGATCTGCAGGGCGCTGTGGCGTCGTCCCGCGCCGGCGCCCTCAGCCTCGTGCGGATTCCGTTCGAGCCGCTCGAGTAGCCGCCGCTCTCGGACCTCGACGTGGGCCTGGCACAGGCGTCGCTGGTGACAGCGGCGCCTGTGCGGGCCTACCTGTGCCCAGGAATGATTCACGAAAGTGGGCTCCCAGACCGCCGATCCGGCCGCACGAGCGGCTCACCGCACACCGAAGGCGAGCAGCACGTTCCCGGGCCGGCTGCCGATGAAGGCATAGCCGCTGGGCACGTAGACCATGCCGTCGACGACCACCGCGCCGGCCGCGTTCATCGACCCTCCGGCGGCCTTGATGCCGTTGACGGTATCGAACGAGCGGTTGGTGTCGTAGGTCCAGATCACCGTGCCCGTCTCGGCCGCGTGGGCGCGAAAGCCGCCGTCGTTGGATCCCGAGAACACGACGCCGGGAATCGCCGTGACGGCGGCGGGCAGCGACGTGTCGCAGCCGCTGAGGAAGCCGGTCCGGGCGCCGGCGTCGGCGCAGATCGGCGGCGGGGGGGCGGCATGCCAGACCCGCTCGCCCGTCGCGACCCGGAGGGCCGACAACCCGCCGGGCGTCTTCGTGATCATGTCCGACACGGCGAAGTAGGCCATGTCCGCGTCGACGGCGAATCCCCATTCGATCCCCCCGAGGGCACCGCCGTGGCCCGCTCGATGCTGCCAGACGACGTCGCCGTTCCGCTCCGGATCCAGAGCGTAGACCATGCCCGATTTCTGGCCGGCCACGAGGAGGTCACGGCCGCCGGCCGTGGTGACGAGTGCGGGCGAGGCGCCGAAGTCGTGATCCGGTCCCGGCTCCTTCGGGCAGTTCGGATGGCTTCGCTCGCACCCCATGATGTAGGCGTCGCGAGACGTCAATTGCTTCGACCAGCGCATCTCGCCGGTGGCGAGATCGAACGCCAGGATGGCGTCGCTCGTCGCCGCGGCGGGCTGGGAGTAGGCGTTGCCCGTGGCGGCGTAGACGAGACGGCGGCGGGCGTCAATCGTGGGGGACGACCAAATCGCCGCCCCTGCCGGACCCTGACCGGTACTGGTTTTGGGGGCGCCCCCTCCCGGCATCGCTTGCCCGGACATGGTGAATGCCTTCCACACCTGTTCGCCGGTCGCCGCGTCGAGGGCCACGATGCTGCCGCGGAACGTGCAGCACGGGTACGACGGATCGGCGGCGAGCGCTTCCTCGATCGACGAGACCGGCACATAGAGCCGGCCGGCGTGCAGCGTCGGCGCGCCGGTGATGCGGGCGGCCGGATGGCTCTCGACGTCGCGCACCCACAGCTCCGCGCCGGTTGCCGCGTCGAGCGCGTACACCCGCGCGCCGGTATCGCCGAAGTAGAGCGCGTAGCCGTCCCGCGCGGTGCCGATCGAGATGGCCGTCCGCACGCCGCCGCGGGCGGCGTAGGTCCAATAGCTGCAGCCGGTGTTCGCGTCGAGCGCGTAGACCACGCCGTTCTGGCTGCCCACGAAGAGGCGCCCGCCCGCGACGGCCGGCTGCGCCCAGGCGGCCGTGGTGTCCGGAAAGCCGAACGCCCACTGCAAGGTCAGGCGCGGGACCTGGTCGGCGGTCAGGCCGGCGCTGGCCGCGGGTTGGAAGCGGCGATTCTCCGGGCCGGCGCCCCACCCGCTCCAGTGGGGCCTCGCGAACAGCGCGGGCAGGGCCGGTGTGGCTTTACATCGGTCAACAGTGGTGCCGATCGGATCGGTCGGCACCGTTCGGCCGGTGATGAACCGCGCGAGGGCGTGCCGTTCGAGCACGGTCAGGTCCTGCCCCTGCAGGATCATGGGTCCCGTCGTCAGCGCCCGCACGATCGCCTCCGGTGGACGGGCGCGCATCGCCTCGAGCATCGGGGCACGGGGCACGCCCGGCGGCGTGTGGCACGTCCGGCACTGTGCGTCGAACAGCGCCGCGCCGTCCGGCTCCTGCACAGCCACGGAGCCGCCGGCGATGACGATGAGCGACAGCACGAATGGAACGAAGAATCGGCGCATCGTTCGACCGCTCCGAGTCTGGAGTCCCCCTTGCGTTGGCTGCCGAATCCGCCGTTCGGGATCCGCCCTCGTGGCCGGCGCGCCTCGTCGCTCGGGCCTCGGTGACCAGGGGCCGTTCCGGAGTGTGCTGAAGCCCCGGTCGTTCGTCAAGAGCGATCAGGACGCCGCAGCGACGCACCGTCCCCACCGCCTCGCCCGTGACCTCGCAGCTCTCGACAGCGTCGCAACTCGGGAGCGTCCCTAGCGCGCGGCATCGTTAAAACGACCCGGAGCGACCCGGAGGACGCGCGACCGGGCGGCGCCCCGCGCGCTCCCGTGTATCCCAGCGGTCGTTGTCCTCGATCGCGACGAGCCAGAGGATCAACGCCGAGCCCGCTCCGACGATGGTGCCCATCGCTATCCGCACGGCAGCGCCCCCCAGCCCGTACCAATATTGTCCGACATCGGCAGAAAGGGTTCCCCTGGCCAGTTGCGTGGCGACGATGCCAACGACGATGACGAGGAGCGGGACGTTGCCGAGGACAGCGCCTAAAGCCAGGAGGCGCCGGAGCGACAGCAGGCGGTGCTCGTCGAGCCAGTTGACCGCGGGGATGGCGCAGAACACGGTCACGATGACGGCGAGGAACGCCACGCCGGTGCCGAACCCCAGCGCCGAATCAAGCGAATCGATCGGTGCACCGTGCGGCAGGAGGCCGGCGGCGTACATGACGGCATAGAGCGGCACCGCGATGATCGCGGCGGCAGGAGGCATCAGGGCGAATCCCACCACATTTCGCAGAGCTCCCACAGGC
This sequence comes from uncultured Acidobacteriota bacterium, assembly GCA_963834305.1. Classification (GTDB taxonomy): domain Bacteria; phylum Acidobacteriota; class Vicinamibacteria; order Vicinamibacterales; family 2-12-FULL-66-21; genus JACCXG01. The sequence goes on from CAWIAX010000003.1 coordinate 1,502,430, forward strand.
GTGTGTGCGGAGGGCCGGGCTTCGCTCATGGTTATCAGCGGATTGTTTGGCACCCGCCTCAGTTTGTAAAGCTGCGCGGACGGTCGCTGCCTCGTGAATGACCCCGCCGCTTCCGCCGCATCTCCCTTGCCTCGCGCGTCATCCCCCGGGTGCGCCCGCAACCCCGGTTATCATCCGTCCGATGCGCATGCTCCGAGCGTCGAGATGGATCGCGGTTTGTGCCCTCGAACTCCTGGCCGCGCCGTCGCTCGCCGCGCAAGGAGGGCAGCAACGCCTGACCTTCGATGGCCGTCCGAACATGACGCAGCAGGAAGGTGAAGTCGAGCTGCGGAAGGGGCCCTGGGTGCGGACGGCGCGTTTCGAAGCAGACATGCAGCTCACGCTGCCGACCGCGTCAGCGCCACGCCTGTCCCTGAAGGGCGCGAAGGCGAGAACGCTCGAGCACGGTGAGGTGCTGTTTACCGCCGGCCAGTGGCAGCGGATTGTGATGCTGGTGGGCGCGCGAACGGGCCCCTTCATCCGGAGCTCGACAGGTCGGCGCTGACCGCCGTGCGGCAATGGACGTTCGAGCCCGCGACGCTGAAGGGCGCCGCCATCCCCGTGATCGTGGAAGTCGAGCTGACGTTCACCTTGAAGTGACGTGCTTCGCCGCCTCCAGCCTTCCGCAATCAGCGCAGCGCTGCCTGCGGAACGGAGGAGCCGATATTTACCTTGACTCGCTGCCAGATGACACCACAATGGCGCAGGTGCGCCTGAGGTCAACTCCGAATGGCGAGCCGACACGAAGCGATATTCACGGTTGTCGTCCTCGGTGGGCCACGTTGTTGCGCTTATGCTCACCATCCCGACGGAGCCAATCGGCAGCATTCCGCGACCCTTGCCGCTGATTGAGGCCATCGCTGCCAACGCCGAGGATCCGGCCCTGGAGGGGCTCTATGACGCGGCCGTTCGCGACACGATCGAGCAGTTCGAAGCGACCGGATCCCCGGTGATCACGGACGGCGAACAGCGCAAATACCACAACTTCTGGACCTACAGTGTTCACGGGCTCGCGAATACCGCCCCGGACGGCTTCAAGATTCCATTCGCGGCTGGCCACACGCGGCGCATGCTCCGGCTGACGGCAGGACCCTTCCGCTACCGGACCTACGCGGAACGCTACCTCGACGTAGCCCTCACGCACGCGCATCGGCCCGTCAAGCAGGCCGTCATCTCTCCGTCGGCCTTGAGCCTGATGTATCCGCTGGAGACGATTGCCGGATACTCCCGCGAGCAGTTCATCGCCGACCTGTTGCGCGAGCATGAGACCGAAGTTCGTAACTGCCTGCGCAAGGGCGCTCACCGCGTGCAGGTCGACTTCACTGAGGGCCGGCTCGCCGTCAAGCTCGATCCGACAGGCGAGCTGCTCCATCGGTTCATCGACCTCAATAATCTCGCGCTCTCACGATTCTCGACTGAGGACCGCAGGCGCATCGGCGTCCACACGTGCCCGGGCGGTGATCGGGACTCGACGCACAGTGCCGACGTCGACTACGCGGCGCTGCTGCCGAGCCTGTTCGAACTGAGGGCCGGCTGCTTCTACGTGGCCCTGGCCGGCGAGAACGATCCCGCCCGCGTCCTTGGAATCATCCGGAATCATCTCAAAGCCGACCAGATCGTCTTCGTCGGGGTGACCGACCCGATCGATCCGCGCATCGAGACGGCGGAGGACGTCTGCGACCGGGTGTTGCAGGCCGCCGAGTATATTCCGTTGCCGCAGCTGGGCACCTGCGACGATTGCGGGTTTGCTCCCTTCTGTGACGACACGACCACGACCCGGGAGACGGCGTTCGCGAAGATCCGCGCGCGGGTCGAAGGAACGGCGCTCGCGAGCGCCCGAATCCAGGGCAACTAGCTGATGGCACCCGACAGCGACGAAGAGGCACGGCTTCGCGCCGTCGCCTTCCAGAACGCCCAGAGCATCCTCGTGGCGCGCCACCGCGCCGAGGAGGCCTTGCGGCAGCAGTCGGAATGGTTCCGCATCACCCTGGCGAGCATCGGCGACGCGGTGATCACGACCGATGCCGATGGCCGCGTGACGTTCATGAACGCCGTTGCACATGCGCTGACCGGCTGGTCTCAGGCGGACGCGCTCGGGCAGCTGGTCACCGACGTATTTCGAATCGTTCACGAGGATACACGCCACCCGGTGGAGAACCCGGCGCTCCGTGCCCTGCAGACCGGCGCGATCATCCACCTGGCCAACCACACGGTTCTCCTTGCCCGAACCGGGGAGGAGCATCCTGTCGATGACAGCGCCGCGCCGATCCGGGACGGGTCCGGAGCCACGATTGGGGCCGTCCTGGTGTTCCGCGACGTGTCCGAGAGAAAACGCTCCGACCTCACTCGCGCCCATCTCGCCGCCATCGTCGAATCATCCGACGACGCCATCGTCAGCAAGACGCTCCAGGGCGTGATCCTGTCGTGGAACAAGGGGGCTGAGCGGCTGTTCGGATACCCGCCACAAGAGGCGATTGGCCAGCCGATCACCATGCTCCTGCCGCCCGAGCGTCACGACGAAGAGCGGCAGTTCCTCGAACGAATCGTTCGCGGTGAACGCATCGAGCATTTTGAGACGGTGCGTGTGTGCAAGGACGGCCGCCGCATCGACATCTCACTGACCATTTCACCCATTCGGGACGCCGGTGGTGCGATCGTGGGCGCCTCGAAAGTGGCGCGCGACATCTCGCCCCGCAAGCGCCTCGAGGCCCGCAACAGCGAGCTCCGTGAACGCGAGCGGCGTGCCCGGCGCGAGTCGGAGCGCCAGAAGCGATTGCTCCATTCGCTGTTCATGCAGGCGCCCACGATGATCGCCATCCTGCGGGGTCCCAATCATGTGGTGGAACTCGCCAACCCGCCACTGTGCGCGATATGGGGTCACACCGAGGCCGAACTGATCGATCGACCGCTGCTGGATGTCTCGCCGGAGCTGCGTGACCAGATCGTCGCATCCCTGCTGTCGGAGGTCTACCGCTCCGGCGTTCCGCATGTCGGGAAGGAGACCCCGGCGACGTTCATCGGGCGAGACGGCTCGACGCAGACGTGTTACTTCAACTTCCTCTATTCCCCCTTTCGAAACGCCGAGGGGGCGGTCGAGGGAATCTTTGTCGTCGCATCGGATGTGACGGAGCAGATCATTGCGCGGAACGAGCTCGACGGCCTGCGGGAAGCTGCGGAAAGCGCCAACCGGACGAAGGACGAGTTCCTGGCTATGTTGGGCCACGAGCTGCGCAACCCGCTGTCGCCGATCCTGGCGGCCTTGCAGTTGATGAAGCTCAGTGGCGGCGGCGCACTGGAGCGGGAGCGCACGGTCATCGAGCGCCAGGTCGGTCACTTGACGCGGCTGGTGGACGACCTGCTCGACGTGTCCCGGATCGCGCGAGGAAAAGTCGAGCTCAAGGAGGATCTGGTCGAGATCGCGGAGGTGGTGGCGAAAGCCATCGAAGTCGTCGCGCCGCTGCTCGAACAACGGAGCCATACCCTGGACCACGACGTTCCACGAGGACTGTGGGTGCGAGGCGACGCGATCCGCCTGAATCAGGTGGTCTCCAACCTGCTCACCAACGCGGCGAAGTACACACCGCCTGGTGGACGCATCACTGTTCGCGCCGCCGAAGAGCCGGGCGAGATCGTGATTCGCGTGCGTGATACCGGCATCGGCATCCCGCCGGACATGTTGCCTCGCGTGTTCGATCTGTTCGTCCAGGAGCGTCAAGCCATCCATCGTTCCCAGGGAGGCCTGGGCCTGGGGCTGGCGATCGTCCGCAACCTGGTGGAGCGACACGGCGGCACCGTCTCCGTCGACAGTGACGGCCCCGGAACCGGCAGCCAGTTCACCGTCCGCTTGCCGCGGGCGATCGTGGCCGTCGAACCACAGGCAGCCGCCGGTGTGAAACCAGCGGGCGCGCCAGCGATTGCACAGGGCGCGGCCGGCCTGAAGATTCTCGTCGTCGACGACAGCGTCGATGCCGCCGAGATGCTCGCAGCGGCGCTGAGCGCGATGGGCTACACGACGCAGGTCGCCTTTGACTCGATGGCGGCGCTGCGAATCGCGGCGGAGTTCCGCCCGGCGATTGCTTTCCTCGATATCGGCCTGCCAGCCATGGATGGCTACGAGCTCGCCGCACGCCTTCGTGACCTGCCCGAGTTGCATGGCATCAGACTGTTCGCGCTCACAGGGTACGGGCAGGAATCGGACCGGCAACAAGCGCGGAACGCCGGGTTCGATCATCACTTTGTGAAGCCGATAGATCTTGAAGCCATCGAAGCTATTCTGAGTGGCGGCACGAGCTCTTCGCTCGCCTGATATCCGCCAGGCAGACCTCGGCGACAACGGCTCATTCCCCCCGGGCTGAAGCACCTGTTGGGCGGTGTAGGGTCGATCTGCGCGGAGGAAGTCAGCGCGGTTGGGGCTGGAACGCCGCAAGCGGATGAGCGGTCTGAGTCGATCGCGATGCCGGGACGAAGTACCCCACGGCGCTATCGTTCGCGGTGCGATTCGGCCGACTATCCACGTCACCCCTCGCGTCGCGAGCCGCGCCAGCACTGCACATAGCGATGGGCGAGGAACAGCCCGAACCCGACGAGCAGCACATTGGTCGCCGTGTTCACGTAGTCGCCGACCCGCGTGAAGTTCGCCTGCAGCAGGACGCCGGCCACGGCCAGCGCAGCGGTCCACACCGCCGTGCCGAGCGCCGAGAACAGGAGGAACGTGCCCATTGGCATCCTGGCGAATCCGGCCGGCAGCGACACGAAGGTCCGCACCCCGGGCACCAGGCGTCCGAAGAAGACCGCGCCGCGGCCATGGCGATGGAACCAGTCCTGTGCCCGATCGAGGTCGCGCGCCGAGACGGTCAGCCACTTGCCGTGACGATCCACCCATGCCCTGAGCCGGCGCTCGCCGACACGCCGGCCGATCTCGTACCACAGGACGGCGCCGGCGAGGGATCCGGCCGACCCGGCGGCGATCACCAGGTCGAGCCGGAGCGTGCCGGTGGCGGCCACGAACCCGGCAAGCGGGATGACGAGCTCTGACGGGACAGGCGGAAAGAGGTTCTCGAGGAAGGTCAGCGCGGCGACGCCGACGTATCCCAGTGCGGAGATGACGGTGGTGATCCAATCGAACATCTGGTGACCCGTAACGCGCCGGCGCCGGCCCTGTGCCACGCTGAGCCACACCGGTTGCAACCCGTACGCCACTCATTCGAGGTGCCGCGCCGGAACAGTCGTGATGGATGACCTCCTGGAGGCCCCATGGCATCGCCGAGGCGCACCGTCTCTCGCCGACCGCGAGGGCACGTGAAGGCCGGCCAGCCCGGTGACGGTTAGGATCCAGTCGTGGAGACCGTCAACGACCGGGCCGTGGTGTTCCTGCCGTGGGACACGATCGAGCCGGCGGCACAGCAGCAGATCCTCAACACGGCATCGATGCCGTTCGTGTTCAGGCACGTCGCCGTCATGCCCGATTGCCATTACGGCAAGGGGGCAACGGTCGGGACGGTGCTGGCGACCAGGGGCGCCGTGATCCCGGCCGCCGTCGGCGTCGATATCGGCTGCGGGATGATTGCGGTGCGCACCCCCCTGACGCGGGCGGATATTGCCGCACCAGCAGCCGTCCGCGCAGGCATCGAGCGGCGTATTCCCATGAGCGCCGGGAAGAACAATGCCAGGCTCACCGCCTCGGCAGCCGAACGCGTCCGCGTGCTCGAGGTCCTGGCCGCGGAGACCCGCGCGACCCCCGACCAGTACGACAGGAACTGGCGCCTCGCGCTCGGCACCCTCGGCGGCGGCAATCACTTCATCGAACTGGCCGAAGACGAGGCGGGAGCCGTCTGGGTCACGCTGCACTCGGGCTCGCGCGGGGTCGGCAACCGCATCGGCAGCCACTACATCAAGGTGGCGCAGCAACTCTGTGCGGCGGCCGGCGTGCGGCTGCCCGACCGCGACCTGGCGTACCTGACGAAGGACCATCCGGCATTTGCCGCATACCTCCGCGACCTGAACTGGGCGCAGCAGTTCGCGCTGCACAACCGCAACGAGATGATGGACCGCGTGCTGGAAGAGGTCAGCCACGCGGTGCACGGTCCAGGCAGCAGTCCGGCGGCGCTCGAGCTCCAGCGCATCAACTCGCACCACAACTTCACACAGGAGGAGGAACATTTCGGCAGCCGCGTCTGGGTCACCCGCAAGGGGGCCATCGAGGCGCGTCGCAGCAACTGGGCGATGATTCCCGGTTCGATGGGCACCCGCAGCTACATCGTGGTCGGCAAGGAGCATCCCATGAGCTTCCACTCGGCTCCCCACGGCGCCGGCCGACGCTATTCGCGGACGAAGGCCCGGACGCTCTTCGGCATGGACGACCTGAGCAAGGCGATGGCCGGCATCGAGTACCGGCACTCCAAGGTGCTGCTGGACGAGATCCCGGGCGCCTACAAGGACATCGACGAGGTGATCGAGCAGGCGCGTGACCTCGTCGAGGTGAAGTACATCCTGAAAGAGTTCGTCAACGTGAAGGGCGACTGAAGAGGATGGAGCGGGTCATTGCGGGTTCCGCTCACCGATATACGCCGAGTACCGCCGCATCAGCGGCGTGACCGAGATGCCGTGCACGACGACCGATGCGGCGACCACGACCAGCGTCGCGTCGGCGAGCGCGCGGGCTGCTGGTCCCTCGACGCCGTGCGTCAGCGCGTACGCCAGGTAGTAGATCGAGCCGATCCCGCGGACGCCGAACCACGCGATCAGGGCGCGTTGCGGCCGGGACAACGGGCCGCCGAGCAGGCCGAGCAGCGTGGCGACCGGCCGGATCACCACGAACAGTGTGGCGGCCAGCCACATGCCCGGCCCGATGGACTCGATATCCGCCAGCGTGGCTCCGATCACGAGCACGACCGCCACTTCCCCCAGCCGCTCCAGCTGCTCGTTGAAGCCGAGCACCGCCTGCGCCATGTAGGCCGGGGCGGCACCGGGATCCGTCGCCTGCTCTTCGGCCGCCGCTCCGGCCTGTTCGACCTCCGCGGGCGCCGAGGTGTCGCTCTCCTCGCGTTCGATCCGCCTGACCGACAGTCCCGCGGCAAAGACGGCGAGGAAGCCATACGCGTGAATGAGGAGGGCGAGGCCATAAGACAGGGCGATGAGCCCGAGCGCGAGGAACTCGTCGAGTCCCACCGCTTCGCGGTGGGCGCGCCGCAGGTAGAGGACGAGCCTGCCGATGCCCGCGCCGCAGAGCGTGCCGACCCCGAGGCCTGCCGCCACCGCCCACACGAGGTCCACCGCCGCCCAGCGCCAGCCGTACTCGCCAATCTCGTGCGCGCCCATCAGGCCAAGGCCGAGCATCACGAAGGGGAACGCCGCGCCGTCGTTCAGCCCGGCTTCGCCGGTCAGGCTGAAGCGGAGCGGTTCGGCGTCGCGTTCATGTTCAACCTGGACGTCGGACGCGAGGACGGGATCGGTCGGCGCCAGCACCGCGCCGAGCAGCACGGCGGCGCCGACGGACAGTCCAAGGGCCACGAACCCGACCACCGCAATGCCGGCCACTGTGACGACCATCCCCAGGGTGGCGAGCCGCACCGGCGCATGCCAGCGCCGGTCGAACTTCGGCAGCCGCAGCTTCAACCCGGCGGTGAACAGCGAGACGATGACCGCGATCTCGGTCAGCCGCTCGAGCAGCGAGGCGTCCCCCACCACGTCGAGCCGCACCAGGCCAGCCCCCCAGGGGCCCAGCGCGGCGCCGGTGGCGAGATAGAACATCGAGGCGGTGAGCGGCACCCGCTTGAGCGCGGAACCGGCCAGCGCCATGGTGATGAGCAGCGCGCCGGCGACAATGAACCAGGTAGTGAACATCTGCGGCTCGGGACGCGTCTGCGGAAGAGTGAAGGCGGGGACGGTGTGGTGGAACTATTCCGAGCCGTCTGACGGCCCGAACCCTTCGCCCCGCAGCCGGGCGATATCCCTGACCGGCGCGCTGCCGAAGAAGCGGCTGTACTCGCGGCTGAACTGCGATGCGCTGACGTAGCCGACTCGGCGGCACGCTTCGCCCGCGTCGAGGTCCTGGAACAGCATCAGGCGGCGTGCCTCGTGCAACCGGAGAACCTTCTGGTACTGCAGCGGGCTCATCGCGGTGACCGCCTTGAAGCGCTGGTGGAACGACGAGGCGCTCATGTGGATCGCGCCGGCCATGTCCGCGACGGTGACCGGCTGCGCCACGTGGGCCCGGATCCAGGAGACGGCTTCGGCAATCCGCTGGACGCCGGACTGCGGGTTGCCGATCTGGGCGACACGCCGGCCAATCGGCGTGCGCAGCAGACGAATCAGGATCTCGTCGACCACGAGCGGCCCGAGCAGATCCGCATCGTCCGGATGGGCCATCAGTTCGAGGAGGCGCGAGACGGCATTGACGATGGCGTCGTTCGAGCGCCCGGCGTAGAGGCCGCTCACGTCGGCTGCCCTGGGAGTGCCGCGCGGGTAGACGCGGGCGGCGAGCTCAGCCACCCGCGCGGGATCCAGCTCCATCGTGAAGCCCAGGTAGGGATCCTTGCGGCTGGCGCGCGTCACCTGGCTCGAGACGGGCAGGTCCACGGCGAAGACGAGGAGATGGGCCGGATCGTACTCGAGCACGTCCCGCCCCAGCATGATGACTTTCGCCCCTTGCGCGGCGACGCACAGGGCGGGACCGATCGTCGCGTACGACGCCTCCGTGGTCATGCGCGACAGGCGGATCGCCCAGGTGCCCGGCAGGCGAAGCTGAAACGCGCCATCATGGGGGGTGCAGCCGGCGAGCAGGTGGGCAAGCCGGCGCAGGGCCATGCTGCCGGGAGAGGCGAGCGACGTCTCCCCGCCGCCCAGGAACGCGATGGTCTGGTATTCGCCGGGGCGCCGGACGGCAGGGCGCACGCGCTCCGGATTCAGCTGAGCCGGCTGCGAAGTGACCGTCATGACGCCATGGTACAGGCAGATGACGCCGGGGCATTGCCGAAAACTCCGTCCCCATCCGTAATCGGCGTCCCCTTCTCGAAGGAATAGGCAAACAGTTCCCCGGCCCGGCCGCTACGCTTGTCGGTAACGGCGGGATGCCCGGCGCACGATCCCCGTTCATCACTTTCGGAGAAGGTGGACCGATACCCATGAAACTGACGTTGAAGCTCGCTGCAATCCTGGTGGCGCTGTCGGCCACAGCCGTGGCCGCGGCGGACTGGCCCTGGCTCTACGGCCCGCGCCGGGACCACACGTCGGACCAGAAGGGGCTGTTGCGGACGTGGCCGCAGGACGGGCCGAAGGTGCTGTGGACGGTGCCGATGGGCGCCGGCTTCGGCGGGCCCGCGGTGAGCGGCGGGCGGGTCTACGTGCTGGACCGCGACGAGACCGTCGGCGACACGCTCCGCGTCCTCGACGTGGCGACGGGGAAGGAGCAGTGGACGTACGCCTACGACTCCCCCGGCAGCTTCATGTTCGCCGGCTCGCGCACGACGCCGACGGTCGATGGGGACTTCGTCTACACCGTCGGGCCGATGGGGGAGCTCCACGCCATCAATACGAAGACGCACAAGCCGGCCTGGCGCAAGAACATCTGGACAGACTTCGGCGGCGGCGCCGAACGGCCGCGGTGGGCGATCGTGCAGAACCCGCTCATCTACGGCGATCTGCTGATCGTCGCGCCGCAGACGACGGAGACGGGGGTCGTGGCCTACGACAAGCTGACGGGCGCCGTGCGCTGGAAGTCGGCACCGCTGTCCGGCATCCCCGGCTACGTCACCCCCTCCATCGTCAAGGTCGCCGGGGAGGATCACCTCGTGATGATCACGGCCGCCGTCGGCCGCGGCCGCACCGCGCGGGACGGCAGCGTCAACGGTCTCGACCCGCGCAGCGGCAAGGTGCTGTGGACCTACACCGGCTGGCAGTGCATCATCCCGGTGCCGCAGGCGGTGGACGCCGGCGACGGACGCGTGCTGGTCACGGGCGCCTACGGTGCCGGCACGGTAATGCTCCAGGTGAACAAGAAAGACGACGGCAGTTTTGTCGTCGCCGAGCTGTTCAAGAACCCGGACTTCGGCTCCCACACGCAGCCGCCCGTTCTGCACCAGGGGCACTTCTACTCGCACTACACGATCAACGAGCGGAGCGACGGCCTCGTGGCGATGAGCATGGACGGCGAGGTGAAGTGGAAGACGGATTCGCAACCGCCGTTCGTGCGTGGCGGCTCGATCCTGGCGGACGGCCTGATGCTGATGACGGACGGCAACACCAGGCTGTACCTCCTCGAGCCGGGCCCCGCCGGGTTCAAACCGCTCGCCAGCGCCGTCATCCTCGAAGCCGGGGACAACTGGGCGCCGCTGGCGCTCGTCGACGGCACGCTCCTCGTACGCGGACAGAAACAGCTGAAGGCGCTGCAGGTGGCGCAGTGAGGGGGGGCGTCGTCCTGGCCGCTGCGACGCTGACGGCCGTCCTGGCGACGGCGTCCGGCATCCAGGCGCAGGCCCTCGAGGACGTGAAGACCTCCGACACGCCGCTCGTGCTGAAGGCGCAAGGCAGCTTCTTCGTCGGCGGTGAGACGGTCGAGCAGACACGCGCCGAGCTCGGCGACCTCGGCCCCGGCGGGCACATCACCGTCAACCAGATGTACGTGCGCTACATGGTGCCGCAGGGGGGCGACGGCAACGTGCCGGTCGTCATGGTCCACGGCGCGACACTGACCGGCAAGTCGTGGGAGACGACGCCGGACGGGCGCATGGGCTGGGACGAATAAGCTGCCTGCCTCGCTGACTGCGGTTCAGCGACGAAGGGGTGTGGCCCAACTTCAGGATCGGGCCGAAGGCCGGGCAGCCGTACCCCGACACACAGTTCCCGGTGACCGCGCTGGACGAGCTCTCGAAGCAGGGTGTGCCCGACGTCAGCTTCGGCGGCATCCCCACGCCCGTCCTGGTCGTCTTTGGCGACTACCGCGACACGCCGACGGGGATTTCCACGCTGCCGACGTGGCAGACCCGCTACGAAGGCTGCCAGGCGCTGATCGGCCGCCTCAAGGCGGCCGGCGGCGAGGCGCAGATGATCAGCCCGCCCGAGATCGGCAGCCGCGGCAACAGCCACATGATCATGCAGGACAGGAACCACCTGCAGGTCGCCGACCTGATCCTGAAGTGGATGGACGAGCGCGTCGGCAAGCGCCCCGCCGGAGAGAAACCGGGAAAATAGCTGCCGGTTTCGACGCCGCGGGGCCTACTGCCCTGATGACGGCTGCCGCGCGTCCTTCATCTCGAACGCCGGCACCGGCCGGGTTGCCGCATCGCCGTTATCGGTGACACCCGGAATGGGCCTGGCGTCGGGGAAGAAATGCCTCAGGGCATCGACCCCTCCCTGCGGCCTGGCGAGCGGCACCAGATCCTGGCGATCCTGGCGTTCGTCCGCGGTGTTGAAGTCGAAGCGCTTGTCGCGCGCGGCGGCCATGCCTGGCATCTCCTCGCCGTCACGGTTGAAGCTCCACTGCAGGTGCGGCGGACCGAAGGGCAGCGGGTCCGCCTCCTTCCCGTGCATGCCGGTCATCCAGGTGTGCCAGGTCTTGCCGTAGCTGTTGATTTTTCCTTTGAGCGCCTCTTTTTCGGCGGCGTCCGGCAATCCTGGCATCCGCAGCTGGCCGGACAGCACCTCGTAGTTGTGCGGATGCCAATAGGCCTTCTCGTCGGCGGGCAGCGTGGTGTAGAGCTTCTCCGAGATGATGTACTCGATGCCCATCAGCCGCGCCTCCGCGGTGTTGCCATCGAAGAGCACGCACTGCGCGAAGTCCTCGTTGGCCTGATTGCAGTAGTGATGGGCTTCCATCTGCATCTTCGGGTCGTCCTTGGAGAGATGGAACCCGTTGAGATACATCGCAATCTTCTCGACAGGTGCCTTGGCCTGCAGCAGGTTCGCGCCTGTTTCGAGCGCGCCGGTCTTCGCCGTCCGATCGGCGCCGGGACCCGTGTCGCCACCCTGCGGCGGCGTGTTGCCGCCGCCGCAGGCGGCGACGGTGATCACCGCGGCCAACGCTGTCGCTTCGAAAGACACCCGCATGATTCGGTCTCCCCGATCGATGGCCGCTCGCGTGGACGTGATCGAAGTCGGCGCGTCCCCATTCATGCCCCGCAGGCTCCCCAGGGAACCGCCGACGGAGGTCCTGACATGCCCTGCGGCGCACATGTAGGGGTTGCAATTTGCTTTCCAGCGCACGGGCTAAACCGTTGAGCTGACTACTTCACGGCGCAGCGGTTCGCGCCCGCCTCGAGGTCGGCCAGTTCTGACGGAAGCTCGCCAGCTTCATTCAGCTGGACGATGCGGGCGAAGTTTGCCGGCGTGGGCGGCAGGTTCGAGGTGACGCGCGCCACGAAGGCGTCCTCCGACGCCAGCCATCCCGACAGCCACGTCCCGACGTCGCCCAGCCGCGAGGCGACCGGCTCGCCATCGAACGCGATCGGCTCACTGGCATGCGCCGGCAGGACCAGTACGTGGGGAGGCAGGGCGCGCAGGCGGGTGAGCGAGGCGAACAGCGCGCAGGCCCGCACGCGTGCGGCTTCAGGATCGGCGTGCAGGTCCGGCCGCCCGACGCCATTGGTGAACAGCGTGTCCCCGGTGAACACGGCGGTCTCGTTCAGCACGTATGACGTGCTCTCGTTCGTGTGGCCCGGCGTGTGGGCGGCGGTAAGGCTGGCGTTCCCGAGCGGAATCCGTTCACCGTCGGCCATGGCGGTGAACGCAAAGGTCACGCGATCCTGCGGCGGCAGCATGAGCGTGGCTCCCGTCTGCCGCGCCAGCTCACCGGCCCGCGAGAGATGATCCGCGTGGACGTGGGTGTCGAGCACGTAGCGAACGGTCCAGCCGTGTTTGCGGACGAGCCCGCGGTAGACGTCCGGCGACACCGACGGATCGATCACCGCGGCCTCGCCGCCGGACGCGACGACGTACGACAGGCATCCCTTGCCCGTCCGGCGCACCTGGAAGACGCGGACGGACGCGTCGGAGAGGGGCACGTCGGCGGTATTCCAGGCAAGGCTCCAGGCCTTCATGCCGCCGGCGAGCGAGCGGGCGTCGAAGCCGCGCTCGCCGAGCAGTGCCGCGGCGGTCTGGCTGACGCGGCCGGCATTGCACACCGTGACCACCGGGCGATCGGCCGGGAAGTCCGCCTCGCGGAGCGCGCCTGGCTGCCCCGCGCGCAGCGCCTCGTAGGCATTGACGTGCACGCTGCCGGGGATGGCCCATGCAGCGCGGTCTTCGTCGGTCCGGATGTCCAGCACGGTCACTGGCTGGTGCGCGTCGAGCAGCTCGCGCAGCGTCTCCATCTCAATCTGCTTCGTCATCTCGCCTCGTTCTCTGGGGGATGGCCCCGCGTGTTGCCCAAGCCACGAGGCCGCGGCCCCGACTACTGAGGTTACCAGCTACGCCGGCCCGGGTGTGGCGGCAGGGCGGAGTGGCGGCGGCAGCGTTTCAGCCATCCGTACCGCCGACAGCGTCCCGGAACCAAACGTCAGCGCGGCGATCACCCACAGGGCGGCGTCGAGCCCGAACACGTCAGCCGTGACCCCGGCGAGCAGGGCGCCCACCGCATACCCGAGGTCGCGCCAGAGGCGATAAACGCCGACCGCCGACGCGCGCCACGACGGGTGGGCGACATCACCGATGGCGGCCAGCAGCGTGGGATACACCATGGCCGTGCCGATGCCGAGCAGCACCGCCCCCGCCACGAACCCGGTGAACGTGTGCACGACGGCGACCACGGCGATGCCGGCGGCCTGGATCCACATGCCCCAGACGATGAGCGGCTTGCGGCCGATGCGATCGGAGAGAGCGCCCGTCACCAGCTGCGACAGGCCCCACGTCGCCGGATAGATCGCGGCCAGCAGCCCCACCGCGCCGAGATTCAATCCCGCCGCGGCGAACACCAGCGGGAACAGCCCCCAGGCCATGCCGTCGTTGAGGTTGTTGACGAGCCCCGCCTGGCTGACGCTCGAGAGATTGGCGTCGAGCAGCGAGGTGCGCCAGAAGACCTGCCGGGCCGTGAGGATGCCCTCGGCCGGCAGCGCGCCAAGGAGCGCGGACTCGTGCGAAACGTGATGACGGGTTTCACGCACGAGCAGCACGGACAGCACGAGGCCAAAAACGACGAATGCGATGCCGAGATAGAACGGCTGCGGGCGCAAACCGTAACGGACGGCGATCCAGCCGGTGGCCAGCGCGCTGATGGCCACCGCGACGTATCCGGCGAACTCGTTCAACCCCATCGCCAGCCCGCGCTGCCTGGCGCCGACGAGGTCGATCTTCATGATGACGGTCGTCGACCAGGTGAGCCCCTGGCTGATCCCGAGCAGGAGGTTGGCGAACAGGATCCAGTTCCAGCCTGGCGCCCACATCAGGAGGAAGGGCACGGGAACTGCCACCAGCCAGCCCGCGACCAGCACATGCTTGCGCCCGAACTGGTCGGACAGCCGGCCGGCGCCGTAGTTGGTCAGCGCCTTCGCCACACCAAAGACCACGATGAAAGACAGGACGGCGGTGCGCGCGGCGAGCTGGAACTCCTGCTCGGCGATCGCCGGCAGGATGCTGCGCTCGAGGCCGACCATCGCGCCGACGAAGGCGTTGACGACCACCAGCAGGGCGAACTGGGCGAGGTTCTCGCGCAACCCCAGGCGCACGGCGGCTGGTGGCGGGGATGAATTCAAGGAGTCGAAAGTGTACCAGCGAAGGCTTCCGTGAGCTTCAACCCAATGCCAGACGTGTCCGCGTAGGAGATGTTCGACATCACCGACACCACGATCCCGCGCTCGCGGAAGATCATCAGCGACGCCACCATCCCGCCCAGTGACTCCCCGTCGTGGCCGATGACGCGCGCGTGTTGACCGTTCAGCGTCACCGTCTCGAGGTCCCAGCCCAGGCCGTAGCCCGTCTCTTCCCCCGACGAGCGCTGCGGCGTCTGCAGCACACAAAGGAGACGGACGTGATGAGCATGACGTGCTTTGGGAGCATCGGTCTGCGTCAGAGCACGTGCGCGCGTGTGCGCACGCGAAGTGGCGACATTATCGGCTTGACGGCAGCGTACGAGGGTGGAGATGTGCGAGGGAAGTGAAGAAACGAACGTGGGTCGGGACTGCTTCGGAAGACAAGGAAGGCGATGCGCGGTCGCTGGCGCAGAATTTCTGACGTCAGGCAGGACGAAGGTTTCATCGCGCGCCAGCGGCGTGGACACAGGGGAACATCATGCTGCGCACGAAATAGAGCGGGTCGCGACTGAGTCTGGGAGGCGGCGCAGTGTGAGAACGGAGCGCGCAGGGCGAAATCTTCAAATCTGCGAGATGCAGCCGGTCTGAACGAAAGTAAATCATCGCCATCGCGCGACAGCTCGGTTGTATTCGTGCGACGGTTAGGTTACACGTGAGCTCGATATCGCGTGCACAACGTAGATGTAGCGGTTCGCTCGACCTGAGAGAAAACGCGATGTGCGCTCGTCGGGACACGCGGGCGATGACGACGGGGTTGTGGAAGGTCAGCTGCTGAGGATTCGAGCGCGGCATCGGCGGCAGATTTCATTCGCGCTGTGCGATTCGACGCGAACGCGATTCGCGGCATCGGGCGACAGGGGGATGGTCGTCAGACGGTGGACGCAGCACTGTGGTCGGCGTATACGCGAGTCGCGGATGCCTGCCAGCGCAGATGTTCACGTGCGAACGCAGTGCTGGTAGACAGTAGGTAGGGTTGAACCGCAGGGAGAATGTCGGCTGCGCTGCGAGATTCGCTGCGCAATGAGGGCCGGCTCTGCGGAGCATCGGCGGACGAGGGAGAGCACAGGCGTTGTGGGAGCGAAGACAAGGCTCGCGCGTCGGAGTCAGTGATTGTGAATTCGCTCAGTTGAGTCAGCGTGTGCCTCGGGGCTCGCAGGGAAGGTGAGAAGTACAGGTCGGACTGGTAGCGACTTGCGTATCTGGAGACCGCCAGCGTAGGCATCGGGAGAACGCGCAGCGGTTGTAGGAACGTGCGGCGGGCGGAGCGGTAAACGCTCCGGGCAGCGTTCAAGAGGTGCGAATATCGAGAGTGGATCGCGGTTGACGTGCGGTCGGTAAATGCAAGGGTTCTCGTCGGAGTCAGCACAGTCGGTGCGTAGATGGACATGAGCGCGAGGGATGCGGAAGGCGGAATGCATAAGCGCGCTGTCTGATCAGCACCTCATCGTTGCTGAGGAACGCGATGAGATCGCATCGGGAGACAGGTGGTGAACGCAGCCGGGAACGTGAAGGATCGTAGAAGCGCAATGGCACGCGGGACTGTGGGAGCAGTTTAACATTAAGTCGGGGGCGTCTTGCGCTCACAGATACACGACGATCGCCGCAGGCGACAGGCTGGGCAGCTTTCGGATGCGCGTATTCGCACCGGGCGGAATCAACGGAGCGGCAACATTCCGGAGCAGTCGGCAATCGAGTGGAGACTCGTCGGAACATCAGTGAACGCGACAGCGCGCACGCGGCAGACTCGGCAGACAAGGCTGGTGCGCGGGTAGGACGCGATGCTTGAGAGATCGCGTGTGTTGATCGGTGGGTGAGGTGCTGGGCAGTCTTGGACATAGCGCGGTCGGCTGTCGATGCGCATCGGTCAGTTGTGCTTGAAGGCAAAGACGATCTTTCTTCGCGTGCGGAGGGATGGACGGCAAGTTGTTGTTAGGTTGGAGTGTAAAAAAAAAAAAAAAAAAAAAAAAAAAAAAAAAAAAATAAAAAAAAAAAAAAAAAAAAACGCCAGCCGCTGCGGCGTCTGCAGCAACTGGACCGTGGCCGGCTGCAGCAGCGAGCCATTGCCGATCGCCATGCCGAAACGTACGAGGTCGGACGGGGTCGAAAGGAAGGCGCTGGATCCCGCGTAGCAGGAATAGTCGACCGGGCGCATCAGGTGCAGGCCGTAGCGTGGATCCGCCGCGAACCTCGGAAAGTAGGGCGTGGCCCGGTTGGGACCCGGCGCCGTCGCGGAGTCGGGCTTCGTGTCGTCCATGCCCAGCGGCTCGAAGATCTGCCGGCGCATGAAGGTGAAAAGCGGCTGCTGAGCCGCGGCTTCGACCGCGGCGCTCACTACGATCCAGCCGTAACTCGAATAGTGGTACCGCGCCCCGGGTTCGAAGAGCAGCGGACGCTCCGCGAAATGCGGCAGCCCCTCGACTGGCCGCTCGCACGGCTTCGACAGCAGCGGCCCTTCGTCGCCGCCGTCGTTCCGGACACCAGCCAGGTGCCCCATCAACTGGCGCAGCGTCACCGGCCAGGGCTGTGCCGGGAACTCCGGCACGTACGCCTGGATGGGATCGTCGAGCTTCAGCCGCCCCTTTTCAAGGAGCAGGCCGGCGGCGGCGGAGGTGAGCACGGTCGAGGCGGTGCCAATCCGGAAGCGCGTGTCCGGCGCCACCTTCACCTGGTTCGCGAGGTCGGCATAGCCAAAGCCTTCCGCCCAGACGATGTCGCCGCCGATCCCGACGGCGACGGACAACCCCGGCAGGCTCTGTTCGGCGAGCGCCGCCCGGACGATTTGCCGCCCCTGATCCACGGCGCCTGCCCAGGCGGGCCGCGGGGCGGCATGCGTCACGGATGGCACGGCGCGCGGCTCGGGGTGCAGGGACGTCGCGGTCATGCTCATGAACGCAAAGAGTCCGACGACGGCTGCGAGCACCAGCCCGACGGCCACGACGGCCAGGGCGAGGAAGGTCTGAATGCGATTCTTTGACATGGCGACAGATGGTCGTCCGACGGCCGCGTGAAGTCTTCACGCCCAGGTGACGGTGGCCTGAGATCCCTGTGAGATCCGCCTGGCGATCGGCCACTGCCGGGCCAGCGGCGGGAGCAGGCGCACGGCGGTGCGGAGCAGCGCCGTCCAGCGCGCCAGCGCCCGCTCGTCGCGCTCGCGCCACTCGAACCCGTAGGCCTGCCGGATCGATGGCGGCAGCGTCCCGATGGTGAGCAGTTGCACGGCCCGGAACGCCGGCCACGCCACCCGCCAGCGCGGCGGGTAGAGCACCGCCCGCGCGAGCGCCCGGCTGGTGTCGGTCACGGCGAGCCCTCCGCCTTCCAGCATCCCCCGCATGCAGGTGTCGAGCTGGGACGAATCCCGCGGCAGGCTTCCGGTGGGCATCCCCAGCAGCGGCTCCATGATTGCCGCCTCGGCACAGTAGCGATCCCGCTCACCGGGGGTCAGCGGACCAACGAGCCGCTCGTAGGTGATCGGCATCGACTCGAGCAGCGTCGCGTGCACCCACCGCTGAAGCGCGGGGTCGCGTGCGGAGTACGCCTCGCGCGCCCCATCGCCGCGCGGCCGCGCACCCGGCTGTGGATCATGTTGATGCCGGCCGCGGCGGTGATCATCTGCTCGCTGTCGCCGAACGAAATCGACAGCATCGCGCGGACTGTCGAGTGCAGCCGCCGCAAGCTGGATCGCAGGCTGCCGCGGAACGAACTGTGGCCGTGCACGCCGGCGGCCACCGCGGGATGCGCCAGCTGGAGCAGGATGGCACGGCCCCAGCCGGCGACGACGACCACCTCCCGGTTGACTTTCCAGGTGATGCTGCCGGGCCCGGCCCGAAGGTGCGTCGACTCGATCAGGCGGGCGGAGACGGCCGCGCGATGCCCTCGCAGATCGGCGGACACGTCGCAAGTGCGCCCTTCTGTCACCGCACCGGCTCCCTGGCCTCGCGGACCTGTCCGGCCGCAGCGCCGGTGCACTGGCGGATGCGCGCCTCGACGCGATCGATGACGTCGTCCGGTGTCGACGTACCGGCCGTCAGCCCGACGACCGTCGCGGCGTCGAACCATTCGCCGCGGACGTCCGCGTCTGTCTGCACGTGATACACGCGGGCACAGTAGCGTGCGCAGGTCTTGACCAGCTCGCGCGTATTGTTACTCCCCCGGCCGCCGACGACGATCACCACGTCGGCCTGGCACGCCATGTCGACCGCCGCTGACTGCCGATCCTTCGTCGGCTTGCACACGGTGTCCAGGAAGCGGACCTCCGACT
This sequence comes from uncultured Acidobacteriota bacterium, assembly GCA_963834305.1. Classification (GTDB taxonomy): domain Bacteria; phylum Acidobacteriota; class Vicinamibacteria; order Vicinamibacterales; family 2-12-FULL-66-21; genus JACCXG01. Next base: position 1,521,465 of record CAWIAX010000003.1, read on the forward strand.
TGGGGAATCGCTCCCGGATCAAGGCGACCACGTGCCGCACTTTCTCCACCGCCTGCGTCGTCTGGGCCGCCACGCCGATGCGCGGATGCTCCCCGAGCGCCAGGACATCATCGTCTTCGAGGACGACGTCGAACTGTTCGAGATCGCCGGTGAGGCCGCGCACCTCCACGTGGTCGCGCTGCCCGACGATGACGACGTGGTAGCCGTCGCGGGCGAGGGCCGCGACGGCGCGGTGCGCCACCCGGACGAGCGGGCAGGTGGCTTCGACCACCGACAGGCCCAGGGCGCGGGTCCGGGCCAGGCTCCGCTCCGAGGTGCCGTGCGCCGTCACCATCACGGTCGCCGTCCTGACGTCGGCCAGGTCCTGCGCGACCGCGATGCCCTTCGCCTCGAGAGTCCCGAGGACCGTCGGGTTGTGGACGAGGTCGCCAAGGATCGTGAGCGGGCCGGCATCGGCCTGCTCCAGCGCGAGCGCAATGGCGTCGCGAACGCCAAAGCACATGCCCAGGTGGGTTGCCCGGAGGATGACCGGACTGCGGGGGCTCGGGCGTTCGCCCGGCGTGAAGTTCGCGGTGCGGGTAGTCATGACCGGATAGACGCCCCAAGGATCGCGAAGTTCTCACGCTCGATGAAGCGTTTCGTGAGATTCCCGTGAGGGCGCTCAATCAGGCCGAAAATCTGGCTATTGTCCGGGCCCCGGGCGGCGAAGTAGCCCGAAAGCGAGCCCGAGGCCGAACAGGGCGCATTCGCCGAGTCCGGCAATCACCCTGGACAGCGGGCCAAAGTCCGGCTCGCCGATCAGCCGGCCGAGCGGGGCGAGGGTGGCGCGCGAGCCTTCCGCGGCGTCGGCGATGGCATGGATGGTGCCGCCGGCGAGGGGACGTCCGAGGAGTGTGATTGCCAGCCCGGCCAGTCCGCAGAAGGCCGCCGTGATGAGCGCGGCCTGCAGGCACGCCTCGCCGCGTGGCTGCGAGGAGCCATCGTCGGCGCGCCGGGTCGCGATCGCAAATCCCAGCCCCGCGCAGCCTCCGATGGCCACCCCTTCCAACCCGCCGCCGATGTCGAGGTCGAGGCCGATCAGCGCGGCGAGGCCCCAGCGGACCAGCAATTGGACCGCGAAGCCGACGAGACCGCCGCCGAGCGCCGCGGCGGACGTCAGGGCCAGGATGCGGTGTGAGCGCGCGGCCGCTTCCGCGAACGCCAGGCCGGCGCCAACGCCGGCCCCACCGAGCGCGCCGGCAACGCCGGCAATCACCGCGAGCACCGGAGCGATGGCCATCGGGGCGCTGCTGCCGGGCGCGGCGGCCAGGATCACGCCGCCGACCGCACCGGCGGCGAGCCCGGCCAGGGCGCCACCCGCGGCGGCGCGCGGCCATCCCGTCGCGGCGGCGCGGACGGGGCTCAGCAGCGCGGGGGGATTCGGCTCGGACGGCGCGGCCCGCGGCGCGTCGTCCGATTCTTCGACGACGTCGGGGAAGACGAAGCGGTAGCCGTGGCGCGAGACCGTGCGGATGAAGCGCGGTTCCCGGGAGTCGTCGCCGAGGGCGCGCCGGATGGTGCGGACAGCCTGGCTGAGCGCGCTGTCCGACACGACGGCGTCGGTCCAGACGCGGTCGAAGATCTCCTGGCGGTGGACCGCCTCGTGGCGGCGTTCGACGAGCAGGACGAGGAGGTCGAAGTAGCGGGGAATGAGCGGCACTTCCTGCCCGGCGCGGACGAGGAGCCGCTGCTGCGGCGACAACGTGAAGTGGCTGAAACGGTATCGGAGCACGAGGAGTGGCGACGGCCTTTCGGGGGATCGTATCAGACGGCACGCCTCAGCGGAGCCGGACTGCTCGAAACCCCGCATCGTCCAGCAGCGCCAACCTCACGGCATCGAACCAGCCGGCGAGCAGCGGGATGCCGGTGCCAGCCACGTGGCGAGGCACCAGATAGCCTCGAACATCATGTTCTGCAGGTTGCGCGAATCTCACGCTTCGGTATCGTGCGAGAGCGAGCTGTAGAACACGCGCCCCTGCCCGTAGGCCTTGGTCCAGACGAGAGGAAGTCGCCGTCGGCGGCAATCCCGAGCGGGCGTGCTGCCCAGGTAGAAGTGATGGAGCACGTCGACCATGTCGCGTGAGAGCGCGCTCGCCCGGTAGAACTCGTCGCTGTATTCGACGGCGTTGCCCAGTGCCGGACGAGGGTGGCCGGGCGCTCGTTGATCCGGCGGGCGTGCCCGATGTAGAAGTGGGCGCCGTAGGTCGCGCCGAGCATCTCGCCGAACTCCGGCCACGAGGCAAACGCGGTCACGCGGTGTGCGCGGCCACGAACCCCATGCCGCGCGCCGAGCGCCAGCAGCACGGCCCCTGTTGGTCGGTAATCGGGACCTCGCGATGGCCGAGGAAGAAGATGCCGTCCACGGTGCTCAGGCTGGGCCCGCCGCTGGCGCGGGTGCCGTCGGTCTTCTGGGCCTGGTTGAAGATGACGTGCGAGTCGGTGCGAATGAACGTGTCCCACAGGCAGGAGTCGTAGCCGAGCCGCTCGACGATCGCCAGCGCGCGACGTGAAGGCGGCTCCGCGTGGACGTCAAACGTATCGGCCCTGGCGAGGATCCTTGCGGCCGGAGCTCTGATCGCACCCTGCAGTGAGTCGCGGTAAGGCGGAAGGCCGAAACCAGAAGGAAGCGCCGACCAGGTGAGCCGGAGTGCGGAACCACAGCGGCATTTTCATGTCACTCCTCCGGGCTCAACGCTTGCCGGCTTGTCCTCCCGCACGATCTCGGCGAGCGCGCGCAGAGCGGCGGTATAGGAGCGCCAGCCGAGTCCATCTGCGCGAGGCGTGCCGCCGACGTGGAAGTAGATGCTGGCCGATTGGCGCGCGTGGCGAGGTTCGAGATGGCATCAGCACGACGCAGCGGCAGGCCGGATGGTCGGCTGATCGAGCGCGCTGAAGGGCCGGGACGCCGAAGGCCGCGGTGAACCGCTGCTGGAAGGCCGGAAGGCTCCCTCGGGTTCGACTGCAGGGATCAGGACGACGCGATCGGGCGCGCAGCTCACCCAGCCAGGCGTGTCTGTTCGAGCGTCCTCCCACCACAGGTTCTCCGTCTCGCGCCGGCGGATGAACAGTGCGGCCGTGGAGACCAGCAGCTCAGGCGGCGACGACCTCGCCGACTGGTCGGGCGGCGCGAGGCGCTCCGGGCGCCCAGCGCCACAGCGAGCGCCCGGCGTTCCCAGCGTGCACACCGCACCGATCGTGTTCCCTTCGCAGTCGACCACGACGATACCAGCCCTGGTCCGGTCTGCCGGGCGGCGTAGCAATTCCGGCGCGCCGCGGGCGCGGCGGCGCGTGCCGTGCCTCCGGTGTCCGCTGGACGTGCATCTTCCGACATCGCGGGGATTGCACCGGCCTGCGGACCCGGCGGAAACGAGCGGAGATACAGGACGGGCGGACGGGGACCGCGGCCATCACCTCCGCCGCGGAGCGTGCGTCGTTTCCAGCCGGACCGGAACATGGCAATGCCCCAGCGCGCGGTCAGGACGAAGCCGGCGAGCAGCGGCAGGAGCACGTCCAGGGGACGGCATCCGGATCGAGCGCGCCCTCGTCCTGCAGTATCGCGAAGGCCATGGGCACGAAAAGCAGGTTGGCCGCCGCCATCCTGACCAGCGCGCCACGGCGCGCCCGCGTCGCTGGTGCGGCAGCGGACAGGCTCGAAACGGCCAGGCCGGGCGGTCTCGCTCGCACGCACCCGAGGACGCCCAGCCGCGCGAGTGAAGGGCCAGGGCACGACTCGCGCCAGACAGGCGAGCGCTGGTCCGCCGAAGGTGCACGAGGACCGGTTCTCCGAGCGTCACCCCGTCCACTTGCTGCTGCCAGACCACCCCGCGAGCGTGCGGTGCGACGGCGAGCGCATGCAGCGCGTGCTGGAGAACCTGATCAACAATGCGGTCAAATATTCTCCGGACGGTGGCGCCGTCGAAGTGTCGCTGTCGGTCGAGGATCGCCAGGCGGCGCTCCGGGTTCGCGATTATGGAATCGGGATCCCGCTGGAGGTCCTGCCGAGAGTCTTCGAGCGATCCTCCGGGCACGGGAGGCCGCGGCACTCGCTCCCGGCCTCGGCCGGGCTTGAGCATAGCGGCCCAGGTTATCGCGGCGCACGGCGGCACCATTACCGCAGCCGGGGCCGCTGGCCCGGGTACCATCATGTCTGTCCGTCTCCCGTGCGCGCCGGTCGGCGCGACCTGTGTCGACGGTGCGGGCGCCCTGGAATCCGGGCGCGTGACCGTGATGTCTTCCGTGCCGCCCCGCCACTGACAGAGACGGTGTCCATCAGGCCCGCCGAACGCCAGGCGAGTCAGCTGCTGCGCGCAGTCCCCGGCAACACCACCGTTGCCGGCCGCGCAGGCGGTCATCTATACTCCCCGACCATTCACGCGGATCGCGGCTGGCGTCGCACCTGCACGAAGCGCCACCCCGGCTGCCCGGAGACCTGACATCCATGGACTCCATGTCCCTGTATCCCCTGACCCTGCTCCTGCTGCTCACTCTCCTCAATGGAATGTCCGGCGTGGCGGAGGCGTCGCGCGCGCAAGCCCCCCCCGGCCAACCGGCTGAAAAGGCGGCGGCTGCCGGCAGCCTTCGCCTGCCCGCAGGCGCCCGGCCCGTAAAGCAGACAATCGAACTGACGCTCGACCCTCGCCAGGAGACGTTCCAGGGAGCGGTTGCCATCGACCTCGAGATCAGCACCCCTACCGACACGCTGTGGCTGAACGCCTCCCAGCTCACGCTCGAAGACGCAACCCTCCGGAGCGCTGGTGGGGCCCGCACCCTGACCGTCGTGCCCGGGCCGGAGGGCCAGGTCGGCTTCAAGGCTGACGCGCCGCTTGCGAAAGGGGCGGCCACCCTGCTCGTCCGCTACCAGGGGACGGTCAGCCGGCGCGATACGGAGGGGTTGTTCGCGCAGCAGGAAGGGGGCGAGTGGTACGCCTTCACGCAGTTCGAGCCCCTGGGCGCGCGGCGGGCGTTTCCCTGCTTCGACGAGCCCGGCTACAAGATTCCGTGGCAGGTGACCCTGCACACCGATACCCGTGACCGCGCGTTTTCCAACACGCCGGAGCTCTCGCGGGCGCCGGGCGCGGGTGGCAAGACGACAACGGTCTTTGCCGAAACGAAGCCGCTTCCGAGCTATCTCGTGGCGGTCGCCGTCGGCCCGCTCGACGTCGTCGATCTGGGCACCGCCGGCCGGAAGGGCACGCCGATCCGCATCCTCGTGCCGCGCGGCCGCGGCGCCGACGCGCGGTGGGCGGCGGAAATCACGCCGCGCATCCTCGAGTCGCTCGAGACGTACTTCGACATGCCCTACCCATACGAGAAGCTCGATCAGATCGCCGTGCCGTTCTTTCCCGGAGCCATGGAGAACGCGGGCCTCGTTACCTACGGCCAGACGATCCTGCTGCTGAAGTCGGGCGCCGAGACCATCGCGGACCGGCGGCTGCTGGCCAGCGTGATGGCTCACGAGCTGGCGCACCAGTGGTTCGGCAACCTGGTGACCATGGCGTGGTGGGACGATCTCTGGCTCAATGAAGCGTTCGCCAGCTGGATGGGGGAGCGGGTGACCGCCGCGGTCGGACCCGGCTGGGGCATCGACGTCTCCATGGTGCGGGACCGCTCGGACGCGCTGCGGCACGACAGCCTCGCGACGGCCCGGCGCATCCGCCAGCCGATCGAGTCGTCCCACGACGTCGCGAATGCGTTCGACCCCATCACCTACTCGAAGGGGCAGGCGCTGCTCGAGATGATCGAATCGTGGCTGGGTGACGAACGCTTCAAGGGTGCGGTCCGGCGTTATATCGGGTCCAGGGAGTGGCGCAACGCCACGTTCGAGGACTTCGCGACGGCGTTGTCGGCCCAGGCCGGACAGGATCTGAAGCCTGTCCTCTCCTCCTTCATCGATCGGACCGGCGCGCCGCTGATATCGGTGGCGCTCAACTGCGACGGCGGGGCGCCGCGCGTGTCGCTGACACAGCGGCGCTACACGCCGCTCGGATCGAAGAGCAGCGGGAGCCAGACGTGGCAGCTTCCCGTCTGCCTCAGGTACGACGCCGGTGGCGCGGCCGTCCGCGAGTGCCACCTGCTGAAGGACGCGTCTGCGACCATTCCGCTGAAGGCCTCGACATGCCCGTCCTGGGTGCTCGGGAACGACGGCTTCAGCGGCTACTACCGGACCGCGCACTCACCGGCACTCACCGCCACGCTGCTCGAGCCCGGGAAGGCGCCGGTCAGCAAGGCCGAACGCGTCGGGCTGCTGCTGGACGTCGCGGCGCTCGTCTCGACGGGCGATGTCCTGGCGGCCGATGCCCTGACGCTGGCCTCCCGCTATGCCGGCGACGACGAGCCGGAGCTCGTGCGCAGCAGCATCGGCATCGTGAACGGCGTCTCGAGGTTCGTGCCCAGCGGGCTGCGGGACGTGTTTGCCGCGCTGATCCGCGAGTCTGTACGGCCGCCGCGCGCGCGAGCTCGGCTGGACGGCACGCCCGTCGGACTCCGAAGACGTGCAGCTGCTGCGGGGTCGCGTGATGGAGGCCGTCGGCATGTTCGGCCGGGATGCCGAAGTGATCAGGGAAGCCTTGGTGCTCGCCCACGGCTGGCTCGACGGCAACAGCCCGCTCCCCCCCGACGGTGTCCAACCGGTCCTGCAGGTGGCCGCGCAGTCAGGGGACCGCAAGTACTTCGAACGGCTCCTCGCGGAGGTCCGGAAGTCCCCCGACCGCAAAAGGCGGGAGCTGGCGCTGCAGGGTCTGGCGTCGTTCCGCGCTCCCGAGATCGTCCCGTCCGCGCTGGCGATTGTGCTCGACGAGCAGATCGACGTGCGTGAGTCGCTCTGGCTGCTGTTCGGCGTGGCGCAGCAGCCCGAGACACGGACCGCGGCGTATGAGTTCCTGGTGAAGCACTACGACGCGATCAAGGGGCGCCTGCCACAAGGCTCGGCGATGGATTTCTCGGCGTTCCTGCCGATGATCGGCCGCGGGTTCTGCGACGCCGGCAAGCGGGCCGAAGTCGAGACCTTTTTCGCGCCGCGCGTCACGGGCTCGTCGGGCGGCCCCCGCAACCTCGCCCAGACCCTCGAAACGATCGAGCTCTGCGCCGCGCAGCGGCATGTGCAGGAACCGAGCGTGAGCGCCTATCTCGCGCAGCGGCAGCCGTAACGGGCGATCAGGGCTGCAGCCGGCCGCCGACCGGCAGCCCGCTGGGCACGCGTGCCGGGATGGTCCGGTCGAAGCCGGGATCGTCCAGCGCCCGGAGGAACGCGAGGAGATCCCGCTGGCCGCGCCCGCGCATGTCGAGCTGGCGCGCCAGCGGGTCGATCCGATCGCGGCTCACCTGCAGGTTCACGCCGCCGCCGCCCCGGCGTCCCCTGCCGCGGCTGATCCGCTGGTAGAAGTCAATCACCTCGGGCAGGGAGGTGAAGACGCCGTTGTGCATGTAGGGGCCGGTCATGCTCAGGTTGCGCAGCGACGGCGTGCGGAAGGCGTAGGTCCCGTTCACGCCGGCATCGGCGCCGGGCAGGCGGGGATGGTCCGGCACGCCCAGGACGTGCGCGGTGAAGTCGGAGAACATCGGGCCGCTGTGGCAGTTGACGCAGCCAATGGACTGGAACCGGTCCATGCCGCGCAGCTGTTCGGCGGTCAGCGCGGCCGTGTCGCCCCGCATGTAGCGGTCGAACGGCGCATTCACGGCGACGAGCGTCCGCTGGAACGCCGCGAGCGCGCGCCCGAGGTTGCCTTCGGTGACGGGCGCGGCGCCGCCAAAGGCGCGCGCGAACAGGCGGCGGTATTCGGCGATCGCGTTCAGGCGCGCGACGACGGCGGGCAGGGCACGGGCTTCGGCATAGGCCTCGCCGCGCATTTCCTCGAGCGTCCTGATCGGCTCCAGCGCCTGCGCCTCGAGGGTGCGGACGCGGAGATCCCAGAACATCGGCGCCGCGGCCGGCACGGCGCCGTCGGCCGAGAGCCCGTTGAACGCGGCGTTCACCACCGTCTGGCTGTTGCGCTTCACCAGCCGCGTGGGGTGGCCCGCCGCGAAGGCGCGTGCCGACCCGAGCCCGACGCCATTCGCGCCGATGGACAAATCCAGGCCATCGGCATACCCGAAGTCGGGATGGTGGCACGTCGCGCACGCGACATCCCGCTGGCCGGCCAGGATCGGGTCCCAGAACAGCAGGCGGCCGAGGGCGACGCGTTCCCGGGTGGTGGGATTGTCGGCGGGCGCCGGCGCCGCCAGCGGCAGCGCGGCGAGGCGCGACTGCGCCACCAGCGGCAGCGCGGCGAGGCGCGACTGCGCCACGATGTGCGACGCACTGCCGGCGGTGAAGACCGCGGTCAGGCAGCCAACCGCCGCGAGCGCCAACGGCAGCGGAATCGAGGCTCGCTGACAGGCACGCCGATGTCGCAGCCGAGTGCGCATGAGAAGACTCCCGGCCCCACTGTACGGCGGACGGCCGCCTCCACCCGGCTGTCATCGTAATTTCACGACTCTGCCCGCCGCGGCTGGCGGTCCAGCCTGGCACGGCCCGCCGGCGGTGGCCGGTCCACGGCATCGCCGGTTTCCGCGCGCCTCCCGGCGCCTGAGCCACGAGAGTCATCTATAATCCCGCACGACAGCAGCGCCAGCGTTCCAGCTTCAGGTTCACCGGTGTGTGGTCGATTGTCGGCAGGTCCGACGGAGGTCGTGGCATGGCTCGATGGACGTCAGTGGGCGAGCGCATCAGGCATCTCATCATCGGCGGCACCGCACTGGCGGTGCTCGTCCTGGGTGCCGCCGGACCGGTCGCCCAGACACCGCAGCCGGGCGCGGCCGCCACGCCGCCGGCCCCCCAGGGCGCGCCCCCCGTCGATCGCTTTGCCGGCCAGACCCCGGTGAACGCCATGATCGTGACCGGCGGCTGCTGCCACGACTACACCGGACAGAGCAAGGTCCTGATGGACACGCTCAACGCGGTGATGCCGATCAACTGGACGGTCGTGCAGGGCATGTCCACCCTGCCGGACGGCAGGCTGCCGCTCTACGACAACCCCGACTGGGCGAAAGGCGTCGACATCGTCATCCACAACGAATGCTGGGCGAACGGCGACCTGCCGGCGCAGGTCGTGCAGAACATCACGCGGCCGGCCGTGCCGCGGATGTTCTTCCATTGCTCGCTGCACTCGTACCGGGTGATGCGCGACGATGGCTGGCGTGAGCTGATCGGGATGACCAGCCGCCGGCATACGCGGTCGCACAACATCCTGCTCAAGTGGGCGGAGGGGGATCCCATCACGGCGGGGCTGCCGCCGTTCGTCACGCCGATCGACGAGCTCTACATCATCGACAAGGTGTGGCCGAACACGAAAGCGCTGGCCACGGCGGTGAGTCCCGAGGCCGATGGCGGAACGTATCCGCTGGTGTGGACCCACGAGTACCGCGGCGCGCGCATCTTCGGGACGACGCTGGGGCATGGCAACGAGACGTTCCACACCAACCAGTTCAAGGAGCTGTTCACGCGCGGCTTCCGCTGGGCGTTGAAGAAGGAACCGATTGCCTTGCCTCCGCCGCCACAGCCGGCGCGCGGCGGCGGCCGCCGCGGTGGGCAATGAAGCTGGCACGATCCTCAGGAGCGGCAATGCGCACAGGGGTGTTCCGGGAGCTGTCGGTCGGAATTGCGGTCGCGCTCTGCGCGGTGGTGTGGCTGCCCGCGCAGGAGCCTGCCGCCGGCCGCGCGGTGCAGCAAATCTCCCGCTCGCCGGCCGTCGACCCGGCGGCGCACGACCGCGGCCGGGCGCTGTGGGCAAGCCACTGCATCGACTGCCACGGCTCGCAGGCGCGCGGGTCGGACACCGGTCCGAACATCATCCGGACGAAGACCGTGAACTTCGATCGCAGCGCGGCGGCGGCGGGCAGCGTGCTCGGGCCCTTCCTGAAGGCCGGCCACCCGACGCAGAGCCAGAAGCCGAGCGCCTCGTTCACGGACGAGGAGGTGGTCGCGCTGGCGAACTTCCTGCGCCAGCGCGTCAACGACACCATGCGCGGCTCGCCCCTGTTCACGGTCGGCGACATCGTGGTCGGCGATGCCAAGGCGGGAGAGGCCTACTTCAACGGCGAGGGCGGCTGCGCCAGCTGCCACAACGCCGGCGCCCGCAGCCTGGCCGGGATCTCGGCGCGCATTCCTGAACCGGTCGATCTCCAGCAGCGCATGCTCTTTCCCATGGGCGGTGGCCGCGGGCGCGGCCGCGGCGGCCGCGGCGCCGCCGCCGGCGGCCCGGTGGCGGTCGATCGGAACGCCGTGACGGTCACGATCACGCCGGCGTCGGGGCCGCCGATCGCGGGAGCCCTGGTCGAGGAGAGCGACTTCCACGTCACCGTGCGCGACGCCGACGGCACGCTGCGGACCGTGCGGCGGACGCCGGGGATGAAGGTGGCGAAGGTCAACCCGCTGCAGGCCCACATCGACCTGCTCGATCGCGTCAGCGACAAGCAGATTCACGACCTGGTGGCGTATCTGGAGACCCTGAAATGAGAGCCCTCGCATCCTGTGTCAGCACGGTGCTGTTCGCGGCCACGCTGGCGGCGCAGCAGGCCCCGGCGCCGCCGGCGCCGGCCGGCGCGGCGGCCGGCCTGACCGCCGCCCAGATCGAGAAGCCGTCGACCGATTCGTGGCCGACCTACAACGGCGACTACTCGGGGCGCCGCTTCAGCAGCCTCGCGAAGATCACCGCCGCCAACGTCAAGCACCTGAGCCTGGCGTGGATCTACGACCTGCCGGCGGCCGGCACCATCAAGGCGACGCCGCTGCAGGTGGGCGGCGTGCTCTACTTCACCACGCCGAATCACGTGTATGCGATCGACGCGCGGACGGCGCGCGAGCTGTGGCACTACACCTTCAGCCGGAGCCGCGGCGGCATCCAGATCGGCAACCGCGGCGTCGCGATCCACCAGGACACCGTGTATTTCGTCACCACCGACTGCAACCTGGTGGCGCTCGACCGCCGGACCGGGGCGGAGAAGTGGGCGAAGGAGTTCTGCTCGCTCGAGATGATGTACTACGGCTCGATCGCGCCGGTGGTGGTGAAGGACAAGCTGATTCTCGGGCCGAGCGGCGACGACCTCGACGTGCCCGCCTACCTCGAGGCCCGCAGCCTCGAGAACGGCGACCTGATCTGGCGCTGGTACGTCACGCCGCAGAAGGAAGGCGATCCCGGCCTCGATACCTGGCCCAGCCTGGACATGGCCAGACACGGCGGCGGCATGACCTGGCAGCCGATCACCTACGATCCCGCGCTCAATCACATCTACGTGACGACGGGGAATCCGCAGCCGGTCGTGGCCTTCAGGAACCGGGAAGGCGCCAACCTGTTCACCGCCTCGATCGTGGCGCTGGACGCGGATACCGGCAAGATGGTCTGGTACTTCCAGTCGTCGCCGCACGACACCCACGACTGGGACGCCACGCAGACCGCGGTGGTGTTCGACGGCACGATCGATGGCCAGCCGCGGAAGCTGCTGGCGCAGGCGTCGCGCAACGGGCACTTCTTCGTGATCGACCGCACCACCGGCAAGGCGCTCGTCTCCAACGAATACGTCAAGACCAACTGGATGCTCGACTACGACGCCAGGGGACAGCCGATTCCCAACCCCGAGAAACGGCCGCAGGTGGCCGGCGCGCTGGTCACGCCCAACCAGGGGGGTGCGACCAACTGGTTCCCGCCGAGCTTCAGTCCGCTGACCGGGCTGTTCTACGTGAATGCGACGCGGGCGTTCAGCGTGTGGTACATCTACGACGCCAGCGAGAACCCGATGGGGTGGGGCGGCACGGATCGCGGCGGCTACGCCGAACAGCCGCAGTTGAAGGCGATCGACTACAAGACCGGCACGGTGCGCTGGAGCATGCCGCGCTACGGCGGCAACTCCGGCATCCTGACCACGGCCGGCAACGTCCTGTTCAACGCCGCGGCCGGCGGCTTCGGCGCCTACAACGCCACCACGGGCGAGCCGCTGTGGAACGCGCGCCTCGGCAACAGCGTGACCAACGGTCCGATCACCTACGAGCTCGACGGGCTGCAGTACGTGATTGCCGGCGCCGGCGGGCGGCTGGCGGCCTTCGTCCTGAATCAGTAATCGGCCGCGCCGCCTATTTGGCCTTGTCCTTCCTGGTCGCCGTGCCGGTCATGACGTAGGCGCCGCCGGCGAAGTCGATCTGCGCCGCCACCGTGCCATCGGTCGCCGGCGTCAGCGAGATCGCGGCGTCGATCATCTGCGCCTCGTAGGGGAAGGAATAGTTCAGGGCGAGGCCCTTCGCCGTCTTCGCGATGCTGGTGATCTTCTGCGGCGCGGTGGCGTCGCTGCTGATCTCGCCGACCACCTTGCCGTCCTCGGTCTTGACCGACAGGTTGAAGGTGGCGGGTCCGTTGCCGCCCTGCATCGCCAGCGTCCAGTCGCCGAGAAACGGCGCGGCGTCGGCGGCGGCGATCTGGACGGCTGCCGGCGCCAGGCCGGCAGGCGCGGTCGCCCGCAGGGCGACAGGCGAGAGCAACGAGGTGGCCAGCGCCGCGGCCACGAGAGCGGTGTTGCGCATCACGAGAACCTCCTGACCATTCCTGCCTGGCGAGCCAGCACCAGGACAGCCGTCCGAGTCTACCGCAGGAGAGCTATAGTGTGCGCCTATGCCTGCACTGTTCGCCCTGCTCGCGCTCGGCCTCCTGCTTCAGCAGGGCCCTCCCTACTCGGCGGTCCAGGACGGTGAGCCGCACGGCGACCCGCCGTTCCTGCTCGAAGACGGCTGGGAGCCGCTGCTGAACGGGAAGGACCTCGGCGGCTGGAAGGCGTGCGACGAGGCCGCGAAGAACGAGTGGTACACCACGCGGTTCGTCCGCTTCGAGCGCTACCTCGGACCGACACAGCTGAACGGCCGCGCCGCGCCAAGCGGCGTCATCCTGAACGGCCCGGGCCGCACCGCGAACCTGTGCACCGCGCGCACGTTCGGCGATGTCGAGCTTTATCTCGAGTTCATGCTGGCGAAAGGCTCCAACTCCGGCGTCTACCTGCAGGGCCTCTACGAAGTGCAGATCTTCGACAGCTGGGGAGCCGGAGACGGCATGAAGACGTCGGACGGCGGCGCCATCTATCACCAGTGGATCGGCGAGCGCGGCGTTGGCGGCGCCGCGCCGCTCGTCAACGCGTCGCGCCAGCCGGGCGAATGGCAGTCGTACCAGATCTGGTTCCGCGCGCCGCGCTTCGATGCGTCGGGAAAGAAGACCGCGCCCGCCCGCTTCGAGCGCGTGCTCCACAACGGCCGGCTGGTGCAGAAGGACGTCGATGTGGCGGGGCCGACGCGTGCCCACCTGCCGATCCCTGAAGCCGCGCAGAACCGGCTGATGATCCAGGGGGATCACGGCCCGGTGGCGATCAGGCACGTCTACGCCCGTCCGCTCCGGCCCCTCATCGTCCGCTGACTACGCGAAAACCGCCGCGGGCATGTCGCGAAGCGGCCGGATGGCGATGTTCCGGTAGAACACTTCAGCGGCTTCCGACTGGAACTGGACCTGTCCCCGCGTCAGCGGCACCTCTCGTCCGCCCTCGCGCTGCCGGATGCCGCGCAGCCGCAGGTTGACCACGCCGTTGATGGCGTGTGCGCTCGCCTGGCCAACGCAGAAGAGATCGACGCGGTTCCAGCCGCCGTGCGGCTTCTCGTGCGTGCCGTCCTTGACGATGCGCCGGGTGTGGCCGGTGAGGAGCGGCGATCCCTTGCGGTAGACTGCGTCGCTTTTGGGGTTGGCGGGGTCGGCAAGCACCGCCTCGGCATCGACGATGACCCCGGCGAGGCTGTAGAAGTCGCCGCAGTCGCCCTCCTGGATCTGGAGCTCGCATGACCGTTTCCAGAAGCCGTAGCTCGCGCCGTGCGGCCCGACGGCGTGGTAGCAGCAGCCGCTGTCGCGCAGCGCGTCTTCACGCGGCGGCCATCGCTTTCCGCCCCACTTGAACTCGAACCGGAGATGGTAGTCCCCGTAGGCGGCGGTCGTCGTCAGGGCGCCGTAGATCTCGCCGGAGATCCGGATCGCCGGCCCGCCGTCGGTCGCGACAACCGAGAACACGCCGGTGGGATCCCGGTCCACGCCGATGGCGTCGCGGTCGTCGCCGCTGTCGTTGCGCGACAGGGCGGTCACGGCGGTGGTCTTGTGCGGCCGGCCGAGGAACGTTTCCCAGCCGGTCAGGTCCTTGCCGTTGAAGAGCGGCGTCCACGGCTGATCCTGCCGGCCGGCGCTGGCGGTTGCGGCGGTTGCCAAGGGGAGGGTGGGATTGGCGCACAGGCCGGGCGCCAGGGCGGCGATCGGCAGGGTCGCGAGATGGCGCAGCGCGTCGCGGCGGTGCGGGCCGGGCCCGTCCCGCCGGCGATTCGCGGGACGATCGGGTCCGGTTTCGTTCTTGTTCATAGGTGCACCCTGGCACGCGCCCGACGCGAGGAGATGGCTCGGTGCGGTCCGGTGACCAGTATCCGCCAGCACTCAGGTCCCCGTCCGCTCTTTCGTGACCGCCGGCTCCGGTCCCCCGCTCCAGGTGAAGCGGTAGGTGTGACCGCGGCGCACGTTCGTGACCAGCGCCGGGCGGAAGCAGGCCAGGCACGTGCCGCCCAGGTGGCGGACGCTCGGATAGACGACCCCGAGCGAGCCGGCCGCGAGGAGCCCCTCGGCCAGCTTCTGCGACTCGACGTAGCTCTGCGGATCGAGGCAGGCGCGGAAGCCGCGGGCGCGGCGCAGGTCGTGAAAGCTGGCGCTGAAGTCGGCGACGTAGTCGTCATAGGTTACCGATTCCTCGAACCGGTTGATTTCGGCCAGCTGCACCGATTTGTGGAACCCCACCTCCGCCTGCGACGTCGCGAGCGCGGCCGCCGCGTACCAGGCGCCGCGGTCGGGCCCGCTGAAGCGCGCGCCGAGGGGATTGGCATGACAGAACGAGGCGTTGACGACGGCGGCATGGGGCACGGCGAAGAGGAGCTCCTCGAGGCCGATGCCGGGCAGCCGCTGGCGCTCCGCCTGCAGGCGGTCGTTGGTGGCGGCGTCGAGCGCGAAGAGCGCCTGGAGATCAGCGTCGCTGCCGGCGAGCGCGGCCAGCGCGCTGTCGCCACCGGGCAGGTGGAGCGACGGGATGAGACGGTGGCTGTCGAACTGCCGGAAGAGCGTGACCGGCGGGAGCGGCATCAGCCGGCGCGGCGGGCGTCGAGCAGGCGGCGCACGGTCTGCATGGCGGGCAGGCCGCCGCGGATGATGTAGTCGAGCGGGGTGCCGCCGCCGAAGATTGGATTCGTGTTGGGCAGGTGCACCCACGTGTCCGCCAGGCCGCGGGAGTGGAGGATCTGCAGCGCCTTGAAGATACCGATCAGGTACGAGATGCGGGTCAGGCGATCGACGTCGAGCACCCGGGCGGGATTCCGCTTCATCTCGTAGAAGGGACCGTGGCTGACGCCGCCGAGCAGGGCGCGGGCATCCTCGTCGCGCACCTTCCAGCGCGCGATGATGGCGAAGAAGGCCTTGAGGCCGGGAGCGGACAGCCGCTCGCGCTCGTCGCGGACCGCGAGGTCCGGCGGGGGATCGACCTGGTAGCGGGTCGTGGGGTAGTGGAGGGCCTGGGCCATCGGGACTCCTGTTCAGGAGTGTATTAGGTTCTGATTCGGCCTGTCAAGGCAGGTTGGCAGGGGCCTCAGGCGCGGGCGGCAGGTGCGGATGGCGGCCGCGCCGGCTTGCCTGCCCGGCGAGGGGGAAGTACACTGGATGCTTGCGCTTGCGCGCGGTCCCCGCGCCGGGCGAGGGCCGGCGGGACGCACCGCGATCCGGACCCTGTGCAATCTCAGCCTGCGAACCGCGTCAGGGCCGGAAGGCAGCAGCGCTAAGCAGACCCTGCGATGTGCCGCAGGAGCCTCCGGATCGCGGTGGGTCCCGGCCGGGCCGCAGCCGCACCACCGCTCAGCACACACAGCTCACAGCGCCCGTGTCCTACAAAGTTCTCGCGAGGAAATGGCGGCCGCAGCGCTTCGCGGACGTCATCGGCCAGAAGGCGGTGACGCAGACGCTGCGCAACGCCATCGGCGCGCACCGCATTGCGCAGTCGTTCGTCTTTGCCGGGCCGCGCGGCGTCGGCAAGACCACGACCGCGCGCATCCTGGCGCGCGGCCTCAACTGCCAGCAGGGGCCGACCGCCGATCCCTGCGGCACGTGCGACGCCTGCGTCGAGATCGCCGAAGGGCGCGACATGGACGTGCTCGAGATCGACGCCGCCACCCACACCCAGGTCGACAAGGTCCGCGACATCATCATCTCGGGCCTCGGCATCGCGCCCGTCCGCGACCGCCATAAGGTCTTCATCATCGACGAGGTCCACCGCCTCTCGCAGCAGTCGTTCGACGCACTGCTGAAGTCGATCGAAGAGCCGCCGCCGCACGTCGTCTTCATGATGGCGACGACCGAGCTCGACAAGGTGCCGGCGACGATCCAGTCGCGCTCCCAGGTCTTCGAGCTCAAGACGATCGGGGTGAAGCAGATCGCCGAGCAGCTCACGGCGATTGCCGCGGCCGAGCAGATCCAGATCGAAGAGGCGGCGGTGATGCTGATCGCGCGGGCCGGCGACGGCAGCATGCGCGATGCGCAGAGCGCGTTCGACCAGGTCATTGCCTTTGCCGGCACCACGATCACCGCCGAAGACGTTGCCACGGTGCTCGGGCTGGTCCGGCGCGACCTGCTGCTCGACATGGCGCAGGCGGTGGCGGAGGAGGACGGCGCCGCGGTGTTCGCGCTCGCCGACCGCGCGGTCGAGGGGGGCTACGAGCTGCGCACGGTCCTGCGCGAGCTCGGCCGCCTCACCCGCGACCTGCTGGTCGTCACCCTCGATCCGTCGCGGCTGGCGGATCCGGAGATCGCCGCCGAAGGGGAGCGCGATCGCCTGAAGGCGGTGGCCGCGCTGTTCGCCCCCGAGGACCTGCTGCGCGCCTTCGAGGTGCTCACCAAGGGGGAGTACGAGATCCGGACGTCGATGCAGCCGCGGTTCCACCTCGAGATGACGCTGCTGCGCTGGATTCACCTGCGCAAGCTGGTGCCGCTCAGCGACCTCATCGACGGGCTCGACAAGGGAACGCCGCCAGGCCGGCCGGCCGGACCGGCGCCGCGGCCCGGCGCTGCCGCGGCCCGGCCGCCGCTCCCGACGCCGTCGGCACGCACCATCGGCGCCGGCTCGCGTCCGTCCGTGCCGGCTGTCGCCCCGGCGGCACGCCCGGCCCCCGAGCGCCCGGCAGGCGCGGACCGCCCGGCGCCCGCGGACCGTCCGGCCGCAGCGGAGGCCGCGCCGCCGCCCCGGCCGCCGGCGCCGAAAGCCGCCGCCCGGCAGACGGAAACGTCCGCCTCGCTCCCGGCTGTCGATCCGGTGCCCGCCGAGCGGCTGAAAGAGGCGTTCCTCGAGGAAGTGCGCAAGGTCAAGAAGTTCTTCTACGGCACGGTGATCGCCCAGGCCCAGCGCATCGACATCGACGGCGACAAGGTCGTCGTGACGTTCGGACCGCAGCACCGCACGATGAAGGCGCACCTGGAGCAGACGCGCCCGCTGCTCGAGACCATCGCCAGCCAGCTTGCCGGCCGCCGCATGTCGGTCGTGGCCGCGGAAGGCACGGCGTCGGCGCCCGCGGCCGCCCCGGGCACAGCGCCGGGCAGTGCCCCCGGTGCCGGCGGCAGCGGCGACCAGGACGACAAAAAAGCGGCGCTCCGCGAGCAGGCGCTTGCCGACTCCGGCGTCCAGGCGATGCTCGACGTCTTTGCGGCGGAGATTCGGGATATTGAAGAGATGTGACCTGCGGGGTGCAGGGTGCAAGGTTCAGGGTGCAGGGTGCAAGGTTCAGGGTTCGGGGTTCAGGGTTCACTGGGGTGATTGAGGCATGAACATTCAGAGCATGATGAAGCAGGCCCAGCAGATGCAGGAGAAGCTGCAGAAGCAGCTGGCCGAGATGCGGATTGAAGCCACGGCTGGGGGCGGCATGGTCACGGTGGTCGTGAACGGCGCCAAGCAGCTGCAGTCGCTCACCATCGACCCCGAAGCGGTCTCCAAAGACGACGTCGAGATGCTGCAGGACATGATTCTGGCGGCGATCAACGACGCGCACCGGAAGGCGGACGAGGCGATGTCCTCGCAGATGCAGGGCATGATGGGCGGCATGAAGATCCCCGGCCTGTTCTGATGTCGAGGCCCGATCCGCTCACGAGGCTGATCGAGCAGCTTCAGCGACTGCCCGGCATCGGCGCCAAGAGCGCCGCGCGGCTGGCGTTCCACGTCCTCAAGACCCCGCGGGAAGAGATCGAGCGGCTGGTGGACGCCATGCGCGAGGTGAAGGACCGGGTCACCTACTGCTCGGTGTGCAGCAACATCACCGACGCCGACCCCTGCTTCTTCTGCACCAGCCCCGGCCGCGACCCGCGCCTCATCTGCGTGGTCGAAGAACCGGAGAACGTCACCGCGATCGAGAAGACGCGCGACTTCAAGGGGCTCTACCACGTCCTGATGGGCGCGCTGTCGCCGCTGCACGGCGTCGGCCCCGACGACCTGAAGATCCGCGAGCTGCTCGGCCGGGTCGGGAACGGCGTCGAGGAAGTGATCATCGCGACCAACCCCAACGTCGAAGGAGAAGCGACGGCGATCTACCTCGCCAAGCTCCTGAAACCGCTCGGCATCCGGGTCACCCGGATCGCCATGGGCGTGCCGGTCGGGAGCGACCTCGAATATGCCGACGAGGTCACGATGCACAAGGCGATGGAGGGAAGGCGGGAGATGGGGTAAGGGGGAGCTGGAAAGGGCAAAGGGCAAAGGGCAAACGGCTGTGCTTCAGTTCCCCAGTTCCCCCGCCCGCAGCTCCCCCGTTCCTTCGTCGTCCCCGATCAGCGCCTTCAGCTTCAGCACCAGGCTGACCCAGTAGACGTTGGCGCCGATCGCGGCGAGCACGACGATCGCGGGCAGGGCGTGGACGAGCGAGAAGGCGAAGATGCCGTAGGGCATGGCCGAGCGGGTGGCGGTGAACGCCAGCCGCCAGATGAGGCGCGACCAGAACGTCGGCTCCGCGGTGAACCGCTCGGCGGCAATGGCGTGCAGCCGCTCCGGGCGCCCCGCGGTGATCCGGGTGCGCAGGTAGATGAGGAACGCGAACGACAGCAGCGTTCCGGCGAGCGCCAGCCCGCCGATCCAGTAGAAGGCCTCCAGTCCCGTGCGGCGCACGGCGCCCACGGTCAGGCCGATGAAGATCGCGATGTAGTACGAGTAGTCCCCGAACGTCTCGATCCAGCAGCCGAGCGCCGATTCCTGATACTTCAGGCGCGCGATCTCGCCGTCGCAGCCGTCGAGCACGCTGGCGGCGAGCGAGAGGAACCCGGCCAGCACTCCGGTCCAGTAGTGCCCCAGGCTGAACAGCCAGGCCGAATAGAACCCGATGAAGACCAGGAACACCGACAGCTGATTGGCGGTCAGCGGCGTGCGGATGAGCGCCACGCTGATCGGCAGGGAGATCCGGCGGTTGAACCGCGCCAGCGTGTTGTCGGTGTCCTTGTAGCTGGCGCGGCGGATGGTGGCGTCGGCGGCGCGGAGGTCCGCGGCTCCCTGGATGCGCAGCGCCAGCTTCGCCCGCCCCTGCGCGACGTCCTCCCCGGAAGGCAGCGGCAGCGCGCGGGCGCGGCGCGCGGCGAGCGCGGCGGCGACGGCCACGCGGTCCGCGGCAACGCCGGCGGGAATCCGCAGCACCCCGCTCTCGCGCCACCCGGCGCCCGCCGGCACGTCGAGCACCTGGCCGTCCTCCGGCTGGAGCGCCAGCGCCAGCGCGAGCAGCGCCGGGGACACGACGGTCCCGGGTCCGGCCACGGTGGCACACCCGTCCGGTATCTCGCGAACGGCGGCACGCCATTCCTCGTCCGACCCTGTCAGGACGACGCCGGGCACGGCGCGGGCCAGCCCGCGCACGGCCGCGTGCGCAGCCGCGGGCAGACCCTCCGTCCAGATGACGATGCGCGTGTAGCCGGCCCGCGACGCCGACCGCACGACCCGCTCGGCAATCGGCAGGCCGGCCAGGCGCGCGGTCGGCAGCACGGCCAGCGCCTCGTCGTGCGGCAGGTAGAGGAGGGTCGAGCCCTCCGGCGGCGCCGGTGCGTCCGGACGAACCGGGTTGTCGCGGTGCGCCGGCCGGACGTTCCGCGGATAGATGGCCAGCCCGATGCCCGCCCAGAACAGGCCGCGCAGCCGCCTCGCGATCGCCAGCGCGGCACCGCCGCTCGCCAGGCCCACGGCCGTGACGGCCGCCAGGCTCGAGGCTTCGAGCGCCCCGAGGTTGGCTGGGATGAACGAAGACGCAAAGCTCGCCACGCGCGAGAACGTTTCGACGGCGAGCGCGCCGTTCGGCGTGATGGCGGCGCCCGACGCGCGCAGGATGACCCACGCCTCGAGCGCCATGAAGATGTAGGAGAGGATGGTTGCCGTGACCAGGACCAGGAGGCGCCGCGGATTGCCGCGCACCAGGTCGAGCATCAGCGCCTCGACCGCGGTCGCGAATCGCCCCACCCGGCCGCGCGCCAGCGACGTGCCCGCCGCCGCGTCGAGCCGTTCGAGCAGCGCCTTCAGATACACGCCGCGGCCGGCGATCACGATGCCGGCCAGCACGGCGATGACGGCCGAGACGATGGCGAACGCGCGGAAGATGCGGAACCAGATGCGCGTGAGCGGCAGGCCGGCAATCGCGGCAACCGAGCCGATGCCGACGATCACCGTCGTGCCGACGAGATACGCCAGGCGCTCGAGCGCGACGGCCGCGGTGGCCTGGCGCGGCTCGACGCGATCCGCCAGCAGCACCACCTTCAGCGGCTCGCCGGCAATGCCGCGCAGCGTCAGGTAGCTGAACGCCTCGGCGGCCAGGCGGACCCGCGCCAGGCGGAGGAAGGGGACGGTGCGGGGCTGCGGAAAGCACCACGACCAGGCCCACGTCCGCGCCAGGTGCCAGAGCGCGCTGAACACCAGCGCCAGCGGCAGCGCCAGCCCAAGCCTGCGGATGGTGCCGGCCGCGAGGTCGAAGTTGACGTAGTAGAGCGCCGCGAAGAAGAGGACGACGCCGACGGCCAGCGCGCCCAGGCGGACCAGCCTGCTGCTCATGCGATCCCGGCCTGCGCCTCCGCCTCGGTGAGCAGGCTCTCGGCCACGGCCAGATCCGCCATCGTGTCGATGTCGTACCACGAGGCGTGGCCGATGTCGAACCCCCGCATCAGCCCGCGCACGGCCAGCTGCCGGATGCCGCCGCTGAGCGTGGTGTCGCCCGCCGCTCGCGACCGGTCGATGGCGCCGAACACGGCGGGGGAGCAGACGAACATGCCGGTGTCGAGCGCGTCGTAGTCGCGCAGATCCTTGCCGATCGCCACGATGCGGTCGCCCTGCATCCGGACCTTGGTCGCCTCGTCCGCGATGGCCTGCGGCACCGGCCTCGCATCCACGGCCAGCAGCGATTCGTCCCCGGCGGCGCTCGCTCCGAGCAGGCGCTGCAGCACCTCGGGCTCGAACAGGTGGTCGCCCATGAGCAGCGCGAAGCGCCGGTCGACGAAGCGGTCGCGCGCGGCCAGCACCGACACGCCGTTCTCGAGATGCCAGTCCAGGTTGTATGAAAAATGCACGCGCAAGCCGGCAGGCAGGCCGGATGTGACCACGGATTCGACGTTGTCGGCCTGGTAGCCGAGCACCACCTCGACCGTGCCGATCCCGGCGTCGCGGGCGGCTTCGAGCGTGCGAAGGATGAGTGGCACTCCCAGCACTGGCTGCAGGAGCTTTGATTGACGGGTGCCGTTCTGGAACCGGTCGCCATTCCCGGCTGCGAGCACAAGCGCGTCCCTCACCGGGACCGACGGAGCAGCTGTCACGATCACCTCTGGTTCTCCTGCTGGACCACATGCGGGGGCGCCCGCAAGACCGCAAGGAGCGTGTGTAACCGCCGCCCCACGACGCATCTCGTCCGTCCGCCCTTTCACGACGCGTGCCGGATTGTCAGCTCAGCCTGGCCGTGCGCATCCTCTTTGACGCAGCACGGCGCGGTTTCGATGCGGAAAGTTTGGCGGGCGAGCTGCGGCGGCCCTACCGCTAATGCGAGGAAGTCAGGCGGGTTGGCTCAGGCGACAGCTCCGCATCGTCCAGGATGCGCCGGGTGGTGACGCCGTGCCGGACGAGCAGCGCGGTGCCCACGAGCTGCCAGAAGATCATCCGGGCGCGCCGGACGATGACGAGGGTGCTGGCGACGGGCGCGTTGATGCCGAGCAGCTGGGCGACCAGCACCGTGCCGACCTCGCTGACGCCAGGCTGCTGCATCGGCACGAACTTGAACAAGACGATGATCAGCCGGTTGGTGGTTTCGAGGATGAAGGAGGTGACGAGCGAGGGCGGCTGGTCGGGCGACAGCAGCCAGAGGGTGAGATGCACTTCGGCCACGCCAAGGGCGTGGAACGCGAGCTCCATGGGCACGAGCGCGCCGACGGCCTGACGCCTGCGGGCCGCGAAGGTATAGATGTCCTGTTCGAGCCGGCGGACCTTGTCGAGACGGGCCGTCAGGCCGTGCCATCCCGTCACGCGGCCGGCCAGGGCGACCGTGCTGCTGAGCAGTGCCGGCTTTCGCCACAGCGCCCAGGCGAGGCTGGCGTAGGCGACGAGGACGGCAAGGATGGCAACTTCGGCCGCCAGCTGCAGATCGTGCGCGAGCCCGCCGCGCAACAGGAGCGCGGTCATGCCGGCGGCGATCATCGCCACCACCGACAGGGTGTAGAACAGGTTCTCGATCGCCAGCGCGGTGAAGGCCACGCCGAGCGGCACGCGCGTCCGGACGAACGCGACCTTGGCCGGTTCGCTGACCAGCGGACCGAGCGGCGTGGCGTTGCCGAGCGCGTCGCCGGAGAGGACCGCGGTGAAGGCTTCCGACAGCTTCAGCGTGTGCGGCGGCTCGAGGCACCGGATCCACGCGGCGGCGCGAACGGCAAAGCGCAGCCCGGCGATCGCGATGATGGCAACGATGCCCCACCCGACCTGGCCGAGGCCGCGCCAGATGGCCTGCGGGCCCGCGTTCCAGACCAGCCAGACGAAGAGCGCCGTGCCCGCGATCGTCGTGACGGTTCCCGCAAGGGTGAGCGAGCGGCGTGAGGGCACGCGCCATGATAACGGCTGATGCCCCGGGGAGGTCGAGCGGCCGTGCGGCAGTCCCCCGCCAGCCCGGTCTATAATGCGCCGTGCTTCCGGCTACTTTTCAGGTCCCGGCCGCGATCATCATGCTTCTCGGCGGCCTGCTGGCGTGTTTTGCCGGCTACCGGGTGTTCCGCGTGGTCCTGGCCATCTACGGCTTCATCCTCGGCGCGCTGCTCGCCAGCTCGTTCATGGGCAGCGAGCAGACGCTGTACATGGTGCTGGCGTGGCTGGCGGGGGGCGTGGTCGGGGCGCTCATCCTCATCGTGGCGTACTTTGCGGGAGTTGCGCTGCTCGGCGCGGGCATCGGCGCCGCGGCGGCGCACATGGCCTGGGCGACGCTCGGCCGCGAGCCCGGCCTGCTCATCCTGATCCTCTTTTCGGTGGCCGGCGCGCTGGTGGCCCTCGCGCTGCAGCGCTACGTCATCATCGTCGCCACCGCGTTCGGCGGGGCGCAGACCGCGCTCATTGGCGCCGCGGCGCTGATGGGGGATTCCGATGCCGTCGAAGCGGCCGCCCGCACCGTGTATCGCGTCTATCCCCTCGATCCGATTCCCAACACCCACTGGGACGCGACGATTGCCGTGGCCCTCGGGATTGTCGGCCTGATCGTCCAGCTGGCGGTCACGGCGCGGGGGAAGAAGTAGGATCAGAGGTTGGACGTGGACGATCTGGCGCGGGAAAGCACCCGCGTCCTGCTGACTGGAGACATGTGAATGGCGACTTTTTCTCGGTACGGTTGAAGTGGACTGGTCCGGGCCGATCATGGAAGGCAAGGGCACGGCCAAGGCGAACTCGGGAGCGTTCACCCTGCCCGTGACGTTCCCGTCGCGGATAGGGGAGTCCGAGGGGCGCACCAGCCCGGAAGAGCTGATGGCCGCGTCGCACGCCTCGTGCTACGCGATGGCGTTGAATGCGACAGTGGGGAAGCAGGGCGGATCGATCGGCCGGACGCTGGTCACCGCGACGATCGTGGCCGACAAGGGCGACGCCGGCATCAAGCTGACGACGTCCAAGCTGAAGGTCGTGGCCGAAGGGCTGAAGGGCATCGAGGCGGCGCAGTTCGACGAGGTGGCGCGCAAGGCCGAGGGCTCGTGCCCGATCTCCAACGCGCTGCGCGGCACGCTGAAGATCGAGCTGGAGACGGAAGTCCGCTAGCGAAGGTGGTGCCGGTCCGGATGGTGTCCGGGCCGGCAGCCCGCCGCGAGGCTACACGCGCTGCGGTACCTGAAGGTCGGGCATCGGCGCCGCGGCGAACAGGCGGCGGCACGGCTTGGCGATCATGCGCGCCCACTTCGCCGAGCGGTTCACGCGGGCGCTGTCGGTGGCGATGCCGGTGTTGGCGTACATCTGCCGGTAGAGCTTCGAGATCAGCACGAAGGCGAGCCGGGCCTTCATCGACGTCACGCAGCGCGACCGCTTCCAGATCTGTTCGAAGCTGTAGAAGCGATCCCAGACCGCCTGGGTGCGCTGGCGGATCTCGTCGCCGGTCATCAGCGGGTGCGGGGTATAGATCTTGGGCCGCAGCGCCTGGGGAATGAGCCAGTGCCGGGTCAGCGGCACGCCGGCGACGTTGTCCGTGGGGGGGATGGTCTTCTCCCACGCGGCAAAGTCCACCGTGCCGGGGAACGGCGTCAGCATCACGAACTGCGCGAACGTCAGGTCGGCGCGCTCGGCCAGCGAGGCGGTCGCCTCGAAGGTCGTGGGGTTGTCGCTCGGCAGCCCGAAGATGAACGAGCCGAGCACGTGGACGCCGTGGCGGCGGAACGCGCGCAGCCGGCCCACCAGCTCCTCGCCGACGACGTTGAATCCCTTGTAGATGTCCTTGAGCCCTTCGGCCGTGACCGACTCGATGCCGACGAGCGCCCCCTTGATGTGGGCACGGTTCATCGCGTCGAGGAACTCGGGGTCTTCCGACGCTTCCATGGTGATCTGGGTGAAGAAGACCATGTCGCGCGGCAGCTCCGCGAGGCGGGCCATCAGCTCGAAGCGCTCCTGGCGGAGCGCCGTGAGCTGCTCGAGCCGGGTGGTGTCGGCACGCCGCGAGGCCTGGTGCAGGTCGGTCGAGCGTGACGGGATAGAAGTTGTCGTCGGCCAGGGCGATGAAACGGAAGCCCTTGCGCCGGAGCTCGACGATCTCCTCGATCACGGCGTCGGAGCTGCGCTGGCGCGGCCGCTGGCCGTCGGTCTTCCAGACCGAGCAGAACGAGCAGTGCTTGGGGCAGCCGCGCACCGTCTGGACGGAGGCCCACATGTAGCGGCCGTCGGGCAGGAGGTCCCAGCGGGCGGGCTTGAAGGTGTCGGCTTCGACGCGGCCGCCGTCGTAGACGCGCTGCGGATGTGCCGAGCTGGCAGTCGGTGATGACCTGGCCCCAGATGGCGTCGCCGTCTCCCTTGACGACGGCGTGCGCTCCGCCCAGCTCATGTGATTCCTCGGGGTAGAGCGTGGCGTGAATGCCGCCAAAGACCACGAAGGCGCCCGCTTTCCGGGCGGCCTGGCCGATCTCGTAGCCCCGCAGGGCGTTGCCGGTGTGGATGCCGATGCCGACAACGTCGCCCGCCTTGATGGTGGCGAAGTCCAGCGGCTCGAGGGTTTCGTCGGTGATGACCGGGTCGCCGAAGGCGCGCGGCGTGGCCGCGGCGATGACGAAGAGCCACCGCGGGGTGATAACGCCAACGCCAAAGGAGACGTGGCTTGGATTGACCAGATGGACCTGCAAAAGGCGGCCTCGGTGCATGAATAGAGTACGCGCTTGGGCGCGACGGCGGTGGACGGTTTGACTATACAGGCGAACGGGCCGGCGTGTCGAATCGGGCCGGTTTGTGGGCGGGCGGAGGGTTGCGCCGGGGGCGGGGAATCCGCTACACTGAGGGTTCCCCACGAGCGGTTCTCGCTCTCCTGTTCCTCAGTAGCTCAATGGTAGAGCATCCGGCTGTTAACCGGAGGGTTCCTGGTTCGAGTCCAGGCTGAGGAGCCACTTCTTCACAATTGACACAAGGCGAGAACACGCAGGCGATTGCGAGTTCCAGTATGAGGCGTCGAGCGTTGCGATGTCCAGACGCGTTCGGCACGCGGTGATAAACGTGTCGGGTCCCAGCATCGTCTAAGCGCTCGTGACTATCGCAAGTGTTCGGCTCGCCGTCCGCGGGCTCCTGAAGACGCCCGGCTTCACCGTGACTGTCGTGCTCACGCTCGCGCTCGGCATCGGTGCGAATACGGCGATCTTCAGCCTGGTCAACGACGTGCTCCTCCGCGAGCTGCCGGTGAGAGATCCCGTCGAACTCGTGCTGTTCCGTAATGTGGAAGGCCGGGATGGCCGTCTGTCGCGGGCCGGCGAGAACAACGGGTCGATCGACCCTGTCACCGGGCGCAGCGCGAGCACCTCATTCTCGCTGCTGACATTCGAACGCTTCCGTTCCTCGGGTCGGGCGTTGTCGCACGTGTTCGCGTTCGCGCCGTTCAACCGGATGACACTGCTGATCGACGGTCAGCCGGAGACGACCGACATGGGCCAGTTCGTCTCCGGCGACTATTTCGCGGGCCTGGGCGTATCCGCGATCGCCGGGCGGACGCTGACCAACGCTGACGATCAGCCGTCGGCGGCGGCGGTTGGCGTCATCTCGTATCGCTGGTGGGAGCGCCGTTTCAATCGCGATCCATCGGTCATCGGCAAGACCATCCAGGTCAACAGAGTGCCGATCACGCTGATTGGTGTTACGCCGCCCGGCTTCGCGGGGGCAATGCAGGTCGGCGAAGCGGTGGAGATCTCCCTTCCGCTCGCGCAGCACGAACGCTTTCAGCCGAATCGCGCCAAGAACCGCGCCCAGCCGTGGTACTGGTGGATCCGCGTGATGGGGCGCCTCGCCGCCGGCGTGACGGCCGAGCAGGCCCGAGCGAGCCTCGAGCCGATCTTGCAGGACACGGCCCGAGAAGGGTGGCTCGCCGGCGGTGGGCGAGAGGATGGGGTCGGTGTCAAGATGCCCGACGTCGCGACGCTCGCGGCGGATCCAGGCGGACAGGGGGAGAACGATCGTCGCCGCGCGTCCGCCGAATCGCTGCACGTCTTGATGGGCCTCGCCGGAATCCTGTTGCTGGTCGCCTCTGCCAACGTCGCCAGCCTGCTCATCGCCCGCGGGAGTGCCCGGCGCCGTGAGATTGCCCTCCGGCTTGCCCTCGGCGCCGGTCGGGCTCGCATCGTTCGTCAACTGCTCGGCGAGAGCCTTCTCCTCGCGTTCGCCGGTACCGCGTTCGGGATCCTGTTGGCGTACTGGAGCCGCGGTCTGCTCCTTGGGCTGCGTCAGTTCAATGGTGCTCCTGCCGCACTCGATCTGCCGCTGGATGGACGCGTGCTCGCGTTCACGGTCGTCATTACGGCCGGCACGGCGCTGTTGTCTGGCCTGGCCCCGGCGCTGCGCGCGGCGCGCGTCGACCTGACGGCGGAGTTCCAGAGCGGCGGGCGCCTGCTCGGAACCCGCGCACGATCGCGACTCGGCCAGGTGTTGATGATCGTCCAGGTCGCGCTGTCGGTCGTGCTCCTGATCAGCGCCGGCCTGTTCGTCCAGACGCTTCGTAATCTGGAGCAGGTTGCGGCCGGCTTCAACACCCAGCGCCTCGCGCTGTTCCGCATCGAGGCCACCCCGGCCGGCTATCCTCCCGAAGCGTTGACGATGCTTCAGTCGCGCCTGCAGGACCGCCTCGAACAGATTCCCGGCGTGCGCGCCGCGACATTCTCCCGTGTGCCGCTGCTTGCCGGCACGCGGGCGAATCGGAGGACGTTCATTCCGGGCTATACGCCGCCTGCGGGAGCGTCGATGAACATCAACGTCAACGGCATCGCGCCGAATTTCTTCACCGCGATGGAGATTCCGCTGCTCGTCGGCCGCAGCTTCACGACGCGAGACGACGAGGGGGCGCCCAAGGTGGCGATTGTCGCGCACGCCTTCGTGCGCCGCTACTTTGCCGGCGGGAATCCGGTGGGGCGGCGCTTCGCGTTCGGCGCCACCCCGAACGCGCCGGCGAGCACGATCGAGATAGTCGGCGTGGCGCGCGACGCGACATACACTACGTTGCGCGAGGCCGAGCCCGTGACCATCTACCTGCCCGCGCCGCAGATGCTGGACGGCGTCGCCAACTACTACGTGCGTACGGCCAGCAGTCAGGCGGCGATCGGTCCCGCGATCCGTGCCGCTGTGCGCGAGATCGATCCGACACTGCCTGTCATCGATCTCCGGACGCAGGAGCAGCAGATCGAGCGGCGCAATTCGCAGGAACGTCTGTTCGCACACGTCTCGGGCTTCTTCGGCCTGGCCGCGCTGATTCTCGCGTGTGTGGGCCTGTATGGACTGATGTCATACCTCGTGTTGCAGCGGACCGGAGAGATGGGCCTTCGGCTGGCGCTCGGCGCGCTCCCGAGGCAGGTGCGACGCATGGTGCTGCGCGAATCGTTCACGCTGGTCGCTGTCGGACTTGTGCTCGGCCTCGCCGTCGCCTACAGCGTCCGCCGGTTCGTCGAGTCGACGCTCTTCGGACTCACCGCCGCCGACCCACTGACCTATGCCGTCGTTGCTGGCGTGCTCGTCGCAGTCACGCTGCTGGCGTCGCTCCGTCCCGCGCAGCGGGCCGCGCACGTCGATCCGATGGTCGCGCTGCGCGCAGATTAGACGCCACCAGCCTCCATGTCACCCCGCGTCCCGGATGAGCCAGTTGCGGAAATAGTCCGGTGCACCGAGCCAATCCCATTTTCGAACTGCACACCTCTCCTACGTTGGACGAACGCAGTGTCCAGGCAAAACCCTACAGTCTCGCGTTCGTTGTCGTGGTGCCACATCGCTGGCCATCGGCTGCCAACGTGGCAGGAGGTCCTTGAACGGGACTATCGCGCGTGGGATCGTCCGCGCCTTGTCATCGATACCGCCCGACAGACTGGGCCGCAGCGCGTGCAGATGGTCTTATTCGCGTTGCCGCCCAGGCAGTGTCGAATCTCCCTGGCGACCGATCAGCCACGTCGATTGTCGGCGATCTCCGGCCCTACTCGAACAGTTCCACCCGTGCGCGGTGCCCTGGCGCCTTCGACAACGGTTCATCGCATGTGACGACCGGCGCACCGAGGGCCTCCGCGAGCGCGACGTACATGGCGTCGTAGGCGGTGATGTTGTCCCTGAGCTTCCACGCGCGGGTGAGGAAGTCGAAGTGGGCGTACACTTCGCCCATCCGCACCAGTCGTCGGAGGCCCTGGGTGACTTCGACGTCTACCAGATGAGGCGAGTGAAGCTCGTCCCGATCCTGGAACAGTCGTACGTCAACCCTGGTGCGCGCGCGCGCACAGGCGCGCTACGGCGGGACCATCTCCAAGCCACGCCGGAGCCTCAGTTCTTCGTGATCCTGATGTTGCCGAGGAACATCTTCTCGTCGGCTGAACTCGCCAGCTCGAAATACAGCGAGTCGAACTGCAGCGCGGCGGGGACGCCCTTCGCGTACTCGGCGACCTTGGTGGTTCCGACGAACACCTGCAACAGGTCGCCCCGCTTCTTGATCGTCACGGTCGTGCGGTTGATCGCGAGATCGTTCGAAAACCCTGGTGCGCCCGCATATTTCGACCCGCCCAGGTAGTCCGGCGCGCCCGGGAACTGCCCCTCGATGACGACTTCGCCCTCCCGGCCGCCGTAGCCCGGACGAATCCGCACGTTCAGGGACGAGCCTGCTTTGGACAGCCTCACGCTCAGGCCGCGGGCACCCCAGCGGTAATCCTTCGCAGCGACGACGTCATAACTCAGGTCGAAATCACTCGGCAGCGGCGTTTTCAGCCCCGTGGGGGTGACGCGAAAGCCGGCCATCGACGCCCACTGGCCGTTCAATCCTGTCACCTCCGTGACGACGCTCGAGGTGCCGGTGTTGTCGAGCGTGCTGTTCCAGTTGAGCGGCTTCCTGCCGACGGTGCCCGACGAGAAGTCCTCGAAAAAATGCACGGCTGGATCCGTGGCATGCCTGGTCGCCGCTTCGGACGCCTTTCCTGCGGTGACCACGTCAGCCGTGGACGGGGATCGGAGGGGCTTGTACGGCTGCCCCTTCACTTTGTCGGGGTCGAAGAAATAGTCGTAGATGTACTGGACATTGACGGTGTTGAGCATGGCCTGGTGCAGGCTCAGGCTGACCGGGTCGTTCAGCTGCGCCGTCCAGGACATCACGATCCACTGGGGTGCGTCAGTCCTGGCGAGTGCCATCATCTTCGGGTCGATCGCGTACAGGGCCAACCGCTTCGGCGCGCCCCCGCCACCCTCGAACACATCGGTCTCGTGCTCGATGATCACGGTGGGGTGCTCCGACTGCAGCTCCGCCGGCTCCTGCAGGCGGTCCCGGTACTTCTGCCGGTTCGCCTCCAGCACAGCGACCCGCCTCGCCGTGTTGGCATCTTCGACCTGCATCCCGCGTTCGACCTCCTGTGGACGGCTCCGGTTTGCCTCGGTGAGCCGCCGCAACTCGGAGGCCCGCCGGCGGACGAGGGCTTCGCCGAGGGCGTCGAGGTACTGTCCCCTGGTGACCTTCACGACCGGGAGTTGATGATTCCTGGTGACGATGATGTATTTGCGGTTGCCGCTCGCGGAGTTCCGCATGAAGAAGGCGGGGAACTGTCCCAGCACCGGATGCGACGACACGTCAGCGGCTTTCTCGAGTTCCGGTCCGTACCCCTGCTGCTCGAAGGTCGGCATGGTGAAGTAGAAGCGCTCCGGCGTGTTGACCGCGTCCGCGGGAATCCCGAATGTCCCGTTCGCCTTGATGTGCCAGTAGGAGGCGTCGGTCGTCTGCGGGACGATCTTCTTGTTCGCGTCGTATTTCAGTTGCAAATAGAGCGGGGCTTCCACGCCGTAGGTGTGGGGTTCGCCGGCCGAGTCCTTGTTGTAGGGGCTCAGATCGTCATTGCGGATCACCTGCACATCGCCCAGCGCGCCCGTCGGCAGGTAGCTGGCCTGCATCCAGTTGGCAATCATCCGGGCGATGGAGAGCTGCCTGGGCGAGTACACCCGCCCGGCCGCCGTCAGCGGCGCCGTCGCGTCCTTGAAGTCGTAGACCCTGATCCACCCGAGTACCTTCCCCTCGACTGACTCTCGCGGGATCTCCTGAGCGAAGGACCCTGTCCCGAGCAGCAGGCACACCACGGCCAGCAACCCAATCAACGCGCTACGGTTCCTCATCAGGCCTCCGGGGGGGCGTCGGTGTGACTCCAGCACGCGTGGAGCGTACGGTCGGGCGACGTGACAAGTCAATCCAGGGGGCATACCAAGCCCCTCGCCGCTCGCGAACCCCTGGCGAACCTCGTCTGAGCGTGCAGGGGCCGCACTGGACGATCGGCCGCCCTCCCCTGAGCCGCCGAGGTGTTCAGCCGCTAACGCGGCGGCGGCCTCCGAGTGCTCGCATCGCAGTATCTGTCAGGGCTGTCGGACGTGCAGCCGACCTGGGCGACGTGGCACGCAAGGATCGCGTTCGCGCCCGGTGCGCCGACGTGGTAGTGGTATCCGACGTCAGGAACGGTGTGGCCGCCGCACCTGTCGAGCTCGTCCGGGATGGAGCCATCGGTGTTCAGCCGGGTATGGAGCGGGAAGCCATCCATCGCGATCCCGATCACGGGCGCGTGGGGGTGTGCGGCGGCGGAGTCGTTCAGGCAGCCGGTGATCGCATGGATGTGGTAGCCCGCGTGCAGATTCACGTGGCCGCCACAGTCGTCGAACGGGGCCAGTGTGTGTGCGCCCAGGATGGCGTCAACGGGCGCTGGCCCGTCGAGCCGCACGCCACTGAATGCCAGGCCGACTCCCCCCTGGCCGACTCGCCCGCCAGCCCGGCTTGCTGGGACTGGCTCAATCGGTATGGTGTAGGTCATCGTCGCGCCGGCGTCCAGGTACGACGGCAGGCATTCGACACAGTAATTGTTGTAGGCGGGATCGACGTCGGGACGAGCGGCCGCCGCGCACGCCTCCTTCGAGTCGGTGACGCGGACCGCGCCGGTTGCGGGATCGAAGAGCTGCCACGTGTCGTCCTGGTAGAACGTGCTCAAGTTCTTGACGAAGGCGCCGTCGGCATCATAGACGCGGCCTTTGTCCAGCCAGATGCCGGAGTGCTCCGGTCCATCCGCGATATTTCGCGGACACCACGGGCCCGCCGTGAAGGCCGTCGGGACGGTCTTGATCGTGATTGACAGGCAGGTCGTCTCGGTCCCCTCCGAAAGCGTGCAGCCCACCAGTCGTGGCGTGCCGACGATCGCCGCCGGTTTGAACGCGCCAGCAAGCTGCTGCAGCCGCGCCTCCTGTTCGGGCCGCGGATCCGGGACGGTTTCGGCAGTCATCGTCGACTGATCTTGCCCACAGGCCAGGGCGATGGCGACCATTGCCGCGGTGAGACCACCCAGCACGCGAACTCGCATCTCGACCTCCCCCTTCGTCCTCGACGAGAAGCACCCGCATCGCCGTCATCGTGTCAGATCGTGCCAGGCGTGACCAGCAGACTTTGCGCGCGATTCTCAAGCCAGGAAGGGCACGCCCCCTTCAGAGTTCCGCAAGGTGCCCTTCGTATCCTCAGGATAGGAGAGATACCGGTGACGCACCCTGCACTCGCTACCACGGCTCGACTCGTCGCGCATTCACGCCTCGCCCTCGCCCTCGCATTGGTGGCAGCCGCAGCAGCTTGCGGCAGCGACAGCCCAACGTCGCCGACCAGCACCACGACCACGACGACCACGAACGCCGGACCGACGTCGATTGCGCCGGTCGTCAGCAGCCGCTACAGGAGCCCGGTCACGGTGGCCGTGGGCAGCACGAACATCGTCCTGCGCTCCAGGGGCATACCCGACCACGTCACGCCGTATTGGGGCGTCGGCCATCCGCTCTACGAAGCGCCGACTGCCGGCCAGACGCTCACTCCCAACGGCAGCATCGCGGAGCAGTCGTACAGCATGACGATTCCGGTGAACCCTGGCGAGGCCGCTTCGAAGGAAGCGACGTCGCTCGGTCCCATCGGCATGGCGCTCAACGGCGTCGCCATCTACAACGATCGGGAAGGCGGCAATGTGCCGGTGGACGCCGGTACCCTCATGACGATCGACCGTGCCGGTGCACACACCAGTCCGGGCGGGACCTATCACTATCACTTCGACAATGAATTCCTCTCCTACGACGACGCGAACCTCTTCGGCTTCCTGCGTGATGGATTTCCCATCTACGGCCGCAGGGATCAGGACGGGTCGTATCCGTCCAACCTGGATACCAACGGCGGGCACGTCGGCACGACCGCCGACTTCGCCACGCCGATCTACCACTACCACTCGTCGCGTGTCAGCTACATGAACTCGCGTTTCTACGTCCTCAAGGAGGGCAGCTACCATGGCACCAAGGGCACCTTTACCTTCTAGGCTGCCGGCGTACCTGCTCTGCCTCGCCGTCGCATCGAGTGCGGGCTGTGGGCCGCCAGTGACCGTGCCGGCGACGAGCCCGGACCTGGTGCTCGCCAACGGCATCTATCTGCTTCGTGGCGAGCCGTTCGACGGCTTCATCGAGGAACAGTATCCCGGCGGCGCCGTCAAGGGCCGCGCGTCCTACTACCACGGGATGCTGCACGGCACGGCCACGACGTTCTATGCCGACGGCCGGCTGCGCGACACGCGCAGCTACCGCACCAATCTGAGCTACGGCCGCCACGTGGGCTATTGGGATGACGGCCACATCAAGTTCGACTTCACCTACCGCGACGAGAAGCGCGAGGGATTGCATCGCCAGTGGTACCGCAGCGGCGCGCCCTACACGGCGCTGACCTTTCGCGACGACAGGGAAGACGGGATGCAGCGCGCCTGGCGCGAGAACGGGAAGCTCTACATCAACTACGAGGCGCGCGACGGATTCCGGTACGGGCTGCAGAAGTCGGTGTTGTGTTACGAGCTCGCGGATGGAGCGATCAAAGGGAGACCCGCGCAATGAGAATGCACCTGGGGTACCTGGTCGTCGTGCTGGCGGCTGGCGCTGCCTGCAGCACGGCCGTGGGCACTGAGCCGGTCAAGGCTGAGCGGACGCTGCCCTTCTACGACTCGGCGGCGTTCACGCCGACGTGGCAGGCGGGTGAGGCGCGGACGCGGCATCGGATCAGACCGTTTCGTCTGATCGATCAGCAGAACGCGCCGTTCACCGAGGCTGATCTTCATGGCCGGATCGCGGTCGTCGACTTCTTCTTCACGACCTGTCCCGGCATCTGCCCGCTGATGGCCACCAGCATGGGCGAGGTGCAGAAGGCATTCCTGAACGACGACCGGGTCGTGCTGCTGTCGCACAGCGTGACGCCGGAGACGGATACGCCAGACATCCTGGCGAAGTACGCGGAGCGGCACGGCGTGAACGCCGACAAATGGAAGTTGCTGACGGGATCCAAGAGCGACATCTACGACCTGGGCCGACGCTACTACTTCGTCGATGAAGACCTCGGCGCGACTCGCAACGAGGACGACTTCCTGCACACCGAGAACGTCATTCTGATCGACGGCCAGCGTCGCATCCGCGGCATCTACAACGGTTTGGACCCCGACAGCATCCGGTCGCTCATTGCCGACATCACGGTTCTCGAACGAGAGCAGACCACAACGGAAGGGAATCTATGACCAGGGGCTCGATTTGTATCGGGTCCGGCTGACCGTCGACTGCGCCGTCAGCCAGGCGCCGTGCTGCCTCCGCCGCCGGGTCAACGATAGCGTTTCATCGGCCAGGTCCTATGTCTGTTGCTCTCTCCCGAGCTCGCGTTCCAATCCCAGGAGCCGCTCGAAAAGCTGGTGTCTCCAGATCGCCCGGATGATGAACATCCACGCGACGACGAGGGCAAGAATGCCGGCATATACCTCTGGTGGCTTCTCCAGCAAGCCGAAGTAGGTGCCTATCGCGGGCACGAAGTAGAAGACCTGAAAAATCAGGATGAGGACAACAGCCAGAATTCCCGGACGCTTGTCGCGGCTGACCTCCTGCCGCCAGCCGGTGAAGAATCGGATCGGGGGTTCGAGAAAGAGAACGAGCAGAAATGCCGTGTGCGAGATGAAGATCGACAGCGTACCCTGCGCGGCAATGGTGCCAAAGGCATCGGCGAAGCCTTCATCGGCCGGCCTCACGCCGGTGTATGCGCTGTAGGTGTCTAGCAGCCTGCGAAACGGGGACGTCTCATCATCGGCGGCGGTTGCCAGGCTGTCCAGTGGTGGACGCGCACGGTTGAAATCGTCGAGATAGAGGCCCGCGCCCATCAGCATGGTCAGGATGGCCACTGGAAGGACAAAGCGGGCCAGCGAGAGCAGTAGATGCGGGGCCAGAGCCCGCGGCTGGGCCCACAGGGTGAGAAAGAAAGCAGGGATGCCCACGGTGAAGGTCGTCAATGCCACCTGTGCGGGATCGAACGGGAAGTTCAGGCCCAGGATCGTGACGCCGATGATCAGCAAGGTTGTGGTGAGGGAGCGGGCGAGAAACAGAAAGAGCGCGCTCGACAACCCGGATATGATGCGCTGCCCTTCGTAGAACGCGGGACGCAGTGCGGCAAATGAGTCACCGAGCAGCACCATGTCGGCCACGTTTCGGGTCGCGCTGCTCCCCGACTGCATGGCGATGCCGAGCGAGGCCTTCTTCAGCGACAGGACGTCATTGACGCCGTCGCCGATCATCGCCACATGGCTGCCGCGCCGCAGCAACGCGTCAACAAGCTGCTCCTTCTGCTGCGGCGTGACACGGCCAAAGACCGTCGACTCCGCCGCGGCCTGATCGAACGCCGCATCGGTCATCCCGGCGAGTTCAGGGCCGGAGACTATGTGGATGTCGCCGGGCAGCCCCGCCTGCCTGGCCAGCGCCGCCACCGTGTATGGGCTGTCGCCAGAGATCACCTTCAGCGTCGATGCCAAGCGCTCTGAATCCGGCAATCGTTTCCCTTACCAGTGGACGCAGTTCATCCCGGAGACTGACGAGGGCCAGCGGCACCAGGCGAGGGAGCTCCAGCGCACCGCCGGCATTGTGAAAGGCGATCACGTCTGGCGCATGAGCGAACAGCAGAACGCGCAAGCCCTGCTCCGACCATTCACGTATCTGCGTCTCCAGCTCGCCGCCGGCGGCCATGACATCAGTCGCCATGTGGTCGGCGAGCACCTCTGCCGCCCCGAGGAGATACACCCCGTGGCGCTCGGTCTGGTTGAACGCCACGCCGCTCCACTTGCGGGACGAGGCAAAGGGCACTTCGTCGCTGACGAGACGCACTTCGCCTGCCGTGCCGGCCCAAATGGCCTCGCTGGTCTGGTTGGGGGTCGATGCACTCCGTACGAAGTCACCGAGGGCGGCCATGACCTCGTCACGGGTGCCGTGGCCGAGCGGATGGACGTCCTTCAGCTGGAGTCGATTGGTGGTCAGTGTTCCCGTCTTGTCGGTGCAGAGGATGTCGATGTTGCTCAGCGATTCCACGGCGTTGGTCTGCTGGACCAGGGCACCCTCACGCCCCATTTTCGCGGCCCCCAGCGCGTAGGCGGCGACGACCAGAAGGAACAGACCATAGGGAACCTGTCCGGTCAACACGGCGGCAATCTGCACGAGGCGGAGCTGGCTCACGCCTTCGAGCGCGGCCGCGGCAAGAATGAGGATGCTGAACACCCCCACGAACAGCATCATCAG
The DNA here is from genome assembly GCA_963834305.1 of uncultured Acidobacteriota bacterium. GTDB lineage: Bacteria > Acidobacteriota > Vicinamibacteria > Vicinamibacterales > 2-12-FULL-66-21 > JACCXG01. Next base: position 1,558,347 of record CAWIAX010000003.1, read on the forward strand.
CTTGACGAGCAGGTTGATCTGCTTCTGCAGCGGGGTCTTCACGATATTCATCTTGCGCGCCGCAGCCGTGAGCTGGTTGGCAAGACTCCCGGCCCCCACTCGTTCGGCCCGCATACAGCCCACGCCGGTCACGCAGATGCTGCCAGAGAAGAGCATGTCGCCAGCCTTCTTGCGAATCAGGGTGGGCTCGCCGGTCAGCGACGATTCGTCCATCTCGAGTCGGCCGTCACCGGCCACCGCGCCATCAACGACGATCTGGTCGCCGGCCTGGATGCGGAGAAGGTCGCCCTCCACGATCTCGGCCGGGTCGATGTCACGTGCCTGCCCGTCGCGCACCACGCTGACGGTCGGCTTGGTGAGCAGGGCAATCCGGTCCAGCAGACGCTTGGCCCGCATTTCCTGCAGCGTGCTGATCAGTGCGTTGACCAGACCGATGCCGACGCTGGTCATGGCATCGTTGACGCGTCCTAATGCAATCAGGGCGATGCCAATGACAAAGAGAATGTTGTTGAACAGGGTGAAGAGGTTGGTGCGAGCGATGTCGAAATAGGACCGACCGCTCTTCACCGCCTGATCGTTCCCTCGTCCCGTCGCGCGGCGCTCTTGCGCCTCGCGTTCACTGAGGCCGGCTAGCTCTTGCATGGCCCGGCGTTACTCCTTGAAACCTGGCCGTGTCATGGATCTGTTCTCCCGACTGATCGTGGGACGGCCGCGAGACCAAAATTCATCGAGAACGCTGGAGCGGTCGCTGAAACGTTCGCGAGTCGATGACATCGTGTCCTTCGAGCCAGCGCATGTCGATCACCTGAATGAAGCCATCGTCGCTCACTTCGTATCGGATGCTACGAGTGGTGCCAGCCTGCTCGAAGACCTGTTCGTACACGTCGCCGTCACGAGTGACCGCCCTGAGCGGCCCGATGCCGGGATTGACCTCGCCCACCCGGTTTCCTAGCGCATCTGCGACTTTCTGATCGCGAAATAGGGGCACGTTGTAGCCGGCGTTGTCGATGCCCGCCGTGTGGTGGCAGCCGACCACGTAGGGGATCGTCTCGGTCGTGTAGTAAATCCACGTGTCACCGTGGCGCATGGCGTTGCATACGTCGAGGCCCGAGGGAGCGTTGTATCCGTCGAGGCGGCGGGCTGTTCGCTCCGGCGAGGCGGGAGCGCCACCGTAAAACACGGGTGCACCATCGATGGTGTAGGCGATGGGGTGGTCAAGATGCTGCGCGTCCACCAGGCAAGTCGGGGCCTGGTGATAGTGGTAGTCATCGCCCTGCCCCGCGTGACCTCCACAATCGTCGAGCTCCTGCCCCTTGACCGTGTCGCGATAGGTTCGGTTCAGGTCGATGCTCGGGTCGGGAGCCGTGCTGTAGTGAAAAATGGGAACACCGTTGATGGCAAACGCGTTGGGGCCGATACCGGTGGTGTTGGTGATGGCGTCCTGGAATGCGGGCTCCAGGGGTACCGTCCAGGTGATCGGGTAGGGCACAGGGACTCGGTCGATCCAGTTGACGATCCCGTGCATCATGTCGTGGTTCGGCAACCCGTTGTCCGAGGTCAGGGTCATCGTGTTGTCCGGGTTGCAGATGACGGTGACTCCCGTGGTCTGCCCTTCGATTTGCCCCTTGCGGGCTTCGCAATCTGCGGTGACCACTGGTGTCGGCAGGCCGTTGCCTGAGCCCCTGCCCCCGCTGCGGTTGATCGAGTCGCCGCCCCTTCCGCCACAGGTCACGGCAACCACGGTTCCGAGCGCCACCAAGGCCCCCAGAACGAAGCCGCGCCGGCCGGTCGCTGTCTTCGCTGCTTGATCCGCCGGGCAACGACTGAAGGGAGGGGTTGCGGGGAATTTCACAAGGACTCCTGTGTTGCGTGCAGAATCTTTACCGAGGGGCGGATGTGCGTGCCACGCACCCCGGGGCAGGGTCTCATCTGGGCGGGGCCTCGACCCGTGTAACGGCCAAGAACGAGGTTGTCGAGCCGCAGATTCCGCGTCCAGATGAACTGGGCGGAGCCGAAGAGCGCGGTATGCCGCGCATAGCCGGGCGCCCTGGTGACGTCCTCAGACCGGTAGGTGGTCGCCGCCGGCCAGGCGGAGTCGTCGAAGCCGGGTGTCGTCCAGTCCTCCGGCACGGGGAAGTGCAGCGCCTTGCAGGTCCCCGGATCGAGCTCGGCACACGGAACCCTGCTCCCGACGCTGTGCCCCTGCGAGGGACAGGCGGTCGAATCGCGGCCGTTGGTCGTCGTGACGCAGCTCGGGTCGCCGAGCGGCGCGATGTAGAAGGTCTCCACCTTCCAGTGCGGGCCGGTGATGGTGCCGTCCGAGAAGTGCGCGATGACGCCGCCGTCGCCGACGTTGTAGCGGTCGTACTCCATCCCGACACCGAGATGCGTTTCCCAGTCCACGGCCTTGATGGCGTAGGTGATGGGATACTTCGCCCGGAACCGCACGACGGTGGAGTTGAACGGCGTCATCCCCAGGCTGTCCTTCGCAATGAAGGTGCCGTTGACGTAGAGCTCGTAGTAGTTGTCCGCGAAGATGTAGCCGGTGATCTCGACGCCGTCGGGATCGATCACAACGGTGGGGACCTTCGACAGGTAGTCGGGGACGTCGCCAGGCCCGGTGCAGTCGTTGTAGACGTCGACGGCTGCCGGGCCGTCGTGGACGGCTGAAGGCACGGCCCAGCGGCTCCCGTCTGGCGCCGTGACGGTTCCGCAGACCTGCGGGTTGAAGTTGACGCGGAGCCCTGACGTACAGGCGGTCACCACGCCGCAGTTGATCCCCGGGACTTCGCCGGTCGTCACGCTACCCTGGCCCGAGGACTGGGCACGAAGGACGGTCAAGGCAAGCCCGACGATGAGAAGCGATTGGAGTCCTCTCGAAACGATCGACGACATCATCAAGCCTCCTGTGGAAAAGCCCCGCCGACGGCCCGAGCCCAACCCGGCTCGACCCTATTCGTGCCGGAGGGCGTCGATGGGATCGAGATGCGCGGCCCGGCGAGCCGGGAGGTAGCCGAACAGCACGCCGATCGTCGCCGAGAATACGAACGCCAGCACGTTGATCTGCACGTCGAAGACGAACGGCACCTTCATCAGCGACGCCAGCGTCATCGAGGCGGCGGCCGCCAGCAGGATACCGATGAGGCCGCCGAGCGACGACAGCGTCACGGCTTCGACGAGGAACTGCAGCAGCACCTCGCGTTCGAGCGCGCCGATCGCCAGCCGGGTGCCGATCTCACGGGTGCGCTCCGTAATCGACACCAGCATGATGTTCATGATGCCGATGCCGCCCACGAGCAGGCTCACGGCCGCGACGGCGCTGAGCAGCATCGTCAGCAACTCCGTCGTGCCGGTCATGGTCTGTGCGATCTCCTTCGTGTCGAGCACGTTGAAGTCGTCGTTCTCGCCGGCGGTGATGTGCCGCCGCTCGCGCATCAGGTCTTCGACCGACGCCTTGATGCGGTCGGTGGACACGCCGTCCCTGGCCGCGACCATGATCTGGCTGATCTCCTGCGAACCTGTCACACGGCGCTGCAGGGTGCGGAGCGGAACGATGACCGTGTCGTCCTGGTCGCGGCCAAAGGAGGCCTGGCCCTTCGAGCGCAGCAGGCCGATCACGTCGCAGGAGAACTGTTTGACGCGAATGGCGCTGCCCACGGGATTGGCGGTGCCGAACAGCTTCTGCCGCACCGTCTCGCCGACGACGCACACCGCCGCACCGGACCGTTCCTCAGCCTCGGTGAACACTCGTCCCGAGGTCAGGGTCCAGTTCGCGGCGGTGAAGTACGGCGAGGTGGCGCCCGTGACCGACGTGCTCCAGTTCTTCGCCATCGCCACGACGGTCACGCTCTGGCTCGCGCTCGGCGCCACGGCCTTGAGCCCGCCGATCTGGTCGGCGATGGCGGCCGCGTCGTCCACCTTGAACCGCGGTGCCACGTTGCCGGCCGAGCCCGGGCCGCCGCGCTGGCCCGGGTTCACGATGATGAGGTTGCTGCCCAGACTGGCGATCTGCGCCGCCACCGACTGGGTCGTGCCGTTGCCGAGCGTTACCATGGTGACGACGGCCGACACGCCGATGACGACGCCGAGCATGGTGAGGAACGAGCGCATCAGGTTGCGGCGCAGGCCCTTGAGTGCGAGGGCAATCGTGTTGAGCAGCATCAGTGCACCGCCTCCGGTCTTTCGTCATCGGCAACATGGCCGTCGACGAAGTGGATGACCCGATCGGCGCGCGCCGCGACGTCTGGCTCGTGGGTCACCAGGAGCACCGTGAGGCCCCGCTCGCGGTTCAGCGCCGTGATGAGGTCGACGATTTCGCGGCCCCGTTGCGTGTCGAGATTGCCGGTGGGCTCGTCGGCGAGCAGCACTTCCGGGCTCGTGACGAGGGCTCGCGCGATGGCCACACGCTGTTGTTGCCCGCCCGACAGCTCCGAGGGCGTGTGGGTGGCCCAGTCGAGCAACCCTACCTGGGTCAGCGCCTCGAGCGCCGCGGCGCGGCGTGCTCGGGCGGCCATGCCGCGGTAGAGCAGCGGCAGTTCCACGTTCTCGACAGCGGTCGTGCGCGCGAGCAGATTGAACCCCTGGAACACGAAGCCGAAGTAGTGACGGCGCAGCAACGCCCGCTGGTTGCGCGACAGCCGCTCGACCGGCACGCCGTTGAACAGGTAGCTGCCCGACGTTGGCGTGTCCAGGCAGCCGAGGATGTTCATGGCGGTCGACTTGCCCGATCCGCTCGGTCCGGTGATGGCCACGAACTCGCCATGATGGATCGCGAGGTCCACGCCGCGCAGCGCCTGGAACGCCGACGTGCCCTCGCCATAGGTCTTCGTCACGTCGACCAGCTCGATGACCGCGCCGGCGACGCCGGTATCTGGTGGAGACGTCGAGTCGTGAGCGGGCGCGTGAGCGGCGATGGCGGTCATGACTGGCCTCCGGCGGCGGTGTCGGTGATGACGGCGTCGCCCTCGCGCAGGTCGCCGCTGACGACCTCGCTCGAGCTGCCGTCGGTCAGGCCCGGCGTGACGGACACCGCCACAGGCGTCGCGTCGCGCAACACCCAGATGGTGCGGGATCCATCGGTCGTGGTCGCCTCTGCCGGCCTGGCAGCCCCGCCCGGACGCCCCGGCATCAGGCTCGCCACGAAGCCCCGGCTCGCGGTCGTGGCGGCGGGCGTGTAGCGCAGGGCGGCGTTCGGGACGAGCAGCGCATCCTTCACCGAGGCCGTCTCGATCTCGGCCGAGGCGGTCATCCCCGGGCGAAGGCTCAGGTCGTCGTTCTTCACGACGAGCACGGTGGTGTACGACACGACGTCGCCAGTGGTGGTGGCGCCGAAGGCGACCCGGGTCACCGACGCCTCGTAGGTGCGATTGGGATAGGCGTCCACCGTGAAGGTGGCGTGTTGCGTGTCGGCCAGGCGGCCGACGTCGGCCTCGTCCACGTCGACGGCCAGTTCCATCTGCCTGAGATCCTGCGCAATGGTGAAGAGCGTCGCGACCTGCAGCGACGCCGCCACCGTCTGTCCGGGCTCGACCGCCCGTGTCAGCACGATGCCGTTGATAGGCGAGCGGATGGACGCCTTCGACAGGTTCGTGCGGTCGGAGCTGAGTGCGGCTTGCGCCTCGGTCACCGCCGCCGCCGTACTCAAACGGTCCGCCTCGGCTCGCGCCAGATTCGCCTCGGCGGCCTCCATCTCGGTCTGCGACGGCACTTTCCCGGCCGACAGCCGCGAGACCTCGCGCAGGCGCTCGAGTTGGGTCGTCGACTCTTTCACGGTCGCCGCGGCCTGTCCCACCCGGGCTTCTGCCGCGGCCAGCGTGGCTGCGGCCCCGGTGATCTGGTCCTGGAGGCGCAGCACATCGAGACGCGCGAGCGGCTGGCCCTTCTTCACGGCCTCGTTCTCCTCCACGAACACGGCGTCCACGAGGCCCGAGAGCTCGCTGCCTACACTGACGGTGATCGTGGGCTGCAACTTCCCGGTGGCCGACACCTTGACGTCGAGGTCGCCGCGACTGACGGGCGCTGTGACGAACTGCGGCGCGTCGGCGGCAGCGCTACTGCGACTCAGGCGCTCGGCGGCCGCGGTGGCGCCCACCAGGACCGCCGCCGCCACGAGCCAGGTCGTCCACCGCGTCAGCAGGCCCTTGCTGCTCGTCGGGGCGAGGAGGTCGGCGATGTCGGGACGGAATTGAACCTGTGTGTGATTCATGATGAGGTCCTTCTGGAGAGAGCGGCCGTGGCCGGCGACCACCCGCCGCCGAGCGCTTTATAGAGCTGCACGAGGGCGGTCAGGCGATCCCCCTGGGTCAGGGCGACGCTGTCCTGCACCGCGAGCACGGTGCGCTGCGTGCTGAGCACCGTCTGAAAGTCGGCGAGGCCGGCGGAGTAGAGGCTCTGCGCCAGCAGCGCCGCGTTCGCGGACGCGTCGGCCGCAGCCGCGAGCGAGTCGAGGCGCTGCCGGCTCGTTTCGAACGCGACGAGCGCGTTCTCCACGTCTTCGAGCGCGACGAGCACCACCCCTTCGTAGTTCGCCACGGCTTGTTCCTGCACGGCGGACTGGATGGCGATCTGCTGGCGAATGCGACCGCCGTCGAACAGCGTCTGGAGAACAGACGAGGCCAGCGACGTGACGAGCGAGGCCCCACCCGTGGCGACGCCGGTCAGCGTCTCGGCGCCGATGCTGCCGCTGAGGGCGAAGCGCGGATAGCGCTGCGTGTCGGCCTGGGCGAGCCGCGCGGTTTCCGCGACGAGGCGTTGCTCGGCGGCCCGCACGTCGGGACGTTGGCGCAGCGTGTCGGCCGGAATGCCAATGGCGACGTCGGCCGGCAGCGGCGGCAACGGCGACGAGACTCTCAAGGACGCCGTCAGTGTGCCGGCGGGCGTACCCGCGAGCGTAGCCAGACGGAAGGTCGCCTGCGCGATACCCGACTCGAACGAGGGGAGCTGGGCGCGGGTCTGCTCGACGTCGGCGCGGGCCTGTTCGACGTCCACGCTGCTCACCAGTCCCGCCTGCGCGCGGAACCCGGTGAGTTCGAGCGTCTCGGCCTGACTCGCCTCGTTGCGCCGCGCGACGTCGAGGCGGGCCTGCAGCGTGCGAAGGTCCGCGTAGGTGAGCGCCACCTCGGCCGCCAGCGACACGTGCGTGGCGGCCAGGTCCGCCGCGGTGGCTTCCACATCGGCCGTCGCCGCGTCGATGCCGCGCCGCGTGCCGCCGAACACGTCCGGTTCCCAGGCGGCGTCGATGCTCGCTCCGTACGAACCGATCGTCGAGCCCGAGACCGTAGGGCTGTCGTTGCTGCCCGTCGCGCGCGCGTCGGTGCGGCGGCCCGCCGCCGAGGCCGACGCGGTCACCGCGGGAAGGAGGTCCGCGGTGGCGAGCAGTCGCTGCGCCCGGGCCAGCCGCAGCCGCGCCTGCGCGACCCGAACGTCGGGATTCGAGACGAGCGCGCGCTCGATGAGGCTCGTCAACTCGGGATCGGCCAGTTGTTCCCACCAGCGGCTGAGGTCCGGCGTCGCGCCGGGCGTGGCGCCGTCGGCCGCCGTGGCCCAGGCCGGCACCTCGACCGCCCTGGCGACGGCGCCACGGGCGCCGCCCGTGGCGCACGCCGTCGTCGAGACGAAGAGCGCAGCGACGAAGCAAAGTCGTACGGCCAGAGGCGAGTGGGTCACGGTACGGGCGAGCGCGGCGCGAAGGCCGGTGGGTGTCATCAGGTCTCCCTGCATGAATATTACGGAGACCACCTTGCGGACTCCTGAAGCGCGGCGCTTCAGATTCGCGCAAGGTCGGCGTGTCAGTGTGGCGACACCAACCGAGATCTGACACGATGACCCCGATGCGCGTGCTGCTGGTCGAAGACGACGAGACCCTGGGCCGCCAGGTGGCCGACAACCTGCGGCGGGCGGGTTACGACGTGGAGTGGGTCACGCGCGGAGACGAGGCGCTGTCGGCCGACTTCGCGTCTTTCGCCCTCGTGATCCTCGACCTGATGCTGCCCGGAGCCCATGGTTTCGATGTGCTGAAGGCCCTGCGGACCGACCATCACGATGTCCCCGTACTGCTGCTGAGCGCGCGGCAGGACACGGCCGACAAGGTGCGCGGGCTCGAACTGGGCGCCGACGACTACCTGACCAAGCCCTTCTGGCCGGAGGAACTGCTCGCGCGCGTGCGCGCCCGACTGCGACGGCCGGCCCTGGCGGCCGCCGGGCGCGCGGTGGCCGTGGGGCCCTTGCTCGTGGACCGTGACCGCCGCATTGCCATGGTGGACGGCGCCACGGTCGATCTGACCCGCGTGGAGTTCGACCTCATCGCCGCCCTGGCCAGCCGGCCCGGAGCCGCGGTCTCGCGAGCGTGGCTCGTGGAACACGTGCTCGATTCGACACGCGACGGTGGCGAGCGAACGCTCGATGTCCATGTCTCACGCCTTCGCCGCAAGTTGGGTCGTGCCGGTGCCCTGATCGGCACGGTGTGGGGCGTCGGCTATCGTCTCGACGATTCCAAGGCGCCGCCGCCATGACGCTGCGCACGCGACTCTTCGTCACGAGCGGACTGATCGCCGTGCCCCTTGTCGTCGCGCTGTTCCTGATCGACGATCGATTCCGGCTCGCGTCCATGGAGGAAACGTTGCGGCGGGCCGTTGACATCGATCTGGCGACCGGGCTGCGTACCCGCTGCGAGAGCGGCGTCAGGCCGCCGCCCGGCCCGCCACCAAGGCCGCCGCGCGGGCGCTTCTACGAACTCTTCACGTATTCCTCGGACGGTCTTTCCGACGCGCTCGAGGCGCCGGCGCTGCCGCCCGCGTCGGCGTCCACCTTCTGGATGGGCATCCAGCACGGCGTCCAACTGCGATTCGATATCGGCGGCAACGGCCACTGTGCGGTAGGGCTGGCGCGAATGCCGCCGCGGCCCGGGCAGCTGCGCGACCAGTTGGCGGCGGTGTCGCTCGCTGCGGTGGCGATGCTTGCCGGCGTGTGGCTGGCAGTAGGGCCGGTCATCTCGAGGATGCGGCGCCTGGCCGACGGTGTGCGGCGATCTGCGGCATCGACCTACGACCAGCCAGTGCCCGTCGAGAGCAACGACGAGGTGGCGGAACTGGCGCGGGCATTCAACGAGGCTGGGGCTACCGTGCGCCAGCACTTCAAGGACGTCCAGGCCCGCGAACAGACGCTGCGTCAGTTCGTCGCCGACACGACGCACGACGTGGCGATGCCGATAACGGTGCTCCAGGGCCATCTGTCGAACCTGGATGCCAGGCTGGCGGCGCAGAGCGACGGCTCGGCGGACGCACGCCGTGATCTGGATGCGGCCGTCAAGGAGGTGCACTACATGGCCTCGCTCCTGCGGAACCTGGCGGTGGCGACGAAGCTCGGCGAAACCAGCGCGCCGCTGGTGCTGGGCCCAGTCGACCTGTGCGGGCTCGTCGAGCGCGTGGTGGCGCGCCATCAGCCCCTCGCCAGGGCCTCGGGCGTCGACCTCGACTTCGCCGTGCCTGGGGCGCCCCTGTTTCTGCGCACTGACGCCACGCTGCTCGAGCAGGCGGTGAGCAACCTGACCGACAACGCGATCCGCTACAACCGCGCCGGCGGGCACGTGGCCGTCGTGCTCGATACCGCCGGGCCCGACGGTCTCGCGCTCACCGTGACCGACGACGGCCCCGGCGTCAGCGCCGAGGAGTTGTCGTCGCTGACGGTCCGCTGGTTCCGCGGTTCCGCCGCCCGGACGCGCCGCCCGGACGGCAAGGGCCTTGGGCTCGCCATTGCCGCCGAAGCCTGCGAGCGATTGGGTCTGACGCTGGCATTTCGACGTCCGGTCGACGGCGGCCTCGAAGCGACGATCGCGACCGTGTCGGACGGTGCACGCACGCCGTGCTGAGGGCGCGAGGATCGGGCGGCGGGTGCCGCTGCGCTGCTTGACCTGTCTTGGTGGCGGGCACTAAGCTGATCGATACTCGTGTCGAAGGTCCGATGCTGGCTCGTCCCCGTGGCGCTCGCGTGGCTCTGTCTCCACGTCTCCGTCGCGGTTGGAACGACCGTTCTGCTGGCCACATGCGGCACAGCAGCGGACATCGTCTGCACCTGTGCGCATGGGGCCGATCACGGTTCCTGTCCGATGCATGGGACGCCGGCCGACGAGGCCCGCTGTCGCTTGCAGAGCACCCGGAATGATTCGGGCGTGGCCCTGCTCTCGGTGCTCGGCCCGCTCACGCTGCCGGCCGCCACGCTCGAGACCGTCGCGGTGATCTCCACACCGCTACCCGGGGGTTACGACGACACCTCCCCCTTGGATTGGACTGCCCCTCCCGACGCTCCGCCGCCTCGCCGCTGACGTTCCCGCTCGTCTCCTGACCCCTGCATAGATCTGGCGCAACGGCGCCACGTCTCCGACCGCCTCACGACTGTCGTCGCGCGACCGCGCGCGTCGTCCGTGCATGCGGTTCGCGTCGACGTCCACCGTCCCGGGCCGGCTGTCATGTCGACGTCTCCGCCAGAGCCGCATTCAGCCGGCGGAGCCAGATTCAGCCGGCGGAGCCCGATTCAGCCGGCGGAGCCCGATTCAGCCGGCGGAGCCCGATTCAGATCGAGGAGGAGGAAGCTGTCATGCCATCGTCTTCTTATCGCGCAGTTGTTCTTGTGATTGGTCTCTTCGCCGTCGGAGTGCCCACGCTGACCGCCGGCCAGCAAGCGGCCGCCATCAGCGGACTCGTCTCGGACCAGACGGGTGCGTCCGTCGCGGGCGCAAAGGTCGAGCTCGTCAGCGGCGCCGCCGTGATTCGTTCGGGTGTCACCGGCAGTGATGGGCGGTATCGCCTCGACGATCTTCCGCCCGGTCAATATACCGTCCGGGTCACCTCTCCAGGCTTCGGGCCGATGGACCGGCGGATGACTGTCGCCGCCTCGGGGCCCGCGGCCGTGGCCGATTTCCGGCTCACCGTGCGAACGCTGGAGGAGAGCGTCCTGGTGACGGGTGAGCGCGTGAAGGCGGAGGTCGAAGCGCAGCGGGCAGCGACGCCGGGCGCGGTCACGATTCTCGACGGCGACGAACTGTATAGCCGTCATGTCAACAACATGGCAGACATGCTGCGCTACGCGCCCGGCGTGTTTGCCGACAGCGGCTATGGGAACGACGAACTGTTCTTCTCGAGCCGCGGCTCCAATCTCGACGCCGTCGACTACGACAAGAACGGCGTCAAGCTGCTCCAGGATGGCTTGCCGGTGACCACGGCCGATGGCAACAATCACAACCGCGTGATCGACCCGCGCACCGCGCGCTACACCACCGTCGCGCGCGGCGCCAACGCGCTCACCTATGGCGCCAGCACGCTGGGCGGCGCCATCGATTTCACCTCGCCCACCGCGCGCAACAGCGCACCTCTCGCCGCGTTCCTCGACACCGGCAGCTTCGGTTCGCTGAACGGCCGCGTCACGCTTGGCGCCGCCGGCGACACGGTCGACGGGCTCGTCACGGTGGAAGGCCGGCGGTTCGACGGCTATCGCGACCACAGCAACCAGGAACGCTGGGGCCTGTATGCCAACGCGGGCTGGCAACCATCGACGACCACCAGCCTGCAGCTGTTTGCGGCCTTCGTGGACAACGATATTCGCCTGCCGGGCGCGCTGACCCGCGCCGAGGTCGACGCCGATCCCGATCAGGCGAGCGCGGCGGCGCTCAGCGGCGACTATGGCAAGGTCGTGCAGACCGCCCGCGTCGCGGCCAAGATGACGCGGTCCTTCGGGGCGAACGGGTCGCTGTCGGCCGGTCTCTCGTACGAGGGGCAGTCGCTCTACCACCCGATCGTGAACCAGGTGTTTGTCGACTTCGACGGGCCGGGGCCGAACCCGCCGGTGGAAGTGTTCAGCCTCCTGATCGATACCGACCATCGCGATCTCGGGGCGATGGTGCGCTATGACCGGCGCCTGGGCGCCCATGACCTTCTCGTCGGTCTCAACTACGGTGACGGATCGGTGGCAGGCGGCAACTACCGCAATCTCAACGGCCGGCCGAACGGCATCAGCGAATACGTGGACAACACCGCCGACAGCGTCGAAGCCTTCGTGGTCGATCGGTGGCGTACGTCGGATCGCTGGACGGTGGTGTTCGGCGGACAGGCCGTCAGCGCGGGACGCGACGTGCGCACGACCAACGCCACCACAGGCGCGCTCAGCAACCCCACCGCCCGCTATGCCACCTTCAATCCGCGCGCCGGCGTCATCGCCGCCGTGAACCGTGCCGGTGAGCTCTACGGCAATGTCAGCCGCTTGTTCGAGGCGCCGACGACGTTCCAGATGATGGACGACGTGCGCGGTGGCAACGCGACCCTCGATCCCATGAGCGGTGTCGTGGCGGAAGCCGGCTGGCGTTCCACGTCGAGCCAGACCTCCGGCACACGGTGGACCTGGGACATCGCCGCGTACTTCGCGCGCATCAACGATGAAATCCTGTCCGTGGACGACCCCAACGCGCCGGGCAACACCCTGGTGACCAACATCGACAACACCACGCATACCGGCCTGGAGGCGCTCCTCGGCGGCAGCGTCGCGGTTGGCGGGGCGCATCGCATCGACCCGCGGGTCAGCCTGACGCTCAACCGGTTCCACTTCGACGACGATCCCGCGTGGGGGCGGAATCGGCTACCCGCGGCACCCACCTATGCCGTGCGGGGCGAGGTGCTGTACCGGCATGCCCGCGGCTTCTACGCCGGCCCGACCTTCGACGTCATCGGCCAACGCTATGCGGACTTCGCCAACTCCTACGCCGTCGACAGCTACCAGCTGATGGGGCTGCGCGCCGGCATGTCCGGCCGGCGCTGGGAGGTCTTCGGCGAAGTTCGCAACCTGCTCGACGTGGACTACATCGCGACGCTCAGCGTGCTCAATGTGGCTCCCGCCAGCGCGCGCGTGCTGTATCCCGGCGCCCCCGTGTCGATTTACACCGGCCTCCGGTATTCGTTCTAGCCGGACTGGCCACCATCTCTATGGCGCTCGCCGCTTCGACACGCCATGGCGGGCCCACGTGGCGCACCTTGCCGCGTGGGCCGGCGTGCTGTTCGCCGGGTGTCTCCTGGCGCGCGTGTTCGCGGGCAGCGGGCAGGCGGGCGGATGGCGATGGCCGCGTTCGTCGCGCTCGCGCTGGCCATCTGCGTGCTGTGGCTCGGCCTCTACGAGGGTGGCTACAACCACGTCCTCAAGAATCTCGCCGTCATGGCCCATCTGCCGGCGGCCGTCGTCACGGCCATGTTTCCCCCATCCGTGTATGAGCCGCCCGGGGACTGGTTCTTCGAGCTGTCCGGCGTGCTGCAGCTGCCGCTCGGTCTGGGGGCGGGACGAGCGGCGTGGCGCGCATATGCGGCCTCGCGAAGGGCATGAGGCAGGCCCGGCATAGATCCGGTCAGTGGCGACTCGCTGGTTGCATGTCGTGAAGAGAGGATGATATGGTCCCGCGAGCCGTCGCCGCTGAAGAGGACGTGATTCCGTTCAGGCGGCCAGCTACGGCGATATCTGCCCGGGCGCGCACCATGTCATACGGTGTGTTCGACTCGACCTTGGGTCATGCTCGGGCCAGTCAGCGGGCCACGCTCGCTTTTTCGAAGGAAGCGCATCGCAGTCCGGAGGAGTGTGGCTCATGGGTCAGGAATGGTATTCGAGAGTGTTCGCACTGTGTGCAGGCGTGGTACTGCTTGCCCCCGCCCTTGCGCTGGGGCAAGTCACCACGGCGACGGTGTATGGCAACGTGACGGACGGGTCGGGCGCGCAGATCCCGAACGCCCCGGTGGTGATCGTCAACGAAGAGACCGGCTCGACGCAGAGCGCGACCACCAGCGCCACTGGTGAATTCACTTTCAACTTCCTGCCGGTCGGCCGCTACAGCCTGACGATTGCCGCCGGTGGCTTCAAGGAACAGACCGAGTCCGGCATCGAGCTGACCGCCGGCCAGCGGGTGCGGCGGACCTACGAGCTCGAGATCGGGGCGCTGACCGAACGGGTCACCGTGATGGCGGGAAAGCCGCTGGTGAACACGGTGAACGCGCAGCAGTCGATTTCCCATGGCACCACCGAGGTGCGGGAGATGCCGCTGGCGCGGCGGGACTGGACCAACCTGCTGAACGTCGGCACCGGCGTCGAGGTCAGGGGATCGGGCGGCGGCACCGGCATCTCCCTGAACGGGCTGCCGCCCGGCGGGTTCAGCCTGACCGTCGACGGCACCCAGGCATCGGCGAGCTCCGAGGAGACGTCGCTGACCTCTTTCGGCAGCTTCAACCTGATCAAGGTGGTCAGCCTCGAAGCCATTGCCGAGGTGAACGTCAACAAGGGGATCGTCCAGGCGGAGTACGCCAATACGCTGTCCGGCAATATCGGCCTGATCACCAAGAGCGGCACCAACAGCTTCCACGGCAGCGCCTTCGAGAACTACCAGAACAACGAGCTCAACGCCCGCAACCAGTTCCTGGCGACGAAGCCCGCCGGCACGCTCCATCAGTTCGGTGGATCGGTGAGCGGGCCGATCCTGCGGAACCGGCTGTTCGCCTTCGGGGTCTACGAAGGCTACCGGCAGAGCAGCTTCTCGGCGATCAACAGCGATGTGCCGACCGCGGAGTACCGCGCGCAGGCCATTGCCGCGGTGCCGGCGTACGCCGCGTTCTTCGATACCCTGCCGCTGCCCAACCAGACGTACGCCCCGGGGGCGCGGGCCGCCGCCTTCATCGGCGCGGGATCGTCCGAGGCGAACGACGACCATGTGGTCGGGAGGGGCGACTACAACATCAACAATGCCAACCGGATGACCGTGCGCTACACGCGGGGCCGGCCCGATTCACTGAGCCCCCGGGTGTCGCCGGTCAATTCCCGGACGTTCACCGGGCTCGACGACTCCTTCACCGGCAGCTATTTCCGCATCGGGTCACGGTTCAGCTCCGAGACCCGGCTCGGCTTCAGCCGCAACGACGTCACCCGCCTGGATGGGGTCTACGACGTCGGGGTCGCCGCGATCTCCGGCCTGAGTTTCACCTCGAACGGCGGCGAGATTCTCGCCAGCCGCGGCAGGAACTGGAGCATCGAGGAGATCGTCGCCCTGAACATCGGACGGCATTCGATCAAGATGGGCGGCCTCCTCCAGGTGCAGGACCAGACACGGGAGAACGCCGAGACGCCTGTCGTGCAGTACGGCAATGACGCCGAGTTCCTGGCCAACGCTCCCAATCGCCTGCAGGTGACGTTCGGCCTGCGTCCCTACGTCATCAACTACTGGACGAACGGCTACTTCATTCAGGATGACTTCAAGGTCCGATCGAACCTGGTCGTCAACCTGGGCCTCCGCTACGACTACTTTTCGGTCCCCACCGAACAGGACGACCGGCTCTTCAACCGCGAGGGGCCGCTTGGCCTCGGCGCGCTGATTCCGACATCAGAGCCGATTCATAAAGCCGACAGGAACAACTTTGCCCCGCGGACAGGGTTTGCGTGGACGGTCGGGCCGTCCGGCCGGACGGTGGTGCGCGGCGGAGTGGGCATGTTCTACACGCGTTCACCGCTGCGGAACATCCTGGAGGTCGTCCGGAACTCCATCGACGAGCCCTTCCGGGTGATCTACAGCCGCGCGGAGGCGCAGGCCCTCGGTCTGCGGTATCCGGTGACCAACGCCGGAGTGCTCCCCCTGGCGAGGAACCCCAACGCCGCCTGGACCGGGACGACGATCAACACCGATTTCCCGACGCCGTACAGCACGCAGTGGCTGGCCAGCGTGTCGAGACAGTTGACCGACACGATCGCCGTGGACACCTCCTACACGGGCACCCGCGGCGTCAACCTGCTCTACAACCGGCAGATCAACACGGTGGACCGGCAGACGGGGCTGCGGCCGTTCGCCCCGGCCTTCGGCGAGTTCCGCTATTTCGACACGTCGGAGCGGACGACCTACCACGCCTGGCAGACCGCCGTGACGAAACGGCTCTCTGCCGGCTTCCTGGTCAATGCGAACTACACCTGGGCCACCAACACCTCCTACGGCGACGCGGACCTGTCCACGCTGAGCGCGCCGCAGGACCCGGATGACCTCGAGGCGGAGCGCGGGCCGTCGAACTACGACGTCAGGCATCGATTTGCGGGTGATGTCCTCTACGAGCTGCCCTTCGCCCGATGGTCGGAGAGCGACGGGCTTGCCAGCCGGCTGCTCCTCGGCGGCTGGCAGGTGGGGGGCGTCTTCCGGGCGCAGACCGGCACCCCCTTCTCCATCTCGACGCCCAGCTCGATCATCGGGCAGCGGGTGGATTATGCCGGCGGCACGATCTATCTCGATTCACCCGCCGATCCCCTCGCCTACTTGAACAGGGAAGCGTTCGCGCAGGTGCCGGTGATTCCCGCCAGCGGCGCATCGGCGCGCCCCGGCACGCTGGGAAGGAATGTCCTGCGGCTGCCGGGGTTCTGGAACGTCGACCTCGCGCTGTCCAAGAACATCGCGCTCACGGACGGGATGCGCCTGCAGGTGCGCGGCGACCTGTTCAACGCCTTCAACGTGACGAGTTTCTCGTCGCTCAATACGACCATTACCAGTCCCAACTTCGGCCGCTTCACCGGGACCAGAGGGGCGCGCGTCCTGCAGCTCAATACGAGGTTGATCTGGTGAATGACGGGCGGCCCCAATCGCCCGTCGTCGGCCTGATCGGGGTCGGGTTGGTTGGCGGCGCTCTGGCGGAACGGCTGCTTGGGGCGGGGTTCCAGGTCCTGGGCTGGGACATCGACCAGAGGCGGGTGTCCGCCCTGCGCGAGCAGGGCGGGGAGGTGGCCGGCGACGCGCAGGACGTCTTCGCGGGCAGCGGCCGGGTCCTGCTGAGCCTGCCGAGCCACAACGAGGTTGCCGCCGTGATCCGCGCCGCCGGGCCGGCCCTGCGCCCGGGGCTCACGATCATCGACACCACGACCGGCGATCCCGGCAGCACGGAGGCGCTGGCGGGGCTGCTCGGCGGGCGTGGCATCACGTACCTGGATGCCACCATTTCGGGGAGCAGCGCGCAGGTGCGCGCCGGCTCCGCGGCGCTGATGGTCGGAGGGCACGCGGCGTCGTTTGCCGATGCGTCCGACATCTTCGCCGCAATCAGCCCACACACCTTCCATACGGGAGCGGCCGGCACGGGGGCGAAGATGAAGCTGGTGACCAACCTGGTGCTCGGGTTGAATCGCGCAGCCCTGGCTGAAGGCCTGGCCTTTGCCGGAGCGTTGGGCCTGGATCTGACCCTGGCACTCGCCGTCATGCGTGGCAGCGCCGCGTATTCGAGAATGATGGACACCAAGGGCGAACGTATGATCCATGGCGACTTCGCACCGGACGCGCGCCTGTCGCAGCACCTCAAGGACGTTCGCTTGATCGTCGATATCGGGCGCGACGCCGGGTTGCCGATGCCCCTGAGCGCCGCCCACCGTGCCGTGCTCGAGGCGGCCGAAGCCGCGGGGTGCGGCGAGCTCGACAACAGCTCGATCATCAGGGTGCTCCGGGCTCCCGACCGCCGCCTTCCCTCATGAGTCCATCTCCGGTCGCTCCCGCAAGCCCGGAGGCCCTTCCCTCCGCCCCTCCTTCGGCCATGCGCCCGGGTCCGCTCGGGCGCCGGGCGCGCGTCGCCGTGCTCGGCGCCGCCTTCGGCGGGCTGCTGTTCGATGGCTTCGAGCTTGGCCTGATGCCGCTGGCCTCGCTGTCGGTCTCCCAGGATCTGCTCGGGGCCGGCTACACACCGACGCTGGGCGGCGACTGGTTCGCACGGTTCACGGCGGCGCTGATGCTCGGTGCCGCGCTTGGCGGGATTCTTCTCGGCAGCCTGGGTGACCGGATCGGACGCGCCCGGGCCATGGGCGTCAGCATCCTGTTCTATTCGGTGTTCGCCGGGCTCGGGGCCTGGGTGCAGACCCAGGAGCAGATGCTGCTTCTGCGCTTCATGGTCGGACTCGGTGTGGGCGGGGTCTGGCCCAATGCCGTGGCGCTCGTGGCGGAATGCTGGCCTGACCGGGCCCGGCCGACGGTGGCGGGGTTGATGGGCGTGGCGATCAACACCGGCATCCTCATGCTGTCTCAGATCGCCCAGTTCTGGTCGCTCACCGAGGACTCCTGGCGCTGGCTGTTCAAGATTGCGGCCGCCCCGGCCCTCCTCGGCGTGCTGGTGCTGCTGTTCCTGCCGGAATCACCGACGTGGCTCGCCTCCCGCGGACGGGGCACAGAGAAGAAGCGGGCCACGCCGGTGCGTGAGCTGTTCCGCGCGCCGCTGCTCACCATCACGCTGACCGGGATCATGCTCGGCACGATACCGCTGGTCGGCGCCTGGGCGGCGAGCAAGTGGATGATCCCGTGGGCCGACCAGATTGGCGGCGTCGCCCTGCCAGGCTACAAGGCGATGACGCAGGGCTGGTGGGCCTTCGGCGCCATTCTCGGCAGTTTCGCGGGAGGCCAGATCGCCAGCCTGCTCGGGCGCCGGCGCTCCTACTTCCTGATCAGCCTCGGGTCGCTGGCGCTGACGATGGCGATGTTCCAGCTCACGGCGCCGCTCGAGCCGTCGTTCTTCCCGGTCGTGTTTGCGCAGGGGTTCGTCGCCACGCTCTTCTTCGGATGGCTGCCACTCTACCTGCCGGAGCTGTTCCCCACGCACGTGCGCGCCACGGGAAGCGGCATCTCCTATAACGTCGGACGGTTCGCCACCGCGGGTGGCGTCCTGGGAGCGGGCTTGCTGTTCACCGCCGTGGGCGGCAGCTATCCGGCCGTGGGCACGGCTGCGGCCATGATCTACGGCCTGGGCATGATTGCGATCTGGTGGGCGCCGGATACCGCCCGCAAGTCGCTGGTCGCATAGGCCGTGTCCAGCAGACTGCGGGCCACCGTACTTCCATGAGGCACTCCATGAAGCGTTCCGTCAAGCTCTCCATCGCGGCGCGTCTCTCCGCCGCGCTGCTCCTGGCGGCGGCCGCGGCGACCGTCGCTCTCGGGCAGGCCGCCGCCGCTGACCCCGTGCTCCCCACCGTCCCGCCGGAGCTGAAGGTGGAGCTCTTTGCCCGGGAGCCCATGGTGCGCAACCCCAGCGCCATGGCGTTCGACGCCCGCGGCCGGCTCTTCGTTGGTCAGGGGCCGCAGTATCGCAATCCCAAACCGGATACGCCGGGCGATACCGTGGTCATGCTGACCGACTCCAATCGTGACGGCGTGGCGGATGCGGCCAAGACCTTCGCATCCGGCCTGAATTCGATCCAGGGGCTCGCCTGGCATGGCCGCGATCTCTGGATCGGCAACTCGCCGGATCTGACGGTCGTGCGCGACCTGGATGGCGACGATGTCGCCGACGAATACGTCAAGGTGTACACCGATCTGGGCAACCTCGAGCATGCCAACCACGGCCACAACTGGGCGCCGGACGGCAAACTCTACTTCTCCCACGGCACCTCGAAGGGGCTTTCACAGCCAGGCCGGGTGGCACCGAAGCCGTTCCGCGACCTGTGGGACGTGCGGGCCCCGGAAGGGACGCCGGACTTCCCCGCACCGCAGGTGTTCACGCGCGGCGAGTACAAGGCGACCTACCAGGATCCCAACGACGATTGGGGCCGCGAGGGCGGTGTGCTGCGCAGCGACGACATGGGCGCCAACCTGGAGATCGTCTCCCGCGGCTTGCGCAACCCGTGGGACATCGCGTTCGACAGCGGGTTCAACTGGCTCGGCACCGATAACGACCAGAGCGAGGGCGATCGGGTCTTCATGCCGTTCTTCGGCGCGCATTACGGGTGGGGACACGTCTGGAGCAACGGCTGGACGGGCAGGGACCACGCGCCGACGGCGCCCATCAGCGGGCCGGTGTTCGACGGGTCCGGCACCGGCATCGTCTATTACGACGCACCCCAGATGCCCCCGGCGTTCCGCGGCGTCTGGTTCTTCAACGACTGGCTGCGAAAGACGACCTTCGTCTATCGGCCTCGCTGGGACGGCGCATTGATCCAGCCGGAGGGGGGACGCTGGCAGCCGTTCGCCACCGGCGGCGGCGCCGGCCGGGCGGTCGCCAGCTACGGCGGTGGACGCGCCGGAGGCCCCGCGGTCCCGACCCCGCTGTTCAAGCCGGTGGACATTGTCGTGGGGCCCGACGGCGCCCTGTATGTCAGCGGATGGGGGGAGGAATACGGCGTCGTCTGGAAGGACGGCGAGCAGGTCAACGAAGGCCGCGTGTTCCGCATCTCCTGGCCCGATGCGCCGGCGGCGAACTGGGATGGGCCGAAGCGCCGCACGCCGGTGGCGCAGTGGACGTTTGCGGATCTGGCCGGGGACCTCGGCGGCGCGCTCCCCGTCTGGTCCATCGACGCGCAGGACGAGCTCGTCCGGCGTGGCGCCGCGGTGAAGGATGAGCTCATCACGTGGCTCCGCCGTGGCGGACTGCCGCAGGCGCAGGAAACCTGGGCCTTGTGGACGCTGGGCCGGATGGAGCCGGCGGACGGCAGCATCGACGCATGGTTCGCGGAAACCGGCAGGACGCTGTCGCTGAACGCCAGCATCCAGGCGATCCGGATCGCGGCTCACCGCGCTCGCGAACATAAACCGGCTGGGCAGCTGCCAGCGTATGTCGTCGCGGCGCTGGAGGACGGGGAGCCGCGCCGGCGGTTCGCCGCCGTGCAGGCCATCGCTCAGGCGGGTCAGCGGCAGCTCGTCCCGCAGCTGTCTGCGCTGGTGGCGAAAGAGGAGGATCGGCTGACCTCCTATGCCGCATGGCAGGCGCTGCGCAAGATCGCGCCGGCCACGGTCCTGCGCGGCCTGCTGAAGGATGAACGTGGCCCCGTCCGGCGTGCCGCCCTGCTGGCGCTCCTGGAGAGCCGCGAGCTCGAAGCCGCGGCGGTCAAGCCGCTCGTCCGGGATCGCGATCCGGGCACCGCCGAGCTCGCGGCCAACTGGCTCGCGCAGTCAGAGGGAAATGCGCTGATCGACATCTATCCGAGGCCCGGCGACTTCGTCGACTCGGTGACCGTGAAGATCACGCCCGGCATCAAGCCGGCAACAGTGCGCTTCACGCTCGATGGCACCGAACCGACGCCCAAATCCCGGTCGGGCAGTCCCGGCCAGCTGGCCGGCACCACGACCGTGAAAGCCGCGCTGTTCGTCAACAACCAGCAGGTCGGCAACACGCTGGTCGGGACCTATCGCAAGCGGGATTCCAAGGTCGCCGTGCCTGCGCTGGGGAAGGTGGAGACGCCGACGACCGTCGAGCAGGTGCTGTCGCGGCTCCCGGCGGCCGATGCGACGCGGGGTCCGGGACTCTTCAATGCCGCCGGGTGTATCGCCTGTCACCGGGCCGGGGGCGAAGGCCGCGCCATCGGTCCGGACCTCAGCGCCATCGGCGGCCGCGAAGATGCGGACTCGGTCGTCCGATCGATCCTGCACCCCAACCAGATCATCGTCGAAGGCTATGGCTTGCTGACGGTTGCCACGCGCGACGGGCAGGGGGTTGCCGGCATCTTCGAGTCGGAGAACGATCGCACGCTGAACCTCGTGCAGGTGAACGGGGAGACCGTGGCGATCGAGAAGAGCACGATCAGCAGCCGCCGCAGCATCCACCAGTCGCCGATGCCGCCGTACGACCAGGCGCTGAATCCGGCCGACCTGGCGGATCTGGTGGCGTGGCTCATGGCGCAGCGCGCGGTTCCGGCTGGTGCCGCCGCGACGAAGCCGGCGGTTCCGGCGCCGCTGGCCGCGCCCGCCGGCCATGCGTTCTCATGGGAGCTGAGGCCCGACCGGCTCTCCATTCTTCATGCGGGGCATCCGGTGACGGACTACGTCTTCGCCGATCCGCAGGTGCTCCGACCGCATTTCCGGAATCTTCGCGCACCCAGCGGGGTGCAGGTGACCCGCACGCATCCGCCCGGCGACGGCGACGCCACCGATCACGCCACGATGCACCCCGGTGTCTGGCTCGCGTTCGGCGCCATCAATGGCGAGGATTTCTGGCGTAACAAGGCGCGCATCGAGCACGTGGCGTTCACCGCGGAGCCGGCCGTCACCGGTGGCCGCCTGACGTTTGCCACCCGGAACCGCCTCATCACCCAGGACGGAACGCTGCTCGCCACCCAGGAGTCGCGGCTGGCGATGGCGCTGCGTGGCGAGCACGCGTTTCAGCTGACCTGGGAGGCGGAGATTCGAAGCGCGGACCGCGAGCTCGTGTTCGGCGACCAGGAGGAGATGGGGCTCGGCGTGCGCGTGGCCACCGACCTCACCGAACAGAAGGGAGGGCTGGTCGTGAATAGCGACGCCGTAGCGGGCGCGAAAGCCGTCTGGGGCAAGCCGGCGGCGTGGGCGACCTACTCGCGCGAGGTGGAGGGGCGCATCCGGGGAGTGGCGATCTTTCCTGCCCGCTCGAATCCGAATCCGACGTGGTGGCACAGCCGGGACTACGGCGCGATCGTCGCCAACGGCTTCGGGCCACGCGTCCTGCCGGCATCCGCGGACGGAAAACTCGTCGTCAGACCGGGCGACGCGCTGAAGCTGCGGCACGACGTGCTGCTCTTCGATGCCCCGGCCGCGCGGCCGATCGACTTCGCGGCGGCATACCGCGAGGTCCAATCCGACGGCGGGCCCAGGCCGTGACGACGAACCCCTCGTCCCTCAGCCGCCGCGACTTCCTGGCGGCGGCCACCGCCGCCGCGTCGGCGGCTTCCGCGCTGCAGCCGTCTGCGGCCGAGACCGCCCAGGGCCCGCCCGCGGTGCTGCCGCCCGGCGGCCGCATCGACTGCCAGAGTCATCTCTTCTGTCCCGAGGTTGTCGAGCTGATGGCAGCCCGCACCAGCGATCCGCGCGTGTTTACGCGGGACGGCGTGCGCATCGTGCAGATGGGCGACTGGCTGCGCAAGATTCCGCCGCACTACATGGATGTCCCGGCCAAGCTCGCGGCCATGGACGCGAACGGGATTGCCATGACGGCGCTGAGCATCAACGACCCTGGTCCCGAGTGGTTTGGCGCCGACGGTCCCGCGGTGGCCAGGATACTGAACGATTTCGTGGCCGGTATAGCCAAGGCGCATCCGACGCGGTTCTTCGGCCTCTGCGTGCTGCCGTTGCAGGACATGGCGGCCTCAATCACCGAGCTCGATCGCTGCGTCCAGAAGCTCGGCATGAAAGGCATCCTCCTCTACACCAACCTGGCGGGGAAGTTCCCGGACGAGCCGGAGTTCCGGCCGCTGTTCGCCCGCGCCGTCGAACTGGATGTGCCCATCCTCCTCCATCCCGCCAAGCCCATCACCACCGACTTCGTGAAGGGCTACGAGATGACGAGCTCGCTCGGCAACATGTTCGACAACACGATCGCGCTGACGCGGATCATCATGTCCGGGATCCTGGACGAGTTCCCCCGGCTGAAGCTCGTCTGCCCCCACCTTGGCGGCACCTTGCCGTACATCGTCGGCCGCCTCGACCATCAGACGCAGGTGCTGAAGCGGGGCCCGGCCCACCTGACGCGTGCGCCGAGCGAGTACCTGAAGAGCATCTGGCTCGACGTGGTCTCACCGCTGCCCCTGGCGATCAAGTTCGCTCATGCCTTCATGGGTGCGGATCGGCTGCTGTTCTCGAGCGACCATCCCTGGGTGGAGCCGGCCCTGATCGTCGAGTGCGTCAAGGGCGCCGAACTGTCGGCTGCCGACCAGGACAAGATCTTTTCGGCGAACGCGCGGCAGCTCTTTCGCCTGTAGCAGCCGCGTTTTGCGGCTGCCCGGCCCCCGCGGAGTGGCGTGAGGAGTCACGATGAGGACGTCGGCGTGGATACTGCTCGTCTGCACATCAGCCGCTGTCGCCGCTCTTGCGGGGGCGCCCAGCGGGCAGCCAGCGGCGGAGGCTGTCCGCCAGGTGGTCGTCTATCAGGAACCCGGGCGTTTTGCTGCCTGGCCCGCCAACAATGGTATCTGGCAGTGGCAGGACGAGATCCTCGTCGGTTTCACGCTCGGCGACTACAAGGCGGACGACGAGAGCCATTCGATTGACCGCGACCGGCCCGCCGGAGCGGTGCTCGCCCGCAGCCTCGATGGCGGCGAGACGTGGAAGATGGACGATCCGGACAACTTCGTTGGCGACGGGGGCACGGCGGCCCCGGCGCCGCGGGGGATGGATCCCGGCAATCCCGGCCTGGCCATCCGGATCGGGGGGCCGCCGCCGTATCACCAGACCGGCGACAGCTATTTCGTGTCCGACAACCGCGGAAGAACCTGGCGCGGCCCCTACCTCTTTTCAGGCCTCGAGCAACTGAAGCTGACGGCACGCACCGACTATCTCGCCAGCCCGGGCGAGACCCTGCTGTTCCTCTCGGCCAACCAGCCCGGCGTGAAGGCGGGTAACTATCAGGACCGGGCCTTCGTGGCGCGGGCCACCGACGACGGGCGGTCGTTCGAGTTCGTGTCCTGGATCACAAAGGAGCCGCACACCACGCGTTCGGTCATGCCGTCGAGCGCACGGATCTCGAGCCGCGAGATCGTGGCGGCGCTGCGGCGCCGCGACGACAGCGACGCGGTCCGGCGCAACTGGATCGATCTGTATGCCTCCACCGACAACGGCGCCTCGTGGGAGTTGCGCAGCAAGGTGGCGGACACCGATCGGCCGGACGCGGCGCACAACGGCAACCCGCCGGCGCTGGTGCGCCTGCGCGACGGGCGCATCGTCGTGACCTACGGCTACCGCTCGAAGCCCTATGGGATTCGCGCCCGCATCAGCCGCGACACCGGCAAAACGTGGGGCCGGGAGATCGCGCTGCGTGAAGACGGGGCCTCGTGGGATCTCGGCTATCCGCGCAGCGTGCAGCGGGGCGATGGCAAGGTGGTGACCATCTACTACTACACCACCGCGGCCCGTCCGGAGCAGCACATCGCCGCCACCATCTGGGATCCGGACGCGTTCTGAGCACCGGGCACCCGCGCGCCGCCCTTGACGAAAGGCCACTCGTCGCTGATGATCCGTCGCGGGCCGAGCTTTTCGGCCTCTGGCGGAAGCACTGTACCCATGGCCTGGAGCGGGTGTGCAGTCTCGGGGCTTACCGCTGGCCAAGGAAATGAAGGAGTACCCCATGGTTCGCTTGAGAGGTGTTCTTCTGCGGGTCGGCCTGGCCGCGGTCGTGGGCCTGCTGCTCACGGCGCCGGCGGGAGCGCAGACGGGTCTCGCCACGATCACCGGCATCGTCTCTGATGCCTCCGGGGCGGCGCTGCCAGGGCTGACGGTCACGGCGACCAACCAGGCGACGAACATCGCCTACACCGGCGTGACGAACGCCGCCGGCAACTACCTCATCACCGCCGTGCCGATCGGGTCGTACCTGATTACGACGGAGCTGCAGGGCTTCAAGAGCGTGCAGTCGACCGTGTCGCTCTCGGCGAACCAGACGGCGCGCGTCGACTTCAAGCTCGAGCTGGGGACGGTCGAACAGCGGGTCGAGGTGGTGGCGAGCGGCGCCGTCCTGCAGACCGAGAACGCCGTGGTCGGCAACACGCTGCAGCAGCGGCAGGTCGAGGCGCTCCCGATCCAGGGGCGGAACCTGTCGACCGCGACGCTGTATGTCGCCGGCGCGGTCACCCCCAACCCGGGCGCCTTCAACAGCCTGAAGAACACCGGCAGCGGCCGGCCGTTCGTGAACGGCCAGCGCGAGCAGGCGAACAGCTTCAGCCTCGACGGCGTGGACATGAACGACGCGATCGACAACCTGATCGCCTACCAGCCGAGCCCGGACGCGGTGGAGGAGCTGCGCATCGAGTCGAACAATTACTCGCCCGAGCTCGGCAACGTGGCCGGCGGCCTGGTGAACATGGTTCTGAAGTCGGGCACCAACCAGTTCCGCGGCAACACGTTCTATTACTGGCGCGACAACGAGCTGGCGGCGACACCGTGGGCCACCAACCGCGCCGGCGGCCGCAAGTCGGAGTTCTCGCGGAACATCTTCGGCGGCACGTTCGGCGGCCCGCTGATCCGCAACAAGCTGTTCTTCTTCGGCGACTACCAGGGCGCGCGGCAGGAGGTGCCGCCGGCGGACTCGTTCGCCACGGTGATCCCGATGGCCTGGCGCCAGGGCGATCTGAGCAGCCTGCTCGCCCGCGGCATCGTGGTGCGCGACCCGGTCACCGGCCAGGCCTTTGCCAACAACCAGATTCCCATGAGCCGGTTCAGCCCGTTCGCGCGGGCGCTGCTCGCGGACACGGGCCTCTATCCGCTGCCCAACGTCGACCGGGCGCTGAGCGATTTCCGCCAGAACTACCGGGGCACGTCGTCGTCGGAGGAACAGTCGGACCAGTTCGACATCAAGCTGGACTGGAACGCCTCGGCGAAGGACAAGGTGTTCGTCCGCTACTCGCGCCAGGCGCATGAGGCGCGTCCCGGGGCGACGGTCATCCCGCTGGCGTTCTCCAACATCTCGAACAATCCGTTCTGGAGCGTCGGCGTCAACTGGAACCGCATCATCGGCGACTCGATCGTGAACGACCTGCTGATCGGCTACAACGACAACTCGTTCAACAGCGCGCCGCTCGACCTGGCCGGGCTGGGGCCCCTGAACAACCGCCTGGGCCTCGGCGGCGCGCAGCCCATCCCCGGCCTCAGCTCGGTGCAGATGGGCAACGACCTGACCAACATCGGGACGACGGCCGTGTCGAGCAACACCAACAACGGTGTGCTGCAGGTCAACCAGCGGCTCACCTGGCTGACCGGCCGCCATTCGCTGAAGTTCGGCGGCTCGTGGAACTACTACGAGATGAACCGCTACTACTCCGGCAACAACGGCGTGCTCGGCTTCATCAACTACAGCGGCCAGTTCACCGGCGCCGCCTTTGCCGACTTCCTGCTCGACCAGGTCGCCGGCAAGGGCCGCGGCTCGCTGTCGGAGCCGTGGACGCACCTGCAGCACCGCATCGCGTTCTATGCCGCCGACGACCTCAAGGCCACCAACGACCTGACGCTCAACCTCGGGTTGCGCTGGGGCTATACCTCGCCGCTCGTCGAGCGGGACGACCGGCAGGCCAACGTCGACCTGGCGGACGCCTCGCTCCGGCTGGCGGGGCAGAACGGCAACAGCCGCGCGCTCTACGAGCCGTACTATCAGGGCTGGGAGCCGCGGCTCGGCTTTGCCTACCGGCGCGGCGAGAAGTGGGTGTATCGCGGCGGTTATGGCATCACGCAGTACATGGAAGGCACCGGCGCCAACCTGCGGCTGCCGCTGAACCCGCCGTTCTTCTTCGAGTCGCAGGTCGCCTACGACCAGACGAGCGGCGCGGGCACGATCGCGACCGGCTTCGAAGGGCTGCAGGGGACCACCGGGCTGTCCGGGCAGCCGCGCGCGTTCGATCCGAATCTGCGGCCGCAGCTGACGCAGCAGTGGAACCTGTTCGCCGAGTACCTGCTCGGGCAGCGCGCGTCGATCAACATCGGCTACGTCGGCAGCACCTCGAAGTATCTGGTGACGCCGATCGAAGGCAACCAGCCGCTGCCGGGCGTGGGCAGCCCCGGCACGTGGGCCCCGCTCAATACGCGCCGTCCGCTCTATCAGTTCAACCCGCTGATCACCAACATCAGCACGACGGCGTCGCGCGGCCGCGGCAACTACAACGCGCTGCAGACGTCGTTCAAGCAGCGCGTCTGGCAGGGGCTCGACTTCCAGGCCAACTACACCTTGAGCAAGGCGCTCACCAATAATCTCGGGTATTACGGCTCGGCCGGCGTCGCCGCCGAAGGGGCGTATCCGATGAACAGCTACGACATCGAGGCGAATTACGGCCGGGCGTTCTTCGACGCCCGGCACGTGTTCAACCTGCAGGGCAGCTACGAGCTGCCGTTCGGCCGCGAGCGCCGGTTCGGCGCCGGCTGGAACCGCGCGGTCGATGCGATCGCCGGCGGCTGGCAGCTCAGCTTCGCCGCCATCGCCCGCACCGGCTTCCCGATTACGGTGACCGACAGCTCCCGGCCGTCGCTGCAGGGCACGCGTTCGCCGGATCGCCCGAACCGGATTGCCAGCGGGACGGTGGACAACCCGACGCTCGAGCGCTGGATCGACCGCGACGCGTTCGTGTCGGCGCCGCTCGGGCAGTTCGGCGACGCGGGCGTCGGCATCCTGGACGCGCCTGGCTACTGGAACATCGACCTGTCGGTCGGCAAGCGCGTGGCGACGCTCGGCCGGCAGTACTTCCTGTTCCGGGCGGAGCTCTTCAACGTCCTGAATCACCCGAACTTCGGGCCGCCGCAGGCGAACATCCAGAGCCAGGTGTTCGGCACGATCACGAGCACCGTGGGCGATCCGCGGGTGATCCAGTTCGTGGCCAAGTACTCCTTCTAAGGCCACTCCAGGATTGCGGGCTCCGGGGACGACCGGAGCCCGCAGTCCGGGGGGACGCGTTCACTCGACCGGCGCCGGGCGGTCAACACCCGCCACACGACTGATGGCGTGAACAGCGACGCCGGCGGCGCAATCATGTGGAAGGCGCGCAGGAGCCTCGCCCGCACGATCACGTCATGGGTGGTCATCCGCCCGACGGCGTCCATGTATGCATGCATCGCCCGGATGCGCAGACTCCGGCTCGCCCCCTGGGTCGCGCGGTAGCGGAGGTCCTCGCCGACGGCGAGCAGCCAGGGATCGCGATTGGCGCGCGCCAGCCGGGCCTGGAAGCGACGCTCGAAGCCGTGGCCGATCAGGTGTCCGGTGCGGGCCCGCGTGATGTCGAGACTTTCGCCGAGCGCCCGCGCGCCGAGCGCCGCGGTCGTCATACCCTGGCCGTAGACCGGATTGAACGCGCATGCCGCGTCGCCCGTCACGATGAACCCGGCCGGCATGCGGGTGGACTCGAAATGACGCCGGCGGTTCTCCGTCGAGCGCGTCGTGCAGATCGGGGAGCATGGCTCGGCCGCCTGCAGCGCCTCATACAGAGCCGGGGTCCGCAGGCTCGCGGCGAACTCGAGGAAGCCGGCTTCATCCGCCGGGGGGTACTGGCGGTCGCCTCCGCCGATCGTGACGTGCCACAGCCCGCCTTCGATCGGCAGGATCACGCCAACCCGCGGATGCTGCGGCGGCGCAGCCTGCACGTACATGCCCTTCCACCAGCGCCGGGCATCCGGCAACGGCCGATACAGGCGGCTGGCGTATCCCAGAAACGCGTTCACGACCGTCTCCCGCGGCCGCCGGCACCCGGCGTCTTCGAGCCAGCGCGCCGCGTGGGAGCCGCGGCCACTGGCATCGATGACCAGGTCGCCCTCGAGCTGTCCGGCGTCGGTGCGCACCCCGGTCACTCGTTCGCCATTCACGACCAGTCCCGTGACGGCGGTCGAGGACACGAATGCAAGGCCCGGCCACTCCGCGAGCAGCTGCCGGATGCGCCATTCGAGCAGGGTCCTGCTGCAGGCCAGCATCAGCAGGGGAGAGGCGAATCGCACGCCCAGCCCCCAGGGGGTGTGCCACGCGAGCTCCCGCGGCATGTCGACGACCAGGCCCCCGTCGCTGACGATGGCCGGCTGCAGGTGTGGAAACAACTCCTCCATGACCTGGCGGCCACGCAGGAGCAGGACATGGTTGTGCTGCGCCTGCGGCGCGCCACGCCGCGCGACCGGCGCCGGCGGCAGGACGTCGCGCTCGACGATCGTGACGCGCCGGAAATGGTCCAGCAGGACACGGGCGGCCAGCATCCCGGCGATGCTGCCGCCGACGACCACTGCGTGATCGGCCTGCCGGTTCGCCAGCTGGACACGAGCGGGATGACCCTCGGAAAGAATGCGGCGCATGGGCGACCTCCTGTGCGCGCAGTATGCGGATGCCGGGGCCTTCCGCGCATCGGGCGTTCACCCGATGGGCCAGGTTCCGGCGTGCGGCTACAGGAGGGCGTGTTCGACGGCAAAGAGCGCGGCGGCCGCTCTCGTCGAGCAGCCGACCTTGTCATAGATGTGCTGGACATGGTGCCCGGCGGTCTTCGGGGTGATGCCAAGCGCACCGGCGATCTGCTTGTTCGATGCCCCCCTGGCCATCAGCCGGAGTACCTGTACCTCGCGGTCGGTCAGGCCACCGGCCCGCCGGCGCCGTGGAACCGCGGCGCCCGCCGCCGCCAACACCGCGTCGACGGCGTCCGGGTCGAACTGTCCGCCGGCCACCCCGAGGCGGAGCGCGTCTGCCGTTTCGTCGAGTGTCCTGGCCGGCCGGTGCGGGCGCGCCTGCCGCATGGCCTGGCACGCATCGGCGGCGGCGAGCAGCCGCAGGGGCGCATTGCAGTCGCCGCGCCGCAGGCCGCGGTGATACCCGGATCCATCCAGCCGTTCGTGATGTCCGCCCGCCAGCGCGCTGAGCGGACGCAGGTATTCGCAGGCGTTGAGAATGCGCTCCGAATAGTACGCATGCAGCCGGACGCGCTCCCATTGTTCGAGCGACAGCGGGCCCGGACGCTCCCAGATGGCGTTGGGGATGGCCGTTCGCCCGAGGTCGTGCAGCAACGCGGCGCGTCTGCTGTTCTCGACGTCCCGTGGCGAGAACCGGAGCGTCCGCGCCCCGGCTTCGCAGAGTTGCGCGACGCCGCGTGAATGTCCCAGGGTATGCGGCATCTTGACATCGGCGAAGTCGGCGAACGCGGTCAAGACGTCATCGATGCGGTCCGCGGGCACCCACCGCGGCCCTCCCGGTTCGCAGCGAAGCACTTCGGTCCACGTGTCGCAGTGCTCGAGCCCGGCCACCAGTCCGGTGCCTGCCTTGATGACGGCGTCGACCGCACGCGGATCGTGCGCGCGCCCCCGGCGCTGCCGCAGGATGCCGTGCGCCGCGTCGAGCCCCAGCGTCCGTGCGAGCACTTCGACATCCCTGGCCAGCATCGCGAGGCGGACCGCCGGCGCGACCGCCTCGCCGGCCTGGCCGTCGGGAAAGCCGTGGCCGTCCCAGCGCTCGAAGGCATGCGCGAGGGCATCACGGATCGTCGCCTCCAGCCCGAGGCGCGCCGCCAGCATCGAGGCCACCTCACAGTGGGCGGTCATGCTGCGCGCCGCAACGCCGTCGGGCGCGGTGAGCGCGGTCGTGACGCGCCCGGCCACGTTGCCCCCGACCCCGGCCTCTGTCATGAACGCAATCAGCTGCGGCGCGACGTCGTCCGGCGTCCCATTGGCCACGCCGGCGAGCGTGTGGCGGAATCCGACGTCCTCGCCGGCGGCGAAATCGAGGAACTCATGCGAGTCCGAGGTGCAGCCGACGAACCGGAGGAGGGTCGTGTAGTAGGTATCGCGCAGCACCGGCTCGGCGAAGCCGAGCGTGCGTCCAATCGACAAGGCGATGAGGCAGGTGCGCAGCGCATGCGTCAAGGGCTGGCCCATGCCGAGATCGGTCGCCAGCGACAGCGCGGCGATGAGCTCGCTGAGCCGCACCCCGGACGCGTCAGAGGTGCCGCCGGCGGGGTGATCCGCAGGATGCATGATCAATCGTCGCGCAGACCACGGCAACGAGGCGGGAACGCCCCGCCGCGCCGCGGCAGCTCCCGCGGCAGAGCTGAAGTCGATGACCGTCGCATGGCGCCCGCGTCAGGCAGTGTATTGACCACCGGCGTCAAGGTAAATAGCCTGCGCGCCGGCCCGTGAAACGCGATCCCGCCGGAGCGCGTATGGTCTTGTGGAGCGCCGCGCTCAGGTAAGCAGCAATCGCCGGCATTCCCGGCCCCGGGTCCTCCATCTATGGGACAATCCTCCTTCCTGGCATGCCGGACGTCGCGGAACTCTATTACCGGAAGCTGGTCTTTCGCACGCGATTGCTGGGCGACCGCCAGTACACGCCGTCGCATTTCTGGGTCCAGCAGCAGGCTGACGGCCAGTGGCGGGTGGGCCTGACGAAGTTCGCCTCGCGGATGCTCGGCGATGTCGTCGAGATCGGCTTCGACCGGCAGGCCGGCGAGGCGGTCGCGCTCGGGCAGGAGATCGGCTGGTTCGAGGGCTTCAAGGCCCGCAGCGACCTGTACAGCGTGGTGACGGGCCGGTTCGAGGGCAGCAACCCCCTGCTGATCGACCGCATCGCCGTGATCGACGACGACCGCTATCGCCGCGGCTGGCTCTACGAGGTGCGCGGCGAGCCCGATGCGCAGGCGATGGACATGCACCGATACGCGGCGCTGCTCGACGACACCATCGACCGGATGCGCCGGTCGCAGGGGGAGTCCACGGAATGATCGCGCACTACATCATGGTCGGCGGCTTTCTCGGGGCCGGCAAGACGACGGCGCTGCTCGCCGCCGGCAGTCATCTCGCCGGCTCGGGAAAGCGTGTCGGCCTGATCATGAACGACCAGAGCCACGCGCTGGTCGATACCGCGCTCGTGCGCTCGCGGGCGTTTCCGGTCGAGGAGATCGCCGGCGGCTGCTTCTGCTGCCGCTTCAACTCGCTCACGGACGCCGCGGCCAGGCTCACCGCCGAGTCGCGGCCGGACGTCTTCCTCGCCGAGCCGGTCGGCAGCTGCACGGACCTGGCGGCGACGGTGGCCCTGCCGCTGCGGCAGCTGTATGCCGACCGCTACCGGGTCGCGGCGCTCAGCGTGCTGGTCGACCCCGATCGGGCGCTGCGCGTGCTCGGCGTCGAGCCGGGCCGCGCCTTTTCGCCGAAGGTCGAGTACATCTACGGCAAGCAGCTCGAAGAGGCCGACGTGCTGGTCATCAACAAGATCGACCGCGTCGAACCCGCGCGGGTGGCACGGCTGCGGGCAACGCTCGCTGACCGCTTCCCATCGGCGCGCATCGTCTCGATTGCGGCCCGTACGGGCGACGGCGTCGGCAGCTGGATCGACGGCCTGCTGTCGGACGACGCCGGCGGACGCGTGCTCGACATCGACTACGACACCTACGCCGACGGCGAGGCGCTGCTCGGCTGGTTGAATGGCACGGCGACGGTGGCAGGCGGGCCGGTCGACGCGGACACGCTGCTGCTTGAGCTCGCCACGGCGATTCATCGCGACCTCGCGGCGGACGGCCGCGAGATCGCTCACCTCAAGCTGACCCTGGTGCCCGCCGACGGCCACGGCATCGCGGTCGTCAACGCGACGCGGACGGCCACCGGGCCCGAGCTCGCGTTCTCGCTCGATGCCGAGGTGGACGATGCCGAGATCACCGTCAACCTGCGCGCCGAAGCGGACCCCGCGCGGCTCGAAACGGCGGTGCGGCGGGCGCTGGCGGCGGGCCGGGCCGATGGCGCGATGGTCACCGTCACGCATCTCGAGCGCTTCCGTCCTGGACGGCCGGTGCCAACCCATCGCATGGCGGCGACGTCCTGAGGGATCCGGCATGAGCAGACCGCAGCGGATCCTCTATTGCCACTGCGCGTTCGCGCAGGTCGTGCCGCCCGACACCAAGGCGGCGGTCCTCGAGCACCTGTGCGGATCCGGGGTGTCGTTCGACGCCGTTCCCGATCTCTGCGAGATGTCGGCACGGCGCGACCCGGCGCTCGAGCAGATCGCGGCGACGGAAGACGTCGCCATCGTCGCCTGTTATCCGCGCGCCGTCCGCTGGCTGTTTACCGGCGCCGGCATCACCTTGCCCGAAACGGTGCAGGTCCTGAACATGCGCGAGCAGGGCGCTGGGGATATTGCGGCAAGCCTCGAGCTCCCGCAGGGGGCGGAGCGGCCATGAGCGCAGCGACGACGCTCTCGATCGTGCTGTATGAGGGGCGGGGCAGCCGGCCGCTGGAGGCAGCCGTTCGGGCCGATGCGATGCGCCGGCTGCTCGACAGCGGCTACAAGGTGGCGCGCGTGGGCGCTGACGGCAGCACACCCGCGGCGCCGGGATCCGGGGCGCTGGCCATCCTTGGACGATTCGCCGAGGCGCAGCCGTCGGTCGCCGAGTCGGACGGCGCGCAGGCCCGTCCCGTGTTCTTCTGCAACGTCGACGGCCTCGATGGCGATGCGATCCTGCGCGGGCTGGACGACCTGCACACCCGGGCGGGCACGGCGCCGCGGCAGAAGTGGAAGCCGTGGTTCCCGGTCATCGACTTCAGCCGCTGCACCAACTGCATGCAGTGCCTGACCTTCTGTCTCTTCGACGTCTATGGCGTCTCGAAGGAGAAGAAGATCGAGGTTCGCAATCCGACCAACTGCAAGACCGACTGCCCGGCCTGCTCGCGGGTGTGTCCCGAGGTGGCGATCCTCTTCCCCAAGTACAAGGGGGGGCCGATCAACGGCGACGAGGTCCGCGAGGCGGACCTGCAGCGCGAGAAGATGAAGGTCGACATCTCGGCGCTGCTCGGCGGCGACATCTACGCGGCGCTGCGCCAGCGCAGCGCCGACGCCAAGGCGCGCTTCTCGAAGGAGCGCGACGAGAAGCGGGCGCTCGACGAGCGCCGCCGCTGCCTGACCAAGCTGCAGCAGGAGCTCGGCATCCCGCCCGAGGTGCTGGCGGCGCTGCCGTCCCTCGACCAGATCCAGGCCAGGACCGCCCAGGCAGTTGCCGCGGCGGACGGGAAGGACCCGGCATGATCGTGCCATTCGCCAGACGGATGCTGACCGAGACCGACCCGCGTCTGCTGTGGACGTTCACCTGGAACTTCGGCGTCAAGGGCGTGCGCTCGGTCCAGAAGTTCAAGCAGCGGCTGGCGCGCGGCGAGCACTTCCCGCCGTTTCTCTACATTTCCGTCATCAACAGCTGCAACCTGCGCTGCCAGGGCTGCTGGGTCAAGGTCGACGGTCCGCAGCACTACATCGACGCCGGCCGGATGGATCGCCTGATTACCGCGGCCAAGAAGCGCGGGAACAGCTTTTTCGGCATCCTCGGCGGCGAGCCGTTCATGCACCCGCAGCTGCTCGAGATCCTGGCGCGGCACCGGGACTGCTACTTCCAGATCTTCACCAACGGACAGCTGATCACCGACGAGATCGCGCGCGAGCTGCGCCGGCTGCGCAACGCCACGCCGCTGATCAGCATCGAAGGCACGCTCGAGGTCAGCGACGCCCGCCGCGGCCGCCGGGATGTGCTCAAAAAGACGCTCGCCGGTCTCGAGAGTTGCGTCCGCAACAAGCTGATCGTCGGGGTCGCGACGAGCGTCTGCCAGACCAATTTCGCCGAGCTGGTCAACGAGGCCTGGCTGCACCACCTGATCGGCAAGGGGGTGCACTACGTCTGGTACCACACCTACCGGCCGGTGGGCGAACATGCCTCGCCGGAACTGGCGCTGACGCCGGAGCAGGTGCTGCAGGTGCGCCGCTTCGTGGTGCAGATGCGGTCGCGCCTGCCGCTGGCGATGGTGGACGCCTACTGGGACGACAAGGGGCAGGCGCTCTGCCCGATGGCGACCGGCATCAGCCATCACATCAATCCGTGGGGGGACATCGAGCCCTGCCCGATCATCCAGTTCGCCACCGACACGATCGACGACGAGCGGGACCTGTTCGACGTCCTCAACGGATCGGCGTTCATCAAGGACTTCAGGGAGACGGCAGCCGGGGCGACGCGCGGCTGCATCGTGCTCGAACGTCCCGACCTGGTCCGCGAGCTCGTTCTCCGGCATGGCGCCCGGGACACGACGCATCGGGTGGCGGGCGCCGGGATGCGCGAGATCGACGCCATGCAGTCGCGCTCGAGCCAGCACAACGCCGGCCACGAGATCCCGGAAGAACACTGGGCCTATCGTTTCGCCAAGAAGCACTGGTTCTTCGGCTTTGGAGCCTACACGTAGATGGAACTGCACGCTGGTGTGTCGTTGCCTCGGATCCTGCCGGTGCAGTCGGACCGGCCGCCACAGGCGAACATCCCGCAGTCGCTCGCCGAACGGGAGCAGCTGCGGGCGCTCGCGCGGGCCTACGTCGCCGAAGTCCGGCCCGTCCCGCCGATGCCGGCCGATCCCCTTCGCGAGCACGCCGGGCGGATGCTGGCCGCCGCCGGCGTGCCGGCCACCTATCGCGAATACGCGGGGGTGCTGATCAGCAACGAGATGTGGCGCGATGCCCTGGCCGGAATCCCCTACGAACGCCGGCTGCTGCTGATGCCGAAGTGCCTGCGCGTCGAGGCGAAGTGCCCGGCGCCGTTCGACGAGTTCGGCCTGCTGTGCAAGAAATGCGGACTGTGCTCGATCCAGGACCTGCAGGAAGAAGCCGAACGCCTCGGCTACGCCGTGCTCGTCGCGGAAGGGTCCGCGATCGTCATGTCGATCATCGAGACCGGCAAGATCGAGGCGATTGTCGGCGTCAGCTGCCTGTCGGTGCTCGAACGGGCCTTCCCCTACATGGAGGCGGCGGCCATCCCCGGCGTCGCCATCCCGCTGCTGCAGGACGACTGCATCGATACCGCCGTCGACACGGACTGGGTGTGGGACGTCATCCACCTGACCAGCGACGATCGCACCTATCGCATGGATCTCGAGTCGATCCGCCGCGAGGTCGACACCTGGTTTCTCCCCGAGGAGCTCGCCCGCTTCCTCGGGGCGGCAGGCTCCGAGACCGAACGCATCGGGCGCGACTGGCTGGCCCGTGCCGGCAAGCGCTGGCGGCCATTCCTGACGGTGTGTGCCTGGCGCGCGCTGACCGGCGACCCCGACGCCCAGGTTCCGGCGGGTCTCCGCCGCGCCGCCATCGCGGTTGAATGTTTCCACAAGGCGTCGCTCGTCCACGACGACATCGAGGACGAAGACGCCAGCCGCTACGGCAGCGATGCGCTGCACACCGAGCACGGCGTCGCGGTCGCGCTCAACGTCGGCGACCTGCTGCTCGGCGAAGGCTACCGGCTGCTCGCCGAGTCCGACGCGCCGCCAGCCACGGTGGTGGCGATGGTGCGCGCCGCGGCGGATGGCCACCGGACGCTCTCGATCGGCCAGGGCGCCGAGCTCGTGTGGACCCGCCATCCGAAGCCGTTGTCTTCGCTGCAGGTGCTGGACATCTTCCGGCAGAAGACGGCCCCCGCCTTCGAGGTGGCGCTGGCGATCGGCGCCCTCTACTCGGGGCAGGCGGACGACGACCTGCACGCCACCCTGGCGAAGTACAGCGAGTCGCTCGGGATCGCCTATCAGATCCGCGACGACATCCAGGACCTCGCCGGTGCGGCCGGGGACATCTGCGGCGCCCGTCCCTCCCTGCCGCTCGCCGTCGGCCTCGAGCGTGGCCGCGCGCACGACGAGCATGCCGCGGCCCTCACGCCGGCGTGGGCACGGCAGGCGGATACGCCGGAAGCCCACGCCGCCGTCTTTGCCGCGCTCGCCGCGCTGAAGGTCCAGGAGCGGTGCGAGTCGCTGCTGCAGGGCTACAAGGAAGAAGCAATCCGCTCGCTGGCGACTCTCGAGAACCCCAGCCTCAAGGGGCTCCTCCGCCGCGTCGTCGGCAAGATCTTCAACGATCTCGAGGTCAAGGGATGGTGCAGTGAGTTTGAGGCGCGAAATGGTGCAGGTCGCGCGGCTCGCACCGACGTTGCTGGGTGAGTCGGCGGACCTGGTCATCGACTTCCTGCGCCGCGCGCAGAACGCGGACGGCGGCTTCCAGGATCGCGCCGGCGACAGCGATCTCTACTACACCGTGTTCGGGCTCGAGGGGCTGCTGGCGCTCCGCCAGGACGTGCCCGGTGGGGTCTCCGGGTACCTGGCGCAGTTCGGCGACGGGGGGGCGCTCGATCTCGTCCACCTGACCTGCCTGGCGCGGGCGTGGGGGATCGTCGAGCGCTCCGGCCCTCCCGCCGCGGTTCGCGACGCGATTGCCCGCCGGCTCGACCTGCATCGATCCAGCGATGGCGGCTTCGCGCTCGCGCCGTCGGCGGAGCGCGGCACCGCCTACGCCTGCTTCCTGGCTCTTGGCGCGATCGAGGACCTCGGCCTCGATGCCGATCTAAGCGGTGTCGCGAACTGCCTGCGGCAGCTGCGGTCGGACGACGGCGCCTACGCCAATCATGCCGGCGCCGAAGAAGGGTCCACACCCGCCACGGCTGCTGCCGTGATGGTGCTGCATCATCTCGGCGAAACCGTCGATCCCGCCGTTCCCGAGTGGCTGGTGCGCCGGTGCCATCCCGAGGGTGGATTCTTCGCCGCACCACGGACGCCGATCCCCGATCTGCTGTCCACCGCGACGTCGCTGCACGCGCTGTCGGCGCTGCATGCGGACAGCGGGCCGCTGCGCGAGCCCTGCCTCGACTTCGTGGACACGCTGTGGACGAGCGCCGGCGGCTTCTACGGCAACTGGACCGACCGGACGCTCGACTGTGAGTACACCTACTACGGACTCCTTGCGCTCGGCCATCTCAGCCTCTGATCGGCTGCAGGACGCGATCCCGCGCGTTGGCGCCGCACTCCTGGCCCGTCGCGTGCCGGCAGGCCACTGGGAGGGACACCTCTCCAGCAGCGCGCTGGCGACCGCCACCGCGGTGACCGCCCTGGCGGCCGCGGCACGGCGGGGCGCAGCCGTCCGGGACGGCGATCGCCTGGTTGCGGGTGGAGTCGCCTGGCTGGCAGCCACGTGCAACGCCGACGGCGGCTGGGGCGATACGCCCGACAGCGTGAGCAACATCAGCACGACAGCGCTCGTGTGGTCGGCGCTTGCCTATGGCGAGACCGACGCGGCCAGGGAGTCGGCGGCGTCCGCCGGTGCCTGGATCGCGCGAGCTGCCGGCGGCGGCAGTCCCGAAGCGCTCGCGGCCGCCCTGGCAGCGCGTTATGGCAAGGACCGAACGTTCTCGGTGCCGATCCTCACGATGTGCGCGATCACCGGCCGGCTGGGGCCGGAGGAGAGGGCGTGGCGGCTCATCCCGCAGCTGCCGTTCGAGCTGGCGACCGTGCCGCGGCGGTTCTTCGCGGCCTTGCGCCTCCCGGTCGTCAGCTATGCGCTGCCGGCGCTGATCGCCATGGGCATTGCGCGACACCGGCGCGGCGGCGCCATTCCGCTGATCACGGCTCTTCGAGAGCGGGCGGCGCCGAGGGCGCTGCGCGTGCTCGAGGGACTCCAGCCCGAGCACGGCGGCTTTCTCGAGGCCGTGCCACTGACCGCCTTCGTCACCATGAGCCTGGCCGCCGGCGGCGAGGCCGCGCACCCGGCCGTGGCGAAGGGGGTGTCGTTTCTACTCCAATCGGTGCGAGGCGACGGCAGCTGGCCGATCGACAGCAACCTGGCGACGTGGGGCACGACGCTGGCCGTCAATGCGATGGCGCCTGCCGGCCTCGGGAGGCTGCTGGCTCCAGACGACCAGGAGGCGATCCGGGACTACCTGCTGCGGCAGCAGTGGACGACCGTGCATCCGTACACTGGAGCCGCGCCTGGAGGCTGGGCGTGGACGCACCTGCCCGGCGGCGTGCCGGACGCGGACGACACCGCCGGGGCGGTACTTGCGCTGTCGCGGCTTGGCCGCGATCGCGCGGACGTCCGGAAAGCGGCCGCTGACGGGATCGCCTGGCTGCTCGACCTGCAGAACGGCGACGGCGGCATCCCGACGTTCTGCAAGGGCTGGGGCGCGCTGCCGTTCGACCGCAGTTCGACCGATCTCACCGCGCACGCGCTGCGCGCCTGGGCGGCGTGGTCCGACGCCGTGGACGAACCCCTGCGCGTCCGGATGCGCGCCGCCAGCGCCCGTGCGGTGGCGTTCCTGGCGGCGTCGCAGCGGCCGGATGGGGCATTCGTGCCGCTGTGGTTCGGCAACCAGCACGAGCCGGCGGAGGAGAATCCCGTTTTCGGGACCGCCCGGGTGATCAAGGGGCTCGTCAGCGTGCGTGGTCAGGCCGCCGGGAAGGCCCTCGAGATCGCCGCGCGGGCGCGGGACTACCTGCTGAAGGCGCAGGGTCCGGACGGCGGATGGGGCGGCGGCGCGGGTCTGGTGCCGACGATCGAAGAGACCGCCGTCGCGGTGGCGGCGCTGGCGCAGTTTCCCGACGACCCATCGTGCACATCCGCGTGCGCCACGGGCCTGGCCTGGCTGGAGCGCGCGACCGGAGAGTTCACGCGGTTCGCCCCGTCGCCCCTCGGGCTGTATTTCGCCCGGCTCTGGTACGCGGAGGATCTCTATCCGCTGCTGTTCACGATGGACGCCGTCGCCAACGCCGCGCGAGCGGCGGCGACTCCGCGGATTCGATCCTGACGTCAGCCCTTCGTGCGGAGCGTGGACCGGCCGCCGTCCACGCCAATGACCTGTCCGGTGATCCAGCCCGACTCCGGCGACAGCAGGAACATGGTCAGCGCGGCGATATCGTCGGGCGTGCCCAGCCGCTGCAGGGGATGCAGGCCGGCGATGGTGGCGGCGCTCTGCTCGTTCGCCAGCAGGCCGGCGGCCAGCGGCGTGCGGGTGAGCGACGGCGCGATGGCGTTGACCCGCACCTTTGGCGCCAGCTCCGCCGCGAGCGAGAGCGTCAGCCCCTCCACCGCCCCCTTGGCCATCCCGATGGAGCCGTGGAAGGCGAAGCCCTGCCGCGCCGCCACGCTCGAGAACAACACGACGGAGGATGTGCCGCCCGATTGCTTGAGCGCCGGCAGCGCCGACTGGATCGCCAGCGCCGCCCCGAGCGCGTTGACCCGGAAATCGTGGAGGAAGTCCGCGTCCGACAGGCGCGCGAACGACTTGAGGGTGATCGTTCCGACGGCGTAGACGAGGCCGTCGAGCTCCGGGCCGGCGGCCTCAGCGACCCGGGCGAACAGGCCCTCGTCACCGACATCGCCGGCCGTGAAGGTCACGCCGGGACCAAGCTCGCCGGCCAGCGAGGCCAGTTTCGCCTCGTCCCGCGCAACCAGGTGCACCGGGCGGCTGCCCTCAACGAGCGCACGCGCCACCATCGAACCGATCCCCCCCGACCCCCCGTAGATCAGCACTGTCCCGGGCATGCAGTCTCCTTCGGCCATCACGAGCGCTCCCGATGCGATAATCGCATGGCATGGGCGGCCATCGCAGCACGTTCGTGAAGTCCGTCTTCCTGCCGGCAACCGCCGAGGCGGTTTTTGACTGGCATGAAACGCCCGGCGCATTCGAGCGCCTGACGCCGCCGCGCGAGCCGGTGCGCGTGCTGCGGCACGAAGGGGGCATCAGGGACGGCGCCCGGGTGTCGCTGCGGGTGGGTCCCTGGCCGTTCGCGCTGCGCTGGGAGCTGGAGCATCGCGACTACCAGCGCGGCCGCAGCTTCACCGACGTGCAGGTCAGCGGCCCCTTCAAGTACTGGAAGCACGAGCACCGGATGATCCCCGAGGCGTCCGGGTGCCGGCTGGAAGACGCCATCGAATACGAGCTGCCGCTCGGAATCCTGGGCCGGCTGGCGGGGCGGCTGTTCGTGCAGCCGAAGCTGCGGCGGCTGTTCGAATATCGTCACGAGGTGACGCGCCGGGCGTTCGCGCTTTAGTGATGCGTCACCCGATCACTTCGACGCGGGCGCGGTGTCCCGGCGCCTTCGCGAGCTGGCCGCCGCCCCTGCGGCCGGCAACCGGGCGACCGCCGTACGCACGTGCGACCGGCCATCGCCGGCTTCGGTCCACGCAAAGACCAGCTCGTTGCCCTGCAACGCCATTCGCGGATAGCCGCCCGCGCGGCCTCCTGCCAACCCGGACACGGTGACCGCGGCGGATGTCAGCCCGGATCGCTCGACGCGCCTGACGCGGAACAGCGCGCGCTGATTTGCGAGCCCGATCCATGTCGCGACAGCGGAGCCGTCTTCCAGAAGCTCGATGTCCACGCGGCCGAGTAACCCCGCATCTTCCAGAGGGATTGGCGCGCCGAAAGTACGGCCGGCGTCGCTCGAGAACGCCACGAACGCGCGCGGCCGGTCGCCCGCGCCCGTGAACCAGGCGATGGCGACATCGCGGCCCCTGGCGCTCAGCATCGGACCGTTCACCGGGCAGGCCGCAATCTTCCAGCCGTCGGCGTGAACCGCCCTGGGTTCCGTCCAGGCTCCGTGCTCCAGCCGCGAAACGACCACGTCCCGCACCTCGTCCGCGGTGCGGTCGCGATACGCGATGATGGGGCCGTCCGAGGTGAGCGCCGCGGACGTCGGGCAGCAGTCGCACACGCGGGGGTCGACGGGCACCTCGCGCGTCTGTTTCCAGTCCCGGCCGAAGGTCCCGAACCGCACGCTCATCGCACCCGCCGCGGCGCCGTGCGCGTCGTGCGCGCCTCCCGGCTTCGTCGCACGGCCATCGAGCCACGCCAGCCCCAGCCCGCCGCCCGGCATCTCGAAGAGCGACGCAAATCCATGCTCCGTCCTCGTGCCGTCCGAGTGCGGCGTCGCCGATGCCGACCACGTCTTCCCGTCGTCTCCGGAGTGGGAGAGCCGGACGTCGTAGGCATACGTGCCCGCCCCGTTCTTCTGGAGCCAGTGCGCGACGAGGGTGCCATTCGACAGACGGAGGACCGATGGGACGTCCGCCCAGTTGACGAACCAGTCGGTGCCGGACGCGACCTCGCGCGCCGTGGACCAGCCGGCCGGTGTCCGCTCCGAGAACTTCAAGGTCGCCCGCTCGCCGGCCTTCTCAACCCAGCTGAGAAGCGTGCCGCGACTCGAAGACGACAGCTGCGGCTGGGCACTCATCGGGCCGGCGGGGGACGCAAGCCGTTCGACCGCCAGCGGCCACGGGGCGGCGGGACGGACCTGCGCATAGACCGCAGGGACGCTGCACGAGACAGCAAGCGCGAACACCTGGATGCGTCGGACCATGGCCGCGATGATAGCGCGCAAGCAAGAGCTCAGGCGCGATCCGGGACCACCAACTGCCGGAAAATCTCTCGTGAATCTCCCCTGAAGTGAGGAAATTTCCGCAGGCGATCCGCTCCCGGACCCTTTGAGCAGCAACAGCTTGCAGGCAGGCGTGGCCGCTGGCCTTGTGGTTGAACGGTACGTCGTTTGCCCCTATGACTGTGACCGCGATCCCGGCCGCGACGACAGAAATGTCGTCAGCAGCCGGGACGCGGCGAAGGAGGCACCGTGATCACAGCAACGCTTGGCGGGACCGCGAACAGTGTTCGCAAAATGAGCGTGGCCGCGGGCCTCGAGGAAGAGCGCCGTTC
Organism: uncultured Acidobacteriota bacterium; assembly: GCA_963834305.1. Taxonomy (GTDB): domain Bacteria; phylum Acidobacteriota; class Vicinamibacteria; order Vicinamibacterales; family 2-12-FULL-66-21; genus JACCXG01. The sequence goes on from CAWIAX010000003.1 coordinate 1,601,220, forward strand.
GCGAGCCGCGTGGCTCCCCTCGGAAATGGCGTGGAGCCTCATCGCTGGCGTCCGCCGGGGGCTGTGCGCAATCCGGGGACACGATCTCATCTGCCAGTGCAAGCCTCGTCGCCTGTCGCTTCGATGCCTCGATTGTGGCTGGGAATCAAGCGGATGGACGATCGACGCGCCGCGGTTCTCGTATACCAGCGACCGGCCTGCGTGACACCGGCCGGAACGAACGACCGCCCGCCGGAGCTTCAGCGACGTTGCAGTCAGAACCGCCAGGCGATGCCCGTGCGGACGGGCAGGAGCAGGCGGATGGTGTCGCGCTCGCCCTGAATGCCGAACCGCAGGTCCGCGAACGCGCTGAGCCGCCTGGTCAGTCCCACACGGACACCTCCGCCGCCGAACAGCAGCAGCCACGCCTCGTTCGTGACGCGGTCGGGAAAGATCTCGTTCACGTTCGGGCGGGACACGCCGCGGCCGGCGCTGGCAAGCACGTAGGGGGAGACGCGGGCGGAAGGGATGGGCACGAAGCGGACCTCGCCGCTGATGAACGTGGTCGTGCCGCCCCGGGTGGCAGCTGAGCGCGTCACCCGGGTCGGCCAATGGCTGCGCTCCGCGCTGACCAGAAGCTCCAGCCGCGCGACCGGGGAGAAACCGGCCGAGACCGACCCGTTGTTCCCCCCCTCTTTGAGGTGCGTGCCGACGGCCCCCTGGATACTGACGCGTCCGCCGGCTCCCTGTCCGGCCGCCGGCGCGGGCGCCAGGAGTGGCAGCAGGGCGATGGCACACAGGAGGCGAGCGGTCACCGGAGATGTCCTTCCCATACCCGGGAAGGCGAGATCGCGCGGTGGATCGGCTCACCGCCCCGGCGCTCTAGGCCAGCGCCTTCCCGTAGAGCGCCAGCAGCCTCGCCCACGCCTTCTCGGCCTGCGCCTCGTTGTAGACGCCCGAATCCGGCGGACACCAGCCGTGCGCGGCCCCCTCGTAGACTTCAATCTCCGCCGGACGATTCGCCCTGGCGAATGTTTCCTTGAGCGTGGTCTTGTCGTTGGGCGACCGCTGATCGTCGTTGGCGGCGATCGCGACGAGGAACTGCGCAGTGGACCTGGCCGCCTGCAGGTGCGGGCTGTTCGGCTGATCGGTCACCAGCCCGCCGCCATGGAACGAGGCGACCGCGCCGACCCGGCCCGGGACCGCCGCCGCCGTGCGGAAGGCCATCGGTCCGCCCATGCAGTAGCCCTGGGTGCCGACCTTCCGGTTCTTCGCGACCGCTGCCTGCCCGTCCAGCCAGCCGATGAACGCCTTCGCATCGGTCATGTGCGTCGTCTCGTTCAGCCCCTGGGCGAGCGGCCGCACCTCGGCGATCGGGGTTGCCGCGCCGGCCGGCGCGGTCGGCGCTTTCTGCACACGATAGAAGGGATTGACGACGAGCACCGAGTAGCCGGATTCGGCAAGCCGCTTGCCCATCTGCCGGAACGCCGGCCGCAGCCCGAAGATGTCAGGCCACACGAGCACGCCGGCCGCCGCGCCGCTCGCCGGGTGCACCCAGTAGCCATCCGCGCTGCCATCCGGCGTCTTCACCGTCACGTCCGATTCCGTGACGGCGACCGCATTCGCGACCTGCGGCAGGATCATCGACATCCCCGCCCCGACGAGCACGCCGAACTGACGGCGTGTCACCAGCCCGAGGGCTTCGTATGCCTGCCGGTCGTCCTCGAAATGATCCTGATCGCACATGACTTGCTCCTTGCCGTTGCTCACTCGCGGCCGCCGCTCGCGTGCGCGGCGGCGCTACGGGACCGCGGCATTCGGGTGAACACCACGGCCCGCCACCGCCTCAGACCTGCTCGGGTACCACGAACGGCTTGCGGTACTCCCGCGTCAGCATCCTGTTGGCTTCGGGATCGCCCGTGCACTCCAGCTTCTTCGCGTCCCAGTGCAGGGTGCGGCCCAGCCGGTAGCTGATGTTCGCCAGGTGCACCAGGTTGCACGACAGCGCGCCCTCTTCGATCTCCGCCGACAGGTCCTCCCGCTTCCGGCTGCGGACGGCGCCCATGAAGTTCGCCCAGTGGTCGTCGCGCGCGATCGCGGTCGGTCCGGGCTGCTGCTCCTTGCCCAGGAACGAGTAGTACTTGTTGTAGTTGTCCATCACGAGGTAGCCCTTCGACCCGTAGAACTGGTTGCCGATCGTGTTGCCGGGCTTCCCCTCCTGGATGCCCGCTTCGTGCGGCGAGATCCAGTGGCGCACCTCGAAGGTCATCATCTTCTTCTTGCCGTCCACGTCGAACTCGTAGGCGGCGCTGATCGTGTTCGGCGTCTCCTGATCGTCGTCGAACATGAACTTGCCGCCGATCGCCGTGACCTTCGTCGGATGGGTCACGCCGAGCCCCCAGCGCGCCTTGTCCACTTCATGGATGCCCTGGTTGCCGAGGTCGCCGTTGCCGGTGTCCCAGAACCAGTGCCAGTTGTAGTGGAAGCGGTTCTTGGTGAACGCCCGCTTGGGCGCGGGGCCGAGCCACAGGTCGTAGTCGACACCCGGCGGCACCGGCTCCTCGGGCGTGCGGCCGATGGTGTCGCGCCACTTGTAGCAGAGCCCGCGCGCCATGTAGATGTCGCCCAGCTCACCGTCGCGCATCCGCTTCACCGCCTCCTGCAGCGCCGACGACGACCGGCTCTGGCTGCCCTGCTGGACGATGCGGTTGTATTTGCGTGCGGCGGCAACGATCTGCCGCGATTCGAAGACGTTGTGGGAACACGGCTTTTCGACGTAGACATCCTTCCCGGCCTGGCACGCCCAGATCGTCTGCAGCGTGTGCCAGTGGTTCGGCGAGGCAATCGACACGACGTCGATGTCCTTGCTTTCGAGCATCTGGCGGAAATCGGTGAAGACGGTCGGCTTCCGGAGCGCCCGGGATTCGATGCCCTTCAGCTTGTTGCCGATGTGGGACTCGTCGATGTCGCACAGCGCGGCGACCTCCACGTTCTTCATCCCGGTCCAGGCGTTCACGTGGCTGCCGCCCCGGCCGCCCAGGCCCACGATGCCTACCCGGACGGTGTCGTTCGGGCTCTGCATGCCCCGAACCGCGGCGTTGCCCGCCATCACGGCGGTGCTCATCAGAAAATGACGTCGATTCATGGTCTCTCCTTCGCAAGCGGGGGCCAGAGGCGTGGCGGCCGCGGGCTGGCCAGCGTGCAGATTCTGTCACAGGAGGGGAGGGAAAGGGCCAAGGGGAAAGGGCGAAGGGCGAAGGGCGAAGGGCGAAGGGCGAAGGGCGAAGGCCCCCGCGCCCTTATTGCGCGGCGGGGGCGTGGTCGTAGCTGATGACGCGGGTAATCTTCCAGCTGCCGTCCCTGTTCTCCCAGAGATGGATGAACCTGGCGACGCCGCCGGCTGTGCCGTCGCAGGCCTTCGCCTGGGCGTCGCAGAAGCGGTGGGCGCCGATCTGCAGGGCGCCGTAGCCATCCATGGGATGCACTTCCAGCGTGCCCGGCACCAGGTCTCGTCTGGTCTTGCCGCAGATATTCTTTTTGAGGCTGTCGATCAGCGTCGCGCGCCCGCGTGTCGCGCCCCCCTTGTCGTGATAGAACTCGACGTCTTCCGCAAAGAACGTCGCGAACCCGTCCAGATCGCAGCTGTTGTACGCCCCGAACAGCTCGCCATCCAGCGCCGCCAGCTTCCGGAACAGCTCGTCGTCCGGGGCGCTTTGACGGGTCTGGGCGCCGGCCGGCATGGCGGGCAGCAGCACCAGCAGGAGCAGCAACATCGGGCTCAGGTATCGGGGCACATCAGGAGTGGACGTCGGGCGGAGCGGAATTGTTCGGCCGCCTGCCCGACAGCAGCCGGACCATAATGGCCGGCACAGCGCGGCGGCGGTGCACAGGCCCGTGCACGGCCGCGGCCCGGGCAGGAAGGGAACCGTGGCATGAAGCAGCGTCGGAACCAGATGTGGAGCTGCCTGGCCCTGGTCATTGCGGGCGCCGCGGCCGCCGCCCAGCCGGCCATCGAGAGGCGAGGGGACGCGAACTGGCCCACGGCGAACAGCTGGCGGATCCGGGTGACCTCGGACGCGGCACCCGGTCAGCCGGTCTGGGTAGACGCGCGGCTGCCCGTGGCGTTCAACCCGGACTCGATCCGGGTCCTCGCGGAAGGCGCGAGTGCGCTCGTGCCGGCCAAGACCGAATGGCGGCAGCCGAACGCGCGGATTGCATGGCTGTCCACCGGGGCGCCGGCGTATCACGTGTACTTCGACGAGGCCGGCCAGGGAGAGTCCGCACGCCTCACCGAGCCGGCGATGATCGGTACGGGCGATCGCGTGACCTACGGCCGTCCGGGTGTCCGCGGGCGTCTCGCGGTCGGGCTGTGGGCGCATCCGGCACCGCTCGATTTCGACCGCGACGGCAACATGGACCTGGTCGTCAGTTGTGCCGACCGGCCGTACAACGGCACCTACCTGTTCCGCAACCTGCAGACGAACGACCGCCCGCTGTTCGATCGCGCCGTGTGGCTGGGGCCCGGCAAGAAGGACATGGTCTCAGCCGACTTCAACGGCGACGGCGAGGTCGACCTGGTCGCCAGCGGCGGCTACTTCAGCCACGTCCGCAAGCACGGCATGTCGCAATGGGTGCCGGTCGCGCTGCCCCGCGACTATCACGTCGGCCGCGACGACCTCTGGTATCCGATCGACTGGGACGGCGACGGGCGGATCGACGTGCTGGCCGGCGTCAGCGACTGGCGCGAGTACGGCTGGGACGATGCGTTCAATGCGAAGGGGGAGTGGACGCGGGGGCCGCTGCACGGCTACGTGTGGTTCCACCGCAACACGGGCACGAACGACCATCCGGCCTACGACGCGCCGCGGCTGATCACCGCTGGCGGCACGCCGATTGACCAATATGGCAGCCCGGCGCCGAACCCGGTGGACTGGTTCGGCCGCGGCCGGCTGGATCTCGTCCTGGGCAACTTCATCGATCGCGTGTTCCTGGCGCGCAACAGCGGAAAGGGCCTGGAAGCGCCGGTTCCGCTGCAGGCTGGCGGCACGGACATCCGGCTGGATCTCTGCATGATCCAGCCCAGGGTCGTGTCGTGGCACGCCGACGGCCGGCCGTCGCTCGTGGTGGGCGAAGAGGACGGGACGGTGGCCTTCTTCGAGAACCAGGCGCCGCGGCCGGGCGAACCCCGGCTGGCGGCAGCCCGCTACTTCGAGCAGGTCGATCCCTACGTGAAAAGCGGTGCGCTGTCGCGCCCGGTCAGTGTGGACTGGAATGGCGACGGCCGGCTCGACATCATCTCGGGGAACTCGGCCGGCTACATCCAGTTCTTCGAGAACACCGGGACGGCGCGGGCGGCGGTCTTCGAAGATCGCGGCTACCTCCGGGCCGGAGGCCAGATCATCCGCAGGATGGCCGGCCCGAACGGCTCGATTCAGGGACCGGCGGAGGAGAAGTGGGGGTACTCCAACCCCTCGGTGGCGGACTGGGATCTGGACGGCACGCTCGACCTGATCGTCAACGACATCTGGGGCGCGGTGGTGTGGTACCGCAACGTTGGGACGCGGCAGGCGCCCGTCCTGGCGCCCGCCCGGCCGCTCGAGGTGGACTGGCGCGGCGCCGTCCCGAAGCCCGAATGGACCTGGTGGGAGCCCGCTGGTAAGCAACTGGTGACCCAGTGGCGTACTACACCGCGGGTGGCCGACTGGGACGGCGACGGGTTGCCCGACCTGGTGATGCTGAATCACCAGGGGTATCTCACGCTGTTTCGCCGGACGCGGGATGCCGCCGGGTTGACGCTGCTGCCGCCCGAGCGCATCTTCCTCGCGCCGAACGGACGGTTCCTCTACCTGGCCGCCGGGCGTGCGGGCAGCAGCGGCCGCCGCAAGATCGAGCTGGCGGACTGGGACCAGGACGACGATCTCGACGTGATTGCGGATTCGGACGAGGGGCCGGTCTGGTACGAGAACACCGGCTCGCAGCAGAAGCCGGTCATGCAGCTCCGCGGCGTGATCCTCAAGACGAACCTGCGGGGGCACAGTCCCACGCCGAACGTGGCGGACTGGAACGGCGACGGGCGCCTGGATCTGCTGATTGGCGCCGAAGACGGCTTTTTTTACTACTTCGAGCGTTCGTATATCGACGCGCAGCGGCAGTGACGGTTCGGCCGCACCTCCGCACGGGTCTGATGCAGAAGGAGCAACGATGGAACGCAAGACCGCGCACGATTTCGACCAGGACCTGCTCGTGCTGTTCGACGCCTACGTCCACGGCGCGCTCGACCGCCGCGGCTTCCTGGACAAAGCCGCCAAGTACGCCGTTGGCGGCGTGACCGCGGCGATGCTGCTCGACCAGCTCAGCCCCAAGTTCCTCGAGGCGCAGGTCGTCAAGCCGGAAGACCCGCGCATCAAGGTGCAGTACAGCGAATACGAGTCGCCGGCCGGATACGGCAAGATGCGCGGCTACCTGGCGCAGCCGGCCAAGGCTGCCGGCAAGCTGCCGGCCGTGCTGGTCATTCACGAGAACCGCGGGCTGAACCCGCATATCGAGGACATCGCGCGGCGGCTGGCGCTCGAGAACTTCCTGGCGTTCGCCCCCGACGCGCTGTTCCCGCTGGGCGGATATCCGGGCGCGGAAGACAAGGCGCGCGAACTGTTTCCCAAGCTCGATCAGGCAAAGACGCGCGAGGACTTCGTGGCGGCCGCCGGCTGGCTCAAGGCACGGCCCGAGAGCAACGGCAAAATTGGCGCCGTTGGCTTCTGCTACGGCGGCGGCATGGTCAACTTTCTGGCGACGCGCCTGCCCGATCTCGCGGCCGGCGTCGCATTCTACGGCAGCGCCCCGAACCTGGAAGACGTGCCCAGGATCAAGACCGCGCTGGTGATTCAGTCCGCCGAGGTGGACGAGCGCATCAACGCGAGCTGGCCGGCGTACGAGGCGGCGCTGAAGGCGGCGAACGTGCCCTACGAGCGCCACCTCTATCCCGGCACCCAGCACGGCTTCAACAACGACACGACGCCGAGATTCGATGCGGCCGCGGCAAAGCTCGCCTGGGAGCGCACGGTCGCGCATTTCAACAAGCACCTTCGCTGAACCAACTCCCAATTCCCAACGCCCAACTCCCAAAGTTGTTGGGAATTGGGAGTTTGGGAATTGGGAGTTGGGAATTGGGAGTTGACATCAGTCACCCATAGAATGCCGCGCGAAGAAGCGGGCGAGCCCTTCCGCGACGGCCGCCGGCTGCTGCACCTGCAGGAGGTGGCCGGCGCCGCTGATGGTGCACTCTTCAACGTCGGGTATCCAGGCCCGGAGCAGGCTGGCGATTTCCGTCCACAGCGGCTCGGTGTCGGTGCCCAGCACGGACAGCACCGGCCGGGAAATGGTTGCGGCCTCGGCAGCGCCGAACGTCCAGGCGCCCAGGGCTGGCAGCTCGATGCCGAAGAACGTGTCGGCGTCGCGGATCGCCGCGGCAACGGCCCCGGGATCGCGGCGCTCCAGCAGTGAACGGCAGGTGTCCCAGTCCAGGCCGCTGACCGCGCTCAGGAAGATCCCCAGCGCCGTCTCGGGCCGCCCCGCGGCGTAAGCCTCGAAGGCGGGCCCGGCCTTCGCGAGAAACCCGGGCGCGGACGGCACGGACAGCAGCGACAGCTCCAGTAAGGCAAGGGTCTGGACGAGCCCGGGCCGGGCCAGCGTCAGCTGCGCCGCCGCCGCGGCGCCGCTGGAGTGTCCGACCACGTGCGCGCGCGAGACGCCGAGGTGCTCCAGCAGGGCGCCGGCGTCCGCCGCATGATCCTCCACCCGCACCGGCGGCGGCGTGTGGGTGCTGCCGCCCCAGCCCCGCTTGTGGTAGGTGATGAGCTGGTAGCCGCGCGCCAGCGCCGGCTCCGGCAGCAGCGGCGCGAAGCCGTCCGCCAGGACCGGGCTGATGAAGAGCACCGGCTCGCCGGTGCCCGTCACTTCGTACTCCAGATCCACCCCGTTGACCCGTGCCTGCCGTCTCGTCTGTGTGTGCACGACCCGTCCCTCCCTTTTCCCAGTCGTCCCCGTTCATCCCGAAAGGCGTGACAAAGACCGTTACGGCGGGAACATCTGTCGTTACAATCGGGCAACGGCGCCCATCCGGACGCCGACTCGACAGGGACGATGACGGACGCTGCTGACGCACCAGCCCTGGAGCGGGCGCGCGCCGCCATGATCGGCGGCAACTGGCCGGAGGCCTACGCGCTGTTCCTCGACGCCGACGCCCGGACGCCGCTCGAGGGGCGCGACCTGGAGCTGCTCGCCGGGGTGGCGTACGCGACCGGGCATTTCGACGCGACGATCGACGCCTGGGAACGGTCCCACGCCGCGGCGGTGCGCGCCGGAGATGACCTCGCCGCCGCCGGGGCCGCCGTGCGCGTCGCCATGCACCTGCTCTTCGACACCGCCCTGCTCGCTCCCGTCCGCGGCTGGCTGGCGCGCGCGGAACGATTGCTCGACGGGTCGGCGGACACCGCCGTCCACGCGTGGCTGGCCGCCGTGCGGAGCTACGAGCGGCTGCTGTCGGGCGATTTCGCCAACGCGCGGGAGTGGGCGCGGCGGGCGGTCGAGGTGGGCGCCGGGCGCGACCCCGCCGCGGCGGCGATCGGCCGCCTCGCCGACGCCCGCAGCCTGGTGCTGCAGGGGGACGTCGCGCAGGGCCTCGAGCTGCTGAACGAAGCGGCGGTGGCCACTGTCTCGGGGGAAATCGATCCGCTGACCACCGGCGTCGTCTATTGCGAGCTGGTGTGCGCGCTGCAGGCGCTGGGGCAATACGATCTCGCCGAGCAATGGACGGAAGCCATGGAGCGGTGGCACCAGGGGCAGCCGGTCGGCAGTCTCCACGGGCGCTGCCGCGTCCACCGTGCCGAGGTCCTGCGGCTGCGGGGCGACTGCGCCGGGGCCGAGCGGGAAGCCCTGCTCGCCTGCGAGGAGCTTCGCCCTTACCTGCGGCGTGAGCTCGGGTGGCCGTTGACCGAGCTTGGCCGCATCCGCCTGCGGCGAGGGGACGTGGGCGGCGCGGAGGAGGCCTTCCTGGCCGCCCACCGCGCAGGATGGGATCCGCAGCCGGGGCTCGCCCTCGTGCACCTCGCCCAGGGGGACGTGGCTCGCGCCGCCGTCTCGATTCGGACCGCCCTCGAGTTCCCATCGATGGTGCCGTCGAAGGAGTGGCCGCCGAACAGCGAGCTGCGCCGCGCGCCGCTCCTCGAGGCGCAGGTGGAGATCGCGATTGCCGCCGGCGACCTCGACACGGCCCGCGCGGCCGCCGGCGAGCTCGACGGGCTTGCCGCCACGTTCCACAGCAACGGCATGGCGGCGGGTGCGGCCCTGGCCGGCGGGCAGGTGTGCCTTGCCGCCGGCGACAGCGGTGGCGCGCGGCGCCTCTTCGAGGCGGCGGCCCGGCAATGGCGGGCGATCGGCGCGCCGTACGAAACCGCCCTTGCCTGCATGGGGCTGGGGCAGGCGCTTCGCGCGCAGGGCGAAGAGGAGCGGGCGGTGCTCGAGTTCACCGCGGCCGGAAGCGCGTTCGAGGCGATCGGCGCCGCGTCCCGCGCGGCGCTGGCGAACGAGGCCCTCGGCCATCCGCCGGCTGGCCGCCTGGCGGATGCTGTGCTCGTGCCGTCCGGCGACGCGGGTCCGAGCTCCACTGACGAACCGGTCTTCCGGGAGGAGGGAGACTGCTGGGCCGTCGCTTTCGACGGACGGGTGGCGCGCGTGCGGGACTCCAAAGGCCTGCGCTACCTGTCGCGGCTGCTGGCCGAGCCAGGCAAGGAGTTCCACGTCCTGAACCTCGTCGGGCTCGAACACCAGGGGGACGCCGCGGGCGCCTGGGCCTCCGAGCCCGGGATCGGCACAGGCGGCGACGCCGGCGAGCTCCTCGATGCGCGCGCCAAGGCGGCGTACCGCCGGCGGCTCATCGAGATTGACGAGGACCTGGCACAGGCGCTTGCCGCCGGCGATCTGGCGCGTGCGTCGCAGGCGGAAGCCGAGCGCGCCCTCCTGATCCGCGAGCTGTCCCGCGCCGTCGGGCTGGGCGGACGCGAACGGCGCGCCGGGGCGGCGTCGGAGCGGGCCCGGAGCGCGGTCACCCGCGCCGTGCGCCACGCGCTGGCCCGGATCCGCGAGCACCACGCGCCTCTCGGCGATCACCTCGCGGGATCGATCCGCACCGGCACTTTTTGCGTCTACATACCGGACATCACCGCACGCGGCTCGCGGAAGGCGGGGTAAACACCCCAGGAGGCTCTATGACGTCAACCGCTTCGACTCTGCTTGGACGCCCGCTCTGGTACGAATTGATGACCACCGACATGAAGGCGGCCGAGGCCTTCTACCGCACCGTGGTCGGCTGGACGTCGGCCCCCTTCGCGGCCTCGCCGCAGCCCTACACCATGTTCAACCGCAGCGGCGACACGCCGGTGGCAGGTGTCATGGCCAAACCGGACGACGTGCAGGCGCCGCCGTTCTGGGCGATGTACGTCGGGGTGCCCGATCTCGAGAAGGGCGCGGAGCACATCACCCGCCTCGGCGGCGCCGCGGGCTCTCCGGTGATGGACGTGCCGGGGATCGGCCGCATGCAGATGATGCAGGACCCGCAGGGCGCCGCCTTCTACATCTACCAGCCGGCCAGCACCGACCAGCCGCCGGAGGCGGACGCGGAAGTCGGCGAAGTCTCGTGGATCGAGCTGATGACGACCGACGCGCCGGCGGCGCTGAAGTTCTACAGCGAGGTCTTCGCCTGGCAGCCGAGCGAAACGATGGACATGGGACCGATGGGCAAGTACCACATGTTCAACCGCCCGCACGGGATGATCGGCGGCATGATGAACAAGCCGCCGGAGATGGCGCAGGTGCCGCCCAACTGGCAGATCTACTTCCGTGTTCCCGACATCACCGCCGCGATCGAGCGCATCACGGCGAATGGCGGCCAGGTCCTCAACGGGCCGATGGAGGTGCCGGGCGGCGACTGGATCGTGAACGGCATGGATCCGCAGGGCGCCGCGTTCTCCCTGCACGCCAAAAAGCCGGCCTAGCGGGGCGGCGATGGCGTTCCTGGACGACTACCGGGCCGCCGGCGCCGGGCCGGCCGGCCGCGGCGAGGCGCAGGCGGCGGTCGTGCGCGACTGGCTCTCCTCGCGCCCCGACGCGATGCTGGACGATCTGCTCGCGCGCGAGCCGACCTTCCTCACCGGCGGCATGGCGTTCGTCACCCGCTTCGCAGACGTCACCGAGGTGCTCGAACGGAACGACATCTTCAGCGTCGCGCCGTACGGCGAGGCGATGCGGCGCCTCAACCGCGGGCCCAACTTCCTGCTCGGCATGGACGACGGTCCGGAGTACCGCCAGGAGCTGTCGCTGCTGCAGCAGGCCTTCCGCCGGGAGGATGCCGGCCGGATACGCCAGATCGTGGCCGAGCGGACGTCGGAGCGGCTGACGCCCGCGCTCGTCGAGGGCCGTCTCGATCTGACGGACGGCTTCGGCCGCACGATCCCCGCGCTGTTCGCGCGTGACTACTTCGGCGTGACCGATCCCGACCCCGGGACGGTCACGGCGTGGGCGCGCGCGATCTTCGCGGACGCCTTCGTCAACGTCCTCCGGCTGCCGCTCCTCTCCCGCCGCGCCATGAAGGCCAGCGAGGAGTTCCGGGCGCATCTCGACGGGCTGATTGCCGGGCGCAAGGCGGACAGGGCCCACGGCGCCGCAGCGAGGGAAGACGTCGTCGGGCGCCTCCTGGCGCTGCAGGCCTCGACCGAGCCGGAGCTCTCCGACGCGCGGATCCGCGACATCCTGCTGTGGACCGTGGCGGGCATGGTCGACAACATCAACACCGCCGTCGCCAGCGCGATGGACTTCCTGCTCGGACATGCCGAGGTCCTGCCGGGGGCCGTCGCTGCCGCCGCCGCGGGGGACGACGGCCTCGTCCGGCGTTACGTCCTGGAAGCCCTGCGCTTCCGGACCCCGACGCCGGTCGTCACGCGCCTGAGCACGCGCGAGCACACCTTGTCAGAGGGGACCGGTCACGAGAAGAGGATCGCGGCCGGTACCCTGGTGTTCGCGGCTCTGGGCGCTGCCATGAAGGACGAAACGGTCCTCGAGAGCCCGAAGACGTTCCGGCTCGACCGGCCGGCACACCATTACCTGCACTTCGGTGCCGGCGTGCATTCCTGCCTGGGCACGCACATCGCCGAGGCGCACCTCGCGGAGATCGCCGGCCGGCTGCTCAGGCTTCCCGGCCTGCGGCGGGCCAGCGGGCTGGCGGGCCGGCTGCGCTATGCGGGTCCGTTCCCGAAGAAGTTCGTGGTGGAGTTCGAGCCGGCCGGCATCGCGGCGTAGCGTGGGCGGCCGGCCCGCCGCGGCTCAGTCCGAGGCGCGGCCCACGTGTCTCATGACGTCGCCGTGCAGCACCGAGAAGTCTCCCGGCCGCCCCGCCTCGCGCAGCGATCGGTGATATTCGAGCAGCGGCCGATCATCGGTGAGCATCGGCCCCGGACCGACGAATGCGCGCATCTCCTCGGGGCCGGCGGTATAGCGCTGCATCAGCGCCTCGAAGCTGTCCAGCCCGACGCGGGCGAGCGCGAAGCGCATGTCGCTGCCCGCCAGGCGGCGCTCGACGTCGTCGCGGCTGATCCGCAGGGGCGCTGTCGATCCCACCATCAGCGTGCCGCCCGACCACAGGGTGGCGTGCGGGAAGACGTCGAGGAACGTCCGCATAATCAGTTTGTAGTGCACTTCGTCGCGGTGGCCGACCCATTGCAGCATGAGGCCGCCGTCGCGGAGCACGCTCCTGGCCAGGGTGAAGTACTCGCGCGAGTAGAGGTTGCCGGCCCCCGCGTGCACGGGCTGAATGAGGTCGGCGGTCACCACGTCGTAGCGCCGGCGGGTCAGCGACAGGTGGTTGCGGCCGTCCTCGACCCGCACGCGCACGTTCGGCTGCTGCAGCACGTTGGCGTTCGGCACGGAGAACAAGTGCGCCGCCGCCACGACGCTCTCGGCGAGCTCGATGACGTCAACGGTCGTCGGATGGGTTGCCACCGCGCCGGCCGTGACACCACCGCCGAGGCCGATGACGAGGGCGCGGCGCGGCCGCGGGTGGAGCAGCATCGGGAGATGGCCGATCTCGGCATGGACCTTGACCATCTCCGGGGAATCGTTCGCCTGGTGGAGGCCGTCGAGATACAGCACGCGCCGTCCAGCCGGCTGGAAGTGCACGGCCGCGGTGGTCTGGACCCCTTCCTGCCGGAACAGCACCCGTTCCCCGCCGCCATGCCGGCGCGCGATGACGGCGCCATAGAGGTCGGGCATCGCGAACCAGGCGCCGGCCAGCAGGACCGCGGTGGCCGCGCTGAAGCGAAGGGTGGCGCGCCTGCCGACGGCGGTCATCAGCAGCGCACCGCTGCCGCCGTAGACGAGGCTCAGGAACACGAGGCTGCCTTCGCTGCCCGCGAGCGGCAGCAGGACGAATCCTCCCGCGAGCGCGCCGGCCACGGCGCCCAGCACGTTGGTCGCGTAGAGCACCCCGACGCGCCTGCCGACCTCGTGCGCGGAGTCGGCGAGCCAGATGCGCAGCCCGAGCGGGAACGTCGCCCCCATCAGCGTGGTCGCGGGCAGCATGGCGATGGCGCAGGCCTGCACCATGCCGCTGCTCCGCCAGCCGAGGCGGTAGGTGAAGGCGAGCACGGCAATCGAGAGGAGCACGAGCAGGCCGGTCGCCGCCTGCACCCGCGCCAGGGTCCCGATGGGATCGGGCAGCCGGCCGAGACGGGCGGCGACCACACCAGACCCCAGCGCGATGCCGAGCAGCACCATCGACAGCATCGTGGTGAACGCGTAGGTCGTTGCCGGTATGAAGAGCACCAGGACGCGGAACCAGACGACCTCGAGCGCCAGCCCGGCGAAGCCAGCCAGCGCGAACACGACGAGGACGCGCCGCTGCGCCACCGTCAGGGACGCGCGTGGCATCGCGGCGCCGGCGGGTCCCGGCGTTGCCGCCACCCTGCTGCCCCGGGCCAGCGCGAGGGCGCCGGCCGCAACCGCCACGTTGACCGCGACCGCGAGCCGCGTGGTGGCGAGGGCTCCGATCGTGCCGATCAGATAGAAGCCGGACAGGAACGTGCCGAGGATGCCGCCAGCGGTGTTGGCGGCATAGAGCAGGCCGATGCGGGCCGGCGCGTTGCCTGGCCGTAAGCTCACGACACGCGAGAGCAGCGGCAAGCTCGCGCCCATCAACGTGGTGGGTAGCAGGAGGACGAGTCCCGAACAGATCACGCGCGTCGCGGTGAGGAGCGCCGGAGCGTCGGGGTATTGCAGGTAGACAGCCTCATACAGGCTCTGGGCCAGGGTCAGCAGCGCCGGCACCGCCAGCGCGCTCAATCCGATCCCGAGCTCGACGAGGGAGAAGGCCAGGAGAGGACGGCGCCACCGGCCGGCGGCGCGGCCGCCCAGCCACGATCCGAGGGCCAGTCCGCCCATGAAGCTGGTGAGCACGGCGCTCGCCGCGTAGGCGGTCACCCCGACAATCAGGGACAGGGCACGGAGCCAGACGATCTGGTAGACGAGGGCGCTGAACCCCGAGAGCAGGAAGAGCAGGGCAAGCGCGAGGGAACCGGCCATCACTCAAGTGTATCCGCGGCAGCCGGTCGCTCTACCCGGACAGGCCGGACGGCGCCGGAGGCACACGGGCGCGCGGCAGCGTGACGACGAAGGCGGCGCCCTTGCCGACGCCGACGCTGTGGCCGTCGATGGTGCCGCCGTGTGCCTCGACGAGCCGGCGGCTGATCGTCAGGCCGAGTCCCAGCCCCGCGTGCGGCCGCGTGAACGAGGCGTCTTCCTGGCTGAAGGCATCGAACATGAGCGTCTTGAACTCCGGCGTGAACCCCTGGCCGGTGTCGCGCACCCAGACCTGCACCATCGAGTCGCTGGCCGCGGACTCGATGACGATGGACCCGCCCGCCGGCGTGAACTTGACCGCGTTCATCAGCAGGTTCCACATGACCTGCTGCAGCCGCTGGGCATCGCCAATCACCGGCAGGGAACCATCGCCCTGCACCGAGATGCTCAAGTGCTTGCTGATCGCCGCCGGGCGAATGGTGTCGAGCGCGACTTCTACCACCGCCAGCAGGTTGATGGCTTCGGAGCGCAGCTCCAGCTTGCCCGCGGTGATGCGCGACACGTCGAGGAGATCCTCGACCAGCCGCGCGAGCACCTGGCCGTTCCGCTCCATGACCTCGAGGCCGTGCTGGAGGCGCCCGGCATCACCGGGACTGCGGCTCAGCATCCGCGACCAGCCAAGGATGGCGTTCAGCGGCGTCCGCAATTCGTGGGACAGCGTCGCCAGGAAGTGGTCCTTCGCGTGATTGGCGGCCTCGGCCGCGCGGCGGGCGGCGCGTTGTTCCTGCGCGGTCCGCCGCACGTCGCTCACGTCGCGGAACACCAGCACGGCGCCATGGAGCCGCCCGTCCGCCCCCAGGATCGGCGCGCCGCTGTCATCGACCGGCCGCTCGCTGCCGTCGCGCGCAATCAGCAGGGCGCGGGATCCGGAGCCGACGACCTGGCGGCTGGCCAGCACCGTGGCCGCAGGGCTGACGACCGGCTCGCGAGCCTCTTCGTCGATGACGGCAAAAATCTCGGTGACGGGACGGCCGGACGCCTCCGGGAACGTCCAGCCGGTCAGCGCCTCGGCGACGCGATTCATGAAGGTCACCGCGCCGCCGGTGTCGGTGGTGATCACCGCGTCGCCGATGCTCTCGAGCGTCACCGCGAGCAGCTCGCGCTGCTGCTCGAGCTGCTGCTCGATCTGCTGCCGGCGCGAGATTTCAGCGCTGAGCTCCGCGATCTTCTGCGCCAGGGCGACGAAGCGGGAAACGGACTGTTCCTTCGGGACGAATCGCAGCACGACCAGGGCGTGCGCGTCTGCCGTCGCGGGCGTGAACACGGCGCCTTCGCACCGGCAGGGGATCTCGGCGCCGCTCGCGGCCCGCACCTTGAGCGCGTTGAGGACCAGCTGGCGGGTCGACGCGCATCGCCGCAGGTAGTCGGCGAGCGGCTGCTCCCCGGCGATCGCCAAGTCGGCCAGGCCCCGCCCGGGGAGGTCAGGCTTGGCATGGCCGAACGCGCTGGCGAAGGCAAGGTTGCCGCCGGCCACCGTGCCGTCTGCCCGTACGAGCAGCATGGGCTCTGGAAGAAGATCGGCCACCGACTCGAAGGTCTCCGCCGGGCGGGCCACCGTGGCTGCTATGGCCGGAAGTATTCGCGGCCGTCCGCGGCCTGGGCGTCAGCGGTGGGCTTCAGATGCACGACGACGCGGCAGCCGGCATCGCCGCGCGCAATCGCCTGCTCGATCACGACCTTGGCATAGCCCAGGTTCTCCGACGCAATGCTGCCAAACACGTTCGAGGTCATCATGCACAGCGCCGGGCGGCCGAGGACCCTGTCGCCGAAGGGACAGGCGCGATTCCCGAGGACGATCCTGTCCTCGTTCTCCTCGATGATGTAGAAGTCCCCCTGGATCCGGCGCTTGAGATCGACCAGGACGTCCGCGACCTGCTCGCGGTCCAGCTGCGACACGGTGAGAGCGGTCTTGTACCCGGCGTTGATCTCCTCGCCCATCCGCTGGCCGACCACGCTGATGAAGCCCGAGGCTTCGTCGAGCCCGACGACCTCCTGAAGGGTGCCGGCGAGGTGGCGGAGCAGCGTGCGCAGGAACACGTCGCGCTCGAGCGGGACCGCGGCTGCCGCCGCGCCGGTCCGGTCCTGACTGGTAACCATGGTCGATTCCCTCCCTGGGCCTGTCACGCTGCCGCAGTCGCAGCTGGCTGGAGTGTAGCAGAGTCCTGCCGTCCCGGGCCGGGCGGGGCAGCGCGACGCCGTGTTATCCTCGCCTCTTTCCCGAACGAGGACACCGATGGTGCTGACCAAGGCCGAACTCATCGATTCACTCCGGAACGAGGTCCGAATCCTGCGGCACCTGGCGGGGAAGATCGACCGGACGAAGCTCGACTACCGCCCCACGCCGAAGCAGCGCAGCACGATCGAGCTGCTCAAGTACCTCACGGTCATGGGACCGGCACTGGTGGAGGCGGCCAAAGCCGGCCGGTTCGATCCGGTGCGGTGGACGGCGAGCGAGGCGGCCGCCCAGGCGCGGGACGTCGACCAGACGATCGAAGCCATCGACGCACAGGCCGATCTCTACGCGACACTGCTGGGCGACGTCTCCGATGCCGACTTTCGCGCCGAGGTGGAATTGTTCGGCATGAAGACGTCGCGCGGGTCGTTCATCGTCAACAACGTTCTGTCCGGGTGTGCCGCCTACCGTACGCAGCTGTTCCTCTACCTCAAGGCCTGCGGCCGTGAAGAGCTGAGCACGCTGAACCTCTGGGCCGGCATGGATGCGCCCGCGTCCGCCTGACGCGGACCACGGCTACGGGCGGGCGGCCTCAGCCTTTCCCGGCAGCCGGGCCAGTCCGGATCGCCACAACCCCCAGTCGCCCGCCGCCACGCAGCACGCGCCGCACCTCCTGCATCACGCTCGACCGATCACGTGATTCGAACAGCTCGAGGCTGAAGCTCATGAACGCGGCATCGAACTCCCGGGGACCGAACGGCAGCCACTCCGCGTCCGCGACGAGCGTGTGAACACGGCTGGCCCGCTGCTCCTCGTGCAGCCGCCTGCGGGTCACGGCAATCATCCCGTCTGAGACATCAATGCCGCAGACCATCCCCGCCGGACCAGCGGATCGCGCGAGGCGCACCAGACCGTGGCCGGTCCCACATCCGATGTCGAGCACCCGCTCGCCCGGCCCGACGTCCAGGATGTCGAGTCCCGCGTCTCGGGCGGCATGTTCGCCGGCGTCGGCCAGCAGGTCGGAGGCGCGGCTGATCCGGTTGTAGAACGCCCGGGTCTGGCCGGGTGACGGGGGCAGCGGGTCGACGCCTGTCATGCGGGTCTGCTCTGTGGTGGGGACGCGGCGCCCGCCGGGGCGTTCCACAGGGCAATCGCGGGCTCGTCGCGGCGGCCGTGATCGTAGTCCAGCACGCTGAGCGAGGCGGTGGCCAGCAGGAAGTGGCGCGCCTGTTCGACCGGCAGTCCGATCCATCGCGCGCCCAGTACGCGGCCGAAATGGCCGTGTGAAAAGACGGCAACCGGTCCCTCGATAATCCGGAGCCGGGCGAGCACCCGATCGGCGCGGGCGCCGACGTCCGCCGGGGTTTCCCCCTGCGGCGCGCCGTCGCGAAACAGGTTCCAGCCTGGCCGGCGCTCCCGGATGTCGGCCGACCGCTGCCCTTCGTAGTCGCCGTAGTCCCACTCCGACAGGTCCGGTTCGACCGCCGCCACGGTGGGCAATCCGGCCAGCTCACAAGTCCGCCGGGCTCGCACCAGCGGACTGGTGAACACGCCGGCGAAGCGCACCCCGCGCAGCGCCGAGGCCAGCGCCCGGGCCTCCTGTTCGCCACGTGCGGTGAGCGGGATGTCGGTGCGCCCCGTGTGCTGGCCGCTGAGCGACCAGGCGGTCTCGCCGTGACGAATGAGGTAGAGGCTCATGTCCGCGACGGCTTCGTCAGCTGCGACAGCAGCTCCGTCAGTTCGTCCAGGTTCACCGGCTTCACCAGGTGCGCGTGGAAGCCGGCGCCGGCGGACGCGGCGCGGTCGCGCGCCTGGCCGTAGCCCGTGACCGCGACGAGCCGGACGTTGGACAGTCCGGCGTCATGCTTCAACCGCCGGCCCAGCTCGTAGCCGTCCATCACCGGCAGGCCGATATCGAGGAGCGCCACGTCGGGCTGAAACGTCTGCACGACGGCCATGGCCGACGGTCCGTCGTGCGCGATCCGGGTCTCGTGCCCCAGCGAGGTGATCAGCTCGGCGATCATGTCGGCCGAATCCTCGTTGTCGTCCACGATCAGCACGCGCGCCGCGTCGAACGCCGGGCCGGAAGCGGCTGGTGCGAGCGCGCCGTGGCGGCTGTCCGGCTCCTGCATCGGGGAGAACGGCAGGCGGACGGTGAAGGTGCTGCCGCGCCCGGGCCCATCGCTGAGGACCTCGACGGTGCCGCCGTGCAGCGTCACCAGGCTCCTGACGATCGCCAGTCCGATGCCCAGTCCGCCCTGCGAGCGATCCAGGTTCTGGGGCGCCTGGGTGAAGAGCTCGAATACCCGCGGCAGCATGTCGGCGTCGATGCCGATGCCGGTGTCGCGCACCGACAGCGCGATCTCGTCCTCCGCCCGCTCGGCGGCCACGACGATCTGCCCGCCGGGCTCCGTGTATTTCGCCGCATTGGTGAGCAGGTTGGAGACCACCTGGGCGAGCCGGTCGGCGTCGCCGTCCACCGACAGGCCGGTGGGCGCCACCCGCAGCTCGAGGGCATGCCGCCTCGCCTCGAGGATGGGGCTGGCCATCTCCACCGCGTTGGCGACCACGGCGCCGAGCTCGATGTGAGCCCGCTTGATTTCGATCTTGCCGCGGGTGATCCGCGACACGTCGAGCAGGTCGTCGACGAGGCCGACGAGGTGCCGCACCTGGCGTTCGATGACCGTCCGCTCGCGCTCGGCGGTGTCCATGCCCCGGAGCCGCATGATCTTGAGCGCGGTGAGGATGGGGGAGAGCGGGTTGCGCAGCTCGTGGCTCAGCATGGCGATGAACTCGTCTTTCGCCAGGTTGGCCGCCTCGGCGGCCCGGCGCGCATTGGCCAGCTCCGTCACCTCGATAGCCACGACGGCAATGCCATCGACGCGGCCGTCTTCCTCGAGCAGGGGTTGATACACGAACTTGAAGAACGCTTCCTGGGGCGTCCCCTCCGGCCCGCGATTGATGACCGCGCGCAGCGATTCCGCGATGTACGGCTGCCTCGACGCATACACGCCCTCCAGCAGCCCGGCCACGCCCTGGGTGCGCAGTTCCGGCAGCGCCTCGTAGAGCGGCTTCCCGATCAGCGGCCGATGCCCGATCAGCTCCAGATACGGCTCGTTGGCGAACTCGAAGACGTGGTCCGGCCCCCGCAGGATCGCAATGGCGACCGGCGCGTGCGTGAAGACGTTGAGCAGCCGTCGATCGTGCGCCTCTTCCACCTGCCGCATGTGCGCGCGCAGGATCTGCGCCTCGACCCGCGCCCGCAGTTCACGCGCCGAAAACGGCTTCGCGAGGTAATCGTCGGCGCCCGCCTGCAGCCCGTCGATGCGGGCCTCTTCACCGGCCCGCGCCGACAGCATCATCACCGGGACGTCGCTCGTCTGCGGGGTGGAGCGCAGCTCGCGCAGCAGCTCGAAGCCGTCGAGGCCGGGCATCATGACGTCGGCGATGACCAGCGCGGGCGGCGTGGCGCGCACCGCCTCGAGCGCCGCCAGGCCGTCCCCGAACGCGTCGACCGTCCAGCGATCGCCGAGGATGCGGCGGATGTAGTCGCGCATGTCGGCGTTGTCGTCGGCCACGACGATGCGGGCGGGCTGAGCGCCCGCCGGCGCCCCGCGCGGCGGGTGCATCGCGGGGGTCGCCGGCATGACGGCGTCCTGGCCGTCCGGCAGCCAGCGCAACGCTTCTTCCACGTACGGGGTGGCGCCCGCCGCCGGCGCGGCCGGGCGCGCCGCGACGATGCGCTCGCCGGCCAGGTGCGCCGTGCCCATCGGGATGGCGACGGTGAACGCGCTCCCCTGGCCGGCGTCGCTCGACACCGCCAGCGTCCCGCCGTGCATCTTGACCAGCTCGTGCACCAGCGCCAGCCCGATGCCCGATCCTTCGTGCGTCCGGGCGCGGCTGCCCTGCACGCGGTGAAACCGCTCGAACAGGTGCCGCTGGTCGTCGGGCGAAATACCGACGCCGGTATCGCGCACTTCGAGCTCCGCCCGGCCGTCCCGCTCCCGGAGCGCTACCCGAATCGAGCCGTCGAACGTGAACTTCAGCGCGTTCGACAGGAGGTTGAGCACGATCTTTTCCCACATCTCGCGGTCGACGTGGACCGGCCCGGAGAGGGGCGGGCACTCCACCTCGAAGCGGACACCGGCCCGGGTGATGGCCGAGCGGAAGGCGCTGGCCAGATCGGTCGTCAACTCCGCGAGATCGGCGGGCTCGTAGGCGGCCTGCGCGCGGCCGGCCTCGATGCGCGAGAAGTCGAGCAGCGTGTTCACGAGCTTCAGCAGCCGCAGCTCGTTGCGGTGCACCGTGGCCAGGTCGTCGCCGGTCAGGGCCTGCTCCGGCGAGGCGAGCGCCTCTTCGGTCGGGCTGAGCATCAGCGTCAGCGGCGTCCGGAACTCGTGGCTGACGTTGCTGAAGAAGGTCGTTTTCGCGCGATCGAGCTCGGCCAGCGCCGCGGCGCGGCGGCGCTCGT
Organism: uncultured Acidobacteriota bacterium; assembly: GCA_963834305.1. Classification (GTDB taxonomy): domain Bacteria; phylum Acidobacteriota; class Vicinamibacteria; order Vicinamibacterales; family 2-12-FULL-66-21; genus JACCXG01. The sequence continues at coordinate 1,622,525 of CAWIAX010000003.1, forward strand.
CCTCGAGGGCGCGCGCGTTGGTCACGGCCGTGGCGACGTGATCCGCGGCCAACGCGAGAAAATCCCGGAACGTATCGTCGTATGCGAGCCGCGGGCTGATGCCCGCCACCAGGACGCCGTAGGGATGATCGAGGCTGGGCCGTGACACCGGGACGAGCACGGCCGTGTGCACCGGCTCGGGCCACACCGGGCCCGCCATGTCCCCCGCCCGGTCGCGCACGTCCCGGACGATCGACGCGCGCCCCGTGGCGAGCACATCCCGGATCGGCCACACACTGCCAGGATCGTCGCAGTCGATCAGCGCCGGCAGGACGCGGGCGGATGGTTCCCCCGTGCGGCCCGCGAGGCGAGCGGTCCGCCCGTCCTCGTCAATCGCGTACAGGCCGACGAACGGCAGGTCCGCGGTAGTGGCGCGGAGGGCGTCCGCGGCGCTGATCCAGGCCTGCTGCTCGGTGCCGGTCGTGGCGGCGCGGGCGGCGAGGTCCCGCAGTGTCAACAGGCGGCGCGCGCCCAGCACCCGGCCGGTGGTCTCGGTGACGGTGACGAGAATGCCGCCCACGCGGCCGCTCTCGTCGCGCACCGGGCTGTAGGAGAACGTGAAGAAGCACTCCTCGAGGTAGCCGTGCCGATCGAGGGGCAGCATCCAGTCTTCGGCGCCGACGCCCTGCCCGGCCATCACCTGGTCGAACAGGGGGCCGATGATGTGCCAGCTCTCGGCAAACGTGTCGCGGGCGCGCTGGCCGATGGCGGGGTGCTTCGTCGAACCGAGGATGGGGCGGTAGCGATCGTTGTACAGCTGGATGTAGTCGGGGCCCCAGGCGATGTACATCCCGAAATGTGATTCGAGGAGAATGCTGGCGGCGGTCCTCAGGCTCTGGGGCCAGAGGTGGGCAGGCCCGAGCACCGTGCGGGACCAGTCGAACCCCCTGATCAGGGCCCCCATCTCGCCGCCGCCCTGAAGGAATGTCTGCGGGCTCATTCGTGGCTCTGCTTGGCTCAGCAACGGTGAAACGCCGACGCCGCAAGATCCTGTCGAGCTTAGTCTACTATTGCCGCTCTGCCTCGCGGCGTGTCTCGGCAACCAGCCGCTGGATGGCATCTGGATCGACCGGCTTGGTCAGGTGGTGATCGAACCCGGCCTGGCGTGACTGGTCACGGTCCTCCCGCTGGCCCCACCCGGTCACCGCGACCAGAGTCGTGCCGGCCAGGCGCGGCTGCTCGCGCAGCCGGCGGGCCAGCTCCAGGCCGCTCATGCCGGGCAGGCCGATATCGAGGAAGGCGATATCCGGTCGAAATCCGCGAAGGAGGTCCAGCGCTTCCGGCCCCGCCGCCGCGGTCCGGACCTCGTGGCCGAAGTGCCGCAGCAGCTCGGCGAGCATGTCGGCCGCATCGGTATTGTCGTCGACCACGAGCACCCGGCGCGACTCGCCCGATGCCGCGGGTACCGGCGCCTGCGCCGCAGGCGGCGCGGCCGGTTCGGGGGCGGCGGGGGCGAGCGGCAGCCGCACGACGAACGTGCTGCCCTGGCCGAGCCCCCCGCTCTCCGCCCACACCCGTCCCCCGTGCAGTTCGACCAGCCGCCGCACGAGCGTCAGCCCGATACCGAGTCCACCCTGGCTGCGTGCCACGGAGTGGCCGACCTGCGCGAACATGTCGAAGATCTCCCTCAGCATCTCCCCCGGTATCCCGATACCCGTATCGGTGACGGTGAGCATCAGCTCCGACTCGTCGAGGCTGGCGGCAAGGTCCACGGCGCCGCCCGCCTCGGTGTACTTCGCCGCGTTGTTGAGCAGGTTGCTCACCACCTGTGCCGAGGCGCGTCCGGTCCGCCAGCAGCGTGACCGGCGCGTCGGGCAGCCGGACGGTCAGGCGCAGGCCGGCGGCCTCGACGAGCGGGCGGCTCGACTCGAGCGCGCTCTCGATGATGGCCGCCAGATCGACCCGTTGCAGATCGAGCTGCACCTTCCCGCGCGTGACGCGCGACAGATCGAGCAGGTCGTCGATCAGCCGGACCATGTGGGCGAGCTGGCGGTCGATGACCTGCCGGGTGCGTTCCGAGGTGGCCGCGTCCGGGGCCGCGCGCAGCAGCGCGAGACCGGTGCGGATCGGCGCGAGCGGGTTGCGCAGCTCGTGGGCGAGCGTGGCCAGGAACTCGTCCTTGCGCCGGTCCTCGGCGCGCAGCTGCTGGAAGAGCCGGGCGTTGTCCACCGCGACGGCGACGCGGCGCGCCAGCTCCTGCACGAGCTCCACGTCCGCCGCGCCGTAGCGCCGTCCGCTCTCGGCCTGGACCAGGGTCATCACGCCGATCGGCGTGCGCCGCGCGACGAGCGGCACGCACATGTACGACCGGAGGCCGAGCGCCCGCAGCAGCCCGAGGTGTTCCGGGGAATGGGCCACCGCCAGCAGCACCTCCTCCGTGATCTCGGCCGCCCACTCGGGCTGCCGCGTGGCCAGCACGTGCCAGGCGCCGAACCGGTCGGAGCGGCGCGGCGGGTAGTGGTTGAAAATCTCGCTGGCCAGCGCCACGCGCGCCGGGTCGGGATGGTAGGCGGCCTCGCGCTCGAGGGTGCCCGCCTCGGTGATCAGATCGACGGCATACCAGTCCGCCAGGCGGGGTACGAGCACGGCCGCCAGGTTCCGCAGCGTGTCATGGTAATCGAGCGACGCGCCCAGCGTCTCGCCGGCGTCGGCGAGCAGCCGGGTATTTTCCTCCGCGGCCTTCAGGCTGCTGATATCGACGGTCACGCCGCGAATGCGCACGGCGCGCCCGCTGGCGTCCCGTTCGACGCGGCCGCGGCTCTGGACCCAGCGGGTGTCCCCGTTCCCGCGGCGCAGGCGGTACTCGGCGGCGTAGTCGCCGCCGGTCGACTGGGCGGCGGCCGCCGCGTCCGCGAGCCGCGGCTGATCCTCCGGGGACACGACCGCGATGAAGTCCTCGGCCTGGCCGACGTCGATGCCCCAGAACTCACGCGCGTTGTCGGAGCACTCGACCCGGTTGGTCGCCAGGTCCCAGTCCCAGACGTTCATCCGTCCGGCCGCGAGCGCGAGCCGCAGCCGCTCCTCGCTTGCGCGGAGCTGCCCGGCGGCCTTCCGCTCCTCGGTGACGTCCTCGTGCACGAGCACGACCTCGAGCACGGCGCCGCTATCGTCCTTGACGGGGTAGGCGAACGCCCGCACCCAGCGGACCGGGTCCGCGTGGTGGCTGCGGTCCTTGATGGTCTCGTCGGGGTCGTAGCGGATGGCGGGCAGCTCGACCGCCTCGCCGGCGAACGCCCGGCGGATGAGCGGGGCGATGCCGCGCGTCTCGAGCTGCGGGTCGTGGAGGATGTTGTATTCCGGGATCTCCGCGAGGGTGAGGCCCCAGAGCTCCTCCCACGCCCGGTTGACGCGGATCGGCACGCCACTGGCGTTGAAGATCTGCGTCGAGAGCGGCGATTGCTCCATGACCGCGCGGAACCGCCGCTCGGACAGGCGCAGGGCGTCTTCGGCCCGCCGCCGCTCGGCCACGTCGTCCTGCGCCCGCCGGTACAGCCGGGCGTTGTCCACGGCCAGTGCCGCCAGCCGGGCCAGGTCCTGCACGAGCGCCAGGTCCCCGTCGCCGTAGCGGCGCTCCGACTCCGTGATGCCCAGGCTGATCACGCCGACGGTCGCGCCGCGCGCCACCAGCGGTACCGCCATGTGCGACCGGATGCCCAGCGACTGAATGAGCTCGGCATGGCGGCCGTCGCGGGTGCGGCTGGCGATCACCTCGGGCGTCACCTCGGCCAGCAGTTCCGGCTGGCCGCTGCGCACCACGCGTCCCGCCGGCTGCGGCGAGTCGATGGTGGCCGGATAGTCATCGCGCAGCTCGTCGAGCAGACCGGTCTTGACCGCGCTGAGATGGGTCGTGGCCACGCGCCGGAGCTCGTCGCCCTCGATGACGTCGACGATGCAGAGGTCGCCGAGGATCGGCACCGCCAGCCGGGCGAGATGCCTCAGGGTCTGCTCGTCGTCGAGCGACGAGGACAGGAGCTCACCGGCGGCCGCCAGGAAAGCAAAGCGGGCAGCCTGGTCGTCGCCAGGCAGGACGGGAAGGGGAGCGCCGGAATGAGGCGGGCTGTCTGGCACGAGGCGGCCGGCATCCTCCTGCGCCAGCAGGGTTAGCTTATAACCAACCGATTCCGTCTGCACAGCTCAGCCACGCCCCGGCCAGCCGTCCACCGCGCCCCATCCCGGGCGCCCCCTATTGTCCGGCGCTCGACGGCGGCACCAGGCCCTTCATCCGCATGTAGGTCACCAGGTTGCCGTAGTGCTCGAAATCGTGCGCGTTGTTGAACGCCAGCACGCCGAGGCGGGTGTGCGTGCCGGGCAGGAAGAACTTCACGGTCTCGGCCGCGCGCGCGTCGGTCATCCCATCGAACGCCCTGTCGCAGAAGGCGAACGACGCGGCCAGCGCTTCGCGGAGCTCCGCCTTCGTCGTCTTGGTCTTCTCGACGCCGCTCATCGGCGGCTTCTCGCCGCTCGCGGCGCCGCAGATGCCGAACTGCGCGTCGGCGATGTGCGCGAAGAGGGCGCCAGGGACCGGACGTCTGCCGTGGGCTTGAAGGCGTAGTGCTCCTCGGGGACCTGTTCGGCCGCTTTCAGCAGCCAGCCCTTGGCGAGGTCGTAGGTGCCGCGGATGCTCGCGGTCTGCGCGCCGGCGGGCGGCTGCGCGGCGGCGGGTTTAGCGGCGGCGGGGGCCTGCGGCGCGGCGGCGAACGCCGCGGCCAGCAGCAACGTGGCGGTCATCATTCCTCATTCCTCCTGGGGGGCTGGGCCGGCGGCGGCCCGCCCTCGCATTCTATCTCCTGGCAGCCGGCGCCGCGGCGGCCTCGAACGAGCGCTCCAGCTCCAGCACCGCCAGCATCGTCGTGAGCTGCGAATCGGGATTGAGCGACAGGCTGTCGATGCCTTCCGAGACGAGGAAGCGCGCGAACTCCGGGTAGTCGCTCGGCGCCTGGCCGCAGATGCCGATCTTGCGGCCGGCCGCCCGCGCCTCGCGAATCACCTGCGCCACCGTCCGCTTCACCGCTTCGTTGCGCTCGTCGAAGAGGTGCGCGACGAGCTCCGAGTCGCGATCGACGCCCGAGCACCAGCTGCGTGAGGTCGTTGCTGCCGATGGAGAAGCCGTCGAACACCTCGGCGAACTCTCGGGCCAGCGTCACGTTGCTCGGAATCTCGCACATCACGTAGACCTCGAGCCCGCGTGCCCCCTGCACCAGCCCGCTGGCGGCCATCTCCGCGATCACCCGTCGTCCTTCCTCGACGGTCCGGCAGAACGGCACCATCAGCTTGACGTTCTCCAGACCCATCTCCTCGCGGACCTTCCGCATGGCGCGGCACTCGAGGGCGAAGCCGTCGCGGTAGCGCGGGTCGTAGTAGCGCGAGGCGCCGCGGAACCCCAGCATCGGGTTCTCCTCCTTGGGCTCGAAGGCCGCGCCGCCGAGCAGCCCGGCGTATTCGTTGGTCTTGAAGTCCGACATCCGCACGATGACGTCCTTCGGCCAGAAGGCGGCGGCAATCATCGCGACGCCCTCGGCCAGCCGGTCGACGAAGTACTGCCCCTTGTCGGCGTAGCCGCGCGTGAGCCGCTCGATCTCCCGCCGCTCGTTCCGATCGGCGACCTGGTCGGGGTGCAGCAGCGCCATCGGGTGCGCCCGTACGTGATTGCTGATGATGAACTCGAGCCGCGCCAGGCCGACGCCGTCGTTGGGCAGCATGCGACAGCGAGAACGCCTCGGCCGGGTTCGCCACGTTCATCATCATCGCGGTGCGCGGACGCGGCAGGTCCGTCAGGTCCGTCCGGTCGATGTGCACCGGCAGCCGTCCCCGGTAGACGAAGCCGGCCTCCCCCTCGGCACACGACACCGTCACGGCCTCTCCCGAGGCGATCGACGAGGTGCCGGTCCCGGTGCCGACGATGGCGGGGATGCCCAGTTCGCGGCTGACGATGGCGGCATGGCAGGTGCGGCCGCCGCGATCGGTCACGATCGCGGCCGCGCGCTTCATCACCGGCTCCCAGTCGGGATCCGTCATTTCCGTGACCAGCACTTCACCGGCCTGCAGCTGCTCCAGATCGGCCGCGGACCGGATGACGCGGGCCAGGCCCTGGCCGATCTTGCCGCCGACGCTGCGCCCGGTCGCGATGACCTCGCCGCGCCGCTCGAGGCGATAGCGCTCCAGGACGAGCGGGTTGCGCCGGGCGTGCACGGTTTCGGGGCGCGCCTGGACGAGGAACAGCTCGCCGCTGCGGCCGTCCTTCGCCCACTCGATGTCCATCGGCGTCGGCGTCCCGCGCAGCTGCGAATAGTGATTCTCGACGGTGGCCGCCCATCGCGCCAGTGTCAGGATGTCGTCGTCCGGCAGCACGAAGCGATCGCGGTCGTCCGCCGCGACCGGCACGCTGCGCGTCTGGCGCGTGCCCCCGTCTTCGTAGACCAGCTTGAACTCCTTGGTGCCGAGCTTCTTCTGCAGGATCGGGCGGTGGCCCGTGGCGAGCGTCGGCTTGAAGACGTAGAACTCGTCGGGATTGACCGTGCCCTGCACGACGCTCTCGCCGAGCCCGTAGGCGCCGTTGATCAGCACGGCATTGGCGAAGCCGGTTTCGGTGTCGATGGAGAACATGACGCCGGCCGACGCCAGATCCGAACGCACCATCTTCTGTATGCCGACCGACAGCGCGACCTCGGCATGGTCGAAGCCGTGGTGGACCCGGTAGACGATGGCGCGGTCGGTGAACAGCGAGGCGTAGCAGCGCCTGACCGCGTCGATGAGCATCGCGGCGCCGTGAATGTTGAGATAGGTTTCCTGCTGGCCGGCAAAGCTCGCTTCCGGCAGGTCCTCGGCGGTCGCGCTGCTGCGGACCGCGACGTCGCAGCTGGCGCCGTGCTGCGCTTCCATCCGCCGGTAGGCCTCGGTCACGCTCTGGACCAGCGCTTCCGGCAGGCGGCCGGCCAGGACGGCCGAGCGGACGCGCGTGCCCGCGGCCTGCAGCGCCCGGATGTCGGAGACATCGAGGTGCCCGAGGGTTTCCTCGATCAGCGCCTCGAGCCCGGCGGCGCGCAGGAACGCCCGATAGGCGTCGGCGGTGGTGGCGAAGCCGTCGGGCGTCCGGATGCCCAGCGGCGTCAGCGCCCGCCGCATCTCGCCGAGCGACGCGTTCTTGCCGCCCACGACCGGCACATCATCCATGCCGATGTCGTCGAACCAGCGGATCCAGGTGGTCATGGTCGTCTCCGGGTTGGGGATACGGGTTGGGATATCGGAAGGGGAGGCAAGCGACGTGCCGGGCGAGGGCCCACGCTCGAGACGCCAGAACTCGTCGTGGGAAGGTGTGCCGCACCGGGCGGGCGGGAATATTCCGGCGACCGGTGGAATATTCCACCGTCGTACCGGCCGGGGCGCGACGGCAGGCGCGGAATCGGCTAACCTGCTAGGTATGACGACGAGTGTGCCACCCGCGGCGAAGCCGCCAGGGAAGCCGGCTGCCGCGCCGCCCGCCATCCCGACCGTTGACCTGATTCAGGCCATGCTCGACTCGGGCCGCGGCATCAGCGACCTCGTCTTCTCCCCGGGCCGGCCTCCGCAGGTGGAAAAGCAGGGACACCTGACCGCCGTGGCCATTCCGCAGCTGCCGCTGCTCAAGCCGCAGGACACCTCGCGCATTGCCGGGGACCTGATTCGCGGCAACGAGACGTCGCTGCGCGCGCTCAAGGAGCAGGGGGCCTGCGACCTGTCGTATTCGCTGCCCGAGCGGGCCAGGTTCCGTGTGAACATCTTCCGCCAGCGGGGGACCTACGCCATCGTCATGCGGGTCATCGCCGGCAAGATTCCCACGCTCGCCGAGCTGAAGCTGCCGCCGGTGCTGGCCGATGCCGCCACCCTCAAGCACGGCATCGTCCTGGTGACCGGGCCGACCGGGTCCGGCAAGTCGTCGACGCTGGCGGCGATCATCGACCTCATCAACGAGACGCGCGCGGACCACATCCTCACCATCGAGGACCCGATCGAGTTCCTGCACCAGCACAAGAAGGGGACCGTGCACCAGCGCGAGCTGCACAGCGACACGCCGACGTTCGCGGCGGCGCTGCGGGCGGCGCTGCGCCAGGCGCCGAAAGTGATCCTGGTGGGAGAGATGCGCGACCGCGAGACGATCGAGATCGCGTTGACCGCCGCCGAGACCGGCCACCTCGTGTTCTCGACCCTGCACACCATCGATGCCTCGAAGACGGTCGATCGCGTGGTCGGCACGTTCGAGGCGGGGGATCAGCAGGCGGTGCGCAACCGGCTGGCGAGCTCGTTCCGCTACATCATCTCGCAGCGGCTGGTGCCGCTCAAGGCGGGTGGACGGACCGCGGTGCTCGAGATCCTCAAGTCCACGCTGCGGACCCGCGAATACCTCGAGCGCGGGGAAACCGAAGGCAAATCGCTGGTCGACGCGATGAAGGACGGCGAGCTCGACGGCATGCAGCACTTCGACGGCGAGCTCGAGAAGCTGCTGCGCGCCGGGCTGATCACCAGGCCGACCGCGATGCTCTACGCGACCAACCAGGGCAACCTGCAGGTGCAGGTCGCCGACGTGCCGCCCGACGACGAGCCGCCCGCCGGGGCGTAGGGCCGCGCGCGACTCATGCCGCACGCAATCGAGCTCGGGCTCGACACCTTCGGGGACGTGACGTTCGACGGCGCGGGCCGGCCGCTGCCGCAGGCGCAGGTGCTGCGCAACCTGGTGGAGGAGGGGGCGCTCGCCGACCAGGTGGGCCTCGATTTCATCGGCCTCGGCGAGCACCACCGCCAGGACTTCGCGGTGTCGGCCCCCGAGGTCGTGCTCGCGGCGATTGCCGCGAGGACCTGCCGCATCCGCCTCGGCTCGGCGGTCACGGTGCTCAGCTCGGACGATCCGATCCGCGTCTTTCAGCGCTTCTCCACCCTCAACGCGATCTCCAGCGGGCGCGCCGAAGTGATCGTCGGACGCGGATCGTTCACCGAGTCGTTCCCGCTGTTCGGCTACGACCTCTCCCGCTACGAGGAGCTGTTCGAGGAGAAGCTGGCGCTCTTCGTCGAGCTGATCACGCAGCCGCGCGTGAGCTGGAGCGGACGCACCCGGCCGCCGCTGGTGAACCAGGCGGTCTATCCGCCCGGCGAACACGGACCGCTGCGGACGTGGGTGGCCGTTGGCGGCACGCCGGGATCGGTGGTGCGCGCGGCGCACTACGGATTGCCGCTGATGCTGGCCATCATCGGCGGCAGCCCGGAACGGTTTGCGCCGCTGGCCGACCTCTATCGCCGCGCCCTGGAGAAGGGCGGCAGGAGCGAGCTGCCGATCGGCGTCCACTCACCGGGGCACGTGGCCGCCACCGACGAACAGGCCCTGGAAGAGCTGTGGCCGCACTACGCGGCCCTGATGAACCGGATTGGCGCCGAACGCGGGTGGCCGCCGGTCGAGCGCCGCCAGTACGAACAGGCGGCGGGACCCGACGGCGCCCTGTTCGCCGGCTCCCCGGACACCGTTGCCGTGAAGATTGCCCGGGTCGTGCGGACGCTCGGCCTGTCGCGCTTCGACCTGAAATACAGCAACGGCACCATGCCGCACGACTTGCTGATGACGAGCATCGAGCTCTACGGCACGCGCGTGGCGCCGCGGGTGCGCGAGCTCCTGGGCTGAGTCGGCACGGATCCCGCCGCCACGGCCACCGGCTGGTGGCGCCGGCCGGTCAGGGCCCGACACGGACGCGCATCCGCGTGCCCCACGGATCGCCAACGCTGAAGCCGCGGTCCTCTTCCTCGATCGTCGATCCCTGCGCGCGGATGCTGCCGCCGGCCGCGGCCACGTCCTCGACCCCGGGCAGCAGGAGCTCCCATGCGAGAAGCCGCGCCTGATCGTCGCGGGCGGCCGGCCCAGGCGACCATGTGTTGGTACCGAGGTGGTGATGGTAGCCGCCGGCCGACAGGAAGAGCGCGCCGGGATAGCTCCACACGGTCTTATCGAAGCCGACCGCCGCGTGGTAGAAGGCCTCCGCGTCTGCCAGATCGCCGACGTGCAGGTGCACGTGCCCCATCTTCGTGCCGGGCGGTGCCCCGTCCCAAGCCTGGCCGCCAGCGGCGGCAGCCAGATCGGCGACGTCCAGCGGGTTGGTGGCCATGGCGAGCTCGCGGCCCTGCTGGCGCCAGGTCTGGCGGGGGCGGTCGGCGTAGACTTCGATCCCCAGGCCGTCCGGATCGGTGAGGTAGAGCGCTTCGCTGACCAGGTGATCGGCCATCCCCAGCGGCACCTGCCGGGTGCGCAGGTGCGTCACGAGGCGGCCCAGCGCAGGACGATCGGGCAGCAGGATCGCGAAATGGAACAGGCCGAAGGCGCCGCGCCGGGGCGCCGGATGAATGCCCGGCCGCGCCCGCAGGCAGACGAGCGGGTCCTCGTCGCCCCGGGCTGTGAGGACGGCACTGTCGGATGTACCGCCGCCCAGGCGCAAGCCGAGTACTTGCGTGTAATACGCCACCGAGCGCGGCAGCTCGGCCACCTGCAGGTGCACGGCGCCGAGGCGGGTCTCGTCCGGCAGCCGGAAGCCGGGCGGTGGAATGCCGTAGGGTCTGTCCTTCACGCGCGTGTGTTCCCGGGCCCGGGCCCGCCGGACGCCAGCAGCGACCGGTGCCAGTCGTCGCGCCCCGACGTGACCTGCAGCGGCCCCAGCGCCAGCATACCCGTCCGCCCGATCGACGCATGAAGGTAGCGGCGCTCGCGCAGGCTGATCTCGAGGTCGCCGGTGGCCGGCAGGTCGAGGCCTGCCTCCCGCGCCATCAGCATGGCCCTGGCCTGCACCGACAGCTCGAGCTCCAGCCGCAGCAGGCAGAACATGTCGGCCACGATCAGGCCGTGGAAGCGCGCCCGCAGCTCCTGCAGGTATTGCCCGAACCGCGTGACGCCGAAGTGCTCCGACTGCACCAGGTCGAGCAGCGCCAGGTCGAGGTCCATCCCCGCCCCCACCCACTCGCGCGTCGCCTGCTCGCTGCGCTGAAAGACGACGATGATGACGACCGGCAGCGCCACCAGCAGCAGCGCGGTCATCGCCAGCGGCGGCAGCGGCAGGTGATTGAAGATCGAGTGAATCGCCGCCGCCAGCCCCAGCCCGGGCAGGAACGCGGCCACGCTCCGCCCGGCGCGCCGGTCCAGCAGCGTCTTCGAGACCATCGCGAAGACCGCGGTCGTCGTGCCATGGAGGACGCCGGTGCCGAGGCCCCGCACCAGCCACAGGTCGAGGCCGGCGCCGGGGAGGTGCCGCAGGTAGTCGATGTTCTCCGCCAGCGCGAAGCCGGTGCCGACGGCAAAGCCCTGCACGGCGGCATCGACGAGGAACCCCACCCGGTGCCGGCGCAGCAGCAGGACGATGAAGGCCGCCTTGCACAGCTCTTCGATCAGCGGTGCGCCATAGCGGGAGAAGAGGACGGGATCGAACGCCGGCCGGGCCGCGATCGGGTCGTAGAGCAGCAGGCACAGCAACGCTGCCGCGATGCCGCCGCCCATCGCCACCAGGACCGAGGACAGGCGCACCAGCTTGAAGCTGTCCATCATCCGCAGGAGGGCCAGCAGCAGCAGCGCCGGCGCCAGGGCGACCACGACGTTCACCGCAGTACCTTGAGCGACAGCATCGCCTGGCGCGCCGGGCGTCGCCCCTCGTCCACGGCCACGGCCGCGCCGGCGGACAGCGTCATGTCGAGATTGGACAGGACGGTGAACCGCAGGTCCACCTGGCCGCCCACGCTGAGCGCGGCGTGTCGCAACGCGGCAGTGTCCACGCCGGTGGCGAGGCCGGTGGCGAACAGGGCGGGGCGGAGCCAGGTGGCGTAGGCGCCCGGCGTACCGAGGCGCGAGAACCGCCACGGCGGCAGGTTCCATTCGATCATGCCCTTGGCGAAGGCGCGCCCCGGGATCGCGTTGATCGCCACGCCGGGGAAGCTCTCGACGTGGCGGTAGCGCTTCTCGTCGCCACGATCCACGTAGTTGTTGCCGAAACCGCCAAAGAAGAAGCTCGAGAACGGCTGCAGGCCGCGCCGCGGCGAGTAGCCCGCGGCCGTCCGCAGCCACAGCGACGAGTGTCCGGGCCGCAGGCCGACGCCGCGGTCGAACGTGCCGTGCACCTTCGGCACCGGGGCACCGTCCACGAGATCGGTACGCAGTTCGAGGGACCATGTGCGCCCGGTCTCGTCGTCCACGTAGCCGAGCGAGTTGCGCACGTTGCTGTAGGCGAGCGACGCCTGCAGGGTCACGAGCGTGCCGACCTCCACCGGGACGTTCTGATAGTCCGGCAGCCGGTCGAGGTTGCCGGCCACGCGTCCGCTGAGATCCAGCGCCAGCTTGCGCGGCTCGTCGTAGATCAGGGTATTGCGATGCCCGACGAGCGCCCGGTAGCCCTTGCGCCCCACCTTCGTCGGGCCGAACAGATCGGAGAAGTCCGCGTGATTCAGCGACGCGGCGGCGCGCCAGTCGTAGCGTTCGTATTCAGCCGACAGGTGCATTCGTTCGCGCACCGGCAGCGACGTGACGGGCGACCACCCGGCGCTCAGCCGCAGGCGGTTCAACATCAACGGATCGGACAGGTTGACGGCCATCCCGATGGAGGCGGTGTCCTTGTAGCCCTGCACGATCGGGTAGATCGACTCGCGCCGCAGGCCTCCCCCCAGGCCATAGACGCCCGTCGTCTTGTCCAGCTCGTCATACGGCACCCTGGCCGGCGAGTCGAGCATCCACTCCTTCAGCACCGGACGCTCGTCGATCAACCGCTCGCCGAGGAAGGTGATCGCGCTGACGTCCTCGAGCGGTAGCGGATCGATCCAGGCCGGCACGAAGCCGCGTCCGGAGTAGCGGAACACCAGCAGCCGGCCGTCGGCCAGCGGCACCGGACGGAAGAACCCCGTCTCGGTATTGCTGACCGCTGCCACCTTCCTGGCCTCGAGGTCGTAGCGGAAGATGTTCGACACGCCCGTGTAGTACGAGCTGCCATAGAGAAACCGGCCGTCGGGCGAGAACGTGAAGCCGTTCGGCACCGCGCTGCCGAAGTCGAAGCGGGCGACTGGCGTCGTCCCACCGGCGCGCAGGGCGTCGATCTCGAGGACGCGGACATCCTGCTTCCCGCTGATCTCGCCGAACGAGGCGGACACGCGGGTGCCGTCGGGCGACACGTCGAGGTCGTACATCACCGTGCCGTAGGGCCACGTGATGATCCGCTCCCAGTCGGTGTACGGCGCCGGGATGCGCACCAGGGTGGCCAGACCGTTCAGATGCCGGATGCCCCACAGCGATTGATCGGCGGCGTTGTAGGCCAGGTCGCCCACCCGCAGGTCCTTCTGCAGCACTGTCGTGCGGCGCGTGGCGGGGTCGAGGCGGACGAGATCGCGGTGCGCGCCGTTGTCGGTCGTGTAGTAGAGATTGCGGTCCGACGGGTTCCACACCAGCGAGGTTACGGTGTAGATGAGCGGTCCCTTGATGTCCACCAGCCGCTCGACAACGCCGGTGCCGGCGTCGATCCGGGCGATGTTCGACAGGGCGCCGGGGTAGTTGACGCCGGCGTAGATCGCGCCGGTGCCGGCGTCGTAGAACGCACGGGAGACCGAACCGAGCGGTCGCGATGTCACGTCGCGCGACGGCGTGATCGGATGCTGCCGCACGGCGGCCAGGTTGGCGCGCTGGAACGCGCGCTCGTCCGCGACCCACTGCCGCCAGGCGTGTTCCAGCGGCACGCCGAACACGCTGGCGAACTGCGCGGCATAGTAGCCGCGGCTGCCCGGGGGGCGCGACACCCAGTCGATCAGCTTTTCCGGCGTGTGGCGGCGGGCGAGCCAGGTCATGAACCGCGTGCCGTAGAGGTAGGAGTTCGCCTGGACCTGGAAATCGATCTTCGTCCCCTCGGACACCAGCCCCAGGGGATCGTAGAACTCCACGTCATCGCGCACCATGGCGCGGAAGACCATCTCGTCGTAGCCCCCCTGGGCGCGGCCGAGGCCGCCGGCCATCCAGGTGTCCACGAAGACGGCGATGCCCTCGTGGAACCAGCGCGGCGCGGCGGCACGCGGCGCGGTCAGGTAGGCATACAGGATCGACTCCGGATGATCGGCCACCGGCGTCACCTTGCCGCCGAACAGCCGGCGGAACGCCCGATCCCGCCCTGACGCCGCATCCATCGTCAACACGTGGACGAGCTCGTGGTTCAGCAGGGTAGTCATCCGCTCGTTGGCCGCGATCGTCTCGAAGGCGAAGTTGAGCGGCGAAACCTGGAGGGCCACCAGGTTCCGCGGCACCGCGCCGGCGGCGGCATTGCCGGCGTCGGAGAAATCGGCCAGCAGCACGGTGATGCGGTCCGAGGGGGTGAACCCGAAGAGTTTCTGTTCGAAGGCGAGCGCGTTCAGGAACGCCCGCGCCGCGTGGGGCACGAGGTACGACTGCGAGCCATCGAAGTAGACGAGGCGGACCTGGGGCGTTTCCACCGTCGCGAGCTGCGCCGAGGCCGGGCTCGCCAGGGCGGCCCACACCAGAATCCACGACAGGGATGCCATCCCCAGCCGGCGTGGCTGCCTGGGAATCGCGGGCAGCGCCCGCAGGACGTGTGGCATGGGGGAATGGGACCGGGAGATGCGCGACGATAGCCGATCCGTGCGAAGGCGCGCAACAGCCGGCGGCACGGGTGCCGCGGCCGCTGCGCGCTTCCTGCTGCTGGCGGAGGGGATCCCTACCGGGGCGCTGCGCCGGCGGCCGCGCCGTAGTCGGCGGCCCGCGTGCCGAGCGCCTGCATCAATGCCTGGTTGTCGAGCGCCTGCATGAAGGCCTGGTTCTCGAGCGCGGCGGCCAGGGCGGCGTTGTCGAGCGCCCTGGCAAGGGCGTCGTTCTCCAGCGCGCGGGCCAATGCACCGCTGTCGATGGCTTTGGCCAGCGCGCCGCTTTCCATCGCGCGGGCCAGCGCGCCGTTCTCCAGGGCCCGGGCCAGCGCGCCGCTCTCGACCGCCCGCGCGAAGGCGTCGTTCGACATGGCGCTGCGGAGCGCAGGGCTGGCGGCCGCCTTCGCGCCCTGCTGCGCCAGCGCTTCGCGGGCCGCCGCGTCGGCCAGCGCCGACCGGACCTTCGCATCGGCCAGCGCGGCCCTGACGTGGGCATCGGCGAGCGCCGACCGGACCCGCGCGTCGGCCAGGGCCGCCCGGACGTGGGCGTCGGCCAGCGCGGACCGGACCCGCGCGTCGGCGAGCGCGGACCTGACCTGCGCATCGGCCAGCGCGGCGCGGGCCGCCGGATCCGCCATGAGGCGCGCCACGACGTCGCTCTGGAGGAACTCCTGCGAGGCGGTATCGCCGAGCTTCACGTCTGCCGCGGTCATCTGCTGCGCCTGGTGGCGCTTGGCCGCGCCAATCGTGCCCTCGCTGCCGGGAACCCCCGGAGGCCAGCCGGTTGCGGCAAACACCACGATGACCACGGCGGCCGCGGCCGCCAATCCAATCAGGACCTTCTTCGCCATATGCTGTTCTCCAGTGAGTCGCCGAATTGCACCCGCGTCCCCGCGCACGCTGGCCATGATCCCGCCGGCGAGCGCGGGTGGCCGCTCGCCGTCTTCGAGCTCGTCGAGCAGGGCCTCCAGGCGCTCCGCGTCCGGGTCGCCGTCAAGCCAGTCGTCCTCGTCGTGCTGTCGATTCATGTGCCGGTCTTCTCGCTCAAGAGCAGGTCAAATGCGGGTCTTCTCGCTCAGGAGCAGCTCGATCAGGCGCTGACGCGCCGAATAGAGCCGCGATTTCACCGTCTTCGCCGGAATGCCCAGCGCCTCCGCGATCTCCTCGTAGCCCAGGTCGCCGTAGTGGCGCAGCACCACCACCTCGCGGTAGTCGCCCGGCAGCGCCAGCAGCGCCTGCTGGACCCGGCGCCGGCGCTCGGCGGCCTCGAGCGCCTCGAGCGGCGTGCCCCCCACGGCCATGTGCGGCTGCACGGGCTCACTCGGGCGGCGCGCCCGCCTCGCGTTCAGGCAGCCGTTGACCAGAATCCGGTACAGCCAGCTGAAGAACCGGTAGCGCGGGTCGAAACTGTCGAGCTTTCTGTGCGCGCTGATGAACGCCTCCTGCGTGGCGTCGCGCGCATCCTCGTAATCCCCCAGCATCCGGTGCGCCACGCGGAAGAGGACCTGCTCGTAGCGGACCACCAGCGCCTCGAAAGCGTTCGTGTCCCCCTCCAGCGAGCGGGCAACCAGAGCAGCGTCGTCAGGGTCCTGTGTGAAATACACCGCGGGGGTTGAAAAGTTGGTCGGGCGGTGGGGGGAGTTATAGCACAGGCGGGACGGATGATAGATTGCCGGGGGCTGATGACCGTTTCCCAGGGATCGGGCCGGCGGGCGGACGCGCGGCTCTGGCGCCTCGACATTGCGCGTGAGCGCCGCGACGGCGTGGTGATCCTCGAGGTGGCCGGGCGGCTCGGCGCCGAGTCGTCCGGGCGCTTCATCGAGGCGGTGCTGGCGGAGATCCAGGGGGAGCAGCCGAGCCTCCTGATCGACCTGGCGCAGGTGGATTACGTCAGCAGCGCCGGCCTGACGGCGCTCGAGGCCATCGCGGGCCGTGTGCACAGCGTCCAGGGGACGCTGGTGCTCTGCGCGCTGACGGATGCCGTCTGCCTCGTCGTCGAGCTCGCCGGGCTTCAGGGGAGCCTGACTGTCGTGGCGACGCGGGAAGAGGGGGAGGAAGGGCTAAGGGCGAAGGGCTAAGGGCGAAGGGCTAAGGGCGAAGGGCTAAGGGCGAAGGGCGAAGGGCGAAGCGGCGCGTCAGCGGGGCTTGGGGAACGGATCGCCGGCGGCTTTCAGCCAGACGAGGAGATCGGTCAGCAGCTCGTTGCGTTTGCCGGGCTGCGTGGTGGCCAGGTCCTGGCGTTCGCCGATGTCGGCGTTGATGTCGTAGAGCTCGACGGCGCGATTGGTGTCGAGCCGCTCCCGGCCGCCATCGAGCAGGAACTCCTCGTGATAGAGGTGCAGCTTCCAGTTGCCCTTCCGGATCACGCTGACCGGGCGGGTCCGGAACACCGGGTCGCGGCCGCGGATGACCGGGTCGTCGAGGTAGCCGGGAAAGTGCCAGAAGATCGCCTGGCGGGCGAGTGTGGCGGCGCCTTTCAGGAGCGGCAGCAGGCTTTCCCCGTCCAGCGGCTGACCGGCTGGCGCGGCGGCCCCGGCGGCGGCCAGGAACGTCGGATACAGATCAACGTGAATGATGGGCACGGTTGAACGGGTGCCGGGCTTGACGACGCCGGGCCAGCGCGCGATGAACGGCTCGCGGATGCCCCCTTCGTAGTAGCCCCCCTTGCTGCCGCGCAGCGGCTCCTGTGACGACTGCTGGGTGGCGCCGTTGTCCGAGGTGAACACCAGCAGCGTGTTGTCGTCCAGGCCGAGGGCCTTCAGTTCCTGCAGCAGCAGGCCAACCCCGTCATCCAGATCGTAGAGGCAGGCGGCATACAGCGCGTTGGCGTGCTGGGCGCCCGGCTGCTTGGCCTTGAACTTCGCCAGTGACGACGGACGGGCCTCGAGCGCGGAGTGGATGGCGTGGTGGGAGAGAAACGCGAAGAACGGCCGTGCCCGGTTGTCGCGCATGAACGACACGGCGGCGCGCGTCAGGGAATAGACGCCCTTGGGGTCGTCGGGCTCGTCGCGCCGCGCATTCGGGTTGGGGGCGCGCGAGTCGAACACCACGTCGAAGCCCTGCGCGGACGGCGGCGCACCCTCCTTGCCGCCGAGGTGCCACTTGCCGAACAGGCCGGTGGCATAGCCGGCCGACTTGAGGGCCTCGGCCAGCGTCACGTTCGCCGGCGGCAGGCCGCTGCGGTTCGGGACCGGCACCAGCCGCATCAACTCCCGCGGCCCGCGCATCGTGCTCTCGACGGCGTAGACGCCGTGGCGCGGCGTGTATTGCCCCGACAGCAGGCTGGCCCGGCTCGGCGCACAGTTGCCGGCGGCGGCATAGGCCTGCGTGAACACCATCCCTTCGCCGGCGAGCCTGTCGATGTTCGGCGTCTCGTAGAAATCGCTGCCCTGATAGCCGACGTCGCTCCAGCCGAGGTCGTCGGCGTAGATCAGGACGATGTTGGGCGGCGCCGCCTCGGCCTCGAACGACGGGAGAGCAAGCAGGGCAGCGGTGAGGGCGAGGAGGATGGATCGCATGGCGGTCCGGGGATTCTACCGCCGGCCGCCGAGTCCTGCGGCCGCACGCGTGGCATCGGGTAATCGGGCGCCACTTGACGGCCGCGGTCCCTGGTGTTATGTATATCGCAACAGTGTTAAAAAAATAACATATGGGACGCGCGCCGCTGCACACCGCCCTCACCAGACGTGAACGCCAGATCATGGACGCGATCTACCGCCGCGGCCGGGCCACGGCCGGGGAGATCGTCGCCGAGCTGCCGGGCACGCCCGCCAACGCCACCGTGCGGACGCAGCTGCGCGTGCTGGAGGCCAAGGGGCACCTCCGCCACGAGGAGCACGGCCTGCGCTACGTCTACCTGCCGACGGTGCCGCGGCACTCGGCGCGGAAGTCGGCCCTCAAGCACCTGGTCGACACATTCTTCGACGGCTCGGGCGCGCAGGTCGTCGCGGCGCTGCTCGGCGGGGAGGGCGCCCGGCTCAAAGACGACGAGCTCGAGCGCATTGCCGAACTGGTGCGTAATGCCAGGAAGGAGACAGGATGATGTTCGCCGTTGACGTCGTGCTTCGCTCGTCGGCCGTCCTCCTGCTCGGCTTCGCGGCGCTGGCGTCCCTCCGCCGCCGCTCTGCCGCACTCCGGCACCGCGTGCTGCTGCTCACCCTGTCCGGGGCGGTGCTCGTCGTGCCTCTGACGCTCGTGCTGCCGGCATGGAGCGTCCACTTGCCTGTTCCGGTGTCGACGGCATCCGTGTCCACGGCATCCGGCGCGACGGCGCCGCACCCGTCGACCGCCCCGCCGGGGGCTCCTGCTGTGGCCGGTGACTCCCGCGGTGCCCCGCCGGAAGGCGCGCCTCAGGCATCGGCCAGCCTGCCGCAGACGCTGGGCCTGATCTGGTTGGCGGGCGTCCTGGCGGGCCTGGCGCTGCTCGCAGCCGGGCTGATGCGCCTCGCCAGGGTGGGCGCAGGGTCCATTCGACTCGAAGAGGGTCCGTGGCACGACGCCATGCGCGACGCCGCGTCGCGCCACGGGATCGGCCGGCCGATCGTCCTCCTGCTGTCGGAGGCCTCCGACCTCGTCGCCACCTGGGGCGTGCTGCGGCCGCGCGTGCTGCTGCCCGCCCAGGCCGCCGGCTGGCCCGGCGCACGCATCCGCCTCGTCCTCGACCACGAGCTGGCGCACGTCGCGCGGCGCGACTGGCTCTGGCAGATGGCCGCCGACGTCCTGCGCGCGCTCTACTGGTTCAACCCGCTCTTCTGGATCGCCTGCCGCCGGCTGCGGCGCGAGAGCGAACAGGCCTGCGACGATGCCGTGCTGGAGTCCGGAGTGCCGGGGCGCGACTACGCGGCGCAGCTGCTGGAGATTGCCACCGAGAGCCGCCGCGCCGGCCCCCGCTGGGCCCCGGCGGTGCCAATGGCCCGCCCGTCAACCCTGGAAAGGAGAGTTGCCGCCATGCTGAATCCACGCCTCGATCGCACCGTCCCCTCGCGCCGCTCGCTCGCTGCCGCAGCCGTGATGCTGCTCGGTATCACCCTGTCGGTCGCGTCGTTCAGCGCTGCCCAGAATGGCCGGCGGCCGCTCGTTGGCGCCATCTACGACCCCACGGGTGCGGTGCTGCCGGGCGTCGAGCTGACGCTGGAAGATGCCCAGGCCTTCACCTGGCAGGCCACGACGGATGCCGCGGGCCGCTTCGAGTTCCTGCCGGTCGAGCCGGGCGTCTACAAGCTCGAGGCGCGGCTGCCCGGCTTCAAGCAGTTCCGCCACGAGTTCCCGCTCACTAACGCCGCCGACTGGGACCGCGCCATCACGCTGCAGGTCGGCCAGGTGAGCGAGTCGGTCGCGGTCCGCGCCTCCCGCATGCCGCGCACCGGACCGGCCGCGGCGCCGGCGACCGGCCCGGTCCCGGTGCGGGTGGGTGGCAACATCCGGGCGCCGCGCAAGCTCCACGACCAGAAACCGGTGTTCCCGGCGTCGATGCGCGAGGCCGGCCGCGAGGGCGTTGTCCCCATCGAGGCGTTGATCGGCCAGGACGGCCTGGTGCATTCCGCGCGCGTCCTCAGCGCGCACGTCCACCCCGACTTCGCCGCCGCCGCGCTCGACGCCGTGCGGCAGTGGCGCTTCAGCCCGACGCTCCTCAACGGCAACCCGGTCGACGTCGTCATGACCGTGTCGATCGAGTTCAGCCTGTCCGACACCCCGTAGCGTCCGCCTGAAGGCGGACGCCACGAGGGTTGGGTGTTGGAAGGTTGGGACTTGGGAATTGCGCGAGCGCGGGGCTACTTGCGCCGGTCGTGCGGCACCACGACGGTGGTCCGCAGCGTCGTCACGTTGCACGCGCGGTCGGTGACGATGGCTTCGAGCGTGTAGGTCCGCCCGTCCCGGTCGTGGCCAAGCCGGGACGCCTCGAGCGCGACGGTTCGGGAGAAAGTGAGCCAGGTCCCGCCGCCGCCCGTGACCGGGTTCAGCGTGGGTTGAACGGCGCCGTATTCGTCGATCACGCGGAACGTCACGTGATCGATCCCGGTGCCGGCGTCGGAAAGCTCCCCGGAGAGCGTGACACTGACCATCTGGCCGTTGGGCGGCCAGATGACCGCGGGATCCGCGGCGAGCGCCCCGCCGGGCGCCTGCCGGTCAATCGCGATGTCGAGGGTCGCGACCTGGCCGGCGGCGACCGCGACGGTGCAGGCGGACGTGTAGGCGGCCTGCCCGGCGGGCTGCACCGTCACCGTGAACTGTCCGGGGGCGAGGTCAACGCCGGCGTAATAGCCGTTCCCGTCCGATGCGGTGGAGATGGATGTCCTGCCGGCCGCTGGCGCCGGGCCGGCGGCAAGACGCTGCAGCGTGACGGCGCCGCTGTCCACGACCGCGCCCGACTCGTCGCGGACCGAGCCACGCAGGTGGCCGACCTGGGGACTGACTTTCCAGGGCAGCGCCGGGATGGCCGCCGGCTGCTCGAAGATCGGCACGGGGTTGAGCGCGGGGTCCTCGAACAGCGTCAGTCCGCTGGTGGAGCGTCCGGTCAGCAGACCCGACGCGAGCTCGGCGAACGGCCGCGCCGGCGTGTTCTGGTTCGGCGGCAGCGACAGCGGGTTGTTCGCCACCGCGGCGTTGGACGTCGCCAGCGAGTAGAAGTTGACGCCGAGGTTGCGGTTGCCCGCCGCGGATGGCTGCAGCGCGCGCCGGGCCTGCGGCAGCGTGCCCTCGATCGAGTTGAGGAAGGCGCCGAGGCCCATCATGGCGGCGCGGCCGTACTGGTGGTCGCGGACCCAGTCGTTCCAGCGATCGAAGGCGGTCCGCCCCGACGCCTGGTGATCGCGCTGGTAGATCATGGGAATCGCGATGTCGATGATCCCCTCCTCGGTCCAGGCGCGCCAGTCCTGATAGACGCGCCAATAGGCCTCCGCCGACGCCCATGCACTCTCGGTCTGCGGCCCGGATCCGAAGGCGATGAACGCGCCGGAGATCTTGATCGCCGGCCGGATGGCGACGGCATCGACATAGATGCGGCGGACGAGGCTGGTGACCTGATCGCGGCGCCACTGACTCCACAGCGTGTCGTTCTGCGCCGGCGGCGGGGCGCCGGGGGGGATGCCGTAGCGGTGGTGGAACCGCGCGATGCTCGTGGCGTTGTAGCCGACACTCGTCCCGGTGGACGGCGTCTGCCCCGTGATGCTGATGTCGGGATAGCGGATGCGGTCGAGGTGCAGCCCGTCGAGGTTGTAGTTGCGGACCAGGTGCATGAGCACGTCCACCGTGTACTTCGCCGCGTCCGGATGCCCGGCATCGATGTAGAACTCGCTGCCGAAGCGGTGCCCCTGGAGCGAGATTGCCGCCGTGCCGTCGGAGATCAGCGTGCGCGTCAGCCAGGTGTCGGGCCCCTGCGTAATCGTGTTGGTCGCCGGGTCGAAGCCGCCGTGCCGGTTGAAGGCATGGCCGGGATCGACAGGCGGGAAGAGACTCGGCGCCCGGTTCCAGATCGCGTTCACGATGACGAAGGCATGCACTTCGAGCCCGTAGGTGTGCGCCTCGAGAATCAGGTCCTGCAGCGGGTCGAACGCCGGCTGGATGGGCGTGCGATCGGCCAGCGGCTCGAGCGAGTTCAGGTACCAGGAGTCGCCGCGGCGCCGTACCTGCGCGAAGATGGTGTTGGCGTTGGCCGCCACCGCCTGCGCCACCACGTTCGCGACATCCGTGTGGCTGTTCAACGTCGTGTTGAAGGTGTCCACCCAGAACCCGCGCACCTCGCTGCGCGCCTGCGCGTCGAGCCGCCCGGTGCTGCCCGCCAGCACCATCAGCGCCCCCAGAATCCACACCAGTGCCCTGCCCGGACTCGATACACGCATCATCTGGCTCCTCGGTTGTGTGCCGCGCGAAGACGGGTGCCGCGGCGCGCGATTATTTATCGGAGGGCTGGTGGTGTCAACGACGGCGTTGGGCCTTGGGCGTTGGGAGTTGGGCGTTGGGAGTTGTGAATTGGCCTCAGCCACCATACGCGCGCGCGACCAGGCGGAGCAGGAACGCGTCGAGGATGCCGACGTAGGTGCCGAGGACGTAGCCGAGCACCGCCAGCAGCACGCCCACGGTGGCCAGCGCGGGATGAAAGGCGGCGGCCACGACCGGCGCCGACGCCGCGCCACCGACGTTGGCCTGCGACCCGACGGCAAGGAAGAAGACCGGCGCCCGAAGATAGCGGCGGACGCCCAGCATGGCAGCCGCGTGAATCAGCATCCACAGCGCCCCGACGGCCAGCAGCGGCAGGTTGTCCATCACGTGCGTGAACACCGCGCTGGCCCCGATGGTGGCGACCAGCAGGTAGAGGAAGACCGAGCCGACGGTGCTCGCCCCCGCGCCTTCGAGCCGCCGCAGCCGGGTGAACGACATCGCCACGCCGATCGCGGTCACCAGGCAGACGGTCCAGGTGAAGCCGTTGATGATGGTGCCGATGTCGGGCAGGAAGCGCGCGACATACGTGATGACCGCGGTCGTGACGAACCCGATCGCCAGGATCAGCAGCAGCTCCGCCAGATTGGCCGGCCGCGCCACCTCCGCCTGATACCGCTCCACCCGCATCCGCACGTCGTCGATGCGGTGGCGGTCGGCGCCGATCTTCTCGTCCATCGCCCGCTCGCGGCCGGCAAAGAGCAGCAGCGTGGCGGTCCAGACGTTGGCGACCGCCACGTCGACGACGACCATCAGGCTCATGGTCTCGGGGCTGGCGCCGGCGCTTTCACCGACGGCCACGAAGTTGGCGCCGCCGCCGATCCACGATCCCGACAGGGCGGCGAGGCCGCGCCAGGCCTGATCGAGCGCCTCGGGCGGGAACATCCAGCCGAGTGCCAGGAACGCCAGCGGGCCGCCGACCGCGATGCTGGCGGTGCCCGCCAGGAACAGCACGACCGCGTCGCGGCCGAGCGAGGCGACGGCGGGAATGTCGGCGGAGAGGACCAGCAGGACGAGGCTGGCCGGCAGCAGGATGCGGCGGATGAAGACGTAGACCTCGGACTCGCCCGGGATGATGCCGAGATTCGACAGCAGCGCCGGCACGAAGTAGCAGAAGACGAGCAGCGGAACGACCCGGAAGATGCGGTCGCCGAGCGGATGGCGCTGGAACATGAAGAGGCCGGCCAGCACCAGCAGGAGGACGGCCAGCACGCTCAGGGGGGTCTCGATCATGGCGCGTCAGGATACTCCACACGCCGCTACTCCTGGCGCAAGGCGGCTATCGGATCCACCCGTCCCGCACGGCGCGCCGGCAGCCACGCGGCCATCGTTGCGGCGACCAGCAGCGCGAGCGCCGCCCCGCCGACAGCCAGCGGATCGACGGCGCTGACCTCGAACAGCAGCGTGCGAATGAGCCGTCCGGCCATCACCGCCAGCAACAAGCCGGCCGCGGCGCCAATTGCGACAGGACGCAGGCTCTCGGCAAGCGCCAGGCGCTGGACGTGGCCCGCTGTGGCGCCGAGCGCGAGCCGGACGCCGAACTCTCGCGTCCGGCGCGCCACGGAGAAGGCGACTACGGCATACAGGCCAATCACCGCAAGCCCGAGCGCGACGACCGCGAACATTCCGGTGAGGCCGGCGGTCAGCCGCTCGCGCCACAGCTCGTCGGCGGCAACGGCCTCCAGCGTCGTGGTGTCGGAAACGGTCACGCCGCGGTCGATCAGCACCACCTCGCGCGGAATCGCCGCGGCGATGGTGCCGGGATCCGCGCTGGTGTGCACCACGAACGTCATGGTGTGCAGCCCGAACTCCCCCGCGCGCTGGGCGTATGACAGGTAGACCTCATCGCCCGGGGCGCCGGTCCAGTCGGACTGCCGTGCGTTCGCTGCCACCCCGACAATCGTGATGGCTGCCTGCACCTCCGAGATGCCGGGAAGGTAGATTCGATTCCCGACGGCGTTCTCCCCCGGCCATCGCCGCTCGGCCAACGCGCGATTGACGATGGCGACGTGCGGCGCAGTGCCGGTGTCGTGGTCCGAGAAATCGCGGCCCTCGAGTGGCAGCCCCATGGCCTCGAAGTAGCCGGGCTGCACGATCCGGTAGACCGCGGACAGTCCCTGCCCGGCGGGCGGTGTTGGCCGTCCGTCAATCCGGAAGCCGAGGGTCCAGATGTCCCCAGCCAGCGGCAGATGGTTGATCGCGCTCACGGACCTGACGCCTGGGATCGCGCCGATCCCCTGGCGCAGCCGGACGAACATCGCGTGCCGTGCCGGCGGCGCGGCATGCGGTGTGCCCGCGAGCGACACGGTGGCAACGGCGACGTGATCGACCCGGAAGCCGGGATCGACCGCCGACAGCGTCAACAGCGTGCGGCCCATCAGGCCGGCGCCCGCCATGAGCACCAGGGCCAGCGCCATCTCCGCGGCGATGACGACGCCGCGCAGGCCCTTGCGGTTCGCGCCTTCGGTGGCCCCTCGTTCGCGGTCCTGCACGATCCCGGGCACATTGCTCCGCAGCAGCTGCAGCGCCGGCGCCAGCCCCGCCGCCACGCCGGTGAAGATGGTGGCGACCGCGGCGGCGCCGAAGACCCGCAGATCAAGGGCCACCTCCTGCTGCCGCGGCAGGCTGCCGGGCGGGAGCACGCCGGTCAGCCACTGCACGCCGAGCAGCGCGAGCGCGAGTCCGCCGGCGGCGCCGATCCCCGCGAGCAGCAGGCTCTCGGTGAGCAGCTGGCGGACGACCTGCCCGCTGCTCGCGCCGAGCGCCGTCCGCAGCGCAATCTCCCGCTGGCGTCCGGACGCCCGCGCGAGCAGCGTGTTGGCCACGTTGGCGCACGCGATCAGGAGCACGAAGATGACCATGCCCATCAGCGCCACGAGCGTGGGGCGGATCCCCGAGACGACCCTGTCGAGCAGCGGCCGCACGGTCACAGGCACGCCCGTGTTCGTGGCGGGATACGCCAGCGTCAGGCGGGCGTCGATGGCGCTCATCTCGGCCTGCGCTTCGGCCACGGTGACGCCCTGTTTCACGCGCCCGAACAGCCGGAGGGACGCACCTCCGCGGTCGTCCAGCCGCGGCGTCAGGTCGAGCGGTGCCCAGATCTCGGCGCGGGTCTGCCAGAACGGCGCGAACCGGAACGATGGCGGCATGATGCCGACCACGAGGTAGGGCTGTCCATCGAGTGCAATGGTCTGGCCGATGACGGCGCGGTCGCCTCCGAACCGGCGCTGCCACAGCCCGTGGCCGAGTGCCACGACCCGGTCGCGGCCGGGCGCATCCTCTCCCGCAACGAACGTCCGGCCGGCCAGCGCGGACACGCCGAGGAGATCGAACATGTCGGCGGAGACCTTCAGCCCGGCGACCCGTTCCGGCCGTTCGCCCCCCGAGAGCGTGACCGTCCAGGCCTGTGCCGCGCTCAAACGTTCGAACGAGCGGGCGTCGCGTCGGTAGTCGAGGTAGTCGGCGGGGGACACCGGGCCGTTGGCGGTGGGGCCGCGAAGCGCCACCACCAGCCGCCCCGGATCGGCGTAGGGCAGCGGCCGCAGCAGCACCGCATCGACCACGGTGAAGACCGCTGTCGCAGCGCCGATGCCGAGCGCGAGCGCCAGGATGCCGAGCGCCGTGACAGCGGGATCCCTGAGCAGCATGCGCGCGCCGTAGCGCACGTCGCGAATGAACGCATCCATGGCTCTTGGACGGAGGACAGGTGCCGAAGGTTAGCCGCCCGGCCGCCGGGCTCTCGGGCGTCAGCGCTCCTGAAGCGTGATGACTTGATTGGCCTTCACGTCCGTCACCGCGCTGGTGGCGCCCCCCGGCCAGCGAATCTCGATCCGTTCGACGGTCTGCGCCGAGCCGAGGCCGACGTGCAGGCGGAGATCACTGCTGCTTTGATAGCTGGCGGTGCTGTTGATCTCGCGGACCTGGACGGTTCCGCCCGCCTGCACCGTCACCGTGGCGCCCACACCGAACCTGTTGGACGCCGTGCCGCTGGCCGCGATCGCGATCCACGCGTTGCCGGCGGCGTGGTCGTTGCGGAGCAGGGCGGGACGGCCTCCGACAGTCGACATGACGACGTCGAGGTCGCCGTCGTTGTCGTAGTCGGCGGTGGCCAGCCCGCGCCCGACGCGGGTGGCGGCCATTGCCGGACCGCCGCGGCCGGCCGCCCACCTGAACGCCGTTCCGGCGTTCTCGAAGAGCAGGCCGGGCTGGGCGTACGAGTTGCCGGGCTGGTAGCGCTCGACATTGTCGATGACGTGGCCGTTGGTCACCTGGATGTCGAGATCGCCATCGTTGTCGAAGTCGCCGAACCGCGTGCCGAAGCCGAGGAGCGGCGCGCTGGCTCCCAGCCCGCCCCGCGCCGAGGCGTCCTCGAAGATGCCCTTGCCCTGGTTCAGGTAGAGGCCGTTCAGCTCGTCGGTGAAATTGGTGACGTAGAGGTCGGGCAGGCCGTCGCCGTTCACGTCGCCGCAGTCCACCCCCATGCCGGCCTGCGGCTTGCCGTTGGGGTCGTAGCCGACGCCGGCGGCATATGTCGCGTCGACGAACGTTCCGTTGCCGTTGTTGCGGTAGAGAAAGTTCCGGACCATGTCGTTGGCGACGTAGATGTCGGTGTCGCCATCGCGATCGATGTCGCAGAACGTCACGCCGAGACCCTTGCCGGCGGGGTTGGCGATTCCCGCCTCGTGCGAGGCATCGGTGAACGTGCCGTCGCCGTTGTTCCGGAAGAGCCGGTCCGGCTGGCCATCGAACAGCGTCGGCAGGCAGTACATCCGGTAGCCAGGCTTCTTGAGGCCGCAGTACGGGCTGTCGGTCAAGGGGAAGTCGAGGTAGTTGGCGACGTAGAGGTCGAGGTCGCCGTCGCGGTCGAAGTCCGCGAAGCCGGCGCTGGTGCTCCAGTCCCTGAGGCCGCCGGCCACGCCGGCTGCGGCGGTGGCATCGCTGAACGTGCCGTCGCCGTTGTTGCGGTAGAGGACGTTCGGACCGAAGGCGGTGACGTAGAGATCGAGGCGGCCGTCGTTGTCGTAGTCGCCCACGGCCACGCCGGTCCTGTAAGCGCGCGCGGCGGCCGGGGCGGCCGCGCGCGGCTGGCCCGTGACCCCGGCTCGCTGGCCGATGTCGGTGAAGGTGCCATCGCGATTGTTGCGATAGAGCGCGCTGGCGGAGCCTGGCGCGCCATTCACGAAGTAGAGGTCGGGAAAGCCGTCGTTGTCCACGTCGATCCAGGCGACGCCGGATCCGAAGGTCTCGAACATGTGCTTGGCGGCGGACGCTCCCGAGTCGTGCACGAAGCGGATGCCGGCCTCGACCGTGGCGTCGACGAAGCGAATGGAGGAGGCGTCGGGTGCCGATGCCGCGGGCGGCCGGTGGGGCGCGAGCAGCAGCAGGCACAGCAGCGGCGCGAGGGGCGCGCCCCCCTTCACGGCCGGCCGCCCGTTTTTGGTTTCTTCTGCTCCGCCAGCGCCTCCAGTCTCTTCTCGACGTCGGCGAGATGGCGGGCGGCCGCCTGGTGATCGGGATCCGTATCGAGCACCCGCCGGAAGGCCTCGGCTGCTGCCTGCAGCCGTCCCTGCTGGAGCCGGAGGAGGCCCTGCTCGAGGTCGAGATCGGAGGCGACCTGCTGCTGGAAGAAGATCGATGCCGCCGGCGCGTCCGCGGCCGGCGCCGCCAGGCGCAGCTGCTCCTCGGCCCTGGCTGGCAGCCGCTTCAGGCGGTAGGCACGCGCCAGCTGGATGCGGATGTCCGTGCGCGAGGCATCGACGGCGAGCCCCTGGCGAAGCACCGCGAGCCCGCGATCGAGCCGCCCGGCGTCGAGCAGTGCGCCGCCAAGCGCGTGATAGGGATCGGCGAGGCCGGGGCCGGACTGGACGACGAGCTCGAGTTCGCGGATGGCGTCGGCGCGGCGGTCGAGGTCGAGCAGCGCCAGGCCGGCATAGTACCGCGCCTGCGCGAACGACGCGTCGGCGTCGAGCGCCTCGCGGTTCAACTCGACGGCGCGCGCCGGCCGTCCGAGCTGGCGCTCGGCTTCGCCGAGCAGCGCCAGGAACTGCGGGTTGGCGGGGGCCGCGAGGAGCGCTGCCTCGAGTTCTTCCCGCGCGCGGCCGGGACGGCCGAGATCGAGGTAAACGTGGGCGAGGTAGAAGCGGGCCGGCACGAAGCCCGGATCGAGATGGAGTGCCTGGCGCAGCTCCGCGACAGCTTCCCCCATCAAGTCGGGGGTGCCGGCCATGCGGTAGGCCATGCCGAGCAGCAGGTGCCCTTCAGCGGACCGCGGGTCGTCGGCGAGGATGGCTTTCAACTCGGCGACGGCCGCGACGGGACGGAGCGCGCCTGACAGCAGCGCAGTCCTGGCGCGGGCCAGGCGGTCGTGAATCTGGCCGTTCGCGGGAGGATGCTGCGGCAACGCGGCGTCAGGACCGGACGCCGCGGGGACTGCCAAGAGCAGTACGGCAAGCAGGGGGGTGGCGATGTGGTAATTGAGCACAGGCCTGGCCCGGTGTCGCCTCTCGACGGCCGCCGCCCGAGCCCGCGGCCGTCGAGCATCTCTGTCAGCGTTACTGCGCGCAGGTCGGCGAGACGTGCTTCATCGCGGTGACGGTGAAGTGCGGCATCGCGTCTTTGCCCCCCTCGCCCATCGGTTTGCCCTTGGCCATGGCGTCGACGTGGCCGGTCAGCTCGACCTGGTGTCCGACGTGCGGCGCCAGCTTGACGCCTTCGCTCGCCATCACCTGATAGCTCTTCTTGTCGGCCATGGCGCCCGGCTTGTCTTTCGCCATTTCCTTGCCGGCGCCGGCCATCATCGCGTTGTTCAGGACGAAGCTGTCCGCGGTCGCCCCCTTGGCCAGACAGCCGCTCATGGTGACGCTGTCCATCTTGCCCTTCATCTGATCGCCCGCCGGCTTCGTCTGCATCTTCTCGTCCGCTGGCTTGGTCTGCGCCGCGGGTGCGCTCGACCACACCAGCAGCGAGGCCACGACGCTCGTCATCAGTAATCGCTTCATGCTTCCTCCTCGGTCGTTATGTCCGCAGTGAGGCCACCCGGACCGACCGGCCTGCACCTGTACGGCGAAGGATAGCAGACATTCCTTAGCGGAATAGGGGTAGTCCGCCCGGCGACGATTCAAGCTCTGCCGTTCAGGCACCTCCGTCTGCCGGCGCAGGACAGGCCGCGGCTTCTACGCGTCGGCGCGACCCTTGCCTTCGACCACGGTCACATACCGATCGATCGGCAGGCCAGTCAGGCGCTCGACGCGCCCGCTCGGCGCCGGCCAGGTGATCTCGACCCAGTCCAGTGTGGTGGCGGTGCCGAGACCGAGCACCTCGCGCCCGTCGTGCGACGAGAGGTAGCTGCCGCCGCTCGACCTGTAGCGGCGCCGCGTGCGGCCGCCCGCCGACCAGGCGATCGTGGCGCCGATGGCGTCGCGGTTGCACGCCATGCCCTGCAGCCGCAGCCCGACCCAGTGATGCCCGTCGCCGGCGTTGTTCCTGAGGAGCACCGGCGCCTCGCCGTTGTTGCCGATGAGGACGTCGATGCGGCCGTCGTTGTTGTAGTCGCCGACGGCGAGGCCGCGCGCGGGAAAGGCCTTGGTGAACACCGGCCCGGCCTGCGCGCTGACGTTCGACAGTTTCGTGCCGTCGTGATGGAACAGCAGCAGCGGCTCCTTGTAGCGCACCTGCTGGCTGTAGCTCTCGATCATGTCGTCGGGATGGCCGTTGGCGAGGAACAGGTCGACGAAGCCGTCGTTGTCGTAGTCGAAGAACTTGAGGCCCCAGCCGCTCAGCAGGCGCGTGGCCTGCGACACGCCGTGCGGCGCCGCCATGTCGGTGAAGAACTCGTTTCCCTGGTTCCGGTAGAGCGAGAACATCTCCTGGTCGACGTTGGCGACGAACAGGTCCTGCCGGCCGTCGCCGTCGAAGTCGGCGGCGTCCACGCCCATGCCCGATCGCGGCGTGCCATTGGCGCTGAAGCCGACCTCCGCCATCAGCGCGATCTCCTCCCACTTGCCCTTGCCGCGGTTCATGAAGAGGAAGTTCTGCACCGTGTCGTTGGCGACGAACAGGTCCATCAGCCCGTCGCCGTTGACGTCGGTGGCGACCACGCCGAGCGCCTTGCCGAGCGCGGTCCGGATGTCGGTGCCGGCGCTGACCTCGGTGAAGGTGCCGTCGCCGTTGTTGTGGTAGAGCAGGCTGGGCGTCGGCTTGAACACGCGCGGGATGCAGTAGAAGTTCTTGCCCAGCTTGTTGTCGCCGCAGAAGACGTTGTTGGTCAGCGAGAACTGCACGAAGCTGCACAGGAACAGGTCGAGCCTGCCGTCGTTGTCGTAGTCGAACCACACCGCGCTGGTCGTCCAGCCCGGCGCGGCGAGGCCCGCCTTGTCGGTGACGTCGCTGAAGGTGCCGTTGCCGTTGTTGTGGTACAGCGTGCAGCGCCCGTAGGCGGTGACC
Organism: uncultured Acidobacteriota bacterium; assembly: GCA_963834305.1. GTDB lineage: Bacteria > Acidobacteriota > Vicinamibacteria > Vicinamibacterales > 2-12-FULL-66-21 > JACCXG01. The sequence goes on from CAWIAX010000003.1 coordinate 1,653,563, forward strand.
AGGATGTCGGCGTGGCCGTCGTTGTCGTAGTCGGCGATGGCGCAGCCCATCCCGAATTCCTTGCCGCCCGCGACGCCGGCCTTCTCGGTGACGTCGGTGAACGTCCCGTCGCGGTTGTTCCTGTAGAGCGCGTTCCTGAGCGGCTGCGCCGGCGTGTAGAAGTCCGCCTGGCCGCTGTTGACCAGGAAGATGTCCATCCAGCCGTCGTTGTCGTAGTCGAAGAACGCCACGCCCGGCCCCATCGTTTCGGGCAGGTAGCGCTGGGGCGACATCGCGTTCTCGTGCACCCACGAGATGCCGGACGTGCTCGCCGCCACCTCCTCGAACAGCGGCGCCGCCGCCTGGGCGCGAACGCCGCGCGGCCAGCGGCCGGCCGCGGCGGAGAGCCCCGCCAGGCCGAGGAGACGAACGACATGACGACGCGACGGAGTGAGGAGGGCGGATGCGTGAACCATGGGTGGGAGTGGGTGGATCGTAGCATGCGGATCTGGGGAGCTGGGGAGCTGGGGAGCTAACTCCCTGCGTGCTAGCATCGGATTCGATGCGTCCTCGGAGACTGATCCATAGCCGCAAGGCCCTGGCGGCGGTGATCTGGCTCACGGCCGTGGCAGGCGCAGGGGCGCTGCTCGCGCAGGGGAGCACCGGTGCGCAGTCCACGCCCGCGGTCGAAGGGAACGAACAGCAGGCGCGCGCGGTGTGCGGAACCTGCCATGCCTTTCCGTCGCCGGACGTCCTGCCGGCCGCCGTCTGGCGCGACGAGTTCGTCCGGATGATGTACATCCGCGAGAACCGGCTGCCGCCCATCGGCCCCCCGGGATTGCTCGGCCGCACCATCCAGCTGCCGGCGGACATGGAGCAGGCCCTGCCGTACTACACCAGCCGGGCCCCGGCGCGCCTGCCTGCGCCGGAGCCGTGGCCCGCGCCCGGCGCCTCGCCGGTGCCGTTCGTCCGGCACCAGCTGTCGATGGCGGACATGCCCGGCTCCCCCGCGGTGTCGAACATCCAGCTCGCCGACGTCAACGGCGACAAGGCGGTCGAGATCCTCGGCACCGACATGCGCCACGGCGTCGTCTTCACCGGCTCGCCCGCCGCGGGCGGCACGCTGTCGGCCATCGCGAGCATTCCCCATCCCGCGCATGCCACGCTCACCGATCTGGACGGCGACGGCGTCCGCGATCTCCTGATCGGCGACATGGGAGAGTTCTTTCCCGCGGATCACACCAAGGGATCGGTGATCTGGCTCCGGGCCCTGGCCGCCGGCAAGTTCAGCGCCTTCTGGCTCGACGGCTGGCCGCGGGTGGCGCACGTGGACGCCGCCGACTTCAACGGCGACGGCCGCAGGGACCTCGCGGTCGCGGCCTTCGGCTGGCGGAAGGCCGGGCAGGTCGCCATCCTCGAGAACGAATCCGGCGACGCCAGCAAGCCGTCCTTCAAGACCCACACCATCGATCCCCGTACTGGTGCCGTGCGCGTGCTGCCGGTGGACCTCAACCGCGACGGCCGCATGGACGTCGTGACCCTGCTCGCGCAGGAGCATGAATCGGTGCTCGCCTACATCAACCGCGGTACCGGTGATTTCTCCTTCGATCGCCAGGTCATCTACACGGCGCCGCACCCCAACTGGGGGTCGTCGGGCATCGAACTGGTGGATCTCGACAAGGACGGCGATCTCGACGTGCTCCTCGCCCACGGCGATACGTTCGACGACGGGATCGTGAAGGCGTATCACGGGATCCAGTGGCTCGAGAACACCGGCGGCTACCCCTTCGTCGCGCACACCCTGGCGCGGATGCCGGGCGTGCACGGCATCAAGGCGGCGGACCTCGACGGCGACGGCGATCTGGACGTCGTGGCCTCCGCGCTCCTGGCCGGTGGGTCCGATGTCGACGAGAAGACGCTGCCGGCGCTGGTGTGGCTGGAACAGACGAAGCCGGGCACTTTCACGCGCCATACCATCGCGATGGGCTTCCCCCGCCACGCTACGCTCGACGTGGGCGACATCGACGGCGACGGCGACCTCGACATCGTGGCCGGCAACTTCTCGATCGAGCAGGCGGCGTCGCCGTGGGTCGATATCTGGGTGAACCAGCGACGGTAACTCCGTCCATCCGCCCGAGGCGGAAGCGACGTCAGGCTACCGCAGCGTGAAGAACGCCGTTCGCGACAGCTCGCGCGCGCCGTCGGTCACGCGAATGCGCAGCTCGTAGGTGCCGGGAGGAAGCGCGCCGATCGGCAGCCGGCCGACATGCTGGATGGCCGGCGCCTGGCCAGCGGCCGCCCGTCCCTCGACCGGCGGGCCGCCTGAAGCGGCGGCAGGCGAGAGGTCCACGGGGGCCGAGGCGATGGCCTGGCCGTTGCGGAGCAGTTCCGCCGCCACGGTGGCGCGGCTGGCATCCCCGTAGAGCGCGAAGTAGAACGGCAGCTCGCCATCGGCCAGGCGCTCGATCGGCTCCCCGAGATTGGGATACAGCAGCGTGCGGCCGACATACAGGGGCGCGGACGACGACCCGGCGGGCGGCGCGGCGCTCACCTCTTCCACCCGACTCACCAGCACCAGGCTGCTCATGCCGAGGGACGCCGGCGCCACCGTCGGCACGGTCAGCGTGAGCACGCGGGCGCTGCCCTGCTTCGCGATCGCATCGAACACGATCGTCTCGATCGTGTAGGTGCCGGGGGAGAGCTCGGGCTCACGATAAAACAGAATATCGCCGTTCCTCGCGGCCCCGATATCGGCCGCCTCTCCCGAGAGCAGATACTGCTGGCTGACCTGCTGCACGTCCAGCCCGGCCTCGTCCCGGATGCGGACGAGGATCGCGGCCTGCGCCGAATAGGTGGCCCGCTGGGGATCGACGGTGAAGCGCAGGGCGCCGGTCCGCACGTTCACGGCCACCGGCGTCAGCCCGGGCCGCGCCGGATGCGGGAAGCTGAAGCCGGCGGCGTGCATGGGGAACGCATTCGGCAGCGGCGTGCGGTCGAGCAGCGCCAGCGCGGGCACGTCGTAGCTGCCGGCGTCCGGACCGGCCGGGCCGCGGTTCGCGCGGTAGCCCTTGCGGGCGAATACTTTCGCGCCGTCGCGCCGCACCTTGACGGCAATCTCGCGGAACGTGCCGTCGAACACCGTATTCTTCGGCGAATAGGTCAGCAGGTAGTGGAACTGGTTGTCCTCGTCGATGCGCCGGAACGCCGACGACAGATCGTTGGTTCCCTCGATGAGGATGCCGCCGGTTTCCTCCGCGAGCCGTGCCAGGCCGACCTTCGAGTCCAGCCGCAGCGTGTCCTCGACCCGCTCGAACGCCAGTGTCAGCGGCCCGTTGGTGCGATCGTTTCCCGACGTCACCTGGCTGAGGCGCTCCTCGGCGAACGCATCGATTTCCTTCCTGGCCTTGGTGATCGTGCTCTTTGCCCGGAGCCCCTTCGCGTCGATGGCATAGGTGGTGACGTTGGCGCGGTTGGCGGCGTCGATGACCGAGTCGAGTCGCGCCGCCAGCGCGGGAGACACCGGCAGCCCTTCCGAGAAGAACACCACGGACTTGCGGCCGGGCAGGTAGGCGAGCGAGCGGATGACCGACAGCAGCGCAAGCGTGGTGTCGTAGCCGCGGTGGTTGCGGTCGAGATCATCGGACGAGCGCATCATGTTGAGCTCGGTCTGGATGAGGCGCAGCTCGGTCTCGCGCTGGCCGAGCTCGGCGGCGTTCCGCGCCAGCACGGCGCCGCTCCCCGCCACGACGCCGGCCACGGCGGACTCCGTCTCGTTCCTCAGGTCGCGGCGGCGCGCCGTGAGCTCGTCGCTGCGCTCGGTGCGCAGCTCCTCGGCCGACGTGCCCGAGGGCAGCACGCGGGCGACCGCCCGGCGGACCATCGCCAGATCGCTGGTATAGGGCTGGACGACGCGGACGCCGGGGCCGGTGGCGAACACACCGACGCGTACGCTCGATTCCCCGGTGGCCGGTACGTAGCCCAGCGTGGCGCGTTGCGCCAGCCCCAGCGCGTCCGCCGACAGGTGATCGAACACCAGCGCCGTCGTCACCGCCTCCGGCGACGGGCCGGCCGCGGCCTCGGGATCCGCCGTCGAGGGGGGAACGATGACGTGGTCGGGCGATTTCCAGGCCACGCCAACGCCGATGCCGCCGCGCGAGACACGGGTGAAGCTGTCGAGAGTCTGCCGGATGCCGTCTTCGGCGAGCTCGAAGTCGGCAGCCACCAGATCGGTCACGGGCCGCCCGCGCCTGTCGCGGACGACGACGTCCACGAGGATGGCCGTCGCACCCGAGGTGATGGACTGGGGACTGCGCTGCGGGGCCGCGGCAGCGGACTGCGCGGAGAGGGCAGCGAGCCAGGCGGCGGCGAGCGTGAGCGCGGCAGCCGCTGCGACCGTCTTCCGGGTCATGGCGCCATCCCTTCTCCGGGGCCTGGACAGCCCGGAAACCCCCGACTATTCCGCGATCCGCAGCATCGTCGTGCGGATGATCTGCGAGCTCCCCTGCGTAACGACCGCGCGCAACTCGTAGGTGCCGGCGGGAAGCTGCGTGATGGGCAGGCGGCCGAGGAACGGGACGCGGCCGGACGGCTCCGGGCGCGGCGAAGGCAGCGGCAGGCGCGCCACCAGCTTGCCGTTCTCGAGCAGCTCGAGGGTCGCGGCGGGCGCCGGGCCGTTCGGCGCCGGGTAGACGGCGAAGTAGAACCCGGCTTCCTTGGCGGCCTTGCTGACCGGTCCGCCCAGGCTCGGGAAGACCACGACGTCGTTGACGAGCAGCGGGTTGTCGGCGCGCCGGTCCTTTTCGGGCACCTTCTCGCCGCGCTTGACGAGGACCAGGCTGCTGACGCGCAGCGCGCCGGCATCCAGCTTCGGCACCTCCACGGTAGAGAAGCGGACGCTCGTCTTGCCGGAGAGGGCGTCGTGGACGGCGGATTCCATCGTGTACACCCCCGGCGGCAGCTCGGATTCCCGGTAGAAGATGATCTCGCCGCGCTTCGCCCCCTCGATCTCGTCGAGTGCGCCCTTGACCTCGTAGTGCTGGCTCAGCTTTCGTACTACCGAATCGTCCGCGTCCACGAAGCGCACGAGCACGGTGAAGTCCGAGGAATACGTCTGGCCGTCAGCGGCGGGCTGGAACGTGAGCGGCGCGGTGGAGAACTCCACGACCACGGGGACGAGGCCCGGGCGCCCGCGCTCGGGGAAGAGCAGGGCAGCCGCCCGGACCGGGAACGCGTTCGGCACCGGGACGCGATCGAACGCGGACAGCGCCGGCGCTTCCCAGGCGTTCACCGCCACCCCGCCGGGGTTCCTCACGGCGAAATAGCCCTTGCGCGCGGCGACCGTGACGCCCGGGCGCTTCACCTTGACTTCGATCGCGCGGAACTCGCCGTCGTAACTGTCGTCGAGCGGGGTGTAGCCGAGCAGGTAGTAGTTCCGCAGGTCCTCGTCGATGCGCGCGAACGCCGGCCGCAGGTTGTTGGTGTTGCTGAAGAGCAGCCCGCCCGTGTCCCGCGCCAGCTGGGCGAGGACCATCTGCGGGTCGCTGCGCATGACGTCGGCGTTCGACTCGAGCGTCCGCGTATACGGCGAGCCGCCCGCGTCGGCCGCATAGCCCGTGTTGATGCCGAAGCCGGCCGCCTGATTGAGCTGATCCCGGATGCGGGCCTGGTCGCTTTCGGCCCGCAGCCCCCCGGCGTCGATGGTGTAGATGCTGACGTTGGCACGGTTGGCCGCGTCCATCACGCCGAGGAACAGCCGGTGCACCGCGGTGGGCACGGCGATCCCTTCGGAGAACAGGACCAGGCTTTTCCTGCCGGGCAGTCGGCCCAGCGTGTTGACGATCGCGAACAGGGCATCGGTGGCGATGTAGCCCTGCTGGTCCTGTTCCATGCTGTCGAAGGTCTCGAGCATCCGGGACTGCATCTGCGCGAGGATGGCGTCGCCCGGAGCTCCCCCGATCGCGGCCGAGGCGCCCGGGCCTCCCGCCGCCTCCGCCGCGGCCGCGGCCGCCCCGGCGAGGGCCGCCTGTTGATCGGCGTCGGTGCGCCGCTGCCGGCGTTCCGGGCTGTGGAAGCCGGGGGCGTTCCCGCTCTCGAGCCGCGCGAGCGCCTGGCGGACGGCATATCCGCTGCGGGTGAAGGGGACCAGTGGCGCCAGCGTGAGATCGATGCCAAAGATGCCGACATAATTCGCCGTTTCCGCCGCGTCGCCGACGTAACTGCCGGCGGCCCTGAGCGCCCGCCGCCGGCCTTCAGGGCTGAGACTGTGAAACACCAGTGCCGTCACGCCTGGCCCGACGCTGACCGGCGCCGCCGGGCCGGGGGCGGGCGGCGCGCCCGGCCGGGCAGCGCCGGCATCCGGCGGCGCCGCGTCCGGCGCCGCGGCGAGCTGCCCGTGGAACACCGGCGTGAACGAGCCGATCTGCTGCGCCACGCCGTCCTCGAGAATCTCGAAGTCGGCCTCGGTCAGATCGCGCACCGGATCGCCGCGCCTGTCCCGGACGACCACGTCCACGAGGACCGCCCGCACGCCTTCCTTCAGGACCCCGGCGGCGCGTTGAGGGGTGGGCGGCTGCTGCGCGTGGCCCAGCGGTGAGGCGAGCGCCAGGAGCAGGGTGAGGACAGCCGGGCGGGCGTTGAACACTGGCATGGCTGATCGCCTGACTCCTGAAGGAGAAGTGGACGCTACTTCTCGATGTGGCCGCCGACCGACTGAGCGCCGCTGCGCTGCGTGCGCGACTGCCGATCGAGCCGGGTGAACTCGTTGCGGGCGCGCGTCGCCTCGTCCAGCTTCCCCGCGCGCTGATAGGCGCGGGCGAGCGTGAAGTGCAGGCCCGGGCTGTCGGGGGCGAGCTTGAGGCCCGCCTGCAGCTCGCGGATCGCGCCGTCGACGTCGCCGGTCTCGAGCAGGGCCTGGCCGAGCGCCTTGCGGCCCGGGAAGGCATTCGGTGCCGCTGCCACCGCCTGCTGTGCCCAGGGCAGCGCCGCCTTCGGCTCGCCGCGCTTCAGGTACTCGAAGGCGATCTGCATCTGCGACCAGGGATGGCCGGGCTGGACCTCGAGCTCGCGCTTGAACTCGTCGATCGCCTTGTCGGGGTGCTCCTGCAGCAGGTGCACGCCGTAGGCGTAGTGCACGTTCGGCGTTTCCGGGTAGCGCGCGGCGAGCGCCTCGAACGCGGTGCCCGCCCCGGCGGTGTTGCGCGTGGCCATCATGTAGCTCGCGCGACCGGCCATCAGGATCATCTCGCGGCGGTCCGGCGGCAGCTCGATCGGCAGCATCGGCATGCGCAGCGTGGCGATGCCCATCGCCTCGATCACGCGCGGGTTGTCGTTGCCCGCGCTCGCGAACTCGCCCATCGTTTCGAGCGCCTGCTCGTATTGTTCGCTGCGCGTCATCAGCACCGCGGCGTGATAGCGGGCCACGTCGCCGAGCTCGGGCGCGTCGCCAACGCCGAGCACGCGGGAGCGCAGCAGGTGCTGCAGCGCGCGGTCGTACTCCTTCAGGCCGAACTCGCACAGGCCGAGGAAGGCGTGCGCGGCGCCGTTTTCTGGTGCCAGCCGCAGCACCTGGCGGAAGGCCGCCCGGCATGACGTGAAGTTGTCCAGCGAGTAATACGAGGTGCCCTGGTACCAGTGGCCCTCGACGTAGTCCGGCTTGAGCTTCACCGCCTTCGCGTACAGCCCGATGGCCTCTTCCCACCGCTCGGCCAGCCGCGCCGCCTGCGCCTCTTTCACCAGCTTGTCGAACGCCGCCCCGGAGCCCGCCCCTGGCCGCTCCGGCCTGGAGGCCGGAGCCGGCGTCTTTGCCGGGGCCTGTGCCGCCGGGGCCGGCTGTGCCGCACTGGATCCGGCCGCGATCGCCAGGCAGATGGCGGCGATCACGGCCGTTGGCCCTTTGCCCTTAGCCCTTAGCCCTTTCCCCTTGGGAGTTCTCATCTGTCCCCCCGCTGCTTCGCCTGCGCCTCGGCGTTCAGGCGATCGACGATCTCGCGCTCGCGCCGCGCGTCTTCCGTCCGCTTCAGCCGGTTGTAGCCGGTGGCGAGCTGCACGTGCACGTCGACCTGGTCGGGGGCATCCTTAACAATCGCTTCCAGCATCGTCACCGCTTCTTCCGTCCGGCCGGTCTGCAGCCGGAGACTGGCCAGCAGCTTCCGCGCGGTCAGGTCGTTCGGGCGGATGGTGGTCGCGCGCTCGAGATAGGTCGAGGCCTCGTCGAAGCGCTGCACTCCCTTGCGCATGTTGCCGAGCTGCAGGTTGGCCTCGAAGTCGTTGATGTTCTGCGCCAGCTCGCGGCGGAAGGCCTTCTCCGCCGACTCCTGTTCGCCGAGGGCAAGCAGCGACCGGCCATAGAGCGTCTGCACCGTCGGCAGCTGCGGGTTGAGCTGGACGGCGCGCTCGAGCTCCGCCTTCGCGCCGGGATAGTCGTGCCGGCCGAGCAGCGCCATGCCCATCAGCAGGCGCGCTTCCGCGGAATCGCCGGCGCCGAACACGCGGTCCACGTACTGCTGCCCCTCGGTCGTGTTGCCGGTGTGCAGGAGCGCCGTGCCGAGCAGGTAGGCATAGGCCAGGTCGTTGCCGAACAGCGCCTCGCGCGGCTTCAGCAGCGCGATGAGGTCGTCGTCTTGTCCGGTCTGGAGGTAGCAATCCGCCAGCAGCAGGTAGGCATTCCGCGCCTGCGGGTCCGAGGCGAGCACGCGCTTCAGCTGCGGGATGGCTTCGCCCGGCCGCGCCGATTTGTAATACGCCAGCGCCAGGTTCAGCCGCACGGCCTGGCTCGTCGGGTCGGCCTTCAGCGCCGCCAGATACTGCGCAATCGCATCGTCGTACTGCCCGAGCCGGACGTAGGCCGCGCCGAGGTTTGACAGGGCGTCGGGCTGGCCGGGGCTGATTGCCAGCGCCGCCTTATAGGTGTCGATGGCCCCGAGCACGTCCCCCGCCTGGTGCAGCTCGAGCGCGCGCGCGAACAGGCTGTCGTAGTCCTGGGCAGCGGGCGCCTGGGCGTAGGCCGGCCCGGCGGCCAGGAGCACGGGAAGGACGAAGAGAAAGGGGCGCATCGGGACCCTTCAATTCTATCGGCAGCCCTTCGGAGGGGGGTAAAAAACGAAGGGGGAGAGCTCCGTAGAGCTCTCCCCCTCGACTGGCCCGGAGCGGCCGGACTAGAAGTAGTACTTCAGGACGAACTCGATCACCCGGTGCCCGCGCTTCAGGTTGATCTTGCCGAAGTTGTCCTTGGTCTGCTGGGTGTAGTCGAACCCGCCGGTCGGGTCGCACACGTCGTTGGCGATGCCGCCGGCGCCGTTCGGCAGCCCGCTCACCGTCCGGCGGCACGTGGTCTCGAGCTGGAGGTTGATGTCGTTGCCGATGTTGGTGTTGGCGAACGCCTGGTTGAACAGGTTGAAGAACCCGACCCGGAACTGCAGCTTCTGTTCGCCGCTCAGCGCGAAGTTCTTGAAGAGCGTGAGGTCGTGGTTGAACCGCGTCGGCGTCCGGATGTTGTACGGCGGGATGAGGTCGCCGTTCGAGCCGAACTCCGGCACCGCGATGCAGTTGATGTCGAGCAGCTTGTCGCCCACCCCCGTGCCGCTGAGGCGCGGGTCGCAGGTGTAGACCGGCGTCAGCGCGTTGCCGGCGCTGTTGCTCGGGCCGACGACGTCGGCGGTGCCGAAGTAGGCGGTGGCCACCCCTCCGCTGCCCGCGGCGCCGCTGAAGGTCGGCCGGATCGGGATGCCGCTCGCCATCGAGGAGATGCCCGACAGCTGCCAGCCGTTCAGCACGCCACGTCCGAGCCAGTTGTCCATGGCCCCTCTGGCACCGTCCGGCAGGAAGGCGTTCCACGACACGTTGAGGACGTGCGTGCGATCCGTGGACAGGACGCCGTAGGTGCGCATCGGGTCGTAGGGGTCGATCACCGAATATTCGCCGCCCAGCGTGCCTTCGCTCTTCGCGAGGGTGTAGGCGACGAAGTACTGCAGGCTGCGGCCGGTCTGCCGGCTGAGCGTGACCTGCATCGAGTCGTACTTGGACTCGCCGTTGAAGTCATACAGCGTCAGGCCGTTGAGCGCGTTGTAGGGGCGGAACGCCGCCAGGTTGTCGGCGTTGCTGGCCACGGCCACGCGGTTGACCGGCACCGACAGGTCGATGCCGTTGAACGTGCCGCTGCTGAGGATGCCGAACGGCATGACGTTGCCGTTGCTGCGGCTCACCAGATCGAAGCCGCGCGTGCCGACGTAGCTCGCCTCGACCACCTGGTCGAACGGGATGCGCCGGGCGAACGACGCGCTGAAGCTGTGCGTCTTGGGGAACGTGAACGAGTTCGGCGTGAGCGAGTTGATGCCGATGCTGCCGATCCGGCTGGCGAGCGTCGCTTGGCTCAGCGTGTTGTAGTTGAGCCCGACGCCGTTGCCGTAGCCGCTGCCGGCCCAGAAGTCGGTGCCGACCTGATAGGCGTTGGGCGCGAGGCGCAGCGTGTTGTCGTATTCGACGTTGCCCATGTTGCGGTTGTAGAACAGTCCGTAGCCGCCGCGGAGCACGTTGTTGCCCTCGCCGTCGATGTCCCACGCAGCGTTGACGCGCGGCAGCGCGAACGGCGAACGGTTTTCGAAGACGCCGGCCGGCGCGCAGCCGGTTTCGACGTAGCAGACGCCGTTGACGCTCTGGAACGTGCCAGGATCCAGGAAGGAGCCCTTGGTCCGGTCGTAGAGGTCGGGCGTGAAGTAGCCGCCGAGTCCGCCGAGCTCCTCGTTGTTCGTCCAGTAGCCGAAGCGGACGCCGTACTCCAGCGTGAAGTTGGAGCGCAGCCGCCAGCTGTCCTGCGCGAACGCGTCGTAGTTCCAGTAGCGGAACTCGCCGAAGGGCTGCCCGGGCGCCGGCCGGCCCGAACGGGCGGTGCCCTGCGTGAACGACCCGATGCTGCCGACCAGCATGTCGGCCGCCGAGTTGCCGGTGCCGGTGTTGTTGTCGGTGCCGAACCACAGCTGGCCGGCTTCGAGGTTCTGGAAGTTCTGCTGCTTCTGGCCGCGTTCGACCGAGATGCCGAACTTCAGGCCGTGCGACCCGGCCAGCTTGGTCAGCTTGTTGCTGAACTGCAGCGCGTCGTTGTGGGCGTAGACGTCGTTGCCGGCCGCCCAGAGGTTGCCGACCTGGCCGCTGCCGCCCCAGCCGTGCAGGATGTCGGTCGGAAGGTACGGGCTGGTGCTCCCGGCCGGGAAGATGCCGTTGAACGTGATGCCGCCCGCCCCCTGCGAGATCAGCGCCGGATCCTTGAAGCGGTTGTCCAGCGTCAGCCGGCTGTAGCTGACCAGCACTTCGTTGGTCATCGACGGGCTGAGCACCGAGACGACGTTGGCGGCGATACGACTTGCCGCGGTTCTCGCCGATGTTCGGCGACGGCAGCGCCACGTCCGACGGGCCCCACCACACGCCGCGCGGGCTCTCGGCGGTTTCCCCTTCCTGGGCGATGCGGACGTAGGCCTTGGTGCTGTTGCTGATGTTCCAGTCGAACCGCGACTTGAAGTCGAACCGGTCGGTCGGCTCCAGCCGGCTGTAGACATAGTTGTAAAGGTTGGCAGGATCGTTGTAGTTCGGCAGCGGATACAGGCTGGCGAAGTAGGCGCCGGTGGCGGTCATGTACGGCCGCATGTCGTTGTTCGGCGCCGGCTGCCCGGCGTTGGGGAAGCCCTGCGGGATGCGCAGCTGCGGGATGCTGTTCAGGTTCGAGCCGCGGTTGGGCAGCAGCTCGCTGAAGTCGCCGCGGCGCATCGCCTCGGAATAGGTCCGCGAGAAGCGCGACCCCGAGTCCACCTGCTGGAACTGCCCCTCGAGCGCGACGAAGAAGAACAGCCGGTCGCGGTTCTTCGTGTAGCTGTCGCCGAAGGTGATCGGGCCGCCGATGTTGCCGCCGGGGTACTGATAGGTGCTCTTCGGCTTCGGCGTGCCGGCGATGCTGTTGGATCGATCGTTGGCCGCGAAGCGGTGGTCGCGCCAGTAGTCGTAGAGCTGGCCGTGGAACTTCGAGCTGCCCGACTTGGTCACGGCGCTGACGTTCATGCCGCCGGTGCCGTATTCGGCCGCGAAGTTCGAGCTCTGCACCTTCACTTCCTGCACCATGTCGTTGTTGAGCGACACGATGACGCCGCTGTTGCTGCCGATGTCGATGAGCGACGAGCCGTCGAGCGACACCGTGTTGCCCGACGAGCGGATCCCGTTCACCGTGTAGCCCTGGGTGTTGTTGCCGCCGCCGCCGAAGCTCACCGACTCCCCCTGGTTGAACTCGGTGACGACGCCCGGGAGGATGCGCATGAGCTCGAGCGCGCTGCGGCCGATGACCGACAGGTTGTCGATCTGCGCCGCGCGTCAGCACGCCTTCACGCGCGCCGGTCTGGGTCTGGATGAGTTCCTGCTGCGCCGTGACCGTGACCGTTTCGGTCTGCTGGCCAACGTCGAGGCGGACGTCGATGGCGCGGTTGTCGTTCGGGCTGAGCGCGATGGCCTTGCGCTCGTAGGTCTTGAAGCCGGACAGCTCCACCTTCAAGTCGTAGGTGCCGGGAAACAGCCCGGCAAAGAGATATTGGCCCCGGCCGTCCGCCACCGCCGTCTGGATGGCGGTCGTGCCGGTGTTGGTCAGTGACACGGTTGCGCCGGGCAGCACGGCCCCGGACGAGTCGAGAATGTTGCCCCGGACGGTGGCCGTCGTCGAACCCTGTCCACGTGCTGTCGTACTCATCAAGACCAAGGTGCACAGCAGCATCGCCGTCCACCCGAGGCCGCAGCCCCGCCAGTTAGAGCCCGCTCGCAGCATAGATTCGCCTCACACGTATCCCAGTGTTAACAAACAGCGTTCAAGAGCCTAGGCGGGCCGGGTCGAGAATTCAAGTGGCTGACGGGGGGGTGGGGGATATGTCGAAAGGCATACTCGGGTTCAGGGTTCAGGGTGCAGAGTTCAAGGTTCACGTTCAGGGTTCAGAGCTTTTCCGAACCCTGCACCCTGCACCTTGCACCTTGAACCCATTCATTAACCATCCAGCTGGATGAGGCCCCTCTGCAGGGCCACCGTGACCGCTTCGGTGCGGTCCACCACGCCGAGCTTGGCCAGGATGCTGCTGACGTGCAGCTTGACCGTCCCTTCGGCGATGTCGAGCGCCGATGCAATCTCGCGGTTGCGCTTGCCGCCCACGAGCAGCCGCAGGACGTCCCGCTCCCGGCCCGAGAGGTCGGAGCGCGACATCCGGTCCGCCAGCCGCGCCGCGACTTCCGGCTGGATGTGCCGCCGGCCCGCGGCCGCCTTGCGCATCGCGTCCATCAGTTCCTGCCGCTCGACCGACTTGACCAGGTAGGCCATCGCGCCGGCCTGGAGCGCCGTGTAGATCTCCTCGTCGGAGATATAGGTGGACAAGACGATGACCCGCGCGTCGGGGAATTCCCGGCGAATCGCCCGGGTGGTGTCGAGGCCGCTCATGCCCGGCAGGCGCAGATCCATCAGGATGACGTCGGGCCGATGCTCGCGAAAGAGCGCGATCGCCTGTTCCCCGCTCGAGGCCTCGGCGCAGACCGCCATGTCGGGTTCGAGGCCGATGACGCTCGCCAGTCCCATGCGGACGAGATAGTGGTCGTCCACCAGCATGATCTTGAGGCGGTCGCTCGTGGCTGGCACGCTCGTGGCGGGAACGCTCATGGCTGGAAGGCTTCGCTGCCCAGCGCGGCCGGGGGGCGCTCGGGGACTGTCACCGCGAGGCGGGTACCGGCGCCGGGATCGCTGGTGATCTCCAGGACGCCGCCCAGCTTGTCCACGCGCTCGCGCACCCCTTTCAGGCCGAAGTGCTCGCCGTGCGGCGCGGTGCCGCCGGGCCAGAGCCCGCGCCCATTGTCGCGGACCACGAGCGAGGTACTGTCGCTCCAGAAGGCGAGCTCTATGTCGATGCGCGAGGACTCGGCGTGCTTGAGGGCGTTGGTCAGGGCCTCTAGACCGATGCGCAGCAGGTGGTGCTCTTCGGCGGCGTCCAGACGCCGCGGCGTGCCCACTACCCGCACGTGCGCCGCCGTCGGGCCGCCGGCGGTCATCTGCTCGGCCAGGTCGGTCAGGGCGCCGACCAGATCCCGGCTCTCGAGCGCCTGCGAGCGGAGGTCGAGCACCGACCGGCGTGTTTCCTCGAGGCTGTAGCGGAGCATCTGCTTCGCGACGTCGAGCGAGCGGCGCGCGGCATCCGGGGAGGTGTTCAGGCTGCCGGCGACCGCCTCGAGTTGCAGCGAGATGCCGGCCATGCCCTGCTCGATGGTGTCGTGCAGCTCGCGCGCGACCCGGATGCGCTCGCTCAGCACCGCCTGGTAGGCCCGCTGCTTCCGCCGCGCGTGCGTCCGCATCCCCACCGTGCCGACGATGGCGACCAGGCCGAGCATCACCACCATCACGCCGGTGTGGCGCAGCGTCCACCACGGCGCCGCCGCGAGCACGTCGATGTCGCCGCCGTCCCGCACGAAAAGCTGGAAGGAGGGAGGCGGCCCGCCCTGGTAAGCGTACACACCGGTGAGCGCGACCAGACTGCCGGGGCGCAGCGCGTCTACGGCGGCCGGCGCGTCGGCGGCGGCAATGCGGGCGTTGAACACCGTGTCGCGCGCCTTGAGGACCAGTACCCGCCCGGCCGGGGCCTCGAGCACGCTCAGCAGCTGGCCGTCCATGCGCACGAGCTCAGCGTCGTAGTCGGGCGTCAGCCCGCCGGTCGCGGGGATCGGCACCGGCGCGGCCGCCCGCGCGCCGTCCACCACCTGGAAGACGGCGTTCTTGAGAATCGGCCGTCCCGGGGTGACCCCGGGAAACCCCGCGGCGTCCATCACCTGCCCGGGGCGGACACCCGGCGTCTGCTCGGTCTCGACCCGCACGCCGCCGCTGCCGTCCTTCAGATAAATCACGTTGAGGACGTATCGGAAGGTGGCCGTGGTGGTGAAGTCGGTGATCGCGACCGGATGACCCGGCACGACGGCCGTGACCACGCCGCGGACCCGGATCCGGCGATTCACTTCACCAGCCGACGAGTAGTTGTAGATGCGGCGGCTCGGGCGGGCCGGCAGGGCGAAGGGATCCGGCGCCGGCTCGAGCAGCGCCATCTCGCGCAGGCGGCCGGCAAAGAGCGAGACGCCGCGCAGCTGTTCGCTCGGGCCGAAGATGGTGCCGACGTTGCCGCGCAGCCGGACACGGGCGTCGACGAGGCGCGTCGCATCGCGCGGCTCGTACTCCCAGAAGGCGGCGCGCACGACCCCTTCCTCGGTGGCGATCTCGGCGAACATCAGCCGGGTGCGGGTGGTGTCGGAGGAGTGCCAGACGCGCTGCACGACGCCGGCGATCTCGACGAAGTCGCAGTCGTGGCGGCCGGTCAGCATCGCGGAATACGGGATGCGCCGGACCGGCGGGAGGTGCGCGGTGCCGAGCCGGCGCACCTGCTCGGGCTTGACGTTCGGCGCGAAACCGCCGCGCTCGGTCCGGCCGACGACTTCGATGTAGTCGCCGGTGCGCAGGTCGTTCCACGGGCCCACCAGTGTCTGATCGGCGGGGTTGGACACGAACTGGCCGAAGGCGCCGTCGTGCACGATCAAGCTGTTCTTGCCGATCTCGTCGAAATGGGTGACCGTGCCGCGGATGCGCACGGGATAGCCGCGCGCCCCGTCGTCCTGCGACAGCGCGCGGATCGCTTTGATGTCGCTCAGGATGGGCAGGCCGCGGCGCGGGTACTCGTCGGCCTCGCCGCTTGCGGCGCCGCCGAGCAGCGCGAAGACGACGATCAGGGGGATCGCAGCGATCGCTGCCGCACGCCTGTTGCGCGTATTGGCCCCGAAGTCCCGACCTCCTTCGTGCGGCGCCGTGTCAGTCGTCATGGGTCCTGGAGGCAGGATTGTCGCATAGGGGGCGGGTCGAGGGCTAAGGGCTCGCTCAACTCCCAACTCCCAATCCCCAAGGCCCAACGCCCGATACGCAGCTCGCACGCGGGCGATCGGAGCGGCCGCCCCGGTCGCCTGGGGCGCCTGGGTCGCCCTGAATGAGCCGTGCCGGCACTGCCCGGTCCGGGGCCCGCTTCCGCGAGGCGGGAACGCGGCCTGCGCTCATGCGCTCGCTGCGCTCGACGCCGCGGCGAGTAGGGGTGGTCAGGGGGACACGGGGCAAAGGGCAAAGGGCAAAGGGCAAAGGGCAAAGGGCAAAGGGCAAAGGGCGAAGGGCGAAGGGCGAAGGGCGAAGGGCGAAGGCGCGACGCCCGGTCTGGCGTATCAACGCCCAACTGCCAAATCCCAACGCCCACTCGCGCCCGGCACAGAACGCTCGAGGCGGCGGCGGTGTCGGCCGGGTCGCCTGGCTCGCCCGGGTCGCCTGAACTAGCCGTGCCGGTCCTGCCCGGTCCGGGGCCCGCTTCCGCGAGGCGGGAACACAGCCTGCGCTCATGCGCTCGCTGCGCTCGACGCCGCGGCGAGTAGGGATGGCCAGGGCGACATCCATCAGGCGCACCGATGCGCCGGTGGTGATTCGCACGACGCGGATCACACGGACCGGACTCGCCGCCGCGAGGAATCGCTCCGCCCGCGTTCCGGTTGCGCGGCGTGTCGCCTCGCTCCAAGGTGCGCCGGCAGGGCAGCGGCGCGAAAGGGCGAAGGGCTAAGGGCAAAGGGCGAACGGGCGGCGCGCGGCGGATGAGCCATGTCGGCCTGCCGACGCAGTGCGGCTAGCGCGACGGCGGCAGTCCGAAAAATGCGCCGCAGGCGCTCCGGTCGCGAAGGCATTGATTCGCCATTGACGCCGGGATCACCCGGGCGTCCAACTGATTGCGCACCGGCTCTCGCGTTACCCCAGCCGGAGCGGGTATCGTCAGCGCTCTCGCCGGAGGCGCGCTTTTCCGCGCGTAGGCCGAGGCGCGGCAGGGCGATGTGGCTCGGCCGCCACGAAGCGCCGCGCAGGTGCTCGATGTGGCGCGTCAACGCCCAACGCCCGACAGGCACTGGGCGCGCGGGTTGATCGAGTCGGCGCGCGTGTCGCCCGGGTTGCCTGGGTCGCCTGGGTCGCCCGACGGAGCCGTGCCGGCACTGCCCGGTCCGGGGCCCGCTTCCGCGAGGCGGGAACGCGGCCTGCGCTCATGCGCTCGCTGCTCTCGACGACGCGGCGAGTAGGGGTGGTCAGGGCGGCACGTGTCAAGCGCACCGATGCGGCGGTGGTGATCAGAACGACGCGGATCACACGGACCGGACTCGCCGCGAGGAATCGCTCCGGCCGCGTTCCGGCTGCGCGGCGCAGCGCCTCGCTCCAAGGTCCGCCGGCAGGGTAGCAGCGCAAAAGGGCTAAGGGCGAAGGGCCAAGGGCGAACGGGCGGCGCGCGGGCTCACGCCGCTTCAACGCCCAACTACTCAACGTTCAACGCCCAAAGCCCAACGCCCAAAGCCCAAAGGCCCTACGCCCAGCGCCCAACCTCCAATCGAGCCCGGCGCGGGGTGCGGCGGGAGTCGTCGAGTTGATCATCGGCGGCGCGCGACGGGTGAGCCATGTCGGCCTGCCGACGCAGTGCGGTTGGCGCGACAGCGTTGGTCCCCGAATGCGCGGGATGTTGGTCGCCCGACGGAGCCGTGCCGGCACTGCCCGGTCCGGGGCCCGCTTCCGCGAGGCGGGAACGCGGCCTGCGCTCATGCGCTCGCTGCGCTCGACGATGCGGCGAGTAGGGGTGGTCAGGGGGGCACATGTCAAGCGCACCGATGCGGCGGTGGTGGTCCGGACGACGCGGATCACAGGGACCGGACTCGCCGCGAGGAATCGCTCCGCCCGCGTTCCGGCTGCGCGGCGTCTCGCCTCGCTCCAAGGTCCGCCGGCCGGTCAGCACCGGCACGTCTCCCCTGGGCGACGGGATCGCCGGCGGCGCGCGGGCTCACGCCGCTTCAACGCCCAACTACTCAACGTTCAACGCCCAAAGGCCAACGCCCAAAGCCCAAAGGCCCTACGCCCAGCGCCCAACCTCCAATCGAGCCCGGCGCGGGGTGCGGCGGGAGTCGTCGAGTTGATCATCGGCGGCGCGCGACGGGTGAGCCATGTCGGCCTGCCGACGCAGTGCGGTTGG
This sequence comes from uncultured Acidobacteriota bacterium, assembly GCA_963834305.1. Lineage (GTDB taxonomy): Bacteria > Acidobacteriota > Vicinamibacteria > Vicinamibacterales > 2-12-FULL-66-21 > JACCXG01. The sequence continues at coordinate 1,671,613 of CAWIAX010000003.1, forward strand.
CGCGACAGCGTTGGTCCCCGAATGCGCGGGATGTTGGTCGCCCGACGGAGCCGTGCCGGCACTGCCCGGTCCGGGGCCCGCTTCCGCGAGGCGGGAACGCGGCCTGCGCTCATGCGCTCGCTGCGCTCGACGACGCGGCGAGTAGGGGTGGTCAGGGCGGCACGTGTCAAGCGCACCGATGCGGCGGTGGTGATCAGAACGACGCGGATCACACGGACCGGACTCGCCGCGAGGAATCGCTCCGCCCGCGTTCCGGCTGCGCGGCGTCTCGCCTCGCTCCAAGGTCCGCCGGCCGGTCAGCACCGGCACGTCTCCCCTGGGCGACGAGATCGCCGGCGGCGCGCGGGCTCCCGCCGTTCAACGCCCAACTACTCAACGCCCAACGCCCAACGCCCAACGCCCAACACCCAAAGCCCTACGCCCAACGCCCAATCTCCAATCGAGCCAGGTGCGCGGGGTGCGGCGGGAGTCGTCAACTTGATCATCGGCGGCGCGCGACGGGTGAGTCATGACGTCCTGCCGGCGCTCCAGAACGCTCAGGGCGGCCCGGTCGCCGCCAGTTCATCCTGAACCTTGAACCCAGAACCCGGAACCCTGCACCTTGCACCCTGAACCCCGCCACCCTGCACCTTGCACCTTGCACCCTGAACCCTTGCACCCTGCACCCTGAACCCTGAACCCCTACCCCCCAAACACCCCCCGCATGAACCGCGCGTTCTGCACGTGGCTCTCGAACAGGGGCTGCCCCTTCGGCACCGCGCCTTCGATCTGGAGCCAGCCGGTGTAGCCGATGTCGTCGATGGCCCGGCGCACGGCGGGAAAGTCGATCCGTCCCTGGCCGAGCAGGAAGCCGTTCTCCTTGGCGTGGAACTCGCAAATCCGTGCGCGGCCGAGCAGCCGGATCTCGGCCGGCACGTCGTAGCCCATCTGGGTCGCGTTGGCCACGTCGTAATACACCTGCACGGCGGGGGAGCCGACCGCCTCGAGGATGCGCAGGTGGTCGGGCGCGCTCAGCCATGACTCGATGCCGAGGACGACCCCCTGCTTCTCGGCCCTGGGCGCGACTGTCTTGAGCCGCCGGATGACCTCGGCCTGCCCGTCCGCGTCGTTCCGGAGATCACCCTTCTCGAAGAACGCGAGCAGGACGACCCCGACGCCGAGGGCGTGCGCCACGTCGATGCTGTCGGCAACCCACTGCACGGTGCGCGGGTCCGACTTGTAGGGCACCGCGTTCATCAGGTCGAGCGCCACGCCGCCAACGCGCAGGCCGGCCGCCGCCGCGGCGTCCCGATAGGCCTGCTGCACCTCGGGGCGCCGCAGGTGCAGGTCGTTGTCCAGGCTGCCCATCGACACCTGGACCCCGTCGAGCCCCAGCTTGCGCGCCACCTCGAGCGCCCCCGGCCGGGCGCGCATGCCGAGCGACCAGTCACAGGCGCCAATGCTGAAGCGGGCGGCGCCGGCCGCCGTGGCAGCAGTCCGCGCCGCCAGCCCGGCGCCAAGGAGCGCCGGCGCACGTTGGAGCAATTCGCGGCGAGTCATGCGCACATCTCCATTTGTCCACGTCAAATCATTGGTCCCGCGGCACCCTGCACCTTGCACCTTGCACCCTGCACCTTGCACCTTGCACCCTTCGTCTACTTGTCCCCCCGAAGATACGTCGCGATGTCCGCGACATCCTGCTCGGTCAGCGCGAGCGCCGGCGGATCCGGCATCAGGCTCGGCTTCAGCGGCACGCGTGCCGCGATGTCGTTCTGGTCGAACGAGACGATCCGCCCGTAGCCGTCGCGAATCGACACTGTGGCGCCGTCGGCCTGCAGGATGCCGATGGTCGGCACCCCCTCCTTCGTGATGATCAGCGTGGCGTCGAAGCCGAGCGCCACCCCCGCGCCCGGATTGACGATGGCTTCGACCAGGCCGGGGCGATCGAACTTGCGGCCGATGCCGGCGAGATCCGGTCCGACCTCGCCGCCCGCCCCCTCCACCCGGTGGCACGTCGCGCAGGCGGTGGCAAAGCGCACCTGCCCGCGGACGGCGTCTCCCGCGCGCGCCGCGGTCTCCGCGAGCGCGGCGCGGCCGGTGCCAGGCTGGTTGCCCGCGCGGACGAAGTAGCCCGCGGCCACGGTGCGGATGCTGCGATCGGGATTCGTGAAGATCACGGAACCGATGGCCTCCTTGAGCTGATAGGCGATCTTGTTGTCGCTCGCCAGCGCAATGAGCATCCCGCCGCCGGCGGCGTCCCCGGCCATCGCCACGGCTGCGTCGATGCGGCGGTCGATCGGCGCCCCCTCGTCCAGCACGACGGCGCGGTGCTGCTGCATCCCGGCGAGCGATGCGGGCGGCGCCTCGGGCACGTCGGCCACCCAGCCCTCGACGGGATAACTCCGCCAGGCATTCGTCCGGCGGAACGTCATCCACCACGCCGCCTGCGCGGCAACGTCGCGCAGCGGGCTGCCGGTCAGAGCGGCCATCGCCGCCGCGGCGCGCGGGTCGTCGATGAAGGCCAGCGCTACGACGGCCTGCCGGCGTGCCTCGGCCGTGAGCCGGCCGGAGGCGGCCCGCGCCGCGAACGCCTCGATCGCCGCGCGCGGGTGCAGCCGCCACGCCATGACGGCGAACCGCTCGCTCCAGGCCAGCGGATCACGATCGCCCTGCGTGGCGAGCAGCGCCGCATACAGCGCGTCCTCCTTGCCCTCCGCCGCCGTGCCAAGCGCTTCGACAGCCCACCGATCCGCGGGATCCAGCGCCGCGGCAAGTGTCGTGAAGAGATCCCGGCTGTCGTCAACGTTCAGCGTGCGCAGCGACAGCGCCACCTCGCGCCGCACGGCCGGCGACGGATCCGCCGAGAGCCGGCGCGCGAAGGCCCGGACGTCCGGCCGCACCTGCCGGAGCGCACGGAAGGCGGTGATCCGGATCTGCGGATCGGGATCGGCGAGCAGCCGCTCGACTTCGGCAACGCCCGCGGGCCCGAGGCGGGCCAGCAGCCACACCGCCCGGGCGCGATGGAACGGATTCGTGTCCTGTAGCACCTGCCGGACCGCGGGAATGGCCGCCTCCCCGTGCGCCGCCAGCCGCTCGACGGCACCCCCACGGACGTTGACCGCCGGGCTCCGCAACGCCGCGATCTGTCCCGCCATCGTCGAGAGATCGAGGACCGGCCTCGGCAGCGTGCGCCCCTTCGGCGCGATCCGGTAGATGCGCCCGTAGCCCTTCCCGTCGTGCATCTGGTGCCCGCCGACGACCGGGTCGTACCAGTCGGCCACGTACAGCGCCCCTTCGGTGCCGACGGCGACGTCGCTCGGACGGAACCACTTGCGCCGGTCCCGATCGACCTTGTTCCAGATGTAGTTGGTGTCCGGCGCCGGCAGGCTGGACAGGAAGTCGGTGCGCGCGAGCGCGAACCCCGCCCCCTGCGGCTTCGGCAGGTAGCCGAAGATCACGTTCCGCCCCGCCTCCGCGCTCAGCAGCAGCCCGCGGTACCGCGCCCCGAGCTGGTCCCCTTCGTGCCGCACGATCCCCGCTGGCGCTCCCGCACCGGTGTTGTCCCCGGCCGGCAGCACGCCGGGATCGTCCTGGTGCCAGTGCGCGGTGAAGGTGTCCTGCCCCGGGCGCCGATCCGCCTGCCACGACCGGGTGCCATCGGCGCTGAAGTAGCCGGCATTGGCCCCTTCCATCAGCCACGTCGTCCGGCACGTCATCACCTGGTCGTCGTTGTCGTTCTGCCAGAGATCGCCGAACGAGTCCACGCCCAGCTCGAAGGCGTTCCGGAAGTTATGGGCCATCACGGTCAGCCGCGTGCCGTCGGGCTCGATCCGCAGCCCCAGCCCTCCCGTCCACACCCGCCCGTCGTCGCTCACCATGCCGCCGCGGTTCTCCTTGTTGTAGGGCGTGCCGCCGACATACATGCTGCCGGCCCGCAGCGTCCAGCCCGATCGGTCGGTCACGACGTGAGGCCCGGCGTTGCCGGTGTTGAAATACCAGCGCCCGTCCGGGCCCGCCACCACCGCGTGCAGCCCGTGGTCGTGGTCGTAGCCGCCGAACCCGGTCAGCAGCACTTCCTTCCGGTCCGGCACATCGTCGCCGTCTCTCGTCCGTGTAGACGATGAGGTTCGGGGACGCCGAGACGATGACGCGATGCCCGATGACCGCGAGGCCGAGCGGTGCGCGCAGGTCGGCGTCCTGCACGAAGACTTTCACCGAGTCGGCACGGCCGTCGGCGTTGGTGTCCTCGAGGATGAGGATGCGGTCGCCTGCGGGGTGCGTCAGCGGGCCGGCCTTGTCGGTGTTGAAGCTGCGGTAGTTGACCGCCTCGGCGACCCAGACCCGGCCGCGCGCGTCGACGTCGATGTTCGTCGGGTTGTAGAGCATCGGCGACTCGGCAAAGAGCGCGATCTCCAGGTCGTCCGGCAGCACGAACGCATTGGTCACCGCGCCGGGCTGCGCCTCCTGCGAGCGGAACGTGCCCGACGCCAACACGCCCACGAAGAGCAGCACGAGAGTGAACCGGCCCGGCATCGAGGCACCTCGTCAGGAGCAGGGATGAGTGTCGGAATGATACCGTGCTACCCTTCGGCACGGCCGGAGCTTTGAGGAGGAGACCGATGAAACGGGACGACACGACGCGACGCGATTTCATGAAGAAAGTAGGGGCCGGCGCGGCCGCCGTGGCCGGGACCGTGGCCGGCGGGGAACGGCTGGCGGCGGCCCGCCAGGCTCCCGCGATGGCGAAGGGGCGCGTGCTGGGTGCGAACGACCGCATCAACATCGGCTTCGTGGGCTGCGGCGGCCGCATGAACGCGCACATCCGCCGGGTCATGGAGCGGAGCAAGCAGGGCGGCGACGTCCAGGCGGTCGCGGTCAACGACATCTGGGACAAGCGCAAGCAGCGCGCCCGCGAAGCCACCGGCGTCGACGAGCGCTCGGTCTATCACGACTACCGCGAGCTGTGCGCCCGCCCCGACATCGACGCGGTCGTCATCTCGTCGCCGGATCACTGGCATCACCTCCACACCATGGAGGCGCTGCGCCACGGCAAGGACGTCTACCTCGAGAAGCCGATGACCTACACGGTGGACGAGGCAAAGGAGATTGCCGAGGTCGTGCAGGCGAGCGGCCGCGTGCTCCAGGTCGGCAGCCAGTACACCTCCATGGACCACTTCTGGAAGGCAAAGAAAGCCATCCAGGACGGCCTGCTCGGCGAAGTCGTCTGGGCGTCCGGCGGCTTCGGCCGCAACCGCAACGCGCGCGGCGAATGGAACTATCCCATCGATCCCGAGGCCACCGACAAGACGCTCGACTGGAAAGCCTTCCTCGGGCCCGCGCCGAAGCGGGCGTTCGACCCCGAGCGCTACTTCCGCTGGCGGAAGTACTGGGACTACTCGGGCGGCATCGCGACCGACCTCTTCTACCACACGGTCTCGCCGCTGCTCGTGGCCATCGGCGGCGAGTTCCCGCTACCGCGTGACGTCGTCGGGCGGCATCTACCTGCAGAAGGACCGCGAGGTGCCGGACACGTTCTTCATGAACGTGGACTATCCGAAGTGGACGATGCAGCTGGCGTGTTCGGTGGGGAGCGGGGTGGGCGCGCCGCTGGTGATTCACGGCAGCGAGGCGACGCTGTTCGTCGGCCAGAACAGCGAGAGCCTGAACAACACGCAGATGGAGATCGTGCCGGACCAGGAGTACAAGGACGAGTTCGTCAAGAAGACCGGCAGCGACGTCCTCAAGGTGGAGGTGCAGCCGTTCGCGCGCGGCGCACACCCGCACATGGACAACTTCCTCGACTGCGTGCGGTCGCGCAAGGAGCCCAACCTGCCGGCGAAGCTCGGCTACCAGGCGATGGCGGCGATCGGCATGGGCGTCCAGGCCTATCGCGAAGAGCAGGTGCTGTTCTTCGACCGGAAGCGCGAGAAGGTCAGCCGCAAGAGCACGTAGCCCTCGGGCGCTCCGCATTTCATCCGTCCTGGCCCTTCACTCGTAGCGGAGGGCCAGGATCGGATCGATGCGGCTGGCGCGGTGCGCGGGGATGAGGCCCGCGGCCGCCGACACGGCGGCCAGCAGCGCGACAGTCGCGCCCGCCACCCACGGATCGTTCGGCTCCACGCCGTAGAGCTGCGCCGAGACGTAGCGTCCGAGCGCCATCGCCGCGGGAATCCCCACCGCGAGCCCCAGCGCGAGCAGCACCACCACCTCTTTCATGATGATCCAGAGCACGCTGCCCCGCCCGGCGCCAAGCGCGAGGCGGATGCCGAGCTCCTTCCGCCGCCTGGCGACCACGAACGCCATCACGCCGTAGAGCCCGACCGACGCGAGGATCGTCGCGAGCAGGCCGAAGCCGGCCGAGAGCAGCGCGATCAGGCGATCGGTGAGCAGCGTTTCATCGAGCTGCCCTTCGAGCGTCTTGATCTGGTAGACCGGCATGCCGGCATCGAGCGCCCGGACTTCCTCGCGGACGGTCCGGAAGGCAGCGTCGGACGAGGTGCGCGCCCGGACGTAGAACGCCACCCCCCCGGAGCCGAAGTTCGGGATGAACACCTGTCGCCGGACGCCTTCGCGCGGCCCTTCGTACAGCGCGTCGTCCACCACGCCAATGATGTCGATCGTGAGCTTGGTGTCCGGGCCGCCGCCGCGGCCGAGCCGCTTGCCGACGGCATGGCCGTCCTTGAAGTAGTGCTCGGCGAACCGGCGATTGACGATGGCGACCGTGGGCCGCTCCTTCGCGTCGAGCTCGGTGAAGTCGCGTCCCTCGAGCAGCGGAATCTTCATGGTCGTGAAGTAGCCGGGCGACAGCGAGTTCATGAACGCCTGCATGTCCTCGCCGTCCGCGGCGCGGTGGCCTTCGACGGTCACGGTGCTGTCCCATTCGTCGCCGGCCAGGACCGGGACCCGCGCCAGCGCGGCGGATGTGATGTCCGGCGCGGCCGCCAGCCGTTCACGCAGCGTCCGGTAGAACTGCATCGTCCGCGGCGCGTCGTAGCCGCTGAGATCGGGAGAGAGCTGGAAGGTGATCAGGTTGTCGAGCGCGACGCCGGTGTCGGTGGTCTGGAGGTTCTGGAGGCTGCGCACGAAGAGCCCGGCGCCGAAGAGGAGCAGGAAGCTGAGCGCGACCTGCGCGGTGACGAGCCCCTTGCGCAGGAACAGCGAGCTGCCCGATCCCGCGATCGATCCCACCGTGTCCTTGAGCGTGGTCCAGGGATCGGGACGGCTGGCGCGGAGTGCCGGCAGAAGTCCGAAGAGCACACCGGTGACCAGGGTGACCCCCAGCGTGAACGCCAGCACGCGGAGGTCGGGATAGGGGGAGACGAGGAGGGGCTGTCCCTCCGACGGGATCAGCGCGATCAGTCCCCGGGTCAGGACCATGGCGACCACCAGGCCGGCCAGGCCTCCGAGGAACGACAGCAGAAGGCTCTCGAACAGGAGCTGTTTCACCAGCTGCCGCCGGGTCGCGCCGAGCGACAGCCGGACGGCGATCTCCTTCTGCCGCATGAATCCCCTGGCGATGAGCAGGTTGGCGACGTTGGCGCAGGCGATCAGGAGCACGAGCCCGACCATGCACATCAAGACAATGAGCGCGGTGGAGAAGTCGTTGCGCAGGTTCGAGTAGCCCATGGCGGCGCTGTCGACCAGGAGACGGCCCTTCATGAACTGCTCGCGGAGGTAGGGCGACCACTTCTGCGCGGCGGGCAGCGTCATCTCGTAGGAGCGGACCTGCAGGAAGAGGCCCTGCAACGGCGCCTGCGCGGACTCGACGGTGTAGCCGGGCTTCAGCCGGGCGAAGATGTGGACCCACCGGCTGCGGCGGTCGTCCAGGTGCAGCCAGGTCCAGTTGGGCGCCATCACCGGCTTCATCTGGATCGGCACGCGGATCTGCGGCGCCTGCGCCGGGTCGATGCCGGCAAAGCCGGCGGCGGAGACGCCGACGATGGTCATCGGGTGGTTGTTGACGAGGATCTTGCGGCCGACGACCCCGGGGTCCCGGGCAAAGCGGTTGACCCAGTAGTCGTAGCCGAGGACGACGACCGGATGGCCGTTGTAGAGCTGGTCGTCTTCCTGCGAGCTCAGGACCCGGCCGATCGCCGGCCGCACACCGAGCATCGTGAAGTAGTTGCCGGACACCATCTCGGCCGCGATGCGCTCGGTTCCGCCGTCGATGCTGACGGATGCCGGGACCAACCGCCGGCAGATCACTTCGGCGAGGGGCTCGGCGCGCTGCTGGAGGTCCTGGTAGAAGGGATAGGAGTGCGCCCGGGCGCCCATGTTGCTGCCCGAATGCGGCCCCTCCTGGTAGAGCATCACCAGCTGTTCGGGGGCCGTGACGGGCAGCTTTCGCAGCAGGATCTGGTCGAGCAGGGTGAAGATGGCCGTGTTCGCCCCGATGCCGAGGGCGAGGGAGAGGATGGCGACCGTCGCGAACAGGGGGTTGCGTCGCAGCCCCCGGAAGGCCAGGCGGAGGTCGGTGGGGGACGTCATGCTGCACTTGGACGGAACGGGCGGCCTGAAAGTTGGCTTCGTTTCGTCCCGCCGTCCGCCCCTCAGCCAGCGCTGAGGTCCTCGTCCCTGGTCTCCCGCGTCATGAGCAGGCCGGTGAGCGTCAGCACGGCGGCGCCGGTGAGGTAGTAGCCGACGAACTGCAGGCCGTAGGTCGTGGCGAGCCAGGTGGCGACGTAGGGGGCGAGCGACGCGCCGAAGATGCCGGCGAGGTTGAAGGTCAGGGAGCTGCCGGTGTAGCGCACCTCGGTGGGGAAGAGCTCGGACAGCACGGTGCCGAGCGGCCCGTAGGTCAGCCCCATGAGCGACAGGCCGATCACCATCATCAGCAGGGCGCCGGCGGTGCCGGCGGTGAAGAGTGGCGCCATGACGAGGCCGAAGACGCCGATGGCCACCGTGACCCAGATGAGGGTGCGGCGGCGGCCGCGCTCGGCAAAGAGCGCGGAGATCGGCACGGTCAGCGCAAAGAAGCAGATGCCGAAGAGCTGCATGACGAGGAAGGTGTCGCGCGAAAAGCCGAGCGCGGTGGTGCCCCAGGCCAGCGCGAAGACGGTCACCAGATAGAACAACACGAAGGTCGCGAGCGACACCAGCACCCCGATGGCGAGCGTGGCGGCGTGCTTCTGGAAGACCTCGAGCATCGGGACCTTGACGCGGGCGCGGCGGCTGACGGCGTCCTGGAAGACCGGCGTCTCGGTGATCGTGAGCCGCACGTAGAGCCCCACCAGCACGAGCACGGCGCTGGCGAGGAACGGGATGCGCCAGCCGAAGCCGAAGAACTGCGCGTCGGTCAGCGTGCGCGAGAGCAGCAGGAAGACGCCGCCGGAGAAGAAGAACCCGAGCGGGGCGCCGAGCTGGGGAAACATGCCGTACCAGGCGCGCCGGCCCGGCGGCGCGTTCTCGATCGCCAGCAGCACGGCGCCGCCCCACTCGCCGCCGAGGCCGAGGCCCTGGCCGAACCGGCAGGTCGCCAGCAGGATCGGCGCCGCCACCCCGATGGTCTCGTAGGACGGGATCGCGCCGATGGCGACGGTGGAGACGCCCATCGTCAGCAGCGCGGCGACGAGGGTGGTCTTCCGTCCGACTCTGTCGCCGAAGTGACCGAAGAGCGCCGAGCCGACTGGCCGGGCCAGGAAGGCGATGGCGAAGGTAGCGAGCGAGGCCAGTGTGGCGGCGGCGGGATCCGAGGCGGGGAAGAACAGCTTCGGGAAGACGAGCACCGCGGCGGTGGCGTAGATGTAGAAGTCGAAGAACTCGATCGTGGTGCCGACGAGGCTGGCGAAGAGCACCTGGCGCGGCGTGTTGACGGCTGGCCGCGGCTGTGGGGATGGGGGCATGGGGAATCAAGTTTAAGGGCGAAGGGCGAAGGGCGAAGGGCAAAGGCGCGAAGCCCGGTCTGGCGTGTCAACGCCCAACTGCCAAATCCCAACGCCCACTCGCGCCCGGCACAGAGAACGCTCGAGGCGGCAACGGTGTCGGCCGGCTCGCCTGGGCAGCCTGGGTCGCCCGAATGAGCCGTGCCGGTCCTGCCCGGTCCGGGGCCCGCTTCCGCGAGGCGGGAACGCAGCCTGCGCTCAGGCTCTCGCTGCGCTCGCTGCCGCGGCGAGTAGGGATGGCCAGGGCGACACGGGGCAAAAGGGCAAAAGGGCAAAAGGGCAAAAGGGCGAAGGGCAAAGGGCGAAGGGCGAAGGCGCGGCGCCCGGTCTGGCGTGTCAACGCCCAACTGCCAAATTCCAATGCCCACTCGCGCCCGGCACGGAGAACGCTCGAGGCGGCGACGGTGTCGGCCGGGTCGCCCCGGGGTCGCCTGGGTCGCCTGGGTCGCCCGAATGAGCCGTGCCGGTCCTGCCCGGTCCGGGGCCCGCTTCCGCGAGGCGGGAACGCGGCCTGCGCTCATGCGCTCGCTGCGCTCGATGCCGCGGCGAGTAGGGATGACCAGGACGACGTCCGCCAGGCGCACCGATGCGCCGGTGGTGAGGCGGGCGACGCGGATCACACGGACCGGACTCGCCGCGAGGAATCGCTCCGGCCGCGTTCCGGCTGCGCGGCGTGTCGCCTCGCTCCAAGGTCCGCCGGCAGGGCAGCGGCGCGAAAGGGCGAAGGGCTAAGGGCGAAGGGCGAACGGGCGGCGCGCGGCGGATGAGCCATGTCGGCCTGCCGGCGCAGTGCGGCTAGCGCGACAGCGGCAGTCTGAAAAATGCGCTGCAGGCGCTCCGGCCGCGTAGGCGCCGTTTCGCCACTGGCGCCGGGATCATCTGGCTGCCCAACTGATTGCGCACCGGCTCCCGCATCACCTCAGCCGGAGCGGGCAGCGTCAGCGCGCTCGCCGGAGGCGCATTTTTCCGCGCCGACAGCCCGTGATGGTGCGGCCGCGTCGCACCGTCGAATGCAGCGGGCGCCCCGTCACGGGCTGACGGGCCGAGGCGCGGCAGGGCGATGTGGCTCGGCCGCCACGAAGCGCCGCTGCGCGAAGGGCGAAGGGCGAAGGGCGAAGGGCGCAAGGGCCAAGGGCCAAGGGCCAAGGGCCAAGGCAGCGCGCTGTCATCGCTGGTAGCCGCGGCGGGCTGTGACGGTGCCTTTGCCCTTCACCTTCACGGCGATCGGATGCCAGCCGCCAGCTTCCACGCCCCTGGGAACATACGTGAGCCAGTAGCGGCTGCGGAACTCCGTGAGGATCTGCACGAAAGCCTCCCGCAGGCGTTCGCTGCGATCGGTGTCCAGGTACTTGCCGCCCGTTTCTTCCGCGAGCACGGGGAGGAAAGACTTCCGCAGCTCGGACGGCACCACCGGCGGGATGTCGGGCTGCAGGCCCGACCGGACATCAACCAGGTACCCCGTCTGGCGGGCGGTGTGGCTCCGCAGCCCGACGCCGTAGACGACGACGTCGCTGCGGCGCGCGAGATCGATGACGGTGCTCCCCGGCAGCCAGCTGGCGGTGTCATCGCCATCGCTGAAGACCAGCACGAGCGGCCGTCCGGGCTGCGGATCCCTGAGCGTGAGCGCGGTGAACACGGCATCGTGCAGCGCCGTGCTGCCGGCGGCCTCGGTGCGGGTGATCGCGTAGTCGGTCTGCTCGCGGTTGGCGTCCCAGCCGGACGTCAGGTCCACTTCCTGCGAAAACGCCAGCACCGCGGCGCGATCGCCGGGCCGGAGCAGGGCGTTCACGGCGGCGGCCGCCTGCTTCAGGTGCTGGAGCGGCTGCCCGGCCACGCTGCGGCTCGTGTCGAGCGCCAGCAGCACGCTGAGCGGTGCTTCCTCGAACGACACCGCGTCGATCTGCTGGACGACGCCGGAGTCGCGCAGCTCGAAGTCCGCCAGCGTGAGCCCCGGTACGGGACGATTGCCGTCCTTCACCATGACGTCCACGCGCACGGCGTCGACACCAACCCGGAACGGCTGCTGGGGCGATGCCGTCATCCAGACGAGGAGCGCGGCAGCCGCGGCGGTGGCTCTCACTGGCGGGCCTCGCGCCGCAGCAGGTCGAGCCGGGCGGCGTTCACGCCCGGCGCATCGGTCAGGTAGAACCACCACGGCTCATGGCGGTTCGCCACGGGCGTGCCCAGCAGGCCCCTCAGTACCTCGCGGGACTCGTCCAGCCGCCCCGAGCGCTGCAGCAGAGCGCTCAAGCCGATGTAGGCGGCGTGACTGGTCGGCAGGCGCTCGATCGCCGCGCGATAGGCCTGCGTGGCACCTTCGGATTGCCCGTTCCGATCGTGCAGCCCGGCGGTGAACAGCAGCGCAAGGTATCCGAGGCCCGCATCTTTCGAGGCCGCAGCGCTGTGCAGCAGTTTCCGTGCCTCGTCGGTCTGGTCCCGCAGGCTCTGGACGCGCCCGAGGTGGAGGCCCGTCAGCAGATTCGTGGGATCCGCCGTCAGCGATTCGCGAAACCAGGCGGCCGCCTGGTTCAGCCGCCTGGCGCGGATGCGCTGCTGGCCATCTACGCGCTCCGGCTGGAGCGCTACGGACGCGTCAGCCTGCCAGTTCCGGGGACCCGGCGGCGGGCTGGTGTCGCGGGGGTTGACGGCGTGAGCTTCGGCCGCCAGCGCCTCCTGCAGCGCGCCGCTCTCGAAGAGGATGATGGGATCGCGCGGGAAACGGTCACGGCCGATCTCGAGGAGCTGCTCCGCGATGGTGAACCGCTGGCGCTCACGCACCAGCCGCACGGTGGCGTGATACCAGCGGCCGGCCCACGGGCGCTCTGCCGCCCCGGCCCGCTCCAGCAACCGGCTCGCGGTGTCGAAGTGCACGAGCGCCGACTCCAGGCCGCCATCCGCTGTCAGACGCAGCGCCGCCTCCGTGTGCATCATGACCGCGGCCTTGAAACGGCCGGCGGTCCAGGGCCGCGTGTCGTCATCCTCCGTATCGATCGCGGCGATCGCGCGGTCGAGACGTTTCTCGTTCAGCCCCAGGAGCGAGTCGGTCGTGTCGTCGCCCTGCCGGTAGGCAAGGACCAGTGCCCGATAGTTGTGCAGATCATCGCGAACACGGTCCCGGGCGCTTTGCCCGGCCTGTGCATCGGCCCTGACGCCACCCGTCACCCCGCACGCGAGCGCCGCCGCCAGCGCGGTCACCGCCATGCGCCGATGCACCCCGGCCCACTTCACCTCAGCGCCGCCTGCAGCATCGCCCTCGTGTAGCCCACGTTGTAGATTTCCCCCGCGAACCCGCCGCCGCCCGGATACTGATTGCGGATGGCGCCGGCGTCCCGATCCACGTCGATGGCGCGCGGATGCTCCGGGTAGAGCCCGCGCGGATACTTCTGCCGCACCAGCTCCTGCATCACCCCGAACATGTCCACCTGGCCGTTGTCGAGGAACACCTCGGTGTAGTCCACGTACGGCGTGCGGACGACGACGTTGCGGAAGTGGACGTGATTGATCACGTCGCGCTCCCCCAGGTAGCGGCACACGGCGATCGGATCCTCGCCCATCTCGCGCGTCACCCCGCAGTCGAAGGTCATGCCGTTGTATGGGCTCTTCACGAGATCGAGGTACTCCTTCCAGTGCGCGACGGTGGCCATCAGCTGCTCGGAGCCGCGGCTGATCGGCACCGGCGGATCGTTGGGATGGAGGGCCAGGCGCACGTTCGCCTTCTCGGCCTCCGGGATGACGGCCTTGAGGAAGCCCTCGGCGCGCTTCAGCTGCGCCGCCCGCGTGTGCGTGCCGACGCCGTCCTTCGGCGGCAGGTTCTTCGACAGCTCGTAGTCGTAGGCGGTGTAGCCGGCGCCGGCGCGCCCGGTCTCCTCCTTGTAGCCTTCCATCAGCCGGTTGGCGTAGAAGTTGTACTCGACGACCGGCAGCCCGGCCCTGCCAGCGGCGCGGATCGAGGTAATCACGTCCGCGATGCGCGCCTCGGCCCCCGGCCGTCCCCAGATCACGTCGTCGAAGCCCGAGATCATCATGTTGCCGATGGTGAGCCCGCCGGCCTTGAAGCGGTCCAGGCGGGCGCGAATCTCGGCCTCGTCCCACGGGATCCTCGGGCCTCCCATGAGCACGTAGTCGACGCCGATCTGCTTCAGTCGACGCATGCCGGCCTCGTCGGTGGCGGCGCCGGCGCCCAGACAGACCTTTGGCGTCGCCGGCCCTTCGGACGGCATGCCGGCAAACGACGGCGGCGCGCCCTGGGCGGCGTGCGCCGGGCGGCGCGGCGCGGTGGCGGCGAGCGCGCCCGCTCCGAGCGCGCGCAGGAGGCTCCTTCGCGAGAGGCTGAATCCCATGACGATGCTCCTGTCTGATGCGGCGAGATGAATGCGACGACTGCCGGCACTCGGAATGGAATCCTAGCAGAGGCGGGGTACGGGTGTGCGCTGTCGGCATGGCACCCGGCGCCCCGCACACGTAAGATGCCCTGACATGTCATTGACCTACGATGCGGAGGCTGACCGGCTGGCCGGCGGGGATGTCGTGCGCGAGGTGTCCGGACGGTTGACCGCGTCGCTCATCCTTTCGGTCCGTCGTGGCAAGCTGCTCCACGAAACGCTGGAGCTGCTGGCGGCGGAGTACGGCGGCATGCCGCACGATATCGCCGGCATCGATCTGCCGTTCGCGCAGCCGCTTGCCCTGATCGAGCTCCACGAGTATCCCCTCGAGGTGGACGGCGTTTCCCGCGCGCTGCCGGTGGACGCGCTGTTCGCCCGCCCGGAACTGTCGCTCGCGCCCCCCGAATACCGCCAGCTCGCGCAGCTCGTGACCCTCGTGCCCCCGACCCCGGCGCTCGCGCCTGATGCGGCTCTGCCAGACCAGGCCGCGCTCACCGCCTTCGCGCGGCAGCTCTTCCTGACCCTCGGCTGCGGCCATTGCCTCGCCAACATCAGCTTCAGCAACGCTCGCGGTTCGTGCGTGACGCGGGAGGCGCTGACGGCGGCGGGGGAGTTCTTCGACATCTACTGGTTCACGCGCGCCTCGGCCGCCCGCGACGGCCTGCGCATGTTCCAGTACGACGACGTGTCGCGGGCGCTGCGGCTCGTGATCGAGCTGGCCGGGCAGGTGGGTGCCGAGGTGGACGGGGTGCTCGAGCTCGCCGCCACGACCTATGCGCAGCTGGCCACCTCGCCAACCGACGTGCGCGGCGCGTGCCGGGTGGCGCTCGAACGGCTCCATGCCGGCGCGCCGCAGCCGCTTCGCGACCTCGCGGCTGCCATTCGTGCGGGGTGCTGCTGATGGATGCAGGCGCGACGCCGTGGACGGAGCTCGACACCCGCATCCGCCGCATCGGGGAGCGCCTCGCCAGCGGTGACAGCGGCGGTGGACGGCTGTTCGCGGCGCTCGCCGATCTGGTGGCACTGGCGTATGCCGAGCGGGACTGGGGCCGCGCCGCGCGGCTGCGCGGCCTCTACCTCCGCTACTGGCGCGTCGGGCCCCTGCGCGGAACGCACGAGGCCGGCGCCTGGACGATGCCCGCCGCAGCGGACGCCGGCGCGATCGCGGCACGCATCGATGCCGCGCTGAAAGGACTGGGTACGTCACCCGTATCGGCGGATGCGGGTCCCGGCCCAGAGACGCGCCAGGCACCGCCAGTGCCGGGCACGGCGGATTTGCCGCACCTGGTGGTCCGGGCCGCGGGCATCCTCCTCCGTCCCCGCGCCGGAGCGCTGCAGTTCGGCGCGCGCCTCCAGGTTCTGGGTGGCGAGGCGCCCGAGAGCCGCGCCCAGCAGCTCGCCACGACCTTCTGGGAAGCAGGCGGCATCGAGCAGGCCGCGCAGATGGCCTGCCTGAACGGCATGCTCGAAGCCCGCCAGGCGCTGGGTGCTGCGCACGATCCGAAAGGTGTGGCGCGCGTGGAGGCGCTGCTGCTCGAGGCCACCGCCGGCACGCCGTGGGAGCTCGAGACGCGGCGGATCCTGGCCGGCCGGCCGGCGCCACCGGCTGAGCCCGTCGGAGTGCCCGCCGCCCCGGCGGCAGCGATCGAACGCTTCCCGATGTCCGAGAAGGCCCGCCGCTACTTCGCCGACGAGGACTGGCTGCGGCTCGCGGCCCAGCTGCAGATCGAGCTCGACGAGATCGAGTGGAAGGAGCCCGACGGTGCCAGGTGCCAGACGGCGGCGGCCCGTCTCGCCTCGGCGCTGAACGGGTGCGTGGATTTCCTCCCGCACCAGGCGGGCGCGCTGGCCGCGGACGTCTACGACCTTGCGGAGCGCTACGGCGGCCGCATCCTCGAAGACGCCCGCGCCACAGACGATGCGGTGGGGGCGGCCAGCAATGCGAACAACCTGGGATGGGCGGCGGTCAGCCTCAGCGCGCGCGCGCGGTCCGGCGGCGACGTCCTCCTCGAGGCCGGGACGCAGCTGCTCGACGCGGCGGTCAGGCTGGCCCCGCGGGACAGGAATGCGCTCGGCTTCTCCATCTATGCCAACAACCTGGCGATGGCGTATCGCAGCAAGGCGCGCCTCGAGGGGGGAGACGACCGGGATCGATACGTCGCGTGGATGGAGCGGTCGATCGCGCTGATGCGCGAGGTGGTCGAGGTGGACGAAGGGCTGCGCGGGTCCGCCGATCCGCGCGAGCGGGCGGCGGGCGCCACCCTCTACCTGGACTACGCGAACCTCGGGCGGTCGTACTTCGACATGGCCGCCGGCACCTACGACGCGCAGTGGATCAACCGCAAGCCGGTCGAGTCGGCCCGCTGGTACCGTCACGCGCTCGACGCGTTCGTCGCCTCGGCGCAGCTGGCGCTCGATGAACGGCGGACCGCGTCCGCGGCGGATGCCGAGCTGATGGCGGCCCGCGTGCTGACCCAGGTCTGCGAGCACTACGCGCTCGAGCGCTATTGGGCCGGCGGCGACCTGACGGCGGCATTCTACCGGTGGCTGTGCGAGTTCGCGGGGGAAACCGAGACCAACCCGAGGGCGCTGGTGCTGTCGTCGGCGGCGCGGGCGCTCGGCTATCTCGATACCGCCCTCCAGCGGGCGCTCGGATTGAACCCGGGGGTGGTCCTCGAAATCCTGGACGGGATTGTCGCGGTGTGGAGCCTGTCCACGTGGCGCGACGCCATGCCGGAGGAGATTGGCGGTCCGGCGCTCGCGTCCGCCGCTGAGGCTACCGCGCACATCGAGGACGCCGGGATGCACGAACGGTTTCCCGGACAGCTGCCAGAGGTGCGGGAGCTTGGCGCCTACTGGACGGCGCAGATGGCCGTGCTTGCGTTCCGGCGCGGGTTGGCCGGGGCGACCGAGCTGGCGGCGGCCCGCCGCCTCTTCCACGAGCTGTCGCAGTCCGGCGCACCCGTCGTGCGCTCGCTCGCGCGCCCCTACGGCAACGCGCTCGACTACAGGGACGAGGCGGACGGCGTGGTCTTGAACGGCCTCTTTGTCGTCACCGGCGGCGACGGCCTCGAGCTGCGCGTGCTCTCGGATCGCCGCAGTGTCCGGCTCGACGGCTTGCGCCTGGCGTCGGCGCGCTGCACGCTGCGGCCCCTGTCGTTCGTCCGCTCCGACAGCGCAACGGCGATCGCGCATCTCCAGGCAATGATGCACTGGGAAGACCTGCCGCCCGACATCGCCGTCCTCGAGGGGCAGGGCTCCTGGGCGGGATCCGCCGCGGACATCCGCGGCGTGCGCCTGCCGCTCGGAAGCTGGGACTCCTGGCTGCTGACGGTGACGTCCGACGGCGGCGCGGACGGCGGCGTGCGGCTCTCGCTGCCGTTCATCGGCGTCTACGATCGCGAACACGCCCGCCTGACGCGCACCTTCCCGGCGCAGCTGGCACGGCCAGCCGACGTGCTGCTGTTCGGCGCCGCGGGCATGACGGTGGAGGTGTCGCGGCCGCACCAGCAGGGAGCCCCGGCCCTTCGGGTATCGGGCACGGCCGCCAGCCCGCTCATCCACGCCGGCCCCGGCGCCCTCACGATCCTCCTCAAGACCTCACCCCGCATCGTTGCCTCCGACGTGGCGTTCCTGGTCAAAGACGATGGCCGGCCCGGTGGATTGTGCGCGGCCGCCGAGTTCACCCATCGGGCGCCCAGCCTGGCGTTCCCCGGAGGTGCGCTGCACAGCCACAGCCCCTTGTTCTTCTTCCAGGACACGCTGCCCGCCGCGGCACTCGAGGCGGTCCAGGCGCTCCAGCCGCACCACGTTGTCCTGGTCGGCTGCCCCGCCGCGCACGAAGACGCCGTCGGGCTGGTGCTCGACCTGTTCGATCCCCGGCGTGAGCTGCTGTGGATAGTCGAAGACGCGGAGCGCGGCACCGCGGAGGCAGCGGTGATGGTGGCGCAGCGTGTGATCGGGGCGGTTCCGGGCGCGCGGCCGCTGCTTCGCACCGCAGCCTCGGGCAGCCACGACTGGCAGATCGCGGATCGGTTACAGATCGTGGTGGCGGATCGCGGCCTCGCGGGGGCGGCGGCGCAGATGGCGCTCGACATGGCGGCGCTGCGGCGCCACGACGTGGAGAGCGTGCCGGTGGCGGTGGACGGCGTCATCACCTACCTGAACGTCAAGGGCAACCCGCTCGCGGCGCGGCGCGGCGCGACGCTGTTCCGCGCGCCAGCGTCCTGGCAGGCGCTCGTGGACCGGTATCAGAAACTGCGCGAGGGCTCCGCGCCCGGGACGGCGATTGCGATCCGAGAGGGCAGCGAGCCCCTGGCGGAGATCCTGCAGCCCCGCGTCCCGCGCCGCCCCGTGTTCCTCTTTGCTCCGGGTGCCGGCAGCGAGGCGCAGTGGGTTCCGCATGCGCGCGCGAAGGGCGCGCTGCTGGTGCCGGCGGGCGGCGAGGCGTGGCTGCTGCTGGACGGGCTGCAGCCCGACACCGTATTTGCCGCCGCGGCAGCCGCGGTGCCGGACGGTCCGTGGCGCATCGTCCGGCTTCCCGATCGGCCGGGGGATCTCGCCCGTGTATTCCAGCAGGACGTGCGGGCGCGGCATGCGGCGGTGCTGGCCGGCCTCGAGGGCTCGCACCCGCACCTGGCGGCGAGCGCCGCACTGCTCGAGGAGATGGAGCCCGGCCGCTACGTCGTGCTCGCGCTCACCACCGAGGCCGCGCGCGGATGGGGGTTCGTGGCCGCGAACTATGCGGCCAGCCTGCAGGCGCCGCTGTATCTGATCGACGCGCCGCCGGCCGGTCTGCAGACCCTGCCGGCCGAGACCGACGCCGACCTGGCGTCGCTGGCGCCGCAGTTCGTCGGCTTCGTCTCGTCAGTGGCCGGCTTTCCGATCGAGCTGGAGGGATCGCCGGCCCTTGCCACCCGCTATGCGATCGGCCGGCTGGCGGGTCCCGACCTGTTGTCCACCTGCCTGCTCGTGACGTGCGCGGCGCTCGGCGAAGACGTCCCTCGCCCGGTTCGCCTGCGCGCGGTGGTTGCCGAGAGCCACGACGCCGTGCCCGGCGACGAGCTGCCGGGGGCGCGCGAAGAGGCGGAATCGCTGGATCGGCTGCTGCGCCGGCAGCCCGACGTCGAGAGCCGGCTGGTTCGCGGGGCGGCCGATCGCACCCAGTTCCTGGAAGACGCGCGGGAAGCGCACCTGATTCACTTCGCCGGCCACGGTTCGTACGACGACGCGGACGCGTCGCGGGCCGCCCTCGTCTTCAGGGAAGCGCCGCTCCAGGCCGACGAACCGGCGCTGGCGTTGCGCGGCGCGCCCATCGTGTTCGCCAACGCGTGCGAGACCGGCCGCATCGAGCCGGCGGTGAACGAGCGCTGGACTGGTCTCGCGGCCACGTTCATCGCGCGCGGGGCCGCCAATTACCTGGGCACCCTCTGGCCGATCTTCGACGACGGCTCGCGCCGCCTGGCCGAACGGTTCTATGAGGGGGTGTGCCGCGGGCAGACGGTCGGGGAGGCACTGCGGGAGGCGCGGCAGGAGGCGCTCGACCGCGGCGACCCGACGTGGGCCGCGTTCGTGCTGTTCGGGTGTCCGCGCACGCGTTTGCGCGCTCCGGCGCCGACCGGCTCCCCGGAAGCGTGAGCGCTCGGGGAAGCGCGGCATGGCGCCCGCTGGCTACGGCATCGACCAGAGCTGCGAGACGGAGATGGGCGGGTCCCCGCGCGCCTCGCCGGAGTAGCCGACCTCGATGGTCCGCCGCTTGGCTTCGGCGTCGTTCACCGGCTGCCCGATCCGGCGGACGGCGATGCCGGCGCGGATCAGCGTGCACGCCACCGCGCGCCAGCAGACCGGCGGCACGGCGCTGCCGTGCCAGAGTGCGTTCATCGGCTGCGGGATGCCGCGCGCGTTGTCCTCCTCGACCTGGAAGCCATACCGGCGCCAGATGTCGCCGAGCCTGGTGCGCGTTGCCGGGTGCGGGGAGCTCCGCACGTAGAAGACGACGGGGACGCCGTTGCAGGCCTCGCGCACCGGCATCTGCTCGAGGCGCCCGTCGGCCTCGAGCCGCCAGTCGGCATCGCGCGGCGTGACCAGCGCTTCATCCGGCGCGGATCCCCACGCCTGGAGTCGCGTGGCCAGCACGGTCTCGAAGCCGCGGGCGGTCGCGGCCGCGGTGTTGCGCTCGGCGCTGACTACGGCGAGCTCCTCTTCTTTCTGCGCGACCTTCAGGGTTTCGGCCTGGAACGCGGCAACCAGGGTGGCGTCGCGGTGCTGCCGCAACAGGAACGCCGCGCCGGTGAAGGAGGCGATGACGAGCCCCGTCCCGACGACCGCCCCGATCCAGCCACGCCGCGGCGCGCGCCATGCCGCGTTGGCCTCCGCGACGGGATCGACGAATCGGTCGTGACTGAGCTCGACCCAATCCGCGCCGGCGCGCTGCTCGACGTGGAGCACGCGCTCGCGGCTCAGGGCGCTGATCGCCGCGGCGGGGATGCCGGAGCCCTTGGCATCCCCGGCAAAGGCGAAGGCGCGGGTGCCGGAGCCGGTGATCAGCTCGCGCTCGATCCACCGGCGCAGCCGCGACTCAAACCCGCGCCGCTTGACGAGCGCCGTCCAGGCACGCCCGCCCCACGCGGAGGCCTGGCGATACTGCGCGACGGCGGCGGCAATCGCTGCGTTGTAGTAGCGTGCGAGCGCCTCGCTGATCCGCGCATGGGCCAGCACGTGCGTGGCGTTGATCACCGTCGTCCCCGCGGGCAGGTTGCCGACCAGGGTCCGGCCCACCACCTGCAGGTGCATCGGCTCCACGAACTCGCCGGCGATGTCGTGCCGCCGGCCGCGGGTCCAGACCTTTTCGGTGCTGAGGTCGCGCACCAGGTCGGCGGCGAGCTGGTCCGAGGCAAACCGCAGGCCGGCCTGCTGCAGGGGCTCCGTGAGCGCGGCACTGGCTTCCGTCGCGCGCAGGCGTTCCAGCCGGTAGCGGAACCGGAAGCCGCCGGGCAGGTGGTCGCCGTAGGGATCCAGGTTCGCGACGTAGTCTTCGCGGATCGTCAGGAGCACGTGCAGGTTCGGGTTCTCCTTGAGCGCCGCGTTCAGCTGGACGAAGAAGCCGTCGCGGTCCTGCCAGCGGTCGGGATGGCGCGTGAAGAACTCCTCGAACTGGTCGAAGATCAGGTAATACGCCTTCTCGCCGGCGGCCGCGCCGAAGTACCGGGCGAGCGTGCCGGTCGCGGCCTGCTCCGGGGCAATGTCCTGGCGCAGCAGCGTGGTCAGGGCATTGAACACGTGCACGTTGAACCCCGCATCTTCGGTCAGCGCCGGCTGCGGCGGGAGCGTCCCCGCGACCCGCGCCTGCAGCGGCGTGAAACCGAAGCGCTCGAGCTGCGGGATGAGCGTGGCGTTCACCAGCGACGTCTTGCCGGCGCCCGACCGCGAGTAGAGCAGCAGCACGCGGTACGAGACGGCGAGGTCGAAGAGGTCCTGCGCTTCGCGGGCCCGGCCGAAGAACAGGTGCGCCTCGTCCGGCGTGAATGGGCGCGGACCGGGGAAGACCTCCGCCCGCGGTGCGGCGCCGCCGCGGGGCAGGTCAGCCACGCTGCAGCCTCCGCTTGAGCTCCGCGCAGAATTCGCCCGCCGTGCCCCACAGGATGTTCACCTGCAGGCTCCACTCGTAATACCGCTCGAGATAATCCCGCAGCTCGGCGCCGCTGCCTCCGGCGAACTGCACGGCGATGTGAATCTGCCGGCCGCTCGGCTGCAGCGAGCTGACGAGGCCGCGCAGGATGACGCGGAAGTTCAGGTCGTTCAACCCGTAGCCGACGAAGAGCAGCGTGGTCGTCTTGATCGCGCGGCGGATCGGCAGCGGCAGGATCGTCCGCAGCGCCGGCGACGGCTGGGTGCCGGCGAGGTCCTTCGAGATGTTCACCAGGAAGTCAAGATAGTCGTCCTCCGTCGCTACGATCGACAGCGGCTGGTCGGCGTGGCCGTGGAGATGGAATACGACAGGCGACGAGGGGGTCGGGGCATAGCCGGCATCGAAGGCCGAGGGGGTCTCGTTGCGCAGATCTTCGGTCCAGCGCGCCAGCTCGCGCTTGACGTCGGCCGCCGCGCCAAGCCTGGCGCGGAGCGCCTGCGTCATCAGGTCGTCGTAGTTCGTCGTCAGGTAGATCGGCAGGCCGAGCGCCGCCAGCGTCGTGTGGGCATCGTCCGCGGCATCCGCGGGCGCCGCCGCGGACTTGACGATGTCGGCGATCTGGAGCTTCGGCACCGAGGTGTCGTTGCGCGTGACGGCGATGAACTGCGTGACGCGGGCGAGGTCGGTGCGATCCGGCAGCGGGCAGCGCTGGCCTGTCGCGCGCTCCTCCTCGCCCAGCAGCCGCTCCGCCAGCTCCGCACCGAGCGGCAGCGTCGGATGCGAGGCGCCGGCGCCGATGAACGGCGTGCACAGGCCACTCCGAATCTTCCTGACGAGCGTGTTCCAGTCGTTCTCGGTGATTTGCGCCATCAGCAGCCGGTGGGACCCGCGCAAGTTACCACGGGTCTGGCGCCGTGCGCGCATCAGCTCGGGCCCGCCGGGTTACGGCTCAGTGGCGCCGATCACCAAACCGGGATCCTGGAGGGGCGCCCCAGTCCTGCACGAGACCCGATCAGAGCTCGTGCATACCGAGCCAACAACCTGGAAAATATGGCCTACCTGGTCAATGGAAGAGGTTGGAGAATACGCCCGGCACCCGACATGCAGTCTTGACGGCTATGAGTAGCGCGGGTCACACCAAACCGTTCATCGACGTGATTGAGAACGTCTTCGGGGGCGTGCACATCAGCACGGACGACGAGACGGGCGGCAGCGTGAACGAGCCCGATCTGCGAGCCCGGCCATGGCTGGCCGGCATCTCGCTGGCCGCCGTCCATGTGCGGCTCACGCGGGAGGGTGTGGAGAACGACCGGCGGTAAGGCCTACCCCGCCATCTGCCGCCGCACCGGCGGGGCGGGCATCTGCCATGCCGAGGTGCCGTCGGGTTTCCAGTACCGTCCGTCCGCGCCGAGATGAATCTCGTGGTTGCGCACGAGCGTCGCCAGCACGCGCTCACAGATATCGAGTCGGAGGCCGAAGAGGCGCTGGGCCTGCGGGCGGGTGAGCCGCAGGCACGGCATCTCCAGGAACTCCGCCCGGACTCGCGCCAGCAAAAGCTCGCGCGACCGCGCGTCGCGACGGTCTGGCCTCACTCGCAAGCGGTCAGTCGCGTTCATAGGCGACGTCCTCCCTTGAATGGGCTGGGCTGGTTACCCGCCTTGGTTCAAGGTCATCCTACACCCGCAGGATGCCGTTGCAACCGCAACCGGCGCGGAAGCGGTTCCATGCGCAGGCTTACTTTTCCTTCTTGACAGGGCTGTTGAACGAGCGTTCAACCGCATCGTGCACGTCGGTGGAGACGGGATGATCGCGCCACAGCCAGCGCATCATGTCGGGGAAGATCGCGCCGCCGTGTTTCTGGCTGTGCCGCCCGATGCCCCACTGATAATTCAGGTCGTAGCCCTTCTCTTCCAGCACCTGCGCCAGCCGCACGTTCTGGAAGAACCAGTCGCGCTCCTGGTTGTACTTGCCTTCCCGGCCGATGCCGCGATTGTCGTTGCGCCCGTCCTGCAGGTAGATCCGGATCGGCTTCTTCTCGCTCTTGTGCACGATGTCGGCGTAGGCGTGGCCGCCGCGCAGGTTGACGTAGCTGCCGATCATGCTGAGGACCTTGCGGAACTGATCGGGGCGGTGCCAGGCGACGGTGAACGCGGCGATGGCGCCGGAGCTCGCGCCGCCGATGCCGTGCCCCTCGGGATCGCGCGAGACGTTGAAGTCCTTGTAGAGCGCCGGCAGCAGCTCGTCGACGATGACGCGCGCGTACTTGTCGTCGAGCGCGTTGTATTCGGTCGGCCGGTTGGTCGTGCGGTCGCCCCATTCCTGCGGCGTCGGCTCCGGCTGCTCCGGCGTGCGTCCGGGGTTGATGAACACGGCCAGCATCACCGGAATCTCGCGGCGGTGGATCAGGTTGTCGAGCACGTTCGGCGCGCGCAGATCGCCGTCCATGTTCTTGTAGGCCTGACCGTCGTTGAAGATCATCAGGCTCGCCGGCCTGGCGGGATCGTACTGCGCCGGCACGTAGACCCAGTAGGTGTGCTGGGTGCCCGGATAGGCCTGGCTCGGCAGCGTGAACGGTCCGCGCACCTCCCCTTTCGCCACGCCGTCGCGGGGCAGGGAATCGGGACCGATCGAATAGGCGCTGTCCGGATTCGGCGCGGCCGGATCGGGCGTCTGCAGCAGCGGATGCGCGGCGGCGCCGGCAACCAGGATGGCGGTGGCGAAAGAGAGCGCTCGTGTCATGTGACCTCGGTGGTGCACCCTAACACACCTCGCCGGCGCCGCGCGCGGGCGGGTCAGCGCCCGGCCACCAGCTGCCCGTACGACCGGTAGCGTCCGTCGGCCACGCCGCTCAGGAGATCGTCGATCGTGTGCAGCTGCGAGGTGCTGACCGACCCGCCCCAGCCCGCGCCCGCGTAGCGTCCGAACACCGATCGGATCACGACGCTGCGCCCGGTGCGCGGGAGCTGCCGCAGGTTCTCGATGAAGCGGGGAAAGGTGCCGTCGCCGAAGAGATAGAACTCGACATTCGAGGCATAGAACGCGGAGAGGGGCGTGCGGCCGGCGGCCAGCATCCGGCCGATGGCCGCGACGGCAGACGGACCGCCCAGATCGCCGACGACCGGGATGATGCCGTCCCGGGCCTGCAGCGACTTGACGAACTGGAAGGCTGCTTCGCTCGCGAGATAGTTGTGCTGCCGGCCGTCGGCGCCGGTCTCGAGCACCAGCTCGCCGTAGGTCGGGTACGAGTCGCGCGGCGCGCGGCCGGTGCTGTTGAAGCGGAGCGCGAACCCCTCCGCGATGAACCGCTCGTGGAAGCGCGCAATCGTCGCGAGGTCGTCGGTCGAGAGCGGAATGCCGAACCCGGCGATCGTCTGCGTCACTCGCCGCCGCCGCGCCCCGGCGTCCGCCGCCCGCGGGGTCCGCGCGACGTGCGCCACGAGCCGGTCGGCCGGCGCCGTCCGCCAGTCCGCGAGCCCCCGCGGCACCGCCCGCCCGAACAGGAGCGACACGTACTCCGCCCGGCTCGGCGACAGCTGGAAGATCGCCTTGAAGAGCAGGTGCAGCAGCAGGTTGTCCCGCCGCACGTCGACGATCAACGCGAGGGACGGCCTGACCGCGGCGATGTAGGAGAAGTTCGTGTCCGGCCCGACGCCGATGTAGGCGCCGCCGCGGACGTCCAGGCGCGCCAGCTCGGGGACGACCTGCAGGTACGAGCGCTCGTTCGAAATGAGGTTGTCGGTGTCGAAGTAGCCGCCCGGCTCCGACAGCGCCGCCACCTGCGCCGCGAAGCTCGCCGTCCCGGGGGCCGGCGCCGGTGCGGCACGGGGTGCGGGCTGTCCGTCGCGGGCAGCGCCCGGCAGCGCGAGCCACGCCGCTGCGACGGCGGCGAGTGCCGCCCGGGCGATCAGGTGCCGCAGCCGCCGCGTCTCCCGCACCGGGCAAGTCTACCGCCGTCCCCGGGACGTGCGGCAGCGCCGTGGGATAATCGCCGCGGTGACGCCATGACCGGCGTGGACTATCCCGTCTCGATCGTTCGCGATCTCGAATACGCCTCCCCTGGGGACGTGCCGCTCCGTGTGGATCTGTACCTGCCCGCCGGTGCCGGACCCCGCGTGCCGATCGTGCTCTGGATTCACGGCGGGGGATGGCGGTTCGGCAGCCGCCGCGTGGCGCCTGACCTGTCGCGGTTCTTTGCCCGGCGCGGATTCGCGATGGCTGCCATCGACTACCGGTCGAGCGCGCGGGCGCTGTTCCCGGCGCAGATCGAGGACGTCAAGACGGCGATCCGGTGGCTGCGCAGCCAGGCCGCCGAATACGGACTCGACGGCCAGCGCATCGGCCTGCTGGGCGCTTCGGCCGGCGGCCACCTCGCGGCGCTCGCCGCGCTCAGCCCGCCCGGCACCTTCGAGCCACCTGGTGCGCCGCATGCCGCGCACGCTGGCGGCGTCCAGGCCGTGGTGGCCGGCTACGCGCCGTCCGACTTCCTGCAGATGGACGCGCACCGGCCGCCCGCCGGGACGATCTCCGCCGATCCTGCAACCCTGCGCCTGCCGCGGGGCGTGACGCGCGCCGCCCAGCCCGAGTCGTTCGAGTCCCTGCTGCTCGGGGCGCCCATCGCGTCCTGCCCGGATCGCGTGCGCCAGGCGAACCCGCTGGCCTACGCGGGCGCCGGCGCGCCGCCGTTCCTGCTGCTCCATGGCGGCAGCGACACCACGGTGCCGCTCCACCAGAGCCAGATCCTGTTCGACGCGCTGGCCGCGCACGGCACCGACGTCACCCTCTGCGTGATCGACGGGCTCGGCCACGGGTTCCTCAACCGCACGCATTTGGACGACGGGCCGTCGCGCCGCATGGCGGTGCGGCACGCGGCGCCGGCCGGAGGCGAGCAGGCGGCGCGCGGCGGGGGCGTGGAGGAGACCCACACGGCGCAGCCCGTTTTCCCGATGATCGAGACCTTTTTGCGCGTGCATCTGGCCGCAGGCACCCCGGCGGGACGCGATCCCGCCGCCGTTCCCCGCTGACCCGGCGTAAACTGTTGCGGCTCCGGCGGAGTATCACCGTCGAACCCAACGCCCAGCCCGAGAACCCAATGTCGACACTCTGGACACGTCTCTGCTCCATCGGCGCCGTGTGCGCGGCGGCCGGAACCCTCCTCGGCAGCCAGGCGCCCGCGCCGGCCGCGCCGCCGGCCCCGCAACAGCCGGCTCCGCAACAGCCGGCCCCGGGCGGCGGCCGCGGCCTCGAGGCGCAGATCGCCATGGGGGCCGACTTCAGCGAGAAGCCGCCGGTCCGCCGCCTTGCGCCCGAGGCCCAGCAGCAGACGTTCCTGCTGCCCGACGGCTTCCGCATCGAGCCGCTGCTGGCCGACCCGCTCGTGCAGAGCCCGGTCGGGGTCACCTTCGACGGCAACGGCCGGATGTACGTCCTCGAGATGCGCTCCTACATGCAGGACGCGGAAGGGTCCAACTCGCGCGCCCCCATCAGCCGGATCTCCCGCCACGAAGACACCAACGGCGACGGCACCTACGACCGCAGCACGGTCTTCGTGGACAAGATGGTCATGCCGCGCATGGCCTTCCCGCTCGGCGACGGCGTCATCCTGGCGCTCGAGACGGACGACCGCGACATGTACAAGTACTCCGACACCGACGGCGACGGCGTCGCGGACAAGAAGGAGCTGTTCTACCAGAACGTCGGCCGGGTCACGAACATGGAGTGGCAGCCCGGCGGCCTCACCTGGGCGCTCGACAACTGGCTCTACATGACCTACAACCCGTTCCGGCTGCGCATCGCGCCGGACGGCACCGTCTTGCGCGAGGAAACCGAGCCGAACGGCGGACAATGGTGGTCGGCGCAGGACAACTACGGCAAGACGTGGTGGGTGGACGGCGGCGGCGAGATCGGCCCGGTGAACTTCCAGGCGCCGATCGCCTACGGCGCCTTCAACGTCAAGGACAACTTCGAGCCGGATTTCCAGGTCCCCTGGCCGGCGCCCGGCAGCATCGCCGACATGCAGGGGGGCATGAACCGGGTCCGCATGCCGGACGGGACGCTGAACCATTTCACCGCGGCCTCGGGTGTCGAGATCTACCGCGGGCACCGGCTCCCGAAAGACTTCGTCGGCGACCTCTTCTTCGGCGAGCCGGTCGGCCGCATCGTCCGCCGCGCGAAGGTGGTCGTGTCGGAAGGGCTGACGCAGCTGCGCAACGCTTACCCGAAGTCGGAGTTCCTGCGCTCGACCGACCCGCTCTTCCGTCCCGTGGCGGTGCACAACGCCCCCGACGGCTCCCTGATCGTGGTCGACATGTACACCGGCATCATTCAGGACGCGCAGTTCGTCGGGCCCGGCTCGTATCTCCGCCGCAAGATCGAGCAGTATCAGCTCGACCGGCTGCACAACTTCGGGCGCGTCTGGCGCATCAGCCACGAGTCCACGGCGCTCGATCGGCGCACGCCCCGGATGTACAGCGAGACCGCCGCGCAGCTCGTCGGCCACCTGGATCACGAGAACGGCTGGTGGCGCGACACCGCCCAGAAGCTGCTCGTGCTGCGGCAGGACACGTCGGTCGTGCCGGCGCTCGTCAAGATGGCGCGGTCGGGATCCAGCCAGCTCGGGCGCATCCATGCGCTGTGGACGCTCGAGGGCCTCGAAGCGATGGACGCGGCGCTCGTCCGCGAGCTGATGAAGTCCCCCGATGCCCGGATCCGCATCCAGGCGATCCGCGCGAGCGAGTCGCTCTACAAGCGCGGCGACAAGTCGTTTGCCGCGACCTACATCGCGCTCACCGAGGATCGCGACCCCACCGTCGTCATCCAGGCGATGCTGACGCTGAACCTGCACAAGGTTCCGGAATCCGCGAAGGTCATCGGCGCGGCGGTGGCGTCGGCGCAGGCCCGGGGCGTCCGCGAGATCGGCGGCCAGATCCTGCGGCCGCAGAACTCGCTCGGGCAGCGGCCGTCGCTCGCGGACACGGCAGTCACGGCGCTCAACTTCTCGACCGACCAACGCCGGGCGCTGCAGCGCGGGCAGGCTATCTATAAGGAGATCTGCGCCGCGTGCCACGCCCCCGACGGGGCCGGCGCGCCGATGGCCGGGGCGCCCGAGGGCACACGGCTGGCGCCGCCGCTCGGCGGCGCACCGCGCGTGACCGGGCATCGCGAGTACCCGATCAAGGTGCTGCTGCACGGCCTGACCGGACCGCTCGGCGACAAGGAATATCCCGGCGGCGTGATGGTGCCGATGGGCACCAACACCGACGAGTGGATCGCCGACATCACGAACTACATCCGCAACAGCTTCGGCAACAGCGCCCCCTTCGTGACGGCCGGACAGGTGGCGGCGGTGCGCACGAGCAGCCCGCGCCCCACGCCCTGGACGCTGCCGGAGCTCGAGGCCAGCCTGCCCAAGCTCTTGACCAACCAGGCTGAATGGACGCTCTCGGCCAGCCACAACAGCGAGGCCGCGGCCAATGCCATCGGTCCGGCGGCGATGCCGCCGGCGCGCTGGGATACGGGCGGTGTGGCGCAGGCGCCGGGCATGTGGTTCCAGATCGAGCTGCCGCAGCCGGTGGCGGTGACCGAAGTGCAGATCGAGTCGGCCGTGCCCTTCAGCTTCGGGCGCGGCGGCCGTGGCGCGTCGGCCGCGGCGGGTCAGCGGGGTGCGGCGGCCGGACTTGGTGCGCCTGGCGCCGGCCCTGGCGCGCCTGCCGGACGTGGTGCTGCCCCGCCGGCCGCGGCGCGTGGCGGCGGCGGTGGCGGGCGCGGGCCAGTGGCCGGGCCGGTGGGCTACTCGGTCCAGACCTCCATGGACGGCAGCACCTGGGGGGCGCCGGTCGCCCGGGGGGCGGGCGCATCGACCACGGTGATGGCCTTTCCGCCGGTGCAGGCGCGGTTCATCCGCGTGACCCAGACCGGAACCGCCGCCGGCACTGAAGGCTGGGCCATTGCCCGCGTCCAGGTGTGGCAGCGCTGAGCGCCTTTCCCATGGCCACCATCGACTACGTCATCATCGCCGCCTACTTCTGCGTCGTCTTCGGCATCGGCGCGCACTTCTTCCGCCGGGCAAAGACGAGCCAGAGCTACTTCCTCGCCGACCGCAACGTGGGGTGGGTGGCGATTGGCGCCTCGCTGTTCGCCACCAACATCTCGAGCGAGCACTTCATCGGGCTGGCGGGATCCGGAGCGAGCTCCGGGCTGGCGGTGGGGCACTTCGAGTGGCTCGCGGTCTTCATGTGCATGACCCTCGCCTGGGTCTTCGTGCCGTTCTATCTCCGGAGCCGCGTCTACACGATGCCGGAGTTCCTCGAGCGGCGCTACGGGCCGGCGTGCCGCTGGTACCTGACCACGGTGTCGGTGGTGGCGTACATCTTCACGAAGATCTCGGTGTCGCTCTACGCCGGGGCGCTGGTGCTGCGGCAGACGGTGGGCTGGGATTTCTACACCTCGGCCGCGGTGATGGTGCTGGCGACCGGCGTCTACACGATCTTCGGCGGCCTGGCCGCGGTGATCTACACCGAGATGCTCCAGGCGGTGGTGCTCCTGGGCGGTGCGATTGCCGTCACGGTGATCGGCCTCAACCAGGCCGGAGGCATGGAGGGACTCCGCGCGGCGCTGCCGCCGGACTTCTTCCACATGATGAAGCCGATGTCGGATCCGAACTTCCCGTGGACCGGCATCTTCTTCGGCGCGCCGATCCTCGGCATCTGGTACTGGTGCACCGATCAGGTGATCGTCCAGCGCGTGCTCGGGGCGAAGAGCGAGGAGGACGCGCGCGCCGGGGCGATCTTCTGCGGCCTGCTCAAGATCCTGCCGGTGTTCGTCCTGGTGCTGCCGGGGCTGATCGCCCGCGCGCTCTACCCGGAGATCACCGGCGACGAGGCATATCCCACCCTGGTGGTGCGGCTGCTGCCGCCGGGGCTGATCGGCATCATGGTGGCGGCGCTGCTGGCGGCGCTGATGTCGTCGCTGGCCGCCACCTTCAACTCGGCGTCGACGCTGGTCACCTTCGACGTCTACAAGAAGATCAACCCGGGGGCGAGCGAGGCGCGCCTCGTCGCGGTCGGCCGGCTCTTCACCGTCGTGATGGTCGGGCTCGGGATCCTGTGGGTGCCGTTCATCCGCTACCTGAGCACCGAGGTCTACATCTACCTGCAGAGCGTCCAGGCCTACATCAGCCCGCCGATTGCGGCGGTGTTCCTGTTCGGCGTGTTCTGGCCGCGGGCCAACCGGTATGGGGCGATCACGGCGCTGGCCACCGGCGCGGTACTCGGCGCGCTGCGCTTCATCCTCGAGCTCAACCGCGGCAGCGCGCTGGCGCAGTCGGCGCTCCTCGAGCCGCTGGTGGCGATGAACTTCCTCCACTTCGCCGTGGTGCTGTTCGTCGTAAGCTCGGTGCTGCTGGTGGCGGTGTCGCTCGCCAGCGAAACGCCGGCGCTGGCGCGGCTGGCGGGGCTGACGTTCCGGACGCTCGAATCGTCCTATATTCCGGCCGCGGCGCGGTCGCAGCGGCTGTTCAGGCTGCACCTGGGGACGTCGATCGCGATCGTGACGGTCGTGATCGGACTGTGGGTGTATTTTGCTTAGAATGACGCACGTGCGGAGGCCCGGTCCGGGAACGAACCTGGTCTGCACCGTCGATCCGGAGTCCCCATGATGCGCATTTTCCTGCCACTGCTGACCCTCGCCGTTGGCCTCGCCGGGGGGCTGCCGGCCGCCGCGCAGCCTTCGAACGTGCGCGAGAATGCCCGTCCGGCCTATGACAGGGGCGTCGAGCAGATGCGCCGCGAGGCCTTCGAGGAGGCGGTGCGCTCCTTCCAGTCGGCGATCGGCACCGACCCCTCGTTCGACATGGCCTACTACCAGCTGGGTCGCGCGCACCTGGCGCGCAAAGACTACGCGGCCGCCGTCCAGGCGCTGCGCGGGTGCCGTGATCTGCACCTCGCGGAGGCGTCGCGCGGCTTCTCGAATCGCCAGGAAGGGGAACGGCTGCGCCGGGACCGGGTCCGGGAGATCGACCGCTACATCGAGGAGCTCGAGCGAGCGTCGCAGACCGAGCGCATCCGTGAGCAGATCCGGCAGTTCACCGAGCGCAAGCGTCAGATCCAGGACCTCGATCGCGACGTGGCCCTGTCGCCCGACAGGGCCGTGCCGGCGTACGTCTCGCTGTCGCTCGGCAGCGCCCATTTCAGGGCCGGCAACCTCGCTGAAGCCGAGAACGCCTACCTCGAAACCGTGGCCGCTGACCCGAAGGTGGGGGAGGCGCACAACAACCTCGCGGTGGTCTACATGGAAACCAGGCGCTTTGACGAGGCCGAGCGTGCCGTCAAAGCGGCCGAGGGGGCCGGAATGCGCGTGCCGCAGGCGCTCAAGGACCAGATTCGCGCCAGGCGCCGGTGAGCTTCCGGCTATTCATCACCCCTTCCAGCTACCGGTCACTGATCCCGCGATTCGTCCCGTTGGATTCAAGAATTCGGATGCATCATTCCGGTGCGGCCGAACTTCTCGCAAACTATTGATTCTAAATGCTATTGCAGGGACGAGTACAGGCATGCTCCGTGCAATAGACCCGGACTGATGCCGAAAGTTGGGTGAGGCGCGAATTCGGTCGTCCCACCGGCTTCTTATCTGCCGGCGTTCAATTGCCGCATCATCGGCGTCATCGAGGAGGATGAACTGACAATGGGTAAGACTTTCAAACAGCTCTTCGGCCGTACGGCCTTCGGGACGCTCCTGCTGGCGCTGGCTTTGGGAAGCGTTCCGGCGGCGTTCGCGCAGGAGACGACGGGGGGAATTGAAGGGACGGTTCGGGACTCGAGCGGCGCTGTGCTGCCGGGAGCGACCGTCGAAGCGACGGGGCCCGCCGGCACCGTGACGACCGTCACGGACGAGCGGGGCGAGTTCCGGTTTCCGCGACTGCCGTCGGGACGCTACGCGGTGTCCACGACGTTGAGCGGCTTCAACGGCGCGAAAGACCAGGTGAACCTGACCGTGGGCAATGTCTCCAGGGTCGAGTTCCGGCTGGCGCTCTCCGGGATCGCGGAAACTGTCGAGGTGACCTCGGTGACCCCGGCGATCGACATGAGCAGCCCCGCCACGGCCACCAACATCTCGCGCGAGCGCATCGAGCTCATCCCGCGGGGCCGCGACTTCACCGACGTGGTGGCCCAGGCCGCCGGCGCCTCGGATGAGTCGCAGGCCGGCGGCATCTCGATCGACGGCTCGTCCGGCTCGGAGAACCGCTTCATCATCGACGGCATCGACACGACCAGCCCGCAGGAGGGCGTCAACGCCGTGCCGCTCCGCGCCGACTTCCTCGAGGAAGTCCAGGTGAAGTCGGCCGGCTACGCCGCGGAGTTCGGCGGCTCGACCGGCGGCGTCGTCAACGTCATCACCCGCAGCGGGACCAACCAGTGGCACGGCGGCCTGCTGGCCGAGTTCCAGAAGCGGAGCTGGGGCGGCAGCGAGCGTCCGCTCCTGCGCGACAGCCTGACGTCGAACACCGCCTTCACCTACATCAACCCGCCCAAAGACGACGAGACGCGGGTCGATCCGGGCTTCTTCCTTGGTGGTCCGATCGTCCGCAACCGCCTGTTCTTTTTCGGTTCATACCAGCCGGGCATCCGCTCGACCGAGCGGACGGTGAACTTCTCGAACGGCGTGACCAACCGGTTCGACCAGGACTTCCGGGTGGACTACGGCACGTTCAACCTCACCGGCAACCTCGGCTCCAAGCTGATCTTCCGCGGCGGCGGCAACTTCTCGCCGTACGAAACCGAGCGCGATCTGCCGGGCAAGGACGGCCGCACGTCGCTGACGCAGGCGAGCGACTGGCTGCGCGGCACCATCGGCCGCCGGCACACCTACTCCGGCTCGGTGGACTACATCCCGACGCCGGGATTCGTGGTGTCCGGCCGCGTCGGCCGCTTCCTCACCGATCTCGAAAGCACCGGCGTCGAGTTTCCCGGCCTGATCCAGAACTTCTCCACCGCCAGCACACCCGCGGGAATCGCGGCGCTGCCGGCCGAGTTCCAGCGGACCCCGGGCTTCCTCTCGGGCATCCTGGTGACCGACGCCACGGCGAAAGACGAATACATTCGCGATGAAGTCCGCATCGACGCGACCTGGTATGTGTCCGCCGCTGGCGAGCACCAGATCAAGGGCGGCTTCAGCACCGAGCGGATCGCCAACGACGCGCAGACCGGCTACAACGCCGACCGCATCCTCTACTACGCGGGGCGGGACTACCTGACCTCGACGGGTCGGCCGGTGAGAGGTACGTTCGGCTACTTCCGGCTGCTGAACATCTCGACGCTCGGCGCGGTCTCCAGCCGCAACAACGGGCTGTTCATCCAGGACACCTGGCGCGCGACGCCGCGCCTCACCCTGAACCTCGGTCTCCGTGCCGAGCACGAGCGCATCCCGAACTTCGGCGACCGCGGCGTGAAGAATCCCATCGAGTTCGGCTACGGCGACAAGCTGGCGCCGCGCCTCGGGTTCACCTTCGACCCGCTGGGCGACCAGCGCTGGAAGCTCTACGGCTCCTACGGCAAGTACTACGACGTCATGAAGTACGAGATGCCGCGCGGCTCGTTCGGCGGTGAGAAGTGGGTCGACTACTTCTACACGTGGGACTCACCGAACTTCCTGGCCAACGACTGCCGCACGGGGACGAACAGCATCTCCGAACGGCCCTCGTGCGCGGCCGGCGGCTTCATCGAGGCGCTCGACCGGCGGTTCAACTCGGCGGAAGCGCTCGACGAGGCGCTCGATCCGAACCTGAAGCCGATGGAAGAGAACGAATACCAGATCGGCGTCAACCGCGAGCTGGCGCGCAACATCGTCGTGGGCGCGCGCTACGTGCGGAAGAACCTGGTGCGGACGATCGAAGACGTCGGCGTCGTGGTGCCGGGCATCGGCGAGGTCTTCTACATCGCCAACCCGGGCGAGGGCATCACCCTCAGCCTGGCGGACCCCGGGATCCCGAACTTCCCCAAGGCCGTGCGTGAATACGACGGTCTCGAGCTGACCTTCCAGCGCCGGTTCGCCAACAACTGGTCGCTGTTCGGCAGCTACACGCTGAGCCGCCTCTACGGGAACTACTCCGGCCTGGCGAGCTCGGACGAGGACGGCCGCACCTCCCCGAACGTGAACCGCTTCTTCGACCACATCGAGAACACGTTCGACAGGAACGGCGACCTCGTGTTCGGCCGGCTCGGCACCGACCGCCCGCACCAGTTCAAGGCGCAGTTCGTCTACCAGTTCAACTGGGACATGACGCTCGGCCTGAACCAGCGTGTCATGAGCGGCATTCCGATCTCGGAGGAAGCCAACACCGGGACGACCGTGCCGTTCTTCCCGTTCGGCCGCGGCAATCTCGGCCGCACCGACGTGCTGAGCCAGACGGACATCTCGATCTACCAGAACGTACGCTTCGCCGGCCTGCACTTCCAGGTCGGGCTCACGGCGCTCAATCTGTTCGATCAGGAAGCCGTGACCCGCCGCTACAACAACCGGACGGTCGGCTCGCTGCCGCTCACAACCGAGGGCTTCTTCGAGGACAACTGGGACTACAACTCGCTGCTGACCAGGAACCCGCAGATCCTCGACGTCAAGTACAACCAGCCCGACCAGTGGCAGATGCCGCGCGAGGTCCGGGTCTCGGTGAAGTTCCAGTTCTAGCTCGATCGGAACTGGGTTTTGACAGGGAGGGCCGAAAGGTCCTCCCTATTTTTTTGTACCTTACCGCGGCCCCATCACCGCCGCGTCGCGGCGCGGCGCCTGCGTCATCTCGTCCAGCGTCCGCGGCCAGGCCCCGATGGGAGCGATCCGCGCCCGGTGTACAGGCGTGTCCGGGAAACTCGCGGCAACCGAGTCGAGGAGCGCCCGCGCGCGGCGCTCTTCGCCGCCGTCCCGATCGAAGAGCGCCAGCGCGAGGTTGATGAGCGGGTGGCGGCGCGTGCTCTCGGGCAGCGAGCGCAGGAAGCTCTCGGCCTCGGTGGCGCGCCCCGCCCGCCGCAGGGTTTCGAGCCGCCACGCCGCCGCTTCGCCGTCGGCCTGCAGCCGGACCCGCCGCTGCGACAACTCCAGGGCGCGCGGCAGGCGCCCCTGCTGGTTCGCGCGCACCACCTGGTCGAGCAGGGCATCGAGGTAGACGGTGGCATACGGGCCGCCCGTGCCGGTGAGGCTGCGGCCGAGGAAGCCGAAGCGCGGCGGTGGGGCGACCTGCCGCGCGGTCTCGGGCGGCCACGGTCCCGCCGGCACCAGGTGCGGAGCGGCCTCCCGCCAGGGCGGCCGTGCCAGCGCCTCGGCCAGCGCCTGGCCGTCGCGATACGTGGTGGTGTAGAACCAGGGATACAGGCGCCAGGGATGGACGGCCGGCTCGCGCTCGGTCCGGTCGAAGGGGATCACCGTCGGGCGGCCGGCGGCCGAGACGGAGGTGGCGTAGAACGGATAGCGCGGCGCTTCCCCGTCGCTGAGCTCGGGCCATGCCAGGTTCATGATGTAGGTGGCGACCGGCGTCGGGTGCTGGAGGAGCGGCGGCAGGTTGATCGCGAACGAGAGCGCCACGACAGCCAGAAGCACCGGGCGGCGTTGCGAATCGAGGGCCGTGGCCGCGAAGGGGGCAAGCAGCGGGACGGCGGCCAACACGAGGCGAGGGCCCCAGCCTTCCATGCCGTGCCAGCCCCAGTAGCCCGCCGCCACCGCCAGCTGCGCCGCCAGCACCAGTCCGGCGCCGAGCCAGGCGCGTGACGCGGCGGTCGCGAGCGGCGCGCGCAGCGCCGTCCGGCCGGCCCAGGCGAAGAGGATCAGCGCCGGCCAGAACAGCAGCAGGCCGCGGTTGGGGCCGATCAGCAGCCGCCACAGGCCGTCGAACCACGGGTGGGTGAAGCGGTCGTCCGGATAGCCGCCGAAGAACCGCCCGAAGCGGAGAATGTCGAACGTGGCCCAGAGCGCGAGCGGGCCGGCCGCGCCGATCGCCGCGCGCAGCACCGCCCGCCGGGTGCGTTCCCGGTTGCCGGGATCGAGCATCGGCAGCAGCGCCGCCGGCGCCGCGACGATCAGGCTGCTCTTCGCCAGGACCGCGACGCCCGCCGCGAACCCCGCCGCGATCTCCAGCGGGCGGCGCTCCCGCTGGCTCTGCGCGGCCGTGAACGCCGCGGCAAGCGCCACACCCAGCGCCGCTGCCTGCACCGGCTCGGAGAACTCGAGCGTGGCATAGGAAGCGAACGGCGACGCCAGCGTGGCCAGGAGCACCGCGGCCGCGACCTCGACGCTGCCGCCGCCAAGGCGCCGGGCAAGGGCGCCGGCCGCCGCGGCGGCGACGCCCACCGCCAGCCACGGCACGATCAGGAACAGCGCCTGCGAGCTGCCCGGCCCGAACCGCGCCTCGACGCCGGAAGCCGCGGCCGCCGCCGGCACCTGGAGCAGGCTCATCGCCATGCCGAACCGCGAGATGGCATCGCCGCCGTCCCGATCGATGGTGAAGTCCCGCCCCTGCGCCTGGCCGATCTCGCCGGTCTCGGCCATGGCCACCGCCGTGCGGATCATCTGCCGCCCGTCGGCGATCAGCCCGACATGCCGGTCGTCGCCGAGGATCAGCAGCGTGAGCAGGCTGGCCGCCAGCGTCGCGAGCAACACCCGGTCCCGGCTCCGTTCCGGGGAAGGCGCCGGCACCGTCCGCCCCGCCCGCCTCGCCTTCCTGTGTGCCATCCCAGTGAGCGTCCTCGCTCCCGGCGTCCGCGTGCCAACGGCTGACGCATGTCGGGGGTCCACAGGAGCAGGGGAGGGCGGAACGGGAGATACTTCTGTGACCGCTGAGTGCTGCGAGAGATGTACAACGGACGCAAAGTCATCGTCGTCATGCCCGCCTACAACGCCGCCCGGACGTTGCAGGCGACCCACGACGAGATCATGGCGCAAGGGGTCGTGGACCTGGTGATCCTGGTGGACGACGCGAGCGGCGACGAGACGGTGGCGATCGCGCGCGCCCTGCCGCAGGTGCAGGTCGTGGTGCATCCGAGCAATCGCGGCTACGGCGCCAACCAGAAGACCTGCTACCGCGAAGCGCTGGCTGCCGGCGCCGACATCGTCATCATGGTGCACCCGGACTACCAGTACACGCCGAAGCTGATTCCGGCGATGGTGTCGCTGATCGGGAGCGGGCTGTATCACTGCGTGCTGGGATCGCGGATCCTGGGCGGGCACGCGGTCCGCAACGGGATGCCGGTGTGGAAGTACGTGTCCAACCGCGCGCTGACGCTCTTTTCGAACGTCCTCCTGCACGCCAAGCTGTCGGAGTATCACACCGGGTACCGTGCGTTCTCGCGCGAGCTGCTGGGCTGCCTGCCCCTCGACGGCAACTCCGACGATTTCGTCTTCGACAACCAGATGCTCGCGCAAGTCCTCTGGCTGAACTACACGATTGCGGAAGTCAGCTGTCCCACCAAATACTTCGAGGAGGCCTCGTCGATCGACTTCCCGCGCAGCGTCCGATACGGGCTCGGCTGCGTCGCGACAGCGATCCGGTTCCGGCTGGCGCGCTGGGGGCTGGCGCGGCCGCCTGTGGCCCCGCCCGCCCATTCGCCACGATGATCTCGCTGGCGGGCCTCGTGCCGACGGCGGGCCGGACCATCACCCGAGCGCGACGTCGAGCACCATCATGATCGAGAAGCCGAGGATCGCGCCGCCCGTGGCGATGTCGCTGTGGCCGCCGGCCTGCGACTCCGGCACCACTTCCTCGATCACGACGAAGATCATCGCGCCGGCCGCGAACGCCAGCGCGTAGGGCAGGATCGGCCGCATCGCCACGACCGCGGCGGCGCCGACCACTCCGGCGATCGGCTCGACCCACGCCGACATCTGGCCGTAGTAGAACGCCCGCCAGCGGGACATCCCCTCGCGCCGCAGCGGCACGGACACGGCGGTCCCCTCCGGGCAGTTCTGCAGCCCGATGCCGATCGCGAGCGCAATTGCGCCGCCCAGGGTCGCCGTTTCGTAGCCGGCCCCGACGGCCCCGAACGCGACGCCGACGGCCAGCCCTTCGGGGATGTTGTGCAGGGTGATCGCCAGGACGAGCAGCACCGACCGGCGCCACGTGGTCTTCACCCCCTCGGCCGCGCTGTCGGGGGCGAACAGGTGCAGGTGCGGCAGCAGCATGTCGGCGAGGCGCATCGCGGCGGCGCCGGAGACGAAGCCGATGAGCGGCGGCAGCCACTTGATGAGGCCCATTTCCTCCGCCATCGCGATGGACGGCGCGAGCAGCGACCAGAACGACGCGGCAATCATCACGCCGGCGGCGAAGCCGAGCGCGAGATCGAGCATGCGGCGCTCGACGTCCTTGAAGAAGAACACGACGGCGGCACCGGCCGCCGTGAGGGCCCACGTGAAGAGGGTGGCGAGGAGCGCCTGGATTACCGGCGGCTGGGCGGCGAAAGTCTCGTACACGTCCGGCACCCGGTCATTCTTGCACGTCCACCGGGCCGGCTGCCGGGGAACTCCACGGGGCGTGCCGACGGAATTGGCGCGCCGCCGGCGCCGGCGACATTCCTGTCGCGCCCGATGCGGCGGTGCACCAGTCGACACCCGCGCCGGGTTCGCCTGGAGGACAAAAGCGTCGGCTTTCTACGCTGCCCTACACAATTTCGTCGGTCACCACCGTCGAAGTGGGTCAGCTTCGCGGCGCCGAACGAGGTGGTGATGGCGACGTCGGTCGCGTCGAGGCCGGTGGCCAGCAGCACGCGGCCGATCCGCGGGCTGTTGTGGCGGGCGTCGAACGTCCACCAGCGATCCTCGAGATAGGCCTCGAACCAGGCGCTGAAATCCATCGGCGTCGGCGACAGCGGCACGCCGATGTCGCCCAGGTAGCCGGCGGTGTAGCGGGCCGGGATGTTCAGGCAGCGGCAGAAGGTGATGGCCAGGTGCTGGAAGTCGCGGCACACGCCGACCCGCTCGGTGAAGACGTCGAGCGCGGTCCGGGTCGGCGCGCGCCTGCGGGTAGCTGAAGGTCACCTTGCGAGTGGACCCAGTCGCAGATGGCCTGCGACCCGCGCCCAGCCCCGCGGCGCATGGCCGAACAGGTCGACCGCCGATCGGCGACAGCAGGTCGACCTCGCAGAACCGGCTGCGCCATCAGGTAGCGCAGCGTTTCGGGCGGCAGCTCGCTCGATCGGCACCTCCCGGGCGCTCGGGGTTGACCGGCGTCGGGCCGGCCCGAATCCTCGATCAGCGTGCGAGTTTGTGAGCCGCAGCGATGCCCGGCGGCGCGATGAAGCGCGTGCTCAGGTTGCCGAACAGGTCGGGGTATTCCTCGAGCTCGACCGCCGGGTCCAGCTGCACCCGGTCCGGCTCGCGCAGGTCGTGACGGCGCGACGGATGCACGGTGAGCAGCGTGACCACGGGAACCGGCGCCGGCGATGTCGAAGCGGATGTCGTAGCCGAGGCGAATGAGCATGGTCGTCGGGCTGTCCAGAGGCACAATCCATGCCCGCCCGGCGGAATGGCCGCCGTGATCGGATCCCGCAGCCTGACGAGTATCATGGAAGACCGCAGCCGCCAACCGCTCGCCAGCGAGGAATCGTGACTTACTGTCTGGGAATCGTGACGGCCGAAGGGCTCGTGATGGCCTCGGATTCGCGATCGAACGCCGGGTTCGACCAGGTCAACGTCGTGCCGCAAGATGTACCGCTTCGTCACCGAAGGGCGAACGCGTGTTCGTCATCCTGACGAGCGGCAGCCTGTCGATCAGCCAGTCGGTGGTCTCGCTGCTGCGGGCTCGATTTCGACGCCGGGCTCGGGCCTGGCCAGGCGCCCTCGATGTACCACGCCGCGCGCATCGTCGGCGACACGGTCCGGCAGGTGTCGGAAATGGACCGCGCCTCGCTCGAGCGGGACAATTTCAGCTTCAACGTGCAACCTGCTGCTCGGCGGCCAGATCCGCGGCGAGGCGCCGGCGCTCTACCTGATTTACCCGCAGGGCAATCCGCTGCAGGCGACCGAAGATTCGCCGTATCTGCAGCTCGGCGAGGTGCAAGTACGGCCGGCCGATCCTCGACCGCGGCATCGAGATGGGGACGTCGCTCGAAGTGGCGGCCAAATACGCGCTGCTGTCGTTCGACGCGACCATGCGGTCGAACGTCACCGTGGGGCCGCCCATCGACCTGCTGCTCTACAAGCGCGACCGGCTGACGATCGACCGCTACCGGCGGCTCGGCGGCGTCGGATCCCGACCTGAACCTGATTCACGCCTCGTGGGAGCAGTCGCTCCGCCGCGCCGTCGAGCAGCTGCCGGAGATCGAGTTCAACGGGCGGCTGCGGCCGGAGCGCACCGTCTGACGGCGTACCCGGCGGCGCCCGCCGGTCCTGTTCGACCGCCGGCGACCGCCGGCACGGCTCGACCGTTGCATGGGAACCGCCGTGACCCAATTCCCGGAGCTGCATCCGGAGGCCGTTCGCAGATACCGCACCGTGCCCACCACGCAGGCAGCGCCTGACGACCTGTTCGCCGGCTACACGGCGTCCGAGGCCTTCGACGAGATGTTCGACGGCAAGGCCCAGCCGCGCCGTCCCTACCGGAAGCTGCACAAGGAGCTGCTCAAGCTGACGCCCGAGGAACTGCTGCGGAGCAAGCAGCAGGCGGACCTGACCTTCTTCAACCAGGGCATCACCTTCACCGTCTACGGGCGCGACGAGGCGACCGAGCGCATCTTCCCGCACGACCTGCTGCCGCGCATCGTCTCGGCGGCGGAGTGGGACGTGATCGAGCGCGGGCTGACGCAGCGCATCACCGCGCTCAACCTGTTCCTCACGCGACATCTACCACGACCGGCGGATCCTGCAGCGACGGCGTCGTTCCCGGCGAGGTGGTCTACACCTGCCGCCACTTCCGCCGCCAGATGACCGGCGTCAAGGTGCCGCGCGACGTCTACGTGAACGTGATGGGCACCGACCTGGTGCGGCTGCCCGACGGCCGGTTCGTCGTGCTCGAGGACAACCTGCGGGTGCCGAGCGGCGTGTCGTACATGCTCTCGAGCCGCAAGGTGATGAAGCAGATCTTCCCGACCTGTTCCGCAAGTGCGGCGTCCGCCCGATCGAGCACTACAGCCAGGCGCTGCTGCTCGACGCTGCGGTCGCTCGCGCCGGACGGCCGCGTCGATCCGACGGTCGTGCTGCTGACGCCGGGGGTCTACAACTCGGCCTACTACGAGCACTCGTTCCTGGCGCGGCAGATGGGCATCGAGCTGGTCGAAGGGCGCGACCTGGTCGTCCACGACAACATCGTCTACATGCGGACGACGCGCGGCCTGAAGCGGGTGCACGTGATCTACCGGCGGGTCGACGACGACTTCCTCGACCCGCTGGCGTTCCGGGTCGACTCGGCGCTCGGCGCGCCGGGGCTGTTCAGCGCCTATCGCGCCGGCAACGTCACGCTGGCCAACGCGCTCGGCACCGGCGTCGCCGACGACAAGGCGATCTACGCCTACGTGCCGCGCATGATCAAGTACTACCTCGAACGAGGATCCGATCCTGGACAACGTCGAGACGCTGCTGATGACCGACGACGTGCAGCGCGCCCACGTGCTCGATCGCCTGCGAATCGCACGTCGTCAAGGCGGTCGGGGAGTCGGGCGGCTACGGCATGCTGATCGGCCCGCACAGCAGCCGAGGCGCAGCGCGCCGACGATGCGCGACCAGGTGCTGCGCCGACCCGCGCAACTACATCGCCCAGCCGGTGCTCGGCGCTCTCGACCGCGCCCTGCTTCATCGACGGCGCGATCGAGCCGCGGCACGTCGATCTGCGGCCCTACGTGCTGTTCGGCGACAAGGTCACCATCGCGCCCGGCGGGCTGACCCGGGTGGCGCTGCGCAAGGGCTCGCTGGTGGTCAATTCGTCGCAGGGAGGCGGCTCGAAGGACACCTGGGTCCTGCAGAGCTGACGCCGATGCTTTCACGGGTCGCCGACAGCCTCTACTGGATGAGCCGCTACTTCGAGCGGGCGGACAACTGCGCGCGGGTGATCGACGCGACCCACAGCCTGATGTTGAGCCGCGTCGAGGTCGCCGCCGACCAGCGCTGGTACCGGGCGCTGACGCAGCTCGGGCTGCCAGCCGGACGCCGGCAACCCCGATCCGCAGGATGCGATCCGCCGCCTCGCCGCCGACCGGTCGAATCGCGCCTCGATGGTCGCCTGCCTCGCCGGCGGCGCGCGACAACGCCTCGCAGGTGCGCGAGGAGATCAGCTCCGAGATGTGGGAGCAGCTCAATCGCCTGTACCACGAGGCGGTCAGCCTCGGCGTCGACGTCGAAGACGACGAGTCGGTGATGCGCCTGGTCGCGGCGGTGCGCGAGCGGATCGTTCAGCTTCCACGGCGTCAGCGAAACGACGATGACGCACGGCGAAGGCTGGCGGTTCGTGCAGCTCGGCAAGTTCACCGAGCGCGCGTGCGCGGTGTCGATGCTGCTCGATGCCTACTTCGGCGCCGGGACCGAGGCCGACGATCTCGACTGGATCGCGCTGCTGGCGAGCTGCGCGGCGTTCGACTCCTACTGCAAGGTGTTCACGGCCGACCTGCGGCCGGATCGCATCGCCGAGCTGCTGCTGGTCCACCCCGAGTTCCCCTATTCGGTCCGCTACTCGGTCGAGCGGATGTACGTGTCGCTGCGGGCGATCACGACGCAGAGCGCCGGCCGGCACAAGGCGCACATCGGCCGGGTCATCGGGCGGCTGCGCTCGTCGCTCGCGTTCGCCACCGATCC
Organism: uncultured Acidobacteriota bacterium; assembly: GCA_963834305.1. Classification (GTDB taxonomy): domain Bacteria; phylum Acidobacteriota; class Vicinamibacteria; order Vicinamibacterales; family 2-12-FULL-66-21; genus JACCXG01. The sequence continues at coordinate 1,715,232 of CAWIAX010000003.1, forward strand.
CCGGAAGCTGCTGGCCGGCGATCTCCACGCCTTCCTCAACGGCGTGCTCGAGCAGTGTCGCGCGCTGCACGCCGCGGTGCACGACGCCTACATCGACTACCCGATCGAGATCGCGTTCGAAAGCTGAAGGCGCAATGTTCTACGCCATCCGTCACCTCACGCGTTACCGCTACAGCCGGCAGGTCTGGCAGAGCATCATGGAGGTCCGGATGCACCCGCGCACCGAGAGCTCGCAGCGCTGCTTCACCTTCCAGCTGTCGGTCAACCCGCGCGCCCGGATCTTCGCGCTTCAGTCGACCATTTCGGCAACCACGTGCACCACTTCGACCTGCCGGCGCACCACCGCGAGCTGACGATCGTGGCCGATGCCCTGGTCAACCTCGAGCCGCCGGATCCGCTGCCGCAGGCGCTGCCGCACGAGACGTGGGACGAGCTCGACGCGCCTCATCAGCGAGGGCGATCACTGGCCGATGCTGCTGCCCAGCCAATACGCGCAGTGGTGCCCGCAGCTCGACGAGCTGATGCGGGAGCTGCGGGTCGCCGAGCCCGGCGGGCGCGATCCGCTGACGCCTGCTCCGCGACGTGGCGGACGGCATCAACGGCGCCTTCGACTACGTGAAGAAGAGCACGGCGGTGAACTCGCCGATCGAGGTCAGCCTGGAGCTCGCGCCAGGGGGTGTGCCAGGACTTCACCCACATCATGATCGCGGTGGTGCGCGCGCTCGGCATCCCGTGCCGCTACGTCAGCGGCTACCTGTACCACGACGAACTGCACCACGACCGCTCGGCCGACGGCGCGACCCACGCCTGGGTCGAGGCGCTGCTGCCGCGGCTCGGCTGGGTCGGGTTCGATCCCACCAACGGCGGGATCACCGGCGACCGCCACATCCGGACCGCGGTCGGGCGGGACTACGCCGACGTGCCGCCGACGATCGGCACCATGAAGGGGCGGGCCGAAACCGAGCTCCAGGTGCGCGTCCGCGTCGCCGCGTCCCAAGCGCTGCTGCCGCCCGACGAGGATTTCGCCGCCGACGAGGAATGGTCGCTCTTCTCCGAGAGCGACGAGCAGGCGCTCCTTTACCAGCAGGAACAGTAGGCTCGAAGGAATTCCCAAGGCCCAATTTCCAATTCCCAAAGGGCCAAGGGCCAAGGGCCAATTCCGGGGCGGACGTGAAATTCCGAGAAAATGCCCGGGTTGGGAACCGATTGGTCGTTGGGCGTTTGGGCATTTGGGCATTGGGCCTTTGGGCGTTGGGCGTTGAGTTGGGCGTTGGGCATTGGGAGTTGGGAATTGACGCTCTAAAATGAGTGCGTGCACTCCTTCGTCATCCTCGCGGTGGTGATCTCGACGTCGGCTGCGGCAGCGCAGCTGCAGCAGGGCTCGATTCAGGGCACGGTGCTCGGGCCGGATGGCGAGCCGGCGGCCACGGCGGCTGTCACGCTGCTCGATCCGCTGGGGGCGCCGCTCGCCACCACCACTGCCATTCGAGGGATCTTCACCCTGCCCAACGTTGCGCCCGGCACCTACGCGGTGCGCGCCGAGGCGCCGCCGCTGCGGGCAACGGTGCAGAACGTGGTGGTCACGAGCGCCCTGCCCGTGCGCGTGCGGCTGCGGCTGACGGCGGTCGCGTCCGAGCAGGTCCTGGTGCGCGGCGCGGATGCCCAGCCGCCGTCCACGACCACGCGCGTCACGCTCGGCGGCGACGCGGTGCGGCGCGCGCCGGCACGGCTGCGCAGCCGCGGCATCCAGGACGCGATCGCCACGGTGCCCGGCTGGGCCACCGAGGACAACGGCCTGCTCCACGTTCGCGGCGTGGACGACGGGTTCCTCTACGTGATCGACGGGGTGCCGGTCTACGAGCGCCTCGACGGGCTGTTCGGCATCGCTCCCGACCCGGCGATGATCGACTCGATCTCGGTGGTGACCGGCTACATGCCGCCGGAGTTCGGCTGGAAGTCGGGCGGGGTGATTGAGGTGCGATCCGCGGCCCGCGCGTCCGGCGAGTGGAGCGGCGCCTTCGACGCGACGGCCGGCGCGGATGCCACCCGCGACGTGTCGCTCGTGGCCGGCGGCCCGGCGGGCGGCCGCGCCTCGATCACGCTCGGGCTCGCCGGGCAGGCGTCCGACCGCTTTTTGGATCCCGTGCACCCCGACAACCTGCACAACGAGGGACGCGGCTGGAGCGGCGGCGGGCAGGCCGGCTGGAGCCTCTCGCCGCGCGATGCGCTCACCGCCGTGGCGGGGTTCGGCCGCTCCGGCTTCGACGTGCCGCACGGCGAGGAGCAGGAAGAGGCCGGCCAGGATCAGCAGCAGCGCCTGCGGCAGTACTGGGGCAGCCTGTCGTGGCAGCGGGCGTGGAGCGCGACGACCGTCTCCCAGGCCTCCGCCTACCAGCGCTTCTCCTCGTCGCGCCTGGAGGGCAGCGAGCGCGACGTGCCGCTGTTCGTCGATGCCGACCGGACGCTCGGCCGGTCCGGCATCCTGGCCAGCATCTCCCACCAGCGCGGGCGCCACCTCTTCAAGGCGGGCGCCGAAGCGGCCTGGCTGCGCCTCGACGAGCAGTTCCTGTTCGCGGTCACCGATGCGGAGGAGGGGGAGGAGGCGGATCTGAGCGAGGCGGCGCTCGCGCGCACGCTCGACAATCCCTTTGTCTTCCGCGACACCGCGTCGCGGCCGCAGTACTCGCTCTACGCCCAGGATGCCATCCGCGTGTCGGACGCCCTGACGATCGATGCCGGCGTGCGCGTGGACTGGACCCGCCTGCCGGTGGCCGCGTCGCAGGTCAGCCCCCGCCTCGGCGCCGCCTACCGCTGGGCCGCCGCCGACACCACGGTCCGGGCCTCGTTCGGGCGCTTCTTCCAGCCGCCGCAGGCCGAGAACCTGCTGCTGTCGATATCGGCCGAGGCGCGGGAGCTGTCGCCGTTCGTCCAGGAAACCGGCGGCGGCGCGGCGCTCGAGCCCGAGCGGCAGACGGTGGTCGAGGTGGGCATCGACCGGACGTTCGGGCGCGTGCTGCGCCTCGACGTGGCGGCCTGGCGCCGGACGATGATGGACGTGGCCGACCCGAACGTGTTCTTCGGCACGACCATCCTGTTCCCCAACGCGGTCGCCCGGGGGCGCGCCTCCGGCGTGGACGTGCGGCTCGAGGTGCCGCGGCGCCGCGGCTGGTCGGGCTACCTGAGCTACGCCAACGGGCGGGTGGTGCAGTTCGGCCCGATCACCGGCGGGCTGTTCCTCGAGGACGAGGTGATCGAGATCGGCCCGGGCACGGCGTTCACGCCCGACCACGACCAGCGCAACGTCGGCGCGTTCGGCGCTTCGTACGACCGCGACGCATCGGGATTCTCGGCGGCGGTCACCGGGCGCTACGAGAGCGGCACGCCGCTCGAAGTGGAGGAGGAGGCGATCGACGAGCTGCGCGAGCGGCCGGGCGCCAGCCTGGTTGACTTCGAGCGCGGCCGCGTGAAGCCGCGCGCCGTGTTCGACGTCAGCGTGTCGCAGCGCCTGTGGCGCCGCGGCGGCGTCGATCTCAGCCTGCGGGCCGGGGTGTTGAACCTCACCGGGCGCCGCTGGGCCTACAACTTCGGCAATCCGTTCAGCGGCACCCACTTCGGCCCGGGACGCACCGCCCAGGTGGGCGCGCGCCTGGCCTTCAGGTGAGCCGTCAGCCCGGGATCCGGTTCACCAGCCGCCCGAGCAGCTTGAGCGCGTAGAGCATCACGCGCTCGCGCGCCTGGTCGATGTCGGCCGGGCCGCTGACGTCGAGGCCGGCCGCGCGCAGCTGGTCCACCGCGCTGTCGTCGCCGCCGGCGGGATGGGTGGCAATCCAGAACAGGATCTTGATCAGGTCGTCCTTCGGGACCTCGTCGCGCAGCCGCTCGAACACGACGTGCGGGAGGTAGCGCTCGAGCGGGAGCTGGAAGGCGTCGGGCACCGCCGCGACGTAGAGGATGTTCCTGACGCGCTGGACCGGGTCGGCCACGCGCCCAGGCGCCCAGCCCGGCAGGCTGGCGCGCACGGTCTCCAGCTCGGTCGCGAGGTCCGGATCGAGCACCTCGTCGGCCGGCGCGATCGGGGAGATGACGCCCATGTCGGACGGCAGCCGTTCGAACATGACCTCGTCGATGTGCGCCGGCGTCACGTCGCGCCACGAGGCGGGCTCCGGCGGCGGGCCGGTGCGCGGCGCCGGCGGGGCCGGTGCGTGCGGGGCCGGGGCCGGTGATGCCGGCTGCGCGGCCTCGGGCGCTGCCGGGGACGGCGTCGGGGCTGCGCTGCCAGGGTCGCGTGGGGGCGCCGCGGCCGGTGGTGACGACGGTGCGGCGCTGTCCGCGGGCTTGCCGGTCGCGTTCGGGCTGCCCGCCGCCGCGGCTGGCGGTGCGGCTGCTGCCGCGCCCGGGTCCGGCGTCCGTGACGCCGCCGCCGCGCCCGGCTCCGGCGCACGGGGCGCCGTTGCGCCCGGAGCCGTGGCCGTCGCTTCCGGTGTGGCCGCGCCTGGATTGGCCGGCGCGGGCGCTGGCGCGGGCGCCGGGCCGGCAGCAGCGGGCGGCGCCACCGCGACGCGTGGCGCGGGCAGCGCGGCGGTTTCGGCCATGCCGGTGGCGCCGCCGGTCGCGATCCGGCCGCGCGCTTCGGCGAGCAGGCCGACGGCGGCCCAGGCCGCGAGCGCCACCGCGATCCAGCCCTTGCCGCCGCGCGTCGCGAAGCGCTGCTGCGCGTCCCAGCGGAACATCCGCACGCCCGCCAGGAAGCCGGCGGCGCCGATCAGGGCGAGCGCCAGCAGGGCGAACTTGACGGCCGCCAGCCCCGCGCCGGTGACCGAGGCCTGCATCGCCTCCACGGCGTAGCGCCCGGGGAAGAACGCCGACAGGTGCTGCGCCCACTCCGGCAGCGTCGCCAGCTGCACCGCCACGCCGCCGATGATCAGCATCGGCAGGAAGATGCACTGGCCGAGCGCCTGCACCGCCGGCACGTTGTCGGCGAGGCTGGCGATCACCAGGCCGAGGCCGAGCAACGCGAACGCCACGAAGGTGAACGACGACCCAGAGGTCGAGCGGGTGGTTCGGCAGCGGCATGCCGACGATCATCGCCAGCGCCACCTGCAGCAGCCCGGCCAGCACCAGCAGCACGTAGCGCGCCAGGACGGTGCTGGCGAGCAGCGTGCCGGGGCGGACCGGCGCCAGGCGGTAGCGGCGCCACACGCCGCGCTCGCGCTCGCTCACCATGGTGGTGGGCAGGCCGAAGCAGGCGCCGCCAAGCGCCGTCACCGTCAGCAGCTCACCCATGTGCCGCGCCAGCGGGACCCGCTCGTGGCGGTAGAGCACCCAGAACGCCACCAGGAAGATGGTCGGGAACAGGTAGCTGTAGATGATCGCCATCCGGTTCCGGAAATGGAGCTGGAGGCTGACGCGCAGCTGGTGGAGGAACGGCTCCATCATCGTGACGTCCGCATCATCCGTGGAGGGAGGCGCCGGTCAGCTCGAGGAAGACGTCCTCGAGGCTGGCGTGCTGCACGTGCAGCTCCGCGACGTCGGCGCCGCGCGCCTCGAGGAGCGCCAGCAGCGCCCGGACCGCCGGCGCGACCGGCGCGGCGTGGAAGCGGGCCGTTCGCCCGTCGCAGACGAGATCGCTGATGCCCGGCAGCTGCGCCAGCGCCGCCGCGTCGAGCGGCGCGGTGGCGACGAGGTGGACGGTCGGCGGGGCGCTCGATCGCGCGATGATCTCGCGGGTTTCGCCGCTGGCGACGACCACCCCCTTGTCGATCACGGCGATGCGGTCGCACAACGCCTCGACCTCGTCGATGTCGTGGGTGGTCAGCAGCACGGTGTGCCCGTCGCGTTTCATCCGCAGGATCTCGCCGTGCAGGTCGCGGCGCGACTGCGCGTCGAGGCCGGTGGTCGGCTCGTCGAGGAGGACCAGCTCCGGCTCGTTGACGAAGGCCAGCGCGAGCGCCAGCCGCTGGCGCTGGCCGCCCGAGAGCGAGTCGAACGGCGCGTCCGCCTTGTCCACGAGGCCGAACCGCTCGAGCAGCTGCGGCGCGGCGGTCTTCCGGCGATAGAACGAGGCAAACAGCGCCAGCGCCTCGCGCGGGGTGATCTTGTCCTGGAGCGCCGTGGTCTGCAGGGCGGCGCCGATGCGCTCGCGCACTTCGCGGGGATGGCGGCGGGTGTCGAGGCCGCAGATTTCGATCACGCCGGCGTCCGGCTCGCGCAGCCCGACCAGGCACTCGAGGGTGGTGGTCTTGCCGGCGCCGTTCGGCCCGATCAGGCCGAAGATCTCGCCCTCTTCGATCGCGAAGCTGATGCCGCGGGCGGCCTCGACGCCGTCGTAGCGCTTCTGGAGATCGCGAACCAGGACCTTGGGCGGCATGATGGCGTCGCCGGTGGCGACCGGTTCAGCGTATCAGACGCCGCCGCTCAGCTGCATCAGCCGGTCGTTGGGATAGATGTGGTCGACGTTCTCCGGGGTCACCAGCTGGTGCTTCACGAACACGGCCGGCGGCACCGGGCGGCGGTGGAGGATGTCGAGCGCCAGCGCCAGGATCTCGGCGCCGTATTTCTCAGGGAAGTAGGCGACCGAGCCGATCAGGCGGGTGCCCGGCTGGCGCAGCTCGGCGCGTCCTTCCGGCGAGGCGTTCTGGCCCATCACCGCGCAGCCGTCGCCGCGCCCCGCTTCCTGGAAGGCGCGCAGCGCGCCGAGGGCGCTCGGGTCGTTGATGGCGCCGACCAGGATGCGGCGCGCCCGGCTGCCGCGCAGGTGCTTGCGCAGCGCCTCGAAGCTCTCGCCCAGCTTGCCGTCGCCGTCCACGTAGGTCACCCGGCAGTGCTCGAGCGACGGACAGATTTCCTTCATGCCGACGAGCATGCCGGTCAGCCGCATCTTGGGCAGGCTGCCGGCGCGCTCGAGCGCGATCATCACGATCTCGTCCACTTCGCTGTGCCAGCGACTGCCGGGCCCAGCGCCCGAGATGGCGGCCGCCAATCAGCCCGGCCTCGTAGTTGTTGGCGCCGAAGTAGGTGGCGCCGGGATGCGGCACCTCGAGCGCGATGAGCGGAATGTCGGCCTCGCGGTACTTGGCGGCCACCGTGGCGGCCACGTGCTCGTCGGTCTGGAACTCGATGACCAGGTCGACCTTCTCGCGCACCAGCACCTCGGCGTTGCGCTGGGCGATCTTCGGGTTGTAGCGGTTGTCCACGCAGATGAGCTCGACCCCCTGGGCGGCGGCGGCCCGCTGCAGCCCGACCGAGACCTCCTTCGAGAACTGGTAGTCGGTGCCCTGCGCGGCATAGCCGAGGCGGAAGGGCTTCTGCTTGAAGGGCCGGATGTGGGAGCGATACAGGTTCTCGCCCACCTTCTCGATCATGCCGCAGCGCTCGAGCGTGTAGAGCAGGCGGAACGCCATGCTCTTGGGCAGTCCGCTGCGCGCCGCGACCTCGCGCAGGGGCAGCGCCTCGCCCGACGTGCGGAACGCCGACAGCAGCTGCGACGAGTGGACCACCGACTTGACCAGGTACGGATCGCGCGCCCCAGGGGTCTTGGTGCTCATGGTCTTCCTGTCTGCCCGATACTGGATGTTGTGTGCTGCGTAACGTCAAGCGATCGCGGAAACAGGATCTGATCGCGATAAATGGCGCAAAAACGGAGCGTCTGGCCACGGCCCGCAGCTGTTAATCCGGCTGCCTGTTATGCGATGCGAAATATCGGCGACCAGTATAGACCAACTCCGGGGCGGCGCGGCAGCGGGGGCGGCGGCGGCCGGCATCGGAGGCCGGCCGGGCAACTGGTAACATGCGCGCTCGGTCCCTGTGTCCACCCCCCTCCTCGCCGCCGCCGCCGTCGCCAAGTCGTTTGCCGGTGTGCGGGCGCTCGACGGCGTGTCGTTCGACCTCCAGGCCGGCGAGGTCCACGCGCTCGTCGGCGAGAACGGCGCGGGCAAGTCCACGCTTCATCAAGATCCTGACCGGCGCCGAGTCGCCCGACGCCGGCACGCTGCACGTCGCCGGGCGCCAGGTCCGGCACATGGACCCGGCCACGGCGCGGTCGCTCGGCATCGCGGTGATCTACCAGCAGCCGTCGCTGTTCCCGCACCTGACGCGTCGCGGAGAACATCGCGCTCGCGCTCGAGCCGGGCGGGCTGTGGCGGCGGGTCGACTGGCAGGCGCGGCGCCGCCGCGCCGCGGCGCTGCTCGAACAGGTCGGATCCGCCATCGATCCGGAGCGGCCGGTCGAGACGCTGAGCATGCCGGAGCAGCAGATCGTCGAGATCGCCAAGGCGATCGGCGCCGACGCGCGGATCGTGCTCATGGACGAGCCGACGGCGTCGCTGACCGACCGCGAGGTCGAGCGGCTCTTCGGCGTGATCGCGCGGCTGCGGCAGCCGCGGCGTCGGGATGATCTACATCTCGCACCGGCTCGAGGAGATCTTCACCGTCGCCGATCGCATCACGGTGCTGCGCGACGGGCGCACCGTCGGCGACGCGTCCGGCGGCGGCGGTGTCGCGCGCCGAGCTGATCCGGCTGATGGTCGGGCGCGACGTGTCCGCGGTCTTTCCCAAGACGCCGGTGCGGCCGGGGCGAGCCGGCGCTCGAGGTCCGCGGCCTCGGCAGCCGCGCCGCCGGCATCCGCGACGTCACCCTGACGGTGCACCGCGGCGAGATCCTCGGCGTCGCCGGCCTGGTCGGCTCGGGACGGACGCAGCTGGCGGAGACGATCTTCGGGCTCACGCCGGCCGACGCCGGCGAGATCCGGGTGCACGGCCAACCGGCCACCATCGGATCGCCGGCCGCCGCCATCCGCGCCGGGATCGCCTACGTGCCCGAGGACCGCCGCCAGCACGGCGTCGTCCTCGACATGTCGATTGCCGCCAACACCAGCCTGGCGAGCCTGGGCGCCGTGTCGACGCGCGGCCTCATCGACCGCGGCGCCGAGCGCGCGCGGGCCCGCGACTACGTCGGCCGGCTCCGCATCAAGACGCCGTCCGAGCTCGCCGAAGTCGGCACCCTGTCGGGCGGCAACCAGCAGAAGGTCGCGCTCGCCCGCTGGCTGTCCACCAACCCCTCGGTCATCATCCTGGACGAGCCGACACAAGGGGTGGACGTGGGATCCAAGGCGGAGATCCATGCCCTGATGCAGGACGCTGGTCGAGGGCGGGCTGGCGATCCTGATGATCTCGTCGGAGCTGCCGGAGATTCTCGGCATGAGCGATCGGATCGCCGTCATGCACGGCGGCACCGTCCGCGGCGTGCTCTCGCGCGCCGACGCCACCCAGGCCAGCATCATGGCGCTGGCGCTCGATCACGCCGGCGACTAGAGCGATTCTGCCGATGCCGATGCTCGCCCGCCGGGAAGCCTCCGTCGCCTTCGCCATCGTCGCGCTGGCACTGGTGCTGGCCGTCGCCGTGCCGGGGTTCTTCGCCCGCGACAACCTCGCCGACCTGTTCCTCGCGAACATGCCGGTCCTCATCGCCGCGCTCGGCATGACGCTCGTGATCCTGACCGGCCACATCGACATCTCGGTCGGGTCGATCTTCGCGATCTGCGCGGTGACCTCGGGGCTGCTGGCCAAGGCGGGGCTGCCCCTGCCGCTCGTCCTGGCGGCGTCCTGCGCCGCTGGCGCCCTGCTCGGCGGGCTGAACGGCGTGCTGACGGCCTACGTGCGCATTCCGTCGATCGTGGTCACGCTGGCGACGATGATCGCGCTGCGCGAGGGGCTGCGGTGGGCGACCCAGGGGGCGTGGATCCAGGACCTGCCGGCCCACTACCAGTGGCTCGGCACGAGCGCCCGCGTCTATCCCGCCATCGTCGTGCTGGTCGTCGTCGCGCTGCAGGTGGGGGTGGGCTGGGGCCTGCGGCACCTCGCGGCCGGCCGGGCGATCTATGCCACCGGCTCGAGCGAGGCGGCGGCGCGCCTTGCCGGGGTGCGCACGGCGCGGGTCACCTGGGCGGTGTTCGCCGCGGCTGGCGCGCTGACCGGGCTGGCGGCGCTGCTGAACTCCGTCCGCTTCAACCAGATTCCCAGCAACACCGGGCTCGGCCTCGAGATGAAGGTGATCGCCGCGGTGGTCGTCGGCGGCACGGCGATCACCGGCGGACGGGGCAGCGCGACCGGCACGCTGCTCGGCGTGATCCTGCTCGGCGCGATCGGTCCCGCGCTGACGTTCCTCGGCGTGAGCGCCTACTGGGAACGCGCCGTCCAGGGGGCGATCATCCTGGCCGCCGTGGCGGCGGATGCGGCAAGGGGAAAGGGCGAAGGGCTAAGGGCGAAGGGCTAAGGGCGAAGGGCGAAGGGGGAATTTGAAACGATTCTTTCCGAACAATGAGTGGATCCTGCTGCTGGCGGTGCTGGCGGAGATTGCGCTCTTCTCGGCGGTCGCGCCCAACTTCGCGACGGTGGCGAACTTCTTCGAGGTCACGCGGTTCAGCGTCGAGCTCGGGCTGCTCGCGGTGGCGCTGACGCCGGTCATCATCACCGGCGGCATCGACCTGTCGGTCGGGGCGATGATGGGGCTGGCGGCGGTCATCTTCGGCGTCGCCTCGCGCGACTGGGGGCTCCCGATCGCCGCGTCCGCGGCCGTCACCCTGCTCGCGGGGGTGGCGGGAGGCGGGCTGAACGCCGTGCTCGTCGCCCGCCTCGGCATCCCGCCGCTGATCGTCACGCTCGGCACGCTGTCGCTCTTCCGCGGCATCGCCGAAGGCATCACCCAGGGGGCGATCAACTACACCGGGTTTCCCGCCGGGTTCCTGTCCCTCGGGCAGGGCTACCTGTGGGGCGTCATCCCGGCGCAGCTGCCGATGTTCCTGGCGGTGCTGGCGCGCCTACGTCCTGCTGCTGCACCGCTCGGTCGATCGGGCGGGCGCTCTACGCCATCGGCTTCAGCGCCGGGCGGGGCGCGGTTCGCGGGGCATCCCGGTGGCGCGCCGCGTCGGCCTCGTCTACCTGCTGTCGGGGATCGTGTCGAGCGCCGCGGGTATCATCTACGTCGCGCACCTCGGCCAGGCGCGCTCCGACGCCGGGACCGGCTACGAGCTCGACGCCATCACCGCCGTCGTGCTGGGCGGCACGTCGGTGTTCGGCGGCCGCGGCACGCTCGGCGGCACGCTGCTCGGGCTGATCGGCGCTGGCCGTGCTGCGCAACGGCCTGCGGCTGGCCGCGCTGCCGTCGGAGCTGGCCGGCGTGCTGACCGGCACGCTGCTGCTCGCCACCATCGCGATCGACCGCGTCGGCGGGCGTGGCCGCCGCGGGATCGCACATGCGACAGAAGGGGACGCCGACGTGAAGAACAGCCAGGTTGCCGTGCTCTGCGCGGCCGTGATTGCCGGGTCCCTGATCGTCGCCAGCACCAACGTGTGGCTGGTCCGCTCGCTGGCGCCCACGCCCGCCGCGCGACGCGCCGTCGCGCCGGCGCCGCGGTCCCCGCGGCACGGCGTCCGGTGATCGCGATGATGCCGAAGGCCAAGGGGGATCCCTATTTCGTGAGCTGCCGGGTCGGCGCCGAAGAGGCGGCCGCCGAGCTCGGCGTCGAGCTGATCTGGGACGGGCCGACCGGGCTCGACGCGGCGCGGCAGAACGAGGTGATCGAGAACTGGATCACCCGGGAGGTGGACGTCATCGCGGTGGCGGTGGAGAACCGCGCCGGCATCTCGACCGTGCTCCGCAAGGCGCGCGCGCGCGGGATCAAGGTGCTGACCTGGGATGCCGACGCCGAGCCGGACGCCCGCGACTTCTTCGTCAACCAGGCCACCTCCGAGGGGATCGCCAACACGCTGACCGACGAGGCCGCGCGGCTGCTCGGCGGGACGGGCGAGTTCGCGATCATCACCGGCGCGCTCAGCGCCGCCAACCAGAACGAGTGGATCGCGTTCATCAAGAAGCGCGTGGCCGAGCAGCACCCGGGCCTGACGCTCGCCACCATCCGGCCGAGCGACGACGACCGCGACAAGGCGTTCGCGGAGACGCAGACCATCATGCGGGTGCACCCGGACGTGCGGCTGGTGATGGCCATCTCGGCGCCGGCGGTGCCCGGGGCCGCCGAGGCCGTGCGCCAGGCCGGCCGCAAGGACGTCCCCGTCATCGGCCTGTCGCTGCCGAACATCAACAAGCCCTACGTGCACGACGGCTGGGTGCCGACGGTCGTGCTGTGGAACACGCGCGACCTCGGCTACCTGACCGATCCAGGCGGCCGCCCGGCTGCTGCAGGGCTCGCTCACCCCGGCCTCCTCGTCCATGCCGGCGGGGCGGCTCGGGGCGGTGGAAGTCCGCGGCACCGAGATCATCCTCGGCCCGCCGCTGACGTTCACGAAGGCCAACATCGACGAGTTCGACTTCTGATCGTGATCGTCGCAACACGACTCTCCCGCACGTCGTAGTACGCGGAACGCCGCCCGGCGGCAGGCCCGCTTCTCCAGGCCACCGCCGCCAGCCGGGCCCCGGAGGTGACCGCAGGGGCCTCGACGTGGGAAGATCGGGGAACGCGCTGTGACCCGGCGCCGGGCTGTACTTCTTCGGGACATTGATCGCGCACCGACATGCGAGGACTCACCGCCGCCGGATCGTGGATTGCGTCGAGGGCCGCCGTGGCCGTCCTCGCGACCGCGCTCGGGCTGATGGCCGCCCGGCCGGCCGGCGCGCAGGTGCTGCCTGACGGACCCGGCAAGGCCGAGCTGCAGAAGGTCTGCGGGACCTGCCACCAGGCGGAGCGCTCGGCGGCCGTGCGGCTCACGCGTGAGGGCTGGGAGGGCGTGATCGGCGACATGATTGCGCGCGGCGCCCGCGGGTCCGACGAGGAGTTCGCTGCGGTGGCCGACTACCTGTCCACGCATTTCCTCGGCGCCGCGGCGCGCCCGCTGAACATCAACACGGCGAACAACATCGAGCTCGAGAGTGTGGCCGGGCTCACCCGCACGGAGGCGGCGGCGCTGCTGAAGTGGCGTGAGCAGGCCGGCCGCTGCACGTCGCTCGACGAGCTCAAGAAGGTGCCCGGGCTCGACTACAAGAAGATCGACGCGCGGAAGGACTTCCTCGTCTGTTTCGCTGCGCTGCCCGCGCCGGCGCCCTCGCCAAAACCCGACCCGAAGAAGGATCAATGAGATACACCGCGCTCCTGGCGTCGCTGCTCCTGCTGACCGCGTGTAACCGGCCCGCGTCCGAGGCCGACAAGGGACCACCGCCCCCGCCGCCCGAGGCGCCCGCCGCGCCCGCGCCTCCCCCCGATGCGCCGGACGCCCCGTTCGGGCCGCGGCTCTACGTCTCCGACGAAACCGGCGGCAACGTGGTCGTCATCGATCCCGCGACCGGCGCCGTGCTGACGCGCATCTCCGTCGGCAAGCGGCCGCGCGGCATCATGCTGTCGCGCGACGGCGCCCGGCTGCTCGTCGCGCTGTCCGGATCGCCGATCGCCGGTCCGGGAGTGGACGAGTCCAAGCTGCCGCCGCCCGACCGAGCGGCCGACGGCATCGGTGTGGTCGACATCGCGACCCAGAAGCTGCTGCGGACGTACGACAGCGGTCAGGATCCCGAAGCGTTCGACCTCTCGCCCGACGGCACCAAGGTCTACGTGTCGAACGAGGATGCCGCCCAGATGTCGATCCTCGACCTGACCAGCGGCAAGGTCACCGACCGGGTCACCGTCGGCGAGGAGCCGGAAGCGGTGACGCTGCGGCCGGACGGCCGCGAAGCGTATGTCGGCTGCGAGGCGGAGAACGAGGTGGTCGCGGTGGATACCGCCTCCGCCAAGGTGCTTGCCCGCATCAAGACCGGCGCGCGGCCGCGGGGCATCGCCTTCACCCGCGATGGCTCCACCGCGTTCGTGGCCAACGAGAACAGCGCGTCGATTTCGGTCGTGGACACCGCCAAGCGGGCCGTGACCGCCACCATCAAGGTGCCGGCGACCCCGGGCACGCCGACCGTGCCGCGGCCCATGGGTGCCGTCCTGTCGCCGGACGGCCGTCATCTCTACGTCTCGCTCGGCCGGGCGAAGTCAATCGCCGTCATCGACATCGCGAAGCAGGCCTACCTCCGTTCGATCGAAGACGTGGGCACGCGCCCGTGGGGCATCGCGATCAGCGCCGACGGCCGCACGCTGTACACCGCCAACGGCGGTTCCGGCGACGTGTCGATCGTGGACGCCGAGAGCGGCCGCGTCGAGCATCGCGTGGCTACCGGCGGCAGCCCCTGGGGGGTCGTCGTGTCGGCGCCGACGAAGTAGCCGCCCGGTCACGAACGCAGAAGTCTTCGAAGTAAAGGTCCAGGTCACGTCATCATGCTGCCTCTCGGGTCCCTTGCGCTGACGATCGCGCTCTTTGCCGTCCAGGTTGCCGCCGGGCCGGTGACCGGTACCGTCCGCGACGCGTCCGGCCGGGTGATTGCCGGCGCGGTCGTCGTGCTGCGCTCGGCGGACGGTGTCACCGCGGAGTCGGTGACCGGGCCGGATGGCCGCTTCACCATCCCCGTCTCCACGCCGACCGCTGGCGACCTGACCGTGGTGGTCCGCGCGCCCGGGTTCGCCCCCGCGCGGCGATCGCTGGCCCCCGGCTCTCTCGACCGCGCCCTCGAGATCCTGCTGCAGCCCGCCGGGCTCTCCGAGGTCGTCACCGTCACCGCCTCGCGCATGGAGCAGCGGCTGGCCGAGGTACCCGCCAGCGTCAACGTGCTCACCCAGGAAGACATCCGCCGGTCGCCGGCCGTGGTGGCAGACGATGTGCTGCGGCAGGTGCCGAGCTTCAGCCTGTTCCGCCGCACCAGCAGCCTGGCGTCGCACCCGACCACGCAGGGCGTCTCGCTCCGCGGACTCGGGCCGAGCGGCGTGAGCCGCACGCTCGTGCTGCTCGACGGCATTCCCTTCAACGATTCCTTCGGCGGCTGGGTGTACTGGACGCGGGTCCCGCTCGAGGCGGCGGACCGGATCGAGGTGGTGGATTCGTCGAGCTCGAGCCTGTATGGCAACTATGCGATGGGCGGCGTCATCAACATCGTGACCTCGCCGGCGCTGCGCCGGACGTTCGAGATGAAGGCGCAATACGGCACCCGGAACACGCCCAAGGTCGACGTCCGGGCGAGCGATGTCTGGGGCCAGGTCGGCGTCGCGGTGGACGCGACCGGCTTCACCACGGACGGCTACCCGATCGTGGTCGGCGTCAACCCGGCGGGCGTTGCCGAGCGTGGCCCGATCGACAAGAACGCCTCGGTCAACTTCCGGAACGCCAACCTGAAGCTCGAGTATCAGCCGTCGGATCGACTGCAGGCGTTCGTGCGCGGCGGCTACTTCCGCGAGGAGCGCGTCAACGGCAAGGTCAGCACGTTCGATTCGACCGACGAGCAGAACGACACCACTTGGCGGTCGGCGAGCGCCGGCATCCGCCTGCGGACCGACCGGAGCGGCAGCCTGCAGGCGTCCGCGTTCACCGACGTCGGGACGTTCCGCAGCAACTTCCTGGCAGTGCCGGCGGCGACGCCGCCGCGCAGCGTCGGGCGGATGTCGCTCGACCAGCGGGTGCCGAGCCGCTCCGTTGGCGGCATGGTGCAGTGGTCGCGGGCGATCGGGAGCCGGCAGTTCTTCAGCGCCGGCGGTGATGGCCGCTGGGTGGACGGCGACAGCGAGGAGAACGTCCTCGACGGGCAGACCGGGCTGCAGCCGATCCTGCGGCGCGTCTCAGGCGGCACGCAGCGCAGCCTCGGGCTCTTCGCCCAGGACGTCGTCTCGGTGTCGTCGCGGCTGACCATGACGCTCAGTGCGCGCGTGGATCGGTGGCGCAACTACGCGGGGCACAACTTCGAGACCAGCCTGTCCACCGGCGCGCCGACGGCGAACAACGATCCGGCGCTGCCGGCGCGCGACGACACCGTGGCCAGCCCGCGGCTGGCTGCGCGCTATCAGCTCGCGGATCGCCTCAGCGTCTGGGGTGATGTCGGCTGGGGCTTCCGGGCGCCGACGCTGAACGAGTTGTACCGGCAGTTCCGCGTCGGCACCGTGATCACGCTGGCCAACAACCAGCTCGGCCCGGAGCGGCTCGTCGGCGGCGAGCTCGGCGTCACCTGGACGCCGGCGTCGAACGTCATGGTGCGGAGCACCTGGTTCGACAACCGCGTGAAGGATCCCGTGTCGAACGTCACCATCAGCGTGGCGGGGCCGACCGTGACGCAGCAGCGGCAGAACCTCGGGCGCACGCGCATCCGCGGGCTGCAGCAGGATGCCGAGATTCGCGTCGGTGCATCCTGGCGGTTCTCCGGCGGCTACCTCTACGAGCGGGCCGAGGTCACCGAGTTTGCGGCCAACCCGGCGCTCGTCGGCAACCTGCTGCCGCAGGTGCCGAAGCACCGCGCGTCGTTCCAGGCGATCTACGCCAACCCGCGCTACCTGACCGTCGCGCTGGCCGTCCAGGCTGTCGGCGCGCAGTTCGACGACGATCAGAACCTGCGGACGGTGCCGGGGTTGTCGAGCCCCGGGCTGCCAGGCTACGCCCTGGCGTCGCTGACCGCCTCGCGCGCCGTCGGCCGCAACCTCGAGGTGTTCGTCGGGGTGCAGAACCTGGCGAACGAAGAGTACTTCGTCGGCACGCTGCCGACCACCATCGGTGCCCCGCGGCTGGTGTCGGGCGGCGTGCGCATCCGGTTCGCGGGCGCGGCGCGCTAGATTCCGCTTCGCGCAACTCCCAATTTCCAACGCCCAATTCCCAAGGCGCCAAGGCCCAAGGCCCAAGGCTTCGCTGGCGTTGTCGCGCGACCCCTGGGCGTTGGCGGTTGGGCGTTGGGAATTGATCTGAAGGTCCCGTGAGCGGCGCTTCGTGGCGGCCAAGCCACATCGCCCTGCCTGCGCCTCGGCCCGTCAGCCCGTGACGCTGCGCCCGCTGCATTCGACGCGCGCTGCATCTCGTCATCCGGCGTTGCGGCTCGCTCGCATACAGACGGTATGCTCGCTCCCCGCGTCCGGTCGGCGGTTGGCAACCGGGCGCTTGGGCGGCGCTTCGTGGCGGCCGCGCCACATCGCCCTGCCGCGCCTCGGCCTACGCGCGGAAAAATGCGCCTCCGGCGAGGGCGCTGACGGTGCCCGCTCCGGCTGGGGCGATGCGGGAGCCGGCGCGCAATCAGTTGGGCAGCCGGGTGATCCGGGCGTCAGTGGCGAAAGGGCGCCTGCGCGGCCGGAGCGCCTGCGGCGCATTTTTTAGACTGCCGCTGTCGCGCTAGCCGCACTGCGCCGGCAGGCCGACATGGCTCGTCCGCCGCGCGCCGCGGGTTTGGCCTTTACCCTTCGCCCTTTGCCCTTCAACCTTTGCGCCTCAGGTAGCGGCGCTTTTTGGCGGCCGAGCCACATCGGCCCTGCCGCGCCTCGGCCCACGCGCGGAAAAATGCGCCTGCGGCGATGACCTGACGATGCCCGCTCCGGCTGGGGCGATGCGGGAGCCGGTGCGCAATCAGTTGGGCAGCCGGGTGATCCGGGCGTCGGTGGCGAATCGGCGCCTGCGCGGCCGGAGGGCCTGCGGCGCATTTTTCAGACTGCCGCTGTCGCGCTAGCCGAATCGCGCCGGCAGGCCGACATGGCTCGTCCGCCGCGCGCCGCGGAACCGCGCGTTGCAGGTCAGGTGTTGGCAGTTGGAAACGAGGCCGCGCGCTCCGGTGAGCGGCGTCTGGGCCGCCGGCGTCTGGTGGTGCCGGTGCTGATCGGCCGGGGACCTTGGAGCGAGGCGCCGCACCGCGCAGCCGGAAAGCGGGCGGAGCGATTCCGCGCGGCGAGTTCGGTCTCTGTGATCCGCAGCGTTCGAATCACCCCCGGCGCATCGGTGCGCTTGGCGTATGTCGCCCTGGCCATCCCTACTCGCCGTGCCAGCGAGCGTAGCGAGCTTACGAGCGGAGGCCGCTTTCCCGCCTCGCGAAAGCGGGCCCCGGACGAGCAGTGCCGGCGCCGCCCGGATCTGCCGGCGGCGACACATGACGGTCGCGGCGCTTCGTGGCGGCCGAGCCACATCGGCCCTGCCGCGCCTCGGCCCGTCAGCCCGTGACGCTGCGCCCGCTGCATTCGACGCGCGCTGCATCTCGTCATCCGGCGTTGCGGCTCGCTCGCATACAGACGGTATGCTCGCTCCCCGCGTCCGGTCGGCGGTTGGCAACCGAGCGCTTGGGCGGCGCTTCGTGGCGGCCGCGCCACATCGCCCTGCCGCGCCTCGGCCTACGCGCGGAAAAATGCGCCTCCGGCGAGGGCGCTGACGGTGCCCGCTCCGGCTGGGGCGATGCGGAAGCCGGCGCGCAATCAGTTGGGCAGCCGGGTGATCCGGGCGTCAGTGGCGAAAGGGCGCCTGCGCGGCCGGAGCGCCTGCGGCGCATTTTTCAGACTGCCGCTGTCGCGCTAGCCGCACTGCGCCGGCAGGCCGACATGGCTCGTCCGCCGCGCGCCGCCGGTGATCACATCGACGACTCCGGGTCCACCCCTTCGCCACGTCTGATGTCGTTGAAGGTTGGGCGTTGGTAGTTGGGCGTTGAAGCGGCGAGAGCCCGCGCGCCACCACGTCGCCCAGGGAGACGTGCCGGTGCTGCCCGGCCGGCGGACCTTGGAGCGAGGCGACACGCCGCGCAGCCGGAACGCGGGCGGAGCGATTCCTCGCGGCGAGTCCGGTCCGTGTGATCCGCGTCGTCCGGATCACCACCGGCGCATCGGTGCGCCTGGCGGATGTCGTCCTGACCATCCCTACTCGCCGCGGCATCGAGCGCAGCGAGGGCATGAGCGCAGGCCGCGTTCCCGCCTCGCGGAAGCGGGCCCCGGACCGGGCAGTGCCGGCACGGCTCATTTGGGCGACCCCCTGGCGACCCCAGGCGACCCGCTGGCCGTCTCGATCGGCCCACGCGCCCGCTGTGCCAGTGCCGTTGGAGGTTGGGCGTTGGTAGTGTAGTTGGGCGTTGGCAGTTGGGCGTTGAAGCGGCGAGAGCCCGCGCGCCACCACGTCGCCCAGGGAGACGTGCCGGGCTGACCGGCCGGCGGACCTTGGAGCGAGGCGACACGCCGCGCAGCCGGAACGCGGGCGGAGCGATTCCTCGCGGCGAGTCCGCTCCGTGTGATCCGCGTCGTCCGGATCACCATCGGCGCATCGGTGCGCCTGGCGGATGTCGTCCTGACCATCCCTACTCGCCGCGGCATCGAGCGCAGCGAGGGCATGAGCGCAGGCCGCGTTCCCGCCTCGCGGAAGCGGGCCCCGGACCGGGCAGTGCCGGCACGGCTCATTCGGGCGACCCAAGCGACCGGAGCGACCAAGCGACCAAGGCGACCAAGCGACCAGGCGACCCGGGCGACACGCGCGCCGGTGCGATCAGCCGACGCCCTCTTGCAGCTTGGACGCTCGGCGTTCGGAGTCGAGCGTTGGCTCGGCCCTCGGGCGTCGGCCGTTGGGCGTTGGTAATTGGGCGTTGGGAGTTGGCAATTGATCTGACCGCCCCTGCGCTGCGCTGGCGCTTCGCCCGTGTGCGTGTTCGCCTCTAGCCCTTAGCCCTTAGCCCTTTGCCCTTTCTCCACGAAGTCATAAATCTGCACCTTGCGCCAGTAGCGCTCGCAGTCCACCCGGAACCTGTCGTGGGCCGGGTGCGCCTGGTAGGCGTCGTGCGCCGCCTCGTCGCGAAAAACGAGCACGATGCCGTAGGAGTAGGTGCGATCGATCACGGGCCGGTCGGTGCCCGCCGGCACGCCTTTGTACGATTGCTGAATTGTCTCGATGGCGAGCAGATCGGTCAGGCCCTGCTCGAAGGCGCGGCGGTCGGCCTCGGACAGATCGTCTTTGAGCCAGAAGTAGACGGTGTGCACGAACATGGAGACGGTGGACCTCAGTGGCGCGACTGCGGCGGGGCGGTCGAGCCGCGCAGCGTCAGGTGATGGGGAAGCGTGACCGAGACCGGCTTGATCTCGTCGCCGCGCAGGATCGCGAGCAGCAGCCGCACGGTGCCTTCGCCGATCTCGCGCATCGGCTGGGCGATCGTGGTCAGCGGCGGATCGATATGGCGTGCGAACCGGATGTCGTCGAACCCGACCACCGAAAGATCCTCCGGCACGCGGAGACCGCGGCGGCGGGCGGCGGCAATGACGCCAATCGCCATCTCGTCGCAGAAGCAGAACACCGCTGTCGGGGCGTCGCTGCGCGCGAGCAGCACCTCCGCCTGTGCCTCCCCCGACTCGATGGTGAACTCGCCGTGCCGGACCATCAGCTCGTGCGCGGCGCCGCGCGCGCGCGCCCGCTCCGTCGTCCCGAGCAGGCGGTCGCGGCTGAGCGGGCTGACGAGCGGCCCGGTGATGACGCCGATGCGCCGGTGCCCGAGGCCGTACAGGTGATCGGCGGCGTCGGCGGCCGCCGCGACGTTGTCGATGTGGACGCTGGCCACGCCGAGCGCCGGGCTGTATTCGCAGCCGTGCACGATCGGCGCGCAGCGCGGCGCCATCGCCGCCACGAGCTCGGCCGCGGGACCGGGGATGCGGTGCCCAAGGAAGATGAGGCCGTCAGCTTCCTTGCGCGCGAGCATCCGCGCGTAGCGCTCCTCGTGCCGCTCGTCGTCCTGCGTGTTGCCGAGCAGCACCGTGTAGCCGGCACGCTGCGCCGCCCCTTCGATGCCCTGGATGACGAGGGAAAAGAACGGGTTGGAGATATCGGGGACGGTGACGAGGAGCTTGTCGGAGCGCCGGGTGCGCAGGTGGCGCGCCACCGCGCTCGGCGTATACCCCATGGCCTCGACGGTCTCGAGCACACGCCGCCTCGTGACCGGCGACACCACGCCGGGCCGGCTCAGCACCCGCGAGACCGTGGCGGCCGACACGCCGGCCCTTCGTGCGACGTCGTAAATGTTCGACAATCCGGATCTGTACCGTGGGCGTTTTCGCCGCGCCATGATATACGAAACGCGGACCGCCGCCGGGCGCCTCCCGCCCGCAGGCGCGAGGCGGCCCGGAAACGGGACGGACGGTTTTCCAGGAGGGACAGTGTCGCTTTATCTCGGCCTCGACTCGAGCACCCAGAGCCTCACCGCCATCGTCATCGACAGCGACGCCCGGCGGGTCGTGTTCGAGGCCACGCTGGCATTCGATGAGGCATTGCCGCACTACGGCACCACGCACGGTGTGTTGCCCCGCGCCGACCCCAGGATCGCGGTGTCGTCGCCGCTGCTGTGGGCCGAGGCGCTGGACGTGATGATGGCGCGGGTGGCGAAGAGCGGCCTCGACCTGAGCCGCCTGGCGGCGATCTCGGGCTCGGCCCAGCAGCACGGCAGCGTCTACCTGAACGGCGCGGCGAACGGCATCCTCGGGCAGCTCGATTCCGCCCGCCCGCTCGCCGAGCAGCTGCGGCCGGCACTGTCGCGGGAGGTCTCGCCGATCTGGATGGACTCGAGCACGGCCGAGGAGTGCGCCGAGATCACCGCGGCGGCCGGCGGCGCGGCCGCGCTCAGCGCGCACACGGGCTCGAGGGCCTTCGAACGCTTTACCGGTCCGCAGATCCGCAAGTTCTACAAGCAGCAGCCCGCGGACTATGCTGCGACCGAGCGGGTCCACCTCGTCAGCTCCTTTCTGGCCTCGCTCCTCATTGGCGCCCAGGCTCCCATCGATCCCGGTGACGGGTCGGGCATGAACCTGATGGATCTGTCCACCAGCGGCTGGTGGCCGCCGGCGATGGCAGCCACCGCCCCGGCCCTGCCGGAAAAGCTGCCGCCGGTGAAGCCCGCCTTCTCGGTGGCCGGGGTGCTGGCGCCGTACTGGCAGCAGCGCCACGGCCTGCCGGCCGCGCGCGTCGTCACCTGGTCGGGGGACAACCCCTGCAGCCTGATCGGCACCGGCCTGGTGCGCGAGGGACGGGTTGCCGCCTCGCTGGGAACGAGCGACGTGTTCTTCGGGTTGATGGACGAGCCGCGGGTTGATCCCACCGGGACCGGCCATGTGTTCGGCGCTCCCACCGGCGCCTTCATGGGGCTGACGGTCTTCAAGAACGGCTCGCTTGCCCGCGAGCGCGTGCGCGACGAGTTCGGCATGAGCTGGGCGGACTTCTCCCGTGCGCTCGACGCCACGGCCCCGGGCAACGACGGCCGCATCCTCCTGCCGTGGTACGAGCCGGAGATCACTCCGCCGGTGATGACGCCCGGCGTGCACCGCTACGGGCTGGCGGCGGACGACGGACCCGGGCACGTGCGCGGGGTGATCGAAGCGCAGATGATGGCGATGGCGCGCCACTCGCGCTGGATGGAGGTCAGCGTCGACACTATCTACGCGACCGGCGGGGCGTCGGCCAACGTCCAGATCCTGCAGGTCATGGCCGACGTTTTCGGCGCCGAGGTCTATCAGCTGGAGATCGGCAACTCGGCGGCGCTGGGAGCGGCGCTGCGCGCCCGGCACGGCGACGCGGCGGCTTCAGGCGCGGCGGTGGAGTGGGACGAGGTGATCGCGGGCTTCGTCGAGCCGGTGGCGGCCAGCCGCCTGCGGCCACGCCCGGGCGCCCGCGCGGTCTACGACGAGCTGATGCGGCTGCACGCGGCCTGCGAGGCGCATGCCCTGGGAAAGGGACCGGCGCCGGTCAGCGCACGCCGAGCAGCACTTCCATCGTGAGCTGGTCGAGCTTCTCGTAGCCGAGCCCCTTCGAGGCGAGCTCGGCCCGGTCGAACGGCTGCGCCAGCAGCGTGTCGCTCCCCTTCGAGGAGTACTTCGAGAGCAGCGCCTTCCCCGGCGAGGTCTCGCGGACGAGCCCCTGGATCTCCTGGTCGGCGTTCCAGCGCTCGGCGCGCTCCTTGAGAATCAGGTAGGTGCGCATGCAGCCGCGGGCGAAATCGCGGACGCCGTCGTAGTCCTCGGTGCGGTAGGCGTGCGCATCGAAATGGCGCGGGCCGTCGTAGCCCACGTCTTCGAGGAACTTCACCAGGAAGAAGGCGGCCTTGATGTTGGCCGCGCCGAAGCGGAAGTCCTGGTCGTAGCGGCCGGGGTTCTGGTCGTTGAGGTCGATGTGGAAGAGCTTGCCGGCTTCCCACGCCTGCGCCACGGCATGGACGAAGTTGAGGCCGGCCATCTGCTCGTGGGCGACCTCGGGGTTGACCCCGACCAGCTCCGGATGCGCGAGCGTCGGGATGAAGCCCAGGTAGGCGCCGGTGGACGCCATGTAGATGTCGCCGCGCGGCTCGTTCGGCTTGGATTCCATGGCGAAGCGATAGCCGTACTTCCGATCGATCGAGTACTCGCACAGGTAGTCCACCGCCTCGCGCAGCCGCTTGACGGCCTCGTCCGGCCGCCGGCAGGCGTCGGTCTCCGTGCCTTCCCGCCCGCCCCACAGCACGAAGATCTTCGCGCCCAGCTCGGCGCCGAGGTCCATGGCGCGCAGGGTCTTCTGGACGGCGTAGGCGCGCACCGCGCGGATCGTTCGCGGTGAAGGCGCCGTCGCGGAAGACCGGGTCGTAGAAGAGGTTGACCGTGGCCATCGGCACGACGATGCCGTGGGTCTCGCAGGCCTTGCGGAAATCCTTGACGATCTGGTCGCGCTCGGCGGGGGTGGCGTCGATCGGGACCAGGTCGTTGTCGTGGAAGTTGACGCCCCAGGCGCCGACGTCGCCGAGCATGGCCACCGCGTCCACCGGCGACAGGGCGGGCCGCACGGCGTCCCCGAAGGGGTCGCGGCCGCGGTTGCTCACGGTCCAGAGTCCAAACGTGAACTTGTGCTCGGGGCGCGGTTCGTAGGCGTTAGGCATAAGGGTTGTGACGTGAAGACGGCGGCCGGTGCGGGGAGATCAGAGCACATCCCGCGCGGGTTGGCAAAGGCTATCATTACATCATCCATATGCTCATTCGAAACCGGCAGTCCCTCTTCGCGCGGCTGGCCTCTGTCGCGGCGCTCGTCTACGCCGCCTGCTTCGCGCTCACGGCGCAGGCGCCCGCCCGTCCGGCGGCACAGGCGCCCCCGCCCGCCGCCCCGTCCGCGACCCCTGCAGCGCCCCAGGTGCCGGGCGGCCGCGGCAGCGGCGGCGGCCAGGACCCCTTCGAGGGGGCCGACTTCTCGGCCCAGGAGCCCATCCTGGCGGTCTCTCCCGCCGAGCAGCAGAAGCGCTTCGTGCTGCCCCCCGGCTACCGGATCGAGCCCGTGCTCACCGACCCGGACATCGAGGAGCCGATGCAGATCGCCTTCGACGGCAACGGCCGGATGTACGTGCTCGAGATCCGCACCTACATGCAGGACGGCGACGCGACGGGCGAGCTCGACCCGGTCAACCGCATCTCCTGGCACGAGGACACCAACAACGACGGCACCTACGACAAGCACGGCGTCTTCGTGGACAAGCTCGTGTTCCCCCGCTTCGTGATGCCGTACGGCGCGAACGCCATCTTGACGATGGAGTCGAACACCGACGAGGTCTGGAAATATACCGACACCAACAACGACGGCGTGGGCGATAAGAAGGAGCTGTTCAGCACCAACTTCGGCCGCGCCGGCAATGTGGAGCACCAGCAGAGCAGCCTGCTCTGGGGACTCGACAACTGGCTCTACAGCACCTACAACGCGTTCCGCGTCAGGTTCGACGGCAGCGCGCGCGAGCCGACGGCCGCCAACCAGTCGCAGTGGGGCATCACCCAGGACAATCACGGCAAGGTGTGGTTCCAGGGGGGCGCCAGCGGCCTGCCCGGCTACTTCCAGTTCCCGATCCACTACGGCCTCACCTTTCCGATTGCCAACTACATGGAGCCGGGGTTCGAGATTCCCTGGGGGGTGGCCGGCGTCGGCGACTTCCAGCCCGGCACGGGCGCCATCCGCCGTCCGGAGCTGACGCTCAATCGCGTCACCGGCGCGGCCGGCAACGACATCGTCCGCGGCCACCGCATGCCGAAGGATCTGCTCGGCGACTATCTGTACGGCGAGCCTGTCGCCCGCATCGTCCGCCGCGTGCGCCCCATCGAGAGCGAGGGTTTGACGACGCTCCGGAACGTGCATCAGTGGGAGCATGCCGAGTTCATCCGTTCGACCGATCACCTGTTCAGGCCGGTGGACATCGCCACGGCACCGGACGGGAGCGTCTACATTGTCGATGCCTATCGCGGCATCATCCAGCAGGGCACCTGGACGCAGCCGGGCAGCTACCTGCGGGCGAAGATCGACCAGTTCAAGCTGGCCGAGCAGGTGCGGCGCGGCCGTATCTGGCGGCTGACGTACGAGGGAACGGAGCGCGACCGCGTGCTGCCGCGGATGCTGGCGGAGACGCCGGCGCAGCTCGTGTCGAGGCTCGAACATCCCAATGGCTGGTGGCGCGACACGGCCCAGCAGCTGATCGTCCTGAAGGCGGACAAGTCAGTGGTGCCGGCGCTCGAGAAGATGGCCCGGACGTCGGCGAACACCCTCGCGCGGGTTCACGCGGCGTGGACGCTCGAAGGCCTGGGCGCGCTGGACGCCGGCCTGGTGCGCGGGTTGATGAGCGATCCCGATCCGGATCTGCGCACGCACGGCATCCGCATCAGCGAGACGCTCTACAAGGCCGGTGACCGGTCGTTTGCGCCGCTCTACGAGGCGGCGGCGAAAGATCGCGACGTGGACGTCGCGGTGCAGGCGCTGCTCACGCTCAACGTGCTGAAGGTGGCCAACCTGAAAGAGACGGTGTCGGCCGTTGTCGCGGCGAACCCGGCGCGCGGGATCCAGGAAGTGGGGCGGCAGATCCTGAATCCGCCGGCGGCGGCGTTCGGCCGCGGCAACCGCGGCCCCGCCGAGCTCGCCTCGCTCGAGCGCGGCCAGGCCATCTACAAGGAGCTCTGCTTCTCCTGCCACGGCGACGACGGCCGGGGCACGGCGGCGCCGGGGGCGGCATCCGGCGCGCTGATGGCCCCGTCGCTGGCGACATCCGCGCGCGTGCAGGGGCACCGCGACTACGTGATTAAGACCATGCTCCAGGGGCTGTCGGGCCCGATCGACGGCAAGACCTACGCCGGCGGCGTGATGGCGCCGATGGCGGGCAACCGCGACGAGTGGATCGCCGACGTGTCGTCGTTCATCCGGAGCAGCTTCGGCAACGCCGCGCCGGCCGTCACCCCCGCGGACGTCGCGCGCGTCCGCGCCGCCACGGTGGATCGAAAGACGCTCTGGACCGTCGAGGAGCTGACCGCTTCGCTGCCCGCGCCGCTGACCCCCGGGCCGGCGTGGAAGGTCACGGCCAGCCACAACAGCGCGCTAGCCGATGGCGCCCTCACCTTCAAGGGCTGGAGCAGCGCCGCGCCGCAGGGGCCCGGCATGTGGCTTCAGGTGGAGATGCCCGAGCCCGCGATGGTGACTGAGATCCAGTTCAATTCCGCCTCGACCGGCGGCGGGCGCGGCAACCCGCCGATCGTGGGCTTCCCCCGCGGCTACCAGGTCGAGGTCTCGCTCGACGGCGCGTCGTGGAAGATCGCCGCCGCAGGGCAGGGGGCCGGCTCCAGCACGACCATCGTGTTCGAGCCGGTCCGGGCCAGGTTCCTGAAGATCACCCAGACCGCCACGCCGCCGGACCCGGCCGTCTGGTCGATGGTGAGGCTGCGAATCCTGCAGTTGCATTAGACTAGCCGGTCGGAAGGCTGTGCTTCCGAGGTCTCGTGTGGAGGGTGTCGTGAAACGCATTGGCATGGGGATCGTGGGCGCCGGCTTCGTCGGGCCCCATCATGTGGACGCCGTGAGGCGGCTGGGCTTCGTGGACGTCGTCGCGGTGGCCGGCAGCTCGCAGGCGTCGGCGCAGAAGAAGGCGGACGCGCTCGGGGCGCGCAAGGCATATGGCAGCTACGAAGCGCTGCTCGACGACCCCGACGTCCACGTCGTGCACAACGCGACGCCGAACTACCTGCACTATCCAGTCAACGAGGCCGCGATCGCGCGCGGCAAGCACGTGGTCTCCGACAAGCCGCTGGCGATGACCGCCGCCGAGGCGAAGAAGCTGGTGGACGCCGCCGCCAAGGCCGGTGTGGTCAACGCCGTGACCTTCAACTACCGCGGCAACCCGCTGGTGCAGCAGGCCCGCCACGCCATCGCCCGGGGCGACATCGGGACGCCGCGCTTCCTCGTCGGGCACTACCTGCAGGACTGGCTGATCAAGGACACCGACTACTCGTGGCGCCTCGAGCCCGAGAAGGGGGGGGCGTCTTCCGCGCTCGGCGACATCGGCTCGCACTGGTGCGACCTGGCGCAGCACATCAGCGGCCTGCGCATCACCGAGGTGCTCGGCGACATCACCACGGTGATCCCCAAGCGCAAGAAGCCGCTCGGGTCGCGCGAGGCGTTCTCGGCCGGCAGCGGCAACGACCAGGTCGAAGTCGTGGACATCAAGGTGGAGGATCTCGCCTCGGTGCTCCTGAAGTTCGACAACGGCGCCAAGGGGAGCTTTTCGGTGGCGCAGATCTGCGCCGGCCACAAGAACGATCTCATCCTCGAGATCTGCGGCTCGACGTCGTCGCTGCGCTGGCGGCAGGAGCACCAGAACGAGCTGTGGCTCGGCCACCGGGATCGCCCGAACGAGATCCTGCAGAAGGACCCGTCGCTCATCGATGCCGAGGTCCGCGGCTATGCCCACCTGCCGGGCGGCCACCAGGAGTCGTGGGCTGACGCCTTCACCAACCTGATGCGCGACATTTACGGATTCATCGCCGACGGGAAGAAGGCGACCGATCCGCACCCGCCGGCATTTGCCACGTTCGAAGACGGCTATCGGGCCAACTGCATCGTCGAGGCCATCCTGACGAGTGCAAAGAAGGGGTCCGTCTGGACCAAGGTGAGCTACTGATGACTCAAGCGTTCGAACCGAAGTTCATGAAGGTGGGGGTGCTGACCGCCGCCCTCCAGGAATTGACGCCGCGTGAAGTCCGCGACCCGGACCCCGACCGCGCCATCGAGGAATGGGTGGAGTTCGCCCGCGAGCTCGGGGCCGACTACATCCAGCTCTCGGCGGCGCTGCACCCGAACGAGACCGACGTGCCGCCCGAAGCGATGCTCGATCCGGTGGCGAACACGCTCGACCTGCGCAAGCCCTTCGACAAGGAGCGGGCCGCGCGCGTGCGGCGGTCGCTCGACGCGAGCCGCGTCGGCCTCTCCGACGTCGGCTACTTCGACAACCTGCTGCACCACGATCCCGCAGGTGCGCAAGAAGAAGCACGACTTCATGCTGCGGACGTTCGACGCCGCGGCGCTCCTCGGCGTGGACGCGGTGTGCGGCTTCGTCGGCCGCAACGCGCAGCACACGATGGACGAGAACCTGGTGGACTTCGAGCAGTGGTTCATCCCGCTGCTGAAGGAAGCCAAGAGCCGCGGGCTGACCTACCGGGTCGAGCAGTGCCCGATGCCCGGCTGGACGACCGGCGACATCTTCCACAACAACATCGCCTATGCGCCGGGACCGTGGATCGCGCTGCACCGCATCTGCGAGAAGCACGGCGTCGGCGATCACTTCCGCATCCACTACGATCCGTCGCACGCCATCCTGATGGGCATGGACACGCGCTCGATCTTCCAGTACCTGAAAGACGAGGGCTACAACTTCCTGATCGGCGGCTTCCACGTCAAGGGCCAGGTCATCGACGCCAAGGGGGTGTCGGGCTGGGGCTACGGCGGCCAGACGATGGAGCGCGGCGACTGGAAGGACGGCAAGCCGTCGCCCAATCCCGCGGACCAGGCGAACGCCTGGAAGAAGCAGGTCATCCTGTGCGAGCACGAGCTGCCCGGCACGGCGCGGCACGATCCGCTCGCCTACCTGCAGAACCGCACGGTGGACTGGCTCGACCATCAGCTGGCCGCCCGCGAGCTGCTGCAGCTCGACGTCGCCAACACGCACCTGGTGGTCGAGCACGAATATCCCAAGGCGCGCATCCAGGACAAGAACCGGCTGAAGCCGATCCTGCAGGGGTCGGTGGCCTTCGTGCGGCACATCGACCAGGCGGCGGCGAGCATGTTCGCGCTGCAGCACGAAGTGCTGAAGGCGCAGAAGATCCCGGTCCAGGGCGTCGGGCGCGAGGCCTATCGGAGTTAGGCCTCGCGGCGGCCGAACCGCTTGTGGAAGGGGCCGTAGATCGCGTAGGTCACGCCGCCGCGCCCGGCGGGACCGAGCGGCAGGTCGGTGGCCGACCGCACGCCGTACTGATTGACGAACAGCGTCCGGCCCGGATGATCGAAGCAGGCGCCGGCGAACTCGGTGTCGTTCTCGATCGCCTGCGCGAAGTCGTAGATGTCGCCGTCACGCGTCAGGCCGCGGATGTACTGCGGCACGATCGAGCTGTCCTCGCAGAGCAGCAGATCCCCGGTCCCCGGCACGATCGCGATGTTGTCCGGATGCTTGAGGAAGGCCGGATCGGACGACTCGTAGATCAACGTCAGCGTCTCGCGGCGCGGGTCGTATTCCCAGACCTGGCCGAGGTTCTGCGCGCCACCCTCCGTGCAGTCGAAGTAGATGCTCGAGCCGGGGCCGATCCACATTCCCTCCTGCCGGTCGAACACCGCCGCCCCCTTGTCCTGCGCCTGGAAGCGCACCGGCGTGAAGCCGGGGATGCGATCGGTGCGCAGGTCGGTATCGTCGTTGTGATCGGGCTCGTCGACGGTCACCCACTCGACCGGGTAGGGCGTCCCGACAACGCGGCCGGTGTCCATGTTGGCCCGCGACTCCCCCTTGATTTTGAGCGCCTGCAGCACGCCGGTGGTGTCGGCGAAGCTGCCGGAGTGGCCGACGTGCTGATCGGGCAGGTAGCGATAGAAACAGGATCCGCCTTGCGTGGCGATGTTGCGATCCTCCGTCTCATAGAGGACGCCGGCCCGCCAGACCGTGGCCTCGTGGAAGAAGCGCCCGGCGCCGATGATCGGCACGGCCTGGACCGGACCGTCTGCCATGGCGTCCACCTCGAAGACATAGCCGTGCTTGAGGGGTGTCGGTCCGCTGCCGCTGGGGGGCGCGGGGCCGAAGGTCGGTCCCTTGACCACCTCTTCGCAGGTGAGCCACTTCCGGAATGGCAGCACGCCGCCGGCGCAGTTGGTGGAGGTGCCGCCGAGGATCGTGAAGCTGTTCTCCACCGTATAGGTGTACGTGCGATCCTCATCGTTGTCCCGGTCACCACCATGGCGATCCGATTCGCGCCGCACGACCAGTTTCGTGGCGCCGCCGCGCACCGCGTTGTCGTAGGGATACGGCGACACGACCGGGACCTCGCCGGCTCGCTCGCGGTTTTCGTGGTTGCGAATCAGGATCGTGCTGCCGCGCGGCCCCGGGAACGAGCCCATGCCGTCGAAGGCACTGGGCGTGAGCAGGCCGTCGTGCATCGGCAGACCCTGCCGGGAGATCACCTGATAGTGGAAGCCCGGCGGGAGTGCGAGCTCCGGCCCTCTCGGTGTGAGCGGCCCGTAGCCGGCCACGCGGCGGGGGGCCTCGCCGTGCGCGGCCCGCAGGCCGAGCGCGTGCAGCGGGCTCACGATGGCCAGCCCGCCGGCGGCGGCCGTCCGTGTCAGAAACGATCGTCGGTCCATGGTTGCAGCCTCCTGAAACAGGATGAGCGCCGCAGGGCGCGGGGGATTGGGAGTCGACAGAGCAACCCGCATACCGCGGACGACGGGTCTGGATTGCTGGCGTTTGCCGGCGGACAGGGACGAATCGCCTATCCGACAGGCGGAGTGCCTATCCGAAAGATGAGGCGCTCTCCGGACGGCAGGGCCGCCGCAGTCTAGCCGTAGCCGTTTCGCGGACAATCGCGTAGGATCGCGGACACCCCCCCCGGGGCTCCGTGGGCGCGGTGCGTGCACTCGGCGTCGTGACGTGGACAGACACTCATGGCAGGACGTACTTTCGAGCCTCGCCTGGTCGCCGTCACTGGTCTCCTGTCCGGCGAGGTCTTCACGCTCGACGGGCCGCAGATCGCCTTCGGCCGCGACGTCGACAACACCATCAGCGTTCCCGACCCGGCACTCTCGCGACGCCACTGCGTGTTCGTGCGGGAGGGGGAGCGCTGGCTCGCGCGCGATCTCGGCAGCTTCAACGGCACCTTCGTGAACGGCAGTCCGGTGACGGAGCAGCCGCTCGCCGACGGCGACCGCATCGCCATCGGCGGGTCGGTGCTGCTCTTCGTCAAGGCGGCGGCCACGACCCCGCCCGGCGACGGGCTGGTCGATGCCGACGTGATGGCGCCGACCAGCCGGCTCGCCATCGAGGACGCGCAGTACCTGCAGCGGTCGCCGCACGCCGGCGCCCGCTCGCGCGCCGAACACGACCTGCGGGCGCTGCTGGCGGTCAGCACGGCGCTGCACGCCGTTCGCGCGGAACCGGAGCTGCACCGCGAGCTGGTGCGGCTGCTCTTCGAGCTGGTGCCCGCCGACGGCGCCGCGATCCTCCTGACCCGTCATGACGGCCAGCTCGAGACGGTCGGCGGCGACGCCGCCGAACGGCCGGTGGCGGTGAGCCGCGCGGTCGTCTCGCGCGTCAT
The DNA here is from genome assembly GCA_963834305.1 of uncultured Acidobacteriota bacterium. GTDB lineage: Bacteria > Acidobacteriota > Vicinamibacteria > Vicinamibacterales > 2-12-FULL-66-21 > JACCXG01. The sequence continues at coordinate 1,746,617 of CAWIAX010000003.1, forward strand.
CGCCGAGCGCTCCGGCGTCCTCAGTCGCGACGTCGCGGTCTCGCGCACCTTCAGCGCCGGCGACGCGGCGCTCGGCGGCGCGCACGCCCTGCTCTGCGTCCCCCTCGCCGCCCGCGACTCGGTGCTCGGCGCGTTCTACCTCGTCGCCGCCGAACGGGGGGCGTTCGACGACGACCATCTCGAGCTCGTGACGGCGGTCGGGCACCTGGCGGCGATCGCGCTGGAGAACGTCCGGCAGCTCGCCCGGGTCGAGCGCGAGGCCAGCCGCCTGCATGCCGACCTGCACGTGGGCCATGCGCTGGTCGGCGACGGCGCGGCGCTGGCGGCCGTCCAGCGCCGCATCGGCAAGGTGGCACACGCCACTACGACGGTGCTGCTGACCGGCGAATCGGGAACCGGCAAGGAGCTGGCCGCGCGCGCGATCCACCTGCAGAGCCCGCGCGCCCGGGCGCCGTTCGTCACCATCAACTGCGCGGCGCTGCCGGAAACGCTGGTCGAGAGCGAACTGTTCGGCCACGAACGGGGCGCCTTCACCGGCGCCGTCAGCCAGAAGAAGGGCCGCCTCGAGCTGGCGGAGACGGGCACCGTGTTCCTCGACGAGATCGGCGAGCTGCCGCTGGCGGCCCAGAGCAAGCTGCTGCGCGCGCTCGACCAGCGGGATGATCGAGCGGCTGGGCGGCACGCGGCCCATCAAGGTGGACATCCGCCTGATCGCCGCCACCAACCGGAACCTCGCCGATGAGGTGCGCGCCGGCCGCTTTCGCAGCGACCTCTACTTCCGGCTGAACGTCATCGAGATCGCGATGCCGCCGCTGCGGGACCGACGCGACGACATCGAACAGCTCGCCGACTTCTTCCTGAAGCGATATATCCCGAAGGCGGGACGGCGGCTGACCCGGATCTCCCCGGCCGCCATGGCGTGCCTGCGCCGCTACGAGTGGCCGGGCAACGTGCGCGAGCTGGAGAACGCGATCGAGCGCGCGGCGGTCCTGGGGGCGTCGGACGAGATCCTTCCCGAGGACCTGCCGGAAGCCGTGCTGGAGGGGGACGCCGGCCCGGTGTCCGATCGCCGCCCCGACAGCCTGCAGGCGGCGATCGTCGAAGCCAAGAAGAAGGTGGTTCTCGAGGCGATGCACGCCGCGGGCAACAGCTTCACCGCGGCCGCTGGCCTGCTCGGGGTGCATCCGAACTACTTGCACCGGCTGGTCAACAAGCTTGGCCTGCGCTCGATGCTGGGCGGAGAAGATTGACGTGCGCCTGCCTCCCGGCGCGCAGCTCGGACGCTACGAGGTCGTGGCGCACATCGGCAGCGGCGGCATGGGGGAGGTCTACTGCGCGCGCGACACGCGCCTCGAGCGTCCGGTCGCGCTGAAGACGATCGCCACCGCGTACGCCCCGGATCCCTCATCGCAGCCGCGCTTCGAGCGGGAGCGGCGGTTGATGGCCACCCTGGAACACCCGCACATCTGCCGCCTGCTGGACGCCGGCCGCGAGGCCGGCATCGACTACCTGGCCATGGAGCTGCTCGAGGGTGAATCGCTGGCCGCGCGTCTCAAGAGGGGCCCGCTTCCCGTGCCGGCGGCGATCGGCTGCGCCATCGAGATAGCCGATGCCCTCGGCTACGCGCATCTCCACGGCGTCGTCCACCGCGACCTGAAGCCCGCCAACGTCTTCCTGACCCCGACCGGCGCGCGGGTGCTGGACTTCGGGCTCGCGAAGCTGAGGCCGGCGGTCGCCGCCGCGTCTGGCGCCGCGGCGCTGGGCGACACGGTGCCGCTCGACGGCACCCAGGCGGGAACCGTTGTCGGCAGCGCGCAGTACATGGCGCCGGAGCGGCTCGAGGGCCAGGACGCCGACCATCGCGCCGACGTGTTCGGCTTCGGCCTGCTCCTCTACGAAATGCTCTCGGGGCGTCCGGCATTCGCGAGCCGATCGGCCGCCGGGCTGATCGCCGCGATCCTCTCGAGCGACCCGGCGCCCCTTGGCCTCGATCATCCGAAGGGGGCCGAACTCGAGTGGATCGTGCGGACGTGCCTGGCCAAGAAGCCAGACGAGCGCTGGCAGGCGATGAGCGACGTGCAAGCCGTGCTCAGGCGGCTGGCGGCGCACGACCCGGCGCCGCAGGCGGTCTCGCGCCCGCCGGTCCGGCGCTACCTGATGCCGGCGCTGGCCGGGGTGCTGCTGAGCGCCTGCGGCGCCGGGCTCGGCTGGCTGGTGACGGACCGGCTGGCCCGCCGCGAGGCGTCGACCGCGCTTGCCTTCGAGGTCCACCCGCCGCCAGGAGGGGCGTTCACCCCAACGGACGGATCACTGCGGACGGCGCAGCTCGCCCTGTCGCCCGATGGACAGGCGCTCACCTACGTGGCAACCGGAGCGGACCGGATCTCCCGGCTCTGGGTGCGCCGGCTGTCGTCGGTGTCGCCGGAGCCGCTGGCCGGCACCGAGGACGCGACGTTCCCGTTCTGGTCGCCCGACGGACACATGCTGGGGTTCTTCTCGCGCGGATACCTGCGCACGATCGCCCTGGAGGGCGGACCGCCGCGCGAGATCGCCCCGGCCGAGGACGGTCGCGGCGGGACCTGGAACGCGGCCGGAGAGATTCTCTATTCGCCGAACACGAGCGCCCCGATCATCGCTGGTCAGCGGTAGCGGCGGCGCGCCGCGCGCCGCGACCACCCTGAAGGCCCCTCGCGATTCCCATCGCTGGCCCCTGTTCCTGCAGGACGGCCGCCGTTTTCTCTTCTTCGCGCAGCGCCCCACGCAGGCCGGCACCGACGGCATCTATCTCACGTCGCTGGACGGCGGGCCAGCACGCCTGATTGCCCGTACCGACGCGGGCGGCGCCTATCTGCCGCCCGATCGCCTGCTCTTCGTCGAGAGCGGGATGCTGCTCGCGCTGCGCTTCGACCCGGACGCGGAGTCGACGAGCGAAGGTCCGGAGGTGATCGCGGAGAATGTGGGTACGTCGAGCAATTTCTACGCAGCCGTTTCAGCGTCGTCCGACGGCACGATCGCCTTCGCGAGCAGCGCCATGACCTCCGATCTGGTCTGGTTCGACCGCGCCGGCAACGAACGGCAGACGCTCGCCGCCACGGGCGGGTACGTGGACTTCCGGCTGTCGCCGCAGGGCCAGGCGGTGGCGATCGCCGAAATCGAGCGGAAGAGCAACCGGTCGGACATCTTCGTCCTGGACCTCACCCGCCCCGGCCTCAGGAGACGCATCACCTCCTCGCGGTTCACGGATGCATCTCCGGTCTGGTCTCCGGATGGCGACCGCCTCGTCTTCCGCTCGAGTCGCGATGGCGTGCACGACCTCTACGAAGCGCCGCTGGCGGCCGGTGCCGAGCGGTTGCTGCTCACGTCCGGCGACGCGAAGTACCCGACGAGCTGGGCCAGGGGCGTAGCACGCATCGCCTTTCATGCCCACCAGGATGCGACGAACTGGGACGTGTGGGTCGCCGAGGCGCGCCCGGGCGGCACGGCGGAGCGGCTGCTGGATTCGGCCGCCAACGAAATGCAGGCCCAGTTTTCACCGGACGGCAAGTGGGTGGCCTTCACGTCGGACGTCTCCGGATCGCCCCAGATCTACATCAGGAGCTGGGAGCCGTCCGGCCTGGCGGAGCCGATCTCGGCAAGCGGCGGATCAGATCCGCGCTGGCGCGCCGACGGCCGGGAGCTGTTCTACGTGGCCACGAGCGGCCAGCTCATGGCCGTGTCGCTCGAGTACCGGAACCAGCGCGTCGTGCCGTCGGCGGTCACGGCCCTGTTCTCGCATCGGAGCCCGCCCGATCATCCAGCCTTACATCAGCAGCTACGACGTCGCCGCCGACGGTCAGCGATTCCTGGTGCGCGTGCCGCGCCAGGATGCCGGTTCGACGCCGATTACCGTCATGGTCCAGGCGCGATAGCGGCGATCAGGCCGGCAGCGGCGGGTCCTGCACCCAGCCCGAGCTGCTGATACATCGACAGGAAGTCGAAGTTGTTCCACCCCTCGACGATCTGCCCGTCGCGCACCCGGGCGATCGTCACCCCCGTGAAGGTGACCGGCTTGTTCGTGGCGGGCGCGCCGAGCCCGTCGCCAACATGGCGCGCCACGACGTGGCAATGCGCCGCAACGCGATCCCCTTCGGTCACGGTCTGCGTGACGGCGATCTCCAGATCCCCGAGCGCGGCCCGCATCGCCCGGAAGTACGGCTTGAACCCGGCCGGGCCCCGCATGGTGTCCGCCGACAGTCCATGCACGACGGCATCTGCCGCCATCAGCCGGTCGATGGCGGCCTCGTTCCCTTCGTCCCACACTTCCCGGAACCACGCACGGACAATGGCATCTGGCGACATGTCAGCTCCTTTCGCGGGCGCCTATTCAACCACGGGCAGCTCATCGCCAGCCACAGCTTTTTCACACTGCGGGCGCCAGCCGGCGTGCGACACTCCGAATCGACGCCGCAGGTGCGGCAGGCCCGGCTCCATCAGGAGCGGCACACACGACGGGAGTGGCGCATGCAAGACGACGACGGCATGGTGGGGCGGCTGCTGACGCGCCGCGAGCTCGTAGCGTTGTTCGGCCTGTCGGGTGCGGCGTCGGTGGTGCATCCGCTCTTCGCGCAAACCCCCAGCGCCACGCCCGTGGCTCTGGCCCCCGGGTGCATCGTCCAGCCGCAGCAGACCGAGGGCCCCTACTTCGTGGAGGAGCAACTCAATCGGCCGGACATCCGCACCGATCCGGGAACGGGGGCGGCGAAGCCCGGCGCCCCGCTCGACCTGGCGTTCCGCGTCTCCGAGGTCGCTGCGGACGGCACGTGCCGGCCGCTGGCGGGGGCGCAGGTGGATGTCTGGCACTGCGATGCCGCCGGCGTCTATTCGGACGTGCGGGACAACAGCTTCAACACCGTCGGCCAGAAGTTCCTGCGCGGTCATCAGGTCACCGACGCGGCGGGCGCCGTGCGGTTCGTCACCATCTATCCCGGCTGGTATCCGGGCCGGGCCGTCCATATTCACTTCAAGGTGCGGACGAACCCCGGCGGAACGGGCGGTTACGAGTTCACGTCCCAGCTCTACTTCGACGAGGCGCTGACGGACCGCGTCCACGCCGAGGCGCCGTACGCCGCCCACCAGGGCACCCGGATGCGGAACGACAACGACGGGATCTACCGGCGGGGCGGCCGCGAGCTGATGCTGGCCGTGGCAGCCCCCGGGGGGCGCCATGCCGCCACGTTCAGCCTCGGCATGCGGCCGGGCGATCCGCCGGTCGAGGATGGCTTCGGACGGGGGAGGGGGCGTGGACGAGGGCGCGGGTAGCCGGCAAAGCTGTGTAACTGCCGTGTTCTGTGGCAGTTCTGTGGCAGCCGGGTGAAAACTTGGCGTTCGCGTAACTTCCGTGTATCAGGCGCTCCCTGCGCACCGTATAAAACTGTCAGCCATGGTACACAGCAGGGAAACGCGGGCCGCTGCCGCCGAAATCAAGTTCCTCATCGACCCGGCCGTCGCGCCGGCCGTCCGCGCCTGGGCGCGGGCGAACCTGCAGCCGGATCCGCACGGCTCGGGGCCGTTCCAGGACGAGTACGAGACCGCCAGCCTCTACTACGACACCCCGGCTCTGGACGTGTTCAATCGCCGCCAGTCCTACGGCCGGGCGAAGTACCGGGTCCGGCGCTACGGCAGCGCCGACACGGTGTTCCTGGAGCGCAAGCTGCGGAAGCCCGGCCTGCTCATCAAGCGCCGCACGGTCGAGTCGCTGTCGGCGCTGCCGCGCCTGGAATCGAACGGCCACGACGCCGGCTGGGCCGGCGACTGGTTTCACCGCCGGCTGATCGTCCGCCGCCTCCGGCCCGTCAGCCAGGTGGTCTATCACCGGATCGCGCGGCAGATCGACTGCCCCGAGGGAACGGCGCGGCTGACGCTCGACAGCCACCTGCACGCGATGCTGCTGGACGAGTCACGCTTCAGCGTGGACCAGGGCGTGCCCTTCCTCGACGATCGACTGGTGCTCGAGCTGAAGTACCGCGAGCGGCTGCCCGCCATCTTCCGGCGGCTGGTGGAGGAGTTCGCGCTCCGGACCGAGACGGCATCGAAATACCGGCTGGGGATGGCCGCCCTCGGGCACGTCGCCGCGAGCAGCGGCCCGGCGCTCGCGTCGGGCCCCAGCGTCGTCCATGCCTGAGTTCCTGTCGCGCGTCGTCGAGCCGCTGCCCGACGCGGGTGTCACCGTGCTGCTGCGGCTGGTGATCGCCATGCTGCTTGGCGGGCTGGTCACGCTCATTTACCGGTTCACCCGGGCGGCTGACGAGACGGCGCCGTCGTTCACCGTGACCCTGGTGCTGCTGTCGATCCTGATCGCCATGGTGACGCAGGTGATCGGCGACAACGTCGCCCGGGCGTTCAGCCTGGTCGGGGCGCTGTCCATCGTGCGGTTCCGCACGGTGGTGCGCGACACGCAGGACACGGCCTACGTGATCTTCGCGGTGGCCGTCGGCATGGCGGTGGGCGCCGGGCATACGGTGCTCGGCATCAGCGGGATCGCGGTCGTGGCCTGCGCGGCGTTCCTCATGCGCCGCGGCGCCGTGGCGTCTGTCGAGCGCCACGTCTCGTACGTGCTCGAGATTCGGCTGGGGCTCGGCCACGAGGCGGGGGCGGTGCTCGGGCCGACGTTCGACGCGCACCTGGTCGCGCGGCACCTGATCTCGATCGCCACCGCCAAGCAGGGCATGGCGCTCGAGCTCACCTACCGCGCGGCGCTGCGCAGCGAGGACGGGGCCGGCGAGCTCGTGAAATCCTTGAACCGCCTGGATGGTGTGCAGGGTGTGTCGCTGCGCCGGATGGACGCGCAGGAAGAATGAGACAGGGAGACGACAGGTCGATGTTGCAACAGCATTCGTCTGGTGGCACGGTCCGCGATCGGGTGACGACGGTTCAGTGCGCGCTGCTCGCCGTGGCCTTGGGGCTCGGCATCGCGGGGGCCGCGGGGCTGGCGATGTCCGGACCCGTGGGCGCCCAGGGACCTGGCGGGATGCCCGGCGGGCAGGGCGGGCCAGCCGGACCGGGTGGGCCCGGCGGACGCGGGTTCATGGCGGGCGAGCAGAAGGTCCTGGCCCAGTTCGACGGCAACAAGGACGATTGGCTGGACGCCGCCGAGCGCAAGGCCGCCCGCGAATGGCTGGCCGCCAACGCGTCCGGACGCCGCGGCTTCGGCGGGCGCGGCGGACGCGGGCTGGAGCCGGGCACGCCAGGCCGCGCGCTCGCGCCGGCCGACGTCAAGGCCTACGCCACCGAGCCGCTCTACGACCTCAAGACGCTGCGCACGATCTTCCTCCGCTTCGAGCACGACGACTGGGAGAACGAGCTGGCCGCGTTCAACAACACGGACGTCGAAGTTCCCGCGACGGTGGTCGTTGACGGCACCACCTACAAGGACGTCGGCGTTCACTTCCGCGGCGCCTCGTCGTTCATGATGGTGCCGGCGGGATCCAAGCGGTCGCTCAACCTGTCGTTCGACTTCGGCGACAAGAAGCAGCGGCTGCACGGCTACCGCACGGTGAACCTGCTGAACGCCAACAGCGATCCGACCTTCGTGCGGACGGTGCTGTATTCCGAGATCGCACAGGCCTACCTGCCCGCGCCACGCACCAACTTCGTGCGGGTGGTCATCAACGGCGAAAGCTGGGGGATCTACGTGAACACCCAGCAATACAACGCGGACTTCCTGCGCGACCACTACAAGACGGAGAAGGGCGCCCGCTGGAAGGTGCCCGGCAGCCCGGGCGGCCGGGGCGGCATGGAGTATCTCGGCGAAGACGCGTCGGTCTACAAGCGGACCTACGAGATCAAGACCAAGGACGACCCGAAGGCGTGGGCCGACATGATCCGGATGTTCCGGGTGCTCAACGAAACGCCGCCGGAGCGGCTCGAAGCGGCGCTGGCGCCGCTGCTCGACCTGGACGGCGTGCTGAAGTTCCTGGCGATCGAGATGGCGCTCGTGAACACCGACGGCTACTGGACGCGCGCCAGCGACTACAGCATCTACCAGGACCCCGCCGGCAAGTTCCACGTGCTGCCGCACGACATGAACGAGGCGCTGCTGTCGGAGGGTGGGCGCGGCCGCGGGCCGGGCGGACCGGGCGGACCGCCGCCGGAGTTCGCGGGCGGGGTTCCCCCCGACGGGGGCCCTGGCGGGCCGCCGGCGGGCGGCGACCGCCTGGTGATGCGCTTTCCCGGCGGTGGCCGCGGGGGCGGCGCGCGGCCCTCGCCGGAACTGGACCCGCTCACGGGTCTCGACGACCCGACGAAGCCGCTCCGCTCCAAGCTGCTGGCGGTGCCGGCCCTGCGGGCGCGTTACCTCGCGCACGTCCGCGACATCGCCGAGCGATGGCTCGATTGGACCACCCTCGAGCCAAAGCTCAAGGCGCACCAGAGCCTGATCGCCGAGGACGTCAAGGCGGACACGCGGAAACTGTACAGCTACGAGGCCTTCCAGACCGGCCTGGACGGTCCGGCGAACAGTCTCAAGAGCTACGTCCAGAGCCGGCGGGCGTTTCTGCTCAGCGCGACGGAGCCGGCGAAGCGGTGAGCATCCTGGCGGATGGCGGCAGGCTCGGGCAGGTGGCAGAAGAGGAGCAGTCATGAATCAGGCATCCCACCGGACGCCCGTATGGGTGGCGGCAATCCAGGCGGTGGTGGTCGGGATCGCGGCGGGACTGATGCTGAACGCGCTGGTCTCGACGCTCGTGCTCCGCGGCGAATCCCTCGACCCCGTGCAGCCGCCGCCGGCAACGTGCAAGGAACGGAAGCCGGCCAAAGACCTAGGCTGATCCGTTGCGCGGCTGGCCGAGGAACATCTCGTAGGCGGCGTTCTCCGCCTCCCGGCGGTAGGGATAGCCGAGCCCCTCGAGAAATCCTTCGAAGGCGCCCGTGTCCTCGTCCGGCACCTCGAAGCCGGCCAGGACACGGCCGAAGTCGGCGCCGTGGTTGCGGTAGTGGAACAGGCTGATGTTCCAGCGGCCGCCGAGCTTGTCCAGGAAGTCCATCAGCGCACCCGGCCGCTCCGGGAACTCGAAGCGGTAGACGCGCTCGTGGTGCACCGCGCCGCTCCGCCCCCCGACCATGTGCCGCACGTGCAGTTTCGCCAGCTCGTTGTCGGTGAGGTTGAGCGTGGGATATCCCCGCGTGGTCAGCGCCGACGCGAGCTCGACGGCGTCCTGCTTCGAGCGTGTCGCGATGCCGACGAAGATGTGCGCCTCGGCGCGGCCGCTCAGCCGGTAGTTGAACTCGGTGACGACGCGCCGCCCGATGGTGGCGCAGAACTCCCGGAAGGCCCCGGCGCGCTCCGGGATGGTGACGCCGAACAGCGCCTCGCGCGCCTCCCCGAGCTCCGCCCGCTCGGCCACGAACCGGAGCCGGTCGAAGTTCATGTTGGCGCCGCTCAGCACGGCCGCCAGCCGGGCGTTGGTCGTGCCGGTGCGCTCGACCCAGGCGCGCAGCCCGGCGACCGCGAGCGCACCAGCCGGCTCCATCACCGACCGCGTGTCGTCGAAGATGTCCTTGATGGCGGCGCAGATCTCGTCGTTCGACACCCGCACGATCTCGCGGACCGTGGCCTGGACGATGGGGAAGGTGAGCGCCCCGACTTCCTGCACGGCCACGCCGTCGGCGAAGATCCCGACCCGGTCGAGCGTGACCCGCCGACCGGCCGCGAGCGACTGGTACATGGCGTCGGCCTCGTAGGGCTCGACGCCGATCACCTCGATCGACGGGCGCACCGCCTTGACGTAGCCGGCAATTCCCGCAATCAGCCCGCCGCCGCCGACCGGGACGAAGATGGCGTCGAGGTTGCCCAGCTTGTGCCGCAGCATCTCGTGGCCGACGGTGCCCTGCCCGGCAATCACCAGCTCGTCGTCGAACGGGTGCACGAAGGTGCGGCCGGTCGAGACGACGAGGTCGTCGCAGTGGCGCTTGGCGTCGCCGTAGGTGTCGCCGTGCAGCACCACCTCGGCGCCGAGCTCGTGGACCGCCTCGATCTTGATCGCCGGCGTGGTCTTCGGCATCACGATGGAGGCGTTGAGCCCGAGGTGGCGCGCCGAGAAGGCGACCCCCTGGGCGTGGTTGCCGGCGCTGGCGGCGATGACGCCGCGGCTGCGCTCCGCCTCGGTCATGTGCGCGATCCGGTTGTACGCCCCGCGCAGCTTGTAGCTGAACACCGGCTGCAGGTCCTCGCGCTTGAGCAGGATCTGGTTGCGCAGGCGCCTCGACAGGCGGTGCGCCGGGTCGAGCGGCGTCTCGATCGCGACGTCGTAGACGCGGCTGTTGAGGATCAGGCGGAGGAGATCGGGGTGCAAGGGGGTTCAGGGTGCAGGGTGCAAGGTTCAGGGTTCTCGTTCAGGGTTCAGGGTTCAGGGTTCAGCGCGCGGCCAGCGAGTAGATGTCGTTGAGCAGGCCGGCGGCGGTGACGGCGGCGCCGGCGCCGGGGCCGCTGACGACCAGCGGCTCGTTGCGATAGCGGGTGGTGGTGAACTGCACCAGGTTGCGCGTGCCGCTCAGGGCGCCCATCGGGCTCGCCGCGGGTACGGCGACCAGCGCCGCCGAGACGGCGCGCGGCGTGGCGGTCACGACGTAGCGCAGCACCTTGCCGGCGCGGCGCTCGCGCGCGGCGCGGTCGGCCCACTCCTTGTCGAACGCCGGGAGCCGCTCGAAGAACTGCTCGATCGACACCTTGTCGAGGCCCTTCGGTACCAGATCGTGCGGCGGTGGGCGCGGGGCCGCGGTAGCCGAGCAGGCGCGCCAGGATCAGCCCCTTGCGCGCGGCGTCCATGCCGGACAGATCCTCGCGGGCGTCCGGCTCGGCGTAGCCCTTCTCCACGGCGCGCTTCACCGCGTCCGAGAAGCGCTGCCCTTCCGACACGGCCGACATGATGTACATCAGGGTGCCGCTGACGCAGCCCTCGATGCGCAGCACGCGGTCGCCCGTCTCGACCAGCTTGTGATACGTGTCGATGATCGGCAGGCCGGCGCCGACCGTCGCCTCGTAACGGATGCGCGGGCCGCCGTTGGCGGCGGCCCCGACCAGGTTGGTGTAGCTCTGCCAGGATCCGGCGAGCGGCTTCTTGTTGGCCAGCACCACGTTGAAGCCGTGGCCGATCGCCGTCCGCAGCAGGTCGCCGCTCTCGTCGCTGGTCACGTCGACGATGATCGGGCGCGACACCGCGTGCCCGGCCATGGTGGTCAGGGCTTCGGCCGCGGTGGCGGCGCGCCCGCCGAGCGATGCGAGCAGCTGCCCGGCGTCCTTCTTCCGCGTCAGGTCGAGCAGGCGCTGGCGCGACAGCCCGCGCGGCTCGAAGATGTAGCCGGATCGATCGAGCAGGCCGACCACGCGCACGCTCGGCTGGCCGTTGCCCGGCGCCGCGATCTGGTCCGCCAGCGCCCGTCCGACGCGGCCGAACCCGAGCAGCACGACGTCGGTCCTGAGCGCCGGCTGGGGCCGGCCGCCGCCGATCTTCGACAGCTGGAACGCCGTATGGACGCACCGTGCCGCCTCGGCCGCGTCAGACGCGTTGACGGCAAACGAGATGTTGCGCTCGGACGAGCCCTGCGCGATGGCGACGACGTTGATGCGGGCGAGCGCCAGCGCCGAGAAGACGCGCGCCGCCACGCCCGGGGCGCCGGCCATCCCGTCGCCGACCACGGCAATCACCGCCATCCCCGGCCGCGCCGTGACGTTGTCGATCAGCCCGCTCGCCATCTCGCCGCCGAACACCTGGCGGATGCTCCTGACCGCCCGCTCCGCTTCCGGCTCCGGCAGCGTGAAGCCGATCGAGCTCTCGGACGACGCCTGGAAGATGGTCGAGACCGAGAGCCGCTCGGTTTCCACCGCGGCAAAGGTGCGCGCGGCAATGCCGTGCACGCCGACCATGCCCTTGCCCGCCACGGTGACGATCGCCTGCCCGTGCACGATGGCCAGCGCCTTCACCGGATAGGTCAGGAGCGAGCGCCGCGCCGACACCTCGGTGCCCGGCGTCTCCGGCTTGAGGAAGGAGCGCACGTGCAGGACGATCCGCGTGCCCGCGATCGGGATCAGCGCCCGCGGGTGCAGCACCTTGGCGCCGTAGTGCGCGACTTCGCCCGCCTCCCGGTGGTGCAGCTGGGGGATCAGCCGCGCGTCCGGCACGAGCCGCGGATCCGCGGTCAGGATGCCGGGCACGTCCTTCCACAGCACCACCCGCCGCGCCCCAAGCGCGCGCGCCAGCATGGTCGCGGTCAGGTCGGTGCCGCCGCGGCCGAGCGTGGTCACGCTGCCGTCTGGGGCCTGGCCGATGAAGCCGGGGACGACCGGGGTCGTGCCGCCGGCGAGCATGGGCCGGAGCCGGGCGCGGGCGCGCCGCGTCGTGACCGGCAGGTTGGGGGCGGCGCCGCCGTAATGCTCGTCGGTCTCGACGATCTCGGTGGCGTCGACGTAGACCGCGGGGCGGCCCGCCCGCCCCAGCGCGGCGGCCACGATGTTGGCCGACATGCGCTCGCCGCGCGAGACCAGCAGGTCGCTGGCGCGCGGCGCCAGGTGGCCGAGCAGGCCGACGGCGACGCACAGATCGCGGTACTCGCGCGCCGCCGCATCGATGGTGCCGAGCAGCTTCCGGCGCCCGGGGCCGGCCGGGAGCACCGCCCGTACCGCCTCGCGGTGCTTGCGCAGGAACGCGGCGGCCAGGCGGCTGGCGTCGCCGGGCCGTCCGGCAACGGCGTGCGCGGCCCCTTCGAGCAGCAGGTCCGTGACCCCCGCCAGCGCCGAGACGACGACGACCAGCGGGCCGTCGTGGCGGGCGATCAGGGCTGCCGCCTTCTGGATCTCGTCGGCCGTGGCCAGCGAGGCTCCGCCGAACTTCCAGACTTCGAGCGGGGCGCGCCGCGGTGCCGGCATGTTATCGCCCCCCGCTCGCGACGGCGACGCGGTCGATGGCGCGGCGCACGGCGTCGTAGTCGTTGGGCAGCTCCACCGGCGGGTTGCGGTGCCGCGGCACGACGCCGCTCAGCTGGTTGGTGTGGTAGCCCGTCTTGAACTCGGAGAACTTCAGCCCGCTGGCGGTGGAGACGACGATCACGCGGTCGCTCTTCCGGACCTCGTCCGCGCGCGATCAGCTTCTCGAGCGCGGCGAGCGCCACGCCGGTGTGCGGGCAGTTGAACATGCCGGTCCGGTCGGCGCGCGCCGCGGCGTCGGCGAGCTCGTCCTCGCTGGCCTGCTCGACGATGCCGTCGAAGGTCTGGAGGGCGTGGATGGCGCGCCGGATCGAGACCGGGTTGCCGATCTGGATGGCCGAGGCCAGCGTCGGCTGCGCCGCGCATCGGCTCGAACTGCCAGCCGTTCTGGTAGGCGCGGTAGAGCGGGTTCGCGGCCGCCGCCTGCGCCACGCACGAGGCGCGGGCGCTTGGCGATGAGCCCGAGGTCGATCATCATCTGGAAGCCCGACGCCAGCGCGCTGACGTTGCCGAGGTTGCCGCCCGGGATGACGACCCCGTCCGGCACCTCCCAGTCGAACTGCTGGACGATCTCGATCGACAGCGTCTTCTGCCCCTCGAGCCGCAGGCTGTTCATCGAGTTCGCGAGGTAGACGCCTTCCTCCTTCGCCAGCCGCTGCACGATCGCCATGCAGCCGTCGAAGTCGGTGTCGAGCGCCAGCACCAGCGCGCCGTTGGCGAGCGGCTGGACCAGCTGCGCCGGCGAGACCCGGCCGCGCGGCAGGATCACGATCGCCGGGATGCCGGCCGCCGCCGCGTAGGCGGCGAGCGCCGCCGAGGTGTCGCCGGTCGAGGCGCAGGCGACCGCGCGGATGCCGCCGCCGTCGGCGATCATCTGCTTGACCACCGAGACCAGCACGGTCATCCCGAGGTCCTTGAAGGAGCCGGTGTGGGAGTTGCCGCACATCTTCACCCACAGGTCCTCGAGGCCGAGCGACCGGCCGTAGCGCTCGGCCCAGAAGAGGTTGGTCCCGCCCTCGTCCATCGAGACGACGTTCTCGTCGCGAATCGACGGGCACGACCCATTCCTTCTTGCCCCACACGCCGGAGCCGTAGGGCCACGCGGTCCGCTTGTAGCGGTCGTCGAACAGCCGCATCCAGGCCACCGCGCTGCGATGCCGCAGCGCGTCGACGTCGTGCTCGACCTGCAGCAGGTCGCCGCAGGTGGGGCAGTGATAGATCGCCTGCCAGATGGAGTGGTCCCCGGGACACCCGGCGCCGCACCGAAACACTGCTCGATAGCTCGTCATCTAGCTAATTCCCAACTCCCAAATCCCAACTCCCAAAGAGCCCTCTCTCCAGTTCCCCAGCTCCCAGCTCCCCAGCTCCTCAACCGTGAGCTCCCACTGTCTGGCTCTGGATCGCCTCGAACTCGGCCAGCGAGCGGCCGATGCGGATCGGCTCCACGCCGCGGCCGTTCAGCACGTCGACGGTCTTGTAGCCGTTGCCGGTGATGCAGATGACGACGGACCCGTCGCCGTCGAGCAGGCCGCGTTTCGTGAGCTGGCGGGCGGCGGCCACGGTGACGCCGCCGGCGGGCTCGGTGAAGATGCCCTCCGTCTCGGCAAGGAGCTGGATGCCCTCGATGATCTCATCCTCGCCGACCATCGCCCCGGCGCCGCCGGTTGAGCGGACGGAGCGGAGCACCTGGAAGCCGTCCGCCGGGTTGCCGATGGCGATCGACTTGGCGATGGTGTCGGGCCTGACCGGCTCCGGGAACTCGAGGCCCTCGTCGAGCGCCCGCACGACGGGGGCGCAGCCGGCGGCCTGCGCCGCGTGAATCGACGGCAGCTCGCCGCTGACCAGCCCGGTCTCGCGCAGCTCGGTGAACCCCTTGAGGATGCGCGGCAGCAGCGTGCCGCCGGCGACCGGGGAGACGACGTGGCGCGGGAAGCGCCAGCCGAGCTGCTCGGCGATCTCGAAGCCGTAGGTCTTGGCGCCCTCGGCGTAGTAGGCGCGCAGGTTGATGTTGGCGAAGCCCCAGTTGTAGCGGTCCGCCACCTGCGTGCACATCCGGTTCACATCGTCGTAGTTGCCGTGCACCGCGATGATGCGCGGCTTGTAGACCGCCGCGCCGGCGACCTTGCCGGGCTCGAGGTTGTCGGGGATGAAGACCGAGCAGGCGAGGCCGAGGCGCGCGGCGTGCGCGGCGACGCTGCCGGCCAGGTTGCCGGTCGAGGCGCAGGCGAAGACGGAGAACCCGAGCTCGACGGCGCGCGTCGCGGCAACGGAGACGACGCGGTCCTTGTACGAGCAGGTGGGATGGTTGACCGAGTCGTCCTTCACGTAGAGCTCGCGCAGGCCGAGCCGGGCGGCCAGCCGGTCGGCCCGCACGAGCGGCGTGAAGCCGGAGTGCAGCCCGGTCAGCGGCTCGTGCGCGATCGGCAGGAACTCGCGATACCGCCAGAGGTTCCGCGGGCGCGACTCGATGAGGTCGCGCGACACCAGCCCGGGCAATCGCGGCGTAGTCGTAGGTGACCTCGAGCGGGCCCAGGCACTGGTCGCAGACCCAGAGGGCGGTCGCGGGAAACGTCGTGCCGCACAGGTGACAACGGAGGCTGAAGTTCATGAAGCCATCTCTCCTCAGACCACCGTCGCCGGCAGGCTGTGGGTCGCGGCGACCGGGTGGGCCGCGAGATTTCTGATCGTATGAGGCACGTCGAGCCGCCGGTAGACCTCGCCGAGAAGCGCCGCCGCTTCTTCCGAACGCCCGGGGGCGGCCAGGGCGACGACCGAGGGGCCGGCGCCGCTCAGGCAGGCCCCGAGCACCGCCGGGTGGTCGATGGCCAGCACCTCGCGCAGGCCGGGCACGAGCGGACCGCGGGCGGGCTGATGCCAGCGGTCCTTGAGGGCCTCCCGGATGTCGTCGTACTGGCCGGTCTCGAGCGCGCGCACCAGCAGCAGCGCCCGCTGCAGGTTGGCGACCGCGTCGGCGAGCGGGACCGTCCCCGGCAGCACGCCGCGCGCATCGCTCGTGGGCAGCGTGAAGGCGGGCGTCGCCACGACGAAGCGGATGCTCGCGGGCCAGGTCCACGCCCGGGCGATGACGCGCCCCTGCTCGCACTCGCAGCTGAGCGTGATGCCGCCGAGATAGGCTGCCGACGCGTTGTCGGGATGCCCCTCCACCTCTGTGGCCATCGCCAGCAGGTCGCCCGGGTCGAGCGGCGCGCCCGACGCGATTTCGTAGAGCCGCAGGCCGGCAATCGTCGCGGCGGCGCTGCTGCCGAGCCCGGCGGTCATCGGGATGTCGCAGCGCACCTGCACGCGCAGGCCCTGGACGGGCGTGCCCCGCTTCGCCGCGGCGAGCCGGAACGCCGTCTCGATGCGGTTCTCGCCGGCCGGGCTGGCGCCGTCGAATGCCATCTCCAGCATGCCCGGGCTGGCCGGCCGGACCTCGAGGACCCGGACGCGCAGGTAGACGTCCACGGCAACCGAGAGGGCGTCGAACGCCGGCCCGAGGTTGCTCGTCGAGCCGGGTACGACGATCTCGGGAATCGACTGGGCGATGGTCATGACGTGAGCGTTACTTCGCAAAAAACAAAAACCCGCCGGCCTGTGGGGGGCGGCGGGTTCGGTGACGGGCCTTGCCGGCGCGTGCCACGCGCGCTAGATGCCACCCTCCGCCCGCCTCGGCCTTGCCCAGGGCGGCGTCCCCGCGATCCGCATCCGAATTCGCGTCGGCATCTCATCCGAAGTATAAGTAGTCTTTATCCACCGAATCAACGTATTTCCTATGCTTATCGAAGGATAACGGTGCACGCGGGCAACGGCTGCGGATCCCTGGGCATCGTGCGCCGCGGCCACGCCAGCGTGGTCGGCCGGGCGCTTGCCAGCAGCCCCCTCTGCCTGCTGACGCCGAAAAATCACGGCCATGCCGCCTGGGTCTACACCGGATCGCTCGGCGGCGGGCTGGTGGGGGGCGACGCGATCCGGCTGGCCGTCAGCGTTGGCGCAGGCGCCACCGGGTTCGTGTCGACGCAGGCTGCGACCAAGGTCTACCGCTCGCCTGCCGGCACCAGCGTGGCCCTTGACGGGGCCGTCGCCGGCGGCGCGCGGCTGATCGTCTGGCCGGATCCGGTGATCCCGTTCGCCGGCTCCGCCTACGAGCAGCGGCAGGCGTTCACGCTGGAGCGCGGCGCGGCGCTGGTGGTGGTGGACGGCATGACGTCGGGCCGGCGCGGATCGGGAGAGCGGTGGCGCTTCAACCGCTTCGTCAGCCGCCTGACCGTCAGCTACGATGGACGCCTGGTGCTGGCGGACGCGGTGGCGCTCTCCGCCGACGAGGGCGCACTGGCCGCCCGGATGGGGCGCTTCGACGTGCTGTGCACCGTGGCGGTCGTGTGCGGTCCGGACGATTCGCTGCGCGCCGAGAGCGACCGCATGCTCGAGGCGCTTGCCAGCCAGCCGCTCGAACGGCGGGGGGATCTGCTCATGGGCGGGTCGCCGCTCGGCACGTCGGGCTGCGTCGTCCGGCTGGCCGGCCGCTCCGTGGAAGATGTCGGCCGTGCGGTGCGCGGCCTGCTGGCATTCGTGCCGCGCCTGCTCGGGGACGACCCGTGGGCGCGGAAGTGGTGAAGAGATGCATCTGACGCCCCGCGAGCTCGACAAACTGCTGCTGCACCAGGCGGGGGTCCTCGCCCAGAAGCGCCTGGCGCGCGGCGTGCGCCTGAACTATCCGGAGGCGGTCGCGCTGATCGCCACCCAGCTGCTCGAGTTCATCCGCGACGGCCGCCGGGTGGCCGAGCTGATGGACCTCGGCCGCCAGCTGCTCGGCCATGCCGACGTCGCGGACGGCGTGGCCGAGATGATCGACGAGGTGCAGGTCGAAGGCACCTTCCCCGACGGCACCAAGCTCGTCACCGTCCATCACCCGATCGTCGCGGCACGCGGCGACATGGCCCTGGCGCTCTACGGCAGCTTCATCACGCCGCCGGTTGCCCCCGCCGCGCAGGCGGTGGTGGACACGGACGGCCCGCCCGGCCAGATCATGGCCGGCGACGGCGAGCTGACGCTGAACGAGGGGCGCGAGACGCTGGCGCTGCCGGTCGTCAACCGCGGCGATCGCCCGATCCAGGTCGGCAGCCACTATCACTTCGCGGAAACCAACCGCGCTCTGGCCTTCGACCGCGCCGCCGCCTACGGCATGCGGCTCGACATCCCGGCGGGCACCGCGGTCCGGTTCGAGCCGGGCGAGCGCAAGACGGTGAACTTGGTGGCGATCGCCGGCAACCGCGTGATTCACGGCGGCAACGCCTTCGCCGACGGCCCGGTCTCGGACGAGGGGCGGGCACGCGCCGCGGCGCTGGACCACGAGGCCGGCGGCGCCAGCGGCGGCACCGGCGGCGAAGGGAGCGTGCGATGAGCCACCGGATCGAACGGCGGCACTACGCCGACATCTACGGCCCGACGACCGGCGACCGGATCCGCCTGGGCGACACCGGCCTGATCGCGCAGGTCGAGCAGGACGCCACGGTCTACGGCGACGAGTGCAAGTTCGGCGGCGGCAAGGTCCTCCGCGACGGCATGGGGCAGGCGGCCGGCGTGGCGGACGATCGCGCACTCGACTGCGTGATCACCAATGCGCTGATCGTGGACTGGACCGGCATCCGGAAGGCGGACGTCGGCATCAAGCACGGGCGGATTGCCGGCATCGGCAAGGCGGGCAATCCCGACGTGATGGCCGGGGTGACCGACGGCATGGTCGTCGGCGTCACCACCGAGGCGATCGCCGGCGAGGGGCTGATCCTGACCGCGGGGGGGATCGATGCCCACATCCACTTCATCTGCCCGCAGCAGGTCCACGAGGCGCTGGCGAGCGGGGTGACGACGTTCATTGGCGGCGGCACCGGGCCGGCGACCGGCACGAATGCCACGACCTGCACGCCGGGGGCGCGGCACATCGAGCTGATGCTCCAGGCGACCGACGCCCTGCCGATGAACTTCGGCTTCCTCGGCAAGGGCAACACGTCGCGGCCCGAGGGGCTGGCCGAGCAGATCGAGGCGGGCGCGGTGGGCCTGAAGCTGCACGAGGACTGGGGATCCACGCCGGCGGCGATCGACTGCTGCCTCACGGTGGCCGACGAGCACGACGTGCAGGTGGCCATCCACACCGATACGCTGAACGAGTCCGGCTACGTGGACGACTCGATCGCCGCCTTCAAGGGGCGCACGATTCACACCTACCACACCGAAGGGGCGGGCGGCGGCCACGCCCCCGACATCATCAAGGTCTGCGGCGAGCCGAACGTGCTGCCCAGCTCGACCAACCCGACGCGCCCCTACACCGTGAACACGCTCGACGAGCACCTCGACATGCTCATGGTCTGTCACCACCTCGACGCCAACATCCCCGAGGACGTCGCCTTCGCGGAGAGCCGGATCCGCGGCGAGACCATCGCCGCGGAAGACGTGCTCCACGACCTCGGTGCGATCAGCATGATGTCGAGCGACAGCCAGGCGATGGGCCGCGTCGGCGAGGTCGTCTGCCGCACCTGGCAGACGGCGCACACGATGCGCGCCGAGCGCGGCCGGCTCGCCATCGAGCAGGGGACCAACGACAACCAGCGGATCCGCCGCTACATCGCCAAATACACCATCAATCCCGCGATCACCCACGGCATCTCGCACGAGGTCGGATCGGTGGAAGCGGGCAAGCTCGCCGACCTGGTGCTGTGGAAGCCGGCGTTCTTCGGCGTCAAGCCGGAGATCGTGCTGAAGGGCGGCTTCATCGCCTGGGCGCAGATGGGCGATCCCAACGCGTCGATCCCGACGCCGCAGCCGCTGGTGATGCGGCCGATGTTCGGCGCGTTCGGGCGCGCCACCGGCGCCACGTCGCTGGCCTTCGTGTCGGCGGCCGGCCTCGCCGCCGGGGTGGCGGCCCGCTACGGGCTGGGCAAGCGCGCGGTCGCCGTCCGCGGCTGCCGCACGGTGTCGAAGCGCGACATGAAGCTGAACGACGCGCTCTCGGCGATCACCGTGGATCCGGAAACCTACGTCGTGACCGCCGACGGCGAGGCGCTGCGCTCGGCGCCGGCCGCGGTGCTGCCGCTGGCGCAGCGCTACTTCCTCTTCTAGAGACGACGACCGGCCCCGGCATGGCGAGCGAGCACGGCAGAGACGAATCGGGCCTGACCTGGCTGATGTGGCAGCTGGCCGATTCCGCGTTCCCGACCGGGAGCTTCGCGCACTCATGGGGGCTCGAGGCGGCCTGGCAGGGCGGCGAGGTGCCGGATGCCACGGCGCTGGAACGGCTGCTGCGCGAGGCGCTGTGGCAGTCCGGCCACGGCGGACTGCCGTTCGTGACCGCGGCCTGGCGGACGCCGGACCGGCTCGACGAGCTCGATGGGCGTAACGACGTGTTCCTCACTAACGCGGTGGCGAACCGCGCCAGCCGCGTCCAGGGCCGGGCCTTTGTGGCGACCTGCGCGCGCATCTGGCCGATCCCGCCGCTCGTGGCCCTCGCAGCGCTCGGGGCGATCGGACGCGACGGGCCGCTGCGCGCGGGGCACTGCGCACCGCTCGTCGGCGCGGCGCTGCGCGCGCTCGACGTGCCGCTCGAGCAGGTGCAGCGGCTCTTCCTCCACACCACGGCGCGCGGCCTGCTCGCCGCCGCCGTCCGGCTCGGCATCGTCGGCAGCTACGAGGCGCAGCGGCTGCAATACGGCGCCGGCCCGCTGCTCGACGAGGTGCGGCGGCGCTGCGGGGATCTCGAGGTCGGAGAGGCGACGCAGACCGCGCCGCTGCTCGACCTCATGCAGTCGGCGCACGAGCGCCTGTATTCGCGACTGTTCCAGTCCTGAAGGAGCCTGCCGTGCCGCGTCCACGCTTTCACCATCACCCCAGCGATCCCGACCACGCGCTCGAGTTTCCCGACGGCGCGGGCGCGTTCCACGACCGCGGCCAGCCGCTGCAACGGGACTATCAGGCCCGGGCCTTCACCGTCGGCATCGGCGGCCCGGTCGGCAGCGGCAAGACCGCGCTGCTGCTGGCCTTGTGCCGCGCCCTGCGCGACACGCACCAGCTCGCCGTCGTGACCAACGACATCTTCACGCGCGAGGATGCCGAGTTCCTGGTGCGCCACGACGCGCTGGCGGCCGGCCGGATCGCCGCGGTGGAGACCGGCGGCTGCCCGCACACGGCGGTGCGCGACGACATCAGCCAGAACCTCGACGCGCTGCACCGGCTGATGGGGCAGTTCCAGCCCGATCTGCTCTTCGTCGAGAGCGGCGGCGACAACCTGGCCGCCCAGTTCAGCCGCGACCTGGCCGATTTCACCATCTACGTCATCGACGTCTCGGGCGGCGACAAGATCCCGCGCAAGGGAGGCCCGGGCATCACCCAGTCGGATCTGCTGGTGATCAACAAGACCGACCTCGCCCCGCTGGTCGGTGCCGACCTCGGGGTGATGGAGCGCGATGCGCGGAAGATGCGCGGCGACGGCCCCTTCCTCTTCACGCAGATGACCCACGGCGTCGGCGTGCCGCAGATCGTGAGCGGCGTGCTGGACGCGTGGAAGCGGGCGACATCGTGAACAGGTTGCGGGGCCCCCTCGCGCTGCTGCTCGGCGTGCCGCTGCTTGCCGCGCAGCCAGCGCCCACCGTCGCCATCGACAGCCCGATGGCCGCTCCCGCCTGGGCCACGCTGCAGCGCCAGCTGCTCGCCGCCCATACGCCGGCCTGCCGCGGGTTCTTCGAGAAGTACTACGACTCGCGCGGTTACCTCCAGTGCTTCCTGCGCTGGGGAGCCAACGACGGCCCGGACGACGCGTTCGAGAACTTCAACGGCTGGCCGGAGCTCCACGCGCTTGGCGCCGACGACGACATCCTGCGCCTCTACCTCACGGGCTGGGAGGGGATGATCGGCCAGTATTCGGAGGCGCGCACGACCGACGTGCCGGCGGGCCGCGACGGCATGTACGTCCGCGATTTCTCCGCGCAGTCCGACTGGATGCACCACGGCGAAGGGCTGCAGCTCTTCAACCGCATGGCGCTCTCGGTGCCGGAGCTGCCGGCCTACCGGGACCGCGCGCGCCGGTTCGCCGCCATGTATATGGGCGAGGATGCCGCCGCGCCCAACTACGATCCCCGCCACCGGATCATCCGCTCGATGATGAACGGCAGCCGCGGCCCGATGCTCGGCAAGGCCACGGCGCTCGACTGGGCCGGCGATCCGTTCGACGCCACGGGCTTCGTCGCGCTGCACGGCGAGAGCAGCTACGCGCAGTTCCTCGACCACTACCGTGAGTACACCGACGTCGCGGGCGACCACTTCCTGAACCTGGTGGCGACGACGCTGCCGGCCAATGCCTACCTGCTGACCGGAGAGCCGAAGTACCGGCACTGGATCGTGGAGTACATGGACGCCTGGCTCGACCGCATGCGGCGGAACGCCGGCGTCATCCCGAGCTTCGTCGATCTCGACGGCACCATCGGCGGGCCCGAGGGGCGCTGGTGGGGCAACGCCTACGGCTGGGGGTTCAGCCCGGTGAACCCGGTCACCGGCCGCCGCGAGGACCGGAACCGGATTCCGCGCGCGCTGGTCGGCTTCAGCAACGCCCTGCTCGTCACCGGCGACCAGAAATACGTGGACGGGTGGCGCCGCATGATCGACGCCGTCAACTCGCACGCCAGGACGGTGGACGGCCGCACCGAGTACCCGACCATGTTCGGCGCTGGCGGCTGGTATGGCTGGCAGCGGGCGCCCTGGAGCGTGGGCGCGCTGGAGGTGTGGTACTGGTCCATGCGCCCCGAGGACCGCGCGCGTGCCGGCGCTGATGGCTGGCTCGAGTTCCTCGACGGCCGGAATCCCGGATATCCCGTGGCGGCGCTCCAGCGCGACCTGGACAGCATTCCGCGAAAGGTCGAGGCGATCCGCGCCGACCGGACACCACCCGAAAAGCGGCTCGCCGACAACATGCTGGACCTGAACCCGGCCGCGGCCGGCTCCCTCGTCCGGCTGATGCTCGGGGCGCTCGTGCCGGGGCGCGAAGGGGGGCTGCTGAACGCCCGGGTGCGCTATTTCGATCCGGAGCGGCGGCGCGCCGGCGTGCCGGAAGACGTCGCCGCCCTCGTCTCCGGCCTGAGCGACCGCCAGACGGTCGTCACGCTGGTGAACCTCAGCGCCACCACCCCGCGCACCGTCGTCGTGCAGGCGGGCGCCTACGGGGAGC
Organism: uncultured Acidobacteriota bacterium; assembly: GCA_963834305.1. Classification (GTDB taxonomy): domain Bacteria; phylum Acidobacteriota; class Vicinamibacteria; order Vicinamibacterales; family 2-12-FULL-66-21; genus JACCXG01. Next base: position 1,769,779 of record CAWIAX010000003.1, read on the forward strand.
ACCAGTTCGAGTCGGTGGAGATTGGCGGCCGGACCACCAGGATCGACGCGCGCCACTTCACGGCGCGGCTCGCCCCCGGAGCCGGCGCGACGCTGACGCTGGCCACCCGCCGCTACGTCAACCAGCCGACCGTGGCGTTCCCCTTCGAGCGTTGACGCCGCAGCCGGCAAGCCGGCTCGTGCGATCATCATCCGGCTGGATGGGCGCGACACGGTCGCTGCGGGAGGTGAGATGCGGGAGTTTCGGATAGCGGTCCTGCCGGGGGACGGCATCGGCCGCGAGGTGATGGCGCCGTGCCTGGCGCTGCTCGAGGGCGCGGTGTCGCGTGCCGGCGGCTGCCGGCTGCAGTTCGACGTGCACGAGGCGGGCGCCCAGTGCTACCTGGACACGGGGGTGGCGTTGCCGGAGGGGGTGCTGCGCGCCGCGGCGTCGGCCGACGCCATCCTGCTCGGCGCGATGGGGCTGCCGGAGGTGCGCTATCCGAACGGCACCGAAATCGTGCCGCAGGTCGACCTGCGCGAGCACTTTCAGCTCTACGCCGGGATCCGGCCGGTGCGTGCCGTGGCCGGCGTGCCGCTGCCGCTCGCCGACCCCCGGGCGCGCGAGATCGACTGCGTGATCGTCCGGGAGTCCACTGAAGGGCTGTTTGCCGCCCGCACGCGCAGCGCCCGCGACGGCGACGCCGTGCTCGACACGATGCGCATCAGCCGGACGGGATCGGAGCGGCTGTTCGACGCCGCCTTTGCCCTGGCCCGCCGCCGCCAGCGCCCGGGGCGCCAGGCACGCGTCACCTGCGTGGACAAGGCCAACATCCTGCCGTCCATGGCCTGGTTCAGGACCATTTTCCTGGAGCGCGCCGCCGAGCATCCCGACATCATCGCCGATACCCTCTACGTGGACGCCGCGGCGCTGCGGCTGGTGCGGGCGCCGTGGGAGTTCGACGTGATGGTGACGGAGAACATGTTCGGCGACATCCTGTCGGATCTCGGGGCCGGGCTGATCGGCGGCATGGGCATGGCGCCGTCCGCCGACATCGGCGATCGCCACGCCGTCTTCCAGCCGTGCCACGGGACCGCGCCGGACATCGCCGGCCGCGGCCTGGCGAACCCGACCGCCATGTTCCTGTCGGCCGCGATGATGCTCGACTGGCTGGCCGATCGGCACGAGGCGGCGGACTGCCGCCGCGCCGCGGCGCTGCTGACCGGCGCGGTGGAGGGGGCGTTTGGCGGGGGCGCCCTCGTCCCGGTCGAGTTCGGGGGGGACGCCGGCACCCAGGCGATCAGCGACGCCGTTCAGCGTGCGCTGGACAGCCAGGACGTCAGGGCGTAGAGTGCGCCAACCCCACCGCAGGCCAGCGATCCAGCGCGTAACGCGAGGAGTGTTCAGCGTGAGAGTGACGACCGCCGCAATTGTCTTCTGCCTGATGAGCGGCGCCGCCAGCGCCCAGGATGTGCCGGCCCTGACGCCGAAAGCGCTCGAGGCGGCATTGGCCGCGAAGACCGCGGGCGCCGAGGCCGACGCCATGGCCGAGCGTGTTCGCGCCTGGTTTGGCGGCCGCGAGCTGCTGCTCAAGGGGGGCGCGGCGCCGAAGATCGACGAGACCACCGTGGCCTGGGCCCTCGAGGTGCCGCAGCTCCCGGCCGGCGCCCCGCCGCCGCGCGTGGTGTCCGATGCCGTCCATTTCACGATGCCGCTGACGCCGGTGGGCAGCGGCGGGCTCTACGCCGGCGTGGCGACCCTGTCGCACGGCGCGGCGTTCAGCTGGCATTTCGAGGCGGGCGACCGCCGCATGGGCGGCGGGCAGCTGGAGGTCTACGACACCCACCCCGACAGCCGCGAGAAGCCTGGCGTTCCGAAGGGCTCGCTGAAACAGATGCCCCCCTGGCAGAGCGCCATCTTCAGCGGCACCCGCCGCGACTGGTGGGTCTACGTGCCCGCGCAGTACAAGCCGGAGAGCCCGGCGGCGGTGATGGTCTTTCAGGACGGCGCGAGCTACCGGGAGTACGTGCCCACCGTGTTCGACAACCTGATTGCGGCGGGGGACATGCCGGTCACTGTCGGCGTCTTCATCCAGCCGGGGCTGTTCGAGGGGGGCCGGTCCAACCGGAGCTTCGAGTACGACACGCTGTCGGATCAGTACGTCCGGTTCCTGCTCGAGGAGATCCTGCCGGAAGTCGAGAAGAGCACCCGCCTGCGCCAGGACGCGGCGAGCCGGGCGATCGTGGGCGCGAGCAGCGGTGGCATCTGCGCCTTCACCGCCGCCTGGGAGCGGCCCGACGCGTTCGGGAAGGTGGTCTCCTGGATCGGCAGCTTCACCAACATCGCCAGCGGCACGACCGTGCGCGAGGGGGGCCACAACTACGAGGCGCTGGTGCGCAAGACGCCGCGGAAGCCGATCCGGATCTTCCTGCAGGACGGGGCGAACGATCTCGACAACGCGCACGGCAACTGGCCGCTGGCCAACCTGACGCTGGCCAAGTCGCTCGCCTACGCGCGCTACGACTACCGCTTCGAATACGGCCACGGCTTCCACAGCCACCGCCACGGCCGCGCGATCTTTCCCGACACGCTGCGCTGGCTCTGGCGCGGCTACGGCGCCGACGGGGCGGCAACCGCCAAGACCCAACGCCCAAGTTCCCAAGGCCCAAGCTCCAGGTAGTCCGCAAGATGGGGTGGTGCGGGCCTTGGAAGTTGGGCGTTGGAGTTTGGTAGTTGCACAGACGTCACTTGAATCGTTTGACGTCCACCCCGTACTTGCGCACCTTGTAGTTGAAGATGCGCTCGGTCGTGCCGAGCAGGCGCGCGGCGCGGGCGCAGCTGCCGCGGCAGGTCTTGAGCGCGTCCTGCAGCAGGTCGCGCTCGAACGCCTCGACGCTCTCGGCGAGCGACTGGCGCGCCACGGTGTCCGAGGCCTCCGCCGTCTGCAGCGTCGGCGGCAGGTGGTGGCCATGGACGACGCCCCCCTCGCATACCAGGACCGCGCGCTCGATGGTGTTCTCGAGCTCGCGGACGTTGCCCGGCCAGTGGTAGCTCGTGAGCATGTCGATCGCCGGCGTTGAAATCCGGCGGATCGCCTTGCCGTGCTCGCGTGAGTACTTCTCCAGGAAGTGGTCGGCGAGCAGCATGATGTCCGGCTTCCGCTCCCGCAGCGGCGGCGCGAAGATGGTGAACACCGCGAGGCGGTAGAACAGGTCCGCCCGGAACTTGCCTTCCTCCATCAGCTCTTCGAGCGGCCGGTGGGTCGCGGCGATCAGCCGCACGTTGATGCGGATCGATGACGTGCCGCCGAGGCGCTCGATCTCCCGCTCCTGCAGCACCCGGAGCAGCTTGACCTGCGTCGACAGGCTGACGTCGCCGATCTCGTCGAGGAACAGCGTGCCCCCTTCGGCGAGCTCGAACCGCCCCTTCTTCGCCCCCTGCGCCCCGGTGAACGCCCCCTTCTCGTAGCCGAACAGCTCCGACTCGATGAGCGACTCCGGCAGGGCGGCGCAGCTGACCTTGATGAACGGCTTCTTGGCGCGCGGCGAGTTGTAGTGGATCGCGTGCGCGATCATCTCCTTGCCGGTGCCCGACTCGCCGCGGATGAGCGCCGTGGTGTTGGTCCGCGCGACCTGCGCGACCTGCTCGTAGACCTGCTGGATCGAGGCGCTGTTGCCGATGATGCTGCGGAAGGCGTAGCGGTCGCGCAGCTCGTCGCGCAGATGTTCGTTCTCCTCGGCGAGCCGGCTGCGGTCGGCCTCGACGCTGCGCCGCAGCTTGAGCGCCTGCGACACCATCGACGCCACGACGCGGTAGAACTCGAGCGTGCGCTGGTAGTCGCGGTCGGCCTTGAACGGCAGCACGACCTCGAGCGTGCCGCCGGGCCGCCGCCCGACCGCCACCGGCACCGCGACGTAGGTGAGCTCGCGCGCGGCGCGGCCGCGCTCCCCCGCGGGCGCCGACAGCGCCGGCTCCTGGCTGACCCGCGGCACCACCACCGGCTTGCCGGTGTCGACGACCCGTTCGGTGATGCCTTCGCCGGGACGGGTGCGGCCGCGCTGTCCGCTGAGGCGCATCCCGACGGTCGCCTCCGCGTGCGGCTCCTTGCTCTCGGCATCGACCAGGAAGACGGTGGCGCCGACGGCCTGGTGCCGGCGCTCGAGCAGGTCGAGCACCGACTGCAGCGCCGCCTTGAGGTTCAGCACGCCGGACAGCGCCTGGCTCGCCTCGAGCAGGGTGGAAAGACGACGGATCTCATTGGTATGGTCGCGGGCACCCCCAACGCTTGCGTGGGTCATATTCCTCAATCCTACACGAATGTAATAGGCAGGGAATGGCTCAAAGAAAAAGGCGCCGGCAGCCGCGTGCTGCGGTCTGCCGGCGCCTGCGAGAGCGTGCCGTCCCGGACGGGGCGGCCGCGAGTGCCTAGGCGGGGACGCCGTCCGGCTTGACGGTGACGGGATCGAGGAAGGGCATCATCCCGCGGAGCTTGATGCCGACCTGCTCGAGCAGCTGGTCCTGCTCCCTGGTCCGCGTCTGGGCGAACTGCGGCCGGCCCTGCTCGTTCTCCGCGATCCACGCCCGCGCGAACGAGCCGTCCTGGATGTTCTTCAGGATCTGGCGCATCGTCTCGCGCGTCTGCTCGGTCACGATCTGCGGGCCGGCGGTGTAGTCGCCGTACTCCGCCGTGTCGCTGACCGAGTAGCGCATGTAGTTCAGGCCGCCGCGATACATCAGGTCGACGATCAGCTTCAGCTCGTGCAGGCACTCGAAGTAGGCAATCTCCGGCTGGTAGCCCGCCTCGACCAGCGTCTCGAAGCCGGCCTTGACGAGCGCGCTGACGCCGCCGCACAGCACGGTCTGCTCACCGAAGAGATCCGTCTCGGTCTCCTCCGCGAAGGTCGTTTCGATCACCCCGGCGCGGGTTACGCCGATCGCCTTGCCGTACGACAGCGCCAGCGCCCGGCCGTGGCCGGTCGCGTCCTGGTGCACGGCGAGGAGGGCCGGCGTGCCGCCGCCTTCGACGTAGAGCTCGCGGACGCGGTGCCCCGGCGACTTCGGCGCGATCATCGTGACGTCGACGTCCTTCGCCGGCACGATCGTCGCGAAGCGGATGCTGAAGCCGTGCGCCAGCATCAGCATCTTGCCGGCGGTCAGGTGCGGGGCGATTTCCTTGTTGTAGAGCCCGCCGGCGACGTGATCGGGCACCAGCACCATGACGACGTCCGCCCACTTCGAGACGGCGGCGACCGTGTCCACCGTCAGGCCGGCGGCCTGCGCCTTCGGCCGCGAGCGGCTGCCCTCGGGCAGGCCGACGCGCACGTCGACGCCGCTGTCCTTGAGGTTGAGCGAGTGGGCGTGCCCCTGCGAGCCGTAGCCGATGACCGCCACCTTCTTGCCGCGGATCAGCGAGAGGTCGGCGTCGCCGTCGTAAAACATCTTCGTCGTACCAGCCATGCAATCTCCTGCAGAACGGTCCGGGCCGGTGCGGCCCGGACCCGGAACTAAACGGAATAGGACACGTGCGGCTCGTGGGCGTCTTCGGCCGGCAGCGCCGTGCCGGACACCGCCGACGAGCGGGCGGCGCGCGTCATCGCCAGGCGGCCGGTGCGCGCCATCTCGAGCACGCCGTACGGCCGCAGCACGTCGAGCAGCCCGTCGATCTTCTCCTCGCCGCCGGTGATCTCGATGGTCAGCGAGTCGGGCGCCAGATCGACGATCCGCGCGCGGAAGACGTCGACCAGGTGGACGATCTCGGGTCGCCGCTCCTGCGGCGCCGAGACCTTGATCATGGCCAGGTCGCGGTAGACCGCCGGCTTCGCCGTGATGTCGGCCACCGAGATGACGTTCACCAGCTTGTAGAGGTGCGCCTCGAACCGCTCGGCGCCCGCCTGGTCGGTGAGCACCACGAACGTCATCCGCGAGATGCCGGGGCGCTCGGTGTGGCCGACGGTGAGCGAATCGATGTTGAACCCGCGCCGCCGGAAGAGCGACGAGATCCGGTTGAGCACGCCAGGCAGGTCCTCGACGGTGACGACGAATGTATGGGGCTTCATGACTATGCGTCCTCCGCGGTTTCCACGAGCGGGCTCGGCCGGCGAATCATCGCGTGCAGGTCGGCGCCGGCGGGCACCATCGGGTAGACGGTGTCCTCCTGCTCGACGCGGAACTCGAGGATCGCGGTGCCGTTGAGCCGGCGCGCCGCCTGGATCGCCGGCTCCACTTCCGGACGGCTGCTGATCGCCGTCGCCGACAGGCCGTAGGCCTCGGCGATCTTGGCGAAGTCGGGGCTGAGCAGCGGCGTGGCGGCGTAGCGGCGCTCGTAGAAGAACTCCTGCCACTGGCGCACCATGCCGAGGTAGCCGTTGTTGATGATCGCCACCTTGATGTCGAGCTTCTCCTGCGCGATCGTCGCGAGCTCCGGCATCGTCATCTGGAAGCCGCCGTCGCCGGCCACCACCCAGACTTCCTTGTCCGGGCAGGCCATCTTGGCGCCGATCGCCGCCGGCAGCGCGAAGCCCATCGTGCCCAGGCCGCCCGAGGTGATGAGCGAGCGCGGCTCGTCGTGGTGGTAATACTGCGCCTCCCACATCTGGTGCTGGCCGACGTCGGTGACGACGATCGCGCCGCCCTCCGGTGGCGCGCCAGATGTCGTTGATCACGTGCGCCGCATACAGGTGCCCGTCGTCGGGCAGGTTCTTGATGTCGCGGACCGCGGCATCGCCCTTCATCTCGTCGATGTGGTGGAGCCAGGGGGTCCGCTGGCCGGCAGCGAGGCCGGGCAGCAGCGCCTCGAGCACGGCGCGCAGGTCGCCGACGATGCCGACGTCGACCGGGACGTTCTTGCCGATCTCCGCCGGGTCGATGTCGATGTGGACCTTGCGGGCGTTGGGCGCGTAGGTCTTGAGGTTGCCGGTGACGCGGTCGTCGAAGCGCATGCCGAAGGCGAGCAGCAGGTCCGCTTCCTGGATGGCGGTGTTGACCCAGGCCTCGCCGTGCATGCCCATCATGCCGAGGTTGAGCGGGTGCGAGGCCGGGACGCCGCCGATGCCGAGGAGCGTCATCGCGATCGGGATCTGCGCGCGCTCGGCGAACTGCCGGACGAGGGCCGACGGCCTCGGAGAGGATGATGCCGTGGCCGGCGAGGATGACGGGGCGCGACGCCGAGTTGATGAGCTCGAGCGCCTTGGCCACCGAGACCGGGTTGATCGGGCGCTCGGGGCGGGCGTGCGGCCGCGGCGCCGCCGCCTCCCAGTCGAACTCGCAGGCCGTCTGCTGGGCGTCCTTGGTGATGTCGATCAGCACCGGACCGGGGCGGCCGCTGGCGGCGATGTGGAACGCCTCGCGGACGGCCGGGCCGACGTCCTGCGCCCGGGTGACCAGGTAGTTGTGCTTGGTGATCGGCAGGGTGACGCCGGTGATGTCGGTCTCCTGGAAGCCGTCGCTGCCGATCAGCTTGCTGCCGACCTGGCCGGTGATGCAGACGATCGGGACCGAATCCATCATCGCGGTGGCGATGCCGGTGACCATGTTGGTCGCGCCGGGGCCCGAGGTGGCGATGGCGACGCCGACCTTGCCGCTGGCCCGCGCGTAGCCGTCGGCCATGTGCGTCGCGCCCTGCTCGTGGCGGACGAGCACGTGCCGGATCGGATAGTCCAGCATCGCGTCGTAGGCCGGCAGGATGGCGCCGCCCGGGTAGCCGAATACCGTGTCCACGCCTTCGCGGACCAGGCATTCCCAGAGGATCTGCGCACCCGTACGTTTCATCGGCGTTGAACTCCCTGTGCTCATGCGGTGATTGCTCCCTGCGCGGCGGATGAGACGAGCCGCGCGTATTTGCCCATGACGCCGGAGGTGGCCCGCGCCGGTGGCGGCGGCAGGGCGGCAAGCCGTCCGGCAAGCTCCACCGCGGTGAGCTCGACGCTGAGCGTCCGCGATGGGATGTCGAAAGTGATGAGGTCGCCGTCCTGGAGGGCGGCAATCGGGCCGCCGCGGGCGGCTTCCGGCGCGACGTGGCCGGCCATCAGGCCGCGCGTCGCCCCGGAGAAGCGGCCGTCGGTGAGCAGCGCGACCGACTCGCCGAGCCCGGCGCCCATGATGGCCGCGGTGACGGCGAGCATCTCGCGCATGCCGGGGCCGCCGCTCGGGCCCTCGTAGCGGATCACCACGACGTCGCCCGGCTTGATGCCGCCGCTGCGCACGGCCTCGAAGGCCTGCTCCTCGCCGTCGAACACCCGCGCCGGGCCGGCGATGGCTTGATGTCGTAGTCGCCGCCGGCCACCTTGACCACCGCGCCTTCGGGCGCGAGGTTGCCCTTGAGGATGACCAGGCCGCCGGTCGGCTTGAGCGGGTCGGTCGAGGGGACGGACGACCGTCTGTCCGGCGGTCTCGTGCGCCTCGCGCGCGTGCTCGCCGATGGTCCGCCCGGTGATCGTGATGGCGTCGGCGTGGAGGTGGCCGCCGTCGAGCAGCCGCTGCACGACGAGCGGGATGCCGCCGGCGCGATAGCAGGTCGGTGGCGACGAACTGGCCGCCCGGCTTGAGGTCGGCGAGCAGCGGCACGCGGGCGCTGATGCGATCGAAGTCGTCGATGTCGAGCGCCACGCCCGCCTCGCGGGCGATCGCCAGCAGGTGGAGGACGGCGTTGGTCGAGCCGCCGGTGGCGGCGACCGAGGCGATGGCGTTCTCGAGCGCCGGCCTGGTGAGGATCTGCCGCGGCGTCAGGCCGCGGCGCAGCAGGTCCATCACCAGCTCGCCGGCGGCTTCGGCGACGGCCGCCTTGTCGGCGTCCACCGCCGGGACGCTGGCGCTGCCGAAGGGGGAGATGCCGAGCACCTCACACGACCGTCGCCATGGTGTTGGCGGTGAACTGGCCGCCGCAGGCGCCGGCGCCGGGGCAGGCGTGGCGCTCGAGCGTCGTCGAGATCGGCGCTCGTGATCCGGCCCGCGGCGTGCGCGCCGACCGCCTCGAAGACGTCCTGGATGGTGACGTCGCGGTCGTGCCACCGGCCGGGCGCGATCGACCCGCCGTAGAGCACCATGCCGGGAACGTCGAGCCGCGCCAGCGCCATGACTCCCGGCCGGGATGGTCTTGTCGCAGCCGACGAGCACGATCAGCCCGTCGAACAGGTTGCCGCGCGTGACGAGCTCGATCGAGTCGGTGATGACCTCGCGGCTGACCAGCGAGGCGCGCATGCCTTCGCTGCCCATCGTGATGCCGTCGGAGATCGAGACGGTGTTGAACTCGAGCGGCGTGCCGCCGGCCTTGCGCACGCCCTTCTTGACCTGCGGCGGCGAGCTCGCGCAGGTGATAGTTGCAGGGCCCGATCTCGATCCAGGTGTTGGCGATGCCGATGAGCGGCCGCCGCAGATCCTCGTCGGTGAGGCCGGTGGCCCGGAGCATGGCCCGCGCCGGCGCCCGGCTGGGGCCGTCGGTGAGGGCGCTGCTGCGCCATTTCAGCTCATGACTCGAACTCGACACGCTGGAAGCTCCTTCATCCGCCGCAAAAAACAAAAGGCCGTCCCCCGGAAGGTGACGGCCCTGGCTGCTGTAGTCCTGACCCGGCTCGTCACCCGCACGGTGCCCGGCGCAGAACGCCGAGCCCGCGAACCGGAATGACAACGAGTCGGCCACGCAGCCGCAGGTGCATGAGGGAGATTATGACGGAGGGCAGCTCAATAAGCAAAGACAATTGTTCTTCGTTTAGCATTATCTCTGCTTATGCTTGTCGGGCCGGGACGGTGCCGCTTGATTCGGGCCCGGGCCCGCGCGCCCGCTCTGCAGCGGCGACGCCTATACCTACAAGGACGTAGGTCTCCCGCGTGGCGCATGCGAAAATGCGCGTTGCTGCCGCGGGCCTGTCTCCGCGAGAATAGCGGCACGGCGCGAGCGGTGGACGGGCCACCCGGAACCGTGGAAGGGATCGGCGGACAAGCGCGCGTGGATCTGCGGCAACTCGAAATCCTCAGGGCCGTCGCCCAGAGCGGCTCCTTCACCAGCGCGGGACAGCAGCTGCACCTCTCGCAGTCGGCCGTCAGCCGCCAGATTCTCCTGCTCGAGGAGGAGCTGAAGGAACAGCTGTTCCTGCGCCTCGGCCGCAAGATCCGGATCACGCCGGCCGGGACGACGCTGCTCGGCCTCAGCGAGCGCATGTTCGAGGATCTCGAGCGGACGCGCGCCAGCATCCTCGACACGCAGCAGTCGGTCAGCGGCACGGTCCGCCTGGTCGGCGGCATGACGGTCTGCCTCTACGTGTTCCCGCCGCTGCTCAAGGCGTTCCGCAAGGAGCACCCGGGGGTCGAGGTCAAGCTGACGCCCGGCGCCACGCCGCGGCTCATCCGCCAGCTGCGCACCGGCGCGGCCGATCTCGGGCTGCTCACCCTGCCCATCGACGACCCCAATCTCGTGACCGTGCCGGTCATGCGCGAAGAGCTCCTGCTGGTGACGGCGCCGACCCACCCGCTCGCCAAGCGCCGCAACGTCGCGCCGCGCGACCTGATCGGCCAGCCGTTCGTGCTGTTCGAGGCGGGCTCGAACAGCCGCAAGGCGATCGAGGAGTTCTTCGTCCGCGAACAGATCGCCCCCAAGGTGGTCACCGAAACGGAGAACGTCGAGATCATCAAGGCCCTGGTGATGGTGGGCATGGGGATGACGATCATTCCCTACCAGGCCGTCGCCGGTGAGGTACGCGCCGGGAAGCTGTTCTGTTCGCGGATCTCGGGCGTGCAGCTGGTCCGGGAAACCGGCTGGGTGCACCTGCGGCTCGACCGGGTGCCGCGCGCGGTGCAGGAAATGATGCGCACGCTCGAACGCGTGCGCCCACGGCTCAAGCTGTCCCCGGGCCCGCCGCCCCGGGCCAGGAAGCCGGACGCCGACGCCGCGCCCGGCCCGACAGTCGCGTAGCCCGCGGCCGTCGCCTCCACGAATTCGTCCGGTCGTCCGCTACCGTGCCTGGATGTGAATCCCGCACTCCAGCTTCTGGCCCGCCCAGCGCCCCGACCGCTCGTTGCCCGGATCGACCGGCAGCGTCGTGCACGGCTGGCAGCCGATGCTGGTGTAGCCCTGCGCGTAGAGCGGCAGCAGCGGGATGTCGTGCTGCTTCGCGTAGGCCCACACCTCGCGCGTCGACCAGGCGGCCAGCGGGCTGACCTTGGTGCAGCACCCGTCCGGTCGGCAGCGTGAACGGCTCGACCTCGCCGAGCGCGGCGCGGCTGGGCGACTGCTCGCGGCGGAGGCCGGTGAACCAGGCGTCGTAGCCGTCGAGCGCGGCGAACAGCGGGCCGACCTTGTGGCGCGCGCAGCACGCCGTCGTGTCCTGCTGCCACAGCCCGGGCGACGGCTCTCCGGCGCGCAGGTTGATCAGGTTGAGCCCCCACGACTCCGCCAGCTGGTCGCGGTAGGCATAGGTCTCGCCGAAGTGGTGCACGGTGTCGAGGAAGAGCACCGGAATCTCCGGCCGCTGCTGCCGCAGCAGGTGGACCAGCACCACGCACTCCGCCTGGAAGCTCGAGGTGACGCACGGCGCCGCCGCTCCGGCCAGCCGCGCCTCGATCAGGCGGCTCGCCTCCAGGCTGCGGGCTTCGAGTGTCGCGGCGGTGCTCATGTCAGGATCTCCTCGAGGACTCTCCGGACGGCTTCGACGGCGTCTCCGTCGCTGGCGGCCGCGCGCGCCGCCTGCGCGATCCGCTCGGCGGCATCGACGCTGCGCGGCCCCGCCGCGCCGTCGTCCAGCCGGCGCACGATCATGCCGGCGCCGGCGGTGGCGCTGGTGGCGGGGTCGATGACGACGAAGCTGCCGGTGGCGCGATTGGCGTCGTAGGCGTCGAACACCAGCGGCCGGGACGCGGTCACGTTCACCAGGCCGATGTCGTTCAGCGCCAGCGTGCTGTCGAGCTCGGCGGTGACCACGCGTGCGGCGTGCTTCAGCAGATAGACGCGCCGCGGGTCGAGCGGCCGCTCGTCCATCCAGACCACATGCGCCTCGAACCGGCGCCCGACCTGGGGTGCGGTCGTCGTGAGGACGTCGCCGCGGCTGATGTCGATCTCGTCGTCCAGGGTCAAGCGTGACCGACATCGGCGCCTGCGCCACCTCGAGATCGCCGTCCCAGGTCACGATCCGCTTGACCCGCGACCGGCGCCCGGACGGCCACACGGTAATCGCGTCCCCCGGCCGGATCGTCCCCGATCCAATCTGCCCGGCATAGCCGCGGAACTCGTGGTTCGGGCGCAGCACCAGCTGGACCGGGAACCGGAAGGGGCGATCCGCGGCCTTGCGGTCCACGGTGACGGTTTCGAGGTACTCGAGCAGCGGCGCGCCGGTGAACCACGGCGTGGCGTCGCTGCGCGCGACGACGTTGTCGCCGTTGAGGGCGCTCAGCGGGATGGCGTGCAGCGTGGCGTTGTCCACCAGGCTGGGGAAGCCGTCGCGAATGTCCTCGAAGACCCGGCGGTCGAAGTTGACCAGGTCCATCTTGTTGACGGCCAGCACGAAGTTCGAGATGCCGAGCAGGCTGGCAATCCGGGCATGGCGGCGCGTCTGCTCGCGCAGGCCGTGGCGCGCGTCCACCAGGAGGATCGCGAGGTCGGCCGTGGAGGCGCCGGTCGCCATGTTGCGCGTGTACTGTTCGTGGCCGGGGGTGTCGGCGAGGATGAACTTGCGCCGGGCGGTGGCGAAGTAGCGGTAGGCGACGTCAATCGTGATGCCCTGCTCGCGTTCGGCGCGCAGCCCGTCGGTGAAGAGCGAGAAGTCGATCGGCCCGGCGCCGCGGTTGCGCGACGCCGCCTGCACCGACGACAGCTGATCCTCGTACACGGCGCGCGCTTCGTAGAGCAGCCGGCCGATCAGCGTGCTCTTCCCGTCGTCCACGCTGCCGGCCGTGCAGAGGCGGAGCAGGCCGGACATCAGAAGTAGCCCTCGCGCTTCTTCATTTCCATCGAGCCGTCCTGGTCGTGATCGATCACGCGCAGCTGCCGCTCGGAGTGTCGCGCCGCGACGAGCTCCTCGATGATCTTGGGGATGGTGTCGGCCTCCGACCGCACCGCGCCGGTGCACGGCGAGCAGCCGAGCGAGCGCATCCGGCACGTCACCCGCTGCGGCTTCTCGCCGGGCAGCAGGGGAATGAACGGCTGCTCGGCCATGATCAGCGAGTTGCCGCGGACGATGACCTCGCGCTCCTGCGCGTAGTAGAGCGGGACGACGGGAATGCGCTCGACGTGGATGTAGTGCCAGACGTCCAGCTCGGTCCAGTTGGAGAGCGGGAACACGCGCACCGACTCGCCGGGGCCGAGGCGGCTGTTGAGCAGGTGCCAGAGCTCGGGGCGCTGCCGCTTCGGATCCCACTGCCCGGCCGCGTTGCGCAGCGAGAACACCCGCTCCTTGGCGCGCGACCGCTCCTCGTCGCGGCGGGCGCCGCCGAAGGCGGCGTCGAACGAGCCGGCCTGCAGCGCGTCGAGCAGGGCGGTCGTCTTGAGCAGGCCGCAGCAGCGCTGGGTGCCGACGGCGAACGGCTGCGTGCCGTCGTCGAGCGCCGCCTGGTTGGTGTGGACGATCAGCCGGGCGCCGACCTCGGCCGCGTACCAGTCGCGGAACTCGATCATCTCGCGGAACTTGTAGCCGGTGTCGATGTGCAGCAGGGGAAAGGGGATCGGCGCCGGGTAGAAGGCCTTCTGCGCCAGGCGCAGCAGCACCGACGAGTCCTTGCCGATGGAGTAGAGCATGACCGGCCGCTCGAACTCGGCAGCCACCTCCCGGAAGATGTGGATGCTCTCCGCCTCGAGTGCGCGCAGGTGGTCGAAGCGGGCCGCCATCCGGTCGAGCGGCAGGCTGGCGTCGCCGCGTCCGTGCACCAGCGGTGGCAGGGTGGCGGCGGCCCCGGGCGGCAGACTGTCCCCGGACGGAGCGGACGCGGCGGGCTGTGCGTGAACTGACATCGAGAGATCTCCCCTGAGAAACGGCTGCACTGACGGAAATGCCGGGCGGATGGAACGCCGAGCGGCCGGCCAGGGGGGAGAGGATCCGGGGACTAACGCGTAGCGGGCAGGCCTCTCACCGGCAGGTCGCCGGCACCGTACAACAGCATCGACAGAGCGATGCGCACGGGCGACAACAACAGGGTGAGAACCACATACCTGGAAGGGACGGTAGCACGGGAGGCGGCGGCACTGTCAAGGGCCGCGGCGGCATCCGCCCGCCGGACCGATGGCAGGGATGCGCCTGGCGCATGGGTCGCGGCGGCCCTATCCCGTGTTCCGCATGCCCGCCGCCACGCCGTTGATGGTGACGAGGAGGGCGCGGCGCAGCTGCAGGGTGTCGGCCGCCTCCTCGACGGCGGCCGTGGCGTCGGCCACGCTGGCCGGCCGGCTGCGCAGCCGGCGCAGGAGCTCGACTTGCAGCAGGTTGATGGGATCGACGTAGGGGTTGCGGACGTCGATCGAGCGCCGCAGCACCGGGTTGCCGTCGAGCAGCCGCGCGTGGCCGGTGATCCAGAGCACGGCGTCGGCGGCGCGGTCGAGGCGCGCGCGCAGCGCCCGGCCGAGGTCGTGGTGCTCGGGCGCCACGAGGTGGCGGTCGTAGTGCTCGGCCACGCCGGCGTCCGCCTTGGCCAGCGCCATCTCCATGAGGTCGACGGTCGATCGGAAAAATGGCCAGTCGCGATACATCGCCCGGCAGACGGCGCGGTCCTCGTCGCTGAGCTCGTCCCCGAGCATCTCCTCGACGCCGAGCCACGACGCCAGCAGCAGGCGCGTCTGCGTCCAGGCGAATTGCCAGGGGATGGCGCGCAGCATCTGCAAGCCGCCGTCGGCGGTGCGCCGCGCCGGCCGGCTGCCGATGTGCAGCGCGTCGAGCTCCCCTTCGGGTGTGGCGCTGCTGAAATAGGGCAGGAAGCGCGGATCGTCGTACACCGTTCGCCGGAAGGCGCCGCGCGCCGCTGTCGCCACCCGCTCCATCGTCTGCCGCCAGCCGGGATCGACCGGCGACGGGCTGGCGAGTGCCGCCTCGAGGGTCGCGGTGGTGTAGACCTCGAGCGTGCGGACGGCGATGCCGGGGAGGCCGAACTTCGCCTGGATCATCTCCCCCTGTTCGGTCACGCGCAGCGTGCCGTCCACCGAGCCGGGCGGCTGGGACTGGATCGCCAGGTAGGTCGGGCCGCCGCCGCGCCCGACGCTGCCGCCGCGGCCGTGGAAGAGCGTGATCGGCACGCCGTGATCGCGGCAGGCGGCGACGATGGTCTCCTGCGCCTTGTAGAGCTCCCAGGCGGCGGCGACCCGGCCGATTTCCTTGGCCGAGTCGGAGTAGCCGACCATCACTTCCTGCCGTCCCTCGCGGCGCATCACGCGGTCGCGGTAGGACGGGATCGAGAGCAGCCCGTTCATCACGTCGGCGGCGGCCCGCAGGTCGCGGGCGGTCTCGAACAGCGGGACGACGCGGAGCGGCCGCGCCAGGCCGGACTCGCGCTGGAGCAGCTCGACGGCCAGGACGTCCGACGGCCGGCCCGCCTGGGTGATCACGTAGGCCCCGAGCGAATCCGGCGGGATGGTCGCCAGCATCCGGAAGGTGTCGAGCAGGTCGGCGACCTTGGGCGTGGCGGGCAGGCCGGCCAGCGGCAGCCGCCGCTCCTGGCTCAGGACGTTGAGCAGGAAATCGATGCGCCGCTCCTCGGCCCAGGCGGCGTAGGCGCCGAGCCCCAGATGGCGGGTGATGGCATCGAGCGCCTCGGTGTGGCGCGCCGCTTCCTGCCGGACGTCGAGGCGGACGAGGGTCAGGCCGAAGGCCGCGATGCGCCGCAGGAGGTCGGCCAGCCGGCCGTCGGCGATTACGTCGTTGCCGGTCTCGCGGAGCGAGCGGTCGCAGAGCAGGAGGGGCTCGGCGAGGTCGTCGGCGGTCCGGAGCGCCGCCGGGTCGGGGGCGTCGCCCGACTCGGCGCGAAGGTCGCGGTCCACCGCCCGCCGCGTGGCGTCGAGGCGCTGCTGCAGCGTCCGCAGCACGGCGCGGTAGGGCTCGTGGGCGCCCTCCGCGCGGGCGCGCAGCTCCGGCGTGGCCGGGCTCATCGACAGCTCGAAGCGGAGGTCTTCGAGATCGCGGGCGTAGAGCGAGAGGGCGGTGGCGCGGGCCATCAGGCAGGCCCGCCGCGTCACGTCGGGGGTGACCGACGGATTGCCGTCGCGATCGCCGCCGATCCACGAGCCGAACCGGACCGGCGCGGCGTCGATGGGGAGACCCCGTCCGGTCGCCTCGCGCAGCGTGCGGTCGAGTGAGCGGCAGAACTGCGGCACCGCGTTCCACAGCGTTTCCTCGAACACGGCCATGCCGGAGCGCACCTCTTCGAGCGGTGACGGGCGCTCGCGCCGGACTTCTTCCGTGTGCCAGGCGCCGGCGATCTCCCGCCGCATCGTCTCGAGCAGCTCGGCGCGCTCGCTGCCGGTCAGGTCGGGCCGGTCCAGCCCGGCCAGCGCGGCGGCGATGCGGTTGTATTTGTGCTGCAGCGTCCGCCGCATGATCTCGGTCGGGTGTGCCGTCATCACCAGCTCGATGCGGAGGCGGCACACGGCGTCGTACAGCGCGTCGGGCGGGATGCCGGCGGCGCGCAGGCGCGGCAGGACCTCCTCGACGGATGCCTGCTGGGGCCGCCCGCGCGGGTCGAGCTGGAGCGCGCGCCGCCGCCGCATCCGGTGGTGCTGCTCGGCGATGTTGGCGAGGTTGAGGAAGTGGGCGAAGCTGCGGGCGACGGGCAGCGCCGCGTCCACCGGCATGGCGCGCAGCTCGGCGGCGAGGGCCTCGAAGTCGCCGCCGCCGCGCCCGGGCCCGGTGCGCCGCCGCTTGGCGAGCGCGCGCACGCGCTCGACGCGCTCGAAGTGCGCCGCCCCTTCGTGGCGCTGCAGCGTTTCGCCGAGCAGCTCGCCGAGCAGCCGGACGTCGTCGCGCAGCGGCTTGTGCGGGTCGTCGGGCGTCACGGGCGGGCCGGCATTGCCAAAATGTGTGGAACTGCCAAAATGAGGGCCACCACCAGTTACCCTAACCCATTATGCAGGACGCTCACGCCCACGTAGCCGTCGTCGGTGCCGAAGGGCACCTGATCGACTCGAACATCCTCAACACCATCTTCGACAAGGTGATCGAGCGCGGCGGCGCGTTCGAGGTGCTCGACTTCGCCATCGGCCGGACGAACGAGGATTTCTCGCGGATTTCGCTGCGGGTCTCGGCGGCGACCGAACCCGGCCTGCAGCGGCTGGTCGAGGACCTGATGCAGCTCGGCTGCAACCCGGTGCAGCAGCGCGATGCCCTGGTCCGCGTGGCGGACCGCGACGGCTGCGTGCCGGACGACTTCTATTCGACCACCAACATGCGGACGCACGTGCGGATCGACGGCCATTGGATCGCGGTGGAGCAGCAGCGCATGGATGCGGTGATCGCGCTCGACGGCGGGCGGGCCGCCTGCCGCAAGCTGCGCGACGTGCGGACCGGCGACCGTGTGGTGTGCGGGCTCGAGGGCATCCGCGTCACGCCGGAGTTCCGCGAGCGCGACCGCGGGGATTTCGCGTTCATGTCGAACGAGATCTCATCGGAGCGGCGGGTCGAGGCGAGCGTCGGGCGCATCGCCGCGCTGATGCAGGAGACGCGGGCGCAGGGGCGCCAGGTGGTCTTCGTGGCCGGCCCGGTCGTTGTCCATACCGGCGGCGCCGCCTACTTCACCGAGCTCATCCGCCGCGGCTGGGTCGACGTGGTGCTGGCGGGCAACGCCCTTGCGGTTCACGACGCGGAGCTCGCCATGTTCGGCACCTCCTTAGGCGTCGATCTCGAGGCCGGCACGCCGGTGCAGGGCGGACATCGTCATCACATGCGGGCGATCAACGCGATCAACCGCGCCGGCGGGATCGGGCCGGCGGTCGAGTCCGGAGTGCTCGCCACCGGGGTGATGGTGGAGTGCGTGCGCGCCGGGGTGCCGGTGGTCCTGGCGGGCAGCATCCGGGACGACGGCCCGATCGTGGATACCCTCACCGACATGGTCGAGGCGCAGAACCGCTACACCGAGGTGCTGCAGGCGGCCGGCCTGGTCATCGTGCTCTCGACCATGCTGCACGGGATCGGCGTCGGCAACATGCTGCCGGCGTGGACGCCGGTGGTGTGCGTCGACATCAACCCTGCCGTGGTGACCAAGCTGGCGGATCGCGGCTCGTCGCAGACCATCGGCCTGGTCACCGATGTCGGGCTGTTCCTGCACCAGCTGGCGAAGCGGCTGCCGTAGCGCCCGGCGATTTTCCTAGACACCATAGCCTATCGGGATGGTAGGGTAATGGCCAGGTGCTGTCGCGACGATCGAAGTACGGGTTGAAGGCGATCCTGATGCTCGCCCGCGAGGCGGGCGCCGGGCCCGTGCTCGTCTCGGCGCTGGCCGACCGCGATGCCCTCCCGAAGAAGTTCCTCGAGGCCATCCTGCTCGATCTCAAGCGCCACGGGCTGGTGCACAGCAAGAAGGGCAAGGGCGGCGGCTACTTCCTCGGCCGCGCGGCGGATCGGATCACCGCCGGCGATGTCATCCGCGCGCTGGAGGGGCCGCTGGCGCTGGTGCCGTGCGTCAGCCAGACCGCCTACACCAGGTGCGTCGAGTGCGTGGACGAGGAGACCTGTGCCGTCCGGCTGGTCATGCAGGAAGTCCGCGACTCCACCGCGCGCATCCTCGACAACACCACGCTGCACGACATCAACGTGCGGCAGACGCGGACCCGGAAACGACTGGACGCGGGGAGCCGCCGCGCCGCCGCGCCAAGACGCCCATGATGCAGAAGCCACTCGCGATACTCATCGCCTGCGCCGTCCTCGCGCTCGGGCTGAGCGGCCGCGCCCTGCACGCGCAGGCGCCGGCGCCGCCGGAGCCGCAGGCCGAGGAGCCGCGCCAGCCTGCGCCGCCGGCCGTGACCGCCGGCTGGCGCGACGGCTTCTTCATCCAGAGCGACGACGGCGTCTTCCGCCTGCAGATCGGCATGCTCGTCCATGCCGACGGGCGGTTCGTCGCGGGCGACGACCGCGACGCCGTGACCGACACGTTCCTGGTGCGGCGGGCGCGCCCCTACCTCCGCGGGCGTTTCGCGCAGCGCTTCGAGTTCTTCCTCGCGCCCGAGTTCGCCGGCGGCAACCTGGTGCTGCAGGACGCCTACATCGACACGGTGCTGTCGCCGCTGTTCCGCATCCGCGCCGGAAAGGCGAAGACGCCGTTCGGGCTCGAACGGGCGCACGCGGCCTCGAACTTCCTGTTCCTCGAGCGGGCGCTGCCGAGCTCGCTGGCGCCCAACCGCGACGTTGGCATCCAGGTCCTCGGCGACCGCACCAACGGCACCTTCAGCTACATGGCCGGCGTGCTCAACGGCGCCCCCGACGGCGCCAGCACCGACGTCGATACGAGCGACAGCAAGGATGTCGCCGGCCGTGTCGTGGTCAGGCCGTTCGCGGCGCGCACCGCCAGCCCGCTGCGCGGGCTCGGCGTCGGGTTCGGCGTCTCGGCCGGCCGGCAGAGCGGCGCGGCGGCGCTGCCCTACCTCCGCACCGCGTCCGTCCAGCAACCCTACTTCTCCTATAACGGCGCGACCGCCGACGGCGTGCGCACCCGCTATTCGCCCCAGCTGCTCTACTACTACAAGTCCTTTGGCGGCTTCGCCGAATACGTCCACAGCGCGCTCCCGGTCCGGAAGGGGAACGCGCGGGCGGACGTGGCGCACGAGGCGTGGCAGGTGGCGGCCTCGCTCGTGCTGACCGGCGAGGCGGCCACCGACGCGGGCGCCGGCGTCCGGCCGAAGGCGAACTTCGACTTCGGCGGCGGCCATCCCGGCGCCCTGCAGCTGGCCGCGCGCTACCACGCGCTCGACATCGACGACCGCGCCTTTGCGCTGGATCTCGCCGCGACGGGCGCGAGCCGCGGCGCCGCCGCCTGGACGGTCGGCCTGAACTGGTTCCTCACGCCCAACCTCAAGTACGTCGTGAACTTCGAGCGCACGGTCTTCGACGGCGAGGCGGACGGGGCGCGTCCCGCGGAGAACGCCGTGCTGTTCCGCGCGCAGGTGAACTTCTGACGCCCGCGGCAGGGGCATGGCCAATGGTGCAGCAGCCATGACTTCGCTCCGCCGTCTGGCCGCGCTGGCGCTCGGCGCGCTGCTGGCGGCGCCGCTCAGCGCCCAGACGCTGCTCAACGTCTCGTACGATCCCACCCGCGAGCTCTACGCGGAGGTGAACGCCGCCTTCACCGCGCAGTGGCAGCGCCGGACCGGCCAGCAGATCCGGATCCGGCAGTCGCACGGCGGCGCCGGCGCCCAGGCGCGCGCCGTCATCGACGGGCTCGACGCGCACGTCGTCACCCTGGCGCTGGCGTTCGACATCGACGCGATCCAGCGGTCCGGGCTGATCGACACCCCCGCCTGGCAGAAGCGGCTGCCCCACAACAGCGCGCCCTACACCTCCACGATCGTCTTCCTCGTGCGGAAGGGGAATCCGAAGGGCATCCGCGACTGGGGCGACCTCGTGCAGCCCGGAATCGGCGTCATCACCGCGAACCCGAAGACGTCGGGGGGCGCCCGCTGGAACTACCTCGCCGCGTGGGAATACGCCAGGCGCCTGCCCGGCGGCAACGACCAGACGGCGGCGGACTTCGTGGCGCGCCTCTATCGCAACGTGCCGGTGCTCGACTCCGGCGCCCGCGGCTCCACGACCACGTTCGTGCACCGCGGCATCGGCGACGTGCTGCTCTCGTGGGAGAACGAGGCCTTCCTGGCGATCCGCGAATCCAAAGGGCAGGTCGAGATCGTGATGCCGCCGGCCAGCATCCTGGCCGAGCCGCCGGTCGCCATCGTGGACAAGGTGGTGGACAAGCGCGGCACCCGCGCGGTCGCCGAGGCGTACCTGCAGTTCCTCTATACGCCGGAGGGACAGGAGATTGCCGCCCGGCACCACTACCGGCCGCGCGACCCGAAGGTGGCCGCGAAACACGCGGCGACGTTCGCGCCGGTGCGCCTCTTCACCATCGACGAGGCGTTCGGCGGCTGGCAGGCGGCGCAGCAGGCGCACTTCGCCCGCGGCGGCAGTTTCGAGCGCATCTACCGGCCGGGGCGGAGGTAGCGTGGCGCCCGTGACCACCGCCGCCACCCGCCGTACCGTGCTGCCCGGCTTCCGGCTGACGATGGGCTTCACGCTCTTCTATCTCGGCCTCATCGTGCTGGTGCCGCTGCTGACGCTGCCGATCCGCAGCGCCACGATGACGTGGGAGGCGTTCTGGCAGGTGATCTCCGATCCCCGCGTGGTCGCCTCGTACCGCCTGAGCATCGGCGCGTCGCTCGTCGCGGCGAGCGTCAACGCCGTGTTCGGCCTGATCGTGGCCTGGGTGCTCGTGCGCTACTCGTTTCCCGGCCGCCGGCTGGTGGACTCGCTGGTCGACCTGCCGTTCGCCCTGCCCACCGCGGTGGCTGGCATCACGCTCACGGCCATCTACGCGCCGAACGGCTGGATCGGGCGCTGGCTGGTGCCCTACGGCATCAGCGTGGCCTTCACCCGCGCCGGGGTCACGCTGGCGCTCATCTTCATCGGCCTGCCGTTCGTCGTCCGCACGCTGCAGCCGGTGATCGAGTCGCTCGACGTCGAGATCGAGGAGGCCGCCGCGAGCCTGGGCGCCACGCGTCTGAGCGTCCTGACCCGCGTCATCCTGCCCTACCTCTACCCGGCCTGGCTCACCGGGTTCGCGCTGTCGTTCGCCCGCGCCGTCGGGGAGTACGGCTCGGTGGTCTTCATCTCGGGCAACATGCCGATGGAGACCGAGATCGCGCCACTCCTCATCATCACCCAGCTCGAGCAGTTCGATTACGCCGGCGCCACCGCCATCGCGCTGGTCATGCTGCTGTTCTCTTTCACGCTGCTGCTCGCCATCAACGCCCTGCAGGGCTGGACGACGCGGCGGCTGTCGCACTGACGGAACGCTGCCATGGCCGGACACCTGCCCGCCCGCACCGGATCCCACGGCCATCAGCGGCCGCGGCACCTCAGCGAGCCCCCGTTCGTCCGCTGGACCCTGACCGCGGTCGCCCTGCTGTTCCTCGCGCTCTTCCTCGTCCTGCCGCTCGTGACCGTCTTCATCGAGGCGTTTGCCGACGGCTCGGCGGCCTACCTGGCGGCCATCCGCGAGCCCGAGGCGATGGCCGCGCTGCGCCTGACGCTGCTCGCCACCGCCATCGCGGTGCCCGCCAACCTCGTCTTCGGCGTCTGCGCCGGCTGGGCGATCGCCAAGTTCGACTTCCGCGGCAAGAATCTGCTCATCACCCTCATCGACCTGCCGTTCGCGGTGTCGCCGGTGATTGCCGGGATGGTGTTCGTGCTGCTCTTCGGGCGCCAGGGGTTCTTCGGGCCGTGGCTGTTCGACCACGACCTGCGGATTGTCTTTGCCGTGCCCGGCATCGTCCTGGCCACGGTCTTCGTCTCGTTTCCCTTCATTGCCCGCGAGATCATCCCGGTGATGGAAGCGTCCGGCACCCAGGAGGAGGAAGCGGCGCGGGTGCTGGGCGCCGGCGGCCTGCAGACGTTCTTCCGGGTCACGCTGCCCAACATCCGCTGGGGGCTGCTCTACGGCGTCATCCTCTGCAGCGCGCGCGCGATGGGGGAGTTCGGCGCGGTGTCGGTCGTGTCCGGCAAGATCCGCGGGGCCACGAATACGCTGCCGCTGCACGTTGAAATTCTCTACAACGAGTACGCGTTCCAGGCGGCCTTTGCGGTGGCCTCGCTGCTGGCGTTCCTGGCCCTCGTCACGCTGGTCGTCAAGAGCGTGGTCGAGCGGCGCCTCGCCCCGGCGGCCGCCGGCGGACGCGACGTTCCCGCGGGAGCCGCCCGATGAGCATCGAAGTGACCCGCCTCAGCAAGAAATACGGCCAGTTCGCCGCGCTCGACGACGTCAGCTTCACCGTGGCGCAGGGGGAGCTGCTCGCCCTCCTCGGGCCGTCGGGCTCGGGCAAGACCACGCTGCTCCGAATCATCGCCGGGCTGGAACAGGCAGACTCCGGCTCGGTGCTCTTCGACGGCGACGACGCGGCGCGCCGGGATCCGCGCGACCGGGGCGTCGGGTTCGTGTTCCAGCACTACGCGCTCTTCCGCCACATGACTGTGTTCGAGAACGTGGCGTTCGGGCTGCGCGTCCGGCCGCGGGCGCAGCGCCCGTCCGACGCGGTGATCGGGCGGAAGGTGAACGATCTGCTGGCGCTCGTGCAGCTCGACTACCTCGGCAGCCGCTACCCCTCGCAGCTCTCGGGCGGCCAGCGCCAGCGCGTGGCGCTCGCCCGGGCGCTCGCGGTCGAGCCCCGCGTGCTCCTGCTCGACGAGCCGTTCGGCGCGCTCGACGCCAAGGTCCGGCAGGAGCTGCGCCGCTGGCTGCGGCGGCTCCATGCCGACATCCACCTGACCAGCGTGTTCGTCACCCATGACCAGGAAGAAGCCCTCGAGCTGGCCAACCGCGTCGTCGTGATGAACGAGGGGCGGATCGAGCAGGACGGCACGCCCGAGATGGTGGTCGAGCATCCCGCGACGCCGTTCGTAGTCAACTTCCTGGGGCAGGTCAACATCTTCCACGGCCGGGTGCAGGACGGCAAGGCGTGGCTGGGCCCGCTGTCGGTGGAGTATCCCGAGCACCCGCACACCGAGTCGAGGACCGCCGCCGGCTACTCCCGGCCGCATGAGCTGGACATCAGCCGGGCGGACGAAGGCGGCGGCCTGTGGGCCACGGTGACCGACGTGCGGATGGCCGGGGCGGTCGTCAAGATCGAGGTGAGCGACGACGAGCGGCGGCCGATCCAGATCGAGCTCGGGCGGGAGCCGTATGCCGCGATCCGCGCGATCATCGGCGAGCGCGTCTACGTGAAGCCGCGAAAAGTGCGGGTGTTCATGGACAAACCGTAAGGCGCCGGGGTGTGCGCGGCGCGCACCTGCGCGGCCTCCGCACACCGTGGCGTCATGCGGCCCATGCGTTTTGCGCATAACGGGGGCAGAAGCAGGACGCATGGACGCAATCAGTTAAACCCGTTTTGCGCATGGGTCCGGATCGTCGATAACGGTCCGGTGACACAGATTTCACCGCCCCCCGCCCAGGGTCTCTACGACCCGTCCTACGAGCATGATGCGTGCGGCGTCGGGTTCGTCGCGCACATCAAAGGCCGGCGGTCGCATGCGATCGTGCGGCAGGCGCTCCAGGTCCTGATCAACCTCGAGCATCGCGGCGCCTGCGGCTGCGAGGCCAACACCGGCGACGGCGCCGGCATCCTCATGCAGATGCCCGACCGCTTCCTGCGCGGCGAGGCGGCGGCGCTGGGGATCACGCTGCCGCCCGAGCGCGGTTACGGTGCCGGGCTGATCTTCCTGCCGCACGACGAGCCGTGCCGGCGCGACATCGAGGGCATCTTCGAGCGGATCGTCGTCGAGGAGGGGCAGGAGCTGCTCGGCTGGCGCGACGTGCCGACCGACCACCGCGCGCTCGGGCCGAGCGCGATCGCGGTGGAACCGGTCTTCCGGCAGATCCTGATCGGCCGCGGCCCCGGGCTGCCGGCGCCGGGCGCCTCGGCCGAGGGGGATGCGGCGTTCGAGCGCAAGCTGTTCGTGATCCGCAAGCGGGTCGAGCACGCGGTGGATGCCCTGGGCTGTGACGACCGCCGGTTCTTCTACGTGGTGAGCCTGTCGTCGCGCACGCTGGTCTACAAGGGGATGCTGACCGCCAACCAGATCGCGGGGATGTTCCCGGATCTGGTCGAATCCGGCGGTCGAGTCGGCGCTGGCGCTGGTGCACCAGCGCTTCAGCACCAACACGTTCCCGTCCTGGCCGCTGGCGCACCCCTACCGCTACATCGCGCACAACGGCGAGATCAACACGCTGCGCGGCAACATCAACTGGATGAAGGCGCGCGAGGCGCTGCTGTCGTCCGAGGTGCTCGGCGAGGACCTGGCGAAGATCCTGCCGATCATCCGCGAGGGGGGCAGCGACACGCGCCATCTTCGACAACGTCCTCGAGCTGCTGGTGATGTCGGGGCGGTCGCTGCCGCACGCCATGCTGATGATGATCCCGGAGCCGTGGCAGAACAACGACGCCATGCATCCGGAGCTGCGGGCGTTCTACGAGTACCACTCGTCGCTGATGGAGCCGTGGGACGGCCCGGCGTCGATCGCCTTCACCGACGGCACGGTGATTGGCGCGGTGCTCGACCGCAACGGGCTGCGGCCGTCGCGCTACTACGTGACCAAGGACGACCTGGTGGTGATGGCGTCGGAGGTCGGCGTGCTCGACATCCCGGCGGAAGACGTCGCTGGTCAAGGAGCGGCTGCATCCCGGGCGCATCTTCCTGGTCGACACCGCGCAGGGGCGGATCATCGCCGACGAGGAGCTCAAGCGCGAGCTCGCGCGCGAGCAGCCGTACGCCGCGTGGCTGCAGGATCACCTGATTCCGATCGAGGACCTGCGAGCCGGCGCCGTTCCTGCCGCCGCCCGACCACGAGACGGTGCTGCGGCGCCAGCAGGCGTTCGGCTACACCCAGGAGGACATCGAGCTGCTGCTCGGGCCGATGGCCCGCGGCGGCGAGGAGCCGCTCGGCTCGATGGGCACCGACACGCCGCTGGCGGTGCTGTCGGAGCGGCCGCGGCTGCTCTACGACTACTTCAAGCAGCTGTTCGCGCAGGTCACCAACCCGCCGCTCGACGCGATCCGCGAGGAGCTGGTCACGTCGATGGAATCGACCATCGGCCCGGAGCGCAACCTGCTGCTGCCCGAGCCCGAGTCGTGCCGCCAGATCGTCGTCAAGTACCCGATCATCGACAACGATCAGCTGGCGAAGCTGCGCCACATCGACATGCCCGGCTTCCGCTCGGTCACGCTGCCGATGCTGTATCGCGCCGGCGGAGGGCGGCGCCGGGCTGGAGCGCGCGATGGACGCGCTGCGCGAGCAGGCGCAGGACGCCGTCGCAGGCCGGCCACACCATCCTGATCCTGTCGGACCGCGGCGTCACCGAGAAGCTGGCGCCGATCCCGAGCCTGCTCGCGACGGCCGGCGTGCACCATCACCTGGTGCGCGAGGGGCTGCGCACGCGCTGCGCGCTGGTCGTCGAATCCGGCGACGCCCGCGAAGTGCACCACGTCGCGCTGCTCATCGGCTACGGCGCCGGCGCGGTCAACCCGTACCTGGCGTTCGAGACGCTCGACGACATGATCCAGCAGCGCGTGCTCGAGGGGCTCGTCGCACGACCGCGCGGTGATCAACTACATCAAGGCGCTCAACAAGGGCATCCTGAAGGTGATGTCGAAGATGGGGATCTCGACGCTGCAGAGCTACTGCGGCGCGCAGATCTTCGAGGCGATCGGCCTCGAACCGCCGCTTCGTCGACCGCTACTTCACCTGGACGGCGTCGCGCATCGGCGGCGTCGGCATCGACGTGATCGCGAGCGAGGTGCGCGGCGCGCCATCGCCGCGCCTTCCCGTCCCGCAGCCTGCTCACCGCCGACCTCGAGAGCGGCGGCGAGTACCAGTGGCGGCGCGACGGCGAGATGCACCTGTTCAACCCGGACACGGTGCACAAGCTGCAGCACGCGACCCGCAGCGGGCAGTACGCGATCTACAAGGAGTACACCGCGCTCGTCAACGACCAGAGCCGCAACCTCGGGACGCTGCGCGGCCTGCTCGAGTCTCAAGCCCGGCGCCGCGCCGGTGCCGCTCGACGAGGTCGAGCCGGTCGAGGCGATCCTCAAGCGGTTCGCGACCGGGGCGATGTCCTACGGCTCGATCAGCCAGGAGGCGCACGAGACGCTCGCCATCGCGATGAACCGCCTCGGCGGCAAGTCGAACACCGGCGAGGGGGGCGAGGACGCCGCGCGCTACCGGCCCGACGCCAACGGCGACTCGCGCCGCAGCGCCATCAAGCAGGTCGCCTCGGCGCGCTTCGGCGTCACCAGCGAATACCTGGTCAACGCCGACGACCTGCAGATCAAGATGGCGCAGGGGGCCAAGCCGGGTGAAGGCGGCCAGCTGCCCGGGCACAAGGTCTACCCGTGGATCGCCAAGGTCCGCCATTCGACGCCGGGCGTGTCGCTGATCTCGCCGCCGCCGCACCACGACATCTACTCGATCGAGGACCTGGCGCAGCTGATCTACGACCTGAAGAACGCCAATCCGGCCGCCCGCATCCACGTCAAGCTGGTGGCGGAAGTCGGCGTCGGCACGGTCGCCGCCGGCGTGGCCAAGGCGCACGCGGATGTCGTGCTGATCTCCGGCCACGACGGCGGCACCGGGGCGTCGCCGCTGACCTCGATCAAGCACGCCGGCGTGCCGTGGGAGCTCGGGCTGGCCGAGACCCAGCAGGTGCTGGTCCTCAACCGCCTGCGCGACCGCATCGTCGTGCAGGTCGACGGCCAGCTGCGGACCGGCCGCGACGTCGTCGTCGCCGCGCTGCTCGGCGGCCGAGGAGTTCGGCTTCTCGACCGCGGCGCTGGTGGTGTCGGGCTGCATCATGATGCGGGTCTGCCACCTCAACACCTGCCCGGTCGGCATCGCGACGCAGGATCCCGAGCTGCGCAAGAAGTTCACCGGCAAGCCGGAGTTCGTCGAGAACTACTTCCGCTTCGTCGCCGAGGACGTCCGCGAGCTGATGGCGGAGCTCGGCTTCCGGACGATGGACGAGATGATCGGGCGCGCCGACTGCCTGGAGATGCGCGAGGCGATCGACCACTGGAAGGCGAAGGGGGTCGATCTCGAGCAGATCCTGCACCAGCCGGCGGTGTCGGACACGGCGGCGCGCCGCGCCGATCCGCGGCCAGGACCACGGCCTCGAGCGGGCGCTCGACGACGAGCTGATCGCGCGGGCGGCGGCGGCGCTCGAGCGCCGCGAGCCGGTCCGCATCGAGCTGCCGATCCGCAACGAGCAACCGCACGGTCGGGACGATGCTGGGCTCCGAGGTGACGCGGCGGCACGGCGGCGACGGCCTGCCGGACGACACCATCCAGGTGCAGTTCTCCGGGTCGGCCGGCCAGAGCTTCGGCGCCTTCCTGCCGCGCGGCATCACGATGACGCTCGAGGGGGATTCGAACGACTTCGTCGGCAAGGGGCTGTCGGGCGGCAAGCTGGTGGTCTATCCGCCGCGCCAGTCGACGTTCGCCTCGCACGAGAACGTCATCGTCGGCAACGTCTGCCTCTACGGCGCCACCAGCGGCGAGGCCTACGTGCGCGGCATCGCCGGCGAGCGCTTCGCGGTGCGCAACAGCGGCGCGCTCGCGGTGGTCGAGGGGGTCGGCGATCACGGCTGCGAGTACATGACCGCCGGCCGGGTCGTCGTGATCGGCCGGACGGGGCGGAACTTCGCCGCCGGCATGAGCGGCGGCGTCGCTTACGTGCTCGATGCCGACGGCCAGTTCGCGCGGCGGTGCAACAAGCAGATGGTGGATCTCGATCCGCTGACCGAGGCGGACGACCTCGAGTTCGTGCGCGGGATGCTGCGGCGCCACGTGCACTACACCAACAGCGGCCGGGCGGTGCAGCTGCTGGCCGACTGGATCGACGCCCAGGCGCGGTTCGTCAAGGTGATTCCGCGCGACTACAAACGGGTACTGCTCGCCGAAGCGCGGGCCCGGTCCGAGAACCGGGAAGCGGCCTTCGCCGAGCTCGTGGGAGCGGCTCTTGGGTAACGTCAACGGGTTCATCCACATCAAGCGTACGAAGCCGCACTACCGGCCGGTCGAGCTGCGGGTGCGCGACTGGAACGAGGTCTACCTGCCCACCCCGGAGAAGGAGGTGCGCGACCAGGGCTCCCGGTGCATGGATTGCGGCATTCCTTTCTGCCACCAGGGCTGCCCGCTCGGCAACCACATTCCGGACTGGAACGACCTGGTCTACAAGCAGCGCTGGCGCGCCGCCAGCGACCGGCTGCACGCCACCAACAACTTCCCGGACTTCACCGGGCGGCTGTGCCCGGCGCCGTGCGAAGGGTCGTGCGTGCTCGGCATCAACGACGAGCCGGTCACGATCAAGAACATCGAGCTCTCCATCGTCGAGCGCGCGTTCGAGGAGGGGTGGATCCAGCCGGCGCCGCCGGCGGTGCGGACCGGCAAGCGGGTCGCCATTGTCGGATCGGGGCCGGCGGGGCTGGCGGCGGCTGACCAGCTGAACCGCGCCGGACATAGCGTCGTGGTGTTCGAGAAGGCGGATCGCATCGGCGGCCTGCTGCGCTACGGCATCCCCGAGTTCAAGATCGAGAAGCGGCTGGTCGATCGCCGGCTGAAGATCATGGAAGCGGAAGGGGTGCGATTCCGCCCCGGCGTGAACATCGGCGAGGACATCTCGGCTGAGGCGCTGCGCCGCGACTACGATGCGGTGGTGCTGTGCTGCGGCGCCGAGCGGCCGCGCGACCTGACGGTCCCGGGGCGGGAGCTGGGCGGGATCCACTTCGCCGTGGACTACCTGACGCAGCAGAACCGCCGCTGCGAAGGGGACGCGGTTCCCGCCGATCAGGTGATCACCGCGGAAGGCAAGCGCGTGGTGATCATCGGCGGCGGCGACACCGGCGCGGACTGCCTGGGCACGGTCCACCGCCAGGGGGCGCTGTCGGTGCAGCAGTTCGAGCTGCTGCCGCGGCCGCCGGAGAGCCGCGGCGACGACAACCCGTGGCCGCAGTGGCCGCGGATCTTCCGCAGCTCGGCGGCGCACGACGAGGGCGGGGAGCGGCTGTTCTCGATCTCGACGGAGCGGTTCGTGGCCAACGGCGCGGGGCAGGTCGCCGGGCTGCAGACCGTCGGGGTGGAGGTCGGGCGTTCCGGCGTCACCAGGCTGCCGGGGACGGAGGTCGAGATCCCGGCCGACCTCGTGCTGCTGGCGATGGGGTTCACCGGGCCGGAGCGCGGCGGCGCGGTCGCGGAGCTCGGGCTGCGGGTGACCGAGCGGGGCAATGTCTGGCGCGACGCGCGCTGGATGACGAGCGAAGACGGCATCTTCACCGCCGGCGACATGCAGCGCGGGCAGTCGCTGATCGTGTGGGCGATTGCCGACGGACGCCACGCCGCCGCCGCGGTGGACATCTACCTGATGGGCGAGACGAGCCTGTCGGCGATCGCGTAACCCAGGGGGGCCGCCCGGAGGCCCCCCCTTCCGGCCGCGGCGCTCCTCCGGACGCCGCACCGCGAAGATTTCCCTCCCTTCCGGCTCGCAGCCGGGCGCTTTCACCCTAACAAGATTGTCGCAAGCGGCACCTTCCGACAAAAATGTCGTCAGGCCGCAAAACCGGGCCGTAAACCTGGCGTGCCGCAAGGCGATTTCAACCCCGTCCCCACCGCCACGCGGCGCCGGCCGCGACCGGCCGGGCAGCCAGGCCGACACGTTCGTTGCTTTAACCCGACAGCCATACATAAATGTCCCAATCGGTCAGGTGCCCACATCCTCTGGCGTGACGGGACGGCGGGAAAGTCAGGCAATTTGTCGACTTTCGCCGCGTCCGCCCGGAGCGGCCGCAGTGGCGCTCAACTTGCTCATGGGACATCGCAACAACCGCGCGCCATGACGGCGCGCCCCTGCAGCCGCCCGCGGGCTGCAGCCGTTCGATAGCAGCAGGGAGCAGACATGCGAAGGATGATGGGGACCTTGGTCGTGGCGGGTATCGTTGCCGTCGGTGTCCCGGCCGCCCGGGCACAGGAGGCCACCATGCCCGCCGGCCAGACCGTGGCGAGCGCCGCGACCGCGGCACCGGCACCCGCGCCGGCACCGGCCGCCGTGCAGCCGTCGGCCGACGAGCCCGAGCCGAAGCGCGTGACGCTGGCCGCCGGAGTGGACGTGGCCAATGCCTACCTGTTCCGCGGCATCTTCCAGGAGGACAGCGGCGTGATCATCCCGCCGTTCTTCGACGTCGGCGTGTCGCTCTATACCGGGGACGGCGCGCTCAAGAGCGTGACGGTCAACGGCGGCATCTGGAACAGCCTGCACTCGGGGCCGAGCGGCAGCGGCACCGACGGCCGGAGCGCGTGGTACGAAGCCGATTACTACGGCTCGGTCACCTTCACCGTCGGCAACTGGAAGCCGGGCGCGCTCTACACCTCCTACACCAGCCCGAACGACGTGTTCAGGACCGTCCACGAGCTCGCCGGCGTGCTCGCCTACGACGACAGCGCCAGCGCCTTTCCGCTCAATCCCAAGGCGCTCGTCGCGTTCGAGCTCGACGGCCAGGCCGACGGTGGCGACAACCAGGGCACCTATTTCGAGTTCGGCGTCCGCCCGGTCGTCACCGTGGTGGACCACGGGCGCTACCCGGTCTCGCTGGCCATTCCGGCCAAGATCGGCACCAGCCTCAAGGACTACTACGAGGGGCCGACCGGCAGCAACGGCTTCGGCTTCTTCGATCTCGGCGGCATCGTCAGCGTGCCGCTGGCGTTCCTGAACGGCAAGGCCTCGTGGGAAGTGCACGGCGGCCTCGACGTCCTGTGGCTGGGGGACAACAACCGGCTTCTGAACGGCGACGAACGGGTCAAGCGGATCGCGGTCGTCGGCCTGAGCGTCACCTATTAGCGCGGAGCAGCCGTCGGCGCCATTCCCGGTCATCGGGAACCGTCGTCCGCGGGCCGATCCATGACGACCTCACGAATGGCGACTGACAGAGACTCTCCCGAAGAGCTCGATTCACGGCTCCGCCGCGGGCAGCTGTCGGCGGCGCTGGCGGCGACGCGCCGCCAGTTCGCGCTCGAGGCGCGGCACGGCCGGGGCGGCCGCGCCGTCCAGGAGCACTACGCCGCGCAGATGGACGCGGTGGTGGCGCAGCTGGTGGAGGGCGCGCGCGCCCAGACCCCGGCCTCGCTGGTGGTCTGCGCGCTCGGCGGCTACGGCCGTCGCACGCTCTGCCTGCACTCCGACATCGACCTGATGATCCTGTTCAGGGACGCCATCGGCCGCGGCGAGGAGCGCTTCGTCAACGCCGTGCTCCAGCCGCTGTGGGACATGCAGCTGGTGGTCGGCCACCAGATCCGCGAGCTGTCGGACTTCGACGACATGGACACCGGGAACACCGAGTTCCTGCTCGCGGTGCTCGACGCGCGTCCGGTGGCGGGGGACGCGGCGCTCTTCGAGCAGCTCCAGGCGCGGGTGACCGGCTTCACCCCCGAGGAGCGCGGGCGGGCGATCGACTCGCTGCTCGAGCTGATCGAGCAGCGCCACACGCCGTTCAACGGCACGATCTACCAGCTCGAGCCGGACATCAAGAACGCGCCGGGCGGGCTGCGCGACATCGCCGCGATCCGCTACCTGCAGACGCTCGGCGGCGATCGCTTCGACGACGACCGGACCCGGTCGGCGCCGGTCGTGCAGAGCGGCGAGGACTTCCTGCTCCGCATCCGCGGCGTGCTGCACGCCGAGAGCGGCCGCGACGCCAACGTGCTGACCCACGAGCTGCAGGAGCTCGTGGCCGAGGCGATGGGCTATGCCGGCGACGGCGCGCGGCGCCGCGTCGAGACGCTGATGAGCGAGTACTTCCGGACCGCGCGCGCGGCGGCGCGCGCCCTGGCGCGCTCGCAGCGCGTGGCGCGGCCGCCGATCGAGCGCGCCGCCCCGACCAGGGTCGGGCGGCACTTCGAGATCGCCGCCGACGGCATCCGCTTCGTCGGCCTGGAGCTGGCGGCGTCGCGGCCGTCGCTGTGGGTCGAGATCTTCCGGCTGGCGCTAGCCGACGGCTGCCCGGTGTCGGAAGCGGCGCTCGACGGCATCGAGGCGAACCTCGGCCGCTACACCGCCGACGACTTCACCGGCACCGAGGCGGAGCGGCAGCAGCTCCGGCAGCTGTTCCACCCGCGCCCGGGCCTCTACGCCCGGTTGTCGGAGATGCACGATTGCGGGCTGCTCACCCGCATCCTGCCGGAGTTCGAGGGCATTCACTGCCGCGTCATCCGCGACTTCCACCACAAGTACACGGTGGACGAGCACACGCTGCTGACGATGCGCGGCCTCGAGACGCTGTGGAACCCGGCGACCCCCGGCCGCAAGCGCTTTGCCGCGCTGCTCGAGGAGCTGCGCGCCCCCGAGCAGTTGAGCCTGGCGCTGCTGCTGCACGACATCGGCAAGGCGGGGGACGCCGATCACGCGCAGGAAAGCGTCAGGCTGGCGCGGACGGCGCTCGACCGGCTCGAGGTGTCGGCCGACGCGCGCCACACCATCGACTTTCTCGTCCGGAACCACCTGGCGATGTCCCAGGTGGCGTTCCGGCGCGACCTCGACGACCCGCATGTGGTCGCGCAGTTCGCGCACCTCGTCGGCACCGAGGAGCTGCTGAAGATGCTCTGCCTCATGACGCTCGTGGACGTCGAGGCGGTCAGCTCCAGCACCCTGACGCCGTGGAAGGAAGAGCTGCTCTGGCGGTTGTACGTGGAAACCTACAACCACCTCACGCTCGGCTACGGCGA
Source organism: uncultured Acidobacteriota bacterium (assembly GCA_963834305.1). GTDB lineage: Bacteria > Acidobacteriota > Vicinamibacteria > Vicinamibacterales > 2-12-FULL-66-21 > JACCXG01. Next base: position 1,803,175 of record CAWIAX010000003.1, read on the forward strand.
CGAGCTGGTGCCGCAGGACCCGGCCGGCCTCGCGGTCGTCATCGCCGGGCGGCCGGAGGACATCTCGGAGGAGGAGCTGACCGGGTTCCTGGGGGGGCTGCCGCGCCGGTATCTGGCGCTCTTCGGCCTCGCCTCGATGTACCGCCACGTGCGGCTGGCGCGCGGCATCCGGCGCGACGAGGTCCACGCGTTCCTCGAGAACCACGACGACGTCTGGGAGCTGACCATCGTCACGCTCGACAAGCCGTACCTGTTCTCGAACGTCGCCGGCGTCCTGTCCTACTTCGGCATGGACATCCACCGCGGCCAGGCGATGACCACGCCGGGCGGGCTGGTGCTCGACTTCTTCGAGTTCGCGGACGCGCAGGGCTTCCTGCGGCAGAACCCCGGCGCCACCGTCGAGATCACCCGGATGCTCGACCGCGTCGTCGCCGGCTGGGTCGACGTGCCGGCGCTACTGCGGGGCCGCCAGCAGAGCATGTTGTATCGCCGCCGCCAGCACGAGCCGGCGCGGCTGCACTTCGACAACGAGCACTCGCAGAAGTACACCGTGCTCGAGATCGTGGCCGACGACGCCCCCGGCCTGCTGCACCGGATCAGCCGGGTGGTGTCGGAGCAGGGGTGCGGCCTCGACCTGGCGCTGATCGCCACCGAGGGGCGGAAGGCGATCGACGTGCTGCACTTGACGAAGGGCGGCAGGAAGCTCGCGGAATCGGAACGCAACGCATTGAAGCACGGCCTGGAGCACGTGCTGGAGGCAGCTGATGAAACTCGTTAAGGCAATCGTCCGCCCCAACAAGGTGGACGAGGTGCGGGATGCGCTGGAGAAGCTGAACGTGGGCGGGATGACGGTGACCGAGGTGCGCGGGCACGGCCGGCAGAAGGGACACACCGCGATCTATCGCGGCAAGGAGTACGACGTGACGCTGCTGCCCAAGATCAGCATCGACGTCGTCGTCACCAACAACGTCGTCGAGGAAGTGATCCAGGCCATCATCCGGGCCGCACGCACGGGGGAGATCGGCGACGGCCGCGTCTTCGTGCTGCCCGTCGAGCACAGCTACAACATCCGCACGGGCGAGCAGGATGCCAGCTGATCCGAGCGCCAGGAGGCCGGCCGGCGCCGGACGGCTGCGGCAGGAGTTTTTTCATCAGGAGTGGATGCACATGACCTTGAGAAGGAAGCGCGGGACAGTCGGCACGATCGGGCGAGCGGCGGCAGGCATGCTCATGGTGCTCGGGGCACCCGCCGTGGCCGCGGCGCAGGCGCCGGCGGAGATCAACCAGGCGGACACGGCGTGGATGCTCGTCGCCACCGCGCTCGTGCTGCTGATGACGCCGGCGCTGGCGTTCTTCTACGGCGGCCTGGTCCGCTCGAAGAACGCGCTGAACACGATGATGATGAGCCTCATCTCGCTGGGCTTCGTCGGCGTGCTGTGGGCGATGTTCGGCTACTCGCTGACCTTCGCCGCCGGCAACAGCTGGATCGGCGACAGCTCGCGGTTCTTCCTGCGCGGCGTGTCGCTCGAGGCCCAGGGCACCATCCCGCACCTGCTGTTCATGGCCTACCAGGGCACGTTCGCGATCATCACCGCGGCGCTGATCTCCGGGGCGATCGTCGAGCGGATGCGCTTCTCGGCCTACGTCGTGTTCATCTCGCTCTGGGCCCTGTTCGTCTACAGCCCGGTGGCGCACTGGGTGTGGGGCGGCGGCTGGCTGGCGCAGCGCGGCGCGCTCGACTTCGCCGGCGGCACGGTCGTGCACGTCAACGCCGCGGTGGCCGCGCTGGTGGCGGCGCTGGTGGTCGGCCGGCGCCGCGACTACCCGTCGACGCAGCTGCTGCCGCACAACGTGCCGTTCACGCTGCTCGGCGCCGGCCTGCTCTGGTTCGGGTGGTTCGGCTTCAACGCCGGCAGCGCGCTGTCGGCCGGCCCGATCGCCGGCCTGGCCTTCGTCACCACCATGCTGGCGCCCGCCGCCACGCTGGTCGTCTGGACGTTCATCGACCTGATGCGATCCGGCAAGCCGACGGCGGTCGGCGCCGCCACCGCGATCGTGGTCGGGCTCGTCGCGGTTACGCCGGCAGCAGGGTTCGTCGGCCCGATGAGCGCCATCGCGCTCGGCGGGCTCGCCGCGATCCCGAGCTACTTCGCGCTCGTGTGGCGGGCGGGAACGTCGCTCGACGACTCGCTCGACGTCGTGGCCGCCCACGGCGTCGGCGGCACGGTCGGAGCCCTGCTGACCGGCGTATTCGCCAACAAGGCCCTCAACGGCGTGGCCGACGGCGCGCTGTTCGGCAATTTCGGCCAGCTGCTCACCCAGGTCGAGGCGATCGCGGCCGTGATCGTCTACAGCGGGGTCGTGAGCTTCGTGCTCCTCAAGCTGATTGCGCTCGTGCTTCCTCTCCGCGCCGGGGCAGACGACGAGACCTCGGGTCTCGACACCAGCCTGCACGGCGAAGAGGCGTACCTGCATTCCGATGGCTCGGGCCGCGCCAGCATCCCCTCGCTGGCGGCCGAGTTCGGGCAGGCGCGCCAGTCTGTCGAAGGCTACGGCGCCGCCTCGGCGCCCGCGCACAAATAGACTCGGGAGTTGCGAACGGCGCCGGGCGGCAGGGTCCGGCGCCGGACGTGCAGAGCACGTCGCGCCCGCCGCGCCAGTCAACCGTCCGGTGGCGGCGGACTACACCCGGCAGGTCAGAGCGGCACGTCGTGGTAGTCGAGGGCCCACTCGCGCATGAAGCGGACCTGGACCGGCGCGACGCGATAGAGCAGGAATTCCGGGTTGTCGATCGTCCCGAGAAACGACCGCAGCAGCGGATTGGCGTCCCAGATCTCCTGGATCACCGCGCGATCCGTCACCAGCTGCGCCAGCCCGGTGATGCGCACCTGGTCGTGCTGCTCGCTCATGTAGCAGAGCTCGACCTTCCCGTTCGCCTCGAGCTCGCCGGTCTTGTGCGAGCTCCGGAACGAGGCGACGTAGACCTCGAAGCCGGCTGTCTTGACCGGCGACACCGGCCGCACCCGCGGCTGGTCCCCGTCCATGCTCGCCAGGGTGGGAAACTTCGCCTGCCGCATCGTTTCGAGCGCGAGCTCGCGCAGGTCGGCAGGCACGGGGGCGGGAAGCGGTCTCATGGCCCGATTCTACCTCGCCGCGTTCTGATAGGCTTGGCGGCGGATGCGCTGGGCGATTCTCTGGGTCCTCCTGCTCGGAATGGTGCTGCTGCCGTTCCTCCTGTTCGAAGATCACTTCAACGCGTTCGCTGCCCGCGTGACGGCGGGCGGCACTCCGCGCTGGGTGGTGGTGGCGGCGATCTTCGGCCTGCTCGCCCTCGACGTCTTTCTGCCCGTACCCTCGAGCATCGTCTCGACCGCCTCGGGCGTGCTGCTCGGCTTCTGGCAGGGGGCGGCGGTGGTCTGGATCGGGATGATGGCCGGCGCCGTGCTCGGCTACGCGGTCGGCGCGCGCGGGTCGGGCGCGGCGCGGAAGCTGGTGGGGGAGGACGGCATCGCGCGGGCCGGCGGTCTGTTCCGCCGCTATGGCGACGTGACGATCGTGTTCTGCCGCCCCATCCCCGTAGCGGCCGAGGCCAGCGTGGTGTTCGCCGGCCTGGTCAAGGCGCCGTTCGCGCGCTTTGCGCAGCTCGTCGCGCTGTCGAACCTCGGCATCGCCGTCGGCTACGCCGGCTTCGGCGCGTTCTCGATGCGCCTCGACTCGTTCCTGCTCGCCTTCCTCGGCGCGCTGCTGCTGCCCGGGTTCTTCCTGCTGCTGTCGAAGCTGACGTTCCGCGGCCGCAACAGCGACACCGGCCCGCAGGCCGAAGGGTAGCCCGCGCTACGTCGGGATCTTGACCGGCGCCCGCACGGTCAGCCCCTTGCGCTTCACCGACACCGCCAGCCGCTCGTTCCGCTTCACGCCAGGCGGCAGGTTGTAGGTGATCCGGTACTGCCCGGTCAGCTCGCCGGCGAGGTTCTGCAGGCCCATGAGGATGCCGGTGGAGGCGACGATCGACTGGTGGCGGCCGCCCGACTGCTTCGGCCCGTCGCCGAGCACACGCCCCAGGTGCATGTTCTCCTGCAGGAGATCCCGGGGGTTCTGCGTGGCGACCGTCGAGCGCAGTGCCGACCGCTCAACCGAGAACACGTGCAGCGCCGCGCCGCTCTTGCGCAGCTGATCGAGCACGTGGTCGGAGGTGACGGTGCTGTGCTCCTCGCCGCCGACGGTCAGCGCGATGATCACGGGGCGCCTGGCTTCGAGCCGATCCAGTTCGACCGCCGCTTCCGAGATGCCCTCGAGCAGCTGCCCGCCGTCGGGCGTGCCCGGACGGGCGTTCAGCGTGGCGATGCTCTGGAACAGCGTCTCGATGTTCGGCGTGTAGTCCACCAGCTTCATCGTCTGGCCGACGACCGACCGCAGCCCCATCGCGGCATGCCCTTCCATCCGCTGCACGAACCGCGCGAGCGCCGACCGGAACAGCCCGGTGCCGTTGTCGTCGACGATGAGCGCTATCTGGAGGGGCGTGCTGGCGATGTCGGCCTGGACGATGTCGACGAGCTTGCCGCCTTCCTTGACCTCGAAGTCGGCGGCGGTCAGGTCCTCGACAGGTGTGCCGTCCTTGTCGGTGACGCTGACGTAGACCGTGCGGGCGGCGTTCACCGGCACGGCCGCGCCGGGCGCCTGCGCCGCGAGCAGGGCGCCGGACAGGATGACCGCGACGCTCAGGGCAGGCAGCGGATGAGTCACGACGGCACCTCCGGGAAAGACTATACCGCACGGGTCGGCGCCCGCCCCGTGATTCTCGACGCGCGGCGGGCTACGGCCGGGTGCGGAGGTGGCTCAGGATGTGCTCGTGGACGGCAGTGGACTCGAGAAACGGCGGGGCGGCCAGATCGCGGCGCCGGGTGATGAATAGCGGCGCGTCCTCGTCGCCGGGGCCGGCTCGCCGGCCGTGGGAGCCGCGCACGAGGGAGGCGTCGAGCGGGATGACGTCGAGCAGCGCCCGGAAGCCGAGCTTGCGCTTGGCCAGTTTCCATCCCACCGTGACCGCCGGCGCCCGCAGCGCCGGATCCAGGAAGAGCTCCACCGGGTCGTAGCCCGGCTTGCGGTGAATGTCCACGGTGCGCGCGAAGTCCGGCGCGCGGCGGTCGTCCAGCCAGTAGTAATAGGTGAACCAGGCGTCCGGCCTGGCGATCGCGACGAGCTCGCCGCTCCGCCCGTGCGCGAGGCCCTCCACGCGCTTCCCGTCTTCGTCGAGCACGCGCTCGACGCCTGGGAGGGCTTCGAGCAGGGCCCGCACCGCGCCGAGGCGCGCGCGGTCGTTGACGTAGACGTGCGCCACCTGGTGATCGGCCACCGCGAACGCCGCGCTGGCGCCGGCATCGAGCAGCTCCAGCCCGAGCTCGCGGCGCACGGCAATGAGCCCCTGCTCGCGCAGCGCGCGGTTGATGTGGATTGGCGTCGTGACGTCCCGCAAGCCGTACTCGGACAGCACGATCACCTGGGCGCCGCGCGACTCGAAAAAATCAATCAGTCCGGCGCAGGCATCGTCCACCTGTTTGACGTCGTCCAGGGCGGCGGGGGAGCCGGGTCCGACGCGCTGCAGGTTGTAGTCGAGATGCGGCAGGTAGACGAGCGTGAGCGTGGCGTTGAACCGCTGATCGACGAGCCGGGCGGCGTCGGCGATCCACTGCGTGGACGCGAACGACGCGCGTGGCCCCCAGAAGTTGAAGAGGGGAAACGTGCCCGAGCTCGCGCTGCAGGTCGTCGCGCAGGCCGGCCGGCGACGTGTAGACATCCGGCAGCTTCCGTCCGTCGGCGGGATACATCGGCCGCGGCGTCACGCTGACGTTCGCGGTCGAATACATGTTGAACCACCAGAACAGGTTGGCGCAGGTGAACGACGGATCCTCGGCGCGCGCGATCTCCCAGATCTTCGGCGCCTGCACCAGCTGGTTCGACTGCCGCCAGAACCGGATCTCGCACTCGTCGCGCACGTACCAGCCGTTGCCGACGACGCCGTGGTCGGCGGGCGGACGCCCGGTCAGGTAGTCGGCCTGCGCCGTGCACGTCACCGCCGGGAATGCCGCGCGCACCGGCAGGGTCGTGCCCCCGCGCGCCCACGCCGCGAGCCGCGGCGCGCCGCGGGCGATCAGGTCTGCCGTCAGGCCGACGACGTTGAGGACGACGGTTTTGTGCATGGCGGCGGTGTCCGCAGGCGGCGTCCGGATCCGTTGCGGTTCAGGCCCCCGGGGCGGCCGCGGCCTGGCACTGCGCGAGGACCCAGTCGTATTCGCGCGCGATGGACTCGAGCAGGTCCATCTTCAGCCCCGACGGCAGCACGTCCCAGGTGTAGGTTTCAATCTCGAGGTGGCGTGTGGCGCCGGTCCGCAGCAGGTGCGCGATCGCGTCCGCGACGTAGCGCTGCGTCGATCCGAGCTCGCCGTAGTCGGCCGCGAACAGCGGCACGTGAAAATGAATCCGCCAGTCGTTGGCCCGGGAGTCGCCGGTCCGCTCGAGCGCGTCGGGCAGGTCGAGGTAGTGCCGCAGCCCGTCGGTGCGGCGCTCGACGACCTGGTGCAGGTACGTCGTGTCGGCGAACGCCCGCAGCCGCTCATGGAGCTGCGCCCGCGCGCCCGGGTCGGCGGGCACGGTGACGTCGATTGCCGAACTGAGCTGCGCCCGGCCGATGCGGATGCCGGCCGCGCGGATGCGGTCGAGCGCCGCGGCGGCCTCCTCGAACTCGACGGCGAAGTGGCAGCAGTCGAAGCAGAGCCGGATGTGCTCGAGCAGATACTCCCGCGCCTGATCGCGGCTGACCCCGAGGCGGGCCGCGAGCAGCGGCGCCCCCATCCGCAGGAGCCGCGTCTCGAAGAACTCGAGCGTCTCCGCGGTGTTCTCGATCGAGCAGTCGGGCTCCGGCTCGATGTCGAGGTGGATGCGGGTGCCGTCCTCCTGCTCGACGCGCGCCAGCCGTTCGGCGATGCGGACGATGTTGCCGACGATCACGTCCCACGCCCCGGCGCCGGCGCCGGCCATCCAGGGCTTGTAGGATAGCGGGGCGGTCGAGACGCCGCCGTCGAGGCCGTGCGGCAGGAGCGCCCGCAGGATCCGGATCAGATCCAGCGTGTAGTGCACGCGCGCGTCTTCGCGCCAGTCGGGGGCGTAGACCGCCGCCTTGACGGGCGTACCGTGAAACGGGCCGTAGGGGAACCCGTTGATCAGCGCGACGTAGAGCCCTTCACGTTCGAGGAACCGCTGGAAGTCCGGCAGGTGCTCCCCCTCGAGCAGCTCCTGCGCGTCGCGGGCCGAGAGGCGGAGCCCGAGGCCGAACGGCGCATCCGGCGCGAAGCGCGCCTTCAACGCCGGCGCGTAGCGCTGCAGGCTGGCAAAGACCGCGGCCCACCCGTCGGCCGGATGGATGTTGGTGCAGTAGGTGAGGTGAACGCTGCCGGCGTGTGGAAGCTGCATGCGGGGACGTGCCGCGTCAGGCGAGCGCGTCTTCGCGGGCCGGCATGCCGGGCACGCGGAACTTCGGCGATCCGCTCAGGAACCGCACCGGGTTCTCGAACACGACGCGATGGATCAGCGCGTCGGGGTGCCGCCGCCGGCGCATCTCCATGATGAAGCGCGGCACCGCGATCGGGTCGCTCGGCCCCCAGTCGCAGGCTCCGGCCACGCAGATCCGATCGGGCCCGAAGCGCTCGATCATGTCGGCCGCGCGCGCCGCGGAGACCTTGGTCTGGGGATAGAGCGTCAGGCCGGCCCAGTAGCCGTTGTCGAGGATCATCCGCAGCGTGTGCTCCTCGGCGTGATCGACCATCACCCGTTCGCGCTCGATCGCGGGAAAGCTGTTGAGCACGTCAACCGAGATCCGGCTGCCTTTCAGCTTGTCTTCGAGATGGGGCGTGTGGATCAGGATCATCTGCCGGTGCGCGAGCGCGAGATCGACCTGTTCGGTGTAGGTGTCGATCTCGTTCTTCGTCACCCGGTTCAGGCCGATCTCCCCGATGCCGAGCACCGTCGGCCGGTTCAGGAACGTCGGAATGCGCGCGAGCACGGCGCGCGACAGCTCGCGATCGTCGGACTCCTTGGGGTTCATGGCCATCCAGGTGTAGTGCTGGATGCGGTATTGCGCGGCGCGGCCGGGCTCGAACTCGGTGAGCTGGCGGAAGTAGTCCTCGAACCCGTCCGCCGTGCTCCGATCCCAGCCTGCCCAGAACGCCGGCTCGGTCACGGCGACGCATCCGGTGAGCGCGAGCTGCTGGTAGTCGTCTGTCGTGCGCGACACCATGTGCGCGTGATGATCGATGTACTTCATGAGCGGCCTCGATCGTAGGCGCCGAACGCGCTCTTGCGGTCGAGCGCGCCGAGCGGGGTCGTGGTCGGATCGCTGAACAGCAGCTGCAGGCGGTCGAGCCGGCCGCCGCCGTCGCCCAGGCTGGCCAGCCCCTCGGCAAACGCCCGCATCCGGAAGTCGGCGGCGTGGCAGGCGGGATCGGCGCGGTCGAGCCGGTCGAGGAAGGCCGCAATCTCCAGCAGCCGCGTCCGGTTCTCGATGAAGAACTCGTCGACGATGTCTTTCGGGGTCAGGGGCGATCGGCTGTCCATGGCGATTCCTCGGTCCGGACCTCCTGGAGGGTCCGGAGCACCTCGATGCTGCCCAGCATAACGCCTTTGTCGATCTCGTGGGCGTCGAACGGCACGCCGATGGCCTTGAGCAGCATGATCGTCAGGCGGCCGCCGAGGTGCTCGCGGAACTCGTCGAGCCCGCGCAGCACCGCCGGCTGGTCCCCGGCGTGGTGGGTCAGCTCGGGGGCGTAGACCGCCAGCCCCAGCCGCTGGAGCAGCGCGATCACCCGCTGCCAGTCCCCTTCGGGCAGGAAGCCGGAGCGGTACGAATAGGTGGTGTCGAGCGCGATGCCGATGGCCACCGCCTCGCCGTGCCGCACCTGGTGACTGGTGAGCCGTTCCAGCTTGTGGGCCGCCCAGTGGCCGAAGTCGAGCGGCCGCGACGAGCCCATCTCGAACGGATCCCCGGCCGTGGCGATGTGCTGGAGGTGGAGCTCCGCGGACCGGCGTACGACCTCGTCCATGGCCTGTTCGTCGCGGGCCGCGAGGCGCGGCGCCAGCTCTTCGATCCGGTCGAAGAACGCGCCGTCCTTGATCAGCGCGGCCTTGACCGCCTCGGACAGGCCGCCGCGCCAGTCGCGGTCGCTCAGCGTGGACAGGAAGCTGGCGTCGTTGATGACCGCGAACGGCGGGGCGAACGTGCCGAGATAGTTCTTCTGGCCGAAGGCGTTGATGCCGTTCTTCACGCCGACCGCCGAGTCGTCCTGTGCCAGCACCGTCGTCGGGAAGCGGATCAGGCGGACGCCGCGGTGCGCCATGGCCGCGGCGTAGCCCGCCGCGTCGAGCACCGCGCCGCCGCCGATCGCGCCGACGTAGGAGTGGCGATCCAGCGCGGCGTCGTGGATCGCCTGCAGGATGCCCTGCGTCGGGGCGGGGTCGTTCTTGACCCTCTCGCCGCCCGGCACGACCAGCGTCGGGCCCGCCAGCTGCAGCGCGCCCGCGTGATCGCGGCAGTAGCGCTGGAGGGCGTCGAGCAGCCCGGGGTGCGCCTCGCTCACGCCGCTGTCGACGATGAACAGGATCCGCGCCGGCCGCGGCGCCACCGCGCTCGGCGCGGCCTTGAGCAGCACCGGGTTGGCGGACGCGAAGACATCCCGGCTGAAGTAGACCGGATAGCGGAAATTGACGCGGATGTCGTACTCCAGGACGTTCATCTCAATGCCCAACTCCCAACTCCCAACTCCCAACTCGGTTCAGCCCGGACACATAGATAACAGATTAGTCCGGAGACATGGGTAACACTTTCTGCCAGCATGCGAGGCCTCTTCATACGTGGAGGTATCTCGATGCCGTGGCGCGAGAGTGGACCCATGGACCAACGACGGCAGCTTGTTGCGGACTACGGCAGCGGGTTGTTTACGATGACGGAGCTGGCCGAGCAGTATGGGATTAGCCGCAAAACGGGCTACAAGTGGGTGGACCGCTCTGCCGCGGCGCACGACAGCGTCCTGGCCCTGGTGGATCGGTCCAGGCGCCCGCACACCAGCCCGCGCGAGACGGCGCCTGCGGTCGTGGCGGCGCTGATCGCGATGCGGAAACGCCATCCACGGTGGGGCGCACGGAAATTGATCGCGCTCGGCCGCAAACAGCACGCGGCGCTCGTGTGGCCGAGCCGGTCGACGGTCTGTGATCTGCTGGCCCGCGCGGGGTTGGTCAAGGCGCGCCCGCGCCATCGCCCCGCGGTCGGCCACGCCCCGTCCGTGCTGGCGCCGATCGCGGCCCCGAATCAGACGTGGTCGACGGATTTCAAAGGGGAATTTCGCACGGGCGACCACCGGTACTGTTATCCCCTGACGCTGCGCGATGGGTTTAGTCGATTCGTCTTGCGCTGTGACGGCCTGCTCGCGCGCACCCTTGACGACACGCAGCGCCGATTGACGCGCGCGTTTGCCGAGTACGGCTTGCCGGATCGCATTCGCAGTGACAACGGGAGTCCTTTTGCGGGCACCGGCCTCGGGCGCCTGTCCCGCCTGGCCATTTGGTGGATGCGGCTCGGCATCGTCCCGGAACGCATCGCGCCCGGACATCCGGAGCAGAACGGATCGCATGAGCAATTTCATTCCGTGCTGAAGGCCGAGACGGCGCGCCCGCCGGGACCGAACCTGCGGGCGCAGCAACGACGATTCGATCGGTTCTGTGCCGAATACAATCACGAGCGGCCTCACGAATCGTTGGACGATCAGACGCCGGCGAGCCACTACCGACCCTCGCCCCGTAGGCTGCCCGCGACGCTGCCCGTCGTCGAATACCCGGGCCACATGGAAGTCCGACGCGTGGCCTCCAACGGCTGCATCTCCTGGCGCGAGCCGGTTTTTCTTACGGACACCCTCGCTGGGGACGTGGTCGGCTTCGAAGCGGTCGATGATGGGCTGTGGACGGTCTATTACGGCACCGTCGCCCTGGCGCGATTCGACGAACGTCGTCGCCAGCTTCATCCGATGGCCGCCCTCACGACGGGGCGCTCGCCGACGCCGTCGGCTCGCGCCTCGAGGACGAAACCGGTATGAGACAACCCCAATAAACTGTTACCCATGTCCTCGGACTATCTTGTTACCCATGTGTCCGGCCGTTCCCTCCCGACTCCCAACTCCCAACTCCCAACGCCCAAACGGACGTTCTCAACAGCCAAGTGCCAACGGTCCCCCGTTCCCCAGCTTCACGTGACCGCAAACCTCTTTGCCGTCCAGCCCGCCACGAGGCCGGTGACGAGGATGAGTGCGGCCCAGGCTGGTCCCGCGAAGGCGGCGCCGATCGCGGCATCGAGCAGCACCAGCGAGAGGACGCCGCGCATCACGGCGGTCCGGATCCGCACGGGGTCCGGGGCCTGCCAGGCCCGCCAGAACGGCGGCAGCGCGCGCCAGGCGAGCGCGGCGGCCAGCGCCGCCGCCGGCAGCGCCCGGTCGCCCGATCGGAGCGCGACGAACAGCAGGCCGGCGCAGGCGAGGGCCAAGGATACCAGAGCAAACAGCGCGGGTCCGCGCCGGCCGCCGTGCACTTCGCCGCGGCTGAGCGTCGTCACGGCAAAGATGTAGACGAAGGGGATGAGGGCGAGCGGCCAGGCGAAGGCGAGCGCGGCGGGCAGCGACGCCACGCCGAGCAGCAGGTTGAGCGCGCGGCACAGCCCCATCGCCGCCGGCCCGATCGACGCGTGGCGCTTGCCGATCGCGTCGTAGAACAGCACCGCGCCGGCAATCGCCGCCGCGACGAGCGCCGCCGCCGCGGTCGCCAGCGCCGCCGACGCGACACCCGCGAGGAGCAGTCCGGCGCCGAGGCGGGCGGCATGGCCCGACGGCACGCGGCCCGACGGAATCGGCCGCTCCGGCCGCTCGACGCGGTCCACCTCGCGGTCGAAGACGTCGTTCAGCACGACCCCGCCGGCGTAGAGGCAGGCCGTCGAGACGAGCAGCCACGGCAGCGCCGCCCGGTTGACGAGACCAGCCACCGCAAAGCCCGCCAGCACGTCGGCCAGCGCCGTCACCACATTGGCCGGCCGCAGCAACTCGAGATACGCGCGCATCTGCATCTGCAAGGACACTCGGGTCGATTATGCGCGAAAGGGTGCGCTGGGTTCAGGGTGCAAGGTGCAGGGTGCAGGGTTCGCCCGGTTCAGGGTGCAAGGTGCAAGGTGCAGGGTTCGCCCGGTTCAGGGTTCAACGTGCACCGTTTGGTGGGGGCAGGATTCGCGGCAACGCGTCGCCGGGTCGTGAACGTGCAACCGAGGATTCGCGCGACGGTGGAATTTGTCGGGCTAAAGGGTGCAGAATTCAGGGGGCGGGCCACGATTCTGGCGTTCACGAGTAGAATCCCGAACCTGGCACCATGAACCCTGAACCCGGTGAACCCTGCACCTTGCACCCTGAACCTTGAACCCGCTTATGCCTCGCCCCCTCTTCTACTCTCTTCTCCTCACCTCCTGTCTCTGCCTCGCTCCGCAGGCTGAGGCCCAGGCCCCGAAGCCGACGCCCGAGGAGATCCTGGCGGCGCACGCCAAGGACGACAAGGGCGGGCGGGCGGCGGAGGGGCGGCCGCTGTTCGAGAAGCAGTGTGCGGCGTGCCACCGGTTCGGCGGCATCGGCAAGGACGTCGGGCCGGACCTCACCACCATCACCAGCCGGTTCAAGAAGGCCGACATCCTCGAGTCGATCCTCTGGCCGTCCAAGGTGATTTCCGATCAGTACCAGGCCGAGATGTTCGAGCTCACCGACGGCAAGGTGGTGACCGGGGTGCTCGTCCGCGAGACGGCTGCCGCGGTGCTCGTCCGGACGGGGGAGAACCCCGAGCGGCCGGTCGCGGTGCCGAAGGCGCAGATCGCCGTGCGCGCGCCGTCGACGGTGTCGCTGATGCCAGAAGGGCTGATCGAAGGGCTGTCACACCAGCAGGTCGCCGACCTGCTGGCGTTCATGCAGGCGCCGCCCCCCGACCAGTAGCTGGCGTGTTGCGCAGTGCGAAACGAGAAGCCCGTCGAGCCTCGCGCCGCCGAGAGCCAAGCACGGCTATTCTGCCCGGAATCCGCGTTTCGCGCCGCTCCCGCGTTTCTCAAGCCGAAAACCGCCCGCCCCGTGTAACAGTCCTTTGACAGCGGGGTGACACAGGCGTACCCTCCCGGCCTACGCGACCCTGCGTTGTCTCCTCCGTGCGGAGTTCCGCCCGCGAGCGCGCCGGTGCGTGTGGGAAGCAGCCACGTTTCAGTGGAGGAGGACGTCGTGAACTATCGTCTCGTCAGAGCCGTCGTCGCGGTGGCGATGCTCGTGCTGTGCGGCACACCGGACGCGCTCCTGGCCCAGGGGCTGACCGGCCAGATCTCGGGCAGCGTCGCGGACTCGGGCGGCGGCGTGCTGCCAGGCGCCACCGTCACCGTCAAGAACGCCGGCACCAACCAGACCCGTGAAACCGTCACCGGGGCGGACGGTGCGTTCTTCTTCCCCGACCTGCTCGCCGGCACCTACGACCTCACGGTCGGCGTGCAGGGATTCAAGACCTACGAGCAGAAAGGGCATCATCCTCGGCGCCACCGAGCGCCTCGGCCTGCGCGCGATCACCCTCGAGGTCGGCCAGCTCCAGGAAACGGTCACGGTCACCAGCGAGGCGGCCCTCGTGCAGACCACCAACGCCGCGCGCTCGGCGCCTGGTCGACCGCGAGCAGATCGACGACATCGCCGTGAAGGGGCGCGACTTCGCCAGCTACCTCAAGCTGCTGCCGGGCGTGACCGACACCAGCGCGCGCGAGGCGCCGGGCTGGGGCAGCATGGGCGGCCTCTCGATCAACGGCCGCAGCGGCGGCTTCAACTTCTCCTACGACGGCGTCACCAACAAGGACACCGGCTCGAACAGCGGCAACTACGCCGCGCCGGCGCTCGACTCGATTGCCGAGGTCCGGGTCCAGACGTCGAACTTCCAGGCCGAATACGGCCGCAGCTCGGGAGCGACGATCACCGTCGTCACCCGCAGCGGCTCGAAGGACTTCCGCGGCAGCGCCGCCTTCTACAAGCGCGACGATGCGTGGAACGGCAACGAGTTCAACCGGCGGCAGCAGTGCAGCCAGGGGGTGACCGCGCAGTGCGACCCGCCGCTGTATCACGTTCGACAACACCGCCTGGACGCTGGGCGGCCCGGTGCTGCTGCCCGGCACCTCGCTTCAACCGGGAGCGCAACAAGCTGTTCTTCTTCTGGTCGCAGGACCTGCTCGACCGCACCGACCCGGGCAGCCTGCAACACAGCGCCGGATGCCGACCGAGGCCGAGCGCCGCGGCGACTTCTCCCGGACGGTGGATGCCAACAACAATCTGGTCTACATCCGCGACCCGCTGCTGCCGGGCAGCTGCAGCGTCGACGCGCCGGCGGGCCGCCTGCTTCCCGGGCAACGTCATCCCGGCCAACCGGATCAACCCGACGACGCAGGCGCTGCTCAACCTGTTCCCGCTGCCGAACGCGACCGACCCGACTGGCCGCAACCAGTACAACTACACCTTCCAGACCGTGCAGGAGTGGCCGCGCAACGACCAGGTCGCTGCGCATCGACTGGAACGTGGCGCAGAACACCACCGCTCTATTCGCGCGTGCAGTTCGGCTACGAGAAGCGGGCCGGCGGCGTCTCGTTCCTCGGCTCGACCGGCGCGGGCTGGCCGCAGCAGCCGAGCAAATACGAGATCGACACCTTCGGCATCGTCAACACGCTGCTGCACACCTTCAGCTCGTCGCTGTATCTCGGAGGTGACCGTCGGCGTGAACTGGGCGCACCAGTACACCAGCGCCCTCGACGACAACGGCCGGCGACGTCAACGACCGGACGATCGTGCTGCCCGGGTTCCCGCAGTTCTTCCCGCAGGCGAACCCCGACAACCTGCTGCCGCAGGCCTCGTTCGCCGGCGGCATCCCGGGCACCATTGCCTCGTTCAACGTCGAGAGCCGCTGGCCGTTCTTCGGCTACAACACGCTGTGGAACTTCTCCGGCAACATCACGAAGATTGCCGGCGCCCACAATGTCAAGGCGGGGTTGTTCGTCGAGCACACGACGCGGCCGGCGCAGCGCGTCGTCCACCTTCAACGGCTCGCTCAGCTTCAACGCCGACGGGTCGAATCCGCTGAACACCAACGTCGGCTTCGCCAACGGGCTGCTCGGCGCGATCAGCCAGTACCAGGAAGCCGACGGCCACCCCGACGCCCACGGCCAGTTCATGAACACCGAGTTCTACGTGCAGGACAACTGGCGCCTGAAGCAGAACTTCACCGTGGACGCCGGGGTGCGCTTCTACTACATCACCCCGACGCAGAGTGAGGGCGACCAGGTGGCGCAGTTCGAGCCCGGCGAATGGAACGCCGGCGCAGGCGCCGCTGCTGTTCCGGCCGATCAGCACGCCGCAGGGACGCCGCGCGCAGAACCCGGTGACGGGAGAAATCTTCCCGCTCGTCTATCTCGGCCGGCTGGTGCCGGGCTCCGGCAACTTCACCAACGGCATGCGGGTCTACGAGGGCACGCCCCAGACGAAGACGCCGTTCAAGCTGGCGCCCCGGCTCGGCTTCGCGTGGGACGTCACCGGCGACGGCAAGACCGCCGTGCGCGGCGGCGGCGGCGTGTTCTACGACCGCTACTCCGACGACAACATCCTCGACCTGGTCGAGCTGCCGCCGCTCCTCAACACCTTCACCACCAACTACACGACGCTGCCCGAGCTGCTCGCCAGCCCGCTGACGGCGACGACCTCGTCGGTGCGCTTCATCGACCAGTTCGAGCCGCCGGTGGTCTACAACTGGAGCCTCGGCGTGCAGCGCGACATCGGCTGGAACTTCGTCGGCGATTTGGCCTACGTCGGCAACGCGGCGCGCAAGCAGCGCATCGACCGGCAGATCAACGGCCAGCCCGTACGGCTATACCTACCAGGCGGCCAGCCTCGACCCGACCAACGTGTCGGGCGGCAACGTGCAGCCGCTGCCCGACGACCTGCTGCGGCCGTATCGCGGCTACTCGAACATCGTGCAGCGGACCTACGAAGGCTACGCCGACTACCATTCGCTGCAGTTCTCGATGAATCGCCGGCGCACCGCCGACGGCCTGTCGTTCGGGCTCGCCTACACCCATGAGCTGAGCAACAAGACGCTGGCCGCCATCGATCCGTACGTCAGCGACAATCGCGCGAGGAACTACCGCTGGGTGACCGGCGCCGCCGGCAGCCGCAATCACATCCTGAACCTCAGCTACTCGTACGACGTGCCGCCGCTCAGCCGCGTCTGGAACAACGCCGTGGCCAAGGCGGTCTTCGACAACTGGCAGGTCTCGGGCGTGACGTCGCTCCTGAGCGGCACGCGTCAGGGCTTCGGCTTCGGCTACACCGGCACGCCGACCGGCACGCTGGCCGGGCAGGGCGCCATCAACGGCGGCGGCAGCCGCGTCGTCATCCTGTGCGACCCGAACCTGCCGCGCGGCGAGCGGACGTTCGAGCGCCAGTTCCGCACCGAGTGCATCGGCCCGCCGACCGACCAGTTCAAGCTCGGCACCGCGACCAACGACGAGTACATCGGGCCCGGCTTCATCAACTGGGACATCTCGGTGTTCAAGAACGTGCCGATGGGCGGCCTGCGCCGGCTGCAGTTCCGCCTCGAGCTCTACAACGCCTTCAACACCGACCAGTGGACCGCGACCGGCGTGGACACCTCGGCGACGTTCGACTACAACACCGGCGCGCTGACCGACGCCAACTTCGGCCGGCTGACCGGCGACACGTTCAGCGCCCGGCGCATCCAGCTGGGCATCCGGTTCACGTTCTGACGCACTGGCTTCGCACGATGGAGGGGCGCCCGTCCGGGCGCCTCTCTGCGTGTACGGCCGGTGCGGGACCGACAGGTCGTGGGCCGGGTGCGCCACGCCCGGCTGCCCGGGCCGGCCCGTCGTGATTTCCGCGTATAATCCTGCCCGCCCATCTCACAGCCCGTTGGAGACACGCCCATGTTCGGCCAGTCGCTGATCCTTCTGCTCGCCGTCGTCTCCGCCGGCGCGGCGCGGCCGCCCGACATTCCGTTCAGGGCGCGCATGATCGGGCACGGCGCCAGCGAAACGGCGGCGGTCGTGGACGTCAACCGCGACGGCCGGCTCGACATCGTGTCGGGCGACAGCTGGTACGAAGCGCCGTCGTGGAAGCCGCACGTGTTTCGCGATCTGGGCTTCGCCAACAACTACATCGACGCCTTTAGCGATCTGCCGGTGGACGTGGACGGCGACGGCTACATGGACATCGCCACGGTCACGTGGTTCGCGAAGAAGATTTCCTGGTACCGCAATCCCGGCAAAGCCGGCGGCCGGTGGGCCGAAACGCCGATCCACTCGGGCTTCAACATCGAGTTCGCGGTCCTCGGCGACATGAACAACGACGGGCAGGCGCGCGAGATCGTCGCCCAGGAGAACGGCACCGGCCAGGCGTGGTACGAGGTGAAGGACAAGACCTGGGTGCGGCACGTCGTGAGCGACAGGACCTACGGGCACGGCATCGGCGTGGGGGACGTCAACGGGGACGGACGCAACGACATCCTCACGCCGCGCGGCTGGCTCGAGGCTCCGGCGGATCCGCGGGCGGGCGCCTGGACGCACCACGCTGCGTGGGAAGCCGCCAACGCCCCGATCACCCGTCCGGAGGGGCCAGGCAAGCCGGCGGCGCCCGGCGCCCCGCCGGCCATCGCGTCGCTCGGCCTCATGCACGTGCTCGATGTCAACGGCGACGGCCGCAACGACGTCATTACCGCCGCGGGGCACGACTTCGGCGTGTTCTGGTTCGAGCAGGGGGCGGAAGGGAAGTGGACCAAGCGGATGATCGACAACGCCTGGTCCCAGGGCCATGCCTCCACCGTGGTGGACCTGAACGGCGACGGCCGGCCCGACTTCGTGACCGGCAAGCGCTTCATGGCGCACAACGGCTCGGATCCGGGCGAGCGCGAGCCGCTCGGCGTGTACTGGTATGAGCTGGCCGGCGCGCCGGCCGGCGCCGCGGCAGGGCAATCCGGCGGCAAGCCGGTCGAATGGGTCCGCCACCTGGTCGATTACGGCGGCCGGATGGGCGCCGGCATGCAGATCCCGGTGGTGGACATCGATGGCGACGGCGATCTCGATATAGTTTGTCCCGGCAAGAGCGGCCTGTTCCTGGTCGAGAACCTCACCAAGGGCCAGGCGGCCGGCCGCTAGCACGGGACCTCGCACGCACACGAACCGCCAGCAGGCTCGACGCTGGATTTCACAGTCAATCACCCAGGTAGACCGGAGCGACAGACGACTATGAGCAATGGAACTGTGAGCAACGAGGGCATCGCGCCGAACGCCAAGCGCCTGCTGTGGGCCGGCTTCCTGGCCATCCTGGCCGCCGGCATCGGCTTCGGCATCCGCGGCGGCATCCTGGCGACGTGGGCGGCCGACTTCGGCTTCACCGGCGCGCAGCTCGGCGCCATCGGCGGCGCCGGCTTCACCGGCTTCTGCTTCGGCATCATCATCGGCGGCGTCGTCGTCGACAAGATCGGCTACGGCAAGCTGATCGTGGCCGCGTTCCTGTTCCACGTGCTCTCGGCGTTCATCACCTTCGCCGCGACCAAGGGGCAGGAACAGACCACCGCCTACCTGTTCCTCTACATCGGCACCTTCGTGTTCGCGCTGGCCAACGGCACGCTCGAGGCGGTGGCCAATCCCCTCGTCTCCACGCTCTTTCCCAACAACCGCACCCACTACCTGAACATCCTCCACGCGAGCTGGCCGGCCGGCCTCGTGCTCGGCGGTCTCGTCGGCTGGATCCTCGGCGACGGCATGCAGCTCAGCTGGAAGCTGCAGCTCGGGCTCTTCCTGGTGCCCACCGCGCTCTATGGCCTGGCGTTCCTCGGCCAGCCGTTCCCGAAATCGGAGGCCTCGCTGAAGGGCCTCAGCGTCGGGCAGATGCTCCAGGAAGTCGGCATTCTCGGCGCCCTCGTGGCCTGCCTGCTCGTCGGCCTGTTCTTCAAGGATCAGCTCGGCAGCATCATGGCCTTCTTCACCGGCAACACCTTCTTCACCTCGGCGGTGTGGGGTTACCTGTCGTGGGCGGTCGCATTCGGCCTGCTCCTGATCGTTGCCGTCAAGACCAACTTCTCCGTCGGATCGCTGCTGCTGTTCGTGCTGTTCGTGACGCACGCGCTCGTGGGCGCCGTCGAGCTCGGCACCGACGGCTGGATCCAGAACATCACCGGCAACATCCTGACGCCGGCGCAAGGCAAGATCCTGTTCGTCTTCACTTCGCTCCTCATGTTCTCGCTGCGCTTCACCGCGCACTTGGATCGAGCGGACGCTCAAGATCTCCCCGATCGGCCTGCTGTTCATCTGCTCGGTCTTCGGCGTGGTCGGGCTGCGCATGGTCAGCGGCATCGGCACCTTCGCCGGCGCGATGGTCGCGCTCGCCGTCTACGCCATCGGCAAGACGTTCTTCTGGCCGACGATGCTGGCCGTCGTCGGGGACCGGTTCCCGCGCACCGGCGCCGTCGCGATGTCGATCATGGGGGGCATCGGCATGATGTCGGCCGGCCTGCTCGGCGGCCCCGGCCTCGGCTACGCCAAGGACCGCTTCACCGCGGAGCACCTGGCGACCAACTGCGCCGGCCATCTACGAGCAGTACAAGGCGCCCGTGCCGAGCCGCTTCCTGTTCCTCGACGAGGTGACCGGGCTCGACGGCACCAAGCTCTCGGTGGCGCAGACGGCCACCCCGCGCAGACCCCGATCAGCAGATCGTGGCCGACGCCAGCATCATCGGCGATCGCGAAACGCTCAAGGCCGACGCCTACATCCCGGCGGTGATGGCCGTCATCTACCTGCTGCTGTTCTTCTACTTCAAGGCCATCGGCGGCTACAGGCCGCTGCATATTGATGGGATTGAGCAAGGGCAAAGGGCGAAGGGCTAAGGGCAAAAGGGCGAAGCAAACGGAGTCATGACATGAAGTTTGGCGTGAATGGCTGGGTGTGGTCGTCGCCGATCGATACGGCGGAGTTCGGCAGGCAGGCTCCTCATGTGGCGGGCATGGGCTTCGACCTGTTCGAGTTCGGCATCGAGGGCACGGGCGACCTCGACTATGCGCGGGCCGGCGAGATCGCGCGCGAGCACAAGCTGGCGGTCAGCGTCTGCGCGGCGATGGGGCCCGATCGCGACCTGATCCACGAGGACGGCGCCATCCGCACGAACGGGATGGACTACGTCCGCCACTGCATCGAGGCGGCGCAGACCGTGGGCGCCACCAACGTCGTCGGGCCGCTCTACAGCGCGGTGGGCCGGACCTGGCAGTCCACGGACGACGAGCGGAAGCGCGATACCGACCTGCTCGTGAAGCAGCTGAAGGAGCTGTCGGCCCACGCCGGCGACCACGGCGTGGTGCTCTGTGTCGAGCCGCTCAACCGCTTCGAGACCAGTTTCATGAACCTGGCGGAGCAGGCGATCGAGGTGGTGGACCGCGTCGGCCACCCGGCCTGCGGCATCCTCCTCGACACCTTCCACATGAACATCGAGGAGCGCTCGATCGGCGCGGCGATCAAGGCGGCGGGCCCGCGCATCAAGCACTTCCACTCCTGCGAGAACGACCGCGGCGCGCCCGGATCGGGCCACGTGCCCTGGAACGAGGTGCGCGACGCGCTGAAGGCCGTCAACTACGACGGCCCGGTCGTGATCGAGTCGTTTACCAGCAAGGTCAAGACAATTGCCCGCGCCGCCGCGATCTGGCGGTCGTTCGCGAAGACCCAGGACGCGCTGGCTGAGGACGGGCTCAAGTTCCTGAAGCAGCTGCTGGCGAAGTAGGCAGTTGGGCCTTGGGAGTTGGGCCTTGGGACTTGACGAAGTTCAGTCCAACAGGTCGAACATCCGGCTGAACTTGATCACCAGGCTGCGGTCGGTGCCGTAGCTGCGCGGCAGCACATCCCGCGACCCGTAGTCGTCGAGCGGATGGCTGTCGTTGTAGACGATGAACAGGCCGGTGTTGGACTGCTGGATCCAGCCAAGCCGGAGGTTCGACGACCACAGGTCGGCGCGGTCGTTGTACTGCACCAGCGCCTGGACGAACAGCCGCGGCGTGAACGAATAGGACAGCCGGGTGCGGCCGAGCGTGGTGTGGAAGCGGCCCCACGGCAGGTCGATGTCGTTGCGCGCGACGCTGAGGTCGGCGCTGAACGTGTCGCCGACCCGCAGCCGCACCCCCGGCGTCACCGCGACGCGGTCGCCGCCGAAGAACCCGCCCGCCGTCAGCCGGAACCGTCCGCTCAGCCGCGCCCCCTGGTCGGAGTTGACGACGAGCTGCGCCTCGCGGTGGTCGTAGCGGCCGGCCGGCACCCGCACGCCGGGAAAGATCTCGAACGGCGTGAACACCCCTCGCGCGTGAAGTTCATCCCGGTGTGGATCTCGGCGCCGCTGCGCCATTCCCAGTGGGTGTCCACGTGGCCGAAGCCTGACTGCTGCTCGCCGTCGGGGCTCCAGTAGCCGCTGTACGACGCGTGCGGCCGGATTTCGACGAGCCCGGCGAGGTCGGCCGGCCGGTAGCGGTGATAGATGAGCGCTTCCCCCTTGCGGAACCCGCCCGAGCGGCTCAGGAACCCCACCTCGGGCTGAAAGTTCCGACCCACGGTGGTGAACGCCGAGGTCAGCAGCCAGCGCGGCGTGTCGCGCTCGGCGCTGACCGAGAAGGCCGCGTCATCGCCGTGCAGCCCGGCGGTGGCCGTGCGCGCCACGAAGCTCGAGACCTGCGCGTTGCGCCCCAGCCCGAGCCGCGCATCGGCCGCGAACGCCTGGTTCGAGTCGTCGCTTCGCGCCAGCCGCCCGCTGGCCTGACGGTTGACGAAGATGGCCCCCACGCTCGAGCGGTTCGGCAGGTCCTTGCGCACGCGGGCGACGGAGAAATTGTTCATCGCGGTCTGGCCGTGCTCGTCGGCCTGCATGGTCAGCATCCCTTGGCGGCGCCCGCGTCTCGGGGCAGGTCAAGGGCGTCAGCGTCGGACGTACGGGGTGACCTTGAGGTTGCGCTGCGGCGCGATGCGGAGCCCCTCGAGCGCGCCGGCCTGCGACACGCGCGTCAGCGTGAACTGGCGCGGCAGCGGCGCCCAGTAGGCGATCTCGTTGCGGCGGCGGATCGTCCGCTCGACATTGAGGCCCCAGGTCTGGACCTCCGACAGCGGATAACGGAGCGTGCGGAAAGGGATCGCGAACTCGGCGGACCACCCGATGTCGCTGACCGCGGTCCGCACCGTCCACGATCCGTCCCAGTTGATGTTGAAGCCGCCGCCCGAGCCGCCCGCCTGCCCGCCCAGCACGATGCTGCCGCCTTCCCCCTCGTTGATGACCTGCGCGTCGTATTCGAGGCCGTTGGGGTTGGTGCCGAAGACGAAGCCGTTCTGCCGGTCGCGGAAGGTATCGAGAATGAGCCGCACGCTGTCGGTGTCGTTCAGGGCGCCGTCGCGCCGGGCGCCCGCCGCCACGATGTCGCGCGGCGATCGATCGAAGCAGACCACCGCGACGTAGAGCGTCGTTGGCGTGTAGGCCACGCGGATCTCGGTGCGCTCGGACGAAGGGTCGCCGGTGT
Source organism: uncultured Acidobacteriota bacterium (assembly GCA_963834305.1). Classification (GTDB taxonomy): domain Bacteria; phylum Acidobacteriota; class Vicinamibacteria; order Vicinamibacterales; family 2-12-FULL-66-21; genus JACCXG01. The sequence goes on from CAWIAX010000003.1 coordinate 1,825,856, forward strand.
CGGGCGTGGTCTGCCAGAGCCCGGCGGCCGGCGCGATCGGCTCCCACACGGCATCACCGGCCACGATGCCGTCGATGTCGGGGGGGCGCTGCACCGGGATCGCCTGGAGTGAAGGACGCGGTGTGCTCAGGGCCCCGCCGGGCGCGAGCTGCAGGGCGGCGGGTGGCGGAGTGTCGGGAGCCTGCGCGGCGCCGGCCGCGGGCAGGCCGAGCGCCACCAGGGCAACGAGGAGGTGCCGAATCAGAGCTTCTTCACCGCGACGTTGCGGAACTCGATCTTCATCGGCGGACCGGTGTGAATCTGGAAGCCGAGCAGCCCCGTCAGGCTCCGCCCCTTCGCGTCGTCGTCGATGATGATCGCCGTGACGTGGCCGTTGATGGTGTTGATGATCGTGTTGTGGCGGGCGATGAGGTGGACGTGGTTCCAGTCGTTCGGCTTGATGATCGCCTTGAGCTCGTCGGCGGACCGTTCGAGGTGGCCGATCACCTTCTTGGTGCCGTCGGGCCCGATGTAGACCGACTGGCCGCGCTGCATCAGGAAGCCGCGGCCGCGCTCCTCGTAGATCATGCCGGTGTAGCGGTTGTCGAAGTCGATGTCGGCCTGGTAGCCGCGCAGCACCCACTTGCCGACCGGCTTCTGGCCCTCGCCGGCGGAGGTGACCTGCTGGCTGCGGAACTGGATGCCGCTGTTGGTCGCGTTCATGCGGAATTCGAGCTTCAGCTCGAAGTCGCCCAGCTCGCCGCCGCGATAGATGATGAACGAGTTCTCCTTGATGGCGTTCTCGGCGGTGGTCTGGCCGACGAGCATGCCGTTCTCGGCCTTCCACAGCGCGGGATCGCCGTCCCAGTTCTTGAGCGTGCCGTCGAAGATCGACTCGAAGCCGTCGCGGTCGTCCAGGTTCAACGGCTGCGCGCCGCGCCCGCCGCCGCCGCGCTGGCCGCGCCCCTGGGGGGCCTCGCCCCGCCCTTGGGGAGCCTCGCCGCGTCCCTGTGGCGCCTGGCCGGCCGCCGGCTGGGCGCCGGCTGCCGGGGCCGGCGCCTGCTGCGTCGCCGCCGTCGAGCTCGTGAGCGCCAGCGCCGCCGCTGCCGCCACCACCATCACGGCGCCGCGCCGGAAAGCCGTATGCCTCATCTCTGACACTCCTTGGCGTGACTCACGCCGCCGTTCAGGAACCGACTTTCTCCCACTGCCGTGATTTCGCCGACTTGAGCACCGCGTCGGTCACGTAATCGGTGGCGAGGCCGTCGCGGAACGTCGGCTGGATGCCCTTGCCGTCGGCAATCCCCTGGACGAAGTCCGCGAACTGATGCATGAAGGTGTGCTCGTAGCCGATCTGCAGGCCGGGCACCCACCAGTGCTTCATGTAGGGCTGATCGCCGTCGGTGACGTGGACGCTGCGCCAGCCGCGCACGCCGCCCCTCGTCGCGATGGTCGAAGTACTGGAGGCGGTGGAGGTCGTGCAGGTCCCAGAACGCCGACGCCTTCTCGCCGTTGATCTCGAGGGTGTAGAGCGCCTTGTGCCCGCGGGCGTAGCGCGTCGCCTCGAACATCGCCAGCGAGCCGTTCTCGAACCGGCAGAGGAACGGCGCTGGCGTCGTCGATGCCGACCGGCTCGACCTTGCCGGTGAGGTTGTGCTTCCGCTCCTTGACGAACGTTTCGGTCATCGCCGTGACCTCGGCGATCGGGCCGTTCAGCCAGAGCGCGGTGTCGATGCAGTGCGCCAGCAGGTCGCCGGTGACGCCGCTGCCGGCGACCGCCACGTCCAGCCGCCACAGCCCTTCGCCGCCCTGCGGCAGGTCGGCTGCGAGATGGTCCAGTCCTGGAGGAACTTGGCGCGGTAGTGGAAGATGCGCCCGAGCTTCCCCTCGTCGATGCAGCTGCTTGATCAGCGTGACGGCGGGCACCCGGCGGTAGTTGTACCAGACGGTGTTGGGCACGCCGGCCTTCTCGACCGCGTCGACCATCGCCTTGCGCCTCGGCCGCCGTCCGCGCCGAGCGGCTTCTCGCACATCACCATCTTGCCGGCCTTCGCCGCCGCGATGGCGATGTCGTGGTGGGTGTCGTTCGGGCTGGCGATGTCGATGACGTCGATGTCCTTGCGCTCGATCAGCTTCCGCCAGTCGGTCTCGACGACTCGTAGCCCCAGTTCGCGGCGAACGCCTTGACCCGGTCGGCGTTGCGCGCCGCAGACCGCCTTGAGCACCGGGCGGTACGGGCAGATCGAAGAAGCGCGGCGCCTGGAGAAAGGCGTTCGAGTGCGTCCGCCCCATGAAGCCGTAGCCGATCAGGCCGATGTTCAGCGTTTTCATCGCTGCTCATGTCTCTGCCGCGTAGACTCGCGCTGCTCAGTCCCAGCCGTGCGCGTCGCGCACCTCGACCATGACGCCGAGGATGTCGTTCCAGGTCTGCTGCTCGCATCATGACCGCGTTCGGGAACATGCAGCCGTCCCAGCAGATGTGCTGCACCGCGCGGGTCGGGTTGCCGCTGGTCGTCGCGCAGCCAGTAGCCGGCGTGCTTGACGATGTCGAGCTTGCCGTTCGGATCGGTCGGCAGGCAGTGGCGGCCGGTCTTGTCGTGCGAGCCGGAGCCGTTGACGGTGCGCGTCGTTCTGCGCGACGTGGAAGTCGATCGTCCACGGGCGCAGCGCGTCGGTCATCTTGCTGCAGCGCCTCGTCGAGCGGCCTTGCTGTCGGACCAGTCGAAGTCCTCGGGCAGGATGCGGTCCTCGGGCGCGTTGTAGCCCATGCGTGTAGAGCAGCGTGTGCGCCATGTCGGCCTGGAAGCCGACGGTCTTCGGGCGGTCGACCTGCTCGAGCAGCTCGACCATCCGCTTCCAGCAGTGCATGCCGCCCCAGCAGATTTCCCCCTCGGCGGCGAGCCGCTCGCCGTACTCCTCGGCGACGTCGCGCGGCCTCGCGGAAGGTCTCGGCGATCTTCTTCGTGGTTGCCCTGCGGGATCCTTCGCCCAGTCGCCGGGCTCGCCGGCCGAGTCGATCCGGACGACGCCGTACGGGCGGACGCCGAGCTCGCGGAGCTTCTCGGCGATGCGGCAGGCCTTCCGCACCTGCGTCGACGAACTGCTTGCGCTCGTCTTCGCTCGCCCATCGCCGAGCCGCCGCCGGTCGGCGGCCAGACCGGCGCGACGAGCGAGCCGACGACCAGGCCGCGCCGCGGCAACGTTGTCGGCCAGCCGCTTCAGGTCGTCGTCGGTCGAGTCGATGTTGACGTGCGGGTCGAACAGGAACAGGTCGACGCCGTCGAACTTGACGCCGTCGACCTCGGCCGCGGCGGTCAGGTCGAGCATCGTGTCGAGATCGATCGGCGGCTCGGCGCCGGGGCCCCCCTTGCCGACCAGCCCGGGCCACATCGCGTTGTGAATTGCCGGATACTTGTGCGCCATTGAACGTGTTCCTCCGGGTTACTTGCCGGTTCGCGGCGCGTCGGGGTTGCCCGGGCCGAAGTGCTTGAGCACGACGAGCGGATCCGAGTCGCTCGGGTTCTCGATCGTCACGCCTTCACGCGCGGCGCCGGCCGAGACGAAGATCTCGTCCTCCGTCATCTGGCCGTAGCGGACCATCGACGGCGTCGAGACGGCCAGCGTGCCGAACCGCCCGTGGCCCTGCGTCACGATGATGCCGTAGGCGGCGTTGTCCTTGACGGTCACGGTGCGGCCGGGGTGGACCGTCAGCTCCTTGGCCGAATACCACGGCGTGCCGTAGACCACCCACAGCTCCTGGCAGCCGTCGTCCTTGCTCGCGGCGGCGTCGCGCACCGGCTTCGGGAACCGCTTGTTGTCGGCCCCGAAGTTCGGGTTCGTGTTGGCGTCCCAGTCGAGCATCTCCACGAGGTAGTCGAGGTCCTGGTGGTGCTCGGGGAGGACGTCCTTGACGAGGAGGTCCCAGGGAACGATGCGGCCGTCCACTTCCGATTCGAACATGGCGAAGACGTCGCTGTTGACCTGCGGCTCGTAGGTGACGAGCGACCCCGGCGCGTGCAGGATGCACGGGTCGATCTGCCAGCCGGTGCCCGGCTCGAGGCGGTAGGCGCGCGACAGGAAGGTGATGCCGTTGTCGCCGCGGTTCCAGTTCTCGAGGCAGCGCCGCACGTCAGCCTTCGTCGTGCCCGGCTCGAGGCCCATGAAGGTGTGCGGGAAGTTGTTGAACGTCTGGTTGTACTGCGGCGGGAAGTAGTACGCCTCCGGCTTGCCCTTGCGGCCGAGCAGCCTGGCCTGCTCGTCGCTCTGGTGCATGTGATGGGGAATGGCGCCGAGATTGTCGAAGAACTTGCAGAGCAGGTTCCAGCCGCGCTCCTTCTCCATCACCCCCTTGCCGAGCAGCAGGTCGCCGGCCGCGTCGACCGCCTCCTTCAGGAGGAAGCGCGTGCCGTTCGCCAGCCGGACGTAGCTCAGCCCTTCGTCCTGGGGAGTCCCGGGACCGTTGTCGGCGTTGGTCGTGGACGAGAACCATCGTTCGTTGATGCCGCCGCGGTGGCCGCCGAGCGCATAGACATCGTCGGGGTGCAGCCGGAGCCGGCGGCCCGGCACCATGAACGAGCGCGGAACCCAGCTGGGTTCGAGCCGGAGCAGGCCGCCGCCCGCGTCGAGTGCGTGTTGTACGTCGGACCGATTCGCCATGAGTGTCCTTGTGAGTGGAAACGATGGACGATACCTTCGTCCGCCGCGCGACTTCAAGCGCATTCCTCCGGCCGTGGTCGTTTCGCGGGCAGAAACAGGGGAGGCTCCCGGCGCGGCCCTGTAACTGTATGTCCGGCACGCTGTTGCCCGCCAGCGGCGGGCGTGATGCCGGCGGATTTCGCCGCCGCGCGCCGTTGCGTCCAGCGAAACAGTGGACGCGGCTGCGGCCGTGCCGGCGGATAATATCGCCCCATGTCGAGGTTGACGGAGCACCATGGCCGGCCGGCGATGTCGATGGAGAGTCGGGATCTGCGGGTAACGGTCCTCCGCGAAGGGGGGCACATTGCCGAGGTGTTCGACAAGCGGGCCGGCGTCAGCCCGCTGTGGACGCCGCCGTGGCCTTCGCTCGATCCGTCGAGATACGACCGCGCGAGCCATCCCGAATACGGCGACGGCGCCGATGCCAGCCTGCTGGCCGGCATCATGGGCCACAACCTCTGCCTCGACATCTTCGGCGGACCATCGGCGGAGGAGGCGGCGGCCGGGCTGCCCGTGCACGGCGAGGCCTCGACTGTCCCCTACCGTCTCGAGGCCGATGGCGACGAATTGGTGGCGAGCGCCGACCTGCCGCTGGCGGGCCTCCGCGTCGAACGCCGCCTGGCACTACGGGACCGGGCGGTGCGGGTCCGGGAGCGGGTGGAGAACCCCGGCGCCGCCGATCGCCCGATCGGCTGGACCCAGCACGTCACGCTCGGACCGCCGTTCCTCGAGCGCGGCGTGACGGAGTTCCGCGCCTCCGCCACGCGCTCGCGGGTGCACGAGACCCCGTTTGGCACCGCGGACTACCTGCGCGCCGGGGCCGATTTCGACTGGCCGCACGCGCCCCGCATCGACGGCAGTCTCGCCGATCTGCGCGTCTACTCCCGCGCGGCGGCGTCGAGCGCGTATACGGCCCACCTGATGGACCCGGGGCCGGCGGAGGCGTGGTTCGTCGCGTTTTCCCCGCCGGCCGGGCTGGCGTTCGGGTATGTGTGGCGGCGGGCGGATTTCCCGTGGATGGGCATCTGGGAAGAGAACGAGAGCCGGGCGCAGCCGCCGTGGAACGGCCGGACGATGACCCGGGGGATGGAGTTCGGGGTCTCGCCGTTTCCCGAGACGCGCCGCGCGATGATCGATCGCGGCCGCCTGTTCGACACCCCGACGTACAGATGGATACCGGCGAAGTCGCGGGTCATCGTAGAATATTGGTGTGTTTCCACGGCCGCGAAGGCCATCCCGGAGTCGCTGGCCTGGCCGGCGTAGCAGTTCCCTGAGGCGCGTTATCTTAAATCGACGGTGCGGGCTCCAGCCCGGCTGTTTCCGAGGGATCCTTATGTACCAGTCCTTGATTGTTTCGATCGCACTCGCGTCGGCCCCGCTGCTCGCGGCGGTGCCGCAGACCGCGCCGGCGGCGCAGAAGCCCGCGGCGCAGAAGCCGGCCGCTGACACCCAGAAGCCGGCCGGCGACAAGACGGCCGCGGCCAAGGGGGTGCGGACCATCGAGATCATCGGCACCGACGACATGAAGTTCAGCGTTACCTCGATTGCCGCCAAGCGCGGCGAGCAGCTGCGCGTGCGGCTCGTCGTCAAGGGGGCGATGCCGAAGATCGCCATGGCGCACAACTTCGTGCTGCTCGACAAGGCTGCCAGCCCGGTGAAGTTCGTCGGCGCCGCGGCCCAGGCTCGCGCCACCGACTTCATTCCGCCCGACATGAAGGACCAGGTCATCGCGGCCACCGGCCTGGCCGGCGCCGGCGAGACGGTCGAGATCACCTTCAAGGTGCCGGCCGTTGCCGGCGACTACACCTATCTCTGCTCCTTCCCCGGTCACTTCCAGATCGGCATGAAGGGGACGCTGAGCGTCAAATAGGGTTCAGGGTTCAAGGTGCAGGGTGCAGGGTTCACGCCGAACCTTGCACCCTGCACCCCGAACCTTGAACCAGAACCCTGCACCCTGAACCTTGCACCCTGAACCCCCCGGAGCTTTCTTCTGGTCTTTCTCGCCTCGTTCCTCGTCCTCTTCGTCGAGATCGCCCTCATTCGCTGGATGCCCGCCTACATCCGGCTGCTTGCGTACTTCTCGAACTTCATCCTCCTCGCCAGCTTCCTCGGCATCGGCATCGGCTGCCTGCTGGCGCCGGCGCGGGTCCGCCTCTTCGCCTGGTTCCCCGTCCTCACCGCGCTGCTCATCGGCGTCGTCTACTTCTTCCGGCTGGAGGTGGCGATCCCGCCGTCGGCGAGCATCTACTTCACCAGCGGCACGGAAGAGCCGGTCGTCGCGGTCGAGACCACGCTGCTGCTGCCGCTGATGTTCGTGGCGGTCGCGGCGCTGCTGGCCACCGCGGCGCAGCGGATGGCGCGGGAGATGGCGGTGCTGGCGCCGCTGCGCGGCTACACGCTCAACGTCGCGGGCAGCCTCGCCGGGGTCATCGCCTTCGCGGCGATGTCCTGGCTCGAGCTGCCGCCCACGGCGTGGTTCGGCGTGGCGTTCGCCGCCTCGATTCCGCTGCTGCTCACGCCCGAACCGGTGATCCAGTACAGCGCCCCCGGCGTGGTGGCCCCCGCGGGCGCGGCGCCGCCGCTCCGGCGCCCCGTCCCGCGCCTGTCCACGGTGGTCGATATCGCCCTGCTCGTGGTCGCGCTCGTGCTGGTGCACCAGATGGCGCGCGGCGCCCTGTGGTCGCCGTATTACAAGATCACCGTCGGCCACGACGGCCAGGACACGGTCGTCGAGGTGAACAACATCTTCCACCAGTCGATGGCCCCGGTCGCGCACAAGGAATACTTCTACCAGTGGCCGTACACCGTCTTCGGTGACACCTTCGAGAACGTCCTGATCCTCGGCGCCGGCTCCGGCACCGACGTCGCCGCGGCGCTGATGCACGGCGCCAGGCACGTCGACGCCGTCGAGATCGATCCCACGATCCTCCGGCTCGGCCGGCAGCTCCACCCCGATCACCCGTTCGACGACCCGCGGGTCACCGTGATCAACGACGATGCGCGGCATTACCTGCGGACGACCACGAAGAAATACGACCTCGTGGTGTTCGCGCTGATCGATTCGCTCACGCTGCAATCGAGCTTCTCCGGCGTCCGGCTGGAAAGCTACATGTTCACCGAGGAGTCGTTCCGCGCCGTGCGCGACCGGCTCGAGCCCGACGGCCTGCTGATCGTCTACAACTACTTCCGCGAGCCGTGGCTGGTGGACCGGCTGGCGAACATCGCGGCGGCCGCCTTCGACGCCGAACCGCGCGTCCACGTGCACGAGGCGCGCGCCTACCTCGGGGTCATGCTGGCCGGCCCGCGGCTTGCCACGCTGACGTCGGATCCGGTCGTGCCCGAGCAGGTGACGGCCTACAACCAGTCGCATGCGCCCAGCCCGGCGCGGATGCACGTGCGCGACCAGCGCGTCGAGCCGTCGACCGACGACTGGCCGTTCCTCTACCTGCGGGACCGCCACGTGCCGCGCCATTACCTGGCGGCGCTCGCCCTGATCCTGGTGGTGTCGGTGGTGGCCGTGCTGTGGACGCTGCGCGGGCAGCAGGGGCGCTGGTCGTGGGAGTTCTTCCTCCTCGGCGCCGGCTTCATGCTGCTCGAGACCAAGGCGATCATCCAGTTCGCCCTGCTGTGGGGCTCGACCTGGGTGGTCGCGTCGCTGGCCATCGCCTCGGTCCTGACGATGGCGCTGCTGGCGAACTACGTGGTCTCCCGCGTCGAGATCCGGCGGCGCTGGCTGGTCGGCGTGGTCCTCGTCTCGCTGCTGGCGGTCAACGCCCTGATTCCCATCGGCCAGGTGACGTTCGGCAGCCTGGCCGCCGAGTCGATCTTCTACGCGCTGCTGATGTTCAGCCCGATCCTGTGCGCCGGGCTGCTGTTCGGCACCTCGATCAAGCATTCGACGTCGCTGCCGCGCGATTACGGCACCAACCTGCTCGGCGCCATGGTCGGCGGCGTGGCCGAGTACCTGTCGCTGATGACCGGCTTCGGCGTGCTCCTGGGGGTCGTCGCCGTGTTCTACATCGGCGCCCTGCTGGCGCGGCGGCAGCAGGCGTAAACACCGGGTTGGGAGTAAAATGATCGGCCGGACTCCATATCAGGCTCGCGTCTTTCCAGAAAGGGCACGCCATGGGCGATGTAACTAGACGTAAATTCGTGACGACGGTGGCAGGGACGGGCGCGGCAATCACCATCGTGCCCCGGCACGTCCTGGGACGCGGCATGCAGGCGCCGAGCGACACCTTGAACATCGCCGTGGTCGGCATCGGCGGCATGGGCGCCAGCAATGCGCAGGCGCTGCTGAGCCAGAACATGGTGGCGTTCTGCGACGTCCAGGATTCGCTGCTCGCCGGCGCCATCAAGCGCTTCGAGCAGGTCGCCGCCGCCCCGCCCGGGTCCGGCGCGCAGCGCGGCGGCGGCACCGCCCGGCGCGTGGAGATGTCGGCGGCGCAGGAGAAAGCCAACGCCCGGCGCCCGGCCCAGAACAGCCAGGAGAACGCCAGGCGCTTCGTCCAGCAGAACCTGCCCAAGCTGCAGAAGTACCGCGACTACCGCCAGATGCTCGAGAAGCAGAAGGACATCGACGCGGTGGTCGTGGCCACGCCCGACCACATGCACGCGCCCATCGCCACGATGGCCATGGACCTCGGCAAGCACGTCTACGTGCAGAAGCCGCTGTGCTGGTCGGTCGAAGAGGCCCGCGTCCTCGCCAAGAAGGCCCAGGACCGCAAGGTCGTGACCCAGATGGGCAACCAGGGGCACTCCTACGACGACGCCCGCACGGGCTACGAGCACGTCGTCAGCGGCGCCATCGGCGAGATTCGCGAGGTCCACGTCTGGACCAACCGGCCGCTCGGCTACTGGCCGCAGGGGGTGCCGCGGCCGGCGCCGCTCGTGCAGGACCCGAAGCGTCCGGTCGGCTGGAACGGCCGCGCCGTCGATCAGCGGCTGGCCGCGGCGCTCGCCGCCGGCAGCTCGCCGAAGCCGTCCGATCTCGACTGGGACCTGTTCCTCGGCGGCGCGCCGCTGGTCGAGTACCACCCGATCTATCACCCGTTCAACTGGCGCGGCTGGGTCGACTGGGGCCAGGGGGCCCTCGGCGACATGGGCGCGCACCTCGTGGATCATCCGTTCTGGTCGCTCGATCTCGGGTATCCGACGACGATTGAAACGCTGTCCACGCCGTTCAACGGCGCCTCGTTCCCGCATGCCACGACGACCTACTACGAGTTCCCCGCGCGCGGCAGCATGCCGCCGGTGAAGCTGACGTGGTACGACGGCGGGCTGCTGCCGCCCAAGCCGGAGGAGCTCGGCGACGAGCGCATGAACCCGGGCGGCGGCCTGATGTACGTCGGCTCGAAGGGCAAGCTGATCCAGGACACCTACGGCGAGAAGCCGCGCCTCTACCTGGCCGGCAAGAAGGTGGAGTCGCCGGCGCCGCCGCCGCAGAAGCTCGAGCGGATTGCCCACCAGGAGCACGAGATGAACTGGGTCGAGGCGATCCAGGGCAAGGCCGAGATCTCCTCGCCGTTCTCCTACGCGGCGAAGCTCACCGAGGTCATGCTGCTCGGCGTCGTGGCGCTGCGCGCCGGCACCAAGGTGCACTACGATGGCGCCAACATGAAGGTCACCAACTCGGTCGCGTCGAGCGATCAGCCGCTCGAGGGGGAGCAGCTGCTGCGCCGCGAGTACCGCGCCGGCTTCGGGCTGCCGGATACGAAGACGGTTTGACAATTCCCAACTCCCAACGCCCAACTTCCAACGCCCGGCTTCTCCGGGTCGTTGGGAGTCCGGGCGTGGGGAGCCGGATCTGACAAGGAACAGACATCCTTTGGCGCAGAAGAACAAGCTCGCCATTCTCGTCGGCGGCGGTCCCGCACCCGGCATCAACAGCGTCATCGGCGCGGCGACCATCCGCGCCCGGCTCGAAGACATCGAGGTCGTCGGCATCCGCGACGGCTTCGAGTGGCTGATGCAGGGGGACAGCGACCACGTCATCCCGCTCACCATCGACAACGTCAGCCGGATCCACTTCCGCGGCGGCTCGCACCTCGGCATCGCCCGCGCCAACCCGACCAAGGATCCCAAGCTGCTCGACAACACGCTCAAGTCGCTGCAGCGGCTCGACGTCTCCCAGCTCATCACCATCGGCGGCGACGACACCGCCTATTCCGCCATGATGCTCGAGCGGCACGCCGCCGGCGCCCTCCGCGTCGTCCACGTGCCGAAGACCATCGACAACGACCTGTTCCTGCCCGAACACGTCGACACCTTCGGGTTCCAGACGGCGCGCCACTACGGCGCCGAGATCGTCAAGAACCTGATGGTCGACGCCAAGACGACGTCGCGCTGGTACTTCGTGATCGCGATGGGGCGGAAGGCCGGGCACCTGGCGCTCGGCATCGGCAAGGCGGCCGGCGCGACGCTGCACGCTGATCTCCGAGGAGTTCCCCGCGCCGATCCGGCTCAAGACGATCGTCGACACGCTGGCCGGCTCGATCATCAAGCGGCTGAGCGACGGCCGGCGCGACGGCGTGGCGGTGATCGCCGAGGGCGTCGTCCTCGACATCGCCGAGGACGATCTGGCGGGGCTGCAGGACGTCGAGCGCGACGCGCACGGGCACATCTGCGCATCGCCGAGGTCAACCTCGGCGAGATCCTCAAGTCGCAGGTGCAGGCGCGGCTCCGGCAGCTCGGCATCAAGACGACGATCGCGGCCAAGAACATCGGCTACGAGCTGCGCTGCGCCGACCCGATTCCGTTCGACATGGAGTACACGCGCGACCTCGGCTACTGCGCGGCGAGGTACCTGATCGCCGGCGGCAATGCCGCGATGATCTCGATGCAGGGCGGGCACTTCGTCCCGGTGCCCTTCGAGGAGATCACGGATCCGGAGACCGGCCGGACGCGCGTCCGCCTCGTCGACATCGCCTCGACGCGCTACGCCATCGCCCGCCGCTACATGATCCGCCTGCGCCGGGACGACTTCGAAGATCCCGAAGAAATGAAGCGGCTGGCGAGCACGGTGAACCTGTCCCCGGACCAGTTCCGGCGGGAGTTCGAGTCGCTGGTGGCCGCCGAGCCGCCCAAGCTGCAGATGGACACGCACGGCGAAGCCTGAGGCCGCCGCTCCCACCGATGGCTTGACGGTCGGCGCGCCTCCCGGGCCTCGTCGTGCTCACGGAAAGGTTGGCAGTCATGAGATTCCTCGAGACCCTCCGGTCGCGGCGCTCCCGATCCACCCTGGCCGGCGCCGCCGTACTGGCCGCGGCGGGGCTCTCGCTGCTCGCGCAGCCCGCGCCGCAGAAGGGCACTGCGCCCCGGATGCCGCGGGAGTCGGACGCGCGCCCCGTGCGCGTGCTCTTCCTCGGCGACGACCAGCGTGAGGTCCATGCCGCCACGGCCGTCTATCCGATGCTGGCCCCCGCCCTCGCGCGGCGCGGCATCCAGCTGACCCATGCCCGGTCATCCGGCGAGGCGCTGACGCCGCAGACCCTGTCGCATTACGACGCCCTGCTCGTCTACGGCAACGACACGGCGCTCGCTCCCGAGCAGGAGAAGGCGCTGCTCGCGTTCGTGGAGGCGGGGAAGGGGCTGCTGGCGATCCACTCCGCCGCGGCGATGTTCAGCGGCTCGGACGCCTACGCGTCGCTGGTCGGCGGCCGCCTGCCGGCCGAGGGGCAGCCGGGCGCCGCGTTCACGCCCGAGGTGGTGCAGCCCGCGCATCCGGTGATGCAGGGCGTCCAGGCGTTTGCCACCGCGGACGAGGGGGGCGCGCTGACGATGACGAACGCCGCCGGCCGCACCGTGCTGATGGAGCGCGCCGGGGCCCAGGGGCGTCGAGCCCTTCACCTGGATCCGGACCCAGGGCAAGGGGCGGGTGTTCTACACCGCATACGGCCACGACCCGCAGATCTGGGGCAATCCGAACTTCCAGAAGCTGGTCGAGCAGGCGACTGTCTGGGCGATCGACGAGCCCGCCCGGCGGGCCTACCTCGAGATGAAGATGCCCGACGTGACCTACGTCGACACCTTCATCGTGCCGAATTACGAGAATCGCGACCCCGCCCCGAAGTACCAGCTGCCGTTCACCGCGGACGACTCGATGAAGTTCATCAGCGTGCCGGCGGAGTTCAAGCTGGAGCTGTTTGCCGGCGAGCCCGACATCCTCGAGCCGATTGCCTTCAACTTCGACGAGCGCGGCCGGCTCTGGGTGATCGAGGCGCTCGATTATCCCAACGTCGTGCTCAACGGCCATCCCGGCAACGACCGGATCACGATCGTCGAAGACACCAACGGCGACGGGCGGGCGGACAAGTTCACGGTGTTCGCCGATCACCTGAACCTGCCGACGAGCCTGGTCTTCGCCAATGGCGGCGTGATCGTGGCGGCCGCGCCGCACATGTTGTTCCTCAAGGACACCAACGGCGACGACAAGGCGGACGTCCGCCAGATCGTCAGCACCGGGTGGGGGATCCGCGACACCCACGCCGGGCCGTCGAGCCTGATGTACGGCCACGACAACCACATCTGGGGCACCGTGGGCTACTCCGGCTTCAACGGCGAGATGAACGGCAAGGCGATGCAGTTCGGCCAGGGCATGTACCGCTTCAAGCCGGACGGCAGCGGTTTCGAGTACGTGACCGGATCGACGAACAACACCTGGGGGCTGGGGCTGTCGGAGACCTTCGACGTCTTCGGCTCGACCGCCAACAACGACCCGAGCTTCTACGTCGCCATCCCGAACCGCCACTTCGAGGGGGTCGAGGGGCTGCCGATGCCGCCCGGCGGCGGCCGCGGCGTCGGCGCCGGCTACCAGAGCGCCGCGCAGTTCTACGCCGCGCACTACCTGACGCCCTACATCCGGCAGGTGGACGTGTTCGGCGGCTACACCGCCGGGGCCGGCCATCAGCTCTACACGGCGCGGGCCTTCCCCAAGCCCTACTGGAACCGGATCGCGTTCATCAACGAGCCGACCGCGCACCTGGTCGGGCAGGGCATCCTCGAGAAGCGCGGCGCCGGCTTCGTCACCCGCGACGGCTGGAACCTGCTGGCGGGTGCGGAGGAATGGGTGGCGCCGGTGCAGGCCCAGGTCGGGCCGGACGGCGCCGTCTGGGTATCGGACTGGTACAACTTCATCGGGCAGCACAACCCCACGCCGCCCGGGTTCAGCAACGGCGTCGGCAACGCCTACGAGACGTCGATGCGCGACCACTCGCGCGGCCGGATCTACCGGGTCGTCTACCGCAACGCGCCGGCGCCGCGGAAGACCTCGCTCGCCGCCGGGAACACGGCGGGATTGCTGGCGGCGCTGTCGTCCGACAACATGCTCTGGCGGCTGCACGCGCAGCGGCTGCTCGTCGAGCGCGGCCAGAAGGACGTCGTGCCGCAGCTCATCGCGCTCACGCGCAACACCAGCGTCGACGAGATCGGCCTCAACGGTGCTGCCCTGCACGCGCTCTGGACACTGCACGGCCTTGGCGAGGTGACGAGCCTGTCGAGCGAGGCCGGCCGTGCCGCGGTGGCGGCCCTCAAGCACCCGGCCGCCGGCGTGCGCAAGGCGGCGGCGATGGTGCTGCCGAAGACCGCCGAGGCGGCAGCCGCCATCACCGGCGCCGGCCTGCTGATGGATCCCGATCTGCACACGCGGCTCGCGGCGGTGCTGGCGCTCGCCGATGCGCCGTCGTCCCCCGAACTCGGCCGGCTGCTCTACACGGCCAGCGCCGACGACAGCAACTACACCGACCGGTGGCTCAGCCGCGCGTTCTTCATTGCCGGCACCCGGCACAAGACCGCGTTCCTGTCGGAGTACCGCGCCGACCCGAAGGCGCTGCCGGCGAACACGCTGCCCATCGCTCTTCGCATCGGCGCTACCAAGCCCGACTGGCGCACGCCCGACCAGGCCTCGCTCGGATCCGACTGGAAGGACATGCAGGTGCCCGGCAACTGGGAGTCCAGGGGGCTGCCGGATTTCGACGGCGTGGTCTGGTTCACCCGCACGGTGGACGTTCCCGCAGCCGCGGCGGATGCCGCGCTGTTCCTCGGCCGGGTGAGCAACGCCGCCGAAGTGTGGGTGAACGGGCAGCCGGTCAGCCTGGCGCCGGTGGCGCCGCCGGCAGCGGCGGGACCGGGCCGGGGCAACGGCCGCGGCGCGGCGGCCGCGGGCGGCGGCCGGGGCAACGGGACGCCGCCGTCCTACGAGCTGCCGGCCGGCACGCTGAAAGCGGGGGCGAACACCCTCACCGTGCGCATCACCAACAACCGCAACGAGGGGGGCTTCATGGCCGCTCCGGAGGCGATGGCGCTCCAGGCCGGGGGTACGCGGGTGCCGCTGGCGGGCACCTGGAAGTACCGCGTCGAGCGGCAGACCAATGCCGGGGCGCTGTATGCGAAGCCCGGCGAGCTGGCCGCGCACGTGGCCTACGCGGCGACGCCGCCGCCCGCCGGCGGCACGCTGCCGGAGCCGGTCGTGAAGCAGGCGCCCGACGTGACGGTCCGGCTGAGCGTGATCCCTGGCGAGATGAAGTTCGACAAGACCGAGATCACCGTCGCGCCCGGGCAGCTCGTCGAGGTCATCTTCAGCAATCCCGACACGATGCAGCACAACTTCGTCGTGGGCGCGCCGGACTCGCTGGCGGCGATCGGCGCGGCGGCCGACGAGCTCGCGCGCAGCCCGGCCGGGGTGGCGCAGCAGTACGTGCCGCAGATGGCGCAGGTGATCTTCTACACCAAGCTGGTCGAGCCGGGGGAAACCATCACCGTGCAGTTCAGGGCGCCGGCGCAGGCGGGCGACTACACCTTCGTCTGCACCTTCCCCGGGCACTGGCGCATCATGAACGGCATCCTGCACGTGCAGGCGCCGCAGGGCCGCGGGCGCGGCGGCGCCCGGCCCTGAGCCGGCGCACCGGTGTTTCTGGAGGAATCGTGATGGCGGACAAGGTACGCGTGGCGATCGTCGGCCTCGGCTTCGGCGCCGAGTTCATCCCGATCTATCAGCGGCATCCGAATGCCGAGATGTACGGCGATCTGCCGCCGGGATCGGGCCGAGCTCGATGCCTGCGGCGATCGGTTCGGGATTGGCGCGCGCTACACCAGCTACGAAGAGCTGCTCGCCGATCCGGACGTCGACGCGGTCCACATCAATTCGCCGATCGCCGATCACGCGCCGCAGTCGATCGCAGCGCTCGAGGCGGGCAAACACGTCGCGTGCACCGTGCCCGGCCGCCACGACGATCGACGAATGCCGGCGCATTGTCGAAGCGCAGCGGAAGAGCGGCAGGGTCTACATGATGATGGAGACCGTCGTCTACAGCCGCGAGTACCTGTTCGCGAAGGAGCTCTACGAGAAGGGGGAGCTCGGCCGCATCCAGTTCCTGCGCGGCAGCCACCAGCAGGACATGGAGGGCTGGCCGGCCTACTGGGAGGGCTTCCCGCCGATGCACTACGCCACGCACTGCGTCAGCCCGTGCCTGGCCATCCTCGGCAAGCACGCCGAGCACGTCGTCTGCCACGGATCGGGCCGCATCGACGAGGCCCTGATCCCGAAGTACGACAGCCCGTTCGCGATCGAGACCGCCACCTTCAAGCTGCGCGACTCCGACGTCTGCGCCGAGGTCACCCGGAGCCTGTTCAACACCGCGCGCCAGTACCGCGAAAGCTTCGACGTCTACGGCTCGAAGGCCTCGTTCGAATGGCAGCAGGTCGAAAACGAGGAGCCGGTGATCCACACCAAGAGCACCGCCGCGCGGCCGCTCAGCGAGGCGGCAGATCCCGGCCCGCGTCTCGGTGCCCGACTACGCGCACCTGCTGCCGGAGCCGATCCAGCGCTTCACCCAGCCGGCCGCGATCCAGGATGCCGAGCACCTCTCGTTCCTCCAGGGCGGCGGGCATGGCGGCTCGCACCCCCACCTGGTGCACAACTTCCTGATGGCGTGCACCGGGCGGCAGGCGGCGATGCCCGATGCCGAGACCTCGGTCAACTGGACGATGGTGGGCATCTGCGCCCACCAGTCGGCCCTCGAGGGGGGCAGGAAGTTCGAGATTCCCCGGTTCTGAGCGGGACCGTCGCCGGCGACGGTGGGAGTGCGCAGCGCCTATGGCCAAGAAGCCGACCATCGCTACCGTTGCCGCGCAGGCGGGGGTGGCCGTCAGCACCGTGTCCCGCTACCTGAACGGCCACTACGTCAGTGGACCGGTGCAGGCGAAGCTCTCCGAGGTGATTGCGAGCCTGGGCTACTCGCGCTCCTGGACCGCGCGCAACCTCAGCCTCGGGCGTCGCGGCTGCATCGGCGTGGTCGTGGACTCGAGCGCCGACCCCTGGTTCGTGCAGCTCCTCACCGGCATCGAGGAGGAGCTGGCGCTGCGCGATACCGGGCTGATGCTCGCCAGCCTGGAGCTGCGCGGCCAGTACGATCCGTCGCTGGTCTTCACCTGGATCCGCGACCGGCGGGTGGACGGCCTGGTGATCGCCAAGTCGCAGCGGCGCGAGCGCGCGATGCTCAAGGCGGCGATCGACGCGCAGCTGCCGACGGTGATCATCGCGCCCGACGAGATCTCGACCGACGTCCAGGTGGTGCGGTGCAACAACGTCGCCGCCGGCGCGACCGTGGCCGCGCACCTGGCCGGCCTCGGGCACCGCCGCATCGCCTTCGTCGGCGGCCCGCAGCATTCCATCGACTCCAAGCACCGCCTGCGCGGCCTGCGCGACGAGCTGGCGCGCCGCGGCATTGCGCTCGACCCTGCCGCCATCTTCTTCTGCGGCAGCTACGCGAGCGAAGCCGGCGCCCAGTTCGCGCGCGAGTTCTTCGATCAGGCGATCGCCGTGACCGCGGTCGTCCTGGCGAACGACGCGCTGGCCTTCGGCTTCATGCGGACCGCGCAGCAGCTGGGCATCCGCATGCCGCAGGACCTGTCGATCGTCGGCTTCGACGGGCTGCCGCACGGCGCGCTGCTCTGTCCGGCGCTGACCACCGTGTCGCAGCCGATGCGCGAGATGGGGCGGACCGCCTGCTGCCGCCTGTTCGAGGCGATCGCCGATCCGGGCCGGCTCGAGACCACCGAGTTCCCCATGAACCTGATCGAGCGGGAAAGTACGGGGCCCGTGGCGAACGCCCGGCCCGCGCTCCACCTCGTGGCGCCAACCGACGCCTCGTGAATGGTCCGTGCGGCCGTCCTGATCCTGACGATCGCCGCGGGCGCCGCGCTCCTCAGCTGCCGTCCGATCTACGAGCCTGACCTCTGGTGGCACCTCGCGCAGGGGCGCGAGCACGTCCAGGGGCGGCTGGTCAGGACCAACGTCTTCAGCTTCGCGATGCCGGAGTACCGCCAGCACTACACGCCCTGGCTGTACGAAGCCGCCGCGTACGGGGCCTGGACCGCGGGCGGCGGGGCCGGTATCCAGGCGCTGCAGTTCGTGCTCCTGGCGCTGGCGCTGGCGCTGCTCTACCGGGCGTGCCGCGCCCGCGCGCCAGCCTGGAGCGCCGCCGCCGTGCTCCTGATTGGCGTCGTGCTGCTCGAGCCGCGCGCCCTTCCCCGGCCGCACGTGGTGTCGTTCGCCGGGATGGCGGCCTGCGCCCTGATCATCGGGCGGGCGGCAGCCGCGCGCACAGCAGCGCCGCTGCTCTGGGCGATCCCGGTCGTGGCCGTCTGGAGCAACCTGCACGTCGAGTGCGTGTTCGGCGTGGTGTTCGTCGGCCTCTTTGCCGCCGGCCAGCTGCTGCACCCCACCTCGCTCCCGCGCGCGGCCGCCGCGCGAGCGGTCCTCGTGACGCTGGCCTGCGCTGCCGCCACGCTCGCGAACCCGTACGGGTGGGGACTGATCGCCTACCTCTACGAGAACCTGTCCGTGCCGCAGATCCTCAGCATCGCGGAGCTGCGCCCGCCGTATCTGCCGGACTACCGGGCCTTCTACTTCTACCTCGCGGCGGCCGTCGCGCTGCTGCTGGTGCAGCCCCGGCGGGTTGCGCTCTCCGAGGTCCTGATGCTCGTGACGTTCGGCACGCTCGGCGTGATGCACCTGCGGCTCACGCCGCTCGTGCTCCTCGCCACCGCTCCGATGGTGGCGCAGCGGCTGGGCGTCGTGGCGTCATGGGGAGTGGATCCCCGGGCGGTGCTGATTACCGCAGCCGGAGCCGCGCTCGCGCTGTCGCGGATTCCGATCGGCCTGCTGGCGACCGGCTTCGCCGTGGGCACACCGGCCGTCGAGCCGCCGCAGTTCTTCTCGCGCGATGCAGTGGCGTTCGTGCAGCGGTCCGGGCTGGAAGGGCCGGTGTTCAACAGCCACAACCTCGGCGGCTACCTGGCGTGGATGCTCTATCCGCAGGTGCGGGTGTTCCAGGACAGCCGTCTCCAGGCATACCCTCCCGGCCACTTCCGGTCGATCGTCCAGGCTTCGGCGTCGCAGGCGGAGTGGGACGCGCTCGTGGCGGGCGTGGACTGGGCGGTGTTGTCCGTCCCCCGGCCCAACCAGCTGTCAGGCGCCGGCCGCTTCCCGCCGGGGGAATGGCGCACGGTCTTCCGCGATCAGGCAATGGAGGTGGTGGTGCGGCGCAGCGGCCGCTTTGCAGCGGTAGCCGAGGACGGCGGCAGATAGAAGCGCGGTGAGCGGGACCCGCGCTTCTCTCTCGCCGGGAGGCTGCCTGGAACCGGCGCTTCAGAAGGTGGCCGGGGTGACGGTGACCGTGAGCGTGGCGCGCCCCAGCTTGCCGCGGCTGTTGGTGGCCCAGCAGCTGACCGTCGTCTTTCCCAGAGGGAACGTGGAGCCCGATTTCGGCAGGCAGTAGCCGGCACGCGTACCGTCCTTGGGATCCTTTGCCGTGACGGTAAAGGTCGCGGGAGCGCCCGCCTCGGACACCGCCGGCACCGTGACGTCCCCGGATGTCGTGACCACGGGCGGCGCCGCCGTTTCGCCGTCGGTCGGAATGCGATCCGTGCAGTCGCCGTTCGGGCACTCGTTCACGTCGAAGCAGCCAACGTAGCCGTTGCCCTGGAAGTCCTGCGGGCAGCCCCCGCAGGTCCGCGACCCGGGGCTGTTGATGCAGGCCGCCAGCTTGTGGCACCCGCCGTTCGCGCTCGAGCACTCGTTGACGTCGGTGCATCCCTTGTCGGGCGAGCCGTAGAACCCTTCCTTGCAGCCGTCGCCTGCCTGGGCTGCTGGCCCGGCGGCGGGCTGCTGCGCCGACGGGGACAGCGCGCTGAAGCCCAGGCTGAGCACGCCGACGAGGATCACGCCGAGGGCGGACTGCAGCGTCCAGCCGGAAAGTGTTGGTTTCGACATGGCCTTATTTTAGATCAGGCCGCACCCCCGCCCCAACCTCAGCGGCCGGTCCGGATGCCCGCCGGCCCGCCGCCCACCGGAATCGTTCCCGTCCGGGTCAGCCGCCGCCCGTCGAAGCCGAACACCAGGATTTCGCGCTGCACCATGCACTGAACCAGCACCGTCCGCCCGTTCCGGCTCCAGGCCGCGCCCTGGCACCACTGCCCGACCGGGGCCTCGGCGACCGGGGTGAGCGTCTTCTTCGCCAGGCTGAAGACCCGCAGGCGCCCGGCGGGCTTGAACAACGGGGAAGACGGAGGCGCGTTTGAGCCGTCCATGATCGTGACCGCCACGTGCCGGCCGTCGCTCGAGATGACCATCCCTTCAGCGAGCGGCCCGACCGCGACCTGGTCGATGGCCCGCGGCGGCTGTGCGGTCAGGTCGATGACGCTCACGGTATCGGCGCTGCCGGTAAGGCCGGCGCCGGTATTGGCGGCCAGTGCCATGTCGCCGGCCGGCGTGACGTCGATGCTGTACGGCTTGAGGCCGGACGCGATGTCCTGTTTGGTGTAGGTCACCGTTTCTCCGTCCACGGCGAGGACCGAGATCAGGTGGTCGTTGTTGCGCGTGACGAGCGCCGTCTTGCCGTCGGGCGTGAACGCGACGTGGCAGGGGCCGCTCCCGGGAGCGCCGAGGTCGATGGTGCCCGCCGGCGTCACGGTCTTGCCCTTCACGGTGAACACCGACAGCGTGCCGTCGATGCGGTTGGCTACGATGGCGAGCGTCCCGGCCGGGTTGATCGAGACGCCGGAGGCGCCGGCCCCGGCGCGCACGGTAGCGACGACCGCCGGCGGCGACGCCTTGAGGTCGATGACGCTGACGCGGTTGTCCGGAATCGTGCGCGTTGGATCGGCCGGATCGATCCGGGTGGCGGCCGTGACCAGAGCAAAGCTGCTGTCCGGCGCAATCGCCACGCTTTCCGGGGGACCGATCACCGAGGTCGGGACCTCGATTTCCGCCAGGACCTTTGGCGGCGAGGCGCCGAGATCGATGATCGTGACGGTGTCGGGCGCCGGATTCCGGACGACGGTGGTGACTCCGTCCACGAGGGTGACCTTCCCATCGTTCGCGGACACGGCGATCTGGGCGGTCGCGGCGGCGGGCACTGCCAGGATGGTGAGGCACGCGAGCAGAAGAGTTTTCATGGAGCGAAGCGTAACACTTTGGCCAAGGGCGAAGGGCGAAGGGCGGAGGGCGGAGGGCGAAGGGCGAAGGGCGAAGGGCGAAGGGCGAAGGGCCAACGCCCCAACGCTCAACGCCCAACGCCCAACGCCCAACGCCCAACGAGCGGCGGACGAGTCATACGGATCTACCGGCATGTCGGGGGCCGGTGCCGGCACTGCCCGTCCGGGGCCCCGCTTCCGCGAAGCGGGAACGCGGCCTGCGCTCGGACGCTCGCGGCGCTCGAGGGCGCGGCGAGTAGGGATGGTCAGGACGCCATCTGCCAAGCGCACCGATGCGCCGGTGGTGTTGTGGGGCGACGCGGATCACAGGGAAGGGACTCGCCGCGCGAATCGCTCCGCCCGCGTTCCGGCTGCGCGGCGCGTCGCCTCGCTCCAAGGTCCCCGGCCGGCCAGCACCGGCCCCGTCCCCGTCCTGGTGCCGGCCCAAGAGCCCGAGTGCGGGTCCGTTGAGATCAACGCCCAACGCCCAACGCCCAATACCCAACGCGCGGCGCGTGGGGGACACACGCGGCGCGCGGCGGACGAGCCCTGTCGGCCTGCCGGCGCGATTCGGCGAGCGCGACGGCGTCAGTCTGAAAAATGCGCCGCAGGCGCTCCGGCCGCTCAGGCGCCCATTCGGCCCAGACGCCAGGATCACCCGGCCGCCCAACTGATTGCGCACCGGCTCTCGCATTACCCTAGCCGGAGCGGGCATCATCAGTGCATTCACCGGAGGCGCATTTTTCCGCGCCGACAGCCCGTGATGGGGCGCCCGGGTCGCACCGAGACGGGCGATGCTCTCCGCAGCCAAGGCGCGGCAGGGCGAAGGGCGAAGGGCGAAGGGCGAAGGGCGAAGCCCAACACGCGGCGCGTGGCGGACGAGCCATGTCGGCCTGCCAGCGCGATTCGGCGAGCGCGACGGCGGCAGTCTGAAAAATGCGCCGCAGGCGCTCCGGCCGCGCAGGCGCGGATTCGGCACTGCCATTCGGATCACCGGGATGCCCAACTGATTGCGCACCGGCTTCCGGATCACCCGAGCCGGAGCGGGCATCGTCAGGTCATCGCCGGAGGCGCATTTGTCCGCGCCGACAGCCCGTGATGGTGCGGCCGCGTCGCACCGAGACGGGCGCGGCGCTCGGCAGCCAAGGCGCGGCAGGGCAAAGGGCGAAGGGCGAAGGGCAAAGGGCGAAGGGCGAAGCCCAAGACGCGGCGCGTGGCGGACGAGCCATGTCGGCCTGCCAGCGCGATTCGGCGAGCGCGACGGCGGCAGTCTGAAAAATGCGCCGCAGGCGCTCCGGCCGCGCAGGCGCGGATTCGGCACTGTCATTCGGATCACCGGGATGCCCAACTGATTGCGCACCGGCTCTCGGATGACCCGAGCCGGAGCGGGCATCGTCAGGTCATCGCCGGAGGCGCATTTTTCCGCGCGTGGGCCGAGGCGCGGCAGGGCGACCGTACGGCTGGGCCGGCAGAAGGCGCGGCAGGGCGAAGGGCAAGGGCGAAGGGCGAAGGGCGAAGGGCGAAGGGCAAGGGCGAAGGGCGAAGGGCGAAGGGCGAAGCCCAACACGCGGCGCGTGGCGGACGAGCCATGTCGGCCTGCCAGCGCGATTCGGCGAGCGCGACGGCGGCAGTCTGAAAAATGCGCCGCAGGCGCTCCGGCCGCGCAGGCGCCGATTCGGCACTGCCATTCGGATCACCGGGATGCCCAACTGATTGCGCACCGGCTTCCGGATCACCCGAGCCGGAGCGGACATCGTCAGGTCATCGCCGGAGGCGCATTTGTCCGCGCCGACAGCCCGTGATGGTGCGGCCGCGTCGCACCGAGACGGGCGCGGCGCTCGGCAGCCAAGGCGCGGCAGGGCGAAGGGCGAAGGGCGAAGGGCGAAGGGCGAAGGGCGAAGGGCGAAGGGCGAAGGGCGAAGGGCGAAGGGCGAAGCCCAAGACGCGGCGCGTGGCGGACGAGCCATGTCGGCCTGCCAGCGCGATTCGGCGAGCGCGACGGCGGCAGTCTGAAAGATGCGCCGCAGGCGCTCCGGCCGCGCAGGCGCCGATTCGGCACTGTCATTCGGATCACCTGGATGCCCAACTGATTGCGCACCGGCTTCTCGCATGACCCGAGCCGGAGCGGACATCGTCAGGTCATCGCCGGAGGCGCATTTTTCCGCGCGTGGGCCGAGGCGCGGCAGGGCGAAGGGCAGGAAGGGCGAAGGGCGAAGGGCGAAGGGCGAAGGGCCAAGGCCGAAGGCGAAGGGCCAGCCGCCTGGGATTTGGAACTTGGCAGTCGATGCGGTACAACAGGCACCTATCTCATGCGTCCGCCCCTCGTCCTCGTCACCAAACCAGAGTTCCAGCGCGGTGAGCCCGTGTTCGCCTCTTCCAGCGAGCTCGAGTGCGTCGAGGCGCCCGAGGACGAAGCCGGCCTCCTCGAGGCCATTGCCCGGCGGCAGGCCCGGCACGTTGTCATCGGCTCCGTGCGCTACGGCGATCGGCTCTATGCGGCGCTGCCGCGTGGGGGGGTCATTGCGCGATACGGTGTCGGCCACGACACCGTGGACAAGCCCAGGGCCACGCGCGCCGGCCTGCTGTGCACCAATACCCCCGACGTACTCCAGCAGTCAGTCGCCGAGCTCACCATCCTCATGATGCTGGCCGCCGCGCGCCACATCTGCCAGGCGGACGCCACGATGCGCCAGGGGGGATGGACGCCGCGCCAAGGCCTCGAGCTCGAAGGGAAGACGCTGGCGCTCGTCGGCTGCGGCGCCATTGGCCAGGCGGTGGCCCGCATGGCCTCGGCCGGGTTGCGCATGCGCGTCCTCGGCTACGCGCGCCGGCCCGCCGCGGTCGCCGATGCCCATTTCGCGTCCGTCAGCAACGACTTCGCGGCCGTGGTCCGCGATGCGGATTTCGTCAGCCTCCATATTCCCGGCGGCCCAGACAACGCACACTTTTTCGACCAGGCCCGGCTGGCCCAGCTGCCGGCGCGCGCCTGGCTCATCAACACCGCGCGCGGGGCCGTCGTGGATGAAACCGCGCTGTTCGACGCGCTGGCCACCGGGCGGCTGGCCGGCGCGGCGCTCGACGTGTTCGAGCGCGAGCCGTATCAGCCGGTCGATCCCGGCCGAGACCTGCGCACGCTGCCGCAGGTCCTCCTCCTTCCGCACGTCGGCAGCAACACGACCGAGGCAAACGCCCGTATGGCTACTCGCGCCCTTCGCAACATCCGCCTCGCCGAGGCCGGCGAGCACGCCGGCATGGACCTCCTGAACCCTGACGTCCTGACCCCGGGCCGTGGGCCCGGCGCCGCCTGATGGCCTGGATCCAGATCTACGACCCGCTTGGCAACGCCTGGCTCAGCACTCTCGCCGCGGCGTTCCCCATCGTCCTGCTGCTCGTGGCCCTCGCCGTCTTCGAATGGAAGGCGCAGTGGGCGGCGCTGGCGGGGCTGGTTGCGGCGCTCGCCGTGTCGATCGGCATCTACGGCATGCCGGTCGGCGCCGCCGCGGCAACCGCGGTGTATGGCGCCGCGTACGGCCTCTTTCCGATCGGCTGGATCATCCTCAACGCCGTCTTTCTCTACAACCTCACCGTAGCGACCGGGCAGTTCGACATCGTCAAGGGGTCGGTGGCGCGCCTCTCGGCCGACCGCCGCATCCAGGCGCTGCTCGTCGCGTTCTCCTTCGGCGCCTTCATCGAGGGGGCGGCGGGCTTCGGCACGCCCGTGGCGATCACGGCGGCGCTCCTGATGGGGCTGGGCTTCACGCCGCTCTACGCCGCCGGCCTGTCGCTCATCGCCAACACCGCACCGGTGGCCTACGGCGCGATCGGCACGCCCATCCTGACGCTGGGGGCCGTCACCGGCATCTCCCCCGATCTTCTCAGTGCCATGGCAGGCCGCCAGCTGCCCATCGTCTCGCTCATCGTTCCCGCCTGGCTCGTCGTCACGATGAGCGGCTGGCGCGGGTTGCAAGGGGTGTGGCCGGCGGTGCTGGTGAGCGGTGGATCTTTTGCTGTCGTCCAGTTCCTGTGGAGCAACTTCGTCGGACCAGAGCTCGTGGACATCGTTGGCGGCCTGATCTCGCTCGGGTCGCTCGCCGTGTTCTGCCTGTGGTGGCGCCCGGCCGAGCAGTGGGACTTTCCGGCCGCGGCCACCCCGGACGCCCCTCCGGGCCCGAGCCCGCTCGCGCCCGCCGAGAGGTTCGCGGCGGCAGGCCCCAGGCCCTCGGCGATGCGCGCCTGGATGCCCTGGGTGTTCCTGTCGGTCTTCGTCACCGCCTGGGGCGCCGGGCCGATCAAGTCGTTCCTGAACGGCGGTCCGGCGGGGGCCGCGACCTATCAGCAGACCGGCCGGCCGCCGGCGCCGCATCCGGTGCTGTCGCCGGCCTTTGACGTGCCGGGACTCCACCGGCAGATCTTCCGCGAACATCCGGTCGAACCCGACGCCGTGGATCGCGCGCGCATCGACGACCCCGCCTACCGCGCCCGCCGCGGCGAGGCGGCGCGGTTCTCGTTCAACTGGCTGTCGGCCACCGGCACGGCGATCCTGTTTTCCGTGCTGGCGACTGTGCTGTACCTGCGCATCAGGCCGGGCAAGGTGCTGGAGGTGGCCATCCTCACGCTGACGCGGATGCGGGCGCCGCTGTTGACGATCGCCTTCATGCTCGCGCTCGGGTTCGTCACCCGCTACGGCGGCACCGACGCGACGCTCGGGCTGGCCTTTACCCACACCGGCGTGATGTACCCGTTCTTCGCGGCGATGCTGGGCTGGCTCGGCGTGGCGCTCACCGGCTCGGACACCAGCTCGAACGTGCTGTTCGGCAGCCTGCAGAAGATCACCGCGGAACAGCTGGGGCTGAACCCGATCCTGATCACCACCGCCAACTCGACCGGCGGCGTCATGGGTAAGATGATTGATGCGCAGAGCATCGTGGTCGCGACGGCGGCGACCAACCAGCACGGACAGGAAGGGCGGATCCTTCGATTCGTGTTCTGGCACAGCATTGCCCTGGCGTCGATCATGGGCATCATCGTGATGTTGCAGGCCTACGTCTTTCCGTGGATGGTGCCGTCGCCATGACCTCCGGCGTCTGCGACGCGCGGATCGTTGCCGAGCTGCGGCGCATCGCCGGCGACGACGGCGTGTTCAGCGAACCGCTCGAGCTGCTCACCTACGAGTGCGATGCTCTGACGCACCTGCGCGCCGTGCCCGGCGCGGTGGTCCTGCCGTCTTCCGCCGGGCAGGTTCAGGCAATCGTGCGGCTCTGTGCGCGCGAGCGGATTCCGTTCGTCCCACGCGGCCACGGCACCGGCCTCTCGGGGGGGGCGCTGCCGGTGGCCGGCGGCGTCGTGATCGCGCTGTCGCGCCTGACGCGCGTGCTCGACGTGGACATCCCCAACCGCCGCGTGACGGTGCAGCCTGGCGTCACCAATCTCGAGATCACCCGCCGGGTGGCGCCGCACGGCTACTACTACGCGCCCGACCCCTCGAGTCAGCAGGTCTGCTCGATCGGCGGAAACGTGGCCGAGAACTCCGGCGGCGCCCATTGCCTGAAGTACGGGTTCACCGTCCACCATGTGTTGGCGGTCGAAGCGGTCCTCCCCGACGGCGAGATGGTGCGGCTCGGCGGCCCCCTGGCCGATACGCCGGGGCCGGACCTGCTGGGACTGGTCGTCGGCTCAGAAGGCACGCTGGCCGTGGTCACGAGCGTCACGGTGCGGATCCTGCGGAAGCCGGAATCCGTCCAGACGCTGCTCGCCGCCTTCGATACCATCGACGCCGGCGGCGCGGCGGTCACGGCCATCATCGCGGCGGGCATCATCCCGGCGGCCATCGAGATGATGGACGCGCTCGCCATCGAAGCCGCCGAAGCGGCGGTGCATCCGGGGTTCCCCCCCGCGGACACCGTCCTGATCGTCGAGCTCGACGGCCCGAGTGCGGAAGTCGGCGCGCTCTTCGCCGTTGTCGAGGCGATCTGCCGGCACCACGGCGCCACGACGATCGAGGTGGCCCGGACCGACGAGCAGCGGGCGCGGATCTGGAAGGGCCGGAAGGCGGCGTTCGCGGCGATGGGCCGCGTGTCGCCGAACTACTACGTGCAGGACGGCGTCGTGCCGCGCACGAAGCTGCCCGCCGTGCTGAGCCGGATCCGGCAGCTCGAGGCGGCCTCCGGGCTGCGCATCGGCAACGTGTTCCATGCCGGCGACGGCAATCTCCATCCGCTCATCTGCTACGACGAGAAGATCGCGGGGCAGGCCGACCGGGCCGAGGCCGTGGCGGCGGAGATCCTGTCGTATTGCATCGAGGCCGGCGGCTCGCTGACCGGCGAGCACGGGATCGGCGCCGACAAGGCGGAGCAGATGCCGCGGATGTTCTCGCCCGGCGATCTCGCGCTGATGACGCGGGTGCGCGAGGCGTTCGATCCCCAGGGCATCTGCAATCCCGGCAAGGTGTTTCCCACGCCGCGCCTCTGCGGCGAGGTGCCGGGTCCGTACCGCGCGCATCCGGTGGAGAAGGCCGGGCTCGGCGAGCGGTTGTGACCGTGCTGCCCACCGCTGCCTGCCGCACGGCGCACCGTCGCCGTCACGCGGAGTCCTGATGGAGCTCGACGACGCCCGATCGACCCTGGCTGCCGCCGGCGTACAGTCGGACATCCGCGCGGGCGACGCGGCGCGCGATGCGATAGACGACGTCGTCCCGGGGGTGATCGTCGAGCCGCGCACCCCGGCGGAGGCGGCCGCCACACTGGCCTGGGCCGGCAGCCGGCATCTGTCCGTGGTGATCCGCGGCGGGGGCACGAAGCGCGAGTGGGGCCGCGCCCCGCGCGCGGTCGATGTCGTGATGAGCACGGCGCGGCTGAACCGCGTGCTCGAGCACGAGGCCGGCGATCTTACCGCGACGGTGGAAGCGGGCGCCACCCTGCAGGCGCTGAACCAGCAGCTCGGAGCGCACGGCCAGTGGCTGCCGCTCGACCCGCCGCATGCCGCCAGCGCGACGGTTGGCGGGCTGCTCGCGACCAACGACGCGGGCCCGCACCGCCACCGCTTCGGAACGCCGCGCGATCTCGTCATCGGCATCCAGTTCGCGACGGCGGGCGGAGAGCTGGCGCGCGCCGGCGGCAAGGTCGTGAAGAACGTCGCCGGTTACGATCTCGCCCGGCTCCTGGCCGGCTCGTTTGGCGGTCTTGCCGCCATCGTTGCCGTCACCTTCAAGCTGTCGCCGCTGCCGGTCGCCGCGCAGACCGTCGTGGTCGAGGCGCGCGACGGACAGGCGCTCGGGCGCATCGCCGCGGGCGTGGCGGCGAGCCAGCTGGAGCCTGTCGCCTTCGAGGTGCACGCGCACCGGGACGGCGCACGCGGGCCGTACACCTGCCTGCTGCGGATGGCTTCGGTTGCCGCGGCGCTCGAGCCCCAGGTTGAGGCGGCCGTGGCGGTGGTGACGCCGCTGTCGGCGTCGGTCAGCCTTGTCGCCGGCAACGCCGAGGCCGCGCTGTGGCGGGAGCACCAGCCGCGCTTCCTCGACGCGCCGGGCACCGTGCTTCGGGCGAGCTGGCTGCCGGCCGACATGGAGCAGGTGGCAGCGCTGGTGGACGACATCTCGGCGGGCGGCGCGGTGGCGTGGATCGGCCGCGTCGGAACCGGGGCGGGGCTGCTGCGCATCGGCGGGGACGCGGACCGCCAGGCCGCGGCGGTTGCCCGCCTCCGCGAGTCGCGGGTGCTCGGCAACGTCGTCGTGGTGCGCGCCTCGCCGGCGTTGAAGTCGATGGTAGATGTGTGGGGACCGCAGCCGAACGCCCGGCTGCTGGCGGACGTGAAGCGGACGCTCGATCCGGGCAACACGCTCGGCGCCGGGCGCGGGCCACTCTGAACATGCGCACTGAACCTCAGGAACAGGACAGGCAGACTTTCGACGCTGTCGATCCGCCGGAGCCGGCGCTGATCGACAAATGCGTGCACTGCGGGTTCTGCCTGCCGTCGTGCCCGACGTATGCGCTGTGGGGCGAGGAGATGGACTCGCCGCGCGGGCGGATCTACCTGATGAAGTCGGGCAACGAGGGGCGCGTCGCGATGACGCCGGCGTTTGTCGGGCACTTCGACGCCTGTCTCGGCTGCATGGCCTGCGTCACCGCGTGCCCGTCGGGTGTGCAGTACGGTCCGCTCATCGAAGCCACGCGCGGCCAGATCGAGCGCCGCTATCCGCGCGGCTTGTTCGATCGCCTCTTCCGCCAGGCCATCTTCGCGGTCCTCCCATACCCCGGGCGGCTGCGCGCCGTGCTCGTCCCGGCGCTGCTGTATCGCTTCGTCCAGCCGTCATTGCAGCGCCTCGGCGTCCTGCAGCTGCTGCCGCCGCGGCTGCGTGCGCTGGCGTCGCTCGCGCCCCCCGTGTCGCTGCGTTCGCTCACCACGTCTGCGCCGGAGCGGACGCCGGCGGCTGGCGAACGTCGCCTGACCGTCGGGCTGCTGACCGGCTGCGTCCAGCGCCTGGCGTTCGCCCACGTCAACGAGGCGACGATCCGCGTGCTGGCGGCGGAGGGCTGCGAGGTGCGCGCGCCGCGGGCCCAGGGCTGCTGCGGCGCCCTGACGCTCCACGCCGGCCGTCTCGAAGACGCGCGGGCGTTTGCCCGGCGGACGATCGCGGCGTTCGAGGCGGCGGACGTCGAGCGCGTGGTCGTGAATGCCGCCGGCTGCGGCTCATCGATGAAGGAGTACGGCCACCTGCTGGCGGACGATCCCGAGTGGTCGGCGCGTGCGGCGGCGTTCGCCAGCCGGGTCCGCGACGTCCACGAGCTGCTGGCCGAGCTCGGCCCGCGCGCGCCGCGCCACCTGCTCGCGCTCACGGTCGCGTATCACGACGCCTGCCACCTGGCGCACGCCCAGGGGATCCGTCAGGAGCCGCGCGATCTGCTGGCGGCGATTCCCGGCGTGACGCTGGCGCCGTTCGCCGAGCAGGAGATGTGCTGCGGCAGCGCCGGCATCTACAACCTGGTCGAGCCGGACGCGGCCCGGGAGCTGGGGGAGCGGAAAGTCGGGCACATCAACGCCGTACAGCCCGACGTCGTGGCCACCGCCAACCCGGGCTGCACGCTGCAGATCGCCGCCACCAGCGCGCAGCTGGGCCGGACGATGCCGGTGCTCCACCCGGTCGAGCTGATCGATGCGTCGATCCGCGGCGTGGATGCCGCGACGCTGGTGCAGGGAGGAATCTACTTCCGCGCGGCGAGGTAGTTCGCGACGGCGGTGAGCTCTTCGGGCGAGAGCTTGTCGTTGAACGCCGGCATGTCGGACAGCTCATCGACTTCAGCCGGGTCGCTGATCCAGGCGCGGAGCCAGGCCGCGTCATGCTCTTTCCCGGCATGGGTCAGGTCCGGTCCTTGTTCCACGCCGTCGCCGTCGATGACGTGGCAGTTGCCGCACCAGTTGCCCAGCACCAGCGCCGCCGTGCGGGCCTCGCCGGCCGGCGCCGGCGCCGAGCCGCCCGCCCGCGCCTTCTGGAGATAGGCCACGATCGACCGGGCCTGCGCCTCGCGCATGGTGCCGGGCGGCGATTTCCGCGAGCCCGGCGCGATCATCTCCGGGTCCGCGATGTGGGCCAGCAGCCACTCGCGATCCCGGGTCAGCCTGGTGGTGGCGATCGGATTGGCGGGGCCGCCAATCCGGTGGCAGGTGCCGCAACGCTCGTCTTCCGCAATCTCCCGGCCGGCCAGCGCGAGCGGGCCCCAGGCGTTCGGGTCCGCGTGCGCGGGCGAGTCCTTCAGGCCCAGATAGGTCAGCGCGAAGACGGCGGCGCCCAGCGCCACGAACGCCGCGGCCACGACCGGCCGCTTCCGCAGGTCCCGATCGGCGCGGCGGTCGAGGAACGGCAGCAGCAGCAGGCCGCCGACCACCAGCCCCGGAATCACGATGGTCGCGACCGGCTCGAGCGGACCGGGGAAATATTTCAGCAGCTGGAACAGGCTCAGGAAATACCACTCCGGCCTCGGCACGTACGTCGCATCCGAGGGGTCGGCAATGGCATCGAGCGGCACCTTGACGGTCAGCGCGAAGGTGAGGAGCAGCGCGAACACCACGGCCATCGCGACCGTGTCCTTTAGCGCGTGATACGGGTAGAACGGCTTCGGCCCGCCCGGCTGCGCCACGACAGGGCCGGAGATGCCGTGCCGCCGCATCAGGTAGACGTGCGCCACCACGAACCCGATTAGGCTCGCCGGCAGCAGGAACACGTGCGCCGCATACCAGCGCAGCAGCGTCAGCGCCCCGAGCTCGACGCCCCCCCGCATCAGGGCCGCGGTCGGCTCGCCGAAGAACGGCGCGCTCCGCGCGACGTTGATGGTGACGGTCGTCGCCCAATACGCCTTCTGATCCCACGGCAGCAGGTAGCCGGTCAGCGCGAACCCGAGAATGATGAGCAGCAGGATCACCCCGGTCATCCAGGTGACCTCGCGCGGCTGCTTGTACGACCCGAACAGCACCACGCGCAGCATGTGGATCACCGCCGCGACGACGATGAAGCTGGCGCCGAAGAAGTGCAGCGCGCGGATCATCCATCCGAGCGGCAGCTGGTCGGCAATGAAGCGCACGCTGTCGTAGGCGTGCGCCGGCGACGGCACGTAATACATCGCCAGGACGACGCCGGTGATCAGCTGGACGCCGAGCAGGAAGAGCAGGATGCTGCCGGTGACGAACCACCAGCCGACGCCCGGGGCCAGCGGCTCGTCGAGCAGGTGCGAGCGGCCGGCGCGGAAGCCGGTGCGCGTGTCGAGCCAGTCGAACACGCCGCGAAACCGCCCCATCAGAGCTGCACCATCACCTGGCCGCCCTCGAGGCGCGTCTGGAGCGTGTCCAGCGGCGCGGGTGGCGGCCCCGCCTTGACGGCGCCGCTCTTGTCGAACACGCCGCCGTGGCACGGACACCTCAGCGTCTGGTCGTCGGCGTGCCAGCTCACCCGGCAGCCGAGATGGGTGCACGTCGAGGACAGGGCGGTGACCGCCGATCCGCTCTTGACCAGGAAGACGACCTGCCGGTCCACCACCTGGGTGTAGCCGTCCTCACGCGTCACCCGGACGGTCACCGGCGTCGGCTCGTCGTCTGTCAGATCGTCCAGCGGAACCGCCGGCCACCAGTGGCTCTCCCGGCGTCCGAACGCGGGGGCGGCGGCGGTGCCGCCCAGCAGGATGGCCAGCGTGCCGCCGATCGCGGCCTGGATCGCGAGGATCGCGCCCGCCAGCACGCGGCGGCGGCCCGTATCAGGCGGCGGAACGTGGGACTCTGGGCACATAGTGAGGGATGCGGAGGATGGGGCCAGACCGCCCGGCGCGATCCGGCCCGGAAGGCGCTAGCTGCCGATGGAGCCCGGCTTCAACACCCAGTTGTTGTCGGCATCGCGAACGCGGTAGACCTCGTGGCACGACCGGCAGGCCGCGCCGACCTGCTTGACGGCGGCGGTGGCGGCCGCGGCGTCGGGTGCCGGACCCGTCAACAGCTTCTCGGCCTCTTCGATCTTCGCCACGGTCTCCTTGTTGAACTTGATCGCGTCTTCCTTCTTGTGCTCGATCCAGAACGAGCGGGAGTCGTCCACGGCTTGTCTGACGATCGCCAAGTGCTTCGCGGCTTCGGCAAACGCGTTCGACCCGACGGCCTTGCCCGCCGCCTGCATGGCCGGCTGGACCTTCTTCATCATCTTGTCGAGTTCTTCCGGGGTCGACACCTTCTGGGCCACGACCATCGCCCCGGCCCAGGTCACGATCAACGCAGCTGCATACACTCGGAAATGCAAGTTGGCCTCCAATCCTCACGGACGACGCACCGCTACTCGCTGGCGCGTGCCTATAATACGTTCAGCCCGCGCGGGAGTTACAGCCCCGCCGGGACCAGCCTCCCGGCTTTCGCGGAACGAAACCCCCGACGATTTCCGTTCCGGCGCCCGCACCGCGGCGAATCGTGGCCGTCGAGCCGGGCCGCCTCCCCCCAGGCCCCGGATCGCCTGCGGCCCGGAGGCGCCGGCGTTTCTCATAGCAAAACGGCCCGGTCCTTCCCCCAAGTGCTTGACCCTGCTGGATCCGACCTGATACGGATCGCTACGCTTTCAGGCCGGCAGCCCGCTCTGGCGCATCCGGCCTTCACTCCGATCAGAAAGGTTCGTCATGCGACTGACCGTGTCGCTCGGGGCGGCGTGCGCGATTGCCGCTCTCGGGATCGCCGGAACCGTGGTCATCGGGCAGGCGCCGAACCAGGCGCAGCTGGTCACCCGGCCGGTGGCCGGCGTGCAGTTCAGCACCCTGCCGGGATTCGTGATCGAGCGGGTCAACCCCGCCGATCGCAAGGACTCGTACGTCATGCTGACTTTCGACAGCCTCGGGCGGCCGGTCGTGTCGAAGGAACAGGATCATCCCCGCGTGCTCCTGGATGCCGACAAGGACGGCGTGTTCGAATCGGAGAAGGTGCTCAGCGACAAGGTGCGCAACTGCCAGGGGCTGTGGTTCGACGGCCGGACGATGTACGGGGCCTGCACGGATGCGACGGTGTCGCCAGTGCCGGCGGCGACCGGCGGGGGCGGCGGCGGGCGCGGCGGTCCACCCCCGCCGGCGGGGGTCTTCCGGCTGGCCGACCAGAACGGTGATGACGAGGCGGACACCTTCGAGACCGTCACGCCGACGGTGGGCAGCATCGGCGAACATGGGCCCCACGCCATCCGCCGCGCTCCCGACGGCAGCTTCACGTTCCAGGCCGGCAACGACGCCACGGTGGTGGATCAGAACCTCGATCCGGACACGCAGGTCAAGGGGGACAAGGACGCGCAGCTGCTGCCGTATCTGCCCAACTTCGGCCGCAGCGTCCGCCAGGGGGTGCACAGCGGCGTCTACCGCTGGGATCCGAACACGAGCCGGTTCACCGTCCTGTTCGGCGGCAACCGCAACGCCTACGATCACGCCTACAACCTGGCTGGCGAGGTGTTCCTCTTCGACAGCGACATGGAGTGGGACATCAACATGCCGTGGTACCGCGCCGTGCGGACCGTGCACGGCATCCCCGGGGGGAACCTCGGCTACCGGGATGGCTCGGGCAAATATCCCGACTACTACATCGACTCGCTGCCGCCCGTGCGCGACGTCGGCCGCGGGTCGCCGGTCGGTGTCGAGTTCTACACGAGCTACGCCTACCCACGCGAGTACTTCGACAACCTGTTCGAGGCCGACTGGTCGCGCGGGCGACTGCTCTACACCGCGCTGACGCCGAGCGGAGCGACGTACGCGGCCCGCGCCGACCGGGCGGAGTTCGTCCACGGCGAACCGTTCAACATCACCGACGTCGAGGTCGGCCCCGACGGCATGCTGTATTTCACGACCGGCGGCCGCAACACGGCCGGCGGGCTGTGGCGGCTGCGCTACACCGGCACGGCGCCGCCGCCCCCCGACATGAGCGGGGTGCTGGGGATCGTCCGCCAGCCGCAGCCGCTGTCGAGCTGGGGCTGGGCCGCGATCGAGGCGCGCAAGGCCGCGATGGGGGCGGCGTTCGGCACCGGGCTCGAGCGCCTGGCGCGCAGCGCGGCGGCGGACGGCATGGACCGGGCGCGCGCGCTCTACGAGATGCAGCGGCACGGGGCGCCGCCGGCGGCGGACCTGCTCCGCGCGCTGATGAAGGACAAGGATGCCGGCGTGCGGGCGGCAGCCGTCTACGTCGCGGGTGTGCAGGGCGGGCTGGCGCAGGAAGCGCCCGCGGCGCAGGCGGCAGTCGCGGCCGCCGGGCTGAAGGATGCCGACGCGCTGGTGCGCCGCCGCTCGGCCGAGGCGCTCGTGCGCCTGGGCCAGTCGGCGAACAAGGCCAGCCTGGCGCCCGCCGCCGACATCTACGCGCTGCTGAACGACGCGGACCGGTTCGTGCGCTGGGCGGGACGGATCGCCATCGAACGCACGGCGCGGGCGGAGTGGTCGGATCGCGTGCTCCAGGAGACCAACGTGCGCGGCGCCGCCGAGGGCATGCTGGCGCTGGTGAACACGGCCGGCGGCGGCAGCCTGCAGCCGATCCTCGACCGGCAGTTCGCGCTCATGCAGCGGACCAGCCTGTCGGTGGAGGACAAGCTGCGCCTATTCCGGGTGGTGCAGTACACGGCGACGGAGGTCAAGGGGGGGCTCACGGCGGCGCAGCGTGAACAGCTGCACGGCCTGCTCGTCAACCAGTTCCCGGCGCGCGACGAGCGGCTCAATCGCGAGCTGGCGCTGATGCTGGCCTACGCGGGGCAGCCGCAGGCGATTGCGGAGATCCTGGCGGCGGTGCCGGCCGGCGATCAGAACCAGCCGCTGCAGCTGCACTACCTCTACGCGCTGCGGACGATCGATGCCGGCTGGACGGCGGAGCAGAAGGCGCAGCTGGCCGACCTGCTGGGCCGCGTCTCGACGTGGCGCGGCGGCGCGCAGTTCGCCAACTTCGCCGGCCAGATGTTCGATGCCGTGCAGCCGCTGTTCGCCACCCCGGCGGAGCAGCAGCTGCTCTACGCGAAGGCTCCGGACTTTGCCCCGCTCACGCCCGACGAGCTCGCGGCCGTGCAGGCGCGGGCGGCGGCGGGCCGCGGCGGCCGCGGGGCTGCGCCGGCGGCGGCACCGGCCGCAACCGCCGCACCGGCCCCAGCAGCATCACCGGCCCCGGCAGCATCCGCGGCGGCGACTGCCGCACCTGCGCCGGCGCCAGCCGCGGGCCGCGGCGGCCGCGGCGCGGCGGCGAACCCGCTGGCGGCGCGCCGCGCCGGCCGCGTCATCAGCCGCCAGGAGATGCTCGAGGAAGCGGTCTTCCAGCCGCAGCAGAATCTGGACACCGCCGCCGGACGCGCGGTCTTCGAGGCGAGCTGCGCCTCCTGCCACCGCTTCGGCGCCATCGGCACCGATCACGGCGTGGCCGGGCTCGACCTGACCGCGTCGCCGCTCCGCGCCGCGAAGTACTCGCTGCTCGAGGCGGTGATGCTGCCCAACCGCACGGTCGCCCCGGCGCACGAGACGACCGCGCTGGCGCTCAAGGATGGCGGCACGGCGCGCGGCCTCGTGCTTCGCGAAACGGCCCAGGCGGTCACGCTGCTGACGGCGGACGGGAAGACGGCCGACGTAGCCAAGCCGCAGATCGCCTCGCGCACGAAGGAGAAGGCCTCGCTCATGACCGATGCCCTGGCCGACGGCATCGGCCAGACGCAGCTGCGCAACCTGGCGGCGTTCCTCACGGCCGATCAGGCGGGACAGTAGGGGGAGCTGGGGAGCTCCCCGGCTGTTCTGAGGTGCGAAACGGGGGCGGTGCGGCGGAAACGTCGCGCGCCGGGGGGGCGGTCGGCGGTATTCTTTCCCGGCCGGTGTCGGCCGGGCCGGGGGCTTCTCCCTCGAAAGCGGGGATGGCGTGAGCGCTCAGTTTCTAGCATTCGATCTCGGCGCGGAAAGCGGGCGCGCCATCATGGGCCGGCTCCGGTCGGGCGTGCTCGACATCCGCGAGATCCACCGGTTCGCCAACGAGCCGGTGCGGCAGCGCGGCGCGCTGCAGTGGGACATCCTCCGGCTGTGGCTCGAGATCCGCCGCTCGCTCGAGCGCGTGTCGGGGGAGGCGATCGCGAGCCTGGGCGTCGACACCTGGGGCTGCGACTTCGCCCTGCTCGGGGAAGACGGCACGCTGCTGCAGAACCCCTACCACTATCGCGACGACCGCACCGACGCGGTGATCGAAGAGGTATGGCAGCGGGTGCCCGCCGCCGACCTCTATGCCGCGACCGGCATCCAGTTCCTGTCGTTCAACGCGCTCTACCAGCTCTATGCCGCCTGCAAGGCGGCGCCGCGACTGATCGACGCGGCGTCCACCTTCGTCACCATCCCCGACCTGTTCAACTACTGGCTGACCGGCACGATTGCCGCCGAATACAGCATCGCCACCACCACGCAGCTGGTGGACGCCCGCACGCGGACGTGGGCCACCGGGCTGATGACCGACCTCGGCCTGCCGACGCGGCTGCTGCCGCGGCTCATCGAGCCGGGCACCGTCCTCGGGTCGCTCGGCGCCGACGTCAGCGCGGCCCGGGCCGGCACGCCCGTCGTGGCGCCGGCGTGCCACGACACCGGCTCGGCGGCGGCGGCGGTCGACGGCAGCGGCAGCCGCGCGTTCCTGAGCTCCGGCACCTGGTCGCTGCTCGGAACCGAAGTGGCCGCGCCGATCGTCACGCCGCGGTCCTACGAGCTCAACTTCACCAACGAAGGGGGCGTCTCCGGCACGACGCGGCTGCTCAAGAACATCGCCGGGATGTGGCTGCTGCAGGCGTGCCGGCGCACGTGGGCCGCCGACGGCCAGCCGTTCGAGTACGATGAGCTGCTGGCCGCCGCCGCGGACGATCGGCTGGCCTTCAAGGTGCTGTTCGATCCGGACCACGCGTCGTTCCTGCACCCGCCGTCCATGCCGGTGGCGATTGCGCAGTACTGCCGCGACACCGGGCAGCAGCCGCCCGACAGCCCCGCGGCCTACACCCGCGCGATTCTCGAGAGCCTGGCGTTCAAGTATCGCGTGGTGATCGCCTCGCTGGAGGAGCTGACCGGGCACCGGATCACCGAGATCCAGATCGTCGGCGGCGGATCGCGCAACCGGCTGCTCAACCAGTTCACGGCCGACGCGACCGGCTGCACGGTGCTGGCCGGCCCGGTCGAGGCCACGGCGCTCGGCAACCTCGCGGTGCAGATGGTGGGCACGGGCGCCGTCCCCTCGCTCGCCGAGGCCCGCGGCATCATCGAACGGTCGTTCCCGGTCGAGCGCGTCGCACCGGCGAATCAGGACCGCTGGAACACGCACTTCCGGCGTTTTCAAGAGTATCTGGAGTTGACCTGTGTCTGAGATCTCGACTGTCGAAACGACCTTTCTCAAGAACCTGTGGGACGACGGTGAGGCGGCCCGGCTCGAGTCGCAGCCGCTCGAGCTGCTGCGCTACCGCTCCAACCTGCTCGGCGCCGACCTTCGCATCACCAACTTCGGCGGCGGCAACACCAGCTCCAAGTTCGACCTGCCCGACCCGCTCACCGGCACCCTCCAGCGCGTGATGGCGGTGAAGGGCAGCGGCGGCGACCTCCGGTCGATCACCGCCGCCGGCTTCGCCGTGCTCTACATGGACAAGCTCGAGAGCCTGATTCCACGCTACCGCGGCGAGCAGTTCGAAGACGAGATGGTCGGCTTCTATCCGCTCTGCGGCCTTCGGCGAGAACCGGGTGGCCGCCTCCATCGACACGCCGCTGCACGCCTTCCTGCCGTGCGCCGCACGTCGATCACCTGCACCCGGACTGGGCGATCGCGCTCGCCGCCAGCGCCAACGG
Organism: uncultured Acidobacteriota bacterium; assembly: GCA_963834305.1. GTDB lineage: Bacteria > Acidobacteriota > Vicinamibacteria > Vicinamibacterales > 2-12-FULL-66-21 > JACCXG01. Next base: position 1,864,312 of record CAWIAX010000003.1, read on the forward strand.
CAAGGCGAAGCTCGATCAGTTCAACCAGCAGTTCGGCCGGAAGATCGCCTGGGTGCCCTGGCAGCGCCCCGGCTTCGAGCTGGCGCTGATGCTGCGCCAGGCGGTGCAGGACACTCCCGGCTGCGACGGCATCCTCCTCGGCGGGCACGGCCTCTTCACCTGGGGCGACACCCAGAAGGAGTGCTACCTGAGCAGCATCAAGACGATCGACCAGATGGGCGAGTTCGTCCAGGAGCACGCGCGGAAGTCCGGCCAGGCGCCGTTCGGCGGCGCCCAGGCGGCCGCGGCCCCGGATCGCGACGCGCTCGTCGCCGCGCTGCTGCCCTCCCTCCGCGGCGCGGTGTCCTCGAACCGCCGCGTCATCGCGCACTACGACGGCGGCGAAGATGCGCTGACGTTCGCCAACTCGAAATGGGCGGCGGATCTCTGCCGCATGGGCACGAGCTGCCCCGACCATTTCCTGCGCACCCGGATCTCGCCGCTGTACCTGCCCTGGAAGCCGGCGGACGGCCTCGACGCGCTCAAGGCGCTGATTGCCGAGCGGCTGGTCACCTACCGCGAGGACTACGGCAAGTACTACAAGGCGCACGCCACGCCCGACTCGCCGGCGCTGCGCGATTCCAATCCGTCGGTGGTCGTGGTTCCCGGCCTCGGCCTGTTCGGCTTCGGCAAGGACAAGCGGGAAGCCCGCATCACCTCCGAGTTCTTCGTCAACGCAATTCACGTCATGACCGGCGCCAACGCGCTCGAGGACGCCGACGCCAAGCCGGGCCCGGCGCCGCAGGCCCGCCGCGCCGAGCAGGCGGGGGAGTTCAAGAGCTTCCGCAACTACGTCGCGCTGCCGCGCTCGGAAGCGTTCGGCATCGAGTACTGGGCGCTCGAGGAAGCCAAGCTCCAGCGCATGCCCCCCGAACGCGAGTTCAGCCGCCGCATCGTGATCGTGGTCGGCGGCGGCAGCGGCATCGGGCGCGAAGTGGCCCTGCTGCTCGCCAAGCGCGGCGCCCATGTCGTGGTTGCCGACCTCAACGCCGCCGGCGCCGAGGCGGTCGCAGGGGAAGCGGCGGCGCTGTCGTCGCGCGAGCTGGTGCTTGCCGTGCGCGCTCGACCTGACGTCGCGGGAGAGCATTGCCGCCGCCTGCCGCGCCACCGTGGTGCAGTTCGGCGGCATCGACATCGTGATCAACACCGCGGCGATCTTCCCGACGCCGGCGCCCGGCACGCCGCCGGAGCAGACCTGGGGCCTGGCGATGGCCATCAACGTCACGAGCAACCACGTCCTCGCCGACGAGGCGGCGAAGATCCTGAGGGAGCAGGGGCTGCCGGCGGCGCTGGTGCTGACGAGCTCGGCCAACGCGGTCGTGCCGAAGTCCGGCAGCGAGGCGTACGACGTCAGCAAGGCCGCGATCAACCACCTGATTCGCGAGCTCGCGGTCGGCCTCGGGCCGCTGGTGCGCGTCAACGGCATCGCGCCGGCCACCGTGGTCGCGGGCTCGGCGATGTTCCCGCGCGACCGCGTCATCGTGTCGCTGCAAGAAGTACCGATTCGAGCACGACGACGACGAGACCACCGAGGCGCTGCGTTCCCGGCTCGCCGACTTCTACGCCCGCCGCACGATTACGCGGCGGCCGATCCTGCCGGCGGACTGCGCCAACGCCATCCTGTTCCTGGCCGGGGACCAGAGCGCCAAGACCACGGGACACGTCATCCCGGTGGACGGCGGGCTGCCGGAGGCGTTCCTCCGGTAAGCCCGGCCGGCGCCGGGCGCCCCGCCGCCATGCGGATCTCGCTCTTCATCACCTGTTACAACGACACGCTGTTTCCCGCCACCGGGAAGGCGGTGGTGGCGGTGCTCGAGCGCCTCGGCCACGAGGTCGAGTTCCGCCACGAGCAGACCTGCTGCGGCCAGATGCACTACAACACCGGCTACGGCCGCGGACGCGCTGCCGCTGATGCGGCGCATGATCGAGATCTACCGCGGTGCCGGCCTGGTGTGCGTGCCCTCGGCGTCGTGCGTGGCGATGATGCGGGATCATTACCCGAAGATGGCCGCCCTGACCGGCGACGCGGCGCTCGCCGCCGATGTCGCGGAGCTGCTCGGCCGCGTCTTCGAGTTCTCCGAGCTGCTCGTGGACCAGCTCGGGGTGACCGACGTGGGCGCCTCGTTCCCGCACACGGTGACGCTCCACACCTCGTGCCACTCGCTGCGGTCGCTGCACCTCGGCGACCAGCCGCTCCGGCTGCTCCAGGCGGTGCGCGGCCTCGAGCTCGTGCCCCTCCGGGACCACGACGAGTGCTGCGGCTTCGGCGGCACCTTCGCCGTCAAGAACGCGGAGGTGTCCACGGCCATGGCGGCGGACAAGGTGGCCTGCGTTCTCGAGAGCGGCGCCGGCGTCTGCGCCGGCGGCGACAATTCCTGCCTCATGCAGATTGGCGGCGCGCTCAGCCGGCAGGGGGCCGAGGTCCGCTGCCTGCACCTGGCCGAGATCCTGGCGTCCACCGACACGTCCGGAGCGACGCGATGATCCGCGTCGGCGATGCCGCCCGCGCGCCGGAGTTCCCGGATGCCGCCCGCGAGGCGCTCGCCAACGCGCAGCTGCGCCGCAACGTCCGCCATGCCACCAGCGTGATCCGCGCCAAGCGGGCGCTGGTGGTGGCCGAACAGGACGACTGGCAGGCGCTGCGCGAGGCCGGACGCCAGATCAAGGCGCACACGCTCCGGCATCTCGACACCTACCTCGAGCAGTTCGAGGCCGCCTGCGCCGCGGCCGGCGGACAGGTGCACTGGGCCGCCGACGCGGACGAGGCCAACCGCATCGTCATCGACATCATCCGGTCGCACGGCGAGCGGGAGGTCATCAAGGTCAAGACCATGACCTCGGACGAGACGCGGCTGAACGTGGCGCTCGAAGAGGCGGGCATCGCGCCGTACGAGACCGACCTCGCCGACCTGATCATCCAGCTCGGGAAGGATCGCCCCTCGCACATCGTGGTCCCCGCCCTGCACCGCAACCGCGCCGAGATCCGGGAGATCTTCCAGCGGGAGATGGCCCGGCCGGAGCTCGGCGGCGAGCCCGAAGACCTGACCGCCGCGGCGCGGCACTTCCTGCGCGAGAAGTTCCTGCGCGTGCCGGTGGGCTTCAGCGGCGCCAACTTCGCAGTCGCCGAGACCGGATCGATCTGCGTGGTCGAGTCGGAGGGCAACGGGCGCATGTGCCTGACGCTGCCGCGGGTGCTGGTCACCATGATCGGGATCGAGAAGATCGTCCCGACCTTCCGCGACCTGGAGGTGTTTCTCCAGCTGCTGCCGCGGTCGGCGACCGGCGAGCGGATGAATCCCTACAACACGATCTGGACGGGCACCACCGCCGGCGACGGCCCCGGGGAGTTCCACGTCGTGCTGCTCGACAACGGCCGCACGCGCGTGCTGGCCGATCCCGAGTCGCGCGAGACGCTGCACTGCATCCGGTGCGCGGCGTGCCTGAACGCCTGTCCGGTCTACCGCCAGACCGGCGGGCACGCCTACGGCTCGATCTACAGCGGGCCGATCGGCGCGATCCTCACGCCGCAGCTCCAGGGCATGGAACACTCCCGCTCGCTGCCCTATGCGTCTTCCCTGTGCGGCGCGTGCTACGAAGTGTGTCCCGTCAAGATCAACATCCCCGAGATCCTGATCCACCTGCGGCGGCGGCTGGTGGAGGCAGGGGCGCCGATCGGCGAGCGCCTCGGCATGCGGGCGGCGTCGGTCGCGTTCTCGAGTCCCGGCTGGCTCGGGCTGGCGCATGCGGTCGGCCGCCTGGCGCAGCGGCCCTTCGCCAGGGACGGACAGCTGCAGGGACTACCCGGCCCGTTCAGCGGCTGGACGGACAGCCGCGACCTGCCGGCGATCCCGCCGCAGTCGTTCCGCCAGTGGTGGGCGCGGCGCGCGAAAGGGGAGGCGTCGTGAGCGGCGCATCGTCCGCGGCCAGGCGCGCCATCTTCGGCCGCATCCGCGAGGCGCTCGGGGCGCGCGGCGCCACGGCCGCCGCCGAATATCAGGCGATCGAGCGGGACTACGAGCAGGCGGGATCGCTGGATCCGGGCGCCTGCGTCGATCTGTTCGTGGACCGCCTGCAGCACTACCAGGTGGGCGTGCACCGGTCGGCGCGTGGTGCCGGGCTGGCGGAGGCGATCGCCGGCGCCCTGGCGGCGCGATCGATGGACCGCCTCATCGTTCCGGCCGGGGTACCCCGCGAGTGGCTGCCGCCGTCGCTAGCCGTGGTCGAGGACGCGGGCCTGAGCCACGCCGCCCTCGACGATATTGGTGGTGTGCTGACCGGCTGTTCACTCGCCATCGCGAACACCGGCACGATCGTGCTGCGGCACACCGGCGCCGAAGGGCGGCGGGCGGTCACGCTGGTGCCCGACTATCATCTCTGCGTGGTCTTCTCCGAGCAGGTGGTCCAGACCGTACCGGAGGCGATCCGGCACCTGGCCGCCCAGTCGCCAGAGCTCGTCACAACCATCTCGGGGCCGTCGGCAACTGCCGACATCGAGATGACCCGCATCCGCGGCGTGCACGGACCGCGCACGCTGGACGTGATCGTGGCGGGGTAGCCGCCCCTTCAGCGCTGGCGCGCCGGCTGCTTCCGCGTCACGCGACGCTGCCGGCCCGTGCGCGACGGCTCCGCGCCCTGCACGGTCAACGCCCGCGCGGCCAGCCGCGGCCGCCCGGGCCGCAGGCCGAGCGCCCGATCCCGCTGCTGAACCGTCCGCCCGTTGCCGGCAAGCGCCCGCTCCCGATCTTCCCAGCCGTGCTTCTTCGAGGCCGTCGTCCAGACCGCGTCGATTCCCCCCTGCCGGAAGCAGGCCAGGCACTCGCGGACCGTCATGGCCGGCAGCTCGACGTGCGGCTTGTCGATGAACTTCTTCCAGGCGCCGCCCCACGACAGGCCGTGCGCCGCCGCGGCCGCGCCGATGGCCGCCCAGACCGTGATGGGCGCGTTCCAGTCGGGCTTGCCGGCGGTGTAGGGGCAAAGGTCGGCCGCCAGCCCATAGTTGTGGTTGGACTCGCCGCCCCTGGCCTGCGTCACGATCTGCCCCGGCTGGGTCCGGCCTTTGGCGTAGAGCGCGTCCTGCTCCTCGAACGTGCGCAGGCCTTGCACGATCTCGACGGCAATCCCCTGCACGGCCAGGTCCGCGACCGTGCGCCGGAGCGCGGCCACGAGGGCGGGATGCAGTTTCTGCAGGCGTCCTTCCGATGCCGGCCTCATGGCGTTGCTCCCGCGCTACGTTGTTTGGTGGTAGCCACTGCCGCGCTCCGCTGTCGTGTCGTCGTTCCTGCCGCGCCTATTTCGTCTTGAGGTACTCGAGCAGCGCGTTCCGGGCTGCGGCGTCGAGCGTCGTGCCGTAGAGATGTCCCGCATTGCCGTTGCCGCGCTCCCTGGTCGAAAAGAGGACCCCCTCGCGCTCCGCTTCCGCGCCGCTCGACACGAAGCCGACGGTCTTCCAGTCGTAGACGTCGTAGCCGCGGTGGAACTCGGCCGGGCGTTCATCGGGGAACAGCAGCGCACGCAGCGTCGGCACAGAGCCGTTGTGCAGGTAGGGGGCGCGCAGCCACAGCCCGTCGAGCGGCATGTTGGCGTAGCCGTTGGTCTTGCGGAAATGCGAGAAGCGCCACGGCTTGCCTTCGCCAATCGTGTTCATCGCCCGGGCGAGCTCCGGGGTGAAGGAGTTCACCCGCTCGGGGTCGGTGCCGATCTCCGCCAGCGCGGTGACCTGGCCGATCCGTGCGCCGGTGAACTCGTGGCAGCTGGCGCACTCGGCCTGGTACACGCGGCCGCCCTGCTCGGCCAGCGACGCATCGATCGGCATCGGGTAGGCCGGCGGCTGGAGGTCCATCACCCAGTCCTCGATCCGCTTCATCGACGCCAGGTCGAGCGTGTCGGGCGTGGCCCCGGCACCAATGGCGGCGCTCTTGTTCCGTTCCTCGACCGAGTTGTTGTTGCCGTCCCAGTGCAGCCACAGGCCCTCCCGCGGCCGCTGGTTCCAGAGCGACGGCAGGTCCACGGTGCCGACGCTCCGATCGTTCGCGATGTCGAAGCCGAGCAGGACCTTGTAGGGGTTGAAGGTATCGACGCGCCCCGGCCCCTGCGGCGGGCGCGTATCGAACCACGCGTTCTCCTTCTCCCGATCGAGGATGCCGCGGCGGGTCCGGCCGACCACGAAGAGCCGGTAGAACAGCCGCTTGAAGGGGCCGAACTCCGGGTTCTCCTTGCGGATGGCGTCGATCAGCGTGGCGGCGTTGAACCGGGGATCGTTGGCGCAGGCGCTGAGGAAGCGGGCGTAGGCCTGGAGGTCCATCCCGTTGGCGGGCATGCCGGCCACCACCTGCCGCGGCGCGTCGGGCGCGGTGCGGTACGACCCGACGTGGCAGGTGGCGCAGTTCAGCCCGACGACCGCGACCCGGTCCTCCTTGTAGGTGGTGCCGATCGGGCGGCCGTGCGCCGCCCCGTCGGTCAGGAAGCCGAGCCGCTCGTACCCCTCGCCGGGGCGGTTCGGCAGCTTGTCCTCGAACACGGCCGGCAGGACGCGCCAGATCCAGTAGGGCACCCCGACGCGCCCCTCCGTCCCGATCGAGCCGTACTTGAAGTGCTCGACGATGTCGGACGGCTGCCCCGCGGGGGGCACCGGCGGCTGGGCGGCGGCCACCGCGGCCAGCGCCGCGACGAGCATCGCGCCGAACGGGAGTGTTCGCCTCACTGTGCACATCTCGGCACCCTCCGGCGCAGGCCGCCTACAGGGGCGACACCGGCCCGGTGATCTTCTTCCATGGCGCGAAGGCGTTCTCGACCCCCTCGAGCGCGGGGGCGAGCTGCGGGAAGTGCCGGCGCAGCACGTGCAGCATCGTGTTCTTCTTGAGGAACTCGATGCCGAACTCGGTGTAGATCTCCGGCCGGAAGTCGTCGGTGAAGAACCGGTCGCTCTTCAGGCGGCGCGACGCCATCAGGATGAACACGCGGAACGCCGTGTCGCTGAAGCCGAAGCCCTCGGGCAGCGGCTCGGCATACAGGCCGGTCATCAGGTCGACCTTCTCGAGATCGTTGTTGTAGACCTCCTTCAGCGTCTTGCGCCACTCCGGCTTGTCGGTCAGCTCGTCGAACGACTTGACCGGCGGCTTGTGGAACAGGCGCCGGAAGTCGTTGTAGCGCGGCACGCCGCGCTCGCGGTCGCGCAGGATGTCGACCGCCGCCAGGTCGAGCCGTTCGCCGTTGTCCTTGGTCAGGTTCTGCAGGTGACGGGGATAGTTGTTGAGCGTCACCGCGCCGGGATGGCAGGTCCCGAACGAATAGAACAGGTCCGCCATGGTCAGCCGCTCGGCGATGGCGGGGGTGCGGTTGCCGGCGATCTCGTTCAGCTGCAGCGTCTCCAGCAGCTTGCCGGTGACGACCGAATGGAACGCGTACTCGTCGGGCATCAGCGGGTGCATGCGGTAGACCGAGACGAACTCCTCGGTCAGCGAGTACGGGGCGCTGTGGTGATCGGCCTTCGAGCCGACGATCCCGGTCAGCAGCTCGCTGTCGTTGATGAAGCCGAGCAGCTCCTGCTTGTCGTCGCCGAGCAGCCCGGACCAGTTGACGGTGAGCGCGAGCTTGATGATCGGGTGGGGCAGGATGGCCGGCGTCCACTCGACGGTGTGGATCTTCGCCATCAGCGCCGAGTTGATCAGCTTGGCCTTCCGGTAGATCTGCTCGTCGTCCCAGTCGCCGTGCTGGTGGGCGAGCAGGTCGCAGAGGTAGTTGTGCTCCAGCACGAACAGCGTGTGGAGCATGGCGAGGCCGATCCACCAGTTGTCGGTGAAGCCGCCGAAATGGACGCCGGTGTCCGGATCGACGGGCAGCAGGCCGGTCGGCTCGATCCGGAGCTTGCCGCCGATGTGGGTCCGGACCTTCGCCGCCATCTCGCCGTCGCAGCCGTAGACCTGCGACGAGTCCCACCAGTGGCTGTTGAGATTGGCATAGGCCGGCGGGCGGGTCGAGCCGGCGGGGGCCGGATCGCGCTCGGTGGCCGCCACCCGGATGCTCGGCTGCCCCCAGTCGTCGCCCGGGGCGGTCGGGATGTCGACCATCCCGGTGGTCGAGTTCTTGTGCACGAACCAGTCGTGCACCATGAACTGGATCCAGGACGCGGCCATCAGGTTCAGGATCGTCGCGGGCTGGAACTCGTGGCGCGTCATCAGCTCGCGGCTCACGACCCGCGGGTTGGGCACGAGCAGGTTGGCGGTGTCGGGAATGGTGTGCTCGAGCGAGACGTTGCGGCCGAACCGGCACCCCGCCGCGCCCATCCGCGGGACCTTGAGGTCGTTGCTCGAACCGTCCACTGAGCGCCCTTCCCGGATGGCGGGGTCGAGGGTGGCCGGCACCTGGCGCGTTTCGAAGGGCGGCTCCTCGGTGTCGTGCAGGTTCTCGTCGCGCAGCTTGTTCCGGATGTCCACCAGCTCGGCCATCGCGAACAGGCGGGGGCGCTTGTGCCAGGGACGATCGCCGAACAGGTTGAGCCGGCGCACGTCGTCGGCGGCTTTGTCGGATGTGTCTGCCATTGCGCGTACTCCAGGAGGTTGAGGGGCGGCCGGGGTGATGGGCTGCGGCGTGAAGACGGACATGACCTCGGCGAGCATCGCTTCGCGCGACGGAAACCGCGTCTCGTCGTAGCACCCGATCGGATGTTCGATGACGTTGGCCAGGCACTTGTTGCAGTAGGTGCACGGCCGATCGGCGCGATCCTGGCCGCGCCGGAAGATCTCGACGAGGTCGGGGTTGGCGATGAGCGGGCGGGCGATGGAGACCATGTCGCAGTCGCCGCGCTCGATGGCGCCGGCGATGAGCGAGGCGGTCTGGAACCCGCCGGTGCAGATCACCGGCACGCCGACCGCCTGTTTGATCCGCCGCGCGTCGGCGAGGTTCGCCCCCTCGATGCGATCCGGCTTGGGCGCCGCATCGTTCCACTGCCGCCGCGCGATCGACGGGAAGTTGCGGAACAGCTGGTAGGTGCGGAACGCCTCGTCGCCCCCCGAGATCATCGCGTCGTAATTGAGCGTCAGCTCCTCGATCGGCAGGTCGGTGCCCGCCGGGTTGCGCGGGTGCGGGAAGAAGCTGCCGGTCGAGGCGTGGAAGGCGTCGACGCCCGCGGCCTCGAGCCACTTGCACACCCGCACCGACTCCTCGGCGGTGTTGCCCGACGGGCCGATGCCGAAGAAGGCGACGGCGTCGTTGAGATCCTGGACGCTGATCTTCATCTGCAGGTGGAAGTCGTTGCCGACCTCCCGCCGGATCGCGCGCACGATCTCGAGGACGAACCGCGCCCGGTTCTCGAGCGGACCGCCGTAGTCGTCTTTGCGATCGTTGATCGCAGAGCTGAGGAACTGCGTGATCAGGTAGCCGTTGGCGCCGTGCAGCTCGACGCCGTCGAGCCCGGCCTCGCGGGCGCGCCGCGCCCCCTGGGCGAACTGCTCGACGACTTCGCCGATCTGCGCCACGGTCATCCGCTCGCACTTGAAGCCGTGGGTCGGGTCCGGCTTGTCCGTCGAGCTCCAGCCGATCGGAAACTCGATGCCGGGGTTGTCGCGCTGCCGCCCGCCGTGACTGAGCTGGAGGATGAACTTGCAGTCGTGCGCGTGGACCGCCTCGCCGACCGCCCGCCAGAACGGAATGTGGCGGTCGTCGTCGATCATCGCGTAGTTCGGCAGGATGCGGCCGCGGACGTGGACGGGCACGAAGGAGGAGATGATGGCGCCGACGCCGCCGCGCGCGAACTTCGTCTCCCAGTTGATGCGGGCCTGGCTGCCGGATCCGTCGTAGTTGTCGAAGCGGCCCGACACGTTCGATCGAACGATGCGATTCTTGATGGTGAGGTTGCGGAAACTGAGCGGCTGAAAGATGGGTTCGAATGCCATACCACACCTCCGCGCCCGATGCGCGCCGACCGGTGCCGTTCGCGCGGGCAGCGCGGGCGGCAGACGTTGTCGCTGATTCGCGACATTCTAGTCAATTGCGGGCGGCTGCGCGCGTGCGCGTGCGCAAAACTGCGCAGCTCCCGTCATGGCCTCGTGCTAGCCTGTCGGCCCGGCCGTTCCGCATCTGGTGTGCCGAACACGCCGGGCGTTTCATCCGTCGCGGTGGCTGCGCAATAGTCACCTTTACGGCGGCAGGGGCTGCGGCGGTTCCGTCCGCGGCCCATGGCCAGCTCGTCCGTTCGCGCAGGCCGCGAAGAAGGAAGGCCGCATGCTGAGCGCTGAAGGCGAGGCTGCCCAGGAGCGCACCGTCCGCGTCCGCGTCGTGCACGGCAACCTGGCGTTCACGCGCCATCCCGTCGCCGTCGGCCACTACTCCGGCGACACCATCGTCAGCGCCGAGAAGCACCTCGACCGCGCGCTGAACTCGGCGCTCAGCCACCGCCTCCACCTCGGCCTCTATCCCGGCCCCATCGGCACCAACGCCGTCTTCACCAATCCGCGGCTGGCCCGTGACCCCTACGCGCGCCCCGGCGGTGCCATCGTCGTCGGCCTGGGCACGGTGGGCCAGCTCTCGGCGTCGCTGCTGACCCGCAGCTTCAGCCGCGCGCTGCTCGAGTTCGTGCTCGAGCGCCGCAAGTGCCAGCCGCCGCCCGCCGACGACGCGGCCGGCCTCAAGGTCGCGGCGCTGCTCATCGGCACCGGCGCCGGCGGTATGTCGGTGTCGGACTCGGTGCTCGCGCTCGTGCGCGGCGCGCAGGGGGCCAACCTCGCGCTCGCCGCCACCCGCCAGCCCGAGTGGATCGCGGCGCTCGAGGTCATCGAGCTCTACGAGGATCGAGCCATCGTCGCGCTCGAGGCGCTGCACCGCCTCGCCCGGCGCTGGGGGCCCGAGGTCGGGTTCGCCCTCGATGCGGAGCTTGGCAAGCGCGACGGCGGGCTGCACCGCGTGTCGTACGACGACGACGCGCCGGAGTGGTGGCACCGGCTGCAGGTGAAGGGAGCCGCGGGGCACGGCGAACAGGGCGGCGGGCTGCGCTTTGCCGCGGTGACGCGGCGGGCGCGGACCGAAGTGCGCCTCCTGCCCACCCAGCGGGCCATCGTCGACCGCTTCGTCCAGGACGCGAGCGAGACGACGAGCCACGATGCGGGGATCGGCCGCACGCTGTTCGACCTGCTGCTGCCGAACGAGCTGAAGGAGAACGCGCTGGACACGGACAACCTCGTGCTGCTCCTCGACGAGGAATCGGCGCGCTACCCGTGGGAGCTGCTCGAGGTGGGCGGCACGGGGACCGCCGACCCCTTCGTGCTCGAGCGGGGCTTGCTGCGGCAGCTCGAGTCGAAGGAGTTCCGCGCCGACGTGCGGGGGAGCGCCGAGATGACCGCGCTGGTGATCGGCGATCCCGTCAGCTCCTACGTGGAGCTCCCGGGGGCGCAGCGGGAGGCGATCGCCGTGGCTGAAGCGCTGGCGCCCGCGTTCACGGTCACCAGGAAGATCCGGGAGACCGGCCAGGCGGTGATCCAGGCGCTGTTCGAGCGGCCCTACAAGCTCCTGCACCTCGCCGGGCACGGCGTCTACCGCTACGCGGCGGCTGCAGCGCGGCGGTGCGACGCCTGCGGCACCGAGGTGGCGGAGGACGGGCAGCCGGGAGGGCGGGCCGTCGAGACCGTCACCGGCATGGTGATTGGCGACGGCGTGTTCCTGACGCCGGGTGAAGTCGAGCAGATGCCGATCGTGCCCGATCTGGTGTTCATCAACTGCTGTCATCTCGGCCACGTCGAGGCCGGGAAGATCAACGCCACGCCGCAGGAACGGGCGTTCCCCCGGCTGGCGGCGAACCTGGCCACGCAGTTCATCGGCATGGGCGTGCGCGCCGTGATCGCGGCGGGGTGGGCGGTGGAAGATCGCGCGGCGACGACGTTTGCCTCGACGTTCTACCGGGAGATGCTCGACGGCGAGGCGTTCGGGGATGCGGTGAAGGCGGCCCGGAAGGCGACGTTCGCCGCCCACGGGCGGACCAATACGTGGGGGGCCTACCAGTGTTACGGCGATCCGGACTTCCGGCTCGTCCTCAACGGCCAGCGGGTGCGCCAGGAGGCGGGGCTGACCTATCTGTCCAAGGCGCACGCGCTGCGCGACATCGGCAACATCGCGGCGCGCCTGAAGACGCAGTCGTCCGGGTCGGGCGGCGAGGAGCTCGCCCGCCTCGACGAGATCGTCCAGGCGCTCGACGGCAGGCAGTGGCTGCGGACCGGCGCATTGGCGGCCGCGCTTGGCCGGGCCTATGGAGAAGGGGGCCTGCTCGAACGGGCCGTCGAGTACTACTCGGCGGCCCTCCTCAGCGAGGACGGCGCCATCACCGTAAAGGATGTGGAACAGTGCGCCAACCTGATGGGGCGGCTGGCGGTGCGCGAGTGGAGTCGAAACGGATCGGACCCGGCTGTCACCAGTAGGTCGAGGGAGACGATTGGGCGGGCGATTCACATTCTCCAGGACCTGCTCGGAGGCCTGAGCGCGGCGATCGGCGCCAGCGCCGGGGAGCAGCTCACGTCGGAGCGGCTGGCGCTCCTCGGCAGCGCCTACAAGCGGCTGGCGTGGGTGGATCACGACGGCCGGGCGGCGGCGCTGCGCGAGATGGCCCGCTACTACCGCCTGGCGGCGGACCTTGCCCGCGCCCGCGGGCTGGGTTCGGCCTACCCGCTGCTGAACGTGCGCTGGGCCGAGCTGGCGATGCGGTGGCAGGGGGTGAACGCCCCGGACGGCCTGCTGCAGGACCTGGCCGCGGATCTCGCGGCCGTGCGCGCGGAGCTGCAGCAGGAAACATCAGAGGGGCCGCGGTTCTGGCACGACAGCCTGCGCGTGGACTGCGAGCTCCTCGAGACGGTGCAGGCCGGCCCGCTCACGCCGGAACGGGTCGGGCAGCTGGCCGAGGAGTACGTCCGGCGGCGGGAGTATGCCAGCGCGCGCGAGTTCGCGTCGATCTGCGACCACCTGGACTTCCTGGTGGCGATGGCGGAACCGGTGGCGGACATGGCGCCACGGCTGGCGGAGCTGCGCCGGAAAGTCGATGCGGCGCCGCTGTAGTCAGCTCAGCTTTACGTAGGAATCGTCCGCGGCAAGAGGGTCCTTGCGTTCGTCTAAGCACTCAGCTAGTGTCGCGGAAACGACGAATTCCGGACATCCAGCTCCGCTGAGTGCAAGAACACGGGCTCGCGGTCCGCGCGGTGTTCTGGAGACAGACGTGCCAACGTGCTTTGTCGTCATGGGGTTCCACAAGAAGACCGACTTCCAGACGGGTCGGACGCTGGACCTCGACAAGAGCTACCGCCTCCTCATCAGGCCCGCGGTGGAAGACGCCGGCCTGACCTGCGTGCGCGCCGACGAAATCTCGCATTCGGGCTCGATCGACGTGCCGATGTACGAACAGCTGCTCGGCGCCGACGTGGTGATTGCGGACCTGTCCACGAGCAACGCCAACGCGCTCTATGAGCTCGGCGTCCGGCACGCGCTGCGCCCCTTCACGACCGTGGTGATTGCCGAGAGCCGGCTGCAGTACCCGTTCGACGTCAACCACACCGCCATCCTGAGCTATCAGCACCTGGGGGAGGCGATCGACTATGAAGAGGTGGTGCGCTTCCGCGCGGCGCTCAAGGAGGTGCTGGTGGCGGTGCTGGCCAACCGCCGCAAGGACAGCCCGGTCTACACCTACCTGCCGGACCTGAGGCCACCCGTCACGCGCGCGGTGCCGCCGCCGGCGGGCGCCGCCAGCCTCACCGACACGGGAGAGGCCCGCCTCCAGACGACGGCGGCGTTCATCGCCCAGGCCAACGCCGCGCTCGAGGCGGGGGACTTCGTCGGCGCGCGCACGCTGTTCAAGGCCATCCATGATCAGCGGGCGGCCGACCGCCCCTGGACGTCGAACGACGACTACGTGGCGCAGCGCCTGATCTTTGCCACCTACAAGAGTCGGTACCCCGAGCCGCTGGCGGCGCTGACCGAGGCGCACGCGCTGCTGCAGATGCTGAATCCCGCGATGTCGAACGACACCGAGACGCTGGGTCTCGCCGGCGCCGTGTCGAAGCGGTTGTGGGTGCTGACCGAGGCCCAGCCGCATCTCGATGCCGCCATCCACGCCTACGAGCGCGGCTTCTACCTGCGGAACGACTATTACAACGGCATCAACCTGGCCTTCCTGCTCAACATCCGCGCTTCCATCTCGGAGCCGGTCGAGGCCATTGCCGACTTCGTGCAGGCCCGGCGCATCCGGCGCGAGGTCGTCCGGATCTGCCACGACGCCATCCAGGGGCACGACGCCAACGTGCCCCGCGGCAGCGAGGCGTGGGCCCGGCAGCGCGGCGGCGTGGTCAATCGCGAAACATCCGACGTCGAGACGAGGTACTGGCTGCGTGCCACCCTGGCCGAAGCCTATCTCGGGCTGGGCCAGGTGGCGGACGCCGAACGCTGGCGCGCCGAGGCCGCGGCGCTCGGCGTGCCCCGCTGGATGCTCGAGAGCACGCTCGAGCAGTTCGGCAAGTTGACGGCGCTCATCAAGGATTCGCCGCTGCGCTACATGACGGTGTAGGCCGCGCGGCGTGCCGCGGCGGCCAGGACGATTGTTTCGGCTACCCAGGAGGGCTCATGCCCACGTTCAAGATTCTCGACGAACTCAACGCGCCGCTCCTCGAGGTGGACACCGACCAGCACCGGGGGCTCGGCAAGTACCTGCGGGACGCCGTCAGGCTCCGGGCGCTGCGGCCCGCGGCCGGCGCCCTCCAGCGCCGCCTCTCCGAGGCGCCGACCAATCCGGTCGCGCTCGAGTTCTCGGTGCCGGACACCGTGGCGCTCGGCAACGGCGACCTGACGCTGGACGCGGGGGTGCGTGCGGGTGTCGGGGTGCACCAGCCGGACGAGCTGCTGTTCCCGGCAGACGACCTGCGCGACGCGATCAGCGTGCCGGGGGGCACCGCCTACGTCTCGATCGGCCTCGCGCCCCGCGTGAAGGCGGGCCTCCAGGGTGAGCACGGCGCGCTCGCGCTCGGTTTCTCCGCCGGCGCCTCCCTGAACTTCCGCTACTACCATCCGTTCGACATTGCCGGCACCGATCCGGTGCTCGCGGCGGCGTTGTCCGAGACCATCACGCGCGCGACGCTCCCTGCCGATCTCGATGACCTCGCGGCGCTGCCGGCCGGCGCCGTGGCCTCGATCGAGGGCGAAGGGGAAGTGCAGCTGACCGGCTCGGTCGAGCTGGCGAGCGTCACCAATCCGCTGGCGACGCCGGGGCTGCCGATCGTCGGGGCCACCAGCATCAGCGCCGGCGCGTCGGTGGCGGTCGGCGGCGAGTGGCGGGCGACCGGGGCCTTCGAGATCCGCGCCAGCAAGGTGGCCGCGGACCGCGTCCGCCTCTCGTATTACAAGCGCGCCGGCTCGGAGATCACCATCGACGCCACCGCCGCCGTGGGCGTCAGCGCCACGGTCGGCGACAGCGACGCGATCCAGAAGTTCCTGTCCGCGGTCAGCAGCGATCCGCAGGCCGACCTCGTCCAGCTGATCAACGCCGGGCTGAGCGACCCGCAGATCGAGGCGCTCCAGCAGGCGATCGCCAGAAGCGTCGATCGCTCGCTGCGCATCGCCACCCAGATGCGCTTCTCGTCGGTGCGCCGCGGCGAAGCGCTGTTCGCCTACGACATCGATCTCCCGGCCCTGGACGACGGCGGCCGCGCGGCGGTTGCCGCCGCCCTGCGCGGCCAGCTCACGGCGATCAACGACGCCGGCAAGAGGGGCGGCGGGCCGATACGCGCCGTCCAGACCGGCATCCTCCGCCAGCGCGACCAGCGGATCACCTGGCGCATCAACCTGTTCGGCATCGTCAACGTCCACAGCGTGTCGGAGCTCCTGCGCAAGGGGTCGCTGTCCTACGATGCCATCACCGGCACGCTGAACGCGGCCGACGAGATTGCCTCGCAGCAGATCCTGGTCAAGACGCGCCCCTTCGAGGCCGACGGCGAGAAGGTGCGGAAGCTCGTCTTCGAGTCGATGATCGTCACCGCGGCCTACCAGGCGTCGCGCGTCAGCTCGAGCCTGACGCTGAAGTGCGCGGCCACCTACTTCGAGGGGCGCCAGAAGACCACCGCCGCCGACGTCCGGGCCGACTACAACGCTGTTATCGGGCTCGGGCTGTCGGATCCGGGCGACCGCGACCGCCGCATCGGCGCCGAGCACGATTTCGGGCCCTCGACGTTCCTGCTCGAGTGTGCCTTCGACCAGCACGCCTCCGACGCGCTGTTTCTCGGGCCGGCCGGCCCCTTCCCGCGCGCGTATTACGAACGGGTCGGCAGGAACGCGCTGCTGGCGCTCATCCCTGCCGGCGACCTGGAGCGCGCGCACCGGCGCGCGGCGGTCGAGCAGGACGCCTCGTGGGCCGCGCTGAGCGCGGCGGGTCCCGCGGCGGCGCGCGTCGATCTGGCGCGGCGGTTCGGCGACATCCGCGCCGAGCACATCATCGGCGACTACGTGCTCATCCAGTGGTGGGCCGACGCGATGGCCGATGCCGCCAAGGCGCTCGTCGAGATGCGGCAGTTCCTCGCCGGCCGGACCGCCGACACGCTCGCCGGCGACCCGCAGTTCGCCAAACGGCGCGAGAAGCTCGAACAGGAGCTTGCCGGCGTCGTCAAGCGCAGCAAGGCGCGCTTCGGTGATCCCTGGGGCATCCTGGCGCTCGACAGCGCCGCCAATCGCGCCCCGGCGGTGCGCGCCACGCTGGTGTCGCCGCGGCTGACCGCCACCTACGAGCAGCGGGTGCTCCCGGGCGCGCGGGTGCCGCTGGGCATGGCCGCGGCCGCTCCGGGCGGCGCGGCAGCGCGAGCCGCCCGCGGCGAGGACACGCGGCCGTTCACCCTCGAGGAAGTGGAGCTGCTCCGCCGCCACGCGATCAACCTGCGGCTCGGAGCCTTCTCCGCCGACGGGGAGTTCAAGACCGACGAGGCCGACGTCCGCCGCCTCTTCACCGAGCTGCTGCCGGCGGAGATTGCCGGGCGCAAGGCGGCCGGGCAGAAGGCGCGGGTGATCTTCTACGCGCATGGCGGCCTGATCGGCGAGCGCGAGGGCCTCGAGCCGGTGCTGCGGCGCATCAAGTTCTGGCGCCAGAACAACGTCTACCCGGTGTCGTTCGTCTGGGAGACCGGTCTCCGCGAGACGATCACCGACATCGTGCGGGGGCTGACCGGGGCGCGGGATGTCGCGGCGCGCGGCATCGGCGAGGACCTGGCCGATGCGTTCCTGGAGTTCGCGGCTCGCGAAGGCGGCAAGCGCGTCTGGGGGCAGATGAAGCGCAGCGCGGAAGTGTCGGTGCTCGAAGGGGGGGGCGCCGCCTTCGTGGCGCGGCAGGCCCGAGAGCTCTGGAACGCGCACCCGCAGGATCTCGAGTTCCACGCCGCGGGCCACAGCGCGGGCGCGATCTTCCAGGCCCACTTCCTGCCGGCGCTGCTGGCGGCCGGTGGCGGCGGGGCCGCTCCCACCGTCAAGACCCTGCACCTGCTGGCGCCGGCCTGCACCACCGAGCTGTTCCACGCGAAGCTGCGGCCGCTCGTTTCCGGGGGCGCCGGCATCGAGGCGCTCACGATGTACACGATGAGCAAGACGCTCGAGGAGGCCGACACGGCGGGCCCCTACCGGAAGTCGCTGCTCTATCTCGTCAGCCGGGCGTTCGAGGTCGAGCAGCCCGCGCCAATCCTTGGCCTCGAGGACAGCATCCGCCAGGATGCCCAGCTGCTCCGCTTCTTCGGCCTCGCCGGCAGCCAGAAGCGTGGCGACCTGGTGTTCTCGAAGACGCCGATGGACGCGCCGCTCAACGCGCGCTCGCTCTCCACGAGCCACGGCGGATTCGATGATGACGTGGCCACGATGAGCAGCCTGATGCGGCGCATGCTGGGGGCGCCCGAGTCGGCGTCGATCGTGGATTTCTTCCAGGAGGACATCGCCGCGGCCGCGGGCGAGGCCCCGGGCGTTGCCGATGCCGTGGCGGCGTCGATCGAACGGACGACGGGGGCCCAGCCGATGGCCGCGCCCGTGCCTGCCGCCGTGGCACCGCGCCCCCTCCCCACGCCGGCCCTGCCGCGAGCGGGGAAGCGGCTGGCGCTGTGCGTCGGCATCGATCGATACGGGCCGCCTTACGATCTGGCCGGCTGCGTCAACGACGCGCGCAGCTGGGCGCAGGCGCTCGGCAGCCGCGGCTTCGACGTCATGCCGCTGCACGACCAGGCGGCGTCGCGGGCCGCGGTGCTGTCGGCCTTCCGCTCGCTCGTCGGCGATGCCAGGGCCGGCGACGTCGTCGTCTTCCAGTTCGCCGGGCACGGCACCCAGGTGGACGACCTCGATGGCGACGAAGACGACTCGTTCGACGAAGCGTTCTGTCCGGCGGATTTCGCGGACGGCATGCTCCTCATCGACGACGACATCCGCGCGGTGACACTGGACCTGAAGCCGGGTGTGAACCTGACCTGTTTCATCGACTGCTGCCACTCGGGCACGATCACCAGAGCCCTCGTGCCGGCGGGCAGGCCCCCCGGCGGGCATCCGGGCAGCCGCGCCCGGTTCATCCCGTACTCGCGCGAGATCTCCACGCGCCATCGCCTGTTCCGCGAAGGGGTGGGGGCGGGGGAGACCAGGACCGCGGCGCGGGCGGCGTCGGACGCCGCGATGAAAACGGCGATGAGAGAGGTTTGCTTCTCGGCCTGCCAGCCCCACGAGGTGGCGCTCGAGAGCAACGGCGCCGGGCAGTTCACGTCGAAGGCGATGGTGGTGCTGGCGGCCGGCGGCGAGCTGAGCAACGCGAGCTTCATGGAGCAGGTCGTCACCGTGTTCGGCGCGCGGCCGCCGCAGCACCCGTACCTGGATTGTGCGGAGGAGGCCAGGACGCGCGGACTGCTCCAGCCGCTCGGCGTGGCGGCGCCGCAGTTCTGAATCGCCCGCACGGCCGGCGCCGCGGGCTACGCCAGCGTCCTCAGCCGTTCAGCAGGCAGCCGGACCACTTTGTGTCCGCGGCTCTCGACCTGCGCGACGAGGTCGCCGGTCCCGCCGGGGCCGTCACCGCGGCCGGCGTCCCACAGCGCAATCAGCGTCAGTCGCGGCGCGCCGGCCGACAGCGCGTTGAAGAGGATCCAGAGATTGTTCCGCTGCCAGATGTCGTAGCCGCCGGTCCGCACCCAGTCCGGCAGGTCGGCAGTGTCGGCCAGGATGCGAGTTGGCAGGCGCGCGAGCAGGCGCTCGAAGCGGCCGGTCCAGTCCGCTCCGGCGTGCTGCACCGACCGGGCGCTGAACTGGCCAGGAGGCAGCGCCAGCAGCAGCTCGGTCGGAATCCCGAGCTCCTGCGCGATTTCGTGAAACAGGATGTCGCCGCCGGACGCGCCGCCGGCGATGCCAAGGATCGGTCCGCGCTCCCCGGCCTGCTCGGCCGCGAGCGCCGCACGAATCTGGCGCCGTGCTTCGTCTTCCGCGTGCGTGGTGGGGGGAAACCGCGGCTCGCGGCGGCCGGGCGCATCGACCATGTGTCCGGTGAAGAGAATCGTGCGGCGGAACGGACCCGGTGCGGCCGGTGGCCCCGGCGCGCCGGACTCATCGCGAGGGTCGCCGGAGGCGGGCGCCATCGCGGCCAGCCAGTCGCGCGTCTCCCGCAGGCCCTCTTCCGCACCGAGCGACCGTTGTGCCGCCAGCACCGCACGGAGGCCGGCGGCAGCCCAGCGGTGCGAGCGGCATTCGAACGCAAAGAGGCGGAGGTCGCCGCGGCGCCCCCCCGCACGGGCGCGCTCGACGTCTGCCAGGAAATCGCCGGGAGCCGGTTCCACGGGGACCATTCTAGCGGGGCGGCCGGCGCGGCGCGGGTGCCGCGCCGGCGATCGCGGGGCGGCGTGAAGCGAATCGGGTCGTTGTGTGTATCATCCGCGGATGCATCCGTCCCGGCGCGGCCTGGACGATGATCCGTCGCACCCCAGGGCAACTGCAACCAGCGTTCACAGGAGGACAAATGGCCAAGAGGAAGCGCGCCCGGTCTGGAAGCAGCGGATTACGCCGCTCGTGCGGCACGATGGCCGCACACATGATGCTGCTGGAACGGTTTCCATCGTACCGTGCCAGCCAGATGCGGCTCGAAGGCGGAGACGGCGCGGCGCCGCCAGACGGCCCGCGACCTGAAGGTGGCCAAGCTCGTCACGATCAGGACGGTCGTGAACGTGGTCTACAACACCGACGAGCAGAACATCTCGGCCCGGCAGATCAACAGCCAGATCGCCGTCCTGAACAAGGACTTCAGGGCCACGAACCCCGACCGGACCCAGACCCCGGCGCCATTCCAGGGGCTGATTGCCGACACGCGCATCCGGTTCAAGGTCGTCAAAGTGACCCGCACCCGCACCTCCAAAGCGTCCTTTTCACACGACGACGGCGTGAAGCGCGGATCGAGCGGCGGCATCGGCGCGTTCGAGCCGCAGACGCACCTGAATATCTGGGTCTGCCCGCTCGGCGGCGGCCTGCTCGGCTACGCCCAGTTCCCCGGCGGTCCGGTGGCCACCGACGGCGTGGTCGTGAACTATCGCGCGTTCGGCACCCTCGGCACCGCCGAGGCTCCCTTCGACAAGGGGCGCACCACGACGCACGAGATCGGCCACTACTTCAACCTGCGGCACATCTGGGGCGACACGCCGGACTGCAGCGGCTCCGACATGGTGGCCGACACGCCCAACAGCGCCGGCCCGAACTTCGGCACGCCGGCGTTCCCGGTCGTCACCTGCAACAACGGCCCGAACGGCGACATGTTCATGAACTACATGGACTACGTGGACGATGCGGCGATGTTCATGTTCACGGCGCAGCAGGTGCTGCGGATGCGGACCGCACTCGACGAAGCCCGCAGCGACCTCATCTGACACGGCCGCGATATGACTACCTGGGTGCACGTGTTCGAGCAGGACACGCCGGCCGGCGCCGTCTACAAGCCGGAGGACAGCGACATCCCGCTGTCGCGCCGGCCACGCGAGCGGATCGAGCTCGCGGCGGACGGACGGGCGACGCTGCTGATGCCGGGGCCGGACGACCGCTTCGTCCCGCAGCCGGCGCGCTGGGTCGAGGAGGGTGGCGAGGTCGTCGTGCGTGACAGCTCGAACACCGTGCGCCTGCGGATCGTCGAACGAGCGCCGGACCGGATGGTCGTCCGGCGGGAGCCGTAACGCGATGGCCCGCACACGCCGCGCGCCGTCCTCCCCCGTCGTCCTGTTCCAGGTCGGCAGCCGGGTCGCGCGGCAGGCAGGCAGCGGCCGGCTGACCCGCGCGGCGGAAGGGCCCGACTACCGGCCGCTGCGCATCTACACGCTCGACCCCTCCGTGTCGGATCGGCTCGGCGGGGTGGCCACGGTGCGGGTGCCCTACGAGCCGCTGACGATCGGGCCGGTCGGGGCGCTGTTCGACGTCCGCGCCGACGGCGCGCCGGAGGCGCTGCTGGCGCGGCCGCTCGATCTCGACGATCCCCACCTGCTGATCGCCAGCGGCCTGTCGCCGACCCCGGTCAACGGCTGCTTCCACCTGCAGATGGTCTATGCCGTCTGCAGCCTGACCTATGCCGCGTTCAAGCGCGCGCTTGGCCGCGACATCGCCTGGGCGACGCCCCGCGATGGCGACGGGCCGCACCGGCTCGTCGTCCGGGCGTTCGTTCCCGGCGCCAACGCCGGCTACAGCCGCGAGGCCGGCGACCTGTCGTTCGGCTTCTTCCAGGCGGGAGAGCGCGCGGCCGGGTTCACCGTGAAGGGCGGCCTGATCTGCACGTCGCTCAGCCACGACATCATCGCGCACGAGACCACGCACGCCCTGCTCGACGGGCTGCGATCGTCGTTCATGGAGCCGACCAACGTCGACGTCCCGGCCTTCCACGAAGGCTTCTCGGATCTCGTGGCGCTGTTCCTCCACTTCACCTACGGCGATGTCGTCGAGCGCGCGATCCGGGAGTCGCGGGGCACGCTGACCCGCGGCTCGCTGCTGACCGACATCGCGCGCGAGTTCGGCTACGCGCGCTCGAAGACCGGCGAGGCGGACGCGCTGCGATCGGGGGTGGACGTCGCCGGCATCGCCGGGTTCGACTCCGACGTGGTGCCCTCGGCGGAAAACGCGCCGCGCGCCTACGATCCCTCGCTCGAGTCGCACGCCCTCGGGTCGGTGCTCGTCTCGGCGGTGTTCGAGGCGTTCGTGACCATCGTGCGGCGCAAGAGCGCCCGGCTGTTCGCGATCGCCGGGCTCGACCCGAACGTCATCGGCCAGGCGGCGTTGAGCGACGCACTGGTGAAGGCGATCGCCCAGGAAGCGGGCGACGTCGCCAGCCAGTTCCTCACCATCTGCATCCGGGCGGTCGACTATTGCCCGCCCGCCGACATGGAGTTCGGCGAGTACCTGCGGGCGCTGATCACCGCCGACGGCGACATGGAGCGCAGCGACAAGTGGGGCTTCCGCGAGGCATTGATGCGGTCGTTCCGGCGCCGGCAGATCGTGCCCGACCACGTCGGCTTCATGACCGAAGACGCGATGCGCTGGCAGCCGCCAGGGCGAACGCTGACGATCCCGGCCCTCGCCTTCCGCCGCCTGCGCTTCGAGGGGGAGCCGGGGCAGCCGGCCAGCGTCAGGGAACTGACGCGCCAGGCCGAGGCGCTCGGCAAGTTCGTGACCGATCCCGCGCATGCCGAGAGCTTCCGCCTCGTCTCGGCCGGCGGTCAGCTGCCGCCGGGCATCGTGCAGGCCTCGCCGGCCATCGTGCAGTCGGTGCGGGTGGCCCGCCGCGCCGCGCCCGACGGGCGGGTCGTGTTCGACCTGGTCGGGGAGGTCACCCAGTCGTGCACGGTCAAGCGCGGCGGCGAGCTCTTCGACATGTCGGGCGGGTGCACCGTGATCGTCGATCCGGCGGGCGCCGTCCGCTACGCCATCTACAAGAAGTTCGACAGCGAGGAGCGCCGCGAGCGCCAGCATGCCGCCATGGCCGGGCCGCTGCGCGCCTTCTGGAAGAAGGACGGGCGCCGGTGGCAGCTGCAGCCGGAGATGCTGCGGCGGCTGCACGCCGCCGCGCGCTGATCCGCGTGCCCGCCGCTACTGGCCGGTGCGCGCCAGGACGACGCCGTCGTTCTTGAGCGCCCCTGGCGGCGCGGCGAGGTAGCGGAAGGCCGACAGCACGATCTGATCGATCCCGAAGCCGTCTTCGCGCACCTGGATGCGGATCGTGTGCGTGCCGCCGGTGGCAAACCGGATCTCGGGGCCGAGCACGCCGGCGCCGTAGCCGTTGTCCTGCCAGCCCCAGCCCGCCAGGCCGCACCCCGAGCAGTCTTCGAGGTTCACTTCCGCGCTCGACGTGGTGCCGATGCGCCAGGCGGGCGCATCGCCCGCGGTCACGCTGTCGCTGAACTGGACGTGCACCGAGTCGTTTGCCCAGCTGTTGCCGGTCGCGCGTCCGCGGATCCACAGGCGGTACGGCCGGCCGGCGTCGGCCCGGAACGTCAGCTCGAAGTAGTCGGCCGGATCGGCGAGCGCCGGCACGGATTTCGGCGCGCCGGCGTTGCCGTTCTGCAGCCGCACGCCGCCGGCCGCCCCGGCGTCGGCCGTGCGCACCCAGCCAGGCGACACGACGGTGGCGTCCGCGGCGTGGAGCACCACCTCGCGGGTCGCCGGTGAGGGGCCGCCGGGCGCGGCTTGGAGGATCAGGCCGTCGCCCCGCAGGGCGCCAGGGGACGCGGCCAGGTATCTGCCGCTCGACAGCACGATCTGATCGACACCGAGCCCGTCCTCGCGAATCTGCACCCGGAGGCGCTGCGCGCCTGACGCCGCGAAGTAGATCGCCGGCCCGGAGACGCCGGCGCCGTAGCCGTTGTCCTGCCAGCCCCACCCCGACAGGCCGCAGCCGCTGCAGTCCTCGAGATTGATCTCGGCCGCTCCCGTCGTCGCGATGCGGTAGATCGGCGAGCCGCCGGCGTCGACGCTCCCGTCGAACTGGACGTGGACCGAGTCGTTGGCCCAGCCGTTCTGTTCGGCGCGGCCGCGAAGCCAGAGGTGGTAGGGCCGGCCGGCATCCGCCTCGAACGACAGCTCGAAGTAGTCGGACGGGCTGACGAGCGCCGTGGCGATTTTCGGGTTCCCGAGGTTGGCGCTCTGCATCCGTGCGCCGCCAGCCGCGGTCGGATCGGCCACCGCCGCCCAGTTGCCGGCGACGGTGTCCGCCTGCGCCGCGTAGAGCACGAGGTCGGTGCGCTCGGAGCTGCCGCCGGTGCCGGAGGCGCCGCTGGCGACCGCGCGGGCGAGGTTCAGCCGCCCGCCGGTGACCGTGCGGCCGTTCAGCGCCGCCACCTGGTCGACGGCGGCGAGGAGCGCTGCCTTCAGCTCGGCGCCGGCCAGCCCGCGCGCGGCATTCGCCAGCGCGGCGGCTCCCGAGACGTGCGGGGTCGCCATCGACGTGCCGCTCGAATACGAGTAGCCGCCCTGCGGTGCCGTGCTCAGGATCAGGGAACCGGGCGCGGCGAGATCCACGCTGGCCAGGCCGTAGTTGCCCCACGGCGCCGGCTCGTCGGACTGGCCCGTGGCCGTCACGGCAATCACCGCGTCGTAGCCGGCGATCGCGGTGGTGTCGTAGTTGCTCGGGTAGGTCGGGACGTTGTCGTTGTTGTCGGCGATCTCGTCGGCCCCGCCGTTGCCGGAGGCGACGATGAAGAGGATGTTCTGGCGCGCAGCACGCCCGATCGCCTCGAGCAGCCCCTGCGAGTAGCCGCCGCCGCTCCACGAGTTGTTGGTCGCCACGATGTTGAGGTTGTGGCGCACCTTGAGGTCGGTGAGGTAGTCCACCGCGAGGATCGCGTGCGCCGTCGTGCCGCCAGCGACGCCAAGGAACTTGGCAGGGATGATGACCACTCCGGGGCTCACGCCCGCGACGCCGAGGCCGTTGCCCGTGCGGGCGCCGATCGTGCCCGCCACGTGCGTGCCGTGCGCGTCGATGCCGGTCGCGGTCGGGGACCCGTCGTAGACCGAGTTGTCCCCGCCGTCGAAATCCCAGCCGTGGATGTCGTCCACGTAGCCGTTGCCGTCGTTGTCCACGCCGTCCACCGGATCGAACGGGTTGGTCCAGATCGCGCCGCCGGGGCCGGACCCGAGATCGGGATGGTTCACGTCGATGCCCTGGTCGATGACCCCGATGTAGACGCCGGGCGCTCCCGGAGCGACCGCCCAGGCGGCCTCGGCATCGATATCCGCATCCGCGGTGCCGCGGCGTCCGGCAACGGACTGGCCGATGTTCTCGAGCGCCCACTGCTGTCCGAACGACGGGTCGTTCGGGGCGCTGGGCGTATAGATCCAGTTCGGCTCGACGAACTCGACAGCCGGGTCGCTGCGCAGGATGGCCAGCGCGACCTGGAGCGACGCGGTGTTGGCGATCCGCAGCAACTCGATCGAGCCGCGCGCCCGTGCCGCCGGCGTGCGCGCGAGCTCGGCGAGGGCCGCGGCCGCGATGCGCGCCCGCACGCGGAACTTCTCGCTGGAGACGACACCCGGCCTGAACTTCACGATCAGCTCGCCCGGAACGGCGCGCGGCGCCGCGCCCGGGGCCTGTGCCCGGACGTGCGCACCGTGCGCGCCGCCGAGGGCAAGCACCGCGAATACGAAGAGACGTGTGAGCCTACGCATGAGGACGGCCTCAGAACGCTGCAGGAAACGACGGGTTGTAGGGCGCGGTCTCGCCAGCTCGAGCGCGACGTGACGGAGCTGGCATGGTGGTGTGCGCGATCATTGTCGCAGGGCGATCGCACCCCATCAAGCTGGACAGGGGAAAATCAGGGCAGCGTCATGGTCAGGCCCAGGGCATCGCCCGGACGGAAGTGATATTGATGGGCTGGCTCGTCGCGGGCTTCAGCGGCGAGGAAATCGTCGAGCATCGCCGTCAGCCCGTCGCCTCCCTCACGGTTCGTCAGGAAAATCTCGCAGGGCTGGCCACGGCGGGCGTGCGACAGCCACCCGAGCGTGTCGCCGTGCGGATTCCCGTGCCGGCCGTTGCCGGAGATCACATAGCGGTCGGCGGTCACGCGCTCGAAGAAATCCTCGGTCACGCTGTGATTGCTGCCGTGATGCTGCACCTTCAACAGATCCACGTGCAGGCGGCCGCCGCTGCCGAGCCCGGCCTGATCGATCGCGGTCAGGATGTGATCGCCCCCTGCGTCTCCCGTGAGCAGCACCCGCACGGGGTCGCCGCCGCCCGGGCGCGCGGCTTCGACCAAGACGACGATGCTGGACAGGTTCGGGATGGTGCGGTTGAGGTAGTCGGCAGCCTGGGCGGCGGGGTTCCCGGGGTGGTCCGCCTTGGCCTTCTGCCACTCACGGTCCAGCTTCTTGAGCTGCGCATCGGTCGGCCCGAGCACCGTGAACGTCAGGCCGGGGGCGATGGCCAGCCGCCGGACTGCCGACTGCGGCGCCCGCACGAGGTCGTCACCAGCCCCCTGGTTGAGCGGGACGTCGAGGCGTTGTGCCGCGCCGCGCAGGTCGGCGCCCTGGCGGACGCTGCTGACGACCGCCGCGGCAAAGGGCGAGAGGCCTGGCGGCGCGGCGCCGCCGACCGCGGCGCTGACGACCGCCGACTCCACCGGCGCGATCCGGCCCTGGTGCAGCATCTCGAACGAGTTGTGCCACAGGGTGCGCACGTGGCAGAACGCCGCCTCGCCGTCTTCGCGGCGCCGTTCCATGTCGCGGAAGAGATCCAGGATGCCGGTGATGTGGTCCGCGTCGATGTGGCTGACCATGACCATGCGGAGGTCGAGGCGTCCGCTGCCGCGGAGGGCATCGATCCGCGGGCGCAGGATGCGCGAATAGATCCCGCGCGAGCCGCCGTCCACCAGAATCCGCACCGGGGTGTGCCCGTCGTGCTCGTGGGTGAGGAGCAGGCAGTCGCCGTCGTTGGCCTGGAGCGCTTCGAGTGTGAGCGGCATCGGCAGCGGGAAGCGGCAGGTTACACCGACTGGATGGCCCGCAGCACGTCGACCATGCCCGCCCCCTGGAAGCGGCGCTCGCGGCCGAGATCGGTGGCGGTCTGGCAGAGGATGTCCTTGACCCGCCGCGGATGGCCGATGAGCTCGCGGTGGCGGCTCATGAGCAGGGCGGCAGCGCCGCTGACGTGCGGCGCCGCCATGCTGGTGCCGTCCATCGTTTCGACGTAGCTGTCGAGCGAGCACGAGTCGATGCGCTCGCCGGGTGCCACGAGGTCCGGCTTCGACCGCCCGTCGCCGGTCGGGCCGCGGCTCGAGAAGTACGACACGCCGTAGCTGTGCGGCATCATGCGGTGCGTCGAGCCCACGGTGATCACGCCGTCGGCGTTGCCGGGATCGGTGATGCTGATGTAGCGGTAGTCGCCGAGCGCGCCGCCGTCGCCGTCGAGCGACTTGTTGAACCCGCGGTTGCCCGCCGCGGTCACCACCACGACGCCGGACGCGACCACGCGCTCGCACTCCTCGCACACGGGGGTGCGCCCGCAGCCGTAGTTGGCGACGTCGTGCGGCACCGAGAGGCTCAGGTTCACGCCGTGGATCACCATCAGGTCCTTGTGCGCGTTGAGGTGGCGGACGAACTGGAGCGCCGCGATCACGGTGAACTCGTCGGCGCTGTCGGCCGGGTTGTCGGGCAGCACGCGCAGGTCGTAGAGCTCGAGATCCGGGCAGACGCCGACAATCGGCTCGCCGAGCGGCGTGCTGTCGGAGGCTTCCGGCCAGTTGGCCGCGAGGATGCCAGCCACGTGGGTGCCGTGCGAGTCGTAGAGGGGAGGCTGGTAGCCCGCGGTGGTGTGGGGAATGCGCAGGAACGGCTCGAGGAGGTCCCAGTCGATGGCCCGTCCCTGGCGCAGCCGCTCGCGCAGCTGTTCGCGCTGGGCGGCGAGGTCGGCCGCGGGCATGCTCGCGGCCACGGTGTGGGCCGCCGGCACCAGCGGCGCGTTCGGGTCGAGCAGATCCTTGATGCGGAGGAAGTTGAAGCTGCGGACCACGCGGCTGTTCAGCTCGTCGCCCGGCGTCTGGGCGGCCTTCCGCCGGTCGCCGTTGCCGGTGCGCCTGGCAAACGCCGGGTGGGTCGCGTCGATCCCGGTGTCGAGGACGGCCCAGCGGATGCCTGATGTCCGCGCCTCGAAGAGGCGGGCGGCGGCATCGGCCTTCACCGTCAGCCGCGAGCGCCACACGCTGGTACTGGCCCGCCGGTTGAGGCTGATCCCCCAGAGCGTGCCGGCCGCGTTCCCCGCCGGCTCGAGACCGGCAAAGACGCCGGCGAACGCCGTGATCTCGGCCGCCGTGAGCGGCGCATCCTCGGCGGGCGGCGGCGAGGCGGCCTGTCCGAGGCGTTCGAGCTCGATGGAGCCGACGATGCGGATCAGTTTCTGGAGGAGCCGGGGATCGGCGCCGCGCAGGCCGCGGCGGGTGCCCGGCGTGAAGCTGGCCAGGTCCCGGCCGAACGCTTCGACGGCCTCCACCGTCCAGACCGGCAGGCTGCCGGCGGTCGGCACCACGGTGCGCTGCCACCAGCTGGTCATCGGCAGGGCGCCGCGCAGCAGCTCGCCGAAGGTGAGCGACGCCAGCACGACCGACTCGTTGTAGAGGACGCGCTGTGCCGCGGGATCCGGTGCCGGCTCCCGCCCGTCCGGCCGGGCAGCCGCGTGCAGCTGGAGGCGCTCGCGCAGCCCGCGCGCAACGGTGGCCGCGTCCGATTCGTTGTGCGGCGACAGCAGCACCTCGACCCGGGCCGCGGGCTCCTTGCCGTACTCGATCCAGACGTCGGGCAGGATGGGGAAGTCCTGGGTGAAGCGCCGCTGCTGTTCGGGCCGGCCGTAGAACAGGCGCTCGATCTGGTCGCGGTCCATGCTGCCGCGGAGCTTGGACGATCGCCACGGCCGCTGTCAACGCTTCCTTCCCCGCGTCGTATGATCACCCTATGCGGCCCCTCGCCAGGTTCGCCTGGTCCGTGCTTGCCTACAACGTGGCCGTGATTGCCTGGGGCGCCTACGTCCGGGCATCGGGATCCGGTGCCGGCTGCGGCGAGCACTGGCCGCTCTGCAACGGCGAGGTCCTGCCGCGGGCGCCGGCGCTGGCGACCGTCATCGAGTTCTCGCATCGCCTGACGAGCGGGCTGGCGCTGCTGGCCGTGCTGGCCCTGCTGGTGTGGACTTTCCGCACCTGCCGCCGGGGCCATCCGGCGCGGCGCTACGCGGTGCTGTCTTTCGTGTTCATCGTGGCGGAGGCGGCCGTGGGAGCCGGACTCGTGCTGTTCCAGCTGGTGGCGGACAACGCGACCATGGCGCGGGCGATGTTCATGTGCGTGCACCTCCTCAACACCTTCTTCCTGCTCGGTGTGCTGTCGCTGACTGCCTGGTCGTTGTCGGGCGGCGCGCCGCTGACCGCACGGCACCGTGCGCCCGCGATCGCCGCCGCCGCGGCCGGCGCCATCGCGCTGCTCCTCGCTGGCGCGAGTGGCGCGGTTGCCGCCCTCGGCGACACGCTGTTCCCCGCGGCCAGCCTGAGCGAGGCGCTCTGGGCCGACCTGTCCGCTGGCTCGCACCTGCTCATCCGCCTCAGGCTGTTCCACCCGCTGTTCGCCGTGGCCGCGGCGGTGCTCGTGGTGATGCTGGCGCCGCGGCTCGCCAAAGAGCGCGGCGCCGCCGCCGTCCGGCTGGCGCGGCTGGCCGGCGGGCTGGTCGTGGCGCAGATCATGCTCGGACTGCTCAACGTCGCGCTGCTCGCGCCGATCTGGCTGCAGCTCGTGCACCTGCTCGTGGCCGATGCGATCTGGATCGCCTTCGTGCTGCTCTCGGCCGAAGCGCTGGCCGATCGCGGTCCAGCGGTCATCGCCTCCCGCGCCGCCTGATTCCGCAATGCCCGCCCCCCGCTTCTACTACGGCTGGCCCGTACTCCTCGTCGCGGCGGCGGCGATGGTTGGCACCCTGCCCGGCCGGACGCAGGGCCTCGGCCTCATTACCGAGCCGCTGCTCGCCGACCTGTCGCTCGGCCGCGTGACGTACGCCGAGCTGAACTTCTGGGCGACGATCCTCGGCGCCGGCGGCGCGATTGGCATCGGCCACGCCCTCGACCGGCTCGGCAGCCGCCTCGTCATGATCGCGGTGGCGCTCGCGCTGGGGGTCGTGGTCTGTTTCATGAGCCAGGCGGCGGGCATTGCCGCCCTGGCCGTGACGCTGACGCTGACCCGGGCGCTCGGGCAGAGCGCGCTCTCGGTGGTGAGCCTCGCCACGGTCGGCCACTGGTTCGTCAGGCGCATCGACGCGGCGATGGCGGTCTACAGCGTGGTGATGAGCGTGGGCTTCATGATCGCGTTCCCGATCGTCGGCGCGGCGGTGCAGCGCTACGGCTGGCGGGCCGCCTGGCTGGGGATCGGCGTGGCCCTCATCGCCGGCCTGGCGCCGCTCGCGGCACTCGTCGTGCGCCGGGGGCCCGAGCGCTGCGGCCTGACGCCCGATGGCGACACCGCGAGCGCGCCGCCGCCCGTTCGCCACGAAGCCGAGGTGCTCGACGGGCACCGGTGGCACGCGGCGCTGCGCACCCCCGCGTTCTGGATCTTCGCCGCCGGGACCGCGCTCTATGGGCTGGTGGCGTCCGGTATCGGCCTGTTCAACGAATCCATCCTCGCCGAGCGCGGCTTCGGTCCGGAGGTCTACTACCAGGCCCTGGTCGTGATCGCGATGACCGGCCTCGCCGGGAACTTCCTCGGCGGCTGGTTCGCGCGCCGCGTGCGGATGACGGTGCTGCTCGCAATCTCCCTCGCCGTGCTTGCCGCCAGCCTGGTGGCCCTGCCGCACGTGGCCAGCCTGCGCCACGTGATGGCGTGGGCGGCGGCAATGGGCGTCAGTGGCGGGCTGGTGATGGTGCTGTTCTTCAGCGTCTGGCCGCGCGCCTTCGGCCGGCGCGACCTCGGCCGCATCCAGGGGGCGGCCCAGGCGCTGACCGTGCTCGCCTCGGCGGTCGGGCCGCTGCTGCTGGCCTGGTGCGTCGAGTGGACCGGCAGCTACGCCGCCATGTTCACCATCCTCGCCGCTATCGTCGGCGGCACCGCCGCCGCGGCACTGGTGACCTCGATGCCGGATCCGCCCGGCACCCCGCTGCCGTCCCCCTCCCCCGCGCAATGACCTCCAGCTTCGCCACCGCGGCGCTGTACTCGACGATCTGGCTGGCCGTCGGTGCGTTCGTCGCCGGCGAGCTCGGCAAGCGCGCCGCTCTCAGGGGCGGCCCGCTCCTCGGCTGGCCCTGGGCCGTCTGGACGGCGGGCGCCCTCCTGCTCGCGGTGCACGTCGCCATCGCGGTACTGGTCCACCACGGCGGCAGCCACGCCTCGGTGGTCGAGAGCGTCGAGGATCAGACCCGCGAGGTCTACGGTGTGGCGGTGGGCGCGGGCGTCTGGGTCAACTACCTGTTCGTCAGCGTCTGGCTGGCCGAGTCGGCGTGGTGGCGGCTCGACCCCCGCGGCTTTCTCGCACGCCCGGCCGCGGCCACGGCGCCGGTCCGCGCCTTCTACGCGCTCATCCTGATCAACGGCGCGGTGATCTTTGCCGCCCCCTCGCGCCGGCTGCTGGGGGCCGCGCTGATGGCCGCGCTCGCCTGGGCCTGGCGCGACACGTTCAGTTTCCTGACCTCGCGCCGGATGACCGCTACTTCCTCCCGCGGCACGGCTCACGGCGATCCGCGCTGATAGAATCCCCGAAACTTCCGCGGAGCACATCGATGGCATCGAGAACGTGGCTGATCGTCGTGGCGGCTGTGACGATCGCTTCCCTGGCGGTCGTGCCGGCCCGGCAACCGGCCTCGCCGCCGGCCCAGAACGCCGGTCAGCGGGCGACGCCGGCGGCAGGCGACGATCCGGTGCAGGCGCTCGTCGCCCGGCTGGACCTCGAGCGCTACAAGGCGACGATCAAGGGCCTGACGCAGTTCGGCGACCGGCGCCAGGGCACCGATCGCAACCGCGCCGCGGTGGACTGGATCGAAGCGCAGTTGAAGAGCTACGGGTGCCCCACCGGCCGGCTCAAGTACGAATACGTCACGCCGCAGCGCGGGCAGGGCGGGCGCGGGAGCGGCGCGGGTGGCGCGGCGCAGGCGCACAAGCGTCCCGGCCCGGGGGGCAGCACGATCGTCGGCGCCGGCGGGCGGACGGGCGTGAACACCGATCCCCAGCGGCAGCCGGATGAGAAACTGCGTGCGCTGAACGCGCAGCCGGCCACCGACGGGCCGCGCGAAGAGGTCTACTGCACCAAGGTCGGCACCACCCGCCCCGGCGAGATGTACATCGTTGGCGCGCACATGGACGGCCACGGCTGGGGCGAAGCGGCCAATGACGATGGGTCGGGCACGGCGCTGGTGATGGAGCTGGCGCGCATCCTGAGCAGCCCGGACGTGCAGTCGGAGCGGACGATCCGCTTTGCGCTGTGGAACAACGAGGAGACCGGGCTCGACGGCGCCCGCGCCTACGTGGCGCAGCGCGAGGCGCTGCAGGGCCGTGAGGACCCGGCCGGTTCGGGGAAATATCCGGAGCCGAAGTGGCTGGGGATGATCCAGCACGACATGATGCTGTTCGATCACGGCGCGCCCGGGCCGGACGGCGCGGTCAGTCGCGAGCAGCGGCGTGAAGCCGACGTCAACATCGAGTTCCAGATCGACTCGAAGATGGCGGCCGCCTCGCAGCAGCTCGCCTGGACGCTCAAGGCTGCCAACGAGAAGTACGCGACCGACTACCCGGCGGCGGTCGGCCCGCACATGACCAACACGGATTCGACGCCGTTCATGGACATCGTTCCTGCCGTCAGCCTGCGCGAGAACGAGCGCGGCGCCCAGATCGGCGGCGGCTGGGATCCGCACTGGCACCAGCCGACCGACGTCTTCGCGACGTTCTCCGACGACGATTTCCGGCTCGGCCTCAACGCCGCCCAGACCACGCTCGGTGCCCTCGGGCAGCTGGCCGGCGTGTCGATCAAGAAGTAGCGCTACGAAACAGGGCGCTGTCGAGCGACGTAAACAACCCTGCTATGCCCGGACCGCTCACCCGCGACAGGCTTCATGACAGCTTCATGAACGGCGTGCGGGTGCGCGCCGCCGTCGCGGCGCTGTCCCTGCTGATGCTGGGCGGCTGTGCCGCACGCGGCCACGCCCCGGACCGGGGGGAGATTGGCGAGGCGCTCCGCAGCCGCACGGGGGCGACCGTCAGGACCGAGCCCGGATCCCCGTCGCTTCCCCAGGGTGTCTCGCTCGAAGACGGGCTCAGCTCGGACGAGGCGGTGGCCGTGGCGCTGTGGAACAGCCCGTCGTTCGAGGCCGCGCTCGCCGATCTCGGCCTGGCGCGCGCCGATGTCGTCGAAGCGGGGCTGCTGCGGAACCCGGTGCTGTCGCTGCTGTTTCCGTGGGGCCCGAAGCAGCTCGAGTGGACGCTGCAGTTCCCCGCCGAGGTGCTGTGGCAGCGCCCGCGCCGCGTGGCCATGGCCAACGCCGCCGCGCAGTCCGTGGGGCAGCGGCTCGTGGCCGACGGCCTCCGCCTCGTGGCCGAGACCCGGCTGGCCTTCGCGGATGCCGCGGCGGCCGATGCCCGGCTCACCCTGACGGGGGAGAACGCGGAGCTGGCGAAGCGGATTGCCAGCATTGCCGATGCGCGGCTGCGCGCCGGCGACATCAGCGAGCTCGAGGCGCGTGCCGCCAGGAGCGATGCCGCGATGGTGCGGGCCACCCTCGTCACCCTCGAACACGAGCGGCGCGTGGCGCGGGTCGCCCTGCTGTCCCGAATGGGACTGGAGCCGCCGCCGCCCTCGCTGACCTCACTGACCCTGACACCCGTCACCTCGCCCGCCGCATGTGCGGACGCCGGCGCGCTCGTCGAGGAGGCGGCGGCGAGCCGTCCGGACGTGCGTGCCGCCGAAATTGCCGTCGAGGCCGCCGGCCTGCGGGCGAAGTGGGAACGCTCGCGTATCCTGACCCTGATGGCCACGCTTGATGCGAACGCCAAGGGCAGCGCGGGGTACGAGATGGGACCGGGCCTGGTCGCGGAGCTGCCGCTGCTGTCGCGCAACCAGGGCGGGGTGTCGCGGGCCGAGGCCGAGCTCGTGCGCGCGGGCCGCAGCTACCTGGCGGTGCGCGCGCAGGTGGCCGCCGAGGTCCGCACCGCCGCCGTGCGGCTCGAGCAGTCGCGGGCGGTGCTCGGCATCTGGTCGGGCGAGATCGTGCCGGAGCTCGAAATCGAACAGCGGCAGGCCGAGCGCGCCTACGAGGCGGGGGAAGTCGCGCTCATCTCCCTGCTGGATGTCGGCAGGCGCCTGGTGCAGGCGCGGATGCAGGCGGTTGACGCCCGCA
The DNA here is from genome assembly GCA_963834305.1 of uncultured Acidobacteriota bacterium. Taxonomy (GTDB): domain Bacteria; phylum Acidobacteriota; class Vicinamibacteria; order Vicinamibacterales; family 2-12-FULL-66-21; genus JACCXG01. The sequence goes on from CAWIAX010000003.1 coordinate 1,898,661, forward strand.
TCGAGCTGCAGCGCGCCGTCATCGGCGTCGAGCGGAGTGTCGGACGAGCGTGCGCATCATGAAGCAATCGATCGTGTGCGCCGTGCCGGCGCTGATGGTGGTTCTGGCGGGCGGGTGCTCGCGTGCGCCGGCCGGCGAGAGCGCCGCCACGCCCGCCCCGGCCAAGGTCGATCATGCCCGCCCCGAGGCCGAGCTGACCACGGTGACGCTGTCACCCGACGCCGTCAAGCGGCTCGGCATCGAGACCGTGGCGGCCTCGGTGCAGGAGATTGCCGGCAGCCGGACGCTGGGCGGCGAAGTCGTGGCCCCGGACGGCAAGGTGGTCGTGGTGTCGGCGCCGGTGGCCGGCACCCTCACCCGTGCGGGAGACGCCGCGGCGGGGGCGCGAGTCCGCCGCGGGCAGCCGATCTTCCGGCTCTCGCCGCTGGCGGCGGGGGAGCGCGATCAGCGCACCGAGATTGAGCGGGCGACGAGCGCTGCCGAGGCCGAGGATCGGGCGGCCGGGCAGCGGCTCGATCGCCTCGAGCGGCTGCTCGCCGACGGCGCCGCCAGCGTGCGCGCGGTCGAAGAGGCCAGGGCGCAGCAGGCCGTCACCGGCGCGGCAGTCGCTGCGGCGCGCGCCAGGCTCGAGAGCCTGGGCCGCAATCCGGTAGGCCCGCAGGGCGACCTTACCCTTGCCGCGCCGTTCGACGGCGTGCTGCAGTCCGTCACGGCGGCGCCCGGACAGACGGTCGCGGCATCGGCGCCGCTATTCGAGGTGGCCCAGGTGGACGCGCTCTGGGTGCGGGTGCCGGTCTACGCCGGCGCCACCAACGACATCGACACCGCGCAGGCCGCGGTCCTGACCTCGCTCGACGGCTCTGGAGCGCCCCGCACGCTCCGCCGGGTCACGGCGCCGCTGACGGCGGACGCGGCTGCCGCCTCCGTGGATCTCGTCTACGAGATCACCGGTTCCTCCGCGTCGCTGCGGCCGGGGCAGCGGGTCAGCGTGCAGGTGCCGCTGGTCGCGTCCGGCAAGGGCCTCGTGGTCCCGGACGCCGCGGTGCTATACGACATCAACGGCGCAACGTGGGTCTACCAGGACCGGGGGGCTGGCACCTACGTCCGGCGGCGGGTGGAAGTGGCGCGGCATGCCGGCGGGAAGGTGCTGATTTCCCGAGGGCTCGACGAGGGCACGCGCGTCGTCACCGCCGGTGCGGCGGAGCTCTTCGGTACCGAGTTCAGCACGGGGAAATAGACGTGTTGTCCTGGCTGGTCTCGCTCTCCCTGCGCCACCGCGTCGTGGTCGTGGCCTTGTCGATCCTGCTCGCGATCGTGGCCTGGCGCACCCTCCGGACCACCGCGCTCGACGTCTTCCCCGAGTTCGCGCCGCCGCTCGTCGAGATCCAGACCGAGGCGCCCGGCCTGTCGACGGCCGACGTCGAGGCCCTCGTCACCATTCCCCTCGAGCAGGCGCTGTCCGGCATTCCCGACCTCGACACGGTCCGGTCGAAGTCGGTGCTCGGGCTGTCGTCCGTCGTCCTGATCCTGAACCCCGGGACGGACGTAATGACGGCGCGCCAGATGGTGCAGGAGCGCGTCTCGCGGGCGGCGGTCCAGCTGCCGGCGGTGGCGCACCCGCCGGTGATGCTGTCCCCGTTGTCGTCGCTCAGCCGGGTGATGAAGATCGGCCTCACGTCGCCGACGCTGTCCCAGGTGGAGCTCACGACGCTCACCAAGTGGACCGTGCGGCCGCGGCTGATGGCGGTGCCGGGTGTGGCCAACGTGGCCATCTGGGGGCAGCGCGACCGCCAGCTGCAGGTCATCGTCGACCCCGCCCGGCTGCAGGCCAACGGCGTGGTGATTGGCGACGTGATCAAGGCCGCCGGCGAGGGGGTCTCCCTGCAGACCGGCGGATTCATCGAGACGCCGAACCAGCGCCTGTCCATCACCCACGCCCCCGCAGTCCGCGGCACCGGCGACCTGGCGGCCATCCTCGTCGGTTCGCGGCGGGGGGCGCCGCTGCGGATCGGCGACGTGGCGACGGTCACCGAAGGCACGCCGCCGCCCATCGGCGATGCGGTGATCGACGACGGCCCCGGCCTGATGCTCATCGTCGAGAAGCAGCTCGGCGCCAACACCCTGCAGGTGACCCGCGACGTCGAGCAGGTGCTCGCCGACCTCGCCCCCGCGCTGACCGGGGTGACGGTGGACGCCGCGATCTTCCGCCCGGCGACGTTCATCGAGATGTCGCTGCGCAACCTCAGCCGCGCCCTGCTGATCGGCTGCGCCTTCGTCGTGCTGGTGCTGGTGGCGTTTCTCGGCGACTGGCGCACCGCGCTCATCAGCAGCATCGCCATTCCGCTGTCGCTGCTCGCCGCCGGCGTGCTGCTGCACTACCGCGGCGGCACGCTCGACACCATGGTGCTCGCCGGCCTGGTGATCGCGCTGGGCGAAGTCGTGGACGATGCGATCATCGATGTGGAGAACATCGTGAGGCGGCTGCGGCTGAACGCCGCCCTGCCGGCGCCGCGGCCGCGTCTCCAGGTCGTGCTCGACGCCTCGATCGAGGTCCGCAGCGCCGTGCTCTACGGCAGCATGATCGTCGTGCTCGTGTTCCTGCCGGTGTTCATGCTCGACGGGCTGGCGGGGGCGTTCTTCCGGCCGCTGGCGCTCGCCTACGTGCTCGCGATCGTGGCGTCGCTGGCCGTGGCGCTCACCGTCACGCCGGCGCTGTCGCTGCTGCTGCTCAGGCCCGGCACCGAACACGTCGAGCCGCGGCCTGTCGGGTTCCTCAAGAGGCGCTACCGCCGCGTGCTCCCGGCCTTCGTCGATCGGCCGCGGACCGCGGGCGCCACCCTCGTCGTGCTGTTCGTGCTCACCGCGGCCGTGGTGCCGTTCCTGGGCGAGGAGTTCCTGCCCAGGTTCCGCGAATACGACTTCCTGATGCACTGGGTCGAGAAGCCGGGGACGTCGCTGAGCGCGATGACCCGCATCACCGAGCGGGCGGCGAAGGAGCTGCTGGCGGTGCCCGGCGTGCTCAACCACGGGGCGCATATCGGCCGGGCGGAAGTCGCGGACGAAGTGGTCGGCATCAATTTCACCGAGCTCTGGATCAGCGTGGACCCGGCGGCCGACTACGACGCGACCGTGGCCAAGGTGCAGGCGATCGTGGACGGCTATCCCGGGCTGTACCGCGACCTGCTGACCTACCTGCGCGAGCGCATCAAGGAGGTGCTGACCGGCGCCAGCGCCACGATCGTCGTGCGCGTGTATGGACCGGATCTTACCCGGCTGCAGGCGCAGGCGCAGGCCGTGCGATCGGCCATCGCCGGCGTGTCCGGCGTGGTCGATCTGAAGGTCCAGGCCCTGACGCTGGTGCCGCAGATCGAGGTCCGGTTCCGTCCGGAGCGCGGGGCGATGTTCGGCCTGACGCCGGGCGAGGTCCGGCAGGCCGCCGCCACGCTCATCCAGGGCACGAAGGTCGGGGAGTTTTACGAGGATCAGCGCCTGTTCGACGTGGTCGTGCGCGGCACCCCCGAGATGCAGGGCAGCGTCGAGGCCGTGCGCACGCTGCCGATCGCCATTGGCGGGGGACCGGGCGCCGGGGGCGGCGGCACCGGTCTGGTGCCGCTCTCGAGCGTGGCGGACGTGCAGGTCACGTCAGTGCCGAACGAAATCACGCGGGAGAACGGGTCGCGGCGGATCGACGTGACGTGCAACGTCAGCGGCCGGGATCTCGGCGCCGTGGCCCGCGACCTGCAGGAGCGCATCGGCGCGCTCGGCTTCGAGCGCGGCTACTACGCGGAAGTGCTCGGCGAATACGCCGAGCGTCAGGCCTCGTCCAACCGGCTGCTGTTCGCCGGCGCCCTGGCGGTCGTCGGCATCCTGATGGTGCTCTTCGTGGACTTCGCGTCCCCGCGGCTGGTCGGCCTGGTCGCGCTCACGCTGCCCTTTGCGCTGGTCGGGGCCATTGTCGCGGTCTGGCTGACCGGCGGGGTGCTGTCGCTCGGATCGCTCGTCGGCCTCGTGACCGTCATCGGCATCGCGGCACGCAACGGCATCATGCTCGTGAGCCACTACCGGCATCTGGAGATGGCGGAAGGGATGGCCTTCGGACGCGAGCTCGTGCTGCGCGGCGCCGAGGAGCGGCTCGCGCCCATCCTCATGACCGCGCTCGCCACCGGCCTGGCGCTCGTGCCGATCGTGCTCGGCGGGGACCGGGCGGGCTACGAGATCGAGCACCCGCTCGCCGTGGTGATCCTCGGCGGCCTGGTCACGTCCACGCTGCTCAACCTCTTTGTCGTGCCGGCCCTGTATCTGAAGCTGGCGCGCCCGCGCCTGGCTCCCGAACGGGAGATGCCCGCGTAGCGCACCTCACCGGCATGCGATCCAAATGCCGGATCGGCACGTACAATCGGACTATCCATGTCCACGATTCCTGCGCTCCGTTCACGGCTGACCAACAATCGACCGCTGCAGCCGGCCTGGCGGCCGGCGGCAGCCGGGTCCGCACCGGTGCGAAGCGGGTGGCGGTGGGCCGCCGCGCTGCTGGTCGCGTGGGCCGCCGCGGGGAGCGTCCAGGCGCACGCCGCGACCGCGATCCGCATCATGCCGCCCGATGGCGGCGTGCTGGCCGTCGGCCAGCGCTTCGACATCCGCGTCGAGGCGACGTCGAGCACGGACGAGCCGCCGCGGGGCCTGCGCGTGCTGGTCAACGGCCGCGACATCACCGCGCAGAACCTGCTCGACGCCGGCGCCGGCGGCGAGCGCGGCGCCGGCGGGACCGGCGCCACGGCGCCCGGCGTCCCGCCGCTGCTGCGGGCATCGCCGGCGCTGCGGAACACCAGCAATTTCCTCCTCCGCGGATACAGCGTGGCGGCCGCCGGGCCGCTGACCATCGAGGCCAGGACCGGCGACGGCGCGACGGCCACCGCGAAGCTCGTCGTGGAAGAGTGGGCGGCGGCGGGGCGCGGCGCGCGCGCCCGCAACATCATCCTGCTGCTCGGCGACGGCATGGGGGCGGCACACCGGACCGCGGCGCGGATCGTGTCGCGCGGGGTGCACAACGGCAAGGCCGCCGGGCGCCTGGCCATGGACACCCTCGAGGTCACCGGCGTGGTGATGACCGGGTCGCTGAACTCGGTGATCACCGACTCGTCGCCGGGCATGGCCGCCTACGTGACGGGACAGAAGAACAGCAACAACCAGGAGGGGGTGTTCCCCGACAACACGCCCGACGTCTTCGACAACCCGCGCATCGAGTACCTCGGCGAGCTGCTGCGGCGGACGCGCGGCGGCGGCTTCAACGTCGGCATTGTCACGACCGCCGACCTCACCGACTCGACGCCGGCGGCCAACGCGGCGCACACCTCCGACCGCTACGCCGGCAGCGGCATTGCGGCACAGTTCTTCGACGAGCGCGCCGCCAACGGCGTCACCGTGCTGCTCGGCGGCGGCGCCCGGCACTTCATGCCGCCGTCGGCCGGCGGCGAGCGGACCGACGACCGGCGGCTGGCAGAGGAGTTCACGAAGGCCGGCTACATGCGCGTGTCGAACGCCGCCGAGGTGGCCGCGGCACGGGGCGGCGCCGCGCCCGCCAGGCTGCTCGGGCTGTTCGCCCCGTCGCACCTGCCGGTGGCGTTCGACAAGGTCGGCGCCGGGCGCTACAGCGAGGAGCTCGCCCGCCCGGCGAACGCCGCGGTGCGCGACGCGCCGATGCTCGACGACCTGGCGGCGCTGGCGCTGCACTCGCTGTCGGCCCACTCGCCGGCCGGCTTCTACCTGATGGTCGAAGGGGCGTCGATCGACAAGCGCGCCCATGCGCTCGACGCCGAGCGCACGATCTGGGACGTCATCGAGTTCGATCGCGCCGTGCAGGTGGCGCTCGACTTCGCGAAACGCACCAACGGCGACGCGGATCCCGCCAACGACACGCTGGTGATCGTCACCGCCGACCACGAAACCGGCGGGCTCGGCCTGATCGGTGTCGGCAACGAGCGCTACGCGCCGCAGGCGCTGGGGCGTGCCGTGCGCGATTACGCCGCGGTCTTCCGCTTCGAGCCCGAACAGGCACTCGAGTTCTTCCCCAACTACACGACCGACGGGCGCGGCTACCCGGTCGACCCCGATCCGTCGCGCAAGCTGCTGCTCGGCTGGGCGGCGGGCCCCGACCACTACGAGAACTGGCTGTCGAACCGGCAGCAGCTCGAGGCCGCGATCGTCCGCGACGGCGCCAGCGCGGCCAACCCGGCGCGCGACGGTGCCGCCGGGACGACGGACAACCGGTCGGTGGCGGGGTCAGCGGTTCCCGGCTTCCTGGTCAGCGGATCGATCGAGAACGCGGCCGTCGCCTGTCCCGCCAAGGACGGCTGCCCGGCCGACACCGGCCCGGTCCCGCACGTCGTCTCGGGACATACCGCCGCCGACGTGCCGCTGTCGGCCAGCGGTCCCGGGGCATGGCAGTTCACCGGCGTGTTCGAGAACACCGACGTATTCCTCAAGATGCTCCGGTCGTCCACCGGGCGGACGGTTGCGGCGCCTGCCGGCGGGCGCTGACTCGCTGTGGGGCGGTCCGTCGGCGCTGCGCGCCAGGGGGCGCCGCGGGATCGGCACGGTAGAATGATCCATGGGTGTTCGCCGAGCCGCTGCCGTACTGCTGATGCTGCTGAGTACGGCCGTTACCGCGCAGGAGCTCCAGCCGGTCGCTCCTGTTGCGCCCCTGCCGCTGCCGCCGTTCGATGTCTGGCTGGCGGAGCTGCGGACTGAGGCCGCGGCGCGGGGGATCCGGCCGGAGATCCTCGACCGCGCGCTGGCTGGCGTCGAGCCGGTCGCGCAGATCCTGCAGCGGGATCGGTCGCAGGCGGAGTTCACGCTCGATCTCGATGCCTATCTCAAGCGGCGCCTCACCGCCCCGACCGTCCGTACCGCGCGCGAGATGTACAAGCGCCACGAAACGCTGGTGCAGCGCGTCGGCAAGGCCTACGGCGTCGATCCCCGGCTGCTGATCGCGGTCTGGGGGCTCGAATCGAATTTCGGCCGGTTCGCCGGTGTCCGGCCCACGGTGCCGACGCTGGCCACGCTCGCCTACGACGTGCGGCGGGGCGCGATGTTCCGCCGCGAGCTCTTCGATGCGCTGGAGATCCTGAACCGCGGCGACATCGAGCTCGAGCGGCTGAAAGGGTCGTGGGCGGGGGCGCTCGGCCAGCCGCAGTTCATGCCGTCGAGCTATCTGAAGTTTGCCCAGGACTTCGACGAGGACGGGCGCCGCGACATCTGGAAGTCACAGCCCGACGTCTTTGCCTCGATTGCGTTCTACCTGCAGCAGCACGGCTGGACGCCGGGGATGTTGTGGGGCAGGGAAGTGCTGCTGCCAGCCGGCGCCGCCGCGAGTGCCCGTGTCGCTGCGGTTCCGCTGCGCACCGAGGGGTGCCGCGCCCGCCAGGCGATGAGCATTCCGCAGCCGCTCGAGGCCTGGCGAGCGATGGGGCTCCGCACGGTCGCGAAGGGGCCGCTGCCAAAAGCCGACCTGTCCGCCTCGTTGATCCGCGCCGGCACGCGCGCCTTCCTCGTCTACGACAACTACGAAGCGCTGCTCGACTACAACTGCGCGCACACCTATGCGCTCAGCGTGGCGCTGCTCGGCGACCGGCTCTGATCGTCAAGTTGACAATCCGCTGGACCGGTCTAGACTCTGCCGTATGCACCTGCGGGCAGCGTTCCGGCGGTTGGGGAAGGCCCCGGGCTTCGTTGCGGCCTTCGTCCTGACGCTCGGCCTCGGCATCGGCGCCAACACCGCGATCTTCAGCGTCATCAACGGCGTGCTGCTGCGCCCGCTGCCCTATCCCGACGCCGACCGCATCATGCACCTGCGCCAGCCCGCGGTGCGCGCCGGCATCGAAGACACCAGCTTCTCGTTCCAGGAAGTCGCGGACTACCGGTCGCAGTCGAGGACGATCGACGAGTTCGTCGAGTTCGGCGACTGGACGTTCAACGTGCTCGGCCGCGGCGATCCCCACCGCGCCACCGGCGGGCTCGTCACCGCGAACTTCTTCCGGATCCTGGGCATGCGGCCGCTGCTCGGCCGGCTGCTCGTGGCCGAGGACCAGGACCGGTCGGCGCCGCCGGTGGCGGTACTGACCCACGGCTACTGGCAGCGCGCCTTCGGCTCCGACCCAGGCGTCGTGGGGCAGCTGCTCGACCTGACGGTCAAAAAAGCGGTCATCGTTGGCGTGCTGGCGCCAGGCTCGCACTACGCGACCGCGCGCAAGCAGGACTTCTACGTCAACTACGCGGCCAACGACCACTACATGGGCGCGTCGATGCAGGACGACCGCGTCCACCGCATGACCGACGTCTACGCCCGGCTGGCGCCCGGCGCCACGCTCGAGAGCGCGCAGGGGGAGCTCCGCCAGATAGCCTCGCGCCTCCATGCCACGTATCCCGCCGCCTACCCGCCCGAACGCGGCCTCGACATCGTCGTCACGCCATGGAAGGTCGAGCTCACCGAGAAGGCCCGCCCGACGCTGCTGATCCTGCTGGGGACGACGATCTTCGTGCTGGTCATCGCGTGTGCGAACGTCGCCAACCTGACGCTGACGCGGCTCGTCCAGCGGGAGCGCGAGATGGCCATCCGCGCGGCGCTCGGCGCGTCGCGGGGCAGCCTGCGGCGCGAGCTGCTCACCGAGAACCTCATCCTGTCGATTGCCGGCGGCGTGCTGGGGGTCGCCCTTGCCGTCGCGGGCCTCGACCTGCTGGTGGCGTACACCGCGCGGTTCACCAACCGCACGGGGGAAATCGGCCTCGACGCGCCGGTGCTGGCGCTGACCGTGGCGATGTCGATTGGCGCGGCGCTGCTCTTTGCCTGGGCGCCGCGGCTGCCCTTCGTCGCCGATCCGGTCCGGTCGATGGCGGGTGCTGGCGGTCGCGCCACCGGGAGCGTCGGCCGGCGCCGGGCGCAGCGGGCGCTGGTGGTCAGCCAGCTGGCGATGTCGTTCATGCTGGTGATTGGCGCCGGCCTGCTGCTTCGGAGCCTCGGGCAGCTCTACGCCGTCGATCCGGGATTCAGCCTGGCCAACGTCCTCAGCCTGCAGGCGCCCGATTTCACCAGGCAGACGCCGGCCCTGCAGCTGCAGTTCACCCGCAACCTCGTCGATCGCGTGCAGGACGCCTCGGGCGTCCAGGGGGCGGCGATGACGTCTTCGGCGCCGCTGGCCGGCTCGTTCCAGGCGCGGCGGGAAGTCCGGGTGGACAACACCGAGCCCGCCGCTGCGGCCGCCGCACCCATGATGGTCACGCGGGTCGTCAGCGGCGCGTACTTCGACACCGTCGGCACGAAGCTGCAGGCCGGCCGGACGTTCATCGTGAACGACACGGCCACGTCGTCCCGGGTGGCAATCCTCAGCCAGTCGATGGCGCGCTTCTATTTCGGGAACGAGAGTGCACTTGGCCACCGGATCAGCCTGAAAGGGTTCAACGGCCAGTGGGCGCCGCCGCTCGAAGTCGTCGGGGTGGCCGCCGATTCCCGCGCGGACGGCATCGATCGGGCGCCGTTGCACACGCTCTACCTGCCCGACACGCAGGCCGGGGCGCAGTCCACGCTGCTCGTGCGCACGGCGGGATCAGCCGACGCGCTGGCGCCGCAGGTCGTCGAGACCATCCGCGCCCTCGATCCCAACCGGCCGATCGATCACGTGCGGACGCTGGAGGAGATCCGCGACGAGACGATCGCGCCGCAGCGGCTGAACGCGACGCTGATCGGGCTGTTCTCGGCGCTGGCGCTGGTGATTGCCACCGTCGGCGTGGCCGGCGTGCTCGCGTTCTCCGTCAGCCAGCGCACCAACGAGCTGGGCATCCGGCTCGCGCTGGGGGCGGAGCGGAGCACCATCAGGCGGATGATTCTTCGCGAGGGGGTCGTGATGGCGGCGATCGGCCTGGCGGTCGGGGGGGCCGCTGCCATCCCGATGTCGCGCGTCATGTCGGGCTTCCTGTTCGGCATCGAGCCGGTGGATCCCCCGACCATCGCCACTGCCGCGGCGATCATGGTCGTGGTGGCGCTGACCGCCGCCTGGATCCCGGCCCGGCGTGCTACGGCCGTCGATCCCATCATCGCGCTCCGGGGGGAGTGAGGCAGGGGGTTCAACTCCGGAGCGCGGTCACCGGGTCCACTCTGGTCGCCCGCCGCGCCGGGAAATAGCTGGCCGCAAGCGCAACCAGCGCCAGGCCAGTGGGCACGAGGACGAAAATCGCGGGATCGGTCGTGCCGACGCCGTAGAGCAGCGCGGCCATGAACCGTGTGAGCATGAACGCGGCGGCGAGTCCCAGGACGGCGCCGGTCGTCGCCAGCATCAGGCCCTGCGCGACCACGAGCCGCAGGACGCTGGCCGGCCGGGCGCCGAGCGCCATCCGGATGCCGATCTCACGCGTGCGCTGGGCCACGACGCAGCTCAGCACGCCGTGCACGCCGACCACTGCGAGCAGCAGCGCCACCGTGGCCAGCAGGCCGAGCACCAGCATCGTGAAGCGGCGTTCCGCCACCGACCGCGTCACCGTCTCCGCGAAGGGCTCGAGCCCGAACACCGCGAGCGCCGGATCCTGCTGGCGGATCGCGCCGCGCACACCGCTGATGAGCGCGGACGGATCGCGAGCGCCGCGCACCAGGAGCACCCCGGCGCCGTTGATCGACGGCGCCTGATCGAGCGGCGCATATACGGCGATGGGCGCCGCGTCCGCCAGTCCGTGAAAACGCTCGTTGCCAACCACGCCGACGATCGTCCGGGCTGTGCCCCAGAAGCTGACGCGTGCACCGAGCGCCTCCTGTGTCGTGAAGAACCGGCGCGCCGCCGCCTCGTTGATGACCACGACCGCCGCGGCCATCGTCGTATCCGAGTCGGTCAGGAGACGGCCGCGCACGAGCGGCAGGCCCATGGTCCTGAAATAGCCGGCTGACACCCGGCGCACCGAAATCTCCGGCTGCGTGCGCGCTTCCGCTTCGCGGCCGGAGATGCGGAACGAGTTCGTGGCCCCGGGATCGAGCGGGTGGTTGCCGGCGACCGCCACCGCCTCGACGCCGGGGAGCGCCGCGGCCGTGCGGAGCAGACCGTGGGTGAACGCGTGCACCTCCCTGAAGTTCGGGAACTGCCCGAGATCGACGGGATAGCGGCTCGCGGGCAGCTGATACTCGGCCTTCAGGATCCCCGCGGATCGGAAACCGGGATCGACGCGCTGCAGTGACCAGAAACTCTTGATGAGCAGTGTGGCACCGATGAGGAGCATCACCGCCAGTGCGCATTCGAGCACGACGAGCGTCGATCGCAGTCGCGTCCGGTCGCGGCCGGCCGGGGCGCCGTGGCCGTCGTCGCCCTTCAACGTGCCCTGGAGGTCCACGCCTCGTGCCTGCATGGCCGGGACCATGCCGAACGCCCAGCCGGCGGCGACCGCGACGAGCAGCGCGATGGACAGCACCCGGAGGTCGACCGCCGCTTCCGCGATGCGCGGGATGTCCGCCGGCGCCAGCGCCACGAGCATGCGCACGCCAACGACGGCGAGCCCCGCGCCGACGGCCGTTGCGGCGACCGCGAGGAGCAGCCCTTCGGCGGCGAACTGCCGCCTGAGGCGCCCCGGGCTGGCGCCGAGCGCGGTCCGGATCGCCACTTCGCGGCGGCGGGCGCTGCCGCGCGCGAGCAGCAGGCTGGCGACGTTGGCGCAGGCGACGAGCAGCACGAGGCCGACGGCGCTCAGCAGGACGATCAGCGCCGGCCGGACGGGGCCGAACACGACCGTCGACAGTGGCTCCACGAACACGCCGCGCGCCGCGTTCTCCGGGTAGGTGCTTTCCAGATCCGAGGCGATACCGGCGAGCTCCTGCTGAGCGGCGGCCAGGTTGCCGCGCGTTCGCGCCACGATGAAGATCGGATGCGTCGCCCGCGGCAGCATCTGTGGCGTGGCGGTGAACGGCAGCCACAGATCGACCGCCGCCCGTGCGCTGCGGTCGGCAAAGGAGCGCGCATAGTCCGCCGCCGTCAGGATCTGGAAGACCCCGAAGTCGGCGCCGGGCGGCATCACGCCGACCACGGTGTAGCGCCTGTCGTTGAGCAGCAGCGTCCGCCCGAGGACGGACGGATCGCGCGCCAGCGCCCGCGTCCACAAGCTGTCGCTGATGACCACGACCGCGTCGCCGCTGCGGCTCGTGTCGGTGGCGCTGAATCCGCGGCCGGCGGCGGGCTCTGCCCCGATCAGCGGGAAGAACTCGTGCGTCACCGCGAGCGCCTGCAACCGCACCGGGTCCCCCTGGTCAGGCGAGTAGTTGACCTCGGTCGCCTGAAACGCCGCGATCCGCTCGGCTTGGACGCTGCGCTGCTCGTAGTCGAGGTAGTCCGGCAGCGACGCCGGCTCGCGCGTGGTGCCGGTGTGGCGATCGGTCTGCCAGACGATCGCCAGCCGGTCGATATCAGGAAGGGGCGCCGCCCGCAGCAGCACGGTATCGACCACGCTGAAGATCGCCGTGTTGGCGCCGGTGCCCAGCGCCAGGGTCAGGACCGCCGCCGCCGTGAAGCCGCGCTGCTTGACCAGCATGCGCGCGGCATAGCGCAGATCCTGCAGGAGATCGCCGGACACCGACCTGGCGTGCCCTCCCGGCTGGACGGCCGGCGGACGGTGCGCCTGCCGCAGCCATCGCATGTGATTGGCAAGCGCATCGGGTTCGAGCAGTTCCTCGGTGGCGAGACGCTCCGCCTCGGCGTCGCTGGTGCCGCCGCTGCGCAACTCCTCGTAGCGCTGCTCGAGGTGCTGCGACAGCTCTTCGACGACCTCTGCCTCGCGTGCCGGGCTCAGGTGCAGCCGGGCGAGGCGCGGGCGCAGGTGCCCGGTCCATTCAGGCATGGTCGACTCCCGTGATGAGGCCCATCGCGTGCACGAAGGTTCTCCAGGTTTCGCGCTGGCGGGTGAGAACGCGGCGACCCTCGGCGGTCAGGCCGTAGAAGCGCCGCCGCCGCTGGCCGGCCTTCTCCACCCACCTGCCCTGCAGCCAGCCGCGCTCTTCGAGCCGATACAGGAGCGGATAGAGCGAGGCGACGTGGAACTTCAGCTGCCCGGCCGAGAGCGTCTCGATCAGCTTGCTGATCTCATAACCGTGCCGGGCGCGCGGCTCGACGATGGAGAGGATGATCAGCTCCGCGGAGCCCTTCTTCAGCTCGCGGTCGAGCGCCCGCGTGTCTATAGATGTCATAGACACATATGTTATACCACCGTCTGGCCGGCATGGTGTGGCCGGGCCGAATATGGAAAGATTGCCTGGTGGCACTCCATCCTCTTCCCCTCACCGATACCCGTCATCTCTTCCGCCCGGTCTCCTCCGAGCTCGTCGCCTTGTTGCGCACACTCCCGCCGCCCGACTGGCACCAGCCCACGGTGGCCGGGCGCTGGCGGATCCGCGACGTCGTGGCCCACCTGATCGACCTGACGTACCGGCGGCTTTCCTTTCACCGCGACGGCATGGTTCCGCCGCCGCCGCGGCAGCCGATCGCGTCGGCCCGCGACTTCGTGGACTTCATCAACGGGCTCAATGCCGAGTGGGTATCGGCCAGCGAGCGGCTCAGCCCGCGGGTGCTGACCGATCTCTTTGCCGCGGCGAGCCGCGACCTGGCGGACTGGTTCGAGAGCCTGCCGGTCGAGGCGCCGGCGCTCTTCGGGGTGTCCTGGGCCGGCGAAGAGACCTCGGAAGGCTGGTTCGACGTCGGCCGCGAGTTCACCGAGCTGTGGCACCACCAGGAACAGATCCGGATGGCGGTCGGGGCGCCGTCGCTGCCGGACCCGCGATACCTGCGCGCCGTGATCGAGATCGCCCTGCGCGGCCTGCCGCACGCGTTTCGCGACATGCAGGCATCGGCGGGCCAGGCGCTGGTCCTCGACGTCAGCGGTGACGCCGGCGGCGAGTGGACGCTGCTGCGGGAGCCGGATCGATGGACGCTGCATGCCGGCGCCTTGGCCTCGCCGACGACTCGGGCGCGCCTTTCGGATGCCAGCACCTGGCAGCTGCTGTTCAACGCCCTCAGCGAGCAGGATGCGGGCGCCGCGGTGCGCGTCGAAGGGCGTCCGGAGCTTGCGGTCCCGCTCCTGGCGGCGCGTTCGGTCATCGTCTGATCGGACCGCCGGCAACGGCGACGCGGCTTCCTCCGTCTAAGGTTCTGGCGGGCAGGCCGCGGGCGCGGCGGCGGGTCGGGGGCAGTCCATGCACAGCTGGCGCGGGTGGCAGACGGACATGGCGGTCGCGTCGCGGCGGCTGGGGCAGGCGCCCGGCTTCGCCCTCGTCTGCATCCTGACGCTGGCGATCGGCATCGGCAGCAACACCGCCATCTTCACCCTGATCGACCGCGTGCTGCTCGAGCCGCTGCCGGTCCCGCGGCCGTCGGAGCTCTACCGGCTGGGGGATACCGACGCCTGCTGCGTCAACAGCGGCCTGCAGGGCTCGTTTGCCCTGTTCTCCGCCGATCTCTACCGGCACCTGCGCGACGCCGCCCCGGCGTTCACGCACGTCGCGGCGTTCCAGGCGAACACCGCGGCGATGACCCTCGGACGGGCCGAGGGGGAGCGTCCGCCGGAAACGCTCGACGGCTCGTTCGTGTCCGGCAATTTCTTCCAGATGTTCGAGCTCGTGCCCGCCGCGGGCCGCCTGCTCCAGCCGTCCGACGACCAGCCGGCCGCGCCGGCGGCCGCCGTGATCAGCCATCGCGCCTGGGTGGAGCGGTTCGGCGGCCGCCCGGACGTCGGCGGCACCGCGGTGATGCTCAACGGCGTGGCGGCCACTATCGTCGGCGTCGCGCCGCGCGGGTTCTACGGCGCCATGCTGCGGCCGGATCCGGCCGAGGTCTGGGTGCCGATCGCGCAGGAGCCGCGGCTGCAGCCGGCCAGCCGGCTCGTCGACGCAAAGGGGGCGCACTGGCTGTATGCGATCGGCCGCCTGCCACCAGGCGCCGGGGCCGCGGCGGTCCAGTCGCAGCTCACCGCGGCGCTGCGCCAGTGGCTCGGCTCGGCGCTCGACCTCTCCCCCGACGAGCGGCGGCGGCTGCCGCAGCAGCACATCACGGTCGTCGCCGCGGCCCGCGGCGTCAACAGCATGCGGGACTTCGTGGCCCGGCCGCTGGCGCTGCTGCAGGCGCTGGCGGCGGCGGTGCTCCTCATCGCCTGCGCCAACCTGGCCAACCTGCTGCTCGCACGCGGCCTGGCGCGGCGCACGGAAACCGCGGTCCGGGCGGCGCTCGGCGCCCCGCGCGCCAGGCTGGTCGCCCTGTCGCTGCTCGAAAGCCTGCTGCTGGCCGGCGCCGGCGGCCTCGCGGGCCTGCTCCTTGCCTATGCGGGCGCCCGCGCCGTCATCGCCATGGTCTTTCGCGGCGCGGCGCACGTGCCGATCGATCCCTCGCCCTCGCCGCTCGTGTTCGGATTCGCGCTCGCCGTCTCGCTCGCCACGGCGCTGCTGTTCGGCTCCGCGCCGGCGCTGTTCGGCTCGCGGTCGGATCCGATCGACGCGCTGCGCGGCGCCGGGCGGGCCACCGCTGACCGCGGCCGCTGGGTGCGGCGGTCGCTCGTGGTGGTGCAGGTGGCGCTGTCGCTCGTGCTCGTCACCTGCGCCGGGCTGCTCGGACGCAGCCTGCACGCCCTGCAGGCCCAGGACTTCGGGTTCCGGATCGACCGCCACTACACCGTGGCGCTCGCCCCCTCGCTGGCCACCATCCCGGCCGGGCAGCTCGCAGCGCTCTACCCGCAGATGCAGCAGCGCCTGGCGCGGATTCCCGGGGTCTCGAACGCGGCGTTCTCGCTCTACGCGCCGATGTCGGGGGACAACTGGTCGTCGCCCATTACCGTGGAGGGCCACGACACCACCGCCCGTCTGACGGCGTCGTGGAACCGCGTCAGCCCGCGCTACTTCGACACGGTCGGCACGCCGCTGCTGCGCGGCAGGGCGCTCGACGACCAGGACCGCCCGGGCGCGCCGGCGGTCGCCGTGGTCAGCCAGTCGTTCGCCACTCGGTTCTTCGCCGGCGCCGATCCGATCGGCCGCCGCATCGGCTTCACCGATGCGAAGGGCACCGGCACCCCCAACATCGAAATCGTCGGCATCGTCCGCGACGCCAAGTATCAGGATGGCCGCGCGGCGCCGTATCCAACGTTCTTCGTGCCGTTTCTCCAGGCGCCGTCGGGGGCCCCCGGCGGCGGGAGCACGCTGGACCGCTCGCACTACCCACAGGCGATCGTGTTGAGCACGACGGGAACCGTGGCCGGACTGGAGGGGGAGGTGCGGCGCGCGCTGGCCGCCGCCGATCGACGCATCATCGTCCGCGCGATGCTGCCGATGGCCGAGCAGGTGGCCGGCCACTTCAATCTCGATCGGCTGATTGCGAGGCTGACCGTGGTGTTTGGCGGCGTGGCGCTCCTGCTCGCCTGCCTCGGCCTCTACGGCGTCACCGCCCATGCGGTGTCGAGGCGGACGCGTGAGATCGGCATCCGGGTGGCCGTGGGCGCCTCGCGGCGGCAGGTGCTCGGCACGATCCTGCGTGGCGCGCTGATGCACCTGGCCATCGGCGCCGCGATCGGCCTGCCGGGCGCCCTTGCGGCCGGCCGTTTCCTGCAATCGCGGCTCTTCGGGGTGAGCGCCGCCGACCCGGCCGTGCTGATCGGCGCGCTGATCCTGCTGGCGCTGGCCTGCCTCGTCGCGGCCTTGATTCCCGCCCGTCGCGCCGCGACGCTCGACCCGATACAGGCGCTGCGCATCGACTAGCGCCCCGCGCCGAGGCGGCGAACGCCGCCGAAACTCCGCGGCCTACCCGCCTCCGGTCATGTCCTTGACAAGGGCGAAGAACCCCTTCTTCCTCGCCGACCGGATCCCCCAATCGACCGGCACGCTCTGATACCCCTCCTCGAACCCCTCGCCCTTCATGCGGAAGTCGAAGTAACCCCACGACGCGTACTTGCTGACCGCGGCAATGAAGTTGTTCTTCGGCTTGTCGAAGTCGAAGTGGTCGTCTTCGTTGAACAGGATGGGCATCGGCCGGTAGCCGGCAACCGCCCGCGTCTCGTCGACCATGCCCGGAATGCGATCGGGATCGTGAACGCCGTTGCCGTGCAGCAGCAGGAAGTCGGCCACCGCGACCACGTTCGGCGGCGGGATCGTGCCGCCGTTGAAGCTGGTGCTGACCAGGAGCCGCCGGCCGTCCACGGTGATGGCCTTGGCCTGCTCGATCAGCTCGTGGATCCGCGGCGCCTTGATCAGCGGCTGCTCGTAGCTGCGATTGTCGGACTCGTTGGCGATCTCGACCAGGATGTTCCGGTAGCCCTTCTGCAGCAGCCAGGTTGTCGCGTCGGTGACGGCGCGCTCCACCGCCGCGTCGTTCTCCAGCCGCTGGTCCTGCCCGAAGTAGAAGTAGCCGACGATCGGGACCATGCCGAGCTCGTCGGCGCGGTCGAGGATGCGCTCGAGGCGGCCAAGGTATTCCGCGCGCAGGGTGCCGTCCGGGTGAAAGCCGTCGTTGTGCCACGGCTGGTCGCGCGAGTAGCCCTGCGGGCTGCCGCCCTGGATGTTGATGGTGAAGCTGAGCAGCCCGTGCTTGCGCCACTCCGGCATCGCGGCGATGAACTCGCGCGTGTTGCGCTCCGGATCCCACGTCTTGGTGTCCGGGTAGGCCCACATGCCGCGCGTGGCCGGGTTGAGGTCGTCGTAGATGCCCTGCACCATGCGCGAGTTCATGAGCAGGCCTTCGATCTTCATCCCCCGCCACGTCCGGCCGGCATAGGTCGGCTTGCCGTTGACCAGGAAGCCGTCCCCCTTGATGGCGATGGTGGTGCGGCCCTTCTGCAGCCGGAAGAAACTCCCATCGATACCAGCCGCGAGTCCCGCCGGCAACAGCTTGAGCAGCGTTCGTCTCTTCATGGTGGCGGAATTGTAGCCGGTTTCCGCTCGAGCCGCGGCGACGCCGCTGCATCCACCCGGCGAGCCTCCCACGACCGCAGGCGGACGCCGGACGAGGGAAGGCGTGTAGAATCTCGACGTCAAAATGATCAGACCCCTGCTCTTCACGCTCGTCGCCGCTCTCGTCACGCTGTCGAATCCGAGTCCGGCGCATGCCCAGCCGGCTGACTGGACCGAGCCGTTCCCTGCCTTCAAGATTGCCGGGAATCTCTACTACGTCGGCAGCAAAGGGCTGGCGAGCTATCTGATCACCACGCCGCAGGGCCACATCCTGATCAACAGCAGCCTCGTGGAGAGCGTGCCGCTCATCCGGGCGGGCGTCGAGCGCCTCGGATTCAAGTTCACCGACATCCGGATCCTGCTGATCAGCCACGCGCACTGGGACCACGATGCCGGCAGCGCCGCCATCATGGCCCTGACCGGGGCGCAGTACATGGTCATGGACGGGGACGTGTCGCTTGTCGAGTCGGGCGGCCGGACGGACTTCCACTACGGCGAGCAGGCGGCCATGTGGTACCCGCCCGCCAAGGTCGACCGCGTGTTGCACGACGGCGACGAGGTGCGGCTCGGCGGCACGGCGCTGACCGCCCGTCTCACCGCCGGACACACCAAAGGGTGCACGACCTGGACGATGAACCTCGAGGATGCCGGGCGGACACGGCAGGTCGTGATCGTCGGCAGCCCCAACGTGAATCCGGGCTACCGGCTGGTGAACAATGCAGCCTACCCGCAGATCGCCGCCGACTACGCCCGGACGTTCGAGGTCCTGAAAGCGCTGCGCGGCGAGATCTTCCTTGGTGCCCACGGCAGCTATTTCGACCTGGAGACCAAGTACGCGCGGATGAAAGCGGGGGCGCCCGCGGCCTTCGTCGATCCGGACGGCTACCGGAAGTACGTGGCCGAGAGGGAGCAGGCGTTCAAGGCGGAGCTGGCGAAGGGGCGGGCCGCGCAACCGCAGTAGCCGACTCCGCGCCGCGGCGCGGGCGGACCGCGGCCGTCGGCGGTCACACGTCAGGGGCCCAGCATGAACACACTCGCCGAACAGCGACTGACCGCCATGTTCGTCGTTGGCGCGAGCATCGCGTGATGCCAGTTGTGACGCCGCTCGCGCTGTTCGCCACGCATGACGCCCGGCAGCGTCGCGTGGCAGCGATCCAGCAGACGGCGCTGCTGAAGTGAGCGCGACGCTGCTCGACCGCGTCCGCGCTTCGATCGCATGGCTGACCACCCGGCGTCCAGCGAACCGCCTGTACCTGGCCATCGCCGGAATGCTGCTGGCCGGCCTCGCGGTCAATGTCGCGATTCGCGCCACGGCCAGGACCGGAGGGGAAACAGTCCTGCAGCACGAGGGCCGCTTCCTCCGGGGTGTCCAGGGGGCCGATTCCTGGAAGGTGATGGAAACGGCGCGCGCCTACACGCGCTCGCACGCCACCGGGCTGTACCGGCAGGTGTTCTTCACCGACGCGGTCAAGTTCCAGTACCCGCCCACGGCGCTGCTGGCGATCGGCGGACTCGATCGCCCGGTCCTGAACCGCATCTCCCGGATGGCGACGCTCCTGACAGCGGTGCTCGTCGCGGTGATCCTGGGGCGCGCGGTCGCGGCCGCGTGGCCAGAAGATGCGCCGACGCCGGGCGTCGTGGCCGCCCGCGGCACGCTGGCGGTCGTGGCCGCGCTCAGCTTCTATCCGCTAATCAAGGGCTACAGCCTCGGCCAGATCCAGGCGTGGCTGAACGCGCTGTTCGCCGCGGCGATCCTGGCGTGGATGGCCGGGGCGCGCGGCGCTGCCGGCGCCGCCCTCGGCCTGATGTGCCTGGTCAAGCCCACCTACGCCCTCCTGTTCATCTGGGGCGTGGTCCGCCGGGAGACCCGCTTCGTCGCGGCCGGCGTCGTCGTCGGGGGGGCGGGGCTCGCCGTGTCGCTCTGGCGGTACGGCTGGCACGACCATGCCGACTATCTGCGCGTGCTGTCCTACATCGCACGGCGGGGAGAAGGCTTCTATGCCAACCAGTCGTTCAACGGCGCCCTGAACCGCCTGCTGTTCAACGGCGCCAACCTCGAATGGCAGTACCACGCGTTCGCGCCACCACATCCGGCCGTCTATGCCGGCACCATTGCCGCATTCGTGCTGCTCGGCGTCGTCGCGCTGAGACGTCCCCGGCAGGGGGCCGGCACCGTCGTCGATCTCGCGATTGCCGCCCTGGCCGCGACGATGACCGCGCCGCTGGCGTGGGAGCATCACTACGGGATCCTGCCGCCCATCTTTGCGGCGATCACGCCGTTCGTGATCGCCCGGCGTCCGCTGGGGCGCTGGACCGCTGCCGGCATGGCGCTGAGCTTCTTCGCTGCCGCCAACTACTTTCAGTTCACGAACCACTTTGCCGGCACGTGGCTGAACCCGCTCCAGTCCTACCTGCTGGCGGCCGCGCTGCTGCTCTGGGCGCTCCTCTTCCGCGCCGCGCACGGCGCCGGATCGACACCGCCGCGGGCCTCTGCCACAATGCGCGCGTGAGCCGGACCGATTTCCTGCTTGTCCTCGTGCTCGGGATGGTCAGCGCGGCCATGATCTGGCACAACGTGGCCCGGTTCGATCCACGCTTCTTCCAGGAGCCGATCGGCAACGACGCGTGGTTCGAGGCGGACCTGCCGATCGTGGCCGATCGCATGCAGCACCGCTGGAGCGACCAGGCGCGCAACTCGCGGCATCCGCTCTTCCCCCTCCTTGCTACCGTTCCCGTGCATGTCCTGAAAGGGGCCGGCCTCGGCGAGGGCGCCGCCCTGCGGGCGTTCGTCGCCGCGATCGGCGGACTGTGGACGGTCATGACCTGCGTGCTGCTCTTCGGGCTGACGCGGCGGCGGCTCGACGCGCTGGTGTTCGCGGCGCTCGCGCATGCCAGCGCCGCCGCGATGTTCTGGCTGCCGGTCCCTGACACCTACGCGCTCGGCTCGATCAGCGTCATGGCGCCGCTGGCCCTGTGCGCATGGGACCCGGCAGGGGGGCGCAGCGCCAGCGTGTACACCGCGGCGGCTGCGGCCTCGCTCGCGGTGACGACGAGCAACTGGCTGACTGGGGTGGCCGCCGTCATCAGCCGCAGGCCGTGGCGGCAGGCGCTGCAGATTGCCGCCAACTCGCTGACCGCCGTTGTGCTGATCTGGGGCCTGCAGCGGCTGCTCTTTCCGAGCGCGCCGTTCTTCATCGGCGAAGGGGTGCAGACGCGGTTCATCCTGCCGGAGGGGGCGGCCGGCATTCCATTGGCGCTCCGTGCCATGTTCTCCCACGTGATGGTGATGCCGACGATTGCGATTGTCGCCGAGGCAAAGTGGGGCGGGATCATGAGCGTGCAGCACGCCGCGCTCGCCTCGGCTGGCGGGATCGGCGTGATCGCGATCGGGATGTGGGCAGGGCTGCTGCTGACGGGCGCCTGGGCGCTCGCGACGAGGGGTGGGCCGATGCGGCTGCCGCTCGGGCTGGCGCTGGCCGGACACGTGCTCGTCTACTCCCTCTACGGCGAGGAAACGTTCCTCTACGGCCTGCACATGCTGCCGCTGCTCGTCGCCGTGGCGGCCTGCGCCACGCAGAGCCGGTTGCGCCCGGCCGTGCTGGGATTGGCCGCCGCCCTCACGCTCGTGCTCGCCGTCCATAACGGCTCGGCGTTGCTGCAGGCGCTGACGTTCTTCGCGACGGGCTCGCGGTGAGCGTGGGACCGCCGTCCGGTGCCGTGGCACCGGCGGTGCGCCGCTCCTGACGCGTCATGCTCGACTGGCTGTCCTGGCTGGTTCACGCGCTCACGGCCGCGGCCGCGATCGCTTTCATGGTGGCGCGGCGCCGCGGCCGGATTCCGGCGCGATGGACGGTCGCCGAAACGCTCATCGGCACCGCCTGCGCGGCGGCGCTGCTGGCGCTGACCAGCGGGCCGGTCCTGATCGATTTCACCAAGGCCTACCATTACGCCGGGCAGGCGATCCTGACAGACCCTGCGGCGCTCTACGCCTGCGCCCGGGCGCAGTGCTACGTCAACCTGCCGATCGTGGCCCTGCTGTTCACGCCGCTGGCCCCGCTGCCGCCCTCTGCCGCCGGGGCGATCTTCTCGATCGCCGGTGCCGTGGCGCTCGCCTTCGCCCTGCGCCGCATGGCGGGCGGCACGCCGGCGGACGTGGTGCTCTGGCTGGCGCTGCTGAACGGCCCGCTCTACTACTCGATTCGCATCGGCAACACGACCCACTTCCTCCTCATCGTGCTCCTGATCGCCTTCGAGCGCCTTGCCCGCGGCCGCGATCGGCTGGCCGGCGTGCTGCTGGCGGCCGCCTCGCTGATCAAGCCGCCGCTGGCCATCTTCCTGATCTACCTGCTGGTGCGGCGGCGGTTCCGCGCCGCCCTGTCGATGGCCGGCGCCGCCGCGGCCGTGGTGGCGCTCTCGGTCGCGCTCTACGGCGTGGCGCTCCATCTGTTCTGGCTGCGTGAGTTCGTGGTCGGCCACGGCGCCGCGCCGGTGGCAGCGTACAACGTCCAGAGCGTCAACGGCTTTCTCGCTCACCTGATGACGCGCGGCTACCTGCGCGACTGGTATCCGATTCAGCTGGGCGCCGGGTTCCGTGCCGCCAGCCTGCTGTTGACGCTGGCGATCGTGGCGGCGGCGGGCGCGGTGTGCGGGCGGGCGGGACCCCCTGCCAGCCCGCAGGCGTGGCGGGTGGAACTGTGGATCGTGCTGACCCTCTCGCTGCTGGTCGCGCCGATCTCCTGGACGCACTACTATGCGCTGCTGCTCGTGCCGATCGCCGCGCTGCTGGCGGCGCGGACCGAACCGATCGACCGCCGTGGGCTGATCGGGCTGCTGCTCGCCGCGGCGCTGATCTCGCCGCCAGTCGTCATCCTGCCGGTGTCCGGCCGGGTCGCGTCGGCGCTCTACGCCAGGGTCGCCATCTCGCACTATTTCTACGGCGGGGTCGTGCTGCTCGCCGTGTTGCTGGCGGTTCGCCGCAGGGAGACCGCGGCATCCGCCGTGACGTGGCGGCCTGTGGCGGCGACCGCACCCCCTCCTGGCTGATCGATCCGGGCGCGCGCCGCTTTGGAGCGGAAGCGCGCGAGCAGCGCCGTCCACGGCACCCAGAACACGCTGCACATCACGAACGGCTCGAAGGTCGGTCCCATCAGGAGCCGGATGCCGATGAGGAAGGCGATGCCCGCGGGGACGAAGACCGCGCGGGCGCGGCGGCTGAACAGGGCGAGCGGGTAGAACAGCTCTGTGCCGAGCGAGATGGCGGCGAGCAGCCGTGCCGCCAGGGGATACGCCGCAATTAACGGGCCCCACGCGGTGAGCGGCTCGCCGTCCGAGACGAAGTACTGGTGGCGGATCAGGAGCGTCGCGAGGTGGTCCGAGAACACCCACTCCAGACCGCTGTGGCGCAGCTTCGACAGCCCGGCGGCAAAGAAGATCACCGCGGTCATGACCCAGATGGCGCGAATCGGCCAGGTGTATTCGCCGCTCGGCGGCGCGGGCGGGAGGCCGCGCCGCGCGCGCCGCCAGGCGTCGATCGAACACGCGGCGCCGGCGTGGCTGAAGGCGAGGATCCCGAGGACCAGCACGACCAGCGTGTCGAAGTGCTGCACCTGCCCGAAGTTGTGCGGCAGGCCGAGCAGGTAGGCCGCGCAGGCGAAGGCCACGGGCATCGAGATCCGGGTGCCGAGGCCGACCGCGGCGAGGGCGAGCGCCGCCTTGAAGAGCAGCTGGATCGCGCCGATCGCCGGCGCGGGCAGCAGCGGGATGGCCAGCAGGCGGAAGAGCGGGGTCGGCATCCACAGCTCCCGCGCCACCGTGCCCCACTCGGTGAAATCCTGCGTCACGTAGTAGACGAAGGCGAGAGCGAAGAACACCGCGCGCGACAGTCCGAGGTCCGTCGCCGCCCGCTCGTGAAAAAAGTAGCGATGCCAGGCTGCCGCGGCGCGGGACACGGCGGCCCTCACAGCGCGGCCTCCCCGAGCAGCGTGCGCTCGTCGGGGGTGTGGAGGTTCGCCGCTGTCGGGTGCAGCGTCCATTTCACCTGGTACAGCCTGAGCCGCACCGCCGGCGGGCCCTGGTGGCGTCCCTGGGCCCGCCGCCGCTCATAGCGGTCCAGGCAGTTCGCGAGGATGGCGTCGATGTCAGCCTGGGGGGCCTGCCGTGTCCGCACCGAGCCGAGGGCCTTCGAAAGCCGCGACTGGTCGAGCGGGAAGACCTCGGCGTGGGTCAAAAGTGGAATTTCTCGACCGTCCGGGGTAACCGCGTAGACCCGCAGCCAGGTGAAAGTCCGCGCCTCGCTGACGCGGTTGAACATCGGGTACTGCGAAAACGGCCAGTGTTCTTCGTCGCGAATGATGTCGTAGGCGGACGCGGCCAGCAGCGCGCCGATGAGGGCGTTGGCGAAAATGCGTCGTTGACGGGTCACAAGGCACCAGATCGCGAAGAACCAAGCAAGGGAGATACCCTGCTGAGGTCGGTACCGGACATGCTAGAGTCAGCCCGGGCGGATGCCAAGCTCAACCATGCGCTTCACCGTCATCATCGTGACCCACAACCGCGCTGCCAGCCTGGCCGAGGCGCTGGCAGCCCTCTCGCGGACGGTCAGTCCTGAGCCCTGGGAGGTCATCGTTGCCGACAACGGCTCCTCGGACACGACGCCGTCCGTGGTGCAGTCGGCCGCGCGGGAATACCCCGTCCCCCTGCGTTACCTGCATGCGCCCGGCGAAGGCAAATATGCCGCCCTGAACGCCGCCATCGGCGAAGCGAACGGCGACATCATCGCCGCGACGGATGACGATGCGGTAGTGGGGCCGGAGTGGCTGGATCGCGCGGGGGCGGCGCTGGAGCGGCTGGCGTGCGACTTTGTCGGCGGTCCGGTCACGGCGCTGTGGCAGGCGCCGCCGCCGGCATGGCTGGATCCGTCGAAGCCGGCCGTCCAGAAGGTCCTGGCGCTGCTCGATCACGGGCCGGCGCCGCTGGAGTTCGGCCAGAACATCGGCTGGCCGCTCGGCGTGAACGTCGCCTATCGCCGCCGCGTCTTCTCGACCGTCGGGCTGTTCGATCCGTCGCTCGGACGCAAGGCCGGCACGCTGCGCAACCAGGCGCAGCGCGAATGGCACCTGCGCGCGCGGGCGCAGGGCTGCCGCGGTTTCTATACTCCCGACCTGACCGTGCAGCACCGGGTCGAGCGGGAGCGCCTCACCAAACAGTACTTCCGGCGCTGGCACTACTGGCACGGCATCAGCCGCGGGCGGATGTACTACCGCTACGGATTCGATCCGCAGGAGCCCGAGCGGGCCTGCTACGACCGGCCGCTGCCGTCCGTGTTCGGGGTGCCGCGCCGGCTGATCGCGAAAGCCTGGACATCTCTGCGCAGCTACGTGTGGCGGCGCCTGCGCGGGAACCACACCGACGCCTTCGGCTACGAGTTGTGGCTGTGCTTCTTTGCCGGCCTGGTGGTGCAGTGCGTGCGCGAGTCGCGCGAGGGCTTCGGCGGCGGGATCGGAGCGCCAGGCGTAGCTAGTTCGCGCCCGGCCGGCTCCTCCCGATCGCCTGGCTCACGCGGTCGCTTTTCGGCACGTCACCGCTGCCGGCGGGCCACCCTTCCCGTTGCCGCGTGCGATCGCCGTCGACATCCTCGGTCTGGTCGTGGAACAGCGTGACGTTGGTGGGGTAGGGCATGTCGATGCCGTGCTTGTCGAGCGCGCCGGCCACCGCCTCGATCACCCGGCCGAAGGTATGAATCACGGAGGCGCGATCCGAGGCGGTCCACCATCTCAGCCGGATGTTGTTCGAGAAATCGGCAATGGCGATCGGAATCGCTTCCGGGGCGGGATCGCCCAGCACCCCTTCGCACGACGCGGCCGCCTCGATCATCACCCGCTTCGCCAGCGTCCAGTCGTCGCTGCAGCCCACGCCGACGTCGTATTCCGATCGAATCCGTTCGAACGCGGTCTTGACCACCACCGTATCGGTATAGATCTGGCTGTTGGGGATGACGACGCGCCGGCCGTCGTAGGTCCTGAGAAAGGTGGCGCGGGTCTCGATCTTTTCGACCAGGCCTTCATGGTTGCCGGACACGATCTCGTCGCCGACGGCGAATGGCTGGCGCAGCAGAATCAGGATGCCCGCGAGCAGGTTCTGCAGGATGTCCTTGAAGGCGAAGCCGATGGCGACCGACCCCACGCCCAGCCCCGCGAGGAGATCGCCTGGCCGGACCG
Source organism: uncultured Acidobacteriota bacterium (assembly GCA_963834305.1). Classification (GTDB taxonomy): domain Bacteria; phylum Acidobacteriota; class Vicinamibacteria; order Vicinamibacterales; family 2-12-FULL-66-21; genus JACCXG01. The sequence continues at coordinate 1,924,815 of CAWIAX010000003.1, forward strand.
AGGGGACGACGATCGTGATGGCGAGCATCACGCCCGTCAGCACCAGCGCCCATTTGACCAGGGCGCTCGCCACTTCACCCAGGCTGCTGCGGTCACGTGCGCGCGCGCGACTGCGAATCAGGCGGGCGGCCCCGTAGGCCAGCGCCACGAACACCGCCAGTACCACGAGCGCCACGCCGATGTTCGGCAGCAGCGACAGGAACCCGTCGAGCCAGGCGTCGAGCTTGTCGAAGATGTTGCCGGTATCGGCGTCAACGTCCTGCATGGAGCACTCCTTGCTTTCTCTCGTGACGTCCGGATTGAAACGGTACCAGGGGCCGGGTCTTCCCGCGAGTATGACACCGGCGCACCCGGCGGCGAGGGTGACCGAAGCGCCCGGGCACCCGCCGGAGCCGGAGGTTCTCGCGAGCGTGATGACGAGGTCGGCCGGCAGTTCCTACTTACAACTGGAGCGTCAGCGGCCCACGGCCAGCAGGGCAGGGTCGAACCAGACGTCTTCGTGACCGGGAGCATCCAGGAATCGCCAGCCGGGTGGCAGCGCGAGATATTTGAGCGCCCGAGGGCAGCGCTCAGGCACGTGGCTCACGTGAAGCGGCTAAAAAACTCTCGAGCCTGCGGGAGCTCCGCGCCGCCCCAGATGTACCAGCCACACGTGGCTCCCTCTCCATGGTGCCGCAGGCCATTCAGAGGTTCCAGATGAAGCGTGTCCAGCGCGATGCCAAGTTTCTGATCAGCGGCGGGTGGGACGGGGACCACGCTAACGCGTTCGCAGACTTCAGTCGGTACCTGCATCGATTGTCCGGATCGAATCACGATGTCAGCGCCTCTGCGCTGGTGAAACCGCTCCGTGCCACGGCGGGGCAGCTTGCCTTCGCCACACCCCAGATCCAGAACACGTGAGGCGCCGGAGGCCTTCAGCACTTCGAACACGGCGTCAAGGCGGCGTTCGTTCAGGCTGATCGTGCGCTCGATCGACCCTTCTCGTTCGTCCTTCTGAGCGGGAGCATCTGATCGTCGCCTTGCTGTCCAGTATCGGCGAAAATGTCAGCCTCGCCCGCGGGTTTCTCGAATGAATCCGCAGCTCAAGGGTAAGTTGTCATGCCGCTTGCCGCGTCGCGCATCAGCACGTAAAATGGTGCTGCACGCAGATATCGTGCGACCGCAAGGTAGCGATATGAAAACGAACGTCACGCTGAAACTCGACGCCGACCTGCTTCGGGAAGCGCGCGTGGTCGCGGCCGAGGAGGGGCGGTCGATCAGCGCCCTGCTGACGGATCGCCTCGAAGCGATGGTGCGGGAACGCAAGGCTTTCGACAAGGCGCGTCGCCGTGCGCTCGGCCGGCTCCGGGAAGGCCTCGACCTGCAGTGGACCCCACCCAGGTCGCGCGACGAGCTCCATGAGCGATAGGTACTTCGTCGATACGAACATCCTCATGTACGCCCACGACGGCGCCGCGGGCGAAAAACACGCGCGCGCCAAGGCGCTCGTGGAGGAGTTGTGGGAGAGCAGGTCAGGTGTCGTCAGCACTCAGATCCTCCAGGAATTAGCCGTCAACCTGCGCCGAAAAGCGAAGAATCCTCTGGATGCGAAGGCTACGCGTGATGTCGTATCCGACTACCTTGCGTGGCGGGTTGTCGTTAACGGGGGCGACTCGATTCTGGAGGCTTTGGACCTGGAAGCGAGGTACCAGATCTCGTTCTGGGATGCCCTGGTGATCCAGGCGGCGCAACTGTCGGGTGCGGAGGTTCTGTACTCAGAAGACCTGTCCGATGGCCAGACGTACGGCTCGGTAAGGGTGATCAATCCGCTGCGAGCTGTTTCGTGACCTCAGTAAGCCGGCCTACCTGGAAATGACTCTCCCGCCTTTGGCGCCTGGAAGGATCCCGGCGTTTCACACACTTGGCGACGACGTCTTCGAAGACCTGTGTCGCGAACTGATTCAGGAGGAGGCGGCCGGTCAACGCAAGAGCAACGAAGGATGCGACGACGACTTGGAAGCGGTGCGGTCCGTTGCCGACACCCTGCAGCCCTTCGCCAATGACGACAGGGAACGAATCATCCGTTGGGCGCGAGAGAAGCCGGGGATGACAACAGCGCTGCGGTTGCCATGGGGTGCGAGTCGAGGCAGGCACTGACGCTCCAAGGGACTTGCAACCGCGGGACCCGAGAGCGTCGTTGACATCAAGAAGCTCGTGAACGAAAGGCGCCGAAGCATGCGAGCCGTGACGAAGCCACGGAAGATTCGCTCGACGACGGCAGCTTCGCCGGCGCGTTCTCGACGCACCAAAAGTAGAGAGGGCCCGTTCCCAGGCCCTCTTCCGTGAGCCACACTCGCCTCGAGGCGAGGGGTTTGCCCAGCCCCGCAGCAAACCCTTAGGCGCGAGCTAATCGGCGTCGTCGTTGCGTGTCTGCTTCCAACGCGGCGTGATGTAGAGGGTTCCTCTCGAACACGGCGTGCCGTCGGCCCGCACGTAGTTTTCGAACTCGTCATGAACACCGGCACCAATGAGCCAGGCCGGCCCCTCGCTGACAAAACCCCGAAGCACGGCCTGATTCGTCTTGCTATTGGACCGGCCACCCACTCGCGCGGTGAAAGCCAGCGTGCCGGTGATCACATAATCCGCCTGCAGATGATCCTGATTGGGCTGGACATCGGGTATGAACGCGCCGACCCGTGCTTCAAGAGTGCCGGAGACATCTCCTGACGCGGTGCCCGAGAACGTGAACAGGTACGGGAAGTCGCCTTGACGGTCGAAGCACTTGTCGAAGTCGACCTCGAACGGGCGCGCGGACCGGGCTTTGCCGCTGGCCAGAAGAGGTGACAACTGGAGCACAAGCACGAACACGCCCAAGAACGAAGCGCAGAGACTGCAACGGCGAAGGGTCTTCATGAAGTTCCTCTTTCCGGGGCGGAATGGTGAAGGCGTTGTACGCCCCTGGGAGCGACGGCCGCGATCGGGTTGTTTACTCCTGCCGACTGCCTGCCGTATTCCTCTCCTACCCATAGACGCGAGAACGCGGGGCAAACTTGCTCACCGGATTTTTACGAGGCAGAATGGGGCCTCAGCAATTGAGCCATGAACGCCAGGCAGACCCCGGACGCGGATGTGAGCGGTTTACTGGAGGCCTGGAGCCACGGAGATGTCACGGCACGCGACCTGCTGATGGCGGTGGTGTATCAAGAGTTGCGGCGGCGCGCGGCGGCCCATCTGCGGCGCGAGCGGGTCGGACACACATTGCAGCCGACCGCGCTCGTCCATGAGGCTTATCTGCGCCTCGTCCGGCAAGACGTCATGGTGTGGCAGAACCGCGCGCAGTTCTTTGGCATCGCCTCGCAGATAATGCGCCGCATCCTCGTGGACCGGGCCCGCGCCCGCAACACGACCAAGCGGTCGGGCCGTTGGGCGCGAGTGGCGCTCGACGAGGGGGTCGCCCAGCACCAGGCCCGCGAGGTCGAAGTGCTGGACCTTGATCATGCGCTCGTCGAGCTCGCGACATTCGATCCCCGGAAGAGTCAGATCGCCGAGCTGCGCTTTTTTGGCGGGTTGACGCTCGAAGAGGCCGGGCACGTCGTTGGCCTGTCGGTCGCCACAGTGGAGCGGGAGTGGCAGGCAGCGCGCGCGTGGCTCTACGCGCGTCTGACTGGAAAGACTGGCAGGACTGGGCTCGCCTGACCTGGTCCGTGCGCCACTTCGGCCTCGTCAATCGAGTCAGACGGTTTGGAACCGGGCAGGTCGTAGCTCTCCTTCTTCGCGACACTTTATGAATCTCTCAGGATGACACCGGAACGTTGGCATCAGATTACCGAAATCTACCATGCCGCTCGCGAGCGCGATCCGGTGCGCCGCGATGCGTTCGTCGCAGAGCAATGTCACGGGGACCCTGCGCTACAACGTGAGGTCGCGGCCATGCTGGCCGGGCTCGAGGATGCTGGCGAGTTTGGGGAGCGCGCCGTCTTCCTCTCGGCCTCATCACTCGAGCCCGGCTCGCCGGTCGGAGTGACACAGTTCACCGCTCGCCGCCTTGGACCGTACGAAATCATCGCGGCGCTCGGCGCCGGTGGGATGGGCGAGGTCTATCGCGCCCACGATTCCCGCCTGAGTCGTGATGTCGCGATCAAGATGCTCCCGCCGGCCTTTTCCGACAACGCCGATCGGCTGACGCGCTTCCGCCAGGAGGCGCGCATGCTGGCATCGCTGAATCATCCCAATATTGGCGCCATCTACGGGCTGGAGCGATCGGGCGACGTCGATCACCTGGTGCTGGAATTGGTGGAAGGCGAGATGCTCGGAGGTCCACTACCGGTCGCGACGGTGCTCGATTACGCACGTCAGATCGCCGAGGCACTGGAAGCTGCGCACGGCAAACACATCATCCACCGCGATCTCAAGCCAGCCAACATCAAAGTCACGCCCGACGGCCGCGTGAAGGTCCTGGATTTCGGATTGGCGAAAGCCATCTGGGGCACAGAAGAAATCCCGGACTATTCGCAGTTGAAAACGGTGACCGGAATCGAGACCGTGGCTGGACAAGTCATCGGCTCTCCCCCGTACATGAGCCCCGAGCAGGCGCGTGGCAACGCCGTCGATGAACGGACCGACATCTGGGCGTTCGGTTGTCTGCTGTACGAGTTGCTGACCGGGAGGCGGGCGTTTCTTGGTGACGATTTGCCCGGCACGATCGCAGCGGTGCTGGAGCGCGAGCCTGACTGGACACTCCTACCCATCTCGACTCCGACGAGCATCCGCGAGCTGATGCAACGCTGTCTGCACAAGGATCCGGCGCGACGGCTGCAGAATATCGTGGACGTCCGGACAACGATCGAGCGGGCGCAGCGTGGCCGGAACCGGTGGAAGATCGCTGCGCTTGCGACTGCCGCGCTGGCAGTGCTGGCGACTGGGAGCGCCGTCTGGTCCCGCGGCCCGGCTTCTGCACTCACCCGATCCGAGTGGGTCCAGGTCACCAGGCTGCCAGATTCGGTCAGCCAGCCCGCACTCTCTCCCGACGGGCGCATGCTGACCTTCATTCGCGGGCCCGCGACGTTCTTTGGGTCAGGCCAGGTTTACGTCAAGATGCTTCCGGATGGCGAGCCCGTTCAGCTGACGAACGACAACCAGGCGAAGATGAGGCCGGTGTTTTCCCCGGACGGCACGCGGATCGCGTATACCGTGGTGGGCCCGAAGTTTCTCTGGGACACCTGGGTCGTCCCCGTGCTGGGCGGCGCACCGCAACAGTGGCTGAAAAACGCCTCCGGACTGGTGTGGACCGGTCCGCAGCAGGTGATGTTTGCGGAGATGAAGAACGCTCCGCACATGGGAATTGTCGTGGCCGACGAAAGGCGGATGGGGCAGCGTGACGTGTACCTTCCCACCCATGAACATGCCATGGCGCACCTCTCCTACCCGTCACCCAACGGCGAATGGCTGCTCATCGTGGAAATGGACGGGGATCATGCCTGGATGCCGTGCCGCTTGATGCCCCTGAATGGGAACTCGCCAGCCCGCCAAGTGGGACCACCAGATGCCGCTTGCACGTCAGGCGCGTGGTCGCCCGATGGCAAATGGATGTATGTCACCTCAAACGCCGGAGGAGTCAATCACATCTGGCGGCAGCGTTTCCCCGACGGAGACCCGGAGCAAGTGACCTTCGGCCCAACCGCGGAAGAGGGCATTACGTTCGGGCCGGATGGCCGCTCGTTTATCACGGCGGCGGCGCTGCAGGACGTCTCGATATGGCTTCACGATGCGAGGGGCGAGCGGCAGATCTCTTCGCTGGAAGGGAGTGCCGTGAATGCGAAATTCACACCCGACGGGAACAAGTTGTGCTACGTCATGGTCAAACGAGCGCCAACCCCATTTTCTCCACGATCAGCTGAAGTGTGGGTGGCGGACCTTGAATCCGGGCGTTCCCAATTGCTGGTTCCGGGCTTTCAGGCATTGGACTATGACGTCTCCGCCGATGGCCTGGAGGTCGTGATGGACGCGACAGACCCAGAGGGTCAGCGAGGGCTCTGGCTGGTGCCACTCGACCGACAATCGCCGCCACGGAGGATCCCCAACGGCCAGGACGGCCGCCAGCCGATATTTGCGCCCGACGGCGACATCCTCTTCCGCCGCGGCGAAGGCACCACCAACTATGTCTATCGCATGCGACCGGACGGGTCGCGAATCCGCAAGGCGCTCGAGCAAGAGATCGTGCTACTGGTGGGTGTTTCGCGAGACGGACGGTGGATCGTCGCGTGGTCATTTCTTCCCGATGGCCAAGGGATGGCGGTTCAGAGCTTCCCGCTGCTCGGCGGGGGGCCTCCAGTCACAATCGCCACTCATGCCGCGGTCAATTGGTCATCCGGCGGAGATACTGTCTCAGTCTCCGGCGGACCGATCCCCGACAACCGGAGTTACATCATTCCCCTGGCGCCGGGCGAGGCATTGCCACGGATACCAACGGAAGGATTTCGTTCCGAGGAGGAAATCGCCCAACTCCCAGGAGCGCGCAGGATCGATGCGCTGACGGTGCCTGGTCCATCTCCTGATGTCTATGCGTTCTACCGCGGCACGACGCAGCGCAACTTGTACCGCATTCCCCTGCGATAACAATGGCGAAAGCGGCGGTGGCTCACGCCGCCACACTCCACAGCTGCAAGTACCGGCGCTTGCCCGCCCCCGCAGCCAACCCCCTCACTCCCCGCCCGACAGCCCCGCCGCCCGCGTCGTCGCCGGCTCGATGATCCCCAGCGACGCCACGGTCGCCACCGCCAGCGTGACCAGCACCGCGGCCAGGCCGTCGTGCGTGCCGGCCGCCAGCACGGCGGCAACGACCAGGATCGCGCCAAGGGTGGCCTCCACGGCGGCCATCGGCAGGTACACCCGGCGGCGTTGACTCGGCAAGTGCGCGCGGTGCACCCGCGACGTGAACAGCAGGTTCAGCCGGATGGTGACGGAGACGGTTGCCAGCGCCAGGACGACGAGAAAGATCTTCGACCCCGCGGAGCGATCCCAGCCGCGCAGGAACCAGCACGCCACCGGCATCCCGGCGATCACCGCGGCCAGCGTTGCCTGGTGCATCTGCCACCACCACAGCGGCGCCTGTTCACCGTCCGGCAGCGCGCCAGCCAGCCGCGCACCGCTCGCCGTCGTCAGACCCTCCACCTCCGCGAGCAGCGGCCGGGCGTCGGGATAGCGGTCGCCGGGGTCCCGGCGCAGGCACTTGCGCAGGATCCGCTCGAGCCCCGCGATCGGCAGCGCCGCGCCAACGGCGGTGACCGGGCGGCCATCCATCAGGTCGGTCATCCGCGCCAGCAGCTCCGCCGCGGTCGCGCCAAACGGGTGCGTGCCGGTCGCCAGCTCCCAGGCGACGATGCCGAACGCGAACACGTCGGTGGATGCCCCCGCGTCCTGCCCGCTCAGCTGCTCGGGCGCCATGTAGCCGGGTGTGCCCATCGCCATCCCGGTCTGCGTCAGACGCAAGTGCGTGACCGGGTCACCCCCGGGCATACGCGCGAGACCGAAGTCGAGGATCTTCACGCGATCGTCGGCGCAGCGGACGATGTTCTCCGGCTTGAGATCGCGATGGACGATCCCGGCGGCGTGCGCCGCCGCCAGCCCCGACGCGAGCTGGATGAGCGTGGGGACCAGCAGCTCCGGCCGCACGGCGCCGGCGCGCAGCTCCTCCCGCAGCGTGTCCCCGCGCACGAGCTCGGTGACGAGATACAGCGCCCCCTCGAGCTCGTCGAGCGCGTAGACGGTGGCGATGGCCGGGTGGGCGAGGGCCGCCGCGGCGCGCGCCTCACGCGTCAGCCGCTCGCGCCGGTGCAAATCGCGGGTGTACTGCGAGGGCAGCGCCTTGAGCGCCACCGATCGCCGCAGCCGCGTGTCCTCCGCCTCGTAGACCACGCCCATCCCGCCGCGGCCGATCTCCCGGACGATGCGGTACGGCCCGGTGACGGTGCCGGCCTGCAGCGCATCACCGTCGTCGAGGAGGAGGTGGGGATCGACGGCCCACACCGGCTGGTCGAGCGGCACGGTGGCGGAGTCGTGCGCGGTCAGGAGCGACTGGACCTCCGCCGCAAGCTCCGGGTCCGAGCGCGCCGTGTCGGCGAGGAGCCGGCGGCGCCCGGCTGCATCGAGCGCGGCCGCGGCATGGAACAGGTCGTTGACCTGGTGCCAGCGCTCCGGCGTCACGACCCCGCCAGCTCGCGGGCCAGCCAGGCCCGCGCAACGGTCCAGTGCCGCTTGACGGTGGCTGGCGAGATGTTCATTGCCTCGGCGGTTTCCTCGATGGTAAGGCCGCCAAAGAACCGCAGCTCGACGAGGCGGGCCTGTTCCGCGTCGAGGGCTTCGAGGCGGGTGAGGGCCGTATCGAGCGCCACCAGGTCGATCGAGGGGCTGTCGCGGCCGTCGGCCGCCACCAGCGATTCGTCGAGCGTGACGCGCGGCTGGGCGCCGCCGCGCTTCCGGGCGCCGCGCGCCCGCGCCCGCTCGATCAGGATCTGACGCATCGAATGCGCCGCGATGGCGCAGAAGTGGGCGCGGTTCTGCCAGCGGTCGGGCCGGTCCTTGAGCAGGCGGAGATAGGCTTCGTGGACGAGCGCGGTGGGCTGCAGGGTCTGCCCGGGACGCTCGCGGCGCAGGTATGCCGCCGCGAGCCGCCGGAGTTCCTCGTAGACGATCGGCAGGAGCGCGTCAGCCGGCCGATCGCCGGACATCACGCAACCCGCTCGATGGTGACCTTCTTCATCACCACCGGCGTCACCGGCCGATCCTGCCGTCCCGTCGCCACGCCGCCGATCTTCTTGACGACGTCCATCCCCTCGACGACTTCACCGAACACCGAGTGCCGGTTGTCGAGATGAGGGGTCGGCCCGAGGGTGATGAAGAACTGGCTGCCGTTCGTGTTCGGCCCCGAGTTGGCCATCGACAGGATGCCGGCCTTGCCGTGGCGCAGCGACGGGTGGAACTCGTCGGCGAACTTGTAGCCCGGGCCGCCCGTGCCCTGCCCCAGCCGATCGCCTCCCTGGATCATGAAGCCGTTGATGATCCGGTGGAACACCACGCCGTCGTAGAACGGCGCGGTCTTCTTCGCACCAGACTCGGGGTCGGTCCATTCCTTCGTGCCTTCGGCCAGGCCGACGAAGTTCGCGACGGTGTTCGGCGCCTCGGCGTCGAACAGGCGAACGGTGAAGCTGCCCTCGGTGGTGTCGAACTTTGCGTAGGTCCCTTTGTCCAAATCCGGCTCCTTCTCGGCGGATAACGGTCCGCGGGCGCGCGAAACCGCGCGCGCGAACCGTGAAAACGGTAAGCCAAAATTATAGGCCCACCGGGGGGGCGCCGCCTCAGGCGGTGAGCACCGGCTTCTCGAGGTGCCACGCGGTGGCCCGCTCGTAGGCGAGGCCGGCGGCCAGCACCGTCGCTTCGTCGTAGAGCCGTCCGGTGATCATCAGCTCGACTGGCGCGCGGTCGTAAAAGCCGGCCCGCAGCGCCAGCGCCGGGTGGCCGGTGAGGTTCGTCAGCGCGAGGCTGCTGCTGGCGGTCGGCGTGAGGAACACGTCGTAGTCGGCCATCAGCGCGTCCATCTGGCGGATGAGCAGGGTGCGCGCCCGCTGCGCGCGGATGTACTCCACCGCCGGGACGTAGCGGTGCGTCCGGAACGTGTTGGGCCAGGTGTTGAGCGAGGGATCGGTGATGTCGGGGCTGCGCGTCAGATCGTCGAAGGCGGCCGCTGCCTCCACGCTGAGGATGAAGCCGAGGGTACCGGCCAGCGACGTGGGCAGCTCGATTGGCCGCAGGGTGGCGCCGGCCTTCCGGAACACATCTAGCGCATCGTTGAGAATCCTGAGCTGCGCCTCCCGCTGCACCCGCTGCTGCTCGGGCGTGAGGCCGCCGCCGCCCGGCCCGCCGCGGCCTCCCGCGGGCGCCCCCTCGCGGCCGTTCGCGGGCGGCTGGCTGGCGAACTCCGCCTCGACGTAGCCGATGCGCAGCTTCGACAGCGGAACGCCCGGTTTCCACGCGAACGGCGCGTCGACGACAGTGTCGTCACGCCCGTCCGGCCCGTAGATGGCGTTGAAGACCATCGCGCAGTCTTCGACCGACCGGCACATCGGCCCGATCTTGTCCATCGTCCAGCTGAGCGCCATGGCGCCGTAGCGGCTCACGCGGCCGTAGGTCGGCCGCAGCCCGGCCACGCCGTTGACGGCCGACGGCGAGATGATCGAGCCGCGTGTTTCCGTGCCGATGGCGAAGCCGACCAGCCCCGCCGCCGTGGCGGCGCCCGGACCCGCCGACGAGCCGCTCGATCCCCTGCCGTTCCACGGGTTCTTCGTCTGCCCGCCAAACCAGTTGTCGCCCTGCGCCAGCGCGCCGAGCGACAACTTGGCCACCAGCACCGCCCCTGCCTCGCGCAGCCGCTCCACCACCGTGGCGTCGCGGTCGATGATCTGATCCCGGTACGGCGCCGCCCCCCACGTCGTCGGGATGCCTTTGGTGGCCAGGAGGTCCTTGGCTCCCCACGGGATGCCGTGCAGCGGCCCGCGGTAGCGGCCGGCGCGGATCTCCTGGTCGGCCTGCGCCGCCTGCGCGAGCGCGAGGTCCTCGGTCAGCGTGACCACGCAATTCAGCTTCGGGCCGAACGTCTTCAGCCGGCGAAGATACATGCGCGTCAGGTCGGTGGACGAGACGACGCGGCTCTGCAGGAGCGCGGCGAGCGCGGTGACCGGTTCGAACGCGAGGTCGTCGATTGAGGCATGGCGGGCGGCGGGCGCCCGCAGGCTGAACGGGAGCCTGGCGTTCGGTGTGGCGCCAGGCTTCGGCATCTTCCCTGGCAGATACGGCCGGAACGTGAAGGCCGGCTCGGTGTCGAGCGGAATCTCCACGCGGCGAAGCTGTTCGAAGCTCTGGAGGCTGCGATTGACGCCGGCCAGCGCCTGCTCCTGCTGCGCGTCGGTGAAATCCAGGCCCAGCACCTTCGCGGCGCAGTCGAGGGTGGCTTTCGTGACGCGCGGCGCGTCCGGGGCATCCTGCGCCAGGACGGGCGCGGCGATCCCGGCGGCCACGGCGGCCGGCACGGTCTTGAGAAAACGGCGTCGTGCCACGCGCCGCGCGTCGCGTCTGTGCATGCGTACCCCTCCAGCTCTTTGCGGCAACAATATACCGCCCGCCGCCGCACCTACTACAATGGCGGCACACAGGCTTCGCCACCGCCGCCGCATGCCCAGTCCCCTGAGCCCCGTTCACGCCCTGCTCGTCGAAGACGACGACTTCTTCGCCGGCGTCCTGACCGCGTCGCTGCGCTCCGCCGCGCCGAACGTCGTGCTCGAACGGTGCGCCACGTTCGCCGCGGCCGCGGCGCTCCTCGGGGAGCGGCGCTTCGACGCCGTGCTCCTCGACCTGAACCTGCCCGACAGCTCCGGCACCGAAACGATCGAGCGGACGCTCGCCCGCGCGCCCGGCATTCCCATCGTCGTGCTCACCGCGACGGCGGATTCCGAGGCGGCGCTGTCGGCGGTGCAGCACGGCGCCCAGGACTATCTCGTGAAGGGGGAAACCGACGGCCGGCTGGTGTCGCGCGCCCTGCGCTACGCCATCGAGCGTGCCGGCATCCAGTCGGAGCTGGTGCGGCGCGAGCAGTATTTCCGCGCGCTGATCGAAGGCACCTACGACATCGTGGTCGTCCTCGGCCGCGACGGGCGGTTCCTCTACCAGAGCCCAGCCACCGCGCGGGTGCTGGGCTACACGCCAGAGGAGCTCGACGGCACCAACGTGCTCGCGCTCGTCCACCCGGAAGACCGCGAGCGCGCCGCCGGCCTCCTGCAGGGATGGCCCGCCGGCCTCGCCGAGCACGAGGTCTTTCTCTTCCGCCTCGCGCACAAGGACGGCGGATGGCGTGTCCTCGAGACCCTCGGGCGGCCGCTCAACGACGACCCGGACGACGGGATCGTGGTGAACGCGCGCGACGTGACCGAGCGGGTGAAGTCGGAAGAGGCGCTGCGGGCGAGCGAGGCACGGCTCCGGCAGGCGCACAAGATGGAAGCTGTCGGCCGGCTCGCCGGCGGCATCGCGCACGACTTCAACAACGTGCTGACGGCCATCTACGGATACGCGGACCTGCTGCTCGAGGCGTTCGAACCAGGTGACCAGCGCCGTGCCGACGTCGAGGAGATTCGCAAGTCGGCCGAGCGGGCGGCGACGCTGACGCGCCAGCTGCTGGCCTTCAGCCGCCAGTCGATGGTGCAGCCGCAGGTGCTCGACCTGAACGTGGTGGTCGGGGAAGTCGGGCGGATGCTGTCGCGGCTGGTCGGCACCGACATCGAGACGACATTCGAGCCGCAGCCGGACCTCTGGCCGATCCGGGTGGACAAGGGGCAGGTCGAACAGATCCTGATGAACCTCGGGGGCAACGCGCGCGACGCGATGCCCGAGGGAGGGGCGCTGCGGATTCGCACCGAGAACCGATCGGTATCAGCCGAAGAGGCCGACGCCCTCCCCGGGCTCGCGCCCGGCGACTACGTGGTCCTGACGGTCGTCGACACGGGCGTTGGCATGCCGGAAAGCGTCCGGCGGCACATCTTCGAGCCGTTCTTCACCACCAAGGAGCAGGGCCAGGGCACCGGCCTGGGGCTCGCGACGGTCTACGGCATCGTCAAGCAGAGCGGCGGCGGCATCTACGTGGACAGCGAAGAACAGCAGGGGACGACGTTCACGATCTACCTGCCGCCGCACCTGCCTACTTCTTCTCCTTGAACCCTTCTGGGATCGCGAGGTCGCCGGGGGCGACGTCGGTCCCGAGCTCGAGCGTTTCCTGCGTCACGGTGAAGACGGTGGCCCGGGGCTTGTCGTCCCGCTTCGCCATCCGGCGCGCCAGCATCCCGCCGATCCCGCCGCCGCCCGACCCCTTGCTCTCCTGCGCCATCCGGTCCTTGCTCTTGACGGCTTCGAACACCATGGTCGTCGCCAGCGGCGTGCCATCGAGCTTGCTGCCCTCCGCCCGCATCCGCTCCATGGCGCCCTTGAGCATCGGATACATCACCATCAATGCCGCCATCTGCTCGGCCGACACGCCGGACGCTTCGGGGGCGAGGGCTTTCCAGTAGCGCAGCTCGAAGTCGACGACCTCTTTCATGGCCGGGATCACCGGGCCCATCCACGCGTTGTTGGTCATGACGGCGCCGCCGCCGTCCTCGAGGGTGCGGCCCTTTTCGCGGAACGTCACCGTCATGACGACTTCCCGGGTGTTGTACCCGGCAATCTGCCGGGTCTGGCCCGTTTCCTTGACGTCGAAGTCCACTTCCATCTCGCGCGCCGGCTTGCCCTCGTCCTTGCCCGTGTCGGGCTGCGGCTTCTCTTCCTCCGGCGCTTCCCTTTCGGCCTTCTCCTGCGCCTCGCGCATCTGCCGGCGCAGTTCCTCGAAGGTGGTGACGGTGTACGTCTTGTTCTTGACGTTCAGCTCGTAGAGCTTCTCTTCCTTCAGGTCGACGATCCGGCCGCTCGACTCCGTCAGTTCGGACTTGCGGTCGCCCTTCACCGCGCGGGTCGTGACGATGCCCTCCTTGGCCGCCTTGCCGCCGAACATGCCGGCCATCCGGCCGATGAAGCCCTCGAGCTTCACCTGCACCTTGTCGCGAACCTTGACGTCGGCCGCTGCGGGGCCCGCGGACAGCATGATGAGAGGCAGGACGAACGCGCACGTTCTCAGGACACGATGCATGGAGATCCCTCCCAGGAATATGAAGAATTGTACCCCAACCGTGGGGCCGGACCTTCCAGCCCTGCCGCCGCACGCTTCTCGATACAATGACCGGAGATGTGCGCAAATCCATTGAAGGAACCGTTCCGCGCCGCGGTGAAGGCGGACGGGCTGATCTACGTGTCCGGGACGCTGGCGGCAGACGGCAGCGGCAGGATCATCGGCCCGGGGGATGTCGGGGCCCAGACACGCCGCGTGCTCGAGCGCATCGAGGAGATCCTCGCCGCGGCCGGCTCGTCCGTCGCGCATGCCGTGTCGGCGATCGTCTACCTGCGATCCGCGGCCGACTTCCAGGCGATGAACGCGGCGTATCGGCCGTTCTTCCCGAACGACCCGCCCACGCGCACGACCGTGATCACCGACCTCGTCGCCCCGGACGCGCTCGTCGAGATCGCGATGATCGCGGTGCCGGCCGGCGCCGAGCGGGCGGTGGTGCACCCCGACGGCTGGACGGCGTCGCCCAACCCCTACAGCTATGGGATCCGCACCGGCGACACCGTCTTCCTCTCGGGCCTCGTGCCGAGGCGGGGGCGCGACAACTCGCCGGTGGCCGGCGACATCGGCGTGCAGACCCGGGCCATCCTCGACAACGCCTCGGAGCTGCTGGCGGCCGCCGGGCTGACGCTCGGGCACGTCGTCTGCAGCCGCGTCTACCTCACCAACGCGGCGGATTTCGCCGGCATGAACGCGGCGTATCGCCAGGCGTTCGGGGAGGCGCCCCCGGCGCGCGCCACGGTCACGTCCGGCCTGGCCGGTCCGGACTTCGACGTCGAGATGACCTTCACCGCGTCGTCCGCCCGCCGCGAGGCGATCGGCACGCCGCCACCGGGAGTGCCGATCAGCCCGGCGATTAAGGCAGGGCAGCGGCTCTACCTGTCGGGCGTGCTCGGCAATACACCGGCGACGGCCGGCGACGTCGGCGCCCAGACGCGTGAAACGCTCGCGCGCATCGTCCGGACGCTCGACAGCGCCGGCGCGTCGCCAGCCGACGTCGTGGACGCCACGGTGTTCCTCAAGGATGCCGCAGCGCTCGACGCGATGAATGCCGCGTACCGAGAGGTCTTTGCCGAAGCGTGCCCCGCCCGCACCACGGTCGGCGCGCCGCTCGTCGTGGACGACGGGCTGGTGGAGATCATGGTGACCGCGGTGGTGACGTGATGCAGGCGCCGGCCGACCTGAGCGCTCGCGGACGGCCGCGCATCGGCATCTCCTCCTGCCTGCTCGGCGAGGAGGTCAGGTTCGACGGCGGCCACAAGCGCGATCAGTTCCTCACCGACGTCCTCGCGCCGCACGTGGAATGGGTCCAGGTCTGCCCGGAGGTCGAGGTCGGCATGGGCACGCCGCGCGAAACGCTGCGCCTGGTCCGGACCGGGGAGGGCCCGGTCCGGATGGTGACCACCCGGAGCGGCACGGACTACACCGAGTCCATGCGGCAGTGGTCGGCGGGGCGGGTCGAGCAGCTGTCGGCCGAGGATCTCTCGGGCTACGTCCTGAAGAAGGACTCGCCGAGCTGCGGCATGGAGCGGGTCAAGGTGTTCAGCGATACCGGGATGCCGCAGCGAAGCGGCCGCGGCCTGTTCGCGGACGTGCTGCTCACCCGGTTTCCGAACCTGCCGATCGAAGAAGAAGGGCGGCTGTCGGATCCGCACCTGCGGGAGAACTTCATCGAGCGGGTGTTCGCGTACCGCCGGCTGCGCCAGTTCTTCGCGGGGCAGTGGACCACCGGCGCGCTCATCGCGTTCCACACCGCGCACAAGATGTCGCTGCTCTCGCACTCGACCGTGGCCTACAACCGCCTGGGCCGGTTCGTGGCCTCGGCGTCCTCGATGTCCCGCGATCGCCTGCGCGAGGAGTACGAACACGACTTCATGCAGACGATGGCCAGCGTGGCGACGACGAAGCGCCACACCAACGTGCTGATGCACATGGCCGGGCACCTCAAGAACCGGCTGGACACCAGCTCAAAGGCTGAGCTCGGATCCTGCATCGAGGAGTACCGCCGCGGCCTGGTGCCGCTGGTCGTGCCGCTCACGCTCTTCCGGCACTACGTCCGCCTGCACGACATCACCTACCTGGCCGGGCAGACCTACCTCGAGCCGCATCCCCGCGAGCTGATGCTGCGCAACCGCGTCTGAGCGGGTGGGAACTTCATTACCCACCTCCTGGGCTGGGCCGCGCCTTCTCGGAAATCCTTGAACAAAAGAGCGCGGGACGCTGCCTGACGCGCTGGCACCGCCGTTGCTCAACCGCACGGCGTGATTGATGTGCGGCGAACGGCCCTGGTTGCGTCCGTGGTGGTGCTGGCGACGGCGGGGTGGGTCGCCGCCTGGCAGACGGTGACGTTCAGCGCCGCGATCGGCCGCGAGCTCGACCGGGCGCGCGGCCTCACCACCATTGCCCCGCGGCCGCAAGCCACGCTGGTCTTCGATCGGCACGGCAAGCCGGCGTTCAGCTACTTCGTCGAGCAGCGGACGGACGTGCCGCTCGCGCGGGTGTCGCCGCACATGATCGACGCGCTCCTGGCCGTCGAGGACCGCCGCTTCTACCAGCACTTCGGCGTCGATCCGGTCCGCATCGCGGGCGCCGCCTGGCGGAACTTCCAGGCGGGGCGCATCGTCGAGGGGGGCAGCACCATCACGCAGCAGCTGGCCCGCGCCGCGCAGCTGACGCCGGTGCGCACCTACGAGCGGAAGATCCGGGAGATTCTCGTCGCCGCGCAGCTCGAGGAGCGGTATTCGAAGGCGCAGATCCTCGAGGAGTACCTCAACACCGTGTATTTCGGGGAGGGCTACCACGGGGTGGAGGCGGCGGCCCGCGGCTACTTCGGCAAGTCCGCGGCGGATCTCGGGATTGCCGAGGCCGCGCTGCTGGCCGCGCTGGTCAGGTCGCCGTCTTCCGACGCGCCGTGCGTGGCGCCGGTGCGCGCGACCCGCCGGCGCAACCTCGTGCTCGCCCTGATGGAGAAGCAGGCGCGCATCACGCCGGCGCAGCTGGCCGACGCCGTGCGCGCCGCGCTTCCGGATCCGTCGCATCGTGATCAGGCCACCAGGGTGGCGGCAAACGCGCCTGCCACGGGGCTCTACTTCGAGGAGGAAGTGCGGCGGCAGCTGTTCCAGCTGTTCGGCGCCGACACGGTCCTGCGCGGCGGCCTGCGGGTGTTCTCGACCTACGACCCCGAGATGCAGCGCGAGGCGGAACGGTCGATCACCTCCCGGATCGAGCAGATTGCGCGGTCGCGCAAGAGCGCCCGCGACCTGCAGGGCAGCCTGGTGGCGATGAGCCCGGAGACCGGCGAGGTCTACGCCATTGTCGGCGGCCGCGACTTCAGGAAGAGCAGCTTCAACCGCGCGACACAGGCGCGCCGCCAGCCGGGCTCGGCGTTCAAGCCGATCATCTACGCCGCCGCGCTCGAGCGGGGCTACGCGCCGGGGACGCTGCTCAGGGACCTCGACGCCCCCATCCCGGATGTCGAGCAGGCCGCATGGCTGCCGGGCGGCGACCACGAGAAGAACGAGTACACCCTGCGCGGCTCGCTGAAGGTCTCGAGCAACCGCGCCGCGGCGCAGCTGCTGCAGCAGGTCGGCGTCACGACCGCCGTCTACTACGCGCAGCGCCTCGGGATCGGTTCGCGCCTGCCGCTCGTGCCGTCGCTGGCGCTCGGGACGGGGGAGGTCACGCTGCTCGAGCTGACCGCCGCCTACAGCGCGTTCGCCAACAGAGGCGTCGTGGCGGCGCCGCGGACCATCTCGCGGGTCGAAGATGCGTCAGGCCAGACGCTGTGGGTCGCCGATCAGCGCCGCACCCAGGCGATCAGCGCCACCACGGCCTACCTGATGTCGAGCATGCTGGCGGACGTCGTCTCGAGCGGCACCGGCACGCAGGCGCGCGCGGCGGGCTTCACGCTTCCCGCCGGCGGCAAGACCGGCACGACCGACGATTATGCCGATGCGTGGTTCGTCGGCTACACGCCGCACCTGCTGACCGGGGTGTGGTTCGGGCTCGACCAGCCGGCGCCGATCATGCGGAACGGGTTCGGCGGTGTCGTGGCGGTGCCGGCCTGGGCGAGCTTCATGCGCGCCGCCACCAAGGGTGCGAAGCCGGACTGGTACAAGATGCCCTCGGACGTGGAGAAGGTCGCCGTGTGCCGGCTGACCGGCGAGCGTGCCGGCCCCGGCTGCCGCGAACCGCATCCCGTGCCGATGCCCGGGCTGGCTCTCGCGTCGCACGAAGACGGCAGGCTTGCCGTGGCGCCGCCCGGTGGAGGGACCGCCGCTCCACCGCCGGAGGGCGAGACCCCGCGGACGAACCGCCCGTCTACGAGGACCTGTTCCCGGCCGGCGCGATTGCGTCCGGGACCTGTGCGCTGCACGGGTCGTCGGATGTGGATGCCACCGCCCGCGTGAACCACGCCGTGCGTCCGGCGTCATAATCGGAGAGTCTTGCTGACCCCGATCATCTGGACGGCGCTCGTGGTCGGCTTCCTGGCGTCCGCCGCGGCGCTGTACGGCCATTACCTCGTGCTGCCCGGCTGGCTCACCGGCCCCGAGATCTGCCAGCTCGAACACGGCGGCTGCGCCGTCCTCTTCAGGAGCCCGCGCGCGCGCCTGCTCGGCGTGCCCAACGCCGCGCTCGGCCTGCTGCTCTACACGGTGCTGGCCGTTGGCCTGCTGCTCGGCTGGCCGCGCTCCTGGCTCTTCCTGCTCACGCTGCCCGCCGTCGCCATGAGCGTCGTGCTCGGTTACAGCCTGATCACCAACGGGCGGGAGTGCCGCATCTGCTGGGCGGGGCACTTCGCGAACGCGGTGCTGTGCGCGGCACTGGGCTGGACGGCGTTCGCCGCCGCCTGAACCGCTCGGTCCGTTACGGCTTGCCGCTGGGCGGTTCCGGCTGGCATGCCGGACACCAGTAGGTGAGCCGCGCGTCCCGCCCCTGCTTCCTGATGGCGATCGCCGTGCCGCACCGCCGGCAGGGATCCCCGACCCTGCCGTACACCCACAGCCGTTCGGACGGATTGTCGCGGCCGGTCGTGCGCCGGAAGCCGGTATAGGTCGTCATCGGCGCCAGCGCCGTGCCGACGTTGGCGCGAAGGAAGCGCCGCGCCGTCGTGATGAGGCAGGCGATCGCGGTGTCGTCCAGCGTGGCCACCGTGGCGAACGGGCTCACCCGGCAGGTGAAGAGGACCTCCGACTTGTAGACGTTGCCGATGCCGGCCAGGACGCGCTGGTTGAGCAGCACGTCGGCGATGGCTTCGCCGGGCCTGGCGCGGATGCGCCGGAAGGCTTCGTCCTCGTCGAAAGCTGTCCGAGAGGAGGTCGGGACCGAGCTGCCGCAGCTCGTCGTGCTTCTCGAGCTTGCCGGGGCGGATGAACTCCGCGACCGGGATGTTGAAGCCGACCGCGACGAAGTCGGCCGTCGCGACCAGCACCCGCATGTCGCGGCGCGGGCGCTGCCACGCCTCGCCCGGCCGGTAGATGTGCCAGCTGCCGTTCATCCGCATGTGCGTGCGGAGGACGAACCCGCTCGAGAAGCGCATCAGCAGGTGCTTGCCCGATGCGGAGACGGCTTCGACCGACTGCTTCGGTCAGCGGCGAGTCGATGTGGACGCGGGTCAGCGCGGGGAAGACCGAGTCGAACTGCACGACCGGCTTGCCGGCGAGCGCGCGGTGGAGCGTCCGCGCCGCGCGGAATATCGTGTCGCCTTCAGGCACCGCGGCCTCCGCCGCGCTTCGTGCGGTAGAGGGACGCGCGTCGCGTCGCCGTCCGCGTCCGCCGCGGCGTCCGCGCGGCCGCGGGCAGCTCCCGGGCCCCGGCGGCTGCCGCCCGCCGCACCATGAAGCCCATGGAGGAGGCGTGGAACCCGGCGGTGAGGAAGAACGGGGCGATCGGATGCTCCGAGGTCGGGATGCCGTTCACCTCGGCAACGAGCAACCCGGCGTCGCGGGCGAGCGCCGCCAGCCGCGCCGCCACCGCGCGGGCGGTGATGGAGCGCGCCGGCTCGTCCTCCGGGAGGAAGACCTGGACCTGGCGGGCGCCCCGGCTGATGTAGGCACCCAGCGCGCCGTTGACCAGCACGACGAGCGAGCCCACGCTGCGCGTGGTCCGGCGGCCGCCGTCCACCCGGCCGCCCTCCGCCGGCCACGCCAGCGTCGTCCCGTACGGGCTGGCCGGGTCGGTGGCCGCGAGCAGCACGACCTCGGGATCCTCCGGAATCTCGCGGAAGGATCGCAGCAGGTCGAGCGCGGCGGGCAGCGCGAACTGGGTGGCGCCGACGCCCTCGACGAAGTAGCCGCGGCGGATGCGGCCGGCATCCTCGAGCGCCTTGAGCACGTCGTACACCGCGCTGAAGCCCCCCTCGATGCCTTCGGCCGCCGCGACGTCGCGGGTGAGGACGCCGTAGCGCGCGAGGAGCTGCTGCGCCGTCGCGGCGGACCATTCGGTCGGGGAGACGCCGCTGGCGGCTCCGCGTGCGCCGACCAGCGACCAGCGGCCCTCCGCCGACGGCGGCGCGGCGCGCCGGCTGCGGAACCCCCGCGATCCGGCGGGCGCCTTCGAGATGCCGGTGGAGAGGCGCGCCGACATCGAGGCCCGCCGGCGCCGTTCCGGCGGCCGCGTGAAGGCCCGCAGGGCATGGAAGGTGTCGTTGGTCAGCACCCCGTTCCACACCAGGTTCCAGATGGCCTCGACCGTCTCGCCGGGGTAGCCCTCGCCCGCGGCCAGGTGAACATCGGCAAAGAACGACGCGCCCTGGCGGGCGAGGTGCTCGACAATCTTCTGCTCGCGCGGCGACAGCTCGGGCGGCGCAGGCGGACGGCGCAGCCGCGCGAAATGATCGGTGAGGTAGAGCGCGACGCGGCCGTCGCGGTCGCCGAGCGGCTCCACGCCGCACCAGACGATCTCGCCGCCGGCGGTCAGGGCATCCAGGTCCGCGGGGTTGTAGCCTTCGATCCGGGCGGCCAGGATCTCGGTCTCGAAAATCGACGCGGGCAGCGGCGCCCCCTGCAGGTTGTCGATCGCGTCCAGCAGCGCGTCGAGGCCCGAGCGGCGCCTGAGCACGCCCTGCCACGACGTGATCAGGCGTCCGAGCACGGCGGGCTCGACCGGCTCGACCTGCTTGCGCAGCTTCGCGAGGGAACGGCGGCGGACGGACTGGAGCACGTCGGCATCGCACCACTCGCGCCCGCTGCCGCCGGGCCTGAACTCTCCCTCGAGCAGGCGGCCCGCCGCCGCCACGTCCTTCAGCAGCCAGTCGGCGGTGGCGCGCCCGAGCGCGTAGCGCTCCGCGAACTCCGCGCTCGTGAACGGGCCGTGCGTTCTGGCGTAGCGCCGCGCGAGATCGAGGCCGGCGTTCGGCACGGGCTGCAGCAGCGACTCGGGCAGGCCGGCCGGCAGCGGCACGCCGAGCGCATCGCGATAGCGGCCGGCGTACTCCACCGGCACGTAGCGCGGCTGGCCGGCCACGCCGATCGTCACGATGCGGCGGGCACGGGCGAGCTCGGCCACCGCCGGGGCGGCCGGAATCCGGCTGCGCGCCTCCAGCTCCTCGAGGGTCAGGTCGCCGAGGCGCAGCAGGAGATCGTGGAGGCCGTCCGCGCTCTTGACCTGGTACGTCTCGTCGAGGTGCTGGAGCTGGGCTTCCACCTGCGCGAGCGCGTCCTCGTCCAGCAGATCGCGCAGCTCGGCCTCGCCGAGGAGCTCGCGCAGCTGCGTCTGGTCGATCGCGAGCGCCTGGGCGCGGCGTTCGGCGAGCGGGGCATCCCCGTCGTAGATGTAGTTGGCGACGTAGCCGAAGAGCAGCGCGGCGGCAAACGGCGAGGGGACCTCGGAGTCCACGGTCACCGCCTTCACTTCGCGGCTCTCGATGCGCCGCAGCGTGGCGACGAGCGCCGGAATGTCGAACACGTCGCGCAGGCATTCCCGGTAGGCCTCGAGCAGCATCGGGAACGACCCGAACCGCGACGCCACATTCAGCAGGTCGGCGGCGCGCTTGCGCTGCTGCCAGAGCGGGCTGCGGCCGCCCGGCCGCCGCTTCGGCAGCAGCAGGGCGCGGCCGGCGGCCTCGCGGAACTTCGCGGCGAACAGCGCGGAGCCGCCGAGCTGCCGCAGCACGAGCTCCTCGACCTCCTCCGCCGACGGGATCATCAGCTGCGGATCGGGCGCGGCTTCCGTTTCGGGGAACCGGACGACGAACCCGTCGTCGGTCCACATCGTTTCGACGTCGACGCCGGTCTCGGCGCGCGCCCGCTCGACCACCGCCATCGCCCACGGCGCGTGAATGCGTCCGCCGAAGGGGGTCAGCACGCAGATGCGCCAGTCCCCGAGCTCGTCGCGGGTCCGCTCGATCAGGATCGTCCGATCGTCCGGCACGACGCCGGCGGCGGCCGCCTGGTCCTCGAGATAGCGCATCAGGTTCTCGGCCGCGCGCTCGTCGAGGTCGTGGTGGCGCACCAGCCGCTGCACCGCGCCCGCCGTGGGGCAGGTGGCGCAGCGTGCGGATCATCTCGCCGATGTAGCGCCCGAGCTCGAGCGGCCGGCCCGCCGAGTCGGCGCGCCAGAACGGCATCTTCCCCGGTTCCCCCGGGGCCGGCGAGACGAGCACGCGATCGTGGGTCAGCTCCTCGATGCGCCAGGTGGAGGCGCCGAGCAGGAAGGTTTCCCCGACCCGGCTTTCGAACACCATCTCCTCGTCGAGCTCGCCGACGCGCGCGCCCGGGCCGCGCTCGCCGAGCAGGAACACCCCGTAGAGGCCGCGATCGGGGATGGTGCCGCCGTTGATCACCGCCACCCGCCTGGCGCCGTCGCGCGCGGTGAGCCGGTTGTTCAGGCGGTCCCACGTCACCCGCGGCCGCAGGTCGGCGAACTCGTCCGACGGATACCGCCCGGAGAGCATGTCGAGGACGCCTTCGTAGATCCCGCGGCTCAGCTCGGCGAAGGGGGCGGCGCTGCGCACCGCGGCGAACAGCGCATCGACGTCCCAGTCGTCCATCGCGACCATCGCCACGAGCTGCTGCGACAGCACGTCGAGCGGATTCCGCGGGTAGCGGCTGGATTCGATCTTCGACTCGCGCATCGCCCGCGTGACCGCCGCGCAGGCGATGAGGTCGCCGCGGTACTTCGGCACGATGATGCCGCGGCTGGCCGCGCCAATGGTGTGCCCGGCGCGTCCGATCCGCTGCAGGCCGCTGGCGACCGAGGGGGGCGCCTCGATCTGCACCACCAGGTCGATGGCGCCCATGTCGATGCCCAGCTCGAGCGACGAGGTGGCCACGAGCCCGCGAATCTGCCCCGCCTTCAGCCGGTCCTCGACCTCGATCCGCTGCGGCCGCGCCAGCGACCCGTGGTGCGAGCGCACCAGCACCTCGCCGGCGAGCTCGTTCAGCGCCGCCGCCAGGCGCTCCGCGATCCGCCGGCTGTTCACGAAGATCAGGGTGGACTGATGCGCCTGCACCAGCTCGAGCAGCCGCGGGTGGATCGCCGTCCAGATCGAGGTCCGCGGTCCCGGAGAGGATGCCGGGCCGCTGGGAATGTCCTCGGTCTGGCCCATCTTCGCGAGGTCCTCGACCGGCACCTCGATCCGCAGGTCGAGCCGCTTCTTCTGCGACGTGTCCACGATCGTGACCGGCCGGTACTCGATCACGGCAGCCGCGGGCTCGCTGAACTCGTCGTGGATGTCCTGCTTGCGCGCCCCCTTCGCCCGCGGCGTCCGGGCGGGCGCTTCCGGCGCGGCCCTCGCCTCGCCGTGCCGGGTGCCGCCGAGGAACCGCGCGACTTCGTCGAGCGGCCGCTGGGTGGCGGACAGCCCGATGCGCTGGAAGCGGGCGCCGAGCTGGTGCAGCCGTTCGAGCGACAGCGCCAGGTGCGCGCCGCGCTTGGTCGGCACGAGCGCGTGGATTTCGTCGATGATCACCGTGTCGATCGACCGCAGCGCGTCCCGCGCGTTGGCGGTCAGCAGCAGGTAGAGCGATTCCGGCGTGGTGATCAGGATGTCGGCGGGATCGCGCTGGAACCGGGCCCGTTCGAGCGCCGGCGTGTCGCCGGTCCGGACCGCCACCGACGGCACGCGGTGGGCATCCCCGCGCGCCGCAGCGCGGTTGGCGATCCCGGCCAGCGGTGCGCGCAGGTTGCGCTCGATGTCCACGGCGAGCGCCTTGAGCGGGGAGATGTAGAGCACCCGGCAGCGTTCACCGGCGGGCGGCGCCGGCTCGAACATCAGCCGGTTGATGCACCACAGGAAGGCCGTCAGCGTCTTGCCGCTGCCGGTCGGCGCCAGGATCAGCGTCGAGTCGCCGCGCGCGATGGCGGGCCAGCCCTGCACCTGGGGCGGCGTCGGGTTCTCGAACGACTGCCGGAACCAGTCCGCCACCGCCGGCTGAAATTGCATCAAAACGTCTGCGCGCGGCACATGAATATTGTAGGCTTGAAGGTATGGGTGATTCGGGTGAAGGACTTGTCGACGCAGATGCGCGCATTCAGGAACGGATCGATGAGCGGGAGTCGGAGCGCAAGCGGCGCGGCGCTGCCCAGCCGGCCGTGAATCCCGAGAAGGTCAGGGAGCAGGAATCGCTCCGGCTGGCCAAGGCGGAGCTGGAGCGGCAGGGTGGCGCCACGGCGCATCCCGTCCGCAAGCAGCAGATCCAGGCCGCGATCGCGGAAATCGACAAGCGCCTCGCCGCCGGCTGACACGCCGCCGCGGCGCCACGCAGCTGTCCCGTCCGTATTTTTTCCCCAGGCACTCCCCGTGGCTGACGGGAGCCGTCCGTCCGGGCATAAAAAAACCGCGGCGACGCCAGTCACCGCGGTCGTTTCGTGGCCCGGCGGGCTGTTCAGTCCAGCGTCGCGCCGGCCCGTGCCAGGATGTCTTTGATCGCGTCGGCGTCGATCGACTCCTCCTCGAGGAGCGTCTGCGCCATCAGTTCCACGGCGGCGCGGTTCGTCCCGATGATCCGCCGGGCGTGGTCGTAGCCGTCCATGATCACCTTGCGGATCTCCTCGTCCACGCGCTGGGCCGTCGCTTCGCTCACGACGTGCGCCTTGTCGGCGTCGTAGCCGTTGCCCGGCTTGCGGAAGGCGAGCGGACCGAGCTCCGACATGCCCCACTCGCACACCATGTGCTGCGCGATGTCGGTCGCGCGCTCGATGTCGTTCGAGGCGCCGCTGGTCATGTGCTGCATGAACAGCTCCTCGGCGACGCGCCCGCCCATCAGCACCGCCACCTGGGTCTCCAGGTAGTCCTTGGTGTAGGTGTGCCGGTCGGCTTCAGGCAGCTGCATCGTCACGCCCATCGCCTTGCCGCGCGGGACGATGGTGACCTTGTGCAGCGGATCCGCCTTCGGCAGCAGCGCCGCGACGACCGCATGGCCGGCCTCGTGGTAGGCGCAGTTGACGCGATCGAGCTGGCTGAGGACGACCGAGCGCCGCTCGACCCCCATCAGCACCTTGTCGCGCGCTTCCTGCATGTCGTGGTTGGTCACCACCGTCCGGGTCGCGCGGCCGGCGAAGAGCGCGGCCTCGTTGACCAGGTTCGCGAGGTCGGCGCCGGAGAAGCCGGGCGTGCCGCGCGCGATCGAGCGCAGATCGACCTCCGCCTCCATGTTGATCTTGCGCGCGTGCACGCGCAGGATGGCTTCGCGCCCCTTCAGGTCGGGGTTGCCGACGGTGACCTGGCGGTCGAAGCGGCCCGGGCGCAGCAGCGCCGGGTCGAGGATGTCCTGCCGGTTGGTGGCGGCGATGATGACGATGCCCTGATGGCCCTCGAAGCCGTCCATCTCGACGAGCAGCTGGTTGAGCGTCTGTTCGCGCTCCTCGTGGCTGAGCGAGGTGCCGCCGCGGCTCCGGCCGACGGCGTCGAGCTCGTCGATGAAGATGATGCACGAGCCATGGCGGCGCGCTTCCCGGAACAGCTTGCGCACACGCGACGCGCCCACGCCCGGCATACATCTCGACGAAGTCCGAGCCGCTGGCGAACAGGAACGGCACCCCGGCTTCACCGGCGATCGAGCGCGCCAGCAGCGTCTTGCCGGTGCCCGGAGGGCCCACCAGGAGCACGCCTTTCGGGATGCGGCCGCCGACGGCGGAGAAACGGCCGGGCTCGCGCAGGAAATCGACGATTTCCTTCACCTCGTCCTTGGCCTCGTCCACCCCTGCCACGTCCTGGAACGTGACAACATTGCCGCCACGCTCGGCCACGCGGGCCCGGGCAGTCATCGACGGGATCCGCCCGGCAGTGGTGCGGTAGACCGTGAACCCGACGAGCGCGAAGAAGGCGGCGGTCATGCCCAGGCCGCTCCAGCTGAGCGAGGTGGCATCGCCGGCCGGCGCGAAGCTGACCTCGATCTGCCGCTTGGTGAGGTCGGTCACGAACGTCGAGCTCGCGACGAGGAACTCGCGCGGCGCAATCGTCGTGGCGGTGAAGCCGTCGCGGAAGGTGATCTCGACGACCTTCTCGCCCAGCGTGACGCGGCTGACGCTGCCGGACTCGACGCGCTGGACGAACTCGGAGAAGGGCATCGGGCCGGGTGCGGCCGGGCGGCGCGCGAGATAGACACCCGCGGGCGCCGCCGTGAGCACGACGATCGCTGCAACAAGGGCCAGGTACTTGGGATGGCGGAAGCGTGGTGGTAGAGCCACAGGATCGAATCCGTTTCGCGAAGCGCCCCCACGGCGCAGGCACGGGCGGTCCGGACAGACGGACCGGCCAGCCCTGCAATACTGCAGGCGGCAGTGACCTAGATTGAGTTGTGTGAGCGCTCCGCTGGGGATTGGAGTGGTTAGATTCTACACCGGCGGACCGGTGTTTGTATACATAAATGTAACGGCTGAGCCCCTGCATCCTGCGATGACCGACCCGAACCTGCGTCCCGCCCCCGCTCCCGATACCGCCGTCCGCGCCACCACCGTACAGCTGGCGGCAGCGTGGGCCGTTCATCTCTACACCGCCACCGGCGCGCTCACGGCGTTTGCCGCCGTGCTCGCGACGATCGCCGGCGACTACCGGGCCGCGTTCCTCTGGCTGGTGGCCGCCGTCTTCGTCGACGCCACCGACGGCGTGCTGGCCCGCGCCGCCAGGGTCAAGGAGCGCGTGCCCGGCTTCGACGGGGCCCGCCTCGACGACATCGTGGACTATCTGACGTACGTCTTCGTGCCCGTCCTCATCCTCTATCACGGCGGCAGCCTGCCGGGGGGCGGCAGCCTGGCGGCGGCCGGCGGCCTCGCGGTCGCGGCGGCCGTGCTGCTGAGCAGCGCCTACGGGTTTGCCTCGCTCGATGCCAAGTCCGACGACTACTTCTTCACCGGCTTCCCGTCATACTGGAACATCGTGGCGGTGTACCTCCATGCGGCGGGGCTGCCGCCCGGCGTCAACGCGGCCATTCTCCTGGTGCTGAGCATCCTGGTGTTCGTGCGGATTGGTTACGTCTACCCGTCGCGGACCCCGGTCCTGCGCGGGCTCACGGTGGCGCTCGGCGGCATCTGGGGAGTGATGATGATTGCCGTCATTCTCGCGCTGCCGCGCGTGTCCATGCCGCTGCTCTCGGCGTCGCTGTTCTTCCCCGTCTACTACGCCGGGCTGTCGCTGGTCCTCCACACCCGCCGGAGCCGCGCCTGACATGACGTTCTGGTCGCGGACGATCCGGGATCGCCTGCTCGGCGCCGTCTTCGTGCTGCTGGTCGTGGCCACGGCGATCGGCGTGACGTGGCTGTTCCGCCAGGGCTATGCCGTGCACCGGCTCACCCGCGGCGTCGGCGACACCTGGTTCCTCTCCGCCGACGGGAAACGGTGGTTCCGCATGGACGAGCACCACCAGGACGTGCCGCTCGCCGACATCCCGGCCGACCTGCAGCATGCCTTCATCGCCGTGGAGGACCACCGGTTCTTCCGGCATCCCGGCGTCGATCCGATCGCGCTCGGCCGGGCGATGGTGCGCAACATCCGGTCGCCGGGCACGGTCGAAGGGGGTAGCACGCTGACGCAGCAGCTCGCGCGCACGCTCTTCCTCTCCAACCGGAAGAGCTACGACCGGAAGATCCGCGAGGCGGTGCTGGCGCTGATGATCGACGCCCACCTCTCGAAGGCGCAGGTGCTCGAGCTCTACCTGAACCGCATCTATCTCAGCGCCGGTGTCTACGGCGTCGAGACCATGTCCCGCCATCTGTTCGGAAAGCCGGCCAAGAGGCTGTCGCTGGCCGAGAGTGCGCTCATCGCTGGCCTGGCCCGCTCGCCCGCCGGGCTCTCGCCCTGGACCAACCTGGACGGCGCGGTGGCGCGCAGCCACGTGGTGCTCGCGCGCATGCGGCAGGAAGGGTTCATCACCGAACGCCAGGAGGCGTCCGCGAAGGAGGCCCGCCTGCGCATCCGTCCCTACCCGGGTGCCGCCAGCCAGCGCGCCGGGTATGCCAAGGAATATTTGCGGCAGCGCTTCCGCGACCAGTTCGGCGGCGATCACCCGCCCGACTGGGACGTGCGCACGTCGTTCGTGCAGGAGCTCCAGGCGCTCGGCGAGAAGGCCGTGGACGACGGGCTGCGGCGCTTCGGGCGGCCCGAGCTGCAGGCCGCGCTCGTGGCCATCGACCCGGCGACCGGCGACATCCTCGCGCTGGTGGGCGGGCGCGACTTCCGCCAGTCGCAGTTCAACCGCGCTGCCCGGAGCCGGCGCCAGCCGGGTTCCGCCTTCAAGCCGCTGCTCTATGCCGCCGCGCTCGAGAGCGGGTACTCGCCGGTCACGGTCCTCGACGGGCTGGCGACGATGGCGCCGCAGGGCAAGGAGGAGTGGGCGCCGCGCAACGCCGGCGGCGCCACGCCGGACGCGCTGACGCTGCGGGCGGCGCTCCTCGAGTCGAACAACCGCGCCGCGACCGCCCTGCAGCAGCGCCTCGGCTCGCGTCCGGTGCTGCGCCTCGCGTCGAACGCCGGCCTGCGCGATCTGCCCGACGTGCCGTCGCTCTCCCTCGGCACCGGCCTGGTCACGCCGCTCGACCTGACGGCCGCGTTCGCCATGTTCCCCAACGGCGGCCTGGCAGTGCGTCCTCGCGCCATCGTCCGGGTCACCGATGCCGACGGGGCCGCGGTGCTCGACAACGCGGTGGCCAGCGAACGGGTCATTTCCGCCGAGAGCGCCTTTCAGATGGTGTCGATGCTGGAGGACGTGATGAGCCGCGGCACCGGCGTGGCCGCGCGCCAGGCGGGCGTCCGCCTGCCAGTCGGGGGCAAGACCGGCACCACCGACGACTTCAAGGACGCGTGGTTCGTCGGCTTCTCGTCGTCGATGGTCGTCGGCGTATGGGTCGGCTTCGATCAGCCCCGGCCGATCGCCGAGGAGGGCTACGGGTCCCGCTACGCGCTGCCGATCTGGAGCGCGTTCATGCGCCAGACGGCTCGGCTGCGCCCGGCGGCGCGGTTCGAGCCGCCGGCGGCGCTGCGCGACGAGCCGCTCTGCAGCGTCTCGTACCTGCGGCCGGTGGAAGAGTGCCCGGTCTATACTGAGTACTTCAAGCCCGACGATCAGATTCCCGGGCGCCTGTGCCAGATCCATCGCGGCAGCGTGAAGCAGCGCGTGCGCCGGGCGGTCGAAGGGTTCTTCTCGGGCGTCGGCAAGCGGATCGGCCGTATCTTCAGGTGAACCCCATGAAAATCGTCGGCATTCTCTTGATCGTCCTCGGCGTCGTCGCGCTCGCCTACGGCGGCATCACCTACACGACCCGCGAGAAGGTCATCGACATCGGGCCGATCGAGGCGACCGCCGAGAACCGCGAGACCATCCCGCTCCCGCCCGTGCTCGGCGCCCTGGCCCTCATCGGCGGCATCGCGCTGATGATTGCCGACTCGCGCCGGCGCTGACGGCGGCGGGGATACTATTGATTCGTGCTCGCCCCTGGCCAGGTGCTCGACGGCCGCTACGAGATCCTCGCGCCGCTGGCCGAAGGCGGGATGGGCGCCGTCTATCGCGCCCGCCGCCTCCTGCTCGGCGACGAGGTCGCGATCAAGGTCATCCTGGCCGAGGTCGCGGGGCCCGGGCCGCTCGAGCGCTTCGTGCGCGAGAGCCGCGCCTGCGCGCAGCTCCGGCATCCCAACATCGTTTCCATCTTCGACTACAACGCCGACGACCCCCAGCGCCCGTTCCTCGTGATGGAGCTGCTCAGCGGCCCCAGTCTGAAAGAGGCGCTCGCCGAGAAGGGATCCTTCGCCGTCGACGAGCTCAGAGAAATCGTGCCGCCGCTCTGCGCCGCGCTGTCCCTGGCGCACGCCCGCGGCATCGTGCACCGCGACCTGAAGCCCGCCAACGTCGTTGCCCATGACTTCGGCGGCGGCCGCGTCTACAAGATCGTTGACTTCGGCGTGGCCAACGTCCGCCAGCCCAACGACGAGACGCGCCTCACCGGATCGCACCAGTTCATCGGCACCGTGGCCTACGCCTCGCCAGAGCAGCTCACCGGCGGGACGGTGGACGCGCGGTCCGACGTCTACAGCCTGGGCGCCCTGGTGTTCGAGCTGCTGACCGGCCGCCTGCCGTTCGACGGACAGGACGCCATGGCGATGGTGTCGGGCCACCTCTCGAAGCCGGTGCCGCTCCCGAGCCGCTTCCGGCCCGAGCTTCCGCCCTGGATCGATCTCGCCGTGGCCCGTGCGCTGGCCAAGAGCCCCGACTCCAGATGGCCGGACATGGCGGCCTTCGGCGAGGCGATGGCGGGCCCCGACGCCGAGGGACGCGGTGCCGGACGCGCCGGCGGGCTGCTCGGCACCTACGAGATTGGCGAAGCCCTCGGCCCCGGCCGCCTCGGCAGCACGGTGCATCGCGGCGTGCACCGGGCGCTCGGCCACCCGGTCGCCATCCGCATCCTGCGCGGCGGGACCGCCCGCGACGAAGCGGTGCGGGCGCGCTTCCTGCACGAGGCCCGCGCGCTGCAGGTGGCCCACCCCTCCATCATGCAGGTGCGCGACTACGGAGAGGAGGGGGACGTCGTCTACGTCGTCACCGACTACATCGAAGGCGCCAGCCTGCGGCAGTTCCTCACGGCGGCCGGCCCGCTGCCGTGGCCACGTCTCTCGGCCTTCGCCGCGCAGCTCCTCGAGGCGGCGCATTTCCTCCACCGGCGCAAGGGGCTGCTGTGCGGGCTGTCGCCCGACATCATCCGCATCACCTCTGACGAAGACGGCGAGCGGCTGATGATTTCGAGCGCCGGCATCTGGCAGGCGCAGGACCTGCTCGGGACCCTGCAGGAGGGGACGCTCCGCGGCCTGGGGCTGGAGGATGTGGAGCTGCGCTACGTGGCGCCCGAGCTGCTCACGGGGCAGACGGTCGACACCCGTTCCGACATCTTCACGCTCGGCGTGCTGATCTACGAGATGGCTACCGGCGTGCTGCCGTTCGACGGGACGACGCTGCCGGGGCTGCTTGGGAGCATGCTGCGGGGGGTGGCGCGCGACCCGCGGTCGCTGCAGCCGTCGCTGCCGGAGCCGGCGGCCGCCGCCCTGAGAACCGCGCTCGACCCCGTGCCCGAGCGGCGCTTTGCCACGGCACGGGAGTTCGCGGCGGCGTTTCGCTCGTCGTCCGCTCAGCCGTAAGCCCCGCCGGCACCATGGCTTCCGCCGTGCGGCGGCAGGCCCGGAGGGTATAATCGCGCCGGCAAGCTTGGGAGGTGGTCGGGATGGTGTGTCTACGGGTAGCCGCGTATCTGTTCGTTCTTCTCACGTTCGCCGGCAGCTCCGCGCACGCGCAGCAGACCGGCGCCATCAGCGGCCAGGTCGTCGACACCGGCGGCGCCGTGCTGCCGGGCGTCACGGTGGAGGCGCGCTCCGAGGTGCTGCCGTCGCCGCGGGTGACCGTCAGCGAAGCCAACGGCGATTACCGGCTGCCGGCGCTGCCGCCCGGCACCTACACGGTGACGTTCACGCTGTCCGGCATGCAGACGGTGACGCGCCAGGCGCAGGTGCAGCTCGGCCAGGACACGCCCGTGACCGCGACGCTTGGCGTCCAGGGGGTGGCGGAAACCGTTACGGTCACCGCCACGGCGGGCCTCGTCGAGCGCGACTCGGCCACGATCAAGAGCGGCGTCTCGAACGAGCAGATCATGGCGCTGCCGGTCGGGCAGGAGTATCGCGACCTGGTGAAGCTGATCCCCGGCGTCCAGGTGACCCAGGATCAGACGCGCGGCCCGAGCGCCGGCGGCAGCGGCCAGGACAACGTCTACCAGTTCGACGGCGTCAACGTGACGCTGCCGCTTTTCGGCACGCTATCGGCGGAGCCCTCGTCGCACGACATCGCGCAGGTCACGACGATCAAGGGGGGCGCCCGGGCGGTCGACTTCGACCGCTCCGGCGGCTTCACCATCGACTCGGTCAGCAAGTCGGGCACCAGCCGCTTTGCCGGCGAGATCGGCTTCCAGCTGCAGAACGACAACATGGTCGCCGCGCTCGACAGCGGCTCGGCGTCGCGGTTCGAGCAGGACCGCAGCTGGCTGACGGCCAACCTCGGCGGCCCGGTGCTGCCGGGCCGGCTGCACTTCTACGGGTCGTACTACCGGCCGGAGAACTCGCGGCAGAACCGCGCCAACCTCTACGGCGAGCTGCCGCAGTACGAGCGGACCCGCAACGAGGGCTTCGGCAAGCTGACGTTCACGCCGACCAACTCGGTGCTGCTGAACTTCAGCTACCGCGACTCGCACCGCCTCGACAGGAGCGACCTGTTCGCCTCGAACGCGTCGGCGACGACCGGCACCGGCAGCGAGGCGTGGCTGAAGATCGGCATCGCCGAAGGGTCGTGGATCATCGACGTCGCGCAGCCACCTGACGTTCAAGTACACGCATTTCGCCAACGAGAACCTGGGGCGCCCCGACAACCTCGCGGCCGTGTCGCCTTCGTCCGACATCGGCACCCGTCTCGATCTCGGCACGCTCGACACCCTCGGCCGCGTCTCCGTACCGGCGCCGATCGCCGGGCAGACGGCCTACAACTCGTTCATCCAGCCCCTCATCGATCGCTACGGCTACACCGAGAACGGCGTCCGGGTCGGCGGCGGCATCGTCGGCTACGGCCTCGAGCTGAACGACCAGCGACTTCTTCCGCGACGCCGGGCAGATCGGCTACAACGTCACGCTCGGCAGCGCCGTGTCGCACGACCTGCACGTCGGCTACCAGCGCTATCAGGACTCGGAGGATCTGGTCCGCAGCTCGAACGGCTGGGGCGCGATCACCGTTCCCGGCGGCCGGACCAACCTCAACGGCACGCCGATCTTCTACACCGCGCGGTTCCAGCAGCAGACCGGCGGCGGGGTGGCGCCGATCCACTCCGAGTACCGCTCGCAGAGCCTCGAGATCAACGACACGATCCGCTGGAAGCGCTGGACGTTCAACGCCGGCCTGCTGGCGAGCAACGACACGCTCTACGGCCAGGGTCTGCGCGAAGACGGCTCGGCGCTGTCCGGCTTCGTCTCGGCGCCGGGCAACAAGTACGCGATGTACGAGATTCCGTTCAGCAAGATGATCCAGCCGCGGCTCGGCG
Organism: uncultured Acidobacteriota bacterium; assembly: GCA_963834305.1. Taxonomy (GTDB): domain Bacteria; phylum Acidobacteriota; class Vicinamibacteria; order Vicinamibacterales; family 2-12-FULL-66-21; genus JACCXG01. The sequence goes on from CAWIAX010000003.1 coordinate 1,958,044, forward strand.
CGACCTGGGCTTACAACGGCGTCGACACCGTCTACGCCAGCTACGCCCGCTACAACCCGGCGGCCAGCTCGCTGCCGCGCGCGGCATCGTGGGATCGCAACCTGTCGGCACCTTCATCGACGCGCATTTCGACGCCGACGGCGCGCTGTTCGCGGCGGTGCCGGTCGGCTCGTCGTCGGGCAAGCTGTTCGTGGACGATCTCACGCCGCGGACGGTGGACGAGTTCCTGGTCGGCACGGCCAGGCAGTTTTCGCCGCGGTGGTCGGCGCGCCTCTACGGCCGCTATCGCGAGGGCAGCCATTTCTGGGAGGACACGAACAACAACGCGCGCGTCGCGCTTCAATCCGCCGGCCGGACATCCCGCGCGAGCTCTACATCCCGGACCTCGACGCAGAAGCTCGCGCAGATCGGCAGCGGCTCGAGCTACGTCATCGCCGAGCTCGACGACGCTTACACCAAGTTCTACGAGGCGACGCTCGAGTCGGAATGGCGCGGGGAGCGGGCGTTCGTGCGCGGCTCGTACACCTGGAGCCACTACTACGGCAATTTCGACCAGGACAACTCGACCGTCGGCAACGACGACAACATCTTCATCGGGTCGTCGAACATCGCCGACGGCGCCGGCCGCCAGCTCTGGGACAACAAGGACGGCGACCTGCGCGGCGATCGCCGGCACCTGCTGAAGGTCTACGGCTTCTACGGGCTGCAGTGGAACGCGACGGTCGGCGCCTTCGCGATCGCCCAGTCCGGGCAGCCCTGGGAGGCGTGGAGCTACGAGATCGTACACCGCCGCTCGTCGGCACCAGCACCAGCGACACCAACCGCTACGCGGAGCCGGCGGGCTCGCGCACGACCGATCCGCACTGGCAGATCGACCTGAACTACACGCAGAACGTCCGGCTCGGCGACCGGCTCAACCTGCAGGTGGCGGCGGACCTGTTCAACGTGTTCGACAAGCAGACGGGCTACAACCCGCAGCCGAGCGTGCACAGCTCGGTGTTCGGCGAGTCGCGGAACTTCTTCGACCCGCGGCGGTTCCAGCTCGCCGCGCGGCTGCGGTTCTAGCGGCGTCAGCCGCACCGGCGCTGCCGAACAATCGCTCCTTCGCAATCAACCCGCGCGTCGTGGCGTCGGCGCCGCGGCGCGCGGCCGCGATCCGGGCGGCGCGGTCCGGCTCCTTCAGCAGCACGCTGACCTGCGCGCGCTTGAAGAGCGCCATCGCAGTAGTCGGGATGCGCCGCCGGCACGCGGTCGAGCGCGGCCCTGGCCTCCGGCAGCCGCCGCGCCGCAAGATACAGCACGCCCAGCTCGAGATCGTGCCGGAACGGCGGCCCCGCCTGCGCCCGGGCCCGCTCGAAGGCGTCGATGGCCACGCCCGTCTGTCCGTCGCCGCATCGCCAGCTGCCCCAGCCGGACGAGCTCCGCCGCCGAAGGGGCGCGCGTGCTCGTGAATCCGCCGGTGCAGCGCGATCGCGTCGGCCGTCCGCCCCTGCCGCTCGCGGATGCGCGCCAGCGCCTCGACCGCCGGCAGCCGGTCCGGCGGCTCGGCGACCAGGCGCTCGAGCAGCGGCACCGCCCGCTCCCAGTCCGCGCCGCGGGCGTAGTGCAGCGCCAGGTACATCTGCACGTCCGCCGACTGCGGCGCTATCCGCGCGGCCGTCCTGAAGCCGTCCAGCGCCTGCGCGGTCGCGGCCGAGGCTGGAGTGCGCGGTCGCCAGGCGAAGCGCGGCGTCGAGGTTGTGCGGATCCTTCTGCGCGGATGCGCTCGAGCACCGGGATCGCCTCGGCATACCGCTCCTCGACGAACAGCGCGGAGGCCTGCTCGATGAGGTCGAAGAGATGCACCATGTCGGCCGGGCGCGGGGCGTCGCGGCGGACGACCGGGGGCGCGCTGGCGCCGATGTAGCCGAGGCTGGCCAGCCGCCGGCGCGCCTCGTCGTCCAGGGCCGCCGGGCGCCGGCGGCGCCTGCGAGCGACGGCACCGGATAGTCCTCGAGCGCGGCCCGCGAGCGAGGACGGCAGCGGCGCGCCAGCGCCCAGGTTGCGCGTTCCTCGCGCGGATCCGCCGCGAGGTCGTAGGTCTCGAGCGTCCCGGCCAGGATCGCCTTTCGCGTGCCCTCGACGGCCATCGTCTGCGGCTGCCAGCCGTACTCGAGAAAGGGCTTCATCGCTTCGCCCAGCACCACCTCGGCCGACGGTGCCGCGCAGGCTGTCGCGACGCGCCGAGGCCCGCCCAGTCGAGCAGGGTGTGGAAGAGGCGGCGCGTGCTGACCGGGGCGTCCGTGACCCCGGGCGCCACGCCCGGCCCGACCAGCACCAGCGGCACGTGCATGGTCGACTGATACAGCAGGTTGCCGTGCTGGGACTCGCCGTGGTCGCCCAGGCCCTCGCCGTGATCGCCCGCGACCGCGATGGCGGCCGGACCTGGCGCCTGGCGTTCGAATGCCGGCCACCAGGCGTCCGATCTGTGCGTCCATCGCGGCGATCTCGCCGAGGTACGGCTTCTCCCGGAAGGGGCCGCGGAAGGCGTCCGGCGGCACGTACGGCGCGTGCGGATCGAAGTAGTGGACCCAGAGGAACAGCGGCGCCGGCGACGGCGTGGACAGGAACGCGAGGGCGCGGTCGGTGGTGGCGGCCGAGTCGCGCTCGGCCGCCCTGTCCGGCAGCTCGTCGTCGTAGGTCTCGAAGCCGCGCGCGAGACCGAAGCGGCGGGCCAGGACGAACGACGACACGAAGGCGGCCGTGCGATAGCCGCTCCCCTGGAGCAGCTCGGCGAGCAGGGCGTGCGCCGCCGCGACCGGCCGGGCGTTCTCGTGCACGCCGTGGCCAGCCGGGTAGAGGCCGGTCATCATCGAGACGTGCGAGGGCAGCGTCTCGGGGACCGTCGCGTAGGCCTGGCGGAAGCGCAGGCCGCGCGCCGCCAGCGCGTTGAACGCCGGGGTGCTGATGCCGGCCGCTTCGGGCCCGATGGAGTCGGCGCGCGTCGTGTCGAGGGTCACGAGGAGGATCGACGGCCGGGGCAGCGGTTCGGGCGCCGGTGCCGCGGTGCGGTCGGAACACGCCGCCGCGGCGATCGACAGCGAAAGCGCGGCAGCGGCAGCGAGCGAGTGGGCCAGGGGCGTCCAGCGGGAGATCATCAGCTCAGGGGCGGCAGGAAGATGAAGCTTTCCAGTTCAGGAACTATCGTACTCGCGCCCGGCGAGTGCGTTGATGTCCGGGGGAAGGACGTTCCATGCCTGCCATGCGTTCGACGACCGGCCTGCTCGTGCCCCTCGGCATGGCAGCGGCACTGACCGGACTGGTTGCGGAGGGGTTGACGATGACCGATCAGAAGGACAACTTTCCGAAACCACCCGGCATCGAACGGCTGGATCCGGCGCTCGATCGGCTGGTGGCCGCGGATGCCGTGATCGAGGTGCTGGCCGGCGGCTACGACTGGACCGAAGGCCCGGTGTGGGTCAAGGATGGCGGGTATCTCCTGTTCTCCGACATCCCGCCCAACCAGATCCATCGCTGGAAGGACGGGGAGGGCGCCAGGCTCTACCTGACGCCGTCCGGCTACACCGGCAGCGGAGAAGCGCGGCGGGGAAGTGGGTTCGAACGGCCTGATTCTCGACCGCGACGGCCGGCTGCTGCTGGCGCAGCACGGCGACCGCCGCATCGCCAGGATGGAGGCGCCGCTCGTCGAGCCCGCAGCCGACGTTCACCACCCTCGCCGACCGCTACGACGGCAAGCGGTTCAACAGCCCCAACGATCTCGTCCTCCACAGCGGCGGCGCCATCTACTTCACCGATCCCGCCTACGGCATGGAGAAGCAGTGGGACGACCCGAAGCGCGAGCTGCCCTTTGCCGGGGTCTATCGCCGCGCCACGGACGGCACCGTCACGCTGCTCACGAAGGACATGACCCGGCCCAACGGGCTGGCGTTCTCGCCCGACGAGCGGCGCCTCTACATCGCGCAGTCCGATCAGACCGCGGCGATCTGGCGCGTGTTCGACGTGAAGGCCGACGGCACCATCGACAACAGCCGGGTGCTGTTCGATGCGACGGCGATGGGGAAGAGCCGCCGCGGGCTGCCCGACGGGCTGAAGATCGATGCCGACGGCAACCTGTTCGCCACCGGACCGGGCGGCGTGCTGGTGTTCTCCGCCTGACGGCAAGCACCTCGGCACCATCCAGACCGGGCAGGCGACGAGCAACTGCGCCTTCGGCGGCGCCGACGGCCGCACGCTCTACATGACCGCGGACGACTACCTGATGCGGGTGCAGCTCAAGACGAAGGGGCTCGGCTTCTGAGCCGTTCGGCGGCCGCGCCGTTGGCGTGGACCGCCGCGCCGAGCAGGCCGGCGCGCGCGTTCAGGATCACCGCGACCGGCACCCGGCCGACCAGCTCGTGCAGCGGCTGTTTGGCGCGGAAGGCGCTGATGAACGGGCCGGCCTGCAGCGCCGGCAGGATGCGCGGCGCGATGCCGCCGCCGACGTAGACCCCGGCGGTCGCCACGATGCGGAGCGCGAGGTTGCCCGCCTCGGCGCCGTAGGCGGCGACGAAGATGTCGAGCGCCTCGACGCAGCGCGGACATCGCCGCGCCATGGCCGAGCTCGAGATGGCGGCCGGCAGTTCGGCCGGTCGTCGACGTCGCCGACCCCGGCGCACAGCCCGGCGGGCATCGGCCGGTCGCCGGCCGGCAGCGAATCCGGCCCGAACGAGTCGTGCGTGAACTGATAGATGTTGACCAGGCCGGGCCCCGACAGCACGTGCTCGACGCTGACCCGCCCGTAGACGCGCGTCAGTTCGCCCACCATCTCGAGCTCGCGCGGCGTCCGTGCGGAGAAGTCGGCGTGGCCCCCTTCGGACTCGCCGGGCACGAACCGTCCCTCGACGTTCAGCAGCACGGATTCGCCGAGGCCGGTGCCGGCCGCAATCACGGCGGCGTTGCCGCTCGCCACGCGCACCCCCTCCTGCAGCACCGCCAGCTCGTCCCTCGCGCAGCACCGACACCGCGTACGCCATCGCCTCGAGATCGTTGAGCAGGTGCACGCGCGCCGATGCCGAGCGTGCGCTGGATCGTCCGACGCGCCCGACGCGCCACGGCACGTTGGTCAGCTCGGCGACCTGGTCGGTGATCGCGCCGGCCACCCCCAGCGACGCGACCTCGATCTGCCCGGCCGTGTATCCGTGCCGCCCGAGGAACTCGTGGATGATCCGCTCGAGGCCCGTCGTAGTCCATCGTCGCGAACTCGTCCACGACAACGGGTTCGGGGCGGGGCTGCGCCGGCGAGAAGAGACCGAGGAGTGTCTTGGTGCCACCGATGTCGCCGGCCAGGAGCATCGGATCATTGTATGGCTTGCACTTTCGGCCGCGGCTCACTAATCTTCGCTTCAATGACGTCGTCTTCGTCAGGCGCGAGCGGGCCGTACACCTCGCGCGACATCCGCAACCTCTACCCGTCGATCACCGACAACCATCTTCGCTACCTGGAGAAGTGGGGCCTCGTCCGCGCCGGTGCGCGGCCCGGCGACCGGCTCTTCTCGTTCCCCGATCTGCTGACGATCAGGCAGCCTGGCGGCCGAGCTCGAGCGCGGGCGTGCCGCTGCGCGTCGTGCTGCGCGCGCTGCTCGCGGAGCGGCAGGGGCAGCTGGCGCTCGACTTTCAGCCCGGCCACGCCGGGTCCGACACGCCCCGGCCCAAGGTGCTGTCGCTGGCGGCGCGCCGCGAGAAGAGCGAGGCGTCGGCGGCCGCCGCCATCAGCCCCGGACCGACCGCCTCGTGCGACGCGTCGCTCGACGCCTACGTCGGCTCCGATCCGCAGCGCGCGCTCGCCGCGCAAGTACTTCACCGAGGGATCGCGACCTGGACGATGGGGATGAGCGGAAGCTGGAGGCGGCGGCCTCGGCGTACCGGAAGTCGCTGGTCGTCGATCCGGACCTGGTGCCGGCGATCGTCAACCTCGCCAACATCCACTACGGCGCGCGACGAGCTGATCGAGGCCCAGGCGCTCTACGAGCGCGCCATCTCGCTCGACCCCGACTGCTTCGAGGCGCACTTCAACCTCGGCAACATCCACCACGATCTGGGGCGCTACAGCCGGGCGCTGCTCTGCTACCGCGTCGCGGTGTCGCTCAACCCCACCTACGCCGACGCCCACTTCTACCTGGCGGTCACGCTCGAGAAGACCGGCCAGTCCGCCGACGCCAAGCCGCACTGGCGGCACTACCAGTCGCTGGCGCCGGACGGCGAATGGGCGGACCTCGCCAGCGAGTTCTCGGAATAGGCTCGGAGAGGGGCGAAGAGGGGTCGGAATAGGGGTCGAAATCGACGACTGGCCCTAGGCGGAAATCCGCGGGGCTCAGTAGGTGAAGTCGAGGCGCTCGCGCTTCTTCGGCGTGCGGCGCAGCTTGTAGAAGGCGCAGTCCGGGCACCACGACTCGGCCACGAAGCCGTCCTTGCCGGCAAACGGCAGCACGTCGCGGTGGGTGCAGAACTCGCCGTCTTCCGGCGTCGCGCGCCAGCGGCAGGACTTGAACTTCTCGACCGCGGCGGACACCGCGGACCGCGGCCGGCGCGGCGCGCATCGGCGGCCTGCGGGCGTCGGCGATCCCTGCCGGCGCTCGGCGCGGCGCCGGGTCTCGGCGGACTGGTCACGGGCCGTTGGGGCCACGGCGGCGAATGGCGTTCGTATCTCGATCGTCCATCATCCCTGCATCTCGATCCCGAACGAGCGCTGCAGCGCCTGCAGCGCCCGCAGTTCCTCGGGCGCCACCAGCGTCAGCGCGGTGCCGGTGGCGTCGGCGCGACCGGTCCGCCCCACGCGGTGGACGTAGGTCTCGCGGTTCGACGGCACTTCGTAGTTCACGACGTGCGTGATGCCGTCGATGTCGAGGCCGCGCGCCGCGACGTCGGTGGCGACCAGGACGTGGACGCGGCCGCCGCGAAATCCTTCGACCGCCTGCGACCGCTGCGCCTGCGTGCGGTCGGCGTGCAGCGCCGCCGCCTTCAGGCCGAGCGACGAGAGCCGGCGGGCGAGCCGCTCGGCGCCGGACTTGGTCCGCATGAACACCAGCACCGGGCCGTGCGTGCGGCGCAGGAACTTGGCCAGCCACTCGGTCTTCTCGCGCGGCCGCCACGTTCTCGATCGTGTGCGTGATGCTCTTGGCCGGGCCGCCGTCGGTGCCGATCTGGACGTACTTGCGCATCGCAGCACCACTTCGTCCGCCAGCTACATCACGTCGGCCGGCATCGTCGCCGAGAAGAGCAGCGTCTGGCGGGCCGCCGTGTCCGGCAGCGTCTGCACGATGCGGCGGACGTCGGGCCAGAAGCCCATGTCCATCATGCGGTCCGCTTCGTCGAGGACCAGCGTGTCGAGCTTGTCGAACGAGACGTGCCGCTGCGCATGTGATCCATCAGCCGGCCGGGCGTCGCGACGACGATGTCGACGCCGGACTTGAGCGCGCGCTCCTGCTGATCCATCGGCACGCCGCCGTAGACCGCGATGCTGGTCAGGTCGGTGTGATAGGAGAACCCCTGGACGTCGTCTTCGATCTGCACCGCCAGCTCGCGCGTCGGCGACGAGGATCAGCACGCGGGTGTAGCCGCGCTCTTCCGGGGCGGCCGCGCGCGGTCCGCAGCATCCGGTTGAGGATCGGCAGCAGGAACGCCGCCGTCTTGCCGGTGCCGGTGTCGGCGCATCCGATGAGGTCGTTCCCGTCCATGATGATCGGGATGACGGCGCTCTGGATCGGCCGTGGTGGTGGCGAAGCCCCGCTGCCGGATGCTCTCGAGCAGGGTCGACTCGAGGCCGAGGCTGTCGAAGCTGACGGGGCTGGGATCGTAGTCGGCCTGCGTCCGGGACACGGGAACGGCCAGCGGGATCGTCATCGCCTGCCCGGATGACGGCTTGTTCCGGGACGCGCCGCCGCGCGAGCCGGGCCGTCGTGAACGTCGCCGTGGGGCCTGATGTTGGGCTTGAGAGCTCAAATGTAATCTAGCGAGCGCGGAAGGTGATGATGCCGCGAACCGGATCGTAGGGAGAAACGCCTACGGTCACGCGGTCGCCAGGCACCACCTTGATTCGAAAGCGGCGCATCCGGCCGCTCAACTGCGCAAGCACCTCGTGGCCCTGGTCACACTGCACGCGGTAGAGTCCTCCGCTGTGGACGGCCACGACCGTGCCCTGCACATCAATCAGATCATCCTTGCTCAAGTGCTATCCTTTCAATCAAAGATTGTGCCATATTTGGACCGGTCTCCGCAAACTGAACCATCATAAGAGCGCGGACGGCGTCCTCCACCTGCCGCGCCAGCGCGGCGTAGTCGCTCCCTCGAGTGTCAGGGGACGTCCGAAGGTTACCTTGGCAATCCCCCGTCGCGGGAACTTCCATGTGTGGTGCAGGATACGGTCGAGCCCGTCGAGCCGTACGGGCACGACCGGAACCTGGAGCCGTGCCGCCGCCATCCCGACGCCCGGGAGGAAGTGGCCGATTTCCCCCGCATCCGTCCGCCGTCCTTCCGGGAAGATCAGGACCGAGTAGCCGCCGCTCATCAGGTCGCCGATATAGCGGAGCGTCTGGCGCGTCCCGGCCTCCCGCTGCGGCAGCGGGAACGCGTTGAAGAACAGCGACGCCAGGTAATAGTTGAGGCTGTTGGCCACGTAGGCGCCGGCGGCCGAACTGTTCCGGGTAGAAATGCGCCTGGAAGAACTCCTTGGCCATGGCCGGCGCCAGCCGGTAGCGCCAGCGCGGTGGCAGCGCCATCAGGATGACCGGCGTATCGAAGTGGCTCTGGTGATTGGCGGCGAAGATGGCGGGCCCGCGCAGCTCCCTGAGATGCTCGAGGCCCTGCACCTGAACGCCGGCAAAGATGCGGGCCGAGCGGCAGGATCCACGTCGGCAGGCTCACGCGCCGGACGGCGCGGGCCGGCAGCGTCCGGTTCCAGGACGGGAACGCGATCGGCTCGGCCGGACCTGCCGCTGCGGCGACCGCCCCGGTCGCGGCGGCGGGCGCATCCAGCGGCCGCGTCAGGACTTCGAGGTCGGCCACGGTCCTGGCCTCCGCGAACCGTGCCTCGTCCACCGTGACCTGGAGCGTCTCCTCGAGCGCCATCATCAGCTCGACCCGTTCGAGCGAGCTCAGGCCGATCTCGTCGATCGTCGTCTCGCCGGTGATCGTCCGGCCCGGGGCAAACCGCGACAGCACCGCCTGGACGCTTCGTCCGTCGTGGACGGCGGTCCGGCCATCCGCCGGTGCGGCCGCTTCCCCCCGGATGCCTGCTGGCGCAGCAGCCACTCCCGCAACTCGCGGCGTTTCAGCTTCCGGGTTCCCTCGGTGCGCGGCAGTTCGGCGCCCGGCCACCGGCGCCGCGAGGCGGATCTTCTGATGGTCCTCGAGCCGTGCATTGGCCTCCCTGACGATCAGGTCCGCGTCGGCGCCCTCGGCCAGGACCAGCACCGCCTGCACCCGCTCGGCCGTGCTCCCGGGCACCGGGGCGCCGACGACGGCCGACTCCCGTACGCCCGGCTGCTCGTTCAGCACCCGCTCGACGTCTTCGGGAAAGACGTTCAGCCCTTCGGGCGTTACGATCATCTCCTTCTTCCGTCCGCGGATGTGCAGCCGTCCCTCGCCGTCCAGGCTGCCGATGTCGCCGGTGTGGAACCAGCCGTCCGCGGAACGCCTCGCGCGTCTCCTCGGGCGCGTTGAAGTAGCCGCGGGTGACGTTGTCGCCGCGGACCAGGATCTCGCCGTCTTCGGCGATGCGCACCTCGACGCCGCTGATCGGCCTGCCGACGGCGCCGCGCGACGCGTGCAGCGGGTGGTTCAGCGTGACGATCGGCGCGGTCTCGGTCAGGCCGTAGCCCTGGACGACCAGGAAGCCGAGCCGTCCCCAGAACGCCTCCAGCTCCGGGTCGAGCGGGGCCGCGCCGACGACGATGGCCCAGAACTTCAGCCCGAACGTCCGGTGCGCCCGCCGGTAGCGCCACCAGCGCGCCGTCCAGTGCATCCGCCCTTCCGGAGCCACGGCCGTCTCGGGCACGGTCCGCACCAGGTGGTCCCGCAGCACCTCGAGCATCTTCGGCACGCACACCAGCACCGAGATGCGGCGCGTCCGGATCTGCGAGGCGATCTCGTCGGGCGCGAACGTCCGCGTGAACACCACCACGCCCGTCGAGCAGCGGCGGCACGAAGGTCGGCCATCGCCTGGCCGAACATGTGGCTGAGCGGCAGCAGGTTCAGGAAGCGGATCGGCAGGAACGGCCGCGCGTAGCGGCGGTACTTGGCGATCTCCCGTTCGATCGGGACGATGTTCGCGAGGATGTTGCGGTGGGTGAGGACCACGCCCTTCGGCTCGGAGGTGGCGCCGGAGGTGAAGATCACCTCGGCCACGTCTTCGGCGGCCGACCTCGGCCGGCGGGGAGGCATCGGCGGCGTAGGCGGTGAGCCCGGCGAGGGGCCAGACCGGCCGCGTGCTGGTCACCTCGCCCACGGTATCGCCGGTCAGGATCGCGCGCGCGTCGACGATCGCCGCCACCTTGTGCAGGAACTCGACCGACGCGCGGTAGTCGATCGGCACCAGCACCACGCCGCGCAGCAGGCAGCCCCAGAGCGCCATGATCCATTCCGGCCGGTTCTCGCTCCAGACGACGACGTGATCGCCTTTGGCGATGCCGGCGGCCCGGAGCGCGCCGGCAAAGGCGTGCGCGTGCGCCGCGGTCTCGCGGTAGGTGTAGCTCCACGTCCGGTAGCCGTCGTCGTAGGTGAGGAACTCACGGTCGATGCGGGAAAGGTCGTCGAGGAACTCGATCAGCGTGCGCCGCGCCATGCGGCTGAATTATGATGGAAAACCCATGTCGCTCCCGCCGGTTTTTGCGGCCAGCGCGCTCTACGACAACCTGCTGCAGGCGGCGCTCCGGCAGTTTTTCAGTCGCGCGACGTTCGAAACCGAACCGATTCCGTCGCTGTCGTCCGATGGCCGGCTGGCCATCGAGCCGACCGGTGACCCGTCCGTCCTGACGATTCGATGGTTCGGGTCCCGGCACGTGCTGCACGTGCCGGCGCGGCGGCCCGTTCACTTCGCACGAGGTGCGGCTGGCGCGCGCCCTCGGCGCGGTGCTGTCGATCCGCTATCGCGCCATCTTCGATCCGCGGCACATGCTCGAGCGCGGCGAGCTCTTCCGTGGCGCGATCGAGGACCGCTATGTCGGCGCCTTCGTCGACGAGATGTCGTACACGGACCCGGCGCAGACCCGCGCGGACATCGTGGCGACGGCGATCGAGGTGCTGCGCGTCGCGGCGATGTCCAGCTACGAGAACCGGCCGATTTCGTCCGGCGTGCTGCATCCTCGACACCGACCGCGACCCGGAGCACCCGGGGCGCGCGGTGGGCGAGCAGACCTACCGCTACACCCAGGCCCTGACCGCGATCAAGACGTTCTACCGCCTGTGCGACGGCCTCCGGACGGTGTTTCTCGTCAACCGGGAAGGGCTCGTCCTCGACCTGCTCGAGCTGGCGCGCCGGGTCCGGCCCGGCCGCCTCGATGTGCCCTGCCCGACGCCGTACCGGGCCCATGCGCTCGCGACCGCCGGCAACCGGAACGTGGCGTGGTGCTCAGCCCGTCGCACGAGATCAAGCTGTTCGCCGAAGGGGTCCAGGTCTTCAGCTTCAGGAACGCGCGCTGGCACCTGCTCGACATCCAGGCGAAGTACGAGATGTGGGCGGCGTCGATCGGCAACCCGTCGCTCGCCGAGCGGCTGTTCCAGACGGCGCTCGACCTCGCCGACGCCCGGCAGGGAGCGCTGTTCGTGGTGCTGCGGGACCCGGTGGCGTCGCTGCCGCTGCTGGTGGCGCCGGGCGATCAGCTCGACGCGCCCCGCCTGCCGGGGCGCCCGGACGCGCCGACCCGCGCCCAGCTCCTGCACATGCTGCAGGGGCAGACGGCCACCCGCATGGATCCGGCGGTGCTCGAGGGGCTGGCGCGCACCGACGGCGCCACGGTCGTCGATTCAGACGGCCGTGTGCTGGCGGTTGGCGCGATCCTGCTGCACACCGAGCCGGTGGAACCACACTCGAACCTCGCGGTCGAGGGGGCGCGCACCACGGCGGCGATGGCGGCCGGGCGCCACGGCGCGGTGCTGAAAGTCAGCGAGGACGGCCTGATCACGTTCTACGATCACCAGGAGCGCATATGGGATATCTGACGGGCCGGGCCGATTGACATGCGCATCTTCCTGACCGGCGGAACCGGGTATGTCGGGGCGGCGGTGCTGGACGCGTTCGTGCGTGCCGGGCACCGCGTCGATGCGCTCGTCCGGAACAGCGAGCGCGCGGCCCGCGTGCAGGATCGCGGGGCGCAGCCCGTCCTCGGCGACCTGGCGCAGCCGGCGTCCTACGCCGATGCCGCGGCGGCGGCCGACGGCGTCGTGCACGCGGCGGCGGAGTTTTCGGCCCGCGGCGCGCAGCTGGACGGCGCGGCGATCGACACGCTGCTGGCCAGCGGCGACGGCCGTCCGCGCTTCCTGATCTACACGTCTGGCGTCTGGGTGCTCGGCGACCAGCTCTCGCCGGCCGACGAGTCCGCGGCGCTCGACCCGGCCGCGGCGGTGAGCTGGCGGCCGGCGCACGAACAGCGGGTGCTGAACGCCGCCACCGGCAGCCTGCGCACCGCCGTGATCCGGCCGGGCATTGTCTACGGCGGCGCCCGCGGCATTGTCAGCGACCTCCTCAAGGATGCCGGCAACGGCCTGGTCCGCATCGTCGGCAGCGGCGACAACCACTGGCCGCTCGTCTACGACCGCGATCTGGGCGAGCTCTACCTGCGGGTGGCAGCCAACCCCGCGGCGTCGGGGCTGTTTCACGCCAACGACGAAGGGGACGAGCGGGTGAACGACATCGTTGCCGCGATCGCCGAACACGCGACCGTCCAGCCCAGCGTGCGCCGCATGCCGCTCGCCGAGGCGCGGCAGAAGATGGGACCGCTGGCCGACGCGCTGGCGCTCGATCAGGTGGTGCGATCGCCGCGGGCGCGGCAGATCGGCTGGAGCCCGTCGCTGCACTCGGTCAGCGGCAACGTCGCCCGGCTGCTCGAGGAGTGGCGGCGCGGCCGCGAAGCGGTGAGCTCCGGCGGCGAGCACCCCGACGACGCCGCTAACGGAGCGAGACTCCGGCGCTGATGACCATGAAGCGGCTGCGTGGATAGGCCGGCGCCGCCCCGGCGGGTTCGCCGGCGTTGACCGTATAGAACCGCAGGTCGAACGTGAAGGCGAGGTGCGGCCCGGTGAACCATCGCGCGCCGCCGCCGTAGTGCGAAGCGCGTACCCGGCCCTGGCCGTCCGCGGCCGGCTGGTCGTCGCGTTCGCTGGTCAGCCGCGCCAGCCCGATGCCGCCGCTGATGTAGCTCCAGCCCTCCCGCGTCCCGAAGTTCAGCGATACCTGCGGGGAGAACAGCGAGAGCCGCGTCGTCACCGTGGGGGGGACCACGGTGGCGCCGGTCTCCGCCTCCTTCATCAGGCTGGCGCGGGCCACCAGCATCTCGCCGCCGATGCCGAGCGTGACCCGCCGCACCCGCACGGGATACAGATGGACGCCCACACCGAGGCCGAGGCCGCGGGTCGGCAGGCTGTCGGCGGTGACGTCGAGCCCGGCGGCCACCGCCGCGTCCTGCTTGAACCGGGCCAGGGCGCCGCGCACGTCCACGGCGTAGGGACCGACGGGCTCGGGCGGCTGCGCCGCGGCGCTCGCCGCGCCGAGCAGCACCGCTGCCAGGCACAGGATGGGACGCAGCCAGCCGCGCGGGCTGGTGTTGCCGAAACTGATCCGAACGGGCACGACGTCTCCTCTCATGGCGTTTGCCGGTCTTCCCCTGACAGCATCGCACGCGCGGCCGCGATCCCTTCGTCCAGCGACGTGATCCGGCCGTCGAGCTGACGCTCGTAGACCTGCTTGAGGATGGCGCCCACGCGCGGACCGGGTGTCAGGCCGAGCTCGAGCAGGTGACGCCCCTTGAGCAGCGGCGCCGGCGCCGCGTGCTCGACCCCGAGCTGGCGGGCGCGCGCCAGGAACCAGCCGATGCCGCTGCAGTCGAAGCGGCCGGTCCGGCCCTGGCAATCCGCCTCCGCGACCCGCGCGAGCAGCTCGAGGTCCACCTTGACGGCCAGCCGGCGGAAGGCGCCGTCCCCGGCCGGCGGCGAGGAGGTGGCGAACGACAGCGGCTTCAAGTGGTGCGCGACGATGCCGAGGACCTGGGCGCGGACGTCGAAGCCGGCGATGGTGTGCACGTGCAACCGGTCCAGCAGGGCGCCGGCCGGCGCCACGCCGGCCTGCTCGTGATCGATCGACCGGATCCGCCCGTCCACGACGGCGGTCGTCGCCGGCTTGCCGAGGTCGTGGCACACGGCGCCGAGCATGACGGTGACCTGGCGGGGATGGTCGAGATCGTCGATCCGCTGCCGCGCCTCGTCGATCACCATCAGGGTGTGGATCCAGACGTCCCCTTCGGGGTGCCACTCCGGTTCCTGCGGGCAGCCGGCAAGCGCCGCGAGCTCGGGAAACAGCCGGGCGACAACGCCCAGGCGGAGCGCGAGATCGAAGCCGCGCGACGGCCGCGCCGGGCGGAGGAGCAGCTTCTCGACCTCTCCCCAGATTCGTTCGGCGGGGAGGTCGTCGAGCGGGATGGCGCGGCACAGATCGGCGGTGGCCGGCTCGAGCTCGAGGTCGAAGCGGGCGGCGAACTGGACGGCGCGCAGCACGCGCAGGCTGTCCTCGCCGAAGGTGACGGGGTCGACGGCGCGCAGCACGCGGCGCCGCAGGTCGGCGATGCCGCCGTGCGGGTCGAGGTGCTCGCCGGTCAGCGGATCGAGCGCCACCGCGTTGATCGTGAAGTCGCGCCGCCGCGCCGCGTCGGCGACCGGCATGCCGGGATCGCCCTGCACGGTGAAGCCGCGATGGCCGCGGCCCGTCTTCGAGTCGCGGCGCGGCAGCGCGACGTCGAGGCCGGCGACCTTGTAGACGGTGAAGCTCTCGCCGACGGCGTTGACCGGGCCGAACCCTTCGAGCAGCCCGCGCAGCGCCTCCGCCGGCACGCCGTAGACCTCGAGGTCGACGTCCTTCGACGGGCGCCCCAGCAGCTGGTCGCGGACCCAGCCGCCCACGACCAGGGCGCGGCCGCCGCGCGAGCGGACCGCTTCGGCGATGCGCAGCGCCGCCGGCGGCAGGCGGTCGGCCGTCATTGCTCCCGGCGCCGGCCGTATTTCCGCACCAGGCGGTCGGCGAGGCGCGGGGCCACCGCGTTGATGATCGTCAGCGCCCGCGAGGCGCGGTGCGGGTAGACCTCGGGCGACGGCCGGCGGATGCACGCGAGCACGGCGCGGGCCACGGTGGCGGCGCTCTGCTTGGGCCCGAGGCCGCGGACGGAGTGCCCGTAGTCGCGGCTCATCGCGTCGCGGAACTCGGTCTCGGTCGAGATCGGCAGCACGACGCTGACGTGGATGTCCGAGCCGAGGAACTCCGTGCGCAGTGATTCGGCGAAGCCGACCTGGGCGGCCTTGGTGGCGCTGTAGCCGCTCATCTGCGCGATCCCGCGGCGGCCGACGATCGAGGAGATGATCACGAGGTGGCCGCTGCCGCGGCGGCGGAACACCGGGATGGCCGCGCGCGCGCCGAAGAACGTGCCGAGGAAGTTCACGTCCATCATGCGGCGCATCACGTCGGGATCGGTGTTCTCCACCGTGCCGTAGTAGCCGAACCCGGCGTTGCACACCATCACGTCGAGCCGCCCGAAGGCGGCTTCCGCCCGCGCCACCAGCCGGGCGACGTCCGGCTCCGAGGTGACGTCCATCGGCACCGCCTCGGCCGATCCGCCGGCGGCGCGGATGCGCGCGACCGCCGCCTCGAGGCGGTCCGCCCGGCGCGCTCCGAGCACCACCGCCACCCCTGCCGCCGCGAGCTGTTCCGCGATCGCCAGTCCGATGCCCGAGGACGCCCCGGTGATGGCCGCCACCCGTCCCTGTAGATCCATCAGGGCATAATACAGGCCTGCCATGGTCCACGATCGCTGCATCTCGCTGTTGCGCGAGCTCGTCTCGATCGATTCCGTCAACCCGTCGCTGGTGCCCGGCGCCAGCGGCGAGGGAGCGATCGCGTCCGTCGTGGCGGACCACATGCGCGCCGCCGGTCTCGACGTCGAGATCCAGGACGTCGTGCCGGGGCGGCCCAATGTGATCGGCGTGCTCGACGGGCGGCAGGCAGGACGGTCGCTGATGTTCTGCGGGCACCTCGACACGGTCGGCGTCGAGGGCATGGACGCTCCGTTCGATCCCGTTGTGCGCGACGGGCGGGTGTACGGCCGCGGCTCGCAGGACATGAAGGGGGGCGTCGCCGCCATGGTGGACGCGGCCCGTCTGGCAGCGCAGCGCGGCTTCAGCCGCGGGCGGCTCATCGTGGCGGCGGTGATCGACGAGGAGTACGCGAGCCTCGGCGCCGATGCGCTGGTGACGACGTGGCGTGCCGACGCCGGCGTGGTCACGGAACCGACCGGGCTGCAGATTGCCGTGGCCCACAAGGGCTTTGCCTGGATCGACGTCGAAACGCGGGGCCGCGCCGCGCATGGCAGCCGCCCGCGCGACGGCCGCGACGCGATCCTGCGCATGGGACGCGTGCTCCATCGGCTCGAAGCGCTCGACCGCGCGCTCCAGGCCCGGCCGCCGCACCCGCTGATGGGCACCGCCTCGCTGCACGCCTCCATCGTGGCCGGCGGGACCGGGTTGAGCAGCTATCCGGAGCGCTGCCTGCTGCAGATGGAGCGGCGCACCGTTCCGGGGGAGTCAGCGGAAGGCGCCGGGCGTGAGGTGCAGGCGATCCTGGACGCCCTGGCCCGCGACGATCCGGAGTTCGAGGCGCTGTCGCGCGTGACGTTCTCGCGGCCGCCCTACGAGCTGCCGCTCGAGCACCCCGTGGCGCTCGAGCTCGCCGACGTGCTGGCGTCGCAGGGGCACGTTCCCGAGCGGGTGGGCATGAGCTTCTGGACCGATGCCGCGGTCCTGGGGGCGGCGGGAACCCCGGCCGTGCTCTTCGGCCCCGGCGGCGCCGGGCTGCACGGCCGGGAAGAATACGTGACCATGGCGGACGTCGTCGCGTGCCGCGACGCGCTCGCGGCGCTCGCCCTGCGCTGACGGCTGGCGGTTACGCGCTCCTGCGCAGGACCAGCCGTGGCGACGCCGACAGGCGGTGCCGGCGATCGTCGCCCTCGAACCGGCGGCGCGGGCCGCGGTCGGCAATCTCCCACCCCGGCGTGTCGTGCCCGCACGACGTGCAGCGCATCGTCACGCGCTTGCCCTCGAAGTGCATCATCGCGTCGTGCCCGCGGACGCCGCAAAGCAGCTGTCCGAGCTTCGTGACCGCCCGCGCGACGAGGGGGCCGCTGCCCTCCGCGCCTTCCTGACCTACCCCGGTTGCCGTGAACTGCTGGGGATAGTTGGTAACCATTTACGTGTCTCCTCTGGCCTGTGCCGGCCTGTGTCTACGACGCGGGCCCGGACTCGGCCGTTCCTGGCCTGATACCTCATCAATCGGTATGCCACGCCAGAGATGTCCTCGTAAATAGCTGTATGCAAATTACTTAGAATCGGTCATAGCAAATCTGTAAGCCCGGCAGGTGGAAACGGCTGACCCGGCGGACCGCTGAGGCAGACTGAAGGTTGCCCAACGGTGGAACGCCGCTACATAGGTCAGCCATATGGCGCCTTTCCGGCGCCCTGTTCAGGGGTTCCGGAGCAGGCTGCGGAGGAGGGCACCGGCGTTGGCCGGACGCTCGCCGAGCCGGCGCATGACGTAGGGGAACCAGTCCGGGCCGAACGGCACGTAGATGCGGACGCGGAACCCCTCGGCGGCGAGCGCGAGCTGCAGGTCCCGCCTGATGCCGTACAGCATCTGGAACTCGAAGCGATCCCGCGGGATGTGGCGGTCGGCGGCGAACCCCTTCGTGGCCTCGATCAGCGCCGCGTCGTGGGTGGCGATCGCGGGCTGGGCGCCTTCGGCCAGCAGGAGCCGCATGATGTCGAGGAACGCGCCATCGACCTGCGACTTGGCCTGGTGGGCGACGGCCCGCGGCTCCTTGAAGGCGCCCTTGACCAGCCGGACGCGCGCGCCGAGCGCGATCATGCGTCTGGCGTCGTCCAGGCTGCGCGGCAGGCACGACTGCAGGACGATGCCGGCGTTGCGATAGCCCTGCTGCCAGAGCGTTTCGAAGATGTCGAGCGTGACCTGCGTGCGGCTCGAATCCTCCATGTCGAGACGGACGAAGAACTGCTGCGCCGCGGCGGGGTCGAGGATGCGGCGCAGGTTGTCCACGCAGGTGGCGCGGTCGACCGCCAGGCCGAGCTGCGGCAGGGAGAGCGACACGTTCCGTCCGATGCCCGACGCGGCAATCCCGGCCAGCATATCGACGCAGGCGCGCGTCGCGGCGTCGGCGGCGGCCATCGACGCCGCGGTCCTGCCGAGGAAGTGCAGCGTCTGGGTGAGGCCGTCGTCCTCGATGCGGCGGGCGACGGCAATGGCGTCGGCGACGGTGTCGCCGCCAATCAGGCAGCGGGCGAAGCCGTCGGCGGGGCGCAGGCCGTAGCGCGACGCGAAGGCCTGCATGCTCCTGCTTCCGGCCAGCGCCTGGAAGAGCGCGCGCGCCAGCGACGCCATCAATGCGTGCGGGGCGAGCGCCGTGAACCGGTCAGGAGGTGATCGAGGGAGCGGGCGTAGAAGCGCAGGACGGTGCGTTCGCGGACGCGGAACCGGCCGCCGCGTTCGACGTGGATGATGCCGCGGGTTTCGAGCGGTTCGGCGGCCTGTTCGACCGCGTCGCGCCCCGACGCGACGCCGAGGT
Organism: uncultured Acidobacteriota bacterium; assembly: GCA_963834305.1. Taxonomy (GTDB): domain Bacteria; phylum Acidobacteriota; class Vicinamibacteria; order Vicinamibacterales; family 2-12-FULL-66-21; genus JACCXG01. Next base: position 1,976,907 of record CAWIAX010000003.1, read on the forward strand.
TGCCGCCGGCGGCGGCGACGCCGTCGATGATCGCCTGGGCGCGCGACTCGAGCTCGCGGCGGGCGATGGCCGGGCGCATCGCGGCGGCCACGACCGCCGTGGGCAGGACCTTGTAGAGCCGGCCGATCGTGTCGCGCACGAGGTGCGCGAGCGCCATGACGTCGCGGCGCGCTTCCGGGTCGTAGCCGTCGAGCGGAATCGGCTCGCCAAAGGTGACGACCGCCCGGGACTGGTAGCCGACCGCGTAGCGCACCATCTCGGCGACCTCGCGCGAGAACGGGCGCGAGCGGCGCTTGGTGCCCTGGTGGGCGAGGATGCGATCCTCGAGCACCAGATCGTAGGCGACCGCCATCGGCACGATCCGCGAGCCGCGGCGCTCGGCCTGCAGCGCCGCGTGCAGCAGCCCGGTCTTCGGCGACTTCAGCTCGCCGGAGTAGCTGCGTCCCCCCTCGATGTAGAACATCAGGTCGTGCCGCCCGAGCAGCTCGGCGACGTAGGCCTTGAGCGTGACCAGGTAGGCCGGATCCTTGGCGTTGCGCCGGATCGGAATCGCGCCGGTGACGTGCCGGTGCAGCAGCCCGAGGGGGCCGCCGAACAGGTTGATGCCGGCCGCCATGATCGGCGGGCGGATGCCGTTGTCGTCGAGCACCAGCGGCTCGACGAGGTAGTCGAGGTGGCTCTTGTGGTTCGAGATGTAGATGACGCGCCCCTTGCGCGTCGCCTCCTGCGCGATGCCGACGTGCTCGTGCAGGCGATCGATCTTGCGCAGGATGGGGTAGAGCGGGTGCTTCAGCTTCCGGTAGATGGGGTAGCGCTGGGTGGTGCGCAGCTCGTCCAGGTAGGCGTGGATCCGCTCTTTCGCCTCCAGCTCGGAGGCGCCGTGCCCGCCGCGCAGGTAGCGCGCCACATCGTCGCGCGCCAGCACTGCCTGCGTGATGTCGTCGAGGAGCACGGTCAGGAATATACCACGCGTTCCCCCGGCAGCCGGGCGGTTCCGCGGCCTCCGGCAGGGCCGGCGCGCGGTGCGCCGCGGCGCCTCAGCGCGGGTGCTCGATCGCCCGGCACACCGCGTCGGTGAACTCCGTCGTCGACGCCGTGCCGCCGAGGTCCCGGGTTCGCACCTCCCGCTCCGACAGCACCCGGCCGAGCGCGCGGCGGATCCGCTCCGCGGCGTCCCGCTCGCCGAGGTGATCGAGCATCAGCAGGCCCGACAGCAGCAGCGCGGTCGGGTTCGCCAGGTTCTGGTTGGCGATGTCCGGCGCGCTGCCATGCACCGCCTCGAACACGGCGCACTCCGTGCCCATGTTCGCGCCGGGCACCACGCCGAGGCCGCCGACGAGCCCGGCGCACAGATCCGACACGATGTCGCCGTAGAGATTCGGCAGCACCAGCACGTCGAAGCGCTCCGGAAACATCACCAGCTGCATGCACGCCGCGTCGACGATGCGCTCGTCGAAGGGGACGTCGAGGTGCTCGCGGGCGACCTTGCGGCAGCACTCGAGGAACAGCCCGTCGCCGAGCTTCATGATGTTGGCCTTGTGGATGGCCGTGACGCGGGTGCGCCCGTTCGCCTTCACGTGGTCGAAGGCAAAGTGCGCGATGCGCGTGGAGGCGCGCTCGGTGATGATCTTGAGGCTCTCCACCACGCCCGGCACGACCTCGTGCTCGAGGCCGGAGTACAGATCCTCGGTGTTCTCGCGCACGATCACCAGATCGACGCCGGTGAACCGGCTGTCGACGCCCGGCAGGTTGCGCACCGGCCGGAGGTTGGCGTAGAGGTCCAGCGCCTTCCGCAGTCCGACGTTGACGCTGGTGATCCCTTCGGCGATCGGCGTCGTCACCGGGCCCTTGAGCGCGATCCGGTTCCGCTTGATCGAATCGAGCAGCTCGACGGGCAGGGACTGCTTGTAGCGCTTGAAGGCGACCATGCCGGCGTCGTAGCGCTCCCACTCGATGTCGAGCGCCGCGGCCTTGAAGATGCGGACGACGGCTTCGGTGACTTCCGGGCCGATGCCGTCGCCGGGGATGAGCGTGATGATTCGTGACATGCGATGAATCCTGGCAGGGAGCGGGAATCCGGGCGCCCCGGGTCAGACCGTCGGGCGCGGCATCCGCTCCGCCAGCAGCGCCGCCACCGCCTCGAGCAGCCGGCGGTCGGCTTCGCCGAACGCCCGCAGGCGGTCGCTGTCGATGTCGAGCTCGCCGAGCACGTCGGGACCGCGCATGATCGGGACGACGATCTCCGACTTCGTCTCGACGCTGCACGCCAGGTAGCGGGGGTCCGCGTTCACGTCGTCCACGATGATCGTGGTCTTCTCGGCAGCCGCGGCGCCGCAGATGCCCCGGCCGAGCGGAATGCGCGTGTGCGGCGACGGCTTGCCCTCGAACGGGCCGAGCACCAGCTCGTTGCCGACGAGCCGGTAGATGCCGACCCAGGTGTAGTCCGGCAGCCCGGACTTGAGCGTGGCCACCGCCGCCTCGAGGGCGCGGTCGCCATCGGGGGCGCGGTCGATGGCCGAGCGGACGTGATTCAGGACGTCATCGTGTGTGGACATGGCGTGAGCGACAGGAGGTATCAATCCCGCAGTTCGTAGAAGAGCAGCACGAGCCCGCCGAGCACCGGCACGAGCTCGAGCATGGTGGAGAGGCCGTGCAGCCGGCCGAAGCTGATGCGGCGTGGATCGTCCGAGGCCAGCGTTGCCGGCGACACGCCGAGCGCGCGCTGCGCCTCCTCAATCATCGGGAACAGGACGAACCCGGACCAGGCCGCGGCGCCGAGCATCAGCATCGTCACGATCATCCGCGTCGAGAAGCGGCGCGGGCGCGGGCCCAGGACGGCGCGCAGCGCCAGGCTGCCGGCGATGACCGCGCCGCAGACATAGGCGCCGATGTGGAATCGCTTGAGCGTCTCACCGAACACCGCGCCGGCCAGCGCGCGGCCTTCCGCGCCCCGGGTGCCGAGCACGTCGAAGGCCGCCGGCGCCGCGAACGTGCCGAGGGCGATGAGTCCGCCAATCCAGACCACCAGCGCCAGCACAGCGGCAAACCGCAGCGCAAGCATCCGGTCATTATAATTGACCGTTCATGTCCGACACGGCCGGCATCCCCTGGCTTCCCTGGCATGCCGACTCGTTCGCGCGCGCGCGCGACGAGGGCAAGCCGGTGCTGCTCTCGATTGCCGCGGCGTGGTGCCGGCACTGCGAGGCGATGGACCGCACGAGCTATGCCGACCCGGGCATCGTCTCGATCGTCGGCGAGCGGTTCGTGCCGATCCGCGTCGACGCGGATCGCCGCCCCGACGTCAGCAGCCGCTACGGCCTCGGCGGCTGGCCCACCACGGCCTTTCTCACGCCGGACGGCGACCTCCTGGGCGGCGGGACCTACGTCGAGCGCGAGCGGCTCGCCGGCGTGCTGCCCCGGGTGTGCGAGGTGTTTGCCGCAGGGATCCGGCCGCATCCGCCCATGCCCGCGGCGCCGGCCGCCGAGGGGGGCGCTGTGGCGACTGCCGATCAGCTGGTTCGCCAGGTGATCGGGATGTTCGACGCCAGGCACGGCGGCTTCGGCGCCGGGCCGAAGTTTCCCCACGCCGCCCCGATCCGCCTCGCTATGCATCTCTGCCAGGACGGCGAGGCGGATGCGCACCGCGACATCGCCATCCGGGCGCTCGACGCCATGGGCTGGGGCCCGCTTTACGACGAGCGCGACGGCGGCTTCTTCCGCAGTGCCCACGGCGCCGACTGGGGGGAGCCGAACGAAGAGAAGCTCCTCGACGTGAACGCGTCGCTCCTCGCCCTCTACGTGGACGCGTTCGAGGCCTTCGACGGCGCCCGCTACGCCGAACGCGCCGAGGGTGTGCTGCGCTACGTGCAGACCTGGCTGGCCGATCCGGTGGACGGGGGATGGGCGGCATCGCAGCGCGCCCGTCCCTCTCCGCCCGCGGCAGACCCGCTGGTGGATCGCACGCTGTTCGCCGACTGGAACGCCGCCATGGTGTCCGCCGCGCTGCTGGCCGGCCGCGTCCTGGGCGACACCGCCCTGTCGGAGTTCGCCATCCGCTCGCTCGAACGGGTGGTGCTGCTGTGCTATCGCCCCGGCGCCGGGGTGGCGCACTACGTCGATGCGTCAGGCGTACCCACGTGCGCGGCCTGCTCGACGACCAGCTGGCAATGGGGCTGGCGCTCCTCGATGCCTTCGAGGCCACGGGAAACATCGTCTACCGGATGATGGCGGAAGAGCTCGCGCTCTACGCCGTCCGCACGATGTGGGACGACGTCAACGGCGGCTTCTTCGACCGCGCCGCCGGCGAGGGAAATGACGCCGGGGAGGCGGGGGACATCGGGCTCCTTCGCCAGCGGCACATGCCCTTCGTGGCCAACTGCACCGCCGCGCGGCTGCTCGACCGGCTGGCGCGGGCCGCGGAGAACGCCGACTACGCCGCGCTCGCGGGCCGGACGCTGGCCGCGCTGTCGGCGCGCGCCGCCGGCGAGGGGGTGCATGCCGCCGAGTACGTCCTCGCCCTGAAATCCCGGGCCCGGTGATAGACTGCTCGCTCAACTTTTCGACTTTTTCCACAGACGAGCCATGCCAGCCACATCCCATCCCGCCCTGCACAACATCGCCACCAGGCTCCGGATCGACAGCGTCGTTTCGACGACGCGCGCCGGCAGCGGGCATCCGACCACGTGCCTCTCCGCCGCCGAGATCATGGCGGTGCTGTTCTTCTCGGAGATGCGGTTCGATGCGAAGAACCCGCAGAACCCCGACAACGACCGGTTCATCCTGTCGAAGGGGCACGCGGCGCCGATCCTCTACGCGGCGTGGGCCGAAGCGGGGCTGTTTCCGCGGGAGTCACTGCTGACGCTGCGCCAGTTCACCTCCGACCTCGAGGGGCATCCCACGCCGCGGCTGCCGTTCGTGGACGTCACGACCGGGTCGCTCGGGCAGGGCATCTGCGCCGCGGTCGGGACCGCGCTCAACGCCCGCCGCATCGGGTCCCCGTATCGCACCTACGTGCTGCTCGGCGACGGCGAGATTGCCGAGGGCTCGGTCTGGGAGGCGGCCGACGCCGCCGCCCATCTCGGCCTCGACAGCCTGTGCGCGATCGTCGACACCAACGCGCTCGGCCAGAGCCAGCCGACCGAGCTCGGTCACGATCTCGATCGGATCGCCGCCCGCTGGACCGCGTTCGGGTGGCAGGCGATCACCGTCGACGGCCACGACATCGCCGCGCTGCTGAAGGCGTTCGACACCGCGCGCGCGACGACCGGCAAGCCGACCGTGCTCGTCGCCCGCACCCTCAAGGGCAAGGGCGTCTCGTTCATCGAGGACAAAGCCGGCTGGCACGGCAAGGCGCTCAAGGCGGGGGAAGAGGCGGACAAGGCGGTCGCCGAGCTCGAGGGCCAGCTGGTCGAGGACAAGGGCACGCCGGCCATCGCCGGCCCGCGCGGCAAGGGACGGGCGGAAGCGGCGGCCGACTACGGCCGGATGCCGGCGCCCGCCTACAAGAAGGGGGATCTCGTGGCCACGCGCGAAGCGTGGGGCACGGCGCTCGCCGCGGTCGGGAAGGTCGATGGCCGGATCGTGGCGCTCGACGCCGACGTCAAGAACTCGACCTTCAGCGACCGCTTCGAGAAGGCGTTCCCGGACCGCTTCTACGAGATGTTCATCGCCGAGCAGGTGATGGTCGGCGCGGCGACCGGGCTCGCGGCACGGGGCGCCATCCCGTTCCCGTCCACCTTTGCCTGCTTCCTGACCCGCGCGGCGGACTTCATCCGCATGGCCGGCATCTCGAAGAACAACGTCAAGCTGACGGGCTCGCACGCGGGCGTGTCGATCGGCGAAGACGGCCCGTCGCAGATGGCCCTCGAGGATCTTGCGATGATGCGCGCGGTGCCCGAGGCGGTCGTCCTCTACCCGTGCGACGCCGTCAGCACGGAGCGGCTGGTGGCGGAGATGGCGCAGCACCAGGGCATGGCCTACATGCGCACGTCGCGGCCGAAGACGCCGGTCACCTACGGGCCTGACGAGCGCTTTCCCATCGGCGGCTCCAAGGTCCTGCGCCAGAGCGCCGACGACGTGGCCACGGTCGTGGGCGTGGGGATCACCGTGTTCGAGGCGCTGAAGGCGCACGACGAGTTGAAGGCCGGCGGCATCGCGATCCGCGTAATCGATGCGTATTCGGTGCAGCCGATCGACCAGGCGACGCTGACGGAGGCCGCGGCGGCCACCGGCGGCGTGGTCATCACGGTCGAGGATCACTACCCGGCGGGGGGGCTCGGCGACGCGGTGAGCGCGGCGCTGGCGCCGGCCGGCGTGGTCGTGCACCGGCTGGCGGTGCGGGACATCCCGCGCAGCGGCGAGCCCGACGAGCTGGTCGACAAGTTCGGCATCTCCGCCCGCCACATCGTGGACGCGGTGAAGAGCGCCCGCAAGCCGGCGCGCGCCTGAACGTCCGGACCGCGGGTCCACCGCGGGTCCGCCGCGCCCGGGGATGACCGCGGCAGCGCGCCGGGCTAGACGCGCGCTTCCGCCCGGAACATGCCCGAGAACATCTGCCGCAGCAGCTCCGGCCGTTCCCCGAGCAGGGCGAAGAGATCCTCGCGCTCGAGCCGAAGCGCCAGGCCGGGGCGCGTGACCTGCGCCGCGCGGCCGATTGGCCGGCCCGCCAGCGTGGTGATCGTGCCGAAGACGTCCCCGGCGCGGGCGGCGGCCGCCGCCGCGGCGCCCTGACCCTCGATCGTCACCTCGCCTGACAGGATCACCCACAAAGCCGGCGCTGCGGACGCGGGGAAGAGCGGCGCGGCCGGTTCCAGCCTGACCGTCTGCGCCACCTCGGCCAGCATCCGCATCTCGTCGACGGAGACGCGCGCGAACACCGGCACGCGCTGCAGCGCGAGCACCTTCTCCACCGGGCTCAGGCCGCCGTCGGCGAGCCGCGCGAGCTCCTCGCCGGCGCCCGCGCGCTGGACCAGCGGCAGGCCAGCCCCCATCGTGTCGGCCAGGGTCGTGAACAGCCCCCCGACCAGGTCGGTGTTGTCGGCCAGCAGCGTCCGCAGCTCGTCGTCGGTCATGACGAGGGTGACCGCGACCCCGTCGGTGCGGATCGTCTCCGGCATGGGCACCCCCGCCAGCGACTCGGCGAACCCGAGTGCGGCCGGCGCCTGCAGCACCCGTGGTGCGCCTCCACGGCTCGATGCGGTGACGCGGCCGTCGAGCAGGAAGTGCGTGCTCGCCGGGACGGCGTCCTCCTGCAGCAGGACGGTGCCGGGCTCGTGCCGCACCTGGCGCGCGGCCGCAGCGATCCGGAACAGCTCGTCGACGCTGACCGAGGCGAAGAGCGGCAGCTCGCGCACGCGCGCCGCGAGCACGGCCGCGGGCAGCGGCTCGTGCCACAGCTCCCGGCGGCGCTCCGGCGGCATGCGCTGCTCGGCGAGCGCCCACGACGCCGCCTCGAACACGTACCAGTCGCGGACGTCGCGGTGGGCGAGCACGTGCTCGATGTCGCCGGCGAGGGCCCACGCCTTCTGCTGCCGCGCCAGGTCGATCGCGGCCGCGGCCACCACCTGATCGTCGTCGTTGATCAGCTGCAGCAGCGTGTCCTCGACGTCGCGGCGGCGCGTGCGCAGGAGCACGTTCGCCCGCCGCACCTTCTCGTCGGCCGGCATGTCCTCGAGCACCGGCATGATCTGCTTGCGGACCTGGCCGGTCAGGATGTTGTCGAGGTATTCCGAGGCGCTCGCGCGGCCGCGGGCATCGCCGTGCTCCAGCGTCCACTGCGCGGCGGCCATGTCCTGCCACGGGTAGACCAGGGCGAGCAGCCGGTAGATGCGGTCCCGGGTCCGCTCCATCTTGTCGGTGAGGGCACGCGCCAGCAGCGAATCCGCCGGCAGCCGCCCGCTGCGGAAGAGATTGTGGTGGAGCGTCAGGCAGTTCAGGTAGGCGCGTCCTTCGGCAACCGCCAGCTTCTCGATGGCGGCGGTCGGGAACACGAGCGGCTGGGGCCCGCGGCGCAGCCGCTCCAGCGCCGACACCGCCTTGTAGCGCAGGAATCCGTCGGCCTCGCCGAGCGACCCGGCCAGGGTGTCCACCGTCTTCTGGCCCGGAATCAGCGCCAGCGTCGCGGGAATGTGGCGGCGGACCCAGGCATCTTCCTCCGGGTCGCGCAGGAAGTGGGCGAGCACGTCGACGACCGGCCCGCCGTAGCCGACCAGCACCGCGCGGGCCCGGCCCTTCAGCCGGCGATGGCGGAGGAGCGCCACGAGCGTCGGCACGAACATGAAGTCGTCGGCGCCCGCCGCGCGGACGCTGTCCATCGCCTCGTCCGCGACCTCGGGGGCCGGGTCGTAGAGCAGCGGGATCAGCAGGCGCCGGAGCCGCGGCTGCGGCGTGTGGCGGATGGCGGCGGCAACGTCGCGCCTGGCCGCGCGGGCATCGTCGGACGGGTCGGCGATGATGCCGACGAGCGCCGCTTCGGCCGCCTCGGCGTCCCCCGGATCGGCGCTGCCGGCGAGCGCGGCGGCGGCGGTGGCCCGGATGCGCGGGTCGGTATCGGCCAGCAGGGGCCGCGCCAGCGCCGGCACGTCCTCGTCGCTGATCGTCCCGAGGGCGGCGATGGCGCCGGCCCGGACCTCCGGGTCCGGATCGGCCAGCAGCCGCCTGATGTTGGGCGCCCAGCCGCGCGCCAGATCGCGCCGGGCCGCGGCGAGCGCGCCGAGCGCGCGGACCCGCACCTTGGCCGCCTCGTGGTACAGCAGCAGCGGGGTGACGAGGTTCCGCTTGTCGAGCGATTCGAGGACGTCGATGGCGTAGACGACGCGGTCGGCGTCGGGGTGGGCCAGTTCCTGCACCAGGGTTTCAATCGTGGAGAGATCGGCCGCGCTCAGCCGCACCTCCGCGGGCGCCAGGTCGCGCCGCTCGATGCTCGAGCGGAACGCCGCGAGGTAGCCGCGCTTGGCCCGGATGGCCATGACGACCCAGAGCCCCACCATGATCAGGCTGGCGTAGCTGAGGCGCTGCCAGTCGAGGTTGAGCCCCCACGGCTTGACCAGCACGAGCAGCAGCAGCGCGCCGGCCGCCTTGGCGCCGCGGTCCACCGTGACATCGACGAAGGACTTCGCCTGCAGCTTGATGCCGGGCGGCAGCGGCAGGAAGAGGATCTCGCGCGTGGTCTTGTCCACGGTGTAGCGCAGCGACTGGTCCATCACCCGCGCCACCGCCGGTGCCCACAGCGCGGCGTTCAGCAGCATGACCACCGCGGTGCTGCCCATGCTGACCGGCAGCACCAGCAGCGCGAAGCCGATGCCGAGATAGCGATGGATCTTGCTGGTCAGCCAGACCTGGATGATGAAGCCGATCGTCGAGGTCCAGAGCGCGACCTGCGCCAGGAAGGCGGTGATCGAGTCGGTGGCCTCCGCCCCCTTGGCCGCGGCGGCCGCCATGTTCAGCTGCTGCTCGATGATGGCGGCGCCAATGGAGGCGAAGCTGATGACGAGCGCGATGATCTGCAGGTGGCCGGAGCGTTGCAGCAGCGAGAAGGCTTCGGTGAGTCCGACCCCTTTCTCCGCCCGCGCCCCGGCGGCGACGTCCCCCGCGAGCCGCTCCCGCCCGCCGATGTAGCCGACGACCACGGCGCACAGCAGCATGATCGCGGCGCTCGGCAGCAGCAGGTTGGTGGAGCCGATGCGCTGCGCCATGGCGGCGAGCGCGGAGCCGGCGATGCCGCCGAGCGGCGCGCCGCCGCCGATGAAGCCGAACAGCCGCTTGGCCTGGCGCGGGTCGTAGACCAGGTTCGCCACCGTCCAGAACTGGCTGATGAGCAGCACCCCGAGGAGCTGCGCCATCACGTAGAACGCCACCGAGACCCAGCTCGCCGTGCTCTGGAACAGGATCCAGAACCCGAACAGCGTGGCCGCCATGCCCGTCTGGATGATCGGCAGCGCCCAGCGGCGCGGCAGCCGCGCCATCAGCCAGGCATAGCCGGTCATCAGGATGCCGATGACGAAGCCCGAGGCGAGCAGCACGTAGGGGATGTTGTCGGCGCCCAGATCCGAGATGAACTTGGACCGCGTCAGCGGCTTGATGGCGTTGTACGCCGTCATCGCCAGGAACGAGTAGCCGAACATCAGGAACGCGGTCAGGCCCTCTTCCTTCCGCACGTCGACGAGAGGGGCAAGCAGACGCTGGAATGTCATGGGGGCCACAAGACTACCGCCATGGGGAACCTGAAGTAAACTCGCCTATCCATGATCCCGCGGGTCCGCCGGTTCCTGGACGTCAGGCCCGGCGAGGGCCTGCCGGTCCTTCTCACCTTCCTCTATATCGCGGTCGTCGTCGCCTCGTATCTGCTGGCGAAACCCATCCGGCAGGGGCTGGTGCTGCAGGCCTACGGCCCCTACGCCCTGGTCTATCTCTACGCCGCCGTGCCGCTGGTGCTGTCGATCTTCGTCCCCCTCTACACGCGCGTGGCCGCCCGGTTCGGCACGCGGACGGTGACCGTCGGGACGCTGCTGTTCTTCGCCCTCAACGCGGTGATGTTCTGGTATACCTTCCGCTTCCACCGCTTCGAGCTGCTGCCGGGCATCTTCTTCGTCTGGGTCAACTGCTACGGCATCATCGCACCGGTGCAGGCCTGGAGCTTCACCAACTCGCTGTTCGACACCCGGCAGGCCAAGCGGCTGTTCGGCCTGATCGGATCCGGCGCGTCGTTCGGCGCGATCATGGGCGGCGTGCTCGCCAGGTTCCTGGTCGGGCCGGTCGGCGGCACGATCAACCTGCTGCTCGTCCTCGCGCTGCTGCTGCTCGGCGCCGCGGGCATCGTCACCGTCGCCACCCGGCGCATCCGCCGGCTGGGTCTCGTCCAGCGCGGGCCGCGCCCCGCGCGGCGCTTCAGCGAGACGTGGCAGGACATCGCCGCCAGTCCCTACCTGCGGCTGCTCGCGGGGCTGGTGTTCGTCTCGGCGATCGCCACCCAGTGGACCGTCCTTCCAGCTCAACGTGGTGGCGGACCGGCGCTTCGGCGGCGATCTCGACAGCCTCACGCAGTTCTTCGGCACCTTCAACTTCGTCCTTGGCGCCGTCAGCTTCCTGGTGCAGGTGCTGGTGACCGGCCGCGTCCTGCGCACGTTCGGCGTCACCGCCGCGATCCTGGCGCTGCCGCTGGCGCTGGCGACCGGCAGCGTGGTCATCCTGGCCGTGCCGGTGTTCTGGCCGGTCCTGCTGACCAACGCCTTCGATCAGGGGCTGCGGTTCTCGGTGGACAAGGCCGACCTACGAGCTGCTCTACCTGCCGATCGCGCCGGGCCGCCGCGTCCACGTCAAGAACGCCATCGACATCGTCGTCAACCGCGTCGCGGACGCGGTCGGCGCGGTGCTGCTCGGCCTGGCGACGCGGGGGTTCCTGATGCTGCCCGGGATCGGCTTCGGCGTCCGCGGCACGGCCGCGCTGAATCTGGCGACGCTCACGGCCTGGCTGCTGCTCGCCTGGCGCCTGCGCCGCGAATACGTCCGGACGATTCAGGACAGCATCCACCGCCACCGGATCGACACCGAGCGCGATCCGGCCGCGGCCGGCGAGCGCACGGCGGCGGAGCTGCTGCGTCAGCAGCTGGTCGCGGCGGACCCGGCCGAGGTCCGGTATGCGCTCGATCTCATCGGCAGCGGGCCGAACCGGCGGTGGCATCCGGCGCTGCGCGAGCTGCTGGCGCATTCCGACGCCGACATCCGCCGCCGGGCGCTCGCGTGCCTGAGCGCCGGCGGCGACGGCGCCATCGCCGATCGGGTGCCCGCCCTGTTGCGCGACCCAGACGTCGGCGTGCGCACCGAGGCGCTGCTCTACCTGTCGCGCGAATCGGGCATCGACCCGCTGCGCCAGATCGAGGAGCTCGGCGATTTCGAGGACTTCTCGATCCGGGCGGGCGCGGCCGCCTTCCTGGCGGCGCCGGGTCCGTCGCGCAATCTCGAGGCGGCGCGGCTGATGATCGAAGGGATGGCGGCGAGCGCCGGTGCCGCGGGGCGCCGCGACCGCGCCGAGGCGGCGCGCCTGATCGGCACCATCGGCGAGCCCGGCCTCGTCGGCCTGCTGGCGCGGCTCATCGCCGACGAAGATGCCGGCGTGGCGCTCGAGGCGGTGCGCGCGGCGCGGCGGCTCCCGTGCGAGGAGATCGTGCCGGCGCTCGTCGCGGCGCTCGGCCGCCCCGACCTCACCGACGAGGCGGTCACGGCGCTCGGCCGCCTGGGCGACGTGGTCGTGCCGCGCGCTGGAGCGCGCGCTGCGGGACGAGGCGCTGCCCCTCGACAGCCGGCGCGAGATTCCATCGGCGCTCCTCCGCATCGGTACCCCGCTGGCGGAGCAGGCGCTCGTGGCGAGCCTGCTCGACGCCGATGGCACCGTCCGGCACCGCGTGATCGCATCGCTCAACAAGCTCAAGACGCTGCGCCCCGAGTTCCCGATCGATCGGGCGGTGGTCGAGTTGCTGCTGGCGGCGGAGATCGCCGGGCACTACCGCTCCTATCAGGTGCTCGGTCCCCTGCAGTCCCGGCTCAAGGACGACGACGCGGTGCTCGAGGCCATGCGGCAGTCGATGGAACAGGAGCTGGAGCGGATCTTCCGGCTGATGGCGCTGCTGTTCGCGCAGCCCGGGCTGCACGACGCCTACGTCGGGGTGCGATCGTCGAACCCGGCCGTCCGCGCCAACGCCCTGGAGTTCCTCGACAACATCCTGCCCCCCGCGCTCCGCCACGTGCTGGTGCCGCTCCTCGATTCCCTGGTGACCGTCGGCGAACGCATCGCGCTGGCCGACCGGCTGGTGGGGGCGCCGCTCGAGAACGCGCAGCAGGCGGTGGCGACGCTGCTGGCCAGCGAGGACCCCTGGCTCCGGTCCTCGGCGATCGGGGCGATCGGCACGCTGCAGCTCCAGGGGCTGGCGCCTGAGCTCGAGAAGTACGAGTCGTCGCCCGACCCGGTCGTGCGCGGTTCGGTCGCGGCGGCACGCCGCCAGCTGGAGGCGGACCGGCACGCCCCCCTCGAGCCGGTGATGCCTGCCCCCGCTGATCTCGATCTCGGGGTGGGGGCGGGGTGATGGGGACCGTCAGCCCTGCGCCCGCCCGGGTGTCGGCGGGGTCGCGCGCTTGTGTTCGCTGCGGCGCACCAGCCGCTCGATGCGCAGGGCCAGCGCCGGCGATACGCCTTCCGGGCCCTCGCTCAGGTAGCGTTCGAGCTCGGCGTAGCTGAAGCCCATGTCCCCCTCGTCGGTCTGGCCGGGCCAGAGCCCGGCGCTCGGCGGCTTCTCCAGCACCGTCTCCGGAATCCCGAGGTCAACGGCCAGGGCGCGCACGCCGCTCTTCAGCAGGTCACCGATCGGCAGCACGTCGACGCCGCCATCGCCGTACTTCGTGAAGTAGCCGATGGTCAGCTCGCAGCTGTTGCCGGTGCCGGCCACCAGGTAGTTCAGCGCGTTGGCGAGGTAGTAGAGGCTGGTCATCCGCAGCCGCGGCTTGACGTTCGCCAGGGCCATCCGGGCCGCGATCTCCGCCTCCTCGTCGCTGCTCCCCTGCGGCTGGTGGGCCGGCAGCTGCGCGACCGCCGTCTTCAGCCCGGCGGTCAAGGCGTCGAACGCGGGCCCGAGATCGATGCGCACGGTGGGCAGCCGCAGGTGATCGGCGACCAGCCGCGCATCGACATCGTCCTGCAGGTTGCCGTGGCAGGGCAGCATCACGCCGACGACGTGGTCGGGCACCGCCAGCTGGCAGAGGCCGGCCACGACCGCCGAGTCGATGCCGCCGCTCAGCCCGACGACCAGCCCGCGCGCGCCCGCCGCGGTGACGCGCTCACGCAGCCAGCCGGCGATCTCGGTCGCTCGCGTATGCATCCAGCGAATATAGCAGGGGAGAGGCGCGGGTCCGGCCCGGACTCAGGAGCCGGCCATCCGGACGGCCTGCTGCTCGATCACGCGCAGGAACGCGTCGACGACCTCGGGGTCGAACTGGCGGCCGCGCTGGCGCTCGATCTCGGCGATGGCTTCGGCGATCGGCCAGGCGGCCTTGTACGGCCGCTTCTGCGTCAGGGCGTCGAACACGTCCGCGACCGCGACGATCCGCCCGGCGAGCGGAATCTGGTCGGCGGGGATGCCGACGTAGCCGTCGCCGTCCCAGCGCTCGTGGTGGCTGAACGCGATCTCCTCGGCCAGCCGCAGCACGCCGAAGCGGCTGCCCGACAGGATCTTGGCGCCGATGCGGGTGTGCTGCTTGACCTTCTCGAATTCCTCCGGCGTCAGCTTGCCGAGCTTGAGCAGCACCGCGTCGGGAACGCCGATCTTGCCGACGTCGTGCAGCGGCGCGGCGCGGCGGATGAGCGACACCTGCGGGTCGGGCAGCCCGAGCTGACGCGCGAGCAGCGCCGCCATCTGGCCGACCCGCTCGGTGTGCCGGCCGGTCTCGTCGTCGCGGAACTCGGCGGCGAGCGCGAGGCGCTCGATGATCTCGACCTGCGCCGCCTCGAGCTCGCGGGTGCGCTCGCGCACCTTGGCTTCGAGAATCTGGTTCTGGCTCTGGACCTGGAAATACAGGAAGCGGGTTTCGAGCAGCGTGCGGATCCGGAGCAGGACCTCGTCGGCGTGATACGGCTTGCTGATGAAGTCCTTGGCGCCGCGGGTGAGCGCTTCCTGCCGGGCCTGGGGCGTCATGTCCCCGGTCATCATGAGGATGGGCAGGTAGCTCGCTTCGGCGATGTCGTTGAGCTGATCCATCACCACCAGGCCGCTCATCTCGGGCATGTGCAGGTCGAGCAGGATCAGGTCGGGACGGTGCTTGACGTAGAGGTCGGCCGCCTGCCGGGGATCGGTGGTGGTCTCGATCCGCCCGAACCCGGCGCGCTCGAGCAGACGCCGGAGCATCTCGACGTTGGTCCGCTCGTCGTCGATGATCAGGATCCGCGCGTGCTTGAACATCCGGTGCTGCATGCGGTTCGAAGCTGCTGCCTCAGCGAGCCATCGTCGGCTCAGCGTTCGTGATGGACTCCACGGCCGGCGACTCGGGCCAGACGAGGACCGGCGCGGCGGTGTAGGCCGCGTGCGCCAGGGCACCCTGGAAGAGGGCCGTCTCCGACGCGTACACCAGTAACTTGAGGTAATGGCGTCCGACGATGTAGGCCTGACCGAGTCCGAGCACCAGCCACAGGTGCATATCGGTCCGAGGGGCGCCCGGCGACAGGGCCCCGTAGGCCGCTGCGAGCAGCAGATACGCCGCCAGGTTCAACACGAACAGCCCGGCAGCCTGGGCCCTGTGCCGGGCGAGGAACCGCCCCGCGGCCAGCAGCGACCCCAGCGCGCTCCGGCGATCTTCGACCACGATCCGGACCCGCGAGTAGTCGAAGAGCAGCGCGAAGCCGGCGAGCAGCGCCGAGAACACGAGGTACCCGGCGGTGCGCAGCGCAAAGGCGCTGCGTTCGCTCGTCAGGTCGCGGGTGATCCGGCCGTAGCCCGCCTCGAAGAGCCAGGGATGCACCACGCCGAAGAGCGTTGCGTGGACGAGCCAGGCCACCACGCCCAGCCGCAGGAAGCGCCAGAAATGCGTGCCCGCCGCGGCAAAGAACCCGTGCGCGCGGGTGGCGCGCGTGCGCGCATAGCGATCGATGACGCCGCCCGTCAGGAACGACCAGAGCAGCAGCCACGCGACCGTCGCGGCGGCGACCGCCGCAACCCCCGGCTGGTTGTCGAGCAGGCTGCTGGCGTTGTCGAGCACCGCCGCGAACCCGATCACCGAGGGCGTGAACGTGGCGCCGAGGCCGGAGGCCTGCGCGGAGAACTCCAGCCACCAGTCCCGATCCGGGCCGGCGGCCCGCGCGCTCTGTCCGAGGTGGGCGTCGAGCACACCGGCGAGCGCGAACGACAGCGGCAGCGCGACCAGCAGCGTCGCGAGGACCATGCCGGCCAGCACCAGCGGCGCGCCGTTGACGCGGCGGATGCCGTCCACGAATGCGCGGCGGGCGGTCATCGTCACACGAAGAACCCGCGGCTGAGGAGATGGTCCTGCAGCCAGACCAGCCAGACCAGCGACCACGATCGGGCGGCGTGCGGGCCTGGCGGGTCGATCGCCGCCGAATTGTTGGTCGTGTTCACGTCGAGCAGCAGCACCTGGTCCGGATCGACGTCCGCCCGCCGGGCGCGCGACGCGTGGTCCACCTCGAACTGCTTCCAGGTGTCCCGGCCGTCCCACCGCCAGCGGATCTCTTCGCCGTTCTCGAGCATCACGCGGACGTCCACCGGGAAGACGCCGCTCCCGAGGCGGCGAACCACCACCGTCGTATGGTAGGTGGGCGAGGTGGCGCGGCCAGCGGCAAACGTCCGCGCGTCGCCGTCCCCGACGTAGCCGTGGACGGCGGCCTGCTCGCTGCGGAGCACGTCGATGCCGTAGTCGAAGGTGCCGGGGCGGCGATGGACCTCGTCGAAGAACCACGTCAGGTCCCGGCCGCTGACCTCGCGGACCACGTCGAAGAAATCCTCCGGCCCGGGGTGCCGGTACGACCAGCGCGTGAAATAGACCGCGAGCAGGCGCTGCATCGTTTCCCACCCGAGCATCCGCTCCAGCGTGTGCATCCACAGGACGGGCCTGTCGTAGCTGGCCGCGGCGTAATCGCCCGGCCAGTACTGCCAGGACGGCGTGGCCTGGACGTCGCGGGGCGGCATGGCGCGGAACGAGGCACGCGCCGCCGTCGCCGTGTCGCGCGACAGCGTCAGGTCACGAAACACCCAGGGGATGAAGCCGCCGAAGTAGCGCTCGACGGCGTGAACCGGCGCGAACGATTGCGCGAGCACGCGGTGGTGCAGGTAGGTATTGAGCCCTTCGTCCAGCCACGCGTGCTCGACTTCGTTGCTGGCGACGATGCCATGGAGAAACTGATGGCCGGCTTCGTGAATGATCACGCTCTCGGGTTCGCCGCCGGCCGGGGGAGCCAGCCAGCGCGTGCCCGCCGTGAAAAGCGTGGGGTACTCCATCCCCGCCGCGCGGCTCCGCCAGGGGGGATCGACAATCGTGATGTGGCCGTAGGGGTACGGACCGAGCCATTCGCCGTAGTGCCGGAGCGCGGCACGCGTGGCCTCGAAGTGGCGGGCCGCCTGGCCGCGATGCTCCGGCTGCAGCAGCAGCCGCATCGTGACCGGGGGCAGCGTCGGGTGTGTGAAGGTGTCGGAGAGGTCGAGATAGTCGGGGCTGGTGGTCCAGGCGAAGTCGTGGACATCGTCCTGGACGTAGTGGTGGACCGTGGTGCCGCCGGGTCCATCGCGGGTCGGGCGGGCCGTGCCGGTGGCGCCGACTTTCCAGCCGGCGGGGACCGTCAGCCGCACGTCGTAGCTGCCGAAGTCGGCGAAAAACTCCGTGGTGGCGTGGAACTGGTGGCAGTTCCAGCCGGCGGGCTCGAGCACGCCGATCTTCGGAAACCAGTGCGCGAGGAAGTAATTGTCGCCGGTGACGCCGGTGCGCGCGAAGGTGCGGGGGACGCGCGAGGACCACGCCATCCTGACCGTGAGGGTTTCGCCGGGCTCGACCGGCCGATCGAGCGGGATCTCGACCACGGTCCGATCGTCGGGATTGCCGTCGTCCGGCGCGATGAAGCGGAGGCGGCTGGTGTGATCGACCGGGGCGCCGCCGTCCCTGGCGACGGCGACCTGCCCGAGGTCGATCCATCCCCAGTCGGCCTCGGGCCTGGTGTGAAGCGACCGGTCGCCGCCCAGCCGGCGCTCGCGCATCCACGTCGATTGGGAGTTGCGCCAGGCGTTGTAGTACAGGTGAAAGCGGAGCGTGGTGGCAGGCGCCGGCGACGCGTTGCGCCAGCTCAGCAGCTGGTCGCCGGTGAGCAGCCTGGTCGATGGGTTCAGGTGCGCATCGATCGAGTAGCTGGCGATTTTCGGCGCGCGCGCTGCCGCTGCCGCAGGAACAGCCGCCGCCGGCGGAAGCTGGGGGCCGGCCTGGGGATCCTGGTCGGCGGCTTCCCGGCTCGTCGCAGACCGGGCGCCGGACAACGGAGCCGCGCCCGCGGCAAGCCCGAGCAGCGCAATTGCTGCGACGGAACGCGCAAACACGCGGCCCATGCTACACCAGAACGGCGGGCCGGCAGGTGACGGGCGGGTATAATTCACCGGTCATTCATTCCGGTTAACTCATTCAGGAGCAGCGTAATGGCATCACAGCACGGCCCCATCCGGGTCCTCTCATTCGGACTCGGGCCCATCGGCGCCGGCGTCGTCCGGCAGCTGGCGAACCGCAAGGGATTCAAGATTGTCGGTGCCGTGGACATCGATCCGGCCAAGGCCGGGCGGGATCTCGGCGAGGTGGCCGGTGTCGGGCGTTCGCTGAAGGTGAAGGTCGCCGATGACGCAAAGAAGGCCATCAAGGCCGCGAAGCCGGACGTCGTCGTGCTGTGCACCAGCTCATCCATGAAGGGCGTCCTGCCGCAGCTGGAGACCGTTCTCAAGCTCAAGGTGCCTGTCGTCTCGACCACCGAGGAGTTGTCGTATCCCACCCGCAGCAACATGCGATACGCGCGCGTCGTGCACCAGCTGGCGAAGAAGGCCAAGGTGGCGGTGCTCGGCACCGGCGTGAACCCCGGCTTCGTCATGGACGCGCTGCCGATCATGCTGACCGGGGTGTGCGAGCGGGTCGACGCCATCCGTGTCGATCGCATCCAGGACGCGCGCATCCGCCGGCTGCCGTTCCAGCAGAAGATCGGGGCGGGCCTGACGCGGGAGCAGTTCCAGATGAAGGTGGACGACGGGAGCGTGCGGCACGTCGGGCTGGCCGAGTCGGTCCAGATGATTGCGGACGCGCTCGGCTGGAAGCTGACGCGGGTGACCGACGAAATCCACCCGAAGATGGCCACCGAGACCGTGGCCAGCGATTTCCTCGCCGTCGACGCGGGGTACGTCTGCGGCCTCGTGCAGGACGGCATCGGGTATCGCGGCGACGAGCCGGTGATTACGCTGCACATGGAGGCGTATCTGGGCGCTCCCGAGTCGTACGACCTGGTCGAGATCACCGGCTCGCCGATGATCCGGTCGAAGGTCGCCGGCGGCGTGCACGGGGACATTGCCACCGCGTCGATCGTGGTGAACTCGATTCCCAAGGTGCTCGAGGTGGCCCCCGGGCTGCACACGATGCGCGACATGCCGCTGCCGTCGTTCTACGGCGGGAACCGGTAGGTTGGATGTCGGGGCCTAAGACGCCTGGCCGAGGCCCCAGCGGCGGCGCTTGAGGAAGAGGCCCTTCCGGGAGATGCCGAGGAGGCGTGAGGCCTCCTCGACGCGGCCGTGCGTGCGGTCGAGCGCGCGGCGGACCATCAGCTGTTCCAGCATGTCCACCGCGACCGGCAGCGGCTGATCGAGCGGCACCCGGACTTCCGGTTCCGCCGCCGGCAGGGCGGGCAGCGTCCGGCGGGACGCCTGGATCTCCGCGGACAGCAGCGCGGGCGTGAGGGTTCCGTCCGGCTCGGCGAGGGCGACCATGCGCCGGACCTCGTTGGCGAGCTGCCGGACGTTGCCCGGCCACGGGAACAGCAGCAGGTATTCGAGGGTGTCGTCGCCGAGCGTCAGCCGGCCCTTCCTGGACTCCTCGGCATATTTCCGGATGTAGTGCTGGACGAGCGGCGGAATCTCTTCGCGGCGCTCGCGCAGCGGCGGCAGCGTCAGCCGGACGACGTTGAGGCGGTAGAAGAGGTCCTCGCGGAAGCGTCCGTCGGCGACGAGCTGTTCGACGCCGGCGTTGGTGGCGGCAATGACGCGCACGTCGACCTTGACGGGGTGGGGGTCGCCCAGCGGATGGATCTCGTGGCTCTCGAGGAAGCGGAGGAGCTTGGGCTGGAGGTCGGGGCCGAGCTCGCCGATCTCGTCGAGGAAGAGCGTGCCGCCGGCCGCGGAGCGGATGACGCCGGGGAACGCGGTGTCGGCGCCGGTGAAGGCCCCCTTGCGATAGCCGAACAGCTGGCTCTCGAGCATGTCCCGGGGGACCGCGGCGCAGTTGAAGGGCAGGAACAGGCGGTCGGCGCGATCCGAGGCGCGGTGGATGGCGCGGGCGACCATTTCCTTGCCGGTGCCGGTTTCGCCGGTGATCAGCACCGAGAGCGGCGTCGGGGCGATGCGCCGGGCGATGGCGAGCGTTTCGGCCATCGGCTCGGAGGCCCAGATGCAGTCGGCGTCGCCGTCGAGGGCATCGGCGGGCCAGAGGGCGGCGCGCTGCTTTTCGTCGCGGCGGTAGGTCTCGAGCGAGAGGGCGAGGGCGAGCAGCTTGCGGATGGCGGCGAAGGTGCAGTACGCGTCGAGCTCCGGCCTGGGCTGGACGAGCAGCGTCCAGGTTTCGTCGCCGCGGCGGCCGACGGCGAGGCGTTCGACGCCGTCGGGGGCCTGCGCGGCGGCCGCGGCGGCGGCGTCGCTGGTCCAGCCGGCGTGGGCGACGACGCGGGTGCCGGCGGGGGCGGCGCAGAGGAGCGCGGCGGCGTCGGCGCAGGCGGCGCCCTGGAGGAGGGCGAAGGCTTCGCGGCCGAGCACGTGGGGGTGGCCCGCGAGCTCGAGGAGCGCGACGGCGCTGTCGAGGGTGGGCGGGGCTGAAGCCTGGGTTGCGACTGTCCCCGTTCGAACGACCAATCCTCGGCCAAGATCTTGGGACAGTCCGAGATTTGCCATCGCCATGGCAACTCTGGTCGCGCGTTCTAAGTAGTGTGCCGAACGTTCAGCGTCGCCCGTCGCATGATAGAGGGCAGCCACCGCCGCCGAATGCTCCGCGACTAGCTGCGGGTCAAAATCTACCTCACTCGCGCTCCTCAGGTCTGAAAGCGCTCCGGATGCATCTTCAGCGATTGCTTTGCACCTTGAACGATTGATCAATGTTCTACGCGTCCAGCCGGGATCATCACAACCTCCCGCGACGGCCACAGCCCTTGAAAGCTCCTCGACGGCCTCACTCCAGCGGTCCTCGGCCTGACATAGACGGGCACGAGAGTGTAGTTCGGTAATCGCGTCCCAATGCGGGCGGGCGTCACCATCGACTATTGCCCGCTCAGAGGCTTGGCTGAGGACAGCGCGACATTCCGAATAGTCGCCGGACGAAATTAACAGATTCGCCCAGCTGTCCCTGATTGCACGCAACAAATGGCAATCCTGTCCGGCCAATCGCATCACGCTATCGATGTGACCTCTGGCTTGGGCGAACTGGCCGCTTCGCTCAAGTGCATGCGAGAGATTCACTTCCGCAGCCAACCGGGTATGGAAGTGCCCTGACTCGCGGGAAAGCTCTAGAGCTGTGCTTGCGCAGCGCAGTGAGTTGTTCACGTCCCCTAATAGCAAGTACCCGACCGAGGCATCGATCTCTAGAAGGCCTTGAAGCCATGCATTGGGGTAACGGGCGAGGACCGACGAAACGATTCGATGGTGCCTGAGCGCCTCAGTGAGACCATTGCGGCGAACCTCCGACCGCGCGACGTATATTCGAAGTAGAGACAAAAGGTGAGGATCGCCTGCGTTCAGGACCACACGACGTAGCGCCGGCAGCCTAGCAAGTGCTGTTTCGAGAGGCTCCAGGGAAAGCGCGAGCCCGAAACGTGTAAGCTCAAGAACTGCCGAGTAGCCCTCTCTAGGCGAGATCAGCCCAGCGGCCTCCTCGAGGTGCTTTAGCGCTGCGGACAGATCACCAAGGTTGAAGAGGCATAAGGCCAAGGTCCGACGGGCACGCGCACCGGACAGGCCTGAAGCGCCAGCCGAGAGGCATGCTTCTGCGGCTCTCAGTGCCTCCCTCTCATGTCCCGTCTCAAATAGCAGTTCGGCCTCATAGACACGAGATAAAAGGGAGCCCTTCGATGAAAGTCGTGACGGCGCAGAATGCAATAGGTCGAGTGCATTTTGGAATCGACCCTCTGAGATCAAGGTCCGCAGGCCGCTAAATGAATCGGCGATCATGGTGTCAATGAATGGAAGGTGTTGAGTTGCCTGGTCTCTTCAAGGCTCCACCGCCAGCGACGCGCGCCCATCCTTGTCTGGCGCACTGAAGCAGTTCGTCTAAAGTGCTCCCATCTACCGGGGCCGTTGCCAGCGACACGCGGTCATCCTCGTGCGGTTGACTATCTGACCTCGGCCGAAGCGAAGCGATCGCGTCGTGCACTCGTCGAGATATGAGACGGCCAGTTGGCGCATCTGTCTGCAACAAGAGTGCGACGAGATCGCCGCTCACATGAACAAACAACATGTCGGCAGCTCTTAGGCTTCTTCGCACTGCGCCAACCAGTACGAATGTTCTTCTCATTCGGTTCGCCGATAGCGCCCCCTATGTCGTTGGTGACACGCAGTAGTGAGATCGGGCGCTCTGTTGTAGCCTTTGAGATCTGCTCGGCGGTCAAATCGCGATAGTGTTCTAGGCGCGGGAGGCCGGTCAATGTATCTCTTGACAGAGCAGCGCCTGCCCGCTGCGGCGCGGACGCGTGCAGAAGCGTTGGGGACACCTGACGCGCGACAATCTCGGCGATCCGTTGATGTTCTTTCGAGAACGCGTCGCTATTCGCCGAATATAAGGAGAGAACGCCTACCAGCCACTTCTCATGGCTTAGCGGCACGCTAAGGCAACTCCGGGGCCGCGGCGACATAGTCCTCGCGGACTCACCGAAATCAAGAATGGGGTCGGAGTTTCGAATAGGCTGCCGATGGGCTGCCACCCAGCCGCTGAGGCGCTCGCCCATAGCAACCCTTAGTCCAACGACCTGGGCTGAGTCCTCACCGACTGCCTGCGCAGCGACCAGTTCATCGGCATCACTGTCATAAATATAGAAGACGATCAGGGAAGACGGGACCAGCCGCTTGAGATGCTTCGAGATCGCGTCGCCGGCGTCCGCCACTGAACTAAGTGGCGATAGTCCTCTTGCGAGGCTGAAGAGAGTGAGCATTTCTTCAGTGCTGCCAGAAATATCATCGAGGCCTTCCTGTGACGAAGGTGAGAGGGCGGGCACTCGTGAGACAGCACTCTGAGCGACGTGGTCGTGAGGCTGTCGGACTTGTGGAAGCGCAATGTCTGCATGCACCCTGAGGAAGGTATCCACCACTGCAGAGCTCCCCCGACGATCGCGCCGACCGCAGTCCGACATCGTCCGGTCAGCATGCCAGTTCTCGTGGGACGAACGACGGTACGGATAGTCGAGAGACCGAAAGGATATCCGCCCCTATGCCGGCGTGGAGTTTCATTCGCTCGAACTCGCGCCGGCGTGAGGGGCCCTGGTTTGTTAAGGATGTATCCGGGACGGCGAGCTTCCCCATGTCATGCAGCAAGGCTGCGGCTTCTATGGCGCGGATCAGAAGAGGGTCGTTGACACCCATCGCCCTTGCGAGTCCCACGGCATACTGTTGAACGCGCCGAATGTGACCATGGGTAACCTGATCTTTGGCGTCAATTGCCATTGCCAAAGTTTCGATTGTGGACATGTAGAGTGTGTTTAGTTCAGTAAGATGGCGATTCGCATCTTCCGCTCGACCCATGGAGGTTGAGAAGGTGAAATAAAGGACGATCAGCAGAGGAACGATGACGAGGAGGTAAGTAAAATCTAGATTTTGCGTATAACTGACGAGCAGCGCAGCGACGGAAGCTCCACCGAAGTAGTTGAGGGAAAGCCACAGAAAGTTGTCGCGCCATAGCGTGACGGGGGCGAGCTGGCGTTCGAGGGAGATGGCAAAGGTTATGATCCAGCTATTCAGCAAGAAATAGGCGATCGTGAATGCGAGGAGCGGCAAGAGGATTCGCTCACGGCCAACCGATCTTGGGCCAAAACGAGAGGTTGTGTTCCGGAGGTTAGAAAGAAGATCTGAGATGCGAACCAAATGCTCAGTGCTAGCGCGGAAACATTGAAGGCAGATTTGTATAGAGGCTGGCGTCTGCGCAGAAAGGCCCATAAAGAAATGACCAGCGCATCAAGGACGAGAGTCAGAGTGCCAGCCGCGGAGCCAAACAAAAGAACGGATGTGAAGACGAAGGTCTCAGAGACGGAGTTCGTGGCGGGATGCGATGGCAGACGAATAGTGGCGGAGCCGCTCACTAGAGTCAGTACGGTCAGAATGGTCCACGTCCAACCGATCGGTTGCAGTGCGAGTGAGTAGTGCGAGTGGGTGATGGCGCCTGCACCTCCGCGTATCGTTACTGCGACATACACGCGGGCAGCTCTAGGCAGAGAGGTGAACGTGGAGGTCATTCTGCTCGCGATCCATTCGAGCCCGCTAAGACGGAGTGGACGAAGTCGGACCGACTTATCACTTCAGACGATTACGCGCATGAGGGGCTCCAGTTCGTGACAGGCCGTAGCGGCAATTGCTCTCGTCCGTAGACGATGCGTAAGCCATTTTGAGTCAGGCCAGATGATGCTATCGGTCCAGACGATGCTGTCAGTCCAGACGATGCTATCGGTCCAGACGATGCTGGCCGACGATAGTGAACTCCGGTAGGTGGGCTGTGCGCCGGAGACGCTGACCACTCGGGTGCCAGACGATTTGTGATTGAAGACGAGGCCCCCTTGAGTCGAGGCCGCTGCTGCAGCCGTTAATGAAGTCCACGTGCCGCCGCGCCCGTCACCAGGTCCACCGCCGCCAGCACATTCACCGCCCCCGCCCCCGCCTCCACCAGCCCCGCCCCGGCCAGCCGCCCGCTCGTCACCTGCAGCACCGCCTTCGCCGCCGCCGGCGTCAGCCCCGGACGCGCCTGCAGGAGCAGCGCCACCGCCCCCGACACCACCGCCGCCGACATGCTCGTGCCGCTCAGCTCGAGATACGCGTCCCCGCCGCCCCGAACCACACGCTCCGGATACGTCCGCGTCAGAGAGGCGCCCGGCGCCGCCGCCGCCACAATCCGGTTCCCCGGCGCCGCCAGCTCCGGCTTCAACAGCCCGTCCACCGCGGTCGGCCCCCGCGAACTGTAGCTCGCCATCACATCGTCACCGGCGATCGACGGTGCCCCGCGTGTTGCTCGCGCCCACGGTCAGCGCCGCCGGCGCGTTGCCCGGCGACACGATCCCGCCCACCACCGCCCGCCCGTCGCTCGCCTTGCCGAAGTTGCCCGCCGCCGCCACGACCACCAGGCCCGGCGTCCACGGCGCGCTGGACCGCCTGGCACAGCGGGTCGTCCCGGTAACTCTCGAACACCGGATGGCCGAGCGACAGGTTGATCACGCGCAGCCGATACTGCACGCGATGCTCGATCGCCCAGTCGATCGCCGCAATGACGTCGCTGGTCTCTCCCGAGCCGTCCGCGCCGAGCACCTTCAACGCCACCAGGTGCGCCCCCGGCGCCACCCCGCCATAGCCGGCGTCCGGCGCCCCGGCAATCGTCCCCGCCACATGCGTGCCGTGGCCGTAGCGGTCCCAGGCATCCATCCGGCTGCCGGTGAAGTCCACGGCCGCGACGACGCGCCGCCGGAGGGCGGGGTGCCACGCGATGCCCGAGTCGATGACGGCCACGCCGATGCCGGCGCCGGTGTACCCGCCGCGGCCCTCATACGGGCCGCGCCACACCTGGTCGGCGCCGATCGCCTCCGTCGTCACCCCCATCAGCCGGGTCACCGGCACGTCGCCCGACAGGTGATCCACCTCAGGGTCCCGCGTGACCCCCTCGAGCCGATCACCCGCAATCTCGATCACCGCACCGCCACGTAGCTGCTTCGTCACCCGCCCGCCGTGGCGCTCGGCAATCGCACGGATGCGCGCCGCGCTGCCCGACACGATGATCCGCGTCGCCTCGCGCCGCTGCCCGGCCAGCCGCTCCGCCAGGTCGCGCGACATCCTCGCCCGGTGCGGGCTGGCCTCGGCGGCCGCCACGGCAAGGATGCCGAACACGCCGCACGCCAGAAGACGCCGGACGACAGCTCGGACACGCAGTCGCAGATGTGTGAGTCATAAGCAAGGCTGCAGACGCAGACGCCACGGGGCGCGCGCCATGTCGTGGTTGGGGAGCAATGCGACGCCGTTGAGCACGCGACGTGCCACAGCTGAGCAGCAAGGGCGAAGGCCCGATGGAGGGTGTCTCGGACTGCCATTGGATGACAGGAAAGGACTCCTGTTGCCATTCCGGCCGAGTTCAGCTACTCTTGGAGCTTCACCAATCCCTTCCGTCCGTGGCCCGCCAGCCAATTGATTGGCTGGGACGCAGACGAGGTTGTCGGGTAAGCGCTACCCGGGTCGCAAAACCCCGGGGTTTCCCCGGCTTTTCACCAGGCCAATCCGTTGGCCGGCAGGGTCACCAGTGGCCACTACTCCGCGCCGCCTCGCCGCGATCCTGCTGGGATTCGCTCTCCTCACCGGGACCGCCGCCTGCCGCGGCTCGTCAGCGCCACCCGCCAACGGAACGGCGGCCGCGGGCGGAGCGCTCGTCGCGTCGCTGCGGAGCGAACCGCGCAACTACAACCGGATCTTCGAACCGAGCGCGGCGGCCGACCTCACGGCGCTCCTCACCATGGCGCGCCTGATTCGCCTGAACCGCGCCACGGACACGGTCGAACCCGGGCTCGCCGAGAGCTGGCAGCAGACGCCCGATGGCTCGACCCTGACCCTCCGGCTCCGCCCCGCCGTCACGTTCTCCGACGGCGCCCCCTTCACGTCGGCAGACGTCCTGTTCTCGCTGGCCGTCGCCTACGACGCTCCCGGCTCGGTCGTCGGCGACGGCCTCAAGGTCGGCGGCAGGAAACTCGAGGCATCAGCGCCCGACACCCACACCGTCGTCTTCCGGTTTCCGGTGCCGTTCGCACCCGGCGTCCGGCTGCTCGACAACCTGCCCATCCTGCCGAAGCACAAGCTGGAACGCGCGTTCCTCGACGGGACGATTCAGAAAGCCTGGACGCCTGCCACCCCGCTGTCCGAGATCGCGGGGCTGGGGCCTTTCGTGCTGGCCGAACACGTGGCCGGCCAGCGGCTCGTCTTTACCCGCAACCCCCGCTACTGGCGGCGCGGCCCGGATCAGGCCGTCCTCCCATACCTCGACAGGCTGACGGTCGAAATCATCCCTGACCAGAACGCGGAAGCGCTGCGCCTCGAGTCGGGCGCGATTGACCTGATGTCGAACGGCGACATCCGCGCCGCCGACTACGCCCGCTTCAAGAGGCAGGCCGACCAGGGACGCCTGCGGCTGCTCGACGTCGGCGTGGGTCTCGACCCCGACCTGCTCTGGTTCAACCTGACGCCCCGTCGCGGCAAGGACCCGAAGCCCTGGCTCCGCTCCCCCGAATTCCGGCAGGCGCTCTCCCTCGCCGCCGACCGCACCGCCATCGTCAATGGGGTGTATTTGGGGGCGGGAACACCGGTTTACGGCCCGGTGACCCCGCGAAACACGACGTGGTATTCGAGCGGCGTGCCGGCCTACCCGTTCGACCTCGGGAAGGCCCGCCAGCGGCTGGCAGCCGTGGGCCTCCTCGATCGCAACGGCGACGGAACGATCGAGGACGCCGCCGGTGCTCCCGTGCGGTTCTCGATCCTCCTGCAGCAGGGGCACACGACCCGCGAGCGCACGGCGGCCATGCTTCAGGAACAGTTCCGGCGGCTCGGGATCGGCGTCGATCTGGTGGGGCTCGACCCGGGCGGGCTGGTCGGGCGCTGGCAAACCGGCGACTACGACACCATCTTCCACGGGTTCCAGGCCAGCACCACCGATCCGGCGATGAACCTCGACTTCTGGCTCAGCGCCGGCAGCAGCCACGTCTGGAACCCCGGCCAGAAGACGCCCGCGACCGGATGGGAGCGGCAGATCGACGACCTGATGCGCCGTCAGACGGCCGCACCCGACCTCGAGCGAGCGCCAGCGCCTCTTTGCCGAGGTCCAGCGGCTTTTTGGCGAAGCGCTGCCCGCCATCTACTTCGTCGCGCCCACGGTGACGCTGGCGGTGTCGCCGCGCGTCGCGAACCCGAACCCCGCGCCGCAGATTCCCCAGCTGCTGTGGAGCGCCGACACGCTCGCGGTCGCCGCCGGCGCACGGCGATAACGGCCTCCCGGTCTCCTGCCGAAAAGGTCAGCGTGCCCCCGCGCCTCCTGACGTTCCTGCTGCGGCGCACGCTCACGGCGCTGGCGCTCGTCGGTCTGGTGTCCTCGTCCGGGCTGCTGCTGGCACGGCTGGCGCCAGGCGATCATCTCTCCGCCTTCGACATCAGCCCTGAAGTCCTCGCCGCCGAGCGCACACGCCTGTGCCTCGACTGCCCGCTGCACGAGCAATACCTCCGCTGGGCCCGGGGAATCGTCCGGCTCGATCTGGGGGAGTCCACGGCGTATCCCGGCCGTCCGGTGGCCGACTTGATCGCCGGCCGCGCCGGCAACAGCCTCCTCATCGGCGGAACCGCCCTCGCACTCGCCACGCTGATCGGTCTGCCCCTCGGCGTGCTCAGCGGCAGCCGCCGCTCCGGCCCGCTCGTGACACTCACGCGCGCGGGATCGCTGCTCCTCCTTTCCACGCCGCCTGTCGTCCTGTCCCTCACGCTGCTGCTGCTGGCGTCGCGCACGGGCTGGTTCCCGGTCGGCGGGCTGCCGGAAAGCCGCACCCTGACCGAAACCGCCTGGTACCTCGCGCTCCCGGCGCTCGCGCTCGGCCTTCCGATCGCCGCCGTGCTCGAACGCCTCCAGGCGCACGCCCTGACAGAAGCGCTTGCCGACCCCTCCATCCTGGCCGCGCAGGCGCGCGGGCTGTCGCGCACGCGGGTGGTCTGGCGGCATGCGTTCCGCCTGTCGCTCAAGCCGGTCCTGTCGGTCTACGGCCTCATCGCCGGCGCCGTCATCAGCGGCTCCTTCGTCGTGGAATACGTGATGACGTGGCCCGGGCTGGGCCGGCTGATGTACGACGCCCTGGTCTATCGCGACGCCTACCTCGTCGCCGGCTGCGCCGCCACCGGGGCCGCCGCCCTCGCCGCAACGATCCTGGCGTCAGACCTGGCCCTCGCAGCCACCGATCCCCGGCTCGACGCCTCGCCATGACCGCCCGCATCGCCGGCGCCGCCCTCCTCGGCCTGATCGTCCTGAGCGCGGCGGCCGCCCCGATCCTGACGCCTTATTCGCCGAGCCGGCAGTTCGCCGGCCTCGAGAACGTGCCGCCGATGCCGGTCCGCCTCTTCAGCGAGGACGGCCGCCTCCGCCGGCCATTCGTCTACCCGGCCGTGCTCGTCGACCGCCTCGAGCGCCGGTATGCCGAGGATCGGACCCGTCCGGCCACGGTCCGGTGGTTCACGGGCGGCACGATCGCCTCCCTGGAGGAGGCCACTCCGTGGTTCCCGCTGGGAACGGATCCCCTCGGCCGCGACGTCCTGACCCGTCTCGTCTACGGCACGCGCCTGTCCCTCGGCGTGGCCCTGGCCGCGACGATTGGCGCGCTCCTCGCCGGCATGCTGATTGGCGGAACCGCCGGCTTCGTGGGCGGCCGCGCCGACACCCTGCTCATGGCGGTGGCCGACTTCCTCCTCGTCCTGCCCGCCATCTACGTTGTCCTGGCATTTCGCGCCGCGCTCCCCCTCGTCCTCAGCGTGTCCCAGGTGTTCTGGGGGCTGGTGCTCGTCCTCACCCTCGCGGCCTGGCCGGTCGCCGCCCGCGGCGTCCGGGCCATCGTTGCCGCCGAGCGCCGCCGCGAGTACGCAGAAGCTGCGTACGCGCTGGGGGCTGGACCGCTGCGGATTCTGCTTCGTCACCTCCTGCCTGCCGCCGCCGGCTTTCTCGCCGTCACCGCCCAGACCCTGGTGCCCGCCTTCATCCTCATGGAGGGGACGATGTCGCTGGTGGGGTTGGGATTTCCGGTTCCTGCAGCCACCTGGGGGACGATGATGCGGGATGCGTGGCAGGGGGGGGCCGTAACTGATGCACCGTGGCTGCTGGCGCCGGCGGGGATGATCGTGGCGACCGTCCTTTCCGTGCACCTTTTGTCTGCCAGATCGATCCCCGAGGCTCCCCGCGCGAGGTACTTTCTCGTAACTGACGATTTTGGCGCAATTTACGGCCTCAAATCGCTGTTCCATCTCGACACGCGTGCGCCGGAACGGAACACCGAACCGAATGCAGCAGCTTTGTCTAGCGTTTACCAGAGAACGGCGCCCGAATCCGTATCCGTCGTGTGCCGGAACAGACCACGACGCGGATGGGCGGTCCCTGGGCGGTTCCGGCACACTGTGCCCTAACCGTCACAGACACACGGCTTTAGTGCCCTCAGGTCAAGCCCGTCCGTTGTGGCAGTCGCCTTGCTCTGCCATAGGACGACATGAATCCGTCTCCCCGTTCGTTCACCGTCGTTTTGGGTGTGGCGTTGTGCCTGCTGCTCGGGTCCGTTCCCGCCGGAGCGGAGAGTGGGCGCTCCAAGCTGGACAAGGTCCTGCGCGCCGCCAAGGGCGATGGGGCGGCGCAGCGCGTGATCATCCAGGTGCGGCCTGGCAAGGTGCCGGCCCTGCGCGGCGCGCTCCAGCGGCGGGGGGCCGTCGTCCAGCAGGAGCACACGACGCTGGATGCGCTGACCGTGGACCTGCGCGGCCGGGATCTGGCGGCGCTGGAGGCCGATCCCGCGGTGCTGGCGGTCTCGGTGGATGCCGAGGTGACCGCGTTCGGCGGCAAGGTACGCGGGCGCCCCGCGGGCAAGCGGCGGCCGGCCGAGGCTCCGGCGCAGCCGGCGCCTGCGGCCCTGCCCTACACCGGGGCCGGGATCCACGTGGCGGTGGTCGACTCCGGGATTGCGCCGGTGGCCGACCTGGCGGACAACATCGCGGGCTTCTGGGACTTCACGCGCGGCGGCGTCGCAGCCCGGCCGAGCGACGGCTACGGTCACGGAACGCACGTGGCCGGCCTCATCGCGAGCAGCGGTCTTCTGTCGGACCGCGAGTTCACCGGCGTGGCGCCGGGCGTCATTCTCTACGGCTTCAAGGTCCTCGACAAGAATGGCCGCGGTCGCGCGAGCGACGTGGTGAAGGCGCTCGAGTTCATCGTCGCGAACCGTCGCAGCCAGGCGCCGGGCGCGGTCAAGATCGACATCATCAACCTGTCGCTCGGCCATCCGATCTACGAGCCGGCCGCGACCGACCCGCTCGTGCGCGCGGTCGAAAATGCCGTGCGCGCCGGCATCGTCGTGGTCACCGCGGCGGGCAATCTCGGCACGGCGCGCAACGGCGACGCGGGATACACGGGAATTACCTCTCCCGGCAATGCGCCGTCCGCCATCACCATCGGCGCCGTCGACACGAAGGGTACCCCGCACCTGGGCGACGATCAGGTCGCGCCGTTCAGCTCGCGCGGGCCGACCTGGTTCGATGCGCTGGTCAAGCCGGATCTGCTGGCGCCGGGCGTGAATCTGCGATCGGATGTCCCGCGCCTGGGTTCGCTGATGCAGCTCTACCCGGGTCTCAAGGTCTCGCCCAGTCGCGGGAAGGGTGAGTTTCGCGCAGCTGAGCGGAACGAGCATGGCCGCTGCGGTGGCGACCGGCGTGTCGTCGCTGGTTCTTCAGGCCAGCCGGGCCGCGAACGCCGGCGGCCGCGCGCTGACGCCGAACGCACTGAAGGCCGTCCTGCAGTACACGGCGTTTCCGGTCGAGGACGCCACGGGCGAACCCTACGATGCGCTGACACAGGGCACCGGGTCCATCAATCCCCAGGGTGCGATTCAGCTGGCCCTGGCCATCAACACCAGACATGCCTGCCGGCAGCTTCTGGCTGCGCTCGCTGCTCGAGCCGGCCACCGCGGTCGCCGGCACGCTCGAGCCGTGGTCCCAGTCGCTGACCTGGCGCGACGATGTGATTCGGCAGACGGATGCGTTGTCCTTCAATGGCGCCGCCTGGGCGGACAACATCGTCTGGGGCACGGCGCTCGGTCTCGACGACAACATCGTCTGGGGCACCGCCGCCGACGTGGACAACATCGTCTGGGGCACGGCGAGCACGTGGGCGTCGGATCTGGTGTGGAAGGATCGCGTCATCGGGCTGATGCGGGACGACGACAACATCGTCTGGGGCACCGCGCTCGGCCTCAGCCTCGACAACATCGTCTGGGGCACGTGGGACGACGACAACATCGTCTGGGGCACGTGGGACGGCGACAACATCGTGTGGGGAACCTCGCGGCTGGGCATCGACGTCATCGACAACATCGTGTGGGGCACGCTCGACAGGGGTGACCGGTGAAGACCGAGATGACGACGAGTCTTGCGACGCGGATATGCCCGGGCGGGCCGGCGCGGGTGGAAGCCCTCGCGTCGAGCCTGGCGCCGGCCGCCGCCGACTGGCGCGAGGAGCCGCCGGTGCTGCTGGCTGGAGGTGTCGTGCTCCGTGAGCTGCGGCTGTCCGATGCCCCCGCGCTCTTCGAACTGCTGTCGGCCGGGGAGGTCGCGCGGTTCATCTCTCCGCCGCCGGCCACCGTCGAGGGGTTCGAGCGGTTCATCGCGTGGACGAACAGCGAGCGTGCAGCCGGTCGCTACGTCTGCTTCGCGGTCGTGCCGGCTGGTCTCGAGACAGCCGTCGGGATTTTCCAGGTCCGGCAACTCGAGGCCGGTTTTGCTACAGCCGAGTGGGGATTTGCGATCGGGTCTTCTTTCTGGGGAACAGGAGTCTTTATGGATGGGGCGAAGGCGACGATGGAGTTCGCGTTCGAAACGATTGGCGTGACCCGGCTCGAGGCGCGAGCCGCAGTGTTGAACGGCCGCGGCAACGGCGCGCTCGCGAAAGTCGGCGCGGTCAAGGAAGCGGTGCTGCGCCGGAGCTTCCACCGCCGGGGCGAGTACCTGGACCAGGCACTGTGGTCCATTCTCCGGGAAGACTGGCGGCAATCGAAAGCCGTCTGGGGTTCGGCAATTCATTAGGACAACCGCTGCCGGGCGACCGGCAGGTCAACATAGCCGTCAACGATGTTGCTCGCTCCCGCTCCGCGGCGGGAGGTACCTGAAGGAAGGAAACCGTCTTGATTCGATGGGGTAGTAAGTTCATCCGGGCCGCGCTCGCCGCGGCATTGATCGTCGGGCTCGGCGCCCCGGCGTTTGCCGCGAAAGGCAGCGGCAACGATCGGAACCGCCGGAAACTCGACCGCGAGCTCAGTGGCCGCGCGGGCAAGCTTGGCACGTCCCGCGTGATCATCCGGCTCAAACCTGGCGCCGACGCTTCGAGCGAAGTGAAGAAGCTCGGCGGCCGCATGAAACGTCGTCTGGCCAGCATCGACGGCCAGGTGATTGAGCTCCCGAACTTCGTCCTGGCGAAGCTCGCGGAGCGTTCGGAGATCCTGAGCATCCACTACGATCGGCCCACCGGCGGCGAGCTGAATCGCGCCGCGGTGACCGTCGGGGCGCGCGCCGTGCAGGACCTGCTCGGCTTCAATGGCGCGGGCGTCGGCGTCGCGGTGATCGACTCGGGGATCACGGCGTATCACGACGACCTGACGAAGGTCGGCTACTCGTCGCTGGTCCGCTCGAAGAGCGGGCAGCGGGTGGTGGCGTTCGTGGACTTCGTGAACGGGCGGCTCGGCCAGTACGACGACAACGGCCACGGGTCGCACGTCGCCGGGATCATTGCCGGCAACGGCACGGACTCCAAGGGCGCCCGCGCCGGGATCGCGCCGGCGGCGCACCTGGTCGGCCTCAAGGTGCTCGACGACCGCGGCCGCGGCGTCATCAGCGACGTCATCGCGGCGCTCGACTGGGCCATCGCCAACAAGGCGGCGCACAACATCCGCGTCATCAACCTGTCGGTGGGCGCGGCGGTCACCGAGTCCTACAACACCGATCCGCTGACCCTGGCGGCCAAGCGGGCGGTGGATGCGGGCATCGTCGTGGTGACGGCGGCGGGCAACCTCGGGAAGAACGCCCAGGGCAAGGTGCAGTACGGCGGCATCACGTCGCCGGGCAATGCCCCCTGGGTCCTGACGGTCGGCGCCTCCAGCCACCAGGGCACGGTCTACCGCCTGGACGACGTGATCGGGCTCTACAGCTCGCGTGGCCCGACGGCCATCGACTTCGAAGCGAAGCCGGACGTCGTGGCGCCAGGCTCGGGCATGGTGTCGCTGGCCGACGCGACGAGCACGATGTACTCGTCGAAGGCGGCCTATCTGATGTCGGGCTCGGTCTCCACGCCCTACAAGCCCTACCTGAGCCTGACCGGCACCAGCATGTCCTCCCCCGTCGTGGCGGGGTCGGTCGCGCTGATGCTGCAGGCCAATCCGACGCTGACACCGAACATGGTGAAGGCGATCATCCAGTACACGGCCCAGGAGTACGGGCCGTACGACAGCCTCACGCAGGGCGCCGGGTTCCTCAACACCCGGGGCGCCGTCCAGCTCGCGCTGTATTTCAAGACGGCAAAGGTCGGCGACAAGATGCCGATGCCGCGCGCCTGGAGCAAGCAGGTCATCTGGGGCAACCGCCGGGTCAAGGGTGGCGTGATCAAGCCGAACGCCAACGCCTTCAAGCTCGGCACCGTCTGGGGCGGCGTCCGGGCGGTCAACGGCGACAACATCGTCTGGGGCACGGTGTTCGGCAAAGACTCCGACAACATCGTCTGGGGCACCGCCGATACGCTGGGCAACCTGGTGTGGGGCACGACGGCCGGCCTGCTGGGCGGCGACAACATCGTCTGGGGCACCTACAGCAACGGCGACAACATTGTCTGGGGCACGCTGAACAACATCGACAACATCGTGTGGGGCACCGACTGCGGTGGCGCCGACTGCGACAACATCGTCTGGGGCACGAGCCTTCCCGGCCTCGACGACAACATCGTGTGGGGCACCGCGGAGTTCGCCGAGAACATCGTGTGGGGCACCAGCGGTGACGTCGACAACATCGTGTGGGGCACGTCGAGCGAGGAGGACAACGCGACCTGGGGCAACTCGGGCGAGGACGCGCCGCTGTTCGACGATCCGAACGCGCCGGCGGAGAACTTCGACGCCACGGTCTGGGACAGCATCTTCCAGGACGTGCCGGTCGTGCTGCCGGTGTCGGAGCCGGCGCCGGCGCCCGCGCCGGTGGTGCCGAGCGGGCCGCTGGCCCCGCTGGCTCCGGTCGGCGGTCTTCTCGGGGGTGGGCTCTAATCATGGAAAAGATGCCCTACCGCGACGGACAGGTACTCGTGGACGTGCAGGCGGCGCTCGCTGCCTCGCGGCCCGCGGCGGTCACCACCGACTGGCGGCAGTCGCTGCCGGTCCTCACGGGCGCGACCATCACGCTCCGTGAGATGCGCCTCTCGGACGCGCCATCGCTGCTCGCGATGCTGACGACCGAAGAGGTCTCGCGCTTCATCTCGCCCCCGCCGACGACGGTCGAAGGGTTCGAGCGGTTCATTGCGTGGACGCACCGCGAGCGCGCGGCAGGCAACTACGTCTGCTTCGCGGTGGTGCCCCACGGGATGGACACGGCGATCGGCATCTTCCAGGTGCGTCAGCTCGAGCCTGGGTTTGCCACCGCTGAATGGGGATTCGCCATCGGCTCCGCGTTCTGGGGCACCGGCGTCTTCCTCGACGGCGCCCAGATGGTCGTCGACTTCGCGTTCGACGTCATCGGGGCGCACCGGCTCGAAGCACGCGCCGCCGTGGCCAACGGCCGCGGCAACGGCGCGCTGCGCAAGGTCGGCGCGGTCCAGGAAGGCGTCCTGCGGAAGTCGTTCCTCCGCAACGGCGAGTACCTCGATCAGACACTCTGGACCATCCTGCACGACGACTGGCGCGCCAAGTCGGTGTGGGGCGGCCGGATTCACTAACGCGTGCAGCGCCGGGCGACCGGCGCTGACGTCGGGCTCACGGGGGGCGGGGTCGCAGGACCTCGCCCCTTCGTCGTTGTACGTGGTACGCTGCGGCGATATGACCGCCGAACGACTGCTCCTAGGCCCCGGCCCCAGCCCCGTGTCCGCGCGGGTGATGCAGGCGATGGGCGCGCCGGTGCTGAGCCACCTGGACCCCGAGATGATGGCGATCCTGGACGAGGTGCGCGGGCGCCTCGCACGGGTGTTCGGGGCCGCGGACGGCGCCTTCTCGTTTGCGGTGTCCGGAACCGGCACCTCCGGCATGGAAACGGCGGTGGCCAACGTCACCAGGCCGGGCAGCCGCGTGCTGGTGGTGGTGAGCGGATACTTCGGCGATCGGCTGGCGCAGATGTTCGAGCGCTACGGCGCCAGCGTGAGGCGGCTCGACGTGGCGTGGGGCCGGGCGTGCGACCCCGCGCAGGTCGAACGGGCCCTTGCCGACGGCGGCGCCGACATCGTGGCAATGGTCCATGCCGAAACGTCCACCGGCGTGGTGAACCCGGTGGACCAGATGGCGCCCCTCGCGCACCGCGCCGGCGCGCTGACCGTGGTCGACGCCGTGACGTCGCTCGGGGCCATTCCCCTGCACGTCGCGAAGTGGAACATCGACGTCTGCTACAGCTGCTCGCAGAAGGGGCTGGGTGCGCCGTCCGGCCTGGCGCCGATCACCTTCTCGCCACGCGCCCTGGAACAGCGCGTGCCGTCGCGCAGCTTCTACTTCGACGTCGCCCTGATCGAGGACTACTGGGTGCGGCGCAAGTACCATCACACGCTGTCCGCGCCGCTGATGTTCGCGCTGCGCGAGGCGCTGGCGGCGATCGAGGAAGAGGGGCTCGAGGCGCGGTGGGCCCGGCACGAGGCCCACCACCGGGCGCTGGCGGCCGGGCTGGAGCGCCTCGGCCTGGCGCTGCTGCCGCCCCCCGCCGAACGCCTGTGGACGCTCAACGCCGTCGAGGTGCCCGGGCAGATCGACGAGGCGGCAATCCGCCGTCAGCTGCTGGAAGAGTTCAGCCTCGAGATTGGTGCCGGGCTCGGGCCGCTCGCGGGGCGGATCTGGCGTGTCGGCCTGATGGGGGCGGGGTCCACGCTGGCCAACGTCCTGCTGTTTCTCGCCGCGCTCGAACGCTGCCTCGGTAAATCCGGGTATGTTCCTCCGCCCGCCGGGGTGGCACTCGACGAGCCGGTGCGGGGTTGACGGCCTGACCGGCGGCGCTCCGCCGCGCCTGGCCGCCGCGGTCAGGCTGGCCCGGTACGCCTGTTGCAAAATGGCGGGGGAGTCCCGTGTGCGTGAGCACCCGCTGACGGACTCGAGGAGAGGAATCATGCTGCCCCGGGCCCTCCGACCGGCCGGTACGGCCGCTCTCGTCCTGACCATCGCCGCCTGCGCCACCAATCCCGCCACCGGCAAACGCGAGTTCTCGCTGATGAGCGAGGCGCAGGAGATCGAGCTCGGCACGCAGATGGACGGGGAGGTCCGCCGCGAGATGGGGGTCTACGACGACCCCGAACTGCAGCGCTATGTCGAGACGATTGGCCTGCGTCTGGCCAAAGCCTCCGAGCGGCCCAACCTGCCCTGGCATTTCGCCGTGGTCGACGAGCCCGCCATCAACGCGTTCGCGCTGCCGGGCGGCTTCATCTACCTGACGCGCGGCATCCTGCCGTTCCTGCACGATGAAGCGGAGCTGGCCGGCGTGCTGGGGCACGAGATCGGTCACGTCACCGCGCGCCACTCGGCGCAGCAATATACGAAGGCGACATCGGCCGGGATCGGCGTCACGCTGCTCAGCATCTTCGTGCCGGAGGCGCGCCCCTTCCAGAACATCACCGAGAGCGCCCTCGGCGTCCTGTTCCTGAAATACGGCCGGGACGACGAGCTCCAGGCCGACAGGCTGGGGGTGGAATATACCGCCGCCACCGGATGGAACCCGGCGGGGGTCGGCGGCATGCTGCGCACGCTGGCGCGGCTCGACGAGGCGGACGGCAGCCGCAAAGGCGTGCCCAACTGGCTCTCGACCCACCCGGCGCCGGCCGATCGCGTGGAGAAGGTGCAGGCCTACATCGCGGAGGCGCCGGGAGCGGTCGGCACGGCCGGCAAGAGCGGCGAGACCGACGAAGCCACGTTCCTGCGCCGGATTGACGGGCTGGTGTTCGGCGACAGCCCCAGCCAGGGCGTGGTGCGCGGGAACGCCTTCCTCCATCCGGATCTGCGGCTGGCCATCAGCTTCCCGCAGGGCTGGGACATCCAGAACGGCAAGTCACAGGTCGTCGCCAAGGCGCCCGAACAGAATGACTTCATGCTGCTGCAGCTCGTGCCCTCGCCGTCGGGGTCGATTGAACAGGTCGCGCGGGGAACGATGGCGAATGCCGGCTTTCAGCAGGTCAACGGCGAGCGGGCGCGCGTGAACGGGCTGGATGCCTACGTGGGCACCTACCAGGGCCAGATGCAGGGGCTCGGCAACGTCGTGACGCTGGCCGCGCACATCGTCTTTGATCGGAAGGTGTACCTGTTGGCCGGCCTGGCGCCGCCCAACGAGTTCGGCGCCGTCCAGCGCGCGTTCGAGCAGAGCATCGGCTCGTTCCGTGAGCTGAGCCGGGAAGAGGCGGCCCGCATCCGTCCCAACCGCGTGGACCTCTACACGGTGCGCCCGGGCGACACCTGGCAGTCCATCGCGAAGGCGACGGAGGAGGTTGGCGGCGTGAAGGCCTCGACGCTGGCGATCATGAACAACTACGATCCGTCGCAGGCGCCGCGTCCCGGCGACCGCATCAAGATCGTGGTCGAGGGGTGATTGGGAAAGCGGGGGAAAGCGAGGAGGCCTGCCCGGACGATCGGCCGCGTGTTCGCGGTGCTGCTGGCGGCGGGGTTCGCCGCCGGGGCGTATGCCTATCTGACTCTTCCCGACGTCCGGCCCCTGCGCACGACCAACCCTGAGCTCACGGCATTCCAGGCACTGCGTGCCCGCGAAGCGCGCAGCCGGGGCAGGGAGCCGCGGCACGTGCAGCGCTGGGTGCCCTACAACCGGATCTCGTCCCACCTCAAGCGCGCCGTCCTCGTGGCCGAAGACGCGAAGTTCTGGCAGCACGACGGCATCGACTTCGAGCAGATGAAGGAGTCGATGGAGGTCAACATCGAGCGCGGGGAGTTCGCGCGCGGCGCCAGCACCATCACGCAGCAGCTCGCCAAGAACCTCTATCTCACGCCGGCGAAGACCCCGGTCCGGAAGCTCCGGGAGATTCTGATTGCCCGGCGGCTGGAGGGGGAGCTGAGCAAGCAGCGCATCCTCGAGCTCTACCTGAACGTGATCGAATGGGGCGACGGGATCTACGGCGCCGAGGCGGCGGCGCGGACGTATTTCCGCACGTCGGCGGCGGCGCTCGGCCCTCAGGACTCGGCGCTGCTGGCGGCGGCGATCGTCAATCCCAGGGTGCTGGATCCCGGCCGTCCGTCGGCGAGGTTGAGGCGGCGCCAGCAGATGATTGCCCGCCGGATGGGGGCGGCGACACCCCCGCCGGTGGTTGTGACGGCACCGCCCGCGCCGGAGCCGCCGGCGGCCGGGGAGGCCGATCCTGCGGAACCCGTGGCGCCGGTGGGCGGGATGCCTGCCGGGCTTCCGGGGAGCGTGACGCCCGCCCCGGAACCCCCTCCGGATGAGCCGTGCGCGTCCCCTCCCTGCCGCTAAACCGCTGACAGCTCTGCCTTTCGGCGCACGAAATCGTTGACAAATGCGCCGGATCCGCGTATAGTCGGCAACGTTTCCTGCTTCATACAGCTCCCTCTCTTGAAGCGGCAAGGACGCGGGCCGGCCAGCGTGTGCGTTGCTGTCGCCCCGGTGTGTCTCGATGATCAACTACACAGAGCGCATCGCGCTGCTGATGGAGGACATTTGCCGCAAGACCGCGCGGCTGTCGTTCATCAACCTCAAAGAGGTGCTGGTGTTTGGCCGGTATCGGCCGGTCCGATGCCGAGGGAGCCTTCGCCACCTGCCATTGCCTGACGCTGCCTGAGAGCGAGCCCGGCTACTACTTCTGGCGGGACCGCGCGACCGGGGAGCTGACCCGCCGGTCCGAGTGGTTCATCACCAGGTCGCCCGAAGTGCGGGTCGGCACCAGCCGGATCAAATACCTCATCTCGTTCGTGCTGCCGCGCTTCTGCGACCAGACGCTCGAGCGGTCGCGCAAGGCCGATCTCTACGCGCCCGGCGCCCCGGCGTGGCTCGCCAAGCTCGACACGGTCGTGCACGAGCTGTATCACATCGACCCCGATGCCGCCGGCATCCGCAAGCTGATCCGCGCCGACGGCACCGATTCGCCGCGCTCGCACGGCCCGGAGTTCTACGAAGAGGTCGCGGCGATGGTGAACGCCTACCTCGCGACCTCACCCGATCCCGCGCTCTACGAGTTCCTCCAGCACGACTTCGACTCGCTGCACCGGCGCTTCGACGGCGTGGTGGCGACGACGTTCCGGAATTTCCCGTCGTTTCCGCAGCGCTACATGCAGGCCGTGGACATGCCCCCCGTCGAGCCGGCCGTCCGCGTCGAACCCATGAAACCGCCGTCGCAGCCCCAGCTCTACACCGAAGACGACCTGCAGATGCGGCAGTTCACCGACCAGACGGCGCGCCGGCTGACCCGCAAGGGCGCTCACCGCGCCGCGTAGGTCCCCCCGCTCCCGCGACGGCTTGACGGCCTCGTCCCGGGGCCTGTAGCGTCACTCTTACCCGCGTTATGCAGTCGATGCCCTCGGCGCGCCTTTTCCTCGTGCTGGCCCTGGCGGCCGCCGCGGCCGGGTGCGCCTCGACGGGGGCCGTGCCCGCCCCCTTCCCGCGTCCCGGCGGCGCGTTGCCGTCCGCCCCGGCCGACGTGGTGGACCCGGCCTCCGTGCACTCGCCGCTGGCCGCGACGGCCCTGCAGTTCCAGGGGGTGCCCTACCGCAACGGCGGCGCCGATCCGTCGGGGTTCGACTGCAGCGGCCTGGTGGCGTACGTGTTCGAGCAGCATGGCGTGATCCTGCCGCGGACCACGGAAGAGCAGTTCAGCGCCGGGCGGCGGATCGATCCGCGCGCGCTGGAGCCGGGCGACCTGGTGTTCTTTTCGACCGTCTCGCGCGGCCCGTCCCACGTCGGCATCGCCATCTCCCCGCGGGAGTTCGTCCACGCGCCGAACGCGAGCGGCGTGGTGCGCGTCGAGCGGCTGGGCACGCCGTACTGGGCATCGCGGCTGCTCGGGGCCCGGCGGATCGAGTAATCGGCGCGCGCCGGGCGATGCCCGTAAGCCCCTGCAAAATTGACAGTTCGCGAGGTCATCAGGCAAAATAACTTAGCCATATGGAGCAAACGCTCCTGTTGAACGCCACGTACGAGCCGTTGAAGGTCGTCCACTGGCAGAAAGCGGTCACGCTCTGGTGCCAGGGGAAGGTCGAGGTTATTTCTTCGTACGAACGTGAGGTCCGATCCCCCTCCTTCAGCTTCAAACTGCCGTCCGTCATCCGGCTGCTGCGGTACATCCGCATCAAGCGCCGCATCGACTACGTGCCGTTTTCGCGGGCGAACATCTACGCCCGCGACAATCATGCCTGCCAATATTGCGGCGAGGTCTTTCCCACGGCTGATTTGACGTTCGATCATGTCGTGCCGGTCGCCCAGGGCGGCCGAAAAGACTGGGAGAACATCGTGACGTGCTGTGTGTCGTGCAACCGCCGGAAGGGGGGGCGCACCCCCGCCGAGGCGCGCATGCATCTGATACGGGCGCCGAAGCGTCCCGAGCGGGCGCCGGCCATCCGCATCACGCTCAGCCTCAAGACGGCGCCGGACAGCTGGCGCGATTACTTCTACTGGAACCTGGAGCTCGACGAGAGCTGACGAAGCCGCCCGCACGTTATCCCCTCATCCCGGTGCCACCAGCGTCAAGGCGTCCATAGAGTGCACGACAACCGGTTCGTCCTTCGTTGCGCCGACCGCGCCGACCGCGCCCGTTCCGCGGCCGCGCCGCGCCCGTCCGCACGGCCCGGCGGGGACCGTTGATGGCTGCGCCGGCCCCCCCGTCACCGCGCATCACCGCGGTCCACCCCCTGTGGGCCGTCGAGGGTGGAACCGTCGTGGTTGCGGGGGAGGGTTTCCAGGTCGATCCGCCAACCGAGATCCGCATCGGCGGCGCACACGCGCGCCCGACGCGCGTCTCGGCCCACACCATTTCCCTCGTCGTCCCGGCCGGGCTCGAGGGCGGACGGACTCCGATCCGCGTCGAGGGGGTGGCCGGCGAGACCGCGTATGTCGACGTGGCCACACCGCTGGCGACCGGGCTGCACCTGGTGGACAGCCCGGTGTTCGACCGCGGCGGCAACCTCTACGTGACGTTCAGCGGCTCCCGGGGCCAGCAGGCGCCGATCTCACTGTTCGTCGTCCGGCCCGACGGGACGCGCGAGCCGTTTGCCGGCGAGGTGCCGAATCCGACGTCGATGGCGTTCGGCCGCGACGGCATGCTCTACGTGTCCTCGCGCTTCGACGGCAGCGTCTACCGCCTCGCGCCGGATGGCGCCGTGGCTCTGCACGCCACCGATCTGGGTGTGGCCTGTGGCATCGCCTTCGGACCGGACGAGGCGCTCTACGTGGGCGACCGATCGGGGTCGATCCTGCGAGTCGTGGGCGGGCGGGCGAAGCTGCTCGCGAGCCTGCCGGCCAGCGTGGCCGCCTTTCACCTCGCGTTCGGGCCCGACGGCCATCTCTACGTCACCGCGCCCACGCTGGCGGCCGCTCGATCCCGTCTACCGCATCTCCCTGGACGGCGCCGTCGAGGTGTTCCACCCCGGCTTCGGCCGCCCGCAAGGCCTGGCGTTCGACGAGCACGGCAACCTCTACGTGGCTGATGCCGTGGCCGGCTGGAGCGCGGTCTATCGGCTGCGCCCCGACGGCCGCGGCGACGCCGAGCCCGTGCTGGTCGGCGGGGATCTGATCGGGCTGGCCTTCGATCCCCGCGGCGGCCTCGTCCTGGTCTCGCGCGATACCGCCTACCGCCTCAACGTGAACGTACGCGGCCTGCCGCCGCCCGCCGCGGCTTGATCCGCGGCAATCCCGGCGAGTACCCTTCGGGCCACATGACGCAACTCTTTGCGCGCAAGCCGATCGCTGACGAGGTTGCCGGCCAGGAGGGCGGCCTCAAGCGGGTGCTCGGCGCCGGCGATCTCGTCATGCTGGCCATCGGCGCGGTGATCGGCGCCGGGATCTTCTCCTCGATCGGCACCGCCGCGGCAGGCGAGGTGCTGCCGAACGGCGACGTCGTCCGCTACGGCGCCGGCCCGGCGCTCGTTTTCTCGTTCCTCCTCCTCGGCGGCGTCTGCGCGCTCGCCGGCCTGTGCTACGCGGAGCTGGCGTCGATGATTCCGCAGGCGGGCAGCGCCTACGCCTATTCCTACGCGACGCTCGGCGAGCTGATCGCCTGGATCATCGGCTGGGATCTCATCCTCGAGTACGCCGTCGGCAACATCGCGGTCGCCATTGCCTGGA
The DNA here is from genome assembly GCA_963834305.1 of uncultured Acidobacteriota bacterium. Classification (GTDB taxonomy): domain Bacteria; phylum Acidobacteriota; class Vicinamibacteria; order Vicinamibacterales; family 2-12-FULL-66-21; genus JACCXG01. Next base: position 2,020,124 of record CAWIAX010000003.1, read on the forward strand.
GCGGCTACTTCACGTCGCTGCTCTCCGGCTTCGGGATCGAGCTCCCGGCGTGGCTGACGCACGGCTACCGGACCGCGCTGCTCAGCTCGAACCCGGAGATCCACGGGCTGCTGCAGACCGCGCCGCGCCTGATGGGCATCCCGATCCTGCTCAACATCCCCGCGGCGCTCATCGTCTTGGCCATCACCTGGCTGCTCTACATCGGCGTGCGCGAGAGCTCCCGCGCCAACAACGCCATGGTGGTCGTGAAGCTGCTCGTGCTCGGCCTCTTCGTCGTGCTCGGCGCCACGCACATCGACCCGGCGAACTACAAGCCGTTCGCCCCGAACGGCTGGGCGGGCATCCACCAGGGGGCGGCGATCGTCTTTTTTGCCTACATCGGCTTCGATGCGATCTCCACCGCGGCGGAAGAAACCAGGAACCCGCAGCGCAACATGCCGATCGGCATCCTTGGCGGGCTGGCCATCTGCACGGTCATCTACGTCATCGTCGGCATCGTGGCGACCGGCCTCGTGCCCTACCAGGAGCTCAAGGCGGCCGACCCGCTCGCGCGTGCGCTCGAGGTGGCGGGCCTGACGACCGCGAGCTGGATCGTGGCGTTCGGCGCCGTGGTCTCCCTGACCGCCGTCCTGCTGGTGTTCCAGTACGGCCAGCCGCGGATCTTCTTCGCGATGGCGCGCGACGGACTGCTTCCCGCGTGGGCCTCGACGCATCCACCCGAAGTACCGGACGCCGCACGTCACCACCGTCGCGACCGGCATTGCCGTGGCGCTCGGCAGCCTGGTCGCCGACGAGAACGAGATCTACGACCTCACGAACATCGGCACGCTCAGCGCCTTCGCCATCGTCTGCGTCGGCGTCCTGGTGCTGCGCTACAAGGATCCGCACCGCCCGCGTCCGTTCCGCGTGCCGTTCGTGTGGGGGGTGGCACCGGCCGGCGCCGGCGCCTGCCTCTACGTGATGGCGGGGCTGCCGACCCACGCCTGGGAACGCTTCGGGATCTGGCTCGCCATCGGCCTGGCGCTCTATTTCGCCTACGGATACCAACACAGCCGGATGCGCGTCCGCTCCTGACGAGCTTGGGGGAGGTGGTACAATTACCCTTTTGGTCTTCCCCCGAAATACCCGGTAGGAGCGATGGCGCACGACTGGATCGCGGTACGCGGAGCGCGCGTCCACAATCTCAAGAATATCGACGTCGAGCTGCCCCGGGACCAGCTGGTCGTGATCACCGGCCTGTCCGGGTTCCGGCAAGTCCTCGCTCGCCTTCGACACGATTTACGCCGAAGGGCAGCGGCGCTACGTCGAGTCGCTCTCCTCCTACGCCCGCCAGTTCCTCGAGCAGATGGAAAAGCCCGACGTCGATCTCATCGACGGGCTGTCGCCGGCCATCGCCATCGAACAGAAGACCACCGGCTCGAATCCGCGCTCGACGGTCGGCACCGTCACCGAGATCTACGACTATCTGCGGCTGCTGTTCGCCAACATCGGCGTGCCCCATTGCCATCTCTGCGGCCGGGAGATCGCCTCGCAGTCGCTCGAGCGGATCATCGACATCGTCATGCTGTCGCCCAACGACGAACGGGTGAACGTGCTGGCGCCGATCGTCCGCGGCCGCAAGGGGGAGTTCAAGAAGGAGCTCGCGGCGCTGCGCGCGCGCGGGTTCACGAAGGTGCGGGTCGACGGCCAGCTGCGGTCGTTCGACGAGGACATCAAGCTCGATCGGCGGAAGAACCACACCATCGAAGTGGTCGTGGACCGCCTGATTCTCAAGCCGGGCATCGAGCGGCGGCTCACCGAGTCGGTCGAGATCGCCCTCAACCTCGCCAACGACATCGTCGTCATCAACACGCTCGACGGCGGCGACCGGCTGTTCTCGCGGCGGCTGGCCTGCACCGACTGCGGCGTCAGCATGCCGGAGATGACGCCGCGCGCCTTCTCCTTCAATTCGCCGCACGGGGCGTGCGGAGAGTGCCAGGGGCTGGGGGCGGTCTACGACTTCGATCCGGCCCGGCTCGTCCCGGACGAGGCGCTGTCGCTGCGCGACGGGGCGATCGCGCCCTGGGCGAAGGGCGATCGCAAGCTCGTGCGCGAGGCGCTCGACTCGCTCAGCCGGACGTTCGACATCGATCTGGACGTCCCCTTCCGCCGCCTGCCCAAGAAGATCCGCGACCTGATCTTCCTCGGCGCCTCCGGCGCCCGCCGTGCGGACGACGCGCCGAAGAAGGCGAGGACGCGCGAGAAGGATCCGTTCGGCGCCGGCTTCGAGGGGCTGATCCCGAACCTGCGGCGGCGCTACGAGGAAGGCAGCTGGCTCGAGCAGGAGAACCTCGAGCCCTATCGCGCGCTCCGCCCCTGCCCGGCGTGCAACGGCGAGCGGCTGAAGCCGCAGAGCCGCGCCGTGCGCGTGAAGGGGCGGACGATCTCCGAATACGTCGACGCTGCCGATTGCCGAAGCGGTCCGCGTGTTCGACGCGCTCGAAGTGACCGACCGCGAGGCGCTGATCGCCAGCCGGATTCTCCGGGAGATCCGCGATCGCGTGCACTTCCTCCACGACGTCGGCGTCGGCTACCTGACGCTCGGGCGCAGCGCCGCGACGCTGTCAGGCGGTGAAGGCCAGCGGATCCGGCTGGCGACCCAGATCGGCTCGAATCTGACCGGCGTGCTCTACGTCCTCGACGAGCCGTCGATCGGCCTGCACCAGCGCGACAACCGCGCGCTCCTGTCCACGCTGGCGCGGCTGCGCGACCTCGGCAACACGGTGGTCGTGGTCGAGCACGACGAGGAGACCATCCGCCAGGCCGACTACGTCATCGACCTCGGGCCCGGGGCGGGGGAGCACGGCGGCCACGTCATCTTCCAGGGCCCCCCCGCCGGCCTGCTGCAGGACGGCCACGGCTCGCTGACCGGCGCCTACCTGCGCAACGAGCGATCGATCCAGACGCCGCGGAGCCGGCGGCCGGCCACCCGCGGACACATCGTCATCAAGGGCGCACGCGAGAACAACCTCAAGGACATCGACGTCAGCATCCCGCTCGGCGTCCTGACCACGGTGACCGGCGTCAGCGGCTCGGGCAAGTCGACCCTGGTCAACGAGATTCTCTACCGCGCCCTGGCGCGGACGCTCTATCGCGCCGCCGACGAGCCGGGGGCGCATTCGTCCATCGAGGGCATCGAGCTGGTCGACAAGAGCATCCAGATCGACCAGTCGCCGATCGGCCGGACGCCGCGGTCGAATCCCGCCACCTACACCGGGCTGTTCACCTTCATCCGCGAGCTGTTCGCGATGCTGCCCGAGGCCAAGGCACGCGGCTTCAAGCCGGGCCGCTTCTCGTTCAACGTCAAGGGAGGGCGGTGCGAGGCGTGCCAGGGGGACGGCGTCATCGCCATCGAGATGCACTTCCTGCCCGACGTCTACGTGACGTGCGAGCAGTGCAAGGGGCGCCGCTACAACCGGGAAACCCTCGAGATCCGGTATCGCGGGAAGTCGGTGGCCGACGTGCTCGACCTGACGGTGGACCAGGCGCTGCCCCTGCTCGAGAATTTCCCCCGATCGCCAGCAAGCTGCGGACGCTGCAGGATGTCGGGCTCGGCTACATCGAGCTCGGGCAGTCGGCCACCACGCTGAGCGGCGGCGAAGCCCAGCGGGTGAAGCTGTCGAAGGAGCTGTCCCGGCGCGGCACCGGCACGACCCTCTACATCCTCGACGAGCCGACCACCGGCCTGCATTTCGAGGATACGCACAAGCTGCTCGACGTGCTGAACAAGCTTGTCGATCAGGGCAACACGGTTGTAATCATCGAGCACAACCTGGACGTCATCAAGTCGGCCGACTACGTCGTGGACCTCGGGCCGGAAGGCGGGGCGGGCGGCGGACGAATCGTGGCGCAGGGGACTCCTGAGGAAGTCGCGAGGAGCCGAGAATCGTATACAGGGCAGTTCCTGGCGGACATTCTGCGGCAAACCGCCAGCTCTGGCGTCCTGATGCGAGCGCACCCGACCTTCGTCCCGCTCCCCGACTGTGGCCCCCCAGCCACAAAGTCACAGCTGTCAGCTGTGGCTAAACAGCCACAACTGTCATCAGCCTGGCATCCGCTCAGCCTCACCGCAGGACGGCGCAAAGCGCTCACCCTCAGCAGTTTACCGTCGTCACTTGCGGCGGGCGTGGGGTGGCAGCACCTTTGCTGAGGTCGAGACCGGCTCGCCCTTTTCGATCTGAGAGGTCATGAACGCGCAGCGCACCCTCCGTCGCCCCGTTTCCTGCAAGGGGATCGGTCTCCATTCCGGCAACAAGGTCACCTTGTCGCTCAAACCGGCCCCGGCCGACTATGGAATCCGTTTTCAGCGGAGCGATCTCGATGGCCTGGAGATTCCGGCCACGGTGACGCACCTCGGCGGCATCCAGTACCAGACCGGGCTCACCCGTGAAGCGGTCTCGGTCGAGACGGTCGAGCACCTGCTCGCGGCCCTGGCCGCGCTCGGCATCGACAACTGCATCATCGAGCTGAACCACCCCGAAGTGCCGATCATGGACGGCAGCGCCGCGCCGTTCGTCTACCTGATCCTCAACGAGTCCGGGGTCAAGAAGCTGGCCGCGCCGCGCCGGTTCCTGAAGGTGCTGCGGCCCATCTCCCTGACCCACGGCGACAAGCGGATCGCGCTCTACCCGTCGGACCACTTCAAGGTCACCTACAGCATCAGCTTCGACCACCCGCTCCTCCGCCACCAGTCGCGGACGATGCGGATCACGGAAGAGAGCTTCGTCGAGGACATCGCCCCGGCGCGGACGTTCGGGTTCCTGAAGGAAGTCGAGATGCTGCGCCAGCGCGGCCTGGCGCTCGGCGGCTCGCTCGACAACGCCATCGTGCTCGGCGAGACCGGCGTGCTCAACAACGCCCTGCGGTTCGACGACGAGTTCGTCCGGCACAAGATCCTCGACGTGATCGGCGACCTTTCGCTCGTCGGGTATCCCGTCATCGGCCACCTCGTCGCGCACCGCGGCGGCCACGCGCTGCACACCGCGTTCGCCGCGCGGATCCTCGAAGAGACCGACGCCTGGCGTCTGGTCGAGGCGCCCGATGCGGCGGTGGCGCCGATGGCCGGCGTGAAAGCGGTCGAGGCGTCGGCCCGGCTGGTCAACTAGCCACGCCGGCGCCGCAGCCGCGGCGCCCGGGGTGCGGCGGGCGCCGGCTCGTACAGAGCCAGCGTCGCCCGGTGCGGCGTTTCCTGCGGACTAGATGACGACCAGGGTCCTGGTCGTCGTCGGTGAGCCGCACGCCTCGAACCAGTCGATTCCCTCACTGACCAGATCGAACTTCAGCGCATACCGCCCGGGCTCTGCCGGCGCCGTGATCGTCATGGGCACCTGGGCGTCCGCGCCCGGGGCGAGCGCGGCGGGCAGCCAGGCCCGCTCGTAGTCCCGGTTGACCAGCGTGCCGTCGGCCGTGCAGAGCTGCGCGCCGAGCCGCACCAGGCGGCGGCCGTAGCTCGCCTGGGCGGGGAACGGCCGCGCCGAGGTGTTGCGGACCGTGGCCTGGATCGTCAGCGGCCGGCCATGACGGGCGACGAGCGGCAGTCCCGGCAGCAGCCCCCGCACCTTGATGTCCGCCGTCGGCGTGGCGCCGGGAATGGCGTTGCCGAGGTTGTTGTCGTCCCAGATCTCGTGCTTGATCGCCGCGAGCTCGGGCGTGCCTGGCAGGAAGCGCCGCGAGAACAGGTCCTCGGGATGGTCGGTGAGCTCCCAGCACAGCCGATCGACGCCGAGCTCCTCGGCCAGCGCGCGCGCCCGCGCCATCTCGGCGTCGCTGTCGTTGTGGGTGAAGAGGATGTAGCGCCAGTTGATGAAGGGCACGTCGCGCCCCGACGCGCGCTTCTCCTCGGCGGCGAGGCGCAGGTTGCGCAGCGCCTTGTCGAAGTCCCCCCGCTTGCCGGTACTGGACGTAGGTCTCCGGCGACGCGCCGTCGATCGAGAACGTGACCTCGTCGATCCCGGAGCGGATCAGCCGCCGGACCGCTTCCTCGGTGAACGCCAGCCCGTTCGTGCTCGTGTAGAGGTAGACGTGCGGGAAGCGGCTCTTGATGAACTCGCACATCTCCACGGCCCGCTTGTGCAGGAACGCCTCGCCGTAGTTGAAGAAGTCGATCCGCGCGAGCGACGGGGCCCGCCTCGTCCACCACCCGCTGGAACACGGCGAAGTCGAGCATGCCGGCCTGGCGCGTCCGGGTGATGCCGGTTTCCGGGGCGCAGCAGGCCTGCGCGCAGGAGATGTTGCACGCCGCCGTGGTCTCGATGTAGAGCCGCGACGGCAGCGGCGGCACGTTGAGGTCGCGCTGCGGCGGCGACGGCGTCCTTGCCGAGCGGCAGCTTGAGCGGGCAGTCGCCGCAGAATTTCGAGCCGCCGGCGTTGAGGTCCCGGCGGAGACCGGCGGCGCGGTCGCCGGTCCAGATCGCCTGCACGGTGTCCGTCCGGGCGTCGCCCAGCACCCGCCGGCCGTAGGGATCGGCGCAGCCGCACACGAGGCGGCCGTCGCAGAGCAGCACCATCGTGCTCCAGGGCCAGCTGCAGGTGAACCGGGTGGCGAGGTAGTTCAGGGACAGCGCGTCAGGCCTTGTTGGTCAGCTTCTTCATGTAGGCGCCCAGCCGCTCGTTCTCGTAGGACACGAAATTGAGGAACAGGCTTTCCGAGAGGTAGTGCCGCCGCTCCTCGTCGGTCATCTGCTCGATGACCTCCTGGATCTCCTGCACGGTGTCCTCGAACGTCCGCTCGAGCTCGCGCCGGACGGTCATCTCCCGGTAGAGGGCTCTCGAGCACGGTCAACAGGTCGCCATCGAGCGCGATCTCGACGCCGGTCGTCAGTTTGATGGTGCGCATGGGCTACGCTCCGAAGCTCTTGACGGCGCTCGGCTCGTCCGGGTGGACCTCGATGAAGTTCTGCGCCCCGGTCATCGTCAGCATCGTCTCGACGCGCTTCTGCACGCCGGCCAGCTTCAGCGAGCCGCCGGCCGCCGCCGCCTGCCGGTAGAGGTCCATCAGGCAGCCGATCGTCGCGCTGTCGACGTAGCCGACGGCCGACAGATCGACGATGACCTTCCGCTCGCCCGCGGCCAGCAGCTGCGTGACGGTGGAGGAGAACTCGGACAGCAGCGGATACATCAGGCGGGACTCGCCGACGCGGACGATGGCAATCCCGTTCGCGTGGTCGGTGGTGACGTTCATTCAGTAGCTCCGGATTCCCGGCTGCGCCGGCGCAGCGCGGGCTGTTTGTCCTGCAGGCGCCGGATCTGCCGCGCCAGCTCGATCCGGCCCCGGTTGATGCGCGACTTGACGGTGCCTTCCGGCAGCGCCGAGCCGGTCGGCGATTTCCTGGTACGAGAGCTCGTGCAGATCGCGCAGCACCACGGCGGTGCGCAGCGTCGGCGGCAGCTTGCCGAGCGACAGGCGCAGCATCTCCCGCAGGTCCTGGTGCTCGGCCGCGGCGTAGGGCCCGCGCTCGGGCGAGGCGGGCTGCAGATCGTTCGAGTCGACGTCGCGGGCGATCGTCTGCCGCTCCTTGCGCACGCTGCGGTAGTGATCGATGCACAGGTTGCGGCTGATGCTGACGATCCAGGTCTGGAAGTTCGCCCGCCGGTCGAACGTCCGCAGCGCCTTGAAGATCTTCAGGAAGATGTCCTGGGTCAGGTCTTCCGCCTCGTCGTGCTTGCCGACGAACTTGTAGGCGACGTTGAACACCTTGCGCCAGTTCTGGCGCACGATGGTGTCCCAGGCCGCCTGATCGCCCTCGAGGCACTGCTCGATCAGGCTGTCGGGAGTCGCTGGCCTGGCGGCGGCCGACATCTCAGACATCGGGGCGGCCTCGCGGCGCGGCCTGGACTGGCCAGGGGGCATGCGTGCGGCAGCTGTCATCAGGGTTCAGGAATTCACCGAATGATATCAGAAACGGCCACGCCACCGGCCGCCGCGGCGGTGCGCTCCAGCTCACCCGCGGGCAGGGTACAATCGTTCCACATTGTCCTCGTTTGACCGCATCGGCGGCGCGCTGCACTGCGACGGCGTGCCCCTCGCCGACCTCGCCGCCCGCTTCGACACCCCGCTCTACGTCTACAGCGCAGAGACGCTCGTCTCGCGCTACCGCGCCGTGGAGGAGGCGTTCGCCGGGTATCCGCACTCGATGCACTACGCGCTCAAGGCGAACTCGACGCTCGCCATCGCCCGTCTCCTCCGCAGCCTCGGCGCCGGCGCCGACGCCAACTCGGGCGGCGAAATCGAGGTCGCGCTGCGCGCCGGCTTCATCCCCGCGGACATCGTCTTTACCGGCGTCGGCAAGACCGACGCCGAGCTCGCCCGCGCCATCGATCTCGGCGTCCGCAGCATCAACGCCGAATCGGCAGGCGAGCTCGAACGCATCGCCGCGATCGCCGAGGCCCGCCAGACCCGGGCCCGCGTCGCCATCCGCGTCAACCCCGACATCGACGCGGGCAGCCATCCCCACATCTCCACCGGCCGCAAGAACAACAAGTTCGGCATCGCCATCGACGATGCGCTGGAGGTGTGCCGGAAGATGGCCGGGCGGCCGGGACTCGAGATCGTCGGCCTGCACAGCCACGTCGGCTCCCAGATCACCGACCTCGAGCCGCTCCGGCGTGCCGCCCGGGCGCTCGTCGCGCTGGCCCGCGCGCTCGCCGGCGTCGGCGTCGCCATCGACCACCTCGACATCGGCGGCGGGCTCGGCATCTCGTACGACGGCCAGGCGGTCCCCTCGGCCCGCGACTACGCCGACGCGGTGCTGCCCGCCGTCCGGGAATCCGGCCTGACGCTCATCCTCGAGCCGGGGCGGGCTCTGGTCGGGCCCGCCGGCGTGCTGCTCTCCCGCGTCGTCGACGTCAAGCCGCAGGCCGGCGGGAAGCACTTCGTGATCCTCGACGCGGGCATGACCGAGCTGATCCGCCCGATGCTCTACAACGCCTACCACCGCATCGAGCCGCTGCAGCACGGCCCGCCCGCCGAGGCTCTCTGCGACATCGTCGGACCGCTGTGCGAGACGAGCGACACGCTCGGCAAGGACCGACGGCTGGCGCTTCCGTCGGCCGGCGACGTGATGGTGGTGTTCGACACCGGCGCCTACGGCTCCGTCATGGCCTCGAACTACAACCGCCGGCCGATGCCGGCCGAAGTGCTGGTGCAGGACGGCGGCGCCACGCTCATCCGGCGCCGGCAGACCATCGACGACCTCGTCGCGCTCGAGTGCTGACGTGAGCGGTGCCTTAATCGCCTTCGAGGGGCTCGACCAGAGCGGCAAGCAGACGCAGGCGGAAACGCTGCGCGATGCGCTCGCCGCCGCCGGGCAGACCTGCGAGCTGCTGTCGTTCCCCGACTACGCCACGCCCATCGGCGCCGAGCTCCACCGCGCGCTCCATGGTGAGCGGGACTATCCCGCGGACGTCATGCAGCTGCTTTACGTCGCCAACCGCTACGAGGTGAAGACCAAGATCGACCGCTGGCTGGCGAAAGGGCGGATCGTGCTGTGCGACCGCTACGTCGCCTCCACCATCGCGTACGGCGAGGCGCAGGGGCTCGACCGTGCGTGGCTCACCGACGTCCAGCGCTTCCTCCCCGCGCCGGACCTCACCATCCTGCTCGACATCAGCCCGGAGACCGCCGTCCGCCGCAAGGCCCATGGGCGCGATCGCTACGAACGCGACATCGAGCTGCTGAACCGCGTGCGCGACAGCTACCGGAATCAGGCCGCCAGCCCCCGCTGGCGGCTCATCCCCGGCGAACGCTCCAAGGAGGCGGTCAGCGCCGATGTCCGGGAGGCGGTCTCGTCGAGACTCGCGCTGCTGTAAGCGCCCGCACCTCCCTCGCCCCCGCCCTCACCAGCGCCCGCCCACACGCCTCCAGCGTCGCTCCGGTCGTCCTCACGTCGTCCACGAGGAGGATGGTGGAGCCGGTGGCGATGGCAGATGGAGAGCGGACCCGGAAGGCCTGCTGGACGTTGGCGTGGCGCTGTCCCGCTGGCAAATCCGTTTGAGACGGCGTGTGCCGGCAGCGGATGAGGGCATGCCGGACCGGGAGGCCGAGGCCGCGCGCCAGATCCGATGCCTGGTTGAAGCCACGCCGCCAGCGGCGGCGCCAATGCAGCGGCACCGGGACGACGAAGTCGGCCCCCGCGAGGAGGGCGTGACCGTGCACCCGCATGAGGAGGCTGAGCCCGGGAGCGATCGACCGGCGCCCCTGATACTTGAGCGCCTGCAGCATGGCGCGGAGCGGGTCGTCGTATTCACCAATGGCCCGCGCGACAGCGATCGCGCCGCCGCTCCCGCTGCACCCCGCACATCGGCCGCATCCGCCGGGAGGGCTCCCGCCGCTGGCAGGCTGGGGGACGGCCGCCGCCCCCAGCGGGTTGCCGCATCCGTCGCAGAACGGTGGCGACAGCGGCCTGATGCTGCGCCAGCAGGTCTCGCAGACGGCGGACCGCGTCGGGCTCGCCAGCGGGCTCGCGCACGCGGCGCACAGCGGCGCGATGGCCACGGCCAGCATCGCGTCCACAAGGGTCCGCACGACGGAGGGTTCAGCGGACGGTGGTGGGGGAGAGGATCGACCGTCGAGCAGCATGCCGCTGCCTGCTGCAAACGGTCAGCCGCGTCGCGCAACCGCCGCCGACGGGCCGCGCCGGAAGAGGCTCGCGGTGGCGTACGCAGCCCCCGCAGCAGACAGCGCCGGCCTCGTACGCAGGTCCAGCCACCTGGGATGGTGGGGGCCGCGGATCAGTCTGCGGTTCTGGCGGCCGCCGGATCGTCGGTGACCGCGATCCGTTCCGCGTCTCCCCAGAGCCGTTCGAGCGAGTAGAACTCCCTCGTCTGCGGCGTGAACACATGGACGATGAAGGTGAAGAAGTCGAGGAGGATCCACTCGGCCCGGTCGTAGCCTTCGACATGGGCCGGCCGGATCGAGGCCGCGCGCAAGGCCTCCTCCACCGCATCCGCGATGGCCTTCACCTGCCGCCCGTTCAGCCCCGAGCAGAGCACGAAGAAATCGGTGAACGCCGGCGTCGCTGTCAGATCGAGCACGACAACGTCCTGGGCCTTCTTGTCGAGAGCGGCCTGAACGGCCCGGGCCACGTCGGCGGGGAATCGCCCCTTGCGAGCTGGCCGCCGGGGCTTCTTGTCCGCCCCCTCGGTCTCTGTCGGGTTCTTTTCTGTCTTCATTGCAGATGGTCAGCCGTTTCCACGTATAAGCGGTGCTTCAGGATGTGTGTTTCGACCGCCGGCGGCACCAGCCCGGCAATGCTGTCGCCGGCGCACAGGCGGCGCCGGATCGCGGTCGAGGACACGTCGGGCGTCGAGGCGCCCACCAGAAAGACGGACGGGGCCGCCGGAATCACGCCGTCCGGGCCGGCGTCGCGCATCCGTCCGCGGAGCTGCGGCAGCCGTTCGGCCAGCGTGGCCGCCGCGATGCCGGGACGCGAGACGACGACGAAGTGCGCCAGGTCCATGACCGCCGGGTAGCGGTACCAGGTTTCGATTTCGGCAAACGCGTCCGCCCCCAGGATGAAGAACAGGCGCGATGCCTCGAGCCCGCGGGCGGCCAGGCGCTCCAGCGTCACCGCGGTGTAGGACGGTCCATCCGCGCGCAGTTCCTCGTCGGACACGGTGAAACGATCGAGGGGGCTCACCGCGAGTGCCGCCATCGCGAAGCGGTGGTAGGTCGAGGCCGCGGGGCCTTCGTGGCGATGCGGCGGCACCCTGGCCGGCATGACCAGCACGGTGTTTAGCGCCAGCGCGTCGCGCGCGGCCAGGCCCATGGCGACGTGGCCCATGTGGATCGGGTCGAGCGTGCCGCCGAGGATGCCGATCCGGCCGCGCCGCGGATCCGCCGTGGTCAATCGGGACCGTCCAGGGCCGGCCGCTGCGCCGGCGGCGTGGCGGCCGTCGTCCGCCGTTCGAGGTCGCGGGCCGTGCGCGCCGCCAGCTCGCGCCAGACGGCTTCGAGCAGGGCGGGCAGCCCGTCGCCGGTCGCGGCGGAGATGGCGAAGAGCGGGATGCCGCGCGCCTCGACGTGCGCGCGCAGCCGTTCGAGCCGCTCGGGCTCGTCGAGCGCGTCGATCTTGTTGGCGGCGACCACGACGGGCTTGTCGTTCAGCTGTTCACCGGAGGCGTCGCGCCCGGGGAACAGGTCGAGCTCGCGCGTGATGACGTCGAAATCGTCCACCGGATCGCGTCCGCTCACCGAGGAGACGTCCACGATGTGCACCAGCACCTTGGTCCGCTCCAGGTGGCTCAGGAACCGGTGCCCGAGCCCGTGTCCGGTGTGGGCGCCTTCAATCAGGCCGGGGACGTCGGCGACCACGAACGTGCGGTCCCCCGAGAGGCCGACCACGCCGAGGTTCGGGACGAGGGTGGTGAACGGGTAGTCCGCGATCTTGGGGCGCGCCGCGGAGATCCGCGAGATGACGGTGGACTTGCCGGCGTTGGGATAGCCCACCAGGCCGACGTCCGCCAGCAGCTTCAGGTGCAGCCGCAGGTCCTTCTCTTCTCCCGGCAGGCCCGGCTCCGCGCGCCGCGGGGCGCGGTTCGTGGAGGTGGCGAACTGCGCGTTGCCGCGGCCGCCGATGCCGCCGCGGGCGATCGGGATCCGCTGCCCGACCTCGGTCAGGTCCGCGACCTGCACCAGTTCATCGCCCTGCTTTTCGTAGATGACCGTGCCGATCGGCACGGCGAGCTCGACGTCCCGCCCGCGGCGGCCGGTCCGGTTGGAGCCTTCGCCGTGCGCGCCGCGTTCGGCTTCGAACTCTTTCTGGAAGCGGAAATTGAGGAGGGTGTTGAGATTGGCCTGGGCGACGACGTAGACGGAGCCGCCCGCGCCGCCATCGCCGCCGTTGGGACCGCCGCGCGGCACGAATTTCTCGCGCCGGAAGCTCATTGCCCCGCGGCCACCGTGGCCGGCGGCGACATGGATATCGACTTCGTCGACAAACATGGTCGAACCCGCCGGTCCGCTACCTACTGCTGCGGCAGTTCAACCGGGTGCACGCTGATGACGCGCCCGCGGGCGCCGTGATCCTCGAACTTCACGCGGCCGTTGACCTTGGCGAAGAGCGTGTCGTCCTTGCCGAGCCCGACGTTCAGTCCCGGCCGGAACCGCCGGCCGCGCTGCCGCACCAGGATCGATCCGCCCGTGACGATGTTGCCGTCGTGCCGCTTCACGCCGAGACGCTGCGAATTGCTGTCGCGTCCGTTGCGGGAAGAGCCCTGTCCTTTTTTATGCGCCATGACTGCTTCTCAACCGGCCGAACCGGTGACTCGTGAACTCTGTTACGCGGAGCCGGCGGCTCCTAGACAACGATATCGGTAATCCGCACGCGCGTATACGTCGAGCGGTGCCCCTTCGTCCGGCGCATGCCCTTGCGGCGCTTCTTCTTGAAGACGCGGATCTTCGGGCCGCGGGACTCGCCGTCGATGACGCCGAGCACCTTCACGTTGGCGACGAACGGCGATCCGGCGAGCACCTCGCCGCCCTCCTTCTCGAGGAGGAGCACCTGCTCGATGCTGACTTCCTGGCCGGCCTCGGCCTCGATCCGGTCCACCGTGATGACCGCGCCCGGCGTGACCTTGACCTGCCGGCCACCGCTCTGAATGATTGCGAACACGCTCGAACCCTCCGCCCGGTCTGTAGGACGGGCATAACTCGCTGTCGGCAAAGGTACTAGGGTAACACGGGAACCGGGCGTCCGTAAACCGCGGCCGGGGCGGCCGCTACTTCAGCAGGACCCTGGTGCCGCGGATGCGCTGGGTGCTCAGCGACCCCATGAAGCTCGGGAGGAGGCGGTCCATGAGCTCGAAATAGGACGACAGCGCCGGCACGTTCTGGGACGCCGGGTAGAGGATTTCCTCGTGGAAGCGGTCGGAATAGAGCACCGCGCCGGTGCGCCCGTCGATGAACACGAAGCGCGGCTCGATGATGAAGCCCTTCCGTTCCATGTAGACGCGCAGGGGCTGGACGATCCGCCGGCCGAGCGGGTCGATGACCTCGCGGTTGGTCGTGACGAACCCGGCCGTCTGCGTGTTCGTGAACAGCACCGTGCCGGTGACGATGAGGGGGCTCTGGTGTTCGGCGCCGAGCTTCTTCCAGAATTCGGCATCGGCGAAGATGCCCTGGTAGCGTTCGAGGTCCTTCTCCGTGCGGATCTTGCCGTCGGCGGACGGCGCGCCGGGGTCGGCACCGCCGGCCGGCGGCGCAGCCGGGTCGATCGAGGCGGGCGCCGGCGCAGCGGGCTCGGCGGCAGGCGCCGGAGCCTGGGCCGGGGGAGCGGGGGACTGGGGCCCGGTCGCCGCAGGTTCGGGCGCGCCCGGACCACCGCCGGCCTGGGCGGTCGCGGCCGGGGTCTCGGGAGCTTTCCCCACCTGGTCGCGGGCGATCTCGGCAAGCGGCAGCGCTTCGGCCTCGATCACGCGCAGCGTCGACTTGCTTCGCAGCTGGCTTCGCAGCAGCCGCACCGTCTCCAGGTTGGCATCCACATCGTCTGTCCCGCCGCCGATGAAGCCGGCGACGAGCACGCGCGAGAACGGCGTGATGTCCATCTTCGGCTGGATGGGCGTCTCGATGGGGATCTCGAAGAAGCTGGTGCACCCGGCGGCGGCGCAGAGCAGCACGAGGCTAGCGAGCGCCGCGACGCTTCTGGGTCCGGTCATTGATTTCTTTGAACAGGTCGTAGTTCTGCCGGATCATCATGTTCTTCGGATCCAGCTTGATCGCCGTCTCGTACGCGTTGCGGGCATCGTCGAACCTGCCGGCCTGCTCGTAGGCGATGGCGAGGTTGTTCCACGCTTCGGCGTAGGTGGAATCGAGCTGCACGGCCCGTTCCCAGCGGTAGAGCGCCTCGCGCCACAAGCCGTTCTGGGCGACCTTGATGCCGAAATCCACCTGCTCCTTGGCGGCAGAGCGATCCTCGGCGACGGCGGGCGCCGACGCCAGCGGCAGGAGCGCGAACGCGACGGCGGCGGCTCGCAGGAACATGGGTGGTCAGGTCACTATATCGGCCCCCTTGCACCATCGCAAGGAGATTCCAGGCGCGCGAACACACAAAGAGAGCAATGCACGTACCAAGCAGAACCGCAGGCATCCCGGCGCTTCAGGACTGCAGGCTCTTCCTCTACGCCCGCCGGGCGTAATTGGATGACGCGTTCCGTAAACACCGCCACTCGGGGGAACGTCCGCGGTTATACTGAGCGCACGGGGCCGGGCCATCAGCTGCACTTGAGCTGCGGGTCCGGCCCCTGCTGCGTCAGGGGGATCCGCGCGGAAAGGATCTGCAATGGATCTGCTGACCAGCGTTGCCGCCTCCATGCTTCCGGCGTCTCGCGCGGCACTCGCCGCTGGCTTTAAGACGCTCCGTCATCACCCCGGATTCGGCGAAGCGTTCCTCGAGCTGCTGTGGACGGCGGCGGGGCGGACGGACGTGCTCACTCCCTCCGTGTCGGTCGAGGTGCTGGCGTCTGCGGCACGCGCCATCGAGGCGGCGGCCTGCGGAGGGATCGAGCCCATCGCGCTCGCCGACCCCCGATACCCTCCGCTCCTCGGCTGCATCCCTGACCCGCCGCCGGTGCTCTGGGCACGGGGGACCCTCGACGCCCTGACGCGGCCGGCGGTGGCGGTGGTGGGCTCGCGGGCCGCGACGCCCTATGCGCTGCAGGTGGGGGCGCGGCTGGGGACCGAACTGGCCGAGCGCGGCGTCCTTGTGGTCAGCGGGCTGGCCCGCGGGGTGGATTCGGCCGCCCATCGGGGGGCCCTCTTGGCCGGCGGCCAGACCGTGGCGGTGCTGGGCTGCGGCGTCGACCGGATCTACCCGCCGGAACACGGCGATCTGGCGGCGCGGATCGCCGAGGCGGGGGTGCTGGTGGCGGAGCTGGCGCCCGGGGCGCCTCCGCTCCAGGAGCACTTTCCGCTCCGGAACCGTATTATCAGCGGGATTTCCCTGGCGTCGGTGATTGTCGAAGCTTCGGAACGGAGCGGATCGCTGATTACCGCCCGCTGCGCGCTGGACCAGGGACGCGACGTGATGGCGGTGCCCGGGAGCGTGCTGTCGGGGCGGAACCACGGGTCGCACGCGCTGCTGAAGGACGGGGCGGCGGTCGTCGAGTCCGCGGACGATATACTGCAGGTGCTGGGCTGGACCTCGACCGTTTCCGGGAAGCCCCCGCGTCCGTCACGCACCCTCGAACCGCTGCTGGCCCGCATGCAGCCCGGCGAACCGTACCAACTGGACGAACTTGGCGGCCGCAACCGGCATGGACGGGGCGCGGCTGCTGGCCCGGCTGACCGAGCTGGAGCTCACCGGCGCGGTGTCGGCGAGAGGCGGCCGGTTCGTCCGGCAGGTCCCAGACCCTCGAGCTGAGCCGTAAGACTAAAGCCTTGACCCCGAGGGCGGGATGAGGCGTAAGGTAGATCGCACATATGGCAAAGTCGCTCGTGGTGGTGGAATCGCCGGCCAAGGCGAAGACCATCAACAAGTATCTGGGCAAGAACTACAAGGTCATCGCCTCGATGGGCCATGTGCGGGATCTGCCCAAGAGCAAGCTCGGCGTGGACATCGAGGACGGCTTCCTGCCGTCCTATGAAGTGATTGCCAGCCGGAAGAAGGTCCTGAAGGAGCTGAAGGACGCGGCCAAGGACGCCGAGACCATCTACGTCGCGACCGACCCGGACCGCGAAGGGGAAGCCATCGGCTGGCACCTGGCCGAAGAGCTCGGCCGCGGCAACCAGAAGAAGATCCGCCGGCTGATGTTCAACGAGATCACCAAGAAAGGTGTGCTCGCGGCGCTCGATCGTCCCACCGACATCAACAAGCAGATGGTCGACGCGCAGCAGGCCCGGCGGGTGCTCGACCGCCTCGTCGGCTACAAGATCAGCCCCATCCTGTGGGACAAGGTCCGGCGTGGCCTGAGCGCCGGCCGGGTGCAGTCGGTCGCCTTGAAGCTGGTCTGCGATCGGGAAGGGGAAATCGACCGCTTCGTCTCCGAGGAGTACTGGAACATCGGGGCGCGGCTGGCCGGCCCGCAGCCGCCCGAGTTCGAGGCGAAGCTGCTCAAGCGCGACGGCAGCACCATCCGGATCACCAACCAGGAGCAGGCGGACGCGGCGCTCGCTGATCTGCGGCGCTCGACCTGGACGGTGGCGTCGGTCTCGACCAAGGAACGCAAGAAGAGCGCGGTGCCGCCGTTCATCACCAGCAAGCTGCAGCAGGCGGCGCGGTTCCCCGTCAAAAAGACGATGATGATCGCGCAGCAGCTCTACGAGGGCATCGAGCTGCCGGGCGAAGGATCGGTCGGCCTCATCACCTATATGAGGACGGACTCGACCCGCGTCTCCGAACAGGCGCTCACCGACGTCCGCGAGCTCATCGGCCGGCAGTTCGGCGCCGACTACGTGCCGGAGAAGCCGAACTTCTACAAGACGAAGAAGGACGCCCAGGACGCGCACGAGGCCATCCGCCCGACGTCGATGGCGTTCCATCCCGACGCCGTGCGGGCGCACCTCACCGGGGACCAGTACTACCTCTATCGGCTCATCTGGAACCGCTTCGTGGCCTCCCAGATGCCCCCGGCCACCTTCGACGAGACCACGGTCGACATCGACGCGGCGCCCGGCGACGCGCCCCCCTACCTGTTCCGCGTCAAGGGGTCCGTGCCGAAGTTCGCCGGCTGGCTGGCGGTCTACAACCAGGAACAGGCCGAGGCGCGCACCGACGGCCCCGGTCCCGACGCGGTGACGGCGGAAGACGAGGAAGGCTCCAGCCTGCTCCCGGTGCTGGCGCAGGGCGACCGGCTCGAGATGAAGGAGCTGACGCCGGAGCAGAAGTTCACCCAGCCGCCGCCCCGCTACAGCGAGGCGACGCTGGTCAAGGCGCTCGAGGAGAACGGCATCGGCCGGCCGAGCACCTACGCGTCGATCATCGGCGTGATCCAGGCGCGCGAGTACGTCCACAAGATCGAGGGGCGCTTCAAGCCGACGGTGCTCGGCCGCATGCTGGTCGAGCGGCTCCTCAGCCCGGTGTTCGACGACATCCTCAACGTCGGCTACACCCGTGAGCTCGAAGAGGAGCTCGACAAGATCGAAGAGGGGCAGGAGGACTACGAGTCGGCGCTCTCCAGCTTTTACAAGAAGTTCGCGAAGGACCTGACGCGTGCCTCCAAGGAGATGATCAATCTCAAGGAAGGCATCGAGCCGGACCCGGCGGTCGCCTGCGACAAGTGCGGCAAGCCGATGGTGATCAAGGCCGGCAAGTTCGGCCTGTTCCTCGCCTGCAGCGGCTATCCCGAGTGCGAGAACACCCGGGAGCTCGAAACGCCCGACGCCAGCGGTGAGGGCGAGCTCGAGGAGACCTGCGAGAACTGCGGCAAGCCGATGGCGGTCAAGCGCGGGCGGTTCGGCCAGTTCCTCGCCTGCACCGGCTACCCCGAGTGCAAGACCACCCGAAAGATCATCGCGACCAAGCAGGGGATGACCGCCGCCAAGCCCGATCAGATGCTCGACGAGAAGTGCCCGAAGTGCGAGTCGAACCTCGTGCTCAAGCACGGACGGTTCGGCGAGTTCACGGCCTGCAGCAACTATCCCAAGTGCAAATACGTCAAGCAGAAGACCACCGGCGTGCTCTGCCCCAAGGACGGCGGCGACATCGTCGAGAAGAAGTCCCGGCGCGGCAAGGTCTTCTACGGCTGCGGCAACTACCCCGACTGCGACTTCACGCTGTGGAACAAGCCGCTCGCCGAGGCCTGCCCGGAGTGCAAGGCGCCGTTTCTGGTGGAGAAGATCACGAAGCGCCACGGCCGGCAGCTGATCTGCAACAACGAGGCATGTTCGTACGTGCGCTCCGAGGAGCTCGCCACGGCCTAGGAGACACGACAACTCCCAAGTCCCAACGCCCAACTCCCAACCCCAAGTTCGGAAGCAGGGACTTGGGAATTGGCCGTTGGGCGTTGGGAATTGACCATGATTCAGATCATTGGCGGCGGCCTGGCGGGCAGCGAGGCAGCCTGGCAGGCGGCGAACGCCGGGGTCCGGGTGGTCCTGCACGAGATGCGGCCGGCGCGGCCGACGGCGGTCCACAAGACCGACGGCCTCGCGGAGCTGGTCTGCAGCAATTCGTTCCGCGGCGACAAGCTCGATAATGCCGTCGGCCTGCTCAAGGCAGAGATGCGCCGGCTCGGATCGCTCGTCATGCGCGCGGCCGACGAGGCCCGGGTGCCGGCGGGCGCGGCGCTGGCGGTGGATCGCGAGCGCTTCTCCGCGCTCGTCACCGGCGCCATTGCCGGCCATCCCCTCATCGAGATCGTGCGCGAGGAAGTCCCGCGCGTCCCCGACAGCGGCGGCGGCCCGGTCATCATTGCCACCGGCCCGCTGACGTCCGACGCGCTGTCGGCCGACATCGCCCGGCTGGTCGGCGCCGGCCACCTCTATTTCTACGACGCCATCAGCCCGATCGTCCTGGCCGAGCAGCATCGACCGCACGAAGGTGTTCCGTGCCTCCCGGTGGGGCCGCAGCCTGCGCGGCACGGCGGGCTCGCCGCCGCCGGCGCAGCCCGACGCCGCGGCCGCCGCACTTCCCGCCGCCCCTGCCTGCGGCGTGGACGACGGGGAGGGGGACTACCTGAATTGCCCGTTCGATGCCGCGGAGTACGCGCGCTTCTACGAGGCGCTGATCGGCGCCGAGAAGGCCCCGCTGCACGAGTTCGACGACCCGAAGTTCTTCGAGGGCTGCCTGCCGATCGAGGTCATGGCGGCACGCGGCGTGGACACGCTGCGGTTCGGACCGATGAAGCCGGTGGGGCTGACGGATCCGCGAACCGGCCGCGAGGCCTACGCCGTCGTCCAGCTCCGGCAGGACAATCTCGCCGGGGATCATTTCAGCCTCGTCGGCTTCCAGACCCAGATGAAGTGGGGGGAACAGGCCCGCGTGCTGCGCCTGATTCCGGGGCTCGAAGCGGCCGAGTTCGTCCGCTTCGGCATGATTCACCGGAACACCTACATCAACGGCCCGACCGTGCTGCAGCCGACCTGGCAGACACGCCAGCGGCCGGACCTGTTCTTTGCCGGGCAGATCTCCGGCGTCGAGGGCTACGTCGAATCGGCGGCCTCCGGGCTGCTCGCGGGGCGCAATGCCGCGGCGCTCGCCCGGGGAGCGGCGCCGGCCGCCATGCCCCGCGAGACGGCGATGGGCGCGCTCGCCTTCTACGTGGCGAACGCGGATCCCCGGCACTACCAGCCGAGCAACATCACCTTCGGCATCATGCCGCCGCTGACCGCCCCCTCCAGTCCGGGGGGTCGCGTGCCGAAAAGAAAGGCGGACCGCAAGACCGCCTACGCCGACCGCGCGCTGGCGGCGCTCGATGCCTGGATTCGCGGTACGTCCGCTGCGCCGGTCCTGACCGGCGCGGCGCGGGAAGGCAGCCCGGCCACCGAATGAAAGACCAGCTCGACGCGTTTCTCGAGCACCTGGCCCTCAACGACAACGCCTCGGCGCACACGGTGCGCGCCTACGAGAGCGACCTCTCGCAGTTCCTGACCTTCCTCGCCGGCAGCGTCGGCCGGCGCCGCGCCGACCTCACCGTCGCGGACTTCGCGCACGGCCACATCCGCGCCTTCCTGGGCGACCTGCACAAGCGCGGCAACTCGCGGTCCTCGGCGGCGCGCAAGCTCGCGGCCATCCGGGCATTCGGCCGCCACCTGCGCCGCGAGGGAGAGATCGACGGCGACCCGGCCGCGCTCGTCGGCACCCCGCGCCAGGACACCCATCTCCCGGCGCACCTCGGCGAGGCCGAGATGTCGCGCCTGCTGGAGATGCCCGACGTGTCCCGCCCGCTCGGCCGCCGCGACCGCGCGATCCTCGAGCTCTTCTACGCGTCAGGCCTGCGGCTGAGCGAGCTGGTCGGCCTCGGCATCGCCGACGTGAACCTGTCGAGCCGGACTGTGCGGGTCCTTGGGAAGGGACGGAAGGAACGGCTGGTGCCGTTCAACCGCGCCACGGAAGCGGCCATCCGGGCGTGGCTGAAGGACTGGGAGGTCTTGACGGCCGGCCGCGCCCCGGCTGCGGCGCCGCGCACGCCGGCGGCCGCACCGTACTCCTCGTTTGCGGTCCGCAAGCTGCTGGCGTCGCCGGCGCGCGCCGCCGGACGGGGGAAGGGGTCGGACGCGCTCTTCCTGAACTATCGCGGGCAGCGGCTCTCGACCCGCAGCGTCGACCGCCTGGTGCGCCGCTACGTTGCCCAGTGCAGCACGCGGTTCGGCATCAGCCCGCACGCCCTGCGGCACTCGTTTGCCACCCACCTGCTCGAGCGCGGCGCCGACCTGCGCGCCATCCAGGAGCTGCTCGGGCACGCCCGCCTCAGCACCACGCAGCGCTACACCCACGTCAACGCCGCGCAGCTGATCGAGGCCTACCGGAAGTCGCACCCCAAGGCCTGACCGCCGGGGTTCAGACCATCTGCTCGATCATCGGCCGGCGGCCGCGTGAGTAGTCGATGCCGAGCGTCTTGATCTTGTAGTTCATCACGCGCGGGCTGATCGAGAGCAGCTCCGCGGCGTCCTTCTGCACCCAGTTGGACATCTTGAGCGCCTCGATCAGCGCCTGGCGCTCGATCTCGTCCAGCGCGATGCCGGTCGGCGGAATCTTGACCACCGGGCTGGCGTCGCCGGACGCCGTCGTGGTGGACAGCTCGCCCAGCCGCAGGTCGCCGCTGGTGACGAACGGCCCCTCGGTCAGCAGCACCGCGCGCTCGATGGAGTTCTCGAGCTCGCGGATGTTGCCCGGCCAGTTGTAGCGCATCAGCAGCTTCACGGCGTCGGGCGAGAGCCCCTCGATCTTCTTCTTCAGCTCGCCGGCGAAGCGGCGCAGGAAGAACGTCGCCAGCTGCTGGATGTCGTCCTTGCGCTCGCGCAGCGGCGGCATGTCGATCGACACGACGTTGAGGCGGTAGTAGAGGTCCTCGCGGAACTGGCCGCTCGCCACCATCTGCGGCAGGTTGCGGTTGGTCGCGGTGATGACGCGGACGTCGACGCGCAGCGTGCGGGTGCCGCCGAGCCGCTCGAACTCGTGCTCCTGCAGCACGCGCAGGATCTTCGCCTGGGTGTTGGCGCTCATGTCCCCGACCTCGTCGAGGAACAGCGTGCCGCCGTCGGCCTGCTCGAAGCGGCCGATGCGCTGCTTGTCGGCGCCGGTGAACGCCCCCTTCTCGTGCCCGAACAGCTCGGACTCGAGCAGGTTCTCCTGCAGCGCCGCGCAGTTCACCTTCACGAAGTTCCGCCCCGCGCGCAGCGAGTTGTGGTGCGTGGCGCCGGCGATCAGCTCCTTACCGGTGCCCGTTTCCCCGCGGATCAGCACCGTGGTATTGCTCTTCGCCACCTTCTTGACGATGGCGAGCACCGACTGGAGGGCGCCGCTGGCGCCGACGATGCGGTCGAAGTCGTAGATGTCCTGCTGGGTGTGGCGGAGGTACTCGATTTCGTGCTTCAGCCGGCGGTGCTCGATGGCCTTGTTGACCTTGAGCTCCATCTCTTCGATCTCGAACGGCTTCTGCACGTAGTCGAAGGCGCCGATCTTCATCGCCTCGACCGCGGTGTTGACCGACCCGAAGGCGGTCATCAGGATCACGGCGGTGGACGGATGCAGCGACTTGGCGGTCCGCAGCACGTCCATCCCGTCGCTGCCGCCCATCTTCAGGTCGCTCAGCACGACGTCGTACTGCCCCTCGTGGAGCCGCTCGATGGCGACGTTGCCGTTCGGCGCCTCGTCGACATCGTGATGCGCGTCGGTCAACGCGCGCACGATGCCGCGGCGGAGGGAGTCGTGATCGTCTGCTACCAGGATGCGGCCCATATGCTCCTCGAGAAAAACTGCCTTATCCGAACAACTGATGATTCCCGGTCACCGGCAGGGTCACGCGGAACCGCGTGCCGCCGCCCTTCGCCACGCCGACGTCGATCCGGCCGTCGTGCGCGTCCACGATCTTGCGGACGATGGCCAGCCCGAGCCCGGAGCCCTGCGGCTTGGTCGTGAAGAAGGGGCTGAAGATGCGGTCGACCACATCCCGCGGAATCCCCGGGCCGTTGTCGGCCACTTCCACCACCACCATCGGCCCCTGCGGCTCGCCGCCGGCCGGGCCGTCCTCCTGCAGCGCCGTCGCGTCGATCGTCACCGCTCCCCGGCCGCCGAGCGCCTCGAAGGCATTGGTCAGCAGGTTGGTGAAGATCTGCCGCAGCTGATACGGATCCCCCTGGATCGACGGCAGGCCGTCGGCGCACGCCACCCGAATCGACACCTCGCCGCGCGGGACGTGGCTGTCGGCGAGCGACACCGCGTCGCGGATCGCGTCGGCCACCGAGACCCGCTCGACCTGCAGGCGGATCGGCCGGACGAAATCGAGCACTTCCAGCACGATGGCGTTGGCCATCTTGGCTTCCTTGATGATGTCGCCCAGGATCGACTGCGCATCCGGGGACTCCTGCAGCTGCCGCTTCAGGATGCCCGCCATCACCTCGATGCCCGCGAGCGGGTTCTTGACCTCGTGGGCAATCGCCGCCGCCATCTCGCCGAGGGCCGCGAGCCGGTCGCGCAGCCGCTCCCGCTCCTCCAGCTGCTCGACCCGCGTCAGGTCCTTGAAGAACAGCGTCGCGCCGGTGACCCGGCCGCGGCTGTCGCGGACCTGCGAAATCGTGTAGCCGATCACCTTGCCCGAGCTCTTCAGCCGCAGTTCGGCGCGGTTGGGCAGGTGCGACAGCTCGAAGGCCGCCGCGATGATGCGGCAGACGTCCTGCTGCGTCTTCAGCACCGCCGTGAAGGACCGGCCGATGTCGGACGGCCGGCGCGTCAGCCCGAAAATCTGGTACGCGACGTCGTTCATCACCGCCACGGTCCCGTCGCGCATCACCGCGATGACCCCGTTGCGCAGGCTCCACACGAGATCACGGAAGAAGCCGTCGGCCGCCACCGCGCTGGCGGGACGGACGGCACGCGCCGCCGGCCGCTTGACGGCGGCGGAGCTCCGGGCGCACGTATCGGTTTCCGCTCGGGCATGGCCAACGCTGAGCCGGGGTCTTCGCCGGGCGTCAAGATTGTAATCGGCAAGCGTCCGTCGGCCAAGCGGTTCCCTCTCTAGCACTTACGGGCTCTGCCGTTTCACGGGGGCAGACCCCTCCCGGCCAGGGCCGGCTCCACCGCCGCTACAGGGGCAAAGCCGATGCCCCCCAGGCGGTGTGCGGGCGACTCAGAATCGTTAGGGAATTGTCGCTTGCTGGGATCGCGCGGCAGGAATGCGATGACGAAATCGTCAGAAACTTACAGATCTGTCTGCAGCTCTTCCCACTGGTGCATGAGGTCGCCGACCTCCCACATCAGCGCCTGATGCCGGTCGATGACCGGTTTGGCGGTCTCGTGGTCGTCGTAGAAGCCGGCGGCCGACATCGAGGCTTCGATGTCCTTGATCGCCTGCTCGCGGTCGGCAATCCGGGCCTCCAGCTCGTCGATGCGGCGCTGGCGGGCGTCGCGGGCCTTTTTCTCCCGCCGCGCGTCGGCTTCGAGCCGCTTCCGATCCTCGTAGGACTCCTGCGCCTGGGCCTTGGGCGCCGCTGCCGTCCCCTTGCCATTGGACCCCCCGGCCGGCACGCCGCCGGCCACGCCCACGAGCGTCCCCCTGGCCGCCGGTTTCTCCGGCGCGCGGGCTGCCGGCGGGGCAGCCCCCGGCGTCCGGCGGCCGCCGTCCCCCTCGGATTCGCGCTGACGCCGGCTCCACAGGAACTCCTCGTAGTTGCCTGGATAGACGACCACGCCGCCGCCGCCGACCTCCACGGTCTTCGTCCCGAGCTTGTCCACGAAGTAGCGGTCGTGCGACACGAAGATGAGCGTGCCGCCGAAGTCCTCGAGGGCGTCGAGCAGCACGTCCTTCGAGTCGAGATCGAGGTGGTTGGTCGGCTCATCGAGGAGCAGCGTGTTCGACGGCCGCAGCAGCATCCTCGCCACCGCCAGCCGCGTCCGCTCACCGCCCGACAGCACCCGCACCGGCTTGTCCACGTCGTCCCCGGAAAAGAGGAAGCCGCCCAGGATGTTCCGGATGCTCGGCACCATGTGGATGGGAGCGTCGCCGGCCAGTGTCTGGTACACGGTGAGCGTCGGGTCCAGCCGGGTCGCCTCGTCCTGGGCGAAGTACTGCATGACCACCTGGTGCCCCTCGGTGCGGGTGCCGCTGTCCGGCGTCTCGACGCCCGACAGCATCCGCATCAACGTGGACTTGCCGGCGCCGTTGGGCCCGACCAGGGCGATGCGATCGCCGCGCTCGATGTGGAGATCGACGCCGGCAAACACCCGCTGCGTGCCGTAGGCCTTGGAGACGTGCTTGAGGTCGAGGACGGTGCGGCCGCTCTTCGGGCAGCCGGGAAACGAGAAGTGGACGCGCTTGCGTTCGGGCGGCACCTCGAGCCGGACGATCTTGTCCAGCATCTTGATCCGGCTCTGCACCTGCGCGGCTTTCGTCGCCTGGTAGCGGAAGCGGTTGATGAACGCCTCCATCCGCTCGATCTCGTCGTCTTGATCCTTCTTCTGCTGCCGCAGGCGCTCCATCCGCGCGTCCCGTTCCTTCAGGTACGCGGTGTAGTTGCCGACGTAGTCGGTCAGCGTCCGCATGCCGATGTCGGTGATGCGGGTGACGACGGCGTCGAGGAAGAAGCGATCGTGGGAGACGAGGATGACCGCGTGGGGATAGCCGGAGAGGTACTCCTCGAGCCAGTTCCGCGCTTCGAGGTCGAGATGGTTCGTCGGCTCGTCGAGCAGCAGCAGGCCGGGACGTCCGAGCAGCAGCTTGGCCAGGGCGATGCGCATCTGCCAGCCGCCCGAGAACGTCTCGCACGAGTTTCTCGAAGTCGGCGGCGGAGAAGCCGAGGCCCTTCAGGATCGTCGTGATCTTGAGGTCGATGCTGTAGCCCTCGAGCCGCCGGAACTCCTCCTGCAGCTCGCTGTAGCGCGACAGCATTGCCGCGTGGTCCGCTTCGGACGCCTGTTCGTCGCCCAGCCGCTCTTCGATCCGGGTGATCTCGGCGCGCATGTCGAGCAGCGGCTTGAAGGCGAGTCCGGCTTCGTCCTTGAGGGAGCGCCCCGAGTAGCTGAGACCGTCCTGCGGGAGGTAGCCGATGGTCAAACCGTTGGGCTTGGTGACGAGGCCGCCGTCCGGCTCCTCGAGCCCCGCCAGCATCTTGAGCAGGGTGGTCTTGCCGGCGCCGTTCGGCCCGCTCAAACCGACACGATCCCCGTCGTCTATCTGCCAGCTCACCGCGTCGAGGAGCACGCGGCCGCCGAACGATTTGGAGAGGTTGGATAGCTGGATCACAGGGACGGCCGCCCGGACACGTGAGCGGATGTAACGGGAAAGAGGCTATTTTAGCACGCGGCCGCGCACCAACTTTCTCACGACCGGTCGCACGCGAGAGCGGGCAGAGTCCCTCGCAAGGCCTTTGTGTCAGTCAATGGTATCTCCTGTCCTATCTGGCGGCGGTGCTGGAAGCATAGGCTTCTATCGTGCAGACACGTAGGATGACGCTACCTCATCCATGCGACTGCATCCCATCGTCCTGACCGTGTTCGTGGCCGGCTTGCCGGCGCTGGCGGCACCGCCAGTGGCCTGGGCGTCGGGGTCCGACTCGAAGACCGTCCTCGTCAGCGCGACGTTTGCGAGCCGGACGACCCTCAAGGTGTCGAGCCAGCTGCTGCAGTTCGAGGTGGCGGATAGTGGGGAAGCGGTGGCCGCGATCGATTTCTCCGCCGGCGCCCGGACGCAGACCGGCGGCGAAGTGATGCTGACCGTCGAGCCGGCCCGCGCGGTCGAAGGCCCCGGTGGCGCGGCGGACGTGGATACGGCCGTGACGTTTGCGGGCGAGGGAGAAGGCACCCGGTCCGGCGCGCTGATCGCCCACTCGCCGGCGGTGGCGGGCCGGTGGAACGGCAGCGGTCTCCGGACCGGCCGGATGGTGTTCGCCCTGCGGTCGTCGGCCCCCGGCCGCTACTCGCTGCCCGTCCGCTTCGTTCTCAGCGCACCCTAACCGCTCTTGGCGGGCTGCGCGGCCGACGCCCGTCACCGGCCGACGCGCGTGGTCTCCCGAATCACCCACAACTTCTCCTGGCGGGCGCGTTCCAGCGCTGCTGCCGCGGCGGCAGCCTCCGCACGGGTGCGGTAGCCGCCGACGCGGATGCGATAGGGGCCGTCCGGATCGTCAGCGCCGGGGGAGAGCAGGTATGACGCGTAGCCGGCGGCTTCGAGCTCGGCTGCCAGGGCGCGCGCCCGGATCGGATCGCTGAGCGCGGCCACCTGCACGGCATATCCCGGAGTTTCGGCGGCGCCCGGGGCCTTGCCGGGGACCGCCGGGGGAGGCGGCACGATCGCCACGCCCGGAGTGGCGCGGCGGGCGGCGGGCGGTGGAGCGGCCGGGCGCGCCGCGGGCGGACGGGTGGCAGGCGGTGGAGCGGCCGGCCGCGCGGCGGCGGGTGGCGCGGCCGGACGTGCGGCGGGGCGCCCGGCGCCGGCCCGGGGCGCCGCGGCCGGCGGCCGGGCCGCTGCCTGGGGTGACTGCGGGCTGTTCGGCGATTTCGGCGCCGGCGCCGGTGCGCCGATACGCGAGGGGAACACGCGCCGCGTCTCCGGGCGCTTCTCGATGACGACGGCGAAGTCCAGCGTGACGTTCAGCCCCTCGCGGGCGAGCGTCACCGGTACTTCCACCGTGCTCGTGACGCTCGCCCCCTCCGGCAGCGACTCCCGCACCAGCACGACAACGTGATCGCCGCTGCGGACGGCATCGAAGCGGTAGCGGCCCTTGCGGACCTGCTCGGACCGGGCGCCCCCGTCGAGCACCAGCACCGCGTCTTCGAGCGGCTCCTCGTCCGGGTCGACACGGCCGTTCGCGTTCGCGTCGCGCACCACGCGGCCGCGGATGGAGCCGAGCGGGATCAGGCCGAACGAGACGCGCCGGGTCGCGCTGCGTTCCAGCTCGAGATCGATGGCGCTGACCGTCGGGGCATCGAAATCGACCGGCACCGCGCTGGTATCGAGCCCCACTGTCTGCGGGCCGGCCGGCACGTTCAGGAACGAGAACTCGCCGTCACGCCTGGTCGAAACCGAGCTGACCGCCATGATGCGGACCGGGATGTTCTCGAGCGGGCCTTCGTCCGGATCCTGCACCCCGTTGGCGTTCCAGTCCGTGAAGACCGTGCCGACGACCGACCCGGTGCCGCGCGTGCGCACGGCCGCGGCGGTGACGCCGGCCGCGGTGGGCACCCGGGCCGATCCCGTCGAGAACGACTGCGTCACCCGCAGGATCGATCTCGTCGTCCAGGGGGTGCCGGTGCCGAAGAAGAGGGGCGTGCGATCCGCGGAGACGTTGAAGTCCAGGGAGGTGCGGCCCGAGAGCTGCCCGTTGATCCCGAGGGTGTAGGACTCGCGCGGGATGAACTCGCCCGTCAGGAGGTCGACGTTGCGGCTGATGGCGGCTTCCCCCCGCACCCACAGGTTGCGCCGCGGGATCTGGATTTGCCCGCCGCCGCCCGTCTGCCAGTAGGAACTCCCCGCGTCGATCCCCGACACGTGGCGGGTGATGCCGGCCAGGCCGAACAGCTGCGTGGTACGGGTCAGCCGCAGGAACAGCTGCGTCGAGAAGTCGTGCTGCGTGTACGCCGCATCGAGGTTGGTGGGGTTGACGTTCTGGCGGCGGGTGAACCGGGTGTAGGTCCCCAGGCCACCCAAGGCGGCCTGCCATTCCCCGGACCAGCTGGTGGTCTCGTTCCGCGACTCCGTGCCGCCGGTGAGCGGGCGCGAGAGGCTGTCGCCGCGCTCGGCGCGGACCGCCACGGTCGAACCTGCACCGAGCTGGACGCGCACCCCGCCGAAGCCCCGCGCCGACGAGCTCTCGGTCGGCATGCGGGTCGCGGTGAGCGATCGTTCAGGGTTGAGGTTGGTGCGCAGCCCTTCGAAGCCGCCGAACACCCGGGCGCGCGGCCCCGTGTCGTATTCGCCGGCAACGAAGGCCGTCTCGCGGTCGTGGAGAGCGTCGTTCAGGACCGGGAACTCCCCCGCCGAGAAGCGGGAGCCGTTGACCTGAATCCAGCCGCGCGACAGCAGGACGTTGGCGCCGGCGAGGATCGATCCATCGCGCTCCCGGCGATCCGATTCGACGCGCCGGAATCCGACCAGCGAGGCGTCGGCAATCAGCTGGAGCTGCGGCAGCACCGTATAGCGGATGCCGCCCCCCGCCTGGCGGCTGTCGGCGATCGTGAAGTTGAACTCCTTGAGGCCCGAGGTCTGCACCCGCGACGCATGGCCGAGGACCTCGACCGAAGGCGCAACCCGGTAGGTGCCCTGGGCGACGGCCAGCGTCTGCCCGAGCGTGTCCGGGTCGGTGCCGAAGATGTTGCGCCAGGCCGTGGCGCGGCCGCCGACGATCCGCCCGGTGCCGCGGCTGCCGCGCACGCTCACGGCGCCGCCGCTGAAGGTGATGGCCGGGGTCGTGAGGTTCGAGAAGCGGTAGTCGCCGATCGATCGCGCGAACGTGCCGTCGCCCGCCTCGAACGTCCACGACAGGCCGGCACGCTTCAGGTCGGACAGCGCCGCGTACATCCGGCCGACATGGAGGCGATCGGTCCGGCGCGCGCCGCGCAGCTCCACCCGGAAGGTGCCAAAGCGGGATCCGGGCTGGAGCCAGGACACGCCGATGTCGGGCTCGATGGCGTTCTGTCCGGCAATGCGCTGGGGATCGCCCGTCAGCCCCTGGGCGGCCGCGGTGATGTTGAGCGAGCCCTGCTGCGCGTGAACGGGAACCGCGGCACACGCGAAGACCCCGGCCACCAGTCCACGAAGGACCGGCCGCATGGCCTACCGCTCGACCTTGATCGTCGTCTCCCCGACAATGACGGCCGGCATGCCGACGTCGATCTTGACCTCGACGCGGTAGTCGCCGGCAGGCAGCGGCGCCTTGCCGGGCTCCAGCGCCGGGATGGCGACTTCACGCTCGCTTTCGGGGAGGAGAGGCACGTCTGGAACCACTGTTTCCCTGACGGCCTTCCCGGCAGGGTCGAACAGCGTCAACGTGCCTTTGGATCGTACGGTGCGTTTGCTGGTGTTCTTGAGGATGGCGATGACCTGCGTCTGGTCAGAGGCGGGGCGGATCCGCAGGTCGGTGAGCTCGACGTTGACAGGAGGCTGGCCCACGTTGACGTAGATCAACGTGGCGATGCGGCTCTTGAACTGGACTTCGCGGGCCCGCGCGGCCGGATCGCCGCCGGCCGGCGAGAACTCGAACAGGATGCCGGTCCGGTAGCCGGCAGGCCCGGCGTCCGCCGGCACCGACAGGCTGAAGCGGACGGTGGCTTCCTTGCCAGGTTCGAGCACGACCTCGGGGGGCGCGACGCGCACCCATTCGGTGGCCGAATACGGCCCCCCTTCGGGCACCCCCTCGAACTGCGGCGCGCCGTCGCGGGACAGGTCCCAGTCGCTCAGCCGGGCGCGGACGCGGACGACGTCCTTGCCGGAGTTGTTGAGGGTGATGGCCTGCGTGCTGGTGGCGCCCGGGGCCGCCTGGAGCTCGACCCGGAGCGGGGCGACCTCGACGGATATCTGGGCGGATGCGGCCGTGGCCGAGAGGAAGAAGGCGGCCGTCCCCACCAGCCCGGCGCACAGGCGCCGGCCGGCCTGATCGCCTAGGGGGCGGTCAGCGTGAACACGATGATCTGCGTGTAGGTGCCTGCGTCGTATGTCCATGCATTCGCCAGTCGAAACGTGATCTGCCCCTGCTGCGTCTGCTGAACGTTGCCGGTTCCCGACGCCAGGCGCTGCGCCACGATCCGGCTCATGGTGCCGTTCTGGAATGGGGGCGCAGGGGTCGCAATCCACGTGACACCGGAGATATCGATGGATGAGGGTCCGGAGTTTAGATCCCCCAGGGCCCGGAGGGTCATGGTCCAGGGCGCGTTGTTGTTCTGGCGGACGCGGTAGGTAATCTGGACCGGCACCGAGGAGACGATCGGTGTGGTGTCGGGGTCGCTCGAGGGGAAGGTGATGACGGTGGGGGTCACCGAGAGATCCAGCTTCTGGGCCGCCACGTCAGGTGGAAGCAGGCATCCAAGGACGCACAGCAGACCCGGCACGGCCAGACGGCTCAGTCGATTCGTCATCGTCATGGGGCGCTCAGCGTGTAATTGAGCGTGACGGTGTAGGTGCCCGTCGAATATGTCCAGAGATTGCTGAACAGGAACTGCTGCGTGCCGGTGCGGGCGCCGGACCCGCTCCAGGAACCCACGGTCTGCGGCGCCGTGCGGCTGACGGTGCCGCCGACGAAGCCGGCGCCGGTGGAAGTCCAGGTGAGGGCGGCCACCGGAATCACGTTCACACCGGAGCGCAGGTCGTCAGTGGCCAGGACGGTCAGCACGACGGTGCCGCCGCGAGAGGCGCGCGCCTTGGCGGTGACGGTCACCGGGCCGGTCACCGCGGCGACCTGCGGCGCCGTGTCGGGATCCGCTCCGGGAAACGACAAGGTAGTGGAGGAGAATGCGAGCTTGGCGCGGCCGCCAAGGTTGGCCGAGAGCATGGCGGGGGCGACCTGCCCGCCGGCCGGCCTCGCAAAGGCGAGGGCGACAACGAGGGCCGTGACACCGAGGGCGCGGGGGAGCACAGGCATGACGCAAGGACGCGGTTGCCGGGCAGCCCGGACAACCGCGTCCCTCTGGTGTATCGGTTACGGAGCGGTCAGCGTGTAGGTCAGCGTCGCCGTGTAGGCACCGGTCGCGTAGGCCCAGCTGTTCGGCAGCGAGTAGGTGTGCGTGCCGGAGCGGTTGCCCGACCCCGTCCACGAGCCGAGCGTCTGCGCCGTGGTGCTGCTGGTGCCGGCGACGAAGTTGGTGCCGGTCGCCGTCCAGGTCAGGTTGCTGATGGCGATGGTGTCGGTCGCCGCGTTCGTCAGGTTGCCGCCGGCCGCCACGGTCAGGCTGACCGCGCCGTTCGCCGAGGTGCGCGACTTCACGTCAACCGAGATGGCGCTGGACGACAGCGTCGGCGTCACGTCGGGGTCGGCATCCGCAAAGCTGACCGAGGCAGCGCCCAGCGTGAGCTTCGCGCGCGCATTCACGTTGACGGTCACGTTGATGGCGCCGGTGGCCGTCGACTGCGCGAACGCGGGGGCCGACATCAGCAGGAACCCGGCCGCGACGAGGAATCCGCTCCAAACTGCTTTCTTCATCTCTCTACCACTCCAGTTCATACCTTCCGCATCTGCGGAAGCGGGGCACATGTGACGTCCAGTTACCCGCCGGCGTGCTCAGCGGCGGTGGTTTGTGAAAAGCTCGTTATCCACTACTGCCGGTTCTCTCTCGGGTCGGCGTCCGACAGTCCATGCCGCTCGACCCCATCTGTTCCGGGCGGACCACTTGGGGCGCTCCCCCTGTAAATCGTCCGCTACCCCTCACCCTAACAGTGCCGTCGTCCGCCAACTGACTTATCAAGACTAACGCGCCTCAACATCTCGGTCGTTAGAAGCTTTCTAACTGACTCTATATGACATGCGCGACTTGGATAATGTAACCGGGAGGCAGACTTCCGTCAAGAGGTTTTCTACCCACCTCATGCAGAAAGTCTGGAACTGGCTATGGCTCAGCTGGTTAGCGGTTGCTCGCCGAGGGCCTTGGCGGCGGCGGCGAGCACCCGGGGGACCCGGAAGGGCTTGGTCAGGTAGCCGGAGACCCCCAGATTGACCGCCTCGATGGCGCTCGCCTCGGTGGAATACCCGGTAATGATGATGACGGGGATGTCGGCTTTCAGCCGCCGGGCCTCACGAATCACGGTCAGGCCGTCCACGCCGGGCATCCGGAGGTCGGTGATCAGGAGATCGTAAGGGATGATCCGCAGCCGTTCGATGGCGTTGCGGCCGTCGGGCGCCAGATCGACGTCGTATTCCGCCAGCGCCAGCGTTTTCGCCAGCAGATCCCTGATGCTCGCCTCGTCGTCCACCACCAGCACCCGCGACCGGCCGGTGGCCGGCGTTGCGGCCCTGGGCGCGGCCGGGGCGGGGCGGACGTTGCGCGGGCGCTGGCTTTCCAGCCATGCATCGATATCCCGCTTGCGGAACCGCCACTGCCGGCCGACCCGGACCGCGGGAATCTTGCCCGCCTTGATCAGGCGATAGACCGTGCGGAGGTTGACCTGGAGATAATCCAGCACCTCTTCGGTCGTCAGGAATCCTTCGTCCATTGCTCTTTAACGTACTCTATCAGACTGATGCGCGACCCTGGCCGGACTTCCCGGCCTTCCGCCGACGGGACGAAGCCGGAGCCGCAGGGAGTTCGATGGTAAAAGCTGCGCCCCCTGCCGGGGGATTGGCAGCGTAGATACTGCCACCGTGATCCTGGACGATGCCGTAGGTGATGGCGAGACCGAGACCCGTGCCTTGGCCGACGTCTTTGGTGGTGAAGAACGGATCGAAGATGCGCGGCAGCACCTCTGGAGGGATGCCCGGGCCTGAATCGTGAACCGTGGCCAGCACGACCTTCCGCTCGGGGTCGGCCTCTTCCCGGATGGTGATGCGGCCGTGCCCCGTGGCGGCCACCGCATGTTCGGCGTTGATCAGAATGTTGAGGAACGCCTGGTGGAGCAGGGCCGGGTCGCCGGTAATCCAGGGCACATCCGCTCCCTCTTGGCAGACGACCGTGATGCCCTGGCGTTCGAGGACGGCGGCCCGGCTGGCGAGCACGCGCCTGAGGACGCGCGTCAGCCGCAGCCGGCGGGGCTCCATGCGCCGTGACCCGGTGAAGACCAGCAGATTCCGGACGATCTTCGCGGCCCGGTCCGCCTCCTGGTAGATCATTTTCAGGTCGCGGCGGAGCGGCCGGGCCTCGGCCGACGTTTCGATCATCAGCTCCAGGTGTCCGAGGACCCCCTGCAGCGGATTGTTCATTTCGTGGGCAACCCCCGCCACGAATTGTCCCAGGGACGCCAGCCTGCCTGATTGCGCCAGCCGTTCGCGTAGTGTTTCCCGCTCCTGTTCGAGCCGGGACTGCTCGGTGACGTCCCGGGCGACGAGGACGCGGCCGGCCGGCGCCCCGTCCGCCGGCACCAGGGGGGTGACCGTGACCCAGAACGTGCCGCCGAGGCGCGCATCTTCGAAGCGCTGCGCGGGTGCCGCCGCCGCGGCGTCTGCGTCGGGCGATTCCAGCGACAGGATCCAGGCTGCCAGAGCGGGTCCCACGAGCGTGTCGAGAGGCCGCTCGAGCAGCTCCGCGCGCGCGCGCCCGGTCCGGCTGACGAACGCGTCGTTCATCTGGACGACGCGGCGGGCGCTGTCGATGACGACGATGGGGTCGAGCAGGGAGTTGAAGGTGTCTTCGAGGAGGCGGCGCTGCTGGAGGACCTCTTCGAGCAGCTGGATGTTTTCGATGGCGGCGGAGAGCTGGCGGCTGAGCTCGCGGACGAGGGTCAGGCGCTGGCCGGGGCGCAGCTCCGGGCCGAACGGCGCCTCCAGGACCAGCGTCCCCAGCGCCCGGCGCCAGCCCCGGAGGGGGGCCAGCAGCAGCTCCTGCCCATTCATCGTGAGGGTCAGCGGTCGATCGAGTCGCAGGCCGCGGGCCGCCGGGGCTGCCGGGTCGTCCGTGGGGACGCGGGCAGCGGCTTGAGGTCCGACCACGTCCGAAGAAGCGGCCAGAGCCAGTTCGCGGGCGCGCCGCTGATGGATCCAGATGGAGGTACGGCTGGCTTCGAGCAGCGTGTTCGCGTCGAGGGCGAAGGCTTCGAGGGCCGTCCCCAGCGTCAGCGTGGAGGAGACGTCGCGGGAAAAGGCCACCGTCAGGTCCCGCAGGCGCTCGTGGAACCTGGCCTCCGTCCTCAGCCCTTCGAGCTCATGGTCTGTTGAGGCATCGCTGGGTGCGCCTTCCGGGTCGTCCGCGTACGTTTTTGTCATCCGCTGTCAGGTGGTGTGCGCCGTCGCGGGCATTCTAAGGCGCGCGTGGCCAAAGGTAAAATGGAGTCCGGCCACCGGTGGACGCCGGGCGTCTAAACCAGTCAGCGGACGACCGCGGATGATGGCGTCAACAGACGAAGAACTGGTCGCCCGCTCGAGGGGCGGCGATCTCGACAGCTTCAACCAGCTGGTGCTGCGCTGGGAGCGGCCGATCTATGCCCTGGCGTACCGCGTCATCGGCCGTGAGGAAGACGCCCGCGACGTTGCCCAGGAGACCTTCCTCCGCGCGTTCCGCGCCCTCGCCGGTTTCAAGGGGCAGGCGAAGTTCTCGTCATGGCTCTACCGCATCACCCTCAACCTCTGCCGCGACTGGATCCGGCGGGAGCGGCGGGCGCCGGTCGCGCAGGCGCCCGAGGGGGTGGACATCCTCGACATGGCCACCGACGGCGAGCCCGTCGAGACCATCGAGGATCTGGTGGCGCGGCGGGAGCTGGGGCGTGCCGTGGCGCAGGCGATGGCCCTGCTGCCCGAGGAACAGCGCACGGCGATCATCCTCAAGGAGTACCACGGCCTGACTTTCCAGGAGATTGCCGATCTCCTCGGGTGTCCGCTGAGCACGGTCAAGACCCGCCTGTATCAAGGGCTGAGCGTGCTGCGGACGCAGCTGGCCGCGGCGGGAGTCGAAAGCATTTTCGGCAGGAACGAACATGTGTAACCAGGAACAGCTCATTGGCTATCTCTACGACGACCTGTCCGCCCCGGAGCGCGCCGTGTTCGAGGCGCACCTGGCGGGATGTGCGGCCTGCCGCCGCGAGGTCGGGGACCTGCGGCAGACGCGCCAGCACCTGACGTCGTGGGCGCCGCCGGCGCCGCCGCTCGATTTCCGCGTCATCCAGGGAACCGCGGCGCGGCGTCCGCTGGCGTTCATCCCGACCTGGGCTCTCTCCGCGGCCGCGGCGTTGCTGCTCGTGGCCGGGGCGGCCGCCATCGCCAACCTCGAGGTTGGCCGCACCGCCGACGGGTTCGTGGTCCGCACCGGCTGGGGGAGGACCGCCTCCGCGCCGGCCTCATCCGTGTCGTCCGCACCAGCCCCCTCGGTGCCGTCCTCGGCACCGCCGTCCGCCGCCGCCCCCGTGCCGGCTGCCGCGGCCGCTGCGGCGTCAGATCCAATGTCGGGCGAGCTGGCGCTCCTCCGCCGCCGCCTCGAGGAGATCGAGGCGGCGCAGGCGCAGCAGATCGGCCGGACCGCCGGCGCCGTGAAGCCGGGCATCACGACCGCCGAGCTGCGGCAGATCCTGGCTGCGAGCGAGGCGCGCCAGCGCGAGGAGATGGCGCTCCAGATCAAGCAGGTCTGGATGGATTTCAGCGCCGTGCGCGCCAACGATCTGGCGCGGGTCCAGCAGACGCTCGGTCAGGCGCAGAACCTGACGAACTACCAGCTGCGGCAGCAGCGCAGCTCGATCGACGAGTACCTGCGCACCGTGTCGCAGGTGAGATAGCGCGGCTGCCGTGCGGGCGAAGATCGAAGAAGCTCGAAGATGACGAACAGAGGGAAGGGTGACGCCGTGAGGAAGAGTCTTGTGGCCGCTGTCGCGGTCCTGCTGGCGCTGCCGTCGGCACCATCGGCGCAGCAGGCTCCGCCGGCCGGGGAAGAGCGCCGGCATGCGATCCGGATGATGGAAGCCGTGCTCTCGCGCGCGGTGTTGACGGGAGCCGAGCACCTGGCCGAGCGGCTGGGGAGCGGCAACCCCAACATCTCCTTCTTCACGGGCCAGGCGAAGGCCCGCGGCTTCGTGCTCGAGGGCTACGGGCTGTTCTTCCACGTCGAGATACCCGAGATGCAGCAGAGCGTGGTCTGGTCGGTGACGACGACGGAGCGGGATGCGGCGATGGCGAGCGTGATTGCCCAGCTGCGGCGCGCCGTGGAGTCGGTGCCCGAGGGCTCCTCCAAGCTCCAGGCGGAAATGGCCCTCAAGCGCCTGCAGCTGCAGGTCGGTCCGCTCCCGCCGCTCCCCGACGCCGATGCGGTGCCCGGTGAGCG
The DNA here is from genome assembly GCA_963834305.1 of uncultured Acidobacteriota bacterium. Lineage (GTDB taxonomy): Bacteria > Acidobacteriota > Vicinamibacteria > Vicinamibacterales > 2-12-FULL-66-21 > JACCXG01. Next base: position 2,057,131 of record CAWIAX010000003.1, read on the forward strand.
CCGCATGCTGCGCGCGGCCGACGCCTCGGCGGTGACCGAGCCCGTCGATCCGGAGCCCATGCTCAAGGATCCGGGCGTGGCCTATCGCGACGCCATCCGGGCATCGCTGATCGATGCCATGCTCGAGCACAGCCGCGGCCTGAACATCGGTCCCGACGAGTGGCTGAGCCTGGCCGCGCACCGTGGCCAGAGCCCGCTCGCGCCGAACGAGATCGTGACCACCACGACCCTGGTGCTGCGGATCAAGGGGAGCGATCTCGCCCAGTACGACGCCGACCGTTCGCGCAAGGAGGAGATTCGCCAGCGGGTCGAGGCCCGGGAGTTCTGAGCTACAATCCCCGCATGCGTGCGCGGTCCGCGGTCCGGTTGCTGCTCGTGCTCCTCCTGCCAGCGTGGCTGGCGGCGTGTGCCACGCGCGCCGACGTCAAGGAATCGATCGAGGTCGTCGAGACCGCCGGCGGCTGGTACGACGCCGGCATCGTCGAGGGCAAGAACAAGATCGTGCCGACGGTGACGTTCCGGCTCCGGAAGAGGGGGGACGCGAACATCTCGGCCGTGTCGCTCAACGTCGCGTTCCGGCACCCGGCGGCCGAAGGCAGCGGGACGGAAGACGAGTGGGACGAGGTCTTCCTGCAGAACGTGCAGTTCGCCGAAGGATCCCAGACCGCGCCGCTCACGGTCCGCGCCGAGAAGGGCTACACCGGCGACCCGCCGCAGTCCCGCGCCGACCTGCTCCAGCACAGCGAGTTCCGCGACGTCCGCGCCAGGATTTTCGCGAAGTCGAGTGGCGGGCAATGGGTGGACCTCGCCGTGATCGACGTCCCCCGCCAGCTGCTGACGCGCTGAGCCTCCCGTTCCAGCCGCATCCACGTGTCGCGCCGCCCCCCGGTTCCCACCCCCCCCGCTGACGCTCCGGCGCTCGAGCGCCGCCTGGGGCCGATCGACGCGGCGGCGGTCATCGTGTCGAACGTCATCGGCGGGGGCATTCTCTTCACGCCGCCACTGGTCGCCGCGGCCATTCCGTCGCCCTGGCTCTTTCTCAGCGTCTGGGTGGCTGGTGGCGCGCTGGCGTTTGCCGGGGCGATGGCCTATGCCGAGCTTGCCGCGCTCCGTCCGCGCGCCGGCGGCGAATACGTCTACCTGCGCGCGGCCTACGGCCGGCTGGCGGCGTTCCTGACCGGCTGGACGTCGTTTGTCGCCGGCTTCTCCGGCGCGATCGCGGCGAGCGCGGTGGTGCTGGCCTTCTACGTCGGGCGCTTCGTGCCGGCCGCCGCGGATCCCACGCCGATCTTCACCATCCCGCTGCCCTGGGTGCCGCTGGTCTTCTCGCGGCAGGCGTTCGTGGCGCTCGCGGCGATCGCGCTGATGTCGTGGGTGCACATCCGCGGCGTCGGCCCGGGCCGGCTGGTCGGCAACATCCTCGCCGCGCTGAAAGTCAGCGCGCTGCTCGTCTTCATCGCGCTCGGCTTCTCGATCGGCGACGGCTCGGCGGCCAACCTGCAGCAGTCCGCCGGGTCTGTCGGGGGCGCCGCGTGGCTCCTCGCGTTGATTCCGGTGATGTTCACCTACTCGGGCTGGAACGCCGCCGCCTACGTCGCCGAGGAGATCAGGGATCCCGGGCGCAACGTGCCGCGGGCGCTGGCGCTCGGCACGGCGGCGGTCATCGCCATCTACGCGCTGCTGAACCTGCTGTATCTGTTCGTGCTGCCGGTTGGCGAGCTGGCGCAGGTCCGCGGCAGCGTGCTGGACGTCATTGCCGACCGGCTGCTCGGCCGCATCGCCGGCGACGTCATGGGCATCGTGTCGATCATCAGCATTGCCGCGAGCATCAGCGCGATGACGTTCGCCGGCCCGCGCGTCTATTACGCCATGGCGCGTGACGGCATGTTCGTGGCCGCCGCGGCCCGCGTGCACCCGCGCTACAAGACGCCGGCCGTGTCGATCGTCGCGCAGGCACTCTGGAGCGGCCTGCTGGTGTTGTCGGGCAGCGCCGCCACGCTGACGACCTACACGGGGTTTGCGGTGGTGTTGTTTGCCGGCGTGGCCGTGGCCGCGCTGTTCGTGCTGCGCCGGCGCGAGCCGGACGCGCCGCGCCCGTTCAAGGCGCTCGGCTACCCGGTCGCGCCGGCGATCTTCACCGTCGCGATGGCGTTGATTGTGGGGAATGCGTTGTGGACCGACCTGGTCCTGCCGGTGATGCGCGACACGCCCTGGGGGCCGTCAGCCGCCGGCCTGATCGTGATCGGGCTGGGCCTGCCCGTCTACCTGCTGATCGGCCGCCGCGGTTCCGCCGCGAACTGACAGGCCTTGGGCCTTGGGCCTTAGCTTGGCCCTTGAGCCCTTGGCCCTTGGCCCTTTACTGAATCCTCTTCAGTTCCCCCTGATACGTGACCGTTTCACCCGGGGTGATGAACACCTCGAACTGGACGTCTTCGCTGCCCTCGGCGCGCACCTCGATGCGGTGCGGGCCGGCGTCGATGGTCAGCTTCTGGAAGATCCCGTCGAACTCGTCCACCGTGCCGACGTAGTAGCCGTCGACGTAGACCTGCGCATCGCGCGGCTTGATCTTCAGCCGCAGGCCGCCGGTGCCCGCGGTGGCGTACGATCCGCCGCCGTAGCCCCCCTGGTAGCCGCCGTAGGGGTTGCCGTAGACACCGCCGTAATAGCCGGCGCCGATGCCGCCGCCGTAGAAGAACGGGTCGTACCACAGCGGGTCGTAGTAGAAGCCGAGGCCGTAGGAACCGGGCCAGTAGTAGCGCCCGTAGGACGACCCGTAGTAGTAATCGCGGGGGTAGAAGATGCCGCCACCGCCGCCGCCAGGCCGCGGAACGGTCCGGTCGACCGCCGTGCCGGTCGCGGGCCGGCCTTCACGCGGACGGCTGTAGGTCGGCACCGCCCGGCGCGACGGGTTGTCGCCGGATGCCGGTGCGGACGCGGCGCCGCCCGAGCGCGTGGTCGAGCCGCCGCCTGAGCGGTCTCCGCCGTCGCGGGGCACCGCGCGCCCGCCGCCCGAATCGCCGCCGCCGCCGCGCTGCCGCCCCTGGTCGCTCTCCGAGGGGCGGGACGGGGCCGCCACGTAGTCCGCAGACGTGCGGGAGGACGGTGAAGGGTAAGCGTAGCTGGGCGAAGAGCCCGAACCCGAATCGGAGTAGCCCCCGCCTGAAGACGACGAGGACGAACTTCCGGACGAGCCGGCGCTGCCGCCGCCAGACCCGCGGTCGACCGCGGTGCCCCCCGTCGCCTCTCCGCCGCTCGCGGAGCGCTGCGCCAGAGCCGGAGCGACCGTGATCGCCAGCGTTGTTGCCACCGCGCCCATCAGAAATCGTACGCGAGTCATGAAACACGCTCCTCACTACCAGGAACAAGCAACCAGGCTGCCAGCGCTGGAAAGGCCGATTCCCTGTGATTTCCGCCATTCTAGCGCATCCGGCCCGGCCCGGCTGTCCGCATCAGCGCACAGGTGTCCTCATCCGCTGTCAGTCGCAGGCCGCGGCCTGTTGCCGCGGGCATTTGATACGATCACGGTTTGATGTTCCACGCCACGACAGTGCTTGCGGTCCGCCACCAGAACCAGACGGTCATGGCCAGCGACGGCCAGGTCACGTTCGGGGATACCGTGGTCAAACACAGCGCCCGCAAGATCCGGAAGCTCTACAACGACCGGATCCTGGCGGGTTTTGCCGGGTCGGCCGCCGACTCGTTTGCGCTCTTCTCCCGCTTCGAATCGAAGCTGGAGCAGCACCGCGGCAACCTCGAACGCGCCGTCGTCGAGCTGGTCAAGGACTGGCGGACCGACCGGATGCTGCGGCGTCTCGAGGCCATGCTGCTGGTGATGGACGCCAAGGCCACCTATCTGCTGTCGGGGAACGGCGATCTGATCGAGCCCGACGATGGAATCATCGCGATCGGGTCGGGCGGCGCGTATGCCATGGCCGCGGCGAAGGCGCTGGCGCGGCACACGACGCTCGACGCGCGGCAGATCGCCGACGAGGCGATGGGGATTGCCGCCGGGATCTGCATCTACTCGAACGACCGGATCACGGTCGAAACGCTGTAGCGGGAACTTCGGACGACGAAAGGGAACGGTGGCGATCTACCTGCCCGAAACGACCACGACGACCGCCGAGTCGCTGACCCCCCGGCAGATTGTGGCGGAGCTCGACAAGCACGTCATCGGCCAGGCGCGCGCCAAGCGCGCCGTGGCCATCGCGCTGCGCAACCGGACGCGGCGCCAGAAGCTGCCGGCCGATCTCGCCGACGAGATTGCGCCGAAGAACATCCTGATGATCGGCCCGACGGGCGTCGGCAAGACCGAGATTGCCCGGCGCCTGGCGCGGCTGGCGCAGTCGCCGTTCCTGAAGGTCGAGGCGTCGAAGTTCACCGAGGTCGGCTACGTCGGGCGCGACGTCGAATCGATGGTGCGGGACCTGGTCGAGCTCGGCGTCGAGATGGTGCGGGAGGAACGCCGCGGGGATGTCCGCGAGAAGGCGCGGCAGGCCGCCGAGGAGCGCGTGCTCGACCTGCTGCTGCCGCCGCTGCCCGCCGCCGCCGAGTACGACACCGAGGCCGCCAGCCTGCGCGACCAGGGGCAGCGGACGCGCGAGAAGCTCCGCGACCAGCTGCGGGCCGGCCGGCTCGATCACAAGCATGTCGAGATCGACGTGCGGGAAAAGAGCTTTCCCTCCTTCGAGATCATCGCGGGATCCTCCGTCGAGGAGGTGGACATCAACGTCAAGGACATGCTGCCCGGCCTGTTCCAGGGGCGGTCGAAGAAGCGCAAGCTGCGCGTGCCCGAGGCGCTCGAGGCGCTCGCGCAGGAAGAGGAGCAGAAGCTCATCGACATGGAGAGCGTGGCGCGGGCGGCGGTCGAGCGCGTGCAGGGCTCGGGCATCATCTTCGTGGACGAGATCGACAAGGTCGCGGGGCGGGAAGGCGGACACGGGCCGGACATCAGCCGCGAGGGGGTGCAGCGCGACATCCTGCCGATCATCGAGGGGACCACGGTCAACACGAAATACGGCATGGTCCGGACGGATCACATCCTGTTCATTGCCGCCGGCGCGTTCCACGTGTCGAAGCCGTCGGACCTGATCCCGGAGCTCCAGGGCCGCTTTCCCATCCGCGTGGAGCTCGAGGCGCTCGGGCGCGAGGACTTCGTGCGCATCCTGACCGAGCCGAAGAGCGCGCTGGTGAAGCAGTACACGGCGCTGCTCTCGACCGAGGGGGTGGAGCTGACCTTCACGCCCGGGGCGGTCGATCGCATTGCCGACTTCGCGACGATCGTCAACGACCGGACGGAGAACATCGGCGCCCGCCGGCTGCACACGGTGATGGAGAAGCTGCTCGACGAGATCTCGTTCGACGCCCCGGACCTCCAGCAGCAGGCGGTCACCATCGACGAGGCGTACGTCGATCGCATGCTCGCCGACATCGTCCGCAACGAAGATCTGTCGCGGTACGTGCTCTGATGGCGAGGGGCGCCTCCAGGAGGCTGATGGCCGCCACCGCCAGCGTCCTGCTGCTGGCGGCGTGCGGGCAGAAAGGGGCGCCGCTCGCGCCGCTGCACCTGGTGCCCGCGGCCGTCACGGAACTGTCGGTCAAGCGGCTGGCGGACGCCGCCCGGCTGCAGTTCGTGCTGCCGACGCGCAATGCCAACGGGCCCGGGCGCCTCGAGCTCGAGCGGGTGGAAATCTACGCGATCACCGTGCCGCACGGCGTGGCCCCGGCCAACCGCGACCTCGTGACGAAAGAGCGCCTCGTCGGCGAGGTGCAGGTGCGTCCCGCGCCCGTCGAGGAGGAGCCGGCGCCCGAGCCGGAGACGCCGGCCGCGCCGGACCCGCGTCCGGGGCCGGGCGACACCGTGACGTTCGTTGACGCGCTCACGCCGGAGAAGCTGACGCCGGTCATCCTCGAGACGCCGGCGACGGCTGCTGCTGCCGGGCCGGCGGCGGCGGGCGGGCCGGGCACGACGGCAGTGCCGGCGCCGGTGACCGCTCCGGATGCGCAGGCGCCGGAAACGACGCCGACGCCTCCGCCCGCGGATGCGGCGGATCCGGCCGTCCCGCCAACGCCGCCCGCGGATGCGGCGGCCCCGGTCGTAGAGACAACGCCACCCGTGGATGCGGCGGCGGCTCCCGGAGCCACGGCAGTCGCCGCGCCTGCCGCCAAGCCGGCGCCCGCTGGCGAGCCCAGCCGGATCTACATCGTCCGCGGCGTGACGCGGGGCGGCCGGCCCGGCACCCCCTCGACGAGAGTGGCGCTGCCGGTGCTGCCCGTGCCGCCGCCGCCGGCTGACGTCCGTGCCCGGGTGACCGAGGCTGGCCTTGTCCTGGAGTGGACGCCGCACGCGAAGGCCCCGACGGCCTCGTTCAACGTCTACAGTGCCGACGACCCGGCCAAGCCGGTGAACCCGGCGCTGCTGAAGGAGCCATCGTTCGAGCAGGCGAACGTCCCGCTCGGCGAGGAGCGCTGCTACCGGGTCCGCAGCGTCGGGCTGGTCGGCGACGTGGCGCTCGAGGGAGAGCTCTCGGAGCCCGCGTGCGCGACGCCGGCCGACACCTTCCCGCCCTCGGCGCCGGCGGGGCTCGCCGTCGTGCCGACGCCGGGGCAGATCAGCCTCATCTGGGACGCCAACCCGGAAAAGGATGTGGCCGGCTACGTCGTCCTGCGCGGCAACGCGCCCGACGGCCCGCTGCAGCCGCTGACCCCCGCCCCCATCCGGGAGACGTCGTATCGCGATACCACGGTGAAGCCCGGCGCCCGGTATATCTACGCCATCGTCGCCGTGGATACGGCGACGCCGGCCAACACCAGCCCGCAGTCGCCGAGAGTGGAAGAGACCGCACGATGACCCGCTTCTATCGCATCGAACAGGACGGCACCTCCCGCCACGTGGTCGAGGAGGGCGGCAGCTGGCGCCTCGTCGAGGGGGACATCTTCGGCAGCTGGTCGCCAGGGGCGGCGCTGCCCGGCGTGCCCGACCGGTGGCTGGCCCCGGTGCTGCCGTCGAAAATCGTCGCCATCGGCCTCAATTACAAGGATCATGCGGCTGAGCAGAACAAGCCGGTGCCGGCCGAACCGATGATGTTCCTGAAGCCGTCCACGGCGGTCATCGGCCCCGGGGACGCCATCCGGCTGCCGGCCGGCGCCGGGCGGATCGACTATGAATCGGAAGTGGGCGTGGTGATCGGCACGCGGGCCCGCCACGTGTCCGAAGCCGATGCCCTCCGCTACGTGTTCGGCCTGACCTGCGTGAACGACGTCACCGCCCGCGAGCTGCAGAAGAAGGACGTGCAATACACGCGGGCGAAGGGCTTCGACACCTTTGCGCCGCTCGGCCCGTGCGTGGCGGCGGGGCTCGACCTGCGCCGGCCGATCGGCATCGAGGGCTGGGTCAACGGCGAGCGGCGGCAGGCATCGACAACGGCGGAGCTGATTTTCGGCATCCCGCGGCTCATCGCGCACGTGACCGCGGTGATGACGCTGCTTCCCGGCGACATTATTTCAACCGGCACGCCATCGGGCATCGGCCCCCTCGCCGCGGGGGACCGGGTCACCGTCACGGTGGAAGGCGTGGGAGAGCTGACGAACCCGGTCACGGCCTGAGGCAAGGCGTGCCAGAATTTCAAGAGAGGTAGCCATGAAGCTGTTCATCGACTCGGGGAACCTGAAGGAAATCGAGAGCCTGATGCCGCTCGGCATCATCGACGGCATCACCACCAACCCGTCGCTGCTGGCGAAAGAGGGGGGCGACTACCAGGCGCTGCTGAAGCGCATCTGCCAGATCGTGAAGGGACCGACCAGCGCGGAGGTCGTGGCCACCGACGTGGACGGCATGCTGCGCGAAGGGCGTGAGCTCGCCAAGCTCGACGAGCACATCGTCGTGAAGGTGCCGTTCACGAAGGCCGGCGTGCAGGCGTGCAAGACGCTGGCGTCGGAAGGCATCCGGGTCAACGTCACGCTGATCTTCACCGCCACCCAGGCGCTGCTCGCCGCCAAGGTGGGCGCCACCTACGTCAGCCCGTTCGTCGGCCGGCTGGACGACATCGCGACGTCGGGGATGAACCTGATCAGCGAGATCGTCGAGATCTTCGAGAACTACCAGTTCTCGACCGAGATCCTGGTGGCCTCGACCCGCGGGCCGCTCCACATCGTCGAGGCCGCGCGCATGGGCGCCGACATCTGCACGTGCCCGGCGGCGGTCATCGAGGCGCTGTTCAAGCACCCGCTGACCGACATCGGCCTCGAACGCTTCCTCAAGGACTGGGAAAAGTCCCAGACGGTCAAGGCCTGATCGGGTCCCGGAACCGCGGACGCGACCGCGGTTCCGGCACTGGTGGCACTCGTCCATGGACACGATCAAGCACCTCGAGGCACTCGAGCGGCGGGCGGAGCGCGGCGGCGGCGACGAGCGGGTGCGCCGTCACCAGGAGGCCGGCAAGCTCACCGCCCGCGAGCGCATCGATTTCCTGTTCGATGCGGGATCGTTCCAGGAAGTGGACAAGCTCGTCACGCACCGGTGCCTGGACTTCGGCATGGCCGACCAGGTCGTCCCGGGCGACGGCGTCGTGGCGGGCCACGGGCGTGTGGACGGCCGCATCGTCTATGCGTTCGCCCAGGACTTCACGGTGTTCGGCGGCTCGCTCTCGGAGACCAACGCCGCCAAGATCGTGAAGATCATGGACCTGGCGCTGAAGATGGGGGCGCCGGTCGTCGGGCTCAACGATTCGGGCGGCGCCCGGATCCAGGAAGGCGTGCTGTCGCTCGGCGGCTACGCCGACATCTTCCTGCGCAATACGCTGGCCTCCGGGGTGATCCCGCAGATCTCCGCGATCATGGGGCCGTGCGCCGGCGGGGCGGTCTACTCGCCGGCCATCACCGACTTCAACATCATGGTCGAGGGCACGAGCTACATGTTCGTGACCGGTCCGGACGTGCTCAAGACCGTCACCCACGAGGAGGTCTCGAAAGAGGAGCTCGGCGGCGCGATGACGCACAACGAGACCAGCGGCGTCGCGCACTTCGCCGTCGCCGACGACCGCGAGTGCCTGCAGCTGGTGCGCGAGCTGCTCGGCTACCTGCCGGGCAACAACGTGGACGAGGCGCCGCGCCGCGCGACCAGCGATCCGATCGACCGCGAGGACGCGGCGCTCGACAGCCTCGTCCCGGACTCGCCGAACCAGCCCTACGACATGCACGATCTCATGCACGCGATCGTCGACGACGGGGCGTTTCTCGAGGTGCACCGGCACTTCGCGAAGAACATCGTGGTGGGTTTCGCGCGCCTGGCGGGCCGCAGCATCGGCATCGTCGCCAACCAGCCGGCGCACCTCGCCGGCACCCTCGACATCGACGCCTCGGTGAAGGCGGCGCGGTTCGTCCGCTTCTGCGACGCGTTCAACATCCCGCTGGTGACGTTCGAGGACGTGCCGGGGTTCCTGCCCGGCACGCGCCAGGAGTACGGCGGCATCATCCGCCACGGCGCGAAGCTGCTGTTCGCCTATGCCGAGGCGACCGTGCCGAAGGTGACGGTGATCACGCGCAAGGCCTACGGCGGCGCGTATTGCGTGATGGCGAGCAAGCACATCCGCACCGACGTCAACTTCGCGTGGCCGACCGCCGAAATCGCCGTGATGGGGCCCGAAGGGGCGGTCAACATCCTCTACAAGCGGGAGATCGAAAGCTCGCCCGAACCGGACGCGCGGCGCGCGGCGCGCGTGGCCGAGTTCCGCGAGAAGTTCGCCAGCCCCTACGTGGCGGCCTCGCGCGGCTTCGTCGACGAGGTCATCCGTCCGCGGCAGACCCGCGCCAAGCTGATCGCGGCGCTTGCGGCGCTCGAGACCAAGCGCGACAAGAATCCGCCCAAGAAGCACGGGAACATCCCCCTGTGAAGGTGCTGATCGCCAATCGCGGCGAGATCGCGGTCCGCGTGATCCGCGCCTGCCGCGAGATGGGGCTGCCGAGCGTGGCCGTCTACTCCGACTGCGACCGCCTGGCCCGCCACGTGCGCGACGCGGATCAGGCCGAGCACATCGGCGGCAACCCGGCGGCGGACAGCTACCTGAACATCGCCGCGATCGTGGCGGCGGCGGCGCGCGCCGGCGCCGACGCGGTGCATCCGGGCTACGGCTTCCTGGCCGAGAACGCCGCGTTCGCGCGCGCCTGTGCCGACGCGGGCTTGACCTTCATCGGGCCGTCGCCGGACGTCATTGCGCGGATGGGCAGCAAGACCGAGGCGCGGGCGGTCGCCGTCGCGGCCGGGGTGCCCGTGGTACCCGGCACCGACACGCCGCTTGGCGCCGGCGCTACCAGCGAGGAGCTGGCGCGCATCGCTGACACGATCGGCTACCCGCTCCTCGTCAAGGCGGTGGCCGGCGGCGGCGGCAAGGGCATGCGCGAGGTGGACGGTCCGGCGTCGCTGGCGTCAGCCGTGCAGACCGCGCGGTCGGAGGCGGGGGCGGCTTTCGGCGATGCCGCCGTGTATTTCGAGCGGCGCCTCGGCCGCCCGCGGCACGTCGAGATCCAGCTGCTCGGCGACGCGCACGGCACCGTCGTGCCGTTCGTCGAACGCGAGTGCTCGATCCAGCGGCGCCACCAGAAGGTCGTCGAGGAATCGCCGTCGCTGGCCGTTTCCCCGGCGCTGCGGGGGCGGCTTGCCCAGGCGGCCGCAGCGGTGGCGCGCGCGGTCGGCTACACCAGCGCCGGCACCATCGAGTTCCTCCTCGACGAGGATGGCGCGTTCTACTTCCTCGAGATGAACACGCGGCTGCAGGTCGAGCATCCCGTCACGGAGATGGTGACGGCCATCGATCTGGTGAAGTGGCAGATCCGCATCGCCCGGGGGGAGCGCCTCGACATCGACCCGGCGCGGGCGCTGACGCCGGCCGGGCATGCGATTGAATGCCGCGTCTACGCCGAGGACCCGGACGCCGGTTTCCTGCCGTCCCCCGGCCTGATCCGCGGCCTGCGCGCGGCGTCCGGTCCGGGCGTGCGCGACGACTCCGGCGTTGTCGCGGGATACGCGGTGCCGGTGCACTACGACTCGCTGATTGCGAAGCTGGTGGCCTGGGGCGGCACGAGGGACGAGGCGATCGCCCGCATGGCCCGGGCGCTGCGCGAATACGAGGTGCTGGGCATCCGCACCACCCTGCCGTTCTTCCAGTGGCTGATGCGCGAGCCCGAGTACCTCGAGGGGCGGTACGATACGACGTACCTCGATCGCCTGCTCGCGGAGCGGCGGGGGCTGAGCTTCAGCGAGCTCAGCGACGCCGAGCAGGCGGCGGTCGCCATGGCCGTGGGCGTGGACGCCTTCCTCCGCGCCAGCGCGGCCGTCCCCCCGAGCACGGGCGTCCTCGAGCCCGTGGACCCGGCAGGGACGCCGCGGGGCCCTCCGCGAATGACGTTCGAGGTGGAGGTCGGCGGCCGCGTCCGGGTCGTCGCGGTCGAGCGGACCGATCGGCCGCACGTCGTGCGCGTGACCCTCGACGGCAAGGCGCACCTGCTCGACGTGGCGCGCGCCGGCGACTACGGCCTGTCGCTGCTGGCGGCTGTCCCCTGTTCCGAGGGGTCCAGACCGGAAAAGAGGACTGTCGATCTGCAGATCGCGCCAGCCGGCACCCCCGGCGAGCTCCTCGTGCACCTCGAGGGACGGACGGTCGCCGTGGCGGTGAACGGCCGGCGGCGGCGGCGCGGGCCCGAGGCCGGGACGCACGGGCACGGCGACGTGTCGATCGTGGCGCCGATGCCGGGCCGCGTGGTGCGGGTGCTCGTGGCGGCCGGCGACGAGGTCGCTCCGCGGCAGGGCATCGTGGTCGTCGAGGCGATGAAGATGGAGAACGAGCTGTACGCGCCGCGCGCGGGGCGGGTCCGGGAGATCAGCGTGTCGCCCGGGATGTCCGTCGAAGCCGGTCGGGTCCTTGCAGTGATCGAGTGAAGCGGCCGTCCGCGAGGCGCGGACGGGTCCCGCAAGTCCATGGACGAGCAGACCATCCCAGATCCGGCGGAGGAGCCCCGGGCTCCTGCGAAGACGCGGCCCCGCGGCAGGGCCAGGCGGCTGGCCGTCCGCACGGCCGCCCTCCTGCTCGCGCTCGCCGTCGGCGTCCTGGTCAGCGTGCTGACCGTTGATCTCGGGCCGAACCTGAAGGCGCGGGCCGAAGCCGAGGGCTCGAAGTATCTCCGCCGGCCGATGCGCATCGGCCGGCTGTCGTCCAAGCTCATTCCCGGCGTGTTCGTGGTCGAGAACCTGGTGATCGACGGGCTGAACCCCGGCGATCGTCCGTTCCTGACCGCCAGGCGCATCACCGTCTCGGTGCCGTGGTGGTCGATTGTCACCCGCAAGCTCGTGGTGGACTCGGTCACCATGACCGGCTGGAACATGCTGGTCGAGACGTTCCCGAACGGCCGCCACAGCTTTCCGAAAGTCACGCCGGAGCGGACGGGGCCGCCCGGGCCCAAGCGCTTCACCACCACGGTGCGATCGGTCGTGGCCTCGCAGGGGCAGTTCACCTACGAGGATCACGGGACGCCCTGGAGCACGGTCGCGCGCAACCTGACCGTGTCGATGTACCGCAGCGACATCCTGAACGACTACCGCGGCCGGGCGTCGTTCGCGGACGGCACCATCAAGATCCAGTCCTACGAGCCGTTCAGCGCGAGCATGCAGTCGCGGTTCAAGATCGACGGCAGCCAGGTGATCTTCGATCGGATCGACCTCACGAGCGACGGCGCCCGCTCGGTCGTGGACGGCTACGTGGACACCGCGCGGTGGCCCGAGCAGCTCTACCGCGTGCGGTCGCACATCGACTTCGCCACGCAGAAGACCATCTTCTTCCACCGCGACCGGTTCGAGGCGTCCGGCCACGGGGATTTCACCGGCACGTTCCACCTCTTCAAGGGCGGCCGCGAGCTGAAGGGCTCGTTCACCAGCCCGGTCGCCGGCGTCAACGACTGGCGCTTTCCCAACCTGCGGGGAGACGTCCTGTGGGTGCCCGATCGCCTCGAGGTCACCAACGCCACCAGCGATCTCTACGGCGGCCGCGCCCGCTTCGACTACCGCATGGCGCCGATGGGCAAGCCCGGCGTCCCGACGCTGGCGACGTGGGACGTGGACTATACGGACGTGGACCTCGCCCGGCTCACCGATTTTCTCGAGACCGAAGGGCTGCGCCTGGCGGGGCGCGCGAGCGGGCGCAACACGCTCGAATGGCCGCTCGGCAAGTGGGCGCTGAAGCACGGCGGCGGCGCGATCGACATCGCTCCGCCCGCGGGCCTCGACGGCGGGGCGATGATGACGCGCGAGATGCCGGCGGATCGGCTCGCCGAGGAGATCGCCAGCGGGCCGGAGCCGGGCCCGTTCAACCCGCGCGCGCCGCTCGGCTACCTGCCGGTGGCCGGCCACCTCGAATATCAGCTCGATCCGGAGTGGATCACCCTCGGGCCGAGCCGGGTGGCGACGCGCGAAGACCTACGTCGAGTTCGAGGGGCGGACGGCATTCGGCGAGCGCTCGCGCATTCCCTTCCACGTCACCAGCCTCGACTGGCAGGAAAGCGACCGGGTGCTGGCCGGCATCATGACGGCGTTCGGGTCGAACACCAGCGCGATCCCGATCGGCGGCCACGGCGAGTTCGACGGCGTGATGCTCGAGTCGTTCACCCGGCCGCGCATCGAGGGGACGTTCTCCGGCGACGGGATGCGGGCCTGGAATGTCGTCTGGGGCAAGGGGCGCGCCGAGGCGGTCATCGAGAACAGCTACGCCATCGTCAAGGAGGCGGTCATCACCGCCGGCGAATCGGAGATCGTCGCCAGCGGCCAGTTCTCGCTCGGCTACCCCCGCCGCGACGGCGGCGAGCAGATCAACGCCGTCGTCCGGATGACCCGGCGGCCGATGGCCGATCTGAAGCGGGCCTTCGAGCTCGACGACTACGACATGGACGGGCTCGTGTCGGGCGAGTATCACCTCTACGGGAACTACGAAACCCCGCTCGGGTTCGGGCGCCTCGTGATCGAGCAGGGGACGGCCTACGGCGAGACGTTCGACCAGATGACGTCGGCGCTCCGGTTCGAGGGGCCCGGCGTGCGTCTCGACACGATTCAGGTCACGAAGAGCACCGGCACGATGACCGGCGCCGCCTACGTCGGGTGGGACGGCACCTATTCGTTCAACGCCGACGGACGCCGGATACCCGTCGAGTCCCTGGAGACCCTCGCGTTTCCGACCGCGCCGCTGTCGGGCCTGCTGCAGTTCACCGCGAGCGGCGCCGGCAATTTCGACGAGCCGCGCTACGACGTGAAGATGCGCATCGACGACCTGTTCGCCGGCGACGAAGGCGTCGGCCAGGTGTCGGGCCGCCTGGCGCTGCGCGGCGAGCTGCTGACGGCTGACATCGAGGCGGCGTCCCCCCGCCTGCTCGTGTCGGCCTCCGGCCGGGTCGCGCTGACCCCGGAGATGGACGCGGAGCTCGCGCTGCGGTTCCAGGACACCTCGCTCGATCCCTACCTGCGCTTCTTCCAGCCCGGGCTGTCGCCGTTCACCACCGCGGTGGCCGGGGGCACCGTGCGGGTCGCCGGCGAGCTCGCCGACATCGGCCACCTGTTCGTCGAAACGAACGTCGAGCAGCTCGACCTGAAGCTGTTCGACTACGCGCTGCGCAACGATGGCCCGATCCAGCTGACGCTGGACCAGCACCTGCTGGAGATCGGCCGCCTCCGCCTGACCGGCGAGGGCACGCAGCTGCAGCTCGGCGGCGCCGTGCAGCTCAACGAAGGCACCGTCGCCGTCGAGGCCACGGGCGAGGCCAACCTCGGCATCCTGCAGGGCTTCTTCCGCGACCTGCGCAGCCGGGGCACCGCGGCGCTCCTCGGACAGGTGCGCGGCACGCTGACCGAACCGCAGTTCTCGGGCAGCGCGCGCGTGGTGGACGGACGCGTCCGGCATCTCTCGCTGCCGCACGGGCTCGAGAACATCAACGGGTCGGTCTCGTTCGACGGCAAGGGCTTCCGCCTCGAAGACATCACCGCCCGCGTGGCCGGCGGCACCGCCACGTTCGGCGGGCGCGTCACCATGAACGGCTTCACCCCGGACCAGCTCGGGCTGACGGCGGTCGGCGAGCAGATGCGGCTGCGCTACCCCGAAGGCTTCCCGTCGCTGGTCGACGCCGACCTGTGGCTGCGCGGCAGCGCCGCCTCGCCGGTCCTCGGCGGCACCGTCACGGTGCACGACGCGATCTGGACGCGGCGCTTCGAAGTCGATCCCAACATCTTCGAGCTCGGCGGCGGCGGGGTGGCGCTGCCCGCCGGACCGGCCGCCGCCTCCGGCGTGCCGCTGCGGTTCGACATCGAGGTCCAGGCCGCCAACACCCTCCGGATCCGCAACAACCTGGCCGACATCCGCGCCAGCGCCGACCTGCGGCTGCAAGGCACCTACGACCGGCCGGCGCTGTTCGGCCGCGCCGAGGTCGAGCGCGGCAGCCTGCTGTTCGAAGGCAATCGCTACCTCGTGACGCGCGGGACGGTGGACTTCCTGACGCCCGCCGCCGGCCGCATCGAGCCGCTCTTCGACATCGAGGCGGAAACCCGCGTGCGCGTCCCGTCCCAGACCTACCGGATCACGCTCGGGCTGACCGGCACGGTCGACCGGCCCTCGCTCACGCTCAACTCCGATCCGCCGCTGCCGACCACCGACATCGTCGGCCTGCTGTTCGGGACGACCACCGACGTCTCGAACGCCGAGCTGCGCGCGCTCAGCCCGCAGGGCGCCACCGAGGCGGAGGAAGCCCTGCTGCGCTCGGCGGGCGCCCGGCTCATCACCGGCACACTCTCGGCGCCGGTCCGCCGCGTGGTCGAGGAGACGTTCCGGCTCGACACCGCCCAGATCACCCCGACGATCGGCTCCGAGACGGATCCGCTGACGCCCTCGGCGCGGCTGATTCTCGGCAAGCGCCTCTCGCCCCGCGCCTACGTCACCTTCTCGCGCCCGCTCGGCACCGCTGCCAGCGTCAACCAGATCATCGTGCTCGAGTACGATCAGAGCGACCGCCTGGGGTTCGTGCTGACCCAGACCGGGGACCGCACGTTCGCGATCGATTTCCGCGTGCGCCACAGCTTCTGATTCCCGATGCGTGCTGCCGTCCTCCTCCTGCTGCTCGCGGCGCTGCCGGTGCGCCCGGCGTTCGCCCAGTCGGCGGCCGAGAAGTACGCCGGCCGGCCGATTGCCAGCATCCGCGTCTCCCTGGAAGGGCAGCCGACGGACGATGATGCGCTGGTGGAGCTGGTCGAGACACGCGCCGGCCAGGCGCTGTCGATGATCGCGGTCAGGGAGTCCATCGCCCGCCTCTACAGCCTCGGCCGGTTCCAGGACGTGCAGGTCGAGGCCACGGAGGCCGGAAACGGCGGCGTTGCCCTGCACTACGACCTGATTCCCATCCACGCCGTGGAGCGCGTCGAGTTCCGCGGCTCGCTCGGCCTGCCGGAGGGGCTGGTGCGAAGCACGGTCGAGGAGCGCTTCGGCCGGACGCCGGAGATCGGCCGCGCCGCCGAAGTCGAGCGGGTGCTGGAGCGCCTGTACCAGGATCGCGGCTACTTCAGGGCGTCGGTCCGCGCCGCGGCGACCGAGCTCGAGAACCCGCATCGCACCATCCTGACCTTCGAGATCATCCCCGGTCCGCAGGCCCGCATCGGCACCATCGAGGTCGACGGCGACCCGCTGATGCCCCGCGACGCCTTCCTGTCGCGGCTGGAGCTCGCCCCTGGCCGTCCCTATGCCCGCGAGAGCCTGCAGTCCCGACTGACGGAATATGCGGATCGGCTGAAAGCGCGCGGGCGCCTGCAGGCCACGGCCAACCATACCGCCCGGGTCGCCGAGGACGGGCGTACCGCGGATGTCGTGCTCGACGTCCAGCCCGGCCCCGTCGTGACCGTCACCTTCCAGGGCGACCCGCTGCCGAAGGACCGGCGCGAGGCGCTGGTGCCGTTCGAGCGGGAAGGGTCCGTGGACGAGGACCTGGTCGAAGACGCCAGCCGGCGCATCCGCGAGTATCTCGTCCAGCAGGGACACTGGAAGGCCGATGTCCTCGTGGACCGGCGCCAGTTCGGCGACGAGCTGGCCATCGTCTTCACGGTGCGCCGGGGACCGTTGTACCGGGTTGCCGCCGAGGGCGTGCGCGTCACCGGCAATGCCTCCATTTCGGTGGACGAGATCCGGCCGCTGATCGTGCTGGCGCCCGACGCGCCTTATGTCTCGTCCTATCTCGACGCCATCCGCGGTGCCGTGCTGCGGCTCTACCGCACGCGGGGGTTTGCCTGGGCGGAGGTCAAGACCAGCGAGGAAGAAGTCGCCGCCGGGCCGGGGGAGGAACGGGTGCGGCCGGGCATCGAGATCAGCGAAGGGCCGCGCGCCGTCATCGGGGAGATCTCGGTGTCGGGTACGCAGGCGCTCGGCGAGCGCGATGTCCGCCGCGTCCTCAAGCTGCAGCCCGGCGCCCCCTACTACGAGCCGACGCTGCGTGCCGACCGCGACGCCGTGGAGCTCGAGTATCGAAACCTGGGCTTTGCCGGCGTCGAGGTCACGCTCGTGCCCACCCTGGCCGAGGATCGTTCGCGCGTCGATCTGGCGTTCCAGGTGGTCGAAGGGCCGCAGACACTGATCGACCACGTCATCATCGTCGGCAACCGGCGGACCGCGGAGGACGTCATCCGCCGCGAGCTGCTGCTCAAGCCGGGCGCGCCGCTCGGCCTGCGCGACCTGCTCGAAAGCCGCCGTCGCCTCAGCCAGCTCGGCCTGTTCCGCCGTATCGACATCCGCGAGCTCGATCACGGGCCGTCGACGCGGCGGGATGTGCTCGTGACCGTCGAAGAGGCGCCGGCCACGACAGTGGGCTACGGCGGCGGCCTCGAGCTCTCCCGGCGCCTGCGCGCCAGCGGCCCCGGCGGCCAGGCCCAGGAACGGCTCGAGCTGGCGCCGCGCGGCTTCTTCGACATCGGGCGGCGGAACCTGGGCGGCAAGAACCGCTCGATCAGCCTGTTCACGCGCGTCAGCGTGCGGCCGAAGGACGCCCCCGATGATCCCGATGCGGACGGCCGCGGCTTCGGCTTCAGCGAATATCGCATCGTCGGCACCTACCGGGAGCCGCGGGCGTTCAGCACCAACGCCGATTTCTCGCTCACCGGGGCAGTGGAACAGGGCGTGCGATCGAGCTTCAACTTCGCCCGCAAGGGGGTCACCGCCGAAGTCGGCCGCCGCCTGTCGTCGACGGTTCGCGGCGGCCTGCGGTATTCGTTCGGCACGACGCGGACCTTCGACGAGCGGCTGAGCGACGAGGAACAGGCGGCCATCGACCGGCTGTTCCCGCAGGTGCGGCTGTCGATGTTCTCGGCACTGATCACCCGCGACACGCGGGACGACGTGGTCGAGCCGGCAACGGGGATGCTGCTCAGCGCCGAGAGCAGCACGGCGTCGCGCACGCTCGGCGGCCAGGTCGGGTTCATCAAGACCTACATGCAGGGGCTGTGGTTTACCACGCTGCCGCGGGCCCGGCGCGTCGTGTTCGCCACGCGCGCGTCGGTGGGGCTGGCCGATGGCTTCCCGCGCGAGGCGGATCCGCTGGACCCGACGGCACGGCCCATCGAAGACCTGCCGGCCAGCGAGCGCTTCTTTGCCGGCGGCGACACCACGATTCGCGGCTTTGCCCTGGATACCGTCGGCGTGGCCAAGACGATCAGCCCGCGCGGGTTTCCCCGCGGCGGCAACGCGGTGCTCATCATGAACGGGGAGCTCCGGGTGCCGGTGTGGCGCGAGATCGGCGCCGCCTTCTTCGTTGACGGCGGCAACGTGTTCGAGCGGGTCACCGATTTCGACGTCGCCGAGCTGCGGGGCAGCCTCGGCTTCGGCGTCCGCTACCGCTCGCCAATCGGGCCGATCCGGGTCGACCTCGGCTTCAAGATGGACCGGCGGGAGTTTGCCGGCGTGCTCGAGCCGCGGACCGTGCTCCATTTCAGCATCGGGCAGGCATTCTAGGAGGGAGCGATGCGACAGGCGATCGGCGCGCTGGCGGCGGTCTTCGTGCTCGGCGCACCGGCGGCGGGGGCGGAGATCGTGGACCGCATCCTCGCGGTGGTGAGCGGGCAGATCATCACGCTGTCCGACGTCAATGCCGCGCTCCGCTTCGGGCTGGTGCCGGGCGATGTCTCCACCGATCCGGTCGCTGCCGCGCTCCAGCGCCTCATCGATCGGCGCCTGCTGCTCGAGGAGGCGGAGCGCTACGGCCCGGCCGAACCCTCGCCGTCCGACGTGGCGGCGGCGGTGGCCGCCGTGCAGGCGACGTTTCCCGACGCGCTGGCTTTCGAGCGGGCGCTCGGCCAGACGGCGATGTCGCGCGACACGCTGGAGCGGTTCCTGCGCGACTCGCTGCGCTTCGACGCGTATCTCGAGGGGCGGCTCGCCTCTACCGCTCCGCCGTCGGAGGACGAGCTCGTGCGCTACTACCGCGAGCACCCGGAGGAGTTCACGTCAGGCGGCGCGCTGCGGCCTTTCGGCGACGTCCGGGATCAGGTGCTGGCCCGCGCCACGGAGGTGCGGCGGGAGGCGTTCCTGCGCGACTGGGTGGCCGGGCTGCGCCGGCGCGCCTCGGTCGTCGTGCTCTACCTGCCCGGCCGCTGACCCGCGCCGCCCGGGAACCACCCGGATGCCGCCGCGGGCCGTGCCCTCGTGAGCGCTGGCACCGGCCAGGCTGACGGTTCGCATCGCAGTAGAATGCGGTCATGATGCCTCTGCGCAACATCTCGACGGGAACCGCGGTCTGCGTCAGCCTGTTCAGCGCCGCGGCGCTGGCGGCCGACTGGCCGAGCTGGCGCGGCCCCGACGCGAACGGGGTGGCGCCCGATCGCGCGGTGGCCGTGCGCTGGAGCGCGACGGAGAACGTCGCCTGGAAGGCGCCGATTGCCGGCGCCGGGGTTTCGACGCCCATCGTCAGCGGGAATCGGGTCTACGTCACGTCGCAGATCGGCAAGGGGCTGAGGCGCGAGGGGAACCACCCCCGGCTCGTGCAGGGATCCGATGCCGCCGCGCAGGGAGAGCGCGCTCTCGGCTCCAGCGCCGCGGCGGCGGCCGACACCGCCGCCACGGCCTTCGTCGTCGAGGCGTTCGATCGGACGAGCGGCACGCGCGTCTGGGAGCGCCGCATCGACGCCGTGGGCCCGCTCACGCCGGTGCACGACAAGCACAACCTCGCCACGCCCAGCCCGGTAACCGACGGCACCTTCGTCTATGCCTGGTTCGGCACGGGGCAGGTCGTGGCGCTCGATCAGAGTGGAGCGGTGGTGTGGCAGCGCCACCTGGCGAAGGAGAACGGCGCCTTCGACATCCAGTGGGGGCATGGCAGCTCGCCGGTACTGCACGGCGACCTGCTGATCCTGCTGTGCGATCAGCCGGCGCGGTCGTACCTGCTGGGCATCGACAAGCAGACAGGAAAGGATCGCTGGAAGGCGGATCGCGGCGAGGGGCGGGCGTCCTACAGCACACCGCTGGTGGTCGAAGGAGCGTTCGGCGCCGAGCTGATCGTCAATTCCACCGAGCGCGTCGACGCCTACGATGCGAAGACCGGCGCCTTTCTCTGGCACGCCGGCGACACCACCCGCTTCGCGGTGCCCACCCCGGTGTTCCACGACGGCCTGATCTACCTCAGTCGCGGCTACCGCAGCGGACCGTACATGGCGATCAAGGCCGGCGGACGCGGCGACGTGACGGCGGCGCGGACGGTCTGGCAGGTCCCCACGGGGGCGCCCTACGTGTCGTCGCTGCTGCATTACGACGGCGTTGTCTACATGGCGAACGACGTAGGTGTGCTGACCGCGGTTGACGCGGGCACCGGCGTCCGCATCTGGCAGCAGCGTGTGGACGGCGTGTTCTCGGCGTCGCCGGTGGCCGGCGGCGGCCACGTCTATTTCGTCAGCGAGAACGGGGAGACGGTGGTGGTCAAGGCCGGCCGTCCGCCGGCGATCGTCGCGACCAACGCCCTCGGCGAGCGCGCGATCGCCTCGCCGGCAATCGCGAACGGCCAGCTGTTCATCCGCACCGACCAGCACGTATTCGCGCTCGGCCGCTAGTCCGTCTTCGCGACCCTGACGAAGTCCACCGCCGCCGCGAGCGGCCGCGGATCGCCCCCGAGGCCGACATCGGCCGGCCGGGTGCCCCACGCGAACTCGAGCCGCATCCGGTTCACGCCCGCCCGCCACGCCGCCCGATCCACGGTGATCTCGGCGGAGTGCCAGCCGGGGTCCACCGGCACCGGTCCGTGCTCGCGGCCATTGACGAACAGGCGCAGCGCCTGCGGCGGCGCGCCGGGATATCCGAACGCGTGCAGCCGCACCTGCACGCGCAGCGTCGCCGCGTGGTCGAGCGGGATCAGCAGGTCCGCCTGCTGCGACGCCCACCTGAAGGTGATAGTGCCCTCGCGCTCGGGATCGTGCCAGCCGTCCGCCAGCAGCCAGCCGTCGCCGGCGCTGCCGACGTCGAGCCCGCCATAGGGCCGCAGCGGATCGCTCAGGAACCGGTTCGCCGACAGCAGGTCGTAGCGCGCGGGCGACACGCCGTTCCGCGCGGCATAGATCAGGCTGACCGGGTAGGTGAACGGGTTGCCCAGCCAGCCGTGCAGGACGCGCGCCTGCGCCGCCATCGTGTCGCCGAAGGACACCGTCTCGCCGATCCGGACAACGCCGGCCTGAGCGGCGGACATCAGCGTGAGGTTCCAGAGGACCACCGCGAGGCCGGCCGCGGCAACGGCGGCCGCCGGGACGCGCCGGACGAACGGGATGGCCGCGGCGATGAGCGCGGCGGTTCCCAGGCAGAACAGCGGCAGCGTGCCGTCGAACCGCCGGCCGCCGTAGCCGGCGCTGCCCCACCAGTCCTGCACGCTGGCGTTGAAGTACACCATGCACGCCACGACGAGCACGGCCGGCACCCCGACCGCCGGCTGCTGGCGCGCGAAGAGCAGCAGTCCGAGCGCGCCGGCGTACAGCGCCGGGGACGTGCTGAAGAGGCCGTTGCGCGCCGACCAGAGAATGTCCACGAGGTGCGGATCGGCAAAGCGCATCTGCGGGCCCACCGGCGACACCGCGAGCCAGGTGCCGTAGATGGCGCGCCACGCCAGCATCTGCGGCACGAACGCCACGGTGGCGGCCGCGGTGAACAGCAGCCCGGTGGCGATCGCCTGCCGGGCGGCCCGAGGGTCGTGCGCCCGCCAGGCACGGAAGAGGACGACGGCGGAATCACAGGCGGGGAGCAGGGCGAAGAGGGCATTCTGCCAGCGGACGAGCGTCATCAGGCCGGCGAGCAGGCCGAGCAGGATCCACTGGAGCGGGGTGCGGTGGTCGCGCGTGGCGATCCAGGCCCAGATGAAGCCGGCTACCAGCGCCATCGACGGCGCGTGGGTCATCGACGGCTCTTTCACGAGGTACCACAGCATGAACGAGCCGCCGACGGTCACCACGGTCGCCGCCGCGGCGATGTGCTGGCCGGCGGTGCGCCGCGCCAGCCGATGCATGAACCAGCACCCGAGCAGGCCGTAAACGAGGCCGGCGATGCAGACGGCCTGGCGATACGGAAACGAGATGCCGTTGGCCGAAACGTTGGGATCGTTCCGGCCAAGGCCGCGCGCCACCAGGTGCCCGGCGCCGAAGAACGGCGACCACAGGATGGCCGGGCCGATCGTCCAGGCGGACTGCGCGTGGTTCGTCGGCGTCGGCTGGAAGAGGTGCGGCTTGTCGCCCAGGCCGAGCAGCCGGTAGTCGTTCGAGAACTCGACGTCGCGGTCGAACGCCATCGAGCGGAGGTAGGCGAAGTAATAGAAGCCGTCGCTCTGGAGCCGGGCGCCCATCGCGAGCTGCGCCGCCACACCCGCGCAGAACAGCGCCGCGAACAGCAGCGGGGTGCCGCGCGCCAGTCCGGCCCGCGGCCGCGCCACGGCGTAGACGCCGGCGGCGGCCAGCGCGGCGGCCGCCGCCACGCCGGCGGCCGGCCACAGTCCGCCAGCCCATGGCGGCAGGAGCGGCTGTCGCGCCACTTCCCGCCAGACCAGCTCCGCCGCGGCCGCGCCGATCACCAGCCAGCCCGCGGCGGCCACCAGGCGCGAAGGCAGGCCGGTCATGGCGTCCTCCCGCGTTGTACTTCGAAAATCCGCAGCTCCGGCCCCGGCCGCCCGGGCGTGGCGGTGAACGTCGCCACCTCGCGGCCCTGCTGGAACAGCTGCAGATAGTCCTGGTGCTCGTCGGGATACCGTTCAGGAAACTCGAAATAGGGTCCGTAGCATTGCGACGAGGCCACCAGGTAGTCGGCGCCGGTCTCGACGTAATGCGAGTAGTCGTGCTGCCGCAGCTGGCGCACGTTGGTGCTGCGGTAGCCGCTGTGCGTCAGCACCAGGCCGGCCGACTCGATGACCACGGTGGAGCCGGGCGGGACGTGGCTCGAGATCCACTCGTAGGCCTGCGCGGCCGTGCCCGGCCGTGCGAACGTCCGGTTGAACCGCACCGAGGCGATCGCCGACGGCAGCAGGGTCGCCACCGTCAGCCCGACGATCAGCGCGCTGCGCAGCGCGCGCGGGATGGAGAACCGCCGCAGCCCGCTGACGCCCGAGACGACGGCGGCCGCCGCCAGGAGACAGACGAACGGCACCAGCGGCATCAGGTAGCGCGCGAAGACGAGGTTCTGCCGCGAGATGAACAGGAGGTAGACGACCGGGAAGAGCACCACCAGCGCCCAGCGTACCCGACCGGGGCCCTTGACCGCGCGCACCGCCGCCAGGATGGCCCCGGCAAGCGCGAGCAGGGCCGCGGGCCACTGGAGACTGTTGCGCAGGTGCTTGAGGTAGGTGACTGCCGGCGGTTCGGTGACCGTGACCGTGTAGGCTGCGCTGAGGCGGGCATAGCCATCGAGGAAGGCCGGCAGGTCGAGGATCGTGTACGGCGCGGCCACCAGGAACGCCGCGGCGCTCGCGGCGCATGTGAGCGCGGCAGCCTTGAGCCGCGACGGCCGCGCCTCCGGCGACAGGGCGATGGCGGCAAGCGGGAGCAGCAGCGCCAGGGCGCCGGGGTACTTGGTGGCCGCCGCCAGGCCCGCCGCCGCCCCGGCCCAGGCAAATGCCCGGCCGTCCTGACGTTCTCCCGCGCGCAGGGCCAGCAGGAACGTCAGCGTGACGAAGAAAGTCGCCGGGACGTCGGTCAGGACGAAATGCGACTCGCGCACGTGCAGCGGCATCACCGCCATCAGACCGGCCCCGAGCAGCGCCGGCCGCGTGCCCCACCGCAGCCCGATGAAATAGACGAGCAGCACGGTCAGCGTGCCGAACGTGGCGGTGACCGCGCGCCCCCAGAGAAAGAAGTCCGCCCCGGTCACCTGGCCGAGCGAGCTCCACGCCCCGGCCATCGCGCCGGTCATGAAGCGCGCCACCGCCACGGCGAGCTGCACGTAGAGGTAGAGCGACGGGTAGTCGTAGAAATGCGGGTTGAGGTTTCCGGATCGCATCATGCCGACGGCACGGTTGATGACCTCCGGCTCGTCCACGCCAATCGCGTACGGGATCCCGGCGCCCAGGCCGTAGAAGCGCAGCGCCGCCGCCACACACATGATCGCGGCCAGCGACACCGTTGACGGCCGCATGTCGCTGGCTTCGCGCCATTCACGCGCTATCACTGGTGCTCCTTCTGTCCGGACGCCTGGAGCAGCTCGCGATACAGCGCCAATGTCGCGGCTCCGGCGATCTCCCACGAGAATTCCTCGTCCACGATCGTCCGGCCGGCGCGCCCCATCTCGCCGAGCCGTTCGAGATCGCCGAGGGCGCCGCTCAGCGCGGCGGCGAGCTGCGCGGGATCTCCCGGCTGGACGAGCCAGCCGTTGACGCCGGTCCTGACCTTGTCGGGGATCCCCCCCGCCGCCGACGCGACGACGGCGCGGCGATGGGCCATCGCTTCGAGCGTCACGAGCGAACTGCCTTCATAGAGCGTGGGATGCACGAACAGCGTCGCCGCCTCGTACCAGGCGTGCAGGTCCCGGTCGCTCGCGGCGCCGGCGAACAGCACGTCGCCGGCCAGCCCGGCGCGCGCAATCGCCTGTTCCAGGCGGGGGCGGTAGGAACCCTCGCCGACGATCACCCAGCGCCACCCGTGCGGCAGCGCCGCGCCGTGCGCGCGCAGCGCGCCGAGCGCGTCTGCCAGCAGGTGGAACCCCTTGTTCGCCTCGAGCCGCCCCACGCTCAGCAGGACCGGCGCGGCGGCGCCGATGCCGGCCCGCCGCCGGATGGCGGCGGCGGCCCCCGCCGGCGCCAGGCTGTCGATCACGGCAAGGTCCAGCGCGTTCGGGATCACGCGGACGCGTTCTGCCGGCACGCCGAGGTGCCGCCGGACGGCCGGCTCGAGCGCGCGGTCGGTGGCGATCACGCAGTCGGCGGCCGCCGCGCACGCCCGGACGGCCCGGCGCAGCGGCAGGTAGGCCGCCCGCTTGAGCCGCGCCCGCGACGGATCGGTCGCGCCGAATTCCTCGAGGCCCTGCGGATTGAGCACGAGCGGCGCCCGCGCGTGCCGCCGCCGGCGCGCGTAGCCGAGCACGCTGGCGCCGAACCCGTGCACGATGTCCGCGGCGCCGGCCTCCACCAGCCGCCACGCCGCCCGTCCCGCCCGCATGCCGAAGAGCGGATACGCGGTGCTGCGGTCGAGCACCGTGGTGCCGCGCCGGCCGGCCAGCGGGAAGGTGCGATAGGGGACCAGCAGCACCGTGATGCGCGGGTCGATCAGCGCCGCCATCTCCTCGGGGCTGCGCGCCTCCGCCGCCGGCCCCCGGCTGGGCGGGCGCGTGATCAGCGTGACCGCCGAGCCGTGCGCCGCCAGGTGGCGCACGAGGTCGAAGACCGACCGCTCGAGGCCGCCGAACCCGTGGAACGGCGCGACCGAACGTGCGACGACCGCCACCCGGACGCCGCGGCTCACGGGGTCCTCCCGGCCAGCTCCTGATAGAGCCGCTCGATGCGCGCCACGACGGCCGGCGCGTCGAAGCGGCGCGCCCGCGCGACGGCCCCGGCGCCGAGCCGCGCGCGCAGCGCCTCGTCGCCGACGAGCCGCGCGAGGTCGGCGGCCAGCTCCGCCGGCGTTCGCGACAACAGGCCGCTGACCTCGTGCTCGACGATGTCCGGGGTGCCGCCGGTGTTCATGGCGGCGATCGGGATGCCCAGCGCGCTGGCTTCGATCAGCACGCGGCTCAGCGACTCCGGCCCGCGGGAGGTGAAGACGAGCGCCGCGGCATGCGCGAGCCACGCCGTGGCCGCGTCCCGATCGACCCAGCCGGCAAAGCGCACGTCGCGCCGCGACGTCCGCGCCGCCGCTTCGAGGGCGGGACGATCGGGTCCGTCGCCGGCGATAACGAGCGGCCAGGGGAGGCCCGCGCGCTCGGCCACGTCGAGGAGATGGCTGGTGCCCTTGTTGGGAGCGAGCTTGCCGAGATAGAGCGCGTACGGGGCCGCGATCGGCCGCGTGGTGGCGGCGGCACGGCGCTGCAGGTCGGCGATGTCGACCGGGTTGGGGATGATCTCGAGCCGCGTTGCCGCGAGCTCCGGCGCGCGCGCCCGCAGGTCGGCGGCGATCGTCGAGCTCACCGCGACGACCGCGCCGGCGGCCGCCAGCCCCTGGCGCTTGCGCGCAAGATTGCGGCGCATGTAGGGGATCATCGGCAGCGCCGCCGGCCACGCCGCGCCGGCCCGGGGCTGGAGGCACCGGACCATCATCCCGGCGGAACAGCCCGGACAGAGCGCGGCATCATCGCGCGTGTGGATCAGGTCCGACCAGTAGCAGACGGGCCAGTAGTCGCGCACCGTGCACACGGACGGCACCTGGCACCGCCGGGCGGCTGCAACCGAAGGCACGCAGGTCATCACGTGCTGCCCGTGCACGATGTCGATGCCTTCGCTCTCGATGAGGCCGGCCAGGATATCCGCCAGACGTGCGTACAGCCGCTCGTTCTTGAAGTAGTTGCGGACGAACGGCACCGCCGGCGCGGTCGCTCCGACCTCGACGATCCGGAAGCCGTCGTAGCCGGCCTCGCGCAGCGTCGCGGGCGTCCCCGGACGCGGCCGCACGATCGTGACCGCATGGCCGCGCGTGCGCAGCCCCCGCGCCAGCTCGTAGGTGCTCCATCCGCTGCCGCCGCTGACCGGCGGAAAGGCGTCGGTGACCAGGAGCACGTTCATCGCGGCGTTCCGCGGCCGGCGAGCGCCGCCGTCATTGCCGCGTCGAGCGCCCGGCAGTGCGCGGCCCAGCTGAAGTCGGCGACCGCCCGCGCTCTCGCCGCGAGCCCGAGCCGGGAGCGGAGCGGGGCGTCGGCCAGCCGGGTGAGCGCAGCGGCGAGGCCGCCCGGTTCCGCCGGCCCGTAGAGCAGGCCCTCGACGTCGTGGCGCACCAGCGTGGGCAGGCGGTCCACCGCGGGCGCGACGACCGGCAGTCCCGCCGCCATGTATTCGAAGATCTTGAGCGGCGACCAGTAGAAGCCGAGCGCCAGCGGCCCGTGCGCCGCGATGTCGAAGGGGGCGACGCCGACGTCGGCGGCGGCCAGATGCGCGGGCATCTCGGCGTGCGGGACGGGCCCCGTGAAGACGAGGCCATCGAGGCCCGCCGCCAGCGCCCGGGCCCGCGGCAGCTCCGGCCCGTCGCCAATCAGCACGGCGGAGATATCCCGGCGTCCCGACTCGCGCAGCTGGCGGATCGCGCGCACGAGATGGGCCGTGCCGTGCCAGCTGCGGAACGCACCGGCAAAGACCGCGAGCAGGCCGGCCGGGCGGGTGAAGCGCAGAGGGCCAGCCGCGCCGGGGCGGAACCGCTCGGTGTCGGCGCCCCACTCGACTTCCACGATCTTCCCGCGCGGCGTGGCCGGCGGCAGGATCGCGGCGCTCGGCGTGACGAGAAGGTCGGCGGCCGCGCACAACCGCTCGCGCCTGCGGCGCATCGGCTGAATCAGCAGAGCGCGGTCGAGCGCGGCCTTGCGGGAGCCGGCGTGGTCGATCACGGGGGCGTTCACTTCGAGCACGCCCAGCGCGCCGGTGGCGGCGGCCGCGGTGATGCCCTCGCCGCCGAAGTTGTAGTAGCGCTCGATCACGACGTCCGGCCGCAGCGTACGCGCGAGCCGCGTGACGGCCCCGGTACGGAGCCAGCGCAGCCCCTTCGCGCCGAGCGGCGGCGACATCGGGATCCACGTGACGCCGGTGGCGGGGAAGGGCTCCGGCCCGGGGCTGACGAGCACATGTACGTCGTGGCCGAGCGCCGCGAGCCCGCCGGCGACGGCGGCGACATGCACCGAGCCCCCCTTCGTGCCCGGTACGGTCTGATCGATCGCGGCGTAGAGGATGCGCATCGGTATCAGGCCCGGACGTCCGCCTGCCCGCCCGTTTTCTCGAGCAGCGCGAAAAAGGGGCCGGATCGCACGCGCCCGAACAGCAGCAGATCGAGCTTCATGGCGGCCGAGAGGCCGCGCAGCGCGGCGTAGGTGGCGGGGCTCGCCGCGATCCGCGCCTTCGCCGCGGTGCGCGCCTCCTTCACCGCCCGCGCATCGGCGTCGGGCGTCCCGGCGTCTGTCAGGCGCGCCGCTGCCCGCCGCGCCATCGCCCGCTCCGCCATTCGCATCAGGATGTTCTCGACGAACCCGCCGACCAGCGGCGTGTAGTAGCGGATGCGGGCAATCCGGAACCCGGTCTCCCGCGCGACGGCCTCCAGCTCGGGGATGTCGCGCAGCGGGTTGAGGTGGTCCGACTTCCGCAGCCGCTCCTGCCGCATGTCGATCAGCCCGCGGCGCTCGAGCACGCGCGCGAAGGCATTGATCCAGCGGAGGCCGGCGGCAATCGGCGCGTTCTTGCGGACGTGGCTGTAGACGAAGAGCGTGCCGCCGGGCGCCAGCACCCGGCCGGCCTCGGCGAGCATGGCGCGCAGCGCGTCCGGCGACAGGTGTTCCAGCACGTCGAGCGAATACGCCCGGGTGAAGGTGCCGTCGGCGAACGGCAGCTTCCGGAGATCGGCGAGCAGCAGATCCACCTCGCGGAGCGCGTCGGACGAGAAGAACGGCGCGATGTCCACCCCGACCGTCGTGGCCCCCCAGTCGCGGTTCCACAGCAGGGCGCGGCCGCTGCCGCAGCCGAGATCCACCACGCGATCGCCGGGGCCGGGGGCGAGGAACGCCCGCAGCATGTCGTTCCTGATCTTCGAGCCGAGCAGCGGCGGCGACACCCGCTCGTGCCGCGCGTCGGCGTGCAGCGCCTCGTCCAGGTATTTGGTCTGCTCGGAGAACTGCACCTCGGGACGCAAATCGAGGAAGCCGTTGCTGCGGCGCGCGTACGTCCGCCCGCACGCCGTGCAGACGATCGCCGGAGCCTCCGGCGCGGACCCTTCGCGCAGCGGGCCGTGGCATTCGGGACAGCGTACCAGCGCCAGCAGGGTGGCCGTGATCATCAGGAGGTCCGCGCCCGCTCGAGGACGGCGTCGAGACGCTCGGCCCGCTGATCCCAGCCGAACCGGGCGGCGTCTGCGAAGGCGGCCCGCGCCAGCCGGTCGGCCAGGTCCGGCGCCGACGCCAGCCGCTCGAGCGCCGCGGCGAGCGCCGCGGGATCGCCCGCCGGCACGAGCAGCGCGTTCACGCCGTCCTGCAGGACTTCGCGCAGCGCCGGCAGATCCGACGCGACGATCGGCCGCCCCGCGGCCATGTATTCGAAGAGCTTGAGCGGCGACGTGAACCGCGTCGAGATCGCCGTGGCGAGGTTCGGCAGCACCAGGATCGAGGCGCGCTCCAGCTGGGCGGCCACCGCGTCCGGCGCGACCATGCCGGTGAACTCGACCCGGGCCTCGACGCCCGACGTTCGCGCGCGCGCCCGCACCCGGGCCAGATCGCCCTCCTTGTCGTGACCGCCGACGATGAGGGCGCGGACCGCCGGCGCGCGCGCGATCGCGTCGATCAGGATGTCCACCCCTTTCCAGGGATACAGGTGCCCGGCGTAGCCGGCCAGCGGCGGACCCGCCGGCGCCGGCGTGCGCTCGTGCCCGGCCGGGAGCCGCACGCCGTCCGCGACCACGGCCAGGTTCTCCCGCGCGCCGAACCGTTCGATCAGCAGGTCGGCGAGCGCGTGCGTGATCGTCACGTACCCGGCGGCCTCCCGCCAGACCAGCGCCTCCCGCGCCGCCAGCCGCGCCAGCTTGCGGCGGCTCGCCGGCCGGGCGGTCGAAATCAGCTGCGGCAGCTCGGCGGCCACGTCGGGCGCGTAGCCGTGCGACTCGTAGACGACCGGCGGACGGAGCGTTGCCGGCAGCCGCGCCAGCAGCGCCGCCGCACCCAGGTCGCGGGTGAACACCACGTCGGGCCGCTCCTTGCCGATCACGCGCCCGAGGGCGAACGACAGGTAGCCCAGCCGGCGCGCCATCTGCGGACCCATGACCGGCGCCGCCTCGATGGCGAACCGCTCCGTCCGCGGCAGGCCGTAGTACTCGTACGGATCGCGTGGCGGACGCGCGGTGTCGGGCCGGGCAATCAGCGTCACGTCGTGCCCGCGCGCCGCGAGCGCGTGGCAGGTCTGGATGGTCTGGATGCCGTTGGCGCGCTCCAGGGGCAGCCGGATGTCGGCGAGACAGGTGATCTTCACCGCGGCGTCCTGGTTTCGAAGAAGGAGTCCCGGGCAAAGACGTAGCGGTAGGCGAGCTGCGGCGCCGCGAGGGGAACGGTCACGAAGACATCGTAGGCGTTGCGCCCGAGCTCCAGGCGCTGGCGGTCCATCATTCGCGTGCCGAAGAGCGCCATCAGGCCGAGGTTCCACCAGATCAGCAGCGCCGTCACGCCCCCGAGCGCGGCCCGTGTCCAGCCGGCGGGCACCCGCTGCCAGAGCGCGGCGAAGCCCACGACCAGCACCGGCGTCAGCGCCACGAAGCGGCGCTGCCCGAAGGCGCCGGCCACGGTCCACGATTCGACACATCCTGAAATGTAGACCTGCGCGGCCGACGACACCAGCAGGGCGAGCGCTGTGGCACGGGTGGCCGATCCCGCGCCCGGCGGCGCGCCGGCGTCCCGCGCGCGCGCGAGCAGGATGAGCCCGGCGACCGCCAGCACCGCCACCGGCGTCCACCACAGGAAGCCGTGCGCCGGCGACAGGAGCACCTCGAGGGCGTGGGGCGAGGTCCAGGTGAGCTTGCGGGTCACGAGCGGAGACGGCCCCGGCCGGCCGTTGAGCGCGATGTAGGCCAGCACCTGCGGCAGATAGACGATGCCCGCGGCGGCGAGCCCCGCGAGCGGGATGCCGGCCTCCTGGCGCACGTCCAAGCCGCGCGCCAGGATCCGGCGCCGCGCCGACCACGCGTAATCGACGAGTGGACCGGCCAGCAGCACCACGTCCTGCTCGCGCACCATCGTCACCAGGCCGGCGGTGGCGCCGAGCGCGACGATCCCGGCGAGGGACCAGCGTTCGCGGGCCGCCAGCCATGCCGTGAACATCAGCGCGACGGCGAAGGCGGACACGGCGTGGGCCATGCCCGCCGCGAGATACATGTAGAACAGGAGCGGGGTGCCGATCCAGATCACCACGGCGGGGAGCACGCCCGTGCCCGTCAGCCGCCTGGCGAGGCGGGCGGAGAGGAGGATGGCGGCAAAGCCGTAGAGCGCCGAACCGTAGCAGACGGCGGCCAGGTAGGGCCACGAGTAGCCGTCGCGCGCCAGGTTCGCGCCGAGCGCGCGGCCCGCCAGCACCGCCCCGTCTGCCACGGCATAGAACGGCGCCCACAGCACCGCCGGCCCCATCGTCGCGAACGTGACCCGCAGCCCGGTTTCGGTGGTCCGCTCGAGATGGGTCTCGCGGAACCCGTCGAGCCGCGCGACCCCGTGGTCGTACATGTGGCGGTATTCGTTGTCGAACGAGACGTCGTGGTCGAACCACAGCGACCGCAGGAAGGCGAAGTACTGCACCTCGTCGGACGCGTAGAGGCGCACGTTCACCGCCGGCAGCGACAGCAGGAAGACCGCGAGCAGCGAGAGCGGCACCAGGCGCGGCCGGCGTGGTCCCGTCGCCGGTTGCGGTCTGGCTGGCCTCGAAAGCTCCTCTGGCATGTCGTGTCTGTGCGGCTGGACTGCTGCGTGGAGGCGCCGCGCGCCGGGCCGAAGTGGTCGTTGTGTGCGATGGACCCGAGCGGGCGGCACGCAGGTTCGTGACGAGAGGCCGCCTGGATTGTACCTGAGCCGCGCGGGCCCGCGCTACCGCGAGGCGAGCAGCACGTACTTCAGCAGCTGCGCCAGGTTGAACCCCGCGTGGCTGACCATCGGGGCGACCACGCTGCCGCGCACGTAGTAGAGCACGCCCCACGCGGCACCCAGGGCGCCGGTCGCGATTGCCGCGGCGTAGCCCTGGTCCACATGGCCCAGGCCGAAGACGACGCTGTACAGGATGATGCCGATGACCCCGCCGCCCAGGTACTGGTCGAACCGCCGGATGATGAAGCCGCGCTGAATCTCCTCCCGGACACCGCCCGCGAACATCACCACGAACGCGAAAATGGCGGCGTCGCGCGGCGTGGTGAGGAGGCGCTCGAACGGGTTGACCGGCACGTTCTGCAGCGACGGGTCGATCGTGAGCACCGTGGCCAGGACGAGGACCACGAGGGCAAAGGCCGCGGGAATGAGCGCGAGCCCGAGCAGCGCCTCGCGGCCCGGGGGGCGGCCGCCGAGCAGAAACCTGCCGAGCGGCTCGTGGTGCGCGCGCAGGAACAGGAAGACGAGGCTGACGACCACGACCATGTCGATGAGGGACATGGCGATCACGAAGGCCGGCGACCAGCCGCCATCGGCGGTCCGGGCCTGCATGCCGAAGCCCGTGAGCGCGTCGAACACGAGCAGCTGGGTCGGAAATCCGGAGCAGAGGATCACTTCGACCAGGGCGCCGAGCCGCTCGAGCGGGAGCGTCCGCCGGCGCCACGCCGGCGCCGGCACGCCATCGGTGTTGCCCGGGGGATCGACCGCGACGGCGTCGGGAACGGCGGGGATGCCGGGTGCTTCAGGGAGCACCCGGGGAATGTATCACCGAAGCCGCGCCGGCCGGTCCGCCGCGTCAGTTCCCGGCCGGGACCTGGAGGGTGAGCGGGGCCGCGAGCCGCACCGCGACCGGGGCGCCGGGTCCGAGGCGGATTTCCGCGCCGCGGGTGGAAAGGACTACGCCGGTGCCGGCCGCCCCGCCAATCGCGGCCCCCTTGGCGGCGCCATCGCCGCCACCGAGGATGCCGCCGACGATCGCGCCGCCGGCCGCCGCGCCACCGATCTTGGCGGCGTCCTGCTTCTTCGTCGCCGGTGCCAGTCTCGATACCGGCTCGGTGCGGATGGCGATGCGCCCGGCGTCTCCCGGCGGCGCGATCGCGGTGAACCGGAAGGCGACGCGGGCGCGCCCCTTGACCCGGGCCGCGCGTTCGACCGACGTCACCACGCCCAGCACGCGCGTGCCGGCGGGCAGCACCTGCACCCCGTCCACGACCAGCGCCCGGCGGAGGGTGGCACGGACCGGGTCCTCGACCCTGCTCGAATCCGAGGCGATGGCCGACGAGAGCTCCACCGGCAGCAGCGTGCCGGACGGCACCGTCACGCTCCGGTGCCCGGCGCGGCGGGTGGCGGGAGCAGACGGCGTGCCCTCGACCGGACCGGCATACCGATCTGGCGTGGTTTCGACGGTTCTGTCCGCGGCGTCACCCGCGGCGCCGGAGCCGGCGGCCGGCGTGGCCGGCCGGTCCGCGCCGGCTGGCGCCGGGGTCTTCCGTGGCGTCGCCGCGGCCACCGAGGTGATCTCGCGGCGGGCCACCGACTTCCTGGCGCCGTCCTGCTGCTCCACGATGACATGTTCCGGCCGGACTTCCACGAGGCGGCCCGACACGGTCACGCCCTCGCTGGTGTTCAGGGTGACGTCGCGGCCGGTTTCCAAAGCCAGCGGGTCGTCGTCTCCGCCCCTGGAGCAGCCGGGAGCCGCCAGGGTAGCGAGGAGGATGAACGAGGTGATGAGCGTTCGCATGGTTCTCGCTCCAGAGCAACGGCCATGCCTGTATGGAACCGTCCGAAATCAAACTCATCCGGTTAAGAGCGTGTAATCCTTACCCTGGGAGTGTTAATCTTTCCTAGTGGATGCAACAGAAGATACAAAAGTGCAAGCGGAAAGCCCCCGCCTCGAACCTGTCGGCGAGCGGGTCCTGATAGTTGAGGACGACCAGTCTACCCGTGAAGGGTTGTCGGAGCTGGTCCAGACCTGGGGGTTTCAAACCGAAGAAGCGGCGGACGGGGACGAAGGACTTCGGAAGGTCACGAGCTTCCGGCCGGCGATCATCGTGAGCGACATGGTCATGCCGCGGGTCGGAGGGATGGAACTGCTCCGCGCGCTGAAGGACCAGCTGTCCGACCTCACCCTCATCCTGCTGACGGCCCAGGGGACTGTTGAAACGGCGGTCGAGGCGATCAAGGAAGGGGCCTACGACTATCTGAGCAAGCCGGTCGACCCGCAGCGGTTGAAGATCCTGCTGCAGAAGGCGGTCGAGCGCCAGGACACCCTGCGGGAAGTCCGGAACCTGCGGCGCCAGCTGCGCGAGGCCGGAACCTTCGGCCGGATCGTCGGCAACAGTCCCAGCATCCGGTCGGTCTACCGCGTCATCGAGCAGGCGGCGCCGACCGTGGCCTCGGTGCTGATTTCCGGGGACTCGGGCACCGGCAAGGAGCTCGTGGCGCAGACCATCCACGAGCTCAGCCCGCGGTCGGCGTTCCCGTTCGTGGCGATCAACTGCGCGGCGATTCCCGAAACGCTGCTCGAGAGCGAGATTTTCGGCCACGAGAAGGGGGCGTTCACCGGCGCGCACGACCGGCGGACGGGGGTGTTCGAGCTGGCGCACCGCGGCACGCTGTTCCTCGACGAGATCGCCGAGATGGTGCCGGGGACGCAGGTGAAGCTGCTGCGGGTGCTGCAGGAGCGCACGTTCCGGCGGCTGGGCGGCCGGCAGGAGCAGGCGGTGGACGTGCGGGTGATTGCCGCCACCAACGTCAACCCGATGGAGGCGGTCCGCAGCGGCAAGCTCCGCGAGGATCTTTTCTACCGGCTCAACGTGTTCGCCATCGAGCTGCCGCCGCTGCGCGAGCGCAAGGAGGACATCCCGCTGCTCGCCCACCACTTCCTGACGGAGTTCAACGCGCGCAACAACAAGTCGGTGCGGGCGGTGGACCAGGACGCCATCTACCTGCTCGAGCAGTATCCGTTTCCGGGCAACATCCGCGAGCTGCGCAACGTGATGGAGCGGGCGACGATCCTGGCGGAAGGGGACTTCATCGAGCCCAGGCACCTGCCGCCGACGCTGGTCGCGAAGGGGGAGGAAACGCTCCCGACCGTCACGCTGTCGCCGGGCACCACGGTGGACGAGGCCGAGCGGCGGCTGATCCTCCTGACGCTCGACCATACCCGCAACAACAAGACCCGCGCCGCGGAGATCCTCGGCATCAGCCTCAAGACGCTGCACAACAAGCTCAATCGCATGCGGGAGCAACTGGGCGACCGGCGGCAGGAGGCCGGCGCGAAACGGGAGTAGCGCGCTGTTGAGCATCAAAGCCAAACAGGTGGCCGGCGTCACGACGCTGGTCGTCGTGATCGTCGCCATCCTCAGCGCCTACCACCTCAGCACCCTGTCGGCGTACATGCTGGACGAGACAGCGTCCCGGGCGGAGCTGCTCTCCCAGGCGCTGTTCCAGCGGGCGCGCGAGGTCGTCTCCGAAGGGCCGGCCGATCCGTACAAGGCGTTGCGCGAGGACGGCGGGATCCGCTCGATTCTGCAGTCGAGCATCGCCTATTCGGCGCACGTGACCTACGCCGCCATCGTCGACCCGCAGGGCATCGCGATTGCGCACGGCTTTCCGACGCGCGAAGGATCCCCTGTCCCCGAGCAGGAAGAGTTCGAGCCGCTGCTCGAGGCCGGTCCGGTGGCGCAGCTCCGGGCGGTCTATTCGGACCGCGCGTTCGAGGTGCGCCAGCCGCTCCTCGCTGGTGATGAGCAGTTCGGATCGATTCGCATCGGCGTCTCGACGCTGCTGGTGCGGACCGAGCTGAGCGGCGCGATGGAGCGGGCCGGCACCATCGTGCTGATTGCGCTGCTCGTGTCGTCGGTCGTGGCGGTGCTGCTCGCGCAGTGGATCGTCCGGCCCATCCACGTCATCCAGAGCAGCCTGAGCCGGCTGGGACGCGGCGAGCTCGATGTCCGGCTCGACCTCCCCGAACAGGAGTTCAAGGACCTCGATTCGTCGTTCCGGGCGGTGAGCGAGCAGCTCGCCGCGCTTGGGAAAGGCCCGGCGTCGGGTGGCGACGGGGAAGCGACGCTGCGGGCGGGCGGCGGCGCCGACTACGAGTCGGTCATGGAGAACCTCGAGGATGCCGTGGCCTTGTTCTCGCCCCACGGCGAGGTCATCTTCAGCAATGCCGCCATGCGGGCGCTCGAGATCCACGACCTGCCGTCTTCACATCCGGTCCGGCAGCTGATCGACCGGACGCTGTCGTCGCGGAAGTCGGCCGGCCCCGTCTCGCTGTCGGTCTCGCGCGGCACCGTGCCCGACGGCCTGACGACCGACTCGGGGATCATCAACGGGCCGCTGCCGGCGGCCGTGCTGAAGGCGGTCGAGGCCGAGCCCGACACCGAGCGGCTGCTGATGTGCCACGCCATCGAGGACACCAACCACCGCTTCCTCGGCGCCATGCTGGTCGCGCGCAACGTCGGCTACCTGAACCAGGTGCACTCGACGCTCAACTATTCACGGAAGGCGGCGGCGCTCGGGCGGCTGCTGGCCGGCGTCGCCCACGAGGTGAAGAACCCGCTCAACGCCATGACGATTCATCTCGAGCTGCTCAAGCAGAAGCTCGGCGCCATCCGCGAGCCGATCGTGGTGCCGTCGCCGGCCGGCGGCCCGGCCAAGACGCTCGACCTCTCGAAACACGTCGGCATCATCTCGAGCGAGATCCGCCGCCTCGACGAAGTCGTGGCCGGCTTCCTCAAGTTCGCGCGGCCGGAGGAGCTCAAGCTCCAGCCGATCCGCCTCGGCAACGTCCTGCACGACACGATCATGACCATCGCGCCGGAGGCGCAGCGCCGCCAGATCGTCATCAAGGAAGAGTGCCCGCCGGCGCTGCCGGACATCAACGCCGACCAGGGCATGCTGATGCAGGCGGTGCTGAACCTGGCGATCAACGCCCTCCAGGCCATGGGCAATGGCGGCACTCTGCGCATGGGCTGCCGCGTGACCTCGCGCCGCCGCGTCGAGCTGTTCGTCGAGGACACCGGGGTGGGCATCGAACCCGAGCACCTGCCCCGCATCTTCGACCTGTACTTCACCACCAAGGAAAAGGGCAGCGGCATCGGGCTGTCGATGGTGTTCCGCATCGTGCAGCTGCACGACGGCGAAGTGGAAGTGCAGTCCACGCCTGGCCGCGGCACCAAGTTCCGGCTGCTGTTCCCGCAGGCCTAGTCCTGCGCGTCGCGGTACGGGCGCGCGGGAAGTGGGTCCGTCGCGCGCCGACCGGCGGTAGAATGAGGACCGTGCCGATGACGAAACTCGCTGTCGTGCTGATGCTTGGCGCGCTGGCGGCCGGATGCATGACGACGCGTGCCAGTACGCCCATCGAGCGTCCCACGCTGGACGTGCCGCCCGCCCCCCCGCGGGTCATCGAGCAGGCTCCCGCGCCGGAGGTGGTGCCGCAGCCCCAGCCAGTCGAGGACCTGCCGCCGCCGCCGGCCATTCCGACCCCGCCCCGCCGCTCCCCCCGTGAAAACGGCTCACGCGAGGCACAGAAGCCGGAGACCAAGACCGATGCTGTCCCGGCGGCTGCCGAACCCCAGGCCGCCACGCCGGCCCCGGTGGCCCAGCCGGCACCCGTCCTGCGCACGCCGGCAACCGCCGATGCCGCCGCGTCGGAGCGCCAGATCCGCGACACCATCGGCCGGGCCCAGAGCGGCCTGAGCAAAGTCAACTACCAGGGGCTGAGCCAGGAGCGCAAGAAGGCCTACGACGAGGCCAAGGACTTCATCACCAGCGCGGAGGGGGCCATCAAGGCGGCCAACTTCGAGATAGCGAAGGAGTTCGCGGACAAGGCCGAGAAGCTC
Organism: uncultured Acidobacteriota bacterium; assembly: GCA_963834305.1. Taxonomy (GTDB): domain Bacteria; phylum Acidobacteriota; class Vicinamibacteria; order Vicinamibacterales; family 2-12-FULL-66-21; genus JACCXG01. The sequence goes on from CAWIAX010000003.1 coordinate 2,095,274, forward strand.
GCCCGCGTCCTGCAGGGCAGCTGACGAGGCCGTCCGGGGCGCCCGCCAGGCGCCCCCACCCGCGGCCCCGGAAAAATAGGGCACTCAGAAAAACCCCGCGCCGATTGCCCTGTTCCAGCAAGATGTTGCGGCTGAGTTAATTGCAGGCCCCCATATCTTGTATGATCGTCCTTGACACGATCGTTACACAGCGATAACGTTTCGCCCCGCGCCATCCGGACTGTAAACCACCCAGCGTTTATGGTTGCCGGGGCCGAGGACGTCGTGGCTTTGGCTCGCCACGGCGCCCGTCGACCCGCACCGGGCGGACGCGCTTCCTTGATTTGACAGTTCGTTGAGGGTCTGGCCGTGGGGACGGTCAAGACTCGCGCGCGGAGGGACTATGCAGAAGGGCGCTTCCATGAGCTCGAGCTCACCCTCGAGTGGACCGCTCGAGACCACCACCCCCCAGACCATGACCCGTCCGCCCGCGACGGCGCCGGCGGGTGTCTCTGGCCTCGAATACGAGCGGTTCTTCAGCCGCGAGGGGCTGGACCCGTTCGACCAGGTCGAATGGGAGACGCGGGCGGCGGTGATCGGCAACGACAAGGGTGAAGTCGTCTTCGAGCAGCGCGACGTCGAGATTCCCCGGTTCTGGTCGCAGCAGGCCACCAACATCGTCGTCTCGAAATATTTCCGCGGGCAGCTGGGCAGCCCCGATCGCGAGCGGAGCGTCAAGCAGCTGATCGGCCGGGTGGTGGACACGATCACCGGCTGGGCGCGGGCGCAGGGCTACTTCGCCAGCGAAGACGACCTCCAGGCGTTCAGCGACGACCTGAAGCACCTGCTCGTCTACCAGAAGGCGGCTTTCAACAGCCCCGTCTGGTTCAACGTCGGGTTCGAGAAGCACCCGCAGTGCTCGGCGTGCTTCATCAACGCGGTCGACGACACCATGGAGTCGATCCTGACGCTCGCCAAGACCGAGGGCATGCTGTTCAAGTACGGCTCGGGCACCGGCTCGAACCTGTCGAACATCCGCTCGGCGCGCGAGCTGCTCGCCGGCGGCGGCACGGCGTCGGGCCCGGTGTCGTTCATGAAGGGCTTCGACGCCTTCGCCGGGGTCATCAAGTCGGGCGGCAAGACGCGCCGTGCGGCCAAGATGGTCATCCTCAACGCCGAACACCCGGACATCGAGGAGTTCATCAACTGCAAGGTCGAGGAGGAGCGCAAGGCCTGGGCGCTCATCGACGCCGGCTACGACGGCTCGTTCACCGGTCCGGCGTATGCCTCCGTCTTCTTCCAGAACTCCAACAACAGCGTGCGGGTGACCGACGAGTTCATGCGCGCGGTGATGGACGACGGCGAGTGGCAGACGCGGGCGGTGCTGCCGCCGCACGAGGTCACCGGCACCTACCGGGCGCGCGACCTGATGCGCCAGATCGCCGAGGCGACGCACGTCTGCGGCGACCCCGGCCTGCAGTTCGACACCACGATCAACGACTGGCACACCTGCCCGGAGACGGCGCGCATCAACGCGAGCAATCCCTGCTCCGAGTACATGTTCCTCGACGACTCGGCGTGCAACCTGGCGTCGATCAACCTGATGAAGTTCGTGCGCGAGAGCGACGGCGAGTTCGATCCGGTGGCGTTCGAGGCGGCGTGCCGCACCCTGATCACCGCGCAGGAGATCCTGGTCGACAACTCGAGCTACCCGACCCGGGCGATCGAGCGCAACAGCCACGACTACCGGCCGCTCGGCCTCGGCTACGCCAACATCGGCGCGCTGCTGATGTCGCGCGGGCTGCCCTACGACAGCGACGCCGGCCGCGACTACGCCGGCGCCATCACCGCGGTGATGCACGGCGCCGCGTTCGCCCAGTCGGCGAAGATCGCGCGCGACCACGGCGGCCCGTTCGCCGGCTACGAGCGCAACCGCGAGCCGTTCCTCCGGGTCATGCGCAAGCACCGCGCCGCGCTCAAGGACATCGACCGCACGCACGTGCCGAAGGACCTGTTCGAGGCGGCCAAGGCCGTCTGGGAGGAGGTCATCGACCTCGGCGAGCAGCACGGCTTCCGCAACGCCCAGGCGACCGTGCTGGCGCCGACCGGCACCATCGGCTTCATGATGGACTGCGACACCACCGGCGTCGAGCCCGACATCGCGCTGGTCAAGTACAAGAAGCTGGTCGGCGGCGGCCTGATGAAGATCGTCAACCAGACGGTGCCGATGGCGCTGCACAAGCTCGGCTACACGCCGGCGCAGGTCAAGGAGATCGTCGAATACATCGACGAGAACGAGACCATCGAGGGGGCGCCGCACATCAAGGACGCGCACCTGCCGGTGTTCGACTGCGCCTTCAAGCCGGCCCGCGGCGTGCGCTCGATCCACTACATGGGCCACGTCCGGATGATGGGGGCGACGCAGCCCTTCCTCTCCGGCGCCATCTCGAAGACGGTCAACGTGCCGAAGGACGCCACGGTCGAGGACATCCAGCAGGCCTACATCGACTCGTGGCGCATGGGCGCCAAGGCGGTGTCGATCTACCGCGACGGCTCCAAGCGCACCCAGCCGCTCAACACCTCGCGCGACAAGGAGAAGGTGGCGGCGCTCGCCGCCGATCCGGGGCCGCGCCGCCGCCGCCTGCCGGACGAGCGCGCCGCGATCACCCACAAGTTCGACATCGCGGGGCACGAGGGCTACATCACCGTCGGGCTCTACGAAGACGGCATGCCCGGCGAGCTGTTCATCGTGATGGCCAAGGAGGGCTCGACCATCTCGGGCTTCGCCGACGCCTTCGCCCAGGCCATCAGCTACGCGCTGCAGTACGGCGTGCCGCTGCAGGATCTGGTCGACAAGTTCAGCCACGTCCGCTTCGAGCCGTCGGGGATGACGAAGAACCCGGACGTGCGCTTCGCCAAGTCGATCGTCGACTACATCTTCCGCTGGATGGCGTCGAAGTTCCTGTCGCAGGATGCCCAGTTCCGCGCCGGCGTCAACAACCGCGAGGACCTCGTGACGTCCCCCGAGCAGCTGCCGCTCGACGTCGCGGCCGCCGCCGGGGCATCGGCCACCGCGGTCATCGCCAACAAGCCGACCTCGTCGTTCGCGGCGATGCAGAACCAGGAGGACGCGCCGCCGTGCTCGACCTGCGGGTCGATCATGGTGCGCAGCGGGTCCTGCTACAAGTGCTCCAACTGCGGCACGACGTCGGGCTGCGCCTAGCCGACGCCGCGATCCGGCGTATCTCCCCGGGGCCCGGTCGACGAGACCGGGCCCTTGCTGTCTGTCCCCCCTGAGCTATGATCGGGCGGTCCCGATGCCAGCCTTCGCCACCGACCTGCGCCTGGCCGTCCGTGCCCTGCTGAAGCACCGCGGCTTCACGGCGACGGCGCTGCTGACGCTGGCGCTCGGCATCACCTTCTGCACCACCGCCGTGGTGATCATGAAGGGCTACCTGCTGCGGAATCTGCCGTATCCGGCCGCCGAGCGGCTCTACTCCGTCCGCTACGGCGCCCCGGGCGAGCCGCTGCCGCGCGGCATGGAGGCGATCGACTGGGCGTCGGCCGGCGACGTCGTCGAGGCGCCGATCGCCTGGGACCTCGATGCCTTCTACCTGCTGGGCGCTGGCCAGGCAGAGATGGTGCGTGGCGCCTGGGTGACGCCAGGGTTCATTGATGGGCTCGGCATCCAACCGGCGCTCGGGCGCGGCTTCGAGGCATCGGCGTTCGCCCCCGGCAGCCCGAACGTCGCGTTGATCAGCCACGCCCTCTGGACGGGCCGCTTTGCCGCCGATCCCCAGATTGTCGGCCGCACCTTTTCCGCCTACGTCAGCGATCGTCCGGACGAAGCCGAGCGCTTCACCATCGTCGGCGTGCTGCCGGCGGACTTCTGGCACCTCAATGCCTACACGGACATCTTCACGCCGCTGCGCGCGCCGACCTACCCGTACATGGTCCGGCTGCGCCCGGGGGTGACGCCGGAGGATGCCGCTTCACGCCTCACCGCGCTGGTGGCCGCCGGCGCCACCGATCTGCCACCGCGCTGGCGCGCCTCGCTGGTGTCCAGCCACGAGGCCTACGTGCAGGCCGTCCGGCCGATGCTCCGGGCGGTGACCATTGCCGCGGCGGCCGTGCTGCTGGTCGCCTGCGCCAACGTGGCCGGCCTGCTCCTCGTCCGCGCCGTCCGCCGGCGCAAGGAGATCGCCGTTCGCGCGGCGCTGGGGGCCGGGCGCGGCGCGATCGCGCGCATGCTGCTCGCGGAAGGGCTGATCCTCGGCGCCGCGGCTGCGGCGCTCGCCCTGCTGGCAACGGAACTCGCCCTCGGCTGGCTCGGCCCCATGGTGCCGCTGCACCTCGGACGCCGGGCGCCGGGCGGCGCGGCGGCGTTCGCGGTCGATCCCTTCACGATGGCGTTCGCGGCCGGCCTGGGGCTCGCCACGGCGCTGCTCTGCACCCTCCTGCCGCTGCTGACCACGCGGCAGCCGGGCCTGCAGGCCGCCTTGCAGAGCGACGGACGCGCCGCCACGGAAGGCCGCCGGAGCCGGCGCCTGCGCTCGTCCCTGATTGCCCTCGAGATCGCGGCGTCGCTGGCGCTCCTCACCGGCACGTCGCTCATGGTCCGGTCGGTCGTCGGGATGCTGCAGGTGGACCTCGGATTCGACGCCCGCCGCGTCATCCTCGCGTCGGTCACGCTGCGCCAGAATCGCTATCCCGACGCGTCCGCGCGGCTGGCGGTGTTCGATCGCCTCCAGACCAGGCTGTCAGGCATCGCCGGCGTCGAGTCGGTCGGGCTGACGACCGCCTGGCCGGTGCAGCAGCCCCGCCTGCAGCCGCTGGCCGCGGTGACCCCCTCGGGAACAGCCGCCGCCCGGACCGCGGTGCACGCCGTGGCCGGCGGCTACTTCGCGGCGCTCGAGATTCCGCTCGCGGCCGGCCGCCTCTTCGATCGCACGGACGTGGGCGGCAGCGAGCCCGTGGCGCTGGTCAGCGAGTCGCTGGCGCGACGCCTGTGGCCTGGCGCGAACGCCATCGGCACCCGGCTGACGGTGCCGCTCGAACAGGAGCGCGGCGATCCGCTCCCGGTCTCCCGCCGCGTCGTCGGCATCGTCCGGGACGTCCGGCAGGGGCCGGAAGACGAAGATGGCGCGGACGTCTACGTGCCGCTGGCGCAGACGCCAGGGCGGTTCGCGTTCGTGCTGATGCGGACCGCGGGGGACCCCGCGGGCTGGCTGGCGCCGCTCAGGTCCGCGTTCCACGACATCGACCCGGAGATCCCGGTGGCGCGTGCCGCGCCGCTGCAGGACCGCGTGGACGAACTGGTCTCGGGACGGCAGTTCCTCGCGTCGCTCTTCGCGGCGTTTGCCGCGGTTGCCGCGCTGTTGGCCCTCATCGGCGTATACGGCGTGATCGCTTATGCCGTCCAGCAGCGGACACGTGAGATCGCGGTGCGCATGGCGCTTGGCGCCGATCCGGCGCGTCTGACCCGCCTCTTCGTGCGCCAGGGCGCGGCGATCCTGGCTGGCGGCCTTGTGATGGGGGTGCTCGGAGCGCTCGCGGCGGGACGGCTGATTGAAAGCCAGCTGTACGGCGTCACGCCGCGCGATCCGATCGCGCTCGCCGCGGCGGTGGCGGCGTTTGCGGCCGCCGGCCTGCTCGCGATCTGGTGGCCGTCGCGCCGCGCGGCCGCGACGGATCCGGCGATCGCCCTGCGCGCCGAGTGAGCCAGGCCGACCGTCACGCGACGCCGCCGGCGACCGGCTATTGCCTCGCCGCGAGGATGCTGGCCAGCTCTTCGTATTGATCCGTGGCGATGAACTCGACGCCGGCCGACACCGCCGCCCGCATCCGTTCGCGGACCGCCGGCAGCGAGCCGAAGTTGTAGCTTTCCGTCCAGCCGAGTCCGGCACCAGGGGCATGGCCGTTCAGCGTGTAGAAACGCACCCACAGCCCGCGCTCGTGTGCCCGCGACACGATCGCCCGTAGCCGCTCCTGGTCCGCCGCCGTCCAGTCGCCAGCCTTCGCCTGGCCGCCGCGCTCGACGACGGCCCAGGAGAAGTTCACCCACCGACGGTAGTTGGTTGCCCGTCCTGGAATGAGGACCTCTGGTGACGCCTGGAAGGCAGCCTCGGCACGCGCTTCACCAGTCTTTGCGGCCGGGAAGGTGGCGGGCGGCACGGTGCCGAAGATCCGGAGCTGCTCGCCGACCGGCACCTGCTCGTGGAAAATCGCCGCCTGGCCGTCGCCGTTCTCGGTCAGCACCAGCAGGGGCCCGTAGCTGAACGGCATGACCCGGTCGCCCATGGTGCGCTCGGCAGTCGTCAGCCACGCCTGGTGCCGGCCGAGCAGCTCCCAGATCGCCTGGTGATGCGCCGGCTCGTTCGTCTTGAAATCGAGGTGGAGCACCAGCACCGGCCAGGTCTCGCGGCGGTTCTCGGCCAGCGCCCGCTCCATCAGCGGCCGCACGCGGTCGAAGAAATGCGCCTCGAGCGCGGGTTCGTTGCCGTCAGGCTTGGCTTCGTGCGACACCACCGGCCGTCCCCGGCCGGTCGCCGGATCCACCGCCCACGCCACGTCCTGTTCGATCGCCAGGTGCCTCGCGCCGGTGGCCAGCGCCCTGTCGATCCGGTCGGCGTATTGCCCCTTCTCGACGTAGCAGTTGTGCGCGTGCAGCCAGACGCGTGCGCCCGGCTGCAGGCGATCGTCCGGCGGGAGGGAGACCTGCCCATACGCGGCGATCGTGGCAAGACCAAGGACTGTGACGGCAATCAGGACTGAGCGCATAGGTGTAACGGCGTCGGGCAGACTATCACGCCTCCCGCAGCCGGGGGCTGCCGGACGGTGGCGGGTATCGGCGGCGCTACCGGTCGCGGCTCACGTCAGCGGCCTCGGTTTCCCCCTCCAGCACGCCGTAGGTCCGCAGGAAGGTCCGCACGGCTCCGGAAATCTCTTCACCCTCGACGTCCGCCGCGGTGAGGTGTCCGCCCCGGACCTCGGCAAACGTCTTCGCGCCCGCCGCGGCGTCGAACAGCTTCTTCCCCTCCTCGAACGGAATCACATCGTCGCTCCGGCTGTGGAGGACGAGGACGGGCGCCGCTACCTGCGCAATCTTCCGGACGGAGTCGAACGGATCCCGCATCAGCAGGCGGACAGGGAAGAACGGGTAGCGCTGCTGGCCGAGGTCGGCGAGCGACGAGGGGGCGCCTTCCACGATCACCGCCGCCGCCGGCAGCGCCGACCCGAGGTCGATGGCGAGCGCCGAGCCGAGCGACCACCCGTAGATGACGAGGCGCGCCGGCTCGATGCGCTGCGTCAGGTGGAGATAGTCGTAGGCCGCCCTGGCGTCGGCGGCGAGCGAGTCGCCATCCGGCACCCCCGCGAGCCCGCCGAATCCGCGGTACTCCGGCGCGATCACGTTCAAGCCGAGATCCCGGAGCAGCCGGTAATGCGAGAGATTGACCGGCGAGGCCACGGTGGACGGGCTGCCGTGGAAGTAGAGCACCCACGGCCCGCCGGGCTCGCCATTCCGCGGCATCACCCACGCGAACTGGCGCTCGCCGTCTGCGCGCGGGAGGTCCACCGGCTGCCACGGGGCCGGCGGACGGCCGTCGCCGAGCCCGGCCACGGCCCCGAAGACGAGCCGGGTTTCCTGACTCATAAGCCAGAGCACCGCGGCGGCGTAGCCGGCGACCGCGAGCCAGATGAGCAGCAGCAGCACACGCAGCGGCCTGATCTGCCGTCGTGGTCTCGCGCGCCGTTCCGGGCCGGTGTATTTGGGGGTGGAGAGGGGGAGCAAGAGATCATTATAGGTTCAGGGTTCAGGGTGCAAGGTTCAGGGTTCGGGGTTCAGGGTTCAGGCAGGAGGCATGGTGACGATTGGCATCGTGGGCGCGGGGATGATTGGGGCTGCGGCGGCTCGGGTGTTTGCGGCGGCGGGGCACGAGGTTGCGCTCAGCAACTCGCGCGGGCCGGACTCGCTTGCTGATGTGGTGGCCTCGATAGGGGCGCGGGCGCGGGCGCTCTCGGTGGACGAGGCGGCGCGGTTCGGGGACGTGGTGCTGCTGGCGGAGCTCTCGACGTCGGAGTTGACCGTTGGCAGCTGGGCGGAAGTTGGGCGTTGGCAGTTGGGCGTTGGGAATTGATCTGAAGGTTCCTTGAGCGGCGCTCGTTGGCGGCCGAGCCACATCGCCCTGCCGCGCCTCGGCCCACGCGCGGAAAAATGCGCCTCCGGCGAGGGCGCTGACGATGCCCGCTCCGGCTGGGGTGATCCGGGAGCCGGTGCGCAATCAGTTGGGCGGCAGGGTGGCCCGGGCGTCAGTGCCGAATGGGCGCCTGCGCGGCCGGCGCGCCTGCGGCGCATTGTTCAGACTGCCGCTGTCGCGCTAGCCGCACTGCGTCGGCAGGCCGACATGGCTCGTCCGCCACGCGCCGCCGGTGATTTCGTCGCCCAGGGGAGCCGTGCCCGTGCTGACCGGCCGGCGGACCTTGGAGCGAGGCGAACGCCGCGCAGCCGGAACGCGGCCGGAGCGATTCCTCGCGGCGAGTCCGGTCCGCGTGATCCGCGTGGTTCGAATCACCACCGGCGCATCGGTGCGCCTGGCGGACGTCGTCCTGGCTATTCCTACTCGCCGCGGCGTCGAGCGTAGCGAGAGCATGAGCGCAGGCTGCGTTCCCGCCTCGCGGAAGCGGGCCCCGGACGGCAGGACCGGCACGGCTCCATCGGGCGACGTCAGTGACGAATCCGACTGCGCGGCGATGCGATGAACCCAACGTGCAAGGCTGCGTGGCGCCACGTCTAGCAAGCACACCAGGCCGCAGTTGTCGGGCGTGCGGCTGGTGAAGGCCAGAGTTGGCACTTGGGACTTGGGATTTGGTCTAACCAAATCTGACATGCCGCCGGCTGAAAATCTGACAGTTCGGCGGGGGACAAGCCTCAGTTCGTCGCCGCCTCGAGCGGTCTCCGTGCCGGCGCGATTGGGCGTTGGGATTTGGCAGTTGGGCGTTGGGGCTGGGGCAGTCGGGCGATGTGACAGTCAGCGCGACGGCACCAGGAACAGCGCATCCTGCCGCTTGAAGGCCCACCGGACGGTGCCGTCCGCATCGATCACCGCGTCCTCTTCCTGCGCCATCCTGACCGGCTGGTTGTCCCATTCGGCAACCGGGGTCGTCGCCTGGAGCTCGATGGAATACCACATGCTCGGGATGATGGCCGCGTCTCCTCGCCCCACGACGCCGTCCTGGTAGTCCCAGAGGCCGATGAGCGGCCCGGCGCCGTGCCCGTGCAGGCCGATGGGATGCGAATAGATCGTCCCGTTGATGTCCCGGGCGCGCATGCGTGCCCGGGAGGCGGCGAGCACCTCGTTCCCGGTGCGGCCCGGCTTGATCTCGCTCAGCACGATGTCCTGCAGCGCGTTGGCGTGCGCGAGCGCGCGGCGCAGCCCCGCCGGCGCCGCCGTTTCGCCAGGGCGGAGCACGTAGGCGTTGTGCTGGGTGTCGGTGTTGAGGCGGGCGGCGGTGATGCCCACGTCGCAGTGCAGCAGGTCACCGGGCTGGATGACGGGATCAGGTCCCAGCTCCTCGGCGGTGGCCCCTGTCCGCTGCACGGACACGCTCGGCTGGAACCACGTCTCGAGGCCGAGGTCGCTGACGCGCTGCCGCCACCACCACACCAGATCGCTCGTCCGGGTCTGACCGGGCGCAATCACGGCCGACGAGAACATCGTCTGCGTCATCGACCAGACGAGCTCCTGCATCTGGCGGAAGAACGCCGCTTCCTCGGGCAGCCGGACGGCGATGAGCTCGAGCGGCAGCCCCTCGGCGTCGCGGAACCGCGACACCCACCGCTCGCCGAGCGCCGCGGTCATGCCTTTCAGCTCTCCGCTCGACAGCCCGTCGGAGAAGGCAAACACCGTCGAGCGGTTGATGCCGATGACCTGCGGGGTGCGCTCCTCGACGACCGTCCGGAGCAGCTGCCACTGCTCGTCGCCCCAGAGCTCCGCCTGCGGGCCGCGGCCGACGTTCGCCGCGGCGGTGCTCGCCGACCGGCGCGCGTCGAACACGCCGCCCTGCGAGGTGCCGCCGAGGGCGATGCGCTGCACGCATTCCGGCGCGGGCGGCCGGCCGGCCGCGGCGCAGGTGTCGAAGAAGACGTAGATGGTCCGGCGCCGGGCGGCAAACGTCTCGGGCGCGGTGATCGCCTTGAAGATCGGGTCCTCGACGTACTCGCGCATCGGCACGACCCACATGTCGATGCCATGCTTGCGCATCAGCGCCGGCAGGAAGGTGTCGAGCCGCTTCCGCAGCCACTGCTGCTGCATCGCGGCCTGCTCCCGGAGCGTCCCGAATGGCCGGTCGCGACGCTCGGCTGTGGCAGGTGCCGGCGGCCGCGCCGATTGCTCCGCTGCAATGGCCGGTGCCTGCGCCGCGGCCGTCCCGGCCGCGAACGGCGCGATGGCAGCCAGCATCGCCGTCAGCCCGATAAGCGCCCGTGTCCACACGCTCACACGCCTCCCTCCTGATTCCCGGCCCGATCCCTGAACCCTGAACCTCGAACCTTGCACCGTGAACCCTGAACCTTGCACCCTGAACCCTGCACCGGAAGTCCGCGCCGGCCGCCCGGCAACCCGGCCCCGCATCGCGCGGCGGCGGGAAGGCGGAAATCACCGGTCAGTCTACCCTGATGGCCCGCGGCCCGAGGAGCAGGTAGACTACCGGCCGTGCGGCGTACGCTCCTGATCGTCGTCCTCCTCCTCGCGGCGCTGACCGCCGGCATCTACGTCTTCGCGCGGTCGGTCCTGGCGTCGGACCTCGTGCGGTCGGCGCTCGAGCGCCAGCTGACCGCCCGGCTGGGGGAGCCGGTCCGGATCGGCTCGGCCCGCGCCGCGGTGTTTCCCCGCGTGTCGCTGGCGCTCGCGGACGTGTCGGTCGGGGATCCTGCCAGCGCGGTGATCGGCGAGATCCGGATCGTCACCGGCTTGCGCCCGCTGTTCTCCCGGACGATTGCCGATGCGGAGGTCGTCGTGTCGCACGGCCGGCTGGCCGCGCCGCTGCTGGCCGCGTTTGCCGCCGCCCCGCCGGGCGCCGCGGCCGCCCCTGCCGGCGCCGCGTCGTTCACGGTCACCTCCATCCGCCAGCTCTCGCTCCGCGACGTGGCGGTGACGGGCGGGGCGCGTGCCCTCACCATCGACCTCGACTCCGCCGTCGAAGGGGAACAGCTGCGCATCGACCGCCTCGTCCTGCGCGCGGGGAAGACCCGGGTGGAGGCCAGCGGCACGCTCACGAGCATGTCGCGGCTGGAGGGCACCCTCGACGCCCGCGCCGCACCGCTCGACCTGAACGAGATGCTGGCCACCGCCTCGGCGCTGACCGCCGCCGACGTTCCCGGCGGCGCCGCCGCCGGCGCGGCGGAGCCGTCGCCGATGCACCTGGCGGTCACGCTGACCGCCCCGTCGGGCACGTTCAACGCCTACGAGTTCACGGATCTCTCGACCACGGTCGATGTCGCTGCTGGACGCGTAACGCTGGCGCCGCTCGCGCTGCGCGCGTTCGGCGGCCGCTTCGAGGGGCGCCTCGAGGCCGACACCAGCCGCGCGATCCCGCATCTGCAGCTGTCGGGACGGCTCGACGCGGTAGACGTGGTTGCGCTCATGCAGGCGAGCGGCTCGGCGGGGGGCATCTCGGGCCGCCTCGGCGGAACGCTGTCGCTCGAGGCGGCGGGCACAGAGCCGGCGGCCCTGCTGCGCAGCGGCCGCGGCACCATCGAGGCCGTGATCGCCGACGGCAGCATTCCCGGCCTCGACCTGGTCAGGACGGTCGTGCTCGCGTTCGGCAAGCCGACGGGGGCGCCGGTGGAGGGCAGCGGGACCGGCTTCTCGCGGCTCGGCGGCCGGTTCTCGATGGCGGGTGGGACGCTGCGGTCGGACAACCTCGCGATGGCATCGCGCGACCTCGACCTGGCGGGCACCCTGTCGCTGGACCTGCAGAGCGGCGCGCTCACGTCGCGGGCCGACGTCGTGCTGTCCCGCGAGCTGACCGCGCAGGCCGGGACCGATCTCCGCCGTTACGCGCAGGAGGACGGACGCGTGGTCGTTCCCGCCACGCTGGGCGGCACCCTCGAGCGGCCGAGCGTCTCGCTCGACATCGCGGCGGCGACGCGGCGGGCGCTCGGCAACGAGCTGAAGCGGCGCACCAAGTCATTTCTCGAGGGCCTGTTCAAGAAGAAAGATCAGTAACGGCGGGCATGGGCCGGAGCCGGAGGATAATGGGACGTGCCATTTACTCAACTCGATCTCGATCCTTCACTCGTCAAAGCCATCAAGGAGCTCGGATTCGTTCGTCCGACCCCCATCCAGTCCGAAGCCATTCCCCCGGGGGTCGCCGGCCGCGACGTCATGGCGTGCGCGCAAACCGGCAGCGGCAAGACCGCCGCATTCCTGCTTCCCATCATCAACCGCCTCATCGGCCGCCCGCGGCGGACGACCAAGGCGCTGGTGCTGGCGCCGACGCGGGAGCTCGCGGCGCAGATCCTCGACGATTTCAACGCCTTGGCCGTCCACACCCCGGTGACCGGCGCCGCGGTCTACGGCGGGGTCGGCATGGGGCCGCAGGAGCACGCGTTCCGGAGCGGTGTGGACGTCATCATCGCCACCCCCGGCCGCCTCATGGACCACATGCGCTCCGGCTACGCGAGCCTGAAGCACATCGAGCACCTGGTGCTCGACGAAGCCGACCGCATGCTCGACATGGGCTTCCTGCCGGAAATCCGCCGCATCCTCGCGCAGCTGCCGGTGCGCCGCCAGACCCTCTTCTTCAGCGCCACCATGCCCGGGCCCATCGCGGCGCTCGCCAGGGACATGCTGAAGAACCCGGTCGCCATCCAGATTCAGCGGCAGTCGGCGCCCGCCTCGGGCATCACGCAGGCGGTCTATCCGGTGCCGCAGGACATCAAGTCGCTGCTCATCGTGCACCTGCTGACCCGCAAGACGATGACCCAGGCGCTGATCTTCACGCGCACGAAGCACCGGGCGAACCGGCTCGCGGATCATCTCGTGCAGGCGGGCATCCGCGCCGAGCGGATTCACGGCAATCGATCGCAGGCGCAGCGCACCGCGGCGCTGGCCGGCTTCAAGGCCGGCACGTTCCCGGTCCTGGTGGCGACCGACATCGCGGCGCGCGGCATCGACGTCGACCAGCTCGGCCATGTCGTCAACTTCGACGTCCCGCAGGCGCCGGAGGACTACATCCACCGCGTCGGCCGCACCGGCCGCGCCGAAGCCACGGGTGAAGCCTTCACCTTCGTCTCGCCGGAAGAGGAGAACGATCTGCGCGACATCGAGCGCGCGATCGGCAAGCGCCTCCCGAGAGTGACGGTGCCCGACTTCGACTACTCGGCCAAGCCGAAGGCCAGGCTCGAGATCCCGCTGGCCCAGCGCATCGCCGAGATCCGGGCGCGCAAGCGCGAAGAGCGGACGCGGGCAGAGCTCAATACCGCGCGCCGCTCCGCCGCGGCGCGGCGCCCCGGCGGCGCTCCGGCCAGGGAGTCGCGGCCACCGGCAGGGCCGTCGCGCCACGGCCAGGGCGGCTCCCGGCCAGGCGGGCCCGGCGGCTTCGGCGCGCGCCGCGGTCAGGGCCGCGGCCCGGGTCGTGGCCCGGGCGGATCCGGCCGCGGTCCGCACGGCGGGCGGTGATTTAGCGGCGGCATCCCGGCGAACTCCTTGCACTGAAGGAGTCGCAAACCTGCGGCATGGTGCTGCAGAGCGGAGGAGTGCCCCATGTCCACGGCCGAGTCAGGTCAGGCGTCTGCCCCTGTCGATCCGAAATCGCAAGGTCCCAAACCCGAGTATCCCCAGCCGGCCATCGATCCGCCGGGGTCGATCGCCGAGCTGGTCCCGAAGGCGGACCATGGGGAAGCCTCCTACGAGGGACTGGGCAGGCTCCGGGGTCGTGTCGCGCTCATCACCGGCGGTGACAGCGGGATTGGACGCGCCGTTGCGATCGCATACGCGCGCGAGGGAGCCGACGTACTCATCAGCTGCCTTCCCGAAGAGCTCGACGACGCGGCCGACACCCGGGGATGGGTCGAAAAGGCCGGCCGCCGTGCCGTCGTGGCCCCCGGCGACATCCAGGACGAGCGCCACTGTGAAGCGCTGATCGCACGGGCGTTCGACGAGCTCGGCGGGCTCGACATCCTGGTGAACAACGCGGCGTTCCAGATGACCCACGAGAAGATCGAGGACTTCTCGACAGCCGAGTTCGATCGCACGTTCAGGACGAACGTGTATGCGATGTTCTGGCTCTGCCGCGCCGCGCTGCCGCGGATGAAGCCCGGCGGCGTGATCATCAACACCGCGTCGATTCAGGGCTACGATCCCAGCCCCAGCCTGCTCGCCTACGCGCCGACCAAGGCGGCGATCATCAACTTCACCAAGGCGCTGTCGCCGATGGCCATGGAGAAAGGCGTCCGCGTCAACGCGGTGGCGCCGGGCCCGGTGTGGACGCCGCTCATTCCCTCGACGATGCCGGCGGAGCGGTTCAGGAAGTTCGGCCACGACACGCAGCTCGAGCGGGCGGCGCAGCCGGTGGAGATCGCGCCGGTGTTCGTGTTCCTGGCGTCGAACGACGCGCGATACGTAACGGGCGAGGTCTACGGCATCACGGGGGGCAAGACGCCGTTCTAGGCGCCCGCCCCCCGTGCAGTTCGAGCTGGGAGCCTACTGGCCGGGTGCGGTCTTCGCGGCCGGCTGCGCCGGTTCGATCCGGACGATGCCGCCCGGGTTGGCGTCGATCGCCAGGTAGATGTTGCCATCCGTCCCCTGGCGCACGTCGCGCACGCGCAGCCGGGACTGCGTCATCAGCGTTTCGCGGCCGAGCAGTCCCCCCTTCTCGTTGAAGGCGATGCGGTGCAGGGCCATGCCCGACAGCGCACCGGCGAACATGTGTCCCTTCCACTGCGGGAACGCGTCGCCCGTGTAGAAGATCAGGCCCGACATGCCAATCGACGGCGCCCAGATCAGCTCGGGCTCTTCGATGCCCTCTTTCCACGGATGCGGGCTCACCAGCCCGCCGTCCGGCGCATATTCGCGCCCGTACGCCGCGACCGGCCAGCCGTAGTTCTTGCCGGCCTGCACGATGTTCAGCTCGTCGCCTCCCTGTGGGCCGTGCTCGCTGTTCCAGAGCACGTCCGTGCCGGGCTGGAACGCCAGGCCCTGTGCATTGCGGTGGCCGTAGCTGAAGATCTCAGGCTTGTGCCCGGCCTTGCCGACGAACGGGTTGTCCGCCGGCACGGTGCCGTCGTCCTTCAACCGGAGGATCTTGCCGCCGTGGCTCGCGGTGTTCTGCGCGCGGTTGCGATCGCCGCGCTCGCCGATGGTCATGTAGAGCAGCCCGTCGCGCCCGAACGCCAGCTTCGAGCCGAAGTGCGGGTTGCCGGTGTTGCAGTTGTCGGCGACGAACAGGTCGCGGCCGTCGTCGAGCGCCTTGCCGTCGAAGCGGGCGCGGTACAGGGCGGTCGTCGCCCCCTTGTCGCACGGCTTCGAGTAGGTGAGGTAGAGGAACTGGTTCTGCGCAAAGCCGGGGTGGGGCAGGACCTCGAGCAATCCGCCCTGGCCGGTCGCCCACACCTCCGGCACGCCGGACACCGGCTGCGGCTCGAGCTTGCGGTTGCGGACGACGCGGAGGCGCCCGGGTTTTTCGGTGACGAGCATGTCGCCGTTCGGCAGGAACGTCAGGCTCCACGGGTTGACGAGCCCGCCCACGACCGGAGCCACGCGGTAGCGTGTGCCGCTCAGCTCGAACTCCTGCGCGGCGTCCGGGAAGGGAAGCGCCGGCACGCGCTGGAAGCTGCCCGGCACGTTCTGGCGTCCGCCTCCGGGCGGCCCGGCCATCCGGCCTCCCTGGGCGGGTGTCTGCGGCGCGCCAGCGGGCGGTGCGCCGGCGGGCGGCTGTTGCGCAAAGGTGGTGATAGCAGCCAGGGCGACGGCGGCGGCCGTCGCGACCCAGCGGGTGGGCGTCTTCATCGTGTGACTTTTCTCCATCTACAGATCATATGCGGGGCCGCGCCAGCCTACCGCAACTCGAGCAGTCGCCGCCTGGTGATCTTCGCCTGCTCGGCGGCGGCGATGGCGAGCTCGGTGTGCAGGTCGTTGGGCAGTCTCGAGCGCAGCAGCTCGAGCATGGCGGCGGCGGACCGGCCCGTGGCGCACACGATGAAGATGAAGCCGAACTTCGCCTGGTAGAGCCGGTTGCCGTCGAGCAGGCCGGCGAGGACATCGTCCGGCGCATCGTTCACCCCTGCCTGCTCGCGCGCCGAGAGGTGACGCGTCGCCGCGAACCGGCGTTCGAGCGCGTCACGATCGCCAATTTGTGGATGGTGGCTGAAGGCTTCGCGCCAGTCATCGGGCGACAGGTCGAACCAGATGCTCGCGGCGGCTTGCTGCAGCGCCTCGCTGGAGCCGAACGGCCGGCGTTCGAGCATGCGCGAGACCCACCGGGTGGATCCGCAGCAGCCGCTGAGCAGCCTGGCGGCGTCGTCCGGCGCCGCCCGATCAAGCCGCTGCCACGGTTCCATGCACGCGCAGCCGGCTGATGCCGCCGTCGGGGAAGATGTTGAGCCGGACGTGGGAGACCGGCCCGATCCCCGGCAGGCCGCGTGTGAAGACATGGCGGTGGTGTGCTGTCAGCTTCGACTGCGGCAACAGTTCCCGCCAGGTCGCTGCGGCCAGCGCCTCGAGCGGCGCCCCTGGCGCGAAGCACCCGTCGAGCGAGGCGCGGTCGGGATAGTTGCCCTTGAAATGGCTGGTGTCGATCTCGACGCGCGTCACGGTTCCCGGGGCGCCGAGGCGGACGATCGCCCAGTCGTGGCCGGCGCCGCGGCGCCGCCGCGTCTCCCAGCCATCTCCCATGTTGGCGGCACGGCCGGGCATGATCAGGTTGTCCTTCCCGCCGAAGTGCATGTCGCTTGCGCCAAGCACCAGCCCTCCCCGGGTGATCGACGCCAGGTCCACCGGCTGGCCTTTCCGTCGGATCGCCTCCCAGTCGATCTCCGCCTCGCCGTAGGCGCGGAACCGCGCGACCCCGCCGTCGGGATAGATGTTCAGCCGCAGGTGCGTCCACGGCGTCGCGGAAGCGGCCCGGTCGGTGGCGAAGTAGTTGTGCCCGTCGCCCCGCAGCGCCACCCGCGGCACGATGGAGACCCAGCGGCCGCCCTCCGCCGCGGCCAGGGCTTTCGTCACGCCCTTGGTGGTGTCGAGGGCCTCGACGGAACAGTGGGACGGGTAGTTGCCGGTGAAGAAGCGGGTGTCCACGTCGACGCCGTGGACGCGCCCGCGCATGCCCAGCTGCACCACGCACCAGTCGTGCCCCGGGGTCCGCTTCCGCCTCGACTCCCAGCCGTCCATCCACTTGCCGCGGCTGGTGAACCGGCCGGGAATGAAGATCGGGTCGGCGGGCTTGACGAGGTTCGCGCGCGGGGCGAAGAAGTCGTCGCTGGCGGCGAGCGCGCGGCCTCCGACGCGCAGCGACGCGAGGTCGGCCAGGGCGGTGAAAGACGGGGTGCTATGATCGTCGCCCATTCGGCTCACCGGCTCCGCGGAGTGTTCCATGATCGCTCAGTCGTCCTACGGGAAATCGCGGGTCCGGCTCGTGCAGCTCCTGCGTCGCGGCGATCGCCACGACCTGCGTGACCTCACGGTGTCGATCCGCTTCGAGGGGGCGTTCGACGAGTCGTACACCGACGGCGACAACCGCGCCGTGCTGCCCACCGACACGATGAAGAACACGGTCTACGCGCTCGCCGCCCGCGACCGCGTGGCGCACCCGGAAACGTTCGGCCTGGCGCTCGCCGACCATTTCCTGTCGCGGCATCCCCTGCTTCGCCGCGTCCGGGTGGACCTGACCGAGCACCTGTGGCGGCGGATCGCCCGCGGCGAGCGCGAGCACGGCCACGCGTTCGTGCAGGCCGGCGCCGAAACGCGCACCGCCGCCGTCAACGCCCACCGCCGCCGCACCACCGTCAGCGCCGGCGTGGCCGACCTGATGATTCTCAAGTCGGCGGGCTCCGCCTTTGCCGGCTTCCTGCGCGACGAGTTCACCACGCTCGCCGACACCCGCGACCGCCTCTTCGCCACCGCAATGACCGCGAGCTGGCGCTACGCCGCGGCCGACATCGACTTCGCGTCAGCGTGGCGCGGCGTCCGCGCCACGCTGCTCGACGTCTTTGCCGAACATCCCAGCGAGTCGGTCCAGCACACGCTCCATGCGATGGGCCAGGCGGTGCTCGATACCCACGCCGACGTCGCCGCCATCCATCTCGTGATGCCCAACAAGCACCACCTGCCGGTCGACCTGTCGCGCTTCGGCCTCGAGAACCGCAACGAGATCTTCGTGGCCACCGAGGAGCCGTATGGCCTCATCGAAGCCACGCTGGTGCGGTAGTCCGGCGAGTATAGTAGCGCGCCTCAGCCTGTGAAATCCGGCGGCATGCCCCTGCTCTCCATCCGCGGCGAACGCATCGTGATGCCGGACGGGGTCCGTCCGGCGACCATCCACGTTCGCGACGGCCGGATTGCCGCGGTCGGGGCCTACGGCGAGCGGCCCGCCGGCGTGCCGGAGCTCGACGCCGGCCGGCTGGTGGTGTCGCCCGGCGTTGTCGATAGTCACGTCCACATCAACGATCCTGGCCGCGCCGACTGGGAGGGCGTGGAGTCGGCGACGCGCGCGGCCGCCGCCGGCGGCATCACGACGCTCGTGGACATGCCGCTCAACAGCATTCCCGCCACGACGACGGTGGCGGGGCTCGAGGCGAAGGTGGACGCCACGCGCGGGCGGATGCGGGTCGATCTGGCGTTCTGGGGCGGCGTCGTCCCCGGCAACGCCGGGGACCTTGCCGCGCTCGCAGAGGCGGGCGTGCTGGGATACAAGTGCTTCCTGTCGCCGTCGGGGGTCGATGAGTTCGAGCACGTCGCGGAGGCCGACCTGCGCCGGGCGCTCCCGATCGTCGCGGCGGCCGGCCTGCCGCTGCTCGTGCATGCGGAGCTGCCCTCGCACCTGCTGGAGCCCGGCCCGCTCGACGACCCCCGGGAGTACTCGACGTGGCTGCGCAGCCGTCCCGCCGGGAGCGAAGAGGCCGCCGTCGCGCTCCTCATCCGCCTGGCGCGCGAATACGGCGTTCGGATCCACGTCGTGCACCTGTCGTCTGGCGCCGCGCTGGCCGATCTGGAAGCGGCGCGGACCGCGGGCGTGCCGGTCACCGTCGAGACCTGCCCGCACTACTTGACGTTCGCGGCGGAGGAGATCCCCGACGGCGCCACGGCATTCAAGTGCGCCCCGCCGATTCGCGAGCATGTGCACCGCGAGCGGCTGTGGCAGGCGCTGGAGCGCGGCGAGATCGATCTCGTGGCCTCGGATCATTCGCCGGCCCCGCCGGCGATGAAGGCAATGACGCGGGCGGGGGAGGGGGATTTCCTGCGAGCCTGGGGAGGCATCGCGTCGCTGCAGCTGAGCCTGGCAGCCGTCTGGTCGGGTGCGGCGGCAAGGGGCTGCACGATCGAAGACCTCGCCCGCTGGATGTCGGCGGCGCCCGCACGGCTTGCCGGTCTGGCGGATTGTAAGGGTTCGATCCTCGCCGGGCGGGATGCCGACCTCATCTTCTGGGATCCCGACGCGGAAGCGGTCGTGGACGAGCACGCCCTGCACCACCGTCATCCGATGACGCCGTATGCCGGACGCACGGTGCGGGGCCGCGTCCACACTACGCTGCTGCGCGGCGAAGCGGTCTACCACGAGGGCCGCTTTCCCGCCGGGCCGGCCGGGCGCCACATCCTCCGGCAGCGCCGCACGCCGGGTGCTACGATTCCAGCGTTGTGAGCGCCATAACCACGCATGTCCTCGATACCGCCCGCGGCCGCCCCGCGGCCGGCGTCCGCATCTTTCTGGAGCGTGCGTGCGATGGCGGGGCGTGGGAGGCTGTCGGACAGGGCTCGACGGATGCCGACGGCCGTCTGCGGACGCTGCTGGCGGACGCGACGCCGGCCGTCCCGGGAATCTACCGGCTGACCTTCGAAACCCGCGCCTATTTCACCGCGCAGGACGTTCCGTCGTTCTATCCGTCCGTGACCGTCACGTTCGACGTGCCGGCCGGCGACGGTCACCTGCACGTGCCGCTCCTGATCAGTCCCTTCGGCTACACCACCTACCGGGGATCCTGACGGCGGCGCGTCTGCCGGGGCGGCCGCGCGGCGCCGCTGTTCAGCGCAGCAGCGCCGGCACGGCGCGCCGGCCGAGCGCGCGGGAGACCTCGGCGGCTGTCGGCGCATCGGCCGGAGCCAGCGCGCGCATCACGTCCCCTTCCATGACGGCGAGCGGCACGCCGTCGCGGAACACCAGAGTGTTCCCCGCGGCAGCGCGGATGCGATCCCCGGGCGTGACGATCCCGGCGAGATTGAGCGGGTCGGCGGTGCTGATGGTCACCAGCCGGCCGTCGGGGCGAGTGCGCCGCACTTCACGCATGCGCTCCACCGCCTCCGGCAGCGCGAACTGCTCCCCGGACAGGCCGGCAACGAACCGCCCGCCGCGAATCTCGCCGCGCGCTTCGAGCCGCCGGTAGATGCGCGTCAGCTCCCGCCAGGGCACAGCCTGCGCCTCCCGGGCGACGACGCGCCGGAACACGATGCCGTAGCGCCGCAGCAGTGTCCAGGCCTGCGTCTCGACGGCATGCTCCCGCGGCGCGTTCGCGGCGCAGCCGGCTGTGCTGCTCCAGCGGCCGGCAGACGGCATCCGCCCGGGCGGGGCAGGCCGGCCCTGCACCCCCCTGAGCAGCGTCCGGATGCCCGAGAAGCCGTCCGACGCTGCCAGCCCGCACGCCACCAGCGTGCCCATCGCGTGGTGGAGCTGATCGAGATCCAGCCCGCAGGCGCCCGGCAGGTCGCTCAGGAAGGACGCGCCGCGTGCCCGCAGCGCCTCCAGCACCGCCCGTGCGCGCGGCGGCAGCATCTCTTCCGGCGACGCGTCCGGCGCCCGCAGCAGCTGCCAGGCCTCGCCGTGTTCCCGCAGGAACAGCGCGACAGGTGTGGCCGGAGTGAGCTGTGGCACGTTTCCCGGCGCGGGACACGGCGCCGACAGACGCCCCCACGCCACTTCGCCGGACAGGCACAGCATGTCCAGGTGCGACGACTCGTAGCCGTCGAGCCGCGCCGGCAGCACGCGCCGTTCCCAGGCGCCGGCGGGGAGCTCGACGCCGTCGAGTGTCGCGACAACCTCGCGCAGCCCGTCCAGGCCGGTCAGCCGGGCCGCCGGCTCCACGTGCTGCCAGCGCAGGAGGAACCGGATGAAGTCCGCGGCGCTGACCGGTTCGATCTCGGCGCGCAGCCGGTTGATGGTGTAGCGGTGGATGCGCGACAGCAGCGCCCGGTCGCACCACTCGAGGGCCGGCGCCCGCGGCCCCGCCTCGGCCGTGAACCGGCCGCGCAGGACGACGCCCTCGGCTTCGAGCGTGAGCAGGGCGCGCTCGGCGTCGGGCGCGGCGACCGCCAGCGAGCCGGCCAGCGCCGCCGCCGTTGCCGGCCCGGTCAGCGTCAGCCGGCCGCGCAGCAGCTCCACGACCGCGTCGTCGCGGGTCCACGCTCGCGCCGCGCGGGCCGCCGGCGCCTCGACGCCGGCGTCGAGGCAGCCGTCCGGGTGTATCGCCAGCGCCTCGGGGAGACGCTCCGCGGCCACCCAGATTTCCCCGCTGCCCGCCTGGATTCGTGCCGCGCGTCGCGTCGCGCGCAGCTCCTTCAGGAACGCGCGCTGTGCTGGCGTCAGCTCGGCTGCCGCGAGAAAGCCCGCGGTCATCAGGGCGTCGTGCAGCTCGTCGGCATCGCGCGCGTCCGGCTGCTCCTCCTCGCGGACCCGGGCAATCGCGCCCGGGTCGAGCGCCCCGAGCTCGCCGGCGCCGGCATCGCCGGCCCGCCGCGACTGCACCGCGTGCGCCCGCCGCTCCTCGAGCGGCGCATCGTCCAGGAAGGCGTACGGCCTGGCGTTCAGAATCTCGTGGGCGAAGACCGACGGTTCCGGGGTGTCGCGCGCCACGAGCGTGAGGTCGCCGCGATGGATGCGGTCGAGCACGGCGCGCAGGCCGTCGAAGTCCATGGCCTCCTGCAGGCAGTCGCGCACCGTCTGCTGGACGAGCGGGTGATCCGGAATCTGCCGGTCGCCGGGGATGTTCTCGAGGCACGCCGCCGCATCCGGGAACACCGCGGCCATCAGATCGTCGGCCAGCATGCGCTGGAGCTGCGGCGCCACTTTGCGCCCGCCGCGGTTCCGCGGCACGGCCAGCGCCACCGTGGTGTTCCAGCGCCACCGGGTGGGAAACACGGGGGCGTCGAGGAACGCCTGGATGAGCACGTCGCGCGTGGTTTCGGGATGCAGGTAGCGGAACACGTCGGCGAGCGGAAACGAATGCTGCGGCCCGAGCGACAGCAGCAGCGCATCTTCGGTGGCGGCCGCCTGCAGCTCGAAGTTGAACTGCCGGCAGAAGCGCTTGCGCAGCGCCAGGCCCCAGGCCCGGTTGATCCGGCTGCCGAACGGCGCGTGAAGCACCAGCTGCATGCCGCCGGACTCGTCGAAGAACCGCTCGAGCACCAGCGTCTGCTGCGTGGGGACAACGCCGAGCACGCGGCGTCCATCGGCCAGGTGCCCGGCCACCTGATCGGCCGCCTCCCGCGCCAGCCCGGTTTCCGCCATCAGCCAGCTGGCCGCGGCCGCGCCGTCCGCCGCGGCGGCCAGCTCGCGTTCGGCGCCGGCGCGCAGGTCGCTCACCGCCCGGGACAGCTCGTCGCTCCGTCCGGGCGCCTCACCCAGCCAGAACGGGATGTTCGGCGGCACACCGGCGGCGTCGGCGACCCGCACAGTGCCCGCGGCAACGCGCAGCACACGCCACGATGCGTTGCCCAGCTGGAAGACGTCGCCCGCCATGCTTTCGATGGCGAAGTCTTCGTTGAGGGTGCCGATGAACGTCTCGTCCGGCTCCAGCACGACGCGGTAGTCCGCGACGTCGGGGATGGCGCCGCCCGAGGTCTGCGCGAGCAGGCGCGCGCCGCGCCGGCCGCGGATGGTGCCGTTGACCTCGTCGCGGTGGACCAGCGCCGACCGGCGGCCCCGCCTGGTGGCGAAGCCCTCCGCCGCCATCCGCAGCACGGCGTCGAAGTCGCGGCGGGCCAGGTCCCGGTACGGCCAGGCGCCGCGGACTACGGCAAAGAGCTCGTCGTCTGTGCAGGCGCGGCAGGCGGACTCGGCGACGATCTGCTGCGCGAGCACGTCGAGCGGGGCGTCGTGGCTGACGATGGCGTCGAGCTCGCCGCGGCGGATCGCGCGGAGCAGCGCGGCGCACTCGACCAGGTCGTCGCGCGACACGGGGAAGACGCGCCCCTTCGGCGTGCCGGCCACCGTGTGCCCCGAGCGGCCGACGCGCTGGATGAGCGTGGCGATCCGGTGCGGCGAGCCGATCTGGCAGACCAGGTCGACGTGGCCCACGTCGATGCCGAGCTCGAGCGACGCCGTGGCGACGAGCGCCTTCAGCCGCCCGTCTTTCAGGCGGGCCTCGGCGTCGAGCCGCTTCTCTTTCGAGAGGCTGCCGTGATGGGCGGTGACCGCGTGCTCGCCGAGCCGCTCGCTCAGGTGCCGTGCCAGGCGTTCCGCCATCCGGCGTGTATTGACGAACACCAGCGTCGTCTTGTGCGCGTGGATGAGCGCGGTCAGCCGGTCGTGGTATTCCTCCCAGACCTCGTGCGACATCACCGCGTCGAGCGGCGACCGCGGGATCTCGACGCCGAGATCCATCTCGCGCCGGTGGCCCCCGTTCACGATCGCGCACGAGCCTTCGCGCGCGCCGTCGGCCGACCCGGTCAGGAACCGCGCGACGTCCTCGATCGGCTTCTGCGTGGCGGACAGCCCGAGACGCTGGACCGGTCCGCCGGTCACCGTGCGGAGCCGTTCGAGCGACAGGGCGAGGTGCGCCCCGCGCCGGGTGCCGATGACGGCGTGAATTTCGTCGAGGATGACCGTCCGGACGGTGCGGAGCATCTGCCGGCTGCGTTCCGACGTCAACAGCAGGTAGAGCGACTCCGGTGTCGTCACCAGGATGTGCGGCGGCGTGCGGAGCATCGCCGTGCGCTCGGCCGGCGTGGAGTCGCCGGTGCGCACCGCCGCGGTGATGTGCGGCGCCGCGAGCCCGGCCGCTTCGGCGAGGCGGCGGATGCCGCGGCGCGGCTCCGCGAGATTCTTGTGGATGTCGGCGCTCAGCGCCTTCAGCGGGGAGACGTAGAGCACGCGCACTTCGTCGGGCAGCGGCGTCTCGAGCCCTTCGCGCAGCAGGTCGTCAAGCGCGATGAGGAAGGCGGCGAGGGTCTTGCCCGATCCGGTCGGCGCCGCGATCAGCGCGTGGCGCCGCTCGCGGATGGCCTGCCAGCCGCGCTGCTGCGCCGCGGTCGGCGCGCCGAGCTCGGTCTCGAACCAGCGCCGGACGATCGGATGGAAGTGCGAGAGGGGCATGGACGCGGCCGTGTCACCGCGCCCGGGGCCGCAGGTCGAAGGCGGCCATTTCGGTGGCATTCCGCACCAGCAGGATGCCGTCGCTCATGGCCGGGTGGTTCCAGCTCTTGCCGTCGAGCGCGGGAGACGTCGCCAGCTCCTGATGGCGCTCCGGCGTGGCGCGCACGAGCGCCAGCTCGCCGCTCTCGGTCAGCACGATCACGTGGCCGCTGGCGAGGAGCACCTGGCCGTAGCCGTAGCGCCCGCCTTTCCACTTGAGCTCGCCGGTGCCGGCGTCGAGGCAGGCCAGGATCGACTCGTCCAGCCCGTAGATGAACCCGTCGTGCAGCACCGAGCTCGTGAACTGGTTCTTCATCCGGATGTTGCGCCACACCTCGCGGACGTCCCATCCGCGCGCCGACGGCGTCAGCTGGATCACGGCGGCGCCGGTGCCGTAGCCGGTCGACACGAACAGGCGGTCGGGGCCGACGAGGAGCGGCTGCGAGGCGTTGACGTCGAAGTTCGTCTTCCAGGGATATTCCCAGAGGAGCTCGCCGCGGTCGGGTGTCAGGCCCACCAGGCGCGCGGCGCTGAACACGACGATCTGGCGGACGCCGGCAATCGTCGCCAGCATCGGCGCGGAGTAGGCCTGCTGGTCGTCGAGCGCCGACCACACGCGGCGCCCGGTGTGTCGATCGTAGGCGACCACCGACCGGCCGTTGCCGCCGCCGGGCAGGACCACGACGGTATCGTCCACGACGAGTGGCGCCGCGGCCATCCCCCACGCCAGGTTGGCCGCGCCGGCGTCCTCGAGGATGTTCGTCCGCCACAGCACGCGGCCGCTCACGGCGTCGAGCGCGCGCAGCTCGCCGGTGCCGCCGAGCGCATAGACGCGGCCGTCGGCCCATGTCGGCGTGGCGCGCGGGCCATCGCCGCCCATCCGCTCGCGGAACGCCGCGTTCCAGCCGTTCGTCCAGAGCTCGCGCCCGCTGGCGACGTCGTAGGCCGCAACGACTTCCTGGTCGCGGCGCTGCTCGATGGTGTAGGCGCGTCCCTTCGCCACGACGAACGATGCATAGCCGCCGCCCACGGGCTGCTTCCACACCGGGGTGAGGCCGCCCGCCGGCCAGTCGGTGCGGATCGGCTGCTGCTCGTAGTGACCGGCCCGCCCCGGGCCGCGGAACTCCGTCCAGTACTCCGAGCCGCGCGGCGCACCGGCCTCTGGCGCCGGCGCGCCGGCCGCGGCTTCAGCCGCCGCGGCAGGTGCGGCCGCCTCCCCCGGCGCGGTCCCCGCCGGCACCCCCGCAGACGACGTGGCGTTCGCCACCGGCGCGGAGACCACGTCCGCCGCCGCCGCGGCAGGAATCGCGAGGGGAACCGCCGCGGTGGCCGCCTGCGCCCGCTGCGCCTCGCGATGCCGCGCCAGCGCGTCGGCGTGCTTGTCGGGTGGCGTGGCGAAACGCAGGTGCGCCGACCCGCCGCCGTCGAGCACGATCCGGCCCCCCGCCAGGTAGATCACCCCGCCAGCCACCACGAGCACGCCGAGGCCGACCGCGGCGGCCTTCCCGAGTGTCTTGAGCATATGAACGATTCTGGCACGGACGGCGGCGGACCTGCCGCCGCCCGCGGAAGACACCCGTCAGGCGTCGACGACGACCGCTTCCAGGGAATAGATGGGCGGCAGCCAGTTGAACGCCAGATCCCAGTGATCGCCGCCATCACGGCTCATCACGATCTGGCCGCCCTGCGTGCCGAGGTAGACGCCGGGCGCGTCGAGCGTGTCGGCGGTCATCGCCATCCGCATCGCGTTGACGTAGGCGTTCGCCTGCGGCAGCCCGTTCGTCAACGCCTCCCACGACCCGCCGCGGTTCCGGCTCCGGTAGATCCGGAACGCGCCGCCGGGGGTGATGCGCGTTTCGTCCGACTGCTCGGGCACCACGAAGATCGTGTCGCCGTCCTGCGGCAGGACCGCCAGCGGAAACCCGAAGCGTGCCGGCAGGCCGTCCGAGATGTCGGTCCACGAATCGCCGGCGTCCTCGCTGCGGTAGACGCCGCAGTGATTCTGCTGATAGAGCACCTCGGGACGCGAGGCATGCATCTCCATGTGGTGGACACACTGGCCGACCGGGGGAAACTTGTCGGGCAGGAAGTCGGCGCGCACCCCGCCGTTCTTCGGCTGCCAGGTCGCCCCGCCATCGTCCGACCGGAACGCCCCGGCCGCCGAGATGCCGACCATCAGCCGATCCGGCCGCGACGGGTCGAAGGCCATCGAGTGCACCATCATCCCGCCGGCGCCAGGCGACCACTGCTCCCGCGTCTCGTGCTCGGTGAGGCTCGCCACTTCCCGCCACCCCTGCCCGCCGTCGTCGCTGACGAACAGGGCGCCGGGGTCCACCCCGGCATAGAGGCGGCCGGGCACCCGCGGATCGGGGCGGACGCACCAGATGCGCTCCACGGACTTGCCGCGCGCCTCGTCGAACCGGATGCCCGACGCCGGCTCGAGCCAGGTCGTGCCGAGATCGTCCGAGAAGCGCACGCCCGGACCCCACCAGCCGCTCTTGGCCGCCAGCGCCAGGCGGCCGCTCTCCGGCAGGTAGTTGACGTGGTTGACCTCGGTGCCCGCGAGGAAGGGGCCCGTCAGGGTCCAGCGCGAACGTCCGCTGTCCGCCTTCGCGAGGAAGCCGCCCTTGCGCGTGCCGATCAGCAACAGGACATGCATGGTGTGCTCGAAAGAGCAGCCGCGGGGGGCTGCCAGCTTGAATGTGTCCCGCTATTTTATCCGGGACCAGGCCTCACAGGATCACGCGCTCGTCGCCGACGCGCCGGGTGACCCGCTGGCCGTCCAGGTACTCGAGCAGCGGGACGGCGAACTTCCGGGACAGGCCGGTCAGGTCCTTGAACTCCTTGACGCCGAGCCGCGGGCTCCTGGTTTTCAGGACCTTGACGCTCTCGATCAGGCCGCGCAGCGCCTCGCGGTCCACGGTCATCTCGTCGCTGACCCTGACCAGCGCCTGGTCCCGGATCATGAGCTGCACGATGCGCCGGGCCGCCGGCGCGTCCAGCCCGAGCGCCGCGATGACTTCGTCGGCCGCCGGCGCCTGCAGGCCGAGGGCGCGATAGCGGGCCGCGAGCAGGTCGCGGATCCGTGCCTCTTCCTGCCCGAGTGTCACCGTCCGTCCGAAGGCGTGGACGACATCCTGCCCGGTCGCGACCTGCCGGCGGGTCTCGAGCTCCTCGACAGCCGCCCGGAACAGCGCCGCCGGCACCTCGCGCGGCAGGCGCCCGCGCAGATCCTCGCGGCCCACTCCCGCGAGCAGCGGATTGTGCGCGTGGAACGCCCGCACCTCGTCGAGCAGCCGGTCGCACAGGCGCTCGAACGCATTCGTCGACACGACGACGAGCGGGGCGTCGCCGATTGCGCGGATGCGGCCGGTGACCACGAGCGCCCGCAGGACGGCGGCGGCCCCCTCCGGCAGCAGGCCGAGGCGGCCGACCACGCCAGGCACATCGATCGTCCGGACGCCGGCATCCTCGACCAGGCCGAGCACGCGCTCGTCGAGCGTGCCGCGCTGCATCGCCGCCAGCCGCTCGCGCACGGCCGGGTCCAGGCGGCGGTGCCTGGCCGGCCGCGCGTCGAGGATCTCGCCGCCGCCCAGCGTGATCATCGGCGAGTACTGCCGCACGATGAAGCGATCGCCCGGCAGCGCCACCGTGGGGCGCTCGAGGCGGATCCGCGCGAACGCCGCCTCGCCGGCCTCCAGCACATCCTGCCCGACCAGTACGACGTGTCCCATGATCTCCGCGGTGCCGGCGTGGAACCGTACCCGCTTTCGCCGGACGATCGGCGCGGGCGCCGAAGCGAGCAGCTCGAGGTGCACGTCGAACAGCGCGGTCGGCGTCAGCGTGCCGGGCGGGGCCAGGACCATGCCGCGCTCCACGTCCGCCAGCTCCACGCGCTGCAGGTTGAGCGCCGTGCGCATCCCCGCGCTGGCCTCCTCGACGGCTACCCCGTGCACCTGGATGCCTCGCACCCGGGCCGGCTGCCGGCCCGGCAGCACCTCGACGTCGTCTTCCCGGTGCACGCGGCCCGCGATCAGCGTGCCCGAGACGACGGTGCCGAAGCCCCGCATCGTGAAGGCGCGGTCGATGGGCAGCCGGAACACGCGCGCCGGATCCTTCGGAGCCACCTGTGCGGCACAGCTCCGGAGCGCGGCGAGCAGCTGCGGCAGCCCCTCGCCCGTCACGGAGCTGACGCGCAGGATCGGCGCGCCTTCGAGGAAGGTGCCCTTGACCAGCTCGTGCGCCTCCATCTCGGCCAGGTCCGCCAGCTCCGGGTCTGCCGCGTCGATCTTCGTGAGCACGGTCAGCCCCCGCTGGACGCGCAGCAGCGAGCAGATCTCCAGATGCTCCCGCGTCTGGGGCATGACGGACTCGTCGGCGGCCACGACGAGCAGCACGGCGTCGATCCCGCCCGCGCCGGCCAGCATGTTCTTGACGAACCGCTCGTGCCCCGGCACGTCCACGAACCCGATCGCCGTGCCGTCGTCCAGCGTCAGGTTGGCGAATCCGAGGTCGATGGTGATGCCGCGCTCCTTCTCCTCCTTGAGCCGGTCGGCATCGATGCCGGTCAGCGCCTTCACAAGGGCCGTCTTGCCGTGATCGATGTGGCCGGCGGTCCCGACGATGATGTGAGACATCATTGGTATTGTCATCGAAGCTGGAGAGCTGGGGAACTGGGGAATCGGGGACCGTTGGGGTGCGCGCGAGCGTCCAACGGCGCTGGAGGCAGTGATGAAGATTCTGGTCACGGGCGGAACGGGAACGGTCGGGTCGCTGGTGGTGCGTGGACTGGCTGAGCAGAAGCATGACGTCAAAGTGCTGACGCGGGATCCGGCGAAGGCGGCGGCGCAGGCCGGGGTCGAGCCGGTGGCGGGCAACCTGCTCGAGCCGGCCACGGTCCGCCGGGTGTTCGACGGCGTGGACGCGGTGTTCCTGCTGAACGGCGTCAGCCAGACGGAATCGGCCGAGGGACTGATGGCGGTGAACGGCCTGAAAGAGGCCGGGGTGAAGCGGGTCGTCTATCTGTCGGTGCAGGATGCGGACACCGCGGCGTGGCTGCCGCACTTCGGCTCGAAAGTCGGCGTCGAAGAGGCGATCAAGCGGTCCGGCGTGGCGTACACGATCCTGCGGCCGAACAACTTCTACCAGAACGACTACTGGTTCAAGGACGCCCTGCTGCAGCACGGGGTCTATCCGCAGCCCCTGGGCAATGCCGGCGTGGCCCGGGTGGACGTGCGCGACATCGCCGACGCGGCGGTGGCCGCGCTGACGGCGCC
Source organism: uncultured Acidobacteriota bacterium (assembly GCA_963834305.1). GTDB lineage: Bacteria > Acidobacteriota > Vicinamibacteria > Vicinamibacterales > 2-12-FULL-66-21 > JACCXG01. The sequence goes on from CAWIAX010000003.1 coordinate 2,125,087, forward strand.
GGGGCATGACGGGGAGACCTACGATCTCAGCGGTCCCGAGGATGTCACCGGCGAGGGGACGGCGCGCGTCTGGAGCGAGGTGCTGAAGCGCCCGATCGCCTATGGCGGCGACGACCTGGACGCCTGGGAGCAGCAGTTCCTGCACTACATGCCCGAGTGGATGGTCTACGACTTCAAGGCGATGTACGCCTTCTTCCAGAAAACAGGGCTGAAGGGATCGAAGACTGGCGCGGAGCGCCAGGCGCGGCTGATCGGACATCCGGCGCGGCCGTTCGAGGCCTTCGCCCGGGAGACGGCCAAGGCCTGGGGCGGGGGAGCGTAAGCGGGCGATGTTCCTGTCCCGTTCCGTGCTCTGGGCTGCCCTGGGCGCGCCCCTCGCGGCGGCGGTCGCCGTCGCGCCGCCGGCCGTCCTGGGGCAGCCGGTCGCCGTCGCGGCGGCCGCGCAGCCCGAGGCGGATGTGTCGCGCATCATCGGCAGCCGGGGCTTCAAGGAGGCGTCCGCGTTCCTCGAGGCGGATCACGACCGGCTGGTCCGGGAACTGATCGCGCTGACCGAGATCCCGGCCCCGCCGTTCAAGGAGGCGCGGCGTGCCGCGGCCTATCTCGAGCACCTGCGCCAGCTCGGCCTGAGCGATGTCGAAGCGGACGCGGAAGGCAACGTGATGGGGCTGCGGAAGGGCACCGGCCGCGGCGGGCTGCTGGCGGTCGTGGCGCACCTCGACACGGTGTTCCCGGAAGGCACCGACGTCACGGTCAAGCGCGACGGCACGCGGCTGATGGCGCCAGGCGTGGGCGACGACACCCGCGGCCTGGCGGCACTGCTCTCGGTGATCCGCGCGATGGCGGCCGCGAAGCTCCGGACCGAGGCCGGCATCCTGTTCGTGGGGAGCGTGGGCGAGGAGGGGGAGGGAGACCTCCGCGGCGTGAAGTTCCTCCTGACGCGCGGCAAGTACAAGGGCCGCATCACGCGGTTCCTGGCGATCGACGGCAACGGCTCCGGCTCGATCACCCGGGGCGGCGTCGGCAGCAAGCGCTACCGGGCCACGTTCAGCGGCCCGGGTGGCCACAGCTACGGCGCGTTCGGCCTCGTCAACCCGGCCTATGCGCTGGCGGCGGCGATTGCCGCCTTCGCCAAAACGCCGGTGCCGTCCACGCCGAAGACCACCTTCAACGTTGGCGTCCTCGCCGGCGGCACGTCGGTGAACGCGATCCCAGCGTCGGTCGCGATGGATGTCGACATCCGATCGGAATCGTGCGCGGAACTGAAGAAGGTGGACGACCGCTTCCTGGCCATCGTCAGGCGGGCGGCCGACGACGAGAACCGCGTGCGCTCGACGCGGGAGGGGCGAGTCACCGTCGATCCGAAGGTCATCGGCGACCGTCCCTGCGGCGAAACGCCGCTGGACGCCCCGCTGCTCGGGACGGCGAGCGCCGTCGTGCGGGCGTTCGGCCTGACCCCGTCGTACGGCATCGGCAGCACCGACAGCAACATCCCGATGGCGATGGGCCTCCCGGCGCTGACCATCGGCCACGGCGGGGGCGGCGACCGTTCACATGCGCCGGACGAGTGGACCGACGTCGATCCGGCGCGCAGCGCCCGCGGCGTCGCCATCCTGCTGGCGGTTGTCCTGTCGGCGGCCGGCCTCGCGTGACGCCCCAGGACGCGCATCCGGCCGGGCGCGGCTGACAGGGTATACTCCGCTCATTCTCCCGGGCCCCGCCGGTACGGCCGTCCCCCACGAATGGAAAGCGAGGGGTGAGATGACTCGCGCGGATATCGAACAGCGGCTCGCCGCTCATCAGGCCGGGTTCCTGGCTCGCAGCGCCGACGCGCTGGCCGCGACCCACGCACCCGAGGGCACCTTCCAGAGCCCGGCGCACGGGGTGGTGCGCGGGCGCGAGGCCATTCGCGAGGTCTACCTCTACTGGTACCGCGCCTTCCCGGATTTCATGCTGCAGTGGGGCGCGCCCGTCATCGAGCCGCCGCGGGCCGCGGTATTCTGGGACTTCCAGGGCACGACCACCGGCCCGTTCTTCGGCGAGGTGAAGCCGGGCACGTTCGTCCAGATGGTGGGGGCGGCCGAGTACACCTTCGGCGACGAGGGCATCGTCGCCGTGCGTCATATCTTCGACTTCTCAGCCGCGCTCGTCTCCGCCGGTGTGCTGAAGATCAAGCCGGCGTGACCGGTCCACCGCCGAGATGACCGCCGCCAGCGGACAGCCGGACGGAGCGCAGCCGGTGTTCGCGGCCCGGGACATCACGAAGGTCTACCACATGGGCGAGGTCGACGTGCAGGCGCTGCGCGGCGTGAGCCTCGACCTCTACGAGTCCGAGTTCCTGGTGCTGCTCGGCCCGTCGGGCAGCGGCAAGTCCACGCTGCTGAACATCCTCGGCGGCCTCGACGTGCCGAGCTCCGGGACGGTGGAGTACCGCGGGCGCAACCTGACCACCGCGGACGAGCGCGCGCTCACCCTCTACCGCCGGCGGCACGTCGGCTTCGTGTTCCAGTTCTACAACCTCATTCCCAGCCTGACGGCCCGCGAGAACGTGGCGCTCGTCACCGACATCGTCGAGCGCCCGATGCGCCCCGAGGAGGCGCTCGGGCTGGTGGGGCTGGCAGACCGGCTCGACCACTTCCCGTCGCAGCTGTCCGGCGGCGAGCAGCAGCGGGTGGCGATCGCGCGGGCGGTCGCCAAGCGGCCGGACGTGCTGCTGTGCGACGAACCGACCGGCGCGCTCGATATCTCCACCGGCATCCTCGTGCTGCAGGCCATCGACCAGGTCAACCGCGAGCTCGGCACCACGACGGCCGTGATCACCCACAACGCGGCGGTGTCCGCCATGGCGGACCGGGTGATCACGCTGTCGGACGGGCGCATCGCCAGCGAGCGCAGGAATGCGGAGAAGATCGAGGCGGCGCTCCTGCAATGGTGATCCGCCCGCTCGACAGGAAGCTGCTGCGTGACCTCTGGGCGCTCAAGGGCCAGGCGCTCGCCATCAGCCTCGTCATCGGGGCTGGCGTGGCGATGTTCATCATGTACCTGAGCACCTTTGATTCGCTCCGGCTCACGCAGCAGACCTACTACGACCGCTACCGGTTCGGACAGGTGTTTGCCGGGCTGACGCGGGCGCCGCTGGCCCTGCGGTCGCGCGTTGCCGAAATCCCCGGCGTCGCGCGCGTGGACGCCCGGGTGGTGGTCGACGTCGCCCTTGACGTGCCCGACCTGTCCGAGCCGGCGACCGGCCGCCTGATCGGCATCGATGTGCCGGCCCGGCCGATGCTGAACGACGTCTTTCTGCGGCGCGGGCGGCGGCCGGCTCCCGGCCATCCCGATGACGTGCTGGTCAGCGAAGCCTTTGCGCTGGCGCGCGGGCTCGGTCCCGGCGATCGGGTCGGCGCCCTCGTCAACGGCCGGCGCCGCAACCTGGAGATCGTCGGCATCGCCCTGTCGCCGGAGTACATCTACAGCATCCGTCCGGGAGAGATCGTGCCGGACGACGCCCGCTTCGGCGTGTTCTGGATGCACGGCCGCAGCCTGGCCGCCGCGTTCGACATGGAAGGGGGCTTCAACAACCTCACGCTGACGTTGCTCCCCGGTGCCTCCGCGCCGGACGTGATCGCGCGTCTCGATCGGTTGCTCGCCCCCTACGGCGGCCTCGGCGCGGTCCCGCGCGAGCTGCAGATGTCGCACTGGTTCCTCGACAACGAGCTGAAGCAGCTGCAGAACGTCGGGCTGGTGCTGCCAATCGTCTTCCTGCTCGTGGCCGCCTTCCTGTTGAACGTCGTGCTGACGCGGATCGTGTCGGTCCAGCGCGAGCAGATCGCGGCGCTCAAGGCGCTCGGCTACTCCAACCGCGAGCTGGCGTGGCACTACACCAAGCTCAGCCTGCTGATTGGCGCCGCCGGCGGGCTGATCGGGCTGGTCGCCGGGGCCTGGATGGGGCGCGGCATGACGTCGCTCTACAACGATTTCTTCCGCTTTCCCACGCTCTCGTATCGCCTGCCACCGGCTGTCGTGCTCGGCGGCGTCGCGGTCAGCTTCGCCGGCGCCGTGCTCGGCGGTCTCAACGCGGTGCGCAAGGCCGCCGCCCTGCCGCCTGCCGAAGCGATGCGTCCGGAGCCGCCGGCCCGCTACCGGCGCAGCCTGCTCGAACGCGCCGGCCTGGCGCGCTACCTGTCGGCGCCGGTCCGCATGATCCTGCGGAACGTCGGCCGGCACCCCGCGCGGGCGGCCACCTCGATCATCGGCATCGCCGCGGCGGTGGCGATGCTGATCCTCGGCACCTTTTTCCTCGATTCGATCGGCGTGCTGATGGACGTCCAGTTCTTCGTCCAGCAGCGGCAGGACGCCACCCTGACGTTCGTGCTGCCGGCGTCGGGCCGCGCGATCAACGATGTGCGGCGGCTGCCCGGCGTGATCAGCGCCGAACCGATGCGCGCCGTACCGGCCCGGCTCAGGGCCGGGCACCACGCCCGCATCGTGTCGGTGCAGGGGCTGGTGGCGCAGCCCGAGCTCAATCGCGTGGTGGACGTCACGGGCGGGGCGGTGCGGCTGCCGTCCGGCGGCCTGGTGCTGTCGCTGAAGCTGGCGGAAGTGCTCGACGCCGACGTCGGCGACCTGGTGACCGTCGAGGTCCTCGACGGCCGCCGGCCGACGGTGCAGGTGCCGGTGTCGGGCATCGTGGAGGAATACATGGGAACCGCGGCCTACATGGAGATCCAGGCGCTCCGCCGGCTGATCGGCGACGGCCATTCGCTGTCGGGCGCCTTCCTGAAGATCGACCCGGGACAGGCCGACGTCCTCTACCGGCGCCTGAAGGCCATCCCGTTCGTGGCTGGCGTCGGCCTCAAGCGGAGCGCCATCGAGAGCTTCGAGAAGACGCTGGCCGAGACGTTCTATGTGATGATCTTCTTCAACCTGCTCTTCTCCAGCGTCATTGCCTTCGGCGTCGTCTACAATGCCGCGCGCGTTTCGCTGTCCGAGCGGAGCCGCGAGCTGGCCAGCCTGCGGGTGCTCGGCTTCACGCGCGGGGAGATCTCGCTCATCCTGCTCGGCGAGCTGGCGGTGGTGGTCGTGGCGGCCATTCCCATCGGCATGCTGGGGGGATACGTGGCGGCGAGCCTGCTGGTTGCCGCCTTCAACACCGAGCTCTACCGCTTCCCGGTTGTCGTCACGCCGCGGACCTACGGCTACGCCGCCACCGCGGTCCTCACCGCCGCCGCCGCGTCGGGGCTGGCGGTGCGGCGCCGGCTCGATCACCTGGACCTCGTCGCCGTGCTGAAGACCCGCGAATGACCTCCCGCATCCTGCGTTTCGCCATCGTCGCCGCGGTCCTGGCCGCGCTCGCCTACTGGGCGTTCCGCGCGCGGCCGGTGCCGGCCGACTTCGCGACGGTCGTGCGCGGCCCGCTGGAGGTGACGGTCGAAGACGAGGGACGCACCCGCGTCGCCGACCGCTATGTCGTGTCGGCGCCGCTGCCGGGCAGCATGCGCCGGATCGAGCTCCAGCCGGGCGACCCGGTGGTCGCGCGGCAGACCGTCCTGGCGCAGTTCGTGCCGGCAGATCCCGCGCTGCTCGACGTGCGGACGCGCAGCGAGCTCGAGGCGCGCGTGCGTGCGGCGGAGGCGTCGCTCGGCGCCGCCCGCGCCGACCGCGAGCGCATTCTCGCGGAGCTGGGCTTCGCCAGGACCGAGCTGGCGCGCGCGCGTCAGCTCGTCAAGGATCGCGTCATCGCCCAGGCCGAGCTTGAGGTCACGGAGCGCCAGGTGCAGACGCTCGACCGCGCGCTGCAGTCGGCCACGTTTTCGGTTCAGGCATCGGAATACCAGGTCGAGGTCGCGCGGTCGAGCCTCCTGCAGACCCGCGGCGGGCCGGCGCGCGCAGCCATCCGGCTCTACTCCCCCGTTGACGGCGTCGTCCTCCGCCGGCTGCAGGAGAGCGAGGCCGTGGTGCCGACCGGGCAGCCGCTGCTCGAAGTCGGCAACCTCGCCAACCTCGAGATCGTGTCGGACCTGCTTTCGAGCGAAGCCGTTTCGGTCAAGCCTGGCGCCGACGTCCGGATCGAGCAGTGGGGCGGTGAGCAGGCGCTCCGCGGCCGCGTCCGGCTCGTCGAGCCCTCGGGCTTCACGAAGATCTCGGCGCTCGGCGTCGAAGAGCAGCGCGTGAACGTCATCGTCGATTTCGTCGATCCGCGCGAGAAATGGCAGGCGATCGGCGACGGCTACCGCGTCGAAGTCCGCGTCGTCGTCTGGAAGAAGGACGATGTGGTGAAAGTGCCGACCAGCAGCCTGTTCAGGCAGGGAACGCAGTGGGCGGTCTACCGGGTCGAGGACGAGACCGCGGTGCTGCGGACGGTGGAGATCGGCGGGCGGAACGGGCTCGAAGCCGAAGTGCTGTCGGGCGTCGAGCCGGGCGACCGGATTGTCGTCTACCCGAGCGAAGCGATCGAAGAGGGCGTCATGGTGGCTCCTCGCTCCCGTTGAGTGGGCCGCCGCGCGCCGCCAGCTCCACGTACTCGTCGCCGATGGTCTCGTCGGGCCGGGCGCCGAACAGCGCCAGCAGCGCGGTGATCGTCGCCGCCTTGTCCCGGGCGTCGCGGTGGGACCAGGTGCGCGACTTCAGCTCGAGGAACCAGCCCGCCGCCGGCGGGCGGATCAGCCGGTCCAGGTGCACGTAGAACTCGACGCCGCGATAGGCCACCAGCCACCGGCGCCGCTCCTTGTCCACGATCTGTTCGGCCGACGGACGGAAGTACTCCCGGTAGAAGCGGGCCGAGTGCGCGGCGGGGGCGAGGTAGCGCGAGCGGGACAGCAGGACGGCGCCGAACGCCTCCTCGCGCGTCCGGCCGGTGAGCGTGAGGCGGGAACGTTCCGCCGTGACCGCCCCTTCCTCGTCGAGGAAATCATCGTCGCGGTAGCGCAGGCGCCCCTGGTTGGGGTCGTCGAACGACCAGTAGATGTCGTGCTGGCGGTAGCGGCTGGCGCGGATGACGGTGAGGTCGTCGCTCGCGAGCACCGCCAGGACGGCGTCGGGGGACGCCAGCCGGGCCTTGACCTGCACCTCGAAGCTTTCCTGCTCGACGGCGCCGCCGACCGCCACGAGCTTCTGGAGCACGCTCAGCTCCCGGCTGCCGAGGAAGCCGTCGATGTGCGCGGCGCGCTCCTGCGCCTGCCGCGCCAGTTCCTCCTCGTCGAGGGTGAGCAGGACCCGGTCCCGCATCAGCCAGCGGCCGTTGCACATCACGTCCGTGACGTCCGTGGACTTCGACGCGTAGACGATGCGGGCGTAGATGCCCGCCGGATCGCGGCCGAACGCCGGCAGGTTGTGCAGGCGATCGAGATCCAGCAGGATGAGATCGGCGCGTTTCCCGGCCTGCAGGGATCCGGTCAGGTGCCCCATGTGCAGCGCCGCCGCGCCGACGCGGGTGGCCATCGCCAGCGCGTGCCGGGCGGGCAGCGCGGTGGGATCGCCGCCGGCGCCCTTCGCCAGCAGCGCGGCGAGCCGCGTTTCCTCGAACATGTCGAGATCGTTGTTGGACGCCGCGCCGTCGGTGCCGATGCCGACGTTGATGCCGTGCTCGAGCATGCGCGCCACCGGCGCGATGCCGGCGCCGAGCTTGAGGTTGCTCGACGGGTTGTGGGCGATGCCGGCGCCGGCGTGCTTGAGCGCGCGGAGCTCGCCGTCGTCCACGTGCACGCAGTGCGCGGCGAGCACCTTGGCGTCGAACAGCCCGTGCTTCTTGATGTACGGCACGCCGGGCATGCCGTGCTCTGCCCGCGACTGCTCGACCTCGAGTAGCGTTTCGGAGAGGTGGACGTGCAGCGGCACGTCGAACTCGGCGGCCAGCTCGGCGCACGCCCGCAGGATCTCCGGCGTGCAGGTATACGGCGCGTGCGGCGCCGGACCGGGCACGATCAGCGGGTGCGACCGCCACTGCTCGATGAAGGCCCGCGCGCGGGCCAGCCCTTCGTCGTAGCTGCGCGCGTCGGGGGAGCGGAAGCGCAGGACGGTCTGCCCGCAGAACGCCCGCAGGCCCGCCTGCGCGGTCGCCTCCGCCACGGCATCCTCGAAGTAATACATGTCGGCAAAGCAGGTGATGCCCGACCGGATCATCTCGGCGCACCCGAGGCGGGTGCCGAGGCGCACGAACTCGGGCGTGACGAACTCGCGCTCGACCGGCATCACGTAGCCCATCAGCCAGACGTCGAGCTTGAGGTCGTCGGCCAGGCCGCGCAGCAGCGACATCGGCACGTGGGTGTGCGCGTTGACCAGCCCGGGCATCACCACGCGGCCGCCGCAATCGAGCGTCTCGGCGGGGGTGCAGGCCAGCGCGTCCGGTCCGACGGCGACGATCGAGTCTCCGGCAATCGCCACGCCGCTGTCCGCGTACTGCGTGAACTGCTCGTCCATCGTCAGGATGGTCGCGTTCGTGAGGAGCAGGTCGCACGAGGGCATGACCGAAGCATACCCGTCCTTGACAGCCGCACGCTCGTCCGCAGACGATCACGCCCATGCGCTCCCTCGCCCGTGCCACGTGCCGGATCTGACGCCCGCGCAGTGGGTGCTGGCGGCCCTGGCGGCCGTCGGCATGGGGTTCAGCAAGGCCGGCCTGGCGGGCGTCAGCCTGTTCCACGTCCTGGTGTTCGCGTTCCTGTTCGGCGCGCGCGAATCCACCGGCTACGTCCTGCCCCTTCTGGTTGTCGGGGACCTCTGCGCCGTGATCGCGCTGCACCAGCATGCCCGGTGGGACTACGTCCGCCGCATGCTGCCGCCCGCCTGTCTCGGTGTCGTGATCGCCGCCTTCTTCATGCGCGGGATCAGCGACGCGACCTTCAAGCCGCTGATTGGCTGGATCGTGCTGCTGCTCGCGGTGCTGCAGGGCATCCGGCTGCGCTGGCCCGGCTGGCTGGGGAACGTGCCGCATTCGGGCGCCGCCATCTGGACGACCGGCCTGCTCGCGGGCGGCGCGACCATGCTGGCCAACGCGGCCGGCCCGGTCATGGCGCTCTACTGCATCGCCGTCGGCCTGCCGAAGTTTCAGCTGGTCGGCACCCTGGCCTGGTTCTTCTTCATCATCAACGTGTTCAAGCTGCCGTTCAGCGCCGCGCTCGGCCTCATCCGGACCGACACGCTGCTGCTGAACGCCGTGCTGGTGCCCGCGGTGGTCTTCGGCGTCTTTGCCGGCCGCTGGATCGTCCATCGTCTGCCGCAGCGGACGTTCGACATCCTGATGCTGGCGTTTGCGGTGGTCGCGGCGCTGCGGCTGATTGCCGGCTGACGGGCGTTACGGCGTGGAGATCTGCAGGTGCTGGACTTTCTTCTCCCCGTCCGCGATGGTGAGCGGGGTGGAGGCCGCGTTCACCTGCTGCAGGAACGCGGGATCGAACCAGGCGCCCGGCTCGACGTCGACCAGCGCCACCAGCCTGTACTCGCCGGCCGGAATGCCGGCGAAGGTGAACTGTCCGTCGGTGGCCGGCCGCGTGGACCGAATCCGCCGGGACTGTGGCACCCAGTAGCGCTCGTCGGCAGGGTAGAGGATCAGCGTCTGTTCGGGCGCGGCCTGCCCGCGACGGTTGACGATCGTGCCCGAGAGCTGGGCCTGCCGATCGCTGAACGTGACGACGGCGCTGCCGGACGCGCCCCCCGGCTTCACCTCGAACGGGAAATCGATGCTGTCCTGGCCGTCGATGCTCGACGACTCGAACGACCATCCGGAGCCGGCCCCCGACGCGGTCAGCCGGTACAGGCCGGGAACCACGCCGGCAAGGGTGAAGCGGCCGCTGGCGTCCACGGCGCCGCCCGTGGCCTGCACCATGCCGGCCGGCGACGGCTCGGCCGGCGCCAGGCTGACGCGGATCCGCGTCAGGTCGGCCGGAGGCGCCGTGGCGGTCCCGTCGAACACGACGCGGCCGGAAACAGTAAGGCCGGCCTGCAAGGGCACCACGATGTCCGTCTGGTTGCGGCCGTCAACCACGATGTCCACCGCGCCCCACAGGCGCAGCGGTGAGGACTGCGGACCGCGGCGGCCCCTGCCGCCAGCGGCCTGCGCCGCGGTAGGGCTTCCGGCTTCAACGGCCGCAGCTATCGGTGTCTGGCCGCGGGCCACCAGCCGGTAGCTCCCGGGCGCAACGTTCGTCAGGCGGAAGCGCCCCTCCGCATCCGCCCGCGCGGAGCCGCCGCCGATGCCGGGTACGGCTTCCGCGCTGACCAGCGTGACCTGCAGGCCCTGCACAGCCTGGCCGGTGGCGTTGACGATCACCCCTTCAAGCCGCGCCATCGGCATCCGCTGCAGCTGGACGTCCACGTTGCCGCGTTCCTCGCCGATCCCGACCGCGACCGTGCCGGCCTGCGCCGCCGCGACGGTGCCGGGGTAGTAGACAGGGGCGTAGCCGGCCGGCGCGTCGCCCTGCGCCTCCGGGCCCGCGCCTTCGATCCGCGCCACGCCGGGCTGATTGCGCGGGACCACCGATACCAGGTAGTCGCCGGGCTGGAGGCCGTAGATGCGATAGATGCCCCGATCGTCGCTAGGGGCGCTGTCGGCCGGCTGGAGCGTCCGGCGCCCCGCCTGCATCACATAGCGCAACGCCCGGACGGTTGCCCGCGGGACCGGCTCGCCATGCTCGTCGAGGACCGTCCCCGTAATCACGCTGCCGCGCGCGAGGTGCAGCGTCGCGGAAAACCGCTCGCCGTCGGCGAGCTGGATCGGCGTGCCCGGCCGCCCCGGCCAGGTCGATCCGTAGACGACACTCACGTGGCCGGGCTTGCTCGCGCTCAGGGTGTAGCGTCCGGCAGCCAGGGCGGTGAACGCATAGCGCCCCTCTTCGTCAGTCGTGCTCGTGCGCGCGCCGCCGCCCTCCGCGGCGTTCAGCGTGACGCGGGCGCGGCGGGCGGGTTGCCCGGCGCCGGCCACGACGACCGATCCGGCGATGACGGCCGTGCCTGCGGGGATCGGCTGGCTCGCGGCGGCATCGCGCGGGGGGGCGCCCCGGCCGCCCAGGCCCCGGCCGGCAGGCGGCTGGCCGCCGGCGCCGCCCCGGCCCGGTGGTTGAGCGGCGGCGGGCAGCGCCGCCGCAAGGATCACGAGGGCGAGCGCCAGTCGGGCCGCCGGCGGAAGACATCTCATGAGCCGATTAGACACAGCCGGCGCCGGGAAAGTTGCCCCGTCACACACTTGTCACCGCCGTTTGTAGCCGGAGAACGTCGTCGTGGCCTCGACGTCGAAGGTGCGAAACAGCAGGGTGCGCCCCGAGGCGGCATAGGTGACCTCCCCCGGCAGCCAGGTGTCCTGAAACCAGCGACGCGAGACGTAGACCCGGGCGCCCTCGTGCACCCGTCCGACGACGCCCCAGCCGATGGTGATGTCTTCGAAGGCGCGCATGTCGATCCGGACGAGATGGTAGTCCTGCTCGGCAACCCAGATCCGGCCGGAGAAGCTCTTCATCCACCGGCCCTGACGAGTCGTCACCCTCGCGTCCGGGCGCGGCTTCACCTCGGCGACGATGACCGGCCGGCCGTCGATCGTATCCCGGCCCACGGGCGTCGGCACGAACACGGCAATCACGTCGGCCAGGATCGCGTCGCGCTCCTGTTGCTCCTCGTCCTGCTCCCTCAGGCGCCTGGCGCGCTGCGATGCGCTCTCGCTGCGCTGCCGTTCTTCAGCCTCTTTCAGGTCGCGCGCATGTTCGGCATCGGCCTTCGCGAGCGCGTCGGCCGCGAGCGGCTTCCCCTCGACTTCGATCAGCCGCTTGTAGGTGCCGCCTGGCCGCGGCGATGGAAAGACCTCGAACGTGCGGACCGGCCCGACCGAGACCTTTCCCATCCGGGAGATCTTGATGTCGCGGCGGCGTTCGAGATACGTGAACGCGTCCTGGTCCTGCTGGTCGACTTCCAGCGCCTGCCGGACCCGCCGTCCGAACTCGGCGGCATCGGGCAGCGGGCCGGCAGCCGGCGGCCCCTGCCAGACCAGGAGGCAGAGCAGCAGGGGCAGCATGGCGGCCTACTCGTCGCCGCCCACACGGCTCCGCCGTTCCTTCGTGGCGGAGCGGAGGCGCTTGGTCTGGATGCGCCGGTCCTTCGACGCCAGCGTCGGCCTGGTCTTCCGCCGGCGCCGCGGCGGCGTGGCTGCCTCACGAATCAGCTCGGCGAGGCGCTCGCGGGCGTCTTCGCGATTCCTCGCCTGCGTCCGGTGCCGCCGCGCATCGATCAGCAGGACGCCGTCGGCGGTCATGCGGGTGCCGGCGATGGTTCGCAGCCGGTCCACGGTCCGCGCGTCGAGCGCCGGCGAGCCGGCGGCATTGAAGCGCAGTTCGACCGCCGTCGAGACCTTGTTCACGTTCTGGCCGCCCGGCCCGGACGACCGGACGAACCGCTCCTCGATCTCGGACTCGTCCAGCACGATGTCCGGCGTAATCTCCATACCTACCCAGTATTCCTCATCCCTGCCGCGATGCCGTTGACGGTGATCATGAAGGCGTGCCACAGCTCGCTGTCGGCGTCTTCCGTCGCCCGCAGGCGGTGCAGCAGCTCGACCTGGACGAGGTTGATGGGATCGACGTAGGGGTTGCGGACGTCGATCGAGCGGCGGAGCACCGGCGCGTAGTCGAGCAGGTGGTTGCCGCCGGTGATCTCGAGCACGCGCCGGGTGGCGACGGCGAGCCGGCGGCGGAGGTCCTCGCCGAACGGCTTCAGCGCCTCGGGCACGAGCCGGCGATCGTACTCCGCGGCGATCTTCGGCTCGGCTTCGGCCAGCACGATGGCGATGAGGTCGATGGTCGAGCGGAAGAACGGCCACTCGCGGTACATCGCGTCGAGGACGGTGGCGTCCTCCCGCGCCAGGGCGCCGCTGAGCGCCTCGTCCGTCCCGAGCCAGGAGGGCAGCAGGAGCCGGGTCTGGGTCCAGGCGAAGACCCAGGGAATGGCGCGCAGGGAATCGACGCCGCCGTCCTGGACGCGGCGCGGCGGGCGGCTGCCGATCGGCACCCGTCCGAGCTCGATCTCCGGGGTCGCGGCGCGGAAATAGTCCACGAAGCGCGGATCGTCGTAGACGACCTCGCGATACGAGCGGCGCGCCTCCTCCGCCATCTGGTCCATCGTGCGGCGCCACTCGGCGGCCGGTTCCGCCCCGGGCAGCAGCGTCGCGTTCAGCGTGGCTGTGGCATAGACCTCGATCGTGCGAACGGCGATTTCCGGCAGCCCGAACTGCGCCTGGATCATCTCCCCCTGCTCGGTGACCCGGAGCCGGCTGTCGATCGAGCCGGGCGGTTGCGACTGGAGCGCGAGGTAGGTCGGGCCGCCGCCGCGGCTGATGCTGCCGCCGCGTCCGTGGAACAGCGTCAGCGCGGTGCCGGCCTCCCGCGTCGCCGCCACGAGCGACTCCTGGGCGCGGTAGAGCTCCCAGTTCGCGGCCAGCCGCCCGCCGTCCTTGGCCGAGTCGGAATAGCCGATCATCACTTCCTGGTGTCCGGCGGTCAGCTCGCGGTATGCGGGGATGTCGAGGAGGGCGCGAATCGTGCCGGCCGCGCTCCGCAGGTGCTCCACCTGCTCGAAGAGCGGCACGACGCGCAGCCGGGCGCCCGCCTGCCGCTGCAGGAACTCGACCGCCAGCACGTCCGACGGGCTCTGCGCCATCGACACGACGTAGGCGCCGAACGACTCGGGGCCAATCGCGGCCACGGTGCGGATCGTGGCGAGCAGTTCGCGGTTCTCGTCCGTGCTCTCGATCGCGAGCAGCTCCGGCCGCGGCGGCTGGCGCAGCGCGCGCGTGAGGAACGCGATGCGCGCCTCCTCGTTCCAGTCGAGGTACGAGCCCTCGCCGAGATGCGACACGATGGCGTGGACCGCCTCGGCATGGCGCGTCGCGTGCTGACGGATGTCGAGGCGGACGAGACCCTGCCCGAACGTGGCGGTCCGCCGCAGCACGTCGGCCAGCCGTCCCTCGGCCACGGTGCTCTGGCCGGTCTCCATCAGCGAGCGGTGGCACAGGTGGAGCGGCTCGAACAGATCCGGATCGTCGTGCAGGATGTCGGTCAGCGCGGCGCCGGGCGCGCCGGTGGCGGGCTGCCGCAGCAGCTGTCCGAGCCGCGCGCGCAGCGAGATGAGCTTGCGGTGGATGTCGCGGAGCACGGCGCGGTAGGGTTCGTGGGCGCCGCCCGCGCGCTCGCGCAGCTCGGCGGTTGCCGACGTCATCGAGAGCTCGAGCCGCAGCGCCTGGATCTCCCGCTCGTAGAGGTCGGCGGCAATCCAGCGCCCGGCCGTGCAGGCGAGCCGCGTGACGTCGGCGGTGATGCTCGGGTTGCCGTCGCGATCGCCGCCGAGCCACGAGCCGAACCGGACCGGCGCGACGTCGAGCGCCAGGGGGCGGCCGGTCAGGGCGCGCAGCCGCCGGTCGAGCATGCGCAGGAACCGCGGCACGGCGTTCCACAGCGTCTGCTCGAAGATGAGCAGGCCGCCAATCACTTCGTCGAGCGGCCGCGGCCGTTCCGGCCGGATCTCGTCGGTGTCCCAGGCCGCCGCGATCTGCCGGCGCAGCTCGTCGCCCGCCTCCGCCGCTTCGTCGTGGGTCAGGTCCGGCCGATCGCGCGCCGCGAGCGCTTCCGCGATCTTCAGGTGCTTGTGGATCAGCGTCCGGCGCGTGATGGCGGTGGGATGCGCGGTGAGCACCAGCTCGATTTTCAGGCCGCTGATTGCCTGGTGCAGCGCGTCGGGCGACACGCCGGACTGGAGCAGGCGGGGCAGGACCTCGTCGATCGATCCGGGCTGCGGCTGCGCGCCGGGCCGCTGGTAGGCGCGGCGGCGGCGGACGCGGTGGTGCTGTTCGGCGATGTTCGCCAGCGTCAGGAAGTGCGAGAACGCACGCGCGACCTCGACCGCCGAGCTGACCGGCAGTCCGCGCAGCAGCTCGGCGAGCGCCTCGAACTCCCCCGTCTGGACGGCGCGTCCCCGTTTCGAGACCGCCCGGACGCGCTCGACCAGGTCGAGCAGCGCCTGCCCGCCGCGCTCGCGCAGCGTGTCCCCGAGCAGCTCCCCGAGCGCGCGCACGTCGTCGCGCAGCCCTTCGTGTGGATCGCCCGTTCCCGTTCCTGTTCGTGTCGCGTCACGCATCAATCGACTACGGTATCGCGCTTTCGCCGAACCGCGAACCCCCCATCCTTACGGCTGGCGATCGAGCAGCCCGTGTTCGGACAGGAACGCGCGGATCGCGCCAAAGAACTTTGCGCCGTCGACGTCGTTCGCGTGGACGTGCCCGCCGCGGACTTCGACGAACCGCTTGGGCGCCGGCGCCGCGTCGTAGAGCCGCCGTCCCTCCGCGATCGGGATCACGTCGTCTTCGGGGCTGTGCAGGAAGAGCAGCGGGGCGCGGATCCGGTGGATGCGGTGAATCGACTCGAACGGGTTCCGCATGATGTAGCGCACGGGGAACAGCGGATAGAGCTGCTGGCCCAGCCCGGCAATCGACGCCGGCGCCCCTTCGAGGATGACCGCTCCGGCCGCCACCTGCGAGGCCAGGTGCACCGCCACCGCCGAGCCGAGCGACCAGCCGTAGACGACGATCCGTGACTCCGGCACCTGCCGGGTTGCCGTCAGGTAGTCGAACGCGGCGCGGGCATCCGCGGCGACCCCGGCCTCCGTCGGCACCCCCGCCAGGCCGGCGAAGCCCCGGTATTCAGGCGCGAGGACGTTCAGGCCCAGTGCCCGGAGCTCGCGGTAGCGCGCGATGTTCACGCGGCTGGCGATGGTCGCGGCGTTGCCATGCAGGAACAGCACCCAGACGTCGGCCCCGGGCCGCGTCATGACCCAGGCGAACTGGCGTTCGCCATTCGCGTGCGGCAGGTCCACCTGCTCGTGTGGAAACGAGGGACGCGACTCGCCGAGCGGAAAGCCGGCCTGGAAGACGAGCCGTGTTTCCTGGCTCACGAGCCAGGCAACGGCGCCGCCGTAGACGAGGGCCGCGGGCAGGAGCACGACCAGTGCGGCGCGCGCCGCGCGGGAGCGGCGCCGCGGCTGGTCCGGGACGGCGGGTGAATCAGCCACGCGTCGCGAGCCCCGGCGCCGCTACCTGGCCGCGTCGCGCGCCGGCTGGCGCCGCCCGACCAGCCGGCCGGCCGCGGCACCGGCACGCTCCCATCGCCTGCCGATCTGCGCCCAGGCCGGCGACTGCGCGGCGTCGTCGAACAGCGAGTAGAACACCGGGACGGCGAGCAGCGTGAGGAGCAGGCACATCGCCTGGCCGCCGGCGACGAGGATGCCGATCGACCGGTTGGTCTCGGCGCCAGGGCCGGAGCCGATGCAGAGCGGCATCATCCCGGCAATCAGCGCCAGCGTCGTCATCAGGATCGGCCGCAGCCGGTCGCGGTTGGCCTGGATGATGGCCTCGTAGCGCTCGCAGCCGCTGCGCGCGCAGGCCCATGGTGTGGTCGATCTGCAGGATGGCGTTCTTCTTGACGATGCCGAACAGCAGCAGGACGCCGAGCGCCGAGTAGATGTTGAGCTGCTGCCCGAACATCAGCGACGCGAGCAGCCCGAACGGCACGGCCAGAGGCAGCGTCAGCAGGATGGTGACCGGGTGGATGAACGACTCGAACTGCGCCGCCAGCACCATGTACATGAACACGAACGAGAGCGCGAAGGCGATCCCGAAGTAGTAGGCGGCGCGCCCGAGCTCGCGCGAGCCGCCGCTGGCGACGAGGCTGTATCCCGGCTCCATGTCCATCGCCGCGAACGTCTCCTCGATCGCCGTCTGCCCCTCGCCCTGGGCGCGGCCGGGCGCTGGGTTGGCGGTGATCGAGATCTGCCGCTGGCGGTTCAGGCGGTCGATTGAGGCCGGCCCGGCCCCTTCGTCGAACGATCACCAGCGTGCGCAGCTGCACCAGCTCGCCGGTGCCGGTGCGCACCGTCGCCGACGCAATCGACTCCGGCGTGCGGCGGAAGGAGTCCTGCGCCCGCAGCACGCACGTCGTACTGGTCGGAGGCGGCGTTGAAGGTCGTGACCTTCTGGCCGGCGACCAGCGCGTTGACCGTCTGCGACACGTCCTGCACCCGCACGCCGAGGTCGGCGGCGCGCTGCCGGTCGATGTTGAGGCGCAGCTCCGGCCGCCCCGGCAGGTAGGTGCGATCGACGTCCACGAGCAGCGGATTCTTGAGCAGGGCGTCGCGGGCCCGCGCGGTGTAGTCGTCGAGCTTCTGCAGGTCCGGGCCGACCAGCGCGTACTGGATGGTGGCGCCGCGGCCGCTGAGCGCGGTCAGCCCGCCGGCGCTCTGGATCGAGATCACCGCCGACTGCCGGTAGGGCTGGATCAGCCGCCGCGCCTGGACGATCAGCTCCTGCTGCGAGAACTCCCGATCCCTGATCGGCGCGCAGCCGCACGAACAGGCTGCCCTGGTTGGTCTGGCCGAACCCGCCGGCGCCGCCGCCCGGCATCGACAGCGTGTCGGACACGCCGGGCAGCTTGTCGCGCATCTCGCGGGCGATCTGCTCCATCAGCGACGACGTCGCCGCCAGGCTCGACCCGACCGGCAGCCGCACCGACACCTGGATCCGCGACTCGTCCTCGCTCGGCGTGAAGTTGATCCCCGACATCTTGAAGAGCGGGAACAGCGAGGCGATGACCATGGCGCACAGGCCGACAATCGCCCAGCGGTGGGCCATCGAGAACTCGAGCATCCGGGTGTAGATCCGGTCGATGTGCCGGTAGAAGCCGCTGCGTGACTCGTCGTGCGCCCGGGCGGCGTGGTCGTGCTTGATCCACCGCGCCGCCAGCATCGGCGTGAGCGTGAACGACACGATCAGGCTGATGGCGATGGCCGCGGCCGAGGTCAGGCCGAACGACGACATGAAGCGGCCGATGATGCCGCCGAGGAAGCCGACCGGCAGGAACACCGCCAGCAGCGACAGCGTCGTCGCCATCACGGCGAGGCCGATCTCGCGCGTGCCCTCGACCGCCGCCTGCATCGGCGTCATGCCCTTTTCCTCGACGAAGCGGTAGATGTTCTCCAGCACGACGATCGCGTCGTCGATGACGATGCCGACCATCAGCGTCAGGGCCAGCATGGTCATCTGGTTGAGCGTGAAGTCGAGCGCCGCCATGACGCCGAAGGCGCCGATGATCGAGGTCGGAATCGCGATCGCGGCGATGATCGTCGTGCGGAAGTTGCGCAGGAAGACCAGCACGATGATGGCCGCGAGGATGCCGCCGAGGATCAGGTGCTCCTTGATGGCGTCGCAGCGAGGCGCGGATGAACTCCGAGTCGTCACGCACGAGGCGGAGCTGGAAGGTCGGCGGCAGCGTCCGCTCGATCTCCGCCAGCCGGGCGCGGATGGCGTCGGCGAGCGCCACCGTGTTCACGCCGCTCTGCTTCCGGATGGCCACCGACACCGAGCTCCGGCCGTTGAGGTTCGAGACCGAGGTCGGGTCCGCGCCGGTGTCCTCGACCACGCCGAGATCGCTGATGCGGATCGGGATGTTGTTGCGCGTCGCCACGACCAGCTCGGCGAACTCGTCGGGCCGCTGCAGCCGGCCGACGGTGCGGACCGACAGCTCGCGGGTGCCCTGCTCGAGGCGCCCGCCCGGCAGCTCGAGGTTCTGGGCGCGCAGCGCCGCCGCCACGTCGGAGGTCGACAGCGAATATGAGTTCAGCCGATCGGGGTCGATCTTGATCTGGATCTGCCGGCGGCGGGCGCCGTAGAGCACGACTTCGCCGACGCCGTTGACCGATTCCAGCCGCTTCTGGACGTTCTGCTCGAGGAAGCTCGTCAGCTCGACGGCCGGCATCGGCGCCGAGACCGACAGGAACATGATCGGCATCGCGTCCGGGTCCTGCTTCTGGACCACCGGCGGATCCGCCGTTTCCGGCAGGTTGCGGATCACCGGGTCGACCTTGGCGCGCACCTCCTGCGCCGCGACGTCGGGGTTCTTCGACAGGTCGAACGTGATGGTGACGCGGGACTGCCCCTCGGTCGAGGTCGACCGCAGCTCGTCGATCCCGGCCACCGTGTTCACCGCGGCTTCGATCCGGTCCGTGACCTCCGCCTCGATGCTTTCGGGCGTGGCGCCCGGGTTCGTCGTCGTGACCGACACGACCGGTGTCTCGATGCGCGGGTAGCGATCGACGCCGAGCTGGAAGTAGGTGACCGCCCCGACGACGATGATCGCCGCAATCAGCATGGTCGCGAAGACCGGCCGGCGGACGCAGATTTCGGCAAGTTTCTGCATGGGATTCGCCTATTCGGGACTGTCGTCGCCGCCCGGCGTGACCGGGGCGCCGTCGTAGAGATCCGCCAGATTCGAGGTCGCCACCCGCTCGCCTTCCTTGACGCCGGTGAGCAGCTTCGTCGTGTCGGCCTGGGGCTGCCGCGCCGCCAGCTGCACCACGCGCAGCCGTGCCCGGTTGTCCTTGTCGATCACGTAGACGCGGTAGGAGTTGGTGTTCACGTCCTCGATGACCGCCCGCTTCGGCACGAGCAGCGCCCGCCCGGTGCGCCCCTGGTCGATCGTGGCCACGGCGAACATGCCCGGCTTCAGGACGGCTTTCGGGTTCGGCACGCGCGCCTCGACCATGAAGGCGCGCGACTCGGCGGCGATAGCGGGGTTCACGGCGGTAATCTTGCCCCGGAAGACCTCGTCGGGCTCGGAGTCCACCCGCGCCTCGACGGTCTGCCCGACCTTGATCTGGTCGCGCCTGCACCCCGGGAATGGTCAGCTGCAGCCGGAGGGGGTCGATCCGGAGCAGGGTGACCACCGCGGTCGACGGCTGCACGAACTCGCCGAGCGATACCCGGCGCTGGCTGATGTAGCCGGAGAACGGCGCGGCCACCACGACGTCGGTGACCGCCTTCTGCGCGAGCGCGAGCTGGGCGCGCGCCTCCTCGAGCGACGCCCGTGCCACGTGCACGGCGGCCGCCGCGGTCTCCGCCTGGGTGCGGGCCTCGTCCGCGACGGTCTGCGGCACCAGCCCCTTGGCCATCAGCGCGGCGTTGCGCTTCGCGGTGATCTGGGCGAGCTCGTTGCGGGCTTCCGACAGCTTGAGATTGGCTTCGGACCGCGAGAGCGACGCCCGCGACTCATCCAGCCGCAGATTGGCATTCACCCCCTGGATCCGGATGAGGACCGCCCCCTCCTTGACGAACTGGCCGACGTCGACGGGCGTGGCGGTGACCCGGCCTGAGCTCTCGGGGGCAACGTCGGACGATTCGTCCGCCTGGAAGCTGCCGGTCGCCTCGACGGTGATCGGCTCGTCGGTCCCGGTGACCGGAGCCATCGCGACCGCCGACGGCGCGCGACTCTCGTCGGCAGGCGCCGCCGTTTGGCTCGTCCCGCACGCGGTGGCCAGCAGGACCGCGCAGGTGACGCTTGCGGCCAGCGCCGCGGGACGGGTTCGCACCAGGAAAGCTCCTTCAGACGGGCCTGACGGCCGACAATGACCGGCGAGAGGGGTTCGCTCAGACATTGTAGACGCCCGGCGAGGGGCAATCGTTTCCCTGTGCGCAGAAATCTGCCGGGAGGGGGGACGACGGAAGCCGCCCTACTGGTGGCGCAGCGCCAGAATCGGTTCGACTTTGGAGGCCCGGTGGGCAGGGACGAACCCGGCGCCCAGCGCCACCAGCGCCAGGAGGACCGTCGAAGCGACGAGCACAACCGGGTCGTAGCCTTCCAGTTGATACAGGATGTCGCTGGCCTTGGCGGCACGGCCGGCCAGGACGGCGGCCATCAGCCCCAGCGTGGCGCCGATGCCGGTCATGACGGCCACCTGGCGCAGGACCATCCCGCGCACCCGGCCCGGGGCGGCGCCGAGCGCCATCCGCAGGCCAATCTCGCGGGTGCGCTGCGCCACGGTGTACGCGAGCACCCCGTACAGCCCGACCGACGCCAGGATCGTCGCCAGGATGGCGAAGCCCGCGGCCAGCGACGTGATCATGCGATCCAGGAACACGTTCTCCCGTACCTGCTGCGGCATCGTCTGCAGGCTCTCGACCGGCAGATCGGGGTCCACGCCCGCCACGACGCGCTGCACGGTCTGGAGCATCTGCCCGGGCGGCGCCGACGTGCGCACGTAGTAGTTGATGCTCCCGGCGCGTGCGTCCTGGCGGTAGGGCATGAAGAACAGCGGCGGCACCGGGGCCTTGACCTCGCTGTACTTGGCGTCTTTCACCAGCCCGACGATCTCGATGTCGAGCACCGCGTCGGGGCCGCGTCCGTTGCTCATCCGTTTGCCCACCACGTCGGGCGCCAGGTTGAACTTTTTAGCGAAGGCCTCGTTCACGATCGCAACCTTGGGCGCGCCCAGGCGATCGGCACGCGAAAAATCCCGCCCGGCGAGCAGGGGAATGCCGAGCGTGCGGAAGTACCCGGGAGCCACCTGGTTGACGCGCGAGCCGGTGTCGGTGTCGGGGCCGGCCTTGAAGTCCTGCACCAGGACGCTGCTGCCCCAGTTGTTGCCCGACAGCGCGGCAACCTGCGCCGCTGTCACGTCGATGACGCCAGGCTGGGCGGCGAGCTCGTCCTCGAGCCGCTCGAACAGGACCCGCGACCGGTCGGCCGAGTAGCCGTTCAGCTCCGGGGAGACGCCAAAGGTAATCAGGTTCTCGATGTTGATGCCGAGATCGACGCGGCTGACGTTGACCAGGCTCTTCGTGAACAGCCCGGCACACGCGAGCAGCGCCATCGAAATGGCGATCTGCGCCGTGGCCAGCCCGGCACGGAAGAGCTGTGCCCCCCGCCCGCCGCCGGGCTGCCCGGCCTGCCCCTTGAGCGTGGGCAGCAGGTCGGGGCGCGTGCTGTGCCAGGCGGGGAACAGCCCGAACAGCAGGCCCGTCCCCAGCGTCACGGCCGCGGCAAAGAGCAGCACCGTGCCGCTGATCTCGGCCTCCATCGTCCGGCCCACAGCGGCCGGCAGCATCGCGAGGATGACCCCGAGCGTCCAGCGGGCGACGAGAATGCCGAACAAACCGCCGCACGCTGCGAGGACGCAAGACTCCGTCAGGAGCTGGCCGATGAGCTGCCGCCGGCTGGCCCCGATCGACAGCCGCACCGCCATCTCGCCAGAGCGCGCCGCCCCGCGGGCGAGCAGCAGGTTCGCGATGTTCGCGCAGGCGATCAGGAGCACGAGGCCGGTCACGCCGAGCAGCAGCGCCAGGGGCGTACCCGCCTGCGCGTCCACCGAGCTCTGGCCGCGCGCGCCTTCCTCCATCAGCAGCGGCTTGGCCCTGAAGCGGGCCAGCGTCTGGTCGCTCATCCCGCGCTGCAGTGGCGCCTCGACGTCGCTGACGATGGCGCGGTAGGGGACGTTGAGCTGGGTGCGGGCCTCGTCGAGCGTGACCCCCGGCCGCAGCCGTCCGAAGACATAGGCCCAGTACGACCGGCGGTTGTGGAACTGGTTGAACCCCGGGTTCATGGCGCCGCGCAGCGTGATGGGCACGTAGACCTGCGGACGCGCGCCGAGCGTGGTGCCGCCGAACCCGTCCGGTGCCACCCCGACGATTGTGAGGTGCTGCCCGTTGACGACCAGCGTTTCGCCGAGCACGGCCGGGCTCCGATCGAACCGTTCCGTCCAGTAGGCGTGGCTGAGCACGACCACCAGCGATTCGCCGACCTTCTGATCGTCGGCGGGCGAGAGCAGCCGCCCCAGCGCCGGCGGGATCCCGAGGACCGGAAAGTAGCTCCCCGACACCAGCACCCCTTCGCCGTTCAGGGTCTGGTTGCGGAAGGCCAGGTTCGCGCCGAACAGCACGTGGGCCGCCAGGTCGGTGAACCCGGTGTGCGCCTTCTGCAGGTCGCGGAACATCGGGTAGCTGAAGACCTCGTCGCAGTCGCCGGCCTGGTTGCAGGACTGCGACCCCGGCTTGGGGCCGGGCGCCGACAGGTTCACCAGCTCGTGGGGGGCCGGCACCGGGAGCGGCCGCAGCAGCATCTGGTGAAAGAGCGAAAACATGGCGGCGTTGGCGCCGATGCCGAGCGCCAGCGACAGGATCGCGACCGAGGTGACGAAGGGAGCCTTGAAGAGGCGGCGGAAGGCGAGCGTCAGGTTGCGCATCTGTCAGGCAGTAGACGGATCCCGCCGCCTGAAGGTTTACTGCGGCGGCGCGAGGAACCGGGGCCCGTGCGGGCCTGGCATAAGGGCATGGCATAAGATCGTTGCAGAGGAGAGCGCCATGCCGACTACCCCCGCCTCTACCGAGGTCACGATGTACCCGTTCCTGCGGTATCAGGACGCACCGGCCGCCATCACCTGGCTGGTCCAGGCCTTTGGCCTCGAGGCGCGCGGTGTCCACCCCGGGCCCGACAACACGATCGCCCACGCGGAGATCGGCTATGGTGGCAGCTGCCTGATGCTGGGCTCGGCCAAGCAGGACGACCTCGGCCTCAAGACCGCCCGGGAGCTGGGCGCGGTGACCCAGGGCATCTACGTCTACGTCCCGGACCCCGACGAACACTACGCGCGGGCGAAGGCGGCCGGGGCGGCGATCGTCTACGAGCTGCGCGACACGGAGTATGGCTCGCGGGAATACGGGGCGCGCGACCTCGAAGGGAACCTGTGGTCGTTTGGCACCTACCGGCCGGGAACGGCCACGGCATGACCATGACCACGCCCAGGATTGCCGACACCATCCTCGACACCATCGGCGACACGCCGATGGTGCGGATCAACCGGATCACCCGCGGCGAGACCGATGCGCTGGTGCTGGCCAAGATCGAGACCTTCAACCCGGGCAACTCCATCAAGGACCGGATGGCGGTCCGGATGATCGAGGACGCCGAGCGGGCCGGCCTGCTCAAGCCGGGCGGCACCATCATCGAGGGCACCTCGGGCAACACCGGCATGGGACTGGCCATTGCCGCGGTGGTGAAGGGCTACCGCTGCATCTTCACGACCACCGACAAGCAGTCGAAGGAGAAGGTCGACGCGCTGAAGGCGTTCGGCGCCGAGGTCATCGTGTGCCCGACCAACGTCGACCCCGAGGACCCGCGGTCGTACTACTCGGTGTCGTCGCGGCTGGAGCGCGAGGTGCCGGACTCGTGGAAGGCCAACCAGTACGACAACCTGTCGAACAGCGCCGCGCATTACGAGCAGACCGGCCCGGAGATCTGGGAGCAGACCGACGGCGCCGTCACCCACCTCGTCGTCGGCGTCGGCACCGGCGGCACCGTCAGCGGCGCCGGACGCTATCTGAAGGAGCGCAACCCGGCGATCAAGGTCTGGGGCATCGACACCTACGGCTCGGTGTTCAAGAAGTACAAGGAGACCGGGATCTTCGACAAGAACGAGATCTATCCCTACATCACCGAGGGCATCGGCGAGGACTTCCTGCCGGAGAACGTCGACTTCGACGTCATCGATCACTTCGAGAAGGTGACCGACAAGGACGCCGCGCTGATGACCCGCCGGATCGCGCGCGAGGAGGGGATCTTCGCCGGCAACTCCGCCGGGTCGGCGATGGCCGGCGTGCTGCAGCTCAAGGAGCACTTCGGCCCGGGCGACGTGGTGGTGGTGATCTTCCACGACCACGGGTCGCGCTACCTCGGCAAGATGTTCAACGACGACTGGATGCGGGAGAAGGGCTTCCTCGAGAAGAGCGGCATGACGGCGCGCGACCTCGTGGCGTCGGGCGTGTCGGGCGAGCTGCTGGCGCTCGAAGCGGACGAGACCGTGGAGGCCGCGGTGCGCCTGATGGGGCAGCACGACTTCTCGCAGATCTCCATCACCCACGACAAGCGGCTCGTCGGGTCGCTGAACGAGGCGCACCTCTATTCCGAGCTGGTGCGGAACCCGGCGATCAAGACCGCGCCGGTGGGGGACATCATGCAGCCGGCGTTCCCGTTCGTGGACATCTCGACGCCGGTCGAGCTGCTGTCCACGATGATCACGTCGGCGAACCCGGCGGTGCTGGTGCGCGACTTCAAGACCGACAAGACGTTCATCATCACGCGCTCGGACGTCATACGCGTGCTCTGTTAATCTGTTAATCACAATTCCCAACGCCCAACTCCCAAACTCCCATATCGCCGAGCCCTTCAGTTCCCCAGCTCCCCCGTTCCCCCGTTCCCCAGCTGGCAACGTGTTATCCTAGACTGTGGCCCAGTCGCCTCCTGTAGGAGCGGGCCCAGCCGTGTCCATGCCCACCGTTCCCCTCGAGCTGACGCTCGCGCTCACGCCTCGGGCCCGCGTCGACGTCATCGACGTCCGGGATGAAATTGCCACCCGGTTCGGCGACGCGCTCGACCCTTACCCGCGGGCGCTGTGCTGCTCGTTCCACACCACGGCCGGCTATCTCGATCCCGGCGTCGCCTCGCGGCTCAACCAGGGCAGCGCCGGTGTCATGCCCTACATCGAGGTCTTCCGGACGATGTTCCCGGAAGGGGCCGGGTACGAGCACGACAAGCTCGAACGGCGGACGGAGCTGACCGAGGAGCAGAAGCCGCAGGAACCGCGGAACGCCGACTCGCACCTCGCCTTCATGGCCGGCGCCCTGCGCACCTGCGTGACGTATCAGAACCGGCCGGGCGAGCCGGTCAGCTTCATCGACCTCGACGGCGTGCACAAGGGCCAGCCCCGCCGCCGCCTCACGTCGGTGCTCGGCTACAGCGCCGAGGAGCCGGTCGCGACGCTGCGCCTGGCGGTGCCGGTGTCCGGCCACGCGGTGGACTCGGTCAACCTGAAGAACCCGAAGTTCGGCATCTACCAGCAGTGCCAGGAGCTGGTGGCGGCGCACGGCGTCACCAAGGGTCGCCTTCGCCTCGCGCTGGCGCCGGGCGAGCGCCACGCCGGGCTGACGGTCAACGAATACGAGACGCTGCTGATGCGCCACGACCTCGGCGACGTGCTGCGCGACCCGCTGCGCTTCATGGCCGAGAAGGCCGGCCACATCCTCGGCAACCCGCGCGCGATTCCCGCCAAGACGCTCGACTACGCGAAGTACGATCTCGTGCGCGTCTTCAACCGCCTGGTGGACACGCTCGGCCTGCGCGAGTCGATGGTCGAGACGGTGCTGTCGCAGGCCATCGCGATGCCGGCCGCCCGCTTCCTCCGGATGAAGCGGGCCGTCAGCCTGCTCGTGTCCGACCGCGACGTGCCCGGCCAGGGGGCGATCATCGAGGGCACCTACCAGAGCCCGATTCTGGTCCAGTGGCACCGCGGCGCCCGCCGTGTGCGCACGCTCGACGTCACGCTGACCCGTTTCGTCTAGCCCCCGTTACCGGTCTCTCCGCCGTCCGGCGGTGGCGTATCATCACGCGATGGTCCTCGAACGAACCACCGAGGTGGACGGCCGCCGTGTCCGTCATCTCGAGGCGGGCGCCGGGCGTCCGGTGGTGCTGATCCATGCGTTTCCGCTCTCGGCCGACATGTGGCGGTCCCAGCTCGAGCGCGTCCCGGACGGCTGGCGCCTGCTCGCCCCCGACCTGCCGGGCTTCGGTCCGCACGCCGATGGCTCCGTGCAGTCGATGGACGACATGGCCCGGCGGGTCGAGGCGTGGATGACGGCTGCCGGGATCGATCGCGCGGTCATCGGCGGCGTGTCGATGGGCGGCTACGTCACGCTGGCGCTGTTCCGGCTCGCGCCCGGCCGGTTCACCGGCGTGGTCCTCGCCAACACGAAAGCGGGCGCCGACACCGCCGAGGGGCGTGCGGCGCGCGACGCGATGTCGGCGCTCGTCCGCGAGCAGGGGGCGGCGGCGGTCGCGGATCAGATGCTGCCGAAGCTGCTGGGCGAGACCACGCGCCGGTCCCGTCCCGATCTCGAGACACTCGTCCGCGGCCTGATCGCAGCCAACCGGCCGGACGGCATCGCTGGCGCGATCGGCGCGATGAAGGGGCGCCCGGACTCCACGGCGCTGCTGGCGCAGATCGACCGGCCCGCGCTCGTCATCGCCGGATCCGAAGACACGCTGATTCCGGCATCGGAGGCCGCGCTGCTGCACGAGCGCCTGCCCTCGTCGCGGCTCGTGACGATCCCCGGCGCCGGACACCTGTCCAGCCTCGAAGCGCCCGACGAGTTCTCCGCCGCGCTGGCGGCCTTTCTCTCGGCGGACGCCTGACCGCCGCGCCCGCCGATGCCCGACGCTGCTAGGATCACCGCTATGTTGCGTTCCGTCCTGCCCGCGGCGCTCGTCCTCGCTTTCGGGGCCCTGAGCGTCCCCGGCACCCTCGGCGCGCTGGCTCCCGCCGGCGCGGCCGCGCAAGCCGCCGATGTCGAGCCGCTGCACCGGCCGTTCGATCAGCTGCTCGACGTCAACGTGCGCGACGGCCTCGTCTATTACCGGGCGCTCCAGAGCGAGCGCGGCCGTCTCGACCGCTACATCGCGTCCCTGAACGTGCCGGCGGCGACCTACGACGGCTGGCCGCGCGAGGCGAAGGCGGCGTTCTGGCTGAACGCCTACAACGCGGTCGTCCTCCAGACGGTCATCAACCGGTATCCCATTGCGGGCAAGGCGGCCGCCTATCCGGCGTCCAGCATCCGGCAGCTTCCCGGCGCCTTCGAGACAGCGAAGCACCGCCTCGCCGGGCGGTCGATCTCCCTCGACGACATCGAGAAGGGGGTGCTCCCGGAGTTCGCCGACCCACGCCTCTACCTGGCGCTCGGCCGCGGTGCGGTGGGGAGCGGCCGGCTGCGCAGCGAGGCCTACACCGGCGCGCGCCTCGGCACGCAGCTCGAGGCCGTGCAGGCCGATTTCGTCGACCAGCAGGAGATGCTCCAGATCGATCGCTCGAGCGGGCGGATTGCCGTCACCTCGATCGTCAGCTGGCACGAGCGCGAGTTCGTCACGGCCTACGGCACGGGGGCGGCGGGAACGTTCGCGCAGCGATCGCCGATCGAACGGGCGGTCATCGCGTTCATCATGCCGAACCTGCTGCGTCTCGAGCGGGACTACGTGGAGGCGAACACGTTCCAGGTCGTGTTCACGCCCTTCGACTGGCGGCTCAACGACCTGACCGGCGGCGGTCGCGCGGAGTGAGCGGAGTGACATGGATCTAGGACTCACCGACAAGGTTGCCATCGTCACCGGCTCGAGCCGCGGGCTGGGGCTGGCGAGCGCGCGGGCGCTCGTGGCCGAGGGATGCCGGGTCTGCCTCTGCGCCCGGGGCGCGGAGGGACTGGCCGAGGCCGCGCTCGAGGTCGAGGCGGTGGCGAAGCGGCCGCAGATGGTGCTGGCGGTGCAGGCCGACGTGTCGACCGCGGCCGGCGTGGCCCTCGTGGTGGAGCGGACCGCGGAAGCATTTGGCGGGGTGGACATCCTGGTGAACAACGTCGGGCGGGCCGCCGGCACCGACCTGCTCGGCACGTCCGACCAGGAATGGCAGGCGGCGCTCGACGAGACGCTCTATCCAGCCATCCGCGCGTCGCGGCGCGCCGTGCCGCTCATGCGCGAGCGCGGCGGCGGGGTGATCCTGTTGATTGCCTCCATCTGGGGGCGCGAATCGGGCGGCCGCATGACCTACAACGCCGTCAAGGCGGCGGAGATCAGCCTCGGCAAGTCGCTGGCGCAGCAGCTGGCGCCGCGTCAACATCCGGGTGAACAGCGTGGCCCCCGGCTCGATCCTGTTCCCGGGCGGCTCGTGGCACAAGCGGCAGCAGGCCGACCCGGAGGGCATGGCCGAGTTCGTCACGCGGGAGCTGCCGTTCGGCCGCTTCGGGCGGGCCGACGAGGTCGGCGCGGTCGTCGCGTTTCTCGCCTCGTCCCGCGCCTCGTGGGTGAGCGGCGCCTGCATCCCGGTCGACGGCTGCCAGGGGCGGTCCAACATCTGACGCCGGCGCGATCCGCCGCCCGCACGCCGACCGCCATCTCATGCTCACCACCATCGCCAGCCTGATCCAGTCCGCGGCCGACGCGCTGTTCATGCCGTGGATTGTCGCCATCCTCCTCGGCACCGGCCTGTTCCTCACCATCCGCACGCGCGTCGTGCCGATCCGCCGCTTCCGCGACGCCTGGCGCGTCGCGTTCGTCCGGCGCGGCAGCGGCGCCGGCGCGCTCACGCCGTTCCAGGCGTTCATGACCTCGCTGGCCGCCTCGATCGGCACGGGCAACATCGCCGGCGTGGCCACGGCCATCGTGTCGGGCGGCCCGGGGGCGCTGTTCTGGATCTGGGTCTACGGCTTCGTGGCCATGTCGATCAAGTTCGCCGAGGCGGTGCTCGGCGTGACCTTCCGCGAGACCCGCGGCGGCGCGACGCTGTCGGGGCCGATGTATTACCTGCGCGACGGGCTCCGCTCGCCGGCGCTGGCCTGGATCTTCGCCCTCGTCGCCGCGGTGGCCGCGCTCACCACGACCCCCTTCACACAGCCCAACTCGATGGCGCTGGTGCTCGACAGCGCGGTCGGCATTCCCCGGCTGGTGTCGGGCGTGGTCATCGCGGTGCTCACCTGGCTGGTGATCATCGGCGGCATCACGTCGATCGGCCGCGCCGCCGAGAAGCTGTCGCCGCTCAAGGTCGGCCTCTATCTGGCTGGTGGAACGATCGTGATCGGCGCCAACGCCGGGCGTCTCCCCGAAACGTTCGCGCTGGTCTTCGACCACGCCTTCTCGATGCGGGCGGCGGCCGGCGGCTCGATCGGGATCCTGGTGGCGATGCGCTACGGGATCGCGCGCGGGATCTACGCCAACGAAGCCGGCTACGGCACCGCCGCGGTGGCCTACGGCACGGCCCAGAGCAGCAGGCCGGTCCAGCAGGGCCTCAATGCCGTCATGGAAGTGTTCATCGTCTCGTTCGTGACCTCGACGATCAGCGCGATGACGATCCTGCTGACCGGGGTGTGGGAGTCGGGGCTGACGAGCACCGCCGCTGTCGGCGCGGCGTTCAACACCGTGATGCCGACCGCCGGCGGGTGGATCGTGGCCTTCTGCACGTTCCTGTTCGGCTACACCACGCTCATCGGCTGGGCGTATTACGGCGAGCAGTTCTTCGAATACATCCTCGGCCGCCGCGTCACGGTGCCCTACCGCTGGATCTACTGCCTGCTCATCCCCTTCGGCGCGGTGTCGCGCGTGGACGTGGTCTGGGCCTGGGGCGACCTGATGAATGCGCTGCAGATCTTTCCCAACCTGATCGGCGTGCTGGGCCTGAGCGGCCTGGTGGCGAAGATTGCCGCCGAACGGGTCGAGGGAACGCCGGCCGGCGACGGCCGCGGCGGCGTGCGGCCGTGACCGCCTTCCTGCTCGTCGGCCTCGGCGGCGGCCTCGGCTCCATCGCCCGCTACGCCGTGAACCTCGCGATCGGCAGCGCCTGGCTGGCGTCGTTTCCCTTCGGCACGCTGCTGGTGAACGTGGGCGGCTGCCTGGCCATCGGGTTTGCCGCCGCCGCCGCGCTGCACTTCCCCGGGGTCTTCTCTCAGGACGCGTGGGCGCTCGCGGTTGTCGGGTTCCTCGGGGGCTTCACGACGTTCTCGGCATTCGGCCTGGAGACCGTGGGGCTGGCCGGCCGGAGCGGCTGGCTCGCCGCCGCCAACCTGGTGCTGCACCTCGTGCTCGGGCTGGGCGGGGTCGTGGCCGGCCGCGCCCTCGGAGGCCTGCTGCTGGGCCCGGGCGCCCCCCGGCTCCCTTGAGCTCCTTTCGCCTGTTGATCGCCGTGCCCGCCGCTGCTACCATCGTGTCGCAACTCACGCAGCTGCAGCGGGTTCCCCATGGCGTCCCAGACCCTTCCTGTCATCACCGGCGACAAGGACCGATCTCTCCAGGAGGTCCTGACCCGGCTTACCGCGTCGAAGGCGCCGCTCGGCCGGGACGCCGATCCGATCGTGACCGCCGCGCACCGGCTGCCCGCCGTGGCCGCCACCTTCGCGCCGTTTCCCGAGGCGACCGACCCGCGGCTCCGCACGGCGCTGGCGGCGCGCGGCATCGATCAGCTCTACACCCATCAGGCCGAAGCGTTCGCCCACGTGCTCGGCGGCCGCAACGTCGTGACCATCACCCCGACCGCGTCGGGGAAGACGCTCTGTTACAACGCCCCGGTCCTGAACGCGATCCTGACGCGATCCTTCGACCCGCGCGCCTCTACCTCTTTCCGACGAAGGCGCTGGCCCAGGATCAGCTCGCCGAGCTCCACGCGCTGTCGCAGGTCGTCACCACCGGCACGTCGGTCGAGATTGGCGTGTTCACCTACGACGGCGACACGCCGTCGGACGCGCGGCGCGCTATCCGCGGCAAGGCCCACGTGGTGCTGAGCAATCCCGACATGCTGCACTCGGGCATCCTGCCGCATCATCCGCGCTGGGCGAAGCTGTTCGAGAACCTGCGCTTCGTGGTCATCGACGAGCTGCACGCGTATCGCGGCGTCTTCGGCAGCCACCTCGCCAACATCCTGCGGCGGCTGCAGCGCGTCTGCCGCCATTACGGCTCCGACCCGGTCTTCATCTGTTCGTCGGCCACGATTGCCAACCCGCGCGATCTCGCCGAAGGGCTGACCGGCCGCCCCTTCGAGCTGGTCGAGAAGAACGGCGCGCCGCGCGGCGAGAAGTTCTTCCTGTTCGTGAACCCGCCGGTCGTCAACGCGGAGCTCGGCATCCGCCGGTCGTACCTGGCGGAAGCGCGGCGCGTGGCGCTCGAGTTCCTCACGCCACAACCTGCAGCTCATCCTGTTCGCGCAGAGCCGCCTGGCGGTCGAGATCCTCACGACCTACCTGAAGGACGCGTTCCACGGACCGCCCGGCGCCGCCGACGTCATCCGCGGCTATCGCGGCGGCTACCTGCCGAACCGCCGCCGCGAGATCGAGCGCGGGCTGCGCGACGGCCAGGTGCGCGCGGTCGTCTCGACCAACGCCCTCGAGCTCGGCATCGACATCGGCGCGCTCGACGTCTCCGTGATGGCCGGCTACCCGGGCACCATCGCGGCGACCTGGCAGCGCGCCGGGCGGGCCGGCCGCCGCACGACGCGTTCGGCGGCCGTGCTCGTCGCGAGCAGCGCGCCGATCGATCAGTTCGTCGTGCGCAACCCCTCGTACTTCTTCGACGGCGCGCCCGAACACGCGCTGATCAACCCCGACAACCTGCACATCCTGATCGACCACGTGAAGTGCGCCGCCTTCGAGCTGCCGTTTGCGGACGACGACCGGTTCGGCGCGCTCGACGTGCAGGAGGTGCTGGCGGTGCTGGCTGAAGAGGGGTTCGTGCATCACGCCGACGGCCAGTGGAACTGGACCAACGAGTCGTACCCGGCCGATGCCGTGAGCCTGCGGTCGGTGTCGTCCGACAACTTCATCGTGGTCGACACGACCAGCGGCGAGCGCGTCATCGGCGAGACCGACTTCACCAGCGGCCCCTCGACCCTGCACGAGAAGGCCATCTACATCGTCGAAGGGGCGCTGTTCCAGGTCGAGCGGCTCGACTTCGACGGCCGCAAGGCCTACGTCCGGGCGGTGGACTGCGACTACTACACCGACGCCATCACCTACACGAAGGTCACGATCCTCGACACGTTCGAGTCGGCGGGAGGAGCAACCGGGTCGCCGCCGGCGCTGGAGAACGCGGACGCCGGAGAGTCGGGGGACGGCACAGGCGGCGACAGCCATCAGGCGCTTGCCGCCCTGGCCGGGGAGACCGCCGCACAGAAATCGCACGGGGAAGTGCACGTCGTCTCCCGCGTGGTCGGCTTCAAGAAGATCAAGTTCTACACCAACGAGAACGTCGGCTCCGGCGAGCTGGACCTGCCGGAGCAGCAGATGCACACCTCGTCGTACTGGCTGACCATTCCGTCGGCGGTGATGCAGGCGCTGCCGTTCGGCGGCGACGACCGCCGCGACGGGGTGATCGGGCTGGCGTTCGCGATGAAGAACATCGCGCAGCTGCTGCTGATGTGCGACGGCCACGACATCGGCATCTCGGTCGACGGCGGCAGCATCGAGCGCCAGGTCCGCACCGGCGGAGCCGGCGGCACGCGCCGGCGGAGATCGCCGCCGAGCCGCACATCTTCATCTACGACAACTATCCCGGCGGCATCGGCTTCAGCCGGCCGCTCTTCGAGATGCACCGGCCGCTGCTCGATCGCACGCGCGAGCTGATCGACGGCTGCCCGTGCGCGTCGGGCTGCCCGTCGTGCGTCGGGCCCGAGGGCAATACCGGGCCGCACGCCAAGCAGGTGGCGTCGCGCATCCTCCAGCACGTCCTCGACGTGGCGGCGGCCTGACGATCATGTCTGCCACCGACCTGACATCCCGGCTCCGCGCCATCGTCCGCCCCGCCCGGCCCTCGCCAGAGGGCGGAACGCCGCCGCGCCGCGAGCTCACCTACGAGCCGGACGACGGGCGCCGGTACGAAGCGACGCTCGACCTCGAGCAGGTCGCGGACGCGCTGGGCGGACGGCTGGCCACGACCGCGTTCGGCGCCTGCCTGGTGATCGATCGCCGCTACGAGTCCGATCGCTGGCATGGCGACGTGCAGATCGGGGAGTGCGAAATCGGCGATTCCGGCTCGCTCGGCCTGCTCGATCCGGCCTTCCGGTCGAGCGGCGCGGCGGGAGACGGCGGCGGGGGCAACCACGCCGTCTTCATCGACCTCGAGACGACCGGCCTGAGCGGGGGCGCCGGCACGGTGGCGTTTCTGGTCGGGGTGCGGCTATTTCGACCGCGGGGCGTTCCAGGTGCGGCAGTTCCTGCTGACCAGCTACAACGCGGAGCGCGCGCTGCTGGCCGCCGCGGCGGAGCTGTTCGGCGATGCCGACCTGATCGTCACCTACAACGGCAAGACGTTCGACGTGCCGGTCATGGAAACGCGCTGGGCCTTCCACCGCTGCCGGCGCCGCTCGACGACGTGCCGCATTTCGACATGCTGCATCCGGCGCGTCGCCTGTGGCGGTCCCGGTCGACGCGGTCGCCGAGAGACGGC
The DNA here is from genome assembly GCA_963834305.1 of uncultured Acidobacteriota bacterium. Classification (GTDB taxonomy): domain Bacteria; phylum Acidobacteriota; class Vicinamibacteria; order Vicinamibacterales; family 2-12-FULL-66-21; genus JACCXG01. Next base: position 2,158,893 of record CAWIAX010000003.1, read on the forward strand.
GGCTGCCGGCTGACCACGCTCGAGCGCGCGCTGCTGAACCTGCGGCGGGTCGGCGACGTGGACGGCTTCGAGATTCCGGGGCGCTTCTTCCAGTTCCTGCGGACCGGCGATCCGCGGCCGCTCGAGCCGGTGCTCGAGCACAACCGGCTCGATCTGGTGTCGCTGGCGGCCGTCACCAGCCGCGCCCTGCGCCTGACCGCGGGCGGCGAAGGCGCCTGCCGCGACGGGCGGGAAGCGCTGGCGGTCGGCCGGGTGCTGGAGCGTGCCGGCGTGCTCGACCGCGCCGAGGCGTGCTACCGCCGGGCGGCAGAGTCGTCCTGTGTGGAAACGCGCGCCGAGTCGCTCTATTGCCTGGCGCTCAGGCTGCCGCCGCGACCGGCGCTTCGAGGAGGCGGCCGCCCGCTGGCGGGAGCTCCTGAACGTGACCGATGTTCCGGCGAGGCGTCACGACCGGGTGCTCGCCACGCTGCACGCCTGTGCCGTCGAGGCGCTGGCCATCCACCACGAACATCGCGCCCGCGACCTGACGGCCGCGCGGGAGCTGGCGCTCGGGGCGCTGGAAGTCGAGGCCGCGCGGGCGGCTGGCGATGCCGGGAGGGCGGCCGGCATGCGGCACCGGCTGGCCCGGCTGGATCGGAAGCTGGCCAAAAAGAAAACCGCCCAGCTGTTCAGCTGAGCGGTTCATGTTTCGCGCCGTGACCGGCGAACCGGAGCGTCCGGATCTACTTGGTGGCGGCTGCCGGCTTCTTGGCCTTCTGGGCCGCCTGGGCGGCCTTGCGGCTCTCGGACGTCTGCGCCCCGAACCGCTTCGTGAACCGCTCGACGCGCCCCTCGGTATCGATGAGCTTCTGGCGGCCCGTGAAGAACGGGTGGCAGTTGTTGCAGATTTCGAGGTGCAGCTCCGGCTTGGTGGACTTCGTCTTCCACGTCGCCCCGCACGCGCAGCGCGCCTCGACCTCCTGGTACTTGGGGTGAATCCCTTCCTTCACAGCTCGCTCCTTGGGACTGGCGACAAAAGGATAAGTATATCGCAGCCCCGGCCCTATTCCCAGTCCAGCGTGCGGTTCCAGCGGTGGGTGCGCAGCTCGGCCAGCCGGGCGTCCGACAGGGGCGGCTGGCCGCTGGCGGCCAGGTTGGCGTCCACGTGCGGCAGCTTGCGCATGCCCGGAATCACGGTCGTGACCGCTGGATGGCTCAGGATGTGGCGCAGGACCAGCTCCGGCATGGTCATCCCCGCCGGCACCACCGCGCGCAGCCGATCGACCCGCGGCAGCGTCGCCTGCAGGTTCTCCGGATGGAAGTAGAGGTTGCGGAAGTCCCCCTCGGGCCAGCGGGTGTCGGCGGTCAGCGTTCCGGTCAGGCTGCCCTCGTCGAAGGGCACGCGGGCGATCACCGCGATGTCCCGGGCCTGGCAGGCGGGGAAGAGCTCGTCTTCCGGGCTCTGGTCGAAGGTGTTGTAGACGACCTGCACGGCATCGATGAGGCCGGTCTCGAGCGCCCGCAGGACGTTGTGCGGCTGGAAGCGGTTGACGCTGATGCCGAAGCCGCGCACCAGCTTCTCATCCTTGAGCGCCCGGATCGACTTCTGCCAGCTGTCGTCGGCGGCCCAGCTGTCGTCCCAGACGTGCAGCTGCTGGAGGTCGAGGCTCTCGACGCCGATGTTGCGGAGGCTGCGCTCGGTGTAGTCGCGGATGTAGCCGTCGGGGAACACCTCGGCCAGCGGGTACTCCGGCCTCGCCGGCCACTTGCGGTTCTTCGGGCGGGACCTTGGTCGCGACGTAGAGCTCCTTCCCGCGGTGCCGCCGCAGCGTCTCGCCGAGCAGCCGTTCGCTGTGGCCGTCGCCGTAGGCCCAGGCGGTGTCGAAGAAATTGCACCCGCCCGCGATGGCTCGATCGAGCGCCTCGAACGACTGCGCGTCTTCGCTCCCCGTCCAGCCCGCCATTCCCCACATGCCGTAGCCGACGTCGGACACCATCCAGCCCAAGCGGCCAAAACGCCTGTAATGCATCCGGCTATTCTAGTGGACCGGCGGCGCCCCACGCACCGGGTCGTCCGGCCGCGCACCGCGCAGCGGGCCCCGGGAACCGGCATCCGCCGCGCCCAAAAGAAAAGCCCGCGAGCTCGGGGGGAACTCGCGGGCTCGAGGTGTCGTGCCGTCTGTGGAATCAGTGCGAGATGAGATCCGGAGCGCCCTGGCAGCGGTTCCAGTCCGCCGCGCACACCGACCAGATGACCTGGTCGTGGTATTCGCCGTCGCGAAGAAACGACTGCCGCAGCAGGCCTTCGCGCACCGCCCCGATCTTCTGGAGCGCGCCGTTGCCGCGGGCGTTGTCCGTGGACGAGCGGGCTTCGAGCCGGTGGGCGCCGAGCGTGGTGAAGGTGAACGCCATGATCTCGCGGGCCGCCACCGGGAAGAGGCCGCGGCCCCAGTAGCCCGGCCCGAGGGCGAAGCCCCATTCCGCGATGGAGAAGATCGGGTCGAGCGCGCGCACCTGGATGATCCCGACGGCGTGCTCGCTGTCGTTCGGGACGATGCCGAAGCAGGCGAAGCGGCCGGCCGCCCGGCCGCGATGGGTCCAGGCGATCAGCCGCTCGAAGCCTGACACGGAGCTCGGCGGCGGGGAAATGAAGCGCCGCACCTCGTCGGTGTTGAGCATGGCGAGCAGCGACGGCGCATCGGAGAGCCGGAGCTCGCGGAGCGTCACTCCACCAGCGACGATCACGGGAAGCGCGTTCTGCCAGTTGGTCGTGACGACCGTTGCGCTCGGGGGGATCGCATTGTCCGTCACGCGCTGCAGTGTTGTCTGAATCACCCGATACCTCCGCCGATGCGTGCCATGGGTTGCAGCAGCGCGGACCGTTCCCGCGCGCTGGGATAGCACATCAATAGCAAGAGCGGCGCCGCCCGCGGTATCGGGTCGATACCTGCCGCCAAGCCGTTGCATCCTTTAGTGTTATGGGTGTTGAAGGGGGAGTCTGGAAAGGCGGCTGATTCCGTCAGCATGTTGCAGAATCGCACACCCCAAATCAAATTCAACGGTCATGCGGTTGGCAACACGGGAGTTAGCCGGTGGTGTCTGGATGGCACAACGGCGGACGCCGGTTGTGCCGTTTCGGGACGTCCCGCCGGTCCACGGGCTGCGCCCCCCTCCGGCTGCGGGCGGCGGGGGCGAGGGATAGAATGCGATCCAGATGGGTCCCTGGGGTCGATGCGCGGTCGCGTGGGTGTGCGTGGCGGCGTGGGGTCAACCGTGCCTCGCGCAGACGTCCGGATTCAGCACGGCGGCGCTGCGGGAGGCTCAGGCCCTGACGAAGGCCGGGCGGCTCGACGCGGCGCAGCAGGTGGTCCAGCGTGAGCTCGACCGGCACCCCCAATCCGCCGCCGCGTTGATGGCGCTCGGCGACATCATGAACGCGCGCGGCAATCTGCCCGCGGCGGCTGCCGCCTTCGAGAGGGCCGTGGCGGCCAATCCGAAGAGTGCCGCGGCGCTCGACAAACTGGGCTTCGTGCTCGGGCGGCAGGACCGTGTTGCCGACGCCCTCGCGGCGTTCGAGCGGGCGGCCACCCTCGCCCCGTCGTTCTTCGATGCCCACTACCATCTCGGCGCCACCCGGTGGTGGACGCGCGATGTCGCCGGAGCGGAGGCGCCGCTGCGAGCCGCGGTGCGGCTCCAGCCGCGGCATCCCGAGGCGCACTATTACCTCGGCGTCACCCTGCGGCAGCTGGGTCGGGCGGACGAAGGCGTGGTGCACCTGCGGAAGGCCGTGACCCTGTCGCCCGCCCTCGCGCCGGCCCATCTCCAGCTGGGCGTGGCGTTGCAGGCCCGGGGGGAGCTCGAAGACGCGGTGGCCCACCTGCGCCAGGCCGTCGCGCTGGATCCATCCGTCGCCCGACACGCAGAACAGCCTCGGCCTGGCGCTGATGCAGGCCGGCCAGGGACTCGAGGCGGCGGCGGTGTTCCAGGCGCTGATTGCTTCGCATCCCTCGTTCCCGTCGGGCCGGCTCAATCTCGCGACCGCCTGGATGCACCAGGGCAACCTGGCGGCGGCCGTGGACCTGCTGCGCCAGGTGACCGCCGACGAGCCGGCGAACGCCGAGGCCTTCTACAATCTGGGCGTGGCGCTCAAGCAGCGCGACGATTTCGAGCCAGCCGAGGCGGCGCTGCGCCGTGCGGTCACCCTTGCACCAAGGCTCGCGGAGGCACCCTTCACGCTTGGTGTGCTGCTCTGGCAGACCGGCCGCGTGGAGGACGCCGAGGCGGCGTTCCGCGAGGCGATCAGCCGCAACCCCGACTCCGCCGACGCGCACTACATGCTCGGCACGGTCCTGCGGCAGCAGCGGCGCAGCGGCGCCGCCATCGAGGCGGTCCGCACCGCGATCCGCCTGCGCCCCGACCTCGCCGAAGCGCACCAGACGCTCGCGCAGCTGCTGACCGCCGCAGGCGATGCGGAGGGCGCGCGCGCGGCGCAGGCCAGGGCGGAGACGCTGAACCAGCGCACCTCCGACGTGCAGGCGTCCGCGTTCGCGTTGGGCGTCGGGCGGCAGAAGCTGAAGGCCGGCGACCGCGCGGCGGCGATCGCGCAGTTCCGGGAAGCGCTGCGGCTTGCCGCGGACAACGCGCAGGCGCACTACGCGCTCGCGCTCGCCCTGGAGGCGTCGGGCGCCGTCGCCGAGGCGCGCCGGCACTTCGCCGAGGCGGCCCGGCTGTCGCCCGCGCTGCGGCGGCCGGAGACGCCGAAGTGACCACGCCCCGCGCAGTCACCGCGCACCACGCACGCCTCCTGCTGACAGCAGCCGGCGCGATCGCGCTGGTCATCCTCCTCAGCGGCGCCGCCGCGCAGGCGCCGCCGCCGCTCGGGTTCTCGTTCACCGAGATCGCGGCACGCGCCGGGCTGACGGCTCCCACCATCTACGGCGGCCGCGACTCGAACCGCTATCTGCTCGAGACGACCGGCTGCGGCGCCGCCGCGCTCGACTACGACGGCGATGGCTGGATGGACCTGTTCCTCGTCAACGGCACCACGCTCGAGGGGTTCCCGGAAGGAGCAGGCGCCGACGAGCCACCTGTATCGCAACCGCCGCGACGGCACCTTCGAGGACGTCACCGCCAGGGCCGGGCTCGCGCTCGCCGGCTGGGGGCAGGGCGCCTGTGCCGGCGACTACGACAACGACGGGCAGGACGACCTGTTCGTCACCTACTGGGGCACCAACCGCCTGTTCCGCAACCGCGGCAACGGCACGTTCGAGGAGACCACGCAGGCGGCCGGGCTCGAGGTGTCGCGCCGGCGCTGGGGGGCCGGCTGCGCGTTCCTCGACTACGACCGCGACGGCCGGCTCGACCTCTTTGCCGGCAACTACATCGATCTCGACCTCGCCACCGCGCCGGTGCCCGAATCGGGCCTGTGCCGCTACAAGGGCGTCGCCGGTCGCCTGCGGCCCGCCCGGCCTCACCGGCGGGAAGAACCTGCTCTATCGCAATCTCGGCGGCGGGAAATTCGCCGATGTCTCGGCGGCCTCGGGCATCGCCCGCGCCAGCGGCACCTACGCGCTCGGCGCCAGCACGCTCGACTTCGACGACGACGGGTGGGTGGATCTGTACGTGGCGAACGACTCGAACCCGAGCGCGCTGTATCGCAACAACCGCGACGGCACCTTCAGCGACATCGGCGTCGCCGCCGGCTGCGCCTACAGCCAGGACGGCAAGCCGCAGGCCGGCATGGGTGTCGCGGTGGGCGACTACGACCGCGACGGCCGGATGGACATCTTCAAGACCAACTTCGCCGGCGACACCTCGACGCTGTACGCCAATGCCGGCGCCGGCAGTGCGAGGACCGGACGTTTGCCGCCGGGTTCGGGCGGAACACGCGCTGGCTGGGCTGGGGCGTCGGGTTCCTCGATCTCGACCTCGACGGCTGGCTCGACCTGTTCCTCGTCAACGGCCACGTCTACCCGGAGGTCGCGCAGCTCAAGACCGAGGCGGGCTACCGCCAGCGCAAGGTCGTCTATCGCAACCGCGGCGACGGGCGGTTCGAGGACGTGACCGAGCGGCTCGGACCGCCGGTGACGGTGGAGAAGGCCGGGCGGGGCGCGGCGTTCGTCGACATCGACAACGACGGCGACCTCGACGTGCTCGTCAACAACGTGCACGACACGCCCGATCTCTTCCGCCTCGACGTGCGTGAGCCGCGCAGCTGGTCGGCGCGTGCGCCTGGTCGGCGTGCAGTCCAACCGGAGCGCCATCGGGGCGCGCGTCCGCCTGACCGCCGGCGGCGCGACGCAGGTGGAAGAGGTGCGCGGCGGCGGCAGCTACTATTCGCAGAACGATCCGCGGCCCCACTTCGGCCTCGGCGCCGCCTCCCGCATCGATCGGCTCGAGGTCCGGTGGCCCAACGGGCTCGAGGAGGCGTGGGAGGGACTCGAGGTGAATCGCGTGCTGACGCTGACGGAAGGGTCCGGCCAGGCGGTCACGCCGGCGGGAGGCGTGCGGTGACCCGCCGGGCCGCCGGCCTGCTGATCCTGTCCGCGGCGCTGCACGGTGCCCTGGCGCCGCCGGTTGTGTCACAGACAGCCGCGCCCACGCAGGCAGCAACCCCGGCTGACGATCTGCAGGAGATTCGCCGCCTGATCAACGCCGGCGCGGCGGGGGAGGCGCTCGAGCGCCTGCGCACGCTGCCGCCCACGGACGACCCGGCGCGACGGGCGCGGGTGGCGCTGCTCTCGGGCGTGGCGCACTATCATGCGGACGATCCCGCGCGCGCGGCGGCGGCGTTGTCCCCGGTCGTCGATTCGCTGCCGCCCGACTCCACCGGACGGCGCGAGGCGGACCAGATCCTCGGCCTGGCCAGCGTTGTCCTCGGCAGGTACGCGGAGGCGGTGCCGCGGCTCGAGGCAACGCGGCGCTGGGCCGGCGACACTCCCGAGCTGCTCTACGCGCTGGCCCAGGCCTACATCCAGACGCAGCGGCCGGATCCGGCGCGGGCGGTGCTCGCCACGATCTACCAGGTGCCGGCGGAGTCGGCGGCGGCGCACCTCATTGCGGCGCAGGTGATGGTCCGGCTCGAGATGGAGCCGCAGGCGGAAGCGGAGCTGACCAGGGCGCTCGCGCTGGATCCCAAGCTGCCGCAGGCCAGCTTCCTGCTCGGGCAGCTGGCGCTCTTCCGCGGCCGTTTCGAAGACGCGATTGCGCACACGCGGCGCGAGCTCGCCGTCAACCCGCTCAACGCCACCGCGCTGTCGCAGCTGGGCGATGCGTACGTGCGCCAGGCGAAGTGGGAGGAGGCGATCGCCACGCTGCAGCGATCGATCTGGCTCAACCCGTACTACAGCGCCCCCTACATCCTGATGGGGCGCGCCTACATGAAGACCGATCGGCTGCCGGCCGCCGAAGGGATGCTGCGGCGTGCCGTCCAGTACGACCCGAACAATCGCGCGGCGCACTATCTGCTCGCGCAGGTGCTGCAGCAGCTCGGGCGCGCCGAGGAGGCGCAGCGCGAGTTCGAGACGGCCGAGCGGCTGCGCGTGCCGCGCGGCCTGTGAACAGCAGCGCTGCCGGCGCCGTCTTCGCGGCCATCGCGCTGATCGTGTCGGGCCAGGCCGAACGGCAGCCGGCCTGGCCGGTCCGGTTCACCGATGTCGCGGCCGCCGCCGGGCTCACGCATCCCAGCGTCTACGGCGACGTCGATCGCAAGCGTTTCATCATCGAGACCAATGGGTGCGGCACCGCGTTCATCGACTACGACCGCGACGGCTGGGTGGACGCGCTGGTCCTGAGCGGCACCCGCCTCGAGCCTGGCGGCCGCCGCGACACGGTGTGGCCGGCGAACGAGGCGCCACGCACCAGGCTCTACCGCAACAGGCACGACGGCACCTTCGAGGATGTGAGCGGCCGATCCGGACTGGACCGCATCGGCTGGGCATCGAGCGTCTGCGCCGGCGACTTCGATCGCGACGGCTGGATCGATCTGTTCGTGACCTACTACGGCCAGAACGCGCTCTACCGCAACGTGAAGGGAGTCCGCTTCGAGGACGTGACCGCGGCGGCCGGGCTGTCCACGAAGGCGCAGCGCTGGGGCTCGGGCTGCAGCTTCCTCGACTACGACCGCGACGGCGATCTCGATCTGTTCGTCGCGAACTACCTCACGTTCGATCTGGCGGCCGCGGCGGAGCCCGGCCAGGGGGCCAACTGCGTGTGGAAGGGGATTCCGGTCAACTGCGGGCCGAAAGGGCTGCCGACCGATACGAACCTGCTCTACCGGAATCGCGGGGACGGCACCTACGAAGACGTCTCCGCGGCGTCGGGCATCGCGCGGGTCACCGGCCGCTATCCGATGACGGCGCTGTCCGCCGATCTCGACGAAGACGGGTGGACGGATCTCTACGTCGCCTCGGATTCGACCGCGGCAATCCAGTACCGCAACAATCGCGACGGCACCTTCACCGACGTCGCGCTGCAGAGCGGCACCGCGTTCAACGAGCAGGGCAACCCGCAGGCGGGCATGGGCGCGGCGATCGGCGACGTCAACCAGGATGGCCGCCTGGATCTGCTCAAGACGCATTTCGCCGACGACATTCCGGCGCTGTATCTGAACCTCGGGCGGGGCGGGTTCGAAGATGCGGCGGTCGCGGCGGGGCTGGCCGTGCAGAACCGCTACGTGCAGTGGGGGGCGGGGCTGCCGGATCTCGACAACGACGGGCAGGCCGACGTGTTCTACGTCACCGGGCACGTCTACCCCGAAGTCGAGCGGGTCCTGCCGCAGTATCCGCACCGGGGGCCGCGCGTCGTCTTTCGCAACGCCGGCGGCGGCCGGTTCACCGACGTCACTGGCGACAGCGGGAGCGGCGCCACGACGGCGCGATCGAGCCGCGGCGCGGCGTTCGGCGACTTCGACAACGACGGCGACGTGGACGTGCTGGTGATGAACATGAACGCCCCGCCGTCGCTGCTGCGCAACGACTACGCCGGGCCGAACGGCTGGCTGGCGATCCGGCTCGAAGGCACCGTGTCGAACCCCACCGCGATCGGCGCGACGGTGACGGTCACCGCGGGCGGGCGGCGGCAGGCGCGCGCGGTCGTCAGCCAGTCGAGCTACTACTCGCACGACGATCTCCGCCTGCATTTCGGTCTCGGCACCGCGGTGCGCGCGGAACGGGTCGAGGTGCGCTGGCCGAACGGCCAGCAGCAGACGCTGCTCGACGTCGCCGGCCGCCAGACGCTGGTCGTGAAGGAACCGCTTCCACCCGCACGTTAGGCCGACGATCTCGCGCGCGCCCGTCAGTCATCGTCCGCGCCGCCGGCGATCGAGCCCATCCACGCCGCGGCCGCTCGTCCATTCAAATTCCTTGACGCGCTTCGCGCGGCTCACTATGTTGATGCCGGCTTTCAGTCGCGCGGCGTCAAGGAGGGGCTATGGGACGCGTCTCCGTCATTGGTCGTAGGGTATTGAGTGCAGGGGTACTCGGACTGCTTGTTCTTGCACTGCCGGCGATGCTGCCCGCATCGGCACGTGCCCAGGCGGTTTACGGCAGCATCGGTGGCACCGTCACGGATCCCTCCGGCGGCATCCTCCCCGGGGTGACCGTCACCATCGTCAGCCTCGACCGGCAGACTACCGACAGCGTGGTCACCAACGAGTCGGGGATGTTCTCGAAGGAGCGCCTGCTGCCGGGCGCGTACAAGGTTACCGCCGAGCTCGGCGGCTTCAAGTCAGCCGTCCTGCCGCGCGTCGAGGTCGGCGTCGATTCACGGACGCCCGTCGAATTCACGCTCGAGGTCGGCCAGATCTCCGACGAAGTCACCGTCACCGGCGGCGCCACGCTGCTGACCACCGATCGGGCGGACGTGGCGACGCGGTTCGACTCCCGCCAGATCACGGACCTGCCGGTCCTCGACCGCAACTTCACCAAGTTCCTGCTGCTCACCCCCGGCACCCAGCAGCTGCAGTGGCAGCATGCCGCCAGCGAGAACCCGCAGGGGTCGACGCAGACGATGGTCAACGGCCAGCATTTCAGCGGCACCGCCTATCAGCTCGACGGCACCGAGAATCGCGACCCCATCCTCGGCATCATCGTCATCAACCCGACGCTCGAGTCGATCGGGGAAACCAAGATCACGTCGCAGAACTACGACGCCGAGTTCGGGCTGGCGGCGGCTGGCGTGGTCTCGGTGCAGACGCGGTCGGGCACCAACAACCTCCGCGCCAGCGCCTTCGAGTTCTTCCAGAACGACAAGCTGCAGTCGCGCAATCCGTTCACGCAGTTCCAGCGCGATCCGCTGACCGGCCGCTTCCTGCCCGAGACCAGCCGCCACCAGTTCGGCGGGTCGCTCGGCGGGCCGCTGGTGCAGAACAAGTGGTTCTTCTTCGGCGACTACCAGGGCACGCGCGCCACCCAGGGCGGCTCGCGCCTGCTCTCGGTGCCGACGGCGGCGGCGCGCACCGGCGACCTGAGCGCCTACGGCGTCGCCATCTACGATCCGGCGACCGGCCAGCAGTTCCCGGGCAACCGCATCCCGCAGAACCGGCTGTCGCCCCAGGCCCAGGCGCTGCTCAACCTGATCCCGCTGCCGAACGCCGAGGGGCGCGAGAACGGCACGCGCGACAACTTCGTGGCGTCGGACTCGGAGTCGTTCGACGAGAACTCGATGAACGTGCGCATCGACGGGCGCTTCTCGAACCGCCTCAACACCTTCGGCCGCTACAGCCTCGGGCGATTTCTTCCGCGACGGCCCGACGGCGTTCGGGCAGGGCGGCGGGCAGGAGCTCGTCAGCCTGGGCGGCGCCTCCGACGTGCGCAACCAGAGCCTGGCCTACGGCATGGACTACACGTTGTCGTCGACCATGCTGGCCGACTTCCGCTTCGGCTATCTTCCAGTACAACGTCAACGTGCTGCCGTTCGACTACGGCACGCGGCCGGCCGCCGACGCCGGCATTCCCGGCCTGAACAACGACGCGACGTTCAGCTCGGGGCTGCCCGCGGGATTCGTCGAGGGGCCGGTCGGCGCCTTCAACTTCGGCTCGGGTCTCGGCGTGAACCGCTGCAACTGCCCGCTCGATCAGAACGAGAAGCAGTTCCAGGTCGTCGGCAACCTGACCAAGATGCGCGGCAACCACAGCTTCAAGTTCGGCGTGGACGTCCGGCGCGCCTACAACCTGCGGGTGCCGAGCGACGCGCACCGCTCGGGCGAGCTGACGTTCGCCACCAACCGCACGTCGCTCAACGGGGCCGGCGGGCTCGGCCTCGCCACCTTCCTGATTGGCGACGTGACCAAGCTGCGGCGCTACGTGAGCGCCAACACCGACGCGCGCGAGCGCCAGTGGCGCCACTTCTACTACGCGCAGGACACCTGGCGCGTGAGCTCGAAGGCGACCCTGAGCTACGGCCTCCGGCTCGACGTCATCAACCCGCAGACGCTCAACGAACCGGGCAACGGCGGCTTCCTCGACCTCGGCACCGGCGACATCCGCGTCGCCGGCATCGGCGACATCCCGCTCGACGGCGGCGTCGAGAACAAGCTGAACTGGGCGCCGCGCCTCGGCGCCACCTATGCCGCTCACCGAGAAGACCGTGCTGCGTGGCGGTTACGGCCGGGTCTACGACATCGGCGTGTTCGGATCCATGTTCGGCCACAGCGTCACCCAGAACCTGCCGGTCCTGGCCGTGCAGGAGCTGAACCCGCCGTCGAACTTCGATCGCGTCTTCACGCTCGCCTCCGGGCCGCCGTCGCCGACGACGCCGGCCATTCCGCCGTCGGGGCGGTTCCCGCTCCCGAACGGGGTGTTCTCGCGCGCGCTGCCGGAGCAGCAGCGGCCGCCGACGGTGGACGCCTTCAACGTCACGGTGCAGCACCAGCTGACCTCGACGCTGTCGGTCGAAGCCGGCTACGTCGGCAACCGCGGCCGCGACGTGTTTGCCGGCGATGGACCGGACATCAACGTCAACCAGGCGTCGCTCAACGGCTACCTGAGCGGCGTGCCGCGCAACAACCGCCGCCCCTTCTTCAACAAGTTCGGCTGGACGCAGGACATCGCTTATTTCTGCAACTGCGCCTCCAACTCCTACGACTCGCTGCAGGCGAAGCTGACCAAGCGGTTCTCGTCGGGCTATTCGGCCAACGTCAACTACACGCTGCAGAAGGCGCGGCAGCACGGCGGCGATCAATTCGAGACCGACCTGCCGGAGCATCGCGGACTGTATTTCAGCGACCTCGAGTACGGCGCGCCCGACTGGGACCGTGTGCACAGCTTCGTCTTCTCGCTGGTGGCGGAGATCCCGTTCGGGCAGGGGCGGCGCTATCTGACGAATGCCTCGACCGCCATGGACGCGCTGATCGGCGGCTGGCAGTTCAACACCAACACCACGATCCAGAGCGGGCTGCCGTTCAACGTGACGTACCGCGACGCCGGGCAGGATCGGGACGCCGGACCGAACCGGCCCGATCTGATCGGCGATCCCGAGGGCCCCAGGAACCGCGACCAGTGGTTCAACACGGCGCCCATCGGCGCCTCGGGCAGTGCCTTCGGCCGCCCGGCGCGCGGCACCTTCGGCAACCTGCCGCGCAATGCGCTGCGCGGCCCGGGCTACTGGCGGACCGACGCGTCCCTCTTCAAGCACATCGGCTTTGGCGACGGGCGCGACCTCGAGCTGCGGGTCGAGGTGGTCAACCTGTTCAACCACGTCAACCTGGGGAACCCGGACGGTGAGATCGGCGTGCCCGGCAACCTGAACGCGAACGCCGGGCGCATCACGTCCACGGCATACGGGAACGCGGACCCGCAGCGCAACTTCCAGTTCGCGGCGAAGATCCGGTTCTGACGGAACGCGGAGTAACACTCCGCGCCACGCGGCTGCGTCAGGATGCAGCGCGTACAGAAAAAGGAGGAGCCTCAGGCTCCTCCTTTTTCGATCCAGCGCTCGTCCCCGCCGGGCCGCCTTGCCACTTCTTCCTTTTTGTATCCGATGGGAGAAGCTGATTGTCATATGAGAGCTGACATGCGGACCTTGGCCCATCTCCTCGCCGTGTTCGTGTGCTGCGCGCCTCCGGCTATCGCGCAGATTTCTCCGACCTTCGCGACCGCCGACTTCACAGCCGCGTCCAGGCCGCGTGCGATCGCGCACGCCGACTTCGACAGGGACGGCTGGCTCGACGTCGCCACCGCCGGTCACGACGGCATAGCGGTCCTCCTGAACAACGAGGGCCATGGCTTCGGCAGCCGCTACCGGAGTGCGTCCCCTGGCGGCGGCGCCTTCGATCTTGCCGCCGGCGACCTCAACCGCGACGACATACCGGACCTGGTCGTCGCGCAGGCCGACGGCAACACCGTGGACGTCCATCTCGGCAACGGCGACGGTACCTTCGTCGCGCCGCTCCGTATCCCAATCGCCGGTGGCAGTCCCCGCGGCATTGCGCTGGTCGATCACGATGGTGACGGCACACTCGACATCATCGCCACGGAATACGCGACCAACGCGTGGCGGATCCTCTACGGCAACGGCGCGGGCGCCTTCGACAGGCAGGCTCGGTTCGGCGCCATCGCCCGTCCTCAGGGCGTGCTGGCGGCCGATTTCAACCGGGACGGCCGGCCCGATGTCGCGATCGCCGGCGCGGGCATCGACCTCGTCGCCGTGTTCTTCAGCACGTCGAGCGGCGGGCATGTGCAGCGCAATGTGTCCGTCCGCGGCGCCGTCAACGTCCTGGCGGCCGGCGACTACAACCACGACGGCTGGCTCGATCTCTCGGCAGCCTCCTCGTCGAACAGTGAGATCTACACCCTGATCGGAGGACCGTCAGGACTGACGTGGAGCCTCACCACGGCCTCGGGATCTTCGCCGCGCGGCATCGTCGCCGCCGACGTGAACCAGGACGGCCGCCTGGATCTGATGACGGCAAACCGCGCGTCGAGCACGGTCAACGTGCACCTCGGCACCGGCTCGGGCACCTTCGGGGCCGCGCAGGCGGTGCCCGCCGGTTCGGGGAGCCGGGCCCTGGCCGCCGGCGACTTCGACCACGACGGGCGGGTCGATCTCGTCACCGTCAACGAATCGGCCAGCACGGCGACCCTGCTCGTGAACACGACGCCGTTTGTCGCGCCGGCGTTCCGGTTCACTCGTCAAGTCTTCGACGGCAATCCTGGTTTCAGTGGTCCGTACGGGCTCGAGACCGGCGACTTCGACCGCGACGGCCGGCTCGACGTCGTGACCTGGGCCAACGGCATCGTCGTACGCCTCGCGGCAGGGAGCAAGGCCACGATCACCACGGCCGCCGTGAACGACGTCGTCGTCGCGGACATCAACCGCGACGGCGCGTTCGACCTGGCATCGGCCGACTTCCATCGACGAGAGGTACGGGTCTTCCTGAACCGGGGAGACGGCACGTTCGCTCAGGGGCTGCAGGCGTTCGCCGGGTTCGTGAGTGGGCTGGCAAGCGCGGACTTCAACCGCGATGGCCACGCCGACCTCGTCGTGCAGGAAACCTCGTCGGACCAGGGCCTGCGGATCCTGCTCGGCCGCGGGGACGGCACCTTCGAGGATGGCGGGACCACCTTTCTCGACTCGTTCCTGCAGCAGTTCGTCACCGCCGATCTCGATCGGGACGGCGACGTCGATATCGTTGGCGCGAGCGCGGATCCGGCCGGCTTCGTGGTGTGGTACGGGAAGGGTGACGGCACCAGTTCGCGAGTCGTCAGCTATTCGATGCCGAGCAACCTCGCCGACGTCGCCGTCGGCGACTTGAACGAGGACGGCGTGCTCGATCTCATTACCGCCTACGATTTCTCGGTGTACGTGCGGCTCGGGCTGGCGGCCGGCGGCTTTGGCGCTCCCACCGAGCATCCGGCGGCCCTTCGTCGCAGCGGGGTGTTCGTCTACGACATCGGCGTCGGCGACGTGAATCTCGATGGTCACCTCGACGTCCTCACCAACGACGCCGACATCCTCTTCGGCAACGGCGACGGCAACTTCACCTTCGATGCCCGCTCGGGCTTCGACGGCTACTATCAGGATCCGGAGGTGGCTGACGTAAACAGCGATGGTTTACAGGACCTGCTCTTCAACCAGGGGGGCGGCCTGCTCGTCATGCTCAACGAACGCGGTGGCACGAATCGCCAGCCGACCGTCAGCGCGGGCGCCGATTTCACAGTGTCCTATCCCGCCGTCAACGGCTATGGCGACGATTATTCGATCGATGCCAGCGGTGAAGATCCCGATTTGCACGAATTGCGGTTCGAGTGGCGCGACAGCGCCGGGACCGTGCTGTCGACTGAACAGAGCTTCTGGCCGCAGGGGCTGCCGGCCGGACGCCACACCTTCACGGTCACGGCGTACGACGGGCGTGGCGGCCACGCGTCCGATTCAATGGTGCTCACCGTCCTGCCCTACGAGGAGATCTACTTTCACACCTTCGATTTTGCGTCCCGCGGCGCCTGGCGGCGGCAGGCCGATGGCACGGCTGCAAGCGGCGCTCTGGTTCGACATCCCAACGCCAATGCCCCGAAGGTCGCGGCGCCGCTGGCGAGCCCGACGAATTACATCGAGACAGACCTTCCCGGCCGACCCGACTCAGACCTATAAGCTCTGGATCCGCCTGAAGGCGGACGGTAATCACTGGTCGAACGATTCGGTGTTCGTCCAGTTCGAGGGGGCCACGGATCAGAACGGGGATCCTGTTTATCAAATCGGCACCACGTCGGGCCTGGCGGTCAATCTCGAGGAGTGCAGTGATTGCGGAATCTCGGGGTGGGGCTGGGAGGACGACGGCTGGGGTGCACGCGACCGGCTCGGCAGCGCCCGCGTCCGCTTCCCGAATGGCGTCGGCCGCATCCGCATCCAGACTCGAGAGGACGGGGTTTCGATCGATCAGGTGGTCCTGTCGTCGAACAGATACGCGGGCACTCGCCCCGGAACGGCGAAGAACGACACGACGATCCTGGTTCAGACCGTGCCTGGGGAACAATAGCTGGTCTGACGCCCCCTCGTGGTGCTGGCACGCGCTCCTCGAGCAGTGAGCGGCGTGTCAGCTGAAGATCACGTAGGTGACGATCTGCGTCACCGCGACGACGGTCGCCCAGAATTTCGTGGAGCGCCACCAGGGCCGTGGCGGCTCGGCTTCCGCGCCCGGCAGCCGTGGCGCCACATACCAGATCACGTACAGGACCATTCCGTAGAGGGCGATGACGATGAGGGTGCCGGGTCCGACGGGCATCAGCGCACCCACGCCACGAGCCCGCGCAGCTCGTCGTCTGATTTCGGGGTCGTGAAGACGCTGGTGACGACGAGCACCGCCGACGCGGCGACGAACGACCACCAGGCGGTCCACAGGTAGATTTCGCCGGCGGCGGTCATCGCCGCGGCCGTGCCGACGCCGGCGAGCATGCCCGCGACGCCGCCTGCTGCCGTTGCCTGCCTGGTCAGCATCCCGAACAGCAGCAGTGCGAACAGAGCGCCCTGGAAGAACGAGAGGAAGGTCTGGAACGCCTCGAAGACCGACCCGAAGCGGACCTGCACCTGATAGCTCAGCAGCGCGCCGATCACGATGAGGACGATGACCAGCCACCGGCCGACCTTCAGGCATTGCTCGTCGGACGCATCCGGCCGCACGTAGGGCCGGTAGAGGTCCGTCACCAGCATCGTGGACGCTGAATTCACGTAGGAATCGAGATTGGCCATCACGCCGGCGATGAACGCGCCCATCAGCAGCCCGAGCGCTCCTGGCGGCACGAGGCGCGCGATCATCAGCGGCAGCACCTGGTTGGCGTCCCATCCGGCCACCGGCGGGCCGAGCTCGTCGGCGTAGAGCGCGAGCGCCAGCAGCCCCGGCAGTACGAGCAGGACCGGGAAGACGAGCTTGATGACCGCGGCGAAGACGTACGACGCGCGCGCGTCTGCCTGGCTTTTCGTGCCGAACGTCCGCTGCACGATGGCCTGGTTGCCGACCCAGTAGGCGGGTCCGAGCACCAGCCCGAGCCCCAGCACGACGGCCGGCCAGGGGAACACCTCATGGTCGGCGGCTGGCAGCAGGGTGAAATGATCGTCGGTCCATGGCAGGGCTGAGACGCGCTCGACCATCTGCGTCACGCCGCCGACCTCGCGCAGGCCGATGATGCAGAGCAGGGCCGGCGCCGGCGATGAGGACGATGCACGACGCCACGTCGGTGATCGCCACGGCCTTGAGGCCCCCTGACGTGGTGAAGATCGCCACGCCCACCGACGTGATGCCCACCGACAGCCAGAACGGCCAGCCGAGCAGGCCTTCGAACATGGCGGCGGCGCTCACGAAGATCGTCGCCACGACCCCGACCATGAAGAACGACCAGATGACGGCGAAGAAGGTGCGGACCCCGCTGTTGTAGCGCCGGCCGAGGAACTCCGGGATCGTCGAGACGCCGGAGCCCCAGAACAGCGGCATGAACAGGAACGCCGCAACCAGCACCGGCATGGTGCAGGCCACGAAGTCGAAGTTCATCATCACGATGCCGTAGCGGTAGGCGTCGCCGGCCAGGCCGACCATGTCCTTGGCGCCGATGTCCGAGACGACGAGGGACGTGCCGGCCACCCACCAGGGCAGCGATCGGCCGGCCAGAAAGAAGTCGCTGCTCGTCTTGATGCCGCGGCTGGCCCACAGCCCGAGGGCGGTGATGCCAACCAGGT
>CAWIAX010000004.1:0-437423 GCA_963834305.1 uncultured Acidobacteriota bacterium
ACGTGACGATGATGACGACGTCGAGGGTGGAGAGACGGAGGAGCCCCATATGTGCGGGGCATCTTATCGCAGGGAGAGGGGGATCGGAGGTTCAGGGTGCAGGGTGCAGGGTGCAGGGTTCCGGGTTCCGGGTTCAAGGTTCACGGTCCAGTGCACCGTTTGAGCCGTGGCACCCGTCATTGGCGCCGGCGGGCCGATCCTCTTTCTGGTGCTGTTCTGGTTGGAAGCCTGGTCTAATTGCGGCTGGAAAGTGTCGTCGTGGATGAAACTCGGCGGCGGCGCGGTACTCAGTCGCACTGTCGGTGTTCCGAGTGCGGGAGATCTGATCGCGCGGCCTCGCCGGGCTGGAGGCTGCAGGGTGTTCGAGCGGTTCAGTGAGGCGGCGCGGCGGTCGCTCTTCTATGCTCTCTACGAAGCGGCGTGCCGGGGCGGCGGGCCGATCACTGAGGATCACCTCCTGCAGGGCGTGCTCATCGCCGCTCCGCACGCGATGCCACGTCTCGGCGCTCTCGTGAGCAATCCGTCGCATGAGAGACGCGCAGTCATCGTTCCCGTGGATCGCGATGGGAACGTGGCCGGATCCATCGAGAACCGTGTGCCTCTCACGGCAGGAGCGAGGACCGTCCTGGAGCGAGCAGTGCGGGAGGCCGACGACCTCGGGCAGGACGTGATCGAACCCGAGCACCTCATTCTCGCCCTCCTGCAGCAGGAAGGATCCGAAGCCTTCCGGACACTTCAGGCCGCTGGCGTCAAGCTGCAGGACGCGCGGCGGATCGTTTCGGGTCTCCAGGAGAAGGGTGGTGCCTAGCCGCCTGAGTTGGCGGATCGCACCATCATCCGCTGAGTCGTCGAGGGAGGCACGCCCAGCCGCTGCGCCGCCTCGCTGACCGTCAGCCGTTCGACGGCCGCGAGCTTGTGGCCTGCCATTCATCGAAGGGAGGCGACTCGGTCTGGCACGAACTCGTGCGCCCGAGAAGCCGCTGACCTCACAACGGTCCAGCAGGCGAGCGACTTATTTCGGCGCGGCGCCGGCGTTCACGGCGAGGGTGCTCGGCAACACATCCCATGGCGGGCGTGATGTGAGAGCTTGCTATGCGGGCAAGAAACGCCGCCGACGAGAACAGATCGAACAGCCGGTGGCCCATTGAACATGTCGCATCCTCGCATCGTCGCGAACGAAGGCTGGTGCAAGCCTAAAGAGACCAATCAGCGCCGTAGGACGGACCCGGGGGCCGACACGTCGGTGGTCGCCATGCAATCTCCTGGATGCGGCCACGGGGCACGTCCGGTTCCGCCAGCCGGCAAACGCCTGTGCGAGAAACGAGAGCATCGCAGCCCATCCAGCCAGTGGCCCGTCAACGTTCCCGATCGAGACTTCCGCGCTTCCCTTGCGCAGTGCCGTGGCGAACGCGTCATCCATACATGTCTGGGATAGCGACAAGTCTGTGGTGAGTCCTGATCTCTCGTCGACGCCAGGGGAGCGGCCCGTCATAATCGCGAAGGACCATGGTGACCGAAGGAATGGAGCCGCTGCGGCAGGGCCGGATGTCCGCGAGCCATCTGGTTGCGCCGGCCGTGACGACAATCCTTGCGGCGATCGGCGCCGTCGTGGCGACGTGGCCCCTGGCCCGCGTCATCGGCAGCGGCACCCTGCGCAGCGGCGAGGTACTGCTGACCGCGTCGCAGCTCAACGCCTATCACCAGGCGCTCCTGACCAATCCGCTGGCCTGGGCCGACGCCAATATCTTCTTTCCCTACGACCACGCCGCGACGTTCAACGACCTGCTGCTGACCCATGCGCTCATCACGCTGCCGGCCGCCGGGTTCGACTCGCCGGTGCTGGCGCTGAACCTCGCCTTCCTCGGCGGTTTCGCCCTGTGCGGACTGTTCGCCCACCTGCTGATCGTCGAACTCGTCGGCGACGGGTGGGCTGGCACGGTCGGGGGCACACTGTTCGCGCTTGCGCCGTTCCGCTTCCTGCACAGCGGGCACCTTTCTATCGCCGCTGCCTGGGCGATCCCGCTGTTCTTCTGGGCCCTGTTGCGGCACATGCGGCATCCCGCCCCCTGGCGGGCGGGGCTCGCGGCCGTGGCCGGAGTGCTGGTCGTGCTGTCGTCGCTCTATCACGCTGCCTACGTGGCGCCCCTGGTCCCCCTGGTGCTGCTGGTCGGCGCACGCCGCGGGCCAGGGGGATTACGCACCTGGGTTCCGCTGACCATCTCGGGCGTGCTCGCCCTGGCGCTGGTAGCCTCCATGCTCGTGCCGTTCGCCTCGGCGATGCGCGACCACGGCGTCGGGTCGGCGTCAGACGACCTGCTGCGGTATGGAGCGGACTTGTCGTCGCTCGGACAGAAGCCCGGCTACCTGAACGCGTCGGCGCGGGACTCCGGGATTGATGCTGAAGCACACCTGTATCCGGGCACCGCGCTCGCCTGGCTCAGCCTCGTCGGAATGGTCGCGGCTCTCGGGCGGATCATGACGCGCGGCGGCCGCGCGCGCGTGGCGGCGCTCGCCGCCCTGGTGCCCGTTGCCGGCGTCGCGCTGGGCTTTGCGGTGCCCTACCCCGCGGCGCTGATGCCCGCGTGGACGACCGGTGTGATCGCGCTCGTGTGGATCGGCCCTCTGGCGCTGATGGTGTGGGCGATCGCCGGCACGCGCCCGGCGGGCGCGGTCGGGTCCAGTGTGGCGCTTCGCCTCGGCTTCGCCGGCGCCGCACTGGCGTTCGTATTAGCGCTCGGCCCGCAGGCGCGCTACCTTGGCCGGGCGATGGGCCCGGCGCCGTACTGGCTGCTCACGCAGCTGTCGGACGGCTTCGCGGGCACCCGCGTGCCGGCGCGCTTCGGTGGCGTCGTGATCCTGTTTCTCGCCGTGATCGCGGGCGCCGTAATCGGCCTGCTGCGCCGTTCACCGCACCACGGGAGGCGGATCGCCGGCGCCGGCGCCGCACTGGCCGCGCTCGCGGTCTGCGCGTTCGAGCTGCCCGTGCCGCCGCTGCCGCGCGGACACGACATCGTGGCGCTTCCGAAACTCGACGATCCGGTCTATCACTGGCTGGCCGGGCGGCCCGGACGGTTCGGCGTGCTCGAGCTGCCCGACTGGCCGCCCGAATCGACCGTGCACTACCGGCATCGCGAGTGGCGATCCCTGCGCTACATGCTCGCGGCAAAGCAGCACGGACAGCACCTCGTAAACGGCACCGGACGGATCGAGCCCTTCCTGTGGATCCGGTTCCGCTGGCTCGAACCCTGGAGCGATGAATTCTTTACTTACATTACGGCGTACCTGCCCGTTGACTACGTGCTCGTCCACGAAGCGGGCATTCCGCGGGAGGCGCGCGACGCGCTGTGGTCGCGGCTGGATAGCGGCCGAGCCGGCTGGCAGCCGATGTTCCGCTCCGCGGCGATCCGCGTCTACCGCATCGATCGGTCCGCCGGACGCGGACCGACGATCGACCGGTTGTTCCTGAGACGCCTGCTCGCGCCCCTCGCATCTGTCAGCTTCACCGCGCGCATGGCGTCGTCCGAGGACGGTCTCGCGGACGGGCAGAGCCCGGCGACACTCGAGTTGCTCTGCGATGGCGAGGTCATCACGACCGTCGCCATCGGACCCGAGTGGCAACCGTTCCACGCCAGGGTTCCGGTGGCGGCGGCAGCGGCGGCGGCCGTCACTGGCTGGCCGCGCAGCGCCACATTGCTCCGCTGGCGTGTGCGCGAGCGGAACGTAGCGGTCGAGCTGAAAGACCTGTCGGTCGAGCGGAACCGCGAGCCGCGCGACTGACGCGTCACGACCGGCGGTACGAGCAGTGTCGAGCCAGGCCGATGCCGAACCCGGCGCCGCACACCAGGAGGTACATCCAGTGGAGCGGCACCGCGCGCGCGGCGAAGACGATGCCGCGACGGGCGGCGAGAAACCTGAAGAACCCGGCATTCAGGCCGACAACACCCGCCGCCGCCCCGGCGGCAGCGGCGAGCCATCGCGGCGAGCGCCCGGCGCCGAGCAGCGTGGCCGTCGCGGCACACGCGAGCGCCACGCTGATCCGATCGCGCGTCTTGACGTTGAGATCGTTCACCAGCCGCCGGTCGCGCAGCATCAGCTCGGTCCACGGAACCGCACGCCGCCAGAGATCGGTAGCCAGCATGTCGCGCAGCCGCCAGGCCTTCAGATGCGTGACCTGCAGCGCCGGCTCCAGCCTGATGGCACACCCGTCGCGCGCGAGCCTGCCCCCGAGCTCGATGTCCTCGATGCCCGGCTCGACGAACCGCTCATCGAAGCCCCCCGCCGCGACGAAGCTCCGCCGCCGCACCGCGCCGCAGCCGGCCCAGAACGTCGACGCCTCCGCCCGCGCGGTCTGGTGCACGTAGTGGTGCAGCAGGTTGCGATACTGCGAGACGACGCCGGGGGCCGCGGGGGACGCATCGTACGAGCCCATGACGGCCGTCAGCTCCGGGGCGGCGGAGAACGCGTCGGCAACCGCCGCCACGAGGGCTGCCGGCACGTGGATGTCCGCATCGATGAAGAGCAGAACCTCCCGGCCGGTAGCCCGCGCGCCGTGATTGCGGGCACGGGCGGGCCCGCCGCATCTCTCCAGCACCAGCACGGTAGCGCCGATCGCCGTGGCGGTCGCCGCATGCGCATCGTTCGGGCCATCGATCACGACGATGATCTGTCCGGGCGGAGGCGTCAGGCGGGCGAGGCTGTTGGCGGCGAGCGGCCATGCCGGGGCCTGACCGCCGACAGGCACGACGATCGCGATGTCGGATGGCCCGACGGGTCGTGGCGCGCCGGTGCTCATGCAGCCGGCATCACCGACCGTTCGCACGCCAGCCGCTCAGCAGGTTGTAGAGCCACGCGACGCACCCTCCCAGGAGAGCGCCGGTCACCCCGCCGTAGAACAGCCCGAGCAGGGAGCCTGGCCACGTGACCGTATATCCCGGGTAATACGCCTGGAGCAGGCCAAGGTGCTGGCCGACGCTGGGCCCGCCCTTGATCACGAGCCACAGCGTGGCGACCAACAGCGCGATCCCCGCGACCATCCCGGTCACGATGGCGGCGATGCCGACGCGCAAGCGGGCAATGGCCCGGTCGATCAGCTGCCGCTCGCGGTCAGCGGAGCGCAACGCTGCCTCGATCGATGGCATCGAACGTCGTCAGGACCGCAAGCCTGCGCTCGACGTCTCGCAGCAGCACAGCGGTCAGGAAGTTGATGAGGCGCGCAATGAGCCATCCGGCAGCAAAACCCCACAAGCCCGCCTCCAGCATTCCGATCATCACGCCCGGCCAGGAGACCGCGTAGCCGAACAGATAATTGCCGAGCAGCGACAGCATCGGCACGAACGCAGCGTTACCGTCGGTGAGCATCAGTCCCGTTGCCGCGACCAGGATGGCCATGGCGGTGATGCCGAGGGCGCCGCCGAACGCGACTTCGTCATAGCGGGGGAATGCCTGCGACAGGATCTGGTCGATGCCGCCCTCGACCACCGACGGCGTCAGCCGGTCGCGGACACCGCCGGTCGTGCGGGCGCCGTCGCGGATCTCTTCGTGGAAGCTCTCTTCGACGTTCACGCCCCAGACGTCCGCATCCTGGCTGGCGCCGGCGGCGCGGCGCGCCGCCAGGAGCGCGGTCACCATCGAATGATCCTGGTTGTTGTATCGATGCTGGCCGTTGCGACCGACCGTGAACAGGTTGTCGAAGCGGTCCAGCCAGCCGCGCAGGGTCGCGAGGTGCTGCGTGTAGGCGCCATCGTAGACCGGATACGCCATGGGCATGCGCACGACGGTGCCGTGCTGCACGTCGGTCGCGGCGAACAGGCCGATCGTTTCGGCTTCGGCGGCCCCCAGCGCGATCAGTTCGTCGTCCGGGCGATCCCACAGGTCGTCGCCGCGGCTGGCGAAGTACTCGAGGCCGATGAACGAGATGGCGGGGTCGCTCACCATCTCGGGGCTCCAGTTCTTGAAGTTCTGCACCCGGCCGACCCGCACCTCGGGCGCGTGGACGTAAATCCAGTTGTCGGGGAAGAGGCGGTCCCGATTGACGATCAGCCCGACGATGAGGAAGTCGCGGTGACGCAGCCGGCCGGCGGCGTCCACGACACCCGCCGGCGCCGGCGGATCCATGGCCCGCACCAGCTCACCCACCGGCATGGACGAGATCATCGACCCGCACGGCTCGCGCCGCATGCCCCCGTCAGGCTCGCGGACGTCGACGGCGGTGACCCGCTGCCCGTCGTGCAGGACGCGCACGATCGGGGTGCGCAGCTCGGTGTCGATCCCCTGCGACGCGGCCAGATCGCGGCACCGTTCCCACATCATGCCGGGCCCGAGCCGGGGATAGTGGAACTGCTCGATCAGGCTGGTGACCGTGCTGCCGCCGCCGAGGAACGCGTTGCGCAGCGCGGTCGCGAGATCGAGGTTCTTGATGCGCTGCGCCGCCCATGCCGCACTGATCTGCGAGCACGGCATGCCCCAGACCTTCTCGGTGTAGGTCTTGAAGAAGATTTCGAACAGGCGGCGTCCGAAACGGTTGCTGACCCACGCGTCGAAGGTCCGCTCGTCGGCGGCGGGAAAGAGCTGGGCGCGCAGGTAGCTCGCGAGTACGCGCAGCGCCTCGACGATGCCGAGGCCGCGGAGGGCGTTGAACGGCCGCAGCGGATAGTCGAAGAACCGGCCACGGTAGTAGATGCGTGACAGCCGCGGCCGCACGAGGAAGTCGTCTTTCAGGATCTGGCGCCAGAGAGCCTCGACCTCCGGTACCTTGGTAAAGAAGCGGTGGCCGCCGATGTCCATCCGGCAGCCGCGAAAGACGACGCTCCGGGAGATACCGCCGACCATCGCGTCTGCCTCGAAGACGACGGCCGGGTGCCCGAGCCGGCCGAGCTCGAGCGCGGCGGTCAGCCCGGCCGGGCCAGCGCCCGCGATAACCGTACGCGCAACCGCCGGCTGGAGGCCGGCGCTTTCGTCCGGACCGGCGCTTCCCATATGCTTGTCCACAATATCAGATGAACGCTGGCGGACGCGTGAGGGTCCCGGATGGCCCGCTTCACGAAGCGGCCGCTGACCAATGGCCAATCTCCTGATCGTCGCCCGGGGCCTTCCGAGCCTCGTGTATCCCGCCGTGGAACTCGCGCGGCGTCTCGCGGCGGCCAATCATCACGTGGTCATCGCCGGTGACGCGGAGGCGGGCGCGCTGGCGCAGCCGCATCAGGTCGGATTCCTGCCGCTCGAGCCCTGCGCCTTCGAAGCGTTCGTGAGCCAGGATGAGAGCCGTTCCACGGTCGAACGGCTGCGGCACCTGCGGCAACGACGGCTGCGCGGGCGCGCGTCGATGGCGGTGGATGGCTTCGTCCACTACCTGCGCCGCGATCGACCGGACCTCGTGCTGGTCAACGGCGAGATGCACGCCCACATCATGGCCGCGGCGTCGAGCGGGACTCCGGTGGCCCTGCTGAACACCTTCGCCTCGATCTGGCGACAGCGGGGCCTGCCGCCACCGCACCACCTGGCCCGCCCGGGTGTGGGCTGGCTCGGGACGCCGGCGGGCATGGCGCTGCTGTGGGAGCACCTGCGCGTGCGAAAGCGCTACCGTCGCTGGCTGGAACGCCTGCGGCATGTCGGGTGCGACCGTGCATCCGTGCTGCGCGACTTCGGTCGGTCGGTCGGGTTCGACGTGAGCCAGCTCGATGATCGCCAGTGGCTGATCCCCTTCACCTACCGTCACCTTCCCGTGCTCAGCCTCCACGCGCTCGAGTTCGAATTTCCGCATCGGCCGCCGGATCGCGTCCACTACGTCGGCCCGATGATCCTCGGGTGGCGTGCGGATCGGATGCTTCCCGCCGCCGAGCAAGACCGGCTCGACGCGCTGGTTGCCCGCCATGGTGAGGCAGCGGGCCGGCGTACGCTGATCTACGCCGGCTTCGGCTCCGTACTCTCGACCGATCTCGCGTTCCTGCGCCGGCTCGTCGGCATCGTCGCCGATCGGCCGGCCTGGGACCTCGTGGTCAGCCTCAGCGGTCAGCTCCCGCCGGAGGCGCTCGGCCCGGTTCCCGACCGCGTGCACCTCTTCCCGTGGCTCCCGCAACTGGACGTGCTGGCGCACGCGGATATCGCGATCACGCACGGGGGGATCAACTCTGTGGACGAATGCGTCGTGCACGGCGTGCCGGTGCTCGTCTATTGCGGCGGCGAGACCGACATGGCGGGCACCACGTCGCGCGTGGTGCACCACGGCATCGGCATCGCGGGCGATCGGCGCCGCGACGATGCCGCCACGATTCGCGGGTATCTCGACCGTCTCGCCGGCGAGCCCCGCTTCCGAGAGGCGGTGCGCCGCCTCCAGCGCAGCTACGCGGCCTATGTCGACGCGCGGGTTGCGGAACGCACGGTGGATGCGCTGCTCGCGCGCGGAGCGGCAGGCCGGCGAAGGCCGGCGGCGATCGCGGCCGGTTCCGGACCGGAGCGCCGGTGACCGGGACAACCCGCCGCGTCCTCACCGGCGCCGGGTGGCTCTACGGCCACCGCTGGATCGAGCGGCTGCTCGACTTCGCCGCAGTCGTGGTGCTCGCCCGGATGCTGTCGCCGGACGACTTCGGGCTCGTGGCCATCGCCGCCTCGGTGGTCGCGATCGTCGAAGGTCTCGGTGCCTTCGGCATCGACAAGGCGCTCATCCGCAGCCGCGAAGACGACCGCGACCTGTACGACAGCGCCTGGACGCTGTCGGTGCTGCGCGGCCTGGCATCGGCGCTGGTCATGCTCGCCATCGCCGAGGCGCTGACCGACGCCCGCATTGCCGTGGTCATCCGGACGCTGGCGTGGGTGCCGGTCTTCAACGGTCTCGCCAACCCGCGCTTTCTCACGTTCGAGCGCGACCTGATCTATTCGCGGTTCGCCGTGCTGACGCTCAGCGCCAGGGTGGCGTCGGTTGCGGCGACGCTCGCCGTGGCGGTGACGCAGCGCAGCTACTGGGCACTCGTCGTGGGCCTGCTCGTCAACGCCTGCGCCACGCTGATCCTCAGCTACACGCTGCGTCCGTACGTTCCGCGCTTCTCGTTCGCCCGCTTCCATTCGCTCTTCGCCTTCAGCGGCTGGCTCACGCTGACGAGCGCCGTGACGGCGCTCTCGTTGGAAACCGACCGGATCATCGTCGGACGGCTGCTCGGCGTCGCCGACGCCGGGCTGTACGACATGACGCAGCGCGTCGGCGTGCTGCCGACGCGCGAACTGCTGAGCCCGCTCCAGCGGCTGCTGCTGCCCGCCTTCAGCCAGTGGATCGACGACCGCACGCGCCTTCGACGCGCCGTCTGCGAGTCGATCAACGTGCTGGCGAGCCTCAGCCTGCCGGCGGCGTTCGGGTTCGCGCTGGTTGCAGGCGACTTCGTTCCGCTGTTCCTCGGCGAGCAATGGCTGCCGATTGTTCCGCTGCTGATCGTCCTGGTGCCGTACCTCGGCGTGCGCGCCACGCTGTCGATGACGCTGCCGTGCGCGCTGGCCATCGGCGACACCCGGATGCTGTTCCACGTCAGTTCCGTGTACGCACTCGTCCACGTCCCGGCGTTCATCGCCGGCACTGCGCTGTTCGGGCTGCCGGGCGCGATCGGGAGCATCGTGGTGGCCGGGACCCTCTACATCTACCTCAACGTCTGGATGCTGGGCCGCCTTCTGGCGATCCCGGCGCGCGAGATCCTGTCGCAGGTGCGCCGCCCGGCAGTCGCGACGGCACTGATGTGCGGCGCGGTGGGCGGCCTCATCGGGCTGACGTCGCTCGCCCTCATGCCGGGGACCGGGTCGTGGGCCTCTGCGGCGGCGAAGGTCACAACCGGCTGCGTCGTGCTCGGTCTCTCTCACTACGGGATCTGGAGGCTCGAAGGCCGTCCTCCTGGCATCGAGCGCCGGGTCGTGCAGCTCCTCTCGCGTCAGGCGCCGCGGTGATCCTGCGGCCGCACAACCGCGGCGAACGCGGCCTCGGTCCGCTGCGCGATCGCCGGCCAGGCATAGTGCGCGGCGACGCCCCGCCCGCCCGCCGCCAGCCGGGCGCGAAGGTCCGGCTCCGCCAGCACACGGGTGATCGCCGCGGCCAGTTCCTCTACGGACTCCGGCGCGACGAGCAGGGCGCTCTCGCCGTCACGCAGCACCTCGGGCAGCCCGCCCACGCGCGTCGCGACGACCGGAAGGCCCAGCGCAAGCGCCAGGAGGAGGACGCCTGATTGACTGGCATGCCGGTAGGGCAGCACCAGGACATCGGCGGCCGCGAAGTACCGCGACACGTCCTCGAACGGGACGTAGGCGAAGTGGTGGATGGCGCCGACGTGTGCCGCGGCGGCTTCCAGCTCGCGGCGCCGGCCGGACTCCAGCCGCACGGGATCGCCCGCCACCACGAGCCGCGCCCGCGGCCGCGCCGCCGCCACTGCCGGCCAGCTCTCGAGCAGCACGTCGAGCCCCTTGTACTCGCGGATGTAGCCGAAGAAGAGCACCGCCTCGTCGTCCGCGCCGAGGCCCAGCGTGTGACGAGCCTCCCGGCGGGTGACGGCGCCCGTCTCGCGCGCGAAGAAGCCGTACTCGCCGTGCGGCACCACGGCCACGCGTCCGGCCGCAACCGCGCACTCGTCGATGAGCCGCGTCCGGTCGAACTCCGAGTGCGCGATGACCAGCGGGCTCAGCCGATGGACCCAGCGGTGGACGGCGTCCTGCACGCGCGTCCGCTCGTGCGCCGTGACCACGTGCGCCGTGACGACAACCGGCGCGGCCATCGACCGCAGCAGGATGAGATACGCTAGGGCAATCTGGTTCGTGCTGTGCAGGTGGACAACGTCGGGACGCAGCCGGCGCACGAGACGGGCGACGACGAACGCATCGACCAGCGCTTCGGCCGTGCGAACCCAGGCATTCGCGAACGCGGGCATCGACCGGGCCGCCCGGTGCGTCGCGCGGCCGAGGATGCCCGACACGCGGAATCCGGCTGGCAGCCCCCGCCCGTCGAGTTCGTGCGCGACCGCGGTGACAAGGGTGACATCGTGCCCCCTTCCGGCGAGCGCACCCGCAAGGTTGTGGACGTAGTGAGTCAGCCCGCCGCGGCCGAACGTTTCTATCTCGAGGATCCGGAGCGGCCGATCCGCCGTGCCGCCATTCGTCTCTGTCATGTCGTCCCCGCTAGCTTGCCCTCGAACGCCCCCCTGCGTCGAGAGGCCGCGGCATGAGCGCTTCCGGGCAGCCGGCCGATCGCGCGGAGCGCCTGCGGCGCGCGATCGAGGCCAAGCGCGCGGGCGCAGGCAGCGGCGGGCTCGACCTGCCGTCGCGTCCCGCTGGCGAACCGGCGCCCCTCGGCGAGCTCCAGCGCGGCCTGTGGTTCGTCCATCAGATCGAGCCGCAGTCGCCGGCCTACAACCTGTGCAGTGCCTTCCGGGTCCACGGCGCGCTGGACGTCGCGCGCCTCCAGCACGCCCTGGACGTCGTCGTTTCACGCCATCGGCTGCTGCGATCCACCTTTCGGGCCGACGGCGACAGTGCGGTCCAGGTCGTTCACGACACCGGCACCATCGTTGTTGACCGGATCCACGCAGCGCCGGGAGGCGCCCGTGCCGCCGCTGGACACGACGCCGCCAGGCCCTTCGATCTCGAACGCGGGCCGCTCGTCAGGGCCGCGCTGATCGAGGAGCCGGACGGCGATCGCCTGCTGCTGCTCGCGCTGCACCACATCCTCGCCGACGAGCGCGCGGTGGAGTGTCTCTGGCGGCAGATCGCCGAGGCCTACCGCGGTCGCGCAGACAGCCCGCAGCCCGGGGCGCAGTACGACGACTACGTCCACTGGCTCCGGGGTACCCAGGGGGATCGCCGGACCGAGGACCTCGACTACTGGCGGGCGCGGCTGGATCCGCTGCCCGACGAGTTGCGCCTGCCGTTCGAGCAGCCGGCCAGTCCGGGCGCCGGCGGGCGGCCGGGGCGTCTCATCGTACGCACGCTGTCTCCGTCGGTGCGGGCCGGGCTTCGGCAACTGGCGGGACGCGCCGGCGTTACCCCGTTCACGGTGTCGGCGTTCGCGTTTCGGCTGTTGCTGCATCGCTACACCGATGGCCAGCGCATCGCGTTCGGCACGCCGGTGTCGGTGCGCGCGCACCCGGCCGCGCTCGACATGATCGGGTACTTCCTGAATCCGCTGGTCATCGACGCCGCGATCGACGAGCACCTGTCCGTGCGCGAGGCCGTCGCGGCCTTCTCCGGGCACCTGGCGGGGGCGCTGGCGCACCCGGCGGTGCCCTTCGACACGCTTGCGGCTCACCTGTCGCCGCCGCGGCAACCCGATCGCCACCCGATCTTCCAGGTGATGTTCGTCTACCAGGAAGCCGGACCCGCGCCGATGCTGGGCGACATTCGGCTCGAGCCGGTCATGATCGACCTCGGCGCAGCCAAGTTCGACGTAACCCTCTTCGTCACCGAGCGCGCCGGCACGCTGGAGACGGGCGTCGAGTATCGCACCGACCTGTTCGACGACGGATCCATGCGCCAGCTGCTCGATCACTACGAGCAGTTGATCGAGCAACTGCCCTGCGATCTCGAACGGCCGATCGCCGATGTCCCGATGCTCGGGAATGCGGAAGCGTCGCGACTCGCGGCCTGGGAGCGTGGTCCGCGGCTCGACCGCGAGGTCGCGACGCTCCTGCCGGACCTCATACTCGCGCAGGCCGGACGCCATCCCCATGACGAGGCCATCGTGTGCGGCGGCACCCGCCATGACTATTCGGGCTTCGAAGCGGCCGCCAGGGGAATTGCCCAGGCGCTCATCGCCAGCGGTGTCGAGCCCGGCGACCGCGTGGCCGTGTTCATCGAGCGCTCCGTCGAGGCGATCGCCGCGCTGCTTGGCAGCCAGCTTGCCGGCGCGGCGTATGTGCCGATGGACCCGGCGTACCCGCAGGCGCGGAACCGGAGCGTGCTCGAGGATGCCGAGGTGGCGGCGGTGCTGACCACCATGGCGCTGCGCGGCCGCCTGCCGGAAGGCTCGTGGCGCCCGCTCACGGTGGACGCGCTCGCCGATGCGAGGTCGCCAGCGTCCGACCTGCCCGACCTCTCTCCGGATCTGCGGGCCTACATCCTCTACACGTCGGGTTCCACTGGACGCCCGAAGGGTGTCGTCATCAGCCACGACAACCTGCGACTGTCGACGCTGGCCCGGCTGCAGTTCTACGAGGCGGGTCCAGAGCGCTTCCTGCTGCTGCCAAGCATCGCGTTCGACAGTTCCGTGGCCGGCATCTTCTGGACGCTTGCCGCCGGCGGCACGCTCGTCGTGCCGACCGACGACGAGATCCGCGACGCGCGGCGTCTGGCCGACCTGATCGAGCATGAGCGGGTGACGACGATGTTGTGCGTGCCGTCGCTCTACGCCCAGCTGCTGCGCGGCGACAGCGGCCAGCTCCGCGCGCTGCAGACCGTGATCGTCGCCGGCGAGAGCTGCCCGTCGCGGCTCGTCGCAGAGCATTTCGCGACGCTTCCCGAGGTGCGGCTGTTCAACGAGTACGGGCCAACGGAAGGCACGGTCTGGGCGACGGTGTGCGAGCTGCTGCCGGAGGACGGGTCGCGGGCGGTCACGATCGGCCGTCCGATTCCCGGTGTCAGCGTCGAGGTCCGCGACGCACTGGGGCGGCAGGTGCCGGCCGGTCTCCCTGGCGATGCCACGATCGTGGGCCCGACGGTGGCGAGCGGCTACTGGCGCCGTGATGATCTCACCGCGGAGCGATTCTCGAACATCGGCGCAGCACACGAGCCGGCGCAGCGCCGCTACCGCACCGGCGACCGCATGGCC
This sequence comes from uncultured Acidobacteriota bacterium, assembly GCA_963834305.1. Taxonomy (GTDB): domain Bacteria; phylum Acidobacteriota; class Vicinamibacteria; order Vicinamibacterales; family 2-12-FULL-66-21; genus JACCXG01. The sequence goes on from CAWIAX010000004.1 coordinate 13,784, forward strand.
TGGAACGCCGACGGCCGCCTGCTGTTTCACGGCCGCGACGACGCACAGATCAAGCTGCGCGGGTTCCGAATCGAGCCGGGAGAGATCGAGGCGGCCCTGCTGGAGCATCCACACATCGACGAAGCGGCCGTCGTGGCGCGCGCGCCGGTGCCGCCGGGGATCGCCGGGGGCGATTCAGCGGCCTCGCTGCTGGTCGCGTTTGTCGTGGCGCAGGGCGGCCCGATCGACGGCTGGCGCGCGGCGCTGGCGACGCGCTTCCCCGATCACATGATCCCGGCGCGGGTCGTGGAGCTGCCGCACCTGCCGACGCTGCCAAACGGCAAGGTCGATCGCCGGCGCCTGCAGGAGCTGCCGATCGCCGCCCCATCAGCCGTGGCGTGCGGCGACGTCCCGAGCGCGCGTGAGCGGATGCTGCTGTCGCTCTGGGAAGGCCTGCTGGGGCGATCCGGCATCGCCGCGACCGATAATTTCTTCGACCTCGGCGGCCATTCACTGCTGATGATCGACATGGTGGCGGCGATTGCGCGCGACTGTGAGGTGACGCTGACGGCCGCCGATGTGTTTCAGCATCCGACCGTGCGCGAACTGTCTCGCCGGGTCGAGCAGCGCGCCGGCGCGCACGCCTACACCTATCAACAGTTGTTTCCGATCCAACCGGCCGGCCGGAAGACGCCGTTCGTCATGGCGTCGCCGGACTTCTTCACGGCGGCGCTGGTCGAACGGTTTCGCGGCGAACGGCCGGTCTACGGCGTGCGCGGCGTCGGCCTGCGCGCCGAGGGGAACCGCGGGCGCTGGCCGACGCTGACGGATCTGGCCGAGGAGGTCGCCGGTGAGGTGCAGCGCCGATTTCCGGACGGCCCCTGCATCGTCGCCGGCTATTCGTTCGGCGCGTGGCTCGCGATCGAAACCGTGCGGGCGCTCGAGCGGCGCGGCTACCCCGTGCGGCGGCTCTACGCGATCGCGCCGATGCCGGTCGAGGTCTTCCGCTTCGGCCCGTTTCGCGTGCGCATCGACGGCCTGCGCCAGCCCCTGGCCGAGCTCGCCACCCGCGACGTGCTCCGGCACTATCTGCGGGGCAATCATCCGCTCACGCGCGGCCCCTATCGCCGCGGCCGGCAATGGCTGTTCGAGCGGCCGTGGCGGCGCTCGCTCGGCCTGCTCGGCGCCTGGCGCCGTCGCCGCGGCCTGCCGCTCACGGCGCGCCAGATCCAGGCCGATGCGCGCGTCGAGCGGTTCAGGCTGTACGCCCGGCACCGCCCGGCGCCCGTGCGCGCGGCCACCGAGTTCTTCAATCCGGTCGGACTCTCGACCGACGCCGCCGCCACCTGGCGTCCGTATTTCAGCGGTCCACTGGCGGTCCATCCCATTCCCGATCCCCACGACGAGGCCTCCGTCGACGCCGCCCGCGACGTGATTCTCGATCACCTGCGCGACGTCGGCGACTGAGCCGACGACATCATGAGCGACCCGCGCATCTCGGTCATCGTGCCGTTCTTCAACCGCCAGCGCTACCTCGCCGCGTGCATCGACGGACTGCTGGCACAGGAAGACGTCGGCGGTCCCGTCGAGATCATCCTCGTCGACAACGGGTCGTCCGATGATGGGCCGTCGGTGGTCGGGCGGTATCCGGGCCTGACGGTCCTGCACGAAGACAAGCGCGGCGCCTACGCGGCGCGCAACACCGGCATCAGGCACGCCCGGGCGCCGGTCATCGCCTTCACCGACGCCGATTGCGTCGTCGCGCGCGACTGGGTGCGGGCGATCCACGACGGCATGCGCGATCCTGCCGTCGCGATCCTGGTGGGCGAGTCGAGCTACCCCGCCGCGGCGTCGCTGACGCTGAAGCTGCTCGCGGCCTACGAGAACGCCAAGGCGGCCTACGTCGCGGACCGCTGCCCGCCCGCGTTTCATTTCGCCTACGCGAACAACATGGCCGTCCGGGCGACGGTGTTCGCCGAACAGGGCCCGTTCGAGGAGTGGGAGCGCGCCGCCGACACCGAGCTGGTGCACCGCGTTGCCGCCAGCCGGCCGGATCTGCGGCTCGCGTTCAACCCGTCGATGCGGATCACGCACCTGGAGTTCCTGCGCTTTCGCCAGCGGGTCGGCCGGCTGTCGCTGTACACGCAGACGAACACGCGGATCCCGACGTTCAGGGAGCTCGGTGCGGTGCAGCGTGCCGGCGTCCTCGCGCACATGCTCAGAAGGCGGCGCGCGTAGGGCTGCCGCTCCGGCTCTCACCGGCAGGCGGTCAGGGATGCCATCGCCGGCTCACGGCTCAGACCGCGCCGGGATCGCCGGCGTCGGCGAGGATGCGATCCTCGGCCACGCGCGCGAGGTCGCCGAGAGCCGGATGCGTGAAGATGGTCGCCAGCGGGAGCGTGATATCGAACTCCCGGCAGAGGCGCACCATCATCTGCATGGCGACGAGCGACGTCCCGCCGAGCGAGAAGAAGCTGTCGGCGGCGCCGACGCGCTCGACGCCAAGGTCCTCCTGCCAGATGCGGGCCAGGAACTCGGCGACCGGCCCGTCAGGCGCTGCGTACGTCTCACGGCTTGCGGCGGCCGCCGGCGCGGCCCGGAGGAGCGCCTGCTCGTCGACCTTGCCGTTCGAGGTCAGCGGGATCGCGTCCACGCGCTGCAGCTGCATCGGCACCATCTGCGCCGGTAAGCACCCGGCGAGCTGCTGACGGAGCTGTTCGGCTGTGGTCGCGCCGCGGGTCACGTAGAAGCCGACGAGTGCGGGCTGCTCCCCTGGGGCGCTGAGCTGCTCCTCGTCGCAGCCGATGTCCGCCAGAATCCGCCGCACGTGCCCGGCATCGATATCGTCGTTCAGCTCGCGCAGCGCCGCTTCGCGCGTCTTGTGGCCGAGCCGCACGTCCCAGCTGTATGGCAGCGCGTAGCTGTGGTAGCCCCGCTCCTTCTGGTGGACGTAGATGCCGACGTCGTTGATCAGGCAGTTGGTGGACCGTCCCGTGTCGGCCGGCCGGATCCAGGGCACCGCCCGCGCCAGATAGGACAGCATGTCGGCGAGCGCGACATCACTGTAACGGTAGAAGTCCACGACCGCGACCTCCTCGAAGATCCGGTCGTCGTTGAACGCGCGCACGTCGATGACGCGCCCGACCGCGTCGGGCGTGCGGTGATACGCCTTGCGGGCGGCGAGCACGGCCGCATCGACGTCGCCGGGATCGCGCTGGCCGTCGAGGAACATCTCGGGGGAGAGGCGAGTTTCGAACAGCTGTCCCCGGGACAGCCCGGTGATGATCACCGGAATGCCGAGTGCGCGCGCGCGGAGCATGCCGAGCGTGTAAATCGTCTTGAAGCAGCCGTTGCAGACGTTCGAGAAGCGGGCCAGGCTGTCACGGAAGATCGCGGCCATGTCCGGCGTGGTGCCGAACTCGATCGGCACACCGAGATGCGACGTGACCTGGCGGATGTTCGCCATGGCGTCGCGCGAGATGAACCCGTTGTCGAGCGTGAACGCGTATACCGACAGCCCCATCTCGACCAGTTGTCCCAGCGCGTAGGTGCTGTCCTTGCCGCCGCTGTAGAGCATGAGGCAGTCGTACTGCGCCCCCGGGTGCGCGGCCCGGGCCGCCGCGAAGAGATCCCGCAGGTCGTCCATCGTGCGGAAGTAGGCCCGCGCATGGGGCTCGATGGTCTCGAACGACCGGCAGACGCTGCACACGCGTGTCGCGTCGAAGGTGACACGGGGAACATTCGACGGCAGCCCGCAGCGCACGCAGTGATCCACCTGGAGGCCGGGCCTGCCGACGCCGCTCGAGCGGCGGACGACGACCGCGCACTCGTCGATCGAAGGCAGCGAGCGCAGGGCCGCCTCAACTTCGCCAGGCTCGATGCGATAGCCCGAGAGCTTCACCTGGCGGTCGATCCGGCCGAGATACTCGAGCACCGACGGCGCGACGAACCGCACGAGATCACCCGTGCGATAGCGGCGCGCGCCGGGCCGCGCCGGGTCTGCGGAAAATCGTGCCTGCGTCAGGTCGTCGCGTCCGTGATAGCCGCGGGCGAGGCCGAAGCGAGACACCCAGAGCTCGCCGGGCACGCCCTCGGGCACGGGGGTCAGCGCGTCGTTGAGAACCTCGACGCGCACATGGTCCGCGGGCCCGCCGATCGGCACGCTCGCGGCGGTGTCCTGGTCGCGGTCGTAGCGATGCGCCACGCAACCGACGACGGCCTCGGTAGGTCCGTACTCGTTGTGGATCTCGACATCGCCGCGCAGTTGCGCGCTCGCGCCGGACGCGAGTGACGTTGTGAGATCCTCACCGCCGACCACCATGCGGCGGATCCTCGAGCCGTCGAGACCGATGCGGCGGAGCAGCGACAGGTGCGCCGGCGTGAGCTTGATGATGTCGACCGCGTTGGCCGCCGCCACGTCCATGACCGCTGAATCGATCGGGCCGTCGGGCTCGGGGTAAATGTCCAGCGTGCCGCCGGTGACGAGCGGCAGGAAGAGGCTGGTGACGGTGAGGTCGAAGGCGAGCGAAGTAAACAGGGGCCAGGTCAGGCGGTCGCCGCGCAGGTAGCGGCGTTCGGCCCATTCGAGATAATCCGCGAGCCCGCCGTGTTCGATGAGCACCCCTTTCGGTTGACCCGTCGAACCCGAGGTGTACATCAGGTAGGCGAGGTCGGTCAGGGCGGGACCGGAGCCGCCCGGCGTCGCGCCCTGGTGCGCACGAACGGTCTCTGCCACATCCAGGGTGATGAGCCCGGGCCGTGCCGGTGGCACCGGCACGCCTTCGCCGACCAGCAGCACGCGCGCACCGGAGTCTTCGAGCAGGTAGTCGAGCCGGGCCGCCGGTGTCGCAGGATCGATCGGGACGTAGGCGGCTCGTGCCTTCAGCGTGCCGACGATGGCGGCCACGGCGAGCGCGGACCGGCGTCCGGCGATCGCGATCCGATCGCCTCGCGCAATCCCGTGCGCCAGCAGCGCCGCCGCCACGGCGTCGGCCTGCGCCCGCAGTTCGCCGAAGCGGATGTCGGCGGCACCCTGCCGCAGCGCCACGCGATCCGGTTCGCGCGCGGCCTGGCGCTCGAACCTCTCGACCACCGACTCACGGGGGAGTGGCTCGTGATCGGTATCGTTCAACCGGGCACGCGCCTCCCGTTCGTCGTCGGCGAGGATGTCGACGGCGGCGATCGAGCGGTCGGGATCCTCGAGAAACGCCTCCACCAGCTTCTCGAAGTGGATGAGGCTGCGCCGCCGCAGGCGATTGTCGAGCGCGGCGTCGTTGAAATCGAAGTGCAGCGTGTAGCGCCCGGACGCCGCGAAGTCGTGCACCTGGAGCCGCAGCGCGTGGACGCTGTCGCCATGCCCCGGATGCACCCAGCCGACCTCGACGGGGAGCGCCGCGAACGGGCCGAATGACGCCGGCACGTAGTTCAGCACGACACCGCTCGCCGCCGCCGCCGACGGCGCGCTCATCCCTGGCAGGGCGTGCCGCAGCAGGCGTGTCGATTCATCGAGGCATCTGGCTGCCAGCGTCCTGAAGGTGTCGCCGGGCTCGACCGTCATCGCGAAGGGAAACAGTTCGATGAAGACACCGAGCGAGCGCCGCGCGTCCGCGCCGGAGCGTCCGCTGATCGGGGCGTCGAAGCCGAGCTCGGTGCTCCCGCTGATCCGGTGGAGCCAGCTGACGAGGATCGTGGCGAAGAGCGCGAAGCGGGACACCCCCTCCGCCAGACTCGCCAGCCCGGACTCGCGGCTGCACGCGTCGAGCGCCCGTGAGCGTCGCTCATCGAGCTCGAGGGTGAGGCGCGTGCTCGCGGTTCCGGCCGGTGTCGCCCGTCGTCCGTACATCGCCGTCGCCCGGCCGGCGTGCCGGCGTCGCGCGTCCCAGTGCACCGCGGCGTCCGGACGCAGCGCGGCAGCCGGCGGGAGCTGCGCCACGGTGTCGTAATAAGAGGGCAGGACCAGCGGGGTGATGGCGTCGTCACGGAGACCCGCCTCGTACTGCGCGGCGACCTCGCGGAACAGCAGGACCGTCGATTGGGCGTCGGCGACCAGGTGATGCTGGTTGAGATACCAGCCCGTCCGGCCGTCCGCGAGCGGCACCAGCACGCTGTCGACGAGGTCCCCGTCGAGCGGCAGCGGGCGGCCGGCGCGCGCGCGGCACCAGTCGTGGAAGGCCCCGACCGACTCGGGCGTTGACCGCACGATCATCTCCGTGGCGGGTCCGCGCGCAGCTTGGGTCCACGCCGGCTCGCCAGCCCGGCTCTCGTGGACGCGGGTTCTGAGCACGTCGCTCGCGTCCGCCACGCGCTGCCACGCACTACCGAAGACGTCCGCCCGGAACCCCGGCGGAAACACGAACGCGAACGCCATGTTGTACAGCGGGCTGTCCGGGGTGAGTCGCTGTCCGACCCAGATCTGCTGCTGGCTGTGCGTCAGCGCCCGGGAGGCCTCGCGGGACGGCATCACGCGCTTCCGGCTGGCCGTGCGGCGATGCTGCGCCTGACGTACGCGGCCACCACGGCGAGGGTCCGGAAGTTCTCGACGACGAAGTCCGATGGCTGGATATCGAGCTGGAACTCCTGTCCGACGAAGGCGGCGAGGCGCAGCACGCTCATCGAATCCAGGACCTCTCCCGAGAGCAGATCAGTGTCGCGGCCCACGATCACGCCGGGGCCGAGCAGCTCGCGCTGCAGAAACGCCAGCAGGCGAGCCTCGATCTCCGGCGCGTCCGGCAACGGGTGGGGCCTGTGTGTCATTCGCCTGGCAGCGTATCCGTGTCGCGGGCGATGAGCGCCCGGACGTCGACCTTGCCGGTCGGTGTCCGCGGCAGCGTGGCGACGAAGATGATCCGTGAGGGGAGCGCGTACGGCGGCAGCACGTCGCCGAGCTCGGCGAGCAGGTCCCGCCGGCTCGGCGCGGCGCCCGAACCGGCGGCCACCACGGCCGCGCACAGCGCGGAACTGCCTTCGCTGTCGGGCACGGTGTAGGCCACGGCCTCGTCCACGCGCGCCAGCGAGACCAGCGCGCCTTCGACTTCATCGAGCTCGACCCGGTGCCCGCGGATCTTCACCTGGCGATCGGCACGCGCGACGAACGCGAGGTTGCCGTCCGGGAGCACACGGGCGCGATCGCCGGTGCGAAAGTAGACGCCGTCGACCGCGCCGTCTCCCGGGCGGCGCACGAGCGTCTCCTGGTTGCGTGCCGGATCCATCCAGTAGCCCGCCATCACCGTCGAACCGCGCACGAACAGGTCGCCCGCCTCGCCTGCGGGCACTGGCGCCATCGTCTCGTCGGCGACGAGCGTGTCCGATGTCCAGCAGGGGCGGCCGATTGGCAGCGGACCGTCAGGCGGGGCGCCATCCGGCAGGTGGTAGACCGTGCACACGTTGACCTCGGTGGACCCGTAGACGTGGCTGAAGCGTGCCGCGGGCAGCTGGTCGCGCAGGCGTCGCAGGTGACGCGCGGGAAACGTTTCGCCCGCGAAGAGCACCGATCGCAGCGGCCGGAGGTCGCGATGCTCGAGATCGCCGCGCAGGGACAGTTGCACGAGCGCCGCCGGCACCGAGTACCACACCGTCACCCGCTCGCGTTCGAGCAGCCTGGACAGCGTGCCCGGCATCATCATCACCGCCGGCGTCAGGATGACCGTGGTGGCCGCGGCGCGCGCCGCGGCATAAAAATCGAACGTCGCGAAGCAGGTATGGTGCGACGAGTGGTTGCTCAGGCGATCGGCGCTGGTCAGCGCGTATTCCGCCGCCGCCCACTCGACAAAGCTCATCGCGCTGGCGTGCGTGTGCAGAATCAGTTTGGGCTGGCCGGTCGAGCCGGAGGTGTGCAGGATGTATGCGGGATCGAGCTCGATGAGCGTCACCGCCGGCGGCCGGTCGCTCGACTCCGCGAGCACCTCCGTCCAGGTGGCGACCGGCCGCGAGAGTCCGCCATCCGGAGCGGCGCCAATCACGTGCCTCACGCCTGGACACGCGGCAAGCGCGCGCGCGACGCCTTCCTGCCGATCCGGCTCCGTCACGAGGTGCGTCGCGCCGGCGGACTGAAGAATCCGGATCACCTGGTCGAGCGGCGACTTCGGATCGATCGGCACCAGCGTGCCGCCGGCCGCGAAGGTCCCGTGAAAAGCCAGCGGCACCTTCGGACCCTTCCCCAGCCAGACCGCCACCCGATCGCCGCGGGAGAGGCCGCGTTCGACCAGCACCTGCGCGAGCCCGTTCGCCTGTCGCGCCAGTTCCTCGTACGAGAGCGTGTCGCCCTCGCAGCGCACCGCCGGCGCGGCGGGCTGGCGCATGGCCGCGTCGAGCACGAGGCGGTTCAGCAGGCGTGGCCCGGTCATGAGGCGAGGCCGCGGAACATCGAGGTCACCGATCGCGGCCGCGGCAGCTCGACATCCAGCGCTCGTTCGACGACCCAGCCGAGGGAGATGACGACCATCGCGGCCGCCGCCGCCGGCAGCGCCAGTTGTCGATAGGCGGGCCACCGCCGCACCGCGAACAGGATGGGAAAGAGCACGAGGACGATGGCGAGCTGGCCCGCCTCGACGCCGAGATTGAAGCCGAAGAGCGAGAGCCCGAGATTGTCGCGCAGCAATCCCATTTCTTCGAGCGCGCCGGCGAACCCGAACCCGTGGAAGAGCCCGAAGCCGAAGACGACCAGCCAGAGTCTGCCGCGGAACACGGGATACACGAGGTCGGCGGCGGCAATCGCGATCGACGCCGCGATGACGACCTCGACCAGTCGGCCGGGCAGGTGGACGAGTCCGAGTGAGGCGAGCGTCAGCGTGACGCTGTGCGCGACGGTGAAGGCGGTGACGATCTTCACCACCTTGATCAGGGCCGGCATGAAGTCGGCGCCCTCGCGCCAGCGCCCGTTGCGCCGGACGAGGACGGCCGGGAGCAGCAGCGCGACGAGGAACATCACGTGGTCGAAACCCCTCCAGATATGGTCGGTGCCGAGCCAGACCACGGCCAGGAAGCCCTGCAGGCGGCCTCCGCTCGCGATGTCGAAATCCTGCCGGGTCGCACCAGGGCTGAAGATCAGCGAGATCTGTCCTTCGTTGGCGAACGTGCCCGTGGCCCAGTTGTGCTCGACGATCAGGAAGCCGCGATGCCGCGGGACCTCGTCGAGCAGCACCCGGTAGTCGACCGTCAGGCGCTCCGGCACCCGGTCGAGGCCTTCGAGCTCGAAGGGCAGCAGGATGAAGCCGCCAGTGACATCGAGCACGCTGTGCCCGGTGAAGCGGATCGGCAGCGGCCTCCCCGCCACGAACAGATCCACGTGCTCCTGGTAATACGTCTTGAGGGCCGCGATGTGCTGGTCGAGGTTCGCCGGCGTGATCGCACGCTCCGTCCCCGCAAGTCCGAACCCCTGGTTGAGGTCTTCGAACGGGATCTCGAAGCGGCCGGTCAACTGGTCGGCGTAGATTTGCAGATACAGGTAGCTCTCACCGAGCCTGTGCGCCCCTGCCGCGGTCGTCATCAGCGCACCGAGCACCGCCAGGGCCCCCCACCATCGAGCGCGCCAGCGAGGCGCCCGCCCAGCATGCGTCATCCCAATCCCCTGAGACCGGCAATCAGGTTTCTCTGGATCTCCGATGTGCCGACGTACAGCGTCGCCGCGAGCGCATCGCGCAGCTCGCGCTCGATCTCGTACTCGGTGGTGTAGCCGTAGCCGCCGAAGATCTGCACGGCACTCCGGCAGACCTCGACGTAGGCTTCGCTCACCGCCAGCTTGGCGAGCGCCGACTCCCGGGTCGCCGTGCCGCGGTGCATCCGGTGCCAGGCCGCGCGATAGAGCAGCAGCCGCGCCGCCTCGAGCTGCAGCTCCATGTCGGCGATGCGGTGGGCAATCGCCTGGTGTCTGCCGATGGCCGACACGCCAGCGACGCGCTGCCGCGCGTGTGCCACGCAGCGCTCGAGCAGGCGCTCCATCACGCCGATGGCCGGCGCCATCACCAGCAGACGCTCGACCTCCATGGTCTGGCTGAAAATCATCGCACCCGAACCGACCGCCCCGATCAGGCTGGCCGCCGGCAGCCGGCAGTCGGCGAGGTAGACCTGCGCCATCGGGCTCGTGCGCAGTCCCATCTTCTCGATGGGCGGACCGACGGTCAGGCCCGCCGTGTCGCGCGGGACGAGGAAGCACGAGAGGCCGCCGAAGCCCTGGCCGGTGCGCGCATAGATGACGAAGAGATCCGCGACCGGTGCATTGGTCACGAATGTCTTCGCGCCGCGCAGGATCCAGTCGCCGCCATCCGCGGTGGCCGTCGTCGTCAGCGTGAGTGCACTCGACCCCGAGTCGGGCTCGGTGATGCCGGTGGCGCCGATCACACTGCCATCGGCGAGTCGCGGGAGCCACGCCCGCCGCTGCTCGTCGCTGCCGAAGGTCGCCAGCGGATCTTCGGCCGACGCGGCATGGGCGACGACCGAAAAAATGAGCCCGTTGTCCCGGCCGCCGTAGCCGATGCCTTCGAGAATGGCGACCGCCGAGAGCAGGTCCTCGCTGCTGCCGCCCGAGCCCTCGGGGGCGAGCATGCCGTGCAGGCCGAACGCCGCGCAGGCACGCCACAGCTCGCGCGAGAACAGGCCGGCGCGATCGCGATCGCGCACGCCGTCCACGAGGCGCGTCGAGGCGAACTCGACGGCGCCGCGGCGCAGCCCCAGCTGTTCGTCAGTCCACGCGAAATTCACGCCTCCATACTATATGACCGACTCCGCCGTCACGGGCGCGGCGGCGATGGTCGGAAGTGTGCGACCAGCACGAACCTGACGGTGAAGGGTTCGACCGGGTGAAAGTGGACCCCGTCCACCCCGCCGGCCGGTTCGCCGGGCGCTCGCGACGTGTAGAAGTAGTCGACATCGGAGCTCGCCGAGTCGAACAGGTTGAGGACGTCAGCCTTCAGGCGCCACACACGGTTCAGGCGGACGCCCGCCTCGACGTTCACCAGGTTGGACGCCCTGCTGCGGACGCCGTTGTCCTCGACGAGCGGGCGCGGCCCGAAGGAGCGCCAGCGCAGGCTGCCGCTCCAGCGCCCTGACGGTGCGATCACCGCCCCGGCCTGGGCCACCCCCTCGATCGCACCCGGAATCCGATCCCCTGCAGGCGCACCGTCGGTGAAGCGCGCCTGCGAGTAGGCGACACTGCCGTCGAGCGACAGCCATGGCGTGACCCGGTAGTCCGCGTCCCACTCGAACCCGACCCGGCGGCTCGGCCGGCTCGCGGCCGTCGTCCCGGCGTCGCCAATGAAGAGCAGCTCGGAATCGATAGACAGGCTCCAGAGCGAGAACGCCGTGTGCAGCCGCGGCACGGCGAGCGAGCGCACGCCCATTTCGGCGCCGCGCGCCCTGACGAGCGGGTCGACCGGATCGGCGGCGTCACCGCTGCCGGGATCGCGCGCGATCGTCGCGCCGCGCCCGTCGTTGCTGTGGAAGCCCCCGCCGGCGCTCGCGTAGAACTCGGTCTGCCGCCACGGCCCGAACGCGACGCTCAGTTTCGGATTGGCGATGCCATCGGACTCGATTCCGCCGTTGACCGGATCGCCGGCCGCGACGTGCCAGCGATAGAGATCGCCACGCACCCCGACCGTGGTGCGGACGCGGTTGGACCAGCGCGTCTGGAGTTCCGCGTAGGCCGCGCCGCTGGTCTGGCCGACGCTGTCCTCGCGAACGGTCGAGAGACGTGCCCGCGCCACGGTGCGGTAGAGTCCGATCGTCCCGATCGCGTCGCGGCGCATCTCGCCGCCGACCGTGACCAGCGAGCGCCGGCCGAAGACGTCCGCGGCCCAGGCGCGGCTGGCCCGCCCGCCGAAGACGAAGCGCTCGTCGCGTTGTTCGAACTGATCGCCGTTGTCGGGATCGTCGAGGAAGTAGGTGAAGTTCGAGAACAGATCGAGCCCGTAGCCGAAGCCGTAGCCTTCGAGCCGCGTGACCCCCGAGGCGGTCGCGCGCTGCCAGTCCACGATACCGCCGATGCGATGCGTCTTGCCGCCATTCGTGCGGTCGAGGAACCCGAAGCGCGACAATGAGCCATGCTCGACGGCACGCCGGGGAATCTGGTCGGACGCATTCCAGCGGGACTGGTAAGCCAGTGCCGTCACGGAGAATCCGGCGGTCGCGGTGCCCTTGCTGTAGCGCATCACGCCGTTCCAGCGGCGCGTCGCGTCGGGCCGGTCCCACGGGCCATCGTTGCCCATGAGTTCACCGGCGACGAGCAGGTGTCCGTCGCCCACCTGCGGCGACGCCGCCGCGAACATCCGTCCGTATCCGTAGGTGCCGGCTTCGACGCGCGCCATCGGTGCGTCGAGCACGCTGAGATAGTGCACGCGGATCGTGCCGGCGGCCGCGAAGTCGCCGGCATCGGCGGCATACGTGCCCTTGCGGTACTGGATGCCGCTCACCAGCTCGGGAATGAGGAAGTTCAGGTCGGCGTAGCCCTGCCCGTGCCCGTGGGTCGGCAGGTTGACCGGCATCCCGGCGACCGACAGCGAGAGGTCGGTGCCGTGATCGATGTTGAAGCCGCGCAGGTAGTACTGGTTGGCCTTGCCGTCGCCACTGTGCTGGCTGACGACCATGCCGGGTACGCTTTCGAGCGCTTCGGCCGGACGCCGGCGGGCGCGCTCATTCAGCTCTGCCGCCGTGACGACGCCCGTGCTTGCCGCATCGGCGACGCCCACCAGCTCGTCCTGGTTCGACACGGTCGAGAGGTTCCGGAACGTGTCGCGCCCGGTGACCACGACCGATGCCGTCGCGGCCACGTACAGGGTCGCGTTCTCGGTGGCGGTGGCGCCCGCCCCGAGCGTGACGCCGCGGCGGAGCACCGTGATGAAGTTCGTCAGCGAGAAACGGACATCCCAGGAACCGGGCGTCAAGGGAGCGATCTCGTATCGCCCGTCGGCGCCCGTGCGGGCGGCGAGCACCGTGGCCGCGGCCTCCATCTCCACCAGCACGCCGGGCAGCGGCAGGCCAGTCGAATCCACGACGCGTCCGTGCACGCGGCCGCTCGGCTGCTGCGCCCCGGCAGGCGTGGTTCCGAGTATGCCCGCGATCGCCGCGGCTGCGGCCCACACCCACCACAATGGGGACACACGTCCCCGCTTTCGACGTCGCACCACCTGACACCTCGACAGCCGCGGTACGGGCCACGGCCCTACGCATTCACGCTGAAACAGTGAACGGGACGGAGGATGGTGCGGGTGGGCCGCGGACGGGCGGTTGTGGACGGGACGGCGGCCGCGGCGGCGGCGCGACGGCTTCAGGGAGGGGTACGAGCTGCTCGGCGGGGAGCGGCAGGCTGGGCGCCGGCGGTCCGCCGATCAGCGCGAGGTCGAAGTGCGCGCTGCTCGAGCGCCCGTGCTCGGGCGTCCGATCGCCAGCGTCCGACGTCGAATCGGGCAGGCTGTCGGGGGCGCCGTGGTGGTGTTCGACACCGGCACGGTGCGAGGCGGCATGCGCGCGTGCGGTGGTGCCAGCGCCGTGCGTATGGTCGTTGCGATGCGCGGCCAGATGCGCCGCCGGCCCGAGCTGAACCGTGAGCAGGAACACGACCAGCAGCATTGGCGCCGCGTCCTGGCGACGTGCCCGAACGGAGGCGCGACGGTGCTGCATGCGCAGAGCCACAGTAACGCAGCCGCGCGGTTTCCAGAAGTGAAGAGTGGTGCGAGGCACGGGGCCGGTCCCCCTCGTGACCGCGGGGAGGCGGCGTCCGACGCCCGAGTGAGGAAGCCCGGTCGAGGGCCTTGACACGCAACCCGGCGCACGGTCGTATCTATTTGCGAACCGCTTGGGTCAGGATCTATAGATGCACACGTCAGTGGACGCCCCGGCCAGGCGACCGCGCCTGGGTCAATGGCTTATCGGGCTTCTCATATTGCTGAGCGGCGCCGCGTTCGTCTGGTACAACGACATCGGGCAGGCTCCGCAACAGGAAACGGGCGGAGGGGGCCGGGGTGGCCGCGGCGGCGGCCGCGGGGGGGACCCGCCTCCGGTGCGCGTCGTCCAGGCCGAAACGCGCAGCATCGCGGTGGCGCTCAGGGCGCTCGGCACGGTCACGCCCGTCAACACGGTCGTCGTGCGCAGCCGGCTGGACGGCGAGCTCGTCCGGGTCCACTTCACCGAGGGCCAGCGCGTGAAGGCGGGCCAGCTGCTGGCCGAAATCGACCCGCGTCCCTACCAGGTGGCCCTGGCGCAGGTCGAGGGGCAGCGGGCTGAGGACCAGGCCCGACTGAGCAACGCCCGCGCCGACCTGGAGAAGGTCCGCTCGCTGTCCGAGCGGGAGCTCATCCCCCGGCAGCAGCTCACCGCCCAGGAATCGCTGGTCAAGCAGATCGAAGGGTCGGTCCAGTCGAACGACGCGCAGGTGAGCAACGCGAAGCTGCAACTGGAGTTCACCAGGATCGAGGCGCCCATCGCCGGACGGCTCGGCCTCCGCCAGGTCGACGTCGGCAACCTCGTCCGCGGCGGCGACGCCAGCGGCATTGTCGTCATCACGCAGATGCAGCCGATCTCGGTGCTGTTCACGGTGCCGGAGATCGAGCTGCCCGCCGTGCTCGAGGCGTTGCGTACCAACCGCGCACCCGCGGTCGAGGCCTGGGACCGCGCCGAGACGACGCTGCTGGCGACCGGCACGCTCCAGACGGTGGACAACCAGATCGACACGACTACCGGGACGATCAAGCTCCGGGCGGTCTTCCCGAACACCGACGAGCGCCTCTTCCCGAACCAGTTCGTCAACATCAACCTGAGGCTGGCGACGCTGCGCGAGGCGACGGTCGTGCCGGCGGCCGCCATCCAGCGCGCGTCGTTCGGGACCTTCGTCTACGTCATTCAGCCCGACGGCAAGGCGACCATCCGCAAGGTGACGCTCGGGGTGTCGGAAGGTGAGCGCGTCGCCATCACGGAGGGGGTCGCCCCGGGTGAACGCGTCGTGCTCGAGGGGGTGGACGCGCTGCAGGAAGGCGTGGCGGTGGAGATCGTCGGTACGCCGCCTGCGGACGGGCCCGGGAGGGGGCAGGCCCCGGCTGGCGCCGGCGCGCCCGGGGCCGCAGGGCCAGGCAGGGGACAGCGATGAACATCTCCCGCCCGTTCATCCTGCGGCCGGTCGCCACCACGCTGTTGATGGCCGCGCTGCTGCTCTCTGGAGGGCTGGCCTACCGCCTGCTGCCGGTCTCGGCGCTTCCGCAGGTCGATTACCCCACCATCCGCGTGCTGGCGTTCTACCCCGGCGCGAGCCCCGAGGTGATGACCAGCGCCGTCACCGCACCGCTCGAGCGCCAGTTCGGCCAGATGCCGGGCCTGGATCAGATGTCGTCGACCAGCTCGGGCGGCGCATCGGTGATCACCCTGCGGTTCTCGCTCGACAAGCCCATCGAGGTCGCCGAGCAGGAAGTGCAGGCGGCGATCAACGCGGCCAGCAATCTGCTGCCCAACGACCTGCCCCAGCCGCCGGTGTACAACAAGGTGAATCCTGCCGACACACCGGTGCTGACGCTGGCCGTGACGTCGCCGACCATGCCGCTGCCCGAGGTCTACGACCTCGTCGACACGCGGGTGGCGCAGAAACTGTCGCAGCTGCCGGGCGTCGGCCTCGTGAGCCTCGCCGGCGGGCAGCGTCCGGCCGTGCGCATCCAGGCCAACCCGCAGGCCCTGGCGGCCCACAACCTGAACCTCCAGAGCCTGCGCAATGTGGTCGCGGCCGCCAACGTCAACCAGCCGAAGGGCAACTTCGACGGGCCCGAGCGGTCGTTCATGCTCGACGCGAACGATCAGCTGCGCTCGGCCGACGCGTATCGCGACCTGATCATCGCCTACAGCGGCGGCGCGCCGCTCCGCCTCTCGGACGTCGCCGAGGTGGTCGACGGCGCGGAGAATACCCGGCTCGGCGCCTGGGCCGGCGACCTGCCGGCCGTGCTGGTGAACGTCCAGCGCCAGCCCGGCGCCAACGTCATCGACGTCGTCAATCGCATCAACGAGCTGCTGCCGGGACTGACGGCCAGCCTGCCGTCGACGCTGACGGTGTCCGTCCTCAGCGACCGGACGCACACCATCCGCGCGTCGGTCACCGCCGTCCAGCACGAGCTGATGTTCGCGATTGCTCTGGTCGTGGCCGTGACCTTCGTGTTCCTGCGCAGCGTCCAGGCCACGATCATCCCCAGCGTCGTCGTGCCGCTGTCGCTGGTCGGCACGTTCGGCGTGATGTATCTCGCCGGCTTCTCGATCAACAACCTCACGCTGATGGCCCTGACCATCGCCACCGGGTTCGTGGTCGACGACGCCATCGTGATGGTGGAGAACATCGCCCGCTATCTGGAAGAAGGCGCGACGCCGATGGAGGCGGCGCTCGTCGGCGCCCGGCAGATCGGGTTCACGCTGGTCTCGCTGACCATCTCGCTCATCGCCGTCCTGATCCCGCTGCTGTTCATGGCGGACGTCGTCGGCCGTCTCTTCCGCGAGTTCGCCATCACCTTGGCGGTGTCGATTCTCATCTCGCTGGTGGTGTCGCTCACGCTGACGCCGATGATGTGCGCGCGGCTGCTCAAGGCCGAGCACGCCGAGGAGCACGGGCGCCTCTATCACCTCACGGGCCGCTTCTTCGACGGGATGATCGCGTGGTACGGCCGAATGCTCACCGTGTCGCTGCGCTACCAGACGGTGACGCTGCTGGTCGCGGTCGCGACCCTGGCGCTGACGGTGGGGCTGTACGTGATCGTGCCGAAGGGCTTCTTCCCGGTGCAGGACACCGGCGCGATCCAGGTGATCACCGAGGCGCCGCAGTCGGTGTCGTTCGCGGCCATGGCCGAGCGGCAGCGGACCGCCGCCCGGGCCATCCTCGAGGAGCCCGACGTCCACGGCCTGTCCTCGTTCATCGGCGTCGACGGCGCCAACGCGACCTTGAACAGCGGCCGCATGCTGGTGACGCTGACGCCGCGCGACGAGCGGTCCCGCAGCGCGGCCGAGATCATCGCGGCCCTGCGCGAGCGCGTCCGGCGCGTGCCCGGGATCGCCGTCTACATGCAGCCGGTGCAGGACCTCACCATCGAGGACCGGGTGAGCCGCACCCAGTTCCAGTTCACGCTCGAGGATCCGGACGCGAGCCGGCTCGGGGAGTGGGTGCCCAGGCTGGTCGAGCGGCTGCAGCAGTCCCCCTACCTGGCCGACGTGGCCAGCGATCTTCAGGACCGCGGCCTGCAGGCCTTCCTCGACAT
The DNA here is from genome assembly GCA_963834305.1 of uncultured Acidobacteriota bacterium. Lineage (GTDB taxonomy): Bacteria > Acidobacteriota > Vicinamibacteria > Vicinamibacterales > 2-12-FULL-66-21 > JACCXG01. Next base: position 30,967 of record CAWIAX010000004.1, read on the forward strand.
CGACCGCGACGCCGCCAGCCGCCTCGGCATCCGGGTCGCGGCCATCGACGATGCGCTCTACGATGCCTTCGGCCAGCGGCTGATCTCGACGATCTACACCCAGGCCAATCAGTACCGCGTCGTGCTCGAGGTGGCGCCGCGCTTCCAGATCGGTCCCGACGCGCTCGGCCAGGTGTTCGTCGCCACCGCCGACGGACAGCAGATTCCGCTGTCCAACATCGCCAGCATCGAGCATCGCAACACCGCGCTCGTCATCAACCACGCCGGGCAGTTCCCGGCGGTGACCATGTCGTTCAATATGGCGCCGGGGGCGTCGCTCGGCGAGGCCGTCGAGGCCATCGAAGCGGCGCAGCGCGACCTCGGGATGCCGGCGAGCATCCAGACGACGTTCCAGGGGGCCGCCGCGGCGTTCCGGGCGTCGCTCGACAGCACGCTCTTCCTCGTCCTCGCCGCGATCCTCACGATGTACGTCGTCCTCGGCGTGCTCTACGAGAGCTACATCCACCCGATCACGATTCTCTCGACGCTGCCCTCCGCCGGCGTCGGCGCCCTGCTGGCGCTGCTCTTCACCGGCACCGATCTCAGCCTGATCGCCGTCATCGGCATCATCCTGCTCATCGGCATCGTGAAGAAGAACGCGATCATGATGATCGACTTCGCGCTCGACGCCGAGCGCAGCGAAGGCCTGAGCCCGCACGACGCCATCTACAAGGCGGCGCTGCTGCGCTTCCGGCCGATCCTGATGACGACGCTGGCGGCGCTGTTCGGCGCGCTGCCGCTGATGCTGTCGACGGGGTCCGGCGCCGAGATGCGCCAGCCGCTCGGGCTGGTCATGGTCGGCGGCCTGCTCCTCAGCCAGGTGCTGACGCTGTTCACCACCCCGGCAATCTACCTGTTCTTCGACCGTCTCGGCCGCACCTGGTGGCGGTCGTCGCGGCCGCTCGAAGTGAAGGGGGCGACGGCATGAACCTCTCGGCACCGTTCATCACCCGGCCTGTCGCGACCACGCTGCTGAGCCTCTCGGTGGTGGCGGTGGGCGCCCTCGGCTACACGCTGCTGCCGGTGTCGCCGTTGCCGCAGCTCGACTTTCCCGGCGATCACGGTGTCGGCCTCCCTGCCCGGCGCCAGTCCCGAAACCATGGCGTCGTCGGTGGCGACGCCGCTCGAGCGCGCCCTCGGCACCATCGCCGGCGTGAACGAGATCAGGTCGCAGAGCTCGCAGGGATCGACGCGCGTCATCATCCAGTTCGACCTCGACAAGAACATCGATTCGGCCGCGCGCGAGGTGCAGGCCGCCATCAACGCGTCCCGGTCGCTGCTGCCGAGCTCGCTGCCGGGCATGCCGTCGTACCGGAAGATCAACCCGTCACAGGCGCCGATCATGCTGCTGGCGCTGACCTCCGAGACCGCGTCGACGAGTCAGCTCTACGACCTGGCGTCGACGGTGCTGGCCCAGAAGGTCGCGCAGGTCACCGGCGTCGGCGACGTCACGGTGGGCGGCGGATCGCTGCCGGCGGTGCGGGTGGAGCTCCAGCCGCAGGCCCTCACGCAGTACGGCATCTCGCTCGACGAGGTCCGCCAGGCCATCAGCAGCGCGAACCTGCGGCGGCCGAAAGGCATGGTCGAGGACAGCGACCGGCACTGGCTGATTCAAGCCAGCGACCAGCTGGTGACGGCGGAGGAGTATCAGCCGGTCGTCATCGCCTACCGCAACGGCGCGCCGGTGCGGCTGTCCGACGTCGCCCGGGTCTACGACGGCGTCGAGGACCGCTACAACTCGGGCTACTTCAACGACAAGCCGGCGGTGCTCCTGGTCGTGAGCCGCCAGGCGCAGGCCAACATCATCGCCACGGTCGACGGCGTCAGGGCGCAGCTGCCGGCGCTGCGGGCCTTCCTGCCGGCGGGCGTGTCGCTCGACATCGCGAGCGACCGATCGCCGACCATCCGGGCAACGCTGCGCGAGGCGCAGCACACGCTGCTCATCGCCGTCGCGCTCGTCATCCTCGTGGTGCTGCTGTTCCTGGGCAGGCTGCGCGCCGCGCTGATCCCGGTGGCGGCGGTGCCCGTAGCGCTGGTTGGCAGCTGTGCGGTGATGTATCTCTGGGGCTTCTCGCTGAACAACCTGTCGCTGATGGCGCTCATCGTCGCGACCGGCCTCGTCGTGGACGACGCGATCGTCGTGCTGGAGAACATCAACCGCCACGTCGAGGCGGGGAAGGCGCCGCTCGCCGCCGCCTTTGCCGGCTCCCGGGAGGTCGGCTTCACGCTGCTCTCGATGAACCTGTCGATCGTGGCGGTCTTCGTCTCGATCCTGTTCATGGGCGGCATCGTCGAGCGCCTGTTCCGCGAGTTCTCGATCACGCTGGTGTCGGCCATCCTCATCTCGCTGGTGGTGTCGATCACGCTGACGCCGATGCTCTGCGCGCGCTGGCTCGTGGCCCGCGACGCCGCGCCGGGGCGGCTGCAGGCGGTCAGCGACCGCGTGTTCGGCTGGCTGCGGGGCGGCTACGCGCGCACGCTCGACTGGGCGCTGGCGCATTCGCCCATCGTGCTGATGCTCTTCATCGGCGTCGCGGCCTTCACCGTGCATCTCTACATCAACGCGCCCAAGAGCTTCCTGCCGGACCAGGACACCGGGCAGCTCGGCGGCTTCATCCGCGGCGACGACGGCATGTCGTTCCAGCTCATGCAGCCGAAGATCGACGCGTTCCGCAAGGCCGTGCTGCAGGACCCGGCGGTGGAGAACGTCTCCGGTTTCATCGGCGGCGGCCGCGGCATCAACAACGCGCAGCTGTTCGTGCGCCTCAAGCCGCTCGACGAGCGCCAGGAATCGGCCCAGCTCGTCGCCGAACGTATCCGCCGCAACCTGCCGAAAGTCCCCGGCGCGCGCCTCTGGCTCAACGTCGACCAGGACATCCGTTTCGGCGGCGGTTTCGGCGGCGGCTCGTATCAGTACACGCTGCGGTCGGACAGCCTGTCCGAGCTGCGGGTGTGGGCCGAGCGCGTGCGGGACGCGCTCAAGCCGCTGCCCGAGCTGACCGGCATCGAGGACGAACTGGTCTCGAGCCAGCAGATCACGCTCGAGGTCGATCGCGAGGCGGCGCGCCGGCTCGGCATCGAGATGGCCACGGTGACGCAGGCGCTCAACAACGCCTTCGGCCAGCGGCAGGTCTCGACGATCTACAACGCGATGAACCAGTACCGTGTCGTGATGGAGGTCGCCCCGCAGTTCGCGCAGGGGCCGGAATCGCTCGACCAGGTGTACGTCGTGACCGCCACGGGCAGCCGCGTCCCGTTGTCGGCGTTCAGCGGCTACACGCGGACGTCGGCCAACGACCGGATCAGCCGCAGCGACCAGTTCGCGTCCGAGAACGTCTCGTTCGAGCTCGCGCCCGGCGTCAGCCTGAGCCAGGCCGAGACGGCCATCAACCGCGCGGTGTCGCGGCTCACGCTGCCGACCTCGATCCAGGGGCGCCTGGAGGGCAACGCCAGGCTGTTCACGCAGATGCAGGGGAACCAGGCTCTCGCCATCCTCGGCACGCTGCTGATCGTGTTCATCGTGCTTGGCGTGCTCTACGAGAGTTACCTGCACCCGCTGACGATCCTGTCCACGCTGCCGTCGGCGGGGGCCGGCGCGCTGCTGGCGCTACTCCTGCTCGAAACGGAGTTCAGCCTGGTCGCGCTGCTCGGCCTGTTCCTGCTCATCGGCGTGGTGATGAAGAACGCGATCCTGATGATCGACGTCGCGCTGCAGCGCGAGCGCGAGGGCGGCCTGACCCCGGACGAAGCGATCCGCGAGGCGTGCCTCCTCCGCCTCCGGCCGATCCTGATGACGACGATGTCGGCGATGCTGGGGGCGCTGCCGCTGATGCTGCGCTCGGGCGAAGGCGCCGAGCTGCGGCAGCCGCTCGGTATCGCCATCGTCGGCGGCCTGGCGGTGAGCCAGGTGCTTACGCTCTATACGACGCCGGTCGTCTACCTCTATCTGGAGAAGATCCGCGTGCGCGTCAACCGGCGCCGCGGGCACACGCTTGCCGACGAGGTCGTCCGGGACGGCCGGCCGGGACCGACGCGAGCCTGCCGCTCCGGCCCTTGTGAATCGAAGCGGCCGCACGCCAACTGCTCGTGGCAGCCCCATGGCCGGCCGGCCTGCTGACGGCCGCCGGGCCTCTACCTGCCCGCCATGCGCCGACTTTCTGCTGGCTGCGCGGGGCGACACTGGTCAGAATTCGGGGATTGGTTGAGAGTAGCCGGCAACCACGCTCCGCGGTGATAGCGGTGATTCACGAGAGGTAGGTTATGAACAGGCGCGAGTTCGTCATCTCGACTTCTGGCGTGGCCGTTGCGCTCTTCGCTCCCCGTCAGAGTCGCCGGGCAGAACAAGGCCGTCGAAGCCGACCTCGGCTCCCTGGCCGACGGGAAAGGCCTCAACGCGTCCAAACGGGAGATCAGCCGTCTCACCGACGGGCCCCGCAAAGGTGTCCGCCTGAGCGAAGCCCCGGGCGAAGGGCCCGCCTACCTGCCGGGAATCGAGCTCGCCGACGGCACCATCGAGTTGGATCTGAAGGGCAGGGACGTTCAAGGCGCCAGCTTCATCGGCGTGGCGTTTCATGGCGTCGACGGCACGACCTACGACGCGATCTACTTCCGTCCGTTCAACTTCAAGACCGATGACCAGGCGCGTGTCCTGCGCGCCGTCCAGTACATTTCCCATCCCGCCCATCCGTGGCAGAAGCTGCGAGCGGAACACCCGGGCCAGTACGAGAAGCCCGTCAAGCCGGTGCCCGATCCGAACGCCTGGTTCCATGCCCGGGTGGTTGTCGCGAGCCCCAAGGTCAGCGTCTTCGTAGACGACGCGAAGGAGCCTTGTCTGACTGTCACTCAACTGAGCGACCGGAAGAAGGGCCTGGTCGGCATCTGGGTGGGCAATACCTCCGGCGGGGACTTCGCCAACTTCAGGATCGTTCCCGCCTGACGCCATTGCGGCTGCCGACGCAAAGCAGCAGCCCCGGCGCTGGTCACCATTTCCATGATCGACAACACCATCGAACAGGCCGAGTATCGCGGCGAGGCCCTCGCCGTTCGCGGCGTGCTCGGTGGACTGCTCATGGGCCTCGCGAATCTCGTGCCCGGTATCTCCGGCGGCACGATGTTGCTGGCGACCGGCGTCTACCCGCATTTCATCCGCGGCATCGCCGAGATCTCCACGTTCACCTTTCGCGCCAAGACGCTGCTCACGCTCGCATGCATCGTGGGAGCCGCGCTGGCGGCGGTGCTCCTCTTCGCGGGCCTCGTCGGAGGGCTGGTCGTGAGCCACCGCTGGATCATGTACAGCCTGTTCATCGGGCTGACGCTCGGTGGCGTTCCGATCCTGTGGAGGATGGTGAAGCCCGCGGACGGACTCGTCCTCGGGGCCGCGATCGGAGGGATTGCCGTCATGGCCGCGATGGCGTTCATCGGGCCCTCCGGTGCGGGAGCGGCCGCGGACGGCGGCCACGCTTACGGGATGTATTTCGTGGCGGGGCTGGCGGGTGCCTCCGCAATGGTCCTGCCCGGTATTTCCGGCGGCTATCTGCTGCTCATCCTGGGTCAGTACATCACGCTGCTGACCGCGGTGGCGACGGTGAAGGACGGCCTGCGCGGCGGCGATCTGCCGATGATCCTCGACGCGATGCATGTGATCGTCCCGTTGGGGTCCGGCGTGGTGATCGGCGTCGTCGGCGTCAGTAATCTCATCAAAGTCCTGCTGGAGCGGTTCGCCCGGCCGACCCTGGGCGTGCTCCTCGGCCTGCTGCTCGGTGCCGTCATCGGGCTCTGGCCCTTTCAGCATGGTGTGCCGCCAGGGGAGGGCACGGCCTTCCGCGGCGATCGGGTCGTCGTCGATGACGGCCGCCTCATGATGGAGCGCACCAGGCGCCCGATCGAGGCCAGGGACTACGACACGGCCACGTTCGTACCGACAGCAGGGCAGGTTGGCGTGTCCCTCCTGTTCATTGCCCTCGGCTTCGTCGTGGCCACCATGGTGGCCCATCTGGGCAGCGGCAGTCCGGAGCGGATGACCTCCGGACCGCCGTCCCGAACGTGACCGGACAGGGACGACTCATCGCGCGGTGACCATCCGCCGCGGGTTTCTTAGCTTGAACATCTCGCTGCCTCGTGACTCCCTGACTCTGCGTGCGCCGTCGGCGAAGGTTCCGCGTCGGCGGCACGCACCGTCTGTCGGCCGCGGTCGCTGGTCAGGCGGCGGGCTGGCGTGCCCTGCTGAGATAGCGATAACCGAGGAGAGCGATGGGAACGAGGACCACGAGCGAAGGGAGAAGGACCTGGCCGCCAGGAAAAAGGAACGACGCCGGGAACAGCAGTAATCCGATCGCCGCAAGGAACGCTGGAGGTGCGAGACGAGATCGCCGCAACGTAAGAAGAGCGGTGACGACGAACGTGCAGCTCCACATCAGGGCGAACAGCGCTGCGAGAGGCGACGTATTGGGAGTCCTTGGCCACGCCACCCAGAATGCCGCGATCCCCGCAAGGCCTGCTGCGAGAAACACGCCGGCGAGCAGGGCTATCCCAAACGGCCTTCTGAGCATCTCTCTTCCACTGACGGCTGTAGCAGCCTGGTCAATGTAGCTTCATGAGGCGTCATCGTCAAATCGCCGGGACGCCGGCTGACCCAAGCATTGCGGCAACCCCACGCCGGATGTAGAGTCGTGGCACCGCTCCGCTGACACGCACACGCCTGGAGGAGAGATGCTGCGCCCAGCTTTCGGAATTGCCGCGCCCCTCGCGCTCGTCATCGGCCTGGTGCCGGCGCCCGACGTCCGCGCGCAGGCGGCCCCGGCTCCGGCCGCCCCGGCGGCGACCGTCGATACCGGGGAGATCAACGGCGCCGCCTACCGCATCGAGATCCCCGTGGACTGGAACCGGGGCCTGGTGATGTACGCGCATGGCTACCAGCGCGTGGGGCAGAAGCCGGGCGATCCCGATGCGCCGCAGCGCGCGGCGCTGCGCGACGTCTTCCTGGCGCGCGGCTTCGCGTTCGCCGAGTCGGCCTACAGCGCGCAGGGCTGGGCCGTAAAGGAAGGGATCGAGGACACCGAGGCGCTGCGGCGCTACTTCGTCGCGAAGCACGGCAGGCCGGGCGAGACCTACATCACGGGCCACTCGATGGGCGGGCACATCACCATCGCCACCATCGAGCGCTATCCCGAGGCCTACCAGGGCGCGCTGCCGATGTGCGGACCGCTCGGGCCGGCGATCGACTTCTTCGACCACAGCCTGTTCGACATGCTGGTGGTGTTCGAGGCGCTTTTCCCGGGCACGATCGGCGACCCCTACACGCCGGGCGGCGCGGCGGCCTTCGCGAAAGTCAAGGCGGCGATCGCCGCCAGCCCGGAGCGCGCCGCCGTGTATGCGGCCCGCTTCGCGCGGCAGGTGAGCGCACTGCCCGACGTGCTGTCGTTCTTTCACACCATCGCCGGCGAGCTGAACAAGCGCGCCGGCGGCCCGCCATTCGACAACGCGAATCGCATCTACAACGGCTTCGGCGACGACCTAGCGCTGAACCGGACGGTGAAGCGCTACCAGGCCGATCCCGCGGCGCGCGAGTACCTGCGGCAGTATGCGACGCCGACCGGCCGGCTCGCCGATCCCGTCCTGACCATCCACACCATCGTCGACGACCTGGTGATCGGCCCCGACGTGACGGCCTACGAGGTGATCGCCGGCCTCGCCGGCGCCGCCGACCGCTTCGTCGTCCGCTTCGTCGACGGCGTCGGTCATTGCAACTTCACCGGAGCGCACACCGGGAATGCCTTCGACGACCTGCGCGCGTGGGCGAAGGCGGGGAAGAGGCCGGCGGCGGGGGAGCAGAAGTAGCCCCCGCGAGGATGCGAACGGTGCACGCCGACTATGACATCCGACTGGTGCCGGCGCAGACGCACGGGCGCGTCCTGGTGCGTCGGGCCCGCGGCGCGCCGATCGGCGTGCTGGTCGGGTTCCATGGCTACCGGGAGAATGCGGAGATTCATATGCGGCGGCTCGAGGAGATCCCGGGCGCATCGAACTGGACGCTCGTCTCGATTCAGGCGCTGCACCGGTTCTACCGGAGTCGCAGCGAGGATGTGGTGGCCAGCTGGATGACGCGCCAGGACCGCGAGAGCGCGATCGCGGACAACATCGGCTATGTGAATGCCGCGCTCGATTCGATGGCGGGTGAGACGTTCGGCAGGATCGTCTACGCCGGCTTCTCGCAGGGAGTCGCGATGGCGTTCCGGTCCGCCGTGCGGGGCGGGCATCCCGCTGCCGGCGTCATGGCGGCCGGCGGTGACGTCCCGCCGGAGCTGCTGCTGGATCCGCACGCGACGTTTCCGCCAGTCCTGCTCGGGCGAGGCGTGCGCGACGAGTTTTTCACGGCGGAGAAATTCAGGGCCGACATGAACGCGCTCGCGGCGCGGGGCGGGCGGGTGCGTGCGCACGAGTTCGACGGCGGACACGAGTGGAACGGTGCGTTCGCGGCGGCCGCGGCCGATTTCCTCGAGTCCGGGTAGCGCGGGCGACAGCGCGAGGAGGAATGAAGCCGGGGACCGCCCGGACGGCGAGACGGGCGATTGGGGCGTTGGGCCTTGGGCCTTGGGCTACGTGACGGGGCGTGCGGACGCCGGGGCACGCCCTGGGGCCCCGACGTCCCGTTTCGAGGACAGAACGGCGACAGAAGTCTCTCCAGGATTGACACGACGCGGCCCGCCGGGGGCGGGCAGTAGAGTTGCATCCGGCTTTGCGTGATGCAATCAGAGCAGCCCACCTGGGCCGCCCGGCTGCCGGAGGCGGATGCGGCGGACTGGCTCGACGCGATTCCGGAAGCGGAGCGCGCAGCCGCGTTCGCGCGCATTCCCCGCGAGCGCCGGCCGCCCATCTTCCGCCACGTCGGACGGCAAGGGCAGGGCGATCTCATCCAGGGGCTCGACCGCGACTCGGCCAGAGACCTGCTGGACGAGCTGGAAGCGGACGACCGCGCCCGCTTCTTCGAGGCGCTGCCGGAGGATCGGCGTGAAGCCCTCCTCGACCTGCTCGGCCCGGCCGCGCGGCATGAGACCCTCGAGCATCTGCGCTATCCGCCCGACAGCGTCGGGCGGCTGATGTCGCGCACGTTCGCCGCGGTCCCCGAGGACTGGACAGTGGCTGACGCCCTCGACCATCTCAGGACGCGCGATCTCGAGCCTCACGCCATCGCTACGATCTACGTCACCGGACGCGACGGCTGCCTGGTGGACGCGCTGTCGCTGCCCAGGTTCGTGCTGGCCGACCCGGGCGCGCGCGTGCGCGACATCATGGACCGCATCTTCGTCTCGATCGAGCCGACCGCGGATCGCGAAGACGCCTCCCGCCTGATGCAGAAGCACGACCTCATCACCCTGCCGGTGGTGGACCCGGCCGGCGCGCTCGTCGGCGTCGTCGCGGTGGACGATGCGATGGAGGTCGCGGAGGAGGAGGCGACGGAGGACATCCAGCGGCAGGCCGGGATCGAGCCCTTGCGGGCCACGTATCCGGACGTGGCGGTCCGGTCGCTGTTCCTCAAGCGGCTGCCGTGGCTGGCCGCCCTGATCTTCGTGTATCTCGGCGCCTCGGGGGTGATCTCCGCGTTCGAGGACGCCCTCGCCGCGGAGCTGGTGCTGGCCGCCTTCATCCCGCTGCTGATGGGAAGCGGCGGCAACGTCGGTGCGCAGTCCGGCACGCTCATCGTGCGCGCGCTGGCCGTTGGCGATCTCCAGAGCGGCCGCTGGATGCAGGCGCTCAGGAAGGAGCTGCTCGTGGGCGTCATGCTCGGCCTCGCGCTCGGCCTCCTGTCCGGCATCGTCGCGCACGGCCGCGGCGGGAGCGAGATCGGCCTGGTGGTCGGCACGTCGATGTTCCTGATCGTGGTGGCGGCGAACCTCACCGGTACGCTGCTGCCGGTCGTCCTGGCCCGGATGGGCGTGGATCCGGCGGTGGCCGGGAGCCCGGTGATCACGTCGGTGACCGATCTGACGAGCCTGTTGATCTATCTGGGCATCGCCAGCCGCGTCCTCGCCATCTGACCTGGCCTGCACCGGACCGCATGCTCGACTTCACGCAGTTCGCCGTCCCGGTCAATATCGCCGCCTTTGTCGCAGGGGCTGCCGCCATCGCGATCGCCGGCGTCCGCCTCGCGGGCGTCGCGGACGCGCTGGCCGACCGCACCGGGCTCGGCGAGGCCCTCGCGGGAGCGATATTCCTGGGGGCGAGCACGTCGCTCCCGGGCATCGTCACCTCCGTGACCGCTGCGTGGAACGGCCATCCCGAGCTGGCGGCGAGCAATGCCGTTGGCGGCATCGCCGTGCAGACAGCCTTTCTCGCGATCGCGGACTTCACGTACAAGAAGGCGAACCTGGAGCACGCGGCCGCCTCGACGCCGAACGTGATGCAGGCGGCGGTGCTGGTCTCGATCCTGGCCATTCCGCTGCTCGCGGCGTCCACGCACGACGTGTCCGTCTGGGGCGTCCACCCGGCCACGCCCCTGCTGTTCGCCGCCTACTTCTACGGCATGAAGATGGTGAAGGAGGCGAGCGAGCGCCCGATGTGGCGGCCGCGCCGGACGCGCGACACCCGCGAGGACGAGCCGGACGGGGCACACACGACCGGGAGCCTGCGGCGGCTCTGGATGTCGTTCGCGATGGTGGCGGCGATCGTGGCCGTGGCCGGCTGGGTTATCGCCCGGAGCGGCATCGCGCTGAGCCGTCAGACGGGCCTGTCGGAGACCGCGATCGGCGGGCTCCTCACGGCGGTGGCCACGTCGCTGCCCGAGCTCGTCACGTCGATCGCTGCCGTGCGCCGCGGTGCCCTGACGCTGGCCGTGGGCGGCGTCATCGGCGGCAACTGCTTCGACACGCTGTTCCTCGCGGCCGCCGATATCGCCTATCGGCCCGGGTCGCTGTACCACGCGATGGGCCCCCGCCAGTCGTTCCTGATCGCGCTCACCATCCTGCTCACCGGCATCCTGCTCACCGGCCTGCTGCGCCGCGAGAAGTCCGGGATCGCGAACATCGGATTCGAGAGCTTCCTGATCCTCGTGCTCTACGGCGGGGCGGTCGCCTTCATGCTGTCCAGCTGAGATCCTCGGCGCGAGCCGCCGGCAGCCGCAGGTGGGTGTAGACTGCCGCGCATGGTCACAGCCGCTCCCGTCGGCGCCGGCGAACGTATCGAAACGCTCGATGTGCTTCGGGGCTGCGCCCTCCTCGGCATCCTGGCGATGAACATCCGGGCCATGGCGGCCCCGTTCGGCGCCTACATGTATCCCTACGCACTCTTCGACTACGACGGGCCCAACCGCGCCGCCTATGTCTTCACGGCGACGTTCTTCGATCTGAAGATGATGGGCCTGTTCTCGATGCTCTTCGGCGTCGGCGTGCTGCTGTATGCGGCCAAGCCGGCGGCATCGGCTGGAGAGGCGCGCGGACTGTGGTTCAGGCGGATGTTCTGGCTGCTCGTCATCGGCCTGGTGCACGCCTACTTGATCTGGCCCGGCGACATCCTCGTTCCCTACGCCCTCTGCGGCATCCTGCTCCTGTGGTGGGTCCGGCGGTTCAGCAGCGGCGCCCTGATGGCGGGCGCGGCCGGGCTCCTGCTGATCGGGGCGGCCCTGTCCCTGGGCCAGCAGTTCGCCTGGGCGTCCATGTCGGAGGCCGAGCGCGCCAGCGAAACCGCCTTGTGGATGCCGACCCCGGAGCAGTCCGGCGAGGAGGTCGCCCTGATGCGCGGCGGCTATCCGGAGCTCGTCGCCGGGCGAGCCTCGTTCGTCGTCATGGCCCAGACGATGTATTTCCTCTTCTTCTTTTTCTGGCGGTGCAGCGGCATGATGCTGCTCGGGATGGGGCTCTACAAGTCCGGGTTCCTCGACGGCCGCCGTCCGGCGCGCCTCTACGGACTGTGCGCCGCCATCTGCCTGCCGGCGGGCCTCGCGCTCGCGTGGTACGGCACCGTGGCGCTCGAGCAGGTCCGGTTCGCCATGCCCTTCCGGGCCCGGGCCGACCTCTGGAACTATGCCGGTGCGGTGCTCGCGTCGGTCGGATACGCGGCCGCCATCATCCTGATGGTGAAGAGCGGCGCCCTCCCCCGCACCCGGGCGCGCCTGGCCGCCGTGGGCCGGACGGCCTTCAGCAACTACCTCCTGCAGAGCGTCCTCACCTCGATCCTGTTCCTCGGTTGGGGCGTCGGTCTGGCCGGCCGCCTCGACTACGCGCAGCAGCTGATCGTGGTCGCCGCGATCTGGATCCTGCAGCTTGCCCTCAGCCCGCTGTGGCTGCGGCACTACCGCTTCGGGCCGGCCGAATGGCTCTGGCGCTCGCTGACCTACTGGCAGGCGCAGCCAATGCGTCGGGACACGCCGGGCCCGCCCGCCGGTCCCGCCCTCGCCGGCATCTGACCGATCCGGTGCGGCACGTCAGCCGTGCCTGCCGGGCGCTCCGCGTCTGTCCCTGTTCGCTCTGGCGGCCGGGGCTTGCTCGGCGGGTTGCGACCGTTGCTCCGACACCTCCCGACCTCGCTCATGCTTCTTATCGTCCACGCCGGCGACGCGGCGCGCCATAGCGCGTGTCGGGGAGTCCGGGGGCAAACCTGGGATTAGACCGTCCAGTTGCGTCGGCCGACCTCGTCGATGGGGACGCAGCCGTCATAGCGGCCGGGCACCGGGTCGTAGTGCAGGACGTTGCGGCCGACCTGCTCGGAGGTGAAATAGCCCAGGATCGTCGCGGATCGGATCAACTGGAAGAAGGCGTGATCCTTGCCCTCGTCAGCGCGGGCGATCGTGGTCAACACGGCGTCCTGGCGATCGGGCGCCAGGGTGCTGAACGATGCGCCGCCGTACGCAGCCTTGCCCGCCGCCTCGACCCCGTTCAAACCGTCGGTCAGGATCTGCCGCTCGGCCGGGGTCATGAACCCGCCATAGAGTAGGTCGATGAACGCGGGCACGCCGACGTCTGCCGCTCCGGGCGTGTCGGTGCGCGGAATGATGCGGTCGGCGACGGCGCCGGCAATTGCCGCGTGCGCGGGCGACAGGCGCAAGCCCGGCGCGGCCCGTCCGGTCGCCTGGCCGGCCGCTGCGAGCCACTCCGACGAGACGACGACGCCGTACAGCAGGGCGGCGCGGCGAATCGCTTCTCGCCGGCTGATGAGCGGCGTGGCCGTGGGTTCAGTTGGTGGAACCATGCTGTCGCTCACAGGTTGCGTTTGTTGATTTCGCTGACGGCGTGATCGCAAGCGCGGGCCGTCAGTGCCATGTAGGTCAATGAAGGATTCACGCACGACGCGGACGCCATGCACGAACCGTCGGTGACGAAGACGTTCGGCGTGGTGTGCACCTGGTTCCAGCCGTTCAGCACCGACGTCTTGGGATCACGGCCCATCCGGGCGGTGCCCATCTCGTGAATGCAATTGCCCGGCGCGCTCCCGGTCAGGTCGTCGAAGGGCGTGACGTTCCTGAGGCCGGCGGCTTCGAGCATTTCGCCGGCCGAGCTCATCATGTCCTTGCGCATGTTGAGCTCGTTCGTCTTCCAGCCGGCGTCGAACGTCACCGTCGGGAGTCCCCACTTGTCGCGCAGGGCCGTGTTCAAATACAGGCGGTTGTCATGGTACGGCAGGCACTCACCCCATGAGCCGATGCCGAAGCGCCACGGACCCGGCGCAATCAGATCCGCCTTCAGGTCGGCGCCGAAGTGGCTCATCTCCTTGATGCCGCGCGCCCAGTTCTCGCGGCTCGCGCTGCCCTGATACCCGAAGCCGCGGATGTAGTCCTTCTGCCGCGACTTCGCGTCGAGGTTCCGGAACCGCGGGATATAGATGCCGTTCGGACGCTGCCCCTTGTAGAACCGATCGCCGAAATCCTCCGACAGTCCGGTCGCGCCCACCTTGAAGTGGTGATCCATCAGGTTGTGCCCCAGCTCGCCGCTGTCGTTGCCGAGACCGTTCGGGAAGCGATCCGAGATCGAGTTCAGGAGGATGAACGTCGATGCCACTGTGGACGCACAGAGGAAGATGACGCGCGCGAAATACTCCGTCGTCTGATTGGTCTCCGCGTCGACGATGCGGACGCCGGTGGCCCGCCTGGTGCCGGGATCGTGAATCAGCTCCGTCACGATCGAGAACGGCCGGAGCGTCAGCCTGCCTGTGGCGTAGGCGGCGGGCAGCGTTGCCGCGTTGCTGCTGAAGTACGCGCCGTACGGGCAGCCGCGAATGCAGCGGTTCCGGTACTGGCAGCCGCCGCGGCCGTTGTGCGGCTGCGTGAGATTCGCCACACGGCCGATGAGCATCGGACGGCCGTCGAACGCCTTGGCGATACGGCCCTGCACCTGTTTCTCGAGGCAGTTCATCTCCATCGGCGGCAGGAACTGGCCATCGGGCAGTTGCGGCAGGCCGTCGCGCGTACCGCTGATCCCCGCGAAGCGCTCGACGTAGTCGTACCACGGTGACATATCCGCGGATCTGATCGGCCAGTCGACAGCGACGCCGTCGATGGCGTTCGCCTGCCAGTCGAGCTCGCTGAAGCGGTAGGACTGCCGCCCCCAGAGCAGCGAGCGCCCGCCGACGTGGTAGCCGCGCATCCAGTCGAACCGCTTGACCTCGGAGTAGGGATTCTCGAGGTCGTTGACGAACCAGTGCGCCGACGCCGGGTGCGTGGTGTAGCCGGTGCGGTTCTGCTTCTCCTGCTTCGCGATCTCGGCGAGCGGCAGGCGGTTGCGGCCCGCGAACTCCCAGCTCTCCTTCATCGCGGTGGGGTAGTCGGGATGCTTCACATCGCGACCGCGCTCCAGAACGAGGGTCCTGAGCCCCTTCTCGGTCAGCTCCTTGGCTGCCCAGCCGCCGCTGATGCCGGACCCGACGACGATGGCGTCGTAGGTGTGCTGGGCCGTGCCCGCGCCTTGGATGAACATGGGCCAAGGATACTCAGGAGTACCGTGCCCCGCAACAGCGCGGGTTCGGGAACTCCACGTACGCAGATCCCGCCTCTGCATTCACGGCGGTCGTTCTGGAGCAGCGGGAGGCGGGGTTGACCGACCTGGAGGATGTCGTGAAGCCGATGGAGAAGCCGGCGGGGAACCCGTGGTTGCATGCGAGTCGCGAGCGCCTCACAGCGCGCCGCACCCTTTCGGGAGGACGCGAGGCCGGTCGCTTGAAGAGACGGGACCGTCTGCTAGTACGGTGCAGCAACGAGACGGCAACATGGTCCACGAAGGAGGCGACAGATGGTACGACGACTCTCACCGACCGAGCTCATGATCGCAGCCCTGCTCATTGCCGCCATGGTCTGGGCGGCCATCGCGATCGGGCCGACTGCCATCGAGCGCTGGTTCGGTTAGAACGACGGTGATCGACACCCTGTCCGCAGCGCCATGCGGGATGCCGGCGCACGGCAGGATGGCCGTGGTTCGACCGGGGCCGCGAAGGGGAGGCGGCTGAAGCGATCGACCAGGGAGAACCCACCATGAACGACCAGCAACCGCTGGCGACGCAGCGGTTCATCCCAGTTCGACGGTTCGATGGGTTCCGGCCCATCGAGGATCACGGTCTCATCGGCGACGGGACGACGGCGGCGCTGGTCGGGCGGGACGGCGCTATCACCTGGCTGTGCGTGCCTCGCTTCGACTCGCCCGCTCTGTTCTGCGGGCTGCTCGACGCGTCGCACGGCGGCGCCTTCACGATCGAGCTGGAGAACCTCGAGGCGTCGCGGCAGTCCGCGACCCTCTGTCAGGTGGCGCTCGACCGGGGTGCGCGGCTCGTCACGCGTCTCGGCCTCCCTGGAGACGATGCCCGATGGCGCGCTCAAGCGGAGCGCATCCGGGAGGTCATCCTCGAGGAGGCCTGGGACGAACGACTGCGGTCGCTGACCGAGCACCTGGGTGGGGGCGGCCTCGACGCCAGCCTCCTCACCCTGCCCCTGCGCCGTGTGGTGGCGGCCGACCATCCATTCCTCGGAAACTTCCCCCAGGCTTTCAGCCATGTGGGCCTCGTTTCGAGTGCCTCCCCCCGGTTCTAAGGCAGGAACAACGCGGCGTGTCCCCATGCGGGTCCGGACGGGCCGTGCGGCCATGACTGATTCTTGAGCGACACATAACCAGCCTGGCCTTCGCCGCTGATTGCGGGATCGAAGGACAGCCGCCCCGTCTGCTCCTCGAAGCGCAGGAGGTAGAAGCCTTCTTCGCCTCCGAGCTCGGCACCGAGAACGAGGCGGTTGGAGTGCGGATCGCGAGCGAGCCAATGGGGGTTGAACGTCTCGGGCGTCTGAAGTCGGAACACTTCGCGCGGTCTGGCCGGGTTGGTGATATCCAGCACCACGACGGCGTGCAGCTGTCCGACCGGGTTGATCCAGTAGTTCCCGAAGACCAGCGGAATGCCACACGAGCCACGAATCGCGCCCGGCTCCAGTGGCGGCGGTGGCGTGTCGAGCGCAAAGAACGTGTCCAGCCGTGGCCCCGTGCTGCCGATGTCGCTCAGCCGGTAGAACGTGCAGCCGTAGCTGTTGAGGAACACGGAGCCATCCGAGAGCACTCGCGGTCCGAATCCCGCACGATGCGATCCGGCGACCTCCCGACCATCGGCGAGCCTGCCCGCGGGCAGATCGATCGTCTGCAGGAGTGTGAAATCCGAATAGCGGTAGATCTGCAGCACGTCAGCCGAGACGACCTCCATCATCGGTGCGCTGGTCACCACGAGCCGGTCGAGTGCTGGCAGCAGCGCAAATGCGTAGGGCCGTACAGGTTTTCCCCCCGCGTTGCCCGCCATCGCGTGCCGCAGCAGCACGCCATCGGCGCTGTACTCGGCAAGACCGCCGGCGTTGCCCGGTGTGACCGTCTCCGCAGAATCGATGCTCTGGCCCTCGCTGCGCAGAAACCCGACCAGACGCGTGCCTGTGGGTGTGCGCGAATAGTCGTGCGGAAACCGCAGCGGCGGCGGAGGCGTGAATGACTTCACCGCGCGAATCGCACGCGGGTTGGACACATCGACGAGTGTGGTCACCTCGTGATGATGGGCATTCATGAAGAGGAGCTCACCCGCCGGCGGCAGGGCGTACTCCGTGTGATGTGGCATCGAGCCCTTCATGCCCGTCGGCATCGTCTCGATCACCTTGCCCAGGTCGGCACTCTCCGGCCGCAAATCGATGACGGCGAGGAAGTCGCTATCGGCCTCGTCTGCATCCCCCGCAGATACCAGCAGGTACGACGATTCGCTGCCGGCAGTCGGCCGGGCATCGCGCGCTGGCCGAGCGCACGAAACGACGGCGCACACGGCGAAGATCGCAAGCGAGGCAGGGAAGGTTCGCATCGCGAATCGTGTCGAGGTGGGCCCGCTCACACTCCTCACCACGCGGCGAGGGGCCCGGCAAACGCCTGGCACAGCGCCGCGCCGGCGAGGGTCATCGACAGGCCCCACAGTAGCAGCGTGCGGAAGGCGGCGCGGGCCTCGACGGGATCGGCGATCGCCGCCACGCACAGCGCGCCGATCGTCGAGAGCGGCGACACGTCCACCAGCGAGGCGCCGACGTTGATGCTCAGCGCGACCGCCAGCGGATCGCCGCCGCCGACGTTGGCGACCAGGCTCGGCACCGCCGGGAGGAACGCCGGCAGCACCACGCCCGACGTGCTGCTCCAGCTCGAGATCAGGCCGGTCACGAAGGCGATGACGCCGGTCAGCGTGTGCGGCGTCGCCAGCCGGGACAGCAGCCCTGTGAACAGGTCCATGCCGCCGCTCTTCTCGAGCACGCCGATCAGCACCGTCACGCCGCACACCATGATGATGACGCCCCACGGGATGCGCTTGAACGCCGCGGTCTCGTCGGCCAGGCGCAGCGCCGACAGGACGGCGGCGGCGGCGAACGCGCTCAGCCCGACGTTGACCTTCCATCCCACGACCCCCGCGACCCACGCCGCGATCACCGCCGCCGTCAGCCAGTGCGCGCCGGTCAGGGGCAGGGCCGCGGCCGGGTTGGGAGGGAGCGCGGCCTGATCGGCGACCGCGTCGCGGCGCCGCCGGCCGAACAGCGCGTAGGCCGCTGCGGCGACAACGAGGTGCGCGGCGAAGTTGGCGAACCAGACCTTGCCGGCGTGAACGCCGAGGCCGGCTTCGGCGATCTTGGTGTTGGCGATGACCCCGACGGCGCTGACCGGCGACAGGTTGCCGGCATTCGCGCCGTTGGCGACCATCAGCGCCGTCAGCACGCGGGAGACGCCGGCTTCGGCGCCGATAGCCATCGCCAGGGGCACCAGCAGGGCGGTCGCCGAGACGGCGCCGGGCCCGATCGACGACAGGACGCAGGCGAGGACGAACAGCACCACCGGCACGGCCCGGCCGCGGCCGCCGGCCAGCCCGACCAGCCGTCCGGCGAGCCGTTCGAGGGTGCCGTTGACGTCGGCAAGCGCGAACAGCAGCGTTACGCCGGCCAGCGTGACGAACAGCGACAGCGGGAACCCGGCGACGATCTGGTCGCTCGACAGGCCGGCGAGGCCGGCGCCGATCAGCCAGGCGAAGCCGATGGCGAGCACCCCGACGTTGATCCGCGACGTGCACGACAGCAGGATCGCAACGAGCAGCGCCGCCAGCGACGCGACGGCGGGATTCACGCCGGAGCGCCGCCCCCCTCGGACGGCGGGAGGGTCAGCCGGTGCTTCTGCACCTTGCCGAGCGCGTTGCGGGGGAGGGCGTCCACCCGCACGTAGGCGCGCGGCTGCTTGAAGGACGCGAACGCCCGGCGGCAGGCCTCGCGCACGACCGCCTCGTCGAACTCGTCGCCGGCGACGACGTAGGCGACGGGCACCTCGCCGCGGCGGGGATCGGGCGCGCCGGCGACCGCCGCTTCGCGCACGCCCGGCTGCTCGACCAGCCAGTCCTCGAGCTCGCGCGGGTAGATGTTGAAGCCGCCGGAGATGATCAGATCGCCCGCCCGGCCGCGCAGCGTGCAGCAGCCGTCGGCCGCGCGCTCGCCGAGATCGCCGGTGTCGAACCAGCCGCCGCTGAACGCGGCCGCGGTGGCCGACGGGTTCCGCCAGTAGCCGGGCCCCACGTTCGAGCCGCGGACCAGGATCCGCCCGATCTCACCCGGGCCGGCCTCGCTGCCGTCGGGGCGCGCCAGGCGCACCGAGACGCCGGGCAACGGCCAGCCCACCGTGCCCGCTCGCCGCTCGCCGCCGTAGTGGTTACTGATCAGCATCAGGGTTTCGCTCATGCCGTAGCGTTCCAGCACGGCGTGGCCGAAGCGCGCGCGACACGCCTCGAACACCGCCGCCGGCAGCGGCGCCGACCCGGAGACGAACAGCCGCATCCGTCCGCCGATGCGGCGCGCGTCCGCCTCCGGCATCTCCAGCAGCCGCACGTAGATCGTCGGCACGCCGAAGAACAGCGTCGGACGGAAGTCGTCGAACAGCGCGACCGCCCGCGCCGCCTCGAACCGCGGCAGCAGCCGCATCAGGCAGCCGCTCGCCAGCCAGCAGCACACGCCGTTGGCCAGCCCGTGCACGTGGAAGAGCGGAAGCACGCCCAGATACCGATCCGCCGCCGTGATCCGCCAGCACGCGAGCAGGCTGACGGTGTTGGCGAGGAGGTTGTTGTGGGTGAGGATCGCCCCCTTGGAACGGCCGGTCGTGCCCGAGGTGTAGACCAGCGCGGCAGGCGTGTCGCCGTCGAGCGCAGGGCCGGTCAGCGCCTCCGCTGCCGCGTCCGCCTCGCGCTCCAGGTCCTCGAGGGAGACGGCGGGCGGCGCGGGCGTCGTCTGCAGATCGATCGTCGCGTCGTGCACGAACAGCGCCGGCTCGGCGTCGCCGAGGATGTGCGCGATCTCGCGCGCCCGATAGAGGACGTTGACCGGCACGAAGATCGCCCCGAGGCGAAGGCAGGCGAGAAACAGATCGATGAAGCCGGGACAGTTGCCGACCTGCACCGCCACCCGGTCGCCGGCGGTCACCCCGCGGCCGGCCAGCACCCCCGCCATCCGTCGCGCCCGCCGCTCGACCTCGCCGAAAGTGAGTGTCGTCCGGGCGCCCCCGTCCGGCTGCCATTCCAGCGCCGGCGCCGATGCCCGCTCGGCGAACGTGGCGACAAACAGGTCTCCGAGGGTCAAGCCGGCAATTATAGACGGGGGCGCGGCCGTGTGCTGCTTCCAGACCTCGCTTATGCTTCCTATCGTCATCCCGCTCCGCGCACGTCGGAGTCAATCGTACGGGGGCGGACTGACCGGAGATCAGTTGTGTCGTGCCGGCTGTTGGTGTCGAGGGGTGGGGCCCAGAACCAGTATCCGGGCCCGGCCGAGCGGCCGGGCCCACCACCGAACAGGCGAGGTCACCGCATCCTGGTTTCGACCCACCGGCCGTTCTCGCACCGGGCCCCGAGTCCCGGTTCGTTTCGGAGCGCGATGACGCCTCCATGGGATGTCGCGCGATTCCGCTCGTCACGACAGGCGCCGTACGCCACCTCGAGCCGATTCGCGTCGCGCACGATCACATCCCGTCGAATCAAGGCGGCAGGCATGCCGAGCGCGTCCGGTCCACTCGTCGCCGCAGGGTTAGGCACGGCGCTCCATTGCCAGCCGTTCGCATACTGGACTGCCCGGAGACCGAAGAACAGCTGAACGCGGCCGCCCACGATCTCACCCGCGAGCGCCTGCAGCTGTTCTGCGGTCAGTGCGTGCGGAGCAATCTCCGTGGAACCGCCCGGCGCAATGGCAACCGGAATGGTCTCGGATTCGAAGAGGCGAACGGGGAGACGGGGCCCGCCTCCAGACCACCGCTCAGCCGCCACCATGAAACGCACGGCGACGACGGGTTCGCCGGTCATGTTCCGGACGGTCACGGCCGCCGTGGGCTCCTGCGGCGTCGAGACGAACTTCTGAAGCTCGACCCCGGATCCTTCCTGCTCGGTGGCGTAGCCATACGGAACGGAATCCTGGCTGGGCGCAGCGCCCGCGGACTCGCCAGGCGCATCGGCGCGCGGGGCGCGGGCCGCGGTAGCGAGCGCCACGGGCGCACCAGTCACGGTGAGCGCCACCAGGACGACGGCGATCAGAGCGAGACGGACGGTGCTGACATTCGGCATGATCTCCCCCTCGAGCAGACGGCGGACGCGGGTGATGAGACGCGGACCGGCGGCGCTCATCACCGGTCCCGCGGCGTTCGTCGTCCCCAGCGCCGCGAGCGTCGTCAGCGCCTGGACGTAATCTTTCGGGTCGCGGCATCTCGCAACCGCGACGTCATCGCAGCAGTACTCGCGGGCCTCCCTGATGCGCCGCGACATCCAGAGCATGCCGGGGCTGAAGAAGAGCAGCAGCTCCACGACCGACTGGATGAGATTGGCGACGTAGTCGCGCCGTTCGATGTGCGCGAACTCGTGCGCCAGCACCGCCGCGACCATGTCCGGCGACAACCGGTCGACCGCATCGTCTGGCAGCACGAGTGCGGGCGCGCGCCAGCCAATCACGACTGGGGCTTCCACGTGGCGCGACTGGAGAAGACCGACCGGGAAGGAGAACTGCCATTCGGCGCTGAGGCGTTCCGCGGCCGCCCGCGCGGTTTCGTTCGCGACGGGCAGCGCACGCCTGCGGATCGACGCGGCGACATACCAGCCTCCGAGCAGTCGCGCCAGCAGGAGCACGACGCCAACCGCCCAGAGCGCTGCGACCGCAGCCGCGATCGCATCGGGCGCCAGCCTGATCGCTGGAGCCGTGGCCAGCGGCACGCCGGCGCTCGGGAGCGCGACTTCGCGTGGCAATCCGCGCGAGTCCCGCACCGGACGAGCGGCGAGCGTAGAGACCGCCGTGTTCGCCCCGGTTGGCGCTGGCACCGTGCAGAGCGCCAGCGGTGTCACCGCCGCGATCACCACCGCCGCGCCGAACGCCATGATGGCCGCGCGGTATCGGCGCGCCGCGGCCGCCCGCGGCCGCCACGTCCACCACCCCGCCAGCAGCGCCGCCACGAGGCTCGTCTCCCAGAGGATGACCAGCAGCGACCATCCGGCGTAGATCACATAGGGGTTGTCGAGGAGCGACGGCAGGGTCATTTCTTCCTCCGCTCGTAGTCGTCCAGCAGCTGGCGGATCTCCTCGAGCTCGCCCGGCTCGACCCGGTGGCCCGCGAGCGCGCTCTGCAGGAGGCCGCGTGCGGATCCGTCGAACACCTGGCGCAACATGGAGCCCGCCAGCTGACGCTGTGTCTGCATCCGGCTCTGAACGGGCTCGTAGACGTGCGACCGGAATCGCTCGGAGCGCGTCAGGAGCCCCTTGCGGTGCATCACCTGCATCTGCTTGAGCACGGTGGTATAGCCGATCGGCTTCACGTCGCCGATGGCCTCGTAGACTTCGCGCACCGTCGAAGAACCACGGTCCCAGAGGATGCGGAGGATTTCGAGCTCGGCGTCGGTCGGGATCGGCGCGGGCGTGGTGCCTTTGTCTCTCACGCCGCACAGGCTACTACGACTATTGTCGTATGTCAACGACCAGTATCGTAGATGTCAAGACTCGATAGAAATGTCCCCGTTCTTAACTCGATAGAAATGTCCCCATCCCTAAAGTGCGAGGTGCCTGTGGGAGCTCGTGGAAAACTGGTGTGTAGTTTTCCAAGGAGCTGTGGGCGCATGCTCTTGCGTCCACGGCTCCGCCAGCTTCCACAGGCATTTACAGGTGCGTGGCATGCCGCCGTGCCTCCGCGAGCAGCTGTGCTCGTACGCGGTCTTCATCGCTCCGACGCCACGGATGATCGGCACTTGGTGCCCGTCGGGTACGTCTCGTGACGCTCGTCTGCGGCCGCGGCGTCACGGGCGGCGGGAGCGCGGCGGGCATGGCGACCGCGGCGACGATTTCGGTCCACCGCATCACCCGGTTGCGATAGCGAATCTCCAGGTGGCCGTCACTGGCCTCATAGACCAGCACCGTGCTGCGCGCCGGCGGCCGGCCACTCTGCCGCTCGAGCTGCAGCAGCCGATTGTGGTACCGCACCACCCAGTCGTTCGAGACCGTGCGTGGCTGCTCGAGCCGGAAGACCTGGTCCAGCGACAGGCGCCGCGGCACCGCCAGGTGGAAGTCCTCGCCCGAGGCCGGCGCCTGCGCAAACCGCCGGTTGTGGTCGGCCCAATACTCCGCCTCGAGAAACGCATTCGCGGCGTCGACCTCCGCGATGTCTTTCCGCCGGAGTTTCTTCACCAGCCGGTCTTGATGCGTGCCGTGGTTCCGCTCGACCCGGCCCTTCGCCTGCGGCGAGCTCGCCGGAATGATCTGGATGCCCAGCGCCGCGCACATCCGGCCGAATTGCGTCAAAGGCTCGGCGCCGGTCGCCCGCTCCTCCTGGTTGGGTCGCCGCACATAGACATTCTTCCAGTCGGTGTAGAGCGCCCGCGGAATCCCATAGCGCGCCATCCACGCGCGCAAGATGCCGACCGCGGCCCAGATCGTTTCCTGGGCCCCGAATCGCCCCAGGCTCCGCCCGGTCGCATCGTCGACCAGCGTCAGCAAACAGCTGTGCGGTCCGCGGTCCTCAAACCAGGGATGAACACTGCCATCGAGCTGGACCAGCTCGCCGAAGTGCGCCATGCGCTCCCGGCGGCGACGATGCGGGCTGCGCTTGCGCACCCGGCTCCACAGGCCCGCGGCCAACAGCCAGCGGCGCAGCGTTTCGTGGTCGACCGTGACGCCGTCCTCGCTCTTCAGATGCTCGGCCGCCAACGTCGGGCCGAACCGCCCATCGACGGGGCCACTGTACTTGGCCCGGACGAGCGCCAGCACCCGGTTCCGCACCCGTCGCGCGGTCGTCCGATTCGACGGACGTCCCGCACTGCGATGTTGCAGCCCCTTCGCGCCCTCCGCTCGATACCGGCCATACAACCGCTTCGCCTGGCGGTAGCTCACCTCCATCAACGCCGCCGCCGACATCAACGTCAAGGTCTCCGCCGCCACCCGCGCCAGGATCCCGGCACGTCGCAGCTCGCTCGTACTCATTGCCGTCCGCCCCACTTCGCGACCTCCTCGGTCGCCAGTCTAGGGGGACATTTCTAACGAGTCCGCGAGGGGACACTATCAATGAGTCTCAACACGACCAGTATCGTAGATGGACGAGCGCGGGACCGGGGGGCTGGGAGTCAGGAGCCGGGTCGATTCGTGTCCGAATCTGTGACGCTGGCTTCCAGCTCCCAGCTCCCAGCTCCTCGCTCCCGCTCCTGTACCTGGTATGCTCGGTCCGTTTCAGGACTGTAGGAGGACGGATGAGAGTGTCACTTCGCCGGCTCGCGGCCCTCGCGCTCGTGGGCGTCCTCGGGTTTGCCGCCGCCCCCGTCAAGAAGATCCAGTTCACCGACACCACGCTGAAGAACGGCCTCCGCGTGATCATCTCCGA
Source organism: uncultured Acidobacteriota bacterium (assembly GCA_963834305.1). Lineage (GTDB taxonomy): Bacteria > Acidobacteriota > Vicinamibacteria > Vicinamibacterales > 2-12-FULL-66-21 > JACCXG01. The sequence continues at coordinate 55,337 of CAWIAX010000004.1, forward strand.
GGATCATTCGGCGCCGGTCTTTGCCGTTGCGGTCAACTACAACGTCGGCTCGCGCGACGAGCGCAAAGGTCGCACCGGCTTCGCGCATCTCTTCGAGCACATGATGTTCAAGGGGTCAGCCAACGTCGGCCCCGGCGAGCACCCGCACCTCATCTTCGCCAACGGCGGGTCGATGAACGGCACGACCAACAAGGATCGCACGCTCTACTACGAGATCCTGCCCGCCAACCAGCTCGACCTCGCGCTCTTCCTCGAGGCCGATCGTATGCGCTCGCTCGACATCACCGCCGCCAACCTCGAGAACCAGCGCAACGCCGTGCAGGAGGAGCGGCGCCTCGGTGTCGACAATCAGCCGTACGGCCGCACCTTCGAGGTTCGCGACGAACTGGCGTTCGACAATGTCGCCTACAAACACTCCGTCATCGGCTCGATGGCCGATCTCAGCGCCGCGACCGTCGACGACGTCTCGACATTCTTCCAGACCTACTACGCCCCCAACAACGCCGTCCTCAGCATCGTCGGCGACGTCGACCCCAAGGTCACGCTCGAGAAAGTCCGCAAGCACTTCGAGTCGATTCCCTCGCAGCCCGCGCCGCCCGCGGTCGACATCACCGAGCCGGCGCAGACGGAAGAACGGCGCACGACCATCGAGGACGGCCTCGCCCGTCTGACGCGGCTCGACATGGTGTACAAGACCCCGCCGGGCTCGTCGCCCGACCAGGACGCGCTGCGCGTGCTCGGGACGGTACTCTCGAGCGGCCGCAGCTCGCGGTTCTACGAGAACATCGTCCGTCAGAAGGAGCTGGCGCCGAACGTCTCGGCGTTCGGCGGCGAGAGCCGCGGCCCCAATCTCTTCAGCGTTGTCGGTACCGTGAATCCCGGCAAGACGGTGGCGGAACTGGAAGCCGCGATCGAGGCCGAGCTCGAGCGTGTGAAGGCTGGACCGATCGAGGAGTGGGAGATCGAGAAGGCGCGCAACAACGCCCGCAACCAGCTCGTGAACAGCCTGGGCAGCGCGCTCGACCGCGCCATCACGCTCGGTGAAGACGCGCTCTTCTACGACAATCCGGACCGCATCAACACGCGCGCCGACAGCATCGCCAAGGTCACCGCGGCTGACGTGCAGCGAGTCGCGAAGCAGTACCTCGTGAAGACTGGCCGAACCGTGGTGATCACGGTCCCAAAGTCCGCGCCGGCGAAAGGAGACCTGTGATGCGCCACCTCCTGCTTGTCGCCGCGATTGCCGCCGGCGTCGCGACCTCGGGTGCCGGTCAGATGGCGCCAGGCGGCCAGGGACAGCCGCCCGCGAGCGCCGGACTGGTGGTCAAGGGCAAGGCACCGGTCTCGAACGACGTCCTCAAAGTCAAGCTTCCGAAGCCAGTCGAAGCCGACCTGCCAAACGGGTTGCATGTGATGGTCCTCGAAGACCACCGGCTGCCGCGGGTCGCGTTCCAGCTCATCATTCCAGGCGCGGGCGGCTACTTCGATCCGCCGGCGATGATCGGCCTGAGCACCTACACGGCGCAGATGATGCGTGAGGGCACGACGACGAAGTCGTCGCAGCAGATCTCGCAGGAGCTCGAGACGATGTCGGCCAACGTCACGGTCGGCAGCAGCGTCTCCGGGCCGTTCGCGACCGTGTCTGGTGCCGCGCTGATCGAGAGCCTGCCGCGGCTCTTCGAACTGTCGGCCGATATCCTGCTGAACCCGTCGTTCCCGGCAGACGAATGGGAACGGCTGAAGGTCCGCACGCGCACAGGGCTCATCCAGCAGCGGACGCAGCCGGCATTCCTGTCGGCGGAGATGTTCTCGAGAATCATCTTCGGCGATCATCCTGCGGGCCGGATCTCGGCGACGCCGGCGACGCTCGATGCGATCACCCGTGACGCGATGGTCGACTACCATCGCACGCGCTTCGTGCCGGATCACGCGCTCGTCGCGTTCGCGGGCGACATCACGCTCGCCGATGCGCGCAAGATGGTTGAGGCCAAGCTCGGTGCGTGGAAGAAGTCCGGGGCGGCGAAGCCGACGACGACGCAGCCGCCGGTGCCAGGGCCACCCAAGGTGTACCTCGTGGCCCGTCCCAACTCGGTGCAGACGAGCCTCGCGGTCGGCACGCAGTCGATGGTCCGCACCGATCCCGACTACGTGCCGTTGACGGTCGCCAACCGTGTCCTCGGTGGCACGATGGGGCGGCTCTTCCGTCACCTGCGGGAGGAGAAGGGCTATACCTACGGCATCGGCAGCGGGTTCTCGGCGACCGACTACCGCGGACAGTGGCAGGCGTCGACGCAAGTGCGTACGGAAGTCACCGAGCCGGCACTGAACGATCTCATGGCCGAGATCGCCGGGATGCGCGACAAGCCGGTCCCCGAGGGCGAGCTGATGGACGCCAAGCGGGCGATCGTCGCCGGCTTCGCGCTGTCGCTCGAGAATCCCTCACAGGTGCTCAACTACTACGTGCAGAACTGGCTCTACGGCCTGCCGGCCGACTATTGGGACACCTATCCGGCGAAGGTCACCGCGGTGACGGCGGCGCAGGCGCAGGCCGCGGCCGCGAAGTACCTGGACGCGGCCAGGCTGCAGATCGTCGCCGTCGGCGACGCCGGCAAGATCGCCGAGATCCTCAAGAAGAAGGGGACACTCGAGACGTTCGACGCCGACGGGAAGCCGCTGAAGTAGGCGCGGCGCGCGGCGTCACGCACGACGCGGACGCCATGCACGAACCGTCGGTGACGAAGACGTTCGGCGTGGCGTGCACCTGACGTCCCCCCGCCTCTAGTAGGGGATCTGTTTAGAGTCCGGCGGATACCCGATACGTCCGGGGTGCAGGGTGCAAGGTGCTATGGAGTATGTCGCCCGTCGGCCATGCGTACCGGATGACTCCTGATCGAGGGGGAGGTGGTGGAAGCAATCTGTCGGACGTGACGTCCGCACCGCATGGCGCTATCCTTGTCGGGTGGACCGTGACGAGATCCTCCGCGTGCTTCGCGCCTTTGAGGTGTCAGGCCTGGAATACGTCCTCATCGGGGCGACCGCCATGGGTTTCCACGGCGTGGTACGCGCGACCGAGGACGTCGATCTGTTCATCCGCGCCACCGCCGAGAACGTCGAACGGCTCCGCACGGCCCTGAGAGCGGCGTACGCCGATGACCCGCACATCGACGAGATTTCTGCGGCGGACCTGTTGGGCGAGTACCCCGCCCTCCGGTACTATCCGCCGAGCGGCGACGTGTACTTCGACGTCCTCACGCGCCTCGGCGAAGCCGCCACTTTCGAAACCGTCGACGCCGAGACCAAGGAAATCGAAGGCATTCGCGTCAGCGTGGCGACGCCGGCGGCCCTCTATCGGCTCAAGAAGGGCACCGTCAGGGCCACAGATCAGCAGGACGCGGCTGCGCTTCGCGAACGCTTCAACTTGAAGGATGAGGGCTGACGTGCCGGTGCAGAAATTCCGCTCGATCGAGGAGATGAACGCGGCGGCCGTGCGCTCGTCCACGCCGGCGGACTTCGATCGCTTCCTGCGACACTGCGCGCGCTACTGGAAGATCGCGCCACGAGTCTATCCGCGCGGCGTCTTCAAGTTCAGGTCCATCGAGGACGCCCGTCACCCCGACCGCTGAGTGCCTTCCCCCGCCTGTTTCCCGCCCGGCACTGACGGGCGGGTCGGGAGGACTCTGCTGCCGCAGCAGCCGTACACCTCGTCGGTTCCTGATTCGTTCGACGTGCGAAACCGTTCTTGCTGCCGAGTGCGCCGGCGGCCGCTGGCGGGGCGACGCCGGTTCTCGAGAGTGCTTCCTCCAACGATGAACCAGTGGTTCAACGTGGCCGCGTGCAACCGCGCCTGCACCACGAGGCGCACGAGGGCTGCTACATCGCCAACTCGGTGAAGACCGGGATTACGGTCGCCCCCTGATGACGACAGGTGCTGACCCAGGGGATACCGCGCTCGTTCTTCGTCATGACACCGACCGCCTCATCCGCGTAGCCCGTCACGTCGACGCCCTGCTTGGACGCGAGATACAGGAACGTGAGCATGTGGCAGCTCGAGATCGAGGGGACATACGCCTCTTCTGGATCGACGTTCGCCTCGTTCGAGTGCGGAGCGAGGACTGCGGACGGCGACGGCGAGGCAGGGACGGTCACGCCGCCGTCGAAGGTCCACGCGTGCTCGCGCGAGAACGTGCCCTTGAGAAACTCCCCCCCGGAGTGCGTCCATGTGACCGTGGCTTTGTGTTCAGACATCTCTGGGCCTCAGTTCCTGTCGGGAGGGAAGCGCAGTCGGGAGGGAAGATCGAGCACCCCATGGCCGTGGTGATCGTTCCTGCTCCCGGCGACCTATCTCCGCTACGGCAGGCGCGCCTGACGACGGCGCCCACCCTGTCAGGGCTTGATGTTCACGTTCAAGTGAAAAATGTTGTCCGGATCGTACGTCCTCTTTACTGTTCGCAGGCGCTTGACGTTCGGGCCGTACACCGCCGTCAGGGCGGCGTCGTCGTTGTCGTCGTCGCCGAGGTAGTTCAGGTAGCGGCTGGGTCCCATGAAGGGCCGCAGCGCGTCGTAGGCGCCCTTCGCCCACGCGATGCCCTTGCCGTCGTCTGCGGCGGCGGCCCACTGCGAGACGATCGCCACGTTGTAGCCGCCGGTTCGCAGCGCGTACGACGTCTCAGTTGGCGCCACGTGGGTCGGCGCTCCGTGGAAGTGCTCGAGCAGGAGCTGGCTCATCGGGGAAGGCACCTGGGCGAACTGGTCGATCAGCGCGTCGATTGCCGCATCGTCGAGCGCCGGCAGGAAGTGCGACTTCCAGTAGCTGCGCGCCCCGGCCGGGAATGACCCGTCGAGCATCATGTTCAGCGCCGAGTACGGAATGGGACCGAGCACGTCCAGCACCGGCTGGCCGAACTGCTTGATGGGCGCCACGGCGCGGCCGCCGTCCTCGAGCGATCCGCAGTGACTCGCGGCGATGCCGACCAGCTTGCTGCCGTCCGGGCCCGTCAGCATGGCGCCGAGCAGGAGCATCTCGTCCGGGAGGCCGGCGGAGGTGACATCGCGGTAGAAGCGCAGGACATCCTTCGCCTTGTCGAAGGGATAGGCGACAAGGCCCCCGGTGATCACCGGGCCCACCTCGTGGAGCGCGAACTCGAACGAGGCGGCCACGCCGAAGTTGCCGCCGCCGCCACGGGCGCCCCAGAAGAGGTCGGGGTGCTCGTCCGACGCGGCCCTGACCACTTCGGACTTGGCCGTCACCAGATCCATCGACGTCACGTTGTCGAGGGCCATCCCGTATTTCGGCATGAGCCAGCCGAGGCCGCCGCCGAGCGTCAGGCCAGCGACCCCGGTGGACGAGACGGCGCCGCCGGTAACCGCGAGGCCGAACTGCTGCGTTTCGCGGTTGACGTCGCGCCAGAGTGCGCCCCCCTCGACGCGCGCGCGCCTGGCGCGGCGGTCCACGTGGACACCGCGCATGAGCGAGAGGTCGATCATGAGCCCGGCGTCTACCGTCGCCCGCCCGCCCACGTTGTGGCCGCCGCCCCGGACGGCAATCTCGAGTCCGTGCTCACGGCCGAACTTCACAGCACCCGCGATGTCGGCGGACCCGAGGCAGCGCGCCACGAAGGCCGGCCGCTTGTCGATCAGGCCGTTGTGAACCCGGCGCGCCTGGTCCCACTCCGCGTCGCTCGGCTGCAGAAAGCGACCGTTGAAAGACTCAGCAAACTCTCCTGCAGACGCTGTGAGATCCGCCATGCTCCACCTTTCGTGAATTGGGTTCAACGGGTGGATGATACATAACCCCGGAGATCCGGTGTGCAAGTTCGATCGGCACACGGGCAAGGTGCTCTGACTAAAGGCCGAGATCAGGGGGCGGCGACGGTTATCTCCGTCTTCACCGAGTTGGCGATGTAGCAGCCCTCGTGCGCCCTGTGGTGCAGGCGCTCTTCGTCCTCGGGGGACGGCGGCGCACCGGCGTAGACGATGCGGGGATGGAGGACGACCGTGCTGACCCAGGGAATACCGCGCTCGTTCTTCGTCATGACACCGACCGCCTCGTCCTCGTAGCTCGTCACGTCAACGCCCTGCCTGGACGCGAAGTAGAGGAACGTGAGCATGTGGCAGCTGGAGATCGAGGCGACATACGCCTCTTCGGGATCGACGTTCGCCTCGTTCGAGTACGGAGCGCGAACGGCGGACGGGGACGGCGAGGCGGGGACGGTCACGCCGCCGTCGAACGTCCACATGTGCTCGCGCGAGAACGTGCCCTTGAGAAACTCACCCCGGGAGTGCGTCCAGGTGACCGTGGCTTTGTGTTCAGACATCTCTGGTCCTCAGTTGCCGTCAGGAGGGAAGCGCAGTCGGGAGGAAAGCGCCGATCGGCGACAACGAATCCGCGTCGGGTGCGGAGGCCTTCGAAAGGGTTCAGGGTGCAGGGTGCAAGGTGCAGCGTTCCGGCGAAGTGTTCAGGGTTCAGCGTTCCAGGTTCGCAGTTCTGAAGGCCGAGCCTGACAGCCACATTGGCACCTTGAACCCTTGAACGCTTCAGCAGGCCCCCTGCACCCTGAACGACTAGAGTGCTTGCTCCGGCACGTCTCAGCGTTTGAGCTTTTCGTGGATTCGGCCGACGACGGTGCTGCGCTGCGCTCCGTGAATGGCGCGATTGACTGCCCCGCGCTTGATCACCGAGCGCAACGTGCCATTTGCTTCGATCTCGAAGGCTCCCGCGCTTTCCCCGTAGAGCAGCCGTCGTCCGGTCTTGGCGTCACGTGGGTGCCGCCAATCATCAGATCGCCACCGTCACCGCGACGGCGCTTCCAGCGAGCAGTTCGTCGAGAGACCGTTCAGGGACGTCGAACGGAACCTGATAAACCAGTTGCTTCGGACCAACGAGCGCGGCGATTTTCTCAGGAATGGTCGATTGCGCCACGGCCGTCGCGCCAGCACCGACAAGGCTCACAGCCAACAGACAGGCGATTCGTACCCAATTGGTCATGCAGTCAACTAAGCCGCGTCGGGTGCGGAGGCGTGGGTCTGAGAAGGGGGGCTTGAGTCTGCTGCCGCGGCTTCTAAAGGGTGCAAGGTGCAGGGTGCAAGGTGCGGGGAACCCTGCACCCTGCACCCTTGAACCCTGAACCCTCCCTACGATTTCCCGTTCGCCATGGCCCCGAGGAACTCGCCGTTGTTCTTGGTCTTGCCCATCTTCGAGAGGAGCAGTTCCATCGCCTCGACGGGGGAGAGCGGCGTCAGGACCTTGCGCAGCACCCAGACGCGGTTGAGATCTTCCTTCTGCATGAGGAGCTCTTCCTTGCGGGTGCCGCTCTTCTGGATGTCGATGGCCGGGAACACGCGGCGGTCGGCCAGCTTGCGATCCAGGTGGATCTCCATGTTGCCGGTGCCCTTGAACTCCTCGAAGATCACTTCGTCCATGCGCGACCCGGTGTCGACGAGCGCGGTGGCGATGATCGTCAGCGAGCCGCCCTCCTCGATGTTGCGGGCGGCGCCGAAGAAGCGCTTCGGCCGCTGCAGGGCGTTGCTGTCCACGCCGCCCGACAGCACCTTGCCCGACGGCGGCACGATGGTGTTGTAGGCGCGCGCCAGGCGGGTGACCGAGTCGAGCAGGATGACGACGTCCTTCTTGTGCTCGACCAGGCGCTTGGCCTTCTCGATGACCATCTCGGCCACCTGCACGTGCCGCGTCGCCGGCTCGTCGAAGGTCGAGGAGATGACCTCCCCCTTGACCGAGCGCTGCATGTCGGTGACTTCTTCGGGCCGCTCGTCGATGAGCAGGACGATGAGGTAGATCTCCGGGTGGTTGGCGGTGATGCTGTTGGCGATGTTCTGCAGCAGCATGGTCTTGCCGGTCCGCGGCGGCGCCACGATCAGGCCGCGCTGCCCCTTGCCGATCGGCGTCATCAGGTCCATGACGCGGGCCGACAGGTTGTCGGAGGCCGCCTCGAGCCGGATGCGCTCCTGCGGATAGAGCGGCGTCAGGTTCTCGAAGAAGATCTTTTCGCGCGTCTTCTCGGGCGGCTCGAAGTTGACTGCCTCGACCTTGATGAGCGCGAAGTAGCGCTCGCCCTCCTTGGGCTGGCGGATCTGCCCGGAGACGGTGTCGCCGGTGTGCAGATCGAACTTGCGAATCTGGGAAGGGGAGACGTAGATGTCGTCGGGGCCGGGCAGGTAGTTGTAGTCGGGGGCGCGGAGGAAGCCGAAGCCGTCGGGCAGCGTCTCGAGGACGCCTTCGGAGAACAGCATCCCGCTCTTCTCGGCGCGCGAGCGGAGGATCTGGAAGATCAGCTCCTGCTTGCGCATGCCGGTGGCGCCCGGCACGTCGAGCTGCTTGGCGATCTTGGTCAGCTCGGTCACGCTCATGTCCTTGAGCGTCCCGAGCTCGACCACGTCCTGCGCGCCGCCGGCCGTCTCGGACGGCTCCACGTCCTGGGGCGCCTCGCCGGCGCGCTCCAGGTCGGGCCGCTCCACGCCGGGGCGCTCACCGCCGCGCTCGCCGCGCTCGCTGCGGTTCCCCCGGTCGCCCCGGTCGCCGCGGTCGTTCCTGTCGTTCCGGTCCACGGCGGTGGCGCGGCCGCCGCCGCCGCCGCGTCCGGACTGTCCATTCATGCGTGACCGGTTCTGGCCAGGCTGGCGATCGTTTTCCACAGTGCGTCCATTCCTTCGCCGCTCCCGGCCGAGACGGCCACCGGCGGCATGCCTAAAGTAAGTTCGAGCGCCTTCACGTTGCGCGCGCGCTCGCTGCGCGACAGCTTGTCAATCTTGGTGGCCACGATGCGGTAGTCCACCTGCATCGAGGCCAGCCAGCGGGCCGCCTGGATATCGGACTCGAGGCCCGGATGGCGGGAATCCACGAGCAGGAGCGCCCCGCCCGCCGGCCGCGCCCGCCGCGGAACCGGCTTCGCGCCCGCATCGTCGTCCTGGTCGTCGTCCGGCCGGCCGGCGTCCTGCGCCGCCCGGCGCGCGCCGAAGTAGGCCTCGGCGACCGCCCGCAGTTCCGCCGCCGAATCCGCCCCGCCCCTGGCGTAGCCGTAGCCCGGCAGGTCCACCAGGTAGAAGCTCCACTTGCCAGGCCCGCTACCCTCGACGCTGACGCGGAAGACGTTGGCCAGCCGCGTCTTGCCGGGGGCGGCGCTGGTGCGGGCGATCTTGCGGCGGACCAGGGCGTTGAGCAGAGTCGATTTGCCGACGTTCGAGCGGCCCGCCACGGCGATCTGCGGCAGCTTGTCGTGCGGAATACCAACGATACGGCCGCCGGCAGCGGCGCTGGTGACGAACTCTGCGGAAATAACCTTCAAATCGGGATCCGGCGTCCGGGGCTGGAGGCCCGTGCGTGCCGGGCTCTCCCCCGGACACCCGGCCCCGGACGCCGACAGCTCAGTGAGTAATCGTGTCGTCGGCGATGGCGGGCTGGACCACCGTGTCGGCCGCGCCGGCGGAGGCCGACACGATCGGCCGCACCAGCGCGATCTTCAGCACTTCGTCCATCGACTCGACCATGTAGATGCCGAGCGTATCGAGCACGTTCTTCGGGATGTCGGCCAGGTCCTTCTCGTTGTCCTTCGGCAGGATGATGTTCTTCAGGCCGGCGCGGTGCGCCGCCAGCACCTTCTCCTTCACGCCGCCGATGGGCAGCACCTTGCCGCGCAGGGTGATCTCCCCGGTCATCGCCACGTCGCGGCGGATCTCGACGCGGCCGAGCGCCGAGACGAGCGCGCTCGCCAGCGTGATGCCGGCCGACGGGCCGTCCTTCGGGATGGCGCCCTCGGGAATGTGGATGTGCACGTCGGTGGTGCGGTTGAAGTTCTTCGGGATGTTGAACTCGTCCGCCTTCGACCGCACGTAGCTCATCGCCGCCTGCGCCGATTCCTGCATGACGTCGCCGAGCTTGCCGGTCAGCGTCAGCCGCCCCTTGCCGGGCATCAGCGTCGCCTCGATCACGAGAATCTCGCCGCCGACCTCGGTCCACGCCAGGCCGGTCGCCACGCCGATCTCGTTCTTCTCCTCGGCCAGCGTCGGCCGGAACCGCGGCACGCCGAGGTACTCGGTGATCTTCGCCGCCGAGATCTCTTCCTTGAACTGGTGCCCTTCAGCCACCACCTTGCGCGCCACCTTGCGGCAGATCGAGTTGATCTCCCGCTCCAGGCTGCGGACGCCCGCCTCGCGGGTGTAGCGCTGGATGATGGTCTGGTAGGCCTCGTCGAGGATCGTCACGTTCTCGGCGGTCAGGCCGTTGCCCTCGATGGCCTTGAGCCCGAGGAAGCGCTTGGCGATCTCGACCTTCTCCTGCTCGGTGTAGCCGGCCAGCTGCAGCACTTCCATGCGGTCGCGCAGCGCCTGCGGAATCGTGTGCAGGACGTTGGCCGTGCAGATGAACATCACGTTCGACAGGTCGTATTCGACGTCGAGGTAGTGGTCGAGGAACGCGGTGTTCTGTTCCGGGTCGAGCACCTCGAGCAGGGCGGCCGACGGATCCCCGCGGAAGTCCATCGACATCTTGTCCACTTCGTCGAGCAGGAACACCGGGTTCATCGAGCCGGCCTTCTTCATCATCTGGATGATCTGGCCGGGGAAGGCGCCGATGTAGGTGCGGCGGTGGCCGCGAATCTCCGCCTCGTCGCGCACGCCGCCGAGCGACAGGCGGACGAACTTGCGGTTCATCGCGCGGGCGATCGACTTGGCCAGCGACGTCTTGCCGACGCCGGGAGGGCCGGCGAAGGTGAGGATGGTCGCCTTCGGCTTCTTCACCAGGGCGCGCACGGCAAGGAACTCGAGGATGCGGTCCTTGATCTTCTCCAGGCCGTAGTGATCCTCGTTGAGGATCTCCTCGGCGCGCTTGAGATCGCGGCTCTCCTTGGTCTTCTTGTGCCACGGGACGGCGATCAGCCAGTCGAGATAGTTGCGCGAGACGGTGGCTTCCGCCGACATCGGCGGCATCGCCTCGAGCCGCTTGAGCTCCTGGATGGCCTTCTCTTCGACCTCCTCGGGCATCTTCGACTGTTCGATCTTCTTCTTCAGCTCCTCGACTTCGTTGCCCTTCTCGTCCTTGCGCCCCAGCTCCTTCTGGATCGCCTTCATCTTCTCGTTGAGGTAGTACTCCTTCTGCGCCTTCTCCATCTGCTTCTTGACGCGAGACTGGATGCGGCGATCGACCTGGAGCTTGTCCACCTCGGCTTCGAGGATGCCGGCGATGCGGTTGAGGCGCTCGACCGCGGAGATGATCTCGAGCAGGTTCTGCTTCTCGTCGACGCCGACGAGCAGGTGGGCGGCGATGGTGTCGGCCAGCTTGCCCGGATCGTCGACCCGCACCGCGGCAATCATCGCGTCGTAGTGCAGGTTGTTCGACAGCTTCACGTACTGCTCGAACAGCGCCACCACCCGGCTCATCGTCCCCTCGGCGTCGACGCCGGACTCCTTGTGCTTGGGGACGATCTTCACGACGACCCGGTAGAAGCCCTTGTCTTCCTTCCACTCGACCGCGCGCGACCGCTCGATGCCCTCGACCAGCACCTTGATGTTGCCGTCGGGCAGCTTCAGGCTCTGGACGATGTTCGCGACGCAGCCCATCGTGTAGATGTCGGCCGGCTGCGGGTCGTCGACCGCGGCGTCGTGCTGCGCGGCCAGGAAGATCCGCTTGTCCTTCAGCAGCGCGTGCTCCAGCGCCCGCGTGGACGACGGCCGGCCGATGACGAACGGCATCATCATGTGCGGAAAGACGACGACGTCCCGGAGCGGGACGATAGGGAGTGTCTCGTAGAGTTCCATGTATTCGACGCTACCAGCGGCCAGCCGCGCGTGTCCGAGCTGTTCGGTCGCCCCAGCCTGGCGGCGGAGGCGGGGAGCTAGCCGGCCTTTTCAATGAGAGTGATGGGCTTTTCCTTCGACTGGACCACTTCCCGGGTGATCACGCATTCCCGGACCTTCTTCTGGCCGGGCAGCGTGTACATGAGGTCCAGCATCAGGTCCTCGATGATCATCCGGAGGCCGCGGGCGCCAATCTTGCGCTGCAGCGCCGCCTCCGAGATGGCCTCGAGCGAGTCGTCCGTGAAGCGGAGCTTCACGTTCTCGTACTCGAACAGCTTCTGATACTGACGCGTGATGGCGTTGCGGGGTTGCGTCAGAATCTGGACGAGCGCCGCCTTGTCGAGCTCGTGAAGCGTGCCGACGACCGGGAGCCGGCCGACGAACTCGGGGATCAGGCCGTATTTGATCAGATCTTCCGGCTCGACCATCTCGAGCGTGGTGCCGATGTCGCGGTTGGACAGCGACTTGACGTCCGCCTTGAAGCCCAGCGTTTTCTTGCCGATTCGCCGGTCGATCTGCTTGTCGAGGCCGACGAAGGCGCCGCCGCAGATGAACAGGATGTTGGTCGTGTCGACCTGGAAGAACTCCTGGTGCGGGTGCTTGCGGCCCCCCTGGGGCGGCACGTTCGCCACCGTGCCTTCCAGGATCTTGAGCAGCGCCTGCTGGACGCCCTCGCCCGACACGTCGCGGGTAATCGAGGGGTTTTCGTCCTTGCGGCAGATCTTGTCGACCTCGTCGATGTAGATGATGCCCTGCTGGCACTTCTCGATGTCGCCCCCGGCCGCCTGCAGCAGCTTGAGGATGATGTTCTCGACATCCTCGCCGACGTAGCCCGCCTCGGTCAGGGTGGTGGCGTCGACGATGGTGAAGGGAACGGAGAGGAGCTTGGCGAGCGTCTGGGCGAGCAGCGTCTTGCCGGTGCCGGTCGGGCCAATCAGCAGGATGTTCGACTTGGTCAGCTCGATCTCGTTGCGGCTGCGCGACTGCTTCTGGATCTCGATCCGCTTGTAGTGGTTGTAGACCGCGACCGCCAGCTTCTTCTTCGTCTGCTCCTGGCCGATGACGTATTCATCGAGGAACTTCTTGATTTCCTGCGGCACCGGCAGGGACGAGCGCGCGCCGCCGCGCGCTTCGAAGCGGTTGTCGTCGGCGATGATGTCGTTGCAGACCTCGACGCACTCGTCGCAGATGAAGACCGTTGGACCCGCAATCAGCTTGCGGACGTCGTTCTGGTCCTTGTTGCAGAACGAACAGCGGAGAATCTCGCCGTCACCCGTTTTTTTGACCATGGAATGAACCCTGAAGCTCGCAGCTACCAGCGCCCCGTGTCCAGGTTCCAGCCCGCGGCTGGCTGCTGGAGGCCGGAGTCTTCATGCCCTCTTCCGAATAACGTCATCAATAATACCGTATTCCTTGCCCTGGTCGGGCCCCATGATGTAGTCGCGCTCGGTGTCGTCCTGGATGCGCTTCAGCGGCTGGCCGGTGTGCTGCGCCAGGATCTGGTTCAGGCGCTCCCGCGTCCGGAGCAGTTCGCGGGCGTGGATGTCGATGTCGGTGGTCTGGCCGCCCAGCCCCTGGACCCACGGCTGATGAATCAGGATGCGCGAATTGGGCAGCGAGTAGCGCTTGCCCTTGGCACCCGACGCAAGCAAGACCGCCGCCACCGACGCCGCCTGCCCGATGCAGTAGGTCGCGACGTCCGGCTTGATGAACTGCATGGTGTCGTAGATCGCCATGCCGGCCGTGACCACCCCGCCCGGGCTGTTGATGTACAGCAGGATGTCGCGGTCGGGGTCCTCCGCCTCCAGGAAGAGCATCTGGGCAATTACAAGATTGGCGACCTGATCGTCAATCGGGGTGCCGACGAAGATGATGCTGTCCTTGAGGAGACGCGAAAAAATATCGTAAGCGCGTTCGCCGCGGTTGGTCTGCTCGACCACCATCGGGATGAGCTGCATGCGTTCAGACATAAGCCGTCCGGAAACCGTACTTTCTTGCAGTGTGCTGGGGGTCTGAAGGAGAGGTCTGTACTCTCGTTCATCCTACCACGGAACAGGATTGTCGTCCGGGTTATCGGCCGGTGGGCGCCCGCCGATCACCCCTGGGAGCCGCCGGTCGCCTTCGCCAGCAGGAAGGACACCGTCTTCTCCCGGCGCAGCCCGGTGTGCAGGCGGCCCAGCCCGCCTTCCTTCTCCAGCCGGGCCCGCACCACCGCCGCGGTCCGGCCCGTCCGCTCGGCATACCGGTCGAGCTCCTCGTCCAGCTCGGCGGGGGAGACGGTCACCCCCTCCCGGCGCGCGACCTCGTCCAGCACCAGGGCGCTCTTCACCGCGTCGGCGGCCGCCTCCTTCTGGCGCTCGCGGAACTCCTCCCAGTTGATGTTGGTCTGCATCGGATCGATCTGCTGCTCGATCAGCCGGCGCACGAACTCCTCGACCCGGCGATCGATCTCGCGCTCGAGCAGCGACGCCGGCAGCTCGAACTGCACCCGCGACGACAGCTGCTTGAGCAGCTCGGCGCGGACCTCGCGCTCCGCCTCGTGGCCGGCCTCGTGCTCGAGGTCGGCCCGCACCCGCGTCCGCAGCGCCTCGAGCGAGTCGAACTCCCCCAGATCCTTGGCGAACTCGTCGTCCAGGTCGGGGACGACGCGCTTCCGGACGGCCTTGATCGACACGTCGTACTTCACCGTCGTCCCGGCCAGCTCGGCGATCGTGTAGTCGCCGGGATAGGAGACGTCGAAGCTCTTGTCGTCGCCGGCCGACAGCCCGACGAGCGCCTCGTCGAACCCCGGCGGGTTGGCGGCGCCGCCGATGTCGACCGTGACGTTGTCGTGCTTGTCGGTTTCCGTTTCGGGCGCGGCCGGCCCCTGGCCCGGCACCACGATGAGCGGCGCCTCGACCTTCTTCTGCGCGGTGCGGACGAGGTCCATGACCACCGAGTCGCCGATCTCGACGCCGCGGTCCTCGACCGGCTCGTAGCGGGCGCCGCGCTCCCGCAGCTGCGACAACGCGGCCTCGACCGCCTGATCGTCGACCACCGCCGGCTTCCGCTGGACCGCCAGGCTGCCGTAGTCGCCCGGCTCGATCGGGGGCACGGTCTCGAACGACGCCGTGAACTTCAGCGGCTGCCCCTCCTCGACCACCACGTCGCGGATGTCAGGGGTGTCCACCGGCTCGACGCCGCGCTCCCGCAGCGCTTCGTCCACGGCGCGGGGAATCAGGCCATGCGCCACGTCGTGCAGGATCTGGTCGCGGAACCGCTGGCGGACGACCTTGGCCGGCACCTTCCCGGGACGGAAGCCCGGGATGCGGGCGGCCTTGCTGTAGTCGCGCGACACCTTGTCGATCTCGGCATCGACCACGGTGCTCTCGATTTCGACCACGAGGTTCTTCTGGGTGTCGCTGACGTCGATGAATTCGGTTTTCATTGCTGATCGGAAATAGGAACTCTCTGGAATGCGCCCGCCTCCGCCTACGCCTGCGGCTCCGGCGGATCGCATCCGCCGGAGGCGCGCCGCGGTGCGGCGCGCGTAGGCGGATGCGAAAGGGGGGAGTCGAACCCCCATAGCCTTGCGGCTACCGGATCCTAAGTCCGGCGCGTCTGCCAGTTCCGCCACTTTCGCGCGGGCGAATCGGTAAAGGGTACCACGGCTGCGTGCGGACGGAGGGATTCCGAGGGGGCCACGGCCGGTGTTCAGCGCGGCCACCGTCCCCGAGTGGCACCTGGGCAAGCTCAGCAGTGCCTGGGACGCATGCTCATTTATTACAGAACAGCGCCCCGCCTGGCCCGAAAAGTGCTGTGATCTGAGCGATGACGCGCCCATCTGCGGCGGCAGTGCTCACCTTCGCGCTCGGCGTGGCGGGGGTGGCTGCGCAAACGCCTCCTGCGGCCGCTCCCGTGCCGCCCTCCCCCGACGCGACGGTGACGCTGACGGGCTGCCTCCAGAAGGGGGAGCGGGCCGGCATGTACGTCCTGACACACGTTGAGCAGAAGCGGAACCCCGCCGGCACGGACGCCCGCGCGAAGGAGCGGGATGGTGACGCGCCGCAGCCGGCAGCGGTCACCGCGGCGCCGGGCGCCGACACGGTGAGACTTGCCGGCGTGACCGAGCGTCTCACGCTGAATGACTACGTCGGGAGCACGGTCGCGGCGACGGGGGTGTTCGCTCGCGAGGACCGCACGGTGACGCCGGGCGTCCTCCTGCCGGGGACCGAGCCGGGCGGCAGGCCCGCGGTGAGCGAGAGCCGGCCGGCGCGCATCTTCACGGTGAGCCGCGTCCGGCAGGTCGCAGCCGGGTGCCGGAAATAGGGCGGGCCGCGGCATTCGGGGCACGCGGCTGGGAGTGGATGGACACGGACACCACGCCGCAGGCAGCAGGGAGCAGAACAGCATGGCGCGTGCAATGTGGAAAGGGGCCATCGCCTTCGGCCTCGTCAATATCCCGGTGGAGCTGTACAGCGCCGTCCGCGAGCATCGGCCGCGTTTCCGGATGCTGCACGCGAAGGACGAGTCGCCGGTGCACTACGAGCGCGTCTGCCAGAAAGACGGGAAGCCGGTGGCGTGGGAAGACCTGGTCAAGGGGTACGAATACGAAAAGGGCCAGTTCGTCGTCCTGACGAAGGACGACTTCAAGACCGCGGCGCTCGAGAAGACGCGGACGATCGACATCCTCGATTTCGTCGATCCGCAGGAAGTGGACGAGCGCTACTTCGAGACGCCCTACTACCTGCAGCCGGGCAAGGGGGCCGATCGTGCCTACGCCTTGATTCGCGAGGCCATCCGCGAGTCCGGCAAGATCGGGGTCGCGAAGATCATCCTGCGCGAGAAGCAGCACCTTGCCGCCATTGAAGCCATCGGCGACGCCCTCGTGCTGACCATGATGCGGTTTGCCGACGAGCTCGCGGACCTCGCGGATTTTTCGTTTCCGTCTTCCGGGGGCATCCGCCCCGCCGAACTGAAGATGGCCCGCCAGCTGGTGGACAGCCTCGGCGCGGCGTGGGAGCCGGAGAAATACACCGATGAATACACCGCCAACCTGATGCGCGTGATTCAGGGCAAGCTCAAAGGCAAGAAGCCGCGCCTGCAGGAGGCGGAGACGCCGCAGCAGGCCGAGGTGATCGATCTGATGGCCAGGCTGCGGGCCAGCCTCGAAGGGAAGGGCCAGGGGAAACGGGGCGGAGGCAAGGCCCGGCCGGTGAAGGCGGCCAAGCCGAAGTCCAGAAAACCGGCGGTCCGCAAGGACGGTCAGAAACGGCGGGTAGCGTGATGTCACTGTCGGCGCTCGGCATTCAGCCGAGGACTCAACTGGTCGAGTGGTATCGGCGCAACCGGGAACGCTCGCGGCAGCTGTTCGATCTGATCGACCCGGAGGTCTATTACTCGCGTCCCATCGCGCTGCGCAACCCGATCGTGTTCTACGAAGGGCACCTGCCGGCGTTCAGCGTGATCTCGCTGCTGCAGCGGGGGCTCGGCCTGCCCGGCGTGGACGCGCGGCTGGAGGCGCTGTTCGCGCGCGGCATCGATCCCGACAGCGAGGAGTCGGCGGTGCCGCGAAGCGGTGCCGACACCCGGTGGCCGCCGCGCGACGAGGTGCTGGCGTTCGGCGCCGCGGTGGACGAGGCCGTGGTCGCGGCGCTGGAGCGCGCGCGGTTCGACTTCGACGGCGTCGAGCACCGCGCCATGGCGCACGGCGAAGCGATCTTCACCGCGCTCGAGCACGAGGCCATGCACCAGGAGACGCTGCTCTACATGTGGCGCCGGCTGCCCTACAACCAGAAGCGCAAGCCGGCCGGCGTCAGCTACGAGACGGCCGGCGAGGCGCCCGAATACGGCACGGTCCGTATCCCGGGCGGCGGTGTCCGGCTCGGCGCGCGGCCGGGATCGATCCCGTTCGGCTGGGACAACGAGTTCGCCGAGCGCATCGACGAGGTGCCCGCCTTCGACATCGACGTGCACAGCGTGACCAACGCCGACTGGCTCGCATTCATCGCCGACGGCGGCTACGACCGTTCAGAGTTGTGGACGCCGGACGGCTGGGAGTGGCGCTGCCAGGACAACGTCACGCACCCGGCATTCTGGACCCGCACCGGTGAGGGGACCGGCGGATCCGCGCGCGGCGGCGACAGCGCCGGCTGCGCCGGCTGCGTCGGCTGGACGTGGCGGGGGATGTTCGAGGACATCGCGCTGCCGCCCGCCTGGCCCGTGTGGGTGAGCCAGGCGGAAGCTTCGGCCTACGCCCGCTGGCGGGGCCGGCGGCTGCCCACCGAGGCGGAGTTCCACCGCGCCGCCTTCGCCGCTCCCGCCGATGGGCGTCCCGCCTCCTACGATCGGGAGGAGACGGGCGCCAACTACGACTTCACCCACTGGGAGCCGGTGCCCGCCGGCTCGCGTCCCGCGGCGGCAAGCGCCTGGGGCGTGCACGATCTCGTGGGCAACGGCTGGGAATGGACGGCGAGCGTCTTCGAGCCGTTCCCCGGGTTCGCGCCGATGGCGTCGTATCCCGAGTACTCGGCGGAGTTCTTCGACGGCCGCCATTTCGTCATGAAGGGGGCGTCGCCGGCCACCGCGCGGGAGCTCGTGCGCCCCAGCTTCCGGAACTGGTTCCGGTCCAACTATCCCTACGTCTACGGCAAGTTCCGTACGGCGTCGGCGAGCTAGCGCAGGGAGTGGACCGGTGAACACGGAAACGCTGTTGCATTCGTTTGCCGCCGACGTGGCGCGGGACCTGCAGCGGTCGCCGCGACAGCTGCAGTCGCGCTACCTCTACGACGCGCTCGGGTCGAGCCTGTTCGACGCCATCTGCCGGCTGCCCTGGTACCGCATCACCCGCGCCGAGGACTGCCTGCTGTCGCGGCACGCGCTGGCGGTGGCCGCGCACCTCCAACGCGCCAACGACCTGGCGATCGTGGAGCTGGGCGTGGGCAATGGCGAGAAGCTGGCCACGCTGATCGACGCGCTGCCGTCGAGCCGGGCCGTGGCGGTGCACCTCGTCGACATCTCGGCCGCGGCGCTCGATGCCACCGCCGCGCGTCTCTCCGGCTTTCCGCTCTCGCTGGTCGAGACGTATCAGGACCCCTACGAACAGGGACTGCTGCGCGTCGCCGCCGCCACAGCCGGCGTGTCGCGCCGGCTGGTGCTGTTCCTCGGCTCCAACATCGGCAACTTCGACGCCCCGGCGGCGCTCGAACTGATGCGGGCCATGCGCCGCGCGGTGCAACCGGGCGACCTCCTGCTGCTCGGCGTCGATCTCGTCAAGCCCGAGGCGGACCTGATGCTGGCCTACGACGACCCGCTCGGCGTGACCGCCGCGTTCAACAAGAACCTGCTCGTCCGCATCAACCGCGAGCTGGGCGGCGACTTCGATCTCGAGGGCTTCAGCCACCGGGCGGTGTGGAACGCCGCCGCACACCGCGTCGAGATGCATCTCGTCAGCGAGCGGCGCCAGCACGTCCACATTCCCGCCGCCGGCATCGGCGTGGCGTTCGCGGCCGGCGAGACGATCTGGACCGAGAGCTCGTACAAGTTCAGCGGAGAGGCCATCGTCGACCTGGGCGCCAGCGCGCAGTTCGCCGCGGTCGAGCAGTGGGTCGAACCGTCAGCCCGCTTCGCGCTGACCCTCTTCGAAGCCCGATAACGGCCGTCTCGCCCGATAGCGGCCCTATCCCCGATAGCGGCTGTATCAAAGAGGGGTAAACCACCGCCCTCCCGCCGCCGTCTAAGTGTCTGGATCGCATGTTCACGTTCCTGACACTCCTGTTCCTGGCGGCACCCGCGGGCGCTGCACGGGTGCCGGCTCAGCCACTCGCCGCCGCCTCTGCCATCCAGATCGACGGCACGCTGTCCGAGGACGTCTGGCAGCAGGCTCCCGTCATCACCGGCTTCCGCCAGCGCGAACCGAACGACGGCGCGCAGGCCAGCTTCGAGACCGAAGCGCGCGTGGCCTACGACGGGACCGCGATGTACATCGCCGTGCAGGCGCTCGATCCGGATCCCTCGCGCATCGTCGGCATCCGCACCCGGCGGGACGAGCGATCCCCCTCGGACTGGATTCGCGTGCTGGTGGACTCGTTCCACGATCGCCGGACCGCCTACGAGTTCGCGGTGAACCCGGCGGGTGTGAAGGCCGACGCCTACTGGTTCGACGACCGGAACGCCGATACCGGCTGGGATGCCGTCTGGGACGTCGCCGTCGCCCGGAGCGAGCGGGGGTGGCGGGCGGAGTTCCGCATCCCCTTTTCCCAGCTCCGTTTCCATCCCGCGGCCGACGCGACCTTCGGGTTTGCCGTGGTCCGCGAGATCGGCCGCCTGAACGAAACCACGACCTGGCCGCTGCTGTCGAAGAGCGCCAACGGCTACGTGTCGTCCTTCGGCGAGCTGACCGGGCTGCGCATCGGCCGGTCCCTGAAACGCCTCGAGCTCGTTCCCTACCTGGTCGGCGACCTGTCCACGCAACCGGTGCAGGCGGGCAACCCGCTGCAGACGCCGCGACGTGGCAGCGCGGAAGTGGGCGTTGACCTGAAATACGCGTTGAAGCCCGGGCTCACGCTGACCGCGACGGTGAATCCCGACTTCGGCCAGGTCGAGGCCGACCCGGCGGTCGTGAATCTCTCCGCCTTCGAGACGTTCTTCTCGGAGCGTCGTCCGTTCTTCGTCGAGGGGTCCGACATTTTCAGGTTCAACACCGACTGCAACGACGGCAGCTGCAGCGGGCTGTTCTATTCGCGCCGTATCGGCCGGGCGCCGCGCGGCGCACCCGAGGTGCCCCAGGGTGGGTTTGCCGACGTGCCCGGCCAGTCCACCATCCTCGGCGCGGCCAAGCTCACGGGGCGGGCCGCCGGCTTGTCGATTGGCGCCCTGCACGCGGTCACGGCGGACGAAGAAGCGGTGATCGCCAGCGGGACGACGCGCCAGCGCCAGACCGTCGAGCCGCTGACCGGCTACACCGTCGTGCGCGCGCGCCGCGACTTCGCGAACCAGTCCGGCCTCGGCTTCATCGCCACCGCCGCCAACCGGCGCGCCGACGAGTCCACGCGGTTCCTGCCCGGGCAGGCCTACACCGGCGGCGTGGACTGGGACTGGCGGGTCGGCCCGCGCTATTCCGTCACCGGCTTCGCGGCCGGCAGCAGCGTGCGGGGCGATGCCGCGGCGATTGCCGCGCTGCAGCAGAGCAACGTCCACAGCTACCAGCGTCCCGACGCCGCGCATGTCGAGTTCGATGCGGCGCGCACCTCGCTGAGCGGGTCGTCCGCCTCACTGGCGTTCAACAAGATTGCCGGCGAGCACGTCCGGTTCACGACCAGCCTCAGCATGAAGACCCCGGGCTTCGACACGAACGACATCGGGTTCCTCCGCCGCGCCGACACCCGCAGCATGAGCCACTGGCTGCAGTGGCGCAACGAGCGGCCCTCGAAGTACCTCCGCAGCTTCCGCTTCAACCTGAACCAGTGGGGCAGCTGGAACTTCGACGGCGACCGCCTGAACCTGGGCTACAACGTCAACGCCCACGCGCAGTTCGCCAACAACTGGGGGACCGGCATGGGAGTGAACCTGAACCCGCAGTCGTTCGACGACCGGGCGACGCGCGGCGGCCCGGGCGCCTACAAGGCGGGGGAGCGCAGCCTGTGGGGCTATGTCGAGTCCGACAGCCGCAAGCCGGTGCAGGGGGAGATGTTCTTCTTCGTGGCGCGGGACGATCTTGGCGCGCGGGCGTCGGACGTCAATCCCTCCCTGACCTGGCGCCCGTCGTCTTTCTTGTCGGTCAACGGCGGGGTCGGCGTCTTCAGCGGGGACGAACGGCAGCAGTGGGTGGCCAGCGAGGGGACGCGCTACGTGTTCGGGCGGCTGCAGCAGAAAACCGTGTCCCTGACCGCGCGGGTGAACTACACCGTGACGCCGGCGCTGTCGATTCAGCTCTACGCGCGGCCGTTCGTGTCGGCCGGCGACTATTCGCGCTTCCGGGAGTTGATCGACGGCCGGGCGCGCGGGTTTGCCGAACGCTTCTCCGACACCGCCTACGGCAGCGACCCGAACTTCAACTACCGGTCGTTCCGGACGACGAACGTGCTGCGCTGGGAGTACCGGCCCGGATCTGCCCTGTTCGTCGTCTGGCAGCAGGGGAGGGAAGACGTGCAGCCGTACGGGACGTTCCGCTTCGGGCGCGACGTCGGCGCCGTGTTCGAGGCTCCCGCCCGCAACGTGTTCCTCGTCAAGTGGTCGTACTGGTTGAACCTGTAGCGGGCGCCGGCGGCGTGCGGTAGACCTCGCGCGCGGCGTCCAGTTCGCGGGCGATGTCGGCGACCAGGCCCGCCGGGGCGAGCGCCCGTGCCAGCGGGCCGAAGCCGAGGATCCAGCTGCGCAGGGCGAAGTCGTTCGACACCTGCAGCGTCAGCACGACCCCGCCGTCGCTCCGGTCCTGCACCTCCTGCGAGGCGTGCCACACGCGCTCCCTGATGTAGCGGGCGATGCGGGGCTCGAAGGCAATCTCCACGCGCTCGGGCGCCCCCTGGTGGACGCCGAGGGAATGGGCGAACGCCTCCTCGCCGCTGTCGTCCGGCTCGAACCGCTCTTCCGTGACCGAGAGCGACTTGATCCGGTCCAGCGCGAAGGTGCGGGTCTGGCCGTACTCCGGCACGAAGGCCACCACGTAGAGCGCCCCCTGCGCGAAGACCACGCGGGACGGCTCGATCAGGTAAGCCTTCTCGCGGTCGCTCGAGAACGAGTGGTAACGCATCAGCACGCGGCGGTGCTGCAGCGTGGCGTCGAGGAGCTGTCCCGTCTGCTTGCCGGCGCGCGCCCCCGCCTGTGCCCCCGGCTCTGCCTTGGCCTGGATGACGAGCGGGAGGCGATCGAGGAACTGGCGCATGCTCGGGGTGAGCGCGTCGCCGAGCTTGTCGAAGGCGCTGGTGACGTCCTGGCGGAACGGCGTGGCCGCCAGGCACTCGACCAGGGTGCGGCTGAAATAGAGCGCGCTGAGCTCGGCGAGCGTGAAGCCGGTGGCATCGAGCCGCCGGAAGGCCTTCTGCTCGAGCATCCAGTATTTCCGGCCGTCGTGTGATTCGTCGTAGAGGGGAAAGCCGGCGAGTTGCAGCGCCTCGAGATCGCGGCGGATAGTGCGCGTCGTGACGCCGGTGCGCTCTGCCAGATCGTCGATCGTCAGCCGCCGCGACCCTTCGAGGTCGCGCAGGATGCTCCACTGCCGGATGACTTCCGCATTGCGAGGCACGCGCTAGGCCCCCACCCGCCCGCCGTCACCAACCGCACCACCGAACGCCGCACGAGGCTGGAGGGTCAACACCCTTGGAATCTTAAGGCGCCGCCCCCCAACCCCCAAAACCCGGGGGTGAACCCTGAACCCTGAACCGGAACCTTGAACCCTGCACCCTGCACCTTGAACCCCGCAGGAGTGACCTCCCCTGTCACACCCCCCTTCTACACTGTCCTCGCGGGCGGAACGAGCGGCACGCCCGGACGTATCAGAAGAACAGGAGCAACGAGATGCAAGGCTTCGACGGGGCGCTGGCGCTCAAGCTGGACTTCGGGGAACTCGTCACGACAGTCACGGGCACCGGGGGCAGGGGCCGCGGCGGCTTGCGCCTGGCCCCCGGTTCCGGGCGGTTGACGGGGCCCGACAAGTATGGCGTGCTCGAGCACCGGCGGCGGCAGGCGCAGATTCGGGCACGTCGCCTGCTCGACATACTCGACGAGGAGGGGCAGTGATGACCGCCGCCCCGAAGACCGACGGGCACATCTGCGCCACCCAGGCCGTCTGCTTCAAGTGCTTCAAGGCTGGGATGGAGCGGGTGCGGGCGAGGCGGGAGGCCTGGGCGCAGCGTTCGCTGCCGTTCGAAGAGGCGCAGCCCACGCTGACGCGCCGTGCGGTGGCCCACCGCCAGCAGATGCTGGCGCATCTGGCGCGGATGGGCACCTAGCACGGGATCGGGCCGCGAGGCCGGCCGGGGGACGGCGGGGGCGTTCGCGGACCGCTGGCGGGCCGCGGCTCGTGCGCGGTCCTAGCCGGCCCCCGACGCACCGCCGCCGGCCGCGCCCCCGCCCGCGCCCCCGCCCGACGCTCCGGCGCCGCTCGTGGCGATGAACGCCGGGAACGCGCTGCTGGCGCCGTCCCCCGCGGGCAGTGCGCGGAACCAGTTCGGAACGGTGAACCCCTGCTTCTTGAGGAAGCTGGACCAGCTGTGTGCCAGGCCCAGCGCCACCGCAAACGGGAGCACGCTCGCAAGCGCCAGACCGGCGGGTGAGCGCTTGCCCTGCGCCACGGCGCGGAGGTGGCGGCGGTAGTCCCGCCAGCGCGCCGCCCGGCGGACCCCATCGTTCGAGAGCGGGGTGGTCGCCGCCCCGAAGATGAAGGCGCAGACCGCCAAGGCCAGCAGCGCTCCCGGGATGGCCAGCGGCCATGCTCCGTAGTCGCCGTTCACCAGCGCCGCCGGGACGACGGCCACGCTGCCTGCGACCAGCAGCCCGATGCCTGTCCGGTTGTAGCGGCGCTTGATCGCCTGCCGTGAGCTGTCCGTCAGCCCGGCGTCCGCAAGTGCGCGCGCCACCGCCTGGCCGAACGCGCGGAACTTCCACGTCAGCCGCGACTGCGCCTGCGACAGGGTGACCTGCGGCGTGCCGGCCTTGAAGATCGTCTCGACGACGGCGCCGTCGTAGCCGGTGAGGTCGTGCAGCCCTCGCCGGTGAAGGATGAAGTCCTGCTGGCCGAAGGCGCTCTTCGGCTTCTCCTCGATCTCGATCTCGCCCCGTTCGGCGAGAGCGAAGAGGGCCGCCATCGCGTGTTCGATCCCCACCCGCCCGTTGCCGGCGAGGACGCCGCCGATGGTGGGCGGCAGCTCGTCTGGCGGCTCCGGCCGCTCGAACTGCCCGAGGCGCCCGTCCGCTTCCTGCGGCGGCGTGTCGTAGCTCTGTCGCCACGCCACCAGCACGATCAGACCGGCCAGGAAGATCGCCCCCGCGCCGATCAACCAGCGGCCCCCCTGGGCGGACACCGCTTCGGCGTGCTGCTGCCAGGCCGGCATCGCGGCCGCGACAGTGCGGGGAGGAAACTGCAGCGCGATCTCGATCCACCCGTTCTGCCGCACGTCCGACGACTGGACGAGCACGACCGTGCCGTCGGTCGACGTCCGTGGTGTACCCGCCTTGCGGGAATCGACTTCCGGCGCCGCGGCGGGCGCGACCGGCAGCTCGAACCGGATGGAGGCGGCTGCGATGGCGTAGCGATGCTGGCTGGGCAGTGCCCGCCAGTGCAGGAGGTCGGCCCCCGACGTGTGGCGGATCGCGCCCTGAACGCGGTAGTTCAGCACGAATTCGCGAGTCGTGCCTTCAGTCGGGCTGAAGCGCCAGACCACCCGCGTCCGGTTCGACCGGCGCCGCACTTCCACCGTGCCTGACTCGGTGCCGAAGGGCAGCCGCGTGCCCTGCATCTCCGCCCTGACGATCTCGATCCCGTCCGTCCGGCGATCCGGGATCTCGCGAAACACCTCGCGGAAGGTGCCATCCTCGAAGCGGAACACGACGGTCTCGGTGACGTCGAGCGTGCCGTCCGCGAGCACGCGCACGACCGCATCGAAGCGTTCGGCGCTATAGGACTTCGCGGCGGCTGCCGGGGGGTGGAGGAGCAGAATGGCCAGGAAGGCCATCAAGACGACGCCCAGGCGTCGAGGTGCCGTGCCCATGGCGATGATCATATACTCCGTGCCGGCGGCACGAGCCGCCACACCCGGCAGCCACCAGCCGGCCCACGCCGGCTCACGCTCGCCCGCGTCCGGCGTGGCGGCTCGAACGAGGAACCAATCGATGTTACTTGCCGTCCTGGCCTCGCTGGTGCTTGGAGCGGCCAGCACTGGTGGCGACATGTTGTGGGCTGGCCTCAGCCTGCGTCACCGTGCCGCGTACGGTCTCGTCCACGGCGGCCTCATCTGTCTCTTCATCGGCGCGTTCGTCGGCTGGCGCGCGCGCCAGCTCGCACGGGGGCTGCTCGCCGGCCCGGTGATTGGCGTGCTCGCCGCGGCATCGTTCTATGCGATGGCGCCGTGGCTCCGCTACTACGCCATGTTTCCGTCGTGGATGTTCTTCTGGGTGTGCTTCGCGCTGCTGCAGAAAGTGCTGCGGGGGGAGCGCACGTGGACCGGCGCCGTGCTGCGTGGCCTCGTGGCTGCGCTGGTGTCCGGTGCGGCGTTCTACGCAATCTCCGGCATCTGGACGAACCCGCCGGCCGGAGGCCCCAATTACCTCTACAACTTCGCCGCCTGGTCGATTGCCTTCTTCCCGGGTTTTACGGCGCTGTTTTCCGGGGGCCCGGACCGCCGCGCGTAACCGCCAACAGACCGCACGATTTTGTGATCCGCCGCCAGAACTGTAATCGCGCGGGCGCGCCGCCGCGCCACCTCGGCTGCAATTGGCAGGGCTTTTTCATGCGGCGTCCCCGCCTTCGACCCACAATCGCCCGGGAACGCGTCGTGCCTACGCAGGCGCCCAGAGGCACCCCACATGAATCTGTTCTCGGCTTTCGCGACTGACGTCGCCATCGATCTCGGCACGGCCAACACCTGCATCTTCGCCCGCGGCCGCGGCATCGTCCTCAACGAACCTTCCATCGTGGCGTTCAACAACTCCAACGGACAGATCGAGGCAGTCGGCACCGAGGCGCACGAGATGCTTGGCCGGACGCCGCACAACATCACGCCGGTGCGGCCGCTCAAGGACGGCGTCATCGCCGACTTCGAGGCCGCCGAGAAGATGCTCACGCACTTCGTGCGGAAGGTCCATGGCAAGCGGCCGCTGGTGCGCCCGCGCCTGGTGATCGGCGTCCCGCCGGAGATTACGCCGGTCGAGCGCCGCGCGGTGAAGGACAGCGGCTACCGCGTCAAGGCCAGCGAGGTGCACCTCGTCGACGAGCCGATGGCCGCGGCGATCGGGTCCGGGCTGCCGGTGACCGAAGCGGCCGGCAACATGGTGATCGACATCGGCGGGGGCACCACCGACATCGCGGTCATTTCGCTGGCCGGGACGGTCTACGGCCGGTCGCTGCGCGTGGCCGGCAACAAGCTGGACGAGGCGATCATCCAGCACATGAAGCGGGCGCATGGCCTGCTCGTCGGCGAGCGCACCGCCGAAGCAATCAAGTGCGAGATTGGTTCCGCCGCCGCGCTCGACGATCCGCTGACGATGGAGGTCAAGGGACGGCATATCGTGGCGGGCGTGCCGCGCACTGTGCAGATCCACGACAAGGAGATCCGCGAAGCGATGGCCGAGCCGATCCGGGCCATCGTGCAGGCCGTGCGCGATGCCCTCGAGCGCGTGCCGCCCGAGCTGTGCGCCGACATCTACGACCGGGGCGTCGTGCTGACCGGCGGCGGCGCGCTGCTGCGGAACCTCGACAAGCGGCTGCGCGACGAAACCGGCCTGCCGGTGCTCGTGGCCGAGAACCCGCTGACCTCCGTCGTGCTCGGCGTCGGCCGCATGCTCACCGACCTGGCGCTGCTGAAGAAGGTGGCGGGGGAGTAGGGGGAGGGGCACTCACGCAGGTTCAGGGTTCAGGGTGCAGGGTTCAGGGTTCGCCAGGTTCAGGGTTCAAGGTCCAGGGTTCAGCCTGCAGGCCGCGGGGATGCAAGTCGGCGACTTTCGTGAAAGCACCGCAGGCCAAGACCCGGAACCCTGCACCCTGAACCTGAAGGAACCCTGCACCCTGCACCTTGCACCCTGAACCCCGGTGCCCCTGCCCGACCCTGAACCCCGGTGCACCCTGCACCCTGAACCTCACGCGGATCGGATATCCTCGATCGCATGTTTCCGATCGGGGACCAGAACGATCACGCCGGCTGGGCCTTCATCTCGATCGGCCTGATCGTGCTGAACGTGCTCGCCTTCCTGAACGAGATCAACCGGCCGGCCGAGGCGGTGCAGGCCTTCATCTTCGCCTGGGGCGTCGTGCCCCGGGAGTTCGCCGCGGGCGGCGACCTCCCGCCGCTCATTCCCTACCCGTATTGGTCCACGCTGCTGACCTCGATGTTCCTCCACGGCGGGTGGGGGCATCTCGGCGGCAACATGCTGTTCCTGTGGATCTTCGGCGACAACATCGAGCACCGCATCGGCCACCTGCGGTTCATCCTGTTCTATCTGGCCTGCGGCCTGGCGGCCAGCCTGGCGCACATCCTCTTCAACAGCGGGTCGCTGGTGCCGGCGGTCGGCGCTTCCGGCGCCATCAGCGGGGTCCTTGGCGGCTACCTGCTGATGTTCCCGCGCAACCGCGTCTACGTTCTGACCTGGTTCGGGGTGGTGGCCGTTCCGGCCATCTTCATGCTCGGGCTGTGGATCGTCACGCAGTTCGTCAACGGTGTCGGCACAATTGCCACCACCGAAGAAACCGGCGGCGGCGGCGTGGCGTATATGGCACACATCGGCGGCTTCGTGGCCGGTCTGGTGCTGGCCCCGCTGTTCGCCCGCGGACGGAAGCCGCCGGCGGCCGCCCCGGCGCGCCTGCGTGACCGCTGGCGCTGACGATCGACACCACGCACGACCCGGGCCCGACGGTCCGGCGCCGGGAGGAGACGCTCCGATGTCTGCACGCTTGATTCTTCCCGCCCTCGGCCTGGCGCTCTGCGGGCACGCGCTCTCGGCGCAGCAGCCCCCGCCGTCGCGGGTCACGGTCCCCATCGAGTACCACAAGCTCGACAACGGCCTGAAGGTGGTGCTGTCGCGCGACACCTCCTCCCCGACCGCGGTCGTCGGCGTCTATTACGGCATCGGCTTCCGCATCGAGCCGAAAGACCGCACCGGCTTCGCCCACCTCTTCGAGCACATGATGTTCCAGGGCTCGGAGCACCTCGGCAAGAACGGCTTCATCTCGCTGGTGCAGGCGAACGGCGGCATCCTGAACGGCTCGACCCGGTTCGATTTCACCAACTACTTCCAGGTCGTCCCGGTGCACACGGTCGAGACCATCCTGTGGGCCGAGGCGGATCGCATGTGGGGCCTGAAGATCACCGAGGAGAACCTGACCAACCAGCAGGGGGTGGTCAAGAACGAGGTCAAGGTCAACGTGCTCAACCAGCCGTACGGCGGCTTCCCCTGGCTGACCATGCCGCAGGTGGCCAACACCAACTGGTACAACGCCCACAACTTCTACGGCGACCTGGCGCACCTCGACGCCGCAACGCTGCAGGACGTCCAGCAGTTCTTCAAGACCTACTACTCGCCGAACAACGCCGTCGTCGTGGTGAGCGGCGACATCGACGCCAAACAGACGCTCGAGTGGGTGCGGAAGTATTTCGGCGGCATCCCGGCGTCGAAGCTGCCGCCCCTGCCGGACATCTCCGAACCGCGGCAGGAGAAGGAGAAGCGCTCGAATACCGAGGATCCATTGGCGAACCGTCCGGCGCTGGCGCTCGGCTACCATGCGCCGCCGCGCGGGACGCCCGAGTACTTCGCGATGGGGCTGATCGATCAGCTGCTGGTGCAGGGGGCCGACAGCCGGCTCTACCAGTCGCTGGTCCAGCAGCGCGGGCTCACCGGCTCGGTCGAAGGCGGCATCAATCCGCTCCTCGGCAACATGTTCGACATCAAGGGGCCGACGCTGTGGATGGTGTGGCTGATTCACGACGGCGACAAGAAGGCCGACCACATCCTCCAGGCGATCGACGAGGAGGTCGCGCGGCTGCAGCGCACCCCGATCAGTCAGTCGGAGCTCGACCTGGCGCTGGTGAAGCGCCGCTCGCAGCTCTACGGCGACTACGAACAGTTCGTCGGCTTCGGCCGCGCCAACCTGCTCGCCGCCTATGCGCTCTTCGACGACGACCCGGGCCGGATCAACAAGCTCGAGGACGAGTTCCGCAAGGTGACGCCGGCGCTCATCCAGAAGACGGCCAATGAATACCTGCGGACGACCAACCGCACCATCCTGACGATTACGCCAAAGGCGAAGGGGAACTGACATGCGCCAGCCCACGCTCGCCATCGTGCCCGTGCTGATGCTCGTGCTGGCGGCGCCCACGCTGACGGGCGCCCAAGGCCAGGGCGGAAAGCCGGCCGCCTCGCCGTTCCCCTCGACGCCGCCCAAGCCCGGCACGCCGCGCGACTTCAAGGTGCCGGAACCCAAACGCTTCACGCTCGACAACGGCCTCGAGGTGGCGCTGGTCCAGTGGGGCACGATGCCCAAGGTCAGCGTCACGCTCAGCGCCCGCACCGGGAACGCCTTCGAAGGGAAGGACGAGGTCTGGCTGGCCGACCTGACGGGCGACCTCATGCGCGAAGGGACGGCCACCCGCACCGCGGCGCAGATCTCCGAAGAGGCGGCGCGGATGGGCGGCTCGCTGACCGTCTCCGTGGGACCCGATACCACGACCATCGGCGGCGACGTGCTGAGCGAGTACGGCAGCCAGATGGCGGAGCTCGTGGCTGACGTGGCGCAGCATCCCCGGTTCCCCGAGTCGGAGCTGCCGCGGCTCAAGGCCAACCTGCTGCGCAACCTGGCGGTCGGCCTGAGCCAGCCGCAGCAGGTGGCGCTCCAGAAATTCCGTGCCGTGCTCTACGGCGACCATGCCTACGGACGCGTGTTCCCGACCGAGGAGATGCTCGAGGGTTTCACGCTCGCGCAGGTGCAGCAGTTCTACAAGACGACGTATGGCGCCGGACGCAGCCGCCTCTACGTTGTCGGACGGTTCGACGCGGCGGGCGTGGAGGCGTCGATCCGGAAGGCGTTTGCCGGCTGGACCAAAGGGACCGCGCCCGCCCCGGCGCCGGCCAAGCCGACCTCCACCCGATCGGTCCACATCGTCGATCGGCCGGGAGCGCCGCAGTCCACGGTGATCGTCGGCATCCCGGCGATCGATCCCTCCAACGCGGACTTCGTGCAGATGGCGGTGATGAATACGCTGCTCGGCGGCGCGTTCTCGTCGCGCATCACGACGAACATCCGGGAGGACAAGGGCTATACCTACTCCCCCTACAGCCAGCTGTCGGTCCGCTATCGCGACGGCTACTGGGCGCAGAACGCCGACGTCACGACGACGGTGACGGGCCCCTCGATCAAGGAGATCCTGGCTGAAGTGGACCGCCTGCAGGCCGAGCCCCCCAGCCAGGCCGAGCTCGAGGGCATCCAGAACTATCTCGCGGGAACCTACGTGCTCCAGAATTCGAGCCGGGGCGGCATCACCAACCAGCTGCAGTACATGGACCTGCACGGCCTGCCGGCCGACTACGCCAGCACGTATGTCAAGCGGGTCTACGCGGTTACGCCGCAACAGGTCACGGCCGTCGCCAAGAAGTACATCGACGACGACCGCGCCACGATCGTGGTGGTGGGGGACCTGAAGGTGATCGAGCCGCAGCTCAAGGCGTTCGGTCCGACGGACGGCAAGTAGGCTAGCGCGACTTCAGCGTCTGCTCGATCTGTTCGAGGAGCGACCGCTCCTGCGGCGAGATCTTGCGGAATCCCATGACGCCGCCGGAGGCCGACGCGATCTCCTCGCAGCGATGGATCAGGTCGTCCATGCGCAGGCCGCCGGCGCCGGCCGCCGGGTCGTCGGCCATCGCCCGGATCAGCCGGGTCGCGCGCACGAAGACCTCGTCGGACGGACGGCTGGCGAGCCAGCCGGCCAGCTGATCGTCCGCGGCGCTCCCCTCCTGGATGCCGCGTTCCCGCGCGAACTGCAGGATCAAGCTGCGCTCGGCGTCGGTCACGCCTCCTTCCGCCCAGGCGACCTGCACGACGGGGATGAGCGGGAGCAGGCTCACGGTTTCCGGCGTGAAGCCGAGCGCCTGCAGTTCCTGCAGCAGGGCCGGATCGTGGATGCCGGACCGTGCCTCGAGCTCCTGGCGCTCCTGGTTCAGCACCGCCTCTTTCCGCATCCGCTCCACCAGCTCCCGGTCTTTCCGGCGGAAGTATTCGTCTTCCCGCGACCGGATATCGTGAGTGATTCCGTCCTGATCCGACATCACGCCCTCCACGCCCCGATTGCTCGAGTCCGACGCTGACCCGATTTCCGTGTGTGTCTCGATCCTAGCGCATGAGGCTCGCCTGATGGCACTCCCTTTGCTGCATTCCGTGCAGGAGGGGAACGTGGCTGAGCAAATAATTGAAGAAACGGCCGACCTTCGCTACCTCGGGGCCGACAGCGTTCGATGCGCGGAGGGTAACCTCTCCGGGTTCAAGGTGTGCACTGAAGATGCCCAGTCGATCGGCAAGCTGGCCGGCATTCTCATCAGTCCATCCGAACGGCGCCTGGCTTACCTGGTCGTCGAAGCCCCGGGCTTCGTCGTGCACCGCCGCTACCTCCTCCCGCTCGACGCTGGCGCGGTGGTGGCCGACGCGTCGCGAACCCTGAACGTGGTGGGTATCCGCAAGGATGAACTCGACCACCTGACGGTCGCGCCCCGGACGTTCCCGGCCTTCTCGGACGACGACCTGCTGGAGGCGCTTTTCCCCCCGCGAACGGCACCCCTCCCGGCATAGCGCACAGCTCGACCGCGCCTGGTCTGACTACCCGGCGCCAACCCTTCCGCACCCTGTCCATTCCCCGCGCAGCGCCCTCAGAATAGGCGCCCCGACGAGCCCGCGTATATCATTGCCCTCGAACCTGGACCGCGGTGCGGCTGAGCCCGAAGAAGTAGGAGTCGAGTCACCTGTGAAAGTTGCTTACGTCTTTACGTCACCCCGGGCGGCCAGCTACAAGCTCGCGCGGATGATCCTGCCGCAGCTCGAAGCCGGGTCGCACGTCGTCACCGTCGTCGGCATGTTCTTCTTCGACGACAACGTCTTCGTGCTGCGCCGCGGCGATCCCGTCGGCGAGCGTCTCGCGCAGGTAGCGGCCGGGACCGGCATGCTGCTGATGATGTGCGACATGTGCGCACTCGAGCGCAATCTGGCCAAGGGTCAGCCGCGATGGTGCGATCCCTCCGGCAAGGGGCGCACGGAACCGGCCGACTGCCAGGTCACCGACACCGTGGCGGGGGTGCAGGTGGGCTGTTTCCCGGATCTCTACCGGGCTCTTGCCGGCAACATGCCGGATCAGATCATCACGCTGTAGGCGCGGCCTTGTCCGGGCCGCCCGGGATTCAGCGAGCCGGCGCCTGGCGGAGTGCCCGGTCGAGCCATCGCTCCACGTCGGCCCGGAAGTCCGTCCCGCCGGCATCGACGGTCCGCGGCTCGCTGGCGGGGAGCTGGGCGCGGACCGAATCTTCCTCGCCCGTCGTTTCGAACAGGTTCACGAACAGCGTCACGAGAAACTCGCGGTCGTCGAGGAACGATCGGACCCGCACGGGCGCGCCGCCCGACATCTCGATCCCGAAGTGCGATCCGGCGGACTCGGCGAGCAGCTCGAGGAAGGCGCGGTCGCTCTCGAGCCCCTCGTTGCGGCCGCCCGACGCCAGCAGGCGGGTTTCGTCGCCGTTGGTGTCGCAGTAGAGCTTGAAGCCCGAGGGCAGGATCGCCATCCAGGCCTCCCAGACTGATCCGTCTTCCCACTGGAAATGCAGCAGCGTGCGTGCGCGCAGCGTCGAGGCGTCGAACAGGAGATGTTCGCCCGGGATCGCCCGCCGCACCAGCGGGGCGAGCAGCACGGGCTCGCGCGGCACGCGCAGCGGCCACAGCTCTTCGCGCGGCCTGAACTGCTTGACGGCGAGCTCGAGGGCCTCGAGCACGCGGACACGGAGGTGGCGGCGGCCCAGCACCGCGGTCACGGCTGCCGGTCGGCGAGCCGCACCCGGGCGACGACCGGGAAGTGGTCGGACGGATAGCGCTCGTTCTGGCCGGTGCGGATGATCTCGGCGCGCTGCACCTCGGTGCCGGGCGGCACCAGGACGTAGTCGATCTTGTCGGGACCGTTGTTGCCGAACTTGAAGCCGGAGAAGGTGCCGGCGTCAGTGGCGTCCGGCTGGAGCACCCTGAAGGTGTCGAGGAACGGCGCCGCGGCGCCGCCGGCGAGCGTGGCCAGCGCGGGATTGCGTTCGCCGACGTTGAAGTCGCCGGTCACGACCACGGGATCGCGCGGGACCTCGCGGGTGTCGATCCTGGCGCGCAGCAGCACGGTGCTGCGCTCGCGCGAGGGCTGCGACTGGTGGTCGAGATGGACGTTGAAGTGGTAGAACCCGCGCCCGTCACGATCGATGAAGCGCGCCCACGTGCAGATCCGGGTGATGTTGTTGCCCCACGACTTCGAGCCCGGGACCGAAGGGGTGTCCGAGAACCAGAAGGTGCCGGCCTCGGCGACCTGGAAGCGATCCTTCCGGAAGAGGATCGCCGAATACTCTCCCTTGCGCGCGGCGTCGTCCCGGCCGACGCCGACCACCGCGTAGCCGGGCACCGCGGCGACGATCTCGTCGATCTGGAAGTCGAGCGCTTCCTGCAGGCCGACGAGGTCCGCGTTTTCGCTCCGCACCAGGTCGAACAGCATGGCGCGGCGCGCGTCCCAGCTGTTCTCGCCGTCCTTGGCCGTGCCGTAGCGGATATTGAACGACATGACCGTCATCGGCTCGCGCGCCGAGGCTACCGGCGACCGCTGCGGCTCCGGCGGCTGCCGGGCCATCGCCGTGCCGGGGGTGAAGAGTGCGAGCAGGAGGAAGGTCAGGGCCGCTGGGGTTCGCCACATAGGCGAGCATTATAGCGGCCCGTGGCGTTTCAGGCGGCCTGGCCCGAGCGCATCTTGGCCAGCGCCTTGGCTTCGATCTGCCGGACGCGCTCGCGGGTGATGAACAGCTTGCGTCCAACCTCTTCGAGCGTGTGCTCGCGATCGGTGCCGAGCCCGTAGCGCAGCCGCATCACTTCCCGTTCACGGTCGGTGAGCGGGGCCATGGCGCGCTCGACTTCCACCGCCATCTGGTTGCGCATCGCCGCCTCTTCCGGGGTCTGCGCCGCCGCATCCTTCACCATGTCGCCCAGCCGCGTCTCGTCGTCTTCCCCCACCGGCGCTTCGAGCGACGTCGGCGACTTCGACGCTTCCAGCAGCAGCTGCACCTTGCCGAGCGGCAGCTCCATCCGCGCGGAGAGCTCCTCGGGGCTGGGATCGCGCCCGAGCTGGGCGGCGAGCGTCCGCCGCTCGCGGGTGAGCCGGTTCAGCGACTCGATGACGTGGACCGGCAGCCGGATCGTCCGGCCGTAGTCGGCCACCGCCCGGCCCACGGCCTGGCGGACCCACCAGGTCGCGTAGGTCGAGAACTTGAAGCCGCGGCGGAACTGGAACCGGTCCACCGCCTTCATCAGCCCGATGTTCCCTTCCTGGATGAGATCGAGGAGGGACAGGCCGCGGTTCGAATAGCGCTTCGCGATCGAGACGACCAGGCGGAGGTTGGCTTCGAGGAGATCGCGCTTGGCGTCGCGGATGATCTCTTCCTGCTCGCGGGCGCGGGCGGCGATCTCGCAGAAGCGGCGGCGGGGCAGTCCCGTCCGCTTCTCCAGGGCGTGCCGCGCTTCGGTGCGCTGCGCCCGGGGAACGCTGTCGAGCTCGTCGAAGAGGCGATTGACCTCGCGGAGCTTGGTCGTGATGTCCTCGACGAGTGAGGGGCGCAACGGCAGATCGCGGAGGATGCCGCTGACGAGCGCGTCGGCCCTGGCGATCTCCTCGCGGTAGCCGGCGCGAGAGGCGGTCGTGGACCGGCGGTCCTCGCAGCGCCGGACCCACTCGTCCACGCGCTCGCGTGCGGCGCGGACCTTGTCGAGGGCCTTGAGGACCGGCGTGATCTTGTCCTGCTTGAGCTCACCGCCGTCCGGCAGGAGAATCAGCTCGGCGGCTGGCGCCCCCTTCTTCACGCGGTCCGCGAGGGAGAGGATCGTCCGCACCGCGCAGGGAATCGTGCCGAGGATGCCCTGCAGTTCCCCCCGCGCGCGCTCGATGCGCTCCCCGATCGCCTGCTCGTCCTTCGCCTTGAGCAGCTTCCGTTTGCCGACGTGTTTGAGGTAGACGCGGACGAGGTCGAGGTCCTCTCTGGATGCGCCGGGTGCCGCGGTCCCCTCCAGCTCATCAGCTTCCCGGCCGGGGCGGACGTCCTCTTCGTCGGTCTCCCCGTCGTCCACACCCGGAGCCGACCGCCGTGGCCTCTCCTCGTCGTCGCCGAGCGCCTGGTCGCCGAATGCCTCGGGATCGTCCTCGCGCAGCAATCTGTCCGCAGGCAATACAGGCGGCTCGTCCGTTTCGTCACCCCCGGCGAGGCCGAACTCGTGGGCGCGGCGGCGCCAGTCGAGCACGTGGGCATTCGGGTCGTCCTGGGTCCAGTCAATCAGGGACTCCCGTTCCTCGCTGGAGGCGGCGCGCGGGCGCCCGGCGGGCTTCGATCCCGGTTTTCGTGGCATGGGTCGCGTCACTGCAAGTCGTCTGCCCGGTTCATGATATGCTCCGCCAGACAGGTGGAAGGCAGCTCCTGCCGTAGCCCGCGTGCCGCGCCGAAACGACGTCCCACAGACCTCCTTTTCCCGCAACGTAGACTGCTCAGCATTGCCCTCTCATCTGCGATCCGCAGCGGGCGGATCTTCAACACGTCAGCAGCCTCGCTCGGCGGGGCAGAAGTGAGAACAGTCAGTCATGGGTAGAAAACTCTACGTGGGCAACCTGCCTTACACGGCGGGCGAGCAGGATCTGGAGCAGCTCTTCGCGGGCTGCGGCACGGTGGAGAGCGTGAAGATCATGCGCGACATGGCCACTGGCCGCGCGCGCGGCTTCGGGTTCGTGGAGATGGCCACCGACGAGGAAGCGCAGCGCGCGATCGAGCAGCTGCACGACCACAACTTCGGCGGCCGGAACCTGACCGTCAACGAGGCCAAGCCGATGCCTGCCCGCACCGGCGGCGGTGGTGGCGGCGGCGGGTTCGGCGGCGGCCGTGGCGGACGCCGCGAACCGCGCTGGTAGGCGCCCACGAAAGGCGGCACCTGAGGTGCCGCCTTTCACATGTACGGCCCGCATTTCCCTTTTCGCCTCCTGCCCTCCGCGTTCCCCCCGCCGTCACAGACCCAGGATTCTCGCCGCGTTCCCCGAATAGACCTTCGCCAGGATCTGGTCGGGCAGCCCGATCCCATAGATCCGCCAGCGCCCCTGCGGCGGCGTCGGCGCCGGCGCATAGTCGAAGTACTCGTCTTCGGTCTCCAGGAACCGGAAGTAGATTTCGTAGAGCGCCTCGCCGAAGATCTGCTGCGGCGTCTGGGTGCCGTGCGGCACCGCGTCGGTCCCGAACAGCACGCGATCCTGGTATGTCTCGAAGAAGCGCCGCGCCGCGCGCGGCTGCCGTCCGAGCTCGCCGACCCGCGCGCCAATCTCGACCAGCATGTTCGGGTACTTGTCGAGGCACTCCGACACGTAGCCGAGGTCTTCCGCCTTGTTCCCGACGTGCAGCCCGACGAACGTCGTCTTCGGGTGCCGCGCGAAGACGCGGTTCCGCGCCTCGAACAGCTGCTTCGTGGAGGGGAAGTCGCGGCCGTGGAACGACCAGTCCGGGTGGGCGTTCAGCTCCTCGAACCGCTCGTTGAAGCGGTCGATCGGCAGGAAGAACGCCTCGGGGTCGGAGATGTGGATGGCGACCGGCAGGCCCAGCGCGGCGCAGGCCTCCCACATCGGGTCGAAGCGCCGATCGTCGATCGCGACGAGCGGACCGGTCGTGATCCCCTCGCGCAGGTAGAGGCCGAGCGTCTTCAGCACCTTCAGGCCGCGGGCGCCGGCCGCCCTCGCCTTCCCCAGCGTGTCGGCCTGGTCCCGCGGGTAGTTCGGCTCGTTGATCCGGGTCCAGCTTGGCTCGGTGAACGTGATGAATCGGCCGGGATGTGCGGTCTGGAACCCCTCGACACTGCGGACGAGGCCGTTTCCCACACCGCCGGTCAGGTTCACCATCGTCTTGAGGTTGACCCGGTCCATCACCGGCAGCAGTTCGGCGGGGGGGGCCGCGAAACGGCGGTCTTCGCCGTGGGGCACGCCGGCCACGCTCTTCGTGCTGAACCCGAGGTGCGTATGGAAGTCGATGACCGGGAACCGCGCGCGCGGCACGCGCGTGACCGGCACCTCGAGCATGCTCTTCGGCTGGAAGTTCTTCAGGTCCAGCGCAACGGGTGCCTTGTCGCCCTGCGCTGCCTGCGGCCGGGTGCCCTGTCCGCCGGCGCCCAGCAGCGGCGCCGCCGCTGCGGCTGACAGCCACTCCCGCCGGTTCATCCCCGGCCCGTGCCTTCGATCCCGCTTGCTGTTCGCCATGTGATTCGAGAGCCCCTCCTGTGCGGACGATAACACGGCGGCGGGGCGGTATATCATCCGACTCACAGGGGGTTCGCGAGGAACAGCATGAGCAGGACGGAACTGCACATCGACGAGCGGCAGGCCGGCGACGTCACGGTCCTGGATCTCGACGGCCGTCTCGTCTTCGACGACGGCGATGCCCTGTTCAGGGAGCGGGTGAACGACCTCATCGGCCGCGGCCACCTGAAGATCGTGGTCAACCTGGCCGGCGTGACCTACATCGACAGCGCCGGCATCGGCGTGCTCATCGGCCGCTTTCTCGGCGTTCGCCGCCGCGGCGGCGACATGCGGCTGGCCAACCTCACCGCCCGCAGCCACCGCGTCATGACGATCACCCAGCTGCTCAACGTCTTCGAAGTCTTCGACTCGGCCGACGCGGCCATCGCCAGCTTCGCGGCGTCCGCGCCCTGAGCGCGCTACTTACCGCCCGGCCACACCGCCTGCAGCGTGGCCGCCAGGCGGTATCCGGCCTTGGCGAGCTGGACGCGCACCCGCGCCCGCGCCATGTCGTCGTAGCCGGCCGGCTGGGCAATCCGCCACCGGTGCGCGCTGCGCCGTTCCGCGTCGGGGCCGAGATAATCCGTAATCTTCACCCCGGC
The DNA here is from genome assembly GCA_963834305.1 of uncultured Acidobacteriota bacterium. Lineage (GTDB taxonomy): Bacteria > Acidobacteriota > Vicinamibacteria > Vicinamibacterales > 2-12-FULL-66-21 > JACCXG01. The sequence goes on from CAWIAX010000004.1 coordinate 93,954, forward strand.
GTGAACTTCCTTGGCCAGGGCGAGCGCCTCGGTGGCCCACAGCGCCGGCCAGGCGTCCGGATCGCTGGTGTGGCGCCACGTCGGCAGCACGCCGAGCTCCTGCACCAGACGCGCCGCCACGGCGGGCACCTCCTCCTTCTGCATCGCCAGGTTGACGACGTGTGTATCCCAGTAGGAATGAAGGTTGAAGTTGTCGTTCGGACCGTAGCGCAGCGCGTTGCCCCCGAGCGTCGTGCGCCATCCGACGGGACCCGCCGGCACCACGAAGCGCGGCGGCCCGTCGGCCGTCACGAACCCCTGGCCGACGTGGAGCGGCTGGTGCATGTCGCCGACGAAGTGCGCGAGCAGGCGGAGCGCCTCGCGGCGCGTGAAGACCTGTGAACGGCCGCGGAGCACCGCGATGCACTCGCGGGTCATCCGCACGATGTCCACCCAGTGCGCGCCGGTGGCCGCGGCGTCGTACTTGTCCGCCTGGAACGGCAGGTCGGTGTAGTGGTAGACCTCGTGCCCGGGGTGCTTCAGCCGGAACAGCCCGGTGTCTTCGTCTTCGTAGGTCTCGCTCTTGATGCGATCGGGCCAGAAGGCGGCATCCGCCAGCGTTTCGCCCGGCCGCAGGATGGCGCGCACCTCACGCAGCGCGCGCGATCCCTCCAGGTGGATCTCGGCGATGCGGCCGACGATGCGGTGGCCGGACTCGCCGAAGGCGCCGAGCGAGGCGGCCGCCGAGAGCACCAGGGCAGCGCCAAGCAGGCAGGGCAGGAGCGCGCGGCGCGGCATGCGGAGCATGTTGATCATTTTACGCCGCCGGCACGGCACGGCACGGCGCGCCGTCACCCGAGCCGCTCCGGCCGCCACTGCAGCCCGGTCGCCAGGATCCGCTGGAGCAGCTGCTCGTAGGACACGCCGGCGCGCTCGGCCGACTCCGCGAAGTCCTCACCGTAGCCGAGCTGGGGGTTGGGATTCGCTTCGATGACGAACGCCTTGCCGTGCTCGTCCATGCGCAGGTCGATGCGCGCGTAGCCGCTCAGGTTCAGTGCCCGATAGACGCGCTTGCACAGGTACTGAATCCGCGCCGCCACGTCGTCCGGCAGCTTTGCCGCCAGCGTCTTGATGCCATACTTCCGCTGGTACTTGGTGCTCCACTTGACGCGGTCGGTGGCGATGCGGTGGACTTCGTCGCCGCGCTTCGTGAAGTGCAGCTCCCAGACGGGAAAGACCGTCAGCCGCTCGTTGCCGATGATGCCGACGTAGAGCTCGCGCCCCTCGATATAGCGCTCCAGGATCGCGTCGGTGCCGATGCTGTCGTGGACAAAGGCGACGCGCTCGCGCAGCTTCTCCTCGTCGCTGACCACCGAGGCCTGCGCGATGCCGGTGGACCCTTCCTGCGTCAGCGACTTGACGATCAACGGGAACCCGAGCCGCTTCGGCTGGCGGACCTTGCGGCCGAGCTGCGCCACCGCGAAGTCGGGCACCGCGATGCGGTGATAGTGGAGGATGGTCTTCGACAGCGACTTGTCGCGCGCCAGCATCAGCCCGCGTGGGTTGCACCCCGTGTACGGCACCCGCAGCAGCTCGAGGTACGACACCACGTTGTGATCGAAGGTGCCGAGCTCGTGGAACGCCTCCATCAGGTTGAAGACGATGTGCGGCTTCCACTCCTCGACCGTGCGCCGGACAATCGACAGATCGTCCCCGACGCCGACCTTGCGGATGTCGTGGTCGAGGTTGCCGAGGCCGAGCAGGACGTCGTATTCCGTCTTCCACGGCACCTCCATGAGGTCGATGCCGGTGACGTCTTCGGGCGGCACCATGTAGTCGTGCATCAGCACGAGCACGCGCAGCTTCTTCATAGCGCGACCCGGTGCCGGCCGCTGTGCAGGTAGTTCATGGTCTGCACGGTGAGGACGACGATGAAGTCCGAGCGGGTGCGATCGTCGGTGCCGGAGGCGAAGCGGAGCGCCAGCTGGTTGCAGCGCTCCGCCATCTCCTCGATGACCTGGTCGATCGTGTACTGGTAGACGCCGGTCCAGGCGCTGACCGTCCGGCGGACGTCGCGGCGCACCCGGTTGATGAAGCGGGAGGCCGGGAGGGTGCGGGTCCCTTCCGGCACGTCCGGAAACAGCCGGCGGAGGTCGCGGTCGTAGAAGTCCGGATAGTCGAAGCCGTAGTGTTCGGCCTTTTTCCGGTAATGCTGCTTCAGCGTCCGGCGGATGCGGTGCAGCGGGTCGATGGTCTTGCGGCTGTCCACGAGCGGAGGCCGCGTGGCGATCTCGCGCATCAGTTCGTCCATGTATTCGAGCTTCTTCAGCGCCGGCCAGTCCTGGTAGCGGCGCCGCCAGTCCGATTTCGGGTTCAGCCAGACGGCAAAGGTCTCGGCGAAGTCCTCGTCCGGGTGACTCTGGGCGTACCAGTTGTCGATGTGCAGGACGAAGCTGCGGCTGTACGGCTTGGGCGTGTAGAACTCCGGGTAGGGCACCGCGGAGGAACCGAACAGCGCGAGCCGCCGCCGGCGCCGCCGCAGCCGGTACGCATTGTCGATGGCATGCCCGGCCTCGTGCCGGAGAATCCGCATGCACCAGGCCGGCGTGCCCCCTTCGACCTCGAGCATCTGCTCGCGCTCGAGCCGCGCCAGCCGCCGGTGTGCCAGGTAGAAGGGAATGGCGATGCCCGGCACGCCATCCGGCGTGAACCATTCGTCCGACAGCCAGAAGTGCGGCCGGAACGTGATGCCGCGCGCCGCGAGCTCCTCGCCGAGCTCCGCGACGCGCTTCTGGAGCACGCTGCCTTCAATCGTGACCCCGAGCTCCGACATGCGGAGCTCCAGCAGCTTCTCGTTGGGCCACTTGGTCCAGGCGGGGGCTTGCGGCCGGGGGGCCGGCGCTGCGATGGATGGAAGAGACGGCGCCGGCGGCGGCTCGCCGGGGGGCGGGGGAAGCGGCTCTGGCGCCTCGGTCGCAGCGTCGGTCACGGCCACAGGATACTGGACATTATCGTGCGAGGCTGTTCAAGCCCGGACCACGCCCGGACCGGTTCTTGCCCCGAATGAGCGCACACGCGCAGGCGACCGTCCGGCAGCACCGGACCAGCGAGCCGCGTAAATCATTGACCAGGTGCGACATGCGCGCCCATGTGGGGAGCGAGGCAGATCAGCGGTGCAGCCCAAGGTCTCGGCGGTCGTTGACAATTCTGTCGGCTTGCCGGTCAAAACCGTGATCCCGGCTGCCGAGACCCGTCCGGCGGATTTCCGATCCGTCGAGGAGGTGCTCGGGCTGCTCGCCCGCGCGGTCCAGCAGCTGCACACCTATCCCGCCACGAGCCGGCTGTGCATCACGGCCCTCGACGCCTGCCACCGCGGCCTGGCCGGCCTGGCCGCGCGCGACGCCCTGACGTTCCGCGTGACGCCGGTCGAATTGCTGGTGGACGGCGTGCGGACCGGCAAGGGCACTCAGGTCGGCCTGGAGCTCGCCCGGCGGCTGCACAAGGCGGCGGTGGCCGCCGTGACCATCGATCGGGCGGTCACCCCGCGCGAGCTCGGGCGCTTCTGTGAGGACCTCGTGAAGTGCGGTGAGCGCGGCGCGAGCGGCGCCACGCTGCTCGAGATGGTGACCGAGCACGGGGTCGATCGCATCGCGGTCACGATGGCGACGCGCCCTGAAGTGCTGGAGGTCGGCGCGGTGAACGAGGCGACCGCCAGCGCCGCGGGCGCCGCGCGGGCCCGCTTCGAGGCCCTCATCGCCAAAGGGGGCGTCGTCAACCACCTCTACCCGCCCGAGAAGGGCTGGGTCCGCGTCGATCCGGGCGCCGCGCCGTCCGCGGTCTCCCTGCTCGACCTCGCCGTGCTTGCCGACGACCCCGCCACGCTGGCGTCGATGCTCCTGCGCCTGACCGACGAGGCCGGCGACGTCGCGCCCGCCGACGCGCTCGAGCGGAAGTACAGCGATGTGGCGATGCTGATCTCGGCACTCGATCCGCACGTCGCCCGCCGGATGTTCGGCAAGCTGGCGCGCGCCGTGCTCGACCTGGCGCCGGACAGCCGGCAGGCGCTGCTGCGCCGGACGGTGCTGCCCGGGCTGCTCGACGGAAAAGTGGACGGCGCCATCCTCCGCGACTTCCCCGACGTGGACCTTGCCGAGTCGCTCTGCCTGCTGCTGGATCTCGAGACCGCGGCGCCCGAGCTCCTGACCACGGCCCTGTCGCGCCTCGACCTGCCTGAGGATCGGCGCGCGGCCATGCTGCCGCTGCTGGACGAGCGCCTGAAGGAACGGGAGGAAGCCTCCTCCGACGGCGCCCGACAGACGACGCTGGCGCGCCACGCCCGGGAGCTGGTCCGCGTCGATGGCGTCGCCGGGAAAAGCTTCGCGGAGTTCGAGGCGTTCGACCTGGCCCTGGACGACGCGGCCCATGCCACGCTGGCGCACATCCGCTCGGCTGTACCGGCCACCAACGTCGTCGACGACCAACTGATGTGCCTCTGGCACCTCATGTGCCTCGAGCCGAACCCGGATGCCGTCGATGGCTTCCTGGCGAAGTCGCGCGCGTTGCTCGGCGAGCTGGAAGCGGCCTCGCGTGCCAGCGAAGTGACCGTGTGGCTGGGGCGCTATTCACAGCTCGGGGCCCGCGTGCGGGAGGCGCGCCCGGACGTGGCGACCGTCGTTGCCCAGCACCTCGCGGCATTCTGCACGCGCGAGCGCGCGGCGTGGATCGTGGAGCTGGCCGAGGCCGGCCCTGGCGGCCGGCAGGCCGCCGGCGACCTCATCGCCGCGCTCGGACCAGCGGTGGCCACCCCCCTCGTCGCGCTGCTCGAAGGGGACGCCACCGGCCCGCGCCCGGCGCCGGGACGTGGGCGCGCCGTGACGCAGATCCTGCTCGATCATGCGGCGCTGCTGGCGCCGTCGATTGCGCCGCTGCTCGAGCCGAGCCCGCCGGCTGTCCGGCGGACGCTGCTCCGCGTGCTCGGCGCGGCCGGGCCGGGCTACGAGGCGATTCTCGGCGCGCACGTCGTGCCCGGTGATGAGCACACCGCGCGCGAGGCGTTGCGGGCGCTCGCGCGGATCGGCACGCCGCTGGCGGCCGCGCCGGTGGTCGCACAGATCCTGCGGCAGGACCGCACCCTCGGGACCGCGGCCGAGGAAACGCTCTGGCACTTCCCGCCGGCCGTGGCCGGTCGGCACACGCGCGAGCTGCTCGCGCGGCGGGACTTCACGACCGGCCATCCGAAGGCGGCCGAGCGGTTGCTCGACCGCGCCGCCCGCGCCGGCGGCGTGGACCTCGGCCCGGCCCTGCTCGACCTGGCGCCCCTGCGCTTCCGCATCTGGAAACCGGCGGTGGCGCGGATGGCGCGGAAGGCCCACGGGATGTTGCACAAGCCATGACCACTGCTGCCGCCGAACCCGCCATCGATCCGCTGCCGCTGCTCAAGGGACTGGCGAGCCTGCGGAAGCTGACCGGCATGTACCCGGCCGGCCATCCGGCCATCCTCCAGAAGCTGGGTGAGCTCGACGGCTCGGTGCAGGGCCACCTGCGCCAGGCCGAGGTGCTGCGCATCGACGTCATCCACGGCGACGCGCATCTCGACGGCCTGTCGTTCCGGCACGACAGCGAGTCGAACTCCCGGATCATCCAGGAGCTGGCCGCGCTCGGGATCGACAGCATCCACATCGCGCGCGGCATCACGTCGGACGAGCTGCTGACGCTCTCGGGTTTTCTGTGGGAGCTGAAGGACGCCCGAGGCGGCGCGCCGATGGCGCAGCAGCTGACCGCACGCGGCATCCACCACGTCAGCCTGGCGCGGCTGGTCTCGCTCGACACGCGCTGGCGGGCGGAAGGCTGGGCGGACGCGCCGCAGGACGTCTACGACCCGGCGTATGCGGAGTCGCTCGACCTCACCCAGCAGATGTTCGAGCAGGTGCAGGAAGGGAAGGAGCTCAAGCTCGACACCATCCGCCACGTCGTCGAGCTGCTGATCCAGAAGGTGGCCGGGAGCAGCGCGGCGCTGGCGCAGATCCTGGCCGTCAAGCTCTACGAGAACCTGACGTATTGCCATTCCGTCAACGTCGCGACCCTGAGCCTGCTGATTGCCCGGCAGGTGGGCTTCGACGAGACGACCACGGCGGCGATCGGCGAGGCGGCGCTGCTGCACGACATCGGCAAGACGCGCATCCCGCTCGAGGTGATCCGGAAGCCGGGGGCGCTCGACAAGCGCGAGCGCGCCCTGATGGAGGCGCACACGACCTTCGGCGCCGAGATTCTCGTGGACGTGCACGGGCTCCGGCCGCTGACGCCGACCGTGGCGCTCGAGCATCACCGCGGGGTGAAGGCGAGCGGCTACCCGGAGCTCGGCGACTGCGTGCCGCACTTCATGAGCCAGCTCGTCGCCGTGGCCGACATCTACGAGGCGATCACCGGGGCGCGGACGTATCAGGATCCGGGGCTGCCGGAACAGGCCTGCCTGGTGCTGGCGCGGCTGGCCGGCGGCAAGCTGAACTCGGCGCTGGTCAAGGCGTTCGTCGCCGCGGTGACGTTCTTCCCGGTGGGTTCTGTCGTGCGCACGAGCCGGGGGGAGACTGGCGTGGTGATTGCGACCAACCCGGCCGAACCGCTCCATCCCGTCATCGCGCTCGTCGGCTCGGACTTCGGCCGGCTGCCGGGGGACGTCGATACCGCGGCGCGCGACACCTCGGGCCATTACGCCCGCCACATCGCGGAAACGCTGCAGCCGCCCGCCGGGTTGAATCTCAGCCAGTTCTGCGCGTAGGGGGTTGCGGGGGTTCAAATCCCGCCCCCGCAACCAACTCCATTTGGACCAAGAGGTCGCCGGTATCTGGCGACCTCTTGCTGTCTCTGCCTCCGCCGCAGGCTCCGGCGAGACTCGCCAAAGCGCTCTCGAAACTGTGGGCGCTCGAAGTCGGTCTGGCCGGGCTCAACATTCCTGCCAGGTCGCCCTTCAACGCGATCTTCAGCTGGTCGCCGTCAGGTTCGAGCAGAATGGTCTCGATCAGCGCTCGAATGCCCTCTACGGCGCCCGTGCGGCTCTAGTCGTTCTCCAACGCGGAACAAAGGCTGCGAAGCATTCTCACGATAGACGTCGGCCTTGCGCGGGTGCAGCACCTCTGGCTTCTCGGGAGCGTGGAGCCGCGCCTGCAGTTGGCTCGCCTCGCTTCGAGCGAGAGTCGCTGGTCTTTGGTTGACGTGCAGACTGCAATGCGACCCTTGTACTCCGCGAACAGTCCGGGTGTCAGCCTGGGAAACGGTGCTCCCGAGTCTCAGATCCCCACCCTATTCCCCTGTGAGGCATCCAGACAACCGGGCAACCAGGGATGGGGCGGCCTGGCCGGTCAAAGCGACGTGGGTCGCGGCACACTTCTTCGATCAACGGAGAGGCAGCATTCTCACGCGCGTCGCTGCCTCGTCGATCGAAGAGCAGCGCGCCACGCTCGTGTGTTCTCGGTGGGTTGTGAGCGGCGATGAACCGCGAACGGCGCTCACGAACGGCGGCAGAGAGCAGGTCCTGAGTTCGGATTTGGACGACGCTAGGCGTCGCCTGAGCGCTTGCAGCGAGGATCGATGAGAAATCGCGATCGTCCGTGACCAGGACGACGCCGTGCTTCGTTGCGCCCAGGTCAGGATTCGTCGTCCGCGCGGTCGCCGCACCGATGGTGGACCAGTGAACGGCCTCGAACCCGTGACGCACCAGCCGGTGACGCCAGCTTCGCGGACGGAACGGTTCATGTCCACGACGAGCTTCACGGCTGGCGCGCGGAACTTCGACTTCCTCGGCCTGCCAGGCCGCGTAGGACAGGGCCTCGGCAGTGTCCTCAGCTTCCGGTAGGGATACTCGCGGAGAATCTCGTCGCGCGTGCGGCCTGCGGCGACGAGCCCGACAACGGTTCCGACCGTCACCGCATGCCGCGGATACACGGTTTGCCACCCATCACGTCCGGGTCACGGGTGATGCGCGTCCGGAGGCATGGCCAATCAGCTCTGCCCATGGCTCTATTGTCAGGCATCCTCAACGATCAGACAAGCCGATGTCCCAAACGGCAGGTATGCTGGAGCGCCTTCGGAGGCCTCCGTCGCCTACCGCGGCAGAGGGCTAGGACGCGGACAAAGTGGTCGCCCGCTCGCTCAGCACGCGCCAGTATTCTGTCTGTTGAACACGAAGGGACCGACGGCACGATACGACTCCGCGTCGGTGATGGACGCGTCGTAATTGTTCTCAAACGCAACGTCGCGACCACACGAATCCATCGTGACGTACGCTCGACGAGGGCTGTGATCGCGCCGCAGCCGAGATCCCCGCATTCGGCGCACACGTATAGGGGAACACGGCCCGACGCAGCCAGAAGTTTCTGGATGTACTCCCGTTCAGCATCAGGCAACCAGCAGCCCAGAGGCGTCACTTGGTCCCCAATGCGAAGCTGGTCGTAAAGGGATACTCCATCCGACAAGGAAGTCCAAGTGGCGGTGTTCCGTACGCCGGCCTGCCCGCTCGAGACTCGCCTGCATCCTTGACGTCCATGAATCGAGCGCGGTGCTTGCCGACGACGGCGGCGAGATCGCGGGCAGCGGCTGCCCGACCAGCAGTTGCGCGAAGCCGTCGATGGAAAACGCCTGCAATTGAGGCTCAGAACGCGGAGAGCCTCAGATCGAGGGCATGCGTTTCCCCCTCCGACAGCGTGACACGCGTCGCACCCTTACGCCATGCCTCGAGCATGTCCGGATCCCGTTCCTCGCCGGGCTGCAGGTATCCCACGGCAATCGCCAGATACTCTCCGGGCGGCAGGCCCCGGATCGTGAATCGGCCCTGCTGATCGGGACGCGCGCTCTCGATGAAGCGCGAGTGCGGCCCCCACTTCCCGGTATCGTCGGCAAACACGATGACGGCGACGTCGAGCGCGATGCCGCCACGGTCGTCCGCAACAACGCCCGAGACGGTAGTTAGCCGCTGAGTCAGCTCAATCTCGAGTCCATCGACGTCCGCGGTGAAGTCCAATGGCGCGTCGGTCACGTCGACACCTTCCCGCCGGACGCGCTTCAACTGCCAATCGCTCATCGTGCCGGCGCGAATGAAGCCACGGCCCCGGAGCCCCTGCAGTTCGAAGGTCCAGTCGTCGCGGCCGACCGGCGGACCGCCGTGCGCTATGTGTTGCGTCTCGAAAGGATCCATGAAGATCGGCATCACGAAGACCTGAGACGGGCGAAGCCCCGGCGGAGGGCTACCCGTATCGAAACGGATCCGGCCCCGCGCCGTCACGCCTTTCGACAGCATCAGGGTGACGCCGTCCACGTCGGCGCCCTCGACGACGACCTCCATCGACGCGAACTCCGGTTCTGACGGTGAACGCGCCTCCACCAGGTAGGCGCCGGGAAGCAGCCCGGCGATCGCGAAGGATCCGTCGCCGGCGGCGATAGCCGTCGCTGTCTGGCCATACGCCTGCTGGCCGTTGATCTCTCGAGCGATCACGAATGCCACTGGAGCGACCGAGGCCTTGCCGGCGGCACGGACGACGCCGCGGACGGTGGCCGTGGCCGCGCGGACGAGCGCGATCGTGATCCCGGCCACCTCCTGCCCAAGGCCGACGGTGACGCCCTGCGCCTCGGTCGCGACGGGCGTTCCCGGATAGTAGGTTGGCACGTAGCGCGCCCGATCCCTCGAGCCCAGCTGCATCTCGCCGAACGTCGCGACGATCACGTAGTCGCCGGGCGGCACGCCAAAGATCCTGAACTCCCCGCGGTCGTCCGTCGAGCCGCCGCTCTCCGCGACCAATCGGCGGGCGCCATCCATGTAACGCCGGCGGTTCAGTGAGACGGACACGTGGGCGACTGCCTCGCCGGCTTCGTCGACCACGCGGCCCGTCACTACCGCGCCTGGCGGGAGCGCGAAGTCGATGTTCTGGAGTACCGCGCCTTCATCGAGCTCCAGGGGGCGTCCCCATTCGAATGGCCGCCGCTGTCCGTACGCCACCTCGACATATCCGCCTCGTGTCGCTTTGAGCTGGTAACGCCCAGAGGCGAGATGCGTGAGCTCATACCGGCCATCGGCGTCTGTCATGGTCGCGGCGGGTCCGCTCTGATCCCCCGTGTGCCATTCGTCGATACGGACTTGCACGCGGCGCAGCGGCTCACCCGTATCGGCGCGTACGACACGCCCGCGGATCACACCGGTTCGCGCGCGTGGCGCTGGGGTCGTATCCCGCGCAGGCAACTGTGCCGCTACCGCCGTGCCGGCGAGGATCAGGCCGAAGAGGATGATGAACGGCGGTGGAATGTGCGAAACGCTTGGTCGTCGGATCATCGAAATCGTCCCGCCCGGTCGTTCGCGGTCGTGACCTCGCCGAACCATTCTAGACCCCAAGCGGCACGCCGGAACAAGAGCTCAGCGGCTCGATCTGTGTCTTGGGAGTTCCGCGCCTGTGCCCGGCAGATAGGGAGGTGGTGTCGCACCCGCCATCGCGCGGCAGAGTTCCGCAGGTGCCGTCCGTCGCGCGTCCCGGTTTGCCCGTCTCTGACGCCGGTGCCGGCGGTCGGATCGATGCACGGACAGGCATGGGCTGCCGCGGCGCCGGTCGGCAGGCGATAGCGCCGCACCGAGGGATCGACGATCGACCCCGTCAGGGCGCCTAGCTCGCCTCGGCGGTCAGCTGCACGTGCGACGACGACATCTGGCCGACGACGGCAGCGAGATCGCGGGCGAACGGGGTGCCCTCCTCGACGGCCGCGAGGATCTGCTCGTCGAGCAGCGCGGCCGCCGCGGTGCCTTCCATCGCGGCGCGATACGTGTAGAGCTGGCTGGCGCAGTCGATGTTGTCCTTCAACCGGCTCCGCAGCAGCTCGGTGCTCTTGCCCGCCTGCGCGTCGGCCAGATACATCTCCTTGGCCTCGAGCAGCAGCGTCGCGGCATATTGGCGCAGCTCGGCGAGCGCCTTCAGCTCGTGCGCGTGCCGCACCAGCAGCACCACGACCTGGCCCACCAGCAGCCGCGCGAAGCCAACGCTGGACTCGTGCACGGCCGGGCCGCGCGCCGAATCCGGCACGTCCGAATCATCGGCATAGACCACGCCGAGGGTGGTGCCGTGCACGACGATCGGCAGGACGACGGCAGACATCGGCGTGCCGCCGAACGGCGTTCCGGAACGGATCGCCACGTCCTTGCCAATCAGGCTCTGGACGGCGCCAGTGGCGACGGCCCGCGTCAGCATCGAATCGACGGTCGTGGGAATGACCACCTTCGACATCTCGGTCGCATCGTCGAAGCCGACCTGCTGCTCACCCTCGAGGCGGTTGCCCTTCAGCCGGAACAGGGCGACCCGCGTGAACTGGAGCGACAGCCGCTTCACCAGCTCGGTGAGCAGGGTCCCCGAGCTGGTGCAGCTGGCCATCTCACTGACCGCGCGGGCGGACGCATCGAACAGCGACACCATGCGATCGACCTCGCCGCGGAGGGTCTCCGTCTCCTCGGATTCGCCGGCCCCGCCGGACGCCGCCGCGGCGTGGGGCAGCGCTACGGCCCGAAGCTGCCGCTCGGTCTGCGCCGCTTCGTCGAGCAGGCTCTCGAGCTGGCGGATGTGCTCCTTCTGGTGCGCGTCCGCCTGTTCGAGCGCCTGGAGCTTCGCGCTCGCGGCCTGGAGCGCGTCGGCCGAGGCCTGGAGCTCGACCGCCCTGGCCCGCAGCTCGGCGTTTGCCGCCTGTGCCTGGTCGTGCCCCTCGCGCGCCGCCGCCAGATCCCCTTCGAGCGCCTGGAGGCGGGTGGTGGTCGCGGCGAGCTCGTTCAGGAACGCCGGCTTCTCCGCGGCATCGTGCTCGACCTTCGCCTTGAGGTTCTCGGCCTCGGCGAGCAGCCGCTCGACCGTGGTGCGCGCCTCGTGCAGCTGCGATTCGAGCGCCGCCAGCTGCGACTCGAGCGCGGCCTTGTCCTGGCTGGCGGTCCGGAGCTCGGCCTCCATCGCGTGGAGTGCGGTCTCGACTGCGGCGTGGGCCTCGATGGTGAAGCCGAGATCGCGCTCGGCCGATTCTGCGCGGTCGCAGGCCGCCTGCCGCTCCGCCCGGAGCGCCGCCGCTTCGGCCTCGAACTGCGCCGCCGATCCGCGCAGGCTGTCGCCTTCCCCCTGCAGCTGCCGCACCTCGTCGCGGGCCGCATCCACCGCCGCCTGCGCCTCGCTGCGGGCCGCGTCCACGGCAACCTGCGCCTCGTCGCGGGCCCGACGGATCTCGGCCTCGGCGGCGGCCGTCAGGCGCGTCGCCAGCTCCCTGACGTCTTCGTGCGCCGGGGGCGCGTCTTCCAGTGCCCGGGCGGCGGCGTCGAGGGCCTCGCGCACCGCGCGGAGCTGCTGGAGGGGCGCCGACGACTGCCTGGCGAGCAGCTGTTCGAGGAGCGTGGATGTCTCTGCGGAAGCGAATGTGTGGAAGTCCATGGGCTGCACGACAGTACTGTGCAACCTGAGGACCGCTGGAAGATGCAGGAAACGCAGGGATTACGGCCAGATCCAAGAATTGTCGCTTACGTTCCTGGGCGGGCGATTGCGTTTTCGTATCCGGCGGGATCAGATTTCGTGACTGCCGGCCAGACTTGGTGCCGCGGGGTCGCCGAAGCTGATGAGCCCGGCGACCCCGCCGTCAGGTGGGCGCTACTTCTTCGCGATCTCGTCCTTGTAGGTGCGATTCAGCTTCGTGACCCCGGGGACCGGGATCGCGGGCACCTCGAGCGAACGGAACGAGACGTCGGGCGGCATCAGATCGAGCTTGGCGTTGAGCACCTCGTCCCAGGTCAGCTCCTGGCCGGTGTAGGCGGCCTCGCGCCCCATGATGGCGGTGAGCGTGCTTTCGGCCACGGTCTTGAGCTCGTTGATCGGCTTGCCGGCCCTGATGCTGGCGATCAGATCGGTGTGTTCCTGCACGTACGGGTTGACCGGCTTCTCGGGCCTGGGATAGGTCCAGGCATTCGCGCCGGCAATCTTGCTCGACGCATCGCTGCTGCCCTTGGTCCCGATGAAGTTCTCGCCGATCCGGTTGCGCGTGCCTTCGATCTGACGGCACATGCTCATCACGCGCGCGCCGTTCGGATACTCGAAATCGACGGCGAAGTGATCGTAGATGTGCCCGTAGATCGGGTTCGTGCGCTGCTGCCGGCCGCCCACCCCGATGGCCCGGACGGGATGCCCGCCCATGACCCAGTTGGCGACGTCGATGTTGTGCACGTGCTGCTCGACGATGTGGTCGCCCGAGAGCCAGGTGAAGTAGAGCCAGTTGCGGATCTGCCACTCGGCATCCGACCAGTCCGGCTGCCGCTTGTGGTTCCACAGCCCGCCCTGGTTCCAGAACACCTGGCCGCTGACGATGTCGCCGATGGCGCCGTCCTGCAGGCGGGCGATGGTGGCGAGATATTCCGCCTGGTGACGCCGCTGCGTGCCGGCGGCGATGCCGAGGTTCTTCTTCCGGGCGGCTTCGTAGGTGGCCAGGACGGAGCGGATCCCCACCGAATCGGTGGCGACCGGCTTCTCGGTGAACACGTGTTTGCCCGCCGCGACCGCCGCCTCGAGGTGCAGCGGACGGAACCCGGGAGGGGTGGCGAGAATCACGAGATCGACGGGGCTCGCGAGCACTTTCTTGTAGGCATCGAAGCCGGTGTAGACGTGCTCGCTGGTGACCTTGAAGCCGGCCTTGTATTTCTGGGCGAAGGCGGGGTTCTCGGCCGCCTCCTTGTCGAGCTGCATGCGGGACTGTTCGAGCCGATCGGGATTCAGGTCGCCGAGCGCCGCGATCTCGATGCCGTCGGCGGCCATCAGCACGTTCGAGATGGCGCCGGTGCCCCGGCCGCCGGTGCCGATCACGCCGACGCGGATGGCATCCGCGCCGAACACGTGCGCGCCGCTCGGGAACATCATCGCGGCGGCCGCCGCGGTTGTCGTCTGGACGAACGTCCGCCGGGTGACCGGCGGCGTCTGGGTGTCGCTCATGGCGGTGATCTCCTGTCAGTCGAGAAGGGAAAGGCGGGCGCGCTATTGCCCGGACGTCACGACGCGGAATCCCACGAACGGTCCGTCCGACAGCCACCAGATGCTCTTCGGCAGCTGCGGATCGCGGGCGTTCCAGGACGGGTCCTGCACCGCCCGTGCGGCCGGCCCGGTGGCCTCGAGCGGATCGCGGAAGGATCCACCGCGCGTCACGCGCGCGCCGTCCTTCGCGGCGACCCACTCAGCGGCGTTGCCGAACAGATCGAAGACGCCCAGGGCGTCCGGCTTGCGGCTGCCGGCCGGATGCGTGGTCCCCGCGGCGTTGCCGCGATGCCAGGTCACGGCCTCGAGATTGACGGCCGCCCCGCCGGTCCCTGCCGCGAGCGCCGCCGCCCGGGTCCATTCCGCTTCGGTCGGCAGGCGATAGGTCTTGCCCGTCCTGGCCGACAGCCACGTGCAGAACGCTTCCGCCGCCTGCCGCGTCACGCTGATCGCCGGATAGCCGGCATGTCCCCAGCCATAGTCCGGCGCGCCATACGGCTGCGACGGACGCGCGACCGCGTCGGCGCCGCCGGCATCCCCGCTGCCGAGCGCAAAGAGGTCGTAGAGGTCCCAGGTGACCTCGGTGCGTCCGATCAGGAACGGCGCGACCTTGACCGCGGCGCCCTCCACGGTGACGGTGCCGCCGGGGACCGGGATCATGTCGAAGGCCACGACGGTGTCGGGGACGGTTTCGCGAAATCCCGGCGCCGGCGGCGCCGGTGCCTGTGCCTGTGCGGCCGCCGCCTGCCAGGCTGCCACTGTGGTCGAGGTGCCGCCGGCCAGCACCGCGAGAGTGGTGAGCAGGGCGGGAAAAAAGTTGCAGCGCGTCGTCAAGGGTGTCCCTATTGTTGCGCCGCTACGCGCGGAAGGCCAGCGTCTCGGCGATATCGCGGCGGTACGCGTCCATCTCCTCCTCGACGCGCGCGGCCGGCCATCCGAGCTCCGCCCCCATCAGGGCCGCCGCCGGCCGCGCCGCGTCCCATCCCTGGTCGGCGGCAGCGCCGAGCAGCGTGCGCCGGCGCATGAAATCCGCCAGACGCCGGCAGTGCTCGTCTCGGACCGCGAACACGACCTGCGCCGCGATGTCGGGATATTTCGGCGAGAGCGGGCGCGCCAGGCCGGGATCCGCCTGGGCGAGCGCCATGACGTCGGCGGCGCGGGTCCCGAAGAGATCCGCCAGATGGGGCGGAAGCACGGCCGCGCTCCCGGCTGGCGTGCGCGGCCGCGCGCCGGGCAGCGGCGTGGTGGCGGTTGTCGAACGGCGGTCGCCCATCCCGAGCCGCCGGCACACCGCGTCGGTCGTGTCCTCGGCGATGGCCCGGTAGCCGGTGATCTTCCCGCCGAGCACCGAGATCACGCCGTCGGGGGCGACGGGCTCGCCATCGACGACCTTGTGCATGCGCGAGACCGACGACTCGGCGCCCGGCTGCCGCACCAGGGCACGCACGCCGGCGGTCGTCGCGACCACGTCGCCCATCCGGAGGGACGGGAACACGTGGGCGACCGACGCCAGCAGGTACTCCACGTCCTGCCGCGTGGCGTGCGCCCGCGCGGGGTCGCCGTCGTAGTCGGTGTCGGTCGTGCCGATCCAGGTGAGACCGCCGCGCGGAATGGCGAAGAGCAGCCGCCCGTCCACCTGCGAATAGAGCACCAGCGCACGGTCGGCCAGGGTCGGCAGCAGCAGATGCACCCCCTTGGTCGTGCGGATGCGGCCGGCGGGCCGGGCGAGCGTGGCCGCCACCGGCTCGAACCAGGCACCGGTCGCGTTGACCACCACCCGGGCCGCAATGTCCGCCTCCGTCCCGGTCTCGGCCTCGCGGACCCGGACGCCGGTGACCCGGCCGTTCTCGGTCCGCGCGCCGACGACCGCGCAGTAGTTGAACACCGCCGCGCCGTGTTCGCCCGCCTCGAGGACGTTTTCGAGCGCGAGCCGCTCCGGCGAGTCGACGCGGGCGTCGTAGTAGGCGGCAGCCCCGCTGACGCGCGCCGCGGCGAGCGCCTGGTCGGCCGCGCGGGCGGCGGCTGCCGACAGCCACCGGCGCCGCGGCAGCGTGTTGCCGACGCTCAGGAAATCGTAGAGGGCGAGCCCGGCCCGCAGCTTGAGCGCCCGCGTCCGGTCGCCGCCGAAGAACGGGATCATGAACTCGAGGGGGCGGACGAGATGGGGCGCGATATGGAGCAGCGTTTCTCGTTCGCGCAGGTCCATCCGCACCAGCGGGAAGTCGAACATCTCGAGATAGCGCAGGCCGCCGTGCACGATGCGGGTCGAGGCGGCGGTGGTGCCGCCGCCGAAGTCGCGCTGTTCGAAGAGCGCGACCCGCAGGCCGCGCAGCGCCGCATCGCGCGCGATGCCGCAGCCGATGATGCCGCCCCCGATCACGACCACGTCGAACCGGTCCGTCCCGAGCCCTGAAACTGTCTGCACGTGTCTCTGCACTCATTCTACGCGGGCCGCCGGCGGGGCGCCGAATCGCTCGGCGCTTGACTCCGCGTCCCGCGTGCATCCAAGATTCCGCGTCATGCAAAGTCTTGTGGCCGAACTCGTCGGAACCATGCTCCTCGTCCTGCTCGGCGATGGTGTAGTCGCCAATGTCGTGTTGAACCGGACGAAAGGCCAGAATTCCGGCTGGATCGTCATCACCATCGGGTGGGGCGTAGCGGTGGCGCTGGCGGTCTACGCCGTCGGACGCATCAGCGGCGCGCACCTGAACCCGGCGGTCACGGTGGGCCTCGCCTCGATTGGCAGCTTCCCCTGGGCCGACGTGCCCGGCTACCTCGCCGCCCAGATGGCCGGCGGCTTCCTTGGCGCCGTGCTGGTCTGGCTGGTCTACCTGCCGCACTGGCGGGAAACGCCGGACCCGGGCGCGAAGCTCGCGGTCTTCGCCACCGGCCCGGCGATCCGGAACCCCATGAGCAACGTGATTGGCGAGATTGTCGGGACGGCGGTCCTGCTCTTCGGTATCCTCGCGATCGCCGCCAACGCGCAGATGCTGTCGCGGCCTGGGGACGTCGATCTGTCGGTGGTCTTCAGCCGCGGGCTGCAGCCGCTCCTGGTCGGCGTGCTCGTGCTCGGCATCGGCCTCTCGCTCGGCGGCCCGACCGGCTACGCCATCAACCCCGCGCGGGACCTGGCGCCACGCCTCGCTCATGCGATCCTGCCGGTCGCGGGCAAGGGGGGATCCGACTGGGAGTACGCCTGGATCCCGGTCGTCGCGCCCCTGATCGGTGGCGTCATGGGGGCGGGGCTCTATTACCTGATCGGCTTCTGACCGGCCGACCTGGAGGTGTGATGCGGCGATTTGTGGGTGCGGTCGATCAGGGGACGACCAGCACGCGGTTCATGGTGTTCGACCGGGACGGGCGGGAGGTGGCCCGGCACCAGGTCGAGCACGATCAGATTCTGCCCCGTCCGGGGTGGGTCGAGCACGACCCGCTGCAGATCGTCGCCCGCGTCAACGAGTCGATCGCCGGCGCCCTCAACGCCGGCGGGCTCACCTCGGCGGATCTCGACGCCATCGGCGTGACCAACCAGCGCGAGACCACGGTGGTCTGGAACCCGAAGACCGGCCGGCCCTGGTACAACGCCATCGTCTGGCAGGACACGAGGACCGATCGCCTGGTGGCGGCGATCGATCCCGCGAAGGCAGCGCTCGTGCGCGCGCGGGCCGGGCTCCCCCCGGCGACCTATTTCTCCGCGGGCAAGCTGCAGTGGATCCTCGAGAACGTGGACGGCGTGCGCGAAGCCGCCGGGCGCGGCGAGGCGATCTTCGGCAACATGGACACCTGGGTGATCTGGAACCTCACGGGCGGGCGCGACGGCGGCGCCCACGTCACCGACGTCACCAACGCGAGCCGGACGATGCTGATGGACCTCCGGACGCTGGCGTGGGACGACGAGCTGCTGGCGGTGTTCGGGGTCCCCCGGCAGATGCTGCCGGCCATCCGCTCCTCGTCCGACGCGGCCTTCTACGGCGTGACCCGCCGCACCGGGCCGGTCGGCGGCGAAGTGCCGGTCTGCGGTGATCTGGGCGACCAGCAGGCGGCAACGGTCGGGCAGGTGTGCGTGACCCCGGGCGAAGCCAAGAACACCTACGGCACCGGGAACTTCATGCTGCTCAACACCGGCCGCGACATCGTTCCCTCCAAGGCCGGCCTGCTGACGACGGCCTGCTACCGGATGGGCGAGGCGGCGCCAATCTACGCCCTCGAGGGATCGATCGCGGTGACCGGGTCCGCGGTGCAGTGGCTGCGCGACCAGCTGGGGATCATCACGGCGGCGTCCGAGGTCGAGGCGCTGGCCGCCTCGGTGCCCGACAACGGCGGCATGTACTTCGTGCCGGCCTTCTCCGGGCTCTTTGCGCCCCACTGGCGGTCGGACGCGCGCGGCGCGATCGTCGGGCTCTCGCGCTTCAACACGAAAGCGCACCTCGCCCGGGCCACCCTCGAGTCGATCTGCTTCCAGACGCGCGACGTCGCCGACGCCATGGTCAAGGACTCGGGGGTGCGGCTGGAAGTGCTGAAGGTGGACGGCGGGGCCACGGCCAACAACACCCTGATGCAGATGCAGGCCGACATCCTCGGCGTGCCGGTGGTCCGGCCGGTGGTGGCGGAAACGACGGCGCTGGGGGCCGCCTACGCGGCCGGGCTGGCGACTGGATTCTGGAAGGACCTCGACGACCTGCGCCAGAACTGGCAGAAAGACCGGCAATGGGAGCCGGCCTGGACCGCCGACCAGCGCGATACCGCGTATGCCGGCTGGCAGAAAGCGCTGCAGCGCACGCTCGACTGGGTGCCGGTCGGGTAGCGGCCGGTAGCTCGAGTAGGCATCCCGTTGCCCAGAACGGGTCGCGTCGGCGGTCATGTTGCAACGGACGGGCGGAAAACGCCGGGATTGGCCACGCGTCGATTGGCCAGATTCTTGAGTGCGTGGCGCTTGCGCAGTGGCGCGAGCAAAGCCGTTTCCGAACATGCCCGTCCGAGCAAGACTCAGCCGTATTCCCGGCCCCACCTTCCTGGTCCTTCCTCTTCTGATCTGTCTGGCTGCCTGCGGCTCGACGGCGACCAGCGTCACGTCGCCCTCGACCATCAACCGCTGCGCAATTACCGTCCAGGCCATCGACGCCCAGGTGCCGTCTCAGGGAGGCTCCGGATCCATCACCGTGGGCGCCGCCCGCGACTGCACGTGGACCGCGTCCGCGGAGGGGCAGTGGCTGAGCATCAGGAGCGGGTCCAACGGACAGGGTGACGGGACGGTCGAGTTCGCGGCGGCGCCCAACCCGGATCCGTCGGCCCGCCGCGGCGCCGTCGTCCTGAACGGCCAGCGCGCGGAGATCACCCAGGCGGCGGCCGCCTGCAGCTTTTCCCTCGGCGAGAGCGCCGCGAGCTTTGGCCAGGCGGGTGGCAGCGGCACGATTCCCGTGCGCGCGTCGAGCGGCCTCTGTGCCTGGACGGCGACCGCCGACGCGACCTGGATCACGCTGCGGAGCACCCGGGGCACCGGCACCGGGCCCCTGATCTTCGACGTGGTGCCGACGACCGGGCCGCCGCGGAGCGGGACGATTACCGTCGCGGATCAGAAGTTCAGCGTCACGCAGGCCGAGGGGTGCACCTACGCGATTGCGCCGGACAGCCAGAGCGCTCAACCGGCCGGCGGGTCCGGCACGGTCACCGTGACGGCGCCCGCCGCGTGTCCGTGGACCGTGTCGAGCAACGTCGACTGGCTGTCGCTCGGCCCGTCGTCCGGCGTGGGCTCAGGCGCCGTGGCTTTCACGGTGGCCGCGACGTCGGGGCCCACCCGCGTCGGTACGGCGGTGGTCGCTGGCCAGATCTTCACCGTGACGCAGTCACAGGGGTGCGCGTACTCGGTGTCGCCGGCCACGCCTTCAATCGGCGCCGACGGCGGGGCGGTGTCCGTGACGGTCACCACGGGCAGCGGCTGTCCCTGGACCTCGACGTCGGATGTGTCGTGGATCGTCCCGCAGGGCGCCTCTTCCGGCAGCGGCAGCGGGGCCATGACGTGGCTCGTGGCCGCCACGTCGGGCCCGACCCGCAGCGGCACGACGACCGTGGCGGGACAGCGCGTGACGATCACGCAGTCCCCCGGCTGCGTGTTCACGATCTCCCCCGAGTCGGCCTCCCAGCCGGCGGCGGGCGGAACCGGGCGCGTCGCGGTCACCACCAGCGCCGGCTGCGCCTGGACGGCGTCGAGCAGCGCGTCGTGGCTGACGATCACAGCCGGGGCGAGCGGCAGCGGCACGGGCGAGGTGCAATACAGCGCCGCGGCCACCACCGGGCCTGGCCGCTCGGCGACGATGACCATCGCCGGGAAAACCTTTACCCTCAACCAGGGGCAGGGCTGCACCTACGCGCTGTCGCCCACGAGCGTGAACATCGGCGACAACGGCGGGCCGGGCGCCTTCACCGTGCAGACCGCTGCCGGCTGCGGGTGGACGGCGGCGTCGTCCGTGCCGTGGATTACGTTGACCTCGCCGGCCGACGGCTCGGGCGAAGGGCAGGTGCGGTTCACGGTGGCGGACAATTCCGGCCCGTCGCGCAGCGCGGCGGTGACCGCCGCCGGACAGACGTTCACCGTGCAGCAGGGCAACGGCTGCTCCTACTCGATTGCACCCGCCACGCAGTCGGTGGCGGCCGGCGGCGGCACCGGAACGGTCAACGTCACCTCGGGCGGCGGCTGCGGCTGGACGGCGACGAGCAACGCCTCGTGGCTGTCGATCACGTCGGGCGCGAGCGGCACCGGCAACGGGCCCGTCCGCTTCAGTGCCGCGGCGAACACGGGGCCGGCCCGCTCGGGCACCCTGACGATCGCCGGCCGGACGTTTACGGTGTCGCAGGCCGAGGGCTGCACCTTCGGCATCGCGCCCGACTCGGCTGCGCCGGGCGCCGCCGGCGGCGCCGTGAGCGTCAGCGTGACGTCGCCGGGCGGCTGCGCCTGGACGGCGGCCGGCAACGCAGCGTGGATCAGGGTCACATCGGGCGCGGCCGGGAACGGCAACGGCACCGTGCAGCTGACGATCGATCCCAACAGCGGCGCGTCACGCACCGGCACGGCTACCGTCGCCGGGCGCACCTTCACCGTGAGTCAGGGCAGCGGCTGCTCCTACAGCATCGCGCCGTCGTCGCAGGGGGCGCCGGCCGGCGCGAGCACGGCCACCGTCGATGTCACCACCGCCGCCGGCTGCGCCTGGACCGCGGCCAGCAACGTGCCCTGGCTGACCATCGCTTCGGGGGCGTCGGGATCGGGCAGCGGCCAGGTACGGCTCGACGTCCAGGCGAACAGCGATCCGCCTCGCAGCGGCACCGCGACGATTGCCGGGCAGACCTACACGGTGAACCAGGACTCCGGCTGCACGTATACCGTGGCGCCCGAGGTGTTCGGGGCCGCCGCCGCCGGCACCGCGCAGAGAGTGACCGTCACCACCACCGCGTCGTGCGGCTGGACGGCCGTGAGCTCGGTGCCGTGGATGACCGTGACCGCGGGATCGCCGGGCACCGGCAGCGGCGGCGTCGATCTATCGGTGGCGGCCAACAGCGGTCCGGCGCGCAGCGGCAGCGCGACGGTGGCCGGCCGGACGGTGACGGTCAACCAGGATTCGGGCTGCACCTACACGCTCAGCGCTCCGTCGCAGACCGTGCCGGCGGCGGGCGGCGGCGGCTCGGTCAACGTCACCACCCCGGCGGGCTGCGCCTGGACCGCCGCGAGCAACGCCCCGTGGATCATCGTCACGGCTGGTTCGAGCGGTTCCGGCGACGGCACGGTTACTTTCACCGTGGACGCGAACGCCACGGGCGCGCCACGCTCGGGCACCATCACCATCGCCGGCCAGACGTTCACGGTGAATCAGGACTGACAGGAGCGCATGCCCGTCATCATCGAATATTGGAGCGACTACCTTTGACCGTATTGCTACCTCGAGCTGCCGGTGCTCGAGGAAGCCGCGCGCCGGTTCGGCGCGCAGGTCGAGACCCGCTGGCACGCCTACGAGCTCCGGCCTGACCCGGTGCCGATGCCGGACCCCGACAGCGAGTACATCCGGGAGCACTGGGATAACCGGGTGCTGCCGATGGCGCGCGAGCGCGGCCTGGAGATGCGCGTGCCCCGCCGGCAGCTGCGCAGCCGCCGGGCGCTGCAGGCGGCGCTCTTTGCCAGGGCCGAGGGGCGCTTCGCGGCGTTCGACCGCGCCCTCTACGCGGCGCGTTTCGCCCAGGATGCCGACATCGCGGACCTCGACGTCCTCAAGGGAATCGCCGCCGCCGCCGGACTCGACGCCGAGGCGATGGCCTATGCCGTGTCGTCGCGTGCCCATCTCGCCGAGCTCGAGGCGGATCTCAGACTGGCGGGTACGCTGGGTGTGACGGGGGTGCCGTGCGCGTTCGTAGGCCCGGCGGCCGGCGATCCGCGGGCGTTCTACGCGGATGCCGAGCCGGTGGTGGGCGCGGTTCCGTACGACTGGCTGGCCGGGGCCATCGAGCGGGCGGGGCGCGGCGATCGCTCGATGGCGCAGCTGCGGCGTCGGTTCCGCGCCGACATCAAGGTGGACTGAGGTCCGGCTACGGCGTGTCGCCTTCGCCCATGCGCGGAATCCGCGCGTGCTCGACCAGGTGCATGTCGTACGCCGGGTCGATGGGCGGCGCCGCCAGGCGCAGGGAGAGCCACAAGGCAATCGCGAGCACGGCCAGCCCGGTCAGCAGCACGACCAGCACCAGGTAGGCGACGAGCGACTGGAAGGGGGCGCTGACCTCGTCCATGTCGACCGACAGCGCCATCATCCATGGCAGTTCGGGATAACTGCGCGTCAGCTGGCTGGGCGCGACCGCGACGAGGCGCCGGCCGCCTTCGGGCGTCCGCGCTTCGAGCGTGATGATGCCCGGACTCTCCTTGCGCGTGGCCCGGTCGTCGAGCTGCTGGCGCAGCAGGTCAGCGGCGAAAAAGCGGTCCTGCTCGGTGTACGGCCGGCGGCTGAAGACAATCGAGCCGTCGGTGCGCACCAGCATGGCTTCACTCGTGGCGCCAAGCTCCAGCCCGGCAATGCCGGTCAGCATCTCGCGGCTGTCCGCGACGATCTTCATGACCCCCGCCACCTCGCTGCTCCCGGGGCTCAGCACCGGGACCGAGATCTCGAAGGCGTAGACGCGGGCGCTCTCGTCGCGGGTGACGTCGGACACGCTGATCCGCCCCCGACCGCCGTCGAACGCGTTCACCCACCAGGCCTCGTCGGCCTGCAGGTAGTCGGACGTGACGTTCGAGGCCGCCACCAGCCGGCCGTACCGATCTGTGACCAGCACCTCGCGGTAGACCGAATCGTTCTTGATGAGATCCTCGAGGAATCTCGAGGCGGGGGAGTCGAGCACGCCGGACCGGTTGGCCGCTGCCGCTCCCTCGCGCTGCCAGGCGAGGTCCAGCTCCGACGCCGACTGGGGATCGAACGGCTGGTCGTTCCCGGTGGCCGCGGCGCGGCGAAGCTCAGGCACGCGCCCGAGGAGGGCGCCGTCGAGAATGCGCCGGTAGACGTAGGCATCGACCGCCGACGCCGTGTACTGCGCGATCTGGCCGAGCCGGACACTCTCGGTCCGGAGCAGGCGGCTCTGGCCGATGCTGATGACAAGGGCCGCGCCCGCCAGAAGCACAGGGAGCGCGACGAGAAGAATCGCGGTGACGACGCGGCTGTTGAGCCTCGCAAATCGGGATGGCATAGCTGCCCCTTTGCCGGCGACAACGAATGGTAGCGCTAAGCGCACAATGACCCGCTACAGGCCGGATGTCAAGTGGAAGGTCAGCCGCAACAAAGCTGTTTCGGGGCACCATGCGGGCCAGCGGTCTGCCAGCCCGGCAGCTGTATACTGCCGCCTGATGAAGCGCCTTCTCCTGACCCTCGTCCTGTTCCCGGTCGCCCTCACCGCGCAATCCCCACGCGCCCGCAACGTCATCCTGTTCCTCGCGGATGCCGGCGGCACCTCCACGATCGCGGCGGCAAGCCTGCACGGCTATGGCGCGCCGCGGCGGCTGTTCATCCAGAACATGCCGCACATCGGGCTGTCCGATACCTCGACGGCCTCGCAGCTGGTCACCGACTCGGCCGCCGGGATGACCGCCATCGTCACCGGCGAGCGCACCCACAACGGCGTGGTCGGGCAGTCGGCCGCGGCGGTGCGCAAGGAGAAGGACGGCGAACCGCTGAAGACGATCCTCGAGTATGCCGAGGAGCGTGGACTGTCGACCGGCATCATCTCGAACGACGCGCTGACCGGGGCCACGCCGGCCAGTGTCTACGCCAAGGCCAACGACCGCGGGATGACCGCGGCAATCTTCCAGCAGGTCTTCGCGCGCCGCTACGGCGACGGCCCCGACGTGATGATCGGCGCCGGCCGCGCCGCGATCAGCAAGGCGATGGCGGAAGCGGGCCTCGAGATCGACGCGCTCGCCCGCGAGCACGGCCGGCCGGTGCTGTCGTCGCTCTCGGAGATCGCGCCGGAGACGACGCGGGCCATCGTGCTGCTCGATTCCGGCGACTTCGATCTCGGCGAGGCGGTGCAGACGGCCGTCCGCATGCTCTCCCGCAACCCGGCCGGTTACTTCCTGATGGTCGAGTCGGACACCCACACGGACCGTATCCGTCGCGGGCTGGATCGGC
Organism: uncultured Acidobacteriota bacterium; assembly: GCA_963834305.1. GTDB lineage: Bacteria > Acidobacteriota > Vicinamibacteria > Vicinamibacterales > 2-12-FULL-66-21 > JACCXG01. Next base: position 118,594 of record CAWIAX010000004.1, read on the forward strand.
TGGTGACCTTCGACCGCGTCATCGAGCAGACGGCCAAGCTCGCCGGATCCAACACGCTGATCCTCTTCACCGCCGACCACTCCTTCGACCTCCGCATCCGCGGCGGCCGTCTCGGCGAACCGCTGCTGGCCGGCCTGGACGAGGCGGAAGCCGAGGCCGAAACGACCGGTGTGCGGTCGCCGATGCGCATTCCTGCGCTGCGGATGGACAACGGGCACACCGGCGAGGAAGTGCTGGTAGCCGCGCAGGGGCCCGGCGCCGAACGGGTGCGCGGCTACATGGCCAACACCGAGGTCTTCCGCGTGATGATGGACGCCTACGGCTGGGTCGTGTCGAAGCGGGCCGATTGAATCCGCGCCCCTAGCCCACCCGCATCGCGGCCCCGACCATGATCAGCACCGCAGAGGTGGCAAACGCGGGGACGGCAGCAGCGAGCGGGGCAATGAAGAAACAGGGCAGGAAGAGGCCGGCGGTGACGATCGAGGTCAGCCCGGTGCGCCCGCCGCGCGGATGCCGGCGATGCTCTCGATGTAGGTGGTGCCGGAAGAGGTGCCGGCCAGGCCCGCGCCGAGCGTGGCCCAGGCGTCGACGATCAGCCCGCGCCGCAGGTGCAGCGGCTGCCCGTCGCGGTCGACGAGCCCGGACGCCTGCGACACCCCGATGAACGTCGACAGGGAATCGAACAGATCGGTGAAGAGCAGGGCGATGATCGCCGGCAGCAGCGAGAGCCGCAGCGCGCCCCAGGCATCGAACTGCAGGAAGAGGCTGAAGTCCGGACGGCTGAAGACCGACGCCGGCGGAGCGACCAGGCCGGGACACCGTCTCGCGCAGCGGCGTCAACGAGATCGCCAGGAAGATCACGCCGGCCCAGAACACCATGCCGAGCACCACCGGCCACGGGATGCGCCCAGCACCAGCGTGTAGGTGAAGAAGGCGTTGATGCCCATGCCCGGCGCCACCGCGAAGGGCAGCCCGGCGTAGACCCCCATCAGCAGCGTCATGACGAAGCAGATCGCCACCGTCGCGGTGAGGACGCCGGCGAAGGGCAGGCCGGTGCCCTCGGTCGCCAGAATCGAAGGGTTCACGATGACGATGTAGGCCATCGTGAAGAAAGTGGTGACGCCGGCGGCGATCTCGGTCGCGGCGCGGGGAGAGCCGGCGGCGGTGGTCACCGGAAGGGACCGCGTCGACGCTACGATTCGATCTTGATGAGCTCGACGTCGAACACGAGCATGCCCTGCGGCGCGCCGCGCTGCCCGCCATAGGCGAGCTTTTCGGGAATCCACAGGCGCCGGGTTTCTCCCTCCACCATGAGCTGGACGCCTTCGGTCCAGCCGGCGATGACCTGGTTCAGGCCGAACGAGATCGGCTCGTTGCGGGCCACCGAGCTGTCGAACATCTGCCCGTCGGTGGTCCAGCCGCTGTAATGGACCTTGACCCGCGAGGCCGGGCGGGGATGGGCCGTGCCGGTCCCGGGCGTCAGGACCTTGGTGGCGAGGCCGGTCGAGGTGGTGGCGGCGTCGGGCGGGACCGCTGCGACATCGGCAGGAGCAGGGATCGTTTTTGGCATCGTGTGTGTCCTCAGGAGTGGGTATCGTACCGTGTCACGCGTGACGGCGTCGAGCGCGATCGGCAGCCGACGTAGCGGACGAAGGAGGCGACATGGCTGGTGAGGTACCGACGCGCGCGCTCGGGCGCACGGGCGAGCAGGTTTCGGCAATTGGGCTCGGGGGATGGCACCTGGCGCTGGCCGGCGTGAGCGAGGCGACGAGCCTGGCGATCGTGCGCGGCGCCATCGACCGGGGCATCACGTTCATGGACAATTCGTGGGATTACAACGAGGGGGAGAGCGAGATCCGGATGGGCAAGGCGCTGCGGAACGGCTACCGGCAGCGCGCCTTCCTGATGACCAAGATTGACGGGCGCTCGCGCCCGGAGGCGATGCGCCAGCTCGAGGAATCCCTGCGGCGGCTCGACACCGACTGCATCGATCTCGTCCAGCACCACGAGGTCATCCGCTACGAGGATCCGCATCGCATGTTCGACGAGGAGGGGGCGCACGCGGCGCTGGTCGACGCCCAGGCGCAGGGCAAGCTGCGCTACATCGGCTTCACCGGCCACAAGGATCCGCACATCCACCTGCACACGCTCGCCCTGGCGCGCGACCATGGCGTGCACTTCGACGCCGTGCAGATGCCGCTGAACGTGATGGACGCCCACTATCGCAGCTTCGAGAAGATCGTCCTGCCCGAGCTGGTCAGGGACGGCATCGGCGTGCTCGGCATGAAGCCGCTGGCTGCCGGCATCATCCTCAAGTCCGGACAGGCCACGGCGCTCGAGTGCCTGCAGTACGCGCTGCGGCTGCCCACGTCGGTCGTGATCACGGGGATCGAGCGGCTGGAGCTGATCGACCAGGCGTGCGAAGCGGCGCGCACGTTCGCGACGATGACCGACGGCGACGTCTCGTCGCTGCTGGCGCGAACGGCGCGGCCTGCCGCGAGGGGGGAGTTCGAGCCCTTCAAGACGACGTCGCTGTTCGATGCGACGGCGCTGAACCCGGACTGGCTCGGCGAGGAGCCGGCGCGCGTGCAGCAGCTCCTCTCGGAGTGAGGCGGCGCTGATCGGGGGGGCGCGGCCGGCGCGCGCCCGCCCGCTAGCGCTCGCGCCGCACGGTCACCTTCATGCCGCGCAGCGTCGTCGCCTTCAGCGCGCCGATCACGTCGTCGGCGAGCGCGTCGGGCACCTCGACGAGCGAGAAGCCGTCGTTGATCTCGATGGCGCCGATCGACCGCGACTGCAGTCCGGCCTCCCCGGTGATGGCGCCCACCAGGTCGCCGGGCCGGATGCCGGCGCGGCGGCCGGCGCCGACGAACAGGCGCGTCATGTCGCTGCCGGCATCGCGCCGCGTCTCGCCGCGCTCGTCCGCCGGGCCGCGGCCGCGCGCCGGTTTCAGCGGCCGCGGCGCCATCCGGCCCCCCTTCGCCTCCGGCGACACCGGCGACGGAATCTCCCGGTCGTCGCCGTCCCCGGCCACGGCGACGTGGGCCAGCTGGACGGCCGCGGCGGCGATGTCGAGGATGTCGAACTCGGCGGCGAGGGATTCCACGACCACCCGGGTCTGATCGAGGCCGCCGGCGAGCAGCCGCTCGCGCAGCGAGGCCCGCGTGATCTCGAGCCGCCGCGCCCGCAGGTCGGCGACGGTCGGGATCTGCGCCACCTCGATCTTCTGCTTCGCCGCCGCTTCCATGGCCCGCAGCAGGCGATGCTCCCGCGGTTCGGCCAGGGTGATGGCGGTGCCGCCGCGTCCGGCGCGGCCGGTGCGGCCGATGCGGTGCACGTAGGTGTCGGCCGACGCCGGCACGTCGTAGTTGATGACGTGCGAGAGCCGCTCGATGTCGAGGCCCCGCGCGGCCACGTCGGTGGCGACGAGCAGATCCGCCTTGCCTTCCTTGAACCGGCTCATGACGCGGTCGCGCTGCCGCTGCTCCATGCCGCCGTGCAGCGCCTCGGCGCGGTGGCCGTGGGCGTTGAGCAGCTCGACCAGCGTATCGACTTCGATCCGGGTGCGGCAGAACACCAGCGCCGAGTCCGGATTCTCGGTCTCGAGCACCCGCTCGAGCGACGCCGGCTTGTGCGCGCGCGACACGATGTAGGCGACCTGGCGCACGCGCGGCAGCTTGCCGGACGCCGCCTTCTCGCGCGCGATCGCGATGCGGGCCGGGTTGCGCAGGTGCCGGCCGGCAATCGACAGGATCCGCGCCGGCATCGTCGCGGAGAAGAGCGCCGTCTGGCGCTCCGACGGCGTGGCGGTCAGGATGGCGTCGAGATCCTCGGCAAAGCCCATGTCGAGCATCTCGTCCGCCTCGTCGAGGATCAGGATGTCGAGGCGTTCGAGCTGGAGCGTGCCGCGCCGGATGTGGTCGAGCGCGCGTCCGGGCGTCGCGACGACGATGTTGGCGCCGCGCTCCAGCGCGCGGATCTGCTGCAGCATCGGCGCGCCGCCGTAGAGCGGCAGCACCGTCAGCCGCCCGCCGCGCGCATACTTGTGAATGGCCTCGGCCACCTGCATCGCCAGCTCGCGCGTCGGCACGAGCACGAGGCCGGTGGTCCGCCGCCGGTCCTCGGCGCCGAGGCCGCCGATGCGGTGGAGCATCGGCAGGGCGAACGCCGCCGTCTTGCCGGTGCCGGTCGCGGCCTGCGCCAGCAGGTCGCGGCCCTCGAGGAGCAGCGGGATCGTCTCGCGCTGCACGGGGGTCGGCTCTTCGTAGCCGAGCGCGGTGACCGACGCCACGATGGCGTCATCGAGTCCGAGCGAGCCGAAGCCGGTCGGGGTGGCAGGGGGCGAGGTGCGGTCGGGCATGAGATCTCCCCATTGTCCCCCAGCACGGCGCCGTTGATAGACTTTCTCGATGCACCGTCACCTGCGCGCTGCGCTCGACGCGGTGGAGCGCACCGCCGGCGGACTGGATCCGGCCGTGGTGGCCCGTCCGGTCGCGGGACGCTGGAACATCGCCGACATCCTCGAGCACCTGACGCTGGCGTTCGCGCTGAACACCGCGGCGCTCGAGAAGGCGCTCGAGTCGGGTGAGCCGCGGGCGCGGCCGCCCGGGCTCGCCGCCCGCCTCGCCCGCATCCTTGTCGTCGACCTGGCGTATTTCCCCGGCGCGGAAGCGCCCACCGGCACCAGGCCGCAAGGCGCCATCCCGGCCGACCGGAGCGTCGCGGCGCTGAGGGAGGCGCTCGCCGCCCTCGACGCCACCCTCACGCGGGTCTCGGCCCGGTTTGGCGACGCGCGTCTGGTGGCCAATCATCCCTATTTCTCCGGGCTGACCGTGCCGCAATGGCGCAAGTTCCACATGCGGCACACCAGGCATCACCTGCGGCAGGTGCGCCGTCTCGCCAGCGCCGGCTGAGCTCGAGGGCTCCTCGGCTCAGCTGTTTGCAGTGCGCGGTGGCGGGCGTATAGTGAGCCGGTCAATTCCAGCGCGGTCATCTCCGGTCATTCCCGGTCAGACCCAGTCATATCAAGGAGGAGCGAATGCGCCAGTTCCACCGTCTCTCATGGGCCGCTTGTCTGCTCTTTGTCGGCATTGCCCTGGCCACTCCGGCCCTTGCCCAGGGGCCGCCGCTGCCGAAGCCGGGCCCGCAACACGAGGTTCTCAAGGCCGACGTGGGCACCTGGGATGCCACCGTGGAAATGGCCACGGCGCCCGGCCAGCCCGCGATGTCGGCGAAAGGGATCGAGACCAACACGCTCGGGTGCGGCGGGCTCTGTCTGATTACGGACTTCAAGGCGGAGCTCATGCCGGGCGTGCCGTTCCACGGGCACGGGACGACCACCTGGGACGTGGTCAAGAAGAAGTACGTGGGGAGCTGGACCGACTCGATGTCCCAGGGACTGATGGTCGGAGAGAGCGCCTGGGATCCGGCGAAGAAGGAGATCACCGGCTGGATGGAAGGCCCCGACGCGACCGGCCATGTCATCCGGATGCGCTCGGTGGTCAGCTACAGCAACGGCGGTCGGGTGATGACGGGCTACGGCGCCGGCCCCGACGGCAAGGACATGCAGATGATCAAGATCACCTACACCCGCAAGAAGTAGCGGAGCGGCATCGTCCTTGCTGTTCGCACCCGGGGAGCGAACACGCCACATCGAATGGACGACACCCTCCGAACCTTGAAGCCCTGGGTCACCTTCGCCGGGTGCGTCCTCGTCGTCGCCGTGCTGTATTGGGCGCAGGCGGTGCTCGTGCCAATCGGCCTCGCGATCCTGCTGGCCTTCGTCCTGGCGCCGCCCGTCAACTGGCTCGAGCGGTGGATTGGCCGGGTACCCGCGGTCCTTGCCGTGGTGACCCTCGTCTTCACGGTGCTGGGGCTGGCGGCATGGGGCATCTCGCGGCAGGTCGAGAACCTCGCCGGGGACCTGCCCGGCTACCGCTCCAACATCCGGACGAAGATCGCCGACGTGCGCGGCGCGGGCCGCGGCGGCTCGGTGGAAAAGCTCCAGGAGACCCTGGAAGAGATCAAAGAGGAGCTCGAGACGCCGGAGGTCCCGCGGGGCACCGTCACCAAACCGGTCGTGGTGACGTCGGAACAGACCGAAGGGCTCACGGCGTTCGGCTGGATGGGGCCGATCGTCAGCCAGCTGGGCACCGCCGGCCTGATCATCGCGATGGTGATCTTCATTCTGCTCGAACGGCGGGATCTGCGCGACCGTCTGATCGGCCTGTTTGGTCACGGCCACCTGACAGTCACGACGAAGGCGTTCGACGAGGCGGGCACGCGCGTGAGCCGGCAGCTGCTCATGCAGTCGCTCGTCAACCTCACCTACGGCATTGCCGCCGGCGCCGGCCTGTATTTCCTCGATGTGCCCTATCCCTTCGTCTGGGCATCGCTCGGCGCGGCGCTGCGGTTCATTCCCTATGTCGGCCCGCTCGTGGCGGCCGGTGCGCCGATCCTGATCAGCCTGGCGGCGCTCGAGGGATGGCGCGCGCCGCTGATGGTCGTGGCCTTCTATGCGGCGCTGGAGCTGTTCACCAACCTGGTGCTCGAGACGGTGCTCTACGCGGGCGCCGCGGGGGTGTCACAAGTGGCGCTGCTCGTGTCGGTGGCGTTCTGGACGTGGCTGTGGGGCACGCCCGGGCTGCTGATGGCCACGCCGCTGACGGTCTGCCTGGTGGTGCTCGGGAAACACGTCCACGGGCTCGAGTTCCTCGGCACGCTGATGGCCGACAAACCGGCCCTGGCGCCGGAATACGTCTACTACCAGCGGCTGCTCGCCCGCGACCAGGGGGAAGCGGCCGACTTGATCGCGGCGCATCTCGCCAAGGATCCGCCGCGCTCGGTGTACGACGCGCTGCTGCTGCCGGCGCTCAATTACGCCGAGCGCGATCGCATCGAGGAGCGGCTGTCGACGGACGAAGAGTCGGCGATCATCGACGCCACGCGCGAGCTGCTCGCCGACGCGGCCCTGTCGATCCGGGAACTGGACGTGCCGACGCCGGCGCCCCCCGAGACGGCGCTCGACGTCGCGCCGCGCGACCCGCTGCGCGTCTTCGCCTACCCGGCCAACGGGGTGGCCGACGAGCTCGCGCTGGCGATGGTGGCGCACCTCGTGGACGACCTGCCGATCGCCGTGGATCTCCAGAAAAGCACCCGGCTGCTGGCGGCCGAGCTCGTGTCGCTGGTGGAACGCGGCAACTACCAGGTGGTGTGCATCGCCGACCTGCCGCCCAGCCCGCCGTCGAAGACCCGCTACCTGGTGCGGCGGCTGCGCGCGGCGCTGCCCGATGTCCGCATCGTGGTGGGGCGATGGGCGCCGGAGATCCTCGCCGACGACAGCACCCAGGCGCTGCGCGAGGCCGGAGCGACCAGGGTCGAGTCGACGCTGCTCGGCACGCGGGACTATCTCGCCAGCCTGCTCGACCTGCCCCGCGCCGCGGCCGCGCCGGCGGGGAAGACCGCCGCCTGACGCCGCGGTCCGCCGCCTACGCGGCGGTGGTCGACGGCTCGGCCCGCAGCACCGAGAGGTGCCCGAGGACGCGGTCGATTTCCTTCATCGAGATCGGCTTGCTGAGGTACTCGTCCATGCCGGCCGCCAGGCAGCGCTCGCGGTCGCCGCTCATGGCATGGGCGGTCATCGCGACGATGGGGATGCGGGCGCCCGAGGCGCGCTCGGCCGCGCGGATGATCCCGGTGGTCTCGAACCCGTCCATCTCCGGCATCTGCACGTCCATGAAGATGGCGTCGAACTGCGCGTTGGTCCACGCCTCGAGCGCTTCCCGGCCGCTCGCGACGATCACCGCGCGCTGGCCGCGCCGCGCCAGCAGGGCCGCGGCAATCTTCTGGTTGACGACGTTGTCCTCCACGACCAGCACGCGCAGGACGCGCGGCGCGCCGCCCGGCGGGACCGCGGCCGCCGGGGCCGCCTCGGCGGCCGCGGCCGGCGCCTGGGCCGCGACCTGCCCGACGCGGATGCTGAAGGTGAAGGTGCTGCCGCGTCCGAGCTCGCTCTCCAGCCGGATGTGACCGCCCATCATCGCGACCAGCCGCGCCGAGATCGCCAGGCCCAGGCCGGTGCCGCCGTATTTCCGTGAGACCGAGCCGTCCGCCTGGGTGAACGCCTCGAACACCAGCGCCTGCTTCTCGTCGGGAATGCCGATGCCGGTGTCGCTCACCGTGAAGACCAGGTCACAGCTCCCGGTGGCGGCGGCATCCAGCGTCTGCACCAGCGTCACGTCGATGGCGACCGTGCCCTGCTCCGTGAACTTCACGGCGTTGCCGACCAGGTTCACCAGCACCTGCCGCAGCCGATCGGCGTCGGCGACGATCGTGGCCGGCACGTCCGGCGCCACCCGGCAGGTCAGGTCGAGCCCCTTCTGGCGGGCGCGGAAACCGAGCATCTGGACGGCCACCCCGAGCATGTCCCGGAGCGCGAAGGGCTGCGGATCGAGGTCGAGCGTGCCCGCCTCGACCTTGGAGAAGTCGAGGATGTCGTTGATCACCCGCAGCAGCGCCTCGGCGGACGACTTGACCATGCCGAGGGACTCGCGCTGCTCGGGATCGTGCGGCGCTTCGAGCAGCAGCTCGGTCATGCCGAGCACGCCGTTCATCGGCGTGCGAATCTCGTGGCTCATGTTGGCGAGGAACTCGCTCTTGCCGCGGTTGGCGGCCTCGGCGGCGTTCTTCGCCACGCGCAGCTCGCGGGTCTGGTGGGCGACCCGCCGCCGCAGCGTGAGGATCCAGGCGAGCGCCGTCAGCGTAATCGCGGCGAGCGCGCACAGCGTCCAGACCACGTGGCGGCCGGTGAGCCAGGCAGGGGCGTCGACCACGCGCACCGCCTCGGCCGAACCGAGCAGGAGCCGGAAGCCGTTGGCGATCGGCTGGTTCGACTGCCAGGCGACCTGCGGCTTGGCGATGCCGGTCACTTCGAGCACGCTGTTCGGCTCGATGGCCGGGAGCGTGCTGCCGCCCGGCGGCCGCGCGAGGTGGGCGGGGAAGGTGATGCCGTCGGCGTCGAGCAGCAGCACGTCCTCCCCTGAGGAGGTGATGCGCTGCAGCAGCCGCGCGCGCAGCTGCACGAACTCGGCCGCCCGGGCGTCGCGGATCAGATCGGCGGGCCGTGCCTCGACCGGCGCCGGCGCGCCGGCATGGCCGACCCGCCGCAACATCGCGTCCTCGAGGAGCAGCCCGCGGCCGGCGCTCGTGCCCGGGAACCCGACGGCATCCACCAGGTCGCCTGGCCGGATCGCCGTGTCGCCCGGCGCGCCAGCGGTCTGCACTTCGAGCGTGCTGTCGGCATCCTTGAGATAGACGGCCTGTTCCTGGGCGGCCACCACGACGCCGCGGACGCGCATCTGCCGGCCGGACCGGCCGCTGCCGGCAAAGGTCATGAGCCGCGCCGTGCTGCTCACCGCGAGCGCGAAGGGATCCGGCGGCGCGGCGTCCGTCACCCTGACCGCGCTGGCGTTCGGCACGAAGAGCTGCACGCCGAGAATCTGCCGGCTGGTGTTGAAGCGCGTGCCCGCCACCGCCGCCAGGCTGACGACGGCGCCGACGCCGAGCCCCGGCGGCGTGGCCTGCCCCTCGATCGACGGAACGAAGGCGCGGATGCGTTCGCGCGCGTGCACGAACTCGATCGCCAGATGGTTCGCGCGATCACGCTCGATCGACCGCACGACGCCGCCCAGCTCCACGAACTGGCTGTCTTCGCTGCCGGAGAGCAGCGCCTCGAGCGAGACGGGACGCGCGGCGGGCAGCGGCTGGTGACCGGTCACCACGATCCGGTGCGCGGCAATCACCGGAGCGAAGTCCCCGGGGCCGCTCTCCCCGGCAATCTCGACCAGGTCGCCAGGCCGGCAGGCCGGCACCGCCTGCGCCATGCCGCGGGTCACGACGAAGATGCCGGCGGTGGCGTCCTGCACGAACAACAACGCCCAGGCCGGATCGTGGACCAGGACCTGGGCCAGTATCCTGACCGGTCGCCTGGCGGTGGCGTCCTCGAGCGGCAGCGCCTGCACCGCGGCCGCGGTGGTCAGGAGCCGGGCACCGTCCGGCGGCAGTCCCGTGCCGCCCAGCGTCTGGACGTCGCGCATCGACGCCACGACGAGACGGCCCGGGGACGGAATCCCCGCGGCTGGATCCGCTGGGGTCGACACTGCCCGCAGCCGGACGTCGGCGCCGACCAGCGCGCGGCCATCCACCGTCCCGGGATCGCGAATCTCCGCGCTCAGCTCGACGCCGTGGCTGGTCACGCTCAGGAATAACCGCCCGTCGCGTGGCGTGGCGGCCTGCACCCGCGCCGCGAGCTCCACCGGACGCCCGATCACGCGCGGCGTGAACACGTCCGCGCCGTCCGCGACGGCGATCGCCGGCAGCACGCTCACCTCAGAGCCGACGATGGTCGGGTCGCTCAGGTGCAACCCGGCGTCGCCCCGCGCGAGGCGTGCGTCCAGGGTGACGGTGCGTCCCACCAGCCCCCCCAGGCCGCCGGCGCCGGTCGCCACGCCGATCGCCCGCTTGGAGTCGCTCACGAACGCGAGCTTCCGCTCCGCGTCATCGTAGGTGACGACGCCGGTGACGCGGACGTGGTCGCCCGTATTGAGCCGGCCGGCCTCGACGTCGGCGACGAGCGCTTCGACCCCGGCCGCCGGGCCACGGGGCGGTGGGTCGGCCGGCGCGCACCCGGCCAGGACCGCAAGCACCGCCAGCGCGCCAAGAGCGTGGGGATCGAGACGAATCAGGCCGGCGCGCCTGGGCGGGCGGGCGTTGCGGGAACGGGGCATGGGGGTGACGCGGGCGGCAGTAGCAAGGGGGGGGCCACCGGAGGGGCGATAGAGCACACGGAAAGGCCGCGTCTCGCACGCGTCGGTGGATGGCGGAGCCGGATCCGCACACGCACACGGGCGCACGCGGCCGGTTCCGCACAGGATGGCGCCGCCGTTTCCAATCGCGCCCGAAGGGGCGACAATAGCGGACAACCATGGCTGAAGACGCACCGGTCGACTATTACGAGGCGCTCCAGGTCAGCGCCAACGCCGAGCCCGATACCATCCAGCGGGTGTTCCGGCTCCTCGCGCAGCGGTTCCACCCGGACAACAAGGACACCGGCAACGATGCCCGCTTCCGCGAGATCCACGCCGCCTACTCGGTGCTGAACGACCCCGAGCAGCGGGCCCGCTACGACATCACGTATCACCAGCAGCGCCACGAGCGCTACCGCCTGGTCTCGGCGGGCGCGCAGTCGGAGAACGAGTTCGAAGGGGAGCTGATCGTCCGGCTGACGCTGCTCGAGGCGCTCTACACCCGGCGCCGGGTCGATCCGTCGTCGCCGTCGCTGTTCTCGACCGAGCTCGAGAGCCTGCTCGGCCGTCCGCGCGAACATCTGGAGTTCACGCTCTGGTATCTCGGGCAGCGGAAGTTCATCACCAGAGACGACCAGTCGCGATTGATGATTACGGCCGACGGGGTGGACTACCTGGAGGCGAACTACAAGGGCAGCCTGACGCGGCGGCGGCTGCAGGGGGCGACCGGGCCGTCGTGAGCCGCAGCGCGGCGCGCTAGGCCTTCTTCTTGCGCATCCGCAGCTCGCGGCCGCCGTCCGCGAACCGGACGTCGTCCATCAGGCCGTTGATCAGGAAGATGCCGCGGCCGCTCGGCTTGAGCACGTTGGCCGGGTCGAGCGGGTCGGGCACCTGGCCGGGGTCGAAGCCGGCGCCGGGGTCGCGGACGGTGATGAGGATCTCCCCCGCCGCGTCGCACACCACCGAACACTGCAGCTGCTTGGTGCGATCGTCGCGGCAGCCGTGGCGGATGGCGTTGGCCACCGCCTCCTGGAGCGCGAGCTCGACGGCCATGATGTCCGGCTCGGACCACTGCTTTTCCTGGAGCACGTGCGTGATGCCGTCGGTGAGGGTGGGAATCGCCGACGGATCGGCCGGAATCGTCATCGTGAACTGGCAGGTGGAGCAATACGGCAGGAGGGCGCTGAGCCGGCGCACGTCCTCGTGCGCCGCGCGCAGCTGCTCGATGAGCGCCTCCTGCTCGGCCTGGGCGCGGTCGCGCTCGGCGAGCGCGACGCGCAGCTCGTCGAGGTTGCGCCGCAGCTCCAGCTGTGCTTCCGCCTGGTGCCGCAGCGCGTCGAGCGCCTCGATCTGATCGCGGGTCAGCGTGCGCACGACCCGGTCGATCACGCACAGGGTGCCGAGCGCGAAGCCGTCGCGCGTGATCAGCGGCGCCCCGGCATAGAAGCGGATGTGCGGCGCGCCGGTGACCTGCGGGTTGTCGCGCAGGCGCTCGTCCTGCCACGTGTCGGGCACGATCATGATGTCGCTCTGCTTGATGGCGTGGGCGCAGAACGAGACCGCGCGCGACGTTTCGGTGATCGCGATGCCGACGCGCGACTTGATCCACTGGCGGTCTTCGTCGACCAGCGTGATGAGCGCCATCGGCGTGTTGCAGATGTGCGACGCGAGCAGCGTCAGGTCGTCGAAGTTCTGCTCCGGCGGCGTGTCGAGAATCCGGTACAGCTTGAGGGTGGCGAGGCGGGCGGCTTCGCTGGCCGGCATCTACGCACCAGCCTCGGGGTGATCGCCGGCGCAGCGGGTGCGCGGCGGCCTTGCGGCTCGCATCGGGTCTGCGGCACGCAGCGGGATCAGCGTCATGGAAACAGGCAGATTATAGCGCTTCCGGCATACTGAAGCCGTGACGTTCATGCCGGGCGACCGCGTACGGGTGGCGGGGCTGGGGAAGGGCGTGGTCCGCGAGGGGCGCAATCACGGCCGCTATCTCGTCGACGTGAAGGGGCGGGCGATGGTCCTGGAGGGGGCCCGCCTCGAGCCGGACGCCGCCTCCGCTCCGCGCCGTGTCCAGGCGGGCCGATCCGGGGCCGACGCCGTCACACCACCGCACCCGCCACGGGGGAGCCGGCAGGCGCGTGCGCTCGACCTGCACGGCAAAACGGTCCTCGAAGCGGTTGCCGCGCTCGACGAGTTCCTCAACGCCGCGCTGCTCGACGGCGCCGCCGACGTCCGCATCATCCACGGCCGGAGCGGCGGGCGGTTGAAGGCGGCGGTGCACGGCCACCTGAAGGCCATCGCCGCGGTGCGCGCGTTCCGGCTGGAGGAGGGGAACGCCGGCGTGACGGTCGTGGTCCTCTAGCTCAGTGATCCCGGAACCGGAACTGGCGCCACAGCCGGCGCGACTCGAGCCGGCGCAGCAGAGGCTCCGGCGCGTGGTGCCGTCCGAGCTTCCACAGGAAGGTCATCTCCGAGTGCACGGACCGGAGCGCCAGCGTGGCTTCGAACCCGAGCAGCACGGTGCCGACGAGCAGCAGCCCCGCGCCGACCATCCCGAAGATCACCGGGATCCACGAGAACTGGCCGAGGACCGGCGCGCCGATCCCGACGAACCCGATGGTGACCGTCGTGGCCACGAACAGCCCCAGCGCCAGGTAGAAAGCCGTCATCGCCCGCTGCAGGTGCCGCGCGCGCGTCGTCAGCCAGTCGAGCTGCGTGAAGGTCAGCTCCAGGCGCTCCTCGTACAGGACGATGTCGGCCGCCCCTTTGTGCGCGAGCTCCTCGAACCGGTCGGAGAGTGCGCGAACGCGATCGACGACGCGGCCCAGCCGGACGGAGGTGGACAGCACCAGCGCGCCGCAGGCCGAGATGAGCACGGCCGGCGTGATCATCGACGCCAGGATGGAGGTTTCGGGCACGGCAGCCTGTGGACTCTGGCGTGCGGCGTCAGCGGCCCGGCACGGCGTCGTCGGTGCAGGGGGCGCCCGCCAGCACCGCCACGACGATGAGGGGATTCCGTCCCGATCGCCGCAGGCTGTGGCCGATGCCGCGGGGCACGAGCGCGAAGAAGCCCGGCTCCAGCTTCGTCTCCTGGTTGCGGATGCGGAGGACGCCGGCGCCGGCGACAACGTAGATGAGTTCGTCGACGTCCGGGTGCTCCTGGTCGGTGAGCGGATCGCGGACCTGGAGCAGCCGGGCCGTGCCCCCTTCGGCACAGGCGATCAGCGTGGTCTTCTGCGGCACGCCACCGATCAGGTTCTTGTCGAGAAAGTCGGGAATGGATATGAAGCGGGGCTCGACCGCCCGCGCCGGCGCCTGCGGCGGCGGCGGGGGCGCGGCGGGTTCCGGCGCGGCGACAGGCGCCGGCGCGGGGGGAGCCGGCGTCAACGCCACGGCGGCGGTTGCCGGCTGGCCGGCGCGGATGGTGACCTCCCGCTCGAGCGTAATGAAGCGCTCGTGCTCGAAGCGCAGCCGGTAGGTGCCGGGACGCATCGACCGGAACGTGACGGCGCCAGTCGCGGCCGTGACGCCGGAGCGATCGACGGGCCCCGCCGCCTCGACCTGGACGTCGGCCACCGGGCTGCCGTCGCGGCTGGTGACCTCGACGGTCAGCACCGGGGACGAGGCTGGCGTGCGCGCCGGCCGCGCCGCGCGGGGGGCTGGCGGCGTGGCCGGGGCAGGTGACGGTTGAGTCTGCGGGGTCTGGGCCGGCGGGGCCTGGGGCTGCGGCGTCTGCGCCGCCACTGTCGAGGCAAGCAGCAGGGCGGCGAGGATACCGGGGCAGATCTTCATCGCCGTATGTAACTACCGCCGGGGGCGGAATGCAAGACGCGCCTCGCCGCCGTCCGCGGGGCGCGGCGGCTTACGGCACCAGCAGCAGTTTCCCGATCGTCTTCCGCCCTTCGAGATCGCGATGCGCCGCGGCGGCGTCCGCCAGCGGATACGTGCGGTCGATGCGCAGGCGCAGGGTGTTGGCGGCGACCGCGCTCAGCACGTCCCCGGCCCGCCACAGCAGCTCCTGCCGGTCCTGGATGTAGTGCGCCAGGTTCGGACGCGTGAGGAACAGCGAGCCGCGGGTGTTCAGGATCTGCGGATCGACGGGGGGCACCGCGCCGCTCGACTGGCCGAAGAGCACGAGCATGCCGCGCGGCGCCAGGCAGCCCAGGCTCCCGTCGAACGTGGTCTTACCGACCGAGTCGTAGACGACGTCGACGCCGCGGCCGCCGGTCAGGCGCTTCACCTCCGCCGCGAAGTCGGTGGCGGTGTAGACGATCGCCTCGTCCACGCCGGACTCGCGCGCGGCGCGCGCCTTCTCGTCGCTCGAGACGGTGCCGAAGACGCGCGCCCCTCGCGCCTTGGCCATCTGCGCCACCAGCCGGCCCGCGCCCCCCGCCGCCGCGTGCACGAGGCAGGTGTCGCCGGCGGCCAGCGGCCGGGTCGAATGCGTGAGGTAGTGCGCCGTCATCCCCTGCAGCATGGCCGCGGCCGCCGAGGGGAAGTCCAGTCCGTCGGGCATGGCCACCAGCTGCGCTGCCGGCACGACGGCGTATTCGGCATAGGCGCCGCGGACCATGGCATAGGCCACGCGGTCGCCGGGCGACACCTCGGATACGCCCGGCCCGACGGCTTCGACGGTGCCGGCCGCTTCGCTGCCGAGCGTGATCGGCAGGTCGGCCTTGTAGAGGCCGCTGCGGAAGTACACGTCGATGAAGTTGACGCCGCAGGCGGCAATGCGCACCAGCGCCTGGCCGCGGCCGGGCACCGGCGACGGCACGTCGGCGAGCGTCATCCCCTCCGGACCGCCGGGCGCCCGCACCTGAATCAGTTTCACCTGCCGCTCCTCATGGCCGTGCCTGCGAGAAGGCGTAAAGCGCGCTCCTGGTCCGCAGGTAGATGCGGCCGTCGGCCAGCGCCGGTGTCGCGAAGACCTCGTCGTCCAGGGCGCTGACCGACAGGATGTCCCAGTCGCCGGCGGCCGTCACGATCGACACGGTGCCGTCCTGACTGACCAGGAACACCTTGCCGTCGGCGGCCACGGGGGAGGCGAAGTACTTGTCGATGGCCCCCTTGAGCCGGCCCTGCTTCAGCACGGCGCCGGTGGCCGGGTCGAACGAAATCAGGATGCCGCTGTCGTTCACCATGAACAGCACCCCGTTGTACAGCACCGTGGCGGGCACCTGCGGCACCGGGCGCTGGTAGCGCCAGCGCACCGCGCCCGCTGTCATGTCGCCCTGGCCGCCGAGGGCGATGGCGAGCAGGCCGTTCTCAGACGCGAGCATCGCGCGGAAGACGTCCCATTCCTTCTCGTCGAGGCTGCCGTTGCGATCGAGGTCGAAGGCGGGGAAGCCGTAGCCGGGGCGCAGCATCCGGTCCATCGGATCCTCGCCCGTGATCTCGTCGCGGCCGATGCGGCCGTCCTTGTTGGCGTCGTATCGCGCGAGGCCGTCGGCGAACGGCACCGTCGGCACCTGGCGCCCGGGCTGGTTCTGCGAGAAGCCCCAGCCATTGACGTAGAGCGTCTCGCCGTCCAGGCTCGCCACCGACTTCATCTCGCAGGCGAGGCCCCGGACCCACCACACGCGACGGCCGTCTTCGACGGCGTAGGCGGAGAGCTGGAAGGACTCGGGGACGAGGATCTGCTTGGCGCCCCCTTTCGGCTGATACACCGTCGGCGTGGAGTAGCCGGAGATCACGCCCGGCCGATCGACCTTGTACTTGACCGCGCCGGTCGCCGCCTGGACCGCGAGCAGGTAGGAGCCGGTGTCCTGATCGACCGGCAGGAGCACCAGGCCGTCGACCACCACCGGGGAGGCGCCGAAGCCGTAGAACACGTTGAACGGACCGAGCGGGAGGCGCCACAGCTCGCGCCCCTCGGTGGTGAAGGCGATCAGCCCGAAGTCCTGGAAGAACGCGATGACCCGGTCGCCGTCCACCACCGGCGACGGCGAGGCCGGGCCGTTGGGTCCGTCGAGGCGATCGGTGCGGCGGCGCGGCACGCTGCGGCGCCAGACCTCGCGGCCGCTGGACCGATCGAGCGCGATGAGGAGCAGTTCGCGGCCGTCGTGCCCGGTGACGAAGATCCTGGCGGAGCTCAGCACCGGCGACGAATGCCCTGGCGGCAGCGGCGTGCGCCACGCGACGTTCCGCGCCGGGCCAAGCTCGGTCGGGAGACCGGCCGTGTCCGCGACGCCGGTGCCATTGGGTCCCCGGAAACGTGACCAGTCCGGCGCCTGGCCGGCGAGCGCCGTCAGCCATGCCAGGGCCAGCACTGTTATCGTCGACATGCGTCCTCCAGAGCGCCCACTTGTATCACAGCGCCGTGCCTGCCGCCGCGCGTCCGCGCCCGAGGCATCGCGGTGCCGGGCGGCAGGCCGCGAACGGACGGCTGGCGCTGGGGCGGGACGCGTGGGTTTGGGTATGATTCCGGCGGCAGCTCTTCCCGGAGGTGAATCGAATGAGCCAGGGCGTCGAGGAATGGCACGCGTTCATCGCGGCGCATCTCCCTGGACCCGTCGAGCAGGAAGCACGTGCGGACGGTGCGACGTACTTCACCGGAGGGAGCCCCGGGGAAGTCGTCGTACGGCTCAGCCGCTCGACGGTGACGGTGTGGGAATACGCCGTCACCTGGGACGGCGCCGACGCGCAGGTCATCGCGCCGCTGTTGATCGGCTCCGTCCGGTGGCGCCGCGTCGCGGAACGGGCGGGGATGAAAGCGGTGCAGGCGCTGATCGATGCCGCGCGTGAGGCCCGCCTGGCCAAGTTCCGCGTCTGCCAGCACTGCAGCGCCCGGCAGCCGCCCGAGTGGATGCACGAGGTCGATATCTGCGTCGCGTGCGCGCAGCGCCGTTCCGACGTCGTCCACTAGGCGCCGGCGCCGGGTGTGCGGGCTCTGTCTGCGGTCCATACACGGATTCCCCGCGCAAACGGCTCAGTTCGATTTCCGCCCGCTCCGATGTAAATCCTACTGAAACAGCGTTTCCCCTCCTGCCCGCCTGGCTCGGGCGCGGCAGCATAAACGGGGGAAAAGCCAGCGTTTCTCGCGCACTTCCTCCCGACGGTGTCCTGGCCCCGTCCTTGCGGACAGGCCCCTTCGTGACGGCGCCCTCACCGGTGCCGTTCCAATCAACTAGACCCATCGGGTAAGGCGGCGCCAGCCACGGCAGGCCGGCAAGCGGCATCGTCCGCTCCGGGCCGGCCGGAACCGGCGCCGTGTGTGTGAACCACTGTGTGCGGAGGACGGATGCGGCATTTCGCAAAGCGTGTGAGTCTCGTCGCCGGTCGCGGCGTGTTGATGGCAACGACAGCCCTGGCGGCGGCGGTAGTGTATCCCCAGCCGGCGGCGGCGCAGGGAGACATCGTGCTCGAGGCCTCCTCGGCCTCGGAACGGGCGGGCGGCTGGACGGTGGCCCGCGATTCGAGCGCGACGCGGGGGTCGGTGATCCGCCATGCCGATCGGGGCTCGCGAAAGCAGACGCGGGCGTCGGCCTCGCCGAGGGACTACTTCGAGCTCACGTTCCAGGCGCAGGCAGGCACGCCGTACCGCCTCTGGCTGCGCGGCCGCGCCGACGGGAACTCCTGGGCCAACGACTCGGTCTTCGTGCAGTTCGACCGCAGCGTGACCTCCTCGGGCAGCTCGACCAACCGCATCGGGACCACGTCGGCAACCGAGGTCAACCTCGAATCGTGCCGCGGCTGCGGCCTGTCCGGCTGGATCTGGCAGGACAACGGCTACGGCCGTAACACCCTGGGACCCACGATCCGCTTCAATCGCACCGGAACGCAGACGCTGCGGGTGCAGACACGCGAAGACGGCATGGCGGTCGACCAGATCGTCCTCTCGCCGTCCACCTACATGCAGCGTCCGCCATCGGCGGGCGCCGCGCCCGCACCCGCGGGCAACAGCGACGCCGGCGACGACGACGACGAAGACGAGGGTGAGGACGAGGACGAAGACGACGAGCCCGCGGACCTCGCCGTCCGCAGCTCCAAGGTACTGAAGGTGCTGGACTGGAACATCCATCACGGCGTCGGGACCGACGGCCGCTACGACATCGATCGCATCGCGGCTGCGATTGCCAAGACCGGCGCCAACGTCGTGTCGCTGAACGAGGTCGAGCGGTACACCGGCTGGGGCAACGAGGATCAGCCGGCCCGGTTCGCCGCGCTGCTGCGCGCCAGGACCGGCAAGACGTGGCGCTACAACTTCGCGCAGAACTCCGGCGGCTCGAAGGGGCAGGGGAACCTGATCCTGACCACCTACGACATCGAGTCCGATGATGACCACGAGCTGAGCCACACCCGGGCGGTGGCGCGTATCGCCATCATCGTGAACGGCATCCGCGTAAACCTTTATTCGACGCACCTCGACGCTGAATCGAGCTCGCGCCGGGCCACGCAGATGCGCGAGCTGACGGGCTGGGCCGACAACTTCCCGGAGCAGCGGATCCTCGTCGGCGACTTCAACGCCTGGCCGGGGGCGAGCGAGATCGCCAACATGACGAAGGGGCACACGGATGCGTGGGCCGCCGCGAAGAAGTCGGGGGATGACGTGTCGTATTCCGGCAACTCCGCGGGCAACACCCGCAACAGCCGGATCGACTACGTGTTCTATTCAAAGGGAGCGACGAAGCTGAAGCTGAAGGAAGCGCGGGTCTTCGACATGCGCGACTCGAAAGGCGTGATGCCGTCGGACCACCGTCCCATCATGGCAACGTTCGACGTCAAGTAGGGCGGACGGCAGGTAAGGTTGAGCCCGCGGCGGTGTCCTTTCCGGAGGACATCGCCGCGGGTTTCCGCTGTAAAAGCCCGGAAAAATCACGCCGTAGCACTGGCGGTCCGCTTGCAATTCTTGCGGACATGACTCGCCTTTTTCGCCAGCCCGCCGCCGCGCGGTTCGTGCTGATCCCCGCGGTGGTGTCGGTGTTGATGGTGCCGCCGGCGATCGCGCAGACGCCGATCGAGCGCCACAGTAACAGCTTCTCGCCTGAGCAGGACGTCAAGCTCGGCCAGGAGGCGGCCAGCGAGATCCGGCGCGAGATGCCGATGCTGAACGACGGCCGCACGGATGACTTCATCGATCGGATCGGCGATCGCCTGATCGAGCACATCCCGTCCGACTTTCGGCAGCCGGCGTTCCGCTACTCGTTCGACGTCGTCAATCTGCGCGACATCAACGCGTTCGCGCTGCCCGGCGGGCCGATGTTCGTGCACCGCGGCATGATCGAGGCGGCGCGGTCCGAAGGGGAAGTGGCGGGGGTGATGGCGCACGAGATCGCCCACGTGACTCTGCGGCACGGCACCGTGCAGGCCACGAGGGGCCAGAAGTTCCAGCTCGGCGCCATCGCCGGCCAGGTGCTCGGCGCGGTGATCGGCGGGCGCACTGGTGCAGTCGTCTCGCAGGGCTCCGAGATCGGGCTCGGCACGTACTTCCTGAAGTACGGCCGTGAGTTCGAGCGCGAGGCGGACCTGCTCGGGGCGCAGATCATGGCAGGCGCCGGGTACGACCCGCGGGCGATGGCCAGCATGTTCCAGACGATCGAGAGACAGGGGGGCGGCGGCGGGCCGGAGTTCCTGAGCGGCCACCCCAATCCGGGCAATCGCGTGGAGGCGATCAACCGTGAAGCCGCCATGCTGCGCGGAACGCGCGGCCGGACAAGGCGACATCGAGACGGTGCACGCCCGCTTCGGCAGCTGCCGCCGGCGCCGACCTCCGCCCAGGCGGCCACAGGCGAAGCAGGGGCAGCGGCGCGAGCCGGTCGGCACCGGCCGGGCCCCACGGCTCGCGTCGACCAGCCGTCGGGCGAGTGGCGCACCTATCAGCCCGGCGACTTCCTGCGGATCAGCGTGCCGGCCAACTGGCAGCAGGTCGGTGGCGGCGACACCGTGACCTTCACTCCGGACGGCGGCTACGTCCGGGCCCGGCGGCCAGACCGCCTTCACCCACGGGATCGAAATCGGCGTCACCCGGGCGGCAACGGCAGCAACCTGCAGCAGCAGACCGAACAGCTGCTCCAGGGCTTCGCGCAGTCGAACCCGCAGCTGCGGCGGCAGGGGGGATACTCGCGCACCAGCGTCGGCGGCCGTCAGGGCCTGACCACCACGCTGAGCAACGTGTCGGAGGTCACCGGGGAGACGGAGGCCGTGAACGTGTCGACGGTGCAGCTCGCGATGGCAGCGTGCTCTTCATGATCGGCGTGGCGCCGACAGACGAGGCGCGCACCTATCTCGAGACGTTCGGGCGCGTGCGCAAGTCGGTCGAGCTCGCCGACGGGGGCGCTGAGGCGAAATCCGTCATCCGCCTGACGGATCTGGCGCCGCGCGGGCACTGGCGGATGCCCACATGCGGACCGCAACTCCAATCCGATCAAGAACTTCCAGAAAAGCTCCGGGCCGGGCATGGACCTTGGAGTCTCGAAGGGCTACACCATTCGTCAACCCTTCGGGAGGTTCTTGTGAAGAGTCGGACTGGCCGGTACTGTGGGCGCTGCCGTGGGCGCCGTGATTTTCGTGTGGTTCTTCGCGACGATTGCCGATCGTCTCGTCAATCCGGTGTCGGCCGCCGAGCCGGCAGCGGTCGTCGTCACCGTTCCCTGAACGGGCTGACCGCAGGGCGGCGCCGCGACGCGGCGCGGCAGCCCTGACCGTGCACGTCAGCGGCGGCGCCGGCCGCCGTTGCGGCGTTCCCCGCCCGAAAACCTCCACGCCCGGTCCCGGACGATCCATAGTTAAGCGAGCGTCGCTCCGACGCGCCTCGAGGAGGTTGCTTGGCCGTGTTCCGTCCCCAGATCCCGTTGCTGCTGCTGGTTGCCGCGGCGTTCATCACCGTTCCGTCGATCGCCGTCTTCTACACCGACTGGTTGTGGTTCCGCGAAGTCGGTTACGAGCAGGTCTTCGTGCGCTCGCTTGCACCGCGCGGTGACCATCGCGCCAGTGACCTTCGCTGCTCGCGATTCGGGGTGCTCTACGCCAATGTGCGGGTCGCCTTCCGCGCGCTGGGCAGAGGCAGTTCACGTTTACGGGCCGGAGGGAGCGCGAACGGTTGCCTTCGACGGGGACCCGGAAGCGTGCGCGGTCGTGATGATCGGGAGCCTCGTTGCCGCGGCTCTCTCGCGTTCTGTGCGGCCGCGCAGTGGGACGTGTGGCTGATGTCCCGCAATGCCGTGACCTTCGGCGCCAGCGATCCGGTTCTCGGCCACGACGTCAGCTTCTACGTCTTTCACCTGCCGCTCCTTCACGCGCTGCTGAATTTCAGTCTCTACACGGTGCTGCTGGCAGACCTCGGGGTCGGAGTCGCGCACTTCGCAAGCCAGAACCTCGTCATGGACCCGGTGCGGGCATCAGGATGGGTGACGGTGCGCGTCGCCATCTCGCCCTGCTGGCCGCCTTCCTGCTGTTGCTCCTCGCCTTTCGGGCCTGGCTCGGGCTTTCGCAGCTGCTGATCACGCCCTCGGGCATCGTGCACGGCGCGTCGTATGTCGACGTCCACGCGGGCATCCCGGTGCAGTGGGCGCTGGTCGTCATCGCGTCGCTGGGTGCGCTGCTGGCACTCTGGCAGACAAGTACACCGCGCCTGTGGCCGCTGCTCGCGGCCGGTTTCGGGTACCTGGCGGTCGCCCTGGCTGGCCAGGCATACGCGTTCGCGCTGCAACG
Source organism: uncultured Acidobacteriota bacterium (assembly GCA_963834305.1). Classification (GTDB taxonomy): domain Bacteria; phylum Acidobacteriota; class Vicinamibacteria; order Vicinamibacterales; family 2-12-FULL-66-21; genus JACCXG01. The sequence continues at coordinate 141,039 of CAWIAX010000004.1, forward strand.
TCTGGTGGTTGCCCCGAACGAGCAGGTCAGCGAGCTGCCGTATATCCGGCATTCGATTGCGGCCACACGCGTGGGCTTCGCACTCGACCAGGTCGAGGAGAGACAGCTCTCAGGCGAGGCAACGCTGACCGCGACGGACATCGAGCGCAACCGGGCCACCTTCGACAACGTGCCGCTGTGGAACGAGCAGCCGCTGCTCGACACCTTCGGGCAGTTGCAGGAGATCCGCACCTACTACGATTTTGCTTCCGTCGACAACGACCGCTATGTCATCGACGGCGAGTACCGGCAGATCATGCTCTCCGCCCGGGAGATGAACTCGAAGGCCCTCCCCAGCGGCACGTGGATCAACGAACACCTCACCTTCACTCACGGCTACGGGCTGACGCTCGGGCCGGTGAACCAGGTGACTCCCGAAGGGCTTCCCGTTCTGTTCATCAAGGACCTGCCCCTGGCATCGTCGGTTGATCTCAAGGTCGACCAGCCCGCCATCTACTTCGGTGAGCTGTCAAACGACCACGTCTTCGTCAAGACTGACACCGCGGAGTTCGACTACCCGAAGGGCGACGACAACGTCTTCGGCAGTTACGACGGCAAGGGCGGCATACCCGTCGACATCCTTCGCGGCTGCTCTTCGCCGTCCATTTCGGCGCCCCGGAAGTGCTGTTCTCGCCGGCGCTGACGGAAAACAGCCGGGTGCTGATGTACCGGCGCATCGCGGAGCGCGTGCGGCGCATCGCGCCGTTCCTCACCTACGACCCCGATCCGTACCTGGCAATCTCCGGCGGGCGCCTCGTCTGGGTGCAGGATGCCTACACCACCAGTACCCGCTACCCCTACTCGACGCCGAGCGCGGGCGGCATCAACTACATCCGGAATTCGGTCAAGGTGACGATCGATGCCTACGACGGTACCGTCGTCTTTCACGTCGTGGATAGCGGGACCCGGTCGCCGCAACACTCGCGCGGATCTTTCCCGAACTGTTCCGCCGCCTGGCCGACATGCCGGACGACCTGCGCAACCGCCTGCGGTATCCGCAAGGCATCTTCGGGCTGCAGGCGTCGATGTTCGCCACGTTCCACATGACCAGTCCGGACACCTTCTATAACCGGGAGGACCAGTGGGATATGCCGTCGCTGGACACCGTGGCGGGCGGCGCAGCCGATGTCGCCCGTACTACACGATCATGAAGCTGCCGGGCGGCGACGCGCCGGAGTTCATCCAGATGCTGCCGTACACGCCGCGGCAGAAGGACAACCTGGCCGCCTGGATGGTGGCGCGCAGCGACGGGGACAACTACGGCCAACTGATGGTATTCCAGTTCCCCAAGCAGACGGTGGTCTTCGGCCCGCGGCAGGTCGCCGCGCGCATCAGCCAGGACCAGGTCATCGCGCCGCAGATCACGCTGTGGAACCAGCAGGGCTCGGAAGTCATCCAGGGGACGCTGCTCGTGATCCCGATCGAGGAGTCGCTGGTGTACATCCGTCCGCTCTACCTGCGCGCGGCGGGCGGCCGCATTCCCGAGCTGAAACGCGTCATCGTCGCCTACCAGAATCACATCGTGATGGAGGAAACGCTGGACGAGGCCCTCGACCGCCTTTTCCCGGGCGGCAGCGGACCGGCCGCGCCGCGGCCACGGCCGCGGGAGAACGGCGCCGGCATCATCCGCCGGTGCTAGGGCCAGCGCGGCCAGTGGCGCGACGCCGGCCTCGTCGGGCTCGCCGCACAGGCCAGCGTCATTACCAGCACGCGATGCAGGCCCAGCGCGCCGGCAACTGGGCGCTATACGGCGAGGAGGTCAGGAAGCTCGGCGAGGTGCTGGAGCAGATGAAGGAGCGCCGGTAGCGTGGAACAACTCGCAGCACTCGAGCATCAGGCCGTCGAGCTGGCCAGGCGTGGCGAGTTCGCGCTCGACGCGCGGAGCGTGAACGAGACGATCGTCCGCCTCGCCCCGGCCAACGAGGGCGCCTGGACGCGCCTGGCGCGCTGCTGCATCGAGCTCGGCCAGCTGGACGACGCGATGGCGGCGCTCGATTCGGCGCTCCAGGTGAACCCGCCAACCGCATCGCCCACAACCTGCAGATCGACGTGTCGAGGCGGCGCGCGGGTGCCATCGAGGCAGTGGCGCCGCGGCGCCGCGCGAGCGCGCCGCGGGCGGCTGGCGCGCGGAAGACCCCGGCCGCGCGCGCGGCGCGGGCCGCCAGGCCAGGCACGATCGCGCTTGGCGGGTTCGGCCGCGCGGAGTTCACCGCGCTCGCGCAGCTGGCGCCGCAGGCGGCGGCCGAGTCGCTGAGCGCGCGGTTCGAGCCGCTGCTGATGGCGCTCAACGATTGGCCGTTCGCCGCCAGGGTCACCGAGGCGAGAAACCGCGCCGGTCATGCCGGCGCCCGCCTGTTCCGCCGCGGCAGCATCCAGCCGCGGGCGCAGGGATCGATTCTAACGTGTACCAGCAAGGGGGGCGGTGGGAGCCGCAGCTCAACATCGGCCTGTTCGCCGCGCCGCAGTGGGGGCGCGACTGCCTGGCGGCCGGGATCGGCTTCGAGCTGGCTGAGCGCCGGTTCGATGACAAGGCCGACGCCGGCCGCGAACGGCTGTTCGCCTACTTCGAGGTCTTCCAGCGGCTCGTGGCCGCGAGCTGGCGGGTGCATCTCGAGGACTGGCTGCGCACGAGCGGTGGCTTCATCCAGCTCGGCGACGAGCCGCCCGCGACCGACCTCCTGCCCGGGGACGCCGTGGCGTCGCTGATTGCGATGCCAACGCCGGCCGGCCACTGGCTGGGTCTTCTGCGGCCGGTGGCTCTTTGCCGATTGCGGCGACGACATCGCGATCCTCAACGACGCGCCCCGGCTCCTGCGCTGGATGGAGGGCACGTTCACCGATTTGCTGCCCCTCTGGGCGAACGTCATCCGCGGCGCCTACCGGAGCTGACGCCTCTCCTGACCATGCTCTTCACTCCGCTGCAGTTGCGCGGCGTCACCCTTCGCAACCGCATCGTTGTCTCGCCGATGTGCCAGTACTCGAGCCGCGAGCGGTACGCCGACGGACTGGCACCTCGTGCACCTCGGCAGCCGCGCGGTCGGTGGGGCCGGGCTGGTGATGACCGAGGCGACGGCCGTCGACGCCCGAGGGGCGCATCAGCGGGCAGGACATCGGCATCTGGGAGGACGACGCACGTCGAGACGCTGGCGCGCGATCGCGTTCATCGACGAGCCAGGGCGCGGTCGCCGGGATCCAGCTCGCGCACGCCGGCCGCAAGGCGCAGCGCGGTCGCGCCGTGGAAGGGCGGCGGACGGGCCGCTGGCCGACGAAGGCTGGGAGCCGGTCTGGGCCGAGCGCGGTGCCGTTCGCCGAGGGCTACCGCCGCCGCAGGCGCTGACGCGCGGACATCGGCGCGGATCGTCGCGAGCGTTCGCCGCGGCCGCACGGCGCGCGCTCGCCGCCGGCTTCGAGGATCGTCGAGGTCCACGCCGCGCACGGCTACCTGCTGCACGAGTTCCTGTCGCCGCTCGCAACAGCGCACGGACGAGTACGGCGGCAGGTTCGACAACCGCACCCGGCTGGGGCTGCGAGGTCGGGACGCGGTGCGCGGCAGGTCTGGCCGGAGAATCTGCCGTTCTTCGTGCGGCTCTCCGCACCGATTGGGCCGACGGCGGCTGGGACGTCGAGCGAATCGGTGGAGCTGCGTCGCGGCTGAAGCGCTCGGCGTGGACCTGATTGATGTCTCCGGCGGCACCGTCGCCGGTGCAGAATTCCCGTCGGGCCGGGCTACCAGGTGCCGTTCGCGGAACGCATCCGCGGCGAGGCCGACATCCACCGGGGCCGTCGGCCTGATCACGGAGCCCGCCCAGGCGGACCGCGATCGTCGCGCGACGGCCAGGCCGATCTCGTCTTTCTCGCCCGCGAGCTACTGCGCGATCCCTACTGGCCGCTGCACGCGGCGCGGCAGCTCGGTGCGGCTGCCCCTGTGCCCGTGCCGTATGCGCGCGCCTATCAATAGCGCGTCGTCACGACGGCCGCGAACCGGCCCGCGGGCCTGACGCTCGCGCCGACTGCGTTATAGTCGCGGCACATGTCCACGACCCGGTCCACCACCCGGCCCTCTTCGTCCACCCTCGGGTTCTGGACGGCGGTGGCGCTCGTCATGGGCAACATGATTGGCTCCGGCATCTTCCTGCTGCCGGCGTCGCTGGCGCCTTTCGGCGGGTTGAGCATCGCCGGCTGGCTGGTGTCGGCGAGCGGCGCGATGGCGCTGGCGGTGGTGTTTGCGCGCCTGGCGCGGCTCGACCCGGCGGCGGGCGGGCCGTATGCGTAACCAGGCGCGCGTTCGGCGATCTGCCCGCCTTCCTCGTCGCGTGGGGTTACTGGATCTCCACCTGGACCGCGCTGGGCGCGCTGGCCGTCGCGCTCGTGGCCTACCTGACCCTGTTCGTGCCGGGCCTCGCGGCCTCGCCGGCCGCTGCGGCGGCGGTCGCGATCGGCGCAATCTGGGTCGCGGTGGCGATCAACGCGGCGGGCGTGCGCACCGCCGGGTCAGTACAGGTGGTGACCACGGTGCTGAAGGTGCTGCCGCTGGCGGCGGTGGGGCTGTTCGGGCTCACGTATTTCGACGCCACTCATTTCGCCGTGGCCAGCACCGACGCCCGATCGCTCCTGGCCGGTGTGCCGGCAGTGGCGACGCTCACCCTGTTTGCCTATCTCGGCCTCGAATCGGCAACGATCCCGGCTGGCAGCATCCGCGATCCCGCACGGACGATTCCGCGCGCGACGCTGATCGGGACCGCCCTCACCGCCGTTGTCTACATCGTGACCACCGTCGGCGTGATGAGCGTGCTGGCGCCCGCGCAGTTGAGCACGTCGGCCGCCCCCTTTGCCGATGCGGCCACGACGATGGCCGGAGGCTGGGCAGGCCGGGTCGTCGCCGCGGGCGCCGTGATCTCCTGCTTCGGCGCCCTGAACGGATGGACGCTGGTTGCCGGGCAGCTGCCGCTGGCCGTGGCGCAGGACGGCCTCTTTCCCGGCGTGTTCGCCCGCCTGTCGGGCCGCGGCACCCCGACGGCCGGCTTCGTCATCGCCGGCCTGCTGACGACCGCGCTCGTCGTCTTGAACTACACGCGCGGCCTCGTCGACATCTTCACGTTTTTCATCCTCCTGTCGACGCTGGCCAACCTGATTCCTTACGCCTTCTGCTCGCTCGCAATCTTCCTGCTGCGCGACGACGCGGCCGGCGGGCCGCTGCCCACCGGCGTGGCCATCACCGCCGGCCTGGCGTTCGTCTACGCCTTGTGGGCCATGGGCGGCGCGGGGTACGAGGCCGTGTACTGGGGCTTCCTGCTCCTCATCGGCGGGCTTCCTGTCTATGTGGTTGTCGCCCGCCGCGGCAGCCGGCGGCGGGGCACGCCGGCGGTTGAGCCGGTCGCGATCGGCACCACGGGCCCGTAGCGCCTGGCGGGCCTGCCGCCAGGCCGCGCCCTGCCCGTACAATGAAGCAGGAATGGGTCTGGCCGACGCGCTCGCGCGCGATGTAGACGAACGCACCCGGGTCAAAGGCAGTCGATATTTTCTTGGCGGTGCCGTCAGGTCCATCGAGGGCTCCGACACGCACGTGACCGCGACGGTGCGCGGGTCGGAGTACCTACCAGGTCCACCTCACGCGCTTCGGCGACGAGGTTCTCGCCTCCTGCGGCTGTCCGTACTTCTCGGACCGCAACGATTTCTGCAAGCACATCTGGGCAGTCATTCTTGCCGCCGACGCCGAGGGGTTCCTCATCGGCGACGCGCCGCTGACGAAGGACGTCTACCTCGAGTCGGCGTACACGGGCGGCACGCAGCCGGCTCCGGTCACGCCAGGCACCCCCTCGACCGACCGCGCCGCGCCCCAGCCGCGTGAGCCCTGGCAGCGCTTCCTGCACGGCGTCCAGCAGCGCCTCTCCGCCGACGTCTCGCGTCCCCCGTCCCGCTACGCCCAGGGGGAACTGCTCTACGTCATCGATCGGGAGGCCACCACCGGCGACGTCGTGCCGACCATCCAGGTGCAGTGGCGGACCCGCAAGAAGAACGGCGACTGGGGGAAGCCGCAGCCCGCCGCGTTCACCGCCGCGGAGACGGACCAGCTGCCCGACGAGACGGATGGCACATCCTGCCGCTGCTGCTCGGGGCCTCGGACCCGTTTGCGCTGGCCAGCTACGCGAGCGTCTCGGCACGGGCCTCGTTCAGGCTCGCCGGGCCGCTCATCGATCGCGTCCTGCCGCTGCTCGCGCAATCCGGACGCCTCTACCTCCAGCGCCACGTCGCCCCCGACGTCCAGCCGCTCACCTGGGACGGCGGCCCGCCGTGGGTGTTCAGCCTCGACGTCAGCGTGCTGGCCGACGGCCAGGTCCGCGTGGACGGCATCCTCGCGCGGGAGGGGAGCGGATTCCCGTGGCCCTGCCGGAAGTCGTCCTGTCCGAGACGTTCCTCGTCGTGCGGGGCGCGGTCGCGCGCTTCGAGCACCGCGGCGCGCTGGCCTGGATGACCGAGCTGCGCGCGCAGGGGCCGACGGCTGTGCCGGCGGCGTCGGCTCCGGCGCTGATCGAGGCGATGGCGCAGTCGTCCATCGAGCCTTCGCAGCTGCCCGAGGAGCTCCGCTACGAAGTGGTGGCGACGACGCCGCGGCCGCGCATCCGGATGGCGCGCTCGTCCCGGCCGCAGGGGCAGGGCATGCGTGATGAGCTGGATGCCGCGGTGGAGTTCGACTACGCCGGCACCATCGTGCCGGCCCGGCCGGAAACCAGCGGCTACGATCCCGCGCGCCGCCGGATTATCCGCCGCGAGGCAACGGTCGAGCGCGCGGCGCTCCAGCGGCTCCAGCAGCTCGGCTTCCACCGGCCGTGGTATTTCGACGCCAAGGCCGGCACGCTGGCCATCTCGGTCGAACGGTTCCCCGGTGCGGTCCGCGCGCTGGTGGACGAGGGCTGGCACGTCGAGGCGGAGGGCCGGATGTTCCGCGCCGCGCTCGGCATGCAGATGCAGGTGCAGTCCGGCGTGGACTGGTTCGAGCTGCGCGGGCAGGTGGATTTCGGCGACGGCCGATTGCTGTCGGCGGTGGATCTGCTGGCCGCGCTCCGCCGCGGCGACGCGACCGTCATCCTCGACGACGGAACGCGCGGGATGGTGCCCGAGGAGTGGCTCCGCCGCTATGGCCGCATTGCCGCGTTCGGCGAGGCGAAGGGCGATCACGTCCGCTTCCGGCCGTCGCAGACGGCGCTCCTCGATGCGCTGCTCGAGACGCAGCCCTCGGTCGACGTCGATGAGGCCTTTGCGCGGGCCCGCGCCGGGCTCGCCGACTTCAGCGGCGTGGCGCCGCTCGACCCGCCGGCCACGTTCCGCGGCGAGCTCCGCGACTACCAGCGCGACGGGCCTCGGCTGGCTGCGACTTCCTCGAGCGCTTCGGCTTCGGCGGCTGCCTGGCCGACGACATGGGCCTCGGCAAGACGGTGCAGGTGCTGGCCCTGCTCGACGCGCGGCGCACGCGGCGCGAGGCGGCACGCCCGCGGCCGTCGCTCGCCGTCGTGCCGCGCTCGCTCGTCTTCAACTGGATGGAGCGAGGCGGCACGCTTCACCCCGGAGCTCCGGGTGCTCGACTACACCGGCGACGCATCGCTGCCCGCCGGGGCCGCGCTCGACCGACTACGACCTGGTGCTGACGACCTACGGCACGCTCCGGCGGGACGCCGACGCGGCTCGTCGGACGATCGGAGTTCGACTACGTGATCCTCGACGAGGCGCAGGCCATCAAGAACGCGGCGACCGCCGACGGCCAAGGCGGCGCGGATGCTAGCGCCGACGCCACCGGCTCGCGCTGAGCGGCACGCCCGTGCGAGAATCACCTCGGCGAGCTCTGGACGCTGTTCGAGTTCCTCAACCCGGGCATGCTCGGCCCGGCCGCGGCCTTCGAGGCGGCGGTCGCCGCGCAGAGGCGCGCCGACGCGCGCGGAGGCTCTGCCGCTGCTCGCCCGGGCGCTCGCGCCCGTTCATCCTGCGCCGCACGCAAGGAACAGGTGGCGCCGGATCTGCCCGGAACGCCGTCGAGCAGACCATGCACTGCGAGCTCGAGGCGCCGGAGCGGGCGCTTCTACGACGAGCTGCGGAGCTACTACCGAGCGACGCTGCTCGCGGCGGATCGCCGCGCGACGGGCTGAACGGAGCCGCGGATGCACGTGCTCGAGGCGCTGCTCCGCCTGCGCCAGGCGGCGCTGCCACCCGGGGCTGGTCGATCCCAAGCCGCAGCCGAGCGAGCCGAGCGCCAAGCTCGAGGCGCTGCTGTCGCAGCTGCGCGAGCTCGCGCGACGAGCGGGCACAAGGCGCTGGTCTTCTCGCAGTTCACCTCGCTGCTCGACCTGCGTGCGCGCCGCGGCTCGACGGCCGAGGGCATCGTCTACGAGTACCTCGACGGCCAGCACCCGCGACCGGCAGGCGCGCGTCGAGCGCTTCCAGAGCGACCCGACCTGCCGCCTGTTCCTGATCAGCCTCAAGGCCGGGCGGCGTCGGCCTGAACCTGACCGCGGCCGACTACGTGTTCCTGCTCGACCCATGGTGGAACCCCGCCGTCGAGGCCCAGGCGATCGACCGCGCGCACCGCATCGGCCAGACGAAACCCGTCTTCGCGTATCGCCTCATCGCGCGCGACACCGTCGAGGAGAAGATCGCGGAACTGCAGGCGTCGAAGCGGGAGCTCGCGGGCGCCATCTTTGCCGAGGACGCGGGGCTGATCCGGGCGCTCGGGCCGGAAGATGTGGCCTGGCTGCTCTCGTAAGGCCTCGGTAAGTCTTTGGCGACAATGAGCAATCCGATTCCTTACGGTCCCCGGTAATTCCCAGGCTGCCACCCGTTTGGCGAGGCCGCGGAAGAAATTCGCAAAGGACCTGAGGTTTTCGCGCCCCGTCCATCCCGGCTGTATGGCAGCGTTCTTGAGACTCACGCCGGCGGTGTTCATCTCAGGATCGATTCCGTCCGCCGTCTCCCCCCTGCTCCGGGCTCCCGCGTTATTGATACTGCTGTGCTTGGCAGCGGCGTGCGGCTCCTCGTCGTCCACCATTACGGCGCCCAGCACCATCACCCGGTGCAGCGTCAGCGTCAACGGCGTCAACGGCAGCTTGCCGGCGGGCGGCGGAGCCGCCACGATCAGCGTGTCCGCTGCGCGCGAGTGCGCCTGGACGGCATCCACCGAGGCGTCGTGGCTGAGCATCCGTTCCGGACGCAGCGGCCAGGGCGACGGCGCGGTGGAGTTCGCGGCCTCGCCCAACCCCGACCCCTCCGCACGGCGGGGCGCCGTGATCCTCAACGAGCAGCGGGTCGAGGTGGTGCAGGCCGCCGGTGAGTGCACCATCTCGCTGGCCGAGAGCGGCGCGACCTTCCCCCAGGCGGGGGGCGCGGGTCAAGTGGGAGATCCGGGCCTCGAGCGCCCAGTGCGGATGGACAGCCGAGAGTGAGGCGGACTGGATCGTCCTGCGGGGCGGCAGGGAGGGCCGCGGGCCGGCGACGGTGGCATTCGACGTCGCGGCAACCAGCGGAGCGCCCCGCAGCGGCGCCATCGTGATCGCGGGCAGGCGTTTCACCGTCACGCAGTCTGAAGGCTGCGTCTACCGGCTCGGCTCCGATTCGTATGCCGCTCCCGCCGCCGGCGGCGCTGGCGTCATCACCCTCACGACCGGACCGTCCTGCCCGTGGACGGCAGCCAGCAACGCCAGCTGGGTCACGCTCGGCCAGAACCAGGGGACGGGATCGGCCACGGTGCCATTCACCGTCACGGCCGGGGCCGGCCGGACCGGCACGGTCGTCGTTGGCGGCCAGACGTTCACGATCTCACAGGGACAGCCGCAAACCTCGTGCACGTATACGCTCGAGCCGCGCAGCCACTCGGTCGGCGCCGCCGGCGGAACGGTCGCGGTCGCCGTGGCGACGGGCAGCGGCTGCCAGTGGAACGCCGCGACGCCGGTCGCCTGGGTCGGGCTGAACGGCACCGGGGCGTTCGTGGGAAGCGGGTCGGTCAGCTTCACGGTCGGTCCTTCCTCCGGCGCGGCCCGCACGGCCACCGTCACGGTCGCGGATCAGCCCGTGACGATTGCGCAGTCGGCCCAGAACTGCACGGCCAGCCTGTCGCCGGAGCGCGTCGAGATGGCGGCGGCGGGGGGCCCGGGCGCGACGGCAGTGACCGTGGGGGCCGGCTGCGCCTGGACCGCTGTGAGCGCGGCGTCCTGGGATTCCAGAATCGTCTCGGGTGCGGCCGGCACCGGCAATGGCAACGTCGGCTTCCAGGTGACGCCATCGAGCTCCGGCTCGCGCACCGGCACGCTGACCATCGCCGGGCGGACGCTCACCGTGACGCAGGCGGGCGCTGCGTGCACCCACACCATCGCGCCCGACCAGCGGAACGTCGGTGCGGCCGGCGGGACGTTCGACGTCGCGGTCACGGGCCCGGCCGGCTGCCCGTGGACGGCGGCGAGCCAGGCGGCCTGGATCACCGTGCGCGAGAGCGGCAACGGCACCGCGCAGGTGTCGGTCGTCCCCAACACGGGCGCGGCGCGGACCGGCACGGTGACGATTGCCGGCCGGACGCTCACCGTTACGCAGGCGGCGGCGGCTGCCGCGTGCGACTTCACCGTGCGGCCCCGGCGGGTCAAGACCGGCTTCCTGGGCGGGCCGGTCCGGCTCGAAGTGCGGACGTCGAGAGAATGCGCGTGGACGGCGGCTCCCGATGTCCCGTGGATTCGGGTGCTGTCCGGGGCGAGCGGGAGCGGCGACGGCGACGTCACGATCCTGGTCGTGCTCAACACCGGCGCCAAGCGCGAAGGTCGTGTGACGATCGGCACCGAAGCGGTCATCGTCGAGCAGAAGAAAGCGGGCAAAAACGACGATGACGATGACGACGACGATGACGACGAGTGACCATGCTTGAACCACAGATGTGCCGCACCTGCCCGAGGTGCCAGTCCCGGACCGTGCTGGCGATGCGCACGCTGAACATGGCGAACCAGTGCCACTGCACGTCGTGCGGTCACGTCTGGCACGAGGATATTGGCCCGGGGCGCAGCGCCGGGCATGAAGAGCCGGTGAGCCTCCGCCCCAAGCCGGACCGGCGGCGCCGTCAATCAGTTCACTGACCGCCACTGACCGCCACTGACCGCGGCCGCGGACCTGCGTCAGGCCGCTACTTGATATCGAGCAGCTCGATATCGAAGACCAGCATGCCTGCCGGCTCCCGCCCCTGATACGCGAGCTTCTCCGGAATCCAGAGCCGGCGCTTCTCCCCCTCGACCATCATCTGGACCCCCTCGGTCCACCCCCTGATCACGCCGTTCAGCTGGAACTCCGACGGCTGGCCGCGCGTGACCGAGCTGTCGAACATCTTCCCGTCCGTCGTCCAGCCGGTGTAGTGAACGACCACCGTGTCGGTCGCCCGTGGACGCCGCTCGCCCGACCCGGGCTGAAGCACCTTGGTGGACAGGCCGGAGGTGGTCTTGAGCGAGTCGGGGGGCGGGGCGGCGACGTCGGGTGGAGGCGGCAGGCTCGGGGCCTCGGGACGCGCGCAGCCGGCGGCGACGGCGAGTGACAGGAGGCTGATGGAAAGGACGAACGCGGGGCGCGGGTGCATACGCCGACTATAACCAAACGGGCCAGCGGGCCGGAAGATGCCGGCCGGCCGGAACGGAACCGCGAATGAACCCCGGCAGGCGCGCTCCCGTCCAAGGACCCATGCAGGACCTCCGCTACGCATTCCGCACGCTCCGCAGGGAGCCGCTCTTCACCGCGGTCGCCGTCCTGACGTTGACGCTCGGGATTGGTGCCAACACCGCCATCTTCAGCCTGGTCTACCAGGTGCTGCTGCGCCCGCTGCCGTATCCCTCCGCCGAACGGCTGGTGTTCGTCTGGAACACCTACCCGCTCATGGGGCTGCCGCAGGCGAGCGTGTCCATTCCCGACTACCTCGACCGGAGGACGCAGGCGCCGGCGATCGAAGAGGCCACGCTGTTCACCGGGCGCAGCATCAGCCTGGCCGGCGGCGGCCAGCCCGAGCAGCTCCGCGCGCTCGCCGTCACCCCCTCGTTCTTTGCCACGCTCGGGCGCCACCCGTTCCTCGGCCGTGGCTTCACCGAGGAGGAGGCCCGGCCCGAGGCCGATCGCTACGTCATCCTGACCTACGGGTTGTGGCAGTCCCGGTTTGGCGGGGATGCTGCGATTGTCGGACGGGACATCCGGATGAACGGCGAGGCGCACCGCGTCGTCGGCGTCCTGCCCGCCGATTTCCGGTTGCCGTCGCGCGACCTCGCGGTGCTGGTTCCGTTCGCCTTCACCCCCGAGCAGATGTCGGACCAGGGCCGGGGCAACGAGTTCAGCTCGATGATCGCCCGCCTCGCGCCCGGAGCGACGATCGAACAGCTCAACGCCCAGATGAAGACCATCGTGGACGGCAACCTCACGCGGCTGCCCCGGTTCCAGTCGTTCGCCAAAACGAGCGGCTTCGGCGGCTATGCGGTGGGCATCCGTGAAGAGCTGGTGGGGGAGGCGCGGACGCCGCTGCTCGTCCTCCAGGGTGTGGTCCTCGCCGTGCTGCTGATCGCCTGCGCGAACGTCGCCAACCTGCTGCTCATGCGCGCGACCGGCCGCGTACCGCGAGCTCGCGATCCGCACCACGCTCGGTGCCGGGCCAGTGGCGGCTGGTCCGGCAGCTGCGTCACCGAGGGGCTGCTGCTGTCGGGGCTTGGCGGTCTTGGCGCGGGTCGCCCTCGGCTTCGCCGGCGTACGCGGGCTGGTCGCGCTGAGCTCGCGCCAGACTCCCCGGTGTCGTCCGAGGCGTCGCTGCATCCGCCGGTGCTGCTCTTCACGCTGGCGCTGGCGGTGGCGACCGGCCTGGTCTTCGGCATCGTGCCGGCGCTGTCGGTCATTCGCGGGAACGCCTCGTCGCTACTGAAGGAGGACAGCACGCGCGGCTCGGCGGGCCGGGGCACGAGGTTGATGCGCGGATCGCTCGTGGTCGTGGAGACGGCGCTTGCGCTCGTGCTGCTGGTCGGCGCCGGCCTGCTGGTCAAGAGCTTCGGGCGGATCCTGGCCGTCGATCCCGGCTTCTCGAGCGGAAACGTGCTGACTGCCCAGATCGCGCTGCCGGCCACCCGCTACCGCGACGCGGCCGCCCGCCGGACGTTCTGGGAGCGGATGCTCGTCAAGGTGCGCGAGATGCCCGGGGTGACGGCGGCGGGGCTGACCTCGAACGTGCCGTTCAACGGCAACGTCAGCTCCGGCTCCTACGCCATCGTCGGCTACACGCCGGGGCCGTCCGAAGCGGCGCCGCACGGGCGGCAGGAGGTCGTCGGCGGGGACTACTTCCGCGCGATGCAGATCCCGCTGATCGAAGGACGCATGTTCAACGATGGCGACACCGCCGACAGCCCGCCGGTCGTGGTGGTCGACGAGTACCTGGCGAAGCGCTACTTCGCCGGGCGCAGCGCTGTCGGCCAGCAGCTGCGGCGTGGCGGCGCACAGAACCCGCCGTTCACGATCGTCGGGGTGGTCGGCACGATCAACAGCATCGATCTCGGTGAGCCGGTGGCGAAGGAGCGCATCTACTACCCGGTCGCGCAGCAGCCGCGGCCCGGCATGGCGCTCGTGCTGAAGACCGGCATCGATCCGGCCGACCTCGTCCCGCAGGTGCGGTTGGCGGTGCAGGCCATCGATCCGGAACAGCCGCTCGCCGACGTGCGGACGATGGACGAGTGGGTGAGCCGGTCGCTGGAGGGCCGCCGCACGCCGATGCTGCTGTTCGCGCTGTTCGGCGCCGTCGCGCTCGTCCTGTCGGCGATCGGCATCTACGGCGTGCTGGCGTTCAGCGTGGCGCAGCGGGTGCGGGAGTTCGGCATCCGTCAGGCGCTTGGTGCGAGCCGGCGCGCCATCCTGTCGCTGGTCTTCACCCAGGGGCTCCGGACGGCCGGCCTGGGTCTGGGGCTGGGGTTGGCCGCGTCCTGGCTGCTGGGCCACTACCTGCAATCGCTGCTGTTTGGCGTGGAGGCGCGTGACTGGGCCGTGCTGGCCAGCGTCGACGATCCTGCTGGGCGGGGTGGCCGCGCTGGCCTGCTACGTGCCGGCGCGCCGGGCGACGCGCATCGAGCCGATGGTGGCGCTGCGGGAATCGTGACGGTCAGGCGTCAGGCGTCGTGCCCCCTGGCCTGGACTACTTGAGCGGCACGCGCCTGATGACCGGGCCCGACCCGGTCCGCACGATGTAGTACGCGGCGTCCTGGACGATGGCCAGTGCCGGACCTTCGGCGGCCATCGACGGGTCGAGCGGTTCCACGCTGGTGGCCCGCACGCCGCGGCCGGCAAGCCGGATCCGCACCAGCCGGCCGGCGCCTTCGGGAGCGGTTTGGATGGCGATGAGCCCGCCCAAAGTCCACCGGATTCGTTGCAGCCCGGTGAGGTCCAGGCCGGCCGCCGCCTGCACCGGTGTGACACGTCCCGTACGTCCGTCGACGCGCACGAGTCCCCCCGGGTGCGCGACATACGTGAACGCACCAGCCGGCGCGATGCTGTCCGGCGAGGCCACCTCGATGGGCACGGCGGGACCGAATCCCTTGGCGCCTGTCCGCAGCGTCAGCAGCCGGGCGCCTTCCGAGTCGAGGAGGAGCAGCGTACCTGCGTCCGTCATCATCATGTCGGCAAGGCGGGCGGCGCCGGTGGCGTCGGGCAGCGGGATGGTAAAGAGGACCCGGCCCGACACGAGCTGCAGCTTGTGCACCGACGCCATGCCGTTCCCGTTCGTGCTCGCGGCCCAGAGGTCGCCGCGAAGGCTGTCGATCGCGATCGCGGTCAGCGCGCCGAAGCCTGCCGACGCCGCGCCAATCAGATCGTTGACGCGCTTGAACACTTCGTCTGCGACGACCAGCTTGTTGGCGAGCCGGTCGCCGACGACGAAGCGGCGCGAGGCGCGGTCGTAGGCGAGGGCGATCGGCTCGACCAGCCCGCCGTTGAGCGCCACGGCTTCCTCTCCGCCTGACGCCACGTCTGTCGAGGCTCGCGGTGCCGCTGCCTCAGGGGCAGGCGGCGGCGCGGCGGCTGGCGGCGGCGCGGCGGCTGGCGGCGGTGCCGGCGCCGCCGCAGAACGCGACGGCTCGGGGGCGGGGGGCGGCGCGGCGGCTGGCGCGCCGGTAGCGCCCACGGCGGCGATGCGCGCTTCGAGCTCGGCCCAGCCCGGCAGCACGCGCACCCGGCGGAAGTCGTCGTTTTCGGCCGCGTCGGTCGGCACGCCGAGCTCGGCTATCCGCCGGAGCATCACGAGCGCATCCCCCGGACGGCCGCTGAGGCTCTGGGCCCGGGCCAGGAGGTACATCAGCGCGGGATCGTTCGGACGGCCCTTCTGGGCGGCGCGCCACGCGAGGTCGTGGAAGGTCTCGAAGTCCTGCCGCGCGGCTGCGTCCAGCGCCGCCTGCCGGCACGCAGCCTCGTCAGGACATGCGGCCGGGGACTGCGTGGAGAGCAGGAAAGACGAGGTGAGCAGGAGGACGGCCAACGCCAGCACTGACGACCATAGTACAGCCTTGTCAGGCGGTGACGGCCAGTGCTGCCTGCTCGATCACCTGCGCCGCCGTCAGGCCGGCGGCCCGCAGGTTGCGGATGCCCGTGTCGCCGTCGGACTTGCTCAACTTCTGCTCCGGCGACTTCATGATGAGCGGATGGTGCATGAACACCGGGGGCTGGGTGCGGCCGAGCAGCGCCGCCAGGTAGATCTGCCGGCCGGTGGCTCGAGCAGGTCCCGGCCGCGGATCACCAGGTCGCACCCCCTGGTGCAGGTCGTCGACCGCCGCGGCAAACTGATACGTCCAGTTCCCCAGGCGGTCGCGCAGCAGCATGTCGCCGCACTGCTCAGAGGGTTGCTGGATCTGGGGCCCGAGGAACCCGTCTTCGAACGCGACCTGGCCGTCCTCGACACGGAGACGCCAGCCATAGCCGTCGGCGGGCGGCAGACCCCGCTGGCGGCAGGTCCCCGGGTAGCGCAGCTCCCGGCCGCCACCCGCCGTCGCCGCGGGGGTCGTGGCCGCACGCGCCCGCCGCGAGCAGTCGCAGCCATAAACGAGGCCCGCGCGCGACAGCTGGTCCAGCGCGGCGCGATACACCGCCTCGCGGTCGCTCTGGCGCCCGGGGCACGGCCCTGCGCGGAAGCACCCGGTCGGGTGAACGTCCGGCACGAAACCCAGCCAGTCGAGATGGTCGAGGATTCCGGCCCTCGTACTCGCGGCGGCAGCGCTCGCGGTCGTGGTCCTCGATGCGCAGCAGCACCCGGCCGCCGATCTGCACGCGCGGTGCGCCAGACGTAGAGCGCGTTCAGCACGTGGCCGAGGTGCAGCCAGCCGGTCGGCGCCGGTGCAAATCGCGTGAGCCGGGCGCCAGCCGGAAGCGTCGCCATCGTTCAATCTTCCCAGAACGGTGTGGCGCGAGCCAGGGGCCCGGCCGGGCGGCCCGGTCCCCCGGGGATCCGATCCACAATTGCAGGGCGCTGACGCCCGTGCCGTGTGGCGGGGGCTGCTGACAGGAGGAGACGAGAGTGAAGCTCGAGGGTGTGTATTCGGTCCTGCCGACGCCGTTCAGCGCGAACGGCGACGTCGACGAGGCCAGCCTGCGCCGGGTCGTCGACCTGTTCATCAGCGCGGGCGTGAACGGCGTGACCGCGCTCGGCGTCACCGGGCGAAGTGGCGCGGCTCGACGAACACGAGCGCGCGGCGTGTCCTCGAGGTCGTGATCGACCAGGTCCGCGGCCGCATCGGCGTCGTGGCGGGGACGACCGCGGACGGCACGCGCACCTGCATCAGCTACAGCCGCCACGCGAAAGAGGCCGGGGCCACCGCCGTGATGGTCAGCCCGCCGCGGATGCCGAAGCTCAACTCCGAGGCGGTGGTGCGGCACTACAAGGCGCTCGCCGAGGCGGTGGATATCGCGATCGTCGTGCAGGACTATCCGCCGATCTCCGGCTACGCGATGGAGCCGGGGCTGCTGGCGCGCATCGCCACGGAGATGCCGTCGCGCGCGCACCATCAAGCTCGAGGATCCGCCAACGCCGTTCAAGACCTCGCGGATTCTCGAGGCGGCCGGCGATCACCGAGGTCCGGATCTTCGGCGGCCTGGGCGGCGTGTTCCTGCTCGAGGAGCTGATCGCGGGCGCGACCGGGGCGATGACCGGATTCGCGTTCCCCGAGATCCTCGTGCAGATCGTCAGCCACTTCCGCGCCGGCGCCGTGGACGAGGCCGCCGATCTCTTCTACCGCGCGGTGCCGCTGATGCGCTTCGAGTTCCAGGAAGGGATCGGCATGGCGATCCGCAAGGAAGTGCTCCGCCGCCGCGGCGCGCTGTCGAGCCCGGCGACACGCGCGCCCGCCGCGCGCGCTCGAACGCACCGACGCGCGAGGCGCTCGACCGCGTCATGGCGTGGGTCGTGCAACACGGAGGCGCTGGCCGGAGTGGCAGAGCCTGAATCGCCGCGCGGCGGCGCGGACAGCACGGCAGGATTTGCAGGCAGTCGAATGGATCTTGGACTGAAGGGCAAGGTCGCGATGGTGGCCGGCGCGAGCCGCGGGCTGGGATATGCGGTGGCCGAGGCGCTGGCGCGCGAAGGGGCGAATCGTCTCGATCGCGTCGCGCGACGAGCCGGCGATCGACGAGGCGGCGCGCGCGCCTCGGCAACGGCGCGCTGGCGTCGGCGGTGGACGTGCAGTTCGGCCGAGGCCATCAGCGCTGGACCGAAGCGACCCGCAGCGGTTCGGCGGCGTCGATCTGCTGTTCACGAACTGCGGCGGCCCGCCGGCCGGCGCCGCCGTGTCGTTCGACGATGCGGCAGTGGCAGAACGCGGCGGAGCTGCTGCTGTTCAGCGCGCTGCGCATGGTCCGGCCGGCGGTCCCGTCGATGCAGGCGCGCGGCGGCGGCGCCATCCTGATGTCCACCTCGGCGTCGGTCAAGGAGCCGATCCCGAATCTCGGGCTGTCCACCGTGCTGCGCGCCTCGGTGTCGGCGCTGGCGAAGACCCTGGCGATCGAGCTCGCGCCGTCCAAGATCCGCGTCAACCAGATCATTCCGGGCCGCATCGATACCGACCGCGTCCGGCAGCTCGATCAGATCGACGGCACGAAGCAGGGCATCACGCGCGACCAGGCCAGGGAGAAGTCGATGGCGACGATTCCGATGGGGCGCTACGGCGAGACCGAGGAGTTCGGCCGGGTCGGGGCGTTCCTGCTCTCGGACGCCGCGCGCTACATGACCGGCGCGACCGTCCAGGTGGACGGCGGCCTGATCAAGAGCGTGCTGTAGTCCGCCGGCGATTCCCGAGGTCGACAACTCACATGAGCCTGATGCGGAAGGTGCTGCTGGCCAGTGTCGACCAACGCCTGCCTGCGCGAGCAGGCGACCAAGGCGGCGTTCGTGCAGTCGGTCCGTGCGCAGGTTCATGCCCGGCGAGCGGGTCGAGGATGCGCTGGCGGCGGCGCGCGCACTGAAGGCCCAGGGGATCACCACGATCCTCACCGCGCTCGGCGAGAACCTGACCACGCTCGACGAAGCCGAAGCGGTCACGCAGCATTACCTCGACGTCTTCGACAAGGTCGCGGCGGCCGGGCTCGACGCGCAGATTTCGGTCAAGCCGACGCAGCTCGGCCTCGATCTCGATCGGGCGATGTGCGAGCGCAACCTCGATCGTCTGCTCGAGCGGGCCGATGCGCGGAACAACTTCCTGTGGATCGACATGGAGAACTCGCGCTATGTCGATGCCGACCCTCGAGCTGTTTCGCCGCGCCCGCGGCCAAGTCGCCGCGGTCGGCATCGCCATCCAGGCCTACCTCTATCGCACGCGAACAGGACGTCGAGTCGCTGATCCCGCTCGGGCCCGCCGTCCGGATCGTCAAGGGCGCCTATCTCGAGCCGCCCGACATCGCGTTCCCGAAGAAGTCGGACGTCGACGAGAACTTCTATCAGACTGTGCGTGCGCCTGATGTCGCCGGAGGCGCAGCGAGCGGGCACGCTGCTGCACATCGCCACGCACGACCCGGCGCTCATCGACCGGCTGAACACCTACGCGCCGCGACAAGCCGTGCCGCCGTCGGCCTACGAGTTCGCGATGCTCTACGGCATCGGCGTCAATCAGCAAAAGCGGCTGGCGGCGCCAGGGCCAGCGCCTGCGGGTGCTCATCAGCTACGGCGAGTACTGGTTCCCGTGGTACATGCGCCGGCTCGCCGAACGTCCGGCGAACGTGTGGTTCGTGCTGCGGAGGATGTTCCGCTCAAGCTGCAAATCCCAACCACTCCCAACTTCGTGGCTGTTCGGCAGACTGGAGCTTGGCTGGGTATGGAGCTGACCAGCGATTAGAAGCGTGAAACCCCGACGACAGGTGCACGCGGGTGTCGCCGGTCTTCAGGCCGCGCGCGACGTCGAGATTGAGCGTGACGACCGACGCGATCAGGAACACCCCGCCGCCGACGCCCGCGGTGCCAGGCTCGCATCCATCGCGCTCGCCGAAGTTCCACACCTTGCCGGCATCGATGAAGCCGGTGACGCCGAGCTTCGCGCCGTTCAGCACCGAGGTCAGCGGGGCGCGCACTTCGCCGACGATGCGAACGTGCGATCGCCGTCGAAGCTACCGGTCCGAAATCCGCGGAGGACGAGGCGCCGCCGAGCAGCAGCCGTTCGTACGGCGGCAGCGCGCGCTCGGCGCCGACGTAGGCGGCGCGTCCGGCGACGACCACCTGGCCGGAACATCCGCAGGTAGCCGCGCCCGTCGGCGGTGTAGCGATTGACGCGGTCGGGCAGCCGGTCGAAGTGCATGCCGGTCCAGCCGGCGGTGACGAGCACGGCGTTGCCGGGAATAGGCGGGATCGAGGCGGGTGTCGACGGCGACCGTGGTGCCGACGGTCCACAGGCTGTCGCGAGCTCGCCGAAGCTGATGGTGCTCCGGCTCGCCTCGAGGCCGAGCACGGACGATGTCGCCGAACACGCGTTCGGCGCGGCCCTTCGACCTCGACGCGCTGATCGCGGATGTCGAATCGCGGGTTCTGCGGTTCCAGATCGCCACGCTCGAGTCGATCCGGGTCAGCGGGCCGCGTTCGAAAAGCCGTTCGAACTCGACGGCCGCCCGCCGCGTGCCGCCCCAGGTCAGGGGCACCGACAGCCGCTCGTCGAGCCCGAGCAGGTCGAGCGTGCTGACGCGCCCGCCGTAGGTGAAGCCGTAGCCGTCCGCGAAGCTGATGATGGGCAGGAACATCAGCTTGCTCCGGAGTCGTCCGGGCGGCCGGCCGTCCGTGCCCGCCCGTGGCGGCGGACCGCACGCCAGGCTTCTCGTGCACGACGAGCACGAGCGCGACGTCGGTGGTCTCGGTGAGCGAGCGGTAGCGCTTCCGAACGTCGATCGATTCGAACCGGCCGCTCCCCTCCAGGCGGGCGGTGACCGCGTCCACGCCGTCCGCGGGAAGCGCCTGCCCGGCGCGCGATCCCGGCCAGTGCGATGACTTCCTCGTCGGTGAGCACCACGTTGCCGTGCACGCGGATCTCGCCAATGGTCTCCTGCGCGGCCGGCGCCTCGACGAACGGGCCGCGCCCGGACCCCGCAGGCTCGGGAGCGGCCGGTGCCACATCGCGCCAGTCAGCCCGCGGCGCGGGGCTGGCCGCCGGCGCCGGTGGCGCCGCTGAACGGTTGGACACCTTGGGCGGGCCGATTCTCGTCGTGACCTCCGCCAGGCGGTAGTGCGAGAACGCCCGCCCGTAGGTGATCTCGAAGGACCCGTTCGCCAGCGTGGCCTGCGCCTGGATGTCGATCTCGCGCGGCAGCCACACCCCGGGAAACGGCTGCCCCATCGTCATCGAGGCGCGGATGCCGTCCATGCGGACGAGCCAGGCGCCGGGCAGGAAGTCGAGCCAGACGTTGTCGAAGGTGTACTTGACGATCTGATGCTCCGACGGGTCCACCCAGAGCGTGACCAGCGCCGTCTTGTTCATCTTGCGGTTGATGGTCTGCTCGTCGGTCGAGTCGCGGCGGTTCCGCCGGCGCTCCTCGCGCCGATCGTCGTCCGGCCCGCGGTCGCCGTCGAACAGCTGCGCCGGGTAGTACTCGATCGCGAGCACGTCGTGCCCCTCGATCCTGTCGCGCCCGGCGAGGTAGTAGGTGCCAGCCTCGAACTTGAAGTCCATGAAGTAGGCTTCGGACACGAAGCGCGGCTCGGTCGGAGCGCCCGCGGTCGCCGGCGCTCCGGGCTCATCGTCAGGGTCGTCGCCGGGGTCACCGGGCGCTCGCCGGGCTCGCCGCGTGAGGCGCGGTCCCGCTGCGCCTCGCGCCGTGCCTTGCGCGCCTGCCGCCGGCGCTCGCGCGCGAGCCAGTCGCTTTCGTAGCGCTGGCGTGCGTCCTCGCCAACGGCCACGCCGTTGAAGCGGACCGGACTGCGCACGTGGACGCCGTCGCGGACGTACCAGGTGTAGGTGCGCTCGAAGCGATGGAGCGGCGTCCGGCCCGGCGCGAGGATGGCGAACCGCTCGACCTCGTCGAGGACGTACTGCTCGAGAGTGGCGCGATTGACCTCCCGGCGGGCCAGCACCTTCTGCATGAAGGCATCGAGCTCGTTCTCCGGTGCCTGCGCCCGGGCTCTGGCGGGCGGCGGGGGTGCTTGCCGGGCGTTCGCCACAGCCGGGAGGCAGAGCCCGGCCTGAAGGGCAATCAGGCTGGCCGTGATGAGCGGGCGGAGATACACGTGGGCCTCCGGGGCAGGAACTGGCTCGATGGTACGACGAGCGCGGCGGCGGGTTCGTTCCCGGATTCGGTCCGGTCGTTGACAAACCGCGCAGCCAGCTAGGACGATAGCCACCGGATGACACGATACCGGTTCACGCTTGCCGCGGCCGTGCTGGCCGCGGCCGTCCAGTTCCACCTCCTTCACCTCGGGGCCCAGGAGCCCGCGCCGCGCTACCGCATCCAGCCGCCCTGCCGACGTCAACGGCGCGCCCGGCCTGTCGCTGGCGCTGCGCAAGCTCACCACGATCGGCACGCTGGTACAGACGACCGCGCACCCCGACGACGAGAACAACGCGACGCTGGCGCTCTACGCCCGGCACTACGGGATGCGGGTGGCGCTGGTGACGGCCACGCGGGGCGACGGCGGGCAGAACGAGATCGGGCCGGAGCTGTTCGACGCGCTCGGGATCCTCCGCACCGAGGAACTGCTCGCGGCGCACCGGTTCGACGGCGCGGAGCAGTACTTCACGCGCGCCGTGGATTTCGGCTACTCGTTCAGCACCGACGAGACGCTCGAGCAGTGGGGCCGCGAGGAGATCCTCGGGGACTTCGTCCGCCACATCCGCACCTTGCGGCCCGACGTCGTGGTTTCGCTCGGCGTCGACGGGACCGGCGGGGGACAGCATCATCAGGCGTCGGGGATCCTCACGGCGGAGGCCTTTGCCGCGGCGGCGGATCCGAGCCGGTTCCCCGAGCAGATCAAGGCCGGGCTGCGTCCCTGGCAGGTGAAGAAGCTCTATCGCCCCGCGGGCGGGTTCTGGGGCCGCGGCGGCCGGGGCGGCGCGCCCGTGGCTCGCGGCGGGCGTGGCGCCCGCGGTGGCGCCGCGGGGCAGATTCCGTCCGGGCCGGGCGCGGGTCCGGAGCCGGCGGATCCCGCCGCGAAGTACGCCACCCTCGACACCAACCGCTTCGATCCGACCCTCGGCTGCACGATTGGTGAGCTCGGCGCCGTCGCCGCCGGCATGCACATGTGCCAGGGACGCGTGCCCGCGGTGCCGCCGCCGGGGCCGACGTCCGCCCGCTACCGGCTGGTGGACACGGTGCTCCCGTCGGCCGCGGGACCGTGACGAAACGTCGCTGTTCGACGGTCTCGACACCTCGATCGTCGGCCTCGCGCGGTTCGCCGGCCAGCGCCAGCACGACAACCTGATCCGCGGCCTGGCGATCATCAGCTCACGGGTGACGTCGGCGCGCGACGCCCTTGCCACCGGCGGGCCGGCGGCCACGCTGCCCGAGCTCACGGCGGGGCTGGCCGCGGTCAGGGGGCTCCGCGCGGGGCTGCCCTCGGTGGTCGAGCCGGAAGACGGCCGCTACGAGATTGATTTCCGGCTGAAGCTGAAGGAAGCGCAGTTCCAGGATGCGCTCGTCCTCGCGCAGTCGCTCCGCATCGACGCGACCGCAGACGACGGGCTGGTCGTGCCGGGGCAGCCGGTCCGCGTCACCGTGGCGGTGGCGAACCGTGGCGCCGGCGCGGTGGCCGTGCGCAGCGTGACGCTGGGCGGGTTCGACGGAGACCGGCTGGCTGCGAGGCGGGCTCGGCCACGCTCCCGGCGCCGTTCGTCTGCGTCGCGGACGGCCGCGTGCCCGAGGCGGCGGCCCTGACCGGGCCGTATTGGCAGCGGCCCGAGGACGGCGGCCGCGCCGTGTTCGCGCCCGATGCGCAGTTCGGGCTGCCGTTCCGCCCGACGCCGTTCACGGCCCGCATCGAGCTCGACATCGCCGGCGCCCGGGTGATTCGCGAGCATCCGATCCAGTTCAAGTACGACGGCGCCGGTCTGGCGGGCGAGAAGCGCATGGAGCTCAAGGTCGTGCCGGCGTTCGCGGTCAGCGTGTCGCCGGACATCGCGGTCGTTCCGCTCCGCGCGGCGCCGTCCGCCGGCGGCACCGGCGCCCGGGCCGGCGATCCCGGGCGCGAGCTCCGGGTCACGGTGGTGAGCGGCCGGCGCGGGGCGGCCTCGGCAACGGTGCGCATGGACGCGCCGGCGGGCTGGCGCGTCACGCCAGCCGCCGCCCCGGTCTCGTTCACGCGCGAAGACGAGGCCGTGACGACCCGTTTCACGGTCGCCCCCGCCGGCACGCCGGCCGCCGGAACCGTGGCGATCAGGGCGGAGGTTGCCGCGCCCGGCGGCGCGCGCGCCGTTCGCCACCGGCTACCGCGTCATCGAGTATCCGCACATCCAGCGGCGGCACGCGCTCGTGCCGGCGGTCGCGACGCTGAAGGTGATGGACGTGGCGGTGGCGCCGGCGCTGTCGGTCGGGTATGTGATGGGGGTTGGCGATCAAGTGCCGCAGGCCCTTCGCCAGCTCGGGGCCACGGTCACGCTGCTCGACAGCGACGACCTCGCCTGGGGCGACCTCGCCCGCTACGACACCATCGTCACCGGGGTGCGCGCCTACGAGCGCCGCGACGACCTCCGGGCCAACAACGACCGGCTGCTGCGCTACGTCGAGCAGGGGGGCACGGTCATCGTCCAGTACAACAAGACCGAGTTCAACGCCGCGCAGTATGGTCCGTTCGCCGCCGCGGTCAGCTCGAACCGGATCACCGACGAACGCGCGCCGGTGAAGATCCTGGCCCCGGCGCATCCCGTCTTCACCTGGCCGAACCGCATCGACGAGTCGGCGTGGGCCGGCTGGGTGCAGGAGCGCGGGCTGTATTTCCTGGGCGAGAAGAGCGATCGCTACGTCGATCTCGTCGAGATGACCGACCCGTTCGACAACAACCGCGGCGCGAAGCGTGGCGCGCTCGTCGAGGCCAGGCACGGCAAGGGCCGTTGGCTCTACGTCGGCCTCGGCCTGTGGCGGCAGCTGCCGGCGGGCACCGACGGGGCCTACCGGCTGATGGCGAATCTGATCAGCCTGGGGCAGGCGCCGCGCTAGCGTCCGGCCGCTATTTTTCGAGCAGGATCTTGCCCTGCAGCAGCATGTCGAGGGTGTCGCCCAGCTCGCGGGCGTTCGCCGCCGGCAGCACCAGGCCGCCGGCATCGCGGACGCCGTTGAACCGGCGCGCCTCGATGTCGAACGCGACGAAGTAGATCGACGGGCGCTCGGCGGCCGGGCGCCTGCCGATCGCGGCCGCGACAGGCTCTGGCTTGAAGCCGTCGGTGTTCTCGCCGTCGGTGACCACCAGCAGGTGCCGGCGCGACACGCCGGTGGCGTCGAGCTCGCGCTTGGCCGCGATCATCGCCTGGCCGATCGGCGTGCCGCCGCGCGGATCGAGCCGCGCCAGCGCCGCCTCGGCGCGCGCGCGGTCCGGCGGCCCCATCGGGATGACGGGGCGGGCATCCGGTTCGCCGTCCCGCCGGCTGAACTCGTAGACGCCGACCAGCACCGGCTCTCCCGGGTGGGCGTCGGCATACGCCGCGAACTGTTCGATCAGGTCGCGTGCGGCGCGGCGGGCGACGTCGATCTTGCGTGCCCGCCGGCCGTCCTCGCCGGTCACGCGGTCGTCCATGCTGCCCGAGACGTCAATCGCGATGGCGGCGGCGAGGCCCTCGCGCGCCTCGGCCGCGGGTGCGTCCGCCAGCGCCTCGTCGATCTGCCGGGTTTCCCGGGCCGAGGGCTCGGGGGTCCGTCCGATCCCGGGCGACGGCGAGTTGTCGCGGCACCGCCCGATCGCGAGCAGCAGCAGCGCGATGATCGTCAGCGCGCGATTGCGGGCGCGGTGGCGGTGGCGGTCGGGATGGGCGGGCACGGTACCGTGTCTCGCGGCCTCAGGCCGCCGGAGCCTTGACCACCCCGTCGCGCGCCGCGATCCGGCGGGCGGCGGCGGCGCCGGAATTGAGCGCGCCCTCCATGTAGCCCATGAAGGCGTAGCTCGTGTACTCCCCGGCGAAGTGCAGCCGGCCGAGGCCCTGGCGCAGGATCGGGCCCTGCGTGGTGACCTGCCCGGGCGCCGGGAACGAATAGGAGCGCCTTGCTCCAGGGATCGGACGGCCAGTCCATGAAGCGCGAGCGCACGACGCTGGCGGAGATGCCCGTGTAGACCTTGCCGAGCTCCGCCAGGTAGTTCTTGTCGCGCTGCGCCGCCGTCCATTCGCGGCAGCGATCGGCGGCTGGCCCGCCCGAGAACGCCGTGAGCGCTTCACCCGGCCCGGCTTGCCCGTCGGTGGCATGCCAGGTCATCGACACCGGCCCGTCGGACAGCAGCTCCGGCGCGAGCTCGCGCCGCCGCCAGATCGCCGACTTGAGCGCCACGAGATATTTCACGTTGGTCCCCATCTGCGGCGCGAGCGCCGGCGGCAGCACGGGGTCGATCGCGATCCGGTTCCAGACGCTCGGCGGCGCGGTCATCAGCACGTGTTCCGCCTCGAGCACCTTGCCGTCGCCGAGCGTGACGCGCGCGCCGCGGTCGGTGACCGCGACGGCGCGGACGGGCATGCGCGTCAGGACGCGGGGAGGGCCGATGGCCGTCACCAGCTTGCTGGCGAGCTGCTGGTTCCCCCCCTTGCACCGGTAGACCTCGGACTCGTCCCAGTACTTCTCGAGCCCGCCGCCCTTCACCATGGCCAGGTTTCCGAGGTAGCTCTGCCACTCGGGCACCACGCCGTTGTCGGCCATCATCATCGTGTGCAGCGCCGTCTTGCAGAGCGGTGACGCGTCCAGCTTCTCGATCCAGTCGGCCATCGTCCGCTTGTCGAGCGCGGCGGCGCCGGCGGCCTTCCACGGTTCGTCGGCATCGATCGCGGCGGCGTCGGTGGTGATGGTGTTGAACGCCTTTTCCATCTCTTCCCACAGCTGCTCCGACGCCTCCGCGGTCAGCCGCTTGCCGTTCAGCACGATCGGGAACTCGAGATCCTCCTCGCCGACGTCGAGGAACTCCAGGCCGAACTGCTTCGCGTAGGCCACCCAGGCCGGGTGGTTCGAGCCGATCAGCTCGCCGCCCCCTTCGACGTTCTTGCCGGGCACGAGGTCCGCGAAGCTGAGGACGCGGCCGCCGACCCGGTTGCGCGCCTCGACGACCGTGACTTCGTAGCCGGCCCGCGACAGCTCGTAGGCGGCCGCCAGGCCGCTGAAGCCGGCGCCGATCACCACGACGCGCCCGGCGGCCGCCGACAGCGGCGCCGGGAAGCGCTCCGAGATGAGCAGCGCGGCGCCCGCGGCCAGCGAGCGCTGCAGCATCTCGCGCCGCGTGATGCCGTTCGGCTGACCGTAGCGGCGCTTCAGGGACATGTAGAAGTTCGGCATGGAGAGTCGGCTCCGGGAATAAGTCTAAGGGCTAAGGGCTAAGGGCTAAGGGCGAAGGGCGAAGGGCTAACCGTCCTACTCGACGGTGAACCACTGCACTTCGACCCGGCGGTTCAGCTCGGAGTTCGGGCCGGCGGGCTCTTCCCAGCCGCGGCCGACGATGTCGAGGCGCTTGGGCTCGATCTTGAACCGGTCGATCAGCAGCTTGCGGATTTCGTCCGCGCGGTTCTTGCTCAGCTCCATCGCGCGCAGCGCCTGGGTCCGGACGTAGGCCTCGCCGCCCTGCTTGCGGAAGTCCTCGACTCTCGCGTTGTCGACGTGGCCGCGCAGCAGCAGCGTGGAGCCCGGGCTGACCTGCAGCAGCCGGCGGATCGACTCGAGGTTCTTGGTGTTGTCCTGGCTCGCCGGGTCGAGCGTGGCGGCGTTCGGCTCGAAGAAGAAGCGGATGTCCTTGCTCAGCAGCGGATCGGTCTCGACCGAGGCGCCGCCGGCCCGGCGGATCGGGGCAATGGCGATCGTCTGCTCCTTGAACAGGCCGGTCTTGTCGATCGCCTGCAGCGCCGCCACGTCCGCGAAGCGGCTCGGGTCCGGCGGATCCTTGATGACGTCGCTGCCGTACGCCAGCACCGCCGACTGGTAGATCCCGCCGAAGCTGCCCGCCGCGTCGATCGCGCCCGAGAAGAACGCCAGGTTCTCCGGCAGGTTGGAGAGGTGCACGTTCGCGAGCTCCTGCTTCGCGTCGTCGCGGCTCCACTTGAACGCGCGCGCCACGACGTCGAGCTGCTGCTCCTGTTGATCGCGCACCAGGCGGTTGCCTTCGAGCAGGCCCTGCACCAGGCCCTGCGACGATCTTCGGATGATCCTGCGCAAAGCCGCGATGCACGATGAGCACGTCGGCGACGATCAGCAGGTTGCGGTTGGTCGTCAGCACCCGCGCCTGCCCGCCGCTCCCTTCCACCACTTCCGAGAGCTTGGGTTCCCAGGTCACCGCTCCGGCCAGGCGGTTCCTGCCGGACTTGAGGTCGCTGAGGAAGAGATCGCCGGCGCCGAAGCCGTCTTCCGTGTAGACCAGGTTCAGCCGGTCCGGGTGGGGCGTGGCGTCGAGGCTGCCGAGCGCGTTCAGCGGCAGGCCCGCTTCCTGCGCCAGGTAGCGGATGAGGAAGTCCACCTCGGTGAACTGCGCCGTGGCGAGCGTCCGCCCCTTCAGCTGGTTGATGCGCTTGATGTCGTTGCGCACGACGATGCCGTCGGCGCCGCGGGAGAAGCCGATCTGGGCCGGCACCACCGCGTGGAGCTGCCGGCCGTAGGCCGCCAGCACGTCCACGGTCGTCACCGACGCGGCGATCTTGCCTTCGTTCAGATCCGACCAGGTCTCGTCTTCGCTCACCGTCAGCTTCACCTTGAAGCCGTGGTTCTTGAAGAAGAGCGAGTTCTCGTTCGGCTCGAGACCGCCGTTGGCGGCGATCAGCCCGGCGTAGCCGGCGTATTCGCTGATCTCGATCGGGACGGTGTTGTCCTTGAACTGGAAGGCCCCGGGGGGCGACAGCGCCGGGACCTCGACCTTGACCTCCTGGACGTCGGGCGCCTCGGCGTCCGAGCCCGTCGTGGTGCCCGGAGCGCCACCGTTGCTCGCCGCCGCCGCGGAGCATGTAGACGCCCAGCGTCACCAGCCCGGCAACCAGCAGGATCGAGACGATCTTGCCGAGCGCGGTGAAGCGGGGCTGCTGGGCCGTCACTGGCCGGGTCCGATCTCTTTGGTCGTCACCGGCGTGGACTCACCGGCGGCCGGCGTGGTCTGGATGCCCTGCCCGGCGAGGAACTCGGCGAGCGCCACCTGCTCGAGGGCCTTGCGCTCGTTCTCCTTCTCCTGGACCGACTCCATGTCGACCATGTCCTTGGCGAGGCGCGCCTTGCCGGCCGAGACCTCGTAGCGCTTCTGCAGCACTTCGTCGACGCGCTTCATGGTGTCGCCGAGATCGCCGACCTTGAAGGCCACGCTCGACAGCGCCGACGCCGCCTCGGCCTGCGCCTCCTTGATCTTGACCTGCGACAGCTGCTTCTCGAGCCGGCGGACCTTGTCCTCGAACTCCCGCTGCGCCAGCTTGGCCTGCCGCAGGTTGGCGTCGTAGGCCTCTTCCGTCTCCTTCAGCTCCGCGGTGTCGACGCCGAGATCGGCCTTGAGCTCCTGGAGCTCGCGCGCCAGCGTGCCGGCGAGGTCCATGTTGCCGGCGCGGTGGTTGGCGAGGATCCGCCGCTCGAGCTCCTGCGCCCGCGTCGCCTTGGCGTTCACCTGGCCCTTCAGCCGCTCGGCGACCCCGGCCATCTTGGCGAGCGCCAGGTTGTATTGCGCCATGCGGTTGCGGAACTCCTGCCGCGCCGCTTCCATCAGCGCCTCGGGATTCGCTTCCTCGATGCCGCTGATGAACAACCCGAGAAAGCCCCGGAACAGCCGTCCGATGCGGGCAAACATGCTTGTCGACCTCCTGCCTGAAGTGGCACATTGTAATCCCGACGAGGGCCCTGGTGCGGGGCAACTACACGAACCGTCTCAGCGCGTCGATGCGGTTCTCGAGCTCCTCGGGGGAGAGGTCCCGGTACTTCGGCGGCAGGAAGCGCGCGTCGGTGCATTCCTTGACCGCCACGAGATCCATGTATTCCAGCTTGCGGGTGTGAGGACTGGGGCGCACTTCTCTGATGACCTCCGCGAGCACCTCGCGCAGCGGCTTCCGCGGTTCGGGGCTGAGCTCGTGCACTCTCAACGCTCTGACGAGGACACCTTCCAGCTCGTTCCCCCCGAGGGTCACGTCTTCGGCAAACGGCGGTAAATCCTCGGCCGTCAGCGGCAGCTTCAGCTTCCGGGCGATGGCGAGCAGCAGCGCCTCCCGTTCCGCGGGTGTCTCGGGCGGGAACAGCGGGATGTGGACGTCGAGCCGGCCCTGCCGCTTGAGGTCCACTTCGACCAGGTCGGGGCGGGACGTCGCGAAGATCCAGACGATGCGGCCGCGGTTCTTCGTCTCGGACATCTCCTTGGCCAGCATCGAGTAGACCCGGCCGGACAGCCCGCTGTCGCCGTCGCCGCCTTCGCGCCGCCCGGACGCCTGGTCGGCTTCGTCCACGAAGACCACGACCTGGCCGAGGGCGCGCAGGATGGCGAAGATCTTCTCGAGGTTGGACTCGGTGGCGCCGACCCAGCGGTCGCGGAAGTTCTTGAACACGACGCACGGGATGCCGAGCTCGCCCGCCCAGCACTGCACCAGGAACGTCTTGCCGGTGCCGATGCGCCCTGAGATCAGGTAGCCCATCGGCAGCGCGCGGAGCGCCCCCTTCTTCAGGAGCTCGGCGTCTTCGCGCAGCCACGCCTTGACCGCCTCGTGGCCGGCGACGTTGTCGAGCGTGAACGGCGACTCGATGAAGTCGAGCAGCCCCTGGGCCTCGCGCTCGATCAGGTCCTTCTTGATCTGCCCGAGCCACGCCGCGGTGATCCGGCGGTCGGTGCCGAGCGCCAGCGCCACCGCCGTCCGCGCGCCGACGCGGCTCAGGCCGGTCAGCCGCGCGCCGAGCGTGTCGATCGGCACGTCACACTTCGCTTCGAGGTCGGGAAACTGCGCCGCGGCGAGCGCCCGGACGTAGCCAATCATCTCGGCCTCGTCCGGCAGCGGCAGGTGCAGCGCGGCGGCGTGCGGGTTGCCGGTCACGAGCTCGCTCATGTCGTGCAGCGCTTCGCTCATCAGCACGGTGACGATGTTGGACTGGACGATGGCGGGGTCGTTGGCCCAGCCGAGGACCTTGACGGTGTTGGCGGCAAAGGGGCCGCCGAGATGGGCGGCATCGCCGCGCGGCACGACGAACTCGGCGAACTCGATGATGACCGCGATGCGCCGCGGCGTGCCGGCGGGCGCGCCCGGCAGCGACTGGAGATTGAGGGTGCGCAGCAGGTAGCGGTCGACGAGCTCGAGCGCGGCGCCCGGCTCGCGGGTGAGCGTCAGCGTGTTGCTGTCCCGGCCGAGCGCCCCCTGCAGCCAGTCGCCCCAGTCCTCGGCGCCGCGCGTGGCGCGGACGCCGCGGCTGCGGTCGTAGCGGAGGACGACGTCGTAGCTGGCGAACATCACCTGTTCGAGAAAGGCGGGGACCGAGAGCAGCTTGCCGCCCGCCGGCACGACGTCGAAGACGTTGCCGTGGAGCAGGAACTGCGCCGCCGACCCGGACTTGAACAGGTCGCGCATCTCGACGGCCCAGCGCGGCAGCTCCCCGGTCATTGACTCTCCCGTGCGCGCGCGGCGGGCGCGAGTGGCGGCGGTTCGGACAAGAGATCCTCCATGGCGCCCAGGGTCTGCTGCTGATCGCGAATCCACTGGCTGGTGCCATCCAGGGTTGCGGTGATGTCGTCGATGCGCCGCGTGAGCAGCTCGGGGTCGCCGGAGAGCGCGGCCTGCTCCCGGATGAGTTCGACCTGCTGCTGGATGCGTTCGAGCTCGGCCTCGATGAACGCCAGCTTGCGGTCTCCCTCGGTCCGGTGCTCGAGGCGCCGCCGCAGGATGTCGAGCTGCCCGCCGATGCTGCGCGCCAGCTCCTCGCTCAGCCCGTCCTGCTGCTGCTGGCGCTCGAGCGCGGCGATCTTGCGCTGGAGATCCGCGTCGTGGTGCGCGCCGCCCAGCACCGTCGTGACCGTCTGCCGCGCCAGCAGCAGCCGCAGGAACATCCACGACAGCCGGCCCAGGCTGTCGGCCTGCGTCTCGAGCCCGAGCGGGACGTCGGCCGCGCCGTGCTGCTGCAGCTCCAGGATCGACCGGCAGCGGGCGGCGACCGCGTCGTAGGTGCGGCGGTCGGCCGGGCTGAGCCGCCCGAGCGCGGCCTCGATGCGCGCCTCCCACTCGGCCCGCGCCGCCGAGGCGGGCCGGGAGCTGACCGTCCGCTGGAAGCGCTCGTTGGTCGAGAGGGTCAGGAGATAGCCGAGCTCGAGGCCGGCGCCAAGGACCCAGAAGCCCGGGTTGGTGAGGCCGAGCAGGCCGAAGGCCGCCAGCCCGACCCAGTTCGGGGCCACGAACATGCCGATCGGCCGCGCGTTGAACGCCGCGGCCACGTAGGCGAGGAACCCAGGCTTCGAGGCCATCGAGTACGCTCATTGTGATGGGAGTGCCACGCTGGGTTCAAGGTGCAGGGTGCAAGGTTCAGGGTTCGAGGTTCAGGGTTCAAGGTTCGGGGCTGCCATGCTTTTGTCACGACTGACACCGGTACTTCCCGCGCGGCTCGCGCCCAGGGAACGCAGCTGAGCCCGACGAGCACGCCGAACCTTGAACCCTGAACCCGGCGAACCCTGAACCTTGAACCCCGAACCCTGAACCTTGCACCCTGCACCTTGAACCCCCCGTTGAAGCTCTTCCCCCCCCGCCGTCGTCTTATCCAACATTGGGCTGGGGGGCCTCCCGGGGCGGCTATACAATCGGGGCAGGGATCGTCTTCCCATCCGAACCTTCAGGCTGGCGTTGCGGCGCGGGCTGCCGGACCGCGTTACGGGGACACCACGTGCTCGATTCCGTCTTCCAGCTGCTGTTCACTTATCGTCCTGTCGTGTTCCAGCAGGGGGACTTCCGCCTGGCGCCGTCGGCCGGCTCCTGGATCGCGGCGGTCCTGGTGCTCGCGGCGATTGCCGCCACCGTGCTCACCTACCGGGCCGCCCGCGCCCGGGGGGCGACCGGCCGGCACCGCGTCGTGCTCATCGCCCTCCGCGTCGCCACCCTGGCGCTGATGCTCTTCTGCCTGTTCCGGCCCGTGCTGGTGGTGCGCGCCGCGGTGTCGCAGCAGAACTTCCTCGGCGTGCTGATCGACGATTCCCGCAGCATGCAGATCGCCGACGTGGACGGCCAGTCGCGCGGCGCCTTCGTCCGCGACCGGTTCTCCGCCGAGTCACCGGTGATGCGGGCCCTGGCCGACAAGTTCGTCGTCCGCACGTTCCGGTTCTCCTCGACGGCCCGGCGGCTCGGCGCCCCCGGTGAGCTGGCGTTCGACGGCTCGCAGACCAGGCTGGGGGCGGCGCTCGACGGCGCCCGGCAGGAACTGGCCGGCCTGCCGCTCGCCGGCCTCGTCATGGTCAGCGACGGCGCCGACACCACCGATGCCTCGCTCGCCGACGCGCTGCTCGCGCTCAAGGCGGCCGACGTGCCGGTGTTCACCGTCGGGGTCGGCGAAGCGGCGCTGCGCAAGGACATCCAGATCGGCCGGATCGCGGTGCCGCGCACGGCGCTCAAGGGCACCTCGGTGATGGTCGACGCGGTGGTCAGCCACACCGGCTATCCCGGCGAAAAGGTGATGCTCGACGTCGAGGACGACGGGCGCATCGTCGGCTCGCAGGAAGTGACGCTGCCGGCGGCCGGCGAGCCGGCGGCGGTCCGGCTGCGGTTCGTCGCGTCGGAAGCGGGCGCCCGGGTGTTCCGCTTCCGCGTCAGTCCCGCAGCCCGGCGAGATGGTCACGCAGAACAACGCGCGCGAGATGCTCATCGACGTGCGCGACCGCACCGAGAAGATCCTCTACTTCGAGGGGGAGCCGCGCTTCGAATACAAGTTCATCCGCCGCGCGGTCGGCGAGGCGCCCAACCTGGCGGACGACAAGAACATCGAAGTCGTAGGCCTGCAGCGGACGGCCGACAACAAGTACTACCGCCAGGGGCTGACGAGCGGCGACGAGCTCGCCGCGGCGTTCCCGAAGACGCGCGAGGAGCTGTTCGGCTATCGCGGCCTCATCCTCGGCAGCATCGAGGCGGGCGCCTTCACCGGCGACCAGCTGCGGATGATCTCGGACTTCGTCGAGAAGCGCGGCGGCGGCCTGCTGATGCTCGGCGGCCCGCGCGCCTTCGCCGAGGGCAGCTACGCCGGCACGCCGGTGGCCGACGTGCTGCCGGTCGTGCTCGAGCGGCCGGGCAAGGCGCTCGACGCCGGCGCGGTCGCGCGCCTCAAGATCCGGCCGACGCGCGCCGGCGCCGCCCACGCCGTGGCACAGCTCGGCGCCACCGAGCAGGCCTCGGCCGCCGTCTGGGAGAGGCTGCCGGTGCTGACGAGCGTCAACGACCTGCGCGCCGTGAAGCCCGGCGCCACGGTCCTGCTCACCGGGACGGACGAGCGCCGCCGCGACCAGGTCGCCCTCGCCTATCAGCGCTACGGCCGCGGCAAGGCGATCGCCTTCCCGGTGCAGGACTCGTGGGTCTGGCAGATGCACGCGGACATGCCCTACGAGGACCTGACGCACGAGAACTACTGGCGCCAGCTCCTGCGCTGGCTGGTCGACGGCGTGCCCGACAGCGTCGAGGTGCACTCGGCCAACGAACGCGTCGAGGCAGGGGAGACGGTCACCCTGACCGCGGACGTCGTCGACCCGACGTTCGTCGAGATCAACGATGCGCGCGCCGTGGCGCACGTCCAGGGGCCGCGCAGCACCATCGAGGTGCCGCTGCAGTGGACCGGCGAGCGCAGCGGCCAGTATCGCGGCACGTTCGTCGCGCCCGACGAGGGCATCTATGCGGTGCGCGTCGAGGCGTCGCGCGGCGACACCCCCCTCGGCGCCGGCAGCCTGTTCGTGCGCGCCGCCGCCGGCGACAGCGAGTACTTCGACGCCGGCATGAACGCGGCGCGGCTCCGCCGCATCGCCGACGAGACCGGCGGCCGCTACTACCCGGCGGACGGCGTGGCGGCGCTGGCCGAAGACGTCCGCTACGCGGGGCGCGGCGTCACGACCACCGAGGAGCGCGAGCTCTGGCACATGCCGGTGGTGCTGCGCGCTCATCCTCCTCCTCATGGGCACGGAATGGGCCTACCGCCGCGCGGTGGGACTGGCATGACGGCGATGCCCTCGTGGCGCCGGCTCGTCGCGGCCGCGGCGCTCGCCTGGCTGGCGGGAAGCGGGCTGGCGCGGGCGCAGAACGCCCACCTCGCCGTCATCGTCGGCCTGGCCGGGGACCCGGAATACGCCGAGATGTACGGCAAGTGGGCGTCGGCGCTGGTCGACGCCGCCACCGGACGGTATGGGGTCCCGGCGGAGCGCATCCACTACCTGGTCGAGAAGCCCGGGACGGATGCCAGGGGGGTCACCGGGCGCTCGAACCGCGACGGCATCGGGAAGGCCTTCGACGCCCTCGCGGCGGCGGGGCCGGACGACGTGGTGTTCGTGGTGCTGATCGGACACGGGACGCACGACGGGCGGGTGGCGAAGTTCAACCTGCCAGGGCCCGACATGACCGCCGCCGACTTCGAGCCGCTGCTCAGGAAGCTGGCGTCGAAGCGCGTGGTGTTCGTCAACACCGCCAGCGCCAGCGGACCGTTCATCGAGGCGCTGTCGGCCCCCGGGCGCACGATCGTGACGGCGACGCGGAACGGGCGGGAGTCGTTCGCCACGATCTTCGGCGGCTACTTCGTCGATGCCTTTTCCACCGACGCCGCCGATGCGGACAAGAACACGCGCGTGTCCGTGCTGGAGGCGTTCGACTACGCCCGCCGCGAGGTGGCGACTGCCTACGAGCGCCAGGGCACCATCCTGACCGAGCACGCCCTGCTCGACGACAGCGGCGACAAGGAAGGTACGGCGGAGCCGGCGGCCGACGGCAAGGAAGGGCGCGTGGCCGCACTGCTCGCGCTGGGCGCGGCCGGCCAGGACGAGGCCGTGCCCACCGACCCGGCGCTCCGCGGCCTCTACGACGAGCGGCGGGCGCTGGAGCGGCGGGTCGAATCGCTGCGCCTGATGAAGGACAGCCTGGATCCGCAGCGCTACGCCGCGGATCTCGAAACGCTGCTCACGGAGCTGGCGCGCAAGTCCCGGGAGATTCGGGATCGGGAAGGGAAGAAATAGTGCCGCGGCTGCTCATCGCTGGGCTCGTGCTGGTGCTGGGGGCGGCGGGTGTCGCGGCCGTCGGGCAGGAGTTCTACGGCCGGCGTCCGGTCGCGGTGGAGCTGGAGGGGAATGCGCCGTACGACGGCCGGATCACGTTCGTGCGGGTGCGCTA
Organism: uncultured Acidobacteriota bacterium; assembly: GCA_963834305.1. Lineage (GTDB taxonomy): Bacteria > Acidobacteriota > Vicinamibacteria > Vicinamibacterales > 2-12-FULL-66-21 > JACCXG01. The sequence continues at coordinate 176,996 of CAWIAX010000004.1, forward strand.
CACGATGGGGCTGGGGGGCTACGGCCGGCGCGGCGGCGAGCCGCCGTGGATGCACGACTATCCGACGGCCGACACGCACATGATGAAGATCCTCGGGGAGCTGACGCTGGCGCACCCGCGTCTCGACGGGTCCAACGTGCACAGCCTGTCGGACCCGGCGCTGCACAACTACCCGATCGCCTACATGTCCGAGCCCGGCTTCTGGCGGATGGACGAGGCGGAGGTCGCCGGGCTGCGCAGCTACCTGCTGAAGGGCGGCTTCATCATCTTCGACGACTTCCGCGGCCAGGATTGGTACACCCTCGAGGGGGAGATGCGGCGCGCGATGCCCGACGGACGCTGGGTGCGGCTCGACGCCACGCACCCGATCTTCCACTCCTTCTTCGAGATCGACGACCTGGAGTTCCTGACGTCCTACAACGGCATGCCGACCTACTGGGGGATGTTCGAGGACAACGATCCGCGCAACCGGCTGATCGCCCTGGCCAACCTCGACAACGACCTCGGGGAGTACTGGGAGTATTCCGATACCGGATACGCGCCGGTAGACCTGTCCAACCAGGCCTACAAGTTCGGCGTGAACTACTTCATTTACGGCCTGACGCACTGATCACCTGGAGCACCCATGAGCCCGACCGCGACCAACGGCGTTGACCTCGAATCCCCGGATGATGTGGCGCTCGCCGACCGGATGAAAGCCGGCCGCGACCGCATCCTGACCGAGCTGCGCAAGACGATCATCGGCCAGGAGGGCACCATCGACCAGGTGCTGCTGTCGCTCTTCGTCGGCGGCAACAGCCTCATCGTCGGGGTGCCGGGGCTGGCCAAGACGCTGCTGATCCACACGCTGGCGCGGGTCGTCGAGCTGAAGTTCAACCGCATCCAGTTCACGCCCGACCTGATGCCGTCGGACATCACCGGCACCGACATCATCCAGGAGGATGCCGCCACCGGGCGCCGGCAGATGGTGTTCGCGCCGGGGCCGATCTTCGCCAACATCGTGCTCGCCGACGAGATCAACCGGACGCCGCCGAAGACGCAGTCGGCGCTGCTCGAGGCGATGCAGGAGCACCGCGTCACCATCCAGGGGCGGACCTACCAGCTCGAGGAGCCGTTCTACGTCTTCGCGACGCAGAACCCGATCGAGCTCGAGGGCACCTACCCGCTGCCCGAGGCGCAGCTCGACCGCTTCATGTTCCACATCGTGATCGACCATCCGCCCGAGGACGAGGAGTACGACGTGGTCCGGACCACGACCGGGCTGCAGGATCCGCATTACGAGCGGTCGGTGAACGGCGCCGACCTGGTCGCGTTCCAGCGGCTGGTGCGGCGTGTGCCGGTCGCCGAGCCGGTGATGCGCTACGCGCTCAGCCTGGTGCGCGCCAGCCGGCCGAAGTCGCCGACCGATCGCCCGACAGCGTCAAGAAGTGGGTGGCGTTCGGCGCCAGCGTCCGCGCGGCGCAGTTCCTGGTGCTCGGCGCCAAGGCCCGGGCGCTGACCAGCGGGCGCTATCACGTCAGCTTCGACGACATCCGCGGCCTGGCCCACCCCGTGCTGCGCCACCGCGTGCTGACGAACTTCCACGCGCAGTCCGAGGGGGTGACGAGCGACACCTTGATCGATCGGCTGCTCGAGGCGGTGCCCGTGCCGCGCTCCGGGATGTGACATGCCATCGGTGAACCCCGCAGCGGTGCCCGGCGCGCGATTCGTGGACCCGAAGGTCCTCGCGCGGATCGGCAATCTCGAGCTGGTCGCGCGGTCGGTCGTGGACGGCTTCATCAACGGCCTCCACCGCTCGCCGTACTTCGGCGCCTCGGTGGACTTCGCCGAGCACCGCGGCTACGTGCCGGGCGACGACATCCGGCGCGTGGACTGGCGGCTGTACGCCCGCACCGACCGCTACTACATAAAGGAGTACGAGGCCGACTCGAACTCCAACTTCGCGGTGCTGCTCGACGTCTCCCGGTCGATGGGCTTCGGCAGCGCAGGGGATGACCAAGCTCGACTACGGCCGCATGCTCGCCGGCTGCCTCACCTACCTCGTGCACAAGCAGCGCGACCGGGTCGGCCTCGTCGCCTTCGACCGCGACATCGTCGAGTTCGTGCCGCCGTCGGCCAAGCACATGGACATGGTGCTGCACGTGCTCGACCGGCTCACGCCGTCAAGCCCCGGGTCGCTCCGCGAGCCGATGAACAAGGTGGCGGAGCACTTCGGCCGGCGCGGGGTGCTGGTGCTGATCTCGGACCTCTACGAGGAGCCCGACTGCGATTCTCGAGGCGATTGGGCCGCTGCGCTTCCGCGGCCACGACATGATCGTCTTCCACCTGCTCGATCGCGCCGAGATCGCCTTCGAATATGCCGACCCGTCGGCGTTCGAGGACCTCGAGAGCGGCGAACAGATCCCGATCGTGCCGGACGCGCTCGCGGCGCAGTACCGCGAGCTGGTGCAGGCGCACATCGCCGCGCTGACGGAGCGGTTCTCGGCCAACCGCATCGACTACACGCTGGTCAATACCTCGTCGCCGCTCGACCACGCGTTGTTCAGCTACCTCAGCGCGCGTGAGCGGCTGACGAGGGTGCGCTGATGGGGTTCCTGACGCCGCTGTTCCTGGTCGGCCTGGCGGGCCTGGCGATCCCGATCCTGCTCCACCTGATCCAGAAAGAGCGGAAGCAGGTGGTGCAGTTCCCGTCGCTGATGTTCCTGCGGCGGATTCCGTATCAGTCCGTCCAGCGCCGGCGCATCCGCCACTGGCTGCTGCTGGCGCTGCGGCTGGCGGCGCTCGCGCTGATCGTGCTGGCGTTCGCGCGTCCGTTCTTCCGCGGCGCCGATCCGGCGGTGGCCGCCGCGGGTGGCGCCCGCGAGCTGGTCATTCTGGTCGATCGGTCCTACAGCATGGGCTACGGCGACCGCTGGACGCGGGCGGTGGCCGCGGCGACGAGCGCCGTGAACAGCATGGCGCCGGCCGACCGCGCCTCGATTGTCTTCTTTGGATCGACGACGGACGTGGCGCTGCGATCGACGGCGGACAAGGCGCGCCTGCAGGCCGCGCTGGCCGCCGGCACGCTGTCGTCGGGTGCGACGCACTACGGCCCGGTGCTGAAGCTGGCCGGCAGCATCCTCGCGGAATCGACGCTGCCGCGCCGCGAAGTGGTGCTGATGAGCGATTTCCAGCGCGGCGGCTGGCGCGGCGCCGACGGCGTGCGGCTGCCCGACGGCGCCGTGCTGACCCCGGCGCCGATCCTGGATGCGGACACCGCCAACCTCGCGGTGACGCCGGTCGCCCTCGAGCGCTCGACGTTCTCCAGCCAGGAGCGGGTGACGGTCACCGCCGGCGCCGTCAATCACGGCGGCCAGCCGCGTGACGGCGTCGACGTCGTCCTGGAAGTGGACGGGCGCGCCATCCAGACGCAGCGTGTCGCCATTGCCGCGAACGCTTCGGCGTCGGTCACCTTCGCGCCGGTCACGCTCACGGGGTCGGGGCTGCGCGCGACGGTTGCGCTGGCCGAGGATGCGCTGGGGCGCGACAACCGCTTCCACTTCATGGTCGCCGCGGGACGCCCGGTGCGGACGTTGCTCGTGAGCCGCGGGCCGGGACGCGAGGCGGCGCTCTATCTGTCGCGCGCGCTGGCGGTCGGCGACGCCCCGCGGTTCGACGTGGCGAGCCGCGACGCCGATTCCCTGACGGCCGACGATCTCCAGTCGGCGGCCCTCGTCATCGTCAACGACGTCCAGGTGTCGTCGGCCCTGGCCGAGCGCCTCGGCGCGGTTCGTCGAACGCGGCGGCGGCCTGCTGTTCGTGGCGGGGCAGCGGGGGACCTGGCCGGCCGACCGCGCGGCGGCGACGGCGGCGCTGCCTGGCGAAGCGGTCGACCGCTCGCGCGGGACGGCGGGCCGTCTCGTTGGCCTGGAATACGGGCATCCGGTGTTCGAGCCGTTCCGCGCGCCGCGGAGCGGCGATTTCTCGGCCGCCCGCTTCTACGGCTACCGCGTGCTCTCGCCGCAGCCGGACGCCGCCGTGCTGGCCCGCTTCGAGGACGGCGCGCCGGCGCTGGTGGAGCGCAAGGTCGGCAGCGGCCGGATGATCGTGTGGGGGTCGTCGGTCGACATCGACTGGAACGACCTGCCGGTCAAGCCGGTGTTCCTGCCGTTCGTGCATCAGCTGGCGCGGCATCTCGGCGCCTACCGGGAGCCGGAGCCGTGGCTGACCGTCGGTGAGGTGCTGGACCCGGGGCAGGCGCTGCCGTCGCAGGCGCCGGACGTCCGCACCGTGGTGTCGCCGTCGGGGAAGCGGATCACGCTGGATCCGGAAGGCGGGGACGTGGTGTCGCTCGAGGAGCAGGGCTTCTACGAGCTGCGCGGGCAGAACGCGGCGGCGGGGGCGGCAGCCACCGTGGCGGCGAACGTCGATCTGAGCGAATCGGACCTGACGCCGATGGATCCCCAGGAGGTCGTGGCGGCGGTGACCGGTCTCGGGGCAGCCGCGGCGGGCGCGGCGGGGGCGTCGGAGCTGACCGACGCGACCCGCGAGGCCACGCAGCGCGTGTGGTGGTATCTGCTGTTCGCGGGCGTGCTGCTGCTGTCCGCGGAAACGTTGTTGTCGAATCGGGTGAGCCTGTAACTCCTGGAGAGCGAGAGCCCTATGCGCATGTCATTCGGACGCGACGACTCCTCTGATGGCGACCTGATCGGCATCATCCGCCAGGTCCGCCGCCGGTGGCGGATGAAGCTGGCGCTGCGCGGCGCGGTGCTGGTGGCGGGGCTCGCCGTTGCGGCCTTCGTCGCGGCGGCCTTCGGCCTCGAGAGCTGGCGGTTCGCGCCGGGCGCCATCCTGGCGCTGCGCATCGTGCTGCCGGTCGCGGTCCTCGGCCTGATCGGGGTGTTCTTCGTCCGGCCGCTGCTGCGGCGGGTGACCGACGAGCAGGTGGCGCTCTATCTCGAGGAGCACGAGCCGTCGCTCCAGGCGGAGATCGTCAGCGCCGTCGAGGCGAGCCGCCTGCCGGGCACGCCGTCGCCGCTCGTGAAGCGGCTGGTGGAATCGGCGGTCGAGAAGTGCCATGCGCTCGAGGAGGGCCGGCGCGTCGAGCGGCGGCCGCTGCACACCTACGCCGCGGCGTTCGGCGCGGTCGTCGTCGTCACGCTGGCCTTGTTCGCCCTCGGGCCCGCCTTCCTGCGCCACGCGTGGTCGGCGCTGGTCGTGGTGTCGCGCAGCGTCGAAGCGGCGATGCCGTACACCATCGCCGTCACCCCGGGGAATGCCAACGTGCCGCGCGGCGCCGACCAGGCGATCACCGCGGAGCTCCGCGGCTTCACCGCCGAGCAGCCGGTGCTGATGGTGCGGAAGTCCGCGGACGGGCCGTTCGAGCGCCTGCCGCTGATTCGGGAGGAGGCCGGCTTCCAGGGCATGCTGTTCGACCTGCCGGGGTCGGTCGACTACTACGTGGAGGCGGCCGGCGTGCGGTCGTCCACCTACCGGCTGAACGTGATCGAGATGCCGTACGTGCAGCGCCTCGAGCTCGAATACCACTTCCCGGCCTACACCGGCCTCGAGCCGCGCAAGATCGAGGACGGCGGCGACATCGCGGTCCTGGCGGGCACCGAGATTCGCGTCCGGGTCGTGCCGACCATGGCGACCGGCGGCGGCCAGGTCGTCGTGTCCGAGCAGGCGGCGGCAGCGCTCACGCCGTCGGCGGACGGGGCGCTGCTGACCAGGTTCACGGTGCAGAAGGACGGGTTCTACCGCGTCGAGCTCGACGCGCCGACGGGCGACCGGGTGGCCGGCTCGCCCCAGTACACCATCGACGCGCTGGCCGACCAGCCGCCCGTCGTGTCGATCGCCCGGCCGGGGCGCGACACCAGCGCCTCGCCGATCGAGGAAGTGTTCGTCGAGGCCCGGGCGGAAGACGACTTCGGCGTGAAGGAGCTCGAGCTCGTGTACTCGGTCAATGGCACCGCCGAGAAGACCGTGCGCCTGTTCGACGGCAAGAGCCGTTTGCCGGAGGTGAGCGCCGGCCATACCTTCTACCTCGAGGAGCTCGACGTGTCGCCGGGCGACTTCGTGTCCTATTACGCGCGCGCGGCGGACGTCGACGCGGTGCAGGGCGCCAAGCGCGCCACCAGCGACATCTACTTCCTGCAGGTCCGGCCGCTCAAGAAGGACTTCAAGCGGGCCGAGTCGCAGGCGGGCGGGGGCGGCGGGGGCGGCGGCCAGCAGAACCAGGTCGGGGCGCTGTCGCAGCAGCAGCGCCAGATCATTGCCGCGACCTTCAACATCAACCGCGACCGCCGGACGATGACCGCCGAGAAGCTGAAGGAGAACTCGATCGTCGTGGCGCTGTCGCAGTCGAAGCTGCGCGAGCAGGTCGAGGGGCTGCTGACGCGGATGAACAGCCGCCTCGTCGAGCAGGATCCGGCGTTCAAGACGATCGCCGAGCTGCTGCCGCAGGCGGTCACGGCGATGACCGCCGCCGAAGGGAAGCTGCGGGCGCCGGACCCGAAGGGGGCGCTCGAGCCGGAACAGAAGGCGCTGCAGATCCTGCAGAAGGCCGAAGAAGAGTACGAAGTCCAGGTCAGCATGCAGCGCGGCGGCGGTGGCGGCGGCGGTGGCGGACAGACCGCGACGGCGCAGGAGCTGGCCGACCTGTTCGAGATGGAGCTCGACAAGGTGGCCAACCAGTACGAAACCGCGCAGCGCGCCGAGCAGCAGAACGCCGACCAGCAGGTCGACGAGCTGATGGAGAAGCTGCGGGAGCTGGCGCGCCGGCAGGAGCAGGAAGCAGAGCGCCAGCGGCAGCGCGCGATGGCCGGCCAGCAGGCCTCGGGTGGCAGCGCCGGCAACCAGCAGCGGGCGCTCGCCGAGCAGGTCGAGGAGGCGGCGCGCCGGCTCGAGCAGCTGTCGCGCGACGAGAACCGGTCGGACCTGGCACAGACGGCCCGGCAGCTGCGCGAGGCGGCCGACGCCATGCGGCGCGCGTCCGCCAACGGCGATCCGTCCGCGGCGGCGCAGGCCTCGGCCGCGCTCGACCGGCTGAAGGAGGCGGAACGCCGGCTGCAGCAGAACCAGACCGGCCGGGCGGAGCGCGACGTGCGGACTGCGCGGCAGCAGGCCGAGGCGCTCGCCGAGGAGCAGCGCGAGATCGCCGAGGCGGTGCAGGGGCTCGACGCGTCCGGGGCGCAGCGGCAGGAGCGGGTCGACGGGCTGAGCGAGCGGAAGGACGCCCTGGCCGGGCGCGTCGGCGAGCTCGAGAACCAGCTCAATCGGACGGCGGGCGACATCGCGCGCCAGGAGCGCGAGGCGTCGCGCCGGATGTCGGAGGCCGCCGGCACGCTGCGCGACCGCGCCGTCCGCGACCGCATCCGGTGGTCGCGGTCGATGATGCGCGCCGGCCTGCAGCCGGCCGATGCGCAGGCGCTCGACAAGGACATCAGCTCGACGCTCGACAGCGTCCGCGACAAGCTGCGCGAAGCGGAAGCGGCGCTCGGCCGCTCGGCGCCGGACCAGATGGGACAGGCGCTCGACAAGGCGCGGGAGCTCGCCCGCGGCATGGAGTCGCTCGACCAGCGGATGCGGGAAAGAGCCCAGGAGGGAAAGGGCGAAGGGCAAAGGGCAAAGGGCGGAAGGGCAAGGGCAGAAGGGCAGGGGCAAGGGCAGCAGGGCGAAGGGCAGCAGGGCGAAGGGCAAAGGGGCCAAGGCCAGCAGGGGCAGGGCAACAGGGTCAGGGCGGTGAGGGTGGACAGAACGACGGGCAGCGCACCGCTGACGGACGCGGCGGCTCGGGGGATACCGACGGTGGCTTCCAGAATGGTGCGGCGGGCGGTGGCGACCGCCGGCCCGGGCGTTACAATCCCGAGGACGTGCGCCAGTTCCGTGGCGAGATCCGGCAGTGGATGAACGATGCCGAGCAGCTCCGCCGCCTTGTCCAGGGACAGAAGCTCGACACCCGCCAGCTCGACGAAGTGCTGCGCGGCCTCCGGTCGCTCCAGGACGACCGGATCTACAAGGACGTCGAGGAGCTCCAGCGCCTCCAGGCCGCGGTCACGGACAACATGAAGCGGTTCGAGTTCGGGCTGCGGCGGCGGGCCGAAGGGGCAAACGCGCAGCCCGTGCTGTCGGGTGCTGACGAAGTGCCCGAGCAGTTCCGCAAGCTCGTCGAGCAGTATTACAAGTCGCTCTCGAAGGGGCCGGCCACGGGGGCCGCGCCCGGGCGGGAACAGAATCCGAAGTAGGCACCGTGTCCAGACGGGTGGTCACGATCGCGGCGGTGGTCCTGCTGGTGGCGGCTGGTGTCGCCGCCCAGGACTTCTATCGCGGCTTCGGACGCCGGATGCCGCCGCGCTTCCCGACGCCCTCGAGCTTCGATGGCTCGTTCAACTTCTGCCGCGGCATGTTCGAGCAGAACCGCCGGGAGGCTGGCGGACAGGGCTGGTGGACCGACTACCCCGACGCCGACATCAACTTCTCGATCCGGCTGTCGGAGCTGACCAAGACCCGCGTCAGCCGCATGCCCGACGATTCGCCCAACCATCTCGTGGTGCGGCTGACCGACCGGGAGCTGTTCCAGTGCCCGTTCATCGAGATGGAGGACGTCGGCACCATCAGCCTGAGCGACGAAGAGGCAGGCCGCCTGCGCGAGTATCTCCTCAAGGGCGGCTTCCTGTGGGTGGACGACTTCTGGGGCGACTGGGCCTGGGCGCAGTGGACCGAGGAAATCGGCCGCGTGCTGCCCGCCGGCGAATACCCCATCCGGCCGGTACCGCTGGACCATCCCGTCTACCGCAACTTCTTCCAGGTGGACGAGCTGCCGCAGATTCCGTCGATCGCGCACTGGCGGCGCAGCGGCGGCGGCACGTCCGAGCGCGGCGCCGAAAGCGCCGTTCCGCAAATGTATGCCATCAGCGATTCGAATGATCGGATCATGGTGCTGATGACGCACAATACGGACATCTCCGACGCGTGGGAGCGCGAGGGCGAGGACCCCCGGTTCTTCTACCAGTTTTCCCCCAACGGCTACGCCGTCGGCATCAATGTCGTCATGTACGCGCTGACCCATTGACCGAACACTCGAACCCCGGTGTGAGACTCATGTCCAAGACTGTTCCCGTCCGGCAGCGGATGGATGTTGGTGTGCTCGGCGCGACCGGCATGGTCGGCCAGCAGTTCATCTCCCTGCTCGCGAACCATCCCTGGTTCCGCCCGGCGTGGCTGGCCGCGAGCGAGCGGTCCGAAGGCCGCTCCTATCGCGCCGCGGCGTCGTGGCGGCTGCCGGAAGACCCGCCGGCTCAGGTCGCGGACGTGACCGTCGAGGCCTGCGTGCCCGGCCGTGGCCCGCAGCTCATCTTCTCGGCGCTCGACGCCAACGCCGCGCAGGACATCGAGCCCGCCTTCGCCCGCGCCGGCCACATCGTCATCACCAACGCCCGCAGCTTCCGCATGGACGCCTCGGTGCCGCTGCTGATCCCGGAGATCAACGGCGACCACCTCGCGCTGCTGCCGAACCAGCGGAAGGCGCACGGCTGGCCGGGCGCGATTGTCACCAACCCGAATTGCTCCACCGTGGCGCTCGCGATGGTGCTCGCGCCGCTGCGGCAGTTCGGGCTGCGCATGGTGAACGTGACGACGCTGCAGGCGGTGTCGGGCGCCGGCTATCCCGGCGTGCCCTCGATGGACATCATCGGCAACGTCGTGCCTTACATCGGTGGCGAGGAAGAGAAGATGGAGTCCGAGACCCAGAAGATTCTCGGCTCGCTCGACGGCGGACTGGTGACGCCGCACGGCGTGGTCGTCAGCGCCCACACCACCCGCGTGCCGGTGATCGACGGCCACACCCTCATGGCCTCCATCAAGCTCGAACAGGCGCCGTCGCTCGATGCCGTGCGCGAGGCGCTCGGCTCGTGGCGCGGTCGTCCGCAGGAGCTCGGGCTGCCCACCGCTCCGCCCGTCCCGGTCGCCTGCCTCGAGCAGCCGGATCGGCCGCAGCCGCGCCGCGACGCCCTGCGCAACGGCGGCATGACCGTGTCGGTCGGCCGCATCCGCCCCTGCCCGATCTTCGGGCTGAAGCTCGCCGCGCTCGGCCACAACACGATCCGGGGCGCAGCCGGCGCCGCCATCCTGAACGCCGAGCTCATGGTTGCCGACGGCTGGGTGGAAGGGAACGTCCCGCGCGCCAGCCAGCAGGCCGGCGAACCCGTCAGCCGCTGATCCCTTCATCGCAGTCCTGAACCTCGCGACGGGGTTCAGGACTGCCCGGCGTCAGGCCCGCGGCGCCCCTTTTCGACCCAGTTTCCGGTTCACCACGTAAACGCCCGCCAGCACCAGCAGGCCGCCGGCGACGTGCGCCCGCGTGATCGGCTCGTGCAGCAGGAGCGCCGCCAGGATCGCGGTGAGCGGCAGCTGCGTCAGCAGCCCCACGGAGGTGACGGTGGCCGGCAGGTGGCCCAGCGCGTAGACGAGCGCATAGTAGGCGCCGAGCTGCGACACCAGTCCGAGGCCGGCCAGGGCCCACCACGTCCGGGCGGAGTAGCCGCCGAGCGGCGCCCCCGTGAGCAGGCAGACGGCCAGGAGCGTGGCAACGCTGCCGATGATGGCGAGCGTGTTGAAGGTGAGCGTATCCATTTCCGAGCGCAGGCGCTCGGCGGTCAACAGGTAGCCGGCAAAGAACACGGCGGCGATGACGGCGAACAGATCGCCGATCGGGTCGCCGGCCGGGCTGCCACCCCGCGCGTGGGACAGCACCATGATCGCTCCCCCCGTGACCGCCAGCCCGAGCCCCGCCCAGAACGCCGCTTCCGGCCGCCGGCGGAACCACAGCCAGGCGCCGAGGCCGACGAAGACCGGCGCGTTGTTGCCGAGGAAGGTGGCCGTGGCTGCCGACGTCCGCATTACGGCGGTGTTGTAGAACGCCAGGTCCAGGCCGAAGAACATGCCGCCGGCCAGCGCGAGCGCGGCGGCCCGCGTCCCGGCTGGGCGGCGCGCGCCCGCCGCCAGCCACCAGGGCACCAGCACCACACCGGCAATGAGCACGCGGTAGAACGCCGACGCCGGCCCCGGGATGCCGGCCCAGCGGATGAGTACCGCGGACCAGGAGATGCCGCTGATCGCGAGGGCCAGCGCCAGGAAGGCGAACCATCGGCTGTCGCGGCGGCGGCGTGGTGTCGGGGCGCTCACGGCGGGCCGGGCGCCGGGCGCGCGCCAGGCGCCGCCAGCGGCGGCTGCGGTGGCCGGCAGGGAGGCGGCATCAGAAGCGCAGCACGCCGACGGCGCCGTTCTCGCCGGCGGCCCACACGGTCGTTCCCCGCCGCGCGGCGCTGATCGTGTGGAAGCCGCGGCTCTCGACGGCCCGCCACGTCCGGCCCCCGTCGGTCGAGTAGTCGGTGCCCGACGGGCCAACCGCGACCGCCGTGTCCTGCCGGCCCGGGACGAAGGTCACCGCCGACCGGAAGCCCCCCATGCCCGTCACCTGCCGCCACGATGCGCCGCCGTCTTCGGACAGGGCAGCCGTCCCGGCCGTGCCCTCTTCGTTCTTGTAGTCGCCGCCCACGACGAGGCCGTGCCGCTCGTCGCGGAACGCGATGGAGAAGATCCCTGCCGACGGACCGGTCAGGAGCGGGGCGATCGCGGCCGACCACGTCTGGCCGCCGTCTGTCGAACGGATGACGCGCGAGGCCGTCGTGCCCAGCCAGACGTGCGAGCCGCGCGCGTCCAGGTTGGTGCCGCTGGCGGCGTAGGCGCCTTCACCCGCGAGCGCGGCCGGCAGGCGCTCGGGCGGCACGCGCACCCAGCGCTCGCCGTCCACGCTGTGCAGCAGCACCAGCCGGCCGTCCACGGCGTCGCTCACGGCGAAGCCGCGCAGCGGGTCGGTGAAGACCATCGCGTCGAAGAACGCTTTCGGATCCTCGTTGCGGAACTGGAGCGTCCAGGTGGCGCCGGCATCGCTGGTCTTGAAGATGCGCGACGCGTCGCCGCTGCCGATGCTGAGCGCGTAGGCCACGCGGTCGCTCACGGCGTCGATGTCGCGGAAATCGAGCGCCGCGCCGCCGGGTACCGGCCGCTTCTCCCAGGACCTGCCGCCGTCGCCGGTGCGGATGATCGTTCCCTCGGTCCCGCTTGCCCAGATCACCTGGTCCGACACGGCGCTCAGCCCGCGCAGCCTGGCCGTGGCTCCCGTCGCGACCATCTCCCAGGCGGGTGCCGCCGGCGCCTGCGCACCGGTCCCGGCGGCCGCCAGCAATCCGGCGGCGAGGGTGAGCGCGGCGGCCGGTTTCATGCCTTCAGGGGCTCCGCGCTCTCGGCGGAGCGCCCGGCGCCGGCCGACAGCAGCAGGGTGATCGACGTGTAGAGCACGACGCCGATGACCAGCCAGCGCACCGTGCCGAGATCGAGCGACTTGACGATGTAGGCGGCGACGATCACCCCGGGAATGCCGCCGAGGGCGAGGCCGAGGGCCGTCCGCAGGCTGTAGCTCTGTTCGCGGATGAAGCGGAGGCTGCCGACCGGCATCAGGAACGCGCACGAGCCCATCATGATCGGGAAGGCCGTCCGCTCGTTCATCCCGAGCAGGCTGACGAGGATCATGCAGGGGGCGTAGAGGCCGATGCCGAGCGTCATCAGCGCGCCGAGCAGGAAGTTGCCGCCGATGGCGATGGCCAGCTTGAGGCCGCGCACGCCGATCGCTTCGCTGCCCGGCGGAAAGAGGTTCAACTGGCGCATCAGCATGAAAGTTGCGGCCGCGAGCAGCGCCGCTCCCATCCCGATCTGCACCTTCCGCTTCGGCCACCTGGCCACGACGCCCGCCCCGAGCCAGGCGCCGAGGACCGCCGCGGCGATCATCGTCACCAGCGTGAGGACGTCCACGGGGATGACCGTCGTGTAGATGAAGGCCTGCATGATCGCGGGCAGCGTGTGCCCGGCGTTCAGCGTGCCCGGGATGATGCGGTCCGGCACCATCTTCGCAAGCCGGAACGCCGCGGTGCTGGTGGCGAACGAGCCGATGCCGAGCGTGTCGAGGAAGTTCGTGCCGGCGCCCACGCCGATCTGGAAAGGGGTTGGAAGGCGCGCGTCGGCCGCGGGATGCGGCGGGGCGGAGAGGGGCGCGGTCCGGCGCACCGAAACGACGGCCCTCGACCATGCCGCCACGTAGAACGCCGTGAGGGCGCCCAGCGCTGCCAGCAGGGCAGTGATCGGGTTCATGCGGGACCTAGCCTAACGTACCGGCCGGCCGCTAGCCGACGATGCGGAACAGCACATACTCGGACGTGTTGTCCGACCTGACGGTGGACGTGAGCCGGACCGAGTAGTCCCCCGGCGCGAGCGAGGAGAGCGGCAGATCGAACTGGGTCAGGCCAGGCGGCAGCTCGTCGCCCATCGGGGTCAGCGCGCGCATTGGCTGCCGCACGCGGTTCAGGAGCGTCGCGGCCACCGGCGCGGGCCCGCCCGCGGCGTCCACCGCGGCGACGCGGATGATGAGGCGCTCGGTGCGCCGGAACTCGCGCGCGGGTACGCCCGGGGCGTCCGGGTTCGACGCCAGCATCCGGAACTCGCGGCCCGAGCGGCTCCGCAGCACCACGGGGGGATAGATCGTCGAGCCCGCCGGCCGCTGCCCGGGCACGACGATGTCGCGCGCGTCCGTGTCGATGACGACCCCCTTGCCGTCGAGAATCTTCATGTCGATGCGCACCGGGCCGACGGGCGCTTCGAAGCTGGCGTAGGCCGGCGCGGTAACCTCGGCCGCCGGCATGCCGACCGGGCCGACCGCGGCATCGAAGAGCAGCGCGCCATCCGGCGCCGCGGCGGTGACGACGATCGCCGCCGGGCGCGGTCGCGGCGCGGCGCCGGCCCGCGGCACCGCCGGCTCCCAGGTAATCGTCACGCGGGCCCGGCCGGGCGCCGCGGGGGTGATGCCCGACCATGACTGGATGAGTGCGCTGCGGCGGAGGATCCGGACGGGCGTCGAGGGGGCCGGCGTTCGCGCGGCGCGAGCGGCGGCCGAGATGGGCGAGAGGTAGCCCGACCGCGCGCGCACCTGCACGCCCGGACGCGTCAGCTTCACCTGGAGCTCGTGGAAGCGTCCGTCGCTGCCGTGGGCAGGACGGCAGATCAGCACGTAGTGCGCATCGAGGTCGCGCGTCATCCGGTCGAGCCCCGGCTCGAAGGCGGCGGCGCCAGTCACGAGCTCACCGCCCGTCCGCGCGGTCAGGGCCGCGAGCGCGGCGAGGGCGGCATCCGGTTCGCGCGCGCCGTCCGCCGGCGGCGCGAGCGCCGGGGCGAACGCATAGACCGGCGCGTCCGCACGGTTGGCGATGCGCACGGCGGTCAGCAGGTTGGCCGGCACGTCGCGACCGGCGCGCGCCCGCGGAAACCCGTCGGTGATGAAGACGATCGCCGGACGGGCGGCAGCCGCAGCCGCGAGGGACACGCCAATGGCGCGAAGCGCCGCGGTGACGATCTGCGCGCGCGCCGCGGCAACAGCCGCGGGGGCCTGCGCCAGGTAGCTGCGCTCGAACGGCGTCCGCGGCGTGTAATCGTCTTTCCGTCCCTCGAACGTCGCGATGGCGGCCCGCACCGCCTCGCGGCTGGCGGGGGCGAGGCCGGTCAGCGAATCGAGCGGCTTGACGATCATCACCTCGTCGTCCGGCCTGAGCGCGCGGTCGACGAACCGCAGAAGCGCGCTGCGTACCGCGTCGCTGTCCGACCGGTTGGTGTGGAACTCGTCGAGCAGGAAGGCGAAGCTGCGGGGCGCCGTGCCGGGAGGCTGCGCCAGCTCGACCGAGTCGATCGCCTGCGGCTCGCCGTCGACCAGCAGCCGGAAGTCTTCCGCCTTGAGGCCGGCAACCGGCCGCCCGCGCGCGTCGGTCACCACGGCCGTCACGCGCACCACGCCGTCGTCGCCAGGCGCGCGCGCGGGCCCGGCGACGGGCGTATCCGTCAGTCCGCGGGCCGGCGACAACCCGACCAGTGCAGCCACGCAGCCGATGAGCAGCCAGGCCGGAGACCTCACGCTTGAAGTGTACACTTTCACCTGGCTGATGCTTCAGCCCTGGAGGCGAGGCACCTCGGTTATGCGACTCACGCTTTCGACCCTGCTCCTGCTGCTCGCCGCCTCGGGCTGCGGTGCCGATGGCCCGGCGTCCGCGGCTCCCGGCTCTCCCTCCGGTTCGCAGGCGCCGGCACGGCTCGTGGTCGTGACCCACACCGCCGGGTTCCGGCACGACTCGATCCCGGCGGCGGAAGCGGCGCTGGCCGCGATTGGCGCCGACGGCGACCTGTTCCGCCCCGAGTTCTGCCGCACCGCCGGTGAGGTGGCCGCGCGCCTGACGCCCGCGGGGCTCGCCGGGGTCGATGCGGTCTTCTTTGCCAATACGACGGGGAACCTCGGGATTGCTGACCTGCCGGCGTTTCTCGCGTGGATTGCCGCGGGCAAGGCGTTTCTCGGTGCGCACAGCGCCGCTGACACCTACCACGAGTCGCCCGAATACCTGGCGATGCTGGGTGGAGAGTTCACCACCCACGGGGCCATTGTCGAGGCGGACGTCCGGGTGGACCAGGCCTCGCATCCCGCCGTCGCACACCTGGCGCCGCGATTCCGGATGACCGACGAGTGGTATCGATTCCGCCCCGCCGGATCCGGCCTCACGATGCTGCTCTCGTTCGATCGGAACCCGGCGGACGGCGTCGGCGCCCCGGGCGAGCCGGCGGACCTCCCGCTCGCCTGGCACAAGGCATTCGGGTCGGGACGCGTGTTCTATACGGCGCTCGGGCACCGGGCCGAGGTCTGGAACGATCCCCGGTTCCGGACGCACCTGCGCGAGGCCGTCCGCTGGGCGATCACGAGGTGAGCCGGCGCGCTTACAGCCAGCCCGAACGTTTGAACGCGAGGTAGAGGCCGACGACGGCGAGCGCCATGACCCCGAGCGAGACGTGGTAGCCGTAGCGCCAGCCCAGCTCGGGCATGTGCGTGAAGTTCATGCCGTAGACCCCGGCAATCATCGTCGGCACGGCAATCATGGCCGCCCAGGCGGCCAGCCGTTTCATGTGCTCGTTCTGCGCGACTGACATCAGCGACAGGTGCGCCTCGAGCGCCGTCGTGAGCAGCTCGCGCTGCGCGTCGATGGTCTCGTTCACCCGGAGCACGTGGTCGTAGACGTCGCGGAAGTAGACCCGCGTGCCGTCCGGCACGTGCGGCATCTCGAAGCGCATCAGCCGGTTGCACACGTCCACCAGCGGTGAGACGGCGCGGCGGAGGGCGAGCAGGTCTCTCTTCAGCCGGTAGATGGTGGCGGTGGCGCCGCTCGAGGGCTCCTCACCGAGGATGAGCTCCTCGAGCTCCTGCACTTCGTCCTCGAGCGCCCGGACGATCGGGAAGTACTGGTCGATCACGAAGTCCATCAGCGCGTAGAGCACGTAGCCAGGGCCCTTCGCGAGCAGCTGCGGCGTGGACTCGCAGCGCGCCCGCAGGCCGCTGTGCGAGAGCAGCGATCCATGGCGGACGGTGACGATGTAGTCGCGGCCGAGGAAGACGTGCGTCTCGCCGAACTCGAGATGCGGCGGCGTCCCCGTCCGCTGGGCGGTGCGCAGGACCACGAACAGCGAATCTTCGTAGAGCTCGAGCTTCGGGCGCTGATGCGCGGAGTAGGCGTCCTCGACGGCGAGGTCATGGAGGTGGAACTTCTGCTGGACGCGGCGCAGCAGCGACTCGTCGGGCTCGTAGAGTCCCAGCCAGACGAACTGTCCCGGCTTGCAGAGGGTCTCCCCGATCGCGTCGATGTCGAGGTCGGCGCGCACACCGTTGGTGTAGGTGGCGCAGTTGATGACGCCCGGCTCCAGCGCCGGCACGAACCCGTCAGCTGCCACGCACGAGCTCTTCGATGTCGTCCGGCGGGACCGGCTTCGTGAGGTGATGGTCGAAGCCCGCTGCGCTCGTCTGCTGCCGGTCCTGCTCCTGCCCATAGCCGGTGAGCGCCACCAGCATCAGGCTGCCGCCCCACGGCGTCGCGCGGATGCGGCGGGCGACCTCGAGCCCGCTCATCCCCGGCATGCCGAGGTCGAGCAGCACGACGTCCGGCCGGAGGGACTCGGCCGCGGCCAGCGCAGCGACGCCGTTGAACGCCACGTGCACTTCGTGCCCCGCCATCTGGAGCCACAGCTGCAGGCTCTCGGCAGCATCGGCGTTGTCATCCGCGACAAGGATTCGTTTACTCATGTCCGCCCCGTGGTCCCGCCAGTCGCTCGCGCTCAGTATAGACGCCCCCGCCCGCCGTCTTGCCCCTGCCGGACGGCCGAAAACCCGCGGCCGAGCTCCAGGGCGAACATTCCCCGGCCGTAGGTGGCCGCCACCAGGAGGTGGTCGCGGGGATGGTAGGCGAGATCCGACACCTGGACCGAGGGCAGTCCGCCGCCCAGCACGTGCCACCGCTGTCCGCCGTCAGTCGTCACGAACACGCCGAAGTCGGTGCCGAGATAGAGCACCTCGGCCGCCCCCGGATCCTCCCTGATGACGTTCACCGACCCGGCCGGGATGTTCGCCGCCAGGCTCGTGAACGTCCGCCCGAAGTCGGTGGACTTGTAGACGTAGACCCCGAAGTCATCGTCTTCCCGCCCGCGCTGGGTGACGTAGACCGTCCCCTCGGCATGCCGCGAGGGCACGACGCGGGAATACCAGCGGCCGGTCGGCACGGCGGAGGACAGGTCCCGCCACGAGGCGCCGTCATCGGTCGTGACGTGCAGCCGGCCGTCGTCTGTCCCGGCGTAGAGCAGGCCGGGACGCCGCGGCGATTCGGCCAGCGCGGTGATCGTCTGGAAGGGGACCGCGGCCGCGTTCCTCAGCAGCATGCGCGAGGGATCGTTGGACGTCAGATCCGGGCTGATGCGCTCCCACGAGTCTCCCCGCGTCTTCGACCGGAAGACGTACTGGTATCCGGCGTAGATCAGGCCCGGGGCGTGGACCGAGGTGATGATCGGGGCCATCCACTGCGCCCGCAGCGCCGGGTCCCCCTCGCCGGCGCGCGGCCGGATGGCCGTGCTCGCGCCACGATCCCTGGCGCGGCGGCCCGGCCGGTTCGCCGCCGGCAGCGGCTGGCCCGGGGCGGCGGCCGGGGACCCCGGTCCGGGCAGCGCGCCGACGTCCGTGCGCGTGAAGTCGCCGTAGAAGCTGTGCGAGTAGACCGTGTTGACGGCGGCCTGATCGATCGCGTGATGCGACCCTTCACCGCCGGGCGCATTCGACCAGGCGGTGGCCGGGATGCGGTCGCGGCCGGCCCGGAAGTCGACCAGCCCGCGGCGGCTCCCATCGTCCTGAATCGAGCCGTAGGCGAAGAAGGGCGTACTGCTGTCGAGCGTCACGTTGTAGAACTGGACGCCGCCGGCGGCCGTCGCGTGTTTCCACGAGCGCCCCCCGTCGTCGGAAGAGTAGAAGCCGCCGTCGTTGGCGCTGTAGAGCGTGGCCGGACGCTGCGGATCGATCCACAGGCCGTGGTGATCGCCATGGGTGCCGCGCAGCGTGGAGAACGTCCGGCCGGCGTCGTGCGAGACGTTGAGCTCGAGGCCCAGCGTGTAGATGGTGTTCTCGTCCGTGGGATCGACGCGGATCTGGCCGAATACCCAGCCGTACGTGGCGGAATGCTCGGTCATGAACTCGCTGCTGTCGCTGACCTTTATCCAGGCGCCGCCCCTGTCGTCCGAGCGGTAGACCTCGGCGGCCTTGATCCGGGCCTCGGCGATCGGGCGGCCGTAGGCATCGCGTTCGCCGTCTTTCGCGCGGCGGCCGGGCTCGTAGTTGTCGAGGAAGGCGTAGAGCACGTTCGGCTTCGAGCGGGCCACGTCGAGGCCGATGCGTCCCCGGAACCGTGCGGCGGGCAGGCCCCGGCTGGCGTCGCTCCACGTCTGGCCGCCGTCCGTGGTCTTCCAGATCCCGCTCTCGCTCGAGCCCGGCTCGACGCGTGGATCGCTCCACTTGCGGCGGAGGCGCTGCCAGGTGGCCGCGTAGAGGATCTGTGGATCCGCGGGGTCCATCACCAGGTCGATGGCCCCGGTCTGCGGGCTGCGGTAGAGCACCTTGATCCAGGTGACGCCGCCATCGGTCGTCCGGAACACCCCGCGCGTCTCGTTCCCGGTCCAGGCACGTCCGGACACCGCCACGTAGACGACATCCGGGTTGGCGGGATGGATGACGATGCGCGCGATGGTGCCGGCGTCGGTGAGGCCCATGTGCGTGAACGTCCGCCCGGCATCGCGCGACTTGTAGACGCCGACGCCGGGCATGACCGCGCGGAACAGGTTGGCTTCGCCCGTCCCGACCCAGACCACGTCCGGGTGCGACGGCGCCACGGCGATGTCGCCGATGCTCGTCGATGCCTGGTCGTCGAAGATCGAGCGCCACGTCGCCGCCGGGGCGCCGGCGTCGTCGGTCGTCCAGACCCCGCCCGTCGCGAACGCGGCGTAGATCCGGCGGTTCGGGCCCTGGTCGGCCACCGCGACGTCCGTGGCGCGCCCGCTCACGTTGGTGGGGCCGAGGTGTTGCCACGGCATCGCCCGATAGGGAGACGCCGCCGCGAGGGCGCGATAGCTGTCGTAGGCCCGCAGCAGGAACTCCGCGCCGGTTGCTGACGCCGTCTGTGCTCCGGACCTGACGACGGTCGAGAGTCCGATGGCCATTGCGCACGCGAGCACACAGGCCCGGGCCGAGCCGCACCGCATAGTCCTCCTCTGGCTGGAACAGAAACGCAGGGGTGCACGTCTCCGGTGGCGGTCAGATTCGCAGCGCCTCGCCCTCACTGGCGGTCTCGGTCGCTGGAAAGATCCGCTGCGCGTCGGACCGGATGCGCACGAGCGCTTCGTCGGTCCGTCCCGGCTTGTGATGAAAGAGCCAGAGGCCGCCGGCATCGACCCGCGCGGCGAACTCGGCGCACTGGCGCCAGTCGCTGTGTCCCCAGCCCGTGTGGTGCGGCGTTTCGTCCGGGGTGAAGTGAGCGTCGAGGATCAATGCCGCGGCGCCGTGTGCGAACTCGGCGAGCGGATCGTCCCATGCCGGATCGCCGAACTCGTGGTCGGTCGCATACACGATGTCCCCGGTCGTCCCGCGCAGGCGGTAGGCGAGCGCCCCGCCGGGGTGGTTGAGGCCGATCGCGCTGAACTGGAACGGGCCTTCGCTGAACTCGCCGGTCGTGAACATCTCGAGCGCGGGCCGGTTGGGCAGCCGGTCGGGGGGCACCGGAAAAAAGGGGGAACGGAACAGCGTGTCGAGCCAGTCGCCCGCGGCGCCTGGCAGGGCAGGCGCGATGATCCGGGGACGCCAGCCCGGCGTGTAGATCTGCGACAGGAAGGGGAGCCCCTGCAGGTGGTCCCAGTGGTAGTGCGTCAGGACGATTGGCAGATCGCCCGGCGGGCCGGCGATTGCCGGGCCCAGCCCGACGATGCCTGAGCCGGCGTCGAGCACCAGGGTGGCGCCGGTCGCCTCGTCGGTGATCTCGAGGCACGGCGTATTGCAGCCGTGGCCGATCGCCGCCGGGGTCGTCCAGGGCACCGACCCGCGCACGCCCCAGAATCGCAGCCGCACCTCAGAGCACTCCCGGCATGGTGTCAGGGATGATAGCGCGGGTCGCGCGGGGCCGCAGTTTTTCTCCTCGTGCACTAATTGGGCCGATGTGGTCGTGCCACGCAAACGACTTGCAGGCGGGAGCGATTCTTTCCTCACAGGAAATCCATTTGTCGTAATAATAAATTGAGTCGAAGTTAACAAAGGAGTGAGAGTGATGCATCAGTTCAGAACGTTCGTGACGCGCACCGCGGTGGCCGTTGCCACGGTCGCGGCCCTGGTCGCCGCCCCGGCGTCCGTCAACGCGCAGGGCAAGGACATCGTCGATACCGCCGTTGCGGCGGGCTCGTTCAACACGCTGGCCAAGGCGCTCGGCGCGGCCGGCCTGGTCGAGACGCTCAAGGGCAAGGGGCCCTTCACGGTGTTCGCGCCGACCGACGACGCGTTTGCCAAGCTGCCGGCCGGGACCGTCGAGAATCTCCTGAAGCCGGAAAACAAGGAGAAGCTGAAGGCGATCCTCACGTATCACGTGGTGCCCGGCAAGGTCATGGCCGCCGACGTCACCAAGATGAAGACGGGCAAGACCGTCAACGGCGAGAGCGTGTCGATCAGCACCTCCAACGGTACCGTCATGATCGACAAGGCGAAGGTCGTGAAGGCTGACGTGGCGGCCTCGAATGGCGTGATTCACGTCATCGACACCGTTCTGATGCCCAAGTAACGGCTGAAGGCTCAGCCGACGTTCAACACAGGCACGATTGGTCCCGGACCGCGGTCTCCCGAGTAGTAGACACCCTCGAGGAAGAGACCAGCGGCCGGGGCCGTCATTGCCGCGACCTCGACCCCAGGGGACGCGGCATCCCGCGGGCTGATCTCTCCCCGGCCCACCGCTCCCAGCACCCCGACGATCCGGCGCACCATCTTCCAGAGGAAATGCGAACCCTGGATCCGGATCAGGACGAGCGCCCCCTCCTCCACGATCTCCAGCCGTTCGACCACCACGACCGTGGACTTTTCGGCAGGGTCGTCGTCCGTGAAGCCCTGAAAGTCTTTCCGGCCCACGAAGAGGGCAGCTGCTTCCCGCATGGCGCCGACATCGAGCGGTTCCTTGATCCACCAGACGTAGGGCTTGCCGAATGCCGAGCGGCGCCTGGCGATCTGGTAGAGATAGGTGCGCGAGACGGCGTCGTGGCGGGCATGGAAGCGGTGCGGCGCCTTGCTGACGGCCATGATATTGATGTCGGCCGGGAGCTCGTCGTTCAGCTTGCGGCGGAGCTGTTCGGGGGGCAGGTTCGTGTAGAGCTCGAGGTGGGCGACCTGGGCGAGCGCGTGGACGCCGGCATCCGTCCGTCCGGATCCGTACAGCTCGAACTCGCGCGGCCGGAACGCCTCGCGGATGGCGCGGTCGATCTCTCCCTGGACGGTCCGCGCGTTCTTCTGGATCTGCCAGCCGCTGTAGCGCGTGCCCGCGTATTCGATCAGCAGTCGGAACCGTGGCACCCCGCCTCCTCGTCTCGTCACCCGCTGGACCGGCTGGCTTGCAGGACGCCCCCGCCGCTGTCCCGCTCGTGATGCTACCCTATGGCCGGACCTGAACCGGCTCGTTCCCGCCCCGCGTCGCGGCCGTTCCCCGTCCAGCCATGCCCGAATCACCAGGCGATTTTCCAGGACGGGCCGACGTCGACGTCGGCGCGATCGGTCTGCTTGCCGGACTCGATCCGGCCGATCTCGAGGGGCCCGGCAGCGACACCTCCCGCGTTCCCCTGGCCGGCGGCCAGGTGCTGTTCCGTCAGGGCGACCCTGCCGACGCGCTTTTCGTGGTCCTTGCCGGGCGGCTCCAGGTGCTTGTCGAGGATGCCACGGGCGTGCGTGCCGTGGACACGCTCGGGCCCGGGGCGGTCATCGGCGAGATGGCGCTGCTGCTTGGCGAGGCACGCTCGGCCACGGTCGTGGCCAGGCGCGACAGCGAGCTGCTGCGCATCGGGCGGGCCGGCTTCGAGCGTCTGATCGCCAGCCGGCCCCGTGCCGCGTTCGAGCTGGCGCGGGTGCTCGGCGACCGGCTCAAGCGCACCACCCGCGGCGACGCCGCCGCGCCGCGCACCCGCACCATCGCCGTCCTGGCGACCGCGCCTGGCCCCGCCGTCCAGGCCTTCGCCGAGCGCCTGGCCGCGGCGCTCCAGGCGGAAACGGCCTCCGCTGCGCTCGTGACGCCCGCGATGGCCGACGCCGCGGATGCCGGCGCGGCCGGCGCGGATCCCGACAGCGCCGCCGGCAGGCGGCTGCAGCGGTGGATGAGCGCCTGGGAAGATCGATTCCGCTACGTCCTCTACCAGACCGATCCGTCACGCGAGTCCTGGACCACGCGCTGTCTCCGGCAGGCCGACGTCGTCCTGCTGATCGCCCCGGCGGAGGCGCCGCCTCCGTCCGCGCTGGCGCCCCCGCCTGCCGGCGCGTTCGGCGGCAGCCGCCGCGACCTGGTGCTGCTCCATCAGTCCGGGTCCGCGGAGGTGCCGGCCCGGCTGTGGCTCGAGGCATCGGGCTGTGCACGCCATCATCACGTGGCGGCGGATCGCCCCGGCGACTACCGGCGGCTGGCGCGGAGCCTGTCGGGCCGCGGCGTCGGCCTGGTGCTGAGCGGCGGCGGGGCGCGGGGATTCGCCCACATCGGCGTCATCAAGGCGATGGCCGACCACGGTGTGCCGATCGACGCCATTGGCGGGTCGAGCATGGGCGCAATCGTCGCGGCGCTGCATGCGGCCGGGGCCGACGTGCCGACGCTGATGGCCCGGATGCGCCAGGCCTTCGCCGAACGGCAGGCGTTCGACCTCACCCTGCCCGTGGTGGCCTTGACCACCGGGTCGGCCACCGTGGCCAAGATGCGGCGGCTGTTCGGGGAGGCGCAGATTGAAGACCTGCCCATCCCGTACTTCTGCATGTCGACGAACTTGAGCCGCGCCACCTCGGTCGTGCACGACCGCGGGCCCCTCTGGCTGTGGACCCGGGTGAGCTGCGCGATTCCCGGGCTGGCGCCCCCCGTAACGCACGGCGGCGACCTGCTGGTCGATGGCGGCCTGCTCAACAACCTGCCGGCCGACGTCATGCGGGGCCGCTGCGACGGCGCCGTGGTCGGCGTCGACGTGACGCCGGGCGTCGACCTGGTGACGGCCGGCGCCTGGCCGGTGCACATGTCGGGATGGCGCCACCTGTGGGGCCGTCTCCGCGGCCACCGGGCGGCCCGGCTCCATCCCTCCATCGTCGAGATTCTCTCGCGCACGGCGCTCGTCGGCAGCATGCGCGACGCGGCCCGGATGCAGGCGCACTGTGACCTCTACATCCAGCCGGATGTCGGACACGTCGGCATGACGGAGTTCCAGGCGATCGAGGCGCTCGTGGAGGCGGGATACCGCGCCGCGGCCGCCTGCCTGCCGCGCTGGCTTGAAGCCGGCCGGGCTCCGGCCGACCAGCACCCCACACTCGCACCATGACCCAGACCACGGCCTTCGAACCCATTGCCATCATCGGTATCGGCTGCAGGATGCCGGGAGGCGTCCGCTCTCCGGCGCAGCTGTGGGACCTGCTGGCCGGCGGCATCGACGCGGTCGGCGAGATGCCGGCGGACCGCTTCGATCTTGCGCGACTCTTCGATCCCGACCCGTCGCGCCCCGGCCGCATCTATACCCGGTGGGGCGGCTTCCTCGATGGTCTCGACCAGTTCGACGCGGCCTTCTTCGGCATCTCCCCGCGCGAGGCGGTTCACATCGACCCGCAGCACCGGCTGCTGCTCGAGACGGCGTGGGAGGCGTTCGAGGACGCCGGCCTGCCCCCGGACCGCGCCGCCGGGACGGCGACGGGCGTGTTCGTCGGCATGTCCACGCACGACTACGGCGACATCCAGATGTACCCGGCGAACCGCCTGCTCCTCGATCACCACTCGAACACCGGCACCGCGGTCAGCATCGCGGCCAACCGGCTGTCGTACTTCTTCGATCTGCGCGGGCCCAGCCTTGCCGTGGACACCGCCTGCTCCTCGGCGCTCACCGCCGTCCACCTGGCGTGCGCGAGCCTGCGCGCGGGGGAGTGCGGCCTGGCGATCGCCGGGGGCGTCCACATCATGCTCACGCCGGAGCCGACCATGGGGTTCTGCCGCGCGACGATGCTGTCGCCGACCGGAAGGTGCCGGGCGTTCGACGCGGGCGGGGATGGCTACGTGCGCAGCGAAGGCGTGGGCGTCGTCCTGCTCAAGCCGCTGGCGGAGGCGATCGCCGCCGGCGACGCGGTCTACGCGGTGATCCGCGGCACGGCCGTCAACCAGGACGGCCGGTCGGCCGGCCTGACCGTGCCGAGCGCGCCGGCTCACGAAGCCATGATGCGCCGCGCGCTCGAGGCGGCGGGTGTCGAGCCCCGTGCCGTCCAGTACGTCGAGGCGCACGGCACCGGCACTCCGGTAGGAGATCCGATCGAGGCGCGGGCGATCGGGGCGGTGATGCGCCCGCCGTCCGGCCGCGCCGCGGCATGCGCGATTGGGTCGGTCAAGACCAACATCGGGCACCTGGAGGCGGCGTCCGGGATTGCCGGCCTGATCAAGACCGCGCTCGCGCTCAGCCATCGCCAGATTCCCGCGTCGCTCCACTTCGAGCGGCCGAACCCGGCGATCGACTTCGACGCCCTGCGGCTGCGCGTCGTCACGGCGCTCGAGCCCTGGCCCGCGGCGCCCGGCGAGGGGCTGGCGGGCATCAACTCGTTCGGGTTCGGCGGCGCCAACGCCCACGTCGTGCTCGGCGAGGCGCCTGCGGCCGCGCGCCGGAACGGCGGTCCGTCGCCCACGCCCCCCGGCCCGACCCGGCCCGAGGAGGCGGCTGCCGGAGCCGCACCCGCGCGCGCCCACCTGATGACGATTTCGGCGAGAAGCGACGCGTCGCTAGCCGGGCTGACGCGCGACTATGCGGCGCACCTCGAGCGCACGCCGGAGCTGTCCCCGCGCGAGCTGTCGGCGGCGGCAACGATGCGGCGGGCCCACCATCCGCATCGCCTTGCCGTGGTCGGCGCCACCCGCGAGGAGATGCTCGACGGCCTCGAAGCCTTCGCGGCGGGGGATACCCGGGCCAGCATTGCCGCCGCCAAGGCACCAGCCACCGCGCCGAAACTCGCCTTCGTGTTCTCCGGCATGGGCACCCAGTGGTGGGGGATGGCGAGGGCGCTGCTGCGCGACGAGCCGATCTTCATGGCGACGGTGGCCGCGTGCGACCGCGCCCTCGAGCCCCTCAAAGGCTGGTCGATCATCGAGCAGTTGGCGGCAGGCGAAAGCCGCTCGCGGATGCGGGAGCTCGAGGTCGCCCAGGTCTGCGGATTTGCCGTGCAGCTCGGGCTCGTCGCGCTGCTGAAGTCCTGGGGCATCGTGCCCGATGCGGTGCTCGGCCACAGCGCCGGCGAGCTGGCGGCGGCGCACGTCGCCGGCGTGCACGATTTCGAGGACGCGGTGCAGCTGGTGCATCACCGCAGCCGCCTGCAGTCGCGGACGCAGGGGCAGGGCCGCATGCTGGCGGCCGGTGTGCCGCCCGGCGAGGTGACCGCGTGGCTCGCCCGCCACGGGGACGCCGTATCGCTCGCGGCGATCAACGGACCGCGGTCGATCACCCTGTCGGGGGACGCGGCGGCACTCGCCGGGCTCGAGCAGGAGCTGCAGGCGCAATCGGCGTTCGCGCGGTTCGTGCCGGTCGACGCCCCCTTCCACAGCGCCCGGATGGACCCGGTGCGCGCCGAGCTGGCCGACGCGCTGCGCGGCCTGCGGACCCGCGCCGCGACGGTCCGGCTGGTCTCCACCGTGACCGGCACGTGGACCGACGGCACCGACATCCTCCCCGAATACTGGTGGCGCAACCTGCGCGAGCCGGTGCAGTTCGCCGCCGGCATCGGCACGCTGATCGATGCTGGGGTCCGGACGTTCCTGGAGATCGGCCCCCACCCGGTGCTCGCGGCGTCGGTTCGCGAGTGCCTGGCGGCGGCAGGCGCAACGGCGGCGGTGCTGGGGACGCTTCGCCGCGACGGCGACGACCGGACCAACCTGCTGCGCACGCTGGCCGGGCTCTACGTCGAGGGACGCGCCATCGACTGGGCGGCGGTCGTCGAGCCGGCGCCACCGGTGCCCCTGCCTGTCTACCGGTGGGACACGGCGCGGCACTGGTTCGAGCCCGCCGGCGACACCGCCGAGTCGCGCGACTGGGCCGCGGCGGACAATCCCGCCAGCCATCCGTTGCTGCAGCGGCGCCTGCCGATTGCCCAGCCGGCCTGGGAGTCGCGGCTGTCGGACGCCAGGCTCTCCTGGATCCAGGCGCACCGCATCAACGGCGCCGCGGTCTTTCCCGGCGCCGGGTATGTCGAGGCCGCGGTCGCTGCCGCGACGGCGCTGCGCCCCGGCGAGCCGGTGCGGCTCACGCAGGTCCAGTTCGCGCGCGTGCTCTTCGTGGCGCCGGACGCGGGCGAGCGGCTGCAGGTGACCCTCGACGGCAGCGGGTCGCGCGTGGCCATCCACGCGGGCTCGGCCGCGACGGGCTGGACGCACCATGCCGCCGCCGCGATCGGTCCGCAGTCGCCGGCCGCCGCCGTCGTGGATCTGCCCGCCCTGCGCGCGCGCTGCAGCGAGCCCGTCGATCGCGAGCGCTGCTACGCCGACCTCGCGTCGCGCGGGTTGGACTACGGTCCCGCATTCCGCGGCCTGGCGTCGATCTGGCGCGGCGAGAGCGAAGCCCTCGCGTCGATCGATGCCGCCGCGCTCGAGCCGACTGCGCCCGACCCGGCCGTCTACCATCTTCATCCCGCGCTGCTCGACGCGGCATTCCAGCTGCTGTTCGTCGCCGCGCCGGACGAGGAGCCGGAAGCCGCCCCGGCGCTCTTCCTCCCGGTCCGCATCGACGAAGTGCGTGTCTACGGACCGCTGCCAACCCGCTGCTGGGTGCACGCGCGCGCCAGGCGGACCGGCGCGGCGCAGATGGTCGGCGACGTCCGCCTGATGGACGACAGCGGCACGCTGGTGGCCGACGTGCGCGGCCTGGGTTGCCAGCGCGTCGAGGCGCGGGCGGCACGCACCGAGTCGATGGCGGACTGGCTCTACGAATACGGCTGGGAACCGCGAGCGGTGGCAGCGGCGGCGGACACGCTCGCCGTCGACGCCGGGTTCGGCCAGGCCGACGTGTCCGCCCTCGATCTCGCGGGGGCGATCGACGCGCTCGAACGGCGCACGGGATTCCCCACCTATTACGACGTCGAGGGACGCCTCGACCAGGTCGCGGTGGAGTGCATCATGTCGGCCTTCCACGACCTGGGATGGCCGGCCGGCGTGACGGCCCCCATCCGATGGCCGGAGGTGGCCGCCCGCATTCCGGCCGCGCGGCAGCCGTTCATGCGCCGGCTGCTCGACATCCTCGTCCGGCACGGCCGCCTTCGGGAAGAACGCGGCGGCACCTGGACGCCGATTGACGGACCCGGCGGGAGCGACCCGGCCGCCGTGCTCAATCGGGTCCGCCAGGACTACCCGCAATACGAGACGGAGCTGGCGCTGCTGGCCCGAAGCGGCGCCCACCTCTCCCGCAACCTGACCGGCGAGGTGCTCGCGACCGAAACGCTCTTCGCGGGAGCGACCGCGCTGGCAATGGAGCGCTTCTACAGCGATGCCCCCTCGATGGGCTTTGCCAACCTGCTGCTCGGGGAAACCGTGGCGGCGCTCGCCGGCCGCCGCCGCCCGCCACCGGAAGCAGCCGACGCCCCGCTGCGTGTGCTGGAGGTCGGCGGGGGCACCGCTGGCAGCACGCCGTTCGTCCTGGCGGCCCTCGAGCCGCTGCCGGTCGAGTACACGTTCAGCGACGTGTCCGCCGTCTTCGTCGAACGGGCGGCTGCCCGCTGGCGCGACCGCGCGTCCTTCACCGCCCGGGTACTCGATATCGAGCGCGACCCGGACACCCAGGGCCTGCCGGCCGGCCGCTTCGACGTCGTCGTTGCGTCGAACGTCGTTCATGCGACGGCCGACATCCGTGTCGCTCTGGGTCACCTGCGAACCCTGCTGGCCCCCGGCGGGACTCTCGTCCTCACCGAGATCACCAGACGCCCGGCCTGGCTCGATGTGATTGTCGGCCTGACCGACGGCTGGTGGCGGTTCCGCGACCGCGACCTGCGGCCCGATCACGCGCTGCTCGACCAGGCCGGATGGAACCGCGTGCTGACCGATGCGGGCTTCGATGCGGTCGCCTGCCTGTCCGATGCGCACCAGCCCGGCGATCCCGCGCAGACCGTGTTCGTCGCGCGCGAACCGTCGCGCGTTTCAGGGCCGGCCGCCGTGGTGCCGTCCTCCTCCTGGCTGGTGCTTGCCGACCGCGCCGGAGTGGCTGCGGGCGTGGTGGAGCAACTGGCCGCCCGCGGCGGCCGGGCCACGCTCGTCGAAGGTCAGGCCGCGCTCGCGGCGCACCTCGCGGACGCCGCCGCATCCCCGGCGGGCATCGTCCATTGCCTGGGGATCGATCTCGAGCCGCCGCCCGAAGGCGGCGACGGCGGCTCCGCCTGGCTGGCGCAGCAGGCGAAGGCCGCCGCCGCACTCGTGTCTCTCGGCCGCAGCCTCGCCGGGTTGCGGCGCGAACGCGGCTGGGAGCGGGCAGATCTCTGGGTCGTCACGTCCGGCGGACAGCCGGTTGACGGCGACGGGCTGGTGCCGGGTGGCGGGACGGCCGTCGAGCAGGCTGCCCTGTGGGGGCTTGGCCGTGTGCTGATGCTCGAGGAGCCGGACATCCGCTGCCGGCTCATTGACGTGGGCCGCCGGCCAGACAGCTCCACGCTCGAACTGTTCGCCCGGCTGCTGGACGGCAGCGTGCCGGCGAGCGCCGGGGAAGAAGAACTGGCGCTGCGGGACGGCCGCCTCTTCGTGCGCAGGCTCACGCGCGCGAGGGTGGGGCAGACGCCGCTCAGGCTCGCGCCGGACGGCACCCCTGTCGCCGCGGCGTGGCGTGCCGGCATCGACACCCCCGGCGCGCTGCAGACGATTTCGTTCCGGACGATGCCGGCGCCGGTTCCGGGGCCGGGCGAAGTGGCCGTGCGCATCGCGGCGGCGAGCATCAACTTCCGCGACGTCATGCTCGCCATGGGGATGATTCCCGGGCTCGAGTCGGAGGCCAGCTTCGGCCACCAGCATCTTGGTCTCGACGCGGCCGGCACGGTGCTCGCCTGCGGTGATGGCGTGACCGGTTTCACCCCCGGCGATCCGGTCGTGGCCATCGTCCCGGGGGCCTTTGCTGCCTCGAGTGTCACCCGCGCCGAACTGGTGGCGCCGCTGCCACTGGCCTTGCAGATGGAGCAGGGGGCCGGTGTGCCGTGCGCGTTTGTCACGGCCCACTACGCCCTCAACCGGCTGGCGCGAATCGCCCCCGGCGACCGCGTGCTCATCCATGCCGCCACGGGGGGCGTTGGCCTGGCGGCACTGCAGATCGCCAGACGCGCCGGGGCCACCGTGTTCGCCACGGCCGGAAGCCCGGAGAAACGCGCCTGGCTCACCGCCCACGGCGTCGAACACGTGATGGACTCCCGGTCGCTGGCCTTTGCCGACGAGATCCTCGAGCGGACCGGCGGCGAGGGGGTGGACGTGGTGCTGAACTCGCTGGCGGGCGAGGCGCTCACCAGGAGTCTGGCGCTGCTCAGGCCGTACGGACGCTTCCTCGAGATCGGCAAGCGCGACATCTACGAGGACAGTCAGCTCGGCCTGCTGGTGTTCCGACGGAACCTCTCGTTCTTTGCCATCGACCTGGATCGGCTCTGCGCCGAGCGGCCGGCGCTGGTCTCCGAGCTGCTGCGGGAGGTGATGGAGGACTTCGCCAGGGGATCGTTCGAGCCGCTGCCGTCGCGCACGTTCCCGATGGCCGCCCTCGAGGACGCGCTGCGCTTCATGGCGCAGGCCCGCCACATCGGCAAGGTCGTGCTCTCCCAGGGCGAAGCTCCTCCGCCCGTCGTGCCCGCGGGCGACGCGCCGCTCCTGCGGGCGCACGGGACGTACCTGGTGACTGGCGGCCTTGGCGGCTTCGGGCTGGCGGTGGCCGGGTGGCTGTGCCGGCAGGGCGCCAGGCACCTCGTGCTCATGGGGCGCCGCGGCGTGACGGCCGCCACGGAAGCGGCCGTCGAGGCGCTTCGCGGGTCCGGCACGGTCATAGAGGTGGTCACCGGCGACGTGTCGAGCGAGGCGGACGTGCGCGCCGTGCTCGATCGCATCCGGGCGACGCTGCCGCCGCTGCGCGGGGTCTTCCACGCGGCGATGGTGCTCGAAGACGGGCCGCTGGCCGAGATGGACGCGGCGCGATTCGCCAAGGTCATGGCGCCCAAGATGGCGGGGGCCTGGCACCTGCACCGGCAGACGGCGAAGATGGAGCTCGACGCCTTCGTCCTGTTCTCGTCGATGTCCTCGCTGCTCGGGAATCCGCAGCAGGCCAACTATTGCGCCGCCAACGCCTTCCTCGACGCGCTCGCGCACGCCCGCCGGCAGGCGGGGCTCCCGGCCGTGGCGATCAACTGGGGCGTGCTGTCGGACGTCGGCTACGTGTCGCAGCACCAGGGCGTTTCTGATTTCCTGGCCCGGCAGGGCTACGACGGGTTCAGCCCGCAGCAGGCTCTCGACGTGCTGGAGTGGGTCATGCGGCACGACGTCGCGCAGCTGATGGCGGGGCGCGTCGACTGGCCGCGCTGGGCGGTCGCCTCGGCCTCGCGCGCGGCCTCGCCACGCATGCGGGATCTCGTGCCCACGGAAGAGGCCCCCGGCGGCGGCCGCGCCGCGGCGCCCGACGATCTCGCACAACACCTGCGCGGCCTCGCTGGCGCGGCGCGCGCCGGGTGGCTGGAAGATTACCTGCGCGGGAAAGTGGCGCGGATCCTGGGCGCGTCGGCGGCCACGCTGGATCTGGATCGGCCGCTGACCGAGCTCGGCACCGACTCGTTGACCGCCGTCGAGCTCACGACGGCTCTTGGCGTCGACCTCGGGGTGGAAGTGCCGCTCGTGCGCGTGCTGCAGGGGGGCACCACCCGCAGCCTGGCCGCCGCGGTGCTGGAACAGCTCGGGTCCGCGGGCGCACCGGACGCGGCGGGTGAGCAGGGGGAGTCTCTCTCGACGCCAGCCGCAGCTGTGGCACCCGTCGCGGCTCCTGTTTCCCCGGCAGGACCGGTGCTCCCCGTCGCGGCTCCTGTTCCTCCGGCCGCACCCGTGGCACGTGTCGTTCCCGCAGCATCTTCGGAGTCTGCGGCCGCTGCTGGCGCGTGGTCGGGCCGCCGCCGCTGGGCGCGGACGGCGATTGGCCTGGGGTTCCGCGCGCTCACCGACCTGCGCGTCGACGGGCTCGACCATCTGCCGGCGCACGGACCCTGCATCGTCGCGGTGAACCATCTCAGCCTGCTCGACGCGCCGCTCGTCATGACCGTCCTGCCGCGGCCGGCCACGCTGCTGGCGGCGGACTACCTGCAGCGCTCCCCCGCGGGATGGATTCTGGACCGGTTCGGCCACGCCATCTACGTGAAGCGCGGGGAGGCCGATCGCGCCGCGCTCGAAGAGGCGATCGATGTGCTCCGCGCCGGCGGCGTGCTCGCGCTCGGGCCGGAGGGGACCCGCAGCCCGACCGGCGGCCTGGGCCGCGGCCTGTCGGGCGTGGCGTTGCTGGCCACTGAGGTGGGCGTGCCGGTCGTGCCGCTGGCGGCGTGGGGCCAGGAGCGCATGACCGAGTCGTGGAAAGGCCTCCGCCGCGCGCCGGTCCAGGTGCGGATCGGCCCGCCGCTGCATTTCGCGCGGGAGTCCGCGCCGTCCGCCGCCCTGCTGGCGCACACCGACCGCGTGATGCGCGCGCTGGCCGCGCTGCTGCCGCCGCGCTACCGCGGCGTCTACGCCGACCCTCCGGCCGAACCCAAGGTTGCACCCTGCACCCTGCACCTTGCACCCTGAACCCCGGCCGGCGAAAGCCGGCCGGCGTCAGAAATGCGGCATGACCTGCTCCGCGAAGGTGCGGATCGACTCCATCACGATCTCGTTCGGCACCGTGCCCATCTGCATCACGAGGATGAGCTCGTCCACACCGGTCTTCTGGAATCGTGCGACGGCCTCGCGGGCGGCGACCGGATCGCCGATGATGCCGGTGAGCGCGGAACCAGGGCGGTGCCGCGCCGCCATGGCGGCGTCCAGCTCCCCCGGTGACAGGTCATCGCGGGCCACGTCCATCGTGCCGACCACGCGCGTTGGCGAGAAGAAGTAGGTCGCGAGCCCTTCGCCAAAGAACCGTGCGCCGCGGAAGCCATGGCGGCAGGCTTCGCGGTCGTCCGCGAGCACGAGCGCGGCCGGCGTGCAGCAGAACTGGTTGTTGAGCCGCCGGCCGGTGACCGTCGCGCCGGCGATCGCCTCACGATAGCTCACGACCTTGGCCACCAGCTGGTCGTCGCTCCCGGCGCTGAAGTTGAGCGACCCCACGCCGAGCGCGCCGGCGGTGACGATGGTTTCCGGCCGCGAGCAGGCGGCGTAGATGGGCGGGTGGGGTTGCTGCACCGGCTTGGGAATGATCGGCGTCGGCGGAATGCGGAAGTGCCGGCCGTTCCACTGGAACATCTCCGAGCCCCACATGCGGGGGATCATGTCGAGCGCCTCGCGCCATTGGCCGTCCAGATCTTCGCGCTCGATCTCGAATGCGGTCTGCTCGGTGCGGGAGGCGCTCTTGCCGGATCCCCAGCGCATCCGGCCGCCCGACAGCACGTCCAGGGTGGCCACCCGTTCGGCAATGCGAATGGGATGGTTGTAGCGGAAGGGGGTGAGCGTGACGGCGTGGCCGAGCAGCAGCCGGTGGGTGCGGGCGGCAATGAAGGCGAGCAGGACCTCGGGTGCCGAGCAGTGGGAATACTCGAACAGCCCGTGGTGCTCGACGGCCCAGACACCGTGGTACCCCAGCGTGTCGGCGAGCACCGCCTGCTCGACCGCATCGTGCAGCGCCTGCCGCTCCAGCGCCGGCGTGGGGAACGAAATCTGCACTTCGATGAGCAGCGAGAACTTCATCAGGGTCGTCCGTCTCCGGCAAATGGGACATTCTCGCACGGCGCTTCGACCGGCCGGCCCGGCAGGGGCGGCGGCAAAAGCGCCCCTCGTCCGCAGCCGGCCCTGATAGAGTAAAAACATGCACACACGCGCGCTGGGACTGCTCGTCCCCCTCGTCGTTGCGGCGTTGACCGCCTTGCCGGCGGTGCCCGCCGGACAGGCGCCGGAAGGGGCCCGCCAGGCCGGGTTCGCCGCGGCGGAGCGCCTGCCCTTCGACTCCGCGGTCACCACCGGGACGCTGCCGAACGGTCTCGAGTACTACATCCGGAAGAACACCCGGCCCGAGAAGCGGGTCAGCCTGCAGCTGGCGGTCAAGGCGGGCTCGGTGGACGAGGAGAACGACCAGCGCGGCCTCGCGCACTTTCTCGAGCACATGGCCTTCAACGGGACCAGGCGCTTCAAGCCGGGCGAGCTGATCGCGATGCTCGAGTCCACCGGCACGCGGCTCGGCCCGCACGTCAACGCCTACACCTCGTTCGACGAGACGGTCTACATGTTCCAGCTCCCGACCGACAAGGAGGGACTGGTCGAGAAGGGGGTCCAGGCGCTGGCGGATTTTGCCGGCGGGATCTCGCTCGACCCGGCCGAAGTGGACAAGGAACGCGGCGTGGTCATCGAGGAGTGGCGCGGCGGCCTCGGCTCCGGCTCGCGGCTGCGCGACCAGCAGATCCCCGTTCTCTTCTACGAGTCGAAGTACGCCGAGCGGCTGCCGATCGGCAAGCCTGACGTGCTGAAGACCTTCAAGCCCGAGCGCCTCCGGGCGTTCTACACGAAATGGTACCGCCCGGATCGGATGGCGGTCGTCGCGGTTGGCGACATCGAGGTCGCCGAGCTGGAAGCGTTGATCCGCAAGGAGTTCGGCGCCCTGGCGAAGCCATCGACGCCGCCGCCCGACCGCAACTACACCGTGCCCCTGCAGGACGAGTTCCTCGTGAAGGTCGCCACGGATCCCGAAGCCACGCAGTCCTCGGTCTCGGACATCCGGAAGCGCAAGCGGGTCGCCGAGGGCACGGTTGCCGGCTACCGCCGCGAGCTGGTACGCCGGCTGGCGTTCCAGATGATGAACGAACGGTTCGACGAGCTGTCGCGCAAGCCCGACGCGCAGTTCCTCGATGCCGGTGCCTACGAGAGCGGCCTCAGCCCGACCACCGCCACCGCCGGCATCGGGGTGAGCGTGCAGGAGGGCAAGATCCCGGCCGGCCTCAGCGCCGCCGTCGTGGAAACCAACCGCGTCGTCCAGCACGGCTTCGGCGAGGCCGAGCTCGACCGCGCGAAGAAGCGGATCACCGCCGCCTACGACCGCGCCTACGCCGAGCGCGACAAGACCGAGAGCAGCTCGTACGTGCGGGAATACGTCAGCCACTTCCTCGAGGACGAGCCGAGCCCCGGCATCGCCTACGAGCGCGAGCTCGTGCAGTCGCTGCTGCCGGCGATCACCGGGGCGGACGTGAGCGCCGCCGCCCGGGAGCTGTTCGCCGACTCGCACCGCATCATTCTTGCGGTCTCTCCGGAAAAAGCGGGGCTGGCCGTGCCGACCGAAGCCGAGCTGCGCGCCGCCGTGAAGCGCGCCGAGACCGTCGCCGTCACGGCGTGGAACGACGCGGCGGCCACGCGAGAGCTGATGGCGGCGACGCCGGATCCGGGCGTGGTCAAGGAACGCCGGGAGCTGCCGGAGCTCGGCGTGACGGTGGTGCGCTTCGGCAACGGCGTCGACGCCTGGTTCAAGCCGACGGACTTCAAGAACGACGAGGTGCTGTTCTCGCTGGTGTCGCCGGGCGGCTCGTCGCTGGCGGCGTGCGACGGCTTCCTCGAAGCCTCGCTCGCGCCGGCGCTGGTCCAGCTGTCCGGCTACGGCGGCCACAGCGCCGTCGATCTGCAGAAGCTGCTGGCGGGCAAGACCGTCTCGGCCGGGCCGTCGATGTCGCTGTCGCAGCACGGCATCTCGGCGCGGAGCAACCCCGCGAACATCGACACGGCGCTGCAGCTCATGCACCTCCAGTTCACCGCGCCGGGCAACGACGCGGACGCGTTTGCGCTGATCAAGAAGAACCTGGAGGCTGCCTACCAGAACCGCGGCAGCGATCCCGACACGGTGTTCCGCGAGAAAATCGCGGAGATCAACACCAGCAACCACTGCACCTCGCAGCCGATCACCCTCGAGCGGATCGCCAGGCTCGACCGGTCCACGATGGCCGCCTTCTATAAGGAGCGCTTCGCCAACGCCGCCAACTTCAGCCTCTTCATGGTGGGCGCCTTCAAGGTGGACGACGTGGTGCCGCTGGTGGGGCAGTACATTGGGTCGCTGCCCTCGACCGGGACCGCCACGGCGAAGTTCCGGGATATCGAGGTGAAGTTTCCCGCCAAGGTGGAGCGCGAGCGGGTGGTCAAGGGGCGTGAGCCGCGCGCCCGGACGCTCCTGAGCTTTGCGGCGGACCCGCCACTGGAAGAAAACGAGCAGGCCCGCGTCGAGGCGGCCACCGAAGTGCTGGAGATCGCCCTGCGCGACATCCTGCGCGAGGAGCTCGGCGAGACCTATGGCGTGTCGGTCGGCCTGTCCCAGGCGCTGCCGCAGCGCGGCGCCGGGTCGATCGGGATCAGCTTCGGCGGCGCCCCCGACAAGATCGACAGCATGGTCGAGCGGGTGATCAAGGAGGTCCAGCGGCTGCAGCAGGAGGGGCCCTCGGCCGACCTGACCGGCCGCGCCAAGGAAACCGCCCGCCGCTCCTACGAGACCTCGCGGCGCCAGAACGGCTACTGGCTCAGCCGCCTTCAGTCCTCGCGGATTCTCGGCCGCGACCCGGCGCTGATCCTGACGCGGGAGGCGCGCATCGATGCCATCACGCCGGAGAACGTGCACGAGATGTTCAAACGGTATTTCCCGATGGATCGGTATACGCTCGTGACGCTGGCGCCGGAGAAGTGAGGTCCCGGGTCTGGTGAGCTGGCTGTTGGCTTCGATGTTGGCAGTTGGGCATTGGGAGTTGGGCATTGGGCATTGGGAATTGGGCATTGGGCATCGGGAATTGGGCATTGGAAGTTGGCTATCGAAGCGAAAGCTCTCGCGCTGGTTGCCGCCTTCGCGGTGGCCTGCGCCGCGCCTATGGGGCAGACCGGCGACGAACGCCTGACCGCGGACCGCCAGCGGATGGTGGACGAGCAGATCGCGGCGCGGGGCATCCGCGACGCGCGCGTGCTCGACGCCATGCGCCGTGTGCCGCGCCATCTGTTCGTGCCCGAGTCCGCGCGGGCGTCCGCCTACCTCGACTACCCGCTCTCCATCGGCTTCAACCAGACCATCTCGCAGCCCTACATCGTCGCCTTCATGAGCGAGGCGCTCGACGTCGAGGCGGGCCACCGGGTGCTCGAAATCGGGACCGGTTCCGGCTACCAGGCCGCCGTGCTCGGCGAGCTGGCGGGGGAGGTCTACACCATCGAGATCGTCGAGCCGCTGGCCGAGCGGGCGCGGGCCACGCTGGCCGAACAGGGCTACCGGAACGTGCACGTGCGTGCCGGCAACGGGTATCTCGGATGGCCGGAAGAGGCGCCGTTCGATCGCATCATCGTCACGGCCGCGCCCGAGACGATCCCGCCGGCGCTGGTCGAGCAGCTCAAGATGGACGGCATCCTCGCGATCCCGGTCGGGGTGGGCGAGCAGGTCCTGCAGGTGCTTCGCCGCACGCCGTCGGGCATGACCGTCCTGAAGACCCTGCCGGTCAGGTTCGTGCCGATGACCGGTAAATAGGAGTCGTGCCGCCGCATCACAACGTGTACGTGGTGTACCTGCGCAACCCGAGGGGAGACGGGAAGGCCGGCTTCTACGTGGGGATGACCGGGCTGACGCCCGAGGAGCGCTTTGCCAATCACAAGGCGGGGATCAAGGCTGCTTCGGTCGTGCGCCGGTTCGGCGTCAGGCTCGTGCCGGTGCTCTACGAGCACCTGAATCCGATGCCGTATGAGGAGGCGCTGCGCATGGAGGCGCAGCTCGCCGAGGAGCTGCGCGCCCGGGGGTTCCAGATCTTCGGCGGGCACTAGCGGCTCCTCGCGCCCGCCGGGACGGGGAGCCGGGCACCATCGAGGGGCTCTCGGCCGATGGGTCGCATCCGGTCCAGCGGGGTGTACAGCATGGGTCGAAGCTCCGGGAAACTCCGGCCGCTGAAAATCACGCGTGACAGGTGCACAATTCCAGGGACATGGTGACCGCGCTGCTCGCGCCAGTCTTGCTGTTCCATCTGTCGGTGGCCTGGACGCAGGGGCCGAGGGCGGCCGCTGATCTGGTCGCTCGCGCCACGGCGCTCGAGGCGGAGGGCAACCCGTCGGCCGCCCTGGCCCTGTTGTGGGAGGCGGCGGGCGCGGCGCCGCAGGATGCGGACGTGGAGAACCGGCTCGGCGAAGCGCTGGACCGGCTCGGCGCCCTCGACGCGGCGATCGGGGCGTTCCGGCGCGCCGTCGCTCTCCGTCCGGGCTTCCACCGGGCGGCCAGGAACCTGATCCTGGCTCTCGGGAAGAATGGGAAAGGGCCGGAGGCTGTCGAGCGGGCGCGGGCGCTCGCCGACGCGGCTCCCGGCGATCCCGAGGCCGTGTTCACCCTCGGGCTGGCGCTCGCCGAGCAGGACGTCGAGCTGGCGGTCCTGACGTTTCGGCGCGTGCTGTCGCTGGCCCCGCGCCACACGCTGGCCCGTTACAACCTGGCCCTGGTGCTGAAGCGCGTGGATCGACTGGCGGAGGCGGTGCAGGAGCTGGAGCGCGCCATCGCGATCGAGCCCCGTCCGGAGCCGTACTACACGCTCGGCGTGATCTTCTGGCATCAGGGGCTGCACGACCGGGCCATCCGGGCGCTGCGCGCCGCCATCGGGCTCGACGCCGGCTACGCCGACGCCCACTACACCCTGGGCGCGGTGCTGCACGCGCGCGGCGACGATGCCGCCGCCGCCGTTGCCCTCCGTCGCGCGGTCGCGATCCGGCC
This sequence comes from uncultured Acidobacteriota bacterium, assembly GCA_963834305.1. Classification (GTDB taxonomy): domain Bacteria; phylum Acidobacteriota; class Vicinamibacteria; order Vicinamibacterales; family 2-12-FULL-66-21; genus JACCXG01. Next base: position 215,567 of record CAWIAX010000004.1, read on the forward strand.
CGAGCCCGGCGCGCACTACACCCTGGGGCGCGTCCTGCAGGCGAGCGGCGATGCGGCGGCGGCGCGCACCCACCTCGCGGAAGCCGACCGCCTGCGGCGCCGGGCGGCGCAGGAACACGAGGCCCGGGTCTGGACGTCCGTCGGCGTGCAGAAACTCGAGGCGCACGACTTCCTCGGCGCCCTCGATCAGTTCCGGCGCGCCACGACCGTCCTTCCCGAGTACGCCCCGGCGCACTACCAGATGGGTCGTGCGCTACAGCAGCTGGGCGAGCACGAGGCCGCCCGCTCGGCCTTCAGCCGCGCCCAGCACCTGAACCCGGCCTTGGTGCCGCCTCGATAACACAATTCCCAAGTCCCAAGTCCCAAGTCCCAAGTCCCAAGTCCCAACGCCCAACTCCCAAGTCCCAACTCCCAAGGACGCCACCGCGGCCAGCTCAGGCATGAGACAGGAGGGCGTCCTGGGAGTTGGGCCTTCGCCCTTCGCCCTTCGCCCTTTGCCCTCTGCCCTTGGCGCCCATGGGTTCCCCCGTTCCCCAGCTCCCCCGTTCCGATGTATAACCATTACCGCTTTCGCCTCAAAGCGAAGTTACCAGGGAACATCACAGAGTTCCGCGGGAGGGACGATGATTAGAAGACAGTCGGGGTCCGGCTTGTTGGCGGCAGCGTTGATGCTGCTCGCAACGGCTGGCGGAGCGGCGGCCCAGGAGTTCCGGGCCACCGTCAGGGGGCAGGTCGTCGATTCGAGCCAGGGCGCCGTGCCCGGGACGACGGTTACGGTCCGCAATCAGGAAACCAACGAAGTGGCCACGGCCACCACCAACCAGGAAGGCAGCTACACCATTCCCTTCCTGCGTCCCGGGACTCTACACCCTGACGGCCGAGCTGGCAGGGCTTCCAGAAATACACCCGCACCGACATGCGGCTTCAGGTCGGCCAGACCGCCGAAATCAACGTGCACGCTGTCGGTGGACGGCCTCACCGAGCAGGTCACCGTCGTGTCCGAGGCCCCGCTCCTCGAGACCAGCCGCGCCGACCGCGGCACCGTCATCGACAGCGCCCGCATCGCCGAGCTGCCGCTGCAGTCGCGCAGCCCGATGGCGCTCGCCGTCCTCGTCGCCGGCGTCAACTACAACGCCCAGGCCATCTACCTCCGGCCGTTCGACAACGGCGCGCTCGCCAACTGGTCGATGAACGGCGGCGCGACCAGCAACAACGAGTTCCTGCTCGACGGCGCCCCGAACAACGCCAACCAGGGGGGCAACAACATCGCCTACGTGCCGCCGGCGGAAGCGGTGCAGGAGATGAAGATCTCCACCAACTCGTACGACGCGCAATACGGCCGCACCGCCGGCGGCGTCGTCAACATGTCGCTGAAGTCGGGCACCAACTCGTTCCACGGCGTGGTCTACGACTTCATGCGCCGCAAGGCGCTCGCCGCCAACTCGTTCCTGCTCAACTCGCGCAACTCGCCGAAGACCGACCAGTACATCGATCAGTACGGGTTCAGCGTCGACGGACCGATCTGGAAGAACAAGACGTTCTTCCTGTTCACGGGCGAGAAGTACCGGGAAGGCACGCCCGCCCCGCTGTTCAGCACGGTGCCGACCCCGGCGTTCAAGAACGGCGATTTCAGCGGCCTGGTGGATGCCTCGGGCCGCCTGATCACCATCTACGATCCGGCGACCGGCCGCGATGTCAACGGCGTCTGGACGCGCGATCCGTTCCCGGGCAACAGGATCCCGGCCGAATCGCATCAATCGCGCCACGGCGCGGGCGATCATGAGCTACTACCCGGACCCGAACAACAACGACCCGGCGGTGGCGCCGTGGCAGCGGAACCTGGAGTGGGCCGATCACTTCAACAAGGACCTGTTCTGGAACTGGGTCGGCAAGGTCGACCACAACTTCGGCGCCAACGACCGGGTCTTCTTCCGCTGGGCGGAGAACGAGCGGAACGAGATCGGCAACCGGGCGTACGCCATCCGCAGCGGTCCCGCCCAGGACGGCCAGCTGCCGCTCATCCGGGCCAACCGCGCGATGGTCGGCGACTGGGTGCACATCTTCGGTCCCGGCACCGTCTTCAACCTGCGCGGCGGCTACACCTACTTCCTGGAATGGAGCCAGTCCACAGACGCGTTCAACTTCGATGCGACCGAGTTCTGGCCTTCCAGCCTGGTCGATCAGCTGCCCAGCAAGCCGCTCGGCGGCCTGTTCCCGCGCGTCGAGATCGATCAGTTCGAGGAGCTGTCGCGCGGCACCAGCCCCGAACCGGAACCGGAACTGGTCGCTGCAGCCGAACGTGTCGCTGACCCGCGGCGCGCACAACATCCGCAGCGGCCTCGACATGCGGTGGACCAACGTCCACAACGAGAACTACAACAACTCCGGCGGCCTGGTGCAGTTCAACCGCGACTTCACGCGCAGCACGCTCAACAGCACCAGCGAGCTCGAGGGCAACGCCTTCGCCTCGTTCCTGCTCGGCGCGCCGAGCGGCGGCCAGGTGGACGTCAACCCGACGCCGCACTACAAGTGGTTCTTCGCGGCGCCCTGGATCCAGGACGACTGGCGCGTCAGCAACAAGTTGACGGTGAACCTCGGCTTCCGCTGGGACGTCAACGGCTCGGTGACGGAAGAGAACAACATGTTGAACTACGCGTTCGACCCGACCCTCGTCAACCCGGTGTCGGCGCGCGTCGGTCAGCAGGTGCTGGGTGGCATCCGGTTCGCCGGCGTGGACGGCGCCCCGGACCGGCCCTGGAAGCTGGACAAGAACAACTACCAGTTCCGGGTCGGCACGGCGTATTCGATCAACGAGAAGACCGTGTTCCGCGCCGGCTACGGCAAGTACTTCCTCAACCCGACGGGTCAGGGCAACAACGCCGGCTTCAGCCAGACGACGAGCCTGATCTCGTCGAACGACGGCGGCCGTACGCCGACCTACTCGCTGTCCAATCCCTGGCCCAGCGGGATCGTGCAGCCGCCGGGAAGCTCGCTGGGGGCGCTCACGTTCCTCGGCCGGGGTCCGAACTTCTCGAATCCGGACTTCGTGGTGCCGAACGTCCACCAGTTCTCCGCGGGCATCCAGCGCGAGCTGCCGTGGCGCATCTCGCTCGAGATGACCTACGCGGGCAGCCGCAGCTACGACATCGAAGTCAACATCAACGGCCTTCAACGAACCGTCGGCCGCCTTCCAGGCCCAGTGCGACGTCACCCAGGGCGGCAGCCGCAGCTTCTGCGATCAGCAGCTGCCGAATCCGTTCTTCGGGGTCGCCGGATTCGAGGGCACGAGGCGCTTCACGAACCCGACGCTGTCGCGTTTCGAGCTCAACCGCCCGTTCCCGGCGTTCACCGGCATCACCCGCAACCAGCTCAACATCGGCAAGCTGACCTACGACTCGGCGCAGTTCGTCGCGAACAAGCGCTGGGCGAAGGGGGTCACCATCAACGCCAGCTACACGTGGGTGCCGCGCTGGACCGAGGTCGGCGGCTACGTGGACGCGGTCTCGGGCCAGCTGAACGAGGGGCCGTACTTCTCGCAGCGCAAGCACCGCATCACCGCCTCCGGCGTGTGGGAACTGCCCTGGTTCCGCAACGAGCGCAGCATCGCCGGATATCTCCTCGGCGGCTGGTCGATGGCGCCGATGCTGGTCTTCCAGTCCGGCCAGCCGTGGGACATGCCCGGGAACGTCGATCTGGCGCCGGGCGTCAGCCTCGACGAGATCGCGCTGCGCAGGCAAGAAGGATGGGCAGTTCATCTACGGCGTCAAGCCGTGCATCGGCCAGCGTCAGCGAGACGGCACGTATACGATCTGCTGTCGGTCTCGACGGCGTACGGCTGCACCGAGCCCTACTTCCTCATCCGCGAGGCCTTCCAGCGCCGCACCGCGATGACTTCCGCTACGACGAGTTCCGCCGCCCGTCGCTCTGGCAGGTGGACGTGAACTTCGCGAAGACGACGCCGATCACCGAGTCGCATCCGGCTGCAGGTGCGTCTCGAGGCGTTCAACCTCTTCAACAGCCCGATGTACGACGAGCGTCAGTACAATCAGACGCACGTCGTCGGCGGACTTCGGCCGCATCAACCGGAACACCACCGGCCAGTCGAACTTCCAGCGGTTCGTCCAGCTGGGATTCCGGCTGATTTTCTAACTTCTAACCAGACGCACGGCAGGGGCCCGCGGGCCCCTGCCGTGGTTTTCCCGTCCCGGCCGCCGGTTCTTTCCCATCCTCCGGCACAATACCCAGGTGCCCCTTCGATTGGTTCATGCCGGGCCCGCCGCGCTCGTGGCCTGCCTTTTCGGCGCTGCCGCCTTCCAGGCGGCCCCGCCGCAGGCGCGGCCAGGGGTCTCGCCGATCGCCTGGGCCGACGTGGCGCCGCTCGCGAGCCGGCTCGCCGCTTCCGGGCTGACCGCCGCCACGTTCGCGGCACGCGTGGCGGCCCTGCACGAGGCCAACCTGCGGCGGATGCGCGAGGGAGACCTCGACCACCTCGTGTTCTACGCGCTGCAGTCCACCCGCTTCACGTCCCTGCCGCCCATCGAGCCCGCGCTCAGTGCCCGGGCGTTCGTGGACGGCCTCGAGGCCTCCGTCCGCCAGCCGTTTCTTCGTGGCGAGCTGCCGCCTGCGCAGGCCGGCCGCCTCGAGACCCCGGCGCCCGTCCGCGCCCGGCTCGACGCCTTCATCGCCGCGCTGGACTCGAAGGCGGGCGACCCGCGCCTCGAGTACTTCCGCGGCCTGACGCGGACCACGTTTCCCGCGCGAGCGGAGCGCGCCGCGGCGCTCGGTCGTGAGTATCAGCGCGCGATGCGCTTCGTCTACGAGAAGGAGTTCGTGGCGCAGGCCACGGGCGCCGACGCCGTGGCCCGCCTCTACCGGTCGCGCGGCCTCAGCACCGACACGGCGGTCGAGGCCGGCTACGTCGTCTATCTCGGGCTGGGCGTGGCAAAGGCGCTCGATCCCGGCCGCCGGATCCGCCGCGTGCTCATCGTCGGCCCCGGCCTCGACCTCGCGCCGAGAACCGGGCTCCTCGAGTCCGGCCCGCCCGAAAGCTACCAGCCGTGGGCGGTGATCGATGCCCTGATCGGTCTCGGCCTCGCCCGCGCCGACGATCTCGATGTTGTCGCCGCCGACATCAATCCCCGGGTCGTGGATCACATCCGCCGCGTCCGCGACGCACCGCCGGTCCTGGAGCTGATGACCGGCCTGGCGGAAACGCCGGCTGTCGCATTCTCGGACGAGTATCGCGACTACTTCACGCGTCTCGGCGCCGCCATCGGCACGGTCAAGGACGTCGAAAAGGCGTCACCGTCCGGGGCCGCCGGCGGATACCTGCGCAAGACCGTCCGGGTGGCGCCGGCCGCCGCCCGCGGGTTGCGCAGCGAACGTCTCGACATCGTCACCGAGCACCTGACCGGGTCGCCGTTCGACCTGCTGATTGCCACGAACATCCTGCCGTATTTCGACGACGAGGCGCTGATGCTGGCAGTGGGGAACATGGCGGCCATGCTGGCCCCGGGCGGCCTGCTGCTGCACAACGAGCCGCGCCCGCTGCTCGATGCTGCCGCCACCCCGCTCGGCGTGTCGTTCGTGCAGTCGCGCCACGCCGTCATCGCCACCGTGCGCGGCGCGCCGGCTCCGCTGTTCGACAGCGTATTTCTCCACGCGAAGCGTTGATCGAGCTCAATTCCCAATTCCCAATTTCCAACTCCCAACGAAAGCCCAACGGCCAACTCCCAACGACGCCCACTCTCTATTGGGCGTTGGGCGTTGGGTGTTGGGCGTTGGGCGTTGTCGTGATCGACGATTCCCTGACGATCAATTCACAGGGCAGCAGGATGTCGCGGGTGGGGAGGTCCGGGCGCGCGACCCGGTCGAGCATGGCGGCGAGCGCCGCGTCGCCAATCTGGTGGCTCGGCTGCCGCAGCGTGGTCAGCGGCACCGGCAGCAGGCCGGCGAACTCCGCGTCGTCGATGCCGACCAGCCGGAGGTCTTGCGGGACTCGCCGGCCGAGGCGGAGCGCCGTGCGCATGAAATGGGCAGCGGTGCGGTCGTTGGCGCAGACGACGCCGTCGGGGCGGGCGGCTTCGAGGAATGAGGCGACGGCGGCGGCGTCCTCGGGATCGAGCCGCGCCGCCAGGGACCGATCGATCGGGGCGCCGGCGACGTACGACGCTTCGCGGTAGCCGGCCTCGCGCGCCCCGACTGTTGCTGCCGCGTTCGGCACGGCCACGAACGCGACCCGCTGCGCGCCCGCCTGGAACAGGTGCTCGGTGATCACGTAGCCGGCGCGCCGGTTGTCGATGCCGACCAGGTCGTGATGCCCGCGCCGCGGGTAGGGCACGACCGTGCGGTCGAGCAGCACGACCGGGATGCGGGCGGCGTCGAGGGCGTCCGCGATGCGGCGGTTGATTTCGTCTTTCGACCGCGCCTTCGAGCGGCGCAAAGAACACGCCGGAGACCCGCCGGTCGATGTACTGCCGGCAGAGCCGCCAGGCCTCCTCTTCCTTCGAGTGCTGGGCGCTGTTCAGGCTGCCCCAGAGCAGCGCGTGCTCGCGCGCCAGCGGCGAAGCCATCATGCCCCGGCAGATGGGCTCGAAGATGTCGGTCTCGCCGAGCTCGGGAATCAGCAGGCCGAACGAGAAGCGCGCCAGCGGCCGCCGGCGCCTTGACGAACGTGCCCGACCCCGCCCGGCGCTCGACCAGGCCGGCCGCCTGCAGGTCCCGCACGGCGCGCCCGACGGTGATGCGCGATGCGCCGAACTGGCGCACCAGCTCGGCTTCACTCGGCAGGCGATCCCCGCGCCCCAGGCGCCCCGACTGGATGTCACGACGCAGCGCCGAATAGACCTGCTGATATTTGGGGGTCGCCGCACCGGTCGTGCTCATGCGGCAAATGATATGACAACTTTGTATGGAAATCCAACAATATCGTCCATCGATTAATCTAAAGCCTGAAATATGCGCCGGTGGTGCTATGCTGAATCTTCAGATGTTGTTATATCAGCACGCTCGCAGGAGAGTTCTCCCCGGGTCCGCGGCCAGCCTAAACGGTGGCGGCGATCCCGGCGCAAGGGCAGACGCCATGACCAATGGACCGACATCCAGACATTTCCTCGTCGCGTCGGACTTCGACCAGACGCTCAGCTTCAACGATTCCGGGCACGTGCTGAGCGAGCTTCTGGGCGTGACGAACTTCCAGCAGAAGGTCGATGGGCTGGCCCGCAGCAACCTGGTGCACCAGGGCGGGGAGCTGGCCTACCTGATCCGCCACGACCCGGAGTTCCGCGGCGTCCGGCGCGAGCATCTCGTGGAGACCGGCCGGCGCGTCCGGCTGCGGAGCAACATTCCCGCGCTGGTGGAGTGCCTCGACCGCGGCTTCGACGGCTGCCGCTTCTCGTTCTTCGTCATCTCGGCGGCCCCCCGCGAGGTCATCCAGTCGGCGCTGGCCGGGATCGTCGCGCCCGATCACATCTTCGGCACCGAGCTCGACTACGAGCCCGGCTCCGGCGAGGTGCGCTCGATTGCCGCGCGTGCCTGCCGGCTACGGCAAGGTGGCCGTGGTCGAGGAGCTCGAGGCGCGGCTGGGCATCGCCGCCGACCGGACGATCTACATCGGCGACGGCAGCTCGGACGTGCACGTGATGCTGCACGTGAACAACCGCGACGGCTTCACCATCGCGGTCTCGGAGAACCACCTGCTGTCCGGCATCGCGCGGCGCACCGTGCTGAGCGACGATGCGTTCAGCGTGACCGTGCCGATCCTCGAGGACGTCTTCGGGTGGGGCGTCGGGCCGATCCGGTCGTTCTTCGAGTCGCACGGGCTGACGCTCAGCGACTGGCAGAAGGCCCGCACCGATCGCGTCATCGTCGGCGAATCGTCCACGCGCTCGGCGGTGGCGTGATGGCGCCCGTGGTCCCTGTGGTCTACGAGTCGCTCGGCTGGCTGGCCACCGCGGTGTTCGTGGCGTCGTACCTGTGCACCCGGGCCGAGGCGCTCAAGCGTGTGCAGATGGTGGGGGCACTGATGTGGGTCGCTTACGGCCTGCTGATTCAGGCCACGCCCGTGGTGGCGGCCAACCTGCTCGTGTTCACCGCCGCCGGCTGGACGCTGGCGAGGCGAACCCGCGTTTCGGACTGATTGCGCCCGGACGGCGGCCCGGGGCGCCGCGGCCGGATCGTCCTGCGCTCTGCCGCTAGGCGGCGTGCATCAGGTCGGTGCGCCACAGGCGCACGCCGCCGGTGAGCGCCGTCTCGATGCCCTCGCGAACCGCGGCCGGTACGTCCGTCGAATCACGCCATCCGGTGCGGATGATCCGCACCGGGCCCTGCACGTGCCAGCTGCCGTCGGAATGCTGGGCGATGTCGGCCCCCACGCCGTAGCTATCCGTGCCCCAGCGGGTGACGCCATCGATGTGCAGGAGTCCGGGCATCACGATGGCGACATGCATGGGACCGAGGCCCCCGTCGAGCACGCAGTTCGGTGGTGAAGTCAATGCGCCGCTCATGCCCCGTCCCTACGCAAACGGCGCGCCTGCCACGGGCGGGGGTTTGGCGGGTGTCCGGCGCGGGAAGGTATCCCGCAGGCTGACTTTTGGCCGCACGTTCGGCCCAAAAGGGGAGCCGAAGCTGGCGGCATCTGCCGGTTAGAAGTAATAGACCGCCAGGACGTGGGCGCCAAGCAGGATCGTGGCGACCACCGCCAGCAGCACGTGGAGCTGGAAGCCCGCCAGGTGCACCACGCCGGCGCTGCTGTTGAGCGTGGCGTGCGTGCGCTGCGTCCGCAGGTTACCCGGAGCGATCGCGGCCTGCTCGCGGGCGCGCGCCTTGGCGACATGCCCGGCCTGGGTGAGGAACATCATGCCGGCGAGCACCACGGTCAGCGCCAGGTTCAGGTTGATGCCGGGGTCGCCGCCGGTGTGCAGTGCCAGGATCAGCAGCAGGGGCAGGGCGGTCAGCCGGTGCAGGGCGCGCCACGCCCGCAGCGACTGCGGCCGCCGCCGCGCCAGCCGCGCGCCGGCTGCGAGCGACAGCTGGAACAGGACCAGGCCCACACCCACGAATCCCGTGGCGAGACGGAACGTTCGATCCTGCGCCGCCAGCTGGAGCGCTGCCGGGATGCCGGTGCCAGGGGGGCCGACGACGAGCCGCAGGGCGAAGGGCAGCATCGCGGCCGCCATCAGGCCGAGCAGCACCATCTCGGCCCGGACCGAGGGCTCTTGGCGGCTTCCGGGATCAGCCCGCTCGAGCCCCTGGACGGTCGCGACAGTCAACGGTTCGGCCGGCACGCGTCACGGCACGGGGAAAGACACCACCACGGCGCCCATGACGTCGCCGAGCGCGAAGTCGGTGCGCGGACTCTCCGGGTGCTCGTTGTGGCAGGACACGCAGGCCTGCGACACCGCCTTGTCCGGGTAGAGCGCCATGAAGTATTTCTTGCCGCCCACGTCTTCCACGCGCCTCAGCGGCGCGCCCGGATCCCTGGTCAGCGCCGCCAGCCCCTCCTTCTCGAACGCGGTGCGGGGCATGTTCGACTTGTTGATCGCCCAGGGACTGATCAGGGCGTAGCGCACGCCTCCTTTTTCCGCCGCGCGCTGGGCACCCATCCGCAGCATCTGCGACGGCAGCGGCAGCCCCTTCTCCTCCTCGTAGTCTTCAGTGGAGTCGATGACCTTCTCGACGTTCTGCAGTCGATGCACGACCTGTTCGGAGTACACCGCACGATCAGCCTCGATGACGGTGTGGATATAGTCGGCCACCGCCTCCGGCGGGATGCCGGCTGGCTGGGCGCTCTTCTGGCATCCCCCGAGCACGACGCTCAAGGCCGCCACCGCGATCGCATGGGTTCGACGTCTCATGGCCTGGTCCTCTGCTGTGTTCTTCGCCCCCGCTCGCTGACCCATTCCTCGATCAGCGCCACGCTGCCGGCCGGCCGCGCGGGGCGGCCCTGAAAGTTGAGCCCGGCCAGATCCCGGTCGAGCAGGCTGGCCAGGGCGAACGGCATCCCGTGGCAATCCATGCAGACGAGTTTCATCATGCGGTCAACCGGGCGGAGCGTGAACGTGTTGCTGTGATTTACGCGCACCTTGCCCGACACGTCCATCCGGGGCAGGTGACAGGTCGCACAGGTGACCTCGGTGGCGCCGGGCGCTCCCGGCTGATCGCCCGCCACCGCGATCGACGTGAGGTGATGACGGCTGCCCTTGAAGCTCCGCGAATGGCCATCATCGTGGCAGCCCAGACAGGCATCCGTCGCGGCGGCACGCGTGTTCAGGCTGTGTGGATCGTGGCAGGTGCTGCACGACAGCGCGTCGGCCGCGGCAGCTCGCATCGGCTGCCGCGCGTCGCCCGGCGTGAGCGGCTCGAGACCGGCGCGCAGCCGCATCCCGTGCTTGCCGCTGAGGAACGAGTCGTGTTCGTAGTCGTGGCAGCTGGCGCAGGCCGACGGGGGAGGCGTGCGGACGAACGCCTGACCCGTTCCTCCGTGGCACTTCGCGCACCCGACACCGGCGGCCGCGTGCCCGCTCCCTCGCCATGCATCGATCAGCGCCGTTGGTGCGGAGCCGGGCGCAGGCACCGGAACGTCAGGTGGCGTCCCGGCCTTCGGCCTGACGCGCTCGAGCACCACCGGCGTGTCGAGCAGGTCAGGTTCGCCGACATGGCTGCCGAGGAACGCCGTCGTGAGCCGTGCATTGTCGTGGTAGTTGTGGCAGCCTGCGCTGCCGCAGCTCTCCGGCGCAAAACCGGCATGGCTCTTCCGCTTCGCGCGCACGTCGTCGTGGCAGGAGAAACAGAAGTCGGCGGGCGCCGCGACACCGCCCGCCGCCACCTGGTGCTCGGCGTGGCAGGTTGAACAGCGGCCGACGTCGAATGCGGCCACGGCGTCGGCCCAGCGCGGATTGTCGAAGAGGCGGACCGGGTGGGTGTCGGCCTGCAGCTCCGCCCTGTGGCACGTCTCGCACGACTCGTTCTTCACGCCGGCAAAGCTTGAATGGCACCCCGCGCACGCGGGCTCGATGAGGTGATGGCCGTCGGACGTGCGGCCGGGGACGAAAAGCTGCTTCTTCTCCGTGAGGAAGAGGCCTGTGAGCGCGACAAGCGTCAGGGCGCCGACGACCGCCGCCTTCGTCCCGATTGGTACACCCAGGAGCCTCACCAGCACTCGGTAAAGCCCTCCTGGGCCGGAACGAGTTCACCGCAACCCACAAAAACATACACGCGCCGGCGGCGGTCTGTCTATCGTTCACCTGTCCACGACTTGTCCACTCGACCGGGTTAACGGGGCCGCGTCCACCCAGCCCGATCGGCCGGAGGCCAGCCGGACCAGCGCGAAACGATCGAACGTGCCGAGGACGTCCACCTGCCGGACATCCGCCAGCACGTCGACGACAGGGGCGGATGTGGCAGGACCGTGGCGGACCACGGCTCCAGACGCCAGCCGCTGGCGGCGCAGCGGCGTGTCGGCGGGCGCCACCGCATTCGCGTCGAGGTAGCCGGTCGAGTCGTCCGGCAGCGCCACCCGGAACGACGACTGGGAGACGCCGAGCACACGCGCCACGGAGGCGCGCTCCAGTTGTCCCAGAGTCGCGGCGTCCGGGCGGACGCCGCTGCGGAGCGTGGTCCGCGGCCGGGAGACGCGCACCCATCCACCGAGGCGGGCGGTTGGCGCACGCGGCGCCGCCGGCGCGTCATCGTCCGGCAGCAGGAACGGCAGCGGATCGACGGCGCGCCTGGCGTAGATGCCAAAGTGGAGATGCGGCGCCGTGGTGCGCGCGTTGCCGCTGTTGCCGACGAACCCCAGCACGTCGCCGGCGCGCACCGCGGCAGGCCGGGTGAGGGCCGCGCGTTCGAGGTGGGCGTAGTAATAGGCCCGTCCGCGTTGCCGATCCTGGAGCCACACCACGTTGCCGCCGAGGCCGTTCGAGCCGGGCCTGGCCATGCCGGCGCTGACCGCGACCACCGGCGTGCCCCTGGCGGCAAAGATGTCGATTCCTTCGTGCGCGCGCGCCCCGCCGTCGCGGTCGGCCCCGAACCGGCTCTGCACCGCGGCGGCCGTCAGCCCGGAGACGGGGAACGCCAGCGTCGCCAGGGTGCGCTCGACGACGGTGTAGCGGCCGCCGCGGAGCAGTTCGGGCTGCAGCCTGAGCACGTAGGTGCCGTCGCGATCGACGTCGAACGACAGCGCCGTGGCGTCCGGATCCAGGGACGCGACGCGGCGTGGCGGGTCGCCGTCCGCCAGCCGGAACAAGTCGACGAAGAGCTGGCCCGGGCCGCCGCTCTCGAACTGGAACTCCACGGCAAGCCGCCGTCCGCGCTGGAGGTCGAGGCGGTAGGCGGCGGCAGACGGAGTCTCCGGAGGGAAGTAGCCGGTTTCGCTGAAGGGCGTGGTCACGGCCACGGCGTTCTGCAGCGACGCCGTGCCGGCGCGCGCCCAGTCGCGTCCAAGCGCTGTCTGGTCGAGGCCGGCCCCGCGCAGTGTCTCGAGGTAGCGCTCGTACGGCGACGCCGTTCGGCCGAACCGGCTCAAGGGGTTGTTTCCGCCGCATCCTGCCGCGTAGGCGAACCCCAGGGCTCCGGCCAGCGCCAGCACACCCAGCCAGCGTTTCATGTGATGCGAGCGGCTCCCACGTTTTCCATTATGTCTGCACGCGATGTCCGCGTGTCTGCATGCCCGGTCCGCCCGCCGATCGCAGCTCGCGCGCATCGCCCGGACTCCTGGTCGAGGCCCTCTCGAGCGCGGGTACGAACAGCGGAGCTGTCGTTTCCCATCGCCAGGGGACTGCCGTAAAATAGCGTGTCCATGAGGAAAAGCTGGATCGCGGCTGTGCTTGGCGTCCTCTGGCTGGCCGTGGTGCTGATGCGCGCGCAGGCGCCAGCGCCGCCGCCGGCGCAGGGCGCTGGACCCGGGCGCGTGCCCGCGCCGGCACCGGCGGGCCCGGCCCTGGTGTCTGCGGGCAATCCGGCACAGCCGCTGGTGGACTTCACCGCGCAGATCCAGCCGCTGTTCGAGGCCTACTGCCTCGAGTGCCATAGCCAGGACAAGCGGAAAGGGGGCCTGTCGCTCGCCACCTATCGCGACGTGCTCGACGGCGGCCGCAGCGGTCCGGCGGTGCGCCCGGGCAACGGCGCCAACAGCCTGATGTTTCACCGGGTCTCCGCCGAGATCGAGCCGCAGATGCCGCTCGACGAGCTGCCGCTGAGCGCGGCGGAAACCGCGCTGCTGCGCCTGTGGATCGACCAGGGCGCGCGCCCCGATCCCACCGCCCCGCCCGCGCCGCCGCCGTGGGAAGCGACGCTCGCCCTGGCGCGTCCGGAAGTGCCCGCCGCGGTCTGGCCGGCCTGGTCACAGCCCGTCGATCGGATCGTGTCCGGCTATCTCGCCGGCCGTGGCACGCGCGAGCCGGCACTGGTAGCGGACGCGGCGTTTGCGCGCCGGGCCTACCTGGACATCTGGGGCCTGCTGCCGGAGCCCGACGCGCTGCAGCGGTTCCTGGACGACCGCGCCCCGGACAAGCGCGACCGGCTCGTGGCCAGCCTGCTGGCCGACGGCGATCGGTATGCCGAGGATTGGATCTCGTTCTGGAACGATCTGCTCCGCAACGAGGACGGCGTCACCTATTTCTCCGAGAACAACGGCCGGCGCAGCATCACCGACTGGCTGCTGCCGTCGCTGGCGTCGAACCTGCCGTACGACCAGTTCGTGACCCGGCTGCTGAACCCCAGTGAGGAAGGGGACCCCGAGGGGTTCCTGACCGGCGTGAACTGGCGCGGCGAGACGAGCGCGGCGGTGACCCCGTGGATGCAGGCGTCGCAGAACACCGCGCAGGTCTTCCTTGGCGTGAACCTGAAGTGCAACGCCTGCCACGACAGCTTCATCAGCCGGTGGAAGCTGAAGGACGCCTATGCGCTGGCGGCGTACTTCTCGCCCGAGCCCAGGCTGCAGCTGTTCCGCTGCGACGTGGCGCGCGACGAGTACGCGGAGCCGGCGTTCCTCTATCCCGAGATCAGCCATGCGCCGGCGTCGAGCTCGCTGGCGGATCGCCGCGCCGCGGTGGCGGCGATCTTCACCGATCCGCGCAATGGCCGGATGCCGCGCACGCTCGTCAACCGCGTGTGGGAGCGGCTGCTCGGCCACGGCATCGTGCCGATCTCCGACGAGATGGACGGGCAGCCCTGGAGCCCCGCGCTGCTCGACTGGCTGGCCAGCGACTTCGTGGCGCAGCGCTACGACGTCAAGCACCTGATCGCGACCATCATGCGCTCGAAGGCCTACCAGATGCGCGCCGTGGCGCGGGAAGGGGAGCCGCCGGTCCGCGATTACGTCTTTGCCGGGCCCGAAGTGCGCCGCCTGACGGCCGAACAGTTCGGCGACGCGATTGGCGCGCTCACCGGCGAGTGGAGCGTCTACTACCCGCCGTCGCGGGGCGGTGCGGCCAAGCGCCCGCCGGCTGCGTCCGACCCGGTGTCCGCCGGCCTCTACGGCCGCGAGTGGCGCTCAGCGTCCACCAACCTCACGCGGGCGCTGGGACGCCCCATCCGCGATCAGGTCATCTCGGTCCGGGCCACGCAGGCGACCACGCTGCAGGCGCTCGAGCTCGTGAACGGCGAGCTGCTGACGCGGTGGCTGCGGCGCGGCGCCCGGCGCATGCTCGGTGAGCTGCCGCCGGATCCGCCCAGCCTGTTCAACGGCGCGGTGGCCGGGCGCTACGCCGCGGCACGCCCCTTCGACATCGACGTGAGCCGGTCGTCGTCGCTCTGGCTGCTGGTGACCGATACCGGCTCTAACGCGCCCGAGCGGATGCAGCCGGTGTGGGCGGACGCCGAGCTCGTCACCGCCGACGGGACCGCCGTGCCGCTGTCGTCGCTGACGCCGGCCGATGCGTCCGGGCTGCGCCCGCCGGCGTCGCCCGCCGCTTCCCGTGTGACGGTGGCCAATCCATCCCGGCTCGTCTACGACATCCGCGGCCGGGGCTTCACCCGGTTCCGCGGCAAGGCCGACATCGACAACCCGCGCAGCGAGGTCGGCTCGACGCTCAGCCCGGCGCTGCGCTTCTTCGTGTTCGACGCCGAGCCGAACCCGGATCGCCTGGTGCCTCCGGCCGCAGCGGCGCCGCCGCTGCCGCCGGCGCCGCCGGTCCAGGCGCCAGCCGCGATCGTCGACCGGATCTTCCGGCACGCCCTCAACCGCGCGCCCACTTCCGCCGAGCAGCAGGCCGCGGAAGCCGCGCTGCTCGACCCGCGCACGCCCGGACGCGCGTCGGCCGAGGGGCTCGCCGATCTGCTCTGGGCCGTGCTCGTCAAGCCGGAGTTCCAGCTGATTTACTGACGGCCGCGACAGCAGGGGTACGACATGGTGACCGAACACGACAGCCTGACGTCCGAGGAACGGCGGATTTACGCGCAGCTCACGCGGCGCCGGTTCATGGGGACCACCGCCGCCGCCACGCTGGCGGCGCTGGTCGGCCGCGAGCCGCGGCTGGTCCGCGCGCAGGCGCCGTCCCCGTCCCCGGCCACGGCTGACGCCGTGATTGTGCTGTGGATGGCGGGCGGCATGGCGCAGACCGAGACGTTCGATCCGAAGCGCTACACCCCCTTCGCGCCGGGCGTGCACATCAAGGAAGTGCTGAGCACCTTTCCCACCATCGACACCGCCGTGGACGACATCAAGTTCACCGCCGGGCTGGAGCAGATCGCCGGCGTGATGGATCGCGGCGCCGTGATCCGGTCGTTCCAGGCCGCCGACCTCGGCTTCATCCTCCACTCGCGCCATCAGTACCACTGGCACACCGGCTACATTCCGCCGCAGCCGATGGCGGTGCCGCACCTCGGGGCGGTCATGTCGCGCACCCTGGGGCCGCGGCACCCCGACGTGCCCGCCTTCGTGGCGATCGGCCAGACGGTCGAAGGGGCCGGCGAGATCGCCACGCTCAAGGCGTTCCACACCGCCGGCTTCCTCGGCGCCGACCACGGCCCGTTCCTGATCGTGGATCCGCAGGACGCGGCGTCCGCCGTGCGCCCGCCCCGGTCGCTCGGCGCCGGCCGCTTCCAGAGCCGGCGCGAGCTGCTCGAGAAGCTGCTGGCGGCGGAGCCCGTGCACCAGCACGGCGGCGACTTCCAGCGCCAGGCGGTGGTGAAGTCGCTCGATGCGGCCGATCGGCTGCTTCGGTCCCCGTCGGCGAAGGCCTTCGACCTGTCCCTCGAGCCGCGGGATTCGTTCGATGCCTACAACACCGGCCGCTTCGGCCAGGGCTGCCTGCTCGCCCGGCGGCTGGTCGAGGCGGGTGTCCGCTACGTCGAGGTCACCTCGGAGTACATCCCCTTCGTCTACTGGGACACCCACGAGAACGGCCACCAGCGGGTCGTGGACATGAAGAAGGTCATCGACGCGCCGATCGCCCGCCTGATCCGCGACCTCGACGAACGCGGGCTGCTCGACCGCACGCTGGTCGTGCTCGCCAGCGAGTTCGGCCGCGACGCGGTCACCGAGGGAAAAGTCGGAAAGGAAGTCAAGGACCAGGCGATCAACATTCCCGACGTGATGAGCGAACCGCGCCACTACGGCATGCACCGTCACTTCACCGCCGCCGGCTCCGTACTGATGTTCGGTGGCGGCGTCAAGAAGGGCTACGTCTACGGCAAGACCGCCGATGAACGCCCGTGCACCACGATCGAAAAACCGCTGCCGGTGGAGGATCTGCACGCGACGATCTATCATGCCCTCGGCATCCCCCCCGATACCTCCTACGTCGTCGAGAAGCGCCCGGTGTACGTGACGAAGGACGGGATCGGCAAGCCCGCGAAAGATCTGTTCGCCTGATCGCCATTGACCGTGATGCGGCGCCCGCGAGGCGGCCGCGCGTGAGGACTGCGTGATGAAAACGACCCGTCGTGAGTTCCTGGCGTCGGCCGTGGCGGCCCCGGTGCTGTCCCCGGTCCTTCTCGGGATGCAGGACAAGGCCGGCTCGAAGCTGCCGGTCCTGGGCGACGGGGCGCTCCGCTACGAAGCGATCCACGACTGGGGCGTGCTGCCGCCGCACATCAAGTGGGGCAACACCCACGGCGTGGTCGAGGATGCGCAGGGCCACATCCACGTCCACCACACCGTCCACGCCACCAGCCAGAGCGCCGACACCATGGTGGTGTTCGATCCGCAGGGGCGGTTCGTCCGGTCGTGGGGGAAGGAGTTCCGCGGCGTTGCGCACGGGCTGCACATCCAGAAGGAAGGCAACGAGGAATTCCTCTATCTCACCGTGAACGCGGCGGGTCCCAAGGCCACACCCCAGCCCGACATGCAGGCCGTGGTGCTGAAGACCACGCTCAAGGGGGAGACGGTCTGGAAGATTCAGGGCCCGCCCGACGTCGCCGGCTACAAGCCGGCCGCCGACGGCACGCCGGCCCGCTACAACCCGACGAACCTCGCGATTGCACCCAACGGCGACGTCTACGTCGGGGACGGCTACGGCTCGTTCTTCATCAACCAGTACAACAGCCGCGCCGGGCACATCCGGACGTTCGGCGGCCGCGGCGCCGCCGCCGGACAGCTCAGCGAGCCGCATGGCATCTGGATCGACACGCGCCCGGCGACGCCGCTCCTCGTCGTGGCGGATCGGCGCAACAACCGCCTCCAGCGCTTCACGCTGGAGGGGGCGCACGTGGACTTCATCCCGGGTTTCCGGCTGCCGTGCCACCTGCACGAGCACAAGGGGCTCGTCGTGGTGCCCGACCTCCATGGCCGGGTGACGGTGATGGACAGCAAGAACGCGCTGGCGGCCCAGCTCGGGGATTCCGGCGCCCCCGACTGGAACAATCCGCTCCGGCGTGAGCCGCGCGAGAAGTTCATCCCCGGTCAGTTCATCTGCCCGCACGGCGCGTCGTTCGACCACGACGGCAACATCTTCGTTGTCGAATGGGTGGAAGTCGGCCGGGTCACCAAGCTGCGCAAAGTCGCCTGACGCGGACTGGATCGACGTTCCGCCTGCGGCCGCTCCGTTTGAGCGCCCGCGCAATCCTGCTCGACTGGGCGGCCTTCAAGCCGCCCCGGCCCGGCACGCCACTTGCCCCGCGTCGGCGCTATCTCCTACCATTCAGACTATAGAGATCCAGTCGTTCAGGTGACGGGCAGCTCTGTCACCAAGAGCCGAGGTGAAGGATGCAGATACATAGAGGCGTAACCGCCGCGGGACTTGCGGGACTCCTGCTCTTCGTGGCCCATCTCGCGGCCCAGGGCGCCCCGCAGACGCCGCCGGCCGGTGCGCCACCGACCACGGCGCCGCAGACGCCTGCCGCACAGGCTCCCGCGCCGCAGCCGCCCGCCGGCCGCGGTCAGGGCCGCGGCCAGGGCCGCGGCGGGGTCGCGACGTTCCCGGCCCAGCAGCGTCCGCCCGGGGACCCGGCCGTCATCGAACGCGGCCAGGCGCTGTATGGCGCGAACTGCCGGCTGTGTCACGGGCCGGATCTGCGCGGCGGCGACATGGGCGGCGTGAACCTGCTCCGTTCGCAGCTCGTGCTGAACGACCAGGATGGGGAGCTGATCCTGCCGGTCGTCAAGAACGGGCGCATGAACCCCGGGATGCCGCCGATGCCGCCGTTCCCGCAGATCGCCGACGAAGACGTGAAGGCGATCGCGACCTACATCCACAGCGTGGCGGCGACCATGCGCGGCCAGGGCTCGCCGCCCCCCGGCTCGGAGCCGGTCGTGCTCAACATCGTCGTGGGCGACCCGGCCGCCGGTGAGAAGTACTTCGCGGCGAAATGCAGCACCTGCCACTCGGCGGCGGGCGACCTGCAGGGCCTCGCCTCCCGCTACACCGATCCCGTGCAGCTCCAGAACCTCTGGGTCTCGGGCGGCGGCGGCCGCGGCCGCGGCGCCCCGCCCCCCGACGGCGCCCCCGACAAGCGCCAGGTGACGGTGACTGTGACCCCGGCGTCGGGGCCGGCAGTCGAAGGCCGCCTGGACCGGATCGACGATTTCATTGTCTCGCTGACCCAGGCCGATGGCACGCAGCGCTCGTTCCGCCGCACCGGCGATACGCCGAAGATCGAGATCAAGGATCCGATGGAGGGCCATCGCTCGCTGCTGTCGGTCTACACCGACAAGGACATTCACGACGTGACGGCTTACCTGGTGACCCTGAAATGACCGTGCGCATCCTGACCGTCACCGCGGCGTTCGCGCTCGTGCCCGTCTTCCTGGCGGGCCAGGGGCCGGCGCCCGCGCCCGGGCCCGGCGCACAGCCGGTGCTCGCCGCTGATCCACCCCCGCCGGCAACGGGGCCCGTGCTGCTCGACCCGGCAACGCTCCTCAAGCCGCTCGGCGACGAGTGGCCGAGCTACTCCGGCGACTACACCGGGCGGCGCTACAGCTCGCTCACGCAGGTCAACCAGACGACAGTCAAGAACCTGTCGCTGTTGTGGACCACCCGCCTGGCCGGCGGCCCCGCCAACCCGTTCGCCGGCGGGCGCGGCGGCGGCGGTGGTGGCACCGTCATCGTCGGCGGCGAGGGCAAGGGGGACTTCCCGGCAGGCGGCATCTCCGTCAAGGGCACGATCCTCCAGGTCGGCGGCGTCCTCTACGTCACCGCGCCCGACAACGTCTGGGCGCTCGATGCGCGCGACGGCCGCGAGCTGTGGCGCTACTTCTGGAAGACCAAGGGCGGCACCCACATCGGCAACCGCGGCGCGGCGATCTGGAAGAACTATCTCTTCTTCGAGACGCCCGACAACTACCTGGTGTCGCTCGACGCGCGCACCGGCAAGGAGCGCTGGCACGTCGAGATCGCCGACTTCAACCAGCAGTATTTCTCGACGATGGCGCCGATGGTGATCGGCGATCACGTGCTGGTCGGCACCGGCAACGATCTCGATGCGCCCGGCTTCCTGCAGTCCTACGACCCCGAGACCGGCAAGCGGAAGTGGATCTTCTACACGGTGCCGATGAAGCCCGGGCGATCCCGGGCTCGAAACCTGGCCGAGCCTGCAGGCGGCGCGGCATGGCGGCGGCCAGGTCTGGATTCCGGGCTCCTACGATCCCGAGACGAAGCTCTACATCTTCGGCACCGGCAACCCGACGCCCGGCTACACCGGCGCCGGCCGCAAGGGGGACAACCTCTTCACCTGCTCGCTGGTGGCCGTCAACGTCGACACCGGCAAGATGGCGTGGTACTACCAGACCTCGCCGCACGACACGCACGACTGGGACTCGGCGCAGACCCCGATCCTGATCGACGGCACGATCAACGGCAAGCCGCGCAAGCTCGTGTCCACCGCCGCGCGCAACGGCTACTTCTTCACGCGTCGACCGCGTCACCGGCGAACACGTGGTGACGAGCAAGTACGGCACGACCACCAACTGGTCCACCGGCCTCCGCCCCAACGGCGTGCCGGAGCCGAACCCGCAGAAGGAGGCCACCATCCCCGGCTCGCTCGTCTCGCCGGTGGAAGGGGGCGTCGTCAACTGGCAGCCGCCGGCGTATTCGCCGGACACGGGCCTGTTCTACTCCCAGGAGAACAACGGCTTCCAGCTCCTCTACCTGACCGACCCCGATCCGCGCGGGTCGATGGGGCTCGGCGGCAAGATGGCGGTGGGCGTCGGTTCGGCCGGCAACGCGCTGCAGGCCATCGACTACAGGACCGGCAAGGCCGTGTGGCGCCATGCGTGGCCCGGCGGTGGCGGCGGCGGCGCCGGCATGCTGACGTCCGCCGGAAAAGTGCTCTTCACCGGCGACGGCAGCGGCAACTTCGTCGCGTTCGACGCGGCCGCCGGCAAGCCGCTGTGGCATTCGCGCATCGGCAACATCTCGAACGCGCCGCAGACCTACATGGTCGACGGCCGCCAGCACGTGCTGGTGGCAGTCGGCGATACGCTCTACGTCTATTCGATCTACTGAACCCCCGGGCGGGTCCATCGCATTCGCCGATGGACCCGCCCGCCGCCCCAAGACCGTCGCACTTTCAGGCCTTTGCCCTTCGCCCTTTGCCCTTAGCCCTTAGCTTCAGCCCCATGTTCACCCTCGGCCTCAACCCCTACGGACTGACCTACACCGTGGGGCTGCAGGCGATGGGCACGCCGCGCGCGAATCCCCGCCCGATCGGCCTCGACGGATTCATCGAGCTCGTGGACGAGCTCGAGCTGTCGTGCATCGAGCTCGACTGGCGCTGGCTGGTCCACCTGGATGACGCCAGCCTGGGCCGGCTGCGTGAGCGGCTGGCCGGCTTTGCCGTGGTGTACAGCCACTGGCTCGCGCAGGAGCCCGGCGAGTCGCTGGCCGACCCCATCCGACGCGCCGCGGCGCTCGACGCGCGGATCCTGCGGCTGCACCTGACGCCGGTGCTGGAGGGCGCCCGCGCCGCCTGCGGGGCGCGCTGGGGGGAGATGATGGCGCACGCGCGCCGGACACTTCATGAAGATGTGACCCGCGCCGCCGACGCCGGGCTGATCGTGGCGATCGAGAACCACCAGGACCTCGGCAGCGAGGAGCTCGTGGCGATGGCGGAGGAGCTTGGCGACCACGTCGGCATCGTGCTGGATACGGGCAATCCGTTCGCCGTCGGCGAGGACCCCGTGGCGTTCGCCCAGCGGGCGGCGCACCGGATCCGTCACGTCCACCTCAAGGATTACGTCGCGCAGTTCACGGATGAAGGTTACCGGCTGGTGCGCTGCGCCATCGGCGAGGGCGCCGTGCCGTTCGCGGAGATTGCGGCGGTGCTTGCTACCGGGGCGGCTGCCCTGACGGCGTCCATCGAGCCGGGCGCCCTCGAGGCGCGCCACATCCGGCTGCTGACCTCGGGCTGGTGGGATGGCTACCCGCCGCGCGAGGCGCGCGAACTCGCCGTCATGCTCGGCCGGCTGCGCCGGCAGGCGCTGGCCGGCAACGCGGACGGCCGGACCCCGTGGGAGACCGCGGCGCCGCGCGACGTGCTGATGGCCTACGAGATGGCGCAGGTGCGCCGCAGTCTCGAGAACGTGCGGGCGCTCGAGCTCGGCTAGGGAGGGGCAAGGTTCAAGGTGCAGGGTGCAGGGTGCAGCGTTCACCGGGTTCAAGGTGCAGGGTGGCCGGGGTTCAGGGTGCAAGGGTGCAGGGTGCAAGGTTCGCCGGGGTTCAAGGTGCAGGGTTCGCGGGTGCAGGGTTCGCCGCGGTTCAGGGTGCCAGGTGCGGGGTTTCCGACCGACGACGAGATCGGGGCGATCGACGCGACTGCACCCGGGCGTGAGAAGGATGTGAGTGCCCTGGCGAGTACACTGGAGGGATGACTTCCATCCCGGTGCCGCCCAATCCGAATCCCGAACCGCGGCCGCCCGGCGACCCGATCCCGTCGCCGGCGCCCCCGCCCACCAATCCGATCCCGCAGCCGCCGACGCCGATCTGATTTCAGGGGTTCAAGGTTCAAGGTGCAAGGTGCAGTGTTCACCGGGTTCAAGGTGCCGGGTCACCCTGCACCTTGAACCGGCCGAACCTGCACCCTGCACCCTGCACCCTGAACCCCGGCGCACCCTGAACCCCGCGAACCCTGCACCCGCGAACTCTGAACTCGAACCTTGAACCCTGCACCTTGCACCCTGAACCCCGGGACGTTGTCACCCGGCTGCAGCGGCCCGGCCGTAACCGCGCGGTGGGCGGGCCGGATCAGCGCACCGGTTACGAATTTGTACTTTTCCGCACAGAAATCCCACCGTCTCGTGCGCGTCCCGCGCGCGTGGACTTACAGTCCGGGCGTTTTTTCGCCAGATTTGACGATTCTGTCGTGAACCGCCGGCGGGCCGGCGCCCGGCGGCGTTCTTGCTGAGCGCCAGGCGTGCCTCGCACATCCGCCGCCATTGCTGCGCCCCACGAGCGTTCATCTCCGATCACCACCGTTCACCTCTCCGACGTCGTCACGGGGCTCTCGCGTGCCCTCGACATGACAGAGGGGCATCCGCAGGGGCACGCGGCGCGCTCCTGCGTCATCGGTCTCCGCCTGGCGCGGTTGATCGGGATGCCGGAGGCGGACCAGCACGAGCTGTTCTACGCGCTCCTCCTGAAGGACGCGGGATGCTCGAGCAACGCCGCCCGTGTCTATCAGCTGTTTGGCGGCGACGACCATATCGTCAAGCGCGCGGTCTGGCTGACCGACTGGCGGCGGCTGCGGCAGAAGCTGGCCTACGGCCTCGGCTACATTGGCCGCGGTGAAGGCTGGATCAGGCGCCTGGCGCGGATGGGGCACCTGGCGGTTGCCGGGCCCGTTGCCGAGCGAGCGGTGTTCCAGGTGCGCTGCGACCGCGGCGCCGCGATCGCGCTCGACCTCGGGCTGTCGATGGCCACCGCGGCGTCCATCCGGTGCATGGACGAACACTGGGACGGCGGCGGCCTGCCCGACGGCGTGGCCGGGTCCGCGATCCCGCTCGGCGCGCGGGTCATCGGCCTGGCGCAGGTGCTCGAGATCTTCGCGCAGGACCTCGGCCACGAGCGGGCGCTGGACATCGCCAGGGAACGGTCGGGACGCTGGTTCGAGCCGTCGCTGGTCGAGGCCGCCCTCGCGCTCGGCCGCGACGCGGCGTTCTGGCGAGAGCTGCAGACCGTCGATCCCTCACTGCTCGTGGCGCGGGCCGAGCCCGGCCGGCGCACCGTGATCGTGGACGAGGCGCGGCTCGACGGGCTGGCGAAAGCGTTCGCCTCGGTGATCGACGCGAAGTCGCCCTACACGTCCGACCATTCGCGGCGCGTCGCGGACTACGCCTCGGCGATCGGCATGCGGCTGGGATTCGAAGGGGAGCCGCTCGTGCGGCTGCGCCGCGCCGCCCTGCTGCACGACATCGGCAAGCTGGGCGTGCCCAACCGCATCCTCGACAAGCCCGGCCGCCTGACCGCCGAGGAGTGGCAGATCGTCCGCGAGCATCCGAAGCACACACTGTCGATCCTGTCGTCCGTGCCGGTCTTCCAGGACTTCGCGTTCGACGCCAGCTGCCATCACGAGAAGCTGGACGGCACCGGCTACCACGCGGGCCTGATGGGCCGGCAGCTGTCGCGCACCGCCCGCGTCATCGCCGTGGCGGACATCACCGACGCCCTGTCAGCCGAGCGCCCCTACCGCGAGCCGCTCGACCGCCGCGAAGTCTGCCGCATCCTGGGCGAGGAGAGCAACGCCGGCGCGCTCTGCGCCGAGAGCGTGGCGGCGGCCACCGAGATCCTCTCGGGCAGCGCCGCGCTGCCCGGGTCGGGGTGTGGGTTGCCTAACTGAGGTGAGGGGTGTTCAGTTAGGGGTTCAGGGTGCAAGGTGCAAGGTGCAGGGTTCACGCGGTTCAGGGTGCAGCGTTCGCCGGGTTCAAGGTGCAGGGTGCAGGGTTCAAGCGGTTCAGGGTGCAAGGTGCACGGTACAGCGTTCAAGACGCCCGGTTCGCGGGGGCCACGTTGATGCTCCGCCCCGTCGGACCCTGCACCCGGAACCCTGAACCCGGGAGAACCCTGCACCTTGAACCCCGATGAACCCTGCACCCTGCACCCTGCACCCTGCACCTTGAACCCCGGTGAACCCTGCACCCTGCACCTTGCACCTTGAACCCGGCGCACACCCTTGAACCCCGGCGATGTCCTCAGAGCCGCGGGATCGCAAGCCCGCCGTCGACATGCACGACGCTGCCGGTCGCGTAGGGGAGATCGCCGCGGAGCAGCGCGGCCACGGCGCGGCCGATGTCTTCAGGCTGTCCCCAGCGGCGCTCGGGGACGAGCCCGTCCGCGATCCGCGCATCGTAGGCGGCATGGACGGCCGCGGTCATGTCGGTGGCGATGATGCCCGGCCGCACCTCGAACACCGCGATGCCTGCCGGTGCCAGGCGCACGGCGAACAGCCGCGCCGCCATGGCGAGCCCGGCCTTGCTGACACAGTAGTCCCCGCGATTGATCGACGCCATCTCGGCCGAGACCGACGTCACGAATACGATTGCGGCGTGGAAACCCGGGTCGGCGCCGCGCCGCTCCGCCATCGGCCGCGCCAGCGCCTGCGTGAGGAAATACGGCCCCTGCAGGTTGATCCGGATCAGCTCCTCGAAGCTCTCCTCCGACGCCTCCAGCAGGTCGGCGCGTACCCGCGGCGCGCGGCCGGCGTTGTTGACGAGCGCGTTGATCGCGCCGTATCTGTCGGCGATCGCGGCAACCAGCGCCCCTCGATCGGCCGCGCTGCCGATGTCCGCCTGGAAGTAGTCAGCCCGTCCCTCGAACGTCCCGATGACGTCCTGTACCGCGCCGGCCGGGCGGACGCCGCACAGCGCCAGGCGCCAGCCCTCACCAGCGAGCGCGCGGGCGATGCCGAGGCCGATGCCGCGCGTGCCACCCGTAACGAGAGCGATCCGTTCGTGGCGCGCGACGGTCATGATGCGGCCGGCCGGCCGGAGTCGAGAGTGGGTGAGACGTCGCGCCGCATCGGCGAGTGGAGCCCGCCGAAAAACGTCAGGTACGGTTCGCCGCGGGCGATGCGGCGGACGAGCAGCGCCGCTTCACGCAGGTGGTAGTCCCCCCACTGGCTCGACTCCCCCCGCGGGATGCGGGAACCGGCTGGCACGTGATCCCAGCCGTTCGGGCGATGGTAGATCGAGTGCAGCAGCAGCCCCTGGTGCGCCGGGTCCGTTGCGAGGTAAGGGCCCGTCTCGTCGAGCAGGGTGTCGAGCACCTGCAGCCCCGCCTGCTCGTAGCGCGACCCGTCGTCGCCGCGGGCGGCCAGCAGGCGGCCGAACCGCAGCAGCCCCTGCGCGGCGATGGCCGCCGCCGAACTGTCCACCGGCTCGAAGTCGTTGAACGGATCGGCAGGTCGGTCCGCCCAGCCCTCGAGGGCACTCAGCCCGGGGGCGCCGGTGTCCCAGTAGGGAATGCCGTCGGACGCCGTGCCGCCGTCGATGTAGAAATCGCAGGTGGCGCGCGCGGCCTGGAACATCCACGCCTCGATCCCGGTCCGTCCCCCCCGGGTGTGGAGCTGATGGTCCTCGACGGTTGCCAGGAATTCAATCTGCTCGGCGAACCCCACCATTGCCCAGGCCAGGCCGCGGGTCCACGTGGAGAAAGGGGAGTAGCCCTGCTGGCTGTTCGGCCCGCGATAGGTCCCGCTCGCGACGTTGAACAGGCTCTCGTGCGCCGTGCGTCCCCGCACGTCGTAGGCATCGCGGCCGGTGCCGTAATAGATGGAGTACTGCGCCGTGGCCCGCGCGTGCTGGATCAGCCGCTCGAGCAGGTCCACCGAGACGTCCTGCTCCTCCGACAGCCGGTGGCCGAGGCCGTGCGCGAGCGCCAGCGCGCGCAGCGTCCGGATCGTGTCCACGAACAGTGAATGGGCGCCGTTGAACGAATGGATGTAGCCGCCGTCGGGGAGGGGCGTCCAGCGCCGGGCCTGGACGGCGCCGCTCGCCTTGAGCGCCAGCTCGTAGAACCGCACTTCCCACTCGCTGGCGCCGGTCCGTCCCTCGAGCGCGAGCCGCCAGAGGCCGCCGTAGGTACTCACATTGTTGAAGCCGTGGTCGTGGACGCCGACGTGCGTCAGGTGCGGCGCCATCCGCTCGACCGTGCGGGAGCGGGCAAGGTCGAGGAACTCGCGGTCGCCAGTGGCGTCGAACTGCAGCACGGCCGAGCCGAACTGGAAGCCCTGCGTCCACTCGGTCCAGCCGCGCGACTCGTAGTGGCCGTCCACCGTGAACACGGGGGCGCCGCGCCCCTCGTCCCAGTCCGATTCGAGGGCGCGGATCTTTCCAGCGGAGACGCCGAACATGCGGTCGATCTTCGGCAGCAGGGCGGCAGGGGTGAGCGTGTGAGCAATCTGCATCATCGGTATGCGGGTGCGAGCGTGCCGCGCGAGTCGCGCGGCAGCCATCATAACGTGTGCGGCCTGCCTGGTGACGACCCCGCCTCAGCGGCGCAGGAGCAGGACCCAGTCGCCTTCCCCAGGCGCGTCGAAGCGGACGTGGCCCTCGCCCGGCTCCCCCCGCGCGGACGTCCGGGTCCCGGTCCGCGGATCGTGCCAGGTGGCGCGGCTGCGTGCCACCGCGTCAGCCGTCAAGCTGATGCTCGCGGAAGCCGGCGTGTAGGCCACGACCAGATCGCGCCCGGGGGACGCGGCGACCGTCACGAACCGCTCGACCGCGCCGGCGCCCGGCTGCCCGGCCAGCAGCTCCGGCGCGGGCCGCAGCTTCCAGAAATCGATCGACGTGAACAGCGCGGCCACGTGCGCCATCTGCTCGGCGCCCGGCATGACCAGCGCCTTCTGCCACGGCAGCGGGATGCCGCTGCCCGCATGATCCGTCGGCGTCTGCGTCCCGTCGTCCCAGCCCCAGACCCCGTGGCCGCCGTAGCTGACGCCGGCGGTCGGGGCATTGAGCAGGCTCCAGTAGACCGCCCGCCGCACGGTGTGCGGGGAGATCGGCTGCTTCGACTGGTACGCGCGATGGTATTCATACGGCGGCTCGAGGTTGATGAACGGCCGCACCGGCTCGCGCGTCCAGTCTGTTGCCGGCGGTCCTTCGACCATCCAGCGCAGCGTGGCCTCGCCGTCCCCATGCCCGCTCTGGTAACCGTGCACGTTCACCCACGGTTCGTCCTTGAACTCGTCCAGGATCCAGTGCATCCCGCCCGGGTGCACCACGACCGGCGCGTACTGGCCGTCCGCGAAGACGGCGCGGCCGATCCGCTTCCACTTGTCCGCCTTGGCGCCGCGGTAATCGCCGTCACCCGGCAGAATCCACACGACATCGTGCCCCTGCCAGCGGGCGATCATGTACTGGGCGAGACGCACGGCCTGATCTTCGGGCAGGGAAAACCCGGGGTTGACGGCCGGATTCGACCCGCCGCCGATGGCCCACAGCAGGACGGGCACGCCGAGCAGGCCGGCGTCGTTGAGCGCGTCGAGCCTGGCGTCGAGCCGCTGGAAGAACGCGGGATTGATCGCGATGCGTTCGTTGCCGGTGAAGGCCAGTTCGTCGAGGCGGTCACCGCGAGGGGCCGCCCGCCACTGTGTCGTGACCCACTGCACGGCGCTGAAGCGCTGCCGGACCCGCTCCCGGATGTAGTGCTGCCAGTCGTCCGGCGTGGCCAGCAGGGCGCCGTTCCAGGCGGTGTCGGCCAGCCAGAAGAACGGCGTGCCGTCGGCATGCTCCAGGAACGTCCCGGCGGACGCCACGCGAACCGGGCCATGCCGATCGAAGCGCGTGGCCCCCTTCGGCGCGGTGACCCGGAAGCCGCCCGACTGCGCGTGCAGGCCGGTGTCGGCCGCTGGCGTCGCCGCCGTCGTGAAGGTCCACGCGCCGATCTCATCCGGCGAGAACCGTACCCGCCACGTCGCGCCGCCGTCCCAGAAACCGCGGACGATGTGCGTGCGTTTCGAGGGGGCGGTGAAGGTGGCGCGCAGCTCGGTGTCCTGGGGCGGGTTCGCGGCCGTGCCCGTGCTGGTGAAGGTGGCCTGGAACCGTCCCCAGCGAGGTACGGCGGTCGCTGACGCAGCATCCGGGCGCTGCCCGGCGGGGGCCGCGGCAAGCAGCGCCATCAGCGCCGCCGGCAGGATGGTCAGCATGGCGGACCGGTGCAGTCTGGACATGAGGGGAATCATACGATCGACCCGGTTCCCGGGCGCTTCCCGGGCCGGAACCGCATGGTATGCTCCGGCGCACACTCCGAGGAGCACTGTCGATGATCCGTTGCCTGTTCGGGATCAGCATCACCGTTCTGCTGGCCGCCACCACCGCGCTGACCTCCGGCAGCCCGCAGGCGGCTGCCGCGCCGCCCGCGCAGGGGCCGGCCGCCGGCGCGCCCGCGTCTCAGGCTGCGCCTCCCGACCCGCCACCCGGACCCGACTCGCAGGTGCAGCCAGGCACGCCCACCGGCGAGGTCGTCAAGGGAGAGTTTGCCGCGAGCACGGTGTATCCGGGCACCTGGCGCGAGTATTGGGTCTACGTGCCCCGTCAGCTCGATCGCGCGAAGCCGGCGCCGGTCATGGTCTTCCAGGATGGCCTGCAGTACAGCGCCCCGGTCGTGTTCGACAACCTGATCCACACGAAGGCGATTCCGCCGATGGTCGGGGTGTTCGTCATGCACGGCCGCGTCAAGGCGGCCTCACCCGACGCGCTCGATCGCATGAACCGCAGCTTCGAGTACGACGCCGTGAGCGGCGACTACGCGCGCTTTCTCCTCGACGAGCTGCTGCCCCATGTCGCGAAGACGCACGGCCTGTCCCTGTCGTCCGATCCGAACGACCGCGCGATCGCCGGCAACAGCAGCGGCGCGATTGCCGCGTTCGCCGCCGCCTGGCAGCGGCCCGACGCCTTCCGCCGCGTCTTCAGCGCCATCGGCACCTACGTCGGGCTGCGCGGCGGCCACGAGTTTCCCGTCCTGATCCGCAAGACCGAGCCGAAGCCGCTGCGCGTGTTCCTCCAGGATGGCCGCAACGATCTGAACAACTACACCGGCAACTGGTTCATCGCCAACCAGGACATGCTGTCGGCGCTTCGAGTACGCCGGCTACGACGTGCGCCACGAATGGGGCGACGGCGCGCACAACTCGCGGCATGCGACGGCCATCTTCCCCGAGGCGCTGCGCTGGCTGTGGCGGGACTGGCCCGCGCCCGATCAAGGCCAATCCGGAAGGGAAGTCGCAGCAGGACGTCTACCAGGTGCTGATGCCCGGCGAGGACTGGCAGCTCGTCGGCGGTGGCTACCGCGCAACCGACGGGCCGGCGGTCAACGGCGCGGGGGAGATGTTCTTCACCGACACGCCGAACAGCCGCATCCTCAAGACCGGCCTCGACGGCACGGTCACCGTGTTCGCCGAGAACACCAACCGCGGCAACGGGATGATGTTCGGACCGGACGGGCGGCTCTACGTGGGCGCCACCGCCACCAAACAGATCGTGGCCTACGACACGGCGGGCGCCGTGCAGGTGCTCGCGGAGAACGTCTCGGTCAACGATCTCGCGGTCAACGTCAAGGGAGACCTCTATTTCACCGACTCGCCGGGCAAGAAGATCTGGTTCCTGCCCAAGGGAGGCAGCCCCCGCGTCGTGGACGAAGGCATCGAGCTGCCGAACGGCGTCATCTTCTCGCCGGACCAGTCGCTGCTCTACGTGTCGGACTACGTCGGCCAGCTCTCGTGGGCGTTCCAGATTCAGCCGGACGGGTCGCTGGCCCACAAGCAGCGCTACTTCTACGTCCACGAGCCGGACGCGGCCGCCCGCAGCGGCGCCGACGGCATGGCGCTCGACAGCGACGGGCGGGTCTACATCGCGACGCCGCTCGGCGTCCAGGTGTTCGACCAGATTGGCAAGTGCCACGCGATCATCCCGGCGCCGCAGGCCGGACCGCTTTCGAACGTCGAGTTCGGCGGCGCCAGCATGGACGAGATGTACGTGACCAACGGCGACAAGGTCTTCAAGCGCAAGACGAAGGTCAAGGGCGTCGTCTCGTTCCGGCCGCCCGTCAAGCCGGCGCCGCCGCGGTTGTGACCCCGCCTGCTCCGGCCGGCCGCGTCAGCGACCACTTCAACGGCCGGACGTTCTTCAACCCCACGGGGGCGAACGGCCAGCCGGTCTACAAGGTCGTGCAGATGATGCGCGAGCGGGGGCAATCGTGGCCCGCGTCCGTGCCCGTCGTGCCGCGCACGCCGCCGCCCCGCGAGGATGCCGCGGCCGTGGTGACGTTCATCGGCCATTCGAGCTTCCTGATCCAGACGCCCCACGGCAACATCCTGACAGATCCCGTGTACGCCGAGCGCGCCAGCCCGCTCACGTTCGCCGGGCCCCGGCGCGCACGCCAGCCCGCCGTGCCGTTCGAGGCGCTGCCCGATATCGCCGTCGTGCTGCTCAGCCACAACCACTACGACCACTGCGACCTGCGCACCCTGCGCCGGCTCGCCGCGCGCTGCGGCCCGCTGGTCGTCACGCCGGTGGGCAACCGGCGGCTGCTCGAGTCGGCCGGATTACGGCGGATCGAAGAGATCGACTGGTGGGAGGAGGCGGCCGCCGCACCGATGCCGGTCACGCTCACCCCGGCACAGCACTTCTCCGCGCGCCACCCCTTCGACCGCAACCGCGCGCTGTGGGGCGGCT
This sequence comes from uncultured Acidobacteriota bacterium, assembly GCA_963834305.1. Taxonomy (GTDB): domain Bacteria; phylum Acidobacteriota; class Vicinamibacteria; order Vicinamibacterales; family 2-12-FULL-66-21; genus JACCXG01. The sequence continues at coordinate 246,609 of CAWIAX010000004.1, forward strand.
TCGTGGTGGCGGCCGGCGGCCGCCGCATCTACTTCGCGGGCGATACCGGCTACGGTCCGCACTTCCGGCAGCTGCGCGACCGGCTGGGCCGCATGGACCTGGCGCTGCTGCCGATCGGCGCCTACGAGCCCCGCTGGTTCATGAAGGACGTCCACATGAACCCGGCCGAAGCGGTGCAGGCCCACCTCGATCTGGACGCCCCACCGTCCATCGGCATGCACTTCGGCACCTTTCAGCTCACCACCGAAGGCATCGACGCCCCGCTGATCGATCTCGAGGCCGCGCGCGGGGCGCGCGGCGTGCCAGAGGCCCGGTTCCATACGCTCGAGTTCGGCGGCTCGCTGCGGCTGGATCCGTTGCCGTAGCGTGGCTCGAGTGATGTTATGCTGCGGGGCCGCGGCCTCGAGAGCAAGAGAGACATTCCATGACATACAACGTCGGCATCATCGGTTACGGCTGGGCCGCGACTGCGCACATCGCGGCGATCAACGCCACCAGGCAGGCCCGCGTCACGGCGGTGTGGTCGTCGCGCCGGCTCTCGTCCGAGGAGCTGAGCGCGCGCCACGGCTGCCCGATCCGCGCCTACACCGACCTCGAGGCGATGCTCTCGAGTCCCGACATCCAGGCCGTCGACATCACGAGCTATCCCAATCAGCACGCTGGCCAGTTCCAGCTGGCGCGTCAAGCACGGCCGCCACGTCATCGTCGAGAAGCCGCTGGCCGTCGAGTGGGACGAGGTGCTGGCGATGAAGCGCGCCCTGGCCGGCACGGACGTGAAGACGTGCGTGGGATTCGAATGCCGCTTCTCGTCGCAGTTCCTGGCGACGAAGTCGGTGATCGACTCGGGACTGGTAGGGCGGCTGCACTACGGCGAGATCGACTACTACCACGGCATCGGCCCGTGGTACGGGCAGTACCGCTGGAACACGCAGCAGGCGCTCGGCGGCAGCGCGCTCCTCACCGGCGGCTGCCATGCGATGGACGCGCTGCTGCTCTGCATGGGCAGCGACGTCGACGAGGTGACGAGCTACGCCACGCAGAGCGTGAACCCGGTGTTCGCCGCCTACGAATACCCGACCGCCAGCACGACCCTGCTGCGGTTCGCGAGCGGCGCGGTGGGGAAGTGTGCCGCGGTGGTGGACTGCCTGCAGCCGTACTACTTCCACACCCACCTGGTCGGCAGCGAGGGCAGCATCCTCGACAACAAGTTCCACTCGCAGAAGCTCGGCGGGCTGAACCGGAACGCGTGGAGCGAGCTGTCGATGCGGATGCTCGACAGCGGCGACGTCGCCGACCATCCCTACCAGACGCAGTTCCAGGCCTTCTTCGACGCTCTCGACGCCGGCACGGACATGCCGCTCACGAGCTTTGCCGAGGCGTTCGCGACGCACCGCGTCATGGCCGCCGCCGACAAGTCGGCGGCCGAGAAGCGGACGGTGAAGCTGGCCGAGATAGCCGCGGACTGACGGGATGCCGTCCGCGATCGCCATCGCCGCCCACCCCGACGACATCGAGTTCGTGATGGCCGGCACGCTGCTCCTGCTCCGGCAGGCCGGGTGGGACATCCATTACCTCAACCTCTCGACCGGAGACCTCGGCAGCCTCGAGCGCTCGCCGGCCGAGACCGCGCGGGTCCGCCGGCGCGAGGCGAAGGCCGCCGCCAGGGCCCTCGGCGCCACCTGGCACCCGCCGATCTGCAACGACCTCGCGATCTTCTACGACGCCGCCACGCTTCGCCGCGTCGCCGCAGCCATCCGCGACGCCGCGCCCTCGGTGATCCTCACGCACTCGCCGCGTGACTACATGGAAGATCACACCAACACCGCGCGGCTGGCGGTGTCGGCGGCCTTCGTGCGGGAGATGCCCGGCTACCGGACCGTGCCCGGCCGCCAGCCGGTCGCGCTGCCGGTCACCATCTACCACGCCAGCCCGCACGGCCTGCGCGACCAGCTGCGCCAGCGCGTGCGCCCGGGCGCGTTCGTCGACACGACCTCCGTCCACGACGCCAAGCGCGCCGCGCTGGCCTGCCACGCCAGCCAGCGGACGTTCCTCGACGCCACGCAGGGCATGGACAGCTACCTCAAGACCATGGACGACTTCAGCCGGCAGGTCGGGCGGCTGTCGGGCAGGTTCCGCCACGCGGAAGGCTGGCGGCGCCACCTGCACTTCGGGTTCTGCGACGAGGGCGCCGATCCGCTCCGCGCCGTGCTCGGACGCCGCTACCAGATCAACGCCGGCTACGAGCGCGCCCTGGCGCGCTACAGGTGACACCCGTGCAGACGAGACCCAAGCGCATGCCGAGAAAACACAGCGCCATCGCCCCCGAGTGGTGGGACTACACGACGCTCGACGCCGACCTGATCGAGGAGGCCGCCCGGCTGACGCCGCGCGATCTCGCCCGGCTGTCGCGGCCGGGCTTCACCGTGCAGTTCTACGACACGATCGAGGAGTTCTACCTCGCCGAGGCGCTCGAATACGTGGACGCGTGGCGCCAGAGCACGAGCGATGCGCCCGTGGGCATCTGCGGCCCGATCGGCCCGACCGAGCAGCTGCCGCTGGTGGCCAGGATCGTCAACGCGCTCGGTCTCGACGTCAGGTCCGGACATTTCTGGGGCATGGACGAGTGGTTCGACACCGCGACCGGCCGCGAGGTCCCGGTCACGCATCCCCTCAGCTTCGAGCGCGCCGACCGCGACCTCTGCTTCAGCCGGATCCGCCGATCGCTGCGCATGCCCGACGCGCACCTGCACTTTCCCAAGGCGGACACCAGCGCCTACCGGGCAACCTGGGATGCCGGTGTGCGCTGCGCGGTGATGCAGGGCGGGCAGGGGGACGTCAAGCACTGGGCGTTCAACGATCCGCTGCCGCGCCGGGGCCGCTACCGCGACGCGCCGCCGACGGCCGACGAGTACCGGCGGCTGGCAACCCGTGTCGTCGATCTGCACCCGCTGACGATTGCGCAGAATGCCCGCACGAGCGGCGGCGGCAACATCTCGCTGGTGCCGACCCGGGCGATTACCGTTGGCCCGGTGGAGACGTGGAAGGCGGAGAAAGTGTCGATCTGGCACGCCGGCAGCCACGACAACCCCTTCGGCCAGCGGCTCACCGCCCTGATGATCGCCAAGGGCATCGTCGACACCGCGGTGCCGATGTCGCTGCTGGCCGGCCATCCGAACGTGCAGTTCAACTACCTGCGCAGCGGCATCGGCACCTGCGCGGTGCAGATGCATTAGCGGCCGGGAGGTACGAACTTCACGCACACGGGCGCGCCGACGGCCGCGGTCTGGCCGGTTGGCGTGAGCCGGCCGGTCGCCGCGTCGATCCGGAACACCACGACCGAGTCGGATCGCTGGTTGGCCGCCAGCAGGAACGTACCCGTCGGATCGAGGCCGAAGGCGCGCGGCGTGCTGCCGCCGGTCGCCTCGTGCTCGACGTAGGTCAGGCGCCCGGTCCTCTCGTCGATGGCAAAGACCACGATGCTGTCGTGCCCGCGGTTGGACCCATACAGGAACTTCCCGGAAGGATGGACCTGGACGTCGGCGGTGCTGTAGCCCTGGACCACCGCCTGCCCCTCCGGCAGCGTTGACGCTGTCTGCATCGCCGTCAGGCCGCCGTTGTCCGGGTTCACGCTGAACGCGGTGATCGTGCAGTCGATCTCGTTGATCACATAAGCGAAGCGCCCCGCTGGGTGGAAGGCGAAATGGCGGGGGCCAGCCCCTGGCGTCACCGCCGCGAACGGCGGCTCGTTCGGCGTCAGGCTGCCGCCGGCGGCGCCAAGGCGATAGATCATCACCTTGTCGATCCCGAGGTCGGCGACGTAGGCGCGGCGATTGTCCGGGTCCAGGTTGACCGAATGGGCGTGCGGCTCCTTCTGCCGCGCCTGGTCCACGCTGGATCCCGTGTGCTGGACGACGGCCGAGGCCGGCTCGAGCGTGCCGTCGCGCTCGATCGGCAGCACCGCCACGCTCCCGCCGCCGTAGTTGGCGACGAGGGCATGCCGGCCCGCCTTGTCGGTGATGATGTGGGCCGGCCCGCGGCCCCCGGACGACTGCCGGTTGCGCGCTTTGAGCATGCCGGTGGCGCGGTCCACGGCAAACGCGCTGACCGCCCCGCCCGGCTTCCCGTCCACCTCGTTCACCTCGCTGACGGCATAGAGCGATGCCCCGTCCGGATGGATGGCCAGGTAGCTCGGGTTGCGGATCTCCGCCGCCAGCTGCGGCGCCGACAGGGCACCCGTCGCGCCGTCCAGCCGCGACACGTAGATGCCCTGGCTCTTCTCGCCGGTGTAGGTGCCGAAATAGACGAGGCTGCCCTTCATCTCGGGGCCCTGGGCCCGGCCGGTTGCGGAGAGCACGGCCAGCGCGACAACGGGTACGAGGAGCAGAGCCAGCAGGCAGCGGCGCCGGGCGATCGCGGAGTGAAGCATCCCCGCGGCCTCAGGCCGGCGACCCGGCGGGCGCGAGCTGCCCGCGAACGGCCTCGAGCTCTTCGCGCAGCTTCCGGACGCCTTCCAGCTCGTTGCCCTCGGGACCGTGCTCGATGCCGCAGTGGCCGCGATAGCCCGCGTCCACCACGATCTTCATCATCCGCCGGAGATCGATGTCGCTGCTGTTGCCCTGGAAATCCCACACGCGCGGCTTGACGCTGACGCCCTTGGCCAGCGGCATCAGCTCCGCGACGCCGACGTACGAGTCGTAGCTTTCCACCTTCGCCGACGGGTTGTCCTTCGTCGGGCCGCTGATGCGGAAGTTGCCGAAGTCGGGCAGCGTGCCGGCGCGCGGGTGGCCGACCATCTTGATCGTCTGCGCCAGCCACTTGCCGTTGCTCGACAGCCCGCCGTGGTTCTCGATGACGACGTTGATGGCGCGCTTGTCGGCGAACTCGACGAGCTTTCGCATCCCGTCCGCCACCAGCTTCATCTGCTCGTCGGGCGTGCCCGAGCTGTAGCCGTTGACGCGGATCGTGTGGCAGCCGAGCGTTTTGGCCGCCTCGACCCACTTGTAATGATTCTCGACCGCCGTCTGCCGCTTGGCGGCATCGGGATCGCCCAGGTTGCCCTCGCCGTCGCACATGATGAGCACCTGGGTCACGCCTTCGCCCTTGGCCCGGGTGTTCATCTCGCGCAGGAACGCGGCGTCGGCCGCCTTGTCCTTGAAGAACTGGTTGACGTACTCGATCGCGTCGATGCCGACGCTCTTCGCGATCTTCGCGAAGTCGAGGTGCTGCATCTTGCCGCTGAACAGCGGCTTGTTGATCGACCACTCCGCGAGCGAGATCTTGTAGATCGGCTCGGCGGCCGCGCGGAGCGTGCCACCCAGTCCGAGTGAGGCGAGGCCGAGCGCGGCGGACGCGCCGCCGGACAGGCGCAGGAAATCGCGGCGATTGCAGGCATCAGTCATGATGGGCGGCATTATAGACGAACCGCGAGAAGGGCGGCGGCCGGGAGAGGAGCGAGGGAGCCGGGAGCGGGGGGCGTGCGGGTGCGGCGGCCGCGGGGACCAGGGTCCCCGCGGCCCCGCGACGTGGCTAAACGTTGGTCAGGTGCTCGATCCGGCCCGTGCTGTCGCCGACCTGCTCCGCCGGCACGCCCATGCGGTCGAGCAGCGTGAGGTAGAGGTTGGTCATCGGCGTGCCGGTCGGGTAGGCGATGTGCGTGCCCATGCGGAAGTCGCCGCCGCGGCCGACGATCAGCACCGGCAGGTCCTCGTGGGTGTGGCGGTTGCCGTCGCTCAGGCCGCTGCCGTAGACGATCATCGAGTGATCGAGCAGGGTGCCGTCGCCGTCGGGCGTGGCCTGGAGCTTGGCGATGAACCCGGCGAACTGCTCCATGTGCATGGTGTTCACCTTGGTCACGCGCTCGATCCACTCGGCGTTGCCGCGATGGTGCGTCAGCGGGTGGTGCGGGTCGGGCACCCCGATCTCGGGATACGTCCGCATGCTGCCTTCGCGTCCCATCATCATGGTGACGACGCGGGTCATGTCGGTCTGGAAGGCGACCAGCTGCAGGTCGAACATCAGGTTGACGTAGTCGGCGTACTGCACCGGGATGCCGCTCGGCTTGTCGATCGACGGCGTCAGGCCGGTCATGTCCTGCTCGGCCATCTCGATGCGCCGCTCGATCTCGCGGATCGACGAGAGGTACTCGTCGAGCTTGCGGCGATCGGCGGGGCCGAGGTCCGACACCAGCGCCGACGTGCGCTCGCCGACCAGGTCGAGGATGCTGCGGCGGTGGCGCAGGCGGCGCGCCCGCACCTCCGGGGCGAGGCTGGTGTCGATGTCGCCGAACAGGCGCTCGAAGACCAGCCGCGGATTCGTTTCCGGGGGCATCGGCGTGGCCGGGCCGCGCCACGCCAGGCTGTTGGTGTAGGCGCAGGAGTAGCCGGAGTCGCAGTTGCCCACCGTGCGCGAGTCGTCGCAGCCGAGCTCGAGCGACGCGAAGCGGCTGGTGCCGCCGATGTGCTGCGCCGCGACCTGGTCGACCGAGATGCCGTTCTGGATGTCGGCGCCGGCGGTCTTGCGCGGGTGCACGCCGGTCAGGTACGAGGCGGCGGCGCGGGCGTGGTCGCCCGGCCCGTCGCCGAGCGCGTTGCCGTTCTTGTGCGCCAGCCCCGACAGCACGACGGTGTCGCTGCGGAAGCGCTCGAGCGGCTTGAGCACGCGGGTGTAGTCGAAGCCGGCGCCGGCCGTCTTGGGCGTCCAGTCGGCCATCGTGATGCCGTTCGGCACGTAGGTGAACGCCAGGCGCAGCGGGACGCTTCGCGGCGCCCGCCGTGGCGGCAAGGGCCGGTGTCATCGCATCGAGCATGGGCAGGGCAATCGCGGCGCCCATCCCTCTCAGGAACGTTCGACGGTGAAGATGCTTGCGCGTGATCATCGTGTGCCTCGTGTCGTCGTTGCCGCTTGCCGCCTGTTGCCGCCTGCCGTGACCGACCGCGTGGTGCCCGATTTCTGCCCGGCTTACCGGGTCCCTGCCCCCGCCTCCGCGGCGGCCGCCGCCGCGCCCCCGGCCTGCCGCGGGACGTCACGCGCCGGCGTGCGCTCCTGGAAGGGCAGGCTGTTCACGATTTCGAGCACGAGCGCCGAGAAGCGATAGCCCTGCGCGGGCAGCCGCGCCGCGATCTGCTTGACCGTCCGGATGTCGTAGCGCTCCAGCCCGCGGCCGAGCGCGTAGGTCAGCAGCTTGCTCGTCAGCGCCCGGGCGAAGGCGTCGCGGTCCCCCTTGAGGATGGTCAGCAGCTCCTCGGGACCGGTGAAAGAACGTCCGTCGGGCAGCGAGCCGGCGGCGTCCACCGCGAACTTGCCGTCCATGGTACGCCAGGCGCCGACGGCGTCAAAGTTCTCCAGGCCGAAGCCGAGGGGGTCCATGCGGCGGTGGCACGAGGCGCAGGTCGGGTTCTTGCGGTGCTCCTCGAGCTGCGCCCGCATCGAGGCGGCCGTGCCGATGGTCGCCTCGTCGAGGTTCGGCACGTCGGCCGGCGGCTCCGGCGGCGGCGCGTCGAGCAGGTTGTCGAGGATCCACTTGCCGCGGAGGACCGGCGACGTTCGGGTCGCATACGACGACACCGTCAGCACGCTGCCCTGGGTCAGCACGCCGCCGCGCGGCAGCCCGGTGAGGTCGACGCGGCGGAACTCCGGGCCGCTCACCGTGTCGAGGCCGTAGTGCCGCGCCAGCCGCTCGTTGAGGAACGAGTAGCGGCCGTCGATGAAGTCGAGGATGCTGCGATCCTCCCGGATGATGTGCTCGATGAACATCTCCGTCTCCCGGCGCATCGAGGTCCGCAGGTAGTCCTCGAAGTCGGGGAAGCGGTCGCGATCGCGGGTGACGGACTCGAGCGCGCGGAACTGCAGCCACTGGCCGCCGAAGTTCTCGGCCAGGGCGCGCGACTTCGGATCGCGCAGCATCCGCTTCACCTGCGCCGCCAGCACCGCCGGCTGCCGCAGGGTGCCGGCGTCGGCGGCCCGGCGCAGCGCCGCGTCGGGCGTGCTCGCCCACAGGAAGTAGGACAGCCGCGTGGCGAGCTCGTGCTGCGTGATCGGCGACGAGGTGGCGCTGCCGGCCGCCGGCCGGTCCCGCTCGATGCGGAACAGGAAGTCGGGCGACACCAGGATGGCCTGGATCCCGACCGCCAGCCCCTCCTCGAACGAGTCCTCGTCCTGCTGCGCCTCGCGCGTCAGGTCGATGAACGGCTTCACCTCGCGGGCGCTGACCGGCCGGCGGAAGGCGCGCTTCGCGAAGTCGGTGACGATGCGCGCGGTGCAGGTGGACTGGTGCGCCCCGGCCGGGTGGCCGCAGGTGAAGATCCTGGCCCGGCTCTCGTCCGACGCGGCGGTGACCTGTGAATACGGCCCGCCGATCTCCACGTTGGCGACGCGCGCGCCGTTGAGCGGAATCTTGTCGAGCACCGCCTGCGCATCATCGAACCGCTTGCGCAGCAGGGCGAGGCGCTCCGGCGGGGCGTCGGCCGGCGGCGTGAAAACGCGCGGCGGATCCGGCCGCGTCGCCGGGTTGGGCCCGTTGTAGCGCGCCGGCAGTCCCTCGAACAGCCGCGGAATCGCCACGGCAAGCCGCCGCTCGCCCGCGGTCAGCTGCACCCGGAACTCCGTCGTCTGGCCGCCGAAATCCTGGCGATCGATCTCGAAGCGGCCGAAGCGCTCCGGGTCGTGCGCGATCGACTGGACCTCACGATCGTCCACCCACAGCGTCACGGTGACCGGATCCGAGTTGGCGGGGCGGACGCCCGCCCATGAAGACGCGGATCATGTATTCGCCGGTGACCGGCACCCGCGTGGACCCGTGAAAGGCGTTCGGCAGGCTGAGCCCGGTCACGTCGTAGCTGGCCGGGAACTCCCGCGCCTCGCCGGTGCGGCGCCCTTCGGACCTGAGCCGCGTGAGCGTCGGCTTGAGCGTTGGCGGGCCGAACAGCGCGAGGCGGGTGACGCGGTCCGCGGCGGTCACGTACTTCTCCATCAGGACGGGCGACAGCGACAGCACGTCGGCGATGTTGTCGAAGCCGTAGCCGGAATCGTCCTGCGGGAAGTCGTCGGCCGGACGGGAGTCCACGCCGAGCAGTTCCTTGATGGTGTTGTTGTACTCGGCGCGGTTGAGCCGGCGGGCCGTCACGCGTCCGGGATTGGGCGGCGTGACCCGGTCGATGCGCGCGAACTCGCGCTCGAGCCAGGTGGCCACCGCCTGGCGCTGCGGCTCCTCCGGCTGCTCTTCCTCGATCGGCGGCATCTCCATGCCGCGCAGCTTGGTGATGACGTCTTCCCAGTGGTTGCGCTGATCGATGAGCGACGCCGTGGCCTGGAACGACTCGAGGTTCAGCCCGTTTTCGGGCTCCCCCTTGTTGCCGTGGCAGTCGTAGCAGAACTGGCCGAGGAAGGGCTTGACGACCGTGTCGAAGCCGCGGGTGGTGGCGGGGGTCAGGATCGCGGGCGCCGCCGGCCGCGCGGGTCGCGCCGCGCCGGCGGTCGTCGCATCAGGACGGCCGGTCCCTCGCGATTCCGGCGCCTGGGGCCCGCCAGCCGCAGGCGCATCCGGCCGCGGCGCGGCCGGAGCGGGACGCCCCTGGGAAACCGCATTGAGCAGCGCGAGCGAATAGACGAGCAGGACTGCGACTAGGAGCCGGCGCACGCACCCCCCACAAAAAGAATGGACTGGGATTGTACAAGAACGATGACGAAATTGGAACCGGTTCGATGGCGTCTTCGCCCGCCTGATTCATGCCGGGGAGACATCCGGCTTTCTGGCTGAGCCGTAGGGGTAAACAAGGGAAAAGGGCGAAGGGCAAAGGGCAAAGGGTTCAAGGTGCAGGGTGCAGGGTGCAGGGTGCAAGGTTCGGGGTTCAGGGTGCCTCGTTCGTTTGGGCGTTGGGCCTTGGGCCTTGGCCCTTGGCTTTGCCCTTTGCCCTTCGCCCTTTTAGAATCGTCTCCGCATGTGGTTGACGGTACTGACGGGCGCGGAAGGCGCGGGCGGCGACCGGGCGGATGACCGGGCGATCGTGGCGCGCGCCGCGGCGGGCGACGGTGCCGCGCTGGGCCCGCTCTACGATCGGCACGCCCGCGCCGTCTACTCGCTGGCCCTCCGCGTGCTCGCGGACGAGTCGGACGCCGAAGATGTCGTGCAGGAGGTCTTTGCCCAGGCCTGGCGGCAGGCGGCCCGCTACGACGCCTCGCGGGGGCCGGTGGTGGCCTGGCTCCTGACCATCACCCGCACCCGCGCCATCGATCGCATCCGGGCGCGGCGCGCGCGGCCAGACACGGGCGTCGCGGCGGGGGACGACCGGCTGGCTGAACTGGCCATGCCGCTCGTCGATCCGGCCGAGGTGATCGACGCCGCGCAGGACGCGGCCCGGGTCCGCACGGCGCTGAACGGCCTGCCGGCGCTGCAGCGGCTGGCCATCGAGCTGGCCTTCTTCGAAGGGCTCACGCAGAGCGAGGTGGCCGACCGGCTCGAGCAGCCGCTCGGCACGGTCAAGACCCGCATCCGGCTCGGCCTGCTCAAGCTGCGCGACGCGCTCACGGGAACACCGGCCGGAGGACCGGCATGACCGCCATGCACGACGAACACATGCTTGCCGCCCCCTACGTGCTTGGCGCGCTGGACACGGCGGAGCGCCGTGGCTTCGAAGCGCACCTCGCCGAGTGTGAGCTGTGCCGCGACGAGGTGCGCTCGCTGCGGCGCGTCGCCGATGCGCTGGCGGTGTCGGTACCGGATCGAACCCCCGGCCCCGAGCTGCGGGCGCGCGTGCTCTCGTCGATCCTCGGGACGGCGGCGCCGCCGTCGCCCGCCGCCGTGCCGCACCTGCACGATCGTCCGGCCCCCCCGGCGTGGCTGCCGCTGGCCGCGATGCTGGCGCTGGCCGTCGGGCTGGGCGCCTATGCCTGGCAGCTTCACGGCCGCCTGTCCGCGCTCGAAGGACGGGTGGCGGACGCCGAGGGGCGCGCCGCGGTGGCCGAGAGCCAGGCCGCGGACGCGCGCCGCGAGGCGGGCGCTGCGCAGCTGGCGATGGCCGTCTTTGCCGCCCCCGACGTGGCGCGGATCGAGCTCGCCGGCCTCGAGCCGGCGCCCACCGCGTCAGCCCGGGCGCTCTGGAGCCGCGACCGCGGGATGGTCTTCACGACGGCCAACCTGCCGGTGCTGCCCGCGGGGCGCGTGTACCAGGTCTGGGTCCTGACCGCGACCACGCCGCCGCTCAGCGCCGGCCTGGTGCGTCCCGACGCGGGGGGGCGTGCGGCCACGGTCTTCAGCACGCCAGCCGACATCCCGCCACCAGTGGCGGTGGCGGTCACCATCGAGCCCGAAGGCGGCGTTCCGTCGCCGACCGGCGACATGTATCTGATGGGCAAGCCCGCCAACTGAGGATCGCCCGCCGCCGGTCGCGGGACCGGCTCGCGGGCGCTCAGTCGCTGCCGAGCGCCGTGACCGGGTCGATCTTGGTCACGCGCCGCGCCGGGAGGAAGCTCGCCAGCAGGCTCGCGGTCCCCAGCGTGAGCACAACAGCCGCAAAGACCATCGCGTCGCGGGGACTCACGCGGTAGAGCACCGGCTGGAGGGCGCCGGATGCCGCCAGCGCCAGCCCCAGGCCGAGGGCGAGGCCGATCGCCAGCTGAATCACGCTCTTGCGCATGACCAGCAGCACCAGCTGCCGTCCCTGCGCCCCGAGCGCCGAGCGGACGCCCATCTCGCGCGTCCGCTGCGTCACGGCAAACGACATCACGCCGTAGAGGCCGGCGGCCGCGAGAAAGAGCGCGCAGAACCCGAACGCCATGAAGAACGTGCCGAAGACGGTGTAGAACCACGTCTGCCGGTCGATCACCCACCGCATCGTCCGCACGTCGTAGATGGCGAGGTCGGGGTCGAGCTCCATCACAGCGGTGCGCACGCTCGAGGTGATGCCGGCCGGATCGCCGTAGGTGCGCAGTGCCATCCGCACGCCGTTCTCGACGTCGCTCTGCGAAATCGGGATGTAGTAGCCGACCGGGCTGGCGTTGTTGTTGCCGATGCCCTGCATCAGCAGGTCCGGCACGACGCCGACGATCGTGAGCCATGGCTCGGTGGTGGTCGGTCGGATGCGCATGAACTGCCGGCCGATCGGATCGAGGCCGGCAAAGTGCGTCCGCGCGAACGACTGGTTGACGATCGCCACCGGCTGGCCCGCGGCGTCGTCGGCCGGCGTGAACTCGCGTCCGGCCAGCACCGTCGTCCGGAACGTCTCGAAGTAGCCGGCGGTGACGATCCCCTCGCGCGCCAGCGGGTAGTCGGTGTCCTGCTGGTAGGCCTGCCCCTCGATCCGGACGGTGATGATGCCGTTGCCGGCCGCCGGCAGGCCGTCCGACAGCGCCGTGGACTGCACGCCGGGCACCGTCCGCAGCTTCGGCAGCAGCCGCTCGAAGAAGCGGATGCTGGCCGGCGAATCGGGATAGGCGCCGCGCGGCAGGTCGATGCGCGCGGTCAGGATGTCGTCGATCGCGAACGGCATGTCCAGGTTCCGCAGCTGGACGACGCTCTTGATCATCAGACCGGCGGCAATCAGCAGGCCGCACGACAGCGCGAGCTCGGCAACGACGAGGCCGCTGCTGAACCGGCCGAGCCGCGCGCTGGTGGAGGAGCGGCTGTCGTCCTTGAGCGCCGCCCCCGCGCTGACCCGCGCCGCGTGCATCGCCGGGAGCGCTCCCGCAAAGGCGCTGGCCAGCACGATCAGGCCGACCACGAAGAACAGCACGCGGTAGTCGAGGTCGAAGGTGATCCAGAACGGCGGCGGGTTGACGGACACCGCCTGCGTGAACCAGCGCATGCCGAACACGCTCAGCAGGATGCCGATGGCCCCCCCGGCGGTGGCCAGGACCAGTACTTCGGTGAGGTGCTGCCGGACCACGCGGTAGCGGCCGGCCCCGAGCGCCATCCGGACCGCCACTTCACGGCGCCGCAGCGACGCCCGCGCGACGAGCAGGTTCGAGACGTTGACGCAGGCGATGAGGAGCACGCCGAGCCCGGCGCCCAGCATGGTATAGAGCAGGCCGTAGACCTCGGGGCCGAGCACCGTCTTGGCGTAGGGCAGCACGTCGGCGCCGACGCCGCGGTTGGTGTCGGGGAACTCCCCTTCGAGCTGCGCCGCGATGGTCGTGGCCTGCGCGCGGGCCTGGTCGACGCTGGCGTCCGGCTTGAGCCGCGCGATGACCTGGTAGCTGCGGCCGCGGCCACGGGTCGTGGCCAGCGGATCGACCGGGAGCGGCATCCAGAGGGATTCACGGATGGGAAACGCGAACTTCTCCGGCATCACCCCGACCACCGTCCGGTAGACGCCATTGGATCGGATGGACCGGCCGACGATGTCGGGCGCGCTGCCGTAGCGATCGCGCCACAGCTCGTGGCCGAGGATCACGATTGGCTCGGCGCCAGGCCGGTCGTCCCCCTCGCGGAAGCCGCGGCCCATGATCGGTGCCACGCCGAGCGTCTGGAAGGCCGCGACGGTGAGCTGGCCGGCGGAGAACCGCTCGGGCCGGCCGTCGCCGGTGGCGAGATTGACAGGGGCGACGGTGAAGGCGCCAAGCCGTTCGAAGACGGTCTGGCGTGCCTCCCACACCGCCAGGTCGTGCTCGCTGACGGGCTGGCGTGGCTGGCTCTGGGCGAGCCGGGTGGATACGAGGGAGACGACGCGATCGGAGTCAGCGAACGGCAGCCCCTTGAAGAGGCCACCGTTCACCACGCAGAAGACGGTCGTGCTCAGCCCGATGCCGAGGCCGAGCGTGAGGATGGCCACCACCGACAGAGTCGGGTACTTGACGAGCATCCGCGCGCCCGAACGGAGGTCGGCCAGCAGCTGAGCCATGTGGCGTTGTCACGCCAGTATGTCCAAACCGCCGAGCCGTGTCGAGCCGCTACTTCGCCATTTCCATCGTCCGCATGCCGCCAAGCACTTCCGCGGCGGTCGCCTGGCGATTCTCGACCGAGCCGGTCCAGGTGCCCCAGGCTTTCGGGTCGAGGGTGTCCCCGTTCGCCCCGAGCGTCTGCAGCCGTCCGGTGTCTTCGGCGGTCAACACCTGGCCGTCGAGCGGGGCGAGCCCCTTCACGTCGGCCGCGGACAGGCCGATGGCCTTGCCGACGCGGGTGCCGTAGTCGTCGTGCACCAGGAGGAGGTGCCACACCATCCGCTCCTGCACGTCGCGCTCGCACTGGCCGAGCAGGTCGCCGAGGTTCTTCACCAGGTCGTCGCGCTCCCAGGCGGGCATGGTGCAGTAGTGCGCGCGCGCCTGCGCGTAGTCGTTGCGGCGCTCGAGCACAGCCTGCGTCAGCCGGCCGTGGATCTCCGGCGGGTTGTTGGGGAGCCGCGGTCCGGCTTCCTGCAGCCCGCTGTGGAGGCTCGGCTCGAAGTTGATGTGCGGGTTCTGGCCCGGCGCGAGATCGACGCCGTGCGACAGCGTGCCGCCGCGCTGGTTGGTGGCCACCGGGCTCTTCGGCGCGTTCACCGGCAGCTGCAGGTAGTTGGTGCCCACCCGGTAACGCTGCGTGTCGGAGTACGAAAACGTCCGGCCGACGAGCATCTTGTCGTCCGAGAAATCGAGGCCGTCCACCAGCACGCCGGTGCCCATGGCGATCTGCTCGTTCTCGTTGTGGTGATCCGCGACGTTGCGGTTGAGCGTCATCACGCCGGCGTGCCGCAGGGGGAACTTGTCTTCCGGCCAGATCTTGGTGTCGTCGAGCGGATCCCAGTCGAGCTCGGGATGGTCGTGGTCGTCCATGGTCTGGACGAGCAGGTCCCACCGCGGATATTCCTTGCGCTCGATCGCCTCGTAGAGGTCCTTCGACGCTGAGCCGAGGTCCTTGCCCTGCACCGCCTCGGCCTGCGCCGCGGTGAGGCTGGCGACGCCGCTCTGGGGGTGCCAGTGATACTTCACGAGCACGGTCTCGCCGGCGGCGTTCACCATCTTGTAGGTGTTCACGCCGAAGCCCTGCTGGTGGCGGTAGCTGGCGGGGATGCCGCGCGGCCCGAACAGGAACGTCAGCATGTGCATCGATTCCGGCGTCTGGCTCATGAAGTCGAAGATCCGGTTCGGCTCCTGGCGGAACGTGACCGGATCGGGCTTGAGCGAATGGATGACGTCGGGAAATTTGATCGCGTCGCGGATGAAGAACACCGGGAGGTTGTTGCCGACGAGATCCCAGTTGCCGTCTTCGGTGTAGAACTTCACCGCGAAGCCGCGCGGATCGCGGGCGGCCTCGGACGAGTCCCGGCCGCCGATGACGGTCGAGAACCGGATGGCGATCGGCGTCTTCTTGCCCTTCTCCTGGAAGAGCCTGGCGCGCGTGTATTTCGAGGCGGGCTCGTCGCCAATCCGGCCGGTGGCTTCGAACTCGCCGAAGCAGACGAAGCCGCGCGCATGGACGACGCGCTCGGGGATCCGCTCGCGGTCGAAGTGGCTGATCTTCTCGAGGAAATGATAGTTCTCGAGCGTCGCCGGGCCGCGTGCCCCGACGGTCCGCTGCGACTGGTTGTTCGTGACGGGATGGCCCTGCCTGGTCGTGAGTTTCTTCGCCATTGTGCTGCTGCTCCGTTCGCGCGTGATTGGGTGCGATCGATCTTCGAGTCTATGCCTGTCGGGGGGGGCGAGCCAACCCCGGCGTGGACGCGTGGCGGGCGCTGCGGTTGCGCCGCCGGATCGCGCAAATTCACGGCTGGGCTGGGCTCGGCTGGAGGTGCTCAGCCGGGTGGAGCTCGAGCTGCTCAGCCGGGCGGCGCACCAATCCTCACCGGCAGATCCCGGTTCGCGACCGCCACGTTGCCGCGGCTGTCGGCGGCGTAGACGCGCACGGTGTAGTCGCCCGGCGGCAGCTGCGTCGTGTCCCAGAACCCCTCCGCCGCCACGCCATCTTCGAACGTGTTCGTCACCGCGTAGAGGAATCGCGTGACGCGCCGGCCGTAGAAGGGAATGCCGCTGCCAGGGGCGAAGACCAGCCGCGCCGCAGCCGGATCCCAGGCCAGGCGATCGAACCGGATGCGCATCCGGTCCTGACCGCCGCCAGGGAGCACCGGCGTGCCGTCGCGGGCCAGCACCTCGTAGCCCAGCGCATACACGCCCAGCCGCCGCCCGGGACGGTTGCCATCGGCCTGGTCCCACGCGTCCACCACGATGCGCACCCGGCCGTCGACGACGAGCCGGCCCCTGACGCGCTCGACCAGCGGCTCGCCGCTCTCGCCGACCAGCCGCACGCCGCCGCGCGCAATCGTCGGCGGTACGTGGTCCTCGAAGCCGGTGAGCCGGAACAGCAGCGGGTTGTATTCCTCCCCCGGCCAGCCGACGTTGAGGTGCACGTGGTTGAACGCGTTCACGGTGGCGACGGCGTCGCCGGTGCGGAAGCGGGCGCCGCGCCGGACGCGCATGCCCACGAGCCGGCCGCTGTCGTCGCGGGCGGCGACGAATTTCGAGGGGTCGATCGGGTCGCCGCGCCGCGTCCGCCCGGCCCGGATGTGGACGTAGGCGACGGCGCCGATGCGGAGCGATTCGTTGAGTGTGCCGAAGTCGGCCGCGGCCACCGGGCTGGCCACGGTCCCGTCGCGCACCGCCAGCACGGGCGCCCCATCGTCCGCGCGGATGTCGATGCCGGCATGGAAGCGTTCAGACCCTTCGCCGCCGCGCGCTTCGCCGAGCGTGCCGGCGATCTCGTGCGGGCCCTCCATCGGCGCGACGGGCCAGAGCACCGGCAGGCGCGCGAACGCATCCGCGTCGAAGCGGGGCGCGATGCGGGGAGAAGACGGCAGCCCCATCTCGAGATCGGACGAGGCGGCGACGAGGCGGACCAGCGCGTTGCCGGCGTCGGCAACGACGAGCCGTCCGGCGCCGGCGATCGCCACGCCTGACGGACGCCGGAACCGCGCCTCGCGGCCGGGCCCGTCCCGGAAGCCAGGCATCCCGCCCGCCAGCGTCCGCACCCAGCCGTCCGCTGTCACCGCGCTGATCCGGCCTCGCTCGTCGGTGACGAACACCTCGCCGCCGGCCGCGACCGCCACGCCGAGCGGGCGGCCGAGCCCTTCGGGGAATGCCCAGACGGCGGTCGTGACCGTACCCGCCGGATCGATGATGCGCATCACGCCGTTGCCGGTATCGGCCACGTAGATGCGGCCGGCGCCATCGGCGGCCACGCCGCACGGTGTCTGGAACCGCGCGTCGGCCGCCGGCCCGTCGATCAGGCCAGGACCGGGACCGCCGGCAATGGTGGACACGGTGCCCGCGGCGTCGATCGCGCGGACGCGGTCGTTGTAGCTGTCGGCCACGAGGACACGCCCGGTGGCGTCCACCGCCACACCAACCGGTCCGTTGAAGCGTGCCTCGGCGGCAGGCCCGTCGCGGTACCCGGCGGTGCCGTCGCCGGCCAGCGTGCTGACGCGGCCGTCCGGCGTGATGCGGCGGATGGTGTTGTTGCCGGTGTCGGCAAGATAGATCGTCCCCTGGCCGTCCACGGCAAGTCCCGAAGGGGTGTCGAAGGCCGCGGCGGTCCCGTGGCCGTCCGCCATGCCGCGCCGGCCACCCGCCAGCGTGGACACGGCGCCGTTCGGCGAGATCTGTCGCAGCCGGTGGGAGTCGCCAGCGTCCGCGACATAGATCACGCCTCCGGGCCCGGCCGCGATGCCGAAGGGCTCGTTGAACCGGGAGGCCTCGGCCTGGCCGTCGCGCCACCCGGGCACGCCGTCGCCGGCCAGGACGGCAACCGTTGCCTCCCAGCGCGCCTCGATGGGGGGCGGCTGCAGCGGCCGCCACGACCACACCAGGGCGGCGGCGCCGGCCAGCACGAGGAGCCCGAGGGGCCAGAGGAGTTGCCGGGCCCGGCGCCGGTGGCGGACGGGGGAATCGTGGGCGCTGGTCACTCTACAGAGTGTGACGGATCGGCGCCGCCGCGACTGCGGCAGAGCGGGAACGGTTCAGATTCGCCAGGCGACTTCACGGCGATAAAAGTCGCCTCCACGGCGGACTTCCCTGGAATGAAATTGCAATTCTGGCCAAGATCGCGAACTTCCATGTGGGCACGGTGCTCGCGTAAGGATGCCTCCAATCACACAACTGATTTCCGGGTCTGTCATGCGATCACTACGATTATTTCTCCCGAACGCCGCGCGGAGCGCTGAACGGCCCGAGCCGGCAAAAGACGACGGCGGCCTCATGGCCTTTGCCTCGGAAACGGCACCGGAGGCAAGCGCCGCGAGCCCGGCGCCGCAGCCGCTCGACCGCCGCGCCCGCGCGATTATCGGGGTGCTCGGGCTGCTCGTGCTCCTTCAGGCCGTGCCCACCACGCTCTGGCTCAGGAACCAGATCCGGGCTGGCGCCGCCGGCGTCACCACGCTGGCCGCCGCGCCGGCGCCTCCCGCGCCCATCATGATGGCCGCCCCCTGCGAATCGGCGCCCGCGCCGGAGCCCGCCGCTGCCGCGTCCGCCGCCCCCGCCGCTCCCGTCCCGGCGCCCGCGCCGGCGCCTCCCCCGGCGATGGTCGCGGGCATGGTCTCGGTGGCGGCCCCCGTCCCGATGCAGGTCTACGCCAAGGGCAAGTTGATCGGCACGACGGAAGCCGAGACGTTCATGCTGCCCGTCGGCACACACGAGCTCGAATTCCGGAACGACGCCGTCGGGTACCGCGTCCGCCGCTCGGTCACCGTGCAGGCCGGCCGCACCAGCGCCACGAAGCTCGAGGCGCCCGCCGGCACGGTGCACGTCAACGCCGTGCCCTGGGCCGAGGTCTGGATCGACAACCAGCGCGTCGGCGAGACGCCGATCGGCAACATGTCGACCGCCATCGGCTCGCACGAGATCGTGTTCCGCCATCCCCAGCTCGGCGAGCGCCGGACGACGGTGCTCGTGACGTTGAAGGAACCGCTGCGCGTCAGCATGGATCTGAGGAAGAAATGAGAACGCCGTCCTGTGTCCTCCTGTTCCTGATCGCCTCCGCGCTCGTTCCGGCCGCCTCGGCGCAGACCGCCGGCGCCCCGGCGCAGACCGCGCTCGAAGAGGCCAAGTCGCAGTACTCCGCGGCGGAATACGAGGCGGCGCTGTCGACGCTGACGAAAGCCGCCGAGATCCGCCCGGTCAACCGGGTCGAGCTCGAGCAGTACCGCGCCTTCTGCCTGATCGCGCTCGGCCGGCCGGACGACGCCGAGCGGGCGATTGCCGCGCTGGTCTCCGCCGACCCGATGTACGTGCCGTCAGAGAGCGTGGCCTCGCCGAAGGTCCTCACACTGGTCTCGGAGATGCGCAAGAAGGAGCTGCCGACCGTGGCGCGCCAGCTGCTCGACAATGGCCGGGTCGCCTTCAAGGAGAAGGATTTCGCGGAGGCGCAGCAGCACTTCGATCTGCTGCGCGAGGTGCTCGAGGACCCGGCCATGCATGGACGGCCCGAGACCGAAGACCTGCGGCTGCTCGCCGACGGCTTTGCGGCGTTGACCGTCGCGGTCGCCGCGCCGGCCCCCGCTCCGGCGCCGGCGCCGGCCGCCGCGGCGCCGGTCCAGGCCGATACCCTCACCGAGGCGGTGGCGCTCGAACAGGAAGTGCCGGTCTGGATTCCCCCCAATCCCATCGCGGGCTCACGGGAATACTCCGGCGCGATCAAGGTGCTCATCGGCGCCGATGGCCGCGTGAAGTCCACCACGATCGAACGCCCGTCGCATCCGAGCTACGATGCGCGCCTCGTCCACATGTCGCGGCAGTGGCTCTACAAGCCGGCGACCCGCAACGGCGAAGCGATCGAGTCGGAAAAGGTCATCGCCGTGAAGCTGAGCCCGCGCGGCTGACTAGCGCCGCGCCGGCATCCGGTCCGGGTTGTCGGTGATCACGCCGTCCACCCCCAGCGTCTCGAGGTAGTAGGCCATCTCCGCCGTCACGTCGGGAAAGCCGGTGACGGCGCTCGACCGGAACGTGTACGGCGTGATCGGCAGGCCCGCCTGGCGCGCACGCGCGATCCCCTCGCGCTGGTCGCGGACCACGGTCTTCTCCGGGCTCAGGCCAGTGGCGAACCTCTTCAGCCGCTCGAGTCCCGCGGCGGTGAGCCACTCCGGCGCATCCTTCGCACCGACCAGGAAGTGCCGTGGCAGTCTCGTGCCGGCCTCCGCGAGCACCGTCAGGCTCGCGGCGCTGAACGTCTGCAGCAGCACCGGCGTCCGTGGATCGGCGCCCGGTTCGGCCAGCCCTTTCGCCTTCAGCTCGTCGAGAATCATCCGCTCGATGCCGGGGTGCGTGTCCGGCAGCTTGAGCTCGATGAACAGCCCGGATTTCCCCCGCAGCGCCTCGATGGTTTCCGCGAACGTCGGGATGCGCGTGCCCGTGAAGGCGGGCCCGAACCAGGCCCCGGCATCGAGCGTCTTGAGCTCCGCCAGGGTGAAGTCGTGCAGCATCCACCGCTTCGTCGTCTTGCCACCGGTGCCGGTCATGGTCCGCGCGCGATCCGGGAACCGTTCTTCGACATCGGTCGTCCGCTCGAGCGACTCGTCGTGCAGACAGACGATCTGGCGGTCCTTCGTCAGCTGCAGGTCGAACTCGACGAACGTCGCGCCTTGTTCCGCCGCGAGGCGGAACGCCGGCACGGTGTTCTCGGGCGCGTAGGCCGATGCGCCGCGGTGCGCGATCAGCCACGGCGCGCGGGAATGCGCGGCGGGCGCCTGCGGGCTGGCGCCAGTGGCGAGGGGTGCCGGGGTGCCGGCGCGTGTTGCGGTACCGGGTGGTGCGGTGAAGACGACCGCGGTCACGAGGATCGCGGTCGAGAAGGTCGCGGTCGCGAAGACCGCGCTGGAGACGCTCGGTTTGGAGGCGAACGGGGTCATGGTGCGCATGTCGCGGCGATCGTAACCGAATCGGGCGCCGGGACAGCGCTGCGCGCGCCAGCCCGGCTTCGTTGGCGCGTGACGCGCGGCGCCGGCGATCAGTCGCGGAGGATGACGAGCGGATCGAGCCGCCCGGCGCGGCGTGCGGGAAGGTACGACGCGGCACCAGCGGCCACCAGGAGTACGGCGGCGGCCGCGGCGAACGTCCACGGATCGGTCGGCTCGACGCCGTAGAGCAGCGTGCCGAGCAGCCGCGTCAGCCCGAGCGCCGCGGCCGCGCCGATCGCGACGCCCGCGGCGGCCAGCGCGAGCCCGCCGCCGACGACCAGCCGCACGATCTCCCCCCGGCTGGCGCCGAGCGCCAGTCGCACGGCGAGCTCCCGCCGGCGCTCGATGATGCTGAAGGCGAGCATGGCGTAGACGCCGGTGACCGCGAGCAGCAGCGCGATGCCGGCAAAGGCGCCGAGCAGCCACAGGTTGAAGCGCGGGCCCGCGGCCGCTTCGGCGCGGCTCGCCCCGACCGCGTGCACGGACGGCGGCGGCAGCCCGGGATCCAGCTCGGCGATCGTCTCGCGGAGCAGCGGCGCGAGCCGGGCGATGTCGAGCGGCGTGCGGAGCACGATGGTCATCGCCGGCACGGAGACCTGGACGTGCGGCACGAGCAGCATCGGCATCGGCTCGGCGCCGAGCCGGACATCCTGGAAATCACCCGTGACGCCGATCACCGTCCGCGTCCGCCCTGTCGTCCCGCCCCAGTAGATGCGCCGGCCGACCGCATCCTGGCCCGGCCACAGTTGCGCGGCGAGGGATCGGCTGACCATCACGACGCGCTCGGCGCTGTCACGGTCCGACGCCTCGAACGTCCGGCCGCGCAGGACCGGGATGCGCAGGGTTTCGACGAGGCCGGGTGTGACGCTGCGCCAGCCCGCCTGCACGAGGCCGCTCGCCGGCGCCTCGGCGGCGCGATCCTCCGGCGTGACGTTGTTGGCGAAGCCGAACTGGCGGAACGGGTTGGTGGAGCTGGCGCCGGCGGCGGTTACGCCTGGCAGCGCGCGGACGCGGTCGAGCACCTCGGCGTAGAAGGCCGCGAGCCGCCCGTCGGGATAGCGCGCGGGCGAGACGTCGAGCGACATCGCGATCACGCCGCCGGCCTCGAAGCCGGTGTCGGCCCGGATCAGGCGGACGAAGCTGTTGGCCAGCAGCCCGGCGCCGACCAGCAGGAGCAGCGCCAGGCTCACTTCGGCCACGACCAGCGCCCGGCGCAGGCGGCGGCCGCCGGCGGAGTAGCGTACGCCTTCGTGCGTGGCGGCGCGGAGGTCGACCCGCGCCCCCTGCAGCGCCGGCGCCAGCCCGAAGACGAGACAGCTGAGGGTGCCGGCGAGGCAGGCAAAGCCGAGGACCGCCGCATCGACCTCGACCTGCTCGAGCCTGGGCACCCGCCCGTCGCCCAGCGCGTGCACGCCGGCAATCGACCAGAACGCGACGAGGACGCCGGTTCCCGTGCCGAGGACGGCGAGCACGACCGACTCGGCGAAGAGCTGGCGTGCGAGGCGCAGCCGGCCGGCGCCGAGCGCGGCGCGCAGGCGCATCTCCCCCTGGCGTGCCGCGGCGCGCGCGAGCAGCAGGTTGGCCACGTTCGCGCACGCGAGCAGCAGCAGCACGCCAACGGCGCCGAACAGCATCCAGACCGCGTCCCGCACGCTCGACGCGACCAGCCAGTCGTCGAACGACATGGCGTCGGCGCTCCAGCCAGCGTTGGACTTCGGGTGCTCCACCGAGAGGCGGCGCCCGAATTCGCGCAGCTCGCCGCGGGCCTGGGCCAGCGTGACGCCCGGCGCCAGCCGGCCGATGACCGCGAGGTCCTTGTCGTCGCGGTCGAGCGCCGGGTCCGGCCGCAGCGGAATCCAGGCCTCGCTGCCCTGCGGAAAGTCGAAGCCGGGCGGCATGATCCCGCTGACGGTGAACGGCTGGCCATCGAGCCTGACCGTCTTCCCGAGCATGGCCGGATCGGCCGCATAGCGCCCGCGCCACAGCCCGTCGCTCAGGACGACCGGGCGTGTGCCCGACTGCGGCCGGTCGTCGTCCGGCCCGAACATGCGGCCGAGCGCCGGACGGACCTGGAGGACGTCGGCGGCCGACGCGCTGATCGGCACCGTGGCGAGCCGGTACGGCGCCCCGATGTCGGTCAGGACCATGGTGCCCGTCTCGCGGAACGCCGCGACCGCCGCCAGCGTCCGCGACTGCGCCTGCAGCTCCAGGAAGTTGCCCGGCGAGAACGAGAAGGGGACGCCGTCTGGGGTGATTTCCGAGATGCGCACCAGACGTTCGGGCTCCTCGAACGGCAGCGGGCGGAGGAGCACGGCGTCCACGACGCCGAAGACCGACGTCGCCCCGCCGATGCCGAGCCCCAGCGTGATGATGGCCACTCCGCTCACCAGCGGGCTGCGACGCAACGTGCGAACGGCGTGGCGAAGGTCCTGGAGCATGTCGCTGCTGCTCATTCAACCACGGGGCCAGACTCCCGGCGTGACCCGAAAGTGTTGCGGAGGGAAGTCTTGTCCCGGCGTGTCCCCAGGGGAGATCGGGGATCGGTGTCCGGATGCGGACGACCCGATCCCGGAATCGGACGCGTCCAGGGAACTAGGGCTTCTTGATGCTCAGGGTGAGCCCGTTGATCAGATCGCGCTGCTGCGCCGGGTCGTCCGTGCGCGCCAGCCGTTCGGCGAGCACGCGGGTGGCCTGCGGCGATGCGGCCGCGGCAATCCGCTGCACGGTGAAGCCGAACACGCCCGGCAGCTTCGCGTCGCCGGCCAGCGCCAGCGCCCGCGTCATGTCGAGCTCGGCCATCGGCTCGGCGGCGTACCACACCATCAGCGGCTGGTTGTGGTCGCCGGCATCTTCGCCCCGCGCCAGCAGCGCGGCGAGGACGTCCCAGCGTCTGGAAGCCGGCACCCGCTGCAGCGCGCTGGCCAGGGCGAGCCGGACGAGCGCCGACCGATCGGTGCGGGCGAGCTCCGCCAGGCGTGCCATCGCCGCGTCGGAGGGGTTCTTGCCTTCGGCCAGGAGCTGCACCGTCCAGCTCCGCACGTATTCGCTCTCGTGGCCGAGCAGGCCGAGCAGGTCCGCTTCGCCGAGCCCGCCGGTGACGTGCAGCGCCCACAGCGCACGCAGCTGGCGCGTGACGTCGGCCTGATCGCGCAGCAGCCCCTTCAGCCGGGCATGGACGGCCGGGTCCGGCCCGCGCTCCTGCAGCAGGCGGCGCGCGTGCCGCACGTACCAGTCGTTGCGGTGCAGCTGCAGATCGACGAGCGCCTCCGAGCTCATTGCCGCCAGGTCCACCGGCTGCCAGCGATCGTTCTCGTGGCGGATCTTGAAGATCCGCCCGAGCGTCTTCTGGTGCAGATCGGGGTTGCTGCTGTGGCACTGGTTCTTGTCGTACCAGTCGATCACGTGCACCGACCCGTCCGGCCCGTAGCGGAAGTTGAGCATCTGGCTCCAGGAGTCGTGGGCCAGCAGGAAGTCGGGGCCGTGCGACGCCGTGTAGCCGGAGCCCTGGCGCGCGAGCCGGTCCATGTTGGTCCGGTGGCCGTGGATGTTGTTCATGAAGATGGCGTTGCGATAGTCGGCCGGCCAGGTGTCGCCGCCGAGATAGATCATCGCGCCGGCGTGGGCATGTCCGCCGCCCGCCGCGCCGGACCGCTGGTTGCCGGCATGCGGGCCGCGGCGGCCGACCCAGTGCACGTGGTCCGCGACGGTCTTGATGTCGTCGTAGATGTGCGGATTGAAGTGCTTGCCGGCCTGCCGCTTGTAGCGGCCGCCCGGCACCACCTGGAACAGGTGCTCGATCACGCAGGCGGTGGTGAAGGCGTGGCCGTAGTCGTTGAAGTCGAGCCCCCACGGGTTGCTGGTGCCCTCGGCGAACACCTCGAAGGCGTGCGTCGTCGGGTGCAGCCGCCAGATGCCGCCGTTGATGCGCTGGCGTTCGGCATCGCTGGCGCCGGGCCGTCCGACGTTCGAGTGCGTGAACACGCCGTGCGTGCCATAGAGCCACCCGTCGGGCCCCCAGGTGAACGTGTTCAGCGTTTCGTGGGTGTCCTGATAGCCCCATCCGTCGAGGATGATCTGCGGCGGCCCCGCGGGGCGGTCCTGCGACGCGTCGATCGGGATGAACTGCAGGTAGGGCGGCGCGCCGATCCAGACACCGCCGAATCCCGACCTCGATGCCGCTGACGAGGTTGAGGTTCTCCATGAACACCTTGCGGCTGTCGAGCCGGCCGTCGCCGTTGGTGTCCTCGAGGATGAGGATGCGGTCTTTCCCCTGCCCGTCGGGCGCGCGCACCGGGTAGGTGTGCGCCTCGGCCACCCACAGCCGGCCGCGATCGTCGAGCGCGAAGCCGATCGGGCGCACGACATCCGGCTCCGACGCGGCGAGCGTCACCGAGAAGCCCGGCGGGCACCGTCATCGCCCGCGCGGCCGCGTCGGGCGACAGCCCGGCGTGCAGCACGGGATCCATCGGCGGCAGGATCGAGCTGTTCACCGGCGTGACTTCTTCCGGGAAGAACGGCCGGGCGTCGTGGAAGCGGAAGTTGTCGAAGCTGATGTAGGCCCACGGACTGGGCTTGAGGTACGGCACCCCGGTCAGCCCGGTCTCGTCGTCCACCAGCCGGACGAAGACCTGCTTGCCCGCGTGCGGGCGGAGATCGACGACCGTCGGGCCGCAGCATCGCCTGGTCGGCGCCGGAGATGCTGTAGACGATCTGTTCGCCCTCGACGAGCACGACCTCGACGCGGGTGCTGGCGAAGGCGCCGCCCGAGACCAGGAAGCTGGCGTAGGGGTGGCTGACGCGGAACGGCGCGGACCGCAGCGACGCCCTTGCGCTCGCTGCCCTGGAGGCCGCTGCTGACGAAGAACGATGCCGGCTGCCGCCGCCGCTTCGCCCTCGGTCTTGCCGTCGCCTTTCACCAGGCCGAAGGCTTCGCCCGTGCTCGTCCAGCCGTCGAGCGTGCCGCTCTCGAAGTCCAGGTTCAAGCGCCGTGCCCGACGCCGCGGGCAGGACGCCCGGCGACGCCACCGGCGCCGCGTCGGTCACTTCGAACCGCCCTTCCATGCCGGCGGCGCGGTGGCCCGGGATCGAGCAGTAGTAGGTGTCGCTCTCCTTGGCCGTGAACGTGAGCGTGGCGATCGCCCCTTTGTCCAGCACCTCCGGGCTCTTGACCGCCAGCGTCTGCAGCGCCACGTCGTGCACCATCAGCTCGCCGTTGACGATGGTGATGCGGACCGTTTCCCCCTTCACCGCCCACAGCGTCGGGTTGCGGATGCCGTCGATCTCGCCCCCCTCGCCCCGGTAGCCGAGCATCGTGGAGACCAGCGTGTAGTGACGGTCGATCGTGCCCGGCGGGCGCGTCGCCGTGGTGGTCTGCCCGGCGAGATGGCCGCGCGCGCACGCCATGAACATGAGCAGCAGGACGACACGGGTGAGGCGTGAGTTCGTATAAGGCATGGCGGCTGTTCCGGGCGTAGGGTAGCAGATTGTCCGCGGGCCGGCCGGCCCGGGATCCGTCGGCGTCCGGTGCTCAGCGGGCGCGCGGGCGGCGTGCCGGCGTGCGCCCGGCGGCGAGCCGGCGGCCGGTGGCCGGATCGACCGGCTCGGTACGCCGTCGGCCGGCGCAGGCTGCGCCACGGTTCGTCGTTCGTAGACGTCGACGAGGAACGGCCCCTTTGCCACGCGCCGGCGAGAGGATCGCCAGGAACGTCATCGGCTTCTTCGACGGATTGTGAATCGCATGCACGACGCTCTTCGGGATGAAGGCGATCTCGCCGGCCTTGAGCCGGCGCTTCTCCCGATCGACCCACTGCTCGGCCACGCCGTCCACGATGTAGATGATCTCCTCGCGCGCCGGGTGGTAGTGGAACTGGTGGCCGGCGCCCGGCTTCATCCGGACGCGCACCAGCGTGAGCTGCTTCGTGTCGGTCAGGCCCGGCTGCGACAGCCACCAGTGCTTGCCCCACGGCGCGAACTCGACGCGCGCGTTCGCCGAGGTGACGAAGCGGAGCGCCTTCACGGCGTCGGCGGAGAGGGCGCTCATCGGCCGCCTCGCTTTCCCGCCGTCGCCCGCTTCGGCGCACGTGCAGACTTGCTCGCCTTCGGGCAGCCGGATTCCCTTGAACGTCCGGATCTGCTCGGCGATCGCCCGTTCCGCCGGCAGCCGCTCGACCGAGCTGGCGCCGTAGAAGCCGTCGACGCCCCGGCAGTGCTCGATGATGTACTTCGCGTCGGGCGGCTCCGAGATCGGCCCGCCGTGGCAGATGACGAGCACCTCGGGGTTGACGCCGCGGGCCGCGTCGGCGATCTCCTGGATGCGCGTCGACGCAGTCGTCCAGCGTCTTCGAGCTCTTCGCGCCGATCGACCCGCCGGTCGTGACTCCCATGTGCGCGACGATCAGGTCGGCGCCCGCGTCCGCCATCCGCTCCGCCTCCGACGGGTTGAACACGTACGGCGTGGTCAGCAGATCGAGCTGGCGGGCAAGGCGGATGATGTCCACCTCGAGCTGGTAGCTCATGCCGGTTTCCTCGAACGCCTGGCGCATGTCGCCGTCGAAGAGGCCGACGGTCGGGAAGTTCTGGATGCCGGCGAACCCCAGCGTGCGGAGCTCCTCGAGGAACAGCCGCGGGATGATGAAGGGATCGGTCCCGTTGACCCCGGCGAGCACCGGCGTCTTCTTGACGACCGGGAGCACCTCGTAGGCCATCTCCTTCACGATCTCGTTGGCGTTGCCGTAGGCGAGCAGCCCCGCCGAGCTGCCGCGCCCGGCCATCCGGTAGCGTCCCGAGTTGTAGACGATCAGCAGGTCGATGCCGCCCGCCTCCTCGCTCACCGCCGACAGCCCGGTGCCGGCGCCGCCGCCGATGATCGGCTCGCCGCGCGCGATCTGCGCGCGAAATCGCTTCAGGATGGCCGCACGTGACTGGTCGATAGCTGGCACAACTGCTCCTTACGGAATGATCGCGATAATTCCCAACTCCCAACGCCCAACGCCCAAATTCAATTCGGGATCTTCGGGAGTCGGGAGTTGGCAGTTGGGAGTTGATCTAGCACCTTCTTCATCATCTCGATGAGCCTGTGCGCTGCCGCGTCGGCGAACTCCGGATCGTTGATGTGGAGGTCGAGGTCGACGACCGCCTTGCGCGGGCAGCCCGGCGCGGATGGCGTCGTGCAGCGCCTGCCGTGCCGCCGGGTCGTCGAACGGCTGTCCGTCCTTGTCGATCGCCGACACGCCGCGGGCCGGGAGCAGGACGGCGACCGGGCCCGTCGCCGCCGCGAGCTTGCGCGCGATGTCGGCGCCGATGCGCGCGCTCTCCTCCGCCGTCGTCCGCATCAGCGTGACGTTGGCGTTGTGCTGGTAGAAACAGACGGTCGGCGAACTGCGCGGGGACCGACGTCGGGCGCGTAGAAGTTGACCATGTCGAGCGCGCCGGTGGAGACCACCTGCGGGATGCCGCGCGCCCGGCCGCGGTCAGCCGCTCCGGACCGGCGGTGAGGAAGCCGCCGACGTGCTCGTCGGCCAGCTCGGTCGTCGTGATGTCGAGCACGCCGGCGATGAGGCCTTCGCGGATGAGCGATTCCATGGCCTGCCCGCCGTTGCCGGTCGCATGGAAGACGAGCACCTCGTAGCCCGCGCGCTTCGAGCACGTCGCGGGCGCGCTCCACGCACGCCGTCGTCACGCCGAACATCGTCGCCGCCACGAGCGGCTTGTCGGCGGCGTCGGCCGGCGGCGCGGGGAACGTCACGAGCCCGGCCATCGCCCGGGCGGCTTCGCGAGAGCACCGTCGCGGCTCACGCGGTTGAGGCCGAGGATGTCGACCACGCGTTGAGCATGCAGATGTCTTTGTCGCCGACGAACTGGCGGACCATGCCGGAGGCCAGCGTGCTCAGCATGACCTTCGGCACGCCGAGCGGCAGCGCCTGCATGGCCGCGGTGGCGATCGTCGTGCCGGCCGAGCCGCCGAGACCGAGGACGCCCGAGATCTCGCCGCGCGCGAACGCCTCGCGGGCGAGCCGGGCCGCCCCCTCGGCCGCCTTCGTGACCGCTTCCCCGCGGTCGGCGCGGCTCCGCACCGCCTCGAGCGACGTGCCCGCGAGCTCGAAGATGCGCTCGCGGGAGATGTCGGCGGTCACCGCGGGTGTGCCGAGGCGCCGACGTCGACGAGCGTCACGGCGCACGCCCCACGATGGCGAGGAGTCCGCGGACGAAGTCGGCCTCGCGGCCTTTCGTGTCGAGCGTGGCGAAGAGGAAGACGGAGGGCATCAGCGGGCCCGCACACTATACCCAACAAAATCCGCCGCGCAGCAGTTTGACCCGCTTCTGGCGCGTCGATATAGTCCCGGTACGCCGCCATGAGAAGACTTCTTCTGCTCGCCTCCATCGCCTGTGCAACGCTGTACCAGCTTCCCGTCCGCGGCCCAGGATCCGCTGCGGGTGTTCATCCGCTCCGGGCCCAAGTCGCACGGCCCGGGGGCGCACGACTACCCGCGGTTCCTCAAGGAGTGGGTGCCGCTGCTCAACGAGCGCGGCGCCAAGGCGACCGGGGCCGAAGCGTTCCCGACCAAGGCCCAGCTCGAGGCCACCGACGTCCTGATCCTCCACGCGCAGGAGGCCGGCAACATCCCCGACCCGGCGGACCGGCAGAACCTGCAGGCGTTCCTCGCGCGCGGCGGCGGCCTGGTCGTGATCCACGCCGGCTCCGTGTCGCAGGATCCGGACTGGTTCAAGAGCATCATCGGCGGCTCGTGGCGCAACGGCACGACGAAGTGGCTCGAAGGGCCGATGCATCTCTACTTCACCGACCGCGAGCAGCCCGATCACCCAGGGCGTCTCCAACTGGGCGATGGACGACGAGATCTACTACGACATGGACATCCTGCCGGAGGCGCGGGTCCTGGCCGACGGCGTACACGCCGAAGCCCGCCGGGGCGCGCAACGCGGCCATGCAGAAGCGCGCCGACGAGCTGACCGGCGGCGGCAAGCGCGTCAGCATCTACGACATCCAGCCGCAGATGTGGACCTACGAGCGGACGGCCGAGGGCGGCAGCGCCCCGTACCGCGCGTTCGTGTCGATCCCCGGCCATCTCTACGAGAACTTCAACCGGCCGAACTACCGCGCGATCCTGCTGCGCGGCATCGCGTGGGCCGGCAAGCGGGCGAACCTCGACGAGCTCCTGAAGAAGGACGAGATGGGCGATGCGCTGCGCTACGTCCGAAGGCGGTCCCACCCATCCCGCCAAGGCCGCCGCGAAGATCGAGGTGCACCCCGAGTTCGACCTGACGCTGGTGGCCGCCGAGCCGCTCATCGCCAAGGTCGATGAACATCGACTGGGACGAGAAGCGGCCGCCTGTGGGTCTCGGAAACGCCCGAGTATCCCAACGGCCGCCGCGTGCCCAACACGACGCCGTGGAAGGACACCGGCTCGCTCTACGCCGGCAGCAGGATCGCGATCCCGAGGACACGATCTCCATCCTCTCCGACACCAACGGCGACGGCGACGATGGACCGCAAGCACGTGTTCGCCGACAAGCTCGAGCTCGTCACCGGGTTCGTGCTCTACCGAGTCGGGCGTGATCGCCGCGACCTCGCCCGACATCTGGTATCCTCGAGGACACCAACGGCGATGAGGTCGCCGACAAGCGGACCAAGCTCTACACCGGGCTCGGCACCTTCGACACCCACGCCGTCATCAACAATCTGCGCTGGGGGCTCGACGGCTGGATCTACGCCACGCACGGCTACAGCGTCGGCACGGTGACCTCGCCCGACGGCAAGAAGGAGCTTCGGCCGCGACGGCAGCGGCGTCGTGCGCTTCAAGCCGGACGGCAGCGCCTTCGAGCAGTACAGCAGCCGCGGCGGCAACACCTGGGGGCTCGACATCACCTGGGACGGGCAGGTGTTCTGGACGCAGCCGACCAGCGGCACCGTCTTCTTCCACACCGTGCTGCCGGAGAACGTGCTGGCCAAGGGGCGGCTGCCCGGGACCACGTCGTGGAAGGGGATGATCACCGGGCAGACGACCTACCCGGCGATGACGTGGCCGGAGCAGGCCTACGTGCAGATCGACCTGGTCGGGCAGTTCACCGCCGCCGCCGGCTGCGCCGTCTACGAAGGGGGCGCGTGGCCCGACAAGTGGCGCTACGCCTACTTCACCGGCGAGCCGACGCTCAACATCGTCCATCAGCAGTTCGTGAAGCCGGACGGCGTCAGCTACACGACCCACAAGGAAGCGGGGCGCGAGCAGACCGAGTTCATGCGCAGCACGGACCTCTGGTTCCGCCCGATCGAGACGCGCGTCGGGCCGGACGGCGCGCTCTACGTCGTGGACTTCTACAACCAGGCCGTCATCCACAACGACACGCGCGGGCCGCTGCACGGCCCGGCCAACGCCGCCGTCCGCCCGGATCGCGATCATTACTTCGGCCGCATCTGGCGGGTGCAGCACAAGCAGGCGAAGAAGCTCCCGGTGCCGGCGCTCGAACCGCAAGGACCTGCCGGGGCTGCTGCGGGCGATGGAGACCAGCCCGAACGCGCCACGTCAAGGCCAACCGCGTGGCGGCTGGCGCAGGAGAACCACCAGTCCGACACGCGGCTCGCGCAGGTCCGCCGGCCGATGGGCAGCCAGGTGCTCGGCGCTCTACGAGCAGGCCCGCCTCGACAAGACCGAGGCGCAGCGCCGCGGCCTGCTCGATGCCTTCGCGGCGGCGACGGAGAACTGGACACGGTCGGCCCTGGTCGCCGCGGCTGCCGAGACCGCGCCGCAGGTCTACGTGACCGACGCGCTGCGCTACGGCAAGCCGCAGGCGCTTGCCGACTTCGTCGGCGGCATCCTGCCGTCGGCGCTGCCCGCGCATGCCGGGCCGCTGCTGGTTGCCGCGGCGGGTGCCGGCCCCGGCGCCGCGCCGCTCAAGGCGACGATCGTGCGCGCCGTCGCCCGCATGCAGGGGGGCACGCTGGCCATGGACGCGGCGACGTCTGCCGCCCTCCAGACGCTGATAGACGATGCGGCGACGTCGGCCGCCGTGCTGCCCATCGTGGCCCGGTGGGACAAGGCGGGTGCGCTGCGCGCGAGCGCCGACCGCCGCGCCGCCGGCCTGGTCGCCGAGCTCGGCGGCGCCGGCGGCCACCGACGATCGCCGCGTGGACATTGCCGCCAGCCTGCTTGGCGTGCCCGCGCGCCGGCCGGAGATCGCTGGCCGCGCTGGCGCCGGTGCTGACCGACGCGACCGCGCCGGAGTCGCTGACCGCCCGGCTGCTGGTGGTGCTCGGCGACCATCCTGGCGCCGACGTGGACGCCGTGCTGGTCGCGGCCCTTGCCCGCACCAATTCGACGCCTCGTGTTCGATCAGCTGCTGAAGCGGCCCGACGGGTCGCTCGCGCTGCTGGCGGCGATGAAGGCGGGGAAGGTCACGCCGGCCAACCTCGGGCCCGCCAACGTCGCGCGGCTGCGCACGCACCCGGACCGTCAGGTGGCGCAGCAGGCCACGGCGCTGCTCGACAGCCTGTCGCCGGCGGCGCGGGCCAAGGGGGACATCATCGCGTCGCTGGCGCCGGAGGTCGAGAAGCCGGGCGACGCGGCGCGGGGGCGGGCGCTCTTCACCGGCGCGTGCGGCAGCTGCCACAAGCTCGGCGACATCGGCACCAGCAACGTCGGCCCGCCGCTGAGCGGCATGGGCGCGCACGGCCGCGCCGAGCTGCTCGCCCACATCGTCGATCCCAACCGCGAAGTCGAGCCCAGCTTCTGGCAGTGGAACGTGACCACGAAGAAGGGGGAGACGCTGGTCGGCGTCATCGCCAGCGAGAACGCCGCCAGCCTGACGCTGCGCAGCCAGTCCGGGGACGTCGAGATCAAGAAGGAGGACATCGCCACGCGCGAGAACACGCGGCGCTCGCTGATGCCCGAGGGGCTCGAGGCGCTGGGCGCCGAGGCGCTGCGCGACATCCTGACCTTCATGGCCGGCGATGCCGGCGGCTTCCGGGTGGTCGATCTGCGGCAGGCCTACACCGCCGACAGCCGGCGCGGGTTCCGGCGCGAGGAGGAGCGCGACGAGACCGTCACGCTGCACCGGTTCGGCGACGTGACGGTGGCCGGCGTGCCGTTCTTCGTGATGGATCCGGCGCGATCGACGACCGGGGCGAACCTCGTCGCCCTCAAGGGGGGGCCGGGCCGGGGCAACCTGTCGGACGACTTCCCGCAGCGGGTCGAGATCCCGACGAGTGCCACCGCGGCGAGCCTGCATTTCCTCGGCGGCGTCGGCGGCTGGGCGTGGCCGACCGGCGGCGACGCGGCGCGCGCCAAGCCGGTGATGAAGGTGACCGTGCACTTTGCCGACGGCACCAGCGAGGAGCACGTGCTCAACAACGGCGAGCAGTTCGCCGACGCGTTCACCAGGGCGGAGGTGCCGGGCAGCGTCGATGCCGGCGACTTCGTGCGGCGCGGGCAGCTGCGCTACTTCGCGCTGAACCTGAAGAAGAAGGGCACGCTGTCGAAGATCGTGCTCGAGAGCTTCGACACCGACGTCGTGCCCGCGACCGCGGCGATTACCGCGGGGGCGGAGCCGGCGGCGGTGAAGGGGGGAACGCGGATCGGCCGGCGCCGGCGGCGTCCGGCGCGCCCGCGCCCGGCGCGCGCCGCGCCCGCCACGCAGGGGCCGAAAGAAGGCGGCAAGGGGGACGCGCCGCTGCCCGAGACCACGCCCATCGTCTGGGAGGCGGGGAAGACCAAGGTGCTGCTCATTGGCGGCGGCAGCTCGCACGATTTCGGCAGGTTCTTTGGCGGCACCGACCGCGCCACGCTCGCCGCCGCCGGCTTCAGCGTGAACTACACCGAGGATCGCGACCAGGCCGCCGCCGAGATCGGCAAGGCCGACGTGGCCGTCATCAGCGTGAACCGGCAGTTCTTCGACACGCCGGCTTACCGCAAGGCGCTGTTCGATTTCGCCGCGGCCGGCAAGGGCATCGTGATGCTCCATCCCGGCACGTGGTACGGCTTTGCGCAGTGGCCGGAGCTGAACGCCGCCATCGTCGGCGGCGGGGCACGCGGCCACGACAAGATTGCCGCGTTTTCGGTCAAGGCCGTGAGCCCGTCGCACCCGGTGATGAAGGGGGTGCCCGCGTCGTTCGAGGTGGAGGACGAGCTCTATTACCTGAACGCGGATGCCGGACAAGATCCCCGCCGGCACCGCGCCGATCGAGGTGCTGGCCGAGACGTCGCCGAGCGTGCGCTACAAGCAGCCGCATCCTGCCGTGTGGGTGACGAAGCATCCCACCGCGCGGATCGTCGGCATCACGCTCGGGCACGACGGACGGGTGCACGATCACCCGGCGTTCAAGACGCTGCTGGCCAATGCGGTGCGGTGGGTGGCCGGGGGGAAGTAGCGCGGCCGGATCGGGCCGGATTCCGGCCGCATCGACCTGGTCCTGGCGATGTCGACGGGCGCGGCGCGCGTCTGGTATACTCGGTTTTTGGGCTGAGCCCGCCCGGTCGCTCCAGGGCGTCAGCCTTTCCACTGCGCACACGCGCCCTGTGGGCCGCTAGCTCAATTGGCAGAGCAGCAGACTCTTAATCTGCGGGTTGCTGGTTCGATTCCAGCGCGGCTCACCAGCCTTCGCTCATGATTGCAGGCGAAGGCTGCCCGCCGTAGCCGCCGCGAAGCGGCGCGCAGGCGGGCAACTCACCGCCTCTGCACGAGGCTCCGGTTGGCGAGCCATTCCGCCCCCTTAAAACTCTGCAACGCTGCCCGCGGTCAAGGATCGCAGAAAGCGCAACGCCTTCCGTCCAAGTCTCCTGTTCCCTGGCATTGCGGGCCTCGCCCGAACGGCCTCTGCCTTGAATCACCTCACGCCGTGGGTGATGCCAAGCGAACCGTGTACATTCTGAAGAGTCTCCACCGTGATGCGACCTTCTACGTGGGCATGCCCGGCTGGTAAGAAGGCACTCGGGGGCGGGTGGTTTGGCCCTCGCTCGGATCAGGTGATCTTCGAGCGCGACGAACCCAGCGACACGGCATACAACGTTATTGTGACTAACGTGTCCACACCGTTGCCCAACTATATTCGCGTGACGGTGATTTGCGCGACCGCGCCTTGAGCGCGACAGCTACACCGCCGACCTGATGCTCACTCGCGGATCGTCGATGCACGGTGGCGAAGATCGCGCCGACGCATCGGCGATCGGCGCGCGTCGCACGATCATGGCGGCAGGATGAGGCCCTTTCGGCTGCGGAGTGTCCCCCTTCGGTGGCGCGAGCGCTGACTTCCTGCGTCGTATAGCTGCCCGTCCTCTCGGCCAGCCGAAGCGACCCGCGGCCGGCTGCTTCCGCAGCGCCCAACAGCCTTCCCGGGGAAGGGCTTTGTCACTAAGATAGGCCCCGCATGCCGCTTGCGGTCGGCGCCCGCCTCGGGCCGTACGAGATCCTCACCCCGCTCGGCCATGGCGGAATGGGCGAGGTCTACAGAGCGCGCGACTCGCGACTCAACCGGGTGGTCGCGCTCAAGGTGCTGCCAGACAGCGCGGCGGGCGATCCCGAACGCCTCGCCCGCTTCGAGCGCGAGGCGCGCGCCGTGGCCGCGCTCAACCATCCCCACATCGTCACGATTCATTCGATCGAAACGGTCGAGGGGGTGCCGCTCCTTACGATGGAAGTGGTCGAAGGGCGGGCCCTCTCCGACGTGATTCCGCCAGGCGGCCTGGCGCTCGCCGAGTTCCTGACGATTGCGATCGCCGTATCCGAGGCTGTCGCCGCGGCTCACCAGAAGGGAATCACACACCGCGATCTGAAGCCAGGCAATGTCATGATCGGAGAGCGCGAGCACGAGGGCCGGATAAAGGTCCTCGACTTCGGCCTCGCCAAGCTCGCGGCTGCCGCCCCCCAGCCGGACGCGACGACGATGGCGGTCCCCGAGGCCACCGGAGAAGGGCTGATTCTCGGCACCGCCGCCTACATGTCGCCCGAACAGGCCGAAGGGAAACCCGCCGACGCCCGGTCGGATCTGTTCTCGCTCGGCGCCATGTTCTACGAAATGGCCACGGGCCAGCGGCCGTTTACCGGCGACACGGCCATCGCGATCATCTCGTCCATCGTCAAAGACACACCGACGCCGATTCTCGAGCTCAAGCCCTCGCTGCCACGGGACCTCGGCCGCGTTGTTCGTCGCGCGCTTGCGAAGGATGCGGAACGTCGGTACCAGAGTGCGAAGGATCTGCGCAATGACCTCGAGGAGATCAAGGCGTCGGTCGACTCCGGCGGGCTGGCGGTTGCCCCCGGCGAGACCACTTCTCAGGGGCGACCCGGCTGGCGCGCCTTGGCACGAGGTCAAGGCTGGCTGTGGGCCGGTGGTCTCACCGCGGCGGCGCTCGCCATTGCCGCCCTGATGTGGCCGCGATCGCCACCGCCGCCACGCGTTGCGCGACTGGCGATCGCGTTGCCGGAAGATGTCAGCCCGGATCCCGGGCGAATTCTCGGCGCACCCGCGATCTCGCCCGATGGCACCATCGTGGCGCTGACGTTCGGCACCGACCCGAAGACGTACCTCGTCCTTCGCCGCCTCGATTCCGATACGTTTCAACGGGTGCCGGGCACTGACGGGGCCAGGCAGCCGTTCTGGTCACCGGACAGCCGCCACATCGGGTTTTTTGCCGGCACCACGCTGAAGCGGGTGGCGCTCGCGGGCGGTGAGCCGGTGACGGTGTGCGACGTCGGCTACAGCCGCGGTGGCGCCTGGAATCGTGCCGGCACCATCCTGGTCGGGACCAATTACGGCGCCGGCGTCCTACAGGTCTCGGAGCATGGCGGGGCACCGGTGCCGGTGACCCGCATGGACACGGCTCTCGGCGAGAATTCACACCGGTTTCCCGTATTCCTGCCCGACGGCAAGCGGTTCCTCTACTTTGCCCGCACCGAGCTCGACGAGAATCGCGCCGTGTACCTGGCGTCGCTGGGGGATTCCACCGCACGGAAGCGGCTCCTCGTGACCGATGGATACGTCGCCGTTGCGAGACACCCGTCGAGCGGTCGTGACTACCTTCTCTACCCGAGGAACGACAGGCTCTGGGCCCAGTCCTTCGACACCGGGGGCGGTAACCTGGCAGGCGACCCGGTAGCGATCTCTGAAGACGTTGGCCTGTTCACCGTGTCCGCGACCGGCACGCTGGTCTCGCGGCGGACCTCGGCGGAGCAGACGCAGCTGACGTGGTTCGATCGTGGCGGCAAGACTCTGGGCACCCAGGGGCCTGTTGGCGATTATTCGGGAATCCAGCTGTCTCCAGACAACCGACGCGTCGCAGCCGTTTATCATCGGGCGCTCAGCGGCTACTTCGCGATCTGGCTGATCGACGTCGCGCGCAACCTCGCCACGCCGTTTTCGCTCGAACGCGAGCGCAGCATGGCTCCGGCATGGTCTCCAGACAGCACACGGCTCTACTTTTCTTCCACCAGCCGCGACGAACAGATCTTCGTCAAGGCACCAGACGATGCCAATGCCGAGCGTGTGGTGAGCTCGCCGGGAAGAGTCATCGAGCCATTGGACGTGTCGCCGGACGGCGGAGTCCTCCTGGGCGCGCTCTCGGACAGCGCGGGCACTCCCGGCAGAAAGCTGATGTACTCGCCCGTGGGAAAAGATGACTGGCGGCCATTGCTCGGCTCGGAGTTCAGGGAACAATACGGAGCATTTTCACCAGACGGCCACTGGGTCGCCTACCAGTCGAACGAAACCGGCGCCCAGGAGATCTGGCTCACCGACTTTCCCGGCGGCAGGCAGAAGCATCGCATCTCCGAGCACGGCGGCCGCGAGCCGCGGTGGCGGGCGGACGGGGAGGAGCTCTTCTACGTTGGCGGAGACGACATGATGATGGCGGCCGCGATCCGAACCGGGCGTGGATCCGCGCCATCCGTCCCGTTGTTTCCGGTGGGCCGCTTTCCGGCGGGCATGGGCTGGCACTACGCGGTGACCCGTGACGGACAGAAGTTTCTCGTGCAGGTCGGACGGCCCGACCAGTCGCGGACACTGCACGTGGTGTTCAACTGGCCGCAGATTGTTCCCCCAGCCAGATGAGACGAGTCAGGCGGCGCCGCCGATGACCTCGGCGCGAACCTCTTTCGACCTGCAGCTCGCCGTGCGGAGGGAGGCCGATCCGGCACGCCTTGCGGCAACGCTACGGGTGTAGACTCTCGGCGGGTGGCGACGCACGAGGCCGGCCATGATCGACAGCAGCGACGGCAAGGCCGGCGACGTCACCGGCCTCCTCATCAAGTGGCGTCAGGGCGACCGGGCCGCGCTCGATGCCCTCATCCCCCTCGTCTACCGTGAGCTGCGGGGCGTCGCCGCCGCCCGCCTGCGCGGCGAGCGGCCCGGCGGCACGCTCCAGACGACGGCCCTCGTTCACGAAACCTACCTGCGGCTCGTCGCCCTCAATCGCCTGGCGGTCGAAAGCCGGGCGCACTTCCTGGCCGTCGCCGCCCGCCTGATGCGCCAGATCCTCGTCGACCAGGCACGACGCGCCCACGCCGACAAGCGCGGCGGCGGTCAGACGATGGTGGTCCTCGAGGTCGACGTGCCCGCTGCCACGCCCAGCATCGTCGACGTCCTGGCGCTCGACAGCGCGCTCCACGAGCTGGCTGCGATGGACGAGCGCCTCTGCCGGGTCGTCGAGCTGAAGTTCTTCGCCGGGCTGACCGTCGACGAGGCGGCTGACGCGCTCGACGTGTCCCATGCGACGGTCGAGCGGGACTGGGCAGTCGCGAAGGCATGGCTCTATGAGCGGATGACACCCGCCGGCGGGTGAGCGAAAGGCACCTGAGGCCATGAACACTGTGGCTCCCGGGGATTGGCAACGCGTCCGCGCCCTGTTCGACGGGGCCGTCGCGCTGCCTGCTGGCGAGCGGCCGCGATTCGTCGCGGACGCCTGCGCCGGCGATGAAGCATGCGGCAGGCGGGTCTCGTCGCTGCTCGGGGCGCACGAACGCGCGGCCGGCTTTCTCGAAGCCGGGTGCCTGGCCAGCCTGTCCGGGTGGCGCGACGACGATCTCTCCGGCACGCAGTTCGGACCTTACCGCCTCGAATCGCGCGTCGGCGGCGGCGGGATGGGCGAAGTCTACCGGGCGCGCGATACCCGGCTGGGCAGAACCGTCGCGATCAAGGTGCTCCTGTCGCACGCGGCGGCGGACGAACCGGCGCGCGCTCGATTCGAGCTCGAAGCGCGCGTCGTGGCGACGCTGAATCACCCGCACATCTGCACGCTCTACGACGTCGGCACCCACGACGGCTCCCCGGATTGTCGCGCCGTCCCCTACCTCGTCATGGAGTTTCTCCAGGGCGACACGCTGGCGGACAGGCTCGCGACGGGGCCCTGTACCGTCGAAGCGGCCCTGGACTACGCAGTCCAGATCGCGTCCGCCCTCGACACCGCGCACCGCGCCGGCATCGTGCACCGCGACCTCAAGCCGCGGAACGTGATGCTGACCGCTTCGGGCGCGAAGCTGCTCGACTTCGGCGTCGCGACTGCCGAGACGACTCACGTCACGCAGGTGTCACCGGCGAGCGACACGCAGCCGCCCGGGTCCGGCCTGACGTCGCCGGGGACAATCGTCGGCACCGTGCCCTATATGGCCCCCGAGCAGCTGGAGGGGCACGCCACGGACGCGCGCACGGATCTGTTCGCTCTGGGCTGCGTGCTCTACGAGATGCTGACCGGCGCGAAGGCGTTCGACGCGCGGAGCGGCGCCACCGACATCGCGGCGATGATCGCGGCGGAGCCGGCGCCGCTGCGCGACCTCGTTCCCTCCATTCCCGTCGTCGTCGAGGACATCGTTGCCCGCTGCCTCGCGCGGAGCCCCGCCGAACGCTGGCCGTCGGCGGCCGATCTGCTCGAGTCCCTGCAGCAGGCCGCCGCGTCGCTGCGCGCGACGACAACGGCCGGCCGGTTCAGGCGGGCGATCGCGCCGCACAGGAAGGCGAGTGCCGCTGTGATCGCCGTGCTCAGTCTTTCGGCAGCGGCCGCCTATTACTCGGTGCCAGCGCGGCGGGCCCCTGCCGCCCGGTCTGCGGCCGCACTGCAGCTGGCCGTGCTTCCGCTCCGCATGGTCGGCGAGACCCCGGGCGAGGAGCACATTGGCGTCGGCGTTGCCGACGCGATCAC
Source organism: uncultured Acidobacteriota bacterium (assembly GCA_963834305.1). Lineage (GTDB taxonomy): Bacteria > Acidobacteriota > Vicinamibacteria > Vicinamibacterales > 2-12-FULL-66-21 > JACCXG01. The sequence continues at coordinate 286,594 of CAWIAX010000004.1, forward strand.
GACGCGGCTGGCGGCGTTCCGGCAGATCGGCTTGCGTTCGACGGCCGCGGTCATCGGCTACGGCGGCACCGCCCCGGACACCGCGGCGGTCGGCAGGGCGCTCGGCGTCAGCCACGTGCTCTACGGCACGATCCAGCGGAGCGGCGACGCGTACCGCATCAACCTGCAGCTCGTGCGCGCGCCGGATGGGGCGGTGGCGTGGGCGCACAGCTATCACGTGCTTCGCGGCAACCTGACGACCCTGCAGGACATGGTTGCCGAGGAGGTGGCCGGCGCGCTGCGGCTGGAACTGCCGGATGCGGCCCGCACCCCGGCCAGGCGGCGCTATGCCGCCAACGCCGCAGCCTACGATCTCTATCTGCGCGGCCGCACGTCACTCGTGCACTACAACGAGAAGAACATGAAAGCGGCGATCGACGACTTCGAGCGCGCGCTGCTGATCGATCCCGACTACGCGCCGGCGCGCGCCGGCCTGGCCATGGCGTCGGCGTGGCACAGCATCCGCTACGCCTACGAGACCGAAGGCCTCGACTGGGGGGCGCGCGCGGAACGCGAGGCGACGGCCGCCCTGGCCGCCGACCCGTCGCTGGCCGAGGCGACCCTGGCGATGGCGGGTGCGGCCGGGACCCTGCACGGCGCGTTCAACTGGCCAGTCGTGATCGCCGAGGCGACTCGCGCGCTGGCGATCGATCCCGCGCTCGAGCTCGGCTATGTCGTCCGGATGCGCGCCTTCTTCCACCTCGGCCTCTTCGACCACATGGCCGACGAAGCGCGTGAGGTCTACCGGCTCAATCCGCTGGGCAATTCGGAAGTCGCGCGGCTCGAACTGACCCGCAGCCTGTTCACCGGCCATTACGCCCGGGCCCGCGACGAGGCGCTGGCACAGCTGGCGCGGGGCGCAGACGCCCCGGCGATCCGCAACTATCTGGGGCTCGCCCAGTTCTACACCGGTGATGTCGCGGGTGCGCGGGCGACGCTCGCCGCGGTGCGGCGCGGCGGCCGCCCCGACGTGCGGTCGCAGGCGGCGCTGGCCGGCGTCGAAGCCGCGGCCGGCGCCCGCGAGGCCGCTCGCGCCCGTGCCCGTGCGGTCGAGCAGGGTCCGTACATGGATCACCACGTGGCCTACAGCCTCGGCGCGGCGTGGGCGCAGCTGGGAGACCCCGCCGCCGCCGTGAGCTGGCTGGAACGGGCGGCCGGCACCGGCTGGCCCTGCTTCCCCTGGGTGCTGCGCGACCCGATGCTCGATCCTGTGCGGCGGTCCCCCGAGTTCGCCGGCCTCCTGGCTCGCCTGAGACACCGCTACGAAGAGGACGCCCTGCGCTACCGCATCAGGCCCTGACCGGCCGCGTGGCCTCGCGGCCGGCATGAGGGAGGTTCCGTGCTGCTTGCGCTAATACTAGCGAAAGGAGCCTCTTCATGACCACGCAACCTGCACGCAGGCCACTGACCCGCACGCCGACGCCGTGGATCGGCGCCCTCGTGGTGGCGACGATGTCCCTCGCGTTTGCGCACAGCGAGACGGCAACCGTCAGCGGCCAGAGGTCCGCCGGCTTCCACGGCAAGCTCGAGGGAACCATCTGGGTCGTCAATCGTGACCGCGGCGAACTGGTGGTGTTCGACGTCAGGACCGGCAAGCTGGTGGCCACGATGCCGGTGGGCGCCGGCGCGCATGACATCGCGATCAGCGAACACGCCCGCAAGGCCTACATCACCGCCGAGGGCGTGAACGCGGTGACCGCGGTCGACACGCGAACGTTCGCCACCGAGTCGATCCCGGTCGCGCCGCTGCCGCACCACATCGAGGCCAGCGGCGACGGTCGCGCCGTCTACGTCAGCCTGGCGTCCCATACTCCAGGCCCGGGGGCGCCGGCCGTCGCGGTGATCGATACCAGAACCCACGACGTCGCCTACCAGGCGACGAGCTCGAACCCGGCCGCGCGCTCGCACGGACTCTTCGTCTCGCCGGACGACGATACGCTCTACGTCGCCCACGACACCGGCGACGAGCTGACCGGCATCGAGGCCGAGGGGGGCGGCATCGACTTCAGCACGCCGATCGTCAGGGCGGAGGAAGTGGTGGCGGCGCGCTCCGGGCATGCACTGTGGGTCTCGTCGCGCGGCGACGGCACGGTCAAGCGCCTGGACCCCGATACCCACGCCGTCACGAGCTCGGTGTTCGTCGGTGTCCAGCCCGAGTCGGTCATGCTGACGCCTTCCGGGCGCACGCTCGTCGTCAGCATGCGGGGCACACCGGCCGCGCTGGCCTTCGTCGACACCGTCGCGCCCGCCCTCATCGGCACCGTGCAGATCGGCGGGCCGGGCACCGCCGGCGATCTCGCGGTGATCACCGACGACGGCCGCTACGTGTATGCGACGTTCGACGCGGGTCCGGCCGGGACCGGCGGTGTCGCGGTCGTGGACGTGTTCCGCCGCACGTTGCTCAGGACCTGGATGTACCCGGCTTCCGGCCGCGTGCACGGGATCGCGTACTCGCGGAAGAAGGCGCGGCACTAGCGCCCGGCGGTTCACTCGCGGGAGCGGCAAGTGCAGTTGCTCTCCGCTTGGATCGAGGGCGCAGCTGTGTGACGAGTTCCAGCTGCGCCCTCGTTCTAGTCCGGCCGCAATGCATGACGCGTGCAGCCCGTCAGTACTGGATGGGCGACCCTCCGGCGAAGTCGGGGCGGATGCGCCCGCGCACGACCTGCGTGTCGTTGGTGACGTAGAGGGAGCGACCGGGCCCGAAGGCGCAGTTCGAGACGCGGCCCGCGATCGGGACGAAGCCGATGTGTTCCCCTTTCGGCGAGAACACGTAGATGCCGCCGCGGCCGCTCGTCCACAGGTTGCCGGCCGAGTCGGCCTTCATGCCGTCGCCGCGCGCCCCCCCGACGCGCTCGCTGGCGACGAACGGCCGCTGGCCCGTCGGCATGCCCGACGCATCGAGATCGATGGCTATCCACCCCGTCGTATCCGTGACGTAGAGCGTGCGGTTGTCCGGCGACAAGGCAATGCCATTGGGAAAGAGCTTGTCGGCTATCAGGTGCACTTGATTGTCCGGGGTCACGCGGAAGACGCCGGTGTAGGGCAGCTCCCGCAGAGGTGACTTCTGCACGCCCGCCAGGCCGTAGGGCGGATCGGTGAAGTACACGGCGCCGTCGCGGGCGACGACGAGATCGTTCGGACTGTTGAAGCGTTTGCCCTGGTAGGCGTCGGCGAACACCGCCTTCTGGCGCGTCGCGAGATCCACCCGCGCCAGTGCCCGGGTGCCGCTGTCGGCCAGCAGCAATCCGCCACGGCCGAGCGCCAAGCCGTTCGAGCCGGCTTCTCGCAGCGAGGCGGGAATCGGGAAGGCCTGATACCCGGACGGGGCGAGGAACGCGGTGGTCCGCTTGCCATCCCAGCTGTAGATGGCGTTGCCGGGCACGTCCGAGAACAGCAGGTGGCCGTCGTCGCCGCCGACCCACACGGGACCTTCAGTCCAGATGTAGCCGGTCGCGATGACCTCGACGTCCCCCTCCAGCGGATTGGGTATGCCAGGAAACGAGACCGGCGCCGGCGGCGCCTGTGCCGCCGCCGTCACGCGCCCCATCCCCCCGGCACCAAGGACGAGCGAACTTCCCGCGGCGCTCAGGAAATATCGGCGGTCTGTCTTCATTCGTCTACCTTTCATTGATGTCCGCGAGTATAACGGGTCAACAACGAATGGCGGCAGTTCGCCGTCTAATCCAGGATATGGACCGACTCACGCGCGATCTCACCTACGCGTTCCGGAATCTCCGCAAGAGTCCGGGATACGCGGCTGTCACCATTTTGACGCTGGCGCTGGGCATCGGGGCCAACACCGCCATTTTCAGCGTGGTCAACGGCGTCGTCCTGAAGCCGCTGCCGTTCCCCGAGCCGGAGCGCCTCGTCTACATCACCAGCCAGTTTCCCGGCCTCGGCTTCGACCAGTTCTGGGTCTCGCCTCCCGAGTTCCTCGAGCTCCGCGACCGCAATCGATCGTTCGAGAACGTGGGCGCCTACTCGGCAGGCGCCGTCAATCTCGGCACCCAGGACCAGCCGCGCCGGGTGAACTCCGCGGTGATCACCAGCGAACTGATGCCGGTGTTGCGGGTCCAGCCGATTCGTGGACGGATGTTCACGCGCGAAGACACCCTTCCGGGGGCGGAAGACGTCGCCGTCCTGTCGCATGAGCTGTGGCGGTCGGCATTCAACGCGGACGAAGGCATGGTCGGCCGGAGCCTGCAGGTCGACGGCGCCCCAGCACGTGTCGTCGGCATCATGCCGCCCGGCTACGACGTTCACGACCAGAAGGTGGAAATCTGGCTCCCCTTGACGCTGGACCCGGCGAACCCAGGCGGCAGGGGGTCGCACTTTCTCTATCTGGTGGGCCGCCTGAAATCCGATGTCTCGCTGGCGCAGGCGCACGCCGATCTCGCGACCATGCTGCAGCAATGGCCGCAGCTGAACCCGAAGACGCACGTGCCGAACGAGAAGACCCACCGCCTCCGCTACGACGGGCTGCAGGACGACATGATCGGCAGCATCCGCAACTCGTTGTGGGTGCTGCAGGGGGCGGTGGGCTTCGTGCTGCTGATCGCCTGCGCGAACCTGGCGAACCTGCTGCTCGCCCGGGCGGAGTCGCGGCAGCGCGAATTCGCGATCCGATCGGCGCTGGGTGCCGGCCGTGGCACGATTCTCCGGCAGTTTCTCACCGAGGGGATACTGCTGTCCCTGCTCGGCGGTGCCGTCGGGGCGGCGCTCGGATACGCGGCGCTGCGTGCGCTGCTCGCGGCCGATCCCGATGGCATCCCACGTTCCGCGGACATCACCCTCGATCCCGTGGTGCTCCTGTTTACCGTCCTGGTGTCAGTCCTGACGGGGGTGCTGTTCGGCATGGCGCCGATCTTCAGCCTGCGGCAGCAGGCGGTCACGATGACTCTGAAGGAATCGGGTCAGCGGTCCACCGCAAACGCCAGCCGCGCCCGCATCCGCAGCGTACTGGTCGCCGCCGAAGTCGCATTGGCCGTCGTCCTCATCATCGGCGCGGGTCTGCTCCTCAAGAGCTTCTGGAACCTGCTCAGCGTCGATGCGGGGTTCAACCGCGCCAGACTCACGACGTTCGGCCTCGTCCTGCCGGCGACCACCTACGCGGCGCCGCAGAGCCGGGCGGACTTCTTTCAGCGGCTCACCACGCAGATTGCGCAGATCCCGGGCGTGCAGGGCACGGCAGCGATGAGCGGTCTGCCCCCTGACCGCGCCGTCAACGCCAACGACACCGATTTCGAAGGCTACACCCCGCCGCCCGACGGGCCTTTCGAGAACGTGGACTATTACCAGCGTGTGACGGTCGACTACCTGACAACGATGGGGATCCCGTTGCGGGACGGCCGCGACTTCACGCCGGCCGACGCGACGGGCACCAACGGCGTGGTGCTCGTCAACGAAACGCTGGCCCGAACCTTCTACAAGGATCAGAACCCGCTCGGGCGGCGGCTGCGGGTCTCCTTCAACGATGCGGCGCCGTGGTTCACGATCGTCGGTGTGGTGAAGGACGTCAAACAGGGGGGCTCGACTCGAAGACCGGCACCGAGATCTACTTCCTCAACGACCAGGGGCCGCGGGTCAACAACTTCTCGGTCCGCAACATGAACATCGTGGTGCGCTCGGATCTGCCGCTCGACACCCTGGCGCCGCAGCTCCGCCGCGCCGTGCAGTCCATGGACCCCTCGCTGCCGGTCGTCCGCATGCGCACCATGGACGACGTGTTCGGCGCGTCGGTGTCGCGCCCCCGCCTGCTGATGCAGTTGCTCGGGACATTCGCCGGGCTGGCGCTGCTCCTGGCGGCGGTGGGCACCTACGGCATCCTCTCCTACACGGTCAACGAACGCCGCAAGGAGATTGGCATCCGCATGGCGCTCGGCGCGACCCGGGGCCACGTCATGGGCCGGATTCTCGGGCAGGGGCTGCGCCTCACGGGCGCGGGGCTCGCCGTGGGTCTCGCGGCGTCGCTGCTCCTGACCCGGGTGCTGCAGACGCAACTCTTCAACGTGACACCGACCGATCCCGCAACCGTGGCGGCGGTCACGGCCTCGATCGCGGTTGTCGCCCTGATCGCCTGTTACCTGCCGGCCGCCCGCGCCACCCGCGTGGACCCGATGGTCGTGTTGCGCGACGAGTGAGGTCTCCTCCCCCCGAGGGGCCTGCTGCGGGCGCTGCGGCTCGAGCGCTCGGCTACAATGTGCGCGTTCGAACGCGAAATCTCTTACAAAGGCTGTCCCCATTGCGAATCGTCACGAGACTGGCGCTGGCGGTCGTGTGTGCCGCCGCGCTCTCCGCCTGCGGCCAGGCCTCAGCTCCGGCTCCGGCGCCCCCCGCCGCACCGTCCCTCGACGTCGTCGAGTTGAGCGCGGCCGACGCGCGCGACCGGATGGCGGCCGGCTCGCTGACGGCGCGCGCCCTGACCGAGGCCTATCTCGACCGCATCGCGCGCATCGACGATGACGGGCCGAGGCTGAACGCGGTGATCGAGATCAATCCGAGGGCCGTGGCGGATGCCGACGCGCTCGACGCCGAACGCCGGGCGGGGAAGGTCCGCGGCCCGCTGCACGGCATCCCCGTGCTGCTGAAGGACAACATCGACGTTGCCGGGCTGGTCAACTCGGCCGGATCGCTGGCGCTGGCGGACCACCGGCCGGCCGCCGACGCCTTCATCGCCGCGCGGCTGCGCGCCGCGGGCGCGGTCATCCTCGGCAAGACGAATCTCAGCGAGTGGGCCAACTTCCGGTCCACCCGGTCGTCGTCCGGCTGGAGCTCGCGCGGCGGGCAGACGAAAAATCCCTACGTACTCGATCGCAATCCGTGCGGGTCGAGCTCGGGCACCGCGGCGGCGATCGCGGCAAGCCTCGCGGCGGTCGGCGTCGGCACCGAGACCGACGGCAGTATCACCTGCCCCGCGGGGGTGACCGGCCTGGTGGGCCTGAAGCCCACGGTGGGTGTGGTCAGCCGCAGCGGCATCATCCCGATTTCGATCTCGCAGGACACCGCCGGCCCGATGGGCCGGACGGTGACGGACGTCGCGCTCCTGCTCAACGCCCTGGCCGCCGTGGACGCCGACGACCCGGCGGGCGCGGCGGCCGCAGGGCTGATCCCGGAGGACTACACCGCGGCGCTGAAGGCTGACGCGATCGCGGGCAAGCGCTTCGGCCTGCTGCGCCAGGCGATGGGATATCACCCCGACGTGGATGCCGCGACGGAACGGGCCATCGCCACCCTGAAGTCTGCCGGCGGCACCGTCGTGGACGTGAAGCTGGCGACCTACAACGACTGGGACAAGCCGGAATTCGAGGTCCTGCTCTACGAGTTCAAGGACGGGCTGAATGCCTACCTGCAGCGATCGGGCGCGCCGCAGCCGTCGCTCGAGGCGCTGATCGCCTGGAACACGGCGAACGCCGACAAGGCGATGCCGTTTTTCGGGCAGGAGATCTTCGAGCAGGCGCAGGTCAAGGGGCCGCTGACCGATCCCGCGTACGTGAAGGCGCGCGACGCCGCCCGCCGTTTGGCCGGCAAAGACGGATTGCTCGCGGTGCTGGCCCGGGAGAAGCTCGACGCGGTCATCGCCCCGACAGTCAGCCCGGCGTGGCTCACCGACCACGTCCTCGGCGATCACTTCGTCGGCTCGGGATACGGAGTGGCGGCCGTTGCCGGCACACCGAGCCTGACCGTGCCGTCCGGCGACAGCCACGGCCTGCCGCTCGGCATCACCTTCATGGGGCCCGCCTACAGCGAGGCCGGCCTTCTCGCGGTCGGTTATGCCTTCGAACAGCTGACCAAGACACGCCGCGCGCCGGCGTTCACCGCCACACTGCCGCAGTAGCTGGCCCTGGCGGCTGCCGCGATGGCCGGGTCGCGGTGTCCACCACCGCGCGCCGCATCGACAAGCAGGCGCTACTGGCCCCGGCTCGCCGGGTCGACCTGGGCCAGCGTCAACAGATCCACCATCCCGAAGCTGCCCGCGCTGCGGCTCGGGAGCGTCGGCCTCCAGTCGCGGTGCCGCCACAAGAACGAGTGCCGATCGAGCTGCAGCAGCCCGACGAACACGTCGCCGACGATGCGGGCGCCGATGCCGGCGAGGCGGCTGCCTCCTGCCGCTTCCGCCTCCTTCAGCACGTAATACCAGAGCGGCGTGTCACGCTCGAAGCCCACCGCCGTCCTCGCGCAGCATGTCGACGACGCGGTTGTGGAACAGCAGGAAGGCGGCTGGCCGCCGCCCACCGGGCGGCGTGCAGTCCCGAGATCATCAGGTTGTCGTCGTTGCGCGGGTCGGCGATGATCGCGCGTCCGTCGGGCCCGCGGGGCACGTCCTCGAACTGCCCGCCGTGATCGATCCTGAACCTGGCCGAGTCTGCGGGGTCGTAGAGCTCCGGGCTCACCGTGAAGCCGCCGCTCGTCGCGCCATTGTCACGGTTGCGCGGGCTCAGCTCCGGGTGGGTGATCAGGCGGATCGCCCCTTCGTGCAGCGGATCCCGCGCGTCCATCGGACCGCCCGGCGCGCCGAGCTCCATGAGCGCGGCCTGCACCTGCGGCGTCGCGTCGGCGAACGGCGGCAGGTCGAAGAGCCGGCTGAATCGATCCGGCCGCATCGCGGCCCGCGGCCGGTCCACGTGCTGCGCAGGTGTGTCCACCGGCAACAGCGCCGCACCGGCCGCGCCCGCGGCGTTCGACAGGAACCGCCGGCGCGTGAGGCCGGCCCTGACGTCCGCCAGACCGTGGCTGCCAGTCATTCTCGTGAGTCCGGAAAAGCCAGCGTCCTGGCTCAGGGCAGCTGCGGGTTGTAGCCGTCGCACGATACCTTCGGGTTCCAGTTCGCGAACGTGCCCTGCGGGTTGTCCTTCCAAGCCCAGACATGGAGCGTGTAGAACGCCGGCAGCCCGAACCGGTTGGGGTACTCGAACAGGTGGAAGAGCTGACCCATCAGCTCCGGCGCCGCGGCGTTGGTGGCATGCCAGGCGTCCGACAGCACCAGGAAGTCCGCGGCGACCAGCCGGACGCGCCCATCCGGCAGCGGCTCGTAGACCAGCAGCTCGGGGCGGGTCGGGTCCAGTGCGGGGTCGAGGACCAGCGGAAAGTTCACGTAGTGCAGCCCCATCGCCCCCTCGTGCGAACCGCTGACGCAGCCAAACTGCAGGACGTACCCTTCGGCCACGGCCACCGACACGTCGCGGAACCGGTGGGTGGCTTCGCGGATGGTCTTGACGAGGGCGTTCTCCCGTCCTTTCCGTTCCGGCTCAGCGGCGTGGTGGGCGGGCCCCGTCGCGGCTTTCTGCGTGTCCTGCGCCAACGTCCCCGTCGTGCCGGCGCCCAGAACCACGAGCGCGCCGGCCAGTGCATACACGAGTCGCCGAGCGAATATTCCGGCCTGCATAGAGCCTCCTGAGGTGCAGGGATCTGTTCCGTCGCCGGCCGGATGGCGAAGAGCGCGCCGTCCGCCGTCATGAACAAGAAGCCGCAGCCACCGGAAATCCGGCTCACCGCGGCCGGGCCGGAAGCCCGGAATCGCCTCGTGTTCGCGGCCCCGGGGCGGGTTAAGATTCACGCGGGCGGGCGCTCCACGCGGTGGCGGCGCGCCGAGGCAACCTCCGCATGGACGATCTGTTCCCGCTGGTGTACGACGAGCTCCGGCGCATCGCCGCCCGGGCCATGCGCGGGGAACGCCCCGACCACACCCTCTGCACCACGGCGCTGGTCAACGAGGCGTGGCTCGAGCTGTCCAAGCTGACCCGCATCCAGTGGCAGAACCGCTCGCACTTCCTGGCGATCGCGGCACAGGCGATGCGCCGGGTCCTCATCGACTACGCGGTCGCGCGCCGCCGCCTCAAGCGCGGCGGCGGCGTGATCGTCGAGCCGCTCGAGACGGACGCGGCGGTGGCGGCGGTGCAGCAGGCCGACGACATGCTGGCGCTCGACGAAGCGCTGCAGCGCCTGACGCAGATGAACGCGCGGCACGGCCGCATCGTCGAGTGCCGCTTCTTTGGCGGGATGAGCGTCGAGGAGACCGCCGAGGCGCTCGGGGTCTCACCGGCAACGGTGAAGCGGGAATGGGCGCTGGCCCGCGCCTGGCTGAACCGGGAGCTGCAGCCATGACCGCAGGCTCCGGCACGCCTCCGGCGGACTCCGGCACGCCGCCGCCGGGCTCCGGCCGGCCGACCGGTCTGCCATCCGAACGCTGGCGGCGGGTGGAGCAGGTGTTCGCCGCGGCCCTCGGTTGCGACGCGGGCACGCTGCCGGCGGTGCTCGATCGCGCGTGCGGCGGCGATGCCGAGCTGCGCCGCGAAGTGGAGTCGCTGCTCGAGGCGCACACCGCGTCCGGGCCGATCGACCGGCTGGGCGGTGAGGTCGCCGCGGCGATCGCGGGCGCGCGCGCCGCCGCGCTCGGGTGGGAAGGACGCACCGTCGAGCAATACCGGATCCTCGAAGCCCTCGGATCCGGAGGCATGGGGGTGGTCTACCGGGCGCTCGACGAGCGGCTTGGCCGTCACGTGGCCCTCAAGGTCCTGCCGCCGCACCTCGGGGCGAGGCCCGATGCCAAGCGCCGTTTCCTACATGAGGCGCGTGCGGCGGCAACGCTCGATCATCCGGGCATCTGCGCGGTCTACGAGGTCGCCGAGACTGCCGAGGGGCAGCTGTTCATCGCGATGCCGCTCTACCACGGCGAGACGCTGCAGGCGCGGCTCCTGCGCGGGCCCCTGCCATGCGGCGACGCGGTGCCGCTCGTGCTGCTGATTGCCGCCGCGCTGCATCACGCCCACGCGCACGGCATCGTCCACCGCGACGTCAAGCCGTCGAACGTGATGCTGCTGCCGGACGGCGGCGTGAAGATCCTCGACTTCGGCGTGGCCAAGGTCCAGGACGTCACGCTCACCGATGGCGGCGTCGTACCCGGCACGGCGGCGTACATGAGCCCCGAACAGGCGGCCGGCCGCGAGGTGGATCACCGCACGGACGTCTGGTCGCTCGGCGTGGTCCTCTACGAAGCGCTGGCCGGAGCCCGGCCGTTCCAGGGGGACAGCCACCAGGCGCTGCTCGACGCCATCCTCACGCGCGATCCCGAGCCCGTAAGTGCGTGGCGCGCCGACCTGCCGGCCGTGCTCGACGATGTCCTGAGCCGGGCGCTGGCCAGGCGCCGCGACGACCGCTACGCCTCGATGGCCGCGATGGCGGCTGATCTTGCCGGCCTTGCCGGACCCTCCGGCTCCGCGCGGCGGCCCGCCGGTTCGCCGGCAGCGCGCCGGGCGCCGCGGACCGACGACGCCACGGCGATCGCGGCGGTCGCGGAACGCCGCTGGGCGGCGGTGGTCGTGCACACGGTGTCCAACTTCAGCGCGCTGGTGGAACGGCTGTCGCCGGTCGATCTCGAAGCGCGGCTGGACGAGCTGCACAGGGCGGCAGCGGAAGTCGCCCACCGGCACGGCGGCATCGTCAATCAGGCGGAGGGAGACGAGATCGTCTCGTTGTTCGGCGTCCCGGTCGCCCACGAAGACGACGATCTCCGGGCGGTGCGCGCCGCGCTCGCGCTGCGCGATCGGATGCGCGAGATGGCGGCTGCGGCCAATCGTCCCGCCGGCGACGGGATCCAGGTGCAGTGCGGCGTCCACGTCGGCCTGCTGGTGGCCCGGCGACTCGGTGACGGGGCGCAGCGGTACGCGGTGAGCGGCCCGCCGGCACAGGTGGCGGCACGGCTCGCCGCGCTGGCCGAGGCCGATCAGGTGTTCATCAGCCCTGAATGTCAGCGCCTCGTCGCCCAGTTCGTCGAGTCGCAGCCGTGTCCGCCACTGACCATCACGGCGGGCGGCGGGACGGTGTCGCCGTCTCGGGTCGTGGCCGAGTCGGGCCCGCAGACGCGGCTCCAGGCGGCCGAGCGCGCCGCCCTGACGCCGTTCACCGGTCGCGACGCAGAACTGGCCACGCTGCAGGGACAGCTGCGCCAGGCGCGCGCCGGACAGGGCCGCGTGACCATCGTGGTTGGCGAGGCGGGCGCGGGCAAGAGCCGGCTGCTCTACGAGCTCGTCCAGCGGGTCGGCGGTGAGGGGGTGCTGATCCTGCGCGGCCGTTGCCGCCCCCCGGGCCGGATGGCGCCCTACGTACCGTTCGTCGAGATGCTGCACGGCGCGCTGTCGCTCAGCGGACGGGAGGTCCAGGAGAACCCCGCCGCCGAGGTCGCGGCCAGGGCCCGCGCCATCGATGCCGCGCTCGACCCGTTCGTGCCGCTCTATCTGCACCTGCTCTCGATCCCGAGCGATGCCTTCCCGCTGCCCCGGCACCTGCACGGCGAGCATCTGCGCGCCGCCCTGGCGGAGGCGCTCACCGCCATGTTCGTCGCCCTGGCGCGGCGGTCCACCATCGTCGTGCTCCTGGAAGACTGGCACTGGGCCGACGAGGGGTCGCGCGATGCGCTGCGCCGGCTGCTCGAGATGGTCGATGCCCATGCCCTGATGGCCGTCGTTACCAGCCGGCCCGAGCCTGGCGCGCTGGCCGGCTGCGCCGAGACCGCGGCGCGCATCCAGCTCGCCCCGCTCGCCTCCGACGCCTCGGCGGCCATCATGCGGGCCGTGCTGCAGGTCGATCGGGTCTCCGACGCGCTGGCCGCGCGCGTGCACGAGCGGACCGGCGGGAACCCGTTCTTTCTCGAGCAGGTGTGCCGCACGCTGCTCGAGGAGCAGGTGGTGACGACCCAGGGAGGCGAGGCGGTGGCCGCGAGCGGCGTCGAAGTGCTGCGGCTGCCCGACACGGTGCAGGCGGTCATCCGCGCCCGGCTCGATCGCCTCGACCGGGATGCGCGGGACGTGTTGCGCGTGGCCGCGGTGATCGGCCGGGAATTCGGGCGTGGGCTGCTGGGCGAGGTGCTGGGGCCGGACGTCGATCCGTCGGACACGCTCGAGCGGCTCACAGGCTCCGGGCTGATCCAGCAGACGGCCGTCCTGCCCGAGCCGTCCTACCGGTTCCGGCACGTCCTGACGCAGGAGGTGGCCTACGACAGCCTGCTCGAACGGCAGCGGCGCTCGCTGCACGACGTGGTCGGACGCGCCATCGAGCGCTGCCACGGCAGCCGGGAAGCGGACCAGGCGCCGCTGCTCGCCCATCATTTCGCGCAGGCTGAAGCGTGGCGCGAGGCGGTCGATTACGGCCTCCGCGCGGCGGCGCGGGCCGCGTCGCTGACACAGTTCACCGACGCCTTGACCACCCTGGAGCGCGTGCGCGGGTGGATCGCGCACCTGCCCGACGCCGGCACCCGCAGCGATGCGCTCGTCGAGCTGCTGCTGCACCAGGAGCGGCTGTGCGAAACCCTCGGCCTGCGCGGCCGGCAGCAGCAGCTGGTCGAAGAGCTCATTGCGCTGCTGGCGCCACGTGGCGCCTCCACCAGCCTGGCCCAGGCCTACTTGCGCCAGGGGGACGTTGCCACGCTCCTCAAGCGCTTCGACGCGGCGGAGCGCACGCTCAGCACCGCGCTCCGGCTCAGCCGCGAGCTCGGCGAGGCCGCGCTCGAGAGCAATGCGCTCCGCAGCATGGGCCTGCTGCGCTGGCATCAGGGGCGGCACGCGGATGCGCTGGCCATCGCCAGGAGCGCGCTCGCCATTGCGCGGGCCTCCGGCGACGACCTGATGGCCGCCGGCGACCTCGTGAACATCGGGATCGTGCTGCGGGGCATGGGAGACTTCACTGGCGCGTTGACCAGCATCGAAGCGGCGCTGGCGATTCCCGCGCTCGGGCGGAATCCGTCGAAGCTGCTCTACGGCCTGCACAACCTGGCCAACGTCCATCGCTCACTTGGCGATCTGGACCGCGCGCTCGTCTGCCTCCACCGGTGCGACGAGATTGCCCAGGCCAACCTCCTGCCCATTCCCCGTTCCTTCCACCTCACGTCGCTGGCACACGTCTATCTTCAGCAGGGACGCATCGAAGACGCGCTGCGCACCTACCGCCAGGCGGTTGAGTTGAGCCAGCGCGCCCGCCACGCCGACGGCGAGTCGCAGTCCCTGCGGGCGCTCGGGGACGTCCTGTTCGGGCTCGGCAGGGACGCCGAAGCGCTGCCCTGCGTCCGGCAGGCGGCGCGGCTGTTCGCGCAGCTCGAAGACCGCGAGGCCGAGGCCGAGATGACGGGGCGCGCCGCGGTGATCCTGGAGCGCCTGAGGCTGCCGGCCGAGGCGGCGGACGCCTGGCAGGCGGTGGCGTCCCTGCGCCGCGCGCTCGGCGACGCCAGGGGAGAGCTCGATGCGCTCGAGGGGCTGGCGCGGACCGCGCGCGCACGCGCCGCGTCGCCGCAGGATGCGGTCCCCGGGTTCCGGGCGGCGCTGGCGCTGGCCACGACGCTGGGAGACCGGAATCGCGAGGTGGCGCTGCACAACACGATCGGGATCCTGGAATGGGAGAGCGGGCGATACCCCGAGGCGCTCCGCCACTACGAGGCGGCACTGGTGCTGGTGCGGGAGCAGGGGGACCGCGTGCACGAAGGCCTGCTGCTCAACAGCCTCGGGGTGACGCTGAGCCGGCTGCACCGGCACGAAGAGGCGCGTACCGCGCTCGAGGAGAGCCTCGCGCTCAGCCGGGAGCGCGGCGAGCGGCTGCTCGAGGCGCACGCGCTGGCGGCCCTCGGTGATGTGTGGCGTGCCCGGGGCCGTGGCGAATCGGCGGCGGCGTGCTACGAACAGTCGCTCGCCTTCCGCCGCACCCTCGGCGATCGCCGTGGTGAAGGGTGGATGCTGCTGCGGCTCGCGGAAACGCGCGCCGCCAGCGGCGACGCGCCGGCGGCGCGTCAGCAGGCGGCCGCGGCCGTCACGATCGCCGAGGCGATTGGCGATATCGGGCTGCGGGCGGCGTGCGCCGGGATCTCCGGTCCAGGCAAGATCTGAAGCGCGAGGCCTCGCGCGGGGGCGAACGAAAACGGAAAGGAACTCCGATGCCACGCTATCTGATCGAACGGTCGGTCCCGGGCCTGTCGCGGGACGAGCTGGAGGCCGCCAGCCGGCGCTCCGTCGAGGTGCTCGCGGGCATGCCGGACGTGCGCTGGATCCGCAGCTACGTCTCGGACGCCGAAGGGAAGATCTACTGCGAATACGATGCGCCCAGCGTCGCAGCGGTGCACGAGCACGCCCGGCGGGCCGGCCTGCCGGTGGACCGGGTGACCGAGGTGGCGCTGGAGATCAGCCCGGCGATGTTCGTGTAGCGCCGGGCTGCCGCCTCATCCCCATCGCGGCGTCTCGTCGGGGCTGATCCCGAGGAGCGTCTTCGCCATGATCTCGTGCGCCAGCATCGAGTTGGCGGGGTGGATGCGGCCGAGACGCGCGTCGCGGAACAGCTGTTCGAACGGCCCCTTCCGGAAGATCCCGAACCCGCCGGCCAGGTCGAGCGCCTGATCGACGATCCGCCACGCGTCTTCGACCGCGTGGTACTTCGCGGCGAAGATCTTCGCCGGCCACGCCGCCCCATGGTTCACGCCGCCTGACCAGTCAGTGGCAATCCGTTCGAGATGCGGCTCGATCCCTTCGAGCGCCAGGCCCATGGCCGCCACCCGGTGCTGCACTTCGGGATGGTAGGCCATCGTCCGCGACACGGCGATCGAGCGCTTGCTCTTGACCGACTCGATGGTGAGGTCGAGCGCCCGGCGGGCGAGCGCGTAATAGATGTTGCCGAACCCCAGCAGTGCCCAGGCGAAAACGCCGAGCACGAACGCGTCGATGCCGGCCGCCCCGGCGGGCACGACGCGGGCGACATACCGGTCGGGCACCACGACGCCCTCGAGGATGGTGTCGTCGCTGCGCGTGGCGCGCATGCCGAGCACGTCCCATGTCTCCTCCACCCGGTACCCGGCAGCCTCGCGCGGCATGAACGCGTGGACGATCGCCGGCCGCGCGGGATCGCTGGTGTCCATGCCGTGGATGCCGAGATACGTCCACACCGGGCTCAGGCTGCCGAACGACTTGCGCCCGGTGAAGCGGTAGCCGCCGTCCACGCGTTCGGCCGTCGTGGTCGAGAGCAGCACCGGGATGTCGTTGCCGCTCTCCGCGTGGCCGGCCGCGAAGACCTGGCCGTGCGCCGCCTCCTGCAGCAGCCACGCCAGCGACGTGTCGCCGGCGCGCCACAGGTCCGCGGCCACCCCGGTCCAGTAGAGGTGCATGTTGATCGCCAGCGCGGTCGGTGCGGCATGGTAGGCGAGGCGGCGCTGTTCGCGGACGACCTCGGCAAGCGTGAAGCCGAAGCCTCCGAGCTCCGCCGGCACCGCGAGCCGCAGGTAGCCCGCCTCGCGAAGCTCCTGGAAGTCCTCTGAGAAGAAGGCGTTCTGCTCGTCGTAGCGACGGGCCCTGGCCTCGAAGCCGGCCAGCATCTGGCTGGTCAGCAGCGATTCACGAGTGGTGATCCCGGGTGGTTGCTCTAAGCTGTCTGGCCTGACAGTGGTGGTCATGGAAGGGCCTCCTCGTAGAGTTAGGCTACACCTGAGAAAGCCACGAATGAATCCAGAACGGCTCAATCCTCCGCTTTCCACCCACGCGGCGACGCCGCAGGCGAGAGCCGGCTGGGCCATGCGGCTCGTGCCGGGCGCCGGATGGGTCTGGCTCCTCGGGCTGGCCATTCTTGGATTGGCAGGCTTCGGCGTCAGGCGGCATCACTTCGAGACAGCCGGGCTGGTGTTTGGCGCCGGGATCGCGGTGATTGCCTGGATGGCTCGCCGGCCTGACGGGAGCGGGCGTGATCAAAGCAGCGCCCCATGGTGCGTCGTCAATGTGCCCATGCTGGCCGCGCTGCTGGCATTCGGGTGGTCGATGGCGCTCGGCCCGTTGTCCGACGATTTCGTGCTGCGCCGGTGGGCCGCCGCCGGCGAGTGGACGCCCGGGGCGTGGGCCTACCTCCGGCCCCTGCCACTGGGCCTCTGGCACGGAATGACCGCGGCCGGGGGTGACTGGCGGGCGCTGCACGCGGTGAACGTCCTGGTGCACGCGGTCAACAGCGGGCTCGTCGCCAGCCTCAGCGCGTCCTGGCTCGGCGCGCGCGCCGGCCTCGCCGCCGGGCTGGTCTTCGCATTGTTCCCGGCCAGCACAGAGGCAGTGGCGTGGACGTCCGGCATCTTCGATCTGCTCGCCACCATGTTCGTGCTGCTCGCTGTGACGATCTGGCGGCGCGGTCGCCCGTCCGCGGGCTGGACGGCGGCGTTCGTCCTGTGCTGCGTTGCCGGGTTGCTGTCGAAGGAATCGGCCGTGGCGGCCCCGGCGCTGATTGTGCTGATCACGGCCGCCTCGGCGCGAGGGTGGGCCGGGGCGCGCCGGCACCTGCTGCCGGCAGCCCTTGCGCTGGCCATCGCTGCCGGCTTCTTCGTGATCCGGGGGCTGTCGTCGAACGCGCTTGCCGGCCACCTCGCGCACCTGCCGTCTGGCCGGCGCGAGTGGAAGGATCTGCTGGTACGGCCGTTCGCGGGCGTGGCGGTGCCGATGCGGACCGACAGCGGGATCGGGCCAGAGGCGTACCTCGCTGGCCTGCTCGTGCTCCTCCTGGTGGGGATGGCCCTCTTCCGGCTGCACCGGGCAGGCTCGAAGGCCGCCGTGCCCGACGGGGAAGGGTGGCGCGGGGCGGTGTTCGTGGCTGGCGCCGGGTGGGTGCTGGTGAGCGCGCTGCCGCTCCTCATGCAGTTCTACGTGTCGCCGACGCTGGAGGGGAGCCGGTATCTGTACCTGCCGGCGGCCGGCTTTGCCCTGGCGATCTCGAGCGCCTTTGCCGGCAGCCGCTTCACCCGGCTCGACGTGGTCAGCGCCATGCTGCTGGCTGGCCTGCTCGGCATCTATGCCGTTCGCCTGCAGGAGGAGCGGCGGACCTGGCTGGAAGCGGCACGCACCCGGGATGCTGTCCTTACCGACGCCGCCAGGGCCGTCCGGGCGGTCCCCTGTCGTGGCCTGACCATCCTGGACGCTCCCGACAACGTCAACGGCGCCTTCGTGTTTCGCGAGGGGCTGCGCGAGGCGCTGGACGGGCTGCCGCTCGATCCCGCCGGTGCCGCCTGCGTCCACCGCTGGAACGGATCGGCGCTGGTCAGAATCCCATCTGCAGCCGGCCAAGCGCTGTC
The DNA here is from genome assembly GCA_963834305.1 of uncultured Acidobacteriota bacterium. Taxonomy (GTDB): domain Bacteria; phylum Acidobacteriota; class Vicinamibacteria; order Vicinamibacterales; family 2-12-FULL-66-21; genus JACCXG01. The sequence goes on from CAWIAX010000004.1 coordinate 304,697, forward strand.
AGATCCTGCTCCGTGGCGCGCCCCGTGAAGTCGGCCTCGAGGTCCATCGCGGCGAAATCCGGCGCGGAGCGCCCGGCAAGGAACGCCGCCTTCTGCTTCGGCAGGTAGGCGCGGTTCTTGGGGCAGTCGGGCGCCGAGCCGATGTAGACGACGCTCGCGTAGTCCTGTCCGGCGTGCCGGTCGCCGACCGCGTGGCAGATGTCGGTGTGCCAGAACACGGCGTCCCCGGGCTGCACTTCGGGAATCGGCACCAGGCCGGCCACGAGCTCGGGATGCCACTCGGGGCTCACGCCCAGCGCCCGCCCCGGAGCTGCGCCGCACAGGTCGGTCTCCGCCACGTCTTCCTGCAGCGCGCGGAGCAGGACGTAGCAGATGCCCTCGGCGATCGGGATCAGCCGCAGCGTGCCATCTTCCGGTCCCTGGCGGGTCAGCGCCGTCCAGCCCTGATAGGTGCGGAACATGCTGCACACCGCCGGCGAGGGGATCTCGCGCGTCTCGAGGCGATGCGCCCCGTCGAAGGGGTCGTAGGCGCGCCAGTCGCCGGCAAAGACGTGGCGATAGACGCGCTGATATCCGGGATCGATCCAGCGCTCGACCGTGCCCGCATCCATGTGCGGCGAGATGCCCAGCGTTTCGTCGCCGGGATGCCGGCGGCGCAGGCGGTCGGCGTAGGTGCAGTCGCGATCCGGATCGAAGAACCCGTCGAAGCGCCAGAGACGGTTGAGGAACGCGCGCGTTTCGGCCAGCTTCGGGTCCTGCCGCGCGTGGACCTGCGGCTTCGACCAGTAGATATTGAAGATCTGCGGCTTGCCCGCCTTGAGCGCGGAGAAATACTTGTCCAGACTCCGCTTTTCGACCTCGCGCCGTTCATAGTCGTTGGCGTCGAGGTAGTCGCCGACCTCGGCGAACCACCCGCTCGCCACCGGCACCGGGAAGACGCCGCGGACCACGACGCAGCCGGTCTTCCGGATGGCCGCGCGGGTGGTGTCGGGGACGCGGCCGTCCCTGATGGCGGCGTAGCCGATCTCGGGCACGACCGGCCGGCCTGCCGCCAGGTCGCGCTGCACGGCGTCGGCGGCGCGGCTGACATGGTCCCTGGCCTCGAGACAGGCGCGCCTCAGCGTGTCGCGGCGCGGCGCGAGCGAGCGCTTGAAGGCCGCGATGCGATCGCGCACGTCGAACGTGTCCGGTGCCGCTGCGTCCATGATTCCCTCCTGCATGATGGGGCGAGGGTCCGCCTACAGAAGAATCATGACAGGAGCACTACAATGACGCACCATACGATCGCCGGCGGTGCCTCGCCATCCCGATCCCCGCCTGTCGCGACCCGGTTGAGATGAGCCCGCGCATATTCGCCGCCTGGTGGGTCGCCTGCCTGCTCTGGAGCAGCACCTTTCTCTTCATCCGGATCGGCGTGGCCGCCGTGCCGCCGTTGACGTTCGCCTACAGCCGCCTGGTTGTCGCGCTGTGCATCCTGGCGCCGCTCGCGGCGTTCTCCAGCCGTGCGAGCCATCTGTCCGTGGCGGACGTGACCCGCGTGATGGGTGCCGGCGTCCTGCTCCTCGGCGTCAACTACGGCCTGGTGTACTGGGGTGCGCAGTTCGTGCCCTCGGGGCTGGTCGCGATTCTGCAAGCGGGCACACCCATCGTTGCGCTCGGCCTGGGCTGGGCGTCCGGGTCGGAACGCGTGACGCAGCGCAAGGTCGCGGCGGCCGCCGCCGGGATGCTGGGGGTGGTGCTGATCTTCGGCGCCGAGGCGCGCGCCTCTGGGGCCAGGGCGGTGCTCGGCGCCGTGGCCGTCACCGGTGGATCGGTGTGCGTCGCCCTCGCGTACGTGTGGTTCAAGGGATACGGCAAGCGCCTCCCCCCGCTGACGGTCACGGCGCTGCAGTGCGCGGCCGGCATCTGCGTGCTGGTGCCGGTGGCGTTCATCCACGAGGGCAATCCGGCGGGCATCGCCTGGACGGCACCGGCGGTCGGCGCCCTGCTGTATCTGGCCCTTGGGTGGTTCCGTGGTGGCGTTCTGGCTGAACTACTGGCTGCTCGCGCGCATGGATGCCTCCGCGATGCTGATGATGGGCGTCGCGGAGGTCCCGATCGCCGTCCTGCTCGGCGCGGCGATTCTGGGCGAGCGCCTGCCGCCCGGCACGCTGGCCGGCGGCATCTTCGTGCTCGTAGCAGTTGCTGGCACCTTCGCCAGGCCGCGGGCTGGCGGGCGCATCGACGCGTCGCCCAGCTCTGACGCCTGACCCGGCACGCCGACAACCGCGAGCGGCGCGGCACCGTGACCGTCACCTGTCCGGTGGACGAGCCGCCGGCTTCGTCGGCGGCCGTGATCAGCACGGTGTAGACCCGGCCGTCGCCGCGGAACGAGCGTTCCGCCCGCAGCCGCACGGTATGTGCGTCGACGACCTCCCAGTCCGGAGACGTCAGCCCCGAGATGCCCTGCTCGACGAACGGCGCGGTGACGTCGGCCTGGGCGAGGTTGTTGGCGCCGTCGGGGTCCGACCGTGTCCGCGCTGACAGTCGCCGCGTCTGGTGATCGCCGTGCCGTTGGCCGCTGCGCAGCTCAGGCTCGCGGTCACCACGATCGACTCCGAGAGGCCGGGCGGCAGCCCCGGGAAGGTGGCGGCGCACGCGGCGCCACCGGTCGCGCTGCACGACACCAGCGTGAGCGCGGCGGGCAGGTGATCCGCCAGGGTGACGTTGCGGGCCGGCGCCCGGCCGTTGTTCGTGGCGGTGATCGTGTAGGTGACCTGGCCGCCCGCGTCCACCGCGGCGGGCGTGGCCGTCATCGCCACGCTGAGGTCCGCTGCCGGCGGCGGCACCCGAAAGAGGCCACCGGCATGTCGTGATCCGACGAGCGCTCGGGACGCGTCACGTCATCCGCGTAGAGGCTCGACGGCGACGCCGGGAAGTCGGCATTGCCGCGCGCAATCGTGTAGCGCTGCGTGTAGCCCGCCGCCACGCCGTTCACGAGCACGTGACCGAGCGCCTGCGGCGTCCCCTCGAAGATGAAGCTGTAGCGCTCGTGCGGCGGCAGGGTGTCCGTGAGGTTGACGAAATCCGGGTCCACGACATCGGGGCTCCCGTCCACCACCACCTGCTCGTCGGGCGTCGGCGCCCCCTTGAGCGTCGCGATCGGGTCGGTATAGCCGTCGGTGAACTGGAACGCGTTGTAGTCGCCGACCGCGATCACCGCGGTGTCCGGATGCTGCGTCTGCAGCTCCTGCAGCAGCCCGGTCACCGACTCCGCCTGGACCTGCCGCTTGGCCCGCGCCCGCACCCCCTCGGCGCCCAGGCTCTCGATGTCGATGAACGATCGCAGGTGCGTCAGTCACGCGGTCCGGCCGGGAGCTGCGGGCCGGACCTGGGCGGCAGCAGGCTCTTCGGGAATTTCGCCACGACGGTGTAGTTCGGATCCACGACGTTGGCCACGCGGACGACGCCGGCCTGGGAGGCGAGCTGGTAGGCCTCCATGCGTTCGAAGCCGTAGTCGGCCACCATCCAGTCAATCAGCTCGACGTAGGCGATCCGCAGCGCGTCGATGAGCGGCCGCGCGCTCCCGGCGACCATGATGTGCTCGCTGTTTTCGATCCGGGGCCACCGGATCCGCTGTTTCTTGACGAGATCGAACCCGAACGTCACGTCGGCGGTGGACTCCAGGCCCGACCCGGCAATCTCGCCGTCTCCCTGGAGCGCGTGGAAGTCGCCGAAGTAGAACAGCGCCCCCGGGTGGAAAACCGGGAGGAGCACGGTGGCGCCTGCCGTCACGTCGGAGGCATCGAGGTTGCCGCCGAAGTCGCCGGGCCACAACCCGCCCCAGGCTTCCTCGCCGGCCGGCGCGACCGCGATGCGGCCGAGCATGGGGCGCAGCGGGACCTCGACGCGTTTCATCGCCGAGCCGGGCAGGTCGAGCAATCCCATCATCCGGGAACGATCGAGCCGCCACACGAAGCGCCGCGGCGGCAGCGGCTCGTTCAGCATCCGCGTCCGGCTGTCGGCGGCCACGCCGCTGATGCCGTTGGGCACGACGTTCGAGATGGCGACGTCGCGGTTCGGCGCCAGCTTCAGGATGCGCACGACGAGCGTGTCGCCGGGCTCGGCGCCTTCGATGTGGAACGGCCCGACTTCGCCCGGCCACGGGCCTGCCTTCTCCGGCTCGTAGTAGTCGCCCGGACGCGAGAACGTCCGGGTCTCGACGGTGTCGCCTGGCCTGATCGTCAGGATCGGGGGCGTACCGCAAAGGTCGGCACACCAGCGGTGGGCACGAACTGGTGCGTGCGGGGCTGCGCGGCCGCCGGCGCGGGCGCCAGCGGAAGGACCAGGGCGGCAATGAGGAGAAGGTATCGCATGTCAGAACCGGTACAGGTAGCTGGCCTTCAGGAACAGGCCGCGGCGCGTGATCAGGTAGGTGCCCTCGCCTGGTATCCAGTCGGGCTCGCGATAGGCGCGCTGCTCGTAGAGCGACCCGTAGCCGGCGTAGATCACCGTACCGGGACGCAGGTCGTAGGAGCCGAGGAAATCGGTGAGGACGCGTTCGCGCTGGCTGTCGTACTGCGCGATCGCGCGGAGCGCGAACTCCTTGGAGAACTGGTAGGTAGACCGCGTATTGACGACGTTGACGGTAAAGACGCGGGCGCCGGTGTCGGGGCGTTCGAACGTGTTGCGCGTGAACTCGACGTTCTGGCTGAAGCGGCCGCCGGGCTGGAACGTCACGCCGGCGCGGCCCGACACCGACCGGCCGACGAACGGATCGCGCTCGTCGTAGAAGATCGAGGAGCCCCAGCTGAAATTGACGAAGGGACGGAGCCAGCGCAGCGCCTGTGCCTGTGCCGAGACCCGCCAGCTGTCGTGCTCGAACTCGCCGCCGCGCCAGGCCTCCTGGCCGACGATCCGGTCGGCGCGGAAGAACCCCTGCCGGGTGAAGCTGGCGCGGACCCCGGTCACGCTGACGTATTCGTCGCCGCCCTGGATCCGGTCCCGGCCACCCTGGACGAAGATGAACGGCGAGATCCGCCTGACCGCCGGCAGGCGTTTCGCCTTGGGATGAAAGTTGACGTCCAGGTACCCCCAGCCGGCGGTGAAGCCGACGCGATTGAGGAAGGCGGTGTCCATCTCGAAGGCGCGGCCGTAGTGCTCGAACTGGGTCTGCAGTCCGAGCCGCCGCGAGTTGAACCCGTAGGTCAGCTGGGTGGCCAGGCCGCGCCGGGTGGGCTCGTCGCGTTCGCCGGTGGTGCGGGAGCCGAGGACGAAGCCCGTGATCCGGTTGGCGCCGCGCAGAACAAGACTGATATCGGCGCCGCCGGTGCCATTGGTCCGCCCCGCGAGCTGTGTGACCGTGCTCAGCGCCCCCGCGTAGCTGCCGCGCCCCAGGCTGACTTGCGCCCGCGACGCCTGGAAGAGCTGCTCGCGCCCCGCCAGCGGGTCGGCTGGATCGCCGGTGCGTCCTGGCGCCTGATCGACGGCAGTCAGGCTGCCGAACGTCAGTCGGCCGGCCGAGCCGGTCAGTTTGGCGCCGAAGATCGGGTCGACGATCCGCCGGGTGTGCACGGCGTAGAGCATCGATGCGTCTCCCTGGGCGTTGCCGGCCAGGTTGAACAGGCCGGCCCCTTCCATGAAGAACGGGCGCTTCTCGGAGAAGAACACGGGGAACCGCTGGTTGATCTCGACCTGGAAGGCATCGCTCTCGACCTGGCTGAAGTCGGGATTGACCGTCGCGTCGAGCGTGATGGTCGGGGTGAGGCCCCATTTCGCGCTCAACCCGAGGTCCCCCCGGTCGTCGGCGCCACGCCACGACGAGAGCGTCCGGCGCTCCTGGTTGCGGGAGTAGGTGGCTGACGGAATCAGCTCGCGCGTGGGGCGCGGCTGCAGCCCGGCGAACGACAGCCGGGCGTGCTTTTCGAAGACCCACTTGCCGGGCTCGAGCGGGGGCCAGGCCACCGAGACCCCCGATCGGCTGATCCGCCGCCAGAACAGGACACCCATCTGCACGTCGGCGCCGCCGCTGAAGCGGATCGACTGGAGGGGCAGCCGGATTTCCGCGTCGTAGCCGCGCTCGGTCACGCGGGCCGCGCTCTGCCACACCCAGTCGGGCGACTCGTCTTCGGATCCCGCGATCGTGTTGATCATGTCGAGCTGGATGCCGCTGGCGTTGACCATGAGGTGGTAGGCCACCTGCCCGGTGCCGAGGGCATCGAGGCTGAGGCCGACCCAGTCGTCGCTCCAGATGTTGTCGCGCCGCGTGATCGACGTCTTGATGCGTCCGGGCTCCGGGTCGTTGCAGCGGAAGGCGAAATAGAGCGCCTCGGCGTCGTACGACGCCCAGACGGTGGTCTCCTGCGGGACGCCGTCGCCGTGGAGCGGATTGTAGGACAGCCATGTGCCGGTGGGCAGCGGCGCGCCAGCCCAGGCCTGATCGTCCAGGCGGCCGTCGATGACCGGTGCCTGCGCTGCCCGTTGTGCCCGCATCGGCGCCGGAGCGGGCGGCTGGTCCGCGGCGGCGGGCGCCGCCAGCAGCAGGACGAGGAAGGGCAGCAGGAGTGGCCTCACGTCGTGAGGCTTAGACGGATCCGGCGGGGGATTGGTTGTGTGGCCGCGGCACATCCAGCCGGCGGTCACCGTGCTCGGAACCGATCACGCCGGCTCGATCATCGGCAGCGTCACGATGAACTCGGAGCCGCGCCCCGTACCCTCGCTGTGGGCGGCAATGGTGCCGTCGTGGAGTTCCACGAGGCGCCTGGCCACGGCGAGCCCGATGCCGAGCCCGTTGCCTCCTCCCGCCGCACGCGCGAACAAATCGAAGACCCGCTCGAGATCGGCGGCGGCAATGCCCTGGCCCGTGTCGCGCACCCTGACGCGGCCCGCTCCATTTCCGGTCCGGTCAGCCAGGATCGCAATCGAGCCGCCTTCAGGCGTGTACTTCGTCGCATTGGTCAGGATGTTCGTCAGCACCTGACGGATCCGGCTCCCGTCCGCCAGGATCGGGAGCGGTTCGTCGTGGGTCTCGACGGTCAGCTGCTGCTGCCGATTCCGCACCGCGGCTTCCGCGAGGTCGGCAGCTTCCCGCACCATCTGCCGGAGATCTATCGGCTCGCGCTGCAGCGCGATGGCGCCGCGCATGACCTGGGACGCATGGAGCAGATCCTCCACGAGCCGGGCCATATGTCCGACCTGGCGTTCCAGGATCTGCTGTGCCCGCGCCGCCCCGGCGGGATTCTGCTTCATCACGCCCAGCGCGGCGACGACGCCGCTGAGCGGCTGGCGCAGCTCGTGGGCGATCACCGCCAGCGCGTCGTCCTTGGCGCGGTTGTCCGCCTCGGCCTGCAACCGGGCCCGGTCTGCTTCGAGGGTCGAGCGCAGCCGGGTCCTCGCCAGGTTCGCCAGCTCTTCGTTGGTTTCCAGCAGGTGCCGCTGCAGCCGCTGCTCGTCGTCGTACGCCGGTTCCCCGACGAGCACGCAGCCCCCGGAATCCAGGGAGGCGAAGCATCGCAGCGTGAAGGGCAGGCTGTCGGCGTCACAGAAATTCAGGTGGATGGGATCCGGCCGGGGCACACCTTCAGCCAGCCATCCGCCCACGATCGCGGCATCGTGATCGGTCAAATATTCGAAGATCGGCCGTCCCTGCAGGGCGCGGTCCGCCACGCCGAGGCGGCCGCACATCGCGGCGTTCGCGGACACGACGGTGCCATCCGGCGCAAGGCGGACGACGTGCACGACACGCGTGCCGTCGAGAAACGCCGTCAGCAGGGCACCGACGTCGAGGGACGGGTCGCTCATTCCCGGCCGACGCCCCCCTCTCCGCACAACAGTGCCAGCGCGCTGCGCACGTCCGCGGCATAGTCGTCGGCGCCCGTATCGCGCCACGCGCCCGGCGCCCTGAAGGCCGCGCCGCCCACCACGACGCGCAACCCGCTCGTGACCGCTCGTGCCTGGCTGACGAGCTGTCGCGCCTGGTGCAGGTTGAACAGCATCGTCACCGACACGCCGAGCAGTGACGGCCGGGCGTCGGCGACGGCGCCGACGATTGCCGGGATGGGCAGGTTGCACCCGAGGAACTGGACCTGCCAGCCGCCGGCCTCGAGCATGTCCGACACCATCAGGGCGCCGATGTGATGCAGCTCTCCCGGCACGCCGGTGATGATGGCCCGGCCGCGGCTGGCGGCTGGACGCTCGATGTGTTCGAAGACCTGTGCCATCACGAACTGGGTCACCCCGGTCGCCATGTGCTCCTGCGCGACGGAAATCGCGTTCGATTCCCAGCGCGTTCCCACCTCGTACATCGCGGCCTGGAAGACGTCGGCGTAGAGGTCCTGCACCGGCACGCCGTTCCGCAGCGTCTCCAGCGCGACGGCGAGCGCCGCCTTCCGCTCGCCCGCGAGAATGGCCTGGACGAACATCCGCCTGGGCAGCGCCAGCGGTCCGTCCGGCTCAACCCCGGCCGCCGCGGCGGTGGCCTGCCCGGCGAAGTCGAGGAAACCGGCGATCAGGCGCCGCTCCTGCGCGTCCAGGCGCGACCCGGCGGCCCTTTCGACCTGGCGCAGGCTCTCCCACAGCGCGGTGGCGCTGATGCCTCGTGCGTCCAGCACGCGCGCGTGCCACTGGACGTAGTCGCGGAACGACTCGTGCGATTCATTCTCGACGGACGCCGCGAGGAACTGCACGTGGAACCTGGCCTCTTCGATGCGGGCGGTCCGGTCCCTGTCCACGGCATCCGGATTCCGCGACAGCACCGCGTCGGCCGCCGCCTCGGCGATGGCGTGTTCGTGCCGACGGAGCGTGCGGCTGACGCCGAAGCGATCGGGCAATGGCTTGGCTGTGCCAAGCTCCCCGGAGTTCGTCATGACCACGCAACTAATATATCGCCCCGCCGCCATGCCGCGTCCGGGGCGATGATCGGGGGGTCGTCTGGACGACGCGAGATGGAACTGAACCGAGCGGGGTGATGAGCGGAAGGAAGGCCTGACAGGGGACAGCCCCCTGCCAGGCGTACCGTTCGGACGCGCTAGAAGCCGAGCCGGAGGCCGAGACGCATCAGCCGTTCGCTGCCGCCGGCGGTCCCGGTGATTTCGCTGAAGCCGTTCAGGTTGCGGATGCTGCCATCCGGATTCAGCTGCAGGTTGGACACGTTGCCGCCGGGGTTGTTGAACCGCGGCGTGTCGAGCATGTTGAACGCCTCGAAGCGGAACTGCAGGCTCCGGCCGTTCAGCACGGTGAAGTCACGGAACAGGCCGAAGTCCCAGCTCCAGAAGCCCGGTCCGCGCAGCACGTTCCACGGCGCCGTGCCGAAGCGCGCGTCGGTCACCGGCCTGAACGCCAGCGGATCGAAGTAGGCGTTGCCGCGGCCGATGCCGCCGAGGATCGTCGGCGTGCCGACGAGATCGGCGCGCTGCTGGCTCTCCGGCGCGTTCAGCGAGGCGCCGCCCGACGTGACGTTGAACGGCGTGCCGCTGAAGTAGCTGATGATGTTGTTCGCCTGCCAGCCGCCGACGAGCAGCGGCAGCAGCCCGCCCCGGTTCATCCAGCGCCGCCCCTTGCCGAAGGGGAGCTCGGTGAGGTTGGTGATGTGGAAGCTGTGCGGCCGGTCGATGTCGCTCAGCCCGTAGTTCAGGTGGTAGTACTCGGGGATCTGGATCCGCGCCACGCCGTCGCTGTTGGCGGCGCCGGCGATGCCCTTGGACCTCGAGAACGTGTAGTTCACCCCGACTTGGAAGCCGTCGGCGAACCGGCGCTCGAGGCGCGACTGCAGCGAGTGGTAGCTGGTGTCGCCGATCGGGGTGACCAGCCGCGTCTGCGCCGTCCGCCCGTACAGCCGATTGAGCTGGCGGCCGGCCTGGCCGCCGCCGATCGGGGACCAGTTCAGCTCGCGCACCCCCAGCTGGTTGATCTGCTTGGTGGCCACGTATGCCGTTTCCCCGACGAAGCCCCACCCGAGCTCCCGCTGCACCGCGGCGTTCCACGAGTGGATGAAGCCGCGATCGAACTTCTCCGGCAGCGTGACGACTGAGACGTTGCCCGGCACCGGGATGATGCCGTTGCCCAGGTCGGGATCCGTGACGGTCGGAATGCCGGCGCTGAGCGGGCTGACCCAGGCCCAGGAGTTCGGCGCCTGCTCGAGCAGGTTGAGCAGGATCGGGTGGTTGGTCCGCATCGGCCGGGCCAGCGCATACGGGTCATTCGTCAGGCCGTAGCCGGCGCGGAACACCGTTTTCGGCGTGGCGCGGAACGCCATGCCGATCCGCGGCGCGAACATCGTCTTGCTCACCTCGACGCCGAGATCCTCGGGGACCTGGCCGATGCCGCCGATCTCGACCATGTTGGTCAGCGGGTTGTAGCGCTCGAGGCCGCGGTCGGCGCGGGTCGGGATGGGGAAGTACTCCCAGCGGGTGCCGTACGACAGCGTCAGCTTCTGCGACGCCTGCCATTGATCGCGCACGTAGGCGCTGTACAGCCAGTTGCGCGTCGTGTACGGCGCAACCACCTCGTTCAACTTGCCGACGGTCGTGGGCAGGCCGAGCAGGTAGGTGCCCCAGGAGTTGAAGTTCGTCCCCGACGGGCCGCCCTGTAACTGGGTCGGGCCGCCGCCGAACTCGAACCCGCCGCGCGCGCCCTGGCTCGAGCCGGCGAACTCGGGCTGCGTGTGGTTCATCGCCTGGTAGTAGATGTCGGTGCCGAAGCGGATGTTGTGGCTGCCCTTCACCCAGTTGATGTTGACGACGTTCTGGATCTGGTCGTCGCTGCGGTAGTAGGGCATGTAGGTCTCGGTGGTGCCCCAGCCGGTATAGCCGCCCACCGCGAAGCGCGGCATGCCGCCTTCGAACGGCCGCCGGCCGTTCGTGCCGGGCAGCCCGAGGAAGTCGAGCCCCTTGTTCTCGCCGATGTCGGTCTGCTCGACGCCGGTGTTCATCCGCACCCAGCCGAGGTGCCCGTCGATCACCAGGTTGGAGCTCAGGGTGTAGGTGAACCCGCCCGAGACGCTGTGGGTCTTGCCCGAGCCGATGCCCGGGTTGCCGCCGCCGACCGGCGGGCCCTGCATCAGCTCGCCGAAGACAGTGGCGTTGTCCTGGAAGAAGTCCAGGATGCTGTAGCGGCCGAAGAAGTTCAGCTTCGTCGTCGCGTTGTAGGTCACCTTGCTGTCCACGGTCCAGCGGTTGAAGATGAACGGCGCCTGGACGAAGTAGTTGTTCTGCTCCGGGATGGTGCCGTCGGCGTTGCGCAGGTTGGGCAGCGGCAGCAGCGCCGCCATCTTGGCGGCGATCGGATCGATGCGCCCCTGCGGGATGATGTTGCCCGGGAACGGCGTGCGGCCGAGGCCGGTGGCGGTGCCGGTCGCCGGGTCGTAAATCGGGTTGACCGAGGCCGACAGGTCGCCGCGGCGCAGCGCTTCGGTCGGTACCGAGATCGTGTTGTTGACGTTCTGCTTGTCGCGCGTCGATTCGTAGCTGACGAAGAAGAACAGCTTGTTGCGGACGATCGGGCCGCCGAGCGTGCCGCCGAACTGGTTGTAGCGCCACTCCCCCTTGGGCGTGCCGGGGGGCGCGAAGTAGCTCTGCGTCCGCAGCGCCTCGTTGGTGTGGTACTCGAACGCCGAGCCGCGCAGGTTGTTCGTGCCGCTCTTGATCTGCACGTTGATCGCCGCGCCGCCCGCCAGCCCCTGCTCCGCGTCGAAGCTGTTGGTCACGACGTTGACGGTTTCGAGCGACTCGAGCGCCGGCACGTAGGCGGCGACGTGCGGCAGCCAGATATTGGTGGTGCTGACGCCGTCGATCCGCGTGTTGTTGGTGCTCTGCGACGCGCCGTTGACGTTGAAGGTCAGCGCCCGCGACGGGTTCGACGGCACCGAGTGCGCGTCGGCCGGCGGCGTGAATCCGGGGATGACCTTGAACAGGTTCTGGTAGTTGCGGCCGAGCGGCACCGGCAGCTCGGTCAGCTCGCGGGCGTTGAGCTCGGCACGGACCTCCGCCCGATCGGTCTGGAGGATCTGGGACGAGGCCTCGACGGTGACCGTTTCGGTGAGCTGTCCGATCTGCAGCGCCACGTTCACGCGCGTCACGTTGTTGAGCGTCACCTGGACGTCGGTGCGGGTCGCATTGCTGAAGCCGGACATGCCGATCGAGACCTTGTAGGAACCGGGCTGCAGCGTCGGAAACCGGTAGGCGCCAGTCTCGTCGGTCACGGTCTCGCGGGTCGTGTTCGTCTCGACGTTCGTGATGGTGACGGCGGCGCCCGGGAGGGCCGCGCCGGTGTTGTCGGTCACGTTGCCGACGATGGAGCCGTAGAGCACCTGGGCGGCGGCGTTACCCGCGGCCAGGATGATCCCCAGGGCAAAAACGATCGCGGGGAACACGACGGTCCGCCGACGGATCGCGCAGGCTGAGGCAGACAGCACCTGGACCTCCTTTTGATTGCTGAGCATGGTTGCCGCCGGCCGCGCACACGGCCGAGTCGGGGCGCCGGCGGCCCGATGGGGGTCGCCGTGCGCTTTCGGGCGGCGGCTGGAGTATACGCGAGATCGGGGACCGGGGAGGAGTATCTACGACGCGGGGCGGTCCCCCGTTTCCAGGCCGGAATACAATCGGTCGATGCCCCCGACCTTCCGCCTCGCGGCCCTGGCCATCGTGGCGGCCGTGATGACCGGCTACGCCTACCAGTCCCCGACCCAGCCGTGGCCGCCGGCCGTGCAGACGATCGCCCCGGTGTCGAAGGCCCTCGCGCCGTCCGACGCCCTCGCCTCGTTCGCCCTCCCGCCCGGCTTCCGCATCGAACTGGTCGCGGCCGAGCCGCTGGTCCAGGACCCCATCATGATCGAGTGGGACCGCGCCGGCCGCCTCTGGGTGGTCGAGCTGCCCGGCTACATGCGCGATATCAGCGCCGAAGGCGAGCTCGATCCGGTCGGCCGCATCGTCGTGCTCGAGGATGCCGACCACGACGGGAAGATGGACACGCGGACGGTCTTTGCCGACAAGCTGGTGCAGCCGCGCGCGCTGGCGGTGCTCGAGCACGGCGTGCTGGTGGGGGAGTCGCCCGACATCTGGCTGCTGCGCGACACCGACGGCGACCTGCGGTCGGACATCAAGGAGCTGGTGACCTCGGGTTACGGCCGCCGCGAGGCCAACGTCGAGATCAACGCCAACAGCCTCTACTGGGCGCTCGACAACCGCTTGTATTCCGCCGGCCTCGCCGCCGACTTCTACCTGACGCTCGAGGACGGCTCGTTCCGGGTCCACGAGTCGCTCTCGCGCGGGCAGTGGGGCACGACCCAGGACGATGCGGGCCGGATGTACCGGAATCACAACGAATCGCCGCTGCACGCGGACCTGGTGCCGACGCCGTATTACGCCCGCAACCCCCACCTGCTCCGCACCCGCGGCAGCCATGAACCGCTGCGGAACCCGGACGGCGACATCACGGCGGTGTGGCCCTCGCACCAGACGCCGGGCACCAACCGCGCCTATCAGCACGGCATCCTCCGCGAGGACGGGACGCTGGCGCGCTACACCGCCGCGTGCGCGCCGCTGATCTTCCGCGGCGACCGCTTCCCGGCCGACTTCTACGGCAATGCCTTCGTGGCGGAGCCGGCGGCGAACGTCGTCAGCCGCTTCATCCTGTCGGACGACGGGACCACGCTGCGGGCGCGGAAGCCCTACGACCGCGCCGAGTTCCTGACGTCTACGGACGAGCGCTTCCGCCCGGTGCACCTGTCGAGCGCGCCCGACGGGACGCTCTACATCGCCGACATGTACCGCGGGATCATCCAGCACGGCGCCTACGTCACCGAGTACCTGCGTGAGCAGATCCTGGAGCGGCACCTGGAGCAGCCTACCGCCTACGGCCGGATCTACCGCGTGGTCCACGAGTCGGCCTCGCGCGATCCCCAGCGGATGCGCACGCCCGCGCCGCCGGCGGCGCTGGTCGCGATGCTGGCGCACCCGAACGGCTGGTGGCGCCAGGCGGCGCAGCGGGTGATGGTGGAACGCCGCGACCGGTCGGTGGCGCCGGCACTCGCGGCGCTGGCGGGCACGGCTCCGGACTGGCGCACGCGCGTCCACGCGCTGTGGACGCTGGACGGGCTCGACGCCATCGAGCCGTCGGTGGTGATCCGGGCCCTGGACGACGAGTCGCGGGACGTGCGCGTCTCGGCGCTCCGGATCGCGGAGCGCTGGCTCGGCGAGGCCGGGCATCCGATGCAGGCGGCGGTGCGGAAGCGCCTGGAAGATGCGGACTGGGCGGTGCGCCATCAGTATGCGGCCTCGATCGGCGCGCTGCCGGAGGGTGTCCGGGCGGCTGCCGCGGCGGCCGTGCTCGAGCGGCATGGCGGCGATCCCGTCACGACCGACGCGGTGCTGAGCGGCCTGGCGGGCGTCGAGTCGGCGGTGCTGGAACGCCTGCTGGACAAGGGCGGGAGCAGCGCGACGCCGGCGTTCGAGGGGGCCATCACGATGCTCGCTGCGACGGTCGTGAAGAGCGCCAAAGATGCGCCGGTCCAGAGCCTGTTCGCCTGGACGGCGGCCACGCGCCCGCCGTGGCAGCGCGCCGCCCTGCTCCGTGGCGCGGAGGTCGCGCTTCTCGGGGCGGAGATGCCGGGCACCGTCGCCAGCGAGCGCCGTACCGCCCCGGCCCCGGGAGCGCCGTGCCCGACCTGCCCCGGTGGGCGGGGTGGTCCGGGCGGCGCCTACGCGTTTCCGAAGGCGCAGGCCGCTGCCGCGGCAGCCCAGCGCACAGGCGGCGGCCGCGGCGGCGCCGTGGCCATGCCGCTCGACCGCGAGCCTGAACCACTCTCGAGGCTGGCCGCGCGGGACGACCTGGATGGGAAGCGCGCGGCCGCGCTTCTCGCCCGTCTGACGTGGCCTGGCAAGGCCGGCGTCGCGCCCGCCGCCGCGCCGCTCGCGGCGGCCGACCAGCAGCGCTTCGAGGCCGGCCGCGAGATCTACCGCAACATCTGCCAGGGCTGCCATGGCCCCGACGGCCGCGGCATGGAGCGGGTCGGACCGCCCCTCGCCGGCTCCGAGCTGGCCGGCGCGCCGGCGGGCCTGCCGGCACGCGTGATCCTCAACGGCAAGGAAGGCGAGGTTGGACTGATGCCGCCGCTCGGCGGCACGCTGAGCGACGAGCAGATTGCCGGCGTCCTGACCTACATCCGGCGCGAGTGGGGAGGCACGGGCAACCCGGTGGATCCCGGGACCGTGGCTCGCATCCGCGCGGCTAGCGTCGATCGGAGGCGTCCCTGGACGCGCCAGGAGCTGCTGGCCCTGCCCCCTGACGCGGCGCCGGGTCGCTGAGGTCCGGCCACTCCTCGCGCAGCGTCGTGCCGCCGACGCGGCTGAAGTCCAGCGTGCGGATCGGGAACGGGATCGTGACCTCCTGCTCGTCGAACGCCCGCTTGATCCGCTTGACCGCCTCGCTCCGCGCCAGGAGGTAGTCGGTCTCCTTCACGAACGAGATCCAGAACCGGATCGTGAAGTCGATCGAGCTCTCGCCGAACCCTTCGTAGAACAGCTCCGCATCCTTGTCGGACTCCCGCCCGGGAATGCCGTCCACGGCCCTGAGCGCGATCTGCTGCGCGCGGTCGAGATCGTCGCCGTACGACACCCCCACCTTGACGTCCACCCGCCGCCGCCCCGACTGGCTGAAATTCACCAGCGGCGTCTGGAACACATCCTTGTTGGGAATCAGCGCGACCTGCCCGGTGAGCGTGCGCAGGATGGTCGAGCGCAGGTTGATGTGCTCGACCACGCCGTAGAAGTCGTTGGTCTGGATCAGGTGCCCCTTCCGGAACGGGTGCCGCAGCTGCAGCAGCAGCCCGGCCACGAAGTTGGACGCGAGATCCTGGAAGGCCAGGCCGACGACCAGGGTGAGGATGCCGGCGCCGGCAACCAGCGAGGTGACGGTCTTGTCGAGCTGCAGAATCCCGAGCGCGATGAAGAGCCCGGCCGACAGCACGACGATCCACACGACGCGCGTAAGGAGCCGATTGATTTCCTCGTATGGCGTGGCCCGGTGCAGCACGCGTGCGGTCAGCCCCGACGCCACCCGCGCCGCGAGCCAGAACGCCGCGACGACGAGCAGCGCGGCGCCCAGATTGGGAAGCATCAGGATGGCGCCTTCGGTCCACCCGTACAGCTTGTCGGTGACTTCGTTGAAGGTGTCGGTGAGCGGCATGGCGATTCAGGCTGCAGCGACCGGCTCGCCGGCCACGAACACCCGGCGGATGCCGAGCGCCTCGTCGAGCACGACCAGGTCGGCCAGCTTGCCCGCCTCGAGGCTGCCGATCTCGCGATCGCGCCCGAGGATGGCGGCCGGGGTGAGGGTGGCCATGCGGATGGCCGCCGGCAGGTCCACGCCGGCGGCCTGGTGCAGGTGCCGGACCATGAAGTCCATGCCGCGCACGCTGCTCGCCAGGTTCGGCGAATCGGGGAGCAGGCCCACGGCGCCGTCGCTGTAGAACGTCTCGCCGCCGTCAGCCGGGCCGAAGGTGTAGAGGCCTGGCGGACAGTCGAGCGCGCGGCTGCAGTCGGTCACCAGGGCGGTGCGGCCCGCCCCCTTCCACTTCACCACGAAGCGCAGCAGCTCGGGCGAGAGGTGCCGTCCATCCGCGATCACCTCCGTCGTCATGTCCTCGTGATCGAGCACGAACTCCATCATGCTCGCCTGCATCGGCGTGCCGCAGCGGTCACGGAGCGACGCGACGCTGCTCATCGCGCAGTAGAAGTGATCGACGTGGCGCACGCCGAGCGCGTGCGCCATCGCCATCTCCGCCCAGGTCGCGTTGGAATGGCCGGCGTTCAGCCGGATGCCGCGGGCCGCGGCGGCGCGGTAGAAGCCGGCGGCGCCGGGCAGTTCGGGCGCACACGTCGCGGTCACGACGACGCCGTCGAAATCGAGGTACTGCTCGTATTCGTGCGCGATCGGCGGCCTGGCCGGCAGTTTCGGATGGCAGCCGACCTTGTCCTCGGCAAAGAAGGGGCCGTAGAGATGCGCGCCGAGCGTGCGGCCCAGGCCGGCGCCGGGATCCGCGCCGCGCCCCCGCATGGCGCGGGTGTGGCGCAGGAAGGCCAGCGTCTGCTCGTGGTACGCCACGGTGCTCGTCGGGACGATGGAAGTGACGCCGTGGCGCGTGTGCGCGCGGATCGCCGTTTCGAAGGCCTCGATGGTGCCGTCCATGAAGTCGGCGTTGTCGCCGCCGTGCACGTGCAGGTCGATGAAGCCGGGCGCGACGAAGTGGCCTTCGGCGTCCACGGTGGCGCCGGGCCAGGGCGGCAGGGTGCGGCGATCGCCGACCGCGGTCAGCCGGCCATCTTCGACGTCCAGCGCGCCGTCCGGGACCAGGCGATCGGGAAGGACGAGCGTGGCGTTGGTGATGCGGAAAGGGACGGGGCCGCGCGGCATGACGACATCATAGCGTCCGCGCCTAGTCCTGCCGGAGGGCGTCGAGGAGATTGGTGCGGGCGGCGCGGCGGGCCGGGAGGTAGCAGGCGAGCAGCCCGACGGCGCCGAGCAGCACGGCGACGCCGGCAAAGACGCCCGGGTCGCGCGCGCTGATGCCGAACAGCAGAGCTGTCAGCGCCCGCGATCCGAGCGCGGCCGCGACGAGGCCAATCGCGAGGCCAGCCAGCACGAGCAGGCCCCCCTGTCGCATGACGAGCCGCAGCACGTCCCCGGCGCCCGCGCCCACCGCCATCCGGACGCCAATCTCGCGCCGCCGCTGCAGGACGCTGAACGACAGCACGCCGTAGACGCCGACGACCGCCAGGAGCAGCGCCAGGCCGGCAAAGCCGAGGAGGATGGTGGCGTAGAAGCGCGGCTGCGCCACCGAGGTCGCCAGCCGCGCGTCCATGGTCATGACGCTTTCCAGCGGCACATCGGGATCGATCGCCTGCACCGCGGCGCGCAGCGCCGGCACCAGCGCCATCGGATCCGCCGCGGCCCGGACGACGAGATAGGTCCCGGCGGAGCGCAGCTGCGTTGACTGGCGATACGAGACGTAGACCTCCGGCTGGGGCTCGGTATCGAGCCCGGCATGCCTGACGTCCCCGACGATCCCGATGACCTCGGAGGGCTCGCGGAAGACCGGCAGCTCGCGACCGACGAGCCGCGTGCCGGGGAAGTAGGTGCGCGCGAAGGCCTCGTTGATGAGGATGACGGGACGGCTGCCGGCGCGGTCGCTCTCCGCCAGGGCGCGGCCCGCGACGAGGCGGAGGCCCAGGGCCTCGAGATACCCGGCGCTCACGACCCGCAGGCTCGCGGTGGCCGGCGGTTGATCGGCGGCATCGGGCCGCCCCGGCAGGTCGAAGGCCACGAGCATCAGGCCGGGCGAGAGCGGGAGCGTGCCGACGGTGCCAGCCGCGGCCACGCCGGGCACGGACGCCAGCCCCTCGAGCAGGCGATCGTCGTACTGGATGGCCCGAACGCCCTCGTACCTGGCGGGCGGCAGCGTGACCCGCGCGGTGAGGACGTTCGACGGATCGTAGCCGGGGTCGACATCCACCAGCCGGACGAAGCTCTTGGCGAGCAGCCCCGCGCCGACGAGCAGCACCACCGCGATCGCGATCTCGCCAATCGCCAGCGCCAGCCGCGCGCGGTTGCCGCGGACGAAGCGCAGGCCGCTCGACCCGCGGTAGCCCGCCGCCCCGAGCGCGGGCGCCAGATCCACGCCGAGCGCCTGCAGCGCCGGCGCCGTGCCGAACAGCAGCCCGCTCAGGAGCGACGCGGCCACGGTGAAGAGCAGCACGCGGCCGTCGATCGCCAGTTCCTCCAGGCGCGGGAAGTCCGCGGGGGCGACGGCGGGCAGCAGGCGCTGCAGCCACCACGCGAGCAGCAGCCCCGCCATCGCGCCGAGCGCCGCCAGCATCAGGCTTTCGGTCAGGAATTGCCGTGCGATCCGCCAGCGGCCGGCTCCGATGGCCGCCCGGATGGCGACCTCGCGTCCGCGCGCCGCGCCGCGGCCGAGCAGCAGGTTGGCGAGGTTGGCGATGGCGATGAGGAGGACCAGCAGCACCACGGCCATCAGCAGGACGAGGGCCGGCCGGACATCGCGCACCAGCTCGTCCTTCAGGGGGGTGAGGCGCAGGTTGGGCGGGGGGCCGTCGTCGAGCGGCGTCATTGTCCGGCCGCCGTCCGCGAACAGCCCCTGCACGACCGTCCGCCCCTCGGCCTGCGCCTGCTCCACGGTGGCGCCCGGCTTCAGGCGGGCGAGCGCGGGGAAAGCAAAGACGTTCCGCTCGTTCGGGTTCCGGCTCGGCAGGGGGACGACGTGCGGCGTCCAGATCTCGGCGTCGTGATCGGGGAAGAAGAACCACGGCGGCATCACGCCGACAATCTCGTGCGGATTCCCATCCAGGATGAGCGTGCGCCCGACGGCGGCGGGGTCGCCGGAAAAGAGGGACTGCCACGCGGCGTGGCTGAGGATGGCCACCCGGTTGGCGGGCGGCTGCTCCTCGGCGGCCTGGAAGGTGCGGCCGCGCGCCGGCATTGCCCGGAGCAGGGGAAAGAGGGCGGCCGACACCGAAGCGCCGGGCACGCGGCGCGCCTCCCCCTGGCCGGTCAGGGTGTAGGCACGCGGGCTGTACGCCGCGAGCGCGTCCAGCGTGGTGGTGCGCGCGAGCCAGGCGTGGTAGGTCTCGTTGGTGATCGCCGCCATCCGCCGGCCGCGATTGGCCGGCCGCTCCTCGATGGCGCGCAGCAAGCCGTCGCTCTCAGGGTAGGGCAGCGGCCGCAGCAGCACGCTGTTGACGACCGAAAAGACCGCGCTGTTGGCGCCGATGCCGAGCGCGAGGGTCAGCACCGCGAGCAGCACGAACGCCGGGCGGGCCGTCAGCTGCCGCAGCCCGATCCTGAAGTCCTGCCCGAAATCCCGCCCGAAATCTCGCATGAAGCTGCGCATCGGCCCTCCGCCGCGGCTGAGTAGTCCGCGTCCTTCCCCGATGAGACGGCGGGGACGCCGAAGTGGTTGACTCTCACCACCATCCCGTCCCGGCTTCCCCCTTCACCGGGCCGACGATCTCCGGGGTGACCCATCCGCCGTAGAATCCGCCGGGCTGCGGGACCACGCGGTTGCCGCCGACGAAGCACGCCAGGAGCGACGGATAGAACGAGAGGTGGCCCCGGATGCTGGCGAAGGCGGAGGACGGGTCCGCGTACGACCAGGCCGCGCGTGCGATCGGCGGCATGCCCGGGATCACGACGTCCCAGTAGCCCGCCGCACCCTTCCACTCGCACAGCGATTGTCCCGCCGCCGGCCGCAGCCACTCCATCCGCACGTCGTCCGGCGGCAGGTAGAAGGTTGGCGCGTTCGCGGTTTCGAGGATGCGGATTGCGCGCCGTGTCTGCGCGACCGTGCGCTCGCCGGCCTGGACGATGACCTCCCGCGCGTCGGCCTCGGCGCGGGGCGGCCGGGGATAGTCCCAGACCGATTCCTGGTCGAGATCCGGGATGACCGCGAAGGGTGGACGCGTCGTGCCGTCGTACTTGAAGCCCATGATGTTCCCCCGAAGGATCCGGCGGCCCGCCACGCTCTAACCGCCAGGAGATACGCAGATGATCACACACATGCGGCAGCGATCCGTCCTTTCCCTGGTGGCCCTCATCCTCTTCGTGGGAGTGTCCGTGGGCCTGCCCGGCACCGGGCCGGAGCGGAACCGGACGTTCTCGGAAGCGGAGATCTTCTTCGAGCTGAACGACACCGACGGCGACCTCGGCATCCACGCGTCGATCGATGGCGAGCCCTGGACGGCTCTTGAGATCGAGGGACCCGGCGAACGCCACCTGCTGAACATCGTCAGCCGCGGACGGCTGCGCACGCAGGGGCTGACCCAGCTCTTCTTCGAGAGCGCCGAGCCGTCGTTCGACGAGCTGGCGCCTGCCGCCTTCTTCCGGCGCTTTCCGGAGGGACGCTACGAGATCGAGGCGCGCACGCAGGACGGCGGCGAGCTCGAAGGGACCGCGGTGCTGTCGCACGTGCTGGCGGCGCCCCCCGGCAACGTGCTGATCTCCGGCGCGCCCGCCGCCGGGAGCTGCGACAGCCCGGTGCTGCCGGTGGCCAGCCCGCCCGTGGTCATCGACTGGGATCCGGTCACGCGCTCCCACCCCGACATCGGCAGGCGCGGCGCGGTCACGATCAGCCGGTATCAGCTGTTCGTCGAGCGGGAGGGGGTCAAGCTGAGTCTCGATCTGCCGCCGTCAATCACGGAGTTCGAAGTCCCCATGGCGCTGACGAACCTGGGCAGGGAGTTCAAGTTCGAGATCATCGCCCGCACCGCAACCGGCAACAACACCGCGATCGAGAGCTGCTTCCGGCTGCAGTAGCCGGCTCGCCCGCTACCGGGCCGGCGCGGGCGGCGGCTAGGGCAGCGCCGTCCGCGCTTTTGCCAGCTGCGCCGCGTGGTCCTGGACCTTGCGCACGGCGTCGGCGATGTCGTTCATGTCCTTGCGCGGGCCGAGCAGCATGGTCTGCGTGAGCCAGACCGCCTCGGTGCACAGCCGGTCGTTTTCGGGACAGCGGTTCTGCTCCCGCCAGGCGTCGAGCCGCGCCTTCGGGTAAATGGCGCGGAAGCCGCGCGAGGACAGCGCCGCCTCGAGGAACGGCTCCCGGTTGAGCGGCGAGTAGCCGCCCGAGGCGGGGACACCTTCCGCGCCGAGCGCCTGGAGAAACGCCGCGCGCGGCAGCCCGGAGAAGGCCGCCGCGTCGTAGCGGAACATGTAGAGATGGTAGGCGTTGCGCGTGCAGCCCTCGTACATGCGGGCGGGCGTGATGCCGGGAATCTGCTTCAGCAGGCCGGTCAGGTACGCGGCATTCTGCTCGCGAGTGCGCGCCTGATCCTCGAGACGCGTCATCTGCGCCAGCAGCAGCGCCGCCTGGAACTCCGTCATCCGCAGGTTGGCGCCGGTCGATTGGTACGAGAAGTCCGTGCTGCCGGCAGTCTGGCGGCCGCGGCTGTTGTTGTGGAAGCGATAGCAGTCCTCGACAAACGTCCCGTCGTTCGACAGCACGGCGCCCCCCTCGCCCGAGTTCAGGTTCTTGCTCGCCTGGAAGCTGAAACAGCCGGCCTTCCCGAGCGTGCCGACCTTGCGGCCGTTCCACTCCGCCAGGTGCGACTGGCAGGCGTCTTCGATCACCGGGATATTGCGGCCGCCGGCGGCGCCGAGGATCGTGTCGAGATCGGCGGCGGCGCCGCCGAGATGGACCGGGATGATGGCGCGCGTCCGCTCGTTCATGGCGGCGGCCACCTTGCGGCTGTCGATCTGGAACGTCTCGATGTCGCTGTCCACGAACACCGGCAGCGCGTTCAGGAGCAGCACGGCGTTCACCGTGGCGATGAACGTGTAGGGCGGGACGATCACTTCGTCGCCGGCGCCGATGCCGAGCGCGGCCAGCGCCGTGATCAGGGCACTCGTGCCGTTGGCCGTCGCCAGGCAGCCCTTCGCGCCCATCCGCGCCGCATACGCCGCTTCGAAGTCGTTGACGTTCCTGCCGCGGTTCCACTTCCCGCTGCGGATCAGCTCGACCAGCGCCTGCTCCTCGCGCGCGTCGGCCACCGGCCAGGCCGGAAATGGCGCGCGCCGCACCGGCGTGCCCCCGAGCAGCGCCGCCCCCGGTGCGCCGCCTGGCGCGACCTTCGCGCCGGCCTGCGCGGCGGGTGCGGCGGCCCGTGCCGGTGCGGCACCGGCCAGCGCGCCGCCCGCCACGACACTGCCGATGAATCGACGACGGCTGACCTGCTGCTTCACCGTAGCTCCTTCCGTTCAGACACGGCAGCCATCAGCTGCCCGACCGTGCCGACAACGAGATCCTCGACCCCCTCGGTGAACGGGCCCGGCCGGCCGTAATAGATCATCGCGTCCGCCCCTTCGTAGCCGCCTTCGCGCCGGACCCGACGCGAGGGCACGTAGCCGAACACGTCGTTGCTGTACCCGGCCACCCACAGCCGCTGGTGCGGGTAGTCGCGGGCCAGGCGGTGCGCATAGTCCACGACCACCTCGCCGCCAAGCGCCACGAGGGTGAGGCCGCCGGCATCCGGTCCGATGCGCCACACCTGCACCGGGTCGGGCTGCGCCTCCGGCAGGCGGCCGTCGCGGGCGGTCATCTCCTGCATCAACGCGGCGTGCCGGCGGAGGTAGACCTCCTCGATCTTGAGCCCGCGCCGCCACGCCTCGCGCGCCTCCGCCCCGACGAACGGCAGGTCAACGACTGCGTAGGCCGTCCGCAGCCCGGGTGCGAGCGGTGTCGCCGCCGGCAGCGCCTCGTCCACGGCGTCGGCGAGGGCGGTGCCGTGCTGCCGCACCAGATCGAGCGTGCCGCGCGGCGCCGGATTGACGTCGGCGCCGCACCCGGCCACGAACAGCGCCGTCGTTCCCGGATGCCGCGCCTCGAGCGCGGCCTGCGCCACGCCGGCGTAGTCGCCGTGGAACTGAACGAAGCTGTCGGTCAGGGTGGTGTTGTGGCAGGCGTAGCCGAACACGAGGGCGATGGCAGTGCCGTCGGCCGCGTCGATGCGGAGAACCGGCACCGAACGGTCCACCGGCCCGTCCGGGGAGAACGCCACCCGCCGGTTGGCGGCGAAGCCGGCGTGCCCCCGCGTCGTGGACAGCCGTGCCGGGCGCAGCCGCGACACGGCGTTCCCGATCACCGCCACCAGCGTGTCTTCGAGCGCCGCGGTGTAGGCGCGGATGGCGGCGCGGTGTGCGGCCGACAGGTCGTAGGCCACCGAGAGCTGCTCGTCCACGACCGGGCCGCAATGGGTGTGGCTGGCGTTGAAGAGGAGGTTGGCCCGTGGCACGCCGTGGCGTTGCTCCACCCGCGCCGCGACGGCAGCCGTCAGCCGCGCCGTGACGCCAAGAAGGTCGGTGGTGACGAGGACGGCAGGGAGGCCATCCCCCGTCCGCAGCGCGAGGGCCTTGGCGTGCAGCGGCAGCGCCACCCCCTGGGACGCCTGGGTGCGCCGGGCGAAGCCGGCCATCCACAGCGGGTCCGCCGGCGTGATGTCCACCGCGGCGCAGCCGGCGCTCCACCCGGCCGGCGTCTGCGCGGCGAGGATGTCCGGGCGCATGGCGCACGCGCCGAGCGCCGCGCACGCTCCGAGAAAGCTCCGGCGGGTGACCGATCCGCGCATGGCGGGCAGTTTATCGCAGGGGCCTTTCGGGATCACAGCCCGGCAGGGCATCATAGGGCGTCTCATGACTTCCTCTTCCAGCCGTCCCGTTGTCCTTGGCCTGCTCGCGGTGTCCCTCGTCCTGCTCGTACCCGGCGTGCTCGCGCCGGTACTCACGATCCGCGGTGTGCTGACGCGCGACGGCGTCGCCCACGTGGCGCCCGTGATGCTGGAGAAGGGCCTCGGCGACGACACGATCGCCGTGCTGAAGTCGCTGATGAACCCCACCGTCGTGTCGTTCCTGAACGCCACGGGG
Organism: uncultured Acidobacteriota bacterium; assembly: GCA_963834305.1. Taxonomy (GTDB): domain Bacteria; phylum Acidobacteriota; class Vicinamibacteria; order Vicinamibacterales; family 2-12-FULL-66-21; genus JACCXG01. The sequence goes on from CAWIAX010000004.1 coordinate 329,096, forward strand.
GAGATCTGCGCACGATGATCATCGAGAAGCTGACGCCGCAGATCACCGCGGCCCTCCAGAAGAACGTCGGCGACGTCGAGGTCTACGAGCAGACGCGCAGCATCCTCGGCACCGTCCGACGGCTCTACGAGGTCGGCAGCGCGCTGCCGGCCACGCTCATCCTCCTGTTCAGCGTGATCGTGCCGCTCGGCAAGGCGGCGCTCGTGGCCGCCGCCGCGTTCATGACCGACGCCGCGCGGCGGCGCCGGACGCTGCGGTTCGTCGAGGCGATCGCCAAGTGGTCGATGGCCGACGTGTTCGTCGTGGCCCTCTTTGTCGCGTATCTTGCCGCCCAGGCCACCCAGGCCCCCTCGGGCGGTCCCGCCGGCGCGCCGCCGCTGCTGGCGTTCACCGCGCAGTTCGGCGCCGGCTTCTACTGGTTCACGGCGTATTGCCTGTTTTCGCTCGCCTCGCAGCAGTACACCGCGCGGGTCGCGTTCGAGCGGCCGGCTGACGAGCTGGAGCCGGGGCGCAGCTAGAGCCCTTTCCGTCAGTGGACCGAGAACGGCTGAGTTCGCAACTCCTCGTCCAGCATGTCCGGGGAACCCTGAACCTTTCGCCGGAACCCTGCACCCTGAACCTTGAACCTTTCGCCGGAACCCTGAACCTTGAACCTTTCGCCGGAACCCTGCACCTTGCACCCTGAACCCTGAACCTCGTCCCGTCAGTTCCCAGGGATCGGTGAACACGAATTGGTGCTAGAAGCCCTCGCTCTACCCTCCAGGGCATCGCAGCGGGCCGCTGATCGTCGCGGCCGCCACGGCGCGGCGCGCGAATCAGCGGTGATCGACTCACGGGCAACATCGGTAACTGTGAGGAGCACCACATGGCGAAGCGTGAACAGGCCCAAGAAACGGGGAACCCGCGGACCGGCAGGGCGGGACCGGCCCGGCAGAAGCCAGGCACGGGCGGCGTCACCGTCCGGGCACGATGGCGTGCCGCCGCCGATATTCGGCGATGGCGTGTCCGACATCATTCCCGGCGAAGTCGTCGTCCAGCTGCGTGAGGACACGGCGGCGCGGGTCACCGAGAGCATCGCCCGCGGCCCGCGCCGTGGCGTGACGGAGGCCGGCGCCCGGACCTTCGGCTCAGAGCGCTCGACTCGGTGCTGGGCGACCTCAAGGTTACCGACATCCAGCGGCTGCACCCGCCAACGCCGGTGACCTCGCGGTCGATCGCGCAGGCGGCGCCGATGGCGTCCACCTTCCGGCTGACGTTCGCATCGGCCACCGCGGTGGAGAAGGCGGTGGACCGGCTGGAGGCTGTGGACGGCGTCGAGTTCGCGGAGCCGAACCGCTGTCGCGAGAGCTACGCGATACGCCGAACGACCCGAACTTCGCGGCGCAGTGGGGGCTGACGAGGATCAACGCCCCCGCGGCGTGGGACCGCACCACCGGATCGGCCAACATCACCGTCGCCATACTCGATACCGGCATCGACCTCGATCATCCGGAGCTGGCGCCGCTCCTGGTCCAGGGCACCGACATGGTCGACCTCGGGGCCGAACCCGACGCCGCCGGCCGGCTTCCGCTTCGAGGGCGATTTCCAGGGCCGCGACAACGTGCCGCAGGATGAAGTCGGCCTCGGCACGCACGTGGCCGGCACGGTCGCCTGCCTCAGCAACAACGGCGCGGCGGTCGCCGGCGTGACGTGGCAGTGCCGTCTGCTGCCGGTCGAGAAGGTGCTGACGCGCATCGTGCGACGTCGCCAACGCGACCGACGTGCGCGGCGTCGGGGCTCGTCGGCCGACATCGCGGCCGGCATCCGCTGGGCGGTGGACAACGGCGCGCGTGTGCTGAACCTGCAGCCTCGGCGGCACCGTCGACACGCAGGTCGAGCGCGACGCCATTGCCTACGCCGTGGCCCAGGGGGCCGTCGTGGTGGCGGCGATGGGCAACGGGTTCCAGCAGGGCAACCCGACGAGCTTTCCCGCCGCCTACCCTGACGTCGTTGCCGTCGGCGCAATCAACACCGCCGACGCGCGGGCGCCGTTCTCGCAGACGGGTCCGCACATCGACGTGGCCGCGCCGGGCGTCGGGATATTCAGCACGGTCTGGGACAACGGCTTCACGAACATGTCGGGGACGTCGATGGCGTCGCCCACGTCGCCGGGCTGGCTGCGCTCATCCTGTCGTGCAACGGCAACCTGACCGCCGCGCAGGTGGCCGACATCATCCGGCAGACCGCGCGCCCCCTGCGCGACAATCCGGGCGATCCGGTCCCGAACGACGACTACGGGTTCGGGTGCATCGACGCGGAGGCGGCCATCAACCGGGCCTGCCCGCGCCGCTCGGTCCAGATCCTGTCGTGTCCGCAGCCGTCGCTGGTCGTGCGCTGCCCGACGCTGACCGCAACGGCGTGTGCGCAGCCGTCGGTCACCGTCAGGTGTCCGACGCTCCAGGTCACGTGCCCGCAGCCATCGGTGATCACGCTGTGTCCGACAGTGCCGGTCTCGTCGTGCGTGCAGCCGTCGGTTCCCGTCTCGACCTGCCCACGTCCGTCGATCACAATGCGACCAGTCCGGGGTTCGTGTGCGGCGTGAACCCGGGCCGGCCACCAGCGGGAGGCGGCGGCCAGGGTGAGCCGGCGGACGACCCCGGCCAATCCGTTCGGGCCGGGGGATCCCAACTGGTCCGACGGAGATCCATACGGCGGGAGCTAGAGAACCACCGTCGCCACTTCGCGTACTCGAGAGCTGCGGCTGGTTGAGCGCTGCCGAAGCCGGCGACCCCCGGCTGCGCATCGAGGTGGCCGCAAGCTCGCACACCGTCTCCAGGGTCTCGAAGGCGGATCGCCGGCGGGTCGTCGTGAAGCAGGTGCCCCGTCACGCGCTCGACGCCGGACGCGACCTCCGGCGCGAGCTGTTCGTCTACCGGCTTCGCCCAGCTCGATCGGCGAGGTTGCCGCGGCCTTGCCCAGGCCCGTGCACATCGATGAGCAGCGCCAGGTGCTGGTCATCGAATCGCTCGATGACGGGCCATCCTGGCCGAGCCCGGCGGCGGCCAGGTCAATGAGCGATCCCGGCGTGGCGGCACGGCTCGGGGCGGTGATGGCCGGGTGGCACCGCGCGACGACGGACGCCGGCTTGTGGCCGTCGCCCGCCCTCGGCATTCTTCGCCTGCCGGACGCGCTGGAGCATGCGGTCCAGGGCCGATCGCCCGTCACCCGTCTGCTCATGGAGTCGCTGGCGGGCGATCCGGAGCTGTCGGGCGCGCTCCGCAGCGCTCGCGACAGGATGGCGCGATCGGTCAGCTGATTCGCGGCGACATCCGGCGGGAGAACTGGATCAGCGGGGACAGGCACGCGCGGGCACCTGCGGCTCACGGTGATCGACTGGGAACTGTCCGGCGTCTGGGGATGCGGCTGGGATCGCGGGAGCGCGATCGTCCGGGAATGCGCGCTCGATACGGTGCGCCACGAGGGGCGTGCGGATGGAGGCCCCGAGTCAGGGACCGGCACATCGCCGTGGGAGCCGAGGCAGGTGCCTCCCCTGCGCGCGTTCTTCCGGGCCTACCAGGTGCACGGGGGCCTGCTCGACGAGGACGACGCGCAGGAGTGGGATCACGTCATCCTGTGCGCCAGTCGCGCGCCTCCTGCACATCGCGTGTGAGTGGGCCGAGCAGCAGACCGGGCCCGACGCCGGGCCAGGCACCGATGGTGGTGGCGCGGGCCCGCGCGTTGCTGCGCCGGCGGGCCGAGCTGGCCGCGCGGCTGCCCCGGCGCCCTGCCCGGCGGCGCCCATGACGGACGCACTTCCTGCCGCGGTAAATCGCGAATCTCAGACGGCTCCTGCGCCAGGTCGGATCGTCCCGTGCCGCCCTGCAGGCGCTCCGGCAGGCAGCGGCGCCGCCCGGCGACCTCGACGTCATCCGCGACTGGCTCTACCAGCATTGGTACCTGGAGCCGGCGGACGGCGTCCGCGGCTGAGGGATCGCGACCGCCTCACCCGAACCTTCCTGCCGCCCTGCGCGCGGCACTGCCAGCCTCGACGCGATGGCTGCCGGGGTGGACCGCGCTGGAGACGGGACCGCACGGCGCCTGCGTGGCCGCGCGCCGCGGGCAGGCGCGGGAGCTGCGGTGCGGCGAGTACATGGAATATGTCCCGCCCGGGCGTTCCCGTCATGCCGGGCGACGGCGTCGCGGTAACGGCGTGCGTGGACTGGACGGACTGGCAGGCCGGGTTCTGGACCACGCGGCCGGCCGCCGGCGAACCGGCCAGCTCCGCTCGTCCGGCTCTACTGGTCGGTGAGCGAGCAGCGCATCGGCGCCGTCCTGAGGCGTGTGGCCGGCGCGCTGGACAATCGGCAGGTGCGGTATTCGATGAAGTGTCCCGCGCGGTCCGCCGACTTCGCGCGCGTGGACTCGCTCGTGGTGTACCTGGAGCGGCCGGTCTGGAAAGTCATCCGCGCCAGGATGGTCGCCGCCGCCCGGCAGTCCCGCGCCGATCTCCGCCCGTCTTCGCCGCCGCTCACCCGGCCTGTTGCTCCTGGCGTGTCCCTGGCGGACGATCCCGGCCCGAGCGAGTCGTTCGGCCAGAGCCGCTGCCGCGCGCTGGCCGCCGGTGTGGTCGACCTGCTCGATGCCGATCCCGGGCCGGATGGTGACGGCGTCGCGGTGCTGAGCGCGGCGCTGCGCCAGGCCGGGATCGATCCGGCGCGTCCCTGGATCTGCCGCGGGACATGACCTCCTACCTCGACGCCGCCGTCGCGATCGCCGCGGAGCTTGCCGACGGCGCGGTGCGGGTCGAATCCGGCCTGAGATGGATCGGTGACGACCTGACCGGACGCGGATCGGGCGGAAACGACGGGGCCACGCTCGTTCGCGGACCGGTTGGACCGGACCTGTACGGCGGCACGGCGGGGATCGGCTGGTTTCTCGGGCACATTGCCGCTGCCGTGCGCGACGCCGACCTGGCCGGCGTTGCGGCCGGCGCGTTACGCTTCTCGCTCGACTCGGCGGAGGACACGTTCGAGTCCTCGTCTCCCTCGCTCTACAGCGGCGCCGCCGGCGTGGCCCTGGCGGCCGCCGATGTCGCCGGCCGCCTGCGCCGCCCCACGCTCGGCCGCCGGGCCCTGGCGCTTGCGCGGCGGGTGGCCGCGGGCCTGCGCGATGGACCCGGCGGGGTCGACGGGGCGGACCTGATCGGCGGCCTCGCCGGCGTCCTGATTGCATTACTCGCAATCCACCGCCGCACGCCGGACCCGGTGCTGCTGCGGGGATGCCGGGTTGCAGGCGAGCGCCTGCTCGGCGCACGTCACACCGGCAGCGGTGGCACGTCGTGGCCCGACCCGCGGGGAGGCGCGGAACCCGCATGGTGTGGGCTGGGCCACGGGGCCTCGGGCGTGGCGTGGGCGCTGGCGGAGCTGGCGTGGACCACGCGCAGCCGCGCGATGCTGGCGGTGGCCGAAGACGCGCTCAGGGTACGAGCGCACGTGGTTTTCGGCGGCGCGGTGTGCCTGGGCCAATCTCCGCACGCCGGCGCCCGCGCTCGAGTCCGCCGAATGGCCGGCCTGGACGACCGCGTGGTGCCATGGTGCGCTGGGCATCGGGGCGGTGCGGCTGCGGTTCTACGAGGCGACCGGCGACATCACGGCGCTGGCGGAGGCCACGGCCGCCATCGAGGCGGCGCGACGGCTGGTGGCGGGGGCGGCTGCGGCGCTCCGGCAGTCGCACGCCACCGACGTCACCCTGTGCCACGGCCTCGCCGGCGCGGTGGACCTGATGGTGCTGGCCTACGGAATCACCGGGATGCGCGAACATCTGCGGGCGGCCCGCCGGGCGGGCGACCTGAGCCTGTCCATCCGCGCCGCGAACGGCGGCCGGTGGACCGTGGGGGTGCGAGGGGGGGAGCAGGTGCCCGGGCTGTTCCTGGGACGGGCCGGGATTGGCGCCGTGCTGATGCGGCTGCACAATCCGGGGCTCATTGCCTCCCCCATGCTGCCGGGCCGCCCTCGCGCCCTTCGCGTGTAATGCTGCCAACCCAGCTCGCCCGCAGATGCTCCCGACCCGCGATTTTTAGTTGGGAGTTCGGGAGTTGGGAGCTGGGAGTTGAGCGAGAGAAGTCAGCTCGTGAACCGCATGGCGTCCCGCTCGAGCATAGCGGACCCCCTCGAGTTCCCTGGTGGTGCGGAGCGCGGCGTCGATATGCCGATCTCCGGGCACGGACACGACCAGCACATCCGGCTGCGCGGGCGCGTTGGATCGCGTGTCCAGTCAGCCCCCTGCTCCACCAGCCGCTGCTTGATGGCCGCCCAGTTGGCGCCAGTACTCGAGGCCGATAATCAGTCGTTGAGACATGTCCCGGGTTCCTGGGGCGTTGCCGGCGGCGAGCAGCGCACGCTGGTCATTTCAATCTTACTCGCCAGCCCGAATAATAAACATACGCGCTTGACGCCCCTCGACCCGCCTCCTAGGTCGGATCCGTGCCGACGCTCGACATGTCCAGGACCCCGCCACAGGGCAGCGCGGGAGCGGCCGGGAAGGCCGGACGTGGCTGGGCTGCCTTCTGGACGAGGCGGCGTGTCGCGGCGGGTGTGAGCCCGGACGTCCAGGTGGCGATGTGGAAAGTCGCGTGGGTCAGAGGCGCCAGGGCGTATTGGGCCGGGGCGGCGCACTCCGCGCAGCCCTACGGCTCGCCACCGGCCAACATCGCCTGGGATGCCGGCTGGCACTGGGCCGAGCAGAACCCCGACCGCCGGAAGGAGTCGGTCCCGCGCCTCGCGCACCGGCGGCGCCGCGCGACCGACCCGACGCCTCACCTGACACGCGCCGTGCAGGTCGGCGCGGTGGGGTTGACGCTCTACGGTCTCTCGCGGTCCCTGCGCCGGTTGATCGCCCCGCGGCGGAAGCCGTAGATCCGGCCCATCGGCGGCTCGGTTACCGCGCGACGATCACCGTGTCTCCTCTGGCCCGTCCGGGCGGCGCCGTGGCGTAGGTCACGGCAGAGAGCACGATCTGGTCGATCGCGAGGCCGTCCTCGCGCATCTGAATCCTCAGCCGCTGCGGCCCGGTTTCCGCGAAGTACACGACCGGCCCGAGCACGTTCATGCCGTACCCGTTGTCGGCCCAGCCCCATCCCTGGAGGCCGCACCCGCCGCACTCCTCGAGGATCACCGTCGTGGATGCAGTCGTGCCCATCCGCCACTGGGGCGTTCCCGAGGCATCGACGCTCCCGTCGAACTGGACGAAGACCGAGTCGTTGCTGTAGCTGTCGTCCAGGGCCTTCCCGCGCAGCCAGAGCCGGTAGGGCTTCCCGGCCTCGGCCGCAAACGTGAGATCGAATGCCGCAGCGGGTGCAGGCGACGCATTGGGCACCTTTGCGAGGTTGGCATTCGGGTTCTGCAGCCGCGATCCTGCCGCGGCGGTGGCGTCGGCGATCACGGCCCATCCTCCAAGGACCTGCGCGTCCACGGCCGGGTAGAGCACGACCTCATCTATCGGTGCGCCTGCCGGGGGTGGCGGCGGCGGAGGCGGCGCCACGCTGAAGAGGACAGGCGCAGACGTGGTGGTCGCGCCACCGTTGTCCGTAACCCGGGCGGTCAGGGTGTATGTCCCCGCGCCGACATCGGGCCAGGTCGTGGTGAATGGACTCTCCGTCGCTGTCGCCAGCAGCGTGCCACCCGCGAAGAACTCGACGGCGACGATGGTGCCATCTGGGTCGCTGGCCGCGGCGGTCAATGTGACCGAGGCCGGCGCGATGGGAGGGGACGCGGCGGCTGTCGCCACGAGCGAGACGATCGGCGCGGTATTCGACGGCGGGCCGGCATCGGTCGTTGTGCCTCGAGGATGGTCGCGTCGTTCTTCACCGCGCCGGGCGGTGTATTCAGGTATTTCGCGGCGGACAGCACGACCTGATCGATGGCGAGACCGTCCTCGCGCATCTGGATGCGCAGCCTCTGAGGCCCGGTGGCCGCGAAATAGACGAGGGGGCCGAGCACCCCCGTTCCGTAGCCGTTGTCGGCCCATCCCCAGTCCTGAAGGCCGCAGCCGCCGCAGTCCTCGAGGATCACCAGGACGCCGCATCGGTGGTGTTGATGCGCCAGAGGGGCGTGCTCGAGGCATGCACGCTGCCGTCGAACTGCACGAACACGGAGTCGTTGCTGTAGCTGTTGCCCAGGGCCTTGCCGCGCAGCCAGAGCCGGTAGCCCTTGCCGGCCTCCGCATGGAAGGTGAGGTCGAAGGCCTGCGCCGGCGCCGCGAGCGCCGTGGCGACCTTGGCCGCGTTGAGATTGGGGTTCTGCAGTCGGGCTCCACTCGCCGCCGTCGCATCGTTCGTGACGACCCAGCCGCCGATGACCTGCCCCTGGACGGCGGCATGCAGGACGATTTCGTCGGTGGACGGCACGATGGGTGGCGGCGGTGGCGCGATCACGGACAGGACAACGGGATCGGACGTCGCCGACGAGCCCGCCATGTCGGTGGCACGGGCGGTGAGGGTGTACACCCCCGCCGCGACGTCCGGCCAGGTCATGCTGTACGGGGCCGCGCTGGATTGTCCGACGAGCAGGCCATTGGCGAAGAACTGCACCCTGGCGATGCTGCCGTCTGCGTCCGTGGCGTCGGCGCTCAGCACGCGAGCGGCCGGTGCGTCGAGCGTGAGCCCGGACGCCGGCGACGTCAGAGTCACCTGCGGCGGAACATCGGCCGGCGGCGGCGGCGAATCGACGGTCACCAGCACCGGCGCTGATGTCGTCGTGGCGCCGGCATCATCGGTGGCTCGTGCCGTCACGAGGTATCCCCGGCCGCCACCTCCGGCCAGAGGATGCTGTACGGGGCGGCGCCGGCCGTGCCGATGAGCAGCTCGCCGGCAAAGAAATCCACTGTCCGCACGGTGCCATCGCTGTCCTGTGCCGTGGCCGATACCAGCACCGTGGCTGGCGACACGAGCGGCGTCCCGGGAACCGGCGCCGTGAGCGTCACCGTGGGCGCCAGATTTGCCGGCTCGGGTGGCGGGGCAAGCCACGCCGGCGGCGCGATGCGGATGTCGAACGGCTCGTAGACGACGCGGTCGAGCACCTGCAGCTCGCTGACGCAGAGATTGCGCTTCGGCGTGATGCGGTAGCGGACAAACCGGGCGGTCACCGGCGCAGGCACGATCTGCTCGAAGTTCCAGGCTGTCGCTTTGCCGTCGTCCGGCAGCATGTGATTGATCGGCATGTCCTTTCGCCATAGCGACGTCTGCAGCAGCCCATGGCTGGTGAAGTCGACGCCGTCCACGGACGATGAGACCTCGACACGGTCCTGGACCTGGCCTTTCAGCGCGTCCCAGGACGGGTAGCCGAAGAGGTGCGCGCGGAAGGCGCCGAGAGCCTGCGGCGCGCCGAGGTCGAGCTGGATATCGACATCCTTCCCGGACGTCCAGCATTGTCCCCACCAGTACAGACAGGCTGCCCGTCGCCGGCGCGCCAACGACGCCGTCGGTCAGGATCGTGGTGTTGGCCGCCCCCGCGGACGACTGGAAGCCGGACGGCGCGCGGGAGGCGGTGTACGGCTTGTTCACCGCGAGATTGGTCCCGGTGGTAGGGTCGTATAGACGTCACTTCTGGCCGCCGGCGTCCACGCCGTCGCTGTATCCGGGGGGCGCCGCCGTCGCCGAATCCGTCGACGTTGACGGTCATCGATTCCATCACCGGATGGTCGCTGCCACCGACGTTCACGACGTAGCGGAAGGGGAACTCCGTCACGCGCTCCCGATGGCTCCGCTCGACGGTGTCCGGTCCGCTCGCATCTCCTTCCAGCGGAGGGTGACATCGAGCCGGGGGAGGTGTGCGACGGCGGGGTGGTGGTTGACCTCCATCCGCACCGCGTAGAGGCCGCTCGCGCGCGTGCTGTCGCTGTTGGTGTTGTGGATCAGGTATTGAACAGGACGGTGCGGGTGCCCGGCGGGATGTCGGTGATCGTCTCGTAGTGCAGGACGTCGTAGGGCTTGCCGACGTCGCTCAGGCGGTACGAACGGATCCAGGACTCGCCGCCGTCGAACGAATGGAGGAAGTCGATATACGAACCGGCCTTGTAGTTGTGGAGGCGGCCACCGTAGACCAGCCGGGTGATGTCGCGCGGCGCGTCCATGCGATAGGTCAGGTGCGCATCCTGCGTCAGGATCGCGGGGTAGGCCGCGGCGGTGTACTTGCGCGGCACGCCGACTCCCTGCGTCGCGATGTTGCTCGAATCGTAGACGTCGGTCCGCCAGAAATCGCCACGCAGCTCCGGCCAGAGCACCATCGTGTCGGACGGGTCGCCAAGCCCCAGGAAGATCTCGTTGCGGCCGATGTTCAGCTTCGGGAGGCCGTGCACGTTGACCTGCGTGAGCGTCGTAATCGAGAGCCCTGTCAGCACGACGGCATCCGCCGGACCGCCGTTCCGGCGCATCTGCACCCTCACCAGCGTCTCGTAGGCGGCGCTCACGTCGCTGCGGAGGTTCGGGTGAGCGGCACCAGCCCGGTGGCGGCGCCAGATGAACCGACCTCGCGTCCACGACGTCCCGTGGTTGACGCTCACGGCAATTGATGCGGTGGCGCCCGGGTCGGGTCGCGAGAACTGCGCGTCGATCTTCTGCGAGGCGATCGCGTTGCCGGCCTGGACCTTGTAAACGATCTCGGCGGCAGGTCGGGCAGCGCGGGAGCGAGGCCCGACGCGATGCTGGTGATGTTCGCGGCGCGGTGCACGGCGCGCTCCCACTCGGCCGGCGTCAGCCGGGGAGCCCACGACCAGACGCCGTTGCCGCGGTTGCCGAACGTGTTCGCGGAATCGATCTGCGTGGTGCTCGCCGGGTTCGGGCTGGCGATTTTTTCACTGGGGATCCAATATTCCGCCGTGGTCCCGAGGCGCCGGTAGTAGCGGGTGTAGGACTCGTCCTCCCTCAGGTTGAGCACGTAGCGGTGCCCCGCGTCCCAGTTGTAGTAGTAGTCCTGGAACTTGAGGCCGCCCGGGCAGAAGTTGGACGCGAAGCCCTTGAGCGTGCTGCCGGTCGGGGTGGTGAAGTCCGGGAGGTTCCGCAGCGCGTCCGACCCGGTCAGGAATCCGTTCGGGCTGGTCGCGTACAGGCTCCGCTCCCGCACCAGCCGCGCGTAGTCGGCGGCCGCCTCCTCGAGCGACGCCAGCGAGACGCCGTCGTCGGTCGTCACCAGGTTGGACATGGAGCTGTCGATCATCCGGAATTTGCCCTCGTACTGGACGGTGGACACCGTGTGATTGCAGATGTCCCAGGTACTGATGGGGCAGGCCGAGCGCTTCGTACAGCACCTGGTTGATGCCGGAGATCGTGCTGCACATGGTGAAGCCGTAGTCGAGGAAATTGCGGATCGGATCGGTCACCTCGAAGCCGTGGAGCATCATCGGCGCCGTCTGTCGCTTGAGGCGGTGGCTCCAGTAGAAGAGGGCCCACACCTTTTCCCGGCTGCTCTGCCAGGCCGAGGTCGTGCTGTAAATCAGGCTGTCAAGGTCCGTCAGGTCCGGCGACGCGTCGCTGGCGATGCGGACGTTGTAGGCCGCGGCCCCAGGCGCCGGCACCGCGGTGAGGGCTGCCGCGGGCGCTGCCGCCGTGCGGAGCGGAACGACCTGGCTGCCGGCCGACAGATCGAGGGCCTGCACCGCCGCCCCCTCGCGCGGAAGGGGGCGGGCGAGCGCACTGGCGAATGCGCGGGAAGCGCCGGCGGCGCCCGGCTCCAGCGCCCATTCGACCAGCAGCCCGGCGGCGGGGGCGCCGAGGCTTTCGATCACGATGCCGAACCGCCGTCCAACCGCGGACGGGAAGCGCTCCGCTACGTCCAGGGAGGACCGGGCTCCGGCGGCCAGGCCGAACGTGTCCCGGGACGTGGTCCCGTCTTCGAAGAAGAGCGTGGCCTGGATGTCCGCGGCCGACGGCGCCGTGTTGGTAATGGTGATGGTGGTCCGGGCGCCGGCCGGGCCGCCAGCCTCCCCGTCGGCGATGCCCCATCGGGTCGCCGTGCCCCCGCCCGTGCCGTGATGCATCTCCGCGATGCCGCCGGCGCTGGCGGCCACCTGCATCGAGCGCTCGGCCACGACGGCGACACCGTTGATCGAGGTGAGCGTCGCGGCGACCGGCGTCCGGGCGAGGCGGGGATCCTCGTCGTCCACGAGGATTCTGGAACGGCTGCTGCCGGGGATGGTGTAGTGCCTGACCACGACCTCGCCCGAATCGAGGCGGTATTCGGCATCCACGAGCGCGGCCGCGGCGTCGGGATTGACAATCGTCAGGAACATGTCGACGGCCGGCCCCGTGGCTCCCCCGGCGAAGAACCAGTGCGGCGCGGCAGCCGTCATGCCGAGCACGCCGTGACCGGCACGCGCCAGGCGATCGACGCCGCCGCGGTACATCGCCCGCTCGACGACCACGGGTACGCTCGACGTAATCGCCGCCGAGACGCCGAGGAAGACAGCGCGGCGAGGGCTCGAATCGGTCCGCGCTTCGGCGTTGACCCACACCGCGGAGCGGCTGTGGGCCTCGACCCGGTAAATCTTCGTGAGCGGCAGCTGCGGCGCCGGGAGAAGGTACTGCACGTCGACGTCGGCAGCGGCCGGCTGCCCGTTCTGGATGATGTAGAACAGGTTCGTGCCGCCAGTGGTGTCTCCATCGGCGATGAACCAGGTTCTCGACGCGGCCGCCCCGCTGGTCTGGCCGTGGCTGCTGTAGGCCACGCCGTCATCGGAGAAGGTGCAATCCACCACGACCCGCCGGTCCGATTCGATCGTCGTCCCGAACTCCGTCCAGCGGACGTCGGCGAGCGCGTCGGGGCCGAGAGTGAGCCGCGACGTCGGACCGAGCTGCAGCATCCGCCGCACGCGCTCGCCGTCGGCGGTCGCGAACGTCAGGAGGACCGATGCGGGCTGCGAGTCCGGGTTGAGGAGCGCCACTCGCGCGGCCATCGACCCGGCCCCCGCTTCCGGAAGGTACGTGGCATGGAAGCCGCGCGGATGCGTGCCCGCCTCGTATTCCTGGGCGTTGGTCAGTCCATCGCCGTCGGGATCCCCCGCTGCGCCGTCGGGCCCCGCGCCACTGCGCGAGTCGAGCCCCACCTGGGATTCCCAGCGGTCGGGGAGCCCGTCCGCGTCCGAATCCTGGTCCACGGAACTGATGAGGTGTTGGCCAGAAGTAACTGCGGTGGAAGCCGCCGCTAGCGCCACGAAGACGACGAGCACCCAGGATCGGAGTTTCACGGAAAGCCTCTGAACGCAGCGCTCCCCAGGAAGGGTCGCACTGGACCTTGTCAGTTACGGTGAGTTGTGGGACGAGAGAAGAGAAGTGTCGGGCACGGTTTCCATCCCGTCAAGCTGATCAGACGGCCCAATGTGGTGTTTTCTTTCCTGCCGAGCTGAAGAAAGAGCGGCACGTACCTGAGGTATTGTCACGACCACCATGCGCCTCAAACTCCAATACGGAACCGCCGGGCTCGACGTCACGATCCCCTCGCGGAACGTCACCGTCCTCGCCCCCCGTTTCGTGCCCGGCCTGCCGGACGAGGCGGCGGCCTTCGCCGAGGCCCTGCGCGCCCCGCTCGCCGCCGCGCCCCTCCCCGATCTCGTGGCGGCGCACGAGCGCGTTGCCGTCGTCATCCCCGACATCACGCGGCCGCTCCCGAGCGATCGCCTGCTCCCCGGGCTGTTCCAGGCGCTGGCGCACGTCCCCGACGAGCAGATCACTATCGTCATCGGCACCGGATCGCACCGCGCCACCACGCCCGCCGAGATCCGCGCGATGGTAGGGGAGGCGATCGCGGGCCGCTATCGGGTGGTCAACCACGACGCCTTCGATCCGGCGACGCTGGCCGCCGCCGGCACCGGCCAGGACGGGCAGCCGGTGTTCCTGAATCGGGAGTACGTCGAGGCCGATCGCCGGATCGTGCTCGGCTTCATCGAGCCGCACTTCATGGCGGGCTTTTCCGGCGGCAGCAAGGCGGTCTTCCCGGGCGTGGCCGACATCGCGTCGATCATGCGCTACCACGACGCACGCATGATCGGCGATCCGGGGACGACGTGGGGGCGGATCGAGGGCAACCCGACGCAGTCGCGGATTCGCCACGACGGGGCACTGATCCCGATCGACTTCTGCGTCAACGTGACGTTGAACCGCCGGCGCGACATCACTGCCTTTTTCTGCGGCGACGTCCTTGCCGCGCACGATGCCGGCTGCCGGTTTTCACGCGAGACGGCGATGGTGCCCCTCGACGCCCGCGTGCCGGTGGTGGTCACGACCAACAGCGGCTATCCGCTGGATCAGAACCTGTACCAGGCCGTGAAGGGCATGTCCGCCGCGGCGCAGATCGTGTCGGGCAACGGCTACATCCTGACCGCCGCCCGCTGCAACGACGGCTTCCCCGAGCACGGCAACTTCAAGCAGCTGCTGTTCGACCACGACTCGCCGGCGGCGCTGCTGGCGACGATCACGGCGCCGGGATTCTCCTTGTACCGACCAATGGGAAGCGCAGCTGCTCGCCGGCGTGCTGCTGAAGGCGCGGGTCGGCCTCTACAGCGACCTCCCGGCCGAGGATGTGCGCCGCGCGCATCTCGAACCGGTGGGGGACGTCGGGGAGGCGCTGGCGGCCGAGCTCGCGCGCCTGGGTCCCGATGTGCCGGTAGCGGTGCTGCCCGAGGGCCCGATGACCATCCCATACGTGCAGGACTGACGGTTTCGCGGGGCGCCGAGGGGACAACGCAACGCCGTGGAGCACGGCTGGCGACAGGCGGCCGCCGATGCGGGCGAAAATCCGGCGCTCCTCCGGATGGGCCATATAATCAAGGAAGGGTTGAGGTGGCCCTCCCATGGATATTCGTTCCGCGGGACGGTTGGCGTGCGGTCTCGTGCTGGCGCTGGGCCAGGGCGCGACAGCTGCGCAATCCACGCCCGCCGCCGATCCCGCCGCCCCGCCCCCCGTTGTCTACTCCGCCCGGGTGGACAGCATCATTCATCCGGTCTCCGCGGAATACATGATCGCCACCCTGGCGCGCGCGGATCTGGCCGGCGCGTCGCTCGTGGTCTTCACCCTGCGCACGCCGGGCGGCCTCGTGGATTCGACGCGCGCCATCGTGTCCGCCATGGTCGCGGCGAAGACGCCGGTGGCGATCTTCGTCGGGCCGTCCGGGGCGCGCGCGGCCTCGGCGGGGTTCATCCTCATCCTGGCCGCTGATATCGGGGCGATGGCGCCGGGCACGCACATCGGCGCCGCGCATCCGGTGGACGGCAGCGGCCAGAAGATGGACGACACCGTGTCCAAGAAGGCGACCGAGGACATGGCGGCCTACGCCCGCACGCTCGCCGAACGGCGCCACCGCAACGTGGAGCTGGCGGCCGAAGCGGTGAGCGCGAGCCGGGCGTTCACGGAAGGGGAGGCGCTTGGCGCCAAGCCGCCGCTGGTCGACCTGGTGGCCAACGACGTTGCGGACCTGTTGCGGCAGGTCGACGGCCGGACGGTGACGCGCTTCGACGGCTCGACGGTGGTGCTGCGGACCGCCGGCGCCGAGATCGTGCCGGTCGAGATGAGCCTCCGCCAGCGCGTGCTGAGCGCCGTGGCGCACCCCAACGTGGCCTACCTGCTGCTCAGCCTCGGCACCCTGGCGCTGACCATCGAGTTGTGGAACCCCGGCGCGATCCTCCCCGGGGTGGTGGGGGTGCTCTGCCTGCTGCTGGCGTTCTTTGCCTTCTCCGTGCTCCCGGTCAACTATGCCGGCGTGCTGCTGATCCTGTTCGGCCTGATCCTGCTCATCCTCGAGGTCGTGGTCACCAGCTTTGGCCTGCTCACCATCGGCGGGCTGGTCGCGCTGGCGTTCGGGTCGATGATCCTCGTGGACTCGCCGCTGCCGGAGCTGCAGCTGAACCTGCGCCTCGTGCTGCCCATCGTCCTGGCGCTGACGGCCATCGCCGTGATGCTGGCGCGCCTGGCCTACGCGGCGCAGCGGCGCGTTGCGGTCACCGGCACCGCCGGAATGGCCGGGGAGGTCGGCGAGGCGCTGACGGCCATCGAACCGGGGCGGGGCGGGCAGGTCGCGACCCACGGCGAGATCTGGCAGGCGACGGCGGCCGAAGCGATTCCCAAGGGCAGCCGCGTCCGCGTGATCCGCGCGGACGGACTCCGGCTGTTCGTCAAGAGTGATTGAGGGCCCACAATGCTGATTCCTCCGTTCCTGATGGTGCTGTTCATCCTCGGGCTGTACCTGGTGAGCTCGATCAAGATCCTCACCGAATACGAGCGCGGTGTCGTGTTCCGGCTGGGCAAGCTGCTGCCGCACCCGAAGGGGCCCGGCGTCGTGCTCGTGTTCCCCCCGATCGACCGGATGGTCCGCGTCGGGTTGCGCACCGTGGTGCTCGACGTCCCGCCGCAGGACGTCATCACGCGCGACAACGTGTCGGTCAAGGTGAACGCGGTGGTCTACTTCCGCGTCATGGACGCGACCAGGGCGATCGTCGAGGTCGAGAACTACAACTACGCGACGTCGCAGCTCTCGCAGACCACCCTGCGCAGCGTGCTGGGGCAGGTGGACCTCGACGACCTGCTGTCGAAACGCGAGCACCTCAACCAGGAACTGCAGCAGATCCTCGACCAGCGCACCGATCCCTGGGGCGTCAAGGTCTCGGCGGTCGAGGTCAAGCACGTCGACCTCCCGGACAACATGCAGCGGGCGATGGCGCGGCAGGCGGAAGCCGAGCGCGAGAAGCGCGCCAAGATCATCCACGCCGGCGGCGAGCTGCAGGCGTCGCAGGAGCTGTCGCAGGCGGCCGCCATCATCGCCTCCGAGCCGACCGCGATCACCCTGCGCTACCTCCAGACGCTCACCGAGATCGCGGCGGAAAAGAACTCGACGATCATCTTTCCGCTCCCGATGGAGCTGCTGGGCTACCTGAAGCCGGGCGGCGCCGGTAAGTAGAGTCCGCCTTCGCGCCCTTCGCGCCCTTCGCGCGCTTCGGCGAGACTCGTCCGTTGCGCGCTTCGCGCGCTTCGGCGAGACTGGTCCATCGCGCGCTGCGCGCGCTTCGGCGTGACCGGGCCTTCGCGCGCTACATCCCAGACATAATGGAGGGATGGGAACACGACTGCAGACGTCATCCTGGCGCGTCCTTCTGATTGTCCTGATTGTCGCCGCGGCTGGTCTGGCGCCGGGGGCGAGCGCGCAGACACCTCAACCGCTACCGGCGGGCCCGCTCACGCTCGAGCAGGTGCTCGACCTCGCGGAAGCCCGCAGCGAGGCTATCGCCGCGGCGCGGGCCGGCATCCGGCGCGCCGAAGGGGACCAGGTCCGCGCCCGCAGCGGCCGCCTGCCTCAGCTCAGCGCGTCGGGCGGCTACGATCGCGCGCTGGCGTCTGAGTTCGAGGGGGTCTTCGA
This sequence comes from uncultured Acidobacteriota bacterium, assembly GCA_963834305.1. GTDB lineage: Bacteria > Acidobacteriota > Vicinamibacteria > Vicinamibacterales > 2-12-FULL-66-21 > JACCXG01. Next base: position 346,469 of record CAWIAX010000004.1, read on the forward strand.
CGGCGGCGTCCGTCGTGCGACCCGTTCACGCTCAATCCCGGCGGCGCGCTCGACGCCCGGGTCGCCGAGATCGAGCGCGCCATCGACTGCGGCGCGGTCGGCAGCTCCTTCTTCGGCGGCGGGCAGCGCGATGGGGACGGTGCCCCGGACCTGCCGTTCGGCCGCGAGAACACCTGGCGCTTCAACCTGATCGTTTTCGCAGTCGGTCTATTCCGGCGGGCGGCTTCGCCGCGCAGGCGGCGCTCGCCGACGCCGGGACGCGAGAGCGCCGAGCTCGCCTTGACGCCTCGCGCGCCCAGCTGCTGTTCGACGTGACCCAGGCGTACTACGACGCGGCCCTCAGCGACCGTCTGGTCGCCATCGCCGAGGCGACGCTCGGACAGGCCGAGGCCACGTTCGGCAGGTGCAGGTCGTTCGAGGCCGGGGCGCAGCCGGAGTTCGAGCTGCTGCGGGCGCGCGTGTCGCGCGACAACCAGCGCCCGCCATCATCCGCCAGCGCGCCAACCGCGACATCGCGCTGCTGCGGCTCAAGCAGCTGCTCGACCTGCCGGCCGACCGACCGGCTCGAGCTCGCGGCGTCACTCGAGCGACACCGCGCTGCGACGTGCCGCCGGCGTTCGCCGCGCGGCTGGCCACCGCCGCACAGGCGCTGCGGACCGAGCCGTCGGCCGGCGCCGGCCGCAGCCCGGCACCGGACGCCCCGCTCGTGCCGCGGACCGCCGTCGAGGAAGTCGGCCGCCGTCGTCCACCTGCGCGAGGCGGCGCTCGAGGCGACGCGGGCCGAGCGGCTGCCGAGCGTCGGTGACCTCGAACTTCGGCCACATTGCCTACCCGTCGGGTGCCTTCCCGACTCGGTGACTTCCGCACCAACTGGACGGTCGGCGCGATCGATGCAGGTGCCGATCCTGACCGGCGGCCGGCAGCGGGCCGAGAGCCGCATCGCGCAGGCCGAGCTCGAACAGAGCCGCGCGCAGCTGCGACCAGGTCGCGGAAGCTGGCCGCGCTCGACACCCGCTCGGCGTGGGCCGAGCTCGTCGCGGCCAGGCGGCGTGGGAAGCCAGCGCCGGCACCGTCCAGCAGGCCGCCCGCGCCTACGAGATCGCCGACGTGCGCTACGGCGCCGGCGTCTCGACGCAGCTCGAGCTGACCGACTCGCGGCTGCTGCTGCAGCAGTCCGAAGCCAACCGCGCGCAGGCCGCGCGCGACCTGCAGGTGGCGCGCGCCCGGCTCGCGCTGCTGCCCGACCTGCCGCTCTCGCGGGCGGCGCCGGCGGTGCGCCGCAGCCATCGCGCGCCACGCCGGCACGGCAGCACCGCGCCGCACCGGTCGCGCGCCCCAGGACCGCTGCCGCGGCGACCAGTTCCGCAACGCCGCGCCGCCCGCGCTCCTCAGAGTCCGGCAGGTGACGCCAGTGAGGTCGTGCTCCGAGTCACGCGCTGTGCGGCGCGCTCGCGCTGTCCTGCGGCCGCCTGCGGCGGCGACGCGGCAAGCGCGGCGCCGACGCCGTGCCGAGGCCCCGCGCCGGTCCAGGTCGGGGCCGAGAACGTCGTCACCGTCGGAAGCGGCGACCATCGTGACCGGCCCGATGCTCTCGGGCGAGCTCGCGGCCGAAGCGTGAGGCGACCGTGCGCGCCGAGCTGGGCGGCTTCGATGCTGCAGGTCAGCGTCGAGGAAGGGCAGACCGTCCGCCGCGGCGCGGTGATCGGGCGCATCGACGCGGCCGACGCTGGACGACGCGCGCCGGTCGGCCGAGAGCGCGCGTGCGGGCGGCGCAGAATCAGCTCGACGGTCGCGCGCCGCGAAGCCGACCGCACCGCACAGCTCGTCAAAGCCGGCGCACTCGCCGCGCGCGACCTCGACCTCGCGCGCAGCAACGTGCCGCCGCCGAGGCGCAGGTCGCCGACGCCGAGTCACGGCTCGGTCTCGGCGCGCAAACAGCAGGGCGACGCCATCGTGCGCGCGCCGATCAACGGCGTCGTCGCCGATCGCGCCGTCAACACCGGCGACGTCGTCACGCCCGGGCACCGCGCTCTTCACCATCATCGATCCGTCGTCGATGCGGCTCGAGGCCTCGGTGCCGTCCGATCAGGTCGGCGCTGCTGCAGGTCGGCGCTGCCGGTGCGCTTCCAGGTGCGCGGCTACGCGCAGCCGTTCGAGGGGCACGATCGAGCGCATCAGCCCGATCGCCGATCCCGACGACCCGCCAGGTGCCGATCTTCGTCACCGTCCCGAACACCGACGGGCGGCTCGTCGCCGGCCTGTATGCCGAAGGCCGGGTCGTCGCCGAGTCGGCCGACGGGCCTGGTGGTGCCGAGCAACGCCGTCGACACCGACGGAGGCGCAGCCTGGGTGCTGCGCGTCGACGGACGGCAAGACCGAGAGGGTGCACGGTCACCGATCGGCCTGCGCGATCCGCAGACCGAGCGGGTGCAGCTCGCCGGCGGCGTCGAGGCCGGCGACGTGCTGCTGCGCGGCGCCGGCCCAGGGCATCACGCCGGGCACGCCGGTCAGCTGCGTCGGGCACGGGCGCCGAGGTAAGCCATGTTCATCTCCGACTTCGCCATCAAGCGGCCGATCGTCACCATCGTCGCGATGCTGGCGCTGGTGGTGTTCGGCATCGTCGCGCTGCGCAGCTCGAGACCGACGAGTTCCCCGACGTGCAGCCGCCGATCGTCGTCGGTCTCGATCCCGTACCCGGGCGCCTCGCCCGACAGCGTCGAGCGCGAGGTCGTCGACCCGATCGAGGAGGCGATCTCCGGCATCAGCGGCGTCGACCAGATCACCTCGAACGTCGCTCGACGGCTTCGGCACGATCATCGTCGCAGTTCGTGTTCGAGAAGGACCTGCAGGAGGCGACGCAGGAGATCCGCGACGAGATCTCCGGCATCCGCAACGACCTGCCGCCGGAGATGGAGGAGCCGATCCTCACGCGGTTCGATCCGACCGACCTGCCGATCGTCTCGCTGACGCTCGTCGTCGACGACGCTGACGGCCGCGGAGCTGACGCGGCTCGCCGATCCCGGCATCACGCGCGCAGCTGCGCGGGCATCCCCGGCGTCGCGCGAGGTCAACGTCGTCGGCGGCGTCGAGCGCGAGCTGACCGTCGAGCTGCGGCCGCGCGACGCTGCAGGCCGCCGGCATCAGCGTCGGCGCAGGTCGTGCAGGCGCTGCAGGCGCAGAACCTCGCCGCGCCGGTCGGCCGCCTGACCGGCGACGCTCGACGAGCGCACGATCCGCCTGCGCGGCCGCCTCGAGACGCCGCGGACTTCGCGCAGCTCGTCGTCGCCGAGCGCAGCGGCCGCGTCGTCCGGCTCGGCGACGTCGCCGACGGTCACGGACGGCACCGAGGAGCCGCGCTCGGCGGCGCTCTACAACGGCGAGGACGCCGTCGGCATCGACATCAAGAAGTCGAAGGGCTACAGCACGACCGCCGTCGCCGACGACGATCCGCGACGCAGGTCGACGAGATCCAGCAGCACGCTGCCCGCCGGCGTCGACGCTGCGAGTCGTGCGCGACGCCGGCGTGCGCGTCGCGCAACTCGGTGGCGCAACGTCCAGGCGGCGCTGATCGAGGGCGCCGTGCTCACCGTGCTCGTGGTGTTCCTGTTCCTGAACTCGTGGCGCTCGACGGTCATCACCGGCCTGGCGCTGCCGGTGTCGGTGCTCGCCTCGTTCGTCGCGGTGCTGGGCGTTCGGCTTCACGCTCAACACGATGTCGCTGCTCGGCCTGTCGCTCGCCATCGGCATCCTGATCGACGACGCGATCGTGGTGCGCGAGAACATCGTGCGCCACGTCGAGATGGGCAAGGACCACTACACGGCGGCGCGCGAGGGCACCGACGAGATCGGGCTCGCGGTGGCGGCGACGACGTTCTCGATCGTCGTCGTGTTCGTGCCGATCGCGTTCATGGGCGGCATCGCCGAGCAGTGGTTCGCGCCGTTCGCGCTGACGATCGCCTGCTCGGTGCTGGTGTCGCTGTTCGTGTCGTTCTCGCTCGACCCGATGCTGTCGGCGTACTGGCCCGATCCGCACACGCCGATGGAGCAGCAGCGGTCGTTCATCACGCGGCTGCTCGACCGCTTCAACCGCTGGTTCGACCGCCAGGCCGAACGACTACAAGCGGGTGATCGGCTGGGCGCTCGACCACCGGCTGGTCGATGGTGGCGCTCGCGGTGGCGTCGTTCGTCGGCGCGCTCGCGCTGCCGGCGATCGGGCATCGTCGGCGGCAGCTTCTTCCCGGTGACCGACGACTCCGAGTTCAACGTCAGCGCTCGAGACGCCGCCGGGATCGAACCTCGACTACACGCGGCTCAAGGCGGAGGAGGTCGCGCGCGCTCGCGCGCGCGCACCCGGAGGTGCGCTACACCTACACCACCGTCGGCGGCCGCGACGCGGCGCGGTGGACGAGGGCACGGTCTACGTCCAGCTGACGCCGAAGGACGAGCGCGAGCGCCACCAGGACGGCGGTCGCGGCCGGACCTGCGCGAGCGAGCTGGCGCGGCTCGGCGGCGTGACGGCGTCGATCTCCACCGGCGGCTTCGGCGAGCAGAAGCAGATCCAGATCCAGCTGCGCGGCCCGACGCCGACGAGCTGTCAGCAGCTCGCCGACCAGCGTCGCGGCCGTCGGTGCGCGCAGGTGCCCGGGCGCGGTCGACGTCGGCCTGTCGACCAAGGGGCAGAAGCCGGAGCTCGACGTGCAGCTCGACCGCGGGCTCGCCGGCTCGCTCGGCATCACGCGTCGGCGCAGGTCGCGCAGGCGCTGCGGCCGGCGTTCGCCGGCATCGACGCCGGCGACTGGGTCGATCCGACCGGCGAGACCCGCGACGTGACCGTGCGGCTCGCGCCGGAGTCGCGCGCCAGACGCGCAGCGACCTGCGAGTCGCTGCCGCTCGTCGTTCACGGGCCGCGACGGCCGGCCGACGCACGCGTGCCGCTCGGCCAGGTCGCGCACGATCACGCCGGCGCTCGGGCCCGGCGCGCATCGACCACCTCGACCGCGAGCGCGTGATCACGGTCGCAGGCCAACACCGCAGGGCCGGCCGCTGTCGCGAGGTGATCGAGCGACATCGACGCCGCGCATGCGCGCAGGTGCACGCTGCCGCCCGGCTACGCGCTCACGCAGGGCGGCGAGACGCGAGGATCAGCAGGAGGTCTTCGGCCGCATCTTCATCGCGCTCGGCGTGGCGGTCATGCTGATGTACCTCGTCCTCGTCGTGCAGTTCGGGTCGTTCCTCGATCCGCTGGCGATCCTGCTCTCGCTGCCGCTGTCGCTCATCGGCGTGATGCTGGCGCTGCTGCGTCACCGGCGACGACGCTCAACCTGATGAGCATGATCGGCGTGATCCTGCTGATGGGCATCGTCGCGAAGAACGCGATCCTGCTGATCGACTTCGCCAAGTGGTCGCGAGGAGAACGGGCATGCCGCGGCGCGAGGCGCTCATCGAGGCCGGCCGCGTCCGCCTGCGGCCGATCCTGATGACGACGTTCGCGCTGATCGCCGGCATGATGCCGGTGGCGCTCGGCGTCGGCGAAGGCGCCGACTTCCGCGCGCCGCTCGGCGCGCGGTGATCGGCGGCGTCATCACGTCGACGCTGCTGACGCTGCTCGTGATCCCGACCGTTCTACGAGATCCTGTCCGACTGGCGCGACTGGCTCCTGGCCCGCCTGGGACGGCCGGCCGTCGCGGGAGGGCCGGAGCCGGGACAAACCGCGGCCGCGCAGCCAGTCCGGGAGCACTGATCCGCCCCAGCTGCTGGGTGGTTGTGGCTGGCGGGTACGGCACGCGGGTTGCCATACAACCACCGGGCCGCGCGCGATTTCCGCCAAGACTGTATCGCCTGCATGCAGACGCCGCCTCGACTGGATAGTTCTAGTGTTCGTATTGGGTTTGGCGCGCGTTCGTCGTGTTCGAGTTCGTCCGGAGGCTGAGACCCGGCCGCCATCCCGAGTGGAGGCTCGTCTCGGCCGGTGCCCGGCTGATCCCGGTGGCCTCGCTGGCGGGGTGTCGGGCTCATGAATGTGGAGCGCGGGCGCGCGCACGTGATGGTGGTCGAGGACGACCGGGACACCCGGGAAGTCGTGAAGCTGATCCTCGAGCTGGACGGCATGGGGGTCTCTGGAAGCGGCCGACGGGCTGGACGCCCTGCAGCAGCTGCACAAGCTGAAGGAAGACGACCCTGCCTGCCCCTGCGCCATCGTCCTGGACATCATGATGCCGCGCTGCAGCGGCCTGGAGTTCCGGCGCCTGCAGCTGGAGGATCCGGTCGTGGCGGACGTGCCGATTGTGGTGCTGTCGGCCGTGGCGGACCAGATGCCGATGGAGGAGCTCCGGGCGTTTGCGCGGATGTCGAAGCCGTTCGACCCGGAGCAGCTGGTGCGGACCGTCCGGCGGGCGTGCGAGTTCAACGGCAACGGGGCGCCGGGCGGGTCGAAGCCGTCGAAGCCGCCGAATCCCTCGACCCCCTCGAATCCGTCGAACCCGCCGACTGAATGAGGCGCCACCGGGAACGCAGAGTTTGGTAAGATCAGCGTTTCCGACAGGCTGCGCGCCCGTAGCTCAGCTGGATAGAGCGCCGGGCTTCGAACCCGTAGGTCGGGGGTTCAAATCCCTCCGGGCGCGCCATCGATCTGCGTCGGAAGCCTCACTCGACGCGCCCGTAGCTCAGCTGGATAGAGCGTTGGCCTCCGGAGCCAAAGGTCGCAGGTTCGAATCCTGCCGGGCGCACCAATTTTGATCGAGGGGCTTCGCCCCTCGAACTCCCCGACACGCGCCCTCGCTCACCGCTTCGACGGCTCGCTCCGGGCGCGCGGCTCACTCGCGTCGCTCGTTCGCCGATTTCCATCGAGGGGCTTCGCCCCTCGAACTCCCCGGACACGCGCCCTCGCTCGCCGCTTCGACGGCTCGCTCCGGGCGCGTGGCTCGACTCGCACCGCTCATTCGCTGCAATTTCCATCGAGGGGCTTCGCCCCTCGAACTCCCCGCACACGCGGCCCTCGCTCGCCGCTTCGACGGCTCGCTCCGGGGCGCGTGGCTCACTCGCACCTGCTCGTTCGCTCCGAATTCCATCGAGGGGCTTCGCCCCTCGAACTCCCCTGACACGCGCCCTCGCTCGCCGCTTCGACGGCTCGCTCCGGGCGCGTGGCTCACTCGCGTTCCTCATTCGCTGCAAGCCTGGCAGCCCGCCTCGCCGAAGCGGCGCGAAGGCGGGCAATCAGCGCTTTCAGCCTTCGCGCCCACCTTCTCGGATCGAGGACCTTCGACAGAAGGGACGGCTCAGCCCGTGTCTTCGTGGCCATGCGATGGCTGTGGAACTCGAAGACCACGTAAACCGCCGGCACGTCTCCCGGGTTACTGAGCCCGTGCGGCTCACCGGCCGCGTAGAAGATGACGCTGTCGGCTGGGACGCGCGCGCCGATCGTGTCGATCTCGCCGGCGAGCGTGACGATCACGACGTCGTACGGGTCCGCGTGCACGGGATACCCGGCTCCCGGCTGCATGGTCGACACGTGGCATCTGAGCTGGCGCAGATACCCTGTCGGTCCCGAAAAATGCGGATGGCGCGTCCAGCCCTCGCGCTGCACCATCCTCCCGGGCTCGAATGCGAACGCATCGAACCGTGCAAATCCCAGCGTCCCGCTTTGCGGCGTCCCGTCGTCCCGCCAGCTGATGACGACGACGCTGGCGGCGGAGGCCGCTGCCGCACGCGCCGCGTGAGGGAACTGCGCCGGACAATAGGCGAACTCCCCCCGGCGCAACGGCGTGCGCCGTTCGGGCTCCAGAGTGTCGCCGGTGATGCGCACGTCCAGCTCGCCGTCCAGTACCAGCAGGATCTGCTCGTGGTCGTGCTGGTGCAGCGCGGGCGAGGCCTGGTGCGGCATCAGCACCGACAGGTGACACGACCAGCGCCGGACGCCGTCGGTCGAGCCGGAGAAGATTGGGTGTGCCGTCCCCGTCTCCGTGCCCGCAGGCGTCAAGAGCGGGGTCAGCCTGTAGACCCCGCTGCCCAGCCTGTCGGCCGAGCCCTGGTTCCTCTCGAAAGCACCTTCCACGCTTCAGTCCTATACTTACCTTGAGATCTTACCTATATGGCCGAGACGGGTGAGCAACAGGGTGAACCGGGGCGGCAGCGGACGCCCCCGGGCGCCCCGCCGTTCGTGGTGGGGCTCGGAGCATCCGCGGGGGGCATCAAGGCCCTCAAGGAGTTCTTCACCCACGTCGAGCCGCGCACCAACACGGCCTTCGTGGTCATCCTCCACCTGTCCCCCGACCACGACAGCCAGCTGGCCGCTGTGCTCCAGGTGGCCGCGCCCTTCCCCGTGACCCAGGTGGTGGACAAGGTCCACATGGAGCCGGACCACGCCTACGTCATCCCGCCCAACAAGAGCCTCGACATCCTGGACGGGGTACTGCTGGTCAAGGAGGTCACGCGCGTCGAGCAGCGCCGCGCGCCGGTGGACGTGTTCTTCCGCGCGCTGGCCGATGCGCACGGGCCTCGCGCGGTCTGCGTGGTGCTCTCGGGCACCGGGCCCAACGGGTCGGCGGGGCTGAAACGGGTGAAGGAGCACGGCGGCCTGGCCATCGCGCAGGATCCGGACGAGGCGGACTACGGCGACATGCCGCGCAATTCCATCGCGACCGGCCTGGTGGACGTCGTCATGCCGGTGGCGAAGATGCCCGCCCGCATCGCCGCCTATCACCAGCGGCTGCATCGCACGATCAGGTGTCGGAGGCCGCGGCCCCCTCGTCCGCCGACGATCCGGCCGTGCTGCGCGAGATCCTGACGCTGCTGCGCATGCGGACGGGACATGATTTCTCGAACTACAAGCCGGCGACGCTGCGCCGCCGCGTGGCGCGCCGGGTGCGCCTGCACAACCTGCCGTCGTTCGCGGAGTACGTCGGGATGTTGCGGGAGACGCCGGACGAGGCCGCGGCGCTGATGAAGGAGCTGCTGATCAGCGTCACCAGCTTCTTCCGCGACCCCGGCGAGTTCGACGCGCTGGCCGAGCGGGTGATTCCGCGCCTCTTCGAGCACAAGAGCAGCCAGGATCAGGTCCGCGTCTGGGTGCCCGCCTGCGCCACCGGCGAGGAGGCCTATTCGATCGCGATGCTGCTGGCCGAGTGCGCCGACGGCGTGGGCGCGATGCCGGTGATCCAGGTCTTTGCCACCGATCTCGACGAAGCGGCGATCGCGACCGCTCGCGAGGGGCTGCTACAGCGATGCCGAGGTGGCCGACGTGTCGGAGGTGCGGCTGGCGCGCTTCTTTCACCGGGCGCCCGGCGGCTACCGGGTGCGCCGCGAGCTGCGCGAGGGCATCCTCTTCGCCCACCACAATCTGCTGCGGGATCCGCCGTTCTCGCACCTGGATCTGGTCTCGTGCCGCAACCTCCTCATCTACCTGAACCGGGCGATACAGGAGCGCGTGGTCGAGACCTTCCACTTCGCGCTGAACCCGGGGGGGTTCATGCTCCTGGGCGTCTCCGAGTCACCCGACGGCCGCAGCGACCTGTTCGGGCGCAGCGAGAAGCACGCGAGCATCTTCCAGAGCCGTGCGGTGCGCCAGCCGGACGCTGCCGCTGGCTGACACCGATGCCGGTGGTCTCGCGCCTCGGCAGCCGGCTGCCTGCGCCGCGACCGCCCGACAGCATGCTGCCGGCGGAGCTGCACCAGGTGCTGCTCGAGCAGTACGCGCCGCCGTCGCTGATTGTCAGCGCGGACCACACGGTCGTGCATCTCTCGCCGCGCGCCGGGCGCTACCTCCAGCTCGCCGGCGGCGAACCGTCGCGCGATCTGCTGGCGCTGGTGCGCCAGGAACTGCGCCCGGATCTGCGGAGCGCGCTCAAGCGGGCGATGCAGGATCAGGTGCCGGTGGAGATCCTGGACGTGCCGGTCACCATCGACAACGCGGCGCGCCGCGTCACGATTACCGTCAGGCCGAACCGCGCCGAGCGCCGACCCGGACGCGAGGCTATTTCCTCGTGCTCTTCGACGAGCGCGACGCCACCGCGGAGGATCTCGAGAGCACGGTGCATCTGACCAGCCCCACCGAGACCGCCTCGCAGGAGCTGGACGACGAGCTCAGGCGCACCCAGCGCCAGCTGCGGACGGTGATCGAGCAGTACGAGACGCAGGTCGAGGAGGCCAAGGCGTCGAACGAGGAGCTGCAGGCGAGCAACGAGGAGCTGCGCTCGGCGGCCGAGGAGCTCGAGACCAGCAAGGAGGAGCTGCAGTCGGTCAACGAGGAGCTCACGACGGTGAACCAGGAGCTCAACGTCAAGATCGAGGAGCTGCGGCTCGCCAACAACGACTTCCAGAACCTGATCAACTCGACGGAGATCGGCACCATCTTCCTCGACCGTCACCTGCAGCTGAAGATGTTCACCCCCTCGGCCGGCGCCATCTTCAACCTGCTCCGCGACCGATATCGGACGGCCGCTCGCGCACATCACCAGCCACCTGCGCGACGACGGCCTGCTCGCCGATGCCCGCCACGTCCTCGATCGGCTGGAGCCGGTCGAGCGCGAGGTGCAGACGGCCGACGGCCGCTGGCACACGCTGCGCGTCCGTCCCTACCGCACCTCCGACGACCACATCGACGGCGTGGTGGTGACGTTCCTCGACATCACCGAGCGCCGGCACGCCGAGACCCAGGTGCGGGCCAGCGAGGAACGGCTGCGCCTGCTCGATCGACAGCGTCGTCGACTACGCGATCTTCACCATCTCGCCGGCCGGGCGTGATCGACTCCTGGAACCCGGGCGCCGAGCGCATGTTCGGCTACCGCGTCGATGAGATCCTGGGGCAGTCGACCGACGTGCTGTTCACGGCCGAGGACCGCGCCGCCGGCCTGCCGGCCGAGGTGCTCGAGCGCGCGCGGCGCAATGGACGCGCCGCCGACGAGCGCCTGCAGGTGCGCAAGGACGGCGCGAAGTTCTACTGCAGCGGCGTCACGACCACGCTGGACGGCGCCGAGATGCTGGGGTTCGCGATGGTGGCGCGCGACCTCTCCGGCCCGCGGCAGGCCGCCGAGGCGCTGAACACCCTGCGCGCCGAAGTCGGATTCGCTCGTCGCCCAGCGGACGGGCGCCCTCGAGGCGGAAGTGTCGCAGCACGCCACCTCGCAGCGCCATGTCGCCAACATCCTGCGCAAGATCGTGATGGCCCAGGAGGACGAGCGGGGACGGATCGCCCGCGATCTCCACGATCACCTCGGGCAGCAGCTGACGGCGCTGCGCATGACGCTCGAGCGGCATCGCGACCAGCTCGGCGCGCGGTCCCCGGCGAAGACGTCGATCGGGCCCTCGCGCTCACCCAGCGCATCGATACCGAGCTCGACTTCCTGGCCTGGGAGCTGCGGCCGTCAGTGCTCGACGACCTGGGACTGGCCGCGGCGCTGCCGCGCTTCGTGCGCGAGTGGTCGGAGCACCACGGGGTCGTCGTGGAGTACCGCAGCCGCGGCTTCACCGCCGGCGACCTGCCCGCGGACGCCGAAATCGTCCTCTACCGCGTCGCCCAGGAAGCGCTCAACAACGTCGGCAAGCACGCGCACGCCAGCCGCGTCGACGTGATGCTGGAGACCCGCGACGGGGAGGTCGTCCTGGTGGTCGAAGACAACGGCGTCGGGTTCGATCCGGGGAAGCTGGCGTCGCAGCTCCAGGGCATCGGGCTGCTCGGGATGCAGGAGCGGGCCGGGCTGATCGGTGCCACGCTGCAGGTCGAGTCCGCTCCCGGAGAAGGGAACGTCGGTTTTCCTGCGCTGCCCCAGGGCGGCGCGGGCCGGGACCGGTGACGCATGACCGTCATTCGCGTCCTCCTCGCCGAGGACCACGAGACCGTGCGCGAAGGCCTGCGGCTGCTGCTGCAGTCCCAGGCCGACATCGAGATTGTCGGCGAGGCCGCGGACGGGCGCATGGCCGTGCACCTGGCCACCGAGCTCAAGCCGGACGTGCTGGTGCTCGACATCTCGATGCCGGAGATGAACGGGCTGGCCGCCACCCGGGCGGTGAAGGAGCTCGTGCCCGAGGTCGCGGTCGTGGCGCTGACCCGCCACAGCGACGAGGCCTACGTCCAGGAACTGCTGCGCGCCGGCGCCGCCGGCTATGTCGTCAAGCAGAGTGCGTCGAGTGAGCTGCTGCGCGCGATCAGGGCGGTGGCCGCCGGGGGGCGCTATCTCGACACCTCGCTGGCGGCGCGGGCGGCCGACGACTACGTGGCGCGGCAGGCGCGGCGCCCGCCGCGGCCGCTGATCAGCGAGCGCGAAGCCAGCGTCCTGCGCATGATGGCCGTCGGCCACAGCAACAAGGAAGTCGCCGAGACGCTGCAGATCAGCGTCAAGACCGTCGAGGTCCACAAGGCCAACGCGATGCGGAAGCTCGGGCTGGGCGGGCGCATCGACGTCGTGCGCTACGCCGTGCTCAATGGGTGGCTGCAGGATCCGTAGACGAAGAGAGCTGATCGGCGTCGGCGCGCCCGTCCACCGCCGCCCCGTCGTCCGCCGGCAGCAGCACCAGCGCCAGGCGCCCGTCCGTTTCGCAGGCCGCGACGACCGTGATCGCCTTCGTGCAGCGCTCGCGCGGCCGCAGCGTCACGGGCCAGCGCTCCGTGCTCCGAGCCTTCGCGCATCTCTCTCAGGCGGGTCAGGAACGTTTCGCGGTCGCCATGCAGGAAGAGGTCGAACGGCTTGCCCCGCAGGTGCCGGAGCGACAGGTTCAGCAGGCGCGCCGCCGCGACGTTGGCGTCGAGGATCACGCCGTTCGCGTGCACCAGCACGTAGGCCATCGGCGACAGCTCGAGCAGCAGGTCGGCGCGCCGGGCGGCAACTTCCACTTCCTGGCGGTGAGCGGCGTGGCGCCGGTCGGCGTCGCGCAGGCTGGTGAACACCCGCTCCAGGTCGCCGACCAGGCGGCGGCAGTCTTCCAGCAGGCCGAGCGTGCGCTTCGAGGCGGTGTCGCTCTCCGCGCGCTGCTCGATCGCCGACAGCTTCTGCGCGATCGCCCCCAGCTTGTCCTGGATTTGCTGCTCCGATGTCGGCATGGTGTTCGGTGCGTTCTCACGCAGCATGGCATACGGCGCCGCCTCGCCGACACTGGGGAGATGTCAGGCGGCGCTAAGGGTTTTCCCTAGGGGGATGCCGTGCGCTTTTGCGGCGGGTCGTCGTCGCGCGCGCGATAAAATAGCGCCATACAAAAATGGAGCAGCAAGTCCGGCAGCCTCTCGTGCTCGTCGTGGACGACGACCTCGATACGCGCGAGCTGTATGGGTTGATCCTCGAGACCGTCGGCTACCGCGTCGACGCCGCGTCGCGGGTGGCGGAGGTGTCCGGCGCGATTGCGCGGGCGGTGCCCGGATGTCGTGCTGACCGACTGGCTGCTGCCCGATGGCACGGGGCTGGATGTCTGCGAGCTCCTGCAGCACACCGCAGCGACCCGGCACGTGCCGCTCATTGCCGCAACGGGTCTCGCGCTGAGCGAGAGCCAGGTTGCCGATGCCCGCCAGCGTGGATGCGTGGCCGTGCTCATGAAGCCGATCGAGCCGGATGCCATCCTGGAAGCGATCCGCGTCGCGCTCGTGAACGCCACCCGGGACCGGGTGCGCGCCACGGCCCAGCGGATGCAGCGCTATGCCCGCCGTGTCCCGTTCTCGAGCGCCACCGAAGGGCGAGACACAGGGTGCCGCCGGCTATGCCGGGGCGCTGCTCGCACGGGCCGCCGCATCGAGCGGCGATCGCGTGGCGGTGCTGATTGCGGACGACTCGGCGCGCTACGTCGCCGCCAGCGGCACGTCGGCGCTGACCGGCTACGAGCCCGACGAACTGGCCGCGTTATCGGTCTGGGATCTCACACCGCCCTCGGACACCCGGCAGACGGAAGGGCAGTGGCAAAGCTTCATCGCCTCGGGGATGCAGGAGGGGCTCTACACGCTGCGCCGGCGCGACGGCCGGATCATCCAGGCCCAGTACTGCGCCATCGCCAACATCGCTCCGGGGCTCCACGTCAGTGCCCTCGCCGTGGCCGAGGACCTGCCAGCCACCCTCGCCTCCCGCTAATCGCTCAGCCGGCCAGCTCGTGCCTAGTCGAGCGGGTTCCGGGCAAAGCAGAGGTCTTCCACGACCTCGCCGCCGATGAGGTGCTGCTGGATGATGCGCTCCGCATTGTCGGGCGTCACGTTCCGATACCAGGTCCCTTCGGGATACACGACACAGATCGGTCCGGCGGTACAGATCCGCAGGCATTGCGCCTTCGTCCGGAAGCAGGGGCCGTCGGCGCCGGCGATGTCCAGCTCCTTCATCCGCTTCTTCAGGTAGCCCCAGGCCTTGTCACCCTTGTCCTGATCGACGCAGTCCGGGACCGATGCAGAGGAACAGGTGGCGGGTCAGCTTCCCGATACCGAACTTCCTGGCCTCTTTCTCCGGCAGCTCATCTTTCCGCTTCCCCATGCCGCGACTATAGCGCAGGTCGTGGCACTCGCCTTGCTGCAACGAAGGCGGTCGGACGCGGCACTGCCGCGCTGGATAACAGGAATCGCGAAGGAGGGCTCATGGCCAACGATCGCAGCCGCATGGAAGATCTGCAGGGGGGACCCGAGCGCAATCCCCGGACGGACATGAACGAAGAGCGCGCTCCTGGCGCCGGTGACGACGTCCGTGGCGTCGCCGAGGAAGGGGACGAGGAGGACTTCGAGGAGACCGAGGATCTCGAGGAGGAAGACGAGGACGGCGACGGTACCATCTAGGGTGGAGTGTGCTGGGGGGCCAGCCCGGCCCCCGGCTTTCTTACGCGCATGGCAGCAGCCCCGACGGTCATTCTCGACGTTGACGGAACCCTCGTCGACAGCAACGACGCGCACGCGCGCGCCTGGGCCGACGCCTTTGCCGAGGCGGGGGTCGCGGCGCCGTTCGAGCGGATCCGGCGGGCGATCGGCATGGGGGGCGACAAGCTCCTGCCGCATGTCGCCGGGATTCGCGACGACTCTCCGCTCGGTGAGCGGCTCAGCCGCCGGCGGGGGGAAATCTTCACGGCGCGCTACCTCGCCGGCGTCCGGCCGTTCCCCCGCGTCCGGGAGCTGGTCGAACGATTCGCCGGCGACGGCTTCACGGTCGTCGTGGCCAGCTCCGCCAGCAAAGACGACCTGGGCGCGCTGCTCGACCGGGCCGGCGTTGCCGATCTGATCGCCACGCAGACATCATCGGATGATGCCGCCGAGTCCAAGCCGGATCCCGACATCGTCCTTGCCGCCCTGAAACGATCGGGCGCCCCTTCTGGCGCGGCAATCATGCTGGGCGATACGCCGTACGACATCGAGGCGGCGCTCCGCGCCGGCATCCGGATCGTGGGTGTAGAGTCGGGCGGGTGGCGGCGCGCGGAGCTCGGCGGCGCCGTCGAGGTGCACGCGGACGCCGCGGCGCTGCTCGAGGGCTACGAGCGCTCGATCTTCGCGCGCGTGGCGCGCGGCCTCGATCCGCCGGCGGCGGAGGAGGCGCGGCGGCCGGCGCCGGCCTGGTGGCTTGCGGCGCCGCTGCTGGCGCTGGGAACGGTCATCCTTCTGCATTCCGTTGGCACCAGGCGGCGTGGCGGGGAGTCTTTCGCCCGAGGGACGTGAGGGCCCCGATTCCCGGCGAGACCCGCGCTGGATGGACGACGACGAGGTGCTGCCGTCCGGCCGTTTTGCCGATTCGGGGATCCTGCACGCCGACGCCAGCCGCCTGCGCCGGCGCGACTACCAGCGGCTGCGGCGGCTCATTTCCCGTACTTCCTGAACAGCGCGTCGAGGCTGGCCGGCCGCGCGGTGCGCAGGCGGGCCCAGAGATCACGCGCGCCCCGCGAAGCGCTTCGGCGCCGACACGATCGTGAAGTCGTGGGGATCGATGGGCTCGTCCAGCTCTTCCCAGGTCAGCGGCGTCGAGACGCCGGCGAACTCGCTGGCGCGGGCGCTGTAGGCGGTCGCCAGCGTCTTGCCCGGGATGTTCTGCAGGTAGTCGACGTAGACCGAGCCCTTCGGTCGTGCGCGCACGCGACGTTCGACTGTGGCCAGCTTGGGGTGCCGCGTCGCGATGAGCGTGGCGATGACCTGGCAGAACAACACCCCTGATTCGTAGGAGGTGGACGGCGGCAGCGGGATGTAGATGTGCAGGCCGCTCGAGCCCGACGTCTTCGGCACCGCCGGCACGCGCAGCGATGCCAGCTCGTCGCGAATCAGCCGCGCGACCTCGAGCACGCGCGTGAACGGCGTGGCGTCGCCCGGGTCGAGATCGAGCGCGACATAGTCGGCGTCGAGCGGCGACTGGACGCGCGCGAACCACGGATCCTGCGAGATGGCCGCGATCTGCGCCATGTAGAGCAGCGTGATCAGGTTGCCGCCGATCAGCATCGGCGCCTCCACCTCCCCCCCGGCGACGGTTTCGCGACGGACGCCTGCGGGCGGCTGCTCGGCCCGCGCCCGGTGCTGGTAGAACGCCGGCTTGTCGATGCCGTTGGGAAAGCGCTTCATGACGAGCGGCCGGTCGGCAACGGCCGGCAGGATGAGCGGCGCCACCTCGACGTAGTAGCGCAGCAGGTCGCCCTTCGTCAGTCCAGGACCGGGCCAGAAGACCTTGGCGGGATTCGTCACGCCCAGCCGCAGGTCGCCTGGCAGCTCGATCGTGCCGTCGCGCCTGGCCTCCTCGAGCTCGCGCAGCTGGCCAAGGATCGACTGCCGTTGCGCGGCCGTCAGTGCGACGGCTTTCGGCTTCGCAGCCTGCCGCGCGCTGGCGGCCACGGCTGCCGGCTTCGCGTCCCTGGCCCGCGCAGCCGGCGGCTTCCGCGCCACGCTGGCCGGGCGCTTGTCGTCCCTGAGCCCCAGATAGACGGGGTGCCGGAGCTTCCGATCGGCCGTCCATTCCGTGAAGCGCACCTGGGCCACGAGGTCGGGACGCACCCAGTGGGCGCGCTCGTTCGTCTTGATGCGTCCGGAAAATGGCGACTGCGGGACCTCGCGCGCCTGGAGCAGCGCCCACACACGATCGAGCTCCTTCCCGCCGAAGCCCGTCCCCGTGTGCCCGACGTAGACCAGCGGGCGGCCCGGGCGGTCCTCGTGGATGCCGAGGAGCAGCGCCCCGAAGCGCGAGCGCGTGTTGCGCGGCTCGGTCCAGCCGCCGACGATGAACTCCTCCTCGTTCAGGAGCTTCAGCTTGCGCCAGGCCGGGCTGCGCCGCCCTGACTGATAGGGGGATCCGGCCTCCTTCACGATCAGCCCCTCCCAGCCTTCGGCCGTCGCCCGTTCGTGGAGGGCCGTGCCGTCCGCGGCGGCCTGTTCGCTCAGGCGCAGTGCCGGTGACAGGTGCGTCCGGAGGCGCCGCTCGAGGCGTTCGCGCCTGGCCGTCAACGGCAGGCCGCGCAGATCGTCGGTGCCGTCCCGCAGCAGGTCGAAGGCGATGAACGCCGTCGGTTGCCGCCGGTCGAGCGCCTCGACCTCCTTCGTTCCCTTCACGTGGATGCGCCCCTGCAGCCGCTGGAAGCCGGCCGGCCGCCCGTGCTCGTCGAGGGCGACGATTTCCCCGTCGAGCAGCAGCGGGGCCCGGCTGCGCCGGCCCAGGGGCTCGAGGGCGCGGATGACCGTGGGAAACTGCGAGGTCTTCTCGTTGCCCAGCCGGGACCACAGGCGGATGTCGGGGCGGGGCGTCCCGGGCGCGACGTGCACGATGGCGCGGATCCCGTCGTACTTGGGCTCGAACACCAGCCCCTTGCCGGTCAGGGGAGGCTCGGCCAGGGTGGCCAGCATCGGCCGCACGCGGGCCGGGTCGTCGCGCCAAGACATGAGAAAGCATACGCGACGGTTCAGGGTGCAGGGTGCAGGGTGCAGGGTTCTGGGTTCAGGGTGCACGGTTCAGGGTTCGCTGGGTGCGCAGAAGCGTGCCATTGCGTGCACGGTCCCGGACGGGACCGTTTCGACCGATAATTCTCCTGCGGAGGAAATGCGCTATGGCTGCCCGGCCGACCTGGAAAGGTTTTCTCAAGATCAGTCTCGTCAACATTCCCGTCCGGGTCTTTCCCGCGACGGACTCGGCGGCGACGATCAGCTTCAACCAGCTCCATGCCGAGTGCCAGACGCGCATTCAGCAGAAGCGGTGGTGCCCGACCTGCGATCGTGAAGTGCCCATGTCGGAGATCGCCAAGGGCTACGAGTTCGAGAAGGGACGCTACGTCGTGATGTCCGAGGACGACGTGTCGAAGGTCCGCCCGGAGTCCACCCGGGTCATCAACCTCGTGCAGTTCACCGACGCCGCGGCCATCGATCCGATTTACGTCGAGCGGCCCTACTACCTCGCGCCGGACGGCAACATCGCCACCGAGGCGTTCGCCGTGATGCGCGAGGGGATGAAAGGGAAGGCGGGCATCGGCAAGCTGGCGCTCTACGGCCGGGAGTACCTCGTGGCCGTCCAGCCCAAGGACAAGGGGCTGGTGATGTACACGCTGCGGCACGCCAAGGAGGTGCGCAGCATGGACGCGATCGACGAACTGGACGCGGTTCCGGCCAAGGTCAAGCCCGAGGAGATCAAGCTCGCCAAGCAGGTGATCGGGAACTTCGAGGGGACCCTGGACTGGGAGGAGTACCGCGACGAATATCAGGAAGAGCTGCAGCGGATCATCGACGCCAAGATCGCCGGCGAAGAGGTGGTGGCCACCGCGGAGGAGACGCCGCCCAAGGTCGTCAACCTGATGGACGCCCTGCGCCAGAGCCTCGACCGCGTCAGCACGGGCAAGAAGAAAGCCGCCAAGGCCGACATGGAGGCCAAGCCGGAGAAGGCCGCGCCGAGAAAGCGCGCGGCAAGGTAACGTTAGAAATCAACCCTCACGCCGACCTGCATCTGGCGCGGCGGGTTGGCCGAGCTGATCGTGCCGTAGGCGCCGGAGCTGACGTTGGTGTTCGGGTTGCCGAAGTTGACGCGGTTGAAGATGTTGAAGACGTCGAACTGCGGCGACACGTTGTAGCGCCCGCCGAACCGGAAGTTCTTCCGGAACGAGAGATCCCACTGCGAGAAGTCCGGCCCCTGGACCTGGCCGACGGTGGCGTTGCCGCGCCGGTCCTCGGGCGGGTTGACGAACGCGGCGGTGTTGAACCACTGCGCTTCGGTCTGCGGCCCTGACACGTCGCCGCCGACATACTCCGCCCGGCGCGTCGTGCCCAGCGTGCTGCCGCTGACCGTCAGGTATTGCCCCGACTGGTAGCGCGTCTTGCCGCTCACCTCCCAGCCGCCGAACGCCGTCTCCAGCAGGTCGTCGCGGGTGAGCAGGAACGGCAGGCGATAGGTGAACGTCGAGACGAACGCGTGCCGGCGATCGAAGCTGGCCGGGCCGTAGCTGTAGGCGCGGTTGAACGGATCCTCCGGGTTGTCGCCGTTGCCGCTGGCGTCGGTCAGCGCCTTGCCGAGGGTGTAGGAGACGGTGAAGGTCAGCGGCCCGCGGCGCTTGGTGGCGTAGAGCTGCAGCGAGTTGTAGGTGGACTCGGAGTCGCTCAGCCGCATCCGGATCTCCGAGTAGCCCTGGTAGGGCCGGAGGAAGTTGGTCGACGCCCGCTGCGCCGAGGGCAGCCGCTGGTTGGCCACCAGCGCCTCGAACGACGGCTGGTTGATGTCGGGCTGCCGGATCAGGTGCTTGCCGCGGTTGCCGACGTAGGTCGCCTCGACGAAGTAGCCCCGTCCCAGATCGCGCTGGACGCCGATGCTGAAGTTGGTCTGCTGCGGCAGCTGCAGGTCCGGATCGATCGCGCTGATGTTGCCGATCGCGCCGAGCGCCGCGGCGGAGCCGCCCGTCGGGGTGGCGATGTTGGCGTTCTCGAACGTGACGTTGTCGAGGATCGGCGGCAGGTTGAGCTGCGAGAACACCAGGTTGCCTTCGGGCTTGTCGTAGAACAGCCCGCCGCCGCCGCGAATGACGGTGGACGGCGTGACCGAGTAGGCGAAGCTGAGGCGCGGCATCACCAGGTGCTGCGCCTCGTAGAGCCCGCGCGGCGCGCCGGTCGGGATGCGGTCGTAGTCGCCCCCGGTCAGCAGCACGACCCGGTCGCGCTGATCCGAGGGAATCTCGCTGCCGGCGCGGATCAGGCCGTTGAAGCGGTTGCCCGACCCCGGCACGATCAGGCCGTTGCGCTGGACGGTCACGGCGCGCGCCGGGTCGTAGAGCGACGGATCGAAGTTGACGATGTTGTTCCCCTGGGTGTAAGTCGGCTGCTGGTACTCGTAGCGCAGGCCCGCCTCGATGCTCAGGTTCGGCCGCACCCGCCAGGTGTCGGACACGAAGCCCTGGTAGGCGGTGAAGCGGAAGAAGCCGACCGGATCGGCCGACGCCTCGTTATAGGTGCGGAAGTTCCCGAGCAGCGCGTCGGCGAACGCCAGCCCGGTGCTGTTCGGGTTGCCGCCGGTGGTGAACTGGACGTTGCCCAGGTAGGAGGCGCGGCCGTTCTGGTCCTTCCGGTTCCGCGACACCGCCGCGCCGGCGCGGATCGAGTGCGCGCTCCGCAGGTAGGTCACGGTGTTCTGGAACGTGATGTCGGTCGTCGGCGACAGCAGCGCGAACGACGGGCTGGTCAGCCCGGCGAAGCCGCTGATGCCCACCTGCGGAATGCCGTCGGTGATGAAGCCGCCGGGGAACAGCTGCGCGAACTGGTAGCCGTAGGAATCCCGCCGCCAGCTGTCCCCCTGCGGGTTGATGCGCTGGCCGTTCCACGACGCGCTGACCTTCCCCTCGGTGATCAGGTTGTCGCGGAGCACGTAGGTGTGGCTGATCTGGTAGCTGTAGCCCGGGCGCAGGCGGTTGGTCGGCACGGTCGGCAGCGCCGCCCCCGAGAACACGCCATACGGATCGAGCAGGTCGTACTTGTCGTGCAGGTAGCGGCCGTAGATGCGCTGCTTGGACGTCGCCTGCCAGTCGAGCCGCAGCACGTCCTGGCGGAACTCATAGGGGTTGGCCAGCTGGAACGTCGCGTTGCTCGCCACCGGGGCGTCGGTGTACTGGGCCGCCAGGCCGATCATCCGCGCGTAGGTGTTGGCGATGGCGCGGCCGTCCGGGGTGATGCGGTTCGCCGGCACGCGGTTGCCGGGAAACGGCAGGCCGGTGGCCGGATCGAGGATCGTGCCGTCGTCGGCCGTGCCGACCACGCCGTCGGCGCCGCGAAGCCGGAACGAGAAGTCACCGGCCAGGTCGGCCGATGTCGGCAGCGTCTGGCGCGACGGATTGGTGAACCGGTTGATCGTCCGGGTACTGCTGGCCGACGAAGAAGAACAGGCGGTTGCGCAGGATGGGACCGCCGAGCGCCCCTTCGATGTTGCGGAACTCGAGCGACGGCTTGGTCCGGTTGCCGGCGGCATCGCGCGGCGCGAAGTAGTTGGGCTCGTCCAGGGCCTCGTCGCGGAAGTCGAAGCGCGCCGTGCCGAGCAGGCGGTTCGTTCCGCTCTTGGTGACGACGTTCACCGAGGCGCCCGAGTTGCGGCCGAGCTCGGCCGAGAAATTCGAGGTCTGGATCTTGACCTGCTCGATGAAGCTCAGGCCGACGTTGTTCACCTGGCTGCCGTTCGACCCCGAGTCGAGGTTCTGGCCGCCGTCGATCGTCAGGTTGTTGGTGTTGCCGCGGCTGCCGTTGATGGACTGCCCGGTGATGCTCAGGCTGGTGGCGAGGTTCAGCGGGTCGAAGTCGGTGGCGACCGCGCCGGGGATCAGCGACGCCAGCTCCATGTAGTTGCGGCCGTTGAACGCCAGGTCGGTGATCTGCTGCGAGTCGATGGTGCGGGACACCTCGCCCGACGTTCGGTTGACGGTCTCGCCGCGGACCGCCTGCACGTCGACGGTCTCGGTCAGGCTGCCGACCGCCAGGCTGAAGTCGGCCGAGATGCGGCCGTCGGCCGTCAACTGGAAGCCGGTGCGCTGGGCGGTGCGGAATCCCGCCAGGTCGGCCTGCACGGTGTAGGGGCCGACGGGAAGATTGGTCACCACGAACAGGCCGCTGTCGTCGGTGGTGCGCTCGACGACGAGGCCGGTGTTCTCGTTCGTGACGGTGATGGTGGCGCCGGGCAGGACGCCGCCCGAACTGTCGGTGACGCGGCCGGAGATCTGGCCGGCCACGGTCTGGGCGTGAAGGACCGGGGGAAGGGCAATACCCATGAGGAAGGCGGCGCATGCCGCCACCCGGACCGCTGCGCCCAGGCAGCCGCTCAAACCATGCATCATCGTCAGCTCCAGGGAATGACCGTCACGGCGGGGAGGTGGGGTGGATGACGGGGATCGAACCCGCGACGTCCGGATCCACAATCCGGTGCTCTACCACTGAGCTACACCCACCACATGCCGTGAGGCCTTACAGAATAGGTGATTGTATCAGAGGCGCCGCGGCCGTGGATCGGGGAAGTGGCTACGCCGGGCCCCTGGGGCCCTTGCGCCGGTCGAAGGCGCCGTCGAGCTCGAGCAGCTGGCCGTTCTGGATCTGCACGGCGGTGGCGTAGACGTGGTCGGCGTGTTTCCCCTTGGCGCCGTACATCAGGGTGTCGGCCCGGTGAATCAGCTCGGCCGCGAGCTTCCGCGCCACGCCCCGCCGCTCGGCGATCGGCCCGAGCTGCAGGCAGACGACGCCGACGTCCACGCGCACCGGGCGGGCGCCCAGGCGCCGGTCGTCGCGCGACCAGTCGTGCGCCTCGACCGCTTCCTTGAACCGGTCGGCAATCTCGAACGCCTCGTCGCACCCCGGCAGGTCCGGGATCAGGAAGCAGAACTCGTCGCCGCCGAAGCGGGCGTGCAGGTCGCGCCCCTCACCCGCGCGCTCGAGCGCCAGGAAGTCCTCGGACCGGATCTGGTCCGACAGGATCCGCGCGACGCGCTCGATGATGCGATCGCCGATCGCATGGCCGAGGGTGTCGTTGTAGAACTTGAAGCTGTTGATGTCGACGACGCCGACGCCGCACCAGCGCACCCGCTGCTCGACGGCCAGGAAGGACTCGACGCGTTCCATGAACCAGTCGAAGTTGAGCAGCTTGGTCTTGGGATCGCGATGGGACTTTTCGGTCAGGTCGGCGACCACTTCCTCGAAGTAGCGCGCGATGTTGCTGACGGTGACATCCTTCTCGGTGAGCTGGTGCTGGAGCCGCTCCATCTTCGCGGCGAACCCCTCCGAGAGGGCGCGGATGGCTTCGTGCTTGGACTCCTCGATGAGCTGACGCTGGCGGGCAATCACATGCTCGACCATCGCGAAGAGGGCGGCGGCCCGCTCGTCGCTCAGCCCGAGGTGCTCGCGCACCCAGTGGCGCAGGTCCGCCGTCGTCCTCGGGGGCTCCGCGGCAGCCTCGAGCGACTTCGCCGCGTCCGCCTCGCGTTCCGGTAAGGAGTGGGCCATGGCCTTGACTGGGCGCATACATCAATCGATGTGCCGCCCGGGTGCAGCCATTCTACAGGCATTCCCGCCGCCGCCAATGGCTGGGCTCGCCCAAAAACAGCACTTGGTGGAACCGCGCTACAGCTTTTCGGCAGCCGCCGTGCGCGCCTTCGCCACTACCACCGTCACATCGTCACGGCGCCGGCTGAAGTCTCGATACAGCACACCAGCGATGACGCTCGGGGATCGCGTTCGCAGTCCCGGGTAGGCCGCCAGGTCCCAGTTCGTCAGGAGACCATCGGAAAACATGACGAGGATGGCGTCGGCCGGCACCGGGTAGGTGAACTCCTGAATGCGGCCGGCGGTATGACCAGCTGTCCCGTTGTGCGACACCATGCTGTGCCGCTTGCCGGTGTCGAGCAGGATCACCCCCCCGACGTTCCCGATCCCGGCAAAGCGGGCAATGCCGCGATCGAGATCGACCGCCGCCGCCGCTACCGCCGCGCCGCGAGTCGGCCGCAGCGCCGCGTGGATGTCGGCCAGGATGCGCGCTGGCGGCTGTTCGTGCGCCTCGGCAAAGGTGCGCAGGGCCGCTGCGGCGGCCTCGTGGGCGGGTAGTCCGTGCCCAAGGCCGTCGGCGAGCACGATCGACAGCCGGGCGTCCCGCATCCGCCACGTCCATCCGTCACCGCAGGCGATCTCGCCGCTCTTGGCTGCCTGGACGCCGCCGATCTCGAATCGCGGCTGCAGCGCCGGCGCCGGCGGCGCGCCGCACCAGATGCGGGCGGCGATGGCGGTGCCCGTGCTGTGGGTGTAGAGATCCGTGGCGTCGGCCAGCCGCTCGACGGCGCCGAGCCCGTGGCCGAGCGTGCCGGTGGTGGAGTAGCCGTCCCGCCGCGACAGCGCCACGTCGGACAGGCCGGGCCCGGTGTCGAGCGCCAGGATCTCGATGCCGACGCCGTCGCCGTCGGCACGGTGGAGGAACTGCAGGCGCATCTCGCCGCCGCGGGCGTGGTTGACGAGGTTGGTGGCGAGCTCGGAGACGATGAGCGCGGCGCGCCCGGCGCGGTCCTCCGGAAAATTCACGCGGTCCGCCATCCACTGGACGACCCGGCGGGCTTCCGCCACCTGGCTGGCGTCGGTGATCGGCAGGGGCGCCGTGACGTTCATCGCCAGCGGGTGATGACGACGCGGGTCCCGGCCGGGGTGGATTCGATGTGGAACTCGTTGGAGAGGCGCCGCGCGCCGCTCAGCCCGAGCCCGAGGCCGCCGCCCGTCGTGTAGCCGTCGCGCATCGCGAGCTCGACGTCGGGAATGCCGGGGCCGTCGTCTTCGAAGGTGAGGCGGAGGCCGCGGCGGCCGAGCGCTTCGACGCCCTCGATCGTCACCCGTCCGCCGCCGCCGTACTGGAGCGTGTTGCGGGCGAGCTCGCTGGCCGCGGTGACGATCTTGGTCTGGTCGACGAGGTTGAAGCCCATCTCGACCGCGCGCTGCCGGACCGCCTGGCGGATCGACACGACATCTTCGGCCGCCTGGACGAGGCGCTGGTCGCTAAGCAGGACCGTCATTGGCCAGCCGTTCCTTGAGCCGCGTCCGGAGCACCGCCATCCCGCGTTCGACGTTGAGCGCTGTGCGGACGCCCTCGAGCGTGAGGCCGAGCTCGACCAGGGTGATGGCCACGGCCGGCCGCATGCCGACGACAACGGTCTCCGCGTCGAGCACCCGCGACATGGCGGCAATGTCAGCGAGCATCCGGCCCATGAAGGAATCGACGATCTCCAGCGCCGAGATGTCGATGAGCACCCCCTTGGCCCGGACCGCCACGATCTTCGCCGTCAGGTCCTCCTGCAGCGTCATCGCCACCCGGTCGTGCATGTCCACCTGGATGGTGACGAGCAGGTACTCGCCCATCTTCAGGATCGGGATGCGCTCCACTCAATCGCCTCCGAGCTCGCTGTCCGGGTCCCGGTCCTGGCTCTCGCGCCGGCGCCGGTCGGGGCCCGCCGCCCGCGCCACCGACAATCCCAGCCGGCGCAGCGCCACCGCGAAGGCGTCGGCCAGCGTCGCCTTGGTGACGACGCTGCCGAGCTCGACGCCGAGGTGCACGATGGTCTGCGCAATCTGCGGCCGGATGCCGCTGATGATGCAGTCGGCTCCCATCAGCCGCGCCGCCGCGATGGTCTTCAACAGGTGCTGGGCGGTGAGCGTATCGACGGTCGGCACGCCGGTGATGTCGACGATCGCGATGCTCGCCCCGGTGGCGACGATGCGGTCCAGCAGGTTCTCCATGACGACCTGCGTCCGCGCGCTGTCGAGGGTGCCGATGACCGGCAGCGCCAGCACCCCGTCCCACAGCGTCACCACCGGCGTGGACAGCTCCATCAGCTCCTGCTGCTGCCGCACGATGACCTGCTCGCGCCCCTTCTGGAACACCTCGGTGGTGTAGAGCCCCAGCCGGTCGATCAGCTGATTGATCTCGAGAATGGCCGCCGTGGTTCCCGCCGCATCGTCGGCCAGCCGCTGCCGCACCGCGTCGAACAGGACGTCCTTCAGCGAGAACACGAACATCGCCGTTTCCGACGGCGAGAAGCCCTGACGCGCGCGCGCGACCGACAGGTCCTCGAGCAGCTGGCGTACGCCGGCCCAGGCAGGCGACTGGATGTCGGCGCTGCCTGCCGCGGCCGACTCGCGCAGCAGCGCCATGAAGCGGCGCGAGTGCTCGGCGAGCTCGGTCTTGCTGATGCGGTCGGCACGAAACGTCGTCGCGGCCACCTGGACCTCGATCCAGCGCTGGGCGATACCCGCCCCGTCGGCCTCGAGCACCTCGTTCAGAATGTTGCGTCGCTGGCTCATCGACTCTCTCTGCTCCTCGTGGGCGGCATCCGCCGGTGTTCGGCCTGCGGCAGATGGGACTGCGGATTATATCGGGTCCTGTCAGCCGGCGGTCTTCGTCCGCCGGGCGGCGGCAGCGCGCACCGCCTCGCCGAGCGTGCCGCGCGTCAGAATCCGCCTTGGAGAATACCGCATGCGCCTGTTCGAGCAGCGCCTGCGCCTCGCGGTCGGTGAGCACCTGCGAGGTCACGATGATGACGGGAAGGTCCCGGGTGGCCGCCTCCTCGCGCAGGGTCCGGAGCACGGCCTGGCCGGGCAGCCCTGGCATCACCAGGTCGAGGATGACGACATCCGGCTGGTCCCGCCGGGCGCGGTCCAGCCCCTGTTCCCCGGACGTCGCCTCGAACACGTCGAACACCGGCTCCGGGAGGCATTGCCGCACCAGGTAGCGCGCGATCGCTTCGTCGTCCACCACCAGGACGCGCACCGCCGGCGCGGTGCGGGCCTGGATCGCGGTCAGCGTTTCGAGCAGCTGCCGGCGCTCGATGGGCTTGACGAGGTAGGCGTCGGCGCCAAGAGCCAGCGCCCGGTCGCGATCCCCGCCGACGCTGACAAGCACGATCGGTGTCCGCTGGGTCTTTTCCGAACGCCGGAGCCGGACCAGGAAGGCCCAGGCTTCCTGCGCGGCCAGCGCGATGTCGAGGACAACCGCCGCCGGCGTCATCTCGGTCAGCGCCGCGGCAGCTTCGTGCACCGAGAAGACGGGGTAGACCTGATACGCGGACGAGCGCAGCACCTTCTCGTAGAAGTACTGCGAGTCGGGCGCTTCGTCGAGGACGAGCAGCGGCAGCCGGGCCGGGTCCGGCACCCAGCGGAACGCCCCCGCGGCCTCCTGCTTCCCGGCCTCGAAACGGGCGGGGATCCTGAGAAAGAACGTCGATCCGACGCCCGGCGTGCTCTCGACGGTCAGCGAACCGCCCAGCAGCTCGGCGAGGCGACGCGACAGGGGAAGCCCCAGGCCGGTCCCCTTGACCTTGCCCTGGAGCGGATGCTCGACCTGGCCGAACTCCTCGAAGATGCGGGCGTGGTCCGCCGGGTCGATGCCGATGCCGGTGTCGGCCACGGCAAAGGTGGCGCACTCGTCGTCAGCCGGCGCGGCGGCCGACACGCGCACCTCACCGCGCTCGGTGAACTTGAGGGCGTTCGAGATCAGGTTCCGGAGGATCTGGCCGACCTTGCCGTCGTCTGTGTGAAGGGGGGGCATGCTGTCCGGGCAGTCGAACACCAGCGCCACGGACTCGTTCAGCAGCATCGGGCGGAGCATGCCGCGGAGCGCGCCGAAGAGCTGCTGGACCTCGAACGGTGCGGGACGAACGACGGTCTTGCCGGCTTCCACCCGGGCAAGGTCGAGCAGATCGTTGACGAGCTCGGACAGCTGTTCGGCCGCCTTGCGGATGTAGACCGCCTCGGGCTGCGGGTCGAGGCCGTCACGCTGCCGATCGTCGATGAGCAGGTTGGCGAGTCCGATGATCGAGTTCACCGGCGTGCGGAACTCGTGCGTCATGTTGGACAGGAACCGCGATTTGAGGTCGTCGGCGCGCCGCAGGTGATCGGCCTTCTCGTCCAGCTCGGCGTAGAGCGCGACCACGCCGCGGTTGGTGTCCTCCAGCTCGCGATTGAGGTGCGCGAGCTCCTCGTGCTTCCGCTGCAGTTCGTCGAGCGAGCGGAGCAGCGCCTGGTTCTGCTGCTGAATCTCGTCGAACAAGCTGTCGGGAGCGCTGCCGGCGATCGCCTCGGCGATGGCGCGGGCGCGATCGGCGGTGACGAGACCGGCGCGAGGCGTGAGCTGTTTCTCGAGCACCACGTTCGTCCCGGCGGCGCCCGAGTCGATCGCGAACCGGTCCATCAACCGCCGCGCCCCCATGATGCCGAGGCCCATGCCAGTCGCCGATCGGTACCTGCCGGCAAGCACGTCCGCGAGGGCCGGGATGCCTGGACCGCGATCGGTGACGCGGATGACCAGCCGCTGCGGGACGGCCGCGTCGTCCAGCGAGAAGGAGACCTCCCCCCCGGCGGCATAACGGAAGGCGTTCCGGACGATTTCGGAGACGGCCGTGGCGATCCGGGTCTGATCGGAAACGTCGAACCCCAGCAGTTGCGCCACCTGCCCGGCGCGCTGCCTGGCCGTGACGGCGTCCCGGTCGTGGCGGACAGCGAGGGCCAGGAGCTGTTTCATGGGGCGTGACGGAGTGGGAACCGCGGTACTGTATCTGTGAGGTCGGCCGGTGTCCAGCGACCGGCCAGGAGCCCGCCCGGGTTTCCCCTGGGAGAGAAACTTTTCCTTTTCAATAGATTACGGGGATTTTGCGGCCGCCGCGTGAAGTCTTGCACGGTCCGCCGCTTGCATGGTCGGAGTCTGTGTACCCTTGTCCCCTGACCGAAGCGGCGGCCCGTTGAGCTCCGCCCTCCCACCGCCGGGCGGTTTCCGCCTGTCGAGGGTGTCGATGGGCGCGGATCGGGACCTGGCTGTCCTGAGCCGTGCCACCCGTTCGGCCGGACAAGAGTTCGGGCTGGACGACGGGCGCGTCCGGAGCTTGTGCGCCGCGGCCGATGAGATCGCCAGGCTGCTGCTGGGGTTGCGGGAGGCGGACGCCGACTTGCGCCTGGCGCCGGGACCGGCGCTGCAGGTGCGGTTCCGCGTGGCCGAGGCCGATGGCGCGGCGCGTGCCGCCCTGGCCGCCCGGCTCTCGGAGGCAATCGCCCATGTCCGCGGGATGGTGGACATGGTGGGCGCGGTGGCGATCGACGAACAGCACGGCGAGCTGATTGTCTGCCTGACCGCGTGCCTGCCCGCCGAGGCTGCCGAGCGCCTGCAGGCCTGCGCCACGCCGCCGAACACCGGGCGGCACCGGCCGACCCAGACTGCGGCTGCCCTCCCCCGTCCACGATACGACGATCTCGTGAGAGCGGTCGAGGAGCTGCAGGCGGAGCTGCAGGAGACGAACCGCGGCGTGGTGGCGCTCCATGCCGAGCTGGAGTCGAACGCCGACAGCCTGCGCCAGGCGGAGGACCGCCTGCGCCTGCTGCTCGACAGCGTCCAGGACTACGCGATCTGCATGCTCACCCCCGACGGCGAGGTGGCGAGCTGGAACGCCGGGGCCGAGCGGCTGTTCGCCCGGCCGGCGGAGCACATCATCGGGCGGCACTTCGGCCTTTTCTACACCGGGGCGGGGCGGAAGCTGTCGCGCGAGCACCTGTGGGAGGCGGCCGCGACCGGCCGCCTGGCCTGCGAGGGCCTGCTGCTGCGGCGCGGCGACGACGAGGAGTTCGTCGCGCACGTCGTGATTACCCCGGTCCGCCGTGAGCGCGAGGGGGAGCTGCGCGGGTTCTCGCTGGTGGTGCGCGACATCACCGAACGCCGGCGCCTCGAGGACGATCTGCACCAGCGCGCCGAGGAGCTCGCCGCGGCCAACCGTGCCAAGGAGGCGTTCCTCGCGACGCTGTCGCACGAGCTGCGGACGCCGCTGAACGCCATGCTCGGGTGGACCCGGCTGCTGCGCCTCGGCAAGCTGGATGCGGCCGGCACGACGCGGGCGCTCGACACCATCGAGCGCAACGCGCACGTGCAGGAACAGCTGATCGCCGACATTCTCGACGTGTCGCGGATCGTGACCGGCAAGCTGCGGCTCGACCTGCACCCGCTGTCGCTCGGCCCGGTCGCCGCGGCGGCGCTCGATGCCGTGCGTCCGGCCGCCGAGGCGAAGCGCATCGCCATCGACGTGCGCAACGACTCAGAGGTCACGGTGCTGGGCGACGCCGACCGGCTCCAGCAGGTGCTGTGGAACCTGCTCGTCAACGCCGTCAAGTTCACCCCGGAAGGGGGGCGCGTCGCCGTGTCGCTGGCCGCGGAGGGGCCGCATGCCGTGATCTCGGTGACCGACACCGGCGAAGGCATCCTGCCGGATCTGCTGCCGCGGGTGTTCGACCGGTTCACCCAGGGGGATGCCAGCGTGACCCGCCGGCACGGCGGGCTCGGGCTTGGCCTGTCGATCGTGCGCCACCTGGTCGAGATCCACGGCGGAGAGGTGCACGCGGAGAGCGAGGGCGAGGGGCGGGGCGCGATGTTTTCGGTCCGGCTGCCGCTGCGCGCCGCCTGGCCGGCAGTCGCCGAGCCGGCTCCCCAGCCCGGCCAGCTGCTGAGCGGGGTGAAAGTGCTGGTGGTGGACGACGAGGCCGAGGTGCGGCAGATCGTGTCGCTGGCGCTCAGTCAGTGTGGCGCCCGCACCGCTGCGGTCTCGTCCGCCCGCGAGGCGTTCCGGATGATGGCCGAGTTCCTGCCCGACGTGGTGGTGAGCGACATCGGGATGCCGGGCGAGGACGGCTGCACGTTCATTCGCCGTCTGCGCGCCACCGGCGCGACCGGCATCGGCGACGTCCCGGCCGTGGCGCTGACGGCGTATTGCCAGCCGGAGGATCGCACGCGGGCGCTGAGCGCCGGATTCCAGCAGTTCGTGCCGAAACCGGTCGGGATGGACGAGCTCGCCGCCATCGTGCGGACTCTTGCCCACTCGCGGAGCCACTAGCCACTCAGGTCAGGGCGTCGTGGTCGCGCCGGGCGGCCTCCTCACGCTTGCGGGCCGCGGCGAGCGCCGCGGCCGCCTTGCCGGCCCGCGCCTGCGCGCTGTCGCGCGCCGCGGCGCTTCTGGCCGCCTCGCTCGTCGCCTCCTCCAGCTCCGCCTGCGCCACCTTCAGTGCCTCGGCTGCCGCCGCCGCGAGCCGGTCCGCCTTGTCGGCCTCGCGCGCCGCGCGCGCCGCCTCGAACTCCTCCCGCCGCGCCAGCTGCTCGGCCTCGCGCACGGCGCGGCCGGCGGCTGCCACCGCGTCGCGCGCCGCCGCCAGGCGGGCGGCGCGCCGGGCCTCCGCCTTGTCGCCCCTGTTGCTCGTGCTGCCGGTGCCGGCCTCTTTTTCCGGCGCGGTCTTCGCGCCCTTTCGGGTCGGCTCCGGCGGCGGCAGCGCCCGTACCCGCCCGGCTGGCGCCGCGCCGGTCAGGCCGTCGAAGCCCCGCGGCTGCAGCGGCCGCGCTAGCCGCCCGGGCGGGTCGTCGGACGGCAGGGAGCGCAGCGTCGTCGCCACCGCCTGGCGGGTGGGGTCGGTCAGGGGATGGCCGGCCGCGGTGAGGAGCGCCAGCGTGGCCTTGAGCGCCGCCTCCACCGCCGCCTCGTGCGCCCGGCTGGCGCCGCGCAGGTCGGCGCGCTCGCCGCGCAGCGCGGCGTCGTGGGTGGCGCGCAGATCGCCGGCGCGGTCGATGAGCGCGGTGTAGAGATCGCGGTCCTGCCAATAGAGCTGGTTGACGGCCCAGGCGGGCAGGGTCGGCTTGGCGAGCGCCTTCACCGCCGCGGCGGCGCTCCCCGCCGTCCGGGCGAGGGCGTTCCGCGCCGCGATGAAGTCGCCGGGGGGCAGCCGGTAGAGGCCGTCGAGGTCGGGCTCAGGAGACGGACGGGCCATGCGAACCTGCCGATTGCAATGCGAGCGCGAAGGACTCAGCGCTCGGTCGGGAGCGGCTCCAGCGTCCAGCGCAGCCGCGGCACCGAGCCGCCGCTGGATGGCTCGCGGCAGATCTCGAAGCGCAGCGGGAAAGGCCGGCGGTCGCGCGGGCGCAGCGTCGCCTCGCGCTGCGCGACCTGGCCGTCGAGCGCGCGCGACATGTCGGCGAAGACCTGGTGCCGATCGCCGGCAAAGAACGCGGTGAGATTCCGGCCGAGCGCCCCGCGTGCCGACAGGTTCAGCAGCCGGTGGCCCGCGCCGCTGACTTCCAGCATCACCCCCCGGTCGTCGGTCACGATCCAGGCATCGACGTCCGACTGCGCCGCGCCCGGCTCGAGGAAGCCCTTGATGACGTGAACCAGACGGTCCGCCGGCACCGGCTCGATCAGGTAGGCGTCGGCCCCGCAGGCCAGCCCGTCCTGCCGGCCCTGGCTGGTCGCATAGGTGGAGGTGATCATGACCACCGGCAGCGACGGCCGCGTCGCCTTGATCTGCTCGCAGACCTGGTAGCCGTCGCCGTCGGGCAGGCGCAGGTCGAGCAGCACCAGGTGGAGCTTGGCGTCCCCCGCCGAGGCGAGCGCGTCGGCGCAGGTGGCGGCTTCGACGACCTGGAAGCCAGCCCTCTCGAGGATGCGGCTCTTCAGGAAGCGGGCGGGCGAATCGTCTTCGACGTTCAGGATGCAGGGCACGATAGGTTCCCGGCGGCGGATTATAGCGCGACTGGCGGTTCGATCAGACGAACCGTTCCGGGCGCGGCGCTGCCGACCCGGGAAGTATACGCGGGCAGCGAGACGAAGATCGTCGCCCCCTTGCCCGGCCCCTCGCTTCGTGCCCAGGCGGTGCCGCCGTGCGCTTCCGCCAGGTGGCGCACGAGCGCCAGGCCGAGCCCGAGGCCGCCGTGTCCCCGCGTCGAACTGCTGTCGGCCTGCCGGAAGCGGTCGAACACGAAGGGCAGGAAACTGGCGTCGATGCCCTGGCCGCTGTCGGCCACCGACAGCTCGACCCGGTCTCCCACCGCCGCGACCGTGACGGTGATCGCGCCGCCGTCGGGGGTGAACTTGGTGGCGTTCGAGAGGAGGTTCCACAGGATCTGCCGGAGCCGGTGCGGGTCGCCCCTGACCTGCGCCTCCGGCTCGAGCTCGAGCCCGAGCGTCTGCCGCTTGCCGAGCAGCGCCGGTGTGAACGAATCGGCGGTCAGGCGCGCGATCTCCGACAGGTCCACCGCTTCCGAGGTCAGCGCCAGGCGGCCGGTGACGATCCGCGACAGGTCCAGCACGTCGTCCACCAGCCGGGCCTGCGCCTGCGCGTTCCGGTGAATGGCTTCGAGCGCCTGCTTCTGCTGGTCGGCCGTCAGCTGACGCCGCGTCAGCATGTGCGACCAGCCGAGCACGGCGTTGAGCGGCGTGCGCAGCTCGTGCGAGAGGGTCGCGAGGAACTCGTCCTTCAACCGGTTGGCGCGCTCCGCGTCGGCCCGGGCGCTCTGTTCGCGCCCGAGCAGATCCTCACGCTCGACGGCCTGCTGGCGCAGGCGCGCCTCGGCCTGCCGCTGCACCGTCGCATCCCGGAACACCAGGACGGCTCCGAGCGTCCGGCCGGTCGCGTCGCGGATGGGCGCGGCGCTGTCGACGACCGGACGTTCCGAGCCGTCGCGCGATGTCAGCAGCGTGTGCGTGTCCGCGCCTGCGGCGGCTGCTCCGCGCAGCGCGCGGTCGAGCGGATTGGCCGCCGGCTGCCGCGTGTCTTCCCCCACCGTGACGTAGACCTCGCCGACAGGCCGGCCCATGGCGTCGTCCACCCGCCACCCGGTCAGATCTTCCGCCACGTTGTTGAGGAACGACACGCGTCCGTCGCCGGTCGTCACGATCACGCCATCGCCGATGCTCGACAAGGTGGCCTCGAGCGTGACCTGCGCGCGGCGGCGCCGCGCCGCGAGGATGCTGATGATCGCCGCGGTGGCGGCGAAGATACCGAGCTCGTAGACGTCGCTCGCCGGACGCAGCCAGAAGGGGCTGCGCGGCGGCAGCAGGTAGAGGTCCGCCAGCAGCACGCTGACGAGGCCGCAGAGCAGGCCGGCGGTGAAGCCGCCGCGCAGGGCCGCCACGAGCACTGCCAGCGTGGGCAGCAGGAACGGCCGTTCGTGCAGGCGCAGAACGACCGTCAGGCCGAACGTCGTGGCCGCCGCGGCGACGGCCACCAGGACCTGCCACCACAGGGGCGTTCGCAGCGCGCGGCTCAGCACGCCCGAATTGTAATCGACGCGGCGGATCGCCCGAATGGTTGAGCCGCGTGGCAGCGCCCGTTGTTCGGGATCCCGGAAGGCGGGGTATAAAGTGCCGTGCCTGAGTTTCACGCCGAGCCCTACGTCTACCTCGCCGGGCTGTCCCACAAGTCCGCGCTCATCGCCTGGGGCGCCTTCTATTTCCGCACGCATTCGAGCGGCACCGCCAAGCTGGTGGACGACGACGACCTCCAGTGGGTGCACCCGCCGCGCTGCGATTCGATCGGCTGCCGGTCGAAGCCCTACGGCCCGGCCGAAGTGGAGGTGCGCGACGAGACCGGGGCGGTCGTCGCCACCGCCATGACCAACGACGCGAACCACTGCCAGATCTCCGGGCTGCGCGCCGACACGCGCTACACCTACACGGTGCGGGTGAAGCACGAGGAGTGGGGCAGCGGCGAGCGCTGGGACTGGGACCCGGCAACGAAGGGGCTGGTGCAGGCCGGCGGGGTCTACCGCAACGAGTTCCGCACGCTGCCGGACCCGACCGTGCCGCTTGCCGCGCCCTTCACCTTCGCGGTCATCGGCGACTTCGGCACCGGCGTCCGCAAGCCGTCGACGCCGGTCAAGCGGCAGCGCGAGGTCGCCCGGGCGCTGCAGCGCGCGGTCGAGACCGAGCACGTCCGGCTCATCCTCACCACGGGCGACAACATCTACGCGTCCGGGCGCTTCCTGTTGTGGACGAAAGATTCCGGCGCCGAAGACGACGACTGGTTCTTCACCTTCTTCCAGCCCTACCGCTACGCGATCAACCGCGTGCCGGTGTGCCCGTCGATCGGCAATCACGACACGCGGGAGACCGAGGAGATCGACGACCGCGGTCAGGTGATGGACAACTTCTATCTCCACGCCCGCCTGGCCACCGAGGAGGCGGCCGGCCGCGCGTCGGTGAATCCGGGGCTGTTCTACAAGTTCCGGGTCGGGTCCGACGTCGAGTTCGTCTGCCTCGACACGTCGAAGGAGCACTTCTTCCGCCGCGGCCGGCTGTTTTCGTACCCCAAGCACCAGGAGTTCATCCGGATGGCGTTTCCGGTCCTGCCGGCCGACCGGATTCGCTGGCGCATCCCGTTCTGCCACCATCCGCCCTTCTGTGCCGGGCCGCAGCACCGCAACACCGACGGCATGGGCGCGCTGGTGGAGCTGTTCGAGGCCGCCGGCGTGCGCGCCTGCTTCAGCGGCCACGAGCACAACTTCCAGCACTCGCAGTGGAACGGCATCGATTACTTCGTGTCCGGCGCCGGCAGCAAGATCCGCACGGGCACGCCCGGCCGCATGGACGAGGCGCACACCAGCAGCTGGGCGCCGACCTGCCACTTCCTGCTCGTCACCATCGCTGGCGACGCGATGACCGTCCGCGCCATCGGCGAGGAGGACGAGGACGGAGCGCTGCAGGACATCGGGCGATTCGAACCCTCGGGCGCCTCCGTGCGCGGACCCATCGTGGTGCCCGCCGGCTCCTGAGCCGCCGCGCGGCGCGGTCCGTGGTGTCAGAATAGGGCTGGCCGCACCGTGCTCAAGGTCGAACTCCACGCCCACACCGCGCTCGACCCGATTGATTACATCCCGCACAGCACCCGGGAGCTGATCGACCGGGCGGCCGCGCTCGGCTACCACGCGGTCGCGGTGACGCTGCACGATCGCTATTACGATCCCGCCGCGGATCGCGACTACGCGCGCGCCAGGGGCGTCGTGCTGATCCCCGGCATCGAGCGGACCATCCGCCGCCGCCACCTCCTGCTGCTGAATTTCCCCGCCGAGTGCGCCGCGGTCTCGAGCTTCGACGAGGTGCGGGCGCTGAAGCGCCGGCACCCGGCCGGGCTGGTCGTGCTGCCGCACGCCTTTTACCCGACGCCCTCCGCGATGGGGTCGGACACCGACGGGTGCAGCGACATCATCGACGCCGTCGAAGTGAACGCGATGTTCACCCCGTGGGTGAACTTCAACCGCCGCGCCATGGACTGGGCCCGGGCGCACGGCAAGCCGCTCGTCGGCAACACCGACCTGCACCTGCTCGAGCAGATGGGCACCGCGTTCACCCTCGTCGAGGCGGAGCCGGAGGCGGACGCGATCTGCGCCGCGATTCGCGCCGGGAAGGTGGAGCTGCGGGCCCGCCCCATTCCAGCACCGCGCGCCGCCTGGATCTTCGCGCGGATGCTGCTCTTCGGCGCGGTCGGCCGCGCCCGCGCGCGGCTCGCCCGCTGACCGCCGGCCCCCCCCCGAACGCCCTGACAACGCCCGCCCGGACGCCCCGCCTGACACGGGCGGCCGCGGACGGCAGTAGAATACGAGCGCCGTTCAAGTCAGTTCAGTGGCGGATCCGCGACAGCCGCGGCGCTCCGCGTCTCGAGGAGGACACAATGCGTCTGGCCAGAATGTTCGTGGTGGGAATCGTCGCTGCCGGGATGATCTACGCGTTTCCCGCGGCACAGGAGCAGGCCGACGCCGACCGCAAGGTGAGCGGGGGCGGCGTGACGGCCAAGGGCTGGCAGGGGCGGGCCGACACCGGCAACCGCCAGGGGCTGACGATCAAGGACTCCAAGTTCGCCCCCGAGGGCAGCGGCTTCCGGCTCATGACCGGGCCGGCGGCGTTCTACTGGAACCCGGCGCATGCCGCCAAGGGGGACTTCACCGTCAAGGCGACCTTCGCCGAGGCGAAGCAGAGCTACAACCACCCGCATCCGTTCGGCGTGTTCATCGGCGGCTCAGGCCTCGACGGCGAGGCGCCGAACGCGCTCTACTGCGTGGCCTACCGTGACGGGACCTTCCTCGTCCGGCAGTTCGTGGCCGGCAAGGCGACCACCATCGCCAAGAAGAACGCGCACGAGAAGGTGGCGAAGGCGGCAGGCCCCGAGGCTGCGGTGACCCAGGAAGTCGGCTGGTCGGTGAAAGGGGACCGCGCCGAGTGCATGATCAACGGCGCGTCGGTCTGGAGCGGGACCAAGGCCGATCTGAACAATGCGTCGTTCGACGGCCTCACGGGCATCCGGGTGAGCCACAACTCCGACGCGCTGGTGTCGAACTTCACCGTCAGCAAGTAGCCCGGCAGGGTTCGCGGTTCGCCCCGGCGCCGTGGCGCTGCGAACCGCGAACCGGCCGGCGGCTCGCGCCGCTCCGGCCGGCAGCGCACGTTTCCGTCGGCAGCCCTGTCGCGTGTGGACCCGGCGATTGACTGAGAGAAGCAACGCTGGAGAAGAGTCCGGCTCTCGGGAGCACGGGAGCGGGCAGTGCGTGAAACGATCGGGCGGCGCCGGGCTGCGGGGAGACGCACGGCCAGGACCACCGACGGAACTCCAAGCATACTGAGCGCGTCCCTCCCGCAGGTATCACGCCGCGACCGGGAGCGGTGTCGTGGAAACACCGACAGGCGAGGTCACTGCTTGGTCATCCGTGCGCCGAGGCACGGCACCTGCCAGCTGCAGCGGCCTGGCGTCCGGTTGCTCAGCTGGATCATCAGGGCGCCGTCGCTCACGGCCAGATCGAAGTACGCATCCGACCTGTCGTTCCACCAGGCCGATTCACTGCCGAAGCTCACGTCCATCGGATCCTTGACCTGCCCGGTCAGCACCGTCGATCGCGCGTTGACGATGCCCATGGGCGTGATGCGGCCGCTGAGCTGATCCCCCTCCTGCACGAGCTCGACCGTATAGTCCTCCGGCACGCGATACCGCGCCTTCGGATCCGGCTGGAGGCTGAGCAGCCAGGTCCCCGTCAGGCTGCGCACCGTGATCTTCGTCTGCGCCGCCGCCCGGTCTTCCGCCATCCGGCCGTCGCTCACGTAGAGCACGACCTCGTAGCTCCGCACCCGTTCGAAGACCTTGGTCACGCGCGGCGACGAGGCGGGCGGTGGGGAACCATCACCGAAATCCCAGCGATACCGGATGTCGTCGCCGTCGGGATCGGTGATGCCCGTCGCGGTCAGCGTGAACTTCGTCGCGGACACGATGCCGATGTTGTTGAACACATTGACATCGATCTTCCCGTCGGTCGGAGGATGGTTCGGCGCACCGCTGCCCTGGGACGCCCCCTGGCCCGCCACGGGTGACTGAGGGGGCGACGCGCCGTGAGCGCCCGGCTGGCCATCCACCGCGAGGGCCGGGGATCGCCAGAGCCGCGGGCCCAGCCACAGCGCCAGGAGCATCAGGGCGAACGCCGCCGCGATGAGCGCGAAGCGAAAGCGCGAGGGCGCCGTTGGCGCCGCCGGGGCGGCCGGGGCGGCCGGGGCGCGGGCGGCCTGCGGCAGGCGCGCCATCAACCGCTCGACGTCATCTTCCCAGCTGTCGTCGCGCAGCGCGATCGCATGAATCGTCGAGAGGAACTGCAGCGAGTCGGGCAGCGACCCGGGCACGCCGGCGCCGGCGACGAGAACCGGGACGACCGGCTTGCCGAGACGGCGCGCGTGCTCGACTTCGAAACGGGCCCAGTCGGGTCGCGCCAGCAGGCGGTCGGCGAATCGGCGGCGCCCCCATCGCGGGCCGATGACGACCACAACGACCGCCGATCGGCCGATGGCCTCCTGGATCGCGTGGGCGAAGTCCATCCCGCCTTCGATCGCGGTGACGTCGAAGAACACCTGGTCCTTGCCGAACTGCCGTCGCAGTGCGTCATGGATCCGGCCGGCGTGGCCGGCGCTGTCGGCCCGCCGGTAGCTGATGAACACCGAAAAGGGCTCGGCGTGCGGCGTTTCCATACCCGTGTGCGTGGAATGATATCCGAGCGGCGGACAGCCGGTTTCTCAACGGCCAGCAGGCCGTGCTGCCCGGTTCTGCCGGCAGCCTGCTAGAATCCGCACACTCCGGAGGATTGAGGATGATGAAGCTACCGCTCGGCAACGTGTGTGTCGGACTCCTGGCCATGGCGCTGTTCACGGGCATTCCGCACGCCTGGCAGCAGCGGACGCCGCCGTCGTCCGAGCGGGCGCAGGACCAGCCCTTTCCGCCCGGCTCACCCTTCGCGCTCCTGCCCGGCTTCAAGATCGATCGCGTCACCCCCGCCGCCAAGACCGAGTCCTACATCGTCGTCACCTTCGATGCGGTGGGCCGTCCGGTGGTGTCGCAGAGCAGCTCCGGCAGCGGCAGCTCCCCCCGGATCCTGCTCGACGCCGACGGCGACGGCATCTTCGAGGGAGAGAAGATCGTCAGCGACAAGCTGAACACCTGCCACGGGCTCTTCTTCGCGAGCCGGACCACGCTCTACGCGAACTGCCGCGGCGAGGTCGAGGGGGATCCCGCGCCGACGGCCGCTGCCGCGGGTCAGGCCGGCGGCGGCGCCGGACGCGGCGGCGCGCAGAATCAGGCGCCGGCAGCCGGCATTCCCGGGCTCTACAAGCTCGAGGACACCGATGGCGACGATGTGATGAACACTATCGAGCGGATCCAGCGCTACACGTCGAACGGCATGGGGGATCACGGCCCGCACGCCATCCGCCGCGGACCCGACGGCTCGATCATGTTCCTGGTGGGCAACAACACGTATGTCGGCGCCCCCGGCGCCGACGGGCAGCCGACCGACGCGGTGGTCGACACCGCCAGCTCGCCGAACTGGCACAACGTCGAGGAGCGGCAGTTCCTGCCGCAGTACAACGATCCCCGGTTCGGCAACAGCACGCGGACCGGCGTGCACGCGACCGTCTGGCGCCTGCGGCCCGACGGGAAGTTCTCGCTCTTCTTCAGCGGCATGCGGAACCCGTACGATTTCGCGTTCAACCTCGCCGGCGAGGCGTTCACGTTCGACAGCGACATGGAGTGGGACGTCAACTCGCCGTGGTACCGCGAGAACCGCTCGATTCACATGATTCCCGGCGGCGACGGCGGGTACCGCAACGGCACCGGGAAGTTCCAGGACGACTACTTCGACGTCATCCCGGCGCTGCGCCACATGCGGCGCGGCTCCCCCGTGGGCGTCGAGGTCTACCAGAGCTACGCGTATCCGGCGACGTTCTTCGACAACCTGTTCGAGGCCGACTGGTCGCGCGGCCGGCTGCTCTACACGGCGCTGACGCCGGCGGGCGGCACCTACACGACCCGCGACGACCTCGCGGAGTTCCTGCACGGCGAGCCGATGCCGATCACCGATCTCGAGGTCGGGCCCGACGGCAACATCTACCTGACGACCGGCGGCGGTCCCGGCCAGGGCGGGCTCTACAAGGTGACCTGGACCGGCGCGAAGCCGGCGTCGCCGGACATGTCCGGCATCCTGGCCGTCGTCCGGCAGGCGCAGCCGCTGTCGGCGTTCGGCTGGGCCGCCATCGAGCGGGTCAAGACGGAAATGGGCGCCGGGTTCGCGCCGGCGCTCGAGAAGCTGGCGCGCGACGGCTCGGCGGCCCCGGCCGACCGCATGCGCGCGCTGCTCGAGATGCAGCGGCACGGCGGGTCGCCGAACGCGGCGCTGCTGGCCGCGCTGCTGAAGGACCGCAGCGCCGAGCTGCGCGGCGCCGCCGCCTACGTCGCCGGGCTGCACTCGAGTGACGCCGCCAAGGCGGTGACCGCCGCGGCCGTCAAGGACGCGGGCCCGCTGGTGCAGCGCCGGGCCGCCGAAGCCGCCGTGCGGCAGGGGCTGCGCGCCGGGAGCCCGAGCTTCGTGCCGGTGAAGGACGTCTACGCGCTGCTCGAGAGCCCCGATCGGTTCGTCCGCTACGCCGGGCGGCTCGCGCTCGAGCACACGCCGCGCAGCGAATGGCTGCCGATGGTGCTCGCGGAGACCGACGTGGTTGCCGCCACCGAAGGGCTGGTGGCCGCGGCGAACACCGTCCGCGACGATCAGGCGCAAGATGAGCTGCGGCCTGTATTTGCCAGGCTGGTGGCGCTGATGCAGCGGAGCGCCCTCCC
Organism: uncultured Acidobacteriota bacterium; assembly: GCA_963834305.1. Lineage (GTDB taxonomy): Bacteria > Acidobacteriota > Vicinamibacteria > Vicinamibacterales > 2-12-FULL-66-21 > JACCXG01. Next base: position 387,276 of record CAWIAX010000004.1, read on the forward strand.
GGCGGCCGATCGGATCCGCGTGCTGCGGGCGTTCCAGGTGGCGGCCACGCAGGTCCCTGGCGGCGTGGATCCGGAGATCCGGAAGCAGGTGCACGCGGCGCTGACCAAGCAGTTCCCGGCCGCGCCGCCGGCCGGCACCTGGATCGAGTGCACCAACGGCACCGGCACGCCGTCGCGGTGCGCGCCGTTCCTGCTGGCGCACCACCTGGCTAAGGTGCTCGCCTACACCGGCGAGCCGGACGTCATCGGGAAGATCCTGGCGATCGTGCCGAAGGAGGACGACGATCAACCCGGCCAGATCGACCTGATGTATTCGCTTAGGACCATCGACACGGGGTGGACCGCGGCGCAGAAGCAGCAGGCGATCGACTGGTTTGCCAAGGCGTCGGCGTGGCGCGGCGGCTCGACCTTCGCCGGCCACGTAAACAACATCTTCGACGCGACCATCGACGCGTTCACCGAGGAGGAAAAACAGCGCGCCTACCAGGCGGCGCCGCTGTTCGCGCCGCTGACCGAGGCGGAGATTGTCACGACCGCCGCCGGCCGCGGCGGTCGCGGTGGTGCCGCAGCCACTCCGGCCGCCGGGGCGCCGGCGCCGGCCGCGGCGGCCGCCGCCGCTCCGGGTGCGGGGCGGGCTGGCGGCCGCGGCCCGACGGTGCCGGCCACCGCGAGGAACGTTCCGCTCGACCGGCAGGAGCGCTACGACAACCTGGTCTTCCCGCGCGGCGGCGGGCCCGGCTCGCTGGCTGGCCGCGGCGGCGCGCCCAATGCCACCGAGGGGGAGCGGGTATTCCGCGAGGTCTGCGCGCAGTGCCACCGCTTCGGCACGCTCGGCAAGGACTACGCGCCGGACCTCACGAAGATCGCCGACCGGATGCCGCGGCGCGACATCCTGCGGTCGATCTTCTTCCCGAACGAGAAGGTGGATCCGAAATTTGCCACCACCGTCCTGGCGACCAGGGACGGCGCGACGCTCCGCGGCCTCGTCGTCAGCGAGACCGCGCAGGCCGTCGTCCTGAAGACGCGCGACGGAGGCCGATCCGGTGACCGTGCCGAAGGCGCAGATCGCCCGCCGCTCGACCGAGCCGGCGTCGATCATGCCGGACAACCTGCCCGACACGGTCACGGATGCGGGCGTGCGCGACGTCACGGCGTACGTGATGCGGATGGTCAAGTAGGTTCAGGGTTCAAGGTGCAAGGTTCAAGGTGCAAGGTGCAAGGTTCAAGGTGCAAGGTGCAAGGTGCAAGGTGCAAGGTGCAGGGTTCAAGGCGCCGTGCACTTCGAGGGCCTGACGTGCCGCCCCGAGGGCGACAACCCCTTGACGGTGTTCCTGGCCGAGACCTTTCGCTACACGCGGGTCGGCGCGCGCTGATGTCGGGTCCGGTTCGGCCCGGGAGCTCCCGCGCACCTCTCGAGGTGCGGTGCCGGCACGGCACCTCGAGCGGCACGCGTCGAAGGGCGGCGATTGGGATTGGGACTTGGGAATCGGGAGTTGGCGCCTAGCCGCGCGCGCGCCGCGACAGATCCAGGGCGCTCACGGCCAGCCCGATCACGACCACGACGACGGCGCCGACGACGTTGTGCCAGAGGAAGGCGATCTTGGTGAAGGCGGCCACCCACGCCACCGAGGCCATGCCCGCGATCAGGCCGACGAACGCGCCGTTGCCGGTGGCCATCGGGAACGCCACGGCCAGGATGAAGACGCCCAGGATCGAGCCGTAGAAGAACGACCCGAAGCGGTTGACGACCTCGATGAGCGAGCCGAGCTCGGCGGCCCAGACCGCGACGGCGCAGGCGAACAGGCCCCACAGGCCGGTGGCGATCTTCGAGACGGTCAGGTAGTGCGCGTCGGTGGCGGCCGGCCGGACGCGCCGCTTGTAGAAATCGATGACGGTGGCGGTGGACAGCGAGTTCAGCTCGCCGGCGATCGTATCCGTGGCGGCCATGATGATCGCCACGATGAGCAGGCCGATCAGCCCGACCGGCAGCACGGTGAGGATGAACGTCGGGATGATGTAGTTGACGTCGGTGAACGTGGTGTCGCCGCTGCTCTCCCGCACGAGCTGCGCCGCCTGTCCGCGGACGGTGCGGACGCTCGCCTCCGTCGCCCGCACCTGGTTCTCGGCGGCCAGCAGCCGCGCCTCGTCGCCGCCCGCCCGCGCCGAGGCCAGATCCTGCGCCGCGGCCCGCCGCCCGGCAAACGCCGTGTCGAACTCCGACTGCAGCGCCGTGTAGGCGGGCGCGGTCTCCCCCTGCTGCATCCGCTCGGTGTGCACCTTGCTGAAGAGCAGCGGCGGCGCATTGAACACGTAGAACACGTAGACGAGCACCCCGAGCACGAGCACGAGCAGCTGCAGCGGAATCTTCCAGTAGGCGCTCATCAGCAGGGAGTGCCGCGCTTCGTTCACCGACCGCGACGTCAGGTAGCGCTGCACCTGGCTCTGGTCGGTGCCGAAGTAGGAGCAGAAGAGGAAGAGCGCCGCAATCGTCCCGGACCAGAAGGTGTACTGGTTGGTGAGGTCGAACGAGAAGTCGAACGTCCGCAGCCGCCCGGTGGCCGCGGCGATGCTCAGGCCGTCGACCACGCCAACGCCCTCGGGAAAGCCGAGGATCGCGGCGACGATCACGGCAAAGAGCCCGAACACGATCAGCACCATGATCTTGACGTCGGTCCAGGTCACCGCCTGGACGCCGCCGAACATGGTGTAGAGCACGGCCGGCATCGCGATGGTCAGCGCCGTGGCGGTGAGGCTCCAGCCGAGCACGAGCGACAGCACGACGGCGGGCGCCGACACGACGGCGCCGCACGACATGCCTCGCGAGATCAGGAAGAGCAGGCTGGTGAAGCTGCGCGTCTTGCCGTCGAACCGCCGCTCGAGATATTCGTAGGCGGTGTAGACCCCCGAGCGGTAGAAGAACGGCACCAGCGTGAGCGACAGGATGATCATCGCCAGCGGCAGGGCGAAGTAGAACTGGATGAACCGCAGGCCGTCGTTGTAGCCCTGACCGGTCGTGCCGATCATCGTGATCGCGCTCAGCTGCGTCGCCATCACCGACAGCCCGGCCGCCCACCACGGAATCGACCGGTTGGCGAGGAAGTAGCCCTCGATCTGGTCGCTGTGCTTCGTCCGCTTCAGGCCGTCGTAGACAATCCAGCCGATGAAGGCGGTGACGATGAACCAGTCGATGGGGTGCATTCAGCCGAAGTATTCCTGGAAGCCGAAGAGCGCGAGGAGCGTCGCGAGCCAGACGAGGACGACGCGGACGTAGCTGGTGCGCATGTCGCTGTCGGTCAGCGGCGGCGCCGGGCTGGGGTCGGCCATGCAGGCATTCTAGTGCATGTGCCGCGGCGGCACCGGGTTCCGCCGGCGGCTGCCGGGCAGGCTACGATCGTGTCATGAGCCTCGACCTGGAAGATGTCCGCCGCGCCCGCGAAGTCGTCTACCGCACCCTGAAGCCGACGGCGCTGCTCCAGCACCCGCTGCTGGGCGTTGAAACCGGCCTCGACATCCACGTCAAGCACGAGAACCACAATCCCACCGGCGCGTTCAAGGTCCGCGGCGGGCTGAATCTCGTCGCCAGCCTGTCGCCCGACGAACGGCGCCGCGGCGTGATGACGGCCAGCACCGGCAACCACGGCCAGTCCATCGCGATGGCCTGCCGGCGCGAAGGGGTGCCGTGCACCGTGGCGGTGCCCGAAGGGAACAACCCCGACAAGAATGCCGCGATGCGGGCGCTGGGGGCGGAGGTCGTCGAGGTCGGCCGCGACTTCGACGCGGCGCGCGAATACGTGGAGCGCACGCACGTCGAGCGCGGCGCCCGCTACGTGCACTCCGCGAACGAGCCCCTGCTGGTCGCCGGCGTGGCCACCTACGCCATGGAGATCTTCGACGACCTGCCGGAGACCGACGTCATCCTCGTGCCGATCGGCGGCGGCAGCGGCGCGGCCGGCTGTGCGCTCGTCCGCTCGTGGACCGGCAGCCGCGCGCGCGTCATCGGCGTGCAGGCGGCGGGCGCCGACGCCTTCGCGCGGTCGTGGCGGGACGGCGTCCGCGTCACCGGCGAGCACGCCGCGACCTTTGCCGAGGGGATGGCGACCCGCGTCACCTTCGACCTGACCTACGGCATCCTCCGCCAGCATCTCGACGACATCGTCACGCTCGGCGAGGAGGAGCTGGCCGAAGGGGTGCGCCTGGCGCTGCGCGCGACCCATAACCTGGCGGAAGGGGCGGGCGCCGCGGCGCTGGCCGCGGCGGTGAAGCTGGGGAGCCGGCTGGCGGGAAAGAAAGTGGTCTGCGTGATGAGCGGCGGGAACATCGACGGAGGGACGCTCGCGCGGGTGCTAAGGGCGGCGGCCGGGCTAAGGGCCAAGGGCTAAGGGCTAAGGGCTGAAGCCCCAGCCCCCAGCCCTCAGCTTCCCAGCTACTGACGTTCGATCGGGACGAACAGGGCGGCGGCGCCGCGGTGGACCAGCAGGAGCGCCGGCCGGCTGCCGTCGGTCAGCGCCTTCCGCAGCGCGTCCACGCCGGCCACCGGCTTGCCGTCCACCTCGGAAATCACGTCGCCGCGCCGCAGCCCCGCGGCGGACGCCCGCGAGCCGGGCTGCACGTCGGTGATGACGACGCCGCTCGTGGCCTTCACGCCGAGCCCTTCGGCCTGGTCGCGCGTCAGCGGCTCGACGGCCATGCCGAACCCGGTCTGATCCGGTCCGGCCTCGGGGCCGCCGGTCTCCGCGCCCGCCTGCTTCAGCTCGGCGAGGGTCACGTCCACCTTCTGCTCCTTGCCGTCGCGCACGACGGTGAGGGCCACCTTGCTGCCCGGGGCGAGCTGCGAGACCTGGTTGCGGAGCACGTTGCCGTCCTTGACGGTGCTGCCGTTGACCGCGGTGATGACGTCGCCGCGGCGCACGCCCGCCTTGTCGGCCGGGCTGCCGGGCTGCACGGTGTTCACGAGCGCCCCGCCCACCTGCTCGAGCCCGAGGCTTCGCGCGATGTCCGACGTCACCGGCTGGATCGTGACGCCCAGCATGCCGCGGCGCACCGCGCCGTTGTCGATGAGCTGCGTCATCACGTGCTTGGCCATGTTGGCCGGGATCGCGAACCCGATGCCGATGCTGCCGCCCGACGGGGACAGGATCTGCGAGTTGATGCCCACGAGCTCGCCGCGCGTGTTCACCAGCGCGCCGCCGGAGTTCCCCTGGTTGATCGGGGCGTCGGTCTGGATGAAGTCCTCGAAGCTGCCGTCGCCGGCGCCGCCGGTCGCGCGCCCCTTGGCGCTGACGATGCCCATGGTGACGGTCTGGCCGACGCCGAGCGGGTTGCCCATCGCGAGCACCACGTCGCCCACGCGCACCGCGTCGGAGTCGCCGAGCGCGAGCGTCTGCAGGTTGGCTTCGTCCACCTTCAGCACCGCGAGGTCGCTCGGCGCGTCGGTGCCCGACGACCTTGGCCTTCAGGCTGCGGCCGTCGGTCAGTTCCACCGTGACCTGGTCGGCGCCGTCCACGACATGGTTATTGGTCAGGATGTAGCCGTCCGCCCGGACGATCACCCCCGAGCCGAGGCCGCCCTGGCGCCGTTCCGGCATCCGGGGCTGGCGCTGGCCGAAGCCGAACCGCTCGCCGAAGAACTCGCGGAGGTCCTCCGGCATGTCCTGGCTGACGTTCCTCACCCGCCGTTCCGAACGGATGGTGACGACCGCCGGCGCGATGTGTTCGACGACCCCGGCGTAGGACGAGCCGACGGCCACGGGGTCGAGCGGGGCCGCGGGCGCCGTGGCGGGCGCCGCCACGGCTGTGGTGGCCGGCCCGGACGCCGTCCACCCGATGAGTGAACCGGTGAGAAGCAGGGCACCGGCCGCAAGGCCGGTCCGCTGGCGAATGCCGATGTGCATGGTGCGTATCTCCAGTCTGAAAAAGGCTCGCTGCACTGAAGATACGAAGCGGGGATTACCCGCTCATGGCAGGGACATTACATTCATGAAAGGTAGCGGCAGCCGGAGGGTGAACCGCGATCCGGTCCCCGGCGTGGACTCCACGGCCACCCGTCCGCCATGGGCCTCGACAATGGCCTTGACCAGGCTCAGGCCAAGGCCGAGGCCGCGCTCGGAGCGGCTCTTGTCGCCGCGGTAGAGCCGGTCCCAGATGTGGGGCCGCTCCTCGGCTGGGATCCCGATACCGGTGTCGGTCACGGTCAGGACCGTGCCTGCCCGGTCCTCCGTGGCGGCAATCTCGACGTGGCCGCCGCCCGGGGTGTACTTCACGGCGTTGTCGAGCAGGTTCGCCAGCACCTGCCGCATCCGGTTGCGATCGACGAGCACCACCTGATCGCCGGGCACGTTGACGTCGATCCGGACGCCGCGCTCCTCGGCGAGGTCCTCGTAGAGATCGACGGTCTGCCGGATCAGCTCGCTCAGGTTCACCCGTTCCAGCCGCAGCGCCATCGTCCCCGTCTCGGCTTCGGAGATGTCCATCAGCGTGCTCAGCATGGCGACGACGCGATCGGACTCCTCGAGGCAGTCGGCGAGCGCCTCGCGCAGCACGGCCGGGTCGTGCGACGCGAGCGCGGTTTCGGCGATGCCACGAAGCCGCGTCATCGGCGTCCGGAGGTCGTGGGCGACGTTGTCGAGGGCGCCGCGCATGCCGCTCAGGACGGCGTCGATGCGGTCGAGCATCGCGTTGACGAGCGTGCTGAGCTCGTCGAGCGCGTCGCCGCTGGCCGCCGCGGGCACCCGCCGGTCGGTGCGCCCGGTCCGCAGAATCTGGCGCACGGTGTCGGCCAGCCGGCGCACCGGCTGCAGCGCCGACGAGGTCAGGACGGCGCCGCCGGCCAGCGCGGCAATGATGATGGTGATGACCTGGAGGAGGAGCACGCGGCGCAGCTGGGCGAGGAGGTCCATGCGCCGCTCGGTGCTCAGGCCGACCTGGAACAGCGTGCCGTCGCGCAGCCGCACGGACGCGACCTCGAGCACGATGCCGTCTTCCCCCGTGCTCAGCGTGCTCCAGGTCTGCTCGCCGCCGGGCGCCGGCGGCTCGAGCCGCGACAGGTCGAAGCGGCGCCAGCCCTCGGGCATGCTGACGAAGGTGACGTCCTGGCGGGCGCCGACCGTGCGCACGAGCAGCGGGCCGGGGGCGGCGGTGGCCTGGGTGCGGCGGATCTCCTCGGCCAGCCGGCCGACGCCGCCGAACTCGTAGGCGGTGGCGTACTGCACCAGCGCCGACCGGATGACCTCGCGGTCGTAGCGCTGCAGCGAGATCGAGACGAGGAGGTAGGTGAGCCCGGTCACCGCCAGCGAACTGGCGACGAAGATGGCGGCGTACCACAGCGCCAGGCGCAGCCCGAGGGTGTGCCCGAGGCGCTCACGCCACTTTGAGAACATAGCCGATGCCCCGGACGGTAAGAATGAGCTTCTGGTCGAAGCCTTTGTCGACGCGGTCGCGCAGCCGGTGGACTAGCACATCGACCACGTTGGTCCGCGGGTCGAAGCTGTAATCCCACACGTGCGACAGGATCATCGTCTTCGAGACGACGCGCCCGGCGTTGCGCATCAGGTACTCGAGCAGCGCGAACTCGCGGGGGCGCAGCTCGATCTCGCGTCCGGCCCGCGTGGCGCGGCGGGAATGCAGGTCCAGGGTGAGGTCCGCCACCGCCAGGCTGTTCGAGGCCGGCGCCGCCGTCGCACGCCGGATGAGCGCCTGCACGCGGGCCAAGAGCTCGGTGAAGGCGAACGGCTTGACCAGGTAATCGTCGCCGCCCGCCTCGAGCCCGGTGACGCGGTCGTCCACCGTGTGCCTGGCGCTCAGGATCAGCACCGGCGTCGCGACCTGCTGCCGCCGCATCTCGCGGATCACGCTGAGGCCGTCGCGCCTGGGCAGCATGAGGTCGATGATGGCGACGTCGTAGGGGGACGCAGTGGCGTGCTGCAGCGCGCTGTCGCCGTCCTTGGCGTGGTCGACGGTGAACCCCGCCTCGCGCAGCCCCCTCGCCACGAACTCGCCGATTGTCAGGTCGTCCTCGACCAGCAGCGCACGCATCCCGTTGAATATACGCCGGGATGGAGTATGTTCTCGGCAGTCTGACGCGCGCGCGCGCCCGGAGGCCTGACGTGAAGCGAGCAATTCTTTCGGCGGCGGCGTTGTGGTGCGCCGCCAGTGTCGTCATGGCGCAGCAGGCGCCGGCGCAGACCCCGGCGCCGCCGGCCGGACCGGCCGCCCCGGCCGCCGGACGCGGCACGGCCCAGCAGACCGACGCCAACGGCAACCCGATTCGTACGGCGACGAAGACCGGCCACCTGTCGAACTACGACGAAGCCAGAGTTGCGCCGTACACGCTGCCAGACCCGCTCATGATGGCCGACGGCATGCCGGTGCGCGATGCGGCCGCGTGGCGCACGCGGCGGCGGGCGGAGATCCTCCGGCTCTACGAGCGCCACATCTACGGGCGGGTGCCGGCACACACGCCGAAGGTGAGCTGGCGGGTCCCCGAGACCGACCCAAAGGCGAGGGACGGGGCCTCGATCAGGAAGCTGGCCGTCGGCACCATCGGCGAGGGCGCCGATGCCCCCACGATCAGGGTGACGCTCCACACGCCGGCCCGCGCGACCGGGGCCGTGCCGGTCATCCTGCTGGTCAACTTCGGCGGCGGCCCGCCGCCCCCGCCGCCGCCGGCCGGGACGCCAGGGCGCGGCCGAGGTGCCGGGTTCCCGTCCGATCCGCCGGTGGCCGCCGAAATTCTGGCGCGCGGCTGGGGCTATGCGACGGTGGGCTACAACGACATCCAGCCGGATCGGGCGAACACCTGGAACCAGGGCGTGATCGGCCGCACGCTCGCCGCCGGACAGGAGGCGCCGGCCGCCGACGAGTGGGGCACGATCGGGGCGTGGTCCTGGGGCATCAGCCGCATCCTCGACTACTTCGAGACGGATCGGGCGGTCGATGCCGGGCGCATCGCCGTCCACGGCCACTCCCGGCTCGGCAAAACGGTGCTGTGGGCATCGGCCGCCGACGAACGGATTGCCGCGGTCTTCTCCAGCTGCTCGGGTGAGATGGGGGCGGCCCTGGCGCGGCGGGACTGGGGGGAAACGGTGGACGACATGGCGCAGAACTTCCCCTGGCAGTTTTCAGGGAGCTTCCAGCAGTGGCCCGGCCGCTGGAACGACATGCCGGTGGACGCGCACATGCTGATCGCGTTGAGCGCGCCGAGGCCGGTGTTCGTGACCGGCGGCACGGCGGACCAATGGGCCGACCCGGTCGGCATGTTCAAGGCGCTCGTCGCGGCCGGGCCCGTCTACCGGCTGCTCGGCCGGAAGGACCTGGGGGTGACCGAACTGCCGCCGCTCGACACGCCGGTCACGGGCGGCGATCTCGGCTGGCAGTATCACACTGGCGGACACAGCGCGACGCCGGCTGACTGGCGGGCCTTCCTCGAGTTCCTCGGGAAGTACTTTCCGGCGGGCTGACGGGGGGCCGGGAAAGGCGCGGCGTCCGCCCGCCGAGAGGGGCCGTCAGCCGGCTTTCTGCGCTGCCGCCAGGTCGCCCGCCCGCGCGATCTCGGCGAGGTCCGCCGCCGTCAGCGACACAGCGGCCGCGCCAATCCAGCCATCGACCTGCTCGGGCGACCGGGCGCCCACGATGGCGGCGGTCACGCCGGGCCAGGCGGCAGCCCAGGCCACGGCAATCGCCGACACCGTCGTGCCGTGGCGCGCGGCGATGGGCCGCAGCGCGTCGCGCAGCGAGAGGTTGGCCGAGAGCTTCGGCTCGAGGAACTCCGGCGACCGCCGCCGCCAGTCGTCCTCGGGCATGGCGGCCACCCGCGCCGGTTGGAACGAGTCGGTCAGCAGGCCGTTCTGCATCGGGCTGTAGCAGAGCACGCCGGTGCCGTTGGCCGCGCACCAGGGGATCTCGGTGTCGGCCAGCTGCCGGCGAATCAGCGAGAACGGGCTCTGCAGGGACTGGACGTGCCGCAGCGCCTCGCAGCGCTGCAGCAGCGGCACGCCGAAGTTCGACACCCCGGCGTAGCGCACCTTGCCCTCGTCCACCAGCCGGCCCATTTCCGCCCAGGAGTCTTCGACCGGCACGCCGGTCTCGTCGGGCCAGTGGAACTGGTAGAGGTCGAGGCGCTCGACGCCGAGGCGGCGCAGCGAGGCCTCGCATTCCTTGCGGATCGACGCCGGGGCCGAGTTGCGGATGGCCACCTTGCGGCGGTCGTGCTCGTCCCAGATCAACCCGCACTTCGTGAACACCAGCGGGCGATCCGGCGCCGGCAGCGTCTTCAGGAAGCGGCCGATGACGGTCTCCGAATGGCCCAGGCCGTAGACGGCGGCGGTGTCGATCCAGTTGATGCCGTGCTCGATCGCCCGCCGCATGGCGGCCATCGAGTCGTCATCGTCCTGCGGCCCCCAGCCGAACGACCAGTCCCCCCCGCCAATCGCCCAGGCGCCGAACCCGACGATCGTGATCTCCGGGCCGTTGGTGCCCAGCTGCCTGCGCGGAATCCCCTGCGACATCGCTGCTCCCCTGACCTCTACTTCTTCGTCTCTTCGATGCGGTACACGTGCTGGCGGGTGCGCAGGAACAGCGCGTTGCCCGCCACGGCGGGCGACGCCATGAATCCGTTGTCCAGCTGGTTCTCCGCCAGGACCTTGAACTCGCGCCCCGCCTGGAGGACCGTCGTCTTGCCGTCCTCGTCGAACAGGTAGATCCGCCCGGCGGCGTGGATCGGGGAGGCCGAAAAGGTTCCGCCGACCCGCGACTGCCACACCATCTCGCCCGTCTTGGCCTCCACGGCAGACGCGATGCCCACGTCGTTGATCATGTAGATCAGGTCGTCCACCAGCAGGATCGACGGCTTCTGCGGCACGCTGCGCGCGAAGCGCCACACCACGTGGGTGTCCGAGACCTCGCCGCTGCCGTCGGGACGGATGGCGAGCAGCTGGGATCCGTCGAAGCCGGTGGGGTAGAAGATCATCCCGAACCCGGCGACCGGCCGGGTGCTCGCGGAATGGCTCTTGCGCTCGGTCACGCGCCAGCGCTCCTTGCCGGTCATCGGGTCGTAGCCGTAGGTGGCCCGGCCGCCGAGGCTGACGAGGATCGGCTCGCCGCCGACGGTGACGATGTGCGGCGTGGCGAACGCCTTGCGGAAATCACCATCGGCCTTCGGCTTGCCGTCGGGGCCGAGATCCTGGAAGTCCACGGATCGCGGCGTCTGCCAGACCGTCTTGCCGGTGGCCTTGTCGAGCGCGGCGACGTACTGCACGTCGCTGCCGTCGTAATGCATGATCAGCAGGTTGCGGAAGAGGATCGGCGAGGAGCCGGCGCCGCGGAAGTGATTGCACTCGAGGTCGCGGCGTTCCCACAGCACCTTGCCGGTCTTCGTGTCGATCGCCGCGGTGCCGGGAGAGCCGAACGTCACGTAGACGCGGCCGGGCTCGATGACCGGCGAGGGGGAGGCATACGAGTTGAACGCGTGGGCGAACTGCGGCGTCTCGACGTGAAAGAGCTTCAGGTCGTGCACGATCTTGCCCGTGCCCTGGTCGAGCGCCACGGCAAAGAGGTCCTTCCCGTCGGGGGTCGCTGTTGTCACCCAGACCTGGTTGTCGAGGATCACCGGCGACGACCAGGCGCGGCCGTGCACCGGCGTCTTCCAGCGGACGTTCGTTTCCTCGCCCCAGGTGAGCGGCAGCCCGGTGCTGGCCGACATGCCGGTGCCGTCGGGCCCGCGATGCTGCGGCCACTGCGCCTGGACGGCGGCCGTCGCGGCGCAGCACAGCGCCAGGCCCATCAACGCAAGAGGACGAATGCTCACCGTGTCACGCTCCCTGAACGGCCGGCGATCTCCGCGAGCCGCGTCTGAATCTCCGCCGCCGGCAGCCAGCGGCCGCGCACCATCACGCCCGCCTGCCTGCCGATGTTCGCCACGTTCTCGAGCGGGTTCGCATCGACCAGGATGAGGTCCGCGCGCTGACCGGCCGCCACCGTGCCGAACGTGTCCTGGCCCTTGAAGTATTCGCCGACGTTGACGGTGCCCGACCGGACGATGTCGTAGGCGCTCATGCCGGCGTCGGTCATCCGCTTCATCTCGTGGTGGATCGAGAAGCCCGGCACGTTGAACTGCTGCGGCGCGTCGCTGCCGAGCAGGATGCCGACGCCGCCGCGGTGGAGCGCCTCGAGGATGCGCATCCGGTTGTCGATGTACTGCTTCGCGTCGGCGGGGTTGAACTGCGGGTTCTTCAGCCGCCCCTCGACCGCCTTGGCCCACGCCTCGACCTGCGGCCGCGGCAGGTAGCGGAGCTCGTCGAGCCCGGTGCGCGACGCCAGCGTGATCGGGCCGCGCAGCGTTTCCCAGACGACCAGGGTCGGCACGATCCAGGCGCCGGCGTTCCTGGTGCGCGTCACCAGATCCTGCAGCGCCTTGTCGTCCACCGGCTTCGTCAACCCGTCGAGCGCCTCGGCGTAGCCGTCGATGTGGTCGAACGAGTCCTGGCCCATCTCGAGGGCATGCGTCACGCCGACCGCCGCCGGCACATGGCCGCCGAAGCGGATGCCGACCTCTTTCGCGGTCTTCGCCATCGCGTCGTAGGTCTCGACCGAGAGGCCGGTCTGGACCTTCAGCAGGTCCCACCCCTCCTTCTTCTGCTGGCGCACGCGGGCGGCGGCCTCCTCGGGGCTCTTGACCGTGTTCGCGCTGAACGCCGGGCCGGCGAGATACAGCGTCGGGGAGACGAGATCGCCCCGTTTGGCGGCCTCGCGCAGCTCGAGCTGCCCGGGTGCCCCCTGCATGCCGCGCACGGTCGTGACGCCGTTGGCGACGTAGAGGAACAACACGTCCTCGGTGAAGGCCTTCCCCGCGTCCGGGGCCGGGATGTGGCCGTGCATCTCGGCCAGGCCGGGCATCAGGTACTTGCCGCGCCCGTCCACGACCAGCGCCCCCTGCGGCGGCCTGGTCGAAGCGGACGGCCCGACGGCGGTAATCCGGCCGCCGGAGACGACGACCGTCTGGTCGGTGGTCACGCGGGGGGACGCCATGGTCACGACCGCGACGTTGGTGAAGGCAACGGGGCGCGGTTCCTGGGCCGCGGCCCCCTGGATCGCGAGCAGCGCGCCGGCGAGCAGGCAGGACGTGAACAACGGCTTTCTCATGGAACGCTCCTTGGGCACGCAGGGTCTCGGGCCGGACCCGCGTGAATCAGAAGTCTGCCGGCGCGCCGAGCGGTTCCTGCTCGAGGTCGAGCACCGCGCCGGTGATCAGCCCGCCATCGTCCGAGGCGAAATAGGCGGCGGCGAGCGCGATGTCCTCCGGGGTCAGCAGGCGGCCGAACGGCCGCGTCGCGAGCGCATCGGCGAGCCAGTCGGCCCGGCCGCCGGTCTTGCGCTGCACGCGGTCCTCCCCCTCGGTCAGGGTCCAGCCGACGTTCAGCTGGTTGACGCGGATGCGGTATTGCTTCAGCGCCGACGCCGCGTTGCGCGTCATGGTCATCAGGCCGCCCTTCGACACCGAATACGGCCCGAGCATCGGGGCGCCGATGTAGGCGTTGACCGAGCCGATGTTCACGATCGAGCCGCCGCCCCGCGCCTTCATCGATGGCAGCGCCTCCTGGAGGCAGACGAACGGCGCGCGCAGGTTGACCGCCATGATCTCGTCCCAGAGCTCGACCGGGGCGCTTTCGAGGTAGCCGCGAGATGTGAGCGCGGCGTTGTTCACGAGTACGTCGAGCCCGCCCTGCCACCGGACGGCGTCCTGCACGACGCGGCGGCAGGTCGCGGCGTCGGCGAGATCGCCAGCCACGAAGACCGCCTCGTGCCCGCCGCGCCGGAGGCCGTCGACCACCTCGTTGCCGAGCGCTTCGTCGCGCCCGTGGATCACCACGCGGGCGCCAATCGCCGCGAAATGCTCCGCGATGCCCCGTCCGATGCCGGTCGTGGCCCCGGTGACGAGGGCGACCTTGTGCTTGAGCGACGCCATGCGGATTCGCCGATCAGTGGCCGTTCGGCAGCAGCACCGACTTGATCACCTGGCGATCGTGCATCGCCGTGAACGCCTCGTGCCAGTTCTCGAGCGGCGCCCGCATGCCGACGATCGCCTCGGGCATGGTCAACCGCCGATCGAGCAGGTGGATGACGCGCTCCCACACCGGATAGTTGTGGCTGAACGAGCCCTGGATCCTGACGTTCCGCAGCACCAGGGGATTCATGTCCACGGCCAGCTTGTCCGGCGACCAGCCCACCTTCGTCACCTGTCCGCCGGGCCGCGCCATGCGGATGGCGGATTCGAGCGGCCGGCTGGCGCCGGTCGCGTCGCACACGATGTCCGCGCCGCCGTCCGTCAGCTCGCGGACGAGGGCCTCGAGGTCGTCCTGCTGGACGTCCACCGTGTGGGTGGCCCCGAGCGTGCGCGCCGTGTCGAGGCGCGCGGCGTCGCCGGTGCAGCCCGCGACGATCAGCGGATCGGCGCCGGACAGCGCCGCCATCCGGGCGCACAGCAGCCCGATCGGGCCCGGACCCAGCACGACGACCGCTTCGCCCGGCCGGATCGTCGAGTTGACGCACATCGCCTGGTAGGCGACGGCGTGCGGCTCGGCCAGGCAGGCGAGGTCGAAGGGCAGCGTGTCCGGGATGCGGTGGAGGCAGCGGGCGGGCACGCGCACCCAGCGCGCCATGGCGCCGTCCAGCCCGTAGCCGAATCCGAGCCGCTGCGGGCAGAGGTTGTATTGTCCGGTCCGGCACTGCATGCACTCGCCGCAGATCTGCGCGGCAGTTTCGCTGACGACGCGGTCGCCGTCGCGGAAATGGCGGACCGCGGCGCCCGTCCGGGCGATGGTGCCGCCGAACTCGTGCCCGAGCACGACCGGGACGTTGACGTGCCACGAATGCGTGTTGTGCGCCTGGTGGATGTCCGACCCGCACACCGACACGCCGCCGACCTGGAGGAGGACGTCGTGGTCCCCGATCTCCGGTATCGGAAGCTCTCGCAACTCGACCGCGCCCGGCTGCAGGGCGTAATGAACGATGGCGGGATGGGTCTGCATGGGTGTCAGGGGGGAAGATTATCATTCTCCCGGCCGCCGCTGCCGGGGGCCGGCGCGGGAATCGCGGCGTTTCGAGCCGCGATACGGTGCCGTTGCCGTTCCGGCGTAGGATTGACCACACACGCGGAGGACCGATGCTCAATCCGGCTGGTTGCTACGAACGGGCCCTGTCCCGGCTCACCCGACGGGAGTTGCTGAAAGTGGCCTGGCTGCTGGGCGCGGGGGCCATCGCCCGCCCCGCCGCCGCCCTCGGCGTGCAGGCGATGCCGCATTTCGGGGCCTATCCGTTCGCGCTGGGCGTGGCCTCCGGCGACCCGCTCCCCGACGGGATTGTGCTGTGGACCCGGCTGGCGCCGCGGCCGCTCGAGGGGGGCGGCATGCCGATGGCCGCGGTGCCGGTGCGATGGGAGCTGGCGCTCGACAGCGCGTTCCGATCGATCGCCCGCAAGGGGGAAACGCTCGCCCACCCCGAGCTCGGCCACAGCGTCCACGTCGAGGTCGAGGGGCTGGAACCGGCGCGCGAGTATTTCTACCGCTTCAACGCCGGTGGGGAAGTCAGCCAGGTCGGCCGCACCCGGACCGCGCCGGCGGCGGGCGCCGGCGTGAACGAGCTGCGCTTCGGCGTCTGCGGCTGCAGCCACTACGAGACCGGCTACTTCACCGGCTACCGGCGGATTGCCGAAGAGAACTTCGACTTCGTCGTCCATACCGGCGACTACATCTACGAGTACCGCGCCGACGGCGGCCGGAACGACCGGCGCGTGCGGCAGCACCACGGCGACGAGATCTACACGCTCGTGGACTACCGCAACCGCTACGGGCAGTACAAGTCGGATCCCGACCTGATCGCCGCGCACCGCTCGGCCCCGTTCCTCGTGTCGTGGGACGACCACGAGGTGGACAACAACTACGCCGGCGAGCTCGACGAACAGGGCACGCCGGCCGCCCTGTTCCTGCTGCGGCGCGCGGCGGCCTATCAGGCCTACTACGAGCACATGCCGCTGCGCGCCCCGGCCTGGCCGACCGGCCCGCACATGCGCATCTACCGCCGGCTCAAGTTCGGGAACCTGATCGACCTGAGCATGCTCGACACGCGGCAGTGGCGGTCGGACCAGGCCTGCGGCGACGGCCCGCGGACCTGCCCGGCGGCCCTCGACCCGGCGCGGACGATGCTGGGCGCGGAGCAGGAGAAGTGGCTGTTCGGCAACCTCGCCGAGGCGAGCGCCCGCTGGACGGTGCTCGGCCAGCAGGTCTATTCGTTCGCCCGCGACTTCGTCAACGTCAACAAGGACGCCCGCTTCTCGATGGACGCGTGGGATGGCTACGCGGCCGCCCGAAACCGCCTGTACTCGCGCCTGAAGGAGACCCGCGCCCCGAACCCGATCGTCCTGTCCGGCGACGTGCACGTGCACTTCGGCGCCGACCTGAAGATGGACTTCGCCGATCCGCGCTCCGAGACGATTGGCACCGAGTTCACCAACACGTCGATTTCGGCGTCGGGGGACGGCCTCGACGTCGCCGCCAACTGGGAGCAGATCAAGAGTGCCAATCCGCACATCCGCTACCATGCCGCGCGCCGCGGCTACATCGCGTGCACCGCGACCCCATCCACCATGCGGGCCGACTTCAAGGTGCTCGAGCGGGTCACCGTGCCGGACGCGCCGGTGCGCGTCGGCGGATCGCTGGTGGTGGAGGCGGGGCGGGCGGGGTCGAACCCGGCCTGAGCGGGCCTCCCCGCCTTGACATCCCTCTCTCTCCAACGTAGCGTTCGGAACGATGCACGATCGAGTCTCGGGAGGAGCGGGGGTGGTCGGCCGGGGTGTGCTCGACGGCTACCTCACGACGGAGGAGCTGGGCGCCATCGCCCGCGAGGGGCTCGCGCGCCTGCCGGTGGACGGCCGCCGCGTGCTCGTCCTGATTCCCGACGGCACGCGGACGATGCCGATGCCGCTGATGTTCGCGACGCTCGAGCGGGAGCTCGGGACGCGGGTCGCGGCGCTCGACTACCTGGTGGCGCTCGGCACGCACCCGCCGATGAGCGACGCGCAGCTGTCGCGGCTGGTCGGGCAGCCGGTCGTTGACGGCATGGCCGGCACCCGGCGGATCTTCAACCACCGCTGGGACGACCCCGCGACGTTCGTCACGCTCGGGTCGATTCCCTCGCACGACATCGCGGAGCTGACCGGCGGCCGGCTCAAGCAGGAGGTGCCCGTCGCCCTCAACCGGCTGCTCGTCGAATACGACCACGTCATCATCTGCGGACCGGTCTTTCCGCACGAGGTCGTGGGATTCTCCGGCGGCACGAAGTACCTGTTTCCCGGCGTCGCCGCGGCCGACATCATTCACTTCACCCACTGGCTCGGCGCGCTCATCACCAGCTACGACGTGATCGGCACCGCCGCCACGCCGGTCCGGGCGGTCATCGACCGCGCCGCCAGCCTGCTCTACACGCCGTTGTCGCTCCTGGCGCTGGTGGTGACCCACGACGGCGTGGCCGGCATGTTCTGCGGCGCCACGCAGGAGGCCTGGGCGCAGGCGGCGGCGTTGTCCGCGCGACGCCACGTGCTGTGGATGGACCGGCCGTACGAGCGGGTCCTGGCGATGATGCCGCCGATGTACGACGACCTGTGGACGGCCGCCAAGGGGATGTACAAGATCGAGCCGGCGGTCGCCGACGGCGGCGAAGTGGTGATCTACGCGCCGCACGTCACCGAGGTCAGCTACGTCCACGGCAAGCTGCTCGACGAGGTCGGGTACCATTGCCGCGACTACTTCCTGTCGCAGTGGGAGCGCTTCAAGGGCTATCCCGGCGGCATCCTGGCGCACTCCACCCACGTCAAGGGGCTCGGACGCTACGACGCGTCCTGCGGCCTCGAAACGCCGCGTATCCAGGTCACGCTGGCCACCGGCATTCCGCGCGAGCGCTGCGAGCGCATCAACCTCGGCTACCTCGACCCGGCCTCGGTCAATCCCGCGGAGTGGGCGGGGAAGCCCGGCTGGCTGGTCGTGCCGCGGGCCGGGGAGATGCTGTATCGCGTCGGCCAGCCGCCGACGTGGGGGCAGTAGCCGTCACCGACACTCCTTCGAGCAGAGCAGCAACGATGGATTACAAAATGGGCGTGGTCGGCCTCGGCGTGATGGGCGCCAGCCTGGCCCGGAACGTCGAGAGCCGCGGCTTCCCGGTCGTCGGCTACGACCTGGATGCCCGGAAGATGTCCGCCTTTCTCGACGGGCCGGCCAAGGGCAAGGCGATTGCCGGTGTCGATCGCCCCGAGCGCCTGATGGAGCTGCTCGAGCGGCCGCGCCGCGTGCTCATCATGGTGCCGGCCGGCGCGCCGGTCGACAGCGTCATCGCCCACCTGCGCCCGCACCTGCAGGAAGGGGACATCCTGATTGACGGCGGCAACTCGCTCTTCACCGACACCGACCGCCGCTGCGACGATCTCGCGGGCAGCGGCTTCCGGTTCGTTGGCGCCGGCGTCTCCGGCGGCGAGGAGGGGGCGCTGCTGGGGCCGGCGATCATGCCGGGCGGACCGCGCGAGGCGTGGGACGCGCTGGCGCCGATCTTCCGCGCCATCGCCGCCCGGGCGGAAGACGGCGAGCCCTGCGTGGACTACATGGGCCCCCGCGGCGCGGGCCACTACGTCAAGATGGTCCACAACGGCATCGAGTATGGCGACATGCAGCTCATTGCCGAGACCTACGACGTCCTGCACCGCGGCGCCGGGCTGTCCGCCGCCGATCTCGCCGCCGTGTTCGGCGAGTGGAACGAAGGGGAGCTGCGCTCGTACCTGGTCGAGATCACCGCGCGGATCTTCGAGCGCACCGACGAGGAAACCGGGCGGCCGCTGGTCGACTTGATCCTCGACGAGGCCCAGCAGAAGGGCACGGGCAAGTGGATGAGCCAGAACGCCTTCGACATCGGCGCGCCCATCCCGACGGTCAATGCCGCAGTCGAGGCCCGGATCCTCTCCTCGCTCAAGACCGAGCGCGTCGCGGCCAGCCGCGTCCTGCCCGGCCCCGCTCCCGGCGCGATGGGAGCGGCCGATCGCGCGCGCCTCATCGACGCCGCGCGGCAGGCGCTCTACGCCAGCAAGATCACCTCGTACGCCCAGGGCATGGCCCTGCTGCGCATCGCCTCGGCCGAATACGGCTACGGCATCGACCCCGGCACAGTCGCGAAGATCTGGCGCGCCGGCTGCATCATCCGCGCGAGCCTGCTCGGCGACATCATGAACGCCTTCGCGCGCGACGCGGGGCTCGTCAACCTGCTGCTCGACAGCGCCTTCCGCGACGCCATCGGCGGGCGGCAGGAGGCGTGGCGCCACTTCGTCCAGACGGCCGTGGGGCTCGGCATTCCCGTCCCGGCCATGGGCTCGTCGCTCGCGTACTACGATTCCTACCGCTGCGCGCGCCTGCCGGCGAACCTGACCCAGGCGCAGCGCGATTTCTTTGGCGCACACACCTACCGCCGCGTCGATCGCGACGGGACGTTCCACACCGAATGGACGGGGCAGCCCGCCGCGCCGCGCAAGGGGAGCGACAGACAGTCATGACACACGGCCTGCAGATTCCAGCCGAAGGGAGCCTGGATTTTCTTGCCCTCGGCGCGCTGATTCACCGGCTCGACCCGGGGATCATCCCGTTCCGGAAAGCCACCTCCTGCACCATCCACGTGAGCGGCGGCGAATTCAACACCGCGGCCAACCTGGCGGACTGCTTCGGGCTGCGCACCGGCATCGCCTCGGCGATGGTGGACTATCCGATCGGCGAGCTCATCGCCGGGCGGGTGCGCGCGATGGGCGTGACCCCGTTCTACAAGCGGTTCCCCCACGACGGCGTTCGCGGCCCGAACATGGCAACGGTCTACAGCGATCGCGGGTTCGGCGTGCGCGGCCCCATCGTCTTCTACAACCGCAGCGACGAGGCGGCCGCCCGCCTCAAACCCGGCGACTTCGACTGGGACCGCATCTTCGGCGCCGGCGTCCGCTGGTTCCACAGCGGCGGCATCTTTGCCTCCCTGTCTGAAACGACCTCGGAGCTCATCATCGAGGGGATGCAGGCCGCCAGGAAGCACGGCGCCATCGTTTCCCTCGACCTCAACTATCGCGAGAAGCTCTGGCGCGCCGCCGGCGGTGCCGACCGCGCCGTCGCCACCCTCGGCCGCATCGTCGAGCACGTGGACGTGCTCGTCGGCAACGAGGAGGATCTTCAGAAAGGCCTCGGCATCGCCGGCCCGGAAGTGGCCGGCGGCGGTGCCGCGAAGGGCGGTCTCGACTCCGGCGCCTTCTTCGGCATGATCGATCGGGTGGTCGAGCGGTATCCCCGCATCAAGGTGGTGGCGACCACGCTGCGGCACGTGCGCTCGACCAACAGCCACAGCTGGAGCGCCGTGGCGTGGGTCGATGGCGAGACACACGTGGCGCCGACCTGCGAGCTCGACGTCTACGACCGCGTCGGCGGCGGCGACGGGTTTGCCTCGGGGCTGTTCTACGGCCTGCTGTCGGGCGAAGCGCCCGAGCAGGCGGTGCGGCTCGGCTGGGCGCACGGCGCGCTGATCACCGCGTTTCCCGGCGACACGACCATGGCCACGCTCGACCAGGTGCGGGCGTTCGCCCAGGGCGGCTCGGCGCGCATCCAGCGCTGACGGCCGACCGCGGGCGCCGCGGCCGGCCAGCGTATCCAGTTTCACCATCGGAGGATCGACAGATGACGCGAGTGGTTTGCATGCTGGTGCTGTGTCTTGGCGCGGTGGCCGCCATCGGTTCGGGAACGGGCTCCGCGGCGGCGGTGCAGGCGACGCCGCTGCGGATCATCGCCTTCGGCGCGCACCCGGACGATGCCGAGCTGAAGGCGGCCGGGACGGCGGCAAAATGGGCCGCGGCCGGCCACAAGGTGAAGTTCGTGGCCATGACCAACGGCGACGTTGGCCACTTCTCGCAGGCCGGCGGGCCGCTCGCGCAGCGCCGCAAGGCGGAGGTCCAGGAGTGCGCGAAGATCCTCGGCATCGAGGTGGACGTGCTCGACATCCACGACGGCGAGCTGATGCCGACCCTCGAGAACCGGCGTACGGTGTCGCGGCTGATCCGCGACTGGCAGGCTGACATCGTGATGGGCCACCGGCCCTACGACTATCACCCCGACCACCGCTACACCGGCGTCCTTCTCAACGATTCGGCCATCGTGGTCATGGCGCCGTTCTTCGTGCCGGACACGAAGCCAACGCCGCGCAACCCGGTGTTCATGCACTATTCCGACGGGTTCGAGGATCCGAAGCCGTTCAGCCCGGCGGTCGTCGTCGGCATCGACGAGGTGGCGGACAAGAAGTGGAAGTGCGTGTCGGCGATGCCGTCGCAGTTCGCCGACAAGGATTCGTGGCAGGGCAGGACGCTGCCGAACGCGCCGACCGACGATGCCGGCCGCGCCACCTACATCCTCGATCTGATGAAGAAGCGGAATGCCGCGGTGGCGGAGCAGGTACCCGAGCGAAACTGATCGAGCTGTATGGCGCGGAGCGGGGGAAGAAGATCCAGTATGCCGAGGCGTTCGGCCTGAATCAGTACGGCCGGCAGGCGCCGGCCGACGAGCTCAAGAAGATGTTCCCGATCCCGTGATTACCAGCTGAGGGGCTTGGGGAAGAACTCCTTCACCAGCGTCTCGTAGTACGGCATCAGGGCCTGGACGTCCGGCCGCGGCGAGCCCTTCGAGTAGAGGTCGTAGCGGTTGAAGGCGCGGACCCATTTGAGCATGGCGCGGTCCGTCTCGTTGGCGAACTGCGTGTATGCGCCTTCCTTGTGCCACGGGTAGAAGGAGTGGTAGCGCAGCATGTAGAGCGCTTCCTGCGGCAGGTAGTCCTTCACCACGTGGTAGACGTATTCGTCGTGCCCCCACGACATGTGCACGTTGTCGAAACCGCAGCCCGGCTCGTAGATGCCGTTCTCGGTCTGGTACTCGGGTACGTCTCTGTCGGGGTTGTGCGCGAAGAACCGGCTGTGGACGATCTTCGGCGACCACCGGCAGCCGACGGGGAAGGTATCGCCGACCACGGCCCACTGCGGCTCGCCGAACAGGCAGAGGATCTTGCCGAGATCGTGGACCAGGCCGGTCGCGATGAACCAGCGGGGCTGATTGGCGGCGCGAATCGACTCGGCCGTCTGCAGCGCGTGCTCGATCTGGGTGAAGTCGATGTCGGGGTCGCTGTCGTCCACCAGCGTGTTCAGGAAGTCGAGCGTTTCCCAGACCGTCATCACCCGCCGGTTCAGCGCCAGGTAGTCGCGCTTCTTCCCCAGCACGAAATCGACCGTCTGGTAGGTGTGGTTCAGGCGATAGAACTCTTCCACCCGCGGGTTGGCGTCTTCGTAGTTCCGAAACTGCTCAACCGGCTTGGGCAGCAGCGGACTGCCCGTTTCGCGTATTTCCATGGATCCATGATAACGCAGGGTGCAAGGTGCAGGGTGCAAAGTGCAGGGTTCAGGAACCTTGCACCCTGCACCTTGCACCCTGAACCCCGTAGTTTCATACTGCCCAGGGGTGTCCTATGGCCGGGGTGTTCATCAGCTACCGCCGTGACGACACATTGTGGTGCGCCGGGCGGCTGTTCGATCGATTGAGCCGGACGTTCGGGGCGGGGCGCGTCTTCATCGACGTGGAGTCGCTGCATCCGGCCGAACATTTCAGCGTGGCCCTGCAGCGCCGGGTCAGTTCGAGCGATATCGTCCTGGTGCTCATCGGCCCGCGCTGGCTGGCGGCTGACGGCGACGGGGTCCGGCGGCTCGACAATCCCAAGGACCTCGTCCGCGCCGAGGTGGCCGCCGCCCTGGCGCTCGACAAGCCCATCATCCCCATCCTGGTCGAGCCGGCGGTGCGTCCCGAGCCCGGCGAGCTGCCGGAAGACATCCGCGGCATCTGCGACTGCACGTTCTTCGAGCTGGAGCATGCCAAGTTCCCGAGCGACGCCGACCGGCTGATCGAGCTGGTGCGGGAAAAGACCGCCGTCGATCCGGCCGTGCCGCAGCGGCGGCTCGTCGACGGGCTGCGCAGTGCCGGGGGACCGTACGCGCTGTTCGCGCCCATCGCGATGCGGCTCGGACCTCGCGGCGCGCTGCTCGCAGCCACCCTCGCCCTGCTCCTCCTGGCGATTGCCTCGATCGGCGCCACCTACCGGGTGGCCCGCCGGGTCGCGCTGGTCGAAGGCGAAGAGAAGGGGCGATCGTACGAGGTGGCCCGCTACGAGGAACGGGCGCGCGCCCGCATGCTCGAGATGTTCCGCTTCAAGGGGGTGGTGACGGATGGCGCGGTCGGCATCCAGGGGGCCGAAGTCATCGTCGAGAACCGGCAGAGCGGGCGGCGCATCAAGCCGATCAAGAGCGTGACCGGCGGCCGCTACAACGTCGATCTGGGCGAGCTGCTGACGAGCGACGACGAGCTGCTGCGGGTGTCCGTGAAAATGCCGGGCTACACCGAGTTCGTGGACGAGTTCACGCTGAAGGGTGGCTTCGAGTACCGGTCGGTCCTCGTGCCGGAGAACTCGCGGTGAATCCTGATTCAGGAAGGCGGCCGTGATGCTGTTCCAGCCCGTCGTATACGCTGTCGTCCTTGCCGCTACCGCGCTGGCTGGCGTCGAGCTCCAGCGCAGCCGCGACGAGTGCCTGCCGCCGCGCGACCTCGCCCAGAAGTCGTTCGCCCGGATCGACGGGCTCGACGTGAAGTTCGCCTTCGTGTGGGTGGACGACATCCAGTCGAAGTTCGTCGGCGGCT
Source organism: uncultured Acidobacteriota bacterium (assembly GCA_963834305.1). Taxonomy (GTDB): domain Bacteria; phylum Acidobacteriota; class Vicinamibacteria; order Vicinamibacterales; family 2-12-FULL-66-21; genus JACCXG01. The sequence continues at coordinate 411,053 of CAWIAX010000004.1, forward strand.
ACGATCCGTTCGACGTGTTCGTCGTGACCGGCCGGATCTACAGCCCCTTCGAGATGGCGAGCGGGAAGCTCGAGCGGCCCGCCTTCGAGCGGCTGTCTCGCCCGAGCCGGAACATCGAGCGCTTCGGGCCCTTCCGCGTGCCGGCGGCGCTTCCCCGCGACCGGCCGGCGGCCTTCCGCTTCGAGTCCGGTGGCGCGCCGTACGAGCTGCGGGTGACCGCCGTCAGGCCCGCGCGCTTCGGCGGTGAAGGGGTGATGACGTATCAGGTTTGCAAGGGCTAAGGGCGAAGGGCGAAGGGCTAAAAGCCTGGTCAGGATGATGCGACGGGCACCGGAGCGCGGGCGGTTGCTGGAGTTGGCTCGATGTAGCGGCCGTCCAGGTCGCCGACGGAGCCGCAGCCGAGGAGCTTCAGGGTGCGCAGGAGATCGTCCTGGAGGATCGCGATGGCTTTTGCAACCCCGGCCTCGCCGGCGGCGGCCAGGCCGTAGGCGTAGGCGCGGCCGATCAGCACCGCGCGCGCGCCGAGGCACAGCGCCTTGACGATGTCGCTGCCGCGGCGGATGCCGCCGTCCATCAGGATCTCGACCCGCCCTTCTACTGCGGCCACGACTTCGGGCAGCACGCGGATGCTGGCCGCGACCCCGTCGAGTTGCCGCCCGCCATGGTTCGACACGACGAGCGCATCGGCGCCCGCCGCGATCGCCAGGCGGGCGTCTTCGCCGGTGTGGATGCCCTTCACCACGATCGGGCCGTTCCAGGCACCCCGGATCCACGCGAGGTCGTTCCAGGTGATCAGCGACTTGGCCAGCGTGGCCGGCACGTCGGCGTATAGCATCTCGCTGCCGTCGGGCATGGCCACGTTGGGGAACTTCATCAGACCGCCGTCGCCGAAAAAACCGGCCAGCCAGCGCGGCCGGGCCAGGAACTGGCCGAGGTGCGGCAGTATCGGCAGGACGCCGCGGCCGACGAGCGCCTTCGAGCCGTTGCGCAGGTCGCGCTCCCGCATGCCCGCCACCGGCGTGTCGATGGTGACGACGAGGACCGAGTAGCCGCAGGCACGCGCGCGTTCGAGCATCGCGGTGGTCGAGCCGCGGTCGCCGACGAGATAGAGCTGGAGCCAGGCGGGCCCGCTCGTTCCCCGCTTGACGTCTTCGAGCCGGCAGCCGGAGAACGTGGACAGGATGTAGCCGGTTCCGGCAGCGCCGGCGGCGCGGGCGGCCGCTTCCTCACCACGCGGGAAGAGCATCCGGCTGCTGCCGACGGGCGCCAGCAGGAAGGGCAGGGCGAGGGGCATGCCGAGCACGCTGGTACGGAGGTCGGGGGCGGGGGTGGCGACAGCGAGCCGCGGCCGGAACGTCCAGTCCTCGAAGGCGCGGCAGTTCTCGCGCAGGGTGACTTCCGCCTCGGCGCCACCGTCGATGTAGTCGAACACGACGCGTGGAGCGCGCCGCCGCGCCGCCTGCCGCAGATCCTCGATGCTCACCGCGCGCTCGACGCGCCGCCTGTCAATCCCCACCCGACCCTCCACGCGCAGGCCGCGACCCGTCCCGCTAGAGCAGCCCGAGCCGCGACCCGGCGTAATACGACGCGAACCCGAGCATCACCACCGTCGAGACCCAGAGCAGCAGGGTGGTCGCCGCGGTCGGCTGGATGTCCGCCGGCACGTGCCGGTGCCGCAGGTAGATCGCCGCCGCGCCGATCACCGGCAGCATCAGCGCCTGGGCCACGCCGCCCATCACGACCATCTGGACGGGCGACTCGATGAACCAGTAGAGCAGCGCCGGCACAATCGCCAGCACCAGCACGAACCGGTTGCGCCACCGCAGCCGGCTGGCGCCGTCCTCGCGGGCGTAGCCGCCGGCGATGCGGACGGCATCGGCAAAGAGCCGCGCGTGCGCCGCGGACGAGGCGAAGATGGTGCCGTAGAGGGTGACGACCGCGCCGGCGTAGAACAGCCAGAGTGCCCAGTCGCCCAGCGTCTGCGTGTAGATGCTCGACAGCACGGCAATCGTGTCGCGGTCGGCCGGGATGACGCCCATCCGGTGCAGCACGCCGGCGCCCAGCAGGTAGAACGCGATGGTGGCCATCGTATAGATGACCAGCGAGCACAGGATGTCGAGGTGCATGACGCGGATCCAGCCGCGTGCCCGGCCGATCCACGCCGGCGAGCTGTCGCGCGGGCCGACGAAGCGGGCGTAGCCCTTCTCGACGCACCAGTAGGGATACATCACCAGCTCGGTCGCGCCGACGCCGGTGATCCCGAACACCGCGATCGCTGTCGCCAGGCCGGCCGCCGGCAGCTGGAAGCTCAGCCCGCGCGCGAGATCGGGGGGTGTCACCGCGTCCGGCAGCCGCAGCAGCACGACGGCCGCGCAGATGGTCAGGACGGTGAAGAGCCCGACCTTCACGAACGCCAGGCGCTCGATCCGGTTGTAGCCGCCGCCGAGGAGCAGCGCAATCGTCACGATCACGCAGACGCCGACCCACGCGGTCACCGGCAGCGCCGGTACCAGCATGTGCAGCACCTGGCCGACGCCGCCGTACATGCCGCCGACCTGCAGCAGCGTCAGCGTGACGGTCAGGCCCCAGGCCCACACCACCCAGCTCACGCCGAGGCGCGGGCCCGGCACGCGGTTGAACCCCTCGAGGCCGGTGTGGCCGGTCGCGATCGTGTAGCGGCCGAGCTCCGCCTGGACGACCGGCTTGATGGCACAGCTGACCAGGATGATCCACAGCGCCGCGAATCCGACCTGCGCCCCGAGCGTGGTCGTGGCGATGAGCTCGCCCGAGCCGACGATCGAGGCGGCGAGGACCATGCCGGGTCCGACGCGGCGGAACGACGCCGCGATCGTCGTCGGCGGCGCTTCGACCGCCGACGGCGACAGGACGTAGGGGTCGCCGCTGTCCGGCGGCGCCGGGATGGTCATCGTCATCGATCAGGCCGGAAGGAGCGGCAGCGGGACCGGCACGCCACCCTGATCGGCGGAGCGATCGGCGGCGATGCAGATCTCCATGGTCTTCTGGGCGTCGAACACGCTGATCGTGGTCTCGCGATCCTCGCGGACGCAGGCGACCAGCTCGTCGATCTCCGCCTGGAACGGATGATGGCTCACGTCAGCCGAATCGGGCATCGCGCACCGGATGCGGATCCCGGGGCGCCCGACCGCGTCGGTGCCGGCCTCGAGCTGGACGTCGGCGAAGGGATTCGCAGCGGCCAGCTCCTCGAGATCGAGCGGCGTCTTCTCCCACTGGAGCAGGTCCTGGCGCATCGTGGCGAGGTCGCCCATCAGCTCGACCTGGAAGTTGTACGGCATCATGAAATCGGTCGAGCTGGTGACGTGGCCGAGCGCACCGCCGTCGAGGACGAGATTGGCGATGATCGATGTCGGCCACTCGTAGCCCTCGGTGAAGTGCGTCTGCAGCGCGCTCACGGCAACCGCCTCCTTGCCGGAGCACCAGCGCAGGGCGTCCACCGCGTGGCAGCCGGCCGCCAGCAGGTGGCTGCCGCCGCCCTCCCTGGTCCGGACCCAGTTCCATCCGGAGTACCAGTCGGTGACCCGCGACAGGTACTGCACGCGCGCGAAGCGGATGTTGCCCAGGCGCCCGGACTCCCGCAGCCAGTGCGCGAACTTGAGCAGCGCGTTGTAGCGCAGCTCGAAGGAGACGATCGAGCGGACGCCCGCGCCTTTCACCGCGTCGCGGATGCGGCGGAGCTCCTCGACGGTGAGCCCGGTCGGCTTCTCGAGCAGCATGTGCTTGCCGGCGGCCGCCGCGGCCACCGCCTGGTCGGCGTGCAGGTTGTTGGGGGAGGAGATCGAGACGATGTCGACGTCGGGCGCCGAAATCAGCTCTTCGTACGAGCTTGCGATCTTCGCCTTCGAGAGGTCGACCCCGTTCTTCGCGGCGCTCGCGCGGGTCCGCGCCTCGTCGCCGCCGCCGTAGACCCAGGTCACGTCCGAATGTGGATTCTTGTCGAACGCCTGGATGTGCTGCGCACCGCACCAGCCGACCCCGCAGATCCCGACCCCGAGTGTTCCAGTGTGTGTAGGCATGAGTAGTCGAAGCCTACCTCAAACCGGGTGCGGCCGCAGCGCCGGCATTCGACTCGGGTCTGCGAGTTGGCCTACATTACTCCTACCATGCGTACCGACACCCGTTTTCGTGCTCGCGGCCGCCGCCGCGATGCTCATGCTCGATTTCCACGCCAGCACGGTGGGCCGCGCGCAGGCGCCCGGGGCTGCCGCGCAGAAGCCCGCGCCGGTCCGCGTCGATGCCGCAGAGGCGGCGAAGATGGCCAGGGAAATCCGCGGCAAGGTATCCGTCGAGGTGCCGGCCGGCCTGGAGCTGACGCTGTGGGCCTCGGAGAAGCTGGTCAGCGACCCGATCGCCATCGACATCGACGCCAGGGGCAATGCCTACGTGACGGGATCAACCCGCGCGAACCTCCCGCTCGACATCCGCGGACATCCGGACTGGGTGCCGACGGTGCACACCCTGAAGACGGTCGAGGACCTCCGGGCGTTCTATGCCAGGGAGCTGGCGCCCGCGAACAGCGCGAAGAACACCTGGATCCGCGACCTCAACAAGGACGGGTCGCGCGATGCGCGGGACTTCCGGGAGCTCAAGGAAAGCCTCTACCGGATCCAGGACACCGACGGGGACGGAATCGCCGACACGTCGCTGCTGATGAAGGAAGGCTTCAACGAGGATCCGACCTGGGACGTGGTGGGCGGTGTGCTGGAGCACGAGGGGGACATCATTTTCGGGATGGCGCCCGGCGTGTTCCGGCTCCGCGACACGGACGGCGACGGCGTCATCGACGGCCAGACCACCATCAGCGAAGGCTACAGCACGCACCCCGCGTTCGGCGGCCACGGCATCTCGGGCGTGATGATGGGGCCCGACGGCCGGCTCTACTGGGAGGTCGGGGACATCGGCTTCAGCGTCGTGGACTCGGCCGGCAAGCGCTGGTCCTATCCCAACCAGGGGGCGGTGCTGCGCTCGGAGGTGGACGGATCCGGCTTCGAGGTGTTCGCCGCGGGCATCCGCAACCTCCAGGAGTTCAGCTTCGACGAGCACGCCAACCTGATCAGCGTGGACAACGACGGCGACCACACCGGCGAAAGCGAGCGCGTGGTCTATATCCCCTACGGATCCGACAGCGGCTGGCGGTCGAACTGGCAATACGGCAAGTACACCGATCCCAAGAACAACCGCTACAACGTCTGGATGGACGAGGCGGTCTTCAAGCCCCGCCATCCCGGCCAGACCGTCCACATCGTCCCGCCGGTGGCCAACTGGCATGCCGGCCCGTCGGGCATGGTCTACAACCCCGGCACGGCGCTGTCCGACGAGTGGAAGAAGCACTTCTTCGTGTCGAGCTTTCCCGGTGCCGCGTCGAACGCCCGGATCTACGGCTTCAAGCTCAAGGAAGACGGGGCGGGCTTCGCGATGGACGGGGAGAAGCAGTTGCTGCGGGGCATTCTCACCATCGGCATGAAGTTCGGGCCCGACGGCGCGCTGTACCTGACCGACTGGATCACGGGGTGGAACGCGAAGAACGACGGCCGGCTGTGGAAGCTGGACGCCCCGGCAGTGGCCGGGACGGCCATCCGCAAGGAAGTGCAGGCGCTGCTCGTCGCCGACCTCGCCTCGCGCAGCGTCAGCGACGTGTCCGGGCTGCTCGGCCACGCCGACATGCGCGTCCGGCAGAAGGCGCAGTTCGATCTCGTCCGCCGCGGCGACCCGCAGCCGCTCGTGACTGCTGCCGGGAACCGGTCGGGCGGCCTGGCTCGCCTGCACGCCATCTGGGGGATCGGTCAGCTGGCGCGGAAGGACGCCCGGCATGCCGCGCCGCTCGTGGCGTTCCTGACGGATCCCGACGCCGAGGTCCGGGCGCAGGCGGCCAGGATGACTGGCGATGTCCGCTACGGCGCGGCTGGCACGGCCCTGATGCCGCTGCTGAAGGATCCCGCTCCGCGCGTGCGGTTCTTTGCCGCCGAAGCGCTTGGGCGTATCGCGCACAAGCCGGCGGCCGCCGCCCTGGTCGAGATGATCGCGGCCAACGACGAGCGCGACGTCTACCTGCGGCACGCCGGCAGCCTGGCGCTGGCGGCCATCGGCGACAGCAGCGCGCTGGCGGCGCTGTCGACGCATGCGTCCCGCGCCGTCCGCATCGCCGCGGTGGTGGCGCTGCGCCGGATGGGCGACGGCGCGGTGGCGCGCTTCCTGACGGATGCCGATGAGCAGGTCGTGGTCGAGGCGGCGCGGGCGATCAACGACGACGGCGGCATCGCGGCCGCGGTGCCGCGGCTGGCGGCGCTGCTGGGGACGACGAAGTCGGCGGGCGAGCCGCTGCTGCGCCGCGCCATCAACGCCAACCTGCGCGAAGGCTCGACCGAGGCCGTCACCCGCCTGGCGGCGTTTGCCGCGGACGGTGCGCGCCCCGACGAGCTCAGGGCCGAAGCCGTGGCGGCTCTTGGCGTCTGGGAGTCTCCGTCGCCGATGGATCGCGTGGACGGGTTCTACCTGCAGGCGCTGGCCCCGCCCCAGAAGCGCGACGCCTCCGCCGCCCGGGCGGCCGTCGAGCGGCTGGTCGAGGCGTCGGCGGCGGCCACGAGCTCGCCGGGCATGAAGATCGCGCTGGCCGATGCGGCTGGGCGCCTGGGCGTGAGCAGCGCGGCGCCGATGCTGATGGCCCAGCTGCGTGGCGATCCGACCACGGCGGTGCGGCTGGCGGCGCTGCGCGCGCTGCAGGCGCTCAAGGCCGGCAGCATGGACGAGCTCATGCGCGTGGCCCTGGCGGACAAGGACCCCGCCATGCGCCGGGCCGCGCTCGGCATCCTGCCCGGACTCGCGATGTCCGAGCCGGTCCGCGTCCAGCACCTGGAGACCCTCGTCAAGAGCGGGTCGCTGGTCGAGCAGCAGGGCGCGCTCGAGGTCCTCGGGACCATGAAGAGCAGCCAGGCGCGCACGCTCCTCGGCACCTACGTCAGCGAGCTGGTGGCCGGCAAGACGGCGCCGGCGCTGCAGGTGGACGTGATCGAGGCGGTGCAGGCGAGCGGCGACGCCAAGCTCGAGGCGCGGCTGGAGGCCTACCAGAAGACGCAGAAGGCGGCGACGCTGATCGATGCCTTCCGCGGCGGCCTGCTGCGCGGCGGCGATGCCGAGCGCGGCCAGCAGGTGGTGACCGACAACCCGGCCGCCGAATGCACCCGGTGCCATTCGGTGGGCATGCGCGGCGCCGAGGTCGGGCCCGACCTGTCGAAGATCGGCGCGATCCTCAGCCGCGAGCAGCTGGTCGAGTCGCTGCTCGAGCCCAATGCCCGCATCGCCCCCGGCTTCGGCGTCGTCGGCGTGACCCTGAAGGACGGCTCACGCGTGGACGGCACGCTGCGCGAAGAGACCGACACCCACGTCGTGCTGCAGGTGGGCACGCCGCCGGTCGAGCGGCGGATTGCCAAGAGCGAGATTGCGCAGCGCACCAACCCCGTGTCGGCGATGCCGCCGTTCGGGTTGATCTTGAAACCGCGGGACCTCCGCGACCTGGTCGAGTTCCTGTCCACTCTGAAGTGACAGGCGCAGGCCACCCAAGAAAGGCAGCCAGATGACCGTGCGATTCGTCGGCACCGCTCTCGCCCTCGCGGCGGCAACCGTCTGTGGCGCCTTCGCGCAGACCCGTGGCGGCGCTCCCGCGAAGGCCGATCCGGACCGCAAGGACTGGATTCAGCTCTTCAACGGCAAGGACCTCGCGGACTGGACCATCAAGTTCGCGAAGTCCGACATGGGGACCAACCTCAACGACACCTTCCGCGTCGAAGACGGGCTGCTGAAGGTCCGCTACGACAAGTGGAAGGGGTTCACCGACGAGTTCGGGCACATCTTCTACAAGGATCCCTTCAACTATTACCTGCTCGCCGCGGAGTACCGCTTCGTGGGCGACCAGGTCGCCGGGGCCGCCGCGAGCCTCGACTGGGCCGTCCGCAACAACGGCCTGATGCTGCACTCCCCGCATCCCAGGACGATGCTGAAGGACCAGGATTTCCCGATCTCGATCGAGGTGCAGCTGCTCGGCGGCCGGCCGAACGGCAAGCCGCGCAGCACCGCCAACCTGTGCACCCCGGGCACCAACGTGGTGATGGATGGCAAGCTCGTCACGCGCCACTGCACGAACTCGAAGTCGAAGACCTACGACGGCGACGAGTGGGTGCGGGTGGAAGTGCTCGTGCACGGCGACGAGCTCATCCGGCACCTGGTCGAAGGGGAGACCGTGCTCGAGTACACCAAGCCGCAGATTGGCGGCGGCGAGGTCAAGCCGGTCGATCCGGCGATCAAGGTGGACGGCACGCCGCTGACCGGGGGCTACATCTCGCTGCAGGCCGAGACGGCGCCGATCGACTTCCGGAAGGTCGAGCTGCTCGACCTCGAAGGCTGCATGGATCCCAAGAACGCCGCCTTCAAGTCCTACTACGTCAAGTCGAAGCCGGCAGCCTGCCGGTAGGGGGCTGGCGCAAGGCAACTCCCAACTTCCAATTCCCAACTCCCAATAGATTCCCAATTCCCAACATTCCCAATTCCCAGCCAGTTTGGAAGTTGGGACTTGGGACTTGGGAATTGTTCTGCGCCACCCGTTTGCTGTTGACTTCGATGCCGCGCAAATGGAAAGCTCCCCGCCGGGTTGCACATCGCCGCCCGCCGAGGAGCCGAAAACACGATGATCATCCGTAGATACGTCGGAGCAGCCGTGGCCGCGCTGCTGGTGCTGTTCGCCGCCGGACCGGCCGCCGGCCAGGTCACGACCGGCACCCTGGTGGGCACGGTTCGCGACTCGAACGGGGTGGTGCCCGGCGCCTCCGTCATCGTCCGGGAAGTCAACAAGGGCACGTCCGACAGTTACGTCACGGACGACACCGGCAGCTACACGGCCGCCTTCCTGACGCCGGGCACCTACCTGGTCGAGGTGAGCGTGCCGGGCTTCAAGAAGTGGGTCCGCGACGGCGTCATCCTGCAGGTCAATCAGCGCGCGCGCGTGGACGTCGCTGCTCGAGGTGGGCGGCATCGAAGAAACGACCACCGTTGTCGCCGAAGCGCCGCTGCTGCGGACGGACTCGTCCGAGGTCGGGACGGTCATCGAGGAGCGGGCGATCAAGGAGCTGCCGCTGAACGGCCGCAACTTCGCCACCCTGGTCTACCTGACGCCGGGCATCACCCCCGGACAGGCCAACGAGAACCTGTCGGGGGCGAGCACGTTCAACCCGCGGGGCGCCTCGAACTTCAACGCGCTCGGCCACCAGGCCAACGCCAACGCCTGGCTGATCGACGGCATCGACAACAACGAGTACACCTTCAACACGGTGATCATCGCGCCGTCGGTCGAGCAGGTCCGCGAGTTCAAGGTGCTGACCGGGCGTGTTCTCGGCCGAGTTCGGCCGCGGCGCCGGCGTGGTGTCGGTGGCGACGAAGTCGGGCAGCAACACCCTGCGCGGCACGGTGTTCGAGTACGTGCGCAACGACGCGTTCGACGCGCGCAACTTCTTCGTGCGCAAGACGCCGCAGCCGGACGGCACGCTGACAAGTCGATCCCAAGCCGGCGTTCGACCGCCACCAGTTCGGCGGCGCCGTCGGCGGCGCGGTCGTCCTGCCCGGGATCTACGACGGCCACAACCGGACGTTCTTCTTCGCCGACTACGCCGGCCTGCGCGAGACGCGCGGCCAGGTCTTCGTCAACACCGTGCCGACGGCGCGGACCCGCGTCGGCGATTTCAGCGATTTCCGCGACGCCGCCGGCAATCTGATCCGCATCTACGACCCGCTGACGACCCGGCTGAACCCGGCGTTCGATGCCGGCCGCCCGGTGAGCGCGACCAACCCGCAGTTCCTGCGCGATCCGTTCCCCGACAACGTCATCCCGGCCGGCCGCTTCAACCCGGTCGGGCGCAACATCGCGAGCATCTACCCGCTGCCGAACGGCGACGGCAATTTCAACAACTACACCTCCACGGTGAACCGCGAGGTCACCGACAACTCGTTCTCGGGCCGCATCGACCACCAGCTGTCGTCGAAGGATTCCTTCTTCGCCCGCTTCAACTGGGGCAAGTTCAAGCTCGACGCGCCGCAGGGGCAGGCCGCCTGCTGCCTGCCGACGCCGGCCGAGGCCGCCTCCCGCTTCGACCTCGGCCCGTTCGTCGCCGGCATCCAGAACACGCGGCTCACCACCCACGGCGCGGCGTTCAACTATTCGCGCGTGCTGACCAGCACCTTCGTCAACGAGCTCCGGGTCGGCTACGCCAAGACGATTCCGTTCACGTTCCCGTCGGACTTCGGCATCCGGGCGGCCGAATCCCTCGGCGTGCGCGGCATCAACGTCAGCGAATACACGACCGGGCTGCCCAACATCAACATCCCGGACCTGACCGGCATCTCCGGCGGCCCGGCGTTCCTGCCGGTCAATCCGAAGCAGTATCACTGGCAGGCCGAGAACGCGCTGGTGTGGCTGCGCGGGCGGCACCAGCTCAAGTTCGGCTACCGCCTGGTCGATCGCTATCCCTCGCCGTTCACCAACACCGACACCCGCGGCTCGATCAACTTCGGCCGCAACTACACGAACAACCCGGTCAACAACTCCGGCGGCTCCGGGCTGGCGTCGCTGCTGACCGGCTACATCAACAGCGCGTCGCGCGGCTTCCTGCTCGAGCCCTACACCCTGCGGACGCAGGAGCACGGCCTGTTCATCCAGGACGACGTCAAGCTGAGCGCGCGGGTGACGATGAACGCCGGCATCCGCTACGAGATCTTCAAGGCGGAGACCGAGCAGGACGATCGGATCGTCAACTTCGACCTGGCCGGCCTGCGCCTGATCTATGCCGGGGAGGACGGGGCGTCGCAAGTCGGTCAACAAGAAGACGCGCTACGGCAACATCGCGCCGCGGCTCGGGCTGACCTACGACCTGCTCGGCAACGGCACGACCATCCTGCGCACCGGCTTCGGCATCACCTACTTCCCGGAGCAGCCCTCGGCGTCGAACATGATCGGGCAGCAGGTGCCGTACACGATCTCGCAGAACGTCAGCTTCGCGACCAACCCGACCGACTTCGGCGCCGTCCGCACGATCGACGATCCGTTCCCGCCGATCGTGCAGGTGAAGCCGCGGACGACCGCGGAGCTGCAGGCGGCGAACCCCCGGGTCGTCGGCCACTCGTTCGAGAACGAGACGCCCTACGCCGAGCAGTGGCACCTGGGCATCGAGCGCCGCCTGTTCACCGCGATGGCGGTGGAGATGACGTATGCCGGCAGCGCCGGCAAGCACATCGTGTTCTGCTACAACCCGAACGAAGTGCAGCCGGGGATCGGCTCGCAGGAATCGCGGCGGCTGCTCCAGCCGCTCAACCGGGTGAACAACATCGTGCAGTGCGATCCGCGGAACCGGTCCACCTACCACAGCGGCCAGCTCAAGGTGACGCAGCGTTTCCGCGAGCGGCCTGCAGTTCCTCGGCAGCTACACCTACGGCAAGGCGCTCGACTACGGCGGCTCCGCCGGGAGCGGCGGCGGCGCGGTCGGCAACCCGCAGACCGTCACCAACCTCGCGGCGGGGCACGGGCCGGCCGGATTCGACGTGCGCCACCGCGCCGTCGTCAGCTGGGTGTGGGAGCTGCCGTGGGGCCCGGGCCGCCGCTGGGCGAGGGATGGCGGCGTGGTCAGCGCGCTGGCCGGCGGCTGGCAGCTCGCCGGCATCGGCACGGTCACGACCGGGCGGCCGTTCACCGTCTTCATGCAGACCGGCGTGAACAACGGCGCGCCGAGCTGGCCGAACCGGATCGGCTCCGGCAAGCTGGACAATCCCGACCGTCGACCTGTGGTACAACCCGCGCGACTTCGTCGCGCCGCCGGCCAACACCTATGGCGACAGCGGCCGCGGCATCCTCTACGGGCCGGGCCACGTCAACTTCGACACCTCGCTCTCGAAGCGCTTCACGGTCGTCGGCCGGACCAACGTGGAGTTCCGCTGGGACGCGTTCAACCTGTTCAACAATCCCGGCTTCGGCTTCCCGAACCAGAACTTCGATTCGCCGACCGCCGGGCGCATCACCTCGACCGTCGTGGACAACCGGTCGATGCAGTTCTCGCTGAAGTTCAACTTCTGACGGTCCGGGCCGCGGGCCCCGCCGGAGGCGTTCGAGAGGAGGAGGGAGATCCATGAAGGCTGCAGTCCGGAAGATGCTGGCCGAGTCGCCCGCGCCGCCCGACCGGCGGTCCTTCTTCAAGACGCTCGGGCTGGGAGCCGCCGGGGCGATGGCGCTGACCGGGGAGGCGGCCGCGCAGGCCGCCGCCAACGTGGTGCAGGCCAACGTCAAGCGGGCATCGGAGCCGTCGGACCTCAAGATCACCGACCTCCGGGTCGCGGTGATCGTCGGGGCGCCGATGACCTGTCCGATCATCCGCGTCGACACCAACCAGGGGCTGGTGGGATGGGGCGAGGTGCGCGACGGCGCGCACGAGAACTACGCGCTGATGCTCAAGAGCCGGCTGCTCGGCGAGAACCCGTGCAACGTCGACAGGATCTTCCGGAAGATCAAGCAGTTCGGCAACCACGCGCGGCAGGCGGGCGGCGTGTGCGGCGTCGAGATGGCGATGATGGACCTGGCGGGGAAGGCGTGGGGCGTGCCCTGCTGGCAGTTGCTCGGCGGCAAGTTCCGCGACCGCGTCCGCCTCTACGCCGACACCACGCAGCGCCAGGACCCGATCGAGCAGGCCAAGCTGCTGAAGGAGCGGATGGACCGGGGCATCACCTACCTGAAGCAGGACTTCGGGATCGGACTGCTCGCGAAGGTCCCCGGCGCGCTCACCCTGCCGGCCGGCACCAGCATCAGCCAGGGCGATCGCGTGATGCACCCGTTCACCGGCATCGAGATCACCGACAAGGGCATCGCCTGGCTCTCGGACTGGGTCGGCCAGGTGCGCGAGGCCATCGGCTGGGAGATTCCGCTGTCGACCGATCACTACGGCCACATCGGCGTGAACAGCTGCATCAAGCTGGCGCGGGCGATGGAGAAGTGGAACCTGGCGTGGATGGAGGACATGGTGCCGTGGCAGTTCGGCGAGCTGACCAAGCAGATCCGCGACTCCACGACGGTGCCGATCCTGACCGGCGAGGACATCTACCTGAAGGAGCCGTTCATCAAGCTGATCGACATGGGGGCGGTGGACATGATCCATCCCGACCTCGCCAGCTCGGGCGGGCTGATCGAGACCAAGAAGATCGGCGACTACGCCATGGAGCACGGCGTGGCGATGGCCATGCACTTCGCCGGCACGCCGATCTCGTTCATGGCCAACGTCCACTGTGCGGCCGCGACCGAGAACTTCGTGGCGCTCGAGCACCACTCGATGGACGTGCCGTGGTGGGAAGGGCTGGTGCGGACGACCGGCGGGAACGCCCTGGTCGAGAAGGGCTTCGGCGTGGTGCCGAACGCGCCCGGGCTGGGCGTCGAGCTGGTGGACGAGGTCGCGAAGCAGCACCTGCGGCCGAAGTCGGAGTACTTTGCGCCGACGCCGGAGTGGAACGAGCAGCGCGGCAACGACCGGCACTGGAGCTGACGCTCTCGGGCGTTGGGAATTGGGAATTGGGAACTGGGAATTGGGAATTGCATCTCGAAGGTCCTCGTGGGCGGCGCTTCGTGGCCGCCGAGCCACATCGGCCCTGCCGGCGCCTCGGCCCGTCAGCCCGTGACGGCTGCGCCCGCTGCATTCGACGGGCGCTGCATCTCGTCATCCGGCGTTGCGGCTCGCTCGCATACAGACGGTATGCTCGCTCGCCGCGCCTGGCGGCGTTTGGCAGCGAGCGCTCAGCGGCGCTTCTTGGCGGTCGAGCCACATCGGCCTGCCGCGCCTCGGCCTACGCGCGGAAAAATGCACCTCCGGCGAGTGCACTGACGATGCCCGCTCCGGCTGGGGTGATGCGGGAGCCGGTGCGCAATCAGTTGGGCGGCCAGGTAATCCGGTCGTCAGTGGCGAAACGGCGCCTGCGCGGCCGGAGCGCCTGCGGCGCATTTTTCAGACTGCCGCTGTCGCGCTAGCCGAATCGCGCCGGCAGGCCGACATGGCTCGTCCGCCGCGCGCCGCGGGCTCGGCCTTGGCCCTTCGCCCTTTGCCCTTTGCCCTTTGCCCTTCGCGTAGCGGCGCTTCGGCGGCCGAGCCACATCGCCCTGCCGCGCCTCGTGCACGGTCAGCCCGTGAAGGTGCGCCCGCCGCATTCGACGTGCGCTGCACTCGTCATCCGGCGTTGCGGCTCGCCCGCATACAGACGGCACGTTCGTCCCCGCGCCTCGCGGGGTTTGGCAGAACGGGCGCCTGAGCGGCGCTCGTGGCGGCCGAGCCACACGGCCGCCGCGACCTCGGCGTACGCGCGGAAAAATGCGCCTCCGGGAGCGCGCTGACGATGCCCTCGGCTGGGGTGATCCGGGAGCCGTGCGCAATCAGTTCGGCGGCCGGGTGATCCCGGCGTCAGTGGCGAAACGGCGCCTGGCGGCCGGAGCGCCTGCGGCGCATTTCTGACTGCCGCTGTCGCGCTAGCCGAATCGCGCCGGCAGCCGACATGGCCGCCGCCGCACGCCGCAGGCCGCAGTTCGCCTTGCCCTCGCGTCGGCCTTCCCTCGCGAGCGGCTCTTCGTGGCGGCCGAGCCACATCGGCCCTGCCGCGCCTCGGCCCGTCAGCCCGTGACGGTGCGCCCGCTGCATTCGACGCGCGCTGCATCTCGTCATCCGGCGTTGCGGCTCGCTCGCATACAGACGGTATGCTCGCTCCCCGCGCCTTGGCTGCCGAGCGCATCGCCCGTCTCGGTGCGACGCGGGCGCACCGTCACGGGCTGTCGGCGCGGAAAAATGCACCTCCGGCGAGTGCACTGACGATGCCCGCTCCGGCTGGGGTGATGCGAGAGCCGGTGCGCAATCAGTTGGACAGCCAGCTGATCCGGGCGTCAGTGGCGAATCAGCGCCTGCGCGGCCGGAGCGCCTGCGGCGCATTTTTCAGACTGCCGCTGTCGCGCTAGCCGCACTGCGTCGGCAGGCCGACATGGCTCGTCCGCCGCGCGCCGCCAGTGCACCGTCACGGGCTGTCGGCGCGGAAGATTGCGCCTCCGGGCCGGCGCAGGGTGCAAGGTGCAGGGTGCAGGGTGCAAAGGTCGCCGCGCCGGCTGATCACGTCGCCCAGGGGGAGACGTGCCGGTGCTGACCGGCCGGCGGCCCTTGGAGCGAGGCGCCGCGCTGCGCAGCCGGAACGCGGGCGGAGCGATTCCTCGCGGCGAGTCCGGTCCGTGTGATCCGCGGCGCGCGGGTCACCACCGGCGCATCGGTGCGCCTGGCGGATGTCGCCCTGAGCATCCCTACTCGCCGCGACGTCGAGCGCAGCGAGGGCTCGAGCGCAGGCCGCGTTCCCGCCTCGCGGAAGCGGGCCCCGGACCGGGCAGGGCCGGCACGGCTTCGTCGGGTGTCAACGCCGGGCCAAAATCTGACAGATCCGCCGGTTGAAAATCTGACAGTTCGGCGAGGGGACGAGCCTCAGTTCGTCGCTACCTCCTGACGCGGGCGCCGTCGACGAGTGGAGGCGGGTTCCGGATCGGGCACTGTGGAGGGCTTGCCAGAGCTCCGTGTGTTGCCGCATCCGGTAACTGTTACCCCGAATCGTCACGATGTGACCATGGTGGACCAGCCAATCGATGAGCGCGGCCGCCATCACGTCATCACCGAAGACCTCGCCCCACTCTTCGAAGCCTTTATTGGAGGTCGAGTACCGTCGAGGCCTGCTCGTAGCGACGCGTCATCAGCTGGAAGAAGAGCATCGCGCCCGTGCGGCTGATCGGCAGGTAGCCGATCTCGTCGACCACGAGCAGGGCGGGATGCGTCAGCACCTTCAGGCGCGCCTGGAGGCGCCCGGCCGCCTGCGCCTCCTCGAGCGAGGTGATCAACTCCGCGAGGGTGCCGTAGTAGACGCGACGCCCACTCTGTGCCGCGGCAATCGCCAGGCTGATCGCCAGGTGCGTCTTACCGACGCCGGGCGGCCCGAGGAAGCCGACGTTGTCGCGGCGCTCGACGAAGCCGAGCTCGTGCAAACTTCTCCATCTGCTCGCGGCGGAGCGACGGCTGAAGGGAGAAATCAAATTCAGTGAGCCGTTTAATCGCCGGCAGGCGGCTCGAGCGCATCGCGGCTTGGAGCCGCCGGTTGCTGCGCAGCTGGATCTGGGCCCCGAGCAGCTGCTCAATCGCGTCCGGCGCCGTCAGGGTACCCCCATCGACACCCTGGAGGGTCGGGTCGAGCGCTTCCAAGGCGCCGGGCACCCGCAAATCGGCCAGCATGGTGGCGCAGACGGTCGCGACGGCACGGGCTGTCGGCGCGCGGAAGAATGCGCCTCCGGGCCGGTGCAAGGTGCGGGGTGCAGGGTGCAGGGTGCAGGGTGCAGGGTGCAAGGTGCAAGGTGCAAGGTGCAAGGTGCAGGGTGCAGGGTGCAAGGTGCAAAGGTCGCCGCGCCGGCTGATCACGTCGCCCAGAGGAGACGTCCCGGTGCTGACCGGCCGGCGGACCTTGAAGCGAGGCGCTGCGCTGCGCAGCCGGAACGCGGGCGGAGCGATTCCTCGCGGCGAGTCCGGTCCGTGTGATCCGCGGCACGCGGGTCACCACCGGCGCATCGGTGCGCCTGGCGGATGTCGCCCTGGTCATCCCTACTCGCCGCGGCGTCGAGCGCAGCGAGGGCTCGAGCGCAGGCCGCGTTCCCGCCTCGCGGAAGCGGGCCCCGGACCGGGCAGCACCGGCACGGCTCCGTCGCGCGACGCGGGCGCACCGTCACTGGCTGTCGGCGCGCGGACGAATGCGCCTCCGGGCCGGTGCAAGGTGCAAGGTGCAGGGTGCAAGGTGCAGGGTGCAAGGTGCAAGGTGCAGGGTGCAAGGTCGCCGCGCCGGTGATCACGTCGCCCAGGGGAGACGTGCCGGTGCTGACCGGCCGGCGGACCTTGGAGCGAGGCGCTGCGCCGCGCAGCCGGAACGCGGGCGGAGCGATTCCTCGCGGCGAGTCCGGTCCGTGTGATCCGTGTCGCGCACGTCACCACCGGCGCATCGGTGCGCCTGGCGGATGTCGCCCTGGCCATCCCTACTCGCCGCGACGGCGAGCGCAGCGAGAGCATGAGCGCAGGCCGCGTTCCCGCCTCGCGGAAGCGGGCCCCGGACCGGGCAGTGCCGGCACGGCTCGTTAGGGCGACCACAGGCGACCCGGGCGACCGGGGCCACCGAGGCGACTCCGCGACCGGGACGACTGCGGCGACCGGTTCGCCGCTTCGATAGCCCACCGCCAGATGCCCGTTGACCCCTTGGAAGTTGGGAACCGGGAGTTGGGAGTTGCGCGTTCCTTGGACGTTGGCCCTTGGAGCTTGGGAATTGGAGGTTGGGAATTGGAAGTTGGGAGTTGGGAATTGGGAGTTGCTGTGGCGCCTGCGGCGAGCCGCTCCGCAGGCGCCACGGCAGGCTATTCGAGCGGCTTGATCCGCACGTTCTTGTAATACACCGTGCTGTTCGGATCGTGCGCCTGGAAGGCGATCGTGCCCGGGCCGGTGATGGCGCGGCCGGCGCCTTCACGGCCGCCCGTCCAGTCCGCCGGCTGCGTCCAGCTCACGGTCTGCTTGCCGTTGACCTGCACTGTGATCGTGTTGTCCTTGACGATGATGTGCTCGGTGAACCACTCGTCGTCTTTGGCCGGGGCCTCGGTGATGTCCTGCACGTGATACAGGCTGCCCGTCTTGACGGGATCCTTCATGTAGGAGTTGTTCACCTGGATCTCGAAGCCCTTCCGCGGGAACCCCTTCTCCTGATACTCGGTGAGGACATAGACGCCGCCGTTCGAGTTGGCGCGCGTCATGATGTCGACCTTCAGCTCGAAGTTCCGGAAGCTGTGGTTCTTGAAGTCGCCGTCGTAGAAGACGTGCCCGGCGGCCCCCTTGGCCTTCATGGCGCCGTCCTCGATGGTCCACGACTCGGGCGTCACGACTTTCCACCCGGTGAAGTCCTTGCCGTTGAAGAGCGACGTGAAGCCGGGCTCGACGGCGGGTGTCTGCAGGAAGAAGGCGAACACGAGAGGGGAGAAGCGAAGCAGGTTCATCATAGGGGCAAACTCTAACACAGCGATGCCAGGAACGGCCGGGCCGCCCCGGCGAACGCGTCGGGCGCCTCGAGGAAAGGCAGGTGGCCGCACTCGGGGATGACGACCTGCTGGTGCGTGCACTGCAGCCCGCCGAGGAAACGGGCGACGAGATCGGGCGGCGCATACTGATCGTCGCCGCCGCTGATCGACAGGCAGGGGACCCGCACCTGCGCCACCGCCGCGGCGGCCGAGGCGTCGATCAGGATCCGGCAGCACGCGACATAGCAGACCGGATCCTGGAGCTCGAAGAGCCGCGCGAACAGGCCGGCCAGCTCCGGCTGGCGCGCCAGGCTGGCGGGTGAGAAGTTGGCGGCCGCCGCTACTGGCCCGAGGCCCGCCAGGCCGTCGCGCGCCACCGCGCGCGCGCGCTCGGTCAGGCGCTCGCGAATGAGCGGCCGCGCCTCGGGCAGGCCGCCGGCGAACAGCAGCCCGCGAATACTTTCGGGCCACGCCGCCGCCGCATGAAGCCCGACGATCGTGCCCATCGAGTGTCCCAACAGCACGACCGGCTCACCGATGGACTCGGCGACGAAGGCGCCCAGGTCGTCGACCCAGCCGGCCATGGACAGCGCCGGGGGCACGTGCGGGATCGTGTCCGGCGCCAGCGCGACGCTGCGGCCGGTGCCCGGCAGGTCCACGGCGATGATGCGGACGTCAGCGGCCAGCCGGGCGGCCAGGCCGGAGAAGAACCACGCCCCGCCGCCCAGGCCGTGGACGGCGAGCACCGGCCGGCCGCTGCCCGCCTCCTCGACGTGCAGCCAGCCGCCGGACCGGGTGCGCACGCGGCCGATCACCAGCGATGCGGCCGGTTCAGGCCGGCACCGCCTCGTGCAGGCAGGCGAACACTTCCCGGTAGAACGCCGGCTGGGCCTGCCAGGTCGGCGCCGACACCATGCGCCCGTCGCGGACGACGTCCGCTTCGATCCAGCAGGCGCCGACCGCCTCGACTTCGACGCGCACGTGCTCGTAGCAGGTCACCTGCCGGCCCTTGATGAGACCGGCGGCCGCCAGCAGCTGCACGCCGTGGCAGATGCTGAAGATCCATTTGCCCTTGCGGTCGAAGTCCTGCAGGATGGCCAGCACCCGCTTGTCGTTCCGCAGGTACTCGGGCGCGCGCCCGCCGATGAGCACGATCGCCTCGTACTCGTCCACCACGACATCGTCGAACGTCAGGTCCGACTCCATGCCGTAGCCGGGCGCTTCGCGGTAGGTGTCCCAGCCTGGCTCGAAGTCGTGCATCACGAGGTGCAGGCGGCGCTTCGACGGCGCCGCCACGCGGGTCTCGTAGCCGGCTTCCTGGAACCGCTGCACGGCAAACCAGGTCTCGAAGCTCTCGCCGCCGTCCCCCGTTACGATCAGGATGTTCTTGGCCATGTCGCTGATTTACTCCAGGAACTGTGGTTCTTCGCGAGTATCGTCCGCCGCCTGCAACTGCGGGTGCCGGCGGAGTACGCGGACGCACGCATTCCACCGCAGGATCGCATCGTCGTTGCCGGACGGCCGGATGCTGGCGGCGCGATCGAAGCAGTCGAGCGCGTCCATCAGCCATTCGTGCGCGCCCTGCCCGGCAACGCCGCCGCGCTGCAGGTGGGCCTTGGCGCGGCGCTCCGCGACCAGGCCGCTGAAGTAGAGCCGCTCGTATTCGCCGGTCAGCTTGCCGGCGATCTCCTGCGCGCGGGCGGCGGCGCCCGAGGCCTCGCCAATCTGGTCCGACAGGGAGAGCAGGAGCGTCACCTGGGCCGGCTGGTTGCCTGGATCGACGTCGAGCACGTCGAGGCAGATGCTCTCGGCCTCGCCCGGCTCGTTCAGCAGACGGTAGCGCTCCGCTTTGGCCAGGGCCGACGGGATGGCGTCGCTCGACAGCGGCTTGAGCTCGAACATGGGGCCCTCCACAATCTCTGGTGCGCCGGCGCGGCCCGCGCACAATCTCTGGTGCGCCGGCGCGTCAGCCGCGGAAGACGCGCAACAGCCGGGTCAACGGGTCGTAGAAGCGGTCGACCACGCGCTCCTTGAGCGGAATGATCGCATTTTCCGTGATCGTGATGTGCTCCGGGCACACTTTCGTGCAGCACCGCGTGATGTTGCAGTAGCCGATGCCCTGCTGATCCTTGAGATCGGCGGTCCGGTCCTCCACGTCGAGCGGGTGCATCTCGAGCGCCGCGCTGTAGAGCAGGAAGCGCGGGCCGACGAACTCGCCGTGCAGCTGGTGATCGCGCAGGATGTGGCAGACATCCTGGCAGAGGTAGCACTCGATGCACTTCCGGAATTCCTGCACCCGATCGACCTCGCGCTGCTGCATGCGCCAGGTGCCGTCGGGAGCGTCGGGCTTGCGCGGCTTGAAGGGCTTGATGCCCTGCTTCACCTTGTAGTTCCACGACACGTCGGTGACGAGATCCCTGATCAGGGGAAAGGCCTTCATGGGCTCGACGGTGACGGGTTCCGTCAGGTCGAGCGTGTCCAGCCGCGTCATGCACATCAGGCGCGGCTTGCCGTTGATCTCCGCGGAGCACGAGCCGCACTTGCCGGCCTTGCAGTTCCACCGCACCGCGAGGTCGCCGGCCTGTTCGGCCTGCACCCGGTGGACGGCGTCGAGCACGACCATGCCCTCGCTGACCTCCGTCGGATAGCTGGTGAACGCGCCGCCGTCCTGATTGCCCCGCCAGATGCGAAAGGTAGCCGTCGCCATCGTCCTCCCTCTTACCTGTTCTCGTCGATGACCTGCGCGAGCTCGGCGGGCATGGCGGGAATCGGCGCCCTCGCCACCTGCATCGCCCCGTCCGGGTCGCGGCGCACGGCGACGTTGAAGGTCGCGAACGCCGGATCCTTCTCCGGGTAGTCCTGGCGGAAGTGCCCGCCGCGACTTTCCTTGCGTTCGATGGCCGACCGGGTGATCGCTTCGGACACGATCAGCAGGTTGCCGAGATCCTGCGCGGTGTGCCAGCCCGAGTTGTACTCGCGGTGCCCGGTCACGCCGGCCCGCGCGGCACGGCTGTTGAGGGCGTCGAGTGCGGCCATTGCCTGCTGCATCTCCCCTTCGTCGCGGACGATGCCGACGAGGTCCTGCATCATCGCCTGCAGGTCCTGCTGGATGCGGTACGGGTTTTCGGCATCGTGGCCGCGCTCGAACGGCTCGAGCGCCTGCGTGATGGCGGCCTCGACCTGCCGTTCGTCGATCGACGTCGTGCCATGGTCCCTGGCGAACGCGGCCGCGTATTCACCGGCGCGCTTGCCGAAGACGAGCAGGTCGGAGAGCGAGTTGCCGCCGAGGCGGTTGGCGCCGTTGATGCCCGCGGCGCACTCGCCGGCGGCAAACAGCCCGGTGATCGTCGACATCTGCGTGTCGGCGTCCACCCGGATGCCGCCCATCACGTAGTGGGTCGTCGGGCCGACCTCCATCGGGGTGGTGGTGATGTCGAGGCCGGCCAGCTCCTTGAACTGGTGGTACATGCTCGGCAGCTTCTTGCGGATGTGCTCCGGCGCGCTGGCGATCTTCTCCTTGATCCACGAGATGTCGAGAAACACGCCGCCGTGGGGGCTGCCGCGCCCCTCGCGGACCTCGCGGACGATGCAGCGGGCGACGTGGTCGCGGGTCAGCAGCTCGGGCGGGCGGCGGGCGTTCTTGTCCCCCTGGGTGTAGCGCCAGCCCTCCTCCGGGTTGTCGGCTGTCTGGCTGCGATAGTTCTCGGGGATGTCGTCGAACATGAAGCGGCGCCCCTCGCTGTTGCGCAGCACGCCCCCCTCGCCGCGCACTCCTTCCGTGACCAGGATGCCCTGCACGCTCGGCGGCCAGATCATCCCGGTCGGGTGGAACTGCACGAACTCCATGTCCACGAGCTCCGCGCCGGCGCGGTAGGCGAGGGCGTGGCCGTCGCCGGTGCCCTCCCAGCTGTTGCTAGTGATGCGGTAGGCGCGGCCGATGCCGCCGGTGGCGAGGATGACGGCCCTGGCGCGGAAAACCTTGAAGCGTCCGCGCTCGCGTTCGTAGCCGCACACGCCCGCCACCCGCCCGCCGTCGAGCAGCAGCGCGACGACGGTGAACTCCATGTGGACGTCGAGGCCGCGGTGGATGCCGTGGTCCTGCAGCGTCCGGATCATCTCGAGGCCGGTCCGGTCGCCGACGTGGGCGAGGCGCGGATACTTGTGGCCGCCGAAGTTGCGCTGCAGGATCCTGCCGTCGGCGGTGCGGTCGAAGAGCGCGCCCCACGCCTCGAGCTCGCGCACCCGATCGGGCGCCTCGCGGGCATGGAGCTCCGCCATCCGCCAGTTGTTGACGTACTGGCCGCCGCGCATGGTGTCGGCGAAGTGCACCTTCCAGCTGTCGCGGTCGTCCACGTTGGCCAGCGCCGCAGCGATGCCCCCTTCAGCCATGACCGTGTGGGCCTTGCCGAGGAGCGACTTGCACAGCAGCCCGACCTTCACGCCGGCCGCCGAGGCTTCGATGGCGGCCCGCAGCCCGGCCCCGCCGGCGCCGACGACGAGGACGTCGTGCTCGTGCGTCTCGAAGGTCAGAGGATCCTCCAGTCGGTGATGACGCCCATCGAGCAGAGGCGCACGTAGAGGTCGGCCAGGGCGACGCCGAACAGGCTGGCCCAGGCCCAGCGCATGTGGTTGCAGTTGAACTTGCAGGCGGCGTCGTAGAGTCTGGTCTGTGCCGGGTGCCTGGAGAACTGGTCGAGGCGGCCGCCGACCAGGTGCCGCAGCGAATGGCAGCCGAGCGTGTAGCCGGAGAGCAGCACGAGGTTGACCGCGAGCACCAGCGTGCCGACGCCGATCCCGAACCGCCGGCCGCCGGCCGCGTCGGGGAACCACATCGCCGTCCAGACGTCGTAGGCCAGCACGACGAGGAAGAGCAGCGCCAGGTAGAGGAAGTAGCGATGGACGTTCTGCAGGATGAGGGGGAACGCGTTCTCGCCGAGGTACTTTTTCCGCGGTTCACCAACAGCGCAGGAAGGGGGGTCGGCCCAGAACGCCTTGTAGTAGGCGCCGCGATAGTAATAGCAGGTGAACCGGAACCCTCCCGGAGCCCAGAGGATGAGGACCGCCGCGGAGAACGGCACCGCCCCCGGCCACCAGCCGGGCTGCGTCCAGGCCCCGAACCAGCTGTGCGGCCCCTCGCCGAAGAGCAGGGGAGAGTAGAACGGCGACAGGTAGGGCCCGTACTCGTAGTGGCTGCCCTGGAAGGCCGCCCAGGTCGCGTAGACGACAAAGGCGCCGAGCACCACGAAGGTCACCAGCGGCTGCACCCACCACGTGTCCCTCCGCATTGTCGTGCCGAAGCCCCGCGTCTCGAGGGGGATCACACCGTGCGCCATGAATGTCCTCTGGGAGTTGGATCTCTGCGCGTGACCGTCCGCCTGCAGGCGCTGGACCTTCCGCCGGGAGGGCGGAAGGTCCAGTCTGCTCGAGCTATTTGGCCGGGGCGCCGGCAAAGCAGTAGAACAGCCCGGCGCCGCCGGTGGCGACGAGGCTCTGCTGGCTGCAGCCCTTGCTGGCGTGCACCGAGTTCCACGAGATGTTCGGGCCGCCGGCGCGATCGTGATGGCCGACCTGCGCCGAGCCGGCGTCCTCGCTCGTCCAGTTGTTGCAGGTGTGATCCTGGCCGTCGGTGTAGGCGCGTCCGTCCGGCTGCGATCCCGTGAGGATGTCGTGGACGTTCGGCGACTCGCCGGCGCCCTTGACCGGCTCCCCCTTCTCGTTGAGCGCGGTCACGCGGGTCAACGTGTTGCCGAGCCGGGCGAGTTCCAGCGTGTCGCCGTGCAGGTGCTCGAGATCACGGCCGACGGACTGCCCCTTGACGTTGACCCAGGGGCCCTTGCCGATGCGGTCGCGCGCGTTCACCGCGTTGGCGCCCTGCGTGCTCAAGTAGGCCCGCCACTGGCGGTCGCCGGCGCCCGCGGCGGTGGCCAGCGCCTGGCAGTGCGCGTCAGCACCGGCCAGGCCGCCAAGGTTGGCACCCTTGCCGAGGCCCACGCTCGTGACGAAGAACGTCATGGGCGGCGGCTGTCCGCCGCGTCCCTGCGGCGGCTGTGCGGCGGGCTGCCCCTGCGGGGCCGGCGCGGCCGGGGCCTGTTGCGCGTGCGTGATGACGGCGGCGCCTGCCAGCAGAAAGGCGGCGGCCGCGCATGTCGTTCCAAACCGGTTCATGGCTCTCTCCTCACAGAAGGCCGCGGCAGCGTGACCGCGGCGGCGCCATCGTAGCAGAAACCTCAGCGCAGCCTGAAGACTGTCGCCTCCCCCCACCCGTCGTCGTAGTCGCCGGCGTGGACGAGGAAGGGGCTGAGCACCAGCCCCTCGACGATGTGGGCGCGTTCGGGCGGCGTGTAGCCCCCCGAGTGCACGATGATGTAGCGCGTGCCCGCGTCCCGCAGCGCCTGGATCGCCTCGGGCTTCGGGAACGTCGCCAGCGGCGTGAGCCGCCGGAGATAGGACGGGGGATAGTAGCCGCTGTAGCCGTTCAGCAGCGGCATCCAGTGGAAGGTGGACATGTAGGCGTAGCGCGACTCGTAGCCCGGCAGCCGGTCCGGCAGCGGCATGGGGAACTCCGCGACGATTCCGCGCGGCTGTCGGGCGAGCCAGGCGTAGACCTCCGGCGGGTCGTTGTGGAACGGCACGAGTTTCAGTGGCGCCACCCAGTACTCGAGCAATATCAGCGCCGCCACCGCGAGGCCGAAGACCTGCCGGCCGCGTGGCCGCAGGTGCTGCTGAATGGCGGCGCAGCCCTGCGCCACGAGCACGCCGAGACAGAGCAGGGCGAACACGGCGGCGCGGGCAGGCGCCCGCAGGCCGCGAAACAGGCTGACGTGCTGGTTGAGGAACGGATACAGCTCGCCGTAGAGGCCCAGCGAGAGCTCGAAGGCCACGGCCAGGCCGATGAGAAAGGCGATCGTGGCCGGGTTGGGGACCACCAGGAGGACGGCGACGAGCGCGAGCAGGAGCGGCAGGATCCCGGGAAACAGCCGCCGCTCGGGCAGGCCGCTGCGGCGCTCGGATCCGTAGATCAGGTTGTCGGGCGTCGCGAGCCGGTAGTCGCGCGGACGTGCGCTGAACATCGAGATCTCATGCGTCCCCCGCACGCCCACGCGCGCCTTGGCCGCGGAGTACGGCAGCGAGTAGACCGCCGACACCGAGCCGGCGAGCAGGCCGGCAATCGCCAGGCTGCGCAACACGGGGAACAGGCGCTCCCGGAGCGCGACGAGCTGCACGGCGCCCACCACGGCCACCAGCAGCCCGAGGAACAAGCCGTAATAGACGCTCGACAGCATCTGCAGCGCCACGAACGTGCCCAGCAGCATCCCGTACTTGAGCCGTCCGGTTTCGATCGTGCGCTGGAGCGCCCAGAACGCCCAGGGCGCCCAGACAATCCATTGCAGCTCCATGTGCATGTAGTGATCGAAGCGGTACGGCGCGAAGGCGAACACGATGCCGGCGGCCACCGCGCCGGTCCAGCTGCCCGAGAGGTGCCGTGCCAGGGCGAACATGCCAACGCCGGAGGCCACGATGGCGCCGAGCAGCATCAGGTTGTGGACGAGGACGGGCGGCAGCTGCAGCCACAGCAGCGGGGTGGCGAGCACGCCCTCGACCGGCATGGCATCCGAGAAGGCCAGCACGCCGCTTTCGGGATGGAACTGGTTGCCGTTGAAGAAGTCTGCCGGAGAGGTGGCGAGCGCGTGCGCCACCCAGCCCAGCCGCCACAGGTTGAAGAAGACGTCCTGATGTTCCGCCGCGTGGGTGGCCAGCACCAGGGGCTGTGGCCACGTCATGACCGCCGTCAGGAGGATGAAGAGCGCGGAAACGCCGGCGCGCTCCCGCCAGCGCCCCGCCCGGTTTGCACCACGGGAAATCACCATGGCAGTGTACCCGCCATCGGGTCCCGCTCGCGGCGGAGCAGTACCTGGCTCTGCCGTTTCCCGGGACGGTGGACCGCCGGCCCCCGCCGGTCCCCGCCGGGGCTGCCCGGACGTCTTTCCCGCCGCTGAATCGGCCGACTGAGGGATAATCCCTCTACTTGCCAGTGGGACCGCTGCGGGTCCCGGACTACATGATCAAGTGTCCCCAGTGCGGCCATGAATCGGCGGCGTCCGCTCTGCGCTGCCTGGCGTGCGCATCCCCCCTGCCAGGCCGGCGCGTCGCGACCGCGCTGCTGACGCCTGTGCCGATGAGCGATGACGACGCCAGCACGCAGCTGACGCC
>CAWIAX010000005.1:0-279069 GCA_963834305.1 uncultured Acidobacteriota bacterium
CTGCAAAACCTCCATCCCCGGTTCAAATCCGGGCGGCGCCTCCAAATCTGAACCTCACGAACATCACGACTTGCCGAACTGGCTGGCTTGGGGCTCAGCCCTCTCCGCCGCCGGCTGAAGCACCTTCGCGAGCAGCCTCCGACTCCCGTAGCGCCCCGCCAGTACGGTCGCCGAACACCAGGTCGTCGTTGCCGTTGCGTGCCGCGCGATCCTGATGCTCCTCGAGTGCCTTCACAGCGTGTGGCCCGAGCGGGATCGTCCGTGATGCCCGCTGGTCTTCGGTGGCTGGAACCGGCTGTTCCTACCAGGAACTCCACCCGCGAGTTCATCGGCAGATTCAGCCCAGAGATCTGGGCCGCGAGCCCGTGCCGTCGCACACGGTCACCCGCGAATCCCGCAGGAGCGTCCGTCTATCAACGCTGAACCAGACACGACGACAAGGGTCTTGCGCCGTCACGGAGGAGAGATGACACGACGATTCCCATCGCTTGGCGTAGCGCTGCTCATGGTGTTCATCCTCGGCGCAGCAGTACCGGCGCGCGCCGAGGTACGCGTCGACTACACCTGCAAGGTTGAGTCCCCCAACAGCGTCCTGCCTCCGGGGACCGTGCTGAGCGGCTACCTGGTCTTCAGCGAAACCGCCAGCGACCTCGACCCGGACCCCACGGCCGGCCGCTACAGCCGGAACATCCTCGACGCGCAGGCGACGAGCGGCGTCCTCGGGTCGTTCAACACCGCGACGAGTGCGTCGCCCAGCAACAGCGTGTTCATCGGAAACAACTTCCTTACCGGCTCGGTGACAGGGCGCGACCAGGTCAACATCCGCGCCCTGATGACGTCGTCCTCGCCGGTCGCCGGCTGGTCGCTGACGGACCTGCTGCTCACGATGACCGACTCCACGAAGACCGTCTTTCAAGACGACTCGCTGGCCAACAAGACATCGTTCTCGCTCGGCCAGTTCGACGGGAAGATCGACTCGAGCCCGGGCCTCAACCGGGTCCAATACAGCTTTACCAACGGCAGCGGGAGCACCGGGTTCCAGTGCGCGCTGATCAGCGCTGCCACAGCCAACGCGCCCGAGGCGAGCGCCGGACGGGATCAGACCGTGGCCGAAGGCAGTGCCGTCACGCTCGACGGCAGCGGCAGCACCGGCACGGGGCTCGGCTACCAGTGGATCCAGGTCGCCGGGCCCGGCGTGAACCTGATTGGCGACACCAGCACGAGTCCGACCTTTCAGGCCCCGCTCCTCCCCGGAGGCCACGGCGCGCAGACGCTCACCTTCGAGCTCACTGTCTCGAACGGGGGCGGCCACGACACCGCTTCCGTCAACGTGCAGGTGACCAATGTCAACCATGCGCCCGAGGCACATGGCGACGGCCCAGCGGCGGTTGCCGAAGGCGGTCACGTGACGCTGGCTGGCGGCGCGAGCTTCGATCCGGATGGCGACCCCATCACGTACAGCTGGGCCCAGACCGATGGGCCGGCCGTCACGCTCACGGGCGCCAATACGGCGGCGCCGTCGTTCGACGCGCCGCTCGTCGCGGGCGGGGTCGGCCTGGGCGAGACGCTTCGCTTCAGCCTCACCGTCTCGGACGGCGACCTGACTGGCGCCGACGAAGTGACGGTGATCGTCGATCAGCACAACCACGCGCCGGAGGCCACGGCGACGGCGAATCCGACGACCGTGAACAGCCTCGAGACCGTCACGCTGTACGGCAACGCCTCGAGCGACCCCGACGGCGACGCGATCTCCTACCTCTGGAGCCAGACCGGTGGGCCGGCGGTGATCCTGACCTCGACGGGCACATCGATCGCGAGCTTCCAGGCGCCCAGCGTCAGCGGCCCGACCGTGCTCACCTTCAGCCTGACCGTGTCGGACGGCGAGCTGCTGAACGAGTCCGATGCAGTGAAGGTAACGGTCGTTCGCCCCAACGATCCGCCGGTCTGCACGGCGGCCGCGGCCTCGCCCGGTTCCCTGTGGCCGCCCAACCATTCGCTGCAGCCGATTGCGATCACTGGCGTCGGTGATCCCGACAACGACGAGATCACCCTCGCGATCACCGGCGTGACCCAGGACGAGCCGGTCAACGGGCTCGGCGATGGCGACACGAGCCCCGACGCGGTGGTCGACGGAAGCCGCGTGATGGTGCGCGCCGAGCGGGCCGGCAACGGCAACGGGCGCGTATACGCGGTTCATTTCACCGCGACCGACGCCGCCGGCGCGTCGTGCTCGGGTACGGTGCACGTAGCGGTGCCCCACAGCCAGAAGCGCGGGAGCACGGCGATCGACGATGGGCAGGCGTACGATTCGAGACAGCCTTGACATCGGGCGGGGATGGGACGAATGGGTGTGGTCGTTCGCCCGTAGGTCCCGGGCCGGCTGGTGATCCCGACCAACCAGCTGCTCACGCAGTGAGGGGCCGGAACAGCCAGGTGCTGGCCCGGTGTTGACACCCGCTCGCACCCGCTCGCCTCCGCGCGGCTGGCCGCGAGCGGCCTATCCGATCGGTTCCACCCTATATCCGATCGGATAGCCCGCTGGCGCGGCAGCAGTTGCGAGAATGCGGCCAGAGGCGAGAAAGGCGCCCGTCAGGCCGCGGTACGGCAGTTGCTCTTTCATCGTGCCGGCGTGAGTCCCGGCGGCTGAATGAGGCTACGAACGCAACGGCATCGGGCCACAAGGACGTCATCGAACGACGCCAGCAACCTGCGGGTCCGCGACGAGAAGGGACGCACCAGTGCCGCGCGGTAGAGTTCTGCTGGTTCTCCCGTACTTCGGCTCCTTCGGCCCGTGGTTCCCGCTATACCTGCATAGCCTGTCGAATCAGCAGACGCTTGACCTGCTCCTGCTGTCGGACGCCAGGCTGCCCGATCTGCCAGCGAACGCGCGGCATGTCGAGATGACCTTCGACTCTCTGCGCGCGCTTGCGAACTCCAGACTGCGCACGCCAGTCCGTCTCCATCGCACACGCAACCTGTGTGACCTGAAGCCGGCGTATGGGATCGTGTTCGCGGAGTTCATGCGGGGGTACGAATACTGGGCGTTCGGCGACGAGGACGTGCTGTACGGCAACCTGGACCGCATGCTCACGCCGCATCTGGACGGGACTGCGGATGTCGTGCTCCCGAGCACGAATCCCTCGAACATGCAGGTCAAAACCCAGGGGCACCTGACGGTGCTCCGGAACCACCCGCGCACGAACGAGCTGGTGTTCAGGGATCCCGCTTACCGGGAGGTCCTCGCATCGCACGAGCACTGGGCATACGACGAAACGAGCTGGCGCTACGGCAGCGAGATCAGTTCGTTCACCAGAATCGTGAACGAGGCGGCGGCGCGGGGCGAGCTGTCGCTGCAGTGGGGACTTCCGAGCGTGACCCATCTACCGAAACCAGGCCGCTGGTACCGGTACGACGGCCGCTCCATCCACGAGGACACCGGCAGGGAAATCCTGTATTACCACTGGGGACGAATGCGGCATCGTCCGGTGCAGTGGCCGACCGCGGAAACGGCAAAAGACGGTTTCGCTTTCGACAGGTACGGGTTTTACGACCCGGAGCTCGGACGCGCCCCACTCGCGGTGCGACGGATCGCGGGTCGAGTGCGCGAGCTCGCCGACGAAGCGGGAGGTCGGTTCAGACGATGGCGACGCTCCACGCTCGGGGTAATAAACCATAACCCGATCGTGAGTTACGCTCGGGGCTCACGTGCCGACGAACCGGGGCAGCCCGTGAGTCACTGAAGGACCGGGCAACGTATACTCCCAACATCATGAGAACGGGCGCGCTCGTCACCACGGCCACGACACTGCTGTTCATCGCCTCGACGGCCCTGGCGCAGGACGCACCACGCGGAAACCCGCCCCCGCAGGGGCGCGGCGGCGCCCCCCGGCCCATCGTGCTCGGCCCCGACGACGTGCGGGTGTTCCCCGATGCGCCGGAGGGCTTCAACACGCGCCGCGCCGGTGTACCGGCCGGGCGTCTCGAACCGTTCGAGTACGACTCGGCGGTCACGCGGACGCGGCGCAAGGCCAACGTGTATCTGCCGCCCGGGTACGCGGGCGACCGCAAGTACCCCGTGCTCTATCTGCTGCACGGTATCGGCGGAGACGAAACGGAGTGGATTCGCTTCGCCACCCCAGACGCGCTCTTCGACAACCTGATCGCCGACAAGAAGGCCGTGCCGATGATCGTCGTCATCCCCAACGGCCGCGCGCTCGCGGATGACAGAGCGGTCGGCAACAATTTCGCGCCGGAGAGGGCTGAAGGCTTCGCCCGGTTCGAGCGGGACCTGCTTGACCATCTGATTCCCGCGATCGAGAAGCACTACGCCGTGTTGACGGACCGCGAGCATCGGGCGCTGGCCGGTCTATCGATGGGCGGCGGCCAGACCCTCAATTTCGGGCTGGGGAACCTCGACAGGTTCGCGTGGATCGGCGCCTTTTCTTCGGCGCCAAACACCAGGCCGGCGGCCGAGCTGGTGCCCGATCCGGCCGCGGTGAAGGAGAAGGTGAAGCTCCTCTATCTGTCCTGCGGCAACAAGGACGGGCTCATGAGGATCTCCCAGGACGTGCACGGGTACCTGAAGAAGCACGACATCCCGCATATATGGAATGTCGACGACGAGGGACATACGCCCAAGACATGGGCCAGCAACCTCTATCATTTCGCGCAGCGGATCTTCCGCTGATCTGACGGCTGCGGCTGTCGCGCGACAGAGACTCCACTCATCCCGTGGCGGGCGACCCGATGGCGGGCTCGCTCCGATCCCCGGCTACCAGTGCGTGAGCGATCCGTCCGGCCGCCGGTGGGTGATGCCCGGCGCCCCCTCCGTCATCGTCTCGACCAGTGTCAGCTGCTGCTCATCCACGCTGACGCCCAGCCCGGGGCGGTCGTTCGGCCACACCTTGCCGTTCCTGCACTCGAGAAACTCCGGCATGTAGGGCACCGGCCGCTCCCCCTGGTTGTATTCCATGAGCACCTGACCTGGAAACGCCATCATCGTGTGCATGTGGCCGGCTGTGGCGATCGGGCCAGTGAAGTGCGGCACGATGCCCACCTTGTGCGTGTCGCAGACGGCCATGATCTTGAGCATCTCAGTGATGCCGCCGACGTTGGGGAGCGACGCCCGGGCGAAGTCGATGTCGCGCCCCTCGACCAGCGGACTGAAGTCGGCCCTGGTGCCCCATTCCTCGCCCGGCGCGAGCGGGACCGTCGTCAGCAGCCGGAGCTTGGGAATCTGGGTGCGGAACTGTTCCTCGCGCAAGGGGTCCTCGACGCAGAACGGGCGGTATGGCTCCATCAGCCTGCAGACCTCCACCGCCTCGTGAAAATCGAACTTCTGGTGCAGGTCGATCATCCAGTCGCCGTCGGGGCCGACGCCGTCGCGTATCTGTTCCACCGCCTGAATGATCTGCCGGATGCGCGATCGCGAGTCGAAGACCGACCCGCCGCGGCCGCCGCCAGCTCCCCGGCCTCCTCCCGCACCGCGCCCTCCAGGCACGCCGGCCTGGGACGGGCCGCTTCGCCCCGCGCTCGGCAGGATACCGCCGTCCACTCTGTACACGCGGTAGCCGGCCGCCATCGTCGCTGCGGCGCGGTCCTTCAATCCCATGGCCGCCGCTTCCTGCGGCGACACGATGCCCTGCGGCAGACCCGAGGTCGCATAGAGTTCGATGTGCTCGCGCGCCTTGCCGCCGAACAGCTGATAAAGCGGCGCGTTCAACGCCTTGCCCTTGATGTCCCACAGCGCCAGGTCGATGGCCCCGAGGGCGTGCAGCCGCTCTTTACCGGGTGAGTAAAAGCTATCCATGAACGCCGCTTGCCAGATCATCTCGCTGTCGAAGGCGTTCCTGCCGATGACGCTTCGCGCGACGTTGCGGACGGTATCCGGCGAGCCGCCCTGTCCGATCCCGGTAATTCCGGCGTCGGTATCGACGAGCACTACCATATTGCTCTGCGGGAAGGCCTGCGGCCCGTTCGGGTTGTAGTTCGGCGGATAGAACACCCGAATCTTTGTAATCGTTGCCGCCGGCAATCGTGACGCGGAGCGGGCGAGCGGTGGCGGCGTTTGCGGACGGGGCGCGGCTGCTCTCGGGCCGGCCGCGAGCGCGCCTGCTGCACCCGCGAGGAAAGTTCCGAAGCGTCTCCGATTCAGGTCCATGTCACCTCCCGTCGGTACGCCATCGTCGATTCGGTGCTGGCGCGGCCGCTAGAGTATCAATGTCTTGCGTGGCATGGAACCGGTGCCAATGCACCCAGCCACCCAGACGCTTTCCGGCAGCGCGATGCGCGTAGGGCGCGAAAGTATATGATCCCCAAAACGGGGAGTCTCCGATGTCGATTGTGCGGCTGGTTCTGCTGGCGATGGCCGTTCTCGTCGTGGTGATTGTGGTGCGGACGCTGCTCGGGACCAGGCGCTGACCGGCCATGGCGAGGTCGGCTGCGCGGCGATTGTGCGGACAGCCTCCCCCTGGCGTGAACGCGGTTAGACTATCCGCACGTCCGCGCGCTCGTCTGATCACTTCATCATCCCGTGCAGAACGACACCATCTTTCAGATGACCGGATCGACGGTCCGGTTCGGCGTGGGCGCCACGCGCGAGGTCGGCGCCGACTTCGTCGACCTCGGCTGCCAGCGCGTGCTCGCCATCGTCGACCCGGCTGTCCTGGATCTGTATCCGGGCGAGGCCGCGGTGGCATCGCTGCGGGCGGCCGGCGTCGCGTTCGACGTCTTCAGCGACGTGCGGTGCGAGCCGACGGACGCCTCGTTCCAGGACGCAATCGCGGCGGCCTCTGGGGGTGGCTTCGACGGATTCCTCGCCGTCGGCGGCGGTTCCACGATCGACACGGCCAAGGCGGCCAACCTCTACGCTACGTGGCCGGCAGAGTTTACGGATTACGTCAACCCGACGCTCGGGCGCGGCCTGGCGCCGCCCGGGCCGCTCAAACCCCTGATCGCGGTCCCGACGACGGCGGGCACCGGGAGCGAGACGACGGCGGTCGCGGTGTTCGACTTCGAGCGCGAACGGGTCAAGACCGGCATCGCCAATCGATACCTGCGGCCGACGCTCGGGATTCTCGACCCCGAGAACACGCGCAGCTGTCCGAAGAGCGTCGCTGCCAGCGCGGGCCTCGACGTGCTGAGTCACGCGCTGGAGTCGTTCACCGCGCGCCACTATCTGCAGCGCGAGCGGGCGGCACGGCCGTCACAGCGGTCGGCCTACCAGGGGGCGAACCCGATCAGCGACGTCTGGGCCCTCGAGGCGTTGCGCATCCTCGCCGAGTGCCTCCCGCGCGTCTACGCCGATGCGTCTGACGACGAGGCGCGCGGCCGGATGCTGCTGGCAGCCTCGTACGCCGGCATCGGCTTCGGCAATGCGGGCGTCCACCTGCCGCACGCGATGGCGTATCCGGTGGCCGGCCGGGTGAAGCAGTATTGGCCGCCTGGATATCCGGCGGACCATGTGATGGTGCCGCACGGCACCTCGGTGATCGTGCACACGCCGGCCGTCTGCCGCGTGACGGCAGCGGCTGCGCCGGAACGCCACCTGCAGGCGGCCGCCGCCCTCGGCGCCGACGTCCGCGGCGTCCCGCCGGCCATGGCCGGCGAGGTGCTGGCCGAACGTGTCCTGCACTTCATGCGGATCACGGATCAGCCGATGGGCATCACGGCATTCGGCTACACCGAGGCGGATATCCCATCCCTCGTCGACGGCACCCTCGTCCAGGCCCGCCTGCTGCAGTTGTCGCCGGTCACGCCGACGCCGGCCGTCCTGACGCAGCTGTTCCGCGACTCGCTGCGGCTGGCGTAACGTCCGCCGTCGAGACCTGGATCTCCGCCCCCTCCCCAACGCGTGATCGCGATCACGTGTCCCGCGTGATGTCGGTCACATCAGTGCGGCGCCATCCCTCCGTAGAGTCAAGCGTGAGGTCACGAACATGAACCAACACCGCTCGCACCTACGGCGGCAAATCCATCGGCGCCCTGTGCTGGTCCTGACGGCCGCGGTCGTCTTCCTGAGCATCCCTGCCGCGGCATGGGGAGCGGCGCAGGACGGACCGGCACGCCTCGAGGTCTCGAAGCAGCAACGGCTGGACGAGCTCGAACGAGCCCAGATCTTCATCGACCGCGAGACCAGCTCGCTCGATCTGCGCAGCGGTCCCGTCGATGGACTGACCTTCGACCCCGCCAGGGTTGTGGCGTGTGACTACCACCTGCCCGGCGCACGACTTGGCGGCGCGACGCCGAAGTTCCTGTGCCGGGTCGGCGACACTGTCTACAAGGTCAAGTACCTTCCCTCTGCACGTTACGGCACCATCGGAAAGAACGGCCGCTCGGCCGACCGCGAGATCTACGGCGAGATGGCGGCGACGCGCCTGTTCTGGGCGCTTGGGTTCGGCGCCGACCGCGTCTTCCTGACCCACGTGACGTGCCATGGCTGCCCGGCGAGCCCGCACGACGGGCCGAACGAGCGGGAACAGCGGACGCGCGCATACAGCCGCGCCGTGCGCCCGATTGGCATCGCGCTCATCGAGCAGCGTTTCGACGGGGCAACGATCGCCGCCGGCGGAATGGAAGGATGGACCTGGTCGGAGCTGCACCAGCACGCCGGCCGTGCGCATGCCTCGACGGCACATTTCGGGGCGGCTTCGTCCCGTGAACAGGCGGAGGCTCTTCAGCTGCTCCAGGTCTTCGTGCAGCACGGCGACTGCAAGCCGGAACAGCAGCGCCTGGTCTGTCTCCCTGGCGGCGCGGTTCCCCGGGAGCCTGGACCCGTCACGCGCGCAGGCATGAAGGACGCGGCGCCGGACGCCGATGGCGATCAGGAGGGCGACGGCCAGGAATACGTGTGCCAGTCGCCCTTTGCGCTGGTCGACGACCTGGGCGCGACGTTCGGCGGCGCAGGCGCCTTCACCGGCTCGGGCGCGAAGATGAGCCTGTCCAACTGGGCGAAGAAGCCGGTGTTCGACCCCGCCACGTACAGCAAGACCGGTGGCGTGTGCCGCGGCGTGCTGACACCCTCGCTGAGCTGCAGTGGGGGCATTGAAAACCCGGTCATCACCGAGGCGGGCCGCCAGTTTCTGCTGAACCGGCTGCGGCAGCTCAGCGACGCCCAGCTCCACGATCTGTTCGCCGCCGCCCGCGTGGCCGACTTCTGCGAAGACGCGGCGGAGTGCGGCGTCGCGGCGTGGGTGGCCGTGTTCAAGGACAAGGTCCGTCAGATCGACACGCACTCCTGCAGCGGTTCGCTGCTGGCCCGTTTCTGAAGCACCGATCGGTCGACGTGAATCGTTATCGCTGAGAGGAGGCAGATCATGTCCACGACCATTCGCATTGCCGCCCTGTTCGTTGGCCTGTGCGCCGTGCCATTGCGCGCCGGTATCGAACACCGGCACGACAGCCCGCCGCCGGCCGACGCCATCAAGGACTGCATCGTCCAGGCCGAGTCCACCCGAGGGCGCAGCACCGCCTGGCGGTCGGTGTCTCGCGAGGCGTGTCTCGCACGGGCTCACCTCGCGGGCGATCAGCCGCCACTGACGGTCGAGATGATCAGGCGCGGTCCTGGAGGGCCACTGGCCATCCCGGGCACTACGCCGGAGCACTGCTCGTTCATCCCGTACGACATGCGCCTCAAGGGGCACGGGATGAGCCGCAAATTCTGGTGCTATCGCACCGACGCCCGGGGCCAATATTACGGTGACGATCATGCCATCGTGCCTGGCGCCTCGGGTGTGTCGGCCGCCGGCTTTCTCGTGGACGGCGGAGGCCAGACGCTGACCGATGACCTGGGCCGCGCCCGCCGCCCCGAGATCATCAAGGTGAAGTACAGCACCGGCGGGAACCGGGGCCGCGAGGTGTACACGGAAGTGGCAGTCCACCGGTTCCTGTGGACGCTGGGTTTTCCCACCGATCACATGTTCCGGGCGACGGTCATCTGCGCCGGCTGCTCCCGCGACCCGTTCAACGACATCCGCACGGCCGCCGAGAACCGGCCGGCTGGCGGGACGAGCGTCTTCAAGGAGGCTTCGATCGAGCGCAAGGCCTACACGCCGCTGGATTCGGACCAGGACGAGGGGTGGAAGTGGGACGACGTCTACCTCACCTGGTCGGGCAACCCGGAGAAACGCGTCCAGTTCGAGGCCTACGTGCTGGCGCTCAATTTGGTGCATTTCCACAACGGGCTGTCGAAGCAGAACACCCTGGCCTGCGATCCGCGCAGCTGGGATCCGGCGACCGGCCAGTGCGGTCATCCCGTCATCTTCCTGGACGATCCAGGCTCGTCGTTCGGCGCCGGCAGCCAGCGCGGTGACTACGGTGCCTATCGCAAGCATCGTGTCTTCCTCGACACCGGCTCCTGTGCGCTGGCGGCCGACCTCGCGGGCTTCGGCCGGCCCTCGGAGGCCGCCCGGCGGTTCCTCGTGGACCGCCTCGACAACCTGACCCCGGATGGCGTCCGCGCCATCTTCGAGAGCGCCGGATTCGACGAAGGGACGACCGGCGGCAGCGCGGCCGCGTGGTCGGCGATGTTCCTGGAACGGATCGAGGAGGTACGCCATGCGTCATGCCGCTAAGGGTGATCACAATCATCCGACCGAATCGCCCAGGGTCAGGACAATGTTCAGGTCGCGCCTGCTGAGGATCGCCGCGCTCGTGGTGGCTGGCATCCTGGTCGCGTGGCAGCTCTGGTCCGCGCCGTTGCCGGGGCCGGGGCGCCCGCCCGGCAGAACGGCGATGCCCGTGCATGCCACGGTCGAAACCGATCCCGTGCCGTCGTCCGGAGACGCCGCCGACGATCCGGTGATCTGGCGGCATCCCGCCGACGGCGCACTGAGCACGATCATCGCCACCGACAAGAAGCGCGGGCTGATGGTCTACGACGTGAACGGCCGCGTGGTGCAGGAACTTCCGGATGGGAAGCTGGTGAACGTCGACCTCCGGCACGACTTCCCGCTGGGTGGGTCGCCGACGGCCATTGTCACGACGGGCAACCGGAGCGACGACAGCATCGCCATCTATGCGATCGATCCGGGTACGCGCAGGCTGCGCGACGTCGCGGCCCGGCGGCTCGCGGCCGGCCTGGGCGTCTACGGCTCCTGCATGTACCGCAGCGCGGTGAACGGCGCCTTCTACGTGTTCATCACGTCGAAGACCGGCGAGATCGGCCAATGGCGGCTGACCGGGACGGGGCAGGGGAGGGTCGATGCCGAGCGGGTCCGCGGCTTCGACGTCGGGTCGCAAATCGAAGCATGCGTGGCCGACGACGAGCTGGGGTTCCTGTACATCGGCGAGGAACGGGTTGGGATCTGGAAGTATGCGGCCGAGCCGACCGGGGGCACTGGCCGCATCGCCGTGGACTCGACTGGACCATCCGGCTTCCTGACGCCTGACGTCGAAGGCCTCACGATCTTCATCGGCGCCGAAGGCACCGGATACTTGATTGCGTCCTCCCAGGGCAGCGATGCGTTCAATGTCTATCGCCGGGAGGGGCGGAACGACTACCTCGCGACGTTCACGATCGCGGAGGGCAACGGCATCGACCGGGTGACGCACTCCGACGGCATCGATGTCCTCAACGGAAGTCTCGGGCCGCGGTTCCCCCAGGGTGTCTTCGTGGCCCAGGACCAGCGGAACGACGGCGGCCGGCAGAACTTCAAGCTCGTGCCGTGGCCGGCGATTGAGGCGGTCATCCAGGATGCTCGACGGGAGTAGAATGCCACGCGAGGAGAGCGGCCGGTGGCACCAGCGATGAGCCCGGAAGTGATGAAGCGCTGTCTTGGCGCGGTTCCCTTGCTGGGAGCTCTGTCGCCGGCCGACCTCGATATGCTGGCCTCTTCGGCACGGCCGGTATCGTTCAAGAAGGGCGCGCGGGTCTTCGAGGAAGGATCGCCGGCCGATTGCTGTTTCGTCCTGACATCCGGCAGGGCGCGTGTCGTGCTCGCGGGCAATGGCGGCCCTGAGATCCTCCTGAACATCCTGACGCCGCCGGCGCTCATCGGCGAGATTGGGTTGCTGGATCACTCGACGCGGTCGGCGTCCCTGGTCGCCGCGGAACCCTGCCATCTGATCCGGATCACCGGCGCCGCATTCCAGTCGCTGCGCGCGGACCGCCCGTTCGAGGACCGTCTCGTTGCGGAACTGGTAGCCACGGTTCGCCGCTCAGACGATCGCGTCCGCGTGATCTCGTCGTTTCCAACCGTGAAGCGGGTGGCCTGGTGCCTGGGTCGGGTCGCCAGCGTCTCCGGCCGCCGCGAAGACGGCCACATCGTCTTCCCGAAGACGTCACATCAGGAGCTGGCGGAGATGGCCGGGTGTACGCGCGAGACGGTGAGCCGTGCTCTGCAGCTGCTGCGGAAGAAGCAATACGT
Organism: uncultured Acidobacteriota bacterium; assembly: GCA_963834305.1. Lineage (GTDB taxonomy): Bacteria > Acidobacteriota > Vicinamibacteria > Vicinamibacterales > 2-12-FULL-66-21 > JACCXG01. Next base: position 12,366 of record CAWIAX010000005.1, read on the forward strand.
GGCAGTCGACAGCCGGATGATGCGGATCGATATCGACGCGATGCAGCGCTACCTGACAACGGAGCTGACCGTACCCGAGCGCTGATCCCGACCTCATCCGGCCTGGCCTGGCGTCCTGGCGCGAGGTCCCTGGCAGCGGTACTGCAGTCCAAGCGCGCATATGCGACGCCATCACCTCGTCATCACGGGTTTCCTCGCGAGCGCGACGGCCGCGGCGCTTGCCCAGACGCCAGCACTACCGCAGGGCTACGGCCCCAACCCCAAGCTGCCGCCGCCATCTTCCGCCAAGCCGGCTGTCAATTTCGCCAAGGTCGTCGGCTGGCCGGAGGGGAAGACCCCCACGGCGCCGGCGGGATTCGCGGTAGCCGGGTTCGGCGACAATCTTCAGCATCCCCGCTGGCTCTATGAACTGCCGAACGGCGACGTCCTGGTGGCCGAAGCCAGCACCCCGCCCAAGAAGCCCGAGAGCGAGAAGGAGAAGCAGATCCAGCAGGGGCAGCGGGACTCCAAAGCCATCACCGACAGTCCCAATCGCATCAGCTTGCTTCGCGACGCCAACGGCGATGGCAAGGTCGAGTCACAGTCGGTGTTCCTCGACCGCCTCAACCTGCCCTTCGGCATGGCACTCGTAGGCAACACACTGTTCGTCGCGACAACCGACGCGGTCATGGCCTATCCCTACGAAGCAGGGATGCAGCGGATGGACAAGCCGGGCCGTAAGATCCTGTCCCTCCCCGCCGGCGGCTATAACAACCACTGGACCCGGAACATCATCGCCAATGCAGCGGGCTCGAAGCTCTACATCTCGGTCGGCTCGGCGAGCAACGTCGCCGAGCACGGCATGGCCGAGGAGGAGCGCCGCGCCAACATCCTCGAGGTCAATCTCGACGGCAGCGCCGAGCGGGTTTTCGCCAGCGGCCTGCGCAACCCGAACGGCATGGACTGGGAGCCGTCGAGCGGGACGCTCTGGACGGTGGTCAACGAGCGAGACGGCCTGGGCGATCACCTGGTGCCGGACTACCTGACCAGTGTGAAGGAGGGCGGCTTCTACGGCTGGCCGTTCAGCTACTTCGGCCAGCACGTGGACGCGCGGGTCACGCCGCAGGACGCCGGGCTCGTCAAGCGCGCCATCGTGCCTGACTTCGCCATGGGCGCCCACACCGCTTCGCTCGGCCTGACCTTCTATGACGGCAAGGCCTTTCCGGCCCGCTTCGCCGGCGGCGCCTTCGTCGGCCAGCACGGATCGTGGAACCGCTCCGATCGCTCCGGCTACCGGGTGGCGTTCGTGCCATTTGCGAACGGCAAGCCTGCGGGCGCGGTCGAGGACTTCCTGACCGGTTTCCTCGCGGGCACCGACACGGCCTACGGCCGCCCGGTCGGCGTGATCACCAGCCGCACCGGCACGCTGCTGGTCGCAGACGATGCGGGGAACCGCGTGTGGCGGGTGGCGGCAGCGAAGTGACGCGCGTCTAGAACTGCAGCTTCAGCCCGACCCGCCCGAAGTTGGCGCCGGCGGTGACCTATCGCCTCTGGATTCGCAGCGCGGCTGCGGCTCGCCGTCTTGACCCCACCACCGTGCCGCTATACACTCCGCCCGCCTGACTGCTGGCGGGAGCCCCCTATGACACACACGATTCGACTGGACCATCGCAACGCGGTGGCGGACCCCGCGACCGCCCGATACGTGCTGGTGGGAATGCTCGTAACGCTCGCCGGCGTGTTCGGGGGCGTGGCTCCAGCCAAGGCCCAGATCACCACCGGCGTGGTCTCTGGAGCCGTGGGCGACGATCAAGGCGCGGTGATTCCGGGAGCGACGGTCACCCTGATCAGCGACACGCGGGGCACGAGGGTCGCTGACGTTCAGACGAGCCAGAGCGGCGACTTTGTCTTTCCCAACATCCCCGGCGATACCTACACCGTCCAGGTGGCGCTCGAGGGCTTCAAGACGCTGCGCCGCGCCGGCGTTGTCGTCAGCCCGGGCGACCGGGTGGTCGTGCCGACGCTGACGCTGAGCGTGGGCACGCTGGACGAAACTGTGAACGTCCGCGCCGAAGCCCCGACCATCCAGGCGGCCAGCGGCGAGCGGGCGTTCACGGTGACGACGGAGTCGGTGGAGAGCCTGCCGATTGCCAACCGCAACTTCGCGGGCTTTGCCGCGCTGGTGCCCGGCGCCATCGCGCAGACGGGGACGGCGATCGCCGGCGGCGTGACGCGGCTCGGGGGCGGCGGCCAGAACAACATCATGATGGACGGCGTGTCCACCATGGACACCGGGAACAACGGCCAGCTCATCCAGATGAACGTGGACGCCATCGACGAAGTGAAGGTCCTGGCCCAGGGCTACCAGGCCGAGTTCGGCCGCTCGAGCGGCCTGCAGATCTCGGCGGTCACCAAGAGCGGCACCAACCGCTTCCGCGGCTCGGTCTACGACATCGAGCGCAACTCCGACTGGAACGCGAACAGCTGGGTCAACGTCGCGAACGGCGACCCCAAGCCGGTCTCGAAGCAGCGGGACTGGGGATACACGCTCGGCGGCCCGGTCGGACGCCCGGGGGGGGACAACCGCCTGTTCTTCTTCTACAGCCACGAGTACCGGCCCCGCGAAGCGGGCGGCAACATCAACCGCTTCCGGGTGCCGACGGCGCTCGAGCGCCGCGGCGACTTCTCGCAGACGCGCGACAACAACGGCGCCCTGTTCAACCTGATTCGCGACTACACCACCGGCCTGCCCTGCACCGCCGCCGACACGCGCGGCTGCTTCAGCGACGGGGGAGTGCTCGGCCGGATCCCGCAGCACCGGTTCTATCCGACCGGCATGAACATCCTGAACAGCCTGTGGCCGCTGCCCAACGTCGAACAGGTCCCGGGGCTGGGCTACAACTACGAAGTCCAGGTCCCGGTGACCAAGTCGCGTCTCCACCAGCCGGTCGGGCGCGTCGACTATCAGGTCTCGTCACGGCTGCGATTCACGGCGAAGTACGCGGGCCAGTTGCAGGGGCAGGACGTCGACCCCGGGAGCCTGCCCGGCTACAACGATCTGCTGCGCTGGAACCGCAACCGGCACGCCCCGTCGGTGACCGCGAACTACAACCTGTCGTCGGCGATGTTCCTCGAGGGCACCTACGGGTACAGCTTCAACGAGATTGCCAATCTCTATGTCAGCCCGCTCTCGAACCGCGCCAACGCCGGTCTCGCCGATCTGCCGATGCTGTTCCCGCAGGCCGGCCTCGTCGACGCCGACTACAACGCGGCGCGGGTCTTCGGCGCGGCCAACTCTCCGTTCTTCGCCGACGGCCGGGTCATGTATCCACCGAACTTTTCCTGGGGCAACCGCATTGCCAATGCCCCTCCCAACCTCGGGGCGCAGCTGGCCAACATCAACCCGTCGCACGACGCGTCGTTCAGCATCACCAGGATCGCCGGGCGGCACACGCTCAAGGCCGGCCTCTACTGGAACCACGCCTACAAGGCGCAGCAGCTCGGGACGGCCGGCGCCACTCCCTACCAGGGGGCGCTCAGCTTCGCCAACGAGACCCAGAACCCGCTCGACAGCGGCTTCGGCTATGCCAACGCCGCGCTCGGCATTCTGAGCTCCTACGCGCAGCAGTCGGTGGTCGTGGAGGGCGCGTACATCTACAACAACGTCGACTGGTACCTGCAGGACAACTGGAAGGTCAACAGCAACCTCACCCTCGATTACGGCATGCGCTTCCTCTACATGCAGCCGACCTACGACACCCGGCTGCAGGCGTCCACCTTCTTCCTCGATCGCTGGCAGGCGGCGCAGGCGCCGGTGCTCTACACCACGGGCTGTGTGGCAGCGCGGCCGTGCGCCGGGACCAGCCGCCAGGCGATGGATCCCCGAACCGGGCAGCTGCTCGGCCCCACGTCCGGCGTGCTGATCGGGCAGATCGTGCCGAACTCCGGCGACCCGATGAACGGCATCGTGCGCGCCGGCAACGGGATCTCGAAATACAACTACACCTGGCCGAGCGTCGTGGTGGCGCCCCGCTTCGGGCTGGCCTACGACCTGACGGGCGCGCAGCGCATGGTCCTGCGCGGCGGCGTCGGCTTGTTCCACGACCGCCCGGCCGGCGATACGATGTACTCGCAGGTCGGCAACCCGGGCTTCTCGACCTCGCGCACCGTGCGCTACGCGCTGCTCCAGCAGCTGTCGTCCGGGCTGGAGATCCTCGGGCCGCCGCAGCTCACCTCGGTCTGGCCCTACGAAGCCGACGTGCCGTCGTCCACGCAGTGGAACGCCGGCATCCAGATGGCGTTGCCGTGGGCCTCGACCGTGGACGTCTCCTACGTGGGCCAGCACGGCTTCAACCAGCTGCGTGAGATCCGCGGCCAGCAGCAGGTGGACATCAACGCGGTGGACTTCGGCGCCGCCTTCCGGCCGGAGAACCAGGACCCGACGCTGGCGTCGAGCAGCACGCCAGGGGCGACGGCTTATTCGACCGATCTCCTGCGGCCGTACCGCGGCCTGGGGCAGGTCGGCTTCAACTTCCCCGATTTCCACGAGACCTACCACTCGATCCAGGCAGCGCTGAACCGGCGCTTCCGCGACGGGGTGGCGTTCGGCCTCGCCTACACGCTCGGCCTGGCCTGGGAGGGCAACATCGGCCTGCTGCAGCGGCTGGAGCACGATGCCGCTGGCAGCTACGCCATCCGCCCCGACCAGGCGGAGTACGAAGCGCTGAACATGGACATGGGGAACCGGCGGCACCTGCTGAAGGCGAACTTCCTGTGGGACCTGCCGAACATCTCCGCGGGAGCGGCCGGCCTGCGGACGCTCGGCCTGCTGGTAAACGACTGGCAGCTGTCCGGGATCCTGACCGCGGGGTCGGGCGCACGGTACGACATCGGCTACGCCTACCAGAACGGCGGGTCGAGCGTGAACCTGACCGGATCGCCCAGCTACCCGGCCATGGTCCGCATCACCGGCGACCCGGGCTCGGGCTGTTCGGACAGCCGCTACGCGCAGTTCAACGTCGATGCGTTCGCCGGGCCGCAGACCGGCAGCCTCGGCCTCGAATCCGGCCGGAACTACATGGTCGGCTGTCCCGACCGGACGCTCGATCTCTCCATCGCGCGCAACATCCGCTTCGGGGGAAGCCGGCAGATCCAGCTGCGCGCCGACATCTTCAACGCGCTGAACACCGTCATCTACAACAGCCGCGTGACGCAGCTGCAGCTGAACAGCCCGACCGACCAGACCGTTCGCAACTCGCAGTACCTGGCGGATGGCCAGCTGGATCCGAACCGGCTGACGCCGCGGAACGCCGGGTTCGGCGCGGTCAACGGCGCGCAGGCAATGCGGTCCGTGCAGGTGCAAATCCGCTTCGCGTTCTGAGCCAGGCGCGGCACATGTTGCGAGCCCTGGTTGTTGGATGCCTGTTCCTGGCGCCATTCGGGACACGGTTCATGGTGGCCGGCGCGCCAGAGGCCGGCGCCGCGCGGGCGGCGATCGAACTGCAGTCACCCGCGCCAGACGACGGCCGCGTCGCGCTGCAGGTCAGGATCGCCGTTCCCGCCAGCGGTGGCGAGCCGACGCCGGTGCCGCGCCACCTGCTCCTCGTCAGCGACAACCCGCCGACGGCGCCGCCGCGCCGGCTGCTGACGACGGGCGACGGCACCGCGACCGTGCGGCTGCCGCCAGGCAACTACACCGTGGAATCCGATCAGCCGGTCACGTTCCAGGGGAAGTCCTACCACTGGATCCAGACCGTGGACCTCGCGCCCGGCCGGGACGTCCTGCTCGAGCTCGGCGCCGGCAACGCCGAGGTGGCCGACGCCGCGCCGCTGACCGCCGACTCGTCGACAGCGCTCGAAGCCGACCCGTCGTCGGTCCTGATCCGCTGGCAGGACAGCGTGGTCGCGGTCTGGACTCCGACAGCGCGCGCGTCGGGTTTCGTCGTGGACCCGCGTGGCCTGGTTGTCACCAGTCAGCAGGCGGTGGGATCGGCCCCGACCGTCGAAGTCGAGGTGACGCCGGCACGCAAGGTCGCCGGCCGCGTGCTCGCGGCTGACGCGGCGCGCGGGGTGGCGGTCGTGCGCATCGATGCCGGGACCGCCGCGTCGATGCCGGCGGTGGCGCTGTCGTGCGGCGCTGGCGGCCGGGTCTCGCTTGCGGAGGGGCAACCGCTGGTCGCGGTCGGCGCACCGTTCCGTCGGAGCAAGACGGCGAGCGGGGCAGCGATACGCGCAATCGAAGGCCGGTTCATCGCCGCCGATTTCCTCCTCGGGACCGGCAGCGCCGGCGGGCCGGTGTTCGCGGCCGATGGCCGCGTGGCCGGGATGAGCGCGATGGCCGGCGCTGATGAGGGGCGCCGCGACGGCGACGCGCAGGTCGTCAGGGTCGAGGAGCTGTGCGCAGTCGTGGCCGCCGCCGAAATGGCATTGACGAAGGTTGCGGCGCCGCCGCCGGCCTCATTGCCGGTGGAGCCGGACCGGCCGTTTCCGGCCGACGCGCTCACCGCAGCCGCTGACACCCCGCCCGCACTCGGCCGGTACCGGTTCGCCTCGTCGTCTTACGACATCACCTTCATTACCCCGCCATCCCTCCACGCCGGGCAGCAGGCCGCGCGGCGAAGCCGCGGCAACAGCGGCGCGGCCGTGGACCCGCGCACGATCGATCCGCTCGACGACTTCGCCAACTGGTCGCTGTACGTCGATGATCTGCCCGCGGTGCTGCTGGTCCGCGTGACCCCCCGGCTGGTCGAAGGGTTCTGGACCAGGGTGGCGCGCGGCGCCGCCCAGACACAGGGCGTGTCGCTGCCGCCGATCAAGCGGTTCAAGCCTGGCTTCCTGCGGCTGCAGGCCTTCTGCGGCGAGAACGAGGTCACGCCGATCCATCCCTTCAAGCTCGAAAGGCGGGTCACCGAGAGTGACGCGGTCTACGAGGGACTCTACGTCTTCGATCCGGGCGCGCTGGGACCAGCGTGCGGCTCGGCCAGGCTCGTCCTCTATTCGGAGAAGGACGGGCAGCAGGGGGACAGCCGCGACGTCGAGGCGAAGGTGTTGCAGCAGATCTGGGACGACTTCGCTCCGTTCCGCGCGGCGCGATAGCCGTGTCCTGCACGTCCAGACTTCAGGCGCTGTGCGGTTTAGGAGTGCCCAGCGGGAGGGGGAAAGTGGCCGTGCCTATTGCATGCAGGAAGGCGCGGTCTATGCGACCGCGCGCTCCGCGGCGGCCGGCATCTCGATCGCGGCGTTGACGAGCGCGCCCTCCGCGATGAACAGCGACGGGGCCTTCAGATCGCCGGCGACCACCGCGGTCTGCTGGACCTCGAGCCTGATGGTGGCCGTAATGCTGCCCTCGACCTCGCCCGAGGCGACGACGTTCCCGGCCGCGATCTGGCCCTTCACGTGCGAACCGGGCGCCAGCGTCAGCACGCGGCCTGCCAGGTTGATGTGCCCCTCCACCCTGCCGGCAATCACCAGGTCTTCGCTGCCGCTGATCTCGCCCTTGATCACGATCGTCTGTCCGTTGGCCATGGCACCTCTCCGCGCGCGGCGACAGCAAGAGCCATACCTCGCGCACCGCGCCGTTTCTTGCGGCTGGCGCGCCGGCTGCCCGGTTCTCCGATTACAGACTTGAGAGTCGCGAACAATACCGCAATCCGGCAGCGGCCCGCCGCTTCCCTCAAGCAGACGTCCCATTTCCGCGCAGAAGTGCACACCCGCGCACGCGCAGGGCGACCCGTGGTCGCCGCGGCGAGGTCGCGCGGGTAATTTCGGAGAAAAACGGCGCCTGCCGCTGCCGCGGGAAGTGTGTGCGGCTCTCGCGCGCCCGCACGGATCGCCCCCTCTGCGCCGGACGGTCCCGATCTTGCCCTGAAGGGCAGGCAGCGGCCGCTCGCCGGACCGCTCCAACTTCACTTTCAGCCAGGTACCCGCGGCCTTGCCCGTGGTCTCCGCGTGGAGACACCCGGGAGGACGCACGTACGCCACGCGGTGGCGCACGCGTGCCGGTGCTGACGTTCGTCGCGTGGGGAACCCTGATGTCATCGTTGAGATTCCGCCTGATTCGAGCCGCGCTGCGGCGCACCGCCCTTGTCCTCCTCTCGCTGGCCGCCGCCGTGACCCCGGCACTCGGCCAGACGGATATCGTGCTGCATCCTGCCGCGGCGACGCTTCGCGCGGGCAGCTGGACAGTCGAGAGCGATTCGTCAGCCGCCGGCGGCGCCGCGCTGCGCCACCCGGACGGCGGTGCCGCCAAGCGCAGCACGGTGCTGGCGACCCCTGTGGACTACTTCGAGCTGACGTTCGAGGCGACCGCCGGCGTGCCCTATCGGCTGTGGCTGCACGGCCGGGCCGACCGGGACCGCTGGAGCAACGACTCGGTCTTCGTTCAGTTCGCCGAGAGCGTGGCCGCCAGCGGCAGTCCCACCTTCCGGATCGGGACGACGACGGCGGCGGAGGTGAACCTGGAGGACTGCAGCGGCTGCGGCCTTGCCGGCTGGGCGTGGCAGGACACCGGATGGGGCGCCGGCGTGCTCGGGCCGCTGGTCTACTTCGAGCGCACCGGCACCCAGCGGATGCGCATCCAGACGCGGGAGGACGGCCTGGCCGTCGACCAGATCGTCCTGTCGCCGACGACGTTCCTGACGGCGGCGCCGGTTGGGGTGCTGCAGCCGGCGCCCGTGCCGGCCGTCACGCCGGACCTGTCGCGGACGGATGTCGTGCTGCATCCTGCCGCGGCGCCGGTGCGCGCGGGAAGATGGACGGTCGAGAACGACGCGACGGCCGCCGGCGGCGCGGCGCTGCGGCACCGCGACGCTGGTGCCGCGAAGCGGACGGCGGCGCTGGCTGCCCCGGTCGACCACTTCGAGCTGACGTTCGAGGCGGCCGCTGGCGTGCCTTACCGCCTGTGGCTCCACGGCAAGGCCGATCAGGACCGCTGGAGCAACGACTCGGTGTTCGTGCAGTTCGCGGCGAGTGTGACCGCCACCGGCGGCGCCACCTACCGAATCGGCACGACCTCGGCGGCCGAGGTCAACCTCGAGGACTGCAACGGCTGCGGCCTGTCGGGCTGGGCGTGGCAGGACACCGGCTGGGGTGCGGGCGTGCTCGGGCCGGTCGTCTACTTCGAGCGCACCGGCACGCAGCGGATGCGCATCCAGACCCGCGAGGACGGCCTGGCCGTCGACCAGATCGTCCTGTCGCCCATGACATTCCTCACGGCTGCGCCGGCCGGCCTCATTCCGCCGCCGCCGCCCGCGCCGGCACCGCTGCCGGGACCGGCACCGCTGCCGCTGCCGCCGTCCCCGGCGCCGCCCGCCGTGCTCAAAGTCCTGGACTGGAACACGCATCACGGCGTCGGCACCGACGGCGTCTACGACATCGAGCGGATCGCCGCCTGGATCGCCACCACCGGCGCCAACGTCGTCTCGCTGAACGAAGTGGAGAAGTTCACGAGCTGGGGCAACGAGGATCAGCCCGCGCGCTACGCCGCGCTGCTCGCGGCCAGGACCGGCAAGACCTGGCACTACCGCTTCGCGCAGCGCGACGGCAATACCAACGGCCAGGGAAACCTGCTGTTGACGACGTTCCCGATCGAGTCGTCCGACGGATTCGTCCTGAGCTACTCGCGCTCGGCGGCCATGGTCCAGCTCCTCGTCAACGGCGTCCGCGTGTCCCTGTTCTCGACGCATCTCGACGCCAACTCGTCGTCTTATCGCGCCACCCAGATGCGGGAGCTCACGACCTGGGCGGCGACGTTTGCCGGGGAGCGGGTGCTCGCGGGGGACTTCAACGCCTGGCCCGGCGCGGCCGAGATGGCCAACCTGACGAGCGGTCACTTCGATGCGTGGGCGGCGGCGCAGGCGGCGCACGTGGCGACCGCGTATGCCGGGAACGAAGCCGGCAACACCCGTAACACCCGGATCGACTACGTGCTGTATGCGAAGACAGTTACGCGGCTGACGCTCATGGCCATGCGCGTGTTCGATATCCGCGACGCCGCGGGCGTGATGCCGTCGGACCATCGGCCGATCATGGCGACGTTCGAGGTGAAGTAGCCGCGGTCAGCCGCGCGCCGGCAGGTCAGCGCATCTCCTGCCGGCGCGCGATGTACTCCAGGGCGGCCCGGTGATCGGTGGCGATCTCCGGTGCGCCCCACAGCGCGCGGGCCGGTCCTCCCGCGACCGGATCGGTTCCCAGCACGACCCGCCAGGTGATTCCATCCGGACGATAGAATAGGCTCCAGTGAAAGCCCGCGTACGCGGACAGATCGGCGTGCACTTCCGTCCAGCCGTCCCGGCCGGTGATCACCCAGTCGGCGAGTCCTTCATAGATGCGGTGATCGCTCACGCCAATCCGCAGGCGGACGGCGGTGGCGGGATCGCCGGCCTCGAGGGCCAGGAAGGCCCGGAAGCTGCCGCGTCGTGGCAGCGGCAGGCTCCAGGTGGCGCGGCTTGGCACGGGCACGACCAGCGACGGCCGTGAGACGCCGTTCACGGTGCGGTCCGCGACATCGAAGGCGGCGGGCGGCCGCTTCTCGGCGCGGTCGAACTGGCGGACGAGGTCCACGACCACGACCGGCGTGGCCGCGGGCCGGCAGGCGACGGCAGCAGCCACTATGACCACCGCAAGGATGTACCGAGGGCTCGCGATCGCGCTCGTCATCCTGTTCATGACATCGGTGGCGCGATTCTACCATCCGGGTCTGGGCTTCACGGCGCTCCTCGGCATGCCGGCGGGCGGCCACGATCTCGAAGCGCCGGCCTTCCGGGCGATTCCCCACTACGAATACCCGGACTGGGCGGCCTACGACGGGCAGTTCTACGTGCAGCGCGCGCTCGATCCGTTGATCCGCGATCCGGACGTCGATCGCGCCATGGATTCGGCGCCGTTCCGGGCCAGGCGCATGCTTTTCAGCTGGACGGCCTACGCCCTGGGCCTGGGCCGGCCGGCCTGGGTCGTCGAAGCGTACGCGCTGCAGAATGTGCTGGCCTGGCTGCTGCTGGCGATCCTGCTCACGCGTTGGCTGCCATTGACGTCAGGCCGCGCGGTGGCGCTGTGGGCCGCCTGTCTCTTCTCGCACGGACTGCTCTGGTCGGTACGGTTTGCCCTGCTCGACGGGCCCAGCCTGCTGCTCCTGGCGGCGGCGGTTGCCGCGGTCGAGAGGGGACGTCCGCTCGTGTCCGCCATGATTGCGGGAGTGTCCGCGGTGGGCCGCGAAACGAACCTGCTGGCGATCCTGGCGCAGCCGTGGCCAGCGAACCGCCGCGGGTGGCTGCGTCTGGCCGGCGCGCTCGTGCTGGCCGCCCTTCCGGTCCTGCTCTGGTACGACTACCTCTGGTCGATCTATCGGTCGACCCTGCTCGTGGATACCAACCAGCTCGTGTGGCCCGGCGCCGGGCTCTATGTGATCTGGCGCGACAGCCTCGGCGCCCTGGCCCGGCGCGGCTGGCTCTCGCGCGACGCGCTGTCGCTGGCCCTGATGCTGTCGCTCGCGGTGCAGGCCGCCTACCTGGCGGTCCGCCGCGAGTACGCCTCGCCGTGGTGGCGCATCGCGGCCGGGTACGCGCTGCTCATGCTCACGCTCGACACCGTGCTTGCCCATCCCCAGACCGGCGCCATCACCCGGGTCCTGCTGCCGCTGACCGTCGGTTTCAACGTGCTGCTCAGGCGCGAGGAGCGGGCCGGGCGGTTCTGGCCGTGGTTCATTGCGGGGAACCTGCACCTGCTCGCGGCGCCGACGGTCATGCCGCTCGGGCTGTGGTAGCGGTCAACGCCCAATTCCCAATTCCCAACTCCCAATTCCCAACTCCCAATTCCCAACTCCCAAATCTCGAATGCATTCTCCCCGTCACCCATTCGGGCGCGTCTCAGCGGACCAGCTGCCGCTCGCGGCGTCGGTCCTCTTAGGTTTTCTACGCGCGACCTGACCGAACTCTCAGAGATTTCAAAGACCGCCCAAAGGACGCCCGTCCTGTCGCTGCGCCACCTTCCCCACGGCACCTCTGCTGCCGCGGAAGGGGGCGCGATGCGCACCAGAACCCTCGCTCTGTTCGTTCTCTCGTGCCTGTGGCCGGCCACGCCGGTTCGGGCCCAGGAACCGCGGCCGGCGCCAGAGCGCACGGCCGAGCACGAAGATCCGGTGATCCAGCGGGCACTCGCGCTGCTCGGGGAGCCGGTCAATCCTGTCCGGGTTGTGACCCCGCGTGACTACGACAGCATCCGTCTGCCCCGGGCCTTGCACAGATCCACCTCGGCGAGCGCGGCCTTCCGCGTGTGGCGCGGGCAGGTTCCGGATGCCCCGATCTATGTGAATCGATCCAGAGCGGTCTACACGCTCGCGGCGAGGGAACACACGAGCCGATGGCCCGACCTGCTGCTGGCATCCACGCTCCTCCACGAACAGATTCACCAAACCGAAGGGGATGAGATTGGTGAGGGTGCAGCCTTGCGCAAACAGGCCGATTTCATTCGCAGCAGATTCAACGCTTTGAACGAAGCGGATGCGCGCCGGGGGGCCTCGGTTTATCTCAACGTCATCGAGCAACGTGCCAACGAAATGTTGAAGAGGCCGACCTTCTAGTCGTCCGCGCTCCCGATGGCTACCGCGGACGCGCCGAAGGAGACGGACACCGGAAAGTCCGCCAGGCCGGTCGGCTGGAACGCGGCGCTGCCGGTGATCGCGAGCGTGACGCCGTTCGGGGTCGCGCGCCGGAGGTTGAGGCGCTGGCCCGGACGCCGTTCGACAGAAGGGCAGAGTAGCTTCGTTGTGCCTCCTCGTGGAAGCGCCAATTCTACGCCCGGGAGCGGCGATTCTATGCCCGGAACCGCTCACGCTATGGCCGCGCCTCGATCGCCCGCGCGACCGCGACGTTGACCCAGGATCCCGACCCGACCTGCACCCACCCGTCCCCTGCGAGAGCGGCCACGGTGATCACTTCCGTCTGTCCACCATCCCACGTCACGCGGTAGGCGCGTCCGGCCTGGAGAAACGCCGGCCCGGCGATTTTCACCTGCGGTTGGCTGACAACCCGCACATCCGCCGTCCCGGCGAGCGCGACCCGCCAGTCGCCCCCCTGCTGCGCAGTGACCGCCGGCGTGTTGATGACGTTCACATCCACGCGGCCGGACCCAAGCGTCGGCCGCGGCTGCGCGTCCTGCCGGGCCGCCACGCCAACCCAGATGGCCGCCGCCGTCCCGATGGCCAGCGCTGTCGTCTTTGCGATGCTCATACTCGCCCTCCTCTCGATGCCGTCGAGTATGCCTCGGTCTCCGGCCCCGCCGCACCTTGCACCCTGAACCCGCCGAACCCTGAACCTTGCACCCCGCACCCTGAACCCGCTAGGATCCCGCCCCTCATGTCGATCATCCCCACCGTGCGCTGCCGCCGCATGGACGCCTCGGTCGCGTTCTACACCACGGTGCTCGACTTCGACTGCGTCGAGCGGGCGGACGAGGGCGGGGATCCGTCCTTCTGTGTGCTGGAGCGGGAGGGCGACACGTTGTTCCTCTCGAGCCATGCCGGAGACGGCACATTCGGCCAGGCGATCGCCGTGCTGGTGGAGGACGTCGATGCCGTGTGTGCGAGGTTCAGAGCGCGCGGGCTGAAGACGCCGGGCCGTCCGGAGGCGCCGGAGATGGTGCACGAAGGGCCGATCGACCAGACGTGGGGGACGCGCGAGTTCTACGTGGACGACCCTGACGGCAACACCCTGCGGTTCATCCAGCTGCCGCGGCGGCAACCGTAAGCCCGAGGCGGGTGGCCCGAGGCCGGGTCAGTGATCGGTTGAGGGATCGGCCGGGGAATCGGCCGGTCGCACGCCCTGCCCGGCAAGGCGCGCGATAGTGTGGCGGCACGACGGGTAGCCCTGTGCCGCGGCCGCCGCGAGGATCCCCCGGGCTAGATCGGCCAGCTCCGCGAACCCCTCGTGGCCCTCGTCGCGCAGCTCTGCCGCCACCTGCCCGAACAGCGTCATCGACGAGGTCAGCTTGGCGGCGTCGATGCTCGAGCCCATGAGCGAGTCCATGCTGGCGCCGGCTCCAAGGTGTGCCGCCGCGGCGCGGGTGATCGCCAGCAGGCGGGGGTAGAGCACTGGGTGTTCCAGGTAGGCCACCGCCTCCGCGCGATTCTCGATCGCGTAGCGCTGCGCCATCTGCGAAGAGCCGAGACCGGCCAGCTGCGGGAAGACGAACCAGATCCAGTGGGTCCGCTTGCCGCCGGCGTGCAGCTCGTCGAGCGCCGCGGCGAACGCGTCGTCGCTGTTCTGGGCGTTGACGAAACGGTCGAGATCGGCCACGCGCCCGCCCTCAGCGTCCGTTCATCCGCGCGGGCGTCACTCGAGTTCCCACCCGGCGCGGTACGGTTCACGCAGAATCGCGTCGGCTTCGCTGATCCCTTTCGCTTCCATCCGCTCGGGATCCCAGTCGATGCGGCGTCCAAGCCGGAGCGCCAGCGCACCGAGCAAGGCGAGCTCGGTCAGGCGGGCGCCGTATTCGAAGCTGCTGCTGGCCGTCGGTCCCCCCTTGCAGGCGTCGAGCCAGTCGCGGTGGTGCCCTTTCGACCGGGCGAGCGTCTGGGGCGGTGGAGTGAAGCCGCGGAAGCGCGACTCGGGCAGCAGCCGCGGCGTGCCGCCGGCGCCGCCGGTCAGCAGGGCGCCGCGGTCGCCCACGAACAGCACGCCGCGCGGAATGAGCGGCTGCCCTTCGAGGAGCGCCTGGGCCACCGGCGGACGGAGGCCGCCGTCGTACCAATTGATCGTCAGCTCCGGCTGGCTGCCGCGGGCCGCGAACTGGTAGCGGCCGAGGCAGCCGTGCGGCGCGATGTCGGCGTCCATCGGCCCGGCGGGGGAGAACTCGATCGTGGACGGGGCGCTGAGGTCGAAGGCCCAGCAGGACGAGTCCAGCTCGTGGCAGCCGAAATCTTCGATGTTCGTCCCGCCGAAATCCCAGAAGTCGCGCCACGCCACCGGGAAATACGCGGGATGGAAGGGGCGCGGCTCGCGCGGACCGAGCCAGAGATCCCAGTTGAGGCCCGCGGGCACCAGCGGGGTCTCGACCGGCCGGCCGGACAGCGCCGGATTCCATCGCCCGGCCGGCACCCACGCGTGCACCTCGCGCACGCGGCCGATGGCGCCGCCGCGCAGCAGCTCCACGGTGTCGCGCATGGTGTCGGTCGAGTGCCCCTGGTTGCCGAGCTGGGTGGCCACGCCGGTCTCCTTCGCCACGCGCGCGACCAGCCGTGCCTCCCAGACGTTGTGGGTGAGCGGCTTCTCGCAGTAGACGTGTTTGCCGGCGCGCATCGCCGCGACCGTGACGAAGGCGTGCAGATGGTCGGGCGTGGCGCAGAGCACCGCGTCCACCTCCTTCTCGCGTTCGAGCAGCTCGCGGAAGTCCACGTACTCCGCGCACGTGAAGTTCGGCGTGTGCTGGGCATAGTGCCGCTCGATCATCTCGCGGACCGGCTTCCGCCCCGCCATCCCCTTGAAGTAGAAGCGCTCGAGATCGAAATATTCGGCCGGGTCGGCCACCGCGATCACCTGGGCATCGGCCTGCTCGAACAGCGGACGCAGGTTCGACCGTCCCTGGCCGCCGGCGCCGACAAGGGCGATGTTCACCTTATCGCTCGGCGCCACCTGCCCGGGTCCCCCGAGCACGTGGCGGGGCACGATGGTCAGCGAGGCCGCGGCGGCGGCCCCCTCTTTCAGGAAGCGGCGGCGTGAGTGCGACGGCTGGTCCATGGACGGTCTCCTCGCGGGATCTTCTTCACACGGGCGCGCGTCGTTGACACAGGCGCGCGTTCTGCACACACGCGCGGCGGCTAGAGACGCCGGAGGCGGATGTCTTTCAGCGCCGACTTCGTGCGATACGACGCCACACCCAGCGGCTGGGACGGGTCCACCTCGATGCGCGTCTCGACCTTCTTGCCGGTGATCACCTCGTCGATGATCGGCTTGTCGTCGAGCCAGGCCTCGATCTTGTCCGGGGTGACGCGGATGCGGACGTTGTACCAGCGGCCGGTCTCGAAGGTGATGGACTGCGAGGTGTCGTTTTCCGACGCATCCATGCCGTTGATGCTCGACAGCCCGACCACGGTGCCGCCCCAGCCGCCCAGGATGAGCGAGCAGAACGAGTCGGCCACCGGGAAGGTGATGCCGGCAAAGAAGTCGCGTCCCTCGACGCGCATCGCCTGGAGCGCCAGCTCGTAGCTGGTCGTCGGCAGCGCGGCGCCGGTCCAGGTGATGCCGGTCAGGTCGTTCCCGGCCTCGAGGACGATGCGGCCGTCTTCGACCTTCACGGCGCTCTTGCCGTAGAACTTCGTCTGCTGCCAGCCGGCGAGGCTCTTGCCGTCGAACAGCGGCTCCCACCCGGCCGGCGCGGCCGGAGTCTGCGCGGCGGGCGCCGCCGGCC
The DNA here is from genome assembly GCA_963834305.1 of uncultured Acidobacteriota bacterium. Classification (GTDB taxonomy): domain Bacteria; phylum Acidobacteriota; class Vicinamibacteria; order Vicinamibacterales; family 2-12-FULL-66-21; genus JACCXG01. Next base: position 28,743 of record CAWIAX010000005.1, read on the forward strand.
AGCCCGACCGCGAGGGCTGTCAGAATCAATGCGAGAGCCGCCGGTGGACCGAGAGTAAGCCGGTGCAGGATCATGGGCAGATTGTAGCCCGGCTGCCGGCTGCATCTGCCTGCGGCCCCGGCCGCGGCGTGCGGTATCATTTTCCTGACTCTCCTGATCCCACGGGATCCCCATTTCTGGAAGGATGCTTCGGCAAAACACTATGGCGACCACACCCAACAAGGAATCGGCCAAGATCGAGCGCCGCGACTTCATCAAGAAGACCGGAACGGCGGCCGGTGTGCTTGCGGCGGGCTTCCCCGGCATCATCTCGGGGCAGTCGGTCACCAATTCGCTCAAGGTCGGCCTCGTCGGCGCCGGCGGCCGCGGCAGCGGCGCCGCGGCCCAGGCGCTCACCGCCGATCCCAACAACGTCCTGACGGCGGTCGCCGACATCGACGAGGCCATTGTCGAGAAGGCGGCGACCCGGCTGCGCGGCAGCACGCGGTTCGGCGACCGCGTGAAGATCGACCAGGCCTTCTTCGGCCTCGACGCCTACGACAAGGTCATCAACAGCGGCGTCGACGTCGTCCTGCTGGCCACGCCCCCTGGCTTCCGGCCGCAAGCACCTGACGGCGGCGGTGAACGCCAACAAGCACGTGTTCTGCGAGAAGCCCTGCGCGACGGATTCGCCGGGGGTGCGCGAGGTGATCGCGGCGCAGAAGCTGGCGCAGACCAAGAACCTCGCGCTGGTGTCGGGCTTCTGCTGGCGCTACAACAACATGATTCAGGACGCGGTGCAGAAGGTGCACGACGGCGCCATCGGCCGCCTGGTCTCACACTACTCGACCTACTACACCAACCCGGTGAAGCCGATGCCGCCCGAGAGCGAGCGGCCGGCCGGCATGAGCGACATCGAGTGGCAGATCCGCAACTGGTACAACTTCGTGTGGCTGTGCGGCGACAGCCTCGTGGAGCAGGCGGTGCACAACGCGGACAAGATCATGTGGATCAAGAAGGACCAGCCGCCGCAGAGCGTCGTCGCGATTGGCGGGCGGGCGGTGCCGGCCAACGGCGGCAACATCTTCGACCACTTCGAGGCCAACTACGTCTACCCCGACGGCTACCGGGTCTTCCTCGCCAACCGCCAGTCCACGGGCTGCTACAACGGCACGCTCGACTACGTGATGGGCACCGAGGGCACGCTGCTGCTCGGCGGCGGCAAGCCGCGGATCCAGGCCCCCGACGGCACCATCAAGTGGGAGTTCGAGGGCGAGGAGTACGACATGTACCAGCGCGAGCACGACGTGCTGTTCTCGTCGATCCGCGCCGGCAAGCCGAAGAACGACGACCTGAACCTGGCGACCAGCACGCTGCTGGCGATCATGGGGCGGCAGGCGGCGTATTCGGGCCAGCAGCTCACCTGGGAGCAGTCGCTCAACTCCGACCTGAGCCTGGTGCCGGAGCCGATCGACTGGAACGGCAAACACGAAGTGCCGGGGCTCGCCATTCCCGGCCGGACGACGGCGTTCTAGGCTGCGCATGACACTGCGTCTGCCCCTGGTCGTTCTCCTGGCCGCCATGGCCTGCATCGCGCTGGTGCAGGCCTCGCCTTCCGTCTCGCGGCAGGCCGGGGCGAAGCCCGATCCCAAGGAGATGGCCGCGGTCGAGAAGATCCGGACACTCGTCGAATCGCGGGGGCTGAAGACCGCCAAGGCGACGCCGTCGGCCTACACGGTGGACATCCCGTACACGACGGTCAGCTACGGGATGGCGCCGGTGCCCGCCGGCGAGTTCCTGATGGGCGGGACCGGGCCGGGATCGAAGCCGGACGAGCAGCCGCAGCACAAGGTGAAGGTGGACGCGTTCTGGATGCAGACCCACGAGGTCACGTGGGACTCCTACCTGATGTTCATGTTCGCGGATCAGGCCAAGGAGGTCGGGAACCCCGACGCGCTCGTCGATGCGCTGAGCCGGCCGACGGCGCCGCATCTCGAGATGAGCTTCGGCCGCGGCAACAACGGCTTTCCCGCGATCAGCATGACGCAGCACGCGGCCAACAAGTACGCGCAGTGGCTGAGCGCCAAGACGGGGGAGTTCTACCGGCTGCCCACCGAGGCGGAGTGGGAATACGCGTGCAAGGCCGGCTCGCCGGCGGGCGTGTCGCCGGCGCAGCTCGACGAGCAGGCCTGGTATGCCGCCAACTCGCCGCTGCCGGGATTTGCCGGCGGCACGTATCACAAAGTCGGCACGAAGAAGCCGAATGCGTTCGGGTTGTACGACATCCTCGGCAACGTCATGGAGTGGACGCTCGATCAGTACGCGCCCTACACCGCGGCCGCGGCGGTGAACCCCTGGGTGCCGTCGACCGAGCCCTACCCGCATGCCGTGCGCGGCGGCTCGTGGAACGATCCACTGGAGCGCGTCACCTGTACGGCGCGCGTGGCGTCCGAAGCCTCCTGGAAGCGGCAGGATCCCCAGCTCCCGAAGAGCATCTGGTACATGACCGACGCACAGTGGCTGGGGTTCCGGCTCGTGCGGCCGGCCACGCTGCCGCCGGCGGCCGAGATGTACCGCGCCTGGAACAACGGCGTTGAGCTGGATCCTTACTGAGACGCTGAGCCGGCTCCTCGTCCCGGGCCTGACCCTCGCCGCGCTGGGCAGCCTGGCACCCACCCCGCTGCAGCGCTTCGAATCGGTCGAGCCCCACATGGGCACGCTCGTCCGCATCGTCGTCTTTACTCCGGATGCCGACAGTGCCCGCAGGGCCTTCCGGGCCGCCTTCGATCGCATCCAGCATCTCGATCGCACCCTGTCCGATTACCGGCCCGACAGTGAGCTCAACGAGATCGCGCGGCAGGCCGTTGGCCGCGCGATTTCCGTGAGCGACGACCTCTTCACGGTGCTCCGCGCGTCGCAGGAGCTCGCGGCAGCAACCGATGGTGCCTTCGATATCACGCTGGGGCCGGTCGTCCGGCTGTGGCGCGAGGCGCGGCGGACCGGCCGCCTGCCGGAGGCGGCCGCCCTGGAAGAGGCCGGCCGGCGCACCGGCTTCCGGCAGCTGCACCTCGACGAGGAGCGCCGGACCGTGCGGCTCGACACGGCGGGGATGTCGCTCGACGTCGGCGCCATCGGCAAGGGCTACGCCGCGAGCGAAGCGCTCGAGGTGTTGACGAGCAGCGGCGTGGCGAGCGCCCTCGTGGCGGTGAGCGGCGACCTGGCGTTCAGCGGCGCCCCCCCGGGCCGGCGCGGCTGGCGCATCGACGTGCACGCGGCGGAGGGATCGGCGGCAACGCTGCCTGCCGTCCTGGAGCTCACGAATCTGGCGGTGTCGACCTCGGGCAGCAGCGAACAGCACGTGGATATCGACGGCCGCCGCTTTTCGCACGTCATCGATCCGGCGTCCGGCATGGGGCTCGTCGACGACATCACCGTGACCGTGATTGCCCGGCACGGGCTCGAGGCCGATGGGCTCGACACCGCGGTGGGGGTGCTCGGCGCTGAACGCGGGCTGGCGTTGATCGAGTCGCGCCCGGGCGCCGCGGCGCTGATCACGCAGCGAACCGCCGGTGGCGTGACGCTGCTGCCGTCCGCGCGCTTCCTGGCGCTGGCGGCGGGGGCGGAGCGGTAGGGTCGCGGCAGTCGTCACCGCACGCTGGGCGGAGTGAGCCTTTACCCGGGCAGGGGGGCAGCGCCGCGGGCGCGGGCGCCGTGGGCGGTCAGCAGGAACGTGCCGAGCACGTCGCGCGGGTCCGAACGCACGCGGGAATGCGCGTGGCAGATCGACCGCAGCGCTTCGGCCGTGCGCGGATCGCCGAAGTGCGCCGCGGAGTAGCCGCAGAAGAGCGTGAAGGATTCCCGCTCGCCGAGCTCGTTCCACAATCCCTCGAGGCGCTCGGCGCTTTCGAAGTCCCCCTCCTCCGCGAGCAGGTTCACCATCTCGCCGTAGATGCGGAGGCGCGTGCCGTCGGTCCGCATCTGCCGGACGAGCGCGCCGACCGAGGTGTCGAAGAGCGCCCGATCGGGCAGCCCGTAGCGCATGAACGTCTGCAGCAGCTGACCCGCATCGCGCACGACCAGCTGGCCGGCGACCTGCGCCTTCTTCACCGACAGGCGCTCGGCCTGCAGCCGGGTCGCAACCGCGTTCCAGTGTGCCCGCGAGATGACGACGAGCATGGCGTCGCCGGCGAGGAAGCCCTCCCGCAGGTAGCGCGTCACTTCGTCCGCGAGAGAGTCTTCGCCATCGAACAGCTGCACCAGATGCTCGGATCTGATGCGGCCATGAACCACGGTTTCCTTGTAGTTCACGGTATACCTCTTCTTGCCGGTTCCCTTCGATTCTAAACCAGATCGGCAGCGTGCCGGACGAAACGCCGGGTAATTTGTCGGCCCCCTGCGAGCCGCGTCAGGACGGCGTTCTGGCCGTTCCTACTGGACGGCCTTGGCGATGCGCCAGATCCAGGTGGTCAGCCTGGTCTTGTAGGACATCCACTCGGGATGGCCCTCCCAGTTTTCCAGGCCGTGCGGGGCCCGGGGAAGGGCAATGCTCTCGGGCGGCGCCCCAAGCTCAGCCAGACGGGCCTCGTATGCCTCGGCCTGCCGCCACAGCCCGTCCGCGGTGCCGGTAATCAGCAGCAGCGGCGGCAGCCCCTGGCGCGCCTGGTAGAGCGGGGAATACCTCCGCATCACGTCACGGGCCTCGGTGTCGAGCTCGTGGCGCCGGAACAGCCGGGCGAGCAGCGAGCGCGGCGCGGCGTCGGTCACCATGGCGGGGAAGTCGTAGACGCCGTAGAAAGAGATCACGCCCGCCAGGCCAGGGGTCTCGCCCGCCAGCAGCGTCACCATCTGCCCGCTGGCCGATTCGCCAAGCAGGAAGATGCGCGCGGGATCGATATTCAGCCGCCGATGTTCGGCGCGGACGAAACGAATCGCCCCGCGGACATCCTCGAGCTGCTCGACGTGGCTGACAGCGGGGGTCAGGCGATAGTCGATCGAGACCCACGCCAGCCCGGCCCGGGCCAGCGGCTCGAACAGCGGCGTGACGTACGTGACCTTGTCGCCCGCTTCCCACCCGCCGCCGTGCACGATGATCACCACGGGCACCGGGGCTTTCGACGGCGGGCGATAGATGTCCATCTGCAGGCCGGTCCCCGGGCTGTAGACGACATCCTTCTCGACGGCCCCCGCGATCGGCCGATGCGCCGGCACGCGCGTGCGCGACACGGTGGCGAGGAACTGTACGACGTCGCGCTTGTAGCCCCACTGGCTGGGCCACCAGTTTTCGCTGCGGTGACCGGCGCCAGCGACCTCGACGAACGCACAGCGTTTCCCTGCCGAGGTCACGGCGCCACAGAAGCGGCTGGCCTGCCCGGCGGGCGCTTCCTGGTCGTCACCACCGTGCACCACCAGGAGCGGCGGCATCGACGCCAGGTCGCGGCTGGTCAGCGAGGCCGCCGTCAGCGCCGACACCGGCATGGTCGACGACACGCCGGGGGAGGCGGCCAGGTCGTAGAAGCCGCCGATCAGCACGCTGCCGACCACCCCCGCAGGCCCTTCGGCGGCGAGCCGCGCCGCCAGGTGGGCGCCGGAGTCCTCGCCGAGCAGCACGATCTGATCGGGATCGATCCCGAGCGCACTCGCGTTGCACCGGATGAAGGCCAGCGCCTGCCTGATGTCGTCGAGGGCCTCCTCGGAGCGGGCGAGTCCTCCGAGCCGGTAATCGAGCGAGAACCAGTGATATCCGGCCCGCGTCACGAGCTCCAGCAGCTGCCCGACGTGCGCGGCGCGGCTGCCCGACGTCCAGCCGCCGCCGTGAATCACGACAACTGACGGCCGCCGCGCGCCACCGCGCTGGACGTAGGCATCGAGCGCCAGCTCGCCGCGGTAGGGAATGTCCCCCTTGACGCCGGGGACGATGTAGTTCCCGTCGGGGTTGCGAACGGTCACGGGGTGACAGGGAGCCGCCGCAGCGGCGGCGCTCACGGCGAGCACACCGATGGCGAGGGTCAGGGTGAGTGCCCACCTCCCGCCCTGCGGAACCCCGGCTGGGATGCATGTGTTGTGCAATCCGAACAATCCTCCCTGTTGCCGTGGCGTCCAGGCCTGGCCAGCTGTCCGACGGCTGGTACGCGACCGGAGCAGGTCCGCGGCGGAAATGCCAGTGTAGCGTCTCGGCACATCTCGTGCAGTCACCACATCGAATCTCCAGGGATAGAGCCGAATCCTCAAGCAATGCCGACGAATTCAGACAGTCGGACCGTGGGCGCGTGTGCGTGTGCGGGCCGAATCCGCACACGGGCGGGCATGTTCCGGCACGCCCTGGCCGCCATCCTTCTCCTCTTGACCGGCGCCCGCGCGGTGGCCCAGGACGTGACCCAGCCGGCGTTGAAGGCGGCGTTCATCTACAAGTTCGCGATGTTCACCGAGTGGCCCACCGGGGCGGTGCCGGCGGGAGAGCCGCTGGTGATGTGCGTGGTGGGCGACGAGGCGGTCGGCGAAGCGCTCGCGCGTGCCGTCAAGGGCCGGGCGCTGACCAATCGCGGTATCACCGTGCAGATCGCCCCGGCCAGGCCCCAGCCGGGCTGCCATCTGGTCTACGTGTCGGGCATCACGGCCAGACAGGCCGAGCCGATCGTCGCCAACTTGCGCAACACGCACGTCCTCACCCTCAGCGATATCGGCGGCTTCACCGACGTCGGCGGCATCGCGGAGTTCTACTTCGAGCGCGGCCAGCTGCGTTTCAAGGTCCGGCAGGAATGGGCCAGGCGGGCTGGCCTCCAGATCAGTTCGAGACTGCTGGCGCTCTCGAAATGACGTTCGGGCAATGGGCACCTTCACGACCAGCAGGGAATGTCATGGCAGCGATGTTTAGATTGTCGAGTCGCGGGGGCGCCGTGGTGCTCGCCGCCATGCTGGCGGCGGCCACGCCGGCGTCGGCGCAGTCCACTCTTCCGGACCTCAGCCTCGAGGACCTGATGCGGCTCGACGCCGGGCAGGTCTTCGGCGCCTCGGAGCGCCTGCAGCCCGTGACCGAGGCGCCGGCGTCGGTGTCTTTCATCACCGCGGAGGAGATTGCGCGGCACGGCTACCGGACGCTCGCCGACATCCTGCGCGGCGTCCGCGGCATGTACGTCACCGACGACCGCAACTTCAGCCTCGTCGGCACCCGCGGCTTCGCCAAGCCGGGCGACTACAACAGCCGCATCCTGCTCCTGATCAATGGCCACCGCGTCAACGACAACGTGTTCGGCCAGGCGGAAATCGGCGCGGAGTTCGGTCTCGATCCCGCGCTGTTCGAGCGGGTGGAGATCATTCGCGGCCCGGCGTCCTCACTGTATGGCGACAGCGCGTTCTTCGCGGTGGTCAACGTCATCACCAGGAGCGGCGCGTCCCTCGGCGGCGGCACGCTGACGCTCGAAGCCGGCACCCTCGGGACGCAGCTGGCGCGCGCGCAGTGCGGGACACGTCTTTGCCAACGGCCTCGACCTGGCGCTCTCGGGAACCCTCGAGAGCAGCGACGGGGTCGACCGCCTCTACTTCCCGGCCTTCGACACGCCGGCCACCAACAACGGCGTGGCCGAGGGGCTCGACGGCGAGGGCATCCGCCAGTTCTACGGCCGGCTCGCGTTCCGCGACCTCACGGTGACCGGCGCCTACGGCACCCGCCGCCGGGACGTCCCGACCGCCTCGTTCGGCACGGTCTTCAACGAGCAGGAGTGGCGGCGAGCAGACGACCGACCGCCACACGCTGCTCGACGCGGAGTATGCCCACGCCTTCAACGGGACGCGCGTCACGGCGCGGGCCTCGTTCGATCGCTTCTCCTACGACGGCACCTACCCGCTGGCGGGGGAGCCGCCGGATGCGGCGACGATGGTCGGGCGCAACAACGTGGTGGGCAGCCGGTGGAGCGCCGGCACCGGGTTGACGCGGGCGTTCCGCGGCCGGCACACCGTGCGCGCCGGCGCCGAGTTCATCGACAACCTGCGGCAGGACCAGGTGTCGCGCCTGGTCGATCCCCCGGTGGTGCTGGTGGACCTCCCGCGCTCCTCGATCCAGCACGCCGTCTACCTGCAGGACGAGTTCCGCGTCGCGCGCTGGCTGCTCGTCAACGCCGGCCTGCGCTACGACGGCTACGAGGAGTTCAAGCGGGTCACGCCCCGCACGGCGCTCATCGTGATGCCGTCGTCCACGCAGTCGCTGAAGTACCTCTTCGGCACCGCGTTCCGGGCGCCGAATGCCTACGAGCTCAATACGGTCTATTTCGGCGATCGCGTCGAGGGGCTCGATCCCGAGGCGATCGACACCCACGAGCTCGTCTGGGAGCGCTACACCAACGACCGGCTGCGGACGGCGGTGTCGGCCTACTGGTACAAGGCGGACCGGCTGATCACCGTCGTGCCGGACGACACCGCATTCCTCGGCGTGTCGCTCGTCAACCAGGGAGAGGTCCGGGCAAAGGGGCTGGAGTTCGAGGCGCAGATGCGCCTGAAGGGACGCTCGCAGGCGCTGGTCAGCTATGGCCTGCAGCATGCCGAAGACCAGGACACCCAGGGAGTGCTGCCGAATTCCCCCCGGCACATGGTCAAGGCGCGCTTCAGCGTGCCGGGTCCGTTCAAGCGGTCGAGCGTGGCGGTCGACGCGAACTACCTGAGCAGCCGGCTGACGCCGGTGGGCACCCACGTCGGCGCGAGAACGACGGTCAACCTCCACGTGGTCCAGCCGCTGGGGCGTTCGTGGGAGCTCTTCGGCGGCCTCCGGAACCTCTTCGACGTCGACTATGCGGACCCGGCGTCGAGCCAGCACCTGCAGGATGCGATTCCCCAGAACGGCCGCACGGCGCGTATCGGGCTGCGGTGGACGCTGTGGGCGAAGTGAAGCCGGACGCCGCCCCCCAGATCCCGATCGCCGCCGCGCATCCCATGGTCACGCAGGAACCCGGGCCGACGGGACACATCGCGCCAGCCCTTGCGCTCGGCACCGCCCAGTTCTTCACCGGGCGGGTGCTCGACGACATAACGCCGCTGCTGCACGAGAGCTACAGACTGCGCTACCAGGTGTATTGCCTGGAACGGCAATTCCTCCCGGCCGACGACTACCCGGATCGGATGGAAACGGACCGGTTCGACCGGCAGGCCGTCCATGTCGGCGTTCTCAACACGGCGGGGGAGGTCATCGCGACGGCGCGGCTCATCGAGGTCACCGGCGCCGGCCTGCCGCTGCTTGGCCACTGCACCCTGCACGACCCGGCGCTCGCGCGGCCGGCCGAGTCACGGCGCGTGGTCGAGGTCTCGCGGCTGTCGGTCAGCCGCCGCTACAACCGGCGGGCGGGGGACAACTTCTACAGCCTGCAGGGGATCACCGAGCGCCCCGAGGGGGACGAGCGCCGCGGCGGCGGGGAGATCGTCATGACGCTCTACAAGGCCCTGTACCAGGCGTCGAAGCGCCGCGGCTACACGCACTGGCTGGCGGCGACGGAGCGGTCGCTGCAGCGCCTCGTGGCCCGCTACGGCTTTCCCTTCCGATCCGCCGGACCGGAAGTGGACTACTACGGCCTCGTGGCGCCGTACCTGATGGACCTGTCGGAGTTCGACCGGACGATCCTGAGCGGACGTTTCCCGTTGCTGGCGGACTTCCTGACCGGATTGGAAGAGGAGTTCCGGCCGGTGGACGGCACCCGGCCGCCGTCCGCGGTGGTTCCGGTCGTGCCGGTCGTCCAATGACCGCAGCGGCGGAGCACAGCCTCCCGCACCTGCTCGACGCGTTCCACCGCGCCGCGTCCGCCATGCCCTGGTACCGGACGCTGCTCGACGAGCATGGCGTCCGGCCGGGCGACGTGCACGACGCATCCTCGTTCGCGCGCCTCCCGGTGCTGACCAAGCAGAATACCTTCGCGCGCTTTCCACTCGACCAGCTCGCCGCGGGCACGCCGATTCGGGAGCTGGCGGGTGTGCTGACGAGCTCTGGCCATGGCGGCCGCTTCTCCTTCGGCTTGAGCACCAGGAGCCAGGCGGCGGCGGGCGCCGGCCTGATCGACAGCGCGCTCGACGCGGCGTTCGGCGTGCGGTCCCGGTCAACGCTGGCGGTGAACTGTCTGCCGATGGGGGTCGGGTTCAACTCGGCGTGCATGACCATCGCGACGACGAGCGTGCGCGAGGACATGGCGGTGGCGCTCGTGGACGGGTTCGGCCACCACTACGACCAGATCCTGCTCGTCGCCGATCCGCTGTTCATGAAGCGGCTCACCGACTACGCCGCGGCGCGGCACACCGACTGGCGGCGGCACCGCATCCACGTGGTGCTCGGCGAGGAGATCTTCGGCGAGCACTTCCGTGGCTACGTTGCCGCCTGCCTCGGGCTCGACGTGGCCCAGCCCGGGCAGGGCTACATCATGTCGTCCTTCGGCGTCGGCGAGCTCGGGCTGCACCTGTGCTACGAGACGCCGTCGACCATCGCCGTGCGGCGGGCGGCGTCGGCGAGTCCCGAGCTGGCGGCCGACGTGCTCGGCCCGGAGCGGCCGGCGGCGGCCCTGCCGATGATCCTCGCGTTCAACCCGCAGCGCACCTTCATCGAAGTTCTGCAGCCGGATGCCGCCGGCTACGGCGACCTCACGATCTCGATGCTCGACGGCGAGCTGCCGATTCCCCTGCTGCGCTACCAGACTGGCGACCGCGCCCGCCTGCTCGACGCCGCCGAGGTCTCCGCCGCCCTGCGCCGCCGTGGCGTAGCGGTGCCGGTAGAGCTGCCGGCCCCGCTGCTGGCGCTGGAGGGACGGGTCAAGGAGGTGCTGCCGAACGGTTCGCACGTCGGCGTCTACAAAGACGCCCTCTATGCCGACCACGCGTGCGCGCGGCGGCTCACTGGCGCCTTCCGCGTCGTGGCGTCCGGCACGACCTGCGCGCTCCACATCCAGCTGGCGCCGTCGCAGCCGGCCGACGACTCGATCACGGACCGCATCCTCGCCGCCATACCACCCGCCGCCCGGCCGACCGAAACCGTCCTGTGGCCCTACGAAGGCTTTCCCTTCGGGATGACGGTGGACTACGAGCGCAAGTTCCCCTACTACGTTCCCGCCTGATCGTCAGGCCGCTGGCTGGAACTGGACACCACCAGCCGGAGATCCGGATAGCCCGCCAGCAGGGTGCAGTAGGGGGTCACGTCCAGGCCATCCGCGGCCGCGCGCCTCGCGTCGTGCAGGGCGCGCCCGAGCGGCGCGCCGGCAAGCAGGCGGTCGTAGGTCCCCTCGGCGATCGTGCGCGCCGCCGCGTCGGTCGGCTCTCCCAGGCAACCCACGAAGCTGCCGACTCCCGCCCTGGCCGCGACGTACTCGAAGCCGAACCGCCGGCGCTCGAGCCGGCCGTGCAAATCCTCGATCGACGGGTAGCCGGGCAGGTCGAGCGGCGCCACCCGCGTGAAGGCCGGCACGAACCCGGTGTGGTGCGAATTCACGAACAACAGCGCCGGGGGATGGCGGTTGAGCAGCATGGCCAGCTCCGAGGCGTAGACGACGTGGTCATACAGCGCCAGGTATGCGGCGCCGTTCTCGACCCAGGCGTGGCCGGCGAAATGCACGACGTCGAAGCGCGACGCCCGCAGCTCCCGCATCACGCGCTCGTAGGTCGCGTCCGCGCCGACGAGCAGTTCGGCGCGCGCCCCGCGATGTGCCCGCCGGATGGCCCTGGCAATGTTCCGCGCCTCCGCTTCTGAGCCGGGGAGCACCATGCGCTGTCCGCCCAGCTCCTTCACCACCGGCTGCGTATCGCCGATGATCAGCGCGCGCAGAGGGGTGTGCGGGAAGGGGCGTCCCCTGGCTTCGTCCGAGACGTTCGGCATCGTCCGCGCGACGGGGACGAGATCGATCAGGCAGCCGCCGTTCACGGTCACCCACTCCCACGGCAGGGACGCGGCGGCGGGATCGACATCGAACAGCACCAGTTCGCGATCGGTGTTCGCCAGCATCTTCAGCAGCGGGCGCGGCAGGACCGACGCCAGGAGTTGCCCCACCGCGTGCACCCCGCGGATGTCCGGCTGGCCGCCATCGGCGACCGCCGCCAGCGGCGCTCCCAGCTTGTCCCACGGAATGGGGCGCAGGCTGTCGAAAGCCCGCTTCTCGAGCGCCAGGCCGTCGCCGGCCCATTCCCGCGAGTCGGCCTCGTGCCATGTCGCGTACATGAGCGGCCCCTGCGTGCGGATCGCGACCGCGAGCGTCTGCAGCGGCTCCGGCAGGCGGAGCCGGATCCGCGACCGCGCCGCCCGCTCGCCCGGCTCGACGCTGGCATCGGCCAGCTGCTGGAGCAGCTGGTCCACCCGCTGGTGCTCCCCCTTGGGGTACGACAGCACCCGGATCCCCATGGTCCGCTCCATGAGCGCGCGCTCGTAGGGCCCGATTCCCTCCATGATCGCGTAGCGCGGCGGCGCCTTGGCCCCGAACGTCGTCAGCTGGCTCTCGAGCAGCAGGCGGAAGTTCGGATCGCTCAGGGAATACCCGACGAACAGCACGGCGTTCGACAGCAGGATCGTCGACATCACCGACTGGAAGGCCGGGTTGGCGTGGATGATCCGGCGGTAGTCCTCGGTGGCGAACACGATCGACGCCGCATCCGAGATCGAGCCGTGCGCTTTCAGGATGAAGAACGCGTCGTCCAGGAGCAGCGTGCCGTGTTCGGCGAGCTCGTGGCCGCACGGGGCCCTGGGCACGCCTCTCCGGCTCCAGTTCGCGTACGCCTCCTCGAGCAGGGTGTCGAAGTTGGTGGTGACGATGCAGCGGTACGGCGTCCGGGTGATGGCGCCGTGGGACTCGAGGCGGGGCTGGCGGCCCGAGAGCTCGCGCCTGAGGAAGCCGAACAGCTGGGAAGGTCCGAGCAGCTCGCGGCATTGATCAGCCAGGTCCGCGTACTTCCCGGCGTCGAGCAGGGCCCGGAGCTCACCACGTTCCTGATCGCCGGCGCTGCCGGCCTGGTCGCCCCCGGCGCGGGCCGGTACCTGTTCGATGAGCCGCTCGAGCAGTCCTTTCCAGGTAGGGTAGCCGACTGCCCGGGACAGCCCGGCACCCACGAACAGCGCGCAGCGCCCTGCCCGGACGTAGCTGGCCAATGCGGGCAGCAGGTCTTCGCCGGCGCGGGCGCTGTCCACCGGATCGGTCGATTGTGTGTCGTGCGGCATGTGGTCGCGATCTTATCGGGGTCGCGCGCGGCCCCTGCGCGCCACAGGCTCGGTCGCGGGCGGCCCGTCCGGCCAGGCGCGAAACGTCAGGGTTTCAGGGCCGAGGCCGATGGTGTCGCCATCCGCGACGGGGCGCGCCGCCGCCAGCCGCTCGTTGCCGACGAAGGTGCCGTTCGTGCTGTCCAGGTCCTCGACCGTGACGCCGCCGGGGCGGACCATGATGCGCGCATGCCGCCGTGACACCCCGCGGGCATCGATCCACACCTCGCAGGCGGGATCCCGGCCGATGATGTTCTCGCCGTCCGCGAGCGGCCGGGTGTGTTCTCCCCACGTGAGCCAGCACTGCGCACGCTCGCGCGCGGGCCCCTCGCCAGCGGCGGCCTCGAGGTCCCGGACAGCGCCGCTGAACGCGTAGCCCCGCCCGTGCACGGTGCGGACGAAGGCCGGCGATCGCGGGTCGTCGCCCAGCAGCCGGCGGATGTCGGCCACCAGCACGGTCAGGCTGGCGTCCTCCACGAACGTGTCCGGCCAGATGCGCGCCAGCACCTCGGCCTTGGTGACGACCGCCGGGCGCCGTTCGAGCAGCAGCAGGAGCAGGTCGAACGCCTTCGGGGACAGATGCAGCTCGCGCCCGTCGCGGCGCAGCTGCCGCGTCCCGGCGTCGAACGTGAAGGCACCAAAGGCGACTTTCATGACGGCTGCGAAAACTTTGGAGATTCGTTAGGACTCGCGGCGGCCGCGTGAATCATAGTGGCTCCGGCTGCACATGCGGCCCTGGAGGCGCGCGCGATGGCGGAGACGGTCAAGCCCCCGAGTGGCAGGACTATTCTAAAAGCGATTCGGGACGAGCTGATGCTCAACCTGTATCCGCTGCCGTTCAGCACGCTGCCGGCCACGGTCTACCACGTCTATCTCTGCCCCCGCGACTTACACGGTCATCGAAGGGGTGATTCCCCGGATCGTCGAGCAGGTGCAGCAGGCGCTGACCATCGACGTGGACACGTTCAACCGGCGGCAGCGCCGCTCGCGCACCCGGCTGCTGACGCGGCTGCTCGAGCGGAGCGACGACCTGGCGCCCGTCGAAGTGCCGCCCGGCGGCTGGGAGATCCACATCCAGCCGGATCCCGACGGCGAGATCCGGCCGGGACAGCTGGGTATCGTCTCGACGCTGTCGCTGGCAGGGGCCGCCGAGTACCGGGGGCACGCCGACCACGCGGATTGTGAAGAGCGTCGTCTCGCGCGGCCAGCGGACGGCGGTCAGCACCGTCGTGCAGGAGACGGCGGCCGGCCCGGCGGCCGGTGTCCGCCAGTCGGACCCGACCACCGACAGCCGCGAACGTGCCCGGCTGAGGTACGACGACGACCAGGGCCCCCACGTCTTCAGCATCCGCAAGGACGCGGTCTCGGTCGGCCGCGGCGGCAGTGCCGCGTGGGTCGACGTGCAGGTCGCCACCACGGCCAGGGTGTCGCGCGAGCATTTCCGCATCCGGCGCGACCCGGCCGGCCGCTTCTTCATCCAGGACGTCAGCTCGTGGGGCACCGCCGTGAACGGCGCGCCGGTGCCGCCGGCCGTGAAGAGCGCGGAAGGGGTGCTGCAGCCGGGGGCCGAGCTGGAGCTGCCGGCGCGCGCGCGGATTGCGCTCGCCGGCGCCATGGAGATGGATTTCGAGGCCCTGCCGCGATGACCTGGCTGTACGCCGGACAGCTCGTGTTCCTGGCGGCGCTGGCGTCGTTGCTCGCGAGCCTCGTCTGGCTGGCGAAGGTGAACGACGATGACTGATGCGCCCGTTGCTGCCGCCGGCAGCCTGAACGCCGCCTTTCGCAGCGATGCCGGCCGCGTCCGCCGCAACAACGAGGACGTCGCCCTCGTCGACCGTGCCCGCGGGGTCTACGGCGTGATCGACGGCATGGGAGGGCAGGCGGCGGGGGAGGTGGCCGCCGGAATCGCCCGCGACGTGATCCTGCAGCGCCTGGCGCGGCCGCTCGGCACCGCGGCCGAGCGCGTGCGCGAGGCGATCGCCATCGCCAACAACGAGATTTTCGGCCGGGCGGAGCGGGCGCCGGAGCTGCGCGGCATGGCGTGCGTGGTGACGCTGGCCCTGGTCTCGAACGGTACGCTGACAATCGGCCATGTCGGCGACAGCCGTCTCTACAAGTTCGGCCCCGGCGGCGTCCGCAAGCTGACCCACGACCATTCGCCGGTCGGGGAGCGGGAGGACGCGCTGGAGCTGAGCGAGAGCGAGGCGATGCAGCACCCGCGCCGCAACCAGGTCTTCCGCGATGTCGGCAGCGCGCGCCGCGACAAGGACGAGGAGGAGTTCGTCGAGATCATCGAGGAACCGCTGACCCACGACAGCGCCATCCTCCTCTGCTCGGACGGGCTGACGGACATGGTGTCGTCCGCCGCCATCGAGCACATCGTGCGCCGGCATGCCGGCCGCCCGCAGGAGGTGGCCGACGCCCTGGTGGCGGCGGCCAACGAGGCCGGCGGCAAGGACAACGTGACGGTGGTCTACGCCGAAGCGCCCGGCTTCGCGGCCTCGCTCCACGGCCCCGGCGCGCCGGTGACCGCCCTTGGCGGGCGTGTCCTGCGGAGCCGGACGACCTGGTTCACGGCCGGCACGCTCGCCGGCGTGCTGACCGCGCTCGCGCTGGTCTGGCGCGTCGGCATCGCCGGCTTCGACGGGGGCCGCACCCTGGTGGTCGGATCCCGATGGCGCCGCCTCTTTCAGCCGCATCGGCAGCGCCATGGCCGGCGCCCGCCCGGGCGACGTCGTCCGGGTCGAACCTGGTGTGTATCCGGAGCGGGTGATCCTGCGCGACGGTGTGGACCTGGCCGCGCGGATTCCCGGAACCGTCGCCATCGTCCGTCCGTCAAACGCCAGCGGTGAAGTGGTTGGTCTCACACTCTTCGGGAGCGCCTGCGGACGGGTGTCGGGGGTGAGCGTTCAATCTACGCCCGAGCTGCCACTCGATGTCGGCGTGCGCGTCCACGGCCAGGGCTGCACGCTCGAGCAGCTCGACCTGTCCGGCGGCATGCGGGCCGGCGTCGAGGTCATGCCGGCCGCCACGGTCGTGGTGCGGGGCACGCTGTTCTCGGTGCAGGGGCCGTCGGTCTCGCTGGGCGACGACGCGCAGGCGACCCTGGCGGGCAACATCCTGATGCGCATCGGACGGCCCGCCGAGGCGTTCGCCCTTTCGCCGACGAGCCAGGTCACGTTCCAGCGCAACGTGTTTGCCGGGTTCGGCACGGACATCGTCAAGGGGCTGTCCGACCCCGCTCCGCCAGCAGCTGCTCGCCGGCAACTTCGTGGTCGCCGCCGAGCCGGCGCTGCTGCGCTAGTCGTACCGCCCATGCACGCCTCCGAGTGGAAGATCGGCAACTACGTCGTCGACGATCCGACGGGCTTTGCCCGCGGCACGTTCGGCACGCTCTACGTCGCCAGGCGGGCGGCCGACGGCGCGAAAGTGGCGATGAAGCTCGTGCTGCTGACCGGCGCCACGGACGGGCGCGAGCGCCTGGAGGCGGAGCGCCACGGCGCGATCCTGCAGCAGCAGTTCGAGAAGGCGCACGGGATGGTGCCCGAAGTCTACGAATACGGCCCGCATCGCGAGCATCTCTACATTGCGATGGAGTTCGTCGAGGGGCAGGCGCTGAGCGAGCGGATCAGGGCCGGCCTGGCACCGGCCGACGCGGCGCGGCATGCCGCGGGGATCTGCGAGTTCCTGGAAAGGGCGCATCAGTTCGCGACGACCGTCGAAGGGCTGCCTTACGACCGCATCGTCCACGCCGACCTCAAGCCCGACCATGTGCTGATCGCGCAGTCGGGCGAGATGAAGGTGCTCGATTTCGGCATCGCCAAGGCGCTCGAGAAGAGCACCGAAGTCACCACCAACAACTGGAGCACGGTGGCGTATGCCTCGCCCGAGCGCCTGCAGTCGGGGGGACACGTCAACGTCCATGCCGATTTCTGGTCGCTGGGCGTGATGTTGTACGAGATGGTCGCGGGCCATCTCCCGTATCCGTCGCTGACGGCCCGGCACCTGCGCAGCCAGCTCGAACAGGCGATCCGCACCCATGCGCGGCCGGAGCCGCTGCCGCCGTCGTGTCCCGTGGAGTTGGCCGCCATCATCCACAAGCTGATGGCGCACCTCGTCGAGCAGCGCTACCCGGCCGCATCGGCCATCCGGGCCGACCTCGAGCGCTTCCTCGCAGGGGAGGTTCCGGCGGCCCTCGCCCAATACGAAACGCCGGCGACCGTGCCGGTCAGCAGGGATCCCGATGGGGCCCCGGCAGCTCCCGCGGTGCGTGTCGTGCCGCCAACCGATCCCTTCCCGTTTCCGGCCGCTGCTGCGGCCGCGGCGGGTGGTGGCGCATCGCGGCCCGCCAGTCCGGAGGCGGCCGTCCCAGTCGCGATGGGACCGTCCCGCGGCCTTGGTGTGCGGGGATGGCTGGCCAGTGCCCGGCTGCCCCGGCGGCGCCTGGCGATCGTGGCGCTGCTGCTCTGGGTGCTGGGGGTGGTGGCGACCGAGGGGGGGGCGTGGGTGGCCGCCGAGCGCTTCCGCAGCGGCCTCGACGGGCTCGAGGGGCGCACGCTCGCCGAGATGCGCCGGGAGTACGATGGCATCCGCGCATCGAGCCTGTTCGACACCGGGCTCGAGCTCCGGGTCGACGGACAGCTCCGGCGCCGGCTGCTCGGGCTGGCGGACACGGTGATTGCCGACTACCGCCGGGACGATCCGTCCACCAGTGCGGCGTCCTGGCGCCAGGCGCGCGATGCGGCGCGCTGGGCGCTCGAGATCGATCCAGGCGACGACCATCTGCGTTCCCGGCAGCTGATCTCCGAGGCCCATCTCGCGCGGCTCGCCGCGCGTACGCAGCGGCGGGGCAGCGACGCCTCCCGCAAGGCCTACCTGGCGTCCATCGATCTCTTCGACCAGGCGGCCAGGCTCGACGGCGCGTCGTTCGATCCCTATCTCGGGATCAGCAACATCCGGGCGTACGGCCTCGACGAAGTGGACCTTGCCGCCGCCGCGATCGAACAGGCCGAGAAGCGGGGCTATGTCCCCGGACGCCGCGAGCGGGCCCAGCTCGGCGACGGCTACCTGCGCCGCGCCGATCGCACGCGCCGGCGTGCCCGGCTGATCGATGACGAGGACGATCGGCGGCGCGAGCTCGAGCGGGCGCGCGCCGACTACGAACGGTGCGTCGAACGGTTCGACACCATCCGCGAGTTCGGCCGATCGTCGGCCAACCTGGCGTACTGTCGCGCGCACCAGGAACGCATCGCGAGCGAGCTCGCACCGGCACGGGCGTCTCTCTTCTGGTGGATGGAATGATGCGGGTGGTCGAGGCGCTGCCCGAAACGCGTGCGGCCGGCGGGCGAGTCCGCGCGGCGAACGTGGAGCTGCTCGGGCTCCTTCTGTGCACCGGCGTGATCCTGCTGGGGCTGCTGCTGACGTATTGGGGCAGGACGCTGCGTCTCGAGCACGACAGCCGCGGCTCGCTCGTGCAGCTGAACGGCCTCGACAGCCCGCGCGCGCTGGAGCCGCTGCTGACGATGTATGCGCACCCGGCGGAGCGGCAGGCCGCCGCCCGGGCGCTCTACGCACGCATCGCTGAAGACGGTCCGATCGAGCATGTCGGCTCCCTGGCGGGCGCGGCAATTGCCGCGCCCGACGTCAAGAAGGATCCCCGCTTCGTCGAGCTCGGCGCCCGACTCGCCCGCCGGCCGGATCTGGCGGCGGTGCCGGTCCTCACGCCATCCGAGCTGTCGGTGCTCAAGCCACGGGTGGCGGTGCGCTCGGCCGCGGCGTTCCGCCGGAGGCTGGTGATGGCAGCCGCCGGCTTCGTGGGCGCGTTCTGGCTCGCGCACCTCGTCCGGCGCCGGCGCCGCGCGGACGACGACCCCGTCATCCTGCCAACCCTGATGGCGCTGTGCGGCATCGGGCTGATGAGCATGGTGGCGCTGCGCGACCCGCTGCGCGACACGATGATCGGATCGGCCTTCGTGATCGGCGTGGCCGGCGGGCTGGCGATCCTGCTCGTGGTGAGCGAGATCGACTTCGAGGCGTCGCCCCTGCGCCGGGCGGTGCTGCTGCCGCTCGGGCTCGCGTTCTCGCTCGCCGCCCTGCTGCTGCTGTTCGGCAGCGGCCCTGGCGCCAGCGGCGCCAAGGTGAACCTCGCCGGCGTGCAGCCCGTCGAGGCCATCCGGCTGCTGGTGATCTTCGCGCTGGCGGCGTACCTGGCGAGGCGGCTGGACCTGCTGCGCGAGCTCTCGGCTACGGCGGCGTCCTCGTCCCGGTGGCTGCCGTCGGTGCAGGTGCCGCGGTGGCGCGACATCGGGCCGATCGCCGTGAGCATGGTGCTGGTGCTGCTGTTCTTCGTCCTGCAGAAGGACCTCGGGCCGGCACTGGTGATGTCGTGCGTCTTCCTCGCGATGTACGGCGTCGCGCGCCGGCGCGCGGCGCTCGTCATCTTCGGCGTCGGCATGCTGATGGGCGGGTTCGCCGCCGCCTACGCCGCGGGCGTGCCGGCCACCGTCGGCCGCCGGGTACTGATCTGGCTCGACCCGTGGAGCAACGCCGTCACCGGTGGCAACCAAATCGCGCACGGGTTGTGGGCGCTGGCCACGGGCGGCCTGCAGGGGCTTGGACCCGGGCTCGGGCTCCCGCAGGTGATTCCCGCCGGGCACACCGACTTCGTGCTCGCTGCGGTGGGTGAGGAGCTCGGCTTCGCCGGGCTGACGGTCGCGCTCGGCCTCTACGCCGTGCTGTGCTGGCGGGCGCTGCGCGTCGCGCTGCGCGCACCGGGCGACTATTCGTCGCTCCTGGTCACCGGCCTGTCGCTCGCGCTGCTGATCCAGGGGCTGGTGATTGCCGGGGGGCTGCTGGGCCTGATTCCGCTCTCGGGGGTGGTCACGCCGTTCCTGAGCTACGGCAAGTCGTCGATGCTCGCCAACTTCGCGGCCATCGGCGTCGTGCTGGCGACCGCGCGGCGGCGCGGCGCCGTGCGCACGCATCTCGGCCAGCCACTTCGGGCTGCCGGCGCGGTGCTCGCGGCAGCGGCGGCGGTGGTGGCGCTCCGGGCCGCCTGGATCCAGATTCCGAAGGCCGACGTGTACGCCACTGCGGCCAGCCTGGGCACCCAGGCGGACGGCGGCTACCGCTTCGAGTACAACCCGCGGCTGCTTGCCGCGGCGCGGCAGATTCCCCGCGGGACCATCTACGACCGCACCGGCCTGCCGATCGCCACGAGCGATCCGGGCGAGATGGCCGGGCTGGCGGCGGCCTGGCGGGAGGCCGGTCTGGCGCCCGCCGTGCCGTGCGAGCCGGACAGCGCCCGCTGTTACCCGCTGGGCGGCGCCGCGTTCCACCTGCTGGGAGACTGGCGTTCCCAGACGAACTGGGGCGCGCGGAACTCGTCGTACCTCGAACGCGACCGCGCCGTGCGCCTCCAGGGCTACGACGACCATGCCCGGGTGATCCCGGTGACCCGCCCGGGGGGCGGCCCGTCCGAGCGGCTGATCAGGCGCGACTACAGCGAGCTGCTGCCGCTCGCGCGGCACCGGCACCGCCCTGGAGCGGCGGTGGCCGCGCTGCTCGGGCGCGACCGGAGCCTGCGGACCACCATCGACGCCCGGCTGCAGCTCGAGACGGCACAGGCGCTACGCCGGCGGATGGAGTCCGGACGCGCCAGGCACGGCGCCGCCGTCGTCCTCGACGCCGACACCGGCGGCGTGCTTGCCTCGGTCAGCTATCCATGGCCGGCTCCGCCGGAGACAGGGCGCGGCGCGGCGGACACGGAAGCGGAGGATGGGGACGAGGGCCTGCTCGATCGTGTGCGCTACGGCCTCTACCCGCCCGGGTCGGTGTTCAAGCTCGTGATGGCCGGCGCGGCGCTGCGGAGCGGAGGCGCCGGGCGGACGTTCGACTGCCGCCGCCTGCCGGATGGGCGGGTCGGCCATCACGTGCGCGGGGTGGCACGGCCCGTCCGCGACGACCTGCTCGATACGCTGCCGCACGGCTCGGTGGACCTCCATCGCGGGCTGGTCGTTTCCTGCAACGCCTACTTCGCGCAGCTCGCGGTCGAGCTCGGTCCCGGTCCCATCCTCGACGCCGCGTCCCTTTTCCAGATCGATGCGTCGCGGCGCCCGACGACCGCCGGCCTCCGGCCGACGCTGCCGCACGCCGGCTATGGCCAGGGTGAAGTGCTGGTGTCGCCGCTGAAGATGGCAAGGGTGGCGGCCGCGATCGCGAGCGGCGGCGGCGTCCGGCCAGTGCGCTGGGAAACCGGGCCAGCCTCGACCGCGGAGCAGGGGCGGTTCCTGAGCGCGCCGGCGGCGGCGCAGCTGTCGCGGCACCTGCGCGACGCCGTCGTGACGGGGACCGGGCGCGGGCTCGCGGCCGCGGCCACGCCGATTGCCGGGAAAACCGGCACGGCGGAAGTGGCCGGCGGCCTCTCGCATTCCTGGTTCGTCGGGTTTGCCCCGTACGCGCAGTCGGGCCGGAAGATCGCGTTCGCCGTACTGATCGAGCACGCCGGCTACGGCGCGCGGGCGGCGGCGCCGGTTGCGGGGGAGATCGTGTCGGCGGCGCGCGAGGCCGGTCTGCTGCGATGACCGCGGGTCGCGCTCGCGGAAAGGGGCATCAGTGACAGCACGGTTCGTGGCAATGGGCAGGGTCTGGCACGCCCGCCTGCGCGGGTTCTTCGATGCGCCGCTCGGCGCCGACGCGGCGCCCCTCGAGGTGGTCCAGGCGGTGCTGGCCGAGATCGAGGGGAAGGTCCAGCCGCTCGGCCGCGGCCGCCGGACGTTCCCCTACGGCGCGATGCTCGTCCGCGTCGGACCGACTGCGGCGGATCGCCCGTCCATGCAGGCGGCCTTCGACTCGCTGCGGGCGAAAGTGTTCGAGCGCCTGGCGGAGCTGAATTGCGCCGCGCCCGAGGGGCTCGAGGTGCGCGCGATCTTCCTGAAGAAGGCGCCCGTCGAATGGGAGCCCGGACGCCTGTTCTCGCTCGAATGCCGCTCCGCACCCGACGGGCCACCCGACCGGCGGGACGAGGAGCGGATTCGGTCGGTGGACGTGTCGATCCTGGCCGGGGCCGCCGGCCAGGAGACCTACACGTTTTCGCAATCGATCGTCTCGATCGGGCGGACGGCCGAGCCCACCGACGAACACGGCCGGGTGCGGCGCAACGACGTCGTGTTCCTGGATACGGTGGACGGCATCACCGAAACCGTGGGACGCGCCCACGCGCGCCTGCAGCTCGACCCCGCGGCGCAGGAGTGCCGCCTGTTCAACGACTCGGGCAGCAACCCGACGATGGTGGTGCGGGACGGCCGGTCGGTGCAGGTGCCCGCCCGCGATCCCCGGGGCGTCCGGGTGCACTCCGGCGACGAAGTCCGGCTCGGGCGCGCGGTGCTCCGCCTCACCCTGCACCGCGGGTAGGCGCACTCTGCCCGCCACCAGGGGCAGCGCCAACCCGCCCGCTACCAGGAGAGAGCGACGGGGCGATCCTCGCGCGCGGCCTGGTAGGCGGCCATGGCGACAACGAACGCGTCGCGCGCATCCCGGACGCCTGCCACCGTTGGCCGGCCGCTCTCGAGGCAGTCGATCAGGTGGCCGAGCGGGAAGGGCACCGCGGGCGCGTATGGCTCCTCGGATTGACGCTCGAAGACCCAGTCGGCTGCCCCCGCGGCCAGCACCGCCCGTCCCGGGGTCCGGAACCACTGGTCGGTGATCTCGCCGCGCGTCCCGATGGCCTCGAGGCGCACGACGCTGTTCTGCTTGGGTGACGGCCCGGTCGGCCGCGGCGCGGTGATCGTCCACCCCGCCTCCAGCGTTGCGACCATCCCGTTCGCGAACGTGAACGTCCCCAGCCCCCAGTCCTCCACGGCGAGCTCCTTGTGCACCAGGTTGGCCATGCGGGCATCGACCCGGATCACCTCGCTGCCCGACAGCCAGCGGAACAGGTCGATCCAGTAGATGCCCTCGTCGATGAACGCGCCGCCCGGGACGTGGCGCGGATCCGCGAACCACCCGGGCTTGCCCGAGCGGTAGGCATCCTCGGCGATCGACCACCGGCTGGTCTGGTGCAGCAGGACCAGGTCGCCAATCTCGCCGCCACCGATCCTGGCCTTGAGGTCGGCGAACCGCAGCCGCATGATTCCGGCGAAGGGCATGCACAGCACGCCGGCCCGCTCGACGGCGGCCACCATCTCGTCGGCGGCTTCGACGGTCATGGCCATCGGCTTCCCGAGCACCATGTGCTTGCCCGCGGCCGCCGCGCGCAGCGCCAGGCCCCGGATCTCGGATACCGGCGAAGCGATGTGGACGATGTCCACCTCTTCGCGGCGCAGCAGCTCGGCATCGTCCGCGTAGCCCCGGACGCCGAAGCGGCGGGTGAACGCCTCGAGGTGGGACGGGTCGTTCGACGCCGCGGCGACGAGCTCCGCGTGCGGATACTCCGGCAGCGCGCGCGCCAGGCCGTATGCGGAATACCAATGCCCGAGACCCAGTACCGCCACCCGCCATCGACGCGCCATAGTTCACCGTGCTCCTGGTTCGCTGCCATCCGTCGTCCGCGCCGCGCCCTGTCGCCAGGGCGGGCGTTGGTGTAACGTGAGCATATGCCGTATCGTCTCGACAATCTGACCTACCCGATCGTTCAGCTCTCGCTCGACCTGATTTCGCTCGACGAAGCGCTCGAAACCGCCGCGGTGGCCGTCGAGGCCGGCGTGGACTGGCTCGAGGCGGGCACGCCGCTGCTGCTGGCCGAGGGGCTGCGCGCGGTCGAAGCGCTGCGCGCGAAGTTTCCCGACCACCCCATCGTCGCGGATCTGAAGACGATGGACGGCGGCTACCTCGAGGCGGAGATGATGGCCAAGGCCGGCGCCGACCTCGTGGTGGTGATGGGGCGGGCGCACGAGGCGACCATCCGCCGTGTGGTGGACGCCGGCCGGAAGTTCGGCGTGAAGGTGATGGGGGACAACCTGGCGGCGGACGACCGGGTCGCCAACGCGGCCTGGATGGAGAGTCTCGGCGTCGATTTCATCGTGCATCACATCGGCTTCGATGAGCGGGGGATGATCAAGGGGCTGAGCCCGCTCGACGAGCTCGATCGCGTCGTCCGGGCGGTCTCGATTCCGGTGCAGGCCGTCGGCGGGCTGTCGATCGAGCAGGCCGTCCAGTGCCCCGCGCTCGGCGCACCGCTGGTGGTCGTCGGCGCGCCGCTCGTCATCGACGGCGCGGCGTTCCGGCCGGCCGACGGGGCGCTCTTCCCGAAGCTGCGGACGATTTGCGAGGACATCCGGCGGACGCCGTATCGCGATCCCCGCCGGACCGCCTGAGGCGCGCGGGCACCGGCCCGGCGCGCAGGCCGGCCCGGTCGAATCCAGCTAAGATAGGGCCGTCCCTGAGGAGCATTGAACCATGAGCAACCGACGTCTGTTTCTGAAGTCCCTCGCCGCGCTGGCGGGAACATCCGCACTGCCCGGCGCGGCCGCGGCGCTCGGCCAGACCCCGCCGGCGCAGGTCAGCCCGCCCAACCCCGCGACGATCCGGAAGTCGACGTTGATCTCGATGCTGCCGAAGGGGGGAGCTACGCGGACCGCTTCGCCATCGCCCGGGAAGCCGGCTTCGAAGCGATCGAGATGCAGACGATGGGCGCCGAGGCGGAGGCGGCCGAGGTCCTGGCGGCCTCGAAGGGGACCGGCCTCAAGGTGCACTCGGTGATGAACTCGGACCACTGGCGCCTGCCGCTGTCGAGCAGCGATCCCGCCGTGGTCGCGGGCAGCGTGAAGGGGATGGAGACGTCGCTGCGCAATGCGGCGCTGTGGGGGGCGGATACCGTCCTGCTGGTGCCCGCGGTGGTGGATGCCAACACGTCCTACCGCGACGCCTGGACGCGCTCGCAGCGGGTGATTCGCGAGCGGCTGCTGCCGATGGCGCGCGACCTGAAGGTGGTGATTGCCATCGAGGAGGTCTGGAACAAGTTCCTGCTCAGCCCGCTGGAGTTCGCGCGCTACGTGGACGAGTTCGAGTCCCCCTTCGTCCGCGCCTACTTCGACGTCGGGAACGTGGTGTTCTACGGCTATCCGCAGGACTGGATCCGCACGCTCGGCTCGCGCATCGTCAAGGTCCACATCAAGGACTTCCACCTGGACCGGTCGGCCGGCCGCTTCCACTGGCGGAACATCGGCGAAGGGGACATCGACTGGCAGGAGGTGCGGAAGGCGCTGGCGGAGGTCGGCTATTCCGGCTACGTGACGACCGAGGTGCAGGGGGGCGACGCGGCCTACCTGAAGGACCTGTCGGGCCGCATCGATCGCTTCCTGGCAGGGGAGAAGCCGGTGGCGGCTACTCCGCCCACCCGTTGATGATCGTTTCCCGCAGGTCGAAGCCGAAGGCGCGCTCGCTGATGGCGAGAATCGGCGGCCCCTGCAGCCGCTTGTAGACCGACCGGCGCATGCGCTGCGCCGCCTCGGACACGACCGCCCGGAAGCTGGCGGCGGTGTGCTTGTCGTACACCGTCCGCCCCTCCGGGTCGGGCACGAATCGCGCCGGATCCAGCGCCTGCTGGTCGAACAGCGCGAGCAGCTCCGACGGGGCGCGCCCGCGCTCCGCCAGCTCCCCGACGATGGGCGCCATCACGTAGTAGTCGAACGGGTCGACCTGGTTGGCCGCCAGCTCGGCGGACGGCGTGATCGTGAAGGTCTCTTCCGGGATCACGTCGCTGCCGTGCCGCTCGTTGACGTGCCGCGCGAGCCGGTAGACATCCACCTTCGACAGGTCGCCGATCACCGAAATCCCGCCGCACATGTCGCCGTAGAGCGTGGCGTAGCCGAGGGCGATCTCGGTCTCGTTGCCGCAGGAGATCAGCAGCGCCCCGGTGTCGTTGGACTCGGCCATCATCAGCAGGCCGCGGATCCGCGCGTGCAGGTTCTCGCCGGTGAGCCCGCGCGCGATCGGGTGGGCGTGCCGCTCGAAAGCCTGGCGGACCTCCTCGGTCGATGCCCGAGATCGGAATCACGCCGTAGCGCACGCCGAGGGCCCGGGCCAGGCGCTCGGCGATCGACCGGGTGGTGTCGGAGTTGAACTGGGAAGGCAGGTTGTAGGCGCTGACCTGCGCCGCGCCGACGGCGTCCACGGCCACCGCCAGGGCCAGCGCCGAGTCGATGCCGCCCGAGACCGGCACCACCGTGTGCGTGAACCCCGTCTTGCGCATGTAGTCCCGCAGCCCGAGGACGAGGGCGTCGTACATCTCCCGTTCGCGCTCGACGGCCGGCAGCTCGACGTCGGCGTGGACGGGTGCCCCCGGGCCGACGTCGATGACGAGCAGCTCTTCCTCGAACTGCGGGCCGATGGCGATGAGACGGCCGTGCCCGTCGTAGACGAGGCTCTCGCCGTCGAAGGCGATGACGTTCTTGCCGTTGTCCGCCGCCCCGACGGTGTTGACGTAGACGAGCGGCAGGCGCAGGGCCGCGACGTGCCGCCGGATCACGGCGTCGCGCTCCTGGCGCTTGCCCGGGTGGAACGGCGAGGCGTTCAGGTTGACGAGGACGTCGGCCCCCTTCGCGGCGAGCTCCGGGAGCGGCTTGACGTCGTAGAACTCGTCCCACATGTCCTCGCAGATCGACACGCCGATCCGGACCGGTCCGCCGCCCGTTTCGATGACCACGGGCTCGCGGCGCTCCGCCGGCGTGAAGAACCGCTTGTCGTCGAAGTAGCGGTAGTTGGGGAGGAGCGACTTGCGCGCCCGCTGGAGCACGCGGCCGTCCCGCACGACGGCCGCCGCGTTGTACTTGCGGACGGTGCCGTTGTCGTTGCGCGCCTCGAGGTCGTAGTCGATGAAGCCGACGATCGCGGTGATGCCGCGCGCCGCCGCGGCGATGCGCGCGACGGCATGGTCGTTGGCGGTCAGGAAGTCGGCGTTCTCGACCAGATCGCCGATGCAGTAGCCGGTCAGGACCATTTCCGGCGCGACCAGGAGATCCGCCTGCTGGGCGCGGGCGGCGTCCATGGCGGCGATGATCCGGGCGGCGTTGCCGTCGATGTCGCCGCTCGTGGGGTTCAGCTGGGCCAGGGCGACACGCATCGCGCTATTCTAGCGGGCCGGGCCGGCGTCCGCCGCCGCGGCGCGGCTTGAGCCGCGCCACCAGATCGGCGAAATCGGCGGGCGGCGGCGCTTCGAACTCGACCGGGTGATCGTCGTCTGGGTGGCGGAAGACGAGGCGCCACGCGTGGAGGGCGTGCCGGGAGAAGTCGATCGGCCGCAGCGCGTCGGGCCCGTAGACGTAGCGCGTCTCGCCGATCAACGTGTGGCCGCGCAGCCGCGCCTGGATCCGCACCTGGTTGCGCCGTCCCGTGCGCAGGCGCACTTCGATCAGCGAGGCGCCGGCCAGCGTCTCGATCACCTCGTAGTCGCTGATGGCTTCCGTGGCCCGCGGGTCGCGAGGGTGCGTTTCCTTCTGGATGAGCGCTTTCTCGTCCCAGACGAGGTGATCCCGCCACGTGCCCGCCGGCGGGTCGGGCTGCCCGTACACGACCGCCAGGTAGATCCGTTCGGGAGTGCGCCGCTTGAACTGGGCCTGGAGGTGCGCCTGCGCGGCCGGCGTCCTGGCAAACACCACCAGGCCGGACGTGTCCTGGTCGATGCGATGCACGACGAGCGGCCGCTTCTTGCCGTGGGAGCGGAAGCGGTCCTCGATCAGGTCGAACACCGAGGGGACGCCGCGGTTGCGCTCGAGCGGCACCGACAGCAGCCCGGGCGGCTTGTTGATCACGATCAGGACGTCGTCTTCGTAGACGATCTGCAGGTCGCCGGCCTGGCGGGCCCGCGGGCGAGGCTTCGAGCTTCCCGGGCGGTCCATCCACAGCCGGACCTCGTCGCCAGGCGCCAGCCGCCGGGCCGCGTCCGGCATCGACGCTTCCGCGCCGTTGAGGTAGACCTTGCCCTTCTCGATGGCGTCCGCCGCCGCGGCGCGCGATCCGAGCCGCGCCGGCGCGGCCAGGAACTTGTCCAGCCGCAGGCCCGCCTCGTCGCCGGTGATCCATGTCTGACCTTTCGTGCCCATGCGCTCGTCAAGCGTAGTGCAACCGGGGCCCGCGGATTCCGGCTTCGCCGCCGCCGGCTACAATTGCCGGCATGCCCCCTCTCGAAACGCTGTTCCTGGATGCCGGCGGGGTCCTCGTCTTCCCGAACTGGCAGCGGGTGAGCGACTGCCTGGCGCGGTTCGGCATCCGCGTCTCGCCGGCCGCGCTGGTGACCGCCGAGCCGCAGGCCAAGTTTGCCATCGACGAGGGCATCCGCCACGGCGAATCGACGGACGCCCAGCGCGCCTGGCTCTACATGGAGCTCGTCCTCCAGAACGCGGGGATCGCCATGGACGCGGCGGTGGACGCCGCCCTGCGCGAGCTGCGCGGCTATCACGGCGAGCACAACCTCTGGGAGGTGGTGCCGGACGACGTGACGCCGGCCCTGGAGCGGCTGTCGAGCCTGGGCTTGCAGCTGGTCGTGGTGTCGAACGCCAACGGCGTCCTGCATCGCCTGTTCGACCGCGTCGGCCTGACGCGGCATTTCGCCTGCATCTGCGACTCGTGCGTCGATGGCGTGGAGAAGCCGGATCCCCGCTTCTTCGAGATCGCCCTGCAGCGCGCCGGCGCCAGCGCCGGCACGACCATGCACGTCGGCGACCTCTATCACGTGGACGTGATCGGGGCGCGGCGGACCGGGCTGCGGCAGATGCTGATCGACCCGTACGACCTCTACACGGCGTACGACGCGGAGCGCGTGCGGACG
The DNA here is from genome assembly GCA_963834305.1 of uncultured Acidobacteriota bacterium. Lineage (GTDB taxonomy): Bacteria > Acidobacteriota > Vicinamibacteria > Vicinamibacterales > 2-12-FULL-66-21 > JACCXG01. The sequence continues at coordinate 57,683 of CAWIAX010000005.1, forward strand.
CTCGCCGACCTGGCCGACCGGCTGGGCGGGGGCGCTCGCGCCTAGGCCAAGGCTAGGCGGGGCGGGCTTCGGCGAGCCGGAGGCCGGACTGGCGCAGGCGGATGGCGGAGGAGGCGCACGCCTGGACGCGGTTGCGGCCGGCCTGCTTGGCCCGGTAGAGCGCGACGTCGGCGCGGTCGATGAACCCGGGCACGTCGACGACGCCACCGCACGCGGCCGCGGCCACGCCGATACTGGCGGTGATCCGGACCTTGCCGCGCACCGACGTAATCTCCAGCGCCTCAATCGCGCGGCGCACCGATTCGGCCACGCGCATCGCATCCTCGAACGAGGTGTCCGGCAGGATGACGAGGAACTCGTCGCCGCCGAGCCGGCAGCGCAGGTCGCTCTGGCGCAGCATCCCGTGCAGCTCGCCGGCCACCGCCGCGAGCACCGCGTCGCCAGGAACGTGGCCATACCGATCGTTGATGCACTTGAAGTCGTCCACGTCGATCATCATGACCGACACCGGGAAGCCGGTGCGGTTGGCCCGCCGCAGGTTGCCTTCCAGCACCTCGAGGGCGTAGGCGCGGGTGAAGCAGCCGGTCAGGCTGTCGCGGACGCTGTCCTGCTTCAGGTTCTCGAGCGCGAGCACACTCTGCACGGCCGTCGCCAGCATGGTGATCACCGCATCCGCGACCCTCCCGGACGGGCAGTGGCCGATGCGGGCGCCGATCCCCAGCATGCCGATGGTCTTGTCGTCGGCGACGAGCGGCGTCCAGGCGTATTGATGGATGCGCGACGGACCGTCTTCGGGCCCCGCCACCGGCTCCCAGGTGCCGTGCGCGGCGCGCAGCACCGAGATGTCGCGGCTGGGCAGCAGGGAACTGAGCGGCCCGGCCAGCGCCTCCCGCAGCGCGGCGATGGTCGTCACGGTGGACAGCTCGCGGGCGAGCGCGACGAGGGTGTCGACATCATCGCGGCGGCGTGCGGGCATCTCGACGAGGGTAGTCGTGTGAGTTCGCATCATGCTGCTTGAATCTTCGCGGCCGCCGGCCCGGCCGCCCCGGCGGCCCGGACGGCGCGGGACAGATGAGCGGCGGCGTCGGTCGCGATCCGCGCGTGGTCGAGGGTGAAGGCGTCGGGCGTGTCCGAGTAGAGCGCCAGCGCGCCGCGCGCGCCGCCGGCCCCGGCGAACGGCACGACGAGGGCGCTCGCGAGCTGCACCTCGCAGGCCGCCACCGGCCCGAGCAGGTCGAGCGCCGGGTTGGCATTGACGATGAACTGGCCGTGCGCCGCGACCCAGCCGCTCAGCCCTTCGCTCAGGCGGATCACGGAATGGCGGAACAGGTCCGCGTGGCGGCCCGACACGTGCACCGCCTCGAGCCGATCATCGGCGGCGCGCGGGGCGTAGACCGCCGCGGTGACGAAGCGGAGGCGGTTCTTGAGGCGATGGATGAGGACGAAGGCCGCTTCCTCGACAGAGAGGCCCAGGGCGGTCAGCCGCGGCAGGTCGGCGAGGTCGTCCTGCGGGAGTGTCAGCTCGGCGCCCGCAGCGGGGCCGTCCGCTGCGGCGGCGGCCGCTTCCCCCGCCTCGGCACCCGGGGCGGCGGCGTCGCTCTCCAGCATCGCCGTCAGCTGCGGATAGACCTCGATGAACCGCGTGACCACGGCCGCGTCGTACATCGTCCCGGAGCGCTCGCGCAGAATGTCGAGCGCCGCCTCGGTGGACAGCGCGCGGCGATAGGGGCGGTCCGAGGTCAGCGCGTCGAAACAGTCGACGACCGAGAGGATGCGCGCGCCGAGCGGGATCGCTTCTCCCTTGAGACCGTCGGGATAGCCGGTGCCGTCCCAGTTCTCGTGGTGGTGCCGGACGTAGGGAATGACCGGGTACGGGAACTCGATGCCGCTGAGGATCTCCGCGCCAATCGTGACGTGGGTCTTCATCCGCTCGTATTCCTGGGCGTTGAGCTTCCCCGGCTTGTTGAGGATGTGCTCGGGCACGGCGATCTTGCCGGTGTCGTGGAGCAGCGCGCCCGCCTCGATCCCTTTCAGCGTCGGCTCGTCGGTGACGCCGAGCGCCTGGGCCAGGCCGACGGCGTAAACCTGCACCCGGCGGATGTGCCCGTGGGTGACCTGGTCCTTGGCGTCGATCGCCATCGCCAGCGCCTTGATGGTGGCAAGGTAGAGGCCGTTCAGCTTGTGCAGGTGACCGGTGGACTCTTCAACCTTGCCGAGATACAGGCGGACCGTCGCGTAGCCAACCGCGCCGACAGCGAGGATGACGGTGAGCGAGAAGATGTTGACGTGCGGAATGTAGATCGCGATGGCGCCGGCGACCAGCCCGCTCCACGCGTGCGCCACCCAGACCCAGGCGAAGTTGTCGCGCCACACGGCGCTCACGCGGGCCGGCGCCTTCAGCGCCAGGACCGTCGCGACCGCGCCGGTGTTGAGCAGCGAGTAGCCGGCCACCAGGACGACGAGGGGGAGGGCGAGGGCGCGCAGGCCCTGCGGCCCGGCCGGACCCATCGCGTGGCCGCCGAGGGCGACGAAGGCGTGGGCGGGGATCCAGATCGACACCGCCGCCGCGGTCACATTGAACATCGTCCGCGACAGGTAGAGACCGTCGCGCTGATTGAACCTGAGCGAGGCGGCCAGGGCGTCCACGGCCGCGACCACCGCCGCGCAGGCCGGGCCCAGCAGCAGGACCGAGGTGAAGACCAGCGCGTCCGAGAGCGAGAACCGCGTCTCGATCCGCGGCAGCTTCATCATCGCCGAACCGGTCACCGCCGCGAGCGCGGCGAGCACGAGCCAGCTCGGGCTCGACGCGTGCGCCACCAGCGCGTGCAGCGACACCACGAGGATCAGCGCGCCAGCGCCGATGATCGCGGCGACGAACGCGCGGGCTCGTGGCGGGAGGTTCATGTCGGTGGCGTGGCGGGCGTGGGTGATCGTGACTGGCGTCAGTTCTGGACGAGCGCGTTGCTCCAGACCAGGCCGTTGCTCCAGACCAGGCCGTTGCTCCAGACCAGGCCGTCCCCCTCGTCGGCGGCGTTGCTCCAGACGAGCCCGTTGCTCCAGACGAGCCCGTTACTCCAGACCAGGCCGTTACTCCAGACGAGTCCGTTGCTCCAGACCAGGCCGTTACTCCACACGAGTCCGTTGCTCCACACCAGCCCGTTGCTCCAGACCAGGCCGTCCGTGTCGTCGGCGGCATTGCTCCAGACGAGCGCGTTGCTCCACACCAGGCCGTCGGCCCACTCCACGGCGTTGCTCCACACCAGCCCGTTGCCCCAGATGACGTCCGCGGGCGCCTGCCAGCCGTTGAGCCACGCGATGCCGGACGACCCGGCGCCGTCGTTCCAGGTGAGGCCGTTGCTCCATGGAACCGCTTCCCCCGCGATCGTGGTCGAGCGCCCGGCCAGCCGCGTCAGCTTGCCGCGGAGCGCCAGCTTCGGCTGGGTCTTCAGGCCGCTGTTGGCCGGCAGCAGCGCCGCGGCCTCGACCGCGCCCGCCGCGTTGATGGCGCCGGCACCCGCCGCCAGGACGTACCAGCCGGGGTGGAACTCGGCGCTGAACTGGAGGGCATTCTTCACCGCCTCGGGGCGCAGCGACGGCTCGGCGTCGAGCATCAGCGCGATGGTGCCGCTGACCACCGACGCCGCCATGCTGGTGCCCGTCAGCGTCTGATACACGCCGCCGGGGCTGTAGGACACGACGCGGTCGGTAAAGGTCGTCGCCAGGTACGATCCGGGGGCGGTCGTGGAGGTGATCCGGCGGCCCGGCGCCACGAGGTCGGGCTTGACGAGGCCGTCGATGAGCGTCGGGCCGCGCGAGCTGAAGTCGGCCACCGCGTCGTCCGATCGCGCCACGGTCCCCTGCCCGTCGACGGCGCCCACGGTGATGACCGCCGGGTCGTTGGCCGGGGCCAGCACGCTGCCGTATTGCACCCGTCCCTCGGGCGACACGCCGGCGTTGCCCGCCGACGCCACCACGACGAAGCCGGCCGCCACCGCGCGCTGCACCGCGCGGTTGAGCGGATCCTGACGGTACGATTCCACCACCGGATGGCCGATCGAGAGGTTGATCACGCGGACGCCGTAGTGGCGGCCATGGCGGATCACCCAGTCGACCGCGGCAATCACGTCGCTCGTCCGGCCGACGCCGTTGCGGTCGAGCACCTTCAGCGACACGAGGTGGGCGCCGCGGGCGACGCCGGAGTAGACCCGGCCCGACGCGGCGCCGCTGCCGGCGATGACGCCCGCGACGTGCGTCCCGTGCCCGAACTCGTCCTCCAGCCCCTCGCCGGTGAAGTCCAGCCGCGCCAGCACCCGCGACCGCAGATCAGGGTGCAGGTAGATGCCGGAGTCGATCACCGCCACGCCCACGCCGCGTCCGGTGTGCCCGTCGGTACGTCCCGCCGGCCAGACCTGGTCCGCACCGATCGTTGCCGTCAGATCGCCGCCCGACACCGCGCTCCGCACCTCGAGGTCGAGCGACAGGTGGGCAACCGATGGCTCGGCGGCAAGCCGCTCGACGTCCGAGGCGCCGACGTCCACGGCGGCCACCTCCGCGGCCAGCTGCCGGCGGAGTCTGCCGCCGTGCCGCAGGCCGGCGCGGGACGCATCGTGGCCGGCATGCGTCGTGACGATCAGGGGCACGCGCCCGCCAGCCGAGAGACGGTGGCGCACCGCGGGCGACACGGGGGTTTGCGCCAGGGTCACTCCGGCCGAGCTCAGGAGGACGAGCAGCGACAGGATGCCGCGAAGCGCGCGCCGGCCGCCGGGGCGCACGGGGACGTACTTGATCATGATGATCGCCTTGAGATGTCTTGATGAGTGATACCGCGGGCAGCGCCGCAGCGCGCACCGCGTGGTGTTCGACCCGTCAAGAGGCAAGAGACACGCCACGGGAGGCGGCGCACGGCGCGGTGAATCCTTAGGAAAATGTCCAAGCTCAGCGGCCCACCCGGAAAGTGGGCGGGCGGGAAGCGCACACCGGGCGCACACGCCGCGCACACGGCCGGCAGCCGCGAAGCGCAAAGGGCGAAGGGCGAAGGGCGAAGGGCGAAGGGCGAAGGGCGAACGCGCGGCGGACGAGCCATGTCGGCCGGCCGGCGCGATTCGGCGAGCGCGACAGCGGCAGTCTGAAAAATGCGCCGCAGGCGCTCCGGCCGCGCCGGCGCCCATTCGCCACTGACGCCCGGGTCACCTGAGTGCCCAATTGATTGCGCACCGGCTTCCGGATCACCCCAGCCGGAGCGGGCCCCGTCAGCTCATCGCCGGAGACGCATTTTTCCGCGCGTAGGCCGAGGCGCGGCAGGGCGATGTGGCTCGGCCGCCAGGGGCGTTCCGCGCGTCTCCAGCCCACGCTTGCTGGATCGTGGCCTGATCGAGTCTGGGCGTACCATCCGGATCCCGTCCGGGGCCCGCTTGCGCGAGGCGGGAACGCGGCGCTCAGGCGCTCGGCTCCCACGGCGAGGCGCCTCGCTCCCCGGTCCGCGTCGCGATACCATGACGCTGGCGCGGCGGCAGGGCTCGCGCCCCCTGACAACGGACGCACGGTGCCCGACGACACGCCCACGACCCCACCATCCGCCGCTCTCCTCACGGTGCCGCCTGCGGCAGCCCTGGCCGCGATCCCGCAGGTCGCCCAGCTGCCGCCGCCCGTGGCCAGACGCGCGCCGCACGTCACCGCGATCAACGGATACACGCTGACCGACGACTATTTCTGGCTGCGGGAGAGGACGGCCGCCGACGTCACGGCCTATCTCGAAGCGGAGAACGCCTTCACCAGCGCGGTGATGGCGCCGCTCCAGCCCCTCGAGGACGGCGCTCTACCAGGAGATGCTCGGACGCATCAAGCAGACGGACTTGAGCGTGCCCTACCGTCTCGGGCCGTTCTTCTATTACTCCCGCACGGAAGAGGGCCAGCAGTACCCCTACATGTGCCGGCGCCACGGCAGCATGGCCGGCACGGAGCAGATCCTGCTCGATCTGAACGCGCTCGCCGCCGGCCACGACTACCTCGGCATCGGCAGCTTCTCGGTGAGCGACGATGGCCATTGGCTGGCGTATGGCGTGGATACGAGCGGCTATCGCCAGTACACGCTGTACGTCAAGGATCTGCGCACCAACCAGCTCTCGATCGAGCGGATCGAGCGCACAGGGTCGGTCGTCTGGGCCACCGACAGCCGGACGCTCTTCTACACGACCGAACACACGACGTCCAAGCGGTCCGACAAGGTGTGGCGCCACGTCGTCGGCGCCCCGGGCAGCGAGTTGATCTTCGACGAGCAGGACGAGCTGTACGACGTGACGGTGCACCGGTCGCTCGACCGCCAGGTCGTCTTCGTGGGCTCGCATGCCAAGACGTCGCGCGAGTTCCGCCACCTGCCCGCTGGCCGGCCGACCGCGCCGCTGCAGCTGATCGTCGCGCGGCAGGAGGGGCACGAATACGACGTCGACCACTACGCCGGCCAGTTCTACATCACGACGAACAAGGGGGCGAAGAACTTCCGGGTGGTGCAGGCCCCGGTTGCGGATCCCGCGGAGGTGAACTGGACGCCGTTCATCGACCCCGACCCGAACGTGAAGATCGAGCGGCTGACGTTTTTTGCCGGCCACCTCGTCGTGTCCGAGCGCGAGGGCGGATTGACGCACCTGCGTGTCGTGGACATGCGGACGCGGCAGTCGCACCGCGTGGCGGCGGAAGAGGCGGATTACGCCCTCGGCCTGTCGCAGAATCCGGAGTTCGATACCGACACGGTCCGCTTCACCTACCAGTCGATGGTCACGCCCCCTTCCGTCTACGAGTACGGCCTGTCCACGCGGACGCGCACGCTCCTCAAGCGCCAGGAGGTCCTCGGCGGCTTCTCGCCGGAGCGCTACGAAACACGGCGCATCTGGGCGGTCGCGCGCGACGGCGTCAGGGTGCCGGTGTCCCTGATCTTCCGCAAGGGAACGCCGCTCGACGGCAGCGCCCCGATGCTGCTCTCCGCCTACGGGTCCTACGGGGTCTCGCTGGCGCCGACCTTCTCATCGGCCAGGCTCAGCCTGATCGATCGCGGCGCGATCTTCGCGCTCGCCTACATCCGCGGCGGCGGCGAGCTCGGCGAGGAATGGCGCGAGCAGGGCCGCATGCGGATGAAGCTCAACACGTTTCACGACTTCATCGATTGCGCCGAGTACCTGGTGACGGAGCACTACACGGCGCCGGACCGGCTGGTGATCCAGGGGGGCAGCGCGGGCGGCCTGCTGGTAGGCGGCGTCGTGAACATGCGCCCGGGGCTGTTCAGGGCGGCCGTCGCGCAGGTGCCCTTTGTCGATGTCATCAACACGATGCTGGACGCCTCGCTCCCGCTCACGACGAGCGAATACGCGGAGTGGGGCAATCCTCACACCAAGGCCGACTTCGACTACATGATCCAGTATTCGCCGTACGACAACATCAAGGCCCAGTCCTATCCCGCCATGCTGGTCCGCGTTTCGCTCAACGACAGCCAGGTGCCGTACTGGGAAGGCGCCAAGTTCGTGGCGAAGCTCCGGGCCCTGAAGACCGACGCCAATGCTCTCCTGCTGCAGACGAACATGGGGGCGGGTCACGGCGGCGCCTCGGGGCGCTACGATGCGCTGCGCGAAACGGCGTCCACCTATGCGTTCATGCTCTGGCAGATGGGGATTGCGGGTCGCGGGGCGGGCGATGCCGCGGATCCGGGAGCGGCAGGCCGGGCCGGGCGCTAGCCGAGCTCCCTGGTCATCTCGACCATCGTCTTGCGAAACCCGAGGGCGGTGAACAGGCGGCGTCCGGGCTCGTTGGCTTCGGCCGTCCAGATCACGACGCGCGGCACACCGCGACGCCGCAGCCAGTCGATGGCTGCCGCGATCAGGACAGTTGCGACCCGTTCGCGGCGCGCGGCATCCGCCACCGCGACATCGTGGATGAAGCCCGCCTCGTCGCGCAGCTCCTTCCAGGAGCGGGGCTCGATCCCGGCATAGACGTAGCCGAGAATCTCGCCGTCCCGCTCGGCCACGAGCACCAGCCCGTCGGGATCGTCCAGCTGCGTCCGGAGAAACGCCGCGTAGCCCGCTTCCGGATCTTCTCCGGGCGCCAGGAACCGGCGCGGATCGAAACCGTGATGGCTGCGCAGCAGCATGGCGCCGAGCCTGCCGAGGACGGGGACGTCCTCAGCCGTGGCGGGTCGGACGGCGGGCTCGCTCGTGCTCATGGCGGCGATCCCGCCGCCCGGCGTCCTGCCGCGGGCCGAGCCGTCATCGAATCGGGTGTCCGGCGCCCGGCCGGCCCTTCGTCCAGTCCAGGCCCACCCACGCCGCCACGGTGGCCGCCGCCTGATTCGTGTGGAGCGGGGCATGGCCCGTCCACTCTCCGCGACGCGACATCCGGGGGGAAATGAACGCCATCCAGACATCCTGCGCGCCCTCGACCTTGGCGCCGTGGCTGCGCCAGTCGTCGGCGGTGCGGCCGCGTCCGTGGTCGGTGGTGATCAGGATGTGCGTGCGCCCTCGGTACTCGGACTGCGACTCCAGCCAGGTCCAGAGCTGCCGCAGATACTGGTCGGTGCGTGCGTAGGTCTCGAGCACGCGATCGTAGCGGCCGTCGTGCGCCCAGTCGTCGGTCTCGCCAAGCGCGAGGTAGACGACGCGCGGTGTGGCGGTGCGGAGATGGGCCATGGCCAGCTCGAAGGTGTAGGCGTCGTGACGCACCGAGTTCCAGGGTGTCGGCGTTTCGAACTGCAGCCGGCTCAACTCGCGGGTGCGCTCGTCGCCACTGTCGAACGCTTCGTAGCCGGCGTTGACCGTCAGCGCGCCGGCGGTGTGCTCGACGATCTCGTTGAACACCTCCCACGAGGCAAACGCCGCCGCCTGCGCGGCCGTCAGCGACAGGTGCGTCTTCAGCCCCTCCAGCACGGTGACGAAGGGGTTCCGTACCCGGTCGTTGCTCGCGATGACGTCGTCGTGCGCCTCGCCGGTGAGGATCTCCGAGTAGCCCGGGTAGGAGAAGCGGTGGGTGTTGGTCAGGGTCACCGAGCTGCCCAGGCGCGTGTTGCCGGCGATCGACCCGTGCTTCACCATCAGCTCGCCCCAGAAGAAGGGCATGAGCTTCCGGCGGCGCTCCTCCGGCGTGGCCGCGTAGAACCGCAGGTACGCCGGGTGCTTCTCGAGGCTGTCTTTCGGCGGGATCGACGAGCGGAGTATCGCGGCGTCGAGCCCTCCGAACATCTCTTCGATTCTCGCGCCGTCGAGCGTGATCAGGATGACGCGGTCCGCTGCCGGCGGCTGCGTCCGCGCGGACGCGGCTCCCGCCAGAAGGACGACCAGCACGATGAGGGGCTGCAGCCGGAGTCTCTTCACCACTAGAGAGTATGCCGAGTCCGGCCCGAACCGCACCTCGCGGAGTATGCTTGGGGACGTAGTGGGGGTTGTGTGATGGAACGCTTGCTTGGACGGTTCGCGCCCTATTTCTATGCGGCGCTGAGGATTGTGGCAGGGCTGATGTTCGCCGCCCACGGCGCCCAGAAGATCTTCGGCCTGTTTGGCGGCCGGCAGGTCCCGCTGATGACCCAGGCCGGGCTGGCCGGCACCATCGAGATCGTCGCGGGGATGCTGATCGCCCTCGGGCTGCTCACCAGCATCGCCGCGTTCATCGCGAGCGGCGAGATGGCGGTCGCCTATTTCCAGGCGCACGCCCCGCGCAACCCGGTGCCGCTGCAGAACGGCGGCGAGCTCGCCGTGCTGTATTGCTTCCTGTTCCTCTACATCGCCGCGCGTGGCACGGTGGCGCTGGGCCTGCGCCGGTGACGTGCCACGGCGCCCGTCACAGGTAGACGATCCGCGCCTCCCCGGCGGGTAGCACCAGGTGCGCAACGCTCGGCTGGAGATTGAAGCGGGCGGGCCCGGCCGCTCCCGGATTCACGACAAGCGTGCCACCCACCTGCTGGATGAGCGCGCGGTGGGTATGGCCAAAGACGATGATGTCGGCGGCGTAGCGGGCGGCCAGCCCCTCGGGCGTCGGACGGCCCAGCTCGTGTCCGTGGCTGACATGCACGCGCACCCCGGCGAGCGTGCAGTCGATCGCGGCCCGCAGGCCGTGGATCATATCGACGTTGCCATACACGGCCCGTAGCGGGGCGATGGCGGCCAGGGCATCGAGCACGTCCTGCCGGCCGACGTCTCCGGCGTGAAGAATCTGGTCGACCCCCTCGAGCGCGCGAAGCGCCTCCGGCCGCACGAGGCCGTGGGTGTCGGCAATCAAGCCAATCAGCATCGGCCTGACAGTATCGCAGGGGGACGGACCTTACCCAGAATGTGGCGCCCTAGTCGCATCTGCGGCAGACAAAGTTCGTCACCGCCAGGGCCGCCCGGACGAGCGGATTCGAAAGGTAAAGAAATCCACGTGATTCCACGCTCCTGCCGGTGGCGCTGCTCTTGCTCTGAGGCGGGATACCCCAGCCGCTCACGGCTTCCGCGTCCTGCCGGGCCCAGGACCGAGCCGGTTTGTGTGTGCCATTATGGATACCTGCCCCCGCTGCGGCGGTCCTGCTGAACCGGCTGGACATGAAGACGCCCGCGCCTTCTTCCACTGTCCCGCCTGCGACCGCTTCTGGGCCACCCACATCCTGGCCGTGGCGCGGCCAGCCGTTGCCCGTGCCCTGCCTGCCCCCAGAGTGCTGATTGCCGACGATTCACCCGAGATGCTGGGGCTGCTGGCCGCCTGGCTCGAGGACGAAGGCTGCGTGGTGATTGCGGTGGGTTCGGGCCGGGAAGCCCTCGACGCGTCGGCGGTCTACCGTCCGGACGTGGCGTTTCTCGACGTCGTGCTGCCGCCGCCGGACGGCTTTCATGTCTGCGAAACGCTGCTTGGCCGCGGCGGGCCCCCCGTGATCCTGATGACCGGCATGTCGCATCCCGACGTCCAGCAGGTGCACGACTCGGGCGCGCTACTCCTCCTGCAGAAACCGTTCGACCGCGAAACGCTGGTGGACGCCCTGACGCAGGCGCTTGCCCAGCCGCGGCGCGACCACGGCGGCGGCCTGGCGGCGGCCGCGCGGTAACGCGCCAATCCAATCCTGGTTCACGTGTGGGGGCGGCCGGTCGCCGACGGGTGCCGGCGCGCCACGCATGACGGCCGCGGGGCGGCGCTCCTACCGGGCCGCTGCGGGCTTGCGCAGCGCGCGCCGGATTTCCCGAAGCATCGCCTCCGGGGCGCTCAGCGCTTCGTCGAGGATCACGAGGGGGACGTTGGCCGGGGTTGCGCGGCGGAGCGCCTCGGGGTCGCTCACGTGTCCGACGATCAGGTTGGGGCGGAGGGCGTCCATGACGCGGGTGGCTTCGGCCAGCGTATGGGCGGGGGCCACCGCGAAGCGCAGCTTGGCAAGGATGGCCTCGCAGCGCTGCCCGCTGTCGGCATCCTCGTCCACGAGCAGCACGAGCGGCGCGAAACCCTGCTGATCGGTGGTGCGCCGCCCGCCGCGGGGGCGATGCCGGCGATCCGCGCCCTGGCGCTTGTCAGGAACTCCCGACGTTCGAGGAAACGCTACGACGGTGCCCACAATCCGCTCCTGGTCAGGTCCGGCCGCCCGGACGGCACATTACGGTCCTGTCGAGCATATTACGGAACCGGGATGGTTGCCAAAGGCGGCTCACTCCTCGTTGCGGATCTTCCGGATCTTGCTGTCGCGGTCGGACTCGAAGCGCTCCAGATCACGGCGCAGCGCATCGTCCACCGCCTGCCGTTCGGCGGGATCGAAGATCGACAGGATGGCGGACTGGTGCAGGATCTTGCGCTCCGCCACCCGCGCTTCGTAGACGTTGCGGGCCTCGGCGATGGCGGTCCGCTGCTCGCCCGTGAGGGTCTTTTCGGTCACGCCCGCCTCGGCGTCCTTCTGGCGCAGCCGTTCCATCACGAGGTCGATCGCGCTTTTGGGTGGTTCGGCCATGCCGCCATTCTACAGCCGGGGAGCCGCGGCGCTGGCGAAGAACAGCGTCCCGCGCGGGAGGGGCTAGGCGGACCGGGCCAGGAACGTGCTGACGAGCTGTGACCATTCGGCGCGCAGATCGTCGGTGCATACGGGGCGGGCGGCGCGGCGGTACCAGTAGGCCGCGTTGCCGGCATCCCCTTCCTTGCGGTGCAGGTAGGCATGGACCCACGCGCCGTCGGGGTCGGGGACGTCCTGGGCGACTTCGTGGGCGGCGTTCCAGTCGTCGCGGGCGTCGTGCCACAGCGCCAGCAGGACCGGCGGGAGGCCGGCGGGCGGGGTGCTGCCGCTGGTCGTCGCGATGAACTCTTCGATCGTCATGCGCGCATGACGATACCTCAAACAACGCTACAATGCCGTCCTCCGATGCGCAGGCCTGTCGTCGTTTTCGGCCTTTTTTTCGCGCTGTACTTCCTCGTCACGATTGCCGTTACCTGGCCGCTGGCACTCCAGCCCGGCAGCCGTGTGCCGAACGACCTGGGTGACTCGCTGCTGAACGTGTTCCTGATGGCGTGGAACGCGCACGAGGTCCCGCTGACCGGGCGGTGGTGGAACCTGCCGCAGTACTACCCGGCCCCGGGCGTGACCGCCTTCTCGGAGCATCTCCTCGGCCTGTCGTTCATCACGACGCCGGTGATCCTGCTGACCGGCAACCCGCTGCTCGCCTACAACGCGGCGTTCCTGCTGTCCTTTCCGCTCTGCGCGCTGGCTGCCCACCTGCTCGCCTTCGAGCTCACCCGGCGCCACGACGTCAGCGTGCTGGTGGCGCTGGCGTTCGCTTTCGCGCCCTACCGCATGTCGCAGCTCGCGCACGTGCAGGTGCTGTCGTCGTACTGGATTCCGCTGGCGCTGTTTGCCCTGCATCGTTACCTCCGCGAGCCGCGGTGGCGGTGGGCGGCGCTTTTTGCCGGCTCGTGGCTGCTGCAGGCCCTCGCCAACGGCTATTACCTGTTCTACTTTTCGGTCCTTGCCGGGCTGTGGGTCCTGTGGTTCGCGGCTGGCCGGATCCGCAGGCGGGACCTCGTGCGGCTGATCGCGGCGTGGGGAGTCGCGATCCTCGCGATGGTCCCGGTGGCGCTGGGCTATCTGCGGTATCAGCGAGCCTACGGGTTCCGGCGCGGACCGGACGAGATCCAGTCGTTCAGCGCGGACGTGGCCAGCGTGCTCTCGGCGGCGGGGGAGCTGCGGCTGTGGGGCTGGCTGCACGTGTTCGACCGCGCCGAAAGCCAGCTGTTTCCCGGGCTCACGATCGTGCTGCTGGTCGCGTGCGGCGTGGCGGTGGCCTGGTCGGCGTCCGCGAGCGCACCCCGGCGCCGCGCGCCACGCGTCCTGTGGGGGGGCGCCGCGCTCTGTGCGCTGGTGGCGGCGACGCCGCTCCTGTTCGGCGCCTGGAAGCTCGAAGCCGGCGGTTTCCGGCTGCTGTCCGTCGGCTCGCCTCACAAGCCGCTGTCGATCGCGCTGCTGCTGGCGCTCGCGGCGCTGGCCCTGCACCCGTCGGTCCGGCACGGGTGGCGCCGCCGGTCGCCGCTGGCGTTCTACACGCTCGCGGCCGGCGCGATGTGGATCTTCAGCCTCGGTCCCGCCCCGACCTTGCTGAACGAGCCGGTGATCTACAAGGCGCCGTACGCCTGGTTGCAGGTGCTGCCCGGGGTGGACGGGGTTCGTGTGCCGGCGCGTTTCTGGACGCTGGCCACCGCGTGCCTGGCGGCCGCTGCCGGCCTCGCGATCATCCGGCTCGAACGGCGATGGCCGGCCGTCCGTGCGGCGGTGCCCGTCCTGGCCGTGCTGGTCCTCGCGGAAGGGTGGCCGGCACGGCTCCGGCTCGAAGCGCCGCCGGCGCCCCGGCCGGCCTACGCCCGGGCGGTCGCCAGGCTCGAGCTGCCCTCGACGAAGGACCGCGACCTGCAGGCCCTCTACCGCGCCGCCGCGCACCGCCGGCCGCTGGTGAACGGCTACAGCGGCTACTTCGCGCCGCACTACGACGCCTTCCTCCGCCTGCTCGACGAGCGAGACCCGAGGGCGCTGTCGCACCTGTCCACGTTCGGCCCGATCGAGGTCGTGGTGGATCACGCGCAGGACCTCGACGGCGGATGGCGGTCGTACGTCGGCGGGCATCCGCAAGCCGGGATGGTCCATCAGGAGCGGGACTACAGCGTCTACCTCGTGCATCGCGGTGCGCGCACCCCCGCGGTGCCGGAGGTCGCCGGCGCGCCGCTTCCCCTCTCGGCCGTGCGCGCGTCGCTCTATCCGGAACTGGTCGCGCACCTGACCGACGGCGACCTGGTGACGCGCTGGCACACCGGGCCGCAGACGCCGGGATCCGAGCTGCTCCTGGACCTCGGCAGCGTCCGCCAGCTGCACGGCGTCGAGCTGCAGCTGGGTGGCTACGTCGCGGACTTCCCGCGAGCGCTCGACATCGAGCTGTCGCCGGATGGCGCCACGTGGACGGCCGCCTGGAGCGGACCGACGGCCTTCGTGGCGTATCTCGCGGCGCTCGAGGACCCGCGGCTCATGCCGCTGCGGTTCGCGGTTGCCCCCGCACCCGCGCGGTTCGTGCGACTTCGGCAGACGGCGGCCGATCCGGTGTACTACTGGAGCGTTGCGGAGCTCCGGCTGTTCGGCGCCCCCGCCCCTGCGAGGTGACCGCGACGGCTCCAGCCTTGCAGCGTGTTCCCTGGAGGTGCAATACATGGGTTTGCGAGACAAATACGCCTACGCCATCCAGCAGGCGAAAGGAAAGTTCGACGGCAGCGCCCAGGAGCGCGACGGCAAGCTGTACTTCACCGGCAGCGTGAAGACCGAAGCGGAGAAGAACGAGATCTGGACGGCCATCAAGACCATCCCCGAGTGGCGCGAGGAGGTGGTGGCCGACATCAAGGTGACCGGCGGGGGAGAGGCGGCCACCCCGGCCGCTGCCGCCAGAACGTACACCGTCAAGCCGGGCGACACGCTGAGCGGCATTGCCAAGGAGCACCTCGGCAACGCCAACGCCTACATGAAGATCTTCGAGGCGAATCGCGACCAGTTGAGCGATCCCGACAAGATCAAGCCTGGTCAGGTGCTGAAGATTCCCGCCTGATCCGCGGCGCCGCAGTGCCCCGCTCCCGTGCGGGGCACTGCACACATTGGCGCACTCCGGCACGGCGTTGACGCGACGGCGTGCATCCAGATCAGTTGGCTGTATACTTTCCGCACTGCGAAATGCTTCACCCGGGGTGAGCGGTTCGTCCGCCCCCAGTCACGACCGCCCGGATGCAGGAGCAGCCGGGACCAGCGCGCGTCGAAACTCAAGTGTCAGCACACCGTGGCAGCCCAGGGCTGTCGGCGGGGAGATTCGCCACACGTGTCGCGATGCACAGTGTTCGTGGTTGAAGACGACAACGATACCCGGGACATGCTCGGCCGGTTCCTCGAGCTCGAGGGATTCCAGGTCGAACTGGCCGCCAACGGCAAGCAGGCGCTCGAGCGGCTGGACGAGGGCGTGCAGCCGTGCGTCATCCTGCTCGATCTGATGATGCCCGTCATGGACGGCTGGCAGTTCCGCCGCCAGCAGGTCCAGCGAAGCGAGTTCGCGACGATCCCGGTCATCGTCGTCTCGGCCGCCGGCAAGGAGCGCATCGCCGAGATCGACGCCGACGCGGTCCTGAGCAAGCCGGTCGACCTCGAGCAGCTGCTCGAGCGGGTCAGTCGGTACTGCTCCCACTGACCCGGGCCGGCGTTCCCTTCGTGTTCGCGGCCATCGCGGCCGCCGCCGCCGTGGTGCGCAGCCGCTCGAGCCGGTCAGCGAGCAGCAGCGTGAGCCGCTGGTCGATCCCGTAGACATCCTTCCGGAACTGCATCGCCCCATCCGCGGCGACGCGCGCCGTCCAGTACCCCAGATACACCGGGATGCCTTTGCGCAGCTTGACGACCTGCTCCTCGTGCGCCTGCATCGCGGCGGCGATTTTCTGCTTCGTCCATTCGGGCTGGTCCTTCAGGACGTAGCTCGCGAGCGCATCCGGCCGCTCGACGCGGACGCAGCCGTGGCTGAACGAACGGCTGGCGCGGGCGAACAGCGAGTCGGCCGGCGTGTCGTGCAGATAGACGTTGTACTCGTTCGGGAACATGAACTTCACCAGCCCGAGCGAGTTGTCGGCGCCGGGCCGCTGCCGGAAGCGGTATTTCGTGGGATCCGCGAGATCGAGGTCCGCGACGTCCACCGGCTGCCCGCGGGCATCGAGCACTTCCATGTTCGTCCGCTCGAGGAACGCCGGGTCCTTCATCACGGCCGGCAGCGTTTCGCCCTTCGCAATGTCGGGCGGCACGTTCCAGTACGGGCTGAACACCAGGTAGGTCATCGTTTCGTGGAAGATTGGCGTCGGCGTGTCCTGCTTGCCGACGACCACCCGCATGGCCAGGGGGACGCGGTCCCCTTCCCAGACTTCGAGGCGGTACTCCGGAATGTTGACGAGGATGTAGCGCGTCGCCGAGATCCCGCGGCAGCCACCGCCAGCGCTCGAGGTTCAACTCGATCTGCGCGATTCTCTTGTCGATGGGAACATTCAGCTCCCTGACCACGCCCAAAGAGACGATGCCGTCGTCCGCGAGGCCGTGGCGGCGCTGGAATCGTTTCACCGCGTCCTGAAGGTCGCCGCTGTACGCGACAGGCCCCGCGGCGGGCACGCTGCCCGAGTAGTCGCCCGACGCGGCCAGCCGCCCGGCCAGCGCCTTGACGTGCGGGCTGCGCTGCCCGGGTTTCAGCTTGAGACCGCGGGGGAGCGCCGGCCAGCCCCCCTGGGCGGCACGGGCCCGGTAGTCGGCGAGGGCTTTCTTCATCGCCAGATATTGCGGTGCGGCCGGCGTGAGCCCGGTCAGCGATTGCGCGACGCGTGTTGTTCTCCAGCGCCTCATCGAGACGACCCGCGGGATCGAACTTCTCCGCCTTGATCTGCCACGTCGGATCGGCGTGGGCGAGGTCGGACAAACCGTCGGCCAGGTCGGAGGCGTATTTCATGTAGAGGTAGGTGAGCCAGGCATCGAGGGCGCCTGCCTCCTCAGGGTCGAAACCCTTCCTGGTCAGGAAGCCCTTGCGGGCTTCCTGGTGACGCTGCTCGAGCAGCGCGACGTTGTAAAGCTGCGGGTCGAGCCCCTCGTCCCGTGCGGCGCCGAGCGTGGTGATGAGCTCGGCCATCTGCGGACGCGGATCATTGCCGAGGATCCAGGCCGGCGTGTACTCGCGGCGCTCGTAGAATTGCTGCGTGAGCTTCCACAGCTTCTTGCCTTCCGCGTCCGGCGATACGAAGGGGGGGCGCCGGGCCGTGGTGAGGGCGCCGCGGAGCGCGGCGTTGACCGCCTCTTGTTCCCGGTTGCCGCCACAAGCGGCCGCCACGATACAGGCCGCCGCGGACAGCGCCAGCGCCATGCTTCTCAGCCTGGTTGATCTCGCCATTCACCCCCCAGAGTCCGCGGCGCCGCCGGGAACGAACTGTTCGGCGGGGTACGGAGCAAGCACGATGCCCGACTCATCGGGCCGCTCAAGCCCCTTTCCTGCTGTGGCTTGGAAGAAATAACCGATTCGCTGCCCGGAAATGTGAACGTGACTACACACTCGAGAACCGCCGGCCGAGCTCGAAAACGGTCGCCGGAACGTACCGCCCGACCTCAACATGACCGCCGCCGGCCTGCTGCACGACATGGCGCTGCTCCAGCCGAACGAGCGTTCGCAGCTCGGCTACAAGCGCGCGGCGAAGGCGGTGGTCGGCGCTGCCGGTGCTGGTCTCGGATCTCGTCGCCCGGGGTACGCTGCGCGACGTGCCGTTCATCGGGCCGTCGAGCGCGCGCATCATCACCGAGGTGGCCGAAACCGGCATATCGGCGACGGTCACGACCGCCGTCGCGGCGTCGGCGCATGCCGGAAAGGTGGCGGCGGCGCGGGCGCTGCGCGGGCATTTCCTCAGCCACGTGGGCATGGCGCAGGCGCTCGCCCTGCCGGCTCGATCCGGCCATCGTGTCCAGGGCGGCGTTCCGCGGCGATTTCCAGATGCACTCGACGTGGAGCGACGGCGGCGAGCGGATCGAGGCGATGGCGAAGGCGTGCCTGGGCCTCGGGCACACGTGCCTGGGCATCACCGACCACTCGCACGGCCTGCCCATCGCGCGCGGCATGAGCATGGCGGACGTGGCACGCCAGCACCGTGAGATCGACCGCATCAACGCGCGCCATGCCGGCCGCTTCCGCGTCTTCAAGGGCATCGAGGCCAACATCCTCGCCGACGGATCGCTCGACCTGCTGCCGGAGGAGCGCGCCGTCTTCGAGTTCGTGGTCGCCTCCCCGCACTCGCAGCTGCGGCGCGACGAGGACCAGACCGGACGCATGATCGGCCGCGGTGGGGCAGCCGGGGGTGGCGATCCTGGGCCATCCGCGCGGGCGGATGTACAACACCCGCGGCGGGCGTCCGGGCCGACTGGCCGGCAATCTTCGCCGCGGCGGCGCAGCGGGGGGTCGCGATCGAAATCGACGGCAACTGGCACCGCCAGGACGTCGACCACGTGCTCGCGGCGCAGGCGCTCGCCGCCGGCTGCCTGTTCGCGCTCGACAGCGACGCGCACTCGATCGGCGAGCTGCGCTTCACCGACTACGCGATCGCCCACGCGCGGCTGGCCGGGGTGCCGGCGGAGCGGGTGATCAACTGCTGGAGCGACGAAGGGCTCGAGGAGTGGATGAAAGGGAAGGGGACGGGGTAATGGTTCAGGGTGCAGGGTGCAAGGTTCAAGGTGCTGGTTCAGGGTGCACGGTGCAGCACCCTGCACCCTGCACCCTGCACCGACCTGCACTGTCAGGGACAGCGTTCAGCGTTGTTTTCGGGCGGCGCGTGCGGCCTGGTAGTAGCGGGAGGGCAGCGGGTGGTCGAGGCGCGGCCTCGATGAGTCGCGAGGCTTCGACCAGGGCGTCGAGATTCACGCCCGTCTCGATGTCGAGGCCGTCGAGCATGTACACCAGGTCTTCGGTGGCCAGGTTGCCGGTGGCACCCGGAGCATAGGGGCAGCCGCCGAGCCCGCCGCAGGAGGCATCGAACGTCGTGATGCCCAGGTCGAGGGCGGCCAGCACGTTGGCGAGCGCGGTGCCGCGGGTGTCGTGGAAGTGCAGCGCGATCCGCGACAGCTCGACGCGCCCGGCGACCGCCGCCACGACGCGCGGAACCTGCCCGGGGTGCGCGGTGCCGATGGTGTCGCTGATGGCGACCTCGCGCGCTCCCATCTCGATCAACGCCGCCGCGACCGTCGCGACCCGGTCCGGCGGCACGTCCCCCTCGAACGGGCAGCCGAACGCCGTCGAGACATAGCCGCGCACCGCGATCCCCAGCGCCGTGGCCCGGGCACAGACCTGGCGGTAGGTGTCGAGCGATGCGCCGATGTCCTGGTTGATGTTCTTGCGGCTGAACGACTCGGACGCCGCGGCAAAGACCGCGACCTCGCGCATCCCCGCCGCATGCGCGCGCTCGAGGCCGGCGAGGTTGGGGACCAGCGCGGAGTAGCGCGTCCCCGGCCGCCGCGCGATCGCGCGCGCCACCTCGTCCGCGTCCGCCATCTGCGGCACCCACTTCGGGCTGACGAACGCCGCCACTTCGATCACCGGCAGCCCCGCCGCCGACAAGGCATCGATCAGCGCCACCTTGTCCGCCGCGGCGAGAGCCGCCGCTTCGTTCTGCAGCCCGTCCCGGGGGCCGACCTCGACGAGGGTGACGGGGGACCTCATGAGAGGGGTTCAGGGTTCAAGGTGCAGGGTGCAAGGTTCGGGTTCAAGGTTCGGATTCAAGGTTCATTGTTCCACTTCATGGTGCACTCTGCATGGTGCGCTGCTCCAAGCGGATTGTGACTCCCGCGCCGCGACCGAGAGGATGATGTCCTTTGCAGCCCACACTCTGCACTCCGCACCCCTGCACCCGTGAACCTTAAACCAAGCGAACCCTGCACCTTGCACCCTGAACCGAGCGAACCCTGCACCTTGCACCCTGAACCTTGAACCCCGAACCCTACGTCAACTCCACCAACACCTCTCCCGCCCGCACCATCTCCCCCTCGCGGCAGTTCACGGCCTCGACGGTGCCGTCGGCGTCGGCGCGCACCGGCATCTCCATCTTCATCGCCTCGAGCACGACCAGCACGTCGCCTCGCTGGACGGTGTCGCCGACGGCGACGGCGACTTTCCGGACGGCGGCCGGCATCGGCGCGGTGATCGGTCCATGATGGGCGGCGCCCGCCCGCCGCCGGCCGGAGGGCTCGACCTCGAAGGTGAAGACGCGGCCGGCCACGAACGCCCAACCGGTCCCGTCCACCACGACGGCCCAGGCCACCGCCTGCCGCGGGCCGCGCAGGTGCAGGCTGCCGTCGGCCTGTCTCGCGCACCTCGAGCGTCGTGTCGCCGACGACAACGGTGTGGCCGTCGGTCATCCGCACCTGATGCTCGCCCCCTGCGGCGTCTCGCAGCACGATCGTGCGGCCGGCCATGCTCAGCGCCCCCACCGGTGCATCGTGGTCCAGGGATCGGCCGCGGCGGCGCCGGGGGCCGGCGGCTGGATCCGGCGCGCGTGCACGTATGCGGCCGCGGCGAGCGCCTCGACGGGCGGGCCCGCGTCGGGCGCAGGCAGCAGCGACGCGAGCTCGGTGTCGATCAACGCGGTGTGGGTGGCGCCCGCCCTGACGCGTGGGTCGGCGATCAGGCGCAGCAGGAAGGGCAGGTTGGTCCGGATGCCCAGGATCGGGAACGCGCGCAGCGCCGCGGCGGCGCGCTCCAGCGCGGCAGCGCGCGTCTCCGCCGAGACGATGACCTTCGCGAGCAGCGGGTCGTAGTGCACGCCGATCTCGTCGCCTTCCACGACCCCCGAGTCCACGCGGATGCCGGGTCCCGACGGCTCGCGATAGAGCGCCAGCCGACCGGCCTGGGGCAGGAAGTCCGCCTCCGGATCTTCCGCGTAGACGCGGCATTCCACCGCGTGTCCGACCTGCGTCAGGTCCGCCTGCGTCCACGGCAGCGGGGCGCCCGCGGCCACCGCGAGCTGCGCCCGCACGAGATCCCGGCCGGTCACCGCCTCGGTCACCGGATGTTCGACCTGCAGCCGGGTGTTCATCTCGAGGAAGTAGAAGCGCGCCGTGTCCCCCTCGCCCTCGAGCAGGAACTCGACGGTGCCGGCATTGCGGTAGCCGGCCGCCCGCGCCGCGGCGATCGCGGCGTCTCCCATCCGTGCCCTGAGCGCCGGCGTCAGCGCCGGCGAGGGGCTCTCCTCGATGACCTTCTGGTGCCGGCGCTGGAGCGAGCACTCACGCTCGAACAGGTGCACGACGTGGCCGTGCGCGTCGGCGAAGATCTGCACCTCGACGTGGCGCGGCCGCTCGATCAGCCGTTCGACGTAGAGCGTGCCGTCGCCGAACGCCGACTGCGCCTCGCGCCGCGCCGATGGCACGGCGTCGGCGGCGTCGCGATCGGAACGGACGGTGCGCATGCCCTTGCCGCCGCCGCCGGCGGACGCCTTCACCAGGACGGGGTAGCCGATCGCCCGTGCCGCCTCCTGAATGCCCTGGTCGGACTGGTCCGGCGGCACCGCGCCGGGCACGACGGGCACGCCGGCCCCCTCCATCAGCGCCCGGGCGGCGATCTTGGAGCCCATGCGCGTCGATGGCCGCCGCCGGCGGACCGATGAACACCAGGCCGGCGTCCTCGCACGCGCGCGCAAAGGCGGCGCGCTCCGACAGGAAGCCGTAGCCGGGATGGACGGCCTCGGCTCCGCGACGCCCGGGCCGCCTCGAGCAGCGCCGCCACGTCGAGGTAGCTTTCGGCGGGGGCCGCGGGACCGATCCGCACGGCCTGGTCGGCGAGCCGGACGTGGAGGGCGTGCGCGTCGGCGTCGGAGTAGACGGCCACGCTCTCGAGTCCGGCCTCACGGCAGCCGCGGATGAGGCGGACGGCGATCTCGCCGCGGTTGGCCACCAGCACGCGGGTGAAGGGACGGGCAGTCGTCACGCCGGCGGCTCGTCCTTGGCCGGCGTCCACGGCGCCGGGCGCTTGTCGAGAAACGCCCGCATGCCCTCCTGACCCTCGCGCGAGACGCGGTGCGCGGCAATCGTCTCGGCGGTCAGGCTGGCGACGCCCGCCGCGGGCTGATTGACCACCGCGGCGATGAGCCGTTTCGCGGCGGCCACAGCGGACGGCGCCGACGACAGGAGCTCCGCGATGCGCGCCTCCACCGCGGCGTCGAGGTCGGCGGCGGGGACCACGGCGTGCACGAGCCCGATCTCGCGCGCCCGCGCCGCCGGGAAGCGGGCGGCGGTCAGGAACAGCTCGCGGGCCGCCGAGGCGCCGATCTTGGCCACCGCGAACGGCGCGATGACGGCGGGCAGGATGCCCAGCTTGGCCTCGGTGAACCCGAACACCGCCTCCTCGGCGGCCACGACGATGTCGCAGACGGCGGCGAGCCCGGCGCCGCCGCCGAGCGCCGCCCCCTGGATGCGGCCCACCAGCGGCAGCGGCAGCGTATCGAGCGCCTCGAACATCCCGGCCATCGCCGCGGCGTCGCGCACGTTCTCCTCGCGCGAATAGCCGACCATGCGCGACATCCAGGCCAGGTCCGCCCCGGCGCAGAACACCCGGCCGGCGCCGCGCAGCACGGCCACCCGGGCATCCGCGGGCATGGCGCCGCGCGCCCAGGCCGTCAGCTCCGCGATCAGGGCCTCGTTGAAGGCGTTGCGCACGTCCGGGCGGTTCAGCGTGACCGTCACGACCGGGCCGTCCTGGGCAACGAGGAGGTGGGGCATGGTGGTGGTCGGAGAAGCGGCCTACATCCGGAACACGCCGAAGCGCGCCGGGGTGATGGGCGCGTTGAACGCCGCCGACAATCCGAGCGCCAGCGCCGTGCGCGTCTCCGCCGGGTCCAGGATCCCGTCGTCCCACAGGCGCGCGGTGGAGTAGTAGGGGGAGCCTTCGCGCTCGTACTTCTCGAGAATCGGATCGCGGATGGCGGCTTCATCCGCGGCGCTGAGCTCACGGTTCCCGCGGGCGAGCTGGTCGCGCTTCACCGTCGCCAGCACGGCGGCGGCCTGCTCGCCGCCCATCACGGAGATGCGCGAGTTGGGCCACATCCAGAGGAGGCGGGGGTCGTAGGCGCGCCCGGACATGCCGTAGTTCCCGGCGCCGAACGAGCCGCCGATGACGACCGTGAACCGCGGCACGCCGGCGTTCGCCACCGCGTGCACCATCTTCGCCCCGTCTTTGGCGATGCCCGCGCGCTCGTATTCCCGGCCGACGATGAAGCCGGTGATGTTCTGCAGGAACACGAGCGGGACGCCCCGCGTCCCGCACAGCTCGATGAAGTGCGTGGCCTTCAGCGCCGATTCCGAGAACAGCACGCCGTTGTTGGCAATGATGCCGACGAGATAGCCGTGCAGCCGGGCGAAGCCGGTCACCAGGGTCGCGCCGTAGCGTTCCTTGAACTCGTCGAAGCGCGAGCCGTCCACCATCCGCGCGATGATCTCGCGGACCTCGTAGGGCTTGCGCGTGTCGGCGTTGACGATGCCGTAGATTTCGCGCGGATCGTAGGCCGGGTCCTCCGGCGTGGTGACGTCGGCCGGGCCCTGCTTGACCCGGTGCAGCGACCCCACCACCGTCCGCGCCAGGTGCAGCGCATGTTCGTCGTCGTCGGCGAAGTAGTCGGCGACGCCGGACAGCCGGGTGTGCACGTCGGCGCCGCCGAGATCCTCGGCGGTGACCTCCTCGCCGGTGGCCGCCTTCACGAGCGGCGGGCCGCCGAGGAAGATCGTGCCGGTGCCCTTGACGATGATGGTCTCGTCGGACATGGCCGGGACGTAGGCGCCGCCGGCCGTGCAGGAGCCCATCACGACCGCGATCTGCGGGATCCGCTCGGCCGACATGCGGGCCTGGTTGTAGAAGATGCGGCCGAAGTGCTCCCGATCGGGAAAGACCTCGGCCTGGAGCGGCAGGAAGGCGCCGCCCGAGTCGACGAGGTAGAGGCAGGGCAGGTGATTCTCGAGGGCGATCTGCTGCGCTCGCAGGTGCTTCTTGACCGTGAGCGGGTAGTAGGTGCCGCCTTTCACCGTGGCATCGTTGGCCACGATGAGCACCTCGCGCCCCGAGACCCGGCCGATGCCGGTGACCAGCCCGGCGCCCGGCGCCTCGTTGTCGTAGAGGTCCCAGGCCGCCAGCGGCGACAGCTCGAGGAACGGCGAACCGGGGTCGAGGAGCTTGTCGATCCGCTCCCGGACCGGCAGCTTGCCCTGCTCGCGGTGCCGCTCCAGGTACTTGGCGCCGCCCCCCTCACGGGCCGCGGCGGTGCGCTGGCGCAACTCCGCCACGAGCGAGGCCATTCGCTCCTGGTTGCCGCGAAACAGATCCGACCGGGGATCGACGCGAGTATCGAGGATGTCCATCGAGGAGGTCAGCCAGCCACGCCGAACGCGTCTGCGGGGCGAATTATAGCCTGAAGGCTGGAGCGGCAGGCATCTCGTATCGCATCCAGACACCTGTCAGTATGTCGACACAATATTGCAAATGTGTATAATTATTGCGTAAATACACGACGGGAAGTGTATTGTTCTCAGGGCACAGTTCCCGGACCCGCTATGACGACCAAGAAAAAGAACCGCGTTCTCGCCATTGACGATGAGCCGGCGATGATCGAGTGGCTGAAGATTCTGCTCGAGCACGAGGGGTACGAGGTGCGCACCGCCATGATCGGCACCCGGGGCGAGGAGATCTTCAAGACCTGGAAGCCGGATGTCGTGGTCACCGACATGATGCTGCCGGACGCCGACGGGCTGGAGCTGCTGCGGAAGTTCAAGCAGACCTACGGCGACACCGAGGTGATCGTGATCACCGGGCACGGCAACGTGCCGAAGGCGGTCGAGGCGATGAAGGCGGGGGCGCACAGCTTCGTCGAGAAGCCGGTCGAGCCGGACACCCTGCTGGCCATCCTCGAGCGGGCGATCGAGCGCCGCGACCTGGTCGGCGAGAACCTGCTGCTCAAGCAGAAGCTGGAGGGGCGCTTCCAGTTCGGCAACATCATCGGCAAGAGCAAGAAGATGCACGAGGTGCTCGAGCTGGTCGAGAGCGTGGCGGGGAGCGACGCCAACATCCTCATCCAGGGGGAGAACGGCACCGGCAAGGAGCTCATCGCCAACGCGATCCACTACAACAGCAAGCGCGCCAAGGGCCCGTTCATCAAGATCAACTGCGCCGCCATCCCCAAGGACCTGATCGAGTCGGAGCTGTTCGGCTACAAGAAGGGGGCCTTCACCGGCGCGCAGACGGACAAGGAAGGGCTGTTCGAGATGGCGGAGGGGGGCTCGCTGCTGCTCGACGAGATTGGCGAGATGCCGCCCTACCTCCAGACCAAGCTGCTGCGCGTGCTCCAGGAGCGCGAGTACCGGCCGATCGGCAGCGATCGCATCGTGCGCGTCGACTCTCCGGCTGGTCTGTGCCACCAACATCGACCTGGATGCGGCGCTGCGCGACGGCAAGCTGCGCGAGGATCTCTACTTCCGCATCAACACCATCACGCTGCGGGTGTCGCCGCTGCGCGAGCGGACCGAGGACATCCCGCTCCTGTGCGAGCATTTCCTCGAGAAGTACCGCCAGCGCCATCAGCGCAACGTCAAGTCGATCGCGCCGGCAGCCTACCACGTGCTCATCCGGCACCGCTGGCCGGGCAACGTCCGCGAGCTCGAGAACGTGATCGAGCGCGGCGTGCTGGTGGCCAAGGGCACCGAGATCACGGTCAACGATCTGCCGGAATCGCTCCGCTCGGACAACGCCACGACGACCGAGTTCGTCATCCCGCCGCACCGGACCCTGGCCGAGATCGAGAAGATGGCGATCCTGCAGACCCTCCAGCGCACCAACTGGAACAAGCAGGAAGCGGCGCAGATTCTCGGGCTGTACCGCCCGACGCTGTACAGCAAGATGAAGAAGCACGACATCCAGGACGGCGCCAAGAGCGCGGCCGCCCGCCGGGCGGCGCCCGCCTAGGGCGGCGCTCGCGCAGCCCATGCCCGATACGTCCGGCGTGCCCGGCGTTCCTCTGCTCGCGTCGGCCGGCGAGCTGTCGCTCTTTGCCGCGCGCGCCGCCCGCGAGGCGGTGCTGCCGCCGTTCGAGTTCCGCGAGACGATGCGGCAGGTCTACGAGCTCGGCGTCCGCTCGGCGCCGCTGATCGCGGTCTCGGGGCTGGCGGTGGGGGTGGTGCTGTCGATGCACACGCGCGCGTCGCTCGAGCGCTTCGGCGCCGAGTCGATGATTCCCGCCGGCCTCGCCATCGCCCTCGTCCGCGAGACCGGTCCGCTGACCGCCGGGCTCCTGCTTTCCGGACGGATTGGCGCCGGCATCGGCGCCGAGCTCGGCGCCATGCGGGTCACCGAGCAGATCGACGCGCTCGAGGCCAGCGCGGTGGATGCCTTCCGCTACCTCGTGGTCACGCGGGTCATCGCCTGCGTCATCGCGCTGCCGCTGCTCACCACGCTGATGAACTTCGCCGGCATGATGGGCGGCTACCTCGCCGAGACGACGGCCACCGGCATGTCGCTCGGCCTCTACTTCGATCGGGCCTTCTCGCTGATCGACATGACGGACTACATCCCGGCCACGGTCAAGACGATGGCGTTCGGCTTCATCATCGCCACGGTGTCGTCGTGGCTCGGCTTCACCACCGAATCGGGCACCGAGGGTGTCGGCCGCGCCTCGACCCGGGCGGTCGTGATGTCGTCGGTCGGCATCATCGTCGCCAATGTCGTGCTGGTCCGGCTGATTTTCTTCCTCTTTCCCGAGGTGCAGGGGTGACGGCGCCGGTCGCGGCGGTGCGCCTGGAGCGGGTGACCAAGAGCTTTGGTCCGCGCCGGATCCTCGACGACGTCTCCTTCGACGTGGCCCCGGGCACCGGCTTCATCATTCTCGGGCGCAGCGGCACCGGCAAGAGCGTGACGCTCCGCTCCATCGTCGGCCTGGTGCAGCCCGACCAGGGATCGGTCTTCGTCGAAGGGGACGAGATCAGCGGCGCCGGCGGCCCCGAGCTGTCGCGCATCCGCAAGAAGATCGGGTTCCTGTTCCAGAACGCCGCGCTGTTCGATTCCATCTCGGTCGGCGAGAACGTGGCGTTCCCGCTGCGGCGCCACACCCCGCTGGCCGACGGCGAGATCCGGCAGCGGGCGCAGCAGAAGCTCGACGCCGTCGGCCTCGGCAGGGAGTACGACAAGATGCCCGGGGCGCTCTCGGGCGGGATGCGCAAGCGGGCGGGGCTGGCCCGCGCGCTCGCCCTCGATCCGCCGATCCTGCTGGTGGACGAGCCGAGCGCCGGGCTCGATCCGATCACCGCCGACGAGATCGACGAGCTGCTGCTGAACCTGAAGGCGCACGACCGCACCACGCTCATCGTCGTCACCCACAACATTCCGAGCGCGAAGCGGCTGGGCGACGACCTGGCCATGCTCCACGAGGGACGCATCATCGCGCGCGGCACGCCCGCCGATCTCGAGCGCAGTCAGGACGAGATGGTGCAGGCGTTCATGTCGTCGCAGCACGCAGGGTAACGGAGGCACATGCCGCAAAGTCGTCTTGCCGCCGTCGGCGCGTTCGTCATCGGGGGGCTGCTGCTGTTCGCGGTGGGGTTGTTCCTCATCGGCAACCGCCGGATGCTGTTCAGCGACACCATCCAGATTTACGCCGAGTTCCACGAGATTGCCGCGCTGGCCAACGGGGCGACGGTCCGCGTGGCCGGCATGGACGCCGGGGAGGTCGACGAGATTCGCGTGCCGGGCGGGCCGGGCGGCCGGTTCCGCGTGCGGATGCGCGTCCGCGAGGACCTGCACCCGTTGATTCGGCTCGACTCGGTGGCCTCCATCCAGAACGACGGGCTGGTCGGCAACAAGTTCGTGCAGATCGAGAGCGGCAGCGATCAGTCGCCGCAGGTGCCGGGCGACGGGACCATCAAGAGCCAGGAGCCGTTCGACATCTCGGACCTGATGCAGATGATGAGCGACACGCTCGTCACGGTGAATGCGATGCTGCTCGACGTCAAGGGGCGGGTCGACGAATCGCTCGTGGTGCTGACCTCGACCGTCCGGGATGCCCAGGGCCTCATGAACGACATGGGCGGCGAGCTGCAGCAGATCCTCGTGGCCGCCCGGCGCGTCAGCACCGACATCAACACCATCGTCAGCAACGTCCAGGAGGGACGCGGCACCGTCGGCAAGTTCCTGAACGACGATGCGCTGTACGCCAGCGTGAAGTCGATCGCGTCGGATGCGGAAACCGCGATGGCCACGGTGCGCGAGGCCAGCATCGAGGCCAAGGCGGCCATCGCCGACCTGCGCGGCGACAAGGGGCCGGTGAAAGGGCTGACCGGCGACGTGCAGCAGACGCTGCAGTCGGCGCGCGACGCGATGACCGACCTCGCCGAGACCACCGAGGCGCTGAAGCGCAACTTCCTGTTCCGCGGCTTCTTCAACCGCCGCGGCTATTTCGACCTCGACGACGTGACCGTGGCCGAGTACCGGGAGGGGGCGCTCACCAAGGATCGGCGTGCGCTGCGCATCTGGCTGCGCGCCGACCTGCTGTTCGAGCGCGACGAGAATGGCACCGAGCGGCTGACGGAGGGCGGCAAGACGCGGCTGGACTCGGCCATGTCCCAGTTCCTGCGCTATCCCAAGAAATCCCCGTTCGTAGTGGAAGGTTACGCGCAGGATGCCACGGGCGACGTGCGATACCTCGCCAGCCGGGCCAGGAGCCAGCTCGTCCGTGAGTATCTGGTAGGCAAATTCCAGTTGGATACCAGCTATGTCGCGACAATGGCCATGGGGGCGACCGCCGAAGACAGCCCGTCAGGGACCGCGTGGGACGGCGTCGCGCTGGCGCTGTTCGTGGCGTCGGGGCGGCTCTAGGCCCGCGAGCCTTCGCTGTTTCGCGGCCGGATGGCCGGAAAATACCGTCCAGTGGCACGTGGTTTGATTGAGTGATCGGTGGCCCGGAGCGATTCTGCGCATTTCGAGGCCAGAGGAGGCGGAACGTGAACGAGCGATCGCGAGTGTTGATGGCGACCATGATGGGCGCTGTCGCCGGAGGAGTCTGGGGTTGGCTGTACCTGACCGAAGGTGGACGCCGCGTCCGCGATCAGATCGATCCGCGCCTGGACGACTTCATGAACGAGGTGGCCCGGATGCGCGGCACCGTCGAGAAGGCCAGGACGGCGGCAAACGAGGGCTGGCGCTCGCTGAGCGACATGACCGGCGGGGCGCAGGGCCGCTGGTCGGCATAGGGGGCAACTGATGGTTGATCTTGGAACCACCAACACCGCGCTGATCATCATGGCGGTCGTGAGCGTGCTCGAAGCGCTGCTGCTGATTGGCGTCGGCATCGGGGCATTCCTGGTCTACCGGCGCGTCATGACCCTCGTGCAGGACCTCGAGGCGAGGCAGATCGCACCGCTCCGGGAGAAGGTGGACGCCATCCTGCTGGATGTGAAGGCCGTGACGGCGAGGGTCAGCCAGCAGACCGAGCGCGTGGATCACGCGATCACCGGGACGATGGGACGCGTCGACGAAACGGCCGAGAACCTGCGGAGCTCGGTCAAGGACAAGGTGAACCATGTGACCGGCGTGGTGCGCGGCGTGCGCGCCGCCATCGTGTCGCTGCTGCACAACGACCACCAGCAGAAACCATCCGCCACCGCGACGGGGCGGCTGTAGCCCCCGCGCACGGTCCGGCGGGGGAGCGACGCGACGGACGACCGGTCATCTGTATCGATTAACAAGGAGATTGCATGGCATACGAATACGATCGCTTCGAAAAGGAAGACGGCGGCGGCTCGTTTCTGATGGGATTGCTCGCGGGCACGGTGCTCGGCGCCGGCCTGGGGATGCTGTTCGCGCCCAAGCCGGGCTCGGAACTGCGCACCCAGCTGGGTGAGCAGACCGGACGCATCCGCTCGACGGCCAACGACGCCTACTCGCAGGCGTCGGACAAGGTCACGCAGATCGTCGACCGCGGCCGCGAAGCCTACGACCGGGCGCGCGGCGGAAACGCGGGCGGCACCCACACCGGCGCCGGCCCGGGCAGCACCGGCAGCGCCACGACGGGCAGCACCCCGGGCACCGGCACCTCCGGGTACTCCGCCGCCGACCGCGGCTAGCCTGACCGGAACGACACGACGACGCGGGAGCAGGAGCCGTCGCTCCTGACTCCAGCTCGTCACGTCGGTCCTCAACACCATGACCGAAGAGACCGCGGAAAAGGTTGCCGATGTCGTCATCGGGGTGGCGCTGGTCAGTGCCGCCTACTACGTCCTGCGCGATCCCGGCCTGCGGCGTGCGGCAGGGCAGCTCGTCCGCCGTGCCCTGGCATCGTCAGGTCCCTGGCTGTACACCGAACTGAGACATGCCTGGGCCGAGACCAGCGGGGAACGTGGAGCGGGTCTCGAGCCAGGAGGGTCCACCGCCGGGGCAGCCAGTTCAGCGTCCGGGGCGACCGGAGTATGATGCGCACGTGAGTGCGCCGGCCACCAGCGGGCTGCGGCCCGCGGGCCGGCCACCTTTCCTTACCCGGGCGTTCGAGCGGGTCCGGGGGGAAGCACGGCTCACCGGGCTGGCGATCTGGCGCGGCGTCACCGGCGTCTACAGCAGCGACGACCTGACTTTCGCCGCGTCGATCGCGTATTACGCCCTGCTCTCGCTCTTCCCTTTCTTCCTGCTCGTCTTTGCCGTGCTGGCCGGCCTCACGAGCGACGAGGCGCACCGCGCCGCCGTGCTCAACTTCGTCCTCCGCTACTTCCCCCAGAAGTTCGACTTCGTGATCAAGCAGCTGGACGCCATGCAGCAGTCCGGGGTGCGGCTGGGCGTGGCCGGGAGCCTGCTGATGGTGTGGGCGGCGATGGGCGTCTTCGGGGCGATCACCTCGGCGGTCAACCACGCCTGGGGCGTGGAGAAGCAGCCCAGCTACTTCAAGCACAAGATGATCTCGTTCGTCATGCTGGTGATGGCGAGCCTGCTGCTCATCCTGGCGCTGGCGCTGGTCAGCGCCATCGACGTGGCCCAGGCGCGATTGTTTTCGGGGGCGTTCAACGGCGACGCGCGGATCGTCATGCTGCAGGGGCTCGCCGTGCGCTGGGCCACCACCATCGTCTTCATCCTCGTCGTCGGGCTGATCTTCTACTTCGTGCCGAATGCGACGGTGCGTTTCCGGGACGTGTGGGTGGGGGCGGTGGTGACGGGGCTGGCCTGGCGCGGCGCGCTGTCCGGCTTCTCCTGGTACGTGCGCGACCAGTCCGGCTTCAGCAACGTGCACGGATCGATTGCGGCGGTCGTCGTCTTTCTGGTCTGGATCTACATCTCGGCGGTGATCCTGCTCTACGGGGTGGAAGTGACCGCGGCCAACGCCCGCATCCGCCGCCGTCGTCCCGAGGAGATACCCGCGGCGCCGGCGCCCCGCCTGTGATCCGCCCCCTCCTGCTTGGCTGCTGTGCCGTGGCCGCGACGGGCGCGATGTCGCTGATCAGCGTGAACGACGAGATTGCGCTCGGCAAGGACGCGCAGCGCGAGGTGCGGCGGCAGGTGCCTGAGCTGCGCGACGGCCCGGCCGCCCGGTATGTTTCCGATATCGGCCGCCGGCTGGCTGCCAGGGCCGCAGGCCCGAGGTATCCGTATTCGTTCTCGATCGCGAACCACCGTGAGCTGAACGCCTTCGCCCTGCCCGGCGGGCCGGTGTGGATCCACCGCGGCATCCTGCACGCCGCGGCGAACGAGTCCGAGCTGGCCGGCGTGCTCGCCCACGAGATCGCGCACATCGCGCAGCGCCACGCCGCGGACCAGATCACCAAGCAGCTGGTCGCCAACGGCCTGCTCGGCCTGCTCGGCGCCGTGCTGGGCAACGGCGGCGGCGCGCGCACGGCGCGGATCGGCGCGCAGGTGATGGCGAACGGTTACCTGCTGACGTTCAGCCGGGAGGACGAGCGCGAGGCGGACCGGATCGGCGTGCAGATCGTGCGCCGGGCAGGCTGGAATCCCGCGGGGATGGCGGCGTTCATGACCACCCTGCGGGAGGAGGCCGGGCGCGATCCTTCTTCGGTCGAAGTATTCCTCTCGTCGCACCCGGCAACAGCCGAGCGCGCGGCGATGCTGAAGCGCACCATCGGGCCGCGTCCCTCCGGCCGCATCGACAGCGCGGCGTTCCGGTCGATCCGGCAGCGGGTGCGGCAGCTGCCGGCTCCGCCCCTTCCCAAGTCCAAGCGTTGAGGTCAGCCAGCGGCGGGCGCTGTACATGACGGGACAGGGAGGTCCGAGGACGCTCCCTGCACCCATGTGGCAGGCAGTGTAGGTAGGTTGTGTGCTCCAGCAGAGCGCCGAAGCG
Organism: uncultured Acidobacteriota bacterium; assembly: GCA_963834305.1. Classification (GTDB taxonomy): domain Bacteria; phylum Acidobacteriota; class Vicinamibacteria; order Vicinamibacterales; family 2-12-FULL-66-21; genus JACCXG01. Next base: position 90,032 of record CAWIAX010000005.1, read on the forward strand.
GCGGGCCGGGCCTCGTTCGCCCGACACACTCTGTAAAAGCAACTGGAATGCCAAGCGCCTGACGCGGTAAATTCCAAGGAAATCGCCAATCCGCAGCCCATGGGCGCCGGCTGCCTGAGGAGCGCGATGCCGCGGCGGTTCCTGGTGAGTATCGCGCGACCTACCGGAGAGTAAGGGGACGCCGCTATGGTTGAGCTGACCGTCCGACGTGCCGTTCAGGCCGCCCGGGTGGCGCTGCCCGGGGGCAGGTGCCGCAGCTCCGGCGGTTCGAGGCAGTTGTCGCAGGTGCCGCAGCGTTCGAACCCGCTCTCGTCCACGAAGTAGTCGAGCAGCAGTTTCCAGCGGCACGCCGGGCTCTGGGCATACAACGCCATGCGCTCGAGCTTTTCCCGGTCACCCTCCTGGCGCGCGGCATATTCGCCCGCCACCTCTTCGAGCCGGGCGGCCGGCACATCGGTCTCGAGGAGGCGGTAGCGCCCGCCCCGCAGTTCCCTGACGAGACCGAGCGTCTTCATCATGGACAGGACCGACCGGACTTTCGTACGGGCAACCCCGGTCGCGTGGGCCTGGACCGCCGCCAGGGTCACGGGATCGGCCGCCGCGCCGAGCCCGTGCAGCGCGTCGCGCACGGCGGTGATGGCGTCGGGTCCCGGGTATTTGCCGCCCATGAAGAACTGGTGGGTGCGGCGATCCTCGAGGCGATAGAGCAGCAGGCACGTGGCGGGCGCGCCGTCCCGCCCGGCGCGCCCCGACTCCTGGTAATAGGCCTCGAGCGACCCCGGCATGTCGTAGTGCGCGACGTAGCGGATGTCGGGCTTGTCGATCCCCATGCCGAAGGCATTGGTCGCGACAATCCCCTCGAGCGCGCCTGCCATGAACCGGTCCTGCACGTCGTGCCGCGTCCGCGCGGCCAGCCGGCCGTGATACATCGCCACGTCGAGCCCTTCGGTTTCGAGCAGGCGGGTCACCGCTTCCGCCTGCTTCACCGTCGCGACGTAAACGATGCCGGTGCCGTCGGTGTCGCGCAGCAACTGGATCAGCTCGCGCTGCTTGGCGGTATCGCTGGCGGTGTGCCGGACGCGGTAGTGCAGGTTCTCGCGATAGATGCCGAGGTTGATGGCCAGCGGGTCGCGCAGCCCGAGCGTGGCCCGGATGTCGTCGAGCACGCGCTCGGTCGCGGTAGCGGTCAGCGCCAGTACCGGCGGCGTCCCCAGCGTCTTGATCGCCGAGCCGAGAGACAGGAAGGCGGGACGGAAATCGTGTCCCCATTCCGACACGCAGTGGGCCTCGTCCACCACGAAGAGGTCGATCGGTACGGAACGCAGGGTCTTCAGGAACCCCGGATCCTCGAGGCGCTCCGGCGTTGCGAACACGAACTCGACGCGGCCCGCCGCGATGGCGTCGAGCGCGGCGGTGATCTCGGCGGCGGGTACGGTCGAGTTGATCTGACGCGCCGGGATGCCGAGCTCGTTGAGCTTGTCGCACTGGTCCTTCATCAGCGCGATCAGCGGCGAGACGACGATGGTGGTGCCCGGCAGGTGCATCGCGGGCAGCTGGTAGCACAGCGATTTGCCGGCGCCGGTCGGCATGATGGCAATGGTGTCGCGCCCGGCCACCACCGAACGGATGACGTCTTCCTGGCCGGGGCGGAACTGTTCGAGACCGAAGGTGCCCCGCATCAATCGCTCGAGGGGCTTCAGTGCGCGTCGGGTCGGCATGAGATTCCTCAGGGAGCAAGCCGCATGCCCAACTGTTCGCGCCGCCGCGCGTAGAGCGACGCGGCGGCGCGGAACAGCGCCACGCCGGCGCCCCCGCACAGCCCGGTCCACACGAGCCCGAACAGCGGCGCCAGCGCCGGCCGTTGCAGCTCGATCGCGGCCACGACGGGCAGCGCGGACAGGGCCGCCGCCGCGGCGAGCGCCAGGGTGCCCAGCAGCATCGCGGCGCCGTGCGCGTTGCTGCCCTGGCCGATGCTGTTGAGGTTTACCACGCGCGGGAACAGCATCGACAGGACGGCGGCCGCCGGCGCCAGCAGGAGATAGGTCGAGGCGAACGCCAGCGGGACGCACAGCCAGAGCGCCGGCTCACCACCAGGAACGAGCAGGCTCGCCGCCGCCAGGCACAGTCCCGCGGGCATCGCGGCGATGAGTGCGTTGCCGATGGCCTTTCCGCGGAGCAGCGCCGCCGCCTCGAGCGGCGTCAGCATCATCAGCGTCAATCCCGCGCCGTCGGTGGCGAACTGGTTCATCGCCAGCGGCAGGATGGCGAGCAGCGCCGTCGCCGCAGCGAACGCCGCCAGCCCGATGCCGCCCGGCAGGCGAACGAAGTCCAGCTCGATCTCCCCGGTCGAGTTGCGAAGCATCACCATCGCCAGCGTCACGAACACCATCAGCGGCGACAGCAGCGAGAACCGTCCGCGCGGCGTCCGCAGCGCCAGCCTCACCTGGTTGACGGCGACCGCGGAGGTGGTGGGTGACAGGCCCGGAATCCGCCAGACGCGGACGGCACCGGCACCTCCCGCGCGGCCGGATCCGGACAGGTTGGGCGAATGCAGCAGCCGGGACGCCGCCACCAGCGCCGCGGCATGGATGCCGGCCGCCAGCGCCGCGAGCGCCGCCGCCGCGCGGATGCTGCCGCCACGGTCGCCAGCCGCCGCGGCGCGGATGGCCCGGATATAGATCTCGGACGGAATGTGGGTGAGCGCTTCTGGCGCCGCTGCGGCGATCGGGCTCCCCCTGCGTCTGCGATCCGCGCTGGGCCTGGATCAGGCCCGGCGCCATGCCGATGACCGGCAGCGCCAGGAGCAGCAGGAGCGCCACCAGCTCGCCGCGCCGGCGGTTGCGGACCACCAGCTGCAGGACCGCGCTGACGCCGAGCGTGACGCCGGCCAGCAGCACGAGCAGCAGCACGCCGCTCAGCGCCGCGGCGGCGGCGGCACCGGCCGCCCCGCCGGCGGCCAGCCCCGCCGGGACCGCCAGGAGCGGGGCCGCTATCAGCAGCATCCACGGCCCGGCCAGGACCGACCCGGTCTGGCCGATGTAGAGCACCGCGCGCGGGATCGGCAGCAGGAGCAGGCGGACCGGGTTCGGCAGTCCTGCGGCGGGAGAGATCAACGGGCTGACGACCGCGAGCGCACATCCCGCCAGCAGGGCGAACCGCAGCACCTGGACCACCGGCCCGTCCGGTGTGCCCGCGGCCAGCAACGCGCCGGCATACGCGCCGGCGCCGGCAAGGGCCAGCGCCGACGGAATCAGGACGAGGCCGAGGACGACCGGCGCCAGCCCCTCGATCGCCAGGGAGAACCGCGCCATCACGTCGCGGCCGCCGCCGCGGTCGATCGAGTTGATCAGGGTCCGCCACTTCAGCCAGGCGAACGCCCGGAAAATCCGCAGCATCGCTCAGATCCAGTCGAGCACCGGCCGCGGCCGCGCGTCGCCTTGCGCCAGGCCGAGGAACAGCTGCTCGAGGGTCCGCGCTTCGCCCCCCGCGTCGCGCAGCTCCGCCAGGGCTCCCTGCGCCACCAGCCGGCCCCGGACGATGACGCCGATGTGTGACGACAGCCGCTCGACGATCTCGAGGATGTGCGAGGTGAGGAAGATGGTGCCGCCGCGGCTCACGAACGCCAGCAGCAATTCGCGAATCTGCCGCGAGGCGACCGCGTCGATGCCCTCGAACGGCTCGTCGAGAAACAGCAGGCGCGGCGCCGGCAGCAGCGCGGCGGCGAGCGCGAGCTTCTTGCGCATGCCGTGCGAGAAATCGGTCACCAGCGTGTTCGGCCGGTCTGCCAGCTCCATCAGCTCCAGCAGTTCGGCGGTGCGGCGTGCCGCCGTGCCGTGATCGATGCCGTGCACCGTGGCGATGAACGCGAGGGTCTCGGGAGCGGTCAGCCGATCGAACAGCGCCAGGTCCTCCGGGACGACGCCGATCCGGCGCTTGACGGCCACCGGATCCGCCGCGGGATCGATGCCGAGAATCCGCACGGTGCCGGCGGTTGGCTGCAGGAGTCCGGTCAGGCACTTGATCGTCGTGGACTTGCCGGCGCCGTTCGGGCCGAGGAAGCCGTAGAAGCTCCCGGCGGGCACGGCGAGGTCGACGCCGTCCACCGCGCGGACGTCGCCGAAGTCCCGCGTCAGGCCGCGGGTCTCGACGGCGAGCGCCCGGTCATGCGCCAAGCGCCTCCAGGATCGCCGCCACGAACTGCGGCACGTCGTCCGGCTTCCGCGAGGTGATGAGGGTGCCGTCGCGGACGACAGGGCGGTCGACGTAGAGGCCGCCGGCGTTCCGGACGTCGATGGCGATCGAGGGCCAGCAGGTCAGCGTGCGCCCGCGCACCGCGTCGGCCGAGATGAGGAGCTGCGGTCCGTGGCAGATCGCGGCGATCAGCTTGCCCGCGGCGGCGGCGTCGCGCACGAGGTCGACCATCGCGTGCCGCATCCGCATGCGGTCGGGGGCGTGGCCGCCGGGGATGATCACGGCGTCGAAGTCGGCGGCCCGGACGGCGCCGGCGCCGACATCCGAGGTGACGCGGCCGCCGCGCTTCCCCTCGTATTCCCGTTTCGCGAACGGGCCCACCACGGTGACCTCGACGCCCGCTTCGCGCAGCAGGCGCAGCGGGCCGTTCAGCTCGCTGTCTTCGAAGTCCTGTTCGACCAGGATGGCCACCTGCCTGGGCGCTGGCGTCATGGCGGGATTCTACCGTGGCCGCCCCCTTCCCCCGGGTGATGTACGATCGCCGGGTATGAAGACCGTGCTGATTACCGGAAAGGACCCCGTGCCGGCGCCGCTCCGCGCCCTCGTCGAGCGCGGCAGTACCAGCCTGGCGGAACACCGCGCGGCAGAGGTCGGCGGCGCGGAGCCGCCGGACCTGGCGGCGGATCGCGTGGTGTTCTGGACCGCCGGCGCCGAGCCGCACGTCAGGGCGCTCGCCGAGCAATACGCCCGGGCGGAAGCCGCCGAGCGGCGCGAGATCCTGGTGTACGTGAGCGGCGCGGCTGGCGGCGCGGTGGCCGGCCTGTCCTCGAATGAGCACTACGTCTGGCCAGCCGACGAGGATCGCCTGAAGATGGCGTTCCTGACGGGGGCGTAAGCCAGGGGTGACCATGAATCGTCTCGCCAGGGAGCGCAGCCCCTACCTGCTGCAGCACGCCGGCAATCCCGTGGACTGGTATGCCTGGAACGACGAGGCGCTGGCCCGTGCCCGGTCGGAGGATCGCCCGATCTTCCTCTCCATCGGCTACTCCACGTGCCACTGGTGCCACGTGATGGAGCACGAGTCGTTCGAGAATCCCGCCATCGCCGACCTGCTCAACCGCGACTTCGTGTCGATCAAGGTGGACCGCGAGGAGCGGCCCGACGTGGACCGCGTCTACATGTCGTTCGTCCAGGCCACGACCGGCTCCGGCGGCTGGCCGATGACCGTGTTCCTGACGCCGGACCTGAAGCCCTTCTACGGCGGCACCTACTTTCCGCCGACATCCCGCTGGGGCAGACCGGGCTTCGCCGACCTGATCAACGAGCTGGCGCGGGTGTGGAAGGACGACCGGGCGCGCGTCGAGGAGGCGGCCGCCGAGCTGTTCACTCGTCTCCAGCTGGTCACCGGCAGCGGCGGCCGGCGGGACGGCGGTGCTGGCGGCGCCGTCGCCGATGCCGAGGCGCTCGACGTGGCGGTCGAGCAGTTCCAGATGGCGTTCGATACCCGCCGCGGGGGATTCGGCGACGCGCCGAAGTTCCCGCGTCCCTCGGAGCTGCTGTTCCTGCTCCGCGAGTCGGCGCGCCGCGCGTCCGGCGGCCGCGGCGGCGCAGGCGCCGCTGCTGATGGCCTCGGACACGCTCCGCGCGATGGCCGTCGGCGGCATGCGCGATCACATCGGCGGCGGATTCCACCGCTACTCCGTGGATGCCGACTGGCGGGTGCCGCATTTCGAGAAGATGCTCTACGACCAGGGACAGCTCGTCCTGGCCTGCCTCGAATGCGCGCAGGCGTCCGGGGATGCGTTCTTTGCCGACGTGGCGGAAGACACGCTGGCGTACGTGCTGCGCGACATGACGGATCCGGCGGGCGGCTTCTACTCCGCGGAGGATGCCGACAGCCTGCCGCCCGAGCAGGCGGGCACGCCCGGCGCGCACAAGATGGAAGGGGCGTTCTACGTCTGGAGCGATGCGGAGATCGAAACGCTCCTCGGCAGCGATGCGGACACCGCGCGGCGCCGCTTCGGGATCGAGGCGGGCGGCAACGCGCCGCACGACCCGCAGGGGGAGTTCACCGGCAAGAACCTGCTCTATCACGCCGAGCCGGTGCACGACATCGCCGTCCGCACGTCGCGCTCCGAGGCGGAAGTCCACGCGGCGCTCGCCCGGATCCGGCAGACGCTGTTCGAGGCGCGATCCCGCCGTCCGCGGCCGCACCTCGACGACAAGGTGCTGACCGCATGGAACGGCTTGATGATCGCCGCCCTCGCGCGGGCCGCGCGGGTGTTGCCGGACAGCCCATCGTCCGGCCGCTACCTCGCGGCCGCGCGCCGCGCCGCCGGCTTCATCCGGACCACGCTGTGGCAGGGCGACACGCGCCAGCTGCTCCGGCGCTACCGCGGCGGGGAAGCTGGCATCGACGCCTACGCGGAGGACTATGCCTTCCTCATCTTCGGCCTGCTCGAATTGTTCCAGGCCGACGGCGACGCGGCATGGCTCGAATGGGCCAGCACGCTGCAGGATGCGCAGGACGCGCGCTTCTGGGATGCGGCCGAGGGCGGGTGGTTCAGCACGACCGGCCAGGATCCCACGGTGCTCCTGCGCCTCAAGGAGGACTACGACGGCGCCGAGCCGGCCGCCAGCTCCGTCTCGGTGCTCAACCTCCAGGTCCTCATCCATCTGATGCCGGACGACCAGCGGCTCGAGAAGATCCGGCGCACGCTGGCCAGGCTCGGCCCCAAGGTCGGCTCCGCCGCGCGCGCGGTGCCCATGATGCTGTGCGGCCTGTCGGCCTGGCACCACGGCTTCAGCCAGATCGTCGTCGTCGGCGACGGGGAGTCGGGCGCGGCGCGGGCACTCGCACGGCAGCTCGCCGCCCGCTACCTGCCGTTCGCGATCGTGGTGCCGGTGCAGCCGGGCGCCGGCCAGGCGCAGACCGCCGCGCTCCTGCCGTTCGTCGGCGGCATGACGGCGCCGCAAGAGGCGGCGGCCTACGTCTGCCGCGACTTCACGTGCCAGCAGCCGGTGCAGCCGGCCCGAGGACCTCGCCGCGCTGCTGGGCCGCGCCGAATGAACGGCGCCCGTGCAGCTCTCGAGTCCGATGCCCACGGGAAAGGTTCGTGACCGCCGATGACCTTCGATGTCGAAATTGTTCTGCGCGAGCGCAACTACGCGGTGACCGAGCGCATCGTGCACGACGGACCCGCGGCCGCCGACTGGGCCGACGAGGATGTCGAGCAGGTGCTCAAGGAGATCCTGCTCGCGATCGACCGCGTCAAGAATCCCGGGGCGGACGCACGCTACGTCGCGCTCAGGGGCTTCAGCTGGATCGTGGAGCCGACCGCCGAGGGCCAGGTGGTAATCGCCATCGAGATTCCGACGGGGGCGGCGGTGGCGGGTCCCTTCGCCGCCAGCCAGCCGGTGCTGACCGGGTCGATTACGCGGGTCCTGGCACGCGCCGCGCCCGTGCGCCCGGTCGTCCACTGATTGCAGTCCTTTCCGGTCCCTGACGGATTCGCCGGTCACGCAGTGGCGGATCCGCCCGCGTCGCGCGGATTTCCGGTCAGAATCGCACAGTTTCGAACGGCACCCGAATTGCCGGGCCAGGGGTGGGGCGGACTTCCATCTGCCCCGCACCAAGCCATGAAACTGCCCTACAGGATCCTCGTCCTCGACGACGACGAGAACGCGCTCGACGGCCTCCTGGAGATCCTCCGGGATGCCGACTATTCCGTCACCGGGGTGGAGACCTACGACGATGCCAAGCAGGTGCTGGCGCTGGAATCGTTCGACCTGCTGATCTCGGATGTCAGGCTGCGCGGGTTCAACGGCCTGAACCTGGTGAAGCGGTGCCGGGCGGAGTTTCCCGAGATGGCGGTGATCATCATCAGCGGGTTCGACGAGCCGCTCATCGAGCTCGAAGCCAGCCGCTACCAGGCGCTCTTCATCAGCAAGCCGATTCGCCCCTTCGAATTCCTCGCCGCCGTGTCCTCGTCGCTCGCCAGCGTCCGCCGGGAGCGGCGATGGCCGCGCAAGCGGGTGGCGGGCGGCTTCCGCGTGACCGCCGCCGGCACGCCTGCCGCGGTCGTGGACGTCGGCTACGGCGGCCTCCGGCTGGAGGTTCCCAAGGGCACGCAGCTGCCGCGCTCGTTCGCCATCGAGCTCTCGAGCATCGGGCTGCAGCTCGAAGTCGAGCCTGTCTGGTCGTGCCCGTCGGACAAGATCGACTGCACGATGTACGGCGCGGCGCTGGCCTCCGACAGGTCGCCAGCCGTGGAGACGTGGCGGGCCATCGTCGATCGCCTGTCGGCGTGACGGCTGGCCGAGCCGCGCGGCGCCCGGCCAATCAGAAGCGAACCCCGAACCGGCCGCCAATCCAGTAGGCGAGCGATGGATCGCTGCCGCTGGACGCCTTCGAGGAAATAGAAGCGCGCCTCCGGCCCGATCTCGAACCGCCTGCCGACACGGACGGCGAGCCCGGCGCCGATGTGGAAGCCCCGGTCGGTCGAGCGCCGTTCGCTGCCGATCCCCTCGAACGTCGTCGTCCCGAATGCCGGACCAGGCTGAGGCCTTCGAGCACGTACGGACGCACCGATCCGCCGCCGAAGCGGTGGAGCAGCGAGGCGCTGAGGATGGCGCTCGTGCCCACCGATTCGAAGAACCCGCCGGTGCGTTCGTGCCGGAGCACGTCGATCGAGCCTTCGAGGCTGGCGTGTTCGAACAGCGCCCACTCGACCCGGCCGCCGACCACGATTCCCGTCCCCAGGCTGCTTTCGTCGTCCCACGTGCGGCCGCCGCCGGCGGTCGCGGCGACCATGCCGCGCGGCACATCGCCTTGCGCCGCCGACTCGGGGGCCGCGGCCAGCAGGATGCCGAGCACGACCATCAGACTCCGCATGCGTACACCTCCCTCGTTCGGGAAGGCGCAGAAGGCGGGGAGAGGGGCTCAGGCGCGACTTACCAGGCTCGCGCTTCGAGGGCTTCGGCAATCGCCATCAGCCCCTGGCGGGTCGGCTGGGGCGCGCCGCCCAGCCCGATCCGGAAGTGCGCGGGGGCCTCGAAGAACTGGCCCGGCACGACGGCCGTCGCACGCTCGGCGCGCAGCCGGGCGCAGAAGCGGCTGCTGTCGGCCGCCTCGCGCAGGCGCGGAAAGGTCACCGTGCCGGCGGCCGGCCCGGCGAACTCGAGGTCGGCTGCCGTGCCCAGGATGTCGCGGAAGGCCTGATGGTTCTCGTCGAGCAGATGACGGGCGCGGGCGCCGAGGGCGTCGAGGCGGCCGAAGGCCGCGGCGGCCACGCGTTCCGTCAGCACCGAGCTGTTGCTGTCGACGACATCGCGCGCACGCCTGATGCGCTCGGCGATGGCCGGCGCCGAGAGGCTCCAGCCGCAGCGCAGGCTGCCGAGACCGTAGGACTTGGTCAGGCTGCTCGTCGAGATGAACACGTCCGCGCGGGTGGCAGCGGGCGGCAGCCCCGTGCCCCACGCGTCCAGGTAGACCTCGTCCACGAGCACGAGGGCGCCGGCCGCCTCGGCGATCCGCCCGATCTCCGCGAGTGCCTCGTGGCTCGCGGCGGCGCCCGTCGGGTTGTGCGGCACGGTGAGCACGATCAGGCGCGTCCGCGGCGTCAGCGCCCGGCGCACGCGATCCGGATCGAGGGCGTAGCCGTCGTGAACACGCGCTCGAATCTGGTGACCGCCGCACCGAGCAGGCCGCGGGACCGCGAGCAGCGGATCGTAGGCGGGACGCTCGACCAGGACGTCGTCACCGGGCTGCAGCAGCGCGGCACAGACAAGGAAGTTGGCGCCGGACGTGCCGGTGGCCGTGGCCACTCGAGCCTCCGCCACGCCGTATCGATCGGCGATGGCCTGCCGCAGCGGCGGAAACCCGTCCTCGTTGGAGCCGGAGAGGCTGAGGACGCCGGGCGGGAGCTCGAGGTCGTCCAGCGGGCAGGCGAGCACGCTGCTCCCGGAGAGGTCGAAGGCCGCAGCTGGCTGGGCCTTGGACCAGCGGACGTAGGGCGATTCAGCCGGCATCGGGCGGATACCGCGCCACGCCGCCGCGTTCGATCAGGGGTAGAGGCGCTCGATCGTCCATCCGCTGCCGTCCCTGGTGTAGACGAGGCGCTCGTGGAGGCGGTCGGAGCGTCCGAGCCAGAACTCGATGCGATCCGGCACGAGCCGGAAGCCGCCCCAGAATGGCGGCCGCGGGACCGGCTGCCCGTCGAAGCGGCGCTCCGCCTCGCGGTACTCGGCTTCGAGCGTGTCGCGCGACGGCAGCGGCTCGCTCTGTTTCGACGCCCAGGCGCCGATCTGGCTGCCGCGGGGGCGGCTGTTGAAGTAGGCGTCGGATTCGTCCGCGGGCAGGCGCTCGACCCGGCCCTCGATGCGGATCTGCTCTTCGAGGCTGTTCCAGTGGACGCAGAGCGCCGCGCGGGGGTTCTCGGCCAGCTCGCGCGCCTTCCGGCTGTTGTAGTTCGTGTGGAAGACGAAGCCGCGCTCGTCGGCGCCCCGCAGCAGCACCATGCGCACCGAGGGTTTGCCGGACGCGTCCGCGGTGGCGAGCGCGACCGGCGCCGTGTCGACGCCGCGGCGCGCGGCCTGCTCGAGGGCGTTGGTGAACTCGGTGAACGGGTTGGCGCTCGACATCGGGCGAAGATCGGCCGGGCCGCGCTACCGGGAGGCCAGCGTGTGCACGCCGCGCGGGTCGCCCGGCAGGTAGCGCATCGGCAGCCCGAGCAGTTCCATGCAGAGCGGCGCGATGTCCACCAGCCGCATGTGGCGGGGAAGCCGCGGCCGGACCGGACCGCCCGCCATGATGACCGGGCTGAACGAGTCGAGCGCGTGCAGCGCGCCGTGCGAGGCGCCGCCGACATGGGCCTTGCCGCCGGGCACCTCGAACTCGCAGCCGGGGCGCGCGGTCACCCAGATCTCGCCGCTCTGATCCAGATCGAGCACGCCGGCGATCCGTTCGAAGGCGTTGGGATACTGCTCGAACTCCAGCGTCGCGCCGTCGAGGTTCACGCCGAGCGCGTCGGGGTCCCCCTGCCAGGTCCAGCGCCCGCCGAAGGCGTCGGCCGACGCCTCGAAGCCGTTGGCCGCGCGGCTGAAGCGCAGCCGTCCGCGCGGGCTCGCCACGACGTAGCCCTCCGCGCTGCCCGCGGTATGGCCGGCCCGCCACATCACCTGATCCACGCGCTCGTCGCGCAGGATGTCGCGCGCCACGCTCTCGACGAGATCGGGCGTGATGTTGCGCAGGTAGATCTGTGCCGCACGCATGTTGGGGCAGATCATGATCTCGTCGCGGGCGGTCCACGCGCGTCCCAGCTCGGCCTGGCGGAAGTTGGCGAGCAGGCGATCCAGCCGGATCACCGCAGCCGCTTCGTCGCCGAGGATGTCGCAGTGGCCGTGGTCCGACGTGACCACGACGCAGGTGTCGGCCAGCACCCGCTCGATGCCCCCGGCGGCGTCGAAGGCCTGGCCGAGCATGCGATCGACCTGCTCGATGACGGGCAGCGTCGCGTACGGACCGATCTCGTGGCTGCGATAGTCGTTGTCGGCGAAGTAGGCGATGGTGAAATCGGGCACCTCGCCCGAATCGAACAGGTCCCGCAGCAGCGTCCCGGTCGACGCATCGTCCATGCCGAAGCGGTGGTGCGCGCCCCCCTTGTCGCTGAGCCGGCGGCCGCCGGCCATCGGCGTGCCGACGAAATCGCCGAGGTAGAGCAGCGACGGACCCTCGACGGTTTCCGCAAGCGGAACGCCGGGCAGCGCCGCCATCAGGCCGGGGATGCGCACCCGGTGCGGCTGGCTGCCGCGAAACACCAGGTAGTTGAGCGAGGCGGCGGTCCGGCCGCTGCGCTCGATCATCTGGAACAGGGTTGGCGCCCGCAGCCGGTCGCCGTTCAGGCGCAGCAGGAAGTCGCGCACGAACTCGCCGAATCCTTCCCGGGCGATGGTCCAGAAGTCGTCGCCGTAGTACGCCACTTCATCGCGCGCCTCGTCGTACCACGACGCGCCGGCGATGCCATGTTCGGCCGGGTAGGCGCCGGTGGCGATGGTCGTGGTGGCGGCGGGGGTGATCGAGGGAAAGATCGACACCGAGGACTCGTGCATCGACCCGGCCTCGACCAGCTGCCGCAGGACGGGCAGTCGGCCGGTCCGGATGGCGGGGCAGACCACGTGCGGCGTGGCCGCGTCGATCACGATCAGCAGAACTTTCATTCCAGTAACTTAGCGCACCGTCAGCTTGTCCACCACCTGGACGACGCCGTCGGTCTCGCGCGCCAGCTGCAGGACGCGTTCGCGCTGGGCCGCCGACCCGACCGGGCCGGACACGGTGACCGTGCTGCCGTCCGTATCGACGTCGATGTTGAGGGCCTTGACGCTGTCGTCGAGCGCCAGCTTGGCCTTGATCTTGGCGGTGATTCCGCCGTTGGCGATGGCGCGGCGGGCCTGTTCGGCCGCCTCGGCCGTGCGCTCGCCGACCGTCGCGCCGACCTCGCGGGCGCGCTCGGTATTCACTCCGGTGGTGCCCGCCGTGCCGTCCGGCGCGGTCGGCGACGTGACCCCGCCCGGGCGCCACCAGCCCATCAGGAACGCCGCGGCCGCGGCCAGGACGACGATGAGCAGGACAGCTCTCATTAGTGACCCCAGCATTTCACACCTCCACGCGCGTGGTCGAATCCGGAGGGCGTGAGAGCATCGATGATGCCAAGCGGGTGGCGGGGCCGGACGGGCACGGGCTGCGCCGCGCGGGCGCGCCGCTCAGGGCGTCGGCGCCGGGAGGCGCGGCGTCAGGGTCCGGTCGGATCGCAGCTTCGTCCAGTAGCCCGCGGTCCACTGCGACGGCCCGTAGGTGTGCGCGGCTGCCGCGTCCGCTTCGCTCAGCAATTGCCGGCCCGCGCCGTCGTCGCGCCGTGCCTGCGCCAGGCCGGCCAGCGCCTCGACGGCGAAGAAGTACTCGGGTTCGCCGGAGAACCGCAGCAGGTCGAGGCCCTGGTTCAGTGCCGCGACGGCGCGGTCGATCCGTCCGCGGCGAGCCGCAATCAGCCCGCGCGTGACCGCGGCGACACCGGCCGATCGCTCGGCCACCGGCAGCCGTTCCAGCCCGTGTTCTGCCTCGCGGTGGAGTCCCGCCCGGGCGAACAACGCCGGACGCGAACTGCTCGCCTGCGGGATCTGCGACAGCCAGTGCCGCGCGCGCTCGTCGTGGCCGGCGGTCAGGGCCAGCATTGCCAGATTGAGCTGGCGCACCGGCGTGGCCGCCTGGCGGAACGCACCATCAGCCCGCTCGCGATCGCCAAAGGCCAGGTAGGCAAAGCCGACCGCGGTGGCGAAGGCGTCCCGCTCGTGCCCGAGGCGCCCGGCCAGCGAGCGCTCGACCGGCGCCAGTGCCGCGAGCGCGGCCGCGCGGTCGCCGGCGCGCCAGTGCTGGAACACGGGGAACACCGCCAGCCATGCGCTCCAGAACGGCCGGTCGTCGATCGCCTCCGAGGAGAAGAGCGCGTGCGCGCGCTGGAGGTAGATCTGCGCCGCGCGCGTCGTCCCCCCGCGTGATGGCCAGGGCGTGAGCGGCGCGGACGTTCGCGTAGAAGTCCTGCGGCGCATCCTCCGCGCGCCGCACGGACAGCTCCACCGCCGCCTTGACGCGGCCCGCCCGGGTATACGCATCAATCAGCAGGTCAACGGCGTCGCGGTTCCCGGGCTGCAGCCGTTCCAGCGCTTCGAAGGCGGCCACCGCCAGGGGAAGCTCGCCGGCAACCGTGTGCAGTGCCCCCGAGATGAAGTAGCTCTCGCGGTCGGTGATGTCCGCCGCCAGCGCGCTCGCCCGTTGCAGCGGCGGCAGGCATTCCCTGGCCGGGCGCCCCTGCTGGCGCATCGCCCAGCCAATCCACGCGTGTGCGGCGGCGAACCGATCGTCGGCGGCGACCGCACGCTGCGCCAGCAACTCCGCGGCGCCCCACTGGCGGCGGCGACCCGCCTGCACGGCGGCGGTGTACAGGCGAAGGGCTGGCAGTGAAGATGTCGTGGCCTGGGCGAGTGACGGGCCGTGGGGCACGGCGGGCACCGCCAGGAGCTGGGCCGCCAGCCGGGGCGATTCCCGCCGCACCTGGGCGAGCAGCATGTCTGCGGTTGCGGCGTGCCATTCCACACTCAGCCGCACGCGTCCATCCGCCGGCTCGATGGCCTCGACGTCGACGAACACCCGGGAGTCCGCCTTGTGAACGCGTCCCGTGACGATCAGGGATGCCTGCCCGTCACGAAGCGCCAGTTCACTCCCGATGGACGTGTCGAGCGGCCCGGCCGGGTCGCGGCGCATCAGGCGGAGCGCCCGCGAGACCCGGGCCGGAGCCAGTGCGTCCACCCCCGGATGCCGGTCCAGTTCGAGAACCACGTGATCGTCGAGCAGGGCGGCGAGCTTCGGGTCGCCGGTGTGGTCCTCGAACGGGATCGGCAGGAAGGTGACGCTGGCCGCCGCGGGCAGGCGGGGGACGCTGCCCGGCCGGCCCACGAGCCCCGCGGCCATGGTCACCGTGAGAGCGGCCGCGGCGAGTGCCGCCGCCCCGTTGCGGCCCGGGCGCCACCGGCGGCGTTCCGGCTCCGGGGCGCCGGGCGCGGGCGCCTCGTCGACGGCCTCGCGCTGTGCCAGCCACCAGGCATCGAGCTCGGACCGGTAGGCGTATGCCGTTCGCAGCCGCGAGTTCGCGTGCCGGTGGACCGGCAGGCCGGCCTGCTTTTCCCAGCGCTGCACCGTTCTGACGTCGCGGCGCAGGAAGGCGGCGATCTCCTTCCACGAATCCAGCCGGCCGTCCGCCGCCGGCGGGGCCTCCGCCCCCTGCTGCCTGCCGCTCTCCGGCACTGGAACCCCCATGGAGTATTTGACCGGGGGGAGTCTATGCCACACGGGCGGCGGGCGCAAGATCCCGCGGCACGAGACGACATGACGGCGTGTCGCCCGGTGCCGCTGGTGCGCGGCCGGGCTGGGCACTACTGTCGGCCACGGCGTTTCGGAGGCCTCGGCGGGAGCCGGCATCTGACCCGGCGGCCGGTGGCGCCGCAGCAGGAAAACGGAGGAGGAGTCATGCAGAGAGCGATCGGTCGGGCCTTGGGGGCGGTGTTGGTGGTGGCGCTCAGCGTGCTGCCGGCCGCCGCCCAGGTCACCACGGGCATCGTGACCGGCAGTGTCCGCGATCCGCAGGGTGGGGTGATCCCGGGCGCCACCGTGGTGCTCGTGTCCGACACGCGGGGGACTCGCGTCTCCGAGACGGTCACCAGCGAGAACGGGGACTACGTGTTTCCCAATGTGCCCGGCGACACCTATACCGTGCTGGTCACCCTGGAGGGCTTCAAGACGCTCCGCCGCGGCGACGTCAGCGTCAGCCCCGGCGACCGGGTCACGCTCCCGGTGACCACCCTCGAGGTGGGCGGGCTCGACGAGACCGTCGAGGTCAGGGCCGAGGCGCCGCTGGTCCAGGCCCAGAGCGGCGAGCGCTCCTTCACCGTCACCACCGAGGCGGTGCAGAACCTGCCCATCTCGGCCAACCGCAACTTCGCGCTGCTCACCCAGCTGACCCCGGGCGTGCTCGGCACCGAACGGCTCGGCGGCGGCGGCCAGAACAACATCATGATGGACGGCGTGTCCACCATGGACACCGGCAACAACGGGCAGATGCTGCAGATGAACGTCGAGTCGATCGCCGAGGTGAAGGTGCTGACCTCCGGCTACCAGGCCGAATACGGCCGGTCGAGCGGCATGCAGATCACGGCGGTCACCAAGAGCGGCACCAACCGGCTTCGCGGCTCGCTCTACGACATCGAACGGAACTCGGACTGGGATTCCAACAGCTGGGTCAACCGGATGAACGGCGACCCGAAAACGGAGAACAAGCAGCGCGACTGGGGCTATTCCCTCGGCGGACCGGTCGGCCGGCCGGGCGGCCTGAACAAGCTGTTCTTCTTCTACAGCCACGAATACCGGCCGCGCTCGAGCGGCGGCGCCATCAGCCGCTTCCGCGTGCCGACCCTGCTCGAGCGCCAGGGGGACTTCTCGCAGTCGACCGACAACAACGGCAATCCCGTGGTCGTGCGGGACTACACCACCGGCCAGCCGTTCCCCAACAACCGCATTCCCCAGAACCGGCTCTACCCGATCGGCGTGAACGTGCTGTCGATGTGGCCGGAGCCGAACGCCCAGGGGTTGAACTACAACCTCGAGATTGCCCGGCCGGTCGACCAGTACATGATCCAGCAGCCGGCCGTCCGGCTGGACTACCAGCCGTCGACCTCGTGGCGCCTCACCGGCAAATATTCGGCGCAGCGCCAGACCGTGCGGCTCACGCCCGGCACCATGCCCGGCTGGAACGACGTGACGCACAACTTCCCGTTCATCCACGCGCTGTCGATGACCGCCAACTACAACCTCAACGCCTCGACGTTCCTCGAGGCGACGTACGGCTGGACGCAGAACCGGCTGGCGGGCGGCAACAACGGCGGGGTGCTGATGAGCGAGCGGTCCAACCGCAACAACCTCGGCCTCGGCGGGTTCCCGCTGCTGTTTCCTGGCGCCGGCAGCGTCAACCCCGACTACTACGCCTACGACACGCTGGGGTCCCACAACACGCCGTACTTCGTCAACGGCGAGATTCAGCTGCCTCCCATCTTCCAGTGGGGCAACCGGATCGCCAACGCCCCGACCAACCTGCAGTTCCCGGGCTGGCTGAACATCAACCGGACGCAGGACTTCGCGCTGAGCCTCACCAAGGTGGCGGGGCGCCACACCGCCAAGGCCGGCTTCTACGTCAACCACAGCTTCAAGGCGCAGAATCTCGGCGCCGGCGGCGGCGGATCGTTCCAGGGGACGGTCAACTTCGGGAACGACACCAACAATCCGCTCGATACCGGCTTCGGCTATGCCAACGCGGCGCTGGGCATCTTCACGCAGTACGCGCAGCAGTCGCAGTTCGTCGAGGGCAGCTACATCTACAACAACATCGAGGGCTACCTGCAGGACAACTGGAAGGTGACGCCGCGGCTGACGTTCGACTACGGCCTGCGCTTCACGCACCAGCAGCCGCAGTACGACGCGCTGCTGCAGACCTCGCGCCTCTTCCTCGAGGACTGGAACGCGTCCGCGGCCCCGATGCTCTACGTGCCGGGCTGCCCGGGCGGCGCTATCCCTGCGCGACGAGCCAGCGGCAGGCCATGGACCCCCGCACGGGGCAGCTGCTCGGCCCGAATACGGCGTTCGCGATCGGCACCCTGGTGCCGGGCAGCGGCGATACGCTGAACGGCGTGCGCATCGCGGGGCAGGGCATGGCGAAGGAAGGGTACGAGTGGCCGGCCCTGGCCGTGGCGCCGCGCTTCGGCGCCGCCTACGACCTGACCGGCACGCAGAGCACCATCCTGCGCGGCGGCGTCGGCCTCTTCTTCGACCGGCCGACCGGGAACTCGATCTACGCGCTCGTCGGCAACCCGCCGGCCTCGGAGTTCTCGACCGTGCGCTACGCCCAGCTGCAGACGCTCGGCAGCGCCGGCCTGGCCACCGTCGGGCCCCCGTCGCTCAACCAGTTCTCCTACCAGGCCGACATCCCGAAGTCGTTCCAGTGGAACGTCGGCGTGCAGAAGACGCTGCCGTGGTCCACGACCTTCGACGTCTCCTACGTCGGGCAGCACAGCTGGGACATGCTGAACGAGGTGCACGGGGGCGGCGGCGCGCCGCTCAATGCGCCCGACTACGGCGCCGCCTATCTCGCCGGCAACCAGGATCCGACGCGGGCGGCGAGCAGCGTGCCCGGGGCGACGGCGCTGCCGGTGGAGCTGCTGCGTCCCTACCGCGGCTACGCGCAGGTCTCCGAGAAGTGGACGGATTTCTACCAGACCTCTGACTCGATCCAGACCGCGTTCAACCGCCGGTTCCGCGACGGCGTCTCGTTCGGGGTGAACTACACCTTCGGCCTGCGGTTCGACAGCAACACGTTCACGCCGGTGCGGCTGGAACACCGCGCCGACGGCAGCTATGCCTACCGTGACGATCAGGCGGAGTTCGACGAGCTGATGCGGCAGGACAACCTGCGGCGGCACGTGGCGAAGGCGAACTTCGTGTGGGATCTGCCCGACCTGCGGTTCGGCGCCGGGGCGTCGCGGCTCTTGGCCGCGGTGGTGAACGACTGGCAGCTGGCCGGGATCTTCACCGCCAGCTCGGGCTCGCGCTACTACGGTCGGCTACAGCTATCAGAACAACGGCGCGAACGTGAACCTGACCGGCTCGCCCGACTACGCGGCGCGCGTCCGCATCCTCGGCGATCCGGGGAGCGGCTGCTCGGACAACCAGTACGGCCAGTTCAACGCCGCCGCGTTCGGCGGACCGCTGCCGGGCAGCGTCAGCATGGAATCGGGCCGCAACTATCTGATCGGCTGTCCCGACAAGACTGCTCGACCTCGCGGTGTCGCGGAGCTTCCGGCTGGGCGGCAACCGGAAGGCGGAGATCCGGATCGACATGTTCAACGCGCTCGACACGGTGATCTACACCGGCCGCAACACCACGCTGCAGCTGGTGAGCCCGACCGACCAGACCGTGCGGAACGCCCAGTATCTCGATAACGGCCAGCTGAACCCGGACCGCCGGACACCCCGGACGGCCGGCTTCGGCGCCGCCACGAGCGCCGCGGCCATGCGCTCGCTCCAGCTGCAGCTCCGGCTGCAGTTCTAACAGGGGGTCCGCCTCCGGGCGGCCCTGGATTACCCGGTGGGCGTGCCGCTCCGCGCGAGCGGACGGCATGTCCATCGGCGCCCCGCGCGCAGCTGGCTCAGCTGACGTCCCATTTTCCGTAAGCCGTTACCTCCTCCGAAAACCGTGCGCGGCGGATGCCGTCGAATGCCGTGGCCACTTTGCCCCGGCGGCCGGCATCCGCGTTGCGTTACGCGCAGCGGCGCGGCTCGGCCGCCCATTCGAACCTCCAACCCGGGACTCATGGAAAACTGCCACGCCTGCCGAGCGGCGGGCACGTGCCTGACTGGACAAACGGCGTGGTCTGGGGTCGGCGGTGCTGCTGGCCGGCGCGGGGCGCGTGCCGGCCATGGCGGAGGAGGCGCAGGGCAGCGCCATCGTCACGAGCAGATCAGCGGACCGCTGTCGGCGGCGACAGTCAGCTTCGGGCAATGGCTGACCGATCCGGCGCTGAGCCGTTTTCCGGATCTGTCGCCGCGGGCGGCCAACCAGCACCTGCTCATTCCCTACGAGGCGACGATCCGGGCGGGCGGCAGCGTCAACTTCGTCATCGCCGGCTTCCACCACGTCGCGGTCTATGGGCCCGGCACCACTCTGGCCGACATCAACACGACCTTGACCGTGCCTGTGACCAACCCGCCGCCGACGCCCCCCGGCGTGGTGTTCCCGCCGCTCATCGACGATCCGGCCGGGCGGGTCTACCGGGGGCTGGATCCCTCGCTGTTCCCGCAGGACCTGCCGCACTTCCTCGACAACATGCACGGCTTCGTGCGCGTGCTGCCGTGAGTGGGTGAGGGGCCCGGTCGCCCGGTGGTCGAGGGCGGCCGGCGCGGGTGCGGAATGCGGTGGAATCGCCGTCGCGGCGCCGCTGGCGATAGAATCACCGCAGCCGGGGTGGCGGAACTGGCAGACGCTCGGGACTTAAAATCCCGTGCCCTTCGGGGCGTGCGGGTTCGATCCCCGCCCCCGGCACCAAGCAAATAGGGACTTACGGGATCGTTCGCCGTGGCGGAATCCGCTGGCTGGTGAGTTTTGCCCACGATTTGCCTATGCAGCGCGTTGAGCTTCAGCGTCGCTTCCCGCAGATCGAGCCGCAGGTGAAGTTGTAACGCTCGAACACCGAGGGCGTCTTGTCCCGGTGCGCTTCATCGCCACCAGCTCGTCGACCCCCGCGCGCACGACGTTCCGCGCCGGCATTCGGCGGAAGGCGTGCGGTCCGCTCGATGCCGACGGCCTTGCTGGGGGCGCGCAATGTACGGGCGCACGACACTTGGACAGCGCGTTGATAATAGTCAGGCGGCCGCCCTCGCGGCAAACGCCTCCCGTACCTGTGCGGGTGCGCGGTAGCCAAGTCGCGCGATGAGCCACTCGCGGTTGTAGGTCTCTTTGAAGGCCAGGAGCGCCTGGCGCAGCTCTTCGACGGTCGCGAAGTGGCGCACCCACAGCAGCTGTTCCTTCAGCATCCGGAAGAAGCGTTCGATGCAGCCGTTGCCTTCGGGTTGGCGCACGAAGGCGGGCGACGACGTCATGCCGAAGAAGGCAATCTCGGCTTGGAAGTCGGCGCTGAGATAGACGCTCCCGTGGTCGTGCCGCAGGGCGAGCCCGGCCGCGACGGCCGGAGCGATCGACCCGAAGTGGGCGCGGACGCCCTGGCGCACGGGCTCGAGGGCCTCGAACCGATCGCCGTACTTGGCGGCGTGAATGCCGACACACTCGGCGGTGCAGTGGTCGATCGCCGCGAAGATCGTCGCGGCCCCCTCGACCAGGGTCACCGCCGCGGTCGCATCGGTGCCCCACATCACGTTCGGCTGCGCAGTCACGATGGTGCCCTCGTGCGGGCGCTCGACGACCGGCGCCGGCTGCCGAGCCGGCGACAGGAGGCTCGCGGCGCGCATGACGCGCAAGACACGACGCATCGAGGTGCGCACCTGCTTGAGCACGCGCAGTCGCGCCCAGACCTTGCGATGCCCTTCGCCTGGATGGACTCTCGGCGATGACGGCGCGGATCTGGGCGAGCAGCGCCGCGTCATCAAGGGTCGGGGTCCGACCCCGCCGCCGGTCGCGGGCTGCGCGCGTCGCGTGCGTTGCGCATAAAACGTCGAGCGCGGCAGCGCCCAGACGCGCAAGACCCGCGCCAGACCGTACAGGCCGGTGTGGGGAGGGCGACGTCCGGCGACTCATCGCTTCGACCTCCACCAGCCCAAAGGGCCGCTGGCCTCCAGGTGCCGGATCTTCTCCTGCAGGAGGTCCTTCTCGGTGGCCAGGTCGGCGACCTCGCGCGCCTTCAAGTGCGCCTCGCCGCCCGCCAGAAATGCGTCACGCCAGGCCGAGACCTTCGCCGCCGTCACGCCATGGCGACGACTGACCGACTCGAGGTCCGCGCCCCGCAGGAGCTCCAACACCACGGACATCTTGCGCCGTGACGACCACCGCCCGGTGGGGCGCGCCGGCGAGGCTGAGGCCTCTCCGGTCGCCCTCCGAGGCCCCAGCCTCGCTTGATTTCTGTCTGGACATACCCCATTCTCCTCATTCCAAAGGGCTGTCCAATCATTTCGTG
Source organism: uncultured Acidobacteriota bacterium (assembly GCA_963834305.1). Classification (GTDB taxonomy): domain Bacteria; phylum Acidobacteriota; class Vicinamibacteria; order Vicinamibacterales; family 2-12-FULL-66-21; genus JACCXG01. The sequence goes on from CAWIAX010000005.1 coordinate 111,503, forward strand.
CCGCGCGGGAGGATCACCGCCTTCTGCACGGCACCGAGTACTTCCACCAAATCAAATGCAGAAGGCGAGCCCCACGGCATAGCGGAGACAATTGCAACGTCGCCAAACGTCGCGTCATCGAACAACCCACTAACTCTAGTTGCCGACCAAGACATCTACGGTCACATTCTAGGACATTGCCATTTCAGTCTACTGAGGCAGGTCAATGTAGTGTCGCTTTCGTGCCGCCGCCCTTTGTCCGCCGGAACCTGTCTACGACGCCAATCATCTCAGCCCGCACTGGCTCTGGCGAGCGCCGGGCATACCCCAAAACATCTAACGTCTCTGAAAGTCTCCACCAAGGATCTGCGCCCGCTTCAAAGAGTCGGCTGACAATTTCTACATGACCTGCGGATATAGAGGCTTCAACGTCGTGGCGGTCGACAGTTGCGCCATAGGCAAGAAGCAGCATTACACAGTCTAAATGCCCGCTCGCTGCCGCCCAATGTAGCGCTGTAGGTCCGGTGCCACGCAATCCTGACCGTGCGTTGGCGTTGGCACCATGTTGCAGGAGAAGATTAACGATCTCCGCCCGATTCGACGCAGCCGCCAGAATCAGCGGGGTTCGACCCTCGAACGTTCCATTCTCGCGGCCATTAACATTTCCGCCGGCCGCAAGCAGGATTTGTGTAACTTCGGTATAGCCCTCACGCGCGGCAATTGCAAGCGGCGTATCACCGCCATCCCGTCGAACTACAATGGCGTTGGGATTAGCGCCACGGCTGAGCAAATTTCGAACATCAGCGGGACGGTTAGCGGCAACGGCTGTGAGCAACAAACCATCTTGACGGTCGCGAGGTTCGGGTAGTGTTGTGTCTTGTCCACAACCCGCACATAAGAGTGTCACCGACGCCAACGCAGCAGCTAACAAGGTACGCATAGGGTACGCCGCATTTGAGCGTTCGTCGACACGTAGGCCAGCTGTCAACTTGGAAAGGCGACCTGCTGCACTGTGACAAAGATTTACTGCACCGGAGTGCAAGCGATTACCTCTCTAAAAGTGAATACGGGATTAAAAGCGTTGTAGGGCACAGAAGTGTCCATCACGTACTTCCAGATGTCTATGACTTTGTCCACCGCTGTATTCGGTCCGCTCTTGACGCAACGTCCACAGCAGTAGCCAATCGAGCACTGACAGACCTTCAAGAACTCTCGTTGATTCGACTAGCCGCGGCAGTCGCACACTCGCGTCGTCGCTAGCGGTCGCCGAGCGGGCATCGGGTTCGATCCCCGCCCCCGGCACGCGCGCTCAGCCCTCGAACCGCAGCGCCATCATCGTCGCGTCGTCGAACGGCTCCGTCCGGCCGCGGAACTCCTTGACCGCGAGCTCCAGGCGCGCCAGCACGGCATCGACCCCCTCGGTCTGGACCGCCCCCAGCACCTCGCGGAGACGCTCCGGGCCGAACATCTCCCCGGCGTCGTTCTCGGTCTCCGACAGGCCGTCGGTGTAGAAGAAGATCAGGTCGCCGGGGCGGATCGGGATGACCGCTTCGCTGTACGGCTGCCCCGGATAGATCGCGATCGGCAGGCCGGTGGCCGGCATGGCCTCGATTCCGCCGCCGGCGCGGACCACGAACGGCGGGTTGTGCCCGGCGTTGACGTAGCGCAGTTCCAGCCGCGCCGCATCGAGGATGCCGAGGAACAGCGTCAGGTAGACCGGCCCGGGCGTCGTTTCGTCGATCTCGCGATCGAGGTCGGCGGCCAGGCGCGCGAGGTCCATCTCGTGCGGCAGGCGCGCCCGCAGCGTCGCCTGCACGTTGGCCATCAGCAGGGCGGCGCTGACGCCCTTGCCGGAGACGTCGCCGACGAGGAGCGCGAGACGCCCATCCGGCAGCGCGAAGTAGTTGAAGAAATCCCCCCCCACTTCCCGCGCGGGAATGGAGACTCCCTTGATCTCCGCGGCGCCGAGGCGCAGGAAGGTGCGCGGCAGCATCTCCGTCTGGATCAGGCGCGACAGCTCGAGCTCCCGCCGCAGCCGTTCCCGCTCCACGACGAGCGCCTGGTTCCGCTCGAGGTCCTCCGCCATCTGGTTGAACGACGTCGCCAGCGATCCGAACTCGTCGCGCGATCGGACCGGGACCCGGGTGCGGAAGTCGCCCGCCGCCAGCTGCCGGACGCCCGCTTCGAGCGAGGTCAGGTGCCGGGTCATGCCGTGCGAGATCGGGACGATGCCGATGAGCGCGAGGGCGATGGCGAGAAGCCCGATGGAGAGGTTGCGGAAGGCGGAGCGGCGGATGTCGCGCAGCGACTCGCCGATCGGCCGGGCGATCCCGAACGTCAGGCCGCTCTCGTCTTTCCGGGCGACGACCAGCCAGTCGCCGACACGGCGGGGATTGCCGTCGGCCGCCGCGGGTCCCAGGGCGGCGACGCCGAACGATTCGAGCGTCTCGCGCTGCGCCGGATCGAGCGTGTGCAGCTGGCCGCGGGTGTCGATGGCGAACGGAATCTCCCCCTGGTCGCGGCGCGAGAAGGCGAAGATCGACTGCAGCGTCCGCTCCAGGTTGAGCGTGGCGTTGGCGGTGCCCACCACCTTCCCGTCCTGCGTGACGGCGATCTCGATGCGCCGTCCCTCGACCTTCATCTGCATGTCGCGGACGGCGGCGGCATGTGCCTCGGCCGCCTCCGCCGCGGCCTGCGCCCCGGCGGCCAGGGGAGGGACCGGTGCAGTAGATCGGCGCGGCGCCGGCCGCTTCGACCCGCTTGGCCTCGGCGATGGCTTCCTGCACGTCCACCACGATGACCTCGGGAGCCGGCGACGGCTCGCCAAAGGGGGTGGCGCCAAGCGGCCGGTTCCGGCGGCCCCGCCCGCCACGGCCGTCGGCGCCAGGATCCGGGGGCGCCGGCGGCGATCCGGTTCGGTCGCCGGCCTGTGGCGGCGGCGGGGGACCGGGAGGCGGTGGTCCAGGCGGCGGGGCGGCCGGGCGGAACTCCACGCGATCGACGAACGTCGCGGCGTCGCCCAGCATGGGTGCCACGCGCGACCGCATCGAAGACGACGAGCCGGCGGCGGTCGCGTCCTGGCCGCCCACGAACAGCCGGTCCATGCGGCGGCCCACGTCCGCCATGATCCGCTCCATGCGGCGGCCGATGTCCACCGCGCTCTGCGACGCCTCGCGGCGCGCGGCGCTCTCGAAGGTCTCCGCCCACGAGCGGTACGTGAAGTACGTAAAGGCGCTCAGCGGCACCACCGAGAGGAGCACGAAAGCAATGATGAGACGCGTCCGCAGTGACATCAGCCGTCCTTGCCGCTGGTCGATTCCGGCTACCTGAGCAGTCTAGCGTGGTGAGGTGGCAGTTGTGAGGCGATCCGATACACGCCGTGTGAATTTAGCATGGCATCCGTCAACCGCCGGCCAGGGAGTGGCGAAATGGCGGAAAGTCCTGGGGTTGGCGGTGGCACAGGACTGGCTTATGATCGCGCCATGGTACGTTGGGCCGGGGTGGGAAGCGTTGTCATCGTCGCGATGATCGTGGTGTTGTCGCGCCTCGATGCGGTGCCGCAGGCGTCGGATGCCCCCCTGCGCCAGGGGCCGGCATCCAGCCCGGCGGGGGACACCGCGCCCCCCGCCGCGCCCGGGAGCGGCATCGATCGATCCGTCATCATCGAGCATCAGGTCATCGAGGTGCCGACGCCGACGCCCACCGCGCGGCCGCGACTGCGGGCGGTGAGCCCGGCGAGGCGCGCCAGTGCCGGATCCGGCCGCGACCTGCCCGTGCAGATCGCCTCCCGCGCCCGCCGCATCCTGGTCGGCGACGGCCGATACCGCCCCGAACCCTTCCCCCGCCCCGCGTCCATCCGCTAGGCGGACGCCCGCCGCGGGCCGCGCCCCGATCTCTGAATATGGTGTATGATGTCCATATATGGAGTCCCCGGCGCGACGCCCCTCCACCCGGCTGCCGGCAGCCCGCATCGCTCTCCGGCCCGACCCCGAGGCCCGCAAGCGCCTGTCCGGCCCGGCGCTGCGCACCTTCTTCAATATCGCCGCGGCCTGGCAGCTCTCGGTCACCGAGCAGCGCGGCCTGCTCGGGTGGCCGGCCGCCTCGACCTACCATAAGTACAAGGCCGGCGAACACGGCGCGCTGTCGTTCGACACGCTGACGCGGCTCTCGCTGATTCTCGGCATCTACAAGAGCCTGCACGTGCTCTATCCCGAGCCGTCGTTTGCCGATCGGTGGGTGCGCCTGCCGAACAGCAACGAAGTCTTCGGCGGCGCGACGCCGCTGGCCGTCATGATCGACGCCGGCATCGACGGGCTCTATCGTGTCCGCCGCCTGCTCGACGGGCGGCGCGGCTGAAGCCCCGCGCCCGCCGCCCGGTTCAGACACCCCCGTGCAGACTCCCCAGGCAGCCCCCGTTCGATGGCGCAGCGCGCCGCGCCTGATCCCGAGCCGGTTCCCGACGGTCGGCCTCTTCGACCGCGTCGCGTCGCGCGCCGACCTCGACGCCGTGTTCGAGCTGGAAGGCTGGACCAACGACCGGATCAGCGCGGAGCTGGGCCTGCTGCAGACGCTGCCGAAAGAGGAGTGGGTGGCCGGGACGCCGATGGCCTCGGTGGTGATGGCCGCGTTCTGCCATCCGCGGGCCGGGGGCAGCCGCTTCTCGGACAGCACCCGCGGCGCCTGGTATGCCGCGCGCACGATCGACACCGCCCTGGCCGAGTCCATCTACCATCGGACGCGGGAGATCGCCGAGGTCGGCGGCTACGAAACGCGCGTGCAGCTCCGCGTCTACCTGGCGGACTTCTCGGCGCGGTTCCACGACATCAGGGCCGCGCGGGGTGCGGCGGCCCTCTACGATCCGGTGGACTACACCGCGTCCCAGCGCTTCGCGCGGGGCCTGCTCGACGCCGGATCCCCGGGCGTCGTCTACCGCAGCGTGCGCGATCCGGAAGGGGAGTGCCTGGCCTGCTTCCGTCCGGCTCTCGTGAAGAACGTCCGCGTCGGCGGCCACTACGAGTTCCGCTGGGACGGCCGCCCCGATCCGTCCGTCCGCAAGTTATAGAAGTTCCGCCCGCGCGTGCTACCTTGAGGGGATGCACCCCTGGCACGACTGCTACGTTGACGACGCCGTCGTCGAGAAGGCCTTTCCCGTCGTCATCGAGGTCCCGAAGGGGAGCAAGAACAAGTACGAGCTGGACAAGGAGACCGGCCTGCTGCGCCTCGACCGGGTGCTGTACAGCGCCGTGCACTACCCGGCCGACTACGGCTTCATCCCCCGCACCTTCTGCGACGATGGCGACCCGCTCGATGCCCTGGTGATCAGCCAGGAGCCGGTGCATCCGCTGACGCTGGTCGAGGCGCGGGCGATTGGCGTGATGCGGATGCGCGACGAGAAGGGCATCGACGACAAGATCGTCGCGGTGAGCGTGCGCGATCCGGCGTTCGCGGAATACACCGACAAGGGGCAGATCCCCGGCCACACGCTGCGCGAGATCCGGCGGTTCTTCGAGGACTACAAGATCCTCGAGCACAAGCAGGTGATCGTCGAGGACATGCTGGGCGTGGCCGATGCCATCCGGATCATCCGCGAGTCCCTCGACCTCTACCGGCAGCTGCGGCGCGGGGAACTGCGGAAGTAGGGGAGTGGGGTAGACTCGCCGCGTGGAGCCGGAAGACGACATCGATCGCCTGATTCTGGAGCTGAATGCCACAGCCGATCGCGGGCCCGCTCACGTGCCGGCCGGCTCCACCGCCAGGCTGGAGCGCTGGCTGGGCGCACTCGCCGAGCGGCACGGCAGCGATCTGCTGCTCGTCGCCGGCGCCCCACCGTCGATTCGCGTGGAGGGGCGGGTGCTCCCATTGGGCGACGGGCCGCTCGACGGGGTCGAGATCGAGGAGGCGGTGCTGCCCGCGCTCGCGCCGCACGCGCAGCGGCAGTATCGCGAAGCGCGGATCGCCGACGGGTCCTTCCGTGCCGGCGGCGGTGGACGATTCCGGATCAACCTCCATCGCGAGCGCGGACGGGCCGCCGCGGCGGTGCGCCGGCTGCCCGCGCGTATTCCCCGCCTCGCGTCGCTGAACCTGCCGCCGCAGGTGGCAGCGCTCGCCGCGCTGCCGCGCGGCCTCGTCCTCATCGGCGGGCCGGCCGGGTCCGGCAAGAGCACGACCCTCGCGGCGCTCGTGGACGAGATCAACCGCCGCGACGCCCGGCACATCATCACCATCGAAGATCCCGTCGAGTACGAGCACAGCCACGGCGGCTGCGTCATCGAGCAGGTCGAAGTGGGGGTCGACGCGCCGGATTTCCCGACGGCGCTGCGCGCGGCGATGCGCCAGGCACCCGACGTGATCGTGGTGGGGGAGATGCGCGATCCGGAGACCATGCGGATCGCCCTGGCGGCCGCCGAGACCGGTCACCTCGTGTTCTCGACCGTGCACACGACCGACGCGGCGTCGACGGTGTCCCGTGTCGCCGATTCGTTCCCCGCGGAGCGGCAGCACACGATCCGCCAGGAACTGGCCATGGCGCTGGCGGCGGTGATGAGCCAGACGCTGATGCCGCGCATCGGCGGGGGGCTGGTGCCGGCCGCCGAGCTGCTCATGGTCGGCTACGGCGCCCGGCAGCACATCCGGAAGAACGCGCTCCAGCACCTCCACCAGGAAACCACCATCACGCGGCGCAACGGCTCGTTCACGCTCGAGGAGAGCCTGGCCCGGCTGGTCAAGGACGGCGCCGTCGAGTGGCAGGACGCGCATGGCCGCGCGGTCCACGTGGAGGACTTCGAGCAGCTCGCCCCCAAGCCTCAGGCGCGGAGCTGACGGCGCGTCAGATTGCCCGTCCGAGCCTGGCGTGCAGCCGCTCGCGGTAGCCGCGGCTCAGCGCCAGCCTCGTCCCGTCTTTCAGGCAGGCGACGTACTCGCCGTTCAGCCAGGGCTGCAGCTCCTTGACGCGCTCGAGGTTCACGATGTGGCAGCGGTGGATGCGGAAGAACACGTCCGGATCGCAGCTGCGACTCGATCGCCGTCATCGTCTCGCGCAGCAGGTGCGCGTCGCCGCCGGCGTGCAGCTTGACGTAGTTGCCCGCCGCCTCGATCCAGTCCACGTCGGCGGCGCGGACGAAGGTAGACGCGGCCGCCCGACTTGATCGACGAAGCGGTCGGCGCGGTGCGACGGCCCGTTGATGTCGTGCATCAGCTCGAGGAGGCGCCGCTCGAGCTCCCCGTCGACGGTCCGCTGCAGCTGCTCCCGCGCGCGCGACAGGGCCTGCTGGAAGCGCTCGCGGTCGAACGGCTTGAGCAGGTAGTCCAGCGCGCGGACCTCGAAGGCCCGGAGCGCGAACTGATCGTAGGCGGTCACGAAGACCACGGCCGGCATGCGGGCCGGGCCGACCTGCTCGATGACCTCGAAGCCGGTGGCTCCCGGCATCTGCAGGTCGAGGAACACCAGGTCGGGCCGCAGGTCGCGGATCGCGGCGACCGCGGCAGTGCCGTCCTCGCACTCGCGGACCACGTCCACCCACGGCTCGCCGGCCAGGAGCATGCGGAGGCGCTCGCGGGCCAGGGGCTCGTCGTCGGCAATGACGACGCGGGTGCGGCGCACGGCGGCGGTGCTCACGCGACCTGCACCCGCGTGTCGACGCTGGTGACCGGGGCCCGGTGCAACGGGAAGGACATGCGCACCGCCAGGCCGCCGTCCCCTTCCGTGAACTCCAGGGAGTGGGCATCGCCGTAGAGGCACTCCAGGCGGGCCCGGGTGTTGGACAGGCCGACGCCGCCGTGTATCCGCTCGCGGGCCGCGCTGTTCAGCCCGACCCCATCGTCCCGGACCTCGATGGAGATCGTGCGGCCGTCGAGCCGTGAGGAGATCTGGACCTGCCCACGCCCGCGGCGCGGGGCGATGCCGTGCTTGATGGCATTTTCGACGAGCGGCTGGAGGATGAGGCGGGGGACTTCGGCATCGAGCGTGTCGGGATCGATGTCGAAGCTGGTCGAGAGCCGATCCTGGAAGCGGATCTGCTCGATCTGCAGGTATTTCTGCAGGAACTCCAGCTCCTCCTTGAGCGTGACCTCCTTGGCGCCGGTACGGTCGAACGTCAGGCGGAGCAGGTCGCTCAACCGGCTGATCATGCGGTCGGCGGCCTCCGGGTCGCTGTGCACCAGCGAGGAGATGGCGTGGAGGGTGTTGAAGAGGAAGTGCGGGTGAAGCTCGGCCTCGAGCGTCTTCAGCCGGGCTTCCATGAGCCGGGCCTCGAGATGCGCGGCGTTGACGGCGCGGGCCTGCGCTTCCCGGTAGTAGGCCAGCGCGTAGCTGAAGGCGACAATCGCGGCGTAGGTCATCAGCGCCCAGTCGAGATTGTCGAGGTAGTTGCTCTGCGCGTAGGACGTCCACCGCTGGAACGGAATCTTGCGGAGCTCGGGCCAGAGGGCGGTGCGCACCACCATCATGCTGGCGCCGTGCACGACGGAGAAGACGAGCGCCGCGGCGGCGTGCACGGCCAGGGCACGCAGCCAGCGGTCGGAGTCGAGCCGGAAGCGCCGCGACACCCAGAAGATCACGCCGGTCAGGGCAGCCGGCACGTACCACAGCGTCAGGTTCAGGGCGAGGAGCGGCCAGACCTGGATGTTCTCCATCTGGACCCGCGGGTTGAGCGCGGTCATCCGGTAACCCTGGGCGGTGGAGAACAGGCCGAGAAGAGTGGCGACGAGAAAGAGCCAACGGGCGCGAGGAGTCCACGCGGTCGCCATCCCCGCTACTATCCGTCCCGCAAGGGCCTCCGTCAAGGAACTGCGCGGGTCTTCCGGGACCTGGCGGCGCCGTCCGTCCCTGTCCGCGACAGATTCGTCACGTCTGCCTTGGGATTCGTCACCTGTCCGCGCTGTTCGTCCCTTTTTTTCGAGTCTGACTGGGGGTTCCGGCTTTCACCCTAGACTCTGGGCTTGAAGTCTGCGCCTTGGTTTGTTAACGTGTGCGGCCAATGGGCGAAGAAGCACAGCCGGAGCGGCGCACCGTCCCCGCATTACCGGGCCGGAGGGCCTGTCCCTGGTGCCGGGGGCAGCTCGTCCTGGAGCCCTTTTTTCCCATCCGGCGGCTGATTCCCGGTGAGGTAAAAGCCCGGGGAGAGGAGCACGTCCCCGAGGCGCTGCGAACCATCCGGGCCTGGGTCTGTTCGACCCCGCACTGCCGCTTCCGGGAACGCGCCTGAGCGGCGCCTGACTCCGGCCTACTGCAGCACGTCGAAGGGATCGACCGGCGTGCCTTCCCACCACGTCGTTTCGCCGGTGAGGCGAAAAATCGCAAAGTGCAGGTGGGGCGTGTCTTTCGGCGCGTTGCCCGACACGCCGACATATCCGATCACCTGGCCCCTGACCACCGGCTGACCCTCCTTCAACCCCAGCGCGTAGCGCTCGAGGTGGGCGTAGTAGTAGCAGAACCGCCTGTCCGGATCGTACTGATAGATGGTGATGCCGCCCCCCGTGCTGTGGAGGAGGCGGGCGATGGTGCCGGCCTCGACCGCCCTGACCGGGGTGTTGCGGGGCGCGAGGATATCGATGGCTTCGTGAGTGCGCGAGCCACGCGCATCGGCGAACGAGCGCGCCAGGCGGTCAGGCGTCACCCCTTCGACCGGAATCAACAGGTCGCGATCATCCAGCTCGCGGGCCGGGATGGCTTCGATCACCGGCTCGGGCGAGGGCAGGGGCACACGCACGGCGTCCGCCGATCCGCTCGTGGCCACCGGCCGTTCGGCCGCGCCGGCGGCCGCCGTGACGCCGGGATCGTCCGGCACGCTGGAGTTCCCGAACCGCAGGGCAACGGCCGTGACGACGAAGGCACCGATCAGGAAACCGAACGCCGCCCCGGCAGCAAAGGTGCGCGCGGTCTTCCGGCCGTCCGGGGAGAGCAGGCCGGTCACGCCGGGCCGCTGCCCCGATCGGCGGCGCGCCGGTCGGCACCGGTCCGCCGCTCACCGTCGTCCGTGGCCGTCAGGTCGATGTCGACGAGCCGGAAGGGGCGGTCGGGAAATGTGGTCTTCATGAGGGACATCGAGACGTTGTAGACCGGCACGTTCGTGCGCGTGCGGCCCTCAGGCTGACCGTGATGGGCGTGCCCGTGGAAGACGGCCGAGACCGGGTACCGGGTGAGCGGTTCCTCGAGCCGGCTGCACCCGAGAAACGGGAAGATCTCGAGCGGTTCCCCCTCGACCGTCTCCTGGATTGGCGCGTAGTGCAGCACCGCGATGAGGTGATCCGTGCGCAGCCGTGCGAGCGCGGACTCGAGCTTCAACGCCTCGTCCAGGCATTCGTGGACGAACTTCTTGATGATCTCTTCACCCCAGGGGCCCAGCGCCCGCCGGCCGAAGCCGCCGGCGAACCCCTTGACGCCCGCGAAGCCGATGCCGTGAATCTCGGTCGTGTCGCCATCGAGCATGACGATGCCGGCGTCGGTGAAGATCTGGCGGACCTCGTCCTGGTGGCCTGACTCGTAGTCGTGGTTGCCGAGGACCCCCACCGAGGGGATCTTGACCGTGCTGACGATCTCCTTGACCAGCGCGCGGGCTTCTTCCGGCAGGCCGTAGTCCGTCAGGTCGCCGCACAACACCAGGATGTCGGCCGTGTCGCTGATCTGAGAGAAGAGCGGCTGCAGCGTACCCGGGGCGGCGGTCCGGCTGTAATGCATGTCGCCGACGGCGGCAATGCGCACATGTTCCTTCACCACGGACATCGTGTTCTCACGCGCTGTGGATGAGCAAGATAAATGCCCACGCTATTCCAGCGCGGCCATTTGCTGGTCCAGCGCCTGCAGCGCCTCCTGGAGCATCTGCCGATGAGCTGGCGCCGACGCTCGTGCCAGATCGGCTTCGACGCGCCGTCGCTGCAGCTCCAGCGTCCGGCGGCGCTCCGCCCGGATCAGTTGCCCGACGGTTGGCGCCGGCCCGCGCGGTGTCCCTCGCGACATCTCGTCCTGCTGCGCTTCCACCGATTTCGACTCCCATCCGCGTGCCATGCTCCGGCGCGTTGCCAGTCCCATGCCGCCGCTCGGTGCGGTGCCTTGACCGATCACGCATGTCCGTGGCACCGGGAGGGCGCGGGATGCGTCTATGATTAGAACAAGCCCATGCATCGCGTCCGCCGGCAGCTCCGCCCCTGGCTCATCGCCCTCACGTGCCTCCTGGCGGCATGTTCGGACCGGTCGTCGTCCGCCCGCCCGGAGTCGGAGTCCCCGGGCCCGGCCTCCGCGTCGCCGGCCGCGGCCGATCCCTATGCGCCGGCGGCGCGCCCCCGCGTGGTGGCCTACGGCGACAGCCTGACGGCCGGGCTCGGCCTGCTCGAGCAGGATGCGTATCCGGCGCTTGCTCCAGAAGAAGATCGACGAAGCGGGCTATGGGTTCGAGGTCGTGAACGCCGGCCTGTCCGGCGACACGTCGGCCGGGGGCGTCCGGCGCCTCGACTGGGCGCTCGAAGGGGACGTCAAGGTCCTGATCGTGGCATTCGGCGGCAACGATGGCCTGCGCGGCCTCCCGGTGTCTCAGATGAAAGAGAACCTGGCGGCCATCATCCAGAAGGGGCGCGACCGGGGCGCGGTGGTCATCCTGGCGGGCATGGAAGCGCCGCCCAACTTCGGACAGGAGTATGCCGGCGCCTTCCGGCAGGCGTTCCGCGACGTGGCCCTCGAGCAGCGGGTCCTGTTCATTCCCTTCCTGCTGAACAACGTCGCGGGGCGCAGCGACCTGAACCAGGCGGACGGCATCCATCCCAACCGGCAGGGCACCGCGGTGGTCGCGGACACGGTGTGGACGGTGCTCGAGCCGCTGCTCGACCAGATGTCGGACGCTTCATGATCGAACTGCGCGGCGTATCCCGGACGGTGCCGAGCGGCGCCGGCTCCCTCACCATCCTGCATCCCCTCGACCTCACCATCGCCAGCGGCCGGGTGGTGGCCATCACCGGCCCGTCGGGCAGCGGCAAGTCGACGCTGCTCGGCCTGCTCGCGGGGCTCGACGCGCCCTCGACCGGCGACGTCATCCTCGACGGCGTGAACATCACGGCCCTGGACGAGGATGCGCTGGCGCGGCTGCGCGGCACGCGGATCGGCTTCGTCTTCCAGTTCTTCCACCTGCTGCCGTCGCTGACCGCGCTCGAGAACGTGCTGGTGCCGATGGAGATCGCCGGCGTGCCAGGCGCGGCGGCGCGGGCCCGCGAACTGCTCGCGGAAGTCGGGCTCTCCGAGCGCGGGCATCACTACCCGTCGCAGCTGTCCGGCGGCGAACAGCAGCGCGTCGCGATCGCCCGCGCGCTCGCCAACGATCCGCCAATCCTGCTCGCGGACGAACCCACCGGCAATCTCGACAGCACCACCGGCCACTCCGTGATCGAACTGCTGCTCGAACGTCAACCGGACCCGCCAGGCCACGCTCGTCCTCGTGACCCACGATCCCGAGCTGGCCGCGGTCGCCGACATCTCCATCGCGCTGCGGGACGGCCGGGTGGTGCGGACCACGGAGCGCGCCGCGGCCGGCGTGGCGTCATGACGTTCGTGCTGCGGATGATGGGGCGCGAGCTCCGCTCCTCCTGGCGGCGCCTGCTGTTCTTCTTCGTCTGCGTCGCGGTCGGCGTCGGCGCCATCGTCGCGCTCCGCTCCGTCATCCAGAGCGTGCGCGGCGCGCTGGTCGGCGAGGCCCGTTCGATCATCGCGTCCGACGTGCTCGTCTCGACCAACCGGCCGTGGACCCCCGAAGTGAGGGAGCCCCTCGACCGCCGGCTCGCGGGCGGGGAAGTGCTGGCGCGCATGGAGTCGATCGAGCTGGCGACGATGGTGCGCGCCGACGAGGGGGCGGACACGGCGCGGACCGTGGAACTGCGCGGCGTGCAGCCCGGGTTCCCGTACTACGGCACGGTGCTGCTCCAGGACGGCACGGCGTATTCCCACGACCTCCTGCGCGGGCACGGCGCGCTCGTCCGGCCCGAGCTCCTCACCCAGCTCGACACGGCGGTGGGGGAGCGCGTGGTCATCGGCGGGCAGCCGTTCACCATCCGCGGCGTCATCACGCAGGAGCCGGGCCGCCGGGCCGGCGTCTTCAGCCTCGGCTCGCGGGTGCTGGTGGACTACGACGACCTGCTCGGCACCGGACTGCTGACGTTCGGCAGCCGCGCCAGCTACCAGATCCTGCTGCGCGTGCGCGAGGATGCGGTCGAGCGCCTGACCCGCGACCTCCGCCGCGACTTCCGCGACCGCTTCGTGCAGGCGCGCTCCTACCGCTCCACCGAAGATGACATCGGCGAGGACCTGCTCCGGGCGGAGAACTACCTCAGTCTCGTCGGCTTCATCATGGTCGTGCTCGGCGGCATCGGGGTGTGGAGCGTGACCCGGGTCTTCGTCAAGCAGAAGATTCGCAGCGTCGCGATCCTCAAGTGCCTGGGGGCGACGACCGGACAGGTGCTGGCGACCTACGTGGCGCAGGTCCTCCTGCTCGGGCTCGGCGGCAGCCTGCTCGGCGTGGCGATTGCCGCCGCCGCGATTGCCGCGGTGCCCGAGGCGGCGGCCGGCCCCTTCACCAACGTCGCGTACGGGCTGACGTGGTCGGCGACCCTCCAGGGGGTTGCGGTCGGCATGCTCGTGTCGCTGCTGTTCTCGCTCGTGCCGCTGCTCGAAGTGCGGCAGGTCAAGCCCCTCCTGCTGCTGCGCGGCACGGATGTGGCCACCGCCGTGGCGCCGGCGCCCGGGGACCGCCGCGGCTTCCCCTGGTCCTGGATGCCCGCCGCTGTCCTCCGCGCCGATCGCGTGCAGATGGCGGCGGCCGCCCTCGTCAGCGCCGCGCTCGTGGGCGTGGCGGCCTGGCAGGCGGCATCCATCCAGGTCGCCCTCGTCGTCTGTGCCGGCTTTGCCGGCATCGCGCTCATCCTGCACGGTGCCGGCGTGCTGCTCGTCAAGGCCTCCCGTCCGCTGGCGTCGGCGGGCTATTTTCCGCTCCGCCACGCCGTCGTGAGCCTGCGGCGGCCGGGCAACCAGACCAGGGTCATCCTGCTCGCCGTCGGCCTCGGCAGCTTCTTCGTCCTCGGCGTGCGCGCGCTGCAGTCGAACCTGCTGTCGCAGTTCTCGGTGCAGATCGAGCGCGGCGGCGCCGACATGTTCCTGATCGACATCCAGCAGGACCAGGTGGACGGGGTCCGCCGCTTCGTGACCGCGAACGCGCCGGGCGAGCCGCGGCTGGTGCCGGTGCTGCGCGCGCGCGTCACCGGCGTCCGCGGCAGCGAGGTCAATTTCGATTCCTACGCCGACGTCCGCGGCCGCGGCGGGCTGGGGCGGGAATACGTCATCACCTACCGCGACCACCTCGAGGCGAACGAAACGCTGCTCAGCGGACAGTTCTGGACCGGGCAGCCGCCGCTCGCCGCCGACGCCGCCGAGCTCGAGGTCTCGATCGAGAAGAACGTCCACGAGCGGTCCCAGATCAACGTCGGCGACCTGATGCGCTTCGACGTGCTCGGCCGCGTGGTGCAGGCGCGGGTCACCAGCATCCGCGAGGTCGAATGGGGCGACGCGCGCAGCGGCGGCTTCATGTTCGTGTTCCGCCCCGGCCCGCTCGAGCGGGCGCCGCACACCTACATCGCCACCCTCCGCGCGCCCGAGGAGCCGGCGGCGCGCGGCGCGTTCCAGCGCGACCTGGTGGCGCAGTTCCCCAACGTCACGGCGATCGACGTGCGCGAGATCATGGCCTCGCTCCAGGACGTCCTCGACACGGTCACGACGGCCATCTCGGTGGTCGGCGGCGTGGCGCTGGCGAGCGGCGCGCTGATCCTGATCGGCGCGGTGGCGATGACCAAGTTCCAGCGGGTCTACGAAGCCGCGATCCTGCGGACGCTGGGGGCGAGCACGCGGCTGCTGGCGACGATGCTGGCGCTGGAGTACAGCGTGCTCGGGCTGATTGCCGGGCTGATCGGCGCCGGCGGCGCCCTGGCGCTGAGCTGGGCGGTGTGCCGCTTCGTCTTCGACATCGACTGGACGCCGGCGCCGGTCCTCCTCACGATCGGGGCGGTCGTCACGACGGCCCTCGTCGGCGTCATCGGCGTGCTGGCCAGCGCCGACGTGCTGCGGCGGAAGCCGCTGGCGGCGCTCAGAGCCGAGTAGCCGCCGCGGGCCGCCGGCAGCGCGGGCAGCCGGTCCGGGTGATAAGATCAGCTATTCGCAGGCCGGCGGATGGCCCTGCCTGGGCCCGCCGGCGTGGCGCGTGGCGCTGCCGCGCGGCCGGAGACTAACTATGGACCAGTCCTCGTTCAAGGAGTCGCTGCTCAAGAAGCGGGGCGAGATTCTGTCCACCGGCGGCGGCGTCAAGCCGCTGACCGCGTCGATGGACACGAACACGCGCCAGGGCGACCTGGCCGACCAGGCCAGCGGCAACAACGAAGTGCACATCCAGCTCAAGCTGAAGCAGACCGACGCCAAGATCCTCCAGGCCATCGAGGAAGCCCTGTACCGGATGGAAAAGGGCACCTACGGCATCTGCCGGGACTGCGGCGAGCCCATTGCGCCGGCGCGCCTCAACGCGATCCCCTGGACCCGCGTCTGCATCACCTGCAAGGAAAAACAAAGCTCGTGAAAGCCACAGAGATGCTCGCCTTCCTCCAGGAGTTCTACGCCGACAAGCGGGCGATGTGGAATCGCCATGTCGCGGCGGCCCAGCACGTCACGCACTACGACTTCAACAACACTTACCAGTACGTCATCGCCCGGGAAGAGATGCACGTGCGCTGGGTCGCCGACGCCATCACCGACCTCGGCGGCCGAGCCCCAGGATCGGCCGGCCGAGTTCGCGGCCCCGTCCGGCAAGGGGGACGACGCCCAGCGCGCCGTCATGGCGGCGGATCGCGACGGCGCGGCGCGGTTCATCGAGAAGTGGCGCCCGCGCGTCGACGCGCTGCCCAACGCCCGCCACCGCACGATGCTCAAGGTGATCCTCGGCGAGGTCGCGGAGCACAAGCGGTTCTTCGACCTCGCCGTGGCCGGGCAGACCGACCTGCTCGGCCGGCGCGCCGACGGCGCCGGCACCGGCGGCGGCGTGCTCGCCGCGCGGTGGGTCGGCGGCGAGAAGACCTAGCGGCTCCGCATGCAGGCGGCGGTCGCCATCGGCGCCAACCTCGGCGATCGGGCGGCGGCCATCCGCTTCGCGGCCGATCGGCTGGCGCCCCTCCTCTCCGGCCTGCTCCTCTCAGCCGTCGTCGAAACCGAGCCTGAAGGCGAAGGGCTGGAAGGGCAGCCACTCTACCTCAATGCCGTTGCCGTCGGCGAAACCAGCCTGTCCGCGCGCGCACTGCTGGACCACCTGCTGCGCATCGAGCGCGACTTCGGCCGGACCCGGCCCGCCCCGGGGGCGGCCCGCACGCTCGATCTCGACCTCGTGCTGCTCGGCGACCAGGTCATCGACGAGCCCGGGCTGACGGTTCCGCACCCCCGCTTCCGGCAGCGCTTCTTCGTCCTCGGGCCGCTGGCCGAGATCGCGCCCGACCTCGTGGATCCCGTCACCGGCTCCCGCGTCGCGGACCTGCTGCGCGCCCTCCTGCGGGACGACGCGAGGTAGCGTGCTGCCTGGCAATGAAAAACGGCGCGCCCCGGAGAGCGCGCCGTCGGTCCAGCCCGGATGCGTGGCGGGTTACTTCTTGTAGACCCGCTTCTGCGTGCCGCGGGCGTTCGTGCTCTCGACAGTCAGGGTGCTGCCGTCGACCATCCAGACTTCCGTGGTCTCGAATGTCTGGCCGCCCATGTCCTGCTTGGTGACGATGGTCAGCTTGCCGCCGTCCCATTTCGCGTTGGACACCGCTTCCACGGACTGGCCGCCGCGGCCCATCATCGTGTTCTTGCTCTCGGTGCCGTCCAGCTTGTAGGTGCGGGTGACCTTGTTGTCGCCCATCGTGCTCTCGACCGTCAGGTCGGTGGCGCTCTGCTTCACGACCGTCGGGCCGGCGCCGAGGATGCCGCCGCGGCCGCCCCGTCCGCCGCCGCCGCCGCCCGCCGGTGCCGCGGCGTCGGCCGCCGGCGCGAGCGTCCAGGTGCCCGAGAAGTCCGGCTTCTGGGCCGAGGCCAACGATGCCACCGCAAGAATTGCCGCGGCGATGATTCCGATCCGTGCCAGCTTCATGTCTGCTCCTTCTTCGTGATGAGATTGCGCCAACCCTACCGTCACTCGTATCGCAGCGCCTCGATCGGATCCAGGCCGGCGGCCTTGCGCGCCGGATAGAAGCCGAAGAAGACGCCGGTGGCCGCGGCGAAGCCGAACGCCATGCCGATGGCATTCGGCGGAATCGACGTCGGCCACTGGAGGAAGCGCTCGAGCGCCTCCGACAGGCCGAAGCCGAGGCCGATGCCGATCAGGCCGCCGAACAGGCTGATGACGATCGCCTCGACCAGGAACTGCAGCAGGACGTCCTTGCCGCGGGCGCCGATGGCGAGGCGCAGGCCGATCTCGCGGGTGCGCTCGGTGACCGACACCAGCATGATGTTCATGATGCCGATGCCGCCGACGAGCAGCGAGACGCCGGCGATCGCCGCGAGCAGCGACGTCATCGTCCGCGTCGTCTCGGTGCGGACGCTGGCGATCTCCTCCTGCGTGCGCACCATGAAGTCGTCGGGCTCGCCGTTGGGCAGCTTGTGCCGCGTGCGCAGCACCTCGCCAATCGCCGCCGCCACCGGCGCCGTGTTGGCGGTCTCGGACGACACGGTGATGTTGTTGATGTGCTGGATGCCCTGCAGCTTCTTCTGCACCGTCGTGAAGGGGGTGAAGATGGTGTCGTCCTGGTCCTGGCCGAACGAGCCCTGGCCCTTGGGCGCCATCACGCCGATGACGTTGAACGGCTGGTTGCGGATGCGGATGATCTGCCCGGTCGGGTCCACCTCGGGCCCGAACAGGGTGTCGGAGACCACCGTCCCGAGCACCGCGACCTTGGCGGCCGTGCTGACGTGCTGCGCGGTGAAGAAGCTGCCGTATTTGACCGGCCAGCGAGCGGATCGCCGGGAAGTCGACGTCGGTGCCCTCGACGCGCGTCGACCAGTTCTGGTTGCCGGCGATCACCTGGCCGCGCGAGTTGACCCCGGCGGCGACGTATTGCACGCCCGGCACCTCACGCAGCGCCTCGGCGTCGTCGGGGGTCAGCGAGGTGGCCATCCCCTGGCCCTGGCGGACGCCGCCCGACATGAAGTTGCCGGCGTTGACGTTGATCAGGTTGGTCCCGGCGGACTTGACCTGCTCCTCGATCGTCGCCTGGGCGCCGCGCCCGAGCGCGACCATCGTGATCACGGCGCCGACGCCGATGATCATCCCGAGCATCGTGAGAATGGTGCGCATCTTGTTGCGGTTGAGCGCCTTCAGCGCGATGCGCAGCGTCATCAATATCGACATCGGCCCCTCCTAGGACACGCCGCCAAGGTGTTCCGACGGCACCGGATCGGCCGGCTCGTTCTCCGGCTCCGGCTCCGGCGGCGGCAGCGCCGCCAGCTCCTTCGCCGCGTCCCGCCGGTTCGCGATCTGCTCGTCAATCTGGATCCGGCCGTCGCGGAAGCGCACCAGGCGGGTGCCGTATTCGGCGATGTCCATCTCGTGCGTGATCAGGATGATGGTGATGCCGCGCTCGATGTTCAGCCGCTGGAAGATGCCCATCACCTCGATGCTGGTGCGCGTATCGAGGTTACCCGTCGGCTCGTCGGCGAGGATGATCGACGGCTGGTTGATCAGCGCGCGCGCGATCGCGACGCGCTGCTGCTGCCCGCCCGAGAGCTGGTTGGGGTAGTGGTGGTAGCGATCGCCGAGGCCGACCGCCGCCAGCGAGTCCATCGCCCGCTGGTGCCGCTCCGACGCCTTCATCTTGGCGCCGCCGTTGTAGAGCAGCGGCAGCTCGACGTTGTCGAGCGCGGTGGTCCGCGACAGCAGGTTGAAGCCCTGGAAGACGAACCCGATCTTGCGGTTGCGCACCGCCGCGAGATCGTCCTTCGACATCCGCGACACGTCCTTGCCGTCGAGCAGGTACTGGCCGCTCGTCGGCCGGTCGAGGCAGCCGAGGATGTGCATGAGCGTCGACTTGCCGGAACCCGACGGTCCGGTGACCGCGACGAACTCGCCGGCGTTCACGTCCATGTCCGCCCCGCGGAGCGCACGGACCGTCACTTCGCCGACGACGTAGGTCTTGACCAGGTTGCGGACGGAGAGGACCGGCATCGGCTTAACCACCGCCGCGGCGGCCGCCGCCACCGCCGCCGCGCTGCGGACCCATCAGCGGATTGTTCTGCGTCGGCCCCCCGGGCGCCGTGCGCGGCTCCCGGCCCGTCGTCATGGCGGTGACGACCTCGGTCTCCGAGGGCACATCGCTGTCGTTGACGATCTCGGTGTAGGTCCCGTCGGTGACGCCCAGCCGCACGCGCAGCGGCTTGAGCTGGTTGCCCTGGTAGAGCCAGACCGTGCCCGGGCGTTCCTGGATGGTGATGGGCGCAAACAGCGAATCGATCGTCGTGGCGCCAGACGTCATGGTGCGCGACTGCGCGGCGGGCGCGCCGGCGCCGCCGCGCGTGGGCTGGCCCATGCCCGGCTGGCCCATCATGCCGGGGCGGCCGGCGGCACCAGGAGCGCCTGCCGCCGCGGACGGGGCACCCTGGCGGGCACCCGCCGCGCCTTCGCGGCCGCCGGGCGTCGCGCCCGGGCCGGCACCGGCAGCGCCGCCAGGTCCACCGCGTCCGCCGCCTCCCTCGCGCATGCGGGCTTCGAACGCGGTGCGCTCCTCGGGGGTCATGCTCTTCATCCGCTCCTCGCGGCGCCGCTGACGCTCCTCGGGAGACATGTTCGGATCGAACCCGCCGCGGCCCTGGCCCCGTCCGGAGGCGGCATCAGCCCCGGCCGGCGCCTGGTCGCCGCCGGCCCGCGCCTCGAGCGCCGCGGTGCGGGACGCGCGCTGCGCCCCTTCGCCGCCAGCCGGCGCCGGTCGCGCCGCGACTGGAGCCTGCGTCGAGGCCGCCCCCGGCGCGGGACGCGGGGACGCGGCCGCCGCTCCGCCGGACGGCGCCGCCGCGGGTGCCGCGCCAGGTGCCGACCCGGGCGCCGCGCCGGCTCCGGCCTGCTGGCCGCGGCCGCGGCCGCCCGCCCCGCGCCCGCGCTCGAGCTCCGGCGGCACCGGCTGGTTCAGCACCGCGAACATGTCCGTCGTCGGCCGGAACGCCAGCGCCCGGTTCGGGATGCGCAGCACGTCGTTGCGCCGCGCAATCTCGATGTTGACGTTGGCCGTCATTCCCGGCTTCAGCTTCAGCTCGGGATTGGGCACGGTGATGACGGTGGAGTAGGTGACGACGTTCTGCACCACGGCGGGCTGCAGGCGCACCTGCGACACCGCGCCGATGAAGGTGTCGCTCGGGTAGGCGTCGACCCGGAACGTCACGTGCTGGCCGGGGCGCATCCGGCCGACGTCGGCCTCGTCGATGTTCGCCACCACCTGCATCTTGGTGAGGTCCGCCGCGATGATGTAGAGCGTCGGCGCGTTCATGCTCGCGGCGACGGTCTGTCCCTGGTCGACGTTCCGCGAGATGACGATGCCGTCGATCGGCGCGGTGATGGTCGTGTAGTTCAGGTTGACCTTCTGGTTGTTCAGCTGCGCGCGCGCCTGGGTCAGCGCCGCCTCCGACGAGCGGATCTGCGCTTCGGCCGACTTGACGTTGACCTCCGCGGTCTCGAGCTCGGTCGCCGGGATGAGCTGCTTCTCGGCCATCTGCTGCGCGCGCACCAGCTTCTGCTTGGCGTCGGCGAGCGAGACGCGCAGCCGTTCGAGGTCCGCCTCGGCGCGCGCGACGTTGGCCGACTGCTGCTCGATCTGCGTCTGAATGAGCTGCGGATCGAGCTTCGCGATCACCTGCCCGCGCTTCACGATGGAGTTGAAGTCGGCGTAGAGCGCCTCGACCACGCCCGACACCTGCGTGCCGACGTCCACCGTCTCGACGGCCTCCAGCGTGCCGGTGGCGCCGACGGTCTCGACCACGTCGCCGCGGCTCAAGGGCTGCGTGGTCACGACCGGCTCGGTGGTGGCGGTCCGCAGCCAGTAGGCCCAGATGCCGGCGCCGGCGGCGACCAGCACGAGCACGACGATAATCAGCTTTTTCATAAGTCCCAGTTCGACAGGGTTTCCGGTGCGTGGATTACGACGGCAGGCTCAGGAATGCTTCGCCGTGTGCGGCTTGAAGACGCCCTTCCAGCCCTCTTCGAACAGCGTGTAGACCACCGGCACGAACACGAGCGTGATCATGGTGGAGGCGACCAGGCCGCCGATGACGACGCGTGCCAGCGGCGCCTGGAGCTCGGCGCCTTCGCCGATGCCGAGCGACATCGGCACCAGCCCGAGCACCGTGGCGATCGACGTCATCAGGATCGGGCGCAGCCGGACGCGGCCGGCGGTTTCCACCGCGTCGCGCAGCGGCATCTTGTCGCGGCGGCGCAGCACGTTGGTGTAGTCCACCAGCAGGATCGCGTTCGAGACGACGATGCCGGCCAGCATGATGACGCCGATGTAGGCCTGCAGGCTGAAGGTGGTGCCGGTCAGCTTGAGCGCGAGCACGACGCCGATCGCGGCGAGCGGCACCGAGAACATGATGATGAAGGGGTCGCGCAGCGACTCGTATTGCGAGGCCATCACCGCATACACCAGCACGATGGCCAGGATCAGCATCAGCTGCAGCTGCGCGAACGCCCGCGCCTGCTCCTCGGCCTCGGCGCCGAAGCCGACCTGGAAGTCCGGCGGCACCCGGATGTCGCCGAGCCGGGCGTTCAGCGCCGTGATGCCGTCGCTGAGCGCCCCTTCCGGCTCCGCGGTCACCCGGATCAGCCGCTCCTGATTCTTGCGCTGGATCTCGGTCGGGCCGGCCTGGTTGCGCAGCGTCATCAGGTTGTTCGCCTGCAGCACCTGGCCGGTCGGCGTGCTGATCAGCACGTCGTTGAGGTCCTCGATGCGGCCGCGGTCCTCGGCGCGCAGCCGCACGACGATCGGGTACTCGTTGCCGGCCTCGCGGAAGAACGCCGCCTGGGTGCCGCCGACGCTGGTGCGGATGGAGTTGGCCACCCCGGTTACCGACAGGCCGAACAGCGCGGCCTTGGGCCGATCGACCTGGACGGCGAGCTCCGGGCGCCCCTCGTCGCGGCCGACGCGGGCGTTGCGGACCTCCGGGACCTTGTCCATCATCGCCTTGGCGTCCTGGGCGACGCGCTGTGCCAGCTGCAGGTCGTTGCCGAGGATCTCCAGCGCGATCCGCGAGTCGCCGGAGCCGAGCAGGCGGTTGGCAGCCTGGTTGCCGCCGGTGGCCCGCGTGGTGATGATCACCCCCGGGATGACGCCGCCGAGCTGGCGGTTCAGGTCGGTCGCGATCTGCTCGCTCGAGCGGTCGCGCTCGTCCTTCGGCGTCAGCCGGATCGTCATGCTGGTCCGGTTGCCGCCGCCGCCGCCGCCGCCGAAGCCGCCGCCGCCGCCGGCCTGGGTCGACACGTCGATCGCCTCGGGCACGTATTCCTTGGCCAGGCTCTCGAGCCGCAGCGCGACGTCTTCGGCGCGCTCGATGCGGGTGCCGACCGGCAGCTCCGCGCTGACCTGCACCTCGCCCTCGTCGGCCTGCGGCATCAGCTCGAAGCCGATCGTCGGCAGAATCAGGACCGCCGCCACCGTCAGGCCGGTGCCGAGCCCGAGCACCGTCGGGCGGTGGTGCAGCGCCTTGTGGATCAGCCGGCCGTAGGCGTTGTCCATGCCGTTGAGGACGTTCTCACTCCAGGTGTAGAGGCGCCCGGTCAGGCCGCGCCGCTGCTCCAGCGGGGTCGGCAGCTTGAGCAGCCGCGAGCACATCACCGGCACGATCGTCACCGCCACGAACAGCGACATCGTCAGCGAGAACATCACGACGACCGCCAGCTGCTTGAAGAGGATGCTCGACACGCCGGTGAGGAAGAGCAGCGGCACGAAGACCGCGATGTGCGTCAGCGTCGAGGCGAGGATGGCGGACCACACCTCTTCGCTGCCCTCGATCGAGGCCTGCATCCGATCCTTGCCCTCCTCCATGTGGCGGAAGGTGTTCTCGAGCACCACGATCGAGGCGTCGACGATCATGCCGATGCCGAGGGCGAGCCCGCCGAAGGTCATGGTGTTGAGCGTGTAGCCGTTGAAGTAGAGCAGCGCGAAGGTGCCGATCACCGAGATCGGGATCGAGGTGAAGACGATCACCGTGGCGCGCAGGTCGCGCAGGAACAGGAAGATGATCAGCATGACCAGCACGCCGCCGAGCATCGCGTGCTCCTTGACCGACGAGATGGAGCGCTTGATGAAGACCGAGCTGTCGTTCAGCACGCTGAGCCGGATGCCGGCCGTGCCCTGGTTGATGCGCTCGATCTCGGCCCGCACGCCGTCGGCGATGGCGACGGTGTTGGTGCCCGACTGCTTGGTGATGCTGAGGCGGACGCCGGGGCGGCCGTTGATGCGGGTGAAGCTGCGGAAGTCCTCGGTGCCGTCGCGGACCTCGGCGATATCCTTCATGTAGACCGGGACGCCGGCGCGCGTCATCACGACCATGTCGCGGATTTCGCTGATGTTCGAGAACTGCCCCTGGCTGCGGACCAGGTAGGTGCGGTCGCCCTCGTCGATCTCGCCGAGCGGGATGTTCTGGTTCTCTGTGCGCAGGAGGTTGACGACCCGGTCGACCGGGAGATCCAGCGCGCGGATCTTCTCCTTGGAGAGCTCGACGTGAATCTGCCGGCGCAGGCCGCCCTGGACGGTGACCGCGGCCACCCCCGGCACGCGTTCGAGGCGCGACGACAGGTCGTGCTCGGCAATCTCCCGCAGCTTGACCCGGTCGAAGTCCCCCTCGACCCCGACGCTCATGATCGGCCAGGAGTTCGCGTCGAACTTGTAGACCGTGGGGGCGTCGGCCTCGAGCGGCAGGCGCCCGCGCACCCGGTCGATCCGCCCGCGGACGTCGTCGGCCGCCTCGTTCAGGTCGGTGCCCCAGACCAGGTTCAGCGTGACCCGGCTGTTGCCCTCCGAGGAGGTCGATTCGAGGCGCTCCAGGCCGGCGACCGCCGCCATCGCCTGCTCGATCGGGCGGGTGATGAGCTCTTCAATCTCGAGCGGTCCGACGCCGTTGTAGCCGACGCGCACCGTGATGCTCGGGTAGGTCACGTCCGGCATCAGGTCCACCGGCAGGCGGATGACGGACATGGCGCCGAGCAGGATGACCACGCCGGCGAGCATGAACATCGTGATCGGCCGTTCGATGGCGAGACGCGGAATACTCATCGATTGCTCCCCTGACGCTGACCGTTGCCCTCGCGGGTGGCGCGCCCGCCGCTGCCGTCCCGTCCCCGCCCCTCGGCGGCCGCCGTGATGCGGTCGCCGTCCTTGAGCGCGCCGGCCCCGGTCGTGACGACGCGGGCGCCTTCCTCGACGCCCGACGTGATCTCGACGTGCTCGCCGTCGCGGATGCCGGTCTCGACCGGCAGGAACTTCGCGAGCAGCGGCGCCGGGGCGCCGGCCGCCGGCGCGGCGCCGTCGCCGGCGGGGGCCGGCGATGCCACGAACACGCCCGACCGCCCCTCGACGTCGACGACCGCATTGCGCGGCACGGTCAGCGCGTTGTTCTTCGCGCCCACCGTCAGCTGGACGCGCGCGTACATCCCCGGCTTGAGGCGGTACCCGCTGTTGGGAATCTCGATCTCCATCTCCGCGGTCCGCGTCGCCGGGTCGAACACCGGCGCCACCCGGCTCACCCGGCCGCTGAACTTCTCGCCGGGAAACGCGTCCACTTCGACGGCGGCGCTGGTCCCCGCCGGCACGCGCTTGGTGTCCTTCTCGATCAGGTTGGCCACCATGCGGACCGTGCGGATGTCGACGACCGCGGCGACCGGGGAGTTGGGGCCGACGAAGGCGCCGGGGTCGAGGAAGCGCTTGCTGACGAACCCGTCCACCGGCGACGTGATGATGGTGTTGGCCAGCGTGATGTTGAGCTCGTCGAGGCGGGCCTTGGTCTGCTCGAACTGCGCCCGGGCGAAGTCGGTCTGCGCCTGCGCCGCCTCGTAGCGGTTCTCGGTGTCGTCGTAGGTCTGCTGCGGCAGCAGCTGGCGGTCGAACAGGCTCTTGGAGCGATCGCGGTTGGTCGTGGCGAGCTTGAGATCGGCGTCGCGCTGGCGAATCGTCGCCTGGGCGACGCGGAAGGCGGCCTCCGCCTGCCGGACCTGCTCCTGGATCTCGAAGTCTTCGACCTTGGCGATCATCTGGCCCCGCCGGACGGAGTCGCCGAGCTGGACCGCGACCGACTGGAGCCGTCCGTTGACCCGCGGTACGACCTGCACGGTGGCGGCGCCAATCAGGTTGCCGACGATCGCGATCTGCTCGGCGACCGGCGCGCGCCGGGCGACCGCCGTCTCGACCGGCATCGGCGGGCGCACGCCGCGGCCGGCGCCGCGCGCCCCGCCGGCACCGCCGGCCGCCGGCGTGGTGGCCGACGCGGCGTCTCCCTTGTTGCAGGCCGTGACCCCCCCGAGACCGAGGGCGACGACCGAGATCAGGACCAGAGTGTTACGCATGGATCACCGTGGGGTTAGCGGATCGTCGTCACCGTGCGTGACGTGCCCGCCAGTTGCGACCGCTGGAAGTCGACGATCGCCTTCCGGTAGTTCAGGATGTTCCGCAGCTCGGTGGTCCGGGCATCCGCGAGATCGCGCTGCGCCTGGACGACCTCGAAGTTGGTCGACATGCCGACTTCGAACTTGCTCTGCGCCGCCTCGAGCCGCCGCTCCGACAGCTCGCGCGTCGCCGCCGCCGCCTGCACCGATTCGAGCGAGTTGCGGACCGAGAGCGCCGCGTTGGTCACTTCGGTGGCGACGATCAGCTCCGCCTGCTTGAGCTGGGCCTGCGTCTGGGTGACCTGCACGCGGGCCCGGGCGTAATTGGCTTCGGTCGCGCTCTGCCCGAGCGGGTAGTTGAACTGCAGCCGGAACGACCAGGTCGGCGCGTCGAACGCGCCGATGTTCGTGAGGGCATTGGAATAGCCGCCGGGGATCGTGTTGGTGATGGCGCCGCCGATGCCCGAGCGCTGGAACTCGGTGCCGCCGCGGCCCGCCAGGTTGTAGCTGCTGATCAGGTTCAGGTCGGGCAGCGTCAGGTTGCGCAGGTTCTTCATCGCAATCTCGTTCTGCTCCAGGCTGCGCTTCGCGACCGCCACGTCCACCCGGTTGGCCAGCGCCGCGCGGACCGCCGACTCGAGGTCGATCGGCTCGGGCGTCGTCGCCGGACGGTCGGTCGGCTCGATCGTCGCGTCCCACAGGTCGTCGTCCGTGCCGCCGACGATCAGGCGCTTCAAGGCCAGCTCGCTCGTCCGCCGCGTCGCCTCGGCGCTGACCAGCGCCTGGCGGCGGTTGGCTTCCTCCGCCTGCGCCTGCACGACGTCGATCGGCGCCATCGTGCCGATCTCGACGCGGGCGCGGTTGTCCTGCACGAGCTTGGTCGACAGGTCGAGCGAGCGGCGCGCCGCCTCGATGTTCTCGATCGCGAAGACCAGGTCCCAGTAGGCGTTCCGGACGCTCGCCTCGGTGATGGTGAGCGTGGAGCGCAGGTTCAGGTCGGTGATCTGGCTCTGCAGCTCGCTGATCAGCAGGCTGGAGCGGGTCTGGTCGGTCTTGAAGTTGCGGAGCAGCGGCTGCGTGTACTGCGCCTGGACGTTCGAGGTGTACGCCGGGTTGCGGGTGGCCGCGGTATTCGAGGTTTCCAGCCGCGTGTTGTTGAAGTTCAAGGCGAGGTTGCCGCCGCCCCAGCGGAACGCCTGCGTCATGCCGCCGTTCCACTGCAGGGAGTCGTCGTTGATGCGGCTGCCGCCGAGCGCCTGCAGCTGGCTGGTGGGCAGGCTCGTGGCGCTCTGGGTGAAGAGGCTCGAGGTCAGCGTCGGGCGGTACGTCGACCACAAGGCCGCCGTCTGCAGGTCGAGCAGCTGCGGTTCCAGCCGCTGCACCTGGATGTCCAGGTTGCGCTCCAGCGCGCGCCGCACGGCTTCATCCGCCGACAGGCTCACCGACGGGCCCTGCGGGGTCTGCATGCCCGGCTGCTCGGCGGGGGCGGTCTGCCCGGCCTGCTGCAGCGCGATGGCGACGAGCTCCTTCACGCGGTCGGGTTCGGGCCCCTGCGCCGCGGCAGGGACGGCCATACCGGCGATCACGGTGACCGCCGCCCAGTACGAGTGGGTCTTCCTCACGAGTGCCTCCAGAAAGTAATGCGAGAGATGTCTGCGATTGCAGGATCAGTCAAGACCCTGAGGGGTATCAGGGTTTACGCCGATGCCCCTGGTCGGGTTCCCGGCTGCGGCGCTCCGCATCGCGCCGCGCCCGCAGGACCTCGAGCTTCGCGCGCTGGTCGGCGCTGAGCAGCAGGTGCATGCGATACAGCATCAACACGCGCATCTTGGCGTGCTTGGAGCGGGCGCTTTCCGCCCGATCGACCAGCTGGCTGATGGTTGCCACATCCGCCTGGTGCGCCTTCGCCGTCCGCGAGAGCTCGTCGTCCGCGCGATCCTGCTCCTCGCGCGCCTGCCGCAGCTTCGGGATCGTCGTCTCGAATACCTCGTTGATGTCGTTCGACTGGCGATCCGTGATCCCCAGCTCGGCGCGGTCGTACAGCCACCACTTCCACCGGTCGTTCGGCGGCTTGTTGGTGGCGCTGTCGCCTTTGCCGTCTTTGGCAGCGCCAGCCGCCGTTCGTCCCTGCGCGTCCCGCTGGCCCGCGGCAAGCGCGGAGGGACACGTGAGGATCAGCGCCAGAAGCCACGCGATCTGTCTTGCCATCGTTTTGTCTCGGAAACGGTCGGTCGGGGACCGCCACCAGCGGGGCGAAACCACGCCGGCCGGACGGTGAAGACTACAAGCGCTATTACGACCGCGGCGGGAGCCGTGTTTACCGCGAGCCTGGTGCCGGGGTGCCGTCCCGGCCCGCGCGGATGCCGTAACAGACTGATTCCGTTCGGGATGGCTGGTGGCAGCCACCTTGCAAACGGCCTGGACACGCCGGCCAGGGCGGCCGGACGGCAACACCAGGGGGCAACGGACGTGCGCACAGGCCTGAAGACGTGGAAAACCCTGCTTTTCGCGGTCGCGACGCTGCTGGCGGCCCTGGCCGCAGGCGCCGGCATCGGTCAGGCCTGGGACCGCGACGAAACGGTCCTGACGGTCGAGGTCGGCTCGTCGGATCACGAAGTGATCGAGGGCTACTTCGCCCTTGGCGACGCGGCGACCGTGATGGCCCGGCCGGGGTCAGACCTCTACAAGTTCCTGGTGCGCCAGCGCGGCCGCAAGGTCAAGATCACGCTGGTGGATGCCAGCCGCCCCGATCTCTCCCGGCTCGACCGCTAATCGGCTCCCGAGAAGGCCTCGAGCCGCTTGATCACCTGGCCGACGATGTTGTTGGGGGTGGAGGCGCCGGCGGTCAGGCCAAGGCGCAGGGGCCCTGAGGCGGGCAGCCAGTCCCGCGCGACTTCCTCGCGGAAGCTGGTCGTGGACGGCGCGCCGATCGGGCGGTGGCGCAGCTCGCCGGGCGCCACGAGACACTCCGGGTCGGCGATGTGGTACGTGCGGACGCGCCCGGCGCAGATGCGCGCCAGGTTGCACGTGTTGCTGCTGTTGTACCCGCCGACCACCAGCATCAGGTCCAGCTCCTGCTCGTCGAGCAGCGCCATCACCGCGTCCTGCCGCTCCTGGGTGGCGCTGCAGATGGTGTCGAACGCGCGGAAATGCTCGGCCAGCGCCGCCGGGCCGTAGCGATCCGCGATCGCCTGCCCGAACATCTCGCCGATCCCGAGCGATTCCGACATCAGCATCGTCGTCTGGTTGGCGCAGCCGATGCGGACCAGGTCGCGATCGGGGTCGAAGTCCGGCGAGGCCGCCGCGGCGAACCGGGCGAGAAATGCCGCGCGGTCTCCGCCGTGCCGGATGTAGTCACACACGACGGCGGCTTCGTCGCGATCGAGCACCACCAGGTAGCGGCCGTTGGGGAATTTGAGCGCCTGGGAGGCGGTCGCCCGCGTCTCCTCGTGCTTGACCTTGCCGTGGATGATGGACGTGAAGCCTTCCTTCGCGTAGCGGATCACGTTCTTCCAGACGTTGAGGACGGAGCCGCAGGTGGTGTCCACCAGGGCGCAGCCCTGCGCCGACAGCTGGGCCATCTCGCCCACGGTCACGCCGAACGCCGGCAGGATGACCACGTCGTCGGCGCCGAGGGTGTCGCGCGATTCGCCCGGGTCCGACAGGAAGCGGATGCCCTGTCCGCGGAGCCGGTCGTTGACGTGCGGGTTGTGGATGATCTCGCCGGTCAGGAAGACGTTGCGGCCCGGAAACCGCCGGCGCGCCTGGTAGGCGTAGTCCACGGCGCGATCCACGCCGTAGCAGAACCCGAACTCTCTGGCGAGGTGGATGGTCAGCCGGCCCGACTCGAAGCGGATAGCCGTTGGCGCGCACGTCGTCCACGACGGCGCTGTCGTAGGCCGCCGACAGCTCGCCGGCGACGGCCTCCTTCATGTCGAGGCCCCTGCGGAAGATCAGCGGTTGGGAAGTGGTCAAAAGCTCTGTGCTGCCTCAGCGCGGCTCGTAGTCCCGGGCGCCCGGGGTCACCGCGTTCAGATACTGGAGGGACTCCGGCACGCGCACGACGGCCGGGGACGGATCGTCGTCGTACAGCACGTGTTCGTCGCTCAGCTGCGCCGCCGTCTGCACGCCCATGCGCGCGCCGTCCGCCGCGGCCGGACCGCCACGGGCAACGACCTGCTGCTCCGGTTGCGGTTCGGCCCGGGGTGGGACGCGACTGGACTCGAACAGCTGGCCAAGGCCGAGGCCAACGATGAGGCCGGCCGCCGCGGCGGCGGCAATCCACCGCTGCGGACGGCTCGAGGCGGCAGCCACGGCAGGCGTGGATGTCGGGAACGCGATCACCCGCCCCGGATGGTCGAGCACCTCGAGCCGGCGGGCGATCTGCACCTGCTGACCGGCAAGACGCTCGGGGGTGAGGAACTGTTCGGCTTCTGCCGACGCGTCGCTGCGCAGGGCCTCGAGCCAGGCCGTAAACCCGGCGAAGCGGGCCCGGCACTCGGCGCAATTCTGCAGGTGCCCTTCCGTGGCCCGGCCGGGCTCAGCGTCGGACCCCGGCGTCAGGCGATCGGCCCACAGCTCCGCGAACGCGTCGTCGTCAAGATGCGGGTTCAGTTGTGCCACGACTCTCCTCCGTCAACAGCCCCCGAAGCTTGCGAATCGCCCGGAACAGGTGAACCCGGACCGTCGATTCGTTCAGGCCCGTGAGCGCGCTCACTTCCCGCGACGTGCACCCTTCGTAATGGCTCAGCAGGAACACCGACCGCTGGCGCTCGGGCAGCTTGGCCAGCGCCGCGGCCAGCTTCTGCCGGCGCTCCCGCGCCAGCACCTGGTCTTCCGGCGAGGGCCCGCGCCCCGCCGTCCGCTCGGCGAAGTCGCGGTCGTTCGGCCCGCTCTCGGGCATCGAAACGATCCAGCGCTCCCGCCGGGTCCGGGCCTTGATGCGGTCGAGGCATCCGTTGATCAGGATGCGCGTGAACCACACCTCGAAGGGCAGCTCTTCCCGGAACGTCGACAGGTGCGAATACGCCTTCACGAACGCATCCTGCACCGCCTCGTCCGCCTCCGCGCTGTCGCGCAGGTAGTGAAACGCGATGCGGCCGGCGCGGCGCTGGTGGCGGACCACGAGCTCGGTGTAGCGGTCTCGCGCCTCGGCGTGCCGGCCGTCGGCCTGCATCGCCTTGACGGCTGACGCGGCGGCGCTGTCGGCCTCGCGCGGCGTCGGGCCCGCTGCTTGCGCTCCTGTCATGTAATTACGCCCGGAAGCCGCCACCGTTTACCGTCACCTCGTGCGCTCGACCTGTTAGTCCAACCGGTGCAATCGGTTGGACCATTATACGGTGGGCGGGAGGGCTTGGGGGGCGAATGGCCCGGGTGTCCGGCGGCCCCGGGCTTACCGGACGGCGACCACGCTCGCGCCGGGATAGTAGCGCGCCAGCACCTCGTCCGGCCGGGCGCCGGCCTTGATCCGGGCGAAGGCTCCCGCCTGGCAGAGCCCGACGCCATGGCCGAACCCCTGGCCCTCGAACACGAAGCGCGACCCCTGCCGGGTGACGACGAACCTGGTGCTGCGCAGCGTCCGCGGTCCCAGGGCGCGCGTGACGATGGCGCGGAATTCTTCGCCGCGCACGAGCGGCTCGCGGTCGCCCTGGAGCGCGACCAGGCCGGCCCGGCCGCCGGTGTCGCGGGTGAGCACGCGAACCGCCTGGAGCCGTGTGCCGACGCGGGTGCGGCTGTCGCCGTCGAGGACGGCCGCGAGCCGGGTCGCTTCGACGGCATACGTCC
The DNA here is from genome assembly GCA_963834305.1 of uncultured Acidobacteriota bacterium. GTDB lineage: Bacteria > Acidobacteriota > Vicinamibacteria > Vicinamibacterales > 2-12-FULL-66-21 > JACCXG01. The sequence goes on from CAWIAX010000005.1 coordinate 142,879, forward strand.
AGGACGTGTGCGCGCTCCCGGCCGGGCCGTCGTCCGCGCCGGCGCGGAGGTAGGGCTGGGGCCGTCCGCCCCAGACGTCGCCGGCGGCGCTGGTGTGCCCGCCGCAGTCGGCATGGAAGAGGGCTTCGGCCGGGGACGTCCCGTGCCAGAGCACCCGGCCGGCGGTCCTGGATGCCGCCGCGGCCGCCGCCGCGCCCCAGCGGGACGTCTGGAGACGCGCGGGCCGATAGAGCTGGCAGTGGGTCTCCGCGCAGAGGTCGAAGCCGTCGCGTCCGTGCCGGGCGACGTGAGACACGGCGTAGGTGCGCGCGATGATCGTCTGGACCTCCAGCATGCGGGCCACGGCCCCTTCGTCGCCCGCTGCGGGAGCGAACTCCGCGATGGCCGTGCCGCGCACGTACTCTTCGAGCGCGAGCGTTCTGACGGATCCGTCATCGAGCCGGACCTTGAGGTGCGCGGGGAGCCGGCCGTCCGCAATCCGGGACGCTCCGCGGCCCGCGGTGCACGCCGCGCCGATCGCGGCGAGCGCTGCCACGGCGGCCAGCAGGCGGAGCCGGGGGCGGCGGCCGCGGGATGCGGGCCGGCGGTGCGGTGTCTGGCGCATATTGTGCGTATCGGCGTCTGGCGGTGTTAACTTACTGTCCGAATGGGCGCGGCCTGACCTGATGTCCCGGATCCTTCTCATCGACGACGATCCCGGTGTGCGCGACAGCATGGAGCGCACCCTGCGCAACGCGGGGTACACGGTGCAGTCCGCCCCCACCGGCGAGGAGGGCTTCGAGCTGGCCCGCAGCGGCGCCTTCGACGTCATCCTGTCCGACATGCGGATGCCCGGCATCTCGGGCCTCGACATCCTGCGGAAGCTCCGCGAGGCCCGCGTCGATGCGGCCTTCATCATCATGACCGGCTTCGGGACCGTCGACACCGCGGTCGAGGCGATGAAGCTCGGCGCGGTGGACTTCGTGCAGAAGCCGTTCTTCCGCGACGAGCTGCTCATGCGCGTGCGGGCGGCGACCGAGCGGCGTCAGCTCGCGCGGCAGGTCGACCTGCTGCAGCGGCAGATCGAGCCGCCCGGCTCGGTCGCCACGCTGATCGGCACGAGCCCGGCGATGACGCGGGCGAAAGACCTGATCGGCCGCGCGGGGTCGGCGGCAGGCACCGTGCTCATCACCGGCGAGACGGGCACCGGCAAGGAGCTCGCCGCGCGGGCCATCCACGCGGCCAGCGCCCGCGCGGCGCGGCCGTTCGTCGCCCTGAACTGCGCGGCGCTGACCGAGTCCCTGCTCGAGAACGAGCTGTTCGGGCACGCGCGAGGGAGCGTTCACCGGCGCGGGTGGTGCGCGGCCCGGCCTGATCGAGCATGCCGGCGGCGGCACGCTGTTCCTCGACGAGATCGGGACGATGGCGAAGGGGCTGCAGGCCAAGCTGCTGCGCGCGCTCGAGGCCGGCGAAGTGCGCCGGATCGGCGAGAACGAGACCCGCCGGGTCGACGTGCGCTTCGTCGCCGCGACCAATCTCGACATCCAGGCGGCCATGGAAGCGGGGGAGTTCCGCAGCGATCTGTTCTACCGGCTGAACGTGCACCGGATCCACCTGCCGCCGCTCCGCGACCGTGGCGAGGACGTCCGCCTGCTGAGCGAACACTTCCTGGGCCGCTACGGCGGCGGCGCGGTCGCCGGCTGCACGCCGGCCGCGTGGGAGGTGCTGACCGCCTATCCGTATCCCGGCAACGTCCGGCAGCTGCAGCACGTGATCCAGCGGGCGGTGGCGGTCGCGCGCGGGCGAGCTCGCTCGATGTCGCCGACCTGCCCGAGGAGGTGGTGGCGCCGCGGCCGCTGGCGGCGGCGGCCGAGGGCAGCGTGGCCGCGGCGCGCGAGCGCGCCGAGCGCGAGATGATCGTCGCCACGCTGGCGCGGAGCCACGGCGAAGTCAGCGCCGCCGCGCGCGAGATGCAGGTGAGCCGGACCACGATGTGGCGGCTGATGAAGAAGCACGGCCTCTGACCACGTTTCAGTCCTGAAACGCCGGCCGTTTCACCGCCGCAACGCCCGCCTCGCCGGCGGCTGCCTGCCGCGGCGGACAGCCGGCGAATCATTGGCAATTCGCCCGCGGCTCGCGCGTGAGCGCTTTCGGCCCGGCTCTTGCGATGGCGGGAGCAGCCGCGCACACCGCGGCGTCCGCCACCATGACCGACACCGCCGCCACCCTGCTGGTCGTCGACAGCGACCGATCGTTCGGGGAGAACCTCGTGCGCGAGGCGCTCGCCCGTTCGTACCGCGCCGCCGCGGTCGGCTCGGTCGACGAGGCGCTCGGCCTGATCCGGCGGGACCAGCACTTCGACGCCGTGCTGGTGGACCTGGCGCCCGGCGCCGATGCGGCGTTCGAGCTCCTGTCCCGGCTGCGGCAGCTCGCCGCCGACACCGAAGTCCTGCTCATGTCCGAGCGGTCGTCGATCGGCGCGGCGATCCACTGGTTCGACCCCGAGGCGTTCGCCTTCGTGCGCAAGTCCGATCCGGTGCAGCTCTTCGCGGCGCTGGGGCGGGCGCTCGAGCGCCGCCGCATCACGATCGCAGAACCGGCGGCTGGTGTGGGAGCTGCAGACGATCAACGACATCGTCGCGGGCATCACCCGGTCGCTCGAGATCGAGGACGTCGCTGCGGTCGCGCTGGCGCGGCTGGTCAGCGCGATGGGCGGTGGCGCTCGGGTCGATCCGGCTGCGCGACGAGCTCACCGGGGCCTTCGAACTGTCGGCGGTCAGCGCGACCCCGCGCGCTCTGCGAGCAGTGGCCGGCGCTGATGTCCGGCGTGCCGCGGCCGAGCGATCAGGTGATCGCCACCCGCGCCGCCGTGACCATCGAGGACTTCGCCGACCTGGTGCCCGGCGCCGCCGGCGCGGCCGGCCTGCCGGTGCGGAGCGCGATCTGCCTGCCGCTGCTCGCGGGCGACGCGCTGCTCGGCACGCTGTCGCTGGCGGCGGCGGCGCCGCGGCGCTTCCAGGCCGCCGACGAGCGGCTGCTCGGGATCATCGCCGGACAGATGGTGGTGGCCGTCCAGAACGCCCAGCTGCACGCACTCGGTCCGGCGCGCCAAGCGCGAGTGGGAGCAGACGTTCGACGCGATCAGCGATCCGATCGCCGTCTTCGACAGCCGCGGCGACCTGCTGCGCGGCGAACCGCGCGCTGGCCGCGCACCTCGGCGGTGCCGGTCACAGGCCATCCGCGCGCTGACCTGCACCGACGTCGGCTTCTGCGGCGGCGAGCCGCCGCCCGACTGCGCATCAGCCGGGCGTCCGGCGGCCAGCAGTCGCGCACCGAAGTGACGCGCGCCGACGGCCAGATCTTCAGCGTGACGACGTTCCCGATGGGCCCGCCTGGCGAAGGCCCGTCGGTCGTCCAGGTCGCGAAGAACGTGACCGACGAGATGCGCGGCGCCCGGCGGCTGCAGCAGATGAGCCACGAGCTGGCCGGCACGAACGGCCGCCTGGTGGCGGCGATGGAGCAGCTCAAGTCGACGCAGGCGCAGCTGCTGCAGGCCGAGAAGCTGTCGGCCATCGGCCACCTCGTGGCCGGCGTCGCGCACGAGCTCAACAACCCGCTGACGAGCGTCATCGGCTACGCGCAGCTGGTCGAGGAGGAGCTGCGCGACGGGCCGGGCGACCGGCCGGCGAGCGAGGTGGCGCAGGATCTCCGGCGCATCGCCGAGGAGGCGGAGCGGGCCGCGCGGATCGTGCGCAACCTGCTGGCGTTCGCGCGCCGCCAGAGCGTCGCGCGGCAGCCGCAGGACGTGTTCGACGTCTGCACCCGCGTCATCGCGCTGCGCGATTACGAGTTCAAGGCTGAGCGGCGTCGAGCTGACGCTGGACTTCCCCGAGCGCCTGCCGCAGGTGCTGGCCGACGGCGGCCAGCTCCAGCAGGTGCTGCTCAACCTCGTGTTGAATGCCGAACGCGCGATGCGCGGCCGCCAGGTGCGCCGCCTGTCGCTCAGCGCGCGCCACGACGAGGACGCCGGGGCAATCGAGCTGTGCGTCACCGATTCCGGCCACGGCATCGAGGCGGCGAACCTGTCGCGGATCTTCGACCCGTTCTTCACGACCCGCGACGTCGGCGAGGGCAGCGGCCTCGGCCTGAGCATCTGCTACGGCATCGTCCGCGACCATGGCGGGCAGATCCGCGTCGAGAGCCGGGCGCGGGTCGGGACGACGTTCCGGGTGACGCTGCCGGCGCGGCTGTCCGATCCGGCGGTCGCCGCGACCGGGGTGCTCGTGGCCCATGCGGACCAGGGCGAGCGCGAGTTCATGGCCGCGGCGCTGACCGGCTGGGGCTACCCGGTGGTGACGGCGGCGACGGCGGCGGAAGCGGTCGACGCCTACCTGCGCCCGGCGGTGCAGATCGCGGTGATCGATCGCAGCATCGTCGCCGGCGACCTCGAGTCGTGGCAGCGGGTGCGCGCCGCCGACCGGCGCCAGGTGGTCCTGGTGGTGACCTCGACGACGCCCGACGACCGGGCCATCGAGGAGTTTGGACGGGAGCAGGCGTCGGCGGCGCTGGTGCCGCCACTTGAACTGCGGGCGCTGCTGCGGCGGTCCGCGCGGGATCAAAGGAGTGCGTATGACGGGGCAGCGGCCGGTGCTGGTCGTGATTGACGACGAGCAGGGCATTCTCGACGTGGTCGGGCGGTTCGCCATGCGGGCGGGGTTCGATGTCGTGCCGTGCTGCCGGCGGCCGCGAAGGGATCGAGCGGATCCAGTCGGGCCACGCCGACCTGGTCATGGTCGATCTGCGGATGCCGGATGTCGGCGGGCTCGACGTGCTCCGCGCGATCCGCGAGTCCAACCCGAACTGCCAGGCCGTGCTGATGACCGGCTATGCCGCGGTGGATACTGCGGTCGAGGCGATCAAGCTCGGGGCGATGGACTACCTGAGCAAGCCGCTCGACTTCGGCCGGCTGCAGCAGATGCTGGCCGGCGTGCGCGACGAGCTCGATCGCCGGCGCAGCGTGCTGTCGATGGAGCGCGACCTCGCCAAGCGGCTGGAGTTCTGCGGCATGATCGGCCGCGGGCCGCTGATGCAGGACCTGTTCGCGATGATCCGCCGCCTCGCGCCCCACGTCCGGACCGCGCTCGTCACCGGCGAGACCGGCACCGGCAAGGAGCTCGTGGCGCGCGCCCTGCACCGCATCGGGCCCGCGCCGCGACCGCCGCTTCGTCACCGTGAACTGCTCGGCCGTGGTCGAGTCGCTGTTCGAGAGCGAGCTGTTCGGGCACGTCCGCGGCGCCTTCACCGGCGCCACCGAGAACAAGCCCGGGCTGTTCGAGGCGGCCGACGGCGGCACGCTGTTCCTCGACGAGATCGGCGAGCTGCCGCTGACCGTGCAGGCCAAGCTGCTGCGCGTGCTCGAGCTCGGCGAGGTCCACCGCGTCGGCTCGCTGGAGCCGCGCCGCGTCAACGTGCACGTGGTGGCCGCGACCAACCGCGATCTGCGCGCCGAGGTGGCCGCGGGCCGCTTCCGGAGCGACCTCTACTACCGGCTCAACATCGTCGAGGTCAAGCTGCCGACGCTGCGCGAACGCCGCGAGGACATCCCGTACCTGACCGCCGCGTTCGTCCGCGACGTCGTCCGAGCGGCTGAACAAGCCGCTCGAGGGGCTGACGCCGGGCGCCGAGCGCATCCTGTCGGCGGCGCCGTGGGAAGGCAACGTGCGCGAGCTGCGCAACGTCGTCGAGCGCGCCTGCATGCTCTCCGACGGGGAGTTCCTGACCGAGCGCGAGCTGGTCGCCAGCATGCCGCCGAGCGACGGCCCCTCGATGCTGCGCCCGTCGGTGGCCTTCGCGCCGCGCGTGGCGCTCGAGCACGGCGCGGCGGACAGCGATTCGCTGGCGAGCGTCGAGCGCGACCACATCCAGCGGGCGCTCGCCAAGGCCGGCGGCAACAAGAAGGTCGCGGCGCAGATGCTCGGCCTGAGCCGGCGCGCCCTCTACCGCCGCCTCGAGCGGCTCGACCTCGTCGACAGCATCAGCCGCCGGCGCGACAGCGAGCTGGCGGCCGCCGGCGCCTGACGGCCGGCACGCCGGCCACGCCGGTGTGACGACCGCGGGACGCGGCGCGCGTCCCGTCCACGAGCGGGCGCGCGTGCGCCGCCCGGGTACACCCTGGGCGGCCGGTCCGTGCGCGCGCCGCGCAGCGGCACAGTCCGCCCACCCGCCGCCCCCCGGAATCGTGCGCCCATCGCCAGTTCTGTGCTGGCGCCTCCCTTGCAGTCCTCCCGGCCATGGCCCTTCAGCTCCAATCGGCGCGAGCCGCCTCTCCGGCGGCAGCGCGCCCGGCCCCCGCCGTGCTCGTCGTGGACGACGAGAACGGCGTGCGGGATCTCATGAGCCGCTGGCTCACCGCCGGCGGGTTTTCCGTGTCCAGCGCCGCCGGCGCCGACGAAGCGCTCGGCCTGATGCGCCGCGTGCCGCCCGCTGTCGCCCTGTGCGACATCCGCATGCCCGGGCACGACGGCGTCTGGCTCGCCAACCGGATCCGTCAGGAGCATCCCGAAACTGCAATCATCATGGCGACCGGCGTCTACGATCACGGCCATGCCACCCATCTGGGGGACGGGGTCGTCGACTACCTGACCAAGCCGTTCGGCCGCGACCGCCTCCGCGACGCCGTGGTCCGGGGCGTCGAATGGCACCGCAGCGCGCGCGACGCCCGCTGCTGGCGGGATCGGCTCGAGGGGGAGGTCGAGCTGCGGCGCGACCGCCTGGCCCGCGCCATCGGTGCCAGCCTGGTGGACTCGGACGAGACGATCGTCGCCCTCCTCGGGGCGCTCACCGCGGGACAGCCCGAAGCGTTTCGCCCACGCCATGCGGGTCGCGGATCTCTCGGCGCGCATCGCGAACGCGATGGGCCTGGCCGAGGAGGAGGTGACGACGATCCGCCGCGGCGCCCTGCTGCACGACCTCGGCAAGCTGGCGATGCCCGAGGCGCTGCTCGGCAAGCCCGCGCCGCTGACCAGCGAGGAGGAGGCGGTGATCCAGCGCGCACCACGAGATCGGCTCCGACCTGGTCGCCGGCCTCGCCTATCTCGAGGATGCCGCCCCCATCATCCGCGATGCCGGAGAGCGGGTCGACGGCCTGGACCGGCCCGGCGGGCCGCGCCCCGACGACCTGTCCATCGGCGCGCGGATCGTCGCCGCCGCTGATGCCTACGACACCATGATTCGCCACCGGGTGTTCCGCGACGCGATCTCCGCCGCCGACGCCCTGCTGGAGCTCGATCGCTGCAGCGGCACGCAGTTCGACGCGCACGTCGTCGGCCTGCTGAAGCCGCTCGTCGCCGGCCACTAGCCCCGGCCCGGGGTGGCGGCGTTCCGGGGCCCGGGGGCGGCGCGCTCGCGGACGTCTTGGCATTCCGGCCGTTTATCTGTACGATTCGGCCTGTTGCCTGAATCGTCCTTCGAGCCGGTCATCGGCCTCGAGATCCATTGCCAGCTGCTGACCGCCAGCAAGATCTTCTGCGGCTGCAGCACGTCGTTCGGCGCGGCGCCCAACACGCAGGTGTGCCCGGTCTGCCTGGGCCTGCCCGGCGCCCTGCCCGTGCTGAACCGCCGTGCGGTCGAGTTCGCCGTGCGCGCGGCGCACGCCCTCGGCTGCGCCGTGCAGCCGGTCTCCATCTTCGCGCGCAAGAACTACTTCTACCCCGACCTGCCCAAGGGCTATCAGATCTCCCAGTACGACCGGCCGCTCGCGCTCGCCGGCGCGGTCGAGTTCCAGACGCCGTCCGGGCCGCAAGCAGGTCGGCATCACCCGCGTGCACATGGAGGAGGACGCCGGCAAGTCGCTGCACGACGGCTTCCCGGACTCCGATCGCCGGACCCATCTCGACTTCAACCGCAGCGGCGTGCCGCTCATCGAGATCGTCACCGAGCCGGACCTGCGGTCGCCGGCCGATGCCGCGGAGTTCTTCGCGAGCCTGCGCGCCGTCCTCGTGGCCATCGGCGTCAACGACGGCAACATGGAAGAGGGCAGCCTGCGCTGCGACGCCAACGTCTCGGTGCGGCCGGCCGGGTCGGCCGCGCTCGGCGTCAAGGTCGAAGTCAAGAACCTCAACTCCTTCCGGCACGTGCAGCGCGCCATCGAGTACGAGATCGCCCGGCAGACCGAGGTCGTCGCCGCCGGCGGCACGGTCGATCAGGAAACCCGCCTGTGGAACGCCGACGCCGGCCGCACCTGGACGATGCGGGGGAAGGAAGAGGCGCACGACTACCGCTACTTCCCCGAGCCCGATCTGCCACCGCTCACCCTCGAGCAGCAGCTGGGTGGCCGAAGTCATCGCCGATCTGCCGGAGCTGCCCGAGGCGCGGCGCCGGCGCTTCGTCGAGCAGTACGGCCTGCCGCCGTACGACGCCGGCGTGCTGACGTCGTCGCGCGAGCTGGCGGCGTACTTCGAGGCCACGGCCGCGGCGTCCGGGAATGCCAAGGCCTCGAGCAACTGGATCATGGGCGCGCTGGCCGGGAAGATGAACGACCTCGGCATCGGCATCGGCGACGTCGCGGTGACCCCCGAGGCGCTCGGCGGGCTCATCCGGCTGATCGACGCCGGCACCATCAGCGGGCCGGTCGACCAAGGACGTCTTCGAGAAGATGTACGCGTCGGGGCGGAGCGCGGCGGCCATCGTCGAGGCGGAGGGGCTGTCGCGGATCGACGATCAGGCCGCGATCGAGGCGGCGATCAGGAGCGTGCTCGACGCCCATCCCAAGCCGGTCGCCGAATACCGCGCCGGCAAGCAGCAGACGTTCGGCTTCCTCGTCGGCCAGGTGATGAAGGCGACCCGGGGCAAGGCCAACCCGGCGCTGGTGAACGACCTGCTGCGGCGCATGCTGGCCGACGCCCATGATTGAAGCGCGCAGCGTCTCGAAGCTGTACGGACGCGGCGTCTACGCCCTGAAGGACCTGTCGCTGCGGGTCGAGAAAGGGGAGTTCGTCTTCCTGACCGGACCGAGCGGCGCCGGGAAGTCCACGCTGCTGCGGCTGCTGCTGCGGCAGGACGTGCCGAGCGAAGGGGAGATGATCGTCGGCGGGCGGAACCTGGCCGCGCTCACGCCGGGGCAGGTGCAGTCGTACCGGCGCTCGCTCGGGTTCGTGTTCCAGGACTTCAAGCTGCTGCAGCGGAAGACGGTGCTGGAGAACGTGGCCTTCGTGCCGCGGGTGCTCGGGATGGAACCGCGACAGCAGCAGCGCCGCGCCTTCCAGGTGCTCAAGTGGGTGGGCCTGCAGCATCGCATGAACGCCTATCCCCGCGAGCTCTCGGGCGGCGAGCAGCAGCGCATCGCCATCGCGCGGGCGCTGGTCAACGATCCGGTCGTCATCCTGGCGGACGAGCCGACCGGCAACCTCGACCCGGATCTGTCGCTGGAGATCATGAACCTGCTGCGTGAAGTGAACGCCCGCGGCACCACCGTGCTGGTCGCCACCCACGATCGCGAGCTGATCCGGCGCGTGGGCCGGCGTGCCCTCACGCTGGACCACGGCCGCATCGTCGAAGAGTCCTGACGCCTGCGATGCGCGCGCTCACCTATTTCATCACCGAGGCGGCTGCGAGCCTGTGGCGCGGGCGGCGGGCGGCCATCCTCGCCGTGCTCACGATTGGCGCCGGGCTGTTCGTCCTCGGGTTCTTCCTGATCGTGAACACGAACCTGCAGCGGCTGACCGCGCAGTGGGCCGAGGCGGCCGAGTTCGCTGTCTACCTGCGCGACGAGGCGACGCCAGCCGACGTGCAGGCGATTACCGAGCTGGTGGATCAGGAGCGGTCTCGCGGCGAGCCGGCAGCACGTGACGAAGGAGCAGGCCGCGGCGCGGTTCCAGCAGGAGTTTCCCGACCTCGGGGTGACGGCTGCCCGGCTCGAGCGCAATCCGTTCCCGGCATCGATCGAAGTGCGGCTGCACTCGGGGGCGCGGGCCGCCGAGGACTCGGTGGCCGCGCTGGCCAGCACCCTTTCGGCGCGGCCGGGCGTGTCGGACGTGCGCTACGACCGGCGCTGGCTCAGCCGCCTGAACGGCATCATCCGGTTCGTCCGCACGATCGGGATCGTGATCATCGCGATGCTGGCTATCGCCGTCGGCGCTGACCGTGGGCAACGTGGTGCGGCTGGCGGCGCATGCCCGGCGCGACGAGATCGAGATCATGCAGCTCGTGGGGGCGCCGCTCCGCTACGTGCGCGGGCCGCTCGTGCTCGAGGGGGTCATGCAGGGGGGCGCCGGCGCCATCGTCGCCATCCTGTCGCTGGCGGCGCTGTTTGCGGCAGTCCGGGCACGTTATGGCGCCACGGTGGCGGAGGCGGTGGGGCTGGGCTCGATTACGTTCCTGCCGGCTGAGCTGTGGGTGGTCCTGCTGCTCGGCGGGATGCTGCTTGGATGCCTGGGCGGGCTCATCGTGGCGCGGGGGGTTCGCTGACCCGCCGGCCGGGACTTTGGCTGACGGCCCCGTTGACAGGGGATAGGGCGAGCCGTTACACTCGATTTACCCTTACAATATGAACCAGGCGAGGAGTCGCATGGCCCGGATCGTCAGCTCTGGCAGGCTTCTGAGCAACCATGTCAGTGTGCCGGCCGACTTCTATCGGCAGGAGTTCATGAAGCACCGGGAATGTCTCGCGCGACAGCGTGAGTACTTTTCCGAGGGTGCCATCACCACCGCGGATCAAGCCCTGGCCCGCGTACTCGGCCGCCTCGACCAGCTTTGTGCCTGCGACAACGCCGACCAGGTGCTCGCCGACCTCCTCCGCACGTTCAACGCCGTGACCGGCCTGTCGGCGTGGTCAGATCCCAAGCAGCTGCACTGAACCGTTCCCTGTCACATCTTCGAGACGATCTCCGGCACATCCTGCGCTCCGGCGTGGATGCCGCCGACCCGGCGCGCCTGGTGCGCGCCGCCACCGCCGATATCGACCCGCAGACGCTGTCCGGCGCCATCGTCGCGGCCGGCAAGGCGGCGTGGAGCATGTACCGCGCCGCCGCGCCCGATGGCGCCGCGAGCGCGGTGATAGCCGCGCCAACTCCCGGCGGCGCCGCGGGCCCGGGGGTCGAGGCGTTTCTCGCGGGACACCCGGCGCCCAATGCGGCCAGCGTGGTGGCGGGGGAGCGTGCCCTTGCACTGGCACAATCGCAGGCGGGACGCGGACGCCTCCTCGTGCTGCTGTCGGGCGGCGCCTCGGCGCTGCTGGCCGCTCCGGTCGAAGGGGTGACCCTCGAGGACAAGATCGAGACGGGCCGCGCGCTGATGGCCGCCGGCGCGGCCATCCACGAGCTGAACTGCGTGCGCAAGCACCTCTCCCGCATCAAGGGGGGCCGGCTGGCGGCCGCGGCCGGCCGCAGCATCACGCTCGCGCTCTCCGACGTGCACGGACCGGTGCCCGACGATCCGTCAGTCATCGGATCCGGGCCGACCGTACCTGACGACACGACGTTCCGCGACGCGCACGAGGTGCTGCGCACCCGCGGCGTGCGGGCTCCCGCGACCGTGATGGCCCATCTCGAGCGCGGCATCAGGGGCGAGGTCGAGGAATCCGTCAAGCCGGGGGACCCGCGCATCGCGGACGCGCGCTACGTCGTGATCGGCAACCGCACGACGGCCGTTGACGGCGCGCGGCGCGCCGCCGAGGCTCGCGGCTATGACGTGCACATCGTGACCGCGGCCACAGCGGGAGAAGCGCGTGATGCCGGCCTGGCTTTCGTGGACGAGGCCCGGCGCATGCGCGCGCCGGCGGCGCGGCCGGTCTGCGTGATCGGCTCGGGGGAACCTACGGTGACGGTGCGCGGCCGGGGTCTCGGCGGCCGCAACCAGGAGTTCGCGCTGGCGGCGGCGGCAGCGCTGGACGCCGCCGGGGAAGACACCGTGCTCGGCAGCGCCGGCACCGACGGCATCGACGGCCCGACCGATGCGGCGGGCGCGATCGTCGACCGCACGACCCTGGTCCGTGCGCGCGCCCTCGGGCTCGATCCCGGGCAGTTCCTGGCCGCGAACGATGCATACCGCTTCTTCGCGGCGACGGGCGACTTGATCCTCTGGGGGCCGACCGGGACCAATGTCGGCGACCTCCACGTGATCCTGTTCGCCTGACGCGTCGAACGCCGCCGTGGCTGCCGCGGGGCGGCGGCCCTGGCCCCCGCAGCGATTACAATCAGCAGCTATGAATCGAATCGGCAGGCTCGTGCTCATCGGCTTCGTGGCGGCGATCGTCCTGGTCGGGCTCGGCTACGCCTGGGGCGCATCGGGCCGCCGCACCGTCCAGGCGTCGCTCGACGACACCCGCGAGGCCCTCGATGCGGCCGAGGCGAGCCGGCAGGTGCTCGAGGCCCGCGTCAGCCTCTACAACATGAACTTCGGCGACGCCAGCCGTCAGCTCGAGGAGGCGAAGGCGCCGCTCCGGCGCCTCCGGCAGTACTACGTGGACGAGGGGCGCGACGATGCCGTGCGCGGGGCCTCGTCGGCGCTCGAGCGTGTCGATGATGCGCAGCGCCTCGCCGGCAAGCTCGACCAGGCGGCCAACAGCAAGGCCGGCGAAGCGCTCGAAGCCATCAGGGTGGCTACTTCAAGATAGTGGCCTTCAGCTCTACCGAGATGCGGCGGTCGGAGGCCGGATCCACCGCCTGCGAGACGACCAGCGGCTTGCCCTCGTGCAGGATGACGCCGATCCGCTGATTGAGATTGGTCGCGTCGGACGTCACCGTGGTCGGGGAGCTGAGTTCCGGGGGGGTGGGTTGATACTCGAGCCCCAGATCGACCCGTACCTTCCCGTCGCTCAGGACCACCGGCCGCGCATCCACGTTGATCGTCACGCTGACGCCCTTCCGCTCGGTGATCCAGACACTCCCCTTGCTGCGGATGAAGCCGTTCAGCCCGTCGGCCACGATCAGCGTAATGACCTTCTTCGACGGTTCGCCGGCGCCCGCCTGATCGGTAATTGTCAGATCGAGCTTCACGTTCACGGCTTGTCGCGGGACCCCGGCGGGCTGCGCGGCTTCGGGCGGCGCTTGGGCCGGCGACGGCGCGGGGTTGGGGGATGGCGCCGGCGCGGGCGTGGGTGTCGGGGCCGGCTTCGCTGGGCGGGGGGACTCCTGCGCGAAGGCACTCCCCACGGACAGCAGCGCCGCGATGAAGATGGCCACGAAGGTTCTCGGCATAACTCTCCTCAATCCCGCTCGACCGGCGGGGACAACGGCGCCGTCCCGATTGCCGGGATGGCCGCAAGTGGGACGATGGTGATCGCAGCCGGCTCGATGGGCGCGGCGGTGAGCGGCTCGATGCCGATAGGGTCCAGCCGCGCCAGCGGCGGTATCTCGACCCGGAGATGCTCGGTGACGATCGAATCCGGCGCAAAGCCGGAAGGGGGTTCGACCGCGCCAGGCGACGCGGCGTCCAGACCCGCCGGCCGCGTGCGATCGCCATCCGCGGGTCGCGGCGCCGGCCACGGCGTGACTGCCGCCACCGCGGCGTGCGCCTCGGGTGCCATCGCGGAAGACGCGGGCGGATCGGGCGTGCGCGGTGCCGCCGTGTCGCGGACAGCTGCGGCGGGCGGGCGTTCGGTTTCGGCCGGCGGCCACAGCACGAGCGCGACGACCGTCGCCGCTGCCGCCGCCAGCCCGCCGCCGGCCCCCCACGACCACCGCCGTATCGGGTGCCGGCCCGCTCGCGCCAGCACGCGCGCCGCGAACGACGGGCCGGCATCCACAGCCATCAAGTCGCGCAGGGCGTCGTCGATGGCGAGATCGAGCGCGTCTGGTCCGGTGCCCGGAGGAGGCGGGCCGGACGCCGTTCGCTGTTCGTTACGCATGTGTGTATCCCAGGGCCGCCAGCTTCTTCCGGAGCACGCGGCGGGCCTCCGACGCCCGCCACTTGACCGTGCCGACCGGAATCCCGAGCATCTGGCCGATCTGCTCGTAGGTGTAGTCGCCCGAGCCGGCGAGCAGGAGCACGTCGCGCAGCTTTCGCGGCAGCGTGGCGACGAGCTGCCGCACGGTCTGCGCCAGCTCGCCGGAGGCCAGCCGTTCCTCGGGCGAGCGCTCCGCCGAGGGAACCCGCTCGACGGCGTCCTGCGGATGCGATGCGGGCCGGCCGCGCGCCGCCGTCAACTTCAGCCAGCGCGTCACGCTCCGGCGCCGGTCGAGCGCTTTCCGCCAGGCGATCGTCAGGAGCCACGTCTTCAGCGAGGCCTCGCCGCGGAAGCCGGCCAGCGTCCGGAACGCGCTGACGAATGTCTCCTGCGCGACATCCTCCGCCTCAGCCGGCGAACCGAGCGCCGCGTAGGCGGCCCGGTAGACGGCGCGGCGATGGCGCTCGACCAGCCGTGCGAACGCCTGCTCGTCCCCGCCCTGCGCCAGGCGGACGAGATCCCGGTCTTCCGCCGTCGGCTCGTCGAACCGACCTGGCCGGGTCCCGGCCGCCTCCGGGCCAACGGCCAGGCCGTCGCCCTTCATCAGCGTCCACGTGGCGCTCACACTGTCTGTAGACCCGGCCATGGGCAGTGCGGTTGGAAAATTCCGCCCGGTTTTGTGAAAAGATTACGCACCAGACAACCAGTATGTTGAACCAGGAACAGCTCCTGAAGCTCATTCGGGAGAAGGTCGAGCATCCCGCCACCCCCCGCGAACTGTTGCAGCGGCTGAAGTTGCCGCGCGAGCAGCGCACCACCTTCAAGCGCCTGCTCGGCCAGCTCGTGGCCAGCGGCGCGCTCATCCAGACGCGCGGCAACCGCTACGGCGTGCCCGACCGGATGAACCTCGTGGTCGGCAAGATCACGACGAACCCCCGCGGCTTCGGCTTCGTCGTGCCGGACCGCCCGCACGAGGAGATCCCCGGCGACATCTACGTCGCCGGCAGCAATCTCAACCAGGCCATGCACGGCGACCGCGTCGTCGCGCGCATCGAGCGGGTCACCGACCGCGGCGCCGAGGGGCGGATCGTCCGGATCCTCGAGCGCGGCGCCGGCAATACCGTCGGGCGCTACGACGTGGACGAGCGCGGCATGGGCTTCGTCGTGCCGTTCGATCGCCGGCTGATCATGGACGTCCAGATCCCGAACGGCGAGGGCAACGGCGCCGCGCCGGGCGACATGGTGACGGTCGAGATCACGCGGTGGCCGACGCCCACGCGTCCGCCGCTCGGCCGGGTGACGGAGGTGCTCGGCGGCATCGACGAGCCGGGCGTCGACACCGAGATCATCCTGCGCAAGTACGGCATCATCGCGGCGCACGGCGACGAGGCGGTCGAGGAGGCGCGGCGGCTCGGCGACGGCGATCAAGGAGAAGGACATCAAGGGGCGGACCGATTTCCGCCGCGAGGTCACCGTGACCATCGACGGCGAGCACGCCCGCGACTTCGACGACGCCATCACGCTCGACCGCCTGGAGAACGGCAACTACTGGCTGGGCGTCCACATCGCGGACGTCGCGCACTACGTGCCGGAGGGCAGCGCGCTCGACGAGGAAGGCTACGACCGGGCCACGTCCGTCTACTTCCCCGAGCGGGCGGTCCACATGTTTCCCTCCGAGCTGGCCACCGGCCTGTGCAGCCTGAACCCCGACGTGGATCGGCTGGTGCAGTCCTGCCTGATGGAGATCGACAGGAAGGGCACGGTCGTCCGCTACGAGCTGCACGACGGCGTCATCCACAGCAAGGCGCGGATGACCTACAACGACGTCAACGCCATCCTCACCGAGCGTGATCCCGACGTCACCGCGCGCTACGCGCCGCTGGTGCCGCTGTTCGAGCGGATGCGCGAGCTGTTCGAGATCCTCAACAAGCGGCGGCACCGGCGCGGCTCGATCGACTTCGATCTCAAGGAGCCGGAGATCGTCCTCGACGACGAGGGGATGGTCGAGGCGATCATCGCGCTCGAGCGCAACATCGCCCACCGCATCATCGAGGAGTTCATGCTGGTGGCCAACGAGACCGTGGCGCAGCACCTCGACGACCAGGAGGTCCCGAGCCTGTTCCGCGTCCACGAGGATCCCGACCCGCTGAAGGTCGAGCAGTTCGAGGAGTTCGTCGCCACGCTCGGCTACACGCCTGGACGCGCCGCCCGACGCGGTGAAGCCGCGGCATTTCCAGAAGCTGGTCGAGCGGATGCGGGGCACGCCGGAGGAGAAGCCGATCGCGTTCCTGATGCTGCGCACCATGCAGAAGGCGCGCTACGAACCGCAGAATCTCGGGCACTTCGGCCTCGCGGCGAAGAGCTACACGCACTTCACCTCGCCCATCCGGCGGTATCCCGACCTGATCGTGCATCGCACGCTGCGCGAGTCGCGGCACGGCGCGATGACGGCGGAGCGGCGCGAGGACGCTCGACGAGGACCTGCCGGAGATGGCCCGGCACACCTCGGAGCGGGAGCGGCGCGCGTCCGACGCCGAGCGCGAGCTGGTGCAGTGGAAGAAGGTCCGCTTCATGGCCGACAAGGTCGGCGACGAGTTCGACGGCTACGTGACCGGGGTCAGCGCCTTCGGTCTCTTCATCGAGCTGGTCGAGCACTTCGTCGAGGGCCTGGTGCACATCTCGACGATGGCCGACGACTACTACCGGTTCGTCGAGCGGGCGCACATCCTGCACGGCGAGAACACCGGCAAGGAGTATCGCCTCGGCGACCGCGTCCAGGTCCAGGTCGTCAAGGTCGACATGGAACGCCGCCAGGTCGATCTCGGGCTGGTCGACATCCTCGACGCCGTCCGGGCGTCGGAGCGCAACCGCGGCCCGCGGCGGAGCACGGCCGAGCCGCGGCGGCCGCCGGCGCCGCCGGCCGGCCGGGGCTGGGGCGCGGCGGCGCTCAAGAAGGAGAAGCCGGCGAAGGGGCCGAAGCGGAAGCTCCGGCCCGGCCGGCGCGAGCGCGCGGCGCGGAAAGGACGGTGACCGCATGAGAACCGTGATCGGGACGGAGACCCGTCTGGACGACGCGCTGCTCGATGGCATGCGGCAGACGGTCGACCCGCCGGCCGATGCTGTGGCCGCCACGCTCGACAGCGGCGCGCACCGGCTGGTCGCCGAGCTGATCAAGAACCGCCAGATGTGGGACGGCGATCGGGAGCCGTCGCGGCGGCTGCCGGAAGACATCCGGCGCTATATGAAAGAAGCCAGCACGCTGCCCGCCTGGCGCGACGACGCGAAGGTCGAGGAGGCGGCGGCGTTCTTCCTGCTCTACGGGCTGGCCTCGTCCACGCTGCTCGCCTGCGCCAGCCTGCCGCAGTGCTACGTCATGAAATTCGGCACCGAGGTGCTGGCGTACACGAAGTTCCTGCAGGTGAACCCCGCGCGGCGCGTGCGCGAGACCGCGCAGATGGTCATGGACGTGATGTGTCCGGGCGGCCTGGAGCCGATGGGCCGCGGCGTCCGCGCCACGATGAAGGTGCGCGTGATGCACGCGATCGTGCGCCACATGATCGAGCGCGATCCCCGGGCGAAGCCCAACCCGTCCGATCCGGTCCTGCGCGCGAAGTTCGGCCGTCCCATCAATCAGGAAGACATGGTCTATACCCTGATGACGTTCTCCTACGTCGTCGTCGAGGGGTTCCGGGTGATGGGCTACCGGATGACGGACGCGCAGCGCGACGCCTACATCCACTGCTGGAACGTCGTCGGGTTCCTGATGGGCATACGCGAGGACCTGCTGCCGGCGCGGTTCGGGGACGCGGAAGAGCTGTTCGCCGCGATCCAGCGGCGCCAGAGTGGCCAATCGGACGCCGGGCAGGCGCTGCAGAAGGCGCTGTTGAGGGCCTTGCAGGATGCGATCCCCGGGGAGCATCACGATCCGCTGCCCGCGGCGTTGACGCGCCAGCTGGTCGGCGGCGCCATTGCCGATACGCTCGGCATCACCCAGGCCACCGGTTTCACGCGGCTGCGCCTGGCGGGGCTGCTGCACGCGTGGTCGCTGTCGGCCGGCGTGCTGCGCCTCGTCTATCGCGACCGGCCGTTCCGGTTCCTCTCCGAAAGGCTGCACCACGACATCATGGTCCGCATGGGCGGGATGGACGGCGTGCCGTTCGAGGTGCCGCCGGAGTTCGTCGCGCAGTGGTTTCCGGAGGGCGGTCCGCTGCCGCCACCATCGGCGCCCGTCGCGTGAACATGCGCATGCCGCCGCCCCTCCTGCTGGCCCTCGTCGCGGCCGTGAGCACGGCGATGTGGCCGGCGGCGGCCGTCGCCCAGCCGCCACAGCGCACTGCCGTGTCCGGCGTCGTGCGCGACGCGTCAGGGGCGGTGCTGCCCGGCGCCACCATCACCGCGACCGAGGTGGTCAGCGGCGGGGCGGCGACCGTCGTGGCGCCGGCGGGCGCGGCTGCCACCACGCTGAGCGGCGGCGACGGCCGCTACCTCATCGAGCTGCCGCCGGGGGAATTCCGGATCCGTGTCGAGCTCGACGGCTTCGAGGCGCACGACGAACGGCTGACGGTTCGCGGCGCGGCGATGACCCGCGACGTCGTGCTGGCGCTGCCGGTCTACGCCGACACCGTGGTCGTGACAGGCACACGCTCCCCCGAGTCGCTGCGGGCCGCGCCGGTCGCCGTGTCGGTCGTCCGGGAGGCGGACATCGCTGTCAGCCCCGCCGCCCATTACGGTGACCTGCTGCGCTCGACGCCAGGCGTCAACACGATCGAGCTGAGCGCCCGTGACGTGCAGGTCGCCACGCGGACCGCGGCCGGCCGCAACGCGCGCACGACGCTGGCGCTGCTCGACGGCCGCTCCGTTTACCAGGACTACTTCGGCATGGTCCTCTGGGACCTGCTACCGGTGTCGTTCGACGAGATCAGGCAGGTCGAAGTGCTGCGCGGGCCGGGCTCGGCGCTCTGGGGCGCCAACGCCCTGACCGGCGTCGTCAACGTCATCACCAAGACGCCGCGGGAGCTGGCGGGCACGCGGGGCCGGGTGGGTGTCGGGTCGCGGGGGACGCGCGAGGGGGGGATCGTCCACGCGGGCGTGCGCGGGCGGCTCGGCTACAAGAATCAGCGGCGGCTACTACTCGCAGGACGCGTGGGAGCGGCCGGCGACGCTGCCCGACGGCACGCCGCTGCCAGCCTACACGAGCGGCGGCACCGATCAGTTCAAGGCCGATGGCCGCGTCGAGGTGGCAGGGGCGGGCGGCGCCCGATGGCGCTTCGACGGCGGCATCGCCAGCAGCGGCGGGCTCATCCTCGTGGCGGTCGGCCCGTTCGACGCGACGACGCTGCGGCAGCAGTATGCCAGCGCCGACTACAGCCGCGGCACGGCTTCGCTCAGCGCCTACTTCTCCGCGCACCAGTCCTTTTACGAGAGTCTGCTCGGCCCCGACACGAGCGACATCGGCAGCGAGTCGCTGCAGCTCGAGGGCAGGGACCGCCGCACGGTGGCGCAGCGTCATCTCCTGGTGTACGGCGGGACGTTCAAGCACTCGCACTTCGACCTGAGCTTCGTGCCCGACGTGCACCGCCGCGAGGAGGCGGGCGCCTTTCTCACCGACGAGATCTTCGTCAGCAACCGCGCCCGCCTGACGCTTGGCGCCCGGGCCGACTGGTTCAACACCTTCGGCGCCTTCGTGTCGCCGCGGGCCGGTATGCGGTTCGATGTCGCGCCGGGCCATGCGCTGCGGGCGACCTACAACCGGGCCTACGTTGCGCCGTCCCTGGTCGAGAACTTCTCGCGCTTCTCGAGCGCCATCGCGATTCCGCTGCCGACCGGTCCGTTCCCGCTGCCGACGACGATTCTCGGCGACGCGGCGCTGCGGCCGCAGACCATCGACGCCGTGGAGGTGGGCTACGCCGGCGTCGTCCGCGGCGTGAGCCTCGGCGTGTCGTGGTACCGGAACGCGACCGACGGGCTGATCCAGCTGCCGGTGTCCGCCTTCTATTCGCCCGCCGATCCGCCGCCGGGCTGGCCGCTGCCGCCGGCGGTCCTGGCCGGCCTGCCGCTGCCCAAGACCTTCCGCTTCAGCAGCGTCGGGGACCTGGCCGAGTCGGGGGTCGAAGTGGCCGTCGACGCGCCGCTCGCCCGCGGCGTGACGATCAACGGCACCTACTCGCTGCAGACGGAACCGGAGGTCGATGCCCGGTCGGCCACGGCCGTGCCGGTGAACCTGCCGCCGCGCTACCGCGCCGGCGGACGGGTGTCACTCGACCGCGGCCGGTTTCTCGGCACCGCCGGCCTGACGTTCACCGATCGGGCGTTCTGGACCGACGTGCTGGCGTTCCAGGGCTGGACGGACGCGTTCTGGCTGGCGGACGCCACGGCGGGCGTGCGGTTCAGGGGCGGCCGGATGACCTGGCTGGTGAAGGGGACGAACCTGGCGGGGCGCGCCGTCCAGCACCACATCTTCGGCGACATCATCGGCCGGCGAGTCACCACGGAGCTTCGTTTCACCCTGCAGGACTGACATGGTACAAGTTGACATCCCGTTCACGTTCGGGGTCGGCGCGCTGATGGCGACGGCGGTCGAGAGCGGCCTGCACTCCGACCGGCGCGCCTACTTCTACCTCCGCGGCCTGTCCGCCAACCTGACGCTGCAGGTCCTGTTCGTCATCTGGTTCCCGCTCTACCTGCTGGCCAGCCACTTCGGGTTCCAGACGTCGCACATGTGGTGGCACGGCGACTCGCTGAGCGATCATCCGGCGATGCTGCCGGCATTCGTGGCGGCCTACTTCGCGTCCAGCCTCAGCGGCTATCACCTCGGCGCGTGGCTGGTGCTGCGCGGCCGTTCGGCGGCGGCGAAGATGGTCTTCCTGCTGTCGTGCGTCTACTTCGCCCTGTGGATGGCGCTGCAGCCGTATCGCACGCTGACGCTCGGGACCTATACGGAATGGATCGAGGGCCGTGCCGTGTGGATCTGGCACGACTCGCGCTTCATGGCGCTGCTGGGGGCGGGCTTCGTGATGTTCGCCGTGTCGGTCCGGTTGTTCTATGTCGCCGTCCGCCGCGAAGCGGAGGCGGCGACCGCCCGGCGGCCGCCGGAGCCGGGCTCAGGAGCGATCGATCGATGAGCCGTCGTGCCGCTGCAGCACCGGCAGCCCGACGCGCTGGAGGACGAGGTCGAAGCGCGGGTCGTCGCGCAGGCTGTCGAAGCGGTGGTCCACCGCCATGAACGACACCTGGTCGTCGTGCTCTTCGATGGCCTGATCGAGATACTCGAACGCCCGCGTCTTGTAGCCGAGCTCGCCGCAGACCATCGCCAGCCACACCGGCGGGCAGCGCTGGCCGTCGACGAGCTCCTGCAGCAGCTGCTCGGCGTCCATCGTCCGGCCGCCGCGGGCGTACCACATCGCCAGCAGCGCGACGAAGAAGGGAGCGCGGCGGACGAGCTCGACGCCTTTCTCCTGCACCGCAATCGCTTCTTCGATGCGGCCCTGGGCCGCGAGCGTGCTGCTCAAATACCAATAGGCACCGTCGAAGCTGGCGTCGAGCGCCAGGATCTCGCGCATCTGCCGCTCCGCCGTGACGAACTGGCGCGCGCAGATCAGGATGTGGCAGACGATGAACGGCATGATCAGCCAGAGCGGATCGATCTGCCGGGCGAGCTCGGCGTGCGCCAGCGCCTCGTCGAAGCGGCCGAAGGCGCAGAGCAGCATCGCGTAGTAGCCGTGCGCCGGCGCGTAGCGCGGCGCGAGCTCGAGCGCGCGCTGGAAGTCCGCTTCCGCGGTCTGCATGTCGATGGCGAAGAGCGCCTTGGTCCAGCCGAGCGCGGTGTGCGCCTCGGCCAGCGTCGGGTCGAGCTCGATCGCCCGCCCGGCGGCCGCCAGCGCGCTGCGGCTGGCGACCGGCGCCGGCAGCACGGTGGTGTAGCCGAGCGCGTTGCACGCCTCGGACAGGCCGGCGTAGGCCTCGGCGTAGAGCGGGTCGAGCCGGACGGCCTGCTCGAAGCACTCGAGCGCGCCGGACCAGGAGGCGTGCAGGTCGGTCAGGCGGTTGAGCAGGAAGCGGCCGCGGAGGTAGGCGTGATAGGCGTCGATGTTCGAGGTCGCCGGCTTGACGATGGCGGTGCTCGTCTGGCGGGCGAGGGTGACGCGGAGGCTGTCGGTGATCGCGCGCGCGATCTCGTCCTGGATGGCGAACACGTCCTCGATCGTGCGGTCGTAGCGGTCCGCCCACAGCTGATAGCCGTCCGCCACGTTGACCAGCTGCGCGGTGATGCGCAGGCGGTTGCCGGCTTTCCGGACGCTCCCTTCGAGCACCGTCTGGACGTCGAGGCGCTCGCCGATCTCGCGGACGTCGGTGGGCCGTCCCTTGAACTGGAAGGCCGACGTGCGCGACGCCACCGACAGGCTCTTGAGGCGGGAGAGCGCGCTGATCAGCTCCTCCGCCATGCCGTCGCAGAAGTACTCCTGATCGGGATCGGTCGTCAGGTTGCTGAAGGGCAGCACCGCAATCGACGGCTGGCGCACGATCGGCGGCGCCTTGATCGCCGAGCCGCTCGACAGCGCGCGGAGATCGGCGAGCACGTGCGACGCCCGCTGGTAGCGGGCGCCCGGCTTCCGGGAGGTGGCACGGGCAATGATGCGGTCGAGCCCCGCGTGCTCGCCGCCAACCTCCGGCAGCGGGTTGTTCAGGATCGACACCAGGACCACCGCCGGGTTCGGGCCGTCGAACGGGCGCTTCCCGGTTGCCATCTCGTAGAGCAGGACGCCGAACGAGAAGACGTCGCTGCGCGCGTCCACCGTGTCGGCCATCAGCTGTTCGGGCGACATGTAGGCCAGCGTGCCGACGAGCAGCCCCTCACGCGTCTCTTCCGCCGACGCGTAGCGGGTCTGCCGCGGTTCGAGCGCCTTGGCCAGGCCGAAATCCAGGATCTTCACGCGGCCGTCGCGCCCGACCATGACGTTCGGCGGCTTCAGGTCGCGGTGTACGATGCCCCGGTCGTGGGCCGCGGCCAGCGCTTCGCAGATGGCAATGGCCAGCGGCAGGATATCGTGCAGCGGCAGGCCGCCCGGCGGGATCACCGCGCTGAGCGGGGTGCCCTCGACGAGCTCCATCGTGAGGAAGGGGATGCCTTCCGCCTCTTCGACGGTGTGGATCGTGACGATGTTGGGGTGGTTCAGCGCGGCAACCGAGAGCGCCTCGCGCTCGAACCGGCGGCGGTGTTCGGGGTCGTCGGTCCGGAGCACCTTGAGGGCGATGTCGCGCTGGAGGCGGGGGTCGTGGGCGCGATAGACCTGACCCATGCCGCCACTGCCCAGCAGGGCAATAACCTCGTAGGCACCGAGGCGCTGCCCGGGGGTGAGGGTCACGGATCAGCCTTCAGGGCTTGTCTTTCTGGCCTTCGTGCGTCGCGTCCTTGAAGTTGCGGATGCCCTTGCCGATACCCCGGCCGATATCGGGCAGGCGATTCGCGCCGAAGATCAGAATGATGATGAACAGAATCACGAGCAGCTCGGGGATCCCGAGGTGGGGCATGGCGGCTCCTTTTACACTTATTCGCCCGGATCGTATCACCGAATGGCGGTGGCCGGGTCGCGCCGGAGCGCTGCTGGCGGCGCTGCTGGCGGCGTGCTGGCGGCCACGGCCGGGCTGGACGCCCGGCAAATCTCGTCGTCGGTCGAGGGGGTGGAAGTCTACGCCACCGTCACCGACAGAGCGGGCACGCCGGTGCGCGACCTCCGGCGCGAGGAGTTCGAGCTGCGCGAGGACGGAACGGTGCAGCCGATCTCCACCTTCGCCGCGGCCGAGTTTCCGCTCTCGGTGGCGGTCGCCATCGACCGGAGCTTCAGCATGGCGGGGGACCGCCTCGCGGCGGCCAAGTCGGCGGCCCGCCGGTTCCTGGGCGAGCTGCGTCCCGAAGACGAATCGATGCTGATTGCCGTCGGATCGCGAACCGAGGTGGTCGCGGACTGGTCCCGCGACCGCCAGGGGCAGCTCGGGACCATCGCCGGCCTCGACGCGTTCGGCACCACCGGGCTCCACGACGCGATCCTCGCGGCGATCGACGCGGTGCAGCCGGCGCGCGGCCGGCGGGCGCTCGTTCTGCTCTCTGACGGGACCGATCGCTACAGCGCCGCCACGGCGGCCGTCGCCCTCGAGCGGGCGCGAGCCTCGGATGTGCTGATCTATCCGGTCGCTTTCGGCCGGACACGGCCGCCCCTGTTCGCGGAGCTGGCCACGCTGACGGGCGGACGGTCCTACCACGTCACCGACGCCCGCCGGCTCCCGGAGGTGATGCGGGTCATCGCCGCCGAGCTCCGCAGCCAATACCTGCTCGGCTACAGCCCGGGGCGCCCGCTCGTGCCGGGCAGCGGCGAATGGCGATCGATCACCGTCACGGTGCAACGCCCCGGCGTCACCGTTCGAGCCCGCGACGGGTATCTCGTCAAATGACGCGGCCGAAGTAACATAAGCCCCAATGTCGCACCCACTCGTCCTTGCGCTCTACCCGACCTCGATCGGCGCGGCGGCCGGCGCCCGCGCCCTGCACGCCGCCGGGATCACCCGCGAACAGATCTCGGTCGTTGCGCGCAGCCACGACGAGGAGGGGGCGCTGGCCGAACAGATGAATGCGACGCCTGGCGCGGACATCGAGGATTCGCGCGTCGCCGCCCGCCTCGGGGAGTTGAGCGGGCAGGTGCTGGCAGCCATCGCCGTGGTGCTGCCGGGCATCGGTCCGATCGTGACGGCCGGACCGCTGTCGGCCGGGCTCGGCGAAGCCGCGGGACATGTGGCCGGCAGCATGGAATCGGTGCTGACGAACGCCGGGGTGCCGGAAGACCGCGCCGCGGAGCTGCAGCAGGCGGTGGAGGGGGGGGCGGTGCTGCTGGCGGTCCACAGCAAGACCGGCGAGGTGGCCGCCATCCGGGAGGCGCTTGCCTCGGCAGGGGCGACGGTGCTGCACGTGGCGAACTGGGACGAGGGCTGATCCGAAACCAGCATCGTGTCGCGCACGTCCTAAGCTGAGGACGAGGTGCCGGGCCCAATCCGTGAATCTACAAAGATTTGGCGGGGCATCCTTATTGCAACTTGCAGCACCGGGCGGCCTCAGCGACAATGACCACAGCCCCTCTGACAGCCAATCCACACATGGCAGAGATCCCTGCGCCGGGCGCCAGTCCGAATGCCCACTTTCTGGCGGGCGACGTTCCGCACGGCGCGGAGGAGAAAGCGCGCTTCAGCGGCAGTTTCGCCATCTCGGCTGTGACCCATATCGCGGGCTTTTTCCTCATCCTCTTCATAATTGCCCGGCTGCCCCCTCCGGCCCCGACCGTGGTGCCGCAGACCGAGCTGCCCGACGGCATCATCTGGCTGCAGCAGACGGGTCCGGGCGGCGGCGGCGGGGGCGGCGGCAACCGGAGTCCGGAACCGCCCCGCAAGGCCGAACTTCCGGGCCGTGAAAAAGTTACGGTTCCCGTCGCCAAGCCGCCCCCCCTGGCGCCGGCGCCGCCGAAGGAAATACCCAAGCCCCCGGCGCAGCTGAATATCCCGGCCGTCACCACCTCAGCCGGTGTGCAGGAGATGCCTGGCGCGCTCGCCGGTCTGCCGGCCGTGCCGTCCCAGGGCAGCGGCACCGGCGGCGGAGCCGGCACGGGCACCGGCACGGGCATCGGGCCGGGAAGCGGATCGGGGCTTGGTCCTGGCGTGGGCGGCGGCACCGGCGGCGGCGTCTACCGGCCGGGCAACGACGTCACGTGGCCCCGGCTGGTCTTCGAGAAGAAGCCGAACTATACGGCCGACGCCATGCGCGCCAAGGTCCAGGGGGTCGTCGAGGTCGAGGCGCTCATCCTGCCGGATGGCACGGTCGCCGAGGCCAAGGTCACCCGCTCGCTCGACCCGACGTTCGGTCTGGACCGCGAGGCCATCCTCGCCGTGCGGCAGTGGAAGTTCGCACCCGCGATGCGCCGGGGGCAGGCCGTCCCGGTGCTGGTGCCGATCGAAGTCTCATTCACCCTCCGCTAGTACACTCCGGGTCAGGCCCCTCGCGTTCCGGCCGGGTGTAAGGACTGCCATGACAGGGGAGTCATGACCCAGGGAACCGCGTCGCCGACGCCGTCGGCCACGATCGTCATCAGCACGTTCAACCGCGCGCCGCTGCTCGCGCGCACGCTCGAGAGCCTGGCGGCCCTGCCGGCCGGCGTGCCCGCCCCGTGGGACGTGCTGATCGTCGACAACAACTCCACCGACGACACCCCGGCCGTTGTGGCGCGCGCGGCAGCCGCCTTTCCCGTTCCGCTGCGCAGCCTCTTCGAGCCGCGGCCCGGCAAGTCGATTGCCCTGAACACGGCGCTGGCGGCGACACCGGCGGCGGTCATCATCTTTACGGACGACGATGTGCGCGTGCCGGCGCACTGGCTCGACGCCGCGGTCACCCCGCTGCTCGGCGCGGGCGGGCCGGACTACACCGGCGGCCCGGTGCGGCCGTGGATGGAGACGAGCCCGCCGCCCTGGCTCGACCTGTCGGGGAAGCTGAGCGCGCCGCTGGCGATCGTCGACTACGGCAGCGAGCGCTGTGTGTTCGAGGATCGGGGCGCCATTCCGCTCGGCGTCAACATGGCCGTGCGCCACTCGCTCATCGACCGCATCGGTGGGTTCAGCCCCGAGCTCGGCCGGACCGGCCAGTCCCTGCTCGGCCAGGAGCAGGCCGAGTTCTTCCATCGCTCCCGCGCCGCGGGCGCCACCGGCCTCTACCTGCCGGAGATGTGGGTGGAGCACTTCGTCCCCGCCGCCCGGCTGACGGCCGGGTATTTCGTGCGCTGGTGGTACTGGAAGGGAGTCTCGCAGCAGCGCTGGCATGCGATGCACGGCGCCACCGAGACCGGGGTCGATCTGTCGCGGACGCGGCAGCTGCGCGGCGTGCCGCTCTACATCCTGCGTGCCCTGGGGCGCGATGCGGCCGGGCTGCTGCGCGGCCTCGTGCGCGGCGCGCGCAGCGAGGCGATCGTCAGCGCCTGCGGGCTGGCTTACGGGGCCGGCTACGCGCGCGAGACCTGGAGTGGCAGACACAAAAAAAAGGCCGGCCGGGATGACTCCCAGCCGGCCCACCCATCCGGGTAACCGCACTGCGGACGCCGGATCGCGGGTGCGAACCGGCGCCGCCGCTGCGGCTTAGTACATCCCGCCCATGCCGCCGGGGCCGCCCGGGCCGCCGCCCGAAGCTTCCTTCTTCTCTTCAGGAATGTCGCAGACCAGCGCTTCCGTGGTCAGCAGCAGCGAGGCGATCGACGATGCGTTCTGCAGCGCCGAGCGGACCACCTTGGTCGGGTCGATGACGCCGGCCGCCACCAGGTTCTCGTACTTGTCGGAGGCCGCGTTGTAGCCTTCCTGGTCCTTCGAGTCCTTCACCCGGGCAACCACGATCGAGCCTTCCTGGCCCGCGTTGGTCGCGATCCAGCGGAGCGGCTCCTCGATCGCCTTGCGGATGATCTCGACGCCGACCTTCTGGTCCCCCTCGAGCTTGAGCGAGTCGAGCGCCTTCGCCGCGCGGATGAGCGCGACGCCGCCGCCCGGCACGATGCCCTCTTCGACCGCCGCCTTGGTGGCGTGCATCGCGTCCTCGACGCGGGCCTTCTTCTCCTTCATCTCGGTCTCGGTGGCGGCACCGACCTTGATGACGGCCACGCCGCCGACCAGCTTCGCCAGGCGCTCCTGGAGCTTCTCGCGGTCGTAGTCCGACGTGGTCTCTTCGATCTGCGTGCGGATCTGCTTGACCCGGCCCTCGATGTCCTTCTGGCCGCCGCCGCCCTCGACGATCGTGGTGTTGTCCTTGTCGATGGTGACCTTCTTGGCCTTGCCGAGGTCGTCGAGCTTGATGTTCTCGAGCTTGATGCCGAGGTCCTCGGTGATCGCCTTGCCGCCGGTCAGCACCGCGATGTCCTCGAGCATGGCCTTGCGGCGGTCGCCGAAGCCCGGCGCCTTGACCGCGACGGCCTGCAGCGTGCCGCGCAGCTTGTTGACCACCAGGGTCGCCAGCGCTTCACCGTCGACGTCCTCGGCGATGATCAGCAGCGGCCGGCCGGCGCGCGCCACCTGCTCGAGCAGGGGCAGCAGGTCCTTCATCGAGCTGATCTTCTTCTCGTGGATCAGGATGACGGGATTCTCGAGCACCACTTCCATCCGCTCGGGATCGGTCACGAAGTAGGGCGACAGGTAGCCGCGGTCGAACTGCATGCCCTCGACGACCTCGAGCGAGGTCTCCAGCGTCTTCGCTTCCTCGACGGTGATGACGCCGTCCTTGCCGACCTTGTCCATCGCTTCCGCGATGATCTTGCCGATGGTGTCGTCGCTGTTCGCGGAGATCGTGCCGACCTGCGCGATCATGTTGCCCGAGACGTCCTTCGACTGCTTCTTCAGCGCCTCGACGACCGCCTCGACCGCCTTCTCGATGCCGCGCTTGAGCTCCATCGGGTTGGCCCCGGCGACGACGTTCTTCGCGCCCTCGCGGAAGATCGCCTGCGCCAGCACGGTCGCCGTCGTGGTGCCGTCGCCGGCGATGTCGGAGGTCTTGCTCGCCACTTCACGGACCATCTGGGCGCCCATGTTCTCGAGCGGATCCTTCAGGTCGATCTCCTTGGCGACGGTGACGCCGTCCTTGGTGATGGTGGGGGAGCCGAACTTCTTGTCGAGGACGACGTTGCGGCCCTTGGGGCCGAGGGTCACCTTGACGGCGTTGGCGAGCTGGTTGACGCCGCGCAGGATGGCCTGACGCGACTCCTCGCCGTAGATAATCTGCTTTGCCATGTTGCTCTAATCTCCGTTGTCTTCAGGTTCGCGACGCGAAACGCGGCTTACGAGTTCAGGACGCCGAGGATCTCTTCCTCGCGCATGATGAGGTACTCCTCACCATCCAGCTTGATCTCCTGGCCCGAGTACTTGCCGAAGAGGATGGTGTCCCCTTCCTTCACGTCGAGCGGCGTCACCTTGCCGTCCTTCTCGGCCTTGCCCTTGCCGACCGCGATCACCTTGCCCTGCTGCGGCTTTTCCTTGGCCGTGTCCGGGATGATGATGCCGCCGACCTTCTGTTCGCCCTCTTCGAGGCGCTGGACGATCACGCGATCATGCAGCGGACGAATCCGCACCGATGTCTGTGTTGCTGCCATAACGTTCTGTACTCCCTGTCCCTTGCGCGAAACCCTGGGTTTCGCGGATGTCGCGGACCGGCGGTCCGCCGTCCAGCGGGCGTCACCCCGCGCTGCGGGCACGGGCCCGCGCTGACCAAAGCCCGAAAAAACCTCTGTAAATGAAGCCTGGTCCGACCGCACCGGCCCTGCCGCCTAGCAATCCGTGCGATCGACTGCTAATTGTATAGGAAGCGACCGGCGGGTTGTCAAGCAGTCGGAGGGGAGGAGTGCTAATTCCCCCCGGGAGGCGCCCGTCAGCTCCGGCGCCGGATGCGATGCTCGGCGATCTTGCGCGCCACCGTGTTCCGGTGCAGGCCGAGGAGATCGGCCGTGTCCCCCACGTTGCCCCCGGCGCGCTGCAGCGCGCGCGTCAGGAACACCTTCTCGAACTCGCGGCGCGCGTCGTCGTAGCGCACGCCGCGGTCGAGCATCTGCTGCACGAGGCTCTCGAGCTGCTCGCGCACGGCGGCTACTTCAGGTCCCGGCCGGAGAGCAGGCGGAAGGCCTCGACGTATTTCTCCCGCGTCCGGCGGACGACCTCCTCGGGCAGGGAGGGCACCGGCGGCTGCTTGTTCCAGGCAATCTCCTCGAGGTAGTCGCGCACGTACTGCTTGTCGAAGCTCGGCTGCCCGCGCCCCGGCGCGTACTGATCCTTCGGCCAGAAGCGCGACGAGTCCGGCGTCAGCACCTCGTCGATCAGCACGATCTCGCCGCCGTCGAGGCCGAACTCGAACTTGGTGTCGGCGATGATGATGCCCTTCGACTCCGCATGCGCGACGCCGCGGCCGTAGATCTCGAGCGTCAGCCGCTTGAGGCGGGCGATGAGGTCGGCGCCGACGATGCGGCCCGCCTCCTCCTCGCTGACGTTGACGTCGTGCCCGGTGTCGGCCTTCGTAGCGGGTGTGAAGATGGGTTCGGGCAGGCGGTCCGATTCGCGCAGGCCGGCGGGCAGCTGCACGCCGCAGACGCTGCCGCTCTGCTGGTATTCCTTCCACCCCGATCCCGACAGGTAGCCGCGCGCCACGCATTCGATCGGCACCGGTTCGGTGCGCCGCGCCAGCATCGTCCGGCCGCGGAGCTGGTCGGCGTGGCGCCGCGCCGCCGCCGGGAACTCGTCGACGTCGATGGCGCGGAGATGGTGCGGCACCAGGTCGCCCATCCGCTCGAACCAGAACGCGGAGAGCTGGGTCAGGACCTTGCCCTTGTCGGGGATGCCGGATTCCAGCACGTAGTCGAAGGCCGAGATGCGGTCGGTGGTGACGATCAGGAGATCGCGATCGATCTCATAGACGTCGCGCACCTTGCCGCGGCGATGGAGCGTGAGACCGTCGAGATTCGTCTGGAGCAATGGGGCAGTGGACAGCACGGTAGCCTCGCGGAAGAAACGGAAGCTTACAGGCGTGCGGCGGGGGAGTCAACCAGAGCAGGAGGGGGCGCGGCCGGCCGGATGCCTTGACCTTCGACAGGTGATCGCGCACACTATGTGTCGAAGGGCGAGGTATCAATGGCCGGAGAGAAATCCGATCTGCCGCAGGGCACGCTCGACCTGCTGATCCTGAAGGTCGTCGCAGCCGGGCCGCGGCATGGCTATGCGATCGCGCAGCGGCTGCAGCAGATCTCGAAAGACGTCGTGCAGGTGCAGCAGGGCACCCTCTATCCGGCGCTGCACCGGCTCGAGAACAAGGGGCTGCTCGCGGCCGAGTGGAAGATCTCCGACACCGGCCGCGAGGCGAAGTTCTACCGGCTCACGCGCAAGGGCCGCGTCGCGATGGAGCACGACACCGCCAGCTGGCAGCGGCTCGCGGCGGCGGTGAGCCTGATCCTGGCCGCCGCGGAAGGAGAGGCGTCATGACCTGGTGGCGGCGGCTGCGGCATCGTGACCGGCTCGACGGCCAGCTCGACGCCGAGCTGCGCGATCATCTGGATCGGCTCACGGCCGACTCCGTCCGGGCCGGGCTGCCGGCCGGCGAGGCCCGCCGCCGCGCCCGGCTGTCGTTCGGCGGACTCGACCAGGTGAAAGAGGCGTGCCGCGACGTGCGCGGCACGAGGTGGCTCGAAGAAATCGCGCAGGACCTGCGCTACGGGCTCCGGATGCTCCGGCTGAGCCCGGCGTTCACCCTGGTCGCGGTGGCCTCGCTCGCCCTCGGCATCGGGGCGAACAGCGCGATCTTCGGGCTGGTGGACAGCGTGCTGCTCAAGTCGCTGCCGGTGCGCGAGCCGGACCGGCTGGTTCTGCTCGACGGCGGCTCCTGGACGCACCCGATCTGGGAGCAGATTCGCGACCGGCAGGCGGAGATCGTCAGCGGGGCGGCCGCCTGGTCCGAGCTCCGGTTCGACCTGTCGCGCGGCGGGCCCACCGAGCCCGTCGAGGGGCTGTGGGTGAGCGGGGAGTTCTTCGACGTGCTCGGCGTGCCGGCGATCGCGGGGCGGACGTTCACCGCGCGGGACGACGCCCGCGACGGCGGCCCCGACGGCCCGGTCGCCGTCATCAGCTACGCGTTCTGGCAGCGGCACTTCGGCGGCGCGGCCGACGCCATCGGCCGGCCGCTCACCCTCGACCGCACGCCCTTCACCATCGTCGGGGTGACGCCGCCGGGCTTCTTCGGGCCGGCGGTTGGCCGGTCCTTCGACGTCGCCGTGCCGCTCGGCACGCAGGCCATCGTGCGCGGTCCGCAGAGCTGGCTCGACCAGCGGTCGACCTGGGTGCTCGAGATCATGGCGCGCCTGAAGCCGGGGCAGACGGCCGACGCCGCGACGCGCGCGCTGCGGGCGGTGCAGCCGCAGATTCGTAGCGCCACGAATCCGGACTGGCCGGCGGAGATGGCCGGCGATTACCTGCGCGACGGCTTCACGCTCGTCCCCGCCGCCGCCGGCCCCTCAGGATTGCGGACGCGCTACGGGCAGCCGCTCATGGTGTTGATGGCGGTCGTCGGGCTGGTCCTGCTGATTGCCTGCGCCAACATCGCCAATCTGCTGCTCGCCCGCGCGGCGGGGCGGCAGCACGAGTTGAGCATGCGGCTCGCGCTCGGAGCGACGCGGGGGCGCCTGACGCGGCAGCTGCTCGTGGAGAGCCTGCTGCTGGCCAGTCTCGGCGCCGCGCTCGGGCTGCTGCTCGCGCAGTGGGGCAGCCGCCTGCTCGTCACCCAGCTGGCGACGCCGAGAAGCACGGTGGCGCTCGACCTCACGCTCGACTGGCGCATCCTCGCGTTCACGGCCGGGGTCGCGGTGGCGACCGCCGTGCTGTTCGGCACGGCGCCGGCGCTGCGGGCCCGCCACGTCGAGCCGCACGATGCCCTGAAGGAACAGGGACGTTCGCCGGCCGGCGAGCGCGTCCGGGCGCCGGGCGGGCCGCTCATCGCCGTGCAGGTCGCGTTCTCTCTCGTGCTCGTCGTCGCTGCCGGCCTCTTCCTGCGGACCTTCGCCACGCTGGCCACGCGGGATCTCGGCTTCGAGCGCGATCCGGTGCTCGTCGTGGAGGTGGATGCGTCGCGCAGCCGCGTCCCCGCGGACGGGCGCCTGGAGCTGTTCAACCGGGTGCGCGAGGCCGCGGCCGCCGTGCCGGGCGTGGCGCGCGCCGGCATCTCCCGCATCACCCCGGTGAGCGGCAGCGGCTGGAACGGGCCGGTGGAGCTCGCCGATCGACCCGATCTCACCGAGCGGGAGCGGATGACATTCTTCAACAGCGTGACGCCCGGCTGGTTCGCGACCTACGGCACGCCGCTGCGGTGCCGGCCGCGACTTCGACGAACGGGATGCGGCCGGCGCGCCGCCGGTCGGCATCGCCAACGAGACCTTCGTGCGGAAGTTCCTGCCAGGCGTCGATCCCATCGGGGCGACGGTTCGCTATCGCCGCGGGCCGGGCGACGGGCCCCCGATGGTCCGCATCGTCGGCGTGGTTCAGGACGCTGCCTACCGTTCGGTTCGCGATCCTGTCCCCCCGGTGCTCTACTTCCCGATTGCCCAGGCCCACGCGGACGAGGCCCCGGCGGCGATGCCTCTCAGCGTGCGCGCGGCGGCGGGATCTCCCGCCCTGTTGACGCGGAGCCGTGACCCGGCAGCTCGCGCAGGTCGATGGCGACCTGTCGCTGACGTTCCGCCCGCTCGCCTCCTATGTGAATGGCGCGCTGGTCAGCGAACGCATGCTGGCCGTGCTGTCGGGATTCTTCGGCGCGCTCGCGCTGCTGCTCGCCGGCATCGGCCTCTATGGGATGACGGCCCACGCGGTGAGCCGCCGCCGGGCGGAGATCGGCATCCGCATGGCCCTCGGCGCCGATCGCGCGGGCGTGGTCAGGCTCGTCCTGCAGCGGGTGGCGGCCCCGGTCGCGACTGGCGTGGCGGCCGGGGCCGCGCTCAGCCTGTGGGCGTCGCGGTTCGTGACGACGCTGGTCTACGGGGTAGAGCCGCGGGACCCGGCGACGTTCATCGTCGCGGCTGTCGTGCTCGCGGCAATCGCGGGGCTCGCCGCCTGGCTGCCGGCGCGACGAGCGGCGCAGATCGATCCGGCGCAGGTTCTTCGGGAGAGCTAGCCCGGCGCCAGCCTCTCATTCCCGGGGGCGGATCGTCAGGTTGCCCCGCGTCACCCGGACGGTGAGCGCAGGCCCGCCGCCGCCGACGTCGCCGGTCACCCGCGCTTCGCGGGGCTCGGTCGTCTCGGCGCGCGTCAGCC
Source organism: uncultured Acidobacteriota bacterium (assembly GCA_963834305.1). Classification (GTDB taxonomy): domain Bacteria; phylum Acidobacteriota; class Vicinamibacteria; order Vicinamibacterales; family 2-12-FULL-66-21; genus JACCXG01. The sequence continues at coordinate 176,579 of CAWIAX010000005.1, forward strand.
CGGGTTCGTTGCCGAGCGTGTCCGGCTCCAGCAGCCCGTCGACCACCACCGCGTCGAGGCGGTAGCCCTCCGGCGGCGGCGTGACCGAGACGCCGCCGTTCTCGGCGTGGACGGTCACCGGCGCCGCGCCCGCCAGGGCAATCTCGATCTCGGTGTTGCGGCCGTCGATGCGGGTTTCGGCACGGGCGCCGTCGAGGCGCAGCGAGCCGTTGACGACGTCGGCGCGGATCGGGCCGCGCGAGGCGCCAAGGTCGTCGAGCCGGATTTCGGCGTTGCGGGCCTCGACCTCGATCGCCCCGCCGAGCCGCGACGCCGTCAACTCGGCCCCACTCTCCAGCGAGAAGCTGGCATCCCCCGGTACGCCGCTGATCGTGGCCTCGGTGCTGCGGCCCGTGAAGGTCACCGTCGCGGCGTCCTCGATGGTGATCTTGCCGCCGCGCTGGGTCACCTCGACGCGGCCGGCAATCTGGTTGATCGTGGTGGTCCCGCCGGCGCCGGTCACCTCGAGCGACGAGACGCCGCGGACCTTGAGCGTGCCCGTGCGGGACTCGACGCGGACACGCAGCCTGGCGGGCACCTTGAGGACGAGGCTGCCGCGCTGGATGCCGGTATGCCGGCCTTCCGGGTAGTCGAGGCTGAGCCTCAGGCCGGCGGCCGAGCGGTCCGACTTGAGCACCGTTTCCTCCGCATATTGCTTCGCCTCGGCCTCGTCGTAGGCATTGGACACGACGCGCAGCTCACTGTCGACGTCGTTGCGGTCGCCGCCGGTGATGTCGAGCTCGGAGAGCGAGCCGGTGATGCGGATCTCGGAGATTCCGGGCCCAATGGCGAGGGTATCCAGCCGCACGGTCTCGACGCGGGCCCGATTGCCCTTGATCTCGCGCCGCGCCGCCTCGATGAGGTGGCCCAGCGAGAAGCTCCTGGTGCCCGGCGCCGGGGGTGGCGCCGTGGCCTGATAGACGACGGCGCCAACAATCATGAAGGCGACGACGAGCAATAACTCGCGCTTACCCATAGACTTGGAGTCGCTCCGTGTAGTAGAGTGCGCCGTGCGCGCCCCTCAGACACATCCCGGATTCTAGCCTCGACTGCATGCGGCCACGCGTACGCACCATCCTCATCTTCCTGCTCACCCTGGGATTGCTTGCCTTTTTCCTCCGGAACGCGGACGTGGGAGCCGTGTGGGCGGAGGCCCGGCGGGCCCGGCCGTCGCTGCTGCTGCTGGCCCTGGTCCTGACCCTGGCCACCTACGTGCTTCGCGCGTTCCGCTGGCAGTACCTGCTGGCGCCGCTCGGGCACGTGCGGTTCGCGAACGCCTTTCGCGCCACCGTGATTGGCTTTGCCGCCACCTTTCTGCTGCCGGCGCGCGCGGGCGAGGTCATCCGGCCGTACCTGCTGGCCCGCCGCGAGGGGCTGCCGGCCACCGCGGCGTTTGCCACGGTCATCCTCGAGCGGCTGCTGGACCTCGTGACGGTGCTGGGGCTGTTCGCCGTGTTCGTCCTGACTCTCGATCCGGCAACGCTGGCATCCGCGAATCCGGCGCACCTGGCGCGCGTGAAGTTCGGCGGCCTGATTGCCGCCGCCGCGGCGGCCGGCGCGCTCGCCGTGGCGTTCATGGCCGCCGGGCATCCCGAGCGGCTCGGGCGCTGGGCCTTCCGCGTGGAGCGGGTGCTGCCGGAGAAGCTGGCCCGGGCCGTGGCGAACTTCGTCGAAGCGTTTACGCAGGGGCTCGCGGTGATGCGGCAGCCGGCGCGGCTGCTGGTCGCGCTGGCGTTGTCGATTCCGCTGTGGGCGTCGATTGCCGCCGGCATCTGGCTGACATCACTGGCATTTCATATTACGTTTCCCTATCCGGGTTCGTTCCTCGTCACCACGATTCTCGTGGTCGGCGTGGCGATGCCGACGCCGGGGGCGGTGGGCGGCTTTCATGCGGCCTATCAGATTGCCGTGCAGTCGTTCTTCGGCGCCCCCGACGACCGCGCGATCGGCGCCGCCATCGTCCTGCACGCGCTGTCGTTCGTGCCGGTGACGCTGCTCGGGCTCCTCTTCATGGCCCGCGAGGGGCTGACGTTCGGCCGCGCCAAGGCGCTGGCGGAAGAGGGGACGCGCCCGGACGGCCCGGGCGGAGTCGACCGGGCCGAAGAATCGTGGGCGGGGAGCACGCGATGAAGTGTCCGTACTGCGCCCACCTGGGCGACAAGGTCGTGGACTCCCGCGAGAGCAAGGAAGGGGAGGTCATCCGCCGGCGCCGCGAGTGCCTCGGCTGCGGCCGGCGCTTCACCAGCTACGAGCGAATCGATGAGATTCCCTACATGGTGGTGAAGAAGGACGGCAGCCGGGAGCGGTTCGAGCGGCAGAAGCTGCTGGCGGGGCTGCTCAAGGCCTGCGAGAAGCGGCCGGTGAGCGTCGCGTCGCTCGAGGCGGTGGCCGACCGCGTCGAATCGGCGCTCCAGGACAAGCCCGAGCGTGAGATGAGCACCGGGGAGGTTGGCGCTTTTGTAATGAACGAGTTGCGTGGACTTGATAAAGTCGCGTACGTCCGGTTCGCGTCGGTGTATCGTCACTTCCGCGACATCGGGGAATTCATGACCGAGCTGAAGGACCTGCTCAATGCGAAAGAGTGAACGCTGCCGATGCTGAACCGCGCGAGCCTCGCCGCGGTGCTCCTGCTCGCGGTCACGGCGCTGGTCGCGGCCGCCCAGGCGATCCACGTCACCCCGCTCGTCCGCGATGGCCGCGTCTACGTGTCGTTCAAGCTGTCCGACGCCTTCGACAACGAGGACATCCGCGCCGCGGTGCACAGCGGCCTGACCATCACCTTCGTCTACGACGTCGAGCTCCGGCGCGGCGCCTCGCTGTGGATGGACCGGACGCTCGACGCGGCGACGGTGAGTGCCGGCGTGCAGTACGACAACCTGGCGCGGCGCTATCACGTCACGCTTCGCGCCGACGGCCGCCTCGAGGACTCCGAGATCATCGAGCGTGAGGACGGCGCCCGGCGCTGGCTGACCGAGTTCGAGAAGCTGAACCTGTTCAGCAGCGACCGGCTCGAGCCGAACGCCGAATATTACGTCCGCGTACGGGCCCGCACCACACCCCGGAACACTTCCTTTGTCTGGCCGTGGCAGGGAACGGACGTTGCCGGGCTTGCGAAGTTCACGTTCCTCCGCTGACGGCGCCCGGCCGGGCAGCCCGGCGCCGCGCGGCCTGATGCCGGCACCTGCACGCGAGCTCCGGACGTCCGACCCGCCGCCCCGTCCGGCGGCGGGGCCGCCCGAGCGCCGCCCGTTCCGCGACAATCCCCGCCTGATCCTGCTCGGGATCCTGATCCTGCTCGCGGCGCTCGTGGCCATGGTCACGCTGGCCGATCGCGCGCCGGAGATGAACCCGAACTTCCTCACCGAGGTCGTGCTCTACGCGCTGTCGGCGGCGGACCTCACGATGCTCGTGGCGCTCGGCTTCGTGCTCGCCCGCAACGTCATCAAGCTGGCGGTGGAGCGGCGCCGCGGCCTGCCGTTCTCGCGCTTCCGGGCCAAGCTGGTCGGCGCGCTGCTCGGCCTCACCATCATCCCGGCCATGCTGGTGCTGCTCGTCGGCAGCGAGTTGATCCGGAGCAGCACGGAGAAGTGGGTCAGCCAGCCGGTGGACGACGTGCTGAGCTCGGCCAAGCAGATCGCCGGGGAATACTACCGGGAGCGCGAGGCCATCGTGGCCGGCGAGGCGGCGAACGTCGCCCGGACGGTACCCGCCGCCGCGGTCCGCAGCGGCGATTCCGCCGCCCTCCGCCGCCAGATCGAAAGCGTCGTGACGCAGGGGCGGATCCGCCGGCTCGAGGTCTACGCGCTCGTGCCCGGCGGCGAGCCGGTGCCGCTGGTCGCGGCGCAGTCGCCGTCGCTGCCGCGGACCGACGTCCGGGCGACGTCGGACCGCTTCGCGGCGCGCGTCGCCAGCGGCTCGGCGAGCATCGTGCACGAGCGGCTGGACGATGGCGGCGAGCTGGTGCAGGCGGGCGCGCTGGTCCGCGACCCGGCGACGCGGCAGCCGCTCGGCGTCGTGGTGGCGAGCGACCATCTGACCGGCGAGCTCGCCACGGAATCGCGGCGCATCATCTCCGCCTACGAGAACTACAGCCGGCTGCGGGTGCTGTCGCGCCCGCTCCAGGGCATGTACCTGGGGCTGTTCCTGATGATGACGCTGATGATCCTGGTCAGCGCCACCTGGATGGGGCTCTATCTCGCGAAGCGGATCACGCGGCCGGTGCAGATGCTCGCGGCCGGGGCGCGCGAGATCGGCGCCGGCCATCTCGACTTCCGCATCGAGCCGGAGACGCGCGACGAGTTCGGCTCGCTGATCGAGGCCTTCAACTCGATGGCCGGCGAGCTGGCCGCCGGCCAGCGGAAGCTGGAGCGCTCGCGGGTCGATCTCGAGCGGAAGAACGTGCAGCTCGACGAGCGGCGCCGCTACATCGAGACCGTCCTCGAGCGGATTGCCACGGGCGTGGTGTCGATCGGCGCCGACGGCGGCGTCGAGACGATCAACGGGGCCGCCGTCCGCCTGCTCGGCGTCGATCGCGGCGTCGTCGGGACGCCGGCCGACGACATCTTCGCCCGCGAGGATCTGCGGCCGCTGGGCGTGCTCGTCCGCCAGGGGCGGGCCGGTGTCGACCAGCCCGCCGGCGCAGGAGGTCACGCTGGTGCAGGACGGGCGCGAGCTGCACCTCGCCGCCGCCGCCACGCCGTTCCAGCGGGAAGACGGCAGCTACGGCGGCGCGGTGCTGGTGTTCGACGATGTCACGCCGCTCATCCGGACGCAGCGCGTGGCGGCGTGGCGCGACGTGGCCCGCCGGCTGGCGCACGAGATCAAGAATCCGCTGACGCCGATCCAGCTCTCCGCCGAGCGGATGCGGCGGCAGTTCGCCGGCGCGCCGCAGCCGGCGCGCGACCTGGTCGAGGAGTGCACGACGACGATCGTCGGCGAGGTCGAGTCGCTCAAGGGGCTGGTGGACGAGTTCGCGCAGTTCGCGCGGATGCCGGCGCCGAAGGCGGTGCCGGTCGATCTGCCGCGCGATGCTCGACGGAGGCGCTGGCGCTCTACACCGGACTGTTCCGCCGCATCCGGATCGAGACCCGGTTCGACGCGTCGCTGCCGCCGGTGCGGCTCGACGTCGAGCAGATCCGCCGCGTCGTGATCAACCTCGTGGACAACGCGGTCGAGGCGCTCGGCGGGCCGGCGGCCGGCGAGCGGCCCGGCGGCGCGGCGCCGCTGGTTCTGGTCGAGACGCGGCACGACCCGGGCCACGGCGTGGCGCGCATCGTGATCGCGGACAACGGCCCGGGGATCTCCGCCGCCGATCGCGACAAGCTGTTCATGCCGTATTACTCGACCAAGCAGCGCGGCAGCGGGCTCGGGCTGGCCATCGTGCGCCGCATCATCGTCGAGCACGGCGGCAGCATCGAGGTCGAGGACAACGAGCCTGCCGGCACGCGCTTCGTGATCGAGCTGCCGCTGTGAAGCCGACGGTCCTGATCGTGGACGACGAGGCGGGCGTCCGGCGCGCCCTGAGCGGCGTGCTGCGCGACGAGGGCTACCAGGTCGACGCCGTGGACAGCGGCGAGGCGTGCCTCGACCGCGCGTCGCGCGCCCCCTACGACGTCATCGTGCTCGACATCTGGCTGCCCGGCCTCGACGGGCTGGCCACCCTGGAGCGGCTGCGCCAGCGCCACGTCGATGCGCCGGTGGTGATGATCTCGGGGCACGGCAACATCGAGTCGGCGGTCCGCGCGATCAAGCTCGGCGCCTTCGACTTCGTCGAGAAGCCGCTGTCGCTCGAGAAGACGGTGCTGGTGGTCGGCAACGCCGTGCGCCAGCGCCGGCTCGAGGCGGAGAACCGGGCGCTCCGCGCGCACGTCGATCGCCGCCTCGTGATGGTGGGCGAGAGCTACGTGATGGCGCAGCTCAGGGAGCAGGTCGCCATGGCGGCGCCGACCAACGGACGCGTGCTGATCTACGGCGAGAACGGCACCGGCAAGGAGCTGGTGGCGCGCAGCGTCCACGCCCTCAGCCTGCGGCGCGGCGGCCCCTTCGTCGAGGTCAACTGCGCGGCCATTCCCGAGGAGCTGATCGAGAGCGAGCTGTTCGGCCACATGAAGGGGGCGTTCACCGGGGCGCTTGCGGACCGCCGCGGCAAGTTCGAGATGGCCGACACCGGCACGCTGTTCCTGGACGAGATCGGGGACATGAGCCTGAAGACCCAGGCCAAGGTCCTGCGGGCGCTGCAGGAGCAGGTGGTGGAGCCGGTCGGCGGCGCGACGAGCGTGCGCGTGGACGTCCGCGTCCTGGCGGCCACGAACAAGGACCTGCCGACCGAGATCCGCTTCGGACGCTTCCGCGAGGATCTCTACTTCCGGCTGAACGTGATCCCGATCTTCGTGCCGCCACTGCGCGACCGGCCGGACGACATCCTGCTGCTCGCGGAGCACTTCATGACCGAGCTGGCGGCGGAATACGGGCGGCGTCCCAAGAAGTTCGACGTCGGCGCGGTCGCCGGGCTGCGCAGCTACCGCTGGCCCGGCAACGTCCGCGAGCTGCGCAACGTGGTCGAGCGCCTGATGATCATGGTGCCGGGCGACACGATCACGCTGGCCGACCTGTCGTTCCTCGAGGGGGCGGCCGGCGTCGCGCCGGCCAGCGCGGGCGAGAGCGTGGCGCCGCTCCACGAGGCACGCGACCAGTTCGAGAAGGACTACATCCTCCGGGCGCTCGCCGCACAGCAGGGGAATATCTCGCGCACGGCCGACGCGCTCGGCGTCGAGCGCAGCAATCTCTATCGGAAGATGCGCGCCTTCGGCATCGCCCCCGCACGCCGGGTCGAGGGCGACGAGGAAGGTGTCTGACCGTCCCGATTCGCTACATTGAAGCCTCATATTGAATAGTCCGGAGTCCAGCCTGGCCGTCAGCGCGCCACGGATTCCGAGGCGCCGGTCTCTGGCGCGTTTCGTCCCGCCGTACAGGCCGTTGACGGCCCATAATCTGCATACTGTCCCCGACTGTCTGCCACATTCTTCAGGAGCCCGAGACGTTTTATGACGAGAGCGACTGCAACCGGAGCATCGGTCCGCCTGGCGCTGGCTGGAGCGCTCGTGCTGTCCGTCCCCGCCAGCACCCTGGGGCAGATGACGCGCGGCAGCATTGCCGGGAACGTCCGCGACGTCTCCGGGGCGGTCGTGCCGGGCGCTGCGGTGACCGCGACCAACGTCGCGACCAACGCGGCGCAGCCGGTCGTCACCGACGAGCAGGGGTTCTTCCGGGTGCCGGCGCTCGAACCGGGCCGCTACACCGTCGTGATCGACCTGGCCGGGTTCCGGAAGGTCGAGTACCGCGACCTCGTCGTGCGCAGCGCGCTCGAAACCCCGCTCGATGTCCGGCTCGAGCTCGCCGGGGTCGGCGAGACCGTGCAGGTCACGGCGGAAGCCGCCAGCGCCGGCCTGAACAAGTCGAATCCGACCATTGCCACGACCATCAGCTCGCGGGCGGTCGAGGAACTGCCGCTGCCGGGCGGGCGCAACATCAACAACCTGGTGTTGACGGTCCCGAACGCCTCGTCGACGACGGGCCAGGGCACGTTCGCGATCAACGGCAACCGGCCGCGCAACAACAACTACATGGTGGACGGGTCGGACAACAACGACATTTCGGTCACCATCGCGACGTCGCAGATCGTGCCCGAGGCGGTGGCCGAGTTCCAGGTGCTGCAGAACCCCTACAGCGTGGAGTTCGGCCGCAACAGCGGCGGCCAGATCAACGTCATCACGAAGTCGGGCACGAACCGGTATACCGGCGACGTGTTCGACTACTACCAGTCGAGCGGGCTGAACTCGCGGACGAACATCGAGAAGGCGAACGACCTGAAGACGCCGCCCAAGCTGGTCCGGCACCAGCTCGGGGGCGACATCGGCGGCCCGGTCGTCCGCGACAAGCTGTTCTTCTTCGGGTTGTACCAGCGTGATTCCCAGGCGCCGGGCTCGCGGCCGGGGACGACCGTCCGCATCCCGACGCAGGCCGGGTTCGCGGCCCTCCAGGGGGCGCCGCTTCGCGGCGGCCAGTCGGCGGCCAGCCGCCAGGCCGTACTGCAGCGGCTCGCTTTCCTGCAGGAGGTCTACGCCCAGAACCCCACTTACCGGAACACCAGCCCCACCCTGGTCAATGGCCTGCCGATCGAGACGGCCCAAACCAACGTGAACATCGTGGACCCTAGCCTGTATCACACCTGGCTGGGCCGCGCGGACTTCCGGCCCGGGGCGAGCGATACGATCACCGCCCGCTACTCGCTGAACGACAGGGCCGACGAGAACGCCGTGAGCAACTGCACCTTCGGCGCCGCATTCTGCGGCAGCCAGGACACGCTCGACACCAACTTCGCCGTGAGCAATGCCCACATCTTCAACTCGCGGATGCTGAACGAGGTGCGGATGTCGCTGGTCCGGCGCGATCTCGATTTCCCGGAGAACGATCCCGACAGCCCGACCGCCCTCATCTCCGGGCTGTTCACGGTTGGCGGCTCGAGCAATTTCCCGCAGGGGCGGCTGACTGATTCCTACCAGTTCTCCGACGTGTTCACGATGACCGCCTCGCGCCATACGCTGAAGGCGGGGGCCGACGTCCGCTACAACGACGTCACCAACCGCGCCGCGTTCAACTCGAAGGGGAACTTCACGTTCAACAACCTGCAGGACTTCATGAACAACTCGGCGTTCCAGGTCCAGCAGGCGCTCCAGACGTCGAGCTGGGAGGCGCAGCAGTGGCAGACCTCTTTCTTCGTGCAGGACGACGTCCGGGTGACCCCGGAGCTGACCGTCAACCTCGGCCTGCGTTACGAGCTGTCGGAGGTGCCGCTGGGGCTGTTCGGAGCGACCGACCCCGACAGCCTCGCCGCGCAGGTGGCCGGCCCGGTCGCGAAGGACACGAACAACTGGGCGCCGCGCGCCGGGTTCGCCTGGAGCCCGCGGTCCTCGAATGCGCTGATCGGCGACGGTCAGACGGTCGTGCGCGGCGGCTTCGGCGTGGCCTATGACGTCATCTTCTACAACCTCCTCGTCGTCAATGCGTCGAACTATCCCCGCGTCGTCACCCTCAACCAGAACAACGTGCTGGATCTCTATCCGAACAAGCTCACCGGCAGCGCGACGCCGGTGTTCAACCCGCTGGCGACCTACGTGAACTCGGCCGCGGACACCGAAAACCCGGAAAGCCGGTTCTATAGCCTGACGGTCCAGCGCGAGATCGGCGCCCTGGTGCTTGAGGCGGGCTATTCGGGCAGCCGCGGCGCGAAGGGGATCAACCAGATCGACATGAACCCGGCGACGCTCACGGCCGAGCAGGCGGCGACCGTCCGGGCCGGCGGGACGATTCCCTCGGTCCAGTCGCGCCGGCTCACCCCGGCCATCGGCAGCCGGGTCCTGATCCCGGCGTCCTCGGGGCCTGGCGGCAGCGACGTCGAAGCGCGATCCGAGTACAACGCGGTCTTCGTGTCGGCCAACCGGCGCCTGCGCAACGGCCTCATGGTGCACGGGTCCTACACGTTCAGCCGCTGGATGAGCAACAACGATGCGTCGCTCGGCGAGGGGGGCACCGACGGCTCCAGCCAGCGCCCGCAGGACTTCTTCGACTACGCGGCGGAGTGGAGCCGCTCGCAGTTCGACCGGCCTCACCGGCTCTCGTTCAGCTACATCTGGGAAGTGCCCGGCCCGAAGAGCGGCCTGTTCGGCCAGGTACTCGGCGGCTGGCAGCTGTCCGGCGTGACCTCCGGGCAGTCGGGGCGGCCGTTCACGATCATCACCGGGGTGGATTCGACCGGCGACGCCAACACTGGATCGGACCGCCCGAACATCAACAGCGCCGGCAGCTTCGTGTGGGACGACGGGCGCAAGACGTTCGCGAACAACGGCTATTACACGGTGCCGCTCGGGTCGAACAACCTGCCGCTGGCGAACAGCCTCGGCAACGGCAATGCGCCGCGGAACGGCGAGCGCGGCGCCGCGGTGTGGAACACCGACCTGTCGCTCATGAAGCGCTTCGCGCTGCCCGGCTCGGTGCGGTTCACCGTCCGCCTCGATGCGTTCAATGCGCTGAACCAGGACAACTACGGCATTCCGGTCGTCAGCATGACGAGCCTGAGCTTCGGTCAGAACACGAACAACTTCGGCCGGCGGATCCTGCAGCTGGGCGGAAAGATCTCGTTCTGAGCGGCGCGTCAGTGCGTCCGCGAGCCGGCGCTCGAGCACCTGCTGCTCGTTGAACCGTTCCAGCTGGAGATAGTGCGCTGCCGCTGCCATCAGCGCGGCCGCGGGCACGAGCCCCACGATCTCGCTTTCGAGCACGGTCACGCCGCAGCGGGCCGCTTCGCGCGCGACCATGTCGAAGACGCGGTGCATCGGCGTCTGCTCGTAGTTGGTCAGGTTGATCGAGACCTGCGCGAGATTGCGGTCTTCGAGCCGGACCGCCATGGCCTTGACGTAGCGGAGGCCGCCGCTGCTGTGCCGGATGGCGGCGGCGATCCGGCGGGCGACGTCGAGCCGGTCCGTGTTCAGGTTGATGTTGTAGGCGATGAGCGGCAGGCGCGCCCCGATCACGGTGGCGCCGGCGGACGGGTGCGGCGCCCGCGGACCGAAGTCGGGCGTCCAGCCGTCGGCGGCCATCTTCGCCGTCAGCCCTTCGAAGCCGCCGCGGCGGATGTCCTCGAGGTTCCGGCGCCGCGGGTCGGCAGCCGCCTCCTCGTAGAGGAAGACGGGCACGCCGAAGCGGTCGGCGACGGCCGCGCCGACCTCGCGCGCCAGCGCCACGCACTCGGCCATCGTCGCCCCCTCGATGGGGATGAAGGGGACGACATCGACGGCGCCGACGCGCGGATGCCCGCCGCGATGGGTGCGCAGGTCGATCGACGCCACCGCGGCGTCGAAGAGCCGGAGGATGGCCTCCTTCAGCGCCGCCGCGTCGCCCACCATCGTGAGCACCGAGCGGTTGTGCGACGCGTCCGACGAGCGGTCGAGCAGGCGCACCCCCGGCGTGCTGCGGACCGCGGCCACCAGCTGCTCGACGACCTCCGGCCGCCGCCCCTCGCTCAGGTTGGGAACCGATTCGATGATGGCCATCGGAGATTTCTACCACGTGGCGGCGCTGACCTTCACGAGTTTGCTGGTGGCGCGCTTGACGGCGTGCCGCGGTGATCAAATCCTGTGTGCGCCCGCGCGGCCAATCCCGGCTTCGGCGGACAGCCTTCGCGGGAAATGAGAGCCAGGCGGCTCGCCAGCCGTCCGCGGCCGGGCGCCGGCGACTCTCGTCCGAGACTGACGACTGGCGCGAGTTCTCGCTCGCGATTCGCCGCGTGCTGCAGGCCGGCTGAGGGGAGCGCACGATGGCGCTATTGACCTGGATGCGGGGGCAGTTGCAGAGACGTCGCGCGCACCGTGAGCTGGAGGACGAGCTGACGTTCCATCTCCAGATGGAGATTGAGGCGAATGTGGCGCGCGGCATGGCACCGGCGAAGGCACGGCAGGCGGCACTCGCCGCGTTCGGCGGGGTCGTCCAGGCGAGGGAGCGGGTGCACGAGGTCAGGACAATGACGATTGAGTCCCTGTGGCACGACGTCAGGCACGCGGCGCAGACGCTTGCCGCACAGCGTGGTTTCACGTTTGCGGCCGCCGGGATGTTGGCACTCGGGATTGGGATCGCCACAGCGATGTTCACCATCGTGGATTCGCTGATTATCCGTCCCGTACCTTTTCGCGACCCGGAACAACTCGCACACGTGTGGATGGGGACCGATCGTGGCGGGAGTTCGCTGGTCAACCCGGAGGTCGTCCGAACATGGCGCGAGAGTCCCGCATTCGACGGTGCCGAGTCGGCGGTACCGGAGACGGCGCTACTGGAGACAGGACAGACGGTAGTCGCGCGTGGCATGGCGATTGTGACGCCCGGGGTCTTCAAACTTCTTGGCGGCGTGCGGCCCGTCCAAGGGCGGCTATTCGATGCGGCGGAGGGAAGTGCGGGCCGCAACGACCGAGTGCTGGTATCGGAAACTATCTGGAGAACGCTCTACGGTGCAGATCCCGGTTTCGTCGGGCAGAGCATTGCCGTGAATGGAGAGCGGCTGATTGTGGTCGGCATCCTTCCGGCGGAGTTCCGCTTTCCATCCGCCGAGACGGTCCTCTGGAGGCCCACGGACCTCCGCAGCAGCTCGGGGGAACTGGCCCGTGCCTATGTCCGCTTCGCTTTCGGGCTGCCGCGCGAGGAGGCCCTGCGTGTCGCGACCGACGCCGCGCGAGCGGCTGATGCGGCGAACGCCTCGCTGCGCCCCTGGGTCTACACGCTGGGCGGCATCGAGGACGAATATTCCAGGCGCGCCGTCCCGTTGCTGGCAGGCGGCGTGGGCCTCGTCTTTCTCGTGCTCTGTGCCAACGTTTGCGGGCTGCTGCTGACGCGCCTGACGGCGCGCCGCCGGGAGTTCAGCATGCGCGCGGCGCTCGGCGCAACCCGGGGAAGGTTGATCCGCCAGGCCGCCGTGGAAAGCTGCGTGCTCGGGGCCCTCGGAGTCGTGCTGGGGGCCGCACTGGCGTGGGCGCTCGTCTCGGTCGCACGGGCGCTGCTGCCCGAGCCGCTCCTGCTCCAGACGCTGAATCCGCTCAACCTCGATGGCAGGGCCCTCGCTGCGACCTCGGTAGCGGGCGTAGTGGCAACGCTCGCCTCGGGACTTCTGCCGGCATGGCTCGGCACCCGTGTCGACGCGGGCGAGTCGCTCCGGGTCGTCGACCGCGGCAGCACCGAGGCGCGCGGTGCGCGTGCGCTCACGCGCGGGCTGCTGGTGGTGGAAGTCGCCCTCGCCTTCACGCTGGTGGTTGGCGCGACGCTGCTGACGCGGTCCTTCGTGAACCTCGCGCGGGCCGAGCGTGGTCTCGAGACGTCCGGCGTCACGACGTTGTGGCTGTCGCTCCCGGCTGTCTCGAAGGATCCGGCCGTGCGGCTCGCGGTCACGCGAACGCTCGAGGAGGACCTTCGGCAGCTGCCTGGTGTGCGGCAGCTGGCATGGTCGTACGGGCTGCCGCCCGGGGGAGGGATGACATCCTACGGCGATTGGATTTCCGACGCGCCAGGCGTTCCAGCGCTCAACCTCGTCCTCGATCGCTATGTTGTCAGTCCGGAGTTCTTTGACATCTATGGAATTCCCATCATCAAGGGCCGAATGTTCGCTGCGGCCGACACCTACGCCGACGTCATCGTGTCGGAGCGCCTGGCGAGGATGTTGTGGCCGGATGCTGATCCGGTTGGCCGCGCGTTCCGGTTCATGAAAGAGTCCTTCCGGGTGATCGGCGTTGCCCGCGAGATTCATCTGCCGGCGATCGACGCCCGCCTCGACCGTCCGGAGTTCTACCATCCATACACGACGAGTACCGCCACGCCGATGGTCAGCGTGCGGTGCGACCCGGCGTGCCCCGAGGCCGCCGTAATCCGGCATAGGCTGGCGTCTATCCACCCGGCCGTCCGCGTCCAAGCTGCCAAGCTCGCCGATCAGGACTACGCGCGGCAGCTCGCGCGTCCACGCGCTTCGGCCGCGCTGGCAGCGACATTCGCCGCCATTGCAGTCCTCGCTGCCGCCGGCGGCCTGTTCAGCGTCTTGTCGTATACGGTGAGCCGCCGACGCCGCGAGTTCGGGATCCGCGCCGCGCTCGGCGCCTCACGTAACCAAATCCGCCGCGTCGTCCTGCGCGATGCTGCCGTTATCACGGGAGCTGGACTGGTGCTCGGCACGGTCTGCGGCGGATGGTTGGCCCGGGCAGCCTCTCCCGCCGAGCGGGAAGGTCCGCCTGCGCGGCCAGTGCCTGCTTCGGAGGACCGACGTCGCGAGAGGTGAGAGCGAAGGCTGGCGCTGACAGGAATCGGACGGACGCGCTATAATCGGCGGTGCGGAGGGGCTGTCCGCCGATCGGCGCCCGCCCCCGCGCCACATCGAACCTCATGACTGACGCGCTTCGTTCCGACAGGGGCTCCGGCCCCGGAGACGCGACGGATCGGGACCGCGACGCCAGAATCGAAGCACTCCTCCTGACCGGTCTCGATCACTACTTCGCCGGACGGCACGAGCTGGCGATCAACGTCTGGACGCGCGTCCTCTTCCTGGATCGCGGGCACGCCAGGGCGCGCGCCTACATCGAGCGCGCCCGCGGCGCGGTGTCCGAGCGGCAGCGCGAGGCGGACGAACTGTTCCATACCGGGGCCGACGCGCTGATGCGCGGCGATCGCGCCGCGGCGCGGCGGCTGCTGACGTCGGCGATCGAGCGCGGCGCGAGCGGCGAGGATGCGCTCGCGCTGCTGCACCGTCTCGACCGCATCGAGCCGGCCGGCGGCGACCGGGAGGCGATCGATGAGGTGGCGCACCGGCCGCTCCCGGGCTACCGCGATGCCGCGCGGCCGGGCCGGCAGCGGCGCGATCCCCGGATCGTCTGGGTCACCGGCGGCATCGTCGCCGGCATCCTGATCGCCGCGCTGGCCGGCGGCTACCTGTGGATCGTGGCCGATCCTTTCGAGCTCGACGCCGCGCGCACCGCGCTGCCGCCGGTCGCCCAGGATCCGCTGCCGGTGCCGGCGGGGTGCGAGATGCGGCTGGTGCGCGCCCAGGACCTCTTCGCGAAGGGGCGCGCCCACGAGGCGCTCGCGCTGCTCGAGGAGGGCGATCCGGACGGCAGGCATCGCGCCGCGTTCGACGGGCTCCGGGCGACGATCCAGCGCGAGCTGCTCGCCGCGGCCAGGCAGGCCCGCCCCGCGCAGACGGGCCGGGCCGCACGATGAGATGCCCGAAGTGCCAGTACATCACCTTCGACAGCGCCGACCGCTGCCGCAACTGCGGCTACGAGCTGTCGTTGTCGGCGGCGGAGGAGCCCCCGGTCGACGTCACGATCGGGCGTGACGATCCGGCTCCCGTGCGGCGCGACGCCGAGGTGTCGGCGCTCGATGTGCCGTTGTCCGGCGATCCCGGCCGCGGCGCCCGCGCGTCCGGCGGCAACCGGCCCCTGACGATGAACGATCTCCCGCTCTTCATCGAGGGGGTGGCCGACGATCAGGCGCCTCTCGTCACGCCCCCCGCGGTGCCGCGCCCGCCGCTCGCGGTGCGCCGGTCGACGCCCGCGGGCCGCGGCCGCGCCCGTTCGCCGGAACCGGAGGAGCTGCCGCTCAGCCTGGCCGCCGGCCCCGACGTGGACCGCGCCGAGGCCGGCGACCAGTCCGGGCGGGCGGATGGCGGCGCCGCCGGCGTCGGTCACCGACTCGCGGCCGGGCTCATCGACGTCGCCGTGGTCGGGTCGATCGACGCGCTCGTCGTCTACCTGACCTTGCGGCTGTGCCAGCTGACGATCGACGAGTGGGCGGTCCTGCCGCTGGTGCCGCTCGCGGCGTTCCTGCTGTTGCTCGGTGGAGGTTACTTCGTGCTGTTCACTGCTGCGGGAGGCCAGACGATTGGCAAGATGGCCACGCGCATCCGCGTCGTGGCCGCGTCGCCGGACGACTCGGGCCATCTCGGCGTCTCGTTCTCCAGCGCGCTGATGCGCGCGGTGGCCGCGCTCGGCTCGCTGGCCGCGCTCGGGGCGGGGTTCCTCCCGGTGTTCTTCCGGGCCGACCGCCGCGCGTTCCATGACCGCGTCGCCGATACCCGCGTCGTGTCCGCGTGACCCGCTTCGCCGTCTTCCTCGCCACCGCCGGCTATTGCGGCTATTTTCCCGTCGCGCCAGGGACCGTCGGCTCCGCCGCGGGACTGATCGTCTACCTGCTGGTGTGGTGGACCGCTTCGCCGGTCGTGGAGGTCGGCCTCATCGTGGCGCTGTTCGCGGCCGGGGTGTGGGCGGGCTCCATCGCCGAGCGCTATTTCGGCGGCATCGACCCCGGCCCGATCGTGCTGGACGAGGTGGTCGGCATGCTGATCACGCTGGCGTTCATCCCGGTGGGGCTCTCCGGCGCGCTGGCGGGATTCGTGCTGTTCCGCATCTTCGACGTGCTCAAGCCGTTCCCGGCGCGGCGGCTCGAGAGCCTGCACGGCGGCCTCGGCGTGATGGCCGACGATGCCATGGCCGCGGTCTACGCCAACCTGGCGCTGCGCGCGCTGCTGTGGCTGGCGCCGGGCTGGATACAGTAACCCCGCCCGTGCGGACGCGAAACCATCATGACCTCGACCGGCGACATGCCGCTCCGGACCGCTGAGATCATTGCCGTCGGATCCGAGCTCCTCGGATCGACCCGCCTCGACACCAACTCCCTCTTCATCGCCGAGCGGCTGTCCATGCTGGGCATCGAGCTCCGCTCGAAAGCGGTCGTCGGCGACGACCGGGTCCGTCTCGCCACGCTGTGCCGGCAGGCGCTCGAGCGCAGCGACCTCCTGGTCCTGACCGGGGGACTCGGTCCCACGGACGACGACCTGACCCGCGAGGCGGTCGCAGAAGTGCTCGGGCTGCCACTGGTCGAGGATCCGGCCATCACCGAACGGCTGGCGCAGCGGTTCGCGGCCCGCGGGATGAAGATGCCCGAGATCAACCGCCGTCAGGCGCAGGTGCTGCAGGGGGCCACCGTCCTGGCCAACCCGAACGGTACGGCGCCCGGCCAGTTCGTGCGGGTCGGCGGGCAGGCGGTGGCGCTGCTGCCCGGCCCGCCGCGCGAGCTGCAGCCGATGCTGAACGCCCTCTGCGAAGGGAAGCTCGGTGCCTGCGTGGGCGAGGAACGACTCTATCGCACCAGTTTCTTCGTGACCGGGCGGGGAGAGTCGCACGTGGACGAGATCCTGCAGCCGGTCTATTCGGCCTGGCGCACCGCCGACCCGCCGATCGAGACGACCATTCTCGCCACACCGGGGCAGATCGAACTGCACCTGATGATGCGCGCGCGCGATGGCGAGGCGGCGGCGAAGAGGTTGCAGGAGGCGCGCGAGCAGCTGACCGCGCTGCTCCACCCGGACGTCTTCAGCATCGATGGGCGGTCGATGGAGCAGGTGGTCGGCGACCTGCTGCGCCGCCGCGGGATGATGATTGCCGCCGCCGAGTCCTGCACCGGCGGGCTGCTGCTGTCGCGGCTGACCGACGTGCCGGGCAGCTCCGCCTATGTCGCGGGTGGCGCGGTCCTCTACAGCAACGAGATGAAGACGGCGCTCGCGGGCGTGCCGGCCGAGCTCATGGCCGCCTACGGCGCGGTGAGCGAGCCGGTCGCGGTGGCGCTGGCCGAAGGCATCCGGGAGCGGACCGGCGCCGGCGTCGCGGTGGGCATCACGGGGATCGCCGGCCCGGGAGGCGGGACGCCGCAGAAACCCGTCGGCACCGTCGCTGTCGCCGTGCTGGCGCCCGGCTCCGCCGCGCAGGTCCGCACCCTCTCCCTGATCGGCAACCGGACCATGATCAAGTTCAGCGCGACGCAGGCGGCGCTCGACATGGTCCGGAGAGTGCTCCAGGATTGAGAGCCGAGAGGGGGTACCATTGCCGTCGATGTGGCCGATTGTCGTCGGGTACCTGGCCGGCTCGCTGCCCTTTGCCTTCCTGCTCGCGCGCCGGGCCGGGGTTGACGTGCGGCGGGCGGGCAGCGGCAACGTCGGCGCGGCCAATGTCGTGCGGACGGCGGGCGCCTGGCGCGGCATCGCCGTGATGAGTCTCGACGTCGCCAAGGGAGCCCTGGCGGTGTTCCTGGCGTCGCGCGCGAGCGCCGGATCCACGCTGCCGGCGCTGGCGGCCGCGGCCGCCGTGGTTGGCCACGTCTACCCGGTCTGGCTGCGCTTTCACGGCGGGAAGGGGGTTGCGGTTGCGGCCGGCGTGTTCGCCGTGCTGACGCCGGCGGCCACCGCTGTCGCCGCCGGGCTGTTCCTCGCGGTCGTATGGGCGACCCGTTACGTGTCGCTCGGATCCATGGCCGCGTCGGTTGCGCTGCCTCCCGCTGCATGGCTGACGGGTGAGCCCGGTGCCGTGGTCGCCGCCGCGACCGGCGCCGCCCTGCTGATCCTCTTCCGCCACCGCGGCAATCTCCGGCGCCTCCGTGCCGGCACCGAGTGGCGCGTGGGCGCGCGGGCGCGGTGAGCGTCCGGGCAGCAGACGCCGCCCCGATTGCCGTCCTCGGCGCCGGCAGCTGGGGCACCGCGCTCGCCGTGCATCTGGCCCGCGTCGACCATGAGGTCGCGCTGTGGGCGCGCGACCCGGCGCTTGCCGCGGAGATGGAGCGGACCCGCCTCAATGCCGGCTACCTGGCCGGCATGGCGCTGCCGCCGGGCGTCCGCCCGACGGCGTCGCTCGCCACGGCGCTCGCCGGCGCGTCGGTCGTGGTCCTGGCGGTACCCTCGCACGGCCTCCGCGCGGTGCTGCACGACGCGGCGCCGCTGCTGGCGCGGTACGCCGTGCTCGTCAGCGCGGCCAAGGGCCTCGAGTCGGGTTCGCTGGCGCGCATGTCGCAAGTGGTGGAGACCGGCACCGGCGGGGCGTTTCCCGTGGTGGTGCTGTCCGGCCCCAGCTTCGCGCTCGAGGTGGCGCGTGGACTGCCCACGGCCATCCTTGCCGCCTCCCGCGATGCCGCGGCCGCCCTCGCCGTGCAGGAGCGCTTCCGCGGCCCCACGTTCCGGCTCTACGCGAGTGACGACGTGGTCGGCGTGGAGATCGGCGGCGCCTTGAAGAACGTGATCGCGATCGCGGCCGGCGTGGTCGAGGGCACCGGCCTGGGACACAACGCGATGTCGGCGCTCATCACGCGCGGGCTGGCGGAGATCTCGCGGCTGGCGTGCGCCGAGGGGGGCCGGCGCGAGACGCTGGCAGGACTGAGCGGGCTCGGCGACCTCGTGCTGACCTGTACCGGCGAACTGAGCCGGAACCGCCGCGTCGGCGTCGAGCTCGGCCGCGGGCGGCCGCTGAACGAGATTCTTGCCGGACTGCGCATGGTGGCTGAGGGGGTGCGCACGACCGGCGCGGCGCTGGCGCTCGGCGCCCGCCACGGGATCGAGCTGCCGATTGCCGCGCAGATGGCTGCCGTGCTCGAAGGCCAGCGGACGCCGCGCGCGGCGGTCGAGATGCTGATGCTGCGTCCGCAGCGGCAGGAGAGTGAAGGCCGGTAGTTCCAGCCGGACAGGGTTGCAGGGGCAGAGCGGAGACACATGGGGTTTTTCGACAAGATCAAAGAGTCGCTGGCGAGAACGAAGACGCAGTTCTCCGAGCGGTTCGACGAGGCGGTCAGGCGCGCGGATGCGCCGGAGGCCCGCACGCGGCCCGTGGATGTGGACACTGTCGAGGCGCTCGAGGAGGCGCTGATCACGGCGGACGTCGGCGTGGCCGCCGCGGGGCAGATCGTGGAGGCGGTGCGGCAGCGCCAGGGTCGGGACGGCTCGTTGCGCGATCTCGTGCGGGCCGAGATCCTCGACATCCTGCGCGGAGCAGAGTCGGCGCCGCCGGACGGCCGCCGCCCGCACGTGATGATGATCGTCGGGGTCAACGGCACCGGCAAGACCACCACCGTCGGCAAGCTGGCCCGGCTGATCAAGGCATCGGGGCGGAGCCCGCTCGTCTGCGCGGCCGATACCTTCCGGGCCGCCGCCGTCGAACAGCTCGAGGTCTGGGCCACGCGCGCCGGCGTCGACATCATCCGCGCCCGCGCGGGCGCCGATCCAGCCGCGGTCGTCTTCGATGCCATCACCGCCGGGAAGGCACGCAACCGCGACGTCGTGATTGTCGATACCGCCGGGCGGCTGCACACCCGCGTCAACCTGATGACCGAGCTGGACAAGATCCGGCGGATCGCGGCACGCGAGGTCGAAGGGGCGCCGCACGAGGTCCTGCTCGTCCTCGACGCCACGGTCGGCCAGAACGGCCTGGCCCAGGCGCGCGAGTTCATGGCGGTGGCCGGGGTCAACGGCATCATCCTGACGAAGCTGGACGGCACGGCGAAGGGGGGGATCGCGGTGGCCATCGCCCACGATCTGAAGCTGCCGATCCGGTATGTCGGCGTCGGCGAGGGGATCGACGATCTCATCCCGTTCGCGCCGGACGAGTACGTGGACGCGCTGTTCGAAGAGAAGTGGTGAGGGATCTCCTCCACATGTCCCGCGCGCTCGCGGTGGCGGAGCGCGGCCGGGGGCGGACCAGCCCGAACCCGATGGTCGGGGCCGTGGTGGTGGACGATGAAGGTGTGGTGGTGGGGCAGGGGGCGCACGAGATCGCCGGGGGGCCCCATGCCGAGGTGCATGCGCTGGCCGCCGCCGGAGTCCACGCGCGTGGCGCCACGCTCTACTGCACGCTCGAACCCTGCGCACACACCGGCCGGACCGGCCCGTGCGCGCCGCGGGTAGCCGAGGCAGGCATCCGGCGCGCGGTCGTCGCCATCCAGGATCCGAATCCGCTCGTGGCGGGCGGCGGGCTGGCGTATCTCCGGGACCGCGGCGTCCAGGTGGATGTCGGGCTGCTGCGGGAGGCCGCCGAACGGCAGAACGGGCCGTTCCTGGCGGTGATGCGTCGCGGCCGGCCGTTCGTCACGATGAAGGTCGCGCTCAGCCGCGATCGCCGCGTCGCGGCCGGGCCGGGCCTGCGGACCGCGCTGACGGGGGCCGCCGCGGACCGGCTGATTCATCGCGAGCGGGCCGAAGTGGACGCCATCGGCGTCGGCTCGGGAACCGTGGCGGCCGACGACCCCCTCCTCACCGCGCGCGGCGCCTACCGGGCACGCCCGCTCGTCCGCGTCGTCTTCGACCGTGCCCTCCGGACGGCGCCGGCCGCCCGGCTCCTGTCGACCCTCGACGCCGGGCCGATACTGATCATGTCCGCGAAGCGGACCGACGCCGGGTGGCGTCAAAGGAGCGAGGCCCTCGCGGCCGCCGGGGCGCGGGTCCTGCCCATCGACGCGGAAGGCGCCGCCGGCTGGCTGCGCGGCGCGCTGACCGCGCTGGCCGCCGAAGGCGTCACGTCGCTGGTCCTCGAGGGGGGCCCCACGCTCCACCACGCCGCCTGGACCGCGGGTGTCGTGGACCGCGTTCAGGTGTTCACGACCCCGCGGGTGGTGGGCGAGGCCGGGGTGCCCTGGCTGGCGCCTTCGGTGATCGCGCTCGAGGACCTGCACGACCGCACGACGGTGACGCTTGGAGACGACGTGATGATGGAGGGGTATGTTTACGGGGCTGATTGAGGCAATCGGCGAAATCACGGAAGTGAAGCCGACCCCCGGGGGCTTCCGCCTGCGCCTGAGCACCGCGCTGGCGCCCGAGCTGTCGAACGGCGACAGCCTGGCCGTGAACGGCGTGTGCCTGACCGTGGTCTCAGCGGACTCCCACGGCATCCACGCCGACGTCTCCCCGGAGACGGCGCGGGTCAGCTCGCTGGGTGCGCTCAAGCGGGGTGCCGTGGTGAACCTGGAGCGGCCCCTGCGTGCCGACGCCCGCCTGGGCGGCCACTTCGTCCAGGGCCACGTGGATGGCACCGCGACGGTCGTGGAGCTGCGCCAGGACGGCGAGTCCTTCTGGATGACCCTGAAGTTCCCGGCCGCGCTGGCCCCCTACATCGTCCGGAAGGGATCCATCGCCGTCAACGGCGTCAGCCTGACCGTGGCCGGCGTGGACGACCGGCATTTCGATGTCCAGATCATTCCCTATACCTGGGCGCACACCAATTTCGAGACGCTCAAGGCCGGCGAGGCCGTGAACCTCGAATGCGACATTCTCGGCAAATACGTGGCGAGGTTCCTCGATCTGGCCGGCGGGATCCCGAAGGGGCGTCCGAGCTAAACTGGACGGGTCCGTCGCGTCCAGGCGCGGCGGGTGCGGGTAAGCTGACACACATGACGACAAAGGGACAGCGGCGGCACAAGCCGGTGTTTGCGCCGATCAACGAGGCGGTCGAGGCCATCCGCCGCGGCGAGATGATCATCGTCGTCGACGATCCCGATCGCGAGAACGAAGGGGATCTGACGATCGCCGCCGAGAAGGTCACGCCCGACGTGATCAACTTCATGGCCCGGCACGGGCGGGGGCAGATCTGCCTGTCGATGACCGCCGAGCGGCTCGACGAGCTCGACATCCCGCTCGCCGTCAGCAGCAACACCACACCGTTCAATACCGCGTTCTGCGTGCCCATCGACGCGAAGCAGCACGTGACGACCGGCATCTCGGCGGCGGACCGGGCCGCCACCGTGCTGGCGGCGATCGATCCCGCCACGAAGCCGTCGGACCTCGCGCGCCCCGGCCACATCTCCCCGCTGCGCGCGCGTACCGGCGGGGTGCTGGTGCGCGCCGGGCAGACCGAAGCGGTGGTGGATCTGGCCCGCATCGCCGGCCTCTATCCGGCCGGCGTCATCTGCGAGATCATGAACGACGACGGCACGATGGCGCGGGTGCCGCAGCTGACCCGGTTCGCCCGGCGGCACAAGCTGCTGATGATCACGATCGCGGATCTGATCCAGTACCGCATGCGGACGGAGGGGCTGGTGCGGCGCATTGCCGCCGCGTCGCTCCCCACCGAGCATGGCGATTTCCAGGTGATTGCCTTCGACAGCGTGATCGACGGGGAGACGCACGTCGCGCTCATCCGGGGCGAGCTGGGCGACGGCGAGAACGTGCTGGTACGGGTGCATTCCCGCTGCCTGACGGGCGACGTGTTCCACTCGGCGCGGTGCGACTGCGGCCCGCAGCTCGAAGCCGCGATGGATCGCATCGCGCTGGAAGGGCGGGGGGTGCTGCTGTACCTGAACCAGGAGGGGCGCGGGATCGGGCTGTCGAACAAGATCCGCGCCTACGAGCTCCAGGATCAGGGGCTGGACACGGTGGAGGCCAACGAGCGGCTCGGCTTCAAGGCCGACCAGCGCGACTACGGGATCGGGGTCCAGATCCTCAAGGACCTGGGGGTGCGCTCGATGCGGCTGCTGTCGAACAACCCCCGCAAGCTGGTCGGCATCGAGGGGTATCAGCTCTCGGTGGCGGAGTGGATTCCGCTCGAGATCCCCCCCTCGGCGCACACCCGGGCCTACCTGAAGACGAAAAAGGAGAAGCTCGGCCACAAGCTGACGCTGCTCGAGCCCCCGGTCGCCAAGGGGCCGGCGCGCGGCCGGACCGGGCGCTGACCGCGGAATCGCCCGCCCGCTCATCTTGACGATTGACCGGGGCGGGTCCCGTCGCTTACCATAAAGGTTTGTTTCTGAAGCTTTTAGCGGCGTAGGGGCACCTTCCGGCCATGTTCGATTCACTGAGCGATCGCCTCCAGGGCGTCTTCCGATCGCTGCGCGGCGAGGCGCGGCTGACGGAGCAGACCGTCGAGGCGGCGCTCCGCGAGATCCGGCTGGCGCTGCTCGAGGCGGACGTCAACTTCAAGGTGGTCAAGGCGTTCATCGACCGCGTCCGCGATCGCGCGGTCGATCAGGACGTGCTCAAGAGCCTGACGCCCGCCCAGCAGGTCGTGCGCATCGTGCGCGACGAGATGCTGGCGCTCTTTGGCGACACGCAGGGGGGGCTGCCGGAGTCGTCGGCGCGGCCCCGCGTCATCCTGCTGCTCGGGCTGCAGGGATCGGGCAAGACCACGACGTCGGGGAAGCTCGGACGCTGGCTGGCCAGGCAGGGCCGCCACCCGCTGCTGGTCTCGACCGACGTGCGCCGGCCGGCGGCGATCGAGCAGCTCGCGGTCGTGGCGAAGGCGGCGGGGGTGCGGGTGCACGAGCCCGCCGGCGAGATGAACCCGGTGGCCCGCGCCAGCGGCGCCCTCGTCGAGGCGCGCAACAGCGGCTTCGACGTGGTGATCGTCGACACCGCCGGCCGCCTGCATATCGACGACGAGCTGATGGACGAGCTGCAGGCGATCAAGGCCGCGGTGCAGCCGTCGGACCTGCTCTACGTCGCCGATGCGATGACCGGGCAGGACGCGATCAAGAGCGCGGGTGAGTTCAACCGCCGGGTCGGCGTCACCGGCGTGGTGCTGTCGAAGATGGACGGCGACGCGCGCGGCGGCGCGGCGCTCTCGGTCGTCGGCGTCGTCGGCGTGCCGATCGCGTTCGTCGGCAGCGGCGAGCGGCTGCAGGACCTCGAGCCGTTCCATCCCGACCGCGTCGTCTCGCGGGTGCTCGGCATGGGCGACGTGCTGTCGCTGATCGAGAAGGCCGAGGAAGTCGTTTCGCAGGAAGACGCCGAGAAGCTCGAACAGAAGATCCGGAAGAACGACTTCACGCTCGAGGATTTCCGCGACCAGCTGCGCACCATCAAGAAGATGGGGCCGATCGAGCAGATTCTCGGGATGCTGCCCGGCATGGGCAACCTGAAGGAGCTGGCCGCCAGCCGCGGGCAGGTGGACGACAAGCAGCTCGGGCGGGTCGAGGCGATCATCAACTCGATGACCGCGAAGGAGCGGCGGAACCACCAGCTGCTGAACGGCAGCCGGCGCAAGCGGATTGCCAGGGGCAGCGGGACGACGGTCGAAGACGTCAACCGGCTGCTGAAGCAGTTCGTGCAGATGCAGAAGATGCTGAAGCAGCTCGGCGGGATGGCCGGTCTCGGCGGCAAGGCGGGCAAGATGCGCGGCCTCGGCATGATGAAGGGGCTGGGGCGGCGGTAGCGCGGCGGGTTCGCGCGCAGTGATCAGGAGATGCGATGTTAGCGATTCGTTTGAGGCGTACGGGTTCCAAGAAGCGGCCGTTCTACCGGGTGGTCGTGGCGGATTCGCGCACGGCGCGCGACAGCAGCTTCGTCGAGGTGCTCGGGTACTACAACCCGCGGACCACGCCGGAGACGCTGACGGTCAAGCGTGAGCGGCTCGACCACTGGCTGCAGGCCGGGGCGCAGCCGTCCGACACGGTCCGCACGCTGGTGGACCGCATGCCGGCGGCCCCGCCCGCCGAAACGCCGGCGCCGGCCGACGCTCCCGCATCGTGAGCCGCGCCCGCGACGTCGTCGAAGTCGTCGCCCGGGCGCTGGCCGATCGGCCGGCCGAGGTGCGGGTGACCGAGTCGGCGCACCGGGGGCAGACGCTGCTGGAGCTGTTCATGGCGCCGGGCGATCTGGGCCGCGTCATCGGCCGGCAGGGGCGCACGGCGGCGGCTGTCCGCACGCTGGCCGCCGCGGCCGCGGAGCTCGACGGCGCCAAGGTCACGCTCGAGTTCCGGGACGGCGACTGACCTGCCGCGGCGCGGCGGGCGGTCCGGTGAGCCCGGGCCGGTGACCGGGTCGTGAAGCGGTCGTAAAAGATGGACGAACTCGTCGTGGTCGGCCGCGTCGCCCGCGCGCACGGCAACAAGGGGCAGGTGATCGTCAACCCCGACACCGACTTTGCCGAGGAGCGGTTCCGGCCGGGGGCCGTGGTGCTGGTGGGCGTCGAGGCGCGGGCCCGTGTGATTCGCAGCGTCCGCTTCCACCAGGGGCGGCCGGTGATCGCGCTCGACGGCGTCGAGACCATGACCGACGCCGAGGATCTGGCGGGGGCGGAGCTGCAGGATTCCGGCAGAGGCGGTCACAGCCGCTGCCGCCGGGGACGTTCTACCACTACGACCTGATCGGGTGTCAGGTCGAGGACACCGCCGGCCGGGTGATCGGACCGGTCACGGCCGTGGACGGGGCCAAGGATCTGAGCCGGCTGGTCGTGGCGGGCGAGCGGGGCGAAGTGCTGATTCCGCTGGTCGCGCACATCTGCACGACCATCGATGTCGCCGCGCGGCGGATCGTGGTGGATCCCCCGGACGGTCTGGTCGACTTGAACGTCCGGAACGTGACGCCGTGAAGTTCGACATCGTCACGATCTTCCCGAACATGGTTCGGGGGCCGCTCGAGGAGGGGATTGTCGGGCGGGCGATCGGGCGTGGCCAGCTGGACGTGCGCGTGCACGACCTGCGGGATCATACGACCGACCGGCACCGGGTGGTGGACGACATGCCGTTCGGGGGCGGCCCCGGGATGGTGCTGAAGCCCGAGCCGCTGTTCCGCGCCGTCGACGCCATTCGCGCCGATCGCGGCGAGCCCGCGGCGGTGGTGCTGACGTCGCCGGACGGCCGGCGGTTCTCGCACCGCGAGGCAACGCGATTGAGCCGGCTGGGTCACGTGGTGATTCTGTGCGGCCGCTACGAAGGCGTCGACGAGCGCGTGCGCCTGCATCTGGCGACCGAGGAGATCTCGATCGGCGACTACGTGCTGTCGGGCGGGGAGCTGCCGGCGCTGGTGATTGTCGACGCGGTGGCGCGGTTCGTCCCGGGCGTGGTCGGCGACGAGGAGTCGGTGGCTCGCGACACGTTCGCGCGCGGCCTGCTGGACTTTGCGCAGTACACGCGTCCCGCGGAGTATCGCGGGATGCCGGTGCCGCCGGTGCTGCTGTCGGGGCATCACGCGGAGATCGAGCAGTGGCGGCGCAGGGAGGCCCTGCAGCGGACCCTGGAGCGGCGGCCGGATCTGCTGGCCGACTCTGCCGCGCTGGACCCGGACGACCGGCGCCTGTTGAAGGAATTGTTGGAGACTCGTGAGAAGGGAGCACTGTAATGACTGCCGTTGAAACAGTCGAGCAGGGACAACTCGTGTCCCGCCCGGCCATCAAGCCCGGGGATACCGTCAAGGTGCACGTGAAGGTGCGCGAAGGCGACAAGGAACGCATCCAGGTGTTCGAGGGCATGGTGATTGGCATGCACCGCGGCGGCGCGCGGGCGACCTTTACCGTCCGCAAGGTCTCGTTCGGCCAGGGCGTCGAGCGGATCTTTCCGCTGCACTCGCCGATCATCGACAAGATCGACGTCGTCCGGACGGCCCGGGTGCGGCGCGCCAAGCTGTACTTCCTGCGCGGCCTGAAGGGCAAGGCGGCCCGCATGAAGGAACAGAAGCGCCCGGTCTAGCAGCGGCTGCCGCACCGTCATGGTCAAGGTTCGGGCGTTCCGGACGCTGGAGAACGCGTTCCGGCGAATGGGCTTCAACCACGTCGCCGGCGTGGACGAAGTCGGCCGGGGCTGCCTGGCCGGGCCCGTCGTGGCCGCGGCGGTCGTGTTGAACCCGGCGCGCTACGTGCCGCGGGTCTGCGACTCCAAGACGGTCACCGCGCTCGAGCGGGAGCGGCTGTTCGAGAAGATCACCCGGACGGCGGTGGCCTGGAGCGTGGCGGCCGCCGACCCGGCGGAGATCGACCGGATCAACATCCATCAGGCGTCGCTGCGGGCGATGCAGCGCGCCGTGCTGGCGCTCTCTCCGATGCCCGATTGCGTGCTGGTGGATGCGTTCCGCATCCCGGACCTGCTGATGGCCCAGCGCGCGGTGATCCACGGCGACTCGCGCTGCACCGCGATCGCCGCCGCCTCGATCGTCGCCAAGGTGACGCGCGACAGGATGATGCAGGTGCTGCACGGCCAGGATCCGCGCTACGGGTTCGATCGCCACAAGGGCTACGCGACCCGCGTCCACCTGGAGGCGGTGGCCCGCTTCGGCTACTCGGACGTTCACCGGCGGTCGTTCCGGCCGCCGTCGCTGTTTGATAGGATGGAGTCGTAGCCCGGCCGTGACGAAACTGGCTGTCCGGCCGGCTCTCGCCCGCGCGCTGCCCGGCTCGTGGAGATACCCTGGTGTCCTTCAACCGTGAAGATACGCTGAAGAAGGCCGAGAAGCTGCTCCGCCAGGGGCGTCTCGAGCCGGCGATCGCGGAGTACGTGCGCGTCGTCGAGGCCGAGCCCGGCGACTGGATTACCACCAATACCCTCGGCGATCTCTACGTCCGGGCCGGCCAGGCAGACAAGGCGGCGGCGCAGTTCAGCCGCATTGCCGAGCATTTCGCCACCGAAGGGTTCCTCCCGAAAGCTGCCGCGCTCTACAAGAAGCTCCTCAAGCTCACGCCGGACGACGAGCTGGCGCAGCTGCAGCTGGCCCAGATCTCGCAGCAGCAGGGGCTGCTGGCCGATTCCAAGGCTTATTTCAATGCCGTCGCGTCCCGCCGGCGGGCACGCGGCGACCGCGCCGGCGCCGCCGAAGTCGTCGTCCGTCTCGGGTCGGTCGATCCGAACGACGTCGAGGCCCGCCTGGCCGCCGCCCGGACAATGGCCGAGATGGGCAACGAGGAGGAGGCCGCCGCGAGCTTCCGCCGCATCCACGACGATCTGGTGGAGAAGGAGCGGCCGGCCGAAGCGCTCGGTGCACTTCGGCAGGCGATCGGACTGAATCCCCACGACCGGGAGGGCCGCATCGTGCTGGCGAAGGCGGCGGTGGCCGCCGGCGACATGGAGGAAGCCCGCGCCTATCTCGATCGCGAAACCGCCGGGCAGGACCCGGTCCTCCTCCTGGCGCTGCTCGAGGTCGAGCTCAAGTCGGGACGGCTGGACCAGGCGCGCCCGATCCTGCCCGAGCTCCTGGCGCTCGGACCGGAGGCACGCCAGGACGTTACGGAACTGGCCTGGTCAACGGCCGCAACAGCGCCGGACGCGTCCTTCGTGATCGTCGAGGCGATTGTCGAGTCGGCTGCGGCGGCGCGGAGCTTTGCCGAGGCGTCGACCATTCTCCAGGATTTCGTCGCGCGCGTCCCCGGCCACATCCCGGCGCTGCTGAAGCTCATCGAGGTCTGCGTCGACGGCGGCCTCGAGCCGGCGATGAACGCGGCACAGTCGCAGCTCGCCGATGCCTACCTGGTTGCCGGGCAGGCCGCCGAGGCGCGCGTCATCGCCGAAGATCTGGTCGCGCGCGAGCCATGGGAGCGCGAACACATCGAGCGCTTCCGCCGCGCCCTCGTGATGTTGAAGATCTCCGACCCTGACTCGGTGATCGCCGAGCGGCTGAGCGGCATGTCGCCGTTTCTCGCCACCGACCTCTTTGCCGACCCGGCGGAGCCGGCCGCGACGCCGCCTTTCGCAGCGCCGGCGCTCCCGTCCGCGGAGGAACGGGCGCTCCCGAGGGCAGAGGATCAGACGCTCCTGCGCGCGGAGGAGCCGCCAGTTGCGGCTGCCGCCGAGGCGACGCCGGCCGTGGGGGAGGCGCCGCCGTCCAGGGAGGAGGCGCCGCCCGCACCGGCCGGGGACCGCGTGCCGGTCAGCTCGTTCGATACCGAGGAGGTGCCGCAGGTCGAGCGGGCTGGCGCGGAGGATCCGCTGGCTACCGGGTCGTGGACGGCGCCCTCCCCGGACGCCCCGCTCATCGCGCTGCGCCCCTTCGATGCGGATTCGCCGTCGCCCTTCGACGACTTCGAACAGGGCGGCCAGGAGTCGGAGCTGGATCTCGGTTCGCTCGGAGGCGAGCCATCTCCCGAAGACGATCTGGGCGCCGCGTTCGAGGCGATGCGCACCGATGCGGCAGGCCGGGAGGGGACCGATCAGTCGGCGCAGCACATGACCCTGGCGCGTACCTACCTGGAGATGGGCATGACCGATCAGGCGATCGCGTCGTTCCGGATTGCCTCCCGGGCGCCCGTGCACCGCTTCGAGGCGGCGTCTGCGCTCGGCCGGATCTTCAGGGAGCGCGGCGAGATCGCCGAGGCCGCGGAGTGGCTGGAGCGCGCCTCGGAAGCGCCCGCGCCCTCTCCCGAGGAGGGTGTCGCCGTCTCGTACGAGCTCGGCGTCGCGCTCGAGGAGCAGGGGGAGACTGCCCGGGCGCTGGCGATCTTCCTCGAGCTGCAGTCGGATGCCGGCACGTATCGCGACGTGAGCGCGCGGATCGAGCGCCTCGCCCGCGTGGAAACGGAAACGGAAGGCTAGTCATCTCGTTTGCCACCCGCCTGCTGCTCGCGGCCTACTTCATCGAGGCCGGGCTGATCCTGGTCGTGGCGCCGTGGTCCACCTTCTGGGACCGCAACTTCTTCGCCGAGGCGCTGCCTGCGCTCGACCGCATCCTGGCGAGCCCGTATGCGCGCGGCGCGGTCTCGGGTGTCGGGCTCGTGACCGCACTCGCCGGCCTCGCCGAGCTGGGCGGGGCCGTGGCCTCGCGGCGCGCGGCGTCGGCCGCTCCCGAGGGCCCGACGCTGCCGTTCGACCGGTAATGGCGCTGCCCGGCCTGCCAATCATCTGCCTCGTAACCGATCGCCGCCGGCTTCCCGAGCCCTGCGACGACAGTCTTGTGCGCCTCGTCGCGGATGCCGCAGCGGCCGGCGCCGGCCTCATCCACCTGCGCGAACGGGACCTGGACGATCGCCGCCTGTTCGCGCTGGCGCGCCGCGTCGTTGCGGCGGCCGCCGCTGCCGGTGCGTCGGTCGTGGTCAACGAGCGGGTGGACGTGGCGCTGGCGGCGAACGCCTCAGGCGTGCATCTCAGGGCGGATTCCCTGCCGGCTGCCCGGCTCCGGGCGATCGTCCCACCCGGTTTCCTCATCGGCCGATCCATCCACTCCGCGTCCGAGGCCCGGACAGTCGCGGAAGGAGCGGACTACCTGACGATGGGCACGGTCTATCCGTCGCGCAGCAAGCGCGCGGACGCGCCACTGGCAGGAATCGCCGGCCTGGCGGCGGCCTGCGAGGCGGCTGCGGTGCCGGTGCTGGCCATCGGCGGGGTAGACACCGACAGGCTCGGGGAGGTTTTCCGGGCGGGGGCGTCGGGGCTGGCCGCCATCGGGATGTTCAGCGATCTGCAGGCTGGCGACGGCGGCGGCAGCGGACCGGCGATTCGCCGCGCGGTGGCCGCCGTCCACGCGGCATTCGAGGGCCGGGTCGCGTGGCGCGGCGGTCCCGGAATCTCGTAGTAGGCTGATACGCCATGGATCCTGGCTATCGTTCTCCGCTGATCGACCTGTTCCGGCGCGGCGACGCGGCCCGCGACGTCCGGCTGCTGGCCGCGCAGGGCGCCCTGTCCAGGGTGCCGCACGAACAATTGGCGCTGCTCGTCCTGCTCAGCGACGACGAAGACGCCGAAGTGGCGCAGACCGCGCACGCCACGCTGCGAGCCTTGCCGCCGCCGGTCCTGCGCGCCTTCCTTGCCGGGCCGTCCGTGCCGGAGCAGATGAAGCAGTTCTTTGCCGATCCGGTGCCCGCTGTGCCTCCGCCATCGCCCGCCGCCGCTGCGCCGGCCCCGGTTCCCGCGAGCGACGAGGGCGACCAGGACGAAGACGATGACGACGAAGACGATGTTGCGGCAGTAGGCGACAAGGCGGCGCCGACGCTGCTGGCTGGCCTGCCCATCAAGAAGAAGATCAAGCTCGCCTCAAAGGGCACGCGCGAGCAGCGCGCGCAGCTGATTCGCGATCCGAACAAGCTGGTCGCCGCCGCCGTGCTGAGCAGCCCGAAGCTGACCGACGCCGAGGTCGAGGCGTTCGCGAAGATGCAGAACGTCACCGAGGAAGTGCTGCGGGTGATCGGGATGAACCGGACCTGGCTCAAGAACTACGGGGTCGTGCTGGGCCTTGTCAAGAACGCCAAGACCCCGGCCGCCATCTCGATGCAGCTGCTCCAGCGGGTCAATGAGCGGGACATGAAGATGCTGGCGGTCGATCGCAACGTGCCCGAGTCGCTGCGCCTGGCGGCGCGCAAGTTCATGGTCAAGAACCTCAAGTAGCCGGGGCTACTTCCGCCGGCGCTTCCACTCCTTCCGCATCTCGGCGAGCCCCTCCATGAACACGGTGGCGCGCTGGCGATCGTCCGCCGTCGGCATCGACTTGAGCAGATCGATGGCGCGGGCGAAGTCGCGCTCGATCGTCTTCGCGCTGGTCTTGAAATAGAGCTGCCGGATCTCGGCGAGAATCTGCGCGACCGGACGGCCGTCCGGCACCTCGTTCAGCATGAAGGTCTTGGCCATGGGCTCCGGGAGCGTCAGCGGCGGTGGCGGCGCAGCGACGCGCGGAACGCGCCGGCCGATTGCGTGTTCAGCACGTCGGCGGCCTCGAGCCCCGCCCGCCGCGCCGTCGTCACGCCCCAGCGGAGGTTGCCGAGGGCGGCGGGCGAGTGGGCGTCCGAGTCGATCATCAGCCTGACGCCGCGCTCCCGCGCCCGCCGCGCGTGCACGTCGTCCAGATCGAGCCGGTCGGGCTGCGAGTTGATCTCGAGCGCGACGCCGCTCGCCGCGGCCGCCGCGAACACCTCGTCCAGCCGGCAGCGCGACGGCTCTCGTTTCATGATCAGCCGGCTGGTCGGGTGGGCGATCACGTCCACCCAGGGGCATTCGATGGCCTTGAGCAGGCGGTCGGTCATCTCCGACTCGTCCTGGTTCATCGCGGAATGCACCGAGGCGATGACGATGTCGAGTTCGGCCAGGCAGTCCTCGGCGAGGTCGAGGCGGCCGTCGGGCAGGATGTCGCACTCGATGCCGGCCAGCACGGTCAGGCCATCGAGGTCGTCACGCCCGTTGAGGCCGCGCACCTCGCCCGCCTGGGCAAGCGCGCGGTGCTCGTCGAGGCCGTTGGCCATGGCGAGGGCCCGGCTGTGATCCGTGATGGCGACGTAGCGCCGCCCGGCGTCGCGCGCGGCACGCGCCATCGTCCAGGCGTCCGCCCGGCCGTCGGTGGCCGTGGTGTGCATGTGCAGGTCGCCCTGCAGATCGTCCAGCGTGACCAGACGCGGCAGCGCGCGCTCCTCGGCCGCGGCAATCTCTCCGCGGTTCTCCCGGAGCTCGGGCGGCACGAAGGCGAGGCCGAGGGCCTCGTAGATCCCCTCCTCGGTTTCCCCGGCCACGAGCTGTCCGTCTTCCGTGCGATAGAGGCCGTATTCGTTGAGCTTGAGGCCGCGCTGGAGGGCGCGGTCGCGCAGGACAATGTTGTGCGCTTTCGAGCCGGTGAAGTATTGCAGCGCGGCGCCGGCGCTCGCGGCCGGGACCAGGCGCAGGTCGGCCTGGAACCCGCCGCGCAGCAGCACGCTCGTCTTGGTGTCGCCGTGCGCGATGACCCGCTCGACCAGGGGGTAGCTGCGGAAGGTGTCCATCACCGAGGCCGGCGCGCCAGCGGCAAGGAAGTCGAGATCTCCGCAGGTTTCGCAGCCCCGCCGCAGGCTGCCGACGACCGTGATGAGGACGCCGGGTGTCCGGTCGCGGAGCCAGTCCACGACGCCCGCCGAGGTGTCGTGCGCTTCGGCGAGGAGGCGGCGGCCGGCCACGCGGCCGCGCTCCTGGACGGCGCGCAGGATCAGCGCCTCCTTCTTGGCGCCCATGCCTTTCACGCCGCGCAGCCGCCCCTCGCGTGCCGCCGCCTCGAGCTCATCGAGCGTGCGGATGCCGAGGAGCTGGTAGAGGAGTGCCACCGTTTTCGGGCCGACGCCCGGCAGGTGCAGCAGGTCGAGGATGGTCGGCGGGAACTCTTCGAGCAGGCCCTGGTGATACTTGATGACGCCGGTGTCGACCAGCTCGGCGATCTTGCCCGCGAGGTCCTTGCCGATCCCGGGCAGCTCCAGCCGCGCGGCCGGCGGCAGGGTGGCGATCCGATCCGGATGGTGAGCGATAGTCTCCGAGGCGTTCCGGTAGGCGCGAATCTTGAACGGGTTCTCGTTCTTGATCTCGAGCAGGTCGCCGATCTCGGCGAGCACGCGCGCGATGGCCAGGTTCTCCATGGGCGATCAGGATTATGCCCGAGATGCTTGCGGGATCGCGACAGCGGGCGGCGCCGGGCAGCGGACATCGCCGCTATAATGCCGCGATGTCTCTACGCGACGTGCGCCGCCAGGCGGGGCAGATGGCGATTGCGGGATTTGCCGGCCACAGCATCCCCGCGGACCTGCGGGCACTCGCCCGGGAATTCGACCTCGGCGGCATCATCCTGTTCGCCCGCAACGTCGAGTCGCCCGAGCAGGTGGCGGAGATCGCGCGCGAGGCGCAGGCGCTGGCGCGCGAGCTGCCGCTCTGGGTCAGCGTCGATCAGGAGGGCGGACGCGTGGCGCGGCTCCGGTCCCCGTTCACGGTCTGGCCGCCGATGCTCACGCTGGGGCGCAGCAAGGACGCCCGCCTGGCCGCGCGCTTCGCCAGGGCGCTCGCGGCCGAGCTGAAGGCGGTCGGCGTTACCCTCGACTTCACGCCGGTGCTCGACATCCGGACCAACGCCGCGAACCCGGTGATTGGCGACCGCGCGCTCGCCGACACGCCGGATGAAGTGGCGCGGCTCGGCACGGCGATCATCGAGGCGCTGCAGGTGGAGGGCATCGCGGCGTGCGGCAAGCATTTTCCCGGCCACGGCGACACCAGCCAGGACTCGCATGTCGAGCTGCCACTCGTCGAGCATCCGCCCGATCGGCTCGATGCGGTCGAGTTCGTGCCGTTCAGGGCGGCCATTGCGGCAGGCGTCGCGGCGATCATGACCGCCCACATCCTGGTGCCGGCGCTGGACGGCGAGAACCCGGGCACGCTGTCGTCCACCATCGTCGAGGGCCTGTTGAAGGGAAAACTGGGGTTTCCGGGCGTGGTGATGACCGACGACATCGGGATGAAGGCGATTGCCGCGCAGTACACGACCGCCGAGGCGACGCTGCGCGCCATCACGGCCGGCTGCGACGTCGTGCTGATGTGCGGCGATGCGCCGGCGCCGCAGTTCGAGGCGCTCGAAACGCTGATTCACGCGCTCGAGGACGGTACGCTGCCGCTGGCGCGCGCCGAAGATGCCCTGGCCCGGCACCGGCGGGCCAAGGAGCGGTTCCTGGCGCCGCCGCGTCCGGCGCCGCTTGGCGGGCGCGCGCTGCAGGGCCCTGCTCGGGCAGGACGAACACCAGGCGGTGGCCGCCGAGATGGCGCGTTTTGCCTGAGCTGCTGAAGCCCCGCGCGCTGCGCCCCGGCGACCGCATCGCCATTGTCGCGCCGGCCAGCCCGTTCGCCCGCGACGAGTTCGACGCCGGCCTCGCGGAGCTGCGGGCGCTCGGCTTCGAGCCCGTCTACACCGAGGCGGTCTTTGCCCGCGACGGCTACCTGGCGGGATCGGCGGAGGTACGGGCGCGCGACTTCCTCGACGCCTGGACCGACCGCAGTGTCGCGGCGCTGGTGGCCGCCCGGGGCGGCTACGGCAGCGTGCAGCTCCTGCCGCTGCTGAACAGCGC
Organism: uncultured Acidobacteriota bacterium; assembly: GCA_963834305.1. Classification (GTDB taxonomy): domain Bacteria; phylum Acidobacteriota; class Vicinamibacteria; order Vicinamibacterales; family 2-12-FULL-66-21; genus JACCXG01. The sequence continues at coordinate 211,468 of CAWIAX010000005.1, forward strand.
CGCGGTGCGCGCCACCCCCAAGGCCTTCATCGGCTTCAGCGACAACACGTCGCTCCTGACCTGGCTCACGCAGGAATGCGGGGTGGCCGCGTTCCACGGGCCGATGATCGAGGCGCGGTTCGCGCGCGGCGCGGCGGGCTACGATCGTGACTCGTTCACGCGGTGCCTCTGCCGGACGCAGCCCGCCGGCGAGATCACGCATCCCGCGGTCGAGGTGCTGGCGCCTGGGGAGGCCAGCGGCGAGCTGGTCGGCGGCACGCTGACCCAGATCGTCGGTTCGCTCGGTACCGCCTTTGCGTTCAACCCGCCGGCCGGCGCCGTGCTGTTCCTGGACGAGGTGACCGAGCGGCCGTACCGCCTGGACCGCATGCTGACGCAGCTGCGGCAGAGCGGCCTTCTCGCCCGGGTGTCGGCCATCGTCTTCAATGAGCTGCCGCGCTGCGACGAGCCCAACGGCACCTCGACGCCGCGCGATGCGGTCATGCGGGTGCTGCGGGACTTTCCGGGCCCGATCCTGTTCGGCCTGCCCTCGGGCCATACCGAGGGGCCGACGATTACGCTGCCCTTCGGCGTCCTGAGCCGGGTGATCGCGGGCAGCCGGCCGGCGCTCATCATCGAAGAAGCGGGGGTTTCTTGACGCGCATTCACCTCATCGGCATCTGCGGCACCGCCATGGCGACGCTGGCCGCCCTGCTGCGCAGCCGCGGCTTCGACGTCCGCGGCTCCGACCAGAACGTCTATCCGCCCATGAGCGATTTCCTGGCCGAGCAGAAGATCGTCACGCTGCAGGGCTACCGCGCCGAGCACATCAGCGCCGACATCGATCTCGTCGTGGTCGGCAATGCCATCTCGCGCGGCAACGTGGAGCTCGAGGAAGTTCTCGACCGGAAGATCAAGTACTGCTCGCTGCCCGAGGCGGTGCGCGATCATTTCCTGTGGGGGGCGCGGTCGATCGTGGTCGCCGGCACCCATGGCAAGACGACCACCACGTCGCTCGCGGGCTGGCTGCTGACCCACGGCGGCGTCGATCCCAGCGTGTTCATCGGCGGCATCGCCGAGAACTTCGAGAGCAGCTACCGCATCGGCGGCGGCCGGGACTTCGTCATCGAAGGGGACGAATACGACAGCGCCTTCTTCGACAAGACCGCCAAGTTCCTCAAGTACCTGCCGGACATTGCCGTCGTCAACAACCTCGAGTTCGACCACGCCGACATCTATCCGGACCTGGCGGCCATCCGGCTGGCGTTCCAGCGGTTCGTCAACCTCGTGCCGCGGCGCGGCCTGCTGCTCCTTGGCGCCGACAACCCCGAGGCGCTGGCGCTCCGCGAGCGCGCGCACTGCCGGGTCGAGACGTTCGGTCTCGCCGACGGCGCCGACTGGCAGGCGCACGACGTGCGCGTGGACGGCGTCTCGACCACGTTCAGCGTGCGCCGCCGCGGCGAGCCGATCGGCAGCTTCGCGCTGCCGCTGCTCGGCGCCTACAACGTGCGCAATGCGCTCGCCGCCATCGGGATCGGCGCGGCCGTCGGGATTGACACCAACACGCTGGCCGAGGGGCTGCGGCGCTTCAAGGGCGTCCGGCGCCGCATGCAGCATCGCGGGAACGGCGGCCGGCGTGGCCGTCTACGACGATTTCGCCCACCACCCGACCGCGATCGAGGAAACGCTCGCCGGCGTCCGGTCGGCCTTTCCCGGACGAAAGCTCTGGGCCATCTTCGAGCCGAGGTCGGCGACCTCGTGCCGCCGCATCTTCCAGTCGGACTTCGCGCGGGCCTTGTCAGGGGCCGACCGGGTCGTCCTGCCCGCCGTCTTCAGGTCCAGCCTTCCCGATCACGAGCGGCTGTCGGCCGAGCAGCTGATCGAGGACCTGACGGCCGCCGGGGTGGACGCCCGCTACATCCCCCGCGTGGACGACATCGTCCGGACCGTGGCGCGCGAAAGCCGGAACGGCGACCTCGTGGTGATCATGTCGAACGGGGGATTCGACGACATCCACCAGAAGCTGATCGGCGCGCTCGAGGAACGCCAGCGGTGACGATAGCCGGCTCCGGGATCGCACGCGTGGCGCCGGCCGGCGATTCGGCCCTCGTCCTGGAGTTTCCGCCGCGGATCGATCCGGCGATCAACGCCCGCGCCAGCGCCCTGGCGGCCGGGATACGCGGACGCTGGGGTGCGGTCCTTCGTGACGTCGTCGTCGGCTACAGCACCGTGACCGTGTACTTCGATCCCCTGCGGGTGGACGCGCCGTGGCTGGCGTCCGAGCTGCGGAACGCCGCGGACGAGCCGGCGGAGGAGGGGTTGGGCCCGGACCGCCTCGTTGACGTGCCCGTCTGCTACGAGGCCGACCTCGCGCCTGATCTGGACGATGTGGCGGCCTTCGGCGGATGCTCGCCTGAGGACGTCATCGCTCTTCACGCGGCCGGTGACTACCGGGTCTATATGGTCGGGTTCATCCCCGGGTTCGCCTACCTGGCGGAGGTGGACGAGCGCATCCGCGCGCCGCGGCGGGCGACACCGCGGACCGTCATCCCGGCGGGCTCGGTGGCAATCGCCGGCGGGCAGACCGGCATCTATCCAGCGGAGACGCCCGGCGGGTGGAACATCATCGGCCGGACACGGCTGCGCCCCTACGATCCATCACGAGCTGAGCCGCTGCTGTTCCGCGCCGGCGATGCGGTGCGGTTCCACCGGATCTCGCGGGCTGATTTCGATCGGATGTCGTAGGTGGCCAGCCTGAAGGTGCTCCGTCCGGGAATGCTGACGACCGTCCAGGACCTCGGCCGGTGGGGACATCAGGCCGAAGGCGTTCCCGTGGCGGGACCGATGGACGTCTTCTCGCACCGGCTCGCCAACCGCCTGGTCGGCAACGACGATCATCTGGCTGCCCTCGAGATCACGCTCGTCGGGCCGGAGCTCGAGGCCGGCGGCCACGTCGCCTGCGTGGTGGCCGGCGCGGATTTCGAGCTGGCGGTGGACGGCCGCGCGGTCCCGGGCGGACGCCCCTTTGAGTTGAAAGCGGGCTCACGACTGCAGGTGGGGCAGTGCGGGGCGGGCACGCGCGGCACGCTGGCGGTGCGCGGCGGCTTCGACGTGCCAGCCGCCTTCGGCAGCTGCGCGACGAGCCTGGTCAGCCGCATGGGACCGTTTGGCGGCCGCCCCCTTGCCGCGGGCGACGTCCTCCCAGTGGGCCTCGCGCCGCTCAGGGCCGACCGGGACCGTGTTGGAGCGCCGCTGCCGCTGCCGCGCGGCGGCGCCCGCCTCCGCGCCCTTCCTGGCCCGCACGACGCGCTGTTCGACGCCGCCATCCTCGACGTCTTCTTTGCCTCCTCCTACACGGTCAGCACCAAATCAAACCGGATGGGCTACCGCCTCGAAGGTCCGTCGCTGGCCTCCGAGGGGATGCCCGAGATCCTCTCCGATGCCACGCCGATCGGGTCGATCCAGGTGCCGCCGTCGGGCCAGCCGATCCTGCTGATGGCCGATCGCCAGACCACTGGGGGCTATCCGAAGATCGCGACCCTGATTACCGCGGACCTGCCCGTGGCCGGACAGCTCGGGCCCGGCGACTGGATCCGGTTCGTGCCGTGCACGCCGCCCGAGGCCGTCGAGGCGCTGCGTCGCCTCGAGGGGCGGCTGGCCGGGCGCCTGCCATGAGCGCCGCCCAGGAGTCGACCGCCCGGCTGCGCGAGGCGCTGGCCGGCGTGCTGGGCGAGGCGCATGTCCAGCTCGATGCGCCGCTCGCGCCGCTCACGACCTTCAAGATCGGCGGGCCGGCCGATGTGCTCGTCACCGCCGGGAACGCCGGGGAGGTGCGGCAGGCCATCGGCCTGGCGCGCGACGCGGGCCTGCCGGTGACGGTACTGGGAGGCGGGTCGAACGTGCTGATCGCCGACGCAGGCATCCGCGGCCTGGTACTGCGGCTGCGCGGCGGCGACGTCCGGCGGATCGACCACGGCGCCATCCGCGCCGACGCCGGCGTCACCATCAACGGCCTCGTCCGGTGGACCCTGACCCACGGGCTGGCGGGCCTCGAGGCCTGGGCCGGCACACCGGGCACCGTCGGCGGCGCCATCTTCGGCAACGCGCACTTCCAGGGGCGGAACATCAGCGACCTGGTCCGGCTGGTGACGGTGATGGGCGCCAGCGGAGAGATCCAGGACGTACCGGCGGCCGACCTGGAGTTCGGCTACGACTACAGCCGCCTGCACCGGACCCGCGAGGTGGTGCTGTCGGCTGACTTCGTCGTGTCCCCGGGCGTGCCCGAAGCCCTGCGCACCGTGGCGCGCGAGTCGCTGGCCTATCGCAAGCGCACCCAGCCGCTGGCATCGCCGAGCGCCGGCTGCATCTTCCAGAACCCCGACCCGCGCCGCGACCGCCTGCCCGAAGGCATGCCCTGTTCAGCCGGGGCGCTGGTCGATCGCGCCGGCTTGAAGGGCGCTCGTGAGGGGCAGGCGCGGGTGTCGTCCACCCACGGCAACTTCATCGTCACGGAAGGGCGCGCGACCGCGGGCAGCGTGCTGGCGCTCATCGCGCGCTGCAAGCAGGAAGTCCATCGCCAGTTCGGCGTCGAGCTCCGGGAGGAAATCATGTTGCTGGGATTTGCCGCGCCTGCGTCCGGCCCGCTGGCAGGAGTGGAGGGCTGATGGCCACGCTGCGCATCGAAGGCGGGCGGCGCCTGTCCGGCGCCGTCTCGGTCGAGGGCAACAAGAACTCGGCGCTGCCGCTCATTGCCGCCTGCCTGCTGACCGACGAGGAGTGCGTCCTCTCGAACGTCCCGCGAATCCGTGACGTCCAGGTCCTGCTCGAGCTGCTGCGCGGCCTGGGCGCCGAGGTCCAGGGCGAAGGGACGGCGACGCTGACCATCCGCTGCCGCGCCGTCACCACCGATCGCCCGGATCCCGTCCTGGTGGGGAAGCTCCGCGGATCCGTGCTGCTGCTCGGGCCGCTGCTGGCACGGCGCGGCTCGGCCCGGCTGGCGCCCCCCGGCGGCGACTTTCCCGCCCGGCGCACCATCACGACGCACCTCCAGGCGCTGATGGCGCTCGGGGCGGTGCCGGTGGACGAGCCGGGGCACGCACTCGATGCCCCGCGCGGCCTGATCGGCGCGTCGTTCTATCTCGACGAAGCGTCAGTGACCGGAACGGAGACCGCCCTGCTCGCCGCGGCAGCCGCGACCGGCCGCACGGAAATCCGCCATGCCGCCATGGAGCCGCATGTCGTCGAGCTGTGCCGGTTTCTCCAGAGCATGGGGGTGTCGGTCGAGGGAGCGGGCACGCCGACCATCCGCGTGGAGGCGCCGGCCCGGTGTTCCGGCGCCCGCCACCGGCTGCACGGCGATTACATCGAGGCGGGCAGCTGGGGTGTTGTCGCGGCGATCACCGGCGGCGACATCGAGGTCACCGGCGCCCGGGCCGAGGATATGGAGGTCATCGCCGCGCCCCTGCGGCAGATGGGCCTCGACTGCCGCTACGAAGGGGAGCGGTTCACCGTGGCCCCCTCGACGCTGATCGCGGCCCGGCGGATCACCACCGGGCTCTGGCCTGGCTTCCCGAGCGACATGGTCAGCCTCGTCACCGTGCTGGCCACGCAGGCCGACGGCCGCACGCTCGTGCACGACTGGCTCTACGAGCTCCGGCTGTTCGCGCTCGAGCAGCTGAGCGCGATGCGCGCCGATCTCTTCCTCTGCGATCCGCACCGCATCATCGTGAGCGGGCCCAAGAAGCTCCGCGGCCGGCTGCTCGACGCCCGCGACCTGCGCTCCGGCATGGCGCTCATCGCGGCCGCACTGGCCGCGGAAGGGGAGAGCCGCGTGACGCCGCTCGAGACCGTCGAGCGCGGCTACGCCGCGCTGGTGGAACGGCTGCGCTCGCTTGGGGCGATCGTGGACCGGGAAGACGACGGCCCCGGGGGCGGCTAGGAGCCGCTGCCCTTCTTGATCGGGGGCGGCTTGGGCGGCTGCACCTGGCCCGGCAGGGTGCTGTCCGGCAGCTGTGGCTGGAGCGGCTGCGGAAAGTTCGGAGCGGGAGCGGCCGCGTCAGGATCGGCCACCGGCGGCTCGGGCAGTGGGAGGTCGTCGTTCCTGTCGCGCGGCGGCAGATTTGCGGGCAGTTCCGGCGACTGTGCGCTGCCAGCCTCGCCCCCCACCCGGAACGGCCGCAGGTCCGCTTCCGACAGATCCAGCACGCGTACGATGTGCGGCGTCAGCGTCAGGACGATGTCCGACTCCAGCGTTTCTTTCTTGTTGCTCGCGAACAGCTTGCCGATGAAGGGGAGGTCGCTCAGCCCCGGAATGCCCGCCAGCGTCGTCCGCTCTTCATCACGGATCAGCCCCGCCAGCATGTTCGTCTCGCCGTCCTTGAGGCGGATGGTGGTGCTGATTTCGCGGTTGCCGAACGTCGGCAGGCCGTTGAGCGACCCGGAGATGTTGCTGAGCGTGACCTTGAGCGCGAGCGAGACCTCGTCGTTGTGATGGGTCCGCGGCGTGATGTCGATGTTGACCCCGATGTTCTCGTAGACGAACGAGGTGATCGGCTGCTGGTTGACGCCGCCGGTCGCGATCGGGGCAAAGGTGGTGATCGGGATCGGCACGCGCTCGCCGAACCGGGCCTGCGCCGGCATGCCCTCTGACGTCCTGAGCTGCGGGTTGGCCAGCGTCCGCGTGGCGGCGTCGTTCTTGAGCAGCCGGTAGTAGAGGCCGGGCACGCCGCTGACGAAGACGTTCGACTGCGACAGGTTGCGCAGGCCGCGCAGCGTCAGGTCCTCCTGATCGACCTCGAGCGCGCCGGCGATGCCGCTCGACCCTGGAGAGGCTATGTGGAGGCCGTAGTCGCGCATCCGTGTCCGATCGACCGACAGCAGCTCGACGTCGATGATCACTTCCGGCCGCGCCTTGTCGATCGCGGCGATGAGCCGGCCGGCTGCGGCAATCCGCTCGGGCGTGTCCTTCAGCGAGACGGCGTTGACCGCCGTCATCGGCGAAATCTGGCGCACGTCCACGACGATGCGCAGGAGATCGATGACCTCCTTGAGATCCGCGTTGCTGACGTAGAAGGTCTGGACGACCTGTTCTTCGTACTCACGGCGCTTGGCCGGCGTGTCCTGGACGATGGTGATGGTGCGCGGCGCGGTCACGCGGTAGAACGTCCGCGTCGTCGCGGTGAGCGAGGCGAGCGCCCCGGTGAGCGTAGCGTTGCGAAGATCGGCGGAGATGAGCTCGTCGCCGCGAAAACCCGGATCGAATGTGATGTTGAGGCCGGCGTATTTCGCCACGGCGGTGAAGACCATGCGGCCGGGCGCGTTGCTGAAGACCAGGGAGTCGGGCAGCCGTGCGTCGGCCGGCAGGTCGAGCCCCGGCGGGGCGGCGTCGCGCGAGCGCTCGATGAGCGTCTGCAGATCCGTTTTCTCGCCGCGCGCCACCGCGACCTTCGTGCGGAGCCGCCGGCGCACGTCGCGCAGCGCCGCGTCGGCGCCCGCGTCTGAGGGGTTCAACTCCGTCGCCAGTTGCAGTTCCTGCGCCGCCTCTTCGTAGCGCTCGGCGGCCGCCAGCCGCCGGCCGCGCTGATAGTGCTCCTGGGCGGCGCGGACGCGGACGCGATCGAGCGAGTAGCGTGCCGCCTGGTCGTCAGGATTCTCGCGCAGCGCGTTGGTGTATTCGACCACCGCGCGGTCGTAGTCGCCGCGGCGTTCGGACTGCTGGCCGGCGCGGAGGTGGCCGCGGACGGCGCACCCGGCGCCGGTCACGAGCGCCAGCGCGACGATCAGCGCGGCCCGCCGGCGGCCCGGCTCAAGGAGTCTTGCCACTGGTGATGACCTCTGCGCCTCGCGGGACGGTGAACTGGAACAGCTTGTCGGAGAGCCCCGTGTTCTCCTTGTAGTCCGAGAACGTGAAGCTGGAGCGGCCGCCCTGCGCGTCGCCCCATGTCAGCCCGCGAATCTGGAAGGTCTTGCGGTCAGCGGTGATCTGGAGCCAGTCGTATTCCGCCTGCCGGCTGCGGGGGTCGAGCCGCAGGACGTAGGCCCCTTCGACCGGGCTGTCGCCGTACTTCACCGTGAAATCCCGGGTGATGTCCCCCTTACCCATGAGGAACAGGATCGCGCTCGTTGCCTGGTCCTGTTCGGGCACCGGGTTCTTCATCACCTGCTTATCGTCCGGGAAGTACATGAACATCGTCCGGCCGTCGGAAACGAACAGCTTTTTCTGCGGCGTGGTGTAGTTCCACCGCATCCTGCCGGGCTTCTTGATCTGGACCGTTCCGCTCTCGGTCGCCTTGCGGCGGAGCACTCCGCCCTCGTAGACCTGGGTGAAGGAGGCGGAGAAGTCGCGGATGGCGTCGTATTTCTGCTGCAGGGCCGCGGCGACCTCGCCGGGGGGCGGTGTGACCTCGGAGGAGGTGATCGCCTGCGCCGGCAACTGCGCCAGGGCCCGGCCCGCCGGGGCGGCGGCATGGATGAGCCCGGCCAGTATCACCGCCGAATACTGAAGAAGTCGATAGGCCACCGGGAAGTCAGTGTACCACTAGCGTCTCGACCGTTTCGCCGCGATGAAGGCCCGGACCTCGGCCAGCGGCCGGGTATTCAGGACGTGGCGCGGCTCGACCCAGCCGCGCCGCGCGGTGCCGAGCCCCAGACGCATCTGCTTGTCGAGCAGCCCGGCGCGGTGGCAGTCGCTGTCGATAGTGACCGTCACCCCCGCCCCGACGGCTTCCCGCGCATGCTCCCCGTCGAGGTCGAGGTGGCTCGGCGCCCCGTCGATCTCGAGGGCCGTCCCCGTCTCGGCCGCCGCGGCATAGACCTCGGCGAACGCCAGGTCGTAGCCGGGATCCCGGCCGACGAGCCGGTTGGCCGGGTGCGTGATGACCGCCACCAGCGGGTGGGCGATGGCGGCCAGGCAGCGCCGCGTCAGCCGGGCGGCGTCGTGGCCGGCCCGGTCGTGCAGCGACGCCAGCACGATGTCGAGCCCTTCGAGCACGTGGTCGGGAAAGTCGAGGCGGCCGTCCGGCATGATGTCCACCTCGATGCCGTGGAGGATGGTGAGCGCGGGGAAGCGCTCGCGCAGGCGCGCGATTTCGTCCCGCTGGCGGGCCAGCGTCCGGAGCGACACCGTGCGCGACGCCCCGGCGCGCTCCGAGTGGTCGGTGATCGCGATGTACTCGTAGCCGAGCCCGGCGCACGTCTGCACCATCAGCGAGAGGCTGTCGCGGCCGTCGCTGTACGTGCTGTGCATGTGCAGGTCGCCGCGAATGTGCTCGCGGGCGACCAGGCCCGGCAGCCCCCCCGCGGCCGCCGCTTCGATTTCTCCCGTGCCGTGGCGCAGCTCCGGGGGGATCCACGCCAGCCCGGCCTGTGCATAGACGTCCTGCTCGCGCCCGCACAGCCGGGCCGCGCTGCCGCGCGTTCGCATGGCCGCGAGGTGATTGCGCGACCCGGTGGCGAGGTAGAGCGCGGTTCCGAACTCGTCGGGCGCGGCCACCCTGAGGTCGAACTCGGCGTTCTGCCAGGTGACGAGCGCCCGCCGGGCGGTGCGATGCAGCACCGGCTGGAACTGGGGAAGGGCGCCGATCGCCTCGATGGCTGCGCGCCGGATCGGGCGCCGCGGCGGCGATCGTCAGCGAGCCGACGAGCGGCTCGAACCGGCGCAGGTCGCCCGCAGGCGTGACCTGGCCGAGCGCCGGACACTCGGCCTCGAGCAGCTTCACAAGGGTGTCGCTCAGGTCCACGGCGCGCCCCAGCGGAACAGGCAGCCGCTCGATGGCGATGGCCCCGGCGGCGCTGCGCAGCCGGTCCTGGAGTGCGGTGAAGTGTGTGGCGATGCGGCCGTCCAGCAAGGCGGCCTCGAGGTCGGGCAGCGTGACGATGCCGTGCCGCGCGAGGGCGGCCGCCGCGGGCAGATCCACCGTGGAGAAATCGAGCAGCCGGCGCAGCAGCCAGGGAAGGGCGGCCTGCGCGGCGCGGACCGCGGCTGCGGGACCATCGACCAGCAGCAGCCGCAGCTCGGGATGGAGCCGTTCCTGAAGGGAGGGGACCTCGCCAAGGCGATTGCGGCGTGCCAGCTTCGCCAGCCGCTCAATCTCGTCGTCGCCGGCCTGTTCCAGGTCCGTCGCCAGCCGGCGCCAGGCCATCGCCTCCGGCGCCAGGCCCCGGATGTCGGCGCAATCGGCGAGCTGCCGCAGCGGCGCTGCCAGCGAGGCGCCGGTCACGCCTGCGGTGGCGCCGCCGCACCGGCCGAAGAAGGGGGACAGGGAACCGCCATCCGTCTATTGTCCGTAGCGGTCCGGCCGGGTGTCAACGAAGCCGGGTCAATTGGCCGACGCGCCGGGCCGCGGCTCACCCGGCTTCACGAACCAGCCCTGCGATCGGTGACCGCAGAGGAAGCACCGGAGGAACATCGCACCAGACTCACAGCGCACGGTGTAATCGTGGCCGTGTACGTAACAGGCAATCCAAGTCCACATGACTATCGTCCTTGCTGTCGTCCTTGAAACTGAATTACGGAATCGGTTGGGCGTCAGCAAGGAAAATGCCAGGAGAAGCGGTGCCAGGCGAGTCAAAAGTGCTCGGGAAACGAACGGTCCCCATACACCGAGCCGTTCTGGCGTCCATGGGGCATGTCCCAGAAATGTGGGGAAAAAACAGGATTGTAATGTGAGGCGTGCGCGAAGCGTGCGGGGATCGGCGGCTACGGCTTCGTCATGTCGACGCTGATCGTCGCCGGCGCGTCGCCGCGAATAGTCACCGTGACCCGTCGTTCGCCGAGCCCGGGGTGGCGGAACGTCAATTCGCGGATGCCGAGCGGGAGCGTGAGGTTGGCGATCGGCGTATCGCCCAGTTTCCTGCCGTCCATCCAGACCTCGGCCCACGGCGTCGCGTTGACGCTGGCGCTGCCCTGCGGGTCGAGCGTGATCGATCGCACTTCGCCCGGCTCGATGTCGACGGTCTCGGTCGCGCTGTAGCCGAGATCGCGGTTGGTGAGGGTGAGCACGTGGCGTCCGGGGCCGAGCATCAGGCGCGGTTCGTCCGTCGTGCCAATGACACGGCCTGCCGCCGCCACGTCGACCACGAAGGGCGCGTAAATGCCCACCCACCCCGAGAAGATCGGCACGTCGAGCCTGGCTGTCCGGCCGGCTTCGACGCGGACGGTCCGCTTGACGGTACCGGAGCCGGAAACGAACGTCAGGGTATGGCGGCCCGGCGCCACGTCTTCGAGAGTGAGCGGGGACTGGCCGACGGGTTTCCCGTCGAGCGTCACCTTCGCGCCCGCGGGCTGCGTTTCGATCTCCAGCCGGCCCAGGTTCCGCGCCGTGGCACCGCCGGCGGGCGGCGCCGCCTCCGGCGACGTACGGGCGGCAGGCGCTGCAGCTCCAGGCGCCGTTGCTCCAGGCAGGTACGAGCGGGCACCCGCCACGCCCATCGCCATCACGGCGATGCCGGCCGCAATCAGTTTCCACGGGATTGCCCGCGACGCGCCCTGTTCGAATCCGGCGGGCACAGGCTCCGCCGCCGGCTCGAACGCAACCGGATGCGGCCGGGCCGACCGTACCTTCGGCACGTCCTTGAACTTCAGCGGCGCGTTGTGCGGCGCCACGGCGGTGGGATGAGCGAACTGCGGGTCTGCTGCCGCGGGCCCGGGCTGCCATGCTCACCAGCGGGGCGGCGGGCGGGGCGGCGTGGGCCGGCGCCGGCGTGAACACCTGCGGCGCTGGGAAGACCGGTCTCGCGACGGGAGGCTGGTAGGGCGCGGCTTCGAACCCGGCCGGCGGATGCGGAACGCCCTCGAACACCGGCACCGGTGGGACGCGAGGCGGAAGAGGGCGCGGGAGCGCTGGCGTGTCCTGCGGCGCGACCGGCACCGCGGGTTCGAACGCGTCGGCGCGGCCCGGCGCGACCAGCCAGGTATCGTCAACCGGCGGCGCCGCCGTTCGGGCCCGGGACGGCGCGGCTGCGGCTGGTGCTGCCGCCGGCGCGCTGGGCTCAGCGGCCGAACGCAGCTTGTCCTTGCGGGACCTGGCTGTCTTCGGGCGCTTCTCCCGTTTGAACCGCACGCTCGGCGCCGGGGCGTCCGCGCCGGCCGGGCCGTCCGCCTCGATCGTCGCCGCCGGCACCGGCGGGGCGGGCTCCGGCGCAATCGTCGCGACCGGAGGCGGCGCGACAGGCTCGGGTGCCACAAGCTCGGGTGCGACGGGCGCTGGCGTGACAGGCGCTGGGCGCGCTGCACGCGGGCCTTCAACGACGGATGGGGAGGCCGCTTCGTCAGGCTGTTCGCCCGGCCACGAGAACATCAGCGACTCGTCGAGTGACGGCTCGTCCCCCAACACCTCGATCTCGGTCACGTCTTCCAGGCCGTAGGGCGACTCGTCGACCAGCCCTGCGAGGTCGAGTTCGGCGTCCACGCCGCTGTCGAGATCCTGTTCCGCCGTGTCGCCGGCGGGCGCGAACGCGGAGTGGCCGTCGTAGCCGGCTCCGGCATCACCGTTTTCACCGGCGCTCGCGAAGCCCCGGGCCGCGGTTCGCTCAACGGGCCCCGCCGCCCCTGAAGGTTCGAGCTGTGTGAGGTAGTCCACGAGAGCGCGGCGGCAGGCGTGCAGGCCGATTTCGCTTGCGAGATCGCGCAGGTCGATGAGCGCGTCGTCCGTGGTCGCGTAGGCACGGCCGCCCGGCACGGGAAGGGCGCGCTCGAGAAACGCCAGGAGCCGGTCGGCGAACGCGTCGTTCCCGCGGATCTGCGCGACGTCCACCACTTCGCCGATAACGGCCTGCAGGCCTTGCGGATACTCGTTCGGGCGCAGCGGGCGCCCCAGCACCAGCATGACGGCCGAGAGCACGACCTGCGCGACATCGGCGGAAACACCCAGGCGCGGCGCGCCGGCTGAAGGCGGGGTGACGACGTCGAAGTCCGTCCAGAGCTTGCGGCGGCCGTAGCGCAGGCGCTCGAGCGCCTCACCGTAGACGGCGTCGAGGAGGACGACTTGTCCGGCCGGCGTCAGGACCGTCCGGCAGGGCGCGATTGTTCCGTGCGCAAAGCCGGCTCCGGCGTGCAGTCCGCACAGCGCGGGCAGCACGTCGAGGAGATAGCCGAAGGCCGCATCGACGCCGGGCGCCGCGCCCGACTCGGCGGCGGCCTCGAGGAGGTCCGACAGGCGATGGCCGGGCACGAACTCCGACACGACGACGAGGCTGCCGTCGGCGTCGCGTTCGAGGGAGCGGGGGCGGGCAATGCGCTCGTCTTCGAGGCCGGCGACCCGTTCGACGCGCTCGCGCAGCAGCTTCTCGAAGGCGGCGAGCTCCGGCCTGACGGTGAGCCGTTCGAGCATGGTCCCTTCCTCGCGGTCGAACGCGAGGGTCCGGCGGCCCAGGCCGTCGGCATGGCCGGACGAGGTCGTGGAGGCGACCGGCGCCAGAGAAGGGCTTGGAGGAGCGGGCATTGCAGGGTTCCGACCAACTTTGCAACGGGCGCACCACCTGTGCGCTTTCGGGTGGAGGGAGGCAACCGGCTGCAGCCGTGGGGGTTGCGCGTTCGCGCGGGTTTCAGCGCGTCGGCGCCGGTGACCAGAACGTAACCGTCACCGCCAGTTCCGTAATTGGTCGCCCCCCTTCGGCACGGGCGTCAACCGGTTATACTTTTGGTATGAAAACAGCGGTCTCGATTCCCGATCGGATATTCGAGCAGGTCGAGCGCCTGGCCCGGCGCGCCGGACGGTCGCGAAGCGAGGTGTTCAGTGCCGCCCTGGCGGAGTATGTCGCCCGGCATGCCCCGGATGAGGTGACCGAGGCCATGGATCGGGTGTGCGCGGAGGTGGGGGACCAGGCGGACGCGTTTGTCAGCGCCGGCGCGCGCCAGGTCCTGGAGCACACTGAGTGGTGATGTCCCAGGGGGAAGTCTGGTGGGCCGAGATCCCGGCGCCGACCGGTTCCGGGCCAGGCTTTCGAAGGCCGGTCGTCGTCGTCCAGGGCGATGCCCTCAATCGCAGTCGCGTCGCAACCGTGGTCTGCGTGCCGTTGACCAGCAACCTGAAGTGGGCGGATGCACCTGGCAATGTGCTCCTGCCGGCCCGGGCCACGCACCTCACGAAAGACTCGGTCGCGAACGTCTCGCTGATCGTCGCCCTCGACAAGACCTTGCTCATCGAACGGGTCGGTAAGCTTTCTGAGGCGAAGGTGGAGCTGATACTCACTGGCATCGACGTCGTCCTGGGCCGGTAGGAACGCCGTCGTAAGCGGCAGGTTCCGAAAGCGGCGGGAGGGGGACCGATGCTCCGAATCCGTCTTCGTGAGTGGGGCCCGCCTTCGCCAGGGCTACGGCGGGCAACTTCGCAGGGGAACGACAGCGAAGTTGGTGGACGGCGCGAGGATCGAACTCGCGACCTCCGCATTGCGAACGCGGCGCTCTCCCAGCTGAGCTAGCCGCCCACTATTTGTGATGTGCCCGCAAACACCACGCTACGGGGTGCCACAAGACCTCTCATTCTACCATGCGCCATCTGAGCGGTGCAACGCGGGCGGCGCCGTGCTGACGCCGGTTTCCCGGTGTCAGGCCTCGGTCACGGCGGCCGCGCCCTGCCGCCGGTGGCGGATGAACTCGACGACGAGCGGGAGCAACGACACGGCGATGATGCCCAGCGCCACGATGGTGAAATTGTTCTTCACGATCGGCACGGCGCCGAACGCGTAGCCCCCGAGCATGCAGACCCCGACCCAGAGCAGCGCCCCCGAGACGTTGTAGAAGGCGAACGTGCTGTACTTCATCGTGCCCGCCCCGGCGACGAACGGCACGAACGTCCGGACGATCGGGACGAACCGGCCGAGCACGATCGCCTTGCCGCCGTACTTCTCGAAGAACACGTGCGCGCGGTTGAGGTGGTCCCGGTTGAGCATGCGTTGCCACCAGCTCGTCCGATCGACCGACCGGAAGATGCGAGGCCCTGTCGCGTCGCCGATCGCATAGTTCACGGCGTCGCCGATCACCGCCGCCACGATGACGAGAGGGAGCAGCAGCCAGATGTCGAGCGCCCCCGTTGCCGCAAGCGCGCCGGCGGCAAACAGCAGGGAGTCGCCCGGCAGGAACGGCGTGATGACCAGGCCGGTCTCGGCGAAGATGATCAGGAAGAGCAGGCCGTACACCCAGGCGCCGTGGACGTCCACGAAAGCCGCAAGGTGTTTGTCGAAATGCAGGAAGAGGTCAATCAGCACGTCCATGAGATCTCTGCAGTGTACCCGCCGCCCGGCAGGGCCGCAAGGCAGCGCTGCTATACTCCGCCGATGTCCGGACCGGCTGGCGGCTCATCAGGGAAGGGAAAGAAGCGAATCGGCATCCTCACCGGCGGAGGCGATGCCCCCGGGCTGAATGCGGTCATCCGCGCCGTGGTGAAGGCCGCGGCCAACGCCCACTGCGACACCATCGGCATCGAAGACGGTTTCGACGGCCTGCTCGCTCCCGACCGCTGGCGGCCGCTCGTCCCCAAGGACGTCACCGGCATCCTCCGTATCGGCGGCACCATCCTCGGCACGGTCAACCGCGGCAATCCCGCGCTGACGCCGATCGACACGCCGGACGGCCCGCGCGGCTACTTCGACGTCTGCGCCGATACCGTCCACCGGCTGGGGCTCGACTCGCTCGTGATCATCGGCGGCGACGGCACGCTGGCCATGGCGCACGAGCTCCACACCCGCGGCATCTCCGTCGTCGGCGTGCCCAAAACCATCGACAACGACGTCGCCGAAACCACCTACACGTTCGGCTTCGACACGGCGGTGAGCTTCGCGACCGAGGCGGTGGACCGGCTCCACAACACGGCCGAAGCGCATCACCGGGTGATGGTCGCGGAAGTGATGGGCCGCCATGCGGGCTGGATCGCGCTCTACGCCGGGCTGGCCGGCGGCGCCGACGTCATCCTGATCCCGGAGATTCCCTTCGATTTCGAGAAGGTGGCCGCGTCCATCCGCGCCCGCGAAGCGCTCGGCGCCCGCTTCAGCATCGTGGTCGTGGCCCACGGCGCCTGCGCGAAAAACGAGCCGCACACGGTGCTGACCGAGGCGCACGGCGAATATGTCGAGCGGCTCGGCGGGATCGGCGCGGTTGTCGCCGCACGGATCGAAGAGCTGACGGGGAAGGAGTCGCGCGCCGTGGTGCTGGGGCACCTGCAGCGCGGCGGCACGCCGACGAGCTTCGACCGCATCCTGGCGACCCGCTTCGGCGCCCGCGCCGTCGAGCTCGTGCTCCAGGGCACGTCGGGCGTGATGGTCGCCTTCACGTCGCCGCACATGACCGAGGTGCCGCTCGAGCGGGTGATCGGGCGCACCCGGACGGTCCCGCTCGACTTCGACGGCCTCCGCGCGGCGCGCGCCCTGAACATCTCGCTCGGCGACTGATCCCGGTCAGCCCGCGGTGCCGCCCGGCAGGACGTCGAGGTATTTCAGCGCCCCGCCCGTGTTGAACAGGACGACGGTGTCGTCGCGGCCGACGCGCCCCTCGGCCACGAGCACCTTCAGCGCCTGGAGCGCCGCGCCCCCTTCCGGCGCCGCGCTGATGCCTTCCCGCGAGCCGAGCTCGCGCATCGCCTGCACCATGTCCGCGTCGCTGACCGCCAGCGCGGTGCCGCCGCTCTCGCGGACGGCGCGCAGGACCAGGAAGTCGCCAACCGCCTTGGGCACGCGCAGCCCGTCGGCCACGGTCGCGGCGTTCTGCCACGCCTCGGAGCGTTCAGCGCCGTCGGTGAAAGCCCGGACGATCGGCGCGCAGCCCTCGGCCTGTACCGACACCATGCGGGGGCGCGCGGGTGAGCTCTTCCAGCCGATGGCTTCCAGCTCCTCGAACGCCTTCCACATGCCGACCATCCCGGTGCCGCCGCCGGTGGGATAGATGATCCAGTCGGGGAACGACCAGTCGAGCTGCTCGCCGAGCTCGTAGGCCATCGTCTTCTTGCCCTCGATGCGGTAGGGCTCCTTCAGCGTG
The DNA here is from genome assembly GCA_963834305.1 of uncultured Acidobacteriota bacterium. Classification (GTDB taxonomy): domain Bacteria; phylum Acidobacteriota; class Vicinamibacteria; order Vicinamibacterales; family 2-12-FULL-66-21; genus JACCXG01. The sequence continues at coordinate 228,413 of CAWIAX010000005.1, forward strand.
GAGACGTCGTACCAGCCGAGCGGCTTGCCCCGCTCGGCGGCGATGCGGCCGGCGTCGGTGATCAGGCCGTCCACCAGGGTGACGTCGGCGCCGTAGAGCTCGCACTCCTTGACGAAGGGCACTTTCACGTCCTTCGGCATGAACACCCGGGCCGGGATAGCGGCAGCCGCGGCGTAAGCGGCCAGGGCGGTCGCGGCGTTGCCGGCCGAGGGCACGGCCAGCGTGCGTGCCCCGAGCGCCGCGGCGCGCGTGACCGCGGCCGACAGGCCCCGGGCCTTGAAGGAATTGGTCGGATTGAGGGACTCGTCCTTGACGAACAGCCTGGTCAGCCCGAGGTCGGTGCCGAGCCGGCGCGCGTGGAGGAGCGGCGTCCAGCCTTCGCCCAGCGTCAGCGGCGTCTCGCCGTCGAATAGCGGCATCAGCTCGCGGTAGCGCCACATGTTGGCCGGCCGTCCGGCAAGGGAGTCGCGGCGCCAGGCGCGCGCGGCGGCGAGGTCGTAGCGGGCGAGCAGGGGAGCGCCGCAGGGGCACAGGTGGTGCTCGACACGCGGGTTGAGCGGGCCGGCGCCGCACGGGGCGCTGCAGGCGAGATGCGTGAAGTAGGACACCCGGATGCGTGACGCGGATTCGGGGACGACGCCGGCTACTTGTTGAGCAGCTCGGCGTCCTTCTTCTTCTGCAGCTCGTCGATGACGGCGATGTGCTGGTCGGTGATCTTCTGCACCTCTTCGAGGCCGCGCCGCTCGTCGTCTTCCGAGATCTCGTGGTCCTTGAGGAGCTTTTTGAGCCGGTCGTTGGCGTCGCGCCGAACCTGGCGCACGCCGTTCCGCCCTTCTTCGGCGTACTTGTGCACCAGCTTCGACATTTCCTTGCGCCGCTCCTCGGTGAGCGCCGGCAGCGGGATGCGGACGACCTTGCCGTCGCTGGCGGGGTTGAGCCCGAGGTTGGCGCTGCGGATCGCCTTCTCGATCGTGCCCATGAGCGACGGATCGAAGGGCTGCGCGACGATCAGGGTTGGTTCCGGCACCGACAGCGAGGCGACCTGGTTGAGCGGCATCTGTGCGCCGTAGGCTTCGACATGCACGGTGTCGAGGATCGTCACCGAGGCGCGGCCGGTGCGGACGCCGCCGAACTCGCGGCGGACGTGCTCCAGCTGGGCGTCCATCCGCTTGGTGACTTCGGCCGGCAGGCTTTTCAGATCTGTGACATCCATAGTGTGTGAAGGTACGGCAAGTCCGGCGGGTTTGGCAATCTCAAGCGCGCACCGTAGTCCCGACCGGCTCTCCCGCGATCACGCGCCGGACGTTGCCGGCAGTGCGGAGGTTGAACACGACGATCGGCAGCTTGTTGTCCATGCACAGCGAGATGGCGGTGGCGTCCATCACCTTCAGCTGCCGCTCCAGCACCTTGAGGTAGGAGATGTCGTCGTATTTGGTCGCGCTCTTGTCGAGCATCGGGTCGGCGGTGTAGATGCCGTCGACCTTGGTGCCCTTGAGGATGACGTCCGCCTTGATCTCCATGGCGCGGAGCGCCGCGGCGGTGTCGGTCGTGAAGTAGGGGTTGCCGGTGCCGGCGGCAAAGACGACGACCCGGCCCTTCTCGAGATGGCGCACCGCGCGGCGGCGGATGAACGGCTCGGCCACCGCGCGCATCTCGATCGCGCTCATCACCCGGGTGACGACGCCCTGGTGCTCGAGGGCATCCTGCAGCGCCAGCGCATTGATGACGGTGGCGAGCATGCCCATGTAGTCGGCGGTCGCCCGATCCATGCCCTTGGCGCTCGCCGCCAGGCCGCGGAACAGGTTGCCGCCGCCGATCACCACCGCGGTCTGCACGCCGAGCTCCTGGATCTCGCCGACTTCCTTGGCGATCTGCGTGGTCACCGCGGGGTCGATGCCGAACGGCTCTTCGCCCATCAGCGCTTCGCCCGAGAGCTTGAGAAGGATTCGTTGGTAGACGGGAGCGGGCATGGCCGGACGATTATATCTGGTCGCGCCGGCGCTCAGGCGCCTTCGCCGAGCTTGAACCGCACGAAGCGCGCGACCGAGATGTTCTCTCCGAGCTTGGCGATCGCCGCCTGCACCGCCTGGCCGATCGTCACCTTGGGGTCGCGGATCGACGGCTGGTCGACCAGGCAGACCTGCTCGTAGAAGCTTCCGAGCTTGCCCTCGACGATCTTCTCGATCACCTGCGGCGGCTTGTTCTGGCCTTCCATCTGCGCCTGGTAGATGCTCTTCTCGCGCGCCAGCACGTCGGCCGGCACCTCGTCGCGCTTCACGTACTGCGGATTGGCCGCGGCGACGTGCATGGCGATCTCGCGCGCCAGGTTCTGGAAATCTTCCGTCCGGGCGACGAAGTCCGATTCGCAGTTGATCTCCACGAGCACGCCGATCTTGCCGCCCATGTGGATGTAGCTGCCGATCAGCCCCTCGTTGGTCGAGCGCCCCGCCTTCTTGGTCGCCTGCGCCAGCCCGCGCTTGCGCAGGATGGTGGTGGCCTCCTCGAGATCGCCGCCCGCTTCCGCCAGCGCCGCCTTGCACTCCATCATGCCCGCGCCGGTGCTGTCGCGGAGCTTCTTCACTTGTGCCGCCGAGATGTCTGCCATGCTGTGCTCCTGAAATCCGCCGTGTCGGACGCCTGCCTGGGGCAGGCCGGCGCCGGTCGTACGTAACAACGCCGGCCAAGGATCAGGCCGGCGTCACTGCTTCGAGTCCCGCGCGTCTAGACCGACGCGGGAGAGGCCTGTTCCGAGCGGGGCTGCCGCGGCCGCGCGCGCCGGCCGCGATCGTCGTCGCTGCCGCCGTCGCCGCCATCGTCCGCGTGCGCCGACTCGCGGGCGCCGCGCCCGGCCATCACCGCGTCGGCAATCCGCGACGCGAACAGCCGGATCGCGCGCAGCGCATCGTCGTTGCCCGGAATCACGTAGTCGACTTCGTCGGGGTCGCAGTTGGTGTCGACCACGCCGATGACGGGAATCTTGAGCTTGCGGGCCTCGTCGACGGCAATCTTCTCTTTACGCGTGTCGACGACGAAGAGGGCGTCGGGCAGGCGGGCCATGTGGCGGATGCCCTCGAGGTTCTTCTGGAGCTTGCGCTTCTCCTTCTCGATCTGCGCGATTTCCTTCTTCGAGAGCGTCTCGTAGCGGCCGTCGGTCTCCATCGCTTCCAGGTCGCGGAGCCGGGCGAGGCTGCGCTGGATGGTGGTGAAGTTGGTGAGCAGGCCGCCGAGCCAGCGCTGGTTCACGAAGAACATGCCGGAGCGCTGCGCCTCTTCCGCGATCGCGTCCTGGGCCTGCCGCTTGGTGCCGACAAACAGCACGGTCTTGCCTTCGGCGGCGAGGCTGGTGGCGAACTGCTCGGCGTCGCGGAACAGCCGGGCCGTCTTCGCGAGGTCGATGATGTAGATCCCGTTCCGCTCGCCGAAGATGTAGGCCTTCATCTTCGGGTTCCAGCGCTTCGTCTGGTGCCCGAAATGGACGCCCGCTTCGAGCAAATCCTTCAACGCGATGCCGCTCAAGCTACCTCCAAGAAAATCACCCGGTCTACCGCTTGCTGAACTGGAAGCGTTTGCGCGCTCCCTTCTGTCCGTACTTCTTGCGCTCCTTGATGCGCGCGTCGCGCGTCAGGAAGCCGGCCTTCTTCAGGCGCTGCCGCAGCTCGAGGTCGAACACGACCAGCGCGCGGGCGATGCCGAGGCGCAGGGCGCCGGCCTGGCCGGCAACGCCGCCCCCGGCGATCGTCGCCAGGATGTCGAACTTCTCGGCCGTTTCGGTCACGTTCAGCGGCTGCCGGATCTGGGTGCGGAGCGCTTCGGTGGGGAAGGCCTGCTCGATCGGCTTGCGGTTGATGACGATGCCGCCCGTGCCGGGGCGAAGAAACACGCGGGCGGTGGATGTCTTGCGGCGACCTGTCCCGTAATATTCGATTCCTGCTGCCACGTCTATGCGACCTCGTTCGTGCTCGACTTGGATGACCGGGCGAGCGCCCGGGGCTTCTGCGCCGCATGCGGGTGGTCGGCGGCGGCGTAGACCTTCAGCTTGCGCCACATGGCGTCGCCCATCTTCGTCTTGGGCAACATGCCGCGGACCGCTTCCTCGACCATCCGCACCGGATTCTTCTTGCGCAGATCCTTGGCGCGCTCCTCGCGCAGCCCGCCCTCGTATCCGCTGTGATAGCGATAGAGCTTCTGCTCTTCCTTGCGTCCGGTCAGCCGGACCTTGACCGCATTCACGATGACCACGTGGTCGCCCGTGTCGATGTGGGGCGTGTACACCGGCTTGTGCTTGCCCTGCAGCAGACGGGCGGCCTCGCTGGCAATCCGGCCCAGCACCTCACCCTCCGCGTCAATCACGTGCCACTGCCGCTCAATGCTGCCGGCGGTGGGTACAAACGATCCCATGAGAACCCTTTCGGCCTTCGCTGATGGTGCAGCCGTCGGCGCGTGCCCGGTGCGCGCGCGGTCGGCCTCATTCAAAGGACGGCAAACCAAGAGGATACCGGCGTCCGCCATCTCTTGTCAAGGTGGCGGTGCCCCGGGTGCAGACGGCCGGCCGACGCCGCCGCCGCGCCGGAGCTGGCGAATTCTGCATTACAAAACCGTGAGCGGCATACCAATTTGTTGATCGCCGCCGAGCGGTCCATCCTCCCGCGACTTACCGAAACTGCCTGAATACGCCCAATTTTGGTAGGTGCCCCGGCTGGCACCCGGCTTGCCCCTCAGGGAGCCGGCAGAGAGCAGGGGACCGCGCCGTTAGCGGCCGCGACGCACGTGGCGTCGCGACAGTCGGGCCGCGCGAACCGCTCCACGGTCAACCATCAGCGGCAATTTCACAGGATAGGACGTACCGGTGTTTCGCAAAGCGAAAAACCTGGTCGGCCTGGATATTGGCTCGAGCGCCGTCAAGGCGGTCGAGCTCAAGCCGGCCGGCAAGGGCTACAAGATCACGGCCTTCGGCAGCGAGCCGATTCCTCCCGACAGCATCGTCGATGGCGCGATTATCGACGGGGCAGCGGTGGCCGAGGCGATCCGCCGGCTGTTCGAGACCCGGAAGATCACCACCAAGGAGGTTGCCGCCTCGCTGTCCGGCAACGCGGTGATCGTCAAGAAGATCACCCTGCCGGTGATGACCGAGGCGGAGCTCGCCGAGTCGATCTACTGGGAAGCCGAGCAGTACATCCCCTTCGACATCCAGGACGTCAACCTGGACTACCAGATTCTCGAGCCGGGCGATCCGGCCAGCCAGACGCCGTCGATGGAGGTCCTCCTGGTCGCGGCGAAGAAGGAGAAGATCGCCGACTACACCGGCGTGATCGCCCAGGCGGGGCGCGCGGCGGTGGTGGTCGACGTCGATGCCTTCGCGCTCCAGAACGCCTTCGAGGTCAATTACGGGATCGAGGCCGGGCAGGTCGTCGTGCTGCTCAACGCCGGGGCCAGCGCCACCAACATCAACATCCTGCAGGGCGACCAGTCGGTCTTCACCCGCGACATCTCGATTGGCGGCAACGCCTACACCGAGGCGCTCCAGAAGGAGCTGAACCTGCCGTTCGAGCAGGCCGACGGGCTGAAGCGCGGGGAAGCGGTGGACGGCGTCACGTTCGAAGATGCCCGTCCGGTCCTGCGCGCCGTCAGCGAGAACGTGATGCTGGAGATTCAGAAGACGTTCGACTTCTTCAAGGCGACGGCGGCCTCCGAACGCATCGACCGCATCGTCGTCAGCGGCGGCGCGTCGCGCGCCGAGGGCTTCCTCGAGATGCTGACCGAGCGGTTCGACGCGCCAGTGGAACTGTTCGACCCATTCAGGCAGGTCGGGTTCGATGCCAAGCGCTTCCAGGTGGCCACGGCGGCGGACATCGCGCCGACCGCGGCGGTGGCCGTCGGGCTCGCGCTGCGAAGGGCGGCTGACCGATGATTCGCATCAACCTGCTCGCGGTCGAGCGCGAGCGCACCAAGAAGCGCATGGTCATCGGCGCGGCGCAGCGCGTCACGATCGCCGCCAGCCTCATCCTCGTCGCCACGACGCTCGGTGTCGGCTGGTGGTTCTGGTCGCTGCGGCAGCAGTCGACCGAGCTCGACGCCCAGCTGGTGCGCGCCGAGACCGAGACCCGCCAGGTCCGCTCGGTGCTGGAGCAGGTGCGCAAGTTCGAGGCGCAGAAGGCCCTGCTGCAGCAGCGCGTGTCGCTCATCGAGGAGCTGCGCAAGGGGCAGTCGACGCCGGTGCACCTGCTCGACGAGATCAGCAAGAGCCTGCCCGAGCGCCTCTGGCTGAACGACATGTCGCAGGTCGGGGAGGACTTCACGATGAACGGCGTGACCGACTCGCTGACCGCGGTGTCCGACTTCGTGGGCAACCTCGAAGGCACCAGGTGGTTCCGCAAGCCGGTGGAAATCGTCGACAGCCAGGTGCAGCCGGACAGCAAGGCCGGCGACCTGATCCGGTTCCAGGTCAAGGCGAAGTTCGTCGATCCGAGCGCGCCGCCGCCGCCGCCGCCGGCGCCGGCCGCCGCCGCGGGCCGGGGCCGCGGCACCAAGTAGCGCCGCGGGCCGCCGTCGCCACCGCCGTCGCACACCGATAGCAAGCAGGACACTCAATGGATCTGTCGCTCAGCAAGCTCCCGTGGTACTGGCAAATCGGCGCCTTCGTCCTGGTGTCGGCCGCCGCGGTCTTCGGGTTCTGGAACTTCTACGTCGCCGAGGTGCAGGCCGACATCCTCATCCGCCAGTCGCGGCTGACGTCGCTGCGCTCCGACATCGCGAAGGGCGTCGCGACGGCCAAGCAGCTGCCGCAGTTCGAGGCGCAGGTCGCGGAGCTCGAGTCGCGGCTGGAGAACCTCCGCCAGGTGCTGCCCGAGGAGAAGGACGTCGCCGACACGCTGCGCCGCATCCAGGGGCTGGCCACCAAGTCGAACCTGGCCATCCAGCGGTTCCAGCCGGGCAAGGTGGTGCAGCAGAAGATGTACGCCGAGATCCCCTACAAGCTCCAGGCCGAGGGGACGTACCACAACCTCGGCGCCTTCTTCGACCAGATCAGCCGGTTCCCCCGGATCATCAACGTCAGCGAAATCTCGATCCGCGCCAAGGACCCGGTGGAGCCGGGCAAGACCATCACCGCCGAATGCGTGGCCACGACCTTCGTGCTGCAGGAAGGGACCTCGGCGGCCGCCGGCCGCGGCGGGGTCCCCAAGCAGCCGTCGCTCAACAAGTGAAGGCCCGAACGATCATGCACACCAGCGTCCGTCTCTTTGTCGTTGCCACCGCCCTCGCGGCCGCGGCCGCCGTGGCAGCGCAGCAGGCGGCGCCCGGCCCCGCCGCCCGCGGCGCAGACTGCGGCACCGCCCGCTCTGGAGTCCGCCGCCTATACCTACGACCCGGCGGGGCGCCGCGATCCGTTCGTGAGCCTGCTGGCGCGGGGCACCGACACGCGCTCCACCAGCAACCGTCCGGCGGGCACCGCCGGCCTGCTGATCGGCGAGATCACGGTCAAGGGCATCGTCCGCGACCGTTCCGGCTTCATCGCGATGATCCAGGGGCCGGATACCAAGAAGACGTTCACCGTCCGCTCCGGCGAGAAGCTGATGGACGGGACGGTCAAGGCGATCACGGCCGACACCGTCGTGTTCTCGCAGGACGTGAACGACCCCTTGTCCCTGGTCAAACAGAAAGAAATCCGCAAGAACGTGCGCTCGGCCGACGGCGGGCGAGGCTAAGAGACGATGATGAACCTGCACAAGGCCTTTCAGATGACAGCCCGCACGCGCGCCGCCGCCGGCATGGCCGCGGTGATGACCGTGGCGGCGCTCGGCGCCGGCAGCCTGCTGTTGACCGCGGCGGCGGCGCCGGTCCGCCTCCTGGGCGTCTCCGCGCAGGACGCGGCGGTCGTGATCGAAGCGACCGAGCCGGTGGCGTATTCGGTCAGCCGGCCGGATCCGCTGACGCTGGTCGTCGAACTGCGCGGTGTCAGCATCGGTGCGGCGGCGAGCCGTGTCCAGCCGGCGCACGTGGTGAGCGCGGTCCGCCTCGAGCAGGCGGATGCCGCCGACGGGGTGTCGGTCGCCCGCGTCCGCCTGACCCTCGACCGCGCCGTCGACTACAAGGTCGCGAGCGCCCGGAACACCATCCGCCTCGACTTCGCCGCCGCGAGGCCGGCGCCGGCGGCCGCCCCGGCCGCCGCGACCGGCGCCGACCGTGCGGCGGCGCCGCGGGTGGCCGCGGGCACCAGCGCCCGTCCGGCCGAGTCCGCCACCGCCATCGAGCGGATCCGCGCCACCCGGAACGGCGCCACGACCACCGTGACGATTTCCGCCGATGGCAAACTGACGCCGGGCGGCGTCACCGAATCCCGGGACCTGCCGCGCCGGCTGATGCTCGACTTTCCCAACGTCGGCACGCGTGCCGCGGCCCAGACCGCGGGCGACGGTGATCTCGTCCGGCGCGTGCGCATCCAGCCGAACAGCCAGGGGCCGCTCGCGACCCGCGTGGTGATGGAGATGGGCGAGGGCACGACCTACACCCTGCAGCGCGGCACGGTCGGCACGCGCGAGGTGGCGGTCGTGTTCCAGGCGGCTCGAGGAGCCGAGCGGCCCGTGCGATCGAGCGGCGACGGCGCGTTCGCGGTGCTCGGCGCCGAGGCGATCACGCTGGCGCAGGCGAACGTCGGCGCGGCGGCTGGCGGCGTGGATGCCATGGCGGCGCTGAAGACGCTGCCGCAGGCACCGGGCGGCGCCTCCCCCGGGGCGCCCCCGGTGTCCGCCCGGCCCGCCGGGCAGGCGCGCGTGTCCGCGGCCCGTTCGCCGCAGGATGCGGCCGCGCCGGTCACCGCACCCGCCGCCGGCGCCGCGCCCGCCGCGTCCCCGCTCCTGCACGCGAACAGCCAGCAGTTCTCCGTCGGCCAGGAAAAGAAATACGTCGGCCACCCGATCAGCATGGACTTCCAGGGCGTCGACCTGCGATCCGTCCTGCGCACCTTCGCCGAGATCAGCGGCCTCAACATGGTCATCGACCCCGACGTCCAGGGCACGGTCGACATCGTGCTGACCGACGTGCCGTGGGACCAGGCCCTCGAAGTCATTCTGCGCGGCAATCAGCTCGACTACACCGTCGACGGCACCATCGTCCGGATCGCGAAGGTGGATACGCTGCAGAAGGAGCAGGACTCGCGGGTCCAGCTCGCCCAGTCGGCGGCGCAGGCCGGCGCGCTGGCGGTGCGCACCTACACCCTGAGCTACGCCAAGGCCGACCAGGCGGCGCCGCTGGTCAAGAGCGCGCTGCTGTCGCCGCGCGGCAACGTCCAGATCGACGCGCGCACCAACACGCTGATCGTGACCGACCTGCCGGACCGGCTCGACACCGTCAACCAGCTGCTCGGCACCATCGACCGCGCCGAACCGCAGGTGGAAATCGAGGCGCGCATCATCACCACGACGCGCGACTTCGCGCGGGCGCTCGGCGTGCAGTGGGGCTTCAACGGCCGCGTCAACTCCGACGTCGGCAACACCACGCCCTTCGCCTTCCCGAACAACGGCTCGCTCGGCGGCCGCGCCGGCGGCCTGCAGGGGGCGAACGACGTGCGCGGCAACCCCAACGATGCGGCCGGGACGGCGGTGGGCCTCGGCGTCGCCGACGCCACGAGCGCCGTCGGCCTCGCGCTCGGATCGATCAACGGCGCCTTCAACCTCGACGTCGCGCTCTCGGCGCTGGAGCGGTCCGGCAAGGGGCGCATCCTGTCGACGCCGCGCGTCACCACCCAGAACAACGTCGAGGCGGAGATCACCCAGGGCGTGCAGATTCCCGTCCAGACCGTCGCCAACGAGACGGTGACCGTCACCTTCAAGGACGCCGCGCTGACCCTCAAGGTGACGCCGCAGATCACCGCGTCCAACACCGTGATCATGCAGATCACGCTCGAGAACGCCAGCCCGGGGGCGCTCGTCGCGACCGGCACCGGAAACATCCCGTCGATCGACACGCAGCGGGCGATCACCCGCGTGCAGGTGAGCGACGGCATGACCACCGTGATGGGCGGCATCTTCGTCAGCCGCGAGATCTCGACCAACGACAAGACACCGCTGATGCACCGTATTCCGCTGCTTGGCTGGCTGTTCAAGCGCGACAGCCAGGTCGACGAAAGCCGCGAGCTGCTGATCTTCATCACGCCGCGCATTCAAAAGGGTTGATTCGCATGAAGTCCATACTGCTTGGGCGCGCCGGGATCGTCGCGCTCGCGATCGCCGCCACCTCCTGCGGCAGCGCCGTCCGTGACGGCTCCGGCACCTCGTTTCTGATCATCGGTGAGCTGCGGGCCTCCTCGGGGGCGACGCCGAACGAGTTCGGCAACACCCTGCGGTCCGACGTCCTCACGATCGTCGACGACGTGCCGACCATCTTCAACGACAGCGGCGCGGTGACCTTCGGGCTCGGGCTGAAGGACCCGGGATCGACCAACAGCCCGAACTCGCCGTCGCAGAACCAGTTCATCACCGTCGATCGCTACCGCGTCCGCTACGTCCGGGCCGACGGCCGCAACACCCCGGGCGTCGACGTGCCGTATGGCTTCGACGGCAGCTTTACCGTGACCGTCGATTCCGACGGCGGCACCGGCAGCTTCCAGCTGGTCCGGCACATCGCCAAGGAGGAGGCGCCGCTGCGCGCGCTCGCCAACGGCGCGGTGATCATCTCGACCATCGCCGAGATCACCTTCTACGGCCGCGACCTGACCGGCCGGGAAGTGACCGCGACGGGGCGCATCTCCATTGACTTCGGCAACTTCGGCGATCCCCAGTAACCGCGCGGACGCTCGAGCTCTGGACCATATATGAAGCACTCTTCCCTCGTTCCTGGTGTCGCGCTGATCCTGGCCGGCGCCCTGGCGGCCGGCTGCACGATGAAGAAGCAGGAAGCGCCGAGCCTGGCCGGCCCATCCGAGTTCGCGACGTCGATCAACATCGCCGTCACCCCGGACATCCTGCAGCAGGACGGCGCCTCGCAGAGCGTCGTCACCATCACCGCCCGCGGCGTGAACGGCGAGGCGCTCGCGAGCGTGCCGCTCCGCGCCGAGATTGTCGTCAACGGCACGCCGGCCGACTTCGGGTCGCTGTCGGCGCGCAACCTCGTCACCGGCGGCGACGGCCGGGCCACCCTCGTCTACACGGCGCCGGCGGCCTCCCCCGCGGCGGTCGCGATCGATCAGTTCACGGTGGTCGACATCGGCATTACGCCGGTCGGCGGCGACTTCGGCAATTCCGCCACCCGCTACGCCTCGCTCCGGCTCGTGCCGCGCGGGGTGATCGCCGCGCCCGACGGCCTCCGGCCGTCGTTCACCGTCAACCCGACGTCGCCGACCGACTACCAGACCGTGCTGTTCGACGCCTCGGCGAGCACCGCGCCGTCGAACAACCCCATCTCGAGCTACACCTGGGACTTCGGCAACGGCCGCCAGGGCACCGGGCGGACGACGTCGCACGCTTACACGAGCGTCGGCACCTATGTCGTCACCCTGACGGTGTCCGATGCGCTGGGCCGCTCGGCGTCCACCTCGCAGAGCCTGACGGTGACGCCGGGGTCGAACCCGACCGCCCGGTTCGCGATTTCGCCGACCACGCCGTCGGTGAACATCCCGGTGAACTTCAACGCCGCCGCGTCCACACCCGCGCCCGGCCGCACGCTCGTCAGCTATACGTGGGACTTCGGGGATGGCACATCGGCGACCGGGGCACAGACGTCCCATGCCTACGGCCGCTCCGGCACCTACACCATCACGCTCACGGTCCGGGACGATGCCGGACGGTCGTCGACCCTGTCGCAGACCGTGACCATCTCGCCATAGGGCGGGATCGGGCCCGCGGGCCCGGTGATAAAGTAGCGGCCGGCGATGGCTGAAAGCGCCCGCATCGAGGAGTTGAGACGCCGGGTCCAGATGGACCCGGCGTCCATCGCGTTCGCGGCGCTCGCCGAGGAATACCGGCGGGCGGGGCGGTTCGAGGAAGCCGTCGCCACCTGCCAGGCCGGGCTGCTGCGGCATCCCGCCTACATGTCCGCCCGCGTCACGCTCGGGCGCGCGCTGCTCGAAATGGGCCAGTTCGACGAGGCCCGTGCCGAGCTCGAACACGTCCTGCGCGTCTCGCCCGAGAACCTCGCCGCGATCCGCGGCCTCGCCGAAATCCATCACCGCGCCGGGGAGACCGCATCGGAAGAAGGCGGGGAAGAAGGCGGGGAAGACGCGGCGGGGCAGCCGCCCGAGCCCGCTCCGCCCGCGGCGGACCCCGACGCTCCCATTCGTCTCAGCACCCTGGCTCCAGCACCCGAGCCCGCGCCATCGCCTCCGGCGCCCGCGCCACCGGCCCCACCGCACCCGGAGCTGGCCGCCCTGCCGGAACTCGAGCATCTTCTGGCATCGCTCGAACGCATGCGGGCGGAGCAGGCAGCGGCCCCGAAGGCCGCGAAGGCCCCCAAGGCGTCGAATGACCGAGCGGATCGAGAGCGATGACCACGACCGCCAGTGTGCCGGCCGCCCCGTATGCGCAGCGGGTCGCTGCCGTCCGGGAAGCGCTCGCGCACGCGGGGATCGACGGCCTGCTCGTCACTCATCCTCCCAACCTCCGCTATCTCGTGGGCTTCGAGGGCAGTGTCGGTGCGCTCGTCGTCTCGGCCGGCGCGTGCGTCCTGGTCGTTGACGGCCGCTACGTGACGTCGGCCCGGGAGCGGGTGTCCGGCAGCGGGGAGCTCCGTGACGCCGTGACAGTCGTCCACGCCGACCGGAGCATCGAAGAGGGCGTCTGCCGGGCCGTGCTGGAGGGGCCGCGGATTCACAACCTGGGGGTGGAAGCTGCCGCGATGACGCTCGACCGGTTCGACCGGCTGTCCGAGGCCTTCGGCCGGGCCGAGGCCGCCGCGGGCGGTTCGGCGTCCGCACCGCGCCTGCGCAGCACCGAGCGGCTGGTCGAGCGCGGGCGCCTCGTCAAGGATGCTGCAGAGCTGGCGACGCTGCGGCAGGCGGCCGCGATGCTCTCGGCAGCCGCCCGGTCGATCCCTTCGCTGGTTCGCGCCGGCCGGACCGAGCGGGACATCGCTGGCGATATCGACGCCGCGCTGCGCCGGGCCGGTTTCGACCGCCTCGCCTTCGAGACCATCGTGGCATCGGGGCCCAACAGCGCCCTGCCGCATGCGCGGCCGGGCCGCCGCGTGCTCGAGCCGGGCGATGGCGTCGTGCTGGACTTCGGGGGCGTCTACGACGGATACTGCGTGGATCTGACCCGGACGGTCCAGCTGGCGCCGGCGTCGGCGGCCTTCGGGCGCCTGTTCGAGGCCGTCAGGGCGGCCCACGCGGCAGCCCTCCGGGCCGTGCGTCCGGGCGTGGCCGCGAGCGCGGTGGACGCGGCGGCGCGCAACGTGCTTGCCGAAAGGGGGCTCGGCGCGGCGTTCGTGCACGGGACGGGCCACGGCCTCGGCCTCGAAGTACACGAGGGGCCGCGTATCGGCAAGGCGGACCGCGGGCTGCCGGACGAGCGCCTGGAATGTGGCATGGTCTTCACGATTGAGCCGGGTGCTTACGTGCCCGGCCTCGGCGGCGTCCGGATCGAAGACGATGTGGTGGTGGTCGGCGGGGGCTGCGACGTACTGACGGACGTGCCGATAGACCAGACGGGTCGAGCAATCGACGGTCCGGCGGGAGACTGATGAATTTCGACGATATAGAGCGCATTCTCGAGCTCGTGCGGGCGCACGACCTGGCTGAGTTCGAGATGGAGAGCGATGGATTGAAGCTGCGGGTCCGCAAGTCCGGGGGACCCGTCCCACAGTCGCTGTCTGACGCGGCGGCCGCGCCCGCCCCACAGCCCGCTCAGCCCCCGCCGGCGGCCCAGGTGGCGCCGGTGCAGGTCACCTACGCGGCACCGGCCGCTGACGACGAGCTCGAGCTGGCGGTGGTGAAGTCGCCGATCGTCGGCACCTTCTACCGGTCGTCCGAGCCCGGCTCGGCGCCCTTCGTCGACATCGGCCAGCGCGTCAAGAAAGACGACGTGCTCTGCATCATCGAAGCGATGAAGCTCATGAACGAGATCACCTCGGAGTACGACGGGGAGATCGTCAGCGTCTACGTCGAGAACGGCAAGCCGGTCCAGTACGGCGAGCGCCTGTTCGCCATCAAGACCCTCTGACGGACGTATGTTCAAGAAAATCCTGATCGCCAACCGTGGAGAGATCGCGCTCCGGGTCATCTGCGCCTGCCGCGAGCTGGGGATCAAGACGGTCGCGGTCTATTCCGAGGCCGACGAGAACTCGCTGCACGTCCGCTTCGCCGACGAGGACGTCTGCATCGGCCCGGCGCGCAGCGCCGACAGCTACCTCAGCGTGCCCGCGGTGCTGAGCGCGGCCGAGATCACCGGCGCCGACGCCATCCATCCCGGCTACGGCTTCCTGTCCGAGAGCGCCTATCTCGCCGAGGTGTGCGAGGCCTGCCACATCAAGTTCATCGGCCCGGCGCCGAACGTCATCCGGCTGCTCGGCGACAAGGCGCGGGCGCGGCGGGCGATGAAGAAGGCGGGCGTGCCGATCCTGCCGGGCAGCGACGGGCCGGTCGACAGCGAGGAGAAGGCGCAGAAGGTCGCGCGCGAGCTCGGCTACCCGGTCATCATCAAGGCGGTGGCCGGCGGCGGCGGGCGCGGCATGCGCGTCATCCGCAATCAGGCGGAGCTGGCCAAGGCGCTCAAGACCGCCCAGCGCGAGGCGGAGGCGGCGTTCGGCGTCGGCGACGTCTATATCGAGAAGTACGTCGAGAGCCCGCGGCACATCGAGTTCCAGGTGCTCGGCGATCATCACGGCGCGGTCGTCCACCTCGGCGAGCGCGAATGCTCGATCCAGCGCCGCCACCAGAAGCTGCTCGAGGAAGGGCCCTCGGTCGCGGTCACCGAGAAGATGCGGCGCAAGCTGGGGAGCACGGTCGTCGATGCGGCGCGCGCGGTGCAATACACCAACGCCGGGACCTTCGAGTTCCTGATCGACGACAAGGGGAACTTCTTCTTCCTCGAAGTGAACACCCGCGTCCAGGTCGAGCACCCGGTCACCGAGTTCATCACCGGCATCGACATCGTCAAGGAGCAGATCCGGATCGCCGCGGGGGAGCGGCTGTCGTTCAAGCAGGGGGACGTGACGTTCACCGGCCACTCCATCGAGTGCCGCGTCAACGCCGAGGACCCGGTGACGTTCACGCCCTCGCCGGGCGTCATCCACGCCTTCAGCGTGCCCGGCGGCCCGGGCGTCCGCGTCGATACGTTCGCCCACTCGGAGTGCACCATCCCGCCCTACTACGACTCGATGATTGCCAAGATCATCGTGCACGGCCGCGACCGTCAGGAGGCGATCGCGCGCATGCGGCGGACGCTCGAGATGACGGTGATCGAGGGCATCAAGACGTCGATCCCGCTCCACCTCAAGATCCTCGCCGACCCCGACTTCGTGGCCGGGCGCCTGAGCACGTCGTTCATGGAGCGGTATCTCGTCGAGAAGAAGGGCACCGACAGCGGTCTCGCCGAGGCTGTCTAGTGCCGGCGGATCTCGCCGGCCGTTTCTATCCCGTCATCGACCTGGAACTGTGCGGCCGCCGCGGCCTCGACCCGCGGGAGTTGTCGCGCGCCTGCTTTCGTGGCGGGCGCGCGGCTGCTGCAGCTGCGCGCCAAGGCGGGCTCGTCCGCGGCGTTCCTCGCCCTGGCGGAGGCGGTGGTCTCGGATGCCCAGCCGCTTCGGCGCCGCCGTCATCGTCAACGACCGCGCCGACATCGCCCGGCTCTCGGGTGCGGCGGGTGTGCACGTCGGCCAGGACGATCTGCCGCCCGATGCGGTGCGGCGCCTCCTCGGCACCGGCGTCGATCGGGCTGTCCACCCACGACGAGCGCCAGGTCGACGAGGCTTTGGCCTCGGCGGCGGATTACGTGGCCGTCGGGCCGATCTACGACACCGGGACCAAGGACACCGGCTACGGCGCCCGCGGGATCGGTCTGGTGCGCTACGCCGCCGGCCGCGGCAAGCCGGTCGTGGCGATTGGCGGCATCACCTCGCGCGGGCGCGCGCGGTGATCGACGCCGGCGCGGCGGCGGTCGCCGTCATCTCCGATCTCCTGGCGGGGGAGCCGGAAGCGCGGGCGCGGCAGTATGTTGCGGCGTGCGGGTGAGTCTGCAGGCGGCCGTCCGGCTTGGCCGGCGCTCGCTCGTGTGCGTATAATCGCGAAGATTTTCGGCTGCCATCGAGGAGCCCGGGCTCCCTTCGGAGCCCGCAATCCCAAACCCCGGTACAACAAGGACACAGAGTGGCTGGCTCACTGTTTCGAACCAAGTCAATCGACAGCCTGCTGGCGGACGCGCGGGCGACCGGCGAAGGCACCCTCAAGCGCACGCTGGGTCCCTGGTCGCTCGTCGCCCTCGGCATCGGCGCGATCATCGGCGCCGGGCTGTTCGTCCGGACGGCGGCGGCGATCGCCGACCGCGCCGGCCCGTCGGTCACCCTCGCGTTCATCGTCGCCGGCGTCGGCTGCGCGTTCGCCGGGCTGTGCTACGCCGAGTTCGCCTCGATGATCCCGGTCGCCGGCAGCGCCTACACCTACTCCTACGCGACGATGGGGGAGTTCGTCGCCTGGATCATCGGCTGGGACCTGGTGCTGGAGTACGCCGTCGGCGCCGCGACCGTCGCCATCGCGTGGAGCGAATACTTCAACCGGGTGCTCGAATGGTTCGGCATGCGGATTCCGTATCAATGGTCCCACTCGCCGTTCGAGGTGATGGTGGGGAGCGACGTCACGGGCATCATGAACATCCCGGCCGTCATCATCCTCGGCCTGCTGTCGGCGCTGCTCATCCGCGGCACGAAGGAATCGGCGCTCATCAACAGCATCATCGTCGTCATCAAGGTCGCGATCGTCCTGCTGGTGATCGCCATCGGCTGGGGCTTCATCGACCCGGCGAACCACACGCCGTTCGATCCCGGCGGCCACGACCTATGTCACGCCGCAGGGGGTGACGCACAACTACGGCGGCATCCTGGGCATCCTCGGGCGCCGCCGGCGTCGTGTTCTTCGCCTTCATCGGCTTCGACGCGGTGTCCACCGCGGCGCAGGAGGCCAAGAACCCGAAGCGCGACATGCCGATCGGCATCCTCGGCTCGCTGGTCGTCTGCACCGTGCTCTACGTGCTGTTCTCCTACGTGCTGAGCGGCGTGGCGACGGTCGAGGACTTCCGCTCGACCGGACGCGAGGCGTCGGTGGCCTTCGCGATCTCGAAGTACATGCCGGGTTACGAATGGCTGTCGCGAGCGGTGACGGTGGCCATCCTGGCCGGCTTCTCGTCGGTCATCCTGGTCATGCTGCTCGGCCAGTCGCGCGTGTTCTACTCGATGAGCCGTGACGGGCTGGTTCCCGCCGTGTTCTCCGAGATCCACCCGAAGTACCGCACGCCGTACAAGTCGAACATGCTGTTCTTCGTCTTCACCGCGATCTTCGCGGCGTTCGTACCCGGCGACATCGTCGGCGAGATGACGAGCATCGGCACGCTGTTCGCGTTCATGCTGGTCTGCGCCGGCGTCTGGATCATGCGGCGGCGCCGGCCCGACATCGAGCGCGGGTTCACGGTGCCGGCCCTGCCGTTCGTGTCGATCGCCGGGATCGTCGTGTGCGGCGCGATGATCTACGGGCTGGGCTGGACCAACTGGCTGCGGCTGGGGGATGGCTCGCCGTCGGCCTCGTCATTTACGCCGTCTACGGCCGGCGCCACAGCCGGCTCGCCACCGAATAGCGGCTGGCGGGCGTCTCCACGCGGCGGGCTGTTCGCTCAGCCTGCCGGCCGTGCGGACGCCGCCGCCTGCAGCCTGCACCAGACTGTGTCGAACACCGATCATCCGGCCGCCCGCCGCCTCGACGGGGCGGCTGTTGCCGCCGTCATCCGCCAGCGTGTCCAGCCGGCCGTCGAGGCCTTCACCGCGGCGGCCGGCCGTCCGCCCGGGCTCGGCATCATCCTGGTGGGCGAGGATCCGGCCTCCGAGATCTACGTCCGGAACAAGGTGAAGGCCGGCACCGAGAGCGGCCTGCGCGTGGACCTGCTGCGGCTGCCCGCGGCCGGCACGCTCGAGGAGCTGCTCGCCCTGGTCGGCCAGCTGAACGCGAGCGAGGAGCACGACGGCATCCTGGTGCAGGCGCCGCTGCCGCCGGCCATGGGGCGCGACGCGGCGCAGCGCGTCTTCGACGCGATCGATCCCGACAAGGACGTCGACGGGTTCCACCCGGTGAGCGTCGGGCGGCTGGTGCAGGGGCGCGCGGCGCTGGCGCCGTGCACGCCGTCCGGGGTGATCGAGCTGCTCGATCACTATGGCATCGCCATCGCCGGCACCCGGGCGGTGATCATCGGGCGCAGCGAGATCGTCGGGAAACCGATGGCGATGCTCCTGCTGCGGCGGGACGCGACGGTGACCATCTGCCACTCCAAGACGCCGGCGCTGGCGGCGGTGGCAGCCGGCGCGGACATCCTGGTGGCGGCCATCGGGCGGGCGGGTTTCGTGACGCCGGACTTCGTCAAACCGGGCGCCACGGTCATCGACGTCGGCATCAACCGGGTCGCCGACCGCGCCCAGGCCGCCGGGCTGTTCGGCGCTGCCTCCGCGCGCCTGGCCGACTTCGACCGCCGCGGCAGCGTCGTAGTCGGGGACGTCCACCCCCGGGTGGCCGAGGTGGCCGGCGCGCTGACGCCCGTGCCGGGCGGCGTCGGTCCGCTCACCATTGCCATGCTCCTCCAGAACACCGTCACGGCCGCGGCAACGCGGCGCGCGCGCGCGCCGCGGTAGCCGCGCAGGAACGAGGCACCGCGGATGCTGCAGGCGGCGCTCACCGGCGGCATCGCCACGGGCAAGTCGTATTGCCTCGCGCGCTTCGCGGCGCTCGGCATCCCGACGGTTGACGCCGATCTCCTGGCGCGCGACGCGCTGGCGCCGGGCTCCGCCGGGCTGGCGCAGGCCGTCGAGCGCTTTGGCGCCGGAGTGCTGCGTGCGGATGGCGCACTCGACCGCCCGGCGCTGGCGCGGATCATCTTCGCGGACCGCACGGCGCGCGCCGACCTCGAAGCCATCGTGCACCCCGAGGTCTACCGCCGCATCCGCGAGTGGTTTGCCATGCTGCCGCCGGCCACCAGGGCCGCGATCGCGGACATCCCGCTGCTGTTCGAGACCGGCCACCAGCACGACTTCGATTGTGTCGTCGTCTGCGCCTGCGCGCCGCACGAGCAGCTTCGCCGCCTGGTCGCGCGCGACGGGCTGAGCGAGCCGGACGCCAGGGCCCGGATGGCCGCGCAGTCGCCGATCGACGAGAAGGTGGCGCGGGCCGATTACGTCATCTGGACCGACGGCACGTTCGCCGAAACGGACGCCCAGGTCCGCGCCGTGGCGGCAGCTCTCCTGGCGTAGCCCGCGTTACGACGACAGCGTGGCTTCGGTGTCCTTGGCGGGAGCGATGCGTTCCTCGACGAACGTGTTCCACTCGTGGCAATGCGGGCACTGCCAGATGTGCTCGGTGCTGCGATAGCGGCAGCGGACGCAGATGTGCGGATCCAGGTAGAAGATGGCGTCCCGCGTCAGGTCGACGTACTGGCTGACCAGCGCCGGCGGCAGGCCGAGGCGCGAGAGACTCTGCCAGATGGCCTGGTGGAGCGTCAGCGCATGCGGGTTCTGCACGAGGGCATCGAACAGCAGATCGAGCGCGTCGCGCGGGCTCCCCTGGGCCGAGAGGTAGCGCCCGAGCGCCAGCCGTGCCCGCCAGTCCTGCGGGCTGTCGGCGATGAGCCGCCGGCAGAGGTCCGCGAAGCGCTCACCGGCGCCGCGCGCGGCATGAGCGGTCTCGAGCCGTGAGAACACCAGGTAGGCGCGCTCGGGCGCGCGTTCGACCAGCCGTTCCCACGCGTCGATCGCGCCCGCCTGATCTCCCTGCAGCTGCTTGACGTCGCCGAGGTTCATGTACGCCGGCGGGTTGGCGGCATCGAGGTCGATCGCCGCCTCGAACCGCCGCGCCGCTTCGGCATGGTCCTGGCGCCGCAGCGCCTGCATGCCGCGCTCGTTCTCGAGGAAGGCGAGGATCGCGCGGTGGGGGCCCTGCAGTTCCGGGTCCTGCCGGCGCGCCAGCTTCTGCCGCGTGGCATATGCCTCGTCCCACTGGTGCTGCTCTTCGTGCAGCTTCTCGAGGTTCAGCAGCGCGTACTGGTTGTCCGGATCGAGCCGCACGACGTCGGAGAAGGCATCGAGCGCCCGGTCGACGAAGCCGCCGTGCTTGTAGTCGAGGCCGAGGCAGAGCAGCACGTTGGCATGCTCCAGCTTGCGGAGGTCGGGCCGCTGCAGCAGCGCCTGGTGCTCCTGGATCGCCCGGCCGACCTGCCCCTTCTCGCGGTAGAGGTTCCCGAGGATGAGGCGGATCTCCAGCGGGTCGCCGCCCGAGTCCGCCGCCCGCGTGAGCTCCTCGATGGCGGCGTCGATCTGGTTGGCCACCATGAAGTTCAGCCCGAGCATGTAATGGGGAGACTCGCGGCCCCGGCGGCGGTCGATCCATCGCCCGTCCTTGAGCTTGTAGCGTTCCCACGCCTTGCCGATGGCCAGGCCGGCGAGCAGCGCCAGGAGCACGGCGAGGAACGAAAGGTTGCCGTCCATCATTCCCGCTAGACCATCTGCGTGCGCCACAGGTCGTGGAGGTGGACCACGCCTTCGACACGCCGCTCGCCGTCGACCACGATGACCGACGTGATCTTGTGGGTTTCCATGATCTTCAGCGCTTCGACCGCCAGCAGCTGGCGGTCGATCGTCATCGGGCGCGGCGTCATCACCTCGCCGGCCGTCAGCGACAGCACCTCGCTGGTGCGCGACATCAGCCGCCGCAGGTCGCCGTCGGTGAACACGCCGACCAGCCGTCCGTCCGGGTCCACCACGCACGTCATGCCCAGCCGCTTGCTCGACATCTCGTGAAACACGTCGGGCATCGGCGTGGACGTCCGGACCACCGGCGCCGCCCCGCCCGCGTGCATGGCGTGCTCCACCCGCATGAGCCGGCGTCCGAGCTTGCCCCCCGGGTGCAGCGACGCGAAGTCCGCCTCGCGGAACCCCTTGCGCACCAGCAGGGTCATGGCGAGCGCGTCGCCGAGCGCCAGCGCCGCCGTCGTGCTCGCGGTCGGCACCAGGTTCATCGGGCAGGCTTCCTCCGGGATGTGGCAGTCGAGCGTCACGTCGGCGGCCCGCGCCAGCGTCGAGCCGGGATCGCCGGTGATCGCAATCAGCCGCGCGCCGATGCGGCGGATGGACTCGAGCAGGCGCACCAGCTCCTCGGTTTCACCGCTGTACGAGATCGCCAGGACGACGTCGTCGTCGCGCAGCGCCCCGAGGTCGCCGTGAATGGCTTCGGCGGGGTGCAGGAAGAAGGCGGACGTGCCGGTGCTCGAAAGCGTGGCCGCGATCTTCCGGCAGATGAGGCCCGATTTGCCCATGCCGGTCACGACCACCCGGCCGCGGCATTCGAACAGCAGCGTGAGCGCGCGCTCGAAGCCGCCGTCGAGCCGGTCGACGAGGCTGAGGATGGCCGAGGCCTCGGTGCGGAGCACTTTGCGGGCCAGATCGAGCATCGAGGCGGTGGAAGTAGACACGGTAGTCGCCGTTGCTTCAGCGTGACTGGTCGGGGGCCGCCAGGCCGCGCGCCGCCGCGGGCGTTCCCTGGACGACCGCGTGGATGCGCACCAGGCGCTCCAGCAGCGGCTCGAGGAGGTCCAGCCGCAGGGCGTTCTGCGCGTCGCTCTTGGCAACCTCCGGGCGCTCGTGCACCTCCATGAACACGCCGTCCACGCCCGCCGCGACCCCCGCCGACGCCATCGGCCCGATGAACTCGGCCTGACCGGCGGTGACGCCGTTCCCGGCGCCGGGCAGCTGCAGGCTGTGGGTCACATCGTAGACCACCGGATGGCCGAGCGCGCGCATGATCGGAAAGGCGCGCATGTCCACGACGAGGTTGTGGTAGCCGAAGCTGGCGCCGCGCTCCGTCAGGATGACGCGCGGGTTCCCCGCGGCGGTGACCTTCTCCGCCGCGTGACGCATGTCCGCCGGCGCCAGGAACTGTCCCTTCTTGATGTTGACGACCCGCCCGGTGTGCGCCGCCGCCACCAGCAGATCGGTCTGCCGGCAGAGAAAGGCCGGGATCTGCAGCACGTCGGCGACCGCGCCGGCGGCCTCGGCCTGCGACGGCTCGTGCACGTCGGTCAGCACCGGCACGCCGACCTCGTCGCGGATGCGCCGCAGCACGCGGAGCCCCTCGCCGAGCCCGGGACCGCGGAAGGAACCGGCTGACGTCCGGTTGGCCTTGTCGTACGAGGCCTTGAAGATGTACGGCACGCCGGCGCGGCCGGCGATGTCGCGGATCGACCGCGCCAGCCCGAGCGCGTGCGCCTCCGACTCGATGACGCAGGGGCCGGCGATGAGCAGCAGGGAGCCGCCGCCAATCGACAGGCCGCCGAGCTGGAACGGCGCCACGCCGCTCACCCGGCCACGGGGGCCGAGGCCGCCGCGCGGGCGTGCGCCGCCTTGTGCTGGTGGCTCGCCTCGATGAAGCCGGCGAACAGCGGATGCGGCTTGAGCGGCTTCGACTTGAACTCGGGGTGGAACTGGACCGCGACGTACCACGGATGCGACGGCAGCTCGACGATCTCGACGAACTTGCCGTCGTGCGAGCGGCCCGCGATCTCGAGGCCGCTTTCCGTCAGCGTCCGCTCGTACAGGCAGTTGAACTCGTAGCGGTGGCGGTGGCGCTCCTGGATGACCGCCTCGCCGTAGAGCGCGCGCGACTTCGACCCGGCCTTGAGCTCGCACGGGTAGCTGCCGAGCCGCATCGTGCCGCCGAGGTCGTCGACGCCGAGCAGATCGCGCAGCTTGTAGATGATCTTGTTCTCGGTGTCCGGGGCGCATTCGGTCGAATCCGCATCCGTGATGCCGCACACGTTGCGGGCATATTCGACGGCCGCCCACTGGAAGCCGTAGCAGATGCCGAAGTAGGGGATGCCGCGCTCCCGCGCGATCGTCGCCGCGCGCATCATCCCGCGCGTGCCGCGATCGCCGAAGCCGCCCGGGACGAGGATGCCGTGGGCGCCGTCGAGCAGCTGTTCGCCGCCCGGCTGCTCGAGCGCCTCGGCCTCCACCCAGCGGATGTTCACGCGCAGCCGGTGCTTGAAGCCGCCGTGGTACAGCGCCTCGTTCAGGCTCTTGTAGGAGTCCTCGTAGCCGACGTATTTGCCGACGACGTGGATGGTCACCTCGTCGACCGGGTTGCCGGATGCGATCGACGAGGTCGACCCAGGCATCCATCCGCGCTTCCGTCTGCGGCAGGTTGCAGCCGCTGCAGCACGATGCGGTCGAGCCCCTCGGCGGCAAGGACGAGCGGCACCTCGTAGATGCTGGCGACATCCTTGGCGGTGATCACCGCTTCCTCGTCGACGTCGCAGAACAGCGCGATCTTCCGCTTGATGTCCTGGTCGAGGAAGCGATCCGTCCGGCACAGCAGGATGTCGGGCTGGATGCCGATCGCCCGCAGATCGCGGACGCTGTGCTGGGTCGGCTTGGTCTTGAGCTCGCCGGCCGCGCCGATGAAGGGCACCAGCGTGAGGTGGATGTAGAGCGTGTTCTCGCGCCCGACGTCCTGGCGCAGCTGGCGGACCGCCTCGACGAACGGCTGGCTCTCGATGTCGCCGACCGTGCCGCCGATCTCGACGAGGACGATGTCCACGTCTTTGGAGATGGCCCGGATGCTGTCCTTGATCTCGTTGGTGATGTGCGGAATCACCTGCACGGTGCGCCCGAGATAGTCGCCGCGCCGTTCCTTCTGGATCACCGACAGGTAGATCTTGCCGGTCGTCCAGTTGTTGAGCCGCGTCGTCGTCTGGTTGGTGAAGCGCTCGTAGTGCCCGAGGTCGAGGTCGGTTTCGGCGCCGTCGTCGGTGACGTAGACCTCGCCGTGCTGATACGGGCTCATCGTGCCGGGGTCGACGTTGATGTAAGGGTCGAACTTCTGCAGCGCGACCTTGTAGCCGTGGCCTTCGAGCAGCGCGCCGATCGAGGCGGCCGCGAGCCCCTTGCCGAGCGACGACACCACGCCGCCGGTCACGAGGATGTACTTCACAGGACGATTGGTCTGCATGGTTCGCTACCTATTATCCGCGGGGCGACACGCCGGCCGGAGCCATCAGCCGCCGGACGCGTTCGAGATCCTCCGGCGTGTCGACGCCGATGGACTCGTGCTGGGTTTCCACGGCCAGGATCCGGATGCCGTGTTCGAGTGCGCGCAGCTGCTCGAGCGCCTCGGAGCGCTCGAGCGCGGTCGGCTCGAGGCCCGCCAGCTGCAGGAGACAGTCGCGCCGATAGACGTACAGGCCGACATGACGCCAGGCGTCCGCCGCCGGCGCGCCGGCGCGCGCGAACGGAATCGGCGCGCGCGAAAAGTACAGGGCGAAGCCCTCGCGATCGACCACCACCTTGGTGACGTTGGGATTCTGCAGCTCCGCCGGATCCGTGATGCGCCGCCGCAGCGTTGTCATCATGACCATCGGATCGTCCATGAGCGGCTGGACCGCCTCGTCGATCATGATCGGCTCGATGAGCGGCTCGTCCCCCTGCACGTTGACGATGACCTCGCACGACATTTCCCGCGCCACTTCGGCCAGCCGGTCGGTGCCGCTCGCGTGGTCGGGGGACGTCATGCACGCCACGCCGCCGAACGACCGGACCGCCTCGAGAATCCGCTCGTCATCGGTCGCCACCAGGACGGACGAGACCCAGGCCGCGGCCGAGGTCCGGCGGTAGACGTGCTCGATCATCGGACGCCCGGCGATGTCGGCCAGCGCCTTGCCCGGAAGCCGTGAGGAGTGGTATCTGGCGGGGATGATAGCGACGACACCGCCTGAATCAGAATCGAGGGCAAGCCCGTGACTCGAAACAGGGTGCACGGCAAATCCTACCACAATTGCACGCGCCGTCACGCCGCCCGGCCACAGCCCGCTGTGGTCGCCGGACGCTCGGCGGCCATCCGCGCCAGGCGGCGAGGGGCGGGAAGATTCAGCCGTCCCATCCGCTGAGTGCGTCCGCCGCGGCGCGGGCGCCGTAGTACGATTGTGCGCACCGGGACCATGACCATCAGCCGCGCGGCGCTCTACATCGGCGGCGCCACCCTGCTCGTCGCCTGGCTGTCGTCCGCCTCCTCGCTGTCGCCGCAGGGCGGGGACGATGCCCCTCCGGCCGGATCCGCCGCCGCGGATCCGGAAGCTGATCGGGCATTTGCTGATATGCAGGCCCACGCCAGCCGGCTGAAGCAGCGTCTGGCGGCGGCACCCCTCCCGCAGAAGCCCGCGCGCAATCCGTTCATGTTCGGCACAGCCGCGCCCGCCGAACGGGCGGAGCCGGCCAGGGAGGTCCGGGCCGCGGCCCTGCCGCCCCCGCCAATGCCACTAGTGGAGCCCGCCTTGTCGTTGATTGGCATCGCCGAAGAGCGGCGGCCGGAGGGGGTTCGCCGGACCGCGATGATTGCAACCGAAGGCGATGAGCTGGTGGTCGCGGCGATCGATGACGTGGTGGCCGGACGTTATAAGGTGACGGCCATCGGGCAGGATGCGGTCGAGCTGGCGGACTCGGAAACAGGCCTCGTCCGCCGGCTCGGGCTCCACGACCGCTGAGCGCTGCGCGTCCGTGCTTACCGCGACAATTGCACGAGGCTCGCCGAGGTGACCGCCGGGATCGCGCGGATCGCCTCGAGCGCCCGCTCCACCGCGCCGTCATCGCTTCCCGGGACGTCCACGTTCACCACCCCGACCGCGCCGCCCCGGCTCCGGCCGAGGGCGAAGTTGGCAATGTTCACGCCGTAGCGGCCGAGGATGGTGCCGACCTCGCCGATCACGCCCGGCTGATCGTCGTTCTTGATCAGGATCATCGCGCCCTCGAGCGGCGCTTCAATCTCGACCCCGTCCACCGAGGTCACCCTGGCGCTGCCAGGCTCGAACACCGTGCCCTCGACCCACCGCTCGCCTTCGCTGGTCATCAGCTTGACCGAGAGCAGATTGGCGAAGTCGCGGGCGCGCGAGCTGCGCGACTCGATGATCTCGATGCCGCGCTGCGCCGCCACCGCGCGCGCGTTGATGACGGTGACCGCCCCCGACAGGATCGGCCGCAGCGCACCAGCCACCACGCTGCTGGCGAGCAGATCGGACCCGGCGTTGACCGCCGCGCCGTAATAGCGGATGCCGACGCCGTGCGTCCGTCCCGCCGCGGTCTGCACGAGCAGGGCGCCGAGGCGGTCGGCCAGCAGCATCCACGGGCGCATCCGGACCTGCTCGTCGGCGGGCAGGGCAGGGAAGTTGACCGCGTTGCGGATCGCGCCATCCTTCAGGTAGTCGCGCACGCTCATCGCGGTTTCGAGGCCAACCAGCTCCTGGGCTTCCACCGTCGAGGCGGCGATGTGCGGCGTCGCGACCACCTGGGGCAGGCCGGTGAGCGATTGATCGGGCGGCGGCTCGACCTGGAACACGTCCAGCCCGGCGCCGGCGACGTGGCCGCGCTTGATGGCCTCGGCCAGAGCGCTCTCGTCGATGAGCTCGCCGCGGGCGGTATTGATGATGCGCATCCCTGGCTTGCAGGCGGCGAAACGCTTGGCATCGAAGAGGTGGCGAGTCTCGGCGGTGGCCGGGATGTGCAGGGTGATGTAGTCGGCGCGCGCACACAGCTCGTCGAGCGTCACCAGCTCCGCGCCCATCGTCGCCGCGACCTGCTCCGAGATGAACGGGTCGTGCGCCACGACGTCCATGCCGAAGGCGCGGGCCCGGTTGGTGACTTCCTGGCCGATGCGGCCGAGGCCGACGACGCCGAGCGTCTTGCCGCGCAGCTCGGCGCCGGTGAGGCGCTTCTTGTCCCACACCCCGCGCTTCATCGCGGCGTCGGCGGCGCCGATCGAGCGCGACAGCGCGAGCATGAGCGCGCAGGCATGCTCGGCGACGCTGACGCTGTTGGCGCCGGGCGCGTTCATCACGACAATGCCGCGATCGGTCGCCGCGCCGACGTCGACGTTGTCCACCCCGGTCCCGGCTCGGGCAATGACCCGAAGCCGCGGCGCCGCGGCGATGAGTTCGCTGGTGACCTGCGTGGCGCTGCGCACGATGAGCGCGTCGGCATCCGCAAGGTCCTTGGCCAGATCGGCCGGCGACCGCTGGGGCCGCGCATCGACCGTCCACCCGGGAACGGTCCGGAGAATTTCAATAGCTGACGAAGAGAGCTGGTCCGCGATGACGATATGCATTAGCAGTCAGTATAATGTCGCGTTCACGTGAAGAGGATGGTGATCTGCAGTGGAGTGAAGATGCCGGCCGCCGGTGCGGCGGTCCGCGCGGGTGGCGGCCTCGCGGCGACGCGCGGCGCAGCGCGGCGGCCATGCGCGGGCGATCGGTGCGGCGACCGCGCACAATCGTGGTGCAAACCGCACGAATGCGCGGTTTCAGGCCGCAGGACGCCCGGGACAGCGATCATTTCCACAACGTTTTCCACAGTTTTTGTGTAGAACGCGTCACAAGACGACGGTAATCTGACCTAAATTTTCTCCTATGCCTACATTCAGCATTCTCAAGGCCCCGAACGAAGGCACGCCCATCACCCGCAGCGGCGGGCGTCTCGTCGTTCCCGACGATCCGATCATCCCGTTCATCGAGGGGGACGGCACCGGCCCCGACATCTGGCGCGCGAGCGTGCGCGTGTTCGATGCCGCGGTGGAGAAGGCCTTCGGCGGCGCGAAGCGCGTCCGCTGGTTCGAGGTGCCGGCCGGCGAGAAGGCGAACGCGCAGCACGGCGAGTGGCTGCCGAACGACACGCTCGAGGCGGTGCGCGCCTACAAGGTCGCGATCAAGGGGCCGCTGACCACGCCGGTCGGCGGCGGCATCCGCAGCCTGAACGTGACGCTGCGGCAGGTGCTCGACCTGTATTCGTGCGTCCGGCCGGTCCGCTATTTTCCCGGCACGCCGGCGCCGGTCGTCCATCCCGAGCTGATGAACGTCGTCATCTTCCGCGAGAACACCGAGGACGTCTACGCGGGGATCGAGTGGGCGAAGGGCACGCCGCAGGCCGAGAAGGTGATCGAGTTCCTCGAGCGCGAGATGGGCAAGAAGATCCGCAAGGACTCGGGCATCGGCATCAAGCCGATGTCGGAAACGGGCAGCAAGCGGCTGGTCCGGATGGCCATCCAGTACGCCATCGACAACAAGCGGAAGACCGTCACCCTCGTGCACAAGGGCAACATCATGAAGTTCACGGAGGGGGCGTTCCGCGACTGGGGCTACGAGGTCGCGAAGGCCGAGTTCCGCGACGCCGTGGTGACCGAGGACGAGGTGACCGCCGGCGCCTCGCGCGAGGGCAAGATCCTGATCAACGACCGGATCGCCGACAGCGTGTTCCAGCAGATCCTGACGCGGACGGCCGACTACGACGTCTTTGCCACGCCCAACCTGAACGGCGACTACCTGTCGGACGCCTGCGCCGCGCAGGTCGGCGGCCTCGGCATGGCGCCGGGCGCCAACATCGGCGACGAGATCGGCTTCTTCGAGGCCACCCACGGCACCGCGCCGAAGTATGCCGGCAAGGACGTCATCAACCCGTCCTCGGTCATTCTCTCCGGCGTGATGATGTTCCGCTACCTGGGCTGGACCGCGGCGGCCGACCTCATCGAGGCGGCCATCGAGAAGACCATCGGCCAGAAGAAGGTCACCTACGACCTGGCGCGGCAGATGGAGGGGGCGACCGAGCTGAAGACGTCCGCCTTCGCCGACGCGATCATCGCCAACATGTAACAGCGGCCGGCGCCCGGCCCGCTCCGCCCCGGCGGACGGCCGCCATCGTCCGTCGCGACTCATCGAGAGGGTTATGAACAGAAAAGTCACCGTAGTGGGCGGGGCCGGCAACGTCGGCGCCACCGTGGCGCGCGCGATTGCCGACAAGGAGCTCGCCGACATCGTCATCATCGACATCGCCGAGACGAAGGCGGCGGGCGTCGGCCTCGACATGCTCGAGGCCTGTCCCATCGAGGGATCCGATTCGCGGATCGTGGGCTACGGCGCCAACGACGAAGGCTGGGCGCAGACGGCCGGCTCGGACGTGGTGGTGATCACCTCGGGCGTGCCGCGCAAGCCGGGGATGAGCCGCGACGACCTGCTGCAGATCAACTACAAGATCATGCAGTCGGTCACCGAGCAGATCGTGCGCTACTCGCCCGACACCATCATCGTGCCGGTGGCCAACCCGCTCGACGCGATGTGCCAGGCGGTCTACCGGCTGAGCAAGTTCCCGCGCGAGCGCGTCATCGGCATGGCCGGCGTGCTCGACTCGGCCCGCATGCGCACCTTCATCGCCATGGAGCTGAACGTCTCGGTCGAGAACGTCCACGCCTTCGTGCTCGGCGGCCACGGCGACACGATGGTGCCGCTGCCGCGCTACTCGACGGTGGCGGGCATTCCGATCACCGAGCTGCTGTCGAAGGAGCGGATCGACGCGATCAGCAAGCGGACCGCCGACGGCGGCGCGGAGATCACGAAGCTGGTGGGCACGAGCGCCTGGTACGCGCCCGGATCGGCCGCCGCGGAAATGGTCGAGGTCATCCTGAAGGACAAGAAGAAGATTCTGCCGTGCTCGGTGTTCCTGCAGGGGGAATACGGCGTGTCCGACCTGTTCGTCGGTGTGCCGGTGAAGCTGGGGTCGCGCGGCGTGGAGCAGATTGTCGAGATTACGCTGACAGCGGAAGAAAATGCCGCGCTGCAGAAGTCGGCCGGAGCGGTGAAAGAACTCGTCGACGTGATCAAGGTCTGATCGTTCGTGAGCCGGCGCGCACACGTGCGCCGGCTCCTTCCGCACACGATCTCACCCCAGCCTTATCGCCTTCCTGGAAGTCAGACTTACACCGTTACACGATTCCGGCCTCAATCGCCTGTTGAGGTCGGAGTCACCAACCTGGCGAAACCTTCGTTTTTACTGAACGAATCCCGCACTTCTGAAACGGCAGAAGTTCTCGTTTTCGGAACCTTCTTTGCTCAACCCGATGGCGTGGAGGCGTGCTCGCTCCCGTTTACAGAGAGGTTCGATGAAGAAGGTCTTTTCCCCGGTCGTGCTGCGCACACTCGCGGCAACGCTCATGACGGTTGCAGTGGTTGGTCAGGCGGCGGCGCAGACGCTGCCCGCGCCGTGGCGCGCGGCGGACGTTGGCTCCCCCGCGCTTAGCGGCAGTACGACGGCAGGATCGTCCGGATTCACGATTGACGCGGCCGGCGCGGACATCTGGGGCACCAGCGATCAGTTTCATTTCCTGTATCAACAGGTCTCCGGCGACGTGGAAGTCATCGCGCGCGTGGACAGCGTAACAGCGGCACACGTCTGGTCCAAGGCGGGCGTGATGATCCGAGCCTCGCTGAATGGGAACTCCGCGCATGGTTATGCGCTGGCCTCGGCTGCCAAGGGCGTGCATTTCCACCGCCGGAGCCAGACCGGCGCGACGTCGGCGCACACCTCCGGGCTCGTCGTCCGCGCGGGCCCCCGTGTGGGTCCGGGCGGTTCGCACCGGCAGCCAGGTCACCGCCTACCGCTCGTCCAACGGCACGAGCTGGACGCGGATCGGCTCGAGCTCGATCCCGCTCGGCTCGTCTGCCTATGTCGGCGTGGCCGTCACCAGCCACAACGCGGGCAGCCGGACGACGGCGCGCAGGTCTCGAACGTCCGCGTGACCCGGCTGGGCCTGCCCTCGGGGCAGCAGAGCACGGACATCGGCGGCCCGGCGATCGCGGGCAGCACGGCGTTTTCGAACGGTACTTACACCATCCAGGCGGCCGGCTCCGACATCTGGAGCGGCGCCGACGAGTTCCATTTCGTCTACCAGCCGATGACCGGCAACGGGGAAGTGATCGCCCGGCTGGCGTCCCTCGCGAACACCGACTCCTGGGCGAAGGCCGGCGTCATGATTCGCGAATCGCTGACGGCGCAGTCCCGCCACGCGATGACGGCGGTCTCGGCGGGGAACGGCTACGCGTTCCAGCGGCGGACCGGATGCCGGTGCCTATAGCGATCACACGGCTGGCGGCAGCGGCGCGGCGCCGGGCTGGGTGCGGCTGGTCCGGACGGGCGACCTGTTCGAGGCCTACCGCTCCACCAACGGCACGAGCTGGACCCGCGTCGGCTCCGATACCATCGCCATGGGCGCGACAGTCTACGTCGGCCTGGCGGCGACCAGCCACAACACCGGCGCGGCTACCACCGCGGTGTTCGACAACTTCGGGGTGACGGGCGGTCAGCCGGGCGGCAACCAGCCCCCCACCGTGTCGATTACCGCCCCCACGACCGGGGCGACCTACACCGCGCCGGCCACGGTGACCATCGCGGCCAGCGCCAGCGACCCCGAAGGGCGCATGGCCTCGGTGGACTTCTACGCCGGCACCACCCTGATTGCCCGCGACACGACGTCGCCCTACTCGGTCAGCTGGTCGGCAACGACGGCGGGGAGCTTCCCGCTGACGGCGGTGGCCCATGATGCGGACGGCGGCACGACGACTTCGGGCACGGTCACGGTGACCGTCCAGTCGGCCAACCGGCCGCCCACGGTCAGCCTCACCAGCCCGTCGAGCGGCGCGTCGTTCACGGCGCCGGGCACCATCGCGCTCGCGGCAACGGCGTCCGACCCCGATGGTTCGGTGGCACGGGTCGAGTTCTACAACGGGTCAACCCGTTTGGCGAGCGACACCAGCGCCCCGTATTCCTACTCGTGGTCCAATGTGCCGGCGGGGACATACGATCTGACGGCTGTGGCGTTCGACGCCGCCGGCGCCAGCGGCACGTCAGCGGTCGCGAGGGTGACGGTATCCGCCGTCTCGAGCTTTCCCGCTCCGTGGACGTCCAGCGACATCGGCAGCCCGGCGCTGTCCGGCAGTTCCACCTCCTCAGGCGGCGTCTTCACGGTCGATGCCGGTGGACGGGACATCTGGGACACGTCCGACGAGTTCCACTTTATCTATCAGCCGATCTCCGGCGACGTGGATGTCCGCGCGCGGGTTGACTCCCTAACGTACGCGTGGGACTTCACGAGCGCAGGAGTGATGATTCGGGGGGACTTGTCCGCCGGATCGGCTCATGGCTATGCCGCTGTTACGGCGAGCAGAGGAGTGTATTTCCGTCAGCGGCTTGTTAGCGGTGGAGCTACGAGCAGCGTTCAGGGCGAAAATGCGGCGACGCCGGTCTGGGTTCGTCTCGTGCGGAAGGATTCTCTCGTCACAAGCTACTCTTCTTCTGATGGTGTGGCATGGGCCCAGACCGGAGAGCAAACACTGAACCTGGGAAGTGTTGTGTATGTCGGGCTGGCAGTAAACAGTGCCAAGATCGATTCACGGACCACAGCCCGGTTCTCCAACGTCACGGTGCAGGTGCCGTCCACCACCAACCGGCCGCCCACGGTCAGCCTCACCAGCCCGTCGAGCGGCGCCGACGTTCACGGCGCCGGCCACCATCGCGCTGACGGCGACGGCCTCCGATCCGGAGAATCAGCTGGCACGGGTGGAGTTCCTCTCGGGCAGCACGCAGGATCGCGACCGACACGACCGCGCCGTACTCGTTCAGCTGGTCGGGCGTGGCGGCGGGCTCCTACACGATCACGGCGGTCGCCTACGACACGGCCGGCGCCTCGGCCACGTCGGCCGCGGTCCCCGTGACGGTCTCCGGCGCGGTCTCGACGCCGCCCCGCTACGTGGTCTTCACCGCGTCGGCCGATCACGCCACGAACGTGACGAGCTACCAGATGCGGGTGTACACGTCGGGTGCCAACCCGGCCACCGCCACGCCGATCGCGACCTCGAACTTGGCAAAGCCGACGCCGGCGGGCAACGGGGATATCACGGTGGACCGGGCATCCTTCTTCACCGGCCTGGCAGCCGGCAATTACCTGGCGACGGTCATGGCAATCGGCCCGGGCGGCCAGACGCAGAGCGCCAGCATCACGTTCACCCGGTAGGCACCGCCGCCGGTTCAGTCTCTCGTCACCAGCATCGCCCGGAAGAAATCACGGTTCATCCGGGCGATGTTGGTGATGGGAATCTCCTTGGGGCACAC
This sequence comes from uncultured Acidobacteriota bacterium, assembly GCA_963834305.1. Classification (GTDB taxonomy): domain Bacteria; phylum Acidobacteriota; class Vicinamibacteria; order Vicinamibacterales; family 2-12-FULL-66-21; genus JACCXG01. The sequence goes on from CAWIAX010000005.1 coordinate 261,551, forward strand.
CGCCTCGCATTCCCCTTCGTTCGAACAGCTGCCGAAGCCCTCGGCATCGTGACGGTGCACCATCGCGACGACGCGGGTCTGCCGCTCGACGGCGCCCTGCGGCAGCTGGCCGAGATGGCTGACCTTGGCGGACGTGAAGAGCGCCGCCGACGCGTTCTTGCACGCCGCCACGCACGCGCCGCAGCCGATGCACGCCGCCGAGTCCATCGCTTTTTCGACGGTGTTCTTGGCAATCAGGATGGCGTTGCCGTCCGGCGCGGCGCCGACGTTCACCGAGGTGTAGCCGCCGGCCTGGATGATCCGATCGAACGCGCTGCGATCGACGACGAGGTCCTTGATCAGAGGGAAGGCGCTGGCCCGCCACGGCTCGATCGTCAGGCGGTCGTTGTCCTGGAACCGGCGCATGTGGAGCTGGCACACCGTGGTGCCGGGATCCGGGCCGTGGGCCACGCCGTCGACCAGGAAGCCGCAGGACCCGCAGATGCCTTCCCGGCAGTCCGACTCGAACGCGACAGGGTCCTCGCCGCGGGCAATCAGCCCTTCGTTGAGGACGTCCAGCATCTCGAGGAAGGACATGTCCGGGCTCACCTGCTCGACCGTGTAGTCGACCAGGCCGCCCGGCGCGTTCGGCCCTGCCTGCCGCCAGACCTTCAGATGTATACGCATAGTCCTACTTGTAGCTGCGCTGGCTCGGCTTCACGTATTCGAAGACGAGCGGCTCCTTGTGCAGCACCGGGGCCTTGCCCACGCCCTGGAACTCCCACGCCGCTGCATACGAGAAGTGTTCGTCGTCTCGCAGCGCCTCGCCGTCGGGCGTCTGGCTCTCTTCGCGGAAATGCCCGCCGCACGACTCGGTGCGGTTGAGGGCGTCGAGCGTCAGGACTTCGGCGAACTCCAGGTAATCGCCGACCCGCCCGGCGTATTCGAGGTTCTTGTTCAGGTTGTTCTGGGGACCGGGCACGGAGACGTTCTGCCAGAACTCGTCGCGCAGCCGGGGAATGCGGTCGAGTGCCCGTCGGAGACCGGCCTCGTTCCGCGCCATGCCCACCTCGTCCCACAGGAGCTGGCCGAGCTCGCGGTGCAGCTGGCGCGGCGTCTTGGCGCCCTTTACCGACAGCAGCCTGTCGATCCGTTCCTGCACGGCCGACTCCGCTTCGCGGAAGGCATCGTGATCGGTCGAGACGGCGGGCAGGGCGGTGCTTCCCAGGTAGTGCGCGAGCGTGTAGGGGACGACGAAATAGCCGTCCGCCAGCCCCTGCATCAGCGCGCTGGCGCCCAGGCGGTTGGCGCCGTGATCCGAGAAGTTGGCCTCGCCGAGGACGTGCAGCCCGGGGATCGTGCTCATGAGGTTGTAGTCCACCCAGAGCCCGCCCATCGTGTAGTGAATGGCCGGATAGATCCGCATCGGCACCGCATACGGGTCCTCATCGGTGATCTTCGTGTACATGTCGAACAGGTTGCCGTAGCGCATCCGGATGACATCCGGCCCCAGCCGTCTGATCGCGTCGCCGAAGTCGAGGTAGACCGCCAGGCCGCTCTCGCCGACGCCGCGCCCTTCGTCGCACACCGCCTTGGCGTTGCGCGACGCGACGTCGCGGGGCACCAGGTTGCCGAAACTGGGATAACGCCGTTCCAGGTAGTAGTCCCGCTCGGCGTCGGGAATCTGCCCGGGCGGGCGGCTGTCGCCGGGGTTCTTCGGCACCCAGACGCGGCCGTCGTTCCGCAGGCTTTCGCTCATGAGCGTCAGCTTCGACTGGTGCGTGCCCGACACCGGGATGCAGGTCGGGTGGATCTGCGTGTAGCAGGGGTTCGCGAAGTAGGCGCCGCGCTTGTGCGCCCGCCACGACGCCGTGACGTTCGACCCGACGGCGTTGGTCGAGAGGTAGTAGGCGGTGCCGTAGCCGCCGGTGCAGAGCAGGACGGCGTGGCCGCTGTAGCGCTCCAGCGCCCCGGTGATCAGGTTGCGGCAGATGATGCCGCGCGCCTGGCCGTTGACCAGGACGAGGTCGAGCATCTCCCGGTTGGGCACCGAGGTCACCATGCCGCGCTCCACCTGCCGCATCATCGACTGGTAGGCGCCGAGCAGCAGCTGCTGCCCGGTCTGGCCGCGGGCGTAGAACGTCCGCGACACCTGGGCGCCGCCGAACGAGCGGTTGTCGAGCAGCCCGCCGTATTCGCGCGCGAACGGCACGCCCTGCGCCACGCACTGGTCGATGATGCTCACGCTCGTCTGCGCCAGGCGGTAGACGTTGGCCTCGCGCGACCGGTAGTCGCCCCCCTTGACCGTGTCGTAGAACAGCCGCTGGATGCTGTCGCCATCGTTCTGGTAGTTCTTGGCGGCGTTGATCCCCCCCTGCGCCGCGATGCTGTGCGCACGCCTCGGGCTGTCGTGGATGCAGAAGCTGATGACGTTGTAGCCGAGCTCGCCGAGCGACGAAGCGGCCGATGCCCCGGCCAGGCCGGTGCCCACCACCAGGATGGTGTACTTGCGGCGGTTGGCCGGGTTGATCAGCTTCGAATCGAAGCGGTGGCGATCCCACTTGTCGGACAGCGGACCGCCAGGAATCTTGGGATCTAAGGACATGTCTCTGTTGTCCGCCCCTTCAGTGCGTGAAGTAGACCCAGATGGGGATGAGCGCGAGGCCGCCGCCGATGAGGACCGCCAGCACCAGCCCCCACGTCGTAAGACGCCGCGTGTAGAGCGGATGGTCGAGCCCGATCGACTGGAACCCGCTCGCGATGCCGTGCCGCAGGTGCAGCCCGACCACCAGCGTGCCGATCACGTAGAACAGCACCCACAGCGGCTGCTGGAACACCTCGATCTCGGTGCGGTAGAGGTCGCGGACCGTCGCGTCGGCCACCGTCTGGTAATACGAGCCGAACTTGAACTGCTTGACGTGCACCACGATGAACACGAACAGGAACAGGCCCGAGGCGATCATCGTGGAGGAGGCGAACGTCTTCCTGCTGGTATGACGCGCGGAGACGTGCCGCCGGTACGCCGACCGGGCGGGCCGCCTGGTTCGCCAGGTACATGCGGACGGTCTTGTAGACGTGCAGCAGGAACACCAGCAGCAGCCCGAGCTCGATCGGGATGATGAGCGGGTTCGAGATGAGCTTGTGCGAGTACTCGTTGAAGATCTCCGGGCCGGCGACGATCAGCAGGTTGCCGGCCAGGTGCAGCAGCATGTAGACGAACAGCAGCAGCCCGGTCACGCCGATGAGGAGCTTGGTGCCGACGGAAGAGGACAGGTAGCGCCGGAATCGCAGGCGGGAAGGAGGTTCGGACATCACGCAAATTGTACCTGATTGTCGGCGCCCGCCGCGGCGGGTCGGCGGCTGCCGGTTGATCGCGCGCGACGTTTCGGTGGATGATGACGCGGATCGGCGCCCGGCGCAGACCGCCCCGGGGGTGTATCGCGCAGATTCGGTAACGACATGAAAATTCACGAGTATCAGGCGAAGGCCATCCTGGCCAAATACGGCGTCCCCGTTCCGGAGGGCGAGGTGGTGCAGACGCCCGCCGACGCCGCCGGCGTGGCGCAACGGCTCGGCGGCGGGGTCAGCGTGGTGAAGGCGCAGATCCACGCCGGCGGCCGCGGCAAGGGCGGCGGCGTCAAGGTCGTCAAGAGTCCCGGCGAGGCCGAACAGGTGGCGGGGCAGATCCTCGGCATGAATCTGGTCACCTACCAGACCGGCCCGCGCGGCCAGAAGGTCGCCAAGGTCCTGGTCGAGCAGGGGCTGCAGATCAAGCGCGAGCTCTACCTCGGCGTGGTCATCGACCGCTCGTCGGAGAAGCCGGTGATGATGGCCAGCCAGCAGGGTGGCGTCGAGATCGAGACGGTCGCCGAGGAGACGCCCGAGGCCATCTTCAAGGAATACATCCACCCCGGCGTCGGGCTGGCGGGCTACCAGGCGCGCAAGCTGGCGTTCGCCCTCGGGCTCGAAGGCCCGCAGATCGCCCAGGCCACCAAGTTCATGACCGCCGTCTGGGACGCCTTCCGCGCCACCGACGCCTCGCTCATCGAGATCAACCCCCTCATCGTCACCGCCGAGGGGACGCTGCTCGCGCTCGACGCGAAGATGACGTTCGACGACAACGCCCTCTACCGCCATCCCGACATCAAGGAGATGCGGGATCTGGCGGAAGAGGATCCGCTCGAGATCGAGGCGTCGCGGCACTCCCTGAACTACATCAAGCTCGACGGCACGATCGGGTGCATGGTCAATGGCGCCGGCCTGGCGATGGCCACGATGGACATCATCAAGCTCGCCGGCGGGGAACCCGCCAACTTCCTCGATGTCGGCGGCGGCGCCAACGCCGAGCAGATCAAGAACGCCTTCCGCATCCTGATGTCGGACACCGCGGTGAAGGCGGTCCTGATCAACATCTTCGGCGGCATCCTGCGCTGCGACGTCCTCGCCGAGGGGGTGATTGCGGCGGTGCGCGACCTCGGGGTGCGGGTGCCGATCGTCATCCGGATGGAAGGCACGAACGTCGAGAAGGGGAAGCAGATGCTGCGCGACAGCGGCCTGAACTTCACGACGGCGGACACGATGAGCGAAGCCGCGGAGCGCGTGGTGGCGCTCGCCCAGTAGCGCCGTCCACCAGGGCGCAGGAACAGCTGACACACATGGCCGTATTAATCGACAAGCACACGCGTCTCATCGTCCAGGGCCTGACCGGCCGCGAGGGCACCTTCCACGCCAAGCAGGCCGCGGCCTACGGCACCCAGGTGGTGGGCGGCGTCACCCCCGGCAAGGGCGGCACGACTCACGAAGGATGGCCGGTGTTCAACACCGTCGCCGACGCCGTCCGGGAGACCGGCGCCAACGCCACGGTGATCTTCGTGCCGCCGCCCGGCGCCGCCGATGCCGTCATGGAGGCCGCGGCCGCCGACGTCCCGCTCGCCGTCTGCATCACGGAAGGGATTCCGACCCTCGACATGCTGCGCGCCTTCCAGGTGCTCCGCTCGTCACGCACGCGGCTGATCGGGCCGAACTGTCCGGGGCTGATCACGGCAGGGCAGGCCAAGGCCGGGATCATCCCCGGGCACATCTGCCGCGAGGGGCGCGTCGGCATCGTGTCGAAGAGCGGCACCCTGACCTACGAAGCCATCCATCAGCTCACCAAGCTCGGGCTGGGCCAGACGACGTGCATCGGGATCGGCGGGGATCCGCTGATCGGCACGAGCTTCATCGATGCGCTCGAGCTGTTCTCGGGCGACGACCAGACCGAGGCCGTGGTGATGATTGGCGAGATTGGCGGGACCGCCGAGGAAGAGGCGGCCGCCTGGATCCAGGCCAACTTCCGCAAGCCGGTGGTCGGCTTCATTGCGGGACAGACCGCCCCGCCGGGGCGGCGGATGGGGCATGCCGGGGCGATCATCGCGGGCGGCAAGGGCACCGCCGCGGAAAAGATGGCGGCGCTGACCGCCGCCGGCGTCCACGTGGTGAAGAGCCCGGCCGACATCGGCGCGGCCGTCCGCGACGCGCTGCGCGCCTGAACGGGGCAGCGGCGCCCGTAGCGGTGCCGCCGGTGGACTGGCCGGACGGGCCTGCCGGCGCCCGGCCGCCGGGTCCGCCCGGGGCGCCAGCCGGTCAGTTCGGCGCGCCGTTCTGACCCCTCAGCGCCCGCACGGCCCGCTCGGGGTCTCCGGCGTCGCGCCGGGCCGCGGCCCGGCGCTATAATCGGTGGAGTGTCAACCGCTTACCCGCCGTTCAGCGTCTCAGCATGAGTGTGATGTCTCCCAGCGAGCTCGCGGCCGGCAGGGCCGCCGTCCAGTCCCGGATCGTCAACGATTTCAGCATCCAGGTCGCCACCGTCAACGGCTCCGGCAGCCAGACCGCGAACCTCGTGCTGCTTCGCGCCATCTTCCAGATGGGCGTGCCGGTGTCGGGCAAGAACATGTTCCCCTCGAATATTGCCGGGCTGCCGACCTGGTACACGATTCGCGCGAATCGTGACGGCTACGTCGGGCGGAAGAAGGAGGTGGACTTCCTTGTCGCGATGAACGCCGAAACCGCGCGGGAAGACGTGCTGACCCTGGCGCCCGGCGCGGCGGTGCTCTACGACGAGCCGCTCAAGCTGAACACGCTGCGCACCGACGTGGTGTTCTACCCGGTGCCGTTCGACAAGATCGTCGCCGAGGTCTGCAAGGACGCGAAGCTGCGCCGTCTCGTCAAGAACATGATCTACGACGGCGTGCTCTCGCAGCTGCTCAACGTCGATCTCACGCAGATGGAGCATGCCCTCCGCAAGCAGATGGGCAAGAAGCTCAAGGCGATCGAGCTGAACCTGGCCGCGCTCGCCGCCGGATCCGCCTACGCCGCGGCGCACCTGCCCAAGGCCGATCCCTTCTGGATCGAGCCGATGGACAAGACCGCCGGCATGATCCTCGTCGAGGGCAATGCCGCCGCGGCGTTCGGGTGCATGATGGCCGGCGTCACCGTCTGCGCCTGGTATCCGATCACCCCGTCCTCGTCGCTGCCGGAAACGCTCATCCAGCTGATGAAGAAGTACCGCCACGACGCCGAGGGCAAGGCGACCTACGCGATCGTCCAGGCGGAGGACGAGATCGCCTCCATCGGCATGGTGATCGGCGCCGGCTGGGCCGGGGCCCGGGCCATGACCTCGACGTCGGGGCCGGGCATCTCGCTGATGGGGGAGTTCGCCGGGCTGGCCTACTACGCCGAGGTCCCCGGGCGTGGTCTTCGACATCCAGCGCGTCGGGCCGTCCACCGGCCTGCCGACGCGCACCGCGCAGGGCGACATCCTCAGCACCGCGCTGCTCTCGCACGGCGACACCAAGCAGATCATGCTGCTCCCGGCCTCGGTCGAGGAGTGCTACGAGATGGCGATGGACGCGTTCGACCTCGCCGAGCGGTTCCAGTCGCTCATCTTCGTCATGAGCGACCTCGACCTGGCGATGAACACCTGGATGTCGACGACGTTCACTTATCCCGACCGCCCGCTCGATCGCGGCAAGGTGCTCGATGCCGGGACGCTGGCGCGGCTCGGCAGCTGGGGGCGCTACAAGGACGTCGACGGCGACGGCATTCCCTACCGCACCATCCCGGGCAACGACATGCCCGCCTACTTCACGCGCGGCTCCGGCCACAACGAGAGCGGCCAGTACAGCGAGCGGCCGGACGACTACGTCAACAACATGGACCGGCTGGCGCGGAAGTTCGAGACCGCCCGGCAGCACGTCCCGAAGCCGGAGATCGTGCACGCCGACGGCGCGACGATCGGCATCATCGGCTACGGCACCAGCCACTGGGCCATCGACGAGTGCCGCGCCCAGCTCGAGCGCGAGTTCGGCGTCCGCACCGGCTACCTGCGCCTGCGCGCCTACCCGTTCACCGCCGAGCTCGGCGAGTTCATCGATCGCTACGACCGCGTCTATGTCGTCGAGCAGAATCGTGACGCCCAGATGCTGTCGTTGATGCGCCTGGAGATGGCGCCCGAGCGGAACGCCCGGCTGCGCAGCGTGCTGCACTACAGCGGCCTGCCCATCGACGCGCGCTCCGTGACCGACGCCATCGAAACGCAGGAAGGACTCAAGGATCGCCCGCGGCCCGACAGGCTCGTGTCGGCCGGGGTGGGGGAACGATGACGACCACCGCAACACCCGAACCCGGGAAGAAGATCAACCGCATCGGCCTCGAGGTGCAGCCCTACCGCGGCGGCAAGACCACCTTGTGCGCCGGCTGCGGCCACAACGCCATCTCCGAGCGCATCATCGACGCGTTCTTCGAGATGGGCGTCGACCCGAAGGGCGTGATCAAGCTGTCGGGGATCGGCTGCTCGAGCAAGAGCCCGGCCTATTTCCTCGGCGCCGCGCACGGCTTCAACACCGTGCACGGCCGCATGCCGTCGGTCGGCACCGGGGCGGTGCTCGCCAACCGCAAGCTGCTGGCGATTGGCGTCAGCGGCGACGGCGACACCGGCGCGATCGGCATCGGCCAGTTCGTGCACCTGATGCGGCGCAACGTGCCGATCATCTACATCATCGAGGACAACGGCTGCTACGGCCTGACCAAGGGGCAGTTCTCGCCGACCGCGGACGTCGGCTCCAAGGCGAAGATCGGGCACGCCGAACGAGCTGCCGCCGATCGACACCTGCTCGCTGGCCATCGACCTCGGCGCCTCGTTCGTCGCCCGGTCGTTCTCGGGCGACAAGAAGCAGCTGCTCGCGATCCTCAAGGCGGCGCTCAGCCACCGCGGCACCTGCATGATCGACGTGCTGTCGCCCTGCGTGACGTTCAACGACCACGAAGGCTCGACCAAGAGCTACGCCTACGTGAAGGACCACGAGGAGGCGCTCGGCGAGATCAGCTTCGTGCCGTACTTCGAGGACATCACCATCGAATACGAGCCCGGCACCACCACCGAGGTGAAGCTGCACGACGGCTCGAAGCTGTACCTGAAGAAGGTGAGCGAGGACTACAACCCGACCGACAAGCACGCCGCGCTGCGGCTGCTGCAGGAGACCGACAAGCGTGGCGAGTTCGCCACCGGCATCCTCTACGTCGCGCCGGACAAGGCAGACTTCGTCGACATGATGCACATGGTCGAGGACCCGCTGGCGACCCTGCCGCTCGACCGCATCAGGCCGCCGCAGTCCGCGCTCGACGAGTTCATGGACGCCCACCGGTAGGGCGCCGGCCCGGCCTAGCCCCCTTCGGTCTCGTCCAGGTTGGCGCCCAGCCGGTCCTCTGCCGTCCCGATCGGATCGTTCGGCATCCCGTTCGCGTCCACGCCTGAACCGTTGGGATTGCCCTGGTTGGGCTCGTCGGATGGCTTGTCGCCTTCGACCGCCCCGATGTGCTCGTCTTCCCCGTGCTGCGCTGCTGGCGTCTTGTCGGTCATTGCTGCCTCTCCCCCGTTTCCGCCCCTGCGTTCCCCTGAAGCCTACTGCCGACGGCGGCTGCAGCCATATATAATTCCAAGGATATGGAACGCACATTGGCCATCATCAAGCCGGACGCCGTGGCCGCACGCCACACGGGCCGGATCATTCAACGTATCGAAGAGGCCGGATTCCAGATCCGTGCCATGCGCATGCTGCACCTGTCGGGGAAGGAAGCCGAAGGCTTCTACGCCGTCCACCGCGAGCGCCCGTTCTTCGGCAGCCTCACGACGTTCATGTCGCGGGGACCGGTGGTGGTGCTGGCGCTCGAGGCCCCGGACGCGATCAAGAAGTGGCGGACCCTGATGGGCGCGACCGACCCGGCAAAGGCCGACGCCGGGACGCTGCGCAAGGAGTTCGGCCAGTCGATCGAGAACAACGCGACGCACGGCTCGGACGCACCCGAGACCGCGGCGTTCGAGCTCGGCTACTTCTTCCCCGGGCTGGAACTGGCGCGGTAGGCCGATGGGCAAGCTGCTCGTCATCGTCGGGATCGTCGTGGCGGGGATCGGGCTGCTGGTCATGATGGGCCTGCCGCTCGGGCGCCTGCCCGGCGACATCTCGTACCGGCGCGGGAACACCACGTTCTATTTCCCGCTCGCGACGTCGATTGTGGCCAGCATCCTGCTCACCCTCCTTCTGGCGCTGTTCCGGCGCTGACAGCGGACCCGCCAGACGCCGGGAGTGCCGCGAACCGTGAAATCGCAGACAATGCCGTCGGCGGGCCGCGGCCCCGCCGTGGCGCGGGGGATGTCCGTTAACGCGATGTGAGGTTCAGACGTTGGCCATCAAAGCAGACAGGTGGATCAAGAAGATGGCGCTCGAGCACGGCATGATCGAGCCGTTCGAGGATCGCCAGGTGCGCGCGGGCGTGGTGTCGTACGGGTTGTCGTCGTACGGCTACGACATCCGGGTGGCCGACGAGTTCAAGGTGTTCACCAACGTGAACAACGCGCTCATCGACCCCAAGAACTTCGACCCGCGGTCGTTCGTCGACATCAAGTCGGACACGGTGATCGTGCCGCCCAATTCGTTTGCGCTGGCGCGGACCGTCGAATACTTCCGCATTCCCCGCGATGTCCTGACGGTGTGCCTGGGCAAGTCCACCTACGCCCGCTGCGGCATCATCGTCAATGTGACGCCGTTCGAGCCCGAGTGGGAGGGCACGGCCACGCTCGAGATCTCGAATACCACGCCGCTCCCGGCCAAGGTCTACGCGAACGAAGGCATCGCGCAGGTGCTGTTCTTCCAGAGCGACGAGCCGTGCGAGGTGTCGTACGCCGACAAGAAGGGGAAGTACCTGAAGCAGCAGGAAGTCACGCTGCCGAGGATCTAGTCCGGGCTGGCACTCAGCCCAGGCGCATCCGCACGTCGAGCATCGGCAGCGCGTCTTCCGCCGGGGCGGCGATCGCGAGATCGACTGTGCCGGCCGCGCCGGTGGCGCCGGGATTGATTTCGGCCGTGAAGGCCCCTGCCCGATGCGCCTGGTGGAGCAGGCCGGCCGCCGGATAGACCTGCGACGAGGTGCCGACCGAGAGGAAGACGTCGGCGCCGGCCGCCGCCCGTGACGAGCGCTCGAGCACGTCCATGTCGATTGCTTCTCCGAACCAGATGACGCCCGGCCGGGCGAGGCCGCCGCAGGCCGGACAGGTGGGCGGCAGCGCCGGCAGGGGCGCCGTCCGATCCTCCCAGCGCGGGGCGCCGCATCCGGCCGCGCACTGCAGTTCCCAGATCGAGCCGTGGAAGCGGATGATGTTGGCCGTGCCCGCGCGTTCGTGCAGGCCGTCGACGTTCTGGGTAATGAGCGTGAACCCCTGGCGCGCGCTCCACCGGGCGAGGACGTCGTGCGCCGCGTTCGGCAGGCAGGCGGCCAGCATCGCGCGGCGCCAGTCGTACCATTCCCAGACCGTCCGCGGGTCGTGTGCGAAGGCCTCCGGCGTGGACAGATCTTCGACGCGGTAGTTGCGCCACAGGCCGTGCTCTCCGCGGAACGTCGGCACGCCGCTGGCCGCCGACACGCCGCTGCCGGTGACGATAACGAGGGCGCGTGCAGCGCGGAGGCGGGTGACGAGCTCTTCGGTGTCAACGGGCATCGGTGTGGTCTGCTCCTCGATGGACCGCGGCGCCAGGCGCCCGTCCGGGCGGGGGCGGGGGAGCCGGTTTAAGATCCACGAATGCCCGATTCTATCCTCGAGCGCATTCCGGTGGTGGGCGGACTCGGCTATATCGAGCGGGTCCGGCGGGTGCCGTCTTCGTTCACCGCCGTGCTGCAGGTGGAGCCGGAGAACCGGTATTTCCGGCACGCCATCGCGGTGCTGAGTGGCGGGGAGCGGGTGGGCTACGTGGCGCCGGAGATTGCGCGAGCGTACTACGACCGGGTGCGGGATGCGCCCGAGCCGCTGAGCTGCCCGGGTCGGCGCGCCAGCCATTCGGACCACGAGACGTCGGGCGTGGAGTTGCTGCTGGATTTCAGCGGGTTGCCCGCGGTAGAGCCGGCTGGGGGAGCCTGAGAGGCTGGCGTGTGGTTGACCCGGGCGGTAGCGGGTGGTACACTGGAATTCTTCTGACGCGGGGTGGAGCAGTCCGGTAGCTCGTTGGGCTCATAACCCAAAGGTCGCGGGTTCAAATCCCGCCCCCGCAACCAAAGATACTTGCAGGGAAAGGTCGTCGGATTCCGACGACCTTTTCGCTTTGTACGGTCGCCCCCAGCATGGCCGCCAGATTGCCTCTCAGCTCGATGCCGAGTTCCTTTCCGTTCGCCGCTGGAGTGAGCACGATGGCGTCCACGAGGCCGCGCAGGGCCTCGGTCGCCTCCGACACGACTTTCGGGCTGCTGAAGCGCCTCGGCGAGTTCTGTGACCTTCGTGCGGTAGATGCGGGCCATCTCCGGATGCAGAAGGGGTGGCGGCTCGTCAGCCGCGGCGACCTTTGCCTGGAGCGCTTCGCGTCGCAATGCATTCGCCTTCAGCTCGTCCCTGACCTCGCTCGCAGGCACGCCGTCCATGATGGACTCGACCAGTTTCTTGCGGCGAGCCTCGATCCGCTCGATCTCGCGTTCGGCCGCGGAGAAGTCCGCACGGTGCTGCATGCGCAGCCGGTTCATCTCGCGCGTGAACTCATCGCAGAACTCTTCGAACAATTCCTGATTCAGCAGCTTCTCTTGTAGCGCCTCAAGTACGCGCGATTCGACCTCGTCGCGGCGGATGGTCAGACCGTTGTCGCAGATACCCTTGTACCGTGCTCCGAAGCACGACAACCGGTTCGCGCTGGCCATGATGAAACCCGAGCCGCACACGCCGCACTTCGTCAGCCCGGAGAACAGGTACTGCGGGCGCCGCGCTCCTCCCATATTGCCGCTGTCCGCGACCGCGCGCCTCGTTGTCCTCTGTCGCTCTTTCGCGGCGTTCCACAACTCGTCGCTGATGATGCGCAGCGTCGGGACGCCTTTGGTGATCCACTCGGCCGACGGATTCAGTCTCGACACGCGCTTGCCCGTGTCCGGGTTCTTCACGTAGCGCAGACGATTCCAGACCATCCGCCCGAGGTACAGTTCGTTGTTCAGGATGCCGGTTCCGCGCTTCGGATTGCCGTGAACTGTGCTCGGGCTCCAGCTTCCACCGAACGGGCCTGCGATGCCTTCCCGGTTCAGCGCCTTGACGATGGCTTCGGGCGACAAGCCGGCCACGAAGTCGCGGAAGATCCGTTCGACAACCGCCGCCTGTTCTGGGTCGATCTCTCGCTCACCGGTTGTGACGGATCCGGCGCTCAGCGCCTTGACGACGCGATAGCCGTAGCAGAGACCGCCGGCCGACTTGCCGTCCTCGATGCGACCGCGGAGTCCGCGGTGTGTCTTCTCGGCGAGATCCTTGAGGAACAGGGCGTTCATCGTGCCCTTGAAGCCGATGTGCAGATGCGTGATGTCACCTTCGGCGAGCGTGACGATGTTCACGCCGGCGAAGGTGAGGCGCTTGAAGAGACCGGCCGTGTCTTCCTGGTCGCGGCTGAAGCGGTCCAACGACTCGGCGAGCACGACGTCGAATCGATGGTTCAGCGCGTCGCGCATCAGCGCCTGGAACCCCGCGCGCAGCAACGTCGCACCGGACACGGCATGGTCCGTGTACTCCTCGCAGATTGCCCAGCCCTGCCGCTCTGCAAACGTGCGGCACACGCGCAGTTGATCGGCGATCGATGCGTCCCGCTGGTTGTCCGAGGAGTAGCGCGCGTAGAGAGCGATTTTCACGTCCTGGACCTCATTGAACCGTTCGTGACTGCTGCCTCAGTTCCAGCTCGAAGAACTCGCGTGCGGCCTGCCGCGCCAGGGCGCGAACGAACGCGCGAAGCGGCGCGTCCGCGCCATTGCCGCTGCGCACCGCTGTCCTTCGCACGAGCGCGAGTCCAATGCCGCCGGCCGCGTCCCGTTCGTGGCGATCGTCTTTCGGCCATGATACGCCTGCTCATTCCGAGCGTCGATGCCGCTGTCGTTCATGGTGAATGGGCGCGCTGAGCGCATCTCCCGACGCATCGACTTCTGACAGGTGTACCGCCGTGGCAGCGTGATGATTGGACGTGTGGTGCACAGTCGGATCTGCGCCTGGCCTGGGACCGAAGCGCAGTCCGATTCGGTTATCGGTTTCGCGGACGTGACGTCGCACGAACAGACAACCAGGAAGTGGCTTTGAGAAGTGGGGAGCGAACCGTGGTCTGAGACCGCCGATTCGAACGTGCTCCACACCGGGCGATGTAGAGGGGGGCTGCGAGTGCAGCCAGCGAAGATGATCAGACAGTAGCGCCGTCCCTCGACGTCGTCAAGCGCTTCCGTGTGGCGACCGTCGATAGTTGCCAGGAAACGGGTCGCGGCTCGCGCGGTCAAGGCCGTCAGCCGCGCGCAGCGCGGGCGGAGCGTAACGAGTCATGCGCGCAGCGCCTTGAGCGCGCGAGTTGCGAGCCGCAGCAATCGCTGCGCGACGGCCGCTGTTCGCGACGCGGATCTGTACGCCTTCAATCCCGCCTCGGACGCACACGTCCGACGACGACGCGCTCCGGCTGAGCCAGAGACAGCGTGGCGTGAGCGACCACCTCGCTGGCCGCAGGCTTGGCAGGCCAAGCGGTCCAAAATGGTGGTCGCTCACGCCACGGTACTGCGATTGACCGCCTCGCCAAGAGCATCGCCCTTGTCGGGCGGCACAGAGCGCCGCCCCGATGCGCGTGTTCAGCAACCCACAGCGCTGATTGAAGTTGGCGCGGAGCAGCGCATAGCGAGCCGCACTGTCATCGACCCCGATTCGTGTCGGGCCAGGTGGAGGAGAGGGGGGAACACCTCGCGCGTGGCCCTGTTCCCCCACTGTGTTCCCCCTCCTGTTCCCCTCGGACATCGACAGCTGAGAAGCCAATATCCGCGGCGCGCTCATCCAGCTGCGAATCGAACTCGCGATCCAGTGCGATCCGGATCAGCTAAGATCCGGCCATGAAGCGCCGAGCCGCGGACATCCTGAAGGACGCATTGGCGCTCCCTGCCGAGGCTCGCGCGGCGCTTGCCAGACAGTCGCGCGACAGCCTCGATCCGCATTCGGAAGTACATCGCAGGCACTTCGTTCGAGCGAGACGTCGCGCCCTCAAACGACTTCGCGACGGCCTGGATCTGCAGTGGGCACCTGTGACCTCCAGAGACGAGTTGCATCGCCGCTAGAGAACGCCGGGCGTTCGTCTTCCGAGCGCCAAGGCGTGGCCTCAAAAACACTGAAACCGGCCTTGCGGCCGGTTTCGCACCCGCCTCCCAAAGGAAGTGGGGGGATCGATAGTCTGGTTCGGCGTCGGAATCAGCTGGCGCGCGTCAGCTCGCGAGAATGCGTGATCTCACGGCCGGTGACCGGCCGAGCCGCGGCTGCGTCCACGGTGGCCACGGCGGCGGTCTTACCGTCGAGCGTCGTGAACTCGACTTCGAACGCCTTCCCGTCAGCGTAGACGTGAACCACTGTACCCACGTCGCCCACTTCGAGGCCTTCAGCGGGTACGGGCTCCGTCAGCACGACGCGATCGTGTTCCTTGATCATCTCGAATGGTCACTCCTTGCCAGGATACGCGGTGACGAGCCGCGGCGCATCTTCCCCGCGGTCGATGATCCAAACCGTCCTGATCGACCACTGCCGGCCTTCTTCAGTGTGCCCTGACAACCAGCCGTCAACAACATATTTCTCGCCGTGTACCGATTCGGCACTGCTGACGACCTCCCCCTGCTCGGCAACGTCTCGAAGGGCCTTTATCAGGCGCTCGGGATCCTCCCGGGAGTAGCCGAGCAATCCGAAGAACCGCGCTTTCCCGCCATTGTCCGGATGGGCCTCGTTCAGGAGATAGTCGAGCACCTTGCGGCGATCGATCATGGCAAGATGAGCGTGGCGGATCTTCACGTCGCTCGCATTGTGCCACGTCGCGCCTGCGCGCTGTCGGAGCGCGCACGGGACCGTCTTCGACTTGAGGCCGGACCGGACTTCTGCGGCACAGCTATCAGGCTTGTCGTTCAGTGGACGCCGCGACGTTCCTGCCAGAACTTCACGCGACAACGGGTTTCGAGGTCCTCCCTTGGCGATTGACCGATTCGCTCTGACGATGCCATCGTCGTCACGAGATTCTCTGCAATGGAATCAGTTCCCAGCAGTCACACTGCGAGTGGCGCACCATCGCGGCCGGTTCCAGCGGCCGGGGCGCCGAAGCTGCTCGATCGGGTTCGTCAGACGATTCGCGCGAAGCATTACAGTCGCCGAACCGAGAGCGTGCCCGTATGCCCCGAGTGAATCAACGTGCGCTCGCTCAATTCTTTGGTGACGCTGCCAAAGCCGCGCGGCTCCACTGGGCTGTGGAGCGAGCCGTCGATCGTGTTGGGCCGTCCCACGAACGGATCTCCAAGAGTCAGGTAGCGTTCCGACGACGCATTTCTTTCGCATGGACCTGGCAGCCGAAGCAGTATCTGGGGTCGCGCGGAGCGCCCCTCGTGCTGAGCGTTAGCCTTAGCCGCCGAGATCGCTCGAGGCGCTGGAAGGAGGTCGTGGAGCCGTCGCCGGGACGCTTCATGCACCATGTCGAGTTGTATCGGGTCGCGGACGTGGATGCCCAAGTCCTTAGGTGGCTCGCGGAAGCTTGGGAGGAGGCAGTCTAGGTCGCACGGGGCAGTCTGACTTGCGTTGCACCAGACGGCGGCCGGTGCAATCATGGGTCGCCGCTGGTGAACGCTAGCGTTAGGCGGACTGAGCCTTGGCCCAGGTCATTCCTCGGTGCTTCACGCCGCCCTCCTCCACAGGCGCAAGTACCGCTGGTTGCGCGCCCCCGCAACCAATCTTGATCCGGGGACTTCGTCCCCGGACCCCTTACACCGTCTCTCGCTCGCGGCTTCGCCCGCCCGCTCCGTTCCGGTGGCTCGCTCGCGCCGCCGAGTCCGGCGCCGGGGCGCTTCCCGGACACCATCTTCTCGCTCGCAGCTGCCCGCTCGCTCCGTCTCCCCTTGACGGTGTCGAGAATTCGCCGCTTGGGCCGACTGATACCCCGTCGCAGGGATTTTGATCGGTTGAAGTGGCGGCAATATGTCGGGCGGAACCAGCAGCGTAATGCTGCGTGATTGCCTAGGAGTGCGCTGGATGAGTCCTCGCTCGTGGAGCGTGACGATCATGCGATGGACGGTGGGCGGTGTGACGCAGAAAAACGCTTGGAAGTCGGTCTCCGCCGGTGAGCGCCGGTGCAAGGTGGTGTAGGCGTGAATGAACGCCAGGTACTGCCCTTGAGTCGTCGTGAATAGGATCGACATGCTGCGCTGTGTGTGATCCGCTATGTCGCGGGAGGACCCGCGATGCACCTACGATACCGCGTCGACTTGGACGAGAGCGAGCGTCAGCACTTGGAGGGGATGGTTGCGGGGGGCACTCGGGCCGTCCGGCGCGTGAAACGCGCGCAGATTCTGTTGGCGGCGGCACGGGGCCAGACGGATGAGGCGATTGCCACGACCGTCCGGGTGGGTACCTCGACCGTCTACCGCACCAAACGGCGGTTCGTGGAGGAGAGCCTCGAAGCCGCGTTATCCGAGGCCCCGCGGCCGGGCGGGGCGCGGAAGCTCACGGGCCCTGAAGAAGCGCTGCTGATCGCGACGGCGTGCGCAACGCCGCCGCCCGGGCGCGCCCGGTGGACGTTGGCGCTGTTGGCCGACGCGGTCGTGGCGCTGACTCCCCACGCGCGTGTCTCACGACACACGATCGGACGGCGATTGGCAGAAAACGACCTCAAACCGTGGCAGCAGAAGAAGTGGTGTGTGCCGAAGATCGACGCGGTGTACGTGGCCCGGATGGAGGACGTGCTGGAATTGTATACGTCCCCGCCTGCCGCGGGCACGGCGGTGGTGTGCATCGACGAGTCGCCGCGCCAGTTGATCGGGGAAGTGCGCGCGGCCACGCCGGTCGCGCCGAGCCGTCCGGCGCGGCAGGACTATGAGTACCGCCGCAACGGCACCGCGAATATCTTCCTCGCCGTCGACGCGCATCGGCCATGGCGGGGGGCGAAGGTCACCGAACGGCGCGCGGCGATTGACTTCGCTGAATGGGTGCGCGACCTCGTTGACGGTCCGTA